>JAOYTL010000001.1 GCA_025846845.1 Alloboseaceae bacterium BT-24-1
TGATCACGCCAGGACTCCGCTCAAAACGGCCCTCAAGCGCCTGAAATCTCAGGCCAGAGACCCAAGACCACCGCTCCAGCGCCCCCTGTCCCCAAATCAAGCCTTATCGCAACGGTCCCCTCGGGGGAGAAGGTCCCGGCAGGGGGATGAGGGCGGTTCGACCTGGTGAGATGGTTGCCGGCTCGCATTGCGTTTCCGGCCCTCATCCGTCAGCGCTTCGCGCTGCCACCTTCTCCCCCGAGGGGAGAAGGAAAAGCAGCCCCTTCCGTTAGCCGGACAAATCCGCTCTGATCCCCCTCAAGGCCGAGAACCCGGCCGGAGCGGAGGAGTGCGGCATGAAGGCTTGGATCGCGGGAGTTGTCGGTGTCCTTGGCGTGATGGTGACGGGAATGGCGGACGCGCAGGATCTGATCGTCGAGAAGAAGGTCTTCGAGCTGCCGAGCTACACCACGCAAAGCGGGCGCACGCTGAAGAACGTCAAGGTCGGCTGGGAGAGCTATGGCACCCTCAACGCCGACAAATCCAATGCGATCCTGATCTGCCATTTCTTCTCGGGCAATTCGCACGCCGCCGGCAAATACGCCGCTGCCGATGCCGCGCCCGGCTATTGGGACGCGATCATCGGCCCGGGCAAGGCAATCGATACCAACAAGTATTTCGTCATCGCCTCCGACACGCTGGTCAATCTCAACACCGGCGACCCGAAGACCACGACCACCGGCCCGGCCTCGATCGACCCGGATACAGCCAAGCCCTACGCGCTCGATTTCCCGGTCGTGACCATCGGCGATTTCGTCAATGTCCAGAAAGCTTTGGTCGAGAGTCTTGGAATCAGGAAGCTCGTCATGGTCGCCGGCCCCTCGATGGGCGCGCTGCAGACCTATGAATGGGCGGCGAGCCATCCCGACATGGTCGGCAAGGCGATGGCGGTGATCGGCGCGGCCGAGGCCGATGCCCAGCTGATCGCCTGGCTCGACGTCTGGGCGGCCCCGATCCTGGTCGATCCGAACTGGAACAAGGGCGACTATTACGGCAAGACGCCGCCCAATGCCGGTCTCGCCAAGGCGCTGACCGTGGTGACGCTGCAGGCGAACCATGGCGACTGGACCAACGGCACCTTCGGCCGCCGCGCGGCCAAGGAAAGCGAGGACCCGGCCAAGGCGCTCGGCAACAAGTTCCAGGTCCAGAGCATTCTCGACAATGCCGGTGAGGCCCGCGCCAAGGTCTCCGACGCCAACCATTTCCTCTATCTGGTCAAGGCGAACCAGCTCTACGCCGCCGGTGGCAAGTCGCTCGCCGATGCGATGAGCCGGATCAAGGCGCCGCTCTTGATCGTCAATCAGCCCAAGGACCTGGTCTTCCCGGACGAGATGATCCAGCGCACCGTCGCCGAGGCGAAGAAGGCCGGCCGCGACGTCAGCCACGTCACCATCCAGGGCACGCGCGGCCATCTCGACGGGGTGATCTCGATGAAGCAGGCCGAAGGGGCGGTGAAGGCCTTCCTGGAGAAGTGAGGCGGATCGATTGACTACGCCTGTCGTCACGCTGCGGGAGATCACGGCCGAGACCGTGCGCGCGATCTGCGAGCTCGAACCGCATGAGGCGCAAAGCGGCTTCGTCGCGCCGAATGCGGTCTCGATCGCGCAGGCCCATTTCAATCCGGCCGCCGTATTTCGGGCGATTTACGCCGATGAGGCGCCTGTCGGCTTTATCATGTGGCGGCCGGGGGACGACGGCGCGAGCTGCTTTCTCTGGCGCTTCATGATCGACGGGCGTCACCAGGGCAAAGGCTATGGGCGCGAAGCGATCGCGCTCTGGCTAAATGGCCTTCCGGCACTGGGCTACAGGCTCGCGCAGCTGAGCTATCTGCCCGGCGACGCCGGGCCGCACGGCTTCTATCTGGTGCAGGGATTCCGGGATACGGGTGAGCAGCGCGCCAATGGCGAAAGGCTGATGGAGCTGGTGCTGTAGAAGGTTGATCGACGCTATCCGGCAAAGCGCTCGCGATAAGCCTGCGGACTCGCCCCGAGCCGGCGCAGGAAGGCGCGGCGCAGCGTCTCCTCCGAACCGAAGCCGCAGCGGCGGCCGGCCTGGGCGACGGAAAGGCCCTGTTCGAGCAGGCGGCGCGCGGTCTCGATCCGGATCTCCTCGACGGCGCGGGCGGGCGTGCGGCCGGTCGCCTGGCGGTAATGCCGGGCGAAGCTGCGCAGGCTCATATTGGCCGCTCCGGCCAGCCGCTCCAGCGAGAGATCGCCGCGCAGGTTCTCGACGATCCAGCCATGCAGCCGGTCGAAGCGCTCGTCCTTCTCCTGCAGCGTCAGGGCGGCGCTGAACTGGGCCTGGCCGCCGGGGCGCTTGAGGAAGACGACGAGCTGGCGGGCGATGGCGAGCGCCGGCTCGCGGCCAAGATCGGCTTCGACCAGCGCCAAAGCGAGATCGATTCCGGCGGTGACGCCGGCCGAGGTCCAGACATCGCCGTCGCGAATATAGATCGGATCGGGTTCGAGCCGCACGGTAGGGAACATCGCCGCGAATTCGGCGCAGCGGCCCCAATGGGTCACGGCGCGCCTGCCGTAGAGCAAGCCGGCGGCCGCGAGCAGGAAGGCGCCGCTGCAGACCGAGGCGACGCGCTCGGCAGCCTCCGCGCGCTGCCGGACCCACGCGACCAGCGCCGCATCGCGACAAGCGGCGTTGACGCCATAGCCGCCGGCGACGACCAGCGTATGCAGCGGCGCGGTCGGTTCAGACAACAGCGCAGCGCCGAGTTCGAGCTTGGCGCTCGTGATCACGCGGCCTTCGGCCGCGACGACCGCGGTTTCATAGGGCAGGGGCCGGCCGGCGAGATGCGCGAGGTCGTTGGCGGTGGCGAAGACCTGCAAGGGCCCGGCGACGTCGAGCAATTGCCCGCCGGGAAAGGTCAGGATCTCGATGCGGCGCTGGTTTGGCATGAAGCGAGGGTTGCTTGGCAGTTCGGCCAGAGCTTTGCGCGCTAGGCTACTCCCGTCAATCAGGAGATCGTCCCATGCCCCTCAGCTTCGGCATCCTCGTCTTCCCGCAGGTCCAGCAACTCGATCTGACCGGTCCCTATGAGGTCTTCGCTTCGGCCCGGGATGCGCAGGTGCATCTCATCTGGAAGGATACGGCGCCGCTCAAGGCCGCGACCGGACTTGTGCTGACGCCGACCACGACCTTCGCCGAGTGCCCGCCGTTGGACGTGCTCTGCGTGCCGGGTGGCAGCGGGGTCAACGCGTTGCTGCAGGACGAGGTCGTTCTGGCGTTCCTGCGCGAGCGGGCAGGGCAGGTGCGCTATCTGACCTCGGTCTGCACGGGATCGCTGGTGCTCGGCATGGCCGGGTTGCTGAAGGGCAAGCGCGCGACCAGCCATTGGAACGCGCATGACCTGCTGGCGCGCTTCGGTGCCATTCCCACGGAGGGGCGCGTGGTGCGCGACGGCAACCTGATCACAGCCGGTGGCGTCACATCCGGCATCGATTTCGGGCTGACGGTGATCGCCGAATTGCTCGGCGAGGAGGAAGCGCAGACGATCCAGCTCTCGCTCGAATATGCGCCGGAGCCGCCGTTCCGAGCCGGGACACCGCAGGAGGCGCCGGAACCAATCCTGGCTGCGGCAAGGCAGCGCCTTGCCGGCTCGCGCGCGGCGCGCGAAAAGCTGCTGGCGGCGCTCTAGCCGCAGTTGAAGCGGAGCGAGCATGGCCGAGGACCGCAGCATCCTTCTGTTCTCCTACGGCACGCTGCGGCAGGAGAATGTCCAGCTGTCCTCGTTCGGTCGGCTGCTCGACGGCCATGACGACGCCATGCCGGGTTTTTCCCAGACCATGCTGGAGATCACCGACCCGGAGGTGATCCGCACCAGCGGCAAGCGTTTCCATCCGGTGGTGGCGCCGAGCGACGATCCGGCCGACAGCGTGACCGGCAAGGTCTTCAGCATCACCGCCGAGGAACTCGCGGCCGCCGACCGCTACGAGGTTGCCGACTACAAGCGCATCAGCGTCCTTCTGGCCTCCGGCAAGGAGGCCTGGGTCTACGTCAAGGCGTAAGCCCGCTGCGGCGGTTCGGCTGATGGACAGCTTCCGGGGCCTTCGCTATCGACGGTGCAGGAGAGCCCGTCCTTGAGCGCAGCCAAGTCCTTCAGAGCAAGATCCTGGGTCGCGATCGTCGCGGCCTATGTGCTCGTGCTGCAGGGGCTGTTTGGCGCGGTCGTGTCGGGGCAGAGCCTCGCACCGGCGCTGCTCGACCGCGCCGCGCATCTGACGCTCTGCGCGCCGGGGTCCGAGAGCGTTCCGCTCCCCGGCCAGGAGCCCACGCCGCATCTGCCGGCCTGCTGCCTGCTCGGCTGCGCCTGGATCGGCGCCGCCTATGCGCCGCCGGCCCGCGCCGCGGTTGTCGAAGCGGTCGTGCCTCGCGCCACGCTTGTCTGGTTCGACGATCTGGCCGGACGACCGCTGCCGTGGCAGGAGCGGCTTGCCGCTCGCCCCAGGGGACCTCCTCTCCAGACCTGATGCCGCGGCGGCCTTCGGCCGCTTTCCGTTGCAATGACCGAATGTCCGGCCAGACCAGTGCGTCGGCGGCATCTCGGCAGGTCCATTTCGGGAAATCCAGTCATGACCGCTCACGCGGATGTCCGCACGCGCGCCGATGCCGGCAGCGCCTTCGCATTATCGTCCGAATTCAAGGCCTTCATCGGAAGGCTGCATTTCTATGCCGGGCTGTTCGTCGGCCCGTTCATCCTGGTCGCAGCGCTGACCGGCACGCTCTATGTGCTGACGCCGCAGATCGAGAGCCTGCTCTATCGCGAGCAGCTGACCGCGACGACGGCGGGCGAGCCCGCTTCGCTCGCCGCGCAGACCGAGGCCGCACGCAAGCATATCGGCGAAGGGCCGCGCTTCTTCGCCATCCGCCCCGCGCGGAAAGCTGGCGAGACCACGCGCGTGATGTTCGCCCAACCCGGTCTCGGCGATTCCGAGAGCCGGGCGATCTTCATCGATCCGGTCTCGCTGGCGGTGAAGGGCGATCTCATCGTCTACGGCACCAGCGGCATCCTGCCATTCCGGACGCAGCTCGATTATCTCCATCGCAACCTGCTGCTCGGCGAGTTCGGGCGGAATTACAGCGAGCTGGCGGCGTCCTGGCTCTGGGCGGTGGTGCTCGGTGGCGTCGCGATGTGGTTCTGGCGACGCCATCCGAAGGCTGCCGAACGGGCGCGAGCCAATCCAGCGCTGCGCGACCGGCGCTGGCACGGCTTGATCGGGCTGACGCTTTCGCTCGGCCTGGTCTTCCTCTCGATCACCGGGCTAACCTGGTCGAAATATGCAGGCGATCGGATCGACGCGCTGCGGGCGAGCCTTGGTTGGGTCACGCCCTCGGTCTCGCTCAAGCTCGGCGCGGCGCCTGCTCCCGACGCGCATGCCCATCATGGCGATCACGGTCCGGCCGTAGGTACGGCCGCCCCCGGCAGCGTCGGTCAGCTCGATGCTGCGCTCGCCGCGGCGAAGGCGGCGGGCATCGATTCCCCGCATGTCGAGATGCGGCCGCCGCGCGGCGAGGGCCAGGCCTGGCTCGTCCGGGAGTACGACCGGAGCTGGCCGACGCAGGTCGATACGGTCGCGCTCGACCCGCGCGATCTCTCGGTCGTCAGCCGTGCCGATTTCGAGACCTTCCCGCTGATTGCCAAGCTGATCCGCTGGGGCATCGACGCCCATATGGGCATCCTGTTCGGCTGGCCGAACCAATTGCTGATGGCGGGGCTCGGCCTCGCGCTGATCGTGACGACCCTGCTCGGCTACCGGATCTGGTGGCGGCAGCGACCGGCGCCGGGCTCGGCGCCGCGCACATTGGTGCAGGCCTGGCTGCGGCTCGGCTGGACGGGCAGGGCGATGGCGGTTCTCGTTGCCGCGGGATTGGGCTGGGCGCTGCCGCTGGTCGGTGTCAGTCTCGCCCTGTTCGTGCTGATCGACATCGCCCGCTGGCAGCTCGCGAGAGCGTCTTGAGCTAGTGCTCGATCCGGGGCGGCTCAGCCGCTCCGGATCACGGCGCGCACGCCGTCGATGACGAACTGCACCGCCAGCGCGGCGAGGATGACGCCGAGCAGGCGGGTCAGGACGACATTGCCGGTGACGCCGAGCAGGCGCGCGATCGGCACCGCCAGGAAGAAGACGGCGAGGCAGGACAGGATCACGAGGCCGCAGATCGCGGCGAGCGAGGACAGCATGGCGATGTCGCCATTGGCACGGCCGGCGAGCAGCATCATCGCGGTCAGCGCGCCCGGACCCGCCATCAGCGGGATCGCCAGCGGGAAGGCGGCGACGTTGCGGATATGGTCCTGGGTGATCGCCGTGTCGGCCGTCTGCTGCTTGCGCTCGTTGCGGCGCTCGAACACCATTTCGAACGAGATCCAGAACAGCAGCAGGCCGCCGGCGATGCGGAAGGCCGGCAGCGAGACCCCGAGCGCCTTCAGGACGATATCGCCGGCAAGGCCGAAGAAGGCCATGATGCAGAAGGCGATGATGCAGGCGCGCACCGCGACCTGCCGCCGCTCGCTCTCCGACATGCCGCGCGTCAGCGACAGGAAGATGGGCGCCAGTCCGGGCGGGTCGAGCGTCACCAGCAACGTGACCAGGGCGGAGGAGAGATATTCGGCGAACATGTCTCTTCCTCGGCCTGTTCTAGATCGCGCTGCAAGGCCCTGATTCAGCGTCGTGCGGCCAATCTAGGCACGGCCGGCCGCCCCCGTCACGTGCGAAACATGGCGAGATTGCGGAAGGCACGCGAAAGCGAATCAAAAATCGCCCGCAACCTGCTGCGATCAAACGGTTTTATTTTCTCTGAATAGAGTCGCGTTTTGCTGGCTTCGTGCGCCGGAATCGGCTAGCCAGAACGTTGAAAAACCAGCGGTAAACGGGACTTTTTCCCTTGAGCGACGACACAGACGACAAGCGCCCTGACGAGCCGCATTTCGGCGGCGACATCAAGCCGATCGCGATCACCGACGAGATGAAGAAGAGCTATCTCGATTACGCCATGAGCGTGATCGTGAGCCGCGCTCTTCCCGACGTCCGCGACGGCCTGAAGCCCGTGCACCGGCGCATCCTGTTCTCGATGCACGAGAACAAGAACCTGCCCGACCGGCCCTATACCAAGTGCGCCCGCATCGTCGGCGACACGATGGGTAAGTACCACCCGCACGGCAACCTCGCGGTCTATGACGCGCTGGTGCGCATGGCGCAGGACTTCTCGCTGCGCCTCCCGCTGATCGACGGCCAGGGCAATTTCGGCTCGATGGACGGCGATAGCCCGGCGGCCGATCGTTATACCGAGGCCAGGCTCGACAAGGCGGCGATGCCGCTGCTCGAGGACCTCGACCTCGACACCGTCAGCTTCCAGCCGAACTATGACGGCAAGGAGCATGAGCCGACGGTCCTGCCGGCGCGCTTCCCGAACCTGCTCGTCAACGGCGCCGGCGGCATCGCCGTCGGCATGGCGACCAACATCCCGCCGCATAATCTCGGCGAGGTCATCGACGCCTGCATCGCGCTGATCGGGAATCCCGAGATCACGATCGACGAGCTGATCGAGATCGTGCCTGGCCCGGACTTCCCGACCGGCGCCCAGATCATGGGCCGCAGCGGCATCCATTCGGCCTATCACACCGGGCGCGGCTCGATCGTGATGCGTTCGAAGACGCATATCGAGGAGCTGCGCAAGGAGCGCGAGGCGATCATCGTCACCGAGGTTCCCTACCAGGTGAACAAGGCGACGATGGTCGAGAAGATCGCCGATCTCGTCCGCGAGAAGCGGATCGAGGGCATCTCCGACCTGCGCGACGAGTCGAACCGCGAGGGCGTGCGCGTCGTCATCGAGATCAAGCGCGACGCCGTCGCCGACGTGGTCCTGAACCAGCTCTACCGCTTCACGCCGCTGCAGACCTCCTTCGGCGCCAACATGGTGGCGCTCACCGGCGGCCGGCCGGAGATCCTGAACCTCAAGGACTTCATCTCGGCCTTCGTCGAGTTCCGCGAAGAGGTGGTTTCGCGGCGCACGCGCTTCCTGCTCAACAAGGCGCGCGAGCGCGCCCATGTCCTGTGCGGCCTCGCCACCGCCGTCGCCAATATCGACGAGGTCATCCGGCTGATCCGCACGGCGCCGACGCCCTCCGCCGCGCATGAAGCGCTGATGGCGCGCGACTGGCCGGCCGAGGATATCGCGCCGCTGATCGCGCTGGTCGACGATCCGCGCCATCCGATGAACGCCGACGGCACCTATCGGCTCTCGGACGCGCAGGCCAAGGCGATCCTCGAGCTGCGCCTCGCCCGCCTCACGGCTCTCGGCCGCGACGAGATCGGCGACGAGCTCGAGAAGCTCGCCAAGGAGATTTCGAACTATCTCGACATCCTGCGCTCGCGGGTGCGCATCCAGGAGATCATCAAGACCGAGCTCTCCGAGGTGAAGGCTGCCTTCGCCACCCCGCGCCGCACCGTGATTCAGGATTGGGGCTCGGATCTCGACGACGAGGACCTGATCGCCCGCGAGGACATGGTCGTCACCGTCTCCCATGCGGGCTACATCAAGCGCGTGCCGCTCTCGACCTACCGGGCGCAGAAGCGCGGCGGCAAGGGCCGCTCGGGCATGTCGACGCGCGAGGAGGATTTCGTCACCCGCCTCTTCGTCGCCGACACCCACACGCCGATCATCTTCTTCTCCTCGCTGGGCCAGGCCTACAAGGAGAAGGTCTGGCGGCTGCCGCTTTCGGCGCCAAACGCGCGCGGAAAATTCCTCAACAACATGCTGCCGCTGGACAAGGACGAGCGCATCACCACGGTGATGCCGCTGCCGGAGGACGAGGAGAGCTGGGAGCGGCTCGACGTGATGTTCGCGACCAGGACGGGCAATGTCCGGCGCAACAAGCTGTCCGACTTCGTCCAGGTCAACCGCAACGGCAAGATCGCGATGAAGCTCGACGAGGGCGATTCCATCGTCGACGTGCAGATCTGCTCCGAGCATGACGACGTGCTCCTGACCACTGCCGGCGGCCAGTGCATCCGCTTCGCCGTGCCGGAGGTGCGCGTCTTCAAGGGCCGCGATTCGACCGGCGTGCGCGGCATCAACCTGGCCGAGGGCGACGAGGTGATCTCGCTCGCGATCCTGAAGCATCTGGATGCGACGCCAGAGGAGCGCGCCACCTATCTGAAGGACGCGGCCGCCCAACGCAGGGCGCTCAATGGCGAGGCCGAGGAAACCGAGGCCGTGACTGTCGAGAGCGAGGATGCTGCGACCGGAGAGGTCGAGCTCGGCGCCAAGCGGCTGGAGATGCAGCTCGCCGAGCAGTTCATCCTCACCCTCTCGGAGAATGGCTACGGCAAGCGCAGCTCCTCCTTCGAGTACCGGGTCACCGGGCGCGGCGGCAAGGGCATCGTCGCCATGGTCGTCAACGAGCGCAACGGCAAGCTCGTCGCCTCGTTCCCGGTCGAGGAGAAGGAGCAGATCATGCTTGTCACCGATGGCGGGCAGGTGATCCGCGTGCCGGTCGATGCCGGCCCGAACAACCGCATCCGCATCGCCGGCCGCTCGACCCAGGGCGTCACCGTGTTCAACACGGGCGACGGCGAGAAGGTCGTTTCGGTCGAGCGGATCGGCGAGGAGGCCGATGAAGAGGGCGATACCGGCGAGGGTGAAGCGCCGGCCGCCGAAGGCGGGCCGGAGCAGGAGAGCTGACGCTTTTCGACAAGGGGCGGGCCGATTGGTCCGCCCTTTTCCGTTCGCGGCTCAACCGCTCGGGTGAAGCATGGGTCTTTTGCCGAGCAGGGGAGAGTGGCGTCGAGGCGATGGCTTCACCGCATCCTATTTGATCTGGTTTCTCGCGTTGCTTCTGCTGTCTGCATCGCTCGAAGAGCTTGACGCAGCAGGCCAATCGTCTCCTTTTTTGCTCGCCCCACTGCTGCTCGCGACAACCCTCTTTCTGCTCCTCGCGTTGAGGCGAGACATTGCCTTACGAAGGTGGAGGCGGCTGGTGTCCTGGACTGCGGGTCTCGTTGTCGCCATTGGCGCGGTCTTTGCGCTCGCTGGGTTTGGCCTCGACCCGACATGGGCGCGTCTCGCTCTCACGCGCGGGCAATACGAGCAGGATGTCGCGAACTTGCCGCGCACGGACGGCGCGCCCCGGTTCAAGACTTTCGAATGGGGCGATACTGGCTTTGCCATCACCGCCAGTGTTTCCCGTACGCTGATCTACGACGAAAGCGGCGAGGTCGGTCTTGGATCCGAACAGAGATCACTTGCTTGGCGGGAACGCCTGGGTGCGTCCGACGAGGGCAGAAGAGTGCTGCGTCAGGAGGCAGGCGGGCATGCCATCGTCAAACGCATCAGCGGCCATTTCTACCTGCTGACCGAGAGTTATCCGTAGCTGAGCTTGCTGCGTTTTCGTGGAAACCCGAGTCGCCGGGTTGAGCCCAAGCGCCGAGCCGGCCCCTCAGCGCAGCAGCGGGATCGCCGGCCCCAGTGTCCTCAGCGTCGCGTCGATCTCTGGCGTGAACGCAGCCCCAAAGAACGGACCGCGGACTTCGAACGGCACGCGCGTCGAGGTCGTGGTCGAGCTCAGGGCGCCGTTGAGATCGAGCCAGCGCCGGCTGAGATCGGCGGTGCCGTTGAGGACGACGCTGTAGCCCGAGCCCGAGAGCTGGGTATCGGTGAGATAGAGCACGCCGAGATTGGCGAGTGCCGCGAGCTGCAGGGTTTCGAAGGTGCTCTTGCCCTGGCGCCAGTCGCGCGCGGAGGCCGGCGGCTTCTCGGCCTTGCGCAGCAGATCGGGGAAGGCGATGCCGCGGAACTCGCCCTGCCGGATCGTCAGGTTGGCCCGGCCGGTCAGCGAACTCACCACCTGGTCCAGGCTGCTTCCGACACCATCGAAGGCGAGCTGCCCGGTGGCGGTGCCGCTGAGGCGGGCGAGCTCCGGCAGATCGTCGGCCACCAGCGCGAGATTCACTTTCTCGAGCCCGAGCTGCAGCTTGACGTCCGAGCCGGCCGCAACCGGCGTGGCGAGGATGCGGGCGCGGGCCGAGCCGCCATAGGCGGCCGCACGCAGGAGCGAAGCCTCGAACCGGCCCTTGCGGATCAGCAGCTGCGCCGCGAGATCGCGGACACGAGCAACGCCGATCCGGGCGGAATCGAGCGACAGGCGCAGGTCGATGTCGTTGGTCGTCCAGCCATCGAATTCGAGCGGCGTGTTGCCTGCCTCGGCGCCTCCGGCAGGCGCCGGCAGCCCAGCCTGCTGGAGCAGGCGGCCGAGATCGAACTCGGCCCCGGCGAGCGTCCCGGAGAGCGCCCAGTTCGGCATCGAGCCGTCGAGCTTGAGCACGCCTTCGAGCTGGTCGCCATCGACAGTCGCGACGACCGAGTCGAGCGAGGCGCTGCCCTGATTGAGCTGGGCCTGCGCGGTCAGCTCGACCTGGCGAACCAGGGAGGCGATGCGCGGGCGTGGGCCGATCCAGGCCAGGGCGTCCGGGAGCGATTTCGTGCTGAACTCGATCTGGCCATTGGTGACGCCCTGCGCGGCCGAGCGCGTGCCGTTGAACCGCAGGCTCATCAAGCGCGAGCCGAGCGAGAAGGCAGTGCGCGCCCGTTCGCCCGCCACCGGCCAGAGCAGGTCGACCTTGGTGGCTTCGCCGCGCCAGGTGAAAGAGCCGGCGAGGGTGACCGGCGCCTGCGCCGTTCGCTCGTCGATCATCACGTTGACGTCGCGCAGCGTGGTCAGGACCGTCTCCCCAGAACGGACCATGACGCTACCGGAGGTCAGGACAAGCCGGGTCTGGCTCTCGAGGCGGGTGAGATAACCGAGAGCTCGGTTCTGCCACTCGGCATAGCTGCCGCCGGTGTCCGCGACAGCGAGATTGAGCTCGGGGGCGACGAGGTCGATGCGGTCGAAATCGAGCTGGCCGCCGATCAGCGACAACAGCCGGGCGCGGGCACGCAGGCGCGCCGCCTTGCCGGACAACACGCCCTGCGGATCGGCGAAGCTCACATCCGACAGGCTGATCCTGGGCAGGGGCAGGAAGGCGATCTCGGCGCGGCGCAGCGCCGTCACCTTGAGGCCGGTCCTGGCCTCGATGCCGGCGACGACGGAACGCTCGACATGCGACAGCGCAAGATTCCACGGCCGCAGCCCGAGAACGAGCAGCAACGCAGCGGCGGCGAGGCCGAGGAAGAGGGTGCGTCGTGACATGGCCTGGCGTTTGGCCTTCATCGGCCCGACGGCGGAGGGGTCGTCGTCAGGCAACCTGATATCGCGGCCGAATCGGCTTGAGGCGGCCGATATATGTCGCGCGGCAAGGGTTTAGCCCCCCGATTCACGAATGTCGAGTTCAACGCTCCGGGCGAAGATCGCAAAGCCGGGGAAAACAATTCAATTCTCCCGCGATTCCGGCAACTGCTCGCCGACCCGGGCGAGCCTGAGCGCCGGGTAGATGCCGATCGCGACGATCAGCAGGGCTGCCAGTGCACCGTCCTCGAACACGCCGCGGGCGGCGTGGCCGTAGACCAGCGTGGCGAGCGTATCGAAGTTGAGCGGCCGCAGCAGCAGTGTCGCAGGCAGCTCCTTCATGCAGTCAACGAAGACGAGCAGGGCGGCGGCGGCGATGGCCGGGCGCATGAGTGGCCAGTGCAGCCGATGCAAGAGCTCGTGCCGGTTCGCGCCGAGCGAGCGGGCCGCGTCGTCGATTCGCGGCGAGATGCGGGCATAGCCGCTCTCGACGCCGTTCACCGCGATGGTCAGGAAGCGGACGAGATAGGCAATGACCAGCGCCGTACCGGAACCGAGCAGCAGCAGGCCAGGGCTCGCGCCGAAAACTGCGCGGCTCGCATCGGCGACGACATTGTCGAAGGCCGCGAGCGGTACCAGCAGTCCGAGCGCCAGCACCGTTCCCGGCAAGGCGTAGCCGAGCGAGGCGATGCGGGCGAGCGTCGGCAAGGCGCGCTCGCGTCCGAGCCGCAGCGCCGCGGCGATGCCGAGGCCGATGGCGACGATCAGAACGGCCGCGAGCGCGGAGATCGCGACGGTGTTGGCGAGCGCCCGCCAGAGCGCCGCATCGGCCTGGGCAAAGAGGTCGCGGCGCCACAATTCGCCGAGCAGATAGAAGAACGGCAGCACCGCGCCGAACAGTGCGGGTAGGAAGCAGGCGATTGTCGCCACCCAGGCGCGGGTGCCCGTAAGCCGGATGCGGCCGACCGGTCGCGGCCGTTTCACCGGCAGGGTGAAGCGCCGCGCCCCGCGCGTGCGCGCCTCGGCGACCATCAGCCCGACGACGACGAGCAGCATGACGCAGGCGATCTGGGTTGCGCCGGCCAGCGAGCCGCGATTGATCCAGGTCGTGTAGACCGAGATGGTCAGCGAGCGGACGCCGAGATATTCGCTGGCGCCGATGTCGTTCAGCGTCTCGAGCAGGGCAAGCGTCAGCCCGGCGGCGAGGGCGGGCCGGGCCATCGGCAGGCCGATGCGCCAGAACAGCGGCCAGCGCCTGGTCCCGAGCGTGCGGGCGGATTCGATCAGCGCAGCGCTCTGCATGGCGAAGAGCGCGCGCACGCTGAGATAGACATAAGGGTAGAGCACGAGCCCGAGGATCAGGATCGCGCCCGGCAGGTTGCGCGGGTCGGGGAACCAGTAGTCGCGCAGCGAGCGCCAGCCGGTGAGGGCCCTGAGCGCGCTCTGGAACGGCCCCTGGAAGCCGAGGATTTCGACGTAGACATAAGCCGTGATGTAGGTCGGCAGCGCCAGAGGCAGCACGAGCAGCCATTCCAGGCTGCGGCGGCCGGGAAACTCGTATTGCGTCACCAGCCAGGCCGCGCCGGTTCCGACGGCGCCGCAGAACAGAGCGATACCGGCGAGCAGCAGGCCCGTGTTCCAGAGCGCGACCGGCAGGACGTTGGCAGTCAGGTGCGGCCAGACCGTCAGCCCCTCGCGCGACAATGCCGTGAAGACGAGAGCCAGCACCGGCAGCGCGACCAAGGCAGCAGCGGCACCGGCCAGATAGACCAGACGTGTCGACGGCCGCCAGCGAAACGCCGGCGGCCGTTCTGAATGTGTCGCGGATGCGTTCAGGCTCAATTGTCGAAGCCGACCTTGTCGACGAGCTCGGACGCGGCCTTGCGATTCTTGGCGACGTCGCCGAGCGGGGTCGTGTCGGGCGTCAGCGCGCCGAGCAGCTTGACCGCGGCCGCTTCCTTGACGTCGGGGTTGACCGGGTACTCGAAATTGCCGTCGGCATAGAGGGTCTGCGCCTTCTCGCCGAGCATGTACTCGATCAGCTTGACGGCGCTGTCCTTGTTCGGCGCGTTCTTGGCGATCGCCGCGGCCGAGACGTTCACATGGGTGCCGCCGCCGGTGAAGGTGGTCTTCAGCGGCTTGATCGCGTCGTACCAACCCTTCTGCTCGTTCGTCGCCTTGCTCATCAGCCCGATATAGTAGGTGTTGATGATGGCGATGTCGCACTGGCCCGAGAGGATGTCACGGGCGACGTCGCGGTCGCCGCCGCCGGGCTTGCGAGCGGTGTTGGCCTTGATCGCCTTCAGGAAGGTCTCGGTCTTCTCGGCGCCGTTGCGGGCGAGATAGGCGGCGAAGAAGGCATTGTTGTAGGGGTGCTGGCCGGCGCGGATGCAGAACTTGCCCTTCCACTTGGGATCGGCGAGCTCGTCATAGCTGATCGCGTCCTGCTTCACCCGCTCCTTCGAGACGACCACGATGCGGGCGCGCTGGGTCAGCGTGACCCAGTTGTTGCCGGCGCCGCGCAGGGCGGCCGGAACGGTCTTGTCCACCAGCGCCGACTGTACCGGCTGGGTGATGCCGGCATCGGCCGCAGCCTGGATCTCGCCGACGTCGACGACGAGCATCACGTCGGCCGGGCTGTTGGCGCCCTCGGCCTGGATGCGCTGCTGCAGGCCATCCTTGAGGAAGACCGCGTTGACCTTGATGCCAGTGTCCTTGGTGAAGGCCTCGATGACCGGATTGAGGAGGGCCGGCTCGCGCGTCGTGTAGAGGTTGACGCTCTGCGCAAGGGCAGGGGCGGCCAGCAGGCAGGACGCCAGCGCTGTGGCGGCAAGCGCGGTCTTGACGGTCATGTTTCGCTCCTTCGGGCGGGGGCTCTGAAATCGGCCATGCGAAACGGACCGGTAGAGCGGCAAACCGGAGCGGTCAATAAATTTCCCTTTCATTTCAATGTGTTATAGAAATTCTAAACTACATCTAGATTATACAAATTATAATCTGAGGGCCGTAAATTTTGCCTCCGGCCCCCGGGCGGCCTCCATCGTAACGTTCAAAAATCGTAAGACTCCAATGGTTTGAGGGCGGTGTGCCTGTCACCCCATCGCGACTGGCGCGATCCGCTATATCGCCAGGATCAGGTCATTCCATTCGAAAGACTTTATCCCGCGCCTCGCCAGTACCGGGATTGTGAACCCCCTAGGTTCTCGCTGGGACGCCAGGGTTGCAGCTGGAGATATCGCATATCCCGCTGCGATCCCTAAAATTCGTGACATTTCTACAACATCGGCAGCTATTGCAGTGCTGGCCCGGCGCGCCGCCACGATTGCCGCGAAGCCGCCACAAAGCGGCCCCAGCTGCAAACTTCAGTAACTATCTGAGATACGGAAGAATTAAGCCCCATCGGGCAGGGTGCGCAGCAGAAAAATGCTTCGTATGCCGCCTCGGGGCTGATGATTGCACCGGCGGGCAACGGCGTGCACATCTGGCGCCCGCCAGGTGGGGTGGCGGGACAGAGTTTGCATGGACGCGCGCGTTTTCGATAAGTCGAAGTTGCCCAGCCGGCATGTCAGTGTCGGGCCGGCCCGTGCGCCGCATCGCTCCTATTATTACGCGATGGGCATGACCGCGAAGCAGATCGCGCAGCCCTTCGTCGGCGTCGCCTCCTGCTGGAACGAGGCTGCGCCCTGCAACATCTCGCTGATGCGCCAGGCCCAGGCCGTGAAGAAGGGCGTCGCCTCGGCCAGCGGCACGCCGCGCGAGTTCTGCACGATCACCGTGACCGACGGCATCGCCATGGGCCACCAGGGCATGAAGTCGTCGCTGGCTTCGCGTGAGGTGATCGCCGACTCGGTCGAGCTCACCATGCGCGGCCATTGCTATGATGCGCTGGTCGGGCTCGCCGGCTGCGACAAGTCGCTGCCCGGCATGATGATGGCGATGGTGCGCCTCAACGTGCCGTCGATCTTCATCTATGGCGGCTCGATCCTGCCCGGCACCTTCAAGGGCAAGCCGGTCACGGTCCAGGACGTGTTCGAGGCCGTCGGCAAGCATTCGGTCGGCGCCATGTCGGATGAGGACCTGAAGGAGCTCGAAGAGGCGGCCTGTCCATCCGCGGGCTCCTGCGGCGCCCAGTTCACCGCCAACACCATGGCGACCGTCGCCGAGGCGATCGGCCTGGCCTTGCCCTATAGCTGCGGCGCGCCAGCGCCCTACGATGTCCGCGACGCCTTCTGCTACACCGCCGGCGAGATGGTGATGGAGCTGATCGCCCGGAACATCCGGCCGCGCGACATCGTCACCCGCAAGGCGCTGGAGAACGCGGCGATGGTCGTCGCCGCTTCCGGCGGCTCTACCAATGGCGCGCTGCACCTGCCGGCGATCGCGCATGAATGCGGCATCGACTTCGACCTGTTCGCCGTCGCCGAGATCTTCAAGAAGACGCCCTATATCGCCGATCTGAAGCCGGGCGGGAAATACGTCGCCAAGGACATGTTCGAGGTCGGCGGCATTCCGCTGCTGATGAAGACCCTGCTCGACCACGGCTTCCTGCATGGCGACTGCATGACAGTCACCGGCCGCACCATCGCCGAGAACCTCGCCTCGGTGAAATGGAACGATGAGCAGGACGTGATCCGCCCGGCGAACAAGCCGCTCTCCGATAATGGCGGCGTCGTCGGCCTCGTCGGCAATCTGGCGCCCGAGGGCGCGATCGTGAAGATCGCCGGGATGACGCCCGAGCAGCTCGTCTTCACCGGGCCGGCGCGCTGCTTCGACTGCGAGGAAGACG
Source organism: Alloboseaceae bacterium BT-24-1 (assembly GCA_025846845.1). Lineage (GTDB taxonomy): Bacteria > Pseudomonadota > Alphaproteobacteria > Rhizobiales > Beijerinckiaceae > Allobosea. Next base: position 17,055 of record JAOYTL010000001.1, read on the forward strand.
CCTTCGCCTGCGTCAGCAAACGCGAATATGAGGTCGGCGACGTCCTGGTCATCCGTTATGAGGGGCCGAAGGGCGGCCCGGGCATGCGCGAGATGCTGTCGACCACGGCGGCGCTCTACGGTCAGGGCATGGGCGACAAGGTGGCGCTCATCACCGATGGCCGCTTCTCGGGCGCGACGCGCGGTTTCTGTGTCGGCCATGTCGGCCCCGAGGCCGCCGTCGGCGGGCCGATCGGCCTGATCCGCGACGGCGACATCATCGAGCTCGACGCGATCACAGGAAAGCTCGCAGTCCGCCTTTCTGATGCCGAACTTGAGGAGCGTCTTAAGGCCTGGACGCCGCGCAAGACGGATTACACGTCGGGCGCACTCTGGAAATACGCGCAGACGGTCGGTTCCGCCAAGGGCGGCGCCGTCACCCATCCGGGAGGCGCAGCCGAGATACAGTGCTATGCGGATATCTGACGCCATCATTGCCGGAGCGTTGCTTGCTCTGGGCTGCCAGCAGGCAGCCTGGGCGCAGGACGCGTCCGCTGGGCGCATTCCGGTGCCGCCTCGCCCGATCCCGGGTATCGCCCTGCCGGAGCCGGAGTCTCAGAATCTCGCAGCACCGATACCGCTCGCTCCCGGCCGCGGCGCGATAGCACCCGCTCCGAGCGGTCCTGCTGCCCATACCGCACTGCCGATCGCGCCGTTCAGCAGCGCCCGCGACGCGCTGAAGGCCTGGATGCGCGATTCGACGGCCGGCGATCAGGCCGGCGCGGTCAAGGCGCTCGAATATGCCGCCGCCCAGGGTCATCTGGCGGCGCAGTTCAAGCTCGGCCGGGTCTATGCCAGCGGCGATGGCGTACCCACCAACGATCTCAAGGCCTTCGAGTATTTCTCGAAGATCGCGGACGAGAATGCCGACGAAATCCCGGGTACCTCTGACGGGCGCATCGTCGCGGCCGCCTTCGTCGCGCTCGGCGGCTATTTCCTCGACGGGATCAAGGGCACCTATGTGAAGCCCAACCCCGATCGCGCCTTCGACATGTTCCACTACGCCGCCTCCTATTTCGGCGACCCCGACGGCCAGTACAATCTCGCCCGGCTCTATCTCAACGGCACCGGCGTCTCGCGCGATCCGCGTCAGGCGGCGCGCTGGATGAAGCTCGCGGCCGAGAAGGGCCATGCCCCGGCGCGCGCCGTCTTCGGCGACATGCTGCTGCGTGGCGGCGACGGCGTGCCGCGTCACCCGATCATCGGGCTGATGTGGCTGGCGCTGGCCCGCGAGGGCGCCGACGCGACGCGTGAGACCTGGATCGTCGAGCGCTACGACGCCGCCTTCGCCAGCGCGAGCGCGAACGACCGGATGGCGGCACTGGCGCTGGTCGAGCGCCAACAAGGCCGCGCCGAGCGGCGCTGAAGGCGACTGCATCCAAACTCTGCAGGGTGATGTAGCCGAGGTATCGGACCTCGGAGGCTCTGCCATGCGCGACGCCGCATTCTTCAGCTTCATCGCAGCGTGCACCGCGCTCGCCATCCATGGCGCCGGCGCGCAGGAGAACTTTGGCGACTGGTCCCCGTTGACCAACCCGTTTCCGAGTACAGGTGGCGGCGGGATCATGATCCACGATTATGATCCGGTGGTCTCCGGCGGCAAATGCACGACGAAGTTCCGCGCCGTCGAGCCGAACGGGACGACCTATCACAACCTGATCGAATTCGAGGCGAGCGAGACACAGGGCGGCGTGCTCTGCAGCAAGGGCCAGTGGCGCTCGGCCGATGGCAGCGCCAGCGGCACGACGCCGTTCCGGGTGTTCATCAAGGACGGTATCAAGCGGGGCTCGCCGCAATAGCGCGAGCTAGCCTTCGCCTAGGCTGCGAACGCATCCATCAGCGTGACGATGCAGTCCTGCCTCTGGTGCCGGTTGATCAGCGGCACCAGCCGGGTGAAATGCTCGCTCCGGCAATGGGCGTCGAGTGCCGCCTGGTCCGGCCATTGCTCGACGAAGACGAAATGGCCGGGATCCTTCTGGTCGATGAAGAGATCATAGGCGAGGCAGAGCGGTTCCTGCCGGGTTGCCTGGACCAGTTCCCGGTAGAGCGGCTTCACCAGTTCGACGCTCTCGAGCCTGATGAAGTCCTGGGCGATGACCTTCAGCATGGTCAGTTCAGCTCGATCAGCACCGGCACATGGTCTGACGCCTTGTCCCAGCCGCGGACATGCTTGGCGATCGAGACGGCGCCGAGCCTGTCGGCCGCCTGCGGCGAGAGCAGCAGATGGTCGATACGAATACCGTTGTTTCGCTGCCAGGCGCCGGCCTGATAATCCCAGAAGGTGTAGAGGCCGGGCGCATCGGTGGTGGCGCGCAGGGCCTCGGTGAAGCCGAGAGCTTGCAGCTTGCGGAAGGCGGTGCGGGTCGGCGGCAGGAACAGCGCATCGCCGGTCCAGGCGGCGGGATCGCGGGCGTCGCGCGGCTCGGGAATGACGTTGTAGTCGCCGGCGAGCACCAGCGGCTCCTCATGGGCCAGCAGCCCCTTGGCGTGGACCGCGAGGCGCTCCATCCAGGCGAGCTTGTAGGGGTATTTCTCGGTGTTCGGCGGATTGCCGTTGGGCAGGTAGATCGAGGCGAGGCGCACCACGCCGTCGCCATGCGGCAGCACGCCTTCGAGATAGCGCGCCTGCTCGTCGCCATCGTCGCCGGGCAGGCCGCGGCGGACATCCTCGAGCTTGCTGCGCGAGATGATGGCGACGCCGTTGAAGCCCTTCTGGCCGTGGATCGCGACCTGCCAGCCGGCGTCCTCGATCTCGGCACGCGGAAAGTCGGCGTCGACGCATTTCAGCTCCTGCAGGCAGAGCGCGTCGGGCTCGGCTTCCTTCAGGAAGGCGAGCACATGCGTCAGGCGCTGGCGGATCGAATTGACGTTCCAGGTGGCGATGCGCACGGGGCCGGCTCCTCAGTCAGACTTGCGGAGCATAAGAGACGGCCGGGCCGTCAATGCAAGTCAGCAGCTAGTCAGGGAAGAGGAAGACGGCGTCACTCGTCGGAGACAGGTTGCGCCGGGGCCTCCGGCTGTTGCATTCTGAGGTGCTGGCCAGGAGAACCATATGCCCAGCACACTTCCCCATGCTCACGCGGAATTTCTAGAACGCGCTCGTAACGCGACCGCCCGCGATGAAAGATTCAGCGCCCTTCTGATTGGCGGTTCGTACATTCACGGAGGCCTCGACGAGCATTCTGACCTAGATTTCGTAGTCGTGGTCGAAGACGACAGATATGCAGACGTCATGGCGTCACGCATGACCTTTGCTGATACTTTAGCTGATCTCGTCAGCGCCTTCACTGGCGAGCACGTTGGCGAGCCGCGACTACTGATCTGTCTCTACGGTTCACCACTTTTGCACGTCGATCTGAAGTTTGTCCTCGCTGCCGATCTCGACCATCAGATCGAACGGCGGGCGGTTCTGTTTGCCCGGGATCCGGCAGCGATAGAAAAGCGTATGCAGGCTGGCAGCGTTGAATGGCCGAACCTATCCTCCGAATGGTTCGAGACCCGTGCGTGGATCTGGCTGCACTACGCGGCCACCAAGCTTGCACGTGGCGAATTCTACGAAGCTATCGGCATGCTCGCCTTCTTCCGAGAGCAGGTCCTCGGCCCGCTAATTTTCCGCCGCTTCGGCAAGAACCAGCGGGGCGTAAGACGTTTGGAAGCCCTCGGTTTGGACGAGGAAGGAAAGCTGGTGGCTACCATCGCCTGTCACGACGCCTCATCGATCAGGAATGCCATCAAAGCATCCATCGATCTCTATCTCGACTTGCGCGCTGATGATCCGCTGCTGAGGCCGACAAGAAGGATGCCAGGACTTCTTCGCGATTTTATCGATCATGCGGTGCTACCAGTCCGCTGAGCCTTGTGGCGGACATGATGATGGGCCGCATCTCAGCCCTTCACCCTTCGCAAACACATGCCGCACCCGACGCCTTGCTTTCGGCCGCCGAGCAAAAAAAGGCCTCCCTATGAGGGAGGCCTCGATGCGATCTTGAATCGGCGCCGATCTTACGGGCAGGCGCGGACAACGCCGCCCGAGGCGATATAGGTGCCGGTCTCGGGATCGTAGGTGCGGAAGCGGCGCGAGCAATAGGCGATCGCGTCGCCATCCGGAGCGGCGTAGACGGGCGCAGGGGCGACATAGACGGGCGGCGGCGGCGCCGCATAGACCGGTCCGGGCGCGAGCAGGGCGCCAGCGGCGAGAGCGCCGAGCGCACCGGCGGCGATGCCGGCGCCGACGGCCGCGCCGCGATTATAGCGATAGCCCCGGCCATAATAGCCATAGCGCGGGCCGTAGCCGTAACCCCGCCCGTAATAGCGGCGGTACTGCACCTGCTCGACGAGATTGGTCGTGCCGGCGGTGGCAACCGCCGCCGCAGCAGGGGCAAGCGGTGCGGCGGCCGCTGGCGTCGCAAGGGCGAAACCGCCTGCAAGCGCGGCGGCGATCATCGTCGTCCTGATCATCTCGAACTCCTTTTCCCTCCCGGATCGGAGGATTTGCCGGGCGCGCTTACCGATAACGCCCGAAGCTGTGACCTCAGCCTCGGAAGTAGACGCAAAACACGGCGAAATTTCAACAAATTCCTCGGGCAGGAGGCGCGATCCGGGTTGCATGACGCCGTTTTCGGCCCCATCTGGCTAACCCTTGACGCACGCATCAACCCGACTGGGAGCCCTATGGCCGCCGCCGATCCATCCGACCTTTCCGCCAACGCGCCGCTGAAGCCGCTGCCGATGGTGATCTTCGCCTCGCGCTGGCTGCAGGTGCCGCTCTATCTCGGCCTGATCGTGGCGCAGTGCGTCTACGTCTTCCTGTTCCTCAAGGAGCTCTGGCACCTCGTCACCCACGCCTTCAATTTCAGCGAGCAGCAGATCATGCTGGTCGTGCTCGGCCTGATCGACGTGGTGATGATCTCGAACCTGCTGATCATGGTGATCGTCGGCGGCTACGAGACCTTCGTCTCGCGCCTTCGATTGCAGAACCATCCCGACCAGCCGGAATGGCTCAGCCACGTCAACGCCTCGGTCCTCAAGATCAAGCTCGCCATGGCGATCATCGGCATCTCCTCGATCCACCTGCTGCGCACCTTCATCGAGGCCGGCAATATCGGCGGGCCGACGGCGACGAACTACACGACGACGGGCGTGCTGCTGCAGACGCTGATCCACACGATCTTCATCGTCTCGGCGCTCGGCATCGCCTGGGTCGACAAGATGACCGTCGGCGGCACCAGCAAGGGGCATTGAGGGCATTCAAAGCGCGTCATGCTCGGGCTCGACCCGAGCATCTCGGGCCGGATGAGGCTCCAATCCAGCCCTTCTCGTCCTGAGATTCTCGGGTCTGCGCTTCGCTCCGCCCGAGAATGACGTGAGCTAGCTAACCCCGCGCGCGCCGCGGCGGCAGGCCCTTGACCAGCGGCGAGGCGAGGCCGGGCGCGGTCTCGACGCCGAGCGTCGGCAAAGCCAGCGTGCGCTGGCCGCGGAAGTCGACATGGCAGACGAGCAGGCCGCGCTCCTCGATATAGCCGATCAACCGGCGCGCCCGGCTCGGCGAATGGCTGCCATAGGCCTCAGCCAATTCGGCGTCGGACGGGCAGGGCGCTCCCTCGATCGCGCTGCGGGCGATGAACAGGAAGAGCCCGTGCAGGTCTTCCGGCAGGGTCTCGGCCGCCGTCAGCGCCTTCTCCCATGCCTCCGACGACAACACCGCTTCGCTCGCCCCGGCGCGGGCGACGGCGAGGCGCTTGCGGAAGGCGTCCAGCCCGGTCTCCGGGCCGCTGACGCGGCGCATCCGGCAGCGCACGGTGAAATCCTGATAGAGCACGGCGACCGGCCGGTCGCGCGCCTCGGGGTCGTCGAGCAGCTCGTTCAGGATCTCGACCAGCGCCGCGGCACGCTCGGCCGGGTCCATCTCGATCTCGGGCTCGGGCGGCGGCACCGGCTGGTGCGTCTCGATCCGGCGGATGATCTCGGGCGCCACCGCCGGACGCGGGCGCGGCTGCTTCGGCCAGGGCGCGGGTGCGACCTCGCCGTCGCCGGCGGTGAAGATCAGCTTGCTGGCATCTTCCGGCGCCTGGTCGGGCAAAGGTAAAAGGCCCGGTGCACCGCCGCGATCGACCGAGGCGACCGGGCCGATCCTGACCGGCAGCGGCTTCTTGGAGAGGGCCGGCCCGAGCGCGACGAACTGGCCGCGTTCGAGGTCGCGGAACATCTCCGCCTGGCGCCGGTCCATGCCGAGCAGATCGGCGGCGCGCTGCATGTCGATGTCGAGGAAGGTGCGGCCCATCAGGAAGTTGGAGGCTTCCGCCGCGACGTTCTTGGCGAGCTTGGCGAGGCGCTGCGTCGCGATCACGCCGGCGAGCCCGCGCTTGCGGCCGCGGCACATCAGGTTCGTCATTGCGCCGAGCGACTGGCGCCGCGCCTCGTCCGAGGCCTCGCCCGCCATGACCGGCGCGAAGAGCTGGGCTTCGTCGACCACGACCAGCATCGGGTACCAGTGAGTGCGGTCGACCTCGAACAGCCCGCCGAGGAAGGCGGCGGTGGCGCGCAACTGCTCGTCGGCGTCGAGCTCTTCGAGATTGAGCACCACCGAGACGCGGTGCTGGCGCACGCGCAGCGCGATCTTCTGCAGTTCGACCGGGCTCGCGGTGCCGTCGACCACGACATGGCCGAACTGGTCGGCGAGCGAGACGAAGTCGCCCTCGGGGTCGATGATGGCTTGCTGGACCAGCGGTGCGCTCTGCTCCAGCAGCCGGCGCAGCAGATGCGACTTGCCCGAGCCGGAATTGCCCTGCACCAGCAGCCGCGTCGCCAGCAGTTCGGCGAGGTCGAGCTCGGCGGGCTCGCCGCCACGCGTCGACCCCATATCGATGCCAGTCTTCATGCCTGCCAGCGTGTCGCCTTCAGTCCGCGCTCACTCGACCCGGAGCAGGGCGAGCGAGCGGGGTGGTCTAGCATGCGGGCGCGAGCGCGCAGGTGCTGCCGGTTGCCGCATCCACAGCAAATGCGCGGCGGCTCCGACAGCTCACGTCAGGGGCGGCGACGCAGGATCATGCCGCCATGATGCAGCGTATCGGCATCGACGAAGGTGCCGTCGGCGGTGAAGCCGGTGTCGTCCCAGTACTCGATATAATTGCCGGTGACCTTGTAGCGGCCGCGATAGGCGCTCTCGCGATTGCCACGTGCCTCATCATAGCGGTCGTTCGGCAGGAGGTTGTGGCGGACATGGTTGTCGGCCGTGACCCACATGCCGACATAGGGGTAGGTCTGCGGGCTTTGGGCCGCGGCGGTCTGGGTAAGGTTCATGCGGGCGGATCCTTCCGGTCCATTCTGGATGGTGGTGGTGGCGAGGCCAGCGCCGGCGGCGAGCAGCAGCAGGGCGTTCACGAGCAAGGGAGTCATGATCGTTCCCCTCACTGCTTGCGCCGCTCGGCGAAGAGTTCCGACAGCGTCTGGGAGGCCGCGATCGCCCGCGAGATGCCGGCCGGCACGGTGATCAGGTAGACGATCTCCTTGAGCTCTCCCTCGGACACGCCGATGTTGAGGGCGTAGCCGGCATGGACCTTCATGAAGGTAGTCTGGCCGGTCGCCGCGAAGGCCGCCACCGCGGCGAGCTGGCGCGTCCGACTGTCGAGGCCGGTTCGCGACCAGACATCGCCGAGCGCATAGGTCTCCGTCGCCTCGGCGAGGAAGGGGAATTCCTGCCGCATGCGCTCCAGCGCCGGCTGCGGCACGCCATTGTTCAGGCCGCGGACGACGGCCTCGCCGCGCTTGCGGCGCTCCTCGCTCGATTCGGCGATTGCAGGTGCCGGCATCACCGCGATGGCGAAGGCCGCGGCTGCTGCGCGCAGCGGGGACTGCTTGGACATTGTCATGATGTTCCTCCTCAGCGGGTGGCGGTGGGGCGGATGACGATCTCGTTGATGTCGACATCATCCGGTTGCTCGATCGCGAACCGCACGGCCCGGCCGATGGCGTCGGGCTTGAGCGCGATGGCGCGATAGCTCCGCATCAATTCGGCCGCGGCCGGATCGGTGATCGTGCCGGCGAGTTCGCTCTCGACCACGCCGGGATGGATGCAGGTGACGCGCAGCTCGGCGTGTTCCTGTCGCAAACCGTCGGAGATCGCGCGCACGGCGTATTTCGTCGCGCAGTAGACGGCGGCCGTCGGCGACACCGCGAGCGCGCCGATGGAGGCGATGTTGATGATATGGCCGGAGCCGCGTGCCAGCATCTGCGGCAGCACCGCGGCGATGCCGTAGAGCACGCCCTTGATGTTGACGTCGACCATCTGGTCCCACTCGTTGACCTTGAGTGAGGCCATCAGCGAGAGCGGCATGATGCCGGCATTGTTGACGATGACGTCGACGCGGCCGAAGGCGTCGCGCGCCGCCTCGGCAAAGGCGGCGACATTGGCGCGATCGGTGACGTCGAGCCGGTGGGTACGGACCTCGCCGCCCTTCGCCGCGATCTCTTCGGCGAGCGCATCGAGACGGTCGGTGCGGCGTGCGCCGAGCATCAGTTTCGCTCCGGCGGCCGCGAGTTCGCGGGCGATGCCGGCGCCGATCCCGCTGGAGGCGCCGGTGATGAGGACGACCTTGTCGAGAGGCATGTCGATCTCCGTCTGGGTTTCCGTGGAACCGCGTCGTTGCGGTTGCCCGAAAGCTAGGACCAGGCCATTGTCGCGATAAGCCGCCCATTCCTTTCCAGCCTGGAGAGTTTTTCTAACCAATGGAGATGGATCTCAACGCGCTCGCCGTGTTCGCGCTCGTTGCCGAGGAGCGGAGCTTTCGCAGCGCGGCCGACCGCGCCGGCGTCACGCGCTCGGCTGTGAGCCAGACGATCAAGAAACTGGAGGATCGGCTCGGCATCGCCCTCGTGCAGCGCACCACGCGCAGCGTCAGCCTGACCGAGGCGGGCGAGCGGCTTCTCGCCGATCTCGGCCCCGCGCTGTCGGACCTGCGCACTGCCGTCGAGGCGACGCGTGATCTGCGCGCCGGTGCGCGCGGGCGCTTGCGTCTCGCGGTGTCGTCGATCGCCGAGCGCTTCATGTCCGGGCCGTTCCTCGCCGGCTTCGCTGCGGCCAACCCGGAGGTCGAGCTCGACATCACCGTGACTGACGAGGAGTTCGACATCGTCGCCGCCGGTTACGATGCCGGAGTCAGGCTGGGCGAGGTCATCGAGCAGGACATGATCGCGATCGTGATCGGCGGCGAGGAGCGCCAGCTAGCCGTCTGTGCGCCGAGCTATCGCCAGCGCTTCGGTGTGCCGGCCCATCCCCGGGAGCTGGCGGCGCATCGCTGCATCGGCTGGCGGCCGGGGCCGAAGCTGCCACCCTATCGCTGGGAGTTCGCCGAGGATGGTAAGGAATTCAGCGTCGCCGTCGCGCCGGAGATCACCACCAGCGACATGGCGCTGATGATCAAGCTCGCGGTGGCGGGCGCCGGTATCACCTTCGGTATGGAGGAGAGCTTCCGTCCGGCGATCGCGCGCGGCGAGCTGGAGCCGCTGCTGCAGGAGTTCTGCCCGTATTTCGCGGGCTTCTATCTCTATTATCCGAGCCGGCGCGCCGCCGCGCCGAAGCTGCGCGCCCTCGTCGACCATCTGCGCAGCTTCAATTGGAATCGGCATGAGGCGACGGCGCGGGCGGCATCGGCTATGCTCTGATTCTGGCGCTGCCCGCGCCTCCTCCCTCCAACCGGGAAGCACGTTGCCGTGCAGGGTGTCTCACCGTCGAACCGACTGTTCGAGCGCTGCGCATAAGGAGGGATTGCGGACACAGCTCGCATCAGGAGGTCCATCGATGAAGCTTTCCGCACCCGTCTATCGCCTGAAGCGCAAGGCCAAGGAATTGGCGCGCAAGGACGACATCCCGCTCCATCTCGCGCTCGACCGCGTCGCCATTGGCGAAGGTTTCGGCGCCTGGAGCCTGCTCGCGGCCAAATCTACCGGTTCACTTTCGGCCGATGAGCTGTTCGCCCGCCTGGTGCCCGGAGATTTGCTGCTGATCGGCGCGCGGCCGGGGCACGGCAAGACGCTGCTCAGCCTCAGGCTCGCCATGGAGGCGATGAAGGCCGGCCGCCGGGCGGTGTTCTTCACATTGGAGTACACGGCCAAGGACGTGCTGAGCCGCTTTCGGGCGCTCGGCGCCGATCCGGCGCAATTCGAAGCGCTGTTCGGCTTCGACGATTCGGACGCGATCAGCGCCGATCACATCATGCGCTCGCTGGCCGAGGCGCCACGGGGCACGCTGGCAATCATCGACTATCTGCAACTGCTCGACCAGAAGCGCGGCAATCCCGAGCTGATGGTCCAGATCCGGGCGCTCAAGGCCTTCGCGCAGGCGAGGGGCGTGATCCTGGCCTTCATCTCGCAGATCGATCGCTCCTACGATCCGGCGGTGAAGCCCTGCCCGGATCTTCGCGACATCCGCATGCCGAACCCGCTGGATCTCTCGCTGTTCAGCAAGACCTGCTTCCTGAACGAGGGCGAGGTGCGCTTCCAGGCGGCGAACTAGCGGCTTAGAAACGCTCCGTCATTCCGGGCAAGCCGCGATAGCGGCACCGGAATGACGGGGTGAATAATGGAAATCCGCCTCAGCGCGGGCAGCGGCTCGTCCGCTCGGCACGCTGGATGTCGGCGACGACGCGGCGCTGGGTCGCCGACAGCGGCACGTCCTCGACGTTGTCGTACTGGCAGCCGGCATTACCGAAGGCGCTGATGCCGCGCTGGGTGCGGAAGCAATAGCCCTGCGCCTTGTAGATCTCGTTGCGCTGGTACCAGAGGTCCTCGCAGCTCTGGGCCGCCGCAGGGGTCGCGGCCGCGAAGAGCGGCAGGGCGAGCCCGAGGGCGAGGGCAGGGATCAGCAGCTTCGACATGACGGCCTCTTGCGGTTGTGCTTCATCTGTTGCCCTGCCTTGCGGGCGCGACAAGCCTTTTCGCGCTTTGCCATGGCAAGATCACGATCCTGTTGCAGGAACGCCGGGTCGCCCCGCTGGCAAAGCTGTGAATTGACGCTGCCGCGCCGGCGGAGGACAAGAATCGCCAGGTCATGCCGCCCCTTCGTCTTCAACCCTCACGTTTCGCCAAGGATGACTGGACCATCGCCGATACGCTAGCGAGCCGGGCCTTGGCCAAATTGCCGCAGGGGTCGCCTGGGGCACTGCGCGCTCGCGGCATCGTCGCGTATGTTCCATCCGACAAACAACAACGATAGTGCGCGCGAATCGCGCCCTGAAAGGACCGTCGCTATGATCTTCTCTTCGCTGCGCCGCCTGGCTCTCGCCGGCATCGCCGCTTGTGCGCTCGGTGCCGCTGCCGTGCCGGCGCAGGCCCAGGGGCTCTCGACCGAGCAACGCGCGGCCGTGGTCGAGCTGATCAAGGAGACGATTCTCAAGAATCCCGAGCTGATCCAGGAGGCGATGGTCGAGCTCGAGAAGCGCAACCAGGTCGCGCAGGTCGAGGCACAGCGCAATGCGCTCGCTGCCGAGAAGGCCAGCCTGACCGATCCGGCGACCTCGGTGATCGCCGGCAACCCGCAGGGCGACGTCACCCTTGTCGAGTTCATGGATTACAATTGCGGCTTCTGCAAAAGGGCGATGGAAGACGTTCGCGTGCTTGCCAAGGACGATCCCAGGCTCAAGGTCGTGATCAAGGATTTCCCGATCCTCGGACCGGACTCGGTCGAGGCGAGCCGGGTCGCGATCGCGGTGAAGAACCAGCTCCAGGGCCAGAAGTACTGGGACTTCCATCTCAAGCTGATGGCGACCAAGGGCCGGATCAACGGCGCCAAGGCGCTGGAGATCGCCAAGGACGCCGGCGCCGACATCGAGCGCGTCAAGAAGGAGATGGATGCTCCGGCGACGCGCGCGGTGATCGAGCAGACGGTCGCGCTCGGCGACCGGCTCGGCCTCACCGGCACCCCGGCCTTCATCATCGGCGACGAGGTGGTGTTCGGCGCGGTCGGCGCCCCGGCGCTGAAGCAGAAGATCGACGCCGTCCGCAAATGCGGCAAGACGAACTGCAGCGGCTGAGCGGCTGAACGCTGGGCCATCTCCATGGATGGCTCAGCAACCCGTGAATCCGTGTTTCGGCCCGTCATTCCTGTGGAACAGCTCTTGGAATGGCGGCGATTTGCATAGACAAGGCGCCCGCTCGGCGCCTTTCGCCCTTTTCCTGACCCGCCAATCCGGGTAAAGACGCGCGACATCGCGAGGTCGTCGGCTTGATCCGGCGCCATTCCTTCGCATATGCGCATCTCCTTCGGGACCTTGCCGTCCCGCCCATCGAGCTCACGAAGACGGTGAAATCCGCCATGGCGACCAAGAGCCCCATCGATCCCGAACTCGTGCGCGAAATGGCGCAACTGATCAACGAGACCGATCTGACCGAGATCGAGGTGCAGAAGGGCGATCTGCGCATCCGCGTGGCCCGCACCATCACCGCAACGGTGATGGCGCCGGTCGCGGCCGCACCGGCCTTCGCCGCTCCCGTGGCGGCAGCGGCACCTGTCGCCGCCCCGCTCGAAGCCAAGGCCGCCGCCGCCCATCCCGGCACGGTCAACTCGCCGATGGTCGGCACCGCCTATCGCCGGCCGTCGCCCGAGGCCAAGCCCTTCATCGAGATCGGCCAGGAGGTGAAGGCGGGCGAGCGCGTCCTCCTCGTCGAGGCGATGAAGACCTTCAATGACATCGTCGCGCCGCGCGCCGGCAAGGTCGTCGCGATCTTCGTCGAGGACGGCCAGCCGGTTGAATATGGCGAGCCCCTGCTGGTGATCGAGTGAGGATCCATCCGGGCGGGAGCGGGCTGAAGATGTTCGACAAGATCCTGATCGCCAATCGCGGCGAGATCGCCTTGCGGGTGCTGCGTGCCGCCAAGGAACTGGGTATCGCGACCGTCGCGGTGCATTCGACCGCCGACGCCAATGCCATGCATGTGCGCCTCGCCGATGAGAGCGTCTGCATCGGCCCGCCGCCGGCGCGCGAGAGCTATCTCAACATTCCCGCGCTGATCGCCGCCTGCGAGATCACCGGCGCCGATGCGGTCCATCCCGGCTACGGCTTCCTCTCCGAGAATGCCCGCTTCGCCGAGATCCTCGAGCGGCACAACATCGCCTTCATCGGCCCCAAGGCTGAGCATATCCGCAGCATGGGCGACAAGATCGAGGCCAAGCGCACCGCCAAGCGCCTCGGCATCCCCTGCGTTCCGGGCTCGGAGGGCGGCGTCACGGATGACGCCGAGGCCCTGCAGATCATCCGCGAGATCGGTTTCCCGGTCATCATCAAGGCTGCGTCGGGCGGCGGCGGCAAGGGCATGAAAGTGGTTCGCAGCGAGGACGAATTGTCCGTCGCGCTCTCCACGGCCCGTACCGAAGCCAAGGCCAATTTCGGCGACGACGCGGTCTATATCGAGAAGTACCTCGAAAAGCCGCGGCATATCGAGATCCAGGTGCTCGGCGACGGCAAGGGCCGGGCGATCCATCTCGGCGAGCGCGACTGCTCGCTGCAGCGCCGCCACCAGAAGGTCTGGGAGGAGGGGCCGTCGCCCGCCCTCAACGCCGGCGAGCGCGACCGGATCGGCAATGTCTGCGCCAAGGCGATGGCCGATATGGGCTATCTCGGCGCCGGCACGATCGAGTTCCTCTACGAGGATGGCGAGTTCTACTTCATCGAGATGAACACCCGCATCCAGGTCGAGCATCCGGTCACCGAGATGATCACCGGGATCGACCTCGTCAACGAGCAGATCAGGATCGCCGCCGGGGCGCCGCTCTCGATCAGCCAGAAGGACGTCGTCATCGAGGGCCACGCCATCGAATGCCGCGTCAATGCCGAGCATCACGCGACCTTCCGGCCCTCGCCGGGCAAGATCGCCTCGTTCCATACGCCGGGCGGGCTCGGCGTGCGCGTGGATTCGGCGGCCTATCAGGGCTATGTCATCCCGCCGCACTACGACTCGCTGGTCGGCAAGCTGATCGTGCACGGCCGCAACCGGGCCGAATGCCTGATGCGCCTGCGCCGTTCGCTCGACGAGTTCGTCGTCGACGGCGTCGATACCACGCTGCCGCTATTTCGCACGCTGGTGCGCAACCCGGACATCCTGAACGGCGACTACAACATCCATTGGCTGGAGAAATTCCTCGCCAATGGCGGCATGGACGAGCCGCGCGAGGGGTGAGCCTTGCCTTCTCCCCTTGCGGGAGAAGGTGGCCCGAAGGGCCGGATGAGGGGTTGCACTGTGGTTTCCGCTTTCGGCTGTGGTCAGGCGTGAGCTTGGCAAGGTCGCGAGACCCCTCACCCCAACCCTCTCCCGCAGGGGGAGAGGGGGTTGCGTCGAGACGACGTTTGACACGCGCGCCGACCCGCGCTCCCATCGTCTCATGAAGGCCCGCTCCACACCTGCGCGCGCGCCGGCGATCACGCCGGAAATCCTGCTGCGCGCCTATGCGGCCGGCGTCTTCCCGATGGCGGAAAGCGCCGACGACCCCGCTCTGTTCTGGGTCGAGCCGGAAATCCGCGGCATCATTCCGCTCGACGCCTTCCATCTGGCGGGCCGGCTGGCGCGCACCGTCCGTTCCGATCGGTTCGAAATCCGGGTCGATCAGGATTTCGCGGGGGTCATCGCAGCCTGCGCCGAAAGCCGGCCGGACCGGGCCGAGACCTGGATCAATGGCCGCATCCGCGGGCTCTATGGCGAGCTCTTCCATCTCGGCTATGTCCACACCGTCGAATGCTGGCGCGAGGACAGGCTCGTCGGTGGGCTCTACGGCCTGTCGCTCGGCGGCGCCTTCTTCGGCGAGAGCATGTTCCACCGCGAGACCGATGCTTCGAAGGTGGCGCTGGTGCATCTCGTCGCCCGGCTGCGGCGCGGCCGCTATCGCCTGCTCGACACCCAGTTCCAGACCGCTCATCTCGCCCAGTTCGGCACGCGCGAGATCCCGCGCGAGACCTATCGCGACCTGCTCGACGCAGCGATCCAGGCGGATGGCGATTGGTGGTCCTGGCCGCAGGGGAGCCGCGTCAGTGGCGAGGCGGCCCTGGCGGCGTTGACTGGCTGAGAGTCGATCAGGCGGCCGGTCCCTCGATCGCCATCGGCGAGGGCTCCCAGAGCTCGATCGGATTGCCCTCGGGATCGTGGATGCGGCAGAAGCGGCCGACTTCTGAATCCCACTCCGGCCGTGTCTCGACGGCAATCCCTGCCGCGCGGAGCGACGCCATCATCGCGTCGAGATCATCAATGCGGAAATTGACCATCCACTGTTGCCCGGGACGGCCGAAATAGTCGGTATCTGCCTTGAACGGGCCGAAAATGGTCGGTCCGGCGTCCTGGCTCCAGACCGCCTTGTTCATATCGGCGATGCCGAGGTGACGCTCGTACCAGGCTGCCAGGGCTTGTGGATCGCTGCCGCGAAAGAACAGGCCGCCGATGCCGGTGACCCGCGCCATGGTTCAATTGCCGCCGGCGGGATCGCGCCCGCCTGGGACGGGGTTGGTCGGGAAGAAGCGCTGCGACGGCGTCTGGCGCGGCTGCACCGGTACGCCCTGCGGCGGGGCGACGTCGATGCGCTGGTTCGGCGGGGGTGTCTGCTGAGCCGGCCGCGCCGGGCGTTCGGGGCGTTGGCCGGCCGTCGGTGGCGGGGGCGGCGCTTCCGGCTCCTTCGGATCGACCACCAGCTCGGTGCCGCCTTTGCAGTCGGTCAGCCAGACATCGTAGATCGCGTGCTCGACGCCGTGCAGGCCGGGGCTGGAAGCATACATCCAGCCGGTGAAGATGCGCCGGTACTCGTTGTTGAAGGTGACCTCGTCGACCTCGGTGAAGGAGGTCGTCTGCGGCGCCTCGGTCGGCGGGCGCGTCCAGCAGATGCGCGGCGTGATCTGCAGCGCGCCGAACTGCACGGTCTCGTCGATCGCCACCTCGAAGGAGATGATCCGGCCGGTGATCTTGTCGAGCCCGGCGAAGACAGCGGTGGGGTTGCGGATGCGGTCGGCCTTGGCGGGGACGGCCAGCGCGAGGGCTGCGCCGGAGACGGCGGCGAAAGCGAGGATCCTGCGGAGCGAGAGCATGCTGGCTTGTGATTCTCTTGCAGCGCGGCCGAGCCGCGACGGGGCGCAGTAGCACGGCAATCGCAGCGGAAAAAGGGCGGAAGACGACACCTGGCCGGCGCGGCTGCGGCCGAGCGGCCGAGGCGCATTGCGTATCGGCCATGGCGGACATGCTTCTAGCGGCAGTTCATGCAGTTGCAATCCATTTGCAAATCCATATCGTGCCGATGCCTTGCAAAATGCAAAATCGAGGGTTCGCATGGAAGCGCGCGTCGACGGGACGCCATCCGGCTGGCGGAATGATCGCGGCGAGGCTTCGCTGGCTGACGTCCACCGCTCGATAGCCGTGCGCAGTTCCGGGCCCGGTTGGCGCCGCGCCGCCGCCTTCACCGGCCCGGGCTACCTCGTCGCCGTCGGCTACATGGATCCCGGCAACTGGGCGACCTCGATCGCCGGCGGCTCGAAATTCGGCTACACGCTGCTTGTCGTCGCGCTCGTCTCCAACATCATGGCGATCGTGCTGCAGTCGCTCTGCGCGCGGCTCGCCATCGCGTCCGGCCGCGACCTGGCCCAGGCTTGCCGCGACGCTTTTCCGAAGCCTGTCGCCTATACGCTCTGGTTCCTCGCCGAGGTCGCGATCATCGCCACCGACATCGCCGAGGTGATCGGCACCGCGATCGGCCTCAACCTGATCTTCGGCATCCCGCTTGAGCTCGGCGTCATCATCACCGCGCTCGACGTGTTTCTGATCCTCTATCTGCAGCGGCTCGGCTTCCGCTGGGTCGAGGCGCTGATCATCACGCTGCTGGGCGTGATCGCGGTCTGTTTCGCAATCCAGATCGCGCTCGCCGACCCGAACTGGGGGCAGGTGATCCGCGGCTTCGCACCGACGACGCAGATCATCACCAATCCCGAGATGCTCTATCTCGCGCTCGGCATCCTCGGCGCGACGGTGATGCCGCATAACCTTTATCTGCACTCAGGCATCGTGCAGACGCGCGCTTATGGCGAGACCCTGCCCGAAAAGCGCCAGGCACTGAGATATGCCACGATCGATTCGACGGTGGCGCTGATGTTCGCGCTCCTGATCAACGCCTCGATCCTGATCCTGGCGGCCGCGACCTTCCACAAGACCGGCCAGACCGAGATCGCCGAGCTCGGCGAAGCCCACAAGCTGCTCGGCCCGCTGCTCGGGCTGGCGGTCGCGCCGACGCTGTTCGGCATCGCGCTGCTCTGCTGCGGCATCAACTCGACGGTGACGGCGACGCTGGCCGGACAGATCGTGATGGAGGGCTTCCTCAAGATCAAACTGCCGCCCTGGCTGCGCCGGCTGATCACCCGCGGCATCGCCATCATCCCGGCCGCAGCGGTGACGATCTGGTACGGCGACGCCGGCACCGCACGGCTCTTGATCCTGACCCAGGTCGTGCTCTCGCTGCAGCTCTCTTTCGCGGTCTTCCCGCTGGTGATGTTCACCGCCGACAAGACGAAGATGGGTGAGCTGGTCGCGCCGCGCTGGCTCGTCGCCTTCGCGGTGCTGATCGCGGTGGTGATCGCGGCACTGAACGTCAAGCTACTGGTCGATTTCGTCAGCGGGGCGGGTTGAGTTCGAATTCAGCGCGGGCTGGCGGTCGCATCGCTGACCGGGGCCTCGATCTGGGAACGGCGCGGTTCCGGCATCAGCATGAGCAGCAGCGCCAATGCGAGCCCGGCTGCGAAGCCGAGCGTGACGAACGCTGCGCCGTAGCCGTAGCCCACGACGATCGCGCCGGCGACGGAGGTGCTGAGCGCTGCGCCGATGCCCTGTGCGGTCGCGATGGCGCCCTGGGCGACGTTGAAATGCCCGGTGCCTTCAGTGAGATCGGCGACGATGAGCGGGAAGAGCGCGCCGAAGATGCCGGCGCCGACGCCATCGAGCAATTGAACCCCGACCAGCCAGTACGGATCGTCGGACAACGGATAGAGCAGGCCGCGCAGGCACAGGACCGCCAGCGCGATCGCAAAGATCGGCTTGCGACCCCAGCGATCGGCGGTGGCGCCTACGACCAGCGCGACAGGGACCATCACCAGCTGCGCCGCGACGATGCAGGCCGACATCAGCGTGGTGGCTAGCTCGGGATTGGCCAATGCCAGCTTCTGGCCGACCAGCGGCAGCATCGCTGCGTTGGCGAAATGGAACAGCGTGGTCGATGCCGCGAAGACCAGCAGCGGCGGGTTGGTCAGCAGCACGGCCAGTCCTGACGGGCGTGCGGTGGCGGTTCCATCCACGTCATCATGGAGACCGCGCGCCACGTCGTGATCGATCGCCGCGGCCGGCACGCTGAGCGTGGCGGCGACACTGGCAGCCGCCATCGCCGCCATCAGCCAGAACACTGCAACAGGTCCGAACCAATAGGCGAAGCCGCCGGCGAGAAGTGCGGCGGTGGCGTTGCCGGCGTGGTTGAAGGCTTCGTTGCGGCCGATGCGCCGCGCAAAGGCTTTGGGGCCGACGATGCCGAGCGTGATCGCGGCAATGGCTGGAGGAAAGATCGCTCCGGCGACGCCGGACACCGCCTGCAGGATCGTCACCGGGACGAGACTCGGAAAAGCCGGGATCGCCAGCGATGCGATAGTGATGGCGGTCGCTGCGGTGACGAGGATGGCGCGCTTCGCGCGGGTCGCGTCGATCAGTGCGCCGGCCGGCGTCTGCGCGACGATGCCGGCGATACCGGCGGCCGAGAGCGTGAAGCCGATCGAGGCTTCGTCCCAATGGTGGACCGTGAGCAGATAGATCGCGAGATAGGGGCCGAGGCCGTCACGGACATCGGCGAGGAAGAAGTTCAGCGCGTCGAGCGGCGTACGGGCCGATGTCGTGCGATCCTGGCGCATATCGAGCTTTCGGCGGGAGCGATGCGGCGATCAACGGGCGAGGGCGAAGCTGGTTCCCTCGAAGCTCACGTGAAAAACCCGGCAGCATGGCGCTGCCGGGTGAAACTCTGCTTGCCGTGCCAGTATTTTCAGCGGCCGGGCGTCCAGGCCTGGTAGTCGCCGGTCGCGGCCGGGGTCTCGTTGTCGCCGAGCGTCGAGCCCTTGGGGCGATAGGCCAGCGCCGTGCCGGTATGGTTCGGCTGGTGCGGCTTCTGCCAGTCGCGGGCGGCGTATTTTTCCTCGGACGGGGCGACGTCGACGGTGTGGTGCAGCCAGCCGTTCCAGCCGGGCGGGATCATCGAGGCCTCGGCGGGGCCGTTATAGACGACCCAGCGGCGCTGGATGCCGAGCGCCTTGTCCTTCTTGCCGCCCTTGGTGCGGTAATAGATGTTGCCGAACTCGTCCTCGCCGACCTTCTCGCCGAAGCGCCAGGTGTGGAAGCGCGTGCCCATGGTCTGGCCGTTCCACCAGGTGAAGATCTGGAGCAGGGTCTGGTTCATCGCTTCGCGTCCGCGCAGGCCTTGGGCCGTCGCGCGACTTATGAAGATGCGGGCCCGCGATGTCCAGTGCGGCTCAGCGCAGCAGCGAGCGGGCGGTCGGGGCGAGGCGGGCGATATCCGGGGCACGTGCGCCGCCGACTGGAACAGCGTGCAGGGCCGCCTCGAGCGCCGGTATCGCCTGCGCGACCGCAGGCCGGACGAGCGTTACGACGACGCATTCGCCCTCGCGCACGGGCAGGCGCGCAAAGCCGTTCTCGCTGCGGTCACTGATCAGGCTGGCGATCACTGCGCCGCCGGTTGAGCGGACTGCATCGGCGATCGCCTGCGCGGCAAGCGCGGCCTCAGCGTCGGCTGCCTCCGGCGCGAGATGATGGATGGCGGCGATATAATTGCGCCCGTCTTCGAGATCGCTCGTTCCCGGCGGCGATCGCTCGAGACCCTGCGTATCGAAACCGGAACCCGGCGCGGCCGGCTTCAGCATCAGCACGTCGTGCCAGGCGAGCATGGTTTCGTTGGCGGCCGGGCCATGCTCAGCCCAGACCGGGCCGCCATAGAAGGTGGGGAGGGCGCGGGTGCGTGCTTCCTGATCAGCAAAGCCCCGGAACCAGACGAATTGGTCGGGCGCTGCGGGATCGCGGAACTGGCAGATGACGCTCATGCCCACCGCTTCCTGCGTCTCGACGAGATGGGTGTCGAAGACCTGGACCAGTGTGTCGCGCGCGCCGGGCTTCAAGGTGTAGCGGCGCAGTTCGAAGACGGTGTCGGTCATGGCGGCTCTCCAGCTGGCGTTGCAGCTAGGTGGCGGGAGCGCCCAAACCCGTCAGCAGCGTCATGTGGAGCCTCGCCACGATTCGGTCATGATTCGAGATGCGCCGCGACCCGTCTCCGGATCGCGCCAGCCAGGCAAGCATTGCGCGGATTCAAGCACTTGTGGCTGCTGGCGCAGAGAGCGCTTTCGCTGGTAGGTCGCGACAGTCCTGTTGACGGTTGGTTAACCATGGTCCAGCGGATTTTAGTGGTTTCACACCGGCAAGGATCGTTGCAAACTGGCAACGCCGCTGCGATTCCCCATGCGATTCCTTGGGCTTAGCGGGTGCCTTGAAACTTATCCCCATGATCCACATCTTCCTACAAGATGTCGTATCCACACCTATCGGTGCGCACTAATCCTTGACGTCGCGGCCCATTCGGGACTAAATTTTGACGGTCGCGTGACGGTTGGCGGAGACGCCTTTTTCGACCCGCGAAACGAGTTCCCAGATGGGTCGGGCGATCACCGCGGCGCGCCAGCAATGGCGACGGCGAACGGCGACGTATGCTCCGCCTGGTCGCAACCGGACGCTCGACGGCGGGGTGACACCGCAGCGGGATCCAGGGGCATCAAACCGAGTTGGTCTGACATCAGGAGCCGGTGAGCAACCGGCCGCGCGGGGCGCCAGGATGCGTCCGCGGCAAGCATTGGGGACGAAGCTTATGCGCATCGAGCGCCGCCATACCACCGCCGGCCAGTCGCCTTACGCGGCGATTCCGTTCCGTTCGGCGGTGAGCGAAATCCGCAATCCCGATGGTTCGATCGTCTTCCGGCTCGAGGGCATCGAGGTGCCGGACGCCTGGTCGCAGGTGGCGAGCGACGTGCTCGCGCAGAAGTATTTCCGCAAGGCCGGCGTGCCGGCCCATTCGAAGAAGGTCGAGGAGAACGACGTCCCGTCCTTCCTCTGGCGTTCGGTGCCCGATGAGGCCGCGCTGGCGAAACTGCCTGAGGCTGAGCGCTTCGGCTCTGAGATCTCGTCCAAGCAGGTCTTCGACCGGCTTGCCGGCTGCTGGACCTATTGGGGCTGGAAGGGCGGCTACTTCTCTTCGGAAGAGGATGCCCACGCCTTCCATGACGAGCTGCGCTTCATGCTCGCGTCCCAGATGGTCGCGCCGAACTCGCCGCAATGGTTCAACACCGGCCTGCACTGGGCCTATGGCATCGACGGCCCGAGCCAGGGCCATTTCTACGTCGACTTCAAGACCGGCAAGCTGGTCAAGTCGAAGTCGAGCTACGAGCACCCGCAGCCGCATGCCTGCTTCATCCAGGGCGTGCAGGACGACCTCGTCAACGAGGGCGGCATCATGGACCTGTGGGTCCGCGAGGCGCGCCTGTTCAAGTATGGCTCGGGCACTGGCTCTAACTTCTCAATGCTGCGCGGCGAGGGCGAGAAGCTCGCTGGTGGCGGCCGTTCCTCGGGCCTGATGTCCTTCCTCAAGATCGGTGACCGGGCTGCCGGCGCGATCAAGTCGGGCGGCACCACCCGCCGCGCCGCCAAGATGGTGGTGGTCGACGTCGATCACCCGGACATCGAGACCTATATCGACTGGAAGGTGAAGGAGGAGCAGAAGGTCGCGGCCCTCGTCGCCGGCTCCAAGATCGTCCAGAAGGCGATGAAGGCGGTGATGAAGGCCTGCGTGAACTGCGAGGCCGCCGACGACGCCTGCTTCGATCCCGAGAAGAACCCGGCGCTGAAGCGCGAGATCAAGCTCGCCCGCAAGGCGCTGGTCCCGGACAACTACATCAAGCGCGTCATCCAGTTCGCCAAGCAGGGCTACACCGAGATCCAGTTCGACACCTACGACACCGACTGGGATTCCGAGGCCTATCTCACCGTCTCCGGCCAGAACTCGAACAACTCGGTCTCGCTGACCGACGATTTTCTGCGCGCGGTGGAAACCGATGGCGACTGGAACCTGATCGGCCGCACCACCGGCAAGGTCACCAAGACCCTGAAGGCCCGCGACCTCTGGGAGAAGATCGGCTACGCCGCCTGGGCCTCGGCCGATCCCGGCCTGCACTTCAACACGACGATGAACGACTGGCACACCAGCCCGGCCTCGGGACGCATCCGTGCCTCGAATCCGTGCTCGGAGTACATGTTCCTTGACGACACCGCCTGCAACCTGGCCTCGGCCAACCTGCTGCAGTTCTACGATCGGCAGACGAAGGCCTTCGACGTCGCCGGTTACGAGCATCTCTGCCGGCTCTGGACCATCGTGCTCGAGATCTCGGTGACGATGGCGCAGTTCCCATCGAAGGAAATCGCCGAGCTCTCCTATGAGTACCGCACGCTCGGTCTCGGCTACGCCAATATCGGCGGCCTCTTGATGACCATGGGCCTCGGCTACGACTCGGACGAGGGCAGGGCGCTCGCCGGCGGCCTGACCGCGATCATGACCGGCGTCGCCTATGCGACCTCGGCCGAGATGGCGGGCGAGCTCGGCCCGTTCCCGGGCTACAAGAAGAATGCCCGGCACATGCTGCGCGTCATCCGCAACCACCGCGTCGCGGCGCATGGCCAGGCCAGCGGCTATGAGGCCTTGCAGGTCACGCCGGTGCCGCTCGACCATGCGACGCTGGAGCGCCTCGGCGGCTCCTCGGTGACGGTGTCGGAGCGGGCCAAGGCGAGCTGGGACGAGGCGCTGGCGCTCGGCGAGAAGCATGGCTACCGCAATGCCCAGTCGACGGTGATCGCGCCGACCGGCACGATCGGCCTGGTGATGGACTGCGACACCACCGGCATCGAGCCCGATTTCGCGCTGGTGAAGTTCAAGAAGCTCGCCGGCGGCGGCTACTTCAAGATCATCAACGGCGCGGTTCCCGATGCGCTGCGCGCGCTCGGCTATCGCGAGGCTGATATCGCCGAGATCGAGGCCTATGCCGTCGGCCATGGCTCGATGAAGCAGGCGCCCGGCATCAACCCCGGCTCGCTCAGGGCCAAGGGCTTCAGCGACGACAAGATCGAGGCGGTCGAAAGGGGCTTAAAGAGCGCCTTCGACATCAAGTTCGTCTTCAACAAGTGGACGCTGGGCGAGGACTTCCTCACCGGCACGCTGAAGGTGCCGGCCGAGAAGCTGAACGACATGTCGTTCGAGCTCCTGCCCTTCCTCGGCTTCTCCAAGGCCGAGATCGAAGCCGCCAATGTCCATGTCTGCGGGGCGATGACGCTGGAAGGCGCACCGCACCTGAGACGCGAGCACTACAACGTCTTCGACTGCGCCAACCCCTGCGGGCGCATCGGCAAGCGCTATCTCTCGGTCGAGAGCCATATCCGTATGATGGCGGCGGCGCAGCCCTTCATCTCGGGCGCGATCTCCAAGACCATCAACATGCCGAACGACGCCACCGTCGAGGATTGCAAGAGCGCCTATCTGCTCTCCTGGAAGCTGGCACTGAAGGCGAACGCGCTCTACCGCGACGGCTCCAAGCTGTCGCAGCCGCTGAACTCGGCCCTGATCGCCGATGAGGACGACGACGCCGACGACGCGACCGAGGCGCTCTACCAGCAGCCGCTGGCGGCGCGCGCCACGCAGATCGCCGAGAAGATCGTCGAGCGCATCGTCGAGCGGGTCGAACGGGTGCGCGACCGCGAGAAGATGCCGTCGCGTCGCACCGGCTACATCCAGAAGGCGGTGGTCGGCGGCCACAAGGTCTATGTCCACACCGGCGAGTATTCCGACGGGCGTCTCGGCGAGATCTTCATCGACATGCACAAGGAGGGCGCGGCCTTCCGGGCGATGATGAACAACTTCGCCATCGCGGTCTCGCTCGGCCTGCAATACGGCGTGCCGCTGGAGGAGTATGTCGAGGCCTTCACCTTCACCCGCTTCGAGCCCTCGGGCTTCGTGCAGGGCAACCAGTCGATCAAGAACGCGACCTCGATCCTCGACTATGTCTTCCGCGAGCTGGCGATCTCCTATCTCGGCCGCCACGACCTCGCCCATGTCGACCCTAGCGAGATCGGCCATGACGTGATGGGCAGCGGCGTCGAGCAGGGCAAGGCACCAGATGCGGCCGGGCCGATCACCTCGACCCCGCTGGCCTCCTCGGGCTTCCGCCGCGGCAAGCCGATCAACCTGCTCGCCATCCAGGGCGGAGCTGCGGCCAACGACGCAGTCGCCCGCGGCGGCGCCAGCCTGAGCGGCCTCTCGACCCTCGGCGCCACCGCGCTGAAGGAAGAGCCGGAGGAATTCGGCGAGGCCGAGATGAGCAAGCTCGGCTTCGCCGCGCCGGCCGCCCAGCCGACGGCGTCAGAGCGCCGGGCCGAGGCGATCATGAAGGGCTATGTCGGCGACTCTTGCGGCGAGTGCGGCAACTTCACGCTGGTGCGGAACGGCACCTGCCTGAAGTGCAACACCTGCGGGAGCACGACTGGGTGTTCGTGAGGGGAGAGCCGCAGGTCTCATGAAAACCGAGGCATAGGGTTACCGCGATTGCAGGAAAAGTTCCGCAATCCGCACATACTTCCAGGCGCACAAAGATTGGCACCGCAAGGCTCTAACGCGGCGCTTGGAAGCAGCTAGGTCGGCATACATGCGCATTGACTTGGCGGCGAGACCTTTTATCTCGCCGCCAAGTCACAACGGGAACATTTAATGAACATTTCTTGAGGCATTAAAGCTCCAGGAGCAACCAATGGCTGCGAAGACTCTGCATTTTAAAGTCGGCAACGGCGACATGACGCTGATCGAGACTGCATCAGGCCGGAAGATCCTTGTCGACATCAACATCTGCGCGACTGACGAGCCGACCGACGAGCGCCCCGATGTCAGTGAACAGCTTCGAGATCGGCTGAAGCCCGACTCCGACGGGCGTCTGTATGTTGATGCCTTTCTCCTGACCCATCCCGACCAAGATCACTGCCGAGGACTCCGGGAGAATTTCCATCTCGGTCCGCTGAGCGATTGGTCCGAGGATGACGACAAGATCGTGATCCGGGAGATGTGGAGCTCTCCCATCGTTTTCCGGCGAGCTTCTAAGAATCATAAGCTCTGCGAAGACGCAAAGGCCTGGTGCTCGGAAGCGCGGAGGCGTGTCGCTGTCTTTCGTTCTGGCGCCACCGTTGCCGATGGTGATCGCATTCTCATTTTGGGTGAGGACATCGACGGCAAGACCGATGACCTGACCTTGATTCTCGTGAAAACCGACGAGGTTTTCCGAAAGATCTGTGGGATTTTCGACACCACGTTTCAGGCCACACTCCTGGCACCAATGCTCGCCACCGACGATGAGGAGGAAGAGCTTCTTTCGAAAAACGAGTCGAGCGTCGTCTTGAATCTGTGGTTGGCGTCGGGAGGCTATCTGGACGCGGCCAAGTACCTTTTGGGCGGAGACGCCGAGGTGGCGATATGGGAGAAGCTCTGGGATAGACATCAGGACAAGCCCACTGAGCTTGAATACGATATCCTGCTGTCCCCTCATCACTGTTCCTGGCACAGCCTATCGTGGGATAGTTGGTCCGATTTCGGAGAAGACGCGCAAGTGTCCCCAAAGGCCCGCCTGGCGCTGAGCCAGACCCGCCAGGGTGCCGAAGTGCTGGCAAGCAGCAAACCCATTGAAGACGATGACGATGACCCGCCATGTATCCGCGCGAAACGCGAGTATGAAGGGATCCTCAAGGATGCAAGCGGCTCCTTCACCTGTCTCGCTGACGTCAATGGGCCGGACCCATATGAGCTCGAAGTGACAGCCGGAGGCCCGAGACCGGCCGAGCGGAAGAAGGCGTCGGTTTTCGCGGCCCCGTACATTGCAGGCGGTGCCGGCGCGGCCAGCGGGAGTTCGACGGCGCTCGGCTCGCAGCCGTTCAAGCACGGTTGAGAGCAGTCGTGGAACTTCTGCGGGAATGAGTTGCTCGCGCACTGCGACAGCTCGCCGGCCATCCGCGGGTTACCGCGGTTGGTGCTCCGCAAGTTGCCGCCGGGGCCGTCCGGGTTGTCGTCGATTTCGATACCAATCTTCCGAACAGATGGAAGGCGCGGGGCCACAGCGATAGCGGCGTCAAGGCGATCGAGCCGATCACCTTCATTTTCACCAAGTCCTATCCCGCGGACGCGCCGCTAATCTGTCTCCGGGATGATTTCGATCGAGGTCACCCGCATATCCAACCCGGCCCGCCGTCCATTCCTCCTGTCCCGTGTTATATCGACGGGCAGTCACGGGAGTTCATGCGCCTGCAGGGGATTCACGGCATTGCGGATCAGCTATCGCGGTGGCTGGAGAAGGCTGCTTTTGGCGTACTCATCGGAGAGGATGATGAGTGGGAGCCGACGCGGCGGGACAGCTTCGACGATGTCGTCGTTTTCGACGCAGCTGGACTTCGTCAGCTTCCTGGGCGAGATGCCGGAGCAGCTTTCGTCGGCTCGATCATCATTCGGGACGACGAAGTCGAGCCCAAAAGCGACCGGTTGAGCGTCTGGCTCGCTCCCCAGCGGCTGACTCTGAACGAGAAGACATTTCGGTCACTAGGATCCGCCGGCGGTATTGCTCCTGCCCTGGGCATAGTTGCTTGGTCAGGGCGGACCCCATCAGGGGCGCCTTTTGTCGCCGGGGATTATCGTCCGGAAACCGTCATGACGCTGGCGGAGCTGGTCGAACGCGCTGGAGAGCTTGGCTGCCGGGAGCCGTTGGTCGCGCAGCTCGACCTTCTACGACATCGCATTGACGGCCGCCCGCTTCGGACATTTCTGTTCCTCTCGATCGTGCTCCTTGCCAGGAGACCGAAGAACGTGATCGGCCAAGGCTCATTCTGGGAACTGTGCCCCTACCTCGTCGAGGTTAAGTCCGCTGACGATCTGGCCGGGAGCATCCCGGTGCGAATGCTGATGCACCGCGATCAGATCTCGACGACGCTGCTTAGGCGTGCGTCTGGCTTGAACGATGCCGGCGAGCGCTCTTGGGCACTTCTCGGATGTGGAAGTGTCGGCTCGAAGCTGGCGATCCATCTAGCCCGTGAAGGTCGCGGGCCGTCGATCCTTGTCGATCGCGACCGCTTGAATCCCCACAACTATGCTCGGCACGCCCTGCTGCCCATGGGCGAATCCGAGGCCTTGCTGAGCTGTTCGAAATCCGGACAGCTCATGGGCGCGCTACGGGGGCTGGGCCAGAAAGTGGAAGCATTCGGTGGCGATATTGTCGGTGCTTCCCTGAACGACGATCCCGCGCAACGCCTGAAATTATGGGGAGGCGATCGGTCGTTTCTAGTTGATGCAACGGGATCGCCGACCATAACCGAGGCCCTGTCTCTGCCTAACGTGATCCAGGATCGGCCGCGCGCCATCGAGACCAGTCTCTTGGGAGGTGGCAAGATTGGCTTCATGGGTATCGAAGGCCCTGAAAGTAATCCGTCTCTGCTCGATCTGACCGTCGAAGGGTATCGGCTACTGGGTGCAGATCCGGCCGCTCGCGAAGCGGCGTTCGGGCACGAGGCGCAGACTATCGCTGTCGGACAGGGATGCTCCTCGGTGACGTCGGCGATGCCCGATAGTCTTATCAGCACGTTGACCGCCCCAATGGCGTTAGAGCTCGGCCGCCTGCACCGTGATGGCCTGCCCTCCGGCGCCGGCGCCTTGCTTCTAGGCACGTTTGTGTCCGACGAGCTGTCCTTGCACTGGGAAAGGACGCGGATAGAGCCCTTTCATCAGGTGAGTGAGAACGGGATGACGCGCACGGCGCGGCTCAGCGCCCGGGTCGTCGATCTGATCGATCACGATATCGCTCGACGCCCGGGTGTTGAAACCGGCGGCGTTGTGATGGGACGGTACTCTGAAATCGGCGACGTTTTCCACGTGGTCGATATCTTGCCGGCTCCGACGGACAGCAAGTTCAGCACATCGGAGTTCGAGCTCGGCGTGAGCGGCCTATCGGAGGCGCTTCAGGCATCCTCCGATCTTTACCGTGGTGCGATCTACCCAATCGGAACCTGGCACAACCATCTGAGTGACAGCGGTCCTTCCAGGACTGACGTGATGACTGCCGTCAGCTTGGCGCTAACGCAGCTTTTCCCGGTGCTGATGCTGATCCGAACGCCGAGCCGCTTTCGGCTCTTGTCTCTGGAAGGTCGCCTGGAAAGTCTTCAACCAAGAATGAGCTCGGCTGCATGATCGGTCTCGTAGACCGCTATACACTTCTTGCCCGGGTCGGTCCTGCTGTTTTGGTTGGGATGGCGGCGTGCCTTGCAGTGACAGCTTGGATTCCCTTCGCGGAGTGGCCGATTAAGCTTGCTGCGGGCAGCACGGTTCTCGCGATCGTTGCGATGGTTCTCGGCCAACTGGTCCGGGATGCAGGAAAAGCGATCGAGAAACCTCTGTGGGCCAAGTGGGATGGGCCGCCGACCGCGCGAATGCTCCGGCATCGCGATGAAGCCATGCGGCCGGGTTTGAAAGCGTCTCTTCATGCCCGAATGGTTGAGCTCGGCCTTGTTGAGCATATGCCGACCAAGCAAGAGGAGGCGGAAAACCCGGATAGCGCTGACGTGATCTACCAGACTTGCTCTGACCGTTTGCGCAACAAGGCTCTGGAATTGAAGGCTAAGTCGCCTTTCGATGTTGTCCACCAAGAGAACATTTCCTACGGCTTTCGCCGCAACCTCCTCGGGATACGAACCTGGGCTCTTTGCATTGTTGCGCTCTCTTTTCTCGGCGGCGCTGCTGCATTTCTTCAGGGCCGATATCCCTATCTCGAGGTTGGAGGCATCATCCTTATCGCCGTTGCTATCCTGGCAAGCGCCAACGAGACTGCTTTGAAAAGGACGGCAGACAACTATTCTGAGCGGCTGCTCAATGCGGTCGATTCGCTACCGCAACGACCTCCAACCGCGGCAGTGCGTGCCAAGCGCTGAAACAGCTTTGATGACTGAACACATCTTGGACCATCCCTGACGGCAACTCTGAGAAAATTCTCGCGCGTGAATGGTTTTGACCCAACCTAGAGGAAGTTCAGGGTCCCAGGCCAAACCGCCTAGGCTTGGTAGTTGCAGGAGGACCCCTTGCCCGCATGGCAAACCATCCGAAATGATCCGTGCCGAGTTGCGTTAAGAACGCTGTACTTATACCGTTGAGGAATGCGCAACAGGCTTCTTATCAAAGACCATCGATGGTGCGTGTTAGGCATGCTTTCGGGCGATCGCAATGCGTTCCTCTACAAACGGAATTACACGGCAATCAGCAACATTCGTTGTCAGGTTTAGCTCACGTGTGATCTCAGGTGTTGCAAGACAGAAGAGGTATTGATGTCGAACAACGAGCCGCCACCACCCCCGCCGCCACCTCCTCCACCGCCAGATCGAATGATTGTCAGAGACGCGCCAAAGCCATCCGCACGAAAGTAGCTAGGCCAGTCGCGCCAGCTAACGCGATAGTGCCTCCAACGATTACCGAGGCGACGCCCAGTCGCTTCGCGATCTTTAGGCATTTCGTGGAGTGGTCGTTGACTCGATAGTTCTGCTGCTGGGTTTGATCAGAATACTGCAGGTAAGCCTCGAGCATGGCCTCGTAGGTGACGTCCTCTCTTATTGCCCATTGCCAGAAGTCAGCGTTCTTTCCGGGAACTCCGAGCTTCACTGATCGGATCGAGAGGATGCAAAAGTGACACGCGAGCGCCAAGCCTAGCGCGGCGGATCCAGCTCCCCAGACAGTCCAGGCGTCGACCCGGCCAGTTGTCGAAGCCGAGCCGACAACTGCTGCGGAAGCCAGAGCCACCGCAAGCGTCACATAAATTCTGAAGAGTGCCAGCGAGTGGTTGTCGATCGCGACGATCATGTTCAGAAGTGCCGCATCGCGGGCTCGGACATCGTCCAGTATATTCTTCAGCTCGATGGTGGCCACTGTATCCGCCTTTCAGTTGTTCCGCGCACGGCTCGACCACCCCTTATCCCTCCTCTACAAAATGCGCGATCGGCGGGCCGCGGACGGAGCCGCAGCAATCCGGACGGCAAAAGTGGGAAGCGAACCGAAGGTAAAGCGTTATGGCCGCGAACAATTCCTAATATCAGCCGTTAGCAAGGCGACCATAGCGATTCGTTGCATGAGTGCCCGAGAGCAGCACGTCACTGTGGCACTCAGCATCGGCTGACTTCTCGTTTTTGCAATGCAGGTTCCGCCAAGCAGCTAAGGGGAGCACATCCAAGAGACCACGTCCAAAACTGTTGAAGTGATGGCGGCAGGCGCCTGCCTCGTGACATGGGAATCAGGGGTTCTCTGCGGCAGATGAAAATAAAATCTTAGCACCCGTCCGATACTACCGATGAGCCGACAGGAGCGTGCAATAAGCGCGAGTAGGTGGGCAGAATGCACGAAAACCTTGTGAATCAACGAGTTTTTTTACTCGTGTTCTGCTTGTGGAGCCCCGTCTCGTGATACGATGAATCTATGCTTGACATCACTCCCGACGACATTGCCGCGCTGCAAGATGATGTTTTGCGCGAACTTGTGGGCCGCCTGTGCGAGGCCGCGGTTCGGGTGAGTGGGCAGTCCCCATCCGGTGTCACGTGGTCCGGTAGCCAAGATGCTGGAGATGGCGGCATTGATGTCCGCGTCGAGGCACAAGGCGATCTTACGGGCTTCGTCCCGTCAAAAAACACCGGATATCAGGTAAAAAAGCCCGACCTTGCTGGAGCCGCCATCCGTGAAGAGATGGCGCCGAAGGGCAAGCTCCGTGCATCTATCAAAGAGCTGGCCGACACATCCGGGGCCTATGTGATCGTGAGCTCGGGAGCTTCCGTTGCCGATTCCGCGCTCGCCAAACGAAGGGCCGCGATGCGGGTTGTTCTTTCGGGCATCAGCACCGGTCCCAATCTCATTACCGACTTTTATGATCGTCGACGCCTGGTGACTTGGCTGTCAGAGCATCCTGCGTTGATTCCCTGGGTGCGGAGAAAGGCCGGGCGACCCATCTCCGGATGGCAGTCGTTCGGGCCTTGGGCTGTAGCGCCTGAGAAGGTGGATGCTACCTATCTCGCAGATGACAAAGTTCGCTTGGTCATAAACGGTAAACGGGGACAGGAGTTGAGCGCGCTCGGTGGGCTGGCTCATGTTCGGGACACCCTTAGTAGGCCTCGGAAGTCGGTTCGCCTGGTAGGGCTTTCAGGGGTGGGGAAGACACGCTTCGTGCAAGCGCTCTTCGAAGATATCGGTGAGAATGCGCTCGACCGATCGTCTGTCATATATGCCGACATGGCCGACAGCCCCGATCCCTTGCCGACGGCTCTGGCATCGAGCCTGATTGCTCAAAAGCGGGCAATCGTGGTTGTTCTCGACAATTGCCCGGCTGATCTCCATCGACGAATGACGGAGCTTTGCAGAGCTCCAGGCAGCCTCGTGAGCCTGCTCACCGTCGAGTACGATATCCGGGACGATGAGCCTGAGGGGAGCGACACAGTCAAGCTTGAGGCGGCGTCGGCCGACCTGATCGAGCGTGTCATTCGCCTGCATGTGCCCGACCTGACGCCGCACGATGCTGCTACGATCGCACGTTCGGATATCTCCGGTGGTAATGCCAGGATCGCGCTCGCCCTGGCCCGGACACACAGGCCGGGCGAATCCCTGAGCCACCTGAACGATGCTGAGCTATTCCGGCGCCTCTTCCAGCAACGCAATGAGCACGACCCGCGCCTCCTTGCTGCGGCAGAGGTGTGTTCGCTCGTCTATTCCTTCGATGCTGATACGGTCACCGGCGATGGTGCTGAATTGCCGCTCCTGGCGAAATTGGTGGGGCAATCAGTCGATGAGTTGTACCGACATGTCGCGGTCCTCAAAGGCCGCGACCTTGTTCAGCAACGCGGTCGATGGCGGGCCGTGCTGCCGCACGCCGTCGCGAACCGGCTTGCGAAAGCTGCCCTGAAACAGTTGCCTATCGCCTCGATCGAGGCCCAACTCGTGGACAACGGGTCCGTACGCATAGCGCGGTCGTTTTCACGACGATTGGGCTATCTCCATGACAGTGCGGAGGCTGTTGCAGTGGCCCAGCGCTGGCTCGGCCGGAACGGGCGTTTGGGTGAGGTCGATGCGTTGAACGAACTTGGCATGGTCATGTTCGCCAACGTCGCTCCCGTGGCACCGAAAGCCGCACTTGAAGCGATCGAGCGTGCCGTCGCCAAAGGAGGTCAGAGTGGCCTGCTAGATGAAGCAGGACGCCGGCGCCACACCGCCGCCCATCTGGTTCATAAAATCGCCTATGACGCAGCGCTTTTTGATCGCTGCGTGGACGTGCTTGTGGCCTTTGCTAAAGCCGAAAAGCCGAACGACAATTCCGATAGCGCGTCTGGATTGCTCTGCGCGCTCTTCCAGGCGCGATCGTCTCGCACCCACGCCACTGTCGATCAACGTCTATCCAAAATTCGGACGTTGATCCGGTCTGCTGATAGCAGCGAACAGGCTATGGGATTTAAGTTTCTGACGACGATGCTGAAAACGGCTCGCTTTTCGCCGCGCCCGTCTTCAGACTTCGGCAATCTGGCGAGAGACCTGGGTTATGAGCCTCATACGCCGGCCCAGATTGAAGAGTGGTTCACTCTCTCTATCCAGCTTGCCGCGGATCTGTTCAACGAACCCGGCTTGCCCACCAAAGATCTTCGCAGCGGACTCGCACCACTCTTGCCGGGACTCTGTGCAGACGCAAACGTTCACGAGGCTGTGGAGCTTCTGATCGATGCAGCCTCCGCAAAAGGTTATTGGCAAGACGCTTGGGTTTCGGTGCGGAGCGCGATCCGGTTTGCGCACAAGCATAACCATACTAGGAAAATCGAACGCCTGAGGCCCCTGGAGCGAAAGCTGTCTCCGTCAAATCTCAGCGAACGGATCAGGGCTGTCGTCTTCTGCCAGTCCTACAGGGCGATCGACCTGGTCGAGTTGGAAATGGGACAGGAGAATGATTTTGAAGCTGCGCGCGCCAAGTTGGACGCATTGGCGGAGGAATACGGTCGTCAGGTTGCTGGGGATGCCGAGCTGTTCGTAGAGCTTCGGTCCGCAATCACCGCCGGAAGTGGCGTCTATCTGGGCGTCTTTGGCCGGGGCATGGGCCTAGCGGCGGACAATCCGGAAGCCATCTGGAAATCGCTGCGACTGGCTCTGACCGAGGTTCCCGAACAGGACCGAAACATCCAAGCCATGCTGGGCTTCATCGAAGGATTGAACCGACGGTCGCCCGAGCAGGCGGTGAAGCTGCTCGATGCGGCGATCGACGATGACGTGCTGGGTGTCTTCTTTCCTGTGATACAAACAGCGGCAGGGTTGGACGTCGCCGGAATGGCACGATTGCTGCGTGCGGCGAACATCGGACATGCGCCAGTTTGGCGGTTCAGTTGTCTCGCGGGCGGCCGGGCCACTGAGAAGGCCGATCCTGTAATGCTCTCCGAGCTTTTGAAGGCGTTAGCCACTGCTGAGCATGGGCATTTGGTCGCGATTGACGTGCTCGCCATGCATTTTCATGGTCACAATCATGATAGGATTTGGTCGCCTGACCTGATTACAGCGGGTAAATCGCTTCTGGCGCTGGTCAGATTTTCGGACGAAGAGAATAAGTTGGATTATGACCTTTCAAACATAGCCTCGATTTGCCTGAAAGGGCCGGGAGGAGCCTTGATGGCCGCCAGCCTTGTCAAGGAGTATCGTAAGGCGGCGAGCGAACGCTTTGTTTCGGCTTACGACTTCAATCAGTTCCTATCAGCCTTGTTTGCTGTCCAGCCAGAGGCCTCCCTTGATGCCAGCCTTCTCGAGCCGCCCGACAAGCAGCTCCAAGGGCGTGATCCATTTGAGGATGACGATATCCCGGTGGGAATCTTCGGTAGCGTTCCTATTGAGGCTCTGATGGCATGGTGTCTGAAGGATCCCCAAGTTAGATTTGAGCGAGCTGCGACTTACGTGCCTTACATGACGGCGGCATCCGGTAACGAGAAGCCGACATGGACGCCTGTTGCGCTTGAGATACTGCAGGCGGCGCCAAATAAAGCTGCCGTGCTAGAGCGCTTTACTGCCAGGGTTGAGTCCAGCGGCTGGGGCAATGAGCGTGCAGACATCGAGAGGCGCGCGGATCTGCTTTTGGAACTCGACCGAGACGGTAGGCTGGGTCTCCGAGAATTCGCCACCGAAGCCCATCGGAAATTGAGCGAGATAATCAAGTGTCAGCGTGAATGGGAAGAAAAGCGCGAACGTGAGCATGATGAAGCGTTCGAGTAATGCTTCATCGGCAGCTTGCGGAACACGGCCCAATTTAGCAGTTGGCACTGAGCGTGCGTTGATTGTCGCGCTCGAATCTTCTTCGCTAATATCCTTCGAGGTGTGCCGCCTATACAGCAGCACTATGGACTAGCTTACCGGAACCCGATGACGGTTTCAGAGATGGAGGAGAGATTTCGCCGCTTCGTGGATGAGGAGGGTTGGAGCGTTGACCTCTTTCTCCTTGACGACGAGATTGTCGGCGCGAGTCAGATCCTTCCAATCCAAAAGGCCAGCGAGCTTTCCTCCGCCAGTTCCACATCGTGCGCCATTATCGCCGTGATGGACTGGGCAGGCTGCCTTCAATGCGCTGATCGCGGCCCGTTTTTGTTCGGGAGAGCAAATCCTTCTCGAGGCGATCGAGAATAATCCCGGAGGGCGAGTCTTCTGGCTTCGCACGGGGTTCACGCCCTACAGCACGATCCTCGAACATTTCGTCAAATAGCCCAGGAAGAGTTTACTGTACGCGCTGCGGCTCCCGTTGGTAATGTTAATCGTTTCAGCGCTCCAGCCTGACGACTTTTGCCGCGACACGTTGCGCTAACGCGGTGTCATGCGTCACAAGTAGGAGGCCGAGTCCTCGCTCACGTACGATCTCGACCAGCAGCCAGATGACGTCCTTCTGGCTAACCGGGTCGAGCCGAGATGTCGCTTCGTCGGCGAACAAAAAGACCGGATCGAGCATCAGCGCGCGAAGGATCGCAAAACGCTGGAGCTCGCCGCCAGAGACCTCGTCCGGGCGCCGATCGAGCAGTGCGGGTACAAGGTGCAGCCGCGCCATAAGCTCTTCAGATGTCCGCCAGTCGAGGCTGTGGAGCTTGAGAAGATCATTAAATCCCCGGCGCAGCGTCTGACGCGGAGCGAAGGCCGCCGGAGGGTCTTGATAGAGCTTCTGAAAGCGCAGCGGCGAAACACCTGCCTTGAGTTCGACCCGGCCACGGTCCGATTGGACAAGCCCCAACAGGAGGTTGCCGATGGTCGTCTTGCCGCAGCCGCTGGGGCCGACGATTGCAACGATCTCGCCGCGTCCGATTGAAATGTCGAAACCATCGAACAGCGCCTTCTCGCCGAATCGCTTCGATAGGCCGGTCGCGGAGACGACCGGCTCTCCAGCCGGCGGCAGCTGGGGCGCTGGCCAGCGGCTTGGATCCGCCGCGATCAGCGCGCGCGAATAGTCGTGACGCGGCCGGTCCAGGATCTCCGCCGCAGGCCCAAATTCGACGAGCTCGCCGTCGAGCATCACCCCGATCATGCCCCCGAGCGCGGTCGCAACGGCGATGTCGTGAGTGATGGTAAGCAGGAGTCGGCCTTGTTCGACTTCCATGCGCAGCCGCTTGACGACGCTGTCGCGCAGCGCGGCGTCGAGGCCCTTGGTCGGCTCGTCGGCGATCAGCAGCAAGGCGCCGGCGGCATGCGTGATCGCGATCGCCGCGCGCTGGCACATGCCGCCGGAGAGTTCGTGTGAATAGGCTTGCGCTCGTTCGTCGAGGCCGACCTCGGCGAGGTCGGAGCGCGCATGACTGCGAGCCTCGATCGCGCCACGGCCATGCAGATAGTGATGGACTTCGCTGACCTGCCTGCCGATGCGCATGGTCGGGTCGAGCGCGAACCAAGGCTCCTGCGGCAGGATCACGATCGTCCGGCCCCAGCGGGCACGGGTTTCCGCAAGACTGGCGGCGAGAAGAGAGGTCCCGTCGAGCGTGACCTCGCCGCGTGCGCAAAGTCCGGCTGGCAGGCTGCCCATGATCGCATGGGCGACGAGCGATTTGCCCGAGCCGCTCGCACCGAGCAACGTGACCGGCATGCCCTGAGCCAGGGTAAAAGCGACGTTGCGGACGATCGCCTTGTCGCCGGCTCGGATCTCGAGTCCCGAGACGGCGAGCGATTGGAAGCGAGTGGGCGCGTTCATAGGCTTTCGTTCCGCGTCGCGAGTTGCAGCCCGAGCACGAGTAAGAAGATCAGGATGCCGGGCATCAGCACATGCAACGGCGCCTCCGCGTAATAGGGCAGAAGCTCGACGATCATCGCGCCGAGCTCCGGCGTCGGCGGGCGCAGGCCGACGCTGATCGCGCTCAGCGTCGAGATCGCGATGATCGCGGTCGACATGGCGAAGGCGGCAAGAGTGGTGAGAATTGGCCGGATTTCGGGAAGCACCAGGCTGCGCAGCAGGTAGGGCGTGCCGAAGCCGAGCAGCCGCGCCGCCTCGATATGGGGCTGCTTCAGCACCCCCGCCGCCGTGGCCTTCGTCACCCGATAGAACTCGATCCACAAGGTGAGCGCGAGGCCGAGATAAAGCGGCCCGAACGTTCCTGGTGCGAACGCCAGTAGGATGAGCACCAAGAGCAGCCCGGGAAGTGCGAGCAACACGGTCGAGATCAGTTCCAGCACGCGCTCGAGCCAACCCCCGCGCCAGGCAGCAAACAAACCGAACAGGATTCCGGGCACCGCTGCCGTGGCCACAGTGAGCAGCGCCATGCCGAAGGAGAGCCGCGCGCCATAGGCAAGGCGGGCGAGCATGCTGCGGCCGTAGTGATCGGCACCCAACAGATAATCGGCACCGGGCGGAGCGAGGCTTGCCGCGAAATCCTGCTCGGTCGGATCGACTAAGACGAGCAGCGGCCCAATAAGCGCGAAAGCTGCCAGCAGGCTGAGCAGGACGAGGCCGGCTGCGCGAGACGGTGTCAGCCAGCGACGGTCAGCGGCCGGGACGAGTGTGGCGTCGGCAAGGGTCATATGCGTTTCGGCCTCGGATCGAGCCAGTGGCAGGTGAGATCGACGCCCGCCGCGACGACAACGAAGAGCAAGCCCATGGCGAGTGCGGTGCCCTGAACCATTGGGACATCGCGCGCAATCACGGCATGCACGAGCGCGTGCCCGATGCCGGGGATGCCGAACAGCGTCTCCACCACGACCACGCCCTCGATCAGATAGATCGCCTGCAAGGCGAGATAGGAGACGACCGGGATGGCGGCGTTGCGGAGGATGTGACGGCGCATGACGACCGGCTCGGGCAGCCCCTTCAGCCGCGCGAATGCGATATAGGGCGTGCGGGCCACGGCTGAGACAGCATCGCGTGTGACACGGCTGGAGACGGCGGCGAGGCTGAGCGCGAGTGTCAAGGCGGGCAGTGCGAGATCGCGCCAAGTCCCGTAGCCGGCCGGCGGGAAGAGGCCGAGCAGCATCGCGAAGAACAGGATGAGCAAAAGACCAAGTACGAAGGGCGGCAACGAGCGCAGGATGATCGCACCGCCGAGCGAAGCGCGGTCGACCCAGCCGCCGCGGCTGAGACCGGCAAAGAGACCGAGGGGCGGACCGAGCACGAGCGAGAGAACCAGCGTCGCGCCCGAGAGCCACAGCGTCGCCCCGAGCTGGATCCGCAACTCCTTGGTGATAGGCAGCCCGGTCACGAGCGAACGCCCGAGGTCGAGCTTCGCCAACTGCCCGAGCGAGGCGCCGAGCTGGACGAGCACCGGCTGGTTCAGGCCCAGCTCTCGGCGAACGAGCTCCGCGGCTTCGGTGATATTGGCGTCAGGCCCGTAGCGGCCAGCAGCAATGCGCATGGCCGGATCGCCGGGCAGTGCGCGCACGAGCACGAAGCAGAGGACGCCGACAACGAGCACCACCAGCCCAGCCTGGAGCAGCCGGGCCAAGATCATCCGCGACATCGTCACTGAGCCCAGCGGACGGCGGCGAGACCGTAGTTCACCTCCAGCGGGTCGACCTGCACATTCGAAATCCGCTTGTTGGCGACGATCGCAAGCTCGGACCAGGTCACCGGGATCGCAGGCAGCTCGCTCTGAAGGATCTCCATCGCGCGTCTCTGCAGCGGCAGACGAGCGGCAGGATCGCTGGTCGCGGCCATGCTCTCGATGAGTCCGTTGAGATTGTCATTCGCCCAGCCGGTCGCGCCCCAGTCGCTGCCGCCGGGCCTGAAGTCGTCCCGCAGCACCCCGATCGCGTCCGGCACGATTGAATAAAGCCGCGACACCAACCCCATCTCGAGCGTTCCGTCCTTGTGGCGGGCCGGGATTTCCGAGCTGTTGCCGACCGAGACCTTGGCGTCGATCCCGACTTGCCGCAGCTGCGCCTGGATCGCGGTCGCTATCGGCGGCAACTCCGGCCAGCTCGCATAGGTCAGCAGCGTGAAGGAGAACGGCTTGCCGTCCTTCTGCAGGATCCCGTCCGCGCCTGGGGTCCAGCCGGCGTCTGCGAGCAGGACCTTGGCGGCGGTGAGGTCGCGCTTGAGCGGTGCGAGCTCCGGGACATGCCATCCCGCGAGCGCCTTCGGGAAGAGCTGTGTCGCCGCGAGATCGGAATTGCGCAGGATGACTTTTGTGATGCCCTCGCGGTCGAGCGCGGCGCTGATCGCGCGACGCACCCGGATGTCGCTGAACAGCGGGGAGGCGGCATTGACCTTGAGCAGGCGCGTGCGCGGGATCGTGGCAATGCGAACGTCGAGCTTCGCATTGCGCTTCAGCCGCTCGACCGAGACCGGCAGCATCGAGAAGACCAGATCGGCCTCGCCGCTCTCGGCCATGAGAGCGCGCGTTTCACCTTGGCCGACCGCCTGATAGTCGACCTCGGCGATGCCAGGCTTCTCGCCGGTCCATTCGGGCGAAACCTCAAGCTGCATGTTGAGCGGTGGCGTCAGGCTCTTCACGCGATAGGGGCCCGAGCCGACGATGCGCTCCACCCGCCCCGAGGCGCCGAAGGAAGACGGCGCCAGCACGATGGTGCTGAAGTTGACGAGATAGGCCGGCAGCGCCACGAAGGGCTTCGATAGCCGGATGACGACATCG
The DNA here is from genome assembly GCA_025846845.1 of Alloboseaceae bacterium BT-24-1. Lineage (GTDB taxonomy): Bacteria > Pseudomonadota > Alphaproteobacteria > Rhizobiales > Beijerinckiaceae > Allobosea. The sequence goes on from JAOYTL010000001.1 coordinate 56,354, forward strand.
TTCTCCTCGGGCTCGATCGCCGCGACCGGCACCTGGCTGAACACACCGGTCCCCGCGTGAACCTTGCGCAAGGTGTCGGCAACGATCGCCGCGCTCACCGGGCTCCCGTCATGGAAGCGCGCCCCGTCGCGCAAGCGAAATCGCCAGGACAGCCCGTCCTCCTCCGTTGACCAGGATGATGCGAGACCACCGACCAGCTTGCCGCTCGCATCGACCGAGACGAGCGTCTCGGCCACCTGCATGCGGCTGAAGAGGTAGCCGGACTGGGCCGGATCGATACCCGCGATCTCCCACGGGCCGACAACCTTGAGCGGCTTGGCTTCAGCCGCGCCGATCGTCGACAGCCCGATGAGGGCGGCGATCATCCAATTCCTGCGCATGGGGCCTCCTTGGTGCAATGTTATACTGTTGCGCTCCTAGCCGAAGCGGCTTGCGTCCGCAACCGCTCGCATGATGGTCGGTTCAGACGATTTCGGCTGAAAAACTACTGTCCGGATCAGTCTCGCGCCGGCAAACTCTCCAACAACGACGCTAGGGCGATTGGGGAAGGCTTGGTTATGGCCTTCTCCGTCGTCATCCTCGCTCTCGCCGCCGCCCCATCTCGTCCTGACAATCCGCCGCTGCTGGCTGTTGCAGGAACTGCGCGCGATCGAGCGCGGCGGGGAGGATCGCTGATGCGCTTCCTCGGCGAGAATGAGGGTGACGATCCGCTGCTGTCGGTCGTCAACGTGATCGACGTATTCCTGGTGGTGATCGCCATGCTGATGATCATCATCGTCCGCAATCCGCTCAATCCCTTCGCCGCCAAAAATGCGGTCGTGGTTGAGAACCCCGGCAAGTCGGAGATGCGCATCACGATGAAGGAGGGGCAGGAACTGACCCGCTACGAATCGAGTGGCGAGATCGGGCAGGGGAAAGGCGCGCGAGCGGACATCGCCTTCAGGCTGCCGGACGGTCGTGTGATCTATGTGCTGGAAGTCCAAGCCGCTCGATAACAGTCCGCAACGTCTCTTCGTGCGCAGGCTTCCTCATCAGATTTCTGGGTAGCGGCCAAGATGAGCATCGTCACGACAAGCGCGAGGTCCGATCAGGATACGAGAGTCGATATTACATCGGACGCGCGCTCGAGTTCGAATGCTACAAGGAAGCATCCAAAACAGCCCAATAGCTGAGGGTGTCTCCCCTTTTTTGTTACTGCTGCGAGATCGAGAGCTGATATCGAGATTTGAGGTAATCCACGATCGCGCTATAGGCCGGTTCGACCTGCTGCAACGGGTCCGCAGCCGCGCTAGCGTCTTTGAAACCCGACGAGCAGCCGATTGCTACGACGGATCCTCCGACAGCCTCGTTGGGGTGCAGTTGGCGAAGCGCCGCCACGCCCGCGGCACCGGACAGCTCCTGCCAAAGTCCGCGGCGTGCCAGCGCTTCCCTTGTCCGGATGACATCGTCATCATCGACAAGTAGCACTCGCCCATTGCTGTCTTCTATGGCGCAGACGCCTCGATAGCTGCCCACCGTGCAAGCGATCGACAAGAGCTTCGTGGGGTCGGGCGGGACATTGACGGCAGCCTGACCGGCAACGAGGGCGTGATGCAAAGGGCCACGCGCCGAGGGTTCCACCGCCATCATCCTCGGCATGGTTTCGGTCAGTCCGAATTTCAGCAGTTCCAGGAAGCCCTTATAGATCCCGAAAAGCTGCTCGCCATAGCCGGTCGGAACCACCACGACGCTGGGCGCGCGGCGGCCGAGCTGGAGAAAGATCTCGTAGGCGATCGTCTTGTAGCCCTCGGGTCCGAACGGGTTTCCCGTGTGGAAATCGGTCAGGTTGCTGGTCGGATAGAAGCCCGCGTGATGCACCAGTTCGCGCAGGACAGGCCATCTCTGCGATTCCGCGACAGGGAGGATTGCAGCCCCATAGGCCCGCAGCATCGACTGGAAACCCGCGCTTATGCCGGTCGTGGTCACGACGATGCAGGGAAGTCCGGCACGCGCTGCATAAGCTGCAGTCGACGCGCCGTGATTGCCAGAGGAGGCGACGACAATGCCTTTGGCGCCTGCAAGGACGGCTGCGCTCACGGTGCACAGATTAAGCCGGTCCTTATGGCTCCCGGTCGGGTTGCGACTTTCATCCTTCAAATAGACCGATCCTAACCCGGCTGTGCCGCACAGCGATGTAGGAATTTCCACGAGCGGCGTGCCGCCCTCGCCAAGGCTCAATCGGGGGCACAGGGGTGGCAGCAACGGCGCCCAGCGATCCAATCCCGGACCCGGTGCCGCTGCAAAAAGGGCGTCGATATCGACGGATGCGTAGTCGTAGGCGATTTCAAGCGGATATTGCATGTCCACGTTCGAGGTAACGGGACAGCCCTCGAGCAGGGCGGGCGCCAAGGAGAAACTGGGCCGCCCTGGTCCCAGCGAACGCTGAGCCTTGGCAGTGGATCGTGACGGATCGAAAACCGGCCGCGTTTCGGGCGTCAGCCGTCTGGAGGATCCGTCGCAGCTACCGCTGTGCCCGGAGGCGAAACCCGCCATCAAAGAATCTTCGGCGGAGTTCATAAGCTGCTCCGAGCGCTCAGTTGCAAGAGATGTATTGAATCGGCGGACGCTGCTGGTGCCGGGCGAAACGGCATCGATTGCCGAGCTGCGACTTGCACAGGGAGCACGATAACGGCCGGCGGCTCGTCACAGGCCAGGCGTTTGACGGCAGCCGCGATTCGCATCCGCAGCCCGCGCTGTTCATTCGTGTGGCCGATGACGCTGAGGGGAAGCAGGCACATCCCACGCGGCATCGCCGAAACTTGAATTCCAAGTTGAGCGAAGCGGGGATGGCATGCGAGCATTTCAGGCACGATCGACCAGCCTCCGATACGGCTGACGATGTCAGCCAGAACCTCGACCTGATCGACGTTCAGCGAGCGCGAGGGCGTGAATTTTTGTCGCCTCAGATGTCGCTCGATCGGGCGTGCAATGCCGGCGTTGGCGGCGTAGCGGACATACGGTCGCTCGTGCATGAAGCGGCCGCTGCCTGTGGGCTCCAACTCCTCCGGCTCGGCTGTGACGAAAACGCAGCGTTGATGACCGATCTCCTCACATTCCAGCGCGTCGTCGGGTTCGACTTCACCGAGCGTCACAGCCATATCGATTGCGCGCCGGCGCAGAGCCGCTGAAGGCCCTTCCGCCAGGTTCGAGACGAGCGAAAGTCGTTCGACCGACTTCGCAAGGTCGAAGGTCAAGGTGGCTGCAAGGGAAGGGGAGATGCCCTCCGAGATACCAAGGCGGAGTTCGGCCATGCGACCGGTTTCACCTTCGGCGATTGCCATGCACAAGCTGCGGGCGTCGGCCAGAATGGCCTGAGCGCGATCCCGGATTATTCTGCCCGCTTGGGTTAGCGACATCGGCCGCATTGCTCGGTCCAGCATGCTCGCGCCCACCAACTGCTCCAGATGGGCGATTTGCTGCGAGACGGCAGACTGGGTGATGCCCAGGCTGCGGGCGGCATCCGTCATGCTTCCCAGCTCGCAAACCGTGGCGAAAATTTCCAGCGTCCTGATCTCGATTGCGCCCATGGTCAGATATGATCCGCTGAGGTCGGTCACGGGACCATAGGGCGTATCAGCCTCAGCCAATCAGCCACTGTATCTGAATAAGCCTATGCAATATTGAACCGGTGCCGAGCCGCCTTCTCGGCTGGCGGACGACCGCGAATTCCGCTACTCGATTGAAATTACGGCGTCTTTTCTACTGTGGGCGCTGAGTATTTCGGTGCGCCAACAGACATGGCGCTCGGTGCTGTCGGCGGGAGGCCAATTGCGCGACGTTTCGAAGCTCGACTGGAACGATATTGAAGCCTTCCGCGCCATTGCCGCGGCGGGAAGCCTTTCAGCCGCAGCTCGCCAGACCGGCGCCAGCCAACCGACTTTGGGGCGGCGGATTTCGCGCCTCGAGGAAAGAACCGGCCTGATCTTCTTCACCAAGGGCGCGCATGGCTATGAACTCACCAGCGTGGGCCGCCGCCTGCTCCCCTTGGCGGAGGCTGTCTACGCCGAGCAACTGGCGCTGGTTCGCGAACTCGAGGCGAGCCGGGCGACCTTCCATCCAACTATTCGAATCTATTGCGGGGAATGGATGTCGCACACCATCGCCGGATTTCTGCCCGGGTTGAGTGCGGCATTTCCAGATGGCCGCGTGCTGCTCGAAACTGGCCCTCGTCCCGACGAAGATGCCATCCGGGCGAACGATATCTGTGTCACCCATGGCACGGTACGAATGAACTCCTTCATCATCAGGCGCCTCGGGGAGGCACCCTACGCGGTATTTGCCTCTCGCGACTATGTCGAGCGCCACCCTTCTTGCCTGGGAAGTGAACGATTCCATCACGGCGGGTGGGCCGTGATAAGCCGACTTTCGGTCCTCGGCGCTGCAGAAACCGACGACGTCGCTTGGGGCTATCCGGAGCTCGGCGGGAGCGCTCAGATTTTCCGATGCACCAGTGTCTTTACTTTGATCGAGCTGGTCCGCCTGGGGCAGGCACAAGCCTTCCTACCGATTTTCTTCGGCGTGAGAGAGCCCGATCTTGTTCAGATATCGGATCCTATCCAATCCCTTCAGCACAGCTATTGGCTGTCTTACCGCCAGGAGGCCAATAACTTTCCGCAGGTCAAGAAGATCGCCGGAAAGCTCTCGGACTACCTATCGCGGAAGCTGAAGCAGGCCAGCTTGCAGGTTGGCGATGGCTCTCAGCTTTCGAAGTCCTGAGAGGAGACGGTCTTCCATATCCTGACCAGAAACAGTCTTGAGAGGAGTTCGGCTCTGACATGAACCGTCGCGCCCGCGCCGGATAAAATTGCCCCGTCCATTGGACCAAGATCGAGCTTTTGGGCATCCTTCTGCAAAACGGCTCGCCCGCTATGACAGATCAGCAAGACCACATCGCCGTCGCATGAAATATTCGCATCGAGCGGCGAAACCAGGCGTGTCGCCAGGTGGCGAAACCTGCCCCTTCGGGTCATGACGTTGAAGTCGACCACCGGCCCGTCGATCAGAGCGGCTGGAGTTTCGCTGTCGCCACCGAAGATGAAAGGCTCGCTCTCTGGCGTGACCCTGACCGGTGCATGGTCAGCCGGTGAAAGTGCGAAGCCGCCTCCCGCCGCGATGAACAGTGTGCGGTCGATGCCGGGCAGGCGGGAGAAGGCTTCGTCCTTGGTCACCGTCGCGAAAAAAATGCGGTAGTCGAGTGCTTCGAGTGCAGCGCCCGCGGGATGCGCGAGAATGACGGTCGTAGAGCCGTGTCCGTTCTTCCACGGGACATGCGAGTGCTCATTCGCGCCTAGCAACTTCATCGGTGTACGCCTCTCTTGGTCTATATTTAGAGACGTTGCCTGATTTGAAAGTAATAAGCGCCTTTAAATTTACTGATGAACCGCATGGTCGCATATAAGCGGTTCTGATGTTGAATATCATCGGCGGGTCTCAGACAAGGATGCGATCTGAAACTACTCGTTGGCCGCTATCGCATGGATCGCTCATCTGCCTGCACGGGCGAAAAAAAAATTAATGCATCGGCGGAAATCCAATGAGCGTCGCCCAGTTCAAGCGCCTCAAGGATTCCGCGCGGCGCGTCATCCATTTCTCGATCGACGGAGAGCCCTGTACCGCCAGGGCTGGCGATTCAGTGTTGAGCGCGATGATGTTGACCGGGCGCCTGATCCGGCAAAGCGACATCGATGCTGGGTTCAGGGCAGGGTTCTGCCTGATGGGCGCATGTCAGGACTGCTGGGTCTGGCTTGAGACAGGCGGGCGAATCCGCGCTTGCACGACCCCGATCGAAGACGGCCTGAGCATCAAGACCAATGATCCGGATTTCAGGACATGAGCGCCGTTGTCGTGATTATCGGTGCGGGGCCGGCTGGAGCCCGTGCGGCGCTCGCGCTCGCAGCGGCCGGCATCAGGCCGATCGTGATTGACGAGCAGCCCCGCAGCGGTGGGCAGATCTACCGGCGTCCGGCAGAAGAGCTGCGCCGCAGCCACAGCGAAGTCTATGGCGAGGATCATCAGAAAGCTTTCGCGCTCCATTCCGAATTCGACGCAGCCGCTGCTGCCGGCCATATCGATTGGCGTCCCTCCACGACGGCCTGGGCTGTCCACGAGAACTATCTACATATCGAATGTGCGGGTCGTCCGGACCAGATCGACTTCGACCGGCTGCTCATCGCGTCCGGTGCTGTCGAGCGTGTAATCCCGCTGCCGAACTGGACCTTGCCGGGGACCTTCTCGCTGGGTGGGGCGCAGATCGCGCTCAAGGCTCATGGCTGCGCGATCGGCGAGCGCGTTGCTTTCGTCGGCACCGGTCCATTGCTCTATCTGGTCGCGCTGCAATATGCCCAGGCTGGCGCCGACGTCGTTGGGGTTTTCGACACCTCGCCATTCTCGCGACGGATATCGTCCCTGCCCGCCATGCTTGCGCGGCCGGACATGTTGTGGCGCGGCATCCGCATCACCACTGCCCTGGCGATGCGGTACCGCGTCAAGCTCCGCAACGGCATTCGTCCTGTTGCCATTCGCGGCAGCGATTCGGTCGAGGGAGTTGCCTATCGCGATGCCGATGGCCGCGCGCATGAAGTCGCCTGCACAGCGGTCGGTCTCGGCTACGATCTACGGCCGGAGGTGCAACTGGCCGACCTGGCCGGCTGCGAGATCGTCTACGATCCTGGCTCGCGGAACTGGCGGCCGCATCTGGACGCTTACGGACGGACATCTGTCGCGGACGTCTATGTCGCAGGCGATGGCGCCGGTATCGCCGGGGCCGACGCTGCCGAACTCGCAGGCTCGCTCGCAGCCCACGCGATCCTCGTTGATCTCGGTCAGAAGATCAGTGCGCCGACCACGATGCTGGAGGCGCACGAGAGCTTCCACCGCTTCAGGCAGGGCATCGACCGTGCTTTTGCCGCTCCCATCGACCATCTCCGCGAGGTTCCCGCCGACACCGTGCTGTGCCGCTGCGAGGGAGTGACGGTCAAGGCTTTCAAGGAGACCGTCGCTGCCATGGGAGCGCGCGAGATCAACCGCGCAAAATCGATGACGCGTTGCGGCATGGGACGTTGCCAGGGACGGTATTGCGAATTCGCTGCCTCAGAACTTCTCGCCCAGATGCTGGACCTACCTCGAGAGGAGGTCGGACGCTTGCGGGCTCAGCCGCCAGTCAAGCCGTTCGCCTCGTCAGCCGGACAGGAGATCCGCCGTGGAGACAGCTGACGTCATCGTCATCGGCGGCGGGATCATGGGCATGTCGACCGCCCTCGACATTGCCCAGCGCTCGAAGCTCAAGGTCATGCTGATCGAGAAGACAGTGTGCGGCAGCCAGGCGAGTGCGGCCAATTTCGGCAATATCCGCTTCTATGACTGGTCATCCGATCTCATGCCGATCGCGATAAGGGCGCGCCGGGTCTGGGAAGCGCTTCCCGCCCTGCTCGGCACAGACGGCGAATTTCGCCAGACCGGATCGGTGCGGGTTACCTTTCAGCAATCACAGCTCGACGAACTCGCCACCTATATGGACACTGCCAGGGGCTATGATTTCGGCTTCCGGCTGCTCCATGCCAACGAGGCCAAGGCCCATTTTCCGTGGTTGCACGGCAGCACCGGGATCATGCTGTCGCCGAGAGACGGCACGGCAAACCCGCGACTGGTCTCGGCGGCATTTCGCGTGGCTGCGGCTCGTGCCGGCGTCACCATCGCGGAAAACGCCGAGGTCCGCGAGGCCGCTCACGCCAATGGTCGTTTCGTCGTCGAAACGCATGACGGCAGGCGCTTCGCCGCCGAGCAGTTGCTGAACACGGCAGGTGCCTGGGCCAACGGCATTTCCGGGATGTTCGGCGAATCGATGGAGCTGATGGTGCTCGGGCCCCAACTCGGCGTGACCGAACCGGTGCGTGGCTTCGTCAAGTCGATGATTTCCTGTTTCGGCAACTTCTATTTTCGTCAGACCGAGCGCGGCAATCTCGTGATCGGCGGACTCGGCCGAAACTATTCCGATACCGGCACCAGCAAGCACAGCATCATGCCCGGCAACATGGTCGGCATCTATGAGCGGCTGATCGAGGTCGTGCCGAGCCTGCGCGGGATCAGGCTGATCCGGACCTGGAGCGGTGTCGAGGGCTATACACCCGATACCATTCCGGTGATTGGTCCGAGCGCGACCACGCCCGGCCTCTTCCATATGTTCGGCTTCAATGGCAGTGGCTTCCAGCTCGGGCCCGGACTGGGCGAAATCATGAGCGAACTGATCCGGACCGGCGCTTCGGGCAATTCGCTCGAAGCGTTCCGGATCGACCGGCCGAGACCCTCCGAATTCGACCTCGCGATCGTAGGGTCGCCGGTCGCGCCGCGGCACCGCCGGGTCCCAGAAGGCAGCCGGTTGTCAGCTTAACGCCAGCTGTTCGAGCTGCCGGGCAAGAGCCCCGGCGCGCTCGCTACGATTAGGAGCCCATATGACAGCGTCTCAACGCCGGCCGGCCTCTCTGACCGTCAGTGATATTCAGCGGCAAGACTTTCTGTCGGGCGACCTCAGATCGCAAGGTCGCTGGTCCAGTGGCGGGCGGCGCTTGCCGGTGAAGGACCCGGCCTCCGGTCGCGTGATCGCTGAAGTGGGCACCGTGGGTGTCGCGGCCGTTGGGCAGGCGGTCGAGGCAGCTCGCCTCGCCTTCGATGGTTGGCGGCAAACCCTTGCCTGGGAGCGTGGCATTGTTCTGCGGCGCTGGGCGGAGTTGATCCGGAGGCACGGCGAGGATCTCGCCATCTTGTGCACGAGCGAGCAGGGTAAACCGCTCAAGGAGAGCCGCTGGGAGGTCGAATACGCCGCCTCCTATCTCGACTGGTATGCTGGCGAAGGCGAGCGGGCAGGCGGCGAAATCTTGCCGGCCCACAGGCCTGGTTCGATGACGCAAATCCTCCGGCAGCCGGTCGGTGTGGCGGCCGCCGTGACTCCGTGGAACTGCCCGATCGCCATGGTGACGCGCAAGGCTGGTGCGGCCCTTGCTGCAGGCTGTGCGATGATCGTCAAACCGGCTCCTGAAACGCCGCTTTCGGCACTGGCCTTGCTGCGACTGGCGGAAGAAGCAGACCTTCCGGACGCGGTCTTTCAGGTTCTCCATGGCGACCCGAAAGCCCTGACGCAGGCATTGCTCGCTCATGTCGACGTAAGGGCATTCTCCTTCACAGGGTCTACCGAGATCGGGCGATTGCTATTGCGAGAAGCGGGAGCGCAGGTGAAACGCGTTTCGCTCGAGCTCGGCGGCCACGCGCCCTTCATCGTGTTCGACGACGTTCCGGTCGAAACGGCTGTGGCCGGCGCCATGACCGCCAAATTCAGCACTTCGGGGCAGGACTGTCTCGCCGCGAACCGGATCTATGTTCAGCGGAGCATCTATGATGCTTTCCTGGATCGCTTTGCGGTCGCGATCCGGGCGCTCGAGGTCGGCAGCGGCCTCGATCCGGCTACCGACATCGGCCCAATGACCGTGCCGTCCGTTCGCCAGAAGTGCCACCGTCATATCCTCGACGCGCTGCGGAAGGGGGCCCGTCTGGTCGTCGGTAGCGACATCGAGCGCGACGACAACTTCGTCGTTCCGACGCTGTTGGCAGACGTCACGCATGACATGCTGATTGCCGGCGAGGAGACGTTCGGGCCGGTCGCTGCCGTGCTGCCCTTCGACGACGAGAGCGAAGTGCTGGCACTCGCGAATGCCACGGAAACCGGTCTTGCCGCCTATCTCTATACCAACGACATGCTTCGCGTCGCCCGCATGACCGAAAGGCTGGAGTTCGGCATGGTCGCCGTGAACACGGCGGGCTTCACCGGTCCTCCGGTGCCTTTTGGCGGCTGGAAGCAGGCCGGGCTCGGCCGCGAGGGCGGCAGGGCCGGCATTCAGGAATATCTCGAAACGAAATTCATCGCGCAGCAGGTCGCATGAGGTTCCGCTGGAGCCGAGCCCACAGGAGCAGCGCGGATGTCGATCGTCTTCAACTCGTCGAGTGAGCGCGCGCGGATCTGGTCAGCCAGATTTACGCAACTGCTACCGGATCTTCCGTTCAGGACGATCGATGACAGATCAAGTCGCGCCGACGTCGAGTTCCTGGTGACGTGGAAGAACCCGCCCGGGCTTCTCGAATCCTTCCCCAATCTGAAGGTCGTGTTCTCGACGGGGGCTGGCGTCGATCAGTTCGAGCCGGAGGGCTTCCCCGATCATCTGAAGCTGGTCCGCATGATCGAGCCGGGCCTCAGCTCCGGGATGGCAGAGTTCGTCCTGATGGCCGTCCTGATGTTGCGCCGGGACATGATCGCCTATGCCGAGCAGCAACGCCGGAAGGAGTGGAAGTTCTTGGGCATCCGGCCGGCAACGGCGACGCGTGTCGGTGTCATGGGCCTCGGCGAGATGGGGCAGGCGGCTCTCGCCGCGCTGGCGCCAATGGGTTTTGCCCTGTCGGGCTGGAGCCGTAACCGCCGGGAGATCGCCGGCGTGAGCTGCCATGCCGGCATCGAGGAGCTGCCGCACTTTCTGGGCGGCAGCGATATCCTGGTCTGCCTTCTGCCACTCACCGGCGAGACCCGTGGGATTCTCAACGCGGCCAACCTGTCGCTGTTGCCTCAGGGCGCTTGCCTGGTGCAGGTCGGTCGGGGGCCGCATCTGGTCGATGCGGATCTGATCGCTGCGCTCGATAGCGGCCGACTCGGCGCCGCGCTTGTCGATGTTCTCGAGCCGGAGCCGCCGGCTCCCGAGCATCCCTTCTGGAGCCATCCGAGAATCCTCTACACCCCGCATGTCGCGAGCACCATACAACCTGCCAGCTCCGCGGATGTCGTTATCGAAAACATTCTCCGCTTCAGGCGTAACGAACCGATGATCGGGTTGGTCGATCTGTCGCGCGGATATTGACGAACGGCCTCGTGGATCATGGCGACGCCAGGCTTGCAGATCATTGCACTTCGGTTAGCCGCCGTAGCGCTGTTCTCTGCCATGAGCCTTTGCATTCGGCTCGCCTCTGCGGACGTCCCGCTCGGTCAGGTCGTCTTCTTTCGCTCCTTCGTCGCGCTGCTTCCGATTACGATGTTCATGATCATCGTCGGCGCAGCGCCGCAGGCTTTTTTTACGAAACGGCCGATGGCGCATGCGACGCGCAACATTCTCAGCTGCGCAGCGACCTTCCTGTCCTTCGCGACGCTCGCGCGGCTACCGCTCTATCTGGCGACCGCGCTGAGTTTCCTGATGCCGTTTTTCTCGATCCTGCTGGCGCGCTTCCTGTTGGGAGAGCGCTCCAGCATCCACGTCATCGTGGCCTGCATCGGAGGCTTTATTGGCGTGGTCATCATGTTGAAGCCGGGTTTGTCGGGAACCGCGTTGGGTCCGGAGCAAATCATCGGCATCTGCGCTGGTTTGGCGACTGCCTTTGTCTCGGCCTTGAGCCGCATCCAGATCAAGAATCTCACGGCGACCGAGCATCCGGCGACGGTTGCGTTGTATTTTGCACTGGCGCTGTCCGGCGCCGGGCTGGCGACGGCCCCATTGGGTTGGGTCCCGGTGGAGGGGCAAGTCCTCGCTTATCTCGTTGCAGCTGGCCTCCTGGGAGGTCTTGCGCATCTGGCGGGCACGGCTGCAATCGGGAAGAGTTCGATCTCGGCCATTGCACCGTTCGAGTACACCGCCCTGCTCTGGGCCTTGAGCTTCGACGCAGCGATTTTCGGCTTGTTGCCGAGCGGGCAGAGCTTGGCAGGCGCCGGTCTCATCATCGCTTGCGCATTGTATGTTGTTCTCTACGATCGACGCCGACCCTGAAAGCGCCGGTGGTCCTGTGTTCCGGCGTCGGTAACCATCGCCCGCAACAAATCTTCGTAGAGACCGATTAGTATTTCTAACGGTCCATATTATCGGCGTGTCGCACACAATGCCGACGTGGGTGAGAAATTCGGGCAGAACGCGCTTTCGTTGAGTGAAAGTGGGACCGAATTCAAGCAAATATTATAACGGGAGCATCGGATGCGTCGTTCTTTCTTGAAGTCGTCGCTCGCTTTTGCGTTGGCGTCCGGCAGCGGGTTGCCGTCGTGGTTGCTCGGAACACCGGAAGCAAGAGCGCAGGGCGGCAAACCTGTCGCCGTTACCGTTCCGATTGGTGATTGGATCGGCTACACGCCCTGGTATGTCGCCAAAGAGAGGGGGTTCGACGTCGCCAATGGCGTCTCGATCATTCCGATCCGGATCGCGACCTCTGCCGATGTGACCGCCGCATTGTCTACGGGGCAGATCAGTTCGGCTCATACCAATATTCCGGCGACAACCCAGCGTCAGGCGGCCGGCGTCGACTTCAAGCTCGTGCTGTTCATGGGCTTGTCGGTGACAGGTGACGCGCTGATTGCCGGGAAGGGCATCAACTCGATCAAGGATCTCACCGGCAAGCGGATCGCATTGGTGCGAGACTCCCAGCGTGAGTACCTGCTGCGGCTCGCGCTGAAAAATGCCGGCATGGCCATGAACAACCTGACCATCCTCGACGTGAATTCGGACGAGCTCGCCGGCCTCGCGTTCTCGACCGGACGCGTCGATGCCGCGGTCACCTACGAGCCCTATATTTCCAGGTCGCTGGCTCACAATCCCGATGCCAAACGTATCGCATCGGCGGGCGATTTTCCCGGCAGTGTTTCTGACAGCTGGATCGTGAGCACGAAGTTCCTGAAAGACTATCCTGACGCGGTTGTTGGCATGATCCGAGCCTGGGACGCCGCGGTGAAATACATCAACGAGAATCCGGAGGACGCCTTCCAGGCGATCGTCAAGCGCTCGGCAATGAAGATTGACGATTTGCGCAGTTCCTATGCCACGATCAAGCTTTACCGGGCGGCCGAAGGGCGCAGTTTCATGGAGAAGCAATTGGTTCCGATGGCCAACGAGATCACCGGGATTATGCGCGAGTTTGGAACACTGCGCGGGAGCCCTGATTTCCAAGCAATCGTAGACCTCGGGCCGATCACCAGAGCAACGCAGTAAGGGATAAGCTTTTGCCCTTTGATGCGCCAGGTGAGGGACTATGTTACGAGATTTAAGTGCCTTGAAAGAAAACGTCGTCTCGCTGGCGAGCTTCGTTGTAATAATTGTGATCTGGTGGGTCGTTGCGACTTTTGGATCGATACCAGCGTTCATTCTCCCTTCGCCAGTCGCCGTTGTTTCGGCCACGCTGGAGCGTGCAGTTGATGGGCTCTTGTGGTCGGACAGTCTCGCGAGCGCATCCCGCGTTCTGATCGGTTTCCTGATCGCAGCTGCGACGGCCTTGCCGCTCGGTATCCTGATGGGAGCCTCGCCGCTGGCCAGGGCAGCCGCTGAACCGCTGATCGGTTTCATCCGCTACATGCCGGTCAGCGCTTTTCTGCCGCTGACATTGATCTGGGCGGGGATTGAGGAGGCCCAGAAGTGGCTGCTGATCTGGATCGGCACCTTCTTCTCGCAAACCATGATGTTCATGGACGCGGTCAAGCGTGTGCCGGTCGATCTCCTCAATGTCGGTCACACGCTCGGGTTCTCGAAGGCCAAGATCCTGCGGCGGATCATACTGCCCTGGGCTATGCCGGGCATTTGGGATGCGCTGCGCATCACCCTGGCATGGTCCTGGTCATGGTTGATTCTCGCCGAGCTCGTCGCTGCCGGCATGGGACTCGGCTACCGCATGTCCGTCGATCAACGATACCTCCGGACCGCCGAAATCTTCTCTGCCGTCATCTTCATCGGCCTGATCGGCCTTGCTTCCGACCAGATGATGAAGTTCGCCGGTCGCAAGCTGTTTTCCTGGGCTGAAGGGGGCAAGCTATGAACGCGGCGCAGCCAGTAAAGCTCGTGCTCGACCGGGTCACCAAGCGTTTTGGCGATGCCACGACCGGCCTGCTGGCCTTGGATAAGTTCGATCTGTCGATCGATGAGAACAGCTTCGTCGCGCTGGTCGGTCCGAGCGGATGCGGAAAGAGTACCGCTCTGAACATCGTCGCGGGCCTCGAACAGGCCAGTTCCGGCATCATCATGGTCGATGGACGGGAGGTCACCGGCCCGGGACGCGATCGTGGCGTGGTTTTCCAATCCTACACGCTCATGCCGTGGCTGACTGTGGCGGAGAACGTCGAGTTCGCGTTGATCGACGAATTCGACAAGGCCCGTCGCCGCGTGATCGCCCTGGAGCATTTGCAGCTCGTTGGACTTGGTGATTTCGCGGGCCACTACCCGTCGCAGCTTTCCGGCGGAATGAGGCAGCGTGTGGCGATCGCGCGCTCGCTGTCCTATCGGCCAAAGGTCCTGCTCATGGACGAGCCTTTCGGCGCGCTCGACGCCATGACCCGCTACCAGATGCAGGAGCTGCTGCTGCGGATCTGGGACGAGCACAAGCTCACCGTCCTGTTCATTACCCATGACATCGAGGAAGCGGTGTTCCTTGCGGACAGGGCCATTCTGATGTCGGCGCGACCGGGTCGGATCAAGCTCGAGATCGCGATCGACCTGCCGCGGCCGCGCGGCAACGAGATCAGAACCAGCGAGCATTTTCAGCGGCTGAAGCGGGAGCTGCTTTCGGCGGTCAACGCCGCCGGCCATTAGCGCTGGCCTGGCCAGCCTCCGAAGGAGACGATGACATGACGATGACTGCCGACACAGGCGACAGGCTTGCGGTCACGGCGGCGAGGAGCCTGCTTGCCCGCTGGGACCGGCAACAGGAGGTCTATATCGCCGGCCGGGAGGGGCGGTTCGATGCCATGTTCGAGCTGGTCGACCATGGGCTGCCCGGTAAGATCAGGGTCATAGACCTGTGTTGCGGTCCTGGCTCGCTCTCGGAACGGGTGCTGTCGCGCTTCCCTGAGGCCGAGGTCCTCGCGGTCGATTTCGATCCGGTCTTGATGCGTCTTGGCCAAGCTGCGTTGGGCGATGGCGGTGGGCGCTTGACCTGGCTCGAGACTGATCTGCGCTTGCCGGGCTGGGAAGAAAGAATAGATGGCCCGTTCGATGCCGTCCTTACCACGACGGCGTTGCACTGGTTCACGCCGCCGCAGCTCACGGCGATTTATCAGGGGCTCGGCAAGCTCATCCGGCCGGGCGGCTTTTTCTTCAACGGCGACCATTTGACCGAACGGGATCATCAGCCGGTCTCACGCTCTCTGCTGCGGGAGGCGGCCAAACGGCATGAGGAACGCGTGATGAGCGCGGGCGCCGCCGACAGCTGGAAGGGGTGGTGGGAGGCCATCGGCACGGAGCCGGCGCTCGCAGAACTGCTGGCGTTGCGAAACGAGCGCTTGGAGCGGAGCGAGACCCTGGCAGAGGTGACCGTCGCCTTCCACGAGGCGGCGCTCAGGCAGGCTGGCTTCGCAGAGGTCACGCGCATCTGGCAACTCATGGACGACTGCGTGCTCATGGCAGTCAGGTGATATCTGGCAGCAAGTCCTCCGCAGCACAATCTAAGTCACCCAAGGCGGCGCATCTGGAGCGGAGGCCCGTCGCTGCAGAAAAATGCTTGTGACGGCTAATCTCAACGGAGGAAAAGATGAGTGCGAGGGATTGGAGTGATCTGGATTTCGACAAGCCGGGCCGGCAGCTATCCTGGATTCGGATCGGCCATTCCATCACGCGCTCCGGCTATGGCGTCATTCCTATTCCGGTTGCGGTCTTCAAGAACGGCGAAGGGCCGACGGTCCTGGTGCAGGCGGGCTGCCATGGAGACGAGTATGAGGGGCAGATTGCGGTTTCTCGGCTGATCAATCAGCTCGATGTCAGCAAGGTTTCAGGGCGCATTATCGCAGTTTCGGCGGCCAATCCGCCGGCCGTCGTCGCGGGCGCTCGCGTTTCACCCATCGACGAAGGCAATCTGAACCGTCTGTTTCCCGGTGATGAGTTCGGTACGCCAACCCAGCGGATCGCGCATTTCATCCATGATGCGGTCCTGCCGATGTGCGACGCGGTCGTCGACATGCATGCTGGCGGCACGTCGATGGAACTGATGATCTATTGCGCCGGCGGCACAAGCGGCGATGCTGCTCTCGACCGGCGGATGCAGGGCATGCTTGACGCCTTCAACGCCCCCGTTTCCCTGACCTTCAAAGGCATGAGTGGCGGTGGCAATCTGTCACAAGTCGCTCGCGAGATGGGCATTCCTTCGATCGCAGCCGAACTCGGCGGCGGTGGCGGCGTCAACGTCGAGGCAACCCGCGTTGGAGAGGGGGGCATCTACCGGGTTCTCGATCATCTCGGCGTGCTGCCGCTCGATGAAAAATGGCGGCGCCCAGACGCGACGCAGCCAATTCGTATCGCCGGAAACCGAGCATATACTTATGTCTACGATGCTGGTGTCTTTGAGCACCTTCACCCATTAGGCGCGATTGTGGCTGCGGGCGAGGTCGCCGGTTATCTTCACCATCCGGAGAATCCCCAGCGGGCGCCAGAACCGATCCGTTTCGAGGAAACGGGGCTGCTGTACTGCCGTCGCGCCATCGGCCGGGTCCAGCCTGGCGACTGTGTCGCTCATCTTGCAGTCGCTGCCTAGCGACGATTGAAGCTAGCCGGGCCGGTCAGACAGCTGCGGTCTGATGCGGCCCTGAGCCTCGCTCAATCAAGGTCTCGCTTGCTCTGGCTGCGGTCAGCTTTCTGCTGACTTGCCCACAAGCAGGCGTTCAAGACCATAGATCCGATCCAATATCAGCATGGCCAGAAATGTGCCGGCAATGATCAGGACCGAAGCAGCGCAGGCCGATGGGTCGAGCCCCCAGCTGATTTTCTCGAACAGCCAGACCGGCAGCGTCTTGACGCTGGTCGAGGCGACGAAGATGGCGACTGTCAACTCGTCGAAGCTGAGCAGGAAGGCCATGATCCAGGCACCGCTGATCCCAGAGGCCAGCATCGGCAGGGTGATGCGGCGAAAAACCGCCAGCCGCGACGCGCCCAGTGACTGCGCGGCCTGCGGGATCGATTTGTCGAGGCCTACGATTGCAGCGAGCAGAATGCGCACGACGAAGGGAATCGTCACGATCAAATGGCAGACGATCATGGCTGCCACTGTTCCGTTCCAGCCGATCTGGGTCATGAACCGCAGGAAGGTCACGCCGAGAACGATCCCAGGCACGGGGATCGGCGCCAGCAGCAGGGCGTTGACCGCGTCGCGACCCGGAAACTGGTAGCGCCCGATGGCGAGCACTGCCGGCAGGGCCAGAGCCACTCCCAGCGTCGCGGTGAAGACCGCTACCTGAATGCTGACCCAGGCGGAGGCGAGGAATTCGCGATCCGCGAAGACACTGCGGAACCAGCGCAGGGAAAGGCCGCTCCATGGCAGAGCGAGATAACTCTCCGCGGTGAATGCGACGAGGCTGACGGTGATCAGGGGCGCCATGACGAACGTCACAAGCGCGGTATGAAAGGCAAGGGAGAGCGGTGTGTTGCGGAGCATCTGGACCTCCCTCAGGCCCAACGCTGGATGCGCCGCTCGATCAGGCGATTGTAGAGCATCAGGGAACCAAGGCTGATGATGAGGAGAAAGAGCGCGATCGTGGCGCCGAGCGGCCAGTTCAGCGTGCTCATGAATTCGTCGTAGACGGCGGTGGAGACGACCTTGAAACGGCGCCCGCCGAGGATGGCCGGCGTGGCGAAGGCGCTGGCCGCGAGCGAGAACACCACCATGGTGCCGGAGAGGATGCCGGGGAGTGCCGTCGGCAGGATGATACGGAAGAACACCTGACGGCGAGAGGCACCCAGCGAGAAGGCGGCGTGCACCACCGAGCTCTTCTGCTTCTGCAGTGAGGTCCAGATCGGAATGACCATGAAGGGCAGCAGAACATGCGTGAGGCCGATCACGATGGCCGGCGCCGAATAGAGGAAGCGGATCGGATCCTCGGTCACGCCGGCAGCCATCAGCGCCGAGTTGAGCACGCCCTGATTACCGAGCAGGATCAGCCAGCCGAGGGTCCGTACCACCAGCGAGATCAGCAGCGGCCCGAGAATGACGAGCAGGAAGATCGTGCGCCAAGGCGAGCGCATCCGATAGAGCACATAGGCTTCGGGCATCCCCAGAAGCAGGGTCACCAGCGCCGTCGTGACGCCGATAAACAGGGTGTTGAAGAAGAGCTGTTGGTAGTAGCCGTCGAAGATCACGGCGGCGTAGTTCGCCCAACTCAAGTCGGGCACGATGCCGACGCCGGCCTTGAAGGAATAGGCGCTGAGCATCATTACCAGCGCCAGCGGCAGCAGGAAGAAGACGGCGAACAAGGCGACTGCGGGCACGCACATCAGCAATGGCCACGCCTGGGCGCGCGACAGGCTCATTGGCCATCTCCCGGGATCAGCGCGGCATGCCCGGGCTCCCAGCGCAGGTGCACTGCGCTGCCTTCGACCTTGTCCGAGGCGCTGCGATTCTGCTCCGCTACCAGGACGGTGCCGAACTGCGCGACTTTGATCTGATAGAGCCAGCTCGCGCCGAGAAAAATCCGGGTTGCGACGACGCCCGAGAGATAGGCCTCCTCCGGACCGCAGAAGGCCATTTTCTCCGGCCGCACGCAAAGCAGCGCGCCTCGCTCGCCGAGCGCAGCCGAAACGTCCGGTCCGCCTGATTGGGCGATGCGCGACCAGTCGATCGCTCCCGACGATGCGGCGATGTCGAACAGATTGGCCTTGCCGAGGAAGCCGGCGACGAAGGGCGTTTCGGGACGCTCATAACCTTGATAGGGCGCATCGAGCTGGACGATACGGCCGCCATGCATCACCGCAATGCGGTCGCTGAGCGCCATGGCCTCGTTCTGGTCGTGGGTCACGAGAATGGTCGTGATGCCGAGTTCGCGTTGCAGCAGCTTGAGCTCGATCTGCATGTCCTCGCGCAGCTTCGCGTCGAGATTGGAGAGCGGCTCGTCGAGCAGGAGGATCTTGGGCTCGATCACCAGTGCACGTGCCAAGGCGACGCGCTGTTGCTGGCCGCCGGACAGCTCCTTGGGATAGCGTCCGGCGAGCGTTTCGAGATGAACCTGCTCCAGCGCGCGGCGCACCCTGGCGTCGCGGGTCGCTTTCGGCACCCGGCGCATATCCAGGCCGAAGCCGACATTGTCGGCCACGGTCATGTGAGGGAATAGCGCATAGTTCTGGAACACGATGCCGATGTCGCGCTTGTTGACCGGCACATCGACGATGTCGACGCCATCGACGGAGATCGATCCGGCGCTGGGCTCCTGGAAGCCGGCGATCATGTGCAGGGTTGTCGTCTTGCCGCAGCCAGACGGCCCGAGCAGGCTGACGAATTCGCCGCGCTCGACGGAAAGGCTCAAGCCGTCTACGGCGACGAAACTGCTGAAATGTTTGACGAGCCCGTCAAGTTCGAGAAATGCCATGGTGATGGTCGCCCTTTTCCTAGGGTTTAGCCGCGGCGACCTAGCGCTCGACTTCACGCGCCCAGCGCCGCGCCCATTCCTCGCGGTTGGCCTGGACCTTCTTCGCATCGAGCTCGACGAGCGTGCGTAGGCGCGCCGTATCAACGATCAGGCCTGACGGGTCGTCGACAGTGAGCCCCTTGAGCGTCGGCCCGCCGGCGAACGCCGTCGCATAGAGCTTCTGGGCTTCGGTGCCTGTCATCACCTCGATCAGCTTGCGGGCATTCTCGGGGTTCTTCGAGCCCTTGACGATGCAGAGATATGACACGCCGGCCAGCGCTCCTTCCTTCGGGAACACGAACTCGATTGGAAGGCCGGTATCGGCCAGCAGCTTGACGCGGTTGTTGTTCCAGACGGTCAGCGCGATCTCGCCGGTCTGGAACAGCTCGGGGATCTTCGAAGTCGAATCGACGAAGGCGACGACGTTGGGCGCGACCTTCTTCATCGCCGCGATGCCAGGCTCAATATTATCCTCGCTTCCGCCGTTCGCCTTGGCGAGCATGGCCAGCGTTGCCAGGCCATAGCCGTTGCTGATCGTCGCAACCGCAATGCGGTTCTTGAATTCCGGCCGGGCGAGGTCGTTCCACGACGTCGGCGCTGACCAGGGCTTCTGCTCAAAGACCTTCGGATTATAGGCCAGGCCGATCGCATTGAGGCCGAAGCCGACGGCCTGACCTCCGATTACCGCCTCCGGCACGAAGGTATCGAGGAAGGCTTTCGGCAGGTCGGCGCAGAAGCCGAGCGAGACGGCCTGTGCCATGATGGCGTCGTCGAGCATGACGACATCGAGTTCCTGATTGCCCTGCTGGGCCTGCAGCCGCGCCAGATGATGGGCCGAAGCGCCGGCGACGTTCTTGACCTCGATGCTACTGGCTTTTTCAAAGGCGGGGAGGATCCGCTCGTTCAGGGCGCTCATCGTCGTGCTGCTGGTGCTGCCGAGCACGACCTTGCCCTGGGCTTGGGCCTGCGCCGCGACGAGGCTCAGGCCGCCAGCGGCGAGTGCGCTGAAAAGCTTCGATCCGAAATTCGTCATGATCCCCTCCTTCTTGTTGTGTTGAGCCTTGCGCCCGCGTCGGTCAGGGGCGGGCATGTGGGCGGGCGGCTTGGGTGAGGCGCAGCCTGACCTCCGACTCGGTCATCAGTTGCTCACGAATGGCGACATCGACGAAGGCTATGCCTTCGCGCTCCGCTTCCTGGACAATGCGCGTCACGCCCGCATAGCCGATATCGGCGAGGAACAGACTGGCGATCGCCGGGGAATTGCGCAGATTGAGATAGGACCGCTCGTCGCGGGCCTCGACTCCCTTCAGGCAACGCTCGTTGAAGAGCGCATAGGAGGCGCTCATCAGATTGCACGCCTCGAACAGCGCCCGCGCCATCGCCGGTTCAAAATGGTTGATCTCGAACTGTCCGTGCAAGACAGCGAGCGCGGTCGTCGTGTCATGTCCCTGGACGACGAAGGCGACCTGCTGCGCCAGCATGGGCATGACCGGATTGACCTTGCCCGGCATGATCGAGGAGCCGGCCTGGACCCTGGGAAGGGAAATTTCGCCGAGCCCGCTATCCGGCGAGCTCGCAAGCAGCTCAAGATCAGCGCCGATGCGCGCCACGATCTGGCTGCAAGTCCGCAGCTCGGCGGAGAAGCGGCCGAGCTCGTCGGCATTCTGCAGACCGTCGAAGAAGTTGTCGGAGAGGCGGACCCGGTTTCCATAGGCGCGAGAGAGGGCATCTGCGATCCGCTCGCGATAGCCCGGTGCGGCGCCCAGCCCGGTGCCGATCGCGGTCGCGCCCAGCGGCACTTCGAGAAGGGCCTCCCGCCGTGCCTCCAATGCCGCGCGAGCGCGGCCGATCGCGCTGGCATAGCCCCCGAAGGCCTGCCCGAGTGTCATTGGCTGGGCCGACTGCATACAGGTGCGGCCGACCCGAAGCACGTTTGCGAAGCTCGATGCCTTGTCGGCCAGAGTGAGCTGCATCGCGACCAGAACCTCGGCCAGCCGGGCTGACATGGCATGCAGCGCGAGCTTCAGGGCGGTCGGATAGACGTCGTTGGTCGACTGGCTGAGGTTGACGTGGTCGTTCGGGTTGAGCGCTGCATAGGAGCCGCGCGGTTGCCCCATGATCTCCAGGGCGCGGTTCGCGATCACCTCATTGACGTTCATGTTCGTCGAGGTGCCGCCCGAGCCTTCCAGCAATTCGACCACGCACTGGTCGTGGTGCTGTCCAGCGATGAGCTCGTCGCAGGCGGCTACGATCGCTCGCGCCCGGACATCGTTCAGCAGACCAAGCGCATGATTGGCCTCGGCCGCTGCCTTCTTGACGATGGCGAGCGCCCGAATGAAATCCGGAAATGCACCAAGGGCGGCGCTGGATGGAAAGTTGCCGAGAGCGCGAGAGGTATTGGCGCCGTAGAGGCGGTCGGCCGGAATCTCGACCGGTCCAAGCGAATCCTCCTCGACCCTGACGGCGTGCCGCATCGCAATCTCACGGTTAAATCCTGATCACGTTGGAATGCCATGAGCCTGCTCTATGAATAACAGAGAAAAATCTTATGAAGCGATCTCCAGCTTCTGGCTGAGCCAGGGATGAAGCGAAGCCAGGCGATCAAGACCGTTCTTGCGGATGGCGCGCGCTGCCAGAGTTGCGATATCCCGGGGCAGGTTCCCGAGTTCGCCGCGACGGAAGACCAGATAGATCGAGCGGAATCGTCCCGGATCGAGCGGGGCGAAAACGAAATCCTCGATCGGCTTGGAGGCCGAGAGAAAGCAGACTGGTGTCGAGATGCTCCAGCCCGCGCCAGCCCGCACACAGTCAAACAAGGCGTCCGAGACGTCGAGTTCGAACACTCTGGGTAGCTTGACCCGCAAACGGCGCAGATGCTGCTCGATCTGCTGGCCGATATGGGAGTGGCTGCTATAGCGGATGAGCGGCGCCTCTTCGGCCAGCACATGCAGCGGAGCGCCTTGCAGATGCGTCAGCGAGCGCGGCAAAACCACGATAAAGGGCTCGCGCAGCACCTCGTAGCGCTCGACATCATCTGTTTCTTCCATCGCGTCGGAACTGATGACGAGGTCGGCGCGCCGATCGAGCAGGGCATTGCGCTGATCGGGAGAAAGACCCGCCCAGATCGAGAGCGACTGCGCCAGCGGGTCCAGATGCTGCACCAAATCGGCGGCGATCAACCCGATCACGCTGTCGACCACGCCGATCCGCAACTCGGCATAGTTGTCACGAGCTGCGCGGCGCACATCGCGCGCCATCTCATAGGCCGCGGCGATGAGGCGCTGCGAGTTCGTCAGCAAGACCCTGCCGGCCGGCGTCAACTGGATCGGCCGTATGCTTCGGTCGTAGATCGGGGAGCCGACGGATTTTTCTAGAGTCGCGATGATGTGCGACACGGCCGGCTGGGTCACTCCAAAGCGCAGCGCGGTCTCGGTCATGCTGCCGGTTTGCACAGTGTCGAGGAAAACTTCGAGATGACGCAGGTCATATGCGAAGCCGCTGCGCGGATTGGGTTTGCTCTTCATCTGCGGTCTCCGCTCACGTTTCTGCATTAGCAATTGTTATCTTCAAGATAAAGAACACGTCAGTGATGGTGGAGCCGTCACGGAGAGGAAGGGATCACCGATGGCCGAGCGAGGTCAGCTCTTGGCGCGGGTTCAGGAGAAGGACCGGATGCCGCTGTCCTTTCGAGTGGATGGACGAGAGGTTCTCGCGCTCGAGGGCGATACCGTGCTGACTGCGGTCCTGCTCGCTGGTATCCGTTTGCGTGAATCCGAATTCGGGGACGGACCACGCTCTGGGTTTTGCCTGATGCGCGCGTGCCAGGATTGCTGGATGTGGACCGACCACAATGACCGCATCCAGGCCTGCGCGACCTTCGTCAACCAGGGCATGGTCCTTTCGACGCGAAATCCCGAGCTGACATGACGACTATCGTCATTGTAGGCGCAGGGCCCGCCGGCGTTCGCGCTGCTGAATGCCTTGTCGCTGCCGGCTGCCGGCCGATCATCCTTGATGAGAACGACCGCAGCGGCGGTCAGATCTATCGCCGGCAACCTCCCGGTTTCGTGCGCTCGGCGCAAACGCTCTATGGCACCGAGGCGGCGAAGGCCGAGGCCTTGCATCGCAGCTTCGACACTCTGGCCGGTAAGGTCGACTATCGCCCCGGCACCATCGCCTGGGGGCTCCATGCAGGGGTGATCCATACCGTCAAGGCAGGGAGGGTCGACCGGATCGCCTTCGATCGGCTGATCCTTGCGACAGGTGCAACCGACCGGATCATGCCGGTGGCAGGTTGGACCCGGCCCGGCGTGTTCTCGATGGGCGGCGCGCAGATCGCGCTGAAGTTCCAGGGCTGCGTGCCGGGGCGGCGACCTGCGCTCGTCGGCACCGGGCCGTTGCTTTACCTCTTGGCCAATCAATATCTCAAGGCGGGCGTCACTCCGGCAGGTGTTTTCGACACCACGCCCTTCCGCAGGCAGCTGCGCCTCGTTGGTGGCTTGGCCTGGGATCCCCGAACGCTGCTGATTGGTTTGCGCTATCGCCTGGAACTTGTTCGCTGGGGCGTTCCTGTTCGCTGTGGGATCGACCCCCTCGCGATCGAGGGCGATCCTGCCGTCACTGGTTTCGTCTACGCCAAGAGTGGCAAGCGTCACGTGATCGCCTGCGATGGCGTGGCGCTGGGGCACGGCCTGCGGAGCGAGACGCAGCTCGCCGAACTTGCCGGCGTCTCGTTCGCCTTCGACCGACGCACGCGGCAATGGCTGCCGCAGCGCGACGAGGAGGGCAGGACGCCGTTGGGTACGGTGTACCTGGCCGGAGATGGTGCTGGAATTGGCGGAGCGGACGTTGCCGAGATCGAGGGCAAGCTCGCGGCCTGGGCCCTCCTTCATGATCTCAATGCAGCGGTGGATGATGGCGAGCGGACACGCGCCCTCCGCCAGCTGCGTCGTGCTGCTCGTTTCAGGGCGGCACTCGATGCCGGTTTTCCATGGCCGCATGACATCGCCGCGCGTCTCGACGATGGCGTGGTCGTCTGCCGCTGTGAGACGCTGACAGCCGGCGAGTTACGTCGTGTTGCTGCTGAAGGTGCGCCAGACCTCGGCCGGGCCAAGGCATTGTCGCGCATCGGTATGGGGCGTTGTCAGGGACGCTATTGCGGATCCGCCTGCGCAGAAATCCTCAGTGCTGCGCTCGGCTGCGACATCGCCGATGTCGGCCGTCTGCGTCCACAGGCACCGACCAAGCCGCTCCATGTCGACGACGTCGAGGCAAGCCTGTGAGCGTCTACGACACGATCATTATCGGTGGCGGCATCATGGGCTGTTCGACCGCCTTGCATCTTGCCCGCGCTGCACCGCGAATGAAGATCGCCTTGTTGGAACGTGGCCTGTGCGGAGCCCAGGCCAGCGGGGTCAATTTTGGCAATGTCCGCTCGAACGGCCGCCCGGTTTCGCAGATGCCGCTGTCGCTGCGCTCGCGTGAGATCTGGTCCCGGATTACCGAGTTACTCGGCGTCGACTGCGAGTATGAGCGCACCGGCGCGCTCAAGATCGCCTTTCGCGACGAGGATCTCGCGGTGCTCGAGGGTCATGTCCGCGACGCACGGGACGGGTTTGGCCTGGCGGTGGAGATGCTCGGCAGCGCAGGCTTGCGCCAGCTCTTTCCCTGGATCGCCAGCGGTGCCGTTGGCGCTCGCCATTCGCTGGATGACGGCGTGGCGAATCCGCGCCTCGTCGCGGCGGCGTTCGGTGCCGCGACGAGGCGGCACGGCGTCGATGTCCGGGAGAACTTCGCAGTCGCGTCGGTCTCGCATAGTGGAGCCGCCTTCTCCGTAGTTGGGGAGGGCGGCGCGGCTCTTGTCGCACGCAGCCTCGTCAACTGCGCCGGTGCATGGGGCAATCTGGTTGCATCAAGCTTTGGTGAGGCTGTGCCGATGCAGGCTTTGGGGCCGCAAATGGGCGTCACCGAGCCTTTGCCGTTCTTCATCCTGCCGAGCACGTCGACGGTGAACAGCCCGATCTATTTCCGGCAGGTCCGCCGCGGCAATATCGTGTTTGGCGGCGGCCCTCGCGCGGAGGTCAGGCCTGACCTCGTGCGGCACTACTCGCTCCCCGAGAACACAGCGCGCCATGCGGCTCTGCTGCGCAGCGTGGCGCCTGCGTTAAAATCGGCACGGGTCATCCGCGCCTGGAGCGGCATTGAGGGCTACCTTCCCGACAGCCTGCCCATTCTTGGGCCTAGCGCCACCACACCGGGGCTCGTGCATGGCTTCGGCTTCTGCGGCAGTGGTTTCCAGCTTGGACCCGGCGTTGGCGCGGTGCTCGCCGAGCTTGTTCTGGGCGGTGCAACCACAACACCGATCGCCGCTTTCGACATTCGCCGTTTCGCCCCGGCAGCCGCTCAGGAGACGCGCGCATGAAACTGCAGCGCAAGGTCCCGGCCGCCTCTTCGACCCCCGGCTTCTGGACGGACGCGGCGATTGCCAGAGCGCGTCGCGACACGCCGGCGACAGCCAGCCTGATCCATTTCAACAATGCCGGCGCATCACTGATGCCGGAGCCGGTGAACGAGGTTGTGGCCGCTCACCTGACGCGCGAGCGCGAGATTGGTCCCTATGAAGCAGCGGCCGAGGCGGCTGCAGCGCTCGCGGCGGTTCATCCAACCTTGGCTGGCTTGATCGGCGCGCAGGCGAGCGAGATCGCGATTATGGACAGCGCCTCGCGGGCGTGGATCGCGGCGTTTGGGGCGCTGCGCTTCCAGTCCGGCGACCGCATCCTGACGACCACCTCGGAGTATGCCAGCAACTTCATCCCCTATTTGCAGGCGGCTCGGCGCTATGGGGTCAGCATCGAAGTTGTGCCCGACGGTGACGACGGTGCGCTTTCGCTAACGGCTTTGGAGCGAATGATTGGTCCGGACGTCCGATTGATCTCGGTCAATCACATTCCGACCCATGACGGACTCGTCAATCCCGCCGCGGCTATAGGCAGGCTGGCGCGGGCCGCCGGCATTCCATTCCTGCTCGACGCCTGCCAGTCGGTTGGCCAGATGCCGGTCGACGTCGCCGAGATCGGCTGCGACATGCTGACGGCAACGGGGCGCAAATTCTTGCGCGGACCGCGCGGCACCGGCTTCCTCTATATCCGCCAGGCATTTGCCGACACGCTCGAGCCCTGGATGCTCGATCTGCACGGCGCTGACTGGACGAGCCCCGAGCGCTACGAGCCCAAGCCCGGAGCGCAGCGCTTTGAGCTTTGGGAATTCGATCATGCCGCAAGGCTCGGGCTAGCCGCGGCGGCGCGTTATGCCGCGTCGTGGGGCCTGTCCAACATCGAGACCCGCATCCAGACGCTGGCGACGCATTTGCGCAGCCGGTTGGCCGTCATGCCAGGCGTTGTCGTGCGCGACCGCGGCGCAGTTAAGTCGGGCATAGTGACGTTCACCGTGGCCGATGAAGATCCATTCGCGTTGCAGCTTCGGCTGCGGGCTGAGCGGATCAATGTTTCGGTCTCGAAGGCGCGCTCGGCGCGGGTCGACTTTGCCCGTCTCGACCATCAGGCCCGGCTGAGGGCCTCGGTTCACTACTACAACACGACCGACGAGATCGACCGGATGACGGCTCGCCTCGAACGGTTGATCGCCGGACGCGCGGCCTGAAGGAGCAGTCATGGAGCGCTTTTATCTCGACATCGCCGGAGAGGCTCGGCCTGCGGCGGACGGCCAGTGGTTCGAAGCGACCAATCCGGCAACCGGGCGTCCCTGGGCTCTCGTAGCGCGTGCGACCCGCGAGGACGCGCTCGCCGCTGTCGAAGCGGCTGCGACGGCCTGGGGGAACTGGCGGTTGACCTCGGGCGCAGAGCGCGCTCGCCTGCTGTGTCGGCTCGGCGACCTGGTTGAGGCGAACCGCGAGCGGCTGGCTTTGGCCGAAACGCTTGGGAACGGCAAGACGATCACTGAGACCCGAGGCCAAATGGCGGGGCTCGCCCGCTATTTCCACTATTATGCCGGCTTCGCCGACAAGCTCGAAGGCGCGGTCATTCCGGTCGAGGACGTCACGGCGCATGTCTATGCCGAGTGGGAACCTGTCGGCGTCTGCGTCTTCATTCTTCCTTGGAATTCGCCGCTGCCGCTGTGCGCGCAGAAACTCGCTCCGGCCTTGGCGACCGGCAATACTGTCATCATCAAACCGTCTGAATTCACCTCGACCTCCATCGCCGTGCTGATGGAGCTCATTCGCGAGGCTGGTTTTCCGCCCGGCGTCGTCAACGTCGTCACGGGGCCTGGCGCCGATATCGGCGAAGCCTTGATCTCCGCGCCCGAGACCGCGCTGGTCGCCTTCACTGGCGGCGAGGCGGCCGGGGCAGCCGTCGCAGCTTGCGCTGGCCGCAATCTCAAGCCCATCACCCTCGAGCTCGGCGGCAAGTCGCCCCAGCTCGTCTTCGCCGATGCCGATCTTGAGAGCGCGGCCCATGGCGTCATCCAGGGCATCTTTGCCTCGACCGGGCAGAGCTGCGTTGCGGGCTCTCGTCTGCTTGTGCATCATTCGTTGCAGCAGGCGTTGATCGAGCGGATCGTCGCGCTCGTCGCCAAGCTCAAGATCGGTGATCCACTCGACGCAGCGACGCGGATCGGACCGATCGCTACCGCGCCGCAGCTGGACCGGGTGCTGCGCTATTTCGAGATCGCGGCCGCCGATGGCGCCAGCCTCGTGACCGGCGGAACTCGCATCGCACCCGGCGATGGCGAGCAGGGCTATTTCGTGGAGCCGACAATCTATGCGGATGTGCGCAGCGACATGCGGATCGCCCGCGAGGAGGTCTTCGGGCCGTTGCTCTCAGTGATCGAGTTCGGCGATGAGGACGAGGCTGTCGCGCTCGCCAATGACAGCCATTTTGGCTTGGCGGCGGGTATCTGGTCGCGGGACGGTGCGCGCGTCCATCGTGTCGCCCGCAAGCTGCAATGCGGCATCGTCTGGGCGAACTGCTACCGGACGTCTTCGGTCGCGATGCCGTTTGGCGGCTTCAAGCGCTCTGGCATTGGCCGCGAGGGCGGTTCGGCGATGATCCGCGATTACCTCCAGCAGAAGGCGGTGTGGATCAACACCCGAGACGGCTTCACCGCGTCATTGGCCTCCTGATTGAGCCAGAACCGAGCGATGCCTACGTCCGAAAACCACTTCAGCCCCCGCTTGGCCGAATGGATCGCGCAGGCGCCGCAGCACGCGCGGCCAGAGGTGCTTGAGCAGGCGCGGCTTTCCTTCCTCGATACACTCGGATGCATGGTCGCCGGCGCCACCAGCGATCCGGTTCGCAGTGTCGTCGCGGCTTCGACGGAATGGGGCAAGGGTGAAGTGCCGGTCGCAGGCACGTCATCCCGGCTCGCGCTGCCGTGGGCTGCGCTCGCTAATGGCACTGCGGCCCATGCGCTCGATTTCGACGACAATCTGGAGCCGGCACTCGGCCATGCGAGCGCCGTGCTGGTGCCCGCCATTCTCAGCGTCGCCTCAACGAGGCGCAGTCCGGGCGCCGCTGTTCTGGATGCTTATGTCGTTGGCATCGAGGTGATGGGCCGCCTCGGCGCGGCCTTCAACATGGACCATTACAGCAAGGGATGGCACGCCACGCTGACGCTTGGCGCACCGGCCGCGGCCGCCGCTATCGCCCGGCTGGTGCGGCTCGATGCAGGCCAGACCCGCAACGCGCTTTCCATCGCCACCAGCATGGCCGGCGGCAGCAAGATCCAGTTCGGCACCGGCCTGAAGCCCGTCCATGCCGGCCTCGCGGCGAAGGCCGGCATCACGGCGGCCCTCTTCGCTGCAGCAGGGCTCGATGCGGCGCCGGAGGCGCTCGCTGGGAACTGGGGCCTGCATGGACTGATGAACGGAGCGCCCGGCGGCTGCGAGGTGCTGGCGGCTGATATTGGTCAGCCGCTGATGATCGAGCGCTTCGGACTGATGCGAAAGATCTATCCCAGCTGCGCGGCGATGCATCGGGCGATCGACGGCATCCTCGATATGCGCATGGCTGAGAATCTGAAACCGGACGAAATCCTTGGCCTGCGCGTCGCCATGGCGGAGATCCAAACTCAGAATTTGCGCTTTCCGCGCCCCAGCTCTGTATCGGAGGCGCGCTTCAGCCTCGAATACTGCGCCGCATCGACGCTCGTCGATGGGGAGCTCGGTCTCTCGGCATTCACCGAGGGCGCGATCGCCAGGCCGGCCATACTAGCCTTGGCGCAACGCATTACCATGGTCACCGATCCGGCGCTGCATGGCCAGTTGCAGTCGGATGCACAGACGCCGACGACGTTGGAATTGAGCCTGACCGACGGCCGGACCCTGCGGCATGTCGTTCCCTATCAGCGTGGCCACGAGGCCAGGCCGCTGACCTACGAGGAGGTGGAGGCGAAGTTTGCATCATTGGTCGAGCCGGTTCTCGGCGGAGAGCGCGCAAGCCGGCTGCGGGCACTACTCGCCGGATTACCAGCGCTCGTCGATAGCTCGCTTCTGCTCGAAGCGGCAGTCCCCTAACGCTCAGCTTGATGCGACGCCGCACTGCTGCGCCAGTCAGCCTGGGTGATCTCGTGCATCTGCACGACCCTGCCGCCTTCCAGCGTCTTCTCGCCGGTCATGGCAAAGCCGAGCTTCTCGAGCACCCGGCGCGAAGGGGCGTTGTCAGGGTTTGTCGTGGCGATGATCTTGCCGAGGCTCATCCGGGCGAAGCCGATATCCAGGCATTTCGCCGCGAGCTCTTGCGCGTAACCACGCCCCCAGGTGCTGGGATCGAGCATGTAGTTGACCTCGACCTCGCCGGAATGCTCGACATAGAGCAAGCCCCCGCGGCCAATGAAACGCCCGTCTTCCGTTGCGAAGACAGCGTAAGGTCCGAGGCCTCGGTTCGCCCATTGCTGCTCGCTCATGTCGATGATGCGGCGCGCTTGGTCCTCGGGATCGGCGGCGATCTCGCAGGCTCGGGACAAGTGGCGATGGACCAGAGGCTGCGCGATCAAGGTCGTGTAAGGAACGAGATGTTCAGCCGCTAACGGAATGAGCTGAAGACGAGCCGTTTGCTCCGGATGTGACACCCAATTAACTCGCTTCTGCTCTCAGGGTTGAATGTCCACGGCAGCGATGCACCGCCAATCTTCGTCGATTCTCATAAAACGAAGTGACGGCATGATAAACATAAAGGAAAATCATGATCGCTCGCCGAGCCGGGCGGCGCTCTGCCAGTTGTCTAGATTTGCCTTGAGGTCCTATGGATTGTGCGGACTATCGCGCATTTGACATGCGCTATAGTCCAGTTGCCACCTTCGACAGGGCGTAGAAGGCCGATCAGATCTTCCCGCTCGGCCAGCGTCGCACAAGTTCTGTTCGTCACGCGTCACGGCGTCAGGAGTGAGGGTGTCGCCGCCTCTTGCCGATCCCGTTCTCTGAAATACCGACAGCATCGAACGGCCTCGCGGCGGTTTTTTCAGATATAGCATGCAGAAACACAGGCAAGGTCGCAGATTCTCGAAAGCAGCACGGATGTTGCTGAAGAGAAACGGGTACGAGCTTGGAGTGTGCCTCAGATTAAGCTTAGAGACGGTTATGATTTTGAAAATCTGAAAAGAATCTTTTCCTCTGCATTATAGGTGAGAGCATCCATGATGCCTGGATGGAATTTGCGGTTCACAGGTGGCGGGACGAAATCATTGAAGCCGAAGCGACGGAGCGTGACTTTGAAGCCGTTCGCAGAAAATGCGTCGATGTAGTCATCCGGCGAATAGTCTTTGACGCGCGCACTGGTGCTGTTGACGATGACGTCCCTGCGTTTATTCCAGAGCGGGCTTTCCGTATGGCAGCCAGTCACGGCGTAATAAACGCCATGATCGCGCAAGGCGCCTCTCATCTGGCGCGCGTGCTCCTCAAGATCGTGCAGCAGATAGATCACCTCGTAGCTGAAAGCGATGTCGAACAGCGGGCCGAACTGGCTGGGATCGCTGCCGACATGATAGTCAAGCGGGCGGGCTCCGGCGGCCTTTCCAGCTTCGGCGACGGAATCTGACGCTATGTCCATCCCGACCCCCTTCGTGAAAGGGCGCATGTCGTTGAGCAAGCGCAGGAACCCGCCGCGGCTGCAGCCAAAGTCCAGAACCGTGCAATTGGCGAGATTCTGCTCTGAGATGACACTGATGAAATGCCGCCAGTACGGCGTATGGATATCCTCCATCGCCGCTTCGCCAATCGGATTCAGATGCCAGGTCGGATAGGTCTGTTCCATTGCTGCGATCGTCATGTTTGTCCCGTGGCCGGATCGGGCCCTTAGCAAGGCGCTGGTAACAGGAACGCCATCGAAATACGAGCAGATGGCGCTTTCAGGAAGCGTGATGGCCGCCATGAATCGGAAAGCGTATGCCGATCCGAGCGTGGCTTGATGTGCCTTGTCGACAGTCCGGTTTCCGGGGGCATTAGCCCCAGGACCACGGTGGAGAAGCTGCCTGAGGTCAGGCCCTTGCGGCGACGAACGTCACCTCGACCAGAGTGCCTTTGCCGAGCTCGGCCACGCCGACGGCAGCCCGCGCCGGCAGGTCCTCGGCCTTGAACCAATTGGTCCAGACTTCGTTGAATGCGCTCTTCAGCGACAGGTCGGACAGATAGATCGTCGCCTGAACGACATGGGCCCTGCTGCTGCCGGCCTGCTTCAGCCAGCCCTCCAGTTTGGCGAGGATCTGCTCGGCCTGGCCGCGGATATCGGCGCCTTTGTCATCTGCGGTCGTGCCGCCGATGAAGATCAGGCCACCCGCCTCGACAATGCGATGCATGATCGGGGTCTGGACCTGTCGGTTGACTGTCATGTCTTCAGTTCCTTGCTTCGAGAAGAGGCTTGTTTCCCGGTGGCCCAGGCGTCCGGGGCGCTATCAAATCGTGCATCGGCTCGTCCCGTCGCTTCGCATTCCAGCCGCTGAGGGGTATAAAAGCAATTGACTGATGCTTTTTGATCCATGCATCGTAGTTATAGAAAAATCCGAACTACGAGCGGGGCGACCGTGAATTTTCGTCAGTTGGAGATCTTCCGGGCGGTCATCACCGGCGGCTCGGCCTCACGCGCATCGGAACTGCTGGACATTTCTCAGCCCGCCGTCAGCCGCTCGATCGCCGAACTCGAAGCCTCGATCGGCTTTCAATTGTTCAACCGGATTCGAGGGCGGCTCGTGATCACGCCCGAAGGTCAGCTCTTTGCCGAGGAGGTCGCGACGGCCTTCGTCGCGATGGACCGGCTGAAGACATCGTCCCTCAAGATCCGCGATTTCGGCTCAGGCCATATTCGCATAGCGAGCCTGGCGGCGATGGGCTCCACGCTCGTGCCCAGGGCGGTTCGGCTGTTCCAGGCGGAGCACAGGGACGTCGCGATCACGCTCCATGTCGATTCCTCCGCCAACATCAAAGACCTCGTCGCCCGCGGCCAATTCGACATTGGCCTCGCTGCCGACGAAATCGATCTCTCGGGCATCGATCATCGCCCGTTCGCGAGCTTCAAGGCGGTGTGCGTTTTGCCCCGCGACCATCCGCTGACATCGCAAAAGGCGATTCGCCCGGAGTTCCTCCATCGCGAGCCCTTCATCGCGTTGGCGCCCGGCGACCGTACCCGGGAGAAGCTCGATGCGATCTTCCGGCAGCATGAGACGCAGCCGTCCGTGGTGATCGAGACGCCGAATTCTTCGACGGTATGCGCCCTGGCGTTGGAAGGAATCGGCGTCGGCGTCGCCAATCCGATCGCCGCCGATGGCTACTCGGAACGAGGGCTCGAGATCAGGCCGTTCAGCGAGGAGGTCTATTTCGAAAGCCATCTGCTGTTCAGGCCGGACGTCCAGAAAGCGCGGATCGTCAACGCCATGGCTGCCGCGTTGCTGCAGGCGCGCACATTGCTCCCGACCGGCGCGAAAAGTCACCGCAGCTATATCTGATCGAGCACGCAGGGGACCATAACCTCAACTCATCGAGTGTTGAGCCGTGGTCAATTGCCGGGCCTTCCGCCCTCCTTATGCTCTTCACGGTAGATTGCGCCGGCTATTTGGGCCGAGCGCAGGATATCAAAGCCGTCAGAGCTGAAGGGGATCATGATGAGACGATCTGGTCTGAAATCTCTCGCCTATGCCGTCCTGGGTGTCGCCGCCTCCCTCGCGTCGATGCCAGTCCACGCGCAATCGACCAAGGATCGCATTCTCGCACAGAAGAGCGTGACGATCGGCATCCACAACCGGATTCCCTGGGGCTATCGCGACGCCTCTGGCAATGTCGCCGGGCTGCAACCGGCCATCATCAGGGCAGCCCTGGCACCCCTTGGGGTAACCGAGGTCAAGTTCGTGATCGGCGAGTTCAACACGATGATCCCGGGGCTCTTGGCTCAGCGCTTCGACATGACCGCGGCCGGTGTCGCGATCACGCCCCCGCGCTGTGCGTCGGTTATCTTCAGCGAGCCGGACCTGACCAGCGGCGACGGGCTGATGGTGGCAGCCGGCAACCCTCTCAAGATCCACAGCTTCGAGGATATTAAGCGGAACCCTCAGATTCGCCTCGGCGGCGGCCGCGGCTCGGCCAATGCCCAGCATGCGGTTTCGGCCGGCGTTCCCGCCGCGCAGATGCACCTTTTTCAGGACGTCGAGTCGACTATTGCGGCGCTTGTCGCCAAGCGCGTCGACGCTGTGATCATGTCGGCGGCGACGATCGTCGCGACGATGTCCGATCCGAACATCAAAGGCGTAGAGCGTGCGGTTCCGTTCAGGGGGCTGTCCGATGCCGATGGGAACGAGGTCGCGCTCTATACGGCGATCGCATTCCGGCCGGCCGATACGGATCTGCGCGATCTCTACAACGAGCAGCTCAAGAAGCTGAAGGACAGCGGAGAGCTGGAAAAGATCATATTGCAGACCGGCTTCTCGAAGGACAACCTGCCGCCCAACAAGACGGCCAAGGAGCTCTGTTTGGCGCCTGGGCCGTCCAAATGAGTTTTCTCGATATCTTCATGGGGATCCTTGCCGGTATCGACGTCACCATCAAGGTGACGTTGCTCGGCATGCTCTATGCGGTGCCGTTCGCGTTTGCCTTCGGCATTGCGCAGCACTTCGCCAGAGGGCCGATGCGGATGATGGTGACGACGATCATCGAGTTTTGGCGGAGCTCGCCGATCATCGTCCTGATCTACGGCTTCTACTTCTCGCTACCCGGCCTGGGCGTGCATCTTTCAGCGATCACAGTTGGCTCGATGGTGCTTGGCCTGAACATAGGAGGTTATGGCAGCCAAGCCGTCCGCGCTGCCCTGCAGGCCCTCGACAAGGGGCAGGTTGAGGCCGGTTACGCGCTCGGCCTCCGCCGGCTCCCGATCCTGTGGCTGATCGAACTGCCGCAGGCCCTGGCCGCCATGACGCCGACCTTCATCAATCAGTTCATCCAGCTGGTCAAAGGAACGTCGCTGGTTTCTCTGGTCACGCTGGCGGACATGACGTTTGTCGCCAAGGCGATATCGCAAATCAACTACGCGCCGGCGAAGATCTACACCGCTCTGCTGATCGCCTACTTCCTGATGTGCTATCCGGCGACGATTCTGGGACGGATGATCGAACAGCGAGTGAGCCGTGGACGAGGGGCGTCCCATGAGTTTTGACATCGACTTCGCGATCGCGATCCTGCCGCGCATTCTCAGCACCTTCGGGACGACTTTGTGGATCACCGTTGTCGGCTGCCTCGGCGCTGCGCTGCTCGGCTTCCTCTGGGAGACGGTCCGGCGTTCGACCGGGATCGGGCGCTATGCGATGCGCTTCGTGATCGACTTTATCAGGTCGACCCCGCTCCTGGTGCAGATCTATTTCTTCTATTTCGTGCTTCCCGAATACGGCATCACGTTGCCGGCGCTGATGGTCGGCGTCATCGCCCTCAGCCTCTACTATAGCGGCTACCTCGCCGAAGTCTTCAAGGCGGGCATCGACAGCATACCGGGAGGACAGTTCGAGGCCGCCAAGGCGCTTGGGCTCTCGCGCGTCCAGCTCGTCGTGCTCGTCATCGCGCCGCAGATGCTGCGCAACATCGCGGCGCCGATGGGCAACTACTTCGTCTCGCTTTTGAAGTCGACGCCCTATCTCGCCATCATTGCCGTGCCCGAAATGCTGTCCATCGCGCTTGAAGTCGCCTCCGACACGTTCCGCTACACCGAGCCCATGGTCGTGGTCGGAGCGGTCTTCCTGTCGCTGGCTCTCTGCTTCTCCGGGATGGTGAAAATGATCGAGACGCGCCTGCGTCTCTCGCCCAGGGCCGGCTGAGCTGCACGTCCCCCGTTCAAGGAACCAACCATGAAGTCAGTTTCAGCGCCCGCCGCTGTGGCGCTCTCCAATGTCAGCAAATGGTATGGCGATTTCCAGGTCTTGAAGGATATCGATCTTCGCGTTGCCAATGGCGAGAAAATCGTGATCTGCGGGCCCTCGGGCTCAGGCAAGTCGACCATGATCCGCTGCATCAACCGTCTGGAGGAGCACCAGAAGGGCAGCATCGTCGTCGACGGCATCGAGCTGACGAGCGATCTGAAGAAGATCGACGAGATCCGCCGCGACGTCGGCATGGTCTTCCAGCATTTCAACCTGTTCCCGCATCTGACCATCCTCGAGAACCTGACGCTGGCTCCGGTCTGGGTCCGCAAGATGCCGAGGAAGGACGCCGACGAAATCGCGATGCACTATCTGCGTCGGGTCAAGATTCCGGAGCAGGCGGCGAAATACCCCGGTCAGCTCTCGGGCGGCCAGCAGCAGCGCGTCGCCATTGCCCGCTCGCTGTGCATGAGTCCGAAGATCATGCTCTTCGACGAGCCGACCTCGGCCCTCGACCCCGAGATGGTCAAGGAGGTGCTCGACACCATCGTCTCGCTGGCGGAGGAGGGGATGACCATGCTCTGCGTCACCCATGAGATGGGTTTTGCTCGCCAGGTCGCCGACCGCGTTATTTTCATGGATGCCGGCCAGATCGTCGAGATGAACGAGCCCAACGCCTTCTTCGAGAACCCGCAGCACGAGCGCACGAAGCTCTTCCTGAGCCAGATCCTGCACTGAGATGGCGAGGCCCCGTTCGTGAAGCCGATTGCCGAACTGGCTCGCGACCTGCGCGCGCGCTCCGTCTCCTCCCGCCAGCTCGTCGAGGATGCTCTTGCCCGTATCGACGATCCGGCCGGGGAGGGCGCCCGAACCTTCATGACCGTCTGGCGCGAGCGTGCCCGCGACCTGGCCGATCATGTGGACCGCCGCGAACTCTGGCGCGACACGACCTCGCCGCTGTGCGGCATCCCGCTGTCGGTCAAGGACCTGTTCGACATCGGCGGCGAGACGACGCGTGCCGGTTCAATAGCGCGCGAAGCGGCACCCGCCGCCGGCGAAGATGCCGAGGCCGTCGCACGGCTGCGTGCTGCTGGTGCGATCTTGATCGGCCGGACGACGATGTCCGAATTCGCCTTCTCCGGGATCGGCCTGAACCACCATTTCGGCACGCCGCTCAACCCATGGGATCGCGCCACGGGTCGTATCGCCGGCGGCTCCTCCTCCGGCTCCGTCGTCTCGGTGGCGGACGGGATGTGCGCAGGCGCTCTGGCTTCCGATACCGGGGGCTCCATTCGGGCGCCCGCGGCGCTGTGCGGTTTGACTGGCTTCAAGCCCACGGCCTCGCGCGTGTCGTTGAGGGGAGCCTTTCCCCGCTCGTACAGCCTCGATACGGCCGGGCCGATCGCGCGCTCGGTGGGTTGCTGCGACATCCTCGATGCCGCGCTCGCCGGACGTCTCGACTATGCCGGGCCGGCCGTCTCGCCCCAACCTGCCGAAGGAATCCATCTCGGCGTGGTCGAAGGCGAGCCGGTTGACGATCTCGCTCCCGAGGTCACGTCCGCCTGCTCGGCCGCCTTGTCCAGATTGTCGCTGCGGGGAGTGAGGCTCACAACCTTCGCCATGCCGGAGATCGAGAGGATCCGGCGCGTCACGTCGAGAGGCGGAATCTCGCCGCCCGAAGCCTTCGCGATCCATCGCGAGCTTATTGCGGCGCGCCCAGATCTGATCGATCCAATTTTCCTGGCGCGGCTGCGCAAGGGCGGCGAGGTCCGCGCCGCGGACTATGTCGACGCCCTGCGCGCGCGGCGCGAGATCATCGCCGACGCGCACCGCACGACGCGCCGTTTCGACGCCATCCTGATGCCGACCTGCCCTGTCGTCGCTCCGCCGATTTCGGAGGTTCAGGCGCCAAGCGACTTCGAGTCGATGAGCGCGCGCATCCTGCGCAACTGCAATCTGGCGAACTTCCTCGATCGCCCGGCGCTCAGCATCCCCATTCACCCCCCTGGCACCGTACCGGTCGGGATGATGCTGATTGGTGATCATGGCGACGACGAACGCCTGTTGCGCATTGGCGCCGCCATCGAGGCGGTGCTGGCCGCGCGAGACTGATCAGCGCCTATAAATCCCGCGTATCGACCGATGCGGAGCGATGCATTGTTTGGCGAATTTGCGCTCGCTAGTCGTCCTGTATCGCGCGTTTTCCACGCGCCACGGCAAGCCTCGGACGGAGAGAATGTCAGCGTCGGAATACAATATGACGGAACCGGATTCGATCGTCGTCGGAGGCGGTATCGTCGGCGCGTCGATCGCGTTCGGTCTGGCGCGCAGCGGCGAGCGCGTCGTCCTGCTCGATGAGGGAGACGTCGCCTTCCGGGCCTCGCGCGGCAATTTCGCCCTGGTCTGGGTCCAGTCGAAGGGGCTGGCGCTGCCGCCATACGCGGCCTGGACCCAGCAATCGGCACGGGAATGGCACGATCTGGCGCGGATCCTGAGCGATGAGACGGGCGTCGACGTGGCGCACAGCCAGCCCGGCGGCTTTACCCTTTGTCTGTCCCAGAAAGAGGTCGACGCGCGGCTGGACAAGCTGACACGCTTTCACAATCGGCCGGATGCGCCGCATTTTCCCTACGAGATCCTCGATCACGACGAGGTCAAGAAGCGACTTCCGGATATCGGCGACGAGGTCGTCGGTGCCGTCTACAGCCCGCTCGACGGCCATGCCAATCCCTTGCTGCTGATGCGCGCTCTACACAGCTATCTCGGAGTGAAGGGCGGGGAATACAGGCCGGGCCATGCCGTCGACGCGATTGCCGTTGAGGGCGACGGGTTCCGCCTCAAGGGCGCCTGGGGCGAACTCAGGGCCGCGAAGCTGATCCTCGCGGCCGGTCTTGGCAATGCGCGCCTGGCGCCGATGGTCGGACTCGAAGCTCCGGTGAAGCCCAGCCGCGGGCAATTGATCGTCACCGAAAAGACTAGTCCGTTCCTGTGCAATCCCCTGGTCACGATCCGCCAGACCAACGAAGGCGGCGTGCTGATCGGCGACAGCAAGGAAGAGGCGGGGTTCGAGAACATCACTGGCACGGGTGTGCTCTCGATCATGGCCGAGCGCGCCTTCCGGATGTTCCCGAAGCTGAGACACCTGAACGTCGTGCGGACCTGGTCGGCGCTGCGTGTGATGAGCGCCGACGGCTTTCCGATCTACGACCAGACCCATTCCGGCCCACCGGCTTTCGTCACCAGTTGCCATTCGGGCATCACGCTGGCCGGCGTGCACGCCATGACGCTGGCACCCACCCTGTCGCGGAGCGCGCGGCTGCCTGAGATCCTCGCCCCTTTCACGCCGAAGAGGTTTCATGTTCCGGCCCATTAGTGACGAGCTCCGCCAGGCCACCAGCCATGACGGGAGCCCAAGTGTCAGAGCAGTCGGCTTCACCTTCGACGGGCGCAGGATGACCGCGCGCGCCGGCGATACGGTGGCCGCGGCTCTTCTCGTCAACGGCGTCGCGGCCTGCCGGGAGACGCCCGTCTCGGCCGCGCGGCGCGGACCCTATTGCCTGATGGGCGTGTGCTTCGATTGTCTCGTCGTCATCGACGGCGTCGGTAACCGCCAGGCGTGCCTGACGCCTCTACGCGAAGGCATGGCCGTGGAGACGCAGCACGGCGCCCGCGATATCGGCGCATTGGAGCGTGACGAATGAAGCGGATCGAGGATATCGGCGACTTGGCCGTGGGCTATGATCTCGTCATCGTCGGTGCCGGGCCTGCGGGCCTGGCCGCAGCGGCGCAAGCGTCCGAACTTGGCCTGGCCACGCTGATCGCGGACGAGAATCCCGCGCCGGGCGGGCAAATCTATCGGGCGATCACCACGACGCCGGTGAAACGGCATGACGTTCTGGGCGAGGCCTATTGGCAGGGCCTCGGGCTGGCCGAAGCTCTGGAGGCTTCGAACTGCGACTACGCACCTCAGACGACCGTATGGTCCGCCGAACTCGGGCGCGACGAAACCGGTAAAATCGCCGAGCCGCGCAGCTTCACAGTGGGTGTGTCGCGGGCCGGCAAGGCCCGCCTCGTCCAGGCCAGGCGCCTGATCCTGGCGACGGGAGCGCTTGAGCGGCCTTTTCCGGTCCCGGGATGGACCTTGCCGGGCGTCATGACGGCGGGCGCGGCGCAAATCGCGTTGAAGTCATCGGGGCTGGTGCCGCAGGGCCGCACCGTGCTGGCCGGGAGCGGCCCGCTCCTGCTGCTGCTGGCTGACCAGCTCAAGCGCGCTGGAGCCGATATCGTCGCTGTGCTGGACACGACGCCGTCGGGCAACTTCAAGGCGGCCCTGCCGTTGCTGCCAGATTTCCTGCGCTCGCCATATGCAGCCTACGGCCTCAAGCTCTTCGCCAGAACGCGTTTCTCGCTGCCCATCCGGCGCAATGTCCTCGAGCTGAGGATCAGTGGCGAGGAATGCGTCGAACGCATCGCGTTCACGCAGAGTGGCCGGCCGGTGACGATCGATTGCGATCAGGTGCTCCTGCACCAGGGTGTCATCCCCAACATCAACATGTCGAACGCGCTCGGCTGCGGCCAGCATTGGGACATGTCGATGCATGCCTGGACGCCGACGGTCGATGAATGGTTCGCATCTTCCGTCCCCGGCATTGCGATCGCTGGCGATGGGGCTGGTATCGCCGGCGCGCCGAGCGCTGCCATTCGAGGCCGGATCGCGGCTATCGCAGCCGCCTCGGCCGTCGGTCTCCTCGATGCGACCACGCGCGTCAGATTGGCCGGTCCTCTTCAGGCCGAAGCCGCACGCCTCTCGCGCGGTCGCAGCTTCATCGACACGCTCTATCGTCCGCCAGGGAATGTGCTTCGGCCGGCCGATCCTGCGACCATCATCTGCCGCTGCGAGGAGGTTTGCGCCGGGCAGATTCGGGACGTCGTCCGGCAACTGCATGTCCAGGGCCCGAACCAGCTGAAAGCCTATCTCCGCACTGGGATGGGGCCGTGTCAGGGGCGGATGTGCGGTCCAACCGTGATCGAACTGATTGCCGAGCAAAGGGGTGTGCCGGTCTCCGACGTCGGCCACTACCGATTGCGGACGCCGGTGAAGCCGATAACCCTGGAGGAAATCGCTTCGATGCCGCAGAGCGAAGCGGCCAAGAATGCCGTGATGAGGTAGGCCAAGATGCAAGATCTCCTGAGCGATTTGACCGCTCGCATTGCCAGTGCCTCGGATGAAGCGGCCATCGAGGCGATCCGGATAGAGGCGCTTGGCAAACAAGGGACCATTACGGCGCTACTCAAAACGCTGGGCTCGATGTCAGCCGAAGAACGCAAGCAACGCGGTCCGCAGATCAATGGCTTGCGCGATGCCGTGCAGGGCGCGCTATCGGCGCGCAGGGAGGCGCTGGCCGAAGCTTCGCAGGCGGCGCGCCTCGCCCGCGAAGTCACCGACATCAGCTTGCCTGTCC
Organism: Alloboseaceae bacterium BT-24-1; assembly: GCA_025846845.1. Taxonomy (GTDB): domain Bacteria; phylum Pseudomonadota; class Alphaproteobacteria; order Rhizobiales; family Beijerinckiaceae; genus Allobosea. Next base: position 97,571 of record JAOYTL010000001.1, read on the forward strand.
GGGAGGGACCTGAAACGCGGGGGCGCATTCACCCCGTGTCGCAGGTGATCGACGAGATCACGGCGATCTTCGCGGATATGGATTTTTCGATAGCCGAAGGACCCGATATCGAGACCGACTACTTGAATTTCACCGCGCTGAACTTCCCGATCGGGCACCCGGCGCGCGAGATGCACGACACGTTCTTCCTGGCGCCGGATGCGAATGGCGAGCGCAAAGTGCTGCGCACCCATACCTCGCCGGTCCAGATCAGAACGATGAAAAGCGTCGAGCCGCCCATCCGTGTGATTATTCCAGGACGTACCTATCGGCACGACAGCGATCAAACCCATACGCCGATGTTCCATCAGGTCGAGGGGCTGGTGATCGATAAGACGTCCCATATGGGGCATCTCAAGTGGGTGCTGGAGAGTTTCCTCAAGGCATTCTTCGAGGTCGAAAGCTTGAAAATGCGCTTCCGGCCCTCCTTCTTCCCCTTCACCGAGCCCTCAATGGAGGCTGACATCCTCTGCTCGATGGAGAATGGCGAACTTCGCATCGGCGAAGGCACGAAATGGATGGAAATTCTCGGCTGCGGGATGGTCCATCCGAACGTCCTGCGGAACTGCGGCCTGGACCCCGATGTATATCAAGGCTTCGCCTGGGGCATGGGCATCGATCGCATCGCGATGCTCAAATATGGAATTCCCGATCTGCGTGCGTTTTTTGACGCCGACATACGCTGGCTTGAACATTACGGCTTCCGCCCACTCGACATGCCGAGCTTGATAGGTGGTCTGTCCGGCGCGAACCCATAGGAGATAAGGGCAGTAAATTCGTAATCGGGAGCCAATGCTGGCGGCCGACCGTTACCCTGGTCGAAGTCACCGTTTCAGATTGGCGGAACCGGAAATTCATCGAGCATCCGCAGAAAGTTCTTCACGCGGGCCGAGGTGTCGTCCTGCCGGCAGACGGCCGAGAGTTCGGCCCAGCGCGGCAGCTCTTTCAGCGGGCGGAACACCACCTTCGGATGCCGAGCGATATTGGCGACGGATACGGGCAGGATCGACAGGCCGATGCCGCTCGCGACCAGGCCGACGATCGCCGTGGTGTCAGTCGTCTGCTGCACGATATGCGGCCGAAACCCGATCTCCTGGCAACGCTCCATGACCCGCGCCTGATAGGGGCTTTCGGGATAGAAATTGTATTGAACGAGCGGTTCTCCAGCGAGATCGGCGAGTTCGAGATCCGCTTTCTGGGCGAGGCGATGGTCGGACGGGATGACCGCGACAAAGCCCTCGCGGGCGACGACCTGAAAATAGAGTGAACTTTCGTGCATCGGCGAGCGGACGAAGCCGACATCGATGCGTTCGGCGGCCAGCTCTTCGATCTGCTCGCGCGAACTCAAGCGCCGCAGCTGCAGGTTCACATTGGGATAACGGTCTCGGAAGACATGGATTGCATCGGGCACGATGCCGACGATTGCGGGAATGATGTAGCCGATGCGCAACTCGCCGGCTTCGCCACGCGCCGTCATGGCCGCTATGCGGGGCGCGGCCTCGAGCTTCTCGAGTGCCTGCTGGATCTCGGCGAGAAAAGCCTCGCCGGCGGGCGTGAGCTTGACCTGCCTCGTCGTGCGGTTGAGCAATCGCACGCCGACACGTTGCTCCAGCGACTTGATCTGCTGACTGATGGCCGACTGCGATATCCCAAGGCGTTCGCCGGCACGGGCGAAATGCAGATCCGCCGCCAATGCGATGAACACGCGGAGCTGCTTGAGATCCATATAGTTTTTGGCCATCCCGCGAGGATATCGTGGCGTTTCGCGAACTGACAAGCTCGCCCCTCCGGCAGGGATGCGGGCTATGCTGGACACTGGCTCAGGGAGGCGGCAGGTCGGCTGCGGACAATTGCCTGACCGCTGCGGCCAATTCGACGAAACAGGCCTGCAGCCGGGCTATTCCGTCATGGGGAAGGCGGGTGCTCTCATCGAGATACAGGTCGCGGCGGACTTCGACCTGCAGGCTGTGGATGCAGTCCGCCGGGGCAGCATGACGGCGGATCAGCTCGTTGCCGCGGAAAGGCCGGTTGAGCGCTACCTCGTAGCCGTGTCTTCCGAAGATATCGGCGACCAGGTCGCGATAGGCAGGCGAGGTGGTGACGCTGTCGAGATCGCCCAGGCAGATGTCGGGCCTGCGCAGGCCGTCACGCGGTCCGATCGACGACATGCTGTGGCAGCTCAGCTGGAAGGCGATGCCGAAGCTCGCGCGCCGTTGCGCAAGAAGATCCGAGAGGGTGTCGTGATACGGACGATAGTAGTTGTCGACCCGGTTGCGGATGTCGCTGGCAGCGACGGGGCCGGAGTAGAGCGGGCGATAGTCGGCGCCGAGCGTATGGATCAGGCCCGAGCCTGCCTGCTGCGAAGCCTGCTGCGGCTTGAGCGGCGTCGGCCAGGCGCAGTCCAGCATCGCCGGATCGATGTCGTCGATCGGCCGGTTCGGGTCGACGAAACTCGGCGGGAACAAGGCCATTAACACCGTCGCGCCTTCGCGCCGGCTCGGCATGACGAGCCGCTCCACATAGGGCGAGAGCTTCTTATGCAAGCTGTTATGGGCCGCATCGAGAAGAAACTCCGGCGGATACGATGTCCCGCTGCGCGAGACATCGATGACCAGCGGCCCTGGCTGCAGGCCGGTTTCAACCCGCAGAACCGCCTCGCAATACAGGTTCGCAGTAGCAGGGTTCATCTGACTGGTGGTGTTTGTCGCATGCATCATCGTGCTTGCTTTCGGGCTGTCGCCGGTACTCGTGAAAGGACGCCGCTCACGCGGCATCAATGCGTGGCGCCTGCCGTTCGCTTTTGTTCGACCGCCTGCGTGTCGAAGCGCGAGATGCAGAATGCGTCGATCGGCGTCTGCGAGCGGCCCTCGCAGACAAGTTCGCAGATGATCTCGCCCATGGCCGGGCCGAGCTGGAAGCCGTGGCCGCAGAAGCCGAAAGCATGGATGAGGTTGGGTGTGGTGCGGCTCATCCCGACGATCGGCAGCTTGTCGGGCAGGTCGCCCTCGAGCCCACTCCAGGAGCGGATGATCTGCAATCCTTCCAGTTCCGGCACGAGTTCGGCTGCTCGTTGAAACTGTCCGAGCGTCGTATCCGCTCGGTTTCGAGCCCGCTCGATGGTGAGATCCCCCCAGCCGGGACCGCCGCCGAGCACGACATTGCCGCGCTCGACCTGCCGAAAATAGACCGCCCCGCCGCAGACGGCGATCGACTTCGTCATGAAATAGGAGACGGGCTCGGTCACGAAGAGGTTTGGCGTGCGCAGCGTCAACGGAGCGCTTTCACCGAACAGCGACAGGAATTTTCCGGCCCAGGCTCCCGCGGCATTCACGAGGTGGCGGGCCTTCACTTGCAGGTCGGGCGCTTCGATCTCGAAATGCTGGCCCGTCCACTGGGCGCTTTCGACCGGGGTGAATTCGCGGATATCGGCGCCATGCGCCCGTGCCGCGCGGGCGAAGGCCGGGGCGACGAGCCGCGGGTTCGCGTGCCCGTCCTCGACGGCCAGAGACGCGCCAGCGATCTTCCGGCCGACCCAGGGAAACATCTCCTGCACGACCTTGCCCGAAAGAAGCTGCAGGTGCAGGTCGTGCTCCCGCGCCATGGCCGCGTGTTTCTCCAGCATCTCCACATCGGCTTCGGAGCGGGCCAGCCGCATGTGGCCTACCTGCCGGAACTCAATATCCTCACCGAGGATTTCGTGCAGCCGCGGCCAGATCTTGGCGGCGCGCCGGGTCATCGGCATCTCGGTGACATGGCGCCCCTGCTGACGGACGCCGCCTGCATTGACGCCGCTCGCTTGCGCGCCGCACAGGCCTTTGTCGAAAAGGGCGACGGTGAGGCCCGCCTTGCGTAGCGCCAGTGCCGCCGAGCAACCCATGATTCCGCCGCCGACAATGGCGACGTCGACCGAGATCTTGTCCATCAGCTCTGCTTTCCGGCGACGAGCGGGATCGGCTTGATCGGGTGCTGGCCACGCAGGCGGCCGACCTCCGGCAACGGCAATCCGCTCTTCGCGGCAAGGATTTCTGCCGCGACCGCTCCGCAGACGCGGCCCTGGCAGCGGCCCATGCCGACACGGGTAAAGGACTTGAGGCGGTTCACTTCAGGAGCACCGCTCTTGACGAAATTGGCCCGCAGGTCGCCGGCGCTGACGCCCTCGCAGCGGCAGACCATGAGGGAGTCGTCGATGCCGTCGATCAGGTGGTTCGGGAAGGGGTAGGCAGCCTCGATCCCGGCCCGGAACCGGGCATGTCGGGCGAGTTCGGTTTCCAGCTGCCTGAGCTGTTGCGGCTTCGGCGTCCCCCGATCCTCGAGGACCGACAGCGCGGCACGGATACCGGTCAGTTCAGCGACGTCCGCGCCTCCGATCGCGCTGCAGTCACCGGCGAAATACACGCCCGGAACGCTGCTGCGACCACCCGCTCCCACGACCGGCAGCCATTGGCGCGTGAGCTCGTCGAAGCGGAAATCGCATCCGGCGAGATCGGCCAGCTGCATCTCGGGTTTAAGGCCGAACGAGGCGCCGACCGCATCGCAGGCGACCTGATGGCGGCGGCCGCGGTGATCCGTCCACGCCAGGCCCTCGACACGGCGGTCGCCCGCTACCGCAAGCGAGCGAACGCCATACATCATCGGCACACCGGCGCGCCTGATCTTGCTCAGATAGGACAGGCCTCGGCGCACCATGGCCGGCATCGCCATCATGCGTTGAAGCGCCGCGATCTTGGCCTTGAACGGCGTGACGTCGAGCACTGCCGCGATCTCGGCGCCGGCCTCCAGATACTGAGATGCCACGAGCGGCAGCAGCGGGCCGGCGCCGACCAGCACGGTTCTCTTCCCGATCGCGATCCCCTGTGACTTCAGGGCGATCTGCGCTCCGCCGAGCGTGAAGACGCCCGGCAGCGTCCAGCCCGGGAATGGAATGACACGGTCAAATGCCCCCGTCGCGATGATCAGGCGATCGAAAGGGAGGATGCCCTGCGCGTTGTCGTGCAGCGTGTTCAATTTGCCTTGAAAGCAGTTCCAGACCAGCGTGCCCGGCCGATAGTCGACCCGGGGTCGAATTTGCTCCAGGGCCGTATGGATCGCGCGCGCTTTTCCCGCCTCGCTGCCATAGAGCTTTTCGGCGGGACGTTCCGCGCCGTGGGGCGGCTGGCGGTAGATCTGGCCGCCTGCGCGGGCGCTCTCGTCCAGAACGATCAGTGCCAGACCCGCCTCGACCAGGGTTTCGGCGGCTCGCACGCCGGCGGGACCGGCCCCGACGATGACGATCGTCTCTTTCACGCGTTCGCACTCCCGTTGACCGCAACGACGCCGGTCGTCACGCTCATGCCCGGCCTGGCGACCGTGTCGCAGGCCCTGACGCGACGGCCGTCGCCGAGCTTGATCCAGCAATCCTGGCAGGCCGCCATCAGGCAGAAGCCGGCCCGATAGCCGTCTCCAAATTCGAACCGGCGCAATGCCGATTGGTGAAGAAGGATGGCCGAGATCAACAGATCGCCGGCTTGAACTTCGACCTGCCGGCCATCGACGGTGATGGCGAACCGGACGCCCGAACGCGGCACGATCCGATGAAACTGAGGCTCGTCTGGAAACATCGATATTGCCCGGATGCTGCCCGGACCGGTCGTTCGCAAATCCACGCCAGCTGAAACGAAATAGTGTCTCGCCAGTATAGAAATGTTATCGAGCCCGCCGAGTACGTACTTGTTTTCGATCGTCAGAAAAATGGCAGCTTTCCCTGGATGTCAACGCGACGGTGCTAATGGATTTATTAGTGTCTCTAATGACAGGGAGGCAGGGCAGGGGCCGGTCAGACCGACGCCCCTTCGACTGGCAAAAACGCCGTCTTCTGGTGATAAGGTCTCGATATTGCGAAGGCAGGCGCCGTTTTCGTGGCTAGGACGGCGCGCACTGATTAGTTCGAGCTAATCATAGATTTAGAATTGATACATTGTGGCTGCTTAGTCGGCTGCCTACGATCCTCGACAGAAACGAGGACGATCGCGGCCGGGCCGATGACCGAAACCTCATCTTGAGCGGGATACAACTCAGCCGGGGGTTTCAATGAAACGATTTCTTTTAGCGCTTGCCGTGCTTTCGCCTTTGACGGGGGCCGCCGTCGCGCAAACGCGTGGCGGCACCATCACGTCGGTGCTTCACACGGATCCGACGGGATTATCGCTGGCGTTTCCCGCGAATGGGTCAGCCCAATTCGTCGCGTCTAAGATTTCAGAAGGTCTTGTCGATTACTCGGAGGATTTGAAGCCACGGCCCTCGCTTGCAAAGAGCTGGACCGTTTCGGACGACGGGCTTCGCTATGAGTTCAAGCTGCAGAGCGACGTCAAATGGAGCGACGGCAAGCCCTTCTCTTCGGCTGATGTGGTGTTCAGTTTGGCGAAGATGCTGCCTGAAACGAGCGTCGGCGCCCGCGAGGCCCTGCGCGAGGTCGCGTCCGTCGAGGCGCCAGATCCGGACACCGTGGTCGTCACGCTCAAGAAGCCCGTGCCCTATTTTCTGATGTCGCTTCCGGCGCAGCAAGTTCCGATGATGCCCAAGCACATCTATGAAGGCACCGACTTCTTGCGGAACCCCGCCAATGCGGCGCCGATTGGAACCGGTCCTTTCAAGCTCGATCAATGGCGCCGCGGCTCTTTCATCCGCCTCGTCCGGAATCCGCTCTATTGGAAAGCCGATCTGCCCAGGCTCGATGCCGTGGTCTACCGGATCATCCCCGATGCCTCTTCGCGAGCGATCGCGTTGGAGACTGGCCAGATCCAGGTCGCCTCGTCGCTCTATCTCAGCAGCGTCGACACCAAGACATTCGCCGCAAGCAAGAATTTCGACTCCACGAGCAAGGGCTGGGAATATCTCAGCCAGATGAGTAAGTTGGAGGTGAACTGGCGTCGGCCGCCGCTCAACGACGTGCGCGTCAGGCAGGCCATGTACTACGCGATCGACCGGAAATTCGTCGTGGAGCGCATATGGGAAGGCTTGGGAAAGGTCGCGACTGGCCCAATTTCTTCAAAGATTCCCTTCTATACGAAGAATATTCCGCAATATGACTTCGATCCCGCCAAGGCGAAGGCTTTGCTGGAGGAGGCCGGATACAAGGCGGATGCGAGCGGCGCCCGGTCTGACGCCTCGGGTGCGCGTCTCAAACTGCTGCTGCTCAATCTGCCTGGTGACGAGCGCTATGCGCGCCTGGCAGAGTATCTGCGCGAGGCCTGGCAGGCCGTCGGCATCGAGGTGACTCTGCAAATCACCGACACGGCGGGCTGGGAAAATCGGCTCAAGAACTGGGATTTCGACGTCGCGATCACCAATCTCAGCCAGTTCGGAGATCCCGGGCTCGGAATCCGCCGTTACTACGATTCGGGCAACATTCGTAAAGGAACGATATTCACGAACACGAGTGGATACTCGAATTCGGATGTCGATGCCTGGTTCGCTGAGGCCGCGGTCGAAATGAAGCCCGCCAAGAGAGCGGAGCTTTACGCCAAGATTCAGCGTAAGCTGGCTGAAGACGTGGCCATGATTTGGCTTTTCGAGACGGAATATCTCACGATTTCAGACAAGAAGGTCCACGATATCATTAGCTCCGCCTATGGTCCTCGCGGGTCCTGGGACGAAGCCTGGATCGAGAAGTGAGGCCGCCGTGCAGTTCTCTCGCTTTGTCGTGATGCGGTTGTTCAAGGCTGCGGCGATCCTCGCCGCGGTCGTGGCGCTGAACTTCCTTTTGATCCGGCTCATCCCGGGGGATCCCGCATCGGTCCTGGCGGGTGAAAGCGGGATGGCTGACGAAACCTTCCTGGCGATGATCCGGGAGATGTATGGGCTCGACAAGCCGCTGCTCGTGCAGCTGAAGACCTATCTTCTCAACGCAGCCGGGTTCAACCTGGGCTTTTCCTATCCGCTGCAGCGGGACGTGATCGACATCATCATCGAGCGGCTGCCGGCGACACTGGCATTGACCGGTTCCGCCTTCCTCATCTCGCTGGTCGTCGGCGTGGGTCTGGGCGTCTGGGCCGGCAGCCGCTCGAACGGCCCTGTCGACCGCCTGATCAATGTGGTCGTGCTGGCTTTCTACGCGACGCCGGGCTTCTGGGTCGGGCTGATGCTGATCCTGATCTTCTCGGTCTGGCTGCGCTGGCTGCCGGCTTCCGGAACGGGATTCGAGACGGGAGACGATCCCGGAGCGCTCGTATACCTGAAGCATTTGTGCCTGCCGGTCGTGACGCTCGCACTGTATTATGTCGCCGTCTATTTCAGGCTGTGCCGGACGTCCGTCATTTCGGTCCTGCATCAGGATTTCGTTCGCACGGCGCGATCCAAGGGATTGTCCTGGCGCGCGATCATGCGGCGGCATGTGCTCCCGAATGCGATCCTGCCCGTCTTCACCATGGCGGCGTTGCAGGCTGGCAGCCTGGTGAGCGGTTCGATTGCCATCGAGACGATCTTCGCCTGGCCCGGGGTCGGCCGTCTCGGTTACGAGGCGCTGATGCAGCGTGACTACAATCTGCTGCTTGGCGTGTTCCTGACGACGGCGGCCATGGTCGTTCTGCTGAACGTCATCGCCGATATCCTCTACGCCGTCGTCGACCCGCGCATCGAGGTTGCCCGATGACCTATGTTCTTTCCCGGTTGTGGAAGCAAAAGCCCATGCGGCGCCCCGTCGATCCTCAACTTGCCATCGGTCTTGCTCTGCTCGGCCTGCTGGTGCTGGTGGCGGTCTGCGCACCGCTCATCGCGCCCTACGGCCCGTGGACGATCAGCGGCGCTCCCTATCTGCCGCCGCTGTCGGACCACCATCTGCTTGGCACCGACACGCTTGGCCGCGACGTGCTCTCCGGCATCATCTACGGCGCGCGTATTTCACTACTCGTCGGCATAGCGGCCGCCCTGGCTGGAATCTGCATCGGTACGGTGATCGGTGGCTTGGCGGGATATTTCGGAGGCATCGTCGATGACTTGCTGATGCGGTTCACCGAGTTCCTGCAGACGATGCCGGGTTTCGTGCTCGCTCTGGTGCTACTGGCGGTTATGGGGCCGTCGATCTGGTCGATTGTGCTCGCGATCGCGCTGGTGAGCTGGCCCTCGATCGCGCGCCTGATGCGGGCGGAGTTTCTGTCGCTGCGTAGCCGCGAGTTCATCCTTGCGGCGACCGTTCTCGGCGAAAGCCATTTGAAGATCGTATGGACGCATATGCTGCCGAATGCCGTGGGACCGATCATCTCGATCGCATCGCTGAAGGTCGCCGCCGCTATCCTGACCGAGTCCACCATCAGCTTCCTCGGGCTCGGGGATGCCGGACAAATATCCTGGGGGCTCATGATCGGCACCTCTCGTGCGCTGTTGCGCACTGCCTGGTGGACGAGCGTGTTCCCTGGCGTCGCCCTATTCCTGACCGTCCTGGCGCTGACGCTGATCGCCGACGGAATCGGCCGTTCGCTCGACGGGCGCCGCCAGAGCATGTTGTGAGGTCGCCATGTTGAATGTTCGGTATCTGCGGATCGGGCTTCCCGTCGGCGGTGACAGAGGTTTTGCGGTCGAAGACATTTCATTCGATCTAGCTGCTGGGAAGACACTTTGCCTCGTGGGCGAGTCGGGCTCCGGCAAATCGGTGACGGGGCAGGCCATTGCCGGCTTGCAACCGAAGATCCTGCGCGGCCTGACCACGGGGTCCATCAAGCTCGACGGTGTCGAACTGTCGGGTCTGACCCAGCGAGAGTGGCAGGCTATTCGCGGCCGTCAGATCGGCGTCGTCTTCCAGGAGCCGATGACGGCGCTCAATCCGATTATGAAGGTCGGCAGGCAGCTCGCCGAGATCTACGCGGCGCACGGCATCCGGCTGAGCCGGGCCGAGCTGCGCGACCGAGTCCATGCGCTGCTGGAGCGGGTCGGTATTCGCGAGCCCGGTCGGATCGCGAACTCCTACAGCTTCGAGATCTCCGGCGGCCAGCGGCAGCGCGTCGTGATCGCCTGCGCTGTGGCTCTTTCTCCCAAGCTCTTGATCGCGGACGAGCCGACCACGGCTCTGGACGTGACGACGCAGCAGCAGGTTCTCGAGCTCATCGCCGATCTCCAGCAGGAGAGCGGCATGGGTGTGCTGTTCGTCACCCATGATTTCGGGATCGTCGCGGACATCGCCGACGAGGTGGCGGTCATGCAGGCCGGCAAGCTCGTGGAGTGCGGCTCCAAGGCGCAGGTCTTGAAGGCGCCCAAGCAGCCTTACACGCGCCAGCTGGTGGATGCCGTGCCCTGCTTGACCGAATGTCGCCCCTGTCCGGTCTGCAGGCCTGCGCCGCTCGTTGTCTTCAAAGCTGTCTGCAAGCACTATTCGGTCGCCGAGGGCCTGTTCAGGCGGCGCAAGAATCCGGCGCTGACGGATGTCTCGTTCGACATCTGCAAAGGCGAGGTGGTGGCGCTTGTCGGAGAATCGGGGTCAGGAAAATCGACGATCGCGCGATGCTTAACGCGGCTGACGCCGGTGGAATCGGGGTCGATCCAGCTTGAGGGCAGTGACCTTCTCGCGCTTGGCGGAGCGGAATTGAAACAGGCACGCCGGCGCGTTCAGATCGTCTTTCAGGATCCCTACGGTTCGCTGGACCCACGCCAGAAGGTCATCGATGCTGTGGCGGCGGGACCGATCGCCCATGGCGTCGATAAGGATCAGGCGCGGGCGGAAGCTGCCGAATTACTGCGCCTCGTCGGCCTGAATGCGACCGTGCTCGATCGCTTCCCGCATGAATTCTCTGGCGGTCAGCGGCAGCGCATCGGGATCGCCCGCGCTCTGGCGGTGAAGCCCGATTTGTTAATCGCCGACGAGGCGGTCTCGGCGCTGGATGTCACGGTGCAAGCGCAGGTGCTGCGACTGCTGCAGGATCTCCAGGAGAAGCTGGGCCTGACCATGCTGTTCATCACGCACGATCTGCGGATCGCAGCGCAGGTCAGCGACCGGACGGTAGTGCTGCGCAATGGCAGGATCGTCGAGATGGGCGCGACGGAGGATATCTTCCGCCGTCCCCAGGACGAGTATACCCGCAAGCTGCTCGGCGCGATCCCGGGCATGCAGGCGGCCGAGCGCAGCTACGCGGCGAGCTTGCAGTAACGGTTCGAGAAAGATCCCTGACCACGGCTCTGCTTGATCCATCGATAAAAAGCCGCTGCTGCGGCGCATTCCGTCAGTCGGTCGGAATGCGCCGCGGCCGTTCTCAAGATGTGGTGTCGGTTGGGGGAGGGGAGCTCGCAAATGCTGCGGTGTCTCGATATCAGGTCGAGACTCTCATGATCCTGGTCGACCATGACCCGTATAGCAGCCGACAGGCTAAACTGCGCGTACCGCGAGACTCTCGATGCTGCGACGCAGCGATTGTCTGGTCTCGTGGATCCTCGCAGTGCTGGCCTCGATGGCCGCTTCGTCGCGTTCCAGTGTCCCGTATTCCCGATCCAGCATCGCTTCGATCGCGCCCGGCGCGGGGCTCCCGGCGGAAAGGCGCCGTGAGAGACTGGCGGCTGGGTCGACCGCTTCGGCCAAGGTCCCGGCATCGCAGTCCAGGGGGCTCGCAGTCACCTTGCCGGCGGCCTCCGCGACCATGGCGGGCGTGATCCCGGCGGGTTCTACCTTTGCTTCGATTGCCGAGCGGACGACACCGCCCACGACATGATGGGCCTCGCGGAAGGACAGGCCGTAGCGTTGCGTCAGCATGTCGGCCAGATCGGTCATCGTCGAGAAGTTCGCCCAGGTCAGGGCTGCCATCCGCTCCTGACGCGGTGTGACGGTGCGCACGATCAGGGCAAGCAGCGTGAGGCTTGCGCGGCAGGTCTCGAAGCTCGCCCAGGCCCGGTTTAGCGAAGCCCGCGTGGCGTCGATACTATGCGTGAAATGGCTCGCCCGCATGGTGGCGAGCATGGCGGTTAGATCGCCGATGACCTCGCCGGCATTGGCTTTCAGGACTTCCAGCACCACGGGGTTCTTCTTCTGCGGCATGATGCTGGAGACGCCGGCGACGCTGTCAGGAAAATCGAGCATCCCGAATTCCATGGTCGACCAGATGTAGAAATCCTGGGCGAGCCTGCTCCACAGCACCGCCATCGAGGCGTTGATCGATGCGAGCGCGATCATCCAGTCGCGCGAGGCGACCGCATCCTGGTTGTGGTCGGCCACCGAGCCGAAGCCGAGCAGCGCCGCGCTTCGTGTCCGATCGATCGGAAACGAAGTGCCCGCCATCGCGCAGGCGCCGAGCGGGCTGGCATCCACCCGGGCGAGCTCCGCAAAAAGGCGCTCCGTCTCGCGCGAGAAGGCGGTCGCCGGACCCAGCAGGTAGAAGCCGAAGCTGACTGGTTGCGAGGGCTGCATATGCGTGTAGCCGGGCATGACGACGTCGGAATACTGCCGAGCCCTGTCGAGGAGGCTTCGCCTGACGGTGGCGACCTGCGACAGCAGCGCCAGGGCCTCGTCGCGCGCGCGTAGCCGATCAATCGTCGCGCCGATGTCGTTGCGGCTTCGGCCGATATGGAGCGAGCCGCCCAGAGCAATACCCAGGCGCTTGGTCAGCGCCGTCTCGTAATTGAAATAGAGATCTTCCAGCGCTGGATCGTTTGGCAGGCCGGCGGCTCCCGCATCTTCGAGAGCAAGCATCTCCCGGGCGACGGTCGATGCCGCCGCTGCTTCGATCAATCCCGTCTCGGTCAGCATCAGCAGATGCGCGTGGCTGACGGCGTGCATGTAGCCGAGCACATGCGTCGTCTCGCGGGCCAATCGTGGCCCGTAGATCAGTTGCAGGACTTCGTCGGCGAGGCCTTCCCCGAGACGGTCTCCACGTGCGGACATGGGGAACTTCTCAACCGGCCGTGTAGATCGTGCGCGAGCGGGTGAAGAAACTCGCGACTTCGGGCCCCATCTCGCGGACGCCATAGCCCGACTCGCCATTGCCGCCGAAAGGCACATGATAGTCGGTGCCGACAGTCTGCAGGTTGATCATCAGCATGCCGGCCGTGCTGCGCTGCTTGAAGGCGGTCATAGCCGCATGCGACGCCGTGTAGATCCCGGCGCTGAGGCCATAGGGCGTGTCGTTTGCGATCGCGATCGCCTCATCGAGGCCGGACGCGCGCAGCACCGAAGCGACCGGGCCGAAGATCTCATGGCGATTGACGAATTCATCGGGCTTGGTGTCGACGAACAGGGCAGGCGCCATGAAGTGGCCGGCTGTCGGCTGCTCGAGCCGTTTGCCGCCCCAAGCGAGTTCGCTGCCGGCGCCTTGTGCTGACAGGAGAGAAGCCTGGACGCCATCGAGCTGGCGTTCGCTGACGAGCGGGCCGATCTGCGAGGTGGCAACCAGCGCGTGGCCGACCTCCAACGCCTGAACACGGCTCAGCAGAGCGCTGGTGAAGCGGTCCGCGACGGGCTCCTCGACGATGATGCGGCTCGAGGCCGTACAACGCTGGCCTGTCGAGTAGAATGCTCCCTTCACGGCGGCATCGAGTGCAGCGTCGAGATCGGCGTCAGCCATGACGATCAGCGGGTTCTTGCCGCCGAGCTCGAGCTGGAGCTGCGCCTGGCGTCCCTCGACCAATCTGGCTATCGCCCGGCCGGTCGCCGACGACCCCGTGAAGCTCACGAGATCGACGCCGCGATGCGCGACGAGCGCGCTCCCGACTTCACCGCCGCCGAGAACCATCTGGAAGACACCGGCCGGGATCCCCGCGTCGACTAGAATCTCCGACAACAGTTGAGCGCAGCCGCTGGTCAGCTCCGAAGGCTTGAGGATCGCGCAATTGCCATAGGCAAGGGCGGGGGCAAGCTTCCAGGCCGGGATGCTGAGCGGAAAGTTCCAGGGCGTGACAAGGGCTGCGATGCCGACCGGTTCGCGAATGACATCGACCTCGATGCGCTCACGCAGCGAGCGGACATGGCGGCCGCCCAAACGCAGTGCTTCTCCGGCGAAGAACTTGAAAAGCTGTGCACTCTTCGTCGCCTCCGCGCGTGCCTCCGGTAGCGTCTTGCCTTCCTCGCGCGCCAGCAGGGTCGCCAGCTCGCCATGGCGCGCTTGAATGAGACTGCCGACCCGGTCCAGCATGTCGGCCCGCGCCTGCGGGGTGAGTTCGGCCCAAGCCGGGAAGGCGGCCCTTGCCGCGGCGACCGCGTGCTCCACGTCCCGCGCCTTGGCATGGAAGGCGAGGGAAACGACCTCGCTCGTATCTGACGGGTTGCGGCGTTCCTCGCCGCTGCCGCTGCGGACGCGGTCTCCGGCGATCAGGCTGGTGCATTCCAGTGGCCTGGTGTCCTGCATGCCGATCATCGGCGTCTGCACGTTCATGAGCGATCTCCGTCGCCGAAGCATTTAGGGAGGCTGTGTATTCATGATGATTTCGGCGCGGAGCGGCGTCAATCATTAACTTGGCTAATTACTGCCGTTGAAAAATATAATGAGTGGCGGAATTCAAAATTATTTTGCTTCATTGAATTCGAATATTGTACGGATGCTTGTGTTGTTGGAAATTTTCTTTCAGCCCCGTCTACGGGCTGCTGCGGAATGGGCCTTGTTCAAAAAACAATGCCGGCCTTCGAGATCCCAGTGCAAGATCTGCGGGTGAAGAACGGCCGTCCCGGCATGCGGGGGCCGGTGCGAGGAAGAGCCCATGTCGAAGCTTGAGGCACCGCAATGCCGTGCTGACGAGAGTGTTCTCGCGTTGCACAGGCAGGCGCTCGTCTTTGACGGCCTGGCGCTGAAATACGTCCTGGACGAACCCTATGTCGGGCGAATGAGACAGGGCGGCGTCGACGCCATCAACATGACCATCGCCAGCGAGAAAGAGAGCTGGGACGAGACACTCGATATCGTCGCGCAGAGCCTGGCGAAGATCGAGCGCAGCCCGCATCTCGTGCACGCCCGTACGGCGGCGGAGGTCCGGATGGCCAAGGCGGAAGGCCGGATTGCGGTGCTGTTCGGCACGCAGGGCTCGGCCATGCTCGACGGCAAACTGTCTCGCCTTGAAATTCTCCAGCGCCTCGGCATCCGCTATTTCGGGCCGGCCTATACGGGCGCTACCGTCTTCGCCGATGGCTGCGGCGAGTTTCGCAATGCCGGCCTGTCGGTGATGGGCCGGGAACTCATCGCGCTCGCCAACGACCTGGACCTGATCATCGACCTGTCTCACTGCGGACATCGTAGCCGCGCCGAGGCGGCCGAACTCGCAGACCATCCGGTCTGCACGCATTCGAACGCCTATGCCGTCAATGTGAACGACCGGAACACCAAGGATGAGACGGCGAAGATCATCGCGGGGAAGGGCGGGGTGATCGGGATCTGCGGCCTGGTGAAATCGGTCTGGCCGGAGGGGGCTACGCTCGACCACATGCTCGATCATCTCGACCATTTCGCCGGCCTGGTCGGCATCGAGCATGTCGGGCTCGGGCTCGATTTCACCGAAGCCTATCAGGATGCGCTGAAGGCCGGCCAGCCTCGGGATCTGTCGAAGGCCCCGAAATGGCGAAGGATCAGGCCCGACATCTTCGGAACGGTCGATGACTTCTTCGAGCTTGCATATCCGGCTGGGCTGGAGAGCATCTCCGTGCTGCCGAACGTCTCGCAGGGCATGCGCGAGCGCGGCTATGGCGATGCCGACATCGTCGCCGTTCTCGGCGGTAACTGGCTGCGCCAGCTCGAGGAGAGTGTCGGCTGAGCGGCGCCTGACGATTCCCGAAGAGCGGTCAGGGCGGAGGCAGGGCCTGCTGATCCGCGGTGGTGAAGAAGGCGTCAGCAAATATCTGCTCCGGCGGCAGTCCTCGTTCGCTCAGGGTCGCGCTCGCGGCATCGACCAGGGCAGGGGAGCCTGCAGCATACGCGGTCGCGCCAGTCACATCCGGCAAGGAGGCGGCGAATTCTGCCAGGCGTTCGTCCCGCCTGCCGAATATTTGGCGATAGGTGAAATCGGGCAGTGTGGATGCCAGCGCGGCGAGTTCCGCTTCGCGATAGAAGCCTGACGCGTCTCTCCCGAAAAGGTAGAGGCGCACGGGCTGGGTCAGCCTGAGCGCTGCGGCCGTCTTCAAGATCGACAGGATCGGCGCCAGCCCGGTTCCGCCGGCGACCGCCAGGATCGGTCCGGTCCGCCGCACGCGCAGATGAGCGGTCCCCAGCGGGCCTTGCAACCGGACGCGATCGCCCGGCACCGTCTTCTCTAGGATATGGCTGCTGGTTCGCCCGCCGGGCACGTGACGGACATGGAACTCGAGCTGCGGGTCGTCGGGGTGGTTTGCCATCGAATAGTTGCGCGCAGGGCAGCCGTCGAAACTCAGTTCCGCGTACTGGCCTGCGCTGAAGGCCAGCGGCGGACCATCCAGGGCGATCCGCAGGATCGCGATATCGGGCACTGGATACTCCAGCGAAGCGACACGTCCCGAGACCTCGCGCAAGGGATGCTCGGTCGTATCGCTGCCGAGCCAGGAGACCGCACAATCGCTGCGAGGCTGGGCGCGGCAGGCCAAAATGAAGCCCCGTTGGCGGTCGGCCGCCGTCAGGGCGAAAGGGGTATGCGCAAGCTGCTCGACCTCGCCGGAAAGCAGCCGGGATTTGCAGGCGCCGCAGCGCCCGACCTGGCAGCCATGAGGATAGGTGAGGCCTGCGGACCGGGCGGCCTGCAGGATCGTGACATCGGCCGGGACCGATAGCGAGATCGCGAGATTCGCGATCTGGACGGTGTGATTTCGGGTCATTGGATGGCTGCAATGCGAGCTTGGGCGGAGGCGGCCGCATCGGCCGCCGTGGGCGGCGAGAAGCGGCGCAGCCGCAGGGCGTTGGTCAGCACGCTGACGCTCGACAACGCCATGGCGAGCGCGGCGAAGATGGGTGGCACGGAGACCTTGTCGACTCCACTAACCGTTCTGACGGCCTTCTCGACTACGAACGATGCGCCCATTCCTGCCACTGGCAGGACGAGCCCTCGATCGGGGGTCCGCTGGACTTGTACGATTGCGGTCATAGGCCACCTCGTTCGAGCAGATGGCCGGGAGCGGTGCAGCTTGCCACTGTGGCAAGGTCAAGAAAAATTTCCCGATTTGGATCAGTGCATTCCGGCTTGACCTTGCCATGTGGCAAGGAGCGAAGCTTCCCGGTGTCGACCCCTTCGAGGAGAAAGATTCCCATGTGCGAAGCGCACCGGACCCATAGCCATGACGTTGTTCCTGCTGCCGTTTCCGGCGCATCCATCCGCGTCGAGGACATGACTTGCGGCCATTGCGCCGCGACCATCCAGAGCGCCATCGAGAGCTCGTTTCCCGGCGCCAAGGTCACTGCCAATCCGGAAGCGAGGCTCGTGTCCGTGAAAGGCGCCGATCTCGCAAAGGTTCGCGAGATCATCGCATCGGCCGGTTACACGCCCGACGTCGCCTACACCTGACGGTCAATTGGCAGACCGCCGCTCTGCTGCGTGTGCGTGGCAGGGTGGTCGCCATTTGCGCATTCGGAGACCTATCGGATTTTCGGACGTGGATGGTCCCGATGCCAACCGGATGCAATCGGCAGCTTATCGAGCGATAGAACCTCCTCTCTAAATTGCGCCGCAGAATAGCGGCAGGCAATTCAATCTATAACTCAAGAGAGAAGCGCGATTTAGCATTAGGATCGGAGCGTGATATGGGCATGAATTATCTTAATGAATTTATCGCTCGTATATTCGTCGTAGTTATTGATAGATATGCATTGGAATATTTATTCGACAGAGGCGATTTAAATCTATTCGATGATTTTTCTGAGGCCTTGTCAAAAAATATAGCTTCTATCGACGATCACATGTCCCCATTACACCCATCAGGCGACGGAGATAATGCCGACTGACGCGTGTCGATTTTTCTATGAATGCGCCGAGTGCGGCGCGCTCCTGCGGCCACTGGAAGGCGACTGCTGCAGCGCGGTCGTAATGGCGATGGGCGGTGAGACCGTGACGACGACGGTCGAGGGCCGCGAGCGCTACGGCGTGATCATCCGCTATCCCCGTGACTTGCGCTCCAATCCACATGTGATCCGCGCGAGGTCCAGATCTCGACGCCGTCCGGCGCCAGCGTGCCGCTCGGCGAGGTCGCAAGCGTCGAGCGCAAGCGCGGCGCGACCTCAATCCGGACCGAGAACGGCGAGCTCGCGGTCTATATCTTCGTGGACAAAGCCGGGCGCGACCTCGGCGGCTATGTCCGCGATGCGCAGTACGCGATCGCGCAAAGCGTCAAGCTGCCTGCGGGCTACCGCATCGCCTGGAGCGGGCAGTTCGAGTATCTCGAACGGGCCGAGCAGCATAGCGAATCCACGTTGGATGCCTCCCAGAAGGCACGCAGGAGGGCAGGGGCGGCGGCGCAGGTCGATGGCCACCGCAGACGTCGTAGTGACGCTATAATCACTTGCTATATTAACTTACCGATCTCGCTATTGCGCATCAAACAATCCGAACAAGGCGTCGCCCGTCGCAGCCAGTGTCGGAAAGCGTCGATAGGCCACGGTCCCGGCGGCTGTGAACGTCAACGGCACTGGGACTGAGCGCGTATCGTCGAGACGATGCACGACACCTGCGGCCTGACCAGCCGAGACCTTCTCGCCCGTTTTGACGAAAGGCTCGAACAGCCCTTCGCACGGCGAAAATATCGCCCCCTCCCGGATGAACCTGACGAATTGTGTCCGCTCCGGTCGCTTCGCTTCGATATCCGGAGCAATTCCGTACTCGCAAAGAACGCGGGCCAGTCCATCCTCCGCGATTGCCAGACCCTCGCGTGAAAAGGGTGCCCGAAAGCCCGCTTCTTTCCCTTGAGCCAGTCTCTGGCCGGAGAGGCTGATTTCTGCCGACAGGTCGATACTTGCCGACAGGTTTGACTGCGCCTCCGTGGGCGGTCAGATTGAAATCAAAATAAGATCAAACTGGGAGAGATGCGGTGGTGGTCGGCGCAAGCCGACTCACAGGTTCAATTGATCAGCGCTGGAAACCTTCGCGCCGCGCCTTGCTCGCCGGCGCTACGGCCTCCGTTGTCCTATCGGGTGGCGCGCGCGCCGGGCAGCCATTCCGCTTCGGATCGACGCCCGTATTCCTGACCTCCGACCTCCAGCTGCTCGAAGCGCTGCAGCACTATCTGACGATCGCCATGGGGGTCGAGGTCCAGCTTGTTCTCAAGCGGACCTACCAGGAGATCACCTCGCAACTGCTCTCTGGGCTGCTCGATGCGGCGTGGATCTGCGGGTTTCCCTTCGTGGCCTATCGCCGCGAACTGGACCTGGTTGCGGTGCCAATCTGGCGTGGCAAGCCGAGCTATCAGTCTTATCTGCTCGTCAGTGCCGATCGCGAGGCGGCTGATATCGCCGATCTGCGCGGTGACATCCATGCGTTCTCCGACCCCGACTCGAATTCGGGATATCTCGTGACGAGGGCTCTGCTGGCGGAGCGGGCAAGCAAGCCCCAGGATTTCTTCAAGCGGACATTCTTCACCTATGGGCATCGGAACGTCGTCCGGGCGGTCGCGGCGGGACTTGCCCAGTCCGGCAGCGTCGACGGCTATGTCTGGGAGGTGCTGACCGAGACCGAGCCGGAGCTGACGCGGCAGACCAAGGTTGCCTGGCGCTCCGATTGGATGGGGTTCCCTCCGATCGCGACGTCCGCCGGCAATGCCGCGAGTGAGGCAATTGGGCGACTTCGGCGAGCGCTGATCGATATGCCCACCGAGCAGACAGGCCGAAGCGTTCTCTCGCTGTTGCGGCTCGACGGGTTCGCGACCGGCGATCCTGCGCTCTTTGACGGCATCGCAAGTCGTGTCGAGTTGGTGAGGGCGTTCGGATGAGGCGTGCCTCGCTCGATCCGCGGCGCTGGCCGCTCGCCTTCAAGGCGCCCGCGCTGGTGGCGGCCTTCATGCTGATCGTCAGCATCGTCATGACCAATGCGGTGCTGTCGAGACTGCGCGAGACCCAGGAACGGCAGCTCGCGGCGATGTCGACGATCTATCTCAACGGCCTCGCTTCAGCGCTCATTCCGCATGTGCTGCGGGAGGACATCTGGGAGGTGTTTGACATCATCGAGCGAGGCGCCTCGCTCGAGGGCGGCTTTGGCCGCGCCCGCATCGTCGTCGTCGACAACAAAGGGGAAACGCTCGCTGCCAGCGACCCTCGGCAAGTGCCGGTGCTCAGTCGGCAATCGGGCCGCGACCGGCATTTTCAGGGTGATGCATTGCTGACGGTCGATAGCGAGAAGGCGCGCGCCTTCGCTCGCAGGCCCCTGGTCTACCAGGATCGCGGGATCGGCGAGATCTATGTCGACTACGACATCAGCCACCTCCTGCGGGAGCGCGGCGATGTACTTCGCACCTTGATCGCCACCAACGCCGCGATCGCCTTGCTGCTGGCAGCCTTCGGCTACTGGATCATCAGGCGCATGCTCGGTCCACTCGGTACCTTGTCCCGCCATCTCGATCTCAGCGTCTCCGGACCGGTTCAGTCGATTCCGTCAAATGAGATTGCTGGATCGACACGAGAATTCCGGCGTCTTTTCGTCCGTTTCAACGCGATGGCTGATGCCGTGAACGAGCGCGAGGCGATCGCCAAGGAACTTGCGAATGAGGAGCGCCTGGCGAGCCTCGGCCGCCTCGCGTCTGGTATGGCGCACGAGATCAACAATCCCCTTGGCGGGTTGTTCAACGCGATCGACACCTTGAAGCGCCATGGCGAGAAGCCATCGGTCCGCGCGACCTCGCTCAATCTCATCGAGCGAGGTCTGAAGGGCATACGCGATGTCGTGCGCTCGACGCTTGCGGCCTATCGTGCCGATCGCGATCCGAGGCACCTGGCCTCGGCCGACTTGGACGATCTTCGCCTGCTTGTCGGGCCCGAGATCACACGGCGCGCGCTGGCGCTGGATTGGCAGAACCTGCTCGACGGAGAGCTGCCTATCGAAGCCACGGCGTTCCGGCAAGTCGCCCTGAACCTGCTGCTCAATGCGATTCAAGTCAGCCCTTCGGGGGCGGCAGTCATCTTCATCAGCGCCATCGAAGGCGAATGCCTGTTGCTTGAGGTTCATGACCAGGGCCCAGGGTTCAGCCCCGAAGCCCGAGCTGTCCTTGCCGGCGAAAGCAACCGACCCGCTCCGATCGGCGAGGGGACGGGGCTTGGGCTTTGGGTCACGCGCCGGCTGCTGCAGGACATGGGAGGGCACGCGGTGATCGCCACCTCGCCTTTGGGCGGTGCCGTGGTCAGCGTGAGGATCCCTGTCGGGGCGAGAGAGGAGCTTCGCGATGTCGCTTGAACGCTGCGCGATCGGCCTGATCGAGGATGATCTCATCATGGGCGAATCCCTCGTACAGCGGCTTGCCATCGAGGGAGCCGAGGTCACCTGGTGGAGAACCAAGGCGGAGGCCGTACAGGGCCTCTCGAAACGCCGGCCGCAGGCTGTGATCTGCGATCTCAAGCTCCCGGATGGCAATGGCGAGGAGATCTTCCTCGAGACCGCGAAGTCCGAGCGGGCTCCGCCGTTCCTGTTCATGACCGCCTTCGGCGAAATCGACCAGGCGGTGAGGCTGATGCGCTGCGGCGCCGGTGACTACGTCACAAAGCCGTTCGAGATGTCCTCCTTCCTTGAGCGCCTGGAGACACTTGTCGAACCGACCGAGCAGGAAGGCCAAGGGGTCTTGGGCGTGTCGTCGGCGATGCGCGCCCTTGAGAGCACTCTGGTTCGGCTGGCGAAGGTTGGCGCGCCGGTTCTGCTGACCGGTGAAACCGGGAGCGGAAAGGAGGTCTGCGCCCGTCTGCTACACGCCTCGCGAGGCAAGACCGGTCCGTTCATGGCGGTGAACTGCGCGGCGATCCCGGCGGAGTTGATGGAGAGCGAGCTCTTTGGCCATGAGAGGGGGGCCTTCTCGGGCGCACACGCGCGCCATCTCGGCTATGCCGAGCGTGCCGGCGCGGGGACATTGTTTCTCGATGAGATCGGCGATCTGGCGCCCAAGCTCCAGGCCAAGCTTCTGCGGCTTCTTGAGGAGCGCAGCTTTACCCGGGTCGGCGGAGAGCAGGTCATTCCGTTCAAGGCCAGAGTGGTTTGCGCCACCAATGCCGACTTGCCGCAGAAGGTGAAGGAAGGCTCGTTCCGCGAGGACCTGCTCTACCGGATCAACGTTGTCCATGTCCCGGTTCCGCCGCTGCGCGACCGCGGGGAGGACATCACGTGGTTGATGGACCGCTTTGTCGCGGAGTTCACCGGGGATGGCGACGACCGAATCCAGGGCACGAGCGCGCTGGCCGTGGAGTCGGCGCTCGCCCATGCTTGGCCCGGCAATGTCCGTGAGCTCCGTAACCGCGTCGAGCGTGCGATCGCGCTGGGGTATGGTCCGCTGCTGATGCCCGGCGATCTGTTTCCTGAGCTCGGACCCGTCTTCAAGTCGGCGCATCGAGACGGGCTCGAGGGAATTCGCGACGATGCTGAGCGTCGCCATATCGCTCACGTTCTTGCTGAGCACGGCGGAGCGGTGCTGGCGACGGCCAAAGCACTGGCAATTTCGCGGACGACCCTGTGGGAGAAGATGAAGCGTCACGGGATTACGCCGACGGGTGAGTGATCGGAGTTTCGAACTTTCGCACCCGCAGCATGTTCGGAAACGCGAACATGCACGCAAGAGATCCAAGTCTTATCGCACTGGTTCTGCTGACCTTTTTCTGCCCGGACGGTACGGCACGTAGCCTGCAATCACCTCCTACCGCTCACGAGAAGCTGGTTGGAGGATGTCCGATGAAGAAGTGCGATCTGATGGTCGATCTCGGCCGTCGCCGTTTCCTGTCGGGAGCGGGCATGGCCGCGGCCGGAGCCGCTGCGACAACGATCGGCTCCGGGCCTGCTCAGGCAAAGCCTGCTGCGGCTCTGGTCGACTACCCCGTGAGCCGACTCGGCACGGTTGCCGAGCTCAAGGTCAATGAGCCCAAGGATGTCAGCTATCCGGACGGCGACGCGCCAGGCGTTCTGATCAAGCTCGGCAAGCGCGTGCCCGGCGGTGTGGGGCCGGACGGTGACATCGTCGGCTTCTCCACGCTCTGCCCGCATAAAGGTTATCCGCTGGCGTTCAACACGGCCGACAAGACCCTGAACTGCCCGGGGCATTACTCACGCTTCGATTGCGAGGCTGGCGGCCAGCAGATCTGGGGGCAATCGACCCAGAACCTGCCGCAATACGCCCTGCGCGTCGAAGCCAATGGCGACATCGTGGCGGAAGGGCTCGACGAGCTCCTCTACGGCCGCCTGTCCAACGTGCTCTGAGGGAGGCCGAGATGACCTACAAGCGCCAGATCGACCGTCTCCCGATCGTCCCTGCGGATGCCAAGGAGCACAACGTCACCTGCCATTTCTGCATCGTCGGGTGCGGCTACAAAGCCTACACCTGGGACATCAACAAGCAGGGCGGCACGGAGCCGAGCCAGAACAAATTCAAGGTCGACCTCGCCAAGCAGCAGGGCGCCGACAGCCCGGCCTGGTACGCGCCGTCGATGTACAACATCGTCAAACAGGGTGGAAAAGACGTCCACCTCGTCATCATGCCGGACAAGAACTGTGCGGTGAACTCAGGTCTCGGCTCCGTCCGCGGCGCTCGCATGGCCGAGACATCCTATTCGGAAGCCCGTTCGACCCAGCAGCAGCGCCTGACCGATCCGATGGTCTGGCGCTATGGCGCGATGTCGCCGACCTCCTGGGACGATGCGCTCGACCTCGTCGCTCGCGTCACCTGCCAGATCATCAAGGACCAGGGCGAGGACGGGCTTTTCGTCTCTGCCTTCGACCATGGTGGTGCCGGCGGCGGCTATGAGAACACCTGGGGCACCGGCAAGCTCTATTTCGGCGCCATGAAAGTAAAGAACATCCGCATCCACAATCGGCCGGCCTATAATTCCGAGGTCCATGCCACGCGCGACATGGGCGTCGGCGAACTCAACAATTGCTATGAGGATGCGCAGCTTGCCGACACGATCGTCGTCGTCGGGGCGAACCCGCTAGAGACGCAGACCAATTACTTCCTGAACCATTGGGTGCCGAACCTGCGCGGTACTTCGGTCGACAAGAAGCGCGCCGAGCTTCCGAACGAAGCCCATGCCCAGGGGCGCATCGTTATCGTGGATCCGCGGCGCACCGTGACGGTCAATGCCTGCGAGGCCGAGGCGGGCAAGGACCGCGTGATGCACCTCGCCATCAATTCCGGTACGGACCTGGCGCTGTTCAATGCCTGGATGACCTACATCGCCGAGAAGGGCTGGGTCGACAAGGCGCTGATCGCCGCCTCGACCAACGGCTTCGACAAGATGGTCGCAGCGAACAAGACGACGCTGGAGCAGGCCGCGGCCTTGACCGGCTTGACCGTCGACCAGATCCGCCAATCGGCGGAATGGATCGCGATGCCGAAGGAGGGCAATGCCCGCCGCCGCACCATGTTCGCCTACGAGAAGGGGCTGATCTGGGGCAACGACAACTACCGCACCAATGGCGCGCTGGTGAACGTTGCGCTGGCCACCGGCAATATCGGCCGCCCCGGCGGTGGCTGCGTCCGTCTGGGTGGCCACCAGGAGGGCTATTCACGCCCCTCCGACGCGCATGTCGGCCGGCCCGCGGCCTATGTCGACAAGCTGCTGATCGAAGGCAAGGGCGGGGTGCATCACATCTGGGCCTGCGACCACTACAAGACGACCCTCAACGCGCATCAGTTCAAGCGCACCTACAAGAAGCGCAGCGATTTGGTGAAAGAGGCGATGGATTCCGTGCCGTTTGGCGATCGCCCGGCATTGGTCAACGCCATCGTCGACGCGATCAAGAAGGGCGGCCTGTTCTCGGTCGACGTCGACATCGTGCCTAGCCAGATCGGTCAGGCTGCTCATGTCTGGCTGCCGGCCGCGACCTCGGGCGAGATGAACCTGACCTCGATGAATGGCGAGCGCCGCATGCGCCTCGTCGAGCGCTACATGGACCCTCCCGGCCAATCGATGCCCGACTGCCTGATCGCGGCGCGCATCGCCAACAATATGGAGCGTGTCTTCCGGGAGATCGGCATGGCCCAGGCCGCCGACAACTTCAAAGGCTTCGATTGGAAGACCGAGGAAGACGCCTTCATGGACGGCTACCACAAGCACGAGAAGGGCGGCGAGCACGTCACCTACGCGCGCTTGAAGGCCGCGGGCACGAACGGCTTCCAGGAGCCGGCGACCGGCTTCGCGGACGGCAAGATCGCCGGCACCAAACGCCTCTTCGCCGACGGAAAGTTCGGCGGCAAGGATGGCAAGGCGACCTTCATGGAGACGCAGTGGCGCGGGCTCCAGGCGGCGGGCAAGCAGGCCGAGAAGGACAAGTTCGCCTTCCTGATCAACAACGGGCGCGCCAACCTGGTCTGGCAGAATGCCTATCTCGATCAGCACAACGACTTCGTCATGGACCGCCAGCCCTATCCCTTCATCGAGCTCAACCCGGCCGATATGGCCGAGCTCGGGCTGAAGCAGGGTGATCTGGTCGAGGTCTACAACGACAATGGCTCGACGCAGGCCATGGCCTATCCGACGCCGTCGGCAAAGCGGAAGCAGGCTTTCATGCTCTTCGCTTATCCGACGGGCGTGCAAGGCAATGTCGTCTCGGCCGGCGTCAATGAGTTCGTGATCCCGAACTACAAGCAGACCTGGGGCAATATCCGGAAGATCGCGAGTGCGCCCGAGGGCACGCGGCATCTGTCCTTCAAGAGCCAGGAATACGCGGTCTAAAGACCGCGACCAGGAACGGGCCGCCTGCATGAGCGGCCCGTTCCTCTCCCCGCCTTCAAGCTGATAGGTTCGCCATGACGCTCCCCGTTGCGGCTGATGCGCCGTCGTCGTCTCCTGTCGTCGATCGCGGCGCGACCCTACTTTCGATCTCCGAAGCTTGCGCTCGCGCGGCTGCCTATGTGGCTCCGCTGACCAGGAGGGACGTCGTCCCGGTGGCGCAGGCCTCAGGCCGCACGCTCGCCGAGCCCATCGTAGCGTGTTTTGCGGCACCGCCTTTCACCCAAACCGCCATGGACGGATATGCCTTGGCTGCCGGCGATGGAATTGCCGCAGGCGCCTGTCTCGAGGTTGTCGGCCGCGTTCCCGCAGGGAGCCACGGCGGACGGATCACTGCAGGTCGAGCTACCCGGCTCTTCACCGGGGCCCCGCTGCCGGAGGGAGCCGATGCAGTGATCATGCAGGAGCATGTCGAGCGCGATGGCAATGCGATCATGCTGCGTCGTGCGCTCCGAGCCGGGGACAATATCCGCCACAAGGGCGAAGACATCCAACCGCTCGAAATCCTTCTCCAGGCGGGCGGGCGTCTCGACGCGCGCCACATCGCGCTGGCGGCCGCACAGGGCGTCGAGACCCTCAAGGTGAGGGCACGGCCGCGTGTTGCCGTGATCTCCACCGGAGACGAGCTCCGTCAGGTCGGTGACGTGCTCGATCCCGCCACGATCTATGATTCCAATCGGCCGATGCTGCTTGCCCTGGTCGCGCAGTCCGGCTTGGTGCCGATCGACGGCGGCTGGGTGCCGGATGAGCCCGGAACGATCTCCGATAGCCTGAGGAGCGTGGCCGAGCGAGCGGATCTGGTGATCACGAGCGGCGGCGCCTCGCTCGGCGAGGAGGACCACGCGCTCGCTGCGCTGGAGGGTGCGGGCGGGCGCGGTGAAGCGCTCAAGATCGCGTTGAAGCCCGGGAAACCGGCCGTGGTCGGCCGCATCGGTGCCGCTGCCTATCTCGGGCTACCGGGGAACCCCGTTTCGAGCCTGGTCTGCTGGCTGCTGCTGGGCCAAGCGATGATATGCACATTGGAGGGGCGGGCACCGCGCCGGCGTCTCGGCTTTCGCTTGCCCAGCATGTCAGCCTTCGACCGCCGGTCCGGGCGGACTGAGTTCGTGCCGGCCAAGCTTGTCGGTGGTCATGCGGGCCTTGGCGTCGACATCCTCGGCCGTGGCGGTTCAGCCCGGCTGCGGCCGCTTGCCGACGCTGACGGCCTCGCCGAGATCGCAGCCGAAACAAGCGGCATTCTCCCCGGCGACACCGTGCTGTT
The DNA here is from genome assembly GCA_025846845.1 of Alloboseaceae bacterium BT-24-1. Taxonomy (GTDB): domain Bacteria; phylum Pseudomonadota; class Alphaproteobacteria; order Rhizobiales; family Beijerinckiaceae; genus Allobosea. The sequence goes on from JAOYTL010000001.1 coordinate 124,664, forward strand.
CCATCCGTTTCGCGACGGTTTCGCCGTCTAACCCTTCATCATCAGGAAATCCGTCCGCCATGAAGCACCTCTGGCCTATGCTTGCCGTGCTCGCAATCTCGCCATCCCTTGCCACCGCCCAGGACATTGCCGCTGGCGAACGGTCCTGGAACAAGTGCCGGGCCTGCCATCAGATCGGCGAAACTGCGAAGAACGGCGTGGGGCCAATGCTCAACGGCCTGTTCGGACGACAGTCCGGTTCGATCGAGGGCTACAGCTATTCGAGCGCCAACAAGAACTCCGGTATCACTTGGGATGAGGCGACCTTTGCCGACTACATCAAGGATCCCAAAGCCAAGATCCCCGGCACCAAGATGGTCTTCGCCGGCATCAGGAACGAGCAGGAGATCAAGGATCTGACCGCTTTCCTCAGGCAGTTCGATCAGAGCGGCAAGAAAGTTCCGTGATCGCTGGATCGCGGATGGTCCACATTCGAAACATCAATCGATCGGCCCCAAGTTGGTGTTCCCGATGGCAACGGTGCGCTGGTCGAGCCACTCGACACGCCGGAGTGAGCTGTAAACTCAAGCACCGATACACAATCGTGGCGGAGCACTCAGCTCCGCGATGGCACCAGGGCGTCACGCCCAGGCAAAGCGAGCGTGGCAATGAAGCAGGCAACCAGCATCAGGCAGGAGCCGATCAGGCAGGCGTAGATGCCGCCCCATTGATAGAGCAGTCCCGATAACAATGTGCCAGCGAAGCGTCCGAGCGCATTGGCGGCATAGTAGAAGCCGACATCCTCGGCCGCCTTCTCCGATCCGGCATAGGCCAGGATCAGGTAGGAATGCACGGAGGAATTGACGGCGAAGGCGAAACCGAACAGGCCGAGCCCTATGACAAGGATCACGTCCGGTCTCAGCCCCGAGTTGCTCGCCAAGATCGCTGCGATGGCGGCGGGAATGACGGCGAGGCCGAAGGACCAGAGCCGAGCAGCTCGGACCTCCTGCGTCAGCCCATCGCGGCTGCGCCTGACGAGGGCTGGTGCGGCCGCCTGCACGAGCCCATAGCCGATGGTCCAGAGCGCGACGAAGCTGCCGACCATCGTGAAGGTCCAGCCGGCGGCATAGAGGAAGATCGGCACGCCGACGACGAACCAGACGTCCCGGGCGCCGAACAGCACGACACGTGCGAGCGCCAGGAGGTTTACGCCGCGGTTCTTGCCGAAGAGCTCGCGCGCGGTCTTGCTCGCCTTGGCCTTTCCCAGCATCGGCGGAAGCGACGAGACGACCCCGATCAGGATCAGGCCGAGCACCGCCGCCATCGCCCAGAGCGCGCCGCGAAAGCCGAGCAACTCCAGCAGCAGTCCACCAAGGAAGAAGCCGATGCCCTTCATCGCGTTCTTCGAGCCGGTGAACCAGGCGACCCAGCGGAAGAGGCGACCCTCGGAATCCTCTGCCTTGGCTGCCGCCTCGGCGATCTTGATGGCCGATTTCGAGGCCGTCTTGGTGAGGTCCTTGGCGACGCCGCAGATGCCCTGGGCAAGCACGACCCAAGCGACAGAAGCGATGGCTGACCAATCGGGGGAGAGCGCCGACAGGACCAGGAATCCGGTGACCTGCGTCGCCAGGCCGATCGTCAGCATGCGCGTGATGCCGTAGCGCGCCGCAAGCCAGCCGCCGATGAAGTTGGCCAGCACACCCGCCGCCTCGTAGAGCAGGAACAGGAAGGCGAGGGTGAAGGGCGAATAGCCGAGCCGGAAGAAATGCAGCAGCACGAGCATGCGCAAGGCGCCGTCGGTGAGGGTGAAGCCCCAATAGGCGGCCGTCACGATGGCGTAGTTGCGCGTGCCCTCGTTCATCGCTTCAGAGCCCGACCGTCTCGAGATGGCAGGCGAGGTCGACCATGCGGCAGGCATAGCCCATCTCGTTGTCGTACCAGGCGTAGACCTTGAGCAGGGTGCCGTCGGTGACCAGGGTCGAGAGCGCGTCGATGATGCCGGAGCGGGTATCGCGCTGGTAGTCAATCGAAACCAGCGGCCGCGGCTCATAGCCGAGGATGCCGGCGAGCGGCCCTTTCGCCGCCGCCTCGAACAATGCGTTGACCTCAGCGGCGGTGGTCGGCCGCTCCAGCTCGAAGACGCAATCGGTCAGCGAAGCGTTCAGCACCGGTGCGCGCACGGCGTGGCCGTCGAGCTTGCCCTTCAGCTCGGGATAGATCAGCGCGATCGCGGTCGCGCTGCCTGTCGTTGTCGGCTGCAGCGAGAGCATCGCCGAGCGAGCACGGCGCAGGTCCTTGTGAGAAGCGTCGACCACGACGTTCGTGTTCGTCGGGTCGTGGATCGTGGTGATCTGGCCGTGCCGGATCCGCAGGTTCTCGTGGACCACCTTCACGACGGGAGCGAGGCAATTCGTCGTGCAGGACGCAGCCGTCACGATCGGGTGCTTGGCCGGGTCGTAGAGATGCTCGTTGATCCCGACGACGACGTTCAATACCGACGGATCCTTGACGGGCGCGGCAACGATCACGCGCTTGGCGCCGCGCTTCAGATGCCCTTCCAGCACTGCCGGCGTCAGGAACTTGCCGGTGCATTCGAGGACGACGTCGACGCCAAGGTCGCCCCAAGGAAGGTCCGACGGCGAAGCCCCGGACGAGAAGCCCAGCTTACGCTCGCCAATATGGATAGCCTGCTCGCCATCATGGCCGATCTTAGCGCGCCAGCGGCCCTGCATGCTGTCGAATTCCAGCAGGTGAGCGGTCGCCACCGCACCGCCTTTGACTTCGTTCACGTGAACGACCTCAAGGCGATTTCCGCGTCGGGGATCATCATCGGGCCGCTCGGCAGCGCCCAGCGCCGCTCGCAGAGCCAGGCGCCCGATCCTTCCCATGCCATTGATGCCGACTCTCATGTTGCCCTCTGCCATCACCGTCAGTGCCTGTTGTTCGATATGTCGCTTGACATCGAAATGATAGACGAGTCAATCATGTCGTCGCCCGCCGACATAACGAGATTGGCTTATGACCCACGCTCCGCTCAACGTGCTCTTCGTCTGCACCGGCAATTCCGCCCGCTCGATCATGGCGGAGGCGATCATCAGCCGTGTCGCGCCCGGCAAGTTCAAGGGCTACAGCGCCGGCAGTGATCCGAAGGAGGAGATCAATCCCTTCGCAGGCCGTCTGCTGAAGTCGCTGAACTTCGACATCTCGCAGTTTCGGCCGAAGAACTGGGAGGAATTCGCGAAGCCTGGTGCGCCGCCGCTCGATTTCGTGTTCACGCTTTGCGACGACGCGGCCAATGAGCAGTGCCCTTACTGGCCGGGCCAGCCGATGAGCGCGCATTGGGGTCTGCCTGACCCCGCGGCTTTTGTCGGCGAGGATGTCCAGAAGGCGCTTGCCTTCGCCGACACCTACCGCATGCTCAACCACCGCATTTCGATCTTCACCAGTCTGCCGCTGGCTTCCCTCGAGCGAGTGGCGCTGCAACATAGGCTGAATGCGCTCGGAACTGATCTGGGCAAGAAGGATGACGCCGCTTGATCACCCGTCTTGAAGCTGGCGCCGCAGTCGGCCTGCTGGGCGCGCTTGCCCAACCGACCCGGCTCGAGATCTTCCGTTTGCTGATGCGCTACCGGCCGCACGGGCTGGCGGCCGGCGATATCGGTCGGCTGCTCGCCGTTCAGCACAATACCCTCTCCACTCATCTCGGCGCGCTGGAACAGGTCGGACTTCTCGCATCGCGCCGCGAAGGCCGCCACATCATCTTCGCAGCCGTGCCGGACCGAGCCGACGCATTGCTCAGCTTCCTGTCGGAGGCTTGCTGCACGCAGCAGCCTGCCGCGTGCGAGATTTCCGCCAATCCCACCTACCCATCCCGAAAGGAGATGCAGGTCACCGACACGCCTTTGCGTTTGCTCGTCGTCTGCACCGGCAATTCCGCCCGTTCGATCATGGCGGAGGCGGTGCTGAACCGCCAAGGGCTTGGTCGCATCCAGACATTCTCGGCCGGCAGTCGGCCGCATGAGGCGCCGCATCCGCTCGCGCTCGGGCTGCTCGGCGAGCTCGGTTACGAGACCGAGGACTTCCGCTCGAAATCCTGGGACGAGTTCTTGGGGCAGGGCGCGCCGAAGCTCGATCTCGTCATCACCGTTTGCGACTCTGCCGCTGATGAAGCTTGCCCAGCCTTCCCGGGCGTACCGATGCGGGTGCATTGGGGGCTGGACGATCCGGCGCAGGCCGGAGGGCCGAGCGAGGCGCGGCGCGCCGCCTTTCGCCAGAGCTATCGCGATCTGGCCGCCCGCGTCACCGCCTTCGTCAATCTGCCATTCGAAGAGATGACTCTCGCGGAGCTCGAACCCGCCCTTGCCGCGATTGGCCGGATGGACGGGGCGACCGAGAAATCCCTGGAGCAAGCGGCGTGAACCACGACCCCGCCACCACCGATGTCGTGATCTACCACAATCCCGATTGCGGCACCTCGCGCAACACGCTGGCGCTGATCCGCAATGCCGGCGTCGAGCCGCACGTCGTCGAATACCTCAGGACGCCGCCGAACCGGGCGCTGCTGACCAGGCTGCTCACACGCATGAACCTGCCGCTGCGCGCCATCCTGCGCGAGAAGGGCACACCCTTCGCAGAGCTCGGGCTCGGTGATCACGGCGTCAGCGACGAGACGATCTGGGCGGCCGTCGCCGCGCATCCGATCCTGATCAACCGGCCGATCGTGGTGACGCCGTGGGGCGTCGCCTTGTGCCGCCCCTCGGAAGCCGTACTCGACATCCTGCCGCTGCCGCAGCTTGGCCCGTTCAACAAAGAGGATGGCGAGCCGCTGATCGACGCGCAGGGCCGTCGCGTTGCAATAGCCTGACCATGGCGCAGCCTCTTCCCACCCGCCTGCTGGCGGAAGCGCTCGGCACCGGTATCCTGGTCGCGACCGTCATCGGCTCCGGCATCATGGCGACAAAGCTGTCGCAGGACGTCGCGATCCAGCTGCTCGGCAACACGATCCCGACCGGCGCGATCCTGGTCGTGCTGATCACGATCCTCGGGCCGGTATCGGGTGCGCATTTCAATCCGGCGGTGAGCCTCGTCTTCGCGCTGCGGCGCGAGTTGCCCTGGCGCGAACTCGCTCCCTACACGTTGGCGCAATGCCTCGGCGGCATCGCCGGTACGGCGATCGCGCATATGATGTTCGAGCTGGCGCCGCTCATGATCGGCACGACGGCGCGAACCGGCGCCTCGCTTTGGCTGGCGGAGGCGGTCGCGACCTTCACGCTGGTGCTTGCCATTCTCGGCTCGCTCAAAGCGCGGCCGGAGAGCGTGCCGCTCATTGTCGGGCTGACCATCACCGCGACCTACTGGTTCACCGCCTCGACCTCTTTCGCCAACCCCGCGGTCACGCTGGCGCGCGGCTTCACCACGAGCTTCGCCGGCATCGCGATCGAGCATGTGCCGCTGTTCGTGCTGGCGCAGATCGTCGGGGCGCTGGCGGGGTTGGCGGCGGCGGGTGCATTGTCATTCAATCGCAGCTGAGCTGCCGCGTCAGGCCGAAAGGCGCTGGTGTGCGGTGGCAATCGTCGACAAGTCCTTCACCGGATCGGTGACGATCTGCTGCTGCTTGCGCTCGGAATAACGGTCGACGAGGGTTGCCGCGTGCGGCCGAAGCAGGATGGTGAAGCGGACCAGCTCCTCCATCACGTCGACGATGCGGTCGTAATAGGATGACGGTTTCATCCGCCCGGCTTCGTCGAATTCCTTGTAGGCCATGGCGACGCTGGACTGGTTCGGGATCGTGACCATCCGCATCCAGCGCCCGAGCAGGCGCAGCGTGTTGACCGCGTTGAAGGATTGGGAGCCGCCCGAGACCTGCATGACCGCGAGCGTCCGCCCCTGGGTCGGGCGCAGGCCGCCCATCTCGAGCGGCAAGTGGTCGATCTGCGCCTTCATGACGCCTGTGATCTGCCCGTGGCGCTCCGGACTGCACCAGACCTGGCCCTCCGACCAGAGCGCGTGTTCGCGCAGTTCCCTGACCGCCGGGTGGTCATCGCTCTTGACCTGGTCGGGCAGGGGGAGGGAGGACGGGTCGAAGATGCGTGTCTCGGCGCCGAACAGCGTCAGCAGACGGGCGGCCTCCTCGACGGCGAAGCGTGAGAACGAGCGCTCGCGCAGGGAGCCGTAGAGCAGGAGGATCCGCGGCGGATGACCAAGCGGGTCAGGCAATCCGCCAGCCGGCTCTGCGAGAACATATTCCGATTGGAGTGCCGGAAAGGTGAACGGATCGATCAACTCACGCACCGGCATGAGAGGCCTCCTAAGATTGTAAAGCGAAACGGGTTCAGCGCAGCTTTCGCGCGAGCAGGAACAGCGCGAAAGCAGACATTCCTGACAGCACCACGAGGAGAAGGGTGCTGGGCATCAACCCGGCTCGTTCGATGAGAATGGCAAAGAGGAGTGGCGCCGCGGCCTTCACGATAAGGCCCGGTGCCGAGAGCTTGCCGAGCATGGCGCCATACCCCGCCGGGCCGAAAAGCTTGAGCGGTACCGTGCCGCGCACGATCGAGCTCAGGCCCATGCTGATGCCATAGGCGATGGCGAAGAGCCCGGCGAGCGTCGCGGTCGTGCCGCCGATCATCAGCAAAGCGAAGCCGATCGGCATCAGCGCCGCCGAGGTCCAGGCCGTGGTGACGGGGTCGAGGGACGTCCCGAAGAGCATTTCGGCCAAGCGGCCCGCGACCTGTGAAGGCCCGACCATCGCGCCGATGCCGACGGCGACCGCTGCACTCAGCCCCAGGCCTTGCAGCATGGTGAGCATATGGACCGACATCGCCGAGACGACGAAACCTTGCAGCGAGAAGGCCAGCGCCAGCAGCACGAAGGCATTGCGGCGGGCTTCGCCCTCCAGATAGCCCTCCGCCGATGGAGCAGAACTATCGGTGGCTTGCGCGACCTTGGGAGCGGATCGGCTTGGCCCAGGCAACAACAGCCAGTGCAGCGGGACGCACAGCGTGAACTGCAGGACAGCATAGATCCGGTAGATGTCACGCCAGTCGAAGTTGTTCAGCAAGGCCGTGGTCAGCGGCCAGAAAAGGGTCGACGCAAAGCCGCCGATCAGGGTGAGCTGGCTGATCGCTCGCCTCGCGCCGGGGCCATGTGCCTGAGTCAGAGCTGTGAAGGCCGCGTCATAGAGCACCAGCGCCGAGACGGCTTCCAAGGCGATCATCGCGCCGATGTAGCTCGCCGGGCCACGCGCCTCAGCCAGCGCCAGCAGCGAAAGGCCAGCCAATGCCGACCCGATCGTCATCACCAGGCGAGTGCCATACTGGTCGATCAGGCGGCCCGCGGCGGGAGCCACCAAGCCACCAAACAACAACCCGATGGCAAAGCCGCCATAGGTCCATTCCGGCGCCCAGCCGAGGCTCGCGGTAATGCCCGGCGCGAGCACAGCGAAAGCATAGTAGAGGCAACCATAGCCGACGACCTGGGTGACGCCGAGGGCCACGATCAGCGCATGTCCGCGCCCGCCCGAGGGCGCGGACAGAGGCAAGGTTAGGCTAGACATCAGACCTCAGCCGGCTCACGGGTTTCGCGTTGAACCGAGCCGCAACCGCAGCCGGCCTCACCGGCCGCCTTCGCTTTGGCGTCTTCGGCGCAACAAGCATCGACCGCGACCGGCGCGGGGCCGCCGCAGCAACTCGTCTTTGCCTGGCTTGGACCACCGGGCGTGGAACTGCACACGCCGGTCTCGGGCAGAACCAGCTCGACGCGCCGTGCGGCCACGTGATCGCCGGCAAGTTCAGCCACGATCGAGCGAACCTGCTCATGGCCCGTCGCGAGAAGGAAGGTCGGCGCGCGGCCATAGGCCTTCATGCCGGCGATATAGAAACCTGGCTCCGGATGAGCGAGCTCGGCGGCTCCATGCGGACGAACGGTGCCGCAGGAATGGATGTTGGGATCGATCAGCGGCGCCAGGGTCGGCGTGCACTCCAAAGCGGGGTCGAGCTCGACGCGCAATTCGCGCAGGAGGCTCAGATCCGGACGGAATCCGGTTGCGACGATAAGTTCATCCACGGTGGCGATCTGATTGCTCTCCTCGTCCGATGCGAGACGCAATTCCGCTTCATCGGCCTCGACCCGCTCCAGACGGAAGCCGGTGAGCGCGCGGATGCGTCCCCGCTCGACGAGATCGGCGATCTGCAGGCCGAGTTCGCCACGCGCCGACAGCTGGTCTGCTGCGCCACCGCCAAAGGCTTTCGACAGGATGGTGCCCCGGTAGAGCCAGGTGATCTCGGTCGACGGCGAGGCTTCCTGCAGTTCGGCGAGCGCGATCAACGTGCCGATCGCCGAGTGACCGCCACCAAGTACGGCGATGCGCTTGCCAGCATAGCGCGGCCTGGCTTGGCCCAGAACGTCGGGCATGCCGTAGCTGATGCGCTTCGCAGCCTCGCTCTCGCCCGAGGCGGGCACGCCACCTGAGCCGGCCGGGTTCGGCGAGAACCAGGTGCCGGATGTATCGATGACGGCATCCGCCGTGAGCTTCGAAATCGTTTCGCCGTTCCGATACCGCAGCAGAAACAGCGCGGCGTCACGCCCTGCGCTCTTCACCTTGTCGAAGCCGACCCGCGAGACCGAGATCACCTCGGCATTGTACCGGACCCGCTCACGCAGAGTGGTCTTTTCTGCGAGGGGAGCGACATAGTCCGAGACGATGTCGCCACCGGTCGGATAGCGATCAGGATCCGGCCGTGTCCAGCCAGCCTTCACGAGAAGACGCTCCGCTGCGCCATCGACGTTGAACGCCCAGGGAGAGAACATCGGCACATGCGCCCACTGCCGGATGGCGTGTCCTGCGGCAGGGCCTTGCTCGAGGACGACCGGAGAAAGCCCGCGTTCGAGGGCCTGAGCTGCCGCGGCGAGGCCGACCGGTCCGGCGCCGATGATCGCGATCGTCTTGATTGCCATTCTGTTTCTTCCCATGAAACCGGAAACATCGAAATATTTAGGCCGAAAAATCACGCCGCGGTTTGGGTTGAGGCGCATCCGGCATCGGCGCAGCACTCGGCGACGAGGAACTGAACCAGCTCGTTCATGCGGTCGAAACTGGCGCGGCAGATGAGTGTCGTGCCATCGCGCTCCTGGCTGACAAGGCCAACGATGATGAGCGCCTTGAGATGATGCGAGAGCGTCGAAGCCGCAATCTCGAGCCGCTGCTGGCACTGACCTACAGACAAGCCGGAATGCCCGGCCCTGACCAGCAGGCGATAGAGCGAGAGCCGGGTCGGGTTGCCCAGTGCTTCGAGCTTGGCGGCTGCGTCGGACGTGTTCATCATGAAAACGAGCATGCGGTGCGCTTGCGGCGGAGTCAATCGATATTTTCGGAATATTGGAAATAAGGATTTTTGCGCTGCTTTGGCCATGCTGTCCAGGTCGACGAGTGAGATCTCACGGGGCGTGCGGCGGGTGGCTCAATCCTTCCGCGCCGCTTCCTGGCTCAACGGAAGCGGATACCAAACCGCGCCTCGCGGCGCTCTGCTGCTCCTCGATCGCGACAATGCCCGCGGGACGAGCCTGCGGGCGTGGATGCCGCGAACCGACCCGTGAATGCGATGCAGCAGGCTCGAGCAGGGGGACTCCCGGCTAGGGACGCCCGATCGGATTGAGCGGGCGCAAGGCTGACGGCTGGCTCCACCGTGTCTCGAGCCTGACGCTGCCGATGCGAGGGGCGAGCCTTGCGAGTTCGACCCTGCTCTGCCGGGACCATTCGCCACCCTGTCGGCGAGGTTGCCGCTCGTGCCGAAGGCAGCCTGATCGAGGGCAGCCTCGAGACCCCGGGGTCGGCTTCTCGATCCACAGATCGCCGGCAGCCGCATATCATGGTTTTCCCGCGATCCCCCTCTCCGTCGCTGCGCGCGTATTGAATCGCCTCGGCGGCAGATTGCGGAACCTTCTCGATCGAACGATCGCCAAAGGCTATGAGCTCGTCGCGCTTATTGTAACCGTCGGCGCGGAACAGAAGGATCTCGAATGTTCGATCTCATTATCCGAGGTGGGCGCGTCATCGATCCGGAAACTGCGTTCGACGAGGTCGCTGATGTCGCCGTCAAGGACGGGACGATCGTCGCGATCGGAAGCGTTTCCCAAGCGGCCGGGCGAACGCTGGACGCCGACGGCTTGATCGTCACGGCCGGTTTCGTCGACTTGCATGGGCACGGCCAGTCGATCCCGGCCGACCGGATGCAAGCCTTCGACGGCGTCACGACCTCGCTGGAGCTGGAGATCGGCGTCCTGCCGGTGGCCCGATGGTACGATGAACAGGCCCATGCCGGCCGGGTCCTGAATTATGGCGCCTCGGCGGGTTGGATCTTCGGCCGGATAGCCGCCCTGACCTCGCAGCAGACGCAATCCACGATCGAGGGCATGGGCCTCGCCATGCGCGACAAGCGCTGGGTCACCGATGCCGCCGATCCGGGCGAGGCTGCGGATATCGTCGAGCGTGTCCGAACCGGCCTCGAGCAGGGCGGGCTAGGGATCGGCTTTCCCAATGCCTACGCGCCCGGAACCGGCATCAAGGAGATCTCCGAACTCTGCAGCCTGGCCGCCAGCTTCGGCACGCCGACCTTCACCCACATAGCCTTCATGTCGAACGTCGATCCGTTGAGTTCGATCGAGGGGTATACGCGCCTGATCGGGCTGGCGGGCTCCACCGGGGCCCACATGCATATCTGCCACTTCAACAGCACGAGCCTGCTTGACGTGGAGAGGGCGGCAGAACTCGTGCGCAATGCTCAGGCTCAAGGCCTCAAGGTCACGGTCGAGGCGTATCCCTACGGCACCGGCTCGACGGTGGTCAGCGCCGATTTCTTCAGCGACCCGGCGTTCCCGACACGCTTCGGCACGGACTACAGCGCCATCGAGGTCGTCGCGTCGCGACATCGGTTCCGCGACCGCGAAGAACTCCTGCGCGCCCAACAGGAGAATGCAGGCGCGCTGGTCCTGATCCATTTCCTCGACGTGGCCGCCAACGATCGACACAGAAAGCTGTTGGATGTCTCGGTCATGTTTCCAGGAGGCATAATCGCATCCGACGCGATGCCCTGGACGTTGCCGAATGGCTCGACCTACATCGGCGATGCCTGGCCGCTCCCCGATGACGCGGTATCGCATCCCCGGTCTTCGGGGACGTTCACGAAGTTCCTGAAAGAATGGGTCCGGGAGCGACAGGCCATCAGCCTGCTCGACGGCCTGAGCAAATGCTCGCTCATCCCGGCGCAGCTTCTCGAGGGCTGCACGCCGGGCATGCGCAAGAAGGGCCGCATCCAGACCGGCTGCGATGCCGACATCGTCGCATTCGATTACGATACGCTCACGGATCGCGCCGACTTTTCTCGCATGAATGCACCCTCCGAGGGCGTGCGGCATCTGCTCGTTGGTGGAGAGGCGGTGATCGCGGACGGAGATCTCGTCAGGGATGCCCGTCCAGGCCGCCCCATCCGGCGTCCGACGCTGTGACGGCGACGCCGATCCTGCTGATCGCGGGCTATCTGGGTGCCGGGAAAACGACGCTCATCAACCGGTTGCTTCAGCAGGCGGACGGAAAGCGCATCGCTGCGATCGTCAACGATTTCGGGGCCATCGATATCGATGCCGCACTGCTGGAATCATCGAGCGAAGGGCTCGTCAGCCTGAAGAACGGTTGCATATGCTGTTCGCTCCAGGGCGACCTTTTGCGGACGCTCGCTTCGGTGGTGAGACGCGACCCCGCCCCGGATGCCATTGTGATCGAGACCAGCGGCATCTCGGACCCGGCAGAGATCATCCGCAGCCTTCTCGATCCCGTGATCTTCAAGGCTGCGGCGCTGGAAACTGTGCTGACGCTGGTGGACGGCTTGCGAGCCTCCGAAGACGCCGAGCTATGGGACGATCCGCTCTGGCTCTCGCAAGCGAGGTCGGCCGATGTGCTGCTCGTCACGAAGGCCGATCTGGTCGGCAGCCAGGCGACCGAGCGTTTGATCTCTCGGCTTGAGCGACGCTTCTTCCCCAAACCGGTGTTTGTGCTTCAGGGCAAGTTGCCGATGGAATTGATGTTCGGCCATGGCCCGGGCAACCATAGAACGCTTGCACCGTCTCGCCCGACATCGCCTGCGAGCTTCGAAACCGTGAGCTGGACTGCGTCCCGACCTTTGTCGCTGGTCAAATTCCAGACCGCTCTCAATCTGATGTCGCAGAAGCTTCTGCGCGCCAAAGGCGTCGTGTGTTTTGCAGAGCAGCAATCCCAGCCGCTGCTCTTTCAGCTCGTCGGCTCGCGCGCCACGCTGATACCGTCTCCCATCCCGCCCGGCGACGGTCTGGCGGCGGCGATCGTGCTGATCGGCCGACAGGAGGTCGCCGATCTCGGCGAGATCACCGCGCTTTTGGACGAGGCGGTGCTGCCGTGAAGGCGCAATTGACGAGGCTTCGTCAGTTGTCGCGGGATGCTCGGCGGATCGATTGCGGTGGTTGACCGAAAGCTCGGACGAAGGCGCGCCGCATTCTCTCCGGATCGCGGAAGCCCGTCGTCTCCGCGACCCTCTCGATTGGGTCGCCGGACGATTTCACATGTTCGCGCGCCACCTCCAGCCGAAGCCTCTCGATCGCCTTGGATGGCGTGGAACCGGTCTCCACGGTGAAGATGCGCGCGAAATGGCGAGGACTGAGCCCGGCGCGATCGGCCAGGATCTCGACGTTGAGAGGCTGATCGAGATGCTCGCGGACCCATGCGAGCAGCGGACCAAAGCGCCCGTTCGGCGTCTTGAATTCCAGCAGCGACGAGAACTGGGACTGGCCGCCGCTTCGGCGATGATAAAGGACGAGCTGGCAGGCAATGTCCTTGGCGACCGCCTCACCGTGGTCTTCCGCGGCGATCGCGAGCGCGAGGTCGATGCCTGCGGTGATGCCGGCTGAGGTCCAGACATTGCCGTCACGGAGAAATATCCGATCGGGATCGAGCTTCACCCTAGGATATCGCGAAACGAAATCCTGGGTACGGCACCAATGCGTCGTAGCCTTGCGGCCGTCCAGCAAGCCCGCCGCGGCCAACACATAGGCCCCGGAGCACACGCTCGCGACGCGTGTTCCATCCTTCGCAAGCCGCTTCACGAAGGCGAGTGTATCCCGGCAATCGGTGACCGCCTCGACGCCGAGCCCTCCCGCGACCACCAGCGTGCTGATCGTCTTCGCCGAGCGCAGGCTGGCGGCCACCACCTCGACCCCGCTCGAACTGCGAACCGGCCCGGCCTGGGCGGCGACCATCTGGATCTCTGGTGCGTTCGGGACGAAGCGCCTGGCGATCTCGAACACCGAGGCTGGCCCTGAGGCGTCGAGCAATTGGAAGTCAGGGAAGATCAGTATCCCGATCATCGGCATGTCCGTAAACGAGGGAACTGCGTCATTTCGACACAAATGCCATCATGGCAGACTGCCAACGTCAAGATCGTTTGGAGGTCAAGTCATGTCCCAGTCATTCAAGTTCGGACTGCTGGTCTTCCCACGCATCACGCAGCTCGACATGACCGGGCCCCTCCAGGTGTTTTCCAGCTTGCCCGGAGCAGAAGTCCATTTGATCTGGAAGCGTATCGAGCCCGTACCGAGCGACACTGTCCTGGCCATCATGCCGACGACCACCTTGGTCGACTGTCCGCAGCTCGATGTCATTTGCGTCCCCGGCGGATACGGGACCGACGACCTGCTCAGCGACGATGAAGTCCTTGGCTTTCTGCGCCGCCAGGCGGAGAAAGCGCGCTTCGTCACCTCCGTCTGCACGGGTTCGATCGTCCTGGCCGCAGCGGGACTGCTCAAGGATTACAGGGCGGCGACGCATTGGAGTGCAGTCGATGCGCTGCCCATGCTCGGCGCGACGATCTCGCGTGAGCGCGTCTGCATCGATCGGAATCGGATCACGGGTGGAGGTGTCACCGCAGGCATCGACCTCGGCCTGACGGTCGTCTCCGAGCTGGTGGATCGCCGGGCCGCCGAAGCGATCCAGCTGCGGCTGGAATACAACCCGGCGCCGCCCTTCGACGCGGGGTCTCCGGAGACGGCGCCGCCGGAGGTCGTCGATCTGCTGTTGAACAGGATGAAAGTGCCGCGCCAGCATCGGCTGGCGCTTGTCAGCGAGGCCGCCGCGAGACTGCGCTGAGTCCGGCGGAGACGATTGTGTTCGCGGCGGCATGGAACGGCGACGCCCGACATCAGGGCGATGCTTGTCGCCGGAGACCTTCGAGGGGGGGCTTTCAATGGCTGAAATCGAGGGAAATAGGCCGTTGTAGTCCTTTCCTGCCGGGCGCTAGCCTCGGCGACAGATCGGCATGGCACCGCAAAGCGCCTTCGCTTTCCGGGCCCAATCGATGGAAAGCCGCGAGAGTCGGCTCATCAGGGGAACAACAATGAGATCGGATCGCAGCATGCCGCTCCGGAGCGGCCTCGTTCGTGCTTTGCTCAAATCCACTGTCGGCATATGCGCAGCATTGGCGCTGATGACGGGCTCTTCCGCCGCCCAGATCTCCGATGGCGTCGTCAAGATCGGCGTGATCAACGATCAGTCCGGACCGCTTGCCGATCTGGCCGGGCCAGGCTCGATCGTCGCCGCGAAGTTGGCCGTTGAGGATTTCCAGAAGCTGGCGCCGTCGATCAAGGTCGAGATCGTCGCGGCCGACCATCAGAACAAACCGGATATCGGGGCACAGATCGTGCGCCGCTGGTACGGCGTGGACGGCGTCGACATGGTGGTGGATGTCGGCAACTCGGCGGTCGCCCTTGCGGTGCAAGCGCTTGCCCGCGAACGGAACAAGCTGGTGATCTATGCGGCGGTCGGCACGGCCGAGATCACAGGCAAGCAATGCGCGCCCACCGGTCTGGCCTGGCTGCACGACAACTACAATCTGGTCGCCGGCCCCATTCGCAAGCTGAAGTCACAGGGGCTCGACACCTGGTTCTTCATCGCCGCCGATTATGCCTTCGGCCGGAACATGGTGGCAGAGTCGCAAGGCATGCTCGCCTCCGTCGGCGGGAAGACTCAAGGGTCAGTCTTCCATCCTCTGGGGAATGCGGACTATGCCTCGTTTCTCATGCAGGCGCAGACCTCCGGCGCGAAGGTCGTGGCCTTTGCGAATGCCGGCGAACAGCTGGTTTCCGCCATGAAGCAGTGGAACGAGTTCGGCATGGGCCAGGGATCGCAGAAGGCGGTGGCGTTGCTGATGTTTCTGACCGATGTCCACAGCATGGGCCTCGAGATCGCCAAAGGACTAACCACCATCACGGCCTGGTATTGGGACCTCGATGACGAAACCAGGGCATTCGCAAAGCGATTTTTTGCGGCGCATCGCGCGATGCCGACCGCTCCTCAAGCAGCAGTCTATTCATCGGTTCTGCATTATCTGAAGGCCGTTGCGGCAGCGGGGTCGGATGACACCGATCGCGTTCTCGAAAAGATGCGCACCACCGCTGTCGATGACTTTTATGCCCGGGGAGCCATGCTGCGGGCCGACAACAAGCTCTACCACGACTTCTACCTCGTCCAGGCCAAGGAACCCAAGGAACTGGACAAGCCGTGGGCGTACTACAAGATCGTGGAGAAGATCGCCGCCAAGGACGCCTACCGCCCGTTGAACGAAAGCGAGTGCCCGCTCGCCTGGGGCAAATGACAGCGACACTTTGCTCAGGGTCGGACGTTATCGCTTCTGGTCACGCTGGCCGCAACTCGCTCACTCCGTCGAGTCGAAGTCGTCCTCTCCTGCATTCAGGAGCGCGGCCAGCATGTGCAGGCCGATATCGAGCTGATCCATCGTCGGCGTCGCCAGGGCCAGCCTGACGGCGTTCGGCGCATGGCCGGGCGTCACCGCGAAGGTGCTCGATGGGGTCAAAGCGATGTCGCGCCGGGCTGCGGCTGCGACGAAGCTCTGCGAGCGCCAATGCGCCGGCAGCGTCAGCCAGAGATGATAGCAATTCTGGTTGGCCTGGATATCGAAGCCGGAGAGGCGCTCGGCCGCGAGCTTCTGGCGCGCGCGGGCGTCGAGACGTTTCAGCCTCGCAAGCTCGGCGATGGTGCCGTCGCTCATCATCCGCTGCGCGGCCGCGAAGGCGAAGCCCGACGCCGTCCAGCCCCCGGAGCGCACCGAGGCCTTGACGCTTTCGCGCAACCGCAAGGGCACGGTGATGAAGCCCAGCGTCAGGCCCGGCGCGACCTTCTTGGACAGGCTGTCGATGACGAGGCAGGAATCCGGCGCGAGCGCGGCCAGCGGCGGCGCATCCTCGAGGAAGCCGTAGACATTGTCCTCGATGATCGGCAGGCCGAGCGCTTCGGTAACTTGGACCAAATCGGCCCGGCGCGCCGGAAGCATTGTCGTGCCCAGCGGATTTTGCACCGCCGGCTGAATGTAGAGGGCCGAGAGATGAGTCTCGCGATGCGCCTTCTGCACCGCGTCGGGCCGTATGCCATCCGCGTCCATCGCCAGCGGCACCAGCGTGACCCCGAGCCTTGCGGCGATCCCCTTGATGAAGGGATAGGTCAGAGCCTCGACGCCGCAGCGGCCGCCGGCCGGCACGAGGGCGGCGAGTGCTGCAGCGACCGACTGGCGCCCATTGCCGGTGAAGACCAGTTGCTCGGGCGCCGGAGTCCAGCCGCCCTGTGACAGGAACGCAGCGCCAACGCTCCGAATAGCCGGCGTTCCGATGCTGGTCGCCTGCCGCAAGGCGGCATCCAGGGCGGCGGGTTCGTCCAGACCAGCCAGGCTCTTGGCAATAAGCGCGACCTGCCTGGGCAGGATCGGGTAGTTGAACTCAAGATCGATCCGGGTACCGCTCGGCTCGCCGGGGGCCGCGACGCCGCGTCTGGCCTCGCCGGAGACGAAGGTGCCCCGGCCGACTTCGCCGACCACGAGGCCGCGGCGCAGCAGCTCGGCATAGACCCGGCTCGCTGTCGAGACGGCGATCTTGCGCTCATAGGCGAAGTTGCGCTGCGGCGGCAGGCGCTCGCCTGGCCTCAGCCTGCCGTCGGCAATGTCAGCGGCGATCGCGTCGGCCAGTTTCAGATAATCGGATTTCGACATTTATTGCACCGAGTACAATGTTTTTATTGCTCCGATAAATGTATCGGATCATTTTGCTCGTATCAACCCAGCCGCACCGGACATCGCGAGGGTTACGACGGCCGGCGATCACCTCGCCGACGTGACGAGAGCTTGTTGCCGACGTCTGACCCGGTGCAACCCAGCGGAGGCCAAAATGTCTGCAGTCCTGCCGACCATCACCCGCCCCGTCACCGCGAAGCACACCGAGGCATTGTTCCGCCTGCCGGGCACGCTGTACCGGGCGATCACGCGCCACTTCATCCACCGCGCCGCGATTGCCGATCTTCGCGAGTCCGACGAGCACGCGCTGCAGGACATCGGCATCGTCCGCAGCCAGATCGAAGCGGCCGTGCATGGCCTCGTCCCGCGCGGCGGCCGGGGTAGGGGGTGACGAGATCTGCTTCGCGGCCGGTCCGCGATTGTGGCGCAAATCTTCGCCTGGCGCTGCTCGAAGGGTCGATTCTTTAGCTTCTGGCCCGGCCAACGGCACGCGCCAGCATGAGCAATGCCAGCGCTGCTGCAAGCCAAATCCCGTTGGGCGTTCAAGCGGCCGGCAATGCCCGCCTTCGACCCATCATCCCGATGTTGCCCGCCGGATCGGCCTGGGCGAGGGCAGGGCCGGACAGCCGGCTGCGCCCGAGCTAGACGGCGGATGCCCTGAGCGAAATATGCAGACGCAAGCGACGGGTTGGACGAGCCATGATTTCCTGCTGGACCTGGTCGATGGTCACTGGCTGTCCGATAGCGGCTGTGTGGCCGCGGCCTCGGGAAGCCTGCGTTCTGGCGCGCCCTGATAGGCCCATAGCCATTCGCGCGGCAGCGGGCCCTTGTTGCGGTCGGGCTGCTGCGATTGCTCCCAGGCATGGGCGAGGATCCCGACCGAGCGCGAGAGCACGAACAGGCCGCGCGTCAGCGGTGGGGGGAAGCCGAGCTCGCCATAGATGACGGCGGTGGCGCCATCGATGTTGAGCGGGATCCGTTTGCCCTTGGCGCGCGCGACGGCGGCCTCGACCGCCTCGGCGATATCCGCGAAGCGTCCACCCACGGTGCCTGCCCGGGCCGCTTCGCGTACCAGCGCCAGCAAACGCGGCGCCCGCGGGTCGAGCGGGTGGAAGCGATGGCCGATGCCCGGCACATAGCCGCTCCCGGCAAGGAAGCGGGTGACGCGGTCCTCGACAGCCTCTTCAAGCGATTGGCCCGCATCCATCGCCGCGGCGATCTCGCCCAAGAAGCCCACCGCCTGCTCGCCGGCGCCGCCATGCACGTCGCCGAGCACGTTGATGGCGGAGGCCATGGCGCTGTTGATGCCGACGCCGCAGGTCGCGGCCATGCGGGCGATCGCGATCGAGGGTGCCTGCGGGCCGTGATCGACAGCCGCTCCGAGCGCCGCGCCGAGCAATTCGGCCTGCGCCTCGCTCGGCAACTCGCCGCGCAGCATCAGCCAGATCATCGCCGGGAAGCTGATCCGGCCGATCAGGTTCTCGATCGGGTAGCCGCGCAGCCGGATCAGGCCGGGCCGCATCTCGATGATCTCTGTCGACCACCACTCCTCGCCGCGCGCGCGGCCTTCCTTGCGCGTGCCCTCGCTCATGCCTGCCTCCTCGTCCCGCGCTGCCGGCGCGCTTCCGCCAGGATTTCTTCGCTGTGTTCACCCAGCTTCGGCGGCGGCTGTGTGGGACGAGGTGCTTCGCCGTCGACCAAGAAGCCGCCGCGGATCACCGTCAGCGGGCCGGTTCCCGCGCCGGTCTCGAAGCGGGTCGTCATGTTGCGGGAGGTCACCTGCCGCTCCTGCAGGACCTGCGGGATCGTCAGCACGCGCCCGGCCGGCACGCCGGCCCGGTTGAGGCGATCCTCCCAATCCGCGGCCGGGGCCGAGGCGAGCGCCACCTCGATCAGTCCCTTCAGCTCGCCGCGATGGCGCTTGCGCGCCTCGCGCTCGCTGAAGCGCGGGTCGCTCGCGAGCTCGGGCCGCCCGATGACGCCGCAGAGCGTGACGAACTGCTCCTGCTTGTTGGCGGCGATGTTGAGCAGCCCGTCGCCGGTCTCGAAGGCGCCGGAGGGCGCCGCCGTCATGTTCTCGTTGCCCATCGCCTTGGGCTCGACACCGGCCGTCAGGTAGTTCGACACCGGCCAGCCCAAGGCGCTCAGCGTGCATTCGAGCATGGAGACGTCGAGGAAGGCGCCTTGCCCGGTGCTGGCGCGGCGCAGCAGCGCGGAGACGACAGCGAAGGCGCCGAAGAGGCCGCCGAGCGTGTCGCAGACGGGGTAGCCGACCCGCAAGGGCGCGGTTTCCGACGTGCCCGTGATGCTCATCACCCCGGAGAGGCCCTGGATGATCTGGTCGTAGGCGGGGTTGTCCCGCATCGGCCCGGTCTGGCCGAAGCCCGAGATCGCGCAATAGACCAGATCCGGGCGGATAGCGCGCAGGCTCTGATGGCCGAGCCCGAGGCGGTCCATCACGCCCGGCCGGAAGTTCTCGACGAGGGCATCGGCCGTGGCGACGAGGTCGCGGAACTGCGCCCGGCCGTCCTCGCTCTTGAGGTCGACGACGACGGAGCGCTTGCCGGCGTTCTGGGCCAGGAAGGAGGCCCCCATCGCCGCCTTGTTGAGCTCCGCCGAGCCGCCGAGCTGTCGGGCGAGGTCGCCGCCATTGGGCGCCTCGACCTTGATCACATCCGCTCCGAGCAAAGCGAGCTGATAGCCGCAATAGGGGCCAGCCAGCACATTGGTGAGGTCGAGGATACGAAGGCCCTGGAGGAGCTTGGTCATCTTATGCCTCGCTTGTCAGGCGTCGCCGGGCACGTGGTCCGGGCTCGGACCCCGCCAGGTGCGGATGAGGTGGTAGAGCCGCGGGCCGAACAGCGCCGTGAAGGCGAGCACCAGCAGCGCGGCGGAGAGCGGCTGGGTGAACAGCACCGTCCAGTCGCCGCCCGAGATCGTCATCGCCCGGCGGAATTCGGTCTCGGCCATCGGCCCGAGGATCATCCCGATCACGACCGGAGCGGTCGGGAAGTCGAAGCGGCGCATCAGGAAGCCGATGCCGCCGAGGACGTAGAGCAGGATGAGATCGATCGGCGATTGCGAGATGCCGTAGGTGCCGACCGTCGCGAAGACCAGGATGCCGGCATAGAGCAACGGCGCCGGAATCTTCAGGATCCGGACCCAGAGCCCGACGAGCGGCAGGTTCAGGACGACCAGCAGCACATTGGCGACGTAGAGGCTGGCGATCAGGCCCCAGACCAGCGCCGGCTGGGTGTCGAGCAGCAGCGGCCCGGGTTGAATGCCATAGCTCTGGAAGGCCGAGAGCATGATCGCGGCAGTCGCCGAGGTCGGCAGGCCGAGCGTCAGCATCGGCACGAGGACACCGGCGGCGGAAGCGTTGTTGGCGGCCTCGGGGCCGGCGACCCCCTCGATCGCACCTGTCGTGCCGAACTCCTCCGGCTTCTTAGACAGCCGCTTCTCGACGACATAGGACAGGAAGGTCGGAATCTCGGCGCCGCCGGCCGGCATGGCACCGATCGGGAAGCCGATCGCTGTTCCTCGCAACCAGGGCTTCCAGGAGCGCGACCACTCCTCGCGCGTCATGTAGAGCGAGCCGCGCAGAGGCACGATCTCGTCCCCGCCGGCATGACGGCGCGCCGCGACGTAGAGCGTCTCGCCGACGGCGAACAGGCCGACCGCGACGACGATGACATTGGTGCCGTCGAGCAACTCGGTCAGGCCGAAGGTGAAGCGCGGTTGGCCCGTCTGAAGATCGATGCCGATCATGCCGAGATAGAAGCCGAGGAACAGGCTGGCGAGGCCGCGGACGGCGGAGGAGCCGAGCACGGCCGAGACCGTGACGAAGGCGAGCACCATCAGCGAGAAGTATTCGGCCGGGCCGAACAGCAGAGCGAGGCTGACGACGACCGGCGCGAGGAAGGTGACGCCCATGGTGCCGATCGTCCCGGCGACGAAGGAGCCGATCGCTGAGGTCGCGAGCGCGGCGCCGGCCCGGCCTGAGCGGGCCATCTTGTTCCCCTCGAGCGCGGTGACGATCGTCGCGCTCTCGCCGGGCGTGTTGAGCAGGATCGAGGTGGTCGAGCCGCCATACATCGCGCCGTAATAGATGCCGGCGAAGAGGATGAAGGCCGCCTCGGGCGCAACCTGGAAGGTGATCGGCAGGAGGAGGGCGATGGTCAGCGCTGGCCCGAGGCCGGGCAATACGCCGATCGCGGTGCCGAGCGTGGTGCCGACGAGGCACCAGAGCAGGTTGTTCGGCGAGAAGGCGACCGAAAAGCCGTTAGCGAGCTGGGAGAGCGTGTCCACGACCTCAGCCCCCCAGCAGGTTTTCGATGAGGCCGGCGCCGATGTTGACGCCGAGCGCCCTGGCGAAGCCGAAATAGGCGGCGAGCGCGAGGACGAGTCCGATCAGCGCATCCCGCAGCGGCCGCCGGCTGCCGAAGCCATGGGCGACGAGCACGAACATCACCGTCGACGCGGCCGAGAAGCCGAGCGGGCCGATCAGCGCGACATTGGCGATGAGCCCGGCGGCGACGAAGGCGACCGCCTTCCAGTTGAGCTCGACCTCCTTCTCATCGGCCGGCTGCCAGCCGCCACGGGCCGCCTGCACCAGGAGGAGGACGGCGAAGATCGCCAGGCCCGCGCTGGTGATGTAGGGAAAGACCCGCGGGCCGACCTGAGCATACATCGGCGAGACCGGGATCGAGAGCGTCTGCCAGAGCGTGAGCCCGGCGAAGAGCAGCAGCCCGAGCCCGATCAGGGCTTCTGCCGGAGCAAGGCGCGCGCGCGGGCGCTGCCGCGAATGAGCGTCAGTCATCACGGATGTCCTCGAATGAGATTGTCGGGGAGCGGGTCCCGGGGCGATCAGGCGGCCAGGCCGAGATCCTTGAGTATCGTCTCGATGCGCGCCGTCTCCTCCTGGAGGAAGCCGGCATAGGCATCGCCGGTGAGCAGGATCGGGGTCCAGTCGCGCTTCTTGACCTCGTCGAGCCAGGCCGGGCTGCCTGCCATCTTCTCGATCAGCGTGATCATCGCCGCACGCTGGTCGGCGCTGACGTTCGGCGGCGCGAAGACGCCGCGCCAGTTGAAGAGCTCGACATCGATGCCCTGCTCCTTCAGCGTCGGCGCCTCGATACCGGGCTGGCGCTTGTCAGCGGAGATGGCGAGGAGGCGCAGCTTGCCGGCCTTCACCTGCTCCGAGAACTCGCCATAGCCGGAAATGCCCGCCGCCACCTGGTTGCCCAGAAGCGATGCGACCGCCTGGCCGCCGCCGGCATAGGGGACATAGGCGAGCTTGGCGGGCATGACGCCGACCGATTTCGCCATCAGGCCGAGGAGGATGTGGTCGGAGCCGCCGGCCGAGCCGCCGCAGACCGGGACCTTGGCCGGGTCGGCCTTGAGCGCCGCAACGAAGTCCTTCGCTGTCTTGAAGGGGGAGCTCGCCGGTACGACGAGGGCGAGGAATTCGCCGGTCAGGCGAGCGATCGGCGTGGTCTGGGTCAGCGTCACCGGCGCCTTGTTGGCGATGATGGCGCCGACCATGACCATGCCGGAGACCATCAGTGCGTTGGGGCGGCCCTTCCACTGATTGGTGAACTGGGGCAGGCCGACCGTGCCGCCGGCGCCGCCGACATTGGTGATTTGCGCACCGGTGATCAGCTTCTCCGCCCGTAGCACCTGCTCCATCGTGCGGGCGGTCTGGTCCCAGCCGCCGCCGGGCGCGGCCGGCACGAACAGCTGGAGCTGGGCGGGGCTCTGCGCGAGAGCCGCGCCGATCGACCATTGCGTGTGTGCGGCGGCTCCGGCGGCAAGCGAACCCAACAGGACATGACGGCGAGACAGCATCGGTTTCCTCCATGGTTCGATGCCGTGCTGTCGGCATCTTCAAGGATCGGACCGGCGAGCTGATCGCTCGTTCTCATCGTGCGGCCTGATCGAGCGTGCTTTTGCCAGTGCTCGATCGTTCTGTCAATCAGAATATAATTCTGTCTAACAGAACGATCTGGACGAAGCTGGCCCGATCCGATATCGATCGCGCTTGACGAGGAAGGGCGACGTGGCGAGCACAACGAGACAGGACGGCACGCCGACGCTGCCGGCATCGTCGGATGGGGTTGCGGCTCTGGATCGCGCCATTGCGATCCTCAACGCCTTCACGCCGCAGGATCGGGCGCTGTCGCTGGCCGAGATCGCGGCCAGGACCGGCTTGTACAAGAGCACGATCCTGCGCCTGATGGGCTCGCTGATCCGCGGCCATCTGCTCGAGCGCCTGCCCGATGGGCTCTACCGGATCGGATCGGGGGCGTTCCGGCTCGGGGCGATCTATCAGCGCTCGGTCGCAGCGGCAGACATCCTCCTGCCGATCATGCGCGACCTTGCCGAGGAGAGTGGGGAGAGCGTGGCGTTCTATACTCCAGCGGGGGCCCTGCGGACCTGCCTCTACCGGATCGAGTCCAAGCATCCCATTCGCTATCATGTGCGAGAGGGTGATGTGCTGCCGCTGCACGCAGGGTCGGGCGGGCGGGTTCTCGCTGCCTTTTCGGGAGAATCCGGCGAGCCTTACGAAACGATCCGGCGAAACTATCACTATGTCTCGCTCGGCGATCGCGACCCGGACACCGCGGGTCTGTCGGCGCCCGTGTTTGGCCCCAGCGCCACCCTGGTCGGGGCGATCACGCTGGCAGGGCCACGCATGCGGATCAGCGAAGCCTTCATCGGCCAGATGAAGCGGCCGCTGCTCGTCGCCGCCGCGCGGGCCACCCGGGCCTTCGGTGGTGATGCCACGGCCTTGGAGCGAGCCGCGAATTAGCCCCGGGGCGGCTTGAATGGGGTTGGAGCTGCAGACGCTGCCGCACGACCCAGCAGATCAATAGGCATTCATTCGCCGAGGTTCGGACGAAAACCAACGCTCTTCCGAACATCCGGTATTGGGCGATGACCAGATGTTGGCTGTTGGCGCACGGGGACGTTGTTACTGCGACGTTACCCATCCGGTGCGCAAGGCATGGGCCCAGTCGGCGCGGCCATTGGCTTCGGCGCGACGTGCCGCATGCTCCCAGTCATAGGCGACGGCGTGATGCTCGACCTCGATCGCATCCGCCATGGTCACGACGGCGAAACGGGCATGCGGGGCGCCGCTTTCCGAGACATGAAGGCTCGGATGGGTGGCCTGGTAGGCCGGGTTCCCGACGCTGCCGGGATTGACGAGGACGGTTCCCCGATCGAGCCGCAGCAGGCGCGGCTGGTGGCTGTGCCCGCACAGGACGACGGCAGCGCCTGCATCGCCGACAACTGCCTCGACCGCCTCAGGACGGGCCGCGACCAGGCGCCCACCCTCGATCTCGTCGAGCAGATAGGTCTCGTCGTCGGTCGGGCTGGCATGAAAGCAGCGCGCCTTGCCGATATCGAGCTCGAATGGAAGGGCTGCCAGCCAGTCGCGGGCCTCGGCATCGAGAGCACGCCAGGCGAAGCTGTCGGATGCGCCGAGCCCGTCCGGGGAGGCCGCGCCCAGCGCCCGGTCATGGTTGCCGCGGACATGGCTCATCGTGCTGGCGCGCAAGAGCCGCACGGTCTCCGCCGGCCAGAGCGGACCCGAGGCGCAATCGCCGAGATTGACCACCGCATCGACAGCTAATCCAGCGAGCTTTGAGAGCACAGCCTCCAAAGCTGGCAAATTGCCGTGCACGTCAGCGATGACGCCTAACCGCATGTCGCAAATCCTAAATCCAGAGCCGGCTCAGTGCCGACCGGCCTTGTGATGGCCCGTCGTGGAGCCCGCGCCAAGCCCCGACGTGCCGTTCTGCCGCAATGCCGGAGTGAGCCGTCCGCGGAATTCACGCCGCCCAGGGGAGGGACCAGGTCTTGACGTTGGTGAAGCTCTTCATCGCCTCGACAACGCCCTCCTTGTAGCCGAGGCCTGAGTCCTTGATGCCGCCGAAAGGGGACATCTCGATGCGGTAGCCCGGGACTTCCCAGAGGTTGACGGTGCCGACCTCGAGTTCGGCGATGAAGCGCTGGATGTAGTCGAAGCGGTTGGTGCAGATGCCGGAGGACAGGCCGTAGGCGGTCGAGTTCGAGATCGCGATGACCTTGGCGATATCGTCGGGCACTCTGATGATCGGGATGACCGGGCCGAAGGTCTCCTCGTGCACAAGCTCGCAAGCATGGGGGATCTTGTCGACCACGGTCGGGTGGAACAGTGCGCCTTCCGCCCGCTTGCCCTGGAGCACCTCGGCGCCCTTCGTCACGGCGTCGTCGACGCGGGCCTGGAAGAGCGCGGCCGAGCGAGCGTTGATGACGGTGCCGACATCGGTCGCCGGATCCATCGGGTCGCCGCATTTGAGCTTCTTCGCCTTCTCGACGACGAGCCTGGAGAAGGCATCGGCGACGCTCTCGACCACCAGGATGCGCTTCACTGCCGTGCAGCGCTGACCCGAGTTCTTGGTCGCGCCGGTGACGGCGAGCTCGGCCGCCTTGTCGAGATCGGCGTCCTCCATGACGATCAGCGGGTCGTTGCCGCCGAGCTCGAGCACGATGCGCTTGTAGCCGGCGGTCGCAGCGATGTGCTTGCCGACCCGGACCGAGCCGGTGAAGGTCACCAGATCGGCATCGGGATCGGTGATCATCGCATCGCCCATGGTCGAGGGATTGCCGGTGACGACCGAGAGCATCTCCGGTGGCAGCCCGGCCTCGTAGAGCACGTCGGCCAGCGCCAGCGCGGTCAGCGGCGTCAGCTCTGTCGGCTTCAGCACCAGGCGGTTGTTGGTGGCGATTGCCGGGGCCAGCTTGTGGCTGACCATGTTGAGCGGATGGTTGAACGGCGTGATCGCCGAGATCACGCCGAGCAGCGGCTGGCGCGTCGTGAAGATCTTGCGGGCCTTGCCGTTCGGCGAGATGTCGCAGGAGAACATCTCGCCATCGTCCTTGATGGTGAGCTGGGCGGCGAACGACCAGACGTCGTAGGCGCGGCTGGCCTCGTAAAGCGAATCCTTCCAGCACAAACCGGCCTCGGCGGTGATCAGCCGGGCGAAGTCTTCCTTGCGCGCGAACAGGAGTTCGGCCGTGGTCTGCAGGATGCGCTGACGCTCATAGCGGGTCAGCGTGGGCTTGAAGGCCTTGGCCTTGGCGAAGGCCTCGCGGACATGCTCCGGTCTTGCCGCGGGAATGAGCCCGACGACGCTGTCGTCATAGGGGTTGCGGACCTCGACCATGTCCTCGGTCGAGACGAGCTTGCCGGCGATGCGCATCGCCTCGCGCCGCACCGGCGGCTTCACGGTCGCGTTCATCGTCAGCTCACCAGGTTGAGGGCGACGTCGAAGACGTCGAAATTGCGCAAGATCCGCCCGTCCGGGACGGTGATCGGCCGGTTGGCGATCATCGGCACGCGCTGCTCGGTGATGCCGCCATGCGAGCGCAAGGGCTCGGTCAGGCCAGAGAGGTCGTGTTTGTCGGGCGAGGTGCCGATCACCTTCTGCCGGGTCGAGATCACAACGACGTCGCCGATCCGGTCGGCCGGCAGCTCGAAGCGCTCGCAGGCCTCGGCCGCCGTGACCGCCAGCGCGATGCCGTCGAGGCCGGAGATGCGGGCGGCGACCTCTTCCCGGCTGGCGCCATCTGGCAGATAGACCGTGGCGAAGGAGCCGAGCGCGCCGTGATGGACGACGTAAGGGTCGGTGATCGGCAAGATCACCCGCATCACGCCCTTGCCATACCACTCGTCCATCAGGCTCTGCAGGTAGACGACATCGGGCTCGCCATTGGCCAGATGCTTGTCGTTCATGCCGTGGTCGGCGGTGATCACCAGCGTGCAGCCGAGGGCGTCGAGCTTGCCGACATAAGCGTCGAACATGGCGTAGAAGCTATCCGCCATGCCTGAGCCCGGCGCCGCCTTGTGCTGCACATAGTCGGTGGTCGAGAGATACATCAGGTCGGGCTTGAAGCTCTCCAGCAGCTTGACGCCGGCAGCGAAGACGAACTCGGAGAGATCGGCCGAATAGACCGAGGGTACCGGCATGCCGACGAAATCGAGCACGTCCTCGATGCCGTTCCCCGCCATATCGGCCTTGTCGGCCTTCTCCGAGGAGAAGGCGATCGCGGTGCCTGTGCTGAAGTCGAGGCCCTTGCCGAGCAGGGTGCGCAGCTTGTCCTTGGCCGTCACCATCGCGACCTTGAGGCCGGCCTTCTGGAACTCGGCGAGGATGGTCGGGGCGCGCAGGAAGCGGGCATCGTTCATCATCACCTCTTCCTTGGCCTCGCGGTCATAGAAGAAGTTGCCGGCGATCCCGTGGACGGCCGGGGGGCGGCCGGTGATGATCGAGAGGTTGTTCGGGTTGGTGAAGCTCGGGATCACCGAATAGGCGTGGGTGCTGGTACCCGTCCGCATGATCCTGTCGAGGTTCGGCGTCAGCCCCTTGGCGCTCGCTGCCTCGACATAGGACGGCTCCGAGCCGTCCATGCAGATCACCACCGTCGGGCGAACCGGGCGGGCATAGCCGCGGCCATTGGCGACGACGTCCGCGCCAAGCTTCGAATGCATATTCATGACGAACTCCTTGGGTCAGTACCGATCAGCGGATCAGAGCGCGGACGCGGGACGAGACCAGATCAGCGATCAGGACCATGGCGAGGATCACAAGGATGCAGGTCGCGGTGTCCTGGTATTTGAAGAGCTTCATCGAGGAGACGAGTTCGAAGCCGATGCCGCCGGCGCCGACCATGCCGAGCACGGTCGACTGGCGAACATTGGTCTCGAGCCGGTAGAAGATCGTCCCGAGCCAGGTCGGCAGCACCTGCGGCAGCACGCCGAAGAAGAAGGTCTTGAACGGGCCGACCCCGGCCGAACGGAAGGCTTCGAGCGGACCCTCGTCGATATCCTCCATCGCCTCGGCGAAGAACTTGCCGAGCATGCCGGCGCCATGGATGGCGAGCGCCAGCACGCCGGCGAAGGGGCCGAGGCCGATGGCAGCGACGAAGATCAGCGCGAGGATGATCTCGTTGATGCCGCGCATGCAGTTGAGCAATTGCCGTGTCGCATGAAAGACGACCGGGCTCGGGCTCAGGTTTCGCGCCGCGAAAAAGCAGACCGGCAAAGCGATGACGACGCCGAGCAGCGTGCCCCAGACCGCGACCTGCAGGCTTTCCAGCGCCGGCCGCCAGAGCCGCTCGAGGAACTCCGGATTGGGCGGCATCATCCGGACGAGGAAGTCCACCATATAGGGGATGCCGTTCCAGAGGTTACTGGCGTTGATCTGGGAGCCGAGCGCGGCCCACCAGAGGAAGACCAGCGCGGCGAGCGTGATGGAGCCGACGCCCCACCAGCCGAAGCGGCCCTGCGGGGGACGAAGGACGAGTTGCAGCGTTCCGAACGACATGGCTTGCCTCCCCGTCAGGCGGTTGCAGTGGCGATCATCGGTGCCAGCACGGGCTGGCTGGCCGGGCGCGGCTTGAGCACGCGGGCGATGCCGGGGTCCTCAAGGCCGGGATAGATCTGGTGGACGATCTCGGAGGTGAGGTTGTCCGGCGTGTCGTCGAAGACGACACGACCGCCGCTGAGGCCGACGATGCGCTCGCCGAACTCGACCGCGTAGTCGACCTGGTGGAGGTTGCAGATCACCGCGATCCCTTCCTCCTTGCAGATCGCCTTGAGATAGCCGAGCACGATGCGCGAGGTCTTGGGATCGAGGCTCGCCACCGGCTCGTCGCAGAGGATCACCGCCGGCTGCTGCGCCAGTGCCCGGGCGATGCCAACGCGCTGCTGCTCGCCGCCGGAGAGCTGGTCGCCGCGCGAGTTCGCCTTCTGGGCGAGCTCGACGCGAGCCAGGCAGTCCAGCGCGATCGCAACATCCTGTCTCGGGAAGAGCTGCAGCATGGAGAGGAAGGACGACAGCCCGGCCATCCGGCCGACGAGGACGTTCTTCAGCACCGACAGGCGCTTCACCAGGTTGTGGTGCTGGAAGATCATCGCCACCGGCCGCTTGCCGCGCGTCCCGCGCTTCAGATCGAGCACCTTGCCGTCGATGACGGTGCGGCCGGCATCGGGAAGGGCGAGGCCGTTGATGCAGCGCAGCAGCGTCGACTTGCCGGCGCCGCTCGGGCCGAGCACGACGAGGAACTCGCCGGCTTTGACGCTGAGGTCGATGCCCTGCAGGACAGGGCGCCCTGCATAGGACTTCTTCAGGCCTTCGATCTTGATCATGTCGCTGCCTCCGCCGGTCGCGTTCGCGACTATTTCATCTTGGTGAGATCGAGCTTCAGCACCTTCGCCGTCTCCCGAATGATGTCGTAGGCTTGGTCGTTGGTCTCGACGAAGCGGTTGAGCTTGCCCTGGTCGGCCCAGGTGATGTCGCGGATGTTCAGGAAGGCGGACTTGATCTGCGCCTTCAGATCCTCGGGCAGGTTCTTGCGCCAGCAGGTCGGCGATTCCGGGATCGGGTCCGACTCCCAGACGACGTGGATGTCGGCGCGGTCGACCAGCTTCTTCTGCACGGCCGCATCGAGGATGCGGTCGGCGATCGTCGCGGCGTCGACGCGCTTGTTGGCGACGGCGAGTGCGTTGGCGTCATGCGAGCCAGTGAAGAGGACGCGGCCGAAATCCTTCTCGGGATCGAAGCCGAGCTTCATCAACCCGGCCTTCGGGAAGAGATGGCCGGAGGTCGAGGACGGATCGACGAAAGCGAAGGTGCGACCCTTGAGGCCCTTCCAATCGCTGATGCCGCTATCCTTCCGCGCGATGATCTGGCTGCGATAATAGCTGCGGCTCGACTTGGCCGTCTCGGCTGTGGCGAAGGCCTCGATGGCCGCGACCGTGGTGCCGAGCACATAGGAGAACGGGCCGAGATAGGCGACGTCGACATGGTTCGAGCGCATCGCCTCGATCACGCCGTTATAGTCCGAGGCGACGAAGCCCTGGACCTTGATGCCGAGGTTGCGCTCGAGCGCGGCGAGGAGTTGCGCGCTCGATTCCAGCATCGCCCGCGAATCCTCGGACGGGATCAGCCCGACGCGGATGAGCTTCGTCTGGGCCCGGACCAGGGCCGGCGCCGCCAGCAGCGCCCCCGCAGTCAGTGAACACTTCAGAATTGTCCGGCGTGAAATGGTCATGTCATCCTCCCAAGATGATCCGGCGATCTTTTCGAACTGCCGGTGAACCGTTGTGGGCGTGGTCGCCCGGTGTTGAGCTCAGGCGGCCATGGCCGCCTGTCGTCCGATGAAGTTGCGGCCGCGTTCGCCTTCGAGCGCCTTGCCGACGAGGCGATTCCATTCGTCGGCCGAGACGCCATAAGCGGCGGGGTCGGTCGCGACGCCGAGATCCCTGAGAAAGGCGCCCAGGCGCTCGGCCCCCGCTTCGAGGTCGGGACCGAAGACCCGGCGCAGCGCCGCGTCGCATTGCGGCTGTGCGCCCATGGCCCAGCGCATCACCATCGGCAGCGAGAAGGAGCAGGCGATGCCGTGGATCGTGCCGCTCTTCAGCGTGATGTCGTAGGAGATGTTGTGGGCGAGCG
This sequence comes from Alloboseaceae bacterium BT-24-1, assembly GCA_025846845.1. Classification (GTDB taxonomy): domain Bacteria; phylum Pseudomonadota; class Alphaproteobacteria; order Rhizobiales; family Beijerinckiaceae; genus Allobosea. Next base: position 155,241 of record JAOYTL010000001.1, read on the forward strand.
CCGTCTTGGTGTTGGAGAAGGCAAGGCCTGCCAGCAGGCTGGCGCGCATCTGTCGCGCCCGGAGCTCGAGATCGCCCGGCCTTTCCAGCAGGCGCGGCAGCGTGTCGATGATCTCGCGGGCAGCCTCGACCGCATAGTTCGCGGAGACCGGGTTGCCGTTGACGTTCCAGATGCTTTCGAGCGCATGGGAGAGGGCGTCGAGCCCGGTCGCCAGCGTGAGCCCGCGCGGTGCGCCGACCGTCAGCGCAGGGTCGAGCACCGCCGTCTCCGGATAGAGCCGGGGATGGGCGAGCGAGTACTTGCTGCCATTGGCCGAGTCCCAGACCGTCGCCCAGGAGGTGACCTCGCTGCCGGTGCCGGCCGTGGTCGGCACGGCGATGATCGGGATGATCGCGGCCGCGTCGAGCGGCGTCTTCTCGACCAGATGCCGGCGCACGGTCTCGAAATCGCCGCCGCTGGCCGCCAGCACCTTCGCCGCGTCGATCATCGAGCCGCCGCCGAGCGCGACGATGACCTCGGCCGGCTCGGCCGCGCCGAACTGACGGCAGGACTCTGCGAGATCGGCGCAATCCGGATTGGTCTCGATGTTGGTGATCGAGACGACGGGCGCGCCGGCGACCGCCGTCAGCCTGGCGGAGAACTCGCGGAAGAGCGGCTGGTCATAGGTGACGAGCGCCCAGCGGCGGTTGCCGACCAGGCTGGCGACCTCGTCGAGCAGGCCGCTGCCGAACCGGATCTTCACGGGATTCCAGTAGGCCCAGTTCATGCGTTCCGTCCTCGAAAATGCGCCTTGCCGGCTTCGTTACGAGGATGTTCACAGAGCCCGGTTCTCATAACAAATTGATTTTTTATTCTGAATGGATAGCAATTCTCTATGCGTTACACCCAGCTCAGATCCTTCCATAACGTCGCGAAGGCCGGCGGATTCAACGCTGCGGCCGACGCCTTCAACATCAGCCAGCCGACCTTGACGGCGCAGGTCGGGGCGCTGGAGGAGGAGTTCGGCGTCGAGCTCTTCGTCAAGCGGGGCCGGCGGCGCGAACTGAGCGACACGGGGCGCCAGCTTCTCGGGATCACAACCCGCCTCTTCGCCGAGGAGGCCGAGGCGCTCGCCTTCCTGACGGAGTCACGCGAGCTCAGGACGGGCCGGCTTTCGATCGGCGCTGTCGGCCCGGTTCACGTCACCGAGATGCTCGCGGCCTTCAACCTGGCCTATCCGGGCATCGAGCTCGCCGTGAAGATCGGCAATTCCACCGAGGTACTCGACGACCTCGTTGCCTACCGATGCGACGTTGCGGTCCTCGCTTACATCGATGAGGACGACAGGCTTCTGACCATTCCCTATCGCCGCCATCCTGTGGCGATCTTCGTGCGGCGCGATCATCGCTTTGCCGAGCGCCGCAGCATCCGGCTGCCGGAGCTGGAAGGGGAGCCGATGATCGTGCGCGAACAGGGCTCGACGACGCGGCGCGCCTTGGAGAGAGCACTGGCCGAGACGGGCACCAGGCCCAGGCTGGTCATGGAGATCGGCAGTCGCGAGGCCGTCCGCGAGGCCGTGATCCGCGGGCTCGGGATAAGCTATGTCTCAGAGGCCGAGTTCGTTCCGGACGATAACCTGAAGCTGATCCCGATCGACGGTGCCGAAGTCTATACCTACGCGCACGTCGTGGTGATGAAGCAGCGCGAGAACGGCCGAATCATCAAGGCCTTTCTCGATGTGGTTCACCGCACGCGCGAGGCTTTTGATGCCGACATGCGCAGATCATGATGTGGGGGATCTCTGCGATTGAGGCATTTCAGGCAAGAACGCCCTCAACAAGGTTGCCCTGCCGCCGCATGAGAGCGCCGGCAGGCACTGACGGGTTCCTGGTTGCTCAGGGGATGACCGGCGCCCGGTAGGTGAAGGTGTGCATCAGGGCGACCGCGAGCAGCATCACCACCGGGAAGTGGATGAAGAACTGCATCGAGGTGTAGCCGATCAGGTCCTTCGACTTCAGCTTGAGCACGCCGAGCAGCGGCAGCATCCAGAACGGGTTGATGAAGTTCGGCAGCGTTTCCGCGATGTTGTAGACCATCACGGTCCAGCCGAGATGCGCGCCGATCTCGTTGGCGGCCTTCATGATGTAGGGCGCCTCGATGATCCATTTGCCGCCGGCTGACGGAATGAAGAAGCCGAGCACCGCCGAATAGATCCCGACGATGAAGGAGAATACGCTGGTATCGCTGGCGAGGCTGACGAACCAGTGCGCGATCGTGTCCGACAGCGAGACGCCAGAAGCTTTCACCCGGGTCAGCATGTAGGCGATGCCGCCATAGAACGGGAACTGCAGCAGCACGCCGGCGACGCTCGGCATGGCCTGCGAGAAGCTGACGAGGAAGCTGCGTGGCCGCCAGTGCAGCAATGCGCCGACGAGCAGGAAGACGAAATTGTAGGTGTTGAGGCCCGACATGGTGATGAGCGGGTTGCCGGACTTGAAGGTCTCGTAGAACCAGCCCGCCGCCAGGATGACGATCAGGATCGTCAGGAGCGGGCTGAATTCGAGATAGTCGCCTGGCCGGGTCGGCTTCTGTTCGACCTTGGCGTCGACGAGATCGACACCGAGATCGGCGGCGGTCTTGGCCGCAACATCGGACGGGGTCGTGTAGTAGCAGATCGCGGCCGAAAGCAGCGTGCCGACCACGATCACCAGCAGGTTCTGCCAGGTCAGGATCGTCTCGTAGAAACTGATAACGCCGGTGATCGGCATCAGCGAAGGCGGGATGCTCGCCGGGTTCGCCTGGAGCTGCGCTGCCGAGGAGCTGATGCCGAGGGTGAAGCCGAAGCCGAGCCCGAGATAGCCGGCCGCGCCTGCGGCGCGATAGTCGAGGCGGATGTCCTTGCGCCGCGCGATCTCGCGCACGAGCAGGCCCGAGAAGATCAGGCTGACGCCCCAGTTGACCAGCGAGAGCAGGATGCTGACCACGCCGACGAAGACGACGGCGCCGCGGCCGGTGGTCGGCACGCCGGCAGCCCGCCGCATCAGTGCTGCGACTGGCGGCGAGAGCGCGACGATGTAGCCGCCAATGGCGACCAGCGCCATCTGCATGGTGAAGGGGATGATGCTCCAGAAGCCTTCCCCGAAAGCGGCGCTGACCGCGACGGGCGAGCCGCCATGCACGATCGCTGCGAGCGCGACCGCCACCGTCGCCAGGAGGACGAAGATATAGGCGTCCGGAAACCAGCGCTCGGAAAAGGCCACCATCGTCTGCGACAGGCGCACGAGCACGCCTTCGCGTGACGGCTCTGCCGTCCGGCCATTCAAGGTCGTATCTGTCATTATCCCCTCACAGTGGCGGTTTTCCGCCGTTGGCTTGCATCAGGCATCGAGAACGAGGTCGCTGAGCGGCACCGCGCAGCAGGTCAGGCAGTCGTCGGGCGCGCCGTCGTAAGGAGCGAGATGGCTGGCCGAGCCCGAGACCACGCGCACCCGGCAGCTCTCGCATTGGCCGCCGCGGCAGCCGCTCGGCAGCGACAACCCGGCTGCCTCGGCGGCATCGAGCAGGCTGCCTGATTGCGCCGACCACTCGAAGGAGCGGCCGCTGCGCTCCAGCACGATGCGGCGCGGCGCCAGATCGGAGGGAATTTCGACCTGCGAGACGAAGACCTCGCTGAAGACATCGAAGCCGGGCACGCCGGTGCCGACCAGGGCAGCCTTGGTCTCGGTGACGAAGCCGTCGGGGCCGCAGAGATAGGCGAGGGGCCGGCGGGTGCCGGGCGCTAGGCCGAGCGCCGCGATATCGGGCCGGCCGGCATGGTCGTAGTCGCGGCCGGACCGATCTGCGGGCTGCGGCCGGGTGAAGGCCCGGACCACCTGCAGCTCCGGGATTTTGCCGGCGATCACGCGCAGCCAGTCGCCGAAGGGCTGCTCGGCCCCGTTCCGGCAGATGTAGACCAGCTCGACCGAAGGCGGGCGCCGCTCCGGCGCGATCCGTGCCAGCGCCGCGAGATAGCCGACGAAGGGCGTGATGCCGATGCCGGCCGCCACCAGGATCACCGGGCGATCGCCGGTCAGCGGCGGCGTGAAGACGCCGGCCGGGGGCTGCAGGGTGACGAGGCTTCCCGGCGCGAGTTCATGCAGGCGCGTCGACATCCGGCCGGCTGGCATGCCGTCTGGGCCGGCGGCGATCCGGCGCACTGCGATCTCGTATTCGGCCGGGTTCTCGGTCGCTCCGGTCAGCGAGTAGCTGCGCGACAATCCCGTCCCGGGCTCGGTCACCTGGACATGCTGGCCCGGCAGGAAGCCGGGCAGCGACCCGCCATCGAGGGGAGCCAGACCGAAGGCCAGGACATCGCTTGCTTCGCCCCGGCACGAGGTCACTTGGAAGGCACGCTCCCCGGTCCACCAGCCGCGCGAAGCGGCTTCGTCGCGGACGATCTCGCAAGCGACCGCCCGCAGCGGCACCGAGCCGCTGATCGGGTCGCGGTCGCGGTCGGAGAGGGCCGCGTTGATGTTGTGCGTCGCTGGGCCCGCTATCACGGCGGCGGGGCGGCCGAGCGGCGTGCAGGCCTGCCACCAGCCGAACTCGGCGATCACGCTGCCGGCAGGCAGCGTCGGCTCTAGCTTCGCCCGCAATCTCGCCTCGCCGTCGCGCGTGCGCACGATCACCCAGTCGCCGGCGACGATGCAGCGCGCCTGCGCATCGGCCAGGCTGAGCTCGACGGATGGGTCCGGTGCCTTGCGCCGCAGCGAGGCGACATGGCGGTGCGACGAGTGGACGAACCAGCCGGATTTGGCGGTCGAGAGCAGCAACGGCAGCGCCGCCGGACGACCCGCGGCGCTCGCCGGCTCGACATGGCGGGGCAGGGCCGGATGGCCGAGTGCGAGAAGCTGCTCGGAATAGATCTCGATCCTGCGGCTCGCGGTTGGAAAGCCGGCGACGCCGCCTTCCGCCCGAGCCAAGCTGAATTTGCGCTCTGGATTCGGCTGAGGCAGGCGGATGCCGCCCGGCGCCTCGCGCAATTGCGCGACGCTCAGCCCGAGTGGCTCGAGCTGGTGGTTCCAGCCGGCCTCGACTGAGCCGCCGAAGAAGGCGTCGGCATGGCCGAGCCGGCAGGCGAGTTCGAAGGCGATGTCATAGTCGGCCCGGACATCGCCACGCGGCGGCACCATGCGCTGGCGCAGTTGCACCAATTCGACCGCTGCCTGGGTGATCTCGAAGCCTAGCCTCAGCGCCTCGCGCTCCCAGGGCATGCTGGCCGGCAGGACGATGTCGGCCTGCTCGGCGGTCGGGTTCATGAACATGTCGACATGGACATGGAAGTCGAGCGCCTGCAGCGCCGCCTGGTTGCGCGCGGAATCGCCTTGGGACACCACGAAATTGGTGCCGAAGCTCATCAGCGCGCGGACGCGGTAGGGCTCGCCTTCGAGCACGGAACGGCAGAAATCGCGGGCGGTGATCCAGCCCTTGGACGGCGGACCCAACGGCAGTTCGGCGAGGCCGAGCGCCTTGCGGCGCTGTGCTTCCGGTAGCAAGGCATAGTCGTTCACTGCGCGGAACGGCGGCGCGCTCGTCCAGACATTGCCGCCGATGCGGTCGCTCGCGCCGGTCAAGGCGTAGAGCGTGCCGATGGCGCGCTCGATCATCGTGGCGTTGGAGTGCTGGCCGACGCCGGTCCAGGAATGATAGGCGAGGCGCGGCGAGCCCTCGAACAGGGCGTAGAAGCGCGCGAGATCGGCGGTCGCCAGCCCCGTGATCGCCGCGACATGCTCGGGCGTGAAGGCGGCCGCTTCGCGCCCCAGCAACCGCATCACCGTGGCGCAGGCGATCGTCCTGCCGTCAGCGCCGCGCAGCTCCGCCTCGCCATCGAGGATGACGTCCTGCGGCCGCTCCAATGCCTCTGATGTGTCATAGGTCTGGGCTGAACCGTCCGGCTGCAACAGCACGAAGGCGTCGGCCGAGCTCTCCGGCCAGAGATCCCGTGCGCGGAGCAGGCGCCCGGTCGAAAGATCGACCAGCATCGGCGCATTGGTCCATTGCCGGACGAAGGCGTCGTCATAGCTGCGATTGGTGATGAGGTGGCGGACCGCGCCCATGGCGAGCGCTCCGTCGGCGCCCGGGCGGATTCCGAGCCAGAGATCGGCGCTTTCGCCGGCCCCGCCGCGCTTGGGATCGACGACCGCGACGGTCGCGCCGCGCTTGCGGGCTTCGGCGATCCGGGTCGCCTGGGCCAGCCAGGTCCGCGTCGGATTGTGCCCCCAGAGCACGATGGCGTCGGCGTTGTCGTAGTCGGCGGCGCCGATGCCGCGGCCATAGGTCAGGGCCTGGGCATAGTCCTTGTGCCAGCCGCAGATCTCGACCGCATAGATCAGATTGGGGCTGCCGAAGCAGCGGATGAAGCGCTCGACCCATTCGAAGCTGTCGACCATCGGCGTGCCGCTCGGCGTCGTCACCGCGAAAGCCACCGCTTCGGCCCCCGACTCCCGCCGGATCGTGCCGAGCTTTTCGGCGATCGTGTCGAGCGCCTCCGACCACTCGATCTCGATCCATTCCGGCGAATCGGCGCCGCGCGTTGTGGTCCGCTTCAGCGGTCTGGTGAGTCGCAGCGGGCTTTCGACCAGCTCCGGCGCTGCCCGGCCCTTGGCGCAGAGCGCCGCGCCGGTGGGGTGGGCCGGATTGGGCGAAACCGCCACCAGACGCCCGTTCAGCACGTGATTCAATGAACCGCAACGGGAGCGGCACAGGGTGCAATACCCTTCCTTGATCTCGACTGAATGCGTCTCGGACATACAGTAGCGTATAACGCGTGACGCGCTACTTCAAGCCTGAGATGCGAGCCGCTATATCCGGTAGGAATCGGGGAGAGCGCGCGGGACATGCAGACGCAGGGCGGGGAACGGATGCAGCTGGTCTCGGGAGACGCCAATCTCCGCGAAAGGGTCGTGCATCAGCTGCGGATCGAGATCGTCTCGGGCGAGATGCCGCCGGGCACGGTCTGCTCGGTTCCTTCGCTGGCGCGCACGCTCGGCATCTCGACGACGCCGATTCGCGAGGCTTTGCTCCAGCTCACCTCGGACGGATTGCTCCAGCCGATGCGCAATCGCGGCTTCCGGGTCGTCGATCCCTCGCTCGATGAATTGCGCGGCATCTTCGAGGTGCGCACCCAGCTCGAGGCTTCGGCCTTCCGCAAGCTGGTCAGGATGGGAGCAAAAAACCTTTCAGAACTCCAGGCGCTGGCCGACGCCATTGCTGAGTCCGTCGAAACCGGGGACGTGCCGCGCTATCTCGCCGCCGACCGGGCGTTCCACGCAGAATTATTGGCGCTGGCGGGCAACGAGGTGCTGACCGACATCGTCCTGCGCCTGCGCGACAGGATGCGTCTCTACGGGATTCGCTCGCCGCACGGTCTCGCCCGGCAGAAGTCGTCAGTGCCGGAGCACTACCGCATCATCGACGTCATCAAACAGGGCCTCGAAGACGAGGCCGAAGCGCTGATGACCGGCCATATCATGGCCTGGGAGCCGATTTTCACTGAGGCCATTGCTCTGAGAAGTGCTCGACCATCCAGCTGAGCCGGTCCCTCGGCCGTCCCGCACCAGTCGTTTCCCAGTATCCAGATTGGCACTAAAGCGTCGTTGTCACCGCCTCGATTGCACGTCGCGTTGCGCCGACGACCTCATCGGCCTCTTGCCTGGTCAGGCATAGTGGCGGGGCGAAGCCGAGGATGTCGCCTTGCGGCATGGCGCGGGCGATGACGCCCTGTTCCAGCAGGGCGGCGGCGATGCGCGGGCCAACTTTCTGCGAAGCGTCGAAGAAGACGCGATCATCCTTGTCGCGGACGAACTCCACAGCCGCCAGCAGGCCCTCGCCGCGGACCTCGCCGACATGGGCGTGCCCGCCGACAGCCTCCTGCAGCGCTGCGTTGAAATAGGCGCCGACCTCTCCGGCATTGCGCACGAGATCCAATTCGTCGACGAGCACGAGATTGGCGACGCCGGCGGCCGCGCAGAGCGGATGCGAGGAATAGGTCCAGCCATGGCCGATCGGGCCGAACTCGTCCGAGCCCTGCTCCAGCACGCGCCAGAGCTTTTCCGAGACGATGACGCCGGAGAGCGGCGCATAGGCCGAGGTCAGTCCCTTGGCGATGGTGATAAGGTCGGGCTCAATGCCGTAATGGTCCGAGCCGAACATGCTGCCGAGGCGCCCGAAACCGGTGACGACTTCGTCCGCGATCAGCAGGATGTCGTGCTTCCGGAGCACCGCCTGGATCTTCGCCCAATAGCCGGCGGGCGGCGGCACGATGCCGCCGGTGCCGAGCACCGGTTCGCCGATGAAGGCGGCGATCGTCTCCGGCCCCTCGGCCTGGATCAGCTCCTCGAGCTTGTCGGCGCAATGCTGCGAGAACTGTTCCTCACTGAGGCTGCGGTCCTCACGGCGGTAGTAATACGGCGCTTCGGTGTGCAGGACCGGCGCCTTCGGCAGGTCGAAGAGATTGTGGAAGGCGGCAAGGCCGGTGAGGCTGCCGGTCATCACGCCCGAGCCGTGATAGCCGCGCCAGCGCGAGATGATCTTCTTCTTCTCCGGCCGCTTCAGGACGTTGTTATAGTACCAGACCAGCTTGAGATTGGTCTCGTTGGCGTCCGAGCCCGAGAGGCCGAAGAAGACCCGGCTCATGCCCTTGGGCGCGCGCTCCACCACCATCTTGGCGAGCCTGATCGACGGCTCGGAGCCGTGGCCGACATAGGCATGGTAATAGGGCAGCTTCGCCGCCTGCTCGGCGATCGCATCGGTGATCGATTTGCGGCCATAGCCGACATTGACGCAGTAGAGCCCGGCGAAGGCATCGAGGCTCTTCTTGCCGTCGCGATCGACGATGTAGACGCCCTCGCCGCCGGTGATGATGCGGTTCGGGGTCTCGCCGCGGGCATGCTGGCCCATATGCGTCGAGGGATGGAAGAAATGGTCGCGGTCCCAGGCGTCCAGTTCGTTATCGGTGCGGGCGGGTTGGTCGAGCATCGCAATCATCCTTCGCGGGAACGGGAAAAAGGACGCCTCAGTTCAGGTCGAGGCAGACATATTTGAGGTCGGTGAAGGCCTCGAGGCCGTGGCGCGAGCCCTCGCGGCCGAGGCCGGATTGCTTCATGCCGCCGAAGGGGATCGGCGCACCGGTGATCTTGACGCGGTTGACCGCGATCATGCCGTAGTCGAGAGCCCTGGCCAGGCGGGCAGCGCGCGCCCCGTCTCGGGTCACGACATAGGCGACGAGGCCGTATTCGGTGTCGTTGGCGCGGGTGACGATCTCGTCCTCGCTGTCGAAGGGCGCGATGGCGGCGACCGGCGCGAAGGTCTCCTCGCGCATGATCAGCGCCTCGTCCGGCACGTCGGCGAGAATGGTCGGCGCCAGGAAGAGCGGGCCGGGCATGGCGCGCTCCGGCGTCAGCTGCTTTGCGCCGCGCGCCAGCGCATCGGCGATCTGGGCTTCCGCCTTGCGCTTGGCGGCGGCATGCATCATCGGGCCGATATCGACGCCCGCGTCGAGGCCGGAGCCGACACGCAGCGCTGAGACCTTTTCGGCGAAGGCGGCGCAGAAGCGCTCGTAGAGGCCGCGCTGCACATAGATCCGGTTGGCGGCGAGGCAGTCCTGCCCGGAGGTCGCGAATTTGGCGTCGATCGCGATCGCGACGGCACGGTCGAGATCGGCATCGTCGAAGACGATCAGCGGGGCATGGCCGCCGAGCTCCATGACCACGCGCTTGACGGTCGCAGCCGCATTGCGCGCGACGATCCGACCGATCTCGGTCGAGCCGGTGAAGCTGACGGCGCGCACCCGGCTATCGGCGCAATAGGTTTCGGCGATCGGCGCGGCGTCGCCGGTGACGATGTTGAAGACGCCAGCCGGTAGACGGGCTCGGTCGGCAAGCTCGGCCAGGGCAAGTGCCGAGAGTGGCGTATGCGAGGAAGGATGGGCGACGACGGTGCAGCCGGCGGCGAGCGCCGCCGCAGCTTTTCGCGTCAGCATCGCGGAGGGAAAGTTCCAGGGTGTGAGCAAGGCTGCGACGCCGACCGGCTCGCGCGACAGTGCCATCTGCGCGCCCGGTAGATGGCTGGTCACGCCCTCGGCATTCACCCGCAGCGCCTCCTCGGCGTAATAGGCGATGAAGTCGGCGGCGTAGGCGATCTCGCCGCGCGATTCCGCCAGCGGCTTGCCCTGCTCCAGCGTCATCAGCAGAGCGAGGTCTTCGGCAGCCGCCAGCATCGCGGCATGCCAGCGCCGGAGCAGCGCGGCGCGCTCCTGCGGCAGCAGAGCTTTCCAGCGCGGGAAGGCTGTTTGGGCCGCGTCGATCGCCCGCGTCGCTTCGGTCGCGCCGAGCGCGGCAACCTGTGCGACGAGCGCGCCGGTGGCAGGGTCGGTCACAGGGAAGGTCTCGCCGTCGGGGGCGGCGGTCCAGCGCCCGTCGATATAGGAAAGCTGCCGCAACAGGCGCCGATCGGCGAGGCGCGCCAGGCCGGGATGCTCGGCCGGCTTGGCGATTCCGGCTTCCCGCCTTGCCGTGCTCGTCATTGCGTTCATGACCATCCTCCCTCGGTTGACGACGAGGCTAGGTGGAAGACCGGCGAGACTGTCTTCGAAGTGCCGGTTGCGCGCCGAGACAGTCTCGGAAGTTCGGTGCGGCGCCGATAGAGTGTCGGCGCCGGCTCAGCCCAGCACCGAGGCCAGGAATTCGCGGGTGCGCGGCTGTTCCGGCGCGCTGAAGATGCGTTCCGGCTCGCCCTGTTCGCAGATGCGGCCCTTGTCGAAGAAACAGACCCGGTCGGAGACTTCGCGGGCGAAGCGCATCTCGTGGGTGACGAGCAGCATGGTGAGGTCATGCTCGCTGGCGAGGCCGCGGATGACCGAGAGCACCTCGCCGACGAGCTGCGGGTCGAGCGCCGAGGTCGGCTCGTCGAAGAGCAATACGCGTGGGCGCATGGCGAGCGCCCGCGCGATGGCGACGCGCTGCTGCTGGCCGCCGGAGAGCTGCGCAGGATAGTGGTCCTTCTTGTCGGCGAGCCCGACCATGGCGAGCAGGTCGACCGCCCGGCATTCGGCCTCGCCGCGCGGCAGGCCGAGCACGCGCAGCGGCGCCTCGACGACATTGCGCAGCACGGTCATGTGCGGGAACAGGTTGAAGCTCTGGAAGACCATGCCAACATGGCTGCGGATCTGGCGCAGATGCGCGTCCGAGGCCTTGAACGGCCCGCCGGCATTTGGCTCGTGATAGGGCATGCCGGCGAGCGTCAGCCGGCCCTCCTGGAACGGCTCGAGCGTCATCAGGATGCGTAGCACCGTCGATTTGCCCGAGCCCGACGGGCCGATCAGCGTGACCTTCTCGCCGCGGGCGACGCTGAAGTTGAAATCGTCGAGGACGGTCAGGGCGCCGAAGCGCTTGGTCACGCCGGCGAACTCGATGATCGGCGGCTGTGGGTCGATGGCAACCTGGGCTGTCTCGGTCATCGCAGCGGGATCCCTGCTTTCGGCAGCGCCTTCTGCAGCCGGTGCAGGCCGGCCGAGCAGATCAGCGTGAGGAGGAGGAAGATCAGGCCGACCAGGGTCAGCGGCACGAGGTATTCGAAGGTCCGTTCGCCGATCATGTTGGCGAGCCCCATCATCTCGAGCACGGTGACGACCGAGAGCACCGGCGTTTCCTTGATCATGGCGACGAGATAGTTGCCCATCGCCGGCAGGATGCGCGGCACGATCTGTGGCACGACGATGTCGCGGTAGGTCTGAAGCCGGGAGAGGTTCAGCGCGGTCGCTGCCTCCCATTGCCCGCGCGGCACCGCCTCGATGCCACCGCGATAGACCTCGGAGGTGTAGGCCGAATACTGCAGCCCGAGCGCGAGTGCACCGGTCAGGAAGGCCGGCAGCGTGATCCCGTATTCCGGCAGCACGTAGTAGAGGAAGAAGAGCTGCACCAAGAGCGGCGTGTCGCGCAGGAACTCGACGATGATGGCCGTCGTCCAGGACACGGCCGTGTACCGGCTGCGGCGCAGCAGCGCGAAGACGAGGCCGAGCACCAGCGCGATCGCAAAGCCCGCGGCGGCGGCCTGCAGCGTCACGGTGAGTCCGATCAGGATGATCGGCAGGATCGAGGACGCGTAGGTCAGCGGCGTCGTCGTGTCCCATTCGAAGCCGTACATCATGCGCGGTCCCTCACGAATGTGCCGCGCGCGGGAAGGCCGCGCCGCGCCGGACCCAGCGCTCGATCAGCCGCATGACCAGCATCAGCACCAGCGACATCGCGAAATAGCCGACCAGCGTCAGGCTGTAGACGCCGGCGCTGTCGAGGGTCAGGTTGCGGATCGATTGTGCCCGGAAGGTCAGGTCGGCGATCGAGATCAGCGAGACCAGCGACGAGAGTTTCAGGGTCTCGATGGCGAGATTGCCGAAGGCGGGCATCATCTCGACCAGTGCCTGCGGCAGGGTGATATGGAGAAGCGTCTGGGCGCGGCCGAAATTCAGCGCCCGCGCCGCCTCGTGCTGCTGCACCGAGACCGATTGCAGCGCGCCGCGCACGATCTCGGAGCCATAGGCGCCGACATGCAGGGAAAGGACGAGGATGCCGGTGGCGACAGGCTCGAAGCTGATCCCGACGAGCGGCAGGGCGTAGTAGAACCAGAACAGCTGGACGAGCAGCGAGGTGCCGCGGAAGAGCTCCGTATAACAGAGCGCAACCGTCGACAGCACGCGCCCGCCCTCGACGCGGGCGATGCCGGCCACGAAGGCGGCAACGGCGCCGATCGCGATCGCCGACAGCGTGATCGCCGCGGTGACGAGCGCGCCGCGCGACAATGCGGGCAGATAGGACAGCCACTCCATCCAGCAGGCTCCGCGACAACGTTGAACAAGCGTGGAGCTCCACCCGCCATTCAGGCGGGCGGAGCGACGTCGGCTAACGTGTCACTTGCCGGCGCAGAGATCCTCGACCTTGCGCTCCGCCGCCGCTTTGATGCTGGCCTCGGACAGCCCGTAATTGCCGAGGATCTTCTTGTAGTCGTCGCTCTTGCGGAACTCGACGAGGGCGGCGTTGAAGGCGTCGCGCAGTTCCTTGTCCTCGGGCCGGAAGGCGAAGCCGCCGAAATTGCGGACCGGCTTGCCGTTGACCACCGGATCGGTGAAGGGCGCGACCTGCTCGACATTGGCCTGGCCCTTGGCGAGCGAGGCGACGGTGAGCTCGGTCGCGGCATAGGCGTCGGCGCGGCTCTGCACGGTCGCGAGCGCGTCGGCATTGGCGGTGATGAAGATCACCTGGCTGTCCTTGACGCCGACGGCGCGCAGGAAGTCGATATTGTTCGCTCCGGAGACGACCGCGACCTTGAGCGACGGGTCCTTGGCGATGTCGGCATAGGTGGTGAGCTTCTTCGGATTACCCTTCTTCACCAGCAGGCCTTCGCCATAGGAGGAGTTCGGCTCGCTGAAGGAGACCTGCTTGCAGCGCTCTGGCGAGATGTTCTGCTCAGCGGCGACGAAATCGAAGCGTTTGGCCTTGAGCCCGGGGATCAGCGTGCCGAACGGCGTCACCGACCAGTTGGCCTCGGCGACGCCGAGCTTCTTCAGCACGGCATTGGCGACGTCGGGACCGATGCCGGCCGAGGTGCCGTCATCCTTCATGTAGGAATAGGGCACCTCATTGGCGGTCGCGACGCGGATATAGCCCTGGTCCTTGACGTCCTTGAGCGTGGTGGCGCCAGCGGCGGCAAGACCGGTGGCGAGAGCAATGGCGGAGAGACCCGCGATCTTCAGAAACGGCATGTGCAATTCTCCTCTGGTTGATGTTTCTCCGCTTGCCGATTGCTTCGGCTTACCTGGCGTCTTTGCGCCGGCGGATTGGCTTGGACCGGTCGCCCGGCCGAATGGGTCAGGGCGCCTCCGTCAGCACGGCTAGCACCGAGAGGCAGTCGCCAGCCTTGATCAGCCCGGGGACGTGACGGGCGGCGAGGACGCCGTCCATCGCGGCCCGGTACTCGGCCGGCGCGAGCCCTGTCTTTCCGATGGGATAGATCCGCGCGATCACCTCGCCGGCGCGCACGGACTCGCCGAGATCGCGCTCGAAGGCGATCAGCCCGTCGTCTTGGGCGAAGCTGAAGCAATCGGCCGAGGGCATGTCGAGCCAGCGGGTCGGCGCCGTCTCGGGCGTTCCGGCGAGGATGCCGGCATGTTTCAGCAGATTGCCGGCGCCGCGCCGGGCGATGCCGATGCTGCGCGCGCTTGCCGTGCCGGCGCCACCGAGCTCGGTCGTGACGAAGACCTTGCCCATCTCCTCGACGGTGGTGTCGAGCATGCCGACGGCGTCGATCTCCAGCATCTTCATCGAGTAGGGCGCGGAGAAGGCGGCGACCGCTGCAAAGCAGCGCACCTCCTGCGCCTTGTCCGGCAGCTCATGCGCCGCCGCATAAGGCAGGAAGTCGAGCGTCTTTCCGCCGGAATGGAAGTCGAGCACGATGTCGGCCAGCGGCACGAGATGGCGCGTGACATAGTCGGCGATCTTTTCGGTGACATTGCCGTCCGGGCGCCCCGGAAAGCTGCGATTCATGTTGCCCTTGTCGATCGGCGAGGTCCGCGTCCCGGCCCGGAAGGCCGGATAGTTCAGCGCCGGCACGATGATCACCCGGCCCGAGACCTCAGCCGGATCGAGCGTGCGCGCCAGCTCGAACAATGCCGCCGGCCCCTCATACTCATCGCCATGGTTCGCGCCGGTCAGCAGCGCGGTCGGCCCGTCCCCGTTCGCGATCACGCAGATCGGGATCATCACCGAGCCCCAGGCGCTGTCGTCGCGGCTATAAGGCAAGCGTAAGTGGCCATGCTGGACGCCCTGCGCCGACAGATCGATCGTTGGCGTCACCGGTGAGGGGCGTGGCGAGGCGGTCAGCATTACCTCAACCCTTGACGAAGAGCTGGCGCGGCACGTTCGACAGGCATTCGACACCGGTCTCAGTGATCGCGATGCTTTCGGTGATCTCTAGGCCCATGTCCTCGAGCCAGAGGCCGGTCATGAAGTGGAAGGTCATGCCGGGCTTGAGCTCGGTCCGGTCGCCGGGGCGCAGGCTCATGGTGCGCTCGCCCCAGTCCGGCGGATATGACAGCCCGATCGGGTAGCCGGTGCGGTTGTCCTTGATGATCCCATACCGCTTCAGCACCGCGAAGAAAGCGTTGGCGATGTCCTCGCAGCTGTTGCCCGGCTTTGCCGCAGCGAGGCCTGCCTCCATGCCTTCGAGCGTCGCCTTCTCGGCGTCGAGAAAGGCCTGCGTCGGCTTGCCCAGGAAGACGGTGCGCGAGAGCGGGCAATGGTAGCGCTTATAGGCGCCGGCGATCTCGAAGAACGTGCCTTCGCCCGAGCGCATCGGCTTGTCGTCCCAGGTGAGGTGCGGCGCCGAGGCGTCGGCTCCCGAGGGCAGCAGCGGCACGATCGCCGGATAGTCGCCGCCGAATTCGGCCGTGCCGCGGATGCCGGCATCGTAGATCTCGGCGACGAGATCGCATTTGCGCATGCCGGGGCGGGCGACCTCGACGATGCGCCGGTGCATCAGTTCGACGATGCGGCCGGCCTTGCGCATGTAGTCGAGCTCGGTCGGGCTCTTCACCGCGCGCTGCCAGTTGACCAGCCCGCCGGCATCCT
Source organism: Alloboseaceae bacterium BT-24-1 (assembly GCA_025846845.1). Classification (GTDB taxonomy): domain Bacteria; phylum Pseudomonadota; class Alphaproteobacteria; order Rhizobiales; family Beijerinckiaceae; genus Allobosea. The sequence goes on from JAOYTL010000001.1 coordinate 170,876, forward strand.
TGAAGCGGGCATTCGGCAGATTCTTTTGCAGGGAGGCGAAGGCTGCTGCCGAGAAGTAGTAATTGTCCATCTCGACGGCGATCGAGAGCGTGTCCCAGCCGCGCTCGGCGATGATCTGCGCCAGCAGGTCCATCGGATGGCGTTCGGTCGACTGAACATAGTGATCGGGATAGCCGATGATGTTGTCATGGCCGAGCCAGGCCGTGCGCTTTGCGCCGTTGGCATCCTGCTTGCGGCCATACCAGATCGGCTCGCCGGTCGGCGGCACCAGCACGCATTGATGGACGTAGAACGACCAGCCGTCATAGCCGGTGAGCCAATGCATATTGGACGGATCGGTCACGATCATCAGCTCGACGCCGGCACGCTCCATGGCGGCGCGGGTCTTGGCGAGGCGCTCGGCATACTCCTCGCGCGTGAAATTCAGGGTCACGGTCACGCGGCGTCTCCCGCTTCGGCTTTGGTGTCGATGGTGTGTCCGGCGCCGGCAGTGCGGGCGCGGGCGGCGGCGAGATTGGCAATCGCGGTGTCCTGCACGCCGGCTCCGGTCAGGTCCGCCAGGGTGATCTCCTCGGCTTTCGTCCGGCCGGGGCGCTTGCCCGCGATGACGTCGCCCAGCTCCGCGAAAGCCTGCTCGGCGGTGGCGAACCCGGCGCGGACCGCATGGGCGAGCTCGCCGAGGCGGCGCGTCTGGCTGAGGCGATCGGCGACATAGGTGGTGCGGGCGAAGACGGCCGGGTCTATCTCGTTCTTGTGCTCGCTGTCGGAGCCCATCGCGGTGACGTGCTGGCCGGGCTCGAGCCAGTCGGCCATCAGGATCGGCTGTTCGGCCGGCGTCGTGGTGACGATGACATCGGCGCCTCCCACAGCAGCCTGGGGATCGGGGAGGGCGGTGACGGAAAAGCCGAGCTTGCGGGAGAGCTCGCTCGCGGCCCGGCCGGCTTTTTGCGGGTCACGCGCCCAGATCCGCGCCTCGCGGATCGGCCGCACCAGTGCCAAAGCCTCAAGCTGGAGCCTTGCCTGCATGCCGGCGCCGAAGATGGTGGCGACCGCGGCATCCGGCCGGGCGAGGTGGCGCGCCGCGACGGCTCCGGCGGCGGCCGTCCTGACATCGGTGAGATAGCCATTGTCCAGGAGCAGCGCCTCGCCGAGCCCGGTCCTGGCGCTGAACAGGATCATCAGCCCGTTCAGACTGGGCAGGCCGAGCTTGGGATTGTCGAAGAAGCCGGGGCTGATCTTGATCGCGAAACCGTCGAGGCCCGGCACATAGGCCGTCTTCACGTCGACCTCGCCGCGATGTTCGGGAATGTCGAGCCGGAGGATCGGCGGCATCGCGACGGGCTTGGTGGCAAGCGCCGCGAAGGCCTCCTCGACGCAGTCGACCGCGCTCAGATCGAGCCTGACGACGCGGCGCAGTTCCGCTTCGGTGAGGACGAGCATGCGGCTCATGCGGCGGCTCCGGAGACGATGCGCCGGTGCACGGCTTCGTCGATGTTGCGGCCTGAGACGATGACTGCCGTCGGGCCTCTTGGGCTAACCTTGCGGGCGAGTAGCGCCGCGATGCCGACCGCGCCGGCGCCCTCGACGATCTCGCCCTCTTCCCGCGCGGCATGGCGGATGCCGGCCGCGATCTCCGCCTCGCTCAGGAGCACGACATCGTCGATGAGGTCACGACACAGTGCGAAAGTGATGCGGTTGGAAAGGCCGATGCCGCCGCCAAGCGAATCCGCCAGCGTCTCCTCTTCGACCACCTCGACGGGACGCCCGGCCGCGATTGCAGCCGCCATGGCGGCGCCGCGCTCCATCGAGATGCCGATGACACGAGCTTTCGGGCGCAACGCCTTGATCGCGGCTGCGATTCCACCGGCGAGACCGCCGCCCGACAAGGGCACCAGCACCAGCGCGAGCTCAGGCAGGTCTTCGACCAGCTCAAGGCCGATCGTGCCCTGGCCGGCGACGACTTCAGGATGGTCGAAGGGTGGAATCTGGGTGAGCCCGTCCTCGTCGACCAGCCGCTCGACCTCGACCTGTGCATCGTCCTGCGAGCGGCCGACGATGCGGACCTGCGCGCCCAGCGAGCGGATCGCCTCGATCTTGTTGGCCGGCACCAGCGCCGACATGCAGATGGTGGCGCGAAGGCCGAGCTCGCGAGCGGTGTAGGCGACGGCGCGGCCGTGATTGCCAGTCGACGCGGTCACCAGCCCGCGCTGGCGCTGTTCTTGGCCGAGAGCCAGCACCGCATTCATCGCGCCGCGCAGCTTGAAGGCGCCGATCGGCTGGCGGGTTTCGAGCTTGAGATGGACAGGCTGGCCGCAGAGGCGGCTGAGGGACGGCGAGGAGACGAGCGGCGTGCGCGGCACCCGGCCGGCGATGCGCACCGCAGCGGCTTCGATATCGGGCAAAGTGACGTAGACCGGCGGCGCGGCCGGTCGCTCTGCTTCAGCAGTGAAAAGATGCGGTTTGGTCACCAGCATTCCCCTCTCGCTTGTCATGCTGCGAGTGGGAAAATTTCATGTCAATTATTATATTGTCATGATCCAATTATGTCGAGAACGCGCCTGAGGTCGCAATGACACGGCAATGCGCGCCGTTCGTCGCCTTTCTCACCCGATCGCGCCGATGTCGAAGACCGGTGGGAGCTGCTCGAAGGTCTGGCTCACGGTCGCCAGCGTCCGGGCCAGCAGTTCATGGCTCATCCGCCCGCCCAGGCAGATGCGGATGCCGCCGCCATGGCCGACACCGGCCACGAAGGGATCGGACGGCGTCACGGCCACGCGCCGGTCGGCGAGCGAACGCACCAGGCTGTCCTCGGTCCAGTGCGCGGGCACCTTGAGCCAGGCGCAAAGAGAAAGTGGATGGCTCGAGGCGACGTGACTCCCGAGCGTCTCCGCGACGATGCGCTGGCGCGCCTTCGCCTCCTCGCGCTGGATGGCGAGCAGCCTCTGCGCCGTGCCGTCCTCGACCCAGCGCGTCGCGATCTCGGCCGGCAGGTAGGTGCCGCTCCAGCTCGTCACACGCAGGATCGAAGCGGCGCGGATCGAGTATTGCGGCGGCACTACCAGATAGCCGACGCGCAGGCCGGTCAGCACCGCCTTGGTGAAGGTCGTCAGGAAGAAGCCGAGATCGGGCAGCATCGCGGTGATCGACGGAAGCGGCTCGGGAATCAGAGGCTTGTAAACCTCGTCCTCGACAACGAAGACGCCATGGCGCTGCGCGATCTCGGCAATGGCACGGCGGCGCTCGGGGCCGGCGACATGGCTGGTCGGATTGTTCAGCGTCGGGATCAGGACGAGCGCACGCACGCCGCCGGCGCGACAGGCCGCTTCGAACGCATCGGGGCGAATACCCTCCTCGTCGGTCGGCAGGCCCTTCAGGCTGAAGCCGAGGATGTTGGCGAGGCCGATGACGCCGTGATCGGTCAGGTTCTCGGTCAGCACGAGGTCGCCGGCGCGGACCACGCAAGCCAGCGCCAGGAAGAGCGCATGCGCGGCGCCGTTGGTGATCAGGATGCGCTCGACGGCCGTTTCGACGCCGAGCGGCGCAAGCCAGAGGCGTGCGGCTTCGCGGTGGCGATCGAGGCCGGCGATCGGCCGGCACGGCCGCATGAAGGCGCCATTGTCGTCCTCGGCCAGTCCCGCCAGGGCCTGGCGCGAGGCCGCCTCATGTGCGTCGAGATAGACCCCGCGCACGATCGAGAGATCCACGACCTCTGTCGGGCTGCGGTCGAGCATCAGCCGCCCGGCCTGCTCGGTGACGCGGCTCTTCACGAAGGTTCCGCGCCCGACCTCGCCGCTGAGATAGCCCAGGCGCTCGGCCTCCTTGTAGCTGAGGCTGACGGTCTGCACGGAGATGCCGAGCTCGCGGGCAAGGTCGCGATGGGTCGGCATCCGGTCCATCGGTTTCAGGACGCCGGAATTTATGTCGGCGATGATGCGCTCGGTCAGCGCGGCATGCTTGGTCGCGCCCTTTTGCTTCGTCAGGGCCGGCTGCCAGGCGACGGCCTTCTCCAACGCCGGAGAAAGCCTGTTGCCGGAAGGCGGTTCGGCTTGACGAAGCATGGGATTGTCTCGTTCTTAGGACGCATCGTTCATGACATTATGCACGCACGGCCACCGAAGATGAAGCTCGATCCCATCGATCTCAAGATTGTCGCTGCCCTGCAGCGCGATGGCCGCATGACCAAGCTCAAGCTCGCCGAGACGGTGGCGCTGTCACCGGCCGCCTGCTGGGAGCGGCTGCGCCGGATGGAAGCGGCTGGCGTGATCAAGGGCTATACCGCGATTGTCGATCTCGAACTCAATGCGCCGCGCACCACTGTGATTGTCGAGATCAGCCTGAAGAGCCATCAGCAAGCGGATTTCCGCCGCTTCGAGGACGCCGTGGCGAGGGAGCCTGCCATCGTCGCCTGCGATGCCACCGGCGGCGGCATCGACTACATCATGCGGGTGGTCGTTCCCGACATCGACAGCTATCAGCGTCTGATCGACCGGCTGCTCGAGCCTGCGATCGGGATCGAGCGGTACTATACGTATGTCGTGACCAAGAGCATCCCGATCGCCCATGCGCATCTCCCTGGATAGCGATATGGCGAGGGCTTCATCCGGGCGCATTTTGTGTCACCCGCAAATCGTGATCTTCTGGGATAATGACGGTTGCATTACCAATGTCCGGTAAGCCAGACATCGCCGAACTCCTGGACCTGGTGCCGACCGGCAGATCCGGAATTGGCGACAAGCTCTACGAGGCGCTGACCAGCGCGATCGTGACCGGCGAAATCGCACCCGGCGAGAAGCTGAGCGAACCGGCGATCGCGCGCCGCCACGGGATCAGCCGGGCCCCCGTGCGTGAGGCAATCCGCCGGCTGCAGGAGCGCGGCCTGGTCACCTACATCGCCAATCAGGGTGCACGCGTCGCGGAGCCGAGTGCCGCCGAATTCCTGGCGCTTCTCGATGTGCGCGAGGCAACCGAGGGCATGGCCGCCCGTCTGGCCGCCGAGAGCATGAACGACGAGGAGATCGCGGCGCTGGAAGCGCTGGTCCAGGGGCATCGCGGCGAGATCGAGCGCAATCCGACGGGCGCCTATCTCCAGGACGAGCCCGAGGCCGACTTCCATCGCCGGATCGCCAAGGGCAGCGGCAATCCCATCCTGGCCGAATTGCTCTGCGAGCAGTTCTATCCGCGCCTGCGCCTGTGCCGGCGCCTGCACTCGACCGTGCCCGGCCGCGGCCGCGAAGCCTGGCAGGAGCATCTGCGGATCACCGAAGCGATCAGCCACCGCGACGGCGAGCTCGCCGAAATCCTGATGCGGCGCCATATCCGCGCCGCCCGGATGGCGCTCCAGACCGCGCTTGCGGCGGTGGAGACGGCTCGGCCGGCCAAGCGTCGGCGTAGCCCCTCATCCTGAGCCGGATTTGTGCCGCTCTGCTGGCCAGTCAGCCGGCTGCTGCAGCCCGTTCCTTGCCGAGAGCCGCCTGCCGGCGTCGATAGGCGAGCAGCGGTGGCACGATCAGCACCAGCGCCGCGATGGCGAGCAGCGAGGCGGAGATCGGTGTGCCGACCAGCACGCTCCAGTCGTCCTGGCTGACAGCGAGCGCCCGCCGCAGCTGGATCTCTGCCTGCGGGCCGAGGATCAGGCCGATCAGCACGGGCGCGATCGGGAAGTCATAGACGCGGGCGACATAGCCGATCAGCCCGAGCCCGCACATCAGCGCAAGATCCATCCATGAGGTCGAAAGCCCCCAGACGCCGACCAGCGCGAAGACGACGATGCCGCCATAGATGTAGTGGCGGGGGATCAGCAGCAGCCGGACCCAGATGCCGACCAGCGGCAGGTTGAGGATGAGCAGGATCAGGTTGCCGGTATAGAGCGAGGCGATCAGGCCCCAGAGCAGATCGGGATTGGTGGCGAACAGCATCGGCCCGGGCTGCAGCCCATAGTTCTGGAAGGCGGCGAGCAGGACCGCGGCGGTCGCGGTCGAGGGCAGGCCTAGCGTCAGCAGCGGCACGAGGATGCCGGCGGCGGCGGCGTTGTTGGCGGCCTCCGGCCCGGCGACACCTTCGATGGCGCCCTGACCGAACTCCTCCGGATGCTTCGACAGGCGGCGTTCCAGCGCATAGGAGAGGAAGGTCGGGATTTCGGTGCCGCCGGCCGGGAGAGCGCCGATCGGGAATCCGATGACACTGCCCCGCAGCCAGGGCTTCCAGGAGCGCGCCCAGTCCTGCCGCGTCATCCAATGGCCGCCGGAGAGCGGGTTGATCGCCGCCGGCGCCGAGGCGTGGCGACTGGCGACATAGAGCGTTTCGCCGATGGCAAAGAGCGAGACCAGGACGACCGTGAAGGAGACGCCGTCGAGCAGCTCGAGCATGCCGAAGACCATGCGCGTCTGGCCGGTCTGAGTGTCGATGCCGATCGTTCCCAGCGCCAGGCCGAAGAACAGCGCGGCGAAGCCACGCACCAGCGAACGCCCCATCACCACCGCGACCGAAGTGAAGGACAGGACCATCAGCGCAAAATAGTCCTCGGGTCCGAAGACGAAGGCGAGCTCGGCGATGGCAGGCGCCAGGAAGGTGAGGGCGAGCGTGCCAACCGTACCGGCGACGAAGGAACCGATCGCCGCCGTCGCGAGTGCCGCCGCGCCGCGCCCCTTGCGCGCCATGCGGTTGCCTTCGAGCGCGGTCATCACCGAGCCGCTCTCGCCCGGCGTGTTGAGCAGGATCGAGGTCGTCGATCCCCCATAGAGCGCGCCGTAGAGTATGCCGGCGAACATGATGAAGGCGGAGGCCGGATTGACCTGCGCCGTCACCGGCAGCAGCAAGGCAATGGTCAGCGCAGGCCCGATCCCAGGCAGGACGCCGACCGCGGTGCCGAGCGCGCAGCCGATGAAGGCCCAGAACAGGTTGATCGGCTGGAGCGCGACGGCAAAGCCGCCGATGAGCTGGGTCAGGATGTCCATCGGTTCACCCCAGCAGCGGCAGGAAGCCGCCGAGACTGATCCCGAGGCGGGAGAAGCCGAACCACGCGATGGTGCCCAGCACGAAGCCGATTGCGAGATCGAGGGCGGTGCGGCGCGAGCCGAAGCCATGGGTGACGAGAGCGAAGGCCAGCATCGCCGTGAGCGGGAAGCCAAGCCAGCGCATCGTCAGCAAGGGAATGGCGACCCCTGCCAGCGCCAACAGGAAAGCCGCGCGGGACGGCGGTGCCTCGGCCTCGTCATCGACGGCGCGGAAATCGCCACGCAGCGCCTGCAGGATCAGAAGGACCCCGAGGACCACGAGACCGAGCCCGACGGCGAGCACGATCGCTGCCGGGCCGAGGCCGATATAGTTCGTCGTCGAGGCGATGCCACGCGCACCGTTGAGCCAGAGCGCGCCCATGACGGCGAGCGCCAGCCCAAGCCACCACGGCTTTGATCGGCGCTCCCGCGGCGGTGCCTCTTCTGCGATCGGCATGCGCGTCCGCTCCCTTGAGCTGGATGTCGAACGGCACGCGGTTCAGGGCGCGTGCCGTCGGCGAGAGGCTATTTCAGGATGCCGACCTCCTTGAGCGCGATCGTCCAGTTCGCCTCCTCTTCCTTGAGGAAGGCATTGAACTTCTCGCCCGGGAGATAGGCGTCCTCCCACCCTTGCGTCTTCAGGGTTTCCTTCCAGGCCGGCGTCTCATGCAGCTTGGCGAAGCGCTCGAGCCACAGTTTCTTGGCGCCGTCGCTCATCCCCGGCGCTCCGACGAAGCCGCGCCAGTTGCCGATCTCGACCGGGATGCCGGATTCCTTCAGCGTCGGCGCATTGATGCCGTCGACGCGCGTCGGCCCGGAGACCGCGATGATGCGGATGCGTCCGGACTCGGCGAACTGCCTGAATTCAGAGGCGCCCGAGATTGCTGCCTTGATCTTGCCGCCGCCGAGCGCGGCGAGGATTTCACCGCCCGAGAAGGAGACGAAGTTGATCTTGGCGACGGGCGCGCCGGCCTGCTTGGCGAGGAGCGCCAGCATGACGTGGTCGGCGCCGCCGGCCGAGCCGCCGCCGACCGAGAGCGCGCTCGGATCGGCCTTGAGCGCCGCGATGAAATCCTGCGGCGTCTTGATCGGAGAGTTCGCCGGCACCGCGATGGCGTTGTATTCGTTGGTCAGCCTGAGCAGGGGCGTCGTGTCGGCCAGCGAAACCGGCGTCTTGTTGGTGATGACACCGCCGACCATGATGACGCCCGTCACCAGCAGGGCGTTATCGTCGCCCTTCGCCGTGCGGACGAATTCGGCGAGGCCGATCGTGCCGGCCGCGCCGCCCTTGTTGGTGAAGGATGCGCCGTCCGCAAACACCTTCGACTGGGCGAAAGCCGCCATGGTGTGGCGGCCGGCGCCGTCCCAGCCACCGCCGGGGTTGGCGGGGATCATGACCTTCGCCGGATCGGCCAAGGCCGTCACCGCGCCGAGCCCGAGCACCAGCGCGCCGGCCATCGTCAAACGCTTCAGCATCGTTTTCTCCTCCCGTTGTTCGTTACGCCGCCTTGTCCGGTCGGTCGTCTCTTGCCGCGCCGGGCGCGGATGCGGGCATCTGGATCTCTCCGGCTGCCGCGGTCGTCGTCAGGCGCTGCGCTCGCGTTGCGGCATCCCCTCGGGGATGATCGTTTCGATGATCGAGGCGTCGAGCGCCTCGTAGTCGTGCAGGCCGATGGTTCCGTAGAGCTCGGCGCGTGTCTGCATCTGCTCGACCATGGTGTGGGTGCCGCCGTCGCGGGCGAGCGCGGCGTAGAGCTTTTCCTGCGCCTTGTTGGCGACGCGCAGCGAGGAGACCGGCCAGATCACCATGCGATAGCCCATCGCCTCGAACTCGTCGGCGGTGAAGAAGGGCGTGCGGCCGAATTCGGTCATGTTGGCGAGCAGCGGCACGCCGGGCACTCGCCGGGCGAACTCGCGGAACATCTCGGCCGTGTTCAGCGCCTCCGGGAAGATCGCATCGGCGCCGGCCTCGAGATAGAGCCTGGCGCGAGCGACCGCGCCGTCGATGCCCTCGCTCGCCGCAGCATCGGTGCGGGCAATCACATAAAGGTGCCGGCGCGCCTTGGCGGCGGCGGCGACTTTCGCCGCCATATCATGGGCATCTGCGAGTTTCTTGTCGTTGAGATGGCCGCATTTCTTCGGCAGCAGCTGGTCCTCGATATGGACGGCGCCGGCGCCGGCCTCCTCGAAGACGCGCACCATGTGCATGACGTTGAGCGCCTCGCCATAGCCGGTGTCGCCATCGACCAAGAGCGGCAGGCCGCTGGCACGGGCAATCTGGCGGATGAAGAAAGCGACCTCGTCGACGGTGATGATGCCGAGATCGGGCAGCCCCATCGACGCCGTCATCGCCGCGCCGGAGAGATACAGGCCCTCGAAGCCGGCGGCCCTGGCCTGCAGCGCTGCCATGCCGTTATGGGCGCCGGGCAGGCGCAGGATGCCGCCACGCTCGACCAGCGAGCGGAAGCGCTGGCCGGCCGGCTCGGAAGGCAGTTCGGAGGCGACGAGATAGGGCATGGGTGCTCAGCTGCAGTAGAGATCGACGTAGTCGTGGACCGGCATCGCCTCGAGCTTCGCCTGATCGAGCGAGACGTCGAGGATCTGGCGCTGGCGCTTCTCGACGAAGCGGCGGGCGAGATTGGTGCGGAACTTCGCCTCGAGCAGCGGGATGCCGTCGGCGCGGCGGCGCTTGTGGCCGATCGGATATTCGACCACGAGCTCGGGCAGCACCGTGCCGTCCTTGAGCGTGACCGTCATGCCGTTGGCGATCGAGCGCTTCTCCGGATCGTGGTAGTCGCGGGTGAAGGCGGGATCCTCGACGCACTCGATCTTGTCGCGCAGCGCATCAATACGCGGATCGGCGGCGACGTCGTCCTCGTAGTCGGACGCGGTGAGCCGGCCGAAGATCAGCGGCACGGCGACCATGTACTGGATGGTGTGGTCGCGATCGGCCGGATTATGCAGCGGGCCGCGCTTGTCGATGATGCGGATGCAGGCCTCATGGGTCCTGATCCTGATCGAGGCGATGTCGTCGCTGCTGCGGCCCATCTCACGCAGGCGCTGATGCAGGCTCATCGCGGCCTCGACCGCGGTCTGTGAGTGGAACTCGGCCGGGTATGAGATCTTGAACAGCACGTGCTCCATCACATAGGAGCCGTAGGGGCGCTGGAACTTGAAGCTCTGGCCGCGGAACGAGGCGTCGTAGAAGCCCCAGGTCTTGGCCGTCAGGGCCGAGGGGTAGCCCATCTCGCCGGTCTGGGCGATCAGAGCGAGCTTCACCGCCCGGCTCGTCGCGTCCCCCGCCGCCCAGCTCTTGCGCGAGCCGGCATTGGGGGCGTGGCGATAGGTCCGCAGCGCCTGGCCGTCGACGAAGGCGAGCGAGAGCGCATTGACGATCTCGTCGCGGCTCAATCCGAGCAGGCCGGCGACCACTGCGGTCGAGGCGACTTTGACCAGGATGACATGGTCGATGCCGACCTTGTTGAAAGCGTTCTCCAGCGCCAGGCAGCCCTGGATCTCGTGGGCCTTGATCATCGCGGTCAGCACGTCGCGCATGGTCAGGGCAGGGCGCCCGGCTGCGACGGCGGTGCGCGACAGCCAGTCGGCCACGGCGAGGATGCCGCCGAGATTGTCGGACGGATGCCCCCATTCGGCCGCCAGCCAGCAATCGTTGAAGTCGAGCCAGCGGATCATGGTGCCGAGGTTGAAGGCGGCCTGGACCGGATCGAGCTGATAGGGCGTGCCGGGGACGCGGGCGCCGTTCGGCACGACCGTGCCCGGTACGACGGGGCCGAGCAGCTTGGTGCAGGCCGGATATTCGAGCGCCTCGAGCCCGCAGCCGAGCGTGTCGATCAGGCAGTTGCGGGCGGTCTCGTAGGCGAGCGCGCTGTCGACGCGATAGTTCAGGACATAGTCGGCGATGTCGACAAGCACGCCGTCCGGGGCCGGTCGTTCGTTGTTGTTGAAGCTCGCCATCGTCCGGCCATTCCTCGCATTGCTCCGCCCGCTTTCCGCGATCGGCATTTATTGTCGACACAAATTGCACCGTAATTGATGTTTGACAAGCTTGATCGGATCATTAATCTCAAAATTGTCGACAATAACTAGATGGTCGCGTTTCCGGCCCCGGCGCATGTCCGGGCATAGCCGGTCGCCAACGACAAGAACAAAGGGCTGGAGGAAACCTGATGAGGACATCGATCGCCATCTGTTGCGCCGTCATGCTGTCGGCAGCCGCACAAGCGCAGCAGTTTCAGCCCCAGAATCCCGAATGCATCGCGCCCGCCGCGCCGGGCGGCGGCTTCGACCTGACCTGTCGGCTAACCAGCCGCATGCTGAACGAGACCGGGCTGGTCGGCCCGTCGATCCGCACCACCAATCTGCCGGGCGGCATCGGCGCGATCGCCTACAACAACATCCAGGCGCAGCGCGCCGCCGATCCGAACGTCATCGTCGCGGTCTCGACCGGTTCCTGGGTCAATCTCGCCCAGGGCAAGTTCGGCCGTTTCAATGAATCCGATGTGCGCTGGCTCGGCGCGATCGGCGCCGATTACGGCGTGCTCGCCGTGCGCAAGGACAGCCGCTTCAAATCGCTCGGCGATGTCGTCGACGCGTTGAAGAAGGACCCTGCTTCGGTCAAGGTCGGGGCCGGCGGCACGGTCGGCAGCCAGGACTGGATGAAGCCGGCGCTCGTCCTGAAGGCCGCCGGCGTCGACCCGCGCAAGATGCGCTATTTGTCCTATGAAGGCGGCGGCGAGGCCATAGGCGCGCTGATCGGCGGCCATATCGACCTCTTCCCAGGCGACGCCTCGGAAGTCCGCGGCCAGCTCGAGGCCGGCGAGATTCGCCTGCTGGCGACCTTCTCCGACAAGCGCCTGCCGGGCGCCTTCGCCGAGGTCCCGACCGCCAAGGAGCAGGGCTACGACGTGCAATGGCCGATCGTGCGCGGCTTCTACGCGCCGCCAAAGGCGCCGGAAGCGTCCTACGCCTACTGGACGGGCATCCTCGCCAAGCTCAACGCCGACCCGCGCTGGCAGAAGGCGCGCACCGAGCAGGGACTGTTCGAGTTCGACATGATCGGGCCGGATTTCGACGCTTTTGCCAAGAAGCGGACGGCCGATTTCCGTGCGCTGGCGATCGAGGTCGGTCTCGCCAAGTAGCGCCATAACCGCCCTCGAAGCCAAGGCAATGACGCCATGATCGACCGTCTGGTCGGATTGATCTGCATCCTGCTCGGCGGCGGAGCGATCTGGCACGCGCAGACACTGCATGTGCCGTTCGCCGCCGACCCTGTCGGGCCGCGGGTTTTCCCCACCATCATCGGCGCCGTCCTGCTCCTGGCCGGCTGCGTTCTCGCGATCCGCCCGGGTAGGGTGGAGCTGGAATTCGGCACATGGCCGCGCGCGCTCGCGGTGCTTGTCGCGAGCCTGGTCTATCCGCTTCTGCTCCTGCCGATCGGCTTCATCATGGCGACGGCGCTGCTCTGCTTCGTCGCCGCTCTCGCCTTCCATGCCAGGCCGGTTCCGGCCGCCGCCTCCGCCATCGCGACGGCCGTGGTCTTCTTCCTGCTGCTCGACAAAGTGCTCGACCTGCCGCTGCCGCGCGGGCCGCTGGGGATCTAGATGGACGCGCTGTCTGCCCTTTTGACCGGCTTCCAGGTCGCGCTCACCCCGCTCAACCTCGCCGTCGCCTTTGCCGGTGTCGCGCTCGGCACCGCCATCGGCGCGCTACCGGGCATCGGCCCGATCAACGCCGTCGCGCTGCTGCTGCCGCTGTGCTTTGCCCTGAAGCTGCCGCCCGAGACGGCGCTGATCCTGCTTGCCGGGCTCTATTACGGCAGCGGCTATGGCGGGCGCATCTCCTCGATCCTGCTCAACATTCCCGGCGATCCCGGGCTGGTGATGACGACGCTCGACGGCTACCCGCTGGCCAAGGCCGGGCGCGGCGCTGCCGCACTCGCGATCAGCGGCATCGGCAGCTTCGTCGGCGGCACCAGTGCCGTCATCCTGATGACCTTCCTCGCCGTGCCGCTGGCGCGTCTTGCCCTGTCGTTCGGCCCGGCGGATTACGTCGCGCTGATGGTCCTGTCGTTCGCGCTGCTCGGCACGATGGGCGAAGGCAAGGCCGTGAAGACCTGGATCGCGGTCGCGCTCGGCCTGCTGCTCGCCATGGTGGGCATCGATGGCGGCTCCGGCGTCGAGCGCTTCACCTTCGGTTCGCTCGAATTGCTCGGCGGCATCGATTTCACCAGCCTGACCATCGGTCTCTTCGCCGTCGCCGAAATCCTCGTCCTGGCGGAGGGGATGGTCAGCGGCGTGGTCTCGCGCACCGGCGATGGCGCTCGCTTGTCGCTGAAGGAGATCCGGTACTGCATGCCGGCCATGCTGCGCGCGACCGGCATCGGCTTCTTCCTCGGCGTGCTGCCTGGAACCGGCGCCTCGGTCGCCTCGGCCATGGCCTACACCGCCGAGAAGCGCATCTCCGACAAGGGCACCTTCGGCAAGGGCGACATGCGCGGCCTGGCAGCGCCGGAGACAGCGGACAATGCGGCGCAGACCGCCTCGATGGTGCCGATGCTGGCGCTCGGCATCCCCGGCTCGGGCACGACGGCGGTGATGCTCGGCGCCTTCATGATGTACTCGATCACGCCGGGCCCGCTGCTGTTCACGCAGCGCCCTGAGGTCGCCTGGGGCCTGATCGCCTCGATGTATATCGGCAATCTGATGCTGCTGGTGCTCAACCTGCCGCTGGTCGGGTTGTTCGCACGGCTGCTGCTGGTGCCGGCCTGGATCCTCTATCCCGGCATCCTGGCGCTGTCCTATGCCGGCGTCTATGCCGTCTCGAACTCGGCATTCGAGCTCATCATCACCACCGCCATCGGCGTCATCGCCTATGTATTGCGCAAGGTCGGCATCCCGCTGATCCCGCTGCTCCTGGCCTTCGTGCTCGCCCGCCTGCTCGAGGATAATTTCCGCCGGGCGCTATCGCTCTCGGACGGCGGGTACGAAATCCTGTTCTCGACACCGACGAGCATCATCCTCTGGGTTCTGGCGCTCCTCGCGATAGCGTGGCCGTTCGTCGGGCAATTGCAGCGAGGCCGCGCTCCGACTCCGAGCGAAATCTGAGCGCCACCCTCGCGATTCAGGTCCAGCGTCACGTCGCTGAGGACACAAGCCTTGGTAATACAGGCGAGAGTCGCCACCGCGGCCATGTCGGGGAAGCGCTCAGGCGGTCGCGAGGATGATGGTGTCGACATCGGTGACGACGCCGACATTCTGCAAGGCATAGTTGACCGAGGCCGTGTGCCATTCGGCGTTAATCGTCGAGCAGGCGTCCTCCGGCACCACCATGAAATAGCCCTTGTCGGCGCCGGTGCGAGCGGTGTGCTCGATCGACATGTTGGTCCAGGCGCCGGTGACGATGACGATGTCGCGGCCGAGCGCCTTGAGCACGGTCTCCAGCCGCGTGCCCTCCCAGGCGCTCATGCGCTGCTTCTCGACGACATGGTCGCCATTCTGCGCCTCCAGGCCGGGCACGGGTGCAGCCCCCCAGGTGCCGCGCACCAGCGCCTTGGCGTCGGCGAGCCCCTCGAACAGCGGCGCGTTCATGGTGACGCCGGGCGCGCCGGCTTCGACGATGAACCAGACATGGATCACCGGGATGCCGCGCGCTCGCGCCACCTGCGCCAAACGCGCGCCATTGGCGATCGCGTTCTGCTGCCGGCAATGCTCCGGCGAGCCCGATGCGGCAAAGGCGCCGCCTTCCATGACGACGTCGTTCTGCATGTCCTGGATGATCAGGGCGCAGCGCGACGGATCGAGCCGGTAGCCGGACGCGGCTTTCTTCGTGCCGTTTGCCGAGACGGAGGCAGCGGGGCTGGCGTCGGCGAGCGGCCGCTCCACCGCGGCGCTACGGCCCGACTGCTGGGCGAGAGCTTTCATATAGGGCTCGATGCGTGGCCCGACCTTGGTCTCGACCGCGTAGAGCGAATGGCTCGCGGTCAGGAAGAGCGTGCGCCAGTCCGGCCCGCCCCAGGTGAGATTGCCGACAAGCTCCGGCACACGCAGCTTGCCGATCAGCTCGCCCTTGATCGAATAGATCCAGACCCCGCCCGGGCCGGTGACCCAGATATTACCCTGCGCATCGCATTTCATCCCGTCGGGGACGCCGGGCTCGGAGCCGACGATGCCGGAGGCGAAGATGCGGCCGGGGCCGAGTCGACCATCCGGCTTGATCTCGAAGACGCGGATATTGTGCTGGACGGTATCGTTGACGAAGAGCCGGTCCTCGCTCGGGCAGAAGCAGAGCCCGTTCGGCTGGTCGAAGAGGTAGCGGTCGACCAGGAGCTGCGGTGGCCCGCCCTCGGGTGGGATGCGATACACGCCCTGAAAGCCGAGCTGGCGCGGCCGCTCGACGCCGAAGACCGGCATGCGGCCATACCAGGGATCGGAGAAATAGATCGCCCCGTCCGACTTCACGACGACGTCGTTGGGGCTGTTGAGCTCCATCCCTTCGAAATGCGAGGCGATGGTCTCGCGCTGTCCGTCCGGCCGTTCGCGCACCAGCGCCGAGGTCGCGTGCTCGCAGACGATCAGGTCGAGCGCGGCATCGTAGGTCATGCCGTTGCATTTGTTGGCCGGGCGCCTGACCTCGCGGACGCCGTTCCGGTCCCAGCGGCGGCGCACATCGCCCGGCATGTCCGAGAACAGCAGATGCTGCTCGGCGGGATGCCAGATCGGTCCCTCGCAGAACTCAAAGCCGGTGCCGAGCTGGCGCACCGGTGCCCAGAGGTCGATCAGATCGGCGAAGCCAGGCTTGACGGCGACATGCGTGGTCATGATGCCGGCCCCCGTCAGGCCGCGAACCAGTTGCGCGCCGGCAGCGACTGCACGACAGGGCCGGGCACCGCCATGTCCATGCGGCCGACGACCTGGCCATGGGCGATCTTGGCCGGCTTGTCGTGCACCGGCAGCAGGAACGCACCGGCCGAGAGCAGCTTCTTGATCGCCGCCTTCTCCTCGCGCTTGGAGACGCCGTGATTGCCGGTCGTGCGCGGCTCGTTGGCGTGGAGCTCGTGGAAGGGCGTGACGATCTGGTCGTTGAAGTCGTAGATCACGTCGCCGCAGATGATGGCGCGGCCCTCATTGGTGTCGACATGGACGTTCATCGAGCCTTCGGTGTGGGCGCCGGCGGCTTCGAGATAGCAGCCGGGGAAGAGCTCGATCATCCCGGATAGTTCGAGGTCCTCGAAGCGTAGCGCGTCGCGGGTGTGCAGCCGGTCGATCAGATGCTTGATGTCGGGCGCCGGATATTGCGGGTGCATCAGCCCGGAGACCGAGTATTCGAGCTCGCGCCGGTTGACGAGCACCGTGGTGTTCATCGGGAAGAGCTCGTCCTTGCCGGCATGGTCGATGTGGAGATGGGTGTGCATAACGTAGCGGACATCGCCCATCCGCACGCCGTGCTTCGCGAGCTGGTTCTCGATCATGTTCTCGTGGAACTGGAGGCCGCGCATGCCGAGGCTCTCCATGATCTGGTTGTGGCGATAGCCGGTATCGACCACGACCGGCCAGGGACCGCCGAGGATCAGGAAGCCATAGGTCGGCACGCGGCGGGTGCGGCCGCAATCACGGCCGAGCACGAGGAAGCTCGATTCCAGCTCGATGTCGCCATAGTCGAGGATCTTGATTTCGAGGGCCATGAACGTCCTCCCCTTGATTATTGGCCGAGGCGGTAGACCCGCCTCGCGGTCTCGTTGAACACGGCTTCCAGCGCCGCTTGCGGCACCGCGGCGCGATGCGCGGCGATCAGCTCGGCATAGGACGTCCAGAGCTTCTCGATCGGGAAATTGGAGCCGAACAGGCAGCGCTCCGCGCCGAACACGGCAAGCGTCTCGCCGATGATGAAGGCGATCTGCTCCGGATCGTTCCGACGCAGGAAGGTGCCGAGGCCCGAGAGCTTGCTGACGATGTTGGGCTGCGCTGCCAGCAGCCTCATGCCGGCGCGCCAGGCGGCGATGCCCTCCGGCGAAAGATCCTCCAGCATGCCGGCATGCTGAAGCACGAAGGTCACGGCCGGACAGGCGGCGGCCAGCTCGGCTGCGCCAGCCATCTGGCCAGCGAAGACCTGAAGGTCGAAGCTGAAGCTGTAATCGGCGAGCCGGCCGACATTGGTGATCAGCCGCGGATCTCGCGCGAGGTCGGGTCCGCTGGCGAAACGGTAGAGGGTGTTCTCGTGCCAGTGCAATTGCATGCGCACGCCGCGCACCCGGCCGTTGCAGGCGAGCTGGTCGAGCTGCGGGCGGACATCTCCCGCGAGCATGTCGGCATATGCGACGATGGCGATCGGGAAGCCGCTTTCGTCCGACGCCTGCGAGACGTAAGCCACCTCGTCGAGATAGCGGTCTACCGCCCAATTGGCCTGGACATAGACGGCCTCGATCACGCCGGCCGGTCGGCAATCGCCGAGATATTCGGCGATCGGATAGTCGCGCCGGATCGGCTCATAGGGGCCGAAAATGCGCGGCTGCATCGGCCCGAGCAGCCAGGGCAGGTCGGCCTGCCGCCAGATGTGGAAATGGGAATCGACGATGCCGGTCATGCCGCTTGCGTGCCTCCGAGCGAGAGGATGTGCCGGCAGATCCGCGCCGTGCTGCCGCCATCTGAGAGACTGGCGAGGCGCGGCGCGATCAGCCTGAGCGCCTCGGTTTCCGGCCGGTAGCCGGGATCGGCGGCGAGCGGCGTCAGCCAGTCGATGCGATGGGCGCGCTGGACCAGCCGGGCGACGGCGCCGACCAGCGCTGACGGATCGCCGCGTTCGAGACCATCCGAGAGCACGACGACGACCGCACCGCGGGCATAGGAGGCGAAGCGGGGCACGGCGAGGAAGGCCTGCAGCGCATCGCCGATGCGCGTACCGCCATCCCAATCGGCGACGAGGCCGGAGGCTTCCGCCAGCGCTTGCTCGCGGCGCTTGCGTCTGAGCGCCCGAGTCACGCGGGTGAGGCGCGTGCCGAAGGTGAAGACCTCGACCTGCCGGGTCGCCTGCACGATCGTATGCGCCAGCGCGAGATTGGCGTCGCTGCGCTGCTTCATCGAGCCGGAGACGTCGATCAGCAGCAGGATCGGCCGCGGACGGGTGACACGCCGGAGCCGCTTCAGGCTCATCACCTCGCCACCATGGCGGATCGCGTCCTTGAGGCTGCGGGCAAGATCGACCATCGGTCCGCGCCGCGCCGCCCGATGGCGATAGCCGCGCCGGCGTGGCAGCGCGGCCGGCAGCGCCCGGCCGAAGCGGCGCAAGGTTTCGCCATCGTCGAGGGTCGCCAGCCGGCGCACCGACAAGGCTTCGGCGCCGGTCGCGGCCTGGCCAGTCTCGTTGGCCTCGTCGGCGATCAGGATTTCGCGCGAGCCGGTGTCCTCCTGGACCGAGATGTCCTCGTCCGGCGCGAAGTCGTCATCGCCCGGTTCGGCGAGGGCGCCACCGAGGAAATGCATGTCGAACAGCGCATCGAAGCGCTCGCGCTGTTCCGGATGGGGGCTAAGCGTCGCGACGGCGGCCTTGCGGACATGCTCGATGCTGCGCGGACCGAGCAATTCGACCGCCATCAGGAAGCTGGTCGTCTGCTCGGGTGCGGCTGCGATACCGTGCTCGCGCAGCAGCGCCGGGAAGGCGACGAAGAGCCGGGCGGCGGCGGGAAGGGGCGTGATCATGGCGCGCACCTCCCTTCTCCCCTTGCGGGAGAAGGTGGCCCGAAGGGCCGGATGAGGGGTCGCTCAGACCTATCCGTCATGCTCGCCCCTGTGGCGAGCATCCACGCCTCGAACACCGCACTTGCCACAGGAAGACGTGGATGGTCGGGACAAGCCCGACCATGACGATGAAACGTCGCGTGACCCCTCACCCTAACCCTCTCCCGCAAGGGGAGAGGGGATATGCCGGGCGCTTCTCCAGCTTCGCGAACTCTCGGAAGACACCTCATGCCGCCAGCCCCGGGATGAAGAGCGGCAGGCGCGGCCGTAAGTGCGCGAGGTCCTCCTCGTCCTTGATTGCGGCGCCGAGCGAGCGACGAAAGGCCTCTGGCCAGGGCGCGCCGGTCTGTGCCAGCGCGGTCGCGGCTTCGGCCCAGTCGACCGCCTCGGCGACGCCCGGCGGCTTGGCGAGCGGCTCCTGCCGCAGCAGCCCGACAGCCTGGACGACCGCGCGGGCCGTGCTCTCGGCGACGGCAGAGGAACGCAGCATGATGATCTGCGCTTCGCGCTCGGGCTCGGGATAGGCGATGTAGTGGTAGACGCAGCGGCGGCGCAGCGCCTCGTGCAGTTCGCGTGTCCGGTTCGAGGTCAGGATCACGACCGGCCGCTCGGCTGCGCGCAGCGTGCCGCGCTCGGGGATCGAGATCGAGAAATCCGAGAGGAATTCGAGCAGGAAGGCCTCGAACTCATGGTCGGAGCGGTCGATCTCGTCGATCAGCAGCACGGTCGATTCTGGCCGCCGCAGCGTCGTCAGCATCGGCCGCTCGATCAGGAAATCGTCGCGATAGATGTCGAGCTGTTGGCCCTCCTTGGCCTGGCGGATGGCGAGCATCTGGCGCGGATAGTTCCACTCGTAGAGAGCTGCCGCTGCGTCGATGCCCTCGAAACATTGCAGGCGGATGAGCTGGCGCCCGAGGATGCCGGCGAGCGCCTTGGCCGCTTCCGTCTTGCCGACGCCGGGCGCGCCTTCGAGCAGCAGCGGCTTGCCGAGCGCGAGCGAGAGGTAGCCGGCCGTCGCGATGCCGTCATCGGCGAGATACATCGCCGCCTGCAGGGCCTCGGCGAGGTCCTCGGGGCTGGAGATGCCGGCGACGGTCGTCCTCAGCGCCATCAGCTCACCGCCAGTTCACCGGGCCGCCGCGGCGCGGGCCCGGCTTGACGCCGCCATTGGCCTTGATCCCGCGCAGGATCTTCTCGGGCGTGATCGGCAACTCGTCGACCCGAACGCCGACGGCGTTGTAGACGGCGTTGGCGACCGCCGGCAGCACCGGATTGGCGCACATCTCGCCTGGGCCCTTGCCGCCGAACGGGCCGTCCGGGGCCGGCCGCTCCAGCACCGTGACGTGATAGGGCGCGATGTCGCCAGGCCCCGGCATCAAATACTCGTTGAAGTCGCGCGGGCCGTGCTCCGGGTTGGGATAGTAGGGCTCCGGCGTCTCATATAGCGCGTGGCTGATCCCCATCCAGGCGCCGCCGACCAGTTGCTGCTCGACCATGCGTGGATTGATGACGCGGCCGAGCTCGTAGGCGCTGGTCATCCTGAGCACCTCGACCTCGCCGGTCTCGTCGTCGACGCTGACATCGGCGACGAGGCAGGCATGGGCGAAGGCAGTGTTCGGGTTCATCTCGCCGGTCTCGGCATCGACGGCCGAGAGCGGAATCAGGAAGATGCCGCGCCCGGCGATGGTCTTGCCCTGCTTGAACTGCGCCGCCTGCGCCGTCGCCTTGACCGTGATGCTGCGGGAGGGCGCGCCGCGGACATGGATGTTGCCGCGCCCGTCGGTGACGAGATCGGCGGCGTTGACCTCGAGCTCTTCCGCCGCCGCTTCGAGCAGGACGCCGCGCGCCTCGCGGGCGGCGACGATGATGGCGTTGCCCATGCGATGGGTGCCACGCGAGGCGAAGGAGCCCATGTCGTGCGGGCCGGTGTCGCTGTCGGCGGTGTCGACATAGACGTCCTCGACGGGCACGCCGAGCGTCTCGGCCGCGATCTGGCGCGAGACCTGCTTCATGCCCTGGCCGAGATCGATCGCCGAGAGCGCGACGGTGAACTTGCCGTCGGGGTTGGAATGGATAAGCGCCTGGCTCGGATCGCCGCCGAGATTCATGCCGATCGGATAATTGACCGAGGCCATGCCGCGGCCTTCATGACGGGCCATCTCAGCGCCTCCTCGTGCCGAAGACCGACGAGAACCGCACTGCGCCGTGCTGGGTCTGCGCCGGAGCGGCGGACGGTGGCGGGGCAGGGGGAGCGGGCGGCGGCTGGTAGGCGGGCGGTGCCGGATGCGAGCCGGCCGGCTGGTAGGATGGGGGTGGCGCAGGCTGATAGGGCGGTGGAGCCGGTGGCGCGGCGGGTCGGGGCGGCTCGTAGCGCGGAACCTGCGTCGGCGCGGCGCGCCCGTCGCGCGCGCCCTCCATCACCGGTTGCTTGCTCGGCGCGATCCGGCTCGTGCCGGCCGGCAGCACCTGCGTCACCGGCCCGCTGCGCGTATCGGGCCGGCCGATCTGGCCGCGGGCGTCGAGCTGGGTCGCCGGGATCTGCGCGCGCTCGCCGACGCCGCCGCCGATCAGCGAAGATGCCCGTTTCGCCTGCTCGGAGAGCGGCCAGTTCGCCTTCTCGGCCGCGACCTGCACGCATTCGACCAGCGCCGTGTTCTTGGCGGCGCGCCGATGCGGTTTCATGTCGCCATCGCGATAGGCGTTGAGGATGCGCAGCTCCATCGGGTCCATGTTCGCGGCTTCGGCGAGACGGTCCATCTGGACCTCGAGCGCGAAATCGACCGCGGTGACGCCGAAGCCGCGCATGGCGGTGGACGGGCAGCGATTGGTGTAGGCGACGTAGATGTCGGAGGTGACGTTGGGGATCCAGTACGGCCCCGGCACATGCGCCGTGCACTTGATCGCGGCATAGCTCGACAGTCGGGTATAGGCGCCGGCATCGAAATAGCTGCGGATGTGGCGGGCGACGATGCGCCCGTCGCGCATCAGCCCGTCCTTGATGTAGATGCGCTCGGCGCCGCGCGGCGAGCCGTAGAGCATCTCCTCCTCGCGATCGAGCACGAAACGCACCGGCCGCCCGGTCAGCATCGCGCCGAGCACGGCGAGCGGCTCGGTCAGGGTGTCGACCTTGCCACCGAAGCCGCCCCCGACCGTGCCGCCGATGAAATGCAGCTGGTTCGACTCGACATTGACGATCTTGGCGGTCGTTCCCAGCGCGAAGAACAGGCCCTGGGCGCAGGAATGAACGACATAGCGGCCGTTCTGCTCGGGCGCGGCGATCGAGCCATTGGTCTCCGTCGGAGCATGCTCGATCGGCGACATCTGGTAGCGATGCTCCATCACGATGTCGGCGCCGGAAAAACCGCGCTCGACATCGCCGAAGCGCAGTTTCTGATGGTCGAAGCGCTCGTGATATTCGAAGTAGTTGCCGGGGTAGGTCTCGTTGACCACCGGTGCGCCGGCTTTCAGCGTCTCCTCGACGTCGAACACCGCCGGCAGCAGATCATAGTCGATCCGGACCAGCTTGCAGGCCGCCTGCGCCTGCGCCTCGCTGTCGGCGAGGATCGCGACGACCGGCTCGCCCTTGTAGCTGACCTTGCTCACCGCCAGCGACGGCTCGTCGTCCTTGCCGAAATTGATCAGGCTGAGCAGCGTGTTCTTGTTCACGGGCACATCGGCGCCGCGCAGCACACGCCTGACGCCGGGAGCGCGCTCGGCGGCCGAGATGTCGATCGAACGGATGCGGGCATGGTGATGCGGGCTGCGCACGACCTTGAGATGCAGCATGCCGTCGAAGGCATGGTCGTCGAAGAAGCGGGTGCGCGCCGTGACATGGCCGGGCATATCCTGGCGCTGCACGCCCTTGCCGATGACGTTGAGATTGTCGTCGCGCTCGTCGGCGAAGAGGTCCTTGCGCATCTCCATCGTTGCCATGGCGACCTCCCTCAAGCTCTGCGCGCGCCGGGCGCGTTCGCCGCGGCGAGGATGGCGGCGATGATCGGCTCGTAGCCGGTGCAGCGGCAGATATTGCCGCTGATCGCCTCGACGACCTCGTCGCGGCTCGGCTGCGGGTTCTTCGCCAGCAGCGCCCGCGCGGCGGTCAGCATGCCGGGCGTGCAGAAGCCGCATTGCGCGGCGAAATGATCCATGAAGGCGCCCTGCAACGGATGCAGGTTCGGGCCGTCGGCCATGCCGGAGGTGGTCTCGATCTGGCGACCCTCGCAGGAAACTGCCAGCGTCAGGCAGGCGAGCTGGGGTTCGCCATCGACCAGCACGGTGCAGACGCCGCAGGTGCCCTGGCCGCAGCCATATTTTGGGCCGAAATCGCCGAGCCCGCGCCGGAGCGTATCGAGCAGATTGCTCGCCGGATCGACGAAAGTGGCGCGATCGCTGCCGTTGAGGCGGAACTGGACCGGGAGCTTGGCCATGGCGCGCCTCCTCAGCGCGGTTCGCCGGCCAGGAGCCGGCCGAGATGGACGGGGAGGATCTCGCGCCGGTACCACTCGCTGGCGATCGCGTCCGTCGCCGGCCGGCAGCCTTCGAGCGCCGCCTGCTTCGCGGCCTGGATCGCCGCCTGGTCGAGCGGCTTGCCGTCGAGCGCGCGCTCGACGCCGCGAGCGCGGATCGGGGTCGGGGCCATCGCGCCATAGGCGACGCGCGCCTGCGTGACGCGGCCACCCGAAAGCGGCAGATAGGCTGCGATCGAGAGCACCGAGATGCCCTTCGGCTTGACCCGGCTGATCTTGCGGAAATGGAGTTCGGCAGGATTCTGCGGCCTGGCGAACTGAACCGCCGTTACCAGGCCCTGGCCGCCGCGCTCGCGGGCGCTGAGGAAATCCTCGAGCGGCACCGCCCGGCCCGAGCCATAGCCGGATTGCAGCACGATTTGCGCATCGAGCGCGAGCAGCGCCACGGTGAAATCGCCATAGGGCGCAGCGGCAAAAAGATTGCCGCCGATCGTCGCCATCGTCCGGACCGCCGGCCCGCCGATGGCGCGCGCCGCAGCGTGCAGGAAAGCGAGCTCGCGGCTGGCCAGCACCATGGCCATGCTCACCCCGGCGCCGAGCTCGACGCGGGCGCCGCTCGTGCTCATCTGGCGGAAGGCCGGATCGGTGACACGCACGAGCGTGCCCTCGGTCAGCCGGCCCTCGTTGACGTCGCGCATCACCAATGTGCCGCCGCCGATCAGCAGTGCCTGACGGTCGCCGGAGAGGATGCCGGCGGCTTCCGACAGGCTCGCGCAGGTTCTCAGATCGAGCATGTCAGACCTCCTCGCCGACGATCACGGGCAGGCGGCGGACCGCCTCGATGCCGTTGGTGTAGACCTCGTCGCCGACGAGCCTGGCGAGTTCGGCTTCCCGTCCGGGCGGCGTGGTGAAGCGGCTTTCCCAGTGCCAGAAGCTGCGATTGCCGTCGGTCACCGGCAGCAGGCGGACATGGGCGACGTAGTTGAACAGCGGGATCGGCGTATCGAGCAGGCAGTAGCTGAAGGTCATTTCGAGATCGGAGAGCGTCAGCAGCTGCTCGCGCAGTTCACTGCCGTCGCGCAGCTGGAAGCGCCTGATGCAGCCGACCCGGTCCGACGGATAGGCACGCTCGATCTCGCTCCGCACCACGATCGGATGCCATCTGTCGTGCCCATTGAAGTCGCGCAGGACTGACCAGAGCCGGTCCACCGGCGCATCGATGATCGTGCTGCGGACCACATGGGGCATGGCTATCCCCCAAAGGCGCGCTTGAGGGCGTCGAAGCCGCCCTGGAAGACATTGGTGCCGATGCCGGCTACGAGCTCGGCCTCCTTCTCCGGCGCGCAGTCGAAATCTGCCGACCACTCGATGAAGGTCCGCTCCTGGTCGGTGATCGGCGTCAGCCTGAGCGTCGCGACATAGTTCGTCAGCGGCATCGGCGAATCCAGGATCGAATAGGTGCAGAACATGTCGTAGTCGGAGAGGCCGAGCAGCTGCTCGCGCAGCCGGTCGCCGCTGCGCAGCGAGAAGGCCCGGATGCAGCCAACCTTGTCGGCGGGCTCGCCGTTCTCGATCCGGCTCTCGGCGATGCGGGGATGCCAGTTCGGCAGGCCGTTGAAATCGCGCACCCGGGCCCAGACCTTGGCGGCGGGGGCGGCGATGACGCTGGAAACATAGACGCGGGCCATCTGTCAGCGCCTCACGACTTCTTGCCGGAGCCGGAGCGGCCGCCGCCTTCGGGAGCGGGCTCGCTACCTTCCTTCGGCTTGGCCGGCTGGGCCTCCTTGGCGACGCGCTGCATGTCCGAGGCCTCGCGCATCAGCCCACCCATCTTGGCGAGATTGCCGCCCTCTATGCCGATCTCCTTCAGCACCTGGTCGATCATCGGCGCCTGGACCCGATAGCGCAGCGCCGACTCGATGACCTCGTCGGTGGGCGAGCGTGCCGCGCCACCGGCGCCACTGGCGCCGGTGAGCCCGTCGACATGAAGGATGCGGATGCCTTCGATCTTCTCCATCGGCTTGACGCTCTCGCGGACAATGCCCTCGATCTTGTCGAGCAGGCGGCGCCGGAACAGCCCGTAGCGGGCGCCGTCGCTGAGCACGTTCTCGGCCTCATAGAGCAGCTTCTGCGCCTCGGCATCGACGGCGCGGCGCACTTTCTCGGCCTCGGACGCGATGCGGGATTCTTCGGCTGCCTTCTCGGCGAGCAGTATCTCGACGGTCTTGCGCCGCTGCGCGCTCTCGCTCTCGCGGACGGTCTTGACCTTCTCCTCGGCCTCGACCGCCTTGGCGCGGGCGATCTCGGCACTGACCTGCGCCGCCGATTCCTCCAGCGACTTGGCGTAGAGCGCGATCGCCTTGTCCATGGCGGCCGCCTCGACCTCGCGTTCGCGCCCGATCTCGAGCTTGCGCAGCTCGCGCTGGCGGCCGATGCGGGCCTCGTCGAGGCCGCGATCGGAGGAGATGCGGGCCCGCTCGACCTCCTCGTTCGAGACGATCTGCGCCTCCTGCAGCGCCTGATTCCGCGCGATTTCCAATTGCTCCAGCGCGCGACGACGCTCGATCCGCACCGCTTCCAGCGCCTGCTCGCGGGCGATGTCGACGGTTTCGACCTGCTGGCGCGCCGTGATCTCGGCCTGGCGCAGCGCCTTGTCGGCGTCGGTGCGCTCGACCTTCTTGGCGGCGAGCACGATCGCGCGCTCTTCCTCGGCGACCTCGACCGCCTTCTTCTGAGCAATCTGCAGCATCTCGCGGGTCTTGCTCGAATTGATCCGCTCTTCGTCGAGACCAAGCTCGGTTGCGATCCGCTGGCGTTCGACCGCGTCGCGGCGCTTCAGCTCGGCGGTGTCGAGCTCGGCATTGCGCTTGATCTCGAGCCCCTTGGTCGCGAGCTCGGCGGCGATGCGCCCGGCCGCGACGGCTTTCTCCTGGCCGATGCGGGCGGCTTCGGTCGCTTCGCGGGCAGAGATTTCGGCGGTGTCGATCGCTTCGGTGCGCCCGATCTCGAGCAGGCTCTTGCGCTGGTCGAGGGCGATCCGGTCGGCCGTGATCGCGTCCTCCTGGGCAATCCTTGCCTTCTCGACCGCTTCACGCGCGCTGATCTCAGCCTCGTCCAGCGCTCTGTTGCGGGCGATCTGGAGGGCGCGCACGCGCTCTTCCTGGCCGATGCGGGAGGTTTCGACTGCCTCGCGCGCCGCGATGTCTTCCTGGTCGAGCGTGCGGGTGCGCTCGATCTCGCGGTTGCGGATCTCCTGCTCGCGGGTGATGCGCTCGGCACTCACCGCGGTTTCCTGAAGGATGCGCGCCTTCTCGGTCGACTCGCGCGCTTCGATCTCGGCTGCTTCCAGCACCCTGGTGCGCTCGATCTCCTGCTGCCTGATCTCACGTTCGGAGGCGATGCGGGCAGCGTTGATCGTCTGCTCGTTGGCGATGCGCGCCTTCTCGACATGCTCGCGCGCGGCGATCTCGGCCTCCTCGACGGCTTGCGTCCGGGCGATCTCCTGCTGGCGGATATCCCTTTCTGAAGCGATGCGCGCTTCGCTGATCCCGCGCTCATTGGCGATGCGTGATTTCTCGATCTCCTCGCGCGAGGTGATCTGGGCCTGCTCCGCCTCGGTGTCGCGGATGGCCCGCTCGCGGGCGACCTCGGTGCGCTGCATGGCGCGCTTGATCTCGATCTCGCGCTGCTGGTCGAGACGCGCCATCTCGCTCTCGCGCTCGATGTCGAGTGCCTGGCGCTCGGCTTCGAGATTGCGGGTGCGGATGCGGATCATCGAGTCCTGCTCGATATCGTTGCGCAGCTTCCGCTTGTCCTCGATCTCCTCGATGATCCGCGTCAGGCCGGCGGCGTCGAAACGGTTGGACGGGTTGAAATATTGCAGGTCGGTCTGGTCGAGATCGGTCAGCGCCACCGATTCCAGCACAAGCCCGTTCTGGTCGAGCGCTTCGGCAGCGGCATCCTTGACGCGCTGGACGTAGGCGCCGCGCTGCTCGTGCATCTCCTCCATGGTCATCTCGGAGGCGACTGTGCGCAGCGCCGAGATGAACTTGCCTGAGAGCAGGGCATGGAGCTGGTCCGGCTGCAGGGTGCGCCGGCCGAGCGTCGCGGCAGCGACAGAGACCGATTCCCGCTCCGGCTTCACCCGGACGTAGAACTCGGCGTCGATGTCGACGCGCATCCGGTCGCGGGTGATCAGCGCATCGTTGCTCGCCCGCGTCACCGCAAGCTGCAGGACGTTCATGTTGACCGGCGTGACGTCGTGGATGATCGGCAGCACGAAGGCGCCACCATTGATCACAACCTTTTCGCCGAACAGACCGGTGCGGACGAAGGAGACCTCCTTCGAGGACCGGCGGTAGAGCCAGTTCACCAGATAGACGACGATGGCGATGATGATCACCGCCACGATCAGCCAGAGGATCAGCGATCCGATCAGCTGCCCCGTCATGTCATCATCCTCCCGCCCGAATCCGGGTCATTTCGTCTTGCCGGGCTTGCGTGCCGGCTTGCTGGCTTTGGGTGCGCGGCCGATCTGCTTGAAGGCACGGGTCTGGTCGCGGATCGCGACCTCGACCGGCAGGCGCTCCATCGAGGACGCGCCGTAGAAGCCGTGGCAGTTGACCGTGTTCTTCATGATGAAGTCGGCATCGGCCGGCTCGGCGACAGGCCCGCCATGGACAAGGATGATCGCATCCTTCTTCACGGCGAGCGCGGCCTTCGCCCAGCGCTCGACCAGCGCCGGGCAGTCCTTGAGCTTGAGCGCCGTTTCGGCGCCGATCGAGCCGCCGGTGGTGAGGCCGAGATGGCAGACGATGATGTCGGCGCCGGCCTTCGCCATCGCCCGCGCGTCATCCTCGCAGAAGACGTAAGGCGTGGTCAGCAGGCCCTTGGCATTGGCGAGGGCGATCATCTCGACCTCGAGGCCAAAGCCCATGCCGGTCTCTTCGAGATTGGCGCGGAAGGTGCCGTCGATCAGCCCGACGGTCGGAAAGTTCTGCACGCCGGCAAAGCCGATGCGCTTCACCTCGTCGAGAAAGACATCCATGCGCCGGAACGGATCGGTCCCGCAGACGCCGGCGATCACCGGCGTCGTCTTCACCACCGGCAGCACTTCGGCCGCCATCTCCATGACGATGGCGTTGGCGTCGCCATAGGGCATCAACCCGGAGAGCGAGCCGCGGCCGGCCATGCGGTAGCGGCCGGAATTGTAGATCACGATCAGATCGATACCGCCGGCTTCCTCGCATTTAGCCGACAGGCCGGTGCCGGCGCCGCCGCCGACGATCGGCTCGCCTTTGGCGATCATCGCCTGGAAGCGCTTGAGCAGCGCCTTCTTGTCGAAGCTCGTCATGACCTGCCTCCGCCGGCCCGCTCGCGCCGCCGGCCGGCATGCAGCGTGCGGAATTGCTGCACCAATGCCGAGGCGAAAGCGGGGTCGTTGATGTGGAGCGGCAGGCGGATGAGCTGCCGGTTCGGGCTGGTGCGCACCGTCTGCTCCAGCGCCTGGAACAGCGCCGCGTCGGCTGCCGGGTCGTGGAACGCCTGGCCGGGCGCATCCAGGGCGGAGACGCCGAGCTCGGGGATCAGGAAGCGGACCGGCCCTTCCATCAGGTTCAATCGCTCGCCGATCCAGCGGCCCATGCGGGCATTCTCCTCCGCCGTCGTCCGCATCAGGGTGATCTGCGGGTTGTGCGAGTAGAGGAGGCGGCCGCGATAGCGCTCGGGGACGCTGTCAGGCGCGGCGAAGTTCACCATGTCGAGCGCGCCGATCGAGCCGACATAGGGGATGCGGGTGCGGATGATCGCGCCGAAGCGATCCTCCGTCGCCGGCAGGATGCCGCCCATCAGCATGTCGCAGATCTCGGTGGTCGAGACGTCGATCACTGCGCCGACAAGTTCGGAATCCACAAGCTTCTCCAGCGAGCGGCCGCCGGTACCGGTGGCGTGGAAGACGAGCGGCTCCCATTCCGCGGCGAGGAGCTTGGCGACCTGCTGCACGCAAGGCGTGGTCACGCCGAACATGGTCAGCCCGACCAGGGGCTTTTCGGGCTCGCGGCGGCGCGGTCCGTCGGGCTTGAGCTCGGCGAGGCGGGCTTTCGCCATGGCGGCGATGGCGTGCGCGCCATTGCCGAGCACGAGGCGCGAGACGCGGTTGATGCCCTGCACATCGGTGACGGCGTGCAGCATGGCAATGTCGGTCGCGCCGACATAGGCGCGGACATCGCCCGACGCCATGGTCGAGATCATCAGCTTGGGCAGGCCGACCGGCAGCGCCTGCATCGCCGGTGTCACCATCGCGGTCGCGCCCGAGCCGCCGGCCGAGATGATTCCGAGCAGGCCCTGCTGGCGCGGCAGCCACGCCTTGAACGCTTCGGTCATCGCCGCCACCGCCGTGCCGCGATCGCCCGAGGCGATGCCGGCCGAACCTTTCGGCGAGGCGAGGGCGATCTCCTGCGGGGTGACGTCGCCGCCGGCGCTGCGGCCGGATGTCGAGAGATCGACCAGGCGGGTGCGCAGACCTTCCGCCCGGATCAGGTCGCGGATGAAGCGCAGCTCCTCGCCTTTGGTGTCGAGTGTCCCGGCGACGACGACATAAGGCTCACTGCTCGCCGCAGCCGCGAGCGGCCGGACCGCCTGGCCATCGCGCGTCGCCAGCATCGGGCGCGAGATGGTGCGGGCCTGCGCCTCGATCCGTGCCGCTGGAACTGGTTGCGACCAGCGGTTCGGGATGACGGGGTTCGAGACATAGACGCGGATCGGCCCGGTGGGGGCGGGGGCGGCGGCCGGTCCGGCTGGGCCGGGACGTGCCGTTTCCGGCACCGCATCGGTCTCGTCATGGCCATGGCGGCCGACGCCGAGCAGGCGCTGCTGCAGGTCGCGGTCGCCGGCCAGCGTCGCCGAGGCGATGATGCGGTTGATCCGGCCGTTGACCATGATCGCGACAGGATCGGACATCTGCGTGGCGACGCCGATGTTCTGCTCGATCACCAGGATCGCGACATCGCCCTGATCGGCGAGCCGGACCAGCATCTCCTCGACATGGGCGACGATGACCGGCGCCAAGCCCTCGGTCGGCTCATCCATGACCAGGAGGCGCGGATTGAGCAGCAGCGCCCGGCTGATCGCCAGCATCTGCTGCTCGCCGCCGGAGAGCTGGGCGCCGCCATTGTTGCGGCGCTCGGCCAAGCGCGGGAAGGCTTCGTAGATGCGCTCCGGCGTCCAGGCTCCGCGCTTGCCGCGCTGCATCAGCCGTAAGTGCTCGTCGACCGTGAGCGAGCGCCAGAGCCGGCGGCCCTGCGGCACATAGCCGATGCCGAGCCGCGCCACCTCGGCCGGCGAGCGCCCGGCGATCTCCTCGCCGAAGAAGCGGATCGAGCCGGACGAGATCGGCACCAGCCCCATGATCGCCTTGCACATGGTCGTCTTGCCCATGCCGTTGCGACCGACGACGGAGAGCACGCCGTGCTGCAGCGTGAGATCGACGCCCTGGACGGCGTGCGAGCGGCCGTAGAAGACGTTGAGGCCGGCGATCTGCAGGATCGGAACGCCGGCGGCGGGCGGGGCTTTCAGGCGCTCAGCCATGACCGCCCCCGAGATAGAGTTCCTGCACCTCGGGATCGGACTCGATCTCGTCCGGCCGTCCCTCTTTGAAGATGCGGCCGTTGTGCATCATCGTCACGCTCTCGACGACGCGCAGCGCCACGTCCATGTCGTGCTCGATGATGATGTAGCCGATATGGGTCGGCAGCGAGGTCAGGATCCGGACGAGGTCCTGCCGCTCGGTCGGCGACAGGCCCGCTGCCGGCTCGTCGAACAGGATGAAGCGCGGTGCGCCCGAGAGGGCGAGCGCGATCTCGAGCTGGCGCTGCTGGCCATAGGCGAGCTCTCCGACCAGCCTGTCCTTGACGGCGGTGAGATGGACGGCGTCGACCAGGCTCTCGGCGGCGTGCTGGAGCGTGTCGTCGCGGCTTGGCCGCCTGAGCGAGAAGCGGTTCCGCGAGACGCCGCGGCAGGCGAGGTAGACATTGTCGATTACCGTCAGCCCAGCGAAGAGCGAGGAGATCTGGTAGGTGCGCCTGAGGCCACGGCGGATGCGCTCATGCGGCGGAAAGGCCGTCACATCCTCGCCGAAGAAGCGGATGACGCCGGAGCTCGGCGAAAAATCGCCGGTGACGCAGTTGAACAGCGTGGTCTTGCCGGCACCGTTCGAGCCGAGCACGGCGCGCCGCTCGCCGGGGCGGACCGAGAGCGTGACGTCGGAGAGGGCCGCGAGCGCGCCGAACAGGCGCGAGACACCGCGCAGTTCGAGCGCATTGCCAGAGCTGGCCGTGCTCAGCCGCTCCAGGCTCGGCACGGCGCTCATGGCGAGCCTCCGCCGACGCGCATCTGTGCTGCCTGCGTCTCGCGGCCGCGACGATAGCGGTCGCGCAGGCGCTGCCAGATGCCGATCAGCCCATCCGGCGAGAACAGCACGATGACGAGGAAGCCGAGGCCGATGAGCAGCTGATAGCGCTTGCCCTCGAAGCCGACCCCTTCGAGCAGGTCGAGCGCGAAGGTGCGCAGCAGGACATAGACGAGCGCGCCGATGAACGGGCCGATCGGGCGGCTGAGGCCCCCGACGACGGCTATGATCAGGATGTCGACCACCGGCCCGACCCCGCCTGTCCCGGGCGAAACCTGGCGCTGATACCAGACCAGCAGCACCCCGGCGAAGGCGGCGATCACCGAGGCGAAGGCATAGGCGGCGATGCGATGGGCGACGACGTCGAAGCCGAGCGCCGCCATGCGCCTGGGATTGTCGCGCGTGCCCTGCAAAGCAAGGCCGAAGGGCGCCCGCGAGACATAGACGACCACCGCATAGGCGAGGGCGGCGCAGCCGAGCGCAAGGTAATAGAACGGCACGGTGCTGCCCCAGTCGACCCCGAGGAAGACTGGAGGAAGAACCCCGTTGAAGCCGCTGAAACCGTTGAAGATCGTGTAGTTCTGCAGCGTCAGGTAATAGAAGGCCGAGCCGATCGCGAGCGTGATCATGATCGTGTAGATGCCCTCGGTCCTGACCGAGAGCGCGCCGCCCAGTGTGCCGAACAGGGTGGCGAGCAGGATCGCGACCGGCACCGCCGTCCACCACGGCCATTTCAGGCTGATCTGGGTGATGGCGCTGTCGCCGAAGATGGCGACGAGATAAGCGGCGAAGGCCGCGACCGTCATCTGGATCAGGCTGACGATGCCGCCATAGCCGGCAAGGAACATCAGGCTCAGCGCGATCATGCCGAGGATCATCGCGTAGGCGAGGATCTGGACGAGCCAGAACGGGTTCGCAATCAGCGGCATCACCAGCAGCAGGGCGGCGACGATCCAGAATGCCGTGCCCTGCCGGGCGATCACCTCGGCGAGCCCTTCGCGGGGGCGCGGGGTCGCGATCGCGAGGCGGGGTTCTGCGAGCGCCATCTCAGCGCCTCACCGCCGCCAGGCCCTGCGGCCGGATCGCCAGCACCACGACCATGATGACGAAGGTCAGCATCACCGCATAGGTCGGCATGTAGACCGAGCCGAACTGCTCGGCGAGGCCGACGATCAGCGCGCCCATCGCCGCGCCGGGGATCGAGCCCATGCCGCCGACGATGACGACGACGAGCGAGGACAGCAGGATCTTGGTGTCCTCGCCCGGCTGGAGCGACTGGAAGGTGCCGCCGACGACGCCGGCGAGGCCCGCGAGCCCGGCCCCGAAGGCGAAGACCATGATGAAGACGAGCTGCACGCGCACGCCGGTGGCCGAAAGCATGTCGCGGTCGTCGACGCCGGCACGAACCAGCATGCCGATGCGCGTGCGGTTGAGCACCAGCCACATCGCGACGCCGAGGATGATCGCGCCGATCAGGATGGCGATGCGGACCAGCGGGTACATCATCATCACCGCCTCGCCATTGCTGCGCAGCGCGACGACGAAAGGCAGCTGGATCGGCCCGGACAGCCAGTCCGGCGTCGTCACCTGGAAGGTGTCGCCGCCATAACCCCAGAGCAGCAGGTCGGCGACGATGATCGAGAGCCCGATCGTGACCAGTGTCTGGCGCAGATCCTGTCCCTCCATCCAGCGGAAGAGCAGCACCTGCATCAGCATCCCGGCCAAGGCGACGATCACGAAGGCGCCGATCAGCGCGGCGAACCAGGAGCCCGTCAGGTTGCCGATGCTGTAACCGACATAGCCGCCGAACAGATAGAGCGAGCCATGCGCCAGGTTGACGTTGCGCATCAGGCCGAAGATCAGGGTGAAGCCGCTGGCGACAAGAAAATACAGCCCGCCGAGCGTGATGCCGTTGAAGAGCGCGCTCAGGAAGACGCGCTTCCGGCCGAAGGTCAGCTCCATCCACGGCGTCCAGACCGCGAAGATCAGAAAGGCGAGGAGAGCGACCGCGATCAGGATCACCAGCGACCAGATCGGGCGGCGGCCGATGAAATCAGACATGGCTCGCCTGCGATTGCGGGAGGCTAACGGTGCGCAGCACCCGGCGATAGTCGCGGGGGGCCATGCCGACATGGGCGGTGAAGAAGCGGGTGAATACGCTCTGGCCGGAGAAGCCGAGGCGGTGGCTGATGCTGGTCACCGGGTCGTTCGACAGCACGATCCTCTCGAGCGCTGCGTCGATTCGGGCGGTATTGGCGAAGATGGTCGGCGTGACGCCGACCTGCTCCCGGAAGAGCTTGAAGAAATGGGCGCGCGACAGCCCAGCCTCGCGCGCCACACGGGCGAGAGCGCCTTCACAAGAAGTGTGCTGTTCCAGCAGGCGGCAGGCGCGCAGCACGCGTCGGTCGAGCGCGCCTTCAGACGTGTCATGCAGCAGCGAGGAGACGAGCTCCGGCCCGATCGGTTCGCTGGAGGCCTGCGCCAGCGCCATCAGCACCGGGGCGAGATTGAGATCGCGATGCTGCGACAGCAGCATCTCGACCGCCTGATCGCGCCAGGCGGCGAGCTCGCGGGTCACGACCAGCTCGGATGACGGGAAGACCAGCGACCCGGCCGACGGCATGGTCTGCGCCGCCAGCCATTCCGGCTTGAGGTAGACGACGAGGAAAAGCCCGAAGGAGCCCGGTTGCTCCGGCTGGAAATTGTGGGGCTCCCAGGGATTGACCGCAACGCCCATGAAGGGATCGACCCGGACCGTGTGGTCATTGACGGTCACGAGGCCGCGCGACCCGTCGAGGAAGAAGATCAGGTGAGCTTCGCGGTGGGCATGCACCACCATTGGGCGATCGAGGTCGTAGATCGACACCCGCCCGAATGGACCGTGGCAGACCGCGACTGCGCGACTCATGGCTCCTCGCGTAGCAATGCCCGGTGGGCCTAAGGCTGCCTCATCAGGTGAGCCTTCGCCCGACGGCGCACATGGATCGCGCGACGTCGTTGACCGGAGCGGGACGGCGGACCGGAAAGGGCGCGACCTCGTCGCGTCCTTCCCGGGGAGTCAGGCGGTGAAGACGACTAAGGCTTGCATTCCGGATTGGTCCGGGACGGGAGCCCGACGGCCTTGAAGGCTTCGGCAGACAGCCCCATCGTCTTTGAGACGTTCGGGACGGTGCGGACGAATTTGTTGGTGAGCTCGCCGTTCGGTGTCTCGACGACCTCGGTGATGAAGGTCGTCGCAATCGCCTGGCGGTCATCGTCGAGCTTGATCGGCCCATTCGGGGCATCGAGCTCGACCTTGGCGAGCTCGGCCCGAAGCTTGGCGCCGCCGTCGGAGAGGTCGGCGTTCACCTTCTCAAGGCCGGTGGCCATCCCATTGAAGGCATTGTAATAATTGGTCGCGAACAGGGACGGGCTCGCAAAGCGCTTGTCCGCCGGGAAGGCATCCTGATAGGCCTTCACCCAGGCCTTCCATTTCGGATCGTCCCAGGCATCGGCCACGCCGCCCGAGGAGGGCGTGCCGACGAGCAGGCGCTTGGCGTTGCCGCGCGACGACAGCACGGTCTGGTCCACCATGATCGAGCCGCCGACGAACTTCGCCTTGCCGCCGGTCTGACCGTACTGGTTGAGGAAATTCACGGAGTCGCCGCCGCCGAGCGCCAGGAAGACTGCGTCGACGTCATCGGGGATATTGGCGATGACCGAGCCGAAATCCTTGGTGCCGAGCGGTACCCATTGGCGCTGCACGATCTGGCCGCCGGCCTTGCAGTAGCCGAGCGCGAAGCCGAAGACCTGCGTATAGGGGAAGGAGTAGTCCTCGCCGATGACGGCGAGCTTCTTGTAGCCCTTGTCCTTGAAGACGTAGTCGCCGAGACCGGCCATCCACATCGCGCCGTTGCTGTTGAAGCGGAAATAGTTCGGTGATGGGTTGACGTAGGTAGTCTCGAGCGCGCCCGACGACGCATCGACGACGGTGACGTTGGGCACCGTCTTCGAGTAGTCGCGCATCGCGATGCCCTCGGAGCCCGAGAGCGGGCCGAGGATGAGCTGGACCTTGTCCTGCTCGACGAGCTTGCGCGCTGCCCGCAGCGCCGAGTCCGGGCTGGCGTCGGTCGCCGCGATGATGAACTCGACCTCGCGGCCGGCGATCTTGCCGCCACGTTGCTTCAGCGCGATCTGGGCGCCGCGGACGCCGTCCTCGCCGCCCGATGTCAGCGCGCCCGAGAGCGTCGCCATCACGCCGATCCTGAGTTTTTCCTGAGCCTGGCCGGTTCCCCCGGCCGCAATCAAAGCGCACGCCGCGACGGCGGCCATTAATGCCTTCCGCATTGCATTCACCTCCCTGCGTGGACGGCCGCGCCGAAGGTTTCAACGGCGGAGCCGATGGCGGATTTTTGATCCCGCTCTAAATCTAGGCTAGCACAGGCCGGTCTACTGCCAAGGTCGTAGATATTGCCGAGGGTCTGCTTTTCGCTGCCGAAAGGTTCGTTGCCGAACGCGCCGCGCCTCTCACCGATGCGGCCGGGAGACGAACCGTTCGATGGCAAGGGCGAACGCCCCGAAGGCGATCAACTGACCAGCGACAAGAACAAACGGCCAGGTGAAGCTTCCGGTCCTGCTGGCGAGCATGGCGAACACCAATGGTCCGCAGATCGAGCCGATGAAGCCGAACATGCTGGCGCTCGACGTCACATCGCCGACGATCGCAAGTGGCGAAACCCTCGCCAGCTCGGCCATGTGGACCCCGTTCCAGCCCATCGAGGTCGCCCCGACCAGCGCCATGCAGCCATAGACCAGCCAGGGGCTTGCTGTTGCGGACCACACCAGCAGCAGAATTGCCCCGCCTGCAGCGAGCGCCAGAACGGATAGAACCAGAAGGCCCGATCCCAACCGGTCCGCCAGCCAGCCGAAGACGATGCGCGCGACCGTGCTCGTCGCGAGCAGCACCGACATGTAGAGCCCGGCCTGGGCCAGGCTCGCGCCATGCTGGACCACCATATAGGTCGCGGTGAAGGCCGTAATGCAGGCTTGCGTGATCGAGAACGACACGCCGATCGCGGTGAGCATCGGCAAGCCCGGATGGGCGTTGATGATCCGGGCTGCTCGCGTCAGCGACGATGGCGACAGGAACAGGCGGGGCCAGCCCCGGTTCTGGGGCCCCTTTTCCGCGTCGAGCCTTGGCTGAAAGGCCTGGACCAGCACGGTGCAGGCAAGCACGATGGCAATGATGGCCGAAATCGCGCCGATGAAGCCGAACGCCAGGACCAGAGGCGCGACGGTAATGCCGGCAATCGCCCCTCCGAGCGGCACGCCTGCCTGCTTGATCGAGAAGATCAGCGTGCGATGCCCGGCCGGCGCGGTGCGCATCAGGATCTGGCTACCGGCAGGCGTGTTGGGCGCCAGCCCCAGACCGACGAGCAGCGCTCCGGCGAGCCCGAGCGAAATGGCGGGTTGCGACAAGAGCGCCAGGCCTGCGGCGACGCAGATCAGGCCAAATTGCAAGGTGCGAACGGGGCCGTAATGGTCGAGCATCGGGCCACCGCATGCCAGAAACCAGCAGATCCCGACCGAGACGACAGCCGAAATATAGCCGATGTTTTCAGGCGCCAGCTCCCAACGCAACGTCAGGATCGGCCCGAGCAGCGGGATCGCGGCACCGGCCAACGAACTCACGACTTGCACAAGGAGAGTCGCACTCAGGGCGCTCCCCCACAATGGCAGATTCAAACCAGGTCCCCCGGCCTCATCGACGCCAACTTATTTCCTCTGGCATCCGAACAGGCGGTGCGGGAGTGGTGCGTCGTTGGATTGGTCTTCCGGCAATGCGGGGGAGCAGTCGAGGCCGGAGATGGGCTAACGGGCCTGCATCGGACGCATGCGGCGGCTGGTCTTGCGTTGCTTCGGTGTGGGCAGGGCTCGGGGGATTGCAAATTACTTTGCATTGCAGAGTAGTCTGCGATACATGGCTGATATGCGCGATCTGGATTCCGCTCTCGACGATATCGCCCGCCTGCGCGGGCAACTGGCTGCAAGCTCCCGGTTCCGGGGGCTCGCGCCGCATGTGGTTGCGGCAACCGGCTTGATGGCGTTCGCTTTGGCCATCTGGCAGACCGCCCTTGGCGACGATTGGCTCGTCGCCTGGATTCTCCTGGCCGGGCTGAGCGCCTGCATGATCGGCACGGAAGCGATCCTCAGAGCACGCAAGCTTCACCCGACGATCGCGGATCGGCTGCTCACTTCGACGCTGCAGCGGTTTCTTCCAGCGCTCGTCGCCGGAGCGATTGCGGGCGTCGTGGTTCTCTTCCAAATGCCGGAGCAGGCCCGCCTGCTCCCCGGCCTTTGGCAGCTCCAGATCGGTGTCGGGGTCTTTGCCGTCCTCGGCAATCTGCCGCGTCGCATGATCTGGGCCGCCGTCTTCTATTTTGCCGCCGGTGCGACAAGCCTCATGCTCGGCTCCAATCCGGACATCGCCAGCCGATGGCTGATGGGCATCCCTTTCGGCCTCGGACAACTGTTGGTGGCCGGCATCCTGCACGTCGCATCCAAAGAGGACGATCTTGACCAAGAGCACTGAAGCACCCTTCGCCTTCGAAGGGCTGGATCGCGTGCTTCACGAAAAGGCGCGATTGAGCATCCTGACATCGCTGGCCGATCATCCGAAAGGCCTGAGCTTCACCGAGCTTCGCGATCTCTGCGGCCTGACGGACGGAAATCTCAGCCGGCATATCCAGATTCTGGAGGGGGCCGCCATGCTGGCCGTCACCAAAGGCTTCGAGGGCCGGCGGCCACTGACGACCTGTCGACTCACCGATGAGGGCCGCAGGCGTTTTTCCGACTATCTGGGCGTGCTCGAAGAGGTGCTCCGCAGCGCCAGGGGGACCGAGCAGCAGCGCAAGGTATCAAAGCCGCAGGAGAAGCTCGCATGAGCCCACAGTCGCAACGGCCGGAAGGTCTCCTCGCCACGCGAGCGAGCGCCCCCCTTTTTACCAGAATACTTTGTATTGCAAAGTTATTTTTAGTCGAGAGCATCTTGCTTCCGTATTATGTCCGGCGGCAAAGGCAGCTCGCAATCGCCTATGCCAGCATCGTCGCAGCGCTGTCGCTTGCCTGCTTTGTCGCGCCGCTCGCTTCAAATCTGGAAGCGGCAGCGCTTGGAGCGATGGCGCCGGGAGCGGGCTTTCTACAATGGGCTGCGGGCGATCAGATTCTGCTTGCCATCGGTTGGACCCTGGTGAGCTTCGGCCTCTTCGTCATGGCTTTGATCCTGTGGTTCGCGACAGGCAATCTGATTGCGCCGGTTGCGATCTGGGGACTCCTGGCGCTGTCTGCGGCACAGCCCGAGTGGTTCGCGCTCGATCGCGGGCAGATATCGGCAGGCTGGCAGTTCGCGCTGGCGCCGGCTCTGGCGGTCGCGGCAGTTGCCCTGGCTTGGCGCAAGCGGGAGAAGGCGCGCCACAGACAGCGCGCGGCGAGCGTCACATCAGCGCCTGCGCCAGTGCCTTTTGGCGACGAGCTCTCGATCGAGACATTGCAGCGGCTGCGTCTCCTCCTCGATCGCGCCTTGCAGCCGTCCGAACGCTTCGACGGTTTCGAATGGCGCGATCAGTTCCAGACAGCGGCAGTCCGCTACCAGGTGAATTTCGTCTCCTATGCACTGGCGCTGGCGCGGGCGAACTACGCTCCCGCGGCCGACGCCTATTTCCTGACGGCGCAACAATCGCTTCTGACGAAGATCGGCGACCGTCGTTTGTGGCGCTATTGGCGCATGGAAAATGCGTGGGGCAATCTGCGCCTCGATCCCGATCCCGTCCCGCAC
Source organism: Alloboseaceae bacterium BT-24-1 (assembly GCA_025846845.1). GTDB lineage: Bacteria > Pseudomonadota > Alphaproteobacteria > Rhizobiales > Beijerinckiaceae > Allobosea. The sequence goes on from JAOYTL010000001.1 coordinate 210,301, forward strand.
CAGAACATCATGTATTCGGGCTTCACGGCGCTCCAGATCGGGATCGGTGGCTCTTGCGACGATCTCGTGCTCCACGACAAGGGAGCGACATGGCGGCGCTATGCGCCAGGCGACATCGCCTCTGCCTTGGCCGGGCAATACGCCAAAGCGCCCTACGGTCTGGTCGCATGCGAGCCCAACTGGATCTATCCCCTGTGCAACATTATCACGATGGCAGGGCTGCGCGCGATTGATGTGCGTGCCGGCACGGATCATTGGCCGGGTCTCGCCGATCGGTTCCTTGACAGCCTCGACCGGGAGGCGACGTCCTCGGATGGCAGCTTCATCGCGTTTCGATCGGCCTTGACCGGCATCGCACCGCCGGCCCCTGGCGGCATCGTCATGCAGGCCTTCCCGGCGCTGTTTCTCAACGCGCTCTCGCCGGAACTCGCTTGGGAGCATTGGGCGCGGGTACGCCAGCGGCTCGATGCCGGCGACTGGTGGCGCCTGTTCTGGCCGGTCGATGTCGGAAACTACGGCTTCAGCCGAGCTGCGGGTTATGCTGGAACGGCGGCTGCTGCGGTCGAGCTCGGCGATGCGGAGGTGGCGGCCAAGTGCCTGGCGCGTCTGGAAGACGAATGCCGGTCGCATTCGGATCGCGGCACCATCCATCGCGAGAGCTCATCGCTTTGGGCTCATGCGTGCGAGCTCATCGCGCTCTGCGGACGGCCGAACGGGCTTCGCAACCTGGTCGAAGGCGGTGCGGTCGCGGGAGGACCTCGGCTCGTTGCCGCTCCCTATCCGGTGGTACTAGTCGCCAAGGCCCAGTCGGATGGCCGAAGCCTGGAACTCGTGCTGCACCCCGGGGACGGCGCGGGCTCGGCTACGCTCGAATTTGGCGGCCTGCGTCCCGACTGCGTGTATTCGCTCGGTCGGTCGAACGTCCGAGCGCTGAAGAGCGATGGTGCCGGCCACGCAGTGCTACGGGTCTTTCTCGCAGGGCGCACGATGCTCACCCTCGAGCCGACGATCTAAGGGGGTTCGATGATCTGCTGTGCCTTGATTGCTGTTCTGCTCGCCTTGGTATCGCGTCCGATACTCGCCTTCAGAACAAACCCGCTCGCCTGGCGTCCTGCGTTGACGATGCCCCAGCGGCGTGGACCGATCCGCAGTCGCGGTCGCGCCGACAGCGTTGTCCATGCGGCGGCGGGTATGTCGTTCGTGGTCCGCAACGAGCCGAACATGCGGATTCATCTTGCCATTGCAGTGACCGTCGCCGCGACGGGTCTATGGCTCGGTCTCGATCTCGCGGAATGGCGCTGGCTTGGGCTGGCGATCGCTCTCGTCCTTGTGGTGGAGCTGATCAACACCGCGATCGAGCAGGCCTGCAACGCCGTCACGGTCGAGCATCACGCCGCGATCAAGGCTGCCAAGGATGCGGCTGCAGCGGCGGTGCTTCTATCAGCGTGTTTCGCGGGCTTGATCGGGATGACGATCTTCCTTCCCCATATCCCGCCGATGTCGACCCTCGTTTCCAGCGTGATTTGCACCACTGTTTTTCCTTGAGCTCGAAGATGGGCTCAAGGATCAGGATAGCCCTGCTCGGCTGGCTTCCCAGGAACCTTCGCCGCTACTTCGCAGCCGGCGATGCCGTCCCTAGCCCCATCTGCCAGAAATCGGCCTCCAGCCGCGAGGCTTGACCGAAGAGCGCCGCGAGCTCGCTGAAGCGCGCTTCGGTCATGGCGCGGGCGGCGAGGGCGTCGAGGTGCCGGCGGGCGTTGCGGGCGACCTGCTGGTAGGGCTCGCCGGCATATTCGCCGATCCAATCGCGATAGGGATGGGTCGCGAGGGCCGGCCCAAGCGCGGCGGCGAGGCGGGCGCCGATTTCGGCATAGCCGATGACGCAGGGGGCGAGCGCGACGTGAAGATCGAGCAGATCGCCAGCCTGCCCGCAATCGAGCACGAAGCGGGTATAGGCGACGGTCGCCTGGTGCTCGGGCGCTGCCTCCAGATCCGCGGGCGACAGGCCCCAGCGCTCGCAGAGCCGGACATGCAGGTCCATCTCGAGGTCGAGGATGGCCGACAAGCCCGCCTTGGCGGCGCGCATGTCGGTGAGATTGCGGCTCTTATAGGTCGCCAGCGCGTAGGCGCGGGCGAACTGGATCAGGAAGAGATAGTCTTGGACGAGATAGGTCCGGAAGGCTGCCTCCGGCAGCGAGCCGTCGCCCATCTGCCGGACGAAATCGTGCTCGACATAAGATGCCCAGTCCGCCGCCGCAGCGGTTTTCAATCTGTCGAAGATGTCCACGGCCTTCCTCTCGCGACTCAGATCGCCGGCGGCAGTCTTAGCGCAGCCGGGACCGGGAGGAAGCCGTGCCGGGCGCGGCGCCTCCAGTTACAGCACGAGCGCCGTCATCGCCTCGTTGATCCACCACCATTCGCGGCCGGGCGCGTCCTCGCCGCGCAGGGTCGCGAGCAGCTGCTGGTAGCGCAGCGAGCGGTCGTGGTGACGACGGTACTGGTCGAGATGCCAGGCGCGGAAACTCTCGTCCGGCTCGCGCTTCATCGCTGCGGCCGAGGCATCGAGCCAGTCATGGGCTATGGCATGGCCCGCCTGCGAGTCAGGGGCTTCGCCGGCCGCCATCGCCTTGCGAACTTGAGCGAAGATGCGCTCGGCGGCGGCGTGGTAGGCGGCGGGGTCGAACTCAGGCGTCCACATCGCCGCGGCATCGGCCTTGGCCCTGGCGATGACGGCCTCGTCGCTCAGCATGGCCCTGAGCTCGGCGAAGGCGTCGATCTGCTCCGGCGTCGGATCATCGGGCAGTTCGGGCGCTCCGGCCTCGATCGCCTTCTGCCGCCAGTCGGGGTTCATCCGGTCGCCGGTGACCTCGTCGTAGAAGCGTTCGGTCAAAGCGCGCATATCGGCATTGGACAGATTGGTCATGGTCCACAATCTCCTGATGTCGTCAGCGGTGGGTTCGGGATTGCGCAGCGCGGCGCGCAGGGTCGCGGCGATGCGGCGCTTGCCGGCGATCTCAGCCTCGAGCGCGGAGAGGCGCAGTTCGAGGAGCTCGGCGAGCGAGCCCTTGCGGGCGAGGATGCCCTGGATGGCGGCCAGACTCGTGCCCATCGCACGCAGCGCCTGGATCAGGTCGAGGCGCGCCGCGTCGGCGTCGGAGTAGACGCGGTAGTTCGCCATGGTGCGGGTCGCCGGCGGCAGCAGTCCTTTGTCGGAATAGAAGCGGATGCGCCGCACGGGCACGCCGCAGAGGCGGGCGAGTTCGCCGATGGTGTAGCGCTGGTCGGTCGTGGTCATGACGCCGTCCTAGCGTCTCCATCTGGTGGAGGGTCAAGCGCCACTACGACGGCGGGTTCGCTCAAATGTGCCGGATAGCGAAAAGGGCCGAGAAACCCTGCGGGGAGAAAGCTGTGTGTCGCCAGCGATGCGTCAAAGCGAAATTAGTGTGTCACGGCCATCTTCCTGCGCGTGCACGCCCCACGCCACGATCCGATCTCCAGACACGCCGAACCGGCGAGCGAAGCGCCGAGCGGCGCGACGCCGGCGCGTGGTTTCGACGGCCTCGGTTTTGAGCCGGCGCTGGAACGCGAGTATCGGCAGCACATGCGCACCGGTCAGCGCAGCAGCACGCTGGTCTGCCTGATCACGGCGCTCGGCATCTGGCTGACCTTCATCGGCCTTGACCTGACGCGGCTCGACAACCTCGCCCTGATCGCAACCGGCGATGGTTTGGTCGAACTCGCCATCGCACTCCGGCTGGGAACGCTCGCCGTGATCCTGCGGCTGGTCTGGATCGTGCGCCGCAACCGGCACGCGCGCTCCTATCACCTTCTCACCATGCTGGCGCTGGCGCTGATCGGCGTGACCTGCGCCTTCATCGCCAACATGTACAAGCTGCGCGGCCTGCCGCAGGCGGACATCGCCCAGCTGGTGATCATCGCCGCGGTGTTCTTGCCCGTCGGGCTGACCTTCTTCCAGAGCCTCGGCGTTGCCTTGCTGATCGCCGTGTTCACGACCGTGCTCGGCTTCGTCATGCTCGAGCCGGCACAACTGGCCGAACATGGCCGGCTGTCGATCCTGCTGTTCTTCGCCGTCTTCGTCAGCGCGGTCGGCGCCTGGCTGCGCGAGCGTGCCGAGCGCGACCAGTTCCTGCTGCGCCGCATGCTGCACAGCCGAGCGATGTCGGATGCGCTGACCGGAATCGCCAACCGGCGCGGCTTCGAGGAGCATGTCGCCATGGCGTTGCTGCAGGCGCGGCGCGACCGCGTGCCGGTCGTCTTCGCGGTGCTCGATATCGACCATTTCAAGCGCTACAACGACCGTTACGGCCATCAGGCCGGCGACATCGCGCTGGCTCTGATCGCCCGCGCCATCGACGGCACGCTGCGCCGGCCGATGGATATGGTCGGGCGGCTCGGCGGCGAGGAGTTCGGCCTGTTCCTCTACGACACCACGCAGGCGAAGGCGCAGGAGCGGCTGGAGCAGGTGGCGCAGGCGATCGCCGACCTCAGGATCGAGCATGCTGCCTCGCCGACGGCGCAATACATCACCGTCAGCATGGGGGCCGTCGGCTTCGACGGGCAGGAGACGGCCGTCGATCTCTATCGGCGTGCCGATGCGGCGCTCTATGCCGGCAAGGCCTCGGGCCGGAACCGGGTCGAGCTCGGAGAAGGCAGCGAGCGCCTCGCGGGCTAGCCGCTCGGGCGCCCGAACTGCTATGCCGCGTTCCTCCTGTCGCTGAGAGAGAATCCCATGCCCTCATCCGTTTCCATCGGCCTGATCGGCGCCGGCATCATGGGCGAGCGCATGCTGCGCGCGATCCTGGCGCAATCGCCCGAGCTCGTGCGCGCCGCCGGGATCTGGGACCCGTCTGATGAGGCGATGACGCGGATCGCACAGGAGCTGCCGCAGGTCGCGCGATTGGCCGATGCCGCTGCGGTGATCGCCGCGAGCGATTGCGTCTACATAGCCTCGCCGCCGGCTTCCCATCTCGGCCATGCCCGCGCCGCGCTCGCTGCTGGCAAGAGCGTGTTCTGCGAGAAGCCGCTCGCGATCGACGTCGCGGATTCCCGCGCTTTCGTCGCCGAGGCGGGAGCGCGCGGCGCGGTCAACTTTCCCTTCGCCTCGTCGCCTGCGATTGCGCAATTGCAGGATTGGATCGCGGCCGGGGCTGTCGGCGGCAGCAGGCGGATCTCGATCGAGGTCGCCTTCGCGACCTGGCCGCGCTCCTGGCAGGCCGATGCGGCCGGCTGGCTCGACCGGCGCGAGCAGGGTGGCTTTACCCGCGAGGTCGTCTCGCATTTCCTCTTCCTCAGCCGCCGGCTCGGCGGGGCGCTGCACGGCCTCCAGGCGAGCGCCTCCTTCCCGGAAGCGGGCAGGTCCGAGCGCCGGATCGAGGCGCGGCTGATGGCCGGCGACATCCCGGTGACGCTCACCGGCAGCGTCGGCACGACGAGCAAGGACGATCACAACATCTGGATGCTGGAAGGTGAGGCGGGGGCGGTCAGGCTCTGTGACTGGTCGCTGGCCGAGCAGCGCCAGCCGGACGGTTCCTGGCAGCGCGCTCAGGGTGCGCTGACCCAGCTCGAGGCGCGTCCGGTCGCGCTGAAGCGGCAACTCGAAGGGGTGGCGAAGCTGACGCGCGGCGAGGCGCACCAGCTGGCGACACTGGAAGAGGCGCTCAACGTGCAGGAGATCGTCGAGGCGATCCTGGCGAGCTGACGCGATTCCAGCAGAGGTGCGTAGCGGTGCTGCGTCCGGAGTCGCGTCAAGCCAAAGAAACAAACGCCTTCATTGAGGCGACATGGCAGGAGGACTATGATCGGCGGGCTCAGGAGGCCTGCCGATGCGCCATGCCTTCCTCACCGACGCCCAGATCGACGTCCGCGCTTTGGCGCATCGGCGCGAGCTCGGCTTTGCCGACGATCAGGCCGTCGACGCCATGACGCTGCTGGCCAGGCTCGAGGCGCGCTATCCGGAGTTCGCCTATGAGCGAGTGCCCGATGGCTCGCTCGGCGAGGCCGAAGCGCAGTGGGATTCGCTGGGGAAGCGCCTGCTGATCCCCGAGAACGTGTTCCGGGCGGCCGATCGTGGCGAGGGCAGGGCGCTGATGACGGTCGCCCATGAGGTCGGCCACGCGCTGCTCGGGCATGACGGGAATCTCAACCGCGCGCCGCCCGGCAGCCGGGCCGAGCGGGTCTCGGCGAAGCTCCGGTCGATGGAATACCAGGCGCGGCGCTATGCGGCGGCTTTCCTGATCCCGGACACGCCGGCAGTGCGCCTGCTCGATGCGAGCGCGCTGAGCGAGCGCTACCGGGTCAGCATGAGCGCTGCGATCGTGCGTCATAGCGAGCTGCGTTCCGGCGAGAGTGCGCGGGCCCTGTCTTTGCGGCAGGCCAGTCTCGATCTCTAGCGGCTTGCGGTCGGCGCGCATGCGGGGCATGGCTCGGGCAACGTGACGATCATCGAGGCTGCCATGACCATTGCCGCTACCGGCCTGCCGCCGGCGCCGAGGCCCGCCCAGCGGGCGCAGGCCGTTTCGCCCTTCATCGTCATGGACGTGATGAACGCGGCCGAGGCGATCGAGCGGCGCGGCGGCTCGGTCGTCCATATGGAGGTCGGCCAGCCTTCGGCGGCGACGCCGGCCGGTATCCGGGCGGCCGCTGCACGGGCGCTGGAGGATGGCCGCATCGGCTATACCCAGGCGCTCGGCATCGGCTCGCTCAGGGCACGGATCGCCCGGCATTATCGCGAGCGCTATGGCGTCGAGGTGCCGGCCGAGCGCGTCGTCGTCACCACCGGCTCGTCGGGCGGCTTCATCCTGAGCTTCCTTGCCTGTTTCGAGCCGGGCGCGCGCATCGCCATCACGGCGCCGGGCTATCCGGCCTATCGCAACATCCTGATCGCGCTCGGGCTCGAGCCGGTCGCGATCCCGGTCGGCCCGGAGACGCGCTATGCGCTGACGCCGGAGCTGATCGCCAGCGCGCATGCCGAGAAGCCGCTAGCCGGCGTGCTGACGATGAGCCCGGCCAACCCGACCGGCGTGGTGATGACGCCGGAGGCGATCGCTGCGGTCGCGGCCGAATGCCGGCGGCTCGGGCTCTGGTACATCTCCGACGAGATCTATCACGGCCTGACCTATGAGCGGCCGGCGACGACGGCGCTCGCCGCCGATCCCGACGCGATCATCGTCAACTCCTTCTCGAAGTACTACTGCATGACCGGCTGGCGTGTTGGCTGGCTGGTGGTGCCGGAGCGGCTGGTGCGCACGATCGAGCGTCTGCAGCAGAACTTCTCGATCTCGGTGCCGATGCTGAGCCAGGTCGCCGGTGAGGCGGCCTTCGACGCGACCGCGGAATGCGAGGCGATCAAGGCCGGCTATGCTGAAAACCGGGCCTATCTGCTGAAAGCGCTGCCGGAGATTGGGCTCGGTGACTTCCTGCCGGTCGACGGCGCGTTCTACATCTATCTCGACATCGGGCGATATTCGAACGATTCCATGAGCTTCTGCCGGGATGTTCTGGAGAATGCCGGCGTCGCCATCACGCCCGGGCTCGATTTCGACGAGGGGCGCGGCGCGCGGACCGTCAGGCTTTCCTTCGCCGGCTCGCTGGCCGAATGCGAGGAGGCGGTCGCGCGTATGGGGCGCTGGCTGAAGACGCGCTGAAGCGAGTGCTTGCCAAGGCGAAGCGGTGGACTCAATCTGATCCGGCTTGGGGGCAGGACATGGTCGCGATGCGGAACTGGCTGAAGACCATGGCGTTGTGCGGGGCGGCGCTGCTGGTTGGCGCTGTCGCAGTCCCGCTGCCGGCCGTGGCGCAGCACGCCAAGGCGGACTCGTCGACCGTGCTGACGTTGCGCGGCGACGAGACGCCCGAGACGGTGCGCCAGCTGGTCGACGCCCTGTCGGCCGGTGGGCGCAAGGTCGAGATCAGGATTGCCGGGAAGGGCGAGGCAGCTTCCGCTCCTGCGGAACCGGCGTCTGCCGCAACTGGTGCAGCGCTGCCGCCATCGTCGAGCAGCGCTTCGGCAGAGCATGAAACCCCGGCCGAGGCCTTCTGGGATCATTTCGTCGATGGGGTGTCGCAGGGCCTTGGGGCCACACCGCGCCTTGCCCAGATACCGGATGCCTGGCGCACCGCTTGGGCGCAGAACCGCAATGGTTCGGCCGGCTGGTGGCTTGCAGTAGGCCTTGTCCTTGCGTTTGCCGTGGCCGGGCTGTTCCGGTTCGCGACGGCAGGCTGGTTCGCACGCCGGTTGCGGCCGCAAGGGCCGGAATTCACACCGCGCCTGATCGCGTCGTCCTGGGGCCTGCTGCAGGACCTAGCGACGCTTGGGCTCTGGCTCGCAGTGCTGCATGCGGTGCGCAGATTCTGGCTGCCGGAGCCCGACCTCGCCCACATGGTGCTGCGTACGATCGCCAATGGCCTCACCATCGGCGCCGGATATCTGATCATCGGACGTTTCCTGCTCGCTCCCGGTGCCCCGGAGCGCCGGGTCATGCCGCTTCCGAGGGCCGAACGGGCTTTCAAATTCCTGATTTTCTTCGGCATTCTCACGCCCGTCCTGCTGACGGCGACGGTGTCGATCCAGCATGCCGCCGGCCCCGGAGCCGTCGTCGGGCTGTTCGCCCTGGTCGGCATTGTCTCGACCGTGTTCAAGGTCTGGTGGTTCATCGATGCGCGGCACGATCTTGCAGCGTTGATTCTCCATTCCGCGCATGAACCCGGGCCGGCGCGCCGCGTGATCGCCCTGACGACGGGCTGGGTCTATGCTGCGCTCGCCGTGCTGATCTGGATGGTCGGCAACGCATCCTCGATGATGGAGGGCGGGGCGCGCTGGGCGGAGGCTGCCGCACTGACGCAGTTCATCATCGTGCTGGCGCCTATCCTGGCCGTCGGTATCACCAGCCTAATGGCCTGCCAGCAGGCGCATGCGGCTGCGATGGGCGAGAAGGCGCCGCTTTCGCTCGCGGTCGGACATGCGCTGCGGGCCGCCGCCGGCGGAGCGATCTGGGCCGGCGGCTTCTATCTGCTGGCGCGGCTCTGGGCCGGCTTCCTCTTCGGCGTCAGCTCCGATCAGTTCGCCGTGCTGATGCGCCAGGCGGGTGGCGTCGCCGCGCTCGCCTTCGGCGGTTGGGTGGCGATCGTCTTCCTGCGCAGCTTCTTCGACGCCTATGCGCCGCGCACGGCCGCAGCAGGTCCTGTCGATGAGGACGCGGTTCCGCACGACCATGTGCCGTCACGGCTGGCGACCGTGATGCCGATCCTGCGCGGCGTGGTGCTCACCGCCGTGTTCGGCCTGACCGGGCTCGTCCTGCTGTCGCGCCTCGGCGTCGATATCGGCCCGCTGCTGGCAGCCTTCAGCATCCTCGGCCTCGCCGTTTCCTTTGGTTCGCAGGCGCTGGTGCGCGACATCGTCTCCGGGTTCTTTTTTATGCTCGAGGATGCCTTCCGCGTCGGCGAATATGTCGATACCGGCCGGCTCAAGGGTACGGTCGAGAAGATATCGCTGCGCTCGATGCAGTTGCGCCATCAGAGCGGACAGATTCATACCGTCCCGTTCGGCCAGGTCCAGTCATTGACCAATGCCAGCCGCGACTGGGCGACGGTGAAGTTCAATGTCCGCCTCGATCATTCCGCCGATATCGAGAAGGCGCGCAAGACGATCAAGAAGGTCGGGCTGGCGCTGATGGAGGATCCCGAATACGGGCCGCATTTCATCGCTCAGCTCAAGATGCAGGGCGTCGCCGACATCACCGATTCGGCGATCGTGATCAGGCTGAAGTTCACCTCGAAGCCGAACCAGGCCTCGATGCTGCAGCGCGAGGCGCTGAAGCGGGTCTATCGCGGGCTGAACGAGGCGGAGGTGCCGTTCGCCTCGAATGCGGTGACCGTGCGCGAGGGCGGCGGCAAGGCCGGTGCGGCAGCGATCGCCACCGTGCCACCGCCGACACCGCTGGCCCCGGCGGCTGAGTGAGCCTCGACCGGTCCGGGTGATTTCACCCGGGCTGGTGGCCGAAATCCAGCATGAAGAAGAAGCCGAAGCCGATCAGCGCAAGCAGGGCACCGATGCCGGCGGCGAGGCGGGCGGCCGAGAGCTGGCCGACCCATTCATGACGCTGCCCGGCGCGTTCGGCTTCATGCTCGCGGCCATGCTTATGGAACTGGCTGGCATAGAGGTCGGGCGTCATCTGTGGGCCGACCGGCAGGTTGCCTTCGAGCTCGTAACGCACCGCGACGAAGAGGGTGAAGAGCCCGAGCAGGCCGACACCGAGCCAGCCGATCGACTGCTGGGCGAGCCAGGCAAGGCCGAGCAGGCCAATGCAGGCGATTGCCCTCACCACCAGGCGTTCACAGCTTCGCGGCGGCCGCATCCTTCCTCCCCCTCATGAAAAGGGCCGCCGCGAGTGATCGCAGCGGCCCTGATTTCTACTTGCGTCCGGCGAGCTTGTTCCACCAGCCGCCGCGCTTGGGTCGGTCCGGATCGGGCGGGGTCAGCACGACTGCGACCGGCTCCTCGATCACGCGAGGGGCGGGCGGCGCCTCGGCGGCGGGCTCCGGTTCAACCGCGACCACGAGCGCAGTCGGTTCAGGAGCCGGTGCCACTTCGGCCGGAGCGGCGGCGACACCATCTTCGGTGATCGGCACGACCTTCTTGCGCGAGCGGCTGCGCTTCGGCTTCTCGGCCGGTTCGGCGACCGTCTCCTCCGAGGGGGCGGCAGCCTTGGCGGCTTCCTTCGCAGCTTCCTTGGGCGCTTCGACGGTTTCAGCCTCGGCTTCGGCCTTCTTGGCGCGGCCGCGGCGGGCGCGCTTCGGCTTGGCGTCGGCCTCCGGTTCCGGAGCTTCGGTCAAGGCCGGAGCGGCGTCCTCGGCGGCAACCGCGACGGGAGCCGGAGCGGCGTTCTCGTCCTCGCCGGAATCGTCGTCATCGCCCTCGGCCTGGTCGTCGCCCTCGGCAGCGCCCTGCTGATCCTGCCCGTCACGCTCGCCGCCACGCCGACGCCGACGCCGACGACGACGACGACGACCGTCGCGGCTCTCCTGGCTTTCGCCTTCGGCAGCGGCGCGCGGCTCAGCCGCGGTCTCGCCTTCGGCCTCGCTCGTGATTTCGATCTCGACTTCGGCCTCTACGACATCGTCGTCCTCGGGCTCGTCGACGATCGCCTCGGCGCGCATGCTCGACACCGGCACGACGCGGTTCTCGTTGCCGACGAACTCGCCGCGCTCGACCTCGAAATAGCGGGTGCCGAGCAGGGCCGCGTCGGCCGAGATGATGATGGCGATGTTGAAGCGCTCTTCCAGATCGCGCAGATGGGCGCGCTTCTGGTTGAGCACATAGAGCGCGACCTCCGGCCGGGTGCGAACCTCGAGGTTATGCGAGGCGCTCTTGATCAGTGCTTCCTCGAGCGCGCGCAGGATCTGCAGCGCGATCGACGGCGTCGAGCGGACGAGGCCGGCGCCGGCGCAGTGCGGGCAGGGTACCGAGGAGCTCTCGAGCACGCCGGTGCGGATGCGCTGGCGCGACATCTCGAGCAGACCGAAGGCGGAGATGCGACCGACCTGGATGCGGGCCCGGTCGTTCTTCAGGCATTCCTTCAGCTTCTTCTCGACCGCGCGGTTGTTGCGGTTCTCCTCCATGTCGATGAAATCGATCACGATGAGACCGGCAAGGTCGCGCAGGCGCAGCTGGCGGGAGATCTCCTCCGCCGCTTCGAGATTGGTCTTGAGGGCGGTATCCTCGATGTTGTGCTCGCGGGTCGAGCGCCCGGAGTTGATGTCGATCGCGACCAGCGCCTCGGTCTGGTTGATGACGATGTAGCCGCCCGACTTGAGCGTCACGGTGTTCGAGAACATCGCGTCGAGCTGGCTCTCGACGCCGAAGGCGGCGAAGAGCGGGGTCTGCTCGCGATAGGGCTTCACGCTCTTGGCATGGCTCGGCATGAGCATGCGCATGAAGTCCTTGGCCTCGCGATAGGCGTTCTCGCCGGCGACGTGAACCTCGTCGATGTCCTTGTTGTAGAGGTCGCGGATCGAGCGCTTGACGAGGTTGCCCTCCTCATAGACCAGCGCCGGGGCGACCGAGCCGAGCGTGAGCTCGCGCACGCTTTCCCACATCCGCATCAGATATTCGTAGTCGCGCCTGATCTCCGGCTTGGTGCGGGAGGCGCCTGCGGTGCGCAGGATGATGCCCATCCCCTCCGGCACCTCCAGCTCCTGGGCGATCTCCTTCAGGCGCTTGCGGTCCTCGGCATTGGTGATCTTGCGCGAGATGCCGCCGCCCTTGCCGGTGTTCGGCATCAGCACGGAATAACGGCCGGCGAGCGAGAGATAGGTGGTGAGGGCCGCGCCCTTGTTGCCGCGCTCTTCCTTGACGACCTGGACCAGGATGATCTGGCGGCGCTTGATCACCTCCTGGATCTTGTACTGGCGGCGCGAATGGCGATGCGGTCGTTCGGCGATGTCGTCGAGGGCGTCGCCGCCACCGAGCTGCTCCGGCTCTTCCTGGGCCTCTTCGCCGCCATTCTCATCATCGCCGTTCTCGTCGTCCTGAGACGGCCGGCGCGCCTGCGTCTCCTCGCCAGCATCTTCCGAAGCGGCGACCTCAACGGTCTCGAAGGTCAGCGGCGCGGCGTTCTCGACGACGCTCTCGCTGTCGGATTCGGCGACGGCGGGAGCGAAGGAGTCGCCGAAAGCCGGCGCGCCTTCGTTGACCATCGCGGCTTCCTTGCCGTCGGTCTCGACATGACCATTGCCGGCCTCGACCTCGGCGCTGACGGTCTCGCCGCTCTCGGCGGTGCGCTTTGCGCGGTTATCGCGGCCGTCACGATCGCGGCGGCCGCGGCGGCCGCGGCGCTCGCGCTTTTCTTCGTCGCGTTCTTCCTCGCGCTCGGCGCGGGCGTCCTCGGCCAGCAGGGCCTGCCGGTCGGCGATCGGGATCTGATAGTAGTCCGGGTGGATTTCGGAGAAGGCGAGGAAGCCGTGGCGATTGCCGCCATATTCGACGAAGGCGGCCTGGAGCGACGGCTCCACCCGCGTCACCTTCGCCAGATAGATATTGCCGCGGAGCGGCTTGCGACTGGCAGATTCGAAATCAAACTCTTCGATGCGCGAGCCGCGGGACACCACGACCCGGGTCTCTTCCGGGTGGGTGGCATCGATAAGCATCTTGTTGGCCATGGGACAAATCCATTGGCGCGGCGGCCTTGGCAATCCGCCGGGCTGCGGATGTGAATCCGCGGCCGCGGGCAGGGGCGCCGCGCGTAAGCCGGCTGAGGCCGGCATGTTGCAGGGGAAGGAATTCGATCAAGAGACGACGACGGGAGCGAGCGGCAGGGCGGGCGAAAAGCCCGTCGCCACCTGAAAGGTCTCGACGAAACACCGAAAGGGAAAGCGGCGTCGTTTGCCCCGACATCTGACCTTTGACCTGCAGCGCGCCTCTGGAACGAGGCACACCGCGTTGACACGCTCGCGGACAAGAAGACCGGCGCCGATTGCTGCCTGGCGCAGGCTCGTCCGCGGACGATTCCGTTGTTGACTGCCTCCGCGCCGGCGCGGATCGGTTTGACCGATCCGGTCGTTCGGCTGGTTCGCAGGGCGCTGGCGGGCTTGATGGCCCAGCTTGTGCGCTGCGGTAGCCTTCGCGTTGCAACCATCTCCATTACAGACAGGCGATGCATTTTTGCAAGCGCGTTAACAGTGGCCAAGTTTTGGCGGGCGGTTCCCGGCGCTGCACCCGCATGGTAACGGGTTGTCAACGAATGGCGGCGCTATGGTTAACCTTCGTTAAGCGTCGAGCGAGCGAATCGAGGAGCTTTCTCCTGCTGCACGGGCCTCGCCTTTCTGGAGCGCGCATGAGCCGAATCGCCATGCTGGCGCGGCATTTTGCCTGGGCTGCGACGCTGGGCTGCCTGCTTGCGACCGCTGCGGCGGCGAATCCGGCCGGCCGCGGTGCCAGCGACTTTCCGGTCGCCACCGATGCGCGGATCGAAGCACACGGCGATACGGTCCGGCTGACACTGACATTGTCGCGACCGGTGAGCGCGAGCGCGACCGTGATGGCCGGCCCGGATCGCGTCATCGTCGACCTGCCGTCGATCAATTTCCAGATCGAGCCGAAGCAGGGCCGCAAGTCGGCCGGGTTCGTCTCCGGTTTCCGCTACGGCCTGTTCATGGCTGACCGTGCCCGCATCATCCTCGATCTGGCGCAGCCGGCGATGGTGGCGAGCGTCTCGGTCAAGCCGCAGCGCGGCGGCTTCGGCGAGCTCACGGTCGAATTGAAGCGCACGAGCCGCGAGGAATTTGCCGCTCTCGCTCGCGAAGAAGCCGCCAAGGCGCAGCTGCCGAGCATCCCGGTCGAACGCAAGGCCGAGGGCGATTCGCGGCGCATCGTGGTGATCGATCCCGGACATGGCGGCATCGACCCTGGCACCCAGGTTGCCGCGATCGCCGAGAAAGCGGTCGTGCTCGCCTTCGGGCTGAAGCTGAAGGAGCAGCTCGAGGCGCAGGGGCGCTACCGGGTGATCATGACCCGCTCGGACGATACCTTTATCTCGCTGGGCGATCGCGTCCGTATCGCGCGCGGGGTCGAGGCCAGCCTGTTCATCTCGATCCACGCCGATTCGCTGGCGCAGGCCCAGGATGTGCGCGGCGCCACCATCTATACTGGCTCGGAGCGCGCGAGCGATGCCGAAGCGGCGCGGCTGGCGGCGAAGGAAAACCAGGCCGATGCCGTCGCCGGCCTCGATTCGAGCGAGGACGTGCATGATGTCGCCGGCATCCTGATGGATCTCGCCAAGCGCGAGACGCGCAGCTTCTCGACGATCTTCGCGCGAAACCTGGTCGAGCGGCTCGGCGGTTCGGTCAAGATGCACAAGGTTCCGTTGCGTTCCGCAGGTTTTCGCGTATTGACCGCTCCCGATGTGCCGTCGGTTCTGATCGAACTCGGCTACATGTCGAGCCCCAAGGACGCCGAGCTGTTGAATTCCGAGAGCTGGCGAAATCAGGCGGCCTCGGCCGTTCAGCAGGCGATCGACCAATATTTCGAACGCCTGCAGACACCGGGCAAGGCCGCGCAGAGCAAGCCTTGACGGTAGAGTGGTCGAAGATGGCGATTTGTGGTCGTAAAGCCACGGTTCCGCCATGTCCGCCATGATATAGAGACGAGTTCAAGATCAGACGGGCACGGCGCGACGCCAACGGGGGAGGGCGACGCCGCTGCCGCTAGCCGAGGTCAAAATTCTCGATGCGGTTCATATTGCGCCTTTTCGGATGGGCGTTCGCCGCCGGTACGATCCTGTTCGTCATCGGCGTCGCTGGCGCGGCGGGCCTTGTCTGGCACTACTCCAAGGACCTGCCCGATTCGGCGCAGCTGCGAAACTACGAGCCGCCGGTGATGAGCCGCGTCCATGCCGGCGACGGTAGCCTGATCGCTGAGTTTGCGCGTGAGCGCCGGCTCTATCTGCCGATCCAGGCGGTGCCGAAGCTGATCATCGACGCCTTCCTCTCGGCCGAAGACAAGAACTTCTACAAGCATTTCGGCGTCGACCCCGAGGGCCTCGTCCGCGCCGCGATCTCGAATTTCCGCAATCGTGGCTCCGGACGGCGGCCGCAGGGCGCTTCGACCATCACCCAGCAGGTGGCGAAGAACTTCCTGGTCGGTAACCAGCAAGATTATGAGCGCAAGATTCGCGAGGCACTAGTCGCGCTGCGCATCGAGTCGACCTATTCGAAGGACAAGATCCTCGAGCTCTACCTCAACGAGATCTATCTCGGCGCGCCGGCGCCAGGGCAGGGCAGCTACGGCGTCGCCGCCGCGGCGCTGAACTATTTCGGCAAGTCGGTGCACGAGCTGAACGCCCAAGAGGCGGCCTATCTTGCGGCGCTGCCGAAGGCGCCGACCGACCTGCACCCGTTCCGCAACCGCGAGCGCGCGATCGAGCGGCGCAACTACGTGCTCGACCGCATGGCCGACAACGGCGTCCTCAAGCGGGCCGATGCCGAGGCGGCGAAGAAGCAGCCGCTTGGCGTCAATCCGCGCGCGGTCTCGCCGAACCAGATCGCCGCCGGCTATTTCGCCGAGGAGATCCGGCGCGAGCTGCAGGATCGCTATGGCGAGAAGAAGCTGCTCGAAGGCGGGCTCTCGGTGCGCGCCACCGTCGATCCCAAGATGCAGCTGATGGCGCGCAAGGCGCTGGTCGATGGTCTCGTGCGCTTCGATGAGGCGCGTGGCTGGCGCGGCGCGATCCAGAAGATCGATGCGTCGAGCCGCGAATGGGGCGTCGCTCTCGGCGAGTTGCCGGTGCTCGGCGACGTCAAGCCCTGGCGCCTCGCCGTCGTGCTCGACGTTGCCGGCGACAGCGCCCGCCTCGGCTTGCAGCCGGTGCGCGAGACATCGGGCCAGCTCCGGCCGGAGCGCGAGACGGTGACGCTCGGTCCGGACGGCATCCGCTGGACGCGGCGCACGCGCGTCTCGCAGGCCGTTTCCGCGGGCGATGTCGTCTATGTCGAACCGCTCGACGGCAAGCCCGGCCAGGTCCGCCTGCGCCAGATGCCCGAGGTCAATGGCGCGATCACCGTGATGGACCCGTTCTCGGGCCGCGTCCTCGCCATGGTCGGTGGCTTCTCGCACGACCAGTCCGAGTTCAACCGGTCGACGCAGGCGCTGCGCCAGCCGGGCTCGTCGTTCAAGCCCTTCGTCTATGCGACGGCGCTCGACAACGGCTACACCCCGTCCAGCATCGTGCTCGACGCGCCGATCGAGGTCGACCAGGGCGGCGGCCTCGGCATGTGGACGCCGAGCAACTATGACGGCAAGTTCACCGGCCCGCGGACGCTGCGCTACGGCATCCAGTTCTCGAAGAACCTGATGACGGTGCGCCTCGCCAAGGATGTCGGCATGCCGCTGATCGCGGAATATGCCCGCCGCTTCGGCATCTATGACGACATGCTGCCGGTGCTCTCGATGTCGCTCGGCGCCGGCGAGACCACGGTGATGCGGATGACCGCGGCCTATTCGATGCTGGCCAATGGCGGCAAGCGCATCCGGCCGACGCTGATCGACCGCATCCAGGATCGCTGGGGCGCGACGATCTACAAGCACGACCAGCGCACCTGCGAAGGCTGCGAGGCCGATAAATGGGCGAACCAGCGCGAGCCGCGCCTGGTCGACAACCGCGAGCAGGTGCTCGACCCGCTGACCGCCTACCAGATGGTCTCGATGCTGGAAGGCGTCGTCAACGCCGGCACTGCGACGGTGGTGAAGTCGGTCGGCAAGCCGCTCGCCGGCAAGACCGGCACCACCAACGACGCCAAGGACGTCTGGTTCGTCGGCTTCTCGCCCGACCTCGCCGTCGGCGTCTATATGGGCTTCGACAAGCCGAAATCGCTCGGCAACTCGGCGACCGCCGGCCAGTACGCTGCGCCGATCTTCCGCGACTTCATGACCGTCGCGCTGAAGGACAAGCCGGCGACGCCGTTCCGCGTCCCGCCCGGCATCAAGCTGATCCGGGTCGATCCGCGCACCGGCATGCGCGCCGGCGGCGAGGGCGGTATCCTGGAAGCGTTCAAGCCGGGCACGGCGCCGCCGGACAGCTATTCGGTGATCGGCGCCTCCGATGGCACGGGCGGGGCGATGAGCGTCGCTCCGGCGGGCGGCCGCTCGGTCGGCTCCGGCACGGGCGGGCTCTACTGAGCCCTCCCATTCCCGCCAGGGCGGCGGCATTGGCCGCGCCTCTGCGGGATATCCTGCGGGCGGAACTGGCACGCGGCAACCGGATCGCGGAGGTCGCCGACTGGCCTCCGCATTGCGAGCTGCTGGTGATCCTCGAACGGCCCTTTCGCAAGCGCTATACGCTGACGGCGGGGCTCGACTACGCGGACGTCAACGACCCGCACTACTGGAAAGCCGAGTATCGCCATGATGGCGGGCGCCATTGCCTCGCCTGCGGCTTCTGAGCGCCGGCCATTCAGGGCCGGGCATTTACAGCGCCGCGCATCCTTTCTATGCCAGCGCCCGAACAACCCTTTCGCACAGGACTTCGATCCAACTCCATGCGCCCAGAGATTCAGACGCAACTCGACAACGCCAAGCAGTCGATCGGACTGCTGAGGAGGCATCTTTGACTGGGATGTCGCACAACGACGCCTGGCGGAGCTGAACGCGCTTTCCGAAGGCCCGGATTTCTGGAACGACGCCGAGACCGCGCAGAAGCTGATGCGCGAGCGGACCTCGCTCGAGGACCAGATCAACGGCATCATCAAGCTGGAGCGCGAGCTCGACGACGCGCTGACGCTGATCGAGCTCGGCGAGATGGAAGAGGACGAAGCCACGGTCTCCGAGGGTGAGGCGGCGATCAAGGCCGTCGAGGTCGAGGCGGCGCGCCGTCAGGTCGAGACGCTGCTTTCGGGCGAGGCCGACATGCTCGACACCTATGTCGAGATCCATCCCGGCGCCGGCGGTACAGAGAGCCAGGACTGGGCCGAGATGCTGCTGCGCATGTATCGGCGCTGGGGCGAGCGGCGGAAGTTCAAGGTCGACGTGCTCGACTACCAGGACGGCGATCAGGCCGGCATCAAGTCAGCCACGCTGCAGTTCAAGGGCCACAACGCCTATGGCTGGCTGAAGACGGAATCCGGCGTGCACCGGCTGGTGCGGATTTCGCCGTTCGACTCCAATGCAAGACGGCAAACCTCCTTTGCATCGGTCTGGGTCTATCCGGTGGTCGACGACCGGATCGTCATCGAGGTCAACGAATCGGACTGCCGCATCGACACCTATCGCGCGCAGGGAGCGGGCGGCCAGCACATCAACACCACCGATTCAGCGGTGCGCATCACCCATATCCCGACCGGGATCGCCGTGACCTGCCAGCAGGAACGCTCGCAGCACAAGAACCGGGCCAAGGCCTGGGACATGCTGCGCGCGCGACTCTACGAGGTCGAGCTCAAGAAGCGCGAAGACAAGGCGAATGCCGAGCAGGCCTCCAAGACCGATATCGGCTGGGGCCACCAGATCCGCTCCTATGTGTTGCAGCCCTACCAGCTGGTGAAGGATCTGCGCACGGGCGTCAGCTCGACGGCTCCGTCCGATGTGCTCGACGGTGATCTCGACCCGTTCATGGAGGCCTCGCTGGCGCAGCGCGTCTATGGCACCGAGGTCGAAGTCGAGGACATCGATTGAGCCCGAAAAAGCCCTCCCGCGGCCGCGAGATTCTGATCAATCTTGCGGTCTCGGTCGGCAGCGTCGTCGTTTTCCTGCTGTTCTGCGAGCTGGTGCTGTTCCGCTTCGTGCTGCCGGCGAGCGACGTGCCGCGCAACGCCTTCGTCAACGAAGTGGTGCGCTACCAGCCGGGGCAGAACGGTGTCTGGCGCGTGCGCGACGAGATCGCGGCGCCGTTCAGGATCAATGCGCAGGGCTGGAATTCGCCGCTGCCGGACTATCCGGTCGAACGCAAGCCGGGGACCAGTCGCATCGCCTTTGTCGGCGACAGCTTCGTCGAAGCACTGCAGGTGCCGTTCGACAAGAGCTTTGCCGAAGCGGTTGGCGCCAGGCTGGCTGCCGCGGGACCGGTCGAGGTCCAGCGCTTCGGCGTCGCCGGCGCTCCGCTCGGCCAGTATCTGCAGATGATCGAGCGCGAGGTCGTGCCGCGGCGGCCCGACCGGATCGTCGTCAACCTGGTCCACAACGACTTCGACGAGAGCTTCGTCTTCAAGCCGGGGCGCTACACTTCGAGCTTCCTCAAGCTGAAGATCGAAGGCGGCAAGGTCGTCGGCGAGGTCGCGCCCGAGCCCTGGCGCGCCGGCTGGCTCGAATTCGTCCGCCAGAGCGCGACGGCGCGCTTCCTGCTCTATCGCTGGCAGGTCAGGCCGCAGGCGCTGGTCGACGCGATCCTCGGACCCGCCAAGGCGGCGGGCGAGGGCGGTTATGCCGCAAATATCGACGTGGCGAGCGTACTCGCGCAGGAGGCCGATATCCGCGTCGCGACGGATTATCTGTTCGCTCGGCTGAAGGCGCGCGCCGATGCAATCGGGGCGAAGCTCCAGCTCGTCATGGATGGTGATCGCGAGGCGATCTATGCCGGACGGGCCGACAGCCCGGCGCTGAAGCTAAACCGGATCGCTGCGGAGATGGCCGGCAAGCACGGCATCGCCTTCCTCGACCTGCATCCGGTCTTCGCCGCGGAGTGGGCCAAGATGGGCAAGCGCTTCGAGTTCCAGGCCGATGCGCACTGGAACGAGTACGGCCACCAGGTCGCCGCCGCGGCCATTGCCGAAGCCCTGCGCTGAATTGATTCTCGAATCAAAACAGATCACTGCGCGTGAATGCTGCAGCGATCTGTGAAGTCGATTTGAACGCCTTGGAAAATCCGCCCTTGAGGGACGTGAGTCTCAGACCCGCCCGGCGAGCTTGTTGCCGGCCCGCAAGAAGCGGTTCGGATCGATCGGGTCGCCGTCGAGGCGGGTTTCGTAGTGCAGATGCGGTCCGGTCGAGCGGCCTGTCGAGCCGACGCGGCCGACGAGGGTTCCGCTGTTCACTACCTGACCTAGGCTTACCAGGATCGCCGACATGTGGGCGTAACGCGTGGTCAGTCCGTTCGCGTGCTCGATCTCGACCATGTTGCCGTAGCCACCCGAATACTCGGCAGTCACGACTTTTCCCGGGCCGGTGGCGCGCACGGGTGCTCCGTGCTCGGCGCGCAGGTCCATGCCGGTGTGCAGCGCGGCGCCACGGGTAAAGGGATCGGCGCGGTAGCCATAATTGGAGCTCAGCTCGAGCTCTCCGTCGAGCGGCCTGTTCAGCGGCAACCGCTCGGCGAGGCCACGCAGGTTGAATACAGTCGCTATGCGGGGCTGCAACGAGCTCAGGGTCGCCTCGAAGGGGCCGGCCGCAGGATCGATGTTGAGCGGGACGAGCGGTCCACCGACACCTTTTGCGACAGAGCTCGCCGCTGCGAGCTTGTCGGTATCGAGTCGGGTCTCTGCGAGCGCGCTGCGCAGCGTCTTCTGTGTCTCGCCGAGGGTTCGGTCGATATCGCGCAAGGCGGCGAGCTGAGCGGCCGTGCTGCGCTCGATCGATTGATCAAGCTGGACCAGCGCCCCGGCGACACGCTTGGCCGGCGGCACGGGCTCCTCAACCTCGCCCGATTGCCAGGGAGCCGCACGGTCGTCGGCGCCGCGCAGCGGCAAGGTCTCCGGCGCCGGCGTCGGCTTGCCGGAGGCGAACGGCGCAAAGCTGGTGACGCCGGAGGCACGGATCGGCTCCTCAGGCTTGATCATGCGCTGGCGCAGCGGGTTTTTTGCGGCCTGCGAGGTGCCGATGCCGGCCGATTGCAAGCTCTCGGCGACGGCGTTGACCAGCGACTGCCGCGATTCGAGCTCAGCCTGGCGCGTGGCGATCTCGCCGACGCGGGCCTCGACCCCGTCCTGATCGAGCAAAGCACGGCTGGCGAGCCGGTCGACATCGGCGCGCAGCGCCGCGATCCGGTCCTCATAGGCGTATTGGCGCGAAGTCTCGCGAGTGATCAGCCGCGCGGCGAGATCGTCCTTGCGCAGGATGTACCAGCTCGTCGCACCACTCCAGGCGGTGGTCAGCGCCAGCAGGCTGAGGCCGAGCAGCGCGGTCGAACGGCTGATCGTGAAGCTGCGGCGAGACAGGATGCCGCTCACCGGGAGTGCGGGGCCGGGAGCTTGGGCACGAGAATCCGAGGGAGTCATACGCAAAACCGAGTTGACGCTGCGATGGTTCGATTAGACCCCGTTAGGGTTAATCAATCGCAAACCGCGGCCGATTTCGCCGGCTTTCAGCCTCGCCAGCGTCAGAGCTGCCGAGTCGCTGCGAGCACGTCCTCGGCATGGCCCTTGACCCTGACCTTGGCCCAGACACGAGCGATCTTGCCCGCCGCATCGATCAGGAAGGTGCTGCGCTCGACCCCCATATAGTGCCGTCCATACATCTGCTTCTCGACCCAGAGGCCGTAGGCTTCGATTGCGGTCCGCTCCTCGTCCGAGACCAGGGTTAGCCGCAATCCGTATTTCTGCTTGAACTTGTCGTGGCGCTTCACCGAATCGGGCGAGATGCCGATCACGGTTGCGCCGGCGGCGGCGAAGTCCTCGCGCAATGCGTCGAAGGAGAGCGCCTCGTTGGTGCAGCTTTGCGTGTCGTCCTGTGGGTAGGCGTAGAGCACGACCTTGCCGCCGCGCAGGCTGGAGAGCGCGAGCGAGCCGCCGCCATCCGTCGGCAAGGTGAAGTCCGGGGCCGCAATGCCTTCGTTCAACGCCATCTTCGCCTTCCTTTGGTCTCGATCACGTGCAAGGGCCGGGCAAGCCACCTGCGACAAGCCGGCTCAGACCACAGGCCAGAACCGCCCGGAACGAATCAGCTAGCTTGCGTGTTGCTGTACCGCTCCCCGGATCAGGCGCATCATGCGGACAGCATGGCGGCCCGGCTGCCGGAGCCGCTACATCGAACCACACGATTCGTGCAGCAAGACAAGAAGCGTTTCCGTTTGACCGAGAACAGCAAGATCAGCGCGACTTCCGCAACCGGCGCGACCCCCGCGGCGGAATGCGAGGAGGTCGCCGCCGTCGCGAAGCGCGCCTGGCGCGGTATCGTCACCATTGCAGTGGCGGTGTGCGTCGCCGTCGTGACCCTCGGTTTCGTCGCAGCCGCCTTGCTGGTCAGCGGCTTCATTCCCCTGTCAGGGCTCGAAGGCCGGATCTCCACCGCCATCGAGGAGCGGCTCGGGCCGAACTGGAAGGTCACGGCCGAGCAGGCCGAGCTCGATCGTGTCGATGGCCGCTCGCGCCTGCGAGTCCGCGAGGTTTCGTTCCGACATGCGAGCGGGGCGTCGTTCCGGGCGCCGGAGGCTGTCCTCGGCTACGACGCGATGTCGCTGCTCCGCGGCAATATTCGCCTGGTCTCGCTCGACCTGCGCGGCGTCAACATCCGGCTCGGCGTCAGGCAGGACGGATCGCTGCTGCTGGAGCAGGATGCCCAGCCGGAGCAGGTATCGAAGACACCCGTGGCCGGCGATCCGGTCGACTGGGACGCTTTCGCCGGCGCCATGAATGCGATCGGTGCGCTGGTTTCGAACGAGGGGCTGCTCGGCTCGCTCGAGGTCGCCGGCATTGGCGGAGCGCGTGTCACGCTGATCGATCCGGCCGGGCGGCAACGATCCGGTCTGGAGGACGTCGACGTCAGATTGGAGCGGTTCGGCGGCGGGCAGGCCCGCCTGTCGATGAAGGGGCGGATCGGCCCGCGCTGGAAGGAACTGGCCATCGACCTGTCGAACGCTCCTGACGGAACGCGCAATGCGACCATCGATATCCAGCGTTTCGAGCCGGCCGAGGCAGTGGCGCTCGCCTTCGGTAATGCCATGGTCGCGCTGGATGGCATGGCGCTCAGTGGCAAGATTTCGCTGACCCAGGCAGGCAACGGCGAACGCAAGTTCGCGGCGGGACTGACCGTCGCGCCGGGCGTCGTCCGTGTCCATAATGCCGGGCTCGACCCGATCGAGGTGCAAGGGGCGAAGCTCGATTTCACCAGCGAGGACGGCCTCAAGACGATCAAGGTCGCAACCGCCGAACTCCAGGCCGGCGAGACGAAGCTTGCCGGCAGCGGACAGGCGCGGAACGAGGGTGGCATCTGGCGGCTGGAGCTCGATGGCGGCGGCCAGGTCGCAGGCATCGGCAAGGATGCCGCCGTCGCGATCTCGTCGCTGCACACGCAGCTCGATGTCGATCCCGGCGCGGGCGAGATCCGGCTCGGGCGGCTTTCATTCAAGGGGCCACTGATCAACGCAGAAGGCTCCGGCATGGCGCGCCGGCGCGACGAGCAGAACTCGCATCAGTTCCAGATCAGAGCCGTCGACACCGATATGCGGGCCGCGCTCGCGGTCTGGCCGGCGGTGACGTCGCCGGGGCTGCATGGGGCGCTGTCCGAGATGGTACAGAGCGGCCGGGTCGAGGAGATCGACGTCAAGGTGACGATGTCGCCGGAAGCGAATATGCGGCTCGCGAGCGGCAAGGGCATGGACAATGACGCCGTTGCCGTGAAACTGAAAGCTTCGCAGGTCAGCTTCCTGCCCAATCCCGGCCTGCCGCTCCTCACCGATGCGCGCGTCGTGGGTTCGACCACCGGCCGCACTGTCGACCTCGTGATTCCGCAAGCCACGGCCGAACTCGGCGACGGTCGCAAGCTGACATTGAGCGAAGGCACCTTCGCCATGTCCGACACCTGGGCGGACCGGCCGCAAGCGCAGATGAGCTTCAGGTCGACCGGCTCCGCCGATGCGCTCGTCGCCCTCCTCAACTTCCCGTCCCTGCGCGAATTCTCCCCCCTCAAGATCGAGCCGGGCGCGCTGCGCGGTGCGATCGACCTGACCAGCCAGCTCTCCTTGCCGCTCGTCAACGACCTGCAGTTCGCCGACGTCCTGATCCGCAGCAGCGGCGCTCTGTCGAATGTCGCTTCCGACAACCTGCTCGGCGGCGAGAAGCTGGAGGGCGCCAATCTGGCGCTGACCTATGATCGCGGTCAGCTTTCCATCAAGGGGGAGGGCAAGGTCGGCGGCGACAAGGCGCCGATCGACCTCAAGCAGAACGCCAAGGGCCAGGGCGAGGCGACCGTTTCGCTTAGCCTCGACAACGCGGCGCTCAAGCGGCGGGGCTTCGGCCCCGAGACCGGCATCAGCGGACCGGTGCAGGTCAAGGTCGTCAAGCCGCTGGGCAAGACCCCCGAGGCGCCGCCGCGGGTCGAGGTCGACCTGACCAGGGCCGCGATCGATTCAGGCGTACCAGGCGTGAGCAAGCCCGCAGGCAGGGCCGGCAAGGCAGCCTTCACCTATGTCGTCGATGCCGATGGTCCCGATCTCGAAGACCTGACGATCGAGAGTGCGCCGTTGCTGGCCAAGGGGCGCATCTCGCTGACCAAGCAGAACACGTTCGAGAGCGCCAGTTTCTCGCAACTGCGCCTGTCGCCGGGCGATAACCTGACCAAGGTCGAGATCGGCCGCGATGGCAACCTGACCAAGCTCTCCGTACGTGGGGCCGTGCTCGATGCACGGCCTTTCATCCGCGACCTGTTCGATGCGCCGGCAGCGCCGACCCGCGGCGCGCGCGGCGGCCAGAGTGCTGCATCAGGGCCGGATTTCGATCTCGACCTCGACGTGCCGATTCTGACCGGCTTCAACAATGAGGCGCTCGGCAATTCGCAGCTCAAGCTCTCGCGTCGGAATGGGGCCCTGCGCTCGGTCGCCTATCAGGGCCGCATCGGCAAGGCCGACCTCTCGATCAAGCAGGCCAGGCAGGGCGAGGGCGCCGGCCAGCTGGTGGTGCAGTCGGAGAATGGGGGCGCGACCCTGCGTTTCCTCGACCTCTATCGCCGCGCCTATGGCGGCGACCTGATCCTGCAGCTCGGGGCCGGCGAAGGCCGCCAGCCGGGCGAGCTGCTCCTGCGCAATTTCACCGTGCGCGACGAGCCGGCCTTGCGCCGCGTCGTCGGCCCGCCTGGCTCCCAGGCGCCGAATGCGCTCGACAGCACCGGAGCGCCGGCTCCGCGCATCGATGCAAGCGATGTCGCCTTCACCAAGCTGAAGGCAGAATTCGTCCGCAGCGCCAGTCGGATCGACATCAGCGACGCGGTACTCTGGGGCCAGCAGGTCGGCTTCACCATCCAGGGCAGCGTCGATTATGGCCGTGACCGCGTCGACATCGGCGGCACCTTCGTGCCGGGCTATGCGTTCAACAACGCTTTTGCGCAGGTGCCGGTGGTCGGCATGATCCTTGGCGGCGGGCAGTATGGCGGGCTGTTCGCGGTGAATTTCCGCGTGTCGGGCTCGGCCAGCCAGCCGACGATGACGGTGAACCCGCTCTCGGCGATCGCACCCGGCATCCTGCGCCGCTTCGTCGACCCGCTCGGCGGTGGCCCGCTGGAGCAGGCGCGCCCCGGCGCAAGAGTGCCCGCGCCGGGTGCCGCGGAGCGCTAGATGCAGATGCGCCCAGCTCGCGAGGTGCAAGCTGAGCGCTCAAACCCTTTCTTGCCCGGCGATGGCGGCCGTCAGACCGGCCGCAGCAGGACGTGCTTCTTCTTGCCAAAGGAGAGCTTGATCGCGCCGTCGACCAGATCCCCCGGCGACAGCGTCGCGCGCTCGTCGCTGACCTGAGCGTCGTTGACGCGCAGGCCGCCGGCCTTGATCTGCCTGCGGGCCTCACCGGTCGAAGGCACGAGGCCGGCGGTGACGAAGGCGTTGAGCACGCCGATCCCGACCTTGAGCTCCACCACCGACACCTCGACGCTCGGCAGGTCGTGGGCGGCCCCGCCTTCCTCGAAGGTCTTGCGGGCGGTTTCGGCTGCGGCTTCCGCCGCCTCGCGACCATGCAGCAGCGCCGTCGCCTCGGTTGCGAGCACCTTTTTGGCCTCGTTGATCTCCGAGCCGCCGAGCGCGGCGAGCCTGGCGATCTCGGCGAGCGGCAGGCGGGTGAACACCTTGAGGAAGCGGCCGACATCGGCGTCCTCGGTGTTGCGGAAATACTGCCAGAACTCATAGGGGCTGAAGAGATCGCCATTGAGCCAGACAGCGCCGCTGGCGGTCTTGCCCATCTTGGCGCCGGACGCGGTGGTCAGCAGTGGCGTGGTCAGCGCGAAGAGCTGGTTTCCGTCCATGCGGTGCGCGAGGTCGACGCCATTGATGATGTTGCCCCACTGGTCGGAGCCGCCCATCTGCAGGCGGCAACCATAGCGGCGGTTGAGCTCGACGAAGTCGTAGCCCTGCATGATCATGTAATTGAATTCGAGGAAGGACAGCGACTGCTCGCGGTCGAGCCGCAGCTTCACCGAGTCGAAGGACAGCATGCGGTTGACCGAGAAATGCCGGCCGACCTCGCGCAGGAACTCGACATAGTTGAGCTTGAGCAGCCAGTCGGCGTTGTTCACCATCAGCGCGTCGGTCGGCCCGTCGCCATAGCGCAGGATGCGCGAATAGACCTTCTTGATGCTCTCGATATTGGTGTTGATCTCCTCGATCGACAGAAGCTTGCGCTGGTCGTCGCGGAAGGACGGATCGCCGACCATCGAGGTGCCGCCGCCCATCAGCGTGATCGGCCGATGCCCGGTCTCCTGGAACCAGTAGAGCATGGTGACCGAGATCAGGTTGCCGATATGCAGGCTGGTCGCAGTCGCGTCATAGCCGACATAGGCGGTCTGCGGCCCCTGCCGGCAGAGGGCATCCAGCTCCTCCGGGTTCGAGACCTGGTGGATGAGGCCGCGCTCGTCGAGCGCGCGCAGGAAGTCGGATTTGAAGGCTGTCATGGCGGCTTGCGATCTGATCTTTGTCGTTCCGCCGTCGTCTAGAGCATGTTCCGCCAAAGTGGAAACCGCTTTTGCGGCGAAAGCGCCCCGGGCCTCATCCGGGCATGCGATCGAGCCATAGCCCGGCGCGGATGCTGCGGTGCGGTGGCTCCAGGATTTCGCGTGTAAGCCCAAGGTCGCGGAGCGCGCGATCGTCCAGCGTCGCGAGAGGGTAATGCGTGCGAGCTGCGCTCGCATCGCGCTGCCAGAACGCCAGCAGGCCGTGCAGGAGGGAAGCGCCGCCGCGTGGGGCGAGCGGCGCGGTTTGCGAAAGGCAGGTCATGATCGGATCCTCAAAGGAGCAGGCGGTCGTGCCCGCTGATGTGAGGAGAATCTGGGCCTGACAGGGCGGAGCGACAAAGCGGAAGATTGTCATCTGCCATAAAGAGAGCTTATGCTTTGGCATGCCCGCGCAACCGCCGCCGCCGAAGCTTCCGCCCCTCGCCGCGGTCCGCGTCTTCGAGGCTGCGGCGCGCCACCAGAATTTCACCCGCGCCGCCGAGGAACTCGGCATGACGCAGGCTGCCGTGAGCTATCAGATCCGGCTGCTGGAGGATCGCGTTGGAGCTGCGCTGTTCGTGCGCCAGCCGCGTCAGGTCGTGCTGACCGCGATCGGACAACGGCTCGCAGGGCCGGTGGGCAAGGCGCTCACCGATATCGGGACGGTGTTCCGCGACGTCTGCGAGGCAAACCAGACCGTCCTGACGATCTCCTCGCTGCAGACGATGGCGATCAACTGGCTGTCGCCGCGATTGGCCCAGTTCCAGATCGAGAACCCGCAATTCGCCGTGCGCGTCCGGACTTCGCAGCATCTTGTCGACTTTGCCACCGAGGCTGTCGATCTTGCCGTGCGCTATGGGCCGGGCTCATGGCCAGGCGTCGCGGCGGAGAAGCTGTTCGCCTGCCATTATGCACCGCTCTGTGCCCCCGAACTGCGCGAACGGCTGCAACTGCGCGAGGCGGCCGATCTGCTGCGCGCGCCGTTGCTCAGTCCCGACGAGGCCTCCTGGAAGGTCTGGTTCGCCGATCTCGGCCTCGACCGGCCCCAGCAGGGCGGGCAAGCGATGTCGCTGGAGATGCAGGCGATGAATGTCCAGGCCGCGATGCGCGGGCACGGCGTCGCGATGGCCGTGCCCGAACTCTTCGCCTACGATATCGCGGCCGGGCGGCTCGTCTTCGCAGTGGAGCACGCCATACGCGACCAATGGGCCTACTGGGTCGTCTATCCGGCGGAACGCCAGCGCGAGCGCAAGATCAGGCTGTTCCGGGACTGGATATTGGCGGAGGCGCGGGCAGCGGAGATGACGCTGCCCTTCATGGCCTCGAGCTTGGGCTTGATCCACTCATCGGCGTGAGCCGGATGGCTCAGGCCTTTTCCTGCTCGCTCTTGAGGATCTCGGGGCCGACCTTGCGGTCGAGATAGGCGCTGACCTGTTCCATGAGCTGGTCGACGCGGCCGTCGAAGAAGTGGTTGGCGCCCTCGACCACGGCGTGCTCGATCTGGATGCCCTTCTGGGTCTTCACCTTCTCGATCACCGCCATGACCTCCTTGACCGGCGCGACGCGGTCTTCCGAACCGTGCACGAACAGGCCGGAGGACGGGCAGGGGGCGAGGAAGGAGAAGTCGTAGCGGTTCGCCATCGCCGCGATCGACATGAAGCCTTCGATCTCCGGGCGGCGCATCAGGAGCTGCATGCCGATCCAGGCGCCGAAGGAGACGCCGGTGATCCAGCAGCTCTTGGCCTCGGGGTTCAGCGCCTGCATCCAGTCGAGGGCGGCGGCGGCGTCCGAGAGCTCGCCGGCGCCGTGGTCGAACTGGCCCTGGCTGCGGCCGACGCCGCGGAAATTGAAGCGCAGCGCCGAGAAGCCGCGATTCACGAAGGTGTAGAACAGGTTGTAGACGATCTGGTTGTTCATCGTCCCGCCGAATTGCGGGTGCGGGTGCAGGATGATCGCCAGCGGCGCGCCACGCTTCTTGGCGGGCTGGTACCGGCCCTCGATCCGGCCGGCCGGTCCGTTGAAAATCACCTCTGGCATCGCATCTCGCCTTTTTTCGGGTGAGGCACGCGGGCGGCCGGCTGAAAAGCGGCGTTGCTGCCGCTGAAAAGCCTGCTCACCCTTGACGGCCCCGCCGCTCGCGCCCTACATGAGGCGCTTAGAATGGTTCTAACAGCCGTGAACAGAACTGGAACATGCGAGCGAAGGCTGCTTGCGGTTCCGGTCCATCGCGGCTCGGACGGGCGGCTATAGCACGGCGCAGGGGTGCGATTTCAAGCATTTCGTGCCGCGTCTTCGGGCAAGCCCTCCGGAGCGGAGCAAAAGCGCAGGTGTTTGCGACGACCCGCAGCTATCTCGACCACAACGCCACGACGCCGGTTCGCCCGGCCGTGGCGGAGGCGATGCTGCGGGCCTTGCAGATGCCGGGCAATCCATCCTCCGTCCATAATGAGGGCCGGGCGGCCCGCGGTGCGATCGAACACGCCCGTGAGCAGGTCGCGTCGCTCGTTGGCGCGAAGGCGAGCAATGTCGTCTTCACCAGCGGCGGTACCGAGGCCAATGCGACGATCCTGTCGCCCAGCCTCAGCGACTGCAGCGGCGCGCGCGACTGCGTGCGGGCGCCGGTGACGCTGCTGCTGCACAGCGCCAGCGAGCATCCTTGCGTACGCGACGGTCATCGTTTCCCAGCCGGGCAGGCCGAGGCGATCCCGGTCGATGGCGAGGGGCTCCTCGATCTCGGCTGGCTCGACGAGAGGCTTTCACGGTTCGCATCTGAGCGGCCCGATGAGCGCGTGCTTGTCTCGGTCCATCTGGCTAACAATGAGACCGGCGTGTTGCAGCCGATCGCCGAGATCGCCAGCATCGCCAGGCGCCATGGCGCGCTCGTGCATTCGGACGCGGTCCAGGCGGCCGGCAAGATCGCGATCGATATCAATACGTTGGGCGCCGATGCTCTGACGCTGTCCGCCCACAAGATCGGTGGTCCCAAGGGCGTCGGGGCGATCGTCTTCCGGACCGGAGCGCTCGAACTCGCCGACAAGCCCTTGCGTGGTGGTGGCCAGGAGCGCGGCTGGCGCGCCGGCACCGAGAACCTGCCTGGTATCGTCGGCTTCGGCGTTGCAGCGGAAGAGGCGGGCAGGGCGCTCGCAGGCGAGACGGCCCGTCTGGCTGCCCTGCGTAACCGGCTTGAAACCCAGCTCGTGGCGCTGGCGCCCGATACGGTGGTGTTCGGTGGCAAAGCTTCGCGCCTGCCCAACACCTCCGCCTTCGCCACGCCCGGCATCAAGGCGGAGACGGCGCTAATCATGCTCGATCTCGCCGGGGTCGCCTTATCCTCGGGCTCGGCCTGCTCGTCCGGCAAGGTCAGGCGCTCGCATGTCCTGTCAGCCATGGGCGTCGACCCTGTCATGAGCGAAGGGGCCTTGCGCGCCTCGCTCGGATGGACCACCTGCGAGGCGGACATCGACCAATTCATCGCGGCCTATGCGAAGGCGCTGGCCGCGAACCCGAACCGGCGAACGCAGGCGGCGGCCTGAGCGTTCTCCGCAAGAGCAAGACCGAACCGGCGGGCCTTGAACCCGCGACAGGAGTGTAGAGATGGCAGCGGTCCAGGAGACCATCGATCAGGTCAAGTCGATCGACGTGACCGAGTACAAATACGGTTTCGTCACCGAGATCGAGATGGACAAGCCCGCCAAGGGCCTGACCGAAGACACGGTGCGCTATATCTCGGCGCGCAAGAACGAGCCGGAATGGATGCTGGAATGGCGGCTCGACGCCTTCCGGCGCTGGAAGACCATGACCGAGCCGACCTGGTCGCGCGTCAACTATCCGCCGATCAACTACCAGGACATCTACTACTACGCGGCGCCCAAGAGTGGTGCCTCGCCGCAATCGCTCGACGAGGTCGATCCGGCGATCCTGGAGACCTACAAGAAGCTCGGCATCCCCTTGCGCGAGCAGGAGATCCTGGCCGGCGTCGCGCCGGAGAACCGGGTCGCGGTCGATGCGGTGTTCGACTCGGTCTCGGTCGTGACCACCTTCAAGAAGGAGCTGGCGCAGGCCGGCGTGATCTTCTGCTCGATCTCGGACGCGATCCAGGAGCATCCCGAGCTGGTGCGGAAGTATCTGGCGACGGTCGTGCCGGTGACCGACAACTACTTCGCCACGCTGAACTGCGCCGTCTTCACCGACGGCTCCTTCGTCTACATCCCCAAGGGTGTGCGCTGCCCGATGGAGCTGTCGACCTATTTCCGCATCAACGAGCAGAATACCGGCCAGTTCGAGCGCACGCTGATCATCGCCGACGAGGGCTCCTATGTGAGCTACCTTGAAGGCTGCACCGCGCCCAAGCGCGACGAGAACCAGCTGCATGCGGCGGTGGTCGAGCTGATCGCGCTCGACGATGCCGAGATCAAGTACTCGACCGTGCAGAACTGGTATCCGGGAGATGCCGAGGGCAAGGGCGGCATCTACAACTTCGTGACCAAGCGCGGCGACTGCCGTGGCAAGAACTCGAAGATCTCGTGGACGCAGGTCGAGACCGGCTCGGCGATCACCTGGAAGTACCCGTCCTGCATCCTGCGCGGCGACGGCTCGCGCGGCGAGTTCTACTCGATCGCGGTCTCGAACGGGGCGCAGCAGGTCGATAGCGGCACCAAGATGCTGCATCTCGGCAAGAACACGACATCGAAGATCATCGCCAAGGGTATCGCGGCCGGAAAATCCGACTCGACCTATCGCGGCATGGTCTCGGCTCATCGCAAGGCGACGAACGCGCGCAACTTCACCAATTGCGACTCGCTGTTGATCGGCGACCAGTGCGGCGCCCACACCATCCCCTATATCGAGGCCAAGACCGCAACGGCGGTGTTCGAGCACGAGGCGACCACGTCGAAGATCGGCGAGGACCAGATGTTCTATTGCCAGCAGCGCGGCCTCTCCGAGGAGGAGGCGGTGGCGCTGATCGTCAACGGCTTCGTCAAGGAGGTGCTGCAGCAGCTCCCGATGGAGTTCGCCGTCGAGGCGCAGAAGCTGATCACGATTTCCCTTGAAGGCTCCGTGGGCTGACGCCCGATCATTTCCGAGATGCCCGGGGCAAGCCCCGGCATGACGCCAGGGTGAACCGCGTCATGGTCGACCCGACCGTCTCCAGCAGGATGGAACTCTAACCAATGCTCGAAATTCGCAATCTCACCGTCAAGATCGCCGACGAGGACAAGCAGATCCTCAACGGCCTCAACCTCACCGTGAACGCCGGTGAGGTCGCCGCGATCATGGGGCCGAACGGCTCCGGCAAGTCGACGCTGTCCTATGTCATCGCCGGCAAGGAGGACTATGAGGTCCTCGACGGCGAGATTCTGCTCAACGGCGAGAACCTGCTGGAGATGGAGGCCGACGCCCGCGCCGCCGCCGGCATCTTCCTCGCCTTCCAGTATCCGCTGGAGATCCCCGGTGTCGCCACCATGACCTTCCTCAAGGCGGCGATGAACGCGCAGCGCAAGGCGCGCGGCGAGGCCGAATTGCTGACGCCCGACTTCATCAAGCAGGTCAACGCTGCCGCCGACAAGCTCGGCATCAACAGGGACATGCTTCGCCGGCCGCTCAATGTCGGCTTCTCCGGCGGCGAAAAGAAGCGCATGGAAATCCTGCAGATGGCGCTGCTGGCGCCGTCGATGTGCATCCTCGACGAGACCGATTCCGGCCTCGACATCGACGCGCTGCGCATCGTCGCCGACGGCGTCAACGCCTTGCGGGCCCAGAACCGCGGCTTCCTGGTGATCACCCACTATCAGCGCCTGCTCGACCATATCGTGCCCGACACCGTGCACGTGATGTCGAAGGGCCGGATCGTGCGCAGCGGCGGCAAGGAGCTGGCGCTCGAGCTCGAGAAGAACGGCTACGCTGCTTATTCCGAGGCCGCGTGATGGCGCTGATCACCCCGCTCAAGACCGCGGCCGAGCAGCAGCTCGTCGAGCAGTTCGCCAGCATCAAGGCTGAGCTGCCTGGCGCCGGCGCGATGCGCAAGCTGCGCGAGGAGGCCTTCGCCGGCTTCGAGACCAAGGGCCTGCCGCATCGCCGGCTCGAATCCTGGCGCTATACCGATCTGCGCAACCTGGTGCGCGAGGCGATGCCGCTGGCGCGTCGCCCGGCACGGCCGCAGGCGGTCACCGACCGGCTGGCGCTGCAGACCATCGCCGGCACCCGCTATGTGACCATCGACGGCATCTTCAGCCCGGGCGATTCCGACCTTGCCGGCATCCCGCCGGGTGTCAGCGTGCGCGGCCTCGCCGAGGCGATGACCGAGGCGCCGGACGCGATTGCGGCCGCTTTCGCCTTGCCGGAGGTGGCACGCGACGACAGCGCGCTGATGCTGAATACGGCTTTCGCGCAGGACGGCATCGTCGTCGAGATCGCGCCCGGGACCGAGGTCGCGCAGCCGATCGTGTTGCTGTCCCTCGGCTCCGGCGCGAGCGAGGCGGCGATCGTCTCGCGTTCCCTGGTCAAGATCGGTGCCGGTGCCAAGGTCACGATCGTCGAGCTGCATGAAGGCGTCGGCGCGGCGCCGGTCCAGCTCAACCATGCCACTGCCTTCATCATCGGCGACGGTGCCGAGGTCGAACATGTGCGCATGGTGACGCGCCAGCGCGCCGAAACGGTCCAGGTTCAGTCGCTGCTCGCCGACCTTGGCGCGCATGTCTCCTTCGACTCGGTCGCGGTCGCGGTGAATTGCGGCGTGCTGCGCCAGCAGAGCTTCCTGCGCTATGGCGGCGAGCACAGCCGTGCGGCGCTGCGCGGCATCAACCTCTTGCGCAAGCAGGAGCATTCCGACGTCACGCTGGTGATGGACCACGCTGCGGCCCATGGCGAGAGCCGCGAGCTGTTCAAGACCATTGTCGAGGGCGAAGGTACCGGCGTCTTCCAGGGCAAGGTCATCGTCCGCCAGCATTCGCAGAAGGTCGACGGCAGCATGAAGAGCCATGCGCTGCTGTTGAACGATGGCGCGACCATGTTCAACAAGCCGGAGCTTGAGATCTTCGCCGACGACGTGGTCTGCGGCCATGGCGCCACCGTGGCGCAGATCGACGGCGATCAGCTCTTCTACCTGATGGCGCGCGGCCTGCCGCGGCCGCAGGCCGAGGCGCTGGTGCTCGCCGCTTTCGTCGGCGAGGTCTCGGACATGGTCAGCGACGAGGGCGTTCGCGAGATCGTCAGCCGCGAGATCGATTGCTGGCTCGGTCAGCGCGACGGTGCACCCAAGCCAGGGGCCGCCTGATGCCCTACGTCAACCTGCAGATCACCAAGGGCGCGACGCGCGAGCAGAAGGCCGAGATCGTCAAGGAGTTCACCCAGACGCTCGTCCGTGTGCTCGGCAAGAACCCGCAGAACACCCATATCGTGATCCAGGAGATCGAGCGCGAGGATTGGGGGCATGCCGGCACGCTCGTCGCCGACCGGCCCGCCACGCCTGCCGGAAAGGCCTGAGATGAACGCGATCGCGAAGCCCTACGACGTCGAGGCGATCCGCAAGGACTTCGCGATCCTCTCGCGCGAGGTCTACGGCAAGCCGCTGGTCTATCTCGACAACGCCGCCTCGGCCCAGAAGCCCGAAGCGGTGATCGAGGCGATGACGCGGCTGATGCGCGAGGACTACGCCAACGTCCATCGCGGTCTGCACTATCTCGCCAACGCCTCGACTGAAGCCTATGAGGCAGCTCGCGAAAGCGCCCGACGCTTCCTCAACGCCGCCCATATCGAGGAAGTCCTTTTCACCCGCTCCTCGACCGGGGCGCTGAACACGGTCGCCTCCTCGCTCGGGCAATATCTCAAGATCCAGGACGGCGACGAGATCATCCTCTCGATCCTGGAGCACCACTCCAACATCGTGCCCTGGCACTATTGGCGCGAGCGCCATGGTGCCGTGATCAAATGGGCGCCGGTCGACGAGGACGGGAACTTCCTCATCGAGGAGTTCGAGAAGCTGATCACGCCGCGCACCAAGGTGGTGTCGCTGACCCATATGTCGAACGCGATCGGCACCATCGTCCCGATCGCCGAGGTCGCGAAGATCTGCCAGGCCTACCGAATACCACTGGTCGTCGACGGCTCGCAGGGCGCGGTGCATCTGCCGGTCGACGTGCAGGCGCTCGGCTGCGACTTCTACGCCTTCACCGGCCACAAGACCTATGGGCCGACCGGCTCGGGCATCCTCTGGGGCAAGCGCGAATGGCTCGAGAAGCTGCCGCCCTATGAAGGTGGCGGCGAGATGATCGCGACCGTCAGCGAGGATGCGATCGTCTATAACGACCCGCCGCACCGTTTCGAGGCCGGTACGCCGGCGATCGTCGAGGCCGTGGGCCTGGGCGCCGCGCTCGATTACATGATGGCGCTCGGGCGCGAGAACATCGCCGCGCACGAGGCCAGGCTCAACGCCTATGCCATGCAGCGTCTCGGCGAGATGAACTCGATCCGCATCTTCGGCAAGGCGAAGGAGAAGGGCGCGATCATCGCCTTCGAACTCGCCGGCGCCCATGCCCATGACGTCGCGACGGTGATCGACCGGGCCGGGGTCGCGGTCAGGGCGGGGACGCATTGCGCCATGCCGCTGCTCGCCCGCTATGGCGTGACCTCGACCTGCCGTGCGTCCTTCGGCCTCTACAACACGCTGGAGGAAGTCGATATATTGGTGGAAGCCCTGCGCAAGGCGGAAGAGCTGTTCTCATGACGCTCCGCCTCGTGCCGACCGGAAGTTTAGCGATGACCGAGACCGTTGTTGAAGACTTCAAGCCGAACGCGCCGACCATGGGCGCAAGCTCAGGCCTGCCGCCGGAGGAGATCGACCGGCTGACCGACGACATCGTCGCGGCGCTGAAGACCGTCTACGATCCGGAGATCCCGTCCGACATCTACGAGCTCGGCCTGATCTATCGCGTCGACATCGCCGACGACCGGCAGGTGGCGATCGACATGACGCTGACCGCGCCGGGCTGCCCGGTCGCCGGCGAGATGCCGGGCTGGGTCGAGAATGCGGTCGGCGCCGTGCCGGGCGTCTCGGGCGTGACTGTCAACATGACCTTCGATCCGCCCTGGGACCAGTCGCGCATGTCGGACGAGGCCAGGGTCGCGCTCGACATGTGGTGAGCGCAGAAGCCTCGCCATCTTCGCAAACGGGAAGGGCCGCTGCGATGCAGCGGCCTTTTTCGTCGCGGCGATGTCTATCAGAAGCCGAAGTTGAAGCCGGCCTTGACGATGTCGCCTGCGGTACGGGTCCGCATGGTCGCGTACTGGCCGGGCGCCAGCCCGGTGAAGTCCTGCAGCATCATCCGTTTCTGACCGAGCTCATAATGCGTGTAGTCGAGCCGGACCGACATTCCGGGCGCGATCGCGTATTCGACGCCGCCGCCCAGCGCCCAGCCGTGGAAGATGCCTGAGCGCGAGCCACTGGCGGCCGAGGTGGTCTGCAGGTTGTCGGGCATGATCGAACCCTTCTGCTCGACGAGGCCATAAGCGTAGCCGCCCGTGCCGTAGATCAGGAAATCGCCGAGCACGACGCCGGCTCTCACTCTCACCGTGCCCAGCATCGAGAGCTCGTTGCTGGAGCGGGTGGAGAACTGCGTGCCGGGATTGGCGGAGACGCCCTTGGCGCCGCCGAGGCGTGCGGCGGAGAGATCGGTTTCGGCGCCGATCACGACCGCACCGATCTGGTAGTTGAAGCCGAACTGGGCGCCGCCGACGGCGCCTTCTCCATCCGGCGTCAGGCTGCGCGGAACCGCCGATGGATTGATCGCCCAAGGGGCGAGCGTCGGCGTACCGGGGATGACGACGCTCGACGAGTTGGTCGACGTGCTGGTGGTCGTGGCGGTCGTGTTGGTCGTCGCGGTCACGGTCGTCGTGACCGGGACGGAATCGACTGTGGTCGTGAAGGTGCTCGTCGTCGTGGTCGTGGTGTTCGCGACATTGGTCGTCGTGGTGGTCGAGGCGTTGGTCGTCGTGGTCGTCGGAGACACCGTCGGGCTGCCGAAGGGGCCTCCGACGGTCGTGCGGCCGCTCTGCTGCCCGCTACCGAGCGAGCCGCCGACATAGAAGCCGGTCCAGCGTGGCCGACCGGGCAGGATGGCCGGCAGGGCCGGGGCATAGATCGGGGGCGGGGGAGGCGGTGCGGTCTGCGGCTGCCGCGGCGCACCCGGGCCGCCGGGCGAACGCGGCGTATAGTCGGCGCGGCGGACCCGGGGCTGCTGAACGGCGGGGCAGACCGGGCAGGTCTGGGCGACCTGGACGCGGTTGCGACTGGGTGCGGTGGCCGCGAGGCGCAACGCTTCGTTCTCATGCTGCGAGCCGGGATAGAGGCGGACGAAGAGCTTCAGGGACTCGGCATCGCCGGCGAGCACGGTCTCGGCCC
Organism: Alloboseaceae bacterium BT-24-1; assembly: GCA_025846845.1. GTDB lineage: Bacteria > Pseudomonadota > Alphaproteobacteria > Rhizobiales > Beijerinckiaceae > Allobosea. The sequence continues at coordinate 248,037 of JAOYTL010000001.1, forward strand.
AGGCGGTCTCCTCGGTCCGTTGTGACAGGATGCGGTGCAGTCTCAGTGCGTTCTGGTCATCGGGGTTGATGTCGAGCGCGGTGCGATAGATGTCGCGCCGGTCCCAGGCGATCGCGGTGCGAGAGGCGTCGGCCGGTGACATGGCGCGTAGCGCCGCCAGAGTAGGGCGAACTGCGAGCGGGACAGCACCGGCGGTTGCAGGCTGCGCCTGAGGCGCACCGGCCGAGCGCTGGAAGAAGCTGACATCGGTGATCAGCGAGGAGGTATCCCAGGGGATCTGGACGCCGCTGGTGGCATCGTAGACGGCCAGGCGAATACGCCGGAAGACCTGCTCGATCGGCAAGCCTGGTTCGCGCGCCTCGCGCAGGAACGCGGTGGTGAAGGGGCTGTTGGAGCCGGTGCCGTCGGCGGCGGTCGACCCCGGCGAAGTTGCGAAGGCGACGAAGGTGCCGCTGCTGGAGTCGATGCGAGCCAGCCCGGCTTCACTGCGAACACCCTCATTTGTACCGTCGACCATCTGCAAGGCCAGGCCACGGGACAATTCGCGCGCGGCGAAGGGGTTGTTGCGGCAGGCGTCGAGAATGGCGATCTTCGACCGGGCACCGGCCGCGTCGAGCTTGCGCAGGATCTCCGTCAGCGAGAGTGACTGGTTCGGAATGTTCGCCGATGTTTCCGGCCGCACATCCGTCGGCAGGATGTAGTTCGCGCCATCGAGCTGGACGGCGTGGCCGGCATAGTAGACGAGCGCGGTCGAACCGGCGCCGCCCTGCTTGACCTTGTCGACGAAGACGTCGAGGGCGCTGCGCAGCCCGGCGAGCGAAAGGTCGGTCGCGGCGGTGACGTCGAAGCCGGCCTCCTGCAGCATGGTGCGCGTCGCGTTAGCGTCGTTGAGAGCGTTCGGCAGCTTCGCAATGTTCTGGTAGGCGCCGTTGCCCATGACGAAGGCGAAGCGGCGTTGTTGCGCCGCCGCGGGCGATATTGCGAGAGAAAGGGCGCCCACGATAGCAGCAAGTGCCAGGAAGACGCAGATGGGTAGCCGCAGGCGTGTCAGCATGGCGCCTCCTCGGCGACCCCGCTTGGGACCGGAGCCGCAGCCGATTCGAACCCTTAGCGGCATCAGATTAGCGGTGGCTGCGCCGCCATGCGAACAAGATTATGCCGCGAAACTGACGCGCGGCGAACACTGTGTGCGGTTCGCCGCGCTCTACCGATCGATCTGACTGCTCGCATGCAGGACCGGGCCATCGACTTTGCCATTGCGAGGGCGCCCATGATGGAGCTCTGCGAGAATGGCCGTAACCGCCACAAGGACGGGGCAACCTTTCGTTTGATGCCGGTCGCGAAGGCGCTCGGTGGCCGCAAGGCCGGTGCTGGATAAAAGGTCAGGAGCAACCCGCCTGTCGCTATGGGCGGATAGAACTGGATTTTCGGGGTCACTTTCCTTAGGGTGACGCAGGGAATGGTGCCATGACCGCAGTCGTCAGATTTTGCGCACTGATCGCTCTTCTTGCGCATTTTGTCGCCCTGCCGGCGCTTGCCCAGACCCAGGAGCGCCGCGTCGCACTGGTGATCGGCAACTCCGCCTACAAGAACGCGCCCGCTTTGCCCAATACCCCGAATGATGCGCGCGACACCGCCGAGGCGCTGCGCAAGGTCGGTTTCGAGGTGGTCGACGGTATCGATCTCGACAAGCGCGGCATGGATGCCGCCGTGTCCCGCTTCGCGCGTCTCGCGCAGGAGGCCGACGCGGTGATGTTCTACTATGCCGGCCACGGTTTCCAGTTCAACGGCGAGAACTTCCTCGTGCCGGTCGAGGCCAAGATCGATGACGAGGTCTCGGTCCAGTACGAGACGGTCAAGTTGAGCGAGGTGACTACTGCGCTGAGCTTCGCCAAGGGCGTCAAGATCATGGTGCTCGACGCCTGCCGCAACAATCCCTTCCTCGCCCAATTGTCGAAGAAGTCGACGACGCGCAGCATGTCGGTCGGCGCCGGCCTGGCGCCGATCGTGAAGGCGCAGGGCATGGTGACCGCCTATGCGACACAGGCCAACGACGTCGCCGCCGACGGCGCCGGCCGCAACAGCCCGTTCACCGCGGCGCTGGTGCAGGAGATCAAGCAGCCCGGCCTCGAGATCGCCACCATGTTCCGCCGGGTCCAGAAGGCGGTCTACGATTCCACCGGCGGCAAGCAGACACCGGAGCTCTCGCTCTCCCTGCTCGGCGATTTCTACCTCAATCGCGAAGAGACCGACGCCGACATCTGGAAGCAGCTGCGCAGCAGCGACAACGCCGCCGAGATCAAGGCCTTCATCCAGCGCTTCCCGACGAGCTTCTTCGCGGTCGACGCCAAGACGCGGCTCGACCTGATCGAGCGGCGCAGCGCCTCGCCTGATCGCGAGAAGCGGGAGCAGGAATTCGCGGCGCGCGAGAAGGAGCTGCTCGATCGCGTGCAGAAGGCCGAAAAGGACCGGCAGCAGGCCGCTGTCGATCTTGCTGGCCGCGATGCCGGCAAGGGCGATGGCGAGCGTTCCGTGCCAAAGCCGGGCGAGGCCCCGGCGGCGAAGCCTTCCGATGCGAGCGAGCGTGAGCGTCTCGCCAAGGAACTCGCCAAGCGCGAGCAGGAACTGGCTGCGCTCGAAGCCGAGAAGGCGAAGCTGATTCAGGAGCGCCAGGACCGCGAGAAGGCAGTGGCGACGCGCAATGACGCCAGCGGGGCGACCGAACTGCCGGCGCCGCAAAAGCCGCTGCTGCCCAGCACGAGCGCCCGCCCGCAACGTCAGGAACCGCGTGAACTCAAGCCGCAGCAGCGTGTGGTGGTCGATCGCAAGTCGACCGGCATCCTGACCGGTGGCGTCGAAGGGGAGCCGGAGCCGCGCAATGCCCGTGGTCGCAAGCCGGCCAAGCCCGCCGCCGCAGACGATTGCGCCGACGCCCTGCGGGCCCAGATCGGCGGCGGCGCAAGCAACTGCCGCTGAGCGGATCATCGCTATCTGGCAACGGTGGGGACAGGTTTGCGAGCGCGGACTGAGGATCGCCCGCAGGCTCAGACTGTCTCCGGAAGCACCGAAATTGCAGTCCAATGCGTGGGATAGGCGGATCTCCTCGATGAACGATATGGCGACGAATCCCTACGACGCGGTGGCTTATCCCGGGCATGCCTTCGCGCAGACGCACCCTGCGCATCTGGCGACGATCGGGCATGTCCATGGCATGACTCCGGCCCCGACGACGGCGATGCGCGTCCTCGAACTCGGCTGTGGCCGCGGCGGCAACCTGATCCCGATGGCGCTGCAATGCCCGGGTGCGGAACTGGTGGGCATCGACCTGAGCGGGCGGGCGATCGCGCACGCCAGGGCGGACGCCGCGGAGCTCGGCGCCACCAATGTCAGCTTTCACCATCTCGACATCATGGCCGCGTCGGCCGCGCTCGGCCGCTTCGACTACATCCTCGTGCATGGGGTCTATTCCTGGGTGCCGCAGCTGGTGCGCGAGCGGATCCTGGCGCTCTTCGGCGAATTGCTGACGCCGCAGGGGATCGCCTATGTCAGCTACAACGCCCTGCCGGGCTGCCGACTGCGCGACCTCGCACGCGACGTCATGCTGTTCGAGACACGCGACATCGACGATCCGATCGAGAAGGTCCGGGCAGCGCGCGCAGCCATCAAGCGTTTCGCCGAGGCGACCGACGCCGAGACCTTCTACGGGGCGGCCCTGCGCGAGCGGATGAAGCAGATCGGGGATATTCCGGACAACGTCCTCTATCACGACGATCTCAATCCGGGCGCGCGCGCCTTCGCTCTGCACGAGGTGCTGGCGGCGGCGGAGCCCCATGGGCTGCAATTCCTGGCCGAGGCGTCCTTCCCGAACAATTTCGGTGGAGCTCGGGGGGCGGCGCAGCAGGTGCTGAACGAGATCCCGATCACGGAACCGCTCCGGCAGGAGCAATCGCTCGACCTGCTCATCGGCCGTTGCTTTCGCCAGACCCTGCTCTGCCGCGCCGACGTCGCGCTGCATCGTGGCTTCTCGCATTTCAGCCTTGAGCCCTACCATCTTGCGGCGAGCGTCAGCGAGGTCGAGGAGAAGGACGAGAAGCGGCCGGAGGCCGTGAGCTTCCTGTTCTCGGAAGGGGTGCGCCTCGCCTTGGACCTGCCGGCAGCCATCGCGGCCCTGCGGGCGCTCGGCAAGGCCTGGCCGGGTAGCATTGGCCATAACGAGCTCGCGGCGCTGGCCTTGCACGAAGCGAAAGACAGCCTGGGCCCCGATCTCGCCCGCGAGAAGGGCCGTCTCAATGAGGCGCTGACCGCGATCTATCGGGCCGGCCTGCTCGAAATCAATCTGGAGCCGCATCGGCTGACCACGTGCATCAGCGAGCGGCCGGTCGCGAGCCAGCTGGCGCGACGCCAGGCGTTGAGCAGCCATGAGGTCACTGACCTGCGCCATCGCGCGGTCGCGCTCGACGGAGTCGTGGTGCGCAAGTTCGTCAGCCTGCTCGACGGGACACGGACGCCGGCGATGCTGCTCGACGAGATCAATGCCTTCCTGACGGAAGCGCACGCCTCCGGTCGTGATGCCTCGGCGCTGCCAAAAAAGGCAACGGCGGAGGAGGTCGACATGCATTTGAAGGATGTCGCGCGACTGGCCTTGCTGGCAGGCTGAGCTTGTCGCGAAGGGGCCGTCCGCTTATTGCGGAGCGCGGCAGCAGCGGTAGCAAGGGATGAGTCAGCGCTTCAAGCAGTTTCAGGCCGCATTCCAGGAGGATGCCTGCCTCGAAACCATCATGCAGGCGCGACAGGGCGGCATCACGCTGGCCTGCTCCGCCTGCGGGAAGACCGCGGCCTTCGCGCCGCGGGTGAAGCTGCGCGCCTATGCCTGCCCGCATTGCGGTTTCCTGGTCTCGCCCTGCAAGGGGACACCGTTGGAGAGCCGGCGCGCTTCGCTGCAGCTCTGGTTCTTCGCACTCAAGGCGTTGACCGAGCAAGGCCCGCGCGGTGCAGCGACGACGCTCGAACGCGAGGCGAACATCCCGGCCCAACAGGCGCGCCGGATGATCGCCGAACTGCAGGAGGCGGCTGGCAAGGATGGCAAGGGGCCGGACTGGCTCGTGGCGGCGCAAAGGACGGTGATCGGCAGTGCCAACGCCACGAACCTTGCCGCCGGCGTGCCGTTCGCTGCAACGGATGGCAGCTCTTGGCTCCGGCTCGCCTCTTATATCGGCGGAGGTGCGCTGGTTCTGGCCATCGTGGGAGGTGTCGCGGTTGCGACGTTGAGGCCGGGATCGACCGAGCTGAGTGGCGGTTTCGAGCCGATGGAAAGCGTCGAGGCGCCATCGCTCAAGGCGCCGACCCGGCCGTCGCTAATCCTGTCCTCCGTCGAAGGCGATCTCGAAGCAGCGCGGCAGGCGACCCAATTCGCCCTGAATGCCGATCCATCACTCGCCGCGATCAGAGAGCAGATAGCGGCGGATACGCCAAATCAGCCGGCAATGCCGATACCGGTCTTGCCGCCGTCGAACATCATCCTCGTTCCGCCCAGTCTGCCGGGCAAGCCGGGTGCCCCGGCGGCCGCGGCGCGCTCGCAGTTGCCGCAGGCGCCGATCAATTACAATGGCGACCCCAATCAGGTCCTGACCTTCGGGCCGATCAAGATCCGTCGGCATCTGGTCGAGATGATCGTCAGGGCAGGGCGCGTCGTTGGTGCCGACCCGACCCTGCTGATGGCGGTCGCCGACAAGGAATCCTCATTCTCGACCGCGGTCCAGGCGAAGACCTCCTCGGCGACCGGCCTCTACCAGTTCATCGAGCAGACCTGGCTCGGCGTGATCTTCGAGTTCGGCCGCAAGCACGGGCTCCATGCTGAGGCCGCTCTCATCGGCCGCAACGGCCGGCAGTTCGTCATCGCCGACGCGAATGAGCGCCAGCGCATCCTGGATCTCAGGCGCGAGCCCTATCTCTCGGCCTTGCTCGCCGGGGAGATGCTGAAGCGCGACACGCTCCGGCTGGAGAAGGCGATGGGGCGCCATCTCACGGGCGGCGAGATCTACCTCATCCACTTCCTCGGGCCGGATGCGGCGCAGACCTTCATCGAGACGATGGAGGAGACGCCCGGTGCCAGCGCGGCGGCGCTGCTGCCGAAGCCGGCCGAAGCCAATCGGCCGATCTTCTACGCCCAGGCCGGCGGCGAGACCAAGACGCTCTCGGTCTCCGAGGTGCACAAGAAGTTCGACGAGATGATCAAGGTCAGGCTTGATCGCTACAAGGTCGTGCGCGGCCCCGCTGCCGGGCCGACGAGACAGCCGCAGAAGTAGGGCGCGAGGCGAATACCCGCCAGGCCGGGCCAAGGCGCTTGCGGGCGGAGTTTGCCGCGAAGGCGGCGCTGGCCCATGATCAACCGATCGCAGAGGCGAGGAGATGACGATGGCGAAGAACCGGTTCGAGCAGGTCGATGAGCCGCAGCCCGATGCCATCACGCTGAGCCTCGGCCAGCGTGACGGCAAGAGCTTCATCCGCATTGCCTGTCCGGCGGAGCTGGCGGCCGGCCATCTCGCCAATGATTTCGTCAGTGACGAGCTCGACCCGATCGAAGGCTTCCGCTCCGGCGTGCGCCTTGCCAACGAGATCAAGGCGCCGATCGTCGTCGAGGATGCCGAAGGACTCTGGCAGGACGAGTGGGGCGAGCTCTACCGCGAGGCGTGACGGTCGACGAATACCGCGATGCCGTTCGTCGCTAGTCGTCATGGTCGGGCTTGTCCCGACCATCCACGTTCTTGATTGGCTGGTCGAATGCGGTGCTCAAGACGTGGATGCTCGCCACAAGGGCGAGCATGACGTCTATGCCGTCGTCAGTTCATTCGATCCGGAAATACTTGATGCCGATGCCGACCTTGCCGCCGGTACGGGCGATGTCCTGGTGCAGGCCGGGGAAGATGTCGCCGGCCGGAGCCGGGTTGGGGCCCGACAGGGTCGGCAAGGGCGCCTGGCTGACGAGGGCCAGCACGGTCTGCGGCCGGACCGGCGCGCCGGAAGCAGCGGTCGATTCCAGTTTCAGGCTGAAGCTCGCCTTGCCGCCTTCGCGACGGGTGTAGTTCGCGAGGTTGTAGACCAGCCCGTCATCGCCGATGAGCAGGATGTCGAGATTCCGGTTCGGGTCGCTCTCGACCGTGCCCGAAAGCGTATCGCCGCTCTTGATGGTGAAGGCGCCGATCTGCATCACCGGGCTGCGGTCGACGCCGCGGCCGAGCTGGCGCAGGAAATCGACCATCGGGCATTGCGCCGCGGTGATCGTGCGCAGGCTGATCTGCGCCTCGTAGCCCTGCGCCTTCTTGAAAGCCCCGTCGAAGCTGACGAAGGGCTCGGCCGAGCTGCCGAAGCCCTCGATCGTGGCGCGCTTGTCGGCGATCGCCGTCGGCCACAGGAAGAAACAGGCGCCGCCATCATAGTCGGCGACATAGCGTGCGGTCCGCTCGGCAGCGGTGCGCGGCTCGGGCTCCGGACCGGATGGTGTCGGCGGTGAGACAGTCGGTGCCGGCTTCGGGCCGGTCGTCGATGCTGGGCTCGGCGGCGGTGACGCGGGGGTTGGGTTCAGCTCCGGCGGGGCAACCGTCGGCGACGGCGGCGGCACAGCTGGGCCAGGAGAGGCCGGCGGCTGCAGGGTGGGCGGCTCGCTCTGGCTCGCCGGTTGCGGCGACGGTCCCGGTACTGCTGGCGGAACCGGGTTCGCAGGGGTGAGTTCGGGAGCAGGGGCGCCCGGTGTCGGGCTCAATGCCGGTGGCTGGCGATCGTCGCTCAGGGCAGGTGGCGGCGTGTTCATCGCCTGCTGGATCGGGGCTGCTCCGCCCAGGATCTGCCAGGCGACGAAGCCGCCACCCGCAACGAGCGCGAGTGCCGCGACCCCCGCGACCAGCGGCCAGGGAAAGGCGCGCTTGCCGCTGGGGCTCGCGCTACCCCTGGCCTGCCAGGCGGCGACTTCGGCCATGTCGGCCTGGCGATCCTTCGGATCGGGGGCGAGCATGCGCGCCAGCAGCGGGCGGATGCGCTTGTCGATGGCCGACAGATCGGGAACGCGGCGGCGCTTCTCGAGGATCTGCATCTGCGTTCCGCCCATGTCGAGCGGGCGGCCGCCGAGCGCCTCGGCGAGCACGAGGCCGAGGCTGTAGATGTCGGACTTGCCGGTGACCTCGGCGCCGTAGAGGCCGAGCTGCTCTGGCGAAACGTAGTTGTACTTGCCGGCAAAGCCGGAGCCGATCACCGTCTTCTCGGCCAGTTTCGATTTGGCGATGCCGAAATCGATGATCTTGGCGCGGGTGACCTGGCCCCCGGGCAGGATGATGTTGTCGGGCGAAACGTCACGATGGGTGATGCCGAGCATATGGGCGGCGTGCAGGCCGGACGCGATGCGCCGGCGCAGCAGGTCGACCTCCTCGAAGGGCAAAGGCCCCTGCTTCAGCCGGTCCGACAGCGGCTGGCCGTCGACGAACTCCATGGCGAGATAGGTCGCCTGCGTCGCCGGGTCGACGGTGAAGACGTAATAGCGGACGATCGCCTCATTGTAGAGGTTGTGCAGCGCCGACGCCTCGTTGCGGAACAGGGCGAGGACATTGGCGTCCTGCGCCATGTCGGGGCGGACGATCTTGATCGCGACGGCGTCACCGGTCTGGATGGCGCGGCCCTGGTAGACCTCGCCCATGCCGCCGGTGGCGATCAGGCGCTCGATCTCGTAGATGCCGTTCAGCCGGACGCCGGGCGCCAGGCCGGTGCGCGGCAGGAAGACGGTGCGGTCGGGGTCGCTCATGGCGCATCGCTCCGGCGCTGGCGCATGTTCGGCACCCAGCGCGTCTTCTCGGTTCCGCCGTCGTGATGATAGCGCACCACGATCACGGTGACATTGTCGGTGGCGCCGCGCTCCAGGGTCAGGGCCAGCAGCGCATCGCTGGCGGCCTGCGCGCCGCCCGAGCCGGCCGCTCGCAGGATCTCCTCGTCGCGGATATGGTCGGTGAGTCCGTCGGAGCAGAGCACGAAGACGTCGCCGCCTTCGAGCTCGCCATTGTCGATCTCGAGCTCGGGTCGGTCATGGACACCGATGGCGCGGGTGATGACATGCCGCCGCGGCCAGGTCCGTGCCTCCTCGACCGTGAGCAGGCCGCGCTCGATCATGTCCTGCGCCTCGGTGTGATCGCGCGAGACCTGGGTGATGCGCCCGCCCCGGACGAGGTAGATGCGGCTGTCGCCACACCAGACGCAGGCGAAATGGCGGCCATGAATGAGCAGAACGGCGAGCGTCGAGCCCATGGTGGCGCCGTCATGCTCGCGGATCTTGCGGCGGAGTTCCGCATTGGCCTCGATCACGCTGTGCTCGAGCCGGTCGAGCAGTTCGGCGGCGGAGGCAGCGGGGCCGATGGCGGATAGGCTCGCGGCCACCGTCGCGCTCGCCATGGCACCGTTCTGATGGCCGCCCATGCCGTCCGCGACGGCCCAGAGACCGTGTTCTGGCTGGACCACCAGATTGTCCTCGTTGTGACTGCGCACGCGCCCGGCATGGCTGACTGCGCCCGTCTCGAAGGCGGCGCCGGGGCTGTGCTCGTTCATGCCGTCGATCCTGCACCGAGGAAGGCGTCGAAGCGTCCGGTCAGAAGGCCGGTGAAGAGATAGGGGCTCGGCAAGCCCTGGCCGACCAGAGCGAGCGGTTCGAAATCATCGCCGCCGACCGTCCAGAGATAGCTGGCATGGGCGTAGGAGCGGGTGTGGTCCTCGACCCGCAAGGCGGTGAGCCGTGCCGGGAAGGTGGCGGAATCGAGCGCGCTGACGATCGTGCCGTCCGAGAGCCTGACCATATCGGCGGGTGGGGCAGCCATGAGCTCGTCGCTCGGCACGGCGAGCCCGCCGAGCGCCTGCGAGACCGCTTCGAAGCTCGCGTCGGGTTCGAGCGCGCGCAGCAGGAAATCCTCGGCCTGTGCGAACCAAGCGTCCTGCGGATCAAGCTCCGGTGGCGGGATCGCGGCGCCAGGGCCGGCGAGAGCAAAGACCGTCAGCGGGAAATAGCGGCCGATGCCGTCGACCGACGGCATGAAGGCGCCCGCGACCGTGGTGCCGCAGAAGGCGCTGCCGAACCAGAAGCGCCAGATCGGGGCGTTCAGGAAAGCATTCTGCCAGCCGGTGCCGAGCTCGACCCGGCTGGCGGTGAGCCCGCCCTGGAGCCAGGGCTCATAGGCCGAGAGGAAGGCGGTGGGGGCGCCCAGCGCGATGAAGTCTCGCTTGCCGGGAAGTTTCCCGAACAACCCGCACGCCATCTCAAATCCCCGCCGGACAACGGATTTCGCGCAGCGCCGGCAGCACCAGCGGGTTCTTCAGCGAGCCGACGCCAAACTGGTAGCCGACCTGGCGGCCGCTGGCGGCGAGCGTGAAGACGACGTTGTCGCCCTGGCGCAGCACCGAGCCGGCATCGAGCAGGCGGAAGAACGACCAGTCGCCGTCGCGCTCGAACATCTTGACCTCGCTCGGTGCGGCCGGGGTCGGGCTGTTGGAGAAGAACCCGCCGCCGAAGATGCCACCGGCATTGTTGTTGGCAGCAGCGCTACCGATCGCCAGGATGATCGAGGTCTTCTTCAGCCCCGCGCCCGGCCACATCACCGGCGTCGGCGTGTTGACACCCTGCTGGCTGGCGACCGTGAAGCCGTTGATCTCGAGCTTGGCGCTCTGCGCATCGGAGGACATCGAGGTCGGCACGACAACCATCTGGAAATTGGGCAGGTTGCCGCCGGTCGGGAAGAAGGCCTCGCGGATGTCGCTGGCGCGCTGGAATTCACGCAAGGTCGTCGGCGAGAGGGCGCGGGCGACCCGGCTGTCCTGGCGCCAGCTCCAGTTCTGCCCGGACTTGTCGATATAGGGGTCAAGCCGCTCCTTCATGAACTTGTCCATGGTGCCGCCGGGAGCGAACATGCTGGCGAAAGCGGTGAGCGGAACGTCGCGCGTCGAGCCCTTCACGAAGGGGTAGCGGTTGGTCAGGATGTCGGCGCACTGGCGCGCGACATCACTGGCGAGCGCCTGGCGCAGCAGCGAGACGGTTGCGCCGGTCGCATCGCCCTCGAAATCGTTCACGGCGGCGACGATCATCGCGTCGAATGGCGCCGGATAGCGTGAGGAGTTGCCGCGCAGCGAGGCGATCAGCGGAACCAGCGCCGCATTGGCGGCAGCGGCCTGGGCCGGCGTGGTCGCGGCCATTGCGAGGTTCTGGTTGATCTCGGCGAAGATCTGCAGCGCCTGATCGACCGGCCGCTTGCCGCCGTCGCCTTCGACCAGGACGTGGAAGGCCTTGAACTGCGACTCGATATTGGCGCCGAGCGCCTCGCCGCCACCACCGCCGCCGAGGACGCGGTCGACGCCGGGCGCGCTGAGCGGCAGGCTGGTGCCGAGGCGGCTGAGCGAATAATTGGCGCGCTGTTCCAGGGTCTTGGCCGCATGGTCCGCGACCTGGCCGGCCATCTTCTCGGCGGCCTGCGTCCCGGGGGGGCGTTTCGGCGCCGCGCGCTCCTTGGTCAACTGCGTCTCGTCGCGGATCGATTCGAGCAGTTGCTTGAAGGGCGAGGTCGGTGCGGCGATCGCCGAGAGCGCGATGTATTTCGGCTTGTCGGCGTTGAGGGGGCGCAGCTTCAGCCGGCGCAGCGTCCGTTGCCAGGAGGCGGTGAAATCGCGCGCGTAGAGCTTGAGCAGGTCCTGGAAGAGACTCGCATATTGCGAGGTGATCGCCGCCTGGTCGGCATTGTCGCCGAGGACCCAGCGCTCCTTCTCGATGCGCTCGCCGATGTCGCCAAGCCTGTCGACGAAGGCGCTCTGGAAGCCGTCATAGGTGTAGAAATAGGGCACCCGGATCGAGTCCAGATCCTCACCGGAGACACCCTCGAAGACCAGCCGCGCATCCGAGCCGCCACGGATCGCTGCGACCCAGTCGCGGCTGGCGTTGCGCCCTTGCGTGCGCAGCAACTCGTAGGCGCGCTCGGCGATGCTGAGCCGGCGCAGTGTGCGCTGGCTGCTCTCGATCAGCGGCTGGTTGAGCTTGACCACCGGCTCGCTGCCGTCGTCGAGATCGAGCAGCGCGATCAGATGCTCCTCCAGAGCCTCGCGCCCCTTGGCGTTGGCGGCGCCGGGGAAGAGGTTCTCGGTCCAGTCGAGCCGCATCCAGGCGAGCACGAGGTCGCGGTCGAGCGGGGCGCGGCCGCCGACCATCAGATAGACCTTGAGCGCCTCGTAGATGAAGCCGGGGTTGTTGACGTTCGCTTCCAGTTGCTCCTCGAGCCGGAAGATGATGCGCGAGCGCAGCAGCCGTTCCAGCGCCTGATGGTAGCTCTCCTGAGCCGCCGATTGCAGGCGCTCGCGCTGGCTCAGGCCGAAGGTGGCGGAAACTGGCGTCGGCTCGTCCTTGTCGGCATAGCCGGCGGGCATGTGGCGCAGCTTGTGCAGCAGCGGCAGGACCCGGCTGAAATTGCGGTCGGACAGCGTCGTCTCCTGCAGCACCGGGGCGGCGCTGGAGCGATAATCGGCGAGGCCGTAATTGCTCTGGTTGATCAGGTCGCTGTTGCGGGCATAGCTCGTCCACCACATGCCGCCGAGCGCGAGCGAGACCAGCGCGACCGCACTGAAGCCGGCGATGCGCAGCAGGGTCGAGCGGCGTGCGGCGCGCAGGTCGGTCGAGACCCAGCCGGATTCGCCGATAATCACCTTCTGGATCAGGTCGGTGAGGAAGAAGCTCTTGCCGCGGCCGGAATAGCTGCCGGAATCGGCATGCTCACTGCCGAAATTGCGCGAGAGCGCACCGATCAGCTGGTCGATCGGCGTGCCTTCCTGGGTGCCGGAGGTGAAGTAGAAACCGCGCAGCGTCGCGCTCGACTGGTAGCGCGTCGGCTCGAAGACCCGGCCGAGGAAGTCGTTCACGATCGGCTTCAGCGCCGCCATCTGGCTCGGCAGACCGAAGAGCTTGGCACGCGAGGTCGGGTTGTGCTCGTCCTGCAGGCGGTCGGAGAGGCGCTCGTTCAGGCGCTCGATCAGCGCGTCGAACTCCGGCGGCACGTCGCCGATCATGTTGCGGGTCTTGTCGACGGTCTGGAAGGTGTGGCCCCAGACCATGCGCCGCTGCGGCTCGGAGAGCGCGGCGAAGAATTCGTTGAAGCCGGCGATCAGGTCGGTCTTGGTGAAGACGGCATAGACCGGGAAGTCGACCTTCAGCCGCTCGTTCAGCTCGAGCAGGCGGGCGCGGATCGCCTCGGCATGGGCGGTGATCTCCTCCTGCGAGGAAGTCAGCAGGTCCTCGACGCTGATCGCGACCATGACGCCGTTGATCGGCTGGCGCGGCCGATTGGACTTGAGCAGATCGAGGAAGGAAAGCCAGCTCGTCCGCTCTGCCTTGCTGTCTGTGTCCTGGGTTGTGTAGCGGCCGGCGGTGTCGATCAGCACCGCCTCTTCGGCGAACCACCAGTCGCAATAGCGGGTGCCGCCATTGCCGGCGACCGCCGCCGGCGCCTGGCCGCCGCGGGCGAGGGGGAACTTCAGGCCGGAGTTGACCAGGGCCGTGGTCTTGCCGGCGCCGGGCGGACCGATGATGACGTACCAGGGCAGATCGTAGAGATAGTCGCCGCCATCCTTGCCGCGGGTGCGCCTGAGCGTCGCCAGCGCATCGCGCATGCCGGCGCCGAGGGCGGCGCCGTCACCGGTTTGCGACTCCTCCTTGGCCATCGCATCGGAGAGCGCGGCGACGGCCCTGCGCCGGCGGATCACGATCCAGGCCATCCAGCCGAGTGCGCCGAGCATCAGGACGAGTGCGATCGGCAGCCGGACCCAGAACGATTCGAACGGACGCACTTCGCCGAACGCGATGAAGGGGCCGCCGAACCAGATCAGCAGCGTCAGCGCGAGTGCGCCGACAAAGATGGCTGCGATCCTGAGCCACGTCGCGAGATTCATCGTCTGCCCGTCTCCTGCATCGTCGCCCGCCCTAGCCGTTGCGCTGGATCAGGATCTCGACGCGTCGGTTCTTAGCCTTGCCGGCTGCGGTTGCGTTGGTGTCGATCGGCGCATCCTGGCCCTTGCCCTCGGTGCTGATCCGGTCCGGCTGCTTCAGCTTGCTTTTCAAGAGGTCGCCGACCGCGACTGCGCGCGCCTTCGACAGTTCGAGATTGGACGGGAAGCGGGCCGTGCGGATGGGGTCGGAGTCGGAATGGCCGACCACCTTGATCGTGCCGCCCTCCTCGTTGAGCACGGTGGAGATGCGCTCGATCAGCGGGCGGAACTCATTGCGCACCACGGCCTGGCCCGGATCGAACAGGGTGATGTCCATCAGGCGCACGATGATGAGGTTCGGTGTCACCTGGCAGGTGATCGGCGGCTGCACCGTGCCGCAGACCTTGGGTGGCTGCGCCGGGGACGGCAGCGGCGGCGGCGGCCTTGCGGCGACCTTGCGGATGATCTCGATATCGCCCTTGGGATGGACCGAGAGCAGCGCGCTGGCCGAGGCCTCGGCATTGCCGCCGAGCAAGGCGCGGAAGATGAAATAGAGGCCGAGCACGGCGACCGCCGCGACGGCGGCGACCGACCAGACCGGGATCTTGAAGCGCGCCAGCCGCGCGACCAGAGCCTGGCCCTGCCAGCGCGGCGACAATTCGGGATCGGGCTGCTTCACGCGCCTCAGCGTCTCGAACAGGCTGCGCTGGATCATCTGCAGGTTGGCGGCGCCGCCGGCCGAGGTGCGGTGCACGCCTTCGAAACCGAGTGCCAGGCAGGCATGCATCAATTCGAGCAGGTCGTAATTGACGCTCGGGTCCCGCTTGGCACGCTCGAGCTCCTCGAAGAAGCGCACGCCGCCGGTGCGCTCGCCGAAGAAGCGCGAGAGCATGCTGTACTGCGTCCAGACATGGCGCTCGTCGCCGGGGATATTCTGGACGATGTCGTCGGCGAAGGCGCAGATGATGTATTTCGCCGTGCGCGTCTGCTCGGCGGTGAAGCCGGCGGCGCGGACCTCGTGGTCGAAGGCCTCGATGGTCTCGCCGACCTGGCCGATCATCTGCGTCGCCGGGGCGCTGCTGATGTTGGCGCGCAGGCGCCCGAGCAGGAGCAGCAGCGGGCCGGCCGCCTTGAGCAGCGGGTTGGTGTTCGGCGTGAGCATCTGCTCGCGCTTCGGCAGGGCTTGCGGCACGTAGCCCTGTGGGGGTGGTGGTGCACTTGGCCGCGGTTGCGGCTGTGCCATCCACTCCTCGCCACCGGGCACGCCGGGCGAAGGGGCGCCTTGCGGGTATTGCGGGCCACCCGAGGGTCCATACGGCGAAGCCTGCGGCGGGTAGCCTGCGGGCTGCTGCGGCGGATAGGGCGCATTCGGCGGCGGGTAAGGCTGGCCCTGCGGCGGGTAGCCGGGCTGCCCCGGCGCCGGACGCGAGGGCGGAGGCACGCGCCGTCCCGCCGGGTTCGGCCGGATGAAGGTCCGGTCGGAACGGCCAAACGGATCGGACGGGCCGTCGTTGCTCATCGCCTGCCCTCGAGCACGGCCCAGAGCTCCATTTCGAGATCGGGCCAGTCACCGGAGAAATGCATGCCGATCGAGCTCGCCGTGCTGAACTCAGGCCAGAGCGGCGAGGTGCGGTCGAGATAGAAATAGACGTGGTCGGTCAGGGCCCGGATCTGGGGCGGCGGCGTCGGCAGATGAACGAGATTGATGCCCGGCAGATGGGCATGGACGATCTCGTTCATCTTGGTGTTGGGACCGATCTTGAACAGATGCGGAAACTGCGACTGAATCTCGGTGAGGGGCCGGCGCGCTGCTACCTCCAGGATCAGCGTCGCGTTGCGCATCAAAGCGCGGTCGCGGATCGTCGACATGAAGGCGTTCTGCGCGCGCTCGACGATCTCGAGCCGGATGGCGCGGCGGCCGAGCTGGGCCGAGAGGAAGTCCTGGATGTCGCGCACCACCGGGGTGAAGCAGCCTTCCAGGTCGTCATGGTCGTAGGCCGGATAGTCGCGGGCGCGGCGCTCGGCGGTGGTGAAGGTCGCGAGTTCGCCGGCGATGGCGAGCAGGGCGATGAACAGCCGCTCGGGATGGACGAAGCGCGAGCCGCGCATGTGCTTCAGCACCGGGATGTGCCGGTTGAGCAATTGCAGGATGAAATAGTCGGCGCTCTGCAGGCCGCCGCCGGCGGTCGGGTCGGCGGCGTAGCGGGCGAGCTCCTCGAGCTTGTTGTCAATCCAGCCGATGACGCGGTTCATCCAGCCGTCGACGACGGGGTGGGCCGAGCAGAGCAGCACCGGCGGCGCGAATTTCTCGTCGAACAGGATGGCGCGGTCGCGCACTTCCAGCACGCGTCCGAGCGCGAGGCCGACATAGCCCGGCTTGCCGGTCTTGCGCAGTTCGAGGCCGAAGCGCGGATGGGCGATGTCGATCTCCTCGTCGACCCGCAGCGAGGCGGTCGAATCGATCAGCATCTCGGTCGCCGGATAGAAGCGGCTGGCCGAGCCGTTCAGGCTGTCCTCGACTTCGCGGGTATTGGAGGCGGCGAGCGGCAGCGACAGCCAGGCGACCTGGCCGGCGGCATTCTCCGGCACCTCGATCGCCGGCGGCAACGGCGAATTGTCAGGCATGGCGAAGGGCGTGCCATCCGGCATCACGCCGACGGCGCGCCTGAGCCCGATGCGGCTCTGTTGCGCCAGGTCGCGGTCGATCTCGAGCACCGAGAAACCCCAAGGATAAGGCGTGACCTGCCGGACGCGATTCTCCAGCAGATTCTCAAGATAGCGATCGTTCTGCTGCAGGTGATGCGGCCGCAGGAACAAGCCTTCGGACCAGACGACCTTACTATACCACGACATCCGGTTCTCGCTATCTCAAGGCCTTCCAGGGAGCATATACAGCTCGTTCCCGAGCGTCACCATGGCACTGCCGCCGATGCCTAAACGCATTGCTGGCGTCTGAGCTTATTTCGCTGCGCTGCGCTGGCGAAACGGTCGCAAGTGGGCGCAGATGGATGTAGCGTGAGAGGCAGCCGACCGACCGTCGCATATCGGGGCAGCAGGATGACCCAGAACCAGGCGCCAGACTATGATCGCAGCGGGCGGTTCCCGATCGACGAGGATGGCTGGCAAGTCATCAATCTCGATCGCGACCTCTATCCCGGCGGGCCCTGGGCGTTCCGCGTCCTCGCGCCCGGATTTCCGGTGTTCCACGGCGGCTACCGTTATGCCGGCGAGCGCGATGCCCAGGGGCGCAGGCGGGTGGTGATGTCGCATCTGGGAGGCAGGCTGGCGGCATCCGAATACGGTCGTGTGATCCTCACCGCTGCGATGCTCAGACGCGTTGAAGACCATCTGCGCGCCTATGCCATGCTCCATGCCGGCCAATTGTTCGGAAAGCCGATCCTCGGTGTCGACTTCGTCGCCGAAGACCGGCGGGTCGAGATCTTCTGAGGTGATGCGATGACGACGGCTGCCGATGCGATCGCGCGCCTAGGGGGGAAACCGAGCGTTGCGGAGCTCATCGCGCTGGCCCGCGAGGTTCCGGCGACTGCAGCTGGCCCGGGAGCGATCCTCTATTCCCGCCTCGGCTCGAAGGCGGCGAAGGCCGAGGACGTGGTCGCCGAGGCGCAGGAAGCGACGGGATACGCCCTGATCGACAATACACCCCGTGCTGCCTTCCTCATGAGCCGCCGATTTCAGCTCGCGCTCGCTCAGGCGTTCGGTCTGACGGGTGTCGACGACGACGAGGTGATCGAAAAACTTCAGACGGGCTCCTGGCTGCCGGCGACCGACCCGCAAAGGGCAGCCGCGACGGCGGCGAATGAGCTGCTCTACGGGGTCGAGGGTGATGCCAAGTCGCTGCAGGATTCGTTCTGGGGCGATGCGTCGCGTGAATTCATCGAGAGCCTCGAGGGACCTGTCCACGTCATGCTGATGATGGGCCAGCCGGTCAAGAAGGTGTTCTGGGCCGTCGAGTTGCCGGCGGTGCTGGCCGCAGCCGCTGCCGGGAAGCTCGCATCGAACGCGACCATCAACGGTGTTCCGGTGGCGTCGCTGCCGGCGAACCGGGATGCCGCCTTCGCGGTCTTGACGGCCTCGGCGGACAGGAACGCCAAGGCCTTCATGAGCAGCGCGGCGGTGACCGCGGCCGCAACCGGTGGAGCCGGTGGCGGTGGAGGTGGAGGCTGCGGAGGAGGCGGAGCAGGCCGTCCGGCCGCCCGCATTCTCGACCCGGTGATCCACCCTCTGCCAGGAATGCTGCAGCCGGGGCCGGGCAGCTTCAACGTGATCATCGGCGGCAAGCTCGCCTGGCGTGGCGTTCCGGCCGGCGCAGCGGCGGCGATCCAGTCCGCCAAGGCGGTCTCCGACGCGGCGATCCAGGTTGCCGAGGCAGCGACGCTCGCGGCGGCGGGCACACCGGGGGCGCCGGCCGCCAAGGTGGCGGAAGAGACCGCGAAGGCGACGGCGGCTGCGAGCATGGGCTCGACGATCACCGGCGCCGCCGGCGGAGCCGACATCCATATCTGCGCCACGCCCCTGCCGATCCCGCCGCACGGGCCGGGCGTGGTGATCGACGGTTCGCAGACCGTGCTGGTCAACGGCTTGCCGCTTTGCCGCATGGGCGACACGATCATCGAGGCGGTCGGTCCGCCGAACAAGATCGCCATGGGCGAGCCCACCGTGCTGATCGGTGGCTGAGATGGGGCGTCGTCGTTCTCCCGATCGCGCCGTCTCTGGCCAGGAGCGCTTCCGCCTGCTGCGGGTCGAGCGCTTTTCCTCAGATACCGAAAAGGCGATCTGGCATGGGTGCTCGCGCAATGCGCGCGTCGCCAAGGTGCTGGTCTACATGGCGGCGATCCGGATGCCGGGCCAGGGTGGGCTGCCGCTGACGCCCAATCCGAGCGTGACCTGCAAGGGCGCCGAGCAGCAGTTCTTCAGCGCCTCCGGCGAGAACCAGGCCGCGCATCTGCTGCCCGGCCAGATCCTGATCGACAACACCTATCCCTGGCTCTTCCTCCAGGGCGAGCCCGCGCGTCTCCTGCAGAACGAATTCGCCTATGTCGACCCGATCCATGCCAACTACAACGCAGCCGATCGGCTGGCCGAGCGAAACGGCATGGTCGACAGCTTCGCCGCGGCCTGCCGCGCCGTGCTGACCAGCTCGGGCGAGCCCGAGCGCGACGTCTCAAATGCCTATCATCGCGTCTGGGTGTCAGGGGCTCTCGCGGCGATCGCCGCGGCCGAGCACGAATTGCGCTCCGAGCCGCTGCCGCCGCCGCTGATCTACGGTGAGCCCGGCACCGAGGACTACGGCATGATCCTCAATCTCGAGGAACGCGGCCAGGCGATGAACGACGAGGAGATCTGGAACAATTTCGAGCAGCTCAGCATGCTCGACTACTACCGCGCCGCCTTCGACGAGACGCCGTCCGAGATCGAGCCGCGCGCGATCGTTGGGCTGCTCTCGGGCCTTGTCCGGTAGCTTCTCGGCAAACTGCCGGCACCGCGGCTGCGAAACCTGACCTTAAGGAATTCGCGTGCAGCAGTGGCCTCCTTAACTGGAGGTCGCTGACATGGTGCAGCGCCATATCCTCGATCGCCTGCGGGCCGTCAGCCTGCGCCACCAGATCTATGCTGCGAGCTGCGCCTTTGTCGTCGTGATCTGCGCGCTGGTGGCGGTGGCGCTGATATCCTTCCGGCAGCAGGCTGAATATCAGGACAAGCTCGGCCTCGCTTCGCGTTCGGCCGCCTATGTCGAGCGGGCGAACGGCTTGATCTACGCTGTCGTGATGGAATCGCGCGGCATCTACATGTCGAGCGATTCCGAGACGGTGGCGCGCTACGGCGAAAACCTGCTGAAACGCAATCGCGACCTCGCCGATGTGGTCGAGGCCTGGGAGAAGATCGTCCGAAGCGACGACGCCGAGCTCTTTGCGGCGTTCAAGACGCGCATCGCCGAGTTCATCCGGTTCCGGGCCGAGCTGGTGCGCCGTGCCAATGTGATCGGCCAGGCAGCCGGCCGGGCATGGGGTGACAACGACGCAAACCGCGCCGCCAGGACTGCCCTCAATGCCGATCTAGAAGCTCTCGGACGGATCTATGCGCGGCGTGCCGACGAGGTCGTCATCCTGAATCAGCGTGCCTGGTTCACCACCTGGCTCATCGTTCTGCTTGGCCTCGCGGCGCTGGCTCTTGCTGCTTACGTTGGCGCGTTGATCCGCCGCTCGCTGATCGCTCCGTTGCACGAGATCACTGAAACCGCCGACCACATCGCGGCCGGCAAGGTCGTCGCTACCGTCCCGCACAGCGAGCGCCTCGACGAAGTCGGCAAGCTCGGACAGGCTGTGCAGCAGCTTCAGGACACGCTGATCCGCAACAAGGAATTGCGGACGCTTGAACGGACGAGCGCGCGGCGGCGCGACAATCTCGAGATTCAGCTCCAGGAGAACAAGCGCCATCTGCTGGCGGCGATCAACAGCATGGTGCCGGGCCTGATGATGCTGGATCCGGAGGGCAAGGTCATCCTGATGAACGCGTCCTACCGGAAGATCTATCGGCTTCCCCAGGATCTGCCGCAATCGGGCCTGACGATCCGCGATATCCTTCGGCGCCGGATCGAGATCGGCACCTTCTCCGGCGACGTCGAGAGCTATGTCGAGGCCATCCTGGCGCGGATCGAGCAGGGCAGGCCCGCCGTCAAGCATGTCGACCTCAAGGACGGACGCGTCATCCGTATCGTCGAGCGGCCGATGACCGGCGGCGTCGGCTGGGTGTCGACGCACGAGGACTTCACCGAGCAGCGGCATCTGCAGCGCTCGCTCGAGTGCACCGAGCATCTGCTCGCCGCGATCATGGAGAACATCCGCGTGGCCATCGTCGTCAAGGATGCGGCCACGCTCCGCTACATATTCGTCAATCGCGCGGCAGAGGTCCTGTTCGGCGTCAGTCGTACCGAGATGATCGGTCGGGCGGCGCGCGATGTCTTCGATGCCGAGACCGCTGAGTGGATCGAGCGCGAGGATCGCCGGCTCCAGCGGGCGGATGCCGATGCCACAATGACGGTCCGCGCGATCGAGACCCCCGGGAACGGCCGCCGCCTGATCGGCATCAGGCGCGTGCCGGTTGCGAGCGATGACGGTCAGTCGCACGTGCTGCTGAGCCTGATCGAGGAGCAGGCCGAGCAGGCGACGGAGGCGGCCGGCTGAGGCGCGTTGCCTCAGCTCTCGCGGCGCGCGGGTGAAGCGGTCGCGACGATCAGCCCGGCGACCACGATCACGGCGATCCCGGCCCATGTCATTGGCGAGGGCAGGTCGCCGAACAGGGCGTAGCCAAGCGCGGTTGCGCCGATCAGTTCGAGATAGACGAAGGGCGAGAGCGTCTGCACCTGCGCCAGGCGGAAGGCGCTGATCGTCATCAGGTTGCTGAGCGTCGAGACGAGGCCCATCAGCAGGATCAGCAGCAACCCTTCGCGGGTCGGCGTCGTCCATTGCAGCAGGACGAAGGGCATCAGCATCAGGATGCCGAGCACGAGCTGGATCGTCAGCGTCGCCACCGGCGGCCTGTCTTGGGCGGTGGCGCGGGTCAGCACCAGATAGCAAGCCATGCAGAAGCCGGAGGCCAGCGCGATCAGCGTGTCGGTGCTGGTGTCGGTGCCCGGGCGGACGACGAGAATGGCGCCGACGAAGCCGAGGGCGACGGCGAGCAGTTTTCGCCGGTCGAGCCGCTCGCGCAGCGCGACCGAAGCGAGCAGGGTCGCCACGATCGGGGCGATGAAATAGGCGCCGAGCGCATCGGCCAGCGGAATCCGCACGATCGCCACGAAATAGAGTGTCATCGCCGTGACGAGGAAGGCCGTGCGCAGGATCTGCGCCAGCCAATACCGACCTTGCGATACGGGTGGGCCCGCTGGCTTCTGGCCACGCCAGAGCAGGGCGACCGGGAGCACGAAACCGAGCGCCGCGACATAGCGGATCCAGCTCAGGAAGACCGGCGCGTGCGCGTTGCTGAGGTATTTGGCGATGGCGTCGGAGGTCGGGATGATCAGCATCGACACCGCCATCAGCACGACGCCCAGTGTCTCGTTGCGGAACCGGGTGCGCGGCCGATCAGGGGAGGTGGTCATGCGGCGACCCATACATGATTCCGCCTGACTGGCGGGTGCTGTCATTAATGCCTTTGAAGCTTCGGTAAATACTCGTTAACCGCTCGCGGTATTGGCCAGCCAGCATTGGCTTGGTGGTGTTGACGCGAACAAACGGAAAACTAATATGAACATATATAGAACATTGGAGGTCGGACATGCTGGTTGCCCGCAAGCTGATGGCCGGAGCCGTGGAGTTCCTGGCGCTCGCACTCTTCGTTGGAATGATCTGGGTCTGGGCGGCGCTCGCCTCGGGGCCGCACGTCTGACAGCCCCACGGACAGAGGCTGGAGATGCTTTGGCGGCGTGTCCACAGCCTCGCATCCCGGCCCGCTCGACCGGGATGGGGTGGCGCGCCATAACCGGTTTGGAGCATGCTCCGGGATTAAGAATCGGCGCAGGTTCTTTCGCTCGGCCCACTGGCTGAACGGACGGCGCGCCGGAGGGCGCGATGACCGACCGCAAAGACGACAAACTGGTTCAGGACGAGGTCGGCTTCGTCCACCTGCATGTCCATTCGAGCTATTCGCTGCTCGAAGGCGCGATCCAGGTCGGCACGCTTGCCAAGCTCGCCACCGGCGATGGCCAGCCGGCCATGGCGCTGACCGATACCAACAATCTGTTCGGCGCGCTCGAATTCTCCGAGAAACTGGCGAGCTCCGGCGTCCAGCCGATCGCCGGCGTGCAGCTCTCCGTCGACTTCGCCGATGAGGATACGGGCGGACGCAAACCCGTCCAGAGCGTGACGCCGCATCTTGTCCTGCTGGCCACGAGCGAGGCCGGCTACAGCAACCTGATGAAGCTGGTGACGCAGGCCTGCCTGGTGGCCGGTGCCGGCGCGCCGGTCGCGGCGATCGACCACGTCGCCGAATGCGGCGATGATCTCATCGCGCTGACCGGCGGCTTCGGTGGGCCGCTCGACGCAGCCTTGCGCGCCGGCCAGCCGGCCCAGGCTGCCGCACGGCTAAAGCGCCTGCAGGAGATTTTTGGCGACCGGCTCTATGTCGAGATCCAGCGCCATGAGCGCGAGGACGGAGCGACGATCGAGGCCGGGCTGCTGCGGCTCGCCTATGATGCCGACCTGCCGATCGTCGCCACCAACGAGCCCTATTTCGGCAAGGCGGCCGATTTCGAGGCGCATGACGCGCTGCTCGCGGTCGCGGCCGGTAGGCTGGTCTCCGACAATGAGCGCCGGCGCGTCACGCCGGAGCATTATTTCGCCAGCCGGGCCGAGATGAAGCGGCGCTTCGCCGACCTGCCGGAGGCGCTGGCTTCGACCGTCGAGATCGCCCGGCGCTGCTCCTGGCGTGTCGGCCTGCGCAAACCGATCCTGCCACGCTTCGGCGAGGAGGGGCGGGACGAGGCCGAGGAGCTGGAGAGCCAGGCGAAGGCAGGGCTCGAAGCACGGCTTGCCAAGCATGGCCCGGCTGCGAACTTCACCATTGAGGACTACGAAAAGCGGCTCGCCTTCGAGCTTTCAATTATCACCCGGATGAAATTCCCGGGCTATTTCCTGATCGTTGCCGACTTCATCAAATGGGCCAAGGACCATGACATCCCGGTCGGCCCCGGCCGCGGTTCGGGCGCAGGCTCGCTCGTCGCCTATGCCTTGACCATCACCGATGTCGACCCGCTGCGCTTCGGCCTGCTGTTCGAGCGCTTCCTCAACCCCGATCGCGTCTCGATGCCGGACTTCGACATCGACTTCTGCCAGTACCGGCGTGAAGAGGTGATCGACTACGTCAAGCATCGCTATGGCGAGCAGCGCGTCGCCCAGATCATCACCTTCGGCACTTTGCAGGCGCGCGGCGTGCTGCGCGACGTCGGCCGGGTGCTGGAGATGCCCTACGGCCAGGTCGACAAGCTGACCAAGCTGGTGCCGCAGAATCCGGCCAAGCCGATCACCTTGCCCGAGGCCATCGCCGGCGAACCCAAGCTGCAGGAGGCGGCGGCCGAGGAGCCGGTCGTCGCCCGCCTGCTCGAGATCGCCCAGAAGCTCGAGGGGCTGCACCGCCACGCCTCGACCCACGCCGCCGGCGTTGTCATCGGCGACAGGCCGCTGGAGGAACTCGTCGCGCTCTCGGTCGACCCGCGCACCGGCATGCGCGTCACCCAGTTCAACATGAAGTGGGTCGAGCAGGCCGGGCTGGTGAAGTTCGACTTCCTCGGCCTGAAGACGCTGACCACGCTGACCATCGCGGTCAAGCTGATCGCCCAGCGCGGGATCGAGGTCGATCTGGCGCAACTGCCCTTCGACGATCCGAAGACCTATGAGATGCTGTCGCGCGGCGAGACAGTCGGCGTGTTCCAGGTGGAATCGGTCGGCATGCGCAAGGCGCTGGTCGAGATGAAGGCCGACCGGATCGAGGATCTGATCGCGCTGGTGGCGCTCTATCGCCCCGGCCCGATGGACAACATCCCGACCTATTGCCGCCGCAAGCTCGGGCTGGAGGAGCCGACCTATCTGCATCCCGGCATGGAGCCGTTCCTCTCCGAGACGCATGGCATCATCGTCTATCAGGAACAGGTGATGCAGGTGGCGCAGGCGCTGTCGGGCTACTCGCTCGGCGAAGCCGACCTGTTGCGCCGCGCCATGGGCAAGAAGATCAAGGCCGAGATGGACGCCCAGCGCGACCGTTTCGTGAAGGGGGCGATCGAATCCGGGCTGAAGAAGGACTTGGCCTCCGAGATCTTCGACCTGCTGGCGAAGTTCGCCGACTACGGCTTCAACAAGAGCCATGCGGCCGCCTATGCCGTGGTCGCCTTCCAGACCGCCTACCTCAAGGCGAACTATCCCGTCGAGTTCCTTGCGGCGTCGATGACGCTCGATATCGGCAATACCGACAAGCTCTCGGAATTCCGCCGCGATGCGGAGCGGCTCGGCATCAAGGTCGAGCCGCCCTCGATCAACCGGTCCGGCGTCGATTTCGACGTCGCCGATGGCGCGATCCGCTATGCGCTCGGCGCGATCAAGGGCGTCGGTCGCGTTGCGGTCGAGTCGATCGTCGCGGCGCGTGCCAAGGAGGGCCCGTTCCGCGATCTCGCCGATTTCGCTCGCCGGATCGACACGCGCCTGGTCAACCGCCGTACCATCGAAGCGCTGATCTCGGCCGGCTCGCTCGACGAGGTCGAGCCGGAGCGTGCCAAGGCGATGGTGGCGGTCGACGGCATGCTCGCCCTCTCGAACCGCACTCGCGATGCAGCCGAAGGTGGCCAGTCCGAACTCTTCGGTGGCGGCGGCGTGGCAGAAGCCTTCCGCATTCCGCCGTTCGAGCCCTGGGCGCCCGCTGAGCGGCTGCAGCGCGAGCACGATGCCGTCGGCTTCTTCCTCTCCGGCCACCCGCTCGACGATTACGAGCATCTGCTCAAGCGCCTGCGGGTGCAGAGCTATGCCGATTTCGCCCGCAATGTCCGCGCCAGCGGCACCTCGATCGCCAAGGTCGCCGCCTCCGTCATCGACAGGTCGGAACGGCGGACCAAGTCCGGCAACAAGATGGGCATCGTGCAGCTGTCCGATCCCAGCGGCCAGTTCGAAGCGATCCTGTTCTCGGAAGGCCTGCAGCGCTATCGCGAGCTGCTCGAGCCCGGCGCGGCGCTGGTCCTGCGGCTCTCGGCCGTGCTCGACGGCGAGGAGGTGCGCCCGCGAATCGAGGATTGCGAGCGGCTCGACGATCTCGCCAACCGGCAAAAGCAGGACCTCTGCATCTTCCTGCGCGACGACAAGGCGCTGGCCTCGATCGCCGAGCGAGTGAAGCCGCGCGACGGCGTGCGCGCCGACGGCAAGATCTCGCTGGTGATGATCCTCGACGACGGCGCCCAGGAGGTCGAGATCGAATTGCCGGGGCGCTATCCGGTCAACCAACAGGTGGCCAACGCGGTGCGTGCCGCGCCGGGCGTGGTGAACGTCGAATTGCGCTGAGAGCAAGTACCGAGCTCGCCAGGCTCAGTCTTGCGCTGTCGGCGAGCAAGGCTTCAGAGTGCGCGCAGACAAAGATGACGTCCGGGGGGGACCGAATGAAGCAGTATGTCGCGCGCATTCCGATGAGCCTTGCCGTGCCCGAGGCGATGCATTGGGCGATCAAGGACGTGCTTGAAGGCGAGTACGAAGCCGGCTTCGATGGCGTCGGCCTCGATATCCTCGACATCGGCGCCAATGTCGGCTCGTTCGCGCTTTGGGCGAGCGCCCGCTGGCCCGGCAGCGCGGTGACCTCCTATGAGCCGCATCCGGGCACTTTCGCGCTGCTGCAGCAGAATACCCGGCTGCGCCGCGACATCGTCACGGTCAACGCCGCGCTGTTTCCGGGCGGTCAGAAAACGGCGACCTTCCTCAGCCGCTTTGCCGGCGATGGCGAGTCGGGTCTTGCCTCCTATGCCGGCGACACCTTCGTGGCCGACGCGATGGTCGAGCGCTACGAGGTGGCGGTGGTCGACCCAGCGAGCCTGCCCTCGGCTGACATCGTCAAGATCGACATCGAGGGCGGAGAGGGCGACGTGCTCGACCATCTCGACCTGTCGAAGACCTCGCTGGTGCTGCTCGAATACCAGAACCGCAAGAACCGCCTGCAGCTGGAGGCACGCCTCGCTACCGATTTCGAACTGATCGACACGGTGGAGCACATCTGGGATCCGCTGCTCGAACAGCGCTGTTATCGGCCCGATCTCGCCGGCGACGTCTATGGCCGCATGTTCGCCGTGCGCAAGGGCGTGACGCGGATGACGCGGGCGGTGGGAGAATGAGCGGCGGCCTGCGCCCGGCTGTCGTCGCTGTCGGCGCGCGAAGGCATATCGTCGCGCTCTGACTGGCGGTATCATGGCGCGCTTCGGCTCCGGCTCCGCACCTCCGGCCGCCGAGGCGCCGATAGCAGCTCGGGAGGAGAGGATGCAGGACGGCTTCGGGATCGACCGGCGCAGCCTGGTCGCTGGCGCTACGGTGCTTGTCGCATCCGCCGCGGCGTCACCACTGAAGGCACAGGAGAAGCCGGTGATCGATGCAAGGACCGCCCTCATCGTCGTCGACGTGCAGAATGATTTCTGCCCGGGCGGCAGCCTGGCAGTGGGCAAGGGCGACGAAGTCGTCGCCGTCATCAACGCCTTGGGCAAGCGCTTCGCCAATGTCGTCATGACGCAGGACTGGCACCCGGCCGGCCATTCCTCCTTCGCCAGCAGCCATCCCGGCAAGAAGCCGTTCGAGATGATGCAGATGCCTTATGGCCCGCAGGTGCTCTGGCCCGACCACTGCATCCAGGGCAGCAAGGGCGCCGAGTTCCGCGCCGATCTCGACCTCACCATGGCGCAGACCATCGTGCGCAAGGGCTATCGCCGCGAGGTCGACAGCTATTCCGGCTTCGTCGAGGCCGACCGCAAGACGCCGACCGGCCTCGGCGGCTATCTCAGGGAACGCGGCGTCGCCCGCGCCGTCATTGTTGGCCTCGCCACCGATTTCTGCGTCGGCTGGACAGCGCAGGATGCGGCGCGCAACGGGCTGGAGACCCTCGTGGTCGAGGAGGCGTGCCGGGCGATCGACCTCAACGGCTCGCTCGACAAGGCCTGGGCCGACATGGCGGCGCTCGGCGTGAAACGGGCGCGGCTGGCCGATCTGATCTGACGAATTGAGGTGCGCTCACGTCGCCAAGGCGCGGATCTGCACCTGGACCCTGTCGCGGCCGAGCCGCTTCGAGCGGTAGAGCGCCTCGTCGGCGTGCTGCAGTAACGTCTCCAGCTCGCTGCTTGCTGCGTTGCCCTCGGCGACGCCGATGCTGAGCGTCGGCTGCTGGAGGGGAACGCCGCCCCAATCCGAGAGCACCCGGCCGAATGCAGCCCGGATGCGGTTCGCAACACGCGCGGCCTCGGTGGCGCTCATATGCGGAAGCACGATGACGAACTCGTCGCCGCCATGGCGCGCCAGGATGTCGCTGGCGCGCAATTCACTCCGCGCCGCTTCGGCGAAGAGCTCAAGGATACGATCGCCGGCGGCGTGGCCGTGCGAATCGTTGAACGTCTTGAAGTGATCGATATCGATCAGGAGCAGAGCCAGCTGGCCAGGGCGCTTGCCGGCATCATTCGCCAGTTGGGCCATGGCGCGCTCCAGCCCGCTGCGATTCATCGCGCCGGTGAGAGGATCGTGCTGGGCGATCGAGACCAGCGTGTTGCGGCTGCGCTCGGCAGCGAGCAAGAGAAGCGCGCCGCTGCGCAGAAGCAGGAACGCGGTTCCGGTCACGGCCAGCCACGGATCGGCGCCCTCCGCGGGGAAGAGCTCCGAACCGAGCTGGCCGGTCATCGCGAGCCAGGCACGTAGCGCGAACAGCACGACGGTCGGCGCGAACAGGGCGGCCAGGATCGTACCCGCGACCAGCTTCTCGCGCCGCCACAGCAGCAGGCCTTCCCGGACGAGGAGCGCATCGCAGGCCATGACCAAGGCGGAGACGAGAACGATCCTCCTCACGAAGCCGTCGGGCTCGTTCCAGAGGAACAAAGGAACAGCAGCGGCAGCGACCGCCAGGACGTAGAGCGGCAAGCGTGCCGGCCGGCCGGCAAAGCTCCTGACGCCGAACAGCACCAGGAGATAACCGATCCAGCTGACGGTGTTGGCGAGCGGGATCGAGACGATGTCGGGGATGATGTCCCGCAATCCGACGCCGATCAGGCCGATACCGATCAGCAGGTTGCTCAGCCCCCACCAGAGCGGCCAGCGCTCGAAGCGGCCAGTGGCATAGGCGGACAACTGCACGAAGCCGATAATCAGGCAGGTGATCGCACCCGCCAGATAGATTGTCCTCAGATCGAGCAGCACGCCACGTCATCCAGATCGACTCGGGAAGACGCTAGCAGTGTGGCGTGAACGGAGGGTTCACAGAGGAAGTTTTGTGCTGGCTTGGCCTGTCCCGGTTTCCGCCAGCATGTCCATCAGCCAGCTGCGGAACAGCCTGGCCTTGCGCGGCAGCTCCGTCCCGGCCGGGTAGTTCAGGAAATAATCCGCCCCGATATGGACCTTGACCGGAAAAGGCTGCGCCAGCCGGCCCTGCACGAGATCGTCCTCGATCAGCTCGGCGAAGAACAGCGCGACGCCGTGCCCGTCACAGGCAACGCGGCGCAGCGCATGCGAATCGCTGAGCCTCAGGCTCTCGGCCAACTCTGCATCGGCGCTGCCAGCGGCCTGTGCCCATGCACGCCAGTGACCAAGATCGAATTCGTAGAAGAGCGGCAGTCGCAGCAACATCGCAGGATCGGCAAGTGGTCCGGTCTCGCCCAGGAGCGCGGGCGCCAGTACCGCAGTGAGCGAGCCGTCGAGAACCTTCTCGGCGCGCACACCCGGCCAGGCGCCGCTACCCCAGTTGATGCCGAGGTCGATGCCTTCGCGGCGGTGGTCGGCCGGGTGGTAGGAGTGATGCAGCCGCAGGTCGATCTCGGGATGGCGCCTGACGAAGGACATCAGGCGCGGCGTGAGCCAGGCGGCCGAGAAATAGGGCGCGACGCTGACATTGAGGATCTCCCGGGCACCGCTGCCGGTGACCTGCTCGACGGCTTGCTCGATCGTCTCGAAGGCGGCGTAGACCCCGGCGAACAGGATCTCGCCCGCATCCGTCAGCCGGTTGCCGGCCGGCTCGCGGTGTAGCAGGCGCACGGACAAGCTCTCTTCCAGCAGCCTGATCTGCCGGCTGACCGCGGCCTGCGTCACCCCGAGTTCATCCGCCGCCCCGGTGAAGCTCAAGGTCCGCGCCACGGCCTCGAAGGCCCGCATCGCGGTCAGGGAAGTCATCCGCTTGCGGCGCATCGCTATAATCTCAAGTTATGGGACTTTTCAAAAACTCATTTTTCCTCAAATCCGCGCTGCGTCAAACATAACTCGAGTAATCCGCGGGCCGCTCTTGAGAGGTGGAGCCGGCGCAGTTTTTAACGCGAGGACATCAATGACGTTCGCCGCCACCATTACGCCCAGGCGCAGCGCTGCCGAGATCGAAAAAGGCGCCTTGCCGGTGCTGCATCTGAGCGAAGCCGATGTCGTGCGCCTGCTCGATCCGGCGCAGCTGCTCGACGGGCTCGCAGACGGCTTCAGGGCAATGGCGCGCGGCGAAGTCCAGGCGCCGGATCGGCCCGAGATCACGGTTCCCGGCAAGGGCTTTTCGCTCGCGATGCCAGCCTGGACCGCGGGGATGAATCTCACCGTGAAGATCGTCAACGTCTTCGAGGCCAATCTCGATATCGACCTGCCAAACCATCTCGCTGTGATCATACTGTTCGATCCGCAGACCGGCGCGCCCGTCTGCATCATGGACGGCACTTACATCACGGCGATCCGCACCGCCGCGTCGGCCATCCTCTCGGTCCGGGCTCTCGCGCGGCCCGAGGCCCGCATCGCGACACTGATAGGTGCGGGAGTACAGGGGCGGGAGCATCTGCGGCTCCTGCCGCTGGTACGCGAGTTCGATGAGATCCGTGTCGCTTCGCTGCACTACGAGGATGCCGAGAGGCTCGCTGCCAGCTGTCCACGGGCGCGGCCCGTGCGCGATGTCGAGGCCGCTGTGCGCAGCTCGGACGTCGTCTGCCTGGCGAGCCATGCCTATGAGCCGGTGATCGCGAGCGAGTGGGTCCAGCCAGGCACGCATGTGTCGTCGGTCGGCTACGCTCCGCCCCGGGGCGAACTGCCGGTCGAGCTCCTTGGCCAGGCGCAGCTCTTCGTCGAAAGCGACGAGGCGTTCAGGCCACCGCCCGTCGGCTGTGCCGAGCTTTCCGGACGCGACCCTGCCGGCGCGACCACGCTCGGCGACCTGTTCTGCGGTGCCAGGGCGGGCAGGGCGAGCGCCGACCGGATCACGCTCTACAAGGCGATGGGCATCGCCATGGAGGACATGGTCGCGGCCGACATCGTCTATCGGCGCGCGCGCGCCGAAGGAAACGCCCAGCGCATCACGCTCTGATCGCGAGAGCCTATCGGGCCCGGCCAGGCGCGCCCTCCGGCGCCGTCCGCGCTCGCGCCCGCCACCCAGCCGGCCCGGCCGGCAGCAATGGAGATATCCCATGCACAGGATCATAGGTCCGATCATGCTTTCCTGGCTTTCGGCGGTCGTGTCTGTACCGGCCTTCGCGCAGGTGCGGATCGCCCTGGCGGGGCCGATGACCGGGGCGAATGCGAGCTTCGGCGATCAGCTGCGGGCGGGAGCCGAAGCGGCGGTCGCGCAGATCAACGCAAAGGGCGGCGTGCGCGGCGAGAAGCTCGAACTCGTCGTCGCCGACGATGCCTGCGATCCGCGTCAGGCAGTCTCGGTCGCGAACAAGCTGACAGGTGACGGCGTGCGCTTCATCGCCGGTCATTTCTGCTCCGGCTCGACCCTGCCTGCGAGCGAGGTCTATGCCGAGGCGGGCGCCGTCGTCATCACCGTCTCGACCAATCCCAAGATAACCGAGCGCGGCATGAAGGCGCTGTTCCGGATTGGCGGGCGCGACGACCAGCAGGGGCCGACCGCGGCCGAGTTCATCGTCAAGAGTTACGCCGGCCGTCGCATCGCGATCGTGCACGATAAGAGCTCGTTCGGAGCAGGCCTGGCGGGCGAGGTCCGCAACCGGCTTACCGCTACGGGGCAACGCATTGCGTTCGATACCGGCATCAATGCCGGCGAGAAGGATCACAGCGCCCTGATCTCGCGGCTCAAGGCGGCCCGCGCCGAAGTCCTCTTCTTCGGCGGCTATCATACCGAAGCCGGATTGATCATGCGCCAGGCGGGCGATCAGGGCCTGAAGCTCGACATGGTCGGCGGCGATCCGCTCGCCTCGAGCGAATTTGCCGCGGTAGCCGGCGATGCTGCCAACGGGGTCCATTTCACCTTCGCGCCGGATCCGCGCAAGAATCCGGCTTCGAGCGAGGCGGTGCAGGCAATGCGCGCGCGCAATCTCGAGCCGGAAGGCTGGGCGCTCTACTCCTACGCTACCGTCCAGATTTTCGCCGAGGCGATCGCGCAGGCGAACTCCACCGAGCCGCGGGCGGTTGCGCAGGCCGTTGCTGGCTCGCGCTTCACGACCGCGGTCGGCGAGGTCCGTTTCGACGCCAAGGGCGACAATCTCCAGCCCGGCTTCGTCGTCTATCGCTGGCAGGGCGGCAAATCCGACTACGCCACCGGCCAGGCAAGATGAGGATACCACTGCTGGCCCGCCTCAGGCAGCGGCGATCACCTCGATCTCGACGAGCCAGTCCTCGCGCAGGGTCTGCGCCACGATCGCGGTGGTCGGGATGGCGCGGCCGCCGAGGGCGGTGAGACGAGCGTTCTGGTTGGCCTCGACGAAGTTGGCATCGCGCAGATAGCTGGTCAGGCGTACGATGTTATCGACGCCCATGCCGGCCGAGGCGAGGATCGCGCGCAGATTGTTCCAGATCAGCGCGAGCTGCTCTTCGAGCGTCTCCCCGGGCTTGCCTGCTTCGTCCAGCCCCATGGTGCCGCTAACGAAGAGCAGGCGCTGCGGCGCGACGACCTCGATTGCGTGGGCGTAGTCCGAGGTCGCCGGGTAGATGCCGCGGCTCGGATTATGGGCGATCACCTGCATGGTTTCCTCCTCGCCGTCGTTGGCTGAACGTTGTCCGGCGAGGGAGTGTTATGGCTGGAGGAGGTTCGGGCAGAAGCGGAAAAGCGAGAGCCGGGCGAAATACAGATGGCATTCCGCTTCGGCGACCTGTGCGGCGGGGAGGTGGCGCTTTCGGCGAAACGATATCAGGCCTTCACAAGGACGGCCCGCTTTCGCAGCGCGCGCGGGTTGGTTTGTCGCGTCCTTGTCGCACCTGGCAGGAAGGCTATTCTGGCGCTGGGGAAGCGGGGCTTGCATCTTTCGGATGCGTTCAACTTGAGAGAGATTGTCATGCTGCTTTCCTTCAAGCGTTTCAGCGCGCTCGCCGCCTTTGCGGCTCTGTCCAGCGGCCAGGCTTTTGCCCAGAGCCAGGCCGATCAACTGGCGATGGCCTATCAGGCCGGCCGCAACCAGCTCGGAATCCTGAGCTATTGCGCCGAGAAGGGCCATGTCGGCGCCGATGTCGTCGCGATCCAGGCCAAGGTGCTGGCGCTGATTCCGCCGCCGGCCGACAAGAGCGCCGGAGACACGGCCGAAGCCGCCGGCAAGAAGGGCACGATCGCGATGATGGGCGTGACCCAGGATCTCGAGACGATCGCCAAGGCGCAGGGCGGCACAGCCGCAGCCTATTGCAAGCAGATCGGCGACGTCGTGCAGAAGGCGGCGGCATCGCTGCCGAAGTGAGCTCTGCGAAAGCGGACGCAACGGAAACGGATCACCACCGGCGTCCCGCGGCGCTCTGCTGCC
The DNA here is from genome assembly GCA_025846845.1 of Alloboseaceae bacterium BT-24-1. Lineage (GTDB taxonomy): Bacteria > Pseudomonadota > Alphaproteobacteria > Rhizobiales > Beijerinckiaceae > Allobosea. The sequence goes on from JAOYTL010000001.1 coordinate 281,455, forward strand.
GCTTATAAGCGAACGCCCGTAGGACGAGCCTGCGGGCGGGCAAACCTATGCGTCATTCTCGGGCGCAACGAAGCGAAGACCGAGAATCTCAGGACCAGAAGGCGCTGATTAGAGTCTCTTCCGGCCTGAGATGCTCGGTCGAGCCCGAGCATGACGTGCGCGCCCATGCCCCCGAAAACTCTCCGATCGACCGGATGATAACCGGTTGTCGACATGGTCGCGTTCTGGCATAATGTATGCCAGATTATAACAGCGCCGCAAACGGCGCGATGGCGGGAGGGACCGGGTCGTGAGAATCCATGAGTTCCAAGCGAAGCATCTGCTGGCACGCTACGGGCTGACTGCTCCGGAAGGCAGTGTCGCGATCACCGCCCGAGAAGCCGGCGAGATTGCGCAGCGTCTCGGTGGTCCGGTGGTGGTCAAGGCGCAGATCCATGCCGGTGGCCGCGCCCGTGCCGGCGGAATTCGGCGGGCGGAGACCGCCGCGGCTGCTCAGGCGGCCGCCGGGGAACGGTTCGGCAAGACGCTCGTGACCGCCCAGACCGGGCCGGCGGGCCAGGTCGTCAGGCGTGTCCTCGTCGAGCGAGCGCTGCCGACGCGCCGCGAATTGCATCTCGCCCTGCTGGTCGATTCCACCTCGGGCGAGGTGATGCTGATCGGCAGTGAACGGGGCGGCGCCGATATCGAGGAGCAGGCGGCGCGCGGCGAGCTCCATATCCGCGAGCTCAGGCTCGGGACCGGCAACGAGGCACGGGTCCAGGATGTGGCGGAATTCGTCGCGACGCTCGGCCTGGAAGGGACGCTGCACCAGCAGGGCTGCGCGCTTGTGGACGGCCTGCGGCGGGCCTTCGTCGAACTCGACGCCAGCCTGATCGAGATCAACCCGCTCGCGATCACCGAAGACGGCAGGCTGGTCGCGCTCGACGCCAAGATGACGCTCGACGACAACGCCCTGTTCCGGCATCCCGAGCTCGCGGCACTGCGCGACGAGGACGACACCAGCGCCGCCGAATTGCAGGCCCAGCGCCATCAGCTCAATTATGTCCAGCTCGACGGCGATATCGGCATGGTGGCGAATGGCGCGGGGCTTGGTCTCGCTACGCTCGACATGGTCGTCGCTGCCAAGGGCCGGCCGGCCAACTTCATGGATATCCGGACCACAGCCAAGAGCCTCGACATCGCCCATGGCTTCGGGCTGCTGCTCGACAATCCGGCGACGCGCGCGATCCTGATCAACGTGCATGGCGGCGGCATGCAGGCCTGCGACACCATCGCCGAGGGGCTCGGCATCGCCTTGCGCCGTACCGGCCGCTCGCTGCCGCTGGTCGTGCGCCTCGCCGGCAACAACGCCGATTTCGGGCGCTCGCGCCTGCAGAACTTCGGCTGCGCGGTGATCGACTGCCCGGACATGTGGACTGCGGCCACGAAAGCGGTCGCGCTGGCGCAGAGGGGAGCCTGAGCCATGGCCGTCTTTCTGAATCGCGAGACCCGCGTTCTCTGCCAGGGCATGACCGGCTGGGCCGGCACTTATCATGTCGCGCGGATGATGGAGTATGGCACGCAGGTCGTCGGCGGCGTGACGCCGGGCAAGGGCGGTCGCTCGCATCTGAATTTGCCCGTCTATGAGCGCGTTGCAGAAGCGAGGCGCGAGACCGGCGCCAATGCCAGCATCGTCTTCGTACCGCCGGCCAATGCCGCGGCCGCGATGATCGAGGCGATCGAAGCCGAGATGCCGCTGGTTGTCACCGTCACCGAGCGCGTGCCGACGCTGGACATGGTGCGGGTGCGCGCCGCGCTGAAGGGCGGGCGCACCACCCTGGTCGGCGCCAATTCGCAGGGCATCCTCGTGCCGGGCGTCGGCAAGCTCGGCGTCATGGCCACGGGCAGCGAGCGTCCCGGTGGTGTCGGCATCATCTCGCGCTCGGCCTCGTTGACGAGCGAGGTCGTGGCGCAGGTCACCGCGGCGGGACTCGGCCAGTCGACGACGATCGGCGTCGGCGGCGACCCGATCCATGGCATCGGCATGCGCGAATGCCTCGAGTTCCTGCTGGACGATGCCGATACCGAAGGCGTGGTGCTGATCGGCGAGATCGGCGGCACGGAGGAAGAAGAGGTCGCCGAATACCTCGCCGGCACGCCGGCGTCGAAGCCCGTCGTCGCGCTGATCGTCGGCCGCGAGGCGCCGCTGGAGCGCCGCATGGGCCATGCCGGCGCGCTCACCTTGCGCGGCAAGGGCGATGCGGCGGGCAAGATCAAGGCACTGGAGGCTGCCGGCGTTCGGGTAGCTGCGAGCGCCCATCTCGTCGGCGAGACCATCAGGCAGGCGCTCGCCGAGCGTGGGTAACGCCATTCCCTGCCTGCGGGAGAAGGGAAGGAGCGCCTCACTCCCGCTTTGGCAGCCGGCCGCCGATCGAGCGGGTGATCTCGTCGGCGGCGCGGCGCACCATCGGGCCGTAGTCGTCGAGCTTGCGCGGGGTGACGCGCACGGTCGGCCCCGAGACCGAAACGCCGGCGATCGCTTCGGCATGCTCGTTGAAGATCGGCGCGGCGACGCAGCGCATGCCGAGGGTGCGTTCCTCGTCGTCGAGGGCCCAGCCGTTGCGACGCCCCTGTGCGAGCTCGCGCAGGAGCTCGGCGAGATCGGTGATCGTGTGCTCGGTGAAGCGCTCGAGGCGCCGGAGCGCGCAGATCTGGCGCACGCAGTGCTCGGGGAACTCGGCCAGCAGCGCCTTGCCGACGCCCGATGCATGCATCGCGCCGCGGCTGCCTGCCCGGAAGAAGGCGCGCAACGTGTCGTGGCTCTCGACCTGCGAGATGAACACCACCTCGCCATTGTCCTCGATGCCGAGATTGACGGTCTCGCCGCTGGCCTCCATCAGCGCATGCATGGTGGCGCGTCCCATGTTCGCGACGCGGCGGTTGCGCAGGAAGGCCGAGCCGGTCTTGAAGGCGCCGACGCCGACCAGCCAGATGCCGCGCTCCATGTCGTGCTGGACGTAAGCGCGGCTCTCCAGAGTCAGCAGGACGCGATGCGCTGTCGAGGCCGAGACGCCCGAGCGCCGGCTGAGCTCGCTGAGCGTCAGGCCGTCCTCATCGGCAAGGATTTCGAGCAGCGCCAACCCGCGATCGAGCGCCTGCACCGCTCCGCCGGCGATCGCCGTCTTCAGCGAGCGCGGCCGCCCGCGCCCCTTGCGTTGCTCGATCGGGCTCATGCGCACCTCCTTGACCGCCGCCGGGACGGTAGCAGACCACGGCTGGCCAGCCATGGCCAATTCAAAGCGAAATAATTTTGCATAATCAACGTCTACGCCTGAGTGAAATTATTGTAATTTCTTGATTTTGAAACAGAAATTATTTTCCATCTAAGTATGAAAAAATATTCTGAAATAAATTGACCGAGGCTCCCATCTGGAATTTGGTATGCCAGTACACGGTTTTCTCACGGGAGAACGGGCCATGCCGAAAATGAGAGCCGTCGAGGCCGCGATCAGGGTTCTGGAGCGGGAAGGCGTGACGCAGGCCTTCGGCGTGCCAGGCGCGGCGATCAACCCGCTCTATGCGGCGCTGAGGGGCCGGCAAAGCATCCACCATATCCTGGCGCGCCATGTCGAGGGCGCCTCGCATATGGCGGAGGGCTACACCCGGGCCAAGACAGGCAATATCGGCGTCTGCATCGGCACCTCCGGCCCGGCCGGCACCGACATGATCACCGGGCTCTATTCGGCCATCGCCGACTCCATCCCGATCCTGTGCATCACCGGCCAGGCGCCCCGCGCCCGCCTCTACAAGGAGGATTTCCAGGCCGTTGACATCGAGTCCATCGCCAAGCCGGTGACCAAATGGGCGGTGACGGTGCGCGAGCCGGCGCTGGTGCCGCGCGTCTTCCAGCAGGCCTTCCACATCATGCGCTCGGGCCGTCCCGGGCCGGTGCTGATCGACCTGCCGGTCGACGTCCAGATGGCCGAAATCGAGTTCGACGACGAGACCTATGAGCCGCTGCCGGTCTACAAGCCGGCCGCCTCGCGGCGCCAGATCGAGAAGGCGATGGCGATGCTGGACGCGGCCGAGCGGCCGCTGATCGTCGCCGGCGGCGGCATCATCAACGCCGATGCCGCGGAATTGCTGGTCGAGTTCGCCGAGCTCACCGGCGTCCCGGTGGTGCCGACGCTGATGGGCTGGGGCGCGATCCCTGACGACCATCCGCTGATGGCGGGCATGGTCGGGCTGCAGACCAGCCATCGCTACGGCAATGCGACGATGCTCGCTTCCGACTTCGTGCTCGGCATCGGCAATCGCTGGGCCAACCGGCATACCGGCTCGATCGAGACCTACACCAGGGGCCGCAAGTTCGTTCACATCGATATCGAGCCGACCCAGATCGGGCGCGTCTTCGACCCCGATTACGGCATCGTCTCCGACGCGAAGGCGGCGCTGGAGCTTTTCGTCGACGTGGCGCGCGAGCGGGAAGGCAAGGGGCTGCTCAGAAACCGGACAGGCTGGGCCCAGGAGTGCCGCGACCGGCGCGCGACCATGCTGCGCAAGAGCCATTTCGACAATGTGCCGCTGAAGCCGCAGCGGGTCTATGAGGAGATGAACGAGGCCTTCGGCCGCGACGTCTGCTACGTCTCGACCATCGGCCTGTCGCAGATCGCCGGCGCCCAGTTCCTGCACGTCCACAATCCGCGCCACTGGATCAATTGCGGCCAGGCCGGGCCGCTCGGCTGGACCTTACCGGCGGCGCTCGGCGTGCGCGCCGCCGATCCGGAGCGCGAGATCGTGGCGCTGTCGGGCGATTACGACTTCCAGTTCCTGATCGAGGAGCTGGCTGTCGGGGCGCAGTTCAACCTGCCCTACATCCACATCGTCGTGAACAACTCCTATCTCGGCCTGATCCGCCAGGCCCAGCGCGGCTTCGACATGGATTTCCAGGTCGGGCTCGCCTTCGAGAACATCAACGCGCCCGATCTCGACGGCTATGGCGTCGACCATGTCGCGGTCGCCGAAGGGCTCGGCTGCAAGGCGATCCGGGTGAAGAGTCCGAACGAGTTCAAGGCCGCCTTCGCCCAGGCCAAAGCCTGGCTCGCGGAATACCGGGTTCCGGTGGTGATGGAGTTCATTCTGGAGCGCGTCACCAACATCGCCATGGGCACCGAGATCGACAATGTCGTCGAGTTCGAGGAGGTGCTCGATCTGCCGCTGCCTGCACCGGAAGCCGTGCTGCAGCCGGCGCAGTAAGCCCGGCCAGCCTACGCCACCAGGGGGAGAGATCCATGCCTCGCTTCGCCGCCAATCTGACGATGCTGTTCAACGAACTGCCCTTCCTGGAGCGCTTCCAGGCGGCGGCCGAAGCCGGCTTCCAGGGCGTCGAGTACCTGTTTCCCTATGGCTACGACAAATACGAGCTGGCGGGCCGGCTGAAGCGTTGGAACCTGACGCAGGTACTGCACAACCTGCCGGCTGGCGACTGGGCCGCAGGCGAACGCGGCATCGCGATCCTGCCCGACCGGATCAGCGAGTTCCAGCGCGGCGTGTTCGACGCAATCGACTACGCGATCAAGCTGGGCTGCCGGCAGGTCAACTGCCTCGTGGGCATCGCGCCGCAGGATGTCGAGCGTGGCAGGCTGCATGAGACGCTGGTCAACAACCTGCGCTTTGCCGCCCATGAACTGGCGCAGGAAGGCATCGCGCTCCTGGTCGAGCCGATCAACACGCGCGACATGCCCGGCTTCTTCCTGAGCAGCACCGCACAGGCGCTGAGCCTGCTCGACGATGTCGATTCAGCCAACGTCTTCATCCAGTACGACGTCTATCACATGCAGATCATGGAGGGGGATCTCGCCCGCACGATCGAGGCCAATCTCGACCGGATCGCCCATATCCAGATCGCCGACAATCCCGGCCGCAACGAGCCCGGCACGGGCGAAATCAACTTCCCCTTCCTGTACCGGCATCTCGACGCCATCGGCTACGCCGGCTGGGTCGGCTGCGAATACAAGCCCGCCCGCAGCACCCGCGACGGCCTGACCTGGCTGCCGGGACATCCGCAGGCGGCGTGACGGGAGGCGGTCGAACGGAGGCTACGAAAAGCATGGCGAATATCGGCTTCATCGGCCTTGGCATCATGGGCCGTCCCATGGCGGAACACCTGATCACGGGCGGCCATACGCTGCACGTCTCCAGCCATCACAAGGCGCCGGACGTCGAGCTGCAGGCCAAGGCGGTCACGGTCCATCCGACGCCGAAGGCGGTCGCGGCGGCGAGCGAGATCGTCATCCTGATGCTGCCGGACACGCCGCAGGTCGAGGAGGTGCTGTTCGGCACCAACGGCGTCGCCCTCGGCCTGAACACGGGCAGCATCGTCGTCGACATGAGCTCGATCTCGCCGATGGCGACCAAGGCGTTCGCGAAGAGGATCGAGGCGGCCGGCTCGTCCTATCTCGACGCGCCGGTCTCGGGCGGCGAGGTCGGTGCCAAGGCGGCGACGCTCACCATCATGGTCGGCGGGCCGCAGGCGAGCTTCGACAAGGTCAAGCCGCTCTTCGAGCTGATGGGCAAGAACATCACGCTGGTCGGCGGCAATGGCGACGGCCAGACCACCAAGGTCGCCAACCAGATCATCGTGGCGCTGACCATCGAGGCGGTCGGCGAGGCCTTGCTCTTCGCCTCCAAGGCGGGGGCGGATCCGGCCAAGGTGCGCCAGGCGCTGATGGGTGGTTTCGCCTCCTCGAAGATCCTCGAGATCCATGGCGAGCGCATGGTCAAGCGCACCTTCAATCCGGGCTTCCGCATCGGGCTGCACCAGAAGGACCTTAATCTCGCTCTGTCTACGGCGCGCGCTCTCGGCGTCGGCCTGCCGAATACGGCGACAGCGCAGGAGCTGTTCAACGCCTGCGTCGCCCATGGCGGCAAGGACTGGGATCACTCGGCCATGGTGCGGGCGCTGGAGATCATGGCGAACCACCAGGTCGCAACGTCATAAAAGCAAGAAAGGGACGGCCCATGAAGATCTGCATCTACGGCGCCGGCGCGATCGGCGGCTATATGGGCGTGATGCTCAAGCGCGGCGGGCTCGATGTCTCGCTGGTGGCGCGCGGCGCGCATCTGGAGGCGATCAAAACCAAGGGCCTGACCCTCGTCACCAAGACCGAAACGATCACCGAGCAGATGCCGGCGAGCCGGGATCCGCGCGATCTCGGCCAACAGGACGTGGTGATCATCGCGCTCAAGGCGCACCAGGCCTGGGAGGCAGCGGAGGACCTGAAGCCGCTGCTCGGGCCCGGTACCGCCGTCGTCACCGCCCAGAACGGCGTGCCGTGGTGGTATTTCCATGGCTTGGAGGGGCAGCATGCGAACTTACGCCTGCGCAGCGTCGATCCCGGCGACCGGCAATGGAACGCGATCGGCCCCGAGCGTGTCATCGGCTGCACGGTCTATCCGGCGACCGAGATCGTCGAGCCCGGCGTCGTCAAGCACATCTATGGCGACCAGTTCGGCCTCGGCGAGCCCAATCGCAAGGAAAGCGAACGCCTGACGCGGTTCGCCGACGCGCTGACCGCCGGCGGTCTGAAGCCGCGCCTGTTCTCGGATATCCGCGACGACATCTGGCTCAAGCTCTGGGGCAATCTCTGCTTCAACCCGATCTCGGCGCTGACCCATGCGACGCTCGACGTCGTCGCCACCGAGCCCGGCACGCGGGCGCTTGCGCGCAGCATGATGCTGGAAGCCCAGGAGATCGGCGAAAGGCTCGGCGTCACCTTCCGGGTCGATGTCGAGCGCCGGATCAATGGCGCGGCCGGCGTCGGCGCGCATCGCACCTCGATGTTGCAGGATCTGGACAAGGGCCGGCCGCTTGAGATCGACGCCCTGCTCGGCGCTGTTCAGGAGATGGGGCGACTGACCGAGACGCGCACGCCTTATATCGATGCCGTGCTCGGGCTCGTCCAGCAGATGGCCAGCGTGAAGGGGCTCTATCCGACGTTTCCGCCCGAGGCGCTCGCTGGGGAGGGAAGGGCGGCTGAACCCGCTTTGGAACGGCCGCGCCAGTTGGCGGCCTCGTGACGAGCGGAGGCGGGATCATGTTGAACGCGACATTCAGGCAGGCAGTGCAGACAGAGAGCAGCCAGGCGAGCGCGCATTGGGTGCGCTTTGTGCTTGCGGGTCGCGAACGCTTCGGCATGCTGACCGGGGGGACGATCGCGATCCACAGTGGCGACATGTTCGCCGGCGCGCAGCCGACGGGCGAAAGGGTGCCGCTGGCGGAGGTCACGCTGCTGGCGCCGAACACGCCCTCCAAGATCATCGCGCTCTGGAACAACTTCCACGCGCTCGCCGGCAAGCTGGCGATGCCGGTGCCGCCGGAGCCACTCTATCTGATGAAGGCGCCGTCCAGCGCGGCACCGCCGGGCTTCACAGTGATGCGCCCGCCATCCTATGCCGGCAAGGTGGTCTATGAGGGCGAACTCGGCATCGTCATCGGCCGCAGTTGCAGCCGGGTGAGCCCACAGGCCGCAAGCGAGTTCATCTTCGGCTATACCTGCGTCAACGACATCACGGCGCTGGATCTGATCGCGGCCGACCCGACCTTCCCGCAATGGGTGCGCGCCAAGAGCTTCGATGGCTTCGGACCTTTCGGCCCGGTGGTGGCGACCGGTCTCGACCCGCGCGACCTCACGGTCCGGACGCTGCTCAACGGCCAGGAGCGCCAGAACTACCCGATCGCGGATATGATCTTCCAGCCGCATGAGCTGGTCAGCCGGCTCTCCCACGACATGACGCTGCTGCCGGGGGACCTGATCTGCTGCGGCACCTCGCTGGGTGTCGGCGCGATGAAGGAACCGGTCAACACGATCGAGGTGGAGATCGAGGGCATCGGCACGCTGGCGAATACCTTCGTGTAGGGCGGCTGATCGAAACCGCCTCTAGTCGAAGATGTCGGCGTGCTCGTCGACATAGGCTGCGACACCGAGCGTATGGTCGCGGGACAATTGCTCGGCCAGCGCAATGTCGCGCCGCTCAAGGGCCTCAATGATCTGCAGATGCTCGACGATCGAGCGGCTGGCGCGGTCGTCGCGGCCGATCGTCATCTGGCGGATGCCGCGCACATGCAGCAGCAGGTTGTCGGTCATCTCGACGAGCAGCTGCGACTTGCTCAGCCCGATCAGGGTCTGGTGGAAGACGAGATTGGCTGACGAGTATTCGCCGACATGGTCGGACGGCTTGTGGGCCTCGTCGAAATCCTTGAACAGCGTGCGCAGCTTGCCGATCTCGGCATCGCTGGCGCGCTGGACGACGAGGCGCGCGGCCATGCTTTCCAGTGCCGCCCAGGCCTGGATCATCTCGACGATCTCGTTCTTGGTCTTCTTCAGCACCATGATGCCGCGGCGCGGCAGCGACTTCACCAGCCCCTCCTGCTCGAGCATCGCGACGGCTTCGCGGACCGGCGTGCGGCTGACGCCGAGCTGCTCGGAGAGCTGGCGCTCGTCGATCCAGGTCGGCTCCCGCGAACTGTAGATGTCCATGTTGATGATCGCCTGCTTCAGCGAGGCATAGACCTTGGTCTTGAAGGTCTCTTCGGGTGCGAAACGTTCGAGGACGAGCTTCTGCGTCGCGCTGTCGGGCGGGGTCGTGGCGCTGGGGGCTTTCAAGGTCGCTGCTCCTGCTTCCTGCAGCGCATAGCGCCCGGCTGACGCCACGTCCATGCAGGAGTCGGAGCTGGTCCCCGCGGGGAGGTCCAAAAAGGCCCCGTGACCAGAGTGTCGCGGGGCCTTCAGGGACAGGAGGCCGGTTCAGCCGGTCACCTTGAGAGGTCAGAAGGACCACTCGATCTCGGCGCAGCGCTTCTGGATGCCGACCTCGCCGTTGAGCAATTCCATCAGCGTCTTGCCGAGACGCGCCGGCGAGGGCGAGACCGTGATGCCGGCCGCTTCCATCGCCGCGATCTTGTCTTCCGCGCCACCCTTGCCGCCGGAGATGATCGCACCGGCATGACCCATGCGGCGGCCGGGAGGCGCCGTGCGGCCGGCAATGAAGCCGACCATCGGCTTGGCTCGTCCGCGCCTGGCCTCGTCCCTGATGAACTGCGCCGCGTCTTCCTCGGCCGAGCCGCCGATCTCGCCGATCATCACGATCGACTCGGTTGCAGGGTCGGCGAGGAACATCTCGAGCATGTCGATGAACTCGGTGCCCTTGACCGGGTCGCCGCCGATGCCGACAGCCGTGGTCTGGCCCAGCCCTTCACAGCTGGTCTGGAACACCGCCTCATAGGTCAGCGTGCCCGAGCGCGAAACGATCCCGACCGAGCCGCGCTTGAAGATGTTGGCCGGCATGATGCCGATCTTGCTTTCGCCAGCGGTGACGATGCCGGGGCAGTTGGGGCCGATCAGCCGGGACTTCGAGCCGCTCAGCATGCGCTTGACCTTGACCATGTCCATCACCGGGATGCCTTCGGTGATGCAGACGATGAGCGGGATCTCAGCGTCGATCGCCTCGCAGATCGCGTCGGCCGCGCCCGGCGGCGGCACGTAGACGACGGAGGCTGTGGCTCCGGTTCTCTCCTTCGCCTCGGCGACCGTGTTGAAGACTGGCAGGCCGAGATGGCTCTTACCGCCCTTGCCGGGGGCGACGCCGCCGACCATGCGGGTGCCATAGGCGATCGCCTGCTCGGAATGGAAGGTGCCGTTCTTGCCGGTGAAGCCCTGGCAGATGACCTTGGTGTTCTTGTCGATCAGGATGGACATGTTCGCTCCCCCTTGATCACGTTGCATTGGTGCGTTTCGTCCCAATGCAGAAGGCGTGATCGTTTTTGGTTGTTTTGAGCATTTCCTCTGCGGGAAATCTGTTCCCGCGCTGTCACGCGGGTTCCTAGTTCTTGCGCACGGCGGCCACGATCTTCTGGGCGGCGTCGTCGAGATCGTCAGCGGGAATGACGTTGAGGCCCGAGGTCCGGATGATCGCCTTGCCCTCCTCGACATTGGTGCCTTCGAGGCGCACCACCAGCGGCACTTCGAGGCCGACCGTCTTCACCGCCGCGATCACGCCGCGGGCGATGACGTCGCACTTCATGATGCCGCCGAAGATGTTGACCAGGATGCCCTTCACCTGCGGGTCGGCGGTGATGATCTTGAACGCCGCGGTGACCTTCTCTTCGGAAGCGCCGCCGCCGACATCGAGGAAGTTCGCGGGCGATTCCCCGTAGAGTTGGATGATGTCGAGCGTCGCCATGGCAAGGCCGGCGCCGTTGACCATGCAGCCGATCGTGCCGTCGAGGGCGATATAGGCAAGGTCGTACTTGGAAGCCTCGATTTCCTTGCTGTCCTCCTCGCTCTCGTCGCGCAGCTTGTAGACGTCCGGATGCCGGTAGAGCGCGTTGTCATCGAAGGAGATCTTGGCGTCGAGGCAGCGCAGCCTGTCGTCCTTGGTGACGATCAGCGGGTTGATCTCGAGCATCGCCATGTCCTTGGCGATGAAGGCCGCATAGAGCTTCGCAGTCAGATCCTCGGCCTGCTTGGCGAGGTCGCCGGTCAGATGCAGCGCTTCGGCGACGGTGCGGCCATGCAGCGGCATGATCCCGGTTGCCGGATCGACCGAGAAGGTCTTGATCTTCTCGGGCGTATCATGGGCGACGGTCTCGATGTCCATGCCGCCTTCGGTCGAGACGACGAAGGAGATCCGCGAGGTCTCGCGGTCGACGAGCATCGAGAGATAGAATTCACGGTCGATCAGCGAGCCGTCCTCGATATAGAGGCGGTTGACCTGCTTGCCGGCCGGGCCGGTCTGGACGGTGACCAGGGTGTGGCCGAGCATCTGCTGGACGAAGGCCTTCGCCTCATCGATCGATTTCGCCAGGCGCACGCCGCCCTTCTCGCCGGCCTCGGGTTCCTTGAAGCTGCCCTTGCCGCGGCCACCGGCATGGATCTGCGACTTGACCACCCAGACCGGGCCGCGCAGCTGCTTCGCCGCGGCTTCGGCATCTCCCGCCGTCAGTATGGGAAACCCGTCCGGGACAGGCACCCCGAATTCCCTGAGCAGCCCCTTCGCCTGATATTCATGGATGTTCATCGCGATCTCTCTCGGATTTCGGGGAGAGCGACCGGGCCTTTCCGCGGCGCCGGCCATTCGGAACAGAAGCCTTGAATGATGTGTCAGGGCCGCTCCCTCCTGCCGGATGGGAGCGGCGGTCACGCGATGCGTGCAGCCGGCGACGCTGGAGGGAGTCCTGGCGTCGGCGGAGTCGGAGGCCCGTTGGTCAGCCCTTGATCAGGCCTGCGGCGCGGGCCCATTTGTACTTGGCGCCGAGCACCTCGACGGGCGTCTCCGTGGTGTACGGATAGGCCACGATGCCGTGGTCGTAGAGCTTCTCGCAGGCCTTCTCGACCTCGACGTCGCCGACCAGCGAGGCGACGATCGGCTTGTCGATGCCCTTTGCGCGAGCCTCGGTGACGACCTCGATCATCTTGTCGGCGAAGACGAGCGGCGGGGTCACGATCGTGTGCCAGTAGCCGAGGATGAGCGCATGGATGCGCTCGTCTTTGAGGCCGAGACGGACCGTGTTCTGGTAGGTCAGCGGCGGTTCGCCGCCGGTGATGTCGACCGGGTTACCGGCCGCGCCGAAGGGCGGGATGAACTTGCGGAAGGCGGCGTCGAGATCATCCGGCATCTTCATCAGCGTCAGGCCGTTGTCGAAGCAGGCGTCCGAGAGCAGCACGCCGGAGCCGCCGGCGCCGGTGATGATCAGCACGTTCTCGCCCTTCGGCGCCGGCAGGACCTGCACGCCGCGGGCATATTCGAGCATGCCGCGCAGCGAGGGCGCGCGGATGACGCCCGAAGCCTTGAGGATGTCGTCATAGATCTTGTCGTTGCCGGCGAGTGCGCCGGTATGCGAGGCGGCGGCCTTGGCGCCATAAGCGGTGCGGCCAGCCTTGAGCACGATCACCGGCTTCTTCTTCGAGACGCGCTCGGCGACCTCGGAGAAAGCGCGGCCGTCCTTCAGGTCCTCGCAGTGCATCGCGATCACCGAGGTGTTCGGATCCTGCTCGAAGAAGGTCAGCAGGTCGTCCTCGTCGAGGTCCGACTTGTTGCCGAGACCGACGATCGCCGAGACGCCCATCTTGGTCGAGCGGGCGAAACCGATGATCGACATGCCGACGCCGCCGGATTGCGAGGACAGGGCTGCCTTGCCCTTGACGTCGAAGGCCGTGCAGAAGGTCGCGCAGAGGTTCTCCGGCGTATAGTAGAAGCCGTAGATGTTCGGCCCCATGATCCGGACATTGTACTTGCGGGCGGTCGCCAGCAGCTCTTCCTGCAGTTCGGGCTCGCCCGACTCGGCGAAGCCCGAGGGGATCATCACCGTGCCGGGAACGCCCTTGCGGCCGACCTCGTCCATGGCGCCGTTGCAGAGCTTGGCCGGCACGGCGAAGACCGCGACATCGACCTCGCCGTCATAGTCGAGGATCGACTTGTAGGCCTTGATGCCCTCGATCGTGTCGGCCTTCGGATGCACGGGAACGATCGTGCCCCTGTAGCCGCCATTGATCAGATTCCTCATCACCGAATTGCCGATCTTGCCGGCTTCGTTCGATGCGCCGATCACCGCCACGGCCTTCGGATGGAAGATGCGGTTCATCGCCTTGACGATGCTGTCCTGATCCGGGCGGAAGCGCTCCTTGCGCGCCTCGAAATTGCAGACGATGCGAGCATCGACCGCGGTCGCGCCGGATTTCGTCGCGAAGACGGGGTTGAGGTCGAGCTCCTCGATCTCCGGGAAATCGTCGAGCAGCGCCGAGACCTGGACGAGGATCGAGGCAAGCGCGCCGCGGTCGACGGCTTCGCTGCCGCGCACACCGTTGAGCATCTCCTGGGCCTTGATCGAGCCGATCATGTCCAGAGCCTGCGCTTCGTTGACCGGCGCGAGGCGGAAGGTCAGGTCCTTCAGCACCTCGACGAGGATGCCGCCGAGGCCGAAGGCGACGAGTTTGCCGAAGGAGGGATCGGTGATCGCGCCGACCAGCGTCTCAGTCGCGCCCGTAGGCAGCATCTGCTGGACCTGGATGCCCTCGATCTTGGCATCGGCCTTGTATTTGCGGGCATTGGCCAGGATCGTGTCATGAGCGGCGCGGGCCTCGGCATCGCTCTTGACGCCGACGATCACGCCGCCGGCATCGGTCTTGTGCAGGATGTCGGCGGACACGATCTTCATGACGACGGGATAGCCCATGCCGCCGGCGAGCCTGGCGGCCTCGTCGGCCGATTTGGCGAGGCCTTCCTTGGGCAGCGGGATGTCGTAGGCGTCGCAAACCAGCTTGGCCTCCGGGGCCGTCAGACTGGTGCGGCCATCGGCCTTGACGCCGTCCAGGACCTTGCGGACCGTCGCCTGATCGACGGTTGTTTCGCGCGGCTTAATCTTGAGGGCTGCCTGGGTCATGATGCACTTCCTCCCATGGAATTTTCTTTTGCTGAGCCATCGTCGGGCCGCCCGCGTGTTTCGCCGCGTCGGCCCAGTCGGGTTCTTATTGGTATTTGGCATGCCAATTCGCGTCGCTGTCAAGAGGGGGAATGACGGCTCGAATCCGCGGAGCGGAGTAAACGTATGCGGCTCAGCGAGAGAGGGTTGTTACAATCTGGCATTATGCATGCCAGAGGTTGGCACCTTGGAATCTTTCGGATAACCTCGCGTTTCGCCGCAAGTGCCGGGATAACGGCACAAGGCAGACGGGATCCCGGTTCCGGAGTGGGAGGATATTTCGGCCGATGAGTGGACAGCACGACCAGCACAACCACAATGTCCACGCCTTCGAGCATCCGGGCCTTGGCCGGAAGCGCGCCAGATCGACACCGAAGGGGCGGCAGGTCGAACCTCGCGCGCTGCAGGAGATCGCGGAGCTGCTTGGCGAGCGCCCGCGCCGGCGCGACCTCCTGATCGAGCATCTTCATCTGATCCAGGACCGCTACCACCAGATCGCGGCGGCGCATCTTGCAGCGCTCGCCGAGGAGATGCGGCTATCCTTCGCGGAGGTCTTCGAGACCGCGACCTTCTACGCCCATTTCGACATCGTGAAGGAAGGCGAGCCCGCGCTCCCGCCGCTGACCGTGCGCGTCTGCGACAGCCTGACCTGCGCGATGCATCGCTCGGAAGAGCTGCTCGAAAGCCTGACCAGCGCCGTCGGCCCGTCGGTCCGGGTCGTTCGGGCGCCCTGCGTCGGGCTGTGCGATCAGGCCCCCGTGGCCGAAGTCGGCCATCATTTCATCCATGCCGCGACCACGCAGAGCGTCTTCGCCGCGATCGAGGCGGGTGACACCCACCCGCATATGCCCGATTACGTCGACTACGACGCCTATCGCGCCAGCGGCGGCTATGCGCTGCTGGGTAGCCTGCGCTCCGGCGAGCGCAGCGTCGATTCGATCCTGTCCATTCTCGACGATTCCGGATTGCGCGGGCTCGGCGGGGCCGGCTTCCCGACGGGCCGCAAATGGCGCGCCGTGCTCGGCGAGCCTGGTCCGCGCCTGATGGCGGTCAACGGCGACGAGGGCGAGCCGGGCACCTTCAAGGACCGGCACTACCTCAACACCGATCCGCACCGCTTTCTCGAAGGCACCCTGATCGGTGCCCACGTCGTCGAGGCGGACGAGGTCTACATCTATATCCGCGACGAGTATCCGGTGGCGCGCGAAATCCTGGCGCGCGAGATCGCCAAGCTGCCGGAAGGCGGGCCGGCGATCCATCTGCGGCGCGGGGCAGGGGCCTATATCTGCGGTGAGGAATCGTCCCTGCTCGAAAGCCTCGAAGGCAAGCGCGGCCTGCCACGCCACAAGCCGCCCTATCCGTTCCAGGTCGGCCTCTTCGGTCGGCCGACCCTCATCAACAATGTCGAGACGCTCTACTGGATCCGCGACATCGTCGAGAAGGGCAATGGCTGGTGGAACTCCCATGGCCGGAACGGCCGCACCGGCCTGCGCAGCTATTCGGTCTCGGGCCGGGTTAGGGAGCCCGGTGTCAAGCTCGCCCCGGCCGGCGTCACCATCCGCGAGCTGATCGAGGAATTCTGCGGCGGCATGCAGGACGGCCACCGTTTCCGTGCCTATCTGCCGGGCGGCGCCTCCGGCGGAATCCTGCCCGCCGCGATGGACGACATCCCGCTCGATTTCGGCACGCTGGAGAAGCATGGCTGCTTCATCGGCTCGGCTGCCGTGGTGGTGCTCTCCGAACAGGACGACATGCGCGCCGCCGCGCTCAACCTGATGCGCTTCTTCGAGGATGAGAGCTGCGGGCAGTGCACGCCCTGCCGCGCCGGGACGCAGAAGGCGGTGATGCTGATGCAGCGCCCGATCTGGAACCAGGAGTTGCTCGGCGAGCTCTCGCAGGCGATGCGCGACGCCTCGATCTGCGGGCTCGGCCAGGCGGCGGCGAACCCGCTGACCTGCGTGATGCGTTACTTCCCGGAGGAATTCATGACGAGGGATGCCGCAGAATGACCCAGGGCATCAGTTTCGAACTGAACGGCGAGCGCGTCGAGGCCGCCTATGGCGAGACGATCTGGCAGGTGGCGCAGCGGCTCGGCACCGCGATCCCGCATCTGTGCTACTCGCCGGAGCCCGACTACCGGGCCGACGGCAATTGCCGCGTTTGCATGGTCGAGATCGAGGGCGAGCGCGTCCTTGCCGCCTCCTGCATGCGCAAGCCGACCGTCGGCATGAAGGTCCATACCGGGACCGAGCGGGCCGAGAAGGCCCGCAAGATGGTGATGGAGCTGCTCGTGGCCGATCAGCCGGCACGCGAGACTTCCCACGATCCGACCTCGAAATTCTGGAACTGGGCCGACAGGACCGGCGTCACCGAAAGCCGCTTTCCCGCGGTCGAGCGCTGGAGTTCAGACGTCAGCCATACCGCGATGAGCGTCAATCTCGACGCCTGCATCCAGTGCGGCCTGTGCGTGCGGGCCTGCCGCGAGGTCCAGGTCAACGACGTGATCGGCATGGCCTATCGCAGTGCCGGTACCAAGATCGTCTTCGACTTCGACGACCCGATGGGCCAGTCGACCTGCGTCGCCTGCGGCGAGTGCGTGCAGGCCTGCCCGACCGGGGCGCTGATGCCCTCGGCCTTTCTCGACGAGAACCAGACCCGCACCGTCTGGGCGGACAAGAAGGTCGATTCGCTTTGTCCCTATTGCGGTGTCGGCTGCCAGGTCACCTACAACGTCAAGGATGAGGCGATCGTCTACGCGGAAGGGCGCGACGGGCCGGCCAACCGCAACCGGCTCTGCGTCAAGGGCCGTTTCGGCTTCGACTACATCCATCACCCGCATCGGCTGACCAAGCCGCTGGTGCGGCTGCCGAACATGCTCAAGGACGCCCGCGACCAGGTCGACCCCGCCAACCCCTGGACGCATTTCCGCGAAGCCTCCTGGGAGGAGGCGCTCGATCTCGCGGCAAACGGGCTCAACCGCGTCCGCGACGGGAAGGGCCGCAAGGCGCTCGCCGGCTTCGGCTCGGCCAAGGGCTCGAACGAGGAGGCCTATCTCTTCCAGAAGCTGGTGCGTACCGGCTTCGGTTCCAACAATGTCGACCACTGCACCAGGCTCTGCCACGCCTCCTCGGTGGCGGCGCTGATGGAGGGCGTCAATTCCGGCGCCGTCACCGCACCGTTCGCGGCCGCGCTCGACGCCGAAGTGATCATCGTCATCGGCGCCAACCCGACCGTGAACCATCCGGTCGCGGCGACCTTCCTCAAGAACGCCGCCAAGAAGGGCGCCAAGCTCGTCATCATGGACCCGCGTGGGCAGGCGCTTTCGCGTCATGCCTGGAAACACCTCGCCTTCAAGCCGGGCAGCGACGTCGCCATGTTGAACGCGCTGCTGCACACCATCATCACCGAGGGCCTGACCGACGAGCAGTACATCGCCGGTTACACGGAGGGCTATGAGCGGCTGAAGGAGAGCATCCAGGCCTTCCCGCCGGAAAAGATGGCGGCGGTCTGCGGCATCCCGGCCGAGGAGCTGAGGCAAGTCGCGCGCGCCTATGCCCGCTCACGCGCCTCGATCATCTTCTGGGGCATGGGCATCAGCCAGCACATCCACGGCACTGACAATGCCCGCTGCCTGATCGCGCTCGCGATGGTGACCGGCCAGATCGGCCGGCCCGGCACCGGCCTGCACCCGCTGCGCGGCCAGAACAACGTCCAGGGGGCCTCCGATGCCGGCCTGATCCCGATGGTCTATCCGGACTACCAGTCGGTCGAGAAGGCGGAGGTGCGCAAGATCTTCGAGGATCTCTGGGGCCAGTCGCTCGATCCGAAGAAGGGCCTCACCGTCGTCGAGATCATGAACGCGATCCACGCCGGTGAGATCAACGGGATGTATATCGAGGGCGAGAATCCGGCGATGTCGGACCCGGACCTCAACCATGCCCGCGAGGCGCTGGCCATGCTCGACCATCTGGTCGTGCAGGACCTGTTCCTGACCGAGACCGCCTTCCACGCCGATGTCGTGCTGCCGGCCTCCGCCTTCGCCGAGAAGGTCGGCACCTTCACCAATACCGACAGGCGCGTTCAGATGGCCCGCCAGGTCGTGCGCCCGCCGGGCGAGGCCCGACAGGACTGGTGGATCATCCAGGAGGTCGCCCGGCGGATGGGCTGCGACTGGCGCTATGGCGGCCCGGCCGATGTCTTCGCCGAGATGGCGAAGGTGATGCCGTCCTTCCGCAACATCACCTGGGAGCGGCTGGAGCGGGAAGGGGCCGTGACCTATCCGGTCGACGGGCCGGACCAGCCCGGCAACGAGATCATCTTCGCGCAGGGATTTCCGACCGAGAGCGGGCGGGCCAGGATCGTGCCGGCCAAGATCGTCGCGCCTGACGAACTGCCGGATGACGAGTACCCGATGGTGCTGTCGACCGGGCGCGTGCTCGAGCACTGGCATACCGGCTCGATGACGCGGCGCGCCGGCGTCCTCGACGATCTCGAGCCGGAAGCCGTGGCGCTGATGTCGCCACGCGATCTGGGGCGCCTCGGCATTGCGCCCGGGGGCTTCGTCAGGCTGGAGACGCGCCGCGGCGCGATCGCGGTGAAGGTGCGCTCCGACCGCGACGTGCCGCAGAACATGGTGTTCCTGCCGTTCTGCTATGCCGAGGCTGCGGCCAACCTTCTGACCAATCCGGCGCTCGACCCCTTCGGCAAGATCCCGGAGTTCAAGTTCTGCGCCGTCAGGGCGCGTCCCGTCGAGGAGGCGCTGATCACCGCGGCGGAGTGAAGCTCGGTGAGTGGCGCATTGCGCGAGATGTCATAGGGCAGGGCGCACCCGCCGGGCGCGGCCATCGGCATGGCGGAAGCGCGCGGCGCGGTTCCGGTCGGAAATCAGCACATCCGGGACGGCCCATCAGTGCTGGCCGGCGGCCGAAACATCTCGTCACCCGAGAAAAATAAGGCGGGCCGGGCGTTGCAGCGCCCGGCCCGCCTGATGCGCGGTGAGACAGGATCAGTAACCGAGGGCGGCTTCCAGCGGCCCCTTGGGCAGCGGCACCAGGAACCAGACCTCGAACATCATGAAATTGACGATTGCGATGCCGAGCGAGACGGCCAGGGCCTTCCACACTGGAAACTTGCCGAAGAACACCATGAAGGTCCCGATATAGATCGCGGCCGAGACGTAGATGCCGATGTAGTTTGTCGCCAGTACGAAGAGGACGGCGGGAACGAAGATCGCGGCCATGCGCTTGATGCCCGGAATGGTCGTCGCGGTCCTCTCGCCCTCCGGCGTCCGCGGCAGCGCCTGAGCCAGATTGACGAGGGAGGCAATGCCCATCGCCACGACGATGTAGAACGGGAACAGCCCGGGTTGTGGTCCCTCGTTCGGCTTCCAGGCGATGCCGAGGCGCAGGCTGTCGGTTATCACGATCGCCGCGACGATCAGGAAGAAGATCGCGACCGCGATGTCCAAGGTGCGATAGCTGACGAGCGGACTGCCTTCGGCTTCTTCGTTGCTGCTCATTGTCTTGCTCCTGGCTGGGGTGCGCTGCCGGCGCGCCAGCTCCGCGATGGTTGGCTGGTCGGAGCGCGATCGATTGCGTCGCGCTCCGCTGCTGTCAGACTCACTGCGTGGCGAGGAAGCCGGCCTTCTTCATCAGGTCGGAATGCAGCGTCTCAGCGCTCACGAGCCACTTCTCGTAGTCGGCGCCGGTCATCACGGTTTGGTTGAAGGCACCCTTCTCCATGAATTCCTTCCAATCCGGCGTCGCCATCACCTTCTTGAGCAGCTCGACATAGAAATTCACCTGAGCCGGCGTCGCGTTCTTTGTGGTGAAGATGCCGCGCAGCATCTGGTACTCGACCGGCAGGCCCGATTCCTTGCAGGTCGGGATGTCGCTCCAGGCTTCCTTGTCGGTGACCTTGGTGGTGTAGGTCGAGCGCTGCGCATCGAAGATGCAGAGCGGCCTGAGCTGGCCGGCCCGCCATTGGCCGACGGCCTCGATCGGGTTGTTCACGGTCGAGTCGACATGGTTGCCGACGAGCTGAACCGCCACCTGCCCGCCGCCCGAATAGGGCACGTAGGTGAACTTCTTGCCGCCGGTCTGCTGCTCGATCGCCGCCGTGACGATCTGGTCTTCCTGCTTCGAACCGGTGCCGCCCATCTTGAACTGGCGGTCGTCGCCGGCCTTCACCGCGTCGATATACTCCTTGGCCGTCTTGTAGGGCTTCTCGCTGTTCACCCACAGGACGAACTGGTCGAGCGCCAGCATTGCGACCGGCTTCATGTCCTTCCAGTTGAACGGCGAGCCGGTGCCGAGCGGCGTCGTGAACAGATTCGACAGTGTGATCGTGATCTTGTGCGGGTCGCTGGCGCTGGCCTTCATCTCAAGGAAGCCTTCGGCGCCTGCACCGCCGGCCTTGTTGATCACGATGAGCGGCTGTTTCATCAGGTTGTGCTTTTGGACGACGCCCTGGATGAAGCGCGCCATCTGGTCGGCGCCGCCGCCGGTACCCGCCGGGATGACCAGTGTCACGGGCTTGGTCGGTTCCCAGCTCTGCGCCCAGGTAGGTGAGGTCAGGCAGGCGCTCGCCGCCAGCGCTGCCGCAATTGTCTTGGCCTTCGACATTTCCCTTCGGATCATCACGCTTCCTCCCATTATAGGCGGCTTTGTTGCCGCGTTGGTAAAGTCATGAAGGCGAATATGTTGCGGGAACCGAGCCGGGCGGACGTCAGGCCGCGCGGGCGACGGCGCCGTTGCCCGAGAGCTTGACGCGCAGGGCCTGTAGCGCCGGCCAGAAAGCCATCACGAGGCCGAGTGTCATGATGCTGCCGCACAGCCAGTTCGACCAGAACACGCCGACATTGCCTTGCGAGACCAGCATGGCCTGGCGGAACGAGCTTTCGGCCTGGTCGCCGAGCACCAGCGCCAGCACGAGCGGCGGCAGCGGGTAACGCAGCTTGTTGAACAGATAGCCGAGCACACCGAAGGCCAGCATCAGCCAGACGTCGAACATCGCGTTGTTCACGGTGAAGGCGCCGATGGCGCAGACGAAGACGATCGCCGGCGCGATGATCGAGAAGGGCACGCGCAGGATCGCGGCGAAGAAGGGCACGCAGGTCAGCACCATGATCAGGCCGACGACGTTGCCGAGATACATCGAGGCGATCAGGCCCCAGACGAAGTCCGGCTGTTCGACGAAGAGCAGCGGTCCGGGCTGCAGGCCCCAGATCAGCAGGCCGCCGAGCAGCACGGCCGCGGTCGGCGAGCCCGGAATGCCGAGCGTCAGCATCGGCAGCAGTGCGGCGGTGCCGGCGGCGTGAGCGGCGGTCTCCGGCGCCACCACGCCCTCGAGCTCGCCCTTGCCGAAATTGTCGCCCCGCTTCGACAGGCGCTTGGCGATGCCGTAGCCCATGAAGGAGGCCGGCGTCGCGCCGCCCGGCGTGATGCCCATCCAGCAGCCGACGATGCAGCTGCGTAGGAAGGTCAGCCACATCCCGGGCAGCTGCTTCCAGGTGCGGATGACCGCATCCATGCGCAGCTTGGCGGTGGCGCCGTTGAACTTGAGCCCGTCCTCCATCGAGCAGAGGATCTCGCCGATACCGAAGAGGCCGATGACGGCGACGAGGAACTTGAAGCCGTTCAGGAGCTCGTCCTGTCCGAATGTCATCCGGAGCGTGCCCGTCACTCCGTCGAGGCCGACGGAGGCCAGCGCGAAGCCGAGGCACATCGAGGCGACGGTCTTGAACGCCGAGCCCCGGCCCATGCCGATGAAACTGGCGAAGGTGAGAAACTGCACCGCGAAGAACTCCGCGGGGCCGAATTTCAAGGCGAATTTCGCGACCACCGGCGCAAGGAAGGTGATCAGGCATACGGCGAAGATGGCGCCGACGAAAGAGGCCGTGAAGGCGCCGACGAGCGCCTCGTCGGCCTTGCCGTTCTGAGCCATCGGATGCCCGTCGAAGGTCGTCGCCACCGACCAGGGCTCGCCAGGAATGTTGAAGAGGATCGAGGTGATCGCGCCGCCGAACAGCGCGCCCCAATAGATGCTGGTCAGCAGGATGATCGCCGAGGTCGGCGGCATGCTGAAGGTCAGAGGCAGAAGAATAGCGACACCGTTCGCGCCACCAAGCCCCGGCAGGACGCCGATGACGACACCGAGCGTGATGCCGATCACCATGAGCATGATGTGGTAGGCGCTGAGGGCAACGGCGAATCCGCCGAACAGGGCGTTCAGTTCATCCATAGCGCTTCGTCCCCATAGACTGGCCTTGTTCAGGGACCGCGCAAGTGACCAACGCAGAACCGACTGGCCTTGTTTGAGTTAGCCTAGGATGAAACTTCGTGGCATGCAATATGCCATATTTGGATGCGCTGCAGCATAATTATTGCGGGATTTCGGCCGTTGCGCGGCCATTTCTTTCATTATATGGTATGCCAGAAACCACCGCTTCCGAAGCGCACGCTGCGCGCCGGTGGCGTTCGCAAAGGCAACACGGAAATCGATTTCGCAATGGTCAAGGCACAGCTTGAAATTCAGCCCATCGAGGAGGTTCAGAGCCTCAAGAGCCGCACCTATGAGGCGCTGAAGGTCGCGATCGGGGCGATGAAGATCTATGACGCCGGCGCCGAGCTGCGGCTCGACGAGCGCGCGCTGTCGCTTCAGTTCGGCGTCAGCCGCACGCCGCTGCGCGAGGCGCTCGCCCAGCTCGAGCAGGAAGGCCTGGTCCGGATCGCGCCGCGCCGCGGCATCTTCATCGTGCGCAAGACCAAGGCCGAGATTCTCGAGATGATCACGGTCTGGGCCGCGCTCGAAAGCATGGCCGCCCGGCTCGCCACCGAAGTCGCATCCGATGCCGATATCGCCGGACTGCACAACCTCGTCGACACCTTCGACAGCGCCGACATCGAAGAGCATCTGGGCGAGTACTCGGACGCCAATATCCGCTTCCACGCGGCGATCGTCGCGCTCTCCGGCTGCAAGCTCATCACCGAGATCACCACCGGCCTGTTCACGCATGTGCGCGCCATCCGCCAGCGCACGATCTTCGAGCGTGACCGGGCCCGCCGTTCCATCGTCGATCACAAGGAGATCGTCGAGGCGCTGGAGACGCGCAACGGCGAGCGCGCCGAGCGGCTCGTCCGCGAGCACACACTCAAGCTGAGGCAACATGTCGAGCAGTTCGTTCAGCTCGACTGAGCGGAACCAAGATCAACAACAAGAATAGCCAATAAGAAACAATCGACTAGGGAGAAAGCGGGATGTCCGCAGTCGTACAAAGCATCTCTTCTGCCGCGCCTGAAGCAGAGCGCGAGCTGACCGACGGCTTCAACCTCATCATCGATGCGTTGAAGCTCAATGGCCTCGACACGATCTACGGCGTGCCGGGCATCCCGATCACCGATTTCGGCCGCATGGCGCAGGCGGCGGGCATCCGTGTGCTCTCGTTCCGTCACGAGCAGAATGCCGGCTACGCCGCCTCGATCGCCGGCTTCCTGACAAAGAAGCCGGGCGTATGCCTCACCGTTTCGGCTCCAGGGTTCCTCAACGGCCTGACCGCGCTCGCCCACGCGACCACGAACTGTTTCCCGATGATCCTGATCTCGGGCTCGTCGGAGCGCGAGATCGTCGATCTGCAGCAGGGCGACTACGAGGAGATGGACCAGCTCGCCGTCGCCAAGCCGCTCTGCAAGGCGGCGTTCCGTATCCTGCACGCCCAGGACATCGGCATTGGCCTTGCGCGCGCGATCCGCGCCGCGGTCTCCGGCCGGCCCGGCGGCGTCTACCTCGACCTGCCGGCCAAGCTGTTCGGCCAGGTGATGGACGCCGAGGCCGGGGCGAAATCGCTGGTCAAGGTGATCGACGCCGCACCGGCGCAGCTTCCGGCGCCGGACTCGATCCAGCGCGCGCTCGACGTGCTTAAGGGCGCCAAGCGGCCGCTGATCATCCTCGGCAAGGGCGCAGCCTATGCCCAGGCCGACGACGAAATCCGTCAGCTCGTGGAAAAGAGCGGCATTCCGTTCCTGCCGATGAGCATGGCCAAGGGCTTGCTGCCGGATCTCCACCCGCAATGCGCCGGCGCGGCGCGTTCGACGGTGCTGAAGGATTCCGACGTCGTCATGCTGATCGGCGCGCGCCTCAACTGGCTGCTCTCGCACGGCAAGGGCAAGAGCTGGGGCGAGGCTCCAAAGCAGTTCATCCAGATCGACATCGAGCCGAAGGAGATGGATTCCAACGTCGAGATCGTCGCACCCGTAGTCGGCGACATCGGCTCCTGCATTTCCGCGCTGCTCGCGGGCATGGGCGACGCATGGCCGGCGCCGCCAGCGGACTGGACTGCGTCCGTCGCCAAGAAGCGCGACGAGAACGTCGCCAAGATGGCGCCGCGCCTGATGAACAACAACGTGCCGATGGACTATCACGGCGCGCTCGGCGTGCTGCGCACGATCATCAAGGAGCGGCCGGACGCCATCCTGATCAATGAAGGCGCCAACACGCTCGATCTCGCGCGCGGCGTCATCGACATGCATCAGCCGCGCAAGCGCCTCGATGTCGGCACCTGGGGCGTGATGGGCATCGGCATGGGCTATGCCATCGCCGCCGCCGTCGAGACCGGCAAGCCCGTGCTCGCCGTCGAAGGCGATTCGGCCTTCGGCTTCTCCGGAATGGAGGTTGAGACGATCTGCCGGTACAACCTGCCGATCTGCATCGTCATCTTCAACAACAACGGCATCTATCGCGGCACCGACGTCAATGACGCCGGCGCCGACCCCGCCACGACCGTGTTCGTCAAGGACGCGCGCTACGACCGCATGATGGAGGCGTTCGGCGGTGTCGGCGTCAACGCGACGTCGCCCGACGAGCTGAAGCGCGCCGTCAACGCGGCGATGGACAGCGGCAAACCCACTTTGATCAACGCGGTGATCGATCCGACCGCCGGCAGCGAAAGCGGCCGCATCGGCAATCTGAATCCGCAAAGCGCACTCAAGAAGAAATAAGGGAGGAGACAAAATGCAAGCGCTAGAAGGCGTCAAGATTCTCGACTTCACTCACGTCCAGTCGGGGCCGACCTGTACGCAGCTCCTCGCCTGGTTCGGCGCCGACGTGATCAAGGTCGAGCGCCCAGGCACCGGCGACATCACGCGCGGCCAGCTTTGCGACGTGCCGGATGCCGACAGCCTCTATTTCACGATGCTGAACCACAACAAGCGCTCGATCACGCTCGACACCAAGAACCCGAAGGGCATGGAAGTGCTCTGGGAGATGGTGAAGATCTGCGATGTGCTGGTCGAAAACTTCGCCCCGGGCGTGCTCGATCGCATGGGCCTGACCTGGGAGAAGATTCACGAGGTCAATCCGCGTATGATCGTCGCCTCGGTCAAGGGTTTCGGCCCGGGCCCCTACGAGGATTGCAAGGTCTACGAGAACGTTGCGCAATGCGCCGGCGGCGCGGCCTCGACCACCGGCTTCCGCGACGGCCTGCCATTGGTCACGGGGGCTCAGATCGGCGATTCGGGGACCGGCCTGCACCTCGCGCTCGGCATCGTCACGGCGCTCTATCACCGGACCCATTCCGGCCTCGGCCAGAAGGTCGATTGTGCGATGCAGGATGGCGTGCTCAACCTCTGCCGCGTCAAGCTGCGCGACCAGCAGCGCCTCGATCACGGCCCCTTGAAGGAATACAGCCAGTTCGGCGAAGGCCTGCCCTTCGGCGATGCCGTGCCGCGCGCCGGCAATGATTCCGGCGGTGGCCAGCCCGGCCGCATCCTGAAGTGCAAGGGCTGGGAGACCGATCCCAACGCCTACATCTACTTCATCACCCAGGCCCCGGTCTGGGAGAAGATCTGCGACGTCATCGGCGAGCCGACCTGGAAGACCAACCCGAACTACGCCAAGCCGCCGGCGCGCCTGCCCAGGCTGAACGAGATCTTCGGGCGCATCGAGCAATGGACCATGTCCAAGACCAAGTTCGAAGCGATGGACATCCTCAATGAATACGACATCCCCTGCGGGCCGATCCTGTCGATGAAGGAGATCGCCGAGGAGAAGTCGCTGCGCGAGACCGGGACCGTGGTCGAGGTCGATCACCCAAAGCGCGGCAAGTACCTCTCGGTCGGCAATCCGATCAAGCTCTCCAACAGCCCGACCGTGGTCATGCGTTCGCCATTGCTCGGCGAGCACACCGACGAGGTGCTGCGCGACGTGCTGAAGCTCGATGAAGGCCGCATCGCGGCGATCATCGAATCGGGCGCCACCGGCGCGTTGGCGCAGGCGGCGGAGTAGTTTTCAAAGCTGCAATTGATCTCTCAGGGTGGCGCCTCGGCAGCGAGGCGCCACTCTTTTAGTGTCAGGACGAGAGCGCCTGACCGGGGCGCGATCGCGAGGGTGTAGGGCGGTTCGGCCACGGCCTACTGCAAGCAGATCGGCGAACTTGTGCAGAAGGCGGCGGCATCGCTGCCCAAGTGAGCTCTGCAACGACCGCTCCTGCCAGCTTTTTGCAGGGCGTGGCTTGACCTCAACCATGCTCGAGGTCGTATCGACCCGGCTCCTGCATCTGCGCCGAAGGAGCCGGGCATGTCAGACCAGCCGATCGTCAACATCAGCATCATCACCCCGAAGCCGGAATGCTTCGCCGAGTTCATGGACTTGCAGCTCGCCCAGCACCACAGCCTGCGCGGCAAGGTCGATGGGCTGGTCGGTGGCAGGCTGTTCCGCTCGCGGCAGGATCGCGATGTGGTGCTGGTGACGATGTTCGAATCCGAGGAAGCAGCGCTGCGCTTTGCTCGTGACGAGCGCTTCACCAGCCATATGGCGCGCATTCGTCCCTTGCTCGAACGGGCCGTGCCGGGCGCCTATGAGGTCGCTTACGAAGTCGGCTTGCTCTGACGGCAAGCCTCCAGGTCTTGCATTCCGGCGCCACGGCGTGTAAGGCGCGCCCTATCCCACATGGGGAGCATCACCTCGACACCGAGGCGTTCCGGTGACTGGTCAGCTTATGGCCGGCTCATTCGCTCCCCAGAGGCTCAACCGGAAGGACAAGAATACCATGGCTCTGCCAGATTTCTCCATGCGTCAGCTGCTCGAGGCCGGCGCCCATTTCGGGCACCAGTCGCATCGCTGGAATCCGAAGATGTCGCCGTTCATCTACGGGACACGCAACAACATCCACATTCTCGACCTGTCGCAGTCGGTGCCGATGCTGTCGCGCGCCCTGCAGGCGGTCAGCGACACCGTCGCCCGCGGCGGCCGCGTCCTCTTCGTCGGCACCAAGCGCCAGGCGCAGGATGCCATCGCCGATGCCGCCAAGCGCTCGGCCCAGTACTATGTCAACTCCCGCTGGCTCGGCGGCATGCTGACCAACTGGAAGACCATCTCGGCTTCGATCCAGCGCCTGCGCAAGGTCGACGAGCTGCTGAGCGGCGCCAGCACCGGCCTGACGAAGAAGGAGCGCCTGATGCTGGCGCGCGAGCGCGACAAACTCGAGAAGGCGCTCGGCGGCATCAAGGACATGGGCGGCACGCCCGACATGATCTTCGTGATCGACACCAACAAGGAAGCGCTCGCGATCAAGGAGGCCCAGCGCCTCGGCATCCCGGTCGCAGCCATCATCGACTCCAACAGCGATCCGGACGGCATCACCTTCCCGGTCCCTGCCAATGACGACGCCGGCCGCGCCATCCAGCTCTATTGCGATCTCGTTGCGCGCTCGGCCATCGACGGCATCTCGCGCGCTTCAGGCGACCATGGCGTCGACCTTGGTGCTGCCGAGGCTCCGATCGTCGAGCCGGTGATTGCCGAGCCGGTGGCCGTCGAAGGCCAGGCCCAGGCTTTCGAGCTGCTGACTGGACCGCGCGGCGCGCCGGACGACTTCATGAAGCTCTCGGGCATGGGTCCTGAGATCGTCCAGAAGCTCAACGACGGCGGCATCTTCCACTTCTGGCAGCTCGCGGCCATGACGCCGGCAGAGGTCACCAAGGTCGATCATGACCTGAAGCTCGCCGGCCGCATCGAGCGCGACGGCTGGGTTGCCCAGGCGCGCGACCTCGCCGACGCCTGATCTTACGGATTGCGACGCGTCATCGGCGCGTCGTACTTCGATACCTGACTAAAGCCGAAGCAGCGCCGACGACCGGAAACGGAGCGTCGGCGTTTGCCAATCCAGGCTTCGATTTTTCGACAATGCGGTACGCCACCGGGCGAACGCCGCAAGACAGCAAGGACGACGCAAATGGCTGCGATCACCGCCGGCATGGTGAAAGAACTCCGCGACAAGACCGGCGCGGGCATGATGGACTGCAAGACGGCGCTCTCGGCCACCGACGGCAACATGGAAGCTGCCATCGACTGGCTGCGCGCCAAGGGCCTGTCCAAGGCCGCCAAGAAGGCCGGCCGCGTCGCCGCCGAGGGCCTCGTCGCGGTTGCCGTGCGCGGCCATAGCGGCGTCGTCGTCGAGGTCAACTCCGAGACCGACTTCGTCGCCCGCAACCTCGAGTTCCAGGCGCTGGCCCGTACCATCGCCGACGTCGCGCTCGAGCGCGGCGGCGATGCCGAGGCGCTGGCCGCCCATCACTATCCGGGCGGCGGCACCGTCGCCGACGCGATCGCCAACGCCATCGCCACCATCGGCGAGAACATGACGCTGCGCCGTGTCGGCTCGGTCTCCGTCTCGGCCGGCGTGATCGGCTCCTATGTCCACGGCGCGGTCGCCGACGGGCTCGGCAAGATCGGCGTCATCGTCGGCCTGGAAACCGCCGGCAAGGGCGACGAGCTCGCGGCGCTTGGCCGCCAGCTCGCCATGCACATCGCCGCGACCAACCCGGTGGCGCTCGACCTCGCTTCGGTCGATCCGGCGGTGCTGGAGCGCGAGAAGGCGATCCTGGCCGAGAAGAATGCCGGCAAGCCCGAGCACGTCCTCGCCAAGATCGTCGAGAGCGGGATGAAGAGCTACGCCAAGGAGTACTGCCTGCTCGAGCAGGGCTATATCCATGACGGCTCGAAGTCGGTCTCCCAGGTGCTGAAGGAGGCCGAAGGCAAGGTCGGCGGCCCGATCAAGCTCACCGGCTTTGCCCGCTTCGCGCTCGGCGAGGGCATCGAGAAGGAAGAGACCGACTTCGCCGCCGAGGTCGCGGCCGCTGGCGGCACGACGGGCTGACAAGCTGGTTGATAGAGTTGAGAAAGGCCGCGCCTGGCGCGGCCTTTTTTGTAAGTAGGAAGGACCGGCCTGCCGATTCGGCTGCCGCCGGAGCATGATGCAGGCAATGGAGAGCCCCGATGAGACCTAAACGTGTTCTCGTGAAGCTCTCCGGCGAAGCCCTTGCAGGAACTGCAGGAAACGGCCTCGACGGCGCTACGCTGACAGCGCTCGCTGCCGACATCGCCCATGCCTCGCACGAGGGCGTCGAGATCGGCATCGTCGTCGGCGGCGGCAACTTCTTCCGCGGTGTGCAGGGCCTCAACAAGGGCCTCGACCGGACGACGGCCGATTCGATCGGCATGCTCGGCACGGTGATGAACGCGCTCGCCCTCGAGCATTCTATCGAGGCGGCCGGCGCCCCAGCTCGCGCCATGTCGGCAGTACCTATGCCCTCGCTCTGCGAGAGCTATGCCCGCAAGCGGGCGCTCGACCATCTCAGCCATGGCAAGGTCGTCATTCTCGGCGGCGGCACCGGCAACCCCTATTTCACCACCGATACCGGCGCAGCGCTGCGTGCGGCCGAGCTCGATTGCAGCCATCTGCTCAAGGCGACGCAGGTCGACGGCGTCTACTCGGCCGATCCGAAGAAGGATCCGAGCGCGACCCGCTACGATACGCTGACCCATGAGGATGCGATCAGGCGCGATCTCAAGGTGATGGACACTGCCGCCTTCGCGCTGGCGCGCGATGCGAGCCTGACCATCGTGGTCTTCTCGATCGCGGAGAAGGGCGCGCTCGCGGCCGTGCTGCGCGGCGAGGGCAGGGCGACCTACGTCACGCCCTGACGGATAGAGCATTTCCGGCGAACACGAGTTCGCCTCCAAGGCCCCATCTTCTTGTTTCCACGCAATTTCGGACGCAGAACCGCTACGCACTCTTGCTGAAATTGCTTTAGTAGTTCGGCCAGTTGCCGGGCGTCATGATCTCGAGCAGATGACCGTCTGGATCGCGGAAATAGATGCTGCTGCCGCCGCGATTCCAGGCCATTCGTCCCTCGATCGGCACGCCGTGCTGCTTGAGCTGCGCCTCCCAGGCTGCCAACTCGTCGGCATCGACGGCAAAGCAGATGTGAAGCGGACCGCGGCCGTCATGCGGTGGGATGCTGCCGCGCTCCGACGTCTGGGTTTCCACCGAGGCGCCGCGCAGGAACAGCAGCAGGACGTTCTGCCCGCCGATGTCATAGGCAAAGAGCGTCCGGGTTTTGAGCATGGACTTGAGGCCGAGCTTCACCTCGTAGAATTCTGCCGCGCGGTCGAGATCGTCGACATAAAGTGCGGTTTCGACGATGCGGTTCAGCCTGGGCATGGGATTCTCCTCAAAGCAGGGGCGATCGTTCGCACATCGCCCTACGGAGCTAGGAACGGGCTCCGGCCTTGACCAGCGTTGCAGATGGTCTAGCGGCCATGTCCGAGCGGTCGAGATCCGATTCCCTGTCGGATTGGCCTGGGACGAGGCCGCCGACGCATAAATCCTTGACCCTGGGGCGGCTGCTCGCCATGGTCGCGCGCATTTCCGGCTCCGGTCCGACCGGTTTCGACAAGGTTTTGAAGACGATGGCCCAAACCACTTTCGATCTCGCCGATCTCAACCGCCGAATGGACGGCGGTGTGCAGAAGTTCAAGAGCGACCTGGCCTCGCTGCGCACCGGCCGCGCCTCGGCCAATGTGCTCGATCCGATCACGGTCGAGGCCTATGGCGCGCGTACGCCGCTGAGCCAGCTCGCCACCGTCAGCGTGCCCGAGCCGCGCCTGCTCTCGGTCCAGGTCTGGGACCGCAGCATGGTCCAGGCCGTCGAGAAGGCGATCCGCGAATCCGACCTCGGCCTCAACCCCCAGACCGAGGGGCAGGTGCTGCGTATCCGCATTCCCGAGCTCAACGAGCAGCGCCGCAAGGAAATGGTCAAGGTCGCGCACAAATATGCCGAAGACGCCAAGGTGGCCGTTCGGCATGTCCGCCGCGACGGCATGGACCTGATCAAGAAGCTGGAGAAGGACGGGCATATGCCCAAGGATGACGTCACCAAGCAGACCGACCTGGTCCAGAAGGCGACGGACAAGCATATCGGCGAGATCGACCAGGCGCTCGCCAACAAGGAAAAGGAAATCCTGCACGTCTAAAGTGCGTGACGCGGCGCCGTCCTATATCATCGACGCATGGGCCGTTGCCCTGAAGAGGCATTCTAAATGTCAGATGGCCCGCGCCCGGCAGCGCCTGATTCAGCACCGGCCCATGTCGCGATCATCATGGATGGCAATGGCCGCTGGGCGCAGATGCGCGGCCTGCCGCGCCAGGAGGGACACCGGCGCGGCCTCGAAGCCTTGCGGCGCACGGTGCGCAATGCCGGCGATCTAGGTATCAAGGTCCTGACGCTCTACTCGTTTTCGACCGAGAACTGGAGCCGGCCGATGGCCGAGGTCTCCTTCCTGCTGGGACTGCTGCGCCGCTTCGTCGAGAACGATCTCGCCGAATTGAACGAGGCGGGGGTGCGCGTACGCATCATCGGCAGTCGGGAGGATCTGGCGCCCGACCTGCGCGCCCTTGTCGAACGCGCCGAGGCGGTGACGCGCGACAATACGGGGCTGACCCTGGTCGTAGCGTTCAATTACGGCTCGCGTGACGAGATCACCCGCGTGATGCGTGATCTTGCGCGCGATGTCGCCGCTGGCCGGCTCGTTCCGGACACGATCGACGAGAAGATGCTGTCGTCGCATCTCGATACTGCCCCGCTCCCGGATCCGGATCTGGTGATCCGTACTTCGGGCGAGACCCGTATCTCGAATTTCCTGCTTTGGCAGGCGGCCTATGCCGAGTTCGTCTTCACGCCGGTGCTCTGGCCGGATTTCGATCGCAAGGCGCTCGAAGATGCGCTGGCCGAGTTCCATCGCCGCGAGCGCCGCTATGGCGGCCTCGGCCAACCGGCCGAAGCCAAAATGGGGGTTGCGTGAATGAGACGGGCGCCAGAGCGGGCGCATCCGAGCTGCGCCTGCGGGTCGTCTCGGCACTGGTGCTCGCGGTGGTCGTCCTGGGTGTCACCTTGCTTGGAGGCTGGCCCTTCCGCCTGATCTGGACTGCGGTGGCCGGCCTGGTCGCCTATGAATGGCTCGCCATCGTCAGCCGCAGGAACGCAGTTGCCGGCGGGATCGGCGTAGGGCTCGCCGGGCTCGTGCTCGGTTTCCTGCCGGTGAGTGGCACAGCGCTCGCAGGTGTCGCGGCGCTCGCCGGCTTGATCGGCGCGATCGTGACGACCCAGGCCACCAACCAGCGCCTCCTCGAAGCGTGCGGCGTCGCCTACGCGCTCTGCTTCGCGCTGGTGACTCCAACACTGCGCGATGCGCCCGAAATCGGGCTCGCGCTGATCATCTGGACCTTCGCGGTGGTCTGGTTCACCGATATCGCCGCCTACTTCACCGGCCGTGCGCTGGGCGGACCGAAGCTGATGCCACGCGTCAGCCCGAAGAAGACCTGGTCGGGTGCGCTCGGTGGTGCGGCGGCGGGAACCCTGTGCGGCACCGCCGTCTGGGCGTTCTTCTTCCCCGGCTTGCCGTCGGGCGCCTGGCCGGTGCTCGCCGTCACGTTTGCGGCTTCGGCTGCGAGCCAGGCCGGAGATCTGTTCGAATCGTCGATCAAGCGGCGTTTCGGCGCCAAGGATTCGAGCCATCTGATTCCCGGCCATGGCGGCTTCCTCGACCGGCTCGACGGCTATTGGGCCGTGCTGGTCTTCGCGGGCCTGCTGCTTTATCTGGCGCGGCTGGGACACTGATCACCTGATGCGCCGCACCGTCACCATTCTCGGAGCCACCGGCTCCATCGGCCGCTCGACGCGCGCCGTCATCGCCGAGAACCCGGAGCAGCTGCAGATCGCTGCACTCGTTGCCGGCCGGGATGCGGTTGGACTGGCGCGGATCGCCCGCGAGACAGGCGCAAGCTTCGCCGCGATCGCGGACGAAGGACAGGGCGGGGAACTCGCTGCGGCGCTGGCCGGCAGCGGTATCCGCCATGGCGCGGGCCGGGAAGCAGTGCTCGAAGCGGTGGAGCGCGACAG
This sequence comes from Alloboseaceae bacterium BT-24-1, assembly GCA_025846845.1. Taxonomy (GTDB): domain Bacteria; phylum Pseudomonadota; class Alphaproteobacteria; order Rhizobiales; family Beijerinckiaceae; genus Allobosea. The sequence continues at coordinate 315,145 of JAOYTL010000001.1, forward strand.
CGACATCGTGGTCAGCGCCATCTCCGGGGCGGCCGGGCTGGAGGCGACCTTCGCGGCGCTCACGCCGGGCCGTGTCGTCGCCCTTGCCAACAAGGAGAGCCTGGTCTGCGCCGGAGCTGCGGTGATGGGGCGGGCGAGGGCGGTCGGCACCCGCGTCCTGCCGCTCGATTCCGAGCACAACGCCTTGTTCCAGGTACTGGGAGCCGAGCCGATCTCAGCGGTCCGCACCATGACGTTGACCGCCTCCGGCGGCCCGTTCCGGACCTGGTCGGCCGAGCGCATCGCGGGCGCAACCCCCGAGCAGGCGCTGGCCCATCCGAACTATGCGATGGGCGCCAAGATCACGATCGACTCGGCCAGCATGATGAACAAGGGGCTCGAGCTGATCGAAGCCTCGTTCCTGTTCGGGCTCGGCGCCGAGCAACTGGAGGTGCTGGTCCATCCGCAGCAGATCGTGCACGGCCTCGTCACCTTCCGCGACGGCTCGGTCAGCGCCGGCATGGCGGTGCCTGACATGCGCGTGGCGGCCGCCCATTGCCTCGGGATCGACGGCCGGCTCGATGCGCCGCCTAGCCGCTTCCTCGATCTGGTCGCCGCCGGGCCGCTCGTCTTCGAGCGGCCCGATCTCGCCCGCTTCCCGGCGCTGCGCCTCGCCATGGCGGCCCTTGCCGAAGGCGGCGCCGCACCGGCCGTGCTGAATGCCGCCAACGAAATTGCCGTCGAGGCTTTCCTCGCCGGGCGTATCGGCTTTCCGGCGATTCCGGCGCTGGTCGAGGCCGTCTGCGCGCGGGCAAGGTCCGTGTCGCGGCCACCCGCCGATGTCGCCGAAGCCCTCGCTGTTGACCAAGATGCGAGAAACCGAGCGCGCGCGCTCTTGTCGGAAGGCGGCTTCGCTGTCACCTAGTGACTGAAGTCGGGAGAGTTTTATGGATATCGTCGGATCGGTCTGGCACGCGGGCAGCTTCCTGCTGGGCTATCTGCTGCCGTTCCTGTTCGTCCTCACCATCGTCGTATTCGTGCACGAGCTCGGCCATTTCCTGGTCGGGCGCTGGTGCGGCGTCGATGTGAAGACGTTCTCGATCGGTTTTGGCCGCGAGCTGTTCGGCTTCAACGACCGGCACGGCACGCGCTGGCGCTTCGCGCTGATTCCGCTCGGCGGCTACGTCAAGTTCTCTGGAGATCTCGACGCCGCGAGCTCGACCGATACCGGAGCCCTCTCCGGCATGAGCCGCGAGGAACGCGAGCGGTCATTCCCGGCCCAGTCGATCGGAGAACGAGCGGCGATCGTCGCCGCAGGGCCGATTGCGAACTTCCTGCTCGCCATCCTGATCTTCGGTGCGACGGCCTATTTCATGGGCAAGCCGACTTTGGCTCCGCGTGTCGACAGTGTCACTGTCGGCGGGGCGGCGGCGCGCGCCGGGTTGCAATCCGGGGATCTGGTTCGCCTGGTCGATGGGCGCGAGATCAAGAGCTTCAGTGATCTCCAGCGTGCGATCTCGATCCGTCCTGGTGAAACCCTGCCCGTCACGGTCGAGCGTGGAGGTGCCACGATCGCCCTCTCAGTGACGCCTGATCTCGTCGAGACCTCGTCGCCTCTCGGCAAGCAGAGGCTGGGGATCATCGGCGTGCAGGCATCGGCGAAGCCGGAGGACTGGTCGACCCAGCATTTCAGCCTGGGCGAATCCGTCCTGCTCGGCATGAGCGAGACCTGGTTCGTGGTCGAGCGGACCTATGACTACCTCGCCAAGCTGATCAAGGGGAAGGAATCGACCGACCAGCTGTCCGGGCCAATCCGCATCGCCCAGGTTTCGGGCATGGTCGCCTCCAGCGGCGGTCTCCTGGCGCTGATCAATCTGGCGGCACTGCTGTCGGTTTCGATCGGGCTGATGAACCTGTTTCCGGTCCCGATGCTCGATGGCGGCCATCTGCTTTTCTATGCGATCGAGGCGCTGCGCGGAAAACCACTGAGCGAAAGGGCTCAGGAGATCGGCTTCCGATTCGGCCTGGGACTCGTGCTGATGCTGATGCTGTTCGTGACCTGGAACGACCTCGTCCATGTCCGCTCGCTGCTCTGACAATGCGGCTCCCGCCGTCGGTGCAAACTAGCTTGCACCGGGCTGACAGCCGTCATCGCCAGGGCTGCTGCGCGCTATGGATTATGGCTTTTTATGGCCCGTTTTCGTCGCGTGACCCGGTTTTCCCGGTCGTACGCGTGGCCTCCCGGCAACGACCCCCGCAAAAATCTTTTGTTAACGACAATGGCGGTTTGCACCCCGCGGGAAACTTTGTAGAAGCGTTTGGTCTTCAATGTCGCCGAGCCTCGCCCGTAGCGGGGTCCCCCTTATTCGGGGTGGCGACCCAAAGAATGGAATAGGCGACCCGATGACGTCGACGCTTCAGAGCCGGTCCTTGCGCATGCGGCTCTCTCGATCAGTCGGACTTGCGGCCATCATGGTGGCCGTCAGCGGTAGCGTGGTGTTCGCGCAGTCCGTACTTGTCCAAGGCAACCGTCGTGTCGATGCGGAGACGATCCGCTCCTATGTGACGGGGCAGGGTTCGAGCAACCCGCAGGAAATTCGCCAGAATCTCATGGCGACCGGCTTGTTCTCCAACGTTCAGGTCAGCCGCCGCGGCGCGCAGACCGTCGTCTCGGTCCAGGAGAACGACACGATCAATCGCGTTGCCTTCGAGGGCAACCGTCGTCTGAAGGGCGACGTCCTGCTCGGTCAGGTCCAGTCCAAGGCCCGCGGCCCGCTGAGCCAGCAGCTCATCGATGCCGACGTCGAGCGCCTCAAGGAAGTCTATCGCCGCGCCGGCTATGGCCTGGCCACGATCAGCGGCCGCATTCAGCCGCTGCCGAACGGCCGTTCGGACGTGGTCTTCACCGTCGTCGAGAGCGGCAAGACAGGCATCAAGTCGATCAACTTCTCCGGCAACGGCGCCTATTCCTCGTCGCGCCTGCGCGGCCTGATGACCTCGACCGAGTCGAACTTCCTGAGCTGGATCAAGACCTCCGACGTCTACGATCCGGACCGGATCAATTCCGACCTCGAGCTGGTTCGGCGCTACTACCTGAAGAACGGCTATGCCGACTTCCGCATCGTCTCGAGCGATGCCCGCTTCGACGATGCGGCCGGCGGCTGGGTCGTCGACGTCGCCGTCGATGAAGGCCCGCAATACAAGGTCGGCAACGTCTCGGTCGATTCCCGTCTGCGCGACGTCGATCCGGCTGCGCTGCAGTCGCTGGTCAACACCTCTGCGGGCGATACCTACAATGCCGAGGCGGTCGAGCGCTCGCTGGTCACCCTGACCACCGAGGTGGCGAAGCGCGGCTATGCTTTCGCGCAGGTTCGCCCGCGCGGCGAGCGCGACGCAGCCGGCCAGCAGATCGGCATCACCTACGTGGTCGAGGAAGGGCCGCGGGTCTATGTCGAGCGCATCAATGTGCGCGGCAACACCCGCACCCGCGATTATGTCGTCCGCCGCGAGCTCGATCTCGGTGAAGGCGATGCCTACAACAAGGTCTTCGTGGATCGCGCCGAGCGCCGTCTCAACAATCTCGGCTTCTTCAACAAGGTTCGCATCACCAACGAGCCGGGCAGTGCGCCCGACCGCGTGGTCGTCAACATCGACGTCGAGGACAAGGCAACCGGCTCGTTCTCGGTTGCCGGCGGCTATTCGACCTCAGACGGTATCATCGGCGAAGTCTCGCTGTCAGAGTCGAACTTCCTCGGCCGTGGCCAGTATGTCCGCATCGCCGGCACGATGGGCCAGCGTACCCAGGGTGTCGACTTCTCGTTCACCGAGCCTTACTTCCTCGGCCACCGCATCGCGGCGGGCTTCGATCTGTTCTCGAAGTTCAACGACAACACCAATGTCGGCTACTTCGAGAGCCGTGTGACCGGCGGTCAGGTTCGTTTCTCCTTCCCGATCACGGAGGAGTTCTCGATCACGCCGCGCTACTCGATCTACACGACCGAGATCAAGATCCCGAACACCTACTCGAAGCCGTATAACGACTGTAGCTTCCCGATTGACGGCATCACGCCCGGTAGCGTGGGCGGTTCGACTGCGACCACTGCCTTCAACTGCTTGACCAACGGCGAAGCGACGGTCGCGGTCAAGGAAGCGCGCGGGACGACGCTGACCTCGCTGGTCGGCCTGAACTTCAACTACAACTCGCTCGACAACTACCAGAGCCCGCGCAACGGCTTCATCGCCGAGCTCAAGCCGGAGTTCGCGGGTGTCGGCGGCGACTCGAAGTTCCTGCGCGTCAGCGCGGATGCACGCTACTATCGCGAGTTCCTCGAGGACTTCGTCGGTATTGCGCGCGTCCAGGCCGGCCACGTGCAGTCGACCGGCGGTGGCGATCTGCGCATGATCGACCATTACTTCCTCGGCCCGACACTGGTGCGCGGCTTTGCGCCGTCCGGCATCGGTCCTCGCGACGTGCTCAATGACCCGACCGGCAACGCGCTCGGCGGCACCACCTATTTCGGCGGCTCACTCGAAGTGCAGTTCCCGATCTTCGGTCTGCCGCGCGATCTTGGCCTGAAGGGCGCGGTCTTCGCCGATGCCGGTACGCTGTTCAATTACGACGGCGGCTCGAAGTCGGTTACCAATGCTGCGTTCGGGACCTGCCCAGCCGGCTCGGAAGCGCGTCAGTTCAACGTTGCGATCGTCTCGGGCTATCAGAGCAACGTGGCCTGCGTGCGCGACAAGAACGTCATCCGCTCGTCGGTCGGCGTGAGCTTGCTCTGGCAGTCGCCGCTCGGGCCGATCCGCTTCGACTACGCCTACGCTCTGTCCAAGGACGATGGCCAGTACGGCACGGCGGTTCTGCCCAACGGCCAGACCATCACCGGCAAGTTCGGCGGCGACCGGACGCAGGCCTTCCGCTTCTCTGGCGGCGCCCGCTTCTGACCGGCGGGGCGCACGCGCCCCGCAACGGATCATCTTATGGCAGATCCCAGTTTCTTTCCGATCGCGACCTCGCTGTCTTTCAGCGAGGTCGCTTCCTTGTCGAGTACCGCCCTGCCGGAGGGCGTCGATCCGGACCGCCGGGTCGAGGGCGTGGCGCCGCTCGAGACGGCTGGCGGCAGCGACGCCGCCTATATGGACAATCCGAAATATGTCGCCGCGCTGGCCGCGACATCGGCCGGGCTCTGCTTCGTTTCACCGCGCTTTGCCGCACGCGTGCCGGCCGGAACGGTCGCCCTGGTCACTCCGGCGCCCTATCATGCTTTCGCCAGACTGCTCTCGGTCTTCCATCCGCAGGCATTGCGGCCAAGCTCGATGTTCGGCTCGGCCGGCGTTGCACCAGGCGCCCTCGTACATGCGACGGCGAAGCTCGAGGCCGATGTCACGGTCGATCCTGGTGCAGTGATCGGCCCCGGCGCTGAGATCGGCGCCGGCACGGTGATCGGACCGCATGCCGTGATCGGCCCACAGGTCCGGATCGGACGGCAATGTTCGATCGGCGCCGGCTCGACGCTGCAGGCGGCCCTGATCGGTAATCGCGTCATCATTCACCCCGGCGCACGGATCGGCCAGGACGGCTTTGGCTTCGCCATGGGGCCGAAGGGCCACATGAAGGTGCCCCAGATTGGCCGCGTAATCATCCAGGACGATGTCGAGATTGGCGCCAACACGACGATCGATCGCGGCGCCAGCCGCGATACGGTGATCGGCGAAGGCACCAAGATCGATAATCTCGTGCAGATCGGTCATAACTGTGTCGTCGGACGGCATTGCGTGATCTGTGCCCAGGTCGGCATGGCCGGATCCAGCACGCTGGAGGATTTTGCCGTGCTCGGCGGCCAGGTCGGACTGGCGGGACATCTGACTGTCGGGATGGGCGCGCAGATCGCGGCGCAGAGCGGCGTTGCCGGCGACATCCCGCGCGGAACTCGCTATGGCGGCTCGCCGGCGCAGCCCGCGCTGAGCTGGGCGCGGGAGATCGCGCTGCTCAAGCAATTGGTTGCCAAGCGCGGCAAAGGCCCGGCTGGCGGCGAAAACGCTTGATCTCACGCCGTCTTCCGGCAAAACCAGCTTTTCATGACGGGTGGTGGCGAACGCCCCGCGTGACCGCGGGCGTCCGAGGAGAAACGACACGATGACGGATGCGACGAAAGCGCTCGGCGTGGCCGATATACAGAAGATCATGGCCTGCATCCCGCATCGCTATCCGTTCCTGCTGGTCGACAAGGTCGTAGAGATCGACGGAGATGCGTCCGGCGTCGGCATCAAGAATGTCACCTTCAACGAGCCGCAGTTTACCGGTCACTTTCCTGGCCGGCCGGTCTTTCCGGGCGTGCTGATGATCGAGGCCATGGCGCAGACTGCCGGCGTGCTCGTCGTCAGCGCGCGTGGCAGCGAGGAGCTTGCGGTTACCACCGTGCTGTTCACCACGATCGACAAGGCCAAGTTTCGCAAGCCCGTCATTCCGGGCGACACGCTGCGCTTCCACCTCACCAAGCTGGCGCATAAGCGCAATATCTGGTTCTACCGTGGCGAGGCCAGGGTCGACGGCGTGCTCGTCGCCGAGGCCGAGCTCTCGGCGATGGTCGTGTGAGCAAGGGGATCGCGATGCACGCCCCCGTTTCAGGCCAGACGCAGGATTCCGCCATGAGCACCTCGATCCATCCGATGGCGATCGTCGACCCGGCAGCCAAGCTGGGCGCAGGCGTCAAGATCGGCCCGTTCTGTACGATTGGCCCGGATGTCACCCTTGGTGACGGCGTCGAGTTGATCAGCCATGTCGTGGTGGCGGGCCTTACGACGATCGGTCCACGCACCAAGATCTATCCTTTCGCCTCGATCGGCCATCCGCCGCAGGATCTGAAGTACAAGGGTGAACCGTCGACGCTGACGATCGGCGCCGATTGCGTGATCCGCGAAGGCGTGACGATGAATCCGGGCACCGAAGGCGGCGGCATGAAGACCGTCGTCGGCGACCGCGGGTTGTTCCTGGCCAATTCCCATGTCGGCCATGACAGCATCATCGGCAACAATGTCATCTTCTCCAACAATGTGATGTGCGCCGGGCATGTGACCGTCGGCGACTTCGTCATCGTCAGCGGTGGTACCGGCCTGCAGCAGTTCGTCCGGATCGGCGATCACGCCTTCATCGGCGGCGGCTCGGGGGTTCTGCTCGACGTCATCCCGTTCGGGATGGTGCGCGACAACCCGGCCCATCTCGCCGGCCTCAACCTCGTCGGTCTCAAGCGGCGCGGCTTCTCCCGCGAGCAGATTCACGAGTTGCGCCGCGCCTATCGCCTGCTGTTTGCCGATGAGGGCACGCTTTCGGAGCGGGTCGAGGACGTCGCCAGCGAGTTTGCCGAGCATCCGCTGATCCACGAGATCCTCGACTTCATCCGTGCCGGCGGCGATCGGGGCATCTGCGTGCCGCGCGACGTGAACGCGCCCGAGCGGTGAGTACAGAGCTGGCCGACGTAACTCGCCGGCCGCAGGGTCGGCGCATCGCCGTTCTGGCTGGCCGTGGCGAATATCCGTTGCGGGTCGCGAGCGCCGCCGCCGCACAGGGGGCGAGCGTCTATGTCGCCGTGCTCTCTGGTGCAGGCAATCCGGCCGATTACGCTGCCTACGACGCCAGGGAATATCGCCTGGGCCAGCTCGGGCGCTTCCTCGATGAGATCAAGCGCCGCGAGATCGGCGAGATCGTCATGGTCGGTGCTTTGCCCCGGCCGAGCTTCGGTGCGCTCGCGCCGGAGCTGTCGACGCTGAAATATCTGCCGCATTTCGCCCGTGCCTTTCAGGGCGGTGACGATCACCTGCTGCGCGGCGTCGTGAGCTTCTTCGAGGGGCAGGGACTGCGCGTGCTCGGGCCGGCCGATATTGCGCCCGATCTCGTTGCTCCTGTCGGGAGCCTGGGGCGCCACAAACCGTCGCCGATCGCGCGCGAGGCGATCGCGACCGGCTTCAACCTGCTCGCGGCGCTTTCGCCCTTCGATATCGGACAGGCGGCGATCATCGCCGACCATCGCGTCGTCGCCGTCGAGGCAGCCGAAGGCACCGACGCGATGATCGAACGCGTCGCCAGGCTCGTCCAGGCCGGGCGCCTCAAGCCCGGCAAGGGCGATGGCGTCCTCATCAAGGCGCCGAAGCTTGGGCAGGATCTGCGCGTCGACATGCCGGCGATTGGTCCGGATACGGTCGCGCGCGTGGCGGCAGCCGGCCTCGCCGGAATCGCGGTCAAGGCAGGCAGCGTCATGATCGGCGACCGGGATCGGCTGGCGACGCTCGCGGATGCGTCGGGCCTGTTCATCGAGGGCGTGGCGTGACCCGCCCTTTCAGGCTCTTCATCGTTGCCGGCGAAGCGTCGGGCGATGCGCTCGGCGCGCGCTTCGTCGCGCGGCTGCGCGAGGTGCTGGGCGAGCGGCCGCTCGAGCTGTCGGGCGTCGGCGGCGAAGCACTGATCGCGGAGGGGCTGCACAGCGTCTTCCCGCAGGAGGACATCGCCGTGATGGGCTTCGGTCCGGTGGTTGCGCGTCTGCCGCTACTTCTGCGTCGCATCTCGGATACGGCGCGCGCCGCAGTGGCCTTCAAGCCCGACCTGGTGCTCACCATCGACGCGCCCGATTTCAGCCTGCGCGTCGCGAAGAAGGTGAGGCAGCTCGCCCCGGCCGCGCCGATCGCGCACTGGGTCTGCCCGAGCGTCTGGGCCTGGCGTCAGGGGCGGGCGAAACGGATGCGGCCGCATGTCGACCGGATCCTGGCGCTGCTGCCGTTCGAGCCGGCGGCGCTGGAGCGGCTCGGCGGGCCGCAGACCGTCTATGTCGGCCACCCGCTGATCGAGCGGCTGGAGGATTATCGGCCGGGACCTGACGAGATTGCGCGCCGCGACGATGTCGAGGCCCCGACCATCCTGGTCCTGCCCGGCAGCCGGCGCTCGGAGATCAGGCATCTGCTGCCGCCCTTTGGCCAGGCAGTCGCGCTGGTCGCCCAGCGATTGCCACAGGCCTGCTTCATCCTCCCCGCCGTCCCGCGTCTGGTGGAGGAGATCAAGGCGCTTACAGCCGACTGGCGCATCAAGCCGGAGATCGTCACCGGCGAGCCCGCGAAGCTGGCGGCATTCCGACAGGCTCGGGCGGCGCTGGCCGCTTCGGGCACCGTGACGCTCGAGCTCGCTCTGGCGCAGGTGCCGACGGTCGCAGCCTATCGCGGAGCCGGCTGGGAGGCCGTTCTGGCGCGGCGCCTGATCAAGCTGCCGACCGTGATCCTGCCGAATCTGATCATCGGCGAAAGCGTCGTGCCGGAGTTCATTCAGGATGAGGCTTCGCCTCGGGCCCTCGCAGAGGCGCTGCTTGCGGCGGTGGCCGAAGGGCCCGCGCGCCAGCGCCAGCTCGACGGCTTCGCGACGGTCGAGCGGAACATGCGCAGTGCCGGGCCGAGGCCGGCAGCGAACGCCGTCAGCGCGGCGCTCGCCCTCGTTCGGGAGCCGGCAAGCGGCTGATAGTCGACTATTCGACGACTGCGCCGGACGCCTTGGCGATCGGAGCCCATTTCGCCAGCTCGGCCTTGACGTGCTCGCCGAGCGCCTCCGGCGTCGAGCCGACGATGACGGCGCTGATATCCTCCAGACGCTGCTTCACATGTGCGTCTTTCACGGCCGCATTGGCGGTCGCGTTGAGCTTGTCGACGATCGGGCGCGGCATGTTGGCCGGGCCGAACAGCGCGTTCCAGGTATAGGTCTCGTAGCCGGCAAGTCCGCCCTCGGCGATGGTCGGCAGGTCAGGGAACGAGGCGACGCGTTCCTTGGTGGTGACGCCGATGGCGCGCAATTGGCCGCTGCGGATGAACTGGGCCGAGGAGGGCAGGTTGTCGAACATGATCGGCACGGCGCCGGAAACGACATCGTTCAGCGCCGGGCCGGCACCGCGATAAGGCACATGGTTCATGCTGACGCCGCCGAGCGACTTGAACAGCTCGCCGGAGAGATGCAGCGGCGTGCCGACGCCGGAGGAGGCGTAGGAGTACTTGCCCGGATTGTCCTTCAGCAGCTTGATCACCTCCGGCACGGTCTTCGCCGGGAAGCTCGGATGCACGACCATGACGTTCGGCACCACCGCCAGCAGCGAGATCGGCGTGAAGTCCTTGACGGCGTCGAAGGTCACGGTCTTCAGGATCGCCGGGTTTAGCGCATGGGTCGCGATCGTGCCCATCAGAATCGTGTAGCCGTCAGGCGTGGCCCGGGCGACCGCCGTCGAGCCGATATTGCCACCGGCGCCGGCGCGATTGTCGATCACGAAGGACTGGCCTAGCAGCTCGCCCATCTTCTGGCCGACGAGGCGTGCGACGATGTCGGTCGAGCCGCCGGCGGCGAAGGGCACGATCAGCGAAATCGGCCGCGTCGGAAACGGTGCCTGGGCGGACAGGGAGCCGGCCGCGCCGACGAAGGGCAGGGCGGAGGCACCGGCAAGGAAGCCGCGGCGGCTGAGGCCTTCTTTCGACATGAGCAATGAACCTCTCCGAGACCGGTATGCCGGTCTCTCATTCTTCGTTTGGAGACGGATTCACCGAACAGGCCTCTGGCCTGATCAGATCCGGCTCTAGCGGGTCGGCGACTGTAGCGCGCGGAACGCAGCCGTCATGTGCGTTGGATGCATCAATGGGTAGAAACAATAAAGGCCGCGACGGGTTTCGTCGCGGCCTCGCTTGTCTCGAGGCCGGGCTGTTCAGCGGCGGCCGATCGGCGTGTAGTCGCGCTTGGGCGCACCGGTATAGAGCTGGCGCGGGCGGCCGATGCGCTGGGACGGATCCTCGATCATTTCCTTCCACTGCGCGATCCAGCCGACGGTGCGCGCGAGTGCGAACAGCACCGTGAACATCGAGGTCGGGAAGCCCATCGCCTTCAAGGTGATGCCCGAATAGAAATCGATGTTCGGGTAGAGCTTCTTCTCGATGAAGTATTCGTCGTGCAGGGCAATGCGCTCCAGCTCCATGGCGACGTCGAGCAGCGGGTCGTCCTTGATCCCGAGCTCGTTCAGCACCTCATGCGTTGTCTTCTGCATGATCTTGGCGCGCGGATCGTAGTTCTTGTAGACCCGGTGACCAAAGCCCATCAGGCGGAACGGATCGTTCTTGTCCTTGGCCTTGGCGATGTATTTCGGGATGTTGTCGACGCTGCCGATCTCCTCGAGCATCTTCAGCGCCGCCTCATTGGCGCCGCCATGCGCCGGACCCCACAGGCAAGCGACACCGGCCGCGATGCAGGCGAAGGGGTTGGCGCCGGACGAGCCGGCGAGCCTGACCGTCGATGTCGAAGCATTCTGCTCATGATCAGCGTGCAGGATGAAGATGCGGTCCATCGCGCGCGAAAGCACCGGATTGACCTTGTACTCCTCGGCCGGCACGGCAAAGCACATGCGCAGGAAGTTCGAGGTGTAGTCGAGCGAGTTGAGCGGATACACGAAGGGCTGGCCGATCGTGTACTTGTAGGCCATCGCCGCCAGTGTCGGCATCTTCGCGATCATCCGCATCGAGGCGATCATCCGCTGCTGCGGATCGGAAATGTCGGTCGAGTCGTGATAAAAGGCCGACATCGCGCCGACCGAGGCCACCATCACAGCCATCGGGTGCGCATCGCGGCGGAAGCCCTGGAAGAAGCGGGCCATTTGCTCGTGCACCATGGTGTGGCGCGTGACGCGGTAGTCGAAATCCGCCTTCTGCGCAGCGGTCGGCAACTCGCCGTAAAGCAGGAGATAGCAGGTCTCGAGGAAGTCGCCGTGCTCGGCGAGCTGCTCGATCGGGAAGCCGCGATAGAGCAGGACGCCCTCGTCGCCGTCGATATAAGTGATCTGCGACTCGCAGCTCGCCGTCGAGGTGAAGCCGGGGTCGTATGTGAACATCCCGGTCTGGCCGTAGAGCTTGCCGATGTCGATGACCGACGGCCCGATCGAACCCGTTTTGACCGGCATGTCGACGGCCTTGCCCTCGACAGTCAACTGACTGGTAGTTCCGCTCATGGATCCGATCCTTTCAGGCTCGTTCTTCAGTCATGCCCCGGCGGACGGAAACGCCGGCTGCTTGTCGCGTTCCGGCATCATCCGAACGTCCCACGATGACGGCTCCATGACGGGAATGTCGGGGGCGGGCAGGCAGGAAGAGTTCATCAAACTGATTCTAAAGCATTTTTTGTGCCGGGCCGGCAGCGGGAGCAGCCGGTCCGCAGGGGCGTTGCTAGACCAATTCCGCGAGGCGTTCAACCGAGCGGTCATTAGCCTTTCTGCCGGCCTTCAGGCGGCGTCGGCCAAGCGCGCCAGGACCTCGTCGCGGCCGAGGACCGCCATCACGTCGAACAGGCCCGGCGAGGTGGTCTTGCCGGTCAGCGCGGCCCGCAATGGCTGCGCCACCTGGCCGAGCTTGACGCCGCTCTCCTCGGCGAAGTCGCGGATCGCGCTCTCCAGCGGCGGCGGAGCCCAGTCGGCAATAGCCGAGAGCTTTTCCGCAAGCTTCGGCATGCGCAGGCGCGCAGCGTCGTCGAGCAGGGCGGCGGCCTTGGGCTCTAGCGCCAGCGGCCGCGTGGCGTAGAGATAGGAGGCGCTGTCGATCAGCTCGATCAGCGTCTTGGCGCGCTCCTTCAGGCCCGGCATGGCGGCCATCAGCTTGGCTTCAAGCTCCGGGGTCGGCTGCGTGCCGATGCCGCGCGGCGGGCCAATCTCAGACCAGATCGCCTTCAGCGCGATCATCAATTCGTGATCCTTAGCCTCGCGCATATAGAGGCCGTTGAGGTTTTCGAGCTTGGCGTAGTCGAAGCGCGCCGGCGAGCGGCCGATCGAGGAGAGGTTGAACAGCGAGATCATCTCCTCGGGCGAGAAGATCTCCTGGTCGCCATGGCTCCAGCCGAGGCGCAGCAGGTAGTTGCGCAGCGCGATCGGCAGATAGCCCATCGAGCGATAGGCTTCGATCCCGAGCGCGCCGTGCCGCTTCGACAGCTTGGCGCCATCGGCCCCGTGGATCAGCGGAATGTGCGACATGCTCGGCACCGTCCAGCCGAGCGCCTGGTAGATCTGGGTCTGGCGGGCGGCATTGGTCAGGTGGTCCGAACCGCGGATGATGTGGGTGACCCCCATGTCGTGATCGTCGACGACTACGGCGAGCATATAGGTCGGGTTGCCGTCCGAGCGCAGCAGCACGAGATCGTCGAGGTTTTCGTTCTGCCAGGTGACGCGGCCCTGGACCTCGTCCTCGACCACGGTCTCGCCGGTCTGCTCGGCCTTGAGGCGGATCACCGGCTTGACGCCTTCGGGCGGGGTCGACGGGGCGCGGTCGCGCCAGCGCCCGTCATAACGCCACTGCCGGCCCTCGGCGCGCGCAGCTTCGCGCTCCGCGTCGAGCTCCTGCGGCGTCGCATAGCAGTAATAGGCCTTGCCGGCCGCCAGCATCTGCTCGGCGACCTCGCGATGGCGGGCGGCGCGCTGGAACTGGTAGACGGTCTGCCCGTCCCAATCGAGGCCGAGCCAGGCGAGGCCGTCGAGGATCGCGGCGATCGCACCCTCGGTCGAGCGTTCGCGATCAGTATCCTCGATGCGCAGCAGCATCTTGCCGCCATGACGGCGGGCATAGAGCCAGTTGAACAGCGCGGTGCGGGCACCGCCAATGTGCAGGAATCCGGTTGGCGACGGCGCGAAGCGCGTGACGACCGTGTCACTCATGAAGGGAGGCTCCGGCAGAACAGGTAAGCGTGAGGCGAGGGCGGGCTACATGCGGGCCTCGGCCGGGGCTGACATCCGGCGCCGCCGCTGTAACATGGCTTGCCAGCCGCCGTTAAGAGCCTCCTGTGGGGACAGGCTCCCATTCGCGCGGTGGTGATGGGGGGACGTATGCTCTCCTACGGGCCGGACGAGCACCGTAGCAGGGGACGTGCCGGTGTGCTGGCCTTGCCGGCGCGCCTGCGACGTGTCGGTGGCTTCGCCTGGTCCGCAGCCTTACCGTTGCACGAATGGGGCGGTCGGTTCCGCCAGGCCCTCGAAACCGAGGTCGAGCGGCGACGTCTGTTCAACTGGCTGCCGGTCTGCATGGGCGCCGGCGTGCTGCTCTATTTCCTGGCCGATCGCGAGCCGGGCCTGGCCGCGCCGCTGGTCGGGCTGGCACTGTGTGCGCTCGCCGGTTGGCTGACGCGTCGCCGCCGTGCCGTCATGGCGGTTTGCATTGCGTTTGCGGCCGTCTTCGCTGGTTTCGCAGCGGCCGCCTGGCGAACTGCTGGCATCGCTGCGCCCGCGCTCGCCCGCAACCATGTCGGCAAGCTCACCGGCTTTGTCGAGACGCTGGAGCAGCGCGAGAAGGGCGTGCGCATCATCGTCCAGGTTACCGACCTGCCTGGCTTCGAAGCCGCCCAGAGGTCGCGGCGTGTACGTGTCACCACGCCGGTGACGACATTGAAGCCCGGCGACCATATCAGCGCGACGGCACGCCTTTTGCCGCCGCCCGGCCCGGCGCGCCCCGGGGGCTATGATTTCGCTCGCGACGCCTTCTTCCAGGGCATAGGCGCCGTCGGCAGCATCGCCGGCAAGATCGCGCTTACGCCGGCGCCGACCGCGATGCCGCGGCGGCTCGCTTTGGCGGTCGCGATCGACCAGGCCCGCAACGCGCTGACCGAGCGTATCGCGACCAGCGGTGGCGGGCAGGCGGGGGCGATGGCGGCGGCGCTGGTCACCGGCAAGCGCGGGCTGATCAGCGAGGCGACCAACAACGACCTGCGCGCTGCGGGCATCTACCACATCGTCTCGATCTCCGGCCTGCACATGGTGCTCGCCGCCGGCACGATCTTCTGGCTGGCGCGGGCGCTGCTGGCGCTGTCGCAGACGGCGGCACTCTACTGGCCGGTGAAGAAGCTCGCGGCGCTCGCCGCCATGGCCGGCGCCACCGGCTACTGCGTCTTCTCCGGCGCGGAGGTTGCGACGGTACGCTCGCTGATCATGACGCTGGTGATGCTGGGGGCGATCCTGGTCGACCGGCCGGCGCTCTCCATGCGCAATCTCGCGCTCGCCGCGATCATCGTGCTGCTGCGCGAGCCCGAGGCGGTGCTCGGTCCTAGCTTCCAGATGTCGTTCGGGGCGGTTGCGGCGCTGATCGCCTTCGCCGAGCGCTGGCAGGAGCGCCCTCCCGATGCGGCGGCCGCATCCTGGCCTTGGCCGCTGCGGCCGCTCTGGCTTTCGGCCATCGGTATCCTGACCACGACCATGGTCGCGACCGCGGCGACGGCGCCCTTTGGCGTCTTCCACTTCCAGACCTTCAACCCGTTCGGCTTGCTCGGCAATGCGCTGGCGCTGCCCTTCGTCTCGCTGATCGTGATGCCGGCTGCCGTTTTCGGTGTGCTCGCCTATCCGTTCGGGCTCGACTGGCCGGCCTGGGCCCTGATGGGCTGGGCGTCGGGCCTCGTGCTCCAGCTCGCCCATTGGGTCGCCGGCATCGACCGCTCGACCGTGGTACTGCCGGCTTTCGGCTCGCTCGCCCTGATCCTGTTCTCGCTGTCGCTGCTCTGGCTGACCCTGTGGACGACGGCGCTGCGCTTCCTCGCGGCGCTGCCGCTGGTCGGCGGGCTGGCGCTGGCTTCGGCGCCGTCGCGACCCGACATCCTGATCGAGCGCGACGGTTCGGGCGTGCTGGTGCGCGGGCCGGAGGGAAAGATGGTGCTCGCCGGCAAGCCCAGTCGTTTCGTGCTGACGCAATGGCTGCATGCCGATGGCGATTCGCGTTCGCCCGACGATGCAGCCTTGCGTGACGGTGCCGCCTGCGATGCACGTGGCTGCGTCATTCGCCTGCCGGACGGCCGCAGCGTTTCCTATACACGCGACCGCATCGCCCTGGTCGAGGACTGCCAGCGCGCCGATCTCGTGGTGACGTCGCTCTACTGGAGCGCACCCTGCGCTGCCCGCCTGATCGACCGCAGCGCGCTCATCCGCGACGGCGCGACAGCCTATCATGCGGCCCGCGGCGGCTGGCGCGCCTATACGGCCGATGAGGCCGCGCGCCTGCGTCCCTGGACACGTGCACGGCCGGAAACGAGGCCAGCACCTGAACCTGCTGCTGCACCGACACCCGCGGCTGCGGAGTCGGCACAGGACACCGAGATGCTTCAGTAGCGCCGCATCAGGTTGACGAGTCGACCCTGGATCTTGACCCGGTCGGGCCCGAGCACGCGCGTCTCATAGGCCGGATTGGCGGCCTCGAGCGCAATCGAGGAGCCGCGCTTGCGCAGCCGCTTCAGCGTCGCTTCCTCATCGTCGATCAGGGCGACGATGATGTCGCCGGTATTGGCGGTGTCCTGCTTGCGGATGACGACGGTGTCGCCGTCGAGGATGCCGGCCTCGATCATCGAATCGCCGCGGACCTCGAGCGCGTAATGCTCGCCGCCGCCGAGCATGTCGGCGGGCATGGAGACGCTATGGCTGCGGTCCTGGATCGCCGAGATCGGCGTGCCGGCGGCGATGCGGCCCATGACGGGGATGGAGACGGTCGAACGACCACCCTCATCAGCGGCCGGCGAGCGCGGTTTCGTCAGGCTAGCTGCCGGTGCCGAGGCCGGCGGGGTCTGGCCGAGCCCGCCCTGGACGATCGAGGGGCTGAAGCGGGCGCGCTGCGCCTGTTGGCCGCCGATGCCGTCGGGCATCTTGATGACTTCGAGCGCGCGCGCCCGGTTGGGGAGCCGGCGAATGAAGCCGCGTTCCTCCAGCGCCATGATCAGCCGGTGGATGCCGGATTTGGAGCGGAGGTCGAGCGCGTCCTTCATTTCGTCGAAGGAGGGCGGCACGCCGGATTCGCGCAGGCGCTCATGGATGAAGCGGAGCAGTTCGAACTGTTTGCGTGTCAGCATGGTCGCGCCGCTCGCCTCTCGGGCTAGAATCGAAACAAAGCACGAACACCATACGCGTTCGCTTTGTGTTCCGCAAGGGTATCAGCGCGTATTGCACGCGTCCCGCTCAGGAGTTGTCATCCCGGGCGGCCGGAGGGAGACCCGGATCCATTCCGGACTCTTTTCCGAAAAGGTTCCGGAATGGATCCCGGATCGGCGCCGCTGACGCGGCTTGTCCGGGATGACAAGGTGTGAGGATTGGAACTCTGGCTATCTCAGCCGAATAATGCGGCAGGGATCGCCAGCCTTGGCTGCCTCGGCAAAGACCGGGCGGATCACCAGGGCCTCGGCGCGCGACAGGTTCGCCAGCATCGAGGAATCCTGCTTGGCGAAGGGCCTGACGTGCCGCTCGCCGTCGACCGTCTCGACGGTGGCGCGCAGATAGTCCTGGCGCTCGTCATTGGCCGGAAGGTCGACGGCGAGGATGGCGGGCTCGCTGCGATCGTGCTCGGGGTCGTCGATGCCGAGCAGGGCCTCGACCAGCGGCATGGCGAAGAGATGGCCGCAGACGATCGAGGAGACCGGGTTGCCCGGCAGGCCGAGCGCGACCATGGGCCCGAGCCGGCCCATCATCATCGGCTTGCCGGGGCGCATCGCGATCTTCCAGAAGCCGAGCGCCATGCCCTGCGCCTTCAGCGCTGCCTGGACGAGATCATGCTCGCCGACCGAGGCGCCGCCGAGCGTGATCAGGACATCGGCCCCGGCCTGGCGCGCCGCCTCGATCTTGCCGGAGAGATCGGGATGGTTGTCGCGGGCGATGCCGAGATCGAGCGCAGTGCCGCCGGCCTGCTCGACCAATGCGGCGAGGGCGAAGCTGTTGGAGGCGACGATCTGGTCGGGGCCGACCGGCTCACCCGGCAGGACGAGCTCGTCGCCGGTGGCGAGGATCGCGACCAGCGGCTTGCGGCGGACGGCGAGCGTCGGATGACCCGCGGCTGCGGCCAGGCCGAGCGCAGCGCTGTCGAGCCTGCGGCCAGCTTTCAGTAGGACCTCGCCGGTCCTGAAATCGAGTCCCGCCAAGCGCACGAACTGGCCGGGATCTGTAGGCTTGACGACCCGGATGACCGGACTGCCGACGCCTTCGGCATGCTCCTGAATGAGGATCGTGTCCGCGCCCTCGGGTAACGGTGCTCCGGTAAAGATCCGCACCGTCTCACCGAGGGAAATTCTCCCAGAGAAGCCACGGCCAGCAGCGGACTCGCCGATGACGCGAAGCTGCGCGCCCCGCGCCAAGTCCTCGCCGCGCACGGCATAGCCGTCCATCGCCGAATTGGCGAAGGGCGGTTGGGTCCTGAGCGCCGCGACATCCTCGGCCAGCACGCGGCCGGCACAATTGGCGAGCGGCAGCATCTCGGCCGGCGTCGGGCCGGGCACGCTGTCGAGCAATGCTTTGAGCGCGACGGGAACGGGAGTGAGGCTCATGCCGATGGCCCTGCGAGCTCATAGGTTCCGGATTTTCCGCCGGATTTATGCACGAGCTGGATGCCTTCGATATGCATGGCGCGATCAACCGCCTTTACCATGTCGTAGACGGTGAGGCAGGCGACACTGACGGCGGTCAGCGCTTCCATCTCGACGCCGGTCTTGCCGGTCAGCTTGACCTCGGCGCGGACGCGCACACCCGGCAGGGCCTCGTCGATCGTGAGGTCCACCGCAATCTTGGTCAGCAGCAGCGGGTGGCAGAGCGGAATAAGTTCATGCGCGCGCTTGGCTGCCATGATGCCGGCGAGGCGGGCAGTGCCGAGAACATCGCCCTTCTTGGCCTCGCCGTCGCGGACGATCGCGAGCGTCTCGGCCTGCATCACCACATGGCCTTCGGCGACCGCGATGCGGACGGTCTCGGCCTTGTCGCCGACATCGACCATATGGGCTTCGCCCTTCTGGTCGAGATGGGTGAGCCGGCTCACGCCGCCGCCTCGGCGGCTTTACCGGTCAAGAGCTGCCGTGTCGCGGCGGCCACGTCCGCCTGGCGCATCAGGCTCTCGCCGACGAGGAAGGTGTTGACGCCGCAATCCTGCAGGCGGGCGATGTCGGCATGAGTGAAGATGCCGCTCTCGCCGACGAGCAGGCGATCCTCCGGCACCCGCGGTGCCAATCGCTCGGTGACGGCGAGGTTGAGCTCGAAGCTGCGCAGGTCGCGGTTGTTGATGCCGACCAGCCTGGTGTCGAGCATCAGGGCACGATCCAGCTCGGCTTCGTCATGGACCTCGGCGAGCGCGGCCATGCCGAGCGCCTTGGCGGTGGCGACGAGCGCGCGCGCCGCGGCATCGTCGAGCGAGGCCATGATGATCAGGATGCAGTCGGCGCCCCAGCTGCGGGCTTCGAAGACCTGATAGGGCTCGAACATGAAGTCCTTGCGCAGGCCGGGCAGGCCGGAGGCGGCGCGCGCCTCGGCAAGATATTCCGGCCTGCCCTGGAAGGAGGGCGTGTCGGTCAGGACCGAAAGGCAGGCGGCGCCGCCGGCGGCATAGGCCTTGGCCAGCGCTGGCGGGTCGAAATCGGCGCGGATCAGCCCCTTGGAGGGCGAGGCCTTCTTGATCTCGGCGATCAGGGCCGGGCCGCCGGCACGGTGCTTGTCTTCCAGCGCGCCAATGAAGTCGCGCGGCGCCGGCATCGCCGCGGCGCGCTTCTCGATCTCGGCCTGCGGCACCGCGGTACGCGCCGCAGCGATTTCCTCGCGCTTATAGGCCTCGATCCGCTTCAGGATGTCGGACATGGGGCAGCCTCACGCATTGGAGCTGGCGACGAGGGTCGCGAGCGCCGCCTTGGCCTTGCCATTGTCCAGCACCGCATAGGCCTGCGCCAGCCCCTCGCCGAGCGAGGCCGCCTTGCCGGCGACGACGAGCGCGGCCGCGGCATTGAAGGCGGCGATGTCGCGGAAGGCGCTCTTGGCGCCGCCGAGCACGTCCTGCAGGGCCTGCGCATTCTGCGCCGGCTCGCCGCCGCGCAGATCCTCGGGCCTGGCGCGGGCGATGCCGACATCCTCGGGCGCGATCGAGAAGCTCTCGATCTTGCCGTCCTTCAGCGCGATCACGCGGGTCGGGCCTGTCGTGGTGATCTCGTCGAGCCCGTCGGAGCCGTGCACGGCCCAGACCGTCGTGGACCCGAGCGATTGCAGCACCTTGACCATCGGCTCGAGCCAGGTCTCGGAGAAGGCGCCGATCAGCTGCTTCCTGACGCCGGCGGGGTTCGAGAGCGGTCCGACCAGATTGAAGATGGTGCGGGTGCCGAGCTCGGTGCGCACCGGTCCGACATGGCGCATGGAGGCGTGGTGGGTCGGCGCGAACATGAAGCCGACGCCGGCCTCGGCGATGCAGCGCTCGGTGCCGGCCGGCTCCAGCCCGACCTTGACGCCGAGCGCGGTCAGCACGTCGGCGGCGCCGGAGCGCGAAGAGGCGGCGCGGTTGCCGTGCTTGGCGACCGGCACGCCGCAGGCGGCGACGATGATCGAGGCCAGCGTCGAGACATTGTAGGAGCCGGAGGCATCGCCGCCGGTGCCGACGATGTCGATCGCGTCGGCCGGAGCCTCGACGGGGAGCATGCGGGCGCGCATGGCGGTGACGGCGCCGGCGATCTCCTCGGTGGTCTCGCCGCGCACGCGCAGCGCCATCAGGAAGGCGGCGGCCTGCGCATTGGTGACCTCGCCGGAGAGCATGGCCTCGAAGGCGTCGCGCGCTTCCTCGCGCGACAGCGAGGCGCCGGTCGCGACCTTGGCGATGAAGGGTTTGAAGTCGTCCATGGGAACTCGATCGATCAGGCTGTCGCGGAAAGGGCGGCTTTGGTGTTCAGGCGCGACCATCGCTCGGCGAGATCGAGGAAATTGCGCAGGATCGTCGCCCCGTGCTCCGAGGCGATGCTCTCGGGGTGGAACTGCACGCCATGCACCGGCAGGTCGCGATGCGACAGTGCCATGATCATCCCGTCGCCGGATTCAGCCTCGATCGAGAGCTCGGCCGGGCAGCTTTCCCTGCGGATGACGAGCGAGTGATAGCGCGTCGCCTCGAGCGGACCGTTGATGCCGTGGAACAGGCCGCGGGCGCGGTGGGTGATGGTCGAGACCTTGCCATGCATCGGCAGGGGCGCCCGCACGACCTCGCCGCCGAAGACCTGGCCGATCGCCTGCAGGCCGAGGCAGACACCGAAGATCGGCTTCCTGTCGGCGCCTTCGCGCACGAGATCGAGGCAGATGCCTGCTTCGTTCGGCGTGCACGGGCCGGGCGAGAGCACGATCGCATCATGGTCGCCGGAGAGGGCTTCGCCGACGGAGAGCGTGTCGTTGCGGCGCACGTCGACCGTGGCGCCGAGCCCGCCGATCAGGTGGACCAGGTTCCAGGTGAAGCTGTCGTAATTGTCGATCAGCAGGATGCGCATTGCGTCGGGGCCGTCCCCACCCAGTTTCTTGGGTTTTGCACATGCCCCCGAACGCGCATGCCGGTCAAGCGCGAGGGCGCGGAGCTGGTTGCTCCGCGCCCTCGATCATAGTCATCGGTGCCAGCGAAAGCCGTCACTTCACCCGGCGGTAATGCGCCGTCATGAACTGGACCCACTCGCCGTCCTCGCCCTTGCTGCGCGAGGACAGGATGTGATGGTCCGGGCTCTTGATCTCGACGATGTCCTGATAGGCCGCGGTCTTGCCGGGCTTGGTGAAGTCGGGACCCTCGGTGTCGAGGGTCAGCACCGTGCCATCGGCGCTGCGCGTGCCGGTGTAGACCCACTGACCGCTCATCATCGAGCCGATGAAGGAGCCGACATAGCGTTCCTTCAGCGGATCGTAGCCGAGCGTGATCCGGGTCGTCGCCGGGCTGCCGTCGGGCATGCAGCCGGTACCGTCGCCGACGAGCCAGAGCCCGCCGATCGACGAGAAGGATTGCGTGCCTGACGACTTCATCGGCGGCTGGTCGGGGCCCATCATGCACTCGGTCTCATAGGTCCATTCGCCGACGAGCTGGTGGAGCCATTCATGCTCCGCCTGGGGCTTGGACGGCATGCAGCCGGAGAGGTCGCCCGCCTGCGGCTTGTCGAGTTCTGCTGCGTTGCTCATGGTTCTTCCTCCTTACTTTGCTTCTCTGGGGTGGACAGTCGAATGCGCTGTGGTCAGGCGGCGGCAGCAACCAGCTGCGGCCGCTCGGTCGCCTGCTTGAGCGCAGCGAGGCCCTGCTCGAAATCGCCGCCGACCATGCGATCCATGTTGAAGATCGTGCCCATCAGCTTGCCCATGAACGGGCAGGCGCCCTGCATGTGCCAGGTCACCAGCGTGCCGCCTTCGGATGGGGCGAGCGTGAAGGTGATCAGGTTGCTGCAGGCCATCGGGCGGGTCATGTCCAAGGTGACGGCGAGCTTCACCGGCGCCTGGACCTCGATAATGGCGAGCTCGCCGGTGCCGGCCTGCTTGTTGCCGTCGAAGGCGTAGACGGCGCCGACGCCGGAGGTCGCGCCCCTGAAGCTGCGCTTCATCGCCGGGTCCTTCTTCTCATAGGGCGACCAGGCGCCCCATTCCTGGAAGTCCGCGAGCAAGGCGAAGATGCGCTCTGGCGTCGCCCGGATCGTCGCGGAACGGCTGACCTCGAAAAGATCGGGCTTGCGTGCGGCGACAATGAGGAGGCCGGCGACGAGGGCGAGCACGGCGATGACGATATAGGTGAGCATGGCACTCTCCTGTGTTGGGTGGGTTGAGGGTCAGGCGTCGAGGTGGAAGGGGATCAGGCGGCGCAGCCGCGGATCGCGCAGATACAGGCCGCCCCAGGCCAGCAGGCCGAGATAGAGGCCGAAAAAGAGATGGCTGAAGAGCGGGCTGCCGACGCGCAGATGCGTCGCCATCGCGCCGCCGAGCAGGCCGGTCAAAAGGACCGCGCCGAGCACGGACGTGCGCGGCAGCGCGTAGAGCAGGGCGATGACCAGCGTCATCACGCCAAGGCCGCGCGCCAGCTCCTGCGAGCCGGAATAGCCGAGCTGCTGCATGGTTTCGGTGACGATGGCGAGCGGCACGAGCTTGATGGCGCCGTCGAAGATCAGGAAGGCGATGACAAGGCCGCTCATGATACGCCCGGTCCAGAGCAGTCCGGCCGGGGTGTTGGTGGTCAGGGTGTCGGACTGCATGGAACGCTCCGATTGCATAAGGCTCTGCCGGGGCCCGCCGGCGCCGGTGCTTACTTGGGGGCTGAGACCAGGGCCCAGAGCACGCCGAACGGGTCGCGGTACTGGCCGTAGCGGTCGCCCCAGAACATCAGGTCGACCGGGGAGACGACCTCCATCCCGGCCTCGACGCCGCGCTTCCACCAGAGGTCGATGTCGTCGACGCGCAGGGTCAGGGTAAAGCCCTGGGGCTTCTCCCAAGCGTAGCCGTGCTCCGGATAGGGATCGCTCAGCATCAGCGAACCGCCATTGACATAGAGGTGGATGTGCATGGTCCGGCCCTTCTCATCGACCGGCATGCGGGCCGCCTCCTCGGCGCCGAAGGCCTTCTGATAGAATTCCGAAGCCTTCACCGCGCCGTCGACGCTGAGATAGGCGACGACACCGCCGCGGGTCTCGGGCTGGGCCTGCGGCTGGATGGCTTGTGCAGTCTGGGACATTGTCGAACTCCGATGTCGGGTTGGTCTGCTGCGAGGACGTTGGCGGTGCGGGTGTCCCGACATCGCGTGAGAAATTATTTTTGAGGCATGATCTCGCCCGTCCCATCGCTCACGCGATTGAGCCCTTGAGCGCGATGGCGCTGCCGTCAGCGAGGATGGAACCGGAGAAGCGCCAGCTTGCGGGCCTGAGCGGGCGCGAGCAGTCGGAGCCGGCGGTACTGCCGCGCAAGCTCGCGCTCAGCCTGGAGGGCGCGGATAGCGGATCGGGCTAGAGCCGGGGCTTCGCTCAGCTTGCCGTGCGGGCGCTGCGGCCGGTCAGGTCTTGCAGGTTGCCTCATAGCGGTCGTGCGGGCGGACCCGTTGGTTTCAGCCGGCCTCGGCCTGCCCGTGTTCCCGCATCAGCCGGTCGATGTGCTGGCGGATATGAGCGGCTTCGCTGGCCGAGCCGGCGAGCCCGATGGCACGGTCGAAGGCGGCGCGTGCCTCGCGGCTGCGACCGAGCTGCATCAGCAGCCAGCCCTTGAACCCGAAGAAGTAGAAATAGCCCGAGAGCTGCCGTTCCAGCGGCTCGACCATGGCGAGTGCAGCTTCGGCTCCACGCAGCTTGGCGACGGCGACGGCACGGTTGAGCGTGATCACCGGCGAGGGCTGGATGTGCTCCAGCGTGGCGTAGAGCAGGTCGATCTGGGCCCATTCGGTCTCGTCTGGCCGTGCGGCGCGGGCATGGACTCCGGCAATCGCAGCCTGGATCTGGTAGGGGCCGGGCCTGCGATGGCGCATCGCCTTGTCGACCAGAGCGAGCCCCTCCGCGATCATCTCGCGATCCCAGAGCGAGCGATTCTGGTCTTCGAGCAGGATGATCTGGCCGCTCGCGTCGAGTCTGGCCGGAGCGCGGGCGTGCTGGAGCAGCATCAGCGCCAGCAGCCCCATGATCTCAGGCTCGGTCGGGAACAGCCGCAGCAGCAGCCGCATCAGCCGGATCGCCTCCTCGCTGAAGGGGCGGCGGTGATCGCTCTCGGCACCGCTGGCGGAATAGCCCTCGTTGAAGACGAGGTAGAGCATCGCCGCCACCGCCGCGAGGCGCTCGGCGCGCTCGACCGGCCCTGGCGTTTCGAACGGCACGTTGGCGGCGGCGACGCGCGCCTTGGCGCGGGTGATGCGCTGCTCCATCGCACTCTCGCCGACCAGGAAGGCGCGGGCGATCTGCTTCACCGTCAGCCCCGAGACGATGCGCAGTGCCAGCGCCACCTGCTGTGTCGACGGCAGATCGGGATGGCAGCAGATGAACAGCAGCCTCAGGATGTCGTCGCGGTAATGGCCGCCGTCGAGCCGCTCGGCGACCTCGCTCTCGGCATCGTCGAGATCGGAAAGCTGATCGTCTTCCGGCAGGGCCGTCTGCTTCTTCTGCCGCCTGACCTGGTCGAGCGCGACATTGCGGCCGACGAAGATCAGCCAGGCGGCCGGATCGCGCGGCGGGCCGTTCTGCGGCCAGGACTTGAGCGCCCTGAGGCAAGCCTCCTGATAGGCCTCCTCGGCGACGTCGAGATCGCGGAAATAGCGGAGCAGGGCGCTGATCGCCTGAGGGCGCGCCGAGGTCAGCGCCGCATGGATCCAGGCGATCTCCGCCATGATCAGACTCCGGCCGGATAATAGACGGCGAGCGGGCGAACCTCGAAAGCGCCGCCCGGATTGGCCTCGCCGAGCTCGCGCGCGATGCCGAGCGCCTCGTCGAGGTCGGCGACGTCGATGATGTAGAAGCCGAGGAACTGCTCCTTGGTCTCGGCGAAGGGGCCATCGAGGATCAGCGGCGGGTCGCGGTCCTTGCGCAGGGTCGTCGCGGCCGTGGTCGGCAGCAGCCGCGCGACCGGGCCGAGCTTACCCTCCTTGGCGATGCGCTGGCGGATCTTTTCGAGGCGGCCCATGACCTCGTCGTTCTGCTCCTTCGACCAGGCCATGACGACCTCTTCGGAATGATAGCAAAGGATGGCGTAGTGCATGGGCAGCGCTCCGGTTCAGGCCAAGGACGTTTGGCCAGGCCGGCAGCCGACAAGGCCGGGCGGAAAAAATCAAGCTGCGTCGATCTTCCTCCAGACGATGTCATCCCGGGCGACCGAAGGGAGACCCGGGACCCATTCCGGAACCTCTTTCGGAAAGGCTCAGGCATGGATTCCGGATCTTCGCTTCGCTGCGTCCGGGATGACGGCTTGGGAGGCGAGAAGGGGCTAAACGGCAGGCGGGTTGAGCCGGGCGAAGCCCTCCTGGCGATGATAGGGGAAAGCCGGGTAGGGCGGAACGGTCGCGCTCGCGGTGTCGAGCCTGGCGATCTGCTCCGGCGTCAACGCCCAGCCAACGACGCCGAGATTGTCGCGCAATTGCGTCTCGTTGCGGGCGCCGATGATCACCGAGGCGACGGTCGGGCGCTGCAACAGCCAGTTGATGGCGATCTGCGGCACGCTCTTGCCGGTTTCCTTGGCGAGCGCGTCGAGCACATCGACGATGTCGTAGAGCTTCTCATCATCGACCGGTGGCCCGAAATCGGCAGTCTGGTGCAGGCGGCTGCCTTCGGGCAAGGCCTGGCCGCGCCTGATCTTGCCGGTGAGGCGACCCCAGCCGAGCGGGCTCCAGACCAGCGCGCCGACGCCCTGGTCGAGGCCGAGTGGCATCAGGTCGAACTCGTAGTCGCGGCCGACCAGCGAATAATAAACCTGATGCGCGACATAGCGCGGGAAACCGTGCTTCTCGGCGAGAGCGAGCGACTTCATCAACTGCCAGCCGGCGAAGTTGGAGACGCCGACCTGGCGGATCTTGCCGGCGCGGACCAGCGCGTCGAGCGTCGACAGCACCTCCTCGATCGGTGTGAAGGCGTCGAAGGCATGAAGCTGAAGCAGGTCGATATGGTCAGTGCCGAGCCGGCGCAGCGCCGCCTCGGTACCGTCGATCAACCGGCTGCGCGAGGAGCCGGCGTCGTTCGGGCCATCGCCCATCGGCAGGGTCATCTTGGTCGAGATCAGGACCTTGTCGCGCCGGCCCTTGATCGCGGCGCCTAAGACCTCCTCGGAGGCGCCGTTCGAATAGACGTCGGCAGTGTCGAACAGGTTGACCCCAGCCTCCAGGCAGATGTCGATGAGGCGGGTCGCATCCTTGGCGTCGCTGGTGCCCCAGGCGCTGAAGAGCGGGCCTTGGCCGCCAAATGTGCCGGCTCCGAAGCTGAGCGCCGGGACCTTGAGGCCGGAGCGGCCGAGATATCTGTAGTCCATGGTTGAATTCCTTCTGCGAAGCTTTTGATAATGCTGGTCACTGGCAGGAGGCGGGGACGGTCTGCAGTGCCAGCCGCTCGCGCTTGTCGAGACGCAGGCTGATCACGGCCAGCGCCAGGCTCGCCAGCGGCACGAGGGCAGCGACCCAGGTCACGGCGCCGAGCCCTGGCCCATGATCGATAGTGACGCCGCCGAGCCAGGCGCCGAAGGCATTGCCGAGGTTGAAGGCGGCGATGTTGAGGCTGGAGGCAAGATTACGCCCGGCGGTCCCGGCCTTGTCGAGCACGCGCATCTGCAGGGGCGCGACGGTGGCGAAGGCCGCGGCGCCGATCAGGCCGACAAAGATCGTCACAGCGACGGGCGAGCGCAACGCGGCCGTCATGGCGAAGAGCACGATGGCGAGCGTCGCCGTGGTCGCGAGCAGGGCGACCGGCAGGTTGCGGTCGGCGAACTTGCCGCCGAGCATGTTGCCGACGATCAGGCCGAGGCCAAAGAGCAGCAGGATCGGCGAGACAGCTTCCTGCGAGAAGCCGGTGATCTCGACCAGGATCGGCTGGATATAGGTGAAGACCGCGAAGACGCCGCCGAAGCCGAGCACGGTCATGGCGAGGCCGAGCAGCACTTGCGGTTCGGCGAGCACGGCGAGTTCCTGGCGCAGCGGCGCGACCTCGACCTTGCCCTTGTCGGCCGGGACCAAACGAGCGAGCACCAGCATGGCGATGACTCCGATCGCGGCGATGGTCCAGAACGTGGCGCGCCAGCCGAAGTTTAGGCCGAGCCAGGCGCCGGCGGGCACGCCGAGCAGGGTCGCGATGGTGAGGCCGGTGAACATCACGGCGATGGCCGAAGCCTTCTTGTCCTCGGGGACGAGGCTGGTCGCGACGACCGAGCCGACGCCGAAGAAGGTGCCATGCGCCAGCGAGGTAATGATGCGCGCGACCATCAGCAGGCCGTAGCTCGGCGCGATCGCACAGGCGATGTTGCCGAGGGTGAAGATCGCCATCAGCAGGATCAGCACCTGTTTGCGCGGCAGCTTGCGTGTGGCGAGGGTCAGGATGGGCGCGCCGACGAAGACGCCGAGCGCATAGCCGGAGATCAGGAGGCCGGCCATCGAGACGGAGACGCCGAGATCGGTCGCGACCTGCAGCAGCAGGCCCATGATGACGAATTCGGTGGTGCCGATTCCGAAGGCACCGGCGGTGAGGGCATAGACGGCAATGGGCATGGCTGGCTCCGCGCAAGGCGCATGGGAACGATCCCCGAGCAGATGGCGCGGCGCAGCTAATGGAACTAGGATGCCGGCTGTAACATCACTTGTGACTTGAGTTCACCATGGCGGCTCTGCTCAGCAATCGCTCCGGCGAGATGGAAGTGTTCGCGGCCGTGGTCGAGCGCGGCGGTTTCTCCGCCGCCGCAAAGCTCTTCGGGATGACGCCCTCGGCCGTCAGCAAGCTGGTCACAAGGCTGGAGGCCCGGCTCGGCGCAAGACTGGTCAATCGCTCGACGCGCAAGCTGCAATTGACCGCGGAAGGGCAGGCCTTCCACCAGCGCTGCGTCACCATCCTCTCCGACATCGCCGAGGCGGAATGCGAGGCGGCGGCCGGGCGGGCGCCGCGCGGGCGGGTTCGGGTCAATGCCAATGTCGCCTTCGGAAACCAAATTCTGCTGCCGCTGGTGCCGGCCTTCCTCGCCGAGCATCCCGAGCTCTCGCTCGATCTCGTCTTCACCGACCAGGTCGTCGATCTGATCGAGGAGCGGGCGGATATCGCTATCCGCGTCGCGCCCGGCCCGTTGCGTGGCAATCAATTGATGGCGCGCAAGATCGGCGAGAGCGGCGTCGCCGTGGTCGCCTCGCCCGACTATCTCGCCCGCCATGGCGAGCCGAAGACGCCGGCCGAGCTCGAGAAGCACAACCTGATCGGCTTCAACTTCGCCCGCTCGGTCGAGGGCTGGCCGTTTCGCATCGATGGCGAGCTGATCTCGATCGCGGCGGTCGGCAATCTGCTGGTCGGCGATGGCGAGATCGCGCGCCAGCTCGCCGTCGCCGGCACCGGGCTCGCCCGGCTCGGGCGCTTTCATACCGAGGCTGAGGTCGCCGCAGGGCGGCTCGTCACGGTGCTGGAGGATTTCAACGCCGGCGACATCGAGGTGATTCACGCCGTCTATCTCGGCCAGGGCGGCTTCGTGCCGGCGCGGATGCGGGCCTTCATCGATTTCCTGGCGCGGACTGTGAAGATCAGGGCCTGAGCGTATCCGCCGTCATTCCGGGCAGGCCGAAGGCCTGAGCGCGGAAATGATAGACACCGCCCTTTCCGTCATGGTCGGGCTTGTCCCGACCATCCACGTCTTCGCATCACTGGTTACGAGCGGCGTCCAAGACTTGGATGCTCGCCACAAGGGCGAGCATGACGAACTGGAGCGCCGTGGTGTTCATGGATTCCGGGCTCGCCGCTTCGCGCCGCCCCGGAATGACAGCGGGGGACTCAACTCAGCAGCAGGCTGTCGTCGGCGAGCTCCTCGCCGCGCACCTGCTTGAACAGCTGCAGGAGGTCCGGCACGTCCATCGTCTTGCGGCGCTCGCCGGCGATGTCGAAGGCGACCTTGCCTTCATGGAGCATGACTGTGCGGCTGCCATGGTCGAGCGCATCGCGCATCGAATGGGTGACCATCAGGGCGGTCAGCTTCTGCTCCTCGACGATGCGCCGGGTCAGGTCGAGGACGAAGGCGGCGGTGCGCGGATCGAGCGCTGCGGTGTGCTCGTCCAGCAGCAGGGTCTTGGTTCCCGCCAGCGTCGACATCAACAGGCTGACCGCCTGGCGCTGCCCGCCCGAGAGGAGCCCCATCGAATCGCCGAGGCGGTCTTCCAGTCCGAGCCCGAGCATCGCCAGCTTGTCGCGGAATAGGACTCTGCGCGGCTTGTCGAGTGCCGGTCCGAGGCCGCGGGTACGGCCGCGCGCCTGGGCCAGCGCCATGTTCTCCTCGATCGTCAGGCGCTCGCAGGTGCCAGCCATCGGGTCCTGGAAAACGCGGGCGATCAGGCCGGCCCGTTTCGGCGTCGGCCAACGCGTTACGTCGATGCCGTCGACCTCGACCGTGCCGCTTTCGGCCCGGGCATCGCCACTGAGGACGTTGAGGAGCGTCGATTTGCCGGCGCCGTTCGAACCGATGACGGTGATGAACTCGCCGTCGGCCACGGCGAGGTCGAGACCGCGCAGTGCCCGGTTCTCCAGCGGCGTGCCGCGCCCGAAGGTGACGTGGACGTCCCGGACCGAGATCATGGCGCGCTCCGCTTGAACAGGCTGCGCAGCGGATTGGCGACACCAGGCAGCATCAGGGCGATACCGACCAGCACCGCGGTGACGAGATTGAGGTCGGAGGCGCGCAGGCCGAGCCAGCCGGCATTCAGGGCGAGCGCGATGGCGAGGCGATAGGCGATGGCGCCGATCAGGCAGGAAAAGACGGCGACGACGATCGACCTCGTGCGGAAGATCGTCTCGCCCAGGATGACGGCGGCGAGGCCGGCTATGATCGTGCCGGTGCCGATGCTGACATCGGCGAAGCCCGCCGTCTGCGCGAAGAGGGCGCCGGCCAGGGCGACGAGGCCGTTGGAGAGGGCGACGCCGACATAGATGTACATGTCGGTGCGGATGCCCTGCGCCCGCGCCATGCGCGGATTGGCGCCGGTGGCGCGCATGGCGAGCCCGAACTCGGTCTTGAGAAAGCGGGCGAGCAAAGCGGCGATCACGGTGACGATGATCAGCAGGGCCATCACGCGCAAGGTCGGGCGGGCGGGCAGCCCCATGGCGGCGATGAACGGATTCAGCCAGGTGAAGAAGTCGATCACCGTCGGCCGGTTCATCAGCGGGATGTTGGGCACGCCCATCACCCGCAGATTGATCGAGAACAGCGCTGTCATCGTCAGGATGCCGGCGAGCAGATGCAGGATCGCAAAACGGATGTTGAGCCAGGCGGTGACGGTGCCGGCGAGGCAGCCGGCGATGATCGCCGCCGCGGTCGCCCAGACCGGATTGATGCCACCGGCGATCATCGCCGCCGCGACCGCGGCGCCGAGCGGCAAGGTGCCATCGACCGTCAAATCCGGAAAGTCGAGGACACGGAAGGTGATGTAGACGCCGAGCGCCACGAGAGCGAACACCAGTCCGATCTCGATGGCGCCCAGGGTGGCGATGAGACTCATCGGACGCCCTGCTTGTTCTGTTCTGGAATGGGTAGGCGGCCGGAAGCGGCAGCGTGGGAACGCTGCCGCGTTTTCAGATCAGTTGATCACCTGCTTGGCGCGCGCCTGCACGGCAGCCGGGATCGTCACCCCCATGGCAGCCGCGGCCTTGGTATTGATCACGAGATTGCTGCCGCTGGCGTTCTTGACCGGAATGGCGCCGGGCTTCTCGCCCTTGAGGACGCGCACAACCACCGCGCCCGTCTCGACGCCGACCTGAAAATAATCGAAGCCGATCGAGGCGACCGAGCCCTTCTGGACCGACTCGGTGTCGCCGGTGAAGACCGGCAGCTTGTTGTCGGCGCCGACGTTCAGGACCGTGCCGAGCGCCGAGATGATCGTGTTGTCGGTGGGCAGGTAGATCGCGTCGACCTTGCCGACCAGGTTCTGCGCCGCGCCGGAAACATCGGCGGTGCGGCCGGCCGAGGCCTCGACGATCTGCAGGCTGCGGGCGGGCGCCAGGGCCTTGATGGCGTTGAGAAGCGCGACGCTGTTGGCCTCGCCCGGATTGTAGACGACGCCGATCTTCTTGGCCGTGGGGACCAGTTCCTTGATCAGGTCGAACTGGGCCTCGAGCGGCGAGAAATCGGAAATGCCGGTGATGTTGCCGCCCGGCGCTTGCCTGTCCTTGACGATCTGGGCCGCGACCGGATCGGTCACGGCAGTGAACACCACGGGAATCGTCTGCGTCGCCGTGACCATCGCCTGGGCGGAGGGCGTCGCGATCGCGACGATCACGGTCGGGTTCTCGCCGGCGAACTTCTGGGCGATCTGCGCTGCCGTTGCCGGCGAGCCCTGCGCCGATTCATAGCGGAAGGTAAGATTGGCGCCGTCCTTGTAGCCGGCATCCTCCAGCGCCTTCTTGACGCCGTCGCGGGCGGCATCGAGCGCCGGGTGCTCGACGATGGCGGTGACGGCCACCGTCACCTTCTGGGCCTGCTGCGCGACTGCGGCCGTTCCGGCCAGAAGCGCCAGAGCGATACCGCTGCTGATCATGGTTGCGCGCAAACGCATGGTTTCCTCTCCATTCGTTGTCGGGCCGGTCCACCCGCGCAATCTACAGCGGTTGGCAGGGCCCTTGAGATTAGTGAGCGGGCCGTTCTCGCAACCTTGAGGCTAGGGAGCGGCACCCTCGATTACCGGCAATATGCGCGGGCAAAAACACGCCACGCAAGTGAGCTGACATGCGTCTGCGGGAAGCGCGCATGCGAACGAGAGGGGCCGGATCACTGACCCCGCCGGCTGCGTGCGGCGAAGCGGACGGCTTCCTCGGCGGCCTTGAACAGGGCCTTGGCCTTGTTGATGCATTCGAGCTGTTCGGAGGCCGGGTTCGAATCGTAGACGATGCCGGCGCCGGCCTGGACCTGCATGCGGCCGTCCTGGACGACAGCGGTGCGCAGGACGATGCAGGTATCCATCTCGCCATTGGCGCCGAAATAGCCGATGCAGCCGCCATAGGCGCCGCGCCCGTCCTTCTCGAGCTCGTCGATGATCTCCATGGCGCGCACCTTCGGCGCGCCGGAGACCGTGCCGGCCGGGAAGCCGGCGGCGAGCGCCGAGAGCGCATCATGCTCGCCGGAGATGCGTCCCTCGACGTTCGAGACGATGTGCATCACCTGGCTGTAGCGCTCGATGAAGAAGGAATCGGTGACGCCGACGCTGCCGATCTCGGCGACCCGGCCGACATCGTTGCGGCCGAGGTCGAGCAGCATGAGGTGCTCGGCCCGCTCCTTGGGGTCGGCCAGCAATTCGTCGGCGAGCGCTTCGTCTGCCGCCGGCGTCGCGCCGCGTGGCCGCGTGCCGGCGATGGGGCGGATCGTGACCTTTCCGTCGCGCAGACGGACCAGGATTTCGGGGCTGGAGCAGACGATCTGGAAGCGCTCGAAGTCGAGATAGCAGAGGAAGGGGGCCGGGTTGACCCGCCGCAGCGCCCGATAGAGCGCAAAAGGCGGCAGTTCGAACGGCGCCTCGAAGCGTTGCGAGAGCACGACCTGGAAGATGTCGCCGGCGCGGACATATTCCTGCGCGGTCGCGACCATGGCGTGGAATTCGGCTTCGCTGGTGTTCGAAACGGATTCGGGATGGGGAATCGCGGCGATATCGATGCCGGCCTCGGCGGGCAGGGGCCCTTCGAGGGCCCGCACCACCGCGTCGAGCCGCTCCTGCGCCCGCTCATGGGCGACGCGGGCCGAGACGGCCGCCTGCGGCCGGACCGGCGTCACCACCGTGATCTCGTCGCGGATGGAATCGAACACCACCATCAGGGTCGGCCGCGTCAGGATGGCGTCGGGCACGTCCGGCCCGGTCTCCTTCGGCTCGGGCAGGCGCTCCATCAGGCGCACCATGTCGTAGCCGAGATAGCCGAAGACGCCCGCGGCCATCGGCGGCAAGCCGTCGCGGTCGGGGATCGCGCTCTCAGCGAGCAAAGCGCGCAAGGAGTCGAAGGCAGGGCGCGGATCGGGAATGAACTCGTCGCTTTGCGCGGGGTGGCAAAGCGAGGCCTGTCCGCGCTGGCAGCGCCAGATCAGATCGGGGTCGAGCCCGATCATCGAGTAGCGGCCGCGCACGGCGCCGCCCTCGACGGATTCCAGCAGGAACGCCGGACCTTTATGGGCCTGCCGCAGCTTGAGGAAGGCGGCGACCGGCGTCTCGCAATCACCGACCAGCGACAGGGTCAGCAATTGCGCTTCGCCTGCCGCATAGGCGGTGGCGAAGCGGGCGAAATCGGCGGCCGGATCCATGTGACCGGCTTCAGTTCTGGCCGCCGGTGGCGTTGCGCAGCGCCGCCTGGTTGACCTGCACACCGAGATCGCTCTGCAGCTTGCTCACATACTGCGCGAGGATGTCCTCACTGATGCTCGACGAGAGCAGGCGCACGAAGTTCTCGGCTTCCTCGGCGGTGCGGACATAGGGGCTGACCGTTGCCGCCTTGACCTGGAAGACGACTCGGCCGGCATTGTCGACCGCGGCCGAGCCGGCCTTGCCGGCAGGCGTGCCGAAGACCAGCGAGACGACGTTGCGCGGCAGCGCGTCGCTCTGGTCCTGGCGGCCGAGCGTCGCTTCCTCGAATGCGAACCCTTGCGCGAAGGCGATCGCGTCGAGCTTCTCGCCAGCGTCCAGCTTCTGCACGATCTCGCGCGCCCTGGCCGAGAGCCGGGTGGCGACCTCATCGGCGCGCCATTGCTTTTCGACCTCGGCCTTGACCTCGTCGAAGCTGCGCTCGCGCGGCGGGTCGATCTTGCTGAGATCGAACCAGACATAGCCGCCATTGTTCGGCAAGCGGGTCGCCTCGTTGTCGACGCCGATATCGGAGCGGAAGATCGCCTGCTGCGTCGCGTCGCCGCCGGGGAGGGCGGTCTCCTGCGTGCCGTCAGCCTTGCCGAGGCTGGAATTGGCTGGGCCGAAGGAGCGCAGCGCCAGGCCAAACTCCTTGGCGATCTCGGCCAGCGGCTTCGCCGAAGCGCGCTGGTCCTCGATTTTGTCGTGCAGCTCGGTCATCTGCTCGGCGGCGCGCGAGGTGGCGACGTCACGGCGGACCTCGTCGGCGACTTCCTCGAAGCTCTTGAGGCGAGCCGGCTCGATCGTCGGGACGCGCAGCAATACGATGCCGAAACCGCCCTGCACTGGTTCGCTGACCGCGCCCTGCGCCAGCGCGAAGGCGGCGTCGCGAACGGCCGGGTCGAACAGGCCCTCGCGGGTGAAGGTGCCGAGGGTCAGATCGGCCTCAGCGATGTTGCGGCTGGCGCCGACCGCCTCGAAGGTCTCGCCGGCGTCGATCCTGGCCTTGGCGGCCCTGGCCTCCTCCACGGATGGGAAGCCGATCTGCTGGACGGTGCGGCGCTCGGCCGAGCCGAAGCGCTGAGTCTTGATCTGCTCGTAGCGGGCGCGGGCGTCGGCCTCGCTGACCTTGGCGGGGTCGGCGAGGTTGGCGGCTGTCAGGACGAGTACATTGGCGGTCCGGTATTCGGGGGCGCGGAAGGCGGCCTTGCGCTCGTCGAAATATTTGCGCAGTGCGTCCTCCGCTGGAGCGGGAATTTCGCCAGCGGCGCTGTCGGGCAAGGTGACGTAGCCGATCTCGCGCTTCTCGTGGCGCAAGCGATGGCCGAGCTCCTGCAGCGCGCCCGGAGCCGTGACGGCGCCGACGACCATCTCGGCGAGTTCCTGGCGCATGGTGGTGGCGCGCTGCTCGCGCACGAAGCCCTGCTCGTTCAGCCCCATCGCGCGCAGCAGCTCGTTGAAGCGGTTGGGGTCGAACTGGCCGGCAGCGTTCTTCAGGTTCGGGTCGTTGAAGAGGATATTGCGCACAGTCTCGTCGGAGACGGCGAGGCCCATTTTCGTGGCGGTCTGGTCGAGCGTCGCGTCGGTGACGAGGCGTGAGAGCGCCTGCTGGTCGAGGCCGAGCGCCCGCGCCAGCTCCGGGCTGATCTGGCGACGCTGCTGACGCATCAACCGCTGGAGGTCGTTCTGATAGGCCGTGCGCAGCTGCTCGATGCTGATCTCGGTCTTGCCGATGACGGCGACGGCGTTGCGGCCATAGCCGCGGAAGATGTCGCCGATGCCCCAGATCGCAAAGGAGATGATCAGGAAGCCGAACATCACGGCGATGATGAGCTTGCCGATCAGGCTCTGCCCCGCCTTGCGGATGCCCTGCATCATCATGGTCTTGTCTTCCCAATCCTGTCGCGGCCGTGCCGCTGCGCGCCGCTTATAGGAAGAGCGACGCCTCCCGGCAATCGCTCTGGATCGCCTCGATTGCGATCAGGAGGCAGCATTGCTAGAGCCGAGGGACAAGAATTGGAGAGCAGCCGTGACGCGAACGATCAAGCCGCTGGTGGCGGGCAACTGGAAGATGAACGGGGTGAAGGCCGATCTCGCCATCGCCGCCGAGGTCGCCAAGGGCCATGACGCTGCGCTGCGGCGCGCCGTCGACCTCGCCATCTGCCCGCCTGCGACGCTGCTGTTCACGCTGACGGCTTCGCTGATCGGTTCGCGCATCGCGACCGGCGGGCAGGATTGCAGCGCCCATGACAGCGGCGCCTATACCGGCGAGGTCTCGGCGCCGATGCTGGTCGATGCCGGCGCGAGCTACGCCATCGTCGGTCATTCGGAGCGCCGCACCCTGCATGGCGAGAGCAATGCGCAGGTGAAGGCCAAGGCCGAGGCGGCGCTGGCGGCAGGGCTGACGCCGATCGTCTGCGTCGGCGAGACCAAGGACGAGCGCGAGGCCGGCAAGGCACTGGCGATCGTCAGAAAGCAGCTGCGCGGCTCGGTGCCCGACGGCGCGACGGCCTCGCTCGTGATCGCCTATGAGCCGGTCTGGGCGATCGGCACCGGCTTGACGCCGACCGCAGCCGATGTCGCCGAGATGCATGAGGCGATCCGCGCCGAGCTCGGGCGCATCCTCGGCAAGGCGACGGCGGCCAGTGTCCGGCTGCTCTATGGCGGCTCGGTCAAGCCGAGCAATGCGGTCGAACTCATGAACGTCGCGAATGTGGACGGCGCGCTCGTCGGTGGCGCCAGTCTCAAGGCCGAGGACTTCCTTTCGATCGCGCGCGCCTGCGCCTGATCTCAGGGGAGATTAAAATCGCGGGTGGCATGGGCGGAAAGCTCATGCTATGGCCAGCGCCGTTCCGCGGGATGCCGCCATCTTGGCAGGCGCCCGCGCCATACCCATTTCGAGAGCCATGCAGAACGTCCTCATCGTCATCCACTTGCTGATCGTGATCGCGCTCGTCGGCGTCGTGCTGCTCCAGCGTTCCGAAGGCGGCGGCCTCGGCATGGGCTCCGGCGGTGGCGGCGGTGTCGGCGGCTTCATGACCGGCCGCGGCCAGGCCAATGCGCTGACCCGCGCCACGGCGATCCTCGCCGGCCTGTTCTTCATCACCTCGCTGGTCCTGGCGGTGATGGCGACGCAGGGCCGCACGCAGCGCTCGATCATCGACGGCGCCCCGGCCCCGGCCGGCACGACCGCTCCGGTGGCCCCAACCGGCCCCTCGGCGCCGAATGCTGGCGGCGTGCTCGACCAGCTCAGGCAAATGCAGAACCAAGGCGGGTCGCAACCGCCGCAACCGGGAACACCGACGCGGTGACCGGGATGGAACTAGGGCAGGGGCCGGGAAACCGGCCCTTCTCTTTTGTGGACAAGCGTGCGGCGCAGGAACGACCTGCATCGAGCCGCTTAGCGAATCGAACTCCAGTCGTTAAAGGTGACCTCCCATGACGCGGTATGTTTTCATCACCGGCGGCGTGGTGTCCTCGCTTGGCAAAGGCCTGGCGGCGGCGGCTCTGGCTGCTCTCCTGCAGGCGCGTGGCCATACGGTCCGCCTGCGCAAGCTCGACCCCTATCTCAATGTCGATCCGGGTACGATGAGCCCGTATCAGCACGGCGAGGTCTTCGTCACCGATGACGGCGCCGAGACCGACCTCGACCTCGGCCATTATGAGCGCTTCACCGGCCGGCCCTGCAACAAGGGCGACAACATCACCACCGGCCGCATCTACATGGACATCCTGACGCGCGAGCGCCGGGGCGATTATCTCGGCGCCACCATCCAGGTGATCCCGCACGTCACCAACGCGATCAAGGAATTCGTCCTCTCGGGCAATGACGGCTACGACTTCGTGCTGGTCGAGATCGGCGGCACGGTCGGCGACATCGAGAGCCTGCCCTTCCTGGAGGCCATTCGCCAGACCGGCCAGCAACTGCCGCGCGGCCAGTGCATCTTCGTGCATCTGACGCTGCTGCCCTACATCCCGACCGCTGGCGAGCTGAAGACCAAGCCGACCCAGCATTCAGTCGCCGAGCTGCGCTCGATCGGCATCCAGCCCGACATCCTGCTCTGCCGCACCGATCGCGAGATCCCGGTCGAGGAGCGGCGCAAGCTCGCCCTGTTCTGCAATGTCCGCGAGACGGCGGTGATCGAAGCCCGCGACGTCGCGTCGATCTACGACGTGCCGCTGTCCTATCACGCCGAGGGGCTCGACACGGAAGTGCTGGCGGCGTTCGGCATGGACGACAAGACCGCACCCGACATCAGCAACTGGCGGCGGATTTCCGAGCGGATCAAAAATCCGGAAGGCGAGGTCACCATCGCCATCGTCGGCAAGTACACCGGGATGAAGGACGCTTATAAGTCGCTGATCGAGGCGCTGACCCATGGCGGCATCGCCAACCGGGTCAAGGTCAATCTCGACTGGATCGAGTCCGAGGTGTTCGAGAAGGAGGACCCGGCGCCCTTCCTCGAGCATGTCCACGGCATCCTGGTCCCCGGTGGCTTCGGCCATCGCGGCGCCGAAGGCAAGATCAAGGCGGCGAGCTTCGCCCGGCAACGCAAGGTGCCCTATTTCGGCATCTGCTTCGGCATGCAGATGGCGGTGATCGAGGCGGCGCGTTCGCTCGCCGGCATCAAGGACGCCAACTCGACCGAGTTCGGCCCGACCGAGCAGCCCGTCGTCGGCCTGATGACGGAATGGATGCGCGGCAACGAGCTGGAGCAGCGCTTTTCCGGGGGCGATCTCGGCGGCACGATGCGGCTTGGCGCCTATCAGTCGAATCTGTCGGCCGATACCAAGATCGCGAAGATCTACGGCTCGACCGAAATCTCCGAGCGGCATCGCCACCGCTACGAGGTCAATATGGGCTATCGCGAGCAGCTCGAGGCCAAGGGCCTGCGCTTCAGCGGCGTCTCGCCCGACGGCTTGCTGCCGGAGACGGTCGAATATCCCGACCATCCCTGGTTCATCGGCGTGCAATACCATCCCGAGCTGAAGTCGCGGCCTTTCGAGCCGCATCCGCTGTTCGCCAGCTTCATCGAGGCGGCGGTGGTGCAGAGCCGCCTGGTCTGAGCTTTCCAGCCTAGTCGACCGGCACCGCGACCCAAGGGTGGCGGTGCTGCGTATAGACCTGCTTGCCCGGTGCCGGAAAATCCGGGTCGGCGAAGGCGCCGACGGCGACCGCAATCATCTCCGGCTTGCGCAATGGCTCCCAATAGACCGTGCTGCCGCAGCGCGGGCAGAAGTGCTGCGTGACGTCGAAGCCGCTGTCGGCTTCGCGGCGATAAGCCGTCGCTTGCCCGCTGATCTCGATCTCCGGACGCGGAAAGAAGGCGGCGATGCCGTAGGTGCTGCCTGTGCGGCGCTGGCATTCGCGGCAATGGCAGAGCGAGACGAGAGCCGGCTCGCCGCGGCAGATCAGGCTCAGAGACCCGCAAGAGCAGCTGGCATGTCTTTCCTTCATGGGGCCTCTCCGTGACGCATTCATCTGTGTGCCCGCGCCGCAAGCCGCGACAGTCTGGCGCAGCGGCGCCGCTGACGTATAGTGAGTGCCTTGACCATCATGGCGTGCAAGGGGCGGCAGCATGACGATCTCGATGGCCGGGTTGCCGGCGTTTCTCCTCTATTTCTGCGTCGGCTTCGCGCTGATCGCCGGTTTTGCCGCGGTCTATATGCGGCTCACAGCCCATGATGAGATCGCGCTGATCCGCGGCGGCAACCTCTCGGCGGCGATCGCTTTCGGCGGCAACCTCATCGGCTTCTCGGTTCCGCTCGAAAAGGCGATCGAACAGGCGGCCAGCGTTCCCGACCTGGTGATCTGGGCCGTGATCGCCATGGTCATCCAGTTCGGCGCCTATGGTTTTGCCCGCATCGTCATTCCCGACCTGTCGCGCAAGATCGAGGAGGATCGGATCCCCTCGGCCGCGATGCTGGCGGTGATCGCAGTCCTCAGCGGCACGCTCGCCGCCGCCAGCATGACCGAATGAGGAGGCTTCGATGAAGCGCTCGACCCAGATCGGGCTTGCCGCCGCCGGCGTGGTGCTGGTCGCGACTTACTGGTCGCTCTCCGGAGGCGAGACCGACGATTCGCTGGTCTACAACAACGTTGCCGAGTGCCGGGCGGCCAACCAGCTCAGCGCCAGCCAGTGCGAGCAGCGCTTCAACGAGGCCTCGGCCAACCATTTGCGCGATGCCAAGAAGTTCACCAGCAGCGCTTCCTGCGAACAGGAGTTCGGCGCCAGCGGCTGCCAGAGTGCGACCTGGAACAACGCCCAGGTCTTCATACCGGCGCTCGCCGGCATCATGCTGGCACGGCAGTTCATGTCCGGCGGCGGCGCAGCCCAGCCGCTTTTGCCGCCGACCAGTTCGGCCTGCCCGCCCGGCACGCGCCAGCCCGGCTCCGGTCGGCCGGAATGCGAACAGCCGGCCCGCAGTTCCTCGTCCTCCTCGTCGTCGGGCGGCTATTACGGCGGCAGCAGCAGCCGCTCGCGCGCCTATACGACGACCTCGGGTCAGGCGATGGTCGCCCGCAACATTTCCTCGACGGGGATGGCGAGCACGCCGAGCGTCGCCTCGCGCGGCGGCTTCGGCTCGACCTCGCGCTCCTTCTCCTCGTTTTCTTCCTCCTGATCGATGCAACGGCTTCGCGTAGCGCCCCGCAAGGGCTGGCAGGCAGAGGTCGAGCGCCTCGGCTTTGCCTACCATACGCTCGACGGAGCGACCTATTGGGACGAGAGCGTCGCCTATACCTTCTCGCTGAAGCAGATCGAGGACGGCATCGAGGCGCCGACCAGCGAGATCGAAGGGCTGTGCTTCGCCTTCGTCGAACGCGCCCTCAAGGATGAGGAGATTCTGCGCCGGCTCGCGATTCCCGAGGCGCAGTGGACGCTGATCCGCGACAGCTGGCAGCGCGGCGACCGCAATCTCTACGGCCGACTCGACCTCGCCTATGACGGCAAGGGGCCGGCCAAGCTGCTCGAATACAATGCCGACACGCCGACCTCGCTGTTCGAAGCCGCTGTCGTGCAATGGGACTGGCTCGAACAGGCGATGGCGCAGGGCCTGATCTCGCGTGGCTGCGACCAGTTCAACTCGCTGCACGAGCGCCTGATCGCGGCCTTCGGGGCGCTGCGCAATCCGAAGCCGGAGCGCATGCACTTCACCTGCGTGCAGGGCAGCTTCGAGGACAAGGGCACGGTCGACTATCTCATCGACTGTGCCGGCCAGGCCGGGATCGACGCCCGCTTCACCTTCATCGAGGAGATGGGCCTGCTCGCCGATGGCCGCTTCTGCGATGGTGCGAGCCTGCCGATCGAGCTGCTGTTCAAGCTCTATCCTTGGGAATGGCTGTTCCGGGAGCAATACGCCTCGGCGCTCGCCGGCTCGCGCTGCCAATTCGTCGAGCCGCCCTGGAAGGCACTGGTCTCCAGCAAGGGGCTCTTGCCCTATCTCTGGGAGATGGCGCCCGGCCATCCCAATCTGCTGCCGACCTATTTCGAGGGCGATCCGCGCTGTTCGGAGCTCGGCTCCAGCCATGTCCGCAAGCCGCTCTATTCGCGCGAAGGCGCCAATGTGACGCTGGTCGAGGGCGGGGCGGTCCGGGACAGTGATGACGGCCCCTATGGTGCCGAAGGCTTCATTTTGCAGGCGAGCGCGATGCTGCCGAATCTCGACGGCAATTATCCGGTGCTCGGCTCCTGGCTCGTCGCCTCGCAGCCTTGCGGTCTCGGCATCCGTGAGGATACGACTCCGATCACCAAGAACACCTCGCGCTTCGTGCCGCACTTCATCGAGCCGTAGCGCTGCCAGCTTACGGTTTGCCCATGCCTGAAACGAACCAAGCGCGCGGCCTCGATCATCTCGTCATCGGCGTCGCCGATCTCGATGACGCGGGTGCCTTCTATGAGCGGCTCGGCTTCCGTGTCGGCGCACGCAACCGCCATCCTTGGGGCACCGAGAACCGGGTCGTCCAGTTCCCCGGCGCCTTCCTCGAATTGATCACGATCGGCGATGCCTCGCTGATCCCGCCGCACATGCCCAGGCAATTTTCCTTCGGGGCCTTCGTGCGCGACGCTCTGGCGCGCGGCGAGGGGATGTCGATGCTGGTGCTGGAAAGCCGCGATGCGGCCGGCGATGCCGTCGATTTCCGTGCCGCCGGTATCGGCGATTTCGAGCCCTTCTTCTTCGAACGGCAGGCGCGCCGGCCGGACGGCAGCGAAGTCCGCGTCGCGTTCTCGCTCGCCTTCGCAGAGAACCGAGCGGCGCCGGAATGCGGCTTCTTCCTCTGCCAGCAGCACGAGCCGCAGAATTTCTGGAACCCGGCCTTCCAGCAGCACGAGAACGGCACGAGCGGGCTTTCAGCCGTGTTCATGGTGGCCGGCGAACCGGCCAATCAGGCAGGATTCCTTGGTTCCTTCTCGGGAGCGGAGAGCTTTGCGACAGCGGAGGCGGGTCTGCTCCTGCCGCTGCCGCGCGGACGACTCGAGATGCTGAAGCCCCAGGCGGCGGCAGCTGTGCTCGATGAAGGTGGCGGGCGGAAGCAGCCCTATTTCGCCGGCTTCGCGGTCACCGTGCCCAATCTCGAATCCATCCGCGCCAGGCTTGTTGAAGGCGACATTGCGCATCGCCAGGACGGGGCGCGCATCGTCGTCCCGGCGAGCACGGCGCTTGGCTGCGCCATCGTCTTCGAGTTGGGCTGAGCGCCGAGCCGCGGCCAGTCAGCGTCCCGGCGCTTCGGCGCCGGCATGGGCTGGGCCTTCCGGCAGGTTCGCCAGCAGGCCGAGCAAAGCGCGGTCATGCAGGACGACCATGCGCTCCTTCGGCTTCAGCCAGATCACTGCGTCCGCCACGGTCTCGGCATCGATCAACTTGGCCTGGGCGACAGCGCGGTCGGGTTCGATCTCGCCGCGACGGCGCGGCTGGACCTGGGGCAGCATCGCTTCGTGGGTCGCACGCAGCATCGGGTCGGCATGGAGGGCGGCAAGCCCGTCGGCGTCGTCATGGCCGGCCTGTGCGAACTCGGCCTGCAACGCATTGGCGCGCAGCGCGATCGCCGGCGGATCGCCTTCCTCCGGCGTGATCAGGAGGCCTCGCCGTTTCAGCCAGAGGCCGAGCGCGAGGTTTCCGGACGCCCATGAGAGCGGAATCGCCAGAACGAGACCGACAATCGTCGGCGACATCCAGGCGAACAGCGAGGTCGCGATCATGAAGGCCGAGAGGCCGGCGACCAGGCCGAGCAGCGTATGCATGCGGTGCCGACGGACGATGCCCTTGAAGGGGATCGAGCCGTCGTCGCGTCGCTGCGGATTCCAGCCGGTGTCGCGCCCGACCAGGATCTGGAAGACGGAGCCCGACTGGATCACCATCATGATCGGCGCGAAGAAGGCCGAGAACAGAATCTCGAGCAAGGCCGAGAGGATGAGGCGGATGCCGCCGCCGCAGGCGCGCCGGAGCTTGCTGTCGAACAGCGTGAGCAGCAGGCCGAACAGTTTCGGCGCCAGCAGGATCGCCATCGTCAGCCCGAACAGG
This sequence comes from Alloboseaceae bacterium BT-24-1, assembly GCA_025846845.1. GTDB lineage: Bacteria > Pseudomonadota > Alphaproteobacteria > Rhizobiales > Beijerinckiaceae > Allobosea. The sequence goes on from JAOYTL010000001.1 coordinate 358,387, forward strand.
TTGAGCGCGCGCTCGGGGTCGAAGCGCGGCCAGATCGGGAAGAGCCTGAACTCCTCGGTGAAATACTCTGGTCTGGCATAGTTGACCTGCAGCACGATCAGGATACCGACCACGAGCTGCATCAACCAGAAGGGCGAGGCGAGATAGGCCATCATGCCGGTGGCGAAGTGCTGGCGGGTCGCCGTCAGCAAGCCCTTGGCGCCGATGATACGCGAATGCTGGAGATTGCCCTGGCACCAGCGCCGGTCGCGGGTCGCGATGTCGATCAGCGAAGGCGGGCTCTCCTCGTAGGAGCCGGTCAGGTCTGGCAGCATGTAGACCGACCAGCCGGCCCTGCGCATCAGCGCCGCCTCGACGAAGTCGTGGCTCAGCACATGGCCGCCGAAGGGAGGCTTGCCCTTGAGGTCGGGCAGGCCGCAATGATCGGCGAAGGCCTTCGTCCTGATGATCGCGTTGTGGCCCCAGTAATTGCCGTCGCGGCCGGACCAGATCGCCAGGCCCGTGGCGATCACCGGGCCATAGACGCGCGCGGCGAACTGCTGCAAGCGCGCGAAGAAGGTGTTGCGGTTGATGATCAGCGGCAGCGACTGGATGATGCCGGCGTCGGGGTCGTCCTCCATCGCGGCGGCCAGACGCACGATGCAGGTGCCGGTCATCAGGCTGTCGGCGTCGAGCACGACCATATGCTCGTAGTGCCCGCCCCAGCGGGTGACGAAGTCCGCGATATTGCCGGCCTTGCGGTGATGGTTCTTCGGCCGGTGCCGGTAGTAGATGCGGGCATCAGGCCCGAGCCGCTGGCGCAGGGCGAGGAAGGCGCGCTCCTCCGCCACCCAGATGTCGGGGTTGGTGGTGTCCGAGACGATGAAATAGTCGAAATGCGGGCCTAAGCCCGTCGCCTCGATCGATTCGCGGATCGCCGCCACCGCGGCGAAGGTCCGTGCCGTCGATTCGTTGTAGATCGGCATGACCACGACGGTCTTCTGCGTCAGCGTCTCGGCGCGGGGGCTCTTCATAAGCCGCAGGAGCAGGGCGAAGAAGCCGAGGATAGCGCTGGTGAAGGCGAGCGCGATCCAGGAGAAGTTCACCGTGAAGAGGACGAGCAGCACGTACTGCAGGAAGGTCGTGCGGCTGACCGACACGACATTGTACATCTCCCAGGCGCCATAGGCGGTCACCAGCCAGGCGCCGCCGAAGACGAAAGCTCGCGCCAGCCAGGGCGTGCGCCAGGCTTGCGGAGCGGCCGGCTTGCGGGCTTCGGAGGCCTTCCAGCTGCGGAAGGACTGCACCGGCATATCGAGGCGGTTCTCGGGCAGCGTCGCCTCGACCGGGGCAGGGTAGCCGGCCGCGGCCTCCGTTTCGACTGGGCGGGCAGCTAAGTCCACAGTCACCAGGTCCACCGATTGAGCAGGGTTTCCGAAACCGGCTGGCCGCCGGCGTCGAGCACCACGCGCAGCTCGGACAGAGTCTCGCTGCCCGGATCGACCTCGAAGGCGACGCGCATGGTCCGGCGCTCCGGATAGGGCCAGAGCCGCAGGTTCTGGATCGTCCCCGGTGTCGCGGTGACGTTGGCGCGCGTCGCGGCAACAAGCGCCGGGTCGCCGAGCTTGTCGCCGGTGAAGTCGATGAGGAACCGGCGCCGGCGCGCCTGCGAGCCACGGCCCTGACGAATACGGGTCGCGATGGCGAGAGGTGGCCGCTCCGGCGGCTGCCAGCACCAGGCCTGACGATAGGCGATCGTGGTCTCGCTGCCGGCGGCGATCGGCTGGCGCGGGCGCCAATAGCTGATGATGTTGTCGTTGAGCTCGGATTCGCTGGGAATCTCGATGAGCTGCACCGAGCCCGGCCCCCATTCGCCGAGCGGCTCCATCCAGACGCTCGGCCTGAGCTCGAAGCGCTGATCGTCGTCGACGAAGGCGTTCGGGTCGCGCTCGCGCTGAATGAGGCCGAAACCGCGTGGATTGGAGTCCTGGAAGGAGGAAACCTGGAGATTGGCGGGATTGCTGACGGGGCGGTAAACCCATTCGCCGTTGCCCGAAAGCATCTGGACGCCCGAAACCTCGTGCACCGCCGGTCGCAGATCGTCGAAGCCACGCCGGCTCTGCGGGCCGGACAGGTAAGTGCCCATCACGCAACCGAAGCCGACATGTTCGAGGTTGGCGCGCGCGAACAGGGTCATCTCGACATCGACCAGGGTGATGTCGCCCGGCCGCAATGTCATCCGCACCGCGCCAGTGACGCTCTCTGAATCGAGCAACGCATGGATGACGAGCACGCCGGCGGCCGGGCTCGGCCGCTCGATCCAGTAGGCGCGGAAGAACGGGATCTCCTCGCCGCGCTGCTCGCCGGGCCGCAGGATCAGGGCGCGAGCCATCGCTCCGAAATTCTGGCCGCGCGCCAGCGAGCGGAAGAAAGTTGCGCCCTGGAACAGCGCGAGTTCATAGGGGCGTTCGAGCCCGGCCGAGACGCGGAACCCCGAGAACTGCAGGTCGGCGCCCGCCGGTGGCGGCGTCACGCGGCCATAGTTGAACTTGCCAGGATCGAAGGCGACGCGCCTGACGACGTCGTCCTCGACCGTGAACAGGCTGACCGGCGAAGAAAAGACGTAGCCGCGGTGCAGCGGCTCGACGGTGAAGCCACGATTCTCTCCCGCCCAGATCATGCCGGAGGGCTGCGCCCGAATGCCGACATACTGATCGAAGGGCAGGGTGGCGTAGCCTTCCGGCAGGTCGGTCGCGACCAGCGGCACCATGGGCCGGCGCGAGAGGACGCGGGCTGCCTCGATCACGAGAGCGGGGTCGAAGCGCTGGCCTTCGGCAATGACGGATTGCACCAGCCCGGCCCAACTCGTCGGGGCCTGCGCCGCCGCAGGGCCGACGGCAAACCGCTGCGCGATGGCGCCGGTCGCAGCGAGGCTCAAAAATCGACGGCGATTCAAGGATTTCGACATCAGGTCCAACTTGGGCCGGCAAAGCTCTGCCGCCATGCGCTTCTAGAGCATTTCGCGCCGGGCTGAAAAGCGTGGCGCAAGGCCAAAGGCGAAAAAAGGGACGCCTTGCATGCAGGAATGCCATGCCGAAAACGAAGCCGCGCCTGATTGCCCGTTCAGGGCCGGCGTGATCGCGCATCGTCCGCTGGGCTTTGCCAAATCCACTCGCTATCGGCTATCCACCGCCGGTGCGGCGTTTGCCTGCGCCCGGGACGACGGCCAGTCATGGCCGCGTTTCCTCTTGAAGTGCATGTGACAGGACGATCATGACGGAAATGCAGCCCGCCCGGACCTGTCTCGCCATCGTGCTGGCCGCGGGCGAGGGGACCCGGATGAAATCCGCGCGGCCCAAGGTGCTGCATGAGGTGGCCGGCCGCTCGCTGCTCGGCCATGCCCTGGCTGCCGTGACGGCCGCCGGTGCCGACGCGCTCGCTGTCGTGATCGGGCCGGACCGGCCAGATGTCGCGGCCGAGGTGAAGAAGCATGCCCCGCATGCCGCGATCTTCGTCCAGACCGAGCGCAAGGGCACGGCGCATGCGGTGCTCGCGGCGCGGGAGAGCCTGACCGGTGACCACGACGATGTGCTTATCGCTTTTGCCGACACGCCGCTGGTGCGCCCCGAAACCTTCGCGGACCTGCGTGAGCCCCTGCGTGCCGGCGTCGCCGTTGCCGCTCTCGGCTTCGAGGCGCGCGATCCGACGGGCTATGGCCGCTTCGTCACGCAGGCTGGCGAGTTGCAGGGAATCGTCGAACACAAGGACGCCGACGAGGCGACGCGTGCCATTACGCTCTGCAACGCCGGGCTGATGGCGCTCGACGGCAAGAAGGCGCTCGGCATCCTCGATGCGATCGGCTGCGACAATGCGCAGAACGAATTTTATCTGACCGATGCCGTCGCGGTGGCGCGTGCGCAGGGCCTGAAAGCCGTTGCCCGGGTCGCGCCGGAGGCCGAGGTCCAGGGCATCAACGATCGCGCCCAGCTGGCGGCGGTGGAGGCCGACTTCCAGCGCCGCAAGCGGCTTGAGGTGATGCTCGCCGGCGCCACGCTGGTCGCACCCGAGACCGTCTTCTTCAGCCACGACACGCAGATCGGGCGCGATGTCGTGATCGAGCCCAATGTCGTCTTCGGCAAGGGCGTCAGGATCGCGGACAACGCCGTCATCCACGCCTTCTCGCATCTGGAGGGGGCGAGCGTCGGGCCGAACGCCTCGATCGGCCCCTATGCCCGTTTGCGGCCGGGCGCGGACCTGGCCAGGGGCGTCAGGGTCGGCAACTTCGTCGAGATCAAGGCGGCGGCGATCGGCGAGGGCGTCAAGGTCAACCACCTGACCTATATCGGCGATGCCGAGATCGGCGCGAACGCCAATATCGGCGCCGGCACGATCACCTGCAATTACGACGGCTTCTTCAAGGCGAAGACGATCATCGGGGAGGGCGCTTTCATCGGCTCGAACTCCGCCCTGGTCGCGCCGGTGACGATCGGCGCCGGCGCCTATGTCGGCTCGGGCTCGGTCATCACCCGCGACGTCAAGCCTGATGCGCTCGCGGTCGCGCGGGGCCGGCAGATGGAGCGCGAGGGCTGGGCGGCGTCGTTCCGGGCGGCAGCCCAAGCCAGAAAAGCCCGGCAATAGGCGATTTGCAGGGCATTTCGTTCACAGTTCGACATTCAACGTGATTTCGCAATTGCGCCGCCTCGGACTATTGCGATGCGCATCGACATCAACGGATGAGGCACATTCATGTGCGGGATCGTGGGCATTCTCGGCAAGCAGGCCGTGGCGGGGCAGGTCGTCGAGGCGTTGCGGCGGCTCGAATACCGCGGCTATGATTCAGCCGGCGTTGCGACGCTCGAAGGCGGCAGGCTCAGCCGCCGCCGCGCCGAGGGCAAGCTCAAGAATCTCGAAGTGCGCCTCTCGAACGAGCCGCTCGAGGGCCTGATCGGCATCGGCCACACCCGCTGGGCGACACATGGCAAGCCGAACGAGGTCAACGCCCATCCGCACGCCACTGAGAAGCTCGCCGTCGTCCATAACGGCATCATCGAGAATTTTCGCGAGCTCAAGGCCGAGCTCGAGGCTGACGGTCATGTCTTCTCGACCGAGACCGACACCGAGGTCGTCGCCCATCTCGTCACCCGCGAGCTCGATCGCGGCAAGGACCCGGTCGCGGCGGTCGGCGCCAGCCTGCCGCGCCTGCGCGGTGCGTTTGCGCTCGCCTTCCTCTTCGAAGGGCAGGAAGACCTGCTGATCGGCGCCCGCAAGGGCTCGCCGCTGGCGGTCGGTGTCGGCGACGGCGAGATGTATCTCGGCTCGGACGCGCTGGCGCTGGCGCCTTTCACCAATCTGATCGCCTATCTCGACGAGGGCGACTGGGTGGTGCTGAACCGCCAGGGCGCGACCTTCTATGACGCCGACGGCGAGCAGGTCGATCGCCGCGCCCAGCGCGTCGCCGCCGGCGCCTTCCTGGTCGAGAAGGGCAATTACCACCACTTCATGGCCAAGGAGATCCATGAGCAACCGGAGGTGGTCGGCCACACGCTGACGCATTATGTCGACATGGCGAATGGCGTGGCGCGCCTGCCCTTCGAGACGCCGTTCGACTGGAAGAGCCTGTCGCGCCTCTCCGTTTCGGCCTGCGGTACCGCCTATTATGCTGGTCTCACCGCCAAATACTGGTTCGAGAAGCTGGCGCGCCTGCCGGTCGAGATCGATGTCGCCTCGGAGTTCCGCTATCGCGAGGCTCCCTTGCCGGCGAACGGGCTCGCGCTCTTCGTCTCGCAATCGGGCGAAACGGCCGACACGCTCGCCTGCCTGCGCTACGCCCGCCAGGAAGGCCAGCACGTGATGTCGGTCGTCAACGTGCCGACCTCGACGATTGCCCGCGAGAGCGATGTCGTCGCCCCGACGCTGGCCGGCCCCGAGATCGGCGTGGCCTCGACCAAGGCCTTCACCTGCCAGTTGACCGCGCTCGCCGGCCTCGCCATCGCCGCGGCCCGCGCCCGCGGCACGCTCTCGGCCGAGCAGGAAGCGGCTTACGTTCAGGAACTGATCGCGCTGCCGGGCCTGATGGCGCAGGCGCTGACGCTGGAGCCGGAGATCGAGAAGATCGCCCGCAAGCTCGCCAGGGCGCGCGACGTGCTCTATCTCGGCCGCGGAACGGCTTTCCCGCTCGCATTGGAAGGCGCCTTGAAGCTGAAGGAAATCAGCTACATCCACGCCGAAGGTTATCCGGCAGGCGAGCTCAAGCACGGCCCGATCGCGCTGATCGACGAGGACATGCCGGTCATCGTGATCGCCCCGCATGATGCACTCTTCGAGAAGACCGCCTCGAACATGCAGGAAGTCGCGGCGCGTGGCGGGCGGATCATCCTGATCACCGACGCCAAGGGCGCCGCCGAAGCCGGGATCGTGCCGGAAGCGACGATCATCATGCCGGAGATGGACCCGCTGTTCGCGCCGATCGTCTACGCGGTGCCGATCCAGATGATCGCCTACCAGACGGCCGTGTTCATGGGCAAGGACGTCGACCAGCCGCGCAATCTGGCCAAATCCGTCACGGTCGAGTGATCTCATCCTCTGTCGGCTCTGGCCGGCTCGCGACATAGGTGCCGGCTGCGATCAGGCCGGCGCCGCTCAGCCAGAGCGCGATCGGTGGCGCGTCGGTTACCGCCAGAATGACGAAGCTCATCAGCATCGAGCCGCAGGCGACGTATTTCGCTCTGCGGGCGATCGCGCCTGTCTGCTGCCAGCGAACCACCTGCGGGCCGAGCCGGTGATGATTGACCAGCCAGCTCTCGAAGCGCGGCGACGAGCGCGAAAAGCACCAGGCCGCTGCGATCAGGAAGACCGTGCCGGGCATCACCGGCAGGATCAGCCCGATGATGCCGAGCAGCGTGCAAAGCCAGCCGGCGGCAAGGAAAAGCGGCCGATGCCAGCGGCGCTGCTGTCTGGAAGGTTCGGACACGAAACTTATCGATCCCGGCGAATCGGGGGCTAGCCAGCGCCGCGCGCTCGGCTATCGTCTGATAGTGCGGCGCAATGTAGCGAGGCCGCAAGACCGGCCGGAGTTCTGGATCGTCGATGAACGCCCGCATGCCCGATCCGCGCCTCGTCGTTCAGACGGATCTGCTGCGGCCGACCTTCGGCACCAGGCTCAGGCGCTATTTCCTGACCGGGCTCGTGTTGGCGGCGCCGCTCGCGATCACCGCCTCGGTGACCTGGTGGTTCATCAACCTGGTCGACGGAATGGTGAAGCCGCTGGTGCCGGCCCAGTTCTGGCCCGAGAACCATTTGCCGTTCCCGTTGCCGGGCTTCGGCCTGATCATCGCGCTGATCGGCTTGACGGTGATCGGCTTCTTCGCCGCGAACCTGGTCGGGCGCACGCTGATCGGCGCCGGAGAGTCGATCCTCGACCGCATGCCGGTGGTGCGGGGCCTGTACAAGGGCGTGAAGCAGGTCTTCGAGACGATCTTCTCCCAGTCCGGCACCTCGTTTCGCAAGGTCGGGATGGTGCAATTCCCGCAGCCGGGGATGTGGTCGATCGTCTTCATCGCGCAGGAGGCGGCGCCGGACATTGCCGGCAAGCTGCCCGATGGCGGGGAGCAGATCGGCGTTTTCCTGCCCTGCACGCCGAACCCGACGACCGGCTTCTTCTTCTACCTGCCGCGGCGGGAGGTGGTGGAGCTCACGATCTCGGTCGAGGACGGCGCCAAGTTGATCATGTCGGCCGGGCTGATCCAGCCCGGCCAGCCGATGTCCGACGGAGCAAAATAGCTCAGCCCTTCAGCGGCAGCCAGATCTCGACGATGCCGTTGCCGGTCGCGCCGTCGAAGCGCTGGTCCATCAGCTCGAGCGACGGCCCCATGGTGGGCTGATGCCCGGACTTCGGCAGCCAGTCGCGCCAGATCGCCTCATAGGTCTGCTTGATGCCGGTGATGTGGCCGCTGTGCTCGAAGACGGCGCAGAGCTGCTCGGGCACGCTCAGCCGGGTGAACTCGTCCGGCAAGTCGCTGAAGGACGAGACCTCAGCACCGGCGATGTAGTCGAAGGCGCCGACATCGTCGCAATTATAGCTCGCGCCATAGGCGACATAGCCCTTCTGGCCGGGGATATGGCCGAAATGCGGAACGATCTTCTGCCAGAGCAGCGGGATGCCTTGCGTGTTGTCGACCGAGAAATGGCCGTTGAAGCCTGCGATCAGGATCGGTTTGCCGGTGACGAGGCGCGGTTCGGCGAGGGGGATTCGGGTTGCGGCGTGCATGGACAGGGGTTCCACGAGAGCAAGGGATGAGAGATCGCGCCTGGCGCGCAGCTCTTCCGGCGTGATGCCGAACTGCTCGCGGAAAGCGCGGGTGAAGGCCTCGTGAGAGCCATAGCCCCAGTCGAGCGCGACCTGGAGGATGTCGGGTGCACCGTTCGCCAGCTGGCGGGCCGCTTCAGAGAGCCGGCGCTCGCGGACATAGCGCATCACCGAGCGGCCGGTCGCCACGCCAAAGGCGCGGCTGAGATGGAAGCGGGAAACACCGCTGACCTCCGCGATCTCATCGAGCGAGAGCTCGGAGGCGAAGCGGCTTTCGATGCACCAGAGGGCTTTCTTGATCGGATCCATGGCTCACTCACGAAACGCCGGCACCATGGCCAAGGCAAGGTCGCCGCGCTTGATCAGGATTGCTGCTGCTTACGATCGCGCGGCCTTGACGACATCGAGGAAGGCCCGCAGCGCCGGCGGCACGGCGCGATGACCGGGATAGTAGATCGCGACCCGTTCGGAAGCCGGTGTCCAAGGCGCCAGAACCCGCAAAAGACGTCCTTCGGCCAGTGCTGCCTCGGCAGCCGGACTTGCGACGTAGGCGATCCCAAGGCCCTTGTCGGCCGCCTCCACCATCAGCTCCTCGTCGTCGAGGATGACGGGGCCGGCCGCCTGGATCGTCAGCGCCTGTCCGGCTCGCTCGAACTCCCAGCGATAGAGCTTGCCGCCCGGCACGCGGTGGCCGATGCAGCGATGGCGCTCCAGTTCGTCGGGTGTGACCGGCTTGCCGAAGCGCTCGAGATAGGCCGGTGAGGCCACACAGATGAAGCTGACCTCGCCTGCGAACGGCACGGCGATCATGTCCTTCGGAATCGAGTCGACCAGCCGGACGCCGGCATCGAAGCCAGCCGAGACGATGTCGACGAGCTTCCCCTCGACGACGAGGTCGACGACCACGTCGGGAAAGCGCTCCGCCATGACAGGAAGGATGTCGCGGACGAGAAGCGAAGCTCCCAGCCGCGGCGCGTTGATCCGGACGGTCCCGGCCACGCTGCCGCGGAAGGTGGCGATGCTGTCGAGCGCTTCGTCCAATGTCGCGAGCGCCGGCTGAAGACGGTGGAGCAGTTCGAAGCCGGCTTCCGTCGGCGAGACGCTGCGCGTCGTGCGGTTGAGCAATCGCACGCCCATGCGCTCCTCGAGGGCACGCATCGCATGGCTCAGGGTGGACGGCGCCGTGCCGAGATCATCCGCCGCGCGCCGGAAGCTGCGACGGCTGGCGACAACCACGAAGGCGGTAAGATCGTTCAACGATGGGCGAGCCATTGCTGGTGATTTTGCATCAGCTCGTACAGATTTCAACGGCTAATCCGAACAGTGATCGCTCTCTATCTCCTGTCGGCGTGAACGCAACCCGCGGCTTCGGCCCGCTTGCGTTTTAAAAAACCGAGAAAGGAAACGAGATGCCTAAACGCGACGCGATTTTCCCCGCCGATCGGCACGCACTGTACGATCTCCATCAGTATTCGGCCGCCATTCGGCATGGCGACCTGCTCTTCATCTCAGGGCAGGTCGGCAGCCGCGATGACGGAACACCCGAACCGGTGTTCGAAGATCAGGTCCGGCGGGCCTTCGCCAATCTGCGCGCCGTGCTGGCGGCGGCAGGCGCGAGTTTCGACGACGTGATCGACGTCACCTCATTCCACACCGACCCGCAGGCGCAATTCGACAAGGTGCTGGCCGTTCGAGCCGAGGAAATCGGCGATCCGCCCTATCCGAGCTGGACGGCTGTCGGCGTGACCTGGCTCGCCGGGTTCGATTTCGAGCTCAAGGTGATCGCCCGCGTCCCGGCCGCGGCCAAAAGCAGCGCAGGTTCGCAGGGCTGAGCGTCGTCTCAACCCGCCCGCAGCAGCCGGATCGCGACGTCACGCTCGAACAGATAGAGCAGCGTCCGGATCGCTTGGCCGCGCTCCGTCTCCAGATGCGGGTCGCGCTCGATCAGCAGGCGGGCATCGTCGCGCGCCGCTGCAAGCAGGTCGCCGTCGATCTCCGGCCTGGCGATGCGCCAGTCCGGAGAGCCGGACTGCTTGGTGCCGAGCACTTCGCCTTCGCCGCGTAGGCGCAGATCCTCCTCGGCGATGCGGAAGCCGTCCTCGCTCTCGCGCATGATCGTGAGCCTGGCTTCCGCCACCTGGCCGAGCGGGCCCTTGTAAAGCAGCAGGCAGGTCGAAGCGGCGCTGCCGCGGCCGATCCGCCCGCGCAATTGGTGGAGCTGGGCGAGGCCGAAGCGCTCGGCATGCTCGATCACCATCACCGAGGCATTGGGCACGTCGACGCCGACCTCGATCACCGTAGTCGATACCAGCAGGCGCGTCTGACCGGCGACAAAGGCAGCCATCGCCGCGTCCTTGTCACGCCCCGGCATCTGGCCGTGTAGGAGGCCGACCTTGTCACCGAACTGTTCCTGCAGTGCCTCGAAGCGCTGTTGCGCAGCAGCAACGTCGAGCGTGTCGGATTCCTGCACCAGCGGGCAGACCCAGTAGACCTGCGCACCGGCATCCAGCGCCCGGCCGACAGCGCCGACGACCTCGTCATAGCGCTCCAGCGAGATCGCCCGCGTGGTGATCGGCTTCCGGCCAGCCGGCTTCTCCGAGAGGATCGAGATGTCCATGTCGCCGAACCAGGTCAGCGAGAGCGTGCGCGGGATCGGCGTCGCGGTCATCACCAGGATATCGACCGCTTCGCCCTTGGCGCCGAGCAGCAGGCGCTGGTGCACGCCGAAACGATGCTGCTCGTCGACCACGGCGAGCGCCAGGTCATGGAAAGCGACGCCCTCCTGGAACAGGGCATGGGTGCCGACCACGATGTCGATCTCGCCATTCGCCAGCCCCTCCAGTACCTGCCGGCGCCCGGCGCCCTTCTCACGACCGGTCAGGAGAGCGAGCTTAAGTCCGGCCTTGTCCGCCAAAGGAGCCAGTCGCTCGGCGTGCTGGCGGGCGAGGATTTCGGTCGGCGCCATCAGCACCGATTGCCGCTTGGCTTCGGCCGCTGCCGCCATCGCCATCAGCGCGACCACGGTCTTGCCGGAGCCGACATCGCCCTGGAGCAGGCGCAACATGCGCTCCGGTTTTTCCATGTCGTCATGGATGTCGGCGATCGCCTTGCGCTGGCCGTCGGTGAGCTTGAAGGGCAGGGCGGCTTCGATGGCGCTGCGCAAGGCGCCGTCACCGGCCGTGGCGCGACCGGCCGCTTTCTTCTGCTGCCGGCGCACGAGGGCGAGCGCGATCTGGCTCGCCAGCAGTTCGTCATAGGCGATGCGCCGGCGCGCAACCGTTTCGCCGGTAGCGGCCTTGAGGTCGACAGGGTGATGCAGGGCGTCGATCGCGTTGCGGAAGGGCACGAAGTCGTTGCGGGCCACGAAAGCCGCATCCTGCCATTCCGGCAGCTCCGGGCAGCGCTCGGCCGCCCCAGTAGCGATACGCGCCATGACGCGCCCGCCGATGCCCTCGGTCAGCCCGTAGACCGGCTCGACCGAGGGCATGGTCGCGGCGAGCTTGGGGTCGAGGATGCGATCAGGATGCACCATCTGGCGCATGCCGTCCCAGAGTTCGAGCTTGCCGGAGATGATGCGATAGGCGCCGATCGGCAGGGTCTGCAGGAGGTGGCGGACATCGGCGTGGAAGAAGACCAGCGTGACGTCGCCGGTCTCGTCCTCGACGAGGATGCGATAGGGCGCCTTGGCCTTGGTCGGCGGGGCAGGGCGGTGCTCGGTCACCCGCGCCGAGAAGGTCGCGATCTCGCCGATCGGGGCCTCGATGATGCTCTCGCTCGGCCGGCGGTCGATCGCGCCGGTCGGCAGATGGAACAGCAGATCGATGACGCGAGCGGCGTGCGTTTCGTCGCCCAGCAGCTTGTCGAGCGCCTTGGCGAGCTTGGGGCCGACGCCGGACAGCGCTGTGGCGGGGGCGAAGAGCGGATCGAGAGCGGATGGACGCAATGGCTTCACGGCATGTCAGGAGTGCGGGATCAGCGGTGCATCAACCGCTGACTTCGCGTTGTCGGCTCGCTATATAGCCCGCCAGAGCAGGATGCGAAAAAGTGGAAACCGGTTTTTCGCGGGAATCCTGCTCTCAATCAGAGGCAGGCTCCGCGATGGGGCCGGCCCCATTCCTATTTTTGCGAGGCCGATGATGACTGGCTCGACCCGTAGCAGCGAAGGTCTCGACCCGCGCCGGCGCAAGATCCTGTTCCGCGCCTGGCATCGCGGCATGCGCGAGACCGATCTGATCATGGGCCGCTTCGCCGATTCCGAGATCGGCGCACTGAGCGAGGCCGAGCTCGACGAGTTCGAGCGGCTGATCGAGGTGCTCGACCGCGACCTGCTGAGCTGGATCACGGGGGAGGCAGAGGTGCCGGAGAACTATGACAGCGATGTCTTCCGGCGGCTTAAGGCGTTCCATCAGCACGACAAGCCGATCCATGTCTGAGGGCTTGGCCTGCTCCCTTTATTGTCATTCCGGGGCTTCGCGCAGCGAAGAACCCGGAACCCACGACCGGGTGAGCGGCCAGGAACCACGCACCGGATGTTCCACCCAGTCGTGGGTTCCGGGTTCGCGCCTGCGGCGCACCCCGGAATGACAAGCCATAGTCAGAATTGAAGCGTCCCGATGAGCATTCCGCCTCCCGCCCAGATCGCCAAGCCGCAGCTCGAGCGCATCCTCGATGCGCTGAACCGTGGCGACAAGCCGGTGCTCGCCGGCGTGCCCGATGGTTTCGACGCCGTCGTGCTCGCCGACCTGACGCGCGCCCGCGCCAAGAAGTCGGAAGGGCCGGCGCTCCTCGTCTTCGTCGCCCGCGACGGCCAGCGCCTGCAGGTGCTGGAGAACGCGCTCCAGTTCGTCGCGCCCGATCTAGAGGTGATGAGCTTCCCGGCCTGGGACTGCCAGCCCTATGACCGGGTCTCGCCGGCGCCCTCGATCGTTGCGCACCGGATGACGACGCTGTCGCGGCTTGCCCGGACCAAGTCGGGCGACAAGCCGCGCCTGCTGCTGACCACCGTCAACGCCGCGCTCCAGCGCGTGCCGGCCTTCGGCAAGGTCGCTTCCGAGAGCTTCTCGGCCGCGCCCGGCAACATGGTCGACACCGAGGAGCTGGCGCGCTGGCTCGACGTCAACGGCTATCTCAGGACCTCGACGGTGCGCGAGACCGGCGAATTCGCCGTGCGCGGCGGCATAGTCGACCTTTACCCGCCGGGCATGCCGGCGCCGATCCGGCTCGACTTCTTCGGCGATACGCTGGAGTCGATCCGCACCTTCGATCCGGAGACGCAGCGCACCACCGGGCAATTGCGCGGGCTCGACCTCGTGCCGATGTCCGAGGCGCAGATGACGAGCGACTCGATCCGCCGCTTCCGCCAGTCCTATATCGCGACCTTCGGCACGCCGGGCCGCGACGACACGCTCTACGAGGCGGTGAGCGAGGGCAGGCGTCCCGCGGGGCTGGAGCACTGGCTGCCGCTGCTGGCGGAGAAGCTCGACACGCTCTTCACCTATCTGCCGGATGTCCCGATCGTGCTCGACCATCAGGCCGAGGATGCGGTCGGCGAGCGCATCAGCCTGATCAAGGACTATTACGACGCCCGCAAGAGCGCGCTCGACCAGCCTTCGCCGGGCTCGATGCCATACAAGCCGCTGCTGCCGGAGGCGCTCTATCTCACGCCCGCCGACTGGCGCGGCATCGTTGGAGAGGCCGGCGTCGCCTCGCTGACGCCGTTCCAGCTGCCGGAGAGCGAAGGCAAGCTCGTCGTCGATCTCGCCGGCAAGCAAGGCCGCAGCTTCGCGGCCGAGCGCGCCGACAATGCCGGCAGCGTTTTCGACGCCGCCGTCGCTCATGTGAAGGCGCTGGAGGCCGACGGACGCCGCGTCATCCTCGCCGCCTGGTCGGAAGGCTCGCGCGAGCGTCTCGCCCATGTGCTGGCCGATCACGGTCTCAAGAGCGTGCAGATGACCGGCTCGTTGCGGGCAGCCTTCGACCTCAAGCCCGGTACCACCGCGCTCGCGGTCTGGGGTTTCGAGACCGGTTTCGAGGCTGGCAAGCTCGCGGTCATCGGCGAACAGGACATTCTGGGCGACCGGCTGGTGCGGCCCCGCCGCAAGACGCGCCGGCCGCAGGATTTCATCAACGAGCTGTCGTCGCTGACGCCGGGTGATATCGTCGTCCACGTCGACCACGGCATCGGTCGCTTCGTCGGCCTGCAGACGATCACCGCTGCCGGCGCGCCGCACGACTGTCTCGAAATCCATTATGCCGGCGACGCCAAGCTGTTCCTGCCAGCGGAGAACATCGAACTGCTCTCGCGCTACGGCTCGGAGGACACCGAGGTCGTGCTCGACCGGCTCGGCGGTGGCGGCTGGCAGGCACGCAAGGCCAAGCTGAAGCAGCGCATCCGCGAGATGGCGGGCAAGCTGATCCAGATCGCCGCTGCCCGCGCGCTCAAGGAAGCGCCGCGCCTCGTGCCACAGGACGGGCTCTATGACGAGTTCTGCGCCCGCTTTCCCTATGAGGAGACCGAGGACCAGCAGAACACCATCGACGCCGTGCTCGACGATCTCGCGGCCGGCCGCCCGATGGACCGGCTGGTCTGCGGCGATGTCGGCTTCGGCAAGACGGAGGTGGCGCTGCGCGCCGCCTTCACCACGGCGCTCGCCGGCAAGCAGGTCGCGGTCGTGGTGCCGACGACGCTGCTCGCGCGTCAGCACTATCGTAATTTCGCCGAGCGCTTCGCCGGCCTCCCGGTCAAGGTCGGCCAGGCCTCGCGCTTCGTATCGGCGCCCGATCTCAAGGCGGTGAAGCAGGGCATTTCCGACGGCACCATGGACATCACGGTCGGTACCCACGCTTTGCTCGGCAAAGGCATCGATTTCAAGGATCTCGGCCTCGTCATCGTCGACGAGGAGCAGCATTTCGGCGTCGCCCACAAGGAGCGGCTGAAGGAGATGCGCGCCGAGGTTCACATGCTGACGCTGACCGCGACGCCGATCCCGCGCACGCTCCAGCTCGCCATGACCGGGGTGCGCGAGCTCTCGATCATCGCGACGCCGCCGGTCGACCGCCTTGCCGTGCGCACCTTCGTCACGCCCTTCGATCCGCTGATCGTGCGCGAGGCGCTGCTGCGTGAGCGCTATCGCGGCGGGCGCTCGTTCTATGTCGTGCCGCGCATCGAGGACATCGCCGAGGTCAAGGACTTCCTCGACAAGCAGGTGCCGGAGGCCAAGGTCGGCATCGCCCATGGCCAGATGGCGGCAGGCACGCTGGAAGACGTGATGACCGCCTTCTACGAGGGCCAGTACGACATCCTGCTCTCGACCACGATCGTCGAATCCGGTTTGGACATCCCGACCGCGAATACGCTGATCGTGCACCGCGCCGACATGTTCGGCCTCGCCCAGCTTTATCAGCTGCGCGGCCGCGTCGGCCGCTCCAAGGTGCGCGCCTATGCGCTCTTCACCGTGCCGGCCAATCGCAAGCTGACTGACCAGGCCGACAAGCGCCTGAAGGTCCTGCAGTCGCTCGATACGCTGGGCGCCGGCTTCCAGCTCGCCAGCCACGATCTCGACATCAGAGGCGCCGGTAACCTGCTCGGTGACGAGCAGTCCGGCCATATCAAGGAGGTCGGCTACGAGCTCTACCAGCAGATGCTGGAGGAGGCTGTGGCGGCGCTCAAGGCTGGCATCGAGATCGAGAGCGATGCGCAATGGTCGCCGACGATCCAGATCGGCGCGCCGGTGATGATCCCCGAGCACTATATCGGCGATCTGACACTGCGGCTGACGCTCTACAAGCGTCTCTCGACCATGGACGACGATGGCGAGCTGCAATCCTTCGGTGCCGAATTGGTCGACCGCTTCGGCCCGCTGCCGGAGGAGGTGAAGCAGCTCCTGGAGATCGTCGCGATCAAGGCTTTGTGCAAGCGCGCCAATGTCGAGAAGGTCGAGGCTGGGCCGAAGGGCATCATCGTCGCCTTCCGCGACAACGAGTTCGCCAATCCGGAAGGGCTCGTCTCCTATGTCGCGAAGATCGGCACGCTGGCCAAGGTCCGCCCCGACATGCGCGTGGTCTTCATCGACGACTTCGAAACGGCAGAGCAGCGGCTGACCGGCACGCGCCGGTTGCTTACGGACCTGGCGCGCATCGCCGAGCGGAAAAAGGCGGCTTGACCCGGCAATGAGCGGCGGAGCCGAGCGCCTCGATGTCGAGGAGGTTCTTGTCGAGAATGGGGACCTGATCGTCCTCTCGCTCGGCTTCGCATCAGCCGGCGAGCCGCTCGACGTGCTGCATATCGTCGGCGGCAGGGCTTTGAGCGGAAAACAACCGCGACCAGTCGAGGACGAACTCTATCTGGAGCGTACCGATCAGGGCCTGTCCTGCACAGGCGGGGTCGAGGGGATCACTTGCGGCGGGGGCGGGATCATTGTCATGCTGACGGCCGAGGCGGCGAAGCTGCTTCAGCTCGCCAGGGTCACGCGCTTCACGTTCAAGACGCGGCCGGAGTTGTATGCGCAGGCAGTTGGTCAGCTCTCGGCCATGGCGCGGGCGGGCCGCAGCGAGATCGTGATCGCTTCCGCTGGTGATGGCGCGCGGTGAGGCTCAGTCCGGATTGCGCCGCCTGACTTCCACGCGCTCCGGTTCGTGCGTGATGACATCGACGATGGCGAGATCGGGCCGATCGAGGCGTGGCAACCCGTCATCCTCGCCGGCGCGGCGGGTGACGACCAGGCTGGTCAGCGCCTTATGGCCGCCGAGCCGGGAGCGCGCCAGCGCCGGCTCCATCGCCGCGGGAATGACGAGATGGACCATGCGACCGCCTTCCAGACAGGCGCGCAGGTCGTCGAGCACGAACAGGCCGAGCGGCAGAAGTTCGACGCCGGTCAGGAGCGCGATTCCGGGGCCGGTCGCGAGCGCAGCCAGATCACCGCCGACCAGGGTGGTGATCAGCCGCGACGAAGCGAGCGGCTTGAGCAAGCGCGAGATTTCCAGTGCTTTGACCAGCACCTCCTTCTCGCTGATCGGAAACGGGCCGGCCAGGCTGTGGCCATCGACGACCCGGATTGGCGCCCGGATCGCGGCTGGCGGCAGCGCCGTCGGCGTGGCGCCGTGGCCGAGCAGCGGTTCGAGGGCTGCGACGCCGTCCGGCACCCGCGTCCCGAAGCCGCCGATGAAGCGCATGCCGAAGGAGCGCGCCGCGACATCGCGCAGCAGATGCAGGGGCTGCAGGTCGCCGATCCGCGGCACGCCGAGCGCCATCACGGCGCCGGAGCGCTCGATGATGGGAAGCAGCTCCGCCTCCTTGGCATGTGCCGGCAGGACCATCGGAGACAGGCCGGCCCGGAGACTGGCTAGAATCGAGATCAAAGCCTCCGGCCCGAGCGGGGCCAGAATCGCGACGCAGGCGCCGGGCTGGGGCCTCGCCAGCAGCAACAGATTGGCGAGCCTGTCGACGCGGCCATCGAGCTCGGCAAAACCAAAGGCGCTCGGCGAAAAATCGCTCCAGTCGCGCCGGCCGGGCGGATCGCGAAAGGCCGGCTCGTAACCGCGGCGGGCGGCGAGCGCTTTCAGCAGGCTGTCGAAATCGAGCCCTTCGACCAGCGCGCCGATGGAGATTTCATCCGATCCCATCCGCATCGGCCGACCTAGTTGGCAGGCGCAGGCGGGGAGGGCAGCCGCGCCAGCGTCTCGTTGGAGAAAAAGTATTTCGAGCGGCTTTCGGGCAGGGCGATCTCGCGCGAGCGCGCCAACCAGGTTTCCGGCAGATAGTAGAGCGGCACCACGTAGAAGCCGGAGAGCAGCAACCGGTCCAGCGTGCGCACGGATGCGACGAAATCCTCGCGCGAACGCGCCGCCAACAGCGTCTGCAGCGTTGCGTCGATCGCCGGTGACCGTACGCCGGCATAGTTCAGTGCGCCCTTGCGCTCGGCATTGGCCGAGCCCCACCGGCCGATCTGCTCGTTCCCGGGCGAGGCCGAGGCCGGCCAGGTCCACTGGATCATGTCGAAATCGAAGGTGGAGAGGCGGCGCCAATACTGGACATCGTCGATCAATCGCACCGAGACCGCTATGCCGAGGCGGGCGAGTGAGGTGGCGTAATTGAGCGCCAGCCGCTCCTGCGGCCGGTTGGTCACCGTGATCTCGAAGCTGAAGGGTTCGTCTTGGCCGTTCTTCTGGCCGCCCTTGCGCAATTGCCCGTCGCTCAGTCGATAGCCTGCGGCCTCGAGCAGATCGAGCGCCCTGCGGGCCAGGTCGCGGTCACGGCCGGAGCCGTCGCTTGCGGCCGGAGCCCATGTCCCTGCGAGAATGTCGTCACGCACGGTGCCGGGGAAAGCCGCCAGCAGCACCTTTTCGCGGTCATTGGCCGGAACGCCCAGCGCCGAAAGCTCGCTGTCGGCGAAGAAGCTACCGGCGCGGCGATAGACGCCGTGAAAGAGATTGCGGTTGGCCCATTCGAAATCGAACAGCATGGCCAGCGCCTCGCGGACGCGGATATCGGCGAATTGCGGGCGGCGGGTGTTGAAGACCAGGCCGGTCATGCCCTTCGGCGTCTGGAAGCGCAGCGTATCGCGTATGATCCGGCCGTCGCGTACCGCCGGAACATCGTAGCCGGTCATCCAGCGTGTAGGGTCGCTTTCGAGACGGACATCATAAAGCCCTGCCTTGAAAGCTTCGAACAAGGCATTGGAATCGCGATAGAAATCATACCTGATCTCGTCGGCGTTGAAGAGCCCGCGGGTGAGGGGATGATCCTCGGCCCAGAAATCCTTGCGGCGCTTCAGCCGCAGCATCTCGCCGGGCTTGACCTCCTCGACCAGGTAGGGGCCGGAGCCGAGCGCCGGCTTGAAGCTGGTGTCGCCGAATTTCTCGGCGTCAGTGGCGTGCCTGGCGAAGATCGGCATGGCGCCGATGACCAGCGGAAGCTCGCGATTGGAGCCGTCGCCGAGCTCGAAGACGACGCGATCGGGCGAGGGCGCTTCGGCCTTGGTCACCCGAGACAGGCTCGAGCGATGGAACGGCTTGCCCTTGGTCTTCAGCATCTCGAAGGTGAAAATCACATCCTCAGCCGTGACCGGCTTGCCGTCCGAGAAGCGGGCGCGGGGATCGATCTGGAAGGCGAGGCGGGTCCGTTCCGGATTGAGCTCGACCTTGCTCGCGAGAAGGCCATAGGCGGTGAACGGCTCGTCGCCAGAGCGGAAGAGCAGGCTCTGCTGGACATAACGCGGCACGGCATCCGGTGCGACACCGAGCACGACCAAAGGGTTGAGACTGTCGAATGTGCCCTGCTGGCCGAAGATGATTCGCCCGCCCCTGGGGGCCTTGGGATCGGCATAGGGCAGGTGCTCGAAGCCCTTGGGGAGGGCAGGTTCGCCGTGCATGGCGATGGCGTTGTCGTTTTCGGCCGCGGTCGCGCGTGTTCCACCCGCGAGGCCGAACGCCGCGAGGCTCGCAAGGACGAGCCCGAAAACCCAAGCCGGGCGCGCCGAGGCGCTGATGCGTCGATACATGCTCAAACCTGATTCCCTGCCGTAGGATAACATGCGATCAAACTTGTCGCGCCGCGCTCTTCGGGCTGGAAACCGGCGAAAGAAGTCGCTAAACGCAGGTCCGGGCGTCATTCAAACGCCTCAATCGCGCTTGATGTGCTCACGCCACCATCGGCTCCGGCACCTTGCCGGTTGAGCGCTTGGGTGATGCACGCCGCCAGATGCGGCAGCCGAACAAGTTTCCATGGTCAAGGAACCGCAGATGTCAGCTTCGACCCGCCTGTCCCAGAGCCAGGGCGCCACCGCGAAGAGCACGGTCCGCAGCCTCGCGCTCGTGCTGGGCGCCGCCGTTGCTCTTGCCCCCTTCGCCTCGCTCGCGCAGCAGGCCCAGCCGCAGCGCCCGGCGAGCCGTCCGGCCCAGCCGGCGCAACAGCCCGCTCCGGCGCAGCAGCCGGCCCAGGGCCAGGCGGCGCAGACCGGCCCGACCGTCGTTCAGGTCAAGCCCGAGCCCTCGCAGACGACCTGGACCAAGGTCTGCGGCAAGGATCAGGCCGCCAACAAGGAAATCTGCTACACCACGCGCGACTTCGTCTCGGACCAGGGCCAGCCGGTGCTCGCCGTCGCGGTCTATGACGTGAAGGGCGATCCCAACAAGATCGTGCGCTTCCTGATGCCGCTCGGCCTGCTGCTGCAGCCCGGCATCCGCTTCGGCGTCGATACCGCGCAGCCGTCGCCGGGCCGCTACGCGGTCTGCTTCCCGAATGGCTGCTTCGCCGAGGCGCAGGTCAAGGACGACTTCATCAACGCGATGAAGAAGGGCACCAACCTCAACATCAGCGTCCAGAACCAGGCAGCTCGCGAAGTCTCCTTCTCGATCCCGCTCTCGGACTTCGCCAAGGGCTTCGACGGCGCGCCGATCGATCCCAAGGTGCTGGAAGAGCAGCAGAAGGCGCTGCAGGACGAGCTCGCCAAGCGTCAGGAGGAGCTGCGCAAACGCCTCGGCGGCGGCGCGGCCGACGCCACCCCCGGCGCAGCGCCGGCTCCGGGTACCCCGGCGGTTCCCGGTCCGGCTCCGGCTCCGGGCGCGACGCCCGCCCCGGCTCCGAAGCCCTGATCCCGCCGATCAGGCGAGAAGCATATCGACGCCGGGCCTAGCGCCCGGCGTTTTCGTTTGGTCAGGAGGTCGCGCGCTCGGCGCGCTTGACCTGTTGCCAGAGTGCCTCGAGCTCCTCCAGCGAGGCCTGCCTCGGCTCGCGCCCCTGGCGTTCCAGCGCGGCCTCGATGCCGGCGAAGCGCCGCTGGAACTTGGCATTGGCCGCCGTCAGGCAAGCCTCCGGATCGGCGTCGACATGGCGGGCGAGGTTGGCGATCACGAAAAGCAGGTCGCCGATCTCTTCCTTGATCGCAGCCTTGTCGCCACTGGCGAGCGCCTCGTCGATCTCGGCGGTCTCCTCGCGGATCTTGTCCAGCACCAGCCGGGCGTCGTTCCAGTCGAAGCCGACCGTCGAGGCCTTGGCCTGCAGCTTCCAGGCGCGGGTGAGCGAGGGCAGGGTGGTCGGCACGCCGGCGAGCACGCCCTTGGCGTCGGCGGGCTCCGGCAATCCAGCCTCAGCCCTCGCGCAGGCCTTGTCCGCCTTCTCCTGCGCCTTGATCTGCCCCCAGAGCGCCTTGACCTCGGCCGGCGATAGATCGCGGGCTTCGCCGAAGACATGCGGGTGCCGGCGAATCAGCTTGGTGGTGATCGCCTCGACCACATCGGGGAAGGCGAAGGAGCCCTGCTCCTGCGCCATCCGCGCGTGGAACACGACCTGCAGCAGGAGGTCGCCGAGCTCGTCCTTGAGATCGACGAGGTCGCCACGAGCGATCGCGTCGGCAACCTCATAGGCTTCTTCGACGGTGTAGGGCGCGATTGAGGCGAAGTCCTGTTCCAGATCCCAGGGGCAGCCCGTGCCGGGCGTGCGCAGCGCGGCCATGATCTCGATCAGGCGCTCGATGTCACGCGAAGGCTTCATCGCTGCAATTCTCCGTCGGTTGAGGTAGCCTCCTCCCATGATTCAAGTCACCCCGTCCATTGCGATCGACGAAAGCGAGATCGAGGAAAGCTTCGTGCGCGCCTCCGGTCCGGGCGGGCAGAACGTCAACAAGGTGTCGAGCGCGGTCGAGCTCAGATTCGACGTCCGGCGCTCGGCGTCGCTGCCCAATGATGTCGCGATCCGCCTGATGAAGCTTGCCGGCAGCCGGCTGACACAGGAGGGAGTCATCGTCATCTCGGCACAGGAGCATCGCAGCCAGAGCCGCAATCGCGAGGAGGCGCTGGCGCGGCTGATCGAGCTGATCCGGCAGGCCGAGGTGCGGCCAAAGGTCAGGCGGCCGACCAAGCCGACCAAGGCCTCGAAGGAACGGCGCCTCGCCTCGAAGGAGAAGCGCTCCTCGGTCAAGTCGGGCCGAGGCAAGCCGAGGTTCGACTAGCTTGCCGTCGACGCGGGAAGGGGAGCCAGCACAAGCGGGGCGGCTGGCGCCGAGGCGGATCGATGCGGCCTATCTGCGCCGCGCCGCGCTCTACTATCTCGAACGCTATTCGGTGCCGGCGGTGCAATTGCAGCGCGTGCTGCTGCGCAAGGTCGAGCGCAGCTGCCGGCATCACGAACTCGACCCGCAGGAATTCCGGGCGATGGTGGACGAGATCGTGACGTCCTGCGTCGCGTCCGGCCTGGTCGATGATCGCCGCTTTGCGGAGGCGAGGGCGCAGAGCCTGCGTCGCAAGGGGCGGTCCGCGCGTGCGGTGGCTGCAGGACTTGCCGCCAAGGGCGTCGGGCGCGAGCTCGTCGCAGAGACGGTTGTCCTGGATGAGGAAGCCGAGCTGGAAGCGGCGCGTGTCGCCGCCAAGCGCAAGCGCCTGGGACCATGGAGCCGCGGCGACCGTGCCGCGCAGCGCCAGAAGCACATCGCGACGCTGGCGCGCGCCGGCTTCAGCTTGACGATCGCCCGCGCCGTGATCGACGATGCGGGCGAGGGTGCTTGATGAGCCGTTTGCTCAATCGGGCTTGACGTTGGCCTCGGCCACGACCTTGCCCCAACGCGCCACCTCCAGTTTGACGAAGTCGCCGAAGGCCGGCCCGTAGAGGTTCGGAATCTCCGAGCCGTT
This sequence comes from Alloboseaceae bacterium BT-24-1, assembly GCA_025846845.1. GTDB lineage: Bacteria > Pseudomonadota > Alphaproteobacteria > Rhizobiales > Beijerinckiaceae > Allobosea. The sequence goes on from JAOYTL010000001.1 coordinate 381,293, forward strand.
CCGCTTCCAGGCATCCGTCACCATCGGAGTGGCCAGCGCCTTCTGCACCTCGGCCGTCATCCTGGCGACGATCTCGGGCGGCGTGTTCTTCGGCGCCCACATCGCATACCAGGTCGAGACCTCGTAGCCCGGCACGCCCGCTTCGGCGGTGGTCGGCACGTCGGGAAAGGCGCTGGCGCGCTTCGGCGCCGCGACGGCGAGCGCCCGCAGCGTGCCGCTGGCGATCTGCGCAGCGGAGGAGCCGAGGCCGTCGAAAGCGAGATCGACCTGACCGGCGACGAGGTCCTGCATCAGCGGGCCAGCGCCGCGATAGGGCACATGCGTCAGGTTCACCTTGGTGGTGAGCTTGAAGAGCTCGCCGGCGAGATGGTGGGTGGTGCCGTTGCCGGCCGAGCCATAGTTCAGCTTGTCGGGGTTCTTCTTGGCGTAGTCGATCAGCTCGGCGAGCGTCTTGGCCTGGACCTTGCCCGGGTGGACCACCACGACCTGAGGCGGCTGGGCGATCACCCCGATCGGGATGAAGTCGGTCTGGATGTTGTAGTCGAGCTTGGGATAGAGCGCCGGTGCGATGGCGTGGTGCGCGGCGCCGATGAAGAAGGTGTAGCCGTCGGGGGCAGCCTTGGAAGCGGCCGAGGCCCCGACCGTGCCGCCGGCACCGCCGCGATTGTCGATCAGGATGCGCTGGCCGAGCTGCTGCTCGAGCTGCGCCGCCAGCGGTCTGGCGAAGGCGTCGGTACCACCGCCGGCCGGGAACGGCACGATGAAGCTGACCGGCTTTTGCGGCCAGGATTGAGCCGTCGCCGGGGCAGCCGGGACAAGCTGAGCAAAGGTGGCGAGCGCAAGCGCGCCGAGCCAGCCGGACTTCACCATCGAACGGACCTCCCTTGAGATTTTCCCGGGCTCTTCAAGGCCCTTGCGATTGCGCTTCGTGCGATTGCCGAGCGTTGTAGCGATTAGCGCATCGCCATACCGAAATGGCAACCCGACGAAAGCAGGGTCTGCCAGGTCGGCAGCGTCGCCAGTGGCTCACTGCGACTGCGGACATGGATAGCGCTGAACCAGGGAGCTCCGGGCCCAATCGGATGATGCTGAGATCGCTGCGAGGAAACAGGGAGACTTCGCCGCAACTGGAGAGGTTGGTCAGTCAGCTGCTTCCGAGGAGAGGCGCGATGCTCACAAAATCAAGACAGGCTTGATTCGCATAAGACATATTATGGAACTTAAATTGATGCCCAGATATGGGCTTCGAGCCTCAATCGAACTCAGGCACTGATCCTCATACCATCGAACGCCGGTTCAATATTTTCAGGCAAGCGATTGGACAGGCTGGTATAATCGAGATCGACATGGAGGTTCGTCAGGATCGCCCGGCGCGGCTTCAGCCGGCCGATCGCCTCGAGCGACTGCTCGAGATTGAAGTGGCTCGGATGCGGCGCCTCGCGCAGGCAATCGAGGATCAGCACATCGAGCCCGCGCATCGTCGCCACCGTTTCCGGCGGGATGGCGCTTACATCCGGCGCATAGCCGAGTCCGCCGAAACGGAAGCCGAGCGCGTCATAGTTCGGACCGTGCTCGAGCCGAAACGGCAGCGTCTCGATCGCGCCACCGGGGCCATCGATCGCAAGCGGCTCGCCGGCCGCCAGCGGAGCGAGATCGAGGATCGGTGGATAGAGGCTGCCGGGCGGCGTCTCGAACAGATAGGCGAAGCGCTCCCGCAGTGTCGCTCCGGTCACCGCGTCGGCATGGACCGGAATGCGCTTGCGCATATGCAGGACGAGCGCGCGCAGATCGTCGATGCCATGGGTATGGTCGGCATGGTCATGGCTGAACAGCGTCGCATCGAGCCGCGTGACATCCGCGGATAGCAGCTGCTCGCGCAGGTCCGGCGTGGTGTCGATCAGCACGCTCGTCGTGCCGCTAGGCCCGCGGCGCTCGACCAGTAGTGAGCAGCGCCGCCGGCGGTTCTTCGGATTGTTCGGATCGCAGGCGCCCCAGCCGGAGCCCGGCCGCGGCACACCGCCGGATGAGCCGCAGCCGAGGATGGTGACGGTCAGGCTCATGCGGTGCGGCCGGCCTCAGGCGACCTGCGCCACGGGCGCGGCGTGGTCCATCTTCCAGTAGCAGCGCCTGGCGTTCTCCGTCGTGATCCGGGCGATCTCGTCGAAGGGTACGCCCTTGACCTCTGCCAGGACCTTCGCGGTTTCAACGACATAGGACGGTTCGTTGCGCTTGCCGCGATAGGGCGTCGGCGCAAGGTAGGGCGCGTCGGTCTCGACCAGCAGATGCTCCAGCGGGATGTCGCGCGCGATCGCACGCAACGCCTCGGAGGTCTTGAAGGTCAGGATGCCGGAGAAGGAGATGTAGCAGCCGAGCTCGACGCCGGTACGGGCCAGCATTTCGCCGGCGGTGAAGCAGTGCAGGATGGCAGGGAAGGCGCCCTTCCCCATTTCCTCGCGCAGGATCGCCGCCATGTCCTCGTCGGCCTCACGCGAATGGATCACCAGCGGCAATTGAGTCTGGCGCGCCGCGGCGATGTGGGTGCGCAGGCCCTGCTCCTGCGCTTCGCGCGGGCTCTTGTCGTAGTGATAGTCGAGCCCGGCCTCGCCGATGGCAACGCAGCGCGGATGGCGCGACAGCTCGACCAGCTGCTCGACGGTGACGTCGAGCTCTTCATGGGCACCGTGCGGATGCGTGCCGACCGTGCACCAGACCGAGGGAAAACGCTCGGCCAGCGCCCCATAGGTGGGAAACCGTGCGACGCGGGTCGAGATCGTCACCATCCGGCCGACGCCAGCCACTTCGGCACGGGCGATATAGGCTCCGATATCCTCGGCAAAATCCGGGAAATCGAGATGGCAATGCGTATCGATCAGCATCAGGCCGCCTCGCCGCCTTCCGGCTCGACATAGCGCGGGAAGACCGCGCTCGGCGCCGGCAGGATCGTGCCCGAGGCAAGGCGGCCGGCCTCGCCGAGCGCCGCGAAGTTGCGCGCCTCCGCGGGAATCGCCAGCAGATCGAGCAGCTTCGCCATCGATTGCGGCATCACCGGCTGAACCAGGATAGCGATCTGCCGGATCGTCTCGATCGTGACGTAGAGCACCGTATCGCGCCGGGCCGGGTCGCTCTTGGAGAGCTTCCACGGCTCGTTGTTGGCGAAGTAGCGGTTAGCTTCGGCGACCACGGCCCAGATATCGGCGAGCACGACATGCAGGGCGAAATCCCGCATGGCGGCGCGCGTCTTGCCCAACAGCCCGTCGGCCTGCGCCAGCATGGCACGATCACCCTCAGTCAGGGCACCGGCGGGCGGCACCCTGCCCTCGCAGTTCTTGGCGATCATCGACAGCGAGCGCTGCGCCAGATTGCCGAGATCATTGGCGAGGTCGGCATTGATGCGCCCGACGATCGCCTCATGGCTGTAGTTGCCGTCCTGGCCGAAGGAGACCTCGCGCAGGAAGAAATAGCGCAGCTGGTCGACGCCATAGGCCGCGGCAAGATCGAATGGATCGACGACGTTGCCGACCGACTTTGACATCTTCTCGCCCTTGGAGAGCAGGAAGCCATGGCCGTAGACGCGCTTGGGCAGCGGCAGGCCAGCCGACATCAGGAAGGCCGGCCAATAGACTGCATGGAAGCGAATGATGTCCTTGCCGATGATGTGGACATCGGCCGGCCAATAGCCCCAGCGCGGATCGGTCTCGTCAGGGAAGCCGCAGCCGGTGACGTAATTGTTCAGGGCATCGACCCAGACATACATGACATGCTTCGGGTTGCCCGGCACGGGCAGACCCCAGTCGAAGGTGGTGCGGCTGATCGAGAGGTCCTGCAGTCCGCCCTTGACGAAGCTCATGACCTCGTTGCGGCGCGTGTCGGGGCCGACGAAATCGGGCTGGCCCTCGTACAGAGCCAGCAGCTTGTCCTGATAGGCCGAGAGCCTGAAGAAGTAGCTTTCTTCTTCGGTCCATTCGACCGGGGTGCCCTGCGGGCCCAGGCGGATGCCATCGGCGTTCAGATGCGTCTCGTCCTCGCCGTAATAAGCCTCATCGCGGACGGAGTACCAGCCGGCATAGCGGTCGAGATAGATGTCGCCATTCGCCTCCATCCGGCGCCAGAGCTCGAGCGTCGAGGGCAGATGGTCGGCATCGACCGTGCGGATGAAGCGGTCATAGGCACAGTTCAGCGCGTCGGCCATGGCCTGGAAGCGCGGCGACAAGCGATCGACCAGAGCCTGAGGGCTGATGCCCTCCTTGGCGGCGGCCTGGTAGATCTTCAGGCCGTGATCGTCGGTGCCGGTCTGGAAATAAACGTCGTAGCCATCGAGACGCTTGAAGCGCGCGATCGCGTCGGCGGCCACGACCTCATAGGCGTGGCCGATATGAGGCGCGCCGTTCGGATAGGAGATCGCGGTCGAGATATAGAAGGTCGGGGCCGAGGCCATAGCTGTCCGGTCGTCTCAACGGGTTTCAGGCCGCGCGCGAACGGGAAACCGCCTCCGACAGATCGTGAAACAGCGACATGACGAGGGGGCGGCGATCGAGATTATAGGTTTCGACCTCGTTCGCGGCGCGTGCAAGTCTCTCCCACACCTCCGCAAGCGGTGCAAGCCGGGCCGGGCCGGCGGCGGCATGCGCATGGAGATGGGCGCCGAGCCAGCCCTGGACGGTCTCGATCATGACGGCGAAATCGGCCTCGCCCGCCCTGCCCGCGACATCCTCGCCAAGCGCCAGCAGCGCCGTGAGATCGATCGCCGGCAAGGCGTCGAGCCGCGCCCTCACCGCCTCGACCAGCGCCAATGTCTCGGGATCGACATAGGTCAGCGCCCGCTTCACCGAGCCTTCGGACAAAGCCGCAGCGCGTTCGAGCGCCGAAGCGTCGTAAGGCAGGCACATCCGCTCCAATGCGATCCCGCCGGCCTGCGCGACGTCGCCTTCATCCAGCGGCTCGAAGGACAGCAGCCGGCAGCGCGAACGGATCGTCGGCAGCACGCGGCCGGGCGCATGGGCTACGATCAGGAAGAGGCAGCGCGGCGGCGGCTCTTCGAGCAGTTTCAGCAGGGCATTGGCGCCTGGACGGTCGAGGTCCTCGGCGGAATCGACGATTGCGACGCGCCAGCCGCCCTCGCCCGCGCTGGAGCCGAAGCGGTCGATGATCCGGCGCACCAGATCGACAGGGATGTTGCTGGTGAAGCTCTTGCCGTCCGGCTTGGCGATGCGACGCAGCAGGTGCAGGTCCGGATGGGACTGCGCCATGACCTTGCGGGTGGCGCCGTCCGTTTCCGACATGGCGAGGTCACGGGCGTCGTCCGCACGACGTACGGGATCGCCTTCGCCGAGCATGAAGCGGGCGGCGCGATAGGCGAAGCTCGCCTTGCCAACGCCTTCCGGGCCGCCGAGCAGCCAGCCATGATGCATGCGGCCGGAGCGCAGCGCCGTGAGAAACGCCTCTTCCTGGCGGTGATGGCCGATGAGCGTCAGCGTCTCGCGCGGATGCGGCGCGTTCGACAGGCGGTCGGGTTCGTTGCTCGATTCGATCATGCCGGCGCAATCTGCGGCAAGGGCAGCCGGCTGGAAAGCGCCTCCCAGGCTTTCTCCGCCAGCATCTCCGGCATGAGGCTGGCATCGAGCACGATGCAGCGCTGCGGTTCCGCCGCGGCGATGTCGAGAAAGCCCTGGCGCAGGCGGCGGTGGAAGCTGATCGTTTCGCTCTCGAAACGATCAGTTGCCTCGCCCGGCTTGCGGCGGCGAGCGGCGCGGGCCAGGCCGGTTTCGGGCACGAGATCGAGGATGAAGGTCAGCTCCGGCGTCAGCCCGGCGATGGCGACGGTCTCCAGCGCAGCGAGCTTGTCCCTGGCGATCTCGCCGAGCGTGCCCTGATAGACGCGGGTCGAATCGATGAAGCGGTCGCAGATCACCCAGGCCCCGCGCCGAAGCGCTGGCCGGATGCGGCTGTCGACATGGTCGATGCGCGCGGCCTGGAACATCAGGGCCTCGGCGAAGGCGCCATAGGGCTTGATCTTGCCGGCGAGCAAAGCCTCGCGGATGCGCTCGGCCTTGGGAGAGCCGCCGGGCTCGCGCGTCAGTTCAACGGCGAGCCCGAGTGCCTCGAGCCGCGCCGCGAGCGCCTTGGCGAGGGTCGACTTGCCCGCCCCCTCCCCGCCTTCGAGCGTGATGAAATGTCCCGGGCGCGCGGTTGCTTTCGTCCTGGTCTTCGCCACGCTCAGCTCCGCTTGAAGGCTTTGCGGACCCAGCCGGTCGCGGCCTCCATCAGCGCGTCGAGGGCACGCCGCTGCAGGCTGCCGACCGCAACCGTCTCGGCGGCATAGAGCGGGATCTCGAGCGTCTTGATCTCGCCGCGCGTGACCAGCAGGCGCGCGACCTCCGCACCCTCCGCCACCGGTGCCTGCAGGGGGCCGCGATAGACGATGCGGGCGGCAAGGCGCTCGCTGCTGCCGCGCGGCACCAAGAGGTTGACCGGGCCCTTGGCCTTGAGCGCGATGCGGCCCTTCTCGCCACCGAAGACGCTGGCCTCGCCGACCGTCTCGCCCTCGGCGAAGACCTGTTTCTGCTCGAAGGAGCGGAAGCCCCATTCGAGCAGCTTGCGGGCCTCGCTGGCGCGGTCGCGCGCATTCTTCAGCCCATTGACCACGACGATCAGCCGCTGCCCCTTCTGCACCGCCGAGCCGACGAGACCGTAGCCAGTCTCGTCGATATTGCCGGTTTTCAGGCCGTCGGCGCCGATATCCATGGCGAGCAGCGGGTTGCGGTTGCTCTGCTTGATCTTGTTCCAGGTGAAGTCGCGCTGGCCGAAGATCCTGTAGAGCTCCGGATAGGTCTTGATGATGTGATCGGACAGGAAGGCGAGCTCGCGCGCCGTGACCTTCTGCTGGGGATCGGCCATGCCGGTCGCGTTGCGGAACTGCGACTTCATCAGGCCGAGCGCATGGACGCGTTCGGTCATCACCCTGGCGAAGCTGGCCTCGTCGCCGGCGACAGCCTCGGCCAGCGCGATCGCGGCGTCGTTGCCGGATTGCACGATCAGTCCCTGCAGGATATCGCCGAGCTTCACCCGGCTGTTGACGATGGCGAACATGGTCGAGCCGCCGGAGACGCCGCCGCCCTTGCGCCATGCGTTCTCCGAGATCGAAATCTCGGTCTCCAGCGTCATCTTGCCGGCTGCGATCTCCTGGAAGGCGACGAGTGCGGTTGCGAGCTTGGCCAGGCTCGCCGGCACCATCAGCTCGTCGGCGGCTTTCTCGTAAAGCACGGCGCCACTGCCGGAATCGAGCAGGATTGCGTAGGGCGCGGCCGACTGGAACGCCTGCGCGCGAACGAGGCCCGGCGCGAGCGCGAACAGCATGGCGAGCAGAGCGAGAATTCCGCGCAGAACCCGCGGAACATGAGCGCGCACCATCACTGATCGACCTTGCGTCATATCGAGATCAGATGATGCGCGGTTCCGGGCGGTCAAGCCCGGGGCTGACTCAATTCCGCGCCAGCGGCTGCAGCGTCTGCGCCTTCATGCTGCTGAAGCTGGCGCGCGGCACCGGCAGCGGCGCGTTGACCGCAGCCGGACGCAGCACCGGAACCGGCTTGCCGGCATTGGCGATGGTGTCGAGATCGAAGGGTCGGGACGGCGGCAGGCGGACGCCGCTGACAGGCACGCCCTGCGAGGATGAGGTCGAGGTGCTGGCGACGATCGGACTCTGCAGCGCGATCGTGCGCGGCTGCTCGGGGGCATAGGCCTGCACGACCGGCTGGGAGACCGGTGCAGGCTCGGCGCGGACAGGCGCGGGAGCCGCCCTTGCGGGTTCGTCGTCGAGGTCCGGTCCGGCGGAGCGGCCGAGATCGACGCTTTGCGCGGCGCTCGCGATCATCGTGCGGCTGCTCTGTCCAGGGATCGAGGCCGGCGAGCCGTCGGTGCGGAGCGAGGCCAGCAGCATCTGGTCGTCAGAGCCGGCGAGAGAGGCCTGGCCGAGATACTCGATCTTGACGCGCGCCGTGCCGAGATGGCGGAAGGCGAGCGCGTCGGCCGTCTTCTGCGAGACGTCCATGACGCGGCCGCCATGGAACGGGCCGCGATCGTTGACGCGTACGATAATCGAGCGGCTGTTGGTGACGTTGGTGACGCGGGCATAGGCCGGCAGCGGCATGGTCGGATGCGCGGCGCTGACGCTCATCCGGTCATAGACTTCGCCATTGGCGGTGCGGCGGCCATGGAAGGCCTCGCCGTACCAGGAGGCGGTACCGACTGCCGTGAAGCCGACCGGCTTCTCATAGGGCGTGTAGCGCTTGCCGGCGACGGTGTAGCTGCGGCCGATCAACTCGCGGCCACCGCCCTTCGGTACCGGCTGCCCCTCCTCCACCACGCGTGCACTGGCGGGGCCGTATTTCGAGGACGGGAAGGCGCCGATCTCTTTCGACTTGCCGCGGCGGGCGACCTGGTCATTGGCGCAGTTCGCCAGGAAGAGGCCGGCCAGCATCACGCAGCCGAGGCGGGTTGCCGTAGCGATGCAGGAGGAAGCGCGCGGGGCGTCGTCGCAATTGGCTGCAGGGGGAAACACCGCCGGTGCCGAAGTGCTCGCGCCTCGCATCATGCCGCATTCCCGTCCGTCGCGCCGAAAACGCTGCGCAGCCCCAGCCACCAACGTGGCAAGGTCACAGTTTTCGACCAGTTCCATTAAGGGATCGTTAAGCGGCGGAAGCGCGTACGCGCCACCGTCAACGGAAGCCCAGCCCGGCCTTTGGGCGGGCATAAAGGTGTCGGAAATGCGGCAACTGTCAATCTGCCACCTTCCCGGCGCCATTTTTCAGGGGAGCGTGACAAGCGCGCAACGCCCGAGTTCGCCTGTCAGTGCCTCCCGATGCTAAAGAAATCGAGACGAAACAAGCTATTGAAAATATGTATCTTTTTCTGAGTTCCAATACAGATGGCCGTATTCAAACCAGCTGTGGCTTGCAAAAATCGATCGGGAGCGGCAATGACAGGCCACCGGAAGGGTGGCCGAGTGGTTTAAGGCAGCGGTCTTGAAAACCGCCGTGGGTGCAAGCCCACCGTGGGTTCGAATCCCACCCCTTCCGCCAGCGGCGCCCTTCGCTATTTCCATACGGATCGGGTGCCAGGGTTAGCGGTTCCCCAACCGAGCTGCTGTTGCCATCCTGTCGATCCGCTCGGTTCGCCAATGCGCCCTGTGATCAGCCGGGCATGATCACCGCCGCATGCTATCGACCCATCGCGTAGAACTCGTTGTTCGGGCGCATGCTGGTCACATTGGCGAGGCGGTTCGACATCCCGAAAAAGGCGGAGATGGCGGCGATGTCCCAGGCGTCGTCCTCGCTGAAGCCATGGGCCTGCAGTGTGGCGATATCATCGTCGCCGACCTCGTAGGCGCGGGCGGACACCTTCATGGCGAAATCCAGCATCGCCCGTTGCCTTGGGGTGATGTCCGCCTTGCGGTAATTGACGGCGACCTGGTCGGCGACCAGCGGATTCTTCGCCCGCACGCGCAGGATCGCGCCATGGGCGACGACGCAGTACTGGCATTGATTGGCGTTGCTGGTTGCGACCACGATCATTTCGCGCTCGGCCTTGGTCAGCCCCTCCGCCTTGTTCATCAGGGCATCGTGGTAGGCGAAGAAGGCGCGGAACTCGTCGGGGCGATGGGCCAGGGTCAGGAAGACGTTCGGCACGAAGCCGGACTTCTCCTGCACGACGAGAATCCGCTCCCGGATGTCGGCCGGCAGCGTGCCGATCTCGGGAACCGGGAAGCGGCTGATGGCGGGCTGTGTCATGTCGGCGATTCCTCATCTTGCGCGAATCTCAACCGCCGCACGGGCGCGCGGCGCGTGTGCCTCTGTAAAAGCGCGAGGCTAGACGGCGACCAAGCGCTCCATCTGCTCGCGGTGGTGTTCCACCGCATCTCCGGCCGCGCCCTCATAGCGTTCGACCCTGACGAGGCAGGTATGGGCCGAGCAGCCCTGGCCGAAGGCGGAGGTTCCGATATCGACCGTCAGGACGTTGGGATTGCCGGCGATGTCGAGCCCGCTATTGCCTGTCGGCGTGAACCAGGCGCCCGTCGGCAGGACGACCACGCGGCGTCGAACCCCCTCGGTGAGCCAGGCGGTCGCGAGGCAGGCCCCGCGCTCGTTCCACAGCCGGATCGTCTGGCCGTCGGCGATGCCGAGGGCGGCAGCGTCGTCCGGATGCAGGCGGGCCTGCTCGCGGCCGCCGCGCTTCGTGGCCATGCTGGCCGGGCTCGTCTCGAGCTGGCTGTGCAGCCGCCCTTCCGGCTGGTGCGAGATCAGGTGGAACTGGTCGCCAGCATCCGCCGCGCCAAGCCATTCCACCGGTTCGATCCAGGCCGGATGAGCGAGACAATCATCATAGCCGAGCGCGTCGAGAGTCTTGCTGCCGAGGACGATCCGCCCGCTCTCGGTGTCGAGGGCGTTGTCTTGCGGCCGTTCGCGGAATTCGGACAGGTAGGTCACCTTCGCCTGTGTCGGGCAACGGGCGTAGCCTTGCGTCCAGAAGGTATCGAAATCCGGCATCTCGAAGCTGAGGCGCGCGGCGGCGTCGGTGCGCGTCAGGTCGTAGAGATGGCGCAGCCAGCCGATCTCGTCGCGCCCTTCGTCGAAGGCCGGCCCGACGCCGAGCTGTTCTGCGATACCCCGGAAGATCGCGAAATCGGAGCGGGATTCGCCCACCGGTCCGATCGCCTGGTGCATGGCGATGATGCAATCGGAGCGCTTGTTGCCTGCGATGTCGTTGCGCTCGATCGAGGTGTTGGCCGGCAGCACGATATCGGCCCGCTGCGCGGTCGCCGTGAACATCGGATCCTGGACGATGATCGTTTCCGGCCGTGTCCAGGCCTCCGCGAGGCGGTTCAGGTCCTGATGGTGGTGATAGGGGTTGCCGCCCGCCCAATAGACCAGCCGCGCGTCAGGATAGGTCCGGGTCTCGCCCTCATAGGTGTAGGTGCTGCCCGGATGAAGCAGCATGTCGCTGATCCGGGCGACGGGAATGAAGCTCTCCAGCGGTTTGCGCAATTGCGACATCGCCGGCGACTTGCCGAGGTTGATCGGCGCCCCGACCCCACCGAGCGATGCATAGCCGTAGCCGACGCCGCCGCCCGGCAGGCCGATCTGGCCGGTCATCGCCGCCAGCGCCAGCGCCGCCCAGAACGGCTGCTCGCCGTGATGGGCCCGCTGCAGGCTCCAGCTCACGGTCTGCATCGAGCGCGTTTCGACGAGCCGCTGTGCCAATTCCGCGATGCCGCGCGCCTCCAGCCCGGTGATGCCAGCTGCCCAAGCCGCGTCCTTGACCACCCCGTCCTGGCTGCCGTCGAGATAAGAGATCAACCGGTCGGAGCCGCTCGTGCAGCGAGCCAGAAAGGAGCGGTCATGCCGCCCCTGTCTCAGGATCTCGCCGGCGAGCCCGAGCATCAGCGCCGTGTCGGTGTTCGGCCGGATCGGCCACCACTCGGCATTCACCCAGTCCGGAACGTCGTCACGCAGCGGCGAGATGAGGATGACCTTCACACCCCTGTTGGCGATCTTGCGAAGGTGAGTCTCGAGAGCGTGGCTCGCGATGCCGCCGGCCTCGTTCTGCGCCGTCCGCGGCGACAGCGCCCCGAAGGCGAGCAGCGTCTCGGTGTGTTCCGCGATGCTGTCGAGCGTATTGGCCTGGCCGCCGCAGGCGCGGTCGTCGCCCAGCGTATGACGCAGGATCACCGGGCCGGCGGCGATCGAATAGGTGTCGACATGGCCGGTATAGCCGCCGACGAGGTTGAGCATGCGCTTCAGCAGAGAGGGCGCGTGATGGAAGCGCCCGCAGCTCGTCCAGCCATAGGAGCCGGCGAAGATCGAGGCATTGCCGAAGGTTTCCGAGACGCGCCGGATCTCGCCGGCGACGAGAGAGCTCGCCTCCTCCCAGCTCACCGGCACGAGCCTGTCGCGGCCCCTGCCCCGGCGGTCACTGTTCTCGCGGCCCTCCAACCAGCCGGAACGAACCAGCGGCGTCAGCACGCGGCGTTCAGTGCTCGCCCAGTCGCGGACCGACTGGTTGATCGGCGAAGGCGAGGGATCGTGCTCGAAGGGCTCGATGCCGGTGATCCGGCCATCCTCCACCACGATCGTATAGGCGCCCCAATGGCTGCAATGCGGATAGCGCTGAACCGAGGTCATCCGCGCACCTTCCGCTGTCCGGCGGTCATGTCCGCCTCGGCCTCGAAGCCCGGCAACACGTCGGCGAAGAGATCGCCCTGCACGCCGACCTCGTCGAGGATCGCGGCGGTATGCTCGCCGAAGCGCGGCGGGGCCAGGCGGTAGGAGGCCGGGGTCCGCGACAGCTTGATCGGACTGCCGGTGCCGCGGTAGGCCCCGATGTCGACTACCATCTCGCGATGGTGCGTATGCGGGTCGGCCATCACCTGATCGATCGTGCGGACGGCGCCGCAGGGCACGCCCGACCTGATCAGGCGCTCGGCCAGCGGGCTGCAATCGAAGCCCGTCATCGCTTCTTCCAGCTCGGCCTTGAGTGCGTCGCGGTTGATGTTGCGGTCCTTGTTGGTCGCATAGCGCGGATCCTCCGCCAGCTTCGGCCGGCCGATGACCGTGCAGAGCGTCGCAAACTGTCGGTTGTTGCCGACGGCGAGGAACAGCGGCGCGTCGCGCGTCGCGAACACATCATAGGGGGTGATGTTGGGATGGGCGTTGCCCGAGCGCCCCGCGACCTTCCCCGAAAGATAGTAGTTCGGCAGATGGGGATGCAGCAGCGAGATCCCGCAATCATAGAGTGTCGTCTCGACGAACTGCCCTCTCCCACTCGAGGCCCGCTCCTGCAGCGCCATGAGGATGCCGATCACGGCATTGAGGCCCGTCACCATGTCGACGACCGGGAGCCCGACCCGCAGCGGCGCCCCGCCGAGCTCGCCATTGACGCTCATGATGCCGGCCGAGGCCTGGATCGCCGCATCGTAGCCCGGCAGACCGCCGAGCGGCCCGTCAGCACCGAAGCCCGAGACGCGGCAATGGACGAGGCGCGGAAAGCGCCGCTCCAGGTCCTCCCGGCCGAGGCCCCAGCGATCGAGCGTGCCGGTCTTGAAATTCTCGATGAAGACATCCGCGGTTTCCAGCAGGCGCAGGAGCAGCTCGCGGCCGGCCTGCTGCGTCAGGTCGAGTGCCATGCCGCGCTTGTTGCGGTTGACGCCGAGGAAATAGCTGGCTGCGTCATCGAGGAAAGGCGGTCCCCAGCCGCGCGTCTCGTCGCCTGCCGGGGGTTCGATCTTGATGACGTCGGCTCCGTGATCGCCGAGGATCTGGCCGGCATAGGGGCCGCCGAGAACGCGGCTGGCGTCGATGACCTTGATGCCGGCCAGGGACCCGGTGCGAGAATTCATGGCCTGTCCTGCTGGCTGTCTTTGCTGGGGCGTCGTGTCATGCGCAGACCTCGCGCCGCATCTGGTTGGCGAACTCCGGATAGGTTTCCGAGAGCTCGTCCATGATCTGTCCGCGCAGGAGAACGAGTGTCGCCGGGTCGGGCAACTCGGTCTGGCCGGGTTGGTCCGCATGCCTGAACGCGAAACCAGTCGCCTCCCTGACCTCGTTTAGGTCGTGGCCGGGATGGAGACTCTCCAGGGTGAAGCCGGGCCGGCTCTTGTCGAAGCTGAAGAGGGCCTTGCCGGTCAGCAGCGCCACCGGTCCGCCGGTGCGATGGACGCCGGCCTCGCTCGTCCCGGGCGCGCTGATGAAGTCGACCTTCTCGACGAAGACGCGCGGGCTGTGCTCCTCGCGAAACAGGATGACGCGGGGAACGACGAAATAGAGATAGGCGGACCCGAACGAGCCCGGCCAGCGCGGCGCCGAGGCCGGATAGTCGCCGATGCCCACGAGATTGATGTTGGCCTGCCCGTCGATCTGGCCGCCGCCGAGAAAGAAGGCATCGACCCGGCCCTGGCCGGCGCAGTCGAACAATTCGGCCGAGCCGTTCGTGAAGAAGTTGTGCTCGACCGAACCGAGGATCGAGATCCTGACCGGAGGCGCGCCGGCGCGCTTCTTCAAGGCCCGCAGCAGCATCGCGCCTGCAGCGGGAATCGGCGAGGACGCGCCCACCGCGACATGCCGGACGCCATCGAGCAGGCGGGCGATGCTGGCGATCAGGACCTCGCGAGGATGCACATCCGTCATCGGGCGAGCTCCCGGCTCCGATTGCCCGGCAATCCGGCCATGTATTCGGCGAAGCCCTCTGCCGTCCGGGCGGCCTTCGCATAGCGCAGGATCTCGGCCGTATCGGTCGGATACTCGCCCCAGAGACCATAGGGCCAGGCTCCGCGGGGCGCGACTGCGATCTCGCTCACATAAAGCGCCGGCAGGGTTCCGGCCGCGCTCATCTCGCTGCCGAGCAGGTTCTCGTCGACGATGCGCTCGACCGTGACCAGAGTCTGTTCCGCGGCATAGGCCATCGCCGCGAGCTCGCGCCGCCGCCCAATCCAGACATTGCCCTGGCGATCCGCCATCGGCGCGTGGAAGAGTGCGATGTCGGGCCGTACCGCCGGGATCAGGACGATCGGATCGCCACCGTCGGCGAAGGGATTGTCGATCACCCGCCAGTCGGGCCGGAAGCGCAGGATGTCGCTGCCGATGATGCCGCGCAGCGGCTGGAACGGATTGCCCTTCTGGGCGGCCATCAGTCCGGCATGGATCGCCGGGCAGGTCGCGTCCCGGAGCGCGATCCGCCCCTCCCCGACCGCCTGGTTGAAGCGCGGCGCGCCGCCCGCCTCGCCGAGCGAGACCGCGCTGGTCTCGACCGAGCGGACGAGCCCGGCGCCCACGAGCTGGTCGACCTGCAACCCGCCGGTCGGAACGCAGAAGAGATCGAGATCGCCGGCGCCGTGGTCGATCAGTGCCCGGGTCATCGCCATTGAGACCCCCGCATAATCGACCGGCAGCGCGAGCTGCATTCCCGCTTCGACACGGCTCGCCATGCCCCGCAGGTCCATCGCGCATCCCTTCCCTTCGACGTCGGCGCATTGCCGTTCTCTGGTGTTCTATAATATAGAACAATATTCTGAAAAGAACCTATCGGCCTGCGGCTTACGATGTCAATACGACGCTTCGGCCGCCATCGTGCAGCGTCCGCCACTCCTCGCCTTATCCCGATGAGACTGCTTGACAGCGCCGCTGGCAAGCGCCTTATCTAAAAGAAACAGAATAGCGTTCTATAATTCAGAACACTGGGAGAAACGCGATGGCGACTGAACTGGCGTCTCGCGCCGAGCAGCCGGCGCAGGCGAAACAGTCGGGAGCGGCGAGGGCGCAGGGCTCGATCGGCTCGGGCATCGTCCTGCGCGACGTCGTCAAGAATTACGGCGATTTCCGTGCGGCCGACCGCATTTCCCTCGACATTCTGCCTGGCGAGTTCATCACCCTGCTCGGCCCCTCGGGCAGCGGGAAGACGACGCTGCTCAATCTTCTCGCCGGCTTCCAGACGCTGGATGGCGGGCAGATGCATGTCGACGGCGCGCCGATCGACCATGTCCCGACTCACAAGCGCGGCTTCGGCATGGTCTTCCAGAGCTACGCGCTCTTTCCCAACATGACGGTCACGCAGAACGTCGCGTTCCCGCTGCGCATGGCCGGATTCGACCGCACTACCGCCGAACGCCGCGTCGCCGAGACGCTCGAGATCATGCGCCTCTCCGAGCATGCCGCGAAGACGCCCTCACAGATGTCGGGCGGCCAGCAGCAGCGCGTCGCCATCGCTCGCGCCATCGTCCGGCGTCCGAAGATCGTGCTCATGGACGAGCCTCTGAGCGCGCTCGACCGGCGACTGCGAGAATCCATCCAGATCGAGATCCGCGAGCTGCATCGGGCGATCGGCAGCACCATCCTGTTCGTCACCCATGACCAGGGCGAGGCCCTGACGATGAGCGATCGCATCGCGGTGATGGACGCCGGGAGGATCGTGCAGATCGGCACTCCGGTCGACATCTACCGGCACCCGCAGAACCGCTTCGTCGCCGCCTTCGTCGGCGAGAGCAACCTGATCGAGGCGGAGATCATCCAGCGGCGGGGTTCGATGATGGCGCTGCGCAATCGTGCCGGCTACGTCTTCGAGGCCGATGCCGGGCACGGGGTCGAAGTCGGGCGCGCGACGGTGCTGGTGCGGCCCGAACGGATCGCCATCGCCGACGCTCCGGGACCAAACACGATGCCGGTCACGGTGACCTCGGCTCTGTTCCTCGGCGAGGTCTTGCGGATCGAGGCCCGAACCGACAGTGGCGAGACGCTGCTGATCCGTTGCACGGACACGGCGGAACGGGCGCTGCCGGCGGTCGAGGACCGCCTCCATGTCAGCTGGGGCGCTGCCGATTGCTGGGTGCTCTCGTGATCGCTCTCGCCGCCACTGCCCCTCCTCGCGGGCGGGTTGGTCTTGCCGGAAGGCTCTCCAACCCTGTGCTGCTTTTGCTGCCGGCCGCGCTCTTCCTCGGCTTCATCTATCTGCTGCCGGTCATCGACCTCATCCGCCTCAGTGTGAGCGGACCGACGGTGTCGACGTTCTTCGAACGGGTGTTCTCGGTACCGCTCTACTGGGATTCGCTCGTCCGGACGATGCAGATATCCCTGACCGTGGCGACCTTGTGCCTGCTGCTCGGCTATCCGACGGCGCTTCTGATCCGGCGCACCTCCGGCATGACCCGGACCCTGATCACGGCCGGCGTGATCCTGCCCTATTTCATCGCGGTCCTGATCCGGACCTATGCCTGGATGGTGCTGCTCGGCCGCAACGGTCCGGTGAACAAGATCCTGACTGGGCTCGGGCTTCTCGATGAGCCGGCCCAGCTCCTGTTCAATCGCGGCACGGTCCTGCTCGGCATGACGGCGGTCCTGCTGCCGATCATGGTGCTGAGCATCTACTCCAGCGTATCGCGCCTCGACGCGGCGCTGCCGCGCGCCGCACAGGCATCCGGCGCCGGGCCGATCGCCACGTTCTGGCGCATCCTTCTGCCGCTTACCCTGCCTGGAATGGGGGCCGGCTTCCTGCTCGTCTTCGTGGCCGCGCTCGGCTTCTTCATCACGCCGACGCTGCTCGGCGGGCCGGGCGACCAGATGTTCGCCATGCACATCGTGCAACAGGCCGACTTCATCAGCAGCGAGGGCTTTCTCCAGGCGCTCGCCGTCGTGCTCCTGGTCATCACCCTGCTCTTCGTCGGCCTGGCCGGCCATGCCCTTGGCTTCGAGTTCATCTGGGGCGGCGGCAAGCTCGCGGACGGACAGGCGCGCGCCGGCACGAGCCGGAAGGCCGCCGCTCCGCACTGGCGTCTCCTCACCGGGATGGCCGACCGGATCGTCTGGCCCATCTTGCGCTTGCTGAGCCGGCTGCACCCAGCCTGGGGACGCTGGACCGTCATCATCCTCGGCGGCGGCGTGATCGCGACGCTGATCCTGCCCATCCTGGTCGTGATGGTGATCTCGTTCAGCAGCGCCTCCTACCTCACCTTCCCGCCGCCCGGATTCTCCTTGCGCTGGTACGAGAAGTTCTTCTCCGATCCGAACTGGATGGAGGCCTTCTGGAAGTCCTCGGTGATAGCTGCCGCGTCGGCCGTCATCTCGGTGGTGCTCGGAGCCTCTGCTGCAATGGGGATCGTACGCAGCAACATCCGCGGCAAGTCGGTCATCATGCTCCTGCTCGTGAGCCCGGCCATCGTGCCGCCAGTGGTGCTCGGCCTGTCGCTCTACAGCCTGTTCCTGCGCTTCGATCTCGTGGGGACGATCTGGGGGCTCGCCTCCGCCCATGCGATCGGCGGCATTCCGCTCGTCGTAATCATCGTTTCGGCGGCGCTCCAGGGCGTCGACAAGCGTCTCGAACAAGCGGCGGCCGTGCATGGCGCCTCGCCACTCACGGTCTTCCGCACGGTGACGCTGCCGGCGATCGCACCGGGGCTCGCGGCCGCAGCCTTCTTCGCCTTCCTGCACTCGTTCGACGAACTGGTGCTGTCGCTGTTCCTGTCGAGCGCGCAGTTGAAAACCCTGCCGCTGATGCTCTGGGCCGACATCAACTACCAGCTCAATCCGGTTCTCGCGGTGGTCTCATCGCTCGAGGTCCTGCTGGTGGTGATCGGGCTCGCGCTGGCGGGGCCCGTGCTCGCTCGGTCGCGAGCCGGCGCCTGAGACGCAATCAATCAAAAACGGGAGGGATGAAGACCATGACGCAACGCATGACGATCTGGCGGGTGCTCCCCGCGCTGGCCGCGATGGCGGTGCCGCTCGGCCTGGCCGAGGGCGCGCGGGCCCAGAGCAAGGAGGTGATCGTGCAGGATCCGGGCGGAGCCTATGGCGAAGCCCTGCGCAAGATCATGTACGGGCCGTTCGAGAAGTCGACGGGCATCAAGGTCGTGACCGTCCAGGAGGCGCGCAGCGGGCCGCGGCTGAAGGCCCAGGCAGACGCCGGAAAGGCGGCCTGGGACCTCGCCTTCATCTTCGACCAGGAGACCAAGCTCCTCGGTGACTGCTGCCTTGCCGAGATCGACTACAAGAAGCTCTCGGAATCCGCGCAAACCACGCTGGCGGCGATGCCGGACAACCTCAAGCGGCCCAAGGGCGTCGCCCTGCAGGTCATCGGCGTCGGCCTCGCCTGGAACAAGGACAAGTACAAGAGTGGCAGCGAACCGCAGAGCTGGGCCGATTTCTGGGACGTCAAGAAGTTCCCGGGCCGGCGCTGCATGCCCGCCTGGTCGCGCTTCACCTTCGAGGCCGCGCTGATGGCGGATGGCGTGCAGAAGGACAAGCTCTACCCGATCGACATGGAGCGGGCGCTGAAGAAGCTCGCCGAGATCAAACCCCATGTGACCAAATGGTGGGCGACCGCCGCGCAACCGCCGCAGCTGCTGCTCGATGGCGAGGCCGACATGTGCATGGCCTATACCGGTTCGATGAGCAAATTCGCGCTCGAGGGCGCACCCGTCGGGCTGACCTGGAACCAGGGCTTCGTCTATTACGACTTCTTCTCGATCCCGAAGGGGGCGCCCAATTACGACAACGCCCTGAAGGTGCTGTCCTGGCGGCTCGATCCCAAGCGCGCGGCCGAGCTGACCTCGAACTTCCCGGTCGCCCTGCCCTCCTCCGTCGTATTTGACGCCGCCGACCCGAAGACCAGTGTCTACTGGGCGAACAACCCCAAGAACCTGGCACAGGCGATCGAATGGAGCCCGGACTATTGGGGCGCCGCCTCGCCCGATGGCCGCTCGACCAACGAGGAGCACGGCCAGGAGAAGCTCAACGCGTTGCTGGCGAAATAGCCGGCTGGCGGAATGCGGCTGCTCCGCAATGGGCGGCCGCCTTCCCGTCGCGTATGGCCGGGGCTAGAGATAAGCTCGGCTCAGGGGATCGAATTTCACGATGGACAAGGCTTTCACCAAGGGGCTGCGGCTTCTCGAGGTTCTGGCGCGCAGCAGCAAGCCTCGCGGCATCACGGATCTCGCGGGCGAACTCGGCCTGACCAAGAGCAACGTGCATCGCCTGCTGGCGACCCTTCAGACGCAAGGCTTCGTCCGGCAGGCGCCCCCGCCGAGCAGCACCTATGAGCTGACGCTGAAGATCTGGGAACTCGGCAGCTACGTCGTCAAGCGACTGGACTTCGTCGCCATCGCCCACCCGGCGATGGAAGCGCTGGCCCAGGCGACTGGCGAAACGGTTCATCTCTCCGTGCTCGACGATACCGACGTGGTCTATGTCGACAAGATCGAGAGCAAGCATCAGATCAGGGCTCATACCAGCGTCGGCATGCGCGCCCCGGCCTTCGCGATGGCGACGGGCAAGGCCATGCTGGCGCATGAACCCGATGAGGCTCTCGAACGCTTCAGGCCGCTCTTCAAGCGCTACACCGCAACCACGCGTGTGACGCTTGAGGAGCTCATGGCCGATATCCAGCAGGTCCGGCAACAGGGCTACGCCACGGTCCTGCAGGGCGAATGGCGCGACGGCATCGCGGCCTGCGCCTGCGCGATCCTCGGCCAGGCCGGAGAGGTCGTCGGCGCAATCGGGATATCGGGACCCGACTCCCGGCTGAAGCGCAAGGAATTGAAGCAGTTTTCGGAAGAGGTCCGGAAGGCGGCGCAATCGATCAGCGCGACGCTCGGCCACCGACCCCGGCATTGACATCACCCCGGCGCTCCGCCCGGCACGAGCGCATCACCCGAAACGAAACCGCTCCATCCGCGGAAAGGCGAAACCATGAACGACAGCTTCCGGGCCATGATGATCGTCGATCACGAGGGACGTCCGCGCGCCGAGTTCCGGGACCTCACGGTCGCGGAGCTCCCCGATCACGATGTGCTTGTAGCCATCGCCTTCTCGACGCTGAACTACAAGGATGGCCTTGCGATCAGCGGCAAGGGGCGGATCGCGCGCCGGCTGCCGATGGTGGCGGGCATCGATCTCGCCGGAACGATCGTCGAGAGCCGCTCCCCCGACTGGAAGGCTGGCGACAAGGTGCTGGTCAATGGCTGGGGCCTTTCGGAGACCGAATGGGGCGGTTATGCGCGCTTCCAGAAGCTCAAGCCGCAATGGCTGACGCGGCTGCCCGAAGCCTTCACCTTCGAGGAAGCCATGGGCATCGGTACTGCCGGCTATACGGCTGCGCTCTGCGTCGACGCGCTCGAGGATTGGGGGGCGATCGCTCCCGGCGGCCGCGAGGTGCTGGTGACGGGTGCGGCCGGCGGTGTCGGCTCGACCGCGATCAGCCTTCTCGCCCGCAAGGGTTACACCGTCACCGCGGCGACCGGCCGGCCCGAGACGCACGCCTATCTTTCCGAGCTTGGCGCCACCGGCTTCGTCGACCGCGCGGCCCTCGCCGAGAAGGGCGGGCCGCTGCAGAAGGAGCGCTGGGGCGGTGCGGTCGATTCGGTCGGATCGACGACCCTGGCCAATGTGCTGGCGCAGACGGCGTATGGCGGGGCGGTCGCGGCCTGTGGGCTTGCGGGCGGCATGGACCTTCCGGCGAGCGTCGCGCCACACATTCTGCGGAGCGTCAGCCTTCTTGGCGTCGACAGCGTGATGGCGCCGGCCACAAAGCGCGAACGCGCCTGGAAAACGCTGGCCAATCATCTCGACAAGGCACAGCTCAGCCGGATCGCCCGTGTCGAGCCGATGTCGGCCCTGCCGGTGCTGGCGGAGGACATCGTCGCCGGCAAAATCCGTGGCCGCGTCGTGATCGACGTTTCCCGCTGACCATCGCGTCATGCAGTGCGCGCCGGCGTTGGCAGGCATCGCGCGCATTTTCCAAATAGAATTGTGTTCTGAATACAGAACAGATCGCCAACCGGGTAGGGCGATCGCTGGCACAGGGAGGCTTCGCGGGATGGGAATGAACCGGGACGAGCGCGATCTGCGGCAAGCCATCGTCATGGCCTGCCGCGAGATGACGGCGGCGGGCATCAATCAGGGCACGTCAGGCAATATCAGCGTCCGCGTCGACGGCGGCATCCTGCTGACGCCCTCCGGACTGCCCTATGACCAGATGACCCCCGAGGACATCGTCTTCATGGCTTGGGATGGCGGCTGGACGGCGCGGGAGGGCAATGTGCCTTCGACGGAATGGCGCTTCCACCTCGACATCCTGAAGGCGAAGCCGGAGACGGGCGCGGTGGTTCACGCCCACCCCGCCTACTGCACGATCCTGGCGATCATGCAGAAGAGCATCCCGGCAATCCACTACATGATCGCCGCCGGCGGCGGGAACGACGTCCCCTGCGCACCCTATGCCCAGTACGGCACGGCCGAGCTGTCGCAGCTGGCGCTCGAGGCGCTGGCAGACCGCCGCGCCTGCCTTCTGGCCCATCACGGACTGATCGCGACCGGAGTCAGCCTGCGCAAGGCGATGTGGCTCGCCATCGAGGTCGAGACGCTGGCGAAGCAGTACCATGGCTGCCTGCAGATCGGCACGCCGCCGCTCCTTCCGGACGAAGAGATCGACAGCATCCTGAGGCGCTGGGGGCAATACGGCCTGCGCGATCGGAAACCGCTCGCCGCAGTTCCAAGCAGCGCGGCCTAACAGAGCCGCTTGCAACGCTCCTTCCCTTCCCGCCCGAGAAAGCCTCCATGTCGCCCACCCACGATGTCAGCGTCTGCGGTTCCTACATCCTCGATATCCTGGGCGTGCCCGTCACCGAGATTCCGCCGGCCGGCACGCGCTATTTGATCGACGAGATCCGCCTCACCGTCGCCGGGACCGCCGGCGGGACGGTCGTTCCCTGCGCGCGGCTGGGTCTCAAGGCGCTCGCCGTCGGCGCAGTCGGCGAGGACGAAAAGGCGGACTGGATGCTGGATGCGCTGCGGCGCGACGGCATCGACGTGTCGGTGATGGAGCGCCTGCCCGGCAGCCCGACCTCCGCGACGATCCTGCCGATCCGGCCGGATGGCTCGCGCCCTGCCCTGCATGCACGCGGCGCCTCGGCCCGCTGGCGCATCTCTGCCGCTGCGCAAGCGCGCGCCTGCCAGGGGCGGATCGTCCATCTTGGCGGCGTCGGCTCGCTGCTGGCGATGGATGGCGAGCCTTCCCGCGCCCTGCTCGCCGCCGCGCGCAAGGCCGGCCGCACGACCACGCTCGACCTGATCTCGGCACGGCCCGAAACCCTGGCGCTCCTCGAGCCGCTGCTGCCCGAGGTCGACTTCTTCATGCCGAGCATCGACGAGACGGCCGTGATGGTTGGCACGCATGATCCGATCGCCTGCGCCCGTTTCTTCCTCGACCGGGGAGCTGGCGCCTGCGCGATCTCGCTGGGCGGCGACGGCTCCTTCGTCATGACGCGGGATGGCCAGCAATTCACGATGCCGGCCTTCGAGGTCGCGGTGCGCGACACCACGGGCTGTGGCGACGCCTATTCCGGCGGCTTCATCGCCGGCCTTGTCCGGGGTTGGGACCTCACCGAATGCGCACGGCTCGCGACCGCTACCGCTGCGCTCGTCGCCACCGGTCTCGGCTCCGGCGCCAACCTCGTCTCCTTCGACGAGACCGTGCAGGCGATGAACAGCCTGCCGGTACGCAAGATCGCCTGATGCAGGCAGCACCTTTTCCACCTCTGCAATGAGAACAGACATGACCAGACATGCCATCGTGACGGGCGCCAGCCGGGGTATTGGCCGGGCTATCGCCCTGGGGCTCGCCGAGCGCGGCTACGATCTGGCGCTGACCGATATCGGTCCGCAAAAGGCCGCGCTCAGCGAAACGGCAGCGGAGATCGAGGCGCGCGGCCGGCGTTGTGTCACCATCGTCGCCGATGTGAGCGATCAGGACGATTGCCGCCGCTCAGCCGCCGAGGCGGTGCAGGGCCTCGGGCATGTCGATGCGCTGGTCAACAATGCCGGTATCCTGAAGCTCGCCTCGATCGAGGAGCTGACGCCCGAACTCTGGGACATGACGCTCGCCGTCAATGCACGCGGCGTCTTCCAGATGACCCAGGCGCTGATCCCGCATATGCGCGAGCGGCACTATGGCCGCATCGTCAACATCGCCTCGCTGGCCGCCCGCACCGGCGGACCGGGCCAGTCGCACTATGCCGCATCTAAATCGGCGGTCGTCGGCTTCACGCGCGTCTCGTCGATGGAGCTCGGGCAGTACGGCATCACCGTGAACGCGGTCTGCCCCGGCATCATCCAGACCGAGATGGGAATGAACAACCTGCGTGATCCCGAGCGGGTCGCCTATTTCGAGAAGGTCACGGACCTGCATCGGCTCGGCAATCCGGAGGATGTCGTTGGGCCGGTTGCCTTTTTTGCCTCGGACGACTCCGCCTTCGTGAGCGGCCAGGCTCTCAATGTAGATGGCGGCATCTTCTACAGCTAGGCAGCGTAACCTGTTATCGGAACTGACAATATCGCCTGTCGAGCTAGGTCGCGTTCGCTAGTTCGGCCTGAAGGAAAGCCAGGAATACAGGATCGTCGGCATAGGCGACGTTGACCCGCATGCCTGCCGCTTTCTCGTCGCCGTCTGGCTGGTGCCGCTCGGGCAGAAAGACCGTGCCGGGCGCGATGAAGATGCCCTGCTCCGAGGCGCGGCGCGCCAGTGCGAGATCGTCCAGGCCCGCCGGCAACTCTGCCCAGAGATAGTAGCCGCCGCCCTGGCGTGAAAAGATCGGCAGGCCGAGGCGCTCCAGGCCGGCGAAGGCGGTGCGGGTTGCCTTGCCGATCCGCTCCCGTAGGCGCTTGAGGTGGTGGCGGTACTGGCCGCTGGCGATGAGGTCGCTGACCAGGCGCTCCAGATAGCCGGACGAGTTGACCACGGTTAGCATCTTCATGTCGCCGAGCGAGCGGGCGAGTGCAGGGCTCGCGGCGATGTAGCCGATGCGCAGACTGGCCGAGAGCGTCTTCGAGAAGGTGCCGAGATAGATCACCCGCTCGAGCTGATCGAGCGCGGCGAGCCGCGGCGCGCTCGCCGGCATCACGTCGGCGAAGGGATCGTCCTCGACGATGATGAGATCGTGCTGGGCGGCGAGCTGCAACAGGCGATGGGCGATCGGCAGCGCAATCGAGCCACCGGTCGGGTTGTGCGCCAGCGACTGGGTGAAGAACACTTTCGGCCGATGCCGCGCGATCTGCGCCGCAAGATCGTCGAGATCCGGCCCATCGGGCAGGCGCCTGACGCCGGCGATCTCGATGCGGGCCAGCTTCAACTTGCCGAACAGCGGGTAATAACCGGGGCTGTCGACCAGGACGGTATCGCCGGGCTGCAGCAGCTGGCGGATGATCAGGTCGAGCGCGTGGTTGGCGCCGAAGGTCATCAGGATCTGCGCCGGCGAGACCTGGATCGAGCGCTCGGCCAGCATCAGCCCGATCTGGGCGCGCAGCGGCGCATAGCCGACAGGATCGCCATAGCCGTGCTCGATCGGCAGGTCGCCCTTGCCGGTGCGCAGGCGCAAATGCCGCCCGAGCTCGGAATCCTCCATCCAGGAGCGCGGCGGACGGCCGTCGCCGACGCGGACGGGATGGACCTGGCAGAGCTGCTCGCGCAGCAGCGAGACGATGTCGATCGCCTCGCTCATATGCGGCGGCGGAGCCTCGCTCGGCCGCTGTCCCGGCGCACGGACATAGAAGCCGGCGCCGCGGCGGGCTTCGAGACGGCCGCCGGCGACCAGCCGGTCATAGATCTCGACCATGGTGTTCTTGGAGACGCCGTATTCACCGGCGGCCAGCCGCAGCGAGGCCATGCGCCGCCCCGGCTGGAGCAGGCCTTCATCGATCATCCGGCTGATCCGGGCGACGATCGCGCCGGTGCGGTTGCTATCGGGCTGCTCGTCCATCGAGCCTCGCATCTGTACCAGTCAATTGACTAGTACAGAGAATGGGACATTGCGGAAATTGTGCCTTGCCGCTCTCCAGCGATTGTCCGAGCTTGTCAACCGAAGAAGCGCCGATGCCCATTGCGTGGCGCATCAAAAACCCCGGCTGGGGAGGAAACGACATGGTGACGGCCGAGGCGCAGAGCGCCGCCGGGCGTGAGGTAAACTCGCGCATCGAGAACTACCGCAATCTCAGCTGCGCCGAGCGGCTGGGACAGGCCGTCGCGGCAGCCGGGCTCTCCGATGCCGACCGTGCCTTGCTGGCGCAGCCCGGCGCACTACCGCTCACCCTCGCCAACGGCATGATCGAGAATGTCGTCGGCACCTTCGAACTGCCGCTCGGCATCGCCACCAACTTCACCGTCAACGGCAAGGATTACCTGATCCCGATGGCGGTCGAGGAGCCCTCCGTCGTTGCGGCAGCCTCCTACATGGCCCGCATCGCCCGCGGGACCGGCGGCTTCCGTACCTCCAGCGACCGGCCGATCATGCGGGCGCAGGTCCAGCTCTTGGGTGTCGGAGACCCCGAAGGCGCGCGCCACAAGCTGCTGGCGGCGCAGGCCGAGATCGTCGCCGCCGCCAATGCCAGGGACAAGGTACTGATCTCGCTCGGCGGCGGTTGCCAGGGCATCGAGGTCCATGTCTTCCCGCAGACGCCGCGCGGGCCGATTGTGGTGATGCACCTGCTCGTCGATGTCCGCGACGCGATGGGCGCCAACACCGTCAACACCATGGCCGAGACGGTGGCGCCGATCGTCGAGCGCATCACCGGCGGTACGGTGCGCCTGCGCATCCTCTCGAACCTCGCCGATCTCCGGCTGGCGCGCGCCAGCGTCACCATCCCCGAGGCGGCGCTGGCGACCAAGGAATTCTCCGGCCGGCGTATGATCGACGGCATGCTCGACGCCTATACCTTCGCGGCGATCGACCCCTACCGCGCCACCACCCACAACAAGGGCATCATGAACGGCATCGACCCCGTGGTGGTCGCGACCGGCAATGACTGGCGCGCCATCGAGGCCGGCGCCCATGCCTATGCCGCCCGCAGCGGCCGCTACACCTCGCTGACGACCTGGGAAGAGGACCGTGACGGCAATCTCGTCGGCTCGATCGAGCTGCCGATGGCGCTCGGCCTCGTCGGCGGCGCCACCAAGACCCATCCGCTGGCGCAATGGTCGCTGCGGCTGCTCGGGGTCCAGTCGGCGCAGGAGCTGGCCGAAGTCACCGTCGCGGTCGGGCTCGCCCAGAACATGGCGGCGCTGCGAGCGCTCGCGACCGAGGGCATCCAGCGCGGCCACATGGCGCTGCATGCCCGCAACATCGCCATCGTTGCCGGCGCCGAGGGCGCCGAGGTCGAGGCGATCGCCGCCGAGCTCGCCCGCAGCCACGATGTCCGCGTCGACCGGGCGCGCGAGCTGCTGGCGCTGCGGCGCAAGGGCTGACCTTTTTCAAGACTCACCACAGAACCGCAGCAAGCGGACGACAACCGGAGGAACGTTCATGGACAATCGCATCACCCGCCGCACGTTCAGTGCCCTGCTGGTCTCGACCGGCATGGTGCTGTCGCTGCCGGCCTTCGCGCAGAACGAGATCAAGATCGGCTACAATGCCGACCAGTCGGCCTCTGGCGCCGCCGAGCTCGGCCTGTCGGGCCTCTATGGCTTTCAGGCGGCGATCGAGGATCTGAACGCGCAGGGTGGTGTCCTCGGCCGCAAGCTCGTCGGCGTGGTCCGAGACGATGCCGGCGCGCCGCCGAAATCGATCCAGAACATGAACGAGCTGATCGACAACGAGAAGGTCGCGGCCGTGGTCGGCCCGACCAATTCCGGCAATGCCCTCGCCTGGCTGCACATCCCGCAGCAGAAGAAGGTGCCGGTGATCTCGCATGTCGCGACAGCGACCGACATCACCGCCCGCTATGCCAAGGAGCCGCAGAACTACATCTTCCGGGTGTCGATGGTCGACCGTGAGCAGCTCGCTCTGCTCGCCGCCTATGCGGTCAAGGCCTCGAAGAGCAAGAACATCGCGATCATCGCCGACACCACCGGCTACGGCCAGGCTGCGACCAAGGACCTCCAGGAGATATTGACCCTGCACGGCATCAAGCCGGTCGGCATCGAGAAGTTCGGGCCGAAGGACACCGACATGACCTCGCAGCTCGCCAAGCTGAAGGCGGCTGGCGCGGACATGATCATCACCGGCTCGCTGGCGGATGCGACGGCGCAGGTGCTGAAGAGCATGGAGAAGATGGACTATTACCCCGGGCTGCTCTCGACCTGGGGCTCGATCAACACGCCGCTGGTCAACATCGCCGGGCCCAAGCTCGCCGAAAAGACCATCTTCGCGGCCTCTACCACCGAGGACGCCAGCGACCGTGCCGCAGCGCTGCACAAGCGCCTCGTCGCCAAGCATCCGAACATGCCGGCCTTCGTCTCCGCGGCGCAGGGCTATGACGCGGTGATGCTGATCGCCGCTGCCATCAAGCAGGCCGACGGCACGGACGGCCCGAAGCTGCAGGCGGCGCTGGAGAATCTCGGCAAGGTCCAGGGCATCATCAAGGCCTATGACAAGCCCTTCAGCAAGGAGCAGCACGAGGCGCTCGGCGTCGCCGACTTCCATCTCGCGCAGTGGAAGGACGGCCGCGTGGTCAAGCTCGACGATCCGGTGGTCAAGGGCCTGACGGCAGCCGACCTGAAGCGCTGAACATCTTGAACCGCGCTCCTGCGTCATGGTCGGGCTTGTCCCGACCATCCACGTCTTCGCGTCGCTCATCGCATGCGGTGGTCAAGACGTGGATGCTCGCCACAAGGGCGAGCATGACGGCGTGTCGTGGGATGGCATGGAGGGAATGGCGGCTCTAGAGGCTGGCTGTTCGGAATGATGGCGCAAACGACCTGAGTCGTGGCGGAGAGACGATGACGGCAATCCTTCAGGCTCTGGCCAGCGGTCTGGCGCTGGGCGCGATCTACGGGCTGATCGCGCTCGGCTTCAACATCACCTACGCCACGACCAAGACCTTCAATTTCGGCCAGGGCGCCTTCCTCGTGCCGGGCAGCCTGGTCGGCGTCTCGCTGCTGCTGCTGGCGGCCGGCAAGCCGCATTTCGGCAACCTGACCCAGGCCGAGATGACGATGACGGCCTATGTGCTGGCGACGCTCGCCAGCGTCGTCGTGGTCGGCGCCATCGGCATCGCGCTCTACTATTGCGCGATCAAGCCCTTCGTCGGCGCCGGCGGCCTCAACTGGGTGCTGAGCACGATCGGCTTCGGCATCATCATGCAGAACACGGCGCTGGCGATCTGGGGCCCGGCCTCGATCGCGGTGCCATCGCCACTCGGCAGCGAGGTCTGGCGCATTGCCGGCGCCGGCATCCGGCCGCAGGAGGTGCTCATCGCGGTCGTCGCCGTCGCCGTCATGGCCCTGCTCGACATCGTCCTGCGCAAGACGCGCTTCGGCAAGGCGCTGCGGGCCGTCGCCTTCAACCCGCAGGCGGCGGCGATCGTCGGCATCAATGTCGAGTCGATCGTGATCGCCGCCTTCGTGATCTCCTCGGCACTGGCGGGGCTCGCCGGCATCCTGATCGCGCCGATCACCACGGCTTCCGTCTTCATCGGCCTCGGGGTCGCGCTGAAAGCCTTCTCGGCCGCGATCGTCGGCGGCCTGACCAGCCCGCGCGGCTGCATGCTCGGCGGCTTCCTCCTCGGTGTGGTCGAGGCGCTGGTCGGGCTCTGGCGCGCCGAGATGCGCGAGATCACCATCTTCCTGCTGATCATCATCGTGCTGGTCGTTCGGCCCGGCGGGCTGATGGGCGCGCGCAGCGTGGAGAAGATCTGATGCCGGCGCTCGCCCATGCCATCGGGATGACGGTGCTGGCGGCCGGCCTCGCGCTCGTCCCCTTCTTCGGCCTCAACGATTTCTACCTGCAGATCTTGTTCACGATCGGAGTGAACTATCTCGCCGCTGCCGGCTTGAACGTGCTCGTCGGCTATGCCGGGCAGAAATCGCTCGGCCATGCCGGCCTCTTCGCCGTCGGCGCCTATACGGCGGCGATCGCCAACATCGAATGGGGCCTCTCCCCCTGGCTGTCGCTGCTGCTGGCCTGCGGCTTCGGCGCGGTCTTCGGCCTCGTCATCGCGATGCCCTCAGTGCGCGTCTCCGGCCCCAGCCTCGCCATGGTGACGATCGGCTTCGGCATCGTCGTCGAGAAGATCGTCACCGAGTGGACCGACATCTTCAAGGGCCAGGCCGGCTTCTACGGCATCAGCGCGCCCTCGCTCGCCGGCACGAGCTTCACCAACCTGCACTGGGTCTGGTTCGTCGGAGCGCTCTGCATCGCCACCCATCTGATGCTGCGCTCGCTGCTCGCTGGCCGTTTTGGCCG
Source organism: Alloboseaceae bacterium BT-24-1 (assembly GCA_025846845.1). Taxonomy (GTDB): domain Bacteria; phylum Pseudomonadota; class Alphaproteobacteria; order Rhizobiales; family Beijerinckiaceae; genus Allobosea. The sequence continues at coordinate 410,997 of JAOYTL010000001.1, forward strand.
GGCTTTCCTGGCGGTGCAGATGGCCGAGCCCGCGGCGCAATCGGTCGGCATCTCTGTCGTCCGCGCCAAGACGCTGGCTTTCGTGATTTCGGCAGTGACCTGCGCGCTCGCCGGCGCCGTGATCGCGCAGCAGAACCAGTATTTCAACTCCGATTTCATCACCTTCAACCTGTCGATCTTCCTCTTGGTCGTGGTGATCTTCGGCGGCTCGGGCTCGCTCTACGGGCCGCTGTTCGGCGCGGTGATCCTGACCCTGCTCGACGCCTGGCTGGCGCGCTGGCCGGCCCTGCAGCATTTCACCTATGGCGCGCTCTTGCTGTTCTCGCTCTATCTGATGCCGAACGGCATCGCCGGGGCGGTCTCCGGCCTTGCCGCGCGCTGGCGGCAACGCAAGGTGGCTCCGCCTGGCGTCCCAGGCCACAGCGCCCTGGCGGCGACGTCAGCGGCGGTGACAGGTGGCGAGATCCTGATCGTCAAGGACCTCTACAAGGCCTATGGCGGTATCGTGCCGGTCCGCGACGTCTCGTTCGCGATCACTGCCGGCAAGGTCCATGCGCTGATTGGCCCGAACGGCGCCGGCAAGACGACGCTGCTCAACCTGCTCTCCGGCCATGTCGCGCCGGGTGGTGGCTCGATCCACTTCGCGGGGCATGAGATCGCCGGCTGGCCGGCCCATCGCGTCGCCACGCTCGGCATCGCCCGCACCTTCCAGAACCTCAAGCTGTTCGGCGAGCTCTCGGCGCTCGACAACGTCCTGCTCGGTGCGCATCGGCATGTCGAGACCGGCTTTGCCGCCTCGCTGCTCGGCCTGCCGTCGAGCCGGCGTGCGGAGGCCACGGCGCGGGCCGATGCATTGGCGCTGCTCACCGATCTCGGCCTTGGCGAGCGTGCTCATGAGCCGGCAAAAAGCCTGCCCTATGGCCTGCAGCGGCGGCTCGAGATCGCCCGCGCCCTCGCCTCGAAGCCGAAGCTCCTGCTGCTCGACGAGCCGGCCGCGGGCTTGAACCCCCAGGAGACGCATGAGCTCGGCCAGGTGATCCGGCGCATCCAGCAGGCTGGTGTCACCGTGCTCCTGATCGAGCACCACATGGACCTCGTCATGGGCATCTCCCAGCATGTGCTGGTGCTCGACTATGGCGCGCTGATCGCCGAGGGGCGGCCGGAGGCGATCCGCCGCGATCCCAAGGTCGTCGCCGCCTATCTCGGCGCCGATGAGGATGCCGCCGCGACCGGAGACGCCGCATGACCATGCTCGCGATCGAAGGTTTGAAGGTCCGCTATGGCGCGGTCGAAGCGCTGAAGGGCATCTCGCTGCAGGTCGGCCAAGGCGAGGTCGTCACGCTGATCGGCGGCAACGGCGCCGGCAAGTCGACGCTGATGCGGGCGATCGGCGGGCTGGTGAAGGTCGCCGGCGGCACGATCCGCTTCGAGAACCGCGACATCACCGACATCCGCGGCCATGACTGTGTCCGCCTCGGCATCGGCCACTCGCCGGAGGGCCGCCTGGTCTTCGGCGACCAGAGCGTCCGCGACAATCTCGTGCTCGGCGCTTATGCGCGTAGAGACGAGGACGGCATCGCCAGCGATATCGAGCGCTATTTCGGCATCTTCCCGCGCCTCGCCGAACGGCAGGACCAGCTCGCCGGCACATTGTCGGGCGGCGAGCAGCAGATGCTGGCGATCGCTCGCGCCCTGATGGCGCGCCCGAAGCTTCTCCTGCTCGACGAGCCCTCGCTTGGCCTGGCGCCGCTGATCGTGCGCGAGGTCTTCGCCGTGATCCGCCGGCTGCGCGAGGAGGGCATGACGATCCTTTTGGTCGAGCAGATGGCCAACCAAGCGCTCGCCGTTGCTGACCGCGCCTATGTCATCGAGACCGGCACGATCACGCTCGCAGGCACCGGCGCCGAGCTGCTGCGCGACGAGCGCGTCCGCTCGGCCTATCTCGGCGCCTGACAATGGCGGACGAAAGCGTCGTCATCGTCGAGGTCGGCCCGCGCGATGGGTTGCAGAACGAGAAGGCTGAGGTCGCGACACAAGAGAAGCTTGCCTTGATCGCCGAGCTCGCCGATGCCGGCCTGGCACGGATCGAGGCGACCGCCTTCGTCTCGCCGCGCTGGGTGCCGCAAATGGGAGACCACGAAGCCGTAATGCGCGGCGTCGGCCGCCGGTCGGGGACCGTCTTCTCGGCCCTCGTCCCCAATGAGAAAGGCGCCGAGGCCGCGCTCGCCGCCGGCGCGCAGGCCCTGGCGGTGTTCACTGCGGCATCCGAAAGCTTCTGCCAGAAGAACACCAATTGCTCGATCGCCGAGAGCATCGCGCGCTTCCGGCCGGTGATGGCGCTGGCGGAGCGTGCCAATGTGCCGGTCCGGGGCTACGTCTCCTGCGCGCTCGACTGCCCTTATGAGGGAGCGATCGCGCCGGAGGCGGTGGCCGTCGTTGCAGCCGAACTGCTCGCGCTCGGCTGCGACGAGATCGCGCTCTCCGACACGCTCGGCCGTGGCACGCCTGGGCGGACGGCAGCCATGGTCGAGGCGGCGCTGCGGCGGGCGCCCGCCGCGATGCTGGCCGGGCATTTCCACGACACCTCCGGGCAGGCCATCGCCAATGTCGAGGCAGCCTGGCAGCTGGGCCTGCGCGTCTTCGACGGTTCGGTCGGCGGTCTTGGCGGCTGCCCCTATGCCCCCGATGCAGCCGGCAATCTCGCGACCGAGCGCCTCGTCGCACACTTCGCAGCCAAGGGGATCGAGACCGGGGTCGACCTTGCGCGCCTGAGCGCGATTGCCGAACGGGTTGTCGGGCGCTTTCGGCCGGCCGGCGGTACTCTGAGATAATCGGCGCTACCCGGCATGGCAGATGCCTCAGCGGCGGCATCGACGCAGCGCGAGACGCCCGGTATTGATGCTCCACCACAGCGCATTGAGCGGAGTCGACCGATCGTCTCCGTTCGGGCAGAACGAGTGACGGATGAGCCCGCCCAAGCTGGCTCGAGCGACGAGGGACGGATGACGCAGAAGGTCTATGACAGCCCGGCGGCGGCCCTGGATGGGTTGCTGTTCGACGGGATGACGATCATGTCGGGCGGCTTCGGCCTCTCCGGCAACCCCGAGAGCCTGATCCCGCAGGTCCGCGCTTCGGGCGTGAAGAACCTGACGGTGATCTCCAACAATGCCGGCGCCGACGGCTTTGGCTTGTGGATGCTGCTGGAGACGCGACAGATCAAGAAGATGATCGCGTCCTATGTCGGCGAGAACAAGCTGTTCGAGCAGCAATACCTTTCCGGCGAGCTCGAGCTCGAGCTCAACCCGCAGGGCACGCTGGCCGAGCGCATCCGCGCCGGCGGCGCCGGCATCGCGGCCTTCTACACCAAGACCGGCGTCGGCACCGTCGTCGCCGAGGGCAAACCGGTCGAGGAATTCGAGGGGCAGCTTTACGTTCGCGAGACCTGGCTCAGGGCCGATGTTGCCATCGTCAAGGCCTGGAAGGCCGATACCGCCGGCAACCTCGTCTACCGTCGCACGGCGCGCAATTTCAACCCGAACATGGCGACCGCCGGCAAGGTGACGGTCGCCGAGGTCGAGGAGATCGTGCCTGTCGGCTCGCTCGATCCGGAGGCGATCCACACGCCCGGCATCTATGTCGACCGCATCATCAAGAGCACGATCAACGAGAAGAAGATCGAGAAGCTCACCGAGCGCAAGAGGGAGGCAGCCTGATGGCCTGGACCCGTGAAGAGGTGGCCGCCCGCGCCGCCAAGGAGCTTAAGGACGGCTTCTACGTCAATCTCGGCATCGGAATTCCGACGCTGGTGGCGAACTACATTCCCGATGGCGTCGATGTGACCCTGCAGTCGGAGAACGGCCTGCTCGGCATCGGTCCCTTCCCCTATGAGGGCGAGGCCGATCCCGACCTGATCAATGCCGGCAAGCAGACGATCACCTCGCTGCCGAGCTCGAGCTACTTCTCCTCGGCCGACAGTTTCGCGATGATCCGCGGCGGCCATATCGACCTGACCATCCTTGGCGCCATGGAAGTGGCTGAGAATGGCGACATCGCCAACTGGACCATCCCCGGCAAGATGGTGAAGGGCATGGGCGGCGCGATGGACCTCGTCGCCGGTGTCAAGAAGGTCATCGTGGTGATGGATCACGCCAACAAGGCCGGCGAATCCAAGGTGCTGGAGCGCTGCACCCTGCCGCTGACCGGGGCCGGTGTCGTCGATCTGATCATCACCGATCTCTGCGTTTTGTCCTGCGACAAGGTGAAGGGTGGCCTGACCCTGATCGAGCTTGCGCCCGGCGTCACGCTCGACGAGGTCAAGGCCAAGACGGCCGCGCCTTTCGCCATCGCTCCGGCGCTGGCCAAGGCCGCCTGAGGGCTTCCGAAGAATTGGCGAGGGGCAGCGACGGTCACACCGCCCTGCCCTCGCCAGCGCTTGTCAGTGCGTGCCGCCCCAGAGCAGCGGCTGCAGCGACAACACCAGCAGCACCGCCATGGTGATGTTGAATATCCGGACGTAGCGCGCATCGGTCAGCCAGCGGCGAAGCGTCGTCCCGAAAGCGGCCCAGATTGCCACGGTCGGTGCATTAACCAGCGCAAAGAGGGTCGCGACGATCACGATCGTGCCCAATCCGCTATTCGCCGGCGTATAGGTCGCGATGGCGCCGATCGCCATGATCCAGGCTTTCGGATTGACCCATTGGAAGGCCGCCGCCTGCCAGAAGCTCATCGGCCTGCTGGCAGTGGTCTTCTCGTCCATGGCGTTGGCCGTCGCGATCTTCCAGGCGAGCCACAGCAGATAGGCTGCTCCGATCCAGCGCAGCGCCTCGTAGAGCCATGGCGCTGCGATGAACAGGCGGCCGATGCCGAAGCCGACGGCGAGCACCATCACCGCAAAGCCGCAGCTGATTCCCAGGACATGCGGGATGGTCCGGCTGAAGCCGTGGTTGACTCCCGAGGCGAGCACCATCGTGTTGTTCGGTCCCGGCGTGACCGAGGTCACGAAGGCGTAGGTCAGGAAAGCCAGCATCAAGTCGAGGGTCATGACAGCACGGGGTGATTGCGATTGCCGCGACCCTATCGATGTGACACTTTGTCGGAAACTATAATAGTGTCATATGACGCTTTTGGATTTCCTGCATGCGCCTCGCCTCTCCCTGGTCCCCCCGCCTCTCCGAGGAGCCGGGCCTCACTCACGAGCGCCTCGTTACCGCTTTGGAGGAGGATCTTGCCGATGGCCGCCTTCCGGTTGGCGCGCGGATGCCGGCCCACCGCGATCTTGCCTATCGGCTGGGCATCGGGCTCGGCACGGTCACCAAGGCTTATTCGCTGCTCGAAAAGCGCGGGCTCGTGCGCAGCGTGCGTGGACGCGGGATGTTCGTCGCCGGCGCGGAGCCGAACCCGAGCGAGATCATCGATCTCTCGGTCAATACGCCGCCGCAGATGCTCGGCGACGGCGTCCTCTCGGCGACGCTCGCCGCGCTCGCCAGGCAAATGGATGCTGACAGCTTCGGACGGTACCGGCCGCCGGCGGGAAGCACCCCGCACCGCGAGGCGATGGCTCACTGGCTGGCGGAGCACCGGCTGCAGGTCAAAGCCGATCGCCTGCTTCTCACCAATGGCGCACAGCATGCCCTCGCCGTTGCCCTCGCCGCTACTGCCGGGATCGGCGGCACGGTCTTCACCGAGGCACTCACCTATCCGGGCGCCATCCTTGCCGCGCGCCAGAATCTGCAGGCGCTCAAGGCCGTGGCTCTCGACGAGGAAGGCTTACGGCCGGACGCCCTCGCCGCGGCCTTCGCGGCGCATTCGGGTGAACGGCGCGTCGTTTACCTCACCCCTACCCTGCACAATCCGACCGGCGTCACCATGGGGCTGGCACGACGGCAGGAGATCGTCGCTGTCTGCCGCGCCCACGACGCGACAATCGTCGAAGACGACGTCTATTCGCTGTTCACGCCCGCCGGGCTGCCCGCCCTTGCCGAGTTGGCACCGGAGCGAACCTTCTACATCGCCGGTTTCTCCAAGATCTTGAGTCCTGGGCTGCGGATCGGAGCCCTCGCCGTACCGCCCGCTACACTGCAGGCGGCACAGGATTATCTGCAGGCGACGTCGTCGATGGCTTCGCCGCTGATGTGCGCCATCATGGAGCGCTGGATCAGGGACGGCACTGCACGGGCTGTCGGCGAAGCAATCCGTCAGGAGGCGACCGAGCGTGCGGCCATGGCGCAGGCGATCCTAGGGAGCAGCATCCGGCCCGCCTCTGGAGCCGGATTCCATCTCTGGCTGCCGATGTCGCTCGCCGATGCGGCGAGCCTCGCCCAGCGCGCCGCGGCGCGAGGCGTGATGGTGACGCCGCCGGCTGCCGTCATGGTCGACGAGAACGATCGCGCGGCCGGAGTCCGGCTCTGCATGGGGGCTCCCTCCCGGGAGGACCTCATGCGGGCGCTGCGGATTATACGGTCCCTGCTGGATGGCGGCGCGGAGGATCGGCTCGCCCGCCTCTGAGCCGCGGCTCAGGCGGCTTTCTCCGAAGGAACTGGCCGCTGCCTCCGATGGGCTCACGCAACAGCCACATTGCCGTGACAGATTGAGCCGGAGGCGCGGAACGCTGCCTGGCGTTCCGTCGTTTCCTCGCCGACTGCAATGGAACCAGGAGGACGAGATGAGCCATCTTGGCAAGGCCGAGCGCGAGATCCGCAGGATCGCCTATGCGCTCTGGATGGAGCAAGGGCAGCCGGAAGGCCGCGATCACGAGCACTGGGAAGCCGCAAAGGCGATCTGGAACTTCCGCAACCGCACCGAAGAGACTGTGGACACCGGCGCGGAGGACGAGCTCAAGGGCGAGCGCGCCCGCCGACGCGAGCAGGAATGGCTGTCCTGACGATGTCTTGTAGGGCCTTGGCTCGCCGCAGCCCTGCCATTCCCCATCAGCATGATCGCAGCCGAAGACAAGCGGCCGCGCGGCTCCCACATTGTGGCTGAGGCGGCTTCCTTTTCTGCCAGCCGCGCCGATGGGGAGCAGCTATGACGCAGCATGTGGAAGCCAGCCGGATCGAAGTCGTCGAACGGCCGGAGACCGGACGGTTTGAGCTCGACTTTGCGGGTGGACAGGCCTTCGCTCTCTATCGCAGCGACGGCGACAGGATCATCGTGACGCATACCGAGGTGCCGCCGGCCTTCAACGGGCGCGGCCTCGGCTCGCAATTGGCCGAAGGCATCTTCCGGATCGCGCGCGCCAGTGGACGGCGCGTCGTGCCGCGCTGCTCCTTCGTCGCCGCCTGGGCGCGTCGCCATCCCGACTATGGCGACGTCCTGGCCTAGCCTCTCGAACGGTCCTTGCCTTGCCGGCGGCAATCGCGTTTGAAGGTCCTGTTGCAGAACAGGGCCTGCCATGCCGGACGAGCTCGCCATCACCGATTTTCCGCTGCGGGCGCAGGACAAGCTCCGCTATGGTGACACCGACCGCCAGGGGCACATCAACAACGCGGTGTTCTCGACCTTCCTGGAAACCGGGCGCGTCGAGCTGATCTACGATCGCGCCCGCCAGTTGGTGGGACCGGGAACGTCCTTCGTCATCGCTCGGCTGGAGATGGATTTCCTGTCAGAGCTGCTCTGGCCCGGCGACGTCGAGATCGGCACGCGCGTTGCCTCGGTCGGCCGCAGCTCCGTCCGGCTCGAGCAGGCGATCTTCCAGGGCGAGCGCTGCGTCGCCAGCGGGATCACGGTGATGGTCCAGATGGACGAGGCGACGCGCAAGTCGCTCCCGTTCTCCGACGCGGTGCGAGAACGGCTGCTCGCTTTGATGCCGCTGAGCGCGGGATAGAGATAGCAATCCCACGCGACGGCCTGGCGTTCAGGTTACAACCTGACATAACTTATGGTTGCATGCCCCAACGTCGTCGGTGAAAGTGGCAGGCGGGGGCTCGCCAAGCGGCCCGATTCTGTCGCCGGAGCTGCTGCGGGCCATGCATCAAGCTGTTGCCAACCCGGTGCCGCCGGCTGACCAGGTCGCGTTTTCGGGCGACCGCCCGGTTTTCCGCAAGCTGGTGACGCGCGGCGCCCTGCTGGAGCTCGTCACTTTCGGCTTCTATCGCTTCTGGCTGGCGACCGATATCCGCCGCCATCTCTGGTCGCACACCTCTGTCGGCGGCGATCCCGCCGAATATACCGGGCGGGCGAAGGAGCTGCTGATCGGTTTCCTGATTGCGCTGGCGATCCTGGTGCCGGTCTATCTGGTCTATTTCCTGATCGGCCTCGAAGCCGAGAGATGGCAGGCCTTCGCCAGCGTCCCTCTCTTCGTGTTCTTCTATCTGTTCACCGAGTTCGCGCGCTATCGGGCGCGCCGTTACCGCCTGACCCGCACGCTCTGGCGCGGCCTGCGCTTCTCCATGGGCGGCTCCGGCTGGAGCTATAGCTGGCGCTCCGGCCTGTGGTGGCTGCTGGTCATCCTCTCGCTCGGCCTCGCTCTGCCCTGGCGGCTGGCCGCGCTCGAACGCTTCAAGATGCGCCACACCGCCTATGGGAGCCTGCAAGGGCGCTTCGAGGGTACGGGCGGCGAGTTGTTCAAGCGGGCCTGGGGGCTTTGGCTCGCGGCCCTGCTTGCCATGGCGATCGTCGTCGCGATCCCGATCATTGCTCCGCCCGCCAGTCGGGCGGACGTCTTCCTGCCGCTCATCTTGATCGTAGCCTTCCTCCTTATCTCGCCCTTTGTTTATGCCGGCTTCAAAGCGATCGAATGGCGCTGGTGGGTGTCCGGGCTGCGCTTCGGCGACGTTCGGTTCGAATCCCAACTCGCAGCCGACGGGCTGAACGGCTGCTATTGGAAAGTGATCGGCTGGACGCTCTTGTTCCTGATTCTGTTCGTGCTCTGGTGCATCGGGGCGTTTTTGCTCGTTTCCCCGCTCATCGCGGCAGGTGAAACCGCTCAACAGCGCGTCCTCACCGCATCTCAGCATCCTGCGATGCTGGCGATCTTCGTCATCGGCTATCTGCTCGCCGCCATCGCGTTCAGTGCGGTCGTACGAATTTATCTCAACCGTGATGTCTGGAGGCTCGTCGCGCAAAGCACCGTGGTCCATAACCTCGCAGCCGCCGCCGACGTCGCAGGCCAAGGCGAGGTGGTTGGCGCTGTCGGCGAAGGCCTCGCCGACGGGCTGGATGTCGCCGGCTTCTGAGCGCGGAGTCCTCCCTGCGATGAGCTCGACCGGCGATGGCGCCCACCCTGCTATCTACTATGACGGGATCTCCAGCCGCCGGCGGCAGGTCGAGCTGCGCCTCGGCCCGCAGCTCGACATCGTCGACCACGGTATCGTGCTGGCGACGTGGCGCTATGACGATATCCGCCGCGTCGACGGCAGCCGTGGCCTGAGACTGACTTCGGTATCATCAGCGACGCAGGCCCGGCTGGAGATCGAGGACGAGGCCGCACAGCGCCTGCTCACTGCGCGCTGCACCGCGCTCGATCACGGCCGCGGCGGTGGCCAGGCGCTGAGGATCGTCGCGTGGTCGCTGGCCGCTGCCGCATCCATCGTCTTGATGACGCTCTACGGCATCCCGCTGGTCGCCGACCGGCTTGCTGCGATCGTTCCGGTCTCGGTTGAAAAGCGCCTCGGCGACGCGGTCGACAAGCAGGTGCGGGCCCTGATGGGCGGCAAAAGCTGCACAGGCGCCGAGGGCCAGCGCGCCTTCACAAAAATGGTCGAGGCGCTGAAGACGGCCGGCGGCAGCGCCATCCCGCTCGAAGCGCAGGTGCTGTCCTCGCCCATCCCGAATGCCGTCGCCTTGCCGGGCGGGCGGATCTATCTGTTCGAGGGGTTGCTCAGCCGGGCGCGCGATCCGGATGAGGTCGCCGGGGTGATCGCGCATGAGATCGGCCATGCCGAGCATCGCGATGGGTTGCGCGGCGTCATCCGCACCGGCGGCACCTCCTTTCTGTTCGGGCTGCTCTTCGGCGACATCACCGGCAGCGGCGCGGTGATCTTCGCCTCGCGCACATTGCTCGACGCCTCGTATTCACGCGAGGCCGAGACGGCCGCCGACGACTTCGCGATCAGGGCGATGACGCGGCTCGGCCGATCGCCGGCGCCGCTCGGCGAGTTCCTGGTCCGCATCACCGGCAATGGTGGCAAGACGACGATCATCGACAGCCACCCGGTCAGCAGCGAAAGGCTGGAGCGGATGAAGCGGGCCGTGCCCGAGACGATAGGACCGCCGATCCTCACCGACGCAGAATGGCAGGCGCTCCGGCGCGTCTGTGCGACCGAGGGACCCTGAGAAGTTCCGCGTTTCTCCGAATCGCGAAACTTCTCTAAGCTTTTGTTTTAACGCATTTTTTCACGCGAACCGGTATCCACTTCGCTTTCAAATGCTCTAGCTGCCCTCCTCCGGCCAGCCGACCAGCTCGGTCGGTGTCCAGCGCGCTCTTCGGCGCTCGCGTCGGCCCTCCAGCGCTTCGCCACTGAAATCCCGCGGCTCGGCCGGTTTGATGAAGCGGGCGCGGTCGTCGAGCGCATCGATGCTGATCGTGGTCCAGGCCTTGCCGTCCTCGACCATCAGCATGACGAGATAGACGCCGCAACGATTGCAGAGAACGACTGTGGAAGCCGCGAGGCCGAAACGGTAGCGCTGCAGATAAGCCGGCTCATAGACGACGAGGCGGGCCGCCGCTCCTGGGTCCGACACCGTTCGGGCATTGTGCTTGCGGCAGAACGAGCATTGGCAGGCGCCAATGACCTCGTCCTCAGGTGGTCGCGGCAGCGTGAGTTCGAGGCCGATTGCGCCGCAATGACAGCCGCCGTTCAATCGATGCGCCATACCAGCCCTCCCGTCTGAAACTCGTCACATAACAGACATTGTGGTCATGCGATGATCCTATCAACACAAGTCATTTGATGCCGCATCGAATCAGGGGAACGGAATAACCCCCGCCGCGTTCGAGCCCAACATGCGGGAGGACATCATGAACACCCTTGTTGCGGCCTCGGCGCTGTTCCTTGCTGGAGGCCTTTCAACCGTGACCATGGGGGCCGTGCCCCTGCAGGGTGTTCTCAACGATTTCTTCTGGGCCGGCCTCGCGCTTGCCGCCTTCATCACGACGGCCGGGCTCGAAGCGTCGAGCTGATTGCCGGCCGCCAAGGCAAGATCCCGGTCTGCGCGCCCGATACTTTGGTCTGGACGGCCCCGAGGCGTGCATGGCGCGCCATTCGCGCTATGGTTGCGGCGCATTCAGGCGAGGGCCGACGACATGGCAACCGAAGCGCATGTGCTTTTCGATGCGACTTTGCCGACCATCAAGGACATCAACGCCGAGCTGAGATTGCTCGGATTCCCCGTCAGGCTTCAATACGGATCAGGCACTCTCGCGGATCATAGCGGCTTCCTATCCGCAATGCTGCGGCGCCAGCGATCCGGCTTCGAATTCGATGTCCGCAGCGGCCCCGATGTCGCTGACGATCTTGAACCGCCAGAATCTGCCAAGGCGTTCTCGTGCGGTGTCAGCCTGCGTTGGGCGAGCGATGAGGATGAAGCCATTGTCGGTCTCTGCATCGCTGCGGCCTTGGCCAAGCTGACGAAAGGCATCGTCCTCGAAGAGGGGTTGGGTGAGTGGCAGAACGCTCGCAAAGCCGTTGACTATGCCAAGCAACATCTCAAGGCGATGGGCATAAGGGGCAGTCCGGCCGAACCGGGAACGCGCCCGGCGGACATCAAGCGCTATCTGAAAAGCCTTCTGGCCGAGCGAGACGATCTCATTCTTGTCGGTCGGCGTCTTTTGATCCGTCCCGTGCGCCACATTCTGAGAGGAGCATTCTTCGAGTCAACGGGCGGGCGGACGCGCTTTCGGATCTGGCCCTACCTCCACCCTCTCTATGGGCACCCTGAATCTACTGGTTGCGAGGAACCAATTCACGGATCGCTTTGGGACGTCACGGCAGCGCATTTCATACCACTGCTGCATGATGCGCTGCTTCATGACGTGTTCGCGGACCTCGGGCGGGTCACTACGCTGCCAAGGCTGGCCAGCCGATTGGAAGCCGATCGGCAAAGGGTAACCGCGTGTGTGACCGCCCTCGTGCTGTCGGGACGGCACGGGGCCGCCAGCACGTTTTTGGACAGTATCGCGGCGAGAGATCCCACTTGGGATCCTTGGCTGATCAAGGATCGGCAATTCCTCGAACGAGACATAAATGCGGTCTGTGCCGAATTCCATGAACGGGAGGAGCGGACGGTCCAAGCGCTCAAGATTGGGGCAATATGGGAACCGTCGCCCTTTCCAGCCGAGTTACCGGAACACGAGCGCGAAAGCGCCGCCGAACCGCAATTCGATGCGGGCCAATGGCCGGTGACGCCGGAGGGCCTGTTGGCGCCGTTGCCCGAGCAACCTGGCGAGCTCAGGTTCAGCAAGGACTATATCTTTCGCCTTGCCGTTCCCCTCTTGCTGGAACCCATGACGATCGACGCTGGACGGCGGGCTTACCAGGCCAACGAACGGTTGATTGCGGCGCAGCGTCTGCCTGACGGGAAGCTTCTGCTCAGCATTATGCGTCCTCAGCGCGCGCATCAGAGCTGGATCGACCAGGCGTCGCCCGAGTTGGATCCGATCGGGGTCGATACGCGCCTGCTTCTTTATGGCAGCGAGCGCCTCGCTGAAATCTGGCTCAGCCGTCGATCATTGTCTGTGGAGCCACTTTCAATCCATTCGATCGAAATCCGGACGAAGGACCGCCGTCACAGCATCTGGCACTGCAACTTCGCATATGAGCAGGCCTCTGCGACAGTGTTCGACTATCGCAACGGACCGAGAGGTGGGGGCACGTCCGAGCTTCCACCGGAGCTCTGTGCGGCACTAATGCTCGCCCATCCCGTGCCAGGCGCGTCCGATGATGCCTTGCATCGGGTGCGACAGCTCCTCGACGGCATGGGATACGGCGCGCTCGATCTCGATCTGCCGTTCGAAAGATCCTGATCTTTATGCCGCCCTTATGCTCGCGCCTGCCCTTCCCGCTCGACCGTTTAGCAGCTGCGGCACCACATCTCCGGTCTGAACCAGGCTGGAGATCTGTCATGGCCGATATCGTCTTTCTCGCGCTCGGAGCCGGGGCCTTCGCGCTCTTCGGCTGGTACGCAGCGCTGCTGCGCAAGGTCTGACCGTCATGGGCCTGACCTTGCTTTATGCCGCCGCGGCCCTCGGGCTCGCGATTTACATGGTCGCCGCGCTGCTGCGCCCCGACCGCTTCTGAACAACAAGAAGAAGGAGACCTCGCATGGACTGGCGGGGCTGGGCAGAGATCGTTTTCACGATCGCAGTGACGGTGGCCGTAGGCTGGCCGCTCGGCATCTACATGGCGCGTGTCTGGGCGGGTGAGCGCACGCCGCTCGACCTGCTGCTGAAACCGGTCGAGACCGGCTTCTACGCCGCGCTTGGCGTCGACCGGAACAAGGGGCAGAACTGGCTGGGCTATGCCGGGGCGGTGCTCGCCTTCAGCGCGGCCGGTTTCGTGCTGCTTTATGCCCTCCTTCGGTTGCAAGGGCTGTTGCCGCTGAACCCGCAGGGCTTCGACGGTCTGTCGCCGCATCTCGCCTTCAACACGGCGGTCAGCTTCGTCACCAACACGAACTGGCAGTCCTATGGCGGCGAGACGACGATGAGCAGCCTCAGCCAGATGCTGGGCCTGACCGTGCAGAACTTCGTCTCGGCCGGCGCCGGCCTGGCCATAGCTGCCGCCGTGGCGCGTGCCTTCGCCGCCGATCGCGGCGAAATGCTCGGCAATTTCTGGGTCGATCTGACCCGCAGCGTCCTCTACGTGCTGCTGCCGGTCTCGATCGTCACCGCGCTTGCGCTTGTCGCGGCCGGCGTGCCGCAGAGCCTGCTCGCCAACGTCACGGCCAAGACGCTGGAGGGCGCCGACCAGATCATCGCGCTCTTCCCGGTCGCCAGCCAGGAGGCGATCAAGCAATGGGGCACCAATGGCGGCGGCCTGTTCAACGTCAACTCGGCCCATCCGCTCGAGAACCCGACGCCGCTGACCAATCTGATCGAGGTCGTCTCGCTGAACGCGCTCGCCTTTGGCACCGTCATCGCTTTCGGGCGTGTCGCCGGCGCCCGCAAGGAAGCGCGCGCCCTGCTCGCTGCGATGGTGATCCTGGTCGGCCTCGGCGCTGCCGCGATCTACTCCTCCGAGACGCTGACGCCGCAGCCCGCGATGATCGCGGCCGGCATCACCGACGCGCCCGCCAATATGGAGGGCAAGGAGGTGCGCTTCGGAGCGGCCGCCTCGTCGATATGGGCGGCGCAGACCACCGGCGCCTCGAACGGTTCGGTGAACTCGATGCACGCCAGCTACATGCCGCTCGGCGGCGGCGCCGCGATGTTCCTGATGCAGCTCGGCGAGATCCTGCCCGGCGGCGTCGGCTCCGGTCTCTACGGCATGGTGGTGATGGCGCTGCTCGCCGTCTTTGTCGCCGGGTTGATGGTCGGGCGCACGCCGGAATATCTCGGCAAGAAGGTCGAGAGCCGCGAGATCAAGTTCGCCATGCTGGCGGTGCTGATCCTGCCGCTCGCCATCCTCGGTTTCTCGGCGATCGCCGCGGTGCTGCCGGTCGCGCTCGAGGGCTTGCTGAACAAGGGGCCGCGCGGGCTCACCGAGATCCTCTACGCCTATTCGTCGGCGGCAGGGAATAACGGCTCGGCCTTCGCCGGCCTCACCGCCAACGCGCCCTGGTGGAACACCACGCTCGGCATCGCCATGCTGCTCGGCCGCTTCGCCTACATGATCCCGGTGATCGCCCTGGCGGGAGCCATTGCCGCCAAGCCGAAGCTGAAGCCGACCGCCGGCACGCTGCCCAGCGACTCGCCACTCTTCGTCGGCCTGCTCATCGGCATCATCCTGATCCTGGGTGGCCTGCAATTCTTCCCCGCGCTGGCGCTCGGGCCGATCGTCGAGCACTTCCAGGTGCTTGCGGCTGTTCGCTGAGCCGACAAAGGAACCTTCTCAAATGAGTGTTTCACTCGCCAAATCCAGCGCCTTCAATCAGGCTATCGTCCTGACGGCACTGAAGAGCGCCTTCGGTAAACTCGACCCGCGTAAGCTGACCGGCAATCCGGTCATCCTTGCGACCGAGGTGGTGGCCGCGCTCGCCACCGTTTCGGCCGTCGTCGCCATCGCCAATGGCCAGCCGGCGGCCTTCCCGATCCAGATCGCGATCTGGCTCTGGCTCACCGTGGTCTTCGCCAACTTTGCCGAGGCGATCGCCGAAGGGCGCGGCAAGGCGGCGGCGGATTCGCTGCGCGCCACCCGCGTCACCACCAAGGCCAAGCTGATCATCGACGCTTCGCGCAATGCGATGATCCCGACGCCGGCTCACGAGCTCGCGCCTGACGACATCGTCCTGGTCGAGGCCGGTGACGTCATCCCCGCCGACGGCGAGATCATCGAGGGTGTCGCCTCCGTCAACGAGGCCGCGATCACCGGCGAATCCGCCCCGGTGATCCGCGAGAGCGGCGGCGACCGCTCGGCCGTCACCGGCGGCACCACGGTCGTCTCCGACTGGATCAAGGTCCGCGTCACCTCGCGGCCGGGCTCGTCCTTCCTCGATCGCATGATCGCGATGGTCGAGGGCGCCGACCGGCGCAAGACGCCGAACGAGCTGGCGCTCGCCGTTTTGCTCGCCGGGCTGACGCTTGTCTTCCTGATCGCGGTCGTCACCCTGACCGGGTTAGGGGCCTTCTCCGGCGTCTCGCTTGATCCGATGGTGCTGGGCGCGCTCTTCATCACGCTGATCCCGACCACGATCGGCGGCCTGCTCAGCGCCGTCGGCATCGCCGGCATGGACCGGCTTCTGAAAGTGAATGTGCTGGCGACCTCAGGTAGGGCCGTCGAGGCCGCCGGCGACGTCGACACACTCCTGCTCGACAAGACCGGCACGATCACCTTCGGCAACCGCATGGCGGTCGAGGTGATCCCGGTTCCGGGCGTACGTCCCGACGCGGCGCTGCGCGCGGCGCTGATGGCTTCGCTCGCCGACGAGACGCCGGAAGGCCGCTCGATCGTCGAGCTCGCCCGCAACCAGGGCGTCACCGCCGAGGTTCCGGCGGGAGCGACCACGATCCCGTTCAGCGCCACCACCCGCCAGTCGGGCCTCGATCTCGACGGCAAATCCTGGCGCAAAGGCGCGGTCGACGCCGTGATCAGGACGCTCGACCTTGCCGACAGCCAGGTGCCGGCGGAGCTGCGCCAGGCGGTCGACGGCATCGCCCGTTCGGGCGGCACGCCGCTCGCCGTCAGCGAGAATGGCGCTCTGGTCGGCGTCATCCATCTCAAGGATGTGGTCAAGCCCGGCGTGAAGGAGCGCTTCGCCGACCTTCGCCGCATGGGCGTGCGCACGGTGATGATCACCGGTGACAATCCCGTCACAGCGGCGGCGATCGCCTCGGAAGCCGGTGTCGACGACTTTCTCGCCGAGGCGACGCCCGAGGACAAGCTGCGGATCATCCGCACCGAGCAGGCCAAGGGCCGCCTCGTCGCCATGTGCGGCGACGGCGCCAACGACGCCCCCGCTCTTGCTCAGGCCGATGTCGGCGTCGCCATGCAGACCGGCGCACAGGCGGCGCGCGAGGCCGGCAACATGGTCGATCTCGACAGCGACCCGACCAAGGTCCTGGAGATCGTCGAGGTCGGCAAGCAATTGCTGATCACCCGCGGCGCACTCACCACCTTCTCGATCGCCAACGACGTCGCGAAGTATTTCGCCATCATCCCGGCGCTGTTCGTGGTCTCGCTGCCGGCGCTCGGCGCGCTCAACATCATGGGGCTGGCGAGCCCGCAGAGCGCGATCCTCTCGGCGGTGATCTTCAATGCGCTGGTCATCGTCGCGCTGATCCCGCTGGCGCTGCGCGGCGTGCGCTACCGGGCGATCGGCGCGGCCAAGCTGCTGTCGCGCAACCTCACCCTCTACGGCATCGGCGGGCTGATCGCGCCCTTCGTCGGCATCAAGCTGATCGATCTCATCGTCTCGGCCTTTGGGCTCGTCTGACCGCCTGAACAGGATATTTGTCATGATCGCCAATCTTCGCCCCGCCATCGTCTCGATGGCCCTCTTCAGCCTCCTGCTCGGCCTCGCCTATCCGCTCGGCGTCACCGGGCTGGCACAGGCGTTGTTCCCGGCCCAGGCCGGCGGCTCGCTGATCCGCAACGCCTCCGGCGAGGTCGTCGGCTCGCGCTGGGTCGGACAGAATTTCAAGGACCAGGCCTATCTGCGCCCCCGCCCCTCGGCTGCCGGCAAGGACGGCTACGATGCCGCCGGCTCCTCCGGCTCGAACCTCGGACCGCTGAACGAGGATCTCGCTGCGCGCATCAAGACCGATGCCGAGGCGCTGCGCGCCGAGAGCCCGGCGCCGATTCCGGTCGATGCCGTCACCACCTCCGGCTCGGGGCTCGACCCGCATGTCTCGCCGGCCAATGCGGCGCGGCAGGTGGCGCGCATCGCCACGGCCCGCAAGGCCCAGCCGGCCGAAGTGCAGGCGGTGATCGCCGCCAACACCGAGGGCTCGACCTTCGGCCTGCTCGGCGAGCCGCGCGTCAATGTGCTCGCCGTCAATTTGGCACTCGACGCGCGCTGGCCGCGCGCCCAACGTTAGGATCGATGGCAAGCGACGAATCTCAGTTCCGCGAGGCAGGGCGGCCCGACCCGGACGCCCTGCTTGCTTCAGCCGGCCGCGGCAAGCGCGGCCGGCTGAAGATTTTTCTCGGCATGGCGCCAGGCGTCGGCAAGACCTACGAGATGCTGACCCAGGCGCGACGCGCTCAGGAGGAGCACGGCGAGGTGCTGGTCGGCGTCGTAGAGACGCATGGCCGCCGCGAAACCGAGGATCTGCTCGACGGGCTGGAGGTGATGGCGCGCCGGCCACTCGAGCATCGCGGCCGGCTGATGATGGAGTTCGACCTCGATGCCGCGCTCGCGCTGAAGCCGAAGCTGCTGCTGGTCGACGAGTACGCCCATTCCAACGCGCCGGGCAGCCGCCATCCCAAGCGCTGGCAGGATGTCGCGGAACTGCTCGAGTCCGGCATCGACGTCTGGACGACGCTGAACGTCCAGCACCTCGAAAGCCTGGTCGACGTCGTCTGGAAGATCACCGGCGTGCGCCAGCGCGAAACCGTGCCGGACAGTGCGCTGAGCCGCGCCGACGAGATCGAGCTGATCGACATCACGCCGACCGAACTTCACCAGCGCATGGAGGAGGGCAAGGTCTATGTTCCCGAGACGGCTCGGCTCGCCGCCGGCAATTTCTTCAAGCCGGAGAACCTGACGGCGCTGCGCGAGCTGGCGCTGCGGCGCGCGGCCCAGACGGTCGATGACCAGCTCAGCCAGGCGATGAAGCGCGCCGGCGTCGAGGGGCCCTGGGCGGCCGGCGAACGAATCCTCGTGCTGATCGGCCCCGATGCCATGGCCGGCTCCCTGATCAGGGCCGGGCGGCGTCTCTCCGACATGATGATGGACGCGCCCTGGACGGTCGCCCATGTCGAGCGACCAAGCGGAATGGAGCCCGATGCAGGCCGAGGCGCGCATCTCGCCGAAGCGCTGAAGCTGGCCGAGCAACTGGGCGGCGCCAGCGTGGTGCTGAATGGAGATGATCTGGTCGGCGCGGTGCTCGACTATGCCCGCCGCAACAACGTCACCCAGATCGTCGTCGGCAAGTCGCATCGCAAGGGCTGGCGATCCTGGTTCAGGCCTTCTCTCGCGCCCGAACTGCTGAAGGCGCAGAATGGTGCGGCGCTGCACGTCATCACCGAGGTCGCAAGCGGGCCGATGCAGCCGCCCCTCCGCGCTTCGCCTCGACAGAGAGCGGGCTGGCTCGGGCATCTCGGCGCGCTGGCCATGGTCGGGGCTGCGATCGGTCTGGCCGAATTGATCGACAGGCGGGTCGAGAACGTCAACCTCGCCATGCTGTTTCTGGTCAGCGTGCTCGGCGCCGGCCTCGCCTTCGGCCTCTGGCCGGCGGTGACGGCGGCGGCGCTGGCGGCCTTCGCCTACAACTTCTTCTTCCTCGAGCCGCGCCTGACGGTGTGGATCGGCCACCCTGCCGATGTGCTGACCTTCCTCGTCTTCTTCGCGGTGGCACTGACGACGGGCGGCCTGACCGGACGCATCCGCGACCAGGCCCGTGCGACGGCGCGGCGCGCGTCGGCGATCACCGCTTTGCTCGCCGCCAGCCGCCGGCTTTCGGCGGCGGCGCGCCGCGAGGATGTCGCGGCGATCCTGGCCGAGCAGGTCTCGGCTGCGACTTCCGGCAAGATCGTCGTGCTGCTGCCGATCGAGGGCGAGATCGCCCCGAGCGCCGGAGCGCCCGAGCTCGAAGCGCTCTCGACCGCCGACATGACTGCGGCGCGTTGGACCTGGAACCGCGGCGAGCCGGCCGGCGCCGGCACCGGCACCTTGCCGAATGCGGCCTGGACCTTCCGGCCGCTGCAGGGCGTGCGGGCTCATTCTGGTGTGGTCGGCTTCGAGCCGAAGGCGCTGGCGACGGCCGAGAACGAGCGCTTCGCGCTGGCTTTGCTCGACCAGGGCGCGATCGCGATCGAGCGGGCCGAGCTCGCCGCCGCCGCCGTCGACGCTGAAGCCCTGCGCCGCAGCGACCGACTGCGCTCGGCCCTGCTCAACTCGGTCAGCCATGATCTGCGCACGCCGCTCGCAACCGTGCTTGGCTCGGCGACGACGCTGATCGACTATGGCGAGGGCATGAAGCCGGCCGTGCGCGACGACCTCCTGCTCTCGATCCGCGAGGAGGCCGAGCGGCTGAACCGCTATGTCGGCGACCTGCTCGACATGACTAGGCTCGAAGGCGGCGCGCTGGTGGCGCGGCGCGACTGGATCGATGTGCGCGACGTGATCGCGGCGGCTCTGGCGCGCGTCTCGCGCCGGCTCGGCCAGCGCCGCGTCCAGCGCGATTTCCCGACGGAGCTTTCTATGGTCCGCGCAGATCAGGGCCTGCTCGAGCAGGTGCTGGTCAACATCCTCGAAAACGCCATCGCCTATAGCGAGGACGGCGCCCTGATCGAGGCGGCCGCCTATGAGGATCGCGGCAATGTCGTGATCTCGATCGAGGACGAGGGCCGCGGCATCCCGACCGCCGAATTGGAGCGGGTCTTCGAGAAGTTCCGGCGGCTGGAGGAATCGATCGATCGTGGCGGCGAGCGCGGCAAGGGGGCGGGCTTGGGCCTCGCCATCGCCAAGGGCTTCGTCGAAGCCATGGGCGGGCGCATCGCCGCCGCCAGCCCGATCCATGACCGCCCGGACGGCAGCAAGGGCGGCACCCGTATCCTGATCAGCCTGCGCAAGGACGTCGCGGGCGGAGAGAGCAAGAGTTCGCAGCCATGACCGCCTTTCGTCCGCGCATCCTCGTCATCGACGACGAGCCGCAGATCCACCGTTTCCTCGGGCCGGCGCTCGATGCTGCCGGCTACGAGCCGATCCGGGCCGACGACGCCACCAGCGGCCTGCGCGAGATCGCCCGCAAGCCGCCGGACGCCGTCGTGCTCGATCTCGGCCTGCCCGATATGGACGGCAAGGAGGCGCTCGCCAAGGCGCGGGCCTTCTATGGCGGGCCGGTGATCATCCTCTCGGCTCGCGACCGCGAGACCGAGAAGATCGACGCGCTCGACGCCGGCGCCGACGACTATGTCGAGAAGCCCTTCGGCGTCGGCGAGTTGCTGGCGCGCCTGCGCGTCGCGCTGCGGCATCGCCTCGAACGCCAGGGCTCAGAGCCGGCGCTGCAGGTCGGCGACGTCGAGATCGATCTCGTCAATCGCCGGATCAGCAAGGCGGGCGTTACGGTGAAGCTCTCGCCCAAGGAGTACGATCTGCTCGCCAGTCTGGCCGGCGGAAATGGCCGGGTGCTGACCCATAAGCAGATCCTCACCGCCGTCTGGGGCCCGGCGCATGAGCACGACGTACAGTACCTGCGCGTCTTCGTCGGCCAGCTCAGGCAGAAGCTCGAGGACGATCCCGCCGAGCCGAAGCTGATCGAGACCGAGGCGGGCGTGGGCTATCGGCTGGGCGGATTGGTTTGAGGTTCGCTGTGCTCGCGATGCCTTGCCGGGATCCAGCGAGGCTCTTAGCGTTTGCGCCATGGCCGGGGAATGGCGATGCGTGGTCTGACATTGGGCTTGCTGCTTTGTCTCGGCTGGACGGCGGGTGCCATTGCCGAGTGGAAGCCGAGCATCTTCGACGGCGAGAGCAAACGGGCCATCCAGGGCTGCTCTCCAACGATGACCGACGATGCCTGGTCATGCGCCTTCATTCGCTGCGAGGCCGACAAGCGCCTCGGGCTCTATCTCGATATTCCCGGCGTGCTCTCGGAGGGACCGATCGTCCTTGCCGTCGACAGCCGCGACTTCTCGTTCAGTCTCAAGGATACGTCTGGGCCGTTCGGCGGTGCCTATCGTGTCGTTGGAGCGGAAGGCGCGATGTTCACGGTGTTGTCCAGCGGCCGATCGCTGCGCATCCGCCAGGAGGGCATCAAGAAGGGCTATGACGCGATTCCGCTCGCCGGCATCGGCCCGGCGCTGCGCAGGCTGAGCCAATCCTGCACGCCGCGCTGACGGCCGCCCGGCACGAGCCATCGAGGCTCGGCAAGAGGAGAAAGCTTCCGCGCCAGCCTGTGGCCGCGGGGCTCAGAAGAGAGATTTCCTCTTTTTGAACGGGAATAAGAAAAATCACACTACCTGACGTGAATTGATGCTCAAGGGCCTGTGCCTTATGTAAAACGTTCGGAATAGCGAACGTAGCGAGCATCATTCATGGCTGCCGCCAAGCGCCCTGCCCTGCCGGTGATCCTGCTGGCCAACGACCTGCTCGACGGCGACGTCGTCTTCGCGGCGGGCGACGCCAATGACCTGAACTGGTCGCGCGATCCTGGCGCCGCGCTGATCGGCCATGACGATGCGACGGCCGACCGCCTCGAGGCCTTCGCCGCCGGAGAGCTCGGCAAACAGCATGTCGTCGATGCCTATCTCGTCGATGTCGCGATCGAGGACGGCGTGCCGGTGCCGCGCCATTACCGCGAGCGCATGAAGACGACCGGGCCCAGCATCCGGCGTGACCTCGGCAAGCAGGCCGAGCTGCCGCTTGCCCAAGCTTTCCTGAGAGCCTGACGCATGTATCGCTACGATGAATTCGACGAGCGTTTCGTCCGCGAGCGGGTCGCGCAGTTCCGCGACCAGGTCGGCCGCCGGCTCGATGGTTCGCTGACCGAGGACGAGTTCAAGCCGCTGCGCCTCAAGAACGGTGTCTACCTGCAGCTCCACGCCTATATGCTGCGGATCGCGGTCCCCTACGGCACGCTGTCGTCGAGGCAGATGCGCCAGCTCGCGCTGATCGGCGAGCGCTATGACCGCGGCTACGGCCATTTCACCACGCGCACCAATCTCCAGTTCAACTGGCCGAAGCTGCGCGACATCCCGGACATTCTCGACCTGCTCGCCGATGTCGAGATGCACGCGATCCAGACCTCGGGCAATTGCATCCGCAACGTCACCGCCGATCATTTCGCCGGCGTGGCACAGGACGAGATCGAGGATCCGCGCCCGACCGCCGAACTGATCCGGCAATGGTCGAGCCTGCATCCCGAGTTCGACTACCTGCCGCGCAAGTTCAAGATCGCGGTCACCGGTGCCGCTCACGACCGCGCCGTGATCAAGGCGCACGATATCGGCCTGCGCATCCTGCGCCATCCGGACACGCGCGAGATCGGCTACGAGGTCATCGTCGGCGGCGGTCTCGGCCGCACCCCGATGATCGGCAAGGTGGTGCGCGAATTCCTGCCCAAGGCCGACCTGCTCGCCTATCTCGAGGCGATCATGCGGGTCTACAATCTCGAAGGTCGGCGCGACAACAAGTACAAGGCCAGGGTCAAGATCCTCGTCCACGAAATCGGTACGGAGGAATTCTCCCGCCGCGTCGAGGAAGAGTTCGCCCGGCTCGATGGCCCCTCCGTCAATGCCGACCCGGCCGAGGTCGCGCGTATCGCCGCCTATTTCGCGCCGCCGGCCTATGACGCGCTGCCGGCGACCAGCGGCGCCTTCGAGGCGGCGAAAGCCGGCAATCCCGATTTCGCTCGCTGGGTCGAGACCAACGTCACGCCGCATCGCCAGCCGGGCTATGCCGCGCTGACGATCTCGCTGAAGCCGATCGGCGCGCCTCCCGGCGACGCCACAAGCGAGCAGATGCGCCTCGTCGCGGACCTGGCGGACGAGTTCTCCCTGTCGGAGATCCGCGTCACCCACGCGCAGAACCTCGTCCTGCCGCAGGTGAAGCAGGCCGATCTGTTCGCGGTCTGGCGGCGCCTTGGCGAAGCCGATCTGGCCACCGCCAATGTCGGGTTGATCACCGACATCATCGCCTGCCCCGGCCTCGACTACTGCGCGCTGGCGACGGCGCGTTCGATCCCGATCGCACAGGCCTTGGCCCAGCGTTTCGCCGATGCAGGGCGGCAGAAGGAGATCGGTGTGCTCAACATCAAGATCTCCGGCTGCATCAATGCCTGCGGCCATCATCACGTCGGCCATATCGGCATTCTCGGCCTCGAGAAGCGCGGCATCGAATCCTACCAGATCACGCTCGGCGGCGACGCGACCGAGAACGCGGCGATCGGCGAGATCCTCGGCCCCGGTCTCGCGGCCGAGGATGTGCCCGATGCGATCGAGCGCATCGTCTCGGTCTATCTGGCTCAGCGCCAGACGGGCGAGAGCTTCATCGACAATGTCCGCCGGATCGGGCTTGCGCCCTTCAAGGCGGCTTTCCAGGAGGTCAGCCATGCCGTTGCTTGATCGTCATGGCGCCAAGGCCGAGATCTGGACCCGCAGCGAGAGCGCGGCGATCGACAATCTCTCGCATGCGCTCGTCGACTGGGCAGCGCTGCCGGAGGCGCTGGCGCAGAAGACGCGCGACCAGCGCATCGGCGTCGTCATCCCCAACACCGTCCGTATCCCGGAACTCAAGCTCCTGATGCGGCAGCTCTCGCTGATCGCGATCAGCTTCCCGTCCTTCGGCGACGGCCGCGGTTTCAGCCTGGCGCGGCTGATCCGCAACCACGGCTTCACCGGCACGTTGCGGGCCAGTGGGCCGCTGATCGTCGACCAGTTCGCCTATGCCATCGCCTGCGGCTTCGACGAGGTCGAATTGCCCGAGGCGAGCGCCGCGCGCCAGCCAGTCGAGCAATGGACCAGGGCGCTCGGCCAGATCAGCCATGGCTATCAGCGCGGCTATGGCGATAGCGGCAACATCCTCGACCGGCGCCGCTCGGCGCGGCTGAAACATGCCGCGGCGAGCTGAGACGATGCACGGTTCGGCCCAAC
This sequence comes from Alloboseaceae bacterium BT-24-1, assembly GCA_025846845.1. Taxonomy (GTDB): domain Bacteria; phylum Pseudomonadota; class Alphaproteobacteria; order Rhizobiales; family Beijerinckiaceae; genus Allobosea. The sequence goes on from JAOYTL010000001.1 coordinate 435,344, forward strand.
CCAGCCTGCGCCGGCCGGCGGACCACCATAGCGACGATGAATGGGAGGAGGCCATGTTGAACGATGCCTTGAGCCACTCCGCTCCCGGTCCGCGCGAGCGCTGGTTCGATCTTTGCTTCCGGCTTATCATTCTGGTGCTTGCCGGTCTGTGGCTGTTCATGCCACCTGCGGGCGACACCCGGACGCAATCCGATGTGAAGGCCGCAGCGACGCAACGATGAGCGCAAGACGCCCGCAAGCCACCACCCCGCGCCGGATCGAACGGCTCGCGACCCTGCCGCTCTTCCACAGACTGGAGGGGCGCAAGGTCGTGCTCGCGGGCGCGAGCGAGGGCGCGCTCTGGAAGGCCGAACTGCTGGCTGCAGCAGGCAGCAACCTGCTGATCCTTGCCGGCGACCAGCCTGATATCTTCTCCGGCCTTGCCGCCGATCCGCCCGCTGGTTCGGTGACGGTGTTGCCGCGCGCCTGGCAGGCCAGCGACCTCGACGGCGCCGCGCTCGCCATCGCGGACATCGATTCCCTTGACGAAGCCAAGGCCTTCGCTGCTGCAGCCCGCCAGAGCGGCGTGCCGGTCAACATCGTCGACAAGCCCGAATTCTGCGACTTTGCCTTCGGCTCGCTGGTCAACCGCTCGCCGCTGGTGGTCGCGATCTCGACCGACGGCGCCGCCCCCGTCTTCGGCCAGGCGATCCGCGCCAAGATCGAGGCGTTGCTACCGTCCGGCCTCAAGGCCTGGGCCCAGGCCGCGCATGATTGGCGTCCGCTGGTCAAGGCGCGCGAACTTTCCTTCCCGCTGCGCCGCGATTTCTGGGAGCGCTTCACCAGCCGCGCCCTCGCCGAGCCCCAGCGCCGCCCCGACGAGAACGACCGGGACAGCTTCTCTGCGCTGCTCGACGAGATCGAGCGAGCCGGTACGTCGCATGGCCGGGTCACGCTGGTCGGCGCCGGGCCGGGCGATCCGGAACTGCTGACGTTGAAGGCCATTCGCGCGCTGCAGAGCGCCGACATCATCCTCTATGACGACCTGGTCTCTGCCGGCGTGCTCGAGCTCGCCCGGCGCGAGGCCAAGCGCATGCTGGTCGGCAAACAGGGCTATGGCCCGGCGGTCAAGCAGGACGACATCAATGCGATGCTGGTTTCGCTCGCCGGCCAGGGCAAGCATGTCGTGCGGCTGAAAGGCGGCGACCCCGGCATCTTCGGGCGCGCCGGCGAGGAGATCGAGGCCTGCCACCGCGCTGATATCCCGGTCGCGATCGTGCCCGGCATCTCGGCGGCGCAAGGCGCGGCAGCCTCGCTCGGCCTGTCGCTGACCCATCGCGATCATGCCCGCCGGCTGCAATTCGTCACCGGCCATGCCCGCGACGGCAAGCTGCCGCAGGATCTCGACTGGAAGGCGCTCGCCGATCCTGCCGCGACCACCGCGCTCTACATGGCGCGCGCCACCCTGCCGCTGTTCCGCGAAAAGGCGCTCGCTGCCGGGCTCGATCCGGTGACGCCAGCGATCGCCGTTCTTGGCGCGACGACGCCAGCCGAAACGCGGATCGCCACCACGATCGTGGAGCTGCCGGAGCGGCTCGGCGAGCTGCCGAGCAAGGGGCCTGTCCTCGTCCTGATCGGCCACGCCATGGGCGCTGCGCTGCCGGCGGCAGCAAGCGGGAAACTGGCGCGAGGCTGAGCCGAACCAAAACGCCGGAGATGCGTTTTCTCTCTGGCGCGAAAAGTTTGGAAGGGCTCTACTGCCGCCACCAGTTGAGCGATGACCGCCAATTCAGTACGTTCTGTTTGTTTTTCAGAACAGTTTTGAACCCGTTTCGACGGTTTCCGGAACTGTTCAGCACGGAGCACTGAGATGACGCGACAGAGACTTCACCGCCTGCTGCAGGCCGGCCTGACGCTCGGAGCTTTCGCCCTGTGCTTCGGCGTGATCAGCGGCGCACGCGCCCAGACCGAGCTGCTCAACGTCTCCTATGACCCGACCCGCGAGCTCTATCGCGAGATCAACACGGCCTTCATCGCCGATTGGAACGGCAAGAACGCCAAGAAGATCAGCACGATCCGGCAGTCGCATGGCGGCTCCGGCGCACAGGCCCGCACCGTGATCGACGGCCTCAACGCCGACGTGCTGACACTGGCGCTCGCTGGCGACATCGATGCCGTCGCGCAGCGCTCGAAGAAGCTGCCGCTCGACTGGCAGAAGCGCCTGCCGCAGAACTCCTCGCCCTACACTTCGACGATCGTCTTCCTGGTCCGGAAGGGTAATCCGAAGGCTATCAAGGACTGGGGCGACCTGGTGAAGCCCGGCGTCCAGATCATCACCCCGAATCCAAAGACCTCGGGCGGCGCGCGCTGGAACTACCTCGCCGCCTGGGCCTATGCTGAGAAGGCCTTCAACAAGGACGAGGCCAAGGTCCGCGACTATATCGGCAAGCTGCTCGCCAATGTCCCGGTGCTCGACACCGGCGCGCGCGGCGCCACCACGACCTTCACCCAGCGCGGTATCGGCGACGTCTTCCTGTCCTGGGAGAACGAAGCCTTCCTCGCGCTGAAGGAGTTCGGCGAGGACAAGTTCGACATCGTCGTGCCCTCGCTCTCGATCCTGGCCGAGCCGCCGGTCACGGTCGTGGACGGCAATGTCGACGCAAAAGGCACCCGCGCCGAAGCGCAGGCCTATCTCGAGTTCCTCTATACGCCGAAGGGCCAGGCGATCATCGCCAAGCACTATTACCGGCCGCGTAATCCGGAAGCCGCCGATCCGAAGGACATCGCCCGCTTCCCGAAGGTCGAACTCGTCACCATCGATGAGAGCTTTGGCGGCTGGGCCAAGGCGCAGCCCGCTCATTTCGGTGACGGCGGCACCTTCGACCAGCTCTACAAGCCGGCCCGCTGAGCCATGACGGCGACGGTTTTCCGCTGGCGCGAGCCCAGCATCCTGCCGGGCTTCGGCCTGGCGCTGGGCATCACCGTGACGGCGCTGTCGCTGGTCGTGCTGATTCCCCTCGCCGGGCTCTTCATCAAGGCGGCGAGCGCCGGCCCGGCCGATATCTGGGCGGTGGCGACCTCGCCGCGCACGCTTGCTGCGCTGAAACTCTCCTTCCTTGGGGCGCTCTTCGCAGCCAGCATCAACGCCGTCTTCGGGCTGATCCTGGCCTGGGTGCTCGTCCGCTATGATTTCCCGGGCAAGCGCCTGATCGATGCGGCGGTCGACCTGCCCTTCGCCCTGCCGACGGCGGTCGCCGGCATCTCGCTTGCGGCGATCTATGCGCCCAATGGCTGGGTCGGCGGGCTGCTTGCGCCCTACGACATCAAGGTCGCCTATACGCCGCTCGGGGTGATGGTGGCGCTGATCTTCATCGGCCTGCCCTTCGTCGTGCGCACGATCCAGCCGGTGCTGGAGGAATTGCCGGCCGACATCGAGGAGGCCGCGGCTCTGCTCGGCGCCAGCCGCTGGCGGACCGTCTTCAGCGTGCTGCTGCCGCCGGTGCTGCCGGCGCTGCTGACCGGCTTTGTGCTCGCCTTCGCCCGGGCGGTCGGCGAATACGGCTCGGTGATCTTCATCGCCGGCAATGTGCCGATGGTGTCGGAGATCGCGCCGCTGCTGATCGTGATCCGGCTCGAGCAGTTCGACTATGCCGGGGCGGCCGTGGTCGCGACGATCATGCTGCTGCTCTCCTTCGCGCTGATCCTGCTGGTCAATCTGATCCAGGCGAGCGCACGCAGGAGGTTCGGCGATGTCTGACGCCAGCCTGCCCTATCAGATCGAGGATCTCGCGCCGGCGCGTGCGGCGCGGCGCGTCTCGGGTGAGTCCCGTATCGTCCAGTTCGTATTGGTCGTCGTCTCGCTCGCCTTTCTCTGCCTCTTCCTGTTCCTGCCGCTGATTTCGGTCTTCGTCGAAGCGGGAGCTCGCGGGTGGCACGCCTATCGCGAGGCGATCCTCGAGCCCGACGCGCTGGCGGCGATCCGGTTGACTCTGTTCATCGCGGCGATCGCGGTGCCGTTCAATGTGATCTTCGGACTGGCGGCAGCCTGGGCGATCGCCAAGTTCGAGTTCCGGGGCAAGAGCCTCCTGATCAGCTTCATCGACCTGCCGTTCTCGGTCTCGCCGGTGATCTCGGGCCTGGTCTTCGTGTTGCTCTTCGGCGCGCAGGGCTATTTCGGCCCCTGGCTCGCGGCCAACGATCTCAAGATCATCTTCGCCGTGCCGGGCATCCTGCTGGCGACGATCTTCGTCACCTTCCCCTTCGTCGCCCGCGAGCTGATCCCGCATATGCAGTCGCTCGGCTCGGCCGACGAAGAGACGGCACTGACGCTCGGCGCCTCCGGCTGGCGCACCTTCTTCACGGTGACGCTGCCGAACGTGAAATGGAGCCTGTTCTACGGCGTCCTGCTCTGCAATGCCCGCGCCATGGGCGAGTTCGGCGCCGTCGCTGTCGTCTCCGGCAAGATCCGTGGGGTGACCACGACTATGCCGTTGCATGTCGAGATCCTCTACAACGAGTACATGGGCGCTGCCGCCTTCGCCGTCGCATCGCTGCTGGCGGGCCTGGCCCTGGTCACGCTCGTCCTGAAAACCGTGCTGGAATGGCGTTTCGCGGATGCGATCGCCGCCAGCCGTCGTCACTGAGTGGAAGAGCCCATGTCGGTCGCCGTCACCATCGAAAGCGTCGAGAAGCGCTTCCAGAACTTCCCCGCCTTGCGCGGCGTCTCGCTCGACATCCAGCCGGGTGAGCTCGTCGCCCTGCTCGGCCCATCCGGCTCGGGCAAGACGACGCTGCTGCGCGTCATCGCCGGCCTCGAACAGGCCGAGCGCGGCCGTGTGCTGTTCGGTGAAACCGATACGCGCGATCTTTCGCTGCGCGAGCGCCGGATCGGCTTCGTCTTCCAGCATTATGCGCTCTTCAAAACGATGAGCGTTGCCGAGAACATCGCTTTCGGCCTGAAATCGCGGCCACGGGCCGAGCGGCCGAACCCCGCGGAAATAAAAAAGCGCGTTTCCGACCTGCTCGAGCTGATCCAGTTGCCGGGGCTTGAGAAGCGCTATCCGAGCCAGCTTTCCGGCGGCCAGCGCCAGCGCATCGCGCTCGCCCGGGCGCTGGCGATCGAGCCGCGCGTGCTGCTGCTCGACGAGCCCTTCGGCGCGCTCGATGCCAAGGTCCGCAAGGACCTGCGCGCCTGGCTGCGCCAACTGCATCAGCGCACCGGCCACACCACGGTCTTCGTCACGCACGACCAGGAGGAGGCGCTGGAACTCGCCGACCGGGTCGCGATCCTGCATGATGGCCGGCTCGAGCAGGTCGGCTCGCCCGATGATGTCTACGACCATCCGGCAACGCCGTTCATCTGCCAATTCCTCGGCGATGCCAATCATCTGCCGGTCAAGGTCGTCGGCAGCCAGGCCTTCTTCCAGGACCGGCCGGTGCTCGGCGGCCTGCGCCAGAATCTTGGCGGGCCGGCCTCGCTCTATGTCCGGCCGCAGCACCTGCGCATCGTCGACGATGCGCCGCTCGCCTTGCCGGGCGTGGTCGAGCACCTGCGCCGCAACGGCCCCTTGCGCCGTGCCGAGGTTGCAGTCGAAGGGCTGTCCAAGCGGCTCGACGTCGACCTCGCCAGCCAGGTCGCGCCGGCGATCGGCGAGCGCATCCGGCTGCGCATCACGCATGGCAATCTGTTTGCTGCGGCCTGACGCCACCCTCGCCTCGACATGCCTCGCGGGTTATGCCTGTCGCCCGACACGTTCTGACGACAGGAGACGGCCATGAAGGCGCGAGCGAAATGGGTCGAGGGCATGGCCTTCATGGGCGAAGCCGGCAGCGGCCATGCCGTGATGATGGACGGCGCGCCTGAATATGGCGGCCGCAATATCGGCACACGGCCGATGGAGATGCTGCTGATCGGGCTCGCCGGCTGCACTGGCTTCGACGTGGTGCAGATCCTCAAGAAGGGCCGTGAATCAGTCACTGGCTGCGAGGTCGAGGTCGAGGCCGAGCGCGCGACGGAGGACCCCAAGGTCTTCACCAGGATTCACATCACCTATCGCGTCAGCGGCCGCGGCCTGTCGCAGGCCAAGGCCGAGCGCGCCGTCACATTGTCGAAGGAAAAATACTGTTCCGCTTCGATCATGCTGGGGGCGACCGCCGAGATGACCACCTCTCTCGTGGTCATCGACGAACTGCAGCAGGAGGCCGCGGAATGACGGATATCCCGACCTCGGGACTGGTATCTCCCAAAATCCTGGCCGATGGGCTGGGCTCGCCCGGTCTCGTCACCATCGACATTCGCGCCGCCGCCGAGGGCGGGCGCCAGGCCTTCGAGGCCGGCCATATCCCCGGCGCAGTGCACAGCGACTACGCCGTCGACGGCTGGCGCGCCAAGGTCGGCAATGCGCCCGGCATGCTGCCCCCGCTCGACCATCTCGCCGAACTGGCGGGGCGCCTCGGCATCATCCCGCCGAGCAAGGTCGTGATCGTGCCGGCCGGGCTCACCGCCAACGACCTCGCCGCCGCCACCCGTGTCTACTGGACGTTGAAGCTGATCGGCCATGGCCAGCAGGCCATCCTCGACGGTGGCTTCAAGAGCTGGCAGACCCAGCCGGGGCTTCCGATCGCGACCGGGCCGTCCAAGCCCAGCTCGGCGCCGCCTTACCCGGTCGTGATGCAACAGAAGCTGCGCAGCACGGCCGATGCTACGTTCGTCGCCTCGCGCAGCAAGCTCGCGACGCTCGTCGATGCCCGTTCGGCCAGCTATTTCGATGGCAAGGAGAAGGCTGTGGAAGCGACGCGCGCCGGGCACATTCCCGGTGCCGTCTCGCGTGACTATGCGGCGGCCTTCGATCCGGCTACCGGGCGCTTCAAGCCGGCCGGAGATCTCGCAGCCCTGTTTGGTCCGGTGCCGAAGGGGCCAGCGATCTCCTACTGCAACACCGGCCACACCGCCTCGCTGAACTGGTTCGTGATGTCGGAGCTGCTTGATCGCGACGAGGTATCGCTCTATGACGGCTCGATGACCGACTGGACGCAGGATCCGGACCGGCCGGTCGCGACCGGAGCTGCCTGAGCAACTCCGGGCGGGCGGTCTCAGTTGCGCGGCCAGCTCGTTGAAACCGAGCGGTTGCCCCAGCGATCGACATGGACGCCCGTGCGCGAGCCGTCCGGATTGGTGGTGTAGGTGCTGGTGATCCCGGTTTCCCGATTGAAGACGGTCTTGTTGCCGTTGGGCTTGTTGAAGGCTTGGCGTGGCCTATTGCCGGAAACGCGGACGCCATCCGGCGTAGTCGTGGTCACCCGGTGATTGCCGAGGCCGAGCCCGGTCGAGCGAATTCGAGTTCCGTCCGGCAGCCTCGTTTCGGCATAGGGCCGTGCGTCCCGGGCGGGCACCGGCGGACGGGCGAAGATCTGAGGCTGCACCCAACGGTCGCTGCCGCCGCCATCTCCGCCGCCGCCGCCGCCCTCGGCGAAGGCCGAAGCCATGGGGGCACACACGCAAAGCGCCAGCAATGCCGTGCGCGAGGTGAATGAAATCGTAGCCATAGCCAGCCTCCTGATCGGGGTTGCGCGGCGGCTCTTGCCACTGCGCTTGGGCGTTAGGCTTCTTCCGGCGCGGCCATTCAGGCAGATATCGCCGGGAGGATGATTTGGACTTGTCGCGATTTCGGTGCTTTTCGCGCGATGGCCGAGAATTTCGGATTGCCGAGCGGTAGCGGATATGAGTCGGAGCCTCGGTAGGGCCACCCTGAGGGCTACGCATTTGCAAATTTGTCCAAAAAGGATCAAAGGAAGCGCCAACGCGCCGGCCTTGCCGCGCCCTTCCCTTGCTCCGTTTTTAGAGTTCCGCCGCCGATGAACGCCGTCGCGCCGAAAATCTCGTTCGTATCCCTCGGCTGCCCGAAGGCGCTCGTCGATTCCGAACGCATCATCACCTCGCTGCGTTCGGAAGGCTATGAGCTCAGCAAGAGCCATGCGGGTGCCGACGTCGTCATCGTCAACACCTGCGGCTTCCTCGACAGCGCCAAGCAGGAATCGCTCGAGGCGATCGGCTCGGCCATGGCCGAGAACGGCAAGGTCATCGTCACCGGCTGCATGGGCGCCGAGCCCGAGCAGATCCGTGACGCCTTCCCGAACCTGCTGGCGATCACCGGACCGCAGGCCTATGAGAGCGTCGTCTCGGCCGTGCATCAGGCGGTGCCGCCCAGGCGCGATCCCTTCCTCGATCTCGTCCCGGATCAGGGCATCAAGCTGACACCGCGGCACTACGCGTACCTAAAGATATCAGAGGGTTGCAACAACCGCTGCAGCTTCTGCATCATCCCGAAATTGCGCGGCGATCTCGTCTCGCGGCCGATCGGCGACGTGCTCCGCGAGGCCGAGAAGCTGGTCAAGGCCGGCGTCAAGGAACTGCTGGTGATCTCACAGGACACCAGCGCCTATGGGCTCGACATCAAATATGCGCCGTCGATGTGGAAGGACCGCGAGGTCCGCACCCGCTTCTTCGAACTGGCGCGCGAGCTCGGCCAGATGGGCGTCTGGGTCCGGATGCACTACGTCTATCCTTATCCTCATGTCGACGAGGTCATCCCGCTGATGGCCGAGGGCCACGTGCTGCCCTATCTCGACATCCCGTTCCAGCATGCCTCGCCCTCCGTGCTGAAGGCGATGCGCCGCCCGGCCCATCACGAGAAGACGCTGGAGCGGATCAGGAAGTGGCGCGAGATCTGCCCGGATCTCGCCATCCGCTCGACCTTCATCGTCGGCTTCCCCGGCGAGACCGAGGACGATGTCGACTTCCTGCTCGACTGGCTGAAGGAAGCTAAGCTGGAGCGCGTCGGCTGCTTCAAATACGAGCCGGTCAAGGGCGCGACGGCGAATGATCTCGGCTTGCCGCTGGTCCCGGAAGACGAGAAGGAGGCGCGCTGGCATCGCTTCATGAAGACGCAGGCCGAGGTTTCGGCTCGCATCGTCAAGGCGCGTGTCGGCAAGCGCATCCCCGTGATCATCGACGAGGCCGGGCCGACCGTCGCCAAGGGCCGCTCGAAATGGGACGCGCCGGAGATAGACGGCAATGTCTATGTATCGAGCCGCCGACCGCTCCGGCCGGGCGATATCGTCACGGTGAAGATCGAACGCGCCGACGCCTACGATCTGCACGGCATCGCAGTCTGAGCCGAAGCGACCTCAGCCAAGAACGGCAGCCACAGGCCGCGGCACATTGCGCAACTGCGTGACGCGGCCGAGGCGAGCCCGCGCCGGCTTCTCGGAGACGGCCTGTGACGTGCTGATCTGGGTGACGAGCTGGAGCGTCGGGCGGGCGGCGAGCTGCGCGTGGAGCGCCATCGCAACGATGACGAAGGAGAGGATGAAACCGACGCGGCGAAGAAACGGGGACATGACGTAAGGACCAAAGTTCTTGTTGTTGGTCCTGCTTTGCCGGCTCCAGGCGCGCTTTCGCTTTCAGGTTTCGAAGCTTTCGATTTTTCTTTCCGCAACGGAAACGGCCGCCCGGAGAGGCGGCCGTTGTCACGTCTGGTTCCGGCGAAACCGGCGGAGTTGATCTACGGCACGAGCACGGTCGAGCCGGTGGTGCCGCGCCCTTCCAGGGCCCGATGCGCCTCGGCAGCGTCCTTCAAGGCGAAACGGGCATTGATCGCGACGCTGACCTTGCCGGAACCGACGGCCCCGAACAGGTTCTTCGCCATCGCGACAAGTGTCTCGCGGTTGGCGGTATGCGTGTTCATCGTCGGGCGGGTGACGTAAAGGGAGCCCTTCGCCGAGAGGATGCCGAGGTTGAAGGCCTCGACCGCGCCTGAGGCGTTGCCGAAGCTCGCCAGCAGGCCGAACGGCCTCAGCGAGTCGAGCGAGCCCATGAAGGTGTCCTTGCCGACGCCGTCATAGACGACGTCGCAGAGCTTGCCGCCGGTGATCTCCTTGACCCGCGCCGGGACGTCCTCGTCGCGGTAGAGGATGACATGGTCGGCCTTGTTCGCCCTGGCGAGCTCGGCCTTCTCCTTGCTGCCGACCGTGCCAATCACGGTCGCGCCGAGTGCCTTGCCCCATTGGCAGAGGATCGAGCCGGTGCCGCCGGCGGCGGCATGGACCAGGATCGTGTCGCCCGGCTTCACCTTGTAGGTGCGGTGGAGCAAGTATTCGGCGGTCAGCCCCTTCAGCATCATGCTGGCGGCGGCCTCATAGGAGACGTTGTCGGGCAGCGCGACCACGGCCGAGGCCGGAACGATGCGCTCCTCGGCATAGGCGCCGTGCGCGGCGACGACGGCGATGCGGTCGCCGGGCTTGAACTCCGTGACGTTCGGACCGACGGCGAGCACGTCGCCGGCCGATTCATTGCCGAGCGTGAACGGCAGCGGCGCCGGATAGAGCCCGGTGCGGAAATAGGTGTCGATGAAGTTCAGCCCGATGGCACGGTTGCGGATCAGGATCTCGCCCGGCCCCGGTGCCGGCAGGCCGACCTCCTCCAGTTGCAGAACCTCGGGCCCACCGGTCTTATGTACGCGGATAGCTTTCGCCATGGCGATCTCCTGATGTCGATGGCGCTGACGATAGGGACTTGCCTTCGCTCGGCGCAACCGCGGCGGTGATGCTAGGCAGGCGTTCGACGCCGAAGGGTATCGGCGAATTTGCATGATCGGGTGAGAGCTGCGGCAAGCGGGCGCTCGCCAGCGGCGTCGGCATCGGCTACCGAAAGGCCATGACGGACCAGCAGCATTGCGACATCGCCATCGTCGGGGCTGGCGCGGTCGGCCTTGCGGCAGCGCTCGCGCTCGCCGCTGCCGGGCGCGAGGTCGTGCTGTTCGGGCCGACAGTCGCGCCGCGCGACGGCCGCACGATCGCCTTGCTCGACGGCTCCTGGCGACTGCTCGAGGCGCTCGGGCTGACGGGGGCGTTGGACGCGGTCGCCGCACCGCTGGCGGTGATGCGTCTGGTCGACGATACCGGCAGCCTGTTCCGCCAGCCGCCGGTCGAGTTCAAGGCGGCCGAGCTCGGCCTGCAGGCCTTCGGCTGGAATGTCGAGAACGCTGCGCTGGTCGAGGCGATGGCGGCCAAGGCAGCTGCGGAGTCGCGCATCCGCATGGTTCCGCATGCCGTCACGGAGATCACCGCAGGCGCCGACTCCGTCAGGCTCTCGGGTGACGGCTTCGCGCCGATCGGAGCGCGATTGGTCGTGGGCGCCGATGGCCGCAAGTCGCGCGTCAGGGACGCGGCTGGCATCATCGCACGCGACTGGAGCTATCCGCAGGTCGCGCTGACCGCGATCCTGAGCCATCGCCGCGAGCATCGCGATGCCTCGACCGAATTCCACACCCGCTCCGGCCCCTGCACGCTCGTGCCGATGCCGGGCCGGCGCTCCTCGCTGGTCTGGCTGCTCGAACCGGGCGAGGCCGAGCGCATCGCCGGGCTCGACGATGTCGCCTTTGCCCGAGCGGTCGAGCAGCAGACGCATTCAATCCTCGGCGCGATCACGGTCGCAGGTCCACGTGGGCGTGTGCCGATGGGCGGCTTGTCTGTCGAACGCTTTGCTGATGCGCGCATGGCGCTGATCGGCGAGGCCGCACATGTCTTCCCGCCAATCGGGGCGCAGGGTCTCAATCTCGGTCTGCGCGACGTTGCGGCGTTGCGCGATGCGGTTGCCGGCAGTGAGGATCCCGGCGACGAGGCGGCGCTCGCCGCTTACGACCGCTCGCGCCAGGCCGATGTCCGCTTGCGCACCGGCGCTGTCGATGCGCTCAACCGGACCTTGCTGACCGATCTGTTGCCGGCCGACCTGATGCGCGGTGCCGGTCTGTTCGCGCTGTCGCGGATAGCGCCGCTGCGTCGCCTGGTCATGCGGCATGGCCTTGCCGGCGGCACCGCGGCGGGCTGAGATTCAGATCTCGTAATCGCCGATCGGCGGGCTCGCCCGCAATGCCGGCGCAGCGTCGCGGAAGACGGGCGCGAGCGGCAGCGGTGTCGAGACCATGCGTTTTCCGCCCGGTTCCTCGACTTGCCGGTCAAGCAGGCCACGCGCAGTGAGATGTGGGTCAGCCAGCGCCTCGTCGAGCGTCCGGACCACGGTACAGCAGCAGTCGAGCGGCTCGATCGTGACCCGCCAATGTTCTGCAGATTGGGACGCGATGATCGCGGTAATGGCGGTCGTCGTCGCTGCGGGATCGCGCCGGTCGGCGCGTAACTCGACGGCAAGGCCAATACCCTCGCAGAAGCTGACCCAGAACTTCTCCTCGAGCGCGCCGACGGCGAGGAACCAGCCATCGGCCGTCGCATAGAGGCCATAGCGCGGGCTGGCGCCGGTCAGCAGCCCCTCCCCGCCGTTGGGATAGCGGCCGGAGGCTTGGCCCTGCGCCAGCGCGTACCAGGCGAAGGCGAGCATCGCGTCGGTCATGGCGATGTCGAGATGGCAGCCCTGGCCGCTGCGATCGCGCTCGCGCAAGGCGAGCAGGATGTTGATCACCGCCGGCATGGCGCCGCCGGCGATGTCGGCGACCAAAGTCGGCGGCAAAGGTGCTTGCCTGCCGCGCGCGAGCGACTGGCCGAGCAGCCCGCCGATCGCCTGGTAGTTGATGTCATGACCGGCCTCGAAGGCACGCGGGCCGTCCTGGCCGTAGCCGCTGATCGAGCAGTAGACCAGCTGCGGGTTGAGCGCCTTCAGCGCCTCGTAGCCGAAACCGAGCCGGGCCATCACGCCTGGGCGAAACTGCTCGATGACGATGTCGGCCTGTTCGATCAACGGTGCCAGGCGTTCCAGCGCGTCCGGCGCCTTGAGGTCGATGGCGAGACTCTGCTTGCCGCGGTTGAGCGCGGCGAAGGGAGCCGAGGTCTCGCCGAAGCGCGGCGGAAAGCGGCGCATGTCCTCGCCGTCCGGGCGCTCGATCCGGATCACGCGTGCGCCCGCCTCGGCGAGGAAGAGGCTCGCCATCGGGCCAGGCAGGAGGGTCGAGAAGTCGAGGACGAGGAGATCGGAGAGCGGCTGCATCGCGTCGGGTCCGCAGAGAGCGGCCCAACAGGCCGTCAGGGAAAGAGATCGGCCGGCATCCTGCCCGTCTTCACCAGCCACAGGAAGCCCGTCAGCGTCACGGTCGAGACGATGGTGCCGACGAGGATGCAGGCCGAGGCGCGCTCGATCCCGACCCGGTACTGCGTCGAGATCACGAAGATGTTCAGCGCCGGCGGCAGCGCCGCCATGATCACTGCGGCGTAGATCCAGGGCGCCGAGAAATTGCCGAATGCCGAGAGCAGCAGCCAGACCAGCAGTGGGTGCAGCAGGAGCTTGATCGCGACCAGCGCCGGCAGTTCGCCCGGCATCCGTCGCATCGGCTGCAAGGCCACCGTGACCCCGAGCAGGAAGAGCGCGCAGGGCGCGGCAGCCTGCGAGAGCCAGAGCGTCATCTTGTCGAGCGCGGTCGGCAATTCGAGCTTGAGGAAGGCGGCGAGCACCCCGGCGACGGTGGCGACGTTGAACGGATGGGTGACGACCCGCCTGACGACCTCGCTTGCCGTGGCGGCAAAGCTGCGCTTCTCGACGCCGGCCAGCGCCATCAGGAACGGAATCAGCGAGAACAGCAGGAGATTGTCGAAGACGAAGATCAGCACCACCGGCGCGCTGGCGACCGGCCCAAGCGCAGCCAGGATCAGCGGCGGGCCCATATAGCCGATGTTCGAATAGGAGCCGGCGACGCCCTGCATCACGGCTTGCGGCATGTCGCCATGGTTATGGCGCCAGCCGAGCGCGAAGGAGAGCACGAAGGCGCAGAATGTCGCCAGCGTCGTCACCGCGACGAAGCCCCAATTGGTCAATTCGCTCAGCGGCTTGTCGGCGATCAGTCGATAGAACAGGCAAGGCAGCGCCACATAGATCAGGAAGAACTGCATCCAGGCCAGCCCTTCGCCCGGCAGGCGCTTGTAGCGGCCGATGAGGAAGCCGAGCAGGATCAGCCCGAAGAAGGGCGCGACGAGGTTGAACAGACTGGCGATGTCGGCCATGCGGCGTGTACCCTGAGGCGGAGCGAGAACCGCTGGCGGTTTCTCGCCCGACCGACGATGGCGACGGCGCCGCCTTATAGGATGGCTGTCAGTGCGTGAGAACCCGGTAGCGGAAGCAGGCCCCCGCACCAGCCGCAGAACGCTATGCCGAGAATCCGGCCGCTCGAATGGGGGCACAACCGGAAATTGAAAAATCCCGGTCCAGTGGAAGCGATCGGTAACATATTTCTGCCACGTTCCGCGAACGGCTCGTGGGACAGGCAATGACGACCAGCACTCAGGCGGCGGCAGATGATCCGGAAACCGGGGCGTTCTGGCGCGATTTCGTGATGTCTCCGACGTTCTGGATCGTGTCTTTCCTGGTGCTGGTGGTCCTAGGGCTCGCGCTTCCGATCCGCCTCCCGCTCGGGCCGAATTACTGGGATACCGACATCTATCTCGATGCCACCCAGCGCATCTGGCAGGGGCAGATTCCCAATATCGATTTCTTCACGTCGATCGGCCCGCTCGGCTTCTACCTCACCGCCGGCATCAAGGCGCTTTTCCCGCAGGCTCAGCCGGCCCTGCTCGCCAATTGGGCGATCGTGCCTGTCCTGCTGCCGATTGCGGCGCTGATCACCCGAGATGTCGCGGTGCGGTCGCGGCGCCTGGCCCTGGCGATCCTGATACCGCTGCTGTTCCTGACCTCGCTGCCGATCAATCTCCACAGCCTCTATCCGTCGCCGGGCTTCGACGGCTTCGGCTATTACAACCGCCACGTCGCCCTGCTGCTCTATCTTCTGCTGGCGGCGCTCCTCTTCGTCGAAAGCCGGATCCTGCTGACGACGCTCGTCGCGGTGCTGATGACGGCGCTATTCCTGGTCAAGGTCACGGGACCGGTATCTGGCGCCTTTCTCGTCGGCTACGCAGTCCTGGCTGGCCGCATGCGCTTCCACGACGCCGCGATTGCCGGCCTGACCGTCATCGGCGTCCTGGTCGCGCTCGAACTCTCGACGGGCGTCATCTACGCCTATGTCGAAGATGTCCTCATTCTGGCGATGCTCAACTCTGCCTCGCTCCTGAGACGCTTCCTGACCCTGGCCTCGATCAAGTTCAACGTGATCGCACCCTGCCTGATGCTGGTCGGCGCGCTCGCCTTCGCCGCATGGCGCGACAAGCCTTCGCTCGCAAGCTTGCTGGCCTCGCCGCTCGGCTGGCTGACCGCGAGCCTCTTTGCCCTGATCCTCGGCGAGACCCAGAACAGCGGATCGCTCGAATTCATCGGACTCTGGCCGGTGCTGATCCTGATTCTCAAGACGTATCACCCCCGCTCCGATGATCCGTTACGACCATATGTTCTGGTGCTCGTCATGGCCGTGTCGCTGCCGAGTGCCGTGAACTTTCTCGAGAGAGGCGCTCGCGCCGTGATCGCTGCGCCGCGTTATCAGGCGCTGGACGTGCCGGATGTGGGGCCACTCGGCAGAGTGAGCCTGAAGCCGGAGCTGGCCGAACGCGCAATCGCGCAGGTCGACCACTACCCAAAATACAATGATGCCTATGAAGACCTCGTCCGTCGCGGCCTGCTGCCCTCCGCCACCCTGTTCTCGGAAATCGACCATCAGGCGACCTGGCTGCTCGAGGTCCAGCAGGGAATCGATGCGATCAAGCATTGGGAAGCGACCAACGGTCGCCAGCTCAACGGCTTCTTCGCGCTCGATTTCGTCAGCCCCTTCAACCATCTGCTCGGCCGCGCCGCGCCGCTTCACGTCGCACTCGGCATCGACACCGAGCGCACCAATCCCCGGGTCACGGCCGAAATGCTGGAGGCTCTGCGCGACATCGACGCGATCATGCGGCCGAAATGCCCCGTCGAGGTCAAACGCGCCGCGATCTGGAAGCAATACGCGCAGGCCCTCGAAGGCCGTCAGCTCGTGGCTCTCTCGCCCTGCTGGGACATGTATCTGCGGAAGTAGGGCTTAGCTACGGAAGCACGAATCGGCAGCGACATGGTGCCGTTCACGAGCGCCAACGCTCTCGATTCTGATGTTTGCGGCTCTGAATGAGAGTGGCGCGGTCTACGGGAGTCGAACCCGTCTCCCCAGCGTGAAAGGCTGGTGTCCTAACCGATAGACGAAGACCGCAGGCCGGAGCGCGAAGCGCTCTAACGAGGCGGGGCGAGCTATAGTGTCCCGGCGAAGCTTGAGCAAGCCCGCTGTCAGGGTTTTTCGCAACTGCTCAGGCAGGCCGGGCGAGATCGACCACGCGCAGCTCGGCGCGCTCGCTGCCGCCCCAGCGATTGAGCGTCAGCGTGCCGGCGAGATGCACGCTTTCGCCGCGCGCCGCGAGAAGCGCCTGGCCGAGCGGCTCGCGCGCAGCGCGAAAGGCGATGCCGCTGATGGTGGCGCCGTCGCCCGAGCGCAGCTTGATGCGCAGATGCCCGCCCGCGCCGACTTCGATCACCTCGGTCAGGCGATGCGCCGGCAGCACGAAGACCGGCTCGGGACAACCGGCGCCGAACGGCCCGGCCTGATCGATCTCGGCGAGCAGGCGCGGATTGGCGCCGCCGGCGCTGATCGCCGCATCGATCAGCAGCGCCTCGGCTTCGCGCGAATTCGCCACGCCCGCGGCCAGTCGTTCACCGATGAAGCTTGCGAAGGCGGCCTCCTGCCCTGGCGCCAACGTGACGCCGGCCGCCATGGCATGGCCGCCGCCCTTGACCGCGAGGCCGGTCTCGACCGCCTGGCGCACGGCGCCGCCGATATCGACGCCAGCGATCGAGCGGCCGGAACCGGTGGCGCCGCCATCGCCGTTGCGCGCCAAGGCGAAGGCCGGCCGGCGGAAGCGCTCCTTCAACCGCCCTGCGATCAGCCCCACGATGCCGGGATGCCACTCGGCCGAGCCGACGACCAGCACCGGGTGCGAGGCCGCATCCTCGAAACGATGCTCGACCTCAGATACCGCCTCCTCGACCGCAGCCCGCTCGATCTCCTGGCGCTCCTGGTTGAGCCGATTGAGCTCGGCAGCGATGCTGCGTGCCTCGACCTCGTCGCGGGTCAGGAGCAGCCGGGCGCCGAGAGCTGCATCGCCGATGCGCCCGCCGGCATTGATGCGCGGCCCGAGCAGGAAGCCGAGATGCCAGGGCTGCACCGGGCCGTCGAGCCCGGAGACATCGAGCAGGGCCGCGAGTCCGGGCCGCTGGCGCGTTCGCATCATGGCGATGCCCTGGCGCACGAAAGCACGGTTGAGGCCGATCAGGGGCACGACGTCGGCGATGGTCGCGAGCCCGACGAGGTCGAGCGCCGCAAGAAGATCGGGCTCACTCCCCCTCGCCTGCCAGGCACCGCGCCGGCGCAATTCGCGATTCGTCGCCACCAGCGTGAGGAACACCACGCCGGCGGCGCAGAGATGGCCAAGGCCGGCGAGATCGTCCTGCCGGTTCGGATTGACCAGCGCCTCGGCGCTGGGGAGCAGTTCCGGCGCCTGATGGTGGTCGAGCACCACGATGTCGAGCCCGAGCCGCGCCGCCTGTTGCAGGGGCTCATGGCTGGTCGTGCCGCAGTCGACGGTGACGAGCAGCGTCGCGCCCTCGCCCGCCAGCATGGCGATCGCCTCGGCATTCGGGCCATAGCCCTCGATCAGGCGATCGGGAATATGGATGCGTGGCCGTGCACCCGCCTCGGCGAGGAAACCGGCGAGCAGCGCCGCCGAGCAGGCGCCGTCGACGTCGTAGTCTCCGAAGATCGCGACCTTCTCGCCTGATGTCGCTGCCTGCGCCAGCCGCTGCGCGGCAAGATCCATGTCACGCAGCACGGACGGATCCGGCAGGAGATCGCGGAGCTTAGGCTCAAGATGGCGCAGCGCCTCGCTGGAGAGGACGCCGCGGCCAGCGAGGATGCGGGCCAGCGTGTCGGGCACGCCCTCGACCTGCGCCAGCGCCTCGGCCTGTGCGAGGCCGGCGGAATCGAGCCGGTCGCGCCAAGGGCGGCCGAGCGCCGAATGCCCGACGCCGAGGAACAGTCGATTCTGGCCGGAAGTCATGTGTCACCGCTGGCGCAGTCGCGCGGCTTCGTCAATCGGCGGTACATCACTCGAGCGGCTTCTGGTCCTCGATCGCCTGAGCGGTGACCTTGCGGGCGCTCACCGGCGCATGGCCGGACACCTCGGCGCCAGCGTCGGGCTTCAACTGCACCATCCAGAAGACCGAGGAGGCGGAAATCAGGCCGACGAGGACGAAAGCCGGCCAGAAATCGCCAGCGCCGAGCGTCTTGCCGCCGTTGAGAAGGTTGGCCGACTCGAGCGCGAAGGCGCCGATGGTGACGCCGACGCTGAGCGATAATTGCTGGGCGACGCTGGAGAGGCTGGTCGCGCTCGACATGTCGCGGTTCGAGACATCGGCATAGCTCAGCGCGTTGATGCCGGTGAACTGCAGCGAGCGGAAGCAGCCACCGACGAGCAGGACGCCGAGCATCAGCCAATGAGGCGTCGTCGGCGTGAACAGGCCGGAGGCTGCGAGGAAGGCCGAGCCAATCAGCGCGTTGAAGGTCAGCACGCCGCGGAATCCGAACCGGGCGAGAATGGTCTTCGCCAGCGTCTTCATGATCAGCGCGCCGGCGGCCGAGGCGAAGGTGATCAATCCCGATTGCAGCGCATCGAGCCCGAAGCCGAGCTGCAGCATCAGCGGCAGGAGGAAGGGGATGGCGCCGATGCCGACGCGAAAGACCGAACCGCCGATCACGCCGATCCGGTAAGTGGGGATCCGCAGCAGCGCGAGATTGAGCACCGGATAGGCCAGCCGACGCGCGTGAAACCAGTAGAGGATAAGCGCCGCGATGCCGAAGGCGACGCAAGCGTAGGAGACCGCGACCGGCACGAGGTGGCGCCCACCGGTGGCGAGGCCGAGCATCAGGGCGGCAAAGCCCGACGAGGACAAAAGGAAGCCGGTGATGTCGAGCGGTGCGACATCCTCCTCCCGAATGTCCTCGAAGAACATCGTCGCCAGGGCGATGCCGAGCAGGCCGATCGGGATGTTGATGAAGAAGATCCAGCGCCAGTCGAAATAGGTGGTGATGAAGCCGCCGACCACCGGCCCGACCACCGGGCCGACCAGCGCCGGCACCGTCAGATAGGCCAACGCGCTGACGATCTGCGATTTCTCGACGCTGCGCAGGATGACCAGCCGTCCGACCGGCACCATCATCGCCCCGCCCATGCCCTGGATGAAGCGCGCCCCGACGAAGGCCCCGAGCGAATTCGAGAAGGCGCACAGCACCGAGCCGAACATGAAGATGCAGAGGGCCGCGCGGAAGATCGTGCGGGCTCCGAACTTGTCGGCCATCCAGCCCGAGATCGGGATGAAGACGGCGAGGCTGACGAGATAGGAGGTCAACGCCAGCTTCAGAGCGATCGGGTCCTCGCCGAGCGATTGCGCGATCACCGGCAGCGACGTCGCGATCACCGTCGAATCGGTGTTCTCCATGAACAGCGCGCAGGCGACGATGAGAGGCAGGAGCTTGGCGCGCTGCAAGGAATCGGACTTTCGGATTTATGCCGCCCGCCGCCCTTTACTGCGGGTGTCTCCGGCTGGCGAGAGTGGATTGGGGCATAGTGACGAGGGTTGCGTCTGATGCATGACGGGCGGACCGTGCCGATGCAACGAGAGCCGGCTTCAGACCTGCTCTCACGTCATCACAAGGATGTGAGAGCGGTTCCGCCATGCGTTTTCAGCAGGGCAATCCAGCCAAGCGATAACTATCTCCCGCTTGAAGGGGCGATGGTTTCGCATAGGCCGACGCGGCTGGCCCGCGGGCAAGAGGTGTTTCATGATCAACTCCACTCACCACCACGTCCGCTCGTTCACGTCGGCCGCGCTCAAGCATGGCGCCGCCGTCGCGTTGCTGGCGGGAGCTGCCTTCTTTGGCGCGGGGCAGGCACCTGCCCTGGCCCAGTCGACGAGCTGGGAGGAAGGCTGCGCCGTGCGCATGGTTACACCCGGCTCCGGCGACATCCTCAGGACCATGAACTGCGACCGGCAGAAGATGTGCCAGCAGATGGCCAATGCCCAGGGTAGCATGATGATGGGGATGGGCTGCTTCGGCGTCGAACCGAAGGGCCCGGCTCCAGTCGCGCAGCAGACCGGCAAGGCCCGGCCGTCGCAGCAGCAGTAAGTCAGCATCTCTCGCAATTTCGACGGTCGCGGCCCCGTGCCGCGGCCGCCTCGACAGATTTTGTTGCACTGCCCCTAGCGGGCGCGCCACACGCGTGATATCGGGCCTCGTCAACTCGGCTTAGGGCATATCCGCCCTGCCCCTTTTCAGAGCCGGCTCGGCCGGCCCCGGAGTTGACGATGGCGACGATCACTGACGGTCTCATTCGCGACGGTTTGACCTTCGACGATGTGCTGCTCGAGCCCGGCCCATCCGAGGTGATGCCGAGCGATGTCGACATCGCGACCAAGCTGACCAAGACGATCTCGCTCAACCTGCCGATCATCGCCTCGGCGATGGATACGGTGACCGAAGCGAAGATGGCGATCGCCATGGCGCAGGCCGGCGGCCTCGGCGTCGTGCACCGCAACCTCGATCCCGAGCAGCAGGCGGCGCAGGTGCGCCTCGTCAAGAAATTCGAGTCGGGGATGATCGCCAACCCGATCACCATCCATCCGGACGAGACGCTGGCCGATGCGCTGGCGCTGATGAAGAACAACGGGATTTCCGGCATTCCGGTGGTCGAGCGCGGTCCGCAGGGGCACAACGGCAAGCTCGTCGGCATCCTGACCAATCGCGATGTGCGCTTCGCCGCCAATCCCGAGCAGCCCGTCTCCGAGCTGATGACCAAGGACCGGCTGATCACGGTGCGCGAAGGCGTCGGCCAAGACGAGGCCCGCCGCCTGCTCCATCAGTTCCGCATCGAGAAGCTGCTGGTGGTCGACGATCACTATCGCTGCATCGGCCTGATCACCGTCAAGGACATGGAGAAGCAGGTCGCCCATCCCCATGCCGCCAAGGATTCTCATGGCCGGCTTCTGGTTGCAGCCGCCACCACGACCGGCGATCTCGGCTTCGAGCGCTCGGAGCTACTGATCGAGGCGGGCGTCGACCTCATCGTCGTCGACACCGCGCATGGCCATTCCGCCAAGGTGCTGGAAGCGGTTACGCGGGTGAAGAAGCTCTCCAACGCCGTCCAGGTCATCGCCGGTAATGTCGCGACCGCCGGCGGCGCGCAGGCGCTGATCGATGCCGGCGCGGACGCGATCAAGGTCGGCATCGGCCCGGGCTCGATCTGCACCACCCGCATCGTCGCCGGCGTCGGCGTACCGCAGCTCACTGCGATCATGGATGCGGCCTCTGCCGGGCAAAAGGCCGGCATCCCGGTCATCGCCGATGGCGGCATCAAATATTCCGGCGATCTCGCCAAGGCGCTCGCCGCCGGCGCCTCCTGCGCCATGGTCGGCTCGCTGCTCGCGGGAACCGACGAGACCCCGGGCGAGACCTTCCTGTACCAGGGCCGCTCCTACAAATCCTATCGCGGCATGGGTTCTGTCGGCGCGATGGCGCGCGGCTCGGCCGACCGCTACTTCCAGCAGGACATCAAGGACGCGCTGAAGCTGGTGCCGGAAGGCATCGAGGGCCAGGTCGCCTACAAGGGCCCCGTCTCGAATGTGCTGCACCAGCTCGCCGGCGGCCTGCGCGCCGCGATGGGCTATGTCGGCGGCCACAATCTCGAGGACTACCGTAACAAGGCGCGCTTCATCCGCATCACCAGCGCCGGCCTGCGCGAGAGTCATGTCCACGACGTGACGATCGTGCGCGAAAGCCCGAACTATCCGACGCGCTCCTAGTTCTGGATCGCCGTAAGACGATCCATCCTTTTTAACGAGCATCGGATCAGCTCGAAAACCGGGACCACTTTTCGGTCCGATGCTTCAGGACGAGGCCGACATGACGCTCAAGCTGATCTATCCGGCGCTGGCCCAGATCCTCTGGACTTTCGTCGTCCTCGTCATCGTGTTCCTGCGGCGCCAGAAGGCCTTCGCCAATCGCGAGGTCCGGCTGGCGGACATCGCGGTCTCGAACGAACGCTATCCGGAGCCGGCGCGGCTCGCCTCGGCCAATTTCAGTAATCAGTTCGAAACCCCGCTGCTGTTCTTCGCGCTGATCCTGATCGCGATGCATGTCGGCGCAACCGGCTATGTCATGGCGGCGCTGGCCTGGGCTTATGTCGCGACCCGGATTGTCCATACACTGATCCACACAGGCGCGAACAGGCTGCAACAACGGGCAATCGTCTTCGCGGTCGGCGTCGTATGCCTGTTTTTCATGTGGCTCGGGATCGTTATTGCCATAGTCTGAGTGGTTTTATTTGACGCACGCAAGACGTGCGCTGGCGAGTTCTGTTTGCCGATTTGTCGGCTCTGTCACATCCTCGCTACAGCGACCGATAAACCGTAATCGACACTTGCGTCCAAACTACACCCTCTTCATGCTAAATACTTGCGGTGAGGATGGTTTGGGGAGCAGCCGTCCGGCAGGGTTGGCGTGGTGCTCCCCGTGGCGCAAGGCTTTCTATGGCAGTGCTGACTTTCGGGCGTGTGGCTCTGTTCTCGGCCGCGGGCGTTCTCGCCGCGGGCGCGTTTCTTCATGGGACCGGGCGCCCTGTGCCGTGGCCGCTCGACCAGGTTCCCTACGGCAAGGTGATCCCGCTGCCGGCCAAGCCGGCAGCAACTGCAGCCGCCCCTGCCGCCGGCGGTAATCGCCCCGGCCAGGCGAACCGGCCGCCGGTGACCATCGTCACCGCCAAGGCCGAGCGCCGCCCGATGCCGGTCCGGATCGATGCGATCGGTACGGTGCAGGCGATCTCCACCGTCAATATCCGCTCGCGCGTCGACAGCCAGATCATGGCGGTCGAGTTCCGCGACGGCGCCACGGTGAACAAGGGCGACGTGCTGTTCCGGCTCGACTCGCGCCAGCTCGAGGCACAGTTGCGCCAGGCCGAGGCCAATGTTGCTCGCGACAAGGCCTCGCTCATCGCGGCCGAGTCCGATCTGCGGCGGGCCGAAGAACTCTCCCGACGCGAGATCGCGACCGACCAGCGCCTCGACAATGCCCGTACCGCCGTGAGCACGCTGCGCGCTGCGATCCGGGGCGGCGAAGCTGCCGTCGACAGCCTGCGCGTCCAGCTCAGCTACTATACGATCACCGCTCCGGTCTCCGGGCGGGTCGGTGTCGCCGCGCTGAAGGAAGGCAACATCGCCAAGAGCGGCGACAGCTCGGCGACGCTGGCCACGATCAACCAGATCGACCCGATCTATGTCAGCTTCGCCGTGGCGCAGCGCTATCTGCCGGAAATCCGCGAGGCGATGCAGGCGAAGACGGCAGCCGTCCAGGCGACCCAGCAAGGCGCCGGCAAGAGCGTCGAAGGCACGATCGCGGTGGTCGACAACTCCGTCGACGCGACGACGGGCACGATCCAGATCCGGGCCAGCTTCGACAATCCCGACGAGGCGCTCTGGCCCGGCGCGCTCTGCCAGGTCCGGCTGACGCTGCGGACCGAGCCCGATGTCGTCACCGTTCCGCGCGAGGCGGTCCAGACGGGGCAGAACGGCTCCTATGTCTTCGTGATCGACAATGGCGCCGCCCGGGCCCGGCCGATCGTGGTCGCCCGCAACATCGAGGATCGCGTCGTCATCGCGTCGGGCCTCAACGGCGGCGAGACCGTGGTGATCGACGGGCAGCTGCTTTTGACCGATGGTGCGCGCACGATCGAGCGCGGCCGTGGCGGCCAGAGCCCGCCGGCGCCCAACCTGACCTCCCAGCGAGGGAGCGCCGGCTGATGAACCTGCCCGAGGCCTGCATCCGCCGCCCGGTCATGACGACCCTCCTGATGGCGACGTTCCTGATCTTCGGGCTGTTCGCCTTCAAGCAGTTGCCGGTTGCGGCCCTGCCCCGGGTCGATTTCCCGACCATCAATGTCAGCGCCCGCCTGCCCGGCGCCAGCCCTGAGACGATGGCCTCCTCGATCGCTGCGCCGCTCGAGCGCGAATTCGCCTCGATCTCAGGCATCACCTCGATGTCGTCGGTCTCGCAGCAGGGCTCGACCTCGATCACGCTGCAGTTCGACCTCAACCGCAATATCGACGGCGCGGCGCTCGATGTGCAGGCCGCGCTCAGCGCCACCACCCGGCGCCTGCCGCCCGAGCTCCCTGCCCCACCCAGCTTCAGGAAGGTCAATCCGGCCGACCAGCCGGTGCTGTTCATGGTGCTGACCTCGGCGACCAAGCCGCTCTACGAGGTTCACGAGTTCGGCGAGAACATCCTGCAGCAGCAGATCTCGCAATTGCCCGGCGTCGCCCAGGTCAACATCTTTGGTGCGCAGAAATATGCGGTGCGGGTGCGGGTCAACCCCGACGCCGTGTCCGCCCGCGGCCTTGCCCTCAGCGATGTGCGCAGCGCCATCGCCGCCGCGAACTCGAATTCCCCGGTCGGCACGCTGAACGGCACCAACCAGCGCATGGTGCTGGGTGCCACCGGCCAGATGGAACGCGCCAGCGAATACGGCAACCTGATCATCTCGCAGAAGAACGGCGTGCCGATCCGCCTCAACGACGTGGCGCAGATCCTCGACTCGGTCGAGAACGACCAGACCGGCAGCTGGTACAACGGCCAGCGCTCGATCATGCTGGCGGTCTATCGCCAGTCGGATGCCAATACCGTTCAGGTCGTCGACAGCATCAAGAGCCGGCTCGACGCCTATCGCGCGCAATTGCCGGCGGCGATCGATCTCGTCGTGCTCAACGACCGCTCGATCCCGATCCGCGAGGCGGTCGAGGACGTCGAGGTCTCGCTGATGATCGCGATCGCCCTCGTGGTCATGGTGATCTTTCTGTTCTTGAAGAGTTTCGCCGCGACGGTGATCCCGACGCTGGCGCTGCCGATCTCGCTGGTCGGCACCTTCGCAATCATGCACGCGCTGGGCTATTCGCTCGACAACATCTCGCTGCTGGCGCTGACGCTCGCCGTCGGCTTCGTCGTCGACGATGCCATCGTCATGCTGGAGAACATCATCCGGCATATCGAGATGGGCAAGAAGCCGTTCCAGGCTGCGCTCGACGGCTCGCGCGAGATCGGCTTCACCATCCTGTCGATCACCATCTCGCTGGTCGCGGTCTTCATCCCCGTCTTCTTTATGGGCGGCGTGGTCGGCAAGGTCTTCGCCGAGTTCGCCGGCACGATCGCGGCAGCGATCATCGTCTCCGGCTTCGTCTCGCTGACGCTGACGCCGATGCTGTGCGCCCGCTTCCTCAAGGCGCACGACCATCACAAGAAGCCGAACATTGTCGAACGCGTGTTCGAAGCCGGCTTCCAGGGCATGCTCAGCGCCTATCGCTGGACGCTCGACGCCGTGCTGAAGGCGCGCTTCCTGATGCTGCTGGTGACGCTCGGCACTGTCTATGTCTCGGTCCAGCTCTATATCGACGTGCCCAAGGGCTTCTTCCCGACCGAGGATACCGGGCTCTTGCGCGGCGCCACCGAAGGTCCGCCGGACACCTCCTTCGAGGCGATGGCGGCGCGCCAGATGCGCGTCGCGGAGATCGTCAAGGCCGATCCGGCGATCGACTACCTGACCTCGAACATCGGCGGCTTCAACGCCACCAATAACGGCTTCATGTTCATCGCCCTGAAGCCGAAGGACCAGCGCGACAAGGCCGATGTGGTGATCGCCCGCCTGCGCCGCGCCGTCTCGGAGGTGCCCGGCATCACCGCGGTGTTCCAGCAGGTCCAGAACATCAACCTGAACGCCGGCCGCTCCTCGCGGGCGCAGTACCTGTATTCGCTGCAAGGGCCCGATCTTGGCGCCCTGTTCAACTACGCGCCGCTGATGCAGCAGCGCCTGTCGCAGCTGCCGCAGCTGCGCGACGCCAATATCGACCTGCAATTGCGCAATCCCCAGCTCTCGATCGAGATCGACCGCGAGCGCGCCGCCAGCCTCGGCATCTCCAGCGACCAGATCCGCCAGGCGCTCGGCAACGCCTTCGGCTCGCGCCAGATCGCGACGATCTTCACTCCGTCGACCGACTATCAGGTCATTATGGAGGCCGAGCGCGCCTACCAGCAGGACCCGGCGGTGCTGTCGCGCCTGCTGCTCAAGGCCGCCAACGGCCAGAACGTACCGCTGGAGACGGTGGCGACGATCAAGCCGAGCGTCGGGCCGCTCGCCGTCAACCGAATCTCGCAGCAGCCGGCGGTGACGATCTCGTTCAACACCGCGCCCGGCGTCTCGCTCGGCGAAGCCGTCAATGCGATCCGCGCGGCCGAGCGCGAAGTGAATCTTCCAGCTTCGATCGTGACCAGCTTTGCGGGCTCGGCCCAGCTCTTCCAGGATGCGCTGAAGGGCCAGGGCCTGCTGATCTTTGCCGCGATCCTGGTGATCTACATCATCCTCGGCATTCTCTACGAGAGCTTCATCCACCCGATCACGATCCTGTCCGGCCTGCCCTCGGCCGGTCTCGGCGCGCTGCTCGCGCTGCAGTACTTCCACATGGACCTGTCGGTGATCGCGATCATCGGCATCCTGATGCTGGTCGGCATCGTCAAGAAGAACGCGATCATGATGGTCGACTTCGCGATCGAGCGCCGCAAGATGGGCGACGACGCGCTGACGGCGATCCGCGATGCAGCGCTCGTCCGCTTCCGGCCGATCATGATGACGAGCTTCGCCGCGATCTTCGGCGTGCTGCCGATCGCGCTCGGCGCCGGCGCCGGTGCGGAACTGCGGCAGCCGCTTGGCATTGCCGTGGTCGGCGGCCTCATCGTTTCGCAGTTGCTGACGCTCTACATCACGCCCGTCGTCTACTTCTATCTCGACAAGGTCGACAGCTGGCTTTCCGGCCGCGGTCGCGGCGAGCGGGAGGAAGCGGCGGCGATTCCAGGCGCAGTGCCGGTCGCGATCCCGCAGGCGGTCCATCGCCGGCAGGATTGAGAATTCCCGCAGCTTATCGAGCGGTTGAGTTGGCCATAAGTGACGGTGTCATCCCGGACGGAGCCAAGCGGAGATCCGGGATCCATTCCGGAGCCTTGCCGAAAGAGGTTCCGGAATGGGTCCCGGGTCTCCCTCTGGTCGCCCGGGACGACCCGCGCCTTTTGGGAAGCAAGCGCCTCTTGAAATCATTGCGTTTGCGGCCAGTCTCTCAGGGCAAGGGCTGCCGGTTTCCCGCCGGACTGCCAACGCCGGCCTGACTATTAACGATGAAGTCCGCTTTCCGGGGGCTGAAATGCGGCGGCCGTTGAGTCTTAACGAAAAGTAAACTAAGCCCATAAAGCGGCGGACAATGAACTAGCGAGCGATGGAGTAATCGCGGTGCTTCGTGTCCGTAATGTCGATTGCCTGCGTTCCGATCCTGTCCCGCCGACCGGTTCCAGCTCCTCGACGGAAGTGAATCCCGTTTCGCGTGGCCGCAGCAGCGGCCTGCGCCTCGCGGCCATGGCCGGCTTCGGGCTTGCACTCGGCGCAGGTGGCACGGTTCTGACCGTCTCCCTGGTCCAGGCCGAGGATGATGCCGGCATTCGCGCCTTCCATCGCGAGGAAGCCGCTCGCCGGGCAGAACGTGCACCGGCTCGCGCCGCTTACGCCTCCGTTCCCGTATCGGCCTATGCTCCCGCCCGCCAGATCTGGTCAGTGCCATTCTTCCAGGCGCGCCCGGAAGGGCGCCTAAGCCCGCCGCCAGTCGCGCTCAATCCGTTCAAGCCGATCCAGGCCGCACCGAAGCAGGCGCAGCAGAAGCAAAAGCTGCCAGCGATGCGCTATGACACGGTGTCCGGCGCGGCCGACGTGACGCGGACCCTCTGCGTACGCCTCTGCGACGGCTTCCATGCGCCGATCGGTCATCTGCGCAGCCAGTCCGACCTCAGGGCGCATGAGGCGCTCTGCCAGGCCGCCAATCCCGGGGTGCCGGTCAAGGTCTTCAAGGTCGCGGCCGGTGCTGCAACCATCGATGATGCGGTGGCGAGCGATGGCAAGACCTATCGCGCCCTGCCGATGGCCTATGCCTATGAGCGCGGCGCCGATCCGGCTTGCCGGCCGGCGATCGCGACCGCCAACGATCGCCGTGTCTCGCTGCTGCGCGACTTCACCTTGCGGCCGGGCGACAGCATCGTGCTCGACGGGCGGGTTCGCACCTTCACCGGCTCCGGCAAGTGGCCCTATACCGCGGCGGACTTTCGTGATTTTCGCGGCTCGCCCGAGCTGACCGCCAGCGACCGCCGCAAGATCGACGAGAAGGTCGGTATCTCGCACGCAGAGGCGCAGGTTCGCACCTTGCGCCGGCAGATGCGGGTGCGCGAGGCCAGCCTGCACGACGACAACTTTGCCAGCGACGCACTCGGTCTGCGCGGCATGCTCAATCCGCGCGATGGCATCGCCAATCCGGCGCGCGTGGTCCTGCAGACGCCTTTCGCGCGGAACTGAGCTACATGATGGGATGATTGTCCTGGGCTTTTGATCCTAGGATAATTCACCCAAGATCCACCGAAAGATCGATGGACGACCGAATGGCCTTCCGGCACATTCGCTGCGTTGCAGCATGGAGCCGAGCATGACGACCAAGACGCCACGCCAGTTCTACCGCCCGCTGGCGATCGGCGCGCCTGAGCCCTACCGGGAGCTGCCGCTGCGGCTGGAGCGGATGATCCATTTCGTGCCGCCGCATCTGGAAAAGGTGCGCGCCAAGGTTCCGGAGCTCGCAGGCCAGGTCGATATCGTGCTCGGCAATCTCGAGGACGCCATTCCGGTCGAGGCGAAGCAGGCGGCACGCGACGGCTTCATCGCGCTGGCCAAGGCGACTGATTTCGGCGCCACCGGACTGTGGACGCGGGTCAATGCGCTGAACTCGCCCTGGTTCCTCGACGATATCGCCGCGATCATGGGCGAGATCGGCGGCAAGCTCGACGTCGTCATGGTGCCCAAGGTCGAGGGCCCCTGGGACATCCACTATGTCGATCAGCTGCTGGCGCAATATGAAGCGCGGCATGCGCTGCGCAAGCCGGTGCTGATACACGCCATCCTGGAGACGGCCGAGGGCGTCAAGAACGTCGATGCGATCGCGACCGCCTCCCCGCGCATGCACGGCATGAGCCTTGGGCCGGCCGATCTTGCCGCCTCTCGCGCGATGAAGACGACCCGCGTCGGCGGCGGCCACCCGGAATACAAGGTGATCGCCGATTCGACACCGGACGGCGGTCCGCGTGCCGTCGCGCAGCAGGATCTGTGGCATTATACGCTGGCGAAGATGGTCGACGCCTGCGCCTCGGCCGGCCTGAAGCCGTTCTATGGCCCGTTCGGCGATTTCTCGGACGCAGCCGCCTGCGAGGCGCAGTTCCGCAATGCCTTCCTGCTCGGCTGTGCCGGCGCCTGGACGCTGCATCCTTCCCAGATCGAGATCGCCAAGCGCGTCTTCAGCCCCGATCCCGACGAGGTCGCCTTTGCCAAACGCATCCTCGAAGCCATGCCTGACGGCTCGGGAGCGGTGATGATCGACGGCAAGATGCAGGACGATGCGACCTGGAAGCAGGCCAAGGTCATCGTCGACCTGGCGCGGCAGGTAGCGGCGCGCGATCCAGCCTTGGCAATACGTTACAACCTCTGAAGATCACCAGTCCGCGACATCCGGGGATATTGACGCATTTGCGACGTAATCCTAGGTCAAGCGCTGGGCGCGGCGACGACATCGGCAATGACGGCCGACTTGGGGCTGAACGAGGGACATGGAATCACGCACGGCGAAATTTCGGATCGGCGATGTGGTGCGCCATCGCGTCTACCCGTTCCGGGGCGTGATCTTCGACGTTGATCCGGTGTTCTCGAACTCGGAAGAGTGGTGGCTGGCGATCCCGGAGCACCTGCGGCCGTCCAAGGACCAGCCGTTCTACCATCTCTTCGCCGAGAACGAGGAGACCGAGTATGTCGCTTACGTCTCGGAACAAAATCTCGTGATCGACGAGTCCGGCCAACCGGTCCGGCACCCGCAGGCGCGCGAATATTTTCGGCGCGACCGCAAGGGCAAGTACCGGATCGACAAGTCGGAGCTGAACTGAGTTTCAACCGGCAATTGGGCTTTGTGCTGACGAAGGAACCGATTCGTGAGCATCAGCCATGCCGACATCGTCATTCTCGGCGGCGGCCATAACGGGCTCGTCTGCGCCTTCTACCTCGCCAGGGCCGGGCTGAAGGTCACCGTGCTGGAGCGGCGCGCCGTGGTCGGTGGCGCAGCCGTCACCGAGGAGTTCCACCCCGGCTTTCGCAACTCCACTGCGAGCTACACTGTCAGCCTGCTCAACCCGCGCATCATCGAGCAGATGGAGCTGGCACGGCATGGGCTCAGGATCGTCGAGCGGCGGATGGCGAACTTCATGCCGCTGCCGGATGGGCGCTATCTCGCCGCCGGCGAGGGGCGCACGGAAGCGGAGGTGGCAAAGTTCTCGGTCCGCGACGCCAAGCGGTTGCAGGCCTATGGCGAGCGGCTGGAACGGGTCGCCGCCATACTGCGCGACCTCGTGCTGCAGGCGCCGCCCAATCTTGTTGAAGGCGGCTGGCTTGCCGCCTTGCCGCAGATGCTGGAAGCGGCTGCCCTTGGGCGACGCGTCGCCGGGCTCGACCAGGCCGGACGGCGCGACCTGCTCGACCTCTTCGCCAAGTCGGCAGGCGACTGGCTCGACGGCTGGTTCGAAAGCGACCCGATCAAGGCCCTGTTCGGCTTCGACAGCGTCGTGGGCAATTATGCCAGCCCCTACACGCCGGGCTCTGCCTATGTGCTGCTGCATCACGTCTTCGGGGAGGTCAACGGCAAGCGCGGCGCCTGGGGCCACGCGCTCGGCGGCATGGGCGCGATCACGCAGGCGATGGCGCAGGCCTGCGCTGAACAGGGCGTCGAGATCCGTTTGGAGGCGCCGGTCGCCCAGGTGCTGACGGAGAAGGGCCGCGTCGTTGGCGCCGTGACGGAGCGGGGCGAAGTCGTGCGGGCGCGCGCCGTGGTGTCGAACCTGCATCCGCGCCTGCTGTTCGAGCGGTTCGTCGACCCGGCGATCGTCCCGACCGATTTCGGCGAGCGCATCCGCCGCTATGCCTCGGGCTCGGGTACATTCCGAATGAATCTGGCGCTGTCGGAGCTGCCGCGCTTCGCCTGCCTGCCGGAACAGGGCGACCATCTCACCGCAGGCATCATCATCGCGCCGTCGCTCGGCTATATGGACCGCGCTCATGCGCAGGCGCGGCTGTCAGGTTGGTCGAGCGAGCCGATCGTCGAGATGCTGATCCCGTCGACGCTTGACGACAGCCTCGCCCCGCCCGGTCGGCATGTCGCAAGCCTGTTTTGCCAGCATGTCGCGCCAAGCCTGCCGAACGGCGAGAGCTGGGAAGCGCATCGCGACACGGTGGCCGATCTGATGATCGAGACCGTGGACCGCTATGCTCCCGGATTCCGCGACTCGGTCATCGGCCGGCTGGCTCTGGCGCCGAGCGATCTGGAGGAGCGTTTCGGACTGATCAGCGGCGACATCTTCCACGGTCGCCTGACGCTCGACCAGCTCTTCAGCGCCCGCCCGGTGCTCGGCCACGCCGATTATCGCATGCCGGTGCCGGGCCTTTACCTCTGCGGCTCCGGTGCCCATCCAGGCGGGGGCGTCACCGGCGCGCCGGGCCATAACGCAGCCCGCTCCGTGCTCACCGATCTGCAGCCTCGGCGCTTCGGGCTGCGGCCACGGCGAGCGTAACCGAAGCAATCGATCAGAGACCACCGCAATCCTACCCGTCTGAGACCGGTGCTAAGCGCTGCGCTCAGCCTGCGGGAAACGTGCGGTAAAGGCGCCTTCCCGCTCGGGCGGCAGCCTGACCAAGAGTGCCAGCGCGCCGTCCTCCGCATCCTCGCGTTCGAGGATTTCGCCATTGGCGTGCAGCCAGGCCAGCGACTTGCCGTCGCCCGGTGGCAGGGTGAGCCGGTAGATCGGCCGGGTTCGCGCGATGCGCTGCTCGATCGCATCGGTCAGCGGGCCCATCCCCTCGCCGGTCAGCGCCGAAACCAGCACCGGGCGCGAGGCGCCCAGCTTGAGCGTGGCGAGCGCCGCCTGGCGCTCACGCTCGTCGCCCGAAAGCAGGTCAGCCTTGTTCCAGACTTCGATGACGCGGTTGCCATCCTCGGGATCAATACCGAGATCGCGCAGAATGCCCTGGACATCGGCGGCCTGGGCCTGCGTATCCTCGTGCGAGACGTCTCGGACATGCAGCAGAACATCCGCCTCGATCGCGTCCTCGAGCGTGGCGCGGAAGGCAGCGACGAGTTGCGTCGGCAGGTCGGAAATGAAGCCGACCGTATCCGACAGCATGATCCTGGCGCCATGCGGCAGCTTGAGTGCCCGCGCCGTCGGGTCGAGCGTGGCGAAGAGCATGTCCTGCGCCAAGACCTCAGCCGATGTCAGCCGGTTGAACAGCGTCGACTTGCCGGCATTGGTGTAGCCGACCAGTGCAACCACCGGATAAGGCACGCGTTTGCGGCTGGCGCGATGCAGTGAGCGGGTGCGCTTCACGCTCTCGAGCTCGCGCTCGATCTTGGTCATCCGCTCCTGGATGATGCGCCGGTCGGCTTCGATCTGGGTCTCGCCCGGGCCGCCAAGGAAGCCGAAGCCGCCGCGCTGGCGCTCCAGGTGGGTCCAGGACCTGACCAGGCGGCTCTTCTGGTAATTGAGATGGGCGAGCTCGACCTGCAGCGCGCCCTCGCGCGTGCGGGCGCGCCGGCCGAAGATCTCGAGGATCAAGCCGGTGCGGTCGATGACCTTGCAGCCAAAGGTTTTTTCGAGATTGCGCTGCTGGACCGGCGACAAGGCGCAGTCCATCACGACAAGACCGATCTCCTCGATCTTGACGCGCTCGCCGAGCTCCTCGACCTTGCCCTTGCCGAGATAGGTCGCAGGACGCAGCGCGCTCAGGATGACCGGGATCGCCTCGACGATCTGGAGATCGATGGCGCTGGCCAGTCCAAACGCCTCGTCCAGCCGCGCCGCATGGCTGCGCTGGTTCTCGTCAGCCGGGCTGGTCCGGCTGACGGCATGGCGCGCCCGATAGGGGCCAACCACGAAGGCGCGGGTATCGGCCGCAAGGGCGTGCTCGGCCGCGTCGATCGAGAGTCCGATCGAGCTTCCGTCGCCCGCCCCGGCCTTGCCGCCCACGGGTCAGGCCTTGTCCGTTTCCTCGGGCTCGAACAGCTGCACCGGGTGGCCTGGCATGATGGTCGAGATCGCGTGCTTGTAGACGAGCTGGGAATGTCCATCCCGGCGCAGCAGAACGCAGAAATTATCGAACCAGGTGACGACGCCCTGCAGTTTGACGCCGTTCACGAGAAAGATGGTGAGAGGGATCTTCTGCTTGCGGACATGATTGAGAAACGTGTCCTGGAGGTTTTGGGCCCGCTCTGCGGCCATGGGTAGCCCCTGTTGTTGGGATCGCAATCGGCTTGCGCATGCGATCCAGATCGTCCCGTTAGGCTTCGGCGCCAATCGCCGGGCGTTCGGGACACCGACGTCTTATTAGATCGTGACCCGGCGAGAACGCGCAAGGGTTGCGAGGCGCGAAATTCAACCTGCCGCCCTGCGTGCAGTGCAACACAACAGTCCGGTGTCAGCCCACCCCCAGCGATTTGAGCTTACGGTGAAGGGCTGAACGCTCCATGCCGATGAATTCCGCCGTACGCGAGATATTGCCGGAGAAGCGGGCGATCTGCGCCATCAGATACTCGCGCTCGAAGATCTCGCGAGCATCGCGCAGCGGCAGGCTCATCAGCTTCTCACCGCCCGAGCCGGACGGCGTCGTCGGCACCATGGCACCGACCTCGGCCGGCAGCATGTCGATCGTGATCTCCGCCGTGGGATCGCCCTTGGTCAGAATCATCAACCGTTCGACGTTGTTGCGCAGCTCGCGAATATTGCCCGGCCATTCGTGTGATTGCAGGATCGCCATGGCGTCGCCGCCGATCCGGCGCTTGGGCAGACCGGCCCCGACCGAGATCTGGTCCATGAAGAACTCGATCAGCTCGGGCACGTCCTCGCGGCGCTCGGACAAAGCAGGCACGCGGATCGGTACCACGCCGAGCCGATGATACAGATCCTCCCGCAGCTGGCCGTCGGCGATCAGCTTGAGGAGGTCGCGGCTGCTCGACGAGATGATGCGGACGTCGACATGGACCCGGGTCGCGCCGCCGACGCGCTGGAAATTCTGGTCGACCAGGACGCGCAGGATCCGATTCTGCGTCTCGCGCGGCATGTCGCCGATCTCGTCGATGTAGAGCGTGCCGCCATGGGCCTCTTCGAGTGCGCCAACCCGGCGCGAGCGCCCATCGCCACCCTCGACGCCGAACAGTTCCTCCTCCATCGTCTCGGGCGTGATCGTCGCCGCGTTGATGACGACGAAGGGCCCGGACGAACGGGTCGACGCCTCGTGCAGCGTGCGCGCGGTCAACTCCTTGCCGCAGCCCGGCTCGCCGGTGATCAGCACGCGGGCATTGGTCGGCGCGACACGCTCCAGCGTCTGGCGCAGCTGGTTGACCGCGGTCGAGCGACCGACGATCCGGCTCGCCTGGACCGAACGGGTCTTCAGCTCGCGCACCTCGCGTCGCAGCCGCGAAGCCTCCAGGGCGCGCTCGGCGACCAGCACCAGCCGGTCAGCCTTGAACGGCTTCTCGATGAAGTCGTAGGCGCCGCTCTTGATCGCCGAGACGGCCGTCTCGATGTTGCCGTGTCCGGAGATCATCACCACCGCGAGGTCCGGGTGGCTCTCCTTGATCAGCTGGAGCACCTGCAACCCGTCGAGCCGGCTGCCCTGCAGCCAGATATCCAGGAAAACGAGGTTGGGCCGCCGCGCGGCAATCGCGGCCAGCGCCTCGTCGGCGGAGCCGGCCTTGCGCGTGCGATAGCCTTCGTCCTCCAGGAGGCCGGCAACCAGTTCGCGAATATCGACCTCGTCGTCGACGACGAGAATGTCAGCACTCATGCTTTCGTCCCGTTCACTTGTCGTGTGGCGTTGTCCGCCGTCCTATTGCCCGTCTCTGGTCTGTCTTCGCCGGCCGGTGGCGGCCCGGTCTCGACGAACCAGAGCCTGATCCTTGCGCCGCGAGAACCATCCGGACGGTCGAGCAGCTCGATGCCGCCGCCATGGTCTTCGAGAATCTTGCCGACAATGGCGAGGCCGAGCCCGGTGCCACCGTCGCGCGTGGTCATGTAGGGTTCGAGCAGCTTCTGGCGCTGATCCGCTGGCAGGCCCTTGCCGTTGTCGAGGATGTCGATGACGATTCGGCCGTCCTGGAGCCGCTCGAAGCCGATCTCGATACGGCCCTTGCCGCGCTCATCGGCCGGCACGGCCTCGACCGCCTCGGTCGCATTCTTGATGACGTTGGTGAGAGCCTGCGAGATCAGGCGCCGATCGAAATGCGCTAGGACCGGTGCGTCGGGCAGGTTGTCGGAGATGTCGATCTCGGGATTGCCGACCCGCATCAGGAAGATGACCTGCCGGGCCGTCTCGACGATGTCGTCTCGCGCCGGTGAAGGCTTGGGCATCCGCGCAAAGGAGGAGAACTCGTCGACCATGCGGCGAATGTCCTCGACCTGCCGCACGATGGTGGCGGTGCACTGGTCGAAGATGTCCTTGTCGTCGACGATGACACGGCCGAACTTGCGGCGGATACGCTCGGCCGAGAGCTGGATCGGGGTCAGCGGATTCTTGATCTCGTGGGCGATGCGGCGCGCCACGTCCGCCCAGGCGGCGGTACGCTGCGCCGAGACGAGGTCGGTGATGTCGTCGAGTGTCACCACGAGGCCGGCACCGGCCCCCTCGCCTTCGCGTGTGGCCCGGATGTTGACCAGCCGCTCGCGCCCACCGCGGGTGATCGCGACCTGGGTGGAGCTCAGGCGCTGGCGGCCGGTCAGCGCTTCGGACACGAACGCGGCGATCTCCGGAACGACCCGCGCCACTGGCTCGCCGAGCAGGCGGCCGCCGGCTCCGAGCAAGGTTTCGGATGAGCGGTTGCTGATGGTGACGTGCCCGTCTTCGTCGATGCCGAGCACGCCGGAGGAGACGCCGGAGAGGACCGTCTCGGTGAACCGGCGCCGCCGGTCGATCACTTCGCTTGCGGTGACGAGGCCGTCGCGCTGACGGCGCAGCTCGGCCGTCATCTTGTTGAAGGTCTCACCGAGATGGGCGAGATCGCCTTCCGCCCGTCTTATCGGCACCTGGACATAGAAGTTGCCGCTGGAAACCTGATCGGTGGCGTGGATCATCCGCCGAATCGGCGCGACGAGGCCGTTGGCGAAGTTGAGACCGAGCCAGATCGCCGAGAGCAGCAGGATCACGGAGATCAGCGCGTACATCGAGGCGAAGGCGATCTGCACACCTTTACGCCGGGCGTCGATGCCGAGGTACTCGACCGCTGCGCCGCGGGCGACCGCCGGGAACTCGACCGCGAGCGGATCGACCTCGCGGGCGACATAGAGGAAGGCGCCGTCATAGCTCGGCAGCTTCATCAGGGCGCCGAAGACCCGCCCCGCCGACGGCAGCACGCAGATCGGTTCCGGCGAGCTCTGGGCATCTTCGAAAGCGTCGGCATTCGGTTTGCTGGCGTCGCGCAGCACATCGATATTGGCTCGGACAACGATCGTATCCGGCGGCTTCATGATCCAGACGACCGGCAGGCCGAGCGCCGTTGCGCGCGCCGTCAGGAAGCTCTCGAACCAGCGCCGATCGGCGTCGTAAGCCGTTTTCGCTCGTCCCAGATCGTCCGAGAGCAGCCGGATTTCACGGCCGAGCGAGCGGCACTGCCCGGTGGTGTAGGCGTCGGCGACCTCGACGGATTTGAAGATCACGTCGCGCATGCGGTCAGAGAACCAGGGCTCGAGACCGCGCTCCAGCGTCGCGGTCGCGATCACGGCGACGAGCACAGCCGGCAGCGCCGCGACGATGCTGAACAGGCTGACGATCCGCACATGCAGACCGGCTGCCGCCACGCCCTTGCGCCTCGCGCGGATCAGCACCGCCGCCTCGAAGGCGACGATGGTCAGCAACAGCAGGATCAGGAGGCCGTTGATGATGAAGACGCCAACCACGACCTCGTGAACCGGGGCAACCGGCGTCGCGCCCGAAAGCACGAGGAAAGTCGTGAGCGCTGAGACCAGCGCGAAGCCGACGACAAGCGCGCCGAGCCAGCCCGAAACCCGCCGGGGCGGATCTTCGGATCGGGGCGTCATGCGCATGTCGCCGGTCGAGGCTGTCAAGACGATGTCGAAGCTCCGTTGCCGACGGCTCCCGTCATGGAAGCCGTCGCACGGCGCACTGATGCGCCGCCGCAACGGTGTTGTCAAAATATGACAGATGCAAGGCAGCCACAGTGCCTTGTGCTCAGCGTGGCGAGCGCACCACCTGCATGTCGAGTTCGCGGATCTTCTTACGCAAGGTGTTGCGATTAAGTCCCAGCAGCTCAGCCGCGCGAATCTGGTTGCCGCGCGTCGCCGCCAGCGCGGCCGCGATCAGCGGCGGCTCGACCTCCCGCAGAATGCGATGATAGAGCCCCGGCGGCGGGATCTGGTCGCCAAAGCCGCCGAAATACTGGTTGAGATGGCGTTCGACCGAACCGGACAGGGTTTCCGCCCGCTCCGATGCGCTGCTGCTCCCAATCTGCACCGGGCTCCCGGTCCCGGGCTGCAACTCCGCCTCGACGATGGGCGCCGTGATCGTGTCCTGCGGATAGAGCGCGGCCAGACGCCGCACCAGATTTTCGAGTTCGCGGACATTGCCGGGCCAGCGGTAGCGCCGCAGCACATCCATCGCTTCAGAATCGATCTGCTTGCGCGGCAGCCCCTCTTTCTCGACCAGCGCGAAGAAGTGGCGGACGAGATCCGAGATATCCTCGACGCGTTCGCGTAGCGGCGGCAGCCGGATGGGCACGACGTTGAGGCGGAAGAACAGGTCCTCGCGGAACAGGCCATGCGCGATCGAGATGCGCAGGTCCTTGTTGGTTGCGGCGACGATGCGGACATTGGTCTTGATCGGGGTGCGACCGCCGACGGTGGTGTATTCGCCCTGCTGGAGCACACGTAGCAGCCGTGTCTGCGCCTCCATCGGCATGTCGCCGATCTCGTCGAGGAAGAGCGTGCCGCCCTCAGCCTGCTCGAAGCGGCCGGAGGAGCGGGTCAGCGCGCCGGTGAAGGCCCCCTTCTCGTGACCGAACAGCTCCGATTCGATCAGGTCCTTGGGGATCGCCGCCATGTTGATGGCGACGAACGGTCCGTTGCGGCGCTTGCCATAGTCGTGCAGGGCGCGGGCGACCAGCTCCTTGCCGGTGCCGGACTCGCCGTTGATCATCACCGTCAGATCGATCGGCATCAGCCGCGCCAGGGCACGGTAGACGTCCTGCATCGCCGGGGAGCGGCCGACCAGCGGGATGTCCTCGGGCTCGGCCGCCTGGCTGCGTGGCACGTCGCCGCGCGGGCGCGACAAGGCGCGCCCGACGATGGCGACGAGTTCCTTCAGGTCGAAGGGCTTCGGCAGATATTCGTAGGCGCCGCGTTCCGATGCCTTGATCGCGGTCATGAAGGTGTTCTGCGCGCTCATCACGATGATCGGCAGCTCGGGCCGGACCCGCTTGATGCGTGGCAGGAGATCGAAGGCGTTGCCGTCCGGCATCACGACATCGGTGATGATGAGATCGCCGAGACCCTGTGCGGCCCATGTCCAGAGAGTAGCCGCCTGACCAGTGGTCCGCACCTCGTAGCCGGCGCGGGCGAGCGCCTGGTTGAGGACGGTGCGGATCGCGGCGTCGTCGTCGGCGATGAGAATGTTACCCGTCGGCATGCGCTTTTCCGTGTCCTACTCG
Organism: Alloboseaceae bacterium BT-24-1; assembly: GCA_025846845.1. Taxonomy (GTDB): domain Bacteria; phylum Pseudomonadota; class Alphaproteobacteria; order Rhizobiales; family Beijerinckiaceae; genus Allobosea. Next base: position 474,198 of record JAOYTL010000001.1, read on the forward strand.
CTTCTCAGCCAGCGCGAGGCGGCTTTGCCTCATGCAGGGGCAGTCGAATTCGAAATGTCGTGCGTCGCTGCACGGACTCGCATTCGACGATTCCGCCGTGATCGCCGATCACCTTGGCGACGAGTGCAAGTCCAAGGCCACTTCCCTGCGCCTTGGTGGTGACGAAAGGATCGAACAGGTACTGGTGCAGGTCTGGCGGCACGCCGGGCCCGTTGTCACGGATGCCGATCTCGAGCGGCAAGGCGAGCCGGGCTCCGGAACCGGGCGCCTGCATGCGGATGCCGGGACGATAGGCCGTGGTCAGCGTGATCTCGCCGTCGATCGCGTCGTTGCCGATGGCCTCGGCTGCATTCTTGACCAGGTTGAGCAGGACCTGGACTAGTTGGTCGCGGTTCCCCGCGACCGGCGGCAGCGACGGGTCATAGACCTCGCTGAAGCGGATGTGCCGCGCGAAGCCGGACTGAGCCAGCCGCTTCACATGGTCGAGCACATCATGGACGTTGACCGGCCCGCGTTCGCTCGGACGTTCGTCGCCGAACAGCTCCACGCGCTCGACCAGTTTGACGATCCGATCGGCCTCGTCGCAGATCAGCTGGGTCAGCAGACGATCGTCGTCCTGGACCGAGGATTCGAGCAGTTGCGCGGCGCCGCGGATGCCGGAGAGCGGATTCTTGATCTCATGCGCCAGCATCGCGCCGAGCGCCGTGATCGAGCGCGCTGCTCCTCGATGCGTCAATTGCCTGTCCATTTTTTCGGCAATTGTTCGTTCTTGCAGCAGAAGCACCACCGCATCGGGCTGGCTGGGCAACAAGGAGGCAAAAACGTCGACCACGCGATCGATGCCGAGCCGGGGCGAGGCCAACTCGACCCGGTACTCGCTGACGCTGGCACCACGCCGCTGAACCTCCTCGACCAATCCCAGCACCGGCGAGCCGAAGGCGACGAGATCGTCGAGGCGCTGGCGTTTCAGCACGAGGGTGCTGGCCTGAAAGAAGTCCTCGGCAGCAGTATTGGCGTAAAGGATGCCATGTCCTTCCCCGATGACAAGGACAGGCATGGGCAGGACGTTGAGCGCCTGGACTTCGAGAAGATCGTACAAGGGATCGTGCTGCCCCTCCGCGCCGTCGTTTAACATCGCCATCGTCATAGGCATGACTTTCCTGGATCAGGCAGCAGCGCCGAGAGGGTCGGTCGAGAACAGTTGCCCGAGCGCCGCGATGGCGCGCACGGGCTCGCTGGTCGTCAGCAGCTCGCGGCGCGAGGTTTCGTCCGGCGCCAGTCCGCAGGCGAGCGCCTCGTCAGCATAGGCGGCCAGATGCTTGCGGGCATGGCGGACGCCGGTCTCGCGTCCCATCAGCGAGAGCAGGCTCTCGTAATGTTCACGCGCGACATCATGTTTGACAGCGAGCGGGATGTCCGCCGGCACGCGGCCGGCGAGCTCAGCCCCGATCGCGCCTGGCAGCCAGGGCCGGCCGAGCGCGGCACGCCCGACCATGACGTAATCCGCTTTCGATTGCTCCAGGCAAAGCTGCGCTTGCTCTGCGGTCGCGATATCGCCATTGGCAATCAGCGGAAATGTCCCCTCCTCCCGAACCGGACGGATCGCAGCCCAATTGGCCTGGCCCTTGTAGAACTGCTGGCGCGTGCGGCCATGAACAGTGATCGCAGCCGCGCCAGCCGTCGCGGCGCGGCGCGCCAGTTCAGGCGCGTTGCGGCTGGCGTCATCCCAGCCCAGCCGCATCTTGACCGTGACCGGTACCTTCACCGCCGCCACGACCGCCTCAACGAGTCCGATCGCGTGATCGAGATCGCGCATCAGCGCCGAACCGGCCCAGCCGCCAACCACCCGCTTGGCCGGGCAGCCCATGTTGATGTCGACGATATCCGCGCCCGACGCTTCCGCGACCTGCGCCGCCTCCGCCAGCCAGCGTGCTTCACAACCGGCGAGCTGGACGACATGTGGCGTCACGCCCGCGCCCTCGGCCCGAAGCCGTGCTTCCTCGCTGCCGCGAACGAGCTCGTCGGAGGCCACCATTTCCGAAATGACGAGGCCGGCACCGAAGCGCGCGGCGATGCGGCGCATCGCCAGATCGGTCACGCCCGACATCGGCGCCAGGAAGGCACGCGAGGCCGGGAGCAATCCGCCGATCGGCACCTCTCGCCCGCCCGAATTTGAGGCAATTTTCATTTTGCCGATTTATTGGACAAATGCTGCGTCGCGCAAGAGAATTTCGCACTATGCTGCATCGCAATATCGTCATGATGCGAGTGCGATGGCTCGGGGGAGCGTCGTTGCGGCGTCGTTGGCGGCTTGGCGACGGAGCTGTGGCGTCCTATCAGCGAGGCCCAAATCGATGGAGCCATAGGACCGATGACGACTGCCGTCGCAGCCCTGATCGTCGCCGCCGGACGCGGCCTGCGCGCTGGTGCTGATGCTCCCAAGCAATATCGCCGGCTCGGCGGCACGCCGGTTCTGTGCCGCACGCTCGCCCCTTTCCTGGCCGACAACCGGATCGGCACCGTGCTCGTGGTGATCGGTGCCGGCGACGCACCACGATATGACGAGGCGATCGGCCATCTTCCGAAGAGTGCCAGGGCCCGGCTCGCCTCACCGGTCGCTGGCGGCGAAACTCGCCAGGATTCGGTCCGAGCGGGATTGGAGGCGCTCGCCGCCATCGGCTTCACAGGCAATGTCCTCGTGCACGATGCGGCTCGCCCCTTCGTTTCAATCGCGCTGATCGAGCGAGCGCTGGCGGCTAGTGCCCAACATGTCGCCGCGATCCCGGCACTGCCCGTCACCGACACGGTCAAGCGCATCGATGCCGCCGGCCTGATCGAGGAGACCTTGCCGCGCGAGCAACTCGTCTCGGTGCAGACGCCGCAGGCCTTCGCCTTCCAGCCTCTGCTTGTCGCACACCGGGCTGCCCATGCCGCTGAATCCATCGGCTTCACCGACGATTCCGCCATCATGGAATGGGCCGGCCACCGCGTCGCGACCTTCGCGGGAGATCCAATGAACCTGAAACTGACCCATTCGGACGACTTTGCACTGGCCGAGCAGCGCTTCGCCAGGTCACTCGTGACGCGCACAGGTACAGGCTATGACGTTCACGCCTTCGCCGATGGTGACCATGTCTGGCTCGGCGGCATCCGGATTCCGCACAGCCGCGGCGTCACGGCTCATTCCGATGGCGACGTCGCCCTGCATGCGCTCACCGACGCAGTGTTGGGGGCCTTGGCCGACGGCGATATAGGCAGTCATTTCCCGCCGAGAGATCCGCAATGGCGTGGCGCCTCGTCCGACCGCTTCCTGGCTTTCGCGGCCGAACGCGTCCGGCAGCGTGGCGGGCGCATCGACCATCTCGACCTGACCATCGTTTGCGAAGGGCCGAAGGTCGGCCCGCATCGCGATGCGATCCGCGCCCGGATCGCCGAGATCGCCGGCCTGCGTCTCGACGCGGTCGGCGTCAAGGCGACGACCTCGGAACGCCTCGGCTTCACCGGCCGCGGCGAGGGCCTCGCCGCGCTCGCCACCGCGACCATCCGCCTGCCCGAGCCGGAGTGACGCCATGTTCGACCTCGACACCCGTTCGCTCGCCGCCGAACTCCTGAACATCTCGCGCGAACGCGGCATCACCGTCGCCACGGTCGAATCCTGCACCGGTGGGCTCGTCGCCGGCGCGCTGACCGCAATCTCAGGCTCGTCCAGCATGGTGCTCGGCGGCCTCGTCACCTATTCCAACGAGGCGAAGACAATTCTGGCCGGCGTCCCCGCCGAGCTGATCATCAAGCATGGCGCTGTCAGCGAGCCCGTCGCACGTGCCATGGCCGAAGGCGGCCGCGAGCGCCTGTCGTCGCGGCTCGCCGTCGCGATCACCGGCATCGCGGGGCCTGACGGTGGCAGCGAGGCCAAGCCGGTCGGGCTCGTGCATTTCGCCTGCGCCAATGGTGCAAGGACGCTGCATCGCGAAAAGCGCTTCGGCGCGCAGGGGCGCGACGAGATCCGGCGTCTGAGCGTGCTGGAGGCGCTCGATCTGCTGCGCGAGGCGGCGCTGACGACCGGCTAGCCGTCGCTACTTGGCCGAGAGCTTGCGCCAGACCGAGCCGACGATATCGGCGTAGTCGTCGCTCCACGGTCGGGTTGCACCGGGGCCGGCCTGCTCACGCCAGTCCCTGCGGACAATCGGGCCAGGATCGACTCCGGGCCGCAGGACCATTGCGACATCCGGCGCGACCTTCGCCGATTTGAGATCATTGTCGGTTCTGACCGAAACATTGATCCAGGTCGAAAGACCGACGGTCGCGGCCGTGGCACGGACGACGGAGGCAAGCTCCATATTGCGGTTCGAGATGTGCAGCAGGGCCGCTCCGCCTGGCTTCAGCTTCCGCGCATAGAGGCTGAAGGCCTCTTCGGTCAGAAGATGGGTGGGGATTGCGTCTGAGGAGAAGGCATCGACCATGATCAGGTCGAGAGAGCCGTCCGCCGCCTCTGCGAGCGTCAGGCGCGCATCGCCCATGACAAAGCGGGTCGACGGGGCGCAGGAGCTCAGGAACCGGAACCGTGCCGGGTCAGTCGCGATCCGGATCACGGTCGGATCGATCTCGTAGAACGTCCAATCCTCGCCGGCCTGCGCCTGGCAGGCGAGCGAGCCGGTCCCGACGCCGATGGCCGCCACCTGAGCCAACTTGCCGCCCAGCGCCTGCCGCAGCGAGTCGATGCCATCGGCGATACCGCCACCGGTATAGTAGTAGGTCAACGGCTCCGGCTTTCCGGAAACCAGGGTGCCGTCCGCCTCGCGCAGTTTCTGTGCGCCGTGAAGCGTGCTGCCATGCATCAGCAAGCGGAAGCGACCGTCGGAGGTTTCCGCGATGCGATGAACCCCGAAGAAGGAACGAAGCATGTCGGTTCTGGAAGCCTCCCTGGCCACCAGAACCAAGAACCCGACTGCAGCAATGCTGGCGAGCGCGGCGCCTTGCACCCGTGTCAAGCGGATCGCGGCGAGGCCGGGAGTGCAGAGCATGCCCACAAGCACCAGGAGCGGATACTCGATCACGGAGTTGAAGAGCATTGGCGCGAGCAGCGCGGAGAAGACGCCGCCGAGAACGCCGCCGAGCGACATCCAGAGGTAGAAGGTCGTGAGCCCGTCGGCAGAGGGGCGTAGCCGCGCGAGCTCGCCATGGGCGACCATGGCCGTGACGAACAGGATGGAGAGATGCAGGAGTATCTCGACTTCCCAGCTCAAACGGATGCCGAACCACGCTGTGATTGCATAAACCGCGACGAGGGGGATTTGTACGCCAACCATCCAGGCATGCCGCAACGCCGGCTTGCGTTGGAAAACGATGACGAAGGTCAGCAGGAAAAGCGAAAGCGGCGCAACCCAGAGCAACGGTGCCGCTGCGACATCGGTCGAGATGTGGGCCGTAACCGCAACCAGCAAGCCCGAGGGAACGAACGCCAGGAAGAGCCAATGGAGCTTTCGCGCGAAGGCGATCGGCGCAGCGGGCAACGGCTTGGAGCTTGCGCCTGGAGCTGATTGCCCAAGGACCAATCCGGCACAGCTGGCGATGCCGGCCAGGAGGAACGCAAAGCCCCAAGTCCAGGCGGCGGTCTGCGTCGTCAAGCGCAGGAAGGGCTCGACCAGCAAAGGATAAGCCAGCAGCGCAAGAAAGCTGCCGATATTGGAGGCTGCATAGAGGAAGTAGGGATCACGGGCATGCTCGTGACCGCTCCGCGCGAACCAGGCCTGCAGCAGGGGGCCGTTGGCCGCGATGCAGAAGAATGGCAAGCCGACCGAGGTGGCGAACAGCGCCAGCAGCCACGGGATCTGCCCCTCTTGCGGCGGGCGATCGAAGCCAGCAGCGATACCGATCGGCAGCGATACCAGAAGCACCGCGATCATCAGCGCGATATGGATCAGTGCCGCGCGGCGGATATCGAAGCGGCTGACCAGCCAATGGGCGTAGGCATAGCCTGCGAGCAGCACGGCCTGAAAGAAGACCATCGCCGTCGACCAGACGGCCGGCGAGCCACCGAGCCTCGGCAGCACCAGTTTGGTGAACATCGGCTGGATGCCGAAGAGGAGGAAGGCGGACAGAAAGATCGTGCCGGCATAGACAGGCAACACCGCATTCAGGCGCCGCGCCGTCACACCGGCTGTCTGGGTCGTCGGAGCTTCCATGCCATTCCCCTGCGAGAGCCGGAGAATGTTGATGCAGACAGCTTAAGGTTAGGTGAGCGCGGCCGCACCCTTGGGGCCGTAGATCGCGTCGGCACGCTTTTCGAACGCCTCGGCGAACTTGTGGAAGGCCTTGTCGAACATCGCGCCCATCAGCAATCCGAGCATGCGGCTGGCGAACTCGTAGGAAATGAAGAAGCCGATTTCGCAACCCTTATCGTGCGGCTTGAAGTTCCAGCGGTTCTCGAGATAGCGGAACGGCCCGTCGACATACTCGACCAGGATCTTCAAATTCGTCGGGTCCAGCGTGACGCGGCTGGTGAAGGTCTCGCGGATCGCCTTGTAGCCGACGGTCATGTCAGCGAGTACGACCTCGCCGCCACCCTCGCGCGGCGTGCGCCGACGCACCGTCAGTCCTTCGCAGAGCGGCAGGAACTGCGGGTAATTTTCGACATCTGCGACGAGCGCATACATCTGGTCGGGCGAGTGCTTCACCCGGCGGGTGCTGTTGAACATCGGCATAATGCGGTGCCGGTCAGTCGCCGAGCTTGGCTGCGCGCGCCGCCCGCAGCTTGGCGAAATCCTCGCCGGCATGGTGCGAGGAGCGCGTCAGTGGCGTCGAGGACACCATCAGGAAGCGCTTCACATAGGCGATGGTCTCGAAGCTCTTGAACTCGTCCGGGGTGACGAAACGCACGACCGGATGATGCTTGCGCGAGGGCGCTAGGTACTGGCCGATGGTGATGAAATCGACATCGGCGGAGCGCAGGTCGTCCATCAGCTGAAGCACTTCGTTCCGCTCCTCGCCGAGGCCGACCATGATGCCGGACTTGGTGAAGATGGTCGGATCGAGCTCCTTCACCTGCTGCAGCAGCCTGAGCGAATGGAAATAGCGGGCGCCGGGGCGCACGGTCAGGTATTTGCCGGGCACCGTCTCGAGATTGTGGTTGAAGACGTCGGGCTTGGCCGCGACCACCACTTCGAGTGCGCCTGGCTTGCGCAGGAAGTCGGGCGTCAGAATCTCGATCGTCGTGCCGGGCGAGGCCTTGCGGATGGCGCGGATGACCTGCGCGAAATGCTCGGCGCCGCCGTCCTTGAGGTCATCCCGGTCGACCGAGGTGATGACGACATGCTCGAGGCCGAGCTTGGCGACAGCGTCGGCAACCTTGCGCGGCTCATGGGCGTCGAGTGCCTCGGGTACGCCGGTCTTGACGTTGCAGAAGGCACAGGCGCGCGTGCAGGTGTCGCCCATGATCATGAAGGTGGCGTGCTTCTTCTCCCAGCACTCACCGATATTGGGGCAGCCCGCCTCCTCGCAGACGGTGACGAGCTTCTCGGCCTTCACGATCTTCTGGGTCTCGGCCCATTTCGGCGAGCCCGGCGCCTTGACCCGGATCCAGTCCGGCTTGCGCAGGATCGGGTTTTCAGGCCGCTTCTGCTTTTCCGGATGGCGCAGCTCCACCGCCGGCTTCACCTCGGATTTCGGGTTGCCGGCATTGGGGCGCGGATCGCGGTTGAGAAGATCGAGCACGACGGCCATGGACGGGTCCGTTACTGGCGCCGCGCATCAGGGCGCGGCCACTCCCGTCTAGCTAATGCCGAAGTGCGGCGCGGGCAACCCGCAGAGCATGTTCCGCAAAAGTGGGCACCACTTTTGCGATGAGAACATGCTCCAGAATTAGGGGCGCGAATTCTGATCGTTCGACCGTCCCGGTCAAACGGAAAGCGCGCGGCGCGATCAGCTCAGTTGCGCACTGCGCGCCAGACCACGATCAGCAGGCAGGCGCCGGCGACCGCCGCGATCAAGGTTCGCCAGAAGCCGAATACGGAGATATCCAGCAGTTCGGCGATGCGGCTGCCGACGAAGGAGCCGGCGACACCGACGATCATGTTGGTGAAGAGCCCGTGATCGGACGAGGTGACGCGCTCGGCGATCCAGCCGGCGATCATGCCGATCAGCAGCGTCATGAAGAAGCCGTAGCCCGGCGTGCCGAGCGCGGCATAGATCTGGTCGTTCATGGTAGTCCCCCTGCCCTCAAAGACCGGCCAACCGGCCGCGAACGACAACGCGTCATTTCACCACTGGTTCCGGCCCTGAACGAAAACGGGCTCTAGGCGATGAAACGGGCGAGCAGCACCACCAGAATCGCACCGATCACCGCCATCGCCATCGAGTCGAGGAAACGGTAGCCGGTGCTCGCCCGCCAGCCGGTGACGCGGACGATGCCCTGCCCGACCAGCATGCCGAGCAGACCGACGACGGCATGGCGCAAAAAGCCGCCACCGCCGACGACGAGGCTGGCGATGAAGCCCGCGCCGGTACCGAAGGCGACCGGAGGCAGCAGCCGGCGCCAATCGAGTGCTAGCTTCCTGCCTGGCGGCAGAATCTCGACCTTCTCGTCGGGGACGATCCGATCGGGCTTGGCGGATCTGCGGGGACGCGTCATTGGCCGGATATGGCCTCGGCTACGCGCAAATGCCAGCGCCGGGAGATCAGGCGATCAACCGGGCGAGGAACACCACCACGATCGCGCCGATGGTCGCGGTGACGATCTGCGAGACCAGCGGGTTGCCGATGCCGAGGCTGACGCCGAGCGCCTGGAGCAGAAAGCTGCCGACGAAGGCGCCGATCAGACCGGTGATGATGTAGCGGATCAGCCCGCCCCCACCGACGACGATGCTGGCGAGCCAGCCCGCGACGGCGCCGATGGCGATGGCGACGAGGATTGCGCGCAAATCCATGGATGATCTCCCTGCTATGCCGCTAGGTCATCGCAACCTTGAGCTGAAGCGCGGATGAACGCGCCGATCCCGTTCAGGCGTTCAGCACCTTGCCATAGGCGTCGAGCACGGCCTCCTTCATCGTCTCCGACAGGGTCGGATGCGGGAAGATGGTGTGCATCAGCTCTTCCTCGGTGGTCTCGAGGTTCATCGCGACGACGAAGCCCTGGATCAGCTCGGTGACCTCCGCGCCGACCATGTGGGCGCCGAGCAGCTTGCCGGTCTTGGCGTCGAAGATCGTCTTGACCATGCCGCTGTCCTCGCCGAGCGCCACCGCCTTGCCGTTCGCGACGAAGTTGAAGCGACCGACCTTGAGCTCGTGGCCGGCTTCCTTCGCCTTGGCCTCGGTCAGGCCGACGCTGGCGATCTGCGGGTGGCAATAGGTGCAGCCCGGGATCATATTCTTGTCCATCGGGTGCGGGTGCAGGCCCTTGATCGCCTCGACGCAGATCACCGCCTCGTGCTCGGCCTTGTGCGCCAGCATCGGCGGGCCGGCGACGTCGCCGATCGCGTAGACGCCCTTCACATTGGTGCGGCAGAGCCCGTCGATCGCGATCACGCCGCGCTCGAGCTTCACGCCGAGCGCCTCGAGGCCGAGATTCTCGACATTGGCGACGACGCCGACCGCCGAGATCATCCGCTCGGCGGTGATCGTCTGCTTGTTGCCCTTGTCGTCCTCGACATGGGCGGTGACGGAATTGGCCGATTTCTCGACCTTGGTGACCTTGGTCGAGGTCAGGATCTTCATGCCCTGCTTCTCGAAGGCCTTGCGGGCGAAGGCACCGATCTCGGCATCCTCGATCGGCACCACCTGCGGCATGATCTCGACCACCGTCACATCGGCCCCTAACGTGCGGTAGAACGAGGCGAACTCGATGCCGATCGCGCCCGAGCCCATCACCACCAGCGACTTCGGCATGGTCGGCGGCACCAGCGCCTCGAAATAGGTCCAGATCAGCTTGCCGTCGGGCTCCAGCCCCGGCAGCGCGCGCGGACGCGCGCCGGTCGCGACGATGATGTGGTCGGCGGTGTAGGTGCCCTCGCCCTTGGCGCCCTTCGGCACCGGTCCCTGCGGCTGCATCGCCGGCTTCTTGGTCGGCGCGACGATGATCGTGTTGGCCTTGGTGAGCTTGGCCTCGCCCCAGATCACGTCGACCTTGTTCTTCTTCATCAGGAACTGGACGCCGTTGTTCATCCTGACCGCGATGCCGCGCGAGCGCTTCACCACGGCTTCGAGATCGGCCTTGAACGTGCCTTCCAGCGTCAGCCCGTAATCCTTGGCGTGCTGGCCATAGTGCAGGATCTCGGCCGAGCGCAGCAGCGCCTTGGTCGGGATGCAGCCCCAGTTCGAGCAGATGCCGGCGAGGTGCTCGCGCTCGACGATGGCGGTCTTGAAGCCGAGCTGCGCAGCCCGGATCGCCGCGACATAGCCGCCGGGGCCGGAGCCGATGATGATGATGTCGTAGTCAGCCATGGGAGGTGCCTCGGCTCTTCTCTCCCCGCTGGTGGGGAGGCATTGCTGTTACGGGGTGATGCCCCGGTCGAAAATCATTCATGGACCCGCGATCCGCAGCGCGGGGCCGCGTGCCGGCAGCGGCAGGCCGAGCAGGCCGTCGACGACTGGGGCCAGCGCCAGGCCGATGGCGCGGGTGTTCTCGGCGTCGAGATGGATGCCGTCCTCGCCGGTCACGGTTGCAACCGCCGCTGCGTCGAAAAAGCTGGCGCCGATCTCGTCGGCGATGCGGCGGTAATAGGTCGCCAGCAGCGCCATCTTCTCGGGCGCCCCTTCCATGAAGAAATTGGCCTCGTGCTCCGGATCATCCGGTTTGCGCACCAGCGGCGGCGCGACGATCAGCACCTCCGGCACCGGCATGCCGGGCTCGACCGGCGGGCGCTGCGCCACCTGCGCCAGCATCCGCATCGAGCGGGCGACGTCGTAGGCGCTGAGCGAATGCTGGCGTTGGCAGTCATTGGTGCCGAGCATCAGGATGACGAGATCGAGCGGCGCATGGCACTCGATGAACAGCGGCAGCAGCGAGATGCCGGAGCGATAGGGGCGTAAGGGGTCCTCGAGCGCGATCCGCCGTCCGTTGAGCCCCTCCTCGATCACCGTGGCGTAGCCGCCGAGCGCCTTCTCCAGCACGCGCGGCCAGCGCACATCGTCGCCATGCCGCTCCGGCCGATTGGCGATCCGGCCCCAGGTCAGGGAATCGCCGAAAGCGAGAATGCGGGCCTGGCGGGTCATCGCCGCCTCACACCAGCATCGCCATCGGCTTCTCGATATAGCCCTTGAAGGCCTGGAGCAGCTCGGCGCCGAGCGCGCCATCCACCGCGCGGTGGTCGGTCGAGAGCGTCACCGACATCACGGTCGCGACAGCCGGCTGGCCACCCTTGACGATCACGCGCTGCTCGCCGGCGCCGACCGCCAGGATCGTCGCATGCGGCGGATTGATCACGGCGGCGAAGTCCTTGACGCCGAACATGCCGAGATTGCTGACTGCCGTGGTGCCGCCCTGATACTCCTCGGGCTTGAGCTTGCGCGCTTTAGCCCGGCCCGCCATGTCCTTCATCTCATTGGAGATCTGGCTCAGGGTCTTGTGGCAGGCGTCGCGGATGATCGGCGTGATCAGGCCGCCGGGGATCGAGACCGCGACGCCGACATCGGCGTGCTTGTGCTTGAGCATGGCCCCTTCGGTCCAGGAGACATTTGCGTCGGGCACCGCCCGCAGCGCCAGGGCCAGCGCCTTGATCACCATGTCGTTGACCGAGAGCTTGTAGGCCGGCTTGCCGTCCTTTTCGGGCGCCGCGGCGTTGAGTTCGGCACGCAGCTTGAGCAGGGCGTCGAGCTCGCAGTCGACCGTGACGTAGAAGTGCGGGACAGTCTGCTTCGCCTCGGTCAGGCGGCGCGCGATCGTCTTGCGCATGCCGTCATGCGGGATCTCCTCATAGGAGCCCGGCGCGAACAGCTTCTTGGTCTGCTCGTCCGAGGGGCCGGCCGCGAGCGGCGCAGCGGCGGGCCTGGGCGCGGCAGGAGCGCCAGCCGCCGGAGCCGGCGCGGCCTTGGCAGCCCCGCCCTGCTTGGCGGCCTCGATGTCCTTCTCGACGATACGGCCATGGGGGCCGGAGCCCTGGACCTTGCCGAGATCGATGCCGGCGTCCTTGACAAGGCGGCGTGCCAGCGGCGAGGCGAAGGGGCGATCGCCAGAGACCGATTTGCCACCGGTGTTGAAGCCGGATTCCGCTGTGACCTGCGGCGTCGATTCAAGCTTGGCCTCCGCCTTCGGCGCAGACGCTTCCGACTTGGCGGCTTCAGCCTTGGGGGCTTCGGCTTTCGGAGCATCGGCCTTGGCCGGAGCGGAGACGCTTTTGGCATCCTCGCCGTCGCCGGCGATTACGCCGATCACCTCGTTGACCGCGACGTCGGCGGTACCCTCAGGCACGACGATCTTGGCGAGAATGCCCTCGTCGACCGCCTCGACTTCCATGGTCGCCTTGTCGGTCTCGATCTCGGCGATGATGTCGCCGGACTTGATCGCGTCGCCTTCCTTCTTCAGCCACTTGGCGAGATTGCCCTTCTCCATCGTCGGAGAGAGCGCGGGCATCAGGATGTTGGTTGGCATCGTTTCCGCCCTCAGACTATCTGCCGTTACAATCAATACCGCCGGTCCCCTTGGAGACCGTGCAGCTCAAAACAATTGCTGCTTTAGTGGGGGTTTCTGGAAGCGTGACCACAAAATCCCACCCGGACTTGCAGCGTAAGGCCCATGAGCCATTAAGCACGCGACCTGCCCTTTTGATCATATCCGACCCGATTGGATCGCAGTTGTTTCTGCCAGAAACCTGTCGAGCAATCGCAGCTAGCTTGCTCGATCGTTGCGGTTCTTTGAGCACCGCTACAGAAGACTCCGTGTCGCCTGTCACAGCAAATGTCTGCGCGGAAGATTGCGAACTCAGCCCGAATAGCGGCAGCCCGATCAAGAGCGTGGATCGCAAGACCATCGCTTTCACCGATAGCAGACGGCCTTGGCCGCCGCGACGACATCGCCGATGTTCGGCAGCGCCAGCTTCTCGAGATTGGCGGCGTAGGGCATCGGCACGTCCTTGCCGGTGACGCGCGCGACGGGGGCGTCGAGATAGTCGAAGGCCGCCTCCATGATCTTCATGCCGATCTCGGCGGTGACGCCCGACTGCGGGAAGCCTTCCTCGACCGCGACGCAGCGATTGGTCTTCTGCACCGAGGCGATCACGGTCTCGATATCCATCGGCCGGATGGTGCGCAGGTCGATGACCTCGGCCTCGATGCCTTCCTTGGCCAGCGCCTCGGCGGCGCCGAGCGCATAGTTCATGCCGATGCCGAAGGAGACGATGGTCACGTCACTGCCGGGGCGTACGACCTTGGCCTTGCCGATCGGGATCGTGAAATCATCACCCTTGGGCACGTCGAAGGAGCGGCCGTAGAGGATCTCGTTCTCAAGGAAGATGATCGGGTTCGGATCGCGGATGGCGCTCTTCAGCAGGCCCTTCGCATCGGAGGCGCTGTAGGGCATCACCACCTTGAGGCCTGGTACGTTGGAGTACCAGGCGGCGTAATCGTGGCTGTGCTGCGCGCCGACGCGGGCGGCAGCGCCATTGGGGCCGCGGAAGACGATCGGGCAACCCATCTGGCCGCCGGACATGTAGAGCGTCTTGGCGGCCGAGTTGATGATCTGGTCGATCGCCTGCATGGCGAAGTTGAAGGTCATGAACTCGACGATCGGCCGCAGGCCGGTCAGCGCCGCACCGACGCCGATACCGGCAAAGCCATGCTCGGTGATCGGCGTGTCGATCACACGGCGCGCGCCGAACTCCTGCAGCAGGCCCTGCGTCACCTTGTAGGCGCCCTGGTATTCGGCGACCTCCTCGCCCATGACGAAGACATCGGCATCGCGCCGCATCTCTTCGGCCATGGCATCGCGCAGCGCCTCGCGAACGGTCATCGAGACGACCTCGGCGCCGGCTGGGAATTCCGAGGAGGCGTCGTAGGACTTCGCCTGGGCCGGCACGCTTGGCGCCGCGGCAGGCGCCGGGCCGGCGGGGGCCTCGGCGGTCTTCTCGGGCTCTGCCGCGGCCTTGGGCGCCGGAGCTTCCGCCTTGGCGGCGCCGCTGGCGGCAGCGGAAGCGTCCTCGCCATCGGCTGCGATCACGCCGATCGGGGTGTTGACCGCGACATTGTCGGTACCGTCGGCGATCAGGATCTTGGCGAGGACGCCCTCGTCGACCGCCTCGACTTCCATGGTCGCCTTGTCGGTCTCGATCTCGGCGATGATGTCACCGGCCTTGATCTTGTCGCCCTCGGCTTTGAGCCATTTGGCGAGCTTGCCCTGTTCCATGGTCGGCGACAGGGCGGGCATCAGAATGTCGATCGGCATGAACGCACCCGGAGTTCTGGAGCGGCCGCGAGGGCCTCGATGTCGGGGAGGAAGCTAGGTGCGGCTTTACGCCTGCGCCGGCTCCAGCAGGATGTCGGTGTAGAGCTCGGAGACGTCCGGCTCGGGATCATGCGTCGCGAATTCGGCAGCGTCGTTGACGATCTCGCGGACCTTGGCGTCGATCGCCTTGAACTCATCCTCGCCGAGCTTGTGCTCGCGCGTCAGGCGGCCGCGTACCTGCTCGATCGGGTCGTGCTCCTCGCGCATCCGCTGGACCTCGTCCTTGGAGCGATACTTCGCCGGGTCCGACATGGAATGGCCGCGATAGCGGTAGGTCTGCATTTCGAGGATATACGGGCCCTTGCCGGTGCGGGCATGCTCGATGGCACGGCTCGCGGCCTCGCGCACGGCGCGGACATCCATCCCGTCGACCTGCTCGCCGGGAATGCCGAAGGAGACGCCGCGCCTGGAGAAATCGGTCTGCGCCGAGGCGCGGTTGACCGCGGTGCCCATGGCATAGCGGTTGTTCTCGATCACGAACACGACCGGCAGCTTCCAGAGCTGGGCCATGTTGAAGCTCTCATAGACCTGGCCCTGATTGGCGGCGCCGTCGCCGAAATAGGCCATCGATACTCGCCCGTCCTGGCGGTACCAGTTGGCGAAGCCGAGGCCGGCGCCGAGCGAGACCTGCGCGCCGACGATGCCGTGGCCGCCATAGAAATTCTTCTCGCGGCTGAACATGTGCATCGAGCCGCCCTTGCCGCGCGAATAGCCGCCGCGCCGACCGGTGAGCTCGGCCATCACGCCGCGCGATTCCATGCCGCAGGCGAGCATGTGGCCATGGTCGCGATAGCCGGTGATGACCTGGTCGCCATCCTTCGAGGCCATCTGCATGCCGATGACCACGGCTTCCTGACCGATATAGAGATGGCAGAAGCCGCCGATCAGGCCCATGCCGTACATCTGGCCGGCCTTCTCCTCGAAACGCCGGATCAGCAGCATCTCGCGATAGGCGTGAAGCTCCTCGTCCTTGGTGAAGGTCGGGACGTTCGGGATCGCCTTGGCGGAACCCTTCGGAGCGCTCTTGGCTGACGCCCTTGCCGGCGCCTTTCCGGCAGCCTTCGCAGGCACCCCTGCTTTCGTCTTCCGAGCGGCAATGGCCATGAACGGTTCCTCCAAGCTCTACTGCTTTGGTTGTAGAGGAAGGCCCAAGCCTTGGCGAGACGGGCATCTCGCACTGCAGCATTGATTAAGTTATTGCAATTTATGCAGTAATTCAGTTTAACTGATTATCGGTTAATCGACCTATTTGCGACCATTGACGCTGGAAAAGCCGACCGGAACCGGCTCTAGCGCCCCATCACCACGACGTCGTTGCGATGGACACGGCCGAGGATGGCACGAGCCCTTTCCTCGAGCACGTCGCGATCGACGGCTTCGTCGCGCATCAGGGTCAGGCGCTTCTCCCAGTCCTGCCGTTCGCTGGTCAAGGCCGCGATCTCGGTCTCCATCTCGCCGAATTTCTCGCGCAGACCGCCCAAGGTTTCGAGCCCGCGGGCACCATGCTGTGCATGGAACAGGAAATAGCCGACCACGGCGCTCGACACGAGGTAGAGCGCGAGCGTTACGAGGAGGGAGCGGAGGCCGCGTCGAATGACCATACGACCACGTTAGAATCGCTTGGTTGATGCGCCGTTAACGAGGCGCACCAAGGACGGTTAGAGCCGGGTCTGACGAAGGCCCATCGCCCCGTCCCAGCGCAATCAGGTCGGTTTCGATCCGGCGCGCGATCGGCAGCCGGTAATGCGCCGGATCCCAGTAGTTTGAATCCTCGCGAGTGAGTACCGAGGGATGTGCGTAGTCGGCGACCACGGCGTGCTGGCGCGCCGCAATCGCAGTGATCTGCGCCTTGCACGCTTCGAAGCGTTGCCAGGCGACGCTGCCTTCGCGCGGCAGCGCGCCGGCATGCACCGGCGGTAGCACGATCAGGCGCCGCGTCGTGGCCGGAAAGGCTGCCAGCCCTTGCTCGAGCCAAGCGAGCGCCGGAAACTGCCAGTTCGCACGCTCGGCGGCGGCGACGCCCACGGCCGGCGATTGTGGCGTCAGGTCGGGCATATGGCCGCCGTAACCGCGATAGAGGTGAAGACGCGCACGAGCGAGATCGTAGGTCGCTTCGGGTGGGGTGAAGACCTCGTAGCCGTCGCCGCGCAGGCGCGCGGGCTGCAGGCCAAGCCGATGCGCAGCGAGGCGCAGCGCGATCTCGAGCGTGGTGAAGTTGAGCTGCTTTGGCCAATCGTTCCAGGCGCTGTCGTCATAGAGCCAGGGCGGGAATGGCCGCGGGGTCAGCCGGCGGGCCTCGCTGGTCGCATCGGCCTCGCACCAGGTCTGGTCGACCCCCCAGATCACCAGCTTCGGCGTCGCGACGCGGCGCGCGAACAGGCCGGCGATCTGGCTCTGCTCCCAGGGCGTCGCCGCGTTCATGCCGAGATTGGCGAAGCGGGCGGAGAGCCCCCGGGACAGAAGCGCCGGGTCGAGCAGGCGCAGTGTCGAGGTGCCGATCACCGCCGAATCGAAGGCGCCCGACCGGACGATCTGCGGGTACATGAAGCGCTGGTTGAGATCCATCAGCGGCCGGGCCGGCTGGCCGGCCTCTACGCGCGCGCCATAGGGATCGAGCGCAGCGATGAAGCCGAAGAGCAAGGCCGTCAACGTCGACGCGGCGAGTGCGAACGCCTTGCTCCAGCCGCGCCAGCCTTGCTGTGCGCCGGTCGAATCCGCTGCTGTCCTGCGTTCGTTCGCCATCGGCGCGGCTTTTGCCACGATGCGCCCGCGGGAACAATGTTGACCGATGGGCGCAGCCTGCCTATGTCAGCGGCCCAGTGAGGGCGGGTAGCTCAGTGGTAGAGCACGTGACTTTTAATCATGTGGTCGAGGGTTCGATCCCCTCCCCGCTCACCACCGCGATCTAGTACCTAGCGCCGGCTTCCGTTCGGCACGCTCGGCCTCAGCCGAGACGGCTGACCGTTCCGCGGGGACGCATCCGACGCTGCGGCGGCATCTGTCCCTCTGTACCGACACCGCCATAACCTGGCGCGATCGCCCCCGCATAGCCATCGAGCTCCCAGCAGCGCCAGCGCTGATAGTCGCTCGCCGTCGCCGCCTCCGAACAGGCGAGCCATTGCGAGCGTGGCCAGAAGGCTGCGGCGGGCGCAGTCGTCTCGACTATGCCGAGTGCGGCAAGCCCGAGAATCATGAGGTTCCTGCTCATCCCGCCAGCTCCTGGGCCGTGATGGCCATGCGCTAGCAAAGCTCGCAGGCCTTACCGAAACGCTAAGTCCCTCCGTCGCCCGGTTCCGCGTTCGTCTCGGTTCCGCGTTCGTCAAGCCGCCGGCGCATAGCTGCCCATATGCGAACCAAACCTCCGGTTGCGCGTTGATTGGTCATTCCGCACATG
Organism: Alloboseaceae bacterium BT-24-1; assembly: GCA_025846845.1. Classification (GTDB taxonomy): domain Bacteria; phylum Pseudomonadota; class Alphaproteobacteria; order Rhizobiales; family Beijerinckiaceae; genus Allobosea. The sequence continues at coordinate 492,020 of JAOYTL010000001.1, forward strand.
CGGACACGACAGGAGGATACGATGTACAAGCGTCACGTTGCATTGACGGCTATCGGCGGCGTCATGCTTGCCGCCGCTGCCGTTGCGCAGACCACTGCGCCCTCGAACCAGCCGCCGAGCCCGCAGCCGGCCGCGCCTGCGACGAGCGCGCCGGCTGCTCCGGCGCCGGCCGCGGAAACGGCGAAGGCTCCGGAGAACAATCTCGCTGGCCAGGGCAAGTGGCGGGCGTCGAAGCTGATGGGCGTCGACATCTACGGACCCGACAACAAGAAGGTCGGCGATGTCACCGAGGTGGTGTTCGACAAAACCGGCAAGATCGAGATCGTCACCGTCGGCGTCGGCGGCTTCCTCGGGATCGGCTCGAAAGACGTCGCGATCCCGTTCGAGCAGGTCCAGTGGAGCGAGGAGCCGATGGTCACGCCGGCCCCTGCCCCGGCCGGTGGGACCGGTGCGGGTGGCAGCACCGCGATGAACGCGCCGCCGGCAGCCAAGAAGGGCCCGGAGATGTATCCGGACCACGGCAAGATCACGATGACCAAGGATCAGCTGACGTCCGCTCCGGCCGTGACCTACGCCGCCCGCTGAGGACAGCTCGTCGCTATCACGGGCTCGCCCCTTCCGGGGCGGGCCTTTTCTTTGCTCTCAGTCGTCGAGCTGGGCCAGTATAGCGGGCAGCGCTTCCGGCAGGTCGTCAGCGATGAGGCCCATGCCGAGTGCTTCGCCTGCGCGCCCGTGCAGCCAGACGGCGGCGCAGGCGGCCTCGAAGGCCGGCACCTTCTGTGCCAGCAGGCCCGCGATGATCCCGCCAAGAACATCGCCTGAGCCGGCGGTCGCCAAAGCGGGCGAGCCTGTGTCGTTGATCGCGGCCCGCCCATCCGGCGCTGCGATCACCGTGTCCGGACCCTTGAGGACGACGACGGCTCCGGTCAGCCGGGCCGCGTGCCGCGCCCGCTCGAGCTTGCCGCGCTCCGGCTCGAAGCCCGCGACTTCACCGAACATCCGTTTGAATTCACCCTCATGTGGCGTCAGCACCGCTGGGCCGGCGCGGCGACGAAGCTGAGCAATGAAGGCGGACCGATGCGCGCCGATATGTGTGAGCGCATCGGCGTCGAAGACGCAGGGCCAGGCTCCGCGCAAGGCGGTCGCCACCCATGACCGCGCTTCGGCGTCGAGCCCGAGTGCCGGGCCGATCAGCAGCGCATCGACCTTTCGCTCCGAAAGCATCGCCTCGAAGCCTGGGGTATCCGCGGCCGAGGCCTGCATCAATGCGTCTGGCCCCCGGCCTGCATGTGCTGCCAGAGCGTCCGGCCGGCAGATGATCGTCGCGAGGCCTGCACCGATGCGCAGCGCCGCCCGCGCACCGAGCCGCGGCGCGCCGACGCCCGAAAGCCCGCCCGCGGCAACAGCGACGGCGCCGCGGCCGTATTTGTGAACCCCGGCGGCAGGGTCCGGCAGGTGCGCATGCCAAAGATCGGGGGCATTGCGGAAAGCCGATGGCACGATCCTGCCCGGCGCGAAGACGGTTTCGGGCTGGATACCGATATCGGCGAGCGTGACGACGCCGCAGAGCGCTCGGCCGGGATGAAGCAGATGGCCGGGCTTTCGCCGAAAGAAAGTCACGGTCTCGGCTGCATGAATGACGGCCCCTCCGGCAAGACCGGTATCGCCGTAGATGCCGCTGGGAACGTCGACCGCTATCACCGGGCGGCCGGCTGCATTCACGCGCCCGATCAGAGCCTCGATCTCGCCAGAAATCCGACGGCTGAGTCCGGCGCCGAACAAGGCGTCGACGACGAGATCATGCTGCGCGAGGTCTATTGTTCCGATCGTCTCGATCGGACCGGTCCAGGTTTCTGCCGCCAGTGCGGCGTCTTCCGTCAGAGCAGCTCGCTCGCCTGCGAGCGCAAGCGTCACGCGGCAGCCGCGTTCCGCCAGGAGACGCGCGGCGACGAAGCCGTCACCGCCATTATTGCCCGGGCCACAGAGCACGAGGACGCGCTGGCCGGGGCGGGCGCGCCGCGTCACCGCATCGGCAACCGCCCTGCCCGCCTTTTCCATCAGGACGATACCGGGTGTACCGACGGCGATTGTGATCGCATCCGCCGCCGCCATCTCGGCGACGCTGAGCAGGGCAAGGGCGGAGGGAACGACGCTCGTCATCAGCACGGCATTGTCCGCCAGCCCGGCAACTCGGGCAAGGAGATGTGGCAATATCCACGATTGCACTCATAATAAGCACTTGCATAATTTTTAGACTGTTTTTCGCCGCTTCAAGAGGCGGTTTGCCCGGGGCACCATCATGGCGGCCCGCTTGCGCCGATGCTATGAGCAGAACAGGCGAGGTTTTTCTGGACGCGCCGAGGTTGATCCGGACGGGCCAAGATGGTCAGAACGGAGGCAGGCTGCGTACAGTGGGGCAAGCTCACGCCAAGGAGGTCGGTCGGCGCATGAAGAAGATCGAAGCGATCATCAAGCCCTTCAAGCTCGACGAGGTGAAGGAGGCGCTGCAGGAGGTTGGCCTCCAGGGCATCACGGTGCTCGAGGCGAAGGGTTTCGGACGCCAGAAGGGCCATACTGAGCTCTATCGCGGCGCCGAATACGTGGTCGACTTCCTGCCGAAGGTGAAGATCGAGATCGTGCTGGCCGACGACATGGTCGAGCGCGCGATCGAGGCGATCAAGAAGGCCGCCCAGACCGGCCGGATCGGCGATGGCAAGATTTTTGTATCGAGCGTGGAGGGGGCGATCCGTATCCGCACCGGCGAGTCCGGCGCGGACGCGATCTGAGGAAATTCCCCAGCACCCAAGGAATGCGTGCGCCGGCGGATGCCGCAGGCAACGTCAGTCGTGAGACCCTAGCAGTCGACAAAGGAAGTCGTGAGATGAAGAACGCCAAAGAAGTCCTGAAGGCGATCAAGGACAATGACGTCAAATACGTCGACTTCCGCTTTACCGACCCGCGCGGCAAGTGGCAGCACGTCACCTTCGACATCTCGATGATCGACGAGGAGATTTTCGCCGAGGGCACGATGTTCGACGGCTCGTCGATCGCCGGCTGGAAGGCGATCAACGAGTCCGACATGCTGCTGATGCCGGATCCGTCGACGGCCTGCATCGATCCGTTCTTCTCGGCCTCGACCATGGTCATCAACTGCGACGTGCTCGAGCCGGCGACCGGCGAGCCCTATGGCCGCGACCCGCGCGGCATGGCCAAGAAGGCCGAGGCGTATCTCAAGTCGACCGGCATCGGCGACACCGTCTATGTCGGCCCGGAAGCTGAATTCTTTGTCTTCGACGACGTCAAGTTCTCCGCGGACCCGTACAATACCGGCTTCAAGCTCGACAGCGTCGAGCTGCCGATCAACGGTCAGACCGAGTATGAGGGCGGCAATCTCGGACACCGCATCGCGATCAAGGGCGGCTATTTCCCGGTTCCGCCGCAGGATTCGGCGCAGGACATGCGCGGCGAGATGCTCGCTGCCATGGCTGCGATGGGCGCCAAGGTCGAAAAGCACCACCACGAGGTCGCCTCGGCCCAGCACGAACTCGGCCTGAAATTCGACACGCTGACCCACATGGCCGACACCATGCAGGTCTACAAGTACGCGATCCACAACGTGGCCCAGAGCTACGGCAAGACCGCGACCTTCATGCCCAAGCCGGTCTATGGCGACAACGGCTCGGGCATGCACGTCCACCTGTCGATCTGGAAGAACGGCAAGCCGCTCTTCGCCGGCAACAAGTACGCCGACCTGTCGCAGGAGTGTCTGTGGTTCATCGGAGGCGTCATCAAGCACGCCAAGGCGCTGAACGCCTTCACCAACCCGTCGACCAACTCCTACAAGCGCCTGGTCCCGGGCTATGAGGCTCCGGTGCTGCTCGCCTATTCGGCGCGCAACCGCTCGGCCTCGTGCCGTATTCCGTGGACGACCTCGCCGAAGGCCAAGCGCGTCGAGGTCCGCTTCCCCGATCCGATGGCGAACCCCTATCTCGCCTTCGCCGCGCTGACGATGGCCGGCCTCGACGGCATCCTGAACAAGATCGATCCCGGCCCGGCGATGGACAAGGACCTCTACGACCTGCCGCCGCGCGAGCTCAAGAAGATCCCGACCGTCTGCGGCTCGCTGCGTGAGGCGCTGGATTCACTCAAGAAGGACAACGCCTTCCTCAAGGCTGGCGGCGTCTTCACTGACGACTTCATCGAGAGCTATATCGAGCTCAAGATGCAGGATGTGGCGCGCTTCGAGATGACGCCGCATCCGGTCGAGTTCACGATGTACTATTCCTACTGAGTGCTTTTCCTACCGGGCTTTGATCTCGGAACAGGATTTCCTCCCGACTGCGGCGATCCGCAGTCCACCTTGCGAACCGGGGCGGTGACGCCCCGGTTTTTTCGTGATCCTGTTCGGGATTAACCACGGTTGGGGCGAAGGTAAGATGCCGCCTCTCCAGGGCCGTGACATGGCGGGCGCTCACGCAAGCTTAGGAAAGCTGTGCGATAGGCAGCACCTCATTCTCCGCACGGCCGCAGGCGCATGCAGTCTCCCTCTCCCGCCCCATCCGTCGTCATCTTTGGCTCTGCGAGAGCTGTCACCTGCGCGGTGATGGACTACGCCTACCGGCTCGCCGAGGCCGTCAATGCGCTGCGCCCCGGGCTCGTTACGGTTCGGACGATCGAGCCGGAGCGACCGGCTGCCTTCATTGGCGCCATCGCCGAGGAGTTGCGCCGGGACTGCATCGTGCATCTCCAGCTGCCGATCGAGGGCTGGGGCAACAGCATCGTGCCGGGCTCGGCGCTGATGGCGGCGCGGCTGATGACCCGCAAGGGCCATATCGCCATCACCCTGCACGAATGGGCCTCGCTCAACCGCCTGCGCTATCTCTCCATGGTACCGGACATCCTGGCCTGCGACGGCTTCGTCTTCGTCTCGCCGCAACAGCGCGAGAGCTTCCTGAACACACCGCTGGTCGGCGAAGCGAAGAAACGGGCGGCCCCTGTCATCCCGATCGGCCCCAACATCATGCCGGCGCGGATCGATCCCGAGCGGGTTGCTGCGGAACGGGCGAAGCTCCGCGGCAGCGGCGAGGGCGAGGCTGAGATTGTCATCGGCTATTTCGGCGTGCTCTATGCCAGCAAGCGACCGGACATGCTGTTGCGCGTCGTCAAGGCGCTGCATGAGCGCGGGACAAGGGCGCGGCTTCTGATCTGCGGCGATTTCCTCTGGGACAAGCCCGGGGATCGCGAGGCGTTCCTAGCACTGGCGCGCGAGCTCGGCATTTCCGATTGGCTCGATTTCCGTGGCCGCATCGACGACGAGGGTGAGCTGATGGCGACGCTCTCGGCCGCCGATGTCTTCCTCCTGCCCTTCACCGACGGAATCAGCACGCGGCGCGGTAGCTTCCAGGCGGTGAGCCAGCTCGCGATCCCGCTGGTTTCGACCAAAGCCGAGCGTCAGGACGAATTCGCGCTGGCTCCGGCGCTAAAGGCGAAGATCGAGAACGCATCGACCGTGCTGTGCCCGGTCGATGCTGCGCCGGAGCACTTCGCCGATGCGGTGCTCGCGGCTTATGCCCGCAAGGCCGAGGCGATCGGCGTCGATCTTACCAGGTTGTGGGACGAGGCTGCCCTCGCCCATCTCGCCTTCTATGACCGATTTCCAAGGATGTGATCCGCCGTCCGCCTTCCAGCCTCGGGCGCGTTCAGAGCGACAGGATGCGCCGCGGATCGAGCCGCCCTCGCACGAGATCCCAGAGCGCGAGCAGATTGCCCTTCAGCCGCCCGCGCCGGTCTATAAACCCCTGCGGCAGCAGGCTGCCGACCAGATTGGCGACGACCGGCGGGGCGGACAAGCGCAAGGCGCGTAGCCAGCGCATCGTCCCCTTTCGCGCCAGATACACCGTATTTGCAATCTGCGAATAGCCGAAGCGCAGGCCCGATGTGCGGCCGCGCTTGACGGCGCGGTGCACGCCACGCAGCGTCGTCGCGTGCACGATCCTGCCCGCGGCCGCGAGCTGGCTGCAGAAGTCCACATCCTCCTGCCAGCCATAAAGCGGTAGATTCTCGTCGAAACGCGCCCCAGTACGTCTGACCGCCGCCAGGCGGAACACCATGTTGCAGCCGTAAGTGTTCTCAACCGGCCGGAGGCTCCCCATTTGCGGAGCCCGATCGCCAGCCAAAACGGCCAGAGCCTCCTGCAAGCCGATCCCTGGACCGTGGACACCGTCGGCGAGGAGATGACCGGTCGCCGCGACGATATCCGGATTCTGCCGAAACAGCCGCTCCACCTCGGCGATGAAACAATCTGTCGGTAGATAGTCGTCGTCGAAGAACACGATCAGATCCGCATCGCCAACCGCATCGAGGATGGCGTTGCGCTGAGCGCTCGACCCTTGCAGGCCGTCGACGCGCTCCGCCGCGATCGTCAGAGTTGCAGCGTGATCCCAATCGACGTCATCGCTTGCGGCGGGACAGATCAGGATTCGCTGTGGGTGCAGCTGCTGCCGGTCGAGCTGTATGAGCGTCTCCCGCAGGACGTCCCGGCGGCCGGAGGTAGCGATACCGACGACGATTCCAGCTGATCCGATTGGTGGTGTGTCGGCCATGGTGCCTCAGCGCGCGATCCAGCGGACGAGGGTGAGAAAGGGCACCGCGCCGAAGGCGAGTGCGAAGGCGAGCGCCACCCCGGTGGACAGCAGCAGATCGCCAGAGAACCAGCTTGCGCTCACCCAGGACAATGCCAACGCCGCTCCCGACAGGAGCACCGGTGGCCAAGGCATGACGAAAGGCTGCCGGCGCAGCATGAGCACCCCAAACGCCGCAGCTGCCGCCGCACCGCAAGCTGCGCCGGCCGCGATGGCCGCACCGGCACCGGGAAAGATCGTCACGGCCACCAAAGCACCGACGCAGGTCATGATGCAGTCGAGTATCGCCAGCCCGGCGATTGCGGGCAGCCGACGCTGCAAATGGGCGGGAGTTGACAACAGGGTGTGGGTGAGAGCCCGCAATAGCGCCACCAGCAGTATGAGCGGCGCCGTCAGCAGGAACGAGGACTGCAAAGTGGCCGGGATGACAACCGCGGTCGCCGCGCCGAGCAGGGCGATGAGCCCGGCAGCACCGATCAGGGAGAAACTGGTCAGCAGGGCATAATAGCGGCCGAGTTCCACCTGAGTTGTCTCGGAATCGCCCTCACGATCGAAGCGCGTTACCAGCTCAGGATAACGCACGGCCTGGAGCGACGTCAGGATCATGCCGAAGGGCCGTTGCAGCAGGTCGAGCGCCAGCAGCGGCCCCGCCGCGACGGTCGGGCCAAGCGCACTCACGAAAATCGTCTTGAGACCGAGCGGCGCGATCACGCCAGCGACCGACGCGCCGGCCGATACCCCGCCATAGACCAGGTTGCGCCGAGCGATCGTGCCGTCCCAGCGCCACGACCACGGCAGAACATGGCGCGAGGAGATGCAGGCCAAGGCGCAGTAGATCAGGTTTCCGGCCAGGATGCCGATCACCACATGGCCGAGATCGCCGCCGATCGCGGCGCCCGCTAGCGTCGCGGCGGCAAGGATCGAGGCGCGCGCCCCCTGGAGCCAGGTGAACAATCTGAACTCCTGCCGGAAGCGCAACATGGTCAAATGCAGCTCGCCACCGCCTTGCAGGATCGCCGTGGCGGCCCCCGCCAGCCCGAGCCAGAGCGGGACATCGAAGAGCACCGCGAACAGAACGCCAAGGACGCACAGGACGGCGCTGCCGGCGAACTCGGCGATTATGACCCCACGCTCTACCCGTTCCCTCCCGCCATCGGGGCCGGGGTAGAAGCGGCTGCAGGCGGTACGGATCCATTGGAAACAGGCGATATCGGCAAACTGGGCGATCGAGACGAACAGTGAATAGGCGACATAGTCCGACGCCGGCAGCATGTTGGAGACGGCGATGAGCAGGCCGAAGGCGATGAACGCCTGATAGAGATAGGCTCCCAATGCGGCGATCTTGGCCATCGCCGCCTCAGGCCTCCCGCCTCGGCGCCAGCAGGCCCTTCAGCCCACCCGGGCGCATCGCATCGATCGCAGCACCATTGGCCGAGCTGAAATCGCTGACGATGACCACGTGCATGTCGAGCCTCCCGAGGAAGCTCTTCTAACCATCAAAGATTGATGAAGCGCTGACGGCGGCTCAACGCAGAGCGACGACCGCCAGGCCGATCAGCGCGACGATGGCCGCGGCCCACCAGAGGCGGCGCAATTGCACGGTTTCGGTGTCGCGCCGCTGCTCGAAGCCGGACAGCTCCTCATAAGCGAAGGACTCACCGGCAAAGCGCGCGGCCCGCTCGAGGCCGGCGATGCGGATTTTCGGGACTGCGGAACGCGACGCCACGTGACCATCTCCCCCAGGCCAGATTAGCCAAATGCGCGGCCGGGACCAGTCCCGATTCGCATATCGATGATGAGACTGCTGCCGTTAACGGCAGCTGAACCAGGAACTGGCGCGCGAGGTCCCACGAGCCGGCTGTGCCATCCTCGGATGACGATTCGGCGACGACCTCGCTGTTCCTGACTTTCGGCGGCATCCCGATCGGTTTATTGCGGATGATCGGCAGGCTATAGGGCCCCGGCAGGCGGGCGATCGACCGATGCGATATCCTGCGGGCAGCGCGAATCAGTAGGCACAATGGCGATGACGGACGACCTCTTCGGCGATGACGGCGGCAAGGATGCGCGCGCAGAAGCGCCCGCGCCCGCCCCTGCGCCGAAACCGGCTGCGCGCCCTGCCCCCGCACCACGCAGCGGCACCCCCTCGGAGGCCGGATACGACGCTTCCACGATCGAAGTGCTCGAGGGGCTGGAGCCGGTGCGGCGCCGGCCCGGCATGTATATCGGCGGCACCGACGAGCGCGCATTGCACCACCTCTTCGCCGAGGTGATCGACAACGCCATGGACGAGGCGGTGGCGGGCCATGCCAGCTTCATCGATGTCGAGCTCTTCGCAGACGGCTCGCTCGCAGTCACCGACAACGGTCGCGGCATCCCGATCGACCCACATCCAAAATTTCCGGGCAAGTCGGCGCTCGAAGTGATCATGACGATTCTGCATGCCGGCGGAAAGTTCGACTCCAAGGTCTACGAGACCTCCGGCGGCCTGCACGGCGTCGGCGTCTCGGTGGTCAACGCGCTCTCCGACGTGCTCGAGGTCGAGGTCGCACGCGGCCAGATGCTCTATCGCCAGACCTTCTCGCGCGGCATTCCGCAAGGGCCGCTGGAGACGGTCGGCCGGGCGCCCAACCGGCGCGGCACGCGCGTGCGCTTTCATCCCGATGCGCAGATCTTCGGCGAAGGCGCGCATTTCGTCCCGGCGCGGCTGTTCCGGATGGCCCGCTCGAAGGCCTATCTCTTCGGCGGCGTCGAAATCCGCTGGCGCTGCGCGGCTTCGCTGCTCAAGCCCGAGGGCGACGTCGCGGCCGAAGCGGTCTTCAAGTTCCCCGGCGGCCTGCGCGACTATCTCGCCCGCGAGATCGAGGGCAAGGACCTGGTCGCCGAGCCGATCTTCTCGGGCAAGATCACGAAGGAAGGCGGCCATGGTTCGCTCGAATGGGCGATCGCCTGGCTCGCCACCGGCGAGGACGGATTCTCGTCCTCCTATTGCAATACGATTCCCACGTCAGAAGGCGGCACGCACGAGTCCGGCTTGCGCATCGCGCTGCTGCGTGGCCTGCGCGACCATGCCGAGCGTATCGGCCAGAGCAAGCGGATGGCGCAGGTCACCGCCGACGACGTGATGGCGACCTGCGCCGCCATGCTCTCGGTCTTCATCCGCGAGCCGGAGTTCCAGGGCCAGACCAAAGACAAGCTAGCGACGCTGGAGGCAGCCCGCATCGTCGAGAACGCGCTGCGCGACGCCTTCGACCATTGGCTCGCCGCCTCGCCGCAGCAGGCGCTGCGACTACTCGACTGGTCGGTCGACCGCGCCGAGGAGCGCCTGCGCCGGCGCCTCGAGAAGGAGGTTTCGCGCAAGACCGCGACGCGCAAGCTCCGGCTGCCGGGCAAGCTCGCCGATTGCAGCAATGCCGGCGCAGCAGGTTCCGAGCTCTTCATCGTCGAGGGCGACTCGGCCGGCGGCTCGGCCAAACAGGCGCGCAATCGCGCCAACCAGGCGATCCTGCCCCTGCGCGGCAAAATCCTCAACGTCGCCAACGCGACGCGCGAGAAGCTCAACGCCAATCAGCAGCTCGCCGACCTGATCCTGGCGCTGGGCTGCGGCATCGGCAGCCAGTTCCGCGAGGACGACCTGCGCTACGAGAAGGTCATCGTGATGACCGACGCGGACGTCGACGGCGCCCATATTGCCTCGCTGCTGGTCACCTTCTTCTGGCGCCAGATGCCGCGCCTGATCGAGAAGGGCCATCTCTATTTGTCGGTGCCGCCGCTCTACCGGCTGCGTCACGGCACCAAATCGGTCTATGCCCGTGACGATGCCCACAAAGACGAGCTGATCGAGACCGTCTTCAAGGGCAAGAAGCCCGAGATCGGCCGCTTCAAGGGCCTGGGCGAAATGATGCCGGCCGAGCTCAAGGAGACCACCATGGACCCGAGCAAGCGCTCCTTGCTCAAGGTCATGGTCGATCATGAGAACAAGGAAGAGACCTCGGACACGGTCGAACGGCTGATGGGCAACAAGCCGGAAGCACGCTTCCTCTTCATCCAGGAGCGGGCCGCCTTCGCCGGTGAACTGATCGACCTGTGACGCAACCCGGCGGCGCCCTGCATGCCGGGCACCCCCGCAAGTTCGCCGGGCTGTGTCGCCGCACCTGTGCGCCCATCTTGCGCGCATGCCGACCGACCCGCACGATGCCGACGATGACAGCGCTCCTCGACACGACCCTGCGTCCGATCTCTGGCCGCTGAGTGCATGGGCGAGCCTGCTGCCACTACACCTCGACGCGATGCCCAGATTTCAACCCAGGCCTCGCTCTGGGCCGATATCGAGATCTTCCATGCCATCGCCACGAGCGGTGGGCTGGCTCTGGCGGCGGCTGCGCTCGGACTGAGCGAGACGACCGTCGCGCGGCGCCTCAAGGCTTTCGAGGCCCGGCTCGGCCTGCCGCTGTTCCGCCGCGGCGCCAACCGCCTGATCCCGACCGGGATCGGCCTTTCGCTGGCCGCGGACGCCGCTGCCGCGGCCGAAGCCGTTGCACGCTTCGAGGCGCGGGCGACATCGGCGCGCGCCCGTGACGATGCGCCGGTCCGCATAACGGCGACGACCTCGATCAGCCTGTTCCTGACGCAACATGCGACCCGGCTTTCGGCTGCGGCAGGGGGCGTCGAGATCGTCATTCTCAGCACCCGCGAACGCCTCGATCTGGCCCAGGGCGAGGCCGAGATCGCGGTCCGCATGCGCAGGCCGCCGGAGGGCTCAGGCTATTTCGGCCAGAAGGTCGGCAAGCTGGCGCAGGCCTTCTATGTCCGCCGCGACAGCGACCCGGCGACCGCGCCGATCATCTCGGTCAGCCGAGACGTCTCGTCGCGGATCGAGCAGCACATCCTCGCCTGGGCGGCCGGCCGGCCGATCGCCGCCCGCGTTGGCGATTCAGCCGCTCGCTATGAGAGCATCCGTTCGTCAGGCGCGGTGTCGATGGCGCCCTGCTTCCTGGCGGACGCCGATGCGACGCTGCTTCGCCTGGAAGAGCCTCCCGAAGCGACCGCCGACGAGATCTTCCTAGTCTCGCATGAGAGCGGCCGACAGCGCCCGGCCGTGTTGGCCGTGCTGGAGGCGCTGCGCAAGCTGTTCCGCGAGCATCGCGGCAGGCTCGAAGGGCGCTCATGACGGGGCGAGTTCGATCAACAGCGGTCAGGCCTCGCTAACCAAGTTTTTACAGCAGCTGGCGCAAGATTTCCTCATCGGCGCCCGGCGCCTCGTCTTGCAAGCTCGGAGAGCAGCGATGCACCTCGTCATCGCCTTCCTGCGCAATCAGCGCGGTAGCATGGTCAGCGATGTCGCCAAGGCCGGCGCGGCAATCGCCTTCCTTTCGGTCATCGCTGCCAATTTCGTCTCGAGCCAGACGGCACAGCTCGACCGCGATGCGATGCGCCAGGCGACACAGGCCGCAGCCAAAGGCCAGTCCTTCGACCCGCTCACCACGGGATCGATCGCCAAGCGCGCCGGCGAGACGAAGCTCGACCCTTGCGCGGTCCCGCGCTGAAACTCAGCCGAGCCACTCCAGCAGCGCCTTCGCAACGATGTCTGGCGCCTCCAGCGTCGAGAGGTGGCCGCAGCCCGGGATTTCCAGATAGCGCGCCATCGTTCCGATACCGGCGGCGATCTCGCGCGCTTCGTCCGGTGGCGTGATCGCGTCCTCTTCACCGACGATGACCAGCGTTGGGACCGAGATGGTCGCGAGAACCGGCCGCGCATCGGGGCGTCCCATGATGGCGCGCTGCTGGCGGATGAAACCCGCCGCGCCGACCGCCTCGGCCATCGCCTTCACGTCGAGCCGCAGCGCTTCGTCGGCGAGGCGGTCGGGCGCGACCAGCTTCTGCCAGAGCAGCGTCACGACATTGTCGAAGGCGCCCTTCTGCGCCAACGCGATCATCTGCTCGCGCGGCGCGTTGGTTTCGGGCGTTGGCGGCTTGGCGGTAGTATCGAGCAAGGCAAGCCGCGTCACGCGCTCCGGCGCTAGCCGCATTACGTCGAGGGCGATGTAGCCGCCCATCGAGAGCCCGCATAGCGCAAAGCGTTCGGGTGCGGCCGCCAGCAGCCGCTCCACCATGGCATCGATCGTGTCGTCCGCGGTCGTCTCGGCGACGAGAATCTGGCGGCCCGGCGCCAGGGTCGACCATTGCGGAGCGTAGAGCGCAGGCGTGCAATTCAGCCCCGGGATCAGGACCAGAGATTCCGGTATCTTCATCGTCACAGCGCTCATTCTTTACTGACCTTGGCGACCCGGAACCGATCGGATTGCTTCAATCTGATCAGCGAACCAGCCCTCCCATTAAGATGGAAACCATTCTTGCCGACCAGCCTTGCGGCGCAAGCTGATCGGAACCTGCTCTAGAATGTTGACTTTGCCCCGTTTTTTCTGCATTGCACGGGCGTCCGAAGGCGCGCAGCCCAGTAAAGTCGCGCCACCGTTGCGGTCGATCGGTCATCCCGCCACGTGTCACCGACCCTTGAGAAGCGCTACCATCGATGTCTTTTGCCGAACTCGGCCTGAGCGATAAGGTTCTGACCGCGGTCACCACCGCCGGCTACACGACGCCTACCCCCATTCAGGCCCAGGCCATTCCCCACGTGCTCGCCCGCAAGGACGTGCTCGGGATTGCGCAGACGGGCACCGGCAAGACCGCTGCCTTCACCTTGCCGATGCTGACCATCCTGGAAAACGGCCGCGCTCGCGCCCGGATGCCGCGCACGCTCATCCTCGAGCCGACCCGCGAGCTCGCCGCCCAGGTCGAGGAGAACTTCACCCGCTACGGCGTCAACCAGAAGCTCTCTGTGGCGCTGCTGATCGGCGGCGTCTCCTTCGGCGATCAGGACGCCAAGATCACCCGCGGTGTCGACGTGCTGATCGCGACGCCCGGCCGTCTGCTCGACCATGTCGAGCGCGGCAAGCTCCTGCTCACCGGCGTCGAGTTGCTCGTGATCGACGAGGCCGACCGCATGCTCGACATGGGTTTCATCCCCGATATCGAGCGGGTCTGCAAGCTCGTGCCCTTCACCCGGCAGACGCTGTTCTTCACTGCGACCATGCCGCCCGAGATCACCCGGATCAGCGAGCAGTTCCTGCACAATCCGATCCGGATCGAGGCTTCCCGCCCGGCGACCGCAGCGACCACCATCACCCAGCGCCTGATCGCCTCGAACAGCCAGGATTTCGAGAAGCGGGAGACCCTGCGCAAGCTGATCCGAGAAGCCAAGGATCTGCAGAACGCCATCGTCTTCTGCAACCGCAAGCGCGATGTAGCAACGCTGCACAAGTCACTGCAGAGCCATGGCTTTCCGGCTGTGGCCCTGCATGGCGACATGGACCAGTATGCCCGCATGGCGGCGCTCGAATCCTTCCGCACCGGCGAGTTTCCGATCCTGGTGGCGAGCGACGTCGCCGCCCGCGGCCTCGACATCCCGGCCGTGAGCCATGTCTTCAACTTCGACGTGCCGACCCATGCCGAGGACTATGTCCACCGCATCGGCCGGACCGGCCGGGCCGGCCGCGAGGGCGCGTCCTTCTCCATCGTCACCCGCCATGATGAAAAGCTCGTCGCGGCGATCGAGAAGCTGACCGGCAAGAGCATCGAGTGGGAAGGCCCCGGCCTTGACGCGCTGCCGCCGGGCGAGCCGCGCGAGGAGCGCCGCGGCCGCCGTGGCGACGACCGAAAGGGCGGCCGCCCGCAACGCGGCGGACGCGATGGCAGGCCGCCGCGCGGCGAGGCAAAGGCCGAGCCGGCACCCGCCCGTGAGGCTGCTCCTGCACGCGAGGCTGCCCCGTCCCGCGAGCGAGCGCCCCGCCGGGAGCCTGTATCCGACACTATCGCACCACGTCGTGGCAGCGAGCGGCCCCGCTCGCCGCGCCGCGACGACCTCGATGACGGACCGCAGGTCAAGGGCCTCGGCGACCACGTTCCTGCCTTCCTGCTGCGCCCTGTCCGCGCCGGCTGAGGCGCGCTTCGCAGCAACTTTGCTTTAACCCCGATCGTCCTAGGATCGCCCGCGTAGCGGTTGCGGAAGAATTTCGCGGCCGGCGGGGACAGGACGTCATGACAACCAGCCGATCGGGCTTGCCGCAAGCTCATGACCTCGCCGAACAGGTCGTCGCGGCGATGCGTCAGCACTATTCCCCGGGCTATCCCCGCGCCTTCGAGGTCTGGTACGCGCATCTCAGCGGCGAGATGCCGGCGCTGAGCATGGCGATGAACGCCGTGATCGCGGCAAGCAATGGCGAGGTCGGTGCCGCCGATATCGACACGCTCTACGATAAGTTCATCAGCACCGACCGCATCTCGCGCCAGGCCGAGCGCACCAGCCTGCAGGTGCTTGCCGAGATCGACAGCATGATGGCGCTGGTCGACCGGGCGCTCAGCTCGAGCGAGGAGTACCATGGCCGGCTCTGCGCCATGTCGGAGGAGGTTCCGCCCTCGGCCGACCGGCACAAGCTGCGCGAATGGGTCGAGGCGCTCGTGCTGTCGACGCGCGAGGAGGTTGCGCGCAAGACCCAGCTCGAAACCCAGCTGCGCGAAAGCGCGCACGAGATCCACAATCTGCGTGAGGCACTGGAATCGACGCGAGCCGAGGCGTTGACCGATCCCCTCACCGGCCTCGCCAATCGCCGTCATTTCGAGGAAATGCTGCAGAAGGCGATCGATCAGGCCACGCTACGGCGCGAGCCCTTCGCGATGGTCATGGCAGACATCGACTTCTTCAAGAATTTCAACGACATGCACGGTCACCTGACCGGCGATCAGGTCTTGCGACTGGTCGCCAAGACGATGAAGGACAAGTTCAAGGACAAGGCGATCATCACCCGCTTCGGCGGCGAGGAATTCGCCATCATCCTGCCGGAAGCCGACGTCGTCGCCGGCAAGTTCGGCGCCGAAACCGTTCGTCAGGCGCTGCTCACCCGCGAGTTGGTGAAGCGTTCGACCAATGAAAGCCTCGGACGCATCACCATTTCGCTCGGCGTCGCTGTTTATCGGCGCGGCGACACGGCGAGCTCCATCGTCGAGCGCGCCGACAATGCCTTGCTGCAAGCCAAGCGCGACGGCCGCAACCGCACCGTTACCGAGGATGCAATCCAGGACGCGGCAAAGGTCGCCTGAGCGACCCTCGTTTCATTCACGGAGTGGCGAGTGCGTTCTCGGCGCGCGGCTTGATCTCGACCGATTCGCCGCAGCCGCAGGCCGAGACCTGGTTCGGGTTGTTGAAGACGAAGGTCGAGGAGAAGCGGTCGCTCTTGAAGTCGAGCTCGGTGCCGAGCAGGAACAGCACCGCCTTGGCGTCGACGATCACGGTCGCGTCCTTCTCGGTCACGACCTCGTCGCCCTTCTCGACAGCACGGGCGACCTCGAAGGTGTATTCCATGCCGGCGCAGCCGCCCTTCTTGACGCCGACGCGCAAGCCGAGCGCAGGCGCATCGGGATCGTCACGCCCCGACTGCGCCATGATCGCGCGAATGCGGGTCGCGGCGGCATCGGTCAGCGAGACCACCTTCAGGCCAGGTATCGAAAACATCCTCGTCCCTCCTCGACCGGATTCAAGGTCCGGTGAAAACAGGATTGCAGACAGCAACATAAGGATTGGTGAGCGCAACGTCGAGATGCGCCGGCCGGGACGGCGCCATTTGCTTGCGTCCATTGCATGGCGCGCAGGCCCGTGCACTCTGCCCTGGTCATTTTCACATTAGACAGATTGCCATGACCTCCTATCGCCTGCACCGGCCCGACGCGCTCCGCGCCCTCGCCCGCGCCATGATCACCGCCGCCGGCTGGAGCGAGGAGGAAGCGAACGAGACGGCCGAGCATCTGGTGCTCGCCAATCTCAGCGGCCATGACAGCCATGGCATCGGCATGCTGCCGCTGTATTTCAATTCGCTCGCCGACGGCCATCTGAAGCCACAAGCCAGGCTCAGCATCCGCAGCGAAGCCGGCCCCTTCCTGATCGCCGACGGCAATGTCGCGCTCGGCCAACCGACCGCCCGCAATGCGGTCGACCGTGCCATCACGATCGCGCAGACCGGCGGCGTCGCCGTGCTCAACCTGCTCGATTCCCACCATATCGGCCGCATCGGCCACTATTCCGAGGTCGTGGCGGCCGCCGGGCTGATCTCGGTCTTCTGGGTCAATGTCGCCGGCCGGCCACCGATCGTCGCGCCCTTCGGCGCCAAGGAGGCGCGCTTCGGCACCAATCCGATCTCGATCGGCCTTCCGGTGCCGGGCGGCGAGCCGCTCATCCTCGACTTCGCCACCAGCCGCATGGCGCATGGCAAGGCGCGCGTCGCGCTCAACAAAGGCGTCGACGTGCCGGAGGGTTACATCATCGACAGCGAGGGCCGCCCGACGGTCGAGCCCAGGCACGTCTTCCTGCAGCCGGACCTGCCGCTGGGGGCGCTCCTGCCCTTCGGCGACCATAAGGGCGCCGGCCTTTCGCTGATCGCCGAACTGCTCTCGGCCGGGCTGATGGGCGCCGCCCGCATCGACGAGAAGCCGCACAAGAGCTGGATCATCAACTCGCTGTTCGGCGTGCTGATCGACCCGGCGCGGCTCGAGCCGAATGTGGCCCTGCGCCAGCAGCGGATCGAGAGTTATCTTTCCTTCGTGCGCGCCGCTGCGCCGCAGGATCCGTCACAGCCGGTGCTGGCGCCGGGCGACAAGGAGCGCAAGACGCGGATCGAGCGCGAGCGCGACGGCATTCCGCTCGACGCCGAGACCTGGTCGCAGATCGTCGCCGCCGCCAAGGTCCATGGCGTCGATGCCGAGATTTTCTAACTTATGTTAGATTCTAGCCCCTGGCGATCGCGCGTGTGCTGCTCAGCGCCCTTCTGCTGCGCCAGCCAAGGCTCGCGGCGGATGGTCCAGAGCTCATAGGCTGGTACGAGTGCGCTGGGCGGGCTGTCCAATGTGCCGAGCTTGATCTCGATCTCGTCGGACCCGTCCGCCCAGCAGAACAGCGGCGAGCCGCATGTCGGGCAGAAGCGCTCGCCTCCCGCTCGGCTCTGCCAGCATCCAAGCTCGCCCGACAACGTCGTGCTGGTTCTCGGCCAGATCCCGAAGAAGGAGAAGGCCGAACCAGAACTCTTCCGGCAGGTCTCGCAATGGCAGATGCCGACGCGGATGGGCTCACCGTCGAGTTCGTAGCGGACCTGTCCGCAATTGCAGCCACCGGAGAGTTTCATCGTCGTCTCGCGTTCGGAGTTAGCGCTCTGGGCGGCAGACCAACGGCGCGTGGTCCGGGTCGGTTCCACAGAGCCCTTTCCATCAGCCCTCAGCCTAGATGGCCAGAGCCGGCCCCGTCACTCCGGAAGACCGGCCTGGCGGAAGCCGTCGACGAAGCGCTCGCGCATTGTGGTATCGCGAAATGGCTCCATCGCGGCCCAGTGGCGGATGCTGAAATCCGGATTGCCGACCAGGAAAAGCTCGGCCTCCGCGCGCGCTTCGTCGAGCCGGCCGAGCTGAGCCAGGCTCGCCGCCAGAAAGCGGCGCGAGCTCGTCCGGTGGGTCTCGTCCCGGCGTAGTGCCTCGACAGCGGCTTCGTACTGGCCGGCCGCATAGAGCGCCTGGCCGAGCGGCAGATAGTACCAGCTTGGCGGAAACGGGTTGAGCCGGAACGCCTTGCGAATATGCTCGAGGCCTTCATCGACCCGCCCCGCCAGCACCGTGATGTCGGAGAGCGCCGCCCAGGCGTCGGCCTCGTTCGGGTCGAGCTCTAGCGCCCGGGCGAACTCCGCATCCGCCTCGGCGAAGTCGTGCTCATAGGCGAGCAGATAAGCCAGCGCCCAGCGGCAGCCGGCGTCGTTGGTATCGAGCGCAACGGCCTTGCGTGCAAGTTCCAGGGCGATCCCGCGGGAGGCCTCGCTGGGGCCACCGGAATGCACCCAGCCCATCCAGTGGTTCAAAGCGAGCCAGCGATAGGCTTCGGCATAGTCCGGATCGAGCGTCACCGCGCGTGTCAGCAGCAGATGCGCTTCCTGTGCTGCCTGAGGCGTATCGTCCATCAGTCGGCGCGCCCGCACACAGAGATCGTAGGCTTCGAGGCTTTTCGGCCGATGGCGCGTTGGCGGCGTGCGCAGCCGGCCGAGCAAGGCCTCGACGATCCTGGCCGTGACCTCATCCTGGACGGCGAAGATGTCGTCCAGCTTGCGATCGAAGCGCTCTGCCCAGAGGTGTTCGCCACTCACCGCATCGACCAGCTGGGCATTGATGCGCACGCGCCCGGCGGCGTGCCTGACGCTTCCCTCCAGCAGATAGCGCACGCCGAGGTCCTCGCCGATGCCGCGCGCATCCCTCGCCTTGCCCTTGTAGGCGAAGGCCGAGTTGCGGGCGATGACGAACAGCTCCGACGTCCTGGACAGGTCGGTGATCAGGTCCTCGGTCAATCCGTCGGCGAAGGTTTCCTGCGCGGGATCGTTGCTGACGTTGACGAAGGGCAGCACGGCGATCGATGGCTTGCTCGGAAGCGGCAAGGGCTTTCGTTTGGCATCGCCGAGCTGTTCGACCGCGCCTGTGAAACGGTAGCCGACGCGTGGGACCGTGGCGATCCATTCGCCGCCGTCGGCGGGTGCACCGAGCAACTTCCGGATCTGCGCGATCTGGACGGTGAGATTGCCCTCCTCGACAGCCATTCCCGGCCACGCGGCGTCCAACAGCTCGGCCTTGCCCAGGATGTCGCCGGGCCGGCCGACGAGCGCCGCGAGGAGCTTCAGGCCGCGGTAGCTCGCAGTGACAGGGACATCGTTCTCAAGGAGCGTTCCCGCGCTTGAATCGAGCACGAATGAGCCAAAGGCGAAGCGCAATCCCGGCATAGGGCGAATCCATAGCCCGTTTCGAGGTTTTTGGAACTATTCGGGTGCCTTTAAGGACGGCGCGGCTGGCATCAAGCAGAACGAAACCTCCTTCACGTCGCGGGCCACATGCCCACGAGCCATGGGGAGGTTGCCATGAACGATACTCCCGCCTCGCTGCTGCGAAGCATCCTTGCGACTTGGCACGAGCGCATCCGCGTTCGCTGGAAGCTTACGCAGATGGCGCAGGAGAATCCGCATCTGCTCGACGATATCGGCCTGACGAGACAGCAGGTCGAGGCGGAAATCGCTAAGCGCTTCTGGCAACGCTAGGGCGAATGCGGCAAAGTTGCCGCGTTACCGCTCCGCGACAGCAGGACACCATGACCCTCGCCGAATACAACGCCTTCTGTGCCGCCCTGCCCGCGACCAGCCATGTCGTGCAATGGGGCGGCGCCGATGTCTGGAAGGTCGGTGGCAAGGTGTTCGCGCTCGGCCGCGACGATGCCGAGGGGACGCTGTTCGTCTCGTTCAAATGCTCGCCGCTGGCCTATGAGATGCTACGCGATGCGCCCGGCTGCCGCCCGGCGCCCTATCTCGCCTCGCGCGGGATGAAGTGGATCCAGCGCTTCTCCGACGAAGGCCTGCCGGACGATGCCTTCCGCGATTATCTGCGCGAGAGCCACCGGCTGGTTGCTGCGGGGCTGACGCGGAAGGTTCGCGCGGAGCTTGGGCTCGACGGCTGAAGGTCTTGAGATTCCCGGGTGCAGCGAAGCGCAGACCCGGGAATCTCAAGATGAGATGGCGTCAATCCGCGCCTCCTGCGGCCTGAGATGCTCGGGTCAAGCCCGAGCATGACGCGACTCTTTCACACCGTCGCTTCGCCCCTTAGCACCGGCACGCAGCCGCCGCCGACGGTCGCGCGGATCTCGCCATCGACGCGCCGGGCCGCGACGTGCAGCAGGCTCGGACGGCCCATCTCGACGCCCTGTGCGATCTCGAAGGCGAGGCTGTCCTTGTCGGAGAGCGACAGGGTCAGGGCTGCCAAAGTCGCGCTGGCGCTGCCGGTCGCGGGATCCTCCCAGGTGCCGGCGAGCGGCGCAAACATGCGGGCGCGGACATTGTCGCCGTCCCAGGCGTAGAAGAAGATCGACAGGCGACCTTCAAGGGCCGGGTTGGCCTGTTCGAGCCGGCGATAGGCGGCGATATCAGGCATCGCCCGCGTCAACGCCTCCGGCGTGACCTCCGTGAGGACGAACTTGACACCGACAGAGGCTTGCTGCGGCGGATGGCGCCCGGTGAGGACATCCTCGGCGCTGAGCCCGGCGCAGGCGGCGATCGCATCGGCCGGCAGCTGGATGCCGAGCGAGAGGGCCTGCGGAGCGGCAATGGTCGCGCCCGTCACCAGGCCGGCGGCATCGCGTGCGATGCGAACCTCGACGAGACCCGCCATCTCCTCGAACAGCAGGATGCCGTCACTGTCGCGGCCATGGCCGGCGAGCACGCAGGCGGTGCCGACATTGGGATGGCCGGCGAAGGGCATCTCGGCGGTGCGGTGGAAGATGCGCACGCGCGCCGTGTTGGCCGGATCGCTCGGCGGCAGCACGAAGGTCGTCTCGCTATAGTTCATCTCCGCCGCCAGCGCCTGCATCTCGGCATCGGAGAGGCCGCGCGCATCGGTGAAGACGGCGAGCTGGTTGCCGCCGAAGCGGCTGCTGGTGAAGACGTCGACGGTCTCGAACGGATAGGACGGCATGGTGGTCTCCGGCGGCCTGATCAGGCTCGGAGACTGCCACCCGACGCGGCGTCGGAGAAATCAGGATTCGGAATGCGACCGATCAAGCGGCGGCACGCTCAGGCCCACCAGCGCTCGCCGACAGGGAAGTGGCCGGCGGCCTCCTCGATCACCCGGCCGAGCGAGAACAAGGTCTCCTCGTCGAAGGGGCGGCCGATCAGCTGCAGGCCGAGCGGCAGGCCTTGGCTGTCGAGGCCCGCCGGCACGGCGATGCCCGGCAGGCCGGCCATGTTCACCGTCACCGTAAAGACGTCGTTGAGATACATCTCGACCGGGTCAGCCGAGCCCTTCTCGCCGATGCCGAAAGCCGCGGATGGCGTGGCAGGCGTCAGAACCGCGTCGATGCCCTGGTCGTAGACAGCTTCAAAATCGCGCTTGATCAGCGTGCGCACCTTCTGCGCGCGCAGGTAATAGGCGTCGTAATAGCCCGAGGACAACACATAGGTGCCGATCATGATCCGGCGCCTGACCTCGGCGCCGAAGCCGGCGGCGCGGGTCTTCTCGTACATCTCGACGATGTCGCGGCCCTGCTCGCGCACCCCATAGCGGACGCCGTCATAGCGGGCGAGGTTCGACGAGGCTTCCGCCGGCGCGACGATGTAATAGGCCGGCAGCGCGTACTTGGCATGCGGCAGCGAAATCTCGACGATTTCGGCCCCGGCCGCCTTCAGCCAGTCTATGCCCTGCTGCCAGAGCGCGTCGATCTCGGCGTTGAGGCCTTCCAGGCGATACTCCCGGGGAATGCCGATCTTCATGCCCTTGATCGAGCGGCCAACCGAGGCCTCGTAATCCGGCACCGGCCGATCGACCGAGGTGGTGTCCTTCGGATCGTGTCCGGCCATGGAGCGCAGCATCACGGCGCAGTCGCGCACGGTCTTGCCGATCGGCCCGGCCTGGTCGAGCGAGGACGCGAAGGCGACGATGCCCCAGCGCGAGCAGCGGCCATAGGTCGGCTTGATGCCGACCGTGCCGGTGAAGGCGGCCGGCTGGCGGATCGAGCCGCCGGTATCGGTCGCGGTGGCGGCGAGGCAGAGATGCGCGGCGACGGCCGCGGCCGAACCGCCGGACGAACCGCCGGGAACGAGATGGTTGCCCTCGATCGCGCCGGCAGCCCCTGCCCCGACATTGGAACCCTGACGCCGCCAGGGATTGACCACCGGCCCGAAGGCCGAGCTCTCGTTCGACGAGCCCATGGCGAACTCGTCATTGTTGAGCTTGCCGAGCATGACGGCGCCGTCGCGCCAGAGCTGCGACGAAACGGTCGACTCATAGGGCGGCACGAAGTTGCCGAGGATGCGCGAGCAGGCGGTGGTGCGCACGCCCTTGGTCGCGAACAGGTCCTTGATGCCAAGGGGCAGGCCTTCGAGCGGGCCGGCCTCGCCCCTGGCGAGCTTCTCGTCGGAGGCGGCGGCCTGCTTCAGCGCATGCTCGGGCGTCTCCAGCACATAGGCATTGAGCGCCCGCGCCTGCTCGACGGCGGCGATATGCGCCTTGGCGAGCTCGGTGGCGGAAAACTGCTTGGCCTTCAGCCCGTCGCGGGCGTCGGTCAGGGTCAGGCGGGTGAGATCGGTCACGGGGGATATCCGTAAAACGTATAGGAACGGGCGATGACGGTGAGCGGAACGCCTCAGGCGCTCACTCGATCACCTTCGGCACCATGAAATAATTGTCCTCGGAGGCCGGCGCGTTGGCGACGATCTCGGCGGCGATCTCGCCGTCGTTCACGACGTCCTGGCGCTTCTTCATCACCATCGGCGTGACCGAGGTCATCGGCTCGACGCCGGTGACGTCGACTTCGTTGAGCTGCTCGACGAAGCCGAGGATGGCGTTGAGCTCGCCTTGCAGCTTCGGCACATCCGCATCATCGACAGCGATGCGCGAGAGATGCGCGACGCGTTTGACGGTGGCGGCGTCGACCGACATGGGCGGGCTCCTGAAACTTCGCCGCATTGGCGAACATGATGTGTGGTCACGGGCTATACGGCGGGCGCGGCCAGCCCGCAACACGCTCCAATCCAAGTGCGGGATCCCCTCTCCTGTAAGGAGAGGGGTAGGGGCGAGGTGTTCGGACTGGAAACGTTGGCCGGAACCCGACCGCGTGGTGAGCATTCGCCCAACGGGTCAAACGGCCAACACCTCACCCTGCCCTCTCCTTACAGGAGAGGGTTTCCCGCGCCCTGCTTTTGGCCTTGGTGACCTTCAAACCGTCGCCGCCTTGTCCTTCTCCGGCACCAGCGCCTCAATGCCGCTGCCCTTCAGTCCCTCGACGAAGACCGCCGCGTCCTGGGCGATGATCGGGAAGGAGCCGTAATGGCAGGGAATCGCGAGCTTCGGCTTGACGAAGCGGGTCATGGCAAGTGCCGCCGTCCTGGCGCCCATGGTGAAGCGGTCGCCGATCGGGCAGATGCAGGCATCAACGCCGTGGAGTTCGGCGAGCAGCGCCATGTCGGAGAAGATGTCGGTGTCGCCCATATGCCAGAGCGTCCTCTCGCCGGGCGCCTTGATGATCGCGCCATTGGCGTTGCCGACCGGGACGCTCACCCCCGCCTCGCCCATGCCGGCCGAATGATCGGCCCGCACGAGCGTCACCGAGAAGGCGCCGAGATCGACGCTGCCGCCGGTGTTCATCGGCTGGAACTTCTTCAGCCCTTTCGAGGCGAGGTGCATGCACAGGTCATAGTTGGTGATCACGGTGGCGTCGTTCACCGCGGCGATGGCGAGCGTGTCGCCGACATGGTCGCCATGGCCATGGGTGACGACGATATGGCTGACGCCCTTGCTCGCCGCGGCGACATCGCCCTCAAAGGCCGGGTTACCGGTAAAGAACGGATCGATCAGGACCGAGGCGCCGGGCAGGTCGAGCCGAAACGCCGAATGGCCGAACCAGGTGAGCTGCATGATGGTCTCCGCGAAAGGCTGATGCGGCTGGGTATAGCGGCAGGCGCGCTCTCAATCGAGATGCGCCGTCGGATACAGATCATTCCAATTGGGGTTGGCGCGTTCGATCAGGTCGATCTTCCAGGAACGGCGCCAATGTTTGATCCGTTTTTCCTGCGCGATCGCGTCATTGGGATCAGCGTAAGACTCCGCGTAGACGAGCCGCGTTACGCGATAGCGCCGGGCGAACTCCGAACCTCGACCGTCCCGATGCTCTTCGATGCGTTTCGACAGAGAGTTCGTCACGCCGACATACAATGTGCCATTCTTCTGACTCGCGAGAATGTAGAGCCACATGCCTATTTCCTGGTCGTCCCGGGCGGAGCGGCGCAGCCGCGCAGACCCTGGACCCATGCCCGACGATAGCGAGACTAGCTTGATACCCAACAGCGGCAATCACAACTGGATCGGTGTTCTGGCATGGGTCCCGGGTCTCCCTGCGGTCGCCCGGGACGACCCGAGTTTTCTGCGCAAGGAGCCATTCCATGACCGACGCAGCCACCCTCGCCCGCCGGATCGCCCAAGGCCGCGGCGACGAGCCGGCCGATCTCGTCATCCGCGGCGCACAGCTGTTCGATCTCGTCTCGGGCGATCTCACCCCGACCGATATCGCGCTCTGCGGCGACACGATCGTCGGCACCCATGGTCGCTATGAGGGCAAGGCGAGCTTCGACGCGACGGGCCTGATCGCAGTGCCCGGCTTCATCGATACGCATCTGCATGTCGAATCCTCGCTGGTGACGCCGCTCGAATTCGAGCGCTGCGTGCTGCCGCACGGGGTCACGACAGCGATCTGCGACCCCCACGAAATCTCCAACGTGCTGGGCGCCGAGGGCATCCGCTATTTCCTCGCCTGCGCCGAAGAGATGCGCATGGATCTGCGCGTGCAGCTCTCAAGCTGCGTTCCGGCGACGCATCTGGAGACGGCGGGCGCGGCGCTGGAAGCCGCCGACCTCACCCCGTTCATGGACCATCCCAAGGTGATCGGCCTCGCCGAGTTCATGAACTTTCCCGGCGTGCTCCATCGCGATCCCGGCTGCCTTGCCAAGCTGGAGGCATTCTCGCACCGGCATATCGATGGCCATGCGCCGCTGGTGCGCGGACTCGACCTCAACGGCTATCTTTCCGCCGGCATCCGCACCGACCACGAGACCACGACGGCCGAGGAAGCCCGTGAAAAGCTCGCCAAGGGCATGGCGATCCTGATCCGCGAGGGCTCGGTCTCGAAGGACCTGCATGCCCTGATCCCGCTAATCACGCGTGACGCCTCGCCCTTCCTCGCCTTCTGCACCGACGATCGCAATCCGCTCGACATCGCCGAGGAAGGCCATCTCGACTTCATGATCCGCACCGCGATCGCCCACGGCGCCGACGTGCTCGCGACCTATCGCGTCGCCTCGCTCTCGGCGGCGCGGAATTTCGGCCTGTTCGATCGCGGCTTCATCGGCCCTGGCAAGCGCGCCGACATCGTGCTGGTCGACGATCTCGCCGCTTGCCGCGTCAGGCAGGTCTTCGTCGGCGGCAGGCTGGTCGAGGACGGCCTGTTCGCCGATCGCAAGACGGTTTCACCGGTCGGCTTGCATAGCGTCCGCAGCCGCAAGCTCGCACCGGAGGATTTCGCGGTGAAGGCTCGCGACGGCGAAACGCCCGTGATCGGCGTCGTGCCCGGCCGGATCATCACCGAGCGGCTTTCAATGCGCTTGCCTGAACGAGATGGCTTCGCTTTGCCCGATCTCGATCAGGACGCGGTCAAGGTCGCGGTGATCGAGCGCCATGGCCGCAATGGCGGAATCGCTGGCGGCTTCGTCCACGGCTTCGGCATGAAGCATGGCGCGATCGCCTCCTCTGTCGGCCATGACAGTCATAATCTCTGCGTCGTCGGTGTCGACGAGGCCTCGATGGCGGCCGCGGCAAACCGGCTGATCGATATCGGCGGTGGCTTCGCGGTGGCCGATGGCGGCAAGGTGACGGCCGAGCTCGCGCTTCCCGTCGCCGGACTGATGAGCGACCAGCCCTTTGAGACGGTGCGGCATGGGCTGGAAGGCTTGCGCGCGGCGGCGAAGGCGCTCGGCGTCGTGCTGGCCGAGCCCTTCCTGCAGGTCGCTTTCCTGACCCTGCCGGTGATCCCGCATCTGAAGATCACCGACAAAGGGCTTGTTGATGTTGACCGATTCGATTTCGTGTGAGCCTCGCCGTCATTCTCGGGCGAAGCGAAGCGCAGACTCGAGAATCTCGTGACGAGAAGGCGCTGGCCCGAGCCTCTTGCGGCCTGAGATGCTCGGGTCA
The DNA here is from genome assembly GCA_025846845.1 of Alloboseaceae bacterium BT-24-1. Classification (GTDB taxonomy): domain Bacteria; phylum Pseudomonadota; class Alphaproteobacteria; order Rhizobiales; family Beijerinckiaceae; genus Allobosea. The sequence goes on from JAOYTL010000001.1 coordinate 518,512, forward strand.
AGCCCGAGCATGACGCATTGCTGCATGACGATCTGTTTCAGAGATCGACCTCGATCCCCTCGCCCCGCGCCTTGGCCCGCAGTCCCAGCCGCCTGACGCCCGGCAGCCGCGTGCCCGGTTGCTCCTCGATTGCATGGGTCAGCATCCGCATGCGCTCGGCGAACCAGTTGCCGCCCATGCCCGCGGGGTCGATGGCGAGGATGAGCTGGCCGGTATCGGACGGGCCGCCTTCGTCGTTGAAGAAGGGCGAGGCCTGGAAGGCGAAATGCGTACCGACCAGCGCCGCGGCGAGGATCTCGACCATCATCGCCAGCGTCGCGCCCTTGGCGTCACCGAGCGGAACCATGGTGCCGCCGAGCGCAGCCTTGGCGTCTGTTGTCGGATTGCCAGCCGCATCGAGCGCCCAGCCTTCGGGAATCGGCGTGCCCTTCTGGCTCGCCGCAACGATCGGGCCGCGCGCGACTTTGGACAAGGCCATGTCGATGACCACTGGCTCGCGGCCAGCAAGCGGCGCGGCGAAGGCGATCGGATTAGTGCCGAAGATCGGCTTCGAGCCGCCCCAGGGTGCCATAGCGCCGGGCGTGTTGGCGAAGAGCAGTGCGACCAGCCCCTGCTCCGCCAGGCGCTCGACATGCAGGCCGGCCGCGCCGCAATGGCTGGAACGGCGGATCGGCGCAGCGGCGATACCCTGCGCACGGGCGATCTCGGGCAATTCGCTGACGGCGAGATCGATCGCGGGATAGGCGAAGCCGTGGCCGGCATCGATCGCCAGAACGCCGGGCTTGGGCTTGCGCGCAATCGGTATGGCCTGCCCATCGATCTTGCCGGCACGCAGCATGGCGAGATAGGTCGGGATCCGCATCAGGCCGTGGCCCTTGAGGCCATCGGCCTCGGCCATCACCAAAGCCCAGGCAACGGAGGCGGCATTGGCGGGCGAGGCACCGGCCTCGATGAAAAGCTCCGCGACCTTTTGCTCGGCCGCCTCCAGCGAGAGCTTCGTCATGCCCGCCCCTCCAGCGCCGCGATGACGCGCTCGGCGACGAGGCCGGAGACGCGGCCATTCGATTCCACGGTATTGCCGGCGATATGCGGCGTCAGGATCAGGTTGGGCGTGCCGGCGAAGAGTTTTGCTCCATCAGCCTTGAGCGGCTCCTGCTCGAAGACGTCGATCGCCGCGCCGCCAAGGCGCCCAGCCTTCAGCGCCGCGACCAGCGCCGCCTCGTCCATGATGCCGCCGCGGGCTGCGTTGATCAGGATCGCGTCAGGCTTCATCGTTGCGAAAGCCGCCTCGCCGATCAGCCCGCGCGTCTCGGGCGTCAGCGGCAAGTGGATCGAAATCACGTCAGAGGTCGAAAGCAGAGCGTCGAGATCGAGCTTCTCGATGCCCTGCCAGACCGGCGCATCGGCAGGAACATAGGGATCGTAAGCCGTAACCGTCATGCCGAGCGCCCTGGCGTGGTGCGCGACGTCTCGGGCGATCGCACCGAAGCCGACGAGGCCCATGCGCTTGCCGGCGATCTCGCGGCCGATCAGCTTCGTCTTCGGGAACTCGCCCGCGATCATGGCGGCATTGGCGAAATAGGCGCCGCGCAACAGCGTCATCGCCGTGCCGATCACGTACTCGACCACGGACAGGCTGTTGGCGCCGGTCGCCGGGAATACCTGGATTCTGCGCGCGATGCAGGCTTCCATGTCGATATTGTCGAGGCCGACGCCGAGCCGGCCGACGACCTTGAGGTTCTTCGCCGCCACCAGAACATCGCCGCGAACCTGCGTCTGGTTGCGCACGATCAGCGCGGGCACATCGGCGACCAGCCGCGCGAGATCGTCGGGCTTGGCGAAGAGATCCGGGTCGTGATGCACGCTGTAGCGCGCCTTCAGCGCCGCCACGGCCGCCTCGTCCATGAATTCGGTGATGACGATGTCGGTCATTACAGTTTCCGCTGTGAGAGCCGTTCAGCCGAGCAGGACGATACCGCCCGTGGCGACGACGAGGATGACGAGACTGGTTCCGGTGACGAGGGCAAGGTGGCGCCAGCCGAGCCGGGCCATCGCCGCGATCGAGGTTCCCAAGCCGAGCGCCGCGATCGCGATCAGCAGGCCCCAGCGCGAAACGTCGAGCAGGATGTCGCGCAACGGCAGGTAAAGGCTCGCCAGCCCGGCCTGCGTGCTGAGCACGCTGTTCACGACGCACATGACGAGGAAGACGAAGGCGAAGACCGGAACCGGCACCTTCGCATCGCCATGGGTCTCGCCGTGGCGCGTCAGCCACCAGCCAACAATCAGTACCGAAGGTAAAAGCAGGAAGACCCGGAACAGCTTGACGATCACCGCTGCGTTTGCCGCATCGTCCGACACCGCCTGGCCGGCGCCGACGACCTGCGCGACGTCATGGATGGTCGCCCCTAACATGACGCCGGTCTGCTGTTGCGAGAGGCCGAGCCAGACGCAGAGCAGCGGATAGGCCAGCATCGCGATCGTCGCGAGCACGTTCATCGCGATTACGGTGAAGGCGGTGTCGGCGGCCTTGTTGCGATAATCGGGCACCACCGTCGCAGTCGCGAGCGCCGCCGAGGCGCCGCAAACAGCTGTCGCGACGCCGGCGAGAGCGCCGACCCCGGGCTCGCGGCCGAGCAGGCGCGCCAGCGCAAAGCCGGCGACGATCGTCACGACCATAGACAATACGACGATCAAGGCCGTGCCCAGGCCAAGCGCGATGATATCGCCGAGCGCGACGCGCAGGCCGAGCAGCGCAATCGCCCAGCGCAGCAGCTTCTTGACGCAGAAGGTCATGCCCGGCTCGAAGCGCCTGGTGTTGGCGATCGGATGCAGGAGCATCCCGATCACCAGTGCGATCACCACGGCCGGGATGCCGACGCGGCCACCGGCAAGCTGCTTCAGGACGGGCTCCGCCAGCACGGAGACGATCGCGACCGCCGCCGACAAGGCGATGCCGGGCGCGAGTCGGCCGAGTCCGTTCGTCAGGCGCAAGGCGGCTGCTTCGGTCATGATTCCAGATCGATCCGATACATCAGCCGCTCCTCCGGCCCGTAGAACGGCGCCACAAAGCTCTCGACGAAACGCCCGCCATTCTTCTCGATGATCCGCCGCGAGGCCAGATTGCGCGTGTCGCAGGTGATCTTGAGAAATGGCAGTCCAATAGCGCGAGCCTCAGCGAGGACGGCGGCCAAGGCCGCGCTGGCATAGCCGTTTCCGGCATGGTTCGGCAGGATGGTGTAGCCGACATGGCCGAGCACATGCGGAGGCAGATCCGTGACAGGCCTGCCGGCATCATCCTCCTGCCAGCGCAGGTTGATGCTGCCGACGAAGGGACGCTCCGGCTGATCGACGGCGATGACCCAGCGGATGATGTCCGGCAGGCGCGCGACCTCGCTGCCATCGTGCAGGCGGATCTTGCCCCCGCGCCCGATCAAACCGGACAGGAAGGCGTCCGGATCGGCCGCGATCGCGGCGAGCTGTTCGGGCGCCACGTTGCGCATCGTGTTCGGCGACCAGCCCGCTTCCAGCGCCCGGATATAGGCGGGCAGCACGTCCCGCCCCGGCGCATGCAATGAAACGATCCTGTCCGACACTTTTGCCTCGTCGCGCCCGGAGAGCTGTTGCTCAGGCGCTGCGGTATAGCTTGGTCATCGAGAACTCGCGATGGCCGAGAGCCTCGGCAGCCGTGAGGCGGCCATTCGCCGTGCGCACGATGTTCTCGATCAGGGCATCACCGGCCTGCGGGATGGTGAGATCGCGACGCAGGATGCCGGAGACGTCGACGTCGATATGCTCGGGCATGGTGCGCATGGTCTTCGGATTGCCGGTGATCTTGATGACCGGAACGATCGGATTGCCGATGACGTTGCCCTGCCCGGTCGGGAAGGTGTGCACGACATAGCCGCCGGCCGCCATCAGGGTGACGCACTCCGCCGCCGCCGAGGAGGTGTCCATGTAGTAGAGGCCGGGACCCTTCTGCGGTGCCTCGGCCGGCTCGAGGATGTCGATGAACTTGCACTCGCGGCCGATCTTCTCGAGGTTGCCGAGCGCCTTCTCCTCGATCGTGGTCAGGCCACCGGCGATGTTGCCCTTGGTCGGCTGCGAATCCGAGAGATCGTCGGTCTTGTGGGCCTCGATCACGTCGTCCTGATAGGCCTTCCACATCTTGTACCAGCGCTCGCCGACCTCCGGGGTGGCCGCGCGCGCCTTGCACAGGTGCTCGGCACCGGTGATCTCCGAGGTTTCGCCGAAGACGCCGTAGACGCCGCGCGGGATCCACTTGTCGTACATGTTGCCGACGGTGGGGCAGGAGGACAGGCCGGTGGTGGTGTCCGACTCACCGCATTTGGTCGAGACCCAGAGCTCTTCGATGCCGCATTTCACGCGCGGCAGCTCGGTCGCCCATTGCACGAACTCCTTGGCGACATAGGAGGCCTTGGCGATGGTGGCGATGTCGCCATGGCCCTCGATGCCGAAGCCGACCACCGGCTTGCCGGTCTTGGCGATGCCGTCGACGACGCGCTTGGTCCAGCCGTCCTCAATGCCGATGACGACGACGGCGGCGACGTTCGGGTTCGAGCCGGTACCGATCAGCGTGCGGAAATGGATCTCGAGATCCTCGCCGAACTGCAGGCGGCCGTAGGCATGCGGGATCGCGAGCGTGCCCTTGATGTTGTTGGCGACGGCCTCGCAGGCGGCGTTGGAGAGATCGTCGAGCGGCAGCAGCAGCACATGGTTGCGCACGCCGACGCGGTCGTTCTCGCGACGCCAGCCCATAAAGGAATCGAGGCTGCGGCCGGTCGGGCGCTTGACGAAGGGCGTCTTGAACTCGGGCGCCTCGATCTTGCGGCCCTTCACCCGGGCGAGCTTGCCTTTGACGAGATCGAAATTGGCGACGATGGAGGACATGGCGATTTCCTGAAGGTTTGGGCTCGACCGTGAAGGGAGCCCGGAGATCGGGATCAGCGGAGAGCCGTGCTCACCAGCGCTTGGTCTTGACGTTCTGGACGTGGAGATGCTCGCCCTGCCCGATATCGGCGATCGCCTTGCCGATGTCCTGGCCGTATTTCCAGATCGTGTCGCCCTTCTTGATCGCCTTGAGCGCGACCTTGTGACCGATCGGGATGTCCATCTTGGCGGTCAGGCGGAAATCCGAATTGTCGTGCGTGACGACGCCGAGCATGTCGGTCCCGGCCTTCAGGCCCTCGACGACGACGACGCCGACCGTGTCCTTCTTCTCGTGCACCAGCAGATGCGGCTTGCTCATGGCGGGCTCCCTGACCGTTTCCGTGATCTGCACGTCGTGGCTCCGTTTATGAAATCGGGCCTCGACGTGGCTGCGCCCAAGTCTTATATAAGACATATGAGTGTGCACAAGCTCGAAATCGCAGGGCCGCCGCGCGGGCCGGACACACCGGAGGCGCTGGGCTTCCGGCCGCTTTACCGGCAGGTCAAAGCGATCTTCGTGCGCAGGCTCATGGATGGCGTCTGGGCGCCTGGCGCGGTGTTGCCGAGCGAAGGCCAGCTCGCCGCCGAGATCGGCGTCAGCCAGGGCACCGTGCGCAAGGCGCTCGACGAGCTCGCTGTCGAAAACCTCGTGGTGCGGCGCCAGGGCCGTGGCACCTTTGTCGCCGAGCATGACGAGCGCCGCATCCTGTTCCAGTTCTTCAAGCTGGCGCCCGATCGCGGCGAACCGCGCTTTCCCGACAGCATCGTCCTCTCGGTGACGACCGGCCCGGCCGACGAGGCCGAGCGTACGGCCCTGGATCTTGCCGAGAATGCCGCGGTCACCCGTATCCGCCGGGCGCGCTCCTTCGACGGCGCGCCGCTGATCGTCGAAACGCTCAGCCTGCCGCAGCAGCTCTTCCCCGGCCTGGAGGACGGGCCGATCCCAAACAATCTCTACAGCCTGTACGCCGGCCGCTATGGCATCACGATTGCCAATGCGCGCGAGCGGCTGAAGGCGGTGACGCTTGCGGCGGACGACGCGGCCGCACTCGGGGTGTCGCCGGGAGAGCCCGCCTTGCAGATCGACCGTATCGCCCTCTCGCTAGACGGTACGCCGGTCGAGCGCAGGCTCAGCCTATGTCTGACCGAGGAGGTCCACTACCTCTCAGACCTGCGCTGAATCTCGTCCCATTCGACAACGACATTCGAGCTGATCATTCGTGATCAGTATGTTGCAGAGTGTTTCTAAAGTTTCGCTCGAAATCGAGCGATCAAGGCTCGAGGACCAAATGGCCCGAGTTTTTGACCAAGCCGACGCAGAGCGGCAGCCACACCGGAGGAAACGAATGATCGCCCATTTCCGCAGATTCCTCGCGACGCGCCGCGGCGCGCTTGCAGGGTTGTTTCTCTTGGGATTCGGCGCGCCCGCCCTGGCCCAGAGCTTTCCAACCAAGCCGATCACGCTGATCGTGCCCTTCGCCGCCGGCGGCCCCAGCGACGTGATCGCCCGACTGCTCGGCGAGCATATGGGCCGCACGCTCGGTCAGCAGTTCATCATCGAGAACATCGCCGGCGCGGGTGGGACGGCCGGCGCCAAGCGCCTGGTTTCCGCGGCGCCGGATGGCTACACACTGCTGATCCACCATCTGGCGCTCGCCGCAGCGCCGGCGCTGTACAGCAATCTCGGCTACGAGACGCAAAGCGCCTTCGCCCCGGTCGGCTTGGTCAATACCGGGCCGATGGTGATCTCCGGCAAACTCGCCTTGCCCCCGGTCGACGGCAAGGCCTTCTTCTCCTACGCCAAGCAGCAGGCAGAGAAGCTCACCGTCGCCCATGCCGGAGTCGGCTCGAATGCGCATCTGTGCGCCGTGCTGATCTCGCAGGCGCTGAGCGTCAAGCTCGCCCAGGTCGCCTATCGCGGCACCGGGCCGGCGATGAACGACCTTGTCGGCGGCCAGGTCGACGTGCTCTGCGACCAATCGACCACGGCGGTTCCGCAGGTCCAGTCCGACAAGATCCGCGCCTATGCCGTGACCTCGCCGGAGCGGCTCGGCGTGCTGCCTAACGTCCCGACTTCGCGCGAGGCCGGGACCGAGATCGACATGACGATCTGGCACGGTCTCTACGCCCCGAAGGGCACACCGGACGCCGCACTGGACAAGCTCAATGGCGCGCTGCAGGCCGCCTTGAAGGATCCCACCGTCCTGGAGCGCTTCAAGGCAGTCGGCACCAGCGCCTTCCCGGCAGCAGAATGGACACGCGAGGCGCACGCGAAGCGCTTCGCAGCCGAGGTCACCAAGTGGGGAGCCGCGCTGAAGGCCGCAGGCCTGACGCCACAGGCCGCCAACTGAAGAGACGGGCCGCTCGCCTAGTGGTCTGATCCCGACATTCGCATCCCGTTATACAGAGCGCCGGAGCGAATGTCGGAATCAACAAGACCACTAGCAACGTCTTGATTCTCTAGTGGAACTTATGAATTTGACATTTGCTCCGAGCGGGATGACTGCCGGAGGCAAATGTCAAATTCGTTCCACTAGGCGGGCGGCCCGTGCTACCGCCCGTTGATGAGCGCCAATCTCGTCACGCTGGACCAGTTCCTCGCCTTGCCCGACCATGCCCGCCTGCTCGGGCTCGACCTTGGCACCAAGACGATCGGGCTCGCTTTGTCCGATGTCGAACGCCGGATCGCGTCGCCGCTGGAGACGATCCAGCGCGTCAAGTTCAAGCAGGATGCGGTGGCGCTGCTGAAGGTGACAGAGCGGCACGCGATCGCCGGCCTGGTGATCGGCCTGCCGCTCAACATGGATGGAAGCGAAGGGCCACGGGTGCAGTCGACCCGCGCTTTCGTACGCAATCTCGCGCCGTTGACGGCGCTGCCGATCGTGTTCTGGGACGAGCGGATGTCGACATTGGCGGTCACCCGCACCCTGCTCGCTGCCGATGCCTCGCGCGCCCGGCGGGCAGTCGTCGTCGACAAGATGGCTGCGGCCTACATCCTGCAGGGCGCGCTCGACCGGCTCGCTCGCCTCGAATCAGACGGGAACGAGCCGGAAGAGGATTGGGCTAGAGACGGATTCGATCAGGCTGATGAGCCTGATCGGTGAATCCGTCTCCAACTTTAGATCAGGGACCGTTTTACCGATCGGCTTGCGGCGCAAGTTGATCGGAACGGGCTCTACGGAATGACGTAGCCGCGCTTGATCGCCTTCTTCTGCGCGTCGCGGTGGTTCTTGAGCGCCTGCTTCTGGTCTTCGATGCTCAGCCGGTTGACCGGATTGCCGCGGCCATACGAGTTGTCGGCCCCATAGCCCCGACCGCGGCCGTCATCGCGTCCATAGCCACGATCACGCGGACCTCGATCATAACCCCTGTCATAGCCGCCGCGATCATAACCGCGGTCGTAGCGCGGCCGCTCCTGACGGCGGCCATAGCCGTCATCGTAATACTGAGCCATCGCCGTGCCGGACCAGAACGCCGCCAGGGCAACCGCACCGCAGCCGGCCAACAGCGTCTTGAGCGAGGGTTTCATCGTCATTCTCCAAGGTCGACAAAGCGACGGCCCCGGGTTGGGGCCAATTATTGCCGCACGCCGTGAAAAGGGCCGCCGCCGTCAAGCGACGGAAGCGACCCTTCAAAGCCTAGGCATCAGGCGTTCAGAATTGATTAAGGCTGTTCTTCCGCGGGGGACTGATCAGCGGTAGCTGCCGCCAGCCGGATCGCGGATGTTGTCGGGATAATAGCCGTAATGGCGCGGCGCATAGTAGCGCCGCGGCGCGACGTAGACCGGCTCGTCATAGCCATAGCCGTCATCGTAGCCATAGACCGGCTCGGCATAGGCCGGACGGCTCGCCGCGATCGCCGCAGCGCCAAGGACGCCGAGGCCGACACCAGCCGCGATCGCGGCACCGCGGTTGCTGCCGCGCCAGCCACGACGATAGTACTGCGAGTAATCGGCCTGCGCCCGATCCAAGCGGCTCTTGTCGAAGCCGACCGCACGGGTCTCACCCGCCATGACGGGGGTCAGGCCTGCTGCCAGAACGCTGCCGGCGACGGCGAGCGTCACGAGGAATCGGCTCTTTCCGAAATCTGACATGGCATTCTCCTATCGGCGGATATCCGCCTTGACGCCCGATCTAGCTCGTCACGGTTGAACCGGGCCTGAACCAATCGCGGCTAAATTGCGACTGGAGAGAAACGCGCCAACGGAGAAAGCGTTCCCTTTTTAAGATATTTATACACGCAGTGATTGCATTATCAGCGAGCGAGTAGCAAGAATAGCTCAGTCGAACACCGGTTCGTTTCCCAAAGGCTGATATAACCGCGAGGGCAGACGACATGAGAAAAGCAACGTCACGACGAAGCAAGGAGGACAAAATCTATTCGGACGACAATCGCTTACCCCAGATTTCTGGTCTCGGCAGCGGTGCCGTGGCCTCCCCCGGACCGCATAGCATGGACGCATTCGCACGAATGCAACTGGAAGTTGCCGCTTACATCGAGGAGATCAGCATCGAACTCGGCGCGATGGCGCGGGCAGCGCAACTCAGCAGCCTCGCATATTTCGTCGACATGACCCGACTGGAAGCCGCGATCAATCGCCGAACCTGCCAGTTGCAGCTCGGCGAAACCAGCGATCCCGAGTCGACAACTTAGCCGCCTTCCTCTTTTGCAGATTATTAAATCATAGGTTGTAATATTATACATACGCAACCTTACAGGAGCGCCTCATGCCGGCTTCTCCGACGACCAACGCTTACGCCTCTAGCGGCTTTTCGACCTCTGGAAGCTCGCAGCCTTCCAACGCATTTGAAACCTTGGCGCTGCAGATCCTTGTCGAGAAGAGAGCCCGCCAACGTGACCTGCAGCGTGACGTTGCCATCAAGGCGGTGACTTTGCTCGCCGAACTTGGCACCCAGGCCCGCGCCGCCGATCTCGACCTGCTCGTCACGTTCCTGGAACTCGCGGCCGCAGAGGCCGAGCGCGAACAGAGCCGCTGGGGAAAAGCGGCAGGCTGAGCCTCGGCCGTAGCATTCACACCAGCCGCGAGAGTGCTCCGCCGACATGGCGCTGCACCACGCCTTCCAGCTCCAGCTCGAGCAGGATTCGGCTGACTTCGCGTGCTGGCTGACCACTCGCGCGAACGAGGTCATCCATCGCCACCGGCGTCGAACCGATGAGGTCGAGCAATCGCCGGTGTGATATGTCGAACGCTTGCGCGGCCGGCCGCGCCTCCATCTCCGCCCCGTTGAGTTCGGCCGTTGGCGCCGGCAGCACCTCCGGCAACTCCAGCTCGTCCCAAAGCGCCTCCTGTCGACCGCGCGGTTCGCCCTCCTCGCGCGCCAGAAACGGCGCAGGATCGAACAGATCGTCGCGGCGGAGCATCGGCGCCAGCACATCGACCACATGCGCCGTCTCAGCACAGAGGGTCGCGCCTTCGCGGATCAGGTGATTGCCGCCCTCGGCTCGCGGATCGAGCGGCGAGCCCGGCACGGCGAAGACCTGGCGGCCCTGCTCGTTGGCAAAGCGGGCGGTGATGAGCGAACCGGATTTATGTGCAGCCTCGACCACGACCGTTCCGAGCGCCAGCCCCGAGACCAGGCGGTTGCGTCGCGGAAAATCGCGCCCGCGGGGCGCCCAGCCGAGCGGCATCTCGCTCAGCGCCGCGCCGCGCTCGCGAATGCGCTCCAGCAAAGGAATGTTCTGCGGCGGATAGACCTCGTCGAGCCCGCCTGCCAGTACGGCGATGGTACCGTTCTCCACGCTTGCCTGATGGGCGGCCGTATCGATGCCACGGGCCAGGCCCGAGACGACGACGAAGCCGGCTTCGCCCAACTCGCGCGCCAGCGTCGCCGTGAATTTCAGCCCGGCGGCCGAGGCGTTGCGCGAACCGACCAGTGCGACGCAGGGGCGGTTCAGTACAGCTGGATCACCCTCAACCGCTATCAGCGGCGGGGCCGAATCGATCGCCTGCAACGGCACGGGATAGGCGGCCTCGCCCAGCGCGACCAGATGCGCGCCGCGCCGGCGCAGTGCCTCGAACTCCCGCTCCGCCTCTGCGGTGGTGCAGAGTCTGAGCGTACGCCCGGCCTGGCGGCCGAGTTCCGGCAGGGCATCGAGCGCTCCGGCAGCGCCGCCGAAACGGTTGACCAGCGTCCGGAAAGTGCGCGGGCCGATGCTCTCACTGCGGATCAGTCGGAGCCAGTCGAGGCGTTGCCGGTCATCGAGAACGAAACCGGCCATCGACATTCAGCCTTTCTGTCCGATCTTGCCTTCTCGGCCGGCCAGCAACCTCGCGATGTTCTCTCTGTGCATGAACCAGAGCAGCAGCGCGAGGATGGCCGTCAGCCCGGCCGCCTGGGTATCGCGGATCCAGAACCAGAACAGCAGCGGCGTCAGCAGACTCGCGATCAGGGCCGAGAGCGAGGAATATTTGGTCAGGTAGGCGATGCTGATCCAGACCGCGGCGAAGATCAGCGCGATCGAGCCCTTGAGGCCGATCAGGATGCCGAGAAAGGTCGCGACGCCCTTGCCGCCCTTGAACCGGAGCCAGACCGGGAAGAGATGGCCGAGGAAGGCGCCGAGGCCGGCAGCGAGCGCCGCGCTCTTGCCGCCGAGCAGCCAGCCGGCGAGCAGGACCGCGACAGTGCCCTTCAGCATGTCGCCGATCAGCGTCAGCGCAGCCAGCTTCTTGTTGCCGGTACGCAGGACATTGGTCGCGCCGATATTGCCGGAGCCGATCGTGCGCAGATCCGGACCGCCGCTCAGCCGTGTCAGGATGATGCCGAACGGGATCGAGCCGAGCAGATAGCCGAGGACGAGCGCGGCAAGCCCCATCGGGCCCGGATACGCCCAAGCGAACGCCTCAGCCATGCAACTTCCCCTGCCCGTCTTGGTTGAGCTTACGCAGCTTCGCCGCGATACACCACCCGGCCGCCGACCCATGTCGCCTGCACCAGCCCCTGCAGCCTGGCCTCATCGAAGGGCGAATTCTTGGCGCGCGACTTGAGCTTGCGCTTGTCGACGACGAAGGGCGCATCGATGTCGATCAGAGCGAGATCGGCCGGCGCGCCTGCCGCCAGCCGGCCGCAGCCGAGCCCTAGCAGTTCGGCCGGGCGGCTCGACAAAGCGGCGAACAGCCCCGGCAAGCCAATCTGCTCACTGTGATAGAGGCGCAGCGAAGCCGAGAGCAGCGTCTCGATGCCGAGCGCCCCATTGGCGGCTTCGGAGAAGGGCTGGCGCTTGGTCTCGACATCCTGCGGGTCGTGGTCGGAGACGATCACGTCGATCAGGCCTTCGGCCACCGCTGCGATCATCGCCAGCCGCTCGTCCTCGTGCCGCAGCGGCGGCGAGACCTTGCAGAAGGTCCGATACTCGCCGACATCGTTCTCGTTCAGACAGAGATTGTTGATCGAGACGCCGCAGGTGACGGAAAGCCCATCCTCCTTGGCCCGGCGGATCAGCGCGAGCGAATCCGAGCAGGAGACCATCGCCGCGTGGTAGCGGGCGCCAGAGGCGCGGGCGAGGCGCAGGTCGCGTTCCAGCATCACCGTCTCGGCCTCGTGCGGGATACCCGGCAAGCCCTTGCGGCTGGCGAACTCGCCTTCGTTCATCACGCCGTCGCCGCGCAGGTCGGGATCCTCGACATGGTTGATCAGTAGCGCGTCGAAATCGCGGGCATAGATCATGGCGCGGCGCATGACCTGCGGATTGCGCACGCCATTGGCGCCGTCGCTGAAGGCAACCGCTCCGGCTTCGAGCAGCAGTCCGAACTCGGTGATCTCCTTGCCGGCCAACCGCTTGGTCAGCGCCGCCGCCGGCAGGACGTTGACGATCGCCTTGTCGCGGGCGCGGCGCTTGATGAAATCGATGACGGAGGGATCGTCGATCGGCGGATCGGTATCCGGGCGGCAGATCACCGTGGTGACACCGCCGGCTGCGGCCGCCTGCGACCCGGTCCCGAGCGTTTCGCGGAATTCGGCGCCGGGCTCGCCGAGGAAGGCGCGAAGGTCGACGAGACCTGGCGCCAGGACGAGGCCCCGGGCCTCCTCCACCTCGATGCCAGCCGGCAGCTCCGGGCGATCGCCGCCCCAGTGCACGTCGGCGATCAACCCGTCACGGATCAGGATGCTGCCCGGGCCCTCGCGACCCGAGGCCGGATCGACCAGTTGCGCGTCGACGATCGCAACATCGCTAATTTGCCCGTTGCTCTCAGCCATCGCTACGCTCGACCCCATTTTCGCGCTCGCGGCGCCGCGTGAAAACGTAACTCCAGAACCCGACCAGGCCCCAGATGCCGACGCAGAGGAGCCCGCCGAGAAGCGCTATCAGCCAGGTCCAGGCGGAGCGCGGCTCGGCATAGGCGAATCCGGCTACGACCAGAAGATAGAGGCCAACAAAGACGATCCGAGCCCGGCGCATCTGTCGCAGAAGCCAGGCGAGGAAGGTATCCATCGCGTTCAGCCATTGGGCAGGTGCTGCGCGAGCGCGTCGAGCACTGCCATGCGCACGGCGACGCCCATCTCGACCTGCTCGCGGATCAGCGACTGGGCGCCGTCGGCCACCTCGGAGGAGATCTCGACGCCGCGGTTCATCGGGCCTGGATGCATGACGAGCGCGTCCGGGGCGGCCAGCGAGAGCTTGTCGCGGTCGAGCCCGAAATAGCGGAAATACTCCTTCGAGGACGGAACGAAGGCGCCATTCATCCGCTCGAGCTGCAGACGCAGCATCATGACGATGTCGACGCCTTCCAGCCCCTTCTTCATGTCACGGAAGACCTGGACGCCCATGCGCTCGACACCGGTCGGCAAAAGGGTCGAGGGCGCGATCAGGCGCACCTTGGCGCCAAGCGCGTTGAGCAGGATGATATTGGAACGAGCGACGCGCGAATGCAGGATGTCGCCGCAGATCGCTACGGTCAGCCCAGCGATGCGGCCCTTGTTGCGGCGGATCGTCAGGGCGTCGAGCAGGGCCTGCGTCGGGTGCTCATGGGCGCCGTCGCCAGCGTTGACGACCGAGCAGTCGACCTTGCGGGCCAGCAGATTGACCGCGCCGGCCGCGTGATGGCGAACGACGAGGATGTCGGGCCGCATCGCGTTCAGCGTCGCCGCGGTGTCGATCAGCGTCTCGCCCTTCTTCACCGAAGAGGAGCCGACCGACATGTTCATCACGTCGGCGCCGAGGCGCTTGCCCGCGAGCTCGAACGAGGCTTGCGTCCGCGTCGAGGGCTCGAAGAACAGGTTGATCTGGGTGCGGCCGCGCAGCGTCGCCGTTTTCTTCTCGACCTGGCGCGAGAGCGCGACATAGGTCTCGGCGCGCTCGAGCAGAGCCTCGATATCCAAATGGGATAGCCCCTCGATCCCGAGGAGGTGCCGGTGCGGATAGAGCGGTGCGGTCGCTGTCATTTGAAGACCGCTGTTTAGGGGCGAGTCGTGGCCGGCGCAAGGCAGCGCGCGCTTTCCCTGTGGGTCACTCCGCCTTCAGCGCATAAACGTGCTGCTCGCCCGGGAACTGGCGGCTGCGCACCTCAGCGGCATAGGTGCGAACAGCTTCGCGCGCCTGCCCGGCCAGATCGCCATAGGCCTTGACGAATTTCGGCACGCGGCCGGTCAGGCCGAGCATGTCGTCGAGGACGAGGACCTGGCCGTCGCAGGCCGCGGACGCGCCGATGCCGATCGTCGGGATCGCGATCCTCTTGGTGATCTCGGCCGCCAGCGGCTCGGCGACAGCCTCGATCACAAGGGAAAATGCGCCCGCATCGGCTATCGCCTCGGCATCGGCGATGAACGCCGGCCATTCAGCCCTGCTGCGCCCTTGCGCCTTGTAGCCGCCGAGCGTGTTGACCGCCTGCGGCGTCAGGCCGACATGGCCCATCACCGGCACGCCGCGCTCGACCAGGAAGCGCACCGTCTCGGCCATCCTCTGGCCGCCTTCGAGCTTCACCGCTCCCGCTCCGGTCTCCTTCAGCAGCCGTGCGGCGTTGCGGAAGGCCTGCTCCCGGCCTTCCTCATAGCTGCCGAAGGGCATGTCGATTACGACGAGCGAGCGCGTCGTCGTGCGCATCACCGCCTGGCCGTGCAGGCTCATCATCTCCAGCGTCACCGGGACGGTGCTGTCGAGCCCGTAGACGACCATGCCGAGCGAGTCGCCGACCAGGGCGATGTCCGCGACCTCGTCGACGATCTTCGCCATCGGCGCCGTATAGGCAGTCAGGGCGACGAGCGGCTCGCCGCCCTTGCGGGAGCGGATATCGAGCGAAGTCAGCCGGGTTGTCCGGTTCTGCGACGACATACTCAGTTCTCCCGCCGTTTAGCGCCAAAATGGCAACGGCTGGTGACGTAGCCTGACCGCTCTTCCCCGAAAAGTAGAATCGAGTTTGACAGGACTGGCCGCGTGAACCACTTTCGCGCGCAATCCCGAACCGCTATCAACGCGCCCCGCGCCAAGTTCGGCGAGGTTGGCACGCTAGAGCCGGTTCCGATCGCCTGCATCGCAAGCTGATCGGTCAAACGGTCTCTTCTGAAAGCGAGAGACGGATTCACCGATCAGGAAATCGACCTGATCGGCTCCGGCTCTCGTGCCGCCCCGCCGCTTGCCTATGAGATCGAAAGCGTCATGAAGCTCCTCATCGTCGAGTCGCCGGCCAAGGCCAAGACGATCAACAAGTATCTCGGATCCGACTACGAGGTCATCGCCTCGTTCGGGCATATCCGCGATCTGCCGGCCAAGGACGGCTCGGTCGATCCCGAGAACGACTTCGCCATGCTCTGGGAAACCGAGGGGCGCGGCGCCAAGCAGGTCGCCGAGATCGCGCGGGCAGCCAAGAACGCCGAGAAGGTCATCCTCGCAACCGACCCGGATCGCGAAGGCGAGGCGATCTCCTGGCATGTGCTCGAGGCGCTGAACCAGAAGCGCGTGCTCAAGGGCATTCCGGTCGAGCGCGTCACCTTCAACGCGGTGACCAAGGACGCGGTGCAGAAGGCTCTGGCCAATCCGCGCCCGATCGACCAGGCGCTGGTCGACGCCTATCTGGCGCGCCGCGCCCTCGACTATCTCGTCGGCTTCACGCTCTCTCCGGTGCTCTGGCGCAAATTGCCCGGCGCCCGCTCGGCCGGGCGCGTGCAATCGGTCGCGCTCAGGCTGGTCAGCGACCGCGAGCGCGAGATCGAGGCCTTCCGGGCGCGTGAATACTGGTCGCTGGTCGCGACGCTCGCGACCAGCAGCGGCGCGACCTTCGACGCACGCCTCAGCGGCGCCGACGGCAAGAAGATCACCCGGCTCGACATCGGCACCGGCGATGAGGCCGCGGCTTTCAAGGCCGCGCTGGAGACTGCGCGATTCTCGGTCGCCGAGGTCGAGGCCAAGCCGGTGAGGCGGCACCCCCAGCCACCGTTCCAGACCTCGACCCTGCAGCAGGAGGCTTCGCGCAAGCTCGGCATGGCGCCGGCCCGCACCATGCAGGTGGCGCAGCGGCTCTATGAGGGCGTCGACATCGGCGGCGAGACTGTCGGCCTGATCACCTATATGCGTACCGACGGCGTCGATATGGACGGCTCGGCGATCACGGCGGCGCGGCGCGTCATCGGCAAGGAGTTCGGCGACAATTACGTGCCGGACGCCCCGCGCAAATACACGGTCAAGGCCAAGAACGCGCAGGAGGCGCACGAGGCGATCCGTCCGACCGATCTCGGCCGGTTGCCCGCCATGGTCGCGCGCAATCTCGAGCCGGAGCAGGCAAAGCTCTACGAGCTGATTTGGAAGCGCACCATCGCCAGCCAGATGGAATCGGCCTCGATGGAGCGCACCACGGTCGACATCGCGGCCCAGGTTGGCGCTCGCGCACTCGAACTGCGAGCCACCGGCCAGGTCGTGCTCTTCGACGGCTTCCTGACGCTCTACCAGGAGAGCCGCGACGACGAGGAGGACGAGGACTCCAGGAAGCTGCCCCCGATGAAGGCTGGCGACCCGCTGGAAAAGCGCGCCATCGCCGCCGACCAGCATTTCACCGAGCCGCCGCCGCGCTTCTCGGAAGCGAGCCTGGTCAAGCGCATGGAAGAGCTCGGCATCGGCCGACCCTCGACCTATGCCGCGACTCTAGCGACGCTGCGCGACCGCGAATATGTCCGCATCGAGAAGAAGCGCCTCGTTCCCGAGGACAAGGGCATGCTGGTCACGGCGTTCCTGGAGAGCTTCTTCAAGCGCTATGTCGAGTTCGACTTCACCGCCAGCCTGGAAGAGAAGCTCGATCTGGTCTCCAGCGGCGATGTCGACTGGAAGGTGCTGCTGCGCGAGTTCTGGGACGAGTTCACCAAGTCGATCGGCGAGACCAAGGAACTGCGCGTCGGCGACGTTCTGGAGGCGCTGAACGGCATCCTCGGCCAGCATGTCTTCCCGCCGCGCGCCGATGGCGGCGATCCGCGCAGCTGTCAGGTCTGCGGCACCGGCACGCTCTCGCTCAAGCTCGGCAAATTCGGTGCCTTCGTTGGTTGCTCGAACTATCCCGAATGCCGCTTCACCCGCCCGCTCAGCGCTTCCGCCGCCGATGGTGAGGCCACGGCCGAGGGCGGGCAGGCCCAGAACGGCGTGCGCATCCTCGGCAAAGATCCAGTCACCGATCTTGAGGTCACCGCCCGCGAAGGGCGCTTCGGCCCCTATATCCAGCTCGGCGAGGGCGAGAAGCCAAAGCGTTCGAGCCTGCCCAAGGGCGAGACCGTCGGCTCATTGACGCTGGAGAAGGCACTCGCTCTGCTCTCGCTGCCGCGCGAGGTGGCGAAGCATCCGACGAGCGGCGAGCCGATCCTCGCCGGCATCGGTCGCTATGGGCCTTACGTCCAGCACGGCAAGACGTACGCCAATATCGACAAGGCCGACGACATCCTCGAAATCGGTGCCAATCGCGCCATCGACCTGATCGTCGCCAAGGAGAGCGGTGCGGGCGGCCGTCGCTTCGGCAATGCCGCGGCGACTCCGGGGCGCGAGCTCGGCGAGCACCCGCAAGGTGGCAAGATGGAGGTCAGGGCCGGCAAATACGGGCCCTATGTCGCCTGGGGCAAGGTCTACGCCACCTTGCCGAAGACGATGGCGCAGGAGAGCATCACCCCCGAGCAGGCGATCGAACTGGTCAACGCCAAAGCCGCGGCTGGTGGCGGCGCCAAGGGCAAGTCGAAGGCACCCGCCAAGAAGCCGGCCGCCGCCAAAGCGCCGGCAAAGGCGAAGAGCGCCAAGCCCAAGAGTGCCAAGCCCAAGGAAGCCAGCGCCGCCAAGAGCTAAGGCCGGCTGAAACCGATCACGGTTAACTCCGGATTCAAGCCCTCTGGTTACCTTGCAGCGCCGCAACCCAACTAGCGGCCTGCGAGGGGATATCATGAAGTCCATCAGGACCCAGATTCTGGGGCTGATCGCGATCGTCGCGGCCGGCGCCTTGGTTGCACTCGGCTGCGCATTGCTGGCGATGACCCGCATCGACACGATGAACGAGCGCTCATCGCAGCAGAATCATATCGCCCTCGCGGCCGAACGGCTCAATGCCGCGGTCAATCTCGTCGTCGCCGATTCCTATCTCGTCTACACCGCCCGCAACCCGCATTTCGCCGGGATCGCCGCGACGACCGTCGAGGGCGGCCTGGCCAAGGTCGAGGAGCGCCGCAAGGACCTCGCCAAGGTCGTCCCGGTGGGCGAGCGCGAGCGCATGGAGAAGATCAGCGGGCTGATCGCCGAGTTCATCGGCATCCGGCTGGAAACGACGCGCATGGTTCGCGAGATCTCGGCCCGCGCCGCCGAAGCCTGGGGCAATAGCGACGCCAGCAAGAAGAACCGCGCGACGCTTCAGGAAGAGCTGACCTCGCTGAGCAGTGCCAACGAGGCGCGCGCCAACGAGGTCGATGCGGAGTCGAGCGCCTTTTCCGAACAGGTCCGGACCTTCCTGCCGGTCGCACTCGTCCTGGTGCTCGGTGGCGCTATTTTCGGCGCGCTGGTCTTCTCCCGCCGTTCCATCATCCGCCCCCTCGTCGATCTCGGCGGCACGATGAGCCGCCTGACCGCCGGCGAGACGCAGATCGAGGTTCCGCACACCAAGCGCCGCGACGAGATCGGCGAGATGGCGCGAGCGGTCTCGGTGCTGCGACAGAGTACCGAGCAGGTCGCGTTGCTGCAGGAGCAGGAACGTGCGGCCTCCGCGGCGCGGATCCGCTCGGCGGATGCGATGGCCTCGGTGGTGTCGGATGTCGGCGAGGTGGTCGCGGCCGCTGCCGCCGGCGATTTCTCGGCCCGGCTCGAAATCGACCATGGCGACGAGCAGATGCAGAAGCTCGTCGCAGGGATCAACGAGATCAACGCGGTCGTCGACAATGCCACGACGGAGTTCGTCGCGGTGCTGCAGGCCCTGGCCGCCGGCGACCTGACCAACCAGGTGCCGACCGCCTATCGCGGCCGCTTCGCCGAACTGAAGGACGCCATCAACGAGACGATGTCGCGCCTGTCCTCGACGGTCAGCACGATCCAGACCATGTCGGCCGATGTCGGGCTTTCGGCGCGCGAGATCCACACGGGTGCAGACGACCTCTCGAAGCGCACTGAGGAGCAGGCGTCGTCGCTCGAGGAGAGCGCCGCGACGACCGAGCAGCTCGCAGCATCGGTGAAGGCGGCTGCGCAGGCGGCCCAGCAGGCGGTGCGCCAGGCCGGCCAGGCCATGCAGGTCGCACAGGACGGCGGCAACATCGTCACCGACGCGGTCTCGGCCATGACCCGGATCGAGCAGGCCTCGAAGAAGATCTCCGACATCATCCGCGTGATCGACGACATCGCCTTCCAGACCAACCTCCTGGCTCTCAACGCTGCCGTCGAGGCCGCCCGCGCCGGTGATGCCGGCAAGGGCTTCGCGGTCGTGGCCAGTGAAGTGCGCACCCTCGCCCAGCGTTCGAGCGAGGCGGCCAAGGATATCTCGGGCCTGATCTCCTCGTCGAACACTGAGGTCGAGGCCGGGGTGAAGCTCGTGCGCCAAGCCGGCGATGCGCTCACCCGCATCGTCGAGGCTTCACACAGCGTCCAGGCGACCGTCTCGGAGGTGGCAGCCGCCTCAAGCGAGCAGGCCAATGGCATCGAGGAGATGAGCCAGACCGTCGCCCATATGGACGAGATGACCCAGGCCAATGCCGCGCTCGCCGAGCAGAGCGCCGCCAGCGCCAATGCACTCTCGGGCAAGATCGGTGAGCTCAATACCCTGGTTTCGGCCTTCCGGACCAGCGAGAGCGCTGGCGTGTTATTGCGCCAGCCTGCTGCCTCGGAGCCGGAGCGGCTGCGAACGCTGGCGGAAGCAGCCTTTGCTCAGCAGCAGCCGATGCCGCGCCGCGAGCGCGCAGCTCCTGCTCGCATTCCAGTTCCGGCCCGCAAGGTCGCGAACGCCCGCGGCGGCGACGCCGGGTGGGAAGAGTTCTGAGAAAAGCCGCCGCGCAGGGCGCGCGGCAACTCCGCGGCTCTGAATGTGGAAATGGTCGGGGGCTAGCATCATGCTGGCCCCTTTTTTTTGTGTCAGTGCCGCCTGATCCGCTGCAGATGGCAGATCTTGACGCGCCCGCCCCGGCCATCCGAACGCCAGGTGCAGCCCGGGTTGCGCGGCCGGCCTTCATGGATGTGATAGGCGCCACGGTTCCGGCGATCGAAGCGCTGGTTCGAGACATCGTGCCCGCCGATGCGGACATTATTGCCGAAGCGCACTTCGGCGGCAGCCGGAGCGGCCACCGCCAATGGAAACGCCAGCGCGGATAGCGCCAGCAGGCGTGTCGCAAGATCGGCCAGTCGCATCATCCGCCAATCAGACCAGCCCCGCGTAGATCGCGCAAGGCAAAGGAGCGCGTCTCAGCTCCGGCCGGCGACCACGACGAGTTGCTTGATCTCGCCGCGAAGGAAGGCCTGCAGGAAGCGCTCGTAATCCTTGACCGAGACGCAGCCATTCGAGTCGCCGCGCGGGCCGAGCAGGTAGTTGTGCACCAGCAAGCCGGCGCGGCCGAATATCTTGCCGCTGCCGCCGACCGGATGCATGCGGATCGCCCGCACGCCATGGAACAGGGATTCGCGCTCGGTCAGATTGTAGACATGCGGCGGCGTCGGCCCGTGCATGCGGACATGGACGAAGCGCAGGTCGTTCATCTTGTCGCCGAGACCGGAATTGGCCTCCAGCCGCTCGCCATTGGGCAGATAGACGGTGCGGGCGCTGATGTCGTAGATCGCGGTCTTGCCGCCGGCAACCGGCGTGGATGCCAGCGGTGTCGGCGCCGGAGCGACGGTCAGGCCGCTGCCGCGGCCGCTGCGCTGGGTGATGTCGTCCTGCGGCGCCGCATAGGCGAGGCGCTCGCCGGAGGTCTGCGGCGCATTCGTGCCGAAGAGCTTCTCGAAGAAGGAGCGGTTGTCGGTGGGCTCGGCCTTGGCGACGACGTCCTTGCTCTGGCGTGACGTCGCACGCGCTGCGACGCTCGGCTCCGGCGGCTTCGGAAACTTCAGATCCGCCGGACGCGGGACCGGGCGCGGAGCGATCAGGGCGATCTGGGGCGCCTCGGCCGTGGGCTGCACCGTGACTGTGGTCGTCGCCAGGCTCGGACTGGCGAGCTCGGACGGAGTGATCGAGCCGGTCGTTTCAGGATCGGCCACGACCGGCGGCCGGGCGACCATCGCCGACAGGAAGCGACTCGGCAACGGCGTGCTGTCGGCAAGCGACTGCGCGACATAACCGACGACATAGCCCGGGCGGAGCAGCGGCGTCGACGAGTGCGCCAGCGGCGCCGAATGCGCCTTTGCCTGTTTTTGAACCGGCGAGCTTGCGGTCGCCACCGGTTCGGCCTGCCTGCCCGACCAGGCCGAGAAGCCCGCCATCGCACCACCGGCAACGGCAACAAGTACGCCAAGGCGAATGAAGGGACTGCGGCGCCGGCGCTTCAGGCTATAGGAATAGCCGGCGAATTTGGTCGAGCTACGCATACGCAACGCCTCGGGACACCTTGCAGGCATCCCGCTCTGGCGCAGCGCCGCACTCGTCTCGCCGACACGCTTTATCGCGCTGGGCAGACCGTTTCGGCCTGTTCGTCAGTCTCGGGAAGCCCCAACCTCGTCCCCGCATTGAGCGCGAAGCTGGTTAATTCCCGATGAATCGAAACAGTTTTACGCGAACCGGAACGTGCTGCGGCCGGGTGGCCACAGCACGTCTTGATACCCTCGGACGAGCTCAGCCCAGAGGCTTCAACCCGGCTTCAATCGTCGCCCGCTTCGGCTCGAGGAACGGCGGCAGCGAGAGCCCCTCGCCCATCGTCTCGAAGGGCTCATCGGCAGCAAAGCCCGGCCCGTCGCTGGCGATCTCGATCAGCACGCCATTCGGCTCGCGCAGATAGAGCGAGCGGAAATAGAAGCGATCGACCGGTCCGCTGTTCGGATAGCCCGAGGCGCGCAGGCGCTCGGCCCAGGCATCGTACTCGCCGAAGCTCGGTGTCCTGAGCGCGAGATGATGGACGCCGCCGGCGCCTTCACGCGCCGGAGAGAGGTTGGGCTCGACTGCAACGTTGAGCTCCGCCGCCGGGCCGCCCTCGCCGATCCGGAAGACATGGATGTCGCCAGCGGCGTGGCCTGCGTCGCGATAGTCCGCGATGCGCTCCAGCCCGAGCAGCTTGGTCAGGACGAGTTCGGTCCGTTCGATCTGCGGCACCGAGATCGTCACGGGCCCAAGACCGCGGATCTGATGCTCGGCCGGGACCGGGCTCTTCTCCCAGGCGACGAACGGAATCGCGCCGCCATCGATGATGAGCGTCAGGCGCTGGCCCTCCGGATCCTCGAAATCGAACGCGGCGCGGTCATTGAGCAGCCGCGTCTCGGAAACCGCAACGCCGGCAGCCGTCAGCCGCTCGCGCCAGAAGTCGAGCGAAGCCTCGTTCGCGACCCGAAGCGAGGTGCGCGTGATCGAGTTCGTGCCGCGCCGGGCGGGGGATGTCGGCCAGTCGAAGAAGGTCAGGTCGGAACCGGGCGAGCCGGCGCCGTCGGCATAGAACAGGTGATAGGCGGAGGTATCGTCCTGGTTCACCGTCTTCTTGACCAGGCGCAGGCCGAGTGTCTCGACATAAAAGCGCCGGTTCTGCGCAGCCTGGGCGGTGATGGCGGTGACGTGGTGGATGCCGGTGAGTTGCATGATGTAGGCCCCTTGGTTGTGCGCCTCACATCGCGAGGCGCAGCAGGATCGGTTGCCCAGGAAGGTAGCTATTGCGGCGACGCCATAAAGACAGCGTCGATCCAATCATAAATTGCACAAACGCAATGTCGCTCTTCTCACTTGGAGGGAGCGGAGCTCGCCGGCGTTTCCGATTGCTTCGGCATGCTGCTCTTGTCGCCCGGAGCCGGCGGCGTGGTACAATCCTGCGGCTTGTTCTTGCAGTCATAGACCATGGTTGGCGCCGCCGATGGCCCGGCCTGACCAGCCGAAGGCAGGATCATGTTCTGCCCCTTGTCGACCTGGCTCGGGTGCGTCGTCGTCGGGCCGACGCCGGAATTGTCCGGCTGTCTTGTGGTCTGAGGCGTCTGCGCCGCCGCGGCGGCGGTCAGCGCGACCGTCGTCAGCAGGGCAAATGTTATCGTCCTGGCAGTCATGGCGAAACTCCGTTTGATCGAGGAATTCCTCGATCAACCCGCCACTGCATGACGAAGTTCCGCCTATTCCGCCGCCCGCGCTGCCGGAGCCGTCATCGCGTCGGCCGGCTCGCTGCCATGCCGGCTCGGCTTGGCCTTGAGCTTGAGGGTTTCGAGGTCCTCGCGCTCACGCGGCGTGTTGCGCATCAACTGGTCCTTGCCTGGCTGGTACTGCACCGGCTGCGAGACATCGGCGCCGTACCAGGCCGCCGCCCGCAGCACGAAGGACGGATCAGCGAGATGTGGCCGTCCCAACGCGACGAGATCGGCGCGGCCGGCGGCGACGATGGTGTTGGCCTGATCGGCCGAGGTGATGGCGCCGACGCACATGGTGGCGATACCCGCCTCGTTGCGGATGCGGTCCGCGAACGAGGTCTGGAACATGCGGCCAT
Organism: Alloboseaceae bacterium BT-24-1; assembly: GCA_025846845.1. Taxonomy (GTDB): domain Bacteria; phylum Pseudomonadota; class Alphaproteobacteria; order Rhizobiales; family Beijerinckiaceae; genus Allobosea. The sequence continues at coordinate 542,505 of JAOYTL010000001.1, forward strand.
AGAGCGGCCGCGCCCGCGGCGTGGTCTGCCCAGTCGAGACGTCGACGAGGTCGCAGCCGGCCTCAGCGAACGCTTCCGAGATCGCCACGGAGTCCTCCGAGCTTAGGCCGCCATCCTGCCAGTCGGTGGCCGAGATGCGCACCGACATCGGCTTATCGGCCGGCCATGTCTGGCGAAGCGCCGCAAAGACTTCGAGCGGGTAGCGCAGGCGGTTTTCGAGCGAGCCGCCATAGTCGTCCGTGCGCTGGTTGGTCAGCGGCGAGAGGAAGCTCGCGAGCAGATAGCCATGGGCGCAGTGCAGCTCGAGCATGTCGAAGCCAATGCGCAGGCCGCGCTCGGCCGCCGCGACGAAATCGGCCTTGACCCGGTCCATGTCGGCGCGGGTCAGTTCGCGCGGGATTTGGCTCTCCGGGTAATAGGGCAAGGGCGAGGCCGAGACGATCGGCCAGGCGCCCTCGGCGAGCGGGCGGTCCATCCCGTCCCACATCAGCTTGCTCGCACCCTTGCGGCCGGCATGGCCGAGCTGCAGGCAGAGCTTCGCCGCCGAGTTGCCATGGACGAAGTCGACGATGCGCGTCCAGGCCGCCTCGTGCTCGTCGCTGTAGAGGCCGGTGCAGCCGGGGGTGATGCGGGCATCGGCCGAGACGCAGGTCATCTCGGTGAAGACGAGCCCTGCACCGCCGATGGCGCGCGCGCCGTAATGCATCAGGTGCCAGTCGCCCGGCAGGCCTTCCTGCGCCGAGTACTGGCACATCGGCGAGACGACGAAGCGGTTCGCTACCTTCATCTCGCGCAGATGGAAGGGCTGGAAGGCCGGCGGTACCGGCGTACCATCGCGACGCGTGACCTGGTCGGCGCCGAGATCGTCGGCGACCAGCCTGTCGATCGCCGCGACGAATTCCGGCGCGCGCAGAGCGAGGTTGTCGTAGGTGATCGCCTTGGAGCGGGTCATCAGGCCGAAGGCGAAACGCAGCGGCTCGAAATCCCAGAAGCGCTTGAGCTGCTCGAACCAGACCAGCGAAACGTCGGCGGCGTGCTGGGTCTTCTCGACCTCCTCGCGCCGTCCGGTCTCGAAGGCCGAGAGCGCCGCCTTGACGTCGAGCCCGGCGCGATGGAAGGCGCCATGCAGCGCGATCGCATCCTCCATGGCGAGCTTGGTGCCCGAACCGATCGAGAAATGCGCGGTTGCCTTGGCGTCGCCGATCAGCACGACATTGTCGGCCACCCAGTTGGCGCAGCGTATCATCGGGAACTGCCGCCAGAGCGAGCGGTTGGTGATCAGGCGATGCCCTTGCAGCTCCTCGGCAAACACCTGTTCGAGGAAGGCGGCCGTGCCGGCTTCGTCCATGCCTTCCAGCCCGGCGCGGGCGAAGGTTTCGGGGTCGGTCTCCAGCACCCAGGTCGATTGCCCGACCTCGTACTGGTAGCAATGGGCGATAAAGACGCCGTGCTGCGTCTCCTTGAAGAAGAAGGTGAAGGCGTCGAAGGGCCGGGTCGAGCCCATCCAGACGAAGCGGTTGGGCCTGAGGTCGACCTCAGGTGCGAAGCGCTCGCGATCGCCCTCGCGGATACGGCTGTTGATGCCGTCGGCGGCGACGACGAGATCGTAGTCGCGCTTCAGCGCCGCGACATCCTCGATCTCCTGCGAGAAGACGAGCCTGACGCCGACCTGGCGTGCCCGCTCCTGCAGCAGCATCAGCAGCGTGCGGCGCGAGCAGCCGCAGAAACCATTACCGGACACGCGCTGCGTCGTGCCTTTGAAATGGATCTCGATATCGTCCCAATAGGCGAAGCTTTTGACAATCGCCTCATAGCTCGGCTGGTCGGCGGCCTTGAACAGATCGAGCGTCTGATCGGAGAAGACGACGCCGAAGCCGAAGGTGTCGTCATCGCGATTGCGCTCGAAGACGGTGACGTCGAGCGCCGGCCAGTCCCGCTTCATCAGCAGCGCGTAATAGAGCCCCGCCGGTCCGCCGCCCACGACTGCAATGCGCATCACGCTCTCCCTGGCTCGCAAAATCATTTTAAACCTAAAATAATTTTGGCTCAAGCCTCTCACTGAAAGCCGACGATGAGAGGTCGGACGGGTTATCGAAGCTCATCGAGATATCGTGCAATATGCTGTTATACCGCATTATTTCGTGCGCTTCAGCAGATCGCGTCACGCCTCTTGCAAAATGTTTCAGACCTAAAATATATTGACCTCCAAGAGGGAGTGAACGGCATGGCATCGGCTCTGGCGGGACAGCATGCCCTGGTGAGCGGCGGCGGGCGCGGCATCGGCCGTGCTATCGCCTCCGCGCTCCGCCAGGCCGGTGCCCGCGTCTCGATCATCGGCCGCAATGACGGCATCCTGCAACAGGCTGTGCTCGACGGCGCGGCTGATGCCGCCCATTCCGTCGACGTGACCGACGAGGCGGCGATGCGCGAGGTGATGGCGGGACTGGCGTCGGGGCAGCCCTTCGACATCGTCGTCGCCAACGCCGGCGCGGCCGAGAGCGCCAGCTTCCAGCGCAGCGATGCCGAGCTGTTCCGGCGCATGATCGAGATCAACCTGATCGGCGCGGTGAACTGCTTCCGGCCAGCTCTGCCCGCCATGGTCGAGCGTCGCTCCGGCCGACTGATCGCCATCGCTTCGACGGCGGGGCATCGCGGCTATCCCTACGTTTCGGCCTATGTCGCGGCCAAGCATGCGGTGGTCGGTCTCGTGCGCTCGCTTGCTTTGGAAACGGCGCGGAGCGGTGTCACCGTCAACGCCGTCTGCCCCGGCTATACCGATACCGACATGGTCGCTGGCAGCCTGACGACGATCGCCGCCAAGACCGGCAAGACCCGCGAAGAAGCGCTGGCGGAGCTCACCAAGGACAATCCGCAGCACCGGCTGATCACGCCGGAGGAGGTCGCGGCCGCTGTCCTCAATCTCTGTGGCCCTCAGAGCCGCAGCATCACCGGCCAGTCGATTCTGATCAATGGCGGGGAGTTCTGACGATGGAGATCCCATCCAACGCTCCCCTGCTCGACCGCGAGACCAAGGCGAGCGAACGCCCGGGCGACCACAAGGACGAGCTCAGGCTCTGGTTGCGGATGCTGACGTGCTCGACCCTGATCGAGAGCGAGATCCGCACCCGCCTGCGTGAGGAATTCAAGACGACGCTGCCGCGCTTCGACCTGATGGCACAGCTCGAGAAGTCGACCACCGGCATGACCGTCGGCGAGGTCTCGCAGCGCCTGATGGTCTCGAACGGCAACGTCACGGCGGTAGTCGCCGGCTTGCTCGCCGATGGGCTGGTCGACAAGCGCCCGGCGGCGCAGGACCGGCGCGTCCAGGTTCTGACGCTGACTGCCCAGGGCCGGCGCGCTTTCAAGGCGATGGCCGAGCGCCATGAGAACTGGATCGCCGAGCTCTTCGCCGGGCTTGGATCGGCCGAGATCGGCCAGCTCTTCCGGTTGCTCGGCGGGGCCAAGGCGTCGCTGCACCAGGCGATCAGCAGGCGCCAGAGCGGTACGCCGTCTACGGCGGGAGACAACGAATGACGAGTGCGAACCCGGTCACCCTGCCGCTCTCCGGCTTCAAGCCGCAGCATTTCCAGCTCGCTGTCGCCGGCAAGGTCGCGACGGTGACGCTGAACCGGCCGGAGAAGAAGAACCCGCTGACCTTCGAGAGCTACCGCGAATTGACCGACTTCTTCCTCGCCGCGCAGAAGGAGGAAGAGGTCAAGGCGATCGTGGTGACCGGCGCCGGCGGCAATTTCTCCTCGGGCGGCGATGTCTTCGAGATCATCGGGCCGCTGGTCGCGATGGACACCAAGGACCTGCTCAAGTTCACCCGGATGACCGGCGAGTTGGTCAAGACCATGCGCGCCTGCCCACAGCCTGTCATCGCCGCGATCGACGGCATCTGCGCCGGCGCCGGCGCGATCGTCGCCATGGCCTCGGATCTCAGGTTCGGCACGGCCGAGACCAAGATAGCCTTCCTGTTCAACCGCGTCGGGCTCGCCGGCTGCGACATGGGCGCCTGCGCGATGCTGCCGCGCATCATCGGCCAGGGCCGCGCGGCCGAGCTGCTCTATACCGGCCGGGTGCTCAAGGGCGAGGAAGCCGAGCGCTGGGGCTTCCTCAACCGGCTGATCGCGCGCGATTCCGTCCTCGCCGAGGCGCAGGCGCTGGCCGGCGAGCTCGCCGACGGGCCGACCTTCGCCAACGCCATGACCAAGCGCATGCTCGAAATGGAATGGGCGATGTCGGTCGAGTCGGCGATCGAGGCGGAAGCGGTGGCGCAGGCGCTGTGCATGCAGACCGAGGATTTTGCCCGCGCCTATCACGCCTTCGCCGAGAAGCGGAAGCCAGTGTTCGAGGGCAACTGAGATGGTTTCCCTCGGCATCGGCATTCTTGGCGACACGCTCGACTGGCCCTTCTTCGAGGCCCATCACCGCGATTTTGCTGAGCGGCTCTCCGCCTGGGCCGACGCGACCCTGCCCAGCCTGCCGCATGACGATGTCGACGAAGCCTGCCGCGCTCGCGTGAAGGCGCTGGGCAAGGCCGGCTTCCTCAAGGCCGCCGTGCCCGCCGCCCATGGCGGGCTGCATGCCACGCTCGACGTGCGCACGCTCTGCCTCGCCCGCGAGATCCTCGCCGCCCGCGACGGGCTCGCCGATTTCGCCTTCGCCATGCAGGGGCTGGGAACGGGCGCGATCACGGTGGCAGGCTCGCCCGAGATGAAGGCACGCATCCTGCCGGCGGTGGCGCGTGGCGAGCGGATCGCCGCCTTCGCCCTCTCCGAGAAGGAGGCCGGCTCCGATGTCGCCGCCCTGGCGACCACGGCGACGCCTGACGGCAACACCCATGTCCGGCTAGACGGCGAGAAGACCTGGATCTCGAATGGCGGCATCGCCGACCACTATGTCGTCTTCGCCCGCTCCGGCGAGGCGCCGGGCGCGCGTGGCCTCTCCGCCTATCTGGTCGAGGCGGATACGCCCGGCCTCTCGATCACCGAGCGCATCGACGTGATCGCGCCGCATCCGCTCGCTACGTTGCGCTTCGATGGCTGCCGCATCCCGCTGGAGAACCGCATCGGCGGCCCGGGTGACGGTTTCAAGGTCGCGATGGCGACGCTCGACATCTTCCGCTCGACGGTCGGCGCCGCGGCGCTCGGCTTCGCGCGCCGGGCCCTGCACGAGACCGTGTCGCATGCAAAGAGCCGCAAGCTCTTCGGCGGCACGCTTGGTGACCTTCAGCTGTCGCAGGCTGCGATCGCCGACAGCGCCGCCGAGGTCGATGCCGCCGCCCTGCTCGTCTATCGCTCCGCCTGGACCAAGGATCGTGGCGCGGCCCGTGTCACCCGCGAGGCGGCGCTGGCCAAGCTGGTCGCTACCGAGAACGCCCAGAGGGTGATCGACCGCGCCGTCCAGATCCATGGCGGACTCGGCGTCACCCGCGGGGTCAAGGTCGAAGAGCTCTATCGCGAGATCAGGGCGCTCAGGATCTACGAGGGCGCCAGCGAGGTGCAGAAGGTCGTGATCGCCCGCGACCTGCTGAAATAGACAATACCAGGGGAACGAGATGAGTGCCGCAGATCTCATGCGGTCGGGACATGTGGACAGTTTCGCGCGGGACAACCTGCCGCCGCGCGAAAGTTGGCCGCGTCTCGACCTCGCCGCCGCCGGGCTGAGCTATCCCGAACGGCTCAATGTCGTGACCGAGTTCGTCGATCGTCATGTCGCCGAGGGGCGTGGCAGGCATGACGCGGTGATCGGACCGAGCGAGACTTGGAGCTATCAGGCGCTTGCCGAGACAGTGAACCGCATCGCCAACGTGCTCACCCGCGATCTCGGCACGGTACCAGGCAACCGCGTGCTGCTGCGCGCCGCCAACACGCCGATGATGGTCGCGACCTATTTCGCGGTGCTGAAGGCCGGCGGCGTCGTAGTCGCGACCATGCCGATGCTGCGTGCCGGCGAGATTGCCTATCCGATCCGCAAGGCGAAGATCGCGCTGGCGCTCTGCGATGCATCGTTAGTCGACGAACTCATGGCAGCTCAAGCTCTTGCGCCTGAACTCTCGACCATCATGACATGGGGAGACGGCGCGCTCGAAGCCCTGATGGGGAAAGCCGGCTACGAAGTCTTCGAGCCGGCTGACACGGCGCAGGACGATGTCTGCCTGATCGCCTTCACCTCGGGCACCACCGGCGAGCCCAAGGGCACCATGCATTTCCAGCGCGACCTGCTGGCGATCTGCGATGCCTATGGCGCACGCGTGCTGAAGGCTGCTCCCGACGACCGCTTCATCGGCTCGCCGCCGCTCGCCTTCACTTTCGGGCTCGGCGGCATCGTGCTCTTCCCCTTGCGGATCGGCGCCGCCTGCGTGTTGCCGGCCAAGGTCGCGCCACCCGATCTCGCCGAGGCGATCGAGCGCTACCGTGCGACCGTCTGCTTCACCGCGCCGACCGCCTATCGCGCCATGCTGGGCAAGCTCGGCGAGCGCGACCTCTCCTCGCTGCGCATCTGTGTTTCCGCCGGCGAGGCCTTGCCGAAGGCGACCTTCGACGCCTGGCAGGAAGCGACGGGCATGTCGCTGATGGACGGCATCGGCGCGACCGAAATGCTGCACATCTTCATCGGCGCACCGCACGAGACAATCCGGCCCGGCTCGACCGGCCTGCCGGTGCCCGGCTACGAGGCCAAGATCGTCGACGAGGACGGCAAGGAAGTGCCCGACGGCACGCCCGGGCGCCTCGCCGTGCGCGGCCCGACCGGCTGCCGCTACCTCGCCGATCCGCGCCAGGCCAAATACATCCTCGATGGCTGGAATGTCACCGGCGACACCTATCTGCGCGATTCAGATGGCTATTTCTGGTACCAGGCCCGCTCCGACGACATGATCATCTCGGCCGGCTACAACATCGCCGGGCCGGAGGTCGAGGCCTGCCTGCTGACGCATGAGGCGGTGGCCGAATGCGGCGTCGTCGGCGCACCCTGCCCCGAGCGCGGCCAGATCGTGAAGGCCTATGTGCTGCTGCGCGAGGGCTTCAGCGGTGATGCCGCTCTGGCCAAGGCGCTGCAGGACCACGTCAAGGCTTCGATCGCGCCCTACAAATACCCGCGCGCCATCGCCTTCGTGACAACCTTGCCGAAGACCTCTACCGGGAAGCTGCAGCGCTTCGCGCTGCGCGAGCTTGCACGCCAGGAAGCCTCGGCGTCCTGACTATTGCTTGAGAAAGATCACGCCATGACCAGCGGCTCGCCGCCCTCCGATACGATCTTGCGCCGCGCCCGCGCTGTCCTGCCCGAAGGCTGGCCGCAGCCGCGCGGCTATGCCAACGGCATGGTCGCCGAAGGCAAGGTGCTGATGACCGGCGGTCTCGTCGGCTGGGATGCTCAAGGCGTCTTCGCCAAAGGATTCGTCGCGCAGGTCGGCCAGACGCTCGCCAACATCAAGGCGGTGGTCGAGGCCGGTGGCGGCCAGGTCGAGGATATCGTGCGGCTCACCTGGTACGTTACCGATATCGAGGCCTATCGCACCAGCCTGGCCGAGCTCGGCCCGGCCTATCGCGCCAATTTCGGCCGGCATTTCCCGGCAATGGCGGTGGTCGCGGTCGCGGCTCTGGTCGAGCCCGAGGCGATGGTCGAGATCGAAGCGACGGCGGTGCTGGCGGGCTGAGCATTCGGCTCGGCAGGGTTTCTGGACCGCTAGGAATTTACCAAGAATTATCCACGATACTCGGCGGCGCCGCCCTGTTCCGGGCGGAGCGTATCCAGGAGTATCGCATGACAAGCATCGGCGGCGTTGGGGGCTTTCGCCCGCCACCGCCCGGAAAACCACCGAGCTTCGACAAGCTCGACGGCAAGGCCGACGGCGTTCTCAACCTCGATGAATTTGCCGCCGGCGCGCCGAAGGGCGCCAACAGCAAGAAGACCGAGAAGCTGTTCAAGGCGATGGACGCCGACCAGGATGGTTCGGTCAGCAAGGCGGAATCGGACGCCTTCAAGGCGAAGTTCGAGAAGGCCGACCAGCAGATGCAGGCCCTCCTGCTGATGCTCCAGTCGGATACGGCCAGCGCCACGACGGCGAAGAAGGCCGACGCCAAGGACGGCGACGACAGGAACTACTTCGCCAAGCTCGACGCCGATTCCGATGGCAGCGTCGCCAAGGAAGAATTCCTGAAGGCGGTCGCCCCCGATGGCGATGGCTCGAACGGCCTGCTCAGCCGTCTCTTTGCGGCGATGGATGCGGACAACGACGGCAAGATCTCCAAGAAGGAGATGGACGACTTCAAGAAGCAGATGGAGGAGCGCGCCGCGCACCGGCCGCCGCCACCACCGCCACCGGAAGTCGCCGGCGCGTCGGAAGCCTATGGCCAGACCTACCAGCTTGGAGCAAAAACTCCGGCTGGCGCGACCTATTCCCAGGCGGCTTAAGTCACCGCTTGCGCACCGCCGGGCCGGCAGAAGGCCGTCCGGCGCTCTTCATATCCCACTCTTAGATCCCCGCTCCGTCATAGAGCGCAGGCGGCGCCCTCCGAGCCCATAGTCTGGCATGCAGTCCCTTGAGCAGTGGCCGCAGCGCCACATCGCCCAGCCCAAGAGCAGCCGCGAGAGCCCACTGCCCCGTCGGCAGTGCCACCGCGGCGAAGACGAACAATCCGGACGCCAGACGCCAGCTCGCCGCCTCGAACCAGGCTCGCCGCTCCTGCGCACCGCGCCAGCCGACGAGCCGCAGAACAGCGCGGCCGGCAGCACCAGCTTCAGCCACAGAGCGAGGCTTGTCTCGGGCCGTGCGGCTCTCGACAAAGCCGAAGGCGACCGTCTGGTTGCTCAGCCTGTCGATCAGGATGAAGCCGCCGAGCTCGCGGCTGCGGGCGTAGTCGAGCACCGCGAGCGGCCGGTCGAGCTTGAGCGTCGCCAAGCCGATGCCGTTCATCGCCAGGCTCTCGGCCGGCGTTTCGGCATAGCTCTCGATATCGACGCTGTGATGGAGCCGGACGATCTGGGCGTTTGCGGTCGAAGTCGCGAGCTTGAGGATGAATTCGCCGCCCTCGCGCAGTGCCGCCTCACCGGTCCAGAGCAGGCGTGCCCGCAGTTCCTGTTGCGCCGTGGGCGCGTGCGCGAGCGAGGCGATGACGTCGCCGCGGGAGACATCGATCTCGTCGGTGAGCGTGACAGTCACCGACTGGCCGGCACCCGCCTGCGAGACGTCGCCGGAGGGCGCGAGGATGCGCGCGATCGTGCTGCGTCGACCTGACGGCAGCGCCGCGACCGCATCCCCGACCCGCAGGCGCCCTTGCGCGACCGTGCCGGCAAAGCCGCGGAAGTCGAGATCGGGCCGGTTGACCCATTGTACCGGCAGAGCGAAGCCGGCCTCGACCTCTGCCTCGGCGACGACCACGACGGATTCGAGCAAGGGCAACAGCGCCGGGCCGCGATACCAGGGCATCAGCCCCGAGAGGCTGGTGACATTCTCGCCATCGCGGGCCGAGACCGGGACGAAGTCGATGCTGGCGAAGCCCAAGCCGGCGACCGCCTTGCGATAGTCCTGTTCGATCTGCCGATAGACCGCCTCGTCATAGCCGACCAGGTCCATCTTGTTGACCGCGACGACGACATGGCGGACGCCGACCAGCGAGACGATGAAGGAATGCCGGCGCGTCTGCGGCAGCAGACCCTTGCGGGCATCGATCAGGATGATGGCGAGGTCGGCGGTCGAGGCGCCGGTCGCCATGTTGCGGGTGTACTGCTCGTGGCCAGGGGTGTCCGCGACGATGAAGCTGCGAGCGTCGGTCGAGAAATAGCGATAGGCGACATCGATGGTGATGCCCTGCTCGCGCTCAGCGGACAAACCGTCGACCAGCAGCGCGAAGTCAGGCGCCGCACCTTGCGTGCCGAACTTGCGGGAATCGCTGTCGAGCGCGCTGAGCTGGTCGTCGAAGACCGCGCCGGCCTCGTAAAGGATGCGGCCGATCAGCGTCGACTTGCCGTCGTCGACCGAGCCGCAGGTGATGAAGCGCAACAAGGCACGGGCGCTGCCCTCGGTGCTCTGGCCCTGGTCATTGGCGGGATGCGGCTGGCCAGCCGGCGCCGGCTGGCCCTTCAACTTCGCGAGCGCCGCCATCAGAAATAGCCTTCCTGCTTCTTCTGTTCCATCGAGCCGGAGCCGTCATGGTCGATGACGCGTCCCTCGCGCTCGGAGGAGCGTGATGCCCGCATTTCCGCGATGATGTCGGTGAGGTTCGCCGCCTCGCTTTCGACCGCACCGGTCAGCGGGTAGCAGCCGAGCGTGCGGAAGCGGACCATACGGGTTTCGAGCTGCTCGCCCGGCAGCAGGTCCATGCGCTCGTCGTCGCGCATGATCCAGGCGCCGTTGCGGCGCACGACCGGGCGCGGCGCGGCAAAATAGAGCGGCACGACCGGGATGTTCTCGAGCGCGATGTAATCCCAGACGTCCTTCTCGGTCCAATTGGACAGCGGGAAGACGCGGAAGCTCTCGCCCGGAGCCTTGCGTGTGTTGAACAGCCGCCAGGGCTCGGGCCGCTGGTTCTTCGGGTCCCAGCGATGCTGCCCCGAACGCAACGAGAAAACGCGCTCCTTGGCCCGGCTCTTCTCCTCGTCGCGGCGGGCGCCGCCGAAGGCCGCGTCGAAGCCGTATTTGTCGAGCGCCTGCTTCAGCCCCTGCGTCTTCATCACGTCGGTGTGCAGGCGCGAGCCGGAGGCGAACGGGTTCACGCCGGCGCGCACACCCTCCTCGTTGATGTGGACGATCAGGTCGAGCCCGAGCCGGCTGGCGGTCTGGTCGCGGAAGGCGATCATGTCCCTGAATTTCCAGGTCGTATCGACATGGAGCAACGGGAATGGCGGCTTGCCGGGATAGAAGGCCTTCATGGCGAGGTGCAGGAGGACGGCCGAGTCCTTGCCGATCGAATAGAGCAGCACAGGCTTCTCGCAGGTCGCGACGACCTCGCGAATGATGAAGATCGCCTCGGCTTCGAGCTTCTGCAGATGACTGAGCTGGATCACGCCAAAACCTCCGCGGCCGGCTTGGACCGCACCAATCGACCATCCGGGCCGACATGCAGGCCGCACTCCTTGGCGGCCTCCTCTTCCCACCACCAGCGCCCGGCCCGCTCCGGCTCATCTGGACGAATGGCGCGGGTGCAAGGCTGGCAGCCGATCGACAGGAAACCTTGCTCGTGCAGCGGGTTGAGCGGGACGTCGTGCTTGCGGGCGAAGGCCAATGCCTCGTCGCGCGACCAGTCGAGCAGCGGATTGAACTTGACCAGGCCACGCTCGCGGTCGGCCTCGGCGAGGGCAACGCCGCCACGCGCGGCCGACTGGTCGGCGCGCAGGCCGGTGATCCAGGCAGCAGCCCCGGCGAGCGCGCGGCCGAGCGGCTCGACCTTGCGGATATTGCAGCAGGCCTTGCGGGCTTCGATCGAGTTGTAGAAGCCGTTGATGCCGTGCCCGAGCACGAAGGCCTCGACCGCGTCGTGCCGCGGATAGAACGGCGTGATTGCAATACCGTAGCGCTCTTCGGTTTCCGCCCAGAGCGCATGGACCTCACCGAAGAGCCGGCCGGTATCGAGCGTAACGATCTCGATCGGCAACGCCTGTGTGGCGATCAGATGGGTGACGACCTGGTCCTCGAGGCCGAAGCTGGTCGTGAAGACGAGGCGCTCGGAGACCTGCCGCACCAGTCCTGCGAGACGTTCGGCAGCATCCACCGCTCCGAACGCGGCATTGAGATTTTCGGCCTTTTCCTGCAACTCGAACATGTGCTTGCTCTACACGGACAACGCCGACGCAGGACTCTGAGCGGCCCTCTCGCCTGTCGTCACCCGTTCCAAACCGATCACCCGAGCGTTCTGTTAATCGAACAATCCACATATAACTTGAATGGCACTCAATCAATTTACATCAGGTAGCGTGAATTTTCGTATTTCGAGGCGGATGGAGAAGATCCTTCCCGGCCATCGCGCTTCTTCCCGCGAACACCCTTTAGAGACGCCCTCGGAACAGGAACTTTCGCTTCCCCGCCCGCGTTGACGGGAGGCAGGCCTGTCCTGCGTGGAAACAGGGGATGACGATGGCCAATTCCGCGAACCAGGCGGTCGAGAGCTTGCGCCAGGAGCAGCGCAAGCAGCGCGCGGACGAGAAGAAGGCGGGCGGCTCGGCCAAGGACCAGCTCGACAAGGCTCTCGAGGGCACCTTTCCCGCGAGCGATCCCGTCGCACCGCAAACGCCGATCAAACCCGGAGCGCCCAGGCGCCAAGCCTGATGCTGACACGCACCGTTGTGAAGGCAGCTACTCTCGTCATCTCAGCCTGTCGAGATGGAGATGACTATGCCTGAGCGCGCCAGAGTGGATGCCTTCGTTGCCGCCGTCGTCGGCGGTGATCATGTCGGCGCGATCCGCGACTTCTACACCGACGATGCGACGATGCAGGAGAACGCCAACGAGCCGCGTCGTGGCCGCGAGGCGTTGATGACGCATGAGGCGCGGGCCCTGGCGAGGCTCGACAAGATGCACACGCATTTGCCCGTCGCGGTGCTGGTCGACGGCGATCATGTCGTCGTCCGCTGGATATTCGATGCAACCGACAAGTCCGGCGTCACGCGCCGCCTGGAAGAACTCGCCTTCCAGCGCTGGCAGGGCGACCGCATCGCCGAGGAGCGCTTCTTCTACGACACAGGAAGCGCCTGGCAGGTCGTCACGTAGACGGCCAGCCGGAAGCGTCAGCGCAGACCGCTCGGTCCGACCGCGAGCTTGTCACCGAGTTGGATGAACTTCAGCGGATTGCGCGCCTCGTCCGACAGCCTTGTCTCATAGTGCAGATGCGGGCCGGTCGAGCGGCCAGTCGAGCCGACGCGGCCGATGACCTGCCCCGCCGCGACGAGTTGCCCTTCCTTGACGTCGAAGGCTGAGAGATGACCGTAGCGCGTGGTGAGGCCATTGCCATGGTCGAGCTCGATGAGGTTGCCATAGCCGCCGGCAACCTCGGCGCGCAGCACCTTTCCAGCTCCCGGGGCGCGGACCGGCGTGCCGGTCTCGCCACGAAAATCCATGCCGGCATGCATCGCCGTGCCGCCCGTGAACGGATCGGAGCGCGGGCCGAAATTGCTGGTCGTGCTGTCGTCGCCTTCGAGCGGGCGCTGGAACGGCACGATGGCCGCAAGATCGCGCCAGCGGCCGAAGACGGAGCGCGCCTCGCCGAGCTGCATCAACGCATGCTCGAAGGTGCCGGGCTTCAGCGTCACCGTCATCGGTATCAGCGGCCCGCCCATGCCGGGCCGGCCCGGCGGCAGCTTGACCTTGGCCGGGTCGAGCCCGACTTCGGCCAATGCCGCCCTCACCTCCTGCACCCGCCCGACGAGTTGGCGGCCGAGGGCCGAGAGCTGCTGGTTCTGGCCGGTCTGCACCCGGTCGAGCGATTGGCCGAGTATGGTGATGCGCTGGTCGAGCGACATCGTCTCGCTCGCCTTGACCGCCACCGCGACCTGGCGGCGCTGCTGCGCGAGGATGGCGGGATTGACGCGGTCGAGGACGTTCTGACCGTCGGCGAACTGGTTGCCGCCAGGCACCTGCGCGCCGCCTTGCGGCAGGATCGGGCCGACCGCCTGGCCGGTGAGCGCGCCGAGCAAGGCCTGGCGGGCCTCGAGCTCGATCTGCCGGGTGATGAGGTCGGCGAGTTGATCTCCCGCTTTGCCGGTGCCGGCCGGCTGGCCAGGCTGCGCCGGCAGGCCGGGCGAACTGCCGGAGGCGACGATCGCGCTGACGAGACGGCGCTGCAGCGCCTTCAGCTTCTCGTCATAGCTGCTCTGCAGGATCGCCTGCTCCTGCTGCAGGGAGGCGACGCGACCCTTTTCTTCGTAAAGAAGATAGCCGGAGACACTGGCGCCGATGATCGCCAATACTGCGAGCGCCCAGGGCAACACCCCACCACGCCTCGATCCGGATCGTCCGCCGCCGGTGCGCGGACGCAGTGTCGTTCCCCCCTGCGGCTGGAGAGAGGTCGAGCTCGCGGCCTCGTCGGGCCTTCGTTTCAGGCGAACCGGTTGCACGTGTCTGTTTCCGCTTCGATCCCGCTGCGCAAGTATACCTCAAACAGAGATCGGCGGCGATGCTTGTCTCGCTGCTGGCCTCATCCCGTCATTGCGAGAAGCGAAGCGACGACGCAATCCAGAGGCCACCGAGCGAACACTCCTGGATTGCTTCGCTGCGCTCGCAATTACGAGCGTGCCCGTCAATTGCAGGCGTAGTGGAAGGCGCCGTCCTCGACCGTCACCTTCGCCTCCGTCAGCGGCTTCTTCTCCAATTGCAGGTTGAGGATGCTGCGCGAGAGCGCCGGCAGCATCGAGTTGGTGATGATGTTGTCGATCATGCGCCCGCCCGAATCCGGATCGTTGCACTGGGCGACAATGTGCTCGACGACGGCGTCGTCATAGACGAAAGCGGCGTTGTGGTTGTCGCGCAGGCGCTTGCCGATGCGCCCGAGCTGCAGGCGCACGATGCCGCCCAGCATCTCGCCGGAAAGCGGATAATAGGGGATCGTGACGAGGCGCCCGATCAGCGCCGGCGGGAAGACCTTGAGCAGGGCCGGCCGCAGAGCGACCGCCAGTTCCTCGACGTCGGGCCGGCTGCTTTCGTCGCCGGCCATGCGCATGATCTCGTCGGTGCCGACATTCGAGGTCAGGATGATCAGCGTGTTCTTGAAGTCGATGCGCCGGCCGGTGCCGTCCTCCATCTGGCCCTTGTCGAAGACCTGGAAGAACAGCTCGTGCACGTCGGGATGGGCCTTCTCGACCTCGTCGAGCAGCACGACCGAATAGGGCTTGCGACGCACCGCTTCCGTCAGGCGTCCGCCCTCGCCATAGCCGACATAGCCGGGGGGTGCGCCCTTCAGCGTCGAGACGGTGTGCGCCTCCTGGAACTCGCTCATATTGATGGTGATGACGTTCTGCTCGCCGCCATAGAGCGATTCCGCCAGCGCCAGCGCCGTCTCGGTCTTGCCGACGCCGGATGGGCCGCAGAGCATAAACACGCCGATCGGCTTGTTCGGGTTGTCGAGCTTGGCGCGGTTGGTCTCGATGCGCTTGGCGATCATGCCGATACCGTGTCCCTGCCCGACGACGCGCTTGTTCAGCGTCGCGGCGAGGTTGAGCACGGTCTCGATCTCGTCCTTGACCATGCGGCCGACCGGGATGCCGGTCCAGTCGGAGACGACGGAAGCGACCGATTGCTCGTCGACATGGGCATAGATCATCCGGTTGGCCGGATCGATCGCGCCGAGCGTGGTGAACTTGTCCTTCAAACTGGCGCGCGTCGCTTCCGGATCGACGGACGCTTCGGCCGGAGCAGCCTCGGCCGGCGCTTCACCATCGGTCGCAGGCGCTTCCCCGGCCGGCTTTTCGCCGAGCTTGCCGCGCAGCAGCGTGATCTCCTCGACCAGAGCGAGCTCGGAAGCCCAGTCGGCTTCGAGCGCCTCCAGCTTCGCCTTTAACGCGGCGCTCTCCTCCTCGATCTTGCCGAGGCGTTCATCGGTTGCGTCACCGAGATCCTTGTCGGCGATCAGGGCGATCTTCTCCTTCTCCAGCGCCGAGATCGCGACGCGGGCGTCCTCGATCGCGGCCGGCGTCGCGGTCTGGCTGATCGCGACGCGGGCGCAGGCCGTGTCGAGCAGGCTCACTGCCTTGTCGGGAAGCTGGCGCGCCGGAATATAGCGCGAGGAGAGCTGGACGGCGGCGACGATGGCCGCGTCGGAGATGCGGACCTTGTGATGCTTCTCCATCGGCCCGATCAGGCCACGCAGCATGGTGCAGCAGCGCAGGACGTCCGGCTCGTCGACCTGCACCGGCTGGAAGCGCCGGGTCAGCGCCGGATCCTTCTCGAAATACTGGCGGTATTCCGACCAGGTCGTCGCCGCGACAGTGCGCAAGGTGCCCCGGGCCAGCGCTGGCTTGAGCAGATTGGCGGCGTCGCCCGTGCCGGCAGGGCCACCGGCGCCGATCAGCGTATGCGCCTCGTCGATGAACAGGATCACCGGCGTCGGCGAGGACTGGACCTCGTCGATCACCGAACGCAGGCGCTGCTCGAACTCGCCCTTCATCGAGGCGCCGGCCTGCATCAGGCCGATGTCGAGCGCGCAGACCTTGACCCCACGCAGCGGCGGCGGCACGTCGCCGGCGACGATGCGCTGAGCGAAGCCCTCGGCGATCGCCGTCTTGCCGACACCGGCCTCGCCGGTGAGGATCGGGTTGTTCTGGCGCCGGCGCATCAGCACGTCGATGACCTGGCGGATCTCGTCGTCACGGCCGAGGATCGGATCCATCGTGCCCGAGCGCGCCTTCTCGGTCAGATCCTGCGAGAAGCGGTCGAGCGCGGTCGTTCCCTTGGCGCCTTCGGCCTGCTCGGCGCCCGGCGTGCCGGCGGCGCGCAGGCCCGAACCGTCCATCGGCCGCAGGTTCTCCTCCTCGGAGTCCTTCCAGATCTTGGAATGGCCGGCGGCGAGCTCCTCGACCGGGATCTTGCCGAACTCCTTCGAGATCGCGGTCAGCGCCCGCTTGAGCTCGAGCGATTTCAGCGCGGCGACCAGGACATGTCCGGTCCTGATCTGGGTCTCGCCGAAGAACAGCGTGGCGTAGTGCCAGCCGCGGTCGAGCACGTCGACGACGTTGTTGGCGACGCCGGGCATCTCAGTCTCGTTCTTGCGGAAGCCCTCGATGACGCCGCCGATGTCGGTCGCGAGCCGGGCCATGTCGAGGCCGTAATGCTGGGCGGTCAGCCCGATATCGGTCGAGCGTCGCTGCAGGATCTGGGCGAGCCAGTGAGCCAGCTCGACATTGCGGTTGCCCGCCCCCTTCGCCTGGCGCAGTGCTTGGATGAAGGCCTCATAGCCAACGCGGTTGAGTTTGCCGGTGACGGCTTCGAGACTGATATCGGCCATGACTGCCCCCTATCGTTTCGTCTGTTGTTGTTGGCTGCGCTTCAGCCGCATGCGTTCAGCGGGGTGGAAGCGGGCGTCGCGGCGCAAGCTGCCGTCCGGCACATTCCAGTTCGGCGAGACCCAGCTCGACCAGCCGAGCGCGCCGAAGCGACCGAGCTGCATCGGCCTGACCTTGCCGACCGGCAAAGCGAGCTCGACATCCCATTCGAACTGCTCGCCGAGATAGAAGAACACCGCGTCGGCCAGCGGTTCGCAGCGGTCGCCATTCGGCAGGAAGCGGTTGAACTGGTCGAGATCGCGCGCGACGAGCTTGACCCGGAACTTGTCCTCGACGCTATAGACGCTGGCGCCGAGCAGGACGTTGCTCCCCAGAGCGCACTGACCGCGGCCGAGCTTGGTCCGGTCCTCCGGATCGAAGACCAGCCGCATGCCGACGAACTGCTCGACCTCGACCTCGATGTCGAAAAGCCCGGCGAGCAGGCTGCGCAGGCGCGAAGCCGACTTGGCCTGAGCGCCGGCGAGCCCGGCATGCGCCAGTTTCTCGGGGTCGGGAACGCTGTCGCGGTTCTGGTAGGGCTTCGAACCCAAGCCCACCATGCTGCCGACATAGGCGACGAAGCGATCCTTGTCGGGCCGGTCATGCTGCGCAATCGGCCGGGAATCCGCCCAGGCCCGGTAGAAAAGCTGCAGGAAGCGGTTGTTGAAGATGTCGAGGAAGCGCGGAAAGGCGTCGTCGCGGACGAGTTGCCAGTGATAGCTTTCCTCGGTCGTCGCCAGCGGCAATGCGCCCTGCGGGCCGAGCAGGCCGAGGAATTTGACGAAGAGCCGCAGCCGGCCCTGCAGGTCGCGGTCGACCTCGGCGAAGGTCGAGGCCGGGAAGTCCATATAGGGCTGCTCGCCGAGCGCGATGTATTCGTCGCGCCGCGCCGCGACGTCGCCGATACGCTCGCGCTCCGGGAAGCTGCGCTCGATCCGGCGCAGCACCGCATAGAAATCATGGCGCCAGGGCTCGGCCTGCAACCCCTCGACGAAAGGCGGCTCGACGCGCAGCATATCGAGCGCGGCCGGCTCCGGCAGGGACGGCGCGGTCTCGTTCACAGGATGCGCCTCGTGCCGGCGCGCGGCGGACCGCGCATCACCTCACCGCGCTCGACGGTGCGGATCACCGTCTGGGTGAAGTGGTTCATCGCCGCATATTCCGCGAAGAAGCGATCGAGCACGGCGCCGAGCAGGAAAACGCCGCTGCCCTCGAAGGCCTTCTCGTCGAGCAGGACCGTGATCTCGAGCCCGCGGGCGGCGCCCGTCCCGGCGCGCTGCGGGAAGCGCCTGATCACCGGGCGACTATCGACGCTCTTGATGCCGCGGATGCGGCGCTCGGTGGCGCTGTCGGCAAGGTCGGCGAAGAGCGAGAGCATCTCGCGCAGCGCCTCGGCATTCTCGCCGGCGCCACGCTGGACGAGGCCGAGATGATTGAGACTGAGCATGTTGATCAGCCGCCAGGCGACCACGCCGGTGCTCGCCATCTCGGAGCGAAGCCTGAGCTGCGAGACGATCGGCTCGCGCGGCGGCGTCGGCCCGGCGAGACAGTTCACGTCGAGCACGACGTTGTCGATCAGCCGGAAATCGGCCCCGCCAGTGCCTGTCGGCAGATGCTCGGTCAGGTGTCGGTTGGAGCACAGCGCCCGAACGCTGAGCTCCGCGACGGATGCAGCGTCTGAGACCGTCGCCGGCTCGTAGAGCGAGACGAAGATCTCGGTGCCGGTATAGTCGGACGCCCTGCCCTCGCGCCGCTCGGCCGTCGAGCGCCGGCGCGGCAGGCGCCGATGCGTATAGAGCAGGCCCTGCGTCGGTGAGGCGCCGTCCGGCGAGGAATAGAGCGGGTGGACCGGCTGCTTGTCTCGCCCGCCGGTGTAGTGCGCATAGACCTCGAGGATCGAATGCGGCTCGTAGTCGAGCATGCGGCTGCGATCGGGCACGACATGGTATTCGTGCTCGTTCTTGCGAACCGGGATGCGGTCGGTCGTCTTCTCGAACAGGTTCACCGCCGGCGCGGCATAGAGTGCGAACATTTGGCGCTGCACCGCGGCCGGCAGGCGCGTGTTGACCTCGTCGAAGACGAAGATCACGTCGACCGTCTTGGCCTTGAGTCGCGACATCACCTTGTCGAGGCCGGCCAGCTTGAAGCCGAGGAATTTGCGCGGAAACCAGAACTGCTCGCGCAGCAGGTCGAATCCGCGGAAAATCCGCGTGTCGGCCGGCAGCAACGCGTCGTCCTCGTCGAAGCCGATCTGTTCGACAGAGCACTCCGCCGCCGACAGCACGACGGGATCGCCGAACTCGTCGAGATAGCGGAAATAGACGCCGAGGCGGTCACCGAAGATCTGCTCGTAGAGTGCGATCGCATCCGCCTCGGTGCCGAGCAAATGCACTGTGAGCTCGCGGGTCTTGCAGCCAGCGAACCAGCTCGCCGGCTGCTTCTTGGCGTCCTCCGGCGACGGCTCCTCCGTCGGATCGGCGGCAACGCGGTGCGTCAGCGACAGGCGCAGGCCCGAGAGCACCCGCCCGTCGACCGGAAGCCCCAATGCCTGCAGCGGTCCCGGCGCGGCGATGTACTCGGCGGAGGCGATGTCGAACGGCCAGAGCGTCACGGCCGAGCCCAGCCGATAGCGGCAGGCGACCCGTCGATCGCGCTCGACGTATGTTGCGTCGAGGTAGGAGCCGCACGGCACCTCGACGCCATCGCGCAGGGCCGGATCGCCGTAGATCGGCGCAATTCCGGCGAGAAGCGCCGATGGGGTCGGCGCCAGGTAGTTCGGAATAAGCTGTTCCAGGAGATTGTTGGTGAACTCCGGGAACTCGTGCTTGAGCTTGAGCTGGACCCGCGCGGCGAGAAAGGCAGCGCCTTCGAGCAGGCCGGCGACCATCGGGTCCATGCGCTCGCCGACCAGCCCGCCGAGCCGTTCGGCGATCCCGGGATATTCCTCGGCAAACTCTTTCGTATGCTCGGTGAAGAGCCGAAGTTCGCGATTGTAGAAGTCGAGGAATTCCTGGTTCATGAGGCGCTATCTGTTTTTAATCGCGATCTTGCCGGTATCGAGCTCGACATCGGCAACAAACTGTACCGGAATGTTGAGCGGCTCGCAGTTCAGATCGGCGCGCACGACGAAGCGGATCTTCAACTCCGCCTTGTCGAGCCCCTCGTCGCGCTCGACCACGATCGACTGCTTCAGCAAGCGCGGCTCATAGGCGAGCAGGACCTGGGCGAGTTCGTCCTTGATCGCGCCAACCCGGTATTCGTCGATCGACTTGTTCTGGATGTCGGGAAAGCCGTGATTGAGCACGGAGCGGCGCACGTGCTCGTGGCGCGACAGATCAGTAGACGAGCCAAAGTTGATCGTGTTGACCAGGGCCTCGAGATCGATGGCGATCTCCTGGCGGAGCTTGCTTTCAGTGATCGCGGCCCGCGGCGCGGCGCGGCGACCGGCCACGACCCGCTCGCCACCGGCGTCACGCAAGTCGAGATGGACCTTGGCGTCCTTGCTGCGATGCGCCTCACGGAAGGCGAACATCAGCGGCGGACGCAACCGGTTCTTCGCCTTGGGATCAACCATATACGTGTTCCCGGACGCGGTTACTCAAAGCGATGGACTCCCGGCGATTGCTACCATGATCGCCGGGAGCCTGCTCGAAGCCGAATGCTGCGCCGGCCAGGCCCACCGAAGCGAGCCCGGCCGCAGCAGCATCTTACTCCTTGTTTTCCTTGAGGTTCCAGGTTCCGGTCGAGGTCGCGCCAAGCGAACCGTCCTTGTTCTGGACCTTGTACTCGAACTTGATCTTCGAGAAGTTCAGCGAGAACTGGTCGGTCGGAACCGGGTTGCCGCCGGTCGAGTCGCCGGACTGATAGCTCGACACCAGCAGATCCTCGAGGGTGACCTTGTAGAACTCCTGCTGCTCCTTGCCCTGCTTGCGGACGAAGAGGACGGCCTTCTTGATGTGGTCGCCGGTGGCGCACTTCAACATCAGCACGGGCGAGGCCTTGCTGACATTGGCCGTGCAGTGCAGGTCCTGGAAGCTCGCCTTGCCGGCGCCGCCGCCGTGTCCGGCTGCGTGCGTGCCGGAGTTGCTGACGCCCCAGGAGAAGGATTCGATCTCGATCGTCTCCTTGTGCTTGGAATCCTGGCTCTCGCCTTTGACGCCGTCGATCTCTAAGAGAAAGTCGCTTGCCATGGTGCTCTCCAATGGTTGGCTGTTTCAGGGTGATTTGGGCATAGAACTCGCGTCGCCTGGAGAGCTCCCCCCATGCGTCGCCACTCTCCCTGCGCGTCATGCGCAGGGCCAACTATCGTCCTGGGGGTCCTGCGCGCTGAAGGCGCGCCCGGGTCTCAGGTTTTGGGCGCCGGCAGGCGCGAGACGAGGCTCAAGCCGATATCCATGCCTTCGAGCTGGAAATGCGGCCGGAGGTAGAACTTGGCCGAATAATAGCCGGGGTTCTCCTCGTCCTCGAAGACGTCGATGCGCGCTTCGGACAGGGGCTTGCGCGCCTTCGTCTCCTCGCTGGAGTTCAGCGGATCGCCGTCGACATATTCGGTGATCCACTCCTGCAGCCAGCGACGCAGGGGTTCGCGCTCCTTGTAGGAGCCGACCTTGTCGCGCACCATGCACTTCAGATAGTGCGCGAAGCGCGACACGGCGAACATGTAGGGCAGACGCGAGGACAGGTTGTCGGAGGCCGTCGCAGCCACACCGTCAGGCCCGAAGAAGGCCTTGGGCTTGTAGAGCGACTGCGCACCGATGAACGCCGCCTTGTCCGTGTTCTTGCGGTGGATCAGCGGGATCAGGCCGGACTTGGCCAGCTCCGCCTCGCGGCGATCGCTGATCGCGATCTCCGTCGGGCATTTCAGGTCGACGCCACCGTCGTCCGTCGGGAAGGTGTGGGTCGGCAGATTCAGCACCTCGCCGCCCGACTGGACACCGCGGATGCGGGTGCACCAGCCATACTCCTTGAAGGCCCGGTTGATGTTGACCGCCATCGCATAGGCGGCGTTCATCCAGGCGTATTTCTCGCCCTTGTGACCGTCGGTGTCCTCCTCGAAGGCGAACTCCTCGACTGGCTCCGACTTCGCCCCGTAGGGAACCCGCGCCAGGACCCGCGGCAGGCACAGGCCGACATAGCGGGAGTCGGCTGCGTCGCGCAGGCCTTTCCAGGCCGCATAGTCCGGCGTGTCGAAGACCTTGCCGAGATCCCGCGGGTTGGAGAGCTCCGTCCAGGAGTCCATGCCCATCAGTGTCGGATCGGCGCCGGTGAAGAGCGGGGCATGGGCGGCGGAGGCGACCTTCGACAGATCACGCAGCAACTGCACATCCGCCGGGACGTGGCTGAAGTGGTAGTCGCCGACCAAGGCACCGAAAGGCTGACCGCCGAGCTGACCGAACTCCTGCTCGTAGATCTGCTTGAAGAGTGGGCTCTGGTCCCAGCGAGCGCCGGGATAGGTCTTCAGATTGCGGTAGAGTTCGCTCTTGCCGACATTCATCACCTTGATCTTCAGCTGCGAGTCGGTCTCGGAGTTGAAGACGAGGTAGTTGAGGCCGCGCCACGCGCTCTCGAGCTTCTGGAATTCCGGTGCATGCAGCACCTCGTTCATCTGCTCGCTGAGCTTGGCATCGAGCCGGGCGATCATCTCCTCGATCGTATCGAGTACGTCGCCCTTGATCAGCGACTGGTCGGCGAGCGCCTGGTTGACCAGGGTCGCAACCGCGTTCTCGACCTCGCTTGCCGCCCGTTCGGTCTTCGGCTTGAAGCTCTGCTTCAGGAGCGCCGAGAAGTCGTCGACTTCGCGGGCTTCGCCAGCCGCTGCGCCGGGTTGTTGGATCTGTGCTTCCGCCATGGCCGCCTCGCTTACCCGTTGCCGTCCTGCTTGTTGTCGTCAGCTGGCTTTTCGCCGAGCCTGTCCTTCAGCGCCGCCATCAGATTTGGATCCGACAGCAGGGCCTTGAGCTGGTCGCTGGCCGCGACCTTGCCGTCCATGTAGCGCAGGAGGTTGGCGAGCTGTTCACGCGCCTCCAGCAGCTTGGCGGTCGCCGGGATCTGCCGGGCGATCGCAGCCGGGCTGAAATCGTCGAACTTCTTGAACTTCAGCGAGACCGAGAGCTTGTCGCCGCCCTCGCCACCGAGCTTGTTCGGCACGGTGAAAGCAGCGCCGGGGGAAATCGCGGCCATGCGCTGGTCGAAATTGTCCATGTCGACGTCAAGGAACTTGCGCTCGCCGATATCGGACTTCTCGACTTCGGAGGCATTGCCGGAAAGATCGGCGAGAACGCCCATCACGAAGGGCAATTCGATCTTCTGATCCGCATTGTAGGGATCTTCATAGGTGATGTGGACACGCGGCGGCCTGTTGCGGCGAATGAACTTCTGCCCTGAATCTCCGGCCATGACGGCGCCCCTTCCTCTAGAGGCATCACGCAAGGACAGCGCGATACCACGCTAACAACCCAGCTCGCTATACCATACACACTTGCCGATCGCTTGACAGTTCTCGTCGAACTGCGCGAATCGGCGGCGGAAGAGTTCAGCCAGCCCGACTTTGCAGATGGATGACGGTGTCCGCATCCACCGAACGAATGAGGCGCGAGGTCCGTCACCGGGCCGACGCGACACTATTCGTCGCTGCTCTGCCTTATGCCGACTTCAGGGAGGATATCGCTCAGCAACGACAGAAAATCCTGCTGCGCCAGCGCACAGGCCTTGTCCATCAGCAACGGGACCGGATTGGACGGCTCGGCATGGCGATAGAAGGCAGCCACTGACTTCATCCGGGCGATCGCCTCGGCGCGGTTTGCGACGGTTATCGCAGGCACACCCGCAGCCGCCGCGGGCGTCTTCGGCTCGGGCTCGGCATCAGCCTCCGGCTGCGCGTCTTCTGCCCAATCGTCCGTGCTTTCCGACGTTTCCGCCTCGGACTCTCCGGGCTCGTCGGCCGGCTCGTCCTCCGCGCCACTGTCCTCGTCATCGCCGGATGAGGAATCGTCTTCGCTGCTGTCATCATAGCCGCCACTGTCATCGTAGCTGCTGTCCTGGTCGCTGCTACTGCTGTCGTAGCCATCGCCTCCAAGGCGCTCCAGCGGCAGCTGATATTTCGTATCGTCACCGATTTCGAGCATCGCCTTGTCGACATGCTCGGGGAACATGATCTGGATGACCTCGATCAGCGACTTGCCGATCAGGCGTTGCGCCTGCCCGATCAGGAGTACCGCCGGGCTCGACGGCTCGACGCGCCGGAAATAGGCGAGACAGCCGAGAAGCGCAGCCTGCGCCTCGGCAACGGAGGCGCAGGCTCCGACCGGTACTGCCACTGCGGCGACCGTGACCGTGCCGCCCGCGCTGCCTGGCACCTCGACGGCGACGACACCTTGCTGAGCCGGCGCACGTCTTTCGACGGCGGCCTCGAGGAAGGCGATGATCTGCCCGATCAGGCCTGCCAACCGCGGAAAGGTCACCGCCTGGTCGGCACCGAGGCGCTCGCTCCAGATCGCACGCAGCCGCAAGAGTGCGTCGCGGATGGCTGCAACGTGCCCGAGCATCGCCGTCAGATCGGAAAGCTCGGCCTCCTTCAGCGCGGCAGCGATACCGCCGGCATCCGGGTGCTGCTCATCATCGCTGGCACGCAGCTCACCCAAGGCGATGAGTTGGCTACGGAACATCACCGGCCCCAGCCGCTTGCTCGTGAACACCGGGGCGTGTTGCAACGGCAGGGCGATAGTGGCGTTTTCGTCGAGCCCCTGCAGAGCGACTTCGCGCATGATGAAGTCGCCGTCTTCGGCCCTGGGATGGATCTCCTCCCAATAGTCTCCAAGGTAGCTCGTGATCAGCCCAAGGCAGGCGGCGAAGCCGGGTATGTCGCGGTTGAGCAGGCAGAGCTTGCCGGCGAGCACGAAGCCGCGCAGATCGCGGCTCTGTTTCAGAATCTTGCCGAGATCGCCGAAAGCAGCCGGAAAATCGATCGTGCTGCGGTCGAAAGAAACCTGCCGCCCATCGTCCTCGCGACGGAAATAAGAGGTCGGCAGCGCCACTTCCAGACGCCCCAGCACATTCATGAAATCCGGATCGGCGTCCGGATCGGGACCGCAGGGATCGTCGGCCGAAACCGGCTTCGCCAGGTCAGCGAAATTGAGCGCAGCCATGCCCCCTCACCGTCGGTCGAGTAAATCGGGGCCCGGCCGCCAGGCCGTCATTCCACCTGCAGCCGTGTCTCGACCCGGCGATTATCCGCGGAGAACTTGTCGGCGACAACGGGCTTGGTCTGGCCAAGGCCGCGCGGGACGAGCTTGGCGGTATCGACACCGCGTTCGCTCAGGTAGCGCACAACCGCCTTGGCCCGGCGTTCCGACAGGCTCAGATTGTAGTCGGCCGTGCCGCTGGCGTCGGTGTGCCCCTCGACCAGGAAGCTGCTCGCCGCGAGTTGCGGATCCTTCAGCGCCTTCGCGAATTCGTCGAGATTCAGCTTCGCCTCCGACTCGAGCACATCGGAATTGTACTTGAATTTGACGATAAGATCGAAGGCGCTGGCCGGCTTCACGACATGACCGGCCTTGTTGCATTCGGCTTCGGTGCCGACGCACAAGCCACGCGAAACACCGAGATTCGGCGTCGCGGGTCCGAAGTGCTTGACGATGTCGTCCGCCTTGTAAGCCTGCGCCTGCGCGACAAGAGGCGACAGCGCGCAGAAGCCTGCTGCAAGAGCGGCACTAACCATGACAAGGGCCTGCTTGCGCACGGTCTTCCTCCTGTTTAGGTTCGCTGAGGCGGTTGAAGATTGACGGCGCAAATTATGGCTCGCAGCGCTTGCTGAGTCAATAGTCGTTTCTTGCCGCAACCCATGAGGTCTGGTTGATGCCCGCCGCCCTTGGACAAACTAAAAGACTTGCCTCTTTTACCACGCCGGCAGGGCAAGATGTCTTTTCGCTTCTCAAATTTGAAGCAAGAGAAGCCCTCAGCGAATTGTTCGTATACCAGGTCGAATCCACCTGCGCGACTGCGAATGCCGATCTCCAAAGCTTGATCGGTGAGAAATGTGCTATCAAGATGACGCTGAAGAACGGCAAGGAACGGATCTTCAACGGCATACTGGTCGAGGCTCAATGGCTCGGCCGCGAGAACGATCTCGACCATTACCGCTTCGTGCTGCGCCCCTGGCTCTGGCTGCTCTCGCAGCGCTCGGATTGCCGCATCTTCAAGAACAAAACTGCAATCGACATCATCAAGATCATTTTCGGGAAAGAAGACAAGGCGAGCTTCGACGATCGCGTCAGCGAGAAGCCGCCGGTAATCGATTACTGCGTGCAGTATCGCGAGAGCGATCTCGACTTCGTCCTGCGTTTGATGGAGAAGTACGGCATCTACTACTACTTTCAGCACACCGAGGGCGATCACAAGCTCGTCCTGTCGGATGCCCGCGGCTCGCATGATACGGTCACCGCAGCCGCCGAGCCGACCTTCACCGGCGCCGGCAGCGCCTATCCGTTCATGCCGAAGGACAAGAGCCAGCGGCGCCCTATCGAGCATCTGACGCAGTGGTCGGCGCAGCGACGGCTGCGTACCGGCAAGGTCGAGCTCAAGGACTATGACTTCGAGAAATCGACCTCCGATCTGACAGCGCGGGCCGAGGAAGGCTTTCCGCGTACCAAGGCGTACGAAGCCTACGATTATCCGGGCGCCTATCTCGATCGCGGCAAGGGCGAGAAGCTTGCCCGAATCCAGGCCCAGGCCGAACAGGCGCAGGATGAGCGGCGCCTTGCCATGGGCGATGCCCCGAGCCTCAACCCCGGCACGCTGATGACGCTGACCGATCACGCGGTCGGGGCGGAGAATGCCGAGTACCTGGTGGTGCGCGCCACGCATGCCTATGGCGTGCAGAGCTACCGTTCGTCGAAGCGCTCCGACGAGGCGATCTATCACGGCTCCTACGAGTTGCAGAAGGCCGACAAGCGCTTCCGCGCGCCCCTGGTGACCCCCTCGCCGCTCGTGATCGGCCCCGACACGGCAAAGGTCGTGGGCGAAAAGAACAAGGGCGAGGAAGGCGACCTCGACGTCGATAAATACGGGCGGGTCTGGCTGCGCTTCCATTGGGATCGCGAGAAGGAGTCGACCTCCTGCCGGGTTCGCGTCGCGCAGGCCTGGGCCGGCAAGAACTGGGGCGGGCAGGTCATACCGCGCATCGGCCAGGAGGTCGTCGTCTCCTATATCGGCGGCGATCCGGACCGGCCGATCATCACGGGCGCGGTGGTCAACGACCAGCACATGCCGCCCTACGACCTGCCGGCCAACAAGACCCAGTCCGGGCTGAAATCGGAATCGACCGATGGTGGCGGCAAGTCGGGCAAGTTCAACGAGATCAAGTTCGAGGACCTCGCCGGCAAGGAGGTCTTCTCCATGCAGGCCGAGCGCGACCACAAGACCGAGGTCTTCAACCTCGAGACCCGCGATGTCGGCAAGAACTTCGAGGGCGGCCCGACCGACTTCGCCCGCACGACGCAGATCCTGAGCGGCAGCGACAAGCTGCACGTCAAGCAGGGCAAGCGCTATGTCGAGGCGGCGCTGGAGATCAAGCTGGTCTGCGGCGAGAGCGAGATTACGATGACGCCGACCAACATCACTATCTCCTCGCCGACGATCACGGTCCAGAGCACCGGCAAGACGGAAATCCATGGCGGCGGTGCGACCACGATCACCGGCGGCATCATCAAGATCAACTGAGGCCGCGATGTCGAAACTTCGCTTCAGCACGGCGCAGCAGGTCTTCGAGGCCTTTCCGACAGCGCAGCAGGTCATCGGCACCGCACCGACCAGCGAGCCACCGCTGACCTTCCTGCGCGCCCTGGTCAAAACTGGCGAACACAAGGACGCGATCGGCTTCTGCGCCTTCCTGATGCCGCGCCGCGAGACGGTCTGGTGGGCGCTGCAGAGCGTGCAGCGCATGCAGCCGGCTGGATCCCCGGCTGACCCCGGCCTGAAGGCAGCCGAGGCCTGGGTGCGCGATCCGACCGACGAGACCCGCCGGGCTGCTCTGGCACTCGGCGAGAGCGGTCATCATGCCAGCCTGGGCACCTGGGTTGCACTCGCGGCTGGCTATTCCGGCGGCAGCATGGTTGCGAGCCATGCCATACCCAGCCCTCCGGACCTGACCGCCAAGACGGCGCGAATAGCAGTGTTAACCGCACTCGGGCGCGTGCCCGAGCGCGAGCGTGATGCCGCATTGCGAAATTGCGTCGAAGCGTGCATTCGTCTGCTCGATGACGAAAGCGGCAGGACCAGACCATAACATGGCCCCGGCGCCAATGCGGCTGCCAGGGTCCGGCGACGGCAAGGCGGGCGGCCCGACATGGCGCTGACGCTGACGATCGAGAATCAGGCCTCTCTGCCCGATGGCGGCCCGCTCAGCGTTACGCTGAGCGGCGGGCGCGGACTCGACATCGGCCGCGACCAGCATCTCGACTGGTGTCTGCCTGACCCGAGCCGCGCCGTCTCCGGCCGCCATTGCGAGATTCGCTTCAACGACAACGCCTATTGGCTGCGCGACATCTCGACCAACGGCACCTTCGTCAATGGCGGAGCTTATCGCGTGCAGTCGCCCTACCGGTTGCAGCATGGCGACCGGCTGGAGATCGGCCATTACATCATCGCGGTGTCCATCGACGACGTGGAGCGCGGAGCGCCCGGCCCTGCCGAACGATCGGCCATGCCGCCGCCACCCGGCGAATCGCTGTGGGAGTCGAATGGCGACGAGGCGCCGCCGATAGCCCGGCGCGATCTGATCCCACCGCAGAAGTACCAGCCGGTGCACGCGCCCTTCATCGACTGGGCCGCCGACATCCCGACCCCGGCCGAGCCAGCGCAGGTTTACGCGCCTCAATCGGCCGCGCCACCGCCCCTGCCACGATCCGACGAGCTCGCCTGGGCGCCCTATCAGGCCCCGCCGGTTCCTGAGCCCGAGTCGATCGCGCCGATTCCGACGCCACGCCGGCCCGCTTCGCAAGGCGGCAATGGCGATCCCTGGAACGAGGCTCAAGCCGCGCCGCAAGGTCGCCCGAGCTTCGATGCGCCGCACGAGCCGGCGCCATCGCGCCCTGCCCCGCCGCCGCCGCCAATGGGCGCTCCGATCGGCGGCCCGGGAATCTCGCCGGCCGAGTTCATCGCCCGCTTCGCGCGCGGCGCCGGCCTGCCGGTCGAGGAACTGTCATGGCAGGATCCCGGCGCCTTCGCCGAGCAGACCGGCGCGCTGATGCGCCTGATCGCCATCGAGCTGAAGGCGCTGCTGGCGGCCCGCGCCGAGAGCAAGCGCATCGCGCGCAGTTCCAACCAGACGATGATCCAGGCCCAGGACAACAACCCGCTGAAGTTCTCGCCGACGATCGAGGACGCGCTGAAGCTGATCTTCGGCCGGCCGACGAGCGGCTATCTGAGCGCCCAGAAGGCGTTCGAGGAGAGCTTCAAGGACCTCAAGATCCACCAGATCAAGACCTATTCGGCCATGCAGCATGCACTGCGCATGCTGGTCGAGGATCTCGATCCGCAAGCCGTCGCCGAAGGCCTCGACGCCGGACGTGGGATCGAAGGCCTGCTGTCGTCGCGCAAGGGCAAGCTCTGGGATGCCTATGTCGCGCGTTGGGAAGCGAAGACCGCGCCTTACGAGGACGGCCTGGTCGACGCTTTCATGCTCTATTTCGCCGAGTGCTACGACCGCAGCGGTCGTTGAGCCAAAGACTCAGGTCAGCGGCACCACCAGCCCGTCGCGGATCGTGACCTGCCTGTCCATGCGCCGGGCGAGGTCGAGATTATGCGTCGCGATCAGCGCGGCCAACCCGGACGCGCGCGCCAGCGCCACCAACGTGTTGAAGACGTGCAGCGCGGTTTGCGGGTCGAGATTGCCGGTCGGCTCGTCGGCGAGCAGGACACGAGGTGCATTGGCGACGGCGCGCCCGATCGCGACGCGCTGCTGCTCGCCGCCCGACAGTTCGCCCGGCAGATGGTCGAGCCGCTCGCCGAGGCCGAGGAAGCTCAGGAGCTCGGTCGCGCGCGATTTGGCCTCGGCCTTGCCGAGCCCGCGGATGCGCTGCGGCAGGACGACGTTCTCCAGCGCCGTGAATTCCGGCAGGAGATGGTGGAACTGGTAGACGAAGCCGATCTCGGTGCGCCGCAACCGGGTCAGGCCCTTGTCGTCGAGCTGCGAGGTCGGCACGCCGCCGATGAAGACCTCGCCGCTGTCCGGACTCTCGAGCAGGCCGGCAACGTGCAGCAGGGTCGATTTTCCGGTGCCGCTGGGCGCGACCAGCGCCACGAGTTCGCCCGGCCAGATCGCGAAATCGGCCTTGCGCAGCACCTCGAGCGGCTTGTCCGACTGGGGGTAATAGCGCTCGATCTGGGAGAGAAAGAGCGCTGGCGTCTCGGTTGCCATCGATCGTGATCCTCAACCCATCCGCAGGGCTTTGACGGGGTCGAGACGCGCCGCCTTCCAGGCCGGATAGAGCGTCGCCAGCAGCGACAGGATGAGCGTCATGACGACGACGCTGGTAACCTCGCGCCAATCGATCACCGACGGGATGTCGCTCAGGAAGCGCACGGTCGGGTCCCAGGGATTGATCCCGAGCAGCTTGCTCAGGCCCTTGTTGATGGTCTGGATGTTCTTGGCGAAGGCGATGCCGAGAACGAACCCGGCGAAGGTACCGACGACGCCGATCGTTGCGCCCGTGATCAGGAAGACCCGCAGGACGGTGCCTCGCGAGGCGCCCATGGTGCGCATGATCGCGATGTCCTCGGTCTTGTCCTTCACCAGCATGATCAGGCCGGAGACGATGTTCAGCGTCGCGACCAGCACGATCAGGGTCAGGATGATGAACATCACATTGCGCTCGACCTCGAGCGCATTGAAGAAGGTGCGGTTGCGCTGGCGCCAGTCCGACAGGACCAGGGGCCTCGGGGGATCGGCTTCGATCCGGTCACGCACGGCCTGCGTCTGGTCGGGGTCGTCGATGAATATCTCGATGACGTTCACGTCGCCATCGCGGTTGAAATAGGCCTGGCTCTCGGCGAGCGGCATGAAGACGAAGGAGGCGTCGAACTCCGACATGCCGATCTCGAAGACCGCCGTGACCGGATAGGTCTTGATCCGCGGCGCCGTACCGAACGGCGTCGAGGCGCCGCGCGGCGTGACGATGGTGATGGTGTCGCCGGCCTGCAGGCCGAGTGAGCCGGCGAGCCGCCGACCGATCGCAACGCCACCCGCGGAGGCGAAGCCGTCGAGCGTGCCCTGGCGGACATTGCCCGCGATGAAGGGGATCGACTTGATGTCGTCTTCCGAGATGCCGCGCACCAGGACGCCGCCATTGCCGACCTGCGACGAGGCGAGTGCCTGCCCCTCGACCAGCGGAATCGCCAGCTTGATGCCCTGGACCTGGCGTAGCCTGGCCGCGACCTGCTCGTAATCGTCGAGCGGCCGGTCGATCGGCGTCGCGAAGATATGGCCGTTGACGCCGACGATCTTCTCCAGGAGCTCCTTGCGGAAACCGTTCATCACCGACATCACGATGATCAAGGTCGCGACGCCGAGCAGGATGCCGAGAAAGGAGAAGCCGGCGATGACCGAGACGAAGCCCTCGCGCCGGCGCGTGCGCAGATAGCGCCCGGCGAGCAGCCATTCGAAACCGGCGAAGGGCTTGGTGCCAGTCGGCACGCTCATGACCGCCCTCCTCCGCTCACGCGTTCGTCTCCGCGCCCTTGCCCGGGAAGCGCGCCAGCGCCGCCTCCAGCGAGACCAGCTCGCGCTCGCCGCCGGCGCGGCGCTTGAGCTCGACCTTGCCTTCGGCCAGCCCCTTCGGGCCGACGATGATCTGCCAGGGGATGCCGATCAGGTCGGCAGTGGCGAACTTGCCGCCCGGGCGCTCGTCGCGGTCGTCATAGGCCATATCGTAGCCCTTGGCGGCGAGCCCCCGGTAGAGCTGCTCGCAGGCGCCGTCGGTCGCGGCATCGCCGATCTTGAGGTTGAGCACAGCGATGTCGAAGGGCGCGATCTCGTCCGGCCAGACGATGCCGCCCTCGTCATGACCGGCCTCGATCAGCGCGGCGACGAGACGGCTCGGGCCGATGCCGTAGGAACCCATATGGACCGGCACCAGTTGCCCGTCGGGGCCGGCGACTGTCGCGCCCATCGGTTCGGAGTATTTGGTGCCGAAATAGAAGATGTGGCCGACCTCGATGCCGCGCGCCGAAACCTGGCTTTCGGCGGGGATCGCCTCGAAGGCCGCCTTCTCGTGCATCTCCTCGGTCGCGGCATAGAGGCTCGTCCACTTGTCGACGACGCCTTGCAGACCTTCGATGCTGTCGAAATCGGTGTCGGCAGCCGGCGTCGCGAAGTCGAGATAATCCTTGTGGCAGAAGACCTCGCTCTCGCCTGTCGAGGCGAGGACGATGAACTCGTGGCTGAGGTCGCCGCCGATCGGCCCTGTGTCGGCCCGCATCGGAATCGCCTTCAGGCCGAGCCGCGCAAAGGTGCGCAGATAGGCGGTGAACATGCGGTTGTAGGCATGGCGGGCGCCGGCCTGGTCGAGATCGAAGGAATAGGCGTCCTTCATCAGGAACTCGCGGCCGCGCATCACGCCGAAGCGCGGGCGGACCTCGTCGCGGAACTTCCACTGGATGTGGTAGAGGTTTAGCGGCAGATCCTTGTAGGATTTGACATAGGATCGGAAGATCTCGGTGACCATCTCCTCATTGGTCGGGCCGTACAGCATCTCGCGATCGTGGCGGTCCTTGATGCGCAGCATCTCCTTGCCATAGGCGTCGTAGCGCCCGCTCTCGCGCCAGAGATCGGCCGACTGGATGGTCGGCATCAGGATCTCGATGGCGCCGGAGCGGTTCTGCTCCTCGCGGACCACTGCGCTGATCTTGTTGAGGACGCGCAGGCCCAGCGGCAGCCAGGAATAGATGCCGGCCGATTGCTGGCGGATCATGCCGGCGCGCAGCATCAGACGATGCGAGACGATCTCCGCTTCCTTGGGCGTATCGCGCAGGATCGGCATGAAATAGCGGGACAGGCGCATCGGAACACTCGTCGAGGGGCGATGCGCCAGGACGAGCGCACCGAGTCAGGTCAGTCCAGAGACACCATCGCCGTTTGCAAATTGCAAACGCTAATGCACATCAGCATCGGGCAAATGCACATCGGATGGGGTTGGCGAAAGCGTCAGCGCTTGGTGAACTTCGCCTGCAGCCTGTCGCTGACGATGGGCGGAACGAAGGCGGAGACGTCGCCGCCCATCGCGGCGACCTGACGCACCAGCGTCGCGGTGATGTGGCGGGCCGGTGGCGTCGCGGGTAGAAACACCGTCTGCAGTTCGGGGACCATGGTGTGGTTCATGCCGGCAAGCTGCATCTCGTAGTCGAGATCGGTGCCGTCGCGCAGGCCGCGCACCAGGATCGTGGCGCCAAGCCGGCGGGCCGCGTCGATGGTGAGGTCATCGAAGGTGACGACCTCCAGCTCAGTGCCGGATACGGTCGCGATCGGGCCGCAGATCTCGCGCAGCAATGCGGCGCGCTCCTCGGCCGTGAAGATCGGCGTTTTTCCCGGGTGGACGCCGATGGCGAGGATCAACCGGTCGCACAGCCGGCAAGCGGCCTCGATCATGTCGACATGGCCGTTGGTGACGGGGTCGAACGACCCGGCATAGAAAGCTGTGTGGCTCATGTCTGAGCGTTAGCCAACACGGGCTCCCACGACAAGCTGTCAGGCGACACGCAGCTCGTCGATGACATGATCGACCCGCGCCGTCAGGGCCTGGGTCAGAGCGGTCAGTTCGCTTGCCGCTTTCAGGACCGCATCGGAAGCGCCGGCCGTGTTGCGCGAGGCGAGCGCGACCTGGCTGGTCGCCTGCCCGATCAGGACGATCTCCTGCGTCGCCGCGAGGACCTCGGCGGCGATGGCGTGGGTGGCCGCATGCTGGCGCTGCATGGTCTGGCTGGTCCGCCGCGTCGCCTCGTTCAGATCCTGCACGAAGGCGCGGATGCCGGCGATGCCTTCGACGGTCGCAGCGGTCGCCTGGTTCATCGCCTCGATCTGGCGCGCGATGTCCTGCGTCGCGTTGGCGGTCTGGGTCGCGAGCGACTTCACCTCGCTGGCGACGACGGCAAAACCCTTGCCCGCTTCGCCCGCGCGCGCCGCCTCGATGGTGGCGTTGAGCGCAAGCAGATTGGTCTGGCCGGCGATCGCCGAAATGAGCCCGACCACTTCCGACACGCGCGCAGCGCCGTTCGACAGGCCGTCGACGATCCGGCTCACCGAATCCGCATGCGCGCGCGCCTGGCCTGCGGTCGCATCCGAGGAACGCACCTCGGCAGCGAGGGCATCGACCGCCCCGAGCAGATCCTGCGCCGCGCGCTCGATCGACTGGACGCTGCGGATCGCGTTGCCGGTCGCGCTATCGGTGTCGGCAGCGCCGGCCTGGGCCTCACGTGCGCCTTCCGCGAGCTGATGCGCCGTCGTGCCCAGGGTTTCCGCCGAGACGGACACCGAGGCCGACACGGTCCGCACCGAATCCTCCAATTCGCTCGCCAGTTCGCCGAGCAGAGCCCGGCGGTGCTGCTCGGCCTCGGACCGGCGCGTCTCCTGCTCGGCCTCGCGGCGCTGCGCCTGCCCACGCAAGGTTTCGCGGATCAGCTCGATCGACTTGGCGATCCCGCCGATCTCGTCGCGACGCCGGGCTCCGGGAATCTCCTCCTCCGTCCGGCCCGCGGCGACGCCTGCAAGCCTGTCGGAAAGCTGGGCGATCGGGCGCGCCACAGACCAGCCGAGCAGGATCGCGATCCCGAACAGCGGCAGCAGGACCAGCAGGCCGGCAGAAACGACCGCGCTGCGAATCTTGTCGACGACAGCAAAGGCGCTGTCCTGGGGAGCGGTCAGCCAGAGCAGCCAGCGCCAGTCGCCGATCACGACCTCCTCGCCGCTCGCAACCAGCGCTCGACCGTCATGGCTGACCATCGCGATGAGCGCGTTCTCCGGCTGGCCGGTCAGCCGATTCCTGTCGAGGGTCTCGCGCGGCGAAGCGGCGTCGCGCCGCAGCGCCGGATTGGAGCGCATGAAGCCGTCAGAGCCAACGACGAAAACCCGTTCGGCATTCGAGCCGACGGGGTTGAAGGCGAGCACATCGTCGATCAGGCGCGTATCGACGGCGATGACGATCGTGCCCAGCTGTTGGCCCGTCCCGGCCTCGGCGTCGTAGAACGGAGCTGCGAGGAAGGCGCGCGGCTCGCCGCCGGCTGGATCATAGGGCGCGAAGTCGAGCACCACCTGCTCGCCCGCCGCCCTGCCCCGCGCCAGCTCGACGGATTTGGCGAGGCCGGTTCCGGCCAGATCATCCTCGCTGAGGAGGCGGCCAAATTCGGAGCCCTTGGTGACGCTGTAGACCACCCGGCCCTTGCGCGAGACAAGGTAGATGTCGGCGTAGTTGAACTGCTTCAGCGCCGCGGCATAGGTCTCGTGGATCGGCACATGCCGCCAGGAATAGCCGTGCTGGTGCTCGCGCCCGGTGCGGGCGATGCGTTCGGCCTGAGACAACGAGCCATCGCCCTGGTAGTGGCCAAGGATGCTCCTGTAGTCGTGCGGGCCGAGCTCCATCCACTTGCCGATCTCGTCGAGCGCCGAGACGGTGAAGGCGCTGCGCGCCTGGACTGCGAGTTCGGCGCGAAGCTGCGACCAGCGGCGCTCGATGGCGCGGACATGGCTCTCGGCCAAAGCGTGCATGCGCTCGCGCACCGCGCCCTGCGCCCAGCTCGACACGGCAAGATAAGCGGACGAGCCAACGGCCAGCGCCGCGAGCAGCGCCAAGGCCAGCATCGCGATAGGAAGCCTGATCCTGAGGCTGAACACGAATCAGGTCTCCGCCCGACGTCGACTGCGCCAGGAGACCCAACACGAACGCGGTTAACGTTGCTTGAAGCCCGCAACGCGCCGCAATTGCCTCAGAGGGCGCCGGGCAACGGCGCCAAGGCGGCGAGCGCCGCGGCACTGCCGAGGACCAGAGTGAGCAGCGCGACGACGCCGGCTGCGAACGATACCCGGCGCGGGCGCCGGACCAGAGAGCCGAACTGCATGGATCCTCTTTGCGAATCAGTGCGTTACCCCAGCCCCTGCCTGCGCTGGGTGCCCGGCCATGCCGTGGCGGAAACATGGAGAAATCGTGGCCCAGCCCCAAAGACAGCCAGAACGCCGCGCACAGATCCGGTCATTTCTCTCCTTCTGCCGTTTCCAGACGGATCGAAAGCGCGCTA
Organism: Alloboseaceae bacterium BT-24-1; assembly: GCA_025846845.1. GTDB lineage: Bacteria > Pseudomonadota > Alphaproteobacteria > Rhizobiales > Beijerinckiaceae > Allobosea. The sequence goes on from JAOYTL010000001.1 coordinate 578,754, forward strand.
AACCCCGCTCGCCATGCTGACCCTCAACGACATCACCTATCGCCTCGGCGAGCGCCTCCTGCTCGACAAGGCCAGCGCTTTCCTGCCCACCGGCTCGCGCGTCGGCCTCGTCGGCCGCAACGGCACCGGCAAGACGACGCTGTTCCGCATCATCACCGGCGACCTCTCTCCGGAGGGCGGCAATGTCGCCCTGCCCAGAGGCATGCGCATTGGCGGGGTGGCGCAGGAAGCTCCCGGCGGGCCCGAAACGCTGATCGAGGTCGTGCTCGCTGCCGATATCGAGCGCGCAGCGCTGATGCGGGAGGCGCAGACTGCGACCGATCCGATGCGGATCGCCGAGATCGAGACCCGGCTCGCCGATATCGGCGCCCACTCTGCACCGGCGCGCGCCGCGACCGTGCTGCACGGACTTGGTTTCGACGAACAGGCGCAGCAGCGGCCCTGCTCCGATTTCTCGGGCGGCTGGCGCATGCGCGTCGCCCTCGCCGCCGTGCTGTTCTCAGAGCCCGATTTGCTGCTGCTCGACGAGCCGACCAACTATCTCGACCTCGAAGGCACGCTCTGGCTCTACGACTATCTCGAGCGCTATCCGCACACCGTGCTCGTCGTCAGCCACGACCGCGAACTGCTCGACACCTGCGTCGACCACATCCTGCATCTCGACCAGGGCAAGCTGACGATCTATCGCGGCGGCTACAGCGATTTCGAGAAGCTCCGGGCCGAGAAGCAGGCGCATCTCGCCAAGGCACGCGAGAAGCAGGACGCCGAGCGCAAGCACCTGCAATCCTTCGTCGACCGCTTCAAGGCCAAGGCCTCGAAGGCCAGCCAGGCCCAGTCGCGCGTCAAGCGGCTGGAGAAGATGCAGGAGATCGCGGTCATCCAGGATCGCGACGTGCAGCCCTTCAACTTCCCCGCCCCCGAGCGGCCGCTGTCGCCGCCGATGGTCGTGCTGGAGGGCGCCAGCGCCGGCTATGGCGAGCGCAAGGTACTGTCGCGGCTCAACCTGACCCTGGCGCCGGACGACCGCATCGCCCTGCTCGGTGCCAATGGCAACGGCAAGTCGACCTTCTGCAAGCTGATCGGCGGGCGCCTTGCGCCGCTCGCGGGCGAAATGCGGCGCTCGTCGAAGCTGCAGACGGCCTATTTCGCCCAGCACCAGCTCGACGAGCTGCGCATGGAGGACACGCCCGTCGGCCATATCCGCGAGCTGATGCCGGACGCTCCCGAGGCCCGGGTGCGAGCCCGCACCGCACAGACTGGCTTTCCTGCCAACAAGGCCGACACCCCGGTCAAGAACCTCTCCGGCGGCGAGAAGGCGCGCCTCATGCTCGGCATCGCCACCTTCGGCGGCCCGCATCTGCTGATTCTCGACGAGCCGACCAACCATCTCGACATCGACAGCCGCACCGCTTTGGTCAAGGCGATCAACGACTATCCCGGCGCCGTCATTCTCGTCAGCCACGACCGCTTCCTGATCGAAGCCTGCGCCGACCGGCTCTGGATGGTCGGGGATGGCACGGTGAAGAACTTCGATGGCGACATGGACGACTACCGCGACTTCGTGCTCGGCCGCGACAAGCCGGCGCAGCGCGGCAAGGCGGAGTCGGACGCTTCGGGCAAGGCCGAGGAGCGCAAGGGCGCGGCGGCGAAACGCCAGGCGCTCGGACCGCTCCGGCAGAAGCTCAACCTGGCGGAGGCCCGTATCGCCAAGTTGACCGGGCTGATCAAAAAGGTCGACGGCGCGCTCGCCAACGGCGCCTTCGCGCGTGAGCCGGACAAGGCGCTGCTGCTCTCGCGCCAGCGCGGCGAACTGACGGAGGCGCTGGCCTCAGCCGAGGAGGAATGGCTGATGCTGAGCGAGGAGCTGGAGAGCGCCTGAGCCTGCTTCAGGGCAGCGGCGCCAGCTTGAAATCGAGGCGCCTGAGCTGATCGGGCGACAGCTTCTTCATCGCGACGCGGGTGGTGTAGCTGCCATGCATCAGGCCGCCCGCCCTGTAGTTCCAGTCGCTGACCATGGCGCTCGGGGCGCGATAAGCGTCGCCATTGCTCAAGCCGTCGATATAGACCGGATCATTCGCGATCTGGCCGACGAAGACATCGCCCTTAACGGCCGTCAGATCTATCCAGATGTGCTCGCGCGCATTGCCATCGTCATAGGGATCGCGACCTTGACCGCATGCCGCTCACCCGTACCGCTGCGATAGAGCGCGACGAAGTCCGGAAGGGTCTCGCGGGCCTGCGCAATCGCGCGGTTCATCTCGCGATCGGATGAGCGGAAGTCGACCACCTGCGCCACCGCAGGCCATGACACGGCCGCCAATGACGTGCCGAGAAGCATGATGCCGGCGACCAGCATCCGTCCTTGTCGCTGAATTTGCATTTCGACGCTCCGCCTCGGCATCCGGATCCGTTGCGATCGGCTTGCAGCGCAAGCCAATCGATCGAACGGTCCCCATGTGCGAGTCAGAGACGGATTCAGCGACCAGGTCGGTTGAACCGGATCGGTTTCGGGCTAGCCCTGCTGCTCAGGCTGTCCCGGCTTCACGATCCGGCTCAGCCGATTGTCGGTGAACATGTAGATTTCGCGATTGCCCGGCTCGGAATAGAGCACCTGCACCTCGCGCTGGCCCCGGCCATTGTCGCCGATCAGCACGTCGGTCGGCCGCTTGGCCTTGAGCCGGACGAGTTCGCATTCGGTGATGCCGACGGCGATCTCCTTCGGCAGCGGGCGCGTCGCCGGGTCGAGCGAGACATCGGCGCTGCATTCGCCTTCCGGCGTCAGCATCGCCTCCTGCGTCGAGACGCGCGCGGTCGCACTGCTGCTGCGGGTACCACGTTCGTCGGACACAAAGGAGAATCCGCCCATATCGACGGAACAGCCGGCGAGCGCAGCCGCCAAGGCCAGGGCAACAGGAACTTTCACGCTTTCTTCTCCCAGCGGCCGGTCTCGTCCTGCTGCCAATAGGTGGCAGCGACGCCGAGCGTCCGCAGCTTTTTCCAGTCTTCGCGTGCCGAGGCGAGCGCATCGGGATCGTCGCCATCGAACATCAGAATGACGCGCTCGTAAGCGTCCAATGCGTCCGGAATGCGAACGCCGTCGACACAGAAGCGAACTTGCGCGCCATTCGGGTTATCGCTGGCCGTGGTCAGCACGATCGGATTTGCCGCGGCGTCCGGCTCCGCGGCCGTCGCATGCGGCAGGAAGGATTCGTCCGCATAGGTCCAGAGCCGGTCGTCGAGCCCGGCCAGACGCTCGCGGCTCGACAATTCGACGACGGCTTTCCAGCCGCGGGCGAGCGAACGCTCGAGCAGGGTCGGAAGGACCTGCTCGAGCGGGCGTCCCTGCAGATGGTAGAACAGGACCTCGGCCATTACGCAGTCAGCACAATCCTTTGCGAGCCTCGGCTCAGAGTTCGAATCAGCTCTCGTAGTGATCCGTCACCAACCGGTCGAGGAGGCGCACGCCCCAGCCGGAGCCCCAGGAGCGGTTGGTCTCGCTGCTGGGCGAACCCATGCCGGTGCCGGCGATGTCGAGATGAGCCCACGGGGTGTCGTTGACATGACGCTGCAGGAACTGCGCGGCGGTGATCGAGCCGCCATGGCGGCCGGCCGAGTTCTTCATGTCGGCGAACTTGGAATCGATCATCTTGTCGTAGGCAGCACCGAGCGGCATGCGCCAGACGGTCTCACCGGTCACCTTGCCAGCAGCTGAAAGTCGCTCCGCCAGTTCGTCGCTGTTGGAAAACAGCCCGGCATTCTCCTGCGCCAGCGCGACCAGGATCGCGCCGGTCAGGGTCGCCAGATTGACCATGAAGACCGGCTTGAAGCGCTCCTGCGTGTACCAGAGCACATCGGCGAGGACGAGCCGGCCCTCGGCGTCGGTGTTGATGATCTCGATGGTCTGGCCCGAGAGCGAGGTGACGATGTCGCCCGGCCGCTGTGCCTTGCCATCCGGCATGTTCTCGACCAGGCCGATCACGCCGACGGCGTTGACCTTCGCCTTGCGGGCGGCAAACGCCTGCATCAGGCCGGTGACGCAGGCTGCGCCGGCCATGTCACCCTTCATGTCCTCCATGCCGCCGGCCGGCTTGATCGAGATGCCGCCGGTGTCGAAGGTCACGCCCTTGCCGACGAAGGCGACCGGCTTGTCGCCCTTGGCGCCGCCGTTCCAGCGCATCACCACGACGCGGCTCTCGCGGTGCGAGCCCTGGCCGACGCCGAGCAGCGCCCGCATGCCGATCTTCTTCAACTCCTTCTCGTCAAGAATCTCGACCTCGACACCGAGCTTCTCGAGCTTGCCCGCCCGCTCGGCGAACTCTTCGGGGAAGAGCACGTTCGGCGGCTCGTTCACGAGATCGCGAGCGAGCTCGACGCCATTTGCGATGGCTTCGCGCGCTTTCAGCGCCTTCTTGACCGCGGCCGGGTCGGCGACGCGCAAGGTCACGCTCTTGGGCTCGGACTGGTCCTTGTCCCGGCTCTTGGTCTTGTAGCGATCGAAGACGTAGCTCCTCAGCCGCAGGCCAAGCCCGATTTCGGCGATCTCATCGGCAGAGAGTTCGCCCTCGGGCAACGCCGCGATAACGTCGGCGCTGCGGCCGTGGCCGAGCCGGCCGGCGATGGCACCGCCGAGTGCAGCGAAATCGAGCTTGTCTCGCTCGGCCGCCGGGCCGGTTCCAACCAGAATCAGGCGCTCGTACCCAGCGCCGTCCGGCGCGAGCAGCGTCGATCCGGAGAGCGCCTTGCCCTTGAAGCGTTCGGCGGCGGCGGCGCGCGCGATCAAGGCATGGGCGCCCGCTCCGATCCAATCTTCTGCCGTCTTCGGGGGCGCCAGCCTGTCCGAGACGAGGATGACGAGATCCCCCCCGGCAATGGCATTCAGGGCTTTGACCTCAAGCTTCAGGCGCTGCGACATCGAAGGCTCACGGGTTGCGGGAGAAGGGTTGGCGGATAGAGCCGACCGAGGCGGGGGCTCGCAAAGGCCACAAACGATTCCCGTTTGCGCCACGATCGAAGCTATACCATAGGGAGTTCGAGGCGAGCCGTCCAAGGGGAGCGCCTTCTCTAAACGACCGCCGGCCCCAGGATCGTCACCCTCGTGCGTTTCGGACTTCTCGACCGCTATATCCTGAAGATCGCCGCCGGTGCGGCGGTGATTCTGCTGGTCGGCCTGACCAGCGTGATCTGGGTCACGCAGGCGCTGCGCGAGGTCGACCTCATCACCGGCAAGGGCCAGACGCTGGTGATCTTCTTCACCGTGACCCTGCTCTCGCTGCCGGCGCTGATCGCCGGCATCGCGCCGGTCGCCCTGTTCATGGCAACGCTCTACACGCTCAACAGGCTCAACAGCGATTCCGAGCTGATCGTGATGAATGCCGCGGGCGTCGCCCCGCGCCGGTTGACGCGGCCCTTCATCGCGCTGACCCTGATAACCGCAGCGCTGGTGGGCTGGATGTCGCTCGGGGTGATGCCGGCAGGTTTCCGGGCGCTGCGCGACCTCATCACCCTGATCCGCGCCGACTTCGTCGCCAACGTGATCAAGGAAGGGCAGTTCGTCTCGCTCGATTCCGGCGTCACCTTCCATTATCGCGAGAAGCAGGGACAGGCCCTGCTCGGCATCTTCATGCAGGACCGACGCGATCCCAACCAGCCCGCCGTCTACATCGCCGAGCGCGGCCAGTCGGCCGAGGCCGACGGCAACAGCTTCCTGATGCTGGAGAAGGGTACGATCCAGCGCGAGAGCCGCAACCAGAACTCGAGCTCGATCATCTCGTTCGAACGCTATGCGCTGAATCTCTCCGCGCTGACGGGCGATTCCGACGGGGCCGGTGGTGGCGACGGCGACAAGGTCATCTACAAGCCGCGCGAACGCACCACCTGGGCGCTGCTGACGCAGAATCCGAACGAGCCCTACTACAAGATCCAGGAAGGCCGCTTCCGGGCCGAATTGCACAACCGCCTCTCGGCGCCGCTTTACCCGATCGCCTTCATGCTGGTCGCCTTCGCCATCCTCGGCGAGGCGCGCACCACCCGCCAGGGCCGCGCCGCCGCGATCCAGATCGCGATCCTGCTGGTCGGCGCCATCAGGATCGGCGCATACGCTGCCTGGACCGCCAGCGTGCGCTCGCCGCTCGCGGCCGCCCTGCTCTACATCCTGCCGATCGGAACGATCCTCCTGTCGGCTTTCGCCATCGGCTTCGGCTCACGAACGCGTGTCGTCATCGACCAGCTGACGGAGGCGCTGATCGCGCCCTTCCTTGCCCTCGCAGCACGTTTCCGGCGCGCCTGATGCTGCTGTTCCAGACTTTCGGCCGCTATCTGACGCAGCGCTTCCTGCGCGCGATCCTGAGCGTGTTCGGCACCTTCTTCTTTCTGATCGCAACGCTCGACTTCGTCGAGCTGATGCGGCGCGCCGGCGATTCCCCGACCGCAACGACGCCGAGCATCATCCAGCTCGCCCTCTACCGTGCGCCCTCGGTCGCCGAGCAGATATTTCCGTTCGCGGTACTGTTCGGCGGCATGTTCGCCCTGCTCAATCTCAGCCGGAAGCTCGAGCTGGTCGTTGCCCGCTCGGTCGGTATCTCGGCCTGGCAGTTCCTGCAGCCGGCGGCGCTGGTCGCTGGCGCGGTCGGCCTCGTCTCGATCGGAATCTACAACCCGGTCGCCGCGGAGCTGAAGCAGCGCGCCACCGCGCTCGAGGCTTCGCTCTTCGCCCGGACCGGACAGATCGTCGGCGGCAAGGAAATCTGGATCCGCCAGCGCAGCACGGACGGCCAGGCGATCATCCGCGCCGCCGCTGCACTGCAGGATGGAGTGGGGCTCGCCCAGGTCGCGTTCTTCACCTTCTCCCCCGACGGCGGCTTCAGCGAGCGCATCGAAGCGAAGCAGGCCGTGCTTTATCGCGGCTACTGGGAATTGTCGGAGGCTCGCGTCACCTCGGCCACGGAAGAGCCACAGACGTACTCGACATACCTGATCGCGACGACGCTGGAGCCCGATCAGGTGCGACAAAGTTTCACGCCGCCCGATTCTGTCGGGTTCTGGTCGATGCCGGCCGTACTCGACCGAACCCGCAAGGCCGGGCTCGATACGACGCGCTACGAACTGCGCTATGAATCCCTCAAGGCGCGGCCGCTCCTGCTGATCGCCATGATCTTGGTCGCGGCATCCGTTTCCTTAAGATTTTTCCGGTTTGGTGGTGTGACCAGATTGGTGGTAGGTGGCGTCGCGGCCGGGTTCATGCTCTATGTGGCGACACAGTTATCTGAGGAGTTGGGCTCATCGGGCATCGTCAATGCCTCGGTGGCCGCTTGGCTGCCCGCGATCGTGGGCACGCTGCTCGGCGCGCTCGCCCTCCTCCATCAGGAAGACGGCTGAGAATACGGTGGCTATGGTTAATTTTGGATTGAGTTCATGGCTTCCGGCGTAAGACGCATCACGCGCCTTGCAGCTGCGACCGCGCTGGCAACGACACTTGCCCCGGTCCTCGGCTGGACGAGCCTGGCCTATGCCCAAACTCCGGCGGCCAAGCCGCAGGAGCGCATGGTCGTCGACGCGCGCGAGCTCGTCTACGACAAGGACAACAACACCGTTTCCGCGGTCGGCGATGTCCAGATTCTGTATCAGGGCCGCACGATCGAGGCCGATCGCGTCGTCTATGACCGCCAGAGCAAGCGTGTCGTCGCGACCGGCAATGCCCGCATCACCGAATCCAATGGCACGGTGATCACCGGCGACCGCTTCAACCTGACCGACGACTTCCGCGACGGCTTCATCGATTCGCTGCGCGTGGTGAACACCGACAAGACCCGCTTCTCGGCGCCGCGCGCCGAGCGCACCGATGGCGAGGTCTTCGTCTTCGACAAGGGCATCTACACGGCCTGCGAGCCTTGCGTCGATCAACCCGAACGCCCGCCGTTCTGGCAGGTGCGCGCTGCCCGGATCATCCACAAGAAGTCCGAGCAGATGATCTACTACGAGGAGGCCCGGCTCGAGTTCGCCGGCGTCCCGATCGCCTATATCCCGTTCATGTCGGGGCCGGACGCCACGGTCAAACGCAAAACCGGCTTCCTGGCGCCGAAATTCATCAACACTGCGGCGCTCGGCTACGGCGTCGGGCTGCCCTATTTCATCAATCTCGCACCGAACTACGATCTGACGGTGACGCCGACCTATCTCTCGCGCCAGGGTCTGCTCGGCGAGGTCGAGTGGCGGCATCGCTTCGTCAACGGTTCGTACAACATCCGCGCCGCCGGCATCTTCCAGCGGGAAAAGGAGGCTTTCCTGCCGAGCCCCTTCGGTGCCGGCGACGACAAGTTCCGCGGCTCGGTCGAGAGCTCCGGCAAGATGTTCATCAACCCACGCTGGAACTTCAGCTGGGACGTCGCCGGCTCGACTGACCGGTTCTTCTTCAAGAACTACCGGATCCGCAGCGAGAGCATCACCGCGTCGACCTATCTGCAGGAATCGACCTCGACCGTTTCGCTCAACGGCCAGACCGCGAACGGCTGGTTCGACATGCGTGGCTATTACTTCCAGCCGCTGACCTATTACGACTGGCAGAAGCAGCAGCCGATTGTCGGGCCGGTCGTCGACTACAACCGGCGTTTCCACAAGCCGTCGATGATCGGCGGTGAGCTGTCCTTCACGGTCAATCTCACGCATCTGACGCGCGAGGCAGCATCCTTCAAAGAACTGCCTATCCAGAAGAGCTACCTGATCTCCACGCCGAGCTATTCACTGTTCGACGGCTGCGCGGTCTATCAGAAGGGGCAATGTCTCGTGACCGGCCTCGCTGGCTCGATCGCGCGCGCCACCGCCGAGGTCGATTGGCGGCGCAACTTCGTCGATCCGATCGGCCAGGTCTGGACGCCCTACGCTTCGCTCAGGGCCGACGTGTTCTCCATCAACCCGAACACGACCAACTACGCCAACGCCAATGTCAGGACGATCGCTGACGTCTCGGATGAGGTTTTCGGCCGCGCGATGCCTGCGATCGGCCTGATGTACCGCTACCCCTTCGTCGCCTCGACCTCCTGGGGAACGCACATTCTCGAGCCGGTCGCGCAGGTCGTGGCGCGCCCGAACGAGACAAACAGCCTGCGCGTTGCCAACGAAGATTCGCAGAGTCTCGTCTTCGACGACACCAACCTGTTCGAATGGAACAAGTTCTCCGGATACGATCGGGTCGAGGGCGGCAGCCGGGCGAACGTCGGCCTGCGCTACAGCGGTACCTTCGGCAAGGATTCTTATGCCAATTTCCTGGTCGGGCAGTCCTACCATCTCGGCGGTCGCAACTCCTACGCCAATGGCGATCTGGCCAATACCGGCCTGAATTCGGGACTCGATACCCGGCGCTCCGATTATGTCGCCAAGGCGCAGGTCCAGCCGTTCAAGGGCCTGCTGCTGCAGGCAGGCGGACGTTTCGACGAGTCGACCTTCGAAGCCCAGCGCGTCGACGCCTCCGCCGCGTTCAGCTACAAGTTCCTGTCGACCTCTGTCGGCTACAGCCGCTACGAGCCGCAGCCGGATCTTGGCATCCCGCGCCGCCGCGAAGGCCTCAGCATCAGCCAGTCCGTCTCGTTCGCCCAGTACTGGAGCGTGCGCGGCAGTGTGCTGTTCGACCTCGACAAGTTCAAATACGATCGCGAGCGCTATCGGGATGCGCTGTCGCTCTACATGGCGAACCCGGCCAGCAACCCGAATCCGATCTATCCGAACACCGGCCCGTTCCAGACCGCATCGGCTTCAGTCGGCCTGCGCTATCAGGATGAGTGCACGATCTTCGACGTGACCTATTCGCAGTCCTATGCCGACAGGCAGGCGGGCTCGACGAAGGATACGCGGACGGTCATGTTCCGCCTCGAGCTGCGCACGCTGGGCGAGATCAGCTATTCGCAGAACCTGGGTGCAAGCAGCTCCGGCGACGGTGTCGCGTCCAGCAACTGATGGCGCCCTTGCCGGTGCTGCAGAAGGCCGCTGAAAGGAGCGTCGCTTGAGCCGATGTCTCCTTGCTCTGACTCAGGGCGATCCCGCCGGGATCGGCCCGGAGTTGGCGCTCGCCGCCTGGGGGCAGCGTGAGGAGCGCTCTATACCGCCCTTCGCCTATCTCGGCAGTGCCACAGCGCTCGCCGAACTGGCTAGGCGGCTCGGCCTCCAGGTGCAGTTGCGCAATGTCGGTTGGGATGAGGCCGAAGCCTGCTTCGCAACCGCCCTGCCCGTGATCGAGCTCGACAATCGCTCGCCAGCGCATTCCGGGACTCCCGACCCGGCCAACGCCGCCGGCGTGATCGAAGCGATCGAGCGAGGCGTCGAGGCCGTCGAGGCCGGGCGAGCTGCCGCGCTCGTCACCAATCCGATCGCCAAAAGCGTGCTTTATGCCGCCGGTTTCCAGCACCCCGGCCATACCGAGTTCCTGGCGGAGCTGGCGGGCCGCGGCCGGGGGGCGGTGCCGCGGCCAGTGATGATGATCTGGTCGGAAGAGCTCGCCGTTATTCCAGTCACCATCCACGTCCCCCTGCAGGCAGTGCCGGAACAGCTGACGACGGAGCTGATCGTCGAGACCGGCAGGATCGCCGCGGCCGATCTCGAACGCCGCTTCGGCATCTTGCAGCCTCGGCTGGCCCTATGCGGCCTCAACCCCCATGCGGGCGAAGGCGGCGCGCTCGGCAAGGAAGATGCGGCGGTGATCGCCCCCGCAGTCGAGCAATTGCGAAGGCTCGGCATCGACGCGAGCGGCCCCTATCCGGCCGACACGCTGTTCCATGCCCGGGCGCGTGCCGGCTACGACGTCGCGCTCGGCATGTATCACGACCAGGCGCTGATCCCGATCAAGACGATCGCCTTCGACGAGGGCGTCAACGTCACGCTCGGTCTGCCCTTCATCCGGACCTCGCCGGACCACGGCACAGCGTTCGACATCGCCGGCAAAGGCATCGCCCGGCCGGACAGCCTGTGCGCGGCGCTGAAGCTCGCGGCCCGCATGGCCGTGGCCGAAAGCAGGGCTCCCACATGAGCACCATCTCCCCGGACGGCTTGCCGCCACTGCGCGATGTGGTGGAGCGCCACGGGCTGATGGCGCAGAAGGCGCTCGGCCAGAACTTCCTGTTCGACCTCAACCTGACCGGACGGATCGCGCGATCCGCCGGTCCGCTGGACGGCCAGACCGTCGTCGAGATCGGCCCCGGACCGGGCGGCCTGACCCGCGCTCTGTTGGCCAACGGTGCCGGGCGCGTCATCGCCATCGAGCGCGACCGGCGCTGCATGCCGGCGCTCGCCGAGATTGCGGCCCACTATCCCGGGCGCCTCGAGGTCGTCGATGGCGACGCGCTCGCCGTAGACCTCTCAGGCCTGCTTGGCGGCAATCAGGCCCGGATCGTCGCCAACCTGCCCTACAATATCGGCACGCCGCTGCTGGTCGGCTGGCTCAGCGCCGAGCCCTGGCCGCCCTGGTGGACCTCGCTGACGCTGATGTTCCAGCGCGAGGTGGCCGAGCGCATCGTCGCGACGCCGGAGCAGCGCGCCGCCTATGGTCGGCTCGCCGTGCTCGCGAATTGGCGCTGCGAGACCAGGATCCTGTTCGACGTGCCGAAGACCGCCTTCGTGCCGCAGCCCAAGATCACCTCGTCGATCGTCCAGCTGGTGCCACGACAGAATCCCGAGCCATGCGATCGGCGTCTGCTGGAACGGGTCACGCTCGCTGCTTTTGGTCAGCGGCGGAAGATGTTGCGCCAGAGCCTCAAGGCCGTGCTCGCCGATCCCGCGGCGATGATCGAGGCTGCCGGGCTCTCGCCGACCATGCGGGCGGAGGAAGTCCCGGTCAGCGGCTTCGTCGCGCTCGCCAATGCGCTGGCATCGGCGCAGCGAGGCTGATCAGCTGACCTTCTCGGCCAGCAGCGTCTCGACGAAGTCCGCCATGCCGACGGCGCGGCTGCGCTTCAGCCGCTCGGCCACCAGGATCGCGCGAACCGATTCATACGCGGCGCCGAGATCGTCATTGACGATGACGTAGTCGTAGACGCTCCAGCGCGCGATCTCGTCGCGGGCATTGTCGAGCCGGCGCGCGATCACCTCGGGCGCATCCTCGGCGCGCCGGACCAGCCGCGAGCGCAGCTCGGCCATGGAGGGCGGCAGGATGAAGATCGCGACGACGTCCTCGCGCGCCTTCTCGAGGATTTGCTGCGTGCCCTGGTAGTCGATGTCGAACAGCACGTCGCGGCCGGCCTTCAGCGCCTCCTCGACCGGCTTGCGCGGCGTACCGTAGCCATTGCCGTGGACCTCGGCCCACTCCAGCAGCTCGTCGCGCTGGCGCAGCAGGTCGAAGGCATCGCGGTCGATGAAGCGATAATGGACGCCGTCGATCTCTGAGGGGCGCTTCCCGCGCGTCGTCACCGAGATCGAGAGATCGAGATTGGTTTCCTTCTGCGACAAGGTCCGGGTCAGCGTCGACTTGCCGGCACCGGACGGCGACGACAGGATCAGCATGAGGCCGCGACGGGCCGGGCGGGCGAGATCGGCCATCCCCATCACTCCACGTTCTGGACCTGCTCGCGCAGCTGGTCGACGGTCGTGCGCAATTCGAGACCGATCCGCGACAGGCCGGGATCGCCGGCCTTGGCGCAGAGCGTCGACGCTTCACGACCGAACTCCTGCGCCAGGAAATCGAGCTTGCGGCCGATCGGCCCGCCCAAAGCGAGCAGTTCGCGGAGCGCAGCGACATGGGCGTGGAGCCGATCGACCTCCTCGCGGATATCGGCCTTGACCGCCAGCAGCGCAGCTTCCTGATGCAGGCGCTGCGGCTCGAAGGCCTTGCCGGTCTCCATCAACGCAGCGACCTGGGTCGCGAGTCGCGTGCGGACCGCCTCGACGCTGCGGGCCGGGTGGTTCTCGGCTTCGCTCGTCAGGCGGGCGATGGTGTCGAGATGGCCGACGAGGATCGCCTCGAGCGCCCGCCCCTCGGCGAGCCTCGCCTGCTTCAGCGCCGCGATCGTCCCCTCCAATGCAGCGAGCACCGGCTTTTCGAGGTCGCTGAGCGTATCGCCGCTGTCCTCGGAGACCTCGACCACGCCGCGGATCGCCAGCAGACCGTCGAGCGTCGCCGGGGCAATGCCTGAGGGCAGCTTCACTTGGCTCGTAGCCGCGATCAGGGCAGCAAGAGCTTCCTGGTTGATGCGCGGGCGCGGAGCGGAAGCTTCACTGGTGATGGCGAGGCTGACATGCAGGGTGCCGCGTGCGAAGGCGGCCGAGAACTGCTTGCGCGCCGCTTCTGAGAAGCTCTCGAAGCCGGTCGGGGCGCGGACGCGGACATCGAGCCCGCGGCCGTTGACACTGCGGACCTCCCAGGCCCAGGCATGCATGCCGATGGTCCCTGCCACCCGGGCGAACCCCGTCATGCTCTCGATCGCCATATCGCTCATAACCCCTTCTGGAATGCGGCGGGACCGTAGAGAGGCGCTGCGCCCGTCGCAAGCTGCCGGCGCAGCAAACCTGGGAACAGAATGCCTCCCTGCCCTCGATCAGTCGGCACGCACGCCTCGTCCCGCAATATACGCGTCGGCTGCCTCGCCGAGCCGTTTGGCGGCTGCAGTCAAATCGTGACTGTCATGCCCTGAGAAGCTGAGAATGAAGCCCTCCGTCGTGCTTGGCGACAGGCTGGCCTCGGACAGCAATCTTGTCTCGACCGCCGCCATCGCGCGGATGCGTGCACCGGCATCGATGGGGAGGCCAGCCGGGAGATAGGCGACCATGTGCAGCCCCTGCGGCGGCACGGCGACACGCAACCGGCCACTGCTCGTTTCCGCCAGGACCGATGCAACGGTATCGCGAGCTTGGCGATAACGCAGGCGGGCCCGCCGAAGATGTGCGGCAAACGCGCCGCTGGACATCAGCTCGGCCACGGCATCCGACAGGAAGGTGGGCGGAAATCGGTCGGCGGCGCTCCTGGCCCTTATCACCCGCTCGGCAACCGCCGGAGGCAGGGCGAGATAGGCGAGGCGCAATGAGGGGAACAGCGTCTTCGAGAAGGTGCCGCTATAGATCACCCGCTCGCCGCCAAGGCCGGCCAGCGCCGTAAGGGGTGGCCCGGCATAGCGAAACTCGCTGTCGTAATCGTCTTCGATGATCCAGGCCTGCGCCGCCTTCGCCCAATCCAGCAGCGCCCCCCGCCGCGCCATGCTCATGGTGACGCCGGTCGGAAACTGATGCGAGGGGGTGACATAAGCGGCCCGCGCCAACGGAGCGAGCTTTCGGCCCTCATCGACCTTGATGCCTTCGCCATCGACGGGCACCGGGATCAATCGCATCCGGGCGGCGCGCAAGGTGGCATGGGCTGCATAGTAGCCCGGCTCCTCCAGCCAGATCGCATCGCCGGTTGAAAGCAGGGCTTCGGTGCACAGGCGCAAACCCTGCTGCGTGCCGCTGGTGATCATGATGCAGCCTGGATCGCAACGAATGCCGCGGCTTGCCGCGAGATGTCGGGCGATCTCGGTTCGCAGCGGCAGGCTGCCGCGTGGGTCGCCATAGCCGAGCTGGTCGGCGCTCGCGGTAAGGATATTGCGGCGAACGCTCGTGCCGAGCTGGCGCAGAAGGCTGCGGTCGACATGGGTCCGCCCCAGGGCGAAGGCGCGGCTCGGAAGGGTTTCGACGTCGAGCTGGGCGGGAGCCGCGGCTGACTGCACCGCCGGCAGATCCGCTGCCACATAAGTACCAGAGCCTCGCCGAGCCTCCGCCAGCCCGTCGCTGAGGAGTTGTTCATAGGCCGCGACGATGGCATTGCGCGGCACGCTCAGTTGCTCGGCCAGCGCCCTGCTGGATGGCAACTTCAGGCCGGGGCTCAAATAGCCGTCGACGATCGCCACTCGCAGCGCGGCGTGAACCCGCGACGGCTGACTGGTGATGCTCGGATCCAATGCGATCGGCAGATCGAGTGTTCGTCGCGGCAAAGTGGTTGCCATTTTCGCCATCAAAGTGGGTCTAGCACTAACCACTTTCGCCATGCGACGCCTCGAAAGTCAAAAACGGCGACATGGAAGGTTGAACGATCATGCGCGGGGTCGGTGTGGGTCTGTTGTTCGTCGGCGCCTTGCTGACCGCGACAGGTTATGGCGCGACGTTCTTGCTGACGGAGCATTTCCGCAGTCTCGGCGGCAGTGAGATCGAGACGGGCAAGGCTCTCGCCGGCGCGATGGTCGGCACCTTTGTCGGCGTCCCCCTGATCGGCTGGGTCAGCGCCCGCTTCGGCGGTGCCCGTCTCGCCGCCATCGGGGCCGTGCTCGTCGCCGCCGGCTACTTGCTGTTGGCCAGTATCGCCTCTCTCTCCAGCACCATCGTGATCGCCGGCTTCATGATCGGCTGCGGCTGGGGGATGTTCTATCTGGCCGCTCCGATGGCGGTTTCGGAGCGGGTGAGCGATCTCGATCGCGGCTTCTGGTTCACGCGCTTCGGCGCATTTCAAATGGCGGGAATCGGTGGCGGCCCGGCACTGGCGCTGTTTCTCGTCGACACGGTCGGCTTGTCGACAGCCTCGCTCTTCCGCCTGCTCGCGCTCGGCTGCGTTTGCGCCGCGGCCTGCTTGTGGGCGTTCGAGCTGACGACGCCTCGGCCGGCCCGGCCTCGTCCGGGCAGCGCGGGCGCGCCAAAGAACTGGGTCGCGTCGATCGTCCCCTTGGCGAGCACCAGGGCGATCTATCCCATCCTCATGGTCGGACTAGGCGCTTGCGTCTTCACGGGCATGCTGACGTTCCAAAGCTCGCTGGCGCGCGGCAGCGGCCTCGACGCCGGCCTGTATTTCACCACCTACGCACTCGTGGTCGTCGCCGCGCGCTTTGCGCTCGCGCCCGCCATCAACCGCGCCGACGGCAATCGGATGTCGGTCTTGCTGCTCGTGCTGATGTCGGCCGGTGTCCTGGTCTACTTCGCCATTGGCTATGGCGCGCCGGTGCAGGTCGTCAGCGGCATCCTGCTGGGGCTCGGCTACGGGCTGGTCTACACCGTCATTCAGACGCAGGTCGTCAACGATGCGCCGGACGCTCACCGCACCGGCGCTCTGACGTGGTTCGTCATGTCATACTTCATCGGGATCTTCGGTTTCCCGGCGATCGGCGGCTGGCTGATCGTCCATTGGGGCACGCAGGTCTTCCTCGTGCTCGTCCTTGCCTGCGCACTGGCAGAGCTCGCCCTTGCTCTGGTGCGAAACCGGTCCCGCGCCAGCGATTCTGTGGCTCTGAGTGCCCCGCGCACCTGATTGTCCATCGCGCATCGTCCTGAAACGCATCAGGGCTTCAGCGGCGGCACCTGCTTGGGGCTGTTGAGGTCGAAGGTCTTGTTCAGCAGCGGATCCCGGGTGGTGCCTTCGGAAGCGTCGAAGGCGCGGGCCCGCGTACCGGCTGGCCCCGCTGCAGCGCCAGCCTGCACCGGTTGGCCGGCCGCCGCGCGGCGGTTGCCCGGAACCGGGAAGCTCTCCGGCTGGGCCTGATCGGGCGCCGTCGCGGCCTGGCCGTCAGTCCGCGCCGCAGCCGGAGCTTCGGTGCGCTGGTCGGTCGCCGGCGGCGGCTCGGCGCGGTCGACACCGCCGTCGGTGGGTGGGCGGCCGGCCTCGCGACGGGCCGACTCGACCTGGCGCCAGCGCGCGACGTTGCGGTTGTGCTGCTCCAGGCTCTCGGCGAAAGCGTGCCCGCCGCTGCCGTCGGCGACGAAGTAGAGGTCCTTGGTCCGCGAATGGTTGACCACCGCCTCCAGCGCCGCACGGCCCGGATTGGCGATCGGTCCTGGCGGCAGGCCTTCGATCACATAGGTGTTGTAGGGCGTCGCCTGGGTGATCTCGGGGCGCGTAATTCCGCGTCCGAGCGTGCCCTTGCCGCCGACAAGGCCGTAGACGATCGTCGGATCGGATTGCAGCTTCATCTTGCGGTTCATCCGGTTGATGAAGACGCCGGCGACGCGCGGCCGCTCGTCGGCACGGCCGGTCTCCTTCTCGACGATCGAGGCGAGGATCACCAGTTCCTGCGGCGTCTTGATCGGCAGGTCCGCCGGGCGCTTGGCCCAGACCTCGTTGAGGATGCGGCGCTGGTCGCGCGTCATCCGGTCGACGATGGCCTGGCGCGTCGAGCCACGCTGGAACTTGTAGGTGTCAGGCAGGATCGCGCCCTCGCGCGGCACCTGGATGATGTCGCCGGAAAGGAGATCGTTCTGCTGCAAGCGGGCAATGATCTGCTCGCTCGTCAGCCCCTCGGGAACGGTGATCGAATGCTCGACCGCCTTGCCCTCGGCGATGACGTCGAGGATTTCCTTCTGGCTGGCGCGCGCCTTGAACAGGTATTCGCCGGCCTTCAGGCTGGCGGCCTTGCCCGAGGTGAACGCCGCGACCTTGAAGGCCCAGGGGTGCTCGATCAGGCCCTCGCGCTGCAGCAAATCGGCGATCTCCGCCACCCCGTTCTCCTTCGGGATGATCAGCACGCGATCGGTGGCGAGCGGGCCCGGTGCCTTGCTACGACCGTCGAGATAGACGATGCCGCCGCCGACGGCGCCGGCGAGGATGAGAGCCGTCGTGAACAGCCCGCTGAGCAGGGCGATAAAGGGCGAGCGCCGCCGCTTGCGCACCTTCGGCGGCGGAGCCGGCGGCGCGACAGGCTTCAACGCCTCGTTTGGACTCCTCGGCGCGACGCGAGGCGGCTGACTCATGATGCTTTCGCCCGATTCCCTGACACCGCGACCGGCAATGCCGGCGTCGATCCGATCCAGAGCCCGTTCCGATCTGCTTGCACCGCAAGCTGATCGATAAAACGGTCTCTAAACTCAAAGTGAGAGACGGATTCACCGATCAGATTGATCCCAATCTGATCGGATCCGGCTCTAGTGGCAATGCCGGCCGCATACTGGCACGACGGCGGCGACAGGCTAGCGAAAATTGTGGCGAAAGCGCGCTTGTCGTCAGTCGGCGAAGCGGCGCATCACCAGCGAGGCGTTGGTCCCGCCGAAACCGAACGAGTTCGACAGGGCAATGTCGACCTTCCGCTTCCTGGGCTTGTGCGGCACGAGATCGAGCTCGGTCTCGACGGACGGATTGTCGAGATTGATCGTCGGCGGCGCGATCTGGTCGCGGATCGCCAGCACCGAGAAGATCGCCTCGATCGCCCCGGCGGCGCCGAGCAGATGACCGGTCGCCGACTTGGTCGAGGACATGGCCGGCCGATTCGGAGCGTTCGCGAGCAG
The DNA here is from genome assembly GCA_025846845.1 of Alloboseaceae bacterium BT-24-1. Classification (GTDB taxonomy): domain Bacteria; phylum Pseudomonadota; class Alphaproteobacteria; order Rhizobiales; family Beijerinckiaceae; genus Allobosea. The sequence continues at coordinate 596,958 of JAOYTL010000001.1, forward strand.
GCGCTCGACGGCGCGCAGCTCGATCTCGTCACCGATCTGGGTCGAGGTGCCATGGGCATTGATATAATCGACATCCGAGGCGCGCAGGCCAGCCCGCTTCAGCGCTGCTTGCATGCAGCGATAGGCGCCGTCGCCATCCTCGGAGGGCGAGGTGATGTGGTAGGCATCGCCCGACATGCCGTAGCCGACGATCTCGGCATAGATGCGCGCGCCACGCGCCTGTGCGTGCTCGAGTTCCTCGAGCACCACGACGCCAGCACCCTCGCCCATGACGAAGCCGTCGCGATCCTTGTCATAGGGACGCGACGCCTTCTCCGGCGTCTCGTTGAAGGCGGTCGACAGGGCCCGGCAGGCGCAGAATCCGGCGATACCGATACGGTTGACAGCGGATTCGGCACCGCCCGCCAGCATCACTTCGGCGTCACCGAGCGCGACCATGCGGGCCGCATCGCCAATGGCATGGGCGCCAGTCGAACAGGCGGTGACGACCGCATGGTTCGGTCCCTTCAGGCCATGTTCGATCGAGACATAGCCAGCGGCGAGATTGCTGAGGCGGCCGGGGATGAAGAAGGGTGAGAGCCGGCGCGGGCCGCGTTCCTTCAGCAGGAGCGAGGCTTCGTAGATGCCACCCAGCCCGCCGATACCGGAACCGATGGCGACGCCGGTCGCGATCTGGTCCTCGTAGCTCTCGGGCTTCCAGCCTGAATCCCGCAGCGCCTGCGTCGCCGCAGCCATGGCGAAGATGATGAAATCATCGACCTTGCGCTGCTCCTTCGGCTCCATCCAATCGTCGGGATTGAAGGTGCCGTTCGAGCCGTCGCCGCGCGGAACAGTGCAGGCGATCTGCGCCGGCAGATCGGACACGTCGAAGGTGGTGATCGGGCGGGCGCCGCTTTCACCAGCCAGAATGCGTGACCAGCTCGGCTCAACCCCGCAAGCAAGCGGGGTCACCATGCCTAGTCCGGTGACGACGACACGTCGCATCGGTCTTCCTCGATTCAGCCTCGGCGCGTGGAGCAGGATGCGAAAAAGTGGAAACCGGTTTTTCGCATGAATGCTGCTCCCATTTTTGATGAGAGACGGATTCAGATTTCAGTTGGAATCGCCTTGCAATTCCAACTGAAATCATCCGGCTCTAGCGCGCCGGGACCAAGGCCTTGTCAGGCCGACTTCGACAGGAACTTGACCGCGTCGCCGACGGTCACGATCGTCTCGGCCGCGTCATCGGGAATCTCGACGCCGAACTCTTCCTCGAAAGCCATGACCAGCTCGACGGTGTCGAGGCTGTCCGCACCGAGGTCTTCGATGAAATTGGCGCCTTCGACCACCTTCTCCGGCTCAACGCCGAGATGCTCGATCACGATCTTCTTCACGCGCTCGGCGACATCGCTCATGGGTCTTTCCCTCAAACTTCGAAAACACACCGCTGACAGCGACGCGTGGGTGGAAAACTGATATCCCGGCTCGGACTTTCGCCTGACGACGAACCACGCCGGGAGTTCATGGCTGCACAAACGCAACAACCGGGCCGGCGTCAAGTCCAAGAATGCCGATCGGCGCTTGGCCGGCTGGGTCATTAACATACTCGTAATTGGCTGGCGAGAGTATGGCCCATACCTTTAGACGAGTGAAAAGACCGGCCTAACTGGCTCAGATCATTGCCATTCCGCCGTTGACGTGCAGGGTCTGCCCGGTGACGTAACCGGCTTCCTCGCTGGCGAGATACGCGACCGCAGCAGCGACGTCCGCTCCCTGCCCGAGCCGCCCCATCGGAACGTCGGCGAGAATGCCCTCGCGCTGCTTCTCGTTCAGCACTTCCGTCATCGGCGACTCGATGAAGCCGGGCGCGACGACGTTGACGGTGATGTTGCGGCTCGCGACCTCGGCCGCCAACGACTTGGACATGCCGATCAGCCCGGCCTTGGAGGCGGCATAGTTGCCCTGCCCCGGATTGCCGCTCGTGCCGACGACGGAGCCGATCGAGACGATACGGCCATAGCGTCGGCGCATCATGCTCTTCACGGCCGCGCGCGAAAGCCGGAACGCCGCGGTGAGATTGACGGCAAGAACGAGATCCCAGTCCTCGTCCTTGAGGCGCATGAAGAGGTTGTCGCGGGTGACGCCGGCATTGTTGACGAGAATGTCGAGTCCACCGAGCCTGGCTTCGGCCGCCGGCACCAGCGCCTCGACCGAATCGCGGTTCGACAGGTCGCAGGGCGTCACCTCGACCCGCTCGCCCAGCTCCTTCGCCAGCGCCTCCAACGCCTCGACCCGCGTACCGGACAGGGCGACGGTCGCGCCCTGGGCATGGAGCCGGCGTGCGATGGCGCCGCCGAGGCCGCCGGTGGCGCCGGTGACCAGCGCCTTCTTTCCCGTCAGATCGAGCATATTGCCTCCCTTGTATCCGGCTCTACCGCCGTTCAGCCCTTCTGGGCCTTGTACGCTGCGATATCGTCCGGCGAGCCGATCGACGCCGCCGCGGTTCCCGCCGCGATGCGCTTGACCAGACCGGCCAGCACCTTACCCGAGCCGACCTCGTAGAATTGGGTCACGCCCGCTGCCGCCATCGCCTCGACGCATTCGCGCCAGCGCACCGTACCAGTGACCTGCGCCACCAGCGAGGCACGGATCGCAGCCGGATCACTCAGCGGGGCGGCGCCGACATTGGCCATGACGGGCACGACCGGCGCTTGCATCGAAACCTCGGCGAGCGCTGTCTGCATCGCTTCGGCGGCCGGCTGCATCAATGCGCAATGGAAGGGCGCGGAGACCGGCAGCAGCATGGCCCGACGTACGCCGCGCTCGCCGGCGAGCGCGATCGCCCGTTCGACAGCCGGCTTGGCGCCTGAGAGCACGACCTGGCCGCCGCCATTGTCGTTGGCCACCTGGCAAACCTGGCCCTCGGCGGCATCGGCCGCGATCGCGCGGGCCTGGTCGAGTTCGACACCGAGCAGTGCCGCCATCGCCCCCTCACCGGCCGGCACTGCCTTCTGCATGGCATCGCCGCGGATGCGCAGCAGCCGGGCCGCATCGCCGATCGAGAAGGTGCCGGCCGCTGCCAGCGCCGAGTATTCGCCGAGCGAATGGCCGGCAACGAAAGCAGCGTCGCTCTTGAGCGAAAGCCCGGCTTCGGCCTCGAGCACGCGGATCGCGGCCAGACTCACCGCCATCAGGGCAGGCTGGGCGTTGGCCGTCAGGGTCAATTCCTCGCCCGGGCCCTCCCACATCAGGGCGGAGAGCTTCTGCGAGAGCGCGGCGTCGACTTCGTCGAAGACGGCGCGCGCGACCGGGAAGGCTTCGGCGAGTGCCTTGCCCATGCCGACCGCCTGCGAACCCTGCCCTGGAAAGATGAAAGCCGTCGCCATGCCGCAATGGTCCCGAAAATGATGCTTGGTTAACAAGATTGGGCGCACTCGCACCGTGCAGCCGGCCAAGTCAAGGCGTTTACGCGACGAAAGTCGACTTGCACCGGCATTTTCGATGTTTTCGGCTTGCATGGCGCGCCGCCACGATGTAACGACCGCCTCGGTTTGTTCGGCCGGAGGCTGAACGGACGGCGAAATGATTCCTGATATGGGAAGCGTTTCGCAGGTTCCTCGTTTTTCGAGGACCGCCGTCCCGTGTCTCCGCCTTCGAAGAAATCCTGTCGGGCCTTTATCCAGGGCTCGGAGGGCTCCGCGTCGAACGAAACCGGTGAACGAAGAAAGGCCACTTATGGCATTGTACGAGCACGTTCTGCTCGCGCGGCAAGATGTCAGCGCGCAGCAGGTCGAGGCCCTTGTCGAGCAGTTCAAGGGAATCATCGAGGCGAATGGCGGTTCCGTCCCCAAGGTCGAGTACTGGGGTGTGAAGTCGCTGGGCTATCGCATCAAGAAGAACCGCAAGGCGCACTACTCGCTCCTGAACATCAACGCTCCTGCGGCCGCCGTGGCCGAGATGGAGCGCCAGATGCGCATCAACGAGGACGTGCTGCGCTTCATCACGATCCGCGTCGAGGAACTCGAGGAAGGTCAGTCGGTCATGCTGCAGAAGCGCGACCGCGACGAGCGCAGCGATCGCTTCGATCGCGGCCCGGGCGGCGACCGTTTCGACCGTGACCGCGGCCCGCGCCGCGAGCGCCCGCGTCGTGAAGACGAAGCCACCGAAACCGTCGCCGGGGAGGCCTGAGCATGTCGACTGCATCTGCCGGCGCCCGCCGCCCCTTCTTCCGCCGTCGCAAGTCCTGCCCGTTCTCGGGCGAGGGCGCGCCGAAGATCGACTACAAGGATGTGCGCCTGCTCTCGCGCTACATCTCCGAGCGCGGCAAGATCGTGCCGTCGCGCATCACGGCTGTCTCGGCCAAGAAGCAGCGCGAGCTCGCCCAGGCGATCAAGCGCGCCCGCTTCCTCGGCCTGCTGCCCTACGTCATCCGCTGAGCGGGTGAGACTTCTCCTGGCGGCGTTCGCGCCGCCAGGTCTTCGATTTGACATCACTTGGTCGCCAGGCGGTGAAATCCCGTCTGGTATGTTGAGGCGGTAGCCTCTCACCCTGCCTTTCGAGCAGCGGGACAGCAGGACGAATATGCTCCCCATCGTCGGCATCGGCGCCGGGCTGGTCTCAGCCCTCTTGTTCACAGTGGTGATCACCGGATCGCCGCTGGCGCTTTTGTTGTCGTATGTCGCACCGCTCCCGGTCTTCATCGCGGCGCTCGGCTGGAACCACCGCGCCGGACTGGTCGCGGTCGCCGCCGGCACGATCGCCGTCACGGTCGTGCTCAAGCTCTCGCTGGGGCTCGCCTTCGCGATCGGGGCGGCCCTGCCGGCCTGGTGGATCGCCTATCTCGCTTTGCTGGCGCGCACCGACGAAACGGGCACGAGCGAATGGTATCCGCTCGGGCGCCTGCTCGTCTGGATCGCCGCCGTCGCGACGCTGGTTACGGTTGGTGGCGCGCTCGCCATTTCGACCGACTTCGAGACCTATCGCCGCGTGATGACGCATGGGCTGCAGCTCCTGTTCAGCGGTGGCGAGGGCATCAGCCCGGTCGTGCGCCTGCCGCCCGGCGTCGATGCCGGCGAGCTTGCGGCACAGCTCGCCCTTCTCGTCCCGGTCGCCGCCGGCGCTTCCTTCGTGCCGATGATCGTCGCCAATCTCTGGCTGGCCGCAAAAGCCGTACAGCTCTCCGGCCGGCTGCCGCGGCCCTGGCCTTTCATCCCGGCTACGCGCCTGCCGACCGTGGCTGTGGCCTGGCTCGTTGGTGGCATCCTGCTGAGCTTCGTCGGCGGCTTCGTCGGCCTCGCCGGAGCGGCCCTGGCCGGAGCGCTGATCGCCGCCTTCGGCCTCTCCGGCCTCGCTGCGGTGCACGATCTCAGCCGAGGCAAGGCCTGGCGGTCGCCGACCCTGTTCGCGCTCTACCTCGCGCTGGTGATCATGCTGGTCACCGTCTTCCCGTTCCTCGCGCTGCTCGGCATCGCCGACGCGCTGATCGATCTTCGCCGGCGCAAACCGCCAGCGTCGCCTGCTGCCTGAAACCCACGCCTGCCCAAGATCCTCGATTACGAACTCTGAAGGAGAAGACCCATGGAAGTGATCCTGCTCGAACGCGTCGCCAAGCTCGGCCAGATGGGCGAGACCGTGCGCGTGCGCGACGGCTATGCCCGCAATTTCCTGCTCGCCCGCGGCAAGGCCCTGCGCGCCACTGAAGAGAACAAGAAGCGCTTCGAGACCCAGCGCGCCCAGCTCGAGACCCGCAATCTCGAACTGAAGCGCGAGGCCGATTCGGTCGCCGAGAGCCTGAACGGCCAGTCGGTCGTGATCCTGCGCCAGTCCGGTGAATCCGGCGTGCTCTACGGTTCGGTCTCGACCCGCGACATCGCCGAGGCGCTGAGCGCCGCGGGCTTCACGGTCGACCGCAACCAGGTCACGCTGAACACCCCGATCAAGACGCTCGGCCTGCACACCCTCCCGGTCGTGCTGCATCCGGAAGTCTCGGTCACCGTGACCGTGAACGTCGCCCGCTCCGCCGAAGAAGCCCAGCGCCAGGCCGCCGGCGAGAACGTCACCGCCCGCGAGGAGTTCGACCTCGACGATCTCGGCCTCGAGGTCGGTGCGGCGCTGGCAGAGGCCGGCGACAACGACGACCGCTGAGCACTTCCAGACGCTTACCAGAGTCAACGGGCGCCGTGGCAACACGGCGCCCTTTTTCATGCGCTGTGGACAGCGTGCAGAGTTCGCGATATTCAGCTTGTTCCTAATTTGTTCCGGTTCATGACTCGCCGGGATTGACCTATCCAAAGCCATGTCCAGCGCCACCGCCCTCGTCACCCGCCTCGACACCAGCCGCGAGGCCAACTTCCGCGTCCAGCCGCACAATATCGAGGCGGAGCAGGCGCTGCTGGGCGCCATCCTGGTCAACAACGACGCGTTCTATCGCGTCTCGGACTTCCTGCTGCCGGACCATTTCTTCGAGGAGCTGCACCGGCGCATCTTCGAGATGACGGCGAGCCTGATCCGCGCCGGCAAGATCGCGACGCCGATCACGCTCAAGACCTTCATCGGCGAGATCGACCTCGGCGGCGTCACGGCGCCCCAGTATCTGGCTCGGCTCGCGGCCGAAGCGACGACGGTCATCAACGCCGGCGACTATGGCCGCACAGTCTACGATCTCGCCATCCGCCGCCAGCTGATCGGCGTCGGCGAGGAGCTGGTCAACGTCGCCTATGACGCGCCGGTCGAGATGGCCCCGCGCGAGCAGATCGAGGACGCCGAGCGCAAGCTCTACGCGCTCGCCGAGAAGGGCCGCTACGAGGGCGGTTTCCAGAAATTCGACGGGGCGCTGCGGCTCGCCATCGACATGGCGGCCAGCGCCTTCCAGCGCGCCGGCGGTCTCTCGGGCATCTCGTCCGGCCTGCGCGACCTCGACCAGCGCATGGGCGGCCTGCAGCGCTCCGACCTGATCGTGCTCGCCGGCCGCCCGGCCATGGGCAAGACCTCGCTCGCCACCAACATCGCCTTCAACATGGCCAGGGCCTGGCGCGGCGAACGCCAGGAAGACGGAACCATCAAATCGGTCGATGGCGCCATCGTCGGCTTCTTCTCGCTCGAAATGTCGGCCGACCAGCTCGCCACGCGTATCGTCGCCGAGCAGTCAGGCATCTCCTCCTACAAGATCAGGCAGGGTCGCATCACCGAGGCGGATTTCGCCCGGCTGACCGATGTCGCGGCGCAGATCGAGAAGCTGCCGCTCTATATCGACCAGACCGGCGGCATCTCGATCGCCCAGCTCGTCGCCCGCGCCCGAAGGCTGCAGCGCCAGAAGGGGCTCGACATCCTGTTCATCGACTATCTCCAGCTCCTCTCCGGCTCGGCCAAGAACGGCCAGAATCGCGTGCAGGAGCTGACCGAGATCACCACCAGCCTGAAGGCGCTGGCCAAGGAGCTCAACGTCCCGATCGTCGCGCTCTCGCAGCTCTCGCGCCAGGTCGAGAGCCGCGACGACAAGCGCCCGCAGCTCTCCGACCTGCGCGAATCCGGCTCGATCGAGCAGGACGCCGACGTGGTGATGTTCGTCTACCGCGAAGAGTATTATCTCAAAGGCAAGGAGCCCCGGCCGGGCACCGAGGAGCACAACAAGTGGGTGATGGAGATGGAGGCGGCCCACGGGCTCGCCGAACTCATCATCGGCAAGCAGCGCCACGGCCCGACCGGAACCGTCGCCTTGCAGTTCGACGCCGACGTGACGCGCTTCTCCGACAGGGCTGACCAGAGCCATCTACCGGAGCGCCTTGAATGAACTCCTTCGACACGCCCGAGAATGCCGGCCACGGCGCCCTGCTGACCATCGATCTCGGCGCGCTCGCCGCCAATTGGCGCATGCTCCGGCAGCGCGCCGGGACGGAAGCGTCCGCCGTGGTCAAGGCCAATGCCTATGGCATCGGCATCGAGCCGACCGTCACCGCGCTCGCCAAGGCCGGCTGCAAGACCTTCTTCGTCGCGCATCTCTCCGAAGCGGTGCGCGCCCGCGCCGTCGCGCCGGACGCGACGATCTACGTGCTGAACGGCCTGGCGCCGGAGAGTGGCGGTATTTTCGCCGAGCATGATCTCTCGCCGGTTCTGGGTTCGCATGAGGAGCTGCTCGAATGGGCCGGCTTCCGGCAGAGCGGCGCCAGGGTCAGGCCGGCGGCGCTGCATGTCGACACCGCCATGAACCGTCTCGGCCTCTGGCAGGGCGAAGGCCTCGACCTGGCGCGCGAGAAGAGCGGCGTGATCGCCGCAGCGGGGATCGGGCTGGTGATGAGCCATTTCGCCGCCTCCGAGGTGGTCGATGATCCGGCCAACGCCCGGCAGATCGCCGCCTTCGCCGAGATCGCCGGGGCCTTCCCCGGCGTGCCGGCCTCGCTGCTGAATTCCTCCGGCCATTTCCTGCCGAACTGCCCGTCCTATCAGCTGACCCGGCCGGGCTATGCGCTCTATGGCGGCAATCCGACCCCCGGAAAGCTCAATCCGATGCGTCCGGTCGTCGGGCTCGAAGCCCGGATCATCCAGCTGCGCGAAGTCGAGGCGGGCACCCAGGTCGGTTATAACGGCACCTGGACGGCAAAGGGCCGGCGCAAGCTCGCCACCATCTGCCTCGGCTATGCCGACGGCTATCCACGCAATGGCAGCTGGACGGACCGTTCGACGGGTGGCTCGGCGCTGGTCGGCGACGTGCGCTGCCCCTTCGTCGGCACGGTCTCGATGGACCTGATCATCGTCGACGTATCCGATGCACCAGTCGATGCAGCCGTGCGCGGCGCGCCTGTGACGCTGATCGGCGGCGAACTCGACCTGGAGGCGGTCGGCGCCGGGGCCAAGACCATCGGCTACGAGATCCTGACCAGCCTCGGCCGCCGCCATGCGCGGCGCTATGTCGGGCTCTAGGCCGTAAATGGCCAAGCGCGGCCCGACCTACACCTGCCAAGCCTGTGGCGCGGTCTATCATCGCTGGCAGGGCAAATGCGACGCCTGCGGAACCTGGTCGTCGCTTTCAGAGGAGGCGCAGGCTGCACCGGCCCCCGGCGGCGGCCGGCTGTCCTCAGGTGGACGGGCGCGCGGTCGCATCTTCGCGCTGGAGAGCCTGAAGGGCGAGACGCAGGACGCGCCGCGCATCGTCTCGGGCATCGGCGAGCTCGACCGTGTCACTGGCGGCGGCTTCGTGCCAGGCTCCGTCCTCCTGATCGGCGGCGACCCCGGCATCGGCAAGTCGACGCTCCTGATGCAGGCCTGCGCCGCCATGGCGATGACCGGCCGGCGCGTCGTCTATGTCTCGGGCGAGGAATCGACCGGCCAGGTCCGGCTCAGAGCCCAGCGCATGGGCCTCGCCGATGCGCCCGTCGATCTCGCGGCCGAGACCAATATCGAGGACATCATTGCGACCCTCGGTCAGGGCGAGCGCCCTGCCCTCGTGGTGATCGATTCGATCCAGACGATGTGGTCGGGCGAGGTCGAGAGCGCGCCCGGCACGGTGACCCAGGTGCGCGGCTCGGCCCAGGCGCTGATCCGCTATGCCAAGACCTCGGGCGCCTGCATGATCCTGGTCGGCCATGTCACCAAGGACGGCCAGATCGCCGGACCGCGCGTGGTCGAGCACATGGTCGACGCGGTGCTGTCCTTCGAGGGCGAAGGCGCGCACGCCTTCCGAATCCTGCGCGGCCAGAAGAACCGCTTCGGCGCGACCGACGAGATCGGTGTCTTCGAGATGACCGGCGCCGGTCTCTCCGAAGTGGGTAATCCCTCTGCCCTGTTCCTGGCCGGTCGCGACCAGGATGCGCCGGGTGCAGCCGTCCTCGCCAGCATCGAGGGCACGCGGCCGGTCCTGGTCGAGATTCAGGCGCTGGTGGCGCCGAGCGCGCTCGGCACGCCGCGCCGCGCTGTGGTCGGCTGGGAGAACAGCCGCCTTGCCATGGTGCTGGCGGTGCTGGAAACGCATGGCGGATTGAAGCTCGGCCAGCATGACGTCTATCTCAACGTCGCCGGTGGACTGCGCGTCGGCGAGCCGGCGGCGGACCTCGCCGTCGCAGCTGCGCTCATCTCCTCGCTGACCGGGGCGATCCTGCCCTCTGGCGCGGTCCATTTCGGCGAGATCGCGCTCTCGGGCGCGATCCGGCCGGTCTCGGTCGCTGCGGCGCGGCTGCGCGAAGCGGCGAAACTTGGTTTCGAGAGCGCGGTCCTGCCTTCGGCCGGAGCCGATATCGGCGATGGAAATGGCTTGAGGTTGCGGCGGCTGAGCCATGTTGGCGAGCTTGTAGCTGAGATTGCGGCGAGCGCACCTCGGGCCCGCTCTCGCCAGCCTGCAGCGCAGGCTGATCGATAAAATGGTCCAGATTCTCAACGGAGAGATGGATTCACCGATCAGACTGAACGGCCTGATCGGTGCCAGCTCTCGCCGCAGTGCAAAATGAGCCGACTGCATGGGTGACGCGCGGCACGCGAGCGGGTATAGCAAAATCCGCCCGGCCCACCCATTTGACGCGTGCCGGCCCCGAATTTGCAGCGAAGCGGCCCTGACATGCCTGTGACAATTCTCGATCTCGTCGTCATCGGCGTGGTGTTGATCTCGGCTTTGCTGGCAGCCGTGCGCGGTCTGACGCGCGAAGTGCTGGCGATCGGCTCTTGGGCTGCAGCCGCAGTCGTCGCCTGGATCTTCCATCCACAACTGCTGCCGCTGGCGCAGCAGTATATTCCCAACAACACCGTCGCGCTGGTGGCGGTGATCGCCGCGCTCTTCCTGGGCACGCTGATCGTCGTGTCGCTGATCACGGCGCGGATCTCGGATTTCGTGCTCGATTCGCGCATCGGCGCGCTCGACCGCACCCTCGGTTTCGTCTTCGGCGCTGCACGCGGCCTGCTGCTCGCCGTCGTCGGCTATCTGTTCTTCATGACCCTGATGGGCGACAAGAACCTGCCGACCTGGGCGAAGGACGCGCGAGCCAAGCCGCTCCTCGAAGAAACCGGGCGCAGCTTGCTGGCCATGCTGCCGCAGGACCTGAATTCCGACTTCTTCAAGAAGCTTATTCCCTCGAAGGGTGGCTCCGAGCCCACGGAAGCCCCGGCCGAGGAGCCGCGCACGCCAGGCGCCAACCCGCCGGCCGGCGGCACCGCCCCTGTCGATCCGCAGCGCCGCACCCAGGCGCCCACTACCGATCGGCAGGCGCTGCAGCGCGTGATCGATTCGTCCGCTCCGGCCACCACCGGCGCGGCACCCGCCCCGGCGCAACGCCGGCCCTGACTGGAGCCAGAGCATGTTCCACAAAAATGGGACCCATTTTTGTGATGAGAACATGCTCCAACGAGTAGTTTGGCGCGAATTCTTGTCGTTCGGCCGTTCCGGCCGAACGGAAAGCGCGCCGGAGCCGCGATGGAGCCTGCGATGAGCCTGATCCACGATGCCGACGCCGTGTTCGACCCGAACGCCGACCGTTTGCGCGAGGAGTGCGGCGTCTTCGGCATCTTCGGCCATGCCGACGCCGCAGCGCTGACCGCGCTCGGCCTGCATGCGCTCCAGCATCGCGGCCAGGAAGCGACCGGCATCGTCTCCTTCGACGGCCACCGCTTCCATACCGAACGCCAGCTTGGCCTCGTCGGCGACGCCTTCTCGGACGCCAGCGTGATCGAGAAGCTCAAGGGCAAGCAGGCGATCGGCCATGTCCGCTACTCGACCACCGGCGAAACTATCCTGCGCAATGTCCAGCCGCTCTTCTCCGAGCTCCATGGCGGCGGCTTCGCCGTGGCCCATAACGGCAATCTGACCAACGGCCTGACGCTGCGGCGCAACCTCGTGCGCGACGGTGCAATCTATCAGTCGACTTCCGACACCGAGGTCCTGCTGCATCTCGTCGCCCGCAGCCGCAAGCCCAAGTTCATCGAGCGCTTCATCGACGCGCTGCGCCAGATCGAGGGCGCCTATGCCTTCGTCGGAATCACCAACAAGAAGCTCGTCGGGGCGCGCGATCCGCTCGGCATCCGGCCGCTGGTGCTGGGCGACCTCAATGGCTGCCCGATCCTGACTTCCGAAACCTGCGCGCTCGACATCATCGGCGCCAAGTTCGTCCGCGAGATCGAAAACGGCGAGGTCGTCGTCATCTCCGAGCAGGGCATCGAGAGCCACAAGCCCTTCCCGCCGGTGCCGGAACGGCCCTGCATCTTCGAATACATCTATTTCGCCCGGCCGGATTCGATCGTGAAGGGCCGCAGCATCTATGAACGCCGCAAGGCGATGGGTGCGCAGCTCGCTTCGGAAGCGCCCGCCGATGCCGACGTGATCGTGCCGGTGCCCGATTCCGGCGTTCCCGCCGCGCTCGGCTATGCCCAGGCGAGCGGCATCCCGTTCGAACTCGGCATCATCCGCAACCACTATGTCGGCCGCACCTTCATCGAGCCGACGCAGAAGGTGCGCGAGCTCGGCGTGCGCCTGAAGCATTCGGCCAATCGCAGCGTGGTCGAGGGCAAGCGCATCGTGCTGGTCGACGATTCGATCGTGCGCGGAACGACCTCGCTGAAGATCGTCAAGATGATGCGCGAGGCCGGCGCCCGCGAGGTGCATTTCCGCATCTCCTCGCCGCCGATCACCCATCCCGACTATTACGGCATCGACACGCCCGATCAGGCGAAGCTGCTCGCCGCGACCCATACGCTCGAGGAGATGCGCCAGTTCGTCGGCGCCGATTCCCTTGCCTTCATCTCGGTCGGCGGGCTCTACAAGGCGATGGGCCATGAGCAGCGCGACGCAGCCCGGCCGCAGTTCACCGACCATTGCTTCACCGGCGACTATCCGACCTCGCTGACCGATGTCGTCGGCGAGAGCGCCAAGCAGCAGATGTCGCTTCTGGCCGCCGGCTGAGCCTTTCGACGGGATTTCGATGACCAAGCCTCTGGAAGGGCGCGTCGCGCTGGTCACCGGCGCGTCGCGCGGCATCGGCCGCGCCGCGGCACTTGCCTTTGCGGGAGCCGGCGCGCATGTGATCGCCCTGGCGCGCACCACAGGCGCGCTGGAGGAGCTCGACGACGAGATCCGGGCGCTCGGTGGCAGCGCGACGCTCGTGCCGGTCGACCTCGCCGACGCAGCCGCGATCGAAAAGCTGGGCCCCGCCGTGCTGGAGCGCTGGGGCCGGCTCGACATCCTGCTCGCCAATGCCGGCGTCCTCGGCCCGCTGGCGCCGCTGACCCATGTCAGCGCCAAGGAATGGGCCGAGGTCTTCGACATCAATGTCAGCGCCAACTGGCGGCTGCTGAAATCGGTCGAGCCGGCGCTGAAGGCCTCCGAATCCGGCCGGGCGATCTTCCTGTCCTCCGGCGCAGCGCATAAGGGACTCGCCTATTGGGGACCTTATGCGGTGTCCAAGGCGGCGCTCGAGGCGATGGCGCGCAGCTACGCCGACGAGACGCGCACGACCAATCTGCGGGTCATGCTGGTCAATCCCGGCCCCTTGCGCACGCGCATGCGTGCCCAAGCGATGCCGGGCGAGGATCCGATGACGCTGAAGACGCCGGAAGATCTGGTGCCGCATCTGGTCGAAATCGCCTCACCTAGCTGGACCGAGACCGGCAAGATCTTCGACTTCCCGCAAGGCAAGCTGCTGACGCCGCAGATGCCGGCGTGAGAATGCCCTGAAGATTGGCTGGAAGAGGCGAGCACCGGAGAAAAATGCTTCTACGCTCCCTCTCGCCGCTGCCCGCCCTCGCCGCCCTCGGTTTGTCGATAGCTGCGATGACGGCGGGGCAAGCCGTAGCGGATAGCACTCGCATAAGCCCCGATTCCGCTCTGGCAGAGGAATTGCGCCAGACCTGTCGCTCGAGCGGCGAACTATCGTTTGCGGGACCGTCGGCCGATGCGCAGGAAATCATGGCCCGTGCGCAGGAGATCATCGCACGTCGCGATCGGGCGCTCGCAGCCTGCACCAGGCTGATTGACAGCGGGAGCCTCACGGGCGGCGATCTCGCCGGCTCCCTCCTCGATCGCGGAGATATCCTGGCACCGGGGACAGGCGACACGTACGCAAGGGCGCTCGCCGATTATGATCGGGCCATCGCCCTTGCGCCGACAGCGGCGATTGCATTCTCGAAGCGCGGGAAGGCTCATCTGCTGTATATGCGGAACCTCCAGCAGGCTTTACGCGACCTCGATACCGCCATCCGCCTCGACCCGTCGCAAGCGGATTTCTTTGTTACACGCGCCTCGATCCAGGCCTGGCTCAAACAGCCCGACAGAGCTCTCGCCGATCTCGATCGGGCTGTCGCCCTCGCGCCCACATTCGAAAAAGCGCGATCCGTTCGCGGCTTGACCCATCTCGACCAGGGCAATTTTGTCCAAGCCATCGCCGATTTCGATGAAGCCATTCGTCTGGCGCCGAGCTCCGACGAGAATTACAGCTTCCGCGCCGCAGCCAGAAGGGCCGCAGGCGATCAGGATGGGGCTCGCGCGGACGAGACCAAGGCGCACGAGCTGTCTTCTCCAAGCAATACTCCCGCGCAGCGCTGAGCGACGGCAAGATCGTCGGGCCGCCCCGCAAGGCAAGATGCTGAGGCCGCAGCTGTCGGCGTAGGGCGCCTGCTCTTCGTCATGGTCGGGCTTGTTCCGACCATCCACGCCTTCCTTCGGGCAGTGCGGCGTTCAAGACGTGGATGCTCGCCACAAGGGCGAGCATGACGGTGTGGTCACGCAGCCGCGTACTCCCGCACCACCGCGATCAGGTCGGGTACCGTCAGGTTCGGCAGGGCCGCCATCTCGTCGAGCGAGAACCAGCCGATCCGGACATGCTCGTCCGACAGGTTCTCCGCCTCGCCGCCTTCCCAGCCCGAAACGACATAGATGTGGTGCAGCGCCGCGCCATTGCGCTCGGGAAAGCGCTCCTCCGCCGAGAGCATCAAGCGGTAGGTCAACGGCATAAGCCCGACTTCCTCGCGACATTCGCGAATGAGCGCGGCTTCGAGCCCCTCGCCTGCCTCGACCCGGCCGCCTATGGCGTCCCAGTGATCGGCCCAGGCGCGTTTCCACGAGGCGCGCAAGCCCAGCAGCACCCGCCCGTCGGCGCGCAGGAACAGCGCGCTGACGGTCTCCAGCATCAGCCCTTGCTCTTGTCGTAAGGGTTGCCGCCGCCGCGGGTATGGAGCCGGACCGGCGTGCCCGGCAGCTCGAAGGCCTCGCGCAGGTTGTTGGTGAGATAGCGCATATAGGAGATCGGCAGGTGGTCGAGCTGGTTGCCGAACAGCGCGAAGGTCGGCGGCCGCGCCTTGGCCTGCGTCATGTAGCGGATCTTGATCCGGCGACCGGCGACAGCCGGCGGCGGATGGGCCGAGAGCACGCCTTCGAGCCAGCGATTGATCTTCGCGGTGGAGACGCGGCGGTTCCAGACCTCATAGGACCGGAACACGGCCTGCATCAGCCGGTCGATGCCCTCGCCGGCGATCCCGGAGAGCGGCACGATCTCGACGCCGCGGATCTGCGCCAGCAGGTGATGCGCCTTCTCCTTGAGCTCGGCAAGCAGGCCCTGCTTGTCGGCCACAAGATCCCATTTGTTGAGGCCAATGACGACGGCGCGGCCCTCGCGCTCGGTCAGGTCGGCCAGCGTCAGGTCCTGTTTCTCGAAGGGGATGGTGGCATCGAGCAGCACGACGACGACCTCGGCGAAGCGGATGGCGCGCAGCGAATCCGCCACGGCGAGCTTCTCCAGCTTCTCGTCGATGCGGGCGCGCTTGCGCATGCCGGCGGTGTCGAACAGCTTCACGGGCCGGCCGCGCCATTCCCATTCGACCGAGATCGTGTCGCGGGTGATGCCGGCCTCGGGGCCAGTCAGCAGGCGCTCCTCGCCGATCATCCTGTTGACCAGCGTCGACTTGCCGGCATTGGGGCGGCCGATGATGGTGACGCGCACCGGCCGGTTCGGGTCCTCGCCCTCCTCGTCCGCGACAGCGGCAGGCGCATCGGCCCAGGCCTCCTCCTCGTCCTCCTCCGGCTCGTCGTCGACGTAAGGCGCCAGCGCCTCCAGCAGGTCGGAGGTGCCCTCGCCATGTTCTGCCGAGAACGGCACCGGATCGCCCAGGCCGAGCGAATAGGCCTCCATGACGCCATCCTTGCCCTTGTTCCCCTCGGCCTTGTTGGCGAGCAGGATGACGGGCTTGCCGGAGCGGCGCACCAGGTCGGCGAAAGGCTGGTCCATGGGAGTGAGGCCGAGCCTGGCGTCGATCATGAACAGGATGACGTCGGCCTGGTCGATCGCGGTTTGCGTCTGGGCGCGCATGCGGCCCGCGAGCGAATCCTTGTCGGCCTCTTCAAGGCCGGCGGTGTCGATCACCGTGAAGCGCAGATGGCCGAGGCTGGCCTCGCCTTCGCGCCGGTCGCGGGTGACGCCGGGCTGGTCGTCGACCAGCGCCAGCTTCTTGCCGACGAGCCGGTTGAACAGGGTCGACTTGCCGACATTGGGCCGGCCGACGATGGCGATGATTGCAGTCATGATCCGTCCAGTTGTGCCGGGCGCAGCCGCCGGCAGCAACCGGCACCCGGAATCAATTCTTGATCGTCACCGGCCCACCGCGGACCAGCGTCAGATAGAGTTCGACCCGCTGGCGCAGCACCTGCGGCGACTGCGGATCGGCGACGGCGGCATCGAACCAGCGTCCGGCGTCCTCGAACAGGTTGGCCTTGAGCGCGGAGATGCCGAGGAATTCACGCGCCGAATGACGCCAGAGCCCGGTCGGCGTCACCAGCGGCTCGAGCTCCTTGCGCAGCTCGGCATAAGGCACGAGGTCGACGCGCAGCAGGCCGGCGCGCAGGCGGGCGAGATCGCGATAGTACTGCTCGAGCGAAGCATCATTGGCGAGCGCATCGAAGGCGATGGCGCCGGCCGCTCCATCGCGCTTGCCGATCTCGGCCGCGAGGCGGAAACGCGAGAGCTGGCGATAGCCTGCAGGCGCATTGGCGGCGAGCTCGGTCAGCGTCGCCTCGGCCGCACTGGCATCGTTGTCGCGCGAGGCGCGCACCGCCGCCTCGAACTTCGCGCCGACGGCCTCGGCCTTCTTGCGCTCCTGCTGCTGCCAGAACTGCCAGCCGCCGACGCCGGCGACAGCCAGCACGGCGATGGCGATGAAGACATTGCCATACTTCTTGAAGACGGCGGTCGCCTTGTCGCGGCGAACCTCCTCATCGATCTCGCGGAAAATATCGGACATGACGCCTCAAACTGCTCTCGCCTGCCGGGTAGCACCTTTGCCGGCGGAATGCGAGCCGGAACGGCCACACATGGCCGTCACCGCGCGTCTATCGCGGCGCTGTGCCGGGCGAAGCCAGTCCGGCGAGCACGCGGTCGATGAGCTTGTGCCAATCGCTGGGATCGGCTCCGGCCGCAACGGCTAGCGCCGCACGGTCGTAAGCGGCGCCAAGCAACTGTGCGGTCGGCGCCAGCGGCAAGCTCGGCAGCGCACCAGCCTGCATCGCCGCTGCGAGACCTTCGTGCAGCGTCCGTCCACCATGGCGGGCGTCGATGGCGTCGAGCTCTTCGCGGCCGAGCACTGCTGCGGCATCGATTAGCAGCAGCTGCGTCCGGCCCGGCACTCGCATCGCCTCCAGGAAGGCTGCGCCGCCTCTGCTGAGCGCCTTCAAGGGCGCGAGGCCAGGCCGCGCCGCGCTCTCGATCTCGGCCGCAACCGCCGCCGCCTCCGCTTCTACCACCGCCCGGAACAGAGCCCGCTTGTCGGCGAAGTGGTGATAGAGCGCACCGCGCGTCACGCCCGCCTCCGTGACCAGCTCGGGCGTGCCGGTCTCGGCATAGCCGCGGCTGATGAAGAGCTGGCGCCCCGCCGCGATCAAGGCAGCGCGGGTGGTGTCGGAACGATCCTTGTTTGACCGGCGCGCCATCTCTTGCATACGTGCAGCCTGTATGTTAATTAGCAGAAACATGCAGATTGTATGTTTATGGCGAGAGGCAAGCAAGCCCATGAAAGTCACGAGCTATTACCCGGTGATCATGACCGAGAAGGTCGCCGAGACCGCCGCCTTCTATATCGCGCATTTCAATTTTGAGGCCCTGTTCGAGGCGGACTGGTACGTCCATCTGCAATCGACGGTCGACGAGCGGGTGACGCTGGCGGTGCTGGACGGCAGCCATGAGACGATCCCCCTCCCCGGCCGCGGGCGTGTCAGCGGACTGATCCTGAACTTCGAGGTCGAGGATGCTGACGCGGAGTATGACCGGCTCAAGGCCGCCGGCCTGCCGATCCTGCAGGAGTTGCGCGACGAATGGTTCGGCCAGCGCCACTTCATCACCGCCGATCCGAGCGGCGTGCTGATCGACGTGATCAAGCCGATCCCGATGAGCGCACCGCCGGAAGCTCATGCTTGATCATACGGGCCATGGCAGGCACCTTGCTTCGGCTTCTGCCATCGCAAGGGAGACCGCCATGAACCGGATCGCCAGCGGGCTGGGAGCAGCCCTTCTCACCCTCGCCTCGCTCTCTCCGGCCGAAGCCGCGCCGACAAAGGTCAAGGTCTTCGTCGCCTCGATGTTCGAGATCGGCGCGAATACGGGCGACCGAGCCGGCGAATTCCAGCACTGGTATGAGCGCTATTGGCAGAAGAGCCAGCCGCACGAGGCACGCGGCGCCCTGAAGCCCGTCTACTGCAACGGCGACGGCGTCTGCGGCGCGGTCCTCGGCATGGGCAAGGTCAATTCCTCGTCCTCGATGCAGGCGATCCTGCTCGACCCGGACTACGACTTCTCGCAAGCCTATTTCGTCATCACCGGCGTCGCCGGCACGCCGCCCTCGCGCGGCACGATCGGCGACGTCTCCTGGGGCACCTGGCTGGTCGACTATGATCTCGGCCATCGCTGGGCGCCAGAAGAGGGCAAGCCGGGCGAGCCCGTCTTCATTCCGCGCAAGGGCTATGAGGAATATCGGGTCTTCAAGCTCAATCCGACCCTGGTCGGCTGGGCAACGCGGCTGAGTGCGGGGGCAAACCTGCAGGATTCCGATTCGGCGAAGCAGTATCGCCAGCGCTATCCGGAGGAGCGGGCACGGGCGGCCCCTTCCGTCCAGACCGGCACGCACATGACCGGCGACACCTTCTTCCATGGGCCTGGCCTGTCGAAGGAGGCGCAATACATGGCCAAGCTCTACGGTGCCGACGACTACGTCATCACCGAGATGGAGGCCGCGGCGATCACGCTGGTGATCAAGCGGCAGTTCGGCACCGACCGGATCCTCAGCCTGCGCGGTGCGGTCAATTTCGACCAGGGCAATCCGAACGAGACGACGCAGCAGCATCTCGACCCGGCGCCCGGCCAGACCGCCGGCGGCTTTGCCGAGACCGTCGCCAATGTCGAGGCGGTCGGCTCGCGCGTCGTCGACCATATCGTCGGCAATTGGGGCGAATGGCAGAAGGGCGTGCCGTCGCTGCCGGCCAAATAGCGCTCAGGCTGGCGCGTCGGCCCGGAACAGCAGGCTGCCATCACCATAGGAATAGAAGCGGTAGCCCCCAGCGATGGCGTGGGCATAGGCGCGCTTCATCAGGTCGAGGCCGGCGAAGGCCGAAACCAGCATGAACAGCGTCGAGCGCGGCAGGTGGAAATTGGTCATCAGCAGGTCGACAGCGCGGAAGCGATAGCCCGGCGTGATGAAGATCGCGGTGTCACCCGAGAACGGCCGGATGACGCCGTCCTCAGCCGTCGCGCTTTCGAGCAGGCGCAGCGAGGTCGTGCCGACCGCGACGATGCGGCCGCCGGCGGCCTTGACCGCATTGAGGGCGTGGGCGGTCGCGGCGCTGACCGTGCCCCATTCGGCATGCATGCGATGCTCGTCGGTGTCATCGGCCTTGACCGGCAGGAAGGTGCCGGCGCCGACATGCAGCGTGACGAAATGGCTGGAGACGCCGCGCTCCTTCAGCGCGTCGAACAGTTCCGGCGTGAAGTGCAGGCCTGCCGTCGGCGCGGCGACGGCGCCTTCCTCGCGCGCATAGGTCGTCTGGTAGTCGTGGGCGTCGGCCTGGTCGGTCGCCCGCTTGCCAGCTATGTAAGGCGGCAGCGGCAACTCGCCGAGCCGCGCGATCGCCTCGTCGAGATAGGGACCGCTCAGCGAGAAGCGCAGGCCGATATCGCCGCCCTCCCCCTTGTCCTCGACCTCGGCCTGCAGGCGGGCGAGCTCGCAGGCATTGCCGGCTCCCTCACTGTCGAAGACGATCGTCTCGCCGATGGCGAGCTTCTTGGCCGGACGGGCGAAGGCGCGCCAGCGGTCATCCGCCTCGCGCTTGTGCAGCATGATCTCGATGCGGGCCGAAGCCTCGCCGCGATAGCGCCGCCCCCACAGACGCGATGGGATGACACGGGTGTCGTTCAGCACCAGGGCGTCGCCCGGCTGGAGCAGCTCGACGAGGTCGCGGATGCCCCGGTCCGCGAGCGGCTCGGACGCATCTGGGCGGACGACGAGCAGCCTTGCGGCATCGCGCGGGCTTACAGGCCGCAGCGCGATGCGCTCCTCAGGCAGATCGAAGTCGAAAAGGTCGACGTCCACGATTCAGGCGCCGACAGCGGGCAGGCGCCTCAGGCGTCCACCTGAACCTTCATCGAGACGATGGAGTCGGGATCGCGCACCGGCTCGCCGCGCTTGATCTTGTCGACGTTCTCCATGCCTTCCACGACCTGGCCCCAGGCGGTATACTGCTTGTCAAGAAAGCGGGCGTCGTCGAAGACGATGAAGAACTGGCTGTTGGCCGAGTTCGGGTTCTGGGAGCGAGCCATCGAGCAGACGCCGCGGATATGCGGCTCGGCGTTGAACTCCTGGGCCAGATCCGGATGGCTCGAGCCACCGGTGCCGGTGCCATGCGGGCAGCCGACCTGGGCCATGAAGCCGTCGATGACGCGATGGAAGACGATGCCGTCATAGAAGCCCTCGCGAGCGAGCAGCTTGATGCGCTCGACATGGTTCGGCGCGAGATCCGGCCGCAGCTTGATCACTACGCGGCCCTTGGTGGTCTCCATGACGAGGGTGTTCTCAGGGTCGAGCGACATCAGACTGATCTTTCGTTGGTCGGCACGCGGCCGAAGAAGCGGATTGTGATCGGGCGGCCTGCGATACTCCCTCCGAGCTCCGGCGACAACCTCATCGGCGTACAGTCGCGCACGGCGCGCATCAGCGAGTCGGTGAAACGCTCGCGCAAACCGGCTGGCGCGCGCCGCATCTCCCAGGTGACGCGCGGCTGGCCGAAGAGCGTGCCGTCCCGGCGCAGGCTGAAGCGCACGCTCGCGCTGGCACTACCACTTTGGGCATCGAGCGAGGGCGGCTGCCAGCAGCGGCGCAGTGCCGGACCGATCTGGTCGAGCCTGTCGATGGTCCCTTCGCCGAGGCCGATCGTCTCGGGATTGACCGTGCCGCTGACGCCGTTGTCGACGCCGGGCGTTTGCGGCGGCCGGGCCGGCCGGCGCGCGCCCTCGCCGAATGGCCCATCGATGCCCGGCATGTAGCGTTGGCCCGATTGCGGCGGCAGCACCGGGTTCTGCGAGCCCGATGGTGGCGGCAGGACCGGGTTCTGGAAACCGGAAGCCGGCGGCAGGCCGAGATCGCGCGTGTCCTGCGCATGCGCAAAGCTGCTGGCCGCAGCCAGCAGCAGGAGCGTGAACGCAGGCAAGCGCGACCGGCGCATGAGGTTTACTTGGCGTCGGCCAGCAGGCGCATGCGGATGATCTTGTCAGGCCCGGAGACAGAGCCGTTGTTGGCGCTGCTGCCCTTCTTGATCTTGCGCACGGCGTCCATGCCCGAGACGACTTCGCCGAACAGGGTGTACTGGCCGGTCAGCGAGCCGCAGCCCTCGAAGCAGATGAAGAACTGCGAGTTGGCCGAGTTCGGGCTCTGCGAGCGCGCCATGCCGACCGAGCCGACCTTGTAGGGTGTCGGGGTGAACTCGGCCGGGATGTTCGGCAGGTCGGAGCCGCCGGTGCCATCGCCCTTCGGATCGCCGGTCTGGGCCATGAAGCCATCGATGACGCGGTGGAAGACGATACCATTGTAGAAGCCGCGCTTGGTCAGCGCCTTGATCTGTTCGACATGCTTGGGCGCAAGGTCGGGCCGCAGGCGGATGGTCACCGGCCCGTCCTTGGTCTCGAGCACCACTGTGTTCTGCGGATCGAGATTGGCCGGTGCCTGGGCCTGGGCCAGACTGACGGAAGCGGAAAGCGCCAAAGCGGCGAGCGTGGTGCGAAGCATCGGAATCTCTCCTGACCGCCGGAACGGCCCGGCGCATCTGAGGCAGCGAGGTAGCGACATCCTATGACTGGAACAAGGCGTGGAATCGCGCACGGCGAACAATGTTGCACTGCACAAGAGCAAATTGGAATAATTTTGCAAAAAGTTCGGTCGCGACCTGCCTAAACAGGTGACAACATTATTGCGATCCGCTAATCAATTCAGCGCTGGGCACGCCCGACCTTTATCCGGGCGCCGCGGACCAGGTCTCGGGAGGAACAAACAGCCGCCGGTATATGAGTGCGCGTCGATAATAGCGCGCCGATACTGCGGTAAAAAACAGACTTCCAAAGGCAAGGCGAAAGCCTTGCTTTTTGTTTTTGAACTATACGCTGGGTTGTACTGAACGCTGTTCAGATATCGAGATTGGTCCAGACGTACCAGACGATGCCGAAGACGATGCCGGCGAGGATCGTCGTTGCCACTGCCTTCTTGGCAAGACCCGGCAGAACTGGCGCACCGGGATCGGTGCCCTTCTCAACTTCGCCGCTCTCCGCCTGGCTGCGCACGCCGAACGGCAGCGTCACGAACAGCACCGTCCACCAGATCACGAAATAGACCGCGAGACCGCCGCCGATCGTCATGATGCGCTGCCCTCACCGGCCAGGGCGATGCAGGAGAACGCGACCCTGGCTTCCGTCGGCACGCCGAACCGCGCCGTATGCCGAGCCGGCAAGCCGTTCGGGAAGTGCTTCACGTATTCGGCGTTGCAGGCGGCATAGTCGCTGGGATCGCTGATCAGCATCGTCACCTGCACGACGTGATCGAGACTGGAGCCGACCTCGGCCAGGATGCCGGCGATATACGCCAACGCCTGCCGCACCTGCTCTCCGGGCGTCGCGCCGCGGATGATACCGTTCGCAGGATCATGCGGTGCCGACTGGCCGGAGACGAAGACGAGGCCCCCCGCCCGCGTGGCGAGGCTGAAGGGGCGTGGCGACCCAGCCTCCGGTTCGCCGAAGAATGTGATCTCTGACGTCATGCTCAGGCCTGCTCCAGCTCGACGAGCGTACCGCAGAAGTCCTTGGGGTGGAGGAAGAGTACCGGCTTGCCATGCGCGCCGATGCGCGGCTCACCCGAGCCCAGTACGCGCGCGCCCTGCGCCTTCAGCCGGTCGCGCGCGGCGAGGATATCATCGACCTCGTAGCAGATATGATGGATGCCGCCGTCGGCGTTGCGCTCGAGAAACCTGGCGATCGGCGAATCCGCGCCCATCGGCTCCAGCAGCTCGATCTTGGTGTTCGGCAATTCGACGAAGACCACGGTGACGCCATGCTCAGGCTGCGGCAGCGGCTGCGAGACGCGAGCGCCGAGCGTATCGCGATAGAGCGCGGTCGAGGCGGCGAGGTCCTTCACCGCGATGGCGACGTGGTTGAGGCGTCCGATCATTCACAGGCTCCGTTCGGTCTCGGCTGCAACGGGCGATATGCCCGATCCTACACCGCGATCACCAGCGCATTCACCAGCGGCTTCTTGCCCCACTCCTCATTGACGGCGCTGCGGACACCGCGTTCCAGCGCATTGCGCACCGCTTCCGGGTCGCGGCGCTTGGACTTGGGCATGCCCTCGATCAGATCCTCGACCGCATCGGCGACGATATCATCGAAAGGGGTGCCGTCCTTGGCGGCAAGCGGCAGGCCGATCAGCGCGACCTCGGGATCGCCGGCGAGCTCGCCCTTCTCGTCGAGCGCGACCGCGATCGAGATCACGCCAGCGAAGGACAGCTTGCGGCGCTCGGGAATGGTACGGTCGAGCGCTCCAACCAGAAGCACGCCATCCTGGTAGAGCCGCCCGTGCTGGACCTCGGAGAGCTTGCGGGCTCCGTCCTCAGTGATCGCGACGACATCGCCATTACCGGCGCGCAGCACATGCTTGACGCCGAGGCTGCGGGCGAAGGTCGCGTGCTCGCTGAGGTGCAAGTCCTCGCCATGGGCCGGGATCGCGATCTTCGGCTTCAGCCAGCCATAGAGCCGCGCCATCTCCTCGCGACGGGGATGGCCTGAGACGTGCACGAGATGGGTGCGGTCGGTGATGATCTCGATATCGTCGCGCGCGAGCTTGTTCAGGATGGTGCCGACCGCCTTCTCGTTCCCCGGGATGGTGCGCGAGGAAAAGATCACCCGGTCACCCGGAGACAGCGCGATCTCGGGATGGTCGTCGGCGGCGATGCGCGAGAGCGCCGCACGCGGCTCGCCCTGGCTGCCGGTCACCAGCGCGACGACCTTGTCGCGCGGCAGGTAGCCATAGGTGTCGACTCCACGGAAGGCCGGAATGCCGTCGAGGAAGCCGCATTCACGCGCAACGTCGATGACCCGGTCCATGGCACGGCCGACGACGACCACTTCGCGCTGATTGGCCATGGCAGCCTCGGCGACCGCGCGCAGGCGCGCCACGTTCGAGGCGAAAGTTGTGACGGCGACACGGTTCGGAGCGGAAGCGACCAGCTCCTTGAGCTTGGCGGCGACGTCGGCCTCGCTCGGGCTGATGCCGTCGCGCAGGACATTGGTCGAGTCGCAGACCAGCGCCAGCACGCCTTCCTCACCGAGCTCGCGCAGGCGCTTCTCGTCGGTCGGCAGGCCGACGCGCGGGGTCGGGTCGATCTTCCAGTCGCCGGTATGGACGACAAGGCCGGCGGGCGTGCGGATCGCGAGAGCATTCGATTCCGGGATCGAGTGGGCGACCGGCACGAACTCGATGTCGAAGGGGCCGAGCGTGAAGCGCCCGCCCTGGGCGACGATGTTCATCTCGACCTTGGGCGCGCCAGGCTCCGACAGGCGCCGCGTCGCCAGGAGGCCGGCGGCGAAACGCGTGCACCAGACCGGCACGCGCAGCGAGGGCCAGAGTGCGGCGAGCGCGCCGATATGATCCTCATGGGCATGCGTGATGACGATGCCGAGCAGGTTGGCCCGATCCTGGATGATGTAGCCGAGGTCGGGCAGGACGATGTCGACGCCCGGCGCCTCCGGCCCGGCGAAGGAGAGCCCGCAGTCGACCAGGATCCATTTGCGCTTCTTCTCCGGCCCGAAGCCGTAGAGCGCGGCGTTCATGCCGATCTCGCCAAGGCCGCCGAGCGGAACGAAGACGAGCTGGTCGCTGGAACGGGTCACTGGTTATCCTGACTTCTATGCTGAGGCGGGCAAGGCGGGCGGCGGCAGGCGTAGCATGCCCTTCCACCCGCCTCCATAGCGGCAGGAGCGGGCAGGACGAGGATACCCGTCACGCTGACGGCAGGCCCGAACTGGCCGGGCTACCGAAATAAAGATCTCCGGCGTCGATCAGGCGCCGGCCGGCCTCCGTCTCCAGTTCGAGCCGCCCGGACGCATCGAGGCCGAGGAAGCGGCCGGAGACCGGCCCCTCCGGCAATCGCATGGTGATCGTCTCACCGAGATAGGCGGCGCGCTCCAGCCAGGCCGCACGGGTCGGACCGAAACCACCCGGCAGGGACCAGGCCGAAAAACGCCGGTGCCAGGCATCGGAGAGGGCCGCCAGCAGGCGCTCAACGCTCGTCTCGGCGGCATGTGCGGAGAGACACGTCGCGGGATAGGGCGTTCCCTCCGGCGAGGAGGCGATGTTCACACCGAAGCCGATGACGACGTTGAATCGCCCTGCCCGGTTCTCGCCTTCGAGCAGTAAACCCGACGCCTTGGCGCCGCCGATCAGCAGGTCGTTGGGCCATTTCAGGGCGAGCGTCGGAGCTGAAAGTCCGGTCACGCTCGCTGCCGCATCGTGGAGGGCGAGCCCCGCGACAAAGCCGAGCTGCGGCGCGAGCGCCGGCTCGCAGGGCGCGACCAGGAGCAGGCTGGCGTAGAGATTGCCGGGCGGCGAGCCCCACTGCCGACCATGCCGACCACGGCCGGCATTCTGGCTTCTCGCTACAATCCAGAGCAGTCCCGGATCGCCGTCTCCCAGCGCTCGTCTCGCCTCCTCCATGGTGGAGGCGACCTCGTCGCGGACGATCAGGCGATAGCCGGCGGCTCGAGCGCCTTCGCCCAGCACCTAAGCGCTC
The DNA here is from genome assembly GCA_025846845.1 of Alloboseaceae bacterium BT-24-1. Taxonomy (GTDB): domain Bacteria; phylum Pseudomonadota; class Alphaproteobacteria; order Rhizobiales; family Beijerinckiaceae; genus Allobosea. The sequence goes on from JAOYTL010000001.1 coordinate 623,203, forward strand.
AGAACAGCGACTTCGCCGCCGCAGCAGCGGAATCGAACAGCGGCGCCGGCATCAGGGACAGCACCAGCACGAACAGCGCCGAGATCAGCAGCACACCGCGCACACCCGCATCGCCCTTGTCGAAAGCCGGCTTGGCGTCGTCAAAATAGATCACCTTGACGATGCGCAGGTAGTAGTAGGCGCCGACGACGCTGGTGACGACGCCGACGACGGCGAGCACGTAGAGCTTGGCTTCGATCGCGGCGAGGAAGACGTACCACTTCGCCCAGAAGCCGGCGAGCGGCGGGATGCCGGCGAGCGAGAACATCATCATCGACATCGCAAACGCCATCCAGCCATTGGTGCGGGACAGGCCGGCGAGCTCGCCGATGTCCTCGACCGGCTTGCCGTTGCGATTCATCATCAGCACGCAAGCGAAGGCGGCGAGCGTGGTTGCGAGATAGATCGCCATATAGGTCATCACGCCCTGGACGCCGGCAGGCGTGCCGGCGGCAAGGCCGACCAGCGCGTAGCCCATGTTGGCGATCGAGGAATAGGCGAGCAGGCGCTTGATGTTGCTCTGGCCGATCGCGGCGAAGGCGCCGAGCGCCATCGAGGCGATCGACATGAAGACGATGATCTGCTGCCAGTCATGCAGCGCGCCCGGGAAGGCGCCGACGAAGATGCGCACGGTCATCGCCATCGCCGCCATCTTCGGCGCCGAGGCGAAGAAGGCGGCGACCGGGGTCGGCGCGCCCTCATAGACGTCCGGCGTCCACATATGGAAGGGCACCGCCGAGATCTTGAAGGCGACACCGGCGGCGACGAAGACGAGGCCGATGATCAGTCCGATGCCGGGATGCCCGCCCTTCACCGCCTCGGCGATGCCGGCATAGCTCACCGTGCCGGTGAAGCCGTAGACCATGGACGAGCCGTAGAGCAGCATGCCCGAGGAGAGCGCTCCGAGGACGAAGTACTTCAGGCCGGCTTCGGTCGAGCGCGGATTGTCGCGATCGAAGGCGGCGACGACGTACAGCGCGAGCGATTGCAGTTCCAAGCCAACGTAAAGCCCGATCAGGTCGTTGGCCGAGATCATCATCATCATGCCGATAGTGGCGAGGACGACGAGGATCGGGAACTCGAAGCGCATCGCGCCATCGCGGCGCAGGAAATCGGCCGAAAGCACGATCGCGGCCGCGGCGCCGATCAGCGTCAGCACCTTCATGAAGCGGGCGAAGCCATCGGCGATGAAAGCGCCGTTGAAGGTGACGACCTTGCCCTCGCCGCGCAGGACGAGCACCAGCGCCAGCGCGAAAAGCGCGAGCGCCGCGATCTCGAGCGTGCGCGTCGAGCGCTCGCCCTGGATCGCGCCGTAGAGCACCATGGCGATGGCGCCGAGCGCCAGCACGATTTCCGGAAGCGCGGGGCCGAGAGCGGGCAAGGTCATCGGAGCAGCCTTACTGGACAGCCAGCATCGCCGTCTTTGCGGCGGTGATGGCGGCCTGATAGTTCTTGATGAGGGCTTCGGTCGGCGCCGCGAAGGCGTCGAGGATCGTCCCGGGGGCGATGCCGTACCAGATCGTCAGCAGGACGAGCGGCGCGAAGATCGCGATCTCGCGGGCGTTGAGGTCGGTGATGTCCTTGAGCTCAGGCTTCACCAATTCGCCGAAGACGACGCGGCGGTAGAGCCAGAGCGCATAGCCCGCTGACAGGATCACGCCGAAGGTCGCGATGAACGCCACCCAGGGATTGGCCTTGAAGGCGCCCATCAGTGTCAGGAACTCGCCCACGAAGCCGGCTGTACCCGGCAGGCCGACATTGGCCATGGTGAAGATCATGAACACCACCGCATAGAGCGGCATCCGGTTGACCAGGCCGCCATAGGCGGCGATCTCGCGGGTGTGCATGCGGTCGTAGATCACGCCGACGCAGAGGAAGAGCGCGCCCGAGACCAGGCCGTGGCTGACCATCTGGAACATCGCGCCCTGGATGCCCTGCGGCGTCAGGGTGAACAGGCCCATGGTGACGAAGCCCATATGCGCCACTGAGGAGTAGGCGATCAGCTTCTTGATGTCCTCCTGCATCAGCGCCACCAGCGAAGTGTAGACGATGGCGATGACGGAGAGCGCGTAGACCAGCGGCGCGAACATCGCCGAGGCATCCGGGAACATCGGGATCGAGAAGCGGATGAAGCCGTAGCCACCCATCTTCAGGAGGATCGCCGCCAGGATGACGGAGCCGGCCGTCGGCGCCTCGACGTGGGCATCGGGCAGCCAGGTGTGGACCGGCCACATCGGCATCTTCACCGCGAAGGAGGCGAAGAAGGCGAGCCAGAGCCAAGGCTGCATCTGGACCGGGAATTTGTGGGTCAGCAGCGTCGGAATGTCGGTGGTGCCGGCGTTCCAGTACATCGCCATGATGGCGAGCAGCATCAGCACCGAGCCGAGCAGCGTGTAGAGGAAGAACTTGTAGGAGGCGTAGACCCGGCGCTTGCCGCCCCAGATGCCGATGATCAGGAACATCGGGATCAGACCGGCCTCGAACAGCAGATAGAACAGCACGAGGTCGAGCGCGACGAAGACGCCGATCATCAGCGCTTCGAGGATCAGGAACGCGATCATGTATTCGCGCACCCGCTTCTCGACCGAGGTCCAGGACGCCAAGATGCAGAACGGCATCAGGAAGGCGGTCAGGACGACGAAGGGGAAGGAGAAGCCGTCGACGCCGAGCTTGAACTTGATGATGTCGGAAACCCAGGCGTGGCTCTCGACCATCTGGAAGCCGGGATTGGCCGAGTCGAAAAGGCTCCAAGCGTAGAGCGCAAGCACGAACGTCCCGATCGTGAAGAACAGGGCGGCCCAACGGGCGTTCGAATTGACCGAGGCCTCATCGCCGCGCAGCGTCAGGATGAACGCGGCGCCGACGAGCGGCAGGACGAGAAGACCGGTGAGGATACCGAAGCCGAACATCATCTCACCCGCGGGCCATGAGGTACCAGGTCACCAGCCCGGCGACGCCGATCAGCATGGCGAAGGCATAGTGGTAGACATAGCCGGTCTGCAGCCGCACGACCCGGTTGGTCACGTCGACGACCCGTGCAGAGACGCCGTCCGGTCCCAAGCCGTCGATGACGAGGCCGTCGCCCTTCTTCCAAAGGAAGCGGCCGAGCCACATCGCCGGCTTCACGAACAGGAAGTCGTAGATCTCGTCGAAGTACCACTTGTTGAGCAGGAACTTGTAGAGCACCGGGTTGGCGGCGGCGAGCTTGCCGGGCACGTCCGGTCGCAGCACGTACATGTAGAGCGCCAGCAGGAAGCCGACCAGCATCGCGACGAAGGGCGACCAGACCACCCATTTCGGCACTTCGTGCATGGCGTGCAGGATGTGGTTGTCCTTACCGGTGAACAGCGCCGTCTTCCAGAAGTGCTCGTAGTCGTGGCCGATGAAGGCCTCCTTGAAGACGTAACCCGCCGCGAGCGCACCGAGCGAGAGCACGGCGAGCGGGATCAGCATCGAGAGCGGGCTCTCATGCGGCTTGTGGTCGTGGTGACCATGGCCGTGATCGTCGTGGCCATGGGCATGGTCGTCGTGATGACCGTGAGCATGGCCGTCATGACCATGCGCATCGTGGCCGTGACCAGCCCAGCGCGGCTTGCCCTCGAAGGTCATGAAATAGAGCCGCCAGGAGTAGAATGACGTCATCAACGCGGCGACGACCAGCAGCACGAAGGCATAGGAGCTGGCGAAGCCACCATGCGCGACCGAGGCATAGGCGCTCTCGATGATCGCATCCTTGGAGAAATAGCCGGCGAAGAGCGGGAAGCCGGTCAGCGCCAGCGTGCCGATCGTCATGGCGGCCGCGGTCCACGGTATGTGCTTCCTGAGGCCACCCATGTTCCGCATGTCCTGCTCGTGGTGCATCGCGTGGATGACCGAGCCGGCGCCCAGGAACAGCAGCGCCTTGAAGAAGGCGTGGGTGAACAGATGGAAGATGCCGGCCGAGTAAGCGCCGACGCCCATCGCCACGAACATGTAGCCGAGCTGGGAGCAGGTCGAATAGGCGATGACGCGCTTGATGTCGTTCTGCACCAGGCCGACGGTCGCGGCGAAGAAGGCGGTGGTGGCGCCGATGACGACGACGACGGTCAGCGCGACCGGCGCGTATTCGAAGATCGGCGACAGGCGCGCCACCATGAAGACGCCGGCGGTGACCATGGTCGCGGCATGGATCAGCGCCGAGACCGGGGTCGGGCCCTCCATCGCGTCAGGCAGCCAGGTGTGCAGCATGAACTGCGCCGACTTGCCCATGGCGCCCATGAACAGCAGCAGGGCGGTGAGCGTCAGCGCGTTCCAGTCATAGCCGAGGAAGCGGAAGCTGCGCTCGGTGAGGCCGGCGATCTGCGGGAAGATGCTGTCGAAGGCGACCGAGCCCGTCAGCACGAAAACCAGGAAGATGCCGAGCAGGAAGCCGAAATCGCCGACACGGTTGACGACGAAGGCCTTGATCGCCGCGGCGTTGGCCGAAGGCTTCTGATACCAGAAGCCGATCAGGAGATAGGAGGCGAGACCGACGCCTTCCCAGCCGAAGAACATCTGCACCAGGTTGTCGGCCGTCACCAGCATCAGCATGGCGAAGGTGAACAGCGAGAGATAGGCGAAGAAGCGCGGCCGCGAGGGATCCTCGTGCATGTAGCCGATCGAATAGAGGTGCACGAGCGAGGAGACGGTGTTGACGACGACCAGCATGACCGCGGTCAGCGTGTCGATGCGGAAGGCCCAGTCGACCCGCAGATCCGCAGAGGCCAGCCAGGTCGCGACCTGGACGCGGGTGGTGCCGGAGCCGAAGCCGACCTGGAACAGGGCGATCCAGGACAGGACTGCCGAGACCATCAGCAGCGTGGTGGTGACGATCTCCGAGGCACGGGCGCCGATCAGCCGGCCAAAAATGCCGGCTATGAAGAAGCCGATCAGAGGGAGGAAGACAATCGCTTGATACATGGCAGGTTACGGGCGCGTTGCCGCGCTCAGCCTTTCATCATGTTGATGTCTTCCACCGCGATCGTGCCGCGGTTGCGGAAGTAGACGACGAGAATGGCGAGCCCGATCGCGGCCTCGGCGGCGGCGACGGTCAGCACCAGCAGCGCGAAGACCTGTCCGACGATGTCGTTCAGGAAGCTGGAGAAGGCCACGAAGTTGATATTGACCGAGAGCAGGATGAGCTCGATCGACATCAGGATGACGATGACGTTCTTGCGGTTGATGAAGATGCCGAGCACGCCGAGCGTGAACAGGATCGCGCCGACCGCGAGATAGTGTCCGAGCCCGATCATCACGCCATCTCCTCGGGAACGCCGGCGCGCGACGGCACCTGCTTCACATCCATCGCCGCCGCCTTGGTGCGGGCGTTCTGGGTCGGGATATCCTGGCGCTTGATGCCCTTCCGGTCGCGCAGCGTCAGTACGATCGCACCGATCATCGCGACGAGCAGCACGAGCCCGGCCGCCTGGAAGTAGTAGACGTACTTGGTATAGAGCACCTGCCCCAGCGCCGCGGTGTTGGTGACGCCGGCGGGGATCGCCGCGACCGGCGCCCGCGCGATCTGCGGATCGATCACCCAGGCGCCGACGACCAGCAGCAGCTCGACCGCGAAGATCAGGCCGATCAGGCCGCCGATCGGCAGGTATTGCAGGAAGCCCTGGCGCAGCTCGGCGAAGTCGACGTCGAGCATCATCACCACGAAGAGGAAGAGCACGGCGACGGCGCCGACATAGACGACGATCAGGAGCATCGCCAGGAACTCGGCCCCGAGCAGCAGGAACAGGCCCGCCGCATTGACGAAGGCGAGGATCAGGAACAACACCGAATGGACCGGGTTGCGCGCCGAAATCACCATCAGCGCCGAAGCGATGGTGACGCCTGAGAAGAGATAGAAGAAAGCCGCTGCGGCATTCATCTCGCCAGCCTTTCCGCCCTTGCGGGCGGCCCTCGTTTCATCACGCGGCGGATTGAGACCCGCCGCAGTTTGGAGCGTCTATAGTCAGGCCCGCCTAGCGCGACAACCGCGCGACGGGCCTCCGTCCTCAGCGATACGGTGCATCCATCGCGATATTGCGCGCGATCTCGCGTTCCCAGCGGGCGCCATTCTCGAGCAGCTTGTCCTTGTCATAGAACAGCTCCTCGCGGGTCTCGGTCGCGAATTCGAAATTCGGCCCCTCGACGATGGCATCGACCGGGCAAGCTTCCTGGCAGAAGCCGCAATAAATGCACTTCGTCATGTCGATGTCGTAGCGCGTGGTGCGGCGGGTGCCGTCATTGCGGCGCGGGCCGGCCTCGATCGTGATCGCCTGTGCCGGACAGATCGCCTCGCAGAGCTTGCAGGCAATGCAACGCTCCTCGCCATTCGGATAGCGGCGCAGCGCGTGTTCGCCCCGGAAGCGCGGCGATAGCACGCCCTTCTCGAAGGGGTAGTTCAGCGTCGCCTTCGGCTTGAAGAAATAGCGCATCGACAGGACGAACGCGCCGACGAACTCCTTGAGGAGCAGTCCCTTGGCAGCCTGCGCGAGTGACATCTTTCCGTCCTTCTCTCGTCTCAACCGAACAATGCCCGGCCGATCAGGTAACCGACGATGGGCAATCCGCCCACCGAAACCACCAGCACCGCCGCCTTGAGCAGGCGGATGCGCCGTTCGTAATCATCCTTCTCAGCCTGCGTCTGCGAGCTGTCGGTGCGACGTAGGCTCGCAACCACAACACCCGTGACGAGCCGATACTCGATCAGACCGACGACGAAGCCGATCAGGGCTCCGATCAGGCCGGCCTGGCCCGCCATCAGGGAGCGGGCCCCCAACCGGTGATCTGCAGCACTGCCGCCACCACGACGACCGACGCCAGCGACAGCGGCAGGAAGACCTTCCAGCCCAGCCGCATCAGCTGATCATAGCGGTAGCGCGGCACGAAGGCCTTCACCATCGCGAACATGAAGAAGACCAGGCAGATCTTGAGCGCGAACCAGAACACGCCCGGCAGCCAGGTGAAGGGCGCGATCGGGAATGGCGGCAGCCAGCCACCGAGGAACAGGATCGTGGTCAGCGAGCACATGGTCATGATCGCCACGTATTCGCCGAGCATGAACAGCAGGTACGGCGTCGAGGAGTACTCGACCATGAAGCCGGCAACGAGCTCCGATTCCGCTTCCGGCAGATCGAAGGGCGGCCGGTTCGTCTCGGCCAGCGCCGAGATGAAGAAGACGATGAACATCGGGAAGAGCGGCAGCCAGTACCAGCCGAACAGGCCGGCCTTCGAGTTCTGCGCCTCGACGATCGCCGAGAGGTTGAGCGAGCCGACGCAGAGCAGGACGGTGATGATGACGAAGCCGATCGAGACCTCGTAGGAGACCATCTGCGCCGCCGAGCGCAGCGCGCCGAGGAACGGATACTTCGAGTTCGAGGCCCAGCCGCCCATGATGACGCCGTAAACGCCGAGCGAGGAGATCGCGAAAATGTAGAGGACGCCGACATTGATGTCGGCGATCGCCCAGCCCTCTGCCACCGGGATCACCGCCCAAGCCGCCAGCGCCAGCACGCAGGAGATCAGCGGCGCCAGCAAAAACACGCCCTTATTGGCGCTGGAGGGGATGATCGGCTCTTTGAAGACGAATTTCAGCAAGTCGGCGAAACTCTGGAACAGGCCGAACGGGCCGACCACGTTCGGGCCGCGCCTGAGCTGCACCGCCGCCCAGATCTTGCGATCGGCGAGCAGGATGAAGGCGATGAAGACCAAAAGGCAGACCAGCAGCAGCAGGCTCTTGCCGGCGATGATCGCAAGGTCGAGGACGAGGTCCCAGTTCATCGAGGCTTACTCCGCCGCCTGGCGCATGCGGCCGGAGGCCAGCGCCGAGCATTCCGCCATCACCGCCGAAGCGCGGGCGATGGGGTTCGTGGTGTAGAAATCGCTGATAGCCGGCGCGAAGCCCGCCTTCTCGGTGGCGCCGCCCTGCCCGGCCAGCTTCGCCAGACCGGCGCGATCGCCCTCCGCCACCCCATCGACGGCAGCGAAATGCGGATGCGTGGCGTAGAGCTCGCGGCGCAGCGCGGGAAGCGAGTCGAAGGGCAGCGGCTCGCCTAGCGAGGCGGAGAGCGCCCGCAGGATCGCCCAGTCCTCCTTGGCATCGCCAGGCGGGAAGGTGGCGCGAGCCGCCATCTGCACCCGCCCCTCGGTGTTGACGTAGGTGCCGGACTTCTCGGTGTAGGCGGCGCCCGGCAGGATCACGTCGGCGCGGTGGGCGCCCTTGTCGCCATGACTGCCCTGGTAGATCACGAAGGCGCCGGCCGGCACCTCGATCTCGTCGGCGCCGAGCAGGAAGAGCACGTCGAGCGCGCCAGCCGCCGTCATGCCGGCAACGTCGAGACCACCTTCGCCAGGCACGAAGCCGAGATCGAGAGCACCGACGCGGGCGGCCGCGGTGTGCAGCACGCCAAAGCCATTCCAGCCATCCTTGACCGCGCCGAGCAGGTCGGCGGCCTTGGCCGCAAGCGAGAGCACGGCGGCGCCGTCGGCGCGGGTCAGAGCGCCCTGCCCGATCAGTACCATCGGCCGCTCGCCCGACGCCCCGGCGCGCTTGACCAGATCGGCCAGCGTCTCAGGGCCAGCGCCGAGATAATCATAGGCGTAGGTCAGATCGACCTTCTCGCCGATCAGCGAGACCTTGAAGTCACCGCGCAGCCAGCGCTTGCGGATGCGGGCGTTGACGATCGGCGCCTCGCGACGCGGATTCGAGCCGATGATCAGCAGCGAAGTCGCGTCCTCGATCCCGGCGATGCCGGCGTTGAGGATGTAGCTGGCGCGGCCGAAAGCCGGGTCGAGTTTCGTCCCGTCCTGGCGGCAGTCGAGGTTGGTCGAGCCGAGGCCCGCGATCAGGCTTTTAAGCGCATAGATCTCCTCGACCGCGGCGAGATCGCCGGCGATGGCGCCGATGCGCTCGGGTTTGGCGGCCTTGAGCTTGCCCGCGACCAGCGAAAGCGCCTCGGTCCAGCTCGCCGGCCGCAAGTGTCCGTGCTCGCGGATATAGGGCTGGTCGAGCCGCTGGGTCCGGAGCCCGTCGGCGATGTGGCGGGTCTTGTCGGAGATCCACTCCTCGTTCACCGCCTCGTTGATGCGCGGCAGCACCCGCATCACTTCACGGCCACGCGAGTCGACACGGATCGCCGAGCCGACCGCATCCATCACGTCGATGGATTCGGTCTTGGTCAGCTCCCAGGGTCGGGCCTTGTTCTGGTAGGGCTTGGAGGTCAGCGCGCCAACCGGGCAGAGGTCGACGACATTGCCCTGCAGCTCCGAGCTCATGGCGTGCTCGAGATAGGTGGTGATCTCCATGTCCTCGCCGCGGCCGATGGCGCCGAGGTCGGAGGCGCCAGCGACCTCGGTGGTGAAGCGGACGCAGCGCGTGCACTGAATGCAGCGCGTCATCGAGGTCTTGACCAGCGGGCCGATATACTTGTCCTCGACGGCGCGCTTGTTCTCGGCATAGCGCGAGGTGTCGACGCCATAGGCCATGGCCTGGTCCTGCAGGTCGCACTCGCCGCCCTGATCGCAGATCGGGCAGTCGAGCGGGTGGTTGATGAGCAGGAACTCCATCACCCCTTCGCGCGCCTTCTTGACCATGGGCGACCTGGTCAGCACGACCGGCAGCTCGCCGTTCGGGCCGGGGCGCAGATCGCGCACGCCGATGGCGCAGGAGGCCTGGGGCTTCGGCGGGCCGCCCTTCACCTCGACCAGGCACATGCGGCAATTGCCGGCGATCGAGAGCCGCTCATGGAAGCAGAAGCGCGGCACCTCGGCGCCGGCCGCCTCGCAGGCCTGGAGAACGGTGTACTCCGCAGGAACGTCGACCTCGATGCCGTCGATCAGAAGCTTGGTCATGGTCTCACTCCGCCGCCATGAGCCTGACCGGCTCGCCATGGGGGTTGGCGGCATAATCGTCGATGCGCTGCTCGATTTCGTGACGGAAATGGTTGATCAGGCCCTGGATCGGCCAGGCGGCAGCATCGCCGAGCGCGCAGATGGTGTGGCCTTCGATCTGCTTGGAGACGTCGAGCAGCATGTCGATCTCGCGCTTCTGGGCGCGGCCCTCCGCCATGCGGTTGACGACTCGCCACATCCAGCCGGTGCCCTCGCGGCAGGGCGTGCACTGGCCGCAGCTCTCATGCTTGTAGAAATAGCTGATACGGGCGATGGCGCGGATGATGTCGGTCGACTTGTCCATGACGATCACCGCCGCCGTGCCGAGGCCCGACTTCAGCTTGGAGAGCGAGTCGAAATCCATCGGCGTGTCGATGATCTGCTCGGCCGGAACCATGCGGACCGAGGAGCCGCCGGGGATGACCGCCTTGAGGTTGTCCCAGCCGCCACGGATGCCGCCGCAATGGCGGTCGATCAGCTCGCGAAAGGTCAGGCCCATCGCCTCTTCGACATTGCAGGGCTTGTTCACATGGCCCGAAACGCAGAACAGCTTGGTGCCGACATTGTTGGGCGTGCCGATCGAGGAGAACCAGCTCGCGCCGCGGCGCAGGATGGTTGGCGCGACCGCGATGGACTCGACGTTGTTGACGGTGGTCGGGCAGCCATAGAGGCCGACATTGGCCGGGAAAGGCGGCTTCAGCCGCGGCATGCCCTTCTTGCCCTCGAGGCTCTCCAGCAGCGCCGTCTCCTCGCCGCAGATATAGGCGCCAGCGCCGTGATGCACATAGAGATCAAAGGGATAGCCGTGCTTGTTGTTCTTGCCGATGAGGTTCGCCTCATAGGCCTCGTCGACGGCGCGCTGCAGCGCCTCGCGCTCGCGAACATATTCGCCGCGGATGTAGATGTAGGCCGCGTGCGCGCCCATGGCGAAGGAGGCGATCAGGCAGCCCTCGACCAGCGTATGCGGGTCGTTGCGCATGATCTCGCGATCCTTGCAGGTGCCCGGCTCCGACTCGTCGGCGTTGACGACGAGGTAGTGCGGGCGCCCGTCGCTCTGCTTGGGCATGAACGACCATTTCAGGCCGGTCGGGAAGCCGGCGCCGCCGCGTCCGCGCAGGCCCGACTTCTTCATCTCGTCGATGATCCAGTCGCGCCCCTGTTCGAGCAGGAACTTGGTGCCGTCCCAGGCGCCACGCTGCATGGCGCCCTTCAGCGACAGGTCGTGAAGGCCGTAGAGATTGGTAAAAATGCGGTCGCGATCAGCCAGCATCGTTGTCGCCTCACTTCACCGGCTTGTCGCCGAGGGCCGATTCCGGCCGCCAGCCTGTCGCGAGTTTCTTCGCCTGCGAAATCCAGTCGTCGCGCACGGCCCGGCCCTTGAAACCGGTCAGCCTTGCATCGACCCAGGCGAGCTCGGCCGGGGTCCAGGCGGCGATCTGGTCAAAGTGCCAGATGCCCATCTCATTGAGCATCTTGCCGAGCTTGGGACCGACGCCCCAGATCAATTCGAGATCGTCGCCCTTGCCGCCGCGGGCCGCGGTCAGCAGTTGCGGCTTGGTTTCGGACACGGCAGCGGCCGGCTCGGCAGCAGGAGCTGCCTTGGCCGCCGGCGCCTTCTCGGCTGTGCCCTTGGCGGGCGTGTCCTTGATCGCCTTGCTCGTCGCGGACGGCGTGTCCTGCGCGGCGCTGGCCGGCTGGTCCGGCTCTGACGGCTTCGGGCGGCCGGGAGCGGCAGCCTCTGGAGCCGGCGCCGTCTTGACGTCGGTCGGGCCAGCCTTGGCTGTCGCGGCCGCCACCTCGGCTTCCGCCTTGGCCTTGGCCTCGGCCGCAGCCTTCTCGCTGGCGATCTTGATCGCGTCCTCGCGCTGCCTCGTGATGCGCGCCTGCCAGTCGCCGGCGCCGATCACCGAGCCGTCGAAGAGGGCCGGATCCTTCAGCGTGTCGCCGCCGCCGAGCGGCTCCGAGCAGGAGCGGTCGACCTGCGGGCCGGGCTTGGTCGGGCGGCCTTCGCGCAGGTCGCCGAGGAGCTTGCGGAAATTATCCGGCGTCAGGTCTTCGTAGTAATCGAAATTGATCTGCGCCATCGGGGCGTTGCAGCAGGCGCCGAGGCATTCGACTTCGAGCCAGGACAGCTTGCCATCGGCGGTGACGGTCGATTGCGGGCCGATGACGTCCTCGCAGACCTTCTTCAGCGCCTCGGCACCGCGCAGCGCGCAAGGCGTCGTGCCGCAGAGCTGGATGAAGTGCTCGCCCACCGGCTGCAGGCTGAACATGGTGTAGAAGGTCGCGACCTCCAGCACCCGCATCGGCGCCATGCCGAGCTTGCGGGCGACCTCCTCGATCGCGGCGCGCGGCAGCCAGCCATCATGCTGCTCCTGCGCCTTCCAGAGCAGCGGAATCACGGCCGAAGCCTGGCGGCCTTCCGGGTACTTGGCGATCTGCTGATCAGCCCAGTTCTCGTTCGCCGCGGTGAAGGCGAAGGAGGTGGGTTGAACGTGATCAGGCGCGAGACGACGGACGGACATATCAGTTCTCTCTCGACGTCATGCTCGGGCTTGTCCCGAGCATCCACGTCTTCGCAACATCGGCCACGTTCAAGACGTGGATGGTCGGCACAAGGCCGACCATGACGGTTGAGGCAATCACCGATCGACCTCCCCGAACACGATGTCGAGGGAGCCGAGGATCGCCGAGACGTCGGCGAGCATGTGCTTGCGGCACATGAAATCCATGGCCTGGAGATGGGCGAAGCCCGGCGCCTTGATCTTGCAGCGATAGGGCTTGTTGGTGCCGTCGGAGACGAGATAGACGCCGAACTCGCCCTTGGGCGCCTCGACGGCGGCGTAGACCTCGCCCGCGGGCACCTTGTAGCCCTCGGTGTAGAGCTTGAAATGGTGGATCAGCGCTTCCATAGAGCGCTTCATCTCGCCGCGCTTGGGCGGCACCATCTTGCCGTCGAGCGAGGAGATCGGCCCGCCGCCATCGGCCGAGAGCAGCTTCTCGCAGCACTGCTTCATGATCCGGACCGACTGGCGCATCTCTTCCATGCGGATGCAGTAGCGGTCGTAGCAGTCGCCGTTCTTGCCGACGGGGATGTCGAATTCCATCTCCTCGTAGCACTCATAGGGCTGCGATTTGCGCAGGTCCCAGGGCGCGCCGGAGCCGCGCACCATCACGCCCGAGAAACCCCATTTCCAGCAGGTCTCGAGATCGACGACGCCGATATCGACATTGCGCTGCTTGAAGATGCGGTTGTCGGTGAGCAGGGTCTCGAGATCGTCGCAGACCTTGAGGAACGGGTCGCACCATTCGGCGATGTCGTGGATCAGCGAGGTCGGCAGGTCCTGGTGGACGCCGCCCGGCCGGACATAGGCCGCGTGCATGCGCGCGCCGCAAGCCCGCTCGTAGAAGATCATCAGCTTCTCGCGCTCCTCGAAGCCCCAGAGCGGCGGGGTGAGCGCGCCGACGTCCATCGCCTGCGTGGTGACGTTGAGGATATGCGAGAGGATACGGCCGATCTCGGAATAGAGCACGCGGATGAGCTGGCCGCGGCGCGGCACGGTGACGCCCATCAGCTTCTCGACCGCCAGCGAATAGGCATGCTCCTGGTTCATCGGCGCGACATAGTCGAGCCGGTCGAAATAGGGCAGCGCCTGGAGATAGGTCTTGTGCTCGATCAGCTTCTCGGTGCCGCGATGTAAGAGGCCGATATGAGGATCGACGCGCTCGACGATCTCGCCGTCGAGCTCCAGCACCAGGCGGAGCACGCCGTGCGCGGCCGGGTGCTGCGGGCCGAAATTGATCGAGAAGTTGCGGATGTTGTGTTCGGTCATTGACCTCAAACCTATCCCTCAACCAGCAGGCGGCAATCCGCCTTACTGGAATGGACGCAACATTGCCGTTCGCTGAGATCGAACTTCCAGGACTGTCCAAACCGCTTAGAGCAAGCTCGTGATAGGTCCGGCTCGTATTCAGCGAGATTCATATCACCGTCGATTTTCCAAATGGCTTCCTCCTCAAGGAAGTGCTCGGTCAGCCCCTTGGAAAAATCTCTCCACAGTTCCGTTGTCCCATATCCGGCAACCGAGACTGCAACCAAAATACCAACGCTTCTGACCAATCTACGCATGATCAGCCGCCTGTTTTGCCATGAACTCGGCGATCACCTGCTCACCGGTCTTGCGCCGGCGCTCGCCCGCAAAGGCGTAGAGGGCGGGCTTCTCGTCGATGAAAATCTCTTCGGCGAAGACAAGGTCGGCAGGGTCGTCGAGGCTCGGGAACGCCACCGCAACCGGGCCTGCGCCCGAACGCTGACGCCAAAACAGGCTGGTTCCGCAGTTCCGGCAGAAGACGCGCTCGCCCCATTCCGACGAGGGATAGACGGCAAGATGCGTCTCGTCGGCGACCGCGACGTCCGAGCAAGGCACGGTCATCAGTACGCCGCCGCTCCATTTGCGACACATGTCGCAATGGCAGACGTCCATCTCCGGCTTGGCCATCGTCGCCGTGAAGCGAACGGAGCCGCAGAGACAGCCACCTGAGAGTGTGTGGCCCTCGCCCATCGCGTCAGCCCGCCTTGGCCTTCTCGTCGCCCGGCAGGACGTATTCCGTCCCTTCCCAAGGCGAGAGGAAGTCGAAGTTGCGGAACTCCTGGTTCAGCTTCACCGGCTCGTAGACGACGCGCTTCTGCTCGTCGTCATAGCGGACCTCGACGAAGCCGGTCAGCGGGAAGTCCTTGCGCAGCGGATAGCCCTCGAAACCGTAGTCGGTGAGGATACGGCGCAGGTCGGGGTGATTGGAGAACAGGATGCCGTAGAAGTCGTAGGCCTCGCGCTCGTACCAGTTCGCCGCCGGGAAGACCTCGATCACGGACGGAACCGGCGTCGCCTCGTCGGCCATGACCTTGACGCGCACGCGCCGGTTATGGCGCGGCGAAAGCAGGTGATAGACGACCTCGAAGCGCTTTTCGCGCTGCGGATAGTCGGCGCCGGCGATGTCGGTGAAGTTGACGAAGCGGAAGCGGGAATCGTCGTAGAGAGTCTTGAGGACCCGCACGATCTCGGCGGCCTCGGCGAGCACGGTCAGCTCGTCATAGGCGACGACGATGTCGGTCACCGCGCCGGGCAGCGCCGCCTTGATCTCTTCGCCCAATGTCACGAGCGCTTCGCTCATTGCATCATCCTTCGAGAATGACCTGGTGATGCGTCACCACGTCATCATAGCTCAACAGCACGGCAGCCGCCGCCGGCTCGACAACCGCTGCTTCCAGATCCGGCTGCGCGAAAGCCGCGATCGCCGCCATGCTGTCCCAGCGGGTCTGCACGGTGATCTCGACCTCGCCAGCAACCGGGCGGTTGAGCAGTGCGACGCTACGAAAACCAGCGAGCACCTGCAGCTGAGGCAGCACCGAACCGGAAAGATGCGCGCGATAGGCGAGCGCTCCCTCCGGCGTGGCTCGCGCCCGCCACTGCCGCATCACGCTGGCGCCAGCTTCGTTCACCGCTCGATCGTCCCCGTCCGCCGGATCTTCTTCTGCAGCAGCAGCACGCCGTAGAGCAGCGCTTCCGCGGTCGGCGGGCAGCCCGGCACATAGACGTCGATCGGCACGATGCGGTCGCAGCCGCGAACCACCGAATAGCTGTAATGGTAGTAGCCGCCGCCATTAGCGCAGGAGCCCATCGAGATGACGTAGCGCGGCTCCGGCATCTGGTCGTAGACCTTGCGCAGGGCCGGAGCCATCTTGTTGGTCAGCGTGCCGGCGACGATCATCACGTCGGACTGGCGCGGAGAGGCGCGCGGCGCGAAGCCGAAACGCTCGACATCGTAGCGCGGCATCGAGAGCTGCATCATCTCGACCGCGCAGCAGGCGAGACCAAAGGTCATCCACATCAGCGAGCCGGTGCGGGACCAGTTGATCAGGTCGTCGGTCGCCGTGACCAGAAAGCCCTTGTCGGCCAGCTCGTTGTTGATCTCGACGAAGAAGGGATCGCGCGTGCCGACCGGGTTGCCGTCCGGGCCGAGCAGGCCCCTGGGTGCCGGCGCGACGAGCGGATCACCGCGATCGATCGCTGTCATGGCCATCAGTTCGAACCTTTAGCTTTCGTCGAATGTAAGAACGGAGACAGGACGGTATCAAGCTTACGCGACAAATGGTCAGTCCCACTCGAGCGCGCCCTTGCGCCACTCGTAGACGAAGCCGACGGTCAGCACGCCCAGGAAGATCATCATCGACCAGAAGCCGAACCAGCCGAGTCCGCCGAAGGCGACCGCCCACGGGAAGAGGAAGGCGACTTCGAGGTCGAAGATGATGAAGAGGATGGCGACGAGGTAGAAGCGCACGTCGAATTTCATGCGCGCATCGTCGAAGGCGTTGAAGCCGCATTCATAGGCCGAGAGCTTCTCGGCGTCGGGCTTGGAATAGGCGACGGCGAACGGCGCGATCAGGAGCGCCAGGCCAATCACGATCGACAGGCCGATGAAGATGACCAGAGGCAGGTAGTCCGACAGCAGGGACTGCACAGGAAGAGCTTGCATCTGTCACCCCGCTTCAACCCGGCGCCGAGGCGGCGCCCTCAATCTCGCCAGTCGATTAGACCCTGCTTTAGAATCACGCAAGGGTTCGCCGCGCCGCACAACGCGGCTATCGCCATGTCTTTGCCGCATATGTCGACCCGGCTCGCGAAAGTGTCGCGTTTCCCGGGCGTTTCGACCTCGATTCTCGCGGCCGATCACGCCTGACGCAAGGCGGTTGTCGCGGCGCGTCGAAGCGTGGCAAACGGGGACGTAACGTCAGTCTTCGGCGCCGGCACGATTCGTCGGCAAGCGCTGCCAATGCGTCAGGAGCACCGCTGCGGGAATGCCGAGGCCAACAACGCATCGTGATCGCGCATTCCTGGCTGCGTTCCCGCCATCGGCGTCCCGCGCCTCGTGATTGCCATGCTGAGAGTCATGCTGGCTGGCGCCTGTGTCGCCGGGATGGCGTTCGGCGGCCCAGCCGCAGCGCAGATGATGCTCGCGCCCCTTCCCCCCGAACGCCCCTTCGATCTCGACCTGCAGATCAAGCCGGGCGCGCCACCGATCGTCGTGGTCCCGGCGCCTCCGGTCGAAGCCAGCCTCGCAACGCCCCCGGGGCCCGCGCCCACCCTCGCCCAGCCCGATGACGACGAGGGCCCGGAATGGCCGCAACGCACGCCCGGGCAGGTCGGCGAGGAGCCCGCCTTCGATCCCGACGAGAAACCCGACAAGCCGGGCATCTCGACCGATCCTGGAACCTCGATCGTCTGCCTGCCGCCGGTCCTGAAGAGCATCCTCGGCAAGATCTCGGACAAGTACGGGGCTGTTAAGGTGACCTCGACCTGGCGGCCGCCCTGGCGGGCGCGGCGCGGCTCCTATCACAAGCGCTGCGAGGCAATGGATTTTCGGGTGCCAGGCGTCAGGCCGCGCACCGTTCTGGAATGGGCCCGAAACCTGCCCGAGGTCGGTGGCAACAAGGTCTACTGGAACGGGCTGATCCACATCGACACAGGGCCGCGTCGGCCCTGGTAGGCCAGGTATCGGACGGGAAGACGCGGATGCGTCCTTCAGTCCGATACCGATCAAGACCTCGGCGCCTCAGTAGGTGCTGCCGCTATAGGGATTGCCTCCCCGGATATAACCCCGCCCGCCATAGCCATCATTGCCGCGTCCACGCCCGTAGCCATAGCCACGATCGTAGCCGCGTCCACGACCGTACCCATAGCCACGGTCATAACCGCGCCCTCCGTAGCCGTAGCCCCGGCCGCGATTCTGCCGGTCGAGATTCCGCTGAATCTCCATCATGCGATGCTCGCGCGTATGGCGCGTGAATGCGACGTCGAGACCGTCGAGTGCGCGGGCGATCTCTGCCTCGCCCGCTGGGCCAGCTTCGTGAATGGGCGAAGCCCATGCAGCGCCCGACCAAGCCAGGCCGCCGATCACGATTGCGATGAGAGTCGGTTTGCGCATTCCATTTCCTCCAGGCCCCAAGACAGGGCAAGCCTCAAGGGGAACTGGCGCGCCCTGGAATTGTTCCAGTCACCGCCGGCAACGCGCGCAGGAAGAGAGCAGCAAGGCGGCTATATCTCCCGAGCGGCGAGCCGGACCGCTGCGAGCGTCGCATCGACGACTGCCCCGTCATGCTGCGAAGAGACGAACCAGGCGCCCCGTTCGAGCACGCGCACGCCACGCCTGAGCAGCGCGTGGGCGAAGCGGCTGTAGGCGACCTTGTCCGAGCGCGCGACGTCCCGATAGTTCCGTGCCGGAGTGTCGAGCCCGAAGGCGACGTGGAACATCAGCGGGAAGCCGGCGACCTGAGCCTTGATTCCCGCCTCGGCCAGGATCGTGCGGATACCATCCTGCAGGCGCTGGCCGTGGGCAGAGCTGCGCTCATAGTGCTCGGGCGTCAGCAGGTTCTGCGTCGCCACCATCGCCGCCATCGCGATCGGCTGGGCGTTGAAGGTGCCGCCATGCAGCACGCCGTCGGCGAACAGGTCGACCAGGTCGGCCCGGCCGGCGATCGCCGCGACCGGAAAGCCGTTGGCGATCGCCTTGGCCATGAGGGTGAGATCGGGCGTGACGCCGAAGCGTTCCTGGGCACCGCCGCGAGCGAGGCGGAAGCCGGTGATGACCTCGTCGAAGATCAGCAGCGCGCCATGTCTGCGGCAGGCGGCGAGTGCGCCTTCGAGATAGCCCTGCGCCGGGGCGATGGCGCCCTGGTTGCACATCGCCGGCTCCATCAGCACCGCCGCGACATCGCCTTTGGCAAGACGCGTTTGGAGTGCTTCGAGATCGTTCCAGCCAAGGATCGAGAGCCCCTCGCCCGCCGCTGCATCCTGGCCCTTGCTGCCGATCACAGGGGTCGGCGCGTCGTCCGGCCCTGCCGCGTTGAGGCCGGGCGCGGTCGACCAAAGGATGTTGTCGAACCAGCCATGATAGTGGCCCTCGAACTTGACGATGGTGCGCCTGCCCGTGGCGGCGCGTGCCAGCCGCATCGCGGCTTGCGCCACCTCCGAGCCCGACGAGCCGAAGCGCAGCCGCTCGGCTGACGGAATGCGCTCGCAGATCAGCTTCGCCGCCTCGTACTCGACCGGCGCCTGGCCGGCGAAGAGGATGCCCTTCTCCGCCTGTTTCCGGACCGCCTCCAGCACGGGCGCCGGATTGTGGCCGAGCACCGTCGCGCCCATGCCGCAGTAATAGTCGATGATCCGGTTGCCATCGACATCGATGAGATAGGCGCCCTCGCCGCGCTCGAAGACGAGCGGTCCCGGGGCCATGCCGAGCCGGAAATTGCTGTTCACGCCGCCCGCGATGAAGCGCACATTCTGCGCGATCTGCCGGGCCGATTCCTCGAAGCGCAGTGTTCCCGCCTGATGGGTGCCGTTCGCTGTCACGTGCGTCGCCTCCGCTGCAATCTGCACGAGCAGACCAAAGCGCTTCATCCGCGTAAAGGAACACGGGTTTCGTGTTGCGGAATTCGATAGTGCTGGGCTATGCCGACTCATCGTTCAAGGGACGACCGGAGCGGCCATGGCGAAGACGAGCGAGAATCCTTACGTCGTACAGCCGGTGATGAAAGCGTTGAGGGTGCTGGAGCTGGTCGCGCGTCACGGCCACGAGATCGCGCTCACCGCCGTCAGCAAGGAATTGCGGATCCCGAAGACGACGACCTTCCGCTATCTGCAGACGCTGTCCGCCGCCGGCTTCCTCGATCACAACCGGGCGACGGATCGCTATACGCTCGGCCCGCAGATGCGCTCGATCGCCCGCGCCGACGCCAGCGTCAGCAAGATCCGCGGCCTCGCCCGGCCGGCGATGACCGAGCTGATGCACGAGTTCAACGAGACGGTGAACCTCGCGGTGAAGGGCAACGGCACGATCGTCTATATCGACCTGATCGAAGCCAATCGCTCGCTTCGCATGCAGGCGCGCATCGGCGACAGCCACCCGATGCACTCGACCGCGCTCGGCAAGGCGATCCTCGCCTTCCTGCCCGAAGCCGAGCGGCAGCGCCAGCTCGACCTGCCGCTGACCGAGCGCACCGGCCGCACCCTGCTCGAACGCGAGGAGATCGAGCGGCAATTGCGCCAGGTGGCGCGCACGGGCTACGCCACCGAGATGGGCGAGAACGAGGATGGCGCCATGTGCATCGGCGCGCCGATCCTCGACGAGCACGGCTATCCCGTCGCGGCGCTCTCGATCTCGGCGCCGCTGATGCGCATGCCGCATTCGCTCGCGGCCAAGGCCGGCGCGCGATTGCGCGAGATCGCGGCAGGGATCTCGGCTCGGCTCGGCTCGCAGCCGGCAATCGCCCCGCGCTGAGGCGGCGCTCATCGGTATTCGATCCGCGGATCGATCCAGGCGTAGAGCATGTCGACCGCGAGGTTGATCAGCATGTAGGCGATCAGGATCACCAGGATGCAGCCCTGGATCAGCGGATAATCGCGGGTGGTGATCGCCTGGATCAGCAAGCGCCCGAGGCCGGGATAGGTGAAGACCGCCTCCGTGACGACGGCGCCGCCGATGAAGTGCGCCATCATCAATCCGACGATGGTGACGAAGGGCAAAAGTGCGTTGCGCATGATGTGCAGGCCGACGATGCGCTTCTCCGGCACGCCCTTGGCACGGGCGGTGCGGACATAGTCGGCCCGCGCCTCGCCGATCAGCGAGGCCCGCAGGAAGCGTCCGAGCACGCCCGAGACGTAGACCCCGAGCGTCAGCGCCGGCAGGACGAGGCTGCGCACGGCATCGAGCGGCGCTTGCCAGAGCGGCACATAGCGCGACGCCGAGGGCAGCCAGCGCAATTCGACGGCGAAGAGCAGGATCAGGAGGATGCCGAGCCAGAAGGTCGGCACGCCGAGCGCCAGCGCGCTCCAGCCGCTGAGCACCCGGTCGAGCCAGGAATTCGGCCGGACGGCGCTGGCGATCGCAACGGGGATGCCGATGACGAGCGCGACGATGATGGCGCAGAGCGCGAGCTGCAGCGTCGCCGGCAGGCGCTCGCCGATCAGTTGCAGCACCGGCTGGCGGCTGTGCAGCGACAGACCGAAATCGCCGGTGAGCGCGCGGCCGAGCCAGTCGGCATATTGCACCACCATCGGCCGGTCGAAGCCGAAGCGCCGGGTCACCTCGGCGACCTCCTCCGCCGTGGCGTTCTCGCCGGCGATGACCGCGACCGGCCCGCCCGGCACGGCATAGATCATCGCGAAGATCGCAAAGGAGGCGATCAGCAGCACGGGCAGCATCTGGGCGAGGCGGCGCAGGACGTAGGCCGTCATCGCCGGCCCCCGATCGTCGCGCCGGAAGCATCGGTCTCGTCGCGGTCGAGGATCGCGGTCAGCGCTCGTCCGATCGTGTCGAAGGAGAGGATCGTCAGCGTCAGGACTAGGCCGGGCAGCACGGCGTAGCTCGGCGCCTCATAGAGATAGGATTTGCCGGTGCGCAGCATCTCGCCCCAGCTCGGCGTCGGCGGCGGCACGCCGACACCGAGGAAGGCGAGCGCCGCCTCGAGCAGGATCGCGATCGAGGCGAGCACGATCGCCTGCACGACCAGAGGGCTCAGGATATTGGGCAGGAGGGTCCGGACCATGATGTAGCCCGGCCGACCGCCGAAGCTGCGCACCGCCATGACGAAATCGAGCTGGCGCAGCGCCATGACCTGCGCCCTGGCGATGCGGGCGAAACCCGGGATGCCGGCGATGCCGACGGCGATCAGCGCCGCCCCCTGGCTGCGGCCCAGCACGGCGATCAGCGCCATGGCGAACAGGATGTTCGGCAAAGCGAGCAGCACGTCGATACAGCGCATCAGCAGGGAATCGCGCCAGTCGCCGTAGAAGCCGGCGATCAAACCGACCGGTATGCCGACGAGCGCCGCGATCAGGACGGCACCGAAGGCGGTGATCAGCGAGGTGCGGGCGCCGTAGACGACGCGGGCGAGGATATCGCGGCCGAGCTCATCAGTGCCGAACCAGCTCTCGGCCGAAGGTGGCTTCAGCGAATCCGCGATGCTCTGCGCCAGCGGATCGAGCGGCAACAGGCCGGCGAAGGTTGCTGCCAGCGCGACCAGAGTGAGGAAGACGAGGCTCAGGGCCGGGCCCCGCCGGGCGAGCAGCCGGCGCAGCAGGCTTCCCAGAGCGGCCAGCGTCTCCGTCACGGATTGCCCCACAGAGGGCTGATCGCCGGAACTCTTCCCTTCCCCCTTGTGGGGAAGGGAGAGGGATGGGGGGCGAACGACTTGGCTAGGGAAGGATTGTATAGCCGGATCGGTGCGATCATCGGCAGAATAGCACCTACTTTCCGCCCCCCACCCCTGCCCCTCCCCACGAGGGGGAGGGGTTTCCCGTCGCACCCCATCATTTGAATCCGATGGTGCGGGCGATGAAGAGGTTGTCGATGTCGAGGGTGATGCCGCCGATCTTCTCGGAGGCGACGATCAGTCCGACATCGTAGGAGTTCGTCGGAATCCCGAAGGCCTCGTCGACCATGACGCGGTTGAGGTTGTCATAGGCCGCCTTGACCTCCGCCTCGCCGCCCGTCGCGGCGTCGACCTTGGCGATCGCCGCGACATAGTCCGGATGCGGGTGCGGGTCCCTGAGGATCGGGTTGCCGGAGGTGCGGTAGATCGAGTTGGTCGTGACCCGCGACGGGAATTTCTGGACGTTGCCGACCGCGCCGAAGGTCGCGGCGAAGTCGCCGCCGAGCAGCGCGGTGACGTATTCGGCGCCCTGGCGCATATCGAGCTCGACCGGCACGCCGACCTTCTGCAGCGAGCCCTGCACGATCTGGCTGATCGCAACGGAAGCCTCGTCGCTGCCGTTGACCAGCAGCTTCCAGCCCTTGATCTCATCGGCCGACAGGCCGGAGGCGGTGATCAGCTTCCTCGCCTTTTCAAGGTCATAGGCGTATGTCTTGGTGTAATTGTCGTCGAAGGCCGGACTCGCCGGCGCCCAGGGCAGCGCCACCACCTTGCCCATCCCGGCATAGCCGACGCGCAGGATGCTGGCGCGGTCGATCAGATAGTTGAAGGCCTGCCGGAACGATTTGTTGCGGAAAGGCCCGCGTGTCGAGTTGATGCGGAACACCTGCACCAGCGGCCCTGGCCCGGCGAAGACCTGATAACCGGCGCCCTTCAGCCTTACGGCGCTGCGCGAGGAGCCGTTGTAGACGATGTCGACGGCGCCCGATTCAAGCGCGGCGGTGGCGGCCGCGTCCTCGCTGAACACGGTGAAGACGAGATCCTGCGCGATCGGCTGCTTCTCGCGCCAGTGTTTCGGATTGGCCTTGAGGGTCAGCCCCTGGCCGACGGCGCGGCTGACCAGCGTGTAGGGACCGGTCCCGGCCGGCACGGTCTCGACCGTGTCGATGCCCTTGGCCTCGATCGGGATCAGGAACTGCAGGAGATCGAGGATCTGGCGCTCGGGCGCCGGCGCCTTGAAGTTGATCACCACCGTGCGCTCGTCCGGCGCCGACCAGTCCTTCACGATCGCCATGGTCGAGAAGACGTTCTTGCCGCGCTTGGGATCGGCGCCCTTCTGCAGCGTCGCCAGCACGGAATCCGACTTGAACGGCGTACCACTGTGGAAGGTGACGCCGTCGCGCAGCGTCAGGCTGACCGAGGTCTTGTCGGGCGCGATCTTCCACTCGGTTGCCAGGCTCGGCTGCGGCTTACCGTCCGGGGTGTATTCGATCAGGCTGTCATAGAGGTTCTTGATGACGTGGAAATTGACCGTCGAGAGCTGCTGCGGGTCGAAATTGGCGAGCTCGCTCAGCACGGCGACACGCAGCGTGCCGCCCTTGAGCTGCTGAGCGGAGGCCGGAGCCGCAGCGATCAGTGGCGCTGCTCCCGCCAAAGCAAGGCCGGTCATGCAGAATTGGCGTCGCGACAGCTTTGTCATGGCTCTCCCCTCTTGTTGTTAGGTCGACAATCAGCCCGTTCCCGCTCCCGGCTGGGACGAATGCGCCCGCCAGTCGCTTATTGTTTCCAGTGGATAGACAGGCCGTGGGATGCGCTGCCACGGCAAAGTGAAGACATCGGATTGCCCCGGCCCGCGCGTGTCGGCGCGGATCACCTGCGAGGTGATCGGGGCGAAGTACTGGAAGTTCGAGGCGGTCTTGAGCACGGCCATCTTGTAGTCCGCGAGCTCGATGCCGAAGGCCTCGTAGACCCCCGGCACATTGCCGGCGACGCCGCGGAGTTCGCTGATCAGCAAGGTCGCCGGCCCGACGTCGAAGACCACGACGCGGCCCATGTCGACCTCGGGCTGGTGATTATAGTCCAGCCGGACCGGGCCGCCACCGATCCGCCGCACTCGACCGGTCACCGTCAGCGGCTTGAAGAAGGCGGTCGCGGCGTCGCCGCCGAGCGGCAAGGTCACCTCGGCGCCCTCGCCCGCCGCGATCAGCGTCGCGACCGCCTGTGGCGAGATCAGCGGGATCAAGGTGCGGCTGCTGGTGCCCTGTCGCAGGATCGATTCCAGGATCAGATTGCTGTCGCCGGCCGCGCCACCGAAGACGGTGTCGCCGGTGTCGCTGAGCACGATCATGCCGCGCGCGGCGGCATCGCCCGCCCGGACGGCGTCATCGACAGAGACGGCCTCCCGCACCTGGAAATCATCGCGCATCGACCAGGCGAGGTCGGCGAGCTCGTCCGCCAAACGCTCGGCCAAAGCCTGGTCGCCATCGGTGACGACGATGGTTGACCAGCCACCCTCGGCGACATCGAGCCAGGGCTGCATCGGATAGTTCGAGGCCTGCAGCACGCGCGGATCGGCCTCGATCGCCCGGGCCCGGTCGAACCAGATTTTCATCGGCCCTTTCGAGGTCAGGAACTGTTCCTGATGCGACAGCAGTGGAATCTTGCGCCAGGCCATCACCGGTTTCAGCCTGCCGGTCAGGATGCGCAGCAGCACTTGCGTGCCGACCTTACCGGTGTCGAAGACGTCGTGCGGCTGGGTGCGATGCCCGACGATGGCCGTGCAATTGGCCATGATCTTGTGCGTGACATTGGCGTGATGATCGAGCCCGAGCAGGATCGGCACGTCGGGCCCGAGGATCTGGCGGCAGAGCTCGGCCTGCTCGCCCTCGACATCGTCGACGCCCTCGGCGGCGCAGGCGCCATGCAGGTGCAGCACGAGGCCGTCGACCGGGCCGGTGGCTTCGAGACCGATGCGGATCTTCTCCTGGAAGAAATCGAAGGCCCCGCGCGATATCCGCCCGCCGGCAACCGCCCAGGCGCGGATGATCGGGACGGTCTCGACTTCGAGCCCCGACTCCCTGATCGCGGCATAGTGGCCACCGATCTGGCCGATATCGCTGAAATGCCGGGCGATGTCCTCGCCTTCATAAAGGCCGAAGGCCTGGAAGTCGGCGAGCGTCGTCAGCACCGGATTGAAGTCGTTCGTCTCCTGCACAATGTGGATCAGGGCAAGACGCACATCGACCTCCCGAACATCGGCTTCCATCGCAAATCGGCCATGGCGTGCAGCGGCCCGCTTCCGCCGCAGGTCTTGGTCTGACGGCGCCCGTCGGCCGAAACGGAGGACCGCGACATGGCAAAAGCGTAGTTGCCGCAGACATTTCACGTCAAGGATTCGACGTTCCACAGGAAGGAACGTAAAGCGAAGGCATCAGAAGAACGTCCGGACCGCTCCCGTGACGCGATAGTCGTCGTCGACCAGCATCAGGTGCGCCCATTTGTCGAAGGTCGTGCAGGGATGGCCGATGCCGAAGGCGACCATATCGCCGACCTGAAGCGGGCTCGCCTCCGGCGTGCCGAGATGGCAGTGCTGGTCATTGAGCGCGAGCACTGTGTGCCCGGCCGGCACCGGCTCCGGCTGCGCCATCGCGCCGCCTGGCCGATACCAGCGCAGCGGCACCGGCAGCCCGGAATCATAGCTGATGTCGCGCTTGCCGACGGTGAGCAGGCTGCGCCCGCGCTCGGGCCGCGACTGGACATAGGCCCAGACCTCCAGCGCCGGCTCGAGGCCGCCCGGCGGCAGCGCCAGGCTGGTCTCCATGGTGATCCGGCGGAACGAGGCCGTGTAGGTCGTCGAGTCATGGGTGAGATAGCAGCCGGAGCGCAGCAGCTTGAGGATCGGCCGCGCGAAGGACGCGGCGTTGAAGCGCTCGCCGGCGCGGTCGAACAGCGAGGTTCCGCCGGCGCTCAGCACCATCGGCTCCGGCCCGAGCAGGCCTTCAGCCTCCGCCGCTGCCGCCGTCGCGACCACTTCGCCGAGCAGCCGATCGGCCGCCTTCGGTTCGCTGAGCAGCCCCTCGAAGCATTCGAAGCCGGAGAGCCGCAACCCTGGTGACGCGGCAATCGCGCGCGCAACGGCGAGCGCCTCCGCCTGGCTGCGGGCGCCGGTGCGCCCGCCCATAAAGCCGATCTCGACGAGGATGCGCAGCTGGGTGGCGCCGCGATGGGCGGTGGCGGCCTCGGCCAGCAATCCAACACCGGCGACGCTGTCGGCAAGGCAGTAGAGCTCGAAGCCCGGCTCCCGCAGGGCATCGAAGCAGGCCGCGATCTCCTGCCTGCCGACCGGCTGGTTGGCGAGGATCACGCGCTTGACGCCGAAGCGGCGGCAGACGGCGAGCTGCTGCACGGTCGCGACCGTGATCGCCCAGGCGCCGTCGGCGATCTGCAAGTCGAAGAGCTGCGGCGCCATCGTCGTCTTGCCGTGCGGGGCGATCAGGAGATCGTTGGCGGCGGTGAAGGCTGCCATCCAGGCGCTGTTGGCCTTCAATACGCTCTCGCGAATGACGGCGAGCGGCATCGGCATATCGCCGGCGAGAACGTTCCAGCCCTGCCGGCCGACATCGCCGAGCCGCAGGGAGGCTGCGAGCGGCACGCCCTTAATCGTCCCGTCGAGCTGCTGATCGTCGATCTCGCCGAGCGAGAGACGCGAGAGGGCGGTGTGCGAGGCTACAGCCATGGGTTTGGATCCAGCGGAGAAAAGGGGCGCTTGACCTTGGTGTAAGGGATCTTGCTGGCATCGGGCGGATAGGGCCCGCCACTGTCGAGATAGAGCACGCTTGCGGCGATCGGCGCGAAGGCGGCGTGGAAATGGTTCGAGGACTTGACCACGACCATCGTCTTCGCCGTCAGGTCGATGCCGAGATCGGTAAAGACCGGCGGGCTGAAGGTCTGGGCGCGGGTCGAGGCCAGCACGATGTCGAGCTTGCCGATCCGAATAGCGGCGGCTGGGCCGAGCGAGACCCAGCTCTGCTCGAACGGGATCAGCAGATCATCCGTCGTCCCGACCACCTCGACCATCGCGTCGATCGGCCGACCTGAGGTCGGCGCCGCCTTACCGGCGAAGCGCAGCGGAATCTCCGCGCCGACACCGGCGGCACGGCACAGGCTGACCGCGATCGGGTCCCAGAGCGCGCCGATCGCCGCGGGGATGTCGGGATGGCGCAGCAGTGCCTCGACCATCACGGAGGAATCGCCGGCGACGCCACCGCCCGGATTGTCCCAGCGATCGGCGAGGATGACGGGCCGCCCCGGTTCGGCCAGTTCGATCGCGGCCGCGATGCCTTCCTCCGGCTTGTAGTGCCTGGGCGCAGCGCCCTGCCCCCAGCCCAGGATCTCGAGCCCGAGCTGTTTCGCCAACGTGGCAGCTTTCTCCGCATTACCATCTGCGATGACCAGGACCTTGGTCCCGACATCGGCGACATCCGCGGCCTGAAAACCATGCGCGACGGAGATGCTGAGGATGCCGTCTCGGCCCTCCATCGCCTTGATCCGATCGACGAAGCTGCGTCCGGGCTCGCGGCTGGTCATGAAGGCGGCGAGCCCTCGGCAATCGAAGATGGCGCTCGTCGGGGTCACCTCGCCGCGCGCAGCCCGGAGGCAGAGCTCCAGCAGATCCTCGGCTCGTGCCAGGAAGTCGGTGTGCGGGAACTCCTTGAAGGCGACGATGATATCGGCGCCCTCGACCATCTCAGCGCTCAGATGACAGTGCATGTCGAGCTCGACGCCGATGACGCAGTTCGGGCCGGCGAGCGCCCGGACCCGCGCGATCAGGTCGCCTTCGCAATCGTCATAGCCCTGCGCCACCATCGCGCCGTGCAGGCCAAGCAGCACGATGTCGACCGGCAAGGCGGCTTGCAGCTGACCCAAAATCTCGTCGCGCAGGCTCTCATAGCCGTCGCGCGAGACGAGCCCGGCCGGCTCGGCCCAGGTCGCCGTGCCCTCGACCAGCTCGTAGCCCTCGCTGGCGGCGCGGCGCCGCGCTGCGACGATCGGCGCCGAGCACAATGTCGGCGTATCGGGGTGGCTACCGGGCGGGCAATAGAAGGCGCTCTCGAAAGCGCTGCGGTCGACATAGAGCGGCGCGAAGGTGTTGGTTTCCGTCGCCAGCGACGCAGTGAAGACGCGCATGCGGATCCGTTCCCGAGCAGCGCCGGCGCCCGCCCCTTCGGTCGCCGGCTCCGTGATGAAACCGGGAGCGGGCTTGCCCTGTCAAAGCATCTGCGTTCCCTGGAGCGGAACAATGCAGCCTTGATCCGGAACAGCCGAGCAGCCGTGATGCTGCGACACTGTCTCCACGAGAGCCCCCCAGATCATGTCCCGGCCGCGCCGCATCCTGCTCGGAGCGCTCTTCCACGAGACGCACAGCTTCGTCGACGAGATCACGACGCTCACCGACTTCACCATCCGCCAGGGTGAGGACCTGCTGCAGCGGCGCGGCGACGGCTCGACCGTCGACGGTTTTCTGGAAGTCGCGGCGGCGGAAGGCTGGCAGGTCATACCGACGGTCGACTACACCGCCCTGCCGGCCGGCACCGTGGATCACGCTGTTTTCGCGCGCTTTCTCAGCGAATTCGATGCCGGGCTGCGAGCCGCGCTCACCTCCGGCGGGCTCGACGGCATCTGGCTGGCCCTGCATGGCGCCATGGTCACGAGCGAGAACCCCGATCCGGAGGGCGCACTGCTTGCCCATATCCGCTCGGTGCCCGGCTGCAAGCGGCTGCCCGTTTTCGGGGTCTTCGACCTGCACGCCAATTTCACCGCTGCGATGGCGCATAATGCCAACACCCTCGTCGCCTATCGCGAGAACCCGCACATTGATGCGCGCGACTCCGCCGTGCGCTCGGCGCGGTTGCTGGCGCGGGCTTTGAACGAAGGTGAGCTGCCACACATGCTCTCCTGCAACGCGCCGGTGATGTGGCCGCCGACCGGTACCGGCACGGCCGACCGGCCGATGAAGGATCTCGAGGCGCTGGCTCGCCAGATCGAGCAGGACAATCCGGCGATCTGGGTCGCGAATGTCGTCGGCGGCTATTCCTTCTCGGATGTACCTGAAGCCGGCGTCGCCTTCGCCGTCGCGTTCACTGGCTCGGAAGCCGCCGCCAGAGACGCGCTCGACCGCCTGACCCGGACCGCGACGGAGCTGCGCGAGCTCGGCCTGCCGGCGGAATGGGATCTCGATCAGGCGATCGTTGAAATCCTGCGCGCACCGGGCGGCCCCTATATCGTCGTCGAACCGGCCGACAATATCGGCGGCGGCGCTCCCGGCGACGGCACCTCGGTGCTGCGCGCCTTCATGCGTCATGGCGTCGAGAACTGCGCCGTCGCCATCGCCGACCCGGCAGCCGTCGCGGCTATGGTCGGTGCAAGGCCGGGCGAGGTCCGCAAGCTCTCGATCGGCGGCAAGGGTAGCGCCATCGCCGAAGGCCCGGTCGAGGCCGATGCGGTCTTCGTCAGCGCAAGCGATGGCGAGTTCGCGCTCGAAGACCTCAACAGTCATCTTGCCGCCTCGCAGGGCTCGCGCTTCAGCATGGGGCCGAGCGTGGTGGTCAAGGTCGCCGGCGTCACCATCCTGCTGACCAGCCGCAAGACGCCGCCCTTCGACCTTGGGCAGCTCCGCTCGCAGGGCATCGAGCCGGAAGGCCTGAAGGCCATCGGCGTCAAGGCGGCGGTGGCGCATCGGCGCGCCTATGACAAGATCGCCAAGGGCAGCTTCACCGTGGTGACGCCCGGTCCCTGCATCAGCAAGATCGCCGGGTTGCCCTATACGCGTTTGCGCCAGTCGGTCTTTCCGATCCACGCTGACGCCGGCTGCGCGTAGGGAGAAGTGCGTCTGGCAAAGCCCCGACGAGGTGACCTTCGCGCTCGATCCGGAGCTCGTCCAGGAGGTGCTCAACACGGTGAAGGGCATCGCCGACGACGGTGCGACCCTGCTGATCGTGACGCATGAGATGCGCTTTGCCCGTGATGTCTCCAGCCGCGTCGTCTTCATGGAACAGGGGCGCATCGTCAAGGACGGACCACCCGCCCAGATCTTCGGCGCGCCCAAGAATGCGCGTCTCGCCGAATTCCTGCGCACCACGCGACATTGAGGTTGCGGCCGGCAGGCCGTGTCATCCGGATGTCAAAGACGCCGCATCGAATGCCTTCGGCACGTGCGAAGCAACCGATGCAAGGTTCTGGAAAAACGTTTGAAAATGGCGCGGGCGACGGGGCTCGAACCCGCGACCTCCGGCGTGACAGGCCGGCACTCTAACCAACTGAGCTACGCCCGCGCGGGCGGCGGAGGCACATGTCCTCGGCGGGGTTGGGATTATGGCCCCGGGCCCTGCCTGTCAAGCACCGAAGCCGCCAAAACGTCGATCCTCTCCAAAGTCCGGTTAAAGGGGCTTCGATCGCGCCGTTTCCGGCCCTCCACTGATGCGAAGAGCGATCGCCTTTTGATATGCGAGCCGAAAGGGGGGCGAATCTCGGAGCCCCGGCTCGGTGGCCACGCGACTCCGGCATGGCAGCCTCGCCGCTCTCGACCCAAGGCTCGCCGAGCCATAGGCCGAAAGGGCCCAGCAAAGCCAAGCTGCAGCCTGCGACTTGCGAACCTGCCCTCATGGCCTTAAACGGCGGGCAAGGGCGGTTAGCTCAGTTGGTAGAGCATCTCGTTTACACCGAGAGGGTCGGCGGTTCGAGCCCGTCACCGCCCACCAGCCTTTAGGCTGGCAGCATCCAGAGCGTATGCACGCGGCCATCCTGGCCGAAGCCGATGCCGCATTGCAGGGAGCCTTTGGCGAACTGCGCCTCGTAGACATCTACGCCGTCCTCGGCGACGCGGCGAAAGCCGAGCGACTGCAGTCCGCCCTTTGCTTCGAGCTCTGCGTTCACGATCGGCTGCTGCTCGCGGACGAGCTCCGCCAATTCCTCGCTCAACAGCTCGAAAGACATCCCGCCATGCTGCTGCTGTTCGAGGAGCTCGCGCAACGTCGCCTCGCTGCGCGGATGCGGGGTCCGATTGCGCACCCGCTCGCCGAGTTCCTCGCTCCAGCGCCTTGCCTCCGCCTCGTCGATGCGTGAGGCAACGGTGTCGTGCCCGCCCTGATGCAGGATCAGCGCATCAATGCCACCGTCGTCACCTGGCGTGAAGGTGAGCTGGGCCGGGACGACCTTCAGGAAGAAGTTGCGGTCGCTTTCGGCGAAGAGTTCGACCTTGGGCTGCCCGGACACTTGCAGGAAGAAGCGATCGCCTTCCAGGCTGACGGTCATGATGAGCCCGGCGGGATGCCGGTAGAAGCCGCTGCAGCGCACGAAGCGGCTTGGATCGATCCTGGTCTCGGTGCGCGGCCGCGCCTGCTCATAACGCCGCCAGGCAACGGAATCGGTGGTGGTCTCAGTCATATTGGCCTCCTTCGCGAGCTTGATCAGTTCGTCGGCGGTGAGGGAGGTGCCGGCTGCGAGCTTGGCTTGCGCGGCGCGAACCAGAGCAAGACCCTGCTCAGCCCGCTCGCGCTGTTCGCTGAGCAGGCTGTGCTGGATGCCGAGGACGCCCGAAAGATCGAGCGCCTTGCCGTGCAGGAGCGCAGTGATCCGCTGCAGGCTGAGACCCAGCCGCTTCAGCGCCAGGATCTCGTGCAACCGGGCGATCTCGTCGGCGCCATAGAGGCGCCAGCCCTTGTCGGTCCGTCGCGGCTGGATCAGGCCACGCTCCTCGTAGAGCCGCAGCGCCCGCTTCGACAGCCCGATCCGGGCCGCGCACTCATTGGCCTCTAGCCAAGTCTCAGCCTTATTCCGCGTGCTCATCGGCACCTCCTGAATCAGCCCTAGGCTATGACGCAGGGTGCGGCTCAAGTGGCCAGCCAACAAAAAAAGGCCGCCGGCGGAGCCGGCGGCCTTCCTATTCACGAACGGTGGGCTCAGTGGGCGACGAGACCCGCAGCCGCATCGTCCTCGGTGCCCTTGGGCGTCGCCGCCTTCAGGTCCTCCTCCCAGACGATCGGGACTGGCTGGCGCACCAGCGCATGCTGGAGCACCTGATCCATCCGCGAGACCGGCACGATCTCGAGCCCGTTCTTCACGGACTTCGGCAGATCGACCAGATCCTTGGCGTTTTCCTCGGGGATCAGCACCTTCTTGATGCCGCCGCGCAGGGCGGCGAGCAGCTTCTCCTTGAGGCCACCGATCGGCAGCGCCCTGCCCCGCAGCGTGACCTCGCCGGTCATGGCGACATCGCGGCGAACCGGGATTCCGGTCATGACCGAGACGATAGCCGTTGCCATGCCGATGCCCGCCGACGGACCGTCCTTCGGGGTCGCTCCCTCGGGAAGGTGGACGTGGATGTCGCGCCGGTCAAAGAGCGGCGGCTCGATGCCGAAATCGATGGCGCGGGAGCGAACATAGGACGCCGCCGCCGAGATCGATTCCTTCATCACGTCGCGCAGATTGCCGGTGACGGTCATCTTGCCCTTGCCGGGCATCATCACGCCTTCGATCGTCAGCATCTCGCCGCCGACCTCGGTCCAGGCCAGGCCGGTGACGACACCAACCTGATCCTCGGTCTCCGCCATGCCATAGCGATAGCGCGGCGGGCCGAGATACTCTTCCAGCACCGCAGGCGTGACCGCGACCTTCTTCTTCTTGGTCAGCACGATCTCCTTCACCGCCTTGCGGACGGTGTTGGCGAGCTCGCGCTCGAGGTTACGCACGCCGGCCTCGCGGGTATAGCGGCGGACCAGCGTCGTCAGGGCCTCGTCGTCGATCGACCATTCCTTGGATTCGAGGCCGTGCTTCTTGATCGTCCCCGGGATCAGGTGGCGGCGGGCGATCTCGGCCTTCTCGTCCTCGGTGTAGCCGGCGATGCGGATCACCTCCATGCGGTCCAGAAGGGCCGGCGGGATGTTCAGCGTGTTCGCCGTGGTCACGAACATCACGTTCGACAGGTCGTAGTCGACCTCGAGGTAGTGGTCGTTGAAGGTCGAGTTCTGCTCGGGATCGAGCACCTCCAGCAGGGCCGCCGACGGATCGCCGCGGAAGTCCTGGCCCATCTTGTCGATCTCGTCGAGCAGGATGAGCGGGTTCGAGGTCTTGGCCTTCTTCATCGACTGGATGATCTTGCCGGGCATCGAGCCGATATAGGTGCGGCGGTGGCCGCGGATCTCGGCCTCGTCACGCACGCCGCCGAGCGACATGCGCACGAATTCGCGGCCGGTCGCCTTGGCGATCGACTTGCCGAGCGAGGTCTTGCCGACACCCGGAGGACCGACGAGGCACAGGATCGGGCCGGCGAGTCGGTTGGCGCGCTGCTGCACGGCGAGATATTCGACGATGCGGTCCTTGACCTTGTCGAGGCCGAAGTGATCGTCGTCGAGTACCTGCTGGGCGGCAGCGAGGTCCTTCTTGATCTTCGAGCGCTTCTGCCACGGGATGCCGAGCAGCCAGTCGAGATAGTTGCGCACGACGGTGGCTTCCGCCGACATCGGCGACATCTGGCGCAACTTCTTGACCTCGGCGATCGCCTTGTCACGCGCCTCCTTGGTCAGCTTGGTCTTGGCGATGCGCTCTTCCAGCTCGGCCAGCTCGTCGCGGCCTTCCTCGCCGTCGCCGAGCTCCTTCTGGATCGCCTTCATCTGCTCGTTGAGATAGTACTCGCGCTGGGTCTTCTCCATCTGGCGCTTGACGCGCGAGCGGATGCGCTTCTCGACCTGCAGCACCGACATCTCGCTCTCCATCAGGGAGAGCACCTTCTCGAGCCGGTGGGCGACGTTCATCACCTCCAGCACGGTCTGCCGGTCGGCGATCTTGACCGCGAGATGCGAAGCGACCGTATCGGCGAGCTTGGCCGGCTCGTCGATCTGGGAGACCGCCGCAACGATCTCGGGCGAGATCTTCTTGTTGAGCTTCACATAATTCTCGAACTCGCTGATCACCGAGCGGGCCAGCGCCTCGACCTCGACCTTCTTGCCGGCCTCCTCGGCCAGCGCCTCGGCCTCGGCCTGATAGAAGTCGTCGGTGGCGGTATAGGCCGTCGCCTTCGCCCGGCCGATGCCCTCGACGAGCACCTTCACGGTCGAGTCGGGCAGCTTGAGCAGCTGGAGCACGCGGGCGAGCGTGCCGATTTCGTAGATGTCTCCGGTCTCCGGATCGTCATCGCCGGCATTCTTCTGCGTGGCGAGCAGGATCAGGCCATCATTCTTGACGACTTCCTCAAGCGCGCGAATGGACTTCTCGCGGCCGACGAAGAGCGGCACGATCATATGCGGGAATACGACGATGTCGCGCAGCGGCAGGACCGGATAGGTATCGGTCGTGCCGGGGACAAGCGGGGCGCGGGGCGTCGAGCCAGTCATGTCTAGTCCTTCAAGTTTTCGCCCGGCCGACCCCGAAAAGGCAATCGAAACGGACGTACCGCGCGACGCGACCATTCGCGCCAGGCGCCCCTGCGAGCCACGCCCTCTACAGGCACGCGACTCTCGCAAGTGAACATAAAGTGGATGCTTCGACGCCGGCTTTCAAGCGACGCCTCACGCAGTCCACCGCAGCTTCTGCCGCAGCCGGCACACGAGGCCGTGATGGCTCCGCCAAGGCAAAAGCAGGTTCCAGGCAGTTGTCTCCACCCGGGCACACAAAGCAAAACGCGCGCCACAGGGCGCGCGTTCCGAACTGAACCAAACGCGGGCCTAGCTCAGGCCGAAGCCGACTTGGCCTCTTCTTCGCGATCCGCATAGATGAACAGCGGACGCGACTTGGTCTCGACCGCCTCGGGGCCGATCACGACCTGCTCGACGCCTTCCAGCCCCGGCAATTCGTACATGGTCTCGAGCAGGATGCCCTCCATGATCGAGCGCAGGCCACGCGCGCCGGTCTTGCGCTCGATCGCCTTGCGGGCGATCAGGCTGACCGCCTCGTCGGTGAAGGTGAGCTCGGTGTCCTCCATCTCGAACAGGCGCTGATACTGCTTGACCAGCGCGTTCTTGGGCTCGGTCAGGATGGTCTTGAGCGCGGCTTCGTCGAGATCCTCGAGCGTCGCCAGCACCGGCAAGCGGCCGACGAATTCCGGAATCAGGCC
The DNA here is from genome assembly GCA_025846845.1 of Alloboseaceae bacterium BT-24-1. Lineage (GTDB taxonomy): Bacteria > Pseudomonadota > Alphaproteobacteria > Rhizobiales > Beijerinckiaceae > Allobosea. Next base: position 658,452 of record JAOYTL010000001.1, read on the forward strand.
GAACTTGAGCAGATCCTCGGGTTCGACCTCGCGGAAGATCGCGCCGGTGCGCCGGTCGTCCGGCCCCTTCACGTTTGCACCGAAGCCAATCGAGGTGCCCTTGCCGCGGCTGGAGATGATCTTGTCCAGCCCGGCGAAGGCGCCGCCGCAGATGAAAAGGATATTGGTGGTGTCGACCTGCAGGAACTCCTGCTGCGGATGCTTGCGCCCGCCCTGGGGCGGCACGGAGGCGACGGTGCCTTCCATGATCTTGAGCAGGGCCTGCTGGACGCCCTCGCCCGAGACGTCGCGGGTGATCGAGGGGTTGTCGGACTTGCGGCTGATCTTGTCGATCTCGTCGATGTAGACGATGCCGCGCTGGGCCCGCTCGACATTGTAGTCGGAGGCCTGGAGCAGCTTCAGGATGATGTTCTCGACGTCCTCGCCGACATAGCCGGCCTCGGTCAGCGTCGTCGCATCCGCCATGGTGAAGGGCACGTCGAGGATGCGCGCCAGCGTCTGCGCCAGCAGCGTCTTGCCCGAACCGGTCGGCCCGATCAGCAGGATGTTCGACTTGGCGAGCTCGACGTCGTTGTGCTTCGAGGCGTGCGAGAGCCGCTTGTAGTGGTTGTGGACCGCGACGGAGAGGACCTTCTTGGCGTGGTCCTGGCCAATGACGTAGTCGTCGAGGACCTTGCGGATCTCCTTCGGGGTCGGCACGCCGTCCTTCGACTTCACCAGCGCGGACTTCGATTCCTCGCGGATGATGTCCATGCAGAGCTCGACGCATTCATCGCAGATGAACACCGTCGGACCCGCGATCAGCTTGCGGACCTCATGCTGGCTCTTGCCGCAGAAGGAGCAGTAGAGCGTGCTCTTGGAATCGCCGCCGCTGGCCTTAGTCATCATGATTCTCCATCTCGGAGGACAAAATCCGCCACCGAATAACGGCAGGCTGATGTCGTCTCCCCGTCATAATAGGCGCTCAGATCACGATTTTTAGGTTAACGCGTCGCTCTGGCGCAGGCGGCGACGAAACTGACCCAAAACCGGACCGCTCGAGCGCCTCGCTGCGCCCTTCCGATGCCCCATGCAAACATGGGGCCTAGTCTCTAGGCAATATGGCCCTTCGAAAGCCACTCGCCAACCCACAGGCGCGTCGTGCCGGGGTAGCCTTTTAAAGCACCGGCTTCCTCTGAAAACCGGTACCCACTTTTCCGGCCGGTGCCTCAGGCCGCCGCCTCGTCCGCGCGCTTGTCGATGACTTTGTCGATCAGCCCGAACTCCTTGGCCTGATCGGCCGTCATGAAATTATCGCGCTCCAGCGCCTGCTCGATCTCCTCATAGGAGCGGCCGGTGTGCCTCACGTAGATCTCGTTCAGGCGCCGCTTCAGGCTCTCGACCTCGCGAGCATGGATCAGGATGTCGGTGACCTGGCCCTGGAAGCCGCCGGAGGGCTGATGGACCATGATCCGCGCGTTCGGCAGGGCAAAGCGCATGTCCTTGGCGCCGGCGGTCAGCAGGAGCGAGCCCATCGAAGCCGCCTGGCCGACGCAGAGCGTCGTCACCGGGCAGCGGATGAACTGCATGGTGTCGTAGATCGACAGGCCCGAGGTGACCACGCCGCCGGGCGAGTTGATGTAGAAGGAGATTTCCTTCTTCGGGTTCTCGGCCTCGAGAAAGAGCAGCTGCGCCACGATCAGCGAGGCCGAATAATCCTCGACCGGCCCGGTCAGGAAGATGATGCGCTCACGCAGCAGGCGCGAATAGATGTCGAAGGCGCGCTCGCCGCGGCTCGACTGCTCGACCACCATCGGGACGAGATTGTTATAGGTCTCGATCGGGTCACGCATCATGGTCGGTCCTTGGGGTCAAAGCGGGCGGGAATCAGCCGCGAGCGGCGAACCCCCACATAAGCATGCCGGCTGCGGCTGAAAAGGGAAGCGCCGCCCGGCAGAAGGCGGGCGGCGCGCAGATCGTAAGTCCGATGCGGAAGGATCAGGCCGAAGCCTCGTCGTCCGCGGCCTTCTTGGCCTTCTTCGCCTTGGCGGCCTTCGGCTTGGCCTCGGCGGCGCCCTCTTCCTCGTCATCGGCGAAGAGCACCTCGCGCGAGACCGATTTGTCGGAGACCTTCACCTGGCCGAGGAGATGGTCGACGACCTTCTCCTCGAAGATCGGAGCCCGGATCTCGGCGAGCGCCTGCGGGTTCTTGCGATAGAACTCCCAGACTTCCTTCTCCTGGCCCGGGAACTGGCGGGCGCGCTGGATCAGGGCCTGCGTCACCTCATCATCGGCGATCTGGACCTTGGCCTGCTCGCCGATCTCGGCCAGCACGAGGCCGAGCCGCACGCGGCGCTCGGCGATCCTGCGGTACTCGGCGCGAGCCTCGTCCTCGGTGGTGTTCTCGTCGGCGAAGGTCTTGTTGGCGTTCTTCATGTCCGCCTCGACCTGGCTCCAGACCGCGGCGAACTCCTGCTCGACCAAGGTCGGCGGCAGCTCGAAGCTGTACTTGCCGTCGAGCGCATCGAGCAGGCTCTTCTTGACCTTGCGGCGCGACTGCTCGCCGAACTCGCGGCCGATCTGCTCGCGGATCGCGGTCTTCAGCGCATCGAGCGACTCCATGCCGAAGCCCTTGGCGAGCTCGTCATCGATCTTGAGCTCGCCTGGTCCCTGCACGTCGTCGACGGTGACGGCGAACTCGGCCGGCTTGCCGGCGAGGTTCTCGGCTGCATAGTTCTCGGGGAAGGTCACCGAGACGGTGCGCTGCTCGCCCTTCTTGGCGCCCTCGAGCTGCTCCTCGAAGCCCGGGATGAACTGGCCGGCGCCGAGCTCGAGCGGGATTTCCGAGCCGGTGCCACCGTCGAAGGGCTTGCCTTCCAGCGTGCCGGTGAAGGAGATCAGCAGGCGGTCGCCCTTGGCAGCCTTGGCGCCATCCTTCTTCGACTCGAAGCTGCGGTTCTGCGAGGCCATGCGCTCCAGCGCGGCATCGACATCCGCCTCGGGCACCTCGGCGACCGGCTTTTCGAGCGCGACATCCGAGACATCGACGATCTCGATCTTCGGCAGTACCTCGAGCGCGACGGTGAAGGCGAGATCGCCCTTGGCCTCCATCGCGGCCTCGATCTCGTCCTTGTTCTCCGGGAACTTGATCTGCGGCTCGAAGGCGAGCTTGAGCTCGTTGTCGGTGATGATCTTCTGGTTCGCCTCGTTGACGGCGTTCTGGACGACATCGGCCATGACCGAGCGGCCATAGAGCCGGCGCAGGTGACCGACCGGGACCTTGCCGGGGCGGAAGCCGTTGATGCGGGCCTTGCCCTGCAGGCCGGCGAGGCCGTCATCCAGCCTGGTCTTGAGGTCGGCGGCGTTCAGCACCACCTGAAATTCGCGCTTGAGGCCCTGGGACAGGGTTTCCGTCACGTTCATCGTTCTGATCCGCCAACAGCTCTTTAACTTCAATGTCCAAAGCGCGACGCCGGGTGACCGCCGCCGCGCTCGCGAAATCCGAATCCTGGTGCGGGCGGAGGGACTCGAACCCCCACGACTTTCGCCGCTGGTACCTAAAACCAGTGCGTCTACCAGTTCCGCCACGCCCGCCAACCCGGTGCGCCATATCGCAGTCTTCGCGACAGCAGCACCGTAGGCCGCGCCGCTATACCATTTCGGGCGCGTCATGCAGCAAAAAAATGCGACAGTTCTGCGAACGCCGCTCCCGAGCGGCTTTGCACTCGCCAGAACAGTGCGGCCCGGCTATGTCGCGAGCATGAGCAAAGACGCCTCGCCGCCGGCCTCGCGCCCTCATCCCAGCCGACGCCTCGTCATCGCACGGGCCGCCGGGGCCGCGACCCTGCTCTCCCCGCTTTCCGCACTGGCCCAGCAGGCGCCGACTGCTTCGACGCCGCCCACCGGCGGCGCGGTGCGAGACCTTGTCGCGACCTCGGCCAAGGTGCGGCTGCGGCCTGCACCGGCGCCCGAAACGGAGATCTGGGCCTTCGATGGCGCTACGCCAGGCCCGGTGCTCAGAGTGAAGCAAGGCGAGACCTTGCGCCTTGCCCTGCAGAATCGGACCGACAAGCCGCTCTCCCTGCACTGGCATGGCCTGCGCGCCGATCACGCGATGGACGGCGTCGGCGGCTTCAGCCAGGAGCCGGTGCCGCCAGGCGGGCAGTTCGAGTATCGGCTGACGCCGCCCGATCCCGGGACCTTCCTCTATCGGCCAATGCTGCTCGGAGGTTCATCCGAGCCGGCCGGGCGCGGGCTCTCAGGCATGCTGATCGTCGAGGAGAAGGAGCCGCCTTCAGTCGATCTCGACCTGCCCGCCCTGATCGGCGACTGGCTGCTCGGCGACGACCAGAAGCTCCTGCCCTTCGCGGCAGACGGACCGGACGGCGCAGCGGCCGGGCGGCTCGGCAGCTGGCTCACCGTCAACGGCAAGCCGCCGCCGCTGCCGGTCAAGCTGCCGCCGGGCGCCCGCGTCAGGCTTCGCCTGGCCAATGCCTGCAATGCGCGGATCATGCGATTGCGCTTCGACGAGATGAAAGCCTCCGTCGCGGCGGTCGATGGCCAGCCGACCGATACCTTCGAGCCGGTGCGGGGGCAGCTGCCTTTCGCGCCCGGCACACGTTACGACGTGATCTTCGATATGCCGGAGACGGTCGGGGCCAGCGCCAGTGTCACCGCGCTGATCGGGCCAGGCGTGCCGCTGGTTCGCTTCGTCTCGGAAGGCGCGGCGAAGCCGGCACGCACTCCGATCGCCGCGATGCCGCTCAACCCGGCGCTGCCGGCCGCGGTTCGGCTGCAAGACGCGAAGCGCGCCGAGATCGTGATCGAAGGCGGCGCCAGGATCACGCCGGAGAATAAGCTCGACCTCGCCGGGCTCGACCTCGGTCGGCCCTGGACCGTCAATGGCGGCCAGGGCGATCCGAAGGGCAAGCCACTGCTCAGCGTCAAGCGCGGCTCGCCCGTGGTGATCGCCATCACCAACAAGACGGCCTTCCTGCAGCCGCTGCATGTTCACGGCCACAGCTTCCGCCTGTTGCATCCGCTCGACGACGGCTGGGAGCCCTATTTCCTCGACACGGTGCAGATTCCCGAGGGCAAGCGCCTGCACATCGCCTTCATCGCCGACAATCCCGGACGCTGGCTGATCTCCTCGACCGTGCTGGAGCGCTTCGACCGCGGGCTGTGGAGCTGGTTCGAGGTGACATGAGGCGATGAGCGCAGGGCGACGCGCCATGCTCTGGCTGCTGGCGGCGTTCTACCTTGCCGCCGGCCTGCTGCATCTGCGCTCGCCTGCAGCCTTCCTGCCGATCGTGCCGGGCTGGGTGCCAGCGCCGCACCTGACCGTGATCGCGACAGGCATCGCCGAAATCCTCGGGGCCCTCGGCCTGCTTGTTCCACGGCTGCGCAAGGCTGCAGGCATCGGCCTCGCGCTCTATGCGCTCTGCGTCTTCCCGGCCAATCTGAAGCACGCCATCGAAGGTGTGGTCCTTCCGGAATTACCGAGCAGCTGGTGGTATCACGGCCCTCGTCTCGCCTTCCAGCCGGTGCTGATTTGGGCGGCGCTGTACGCTTCCGGCGTCACGCGCTGGCCATGGCGGCGCTTGCCAGCCAAGTGAGCGGCTTCTAAACCAGCCGCCTCAGCCAGGAGCCTGCCATGACCGCCAACGCCATCGTCACCGTGGGCGCCGACCTCGCCAGGCCCGTCCGCTTCGGCAACAGCCTGCCGCTCGCCTTGATCGCCGGCCCCTGCCAGATGGAAAGTCGCGATCACGCGCTGGAGATCGCCCTTGCGCTGAAGGAGACGTCCGAGAAGCTCGGCATTGGGCTGGTCTTCAAGGCGTCGTTCGACAAGGCCAACCGCACCAGCGTGAAGGGCCAGCGTGGCATCGGCCTGGAAGCCGCCCTGCCCGTCTACGCGGAGATCCGCGAGCGCACCGGCATGCCGGTTCTGACCGACATCCACGATGTGAGCCAGTGCGCGCCGGTCGCCGAGGTGGTCGATATCCTGCAGATTCCGGCCTTCCTGTGCCGGCAGACCGATCTGCTCGTCGCCGCCGCCAAGACCGGCCGCGTCGTCAACGTCAAGAAGGGCCAGTTCCTGGCGCCCTGGGACATGGTCAACGTCGCCGCCAAGGTGACCGACAGCGGCAATCCGAACGTGATGCTCACCGAGCGCGGCGTCTCCTTTGGCTACAACACGCAGGTCACCGACATGCGCGCTCTGCCGATCATGGCCGAGATCGGCGCGCCCGTGATCTTCGACGCCACCCATTCGGTGCAGCAGCCCGGTGGAAAGGGCGCCTCGACCGGCGGCCAGCGCGAATTCGTGCCGGTGCTGGCGCGCGCCGCGGTCGCCGTCGGCGTCGCCGGTGTCTTCATCGAGACCCACCCCGACCCCGACAACGCCCCTTCGGACGGGCCGAACATGGTGCCACTGCGCGACTTCCATGCGCTGATCGCAGAACTGCAAGAGTTCGATCGGCTTGCCAAGCGCACCGCGCATTCTACGCTGGCGTATGTTTGACAAGCCCGATGCCTCGTCCCAGCCCGGCTCGCTGAATTCGCTCATTCTCGTTCTCGGGGCGTGCGGTTTCGCCTCGACCTTCACCATGCGTTTGCTCGACCCGCTGGTGCCGACACTGGCGGCCGAGTTCGGGCGCAGCATCGCCCAGGTCGCTGCCGTCGCGACCGCATTCTCCTTCGCCTACGCCATCGGCCAGCCTTTCCTCGGGCCGATCGCCGATTCGCTGGGGAAGCTCAGGACGATCTCTGCCTGTCTCGGCGGGCTCGCGCTGCTTTCACTCGGGGTTGCTTTCGTCGGGTCGTTCGAAGCGCTGACGGTGGTGCGCATGGTCGCCGGTATCGCCGCCGGGGGCATCATCCCGGTCGCGATGGCGGCGATCGGCGACCGGGCGCCCATGGCCGAGCGACAGGTCATGCTCGGCCGCTTCCTGGTGCTGATGATCGTGGGGCAGATGGTCGGTGCCGCCTGCTCGGGGCTGATCGCCGAGCATCTGGGTTGGCGCTACGTCTTCGTGATGGCGGCCGGGCTCGCTGCGATCGCCGGTGTTTTGGTCGTGCTAGTGCTGAAGCCGAGGCCGGATGCACGTCGCGCGCCGCTCAGCTTCGCCGGCGCCCTCGCGAACTATGCCGCCGTCTTCGCCAATCCGCGTTCGAAGCTGCTTTATGGGCTCGTCATCGTCGAGGGCAGCCTGATCTTCGGCATGCCGCCCTATATCGCCGCGATCCTGCAGGAGCGCGCCGGCGTCGGGCCGTCGCAGGCCGGCCTCGTCATCGCCGGCACCGGGCTCGGCGGCATCGTCTATGGCGTGCTGACCCGTATCCTGGTCGAACGGCTCGGCCCGACCCGGATGACGACGCTGGGCGGCATCGTGATGGGCCTGGCCTTCACCCTGTTCTCGCTCAGCTTCCTGCCCTGGTGGAGCGCGGTCGCGATCTTCACGCTGAATGGCTTCGGCTTCTTCCTGATGCACGGCACCTTCCAGGCGCAGGCGACCGAGCTGGCGCCGACCGCGCGCGGCTCCGCGGTGGCGCTGTTCGCCTGCGCGCTGTTCTGCGGCCATGCGCTTGGGCCGGTGCTGATGGGCGCCGCGCTGCATCTGTTCGGTACCAGCGGCGCAATCCTGCTTTTCGCCGCCGGAATCACCCTGCTCGGCTTCGCAACGCCGCGCATCCTGCCGCTGGCGGGCAGCCGGACCTGATTTCCTTTTGAGCGTGCCGTAATCCGAAAACCGCCTCGCACTTTTCGGCGGCAAGCTCTCAGCGCCCGCGATAGGGCGCGACGCCCTGGTCGGGCAGCCACAGGCCCTTCGGGGCCTCGCCGGTCTGGAAGAACACGTCGATCGGGATGCCGCCGCGCGGATACCAGTAGCCGCCGATGCGGAACCATTTCGGCTCCAGCAGCTCGACCAGCGTCTTGCCGATGCCGACGGTGCAGTCCTCGTGGAAGGCGCCGTGGTTGCGGAAGGAGCCGAGATAGAGCTTGAGCGACTTCGATTCGACCAGCCAGTCGCCCGGCAGATAGTCGATCACCAGGATGCCGAAATCGGGCTGGCCGGTGACCGGGCAGATCGAGGTGAATTCCGGGCAGGTGAAGCGGGCGAGATAGTCGGTTCCGGCATGCGGGTTCGGCACGCGGTCGAGGCGGGCTTCCTCCGGCGAGCGCGGCAAGTCGCTTGCCTTGCCGAGCTGGAGGGTCGAGGCGTCGATGGTCATGTCGTTTCGTCCAAATGGTCGCGATCAGGCGGCGTGGCGCTTGCCCGTGAGCTCAAAGCCGATCGCCTTCATGACCGCCAGGGTGGTTTCAAGCGTCGGATTACCCTGCTCGCTCAGCGATTTATAGAGCTGTTCGCGCGCAAGGCCGGTTTCCCGTGCGATTTTGGTCATGCCCTTGGCCCGAGCGACGACGCCCAGTGCCTTCGCGATATAGCGCGCATCGCCGGTCTCGAAGGCATCACTGAGGAAGACCTCGACAGCCTCGTCCGTCTTCAGCGCGTCGGCCGGATCGTAGTCGTGGAGCTTGTCCGCCATTTCATTCGTCCCATTGCTCGGCGAGCTTCCTCGCCAATGCGATATCCCGCTCCTGTGTCGACTTGTCGCCTCCGCAGAGCAGGATGAGAATCTCCTGGCCTCGGCGCTTGAAATAGACGCGGTAGCCTGGACCGTGGTGAATCCGCAGCTCGCTGACCCCTCCTCCGACCGGGGCAACGTCCCCGGCCAGCCCATTGGCCAATCGAAAGAGGCGCGCGGCGATCGCCGCCTTCGCCTTCTGGTCCGCCAGCCGCCGCTCCCATTTGCGGAAGGTGTCGGTCTGCCTGAGCTGGAGCATGGCGTCCATTGGTCTTGCCGTCTAAGACCGTAACTTACAAATCACTATCGGTCAAAACGGCCCCTTCCCGTCGCCGCCGCTTGTGTCTAGAAGCGCGGCATCCCTTGCCCACCTCAGCTCCGGAGCCTGCCATGACCGCGATCATCGACATCATCGGCCGCCAGATCCTCGATTCCCGCGGCAACCCGACGGTTGAGGTCGATGTCGTGCTCGAAGACGGTTCGATGGGCCGCGCCGCGGTGCCGTCGGGCGCCTCGACCGGCGCGCATGAGGCCGTCGAGCTGCGCGACGGCGACAAGAGCCGCTATCTCGGCAAAAGCGTGCTGAAGGCCGTCGAGGCCGTCAATGTCGCGATCGCCGAAGCGATCGTCGCGATGGACGCCGAGGACCAGACCGCGATCGACCAGGCGATGATCGAGCTCGACGGCACGCCGAACAAGAGCAAGCTCGGCGCCAATGCCATTCTCGGCGTCTCGCTCGCCGTCGCCAAGGCCGCCGCCGAAGCCTCGGGCCTGCCGCTTTATCGCTATGTCGGCGGCACCTCGGCCCGCGTCCTGCCGGTGCCGATGATGAACATCGTCAATGGCGGCGCCCATGCCGATAACCCGATCGACTTCCAGGAATTCATGGTGATGCCGATCGGCGCCCCCTCCTTCGCCGAGGGGCTGCGTATGGGCGCCGAAATCTTCCACACGCTGAAGAAGGCGCTGCACGACGCCGGCCACAACACCAATGTCGGCGACGAGGGCGGCTTTGCCCCCAACATCAAGTCGGCGGAAGCGGCGCTCGATTTTGTCATGCAAGCGGTCGAGAAGGCCGGCTACAAGCCCGGCGAAGACGTTGCCCTGGCGCTCGACTGCGCCGCGACCGAGTTCTTCAAGGACGGCTCCTATGTCTATGAAGGTGAACGCAAAACGCGCGATCCGAAGGCACAGGCCAAGTACCTTGCCAAGCTGGTCGCCGGCTATCCGATCATCTCGATCGAGGACGGCATGGCCGAGGACGATTGGGAGGGCTGGAAGGCGCTGACCGATCTCGTCGGCAACAAGTGCCAGCTCGTCGGCGACGATCTGTTCGTCACCAACGTCACGCGCCTGTCGCGGGGCATCAAGGAGAAGACGGCCAACTCGATCCTGGTCAAGGTCAACCAGATCGGCACGCTGACCGAGACACTCGCCGCCGTCGAGATGGCCCAGCGCGCCGGCTACACCGCGGTGATGTCGCACCGCTCGGGCGAGACCGAGGACGCGACCATCGCCGACCTCGCCGTCGCGACCAATTGCGGGCAGATCAAGACCGGCTCGCTTGCCCGCTCCGACCGGACGGCAAAATACAACCAGCTCCTGCGCATCGAAGAGGAATTGGGCGCACAGGCGATCTATGCCGGCCGCTCGGCGCTGAAGGCTCTCGCCTGACGCATCATGCTGCGCTGCAATAGGCAGCGCCATGCGGTTTGGCCCCTAACGGCAGCTCCGGCATCGCGCTAAGCCGGAGCATGCATCAAGCCGTTCCGCTTTCCGACGAGAAGCTGCGCCGGCGCAGGCAGCTCGCCTTTGCCGGCATGGCCTTCGCCATGGTGATCTTCGGGGCGAATTTCGTCGTCAGCCGGCACGCCGTGCTGAACGGCCTCTCCTCGCATGACATGCTGGCGCTGCGCTTCATCACCGCCGGATTCCTGCTGCTGCCCAGCTTCATGATGGCCGGGGGCCTGCGCGACTGCGCCGGCCTCGGCTGGAAGCGCGGCCTGATCCTTGCGGTGATGAGCGGCTTTCCGATGAGCTTCCTGCTCATGACTGGGCTGACCTTCGCCCCGGCAGCGCATGGCGCCGTGATAGGGCCCGGGACCGTCACGGTGATCGGCATCGTCGGCAGCGTCGTCCTGTTCGGCGCGCTGATGACGCGGCAGCTCGTCCTCGGCGTCATCGCGGTGCTCATCGGCCTCGCCTGCCTCGGCATTGCCGGCACGACGCACTCCAATCCGAGCATCGTCTTCGGAGACCTCTGCTTTCTCGGCGTCGGACTGGTCTGGGGCGGCTATCCCTTGCTGATCCAGCTCTGGCGGGTCAATGCGCTCAAGGCCACGGCCGTCGTCTCGGTACTGTCGATGGCTTATCTGCCGATCTACTTCGCCTTCTATTTCCGCGGCTTCGACGTCGCGCCCTGGTGGGTGCTGGTCCTGCACGCGATCAATCAGGGCGTGCTCAACGTCATCGTCGGCCTGTGGATCTGGAGCTGGTCGACGCCAGTGCTCGGCCCCTCGGTCGCCGGGCGCTTTCCGCCGATGATCCCGGTGGTCGGCACGCTGCTCGCAATTCCCGTGCTCGGCGAAATCCCGAGCGGACTGCAGATCGGCGGCATCGCGCTGATCATCGCCGGATTGTTCGTCGCCTCATGGCGCAGCGCGGCGGCGGCGCGCTAGCGCCATCAAGCCCAGGTTCCAGGCGATACAGACCAGCAGGCCGAGGCCGAGCGCCGGCCAGGATCCAAGCGGCACGGCCGTGACATGGACCAGCGCGAGCGCGAAGCCGAAGCCGAGCAGCCCTAACAGGCCATTGCCGATGACGGCGGCGCTCGCCGGCCCGCCCATGCGCGGCTGCAGGATTGCGATGAGGCTCGACAGCACGATCGGAGCGCTCGCCAGCACGCCGGACCAGGCCGGGCCGACGCGGGCGCTGAGGGTGGTGACCGTACCTGCCAGGGCGGCGACGGCGGCGGCGCGCAGCGGAATCACATACCAGGGACGCCCCGGCGTGATCGGAGGCCGCGCCGCCAAATAAGGCTGCACGATGCGATGCAGGATCAGGAAGACGACCGGCGTCACCACGAGCACGGTGACGAAAGGCCATGCCAGCCTCTGCAGGCCAGTCACGATCAGCAGCCAGGTCAGCAGCGCCGCCGCAAGGCAGGCAACGGTGCCGAAGCGCTGCGCCAGCAGGACATAGACCAGCGACAGCCCGGCATTGGCGAGATTGGAATTCATGCTGCCGAGCACGCTGCCCGCGATGAATGCCGCATCGTGGTCCATGGCGAGGAAGGCATAGACCGGCCCGGCCGAGATCGGCAGCGTCGCGATCATCGCCGCGAGCAGCGGTCCCGACCGTTCGGCGAGCAGCGAGCAACTGACGACGATGGCGGCCGCGACCGCCATCTTCATGAGCAGCAGGCCGAGCCAGGGATCGATCACGCCGGCTCGCCCTTGACCCAGCCTTCCTTGGTCTCGGCGATGAAATCGGTCAGGCGGCCGGCGGCGATGGCGGCGCGCAGGCCGGCCATCAGCTCCTGATAATAGGCCAGATTGACCCAGGTCAGCAGCATCTTGCCGAGCATCTCCTCGGCCTTGACCAGATGATGCAGATAGGCCCGCGAATAGGTATTGGCCGCCTGGCAGGAGGATTGCGGGTCGACGGGCCGCGGGTCCTCGGCATGCTTGGCGTTCTTCAGGTTCATCCGGCCGAAGCGGGTGAATATCTGGCCATGACGGCCCGCACGGGTCGGCATCACGCAGTCGAACATGTCGACGCCGCGCCTGACCGCCTCGACGATGTCGTCCGGCGTGCCGACGCCCATCAGGTAGCGCGGCTTCTCCTGCGGCAGATGCGGCTCGACCGTCTCGATCATCGCCAGCATGATGTCCTGCGGCTCGCCGACCGCGAGCCCGCCGATGGCATAGCCCTTGAGGTCCATGGCAGCGAGCTCGCGCGCGCTTTCGACACGCAGCGCCGGCACAGCCCCGCCCTGTACAATACCGAACAGCGCCCTGCCCGCCGGGTCGCCAAACGCCGTCTTGCAGCGCTCGGCCCAGCGCAGCGACAGATGCATCGCCTTCTCGGCGACCTTGTCCTCGCAGGGCAGCGAGACGCATTCGTCGAGCTGCATGACGATGTCGGAGCCGAGCAGGTTCTGGATTTCGACCGAGCGCTCCGGCGTCAGCACATGCTTCGAGCCGTCGATATGCGACTGGAAGGTCACGCCCTCCTCGGTCAGCTTGCGCAGATTGGCGAGGGACATCACCTGGAAGCCGCCGGAATCGGTCAGGATCGGATGCGGCCAGTTCATGAACTTGTGCAGGCCGCCGAGCCGGGCGACGCGCTCGGCACCGGGCCGCAGCATCAGATGATAGGTGTTGCCGAGCACGACGTCGGCGCCGAGCGCCTTGACCTGCTCGGGATACATGCCCTTGACCGTCGCGGCGGTGCCGACCGGCATGAAGGCCGGCGTGCGGATCACGCCGCGCGGCATGCGGACCTCGCCGGTGCGAGCTGCGCCGTCCCGGCCGAGAAGATGAAAGCTGAAATCCGTCGTCATGGGCGCCGGCCTAGCCCAGCGCCGCTTTTCGCGAAAGAGCCTTGCGCGCCGGGCGGGGCTGTGCCGGCAGCCGGGCGCTCAGCACTTGGCGAACGCGGCTTCGTAGACGTCGGGCTTGAAGGCGAGGATGCGGCGCTCGCCGAGATCGAGCACCGGACGCTTGATCATGGTCGGCTGCGCCAGCATCAGCGCGATCGCCTTCTTTTCGTCGAGGCCCTGCCTGTCGGCTTCCGGCAGCTCGCGAAAGGTCGTGCTCGCCTTGTTGAGCACCTTCTCCCAGCCGAGCTCGCGGCACCACGCTTCGAGCCGGGCCTTGTCGATGCCGGAGGCGCGATAATCGTGGAAGGCATAGGCGATCTTGTGCGCGTCGAGCCAGCTCCAGGCCTTCTTCATCGTGTCGCAGTTCTTGATGCCGTACAGCGTGACCATCGTTCGACCGTCTCTGATTGCCGTCGGCGCCGGGGTGGCATGCGGCCGACCGGAGATCAAGCGATCCCGCCACTTGGCGCCAGATACGGCGAAGAAAGCTGAGTGTTCCGAGCAGGCGCTCGTTGCCATCGCCGATCGCAGCGCGGACAATCAGGTGTCTCTCGCGTCCTGTCATCCGGCCGGTAACGATGGCGCATATCGGGCGAGCAAGGAATCGGATGGGCGCGCCATGATCGACCAGTTGCAGCAGGCCGCGACGAGCGACGACAAGCTCGATATCCCCTTCCGCCCCTGGAAGGACCACACCGCGGCCGGCGTGGACTTTCCCGACCTCTCCATTACGACCAGCGAAGCGGCCCTGACCCGTCCCATCGTCGACGCGCTCGCGTCGCGGATACCTGCCAATATCGAGGTTCTCGCCGGCATCGACATCGGCGGACTCGGCCTCGCCGGAGCGCTGGCCTATCGCAACGGCCTCGGCTTCATCGACATCCGCAAGGTCGATTCGCTGCGGAACGGCGTGATGCGCAGCATCATGGCCAACTACGAGCTCGGCGAAGGCGTGGTGATCTCTAAGGGCTCGCGGCTGGCGGGACGCCAAGTCGCGATCGTTGACGATTGCCTGATCTCCGGCGGCACGGCGATGGCGGCGGCGCGGCTGATCCGCCGGCTCGGCGGCCATTGCGACACGGCGCTCTTCGTCTTCGACATCAAGGGGATGGGCGGCCGCGAGCGCCTCGCCGGCGGCGGCATCAACGCGGAGGTGTTGCGCACCGTCCCGCGGACGGCGCCGGAGAGCGAAGGCGCCTAGGCGACATCGGCGCGATTATCGGCTGCCGAGCTGCCAGCGGGCAAGATGGTCGTGGCGGCTTGTGCCATGGACGCTGCGGATCAGAACGAACTCGGGCACGGTGAAGCTCAGACGAGGTATCTCGATCCGTGGAGCGGGTCGCTTGTCGTAAAGCAGCGTGATGTGAGGGTTGAACCGCTCGTCGACAGGCAGGTCCGCCGCCTGCATGGCGTCGTAAAGGCGTGTCTGGAGCGCGACCAAGGCAGGCAGCGTGTCACTCGCCGTAAGAACGAGCGACCGCTTTCCGTACGAACCACTGAATGCCGCCGTCAGATCAAAAAAGACGTCGAAAACAGGGTCTTGGATGGATGCTCCAATCTGCTTTAGGAGCTCCACGGCCTCGAAAGGAACTTCGCCAAACGCGCCGGTGCCGCATAAAGTAATATGATAGCGATCCGGGCCGATCAGCTTGCCACGCAGCCCTATCGAGCGCCGCAGCTCGCGCCCGACCGCGTGGACGGACTGAGCGACCGCGGGCGGTGGCAGTACGGCAAAGAAGCAGCTGATCCAAGGTTGACCGCCGAACCGTTGCGAGGGGACGATGGGCCCAGAACCACCTCCTCCACCGAAGAGGTCCAATTGATCAGGAGATGATCTCCTCATCGCGCATTTTTAGAACAAAATAAGAACACGTGCAAGCGCGGAGTTTGGCGAGCACAACCTCCCTCACCCCGCAGCCCGGTACTCCGAAGGCGACATCCCCGCGCGCGCCGCGAAGAAGCGGGAAAAATAGGCCGGATCCGAGAAGCCGAGCCGGAAGGCGATCTGCGAGACCGGCGAGCGGGTGTAGACGAGGTCGCGCCGCGCCTCGAGCATCAGCCGCCCCTGGATCACCCGCATTGCGGAATGGCCGAGCAGCTCGCGACAGACGCGCGTGAGATGCGGGCCGGTGACGCCGAGCGCCAGCGCATAGGCATCGAGCGGCTCATGCGTGTGGAAATGGCTTTCGACACGCTCGATGAAGCGCCTGACCAGCATGGCGCGCGCATCGTTCGAGCCGCTATTTGCCACTGCGTGCGAACGCGCGATGCGGGCGAACCAGATCGCGATCAGGCGCGCATGGGCGGCTAGCGCGAGCTCGCGACTGCCGCGGTTGCGGCCGAACTCGGCGAGCGCTGCCTCCATCGTCATGGCGAGCTCAGCCGTGCCCGCATCGTTCGGCCCTCGCCTGTCGACGAACGCCTCGCTCAGCACGGCGCCGAGCGCGGGCTCGGCTTCGAAGAGCGGCGTCAGGGTCGAGGTCGCGACGCTGGCGACGAAGCCTTCGGTGTCGGGCTCGAAGCGGAACTCGTGGATCGCCAGCGGCGGCAGCAGGAGGATCGTGCCGGCGACCAGGCGATGGTCCGAGCCGTCGATCCGCACCAGCCCGCCGCCCGAGGCGATCAGGAAGAACTGGGCCATGTCCTGATGGCGATGCGGCTCGATCCGCCAGTCGCGCGGGGCGCTGCGAGCGCTGATCCGCTCGATATGCAGTGCATCCGGGAAACGCTGCTCGCGCGGCTCATCATAGAGCCAGTAGGCGGGCACCGAGGCGAGCGTCATTCGAACCATCCGATGTTCGATTTGTTCAAGAGGTTGGGTGAAAGCTCCATTCCGGTCAAGCACTCGCAGTGGCAGATTCGTGTGAAAGTACCGGGGCTCGGCGAGCACTGAATTCATGGGAGAACGCCATGCGCACCCAGGTCGTGATCGTCGGAGCGGGGCCGTCGGGCCTGCTGCTCGGCCAGTTGCTGAGCCGCCAGGGCATCGACAACGTCATCCTCGAGCGCAAGAGCGCCGATTATGTGCTCTCGCGCATCCGGGCCGGCGTCCTCGAACAGGGCACGGTCGATCTGCTGCATGAAGCCGGCGTCGGCCAGCGCCTCGCCGAAGAAGGCCTGCCGCATGACGGCTTCTCGCTCGCCTTCGAAGGGCGCCTGCAGCGCGTCGACCTCAAGGGCCTGACCGGCCAGCAGGTGACGGTCTACGGCCAGACCGAGGTGACGCAGGACCTGATGGAGGCAAGGCAGGCCGCCGGCACGACCAGCTTCTACGAGGCCGAGGATGTCCAGCTGCACGATTTCGATAGCGCCTCGCCGCGCGTCAGCTTCACCTTCGAGGGCAAGCGACGCGAGATCGCCTGCGACTTCATCGCCGGCTGCGACGGCTTCCACGGCATCTGCCGCGCCTCGGTGCCATCAGGCGCGATCGAGACGTTCGAGCGCGTCTACCCCTTCGGCTGGCTCGGCCTGCTGGTCGACCAGCCACCGGCGGCGCATGAGCTGGTCTATGCCAGCTCGCCCTTCGGCTTCGCGCTGTGCTCGATGCGCTCGCAGACACGCAGCCGATACTATGTCCAGGTGCCGCTCGACGAGACCGTCGAGGCCTGGTCGGATCAGCGCTTCTTCGACGAGTTGCGCCGGCGCGTGCCGGAGGAAGTCGCGGCGGCGGTGATGCCGGGGCCGTCGCTGGAGAAGAGCATCGCGCCGCTGCGCAGCTTCGTCGCCGAGCCGCTGCGCTTCGGCCGCCTCTTCCTCGCCGGCGATGCCGGCCACATCGTGCCGCCGACCGGTGCCAAGGGGCTGAACCTCGCCGCCAGCGACGTGCACTACCTGTTCGAGGCGCTGCGCGAACATTATGCCGAGCGCTCGAATGCCGGGCTCGACGCCTATTCCGGCCGGGCGCTGGCGCGGGTCTGGAAGGCGGTGCGCTTCTCCTGGTCGATGACCAATCTGCTCCACCTCTTCCCGGAGGTGAGCGCCTTCGACCGGCGCATCCGGCGCGCCGAATTCGACTACCTGACGCAGTCGCAGGCCGCGCTCACCAGTGTCGCCGAAAACTATGTCGGCCTGCCCTATTGAGGCCGGGCAGGCCGCCGTGCCCTACCCTCATCGTGGCGGCAGCTTCTCATGTTTCGGAATGTCCGGAGGCACATGGTCCCAGGGCTGGGCGACCGAATGCCAGAACACCATCTCCGGCTTGTAGCGACCGGGCTCGTCGAGGCTGCCGGCGCGCACGATGAACAGGTCGGGAATGTCGGGAAACGTCAGGTAGACCGGTGAGCCGCAGGTCGGGCAGAAGGCGCAGCGCTTGACCGTGCCGCCCTCGCCGACCACGTCCCAGGTCGCCGCCACGCCCGCGACGCTGACCGGCGCGCCGACGAAGCTCAGATAGGAAGCGTGCCCGGTGCCGCTCTGGTGCTGGCACTGGCGGCATTGGCAGTCATTGCTCTCGACCGGTTCGGCCGCGATCTCATAGCGGATCGCGCGGCAGGCGCAGCCGCCGGTATAGGCATGGCTCATCATCATGTCCTCGACAGATCAGGGGGAGACGGCAGTCCCGCGATGTCAGGCCGGCTCGCCGGCGACATCGCCGAGGCGCGGCAGAATGGTCTTCCAGCCGCGGCCCATATTCGTGAACGCAACCTCATTGCGCGGCAGCTCGAAGCCGGAATGGACGAGGCGCACGCGCGTGCCGCTGCCCGCCCTGGACAACGTCCAGGTGACGACGGTGTCGAGCCGGGAGCCGTAGCCGGCATTGCCGTCGTCGCCGCCTTTCCAGGAATAGGCCAGGCATTCGTTCGGGATCACCTCCAGCACCTGGCAGCGGATCGTGCCGTCCCAGGCGCCGGCCGGCGTCGTCTTGAAAGTGAAACGCGTGCCCTCGACCGGAGCGAAGCCCGAGGGCTCCATGATCCAGCGGGCGATCAGGGCGCTGGAGGTCAGGGCCTTCCAGATCGTCTCCGGCGCATGCGGGAGGACTTCATCGACGACGATCTCCTGGGTGGCAGGCTGCAGGTCGAGAGCGGTCATGGATCGATCTCCTTGAGAAGGGTGCGGAGGTTGGCGAAGCGTTCGCGCCAGAAGACGCCGTAATGGCCGATCCAATCGACGAGCGGCGCCAGCCCCTCGGGCTCGGCGCGATAGAAGACGTTGCGGCCGTCCGGTCGCTCGACGACCAGGCCGGCCTGCTTCAACGATTTAAGGTGCTGGGAGATGGCGCCCTGCGTCACGCCGCTGCCGCGGGTCAGCTCCGCGACCGTGATCTCGTCGCAAGCTGAAATCCGTTCGAACACGGCCCGCCGCGTCGGATCGGCGAGTGCGCGCATGACAGTGGAGACGGGAGTAGCCTGGATCATGGGAAAATCAATTAGCAGTCACTAATTGATTAGTCAACGCTAATTTATTGAACATGCGAACGCCCGCTCGATGGCGGGCGTTCGCACGCTGGCTCTCAGTCGATCCGGTTCGTCAGTGCCGCGCGGCGTGCGGCCATAGAGGCGAGCGAGCCCTTTCCAGGCTCACTCCTCCCTGAAGCTGGAGCGCATCGAATCCGTCAGCGGCTGCATCAGATAGGCGATCGCGGTCCGCTCGCCGGTCGGCACATAGACCTCGGCCGGCATGCCCGGCCTGAGCTTGGCCCTGATCTTAGGAGGAAAGCCCGAGGCCGAGACGCTGACGCGCAGTTCGTAGACCATCTGCTGCAGGACCTCGTCGCGCAGCGCATCGGCCGCGATCGACTTCACCTCGCCGACAGTGAAGGGCGTCGCGCGGCCCTTGAAGGACGGCAGGCGCACTTCCGCGGCCATGCCCGGGCGCAGATTGTTCACATCCATCGGCGAAACCTTGGCCGTGACGATCAGCTCGTCGTCCTGCGGCACGATCTCCATCAGGGTCTCACCCGGCTTGACCACAGCCCCGACCGTATGGACCTTCGACGCCACGACCCGCCCGGCACGCGGCGCGCGAACTTCCGCGCGCGCCAACACATCCTCGGCGATGCGCAGCTTTTCGCGGGCGTCAGCGAGCTTGACCCGACATTCGGCGAGCTTCGTCGAGGCCTCCTCCACGGCACGAAGGCCGATCTGACCCATCTGAAGCCGGATTTCGTCAGTGGCGACGGACAAGCGCAGCAAATCCGCTTCGAGCGAGCCAGTGCGACCCTGGAGCTCGGTGAGCGATCGCTTCAGCGGGTTGATCCGCGTCGCAGCGACATAACCCTTGTCGGCCAGAGGCCGCAGATTGGTGAGCTCGTCATTGATGCTGGCAGCCTGTCCGACGGTCGAGTCGCGCTGCGCCTCGGTCGACTGGTACTGCCTCTCCGACTGCGTCAGCCGCTCCTTCAGGATCGAGACTTCGAGCTTCTGGGCGGATTGGCGTTCCTTGAACAGGCGCTCCTGATCGATCGTGATCCGGCGCGCTTCCTTGATGTCGGTGGCCTCGGCCAGCTCGCTCGGGAAGGTGATGCGATCGAGCCGATCGATCTCGGCGGTGAGACGCGCTTCCTCGCCCAGAGCCTGCATCACGCCGAGCCGCGCGACACTGCGCTGCGCCGCAGCGTGCGTGGCATCCAGGCGCACCAGGATCTCGCCGGCCTTGACCTCGGCGCCATCGCGGACCGCGATCGATTCGACTAGGCCACCCTCGAGATGCTGGACCGCCTTGCGATCACTTTCGACGACCACGCTGCCATGCGCCACCACGGCGCTGTCGAGGCGCGCGAGGGCCGACCAGAGGCCACCGGC
Organism: Alloboseaceae bacterium BT-24-1; assembly: GCA_025846845.1. Lineage (GTDB taxonomy): Bacteria > Pseudomonadota > Alphaproteobacteria > Rhizobiales > Beijerinckiaceae > Allobosea. The sequence continues at coordinate 678,366 of JAOYTL010000001.1, forward strand.
GCCCAGCGCGATCGCGACCACGACGTAGCCTTTACGAACCGGGCTGCGCCAATCGCCGCTGCCCTCGACAGGCGCACGGGCCCGCTCGAGCCACTGCTTTGCAAGCGCGGGCACAGCTTCGAAACGGCGGCGCCATTCTGGCCAGGCCAGGGACGGCATCATCTGCGTCAGGACGGATTTCATCTGTCTCAAGAAAGATCTCATCGACGCGCCCACCTCGCCGCCGAAAGCGGCTCCACCTGCCCTGTCTGACCACGTTGTGGCGGCTGGGTGCGCGCGCCACCGCCCGGCTGCAGCAGCACCGGCAGAATCTCGTCGCGGAGGCCGACCCTGACGGCCTGGCCCTTCTGCATGAGGATGATCTTGTCGACCTGCGACAAGAGCTGCGGGCGATGGGTGATCACCACGACGATCGCACCGGCGGCACGCAGGCTCGTCAGAGCCCGCCCCAGCGCGGCATCGCCGTCCATGTCGAGATTGGCGTTCGGCTCGTCGAGCACCACCAGTGCCGGCTGGCCGCAGAGTGCCCGCGCCAGCCCGATCCGCTGCCGCTGCCCACCGGACAGGATCGCCCCGCCCTCCCCGATCTGGGTTGCATAGCCATCCGAAAAGCCCTGGATCAGTTCATGCGCCGAGGCCGCGGATGCGGCAGCGACGGCGATTTCGTCCGTGGCGGCAGGATCGAAGCGGACGATGTTGTCGCGCACGCTTCCTGCGAAGAGTTCCACATCCTGCGGCAGATAGCCGAGGACACCGCCGCGTTGTTCATCGGAGAAGTGGCGGATGTCGTTGCCGTCGAGCCGAACGACGCCCTGAACAGGCTGCCAGACACCGACCAAAGCCCGGGCCAGCGTGGATTTTCCAGAACCGGTGAGACCGACGACGGCCGCGATCTCGCCCGGCTCCACCTCGAACGAGACATTATGCAGCAGCAGCGCGTTCCCGCTCGGGGCACGCACGCTCAGGCCTTCGACCCGCAACGAACCTGCCGGATGCGGCAAGGTCATGGGCTTGGCACCATCCGACGGCGCCTTCAATGTCGTCCCCAGCCGCTGAAAAGCGCTGCGGGCCGAGACGAAGCTTTTCCATTGGCTGACGGCGCCCTCGATCGGAGCGAGCGCCCGGCCCATGATCAGGGATGCGGCGAACATCGCGCCAGCCGCCATGCTCTGGTTGATCGCGAGATAGGCGCCCACGCCCAGAACCGCGCTTTGCAGTGCCAGGCGCAACAGCTTCGTCACCGCCAGCAGGGTTCCGCCCCGATCGGCGGCAATCGTGTGAAATGCGAGCGCCTGCCCACGCTGGCGTTGCCATTCGCCACGGATCGCCTGGCTCATGCCGAGTGCCTTGATGACCTCGGCATTTCGAAGGGAAGCCGTCAGGCGGTCACTCGCCCCATGCCCAAGCTCCGCGGCCTGGATCAAAGAGCCCTTGGTGATACGCTCGTTCAACAGCGCGACGCCCAGGATCGCAAGCGCTCCGAGCGTAGCGACGAGGCCGATCGCCGGGTGGAGAATAAAGCAGAGACCGAGATAGATCGGAATCCAGGGCGCATCCATGAGCGCCGGCACGAGGCTGCCGGAGAGCGTCGCCCGCAAGGTTTCGACGTCGCGAATGGGCAGGGTCGGCGAGCCCTTCGCATCGAGCGCGCCACGAAAGGAGGCTTCGAAAGCCGGCTCGGACAGCGCCCGATCGACACACAGGCCAAGCTGGACGAGCGCGCGGCTACGGAAATGCTCGAGCGCGGCATAGGCGGCGAACAGAGCGAGCACGATCAGAGACAGCATGAGGAGCGTGGTGCCGTTCCGGCTCGTCAGCACCCGGTCGTAAATCTGCATCGTGTAGAGGGGGGAGACGAAGACGAAAAGATTGAGCACGAAGGAAAGCCCGAAGAGCGAAGCAAATGCGGGCGTCAGCTTGCGGACCGTTTGCGAGAGCATTCGTCGGTTTCCCTGGCGCGATCATGGGCGCAAAAGAGTAAAGCCGACCCGCCGCCGCCGATCGGACGGCGACAATTCGTGGCGAGCCGGAAGTTCTTTGAAGCTTCTCGACCCGGCTCCGTCGCGGAGCCGGGTCGTCGCGGGCGGGAGCCGCTTACCAGTGCCAGTGACTGGCGTGGTTCAGGGCGTGATTGTCGCCATCATCGTCATTCTGCCGGAAATCCTGCAGCCAGTTGCGGCCACCGGCACGCTCGCCGCCGTCATCGCGGCTTGTCGAGCTCTGCTGGAACCAGTTGCGGCCACCACCGTCATCGTCGCCGCGTTGGACCCAGTTGTCCTGGAACCAGCCACGCCCACCGCCGAAACCGCCCCAGCCATGGTGCCCACCCCAACCCGACAATCCTCCCGAATTTTCCGGGGTGTCCGGCACTGTCACCTCGGGGATCGTGATCACGTCCGGGGGATTTGTGATCGGCGTCTCGACTTGCGGTGCTTCAGGCTCGGCGATGATCGGCGGAATCTCCGTTCCCGGTAGCGAGCCGCCATTGCTCGGGGCCTCCGGTTCTGCCGTCACCGGCGGATTTTCCGTTACCGGCAATGTGCCGCCGTTGGTCGGGGCCTCCGGCTCAGCTGTCACGGGCGGGATTTCCGCAGTTGGCGGCTCTGGCGTCACCGGTGGGGTGCCGCCGCCGCTCGGAGGCGTCACAGGCACATCGACATCGGGCGCCGTTGCGGCGCCCGTAGCACCGATGGAACCGAATGGCACCGAGTCGATACCATGCGCCAACGCCGCCGATCCGGGCTTGAAGCTGTAGTCCCCGGCCCCGGCGTTGACGAAGCCGCCGTCGCTCGTCATGACGCTGCCCGCATCGCCGCCGCGCTGCTGGAAGCCCGCCAGCGAGAGATCGGCGACCCACAGCTCGCCGCCATCGGGATTGTAGTAGACATTGTCGTGGATCAGGCGCGGATCGGTCTGATCGGTATCGATCGAGTTGCTTCCATCCCCCGAGACCTCGATGAAGTTCTGGTAGGTCTGGTTTCCCGAGATCGGATGATCATCGGCAACGATCGTCGAAATGCCATACTTGCCGTTGTCCAGCAGCGTATTGTCGTGGATCTGGTTGTTCGATCCGCCGTGGATGAGAATGCCGCTGAACGTCGTACCCTGGACGAAGTTGCCGTAGATCTGGGCGTTGCTCGCCATGTTGTCGAGATAGATGCCGGAACTCCAGTTCTCGGCGAAGCCGCCGTCCTTCGTGTTCAGGCCGCCGGTGTCGACAATATGGTTATAGCGAATGATGTCGCCTTCCGCCCCGGGATCATCGGCCGAGAACAGGTAGATGGCGCCGACATCCGGCGTCTGCTGCCCGGAATGGCGGATATCGTTGTACTCGATGATGTTACCGCCCGATGGATTGCCCGGATCGTAGTTGATCTCGGCGATGCCGAAGCGCGGCACATTGGTGATCGTGTTGTGGTCGATCTGATTGCGCGCCGACTCCTCCATGGAGATCGAGCCATGCTGAACGAAGACCTCGTTCGAGCGATCGATGACATTGTTTGAGATCTGATTGCCGCTCGTTCCCGGCGTCAGCGCGATGGCGCTCGACCAGATGTGCTCGAACCTGTTGCCAGAGATCAGGTTCCCGCTGCTGTCACCATGCAAGACGACGCCGACGCCGACATTGATGAAGTGGTTGCCTTCCACCTTCAGCCCGGTGGCGTCGTGCGCTTCGATCGCCGCAGTCTCGGGATCCCCCGCCTTAGCGGCCGTGTCCGTGAATGTGAGGTCTTTGAAGGTCACGTCCTTCGCGCCGTCGACGACGAACAAGCTGTGGTCGTCGGAAACGACACCGCCTTCGCCAGTGAAGCCCTCGGGCGCCTTGAACCGGATGGTCTGCGTCGCGCTGTCGTAGGACCATTCACCGACGTCATCCGGTGTGCCCTCTGAAATGTAGAAGCGGCTTGCGGGGCCAAGGTCGTAATTGGCCTCCGATGTGAAGGTGATCACATTGCCTTCGATCGAGGCGATCGTCAGCTTGTCATTGGCATAACCGTTCTCGGCGAAGACCGAGATCGTCTGGCCGACCTTGGGCTCATGACCAGCAGGGAAGTCCGACGGATCGAATGCCATCGACTTCTGGGGGTCGTATCCGCTCGGCAGCTCTTTCGCCCAGAGCCAGCCACCCCGGATCGGATCGTCCGGATCGACATCGGGAAAACGGCTTTCCGTCTGCTTCACCCCATTGACGGTGAACTGCTCGACCTGGTCCGCGGCGACATGCGCCGTCCAGATGCCGTCGGCACCCTTCGTCCAGCCGGTCACCGGGGTGCCGCCGCTGATCACGACCTTTTCCCCGGGCATCGCCACGAAGGACGAGCCTGAATCGGCGGCTGTGAGCTGAAGCGGGCCCTTCACATAGTGGGTACCTCCACCGAGGTAGACTGTATCGGCACCAGCGCTCTGGTGCATTGCCTCGAGGGCCCTCTCCAGGGTTTTGAAAGATGACGATGCATCAAGCCCTGTATTGTTATCGTTTCCAGTTGGCGAGACGTAAATTATGGCCATAAAGGGGCTCCTTTTTTGGCTGGAACACACTAAGTGATCGCTGCCTAGATACCCTTGAGGCCTGATTCGGTTCTACCCGCCGAAACGAATCCATACTCGGACGGATTAGTTCATTCGGACTAATCGTCTTGTTTTGGTACAATATATCAATGGATTATTTGGTAACCCAGCGTTGTCGACCCTGTTGATGGAACGGCGCTGCGGGCCCCGAATCATCGGTTGGCCTCGTGGGCGGAGCCCTCAAATGGCCTTAATCTCGAAACCAGAAGGCGAAATCGCTGCTCAGGTCAACGCCGTTTGGTCCGGTCCGGTTCCAGCATCCGCATGACAGACCGTCAGGTGATGGTCGCAGAACTGGGCGCCCGCGGCCAGGCGATCGACATAGGCCCGGAAGGCGGCCAGGGTCGCCACCGGACGCTGACAGCCATCGCAGATGACCAGTGCCTCAGCCGACAGGTCGCTCGGCAAGTGGACAGCAGGCGATCCGCACTCCTGGCAACTGAACCCTTCCCCCTTCGACGGCGAAAGCGCGCCGATGTCCGGGGGCGCAAGCAGCGCGGCATAACGATGCGCGCGCCGGCTCATGCCGAGGCCTGATAGAAGGACTTGTAGTTGCGATAGACCCGGCCGCGATCGGACACCTCGTAGCGGCCCTGCTCCTCGAGATCGACGCCGTTGAGCACGACGCCCGCGACGTCCAGTCCCAGCCTGGCGAGGTGATCGAGCGTTGCGGAGACGGTGCTCTTCAGCGTGTCGTTCCATTTGACGACATGCAGCACTGTGTCGGCGTGTTCGCGCAACAGGGCGCTGTCGGCAGAGAGAAGCACGGGCGCCACTTCAAACAGGATCACGTCGTATCGCGCCCGCGCCTCCCGGAGCATCGCCTCGAAAGCCGGGTTCGAATAGACGTTCTGGCTGTCACGCAGGCCGGAGGCGCGCCGAACCGTGGCGACCGGACTCGCTCCCGGACCGCCCGCATCGCCGACCTGCGGCAGGCATTGGTCGAGCAACGCCTCATGCGGAAAGTTCTGGCCCAGCAGCAGACGCCGGGGCGAGCCGTCGACCACGAGGACCCGCTGTCCCATCATCGCCAGCACGCGCGCCATGGCGGAGGCGACGAAGGATTTGCCTTCCCCTGGCGCGGACGAGGTGATCAGCACGAATTTCGGCGGATTGCTGGATGGAAACAGCTCGGCCACCATCGAGCGCACCGCTTCGGCAAAGACCAAACTCTCCAGCCCGCCCGGATAGTGCTCGAGATTGGGGAGAAGGCCGACGCAATTGGTCCGGATCTCCGCTGCGAACTCGTTCTCGCTGCGGAAGCCGCGGTCCCGCTTCTCCAGCATGAAGGAGAGCCCAGCGCCCGCTGTGAGCCCGCCCATCAGGGCGAGCCCCAGCACCAATGACGGCTTGATCGAGCTCGGCAGCGAGGGAATATCGGCCGGCGCGACGATCTGGGCGATGATGGGCCGCAGCTCGCTCACCGCGCTCGCCTGCTGATGCGCATCGGAAAGCTGCTTCAGGCGGTCGCGCGCGGCCGTCGCTTCGGCCTGCAAGGTCCGCAATTGGCCTTCCAGGCCCCTCGCCTCGATCGACTTGGTCTGCAACGCCGCGACGCGCTCATGCAGCGCGGCTTCGGCGCTTCGGGCGGCCGCGACATCGGTTTCGATATTGGCGACGGATTGCGCCAGCTGCTTCTGCAGCCGTTCCTGCACGGCCGCAAGCGACAGCCGCAGCCGCTGCACGGCGGGGTGACGCTCGCCCGAGACCCCGACCATCTCGTCGAGGGCCCGGCGTGCCTTGCCTTCCTCGTCCAGGAGCTGCTGCACGACCGGAGAGCCGCCGAGATCGCTCGTCTGGGGGACGTTGCCTGCGGCCAGGGAGACCTGCGCACGCTGCAGCCGGGTCTCCTCCGCAAGGCGCGTGGCGGAAGTCGCGTTGAGCTGGGTCAGCATGTCGCGAAGCTGCTGCTGCTGGATGTCGGCGCCATCCTGGCCCAGCTCGACGAAGCCGGTCCTGACGCGGAAGGCCTCGATCTCCTTGTCGATCCTGCCGAGATTGGCACGCGCCTCCTGCGCCTGCGCCCCATACCACTGGCTCGAGCGCTGCGAGGCGCTGGCGGTGGCCTCCATCTTGCGGCGCAGATACTCGTTGCCGAAGGCGTTGACGATCAGCGCCGCGCGATCCGGGTCGGTATCGCGATAGCTCAGCGTGACGAGATAGGCTTTCGTATCGTTGCTCACGCCGAGCGATGCGAGCAGCCTCTGGGCGGCGATATCGCGCGGCGTCGGCTCAGTCGCCCCCCCATCGAAACCGGCGAGATTGCGCAGCGTCCTGCGGACGGACGATGGAAAAATCAGCTCGGCAGCACCGGTGAAAAGACTGGACAGTGACGAAGGTGGAGCCGCCGTCGCCTTGTCGAGGCCCAGGCGCGAAGCGACGGCACGAGCCGTCGCGAGCGAGCGGATGATGCGCGCCTCGCTTTCCACGAGTGTCGAAGCATCGAGCGCAACGCTGCTCGTCTTGCCGCCTCCGCCGCTATCCTCCCGCGTGAAATCGAACTGCAGCACCAGATCGGCCGTGTAACGCTGCGGCGTCACCATCAAGAAAAGGCTTGCCGCCAACATGGTCACACAGGTGACGGCGAGGATGAGCAGCCGCTTCCTCCAGAGCATGGAGAGGAAGTCGAAGGTCACCGCATCATAATGTTTGGCGAGCGTCGCCGGAGCGCGGTGGCTTCGCATGTCGCTGAAAAGATCCATGGTCGCGTGCCTCGCCTGCTGAATTCACTCGAGATGCGGATCGCGGCCGGCCGGCGCCTGCTGGCCGGCACGTGCGGAAACGTCTGCGCGCTATTTCGCCCCGCGCCCCAGGAGCACAGCCGGAACGGTCTGCAGCAGCACGTAGAAGTCCAGCCAGACCGACCAGTTGTGGATGTAGAAGCTGTCCTGCCGCTTCTGGACGGCAAGGTCGCCGTCGCTTCGGTCCGTGACCTGCCAGAGGCCGGTCAGGCCGGGCGGCACGCTGGTCCGCAGCGCCTGGAAAGCGGTGTCGAAGCACTGATTGTGATAGGCAGGGAACGGCCGCGGCCCGACGACGCTCATCTCGCCGCGCAGGACGTTCCAGAGCTGCGGCAGCTCGTCGAGGCTGGTACGGCGGATGAACTGCCCGATCCCTGGCAGAATCCGCGGATCGTTCGACAGCTTGAAGAAGCGCTCCCATTCCTGCCGGGCCGCGCTGTCGGCTTCCAGATGCGCGGCGAGCCTCGCCTCGGCGTCGGCATACATGCTGCGCAGCTTGTAGACCTTGAAGATGTGGCCGTTCCGACCGACCCTTGGCTGCGCATAGAAGGCGGGGCCGTGGTCGATTGCCTTCAATGCGAGTGCGAGCGCCGCGACCACCGGCAGGGCCAGAAGGGCAAGCGGCACTGCGACGATGAGATCGAGCACGCGTTTCAGGCGCAGGTTGCGCGGCATGTGGATGGCACTGCGCAATTCGAGGCCGAGCAATCCACCCATCGCCCGCAGCTGGGGATTCAGGACTTGGAGCATCGAGGTGTCGTGAACGATAAAGATCTGGCGCAACGGCAAGCGCGCCAGCCAGTCCGCTTTCTCGACATGGAGATCGCCGGATGCGCACAAGGCGACCTCGATCCCTGACGAGATGATATTGGCCTGGCTGCGGGTGATGACCGGGAGACCTGCGATCTCCGCGGCATCCCACGACCCATCGGCGTCCTCATCCAGGAGGATGGCAACCGGCCTGAGGCCGAGCTCCGGCCGCAAGGCAAGCTCGCGCGCCAGGGCCATACATGCCGGCATCGTCCCGTAGAGGACGGTCGGGGCGGTCCACAGGTCGCGCCGAAGCAGCCCGCCCCGGATCAGTGCCTCGACATAATAGCCGAGTACGATCGTCAGCGCCGCGCCGACCCCGACGAAGCCCCAGAGGTGGTTGGTCGGTTCATGAACCACGAGCCAGGCAAATACCACCGCAACAGCGGCGACGTTGCCGAGTGCGCGCCGGCGCAGGCGGTCGACCGGCTCGGCGCGATCCGAGCCGTACAGCCCGAAACCGGCCAGAGCACCACACAGAGCCAGAGCCCAGACCAGGAGCAGGCCTGCCATGTTGGTGTCGGTATCGGATGCGGCCATAGCCGCGCCGAACTGCAGCACACCAGCGACGATCGTCAGCGTCACGAGATCGCCGATCAGCAACGCGGCAGCGACCAGTCGTCGCCGCGTTGCCGGAGCAACGGGGATGCCAAGCCGCCAACCCGGCTTTGCCATGCCGATCGAGGCGGGCACGACTGTCGTGACAACGTCCGGCATGGCAAGCTCCCGGGAGATCTCGTTCAGCTACTCAGAAGGCGAAGGTGCTATTGCGCCGCGATCGTGGGGATCTGCTCGATCCCAGCCTCGCGCTCGGCCCTCGCCTTCACCTCGCTCGCGATCCAGGCATAGGTCGGGATCAGTCCCTGACCGAGATGGATCGAGGGCTCCCAGCCCAGCACGTCGCGCAGGCGGTTGTTGTCGCTGTTGCGGCCGCGCACACCCTGCGGGCGGTTGGTGTTGAAGCGCTTATGGATCGTCTTCCCGGCGATCCCGGCGATGATGTCGACGAGGCCGCTGACATCGACCAGCTCATCCGTGCCGAGATTGAGCGGACCGGAGTAGTCCGAGCGCATGATGCGGTAGATACCCTCGACGCAATCGTCGATGTACATGAAGGAACGGGTCTGCTTGCCGTCGCCCCAGACCTCGATCGGATCGCCCGATTTCGCCAGCGCAACCTTGCGACAGATGGCGGCCGGCGCCTTCTCCTTGCCGCCGTCCCAGGTGCCGAGCGGCCCGTAGACATTGTGGAAGCGGACCAGCCGGGTCTGGAAGCCGTAGTCTTCCGTGAAGTACTCGCACAGCTTCTCGGTGTAGAGCTTCTCGAGCCCGTAGCCTGGTTCCGGATCGGCAGGGAACGCGTCTTCCTCCTTCAGCGGTACGACTGATGGCACATCCTGGAGATGCTGCGGGTAGACGCAGGCCGAAGACGAGAACAGGAAACGCTGGACCTTGGCGTCGTGCGCTGCCTTCAGCATCTGCGCGCTGATCATCGTGTTGTTGTAGGTGATCGAGGCGTGTGCGCCGGAGATGTAGCCGATGCCACCCATATCGGCGGCGAGGTTGTAGACCTCGTCCATGCCCTGGACGGCTTCGCGGCAATCCTCCATCTCGCGCAGGTCGAGAAGGCGGAATTCATCTGCCGAGCTGGCCTGGTATTCTGGATCCTTGATATCGACCCCTCGGACCCAATAGCCTCGATCCTTGAGATAATTGACAAGATGGAAGCCGATAAAGCCACCAGCGCCCGTAACCAGCACAGATTTCCTGGACATTACTTCGCTCCACTGAGAAATGGAATTCAGTGATAGCGTTTTTATCTTTTTAAATCAGGTGGTTAAACCGACTATACCCCCTTTGAGACGACCTATCTCTTGGGGTTAGCGGCAAGCGACGTCTTCTGCCGCAGCAGCTGCAGGCTGGCGCCGACCATGAACTGCGGGACGATCTTGCCGTAGCGGCGCCAGAGTCGCCGCGGCTCCGACATCAGCCTGAACAGCCATTCGAGCCCGCGCTTCTGCATCCAGGCCGGGGCCTGGCGCTTAGTGCCGGCGAGGAAGTCGAAGGCGGCCCCGACGCCGATCATGACCGGTGCATCGATCCGGCCGAGATGCCCGGCCATCCAGTATTCCTGCTTGGGCGTGCTGAGCCCGACCCAGACGATGTCCGGCCGGGCCGCATTGATCATGCGCACGGTCTCTTCGTCCTCATCGGCCGAGGCAGGCCGAAACGGGGGTGAGAACGTGCCTGCGACAGCGAGCCCGGGAAAGCGTTCGGTAAGGCGCTCACGCAGGCGCTCGGCAAGACCCGGAGCGCCACCGAAATAATACTGGCGGTAGCCCTTTTGCGCCGACAGGGCCGAGAGCTGCAGCATAAGCTCGGGACCGTAGACCCTCTCGGTGCCGCCATAACCGAGCTTGCGGGCCATCCAGACCAGGGGCATGCCGTCGGGGGTCGCCATTCCCGCCCCTTCATGGATCGCCATCAGCTTCGGATCCGACTGGCTCTCGATCACGCCATGGACGCCGGTGATGCAGACGTAGTTCTGTGCCTTCCGTCCGATCCAATCCTCGACCGTGCGCAGGGCATCCGCCATGGTGATGGCGCTGACGTTCACGCCCATGATGCGCGCACGTGGAAGCGGGCTTTCGGCCGTCATCAGTTCACCCTCGCGACCTCGACGCGCCGCACCGGATCGTGCAGCTTCGACAGCACGCCGTCGAAATAGGCGATCGTCCGCACGAGCCCTTCCTGCAACGGCACCTTCGGCGCCCAGTGCAGCAGCTCCTGCGCTTTGCTGATGTCGGGGCAACGCTGGCGCGGATCGTCCTGCGGCAGCGGCCTGTAGACGATCTGCGAGCGCGAACCGGTGAGCGCGATGATCATGTCCGCGATTTCGGCCATGGAGGTTTCGACGGGGTTGCCGAGATTGACCGCGCTCTCAAGCGGCTGTGTCACGTTCATCAGCCGCATCAGGCCTTCGACGAGATCGTCGACGAAGCAGAAGGCGCGGGTCTGCCGGCCGTCGCCGTAAAGCGTGATCGGCTCGTTGCGCAGCGCCTGGACGATGAAATTGGAAACGACGCGGCCATCCTCGAGATTCATCCGAGGGCCATAGGTGTTGAAGATGCGCGCGACGCGGATCTCGACGCCGTGGCGCCGCTTGTAATCGTAGAAGAGCGTCTCGGCGCAGCGCTTGCCTTCGTCGTAGCAGGCGCGGGGCCCGCTGATGCTGACGAGCCCGCGATAATCCTCCACCTGCGGATGGACGTCAGGATCGCCATAGATCTCGCTCGTCGAGGCCTGCAGAATCGGGATGCCGAGCCGCTTGGCCATGCCGAGCATGTTGATTGCGCCGAGCACGCTCGTCTTGGTGGTCTGCACGGGATCGCGCTGATAATGCACCGGCGAGGCCGGGCAGGCGAGATTGTAGATCTCGTCGACCTCGAGATAGAGCGGGAAGGTCACATCGTGCCTCACCGTCTCGAAGTTGGGCTGACCGAGAAGCCCGCTCAGATTCTCGCGGCGCCCGGTGTAGTAGTTGTCGACCGCGAGGACCTGGTGGCCCTGGGCGACGAGGCGCTCACAGAGATGGCAACCGAGGAAACCGGCGCCGCCTGTGACGAGAATGCGCTTCTGCATGTCTGAACTCCGCCGGATCGTGCACGGGATGGAGCAGAAAGCTTTGCCGCAAGCGCCTCATTCTCAAAGGACGCTTTGGGAGATCGGCTTCGCAGCCGCAACAAGGAAGAGCTACTTCCCCTGCGACGCGATTTGACGTCCTGACACAACGAAGGCTGCCGGCCTCGACGATGGGATTAATCCCGTGGCGACGCGGGCTGGCCTGAATGCCAAGGCGGAAAGCTGAGCCGGTCCTGACATCCTCGCCCGCATCTCCTTGCGAGATTGGAATGGCAGGACGGTCGAAGCTGATGTCGGACGCATCGATTCATTGCTGGGTTTCTCACCCTGCATCGGAAACGCCGGCCCGTGCCGGCCGATCGGGGCAATATGGCCTCGGGCGCCTTCTCCTGGTGCTTTCCGCCCTCATGATCTTCGCCGCATCGATGGTATCGGCGGCGGAGCGTGACACCGCAGAAACGCTCTCGATCGGCGACAAGGTCACGATCTCGGTCTTCGGCCAGACGGACCTCTCCGGCGATTTCGTGCTCGATGGGGCGGGAGCGGTCAACATGCCCCTGGCCGGGCGCATCAGGGTCGCGGGACTGACAGCGATGGAAGCGGAGGCGCGGATCCGCAGCGCCCTCATGGACGGTTACCTCAAGGATGCCGTCGTCAGCCTGCGGGTGGCAGAACTGAAGCCGATCTACATCATGGGCGAGGTGCGCTCGCCGGGAACCTATCCGTTCCGGCACGGCCTCACCGTCCTGGGGGCGGTCGCGCTGGCTGGCGGCTATCGCGTCGGCGACGAGTCGCTCGCCGTGCTCAAATCCGAACTTCTGCTCGCGGACGAACGTGAGACCCTGCTCAACACGTCGCTCCAGACGTGGATGGCAAGGCGCGCGCGGCTCGAAGCGGAACGCGACGGCGTCAAACAGCTCGTCCCAGATACGCGCGCTGCGGCGAACGCCCAGCTTCTGGCCGGAGAACAGGAAATCCTCGACTTCCAGCGCCGGGCGCGCGAGGGCGAGCGCGACTTGCTGAGCCAGCAGGTCGCGCGGCTCCAGTCCGAAAAGGCCGCTCTGACCGAGCAAGCTCGACTGGTCGAGCGGCAGGTCGAGCTGACGCGCGAGCAATCGAGCGAATACAACAAGCTGGCGACGACCGGCCATGGCCTGCGCACCGTCCAGGTCGAGCGCGAGCGCGACTATGCCCGCACGCAGGGCGAAGCCGCGCGCCTGCGGGCGGAGCTGGCCAAGAGCGAGACGGCGCTCGGCGAGCTGACGCTGCGGCTGCGCGAGCTCGACACGACCTATATGCGCCGCGTCGTGCTCGAGCTCCAGGAGACCCGGCAGAAGATCCTCGAGGTCGAGCGCAGCCTTCCGGTCGCCCGTGAGATCGCCGAAGGCCGGCGCCGCCGGATGGTCGCAAGCGAAGGTTCCAGCGCGGCGAACGACTGGGATATCCGGATCACACGGCAGGCCGGTCTCACGCCGGTGACGATTCAGGCAAAATTCGAAACCTCGCTGCAACCTGGCGACATCGTCCAGGTCGCTCCGAAGGCGCGCGCGATCGAGAGCAAGATGCCAGGTGGGGAGGCACAAACGCCGATGCGCTCGCTCACCGGTCTCGCCAGCCAGCAATGACCGGCGCTGCGGCTCGTGCCGAGAGGGTCTCCTTGCCTGTGACGACGATGATCATCCCCGCGACCACTGCCGTCTCCTCTCTGTGACCGGCTGACCGATGCAAAGCGGCGAAGCGGAGGAGATACTCCACTTGTTGAAACGGAGAGATCCTTGACGAGCTCGGAGAAGCACAGCCGGGAAGGCCATAGCAGCGAGCGCCCCTCCCCGTCGCTTCCGACGGTCCGGCATGCTGCCTTCGCGAGACATTGGCTCGCGGTCGACGAGGGAGGCGCCGAACTCACGAAGGCGGCCTTTGGCACGCCAGCCAGACGGGCGCCCCAGCGGCTTGCGCTGCATGAGACGCCGCCCCCTCGCCCGTCCGTCACTCCGCAAGACACATCCGCGCCAAGCCGCCTGAGATCGACGGTACTCCTGCTGCTTCTGGCCCTGGCGGTGCTCCTCGCAGAGCCCGCGGCCAGACTGCTGGCGCGGGCGCTCTCCCTGCGGTCAGACCCTCCCGGCGCGACCGCGATCCTGCCGCCGACCAGAGCTGACCCGGCCAGACCAGGTATCCGCCTCCAGACGAAGCGCGTGGGCGAGGGCTGATCGATGACGGTCATGGCCGCCTGGAAGCAGAACCTGCGCATGGCGGCCCGCACGGCTTCGGTCAGTTGGCCAGGCATCGTCCAGCTGCGCCAACGGCTTTACGAGGCCCGGTTTCGTACCGGCAGATATCACTGCGGCTACAGCGGCCGATATGACAGCTTTCAGGCTGCGGAGCGCGCCCTTCCAGCCGGCCTCGCGGGCTTCGACCATACCGCCATGGCCGATATCGACCACTACACCACCATGGCCGGAGGCTTCGAGCCGATGCCGGCGACCGAGTACCCGGTTCTGTTGTGGCTGCGCGGCGCTCTGGACGAAGGCGCGCGGACGCTGCTCGATCTGGGCGGCTATGTCGGGCACGCTTTTCGCCAATACGATCGCTATCTCGCCTTCCCGGACGAGTTCCGTTGGAGCGTCTTCGACCTTCCCCACATCACCCAGGCCGGGCAGGCGCTGTCGGCTCGGCACCCCACTCCGCGCCTGCGCTTCACCAACACCGTCGATGACGGTTGCGGTATGGACATCCTGCTCGCGGCTGGCTCGCTGCAATACCTGCCCGAGCACTACCTCCACGAGCGGCTTAACGCCTGGCGGAAACGTCCGCGGCACGTGATCGTCCAGCGGACGCCGCTCCACATGCGACAATCCTTCGTCACGATCCAGTCCGTGATCACACGAACCGGGCAGGTCTCGTTCTGTCCCTATAGCGTCGCGGCACGTGCGCGCTTCATCGACGGCCTGCTCGCGCTCGGCTACGAGCTCGTGGACTCCTGGGAGAAGCCGCGCAGCCTCGACGTGCCGTTCCATCCGGAATGCCATGTCGAGACCTATTCAGGGCTCTACTTCCGGCTGAGCCCCTGACGCGAGATCCTCAACCCACCACATCCACACCCCATTGGGCGTGCCTCGCTCGGCTGGGCCCGCTGAGCGCCTGCCGCTCGCTCGGAATCGACCTCCCCTTAGGGAGATGGCGTTACTCCGACTGCTCCCATTTTGTCGTGCAGGCTTGGCGCATAGCCTTTCCCGCATGACACAGACCATCGACAGGGAAGCCGCCCGCAAGGCTTCAGGTTGCCGCGAACCACGGGCACCCGCTGCTCCCGACCCCACTGGACCGTCGCGTCGACGTGCCATCCAGCCGGCAGCTCCACGACCCGATCGATCCGGGATCGCAGTCGCTCAACCCGCCGCCACGACGGTGGCCGAGCTCTTTGCCGCACAAGTCGCTGCTCAACCGCGCGCCATTGCACTTTCCCTGGGCGCGGCCAGCCTGTCCTATGCAGAACTCGACGAGCGCGCCGAGCGACTGGCCTGCCGGCTGACCGCGATGGGCGCAAGCCCAGGCACGATCGTCGGGCTCTGCCTGCCACGCTCGCTCGACCTGATCGTGGCGCTGCTCGCCATCCTGAAAAGCGGCGCGGCCTATCTGCCTCTGGATCCGGCCTATCCGGGCGAACGTCTCGCTTTCATGGTCGAGGATGCGGATGCCCCGATCATCGTCGCATCCGAACACTTTGACTGGCTGCCAGCCGGTCGACTGCGGCTCGACCCGCAGCACCCTGCAGAAGTCGATGTGGCGCATGCCCCGGCCCCGAGATGCGCGGCAGCGGCTGGTGACCTCGCTTATGTGATCTATACCTCCGGCTCGACCGGCAAGCCGAAGGGCGTCGCGATCGAGCATGCCGCCATTACGCGGCTCTTCAGCGCAACGCAGGCCTGGTTCGGCTTCCGGCCCGCCGATGTCTGGACCTTGTTCCATTCGGTATCGTTCGATTTCTCTGTCTGGGAAATCTGGGGGGCGCTGCTTCACGGCGGGCGTCTGGTGATCGTGCCAGAGAGCACGACGCGGGACCCCGCCGCTTTTTTGCGCCTGCTCGCCGATGAGGGCGTCACGGTGCTCAACCAGACGCCGTCCGCATTCGCCGCCCTCGATCGCGCCGATCACGACCGCAGCGGGCGCGACCGGCTCGCTCTGCGGCTGGTCATCTTCGGCGGCGAGGCGCTCGATCCGCGGCGTCTTGCCGGCTGGTATCAGCGCCGCGGCGAGCATGCGCATCTCGTCAACATGTACGGGATCACGGAAACGACGGTGCATGTCACCTATCGCCCTCTCTCTCCTGCCGAGACGACGCAACCATCGAGCCTTATCGGGCGGCCGATCCCGGACCTCGAACTCCTGCTGCTCGACGGTGAGACCCTGCGTCCGGTGCCACGAGGCGAGATCGGCGAGATCTTCGTCGCGGGAGCGGGGTTGGCGCGCGGCTATCTGAACCGGCCGGACCTCAATGCCACGCGCTTCGTGCCGCACCCGCAGCAATCCGGAACCCGACTCTACCGTTCCGGCGACCTCGCCCGTCAGGTCGAGGACGACGACTACGAGTATCTCGGCCGGGCCGATCAGCAGGTGAAGATCCGGGGCTTTCGCGTCGAGCTCGGCGAGATCGAGACGGCGCTGATGTCTCATCCCGCGATCGGGCAGGCCGCAGTGCTGCTCCGCTCCGATGACGGGTACGAGCGTCTCGTCGGCTACCTTGTTTCAGGGGGCACGGAGCGCCCCTCGCCGGCTGCGCTGAAGACCCATCTCGGCGAGATCCTGCCCGATCATATGGTGCCGGCGGCTTTCGTCTTCGTGCCTGACATCCCGCTGACCGTGAACGGCAAGCTCGATCGCGCCGCGCTGCCGGAACCCGGCCGCTCACGACCCGATAGCGCCGCCCCCTACGCTGCGCCCCGTAACCCGACGGAGCGGCGGTTTGCGGATGCCGTCGCCGACATCTTCCAGATCGATCTCGTCAGCATAGACGACAATCTTTTCGACATCGGTGGCAATTCGCTGCTCATCGCCGAACTTCACCGGCGCCTTGTCCGGGATCTGCCCTGGTTCGCGCTGGTCGACCTGTACCGCTATCCGAATGTGCGCGCGCTGGCCGGCCATTTGACACCGCAGAAGCCCAGTGTGCTCGGCAGCCTCGCCGCCGCACGAGAGCGTGGATTGCGTACGCGCGGCCCGACCACTCCGTTTCTTGGAAGCGTGTCGATCGGCGGCTCTCATGACTGACCAGCTTCCCGAGCGCGCCATCGCCATCATCGGCATGGCCGGTCGTTTTCCCGGCGCACAGACGATCGGAACGTTCTGGCAGAACCTGCTGAATGGCGTCGAGTCCATCACCAGGTTCGATCCCGCCGAACTCGAGGACAGCTTCGACGCGGCGACGCGAGCGCTTCCGAACTTCATTCCGGCGCGGCCCGTCCTCGACGGCGTCGATCGGTTCGATGCACCCTTCTTCGGCATGCTGCCGCGCGAGGCGGCGCTCACCGATCCGCAGCAGCGCCTGCTGCTGGAATGCGCCTGGGAGGCGCTCGAGGATGCCGGCTACGATCCTGCCGCCCCAGGCCAGTGCATCGGCGTCTTCGCCGGCGCCACCTCCAGCACCTATCTGCTGCAGAACCTGCTTCACGATCGTTCGGCAATAGCCGACTACACATCGGGCTTCCAGGTCGGCAACCTGTCGATGCTGGTCGGCTCCGCCGCGGACTTCACCGCGACGCGCATCGGCTACAAGCTTGGTCTCACCGGCCCCTGCGTCGCCGTCCAGTCCGCCTGCTCGACCTCGCTGCTGGCGGTTTCCCAGGCCGTGCAGAGCCTGCTCTGCCATGGCTGCGACATGGCGCTCGCAGGCGGCGTCTCGATCACCTTCCCGCAGAAGCGTGGCTATCTCGCCCAGGAGGGCGGCATGGTCTCGACGGACGGCCATTGCCGCGCGTTCGACAGTGGCGCCAACGGCACGGTGTTCGGTAGCGGCGCCGGTCTCGTCGTGCTGAAGCGGCTGGAGGATGCGGTTGCCGACCGTGACCAGATCTACGCCGTCATCCGCGGCGTCGGCGTCAACAATGACGGGGCCGGCAAGGTCGGCTTCACCGCACCCAGCGTCGACGGCCAGGCCGCGGCGATAGCCATGGCTCACGCCGCCGCCGATGTCGACGCACGCTCGATCGGCTATGTCGAGTGCCACGGCACCGGCACGCCGATGGGCGACCCGATCGAGGTCGCAGGCCTCGCTGCGGCCTTTCGCCTGACAACGGAGGATCGCGGCTTCTGCGCCCTCGGCTCGGTCAAATCCAATATCGGCCATCTCGATGCCGCCGCCGGCGTGACGGGACTGATCAAGGCTTCGCTCGCGGTGAAGAGCGGGGTGCTGCCTGCGAGCCTGCACGTCACGCAGCCGAACCCGGCGCTCGAGCTGCCTGGCAGCCCATTCTTCATCGCGGACCGCAGGCAGGACTGGTCCGGACAGGGCGGGCCACGCCGTGCCGGCGTCAGCGCCTTCGGGGTCGGCGGGACGAATGTCCACCTCGTGCTGGAGCAGGCACCAGCGCATGAGGCCGAGGCGCCGGCCCGCCGCAACCAGCTTCTGACGCTCTCGGCCCGCAGCGGGGCGGCGCTCGGCGAGGCGCGTGACCGACTCGCCGAGCATCTCGAAGCCCATCCCGAGCAGAGCCTCGCCGACATCGCCTTCACCTTGCAGACGGGGCGGCGGCCCTTCCCTCACCGCCTCGCAATCGCCGCCGGCAGCCATGTCGAAGCCGCCACTGCCTTGCGCAAGCAGAACGCCGAACGCGCTACCGCGGTCACCGGCGCCGGCGATCTCGTCTTCATGTTCCCGGGGCAGGGTTCGCAATACCCCCAGATGGCGCGGGAGCTCTATGCGGGCGAGCCGGTCTTTCGCCGGACTGTCGACCTGTGCTGCGAGCTGCTGAAGCCCGAGTTCGGGCTCGATCTGCGCAAGCTGCTCTATCCGAGCAATGGCGGCGATCCGGAGCGGCTGGCGGCGACCCTGTTCGCCCAGCCGGCGATCTTCACGGTCGAATACGCGCTGGCGCAGCTTCTGATGAGCTGGGGCCTGCAGCCTTCCGCCATGATCGGCCATAGCGTCGGCGAGTTCGCTGCCGCCTGTCTCGCCGGGGTCTTCTCGCTGGAGGACGCGCTGGCACTCGTCGCCAGGCGCGGTCGGATGATGCAGGAACTGCCAGGCGGAGCGATGCTCGCCGTGCGGCTGCCCGACACCGAGGTTGCTGCGCTCGCCCGAAACGGCGTCTGCGTGGCGGCGATCAATGCGCCCGGCATGAGCGTGCTCGCCGGCCCGTTCGAAGCGATCGAGGCTTTGGAGGTCGAGCTAGAACGGCGCGGGGTAACCCATCGCCGCCTGCAGACCTCGCATGCCTTCCACTCCGGCATGATCGACCCGTTGATCGCGCCCTTCACCGAGGCGGTCGCGGCAATCCGCCTCAATCCACCGGAATTGCCCTACATCTCCGGCGTGACTGGCGACTGGGTCACCGCCGAACAGACGACCGATCCCTCCTATTGGGCGCGGCATGCGCGCGAACCCGTCCGCTTCGCCGACGGCATCGCCACCCTTGCGCGCGGCCTATCGCCCGTCCTGCTGGAGGTGGGGCCCGGCGCTGCGCTTGCGAGTTTCGCGTTGCAAGGGGCATGCGCCGGCCGGCCCGCCATCTCCTGCCTGCCCGATGCGCAAGGAGACGCCGAAGGCATGCTCGCCGGGGCGCTCGGACGCCTCTGGACCACCGGAATCACGCCCGATTGGCCGACCTACCAGGCCGGCGGCAAGCCGCAGCGCGTCTCGCTCCCGACCTATCCGTTCGAACGCAGCCGGCACTGGGTCGAAGCGCCCGTCGTTCCGGCTCCGGCCGCACCGGCTCTGCGAGCGACGGCACCCGCTCAACCTCTGCCCACTCAACCCGAGCAGGAACCGGCCATGGCTCCCCACGCTGACACCGACATCCCCCTGGGTCGTTCGGACCTCGGCAGCCGGGTCGCCGCGATCTTCGAGAACCTGTCGGGCCGATCCTTCGGTGCGGATGAGACAGACGCAAGCTTCCTCGAGCTCGGCTTCGACTCGCTCTTGCTGACGCAGGCTGCGCAGAGCCTCCAGACGACGTTCGGTGTCCAGATCCGCTTCCGACAGTTGCTCGACGATCTGCCGAGCGTCGACGACGTGACGCGCCACATCGCCGAGCTTCGCCCACAGGAAGCCGCGAAACCTGCCGCTACCGTTCAAATCGCGGTGCCGGCTCCGCCTCCCTCGATCGCCGCCACCATCGCCGCCCCGGCTGTTCCTGCGATCCCTGTAGAGCGACCGGTCGGCTCAGGTCTGGATGCGCTGATGCGCGAGCAGCTCGACGTGATGTCGCGGTTGATGGAGCGGCAGCTCCAGGCCCTGGGCGGCCAGGCCGCAGCGCCGGCCATCGAGGCAGCAGCGCCTGTCTTGCAATCCTCGCCTGCCCTGCCACGTCCGGCAACCGTGCAGCCTCAGCCAGCCCTCGCTTCCACGGCTCCGGCGAGCAGTGCCACGGCCGGTCCGGTCGCACGCTTCAAGCCGCTGATCCGCACGGGCAACGAAACCCTGACCGAGGCCCAGCGCGGCCATATCGACCGGCTGACGACGCTCTATGTCGGCAAGACCGCGGCCTCGAAGCGGCTGGCGGACCAGCATCGCCCGGTTCTGGCCGACCCTCGCACCGTCTCCGGCTTCGCCGCCGACTGGAAGGAGATGGTCTATCCGATCGTCTCCGCCCGGGCGAAGGGCGCCCGGATCTGGGATGTCGACGGCAACGTCTATATCGACCTCGTCAACGGCTACGGCCAGACCGCCTTCGGTCATGCGCCGGATTTCGTCGTCGAGGCGGTTCAGGCCCAGCTGGCGGACGGCTTCGCCATCGGGCCCCAATCGCCGCTCGCGCATGAGGCCTCGCAGCTGTTCTGCGAGCTGACCGGCCATGCCCGCGTCGCTTTCTGCAACACCGGCTCCGAAGCGGTGATGGCGGCGATGCGCGTCGCCCGCACCATCACCGGCCGCGACCGGATCGTAGCGTTCTCAGGCGCTTATCACGGCCAGTTCGACGAGGTTCTGGTCCGCGGCGTTGGCGAGCAACACCGGTCCGTGCCCGCGGCTCCCGGCATTCCAGCTGCGGCCGTCGGGCGCATGACCGTGCTGGACTACGGCACGGATCAGAGCCTTGCCTGGCTGCGCGAGCATGCCCAGGAACTCGCCGCCGTCCTGGTCGAGCCGGTCCAGAGCCGCCGGCCGGGTTATTTGCCCGCCGCCTTCCTCAAGGAGCTGCGGGCGATCACCGAACAGGCCGGCACGGCCCTGGTCTTCGACGAGGTTGTCACGGGCTTCCGCGTCCACCCCGCCGGCGTGCAGGCCCTGCTCGGCATCAGGCCGGACCTCGCCACTTACGGCAAGGTCGTCGGCGGCGGACTACCGGTCGGCCTCCTGGCGGGCGAACCCCGCTTCATGGATGCGCTCGACGGCGGCGCCTGGCGCTTCGGCGACGACAGCGCGCCCGAGGTCGGCGTTACCTTCTTTGCGGGAACCTTCGTCCGGCATCCGCTCGCGCTCGCGGCGACGGTCGCCGTGCTGAAGCACGTCAAGGAGAAGGGGCCGGCGCTGACCGAGGCGCTGACGCAGCGCATGCAGCGCCTCGTCGAGGATCTGCGCCGCATCTTTACGAAAGCCGGTTGGGATGTGCCGATCGAGAGCTATGGCAGCGTGTTCTATTTCGAGCCGGGCCGCGATCACCGGCTCGGCAGCCTGCTGCACTACCATTTGCGCGCCCGCGGCATCTTCATCCAGGAGCATTATCCCTGCTTCCTGACGACCCAGCACGGCGATGCCGAGATCGCGGCGATCATCGCCGCCTTCGAGGACAGCCTCGATCTCATGCGCCGGGATGGCATGCTGCCCGGAATAGTCGCCGCGATCAGCCCCCCTGACGCGCCTGACATTTCATCGGAGATCGAACTTCCGCTCACCGAAGCCCAGAGTGAGATCTGGCTCTCGGACCAGACCGGCCCCGAGGCCAGCGCAGCCTTCAACGAATCCGTCAGCTTGACGCTCGATGGCGGTATCGACGCGCTGCGTCTCGCCGAGACGGTCCGGCAAGTCGCCGGCAGGCACGCGGTCCTCCACGCGCGCTTCTCCGTAGATGGCGAGATGATGCAGCTCCCGTCCTCTGGAAATTTCCCGGTCTCGATCGGCGATCTGCGCGGTGAGCCCAACCCGCAAGCCGCGCTTCAGGCAAGGGTCGAGGCCTATGCGAGCCGACCCTACGACCTCGTGCAGGGGCCTGTCGCGGAGGCCGAGATCATCCGTCTCGGCGAGCACAAGCACGTGCTGATCCTCTCGGCGCATCACATCGTCTGTGACGGCTGGTCGACGAACATCCTGCTCGATGAGATCGCCACGGCCTATCGCTCCGGCGTCGAGGCACTGCCGGCGCCGATGTCCTTTGCGGACTACGCGACGACGACCCGACATGACGCACGCACGGAAGAAGCCGCGGCCTACTGGACCCAGATGTTCGCGGAGCTTCCGGCGCCGCTCGAACTGCCGGCCGATCGGCCGCGGCAAGCTCAGCGCAGCTTTCGTGGGGGCACACGCACGAGCTTCATCGATGCCGATCTCTATCGCAAGGTGAAGGCGGCGGGCGCCAAGCGTCGGCGGACGCTCTTCGCCACGCTCTTCACCGCCTTCCAGGTGCTGCTGCTACGGCTTTCCGGCCAGCGCGATCCCGTCATCGGCGTTCCCGCTGCCGGCCAGTCTCTGCTCGAAGGGCCCTCCCCGGTTGGCCATTGCGTCAACTTCCTGCCGATCCGCAGCGGGATCGACCCGGCCGAGCCGTTCTCGACCCATCTCGACAAGGTCGGGCGCGCCATCCTCGACGCCTATGATCATCAAAGCTTCACGCTCGGTGCACTGCTGAAACGGCTGCGCGTCCCGCCGGTGTCCGGGCGGCTGCCGCTGGTCGAGGTCCAGTTCAATCTCGAACGGCTGGCCGGCAATCTCGACTTCGGAGCCGGGATCAGCGCCGGAGCCGTGCCGAACCCCAAGGCCTTCTCAACCTTCGATCTCTATTTCAGTATCGTCGAATCCGACGAGGGGCTGCGGATCGACTGCTGCTATGGCGCCGACCTCTTCGACGCGGCGACGATCGATCGTTGGCTCGGGCATTACCGCACGCTGCTCGCCGCCTTCGTCGCCAATCCCGACATGGTCATCGCGGCGATGCCGCTGATCGAGGGTGACGAGCGCCAGCGGCTCGTCTCCGACATCAACGATACGCAGGTCGCGTTCCAGCTCGACGACGGCACGATCCAGGCCTTCGAACGCCAGGTCCAGCAGCAGCCCGAGGCGATCGCCGTCTCCTGCGGCGACCAGCAGCTGTGCTACTCCGCCCTGAACGCCTGGGCCGACCGGATCGCGGCGGAGCTGACGGCACGCGTCGACGCACCGGAAAGCCGCATCGGCCTGCTGATCGAGCGCTCGCCGGCACTCGTGGCGGGCATGCTGGGAGCCCTCAAGGCCGGCTTCCCCTATGTGCCGCTCGATCCCGTGATGCCGAAAGCGCGCATCCAGCGGATCCTGCGGGACTCGGAGGCCGTCGCCCTCCTGTCCGCAGGTCCGCTCGACCCGGCCATCGTGGAGCCGGACGAGAGCGTCATGCTCATCGACGTCGACCAGACGACCGCCAATCTGGCCGGGATCAGGACGGTGACGACCATGCCCGATCAGCTCGCCTATGTGATCTATACCTCGGGCTCGACAGGCGCCCCCAAGGGCGTCGAGGTCACCCATGGCGGGCTGTCCAATCTGCTCTTCGCGATGGCGCGCGAGCCCGGTTTCGCCAGCACGGACACGATGCTCGCCGTCACGACGGTGACCTTCGACATCGCCGCGCTGGAATTGCTGCTGCCGCTGATCCAGGGAGGCCGGGTCGCGATCGCGACCGCGGACGAAGCCAAGGACGGCGCCGAGCTTCTGGCACGATTGGAGCAGAGCGGTGCGAACGTGCTGCAGGCGACGCCGATGACCTGGCGGCTGCTGCTCGAAGCCGGCTTCCGCTCGCGGCCGGGCCTGCGCATGCTCTGCGGCGGCGAAGCACTCCCGCTCGATCTCGCGCGCAAGCTGCTCGAAGGCGGCGGCGAGCTCTGGAACATGTATGGCCCGACCGAGACCACGATCTGGTCCTCGGTCGCCCGCATCCAGCCGGATGACGAGGTCATCACGATCGGCCTGCCGATCGCCAACACCCAGTTCTACATCGTCGACGGCAACAACGAGCCCGTCGGCGTCGGCATTCCCGGCGAGCTGCTGATCGCGGGTACCGGCCTGGCGCGTGGCTATGCCAACAACCCGAAACTCACGGCGACGAGCTTCATCGCCAATCCGGTCGACCCCGGTACGAGTACGAAGGCCTATCGCACCGGCGACCGCGCCAAATATCTCCCCGACGGGCGCATCCTGCATCTCGGGCGCCTCGACCATCAGGTGAAGCTGCGCGGCTTCCGCATCGAGCCCGGCGAGATCGAGGCCGTCCTCGCTCGCAAGACCGGCATCGTCTCGGCGGTGATCCTGCGCGAGGACGTGCCGGGCGAGCCACGGCTGGTCTGCTACCATGTCACTGGCGCGGAGAGCCCGTCCGCCACCGAATTGCGAGCTGTTCTGGCGCAGGAATTGTCGGACTACATGGTCCCGGCCGCCTGGGTTGGCCTGCCCGCCCTGCCGCTGAACCCGAGCGGCAAGCTCGATCGTGCCGCGCTGCCGGCGCCGGATGCCCAGAGCGCACCGGCGAAGGCTGACAAGGCCATGCCTCGGACGCCCGTCGAGGAAACCCTGATTCGCATCTGGGTCGAGGTGCTGCGGCGCGAGGATATCGGCGTCGACGACGACCTGTTCGATCTCGGCGCCGACTCCCTCAGCATCTTCCAGATCACCAGCCGCGCCCGCCGCGAAGGTCTCAAGCTCGCCGCCCGGGACTTCTTTCGGAACCGGACGATCGCCGCCGTCGCAGCAGCGCTTCCCGAGGGAGCCGTCCCTGAAGCTGCCGCCCCCGCCGCGACGTTCTGGAAGCGGCCATGGCGGCGCCCGCGCGATGGCGCGCAGCCAACCGAACCGAATGCCGTCTCGCAGCGTGAGAGAGGGTGAACGAGGCCATGGCAAATCAGTTCACGCGCGAACCGGAAACCCATACGCACGAGCCCGACCGCATCGTCGCGACGGCGCGGTGCACGTCGGCGCAGGAGCGCTACTGGGAGATCGACGCCAGGGATCCGGGTACACCGGCGCTCAACATCGCCGTCAAATGGCGGATCCGGGGTCACCTGGATGCCTCTCTCGCGCAGGATGCCTTCCAGGCGATCCTCGGCCGCCACGAATCCCTGCGCACCGCGATCCGGCTGGAGGATGGACGCCCCGTTCAGGCCATCGCCGAACATGTTGCCTTCAAGCTGCCGGAAATCGACCTGTCCGGCCTGCCTGAGGCGGACCGGACCAGGGAGGCTGATCGCATCGCCCAGGGCGAGGCATGCACGCGCTTCGATCTTGGCGAAGCTCCACTGCTGCGGGCGACATTGCTGCGCAAAAGCCGTGCCGAGGCCGTGATCCTGGTCGTCGCCCACCACATCATCAGCGACGGCTGGTCGATGGGCATCATCGCCAAGGATTTCGTCGCGGCCTATCAGGCGCTCGGCCGTGGGCGCGAACCGGTTCTCACCGAACTTCCTCTGCAATATTCCGACTTCGCCGAGGGAAGCCATGGCGGCATGGCGGGCGGGGGGCGCGCGCGCGAGGAAGCCTATTGGCAACGCCGGCTCGTCGATCTGCCCTTCGTCGAAGTGCCCGGCGATCGCCAGCGACCCGCGACGCGAAGCACGAATGGCGCTTCGCTCTCGCGGCTGCTTCCGCGGGCCCTGACGGCCGGACTGGGCGATCTGGCTCGCAAGGAAGGTGCGACTTTCTTTTCAGCGGCTTACGCCGTTCTCCTGACCCTCCTCCGGCAGCGCACCGGTGCCTCCGACATCGTGCTGAGCACGCAGATGGCGAACCGCGACGATGTCGAGATCGAGGCAATCGTCGGTCCCTTCGTCAATACACTGGTCCTGCGGACCAGGGTCTTTGAGGAGCAGAGCTTCCTCGAGCTTTGCCAAGCCGCCCGCGACACGTTCGAGGAGGCGGTCGATCATCATCAGTGGCCGTTCGGCCGGCTCGCAGCACTGCTCCCCGGTTGCGGCGACGCCGGCCGGCCGCCGATCTCGATCAACTTCATCGTCCAGCGCGCCTTCATCGGCGAGCTCGCCAACGACAGCTTCCAGCTGTCGGGAATTCCCTCGCCCCTGCCGGGCGCACTCTACGATCTCAACTTCATCCTGGTCGAGCGCGAGGAAGGCTGGCGTCTGACCTGCGAGTACCATCGCGATCTCTATGACGAAGCGACCGCGAGCGAACTGGTGGCGCAGTTCGAGAGCCTCGCGGAGGCGCTTGTCGCCAACCCGTCCGCGAAGCTGCCGCGGCCTGTGCCGACCTCCTTGCCAGTCGCGTCCCCGCTCTGGCTGCCGGCGACCCCAGCCTCGCCGCCCGTAATCGATGCGACGGCGCTGCGCCGGACCTGGCTGCAGCAGGCCGGCACGCAGCCGACCTTGTTGGCACTGAACCATACCGCCCATAATCTGAGGCTGTACCGGCCGCTGTCGCATGAGCTCGGCTCAGATCAGCCCTTCGCCGCCCTGCAACTGCTCGATCCACTGGTCAATGGTGCGGCGCCGACCTCGATCGAGCAGCTCGCAGCAGCCTATTGCGAGGCGATCATCGCGACCAAGCCAGCTGGCCGCTACCGGCTCGCCGGCTTCTGCCGGTCCGGCGTGATCGCCCTGGAAGTGGCAAGGCAGCTCGTGGCAAGTGGAAAGCAGGTCGATCTCGTGGTGCTGATCGACTGCTGGGCGCCCGGCTACTTCCTGCGACAGCCCTACAGCGCGCGCCTGCGCTTCAGGCTGAGACGTGCAGGTCGCATCGCCAAGCGGTTCTGGCAGTCCGGGCCGCGGAGCTTTGTGACGCGGATGTCGTTCTGGCTGCAGTCGACCGCCGCCGTCCGGCAGGCAAAACGCCTGTTCTTCTGGCGCCCGGCCGAAGAAGCGGCCGACGAAGCCGATTTCTGGCGGGCGACCGACGAGCTCGAAGCCCTGATCCAGCGCTATGCGCTGCCGAGCTATGAGGGCCGCGTCCTGGTCTTCCGGAGCGGCGCGATCCCGCCCGGTTGGCCACCGGATGCCACCTTGGGCTGGGGGCCCCATCTTGCTTCCGACACGCCATGCTTTGCCGTCGACGGCGAAGGCCACGAAGGAGCGTTCTCAGAAGCCGGCTCACGAACCATGGCCGAGAAGATCACCGAGGCCACCGGCCGGAAGCGGTCCTGACCACAAGACTTCGTCGCCCCCCGAGGACTACGGCCGGGCCATCCAGATGGGGGACCAGCCGCGATGCCGCGCCGCCAGCGTGCCGCAATAGCCTGGTGCCGGCTCCAGATCGGCGAGCTGCCAGAGTTCGGCCTCGATGGGGTCGGACCCGACCGTCAGAAGCCGCGCTCCGAACGGATCGAACGAAACCTCGAAACTTGCCGGCGAGCCGTTGAGGCCGATGCCGATCGCTTTCAGGCAGGCTTCCTTGCGCGTCCAGCAGCGAATGAAGGATTCCTGGCGCAGCGTCGGCGCCAGAGCCGAAAGACTTGCGAGTTCCCGCGGCGCAAGGCACCCCGACAACAGGTCGGCCGAAATCGGCCGGATGCGTTCGATGTCGACGCCGACCGAAATCCCATCGGCGACCGCGACGATCGCGAGCTCTCCGGAATGGCTGAGATTGAAGGCGAGACGCGATCCGCTCTCATCGTTCGCGAGAAACGGCTTGCCGAACGCGGTCTCGCCGAAACGAAGCTGCGGCGGTGGGACAGGGGTGTAGAGAGCCAGGACGCGCCGCAGCCAGTTCCGCGCCACGATGAAGGCGATCCGCGCTTTCGCATCGTGGAAGCGGTCGGCACGATCGCGCTCATCGTCGGAGAGTATTCCGCGCCGCTGCGCCGCTTCCTTCGCGCTCAGATCGACACGGCAACACCAAAGATGTACCTGAGAGGGCGGCAGCGGCATCATGACGAGGGCGCTGCGACAACGCCGCCGGCGTGGCCCTTCTCCCGCGAACGGCTTGCCAAAAGACCCGGGATCCGGAAAGCCAGTACCGTCAGGACGGTCAGGACGGCGAGTTCCGACAGCAGGGTGACCGCAATCAATCCCGCCACGCCGAAGACGACCGCCGCTGGATAGACCGCGAGCAGATTGAGGCAACCTCCAACGAATGCTGCGATGAAGACCGGCCGCGTGCGCTCCAGCGCCCGGAAGGCGCAGCCGAGAACCAGGCTCATCAGCGCCATCGGGAAGGTGAAGGAGTACCAGACGATCACCCAGTCGAATTCGAGGATCTCGCCGCCATAGAGCTGGTGCAGCAGCCAGGGGCCGAACAGCCCGAGGCCAAGAACCACCGCGGCGCCGGCCAGACCGGCGAACAGCATGGCACGGCCGAGGGTCCTGTGGAGACCGGGCATGCCGCCCTCCGCGAGGGCTTTGCCGGCCATTGGGGGGACTATGTTCTCCAGTGCTTCCCGCACGACGTTGAGGACGGCGAGCAGGCTCTGCGCCGCCCTCAGCGCGCCAAGAACCTTGGGGCCGAACAGGCCGGCGGTCACCAGAAGGCCGCTATAGCTCAGCACCCATTGCACAGAGCCGGTGAGGACGAGCCAGCGCGCCGACCGCCATTGCCGACTGGTGACACTGGTCAGAACCTGCCTCCTCCACAACAGAGGCCCCGACAGGCTCAAGCCGCATATCGTCGAGATCATCGCCGCGCCAGCGACGGCCCACAGCGCATTCGCGACGCTGATCATTCCGGCCTGCCACAGGGCCGTGAGCGCACCGAGCTTCAGGAATTGATTGATGGCGTCGATCAGCAGAATGCCCGCAGGCCGGCGGCGGGCGAACAGGTAACGCCGCAGGAAATCCTGCGTCAGATAGGACGCTGCGGCCATCGAACCCGGCAACGCGACATCGGCGAGAGGTGAAGCCACGCCCGCAGCAAGCATCAGAGCGGCAAAGATCGCGCCTGTCGCGACGACGACGTAACCGGCCTGATGCAGGAAGACGACGGTGTAATAGGCCTCAGCCTCGGCGCCCTGCTCTTTCGTACCGATGCTCATCATCGGACTGACGATGAGCCCGAGTTGCAGGCTCATCGCGAGATACAGCGCGAGCCAGACCATAGTGTAGATTCCGAAGGCTTCGAGGCCCAGTGCCCGGGCGAGCAGGATGGTCGTCAGGAAATTGCAGGCACTGCACAGCGCCTGGTCGGAAAAGGACAGCGCCGGATCGAGCAACGCACGCAGACGCGCCTTCATGTCGACCCGCGCTCCGGCGCCCGGCTTGCTCCGCCCCCTAAGGCCGAGCAACCGGCCGATCTTGCCCGCGCGCTGCATTCCGTGCTGCCTCAGCTGGCAATCGCCTCGCCGCTTTTCAGGACCTGAAGTCTAGCGCCGCGCGCCTACCGATCGCGCTGGGCATCGGGGCTGCCCAAAAGGAGGTGCCGCGGCCGCATCGCCGGCGTAGCTACCTCGGATGCCCACCCGGCTTCGACGTTGCCGAAGGATACCTTGCTTCGCGCGACGCATGATTGCCGTGCACAGCGAGGACTGGTGGTGAAGAGGACCTCTTGGACGCCGAACGGCGTCGCGACCGAACGACTGGCGACCGATCGCTACCTGCCGATCCTCGCATTGGGCTTCGCCGGCTATGTCGTCATCGGCAAGAGCTTCGCCTATCTCGGCGTGCCTCCCCTCTTCATGGGCGAGATCCTGTTCGCGCTCGGCTTTCTGGCATTCCTGGCGTCGGGCTGCGCGACGGTGCTGCTGACGACCGTGCCAGCGATCTGCGCGGCGCTGCTCATGGCCTGGGTCCTGCTGCGGGTCTTGCAGGGTATCGGAACCTATGGGGTCGATGCGCTGCGGGACGGTGCGGTCGCGCTCTATGCCGGCTTCGCCTTCATCGTCGCGGCCCTGATCGTCGAGCGTCCGGCCCGGATCGCACAGATCGTCGGCTACTTCCGGATCCACGCGCGCGTACTCGTCCCCACAGCATTCATCCTTTACCTCGTCGCGCGGTTCCTCGGCGGCTACCTCCCCAGACTGCCCGGCCAGGATGTCGACCTTCTTTCCGTGCGGCCCGGCGAGCTTGCAACGCATCTGTGCGGCGCGCTCGTCTTCGTCCTCGTCGGGCTCTGCAAGACAGGGCGTGTCTGGTGGTGCATCGCGCTGTCCGCAACCCTGCTCGTCGCCAGCCAGAACCGTGGCGGCATGCTCGCGCTGCTGCTGCCGCTGACCCTGGCCATGGTCCTGACCGGCCAGATCAGTCGTCTCGCCGGCATCGCCTGCGCGCTCGCGCTCGCCTTGCTCGTAGCCTACGCCGTCGACATCGAGATAGACGTGCCCAGGGGCGAACGGCCGATCAGCGCCCGCGCCGTGATCGACAACATCACCAGCATCGCCGCGCCAAACGCCGCCAACAATCTCGACGGCACGAAGCAGTGGCGGCTGGGCTGGTGGACGGCCATCCGTGACTACACGTTCCACGGACCGTATTTCTGGACCGGCAAGGGCTTTGGCCTCAACCTTGCGCTGGCCGATGGCTTCGTCGTCGGCCTCGAACTCGGCGGCCCGGTCCTGCGCAGCCCGCACAACGTGCATATGACCTATCTCGGCAGGGGCGGCGTGCCGGGGCTGACTCTCTGGCTCCTGACGATAGGGACCTGGATCATAGCGCTGTTGCGGGCCGCCCACTTCGCCTGGCGGCGCGGCGACCTCGACTGGGCGCGCTATTTCGTCTTCCTGGTCTGCTATCTCTCCGCAATCGTCATCGACGCCTCCTTCGACGTCGCGCTCGAGGGGCCGATGCTCGGCATTCCTTTCTGGATCCTGTTCGGAATCGGTTTCGGCTCGCTGATGGTCTACCGCGCCTGGCCTGTCGCCGACGCGCCCGCTGGATCGCGGCGCCTGGTGCGCACCGGCGCGCGCATTGCAGGCGCGCTCCTCCTCGGCGCGGCGACATGGCTGGGCAGCCCTCCCTCTCAAGCAGTCGCCAGCGCCCCCTGCCCGGCCGCCTCGATCCTGGTCGCGGTCGGCGCCTCCATCCAGGCCCTCGTCGACAAGGCGCCGCCTGGGGCGACATTCTGCATCGCGGCTGGCACTCACCGAGCGCAACTGGTCGCCCCCAAGGACAGGCAGATATTCATCGGTCAGCCCGGCGCGGTACTGAACGGGGCCGAGCTGGTCACGGACATTCGCCGGGAGGGAGACTTCTGGGCGACGCCGACACCGAAGCTCGCCGTCACAGCGTTCGGCACCTGCCTGCCCCAGCGGCCGCGCTGCAACGATCCGCAGCGCTTCTTTCTCGACGGGCTGCCGCTGGAACCGGTCGCCAACCGCGCCGACCTACGCCCCGGCAGCGTCTTCGGCGATATCGCAACCGGCCTGAGCTATCTCGCGGACGATCCCCGAGGCCGGGTTCTCGAGAGAACGCGACAGCTCTATGCCTTCAACAATGCGGGTGCACGTGGCGTCACCGTCAAAGGCCTGATCGTCGAGAAATATGCAACGCCCGCCCAGCAGGGCGCGATCTTCGGCGACGAGAATCCCCGTGCCACGGGCTGGCTGATCGAAGCCAACGAGGTCCGCTTCAACAGCGGTTCGGGAATTGCGACCGGCGGCCGGAGCATCGTTCGCAGCAACAAGGTCCATCACAACGGCCAGCTCGGGATTTCGCCCAACGGCGACGATGTCCTGATCGAAGGCAACGAGATCTACGAGAACAACATCTACGGCTTCGACGGGGCGTGGGAGGCTGGCGGCGTCAAGGCGGGCAAGGTCGAGCGCCTGACGCTGCGCGGCAATCATGTTCGCGACAATTACGGCTCGGGTCTCTGGTGCGATGTCGACTGCCGCGGCGTGCTGTTCGAGAACAACCTCGTCGAGCGCAATGCGGACGCCGGAATCTTCTACGAGATCAGCTTCGACGCCATCATCCGAAACAACACCGTCCGCCTGAACGGGACCGGGCGCGGCGGCCAGCAAGGCAGCTCCTGGGTATGGGGCGCCGGCATCCAGATCGCCGCGTCGGAAGGCGTGCAGGCCTACGGCAATACGGTCACAGTGGCCGATGGGAGCACAGGGATCGTCATCGTCGACCAGGCCCGCGAACTCGTCGATCAACCTGCGGGGAGAAACGGCGGAGGAAAGGCGCTGTACCGGACAGCCCACAACGCGGTCCATGACAACGAGATCATCTATGAGGGCGAGACCGGCCTGTCCGGCGGCGCCAGCGACGTCACGCCTTCGAATCCGAATTTCGGGGTCATCGAAACGGGCGGCAACCGGTTCGACCGCAACATCTACGTGCTGCGCCAGCCGACAAGCGCCCCCTTCTTCATCTGGGGGCATGAGCCGATTTCTTACGAAACGTTCCGCAGCCTTGGCCAGGAAGCCAGCGGCCGGCTCGTCCGCCCCGACTAGGGCTGCCTACTGCCCAGAACGGCTTAGTCCACAAGTCCAAGGGGCTCAGTCGTCGGACCGGGCTGCCGTCGGGATGATCATCGCTAGGATCATGTCATCCAGAACCGGCATGGCATTACGAGGCCAAGAGCACATGAACATGATCCCGCGGTCGTTCCGGCGCTCGCAATTCCGCGAGGAGCGGTTCAGAACCCATGTCCGCCCGATCATCGATGCCGTGCTGAAGAAGCGGGGCTCGTGCCGGATTCTCGACATGGGCGGAGACGCCGACTACTGGCAATTCGATCTTCCGGATTCGGGTGTCGAGATCTCCCTCCTGAACATCGAGGCCAAGGAGCCGTCACCCGATCCGCGCTTCCATGTCGTCCAGGGCGATGCGCGCGACGTCGCACAATTCGCTGATCAAAGCTTCGATTTCGTCCACTCCAATTCGTTGATCGAGCATGTCGGTCGATGGAGCGACATGAAGCGCGTTGCCGGCGAGATCAGACGACTGGCTCCGAACTATTACGTGCAGACGCCGAACTTCTGGTTTCCACTCGACCCGCACAGCAATGCGCCAATCATGCACTGGCTGCCGCAGCCGCTGCAGCGGCGGCTGGTATCGAGCAAGTCCCGCGGCTTCTATGCGAAGGCGACCTCGCTCGACCACGCCATGCAGATCGTCGAAGGCACCTCCATGCTCGACCGGGCGCAACTCGCCGACCTCTTTCCGGACGCCGAGATCCTGACGGAGAATGTCCTGTTCCTGCCGAAATCCTTGATCGCCATCAGGAATCCAGAACTCTGAGGCAGGGGCCGGTGCCCGGATTTCGCTTTTTCTGGCGCTGGCCAGGGATTGCGCCCCAAGGATCCCGCGTTTTCAGCACCACTGCCTTCGTTGGCGAGAATGGCTCGCAAGACGAGACGCTCCCGTTGCTTCAGCGTGCGCAAGCGCAAGGCGAGGTCACCCTTTGTCCCGCCCCCCTCATGACAGACGAACCCGAGCGGCTCCGGCAGATGGCGCTCGGCCGCCAGTGGCTCAAGGGCGAACTCGAAGCGTCCGGAATCGAGGCCCGCTTCGTCTGCGTCCTCGATATCGACAACGGCATCACCACGCTGCCCTCTACCGAGCCGATATCCATCGCCTCGGCAGCTACCTTCAGGCCGGTCCCAGCACCTGCGAGCACCTCGTCTTCAACCGGCGCCTCGCTGCCCCGACCGGGAGGGCAATGCCGATCGACCCCGGCCTGGTACTGTGTACGCCCACAGACCACGCCCAGCAAAGCTTCCAGCCATTTGCCTGGCGTCGGCTCCGAAATCTGATCGCTTCACCTCTATATCGACGAGATATTCGCCCTGATCCACTTGCCTCATGATCGACCGCAGATGAGGCAAGAACGGCGAGCGAATGTGAACAGCGGTTCACAACGATGTAAGGCAGCCATGGCGAGGTCGATGGTTCGACCGGCGCACCACCCAGAGAACGTCACATGATCGTGATGATCGCAACGTTTTCACAGATGAAAATATCATATGGCCTCTTTCGCCCGACCATTCAAATCCCAAACGGGTTAGGCCTGCGGATGGCCGTGCTGCGCGAGCGCCGTCAGCTGGCTAAAGCCCAAACAACTCGTACAATCTACGTTCAATACAATGAAGTAAACTCTCACAAACTCAGGCTCTACCTTGCTTTGGATGTTTTCCCTTCTTTTCTGGTACAACGAGCCTGATTTCTGCGATTTTCAGGAGCCCGCCTGCCCTCCGACGTCGGGCAACCAGCGCCCTTCGATACAACTTATGTTAGAATTCCTGCTCTCAAAAATCCTATTGATACAAATCAATTCAATTTTCGGCAGACAGGTGCTGAATAAGCTGCTATTATCATCCATAAGATGCGCACTGTGAGCACATGAATCGCGTCGAACTACCCCACTTTCTGACCCCGCTGATAGCTTCTTAGTTTTTATATCTTCCTACCTTATGGGAAGCATCATCGGCTCTTTCGTAACAAGCACGCACAGGCTCTGGTCGCCCTAACAACCGTTCCATTTTAAATATTAGATTGGCACCTAAATTTTTGAAAATTATGGAATGCTAATAAGGTGTACGTTTTCGCTGAAAATTTCATCATTAATATTTAAAATTACCTATTTAAATATCTTTAGCAACCGTGAACTGAATTCAAGTTTGGAGATCGAAAATCGATACAACTGGAGCCTGAAAGTAACCCATACGGAACATCATCGTCAAAAAAGGAGCCCCCTTTCTCCCGTGAACCTGGAATCGATCTTCCATCAACGTCAATAGACACTCCTATTGGAACAGCGCCCACTCAGGAGGACCCAGTCACCGTGACTCCATCCGCCACCAACGTGACGTCGCCGAGCATCGGCTCGCTTGACATCGAATTCGACCACCATGGTCTTTTCAACGCCCTGGTCGCCAACATGGCGGAGCTGTTGGAGACCGTAGCGGGGGTCGAGGATGCATGCGTCTATGTCAGCAGCATCGCCGCGCGGTTGGGAGCCGATATCGAGAAGCAATACAAGGCGGCGCTGGGCACCCAAAACCTCAACCGCAACCAGCTGATCGAGGTTCTGATCGATCTGAAAAACCGCGCAGGCGGGAGTTTTTCTCTGATCGAGCAAGACGAGGACCGCGTCGTATTCGGGAATTCCGCCTGCCCTCTCGGCAAGGCTGCCGCGAACCACCCTTCCCTCTGCATGCTGACCTCGAACATCTTCGGCCGGATGGCCGCCAACACGGTCGGATACGCTGCGGTGGATCTCGAGCAAACGATCGCCAGAGGCGCCCCTGGCTGCCGCGTCGTCCTTCATCTGAAGCGAACGGAATTGGGCCCCGATACGAGGGAATACTTCCGAGATGATGCATCTACAGCTTCGGCATGAACTAGACCTCGAGACCTATCTCGAGCCGTCGGTCATCGCCCTGAGCGATGGAAGTGTCCATGCCTTCAACCGTGCCGCGAGCCAGCTTCTCGATCCTGCTAGTTCGATACCCTCGCTGCTCGATCTGTGCGCGAGCGGTGTCGAGACCTTGCAGACCTATCTTCGCACCTGCTCGGGCTCACGCCAGCCATTGATCGAACGGGTCAGTTTTGACGGCCCGGACGGTGCCATCGACTATCGCTGCTTCGGCAATGTGCTGGTGCCGCGACGCCGAAACCGCCCGGCCACCCTCCTTCTGCGCCTGTTCCCGGTACTCGATACACGGTTTGCCGCGGCCGCGGAGCGGATAAGGCGCTTAACGGCGGAGCGGCAGCAACGCGTTGCCGTACAACAGTTCGACGAATTGCGCGGCGACCGCCTGCGGCTGGTCGAGCAGTATTGCTTCGTTGCCGAGGCGCTGCGCGTCGTGGAGGCGCGAACGCACGAGCTGGAGGACGAGATCAACCACATCCGCTGTGACGAGCGTGAACGCATCGCCCGGGATCTGCATGATCATGCCGGGCAGGAGATGGCCCTCGTCCTTGCAGAACTGCGGGTCCTGCAGAATAACGCGAAAGGGCCCGCAAAAAAGCGTCTCGAGGAAATTGTCGAGCACGTCGCCGGGATCGGGCGCAAGATCCATCATGCCGTCGTCAACGGACGGCCTCGTCTCATCGAAGAGCTCGGCTTCTACCGCGCCATCGAATCCATGGTGGCATCCGTCGCGGCCGATGGCAGGCTCGGCTTCTCGTTCAAGAGGAAGGGAGGCGAGCCAGACCCACTGCCGATCGACGTCGAAAACGCGCTGTATCGTGTGGCTCAGGAAGCTCTGACAAACGTGCTCAAGCACGCACTCGGCGCGCGGAAGGTCGATGTCGTCCTGGAATTTGCAGATGGCTCGGTTTCGCTGACGATAGCCGATGACGGCATTGGGCTTTCTGCGGAAGCGATACACCCGGAAGGGAGCGACGCCGGCATCGGACTTCGGGGGATGCGGCAACGCCTGGCTGACATCGGTGGAACGTTGAGGATCGGCCCACGTCCCGGCAAGGGCATCATCGTCACGGCGAGCGCGCCATTGGTCTGCGACTTGCATGGAGGTGTCCCGTCATGACGGCACGTCTCATCCTCGTCGATGATCACCCGGTTGTACTCGCCGGCCTGCAGGCCCTCGTGCTCGGTTTGCCCGATCTCGAACTCGTCGGAACGGCGACCTGTGCATCCGAGGCGCTCGCGCTCGTCCGCGGCCAATGCCCCGACATCGTCGTGCTCGACATGGGACTGCCGGGCATGAGCGGCCTGATGCTGGCCGAGCGCATCCTCGAAGGAGCGCCCGATACGCGGATCGTCATGCTGACCCACTACGAGGAGCCGAGCTATGTCCAGAAGGCGCTGAGGATCGGCATTTGCGGCTATGTCCTCAAAGCTTCGGCAAGCGAGAAGGTCGCACAGGCGATCAGAACGGTGCTGAGCGGCGGTGTCTACATCGATTCCGATCTGGAAGACTTCCGTTCGGAATGGATTCGCAAGCTTTGTCCGGCCTCCGGTGCGGCCTCTGCAGCCGCGAACGGCACGCTGACCTATCGTGAGACGCAGGTCCTGCGCCTTGCCGCTGTCGGCCACTCCAACAAGGAGATCGCCCGGCGCGTCGGCCTCGGCATCAAATCGGTCGAAACCTATCGCTACAGAGCTTGCAAAAAGCTGATGCTGCACTCGCGCCTCGACATCATCAGATATGGCGCCAGTCATGGCTGGATCCTCGACGTCTGACAGTAGTGGCTATGCCATTGGCGGGCTGAACTGCCGCATCTGGCCCTGCGCGGAGTACTCAACTTGGCGTGGCCGCAACAATAATGGCCAAGCGCCATGTAACCCCATCTCCCGAAGAGCGTAGCGACTGGAAGAACGGTTGCCGCTACGACATTGCTCGGGGGCTCAGAAGCCTGCGCTTGAGGGCCGCCTGCGACCAGCGGAGCCCACCCGCGCGGTCGCGTCCCTCGTTGCAAAGGCGAGCAGACCGGCGGCGCAGACATGACCAGGATCCTCGTTGCCGACGAACATGCGCTTTACCGCACGGGTCTGCGCACGATCCTGCAGGCTGCGCTGCCAAACGCCGAGTTTCTGGAAGCGCCAGATTTCGAAGGCCTGATGCGCAGCCTGATGGAAGACCAGCCGATCCATCTCGTGCTGGTCAGCCTGCGCATGACCGGTTCCACCGAACCGCAGGTCATCTGGGACTTCAAGCGAGCCTCGACCACGACGCGTTACATCGTCATCTCGAGTAATGGCACTTTCGATCAGGTCCTCCACTATATCGCGGAGGGATTTCACGGCTTTATTTCGAAATTGCAGCGGGATGACGAAATCGTTGAAGCGGTTCGGGAGGTTCTCGCCGGACGCCTCGCGGTCCCACGCGGGCTAACGTCATTCGGGTCTACGATAGAGGGGCATGGCGCTCGCGAAGCACCGCAGCGCCGCGCCGGCCCGCAGCCGGCCCCATTCGGACTGACACGCCGGCAGAAAGATGTCCTGGCACTGCTGGCTGATGGGCTTTCGAACCGGGAAATCGCCCAGGCACTCCACATTGCCGAGCCGACGGCGAAAATTCACGTCTCCGCGTTGATGCGCGCTCTCAATGTCCGCAACCGTACGGAAGCGGCTGTGCTCGCGAAGGACCTGCTTCGCATCCTCAAAGTCGATCCGACAGGCTGAGCCATTCGCCTGAGACCGAAATCGGCGGCCAAATACAGCTTTCGTTGTAAGGATTATCCTGACGGGATAGTAATTTTCCCGACAAGACGGATGCATCCGAATGAACTAATTATTAACGATGAAATTCTGGTTGCTCGCATCCCGTTGCGTCAGCCAGTGCTCATAATTGATTAGGCCAAGCGTACCTTACCTGAAGCCTTCTCTAAAAACGCGATGGAATATTTTCGCTGACGCAATGGTGGGCTGACGCTCCCCGGTGCGCTGGCTGAGGCAGTCTTGTTTCGAGTAAAAGGGGAGTAGCGATGCCTGAAATCATCGAAACCACTGTACTGAGTGACAACGCCTTGCTCCGGGAGGGCATCACGAAGTTACTGGACGGCGCACGCTTCCATGTAAGCCAGAGAACGACGAATTGTGATCTCTACAGGCCGGAAGCCAGCCAACAAACTCCCGACCTTTTCATTGTCGTGATCGACGACATGTCCTGCTCGATCGTCGGCGATATCAGAAGGCAGTTCAAGAGCGCCAAGATCGTGGCGCTCGCCCTCCGCGACAGCAGCGAGCTGATGCGTCGCGCCATCCAGCTCGGCGCAGTCGGCTATCTCGTCGAATCCATTTCGGCGCAAGATCTCATCACGTCACTGGAAGTCGTCATCGCCAACGGCGCCGTCTTCCCGCCCGAACTTCTGTCACAACTCTCCGAGATCGCGGTCGAGCCGCAGCGCCTCCTCCAGGGCGTGCAAAGGCGAGCAGACGGCTCACCATTCCAGGGCCTTTCGGCTCGCGAGGTGAGCATCCTCGAGGGGCTGATGCTGGGCGAATCCAATAAGGTGATCGCGCGCAAGCTCGAGATCGCCGAAGCCACGGTGAAGGTCCACGTCAAAGCGATCCTGCGGAAGGTCCGCGTCAGGAATCGTACCCAGGCAGCCATGTGGGCGATGCAGAACGCGGTGACCCGGATTCCCGTGGCCGAAGAGTCCGGCGCGAACGACGACGAGCACCTGCCGATGATCGCTGCGAGACAGGAAATGGCGAACTCGCCGCGATTCTCGTGAACAAACCGGCCTCAGCGGCGGAGTTGCGTCCATGATCGTGACTGTCGTGACTCCGACGCTGAACGCCGTCGACTATCTGAAGGAATGCATCGAGTCCGCTCGCCGCAACGCGACGCGCGACATCGAGATCGAGCACGTGATCGTCGACGGCGGCAGCACCGACGGAACGGTCGAGCTCGCCCGCAGCTACGGGCTACGTGTGATGCAGGGCAAGGACAGCGGCATCTTCGACGCCATCAACAAGGGGTCCTTCGACTCGTCAGGCGAGTTGCTGGGCTTCCTTGGCGCCGATGACGTCATGCTGCCGGGGGCCGCTGCTGCGGTGGTGGATACCTATCGCAGGAGCCGGCGGCGCTGGGTCGTGGGCGCCATCCGATGGATCGATTCAGGCGGGCACAACCTCGGCGGGCTCGCGGCGCCTCCCAACTGGATGACGCCGGGAATGCTTGTCTGCCTGGGCTGGAACCCGATCATGCACATGGCGACCTATTTCTCCCGGACCTTCTTCGAGGAGCTGGGAGGGTTCGACATCTCCTACAGGGATGCCGGCGACTACGACATGTTTTGCCGGGCCCTGAAGACGGAGCCCTATGGGCGGGTCGACCGGCCGATTGCCTGCTTCCGGAGAACGGGCGTCAACAACAGCGCTATTCACGGAAGCCGCACCACTGCCGAATGCGCCAGGATATTCGCGCAGCACGGGCCGTCGTCGCGGGCAGAACGCCTGCTCTGGCGTTTGGCCTTGAAGATCTATTTCAACCTCGGCAACCCCAATTGGTTAATGTCGAAGATGGCGGATTCAACGCGCACGACGCTGAAGCTCCAGCCGAAGGCGCATTTCTGATATCCATTTATCAGGTCGAGATTGCTTCGATCGCGAGCTTCGTGGAGTTCGGCAGAGTTGAAAAATTTGCGCGGCGAGACGCCGGGCATCCTCCTCGGCAATTGTCTCCAGCGGGTAGCCAGCACTTGACGGAGACGCCAACGCACACTCGTCCGGTTTAGCGACGGACATGCGGTCGGCCTTAGCGCCTTATCACGCATGATCCCATCACATTGCCAGCCGCAGCAGCAGGCCAGGCAGCTTTTCGGGCAAGGTCTCGATCGACTTCAACTGAACGCAATTCCGGCGCCTGAAAATGCGGGGTGCGTAGGATTCGGCGTCCGAATCGAGGACGATGGAGAACACGTCGATCCCGTCGTTGCGCAGGCCGTGGACGGCCGTGCGCGCATCCTCGACCAGATAGCGGCGGTCGTCGACATCGATGTCGTGCGGCTCGCCATCGGTGATGATCAGGAGAAGCCGGCGATAGCTCAGCTGCCGTTTCAGGTCCTTGCCGGCATGCCTGATCACCGCTCCCAGCCGCGTGGAATTGTGGCTTTGCAAGCCCGCCAGCCGGCCCTCGGCCGCCGTATCATAGTGGCCCGCGAAATCCTTGATGCGCTGATAGCCGATATTGTCGCGTGTGTTCGAGGAGAATGCCGCAAGCGCGAAAGGATCGCCGAGTTCGGTCATCGCCTTCGCCAGCATGGCCACGGAAAGGCGTTCGGTCTCCAGCACCGTCTCGCTGCGACCGCTGACGCGTTCTCCGGTGGAGGCCGAGGCATCGATGAGCACGAGCACGGCGAGATCGCGGTGGCGGCGCTCATAGCGCCCATAGAGACGATCCTCCGGCATTTGGCCGGAGCGCCGCGCGATCACCGCCTCGATCGCCGCATCCATGTCGAGGAATTCGCCTTCCGCCTGCCGACGAACCCGCTGCTGACGGCTGACCTTCGACGACCTGATGATGGCGGTCAGGCGGTTGGCGAGATCCGCGCGCTGTTCGATG
Organism: Alloboseaceae bacterium BT-24-1; assembly: GCA_025846845.1. Lineage (GTDB taxonomy): Bacteria > Pseudomonadota > Alphaproteobacteria > Rhizobiales > Beijerinckiaceae > Allobosea. The sequence goes on from JAOYTL010000001.1 coordinate 719,323, forward strand.
GCGCGATGCAGCGCGGCAGGCGATGCCATGGGAACGGCCGGCTCATGGACCGTGCACCAGTCCGGTCGTTCGCGCCCGGTCACATAGTCGAATTCCGGATACCGCGCGATGGCCACATCCTCGCCCGCCTCGACCATGGCTGCGCGGCCGCTCGAAACGTCAGGGATGGGGTCGGGCTCGGTGCGGCCGTCGTCGCCATCGCGTTGCTCGAGGCGGGCTCCCTCGGCAGGCGCCTGCATCTCGTAGGGAACCTCGGGATTATCGTCTCCGAAATCCCAAAGTCCCATGCCGTCGTCGCGATAGGCCGGCTGCACGACATAGCTCCTGGCGTCGAACTGCAGCCGCATCTGGCCGATGTCATTGCCCAGCAGCCCGCCGATATGGCGGCTGAGCTGCTGGGAGCCGATGTCGGCTGCGGCAGCCTCCTCGAACAGCGCCCGACCTTTGCTCACCCAGCCATGCGGGTCCTCGTAGGACGGATCGAGCAGAGCCCGCGCCAGCCGCGCCATCAGCGTTATCGCAACCGGTACTCCCTCTGGACGCGCCACATGAAAGCCCCGCCAGAGGGCGAACAGCCCCGGCATCTCACGCATGGCCAGCCGCTCGACCCGCGCATCCTCGATCAGCGAAACCAGTGCGAGCTGCAGCGGCTTCAGACCCTTGGCCGGAAGCTTTTTGCGGGTGAAGCAGTGATGCGCGCCGATATGGGCGAGCGTCGCGCGATGAAGCTGTTTCTGATCGCTGGCCGGAACACCGGCATAGGATGGCGGCAGACGGATGCCGCCCCCACCGAAGCCGGCGCGGCGGCGCATCGCTTCGGGGGCATCGCCCGGTGTTTCCGCGATCGGCGGCGAGATGCCCCAAAGTGCGCGGAGATAGGGCTTCAGCCCGGGCAGCAATTCCGGCAACGAAGCGGATGGGTGCTGCCGTTCGAGCAGTTGGCGCGCTTCCGGGCTCTGCAGCGCAAAAAAGGCCAGCCGGCGAGCGTCATCGCGGCCGAGATCGAGCCCCATGCGCGCAAAGACCGCAAGACCGGCGAAACCGAGTATGTCGAGAACCTGCGAGCCGTTTTGCAGGAAGGCACTCAGGACCTTCGGCGCACGCCTGGCGATGTCGTCGATCAGCTCGAGCCACGATCCGAGCTCGGATGGATGACGAGCCGCCTCAGCGGCATGCAGGGCCGCATCGATCAGCAGGCAGGCTGCCCGGCGGCCGGCGCGAATTGCTGCGAGCGAGACGGATTCGCCGAGCCGGATCGCCTCGGCCGGCCCCGATCTTGTCGCAACGATCGGCCCGGCGCTGCGATAGGCGCTGGCCACGAGGTCACCATAGCCGGCCTGGTCGATGCGCGCATGGGCTACGCTCCAGCGCCCCTGCCATTCGGCCGGAAACGCCCGAACCGTCTCCTTTCGGCTCTCGCTCGTCGTCATGGCATCAGACGCAGGCAGCGATGGCACCCGTCAATGCATCGCGCAGATCGTCATCGTCGGTGATCGGAATCACGAGCGCGACCTGGCAGGCCTCCATGATCGGGACGCCGGCGGCGACGAGCAGGGCGGCGTTGACGAGCATCCTTGTCGAGGCGCCTTCGTCCAGCCCGCGGCCCTTGAGGTTGCGTGAGCGCGCGCCGATGCGCACCAGCGTCTCGGCGGTGCGCTTGTCGGCGCCGGCCTCTCGCATCACGATCTCTGCCTCGCCGGCCGCTTCGGGATAGTCGAAGGGGATGGCTGCGAAACGCTGCTTGGTCGATTCCTTGAGGTCCTTGAGAACGCTCTGGTAGCCCGGGTTGTAGGAAATCACGACCTGGAAGTCGGGATGGGCCTTCACCACCTCGTTCTTCTTCTCCAGCGGCAGGATGCGCCGGTCGTCCGTGAGCGAGTGGATGACCACGGTGGTGTCCTGCCGGGCCTCGACGATCTCGTCGAGATAGCAGATCGCGCCCTGGCGCACCGCCAGCGTCAGCGGCCCGTCGTGCCAGACCGTGCCTTCCGCATCGAGCAGATACCGCCCGACGAGGTCCGAGGCGGTCATGTCCTCATGGCACGACACGGTGATCAGCGGCCGGCCCAAGCGCCAGGCCATGTGCTCGACGAAGCGGGTCTTGCCGCAGCCGGTCGGCCCTTTAAGCATCACCGGCATTCGGCTGCGATAGGCAGCCTCGAACAGTCCGACTTCGCCTCCGACCGAGCGATAGAAAGGTTCCTTGGCGATGCGGTAGGCGTCCAGATTCGTCACGTCGTCAGGCCCTTGATGGTCGCGCGGCAGCTGTCTCACACACCGCCGCGCGCGCTGCGTCAGGATGCGAGGAGTTCCTTGAGCTTGTCGTCGAGGAACTTGATGTCGACCGGGTTGGTGCCTGGTCCGCCCGCGAAATGCCCCCAGATCGACGGAATCGGGACGAAGCTCGCATTCGGCATGCTGGCGACCTCGTTGCGGCTATCTTCCGGCGGGAAATACAGATCCGTCTGGCCTGGCATGACGTAGGTCTTTGCCCTGATCGCGCCGAGCGCGGCCTTGTAGTCGCCGTTGTAGAACTCGTTGGCCGAGATATCGCCGTTCTGCCAGGTCCACAGCATGGCCAGCAGATTGTTGGGGTCCCGGTCGAGGAAAAAGCCTTCCCAGAAAGCAACCAGGAAGTCCTCGAGCGAACTGTATCCCAGCGCCTTGATGTCCAGCTCCTCGCGATAGAAGGCCTGCGAGAAGCCCCAGCCGGCATAGACCCGCGCCGCGGCGCGCAAGCCCTTGTGCGGCTTGTCGACATACCAGCCGTCGCGGAAGGCATCATCTGCGGTCAACGCCGCCTTCACCCCTTCGAGGAAGACGAAGTTGTGGCGGGAGCATTTCGCCGAGCCGCAGAACGGCGCGAGCAGATCCATCATGTCGGGATAGAGCGCGCCCCAATGGAAGGTCTGCAGCGCGCCCATTGACCAGCCGGTGACAAGCCGCAGATGCTCGATCCGGAAGTGCTCGGTCACAAGCCGGTGCTGCGCGCGGACGTTGTCATAGGCCGTCACCCTCGGGAAACGGGCGGCGTTATAGGGCTCGGGCGTGTTGCTCGGCGACGAGGACAGTCCGTTGCCGAACATGTTGGGGATGATGATGAAGTATTTGTCGGGATCGAGCGCCATGCCGCGCCCGACCAGCCATTCATTGTCGTAGTGCTGACCGGAATACCAGGTCGGATAGACGATGGCATTGTCCTTGGCCGCGTTCAGCGTGCCGAAGGTCTTGTAGGCCAGCCTGGCGTTACGCAGCGTCGCACCGCGCTGAAGGGCAAGATCGCCCAGTTCGAAGATCTCGTAGTCGGTGGTCATCGCGATAGTCTCTCAAATGGGGATGTCGATGGAGCGGGCCGGGTCAGGCCGGAGCACGGTCCGCCGCCCGTCCGGCCGCCGAATAGGTCAGGACCAGATGGGCGATGGCGGCGACGACACCGGCGCTGATCGCAGTCGAGAGCTGAGGCGCATAGAACTCGACGATGAAGCCCACCGCGGCGCCGATCGCCCAGGAGACGAACGGCAGCGTGCGCCATTCCCTCTGCGCAACCGAGTGGTGCTTCAACACATAGGCCTCGATCAGCAGGATCATGCCGATCGGCGGCACGATGATCCCGAGCAGCGACAGCCACTGGATGAAGAAGGCCCAGACATTGCCGGCGGCGATGGCGATGCCGACAAGGCCGAGGATGACGGCCATGAGGCGCATCTTCGAGCGCAGGATGCGCGACCAGCCGGTCGCCGCATTGTAGAGGCAGTGCGAGCAGACCGAGCCGAGATTGATGTAGAGGAACAGGAAGGCGAGGACACCGAGCCAGCCGATCTGCAGCTTGTTCATGTAGCCGAACATGTTGTCGGCGCCGAACGGATTGGCGTTGGGCACGGCGAGCGCGGCCGTCATGATGCCGCCGACGAGCATCGCGACGAGGTTCGAGACCGGGAAGGCGGAGAAGGTCGCGATCAGCGAATGGCTGCCGGTCTTCGACCATCTGTTGAAGTCGGCGGTCACGGTGCCAGCGTCGATGAAGAGCGCGATCACGACGGTCAGGCCGACGCCCATCGACATCGTCGCCACGCCGTTGTTGCCGGCATAGTTCCAGATCGCCTCGAAGCTGGTCGTGCCGGCCGCGTGCACGACGACGAAGAGACCGAGCACGAAGAACAGCGGGACGGAGACCATGCCTATCAGATGCAGGCCGCGCACGCCCACGAAGGTGATCCCGATATAGAGCAGCCCCGCGACGATGGTCATCGCGACATAGTTCAGCCCGTAAGTGCTGGCGACGAGTGCGCCGGTAATGCCGGTCTGGACCGCGAACCAGCCGAGCAGCAGAGTCGAAAGCAGGCCGGAGGCGAGCGCATAGCCCTTCGTGCCGAAGACGCGCGAGGCGATCAGCGCGAAGTTCATGCCGCTCCTCGTTGCCGACAGGCCGAGCGCGCCGACATAGGCGAGCATGATCAGGTTGCCGATGATCATGGCGACGAGCGCACGAGAGAAGCCCATGCCCAGAACCAGCAGCGAACCGGTCATGGCGCGGTGATGATCATCGGGAACCCGGCCCAGACCATCACCATCGAGAACAGGCTGCGCCGGGCCGCCATCGGCACCGGCTCGTGCTCGTATTCCTCACCAAGCACGTGATCAGTATCGGCCGGCGCAGCCGCGCCCGGCCCAGCGGAATATGTAGACACCGCGTTCCCCCCTTTTTGTTGTCGGATGCTCGGTCGCGCCGCCCGGCGCTGGCGCGCCGGGCAGGTCTCGTTCGGCTCAGCGATGGGCCGATTTGTTCGGGATGCCGTCGATCGGGCACTCGTCGGTACCGACGGTCGTACGTGTCATCGCCTCGACCATCTCGCGCGTGCCTTCGGGATCGTTGATCCATTTGGCGTAGAAGTTGTAGGGGCAGGCCGCCGTGCCCTTGTCGCCGTCGCCGGAGTTGATCATGCCGGTGTAGCCACGGTGCAGCAGCTTGAAGAGATGGTTCTGCGACTGGCCGTTCTTGCGGGCATCGCGGATCGCCGACACCGAGAGCTGGGCGTATTGGATGCCGTTCTCCTCGGTGCCGCACTCGCCGAGCGTGCGGCCGTCGAAGCCGACGATCGCCGAATGGCCGAAATAGGAATAGACACCGTCGAAGCCCGAGGCGTTCGCAACCGCGACATAGACGTTGTTCGCCCAGGCCATCGATTTCGAGATCTGCACCTGCTGCTCCTTGGCCGGGTACATGTAGCCCTGGCAGCGGATGATCAGCTCGGCGCCGCGCATGGCGCAGTCGCGCCAGATCTCGGGATAGTTGCCGTCGTCGCAGATGATCAGGCTGATCTTCAGGCCCTTCGGCCCTTCCGAGACATAGGTGCAGTCGCCGGGATACCAGCCCTCGATCGGGACCCAGGGCATGATCTTGCGGTATCTCTGGACGATCTCGCCCTTGTTGTTCATCAGGATGAGCGTGTTGTAGGGCGCCTTGTTGGGATGCTCCTCATGGCGCTCGCCGGTCAGCGAGAACACGCCCCAGACATTCGCCTTCCTGCAGGCGGCGGCGAATATCTCCGTCTCCTCGCCCGGAATCTGCGAGGCGGTCTCGTACATCTCCTTGGAATCGTACATGATTCCGTGCGTCGAATATTCCGGGAAGATCACCAGATCCATGCCCGGCAAGCCGATCTTCATGCCCTCGATCATCGCGGCGATATTGTGCGCGTTGGCGAGCACCTCCTGCTTGGTATGCAGGCGCGGCATCTTGTAGTTCACGACGGCGACGCCGACGGTGTCCTTACTGCTCGTAATATCGCCGTGATACATGGTCTGGCCTCCTTGGTTTGCCCGTCTCAGACGACGAGGTAGCGATGGATGAGATCGTCGGAGAGCGCATCGATGCGGTCGCTGACGGCGACGCTGCCCCGGTTGAGCATCGCGAAACGGTGCGATGCGCGACGCGCGAAGGTGATGTTCTGCTCGACAAGGATGATCGACAGGCCGCGCTTGCGGTTGAGATCGATCAGGATGTCCTCGATCTGCTCGACGATGTTGGGCTGGATGCCCTCCGTCGGCTCGTCGAGCAGCAGGATCTTGGGCTCGGACAACAGCGCACGCGCGATGGCGAGCTGCTGCTGCTGGCCGCCGGACAGATTGCCGCCGCGCCGGCCCAGGAATTCCCGCAGGATCGGGAAGAGCTCAAAGACGTAGTCCTGGATACGCCGTTCCGAGGTCTCGGCGGCATAGGTTCCGAGCAGCAGGTTCTCGCGCACGGTGAAGTCGGGCAGGATGCCCCTGCCTTGCGGCACATATCCCAGTCCGGCCCTGGCCCGGCGATGCGTTGGCAGCTCGCCGATCTCGGTGCCGTCGAGCCGGATCGAGCCCGAAGTTTTCGACATCAGGCCGAGGATCGTGCGCAGCAGCGTCGTCTTGCCGACGCCGTTGCGCCCGAGCACGCTGACGAACTCGCCCTTGCCCACGCTCAGCGAGACCGATTGCAGGGCACGGCTGCGGCCGTAGAAGCCGTCGACATTATTGAGCTCAAGCATGGCCGATGCCTCCCGAGCCGAGATAGGCCTCGCGAACCTGGGGATCGTCGGAGACCTCGTCGGCCGTGCCCTGCGCCAGCAGCCTGCCCTGGTGCATCACCGAGATCGTCTCGGCGATGTCGCGTACGAAGCCCATGTCGTGCTCGACCACGATCAGCGTGTGCTTGCCGCGCAGCGTGTTGAAGAGCTCGGCTGTCTTCCCGGTTTCATGGGCGGTCATGCCCGCGGTCGGCTCGTCCATCAGAATGAGCGGCGGATCCTGCGCCAGGATCAGCGCGATCTCGAGCCATTGCGTCTGGCCGTGCGAGAGCTGTGCCGCCTGCTTGCCGAGATCGTCCGAGAGGCCGACGAGCTCGGCAAGCCGCTCGAGGCGTTCGCGATCGGCCGCTCCGCCGAATCTGCCGAGATTGTGCAGAACGCCGTGCTGGCGCGAACTGCCGATCTCGAGATTGTCCCGCACGCTGAGCTCGCGGAAGACGCTCGGCACCTGGAACTTGCGGCCGATGCCGGTCCGGGCGATCTCGAATTCGCTGAGCTGGTGGATCTCCGTGCCGTCGAAGACGATCGCGCCAGAGGAAATCCGCGCACGACCGCAGATCAGATCGAGCGTCGTGGTCTTGCCAGCTCCGTTAGGACCGATCAGGCAGCGCAGCTCGCCCCGGTTGACCGCAAGGTCGAGGCGATCCACGGCTACGAAGCCGCCGAAGGATACGGTGACGTCGCGCAGAGCGAGTTGCGCCTGTGCCATGCCGGTCATGCCGTCCTCCCTGCGGGAGCGCCGGTGGCACCGACCGAGCCGGACTGCTGCGCCGCGGCCTTCCGGGCCGTGCCGCGGCGGCGCAGGCCGGAGACGATGCCGGCCAGTCCTCGCGGCATAAACAGCACGATCAGGACGAACAGCCCGCCCATCACCAGCGTCCAGGTGCTGAGGAAGGTCTCCGATTCCGACAAGCTTCCCTGCACGCCCGTCACCAGGAGTGCGCCGAGCATGGCGCCGAGCAAGCTCTGGCGGCCGCCGACGGCAACCCAGATGACGATGGACAGGCTGAGCGGCACGCCGAGAAAGGTCGGCGAGGCAAACTCCATCACGATCGTGTAGAGCATGCCGGCAAGGCCCGCGATCGCGGCAGAGGCCGCGAAGACGAAGGTCTTGTAGCGGGCGACGTCATAGCCGAAGAAGCGGACGCGTTCCTCCTGATCGCGGATCGCCTGCAGGATCAGCCCCGTCTTCGAGCGCGTCACTGCGAGCGCAGCGAAGAGCGCCACCGTCAGGCAGGCTGCGACCAGCAGATAGGTGGAGCGGGCATAAGCGTCGAAGCTGATCCCCAGCACCTCGAAACGCGCGAGGTCGGTGATGCCGTTGAAGCCGCCGGTGTAGCTCTGCTGATCGACAATGATCAGGTTGACCACGACCATCGCGGCCAGGGTGATGATCGCCGAATAGACGCCGGCGACGCGACCTCCGAACATGAACCAGCCGAGCAGCGCGGCGAAGGCGGCGGGAACGAGGATGCCGGCTGCGACGGCGAAGGGCAGCGACTGGAACGGCCACCAGAGCCAGGGCAGTTCGGTAACGTTGTTCCAGACCATGAAGTCCGGCAGACCCTCGGCGCCGGTGTGGATCGGCACGGTCTTCAGCTTCAGCGCCATGGCCATGCAATAGGAGCCGAGGCCGAAGGTCGTCGCCTGACCGAGGTTGAGGATGCCGGCATAGCCCCAGGACAGGCTCAGTGCGACGGCGAGCATGCCGAAGATCAGGTAGCGCGCGAATTTGTTGAGCAGGAAGGCGTCGTCGACGAAGGCCGGGATCAGGAGGAGCGCCAGGCAAACGGCTCCATAGATCAGCAGCTGCAGGATCGGTTTGTTTGACATCGGCAAGCTTCGTTTCATGAAGGCGTCAGGCGCGGATGCGGGGCGTGAAGAGCCCCTGCGGCCGGAAGCGGATGATGACGACGACCGCGGCGAGCACGAGCGCCTTGGCGATGGTGTCGTTGCTGAGATAGGCGAGCGCGCCGGTGAGCTCTCCGAGCAGGCCGGAGCTGACGACCGTGCCGAACAGGCTCTGGACGCCGCCGACTACGACGACCATGAAGGCGTCGACGACATAGCCCGTGCCCATCTCCGGCGAGACGCTCTTGAGCGGCGAGATCAGCGCCCCAGCCAGCCCGGCGATGCCGGCGCCGTAGGCGAAGGTCAGCCGATAGGCGCGGCCGGCATTGATGCCGAAGCTCGAGGCGATCTGGCGGTTCTGGGTGATCGCCCGCAACTGCAGGCCGATCGAGGTATGGCGATAGACGTACCATGTCAGGGCGAACAGCCCGAGTGCGACCGCCAGAACGAACAGGCGATAGGCGGAATCGGTGGCGCCGAGAATGTTGACGCTTCCGGAGAGTGCCGCCGGCATCTGGACATAGCGCAACTCGCCGCCTGCCAGCAGGCGCACGATCTGCTGGGCCATGACGCCGAGCCCCCAGGTCGCCAGGATGGTGTCGAGCGGCCGGTCATAGAGATGGCGGATGACCAGATATTCGACGGCGAGCCCCAGCAGCGCCACGGCGACGAAGATCGGGATCAGGCTCGGCAGCAGGCCCCAGCCGAGCTGGGTCTGCAGCAGCCAGGCGCAGTAAGCCCCGAGCATCACGAACTCGCCATGGGCGAGGTTGATGACGCCGGTGACGCCGTAGATGATGGCAAGACCGAGCGCGACGAGCAGTAGGATCGACGACAGGCTGAGCCCGGTCAGCAGCTGAGAAACGACGAAATCCATGACGAACCTGTCCGGAGGCGTGCATGGCGGCCGCGTGGCGCGGCCGCCGGCGAAATCGCGAGATCAGATTTCCTTCAGCCCTTCGGCCGTGCACTTCTGGTTCGGATAGGCGCTGTAGGGGTTCGGCTCGAGCCAGTTCGCCGATTGCTTCAAGATCTTGAACTGCCCGTCCGACTGGCACTGGCCGATCTTGGGATGCAGCCAGCAATGCAGGTTCTCAGGCTCGACCTTGACCAAGCCCTGAGGTGCCTGGAACTGCTCGCCCTTCAGGGCCTCGCGGATGGTGAGCGGGTTGATGTCGCCCGCCTTCAGCTTCGCCACCGCCTGCTTGAACAGATGGACCTGGAAATAGGACGATTCCGACACGAAATGCGTGACCTTGTCGGCGCCCCAGCGCTTCCGGTAGGCCTCGACGAACCGCCGGTTCTCGGGCGATTCATGCACCATGAAATAGGGCGCCGAGGTGAAGTGGCCGGCGGCCGCGTCACCGCCCATCGCCGCAACTTCGTTTTCCGAGGTGGTCAGGCTCGCCATCGGCATCGTCGCCGGGTCGAGGCCCGCGGCGCGATATTGCCGGTGCAGCGCCACGACCGAATCCCCGACCACGGTGGAGAAGATCACGTTCGGCTTCTCGGAGCGGAACTTGTTGATCACCGACGAGAATTCGGAATGTCCGAGCGGAACGTATTCCTCGGCGATCACCTCGGCGCCGAGGCTCTTCAGCAGTTTCTTGCAGTAATTGTTCTCTTCCTTCGGGTAAATGTAGTTCGAGCCGATCATGTACCAGCGCTTGCCGAACTTCTCGACCAGCCAGGGCACGAAGTCGTCCTGCTGCTGATTGGGGACGGCGCCGGTATAGATGACGTTCTTCGAGCACTCGCGGCCCTCGTAGAGCGTCGGGTAGAAAAACAGGTTCGCCTGTCTCTCGAAGACCGGCAGAACCGCCTTGCGGCTGGCAGATGTGTAGGATCCGAACACCGAGACGCATTTGTCGCTGAGCACGAGCTTGCGGGCCTTCTCGGCGAAAGTCGCTGGATCGGAGGCGGGATCCTCGACGACGGGCACGATCTTCAGGCCGTTGATGCCGCCGGCGGCGTTGATCTCCTCGATCGCCATGATCGTCGCCTTGTTCAGCGACTCCTCGATGATGGCGGTGGTGCCGGTGAGCGAGAACAGGACACCGACCTTGATCTGCCCGCTCTGGGCATAGGCCAGCGAAGCGTTCTTCGACCAGATATGCGGAAACCCTGCGGCGGTGAAAGCGCCCGCCGCGGCTGCGTGTTTGATGAATGTGCGCCTGTCGTTTTTCACCCTCTTCCCCTTTTTTTCTTGCAAAAGAAAAAGCCCCGAGCGGCGCCGTCCGGATGGACGGAGTCGTTCGGGGCTTCTTCGCCTCGGAATGTGGAGTGCGGCAGCTTCGCCGCGCAAACGCGTATCGAACTGGGCCTAGAAAACAAAAAACCCCACGCTTCGCTTCCGCGACTGCGTGGGGGCGTCATGACCCGTTATGTGCCGACGGCAGCCTTGCCGTCTTGAAACTGTAACGACGCTAACTGAGCAGATCATGCGAGTCAATGACGGCCGTGGCGACGGCCGCAATGGTGACGCGCTTCTCCATGGCCTGCTTACGCAGGAAGTTATAGGCCTCGTCCTCGGTCAGATTCTTGAGCCGCATCAACAGCACCTTGGCGCGCTCGACAACCCGCATCGTGCGCAGATTCTCGTCGAGCTTCTCGATCCGGCCGCGCAGGCGCCGCTCGTACTGAAAATGCTCGCGCGCCAGCATCAGCACCGACTGGATCACCCGCGACGAGGCCGGATAATGCAGCAGGCCGTGCGCGGCGCAGTTGTGGATGAGCTTGAGGTTCAGCGGCGCCTTGCCGTCATCGACCAGGATCAGCGCCGAGGAGGGCTCGCCCGGAACCCAGGGGATGCGCTGCGGCAGATCCGCAGAGAGCGCGCAGAAGATGGCGTCGTATTGCAACGGAATCTGCGACGGCAACGGCCAGATGTGCCGCACGGTGACGCGCTGGCGTTGCAGTTCGCGAATGAGGAATTCACCATGATCGTCGCGCTCGACCATCACGGCGATATTGAGTTCCGGTTCGACGGCACCTTGCCGTACCGGTCGTTCGGAAACGGTGGTGCGGGGCTCGGCAGGATGCGGCCCACCGGCGCGTTCGTATGCGTACCCTGACATCGCCATGAAGCTGGTCGCCTCTTCCCCGTCGCGGCCGGTGGCCATTCTTGTGTTCAGCACAGCTCGAGCGCGCGGCCCTGCCCCATCAGATAGGGGTCCGACTTCACGCTTGCGGCGGACTGGAAGACGATATCGAACTGCCCGTTGCGGTTGGCGCGTCCGATCCGCGTCCAGACATCGGCATGCCCCCAGACCGGATTGATCGAGACGCAGCCCTGCGGCGCGTCGAATTCGGCACCCATGACCCAGGAGCGCAAGCAGCGCGTATCCAGCGAGTTCGTCGCCTCCAGCGATTTCGCGAAGACATTGACCTGGAAGTAGGACGATTCCAGGCACATGTTCGTCGGTTCGTCGTCGCCGTAGCGCTTGTGATAGCGGGCGACGAAATCCGAATTGCGCTCGTTCTCGACGCATTGGAAATAAGCCGCCGCGGTATAGTGCCCTTCCCCGACATCGTGGCCCATCTCCCGGATTTCGGCCTCGGTCGTGGTCAGGCTCGCGATCGGGACCGTCTTCGGGTTCAGGCCGAGGTCGTGATAGGCCTGATAGAGGAAGGTGGTGGACTCGCCGACGACGGTCGAGAAGATGACGTCGGGCTGGGCGCGCTTGATCTCGCGCAGCAGGGGCACGAACTCGCTGCGGTCCGCTTCCAGCCGCAAATACTGCTCGCCGACGACCGTGCCGCCATTGCTGCGGACGAGATCGCGCATCACCCGATTGGATTCGCGTGGGTAGATGTAGTCGGAACCAATGAAGAAGAAGCGGGTGCCGAATTGCTGCATCAGCGCCCGGCAGAGCTGCACGGAATTCTGGTTCGGCGTCGCGCCGGTATAGATGACGTTGGGCGAAAACTCGAACCCCTCGTAAAGCGTCGGATACCAGAGCAAACCGTCGAGCCGCTCGACCACGGGCAGGACGGCCTTGCGACTCGAAGACGTATAGCAGCCGAAAATCGTGCTGACCCCGTCCTCGACCATCAGCCGCTTGGCATATTGCCCGTAGGAGCGGGCATCCGAGCCCGGATCGTAGATCACCGGCTCGATCGGCCGTCCGTGAACACCGCCGCGATCGTTGATCTCGTCGATCGCAATCAAGGTTCCGCGCAGCTGCGTCTCCTCGATGACCGACATGAAGCCGGTCCGCGAGAACAGCACGCCCACACGCCACGGAGCGGATGTCCGCTCTGCGCAACGAACCACTTTTCCCATCGATTCTTATCTCCTCCCGCGTCCCTCAACGCGTAGGGCGGCATCTCGTTCTTTGCGCTCGCCCTGAGTAAATCCCGCTCAGACAACCCCTTCGGCCATTCCTCCGCCAAACAAAAATGCCCCCACGACCGGGGCCGAGCCCGATCGATGGAGGCAGCATCGCCTGCAATGTTTCCGCAGCCTCGTCGCTGCGTCTGAAACGGTAGTGGCGGCAATGCTAGTTTCGGAATGCCGGGTATGTCAACGAGATGTCCGATGCTCAGGGCGTCGCCTTCGCCCGATGTCCGCCTGCGCAAGACGCGCCCGGTAAAGGAACGCTGAGGTCCGATTTATCGGCAAAGCCACCACGCCTGCTCAGTCGGATCGCTCCCGATAATTCTAGGTGCTGAGCCCCGAGACGGAATTGTAGGCGATTGAAAATGTCGCACTCGGCGCAAACCCGAGTGCGACATCGAACCATTATGCCGGCACTTCGCTGTCGGCCCGCTTTTCCCGACTTAGGCTTTCGAGAATGGCAGCGTGAACGGCAGCCGTGCGGGTGTCGCCGCCACTAAGGCCCCTCACGATCTCCCCGAGTGAGGCCATATCGAACCGCCGCAACGTGGGCACGAGATCGTCAGGATCAAACCCTTCAGGAGGATTGGCGAAAAGCTTGATCAAGGCACCGAATATCGACGCACCGTAAGTAAGAGGGCGAGCCTCATAGGCCTCGGCTATGCTGGTCAGTGCCGCAGAGACAATCGGCGGGCCGTGTCGGCGCAGCGCGACCGCGATCGAGGACGTGAACGCAACCTCTCCGGCTTTCCAAGCGGTGGATGAAGTGTTGCGAGCCATTCGCAAACCCGCCTCGGTCACGAGCCGTTGGATCTCGACCGCGTCTTCATCTGCCGCCGCCAAAGCAGCGTGGAAATCATCCAGGCGATTCATCGGCTTGCGGGCTCGATTGGCGACGATGAACATGCGCGCTTCATCTTCCGGGCTATCATAAGTGAAAAGACAGCACGGCAAATGCGGCAGGTCGCCTCTTCGCACAGCCGCCGCCCATCGGTGCTGTCCGTCTATGATGACCTTCGATCCCTCAGGGCGTCGCGAGACAACGAGCGGTGCACAGAGGCGCCAGTCGAAATTGGCAGCGATGCTCGCGATCAGGCGCCGGGAGCCTTCATTATCGATTGACCGCTGATAGGACTGATCGACGGTCAGTTCGGTTGTATGCACCCATTCGATGCTCGGCATTTTGCCGATGGGTGGCCGGAAGCTGGTCTTGCGTTCGCCCCCTCGCCTTCTTCCCTTTCCAGCTGTGCTCTTCGTGCCGAACTGGGAATCTTTCCCGGGGCCAATGGCAGTGATCGGTAGTGCCGCCTCTGCCCCAAACCCGTCGACCAGTTGTGAGATTTCGTCTGATGAGCGCGACCAGAGTTGGCCTTGATGCTCGATGACGATGTAGCCGGGATGAACCCGAGCCGTGCCAACCGGTGTGCCGATGAGAAAGGTACCATTGGACGCGATATCGCCATGCATCTGCGTCCGCACCCAATCCGGAATCGATGTTCCATCGTTAGTCCAGTTGCGTAAGCCTATGATTTGGCAGGACAGTTGTTGGAGTGTCATTCCATGTCTCCTGAAAGGCCCGCGAGCATCATGCTGACGAGCGATCAGGACGTGCCTGTCGAACGTGCAATCTGGATGGCTTACGACCGCCTCCGGTCGACGAAGGATGACGAAGAATGGCAATGCTGGAGTTCTTTGGCCAATCGCGCTATGTGACCATCTACATGGTCAGGAACTTGACATGAGCGCGATCAATCTGGCGGATGCCAAAGCCCATCTGAGCGAGCTGCTCGACCGGGTCGAAGCGGGCGACTCGATCGACATCACCCGTCGCGGCAAGCCGGTCGCGCGGCTCACCGCCGTGGCGAGGCCGCGCAAGCCGATCGATGCCGCATTGCTACAATCGCTGACGGAGGCGATGCCGCCACAGTCCCAGAACGCCGCCGATCTTGTGCGGTCGATGCGGGATGGCGATCGCTACTGATGCTCTATCTCGACACATCGCTGATCGTTGCGGCACTCTCCAACGAAGCGATGACGCCGCGCGTTCAGGCCTGGCTGGCGGAACAGGATCCGGCCCAGCTTCTGATCAGTGACTGGACCGTCACCGAGATGTCGTCGGTCATGGCGATCAAGCTGCGGACCGGACAGATCACCCTCGATCAGCGCGCGGCGGCGCTCGCCATGTTCAACAAGCTCGTTGCCGAGAGCTTCACAGTGTTGCCCGTGACGGGTGGACAGTTCCGGGCGGCAGCGAGGTTTGCCGATCAGCATGCCCTTGGGCTCCGCGCCGGCGATGCGCTGCATCTCGCCATCGCATCGGAGCATGGCGCCACGGTGCATACGTTGGACCAGCGCCTCGCCGACGCCGGATCGGCGCTCGGCGTCCCGGCACATTTGTTGGCGTGATCCGGGTGCTCTCCAGTTTGGCCGGCGCGCTCGGGAGCTGCCATGGCCGGTGATTGGTCCGATAAGCAGAATGACGCGATCGTCGTGGACTATTTCGCGATGCTCGCGGACGACATTGCGGGGCGCTCCTACAGCAAGGCCGAACATAACCGCCTGCTGCAGGCGGTGATCAAGCGGCCCCGCGGCTCGATCGAATACAAGCATCAGAACATCAGTGCGGTGCTCAAGGGTCTCGGGGAGGACTGGATTCCGGGTTACAAGCCGGCCTTCAATTTCCAGGCCTCGCTTGTCGACGTCGTGGTGCGCTGGCTCGATCGTCATCCGGATTGGCTCGCACCGGCCGCGCGGATGGTGACGGGGCCGTCACCGTCAGCGCTTCGGGAGGAAGCGATGCTGTGGATCGGCCCACCACCCACGCACAGTAACGCGCCGCCGCCCGACGAGCTCGAGCAGATGACCGCCATCGCCCGAAAGTACGATGTGGCGGAGCGCGATGCCCGCAATCGCGCGCTGGGTCGCGCCGGTGAGGAGCGTGTCCTCGCGCATGAGCATGCCGGTTTGCTCGCCGCCGGCCGGACCGATCTCGCTGAGCGCATCCGCTGGGTGTCGCATGTCGATGGTGACGGTGCCGGCTACGACATCCTCAGCTTCGACACCCACGGCAGCGAACGGCTAATCGAGGTGAAGACCACCAATGGCTGGGAGCGAACGCCGTTTCACATCACGCGCAATGAGTTGGCCGTTGCTGGGGAGCGGCGAAGCGATTGGCGGCTGGTGAGGTTGTGGAATTTTGCGCGGGAGCCAAAAGCATTCGAGCTGCAGCCGCCGTTGGAAGCCCATGTATCGCTGATGGCCACCAGCTATCAGGCGAACTTCTTATAGTGGTGCGGTTGCCGGCTTGCAACTTTCGGGCGCCTACCCGCATCAGCAGTCGGATTCGTCTAGTCTGAAGCTTGGTCAGGCGCACATCTGCAGGGCGTCCTCCCTGCTCTCGCAGACCGTGAGGATCTGAAGGAAGCCGCTGATCGCGAAGACCTCCTTCACCGAGGGCGCGAGGCCGGCCAGGACGACCCGGCCGCCAATCTCCTTCATGCGCTTGGCGACGACAAGGAAAACGCGCAGGCCGGCGCTGGAAACGTAAGTCAGCCCCGAGCAGTCCAGCACAAGGCGCGTAGCCCCGTCCCGAATCTCGGCCACGATGGCGGCTTCCGTCTCGGTCGCGTTGATGCTGTCGAGCCGGCCTGTGAGCGACAGGACGCGCATCTCGCCGATGGTCTGCGACTCCATCATGAGCCGTTGCTCTCCTGTGGCGGCGGATAAGGCCGGAACTGTTCGTTCAGGGTTGAATTCCGGCAGCCGTCACCGGTTGCGGCGGCAAGAGAAGGGTCAGCGTGATGACGTTGCGATCATCGTCGCGGCGGTAATCCACCTCGTCGATCAGCGTACGGACGAAATGGATGCCGAGACCACCGATCTTCCGGTCCTCCAGCGCAGCGGCCGTGTCAGGCTCTAAAACCGAAAGTGGGTCGAAGGCCGCGGCGCTGTCGATCAGTTTCACCACGACGCGGTCGTCATGGCGGCGCATCTCGATGTCGATGACGCCGTCCTTCTGCTCGGCATAGCCATAGGCGATCGTGTTGGTGATCAGCTCGTCCAGCGCGAGGTTGAGCTTGAAGATCATCGGCTGTGGCAGCTGAAGCGAATCGGCCAGATAGTCGATCGCATCGGCGAGGCGCCGAATTTCATGCGTGTCGCTGCGAAGGACGACATGGATACCGCGCGCCAGCATTCAACGCCCTTCGATCGGCGATTATCATTCGCCTGTGACGCTAGGGGCCGATTGCGAAGCTACGTTGACAACGATCAAGCCGACAGCGCCTTCCTCTTTCTGTCATCGATGCCGCTTTACTGTGTCCCGTATGGACACCCACAGCCTCGCCTCCCCCGACCTGTTCGCCCGGCGCCTGCGCGATCTCTGCGGTGAGCTCGCTCGCGGCGACTACGACAATATCGACAGCCTCTTCGCCATGACGGCGGATGCCGACGCACCGGAAACCGTGCGCGAACTCGCCGAGGCATTCGGCAGCATGGCCGTGCAGATCGAGGCGCGCGAGTTCCGGCTCGGCGGGATGCTGGCGGAGCTCAAGGAGGCCAATCGCCGGCTCGAGGACGCCAACCGCAACATCGCCAGCGAGAACGCCGACCTCAAGACCAAGGTGCAGCGCCTCGTCATCGAGATCGACCAGACGCGCAAGGAGCACGAGGTCGCAGGGATTGTCGAGACCGACTACTTCAAGGCGCTGCAGGAGCGCGCGCAGGCGATGCGGCAGCGGCGTGAAGCCGGCGGCCCGGAGAAAGGCGAGCGGGCATGACCATCATCGTCTCGACGCATTCCTATCGGGGTGGCACCGGCAAATCCAACACGACGGCGAACATCGCCGCACAGCTGGCGCGGCGCGGTCGGCGCGTCGCCATCGTCGACACCGACATCCAGTCGCCCGGCATCCACGTCCTTTTCGGCATAGAGCCGGATCGGCTGCGTTATACGCTCAACGATTATCTCTGGGGGCGTTGCCGGATCGAGGAAGCCGCTCACGACGTCACCGACCGGCTGGCCGAGGCGGTCGCGGGTGCGGCGGGCGGAACCGTCATGCTGGTGCCGTCGAGCATCCGGCCGGGCGAGATCGCGCGGGTCGTCAAGGAAGGCTATGACGTCAACCTGCTCAATGACGGCTTTCAGGATCTCTCGCGCGCACTGGCGCTGGATTACCTGCTGATCGACACCCATCCCGGCGTCAACGAGGAGACGCTGCTCTCGATCGCGATCTCCGACACGCTCCTGCTCGTGCTGCGGCCCGATCATCAGGATTATCAGGGCACCGCCGTCACGCTCGACCTCGCCCGCAGGCTCGGCGTGCCGCAGCTGCTGCTGATCGTCAACAAGGTGCTGCCCTCGCTCGATTTCCGCGAGCTCTCCGACCGGATTGCCAGTACCTATCGCGTGCCGGTCGCAGCCGTGCTGCCGCTCAGCGAGGATATGGTCCGGCTCGGCAGCGGTGGGCTCTATTCGCTGCTCGCTCCGACATCGGCCTATGCCGACGGCATTGCCGCGATCACGGCCCTGGTCGACAGCGATCGCTAGCCATTCAGCCGAACAGCGCCCGCGCGAAAGCCGAGGCGTCGGCCGGACGCTGCTCGCGCTCGAAGGCCAGCGCTGCCGTCACCGCCAACCAGACCCTGTCCTCGACATCGACGGGCCTCAGCGGCGCCAAGCTCTGCTCCCGCGCCTCGATCGCCGCCTTGCCGTCGAAGGGGTGGCGCCCGGCGAGTAGCTCATAGCTGATGCAGCCCAGCGCATAGACGTCGTCATCCGCCCTGCGCTCGGCCGTCTCGATCATCTGCGGGCTGGCATAGGCCGGGGTCAGCCCGCCGAGCGAGGTCGGATCGAAACCACCGTCGCGGGCGGCGCTCGCAATGCCGAAATCGAGAAGCTTCACACCACCCGCCGTCAGGAAGACGTTCGCCGGCTTGATGTCGGCATGGACCACGCCGCGCGCATGCGCATGGGCGAGGCCGGCGCAGAGGCCAGTGAGGATATCCCTGCCCTCCTCCCAGCCAACCGCGGTCGGACCAGCACGGGCAATGCGCTGATCAAGCGGCTCGCCCTCGAGCAGTTCCATGACGATGAAGAGATGGCCGCCATCGCGCTCGAAATCATGGATCGTGACGATGTTGGGATGAGCGAGTTCCTGCGCCCGGCGTGCCTCGGCCTCGATCGTACGCAGCGCTTCGGGATGGTGGCGAAAATCACCGCCGAGCAGCTTCAGCGCGACATAGGGCTGCTGGCGCATCGCCTCGAGCCGGCGCCGGTCGACAGCGCGATAGACCGTGCCCATGCCACCCCGGCCGATCTCGGCATCGAGGATGAAGCGGTCCTTCAGCATGGCGCCGATGCCGATCTGGCGCGTTTCGCGCCGCGGATCGAGCTCGAAACGCCGGGCGCGGCCGGCCTCTGCATTGCTGGCGTCCCGCCGGAAGCGCAGGCTGCGGAAATCAGCGAGGCTGGCGTCCAGCGCCGCATCGGAGTGGGCTTCGCTTGTGCGGTTGCGACCACGCAAG
Source organism: Alloboseaceae bacterium BT-24-1 (assembly GCA_025846845.1). GTDB lineage: Bacteria > Pseudomonadota > Alphaproteobacteria > Rhizobiales > Beijerinckiaceae > Allobosea. The sequence goes on from JAOYTL010000001.1 coordinate 738,598, forward strand.
CCTACGAAATCGCCGATCAGCGCGTTGACGACGACTTCGTCGACCTTGTCGCGGATGGTGCCGGCGGGCGGCAACGGCATGGCCGGATCGGGCGCGGGCGGGCGCAGCGGGCCGAGTGGGACGGTCGGCGGATCGAGCGCGGCAGCATCATCTGCGGGGGCCGCCGCGCCGCCGCCCAACTCACCGGCGAGAAGGGCTGCGAGATCGGCGGGTAGGCGCCCCTCGTTCGCCCAGCTCTCGAGCCGCGCCAGGACCGGCAGCGCCGTGCCGTCGCCAAACACAAGGCTCTTCAGCGCCGCGACGAGTCGCTCGAACGGCATCCTCCCCGAGACGAAGGCGTTGAGGGCGCGATCCGCCTCGTCCGCCTTATCCATCGATCCTTCCCCTCGGCCCTGCCGTGCTCATGGTGTCCTGATGGCGTAGCGCTGCAGCTTCTCGACCAGGCTGCGGCGCGAGATCTGCAGCAGGCGGGCGGCCCGGCTCTGGTTCCAGCCGGCTTCGCGTAAGCGATTCTCGATGACGATCGCCTCGTATTGCCGCACCGCCGAGCGCAGGCTGGCGTTGCCTTCGGCCGCCGGCGTCTGCACGATGATGTCGGGCGCCGCCCTGGCGAGCTGGGCCGGCAAGTGCTTCAGATCGATGCGCTCGTCGCCGTCGATCAGGAGAGCGGCGCGCTCGGCCATGTTCTTCAGCTCGCGCACATTGCCGGGATAGCGCCAGCGGCAGAGCGCGTCCAGTGCCCGCGGCGTCAGCGAAAAACCCTCGCGGCCATGGACCTGCGCGATGCGCCGCAGGAAGAAATCGATCAGCAGCGGGATATCGGAGGGCCGCTCGCGCAGCGGCGGGATCGTCACCGGGAAGACGCTGAGCCGGTAGTAGAGATCCTCGCGGAAGGTGCCCTGCGCGATCTTCTGGGGCAGGTCGACATTGGTCGCGGCGATGATGCGGACATCGACCTTTTCGAGCCTCGTGTCGCCGAGGCGGCGCACCGAGCCCTCCTCCAGCAGGCGCAGGATCTTCGCCTGCAGCGGCAGCGGCATGTCGCCGATCTCGTCGAGGAAAAGCGTGCCGCCATTGGCCTCGTGAACCAGCCCTTTCTTGTCGGCGAGCGCGCCCGAGAAGGCGCCTTTGCGATGGCCGAAGAGCTCGCTCTCCAGTAGCGTCTCGGGCAGAGCCGCGCAGTTCTGCGCTACGAAGGGCCGGTCCCGGCGCTTGCCGAGGCGATGGACCGCGTTGGCGAAGACGTCCTTGCCGGTTCCGGTCTCGCCGAGCATCAGCACCGCCACCGACGAGAACGCGGCGCGGCGCGCAAGGTCGAGCGCCGCCTGGAAGGCCGGGCTTTCGCCGACGACCTGTTCCTCCCGTGGCGCGGTCATCACCTTGAGCCGCGAATTCTCGCGGGCGAGATCGGCATTGCGCCTGTCGAGCTGGCGGATGAGCTCGCGATTCTCCTCGAACAGCCGGGCATTGGCGATCGCGACCGCAGCATGGGCGGCGAAGGAGCCGACGACGCGCTCGAAAGCCGTCGGCAAGGCACCGATCTCGCCGCCGGGCGTCATCTGCACATTGATCAGCTGAAGCACGCCGAGGGTGACACCCTCGACGTTCCAGAGCGGCGCGACGACGAAAGAGCGCGTGCGATAGCCGGTGCGCTCGTCCTGCTCACGCAGCCGCGAAAAATCGAAGGCGCTATAATCGTAGACATCGGCCAGGTTGACGATCTTGCCGGTGACCGCCGCGAAGACATTGGCGTCGCGCAAATTGAACGCGTTGCCCTCGGCATAGACGGGGATTTCGCTGGCGAGCGCCGCGGCATCGGGCGCGACATCGTTCTGGCCGACGAGGCCGTGCAGATGCCTGCCGGTGCGATCGAGCACCAGCACGCGCCCGCCCTCGGCGCGTGTCAGGCGTCGCGCCGAGTTGACCACGGCCCCGAGCAGGGCCTCGAGGCGACGCTCGGTGGCGAGCGTCGTGGTCAGCTCGATCAGCTCCTCGGCGACCGAGAGGGGGTCGTGCATCTGGCGGGCTCGTGCAACACCGTCACTCGGCCGCCTGCGCTACCGGCTCGGAGCCCGGCAGCGTGAAGCGGTAGGTAAAGCCACCCTCGGGACCGATGTCGACCGACAGGCTCTCGGGCCCATGCTCCTCGCCCATCCGGCCGATGATCTCGGTCGCGATCTCCGGCAGCAGCGTGCGGTTGACGATGTGGTCGATATTGCGGGCGCCGGTGTCGACATCGGTGCAGCGCGCCGTGATCGCCTCGACGACAGCGTCCGAATAGTGGAACGCCATCTTCTGGCTCTCGCGCAGGCGCTTACCGACCTTGTTCAGCTTCAGCCGCACGATCTCGCTCAGCACATCTGGCATCAGCGGATAAAACGGCACGATCTGCATGCGCGCCAGCAACGCCGGCTTGAAGTGCCGAGAGAGGCTCGGGCGGATCGCTTCGGTGAGCTCGGCCGTCGACGGCTTTTCCTCCTGCGTGCCCAGCGCGGTGATGATGTCGGTGGCGAGGTTGGAGGTCAGGATGATGACGGTGTTCTTGAAGTCGATGATCCGGCCCTCGCCGTCGGCGAGCGTGCCCTTGTCGAAGACCTGATAGAACAGGTTCAGCACCTCCGGATCAGCTTTCTCGCATTCGTCGAGCAGGACCACCGAATAGGGCCGCTGGCGCACCGCTTCCGTGAGCAGGCCACCCTCGCCGTAGCCGACATAGCCCGCCGGCGCGCCGACGAGCTTGGAGACGGTGTGCTTCTCCTGAAACTCCGACATGTTGATGGTGATCAGGAAGCGCTCGCCGCCGAAGAGCAGATCGGCGAGCTGTGTCGCGAGTTCGGTCTTGCCGACGCCGGAGGTGCCGACGAAAAGGAAGACCCCCATGGGCTGGCCGGGATTGTTGACGCCGGCCTTGGCGGCGCGCATGCCCTCGTCGAGCGCCGAGACCGCATGGTCCTGGCCCTTGATGCGCTGGCGCAGATTGTCGGACATGCCGAGGATCGCAGCGGCCTCGTCCTTGACCATGCTGCCGACTGGAATGCCGGTCCAGTCCGAGATCACCTGGCCAACCGCATCGGCGGTCACCTCGTAATGGATCATCGCGGTCTTGCCGCGGGTCTTCTCCAGCTCGGTGACGGCCTGCTGCAGTTCCTGCTCGGTCGCCTCGCGCGAATTGTCGGCCGCTTCGGCCTCCTCCTCGTCGCCATCGCCATCTTCATCATCGCCGTCGTCATCATTGTCGGCGGATTTCGCTTCGAGCGTCGCGATGCCATCGGGCCCAAGGCCGAGCTCTCGGCGCAGGGCGACGATGCGGTCGACCAGCGCCTTCTCGCGCTCCCATTGCGCGGTCGCCTCGGCCTTCTCGACCTCGATCCCGGCGATCTCCTCCTCGACTTCGGCGATCCGCGGATTGTCCTTGCCGAGGGTGCTCCGGTCACGCTCCAGCGCGGAAAGCTCGCGGCGCAGCGTCGCGATGCGGCGCTCCTGATCGTCGATGCTGGCCGGCTTGCTGGACAGCGACAGCTTCACCCGGGCGCAGGCGGTGTCGAGCACGTCGACCGCCTTGTCGGGCAATTGCCGGCCGGAAATGTAGCGGGCCGAGAGATTCGCGGCGGCGGCGACGGCGTCGTCGCGGACATAGACGCCATGGCTCTTCTCATAGGCGGCGCGCAGGCCGCGCACGATGGTGATCGCCTCCGTCGGCGAGGGCTCGTCGAGCTTGACGAGCTGGAAGCGCCGCGCCAGCGCCGGATCCTTCTCGAAGTACTTCTTGTATTCCGACCAGGTCGTGGCTGCGACGGTGCGCAGCTCACCCCGAGCGAGCGCCGGCTTCAGCAGATTGGCGGCATCGCCGCCACCCGCCGAAGCGCCGGCGCCGACCAGCATGTGCGCCTCGTCGATGAACAGCACGATCGGCTTGGGCGAGGCCTTCACCTCGTCGATGATGCCCTTGAGCCGGTTCTCGAACTCGCCTTTGACGCCAGCGCCGGCCTGCAGCATGCCGAGGTCGAGGCTGAGCAGTTCGACATTCCTGAGGAAATCCGGGACGTCGCCTTCGGCCATCTTGAGCGCGAGGCCCTCGACCACCGCGGTCTTGCCGACGCCGGGATCGCCGACGCAGATCGGGTTGTTCTTGCGGCGCCGGCCGAGGATGTCGATCATCTGCCGGATTTCGCGGTCGCGGCCGAAGACGGGATCGATCTTGCCCTTGCGCGCCTGCTCGGTGAAATTGATCGTGAAGCGGGCGAGCGCGCCATCGGGTGGCAGCGCCCCGTTGCCAGGCTGGCCGGCAGCGGCGCCTTGCGCCGCCGCGGGAACCGTGGGCTCCTCGGCCGAGGGCGCGACGATGTCGCGGAACCTGGCCTTGAGTTCGGCGAGCGGGATCGCCCGCACCGCCTCGAACCAGTCGGCCATCGCGTAGCGGCTGGGGTTTGCGAGCAGGGCCGCCACGATCGACCCGGAGCGGATCTGCTGCTGGCCGAGCTCGATCGAGCTGATCAGCCAGGCATCGGTCAGCAATTCGATCAGCCCCGGCGAGAAGACGGGCCGGCCGGTGTTACCGGTCTTGAGGGTTTCGGTGGCGCGCTGCAGGCCGCGCTTCAGGCCGGAGGCGTCGAGCCCGAACTGCTTCAGGATGATGCCGAGATCGCGCTGCTCGTCCTCCGACATCACCAGCAGGAGATGCTCGACCGCCACCTCGTAATGGCCGCGGCCAACGCTGTGGCCGGCGGCCGTTTCGAGCGCGCGCTTGACGTAAGGGTTCAGCCGCCCGAGCAGCTGCTTGAGATCGACCTGGACCATGGTGGAACGCCCCCTGCCTGGCGCCTGGCGCCGGATGTCGCGCCGGGCTTGAGGCCCGGTCTGCGCGATGGCGCACCTCAGCGCGTCGAGGTGACTGGCCGATGACATCTACGTCACCGTGACGTTGCAAGATCTCCGGCAAGATCACCGGCAAGACCGCCGCGCAGAGGCTGCGCGGCGGCCGAATTGGCCTGATCAGGCGGACTGCCAGGAATCCTCGCCCTCGGTCGAGGCCTTGGTGTGCTTCCAGGTGACCTTCTCATAGGTGAAGGACCAGTCTTCCATCGGGCGCAGATGGTCGTTCGCCTGGGTGACCGTCAGCGGCAGATAGGACTTGCCTTCGCAGAGCTTGGCGTTCTCCCACTTGAACTCGAAGAACTCCTCCGGCTCGCCGAGGCCGGCAGTGTCCGGGCGGTAGAACTTGCAGACGATCTCGGTCAGCGTCTCGCCCTTGGCCAGCGCCTGCCAGAGCAGCGGCGAGGAGCGATCCATCAGCTTGGTGAAGGTGACCGGCTGATGGACGCGGGCGCCGGAGGTGAAGCCCGACTTCGGATCGCGCGGATTGATCACGCCACTGGTGAAGGAGAGCACGGTGATCTCGTTGCCGTGCTTGTCGTATTTGGCGCCGGCGCCGGCGCTCTTGATCGTGCTGGCCTCGCTGGAGATGTCCCCCTGCTTCTGGCCCTTGATGGTCATGTAGGCGTCGAGTGCCATTGTTCTCTTCCCTGGAATTCGCTGCTCCGGCTCGAGCCGGCGCCCTTGCTCGGCAAGGGGCGTACCAAGTAAAAGAAATCACCTATCCTATTGATCTAATTTTGATAAATCCGTTTTCGTCACTGGCGTGACTGCGCAGTTTCCTGCGCTCATTCGGCTAACTGCGCAGGCGCGCGCTCACCTCGATCTGGCTGCCGGGCCGAAGACAGACTAGCGACGCCGGTCATGCCTATGTACCGCGCCGCAACTACGGCGACGTAGAACGCAGAATCGCAGCGATCCAAAGCTGAACAGGATGGATGACGTGAGCCGGACGGCGGCTTCAGGGGCGAGTGCGCCCCACGGCTTCGAGCCGGCTGTCGCAGGCGAGGACGGCGCGGGTCGCCAGGTCGACGATGAGATCGGCGCTGACGCGATAGCCCATGTCGCCAGCGACCATTTCCCCGCTGACATGGATGCCGGCGCAGGCGCGGCGTTCACGCTGTGTCTGTGCCGCCGGGCTCGCCGACAGCCTGATCCGGACCGCCCGGCCGTCCGGCAAGATGGTCTCGCGCCAGCTCTCGCCCGGCACCGGCACCAGATGGAAGCCGAACGCCTCGCCCGGGAAGACCTGGGTTCGCACTGCCTCATGGACGAGCGCGGCCAGCGGATCGAGTTCGCGTGTCGGTGGTTGCCAGATCATCGCAGGTTCAGCTTGCCGAGCCGTCGTTCATCTCGAACAGAGTGCCGGACGGGGAGCGGAAGCGGTTGAGCGTGCGGTTGCGCTTGGAGACGACGTTCGGGGTCAGCGGGTTCGGCACCGCGCCGACGATGATCGGCCGGTCGACATCGCCATTGACGCAGCTGAGGATCACCTCGGTGCCCTTCAGCAGCGGGAAATGCATGCCGGTATCGGACGGGCCGGCATAGGGCTCGGCCTTGCGCAGAAACTCGCTCGCCTTGCCCTCGGCGCTGTCGCCCTCGTCATAGCGCAGGCGCACCTTGTAGCGCCCTTGGGTATCGACCTCGGCGCGCGTGCCGTCGGCCTCACCGTCGACGAAGGCGTTGAACAGCCCGGCCGCCAGCGGTCGCGGCGTACGCCGTTCGGGCCGGAACGGCACGGAGAGCGGGATCGCCTCGAAGCGGTTGCCATAGGGCGCGCCCGCAACGGTCTCGCCGGTGCCATAGCCGACCGGGGCCGGCGTCGAGACCTCGTGCTCGACGGAGATGACGAGATAACGATCGTCGAGCGAGGGATGGCCGGTCAGGCTGAAGAATGCGCCCGGGCGCAGCTGCGGCGCATTGCTGACGCCACGGAAGATCTTGGCCCGGCAAGCGATCTCCTCGGCCCGGACCTTGGCGAGATGGTCGCCCTCGTCGGGCTCGAGGAAGTGCTGGCCGTATTCGATGATGGTGCCGGTCTTGCCGCCTTCGACGTCGGCCCGCGCGCGCAGCAGCAGCGCCGGCTTCTCGGGATTGTATTCGCGCAGCACCACCGATTTCGTCACCGGCCGGGCGACGAAGCCGAACGACGTAACCGCCGCCTGCGCCGTGCTGATCGCGTCATGGCCATGACGGTAAGGCAGGGTCTTCGCCTCGATGAACGCGACATTGCTGTCGCCGAACACCGCGCTCTCGCCATCCTCGCTCTGCTTGAAGAAATAGAAGATGCCGCTGCCCTCGCACCAGCGCGACAGGAAGGACAGGTCGCTCTCGTTGTACTGCACGATGAACTCGCGCTCGCGGTAGTTCGCGGCAAGATTGAGCTCATGCTCGATGGTGATATGGCCGTGATTGGCCGCCAGCGAGCCTTCGAGTTCCTTCTGAATGATGTCCTTGACCGAGACCTTGCTGGTCGAGCCATAGACTTGGTTCTGGCGGCTGAGCTCGAGCATCCTGAGGCGCGGCGCGATCACCACCGCGTAGAGATACCCCTGGTCGCCGAGCGCATCCTCGGCAGCGAATTCGACGACGACGCCGTGTACCACCAGTTCGCCGGCTTCCGTGTTCAGCGTCAGTTTGGCTCGCTCGCCGACGACGTCCTCGGCGCTGATCGCCTTGTCCGAGCGGAACGCCACCCGGTAGGCGTAGGGCTCCGAGATCGCTTCGCGGCCGGTGACCCGCTCGACATGCAGGCCGTCCTTGATGCTGCCGCTGGCGAGGGCGAGCGCGATCGTGGTGTCGTGACTGGCGGGTCGGTCGAGCATGGCACGTCGCGTCCGGTAATGGGAACGAGGTGACGCTAGGGCGGGGCGTTGACAGGTTTACGACGGTGTAGGCGTTCGAGCAGGCTTTGGGCATGGCCGAGCAAGGCGCGGCGGTGATCCGAAAGCCGCGGTCTCAGGATGCGCCCGGCGAAATCGAGCGCGCTGCCCGGCCGCGTCTCCACCTCCCAATCGAAGCCGCGCCGCAACGCGACCCAGCGGCCGCCGCGAAAACCGGGTGGCGAAGCCGGAATCAGCCCCTCCGCCATCGCCGCAGCCGCCGAACGGCCGTCGAAAGGATGCCTTCCGGCGACCATCACATAGGTCAGCATGGCAAAGGAGAAGATGTCGTCGCGCGGGTCCGGCGCCTGCCCGGCGAGCGCAGCGGGCGAGGCATAGGCCGGCGTGACCGCGTGCAGCCGCCTGAGGAAGAAGCCGGTCTCGTCCTCGGACGGCCGGTGATCCGGCGGCAGCAAGGGCTGGGCCGTGCCGAAATCGATCAGCTTCACATGGCCGTCCTGGGTGATGAAGACATTGCCCGGCTTCAGGTCGCCATGCACCATGTCTGCGGCGTGCACGGCGGCGAGCCCGGCCCCGAGCTCCGTGACGATGCGCAACGCAAGCCGGCGCTCGAGCGCCTTGCCGTCGCGTTCCTGCATCACCTGCGCCAACGTCTTGCCGCGCAGCAATTCCATGACGAGGAAGTGCAGCGGCCCCTCGCGGTCGAAGTCGTGCACCTTGACGACATTGGGGTGGCGCAGCGCCAGCAGCCGCCGGCCCTCGCGATGCAGCAGGGTCGCGGCGTCGTCATGATAACCGTCCCCGATATCGGTGACCTTGAGCGCGACCTCGGGATCGAGCGCCCGCGCCCGCCGGCGGACATGGTCGACGGCGCGGTAGACCGTGCTCATGCCGCCGCGCCCGACCACCTCGACGAGTTCGAAGCGCCCGCGCAGCAACGTCCCGAGTGGCGCCGGCAGAGCACGTTCGCTGGATTGCGGCGGCGAGGCTGCGGGCAAGGTCGCGGCTTGCACTTCGCGCCCTTCGGCCGCGCGCCGACGCCGTCTGCGCCGGACCTTCACAGCCGCCTCGCGATCACGGCGGTGATGTCGTCGCGGCCACCATTGGCGACAGCGCGGGCGACGAGCCGCTCGGCGAGGCCCGCCAGCGGCTCGTCTAGCAATTCACCGATCTCGACGTCGGCGAGCGCCTTGTTGAGGCCGTCGCTGCACAGGAGCAGCGTGTCGCCGGGCAGCGTCGGCGTCACACAGCGGGCGATCGGCAGATAGGCGGCCGAGCCGACCGCGCGGGTCAGGACATGGCCGGCACCGGGGCCCTGCCCGAGCACATGATCCTCGGTCAGCTGGGCGAGAGCGTCGTCGCGCCGGCGATAGACGCGGCTGTCGCCAGCCCAGAGGCAGACGAGCATGCCCTCGCCGACCAAAGCCACCACGACGGTCGAGCCGACGATGTCGCCCTCGGCCGAGCGCGCCGCATGCTCGCGCAGCGCATCGTTGATGGCGGTTATGCCTTCCTCGGCAAGGGCGACGCGCATCGTCAGCGCCGCCGGCGGCTCGGACACGGCAGCGAGCATGCGGGTGATCGATTGGCTGGCAAGCTCGCCATCGGCATGGCCGCCCATGCCGTCGGCGACCGCGAACAGCCCCGCATCCGGCAGAGCGGCATAGCTGTCCTGGTTGACGTCATGGCGCGGGCCCTGCCGCGTCGCGACCGAAACCTCCCAAACCTCTCCCACGAGGCTCATGCACCTTGTCGCGCGGCCGCAGCGCGCCAGCCATGGCGCAACCAGTCGCCCGAAAAGAATCCGGCGCAGGCGGTGGGGTCAGGAAGCCCTTCGCAGCTCAGGGCGGTTGCCGGCCGCCCATTCCAGCGGCCATGCCACCAATGACTGGCGCCGTCCTGCGCCGGGCTATCGGCTGCGCCGGACGACAGGCGCTCCGCTTCACTGTCGACGACGAGTCGGCCGCCGCCCGGCCCGGTCCAGAGGCTGACCGCGGCGCGCTGGGCCTCGAGCCGGCGGCGCAGGCTCACCAGTGCATCGGGCAAGGATCGCTCTGTCGCGATCAGGTCGAGCATCACGACCTCGAACAGGTCGAGCAGGCCCTCACTCGCGGCGAAGCCGGCGCCATCCTCGACCGGAAGCTCAAGCGCCAGCGTCAGCGGGTAGTGGCGCCGGACGCGATCGACCGAGCTGGCGAACACTCCGATCCAGCCGCTCGTGCCGATCAGGCCAGGCGCGAGCCTAAAGCGCCAGGGCGGGCTGAGCAGATAGGCACCGTCCCAGCGCGCGCCGAGCGCTTCGCGGCTCGCCGTCAGCATCGCCAGGAGCCAGGCTTCCCATGGCGTGACGAAGCGGCCGGGCAGCCCGTGCTGCACGAAATCCCCGGCCCAGGGCACCTTGCCGAACAGGCCGAAGGCCGGCGCCTCGCTCACAGCGAATCCGGGCAACGGAAGGCGCGCAAGGCACCGAGATTGAACGGGTTGTTCACGCTCGCAGCGCGCAGCTGGTAGACGACGCGGGCATTCTCGTCGCCGGTCACGGTGATGCTGAACTGGTCGGCCCCGCCACGTGCTGCCAGCGAAGCGGCATCGACTATGCGCAGCAGCGCCCAGGCGCCGGTCCGCTCGACTCGGGTGTCCTTGCCGTTGAGGTCCGTGAGCGTGACCGCGACCGTGCTGGCATCGGTCTTGGTCGGCCATTCCAGGTCGTAGGCGCGCTGCGCCTCATGGCGGTAGACGATGTCCTTGCCGTCGAGCGCCAGAGTCGCGCGCAGCAGCTTGGGGTCGAGGAAGCTCGGCCGCAGGCTGAACTTCAGCGAGGGCGCCGAGCCCGATCCGGCGAAGAAGGCGTTGCGGATCGCTCGCGCCCGATAGAACTGAGCCAGCGCCTCGCGCTTCAGCGGCAGGGCCGCCCCGTCCACGGTGATCGGCGCGTAACCGTTGCGCTGTTCCGTGACGAAGGGCGCGAGGTGCTTCTGGAAGAACTCGTCGAGCAGGCCGCCGGGGCGGAACATGTCGCTGAAATCACGCAGCGAGACCTCGTCCTTGGCGCTGGCGAAGAGCGGATAGCGCTGGTCGAGCGCCGCCTGGCATTGTGGCAGCACGTCCCGGCGCCAGGCTTGGTTGACGTAGTCGAGGGAGTCGCCGACCACCGAGGAGGCGCTGAGACTCGCCACCGCCCGCATGATGCCGCGCACCGGCTCCGGCCGCAGCGCCGAATCCGCGCGGAGCTGGCCGAGCGCGTCGGCACCGGAACTGCCCCGCCGCGCCACCGCCTGATAGGCCGCCTGGCGCGGATCTGGCGCGTTCGAGACATTGCTGAGCGCACCGTAGGCACCGCTGAACAGTTCGCGGATGCGCCCCATCGCCGGCTGCGCGCCGCCCGGTGCGACGACCAGTTCCACCAGCGGGCGGAACGGTGCCGCGATCGTTGCGCCGGGCCAGGGCCCCTCCCCGAGTGCGGCGGTAGCGGCCGCATTCGCAGCGCTACTGGCTGCTGCGGCGATCAACCCTCCCGCTGCGGTGCCGGCCGGCCCGGGCAAGCCGGCAGTGGCGGCAGCGGTCGTTCCGGTCGGAGGATCGCCCGGCAACGGCAGCTCGGTATTGGTGCGGACGATGCCGATCAGCCGCTCCAGCGGCGAATTCGCGGCGGCGAGCGCCTGTACGGCCGACAGGGCCTGCTGCGTCTCAGCAAAAGGCACCAGCCGCGCAGCCGTGATCGCGCCCTGCCAGGAGCGGATGTAGTCCGCGACATAGCGGTCCATCACCTCGCGCGTGCCGGTCTGGACGATGCCCGAGCCGGCGGCTTCGCCACCGGTGACCCAGTCGATCCCAAGCTCCTCGCGGATCAGGATCGGCAGCCGCGGCAGCACGAAGTCGTAAAAGGCCTCACGTGTGAAGGCGGCCGGGATGACGGAGACAGCGTTATTACCGCTGCGGCCGAGCCCGAAATCGATCACGCCGGCGCCGATCGCGGTCGAGAGATCGATCGGACGCAAGCGCGGATTCTGCGCAGCCTCGCGCAGCAGCCGTGCATAGACCTGCTCGCTGCGCGGGGTGCGCATCAGCCGCGCCCGCGTCATGTCGATGATGCGCCGGTCGGTCGGCAGCGGCTTCGGCAACAGCGCGACGAGCTCGTCGAAATGCCGTCCGAGCTCGGCCGCCCGGCTTTGGTCGACCGGGAAGGCAAGCTGCGCCTCCTCGCGCGCAGCGCGCTGCACCACGCTGCGGTCGAAGCGTTCGGTGTCGCTCAGCATGAGATAGCTGCGCAGAAGGTCGCGCATGGCTTCGTTCTCAGCGCCGATCTGGGAGAGGCCGGTGAGCCGCTCCGACAGCCGCGTCGCGAAGGCCGGGTAGAGCCGGTTAACGATGAGGCGCTCGCGCAATTCCGCCGCCGCCGGCGCGAGCGAAGGCGTGGCGCTGAGCCCGAAGCCGTCAAGCCAACCGAAGATGCCGCCCTGCCCGCTTGCATCGCGCACCGCGTCGGCCGCCTGGAGCACCGGCAGCAGCGTCGCCGGCGTGACGCGCGCCGGCACCGCCGCCAGCCGCGTCTCGACCGGTGCGAGCGCTTCGTTGGTGGCGGCGATCCTGGCCTGGCTGCGCGTCGCCGCGCCCCACCAGAGCATGCCGAGGCCGATCACCAGCGCCGCCGCCACGCCGTAGCCGATGTTCTGGGCTCGCACGAGGCTGCGTTCGAGCTTGCGGTCGACGCCGACGAGCCCCTGCTCCTCGAAGATCACCTCGGTCAGCAGCCGGTTGACGAAGAAGGCCTTGCCCTGCCCCGAGAACGGCGCCCGCTGGCCGCTGGTCAGCCCGAAGCTGCGCCCGAACGCGGCGAGCACGCGGTCGATCGGCGTGCCCTCCTGCGTACCGCTGGTGAAGTAGACACCGCGCAGCCGCGACTGCGTCTCGAACTTGCTCTGCTTGAAGATCTCGTGGACGAAGCTCGCCAGATCACGGCGCAGCCCGGCGAACTCCTTGGGGAAGAGATAGATGCGCCCGCGCCGGTTCAGGCCGCGCTCGGCATGGGCGCGCTCGCGCATGACCTGGTCGAGACGGTCGGCGAGCTCGCGCAGGTTCTGATCGAGGATCTCGGTCAGGCGCGTCGCCAGATTGGCGTCGGGCGGAAAGGTCATGCCCCAGACCTGCGCCCGCCCGCTCTCGTTCAGACCGTCGAAGAACTCGGAGAAGCCGGGGATCAGGTCGCATTTGGTGATCAGGAGATAGGTCGGCAATTCGACGCCGAAGGTCTTGGCCAACTCCTGCAGGCGGGCGCGCAACGCCGCGACATGGCGCTTCCGCTCGACCTCGTTCTGCAGGAGGATGTCGGACAGGCTGATCGCGAGAACGATGCCGTTGAGCGGCCGGCGCCCGCGATGGGTCTTGAGCAGGTCGAGGAAGCCGCGCCAGGCGGCGCCGTCGACCGCGGCGTTCGATTCATGGGTGGTGTAGCGTCCGGCCGTGTCGATCAGCACCGCCTGGTCGGTGAACCACCAGTCACAATGGCGGGTACCGCCCAGCCCAGCGACGGGATCGGTCCCGAGCGTGCGCGCCAGCGGGAAGTCGAGGCCGGAGTTCTTCAGGATCGTCGTCTTGCCGGAGCCGGGCGGGCCGATGATGACATACCAAGGCAATTCGAACAGATAGGCATCGCCCTTGCGCCCGGCGAAGATCGTCTCCTTGAGGGTCGTCAGCGCCCCTTCGAAGCGCTCGCGGATGATCTCGATCTCGTCGGTTCCGCCGGAATCGGCCATGGCCGCCAGCCCGCCGGTATCGAGCAGCGACTTGATCATCCGGGCATTGGCGCGCCGGGCCAGATAAAGGCGCAGCAGCGAGACGCCGACCAGGCCGGCAAGCAGCAGGATGATCGCGCTCGTGCGCGCCTCCGCCGAGACCAGCGGCGCCCAGCCGAAGAGCGAGAGATACGGGCCGCCGGCCCAAATCACCACGCACAGCGCGACCACGCCGAAGACAGTGACCAGCCCGCGCAGCGACAGGAATCCGAGCAGATAGGAGCGGATCATGGCCGCACCACCCCGGAGGCGATCGTGTTCCCGAGCGCCTGCATGCGCTCGACAACCGGCGCGACCTCAACCGCAAGCCGATAGCGATGGAAGCTGTACATCGTCACCAGCAGGAAGCCCGCGGCGGCAAAGACGATCCAGAGCGGGAAGAAGCTCCGCAACGCCTTCTCGGCGCCGACGCCCTGCCATTGCGCCGAGAGCTCCGAGGGCGGCGGCGGCAAATTGTGGCCGACGAGCTGGCCAAGCTCGTCGCGCAGATCGGCGAGGCGTTCGCGGCCATTGTCGAGTACGCGGTGCATGCCCTCGAAGCCGAGCAGCAGCACGAAGTCGATCAGCTTGAGCAACGCGATGTTCTTGCGCGGATCGGTCTTCACCCGGTCGAGGATGGCGAAGACCTTCTCGCCACCCCAGGTCTCGTTGTGGAAGCGGTTGAGCAGCGAGCTGGTGCTCCAGTCGCTGGCGGCGCCCCAAGGCGTCGTCATCACCGTCTCGTCGATCACCGAGCAGAGGATGTAGCGCGCAGCTTGGACGTCGCCGGCGGCGGCGCCGTTCCTGACCGCCGCCTCCTCGAATTTGTGGATCTGCTCGATCACCTCGCTGCGCAGTTGCGCGACATCGGCGAAATCGACGGCGTCGCGCAACTGCGCCACCAGCGCCAGCAACGGATTGGCGGCGGCGACCAGCGCGTCGGAGCCGTCGGCGATCCCGGTGCTCGCCTGCAGTGCGGCTGGAGGGGCTTCGCGTGCTTGCGCGGAGGTGCTGCGCCGCTGCTGCCTTGGCGGCTCCGAACGTGAGATGAGCGATGATGATTGCGTGGGCGGCGGCACGAAGCCGGTCGGTCGTGCCGCCGGCAGTGGAGCAAGGGTCGAAGCCGAAAGCGGCTGGCGCGGCGGCGCGAACGGCGTCGTCGGCGGATCGTGGATCGCCGATCCGGCCGGCCGCGGCTGCGCCAGGCCGATCGGCCTGTGCCCGACGACGGTCGGCGGATCGAAGCTTTGATCGCTGCTCACGCGCGTTTCCCGCGAATGGCCCAGAATTCGAGATGCAGGTCGGGATAGCCACCGCTGACATGCAGGGCGAAGGCGGCCGAGCGCGTCAGGTTGCGCCAGAGCTCGACGCTCTGGTCGAGTTCGAAATAGACGCCGCCCTGCAGGAAGGGCAGCTCGCGCGGCGCCACCGGCAGCGCCGTCAGCGGAATGCCGGGCAGTTGCAGATTGACGAGATCGCGGATCTGCTCGACCGAGCCGACCTTCATCGAGATCGGCAGCTGGCTGCGCAAGGTCTCGGTCGGCACGCTCGCCAGCGCGATCAGGACGAAGCGGGCATCCTGGAACAGGGTGCGATCGCTGATCGTCGAGAGGCGGATGCCGTAGCCGCGATCCTGCAGCGGCAGAGCGATGGCGTTGCGCTCGATCACCACCGCCAGGAGCTGGCGCAATTGATCGAGCACGATCCCGAAGGAGGTGTCGAGATCGAGATGGTCGTAGGCCGGAAAATCGGCGTTGCGCCGGCGCGAGACCGAGAAGGTCGAGAGCTGGCCGGCGAGTGCCAGCGCCGCGCGATAGACCTGCTCCGGATGCAGGCCGGGCGTCGCCGCGAAATGGTCGAAGACGGCCTCCTGGCCATTGACGATCGAAAGCACGACGAGATCGACGAGCCCGCCGCTTTCCGCCGCGGCCGGACCGGCGGCCGATTGGCCGGCGAGCGCCTCCGCCCGGCTGCGCAACAGGGAGCGGATCTCGCCGACGATGCGCACGAGACGCTGCGACGCCTGGAAATCAAGGCAGGGTGGGACGTAATTCTCGTCGAGAAGCACGGCCCCGGTCGCATCGACCTCGCGGATCCGCGCGATCGGCAGGGTGACGAGGTCATCCTCGGCTTCCCCTTCCAGCAGGAGCCGTGCCGAGAGCCGCCCGACCTTGAGGCTGACCGAGGCACGGTCCGGCGCAGTCACATCGCGCACGGCCTGCTCGGCCGCCTCGTAACGTCGGCTGCGGCCGCCATCGCCGATCTCGGCGCCATCGAGCGGGCGCAAAGCGACGGCGAGCTTCACCAACGTGTTCTTGGTGTTGGGAGGAACCGCCCGCGCCTCGATCGCGATGCCGCCGGCGGTGTCGATCACGGTCCCGTCCGGCATCACGGCGGCGACCGACTGGACGGCGATGCGGCCGAGCGGCAGCAATTCCGCCCCGAGCGTCAGCTTGCGCAGCCCCCAGGCGAAAGCCGCAAGCGCTGTGGTGCGGCCCTCGACCACATGCTCGATCCAGCGGTCGTATTGCTGGAAGTGCTGCGGGCGGATCAGCATGCCCTCGGACCAGAGCGGTTTGCTCACCAGCGTCATCGGGGACAGCTCCGGAAAGGTTCTGCGGTCGGGGCGAGGGTCGGCATGGGCGACCTCAGATCAGGCCGAAATTGCGGGAGGCGCGTTGCAGCTCGATCCGCACGGCCAGGGCGCGCACGGTGACCAGGAAGGCGTTGTCGCGGTCCGGCACGATGTCGACCAGCGAGCGCCATTGCGCGACCTCGATCTGGCGGAAGCCGGCGATCACGCCGATATGCTTCGCCTCGGTCGGCGATTCGCGCTTGAACGAGCTCTTCTCGCCCGGCTTGACCTCGAGTTCGCGCTTGGAGACGAGATCGGCGCCGAGCTTGGTCGAGTCGCTGTCGAGCAGTTCGAAGAAGCTCGCCTGCTCGAAGGCGTTCTTGGTCTTGAGCTCATAGACGCGCAGCACGATCGGCGAGGGATCGCCGTTCGCGTTGAGGTTGATCTCCTGATCGGCCTCGATCCCAAATTCGAGCGAGGTCGTCTTGGCCGCCGGCGGACCGGACGAGCAGCCGGCGAGCAGTGGCGCGCAGGTGCCAGCCGCCAGCCCGGCGAGCAGCAGCCGGCGGGAGGGGAGCAGCACCGGCTTCACGCTTTCGCTCCCGGCCTGCGGGCGGAAGCGCGCGCCAGCTCGTCGGAGACGAGCGTGCGGATCGTGCGGTCGAGATCGCCGGCCAGCTCCCCATGCAGTTCGGCGTAGCGCTCCCAGAGCCGGCTCCTGTCCGGCTTGCGACCGAGCAGGCCGGGTTCGGCTTCGGATTCGAGCTTTGCCGGCGCCAACCGGTCGAGCAGTTCGCGGATGCTGGTCTGCATCGCCGAGGCGAGCGCGACCTCATGCGCATGCATGTCGGCGAAACACTGCTTTACCGCCATGTCGAGCGGCAGGAAGCCGGGCGCGCCCTCGACCACGACCCGGCGCAGCGCCTCGTCGCCATGCGAGAAGAACTTGAACGGGTTGTTCTCCTGCGGCGCGAGCCGGGTCTGGTCGAGGCGGAACTCGTCCTTCATCGACTTGCGCGCCGAGAGCATCGAGACGAGCCCGCCCGCTGCCTGGCGCAGCGCGCCGCCAAGCTCCTCCAACAGCCGCGCCCGCGCCTCCGGCGGAATACGGGCCGGGTCGAGCCCGATCCCCGACCAGAAGGCCGCGGCGTCGCCGGAACTCGAAGCCGCAGACGCTCCCGGCAGCGCGACATCAGCCATTGGCCGGGCGGCGGGCGGCGCCGCGCCAGGCTCCTGCGGCGTCAGATCGATCGAGGCGGCCCGCGCCATGGCGCGCTGGCGCAGCAAAGCGAGTGGATCGATCGCCGCGACGGGCGCCGGCTGGGGTGCGACCGGCGCGACAGCAGGCATCGCCATAACCGGAGCCGGCGACGGCACGGCTGGCGCCGGCATCGCGGCGACCGGCACCGGGGCAGCCTGCGGCCTTGCCGGGGCAAGGTCGCTGAAGTCAAAATCATCCGGGATCAAGCCGGTGAGCTGCGTCGGCTGGCGCTGAGCCGCAGCCAGCGTTGGAGCGGGCATCGCTGGCACTGGCGCCGACAGCTCCAGGCCCACCGGGATGGCGGGCACTGCGACGGGGATCGGCCGCATCGGCAGCGGCGGAGCCACCGGCGTCGGCGGTACTGTGGCGACCTGCACCGGCGCGGGCGCTGGCTCTTCGCGCAGGATCGCGACGGAGATGATGTAGTCGGCGATATAGATCGTATCGCCATTGGCCAGCGGCGCACTCTGGTCGCGCCCGAGCGGCGCGTCGACCGCGTTGAGATAGACGCCGTTCGTGCTGGTATCGGTGATCAGGAAGCCACGGCCGTTATGCGAGATGCGGGCGTGCCGGGCCGACAGAGTGTTGCGCTCGTCGGGCAGAATCCAGTCGCAGTTGGCGCTGCGCCCGAGCGTGCCACCGGCTTCCGCGAAGATATGCGTAGACCGGTCGCCGAGCGTGCTGCGTTGCAGCCCGAGCACGGTCAGCAGCAATCTCATCTTACCCCCGGCCCCACATCAACGCATGCCCCGCCGACCGGTCGGGCCGGCTCTTCGCGCTGCTGGCGCAAGGTTGAGCGAGGCGAACAACAATCATGTGACGCAAGTGGATCTCAGATGACGAATTCGACCGCGGCAGCCGGATCGGCATCGAGCCAGCCCGACCAACCAAGCCGCGTCTCGCCGAGGCAGAAGGGGCGAGCCTCACCCGGCGCCAGCAGGAAGGCGATGTCCCAATCCAGCGGCTCGCGGATCGAGAGACGGATGAGCTCGGTCAGCGTGGCGTGATCCACTCCGCCCGGTAGGAGCCGGTCGCATTGCGCCGCCGTCAGCGGTCCGAGCCGCAGGCGGAACTTGTTCATGACGTCGCGCATGGCTTCGCCGGCGACCGTATCGACCCCAAGCTCCAGCCCCGGCGCGCCGAGGCGCCACTGCGCCTCCTCCGGAATGCAGATCACGCGCGGTACGAATTCCTCGATCGCGCAGGGCACACCGAAATAATGACTGATCACGCCGGCGACGACCGAGGCCGAGCGGCTGTGCAGCGCCAGCACCCCGGCATAGGGCAGGAGCAGCGTCCGCGCCGGCCGGTCTCCCTCCTGCGCCACGCCGAACATGCCGAAGAGCGCGGCGACCGCGCCGGAGATTGGATCGGTCGCGCCCGGCTCGTAGCGATGCTGGTGGCGGTAATGCTTCCAGACCCGGAAAAGCAGTCCGAGCAGGCGATGGTTGAAAAAGTCGGAGAAGTCGCGCAGCGCTCCGCCATCCTCGGCGAAGACGATCCGCTCGGTGAAGGCTGGCGGCAAGGGTGAGGACGGGCCGTGCAGTCCGAAGAGATTGGCAGTGACGACGATGGGCTCGCCGGCACGGGCCGGCAGTTCGATCGCCGCGACCTCCTCGGCCGGGAAACCCAGCGTCGGATTGGCCCGGAAGCGGACGGCCTCGCGCCGCGGCGACCCGGAGGCGCCGATGCCGCCCGGTTGCGGGAAGGCCTCTTCCAGCTGAAGGCACAGGGCGTTGAACTGGACCGTCGCAGCGTCGAGCGCCACGACAGCGCTCAGTTCGCGCTCGTCGTTCCCGCTCGCGGCGTCCATTTGTATTCCACCTTGCTCTCGGCGCCTTGGATGACGAAGCGGTGCAGGCTGTTGAGGCTGGCATAAACCGCAAAGAAGCGCTCCAGCACCGCCCCGAACAAATAGAGCTCGGCCTCGCCGCCGATCTTGCTCTCGGCGACAACGAGCCTGATGGTGCGGATACGCACCGGCTGACCGCGCAGCACGCCGTCCTCGACGCCGGTTTCGAACGTCTCCAGCGCCTCCAGCAGCAGTTCCAGCCGGCGGCGCGCCTGCGCGTCGTGCACGGCACGGAAATCATAGCTCGCGATCAGCGTCCGAAGTGCCCCGACATCGACGAGCGAGCCGTAATTGCGGGAGAGATTCGAGATCAGCCGCCAGAGCAGATTCTCGCCGATCGGCGGCGGCGCATGCGGCGTCACGCTCATCACATTGGTGAAGCTGACCGTCGCCGGCGTCTCCGAGGTCGGCTGATCGATGGCGCCGACAGGGAGCCGCTCGGCCAGGGCGCCGTTCGAGCAGGTCAGCCCGATCGAGATCACCTCCGCTGGCGGGGCCGAAGCCCGCTCCAGCCGCGAGACGAAGGAGAGATAATGGTCGACACCGCGACCGACCACGGCCGGGCGCAGCCGCTCGCGATAGAACAACTTGCTGTCGGCCTCGCCAGGCAAATCGTGGCGAAAGGCCTCGAAGGGCTCGTAGACGATGCGTTCGGCCCGGCCCTGCAGATAGCCGGTGACCTTGTCGATCGCGTAGATTTCCAACCCGGCCCGCCCGCCAGCGACGACACGGTACTCGCTGCGGGAGCGATCGATGCGTAGCGGATGCGCCTCGTGCGCGAAGAGATTGACCACCGGCGTGCAGTTCAGCCGGACATGGCCTTCCGCGACCCTGACCTGATCGGGGAAGGGCCGCGAGAACTCGAAGGCGAAGGTCGCGGCCTTGCCCGAGAGACCGGCCAGGGCCTCAAGCCCGGTGACGTCGACGAACAGGAACTTGGCCGGGAAAGCGAGATATTCCTGCAAATGCCGGAAGCCGATGAAGGCGTTCGAGGGATAGGGCAGCACGCCCTCCCCCTCCTCGAAGCCGACCGGCTGGATCGCATTCGCTGGCAGGGCGACGCTCTCGCCGAAATCGCTCGTCACGGTGATTGAACGCAGATGGCGCGACAGCCACAGCAGAAGCGTGCGCCCGACATGCGGCTCGCGCTCGGTGTTGAAGAACAGGCGCAGGCGACTGCCCTGCAGGCCCTGCAATGTGCCACGCCCGGCCGCTTGCAAGGTCAGCGCAAGGCGCGCCGTGGTCGGCCGGTTCTCGCTCTGCGTGCGCGTGATCGAGAACGGCAGCACCTCGACCGGATAGCAGGTGCGGAAGCGGCAAGAGACGCCATCGACCGGCCGCGAGGCCAGCGCAATCCCCGCTGGCACCCGTGTGACGCCCGGCCCACCGCCGGCTGCCGCCTCGAAGGCCACGACGCTCATCGGCGGGATCGGGCGCAAATAGTGCGGCCAAACCAGCCGGATCAGCCCGTGGACGAGCTCCGGCATCTCGTCTTCGAGCTTCTGGCGCAGGCGTGCAACGGTGAAGGCGAAGCCTTCCAGCAGACGCTCGACATCGGGGTCGCTCGCCTCGCGCGACAGGAAGCCGGCGAGCTTGGGATTGGCCCGGGCGAACTCCTGGCCGAGCTCGCGCAGATAGGACAATTCGTCTTCGTAATGGGCGTTCAGCGACATCGCATCAATTCCGCAGCCGCATCTGCCTGTCATTGCCGAGCACGGTGTCGAAGCGCATCGCCTCGCCGCTTTCGCCATCGATCAGCACGGCGCTGACCGAGAAGGCGAACTCTCCCGGCGACTCTGCCTGCATCGGCTTGACCAGCACCTCGCGCAGCCGCGGCTCGAAGGCTTCGAGCTGCGCCTTCACAGTGCGCGCGATCGCCGGGATGGTCTCCGAAGCCTCGCGCGAGATGTCGTTGAGATCCGGCATACCAAAATCGGGCCTTGTCTCGCAGCAGCCCTGGCGCGCGTTCAGGATGTGCCTGACATTCGCCAGCACGCTCTCGGACAGGCTCGGGCCGCGTGCGACCTCCGGCGAACCGGTGCCGGGTTCGCGCGCCGTCTCCAATCGTTCGAACAGGCTCGCCACGGAATTCCCGTCAATTGCCGCCGCCCCGCCTCCAATGGGAGGCGGGGCGAAGCAGGACATGTCACTGCTTGTCGAGCTTGCCCTTCAGCGAGAGCGTGAAGTCGGCGCCCATGTACTTGAAGTGCGGCACGACCGACATCGCGACGCGGTACCAGCCCGGCTCGCCCTCGACATCCTCGACCCGGATCTCGGCCTTGCGCAGCGGCCGGCGCGCCCGGACCTCCGGCGAAGGATTGTCCTGGTCGGCGACATACTGGCTGATCCACTTGCCGAGCTCTTCCTGGAGCTCCTCGCGGCTCTTCCAGGAGCCGATGTTCTCGCGCTGCAGCACCTTGATGTAGTGCGCCAGGCGGTTGATCATGAACATGTAGGGCAACTGCGTGCCGAGCTTGTAGTTCAGCTCCGCCTGCTTGGCCTCCGGCGTATTGCCGAAATATTTCGGCTTCTGCACCGAATTGGCCGAGAAGAAGGCGGCGTTGTCGCTGCCTTTGCGCATGGTCAGCGCGATGAAGCCCTGCTCGGCGAGCTCATATTCGCGCCGGTCGGTGACCAGCACCTCGGTCGGAACCTTGGACTGGAGCTGGCCCATCGACTCGAAGTTGTGCACCGGCAGGTTCTCGACAGCGCCGCCCGACTGCGGCCCGATGATGTTCGGGCACCAGCGATACTGCGCGAAGGACTCGGTCAGGCGCGTCGCGAAGGTGTAGGCGGCGTTGCCCCAGAGGTAGTTGTCGGTCTCGCCGGCGCTCTTCTCTTCGTAGTTGAAGGCCTTCACCGGAACCGTGTCCGAACCGTAGGGAATGCGCAGCAGGAAGCGCGGCACCGTCAGGCCGAGATAGCGCGCATCTTCCGTCTCGCGGAAGGCGTTCCACTTGGCATAGCGCGGGCCCTCGAAGATCGACTCGAGATCCTTGAGGTTGGCGATGTCCTCGTATGTCTCGACACCGAACATCTGCGGCCCGGCCGAGGCGATCACCGGCGCGTGCGAGATCGCGCCGACGCTGGACATGAACTGCATCAGCTTCACGTCCTGCGGACCGGCGGAGAACTCGTAATTGGAGATCACCGCGCCATAGGGCTTGCCGCCGAACTGGCCGAACTCGGCCGAGTAGATGTGCTTGTAGAGGCCGGACTTGACGACCTCCGGGCTGTCCTCGAAATCGGCCAGGAGCTCATCCTTCGAGCAATTGAGCAGCTCGATGCGGATGTTCTGGCGGAAATCGGTGCGGTCGACGACGAATTTCAAACCGCGCCAGGCCGCCTCCAGCTTCTGGAACGACTCGTCATGCAGGATCTCGTCGAGCTGCTGCGAGAGCTTGCCGTCGATCGCCGCGATCATCTGGTCGATGACGGCGTTGTTGACCTTCTCGTCCTTGCGCGCCGGCAGCATCAGTTCGGAGATGAAGGCGGCGACGCCGCGGCGGGCGACGTCATAGCCCTCGTCTTTCGGCTGGAGCTTGGTCTCGCCGAGGATCTGGTCGAGCAGCGACAATTCGGTCGTGACGACCGAAGCATCCTGGGCGATCTCGAGTTGCTGATTGCTCATGGTTGCAGTCCTGTCGTGCTGGCTTGATCAGGGGGTCTTGCCGTCGACGGAGCCGGTCAGCTCCCGCAGCAGCTTCTCGCGGGCCGCATCGTCCTCGAGCACGCTCTGGATGGCCTTGCGGAAGGCCGGAACGTTGCCGAGCGGGCCCTTCATCGCGACCAGCGCCTCGCGCAGCTCCATCAGCTTGCGCAGCTCGGGCACCTGCCGCGCCACCGCATCCGGCTCGAAATCCTTCAGCTTGCCGAAGGAGAGCGAGGCGCGGACATCGGGCGCATCGGCGCCGTCGTCGAGCTTGTTGGCGACTGCGACGTCGAGCTTGAGCTCGTGGCCTTTCAGCACATCGTCGAAATTGTCCTTGTTGATGTCGGCCAGCGCCCGTTCCTCGACCGGGCGGTCATCGGCCCGGCCGGTGAAATCACCGACCATCAGCAGCTTGAGCGGCAGCTCGACCTCTTCCTTCACATTGCCGGTGCTCGGCTTGAACTTGATGTTGACGCGCTCCTTCGGAGCGACCGAGACTTCCTTCGACATGACGATCTCCCCAGCGTGTTGAAATGCGGTCTTCAGGTGGAGCCGGTCACCGGAACAGGCGCGCGGCGGTTGCAAGGTCGAGGCGGACGAGGCGCTGGCGCGTCTCGTCGAGGCTGATGCGGCGCCGGTCCTCGGCGACGAGCCGGGCGGCATCGGCATGGGTGAGCGCCCGGAAGCGCAGCTCCGCCACCTGGGCGGCGAGCAGCGGCTCCCAGTTCTCGAGGTCGTATGTCTTGAGCAGGTTCTCGAGATGATCGAGCAACGGCAATGCCGCGGCGATCAGACCGACATCGAGGCAGAAGCGGGCCTGGGCGATCTGGCGCAGCAGGCGGTTGCGTCCGCCGATCTCACCACGGGTCAGCGACGCCAGCAGGTCGATCGCTTCGGGCGCCTTGCCGGCCGCAATCAGCGCCCTCGCCTCGCCTAGCGCCCGGTCGAGCCCGTCGGCGCCGCCTGAAGCAGCGCCACCGCCGCCGCCGTTCTCCTCGATCCAGTCCCGGGTCGCGGGATCGACGAAGGGCTTGCCGTCGCCGAAGCTGAAATTCATCAGCTCGGGAAAGCGGCGGAACAGCATGTTCATTGCGCCGCCGACGGCAGCGCCGGCATCGGCATGGTCCGGCCCCATGGACTTCAGGATCTCGGCGGTAAGGCGGTGCCCCTCGAACCAGAACGGGGCCGTCCAGACCAGCTCGTTCAGCGTCTTGAGCGCCTCCTGGTTCTGCCCCGCCTGGCGCTGCGCCTGGATGGCGGCGGCCTCTTCGACCGGGGGCATGGCGCCGCTGCGGCCGCCCTCGTTCGGCGGCAATTGCCGGATGCGCCACCAGGAGGCGACGCGCGACAGCAGATAGGCGCGCGCATCGGCGGTGCTGCGGCCGATCAGCCCGGCAGAGAGGGTGCGCAGCGTCTCGGGCAAGGTCTCGATCGTCGAGAGGTCGAGTGCCGATGGCGGAGCCGGCGCGGGAGCTGCGGCTGACACGGGAGCCTGCGTTGCGGCCGGAGCCACCACCGGCGCAGGCGCCACGGCAGCGCGCGTCGCGGCCTGCGCCTCCTGTTCGGCCCGGGCTGCAGCTTCGGTCTCGATGTCCTTGCGCTTCTGCTCCGCCTCCGCCAGGGCACGGCGGGCAGTGTCGCGATGCGGCCTCAGCGCGCGTACCAGATCGCCGAGCGCAACCTGTTCCTTGCGCAGTTTCTCGCCGGCGAGCGTATCGATCTCGGTCAGCGCGTCATAGGCATAGAGTACCGCCGGCCAGTCGCCTTCGGAGGCCTCGCCCTCGCACAGCGGGGCGGTGCGGCCGACCAGCCATTCCAGCGCGCCGACACGGGCCCGCTCACGCGCGACCGGCGGCTGCATGCCGTCCCAATGATTGGCGATCATCTCGCGCAGGACACCGAGCCCGACGGCGAGACCCTGAAAGCGCTCCTCGCGACAGAGCGCATGCGCCAGCCAGGCGCCGACCAGAAGATCCTTGCCACGGGTCTCCAGCACGACCGTCGACAGCCTTGCGACCTCGCGCCAGTTCACCGCGAGCGGGCCATCGGTCTCGAGCTTGCGGACCTCGGCCTCCAGCTCCTCGAATTCGATCGAGCTGCGCGGCTCGGAGCCGGCAGGCGCCGCCTCGGACACGGGCGATGCACCGCTCGCGATACGCGGATCGAAAAAGGTGGAACTGGACTCGGACATCGACGCTCGCAGCGGCGACCATTGTGTATTTGGCCCCGGTGACGTTGATGACGCCCGTTATTGAAGCTTCGATGACTTTGATATGACCGAGCGATTATCGCTCACGTAACTGGTCAATCGGATCACATCAGCTTGTGGAGATGGACGAATACGAAGCTGGCTCAGTATTAGATGGTCTTCATCGCCCACCCGCCGCCGACGTCTTCCGCCCGTTTGATGGTTTCGAGTTCGATCAGCTCCGGCGAGCCTTTATAGCGGACGACCAGATAGGTGATGTCGTCATGTTGCGGGGCATCGCCGACGAAGCGGCTCACGGCATCGGTGACGCTCGAGACCACGATGTCGAGCGAGTGGCGATGGCTCTCGCTCAGCGAGGCGACCAGGCGATCGACGGTGAATTCACGACCCTGCGTATCCATCGCCTCGGAGATTCCGTCGGTGTAGAGAAAGAGCGTGTCGCCCTTCTCCAGCACAAGGCTGCCCTGCTCGTAGGAAAGGCCGGGCATGATGCCCATGGCGATGCCGCCGGTAACAGGCAGTTCGGTGACCTCGCCGCCCTCGCGCACGACGATCGGCGGATTGTGCCCGCCATTGGCGTAGCTCAGTTCGCCTGTCCGCAGGTTGAGGATGCCGTAGAAGACCGTGACGAACATATCGAGCGGGTTCTGCTCGCACAGGATCGAATTGGTCTCGGCGAGACACTCGCCGGCGGAACGGCGCTCGCGCGCGCTCGCCTGCAGCACCGTGCGGGAGATCGCCATGAAGAAGGCCGCCGGCACGCCCTTGCCGGAGACATCAGCGATCACGAGGCCGATCTCATCCTCGCCGATCACGAAGAAATCGTAGAAGTCGCCACCGAGCTCGCGCGCCGGCCGCATGATCGCCCGGCCGGAATAGCTCGGATGCTTCGGCATGCGCTGCGGCAGCATCGCACCCTGCAGCGAGCGGGCGATGTCGAGCTCGGTCTCCATCCGCTTGTGTTGTTTTTCGAGCAGTTCGTTCTTGGTTTCGAGATCGCGCGTGCGCTCGTGCACGAGCCCTTCGAGTTCCTCCTCGCGCCGCTGCACGTCGACTGCCATCTTCTGGAAAACGCGCGCGAGCGAGCCGAGCTCGTTGCGCTGGCCGGCGACAGCCTCGATCGAGCTCGGCTCGAACTTGCGGCGCTCGACATCGCGCGCGGCGAAGGTCAGAGCCGCGATCGGCGTGGCGATCTGGCGCGCGACCAGGAAGGCGATGACGATCAGGAACGGCACCGCCGCCGCCACCGCGATCGCGACGAGCGTGGTCGTGCGTTGCGTCTCTTCGAGCGCATTCAGCTCCTGATCGGCGAGCCGGTCGAGGAAGGCGGTCAGCGTCGACAACGCCTCGCGCATCGCCGCTTCGTTGCGGCCATCCTCCTCATAGAGCCGCGCGGCCTTCTCCGCATCGCCGGCCTTCCAGGATTCGAAGATCTCGGTCGCGACCCGGCGCGACTGGTCGAGTGCGGCGATGAAGGCGGTGACCGCTTCGCGAACCCCTTCATTGGTGATCGAACGGAACACGTCGATGCTGGTGTCGGCGAGCTTCTGGTCGATGACGTTGAACGCCGCGTCGGCCCCGGCGATCTCGTCCTTGCTGGTATTCGCGTTGACGCCGCGAACGAAAGTCCGGCTCTGCTCGAACAGCACGACCAGGGTCGAGACGTTCTTGTTGACGAGCAGCGCATTGTTGAAGATCGAATGGCTGGCGCTCGACATGGCCGCGACGCCATAGACCGCCGCGGCGGCGACGATCGCCGCGATCAGGATGCCGAGTGCGGCGAGCCCGTACAGTTTGCGTTTGACGGTCATTTTCAACGCTCGGGCCTCATGCCGCTGGCCGGGACACGGAAAGATGGCGCATCGCCGCCTCGGCACCCGGTCCTGACGACGCATCGGAGCATGTGCATGTGACAGTTGCGCGCCAGCTGCGACAGGCGGCCGGGCTACTCGACGTCGATCGTCATCCGCATCGCGGGATGGATGGCGCAGCGAACGTCGACCTTGCCAGCCTTCGGAAAGGCCACCCGGGTGCTGGCGCCCGGGCGCTGCGCTTTAAGATCGAAGCTGTTCGTGGCGCTCTCGGAGAAGACATTGTGGGTGCCGCTGTCGTCGTTGACGAAGACGACCTCATCGCCGGCCTTGATCGCCAGCGTGCGCGGGTTGAACTGCTGACCCTTCTGCGTGACCCGGAACTCGGTTGCTCCAGCGAATGACGGCATGGCTCCAGCACAAGTTACTGCCAGGAGAATTGCGGGAAAGCGCTTCATTGGGGACTGGCCTCCGGATCGGAATTGGTCTGGGTGGCGGGCGTTGCGGGGCCCGAAAGCGAGCGCATGAAGGCGACGAGGTCGCTCTTCTCCTGTGCGGCGAGCCCGAGCGGGAACATGTCGGGCGACAGGCTCGGGCGGCGCGCGCCGCCGCGATCGTAATGCTCGATCACTGCCTCCAGCGTGCCGATCGAGCCGTCGTGCATATAGGGCGCGCGCTCGGCGACACCGCGCAATGTCGGCGTCTTGAAGGCGAAGGCGAGGCTTTCGATCTGCGGCTTGATCCGGCCGCGCCCGCGATCACTGGTATCCTTCAAGCCGATGTCGCGGAAGCCCTCGTCGGTGAAGCGCCAGCCGGAATGGCAGGCGACACAATTGGCCTTGCCGTTGAACAGCTTGAAGCCACGCAACTCCGCCGGCGTCAGCGCTCGGTCATCGCCTTTGACCCAGCGATCGAAGCGGGTCGGCGGCGAGCGCAGGGTGTTCATATAGCCTGCCAGCGCATCGGAAACCGTCTCGGGTGTCGGGCCGACATTGGGGTAGACGCGCTGGAAATCGGCCGAGAACTCCGGCGAGAAGGCGAGACGCTGCACCATGGCATCGAGCGACAGGCCCATGATGTCAGGCGAGGCGATCGGCCCGCTGACCATGCCAGCGAGCGAATCCTGCCTGCCATCCCAGAGGAAGGCGCTGGCCCAGGCCATGTCGTAGAGCGTCTGCGAGCGCCGCGACATCGGCCGGCCATTATCGGCGACCGGCTTCGCCTTGCGATCGGCCCAGGCGGCGTTCGGCAGATGGCAGCTGACGCAGGCGATGCGGCGATTGCCCGAGAGCTCGGTGCTGTCGAAGAGCTTCTTGCCGAGCGCGATGACGGGAGCCGACGCAAGCGCTCCTGCAGGCAACTCGGCCGGCCGGCGATAGCTGGAGCGCAGGCTGGCAGTGTCGATCGGGCGAGCGGCCGCCCTGGCCTTCTGTTCGGCCTGCTCGGAGGTGAGGGGCGCGCCGTCGCCATCGAGGCTTGCCGGACTCTCGAGCAGCGGCTCGATGGTGGAGCAGCCGGCGAGCAGCGCCATCGCGACACCGGCGAGCAGCCGCCAGCCACGCAGGCGCGGCGACGGCTCCGCCATGCCGGCCATCGGCCGGGCGATCGTTCGACCCGTTGATTTGCCGCTATGCCAGGCTGCCATAGGCCAGACCGTGCGCGCCGTAATACATCAGGAAGAAGAGCAGGAGGACGCCGACATAGGTCGCGGCCTGTTCCAGCCCGCCGATCCGGTAGGAGCGGATGCCACTCTGCACCGCACGATTGACGACCGTGTTGCCCTCGATCACGGCGATGCCGAGCGAGGCGATGATCATCAAATGGCCGACGGCATCGACCTTGCCGAAGTCGATGACGGCGGCAATGAAGATGCCGAGTAGCATTGCGGCGACCAGGCGCTGGCT
The DNA here is from genome assembly GCA_025846845.1 of Alloboseaceae bacterium BT-24-1. GTDB lineage: Bacteria > Pseudomonadota > Alphaproteobacteria > Rhizobiales > Beijerinckiaceae > Allobosea. The sequence goes on from JAOYTL010000001.1 coordinate 767,348, forward strand.
GAGCATGCCGAACAGGAGCAGGAAGGCGGCGACGAACTCTACGAAGCCCGCCAGCATGACATAGGTGTGATGGTTGATGCCGAGCGTGATGCGCTCGTGCTGGGCGAGCAGTGGCAGCGTCCACGACGCATAGGCCCATTTCTCCACCGAAGCCCAGAGCAGCGTCTGCGCCATGGCGACGTAGAGGATCGACAGGGCGTAGGGCTTGAGCCGGGCCAGCCGCAGCGAATGGATGACCAGATAGGCGGCGATACCGAGAAAGAGCGGATAATCCATCAGGTGGAAAGCGCCGTACTGGGCGACCGCGAGGCCGTAGAGCACGACGATCCCAAAGCCGGCGATGAAGGTCGTCCGCCACCAGATCGTGCAGAAGGCCAGGAAGAGCTGGAACCAGGAGACAGCCTGGCTGTCGGTCTTTAGTTCCGGCGTGAGCAGGATGCCGCCGAGCAGCCACAAACAGAGCAGGAAGGCGCCGAGGCTGACGCGCATGATCCCAGGCGTGACGGCTTTCAGGGGCTCGAACATCGCGTCGACGGCATCCTCGACACCTCCAGCGCTCATCGCTCGGTCAGCGATGAAGACAATCGCGATCAAGAGGATCGACAGCGAAAGGGCGATTACGAACGGGACCGAGAATACGTCCCAGAGCGCAGCGGGCGGGACGGCGACGTTGTAGGGCGCGAACCATTTGACATGCGCTTCGGCCGCTCCGGTCGATCCGAAGAGGAACGCCGACGCCAAGAGGTATCCGGGCCGAACTGCGCGCTGCCGGAACCAGGCGCTCCAGGCGCATGTTGCTAGGGAGGAGGATCGCGTCAAAGCCCGGCCTTCGCGGACACCTGCGCCCCGGCCGGTGTGCACACGGCCTGGAAGGTCCAGTCGGAGCCGGCGCGCCGCTGCAGTTCCTCGTCCGGCCACCAGGACATGGTGTACGCCAGCACGGAGACGATCTCCTGGTCGGAGAGGACGCCGCGGAAGGCGGGCATGGTCACGCGGCCATCGGCCGTGCGGGCCCCGGCGGCGACACGGAAGAACAGGTCCGCATCACTGTGATTGGACGCATGGCCGCTCTCGTTCAGCGCCGGCGCCAAGCGCGTATCGCTGCGCCATCCGGCAGCGCCGCCAAGAAAGGCGCCGTGGCAGGCGCTGCAATGCGTCCGGTACAGCCCGAAGCCCACTTCCCGCTCGGCATGGCTGACGGGCTGGGCAATCCGGAATTCGGCAGGGCGCAAGCTCTGCCGCAGCAAGAGCGAGCCTGCCGCAAACAGGCAGACGACCCCAGCCAGAACGAGAACGGCAGGCAGGAACGAGGTGAAAGCGCCTGTTCGGGACGACTCTGCGATCGGAGACGCCTCAGCCTCTCCGTTCAAGCGCAAAGGCGTCTCATCGCCCAGGACCTTCGTCACGGACGGTCTCTCGTCAGCGGCCAGGAATTCACGCCGGCAGCTCTAGAGCGGAATTCTGACAGTATTGTTTCAATATGTCGGCTAATTACTTACCTATACGCTTCTCCGAAGAAGTGCAGACCCGCTTCCGCAGCGCCCCCGATGACAGGCACCGTCATCGTCCTGTCGTCACCGGCATCGTGATCTGTCGCGTCGACACGGGGGGAACGATGGCGACGAGCACCCAGGTCAGATCGAAATTCGTCCAGATTGGCCTCTACAGCGCCGCGATCATCGCGGTGCTCGTGGTGCTCGCCTTGCTGATACCCCTGCTACTGCCGACGCCCAAGCCAGCCCAGCCGGTCACGGCGCAGCCCGCCCCGGCGCCCGCACCACGCCCGGGCCAGCTCGAACGAATCCGGGCAGCACTGACGGAGGAGATCAAGGCCGGTTCGATCACGGTCGATCCATTCGGCAGCTGGGTCGCAATCCGGATCGGCAACCTCATCACCTTCGCTTCGGGCCAGGCGACAGCCTTGCCGGGCTTCGTGCCAGTGGCGCGCCGCATCGCCGGCGTGATCGACGGCGAGCGCGGGCCGGTGCGCATCGTCGGGCATACCGACGACCAGGCAGTCACAGCCGGCGGCCCTTTCCGCGACAATCAGGCGCTCTCGGTCGCACGCGCCGAGGCCGTCGCGGCGCTGATCCGGCCCGCCCTGCGCAAGGGCGGTCGGCTTGCGGTCGATGGACGCGGCTCCTCCGAGGCGATCGCCGATAATGGCAGCATCGAGGGCCGCGCCCGCAACCGGCGCGTCGAGATCCTGATCACCCGCGAACCCTGAGCAGCGTCGTCGTCCTGTCGTCTACCCGCCCTAGCGTCACCTGCGAGCCATCAAGACAGCAGCATGCCGACGATCATTAAACCACGAAAGCTCGGCATCCTGACCAAGGTCGAGCGCCGGGGCGCTTCGGCAACCCTCGTCGTCTCGGCGCTCGGGCTGTTCTCGCTGCTCGAACCCAGTGATTTCGAACCCGATACCGCGCTCTGGCCGATGGCGATGGAGCAGATGCCGGCGGGCACGATCTTCGACGCGGCGATGCCGAAACCATGCGGCGAGGTTCTCGTCGCCGGCTTCGCCAGGGCGCCGGACGGCGAGCCTGTCCCGGCGCTCACGCTCGATATCGCGCTCGGTGCTGTCCACAAGCGCCTCGCCGTCTTCGGCGACCGTGTCTGGCGCCAGACCGCAGGCGGTCCCGTCTTCGAGCCGCCCCGCCCCTTCACCGAGATGCCGCTTGTCCCGGAACGCTGCTTCGGCGGTCCGAACCATCCGGTCAACCCGCTCGGGCGCGGAGCGGAGGCGGCCGGCCGCGTCGATGCAGGCGAGATCGTCCTGCTGCCGAACATCGAGCGGGCCGACCAGCTGATCCGCAATGCCGACGACGTGCCGGAGCCGGTCCGACTAGGGCCGATCGATCCTGCCCACCCATCGCGGCGAGCGCTGGCCGGCACCTATGACGATCACTGGCTGAAGCACGGTTTCCCGGGACTGGCCCACGACGCCGATCCGCGCCTGTTTTGCGCCGCGACGCCAGACCAGAGGATTGAAGGCTACTTTTCCGGGCAGGAGCCGTTCCGGCTCGCAGGCTTCTCGGCTGAGCATCCGGTGCTCGAGGGCGCCTTGCCGGGGATGCGCGCCCGCATCTTCATCGCGCGCGCCGACGGCCTCTTCGAGCTGCCGAGCGTCCTCGACACCGCCTGGCTCTTCCCGTCCGCCCACAAGGGCGTGCTGATCTATCGCGGCGCCTGCCCCGTCGCCGACATCGACGGCGATGACGTGACCCATGTCATGCTCGCCTATGAGCGCCTCACTGAGGAGCCGCGCTCCGTCGAGCATTACGTCGAAGCCTTCCGGCTGCGCAGCGATCCGGCTGAGAAGCCGAAATACGTCCTTGCCGACGCGGCGCTCTCGCCCCTCCTCGACCCCGCCGCGCTGGAGCGACGCCGGCTTGCCCGCATGGCCCATCACGAACGCCAGCGCGAGCGGACCGAGAAGGCGCAGCGGCTCGTCCTGCGCGACGCGCTCGACAAGGCCGGCCTGCCAGCAGCCTTCATGCCGAACTTGCCGCGGGCCGAGCCGCCGCCGGCCTGGATGCCCTCGCCGGAGGAGATCGCCAGCGGCGAGATCGACTTCGCCGCCCTGTTCGAGGGCACGCAGCAGCTCCAGGTGCAGATGGACGAACGCGGCCGCCAGCTGGAGGCGCAGGCCCATGCCATGGCGAATCACGGCGAGCGCTTCCGCCAGACGGGAGAACTCGGCGAGCTCGACGCCCTGCTCGCCGAGCTCGACCTGCCGGAACAGCCCAACCTCGCTGCGATCGTCCTGCCACCGGATTTCAAGCTGCCGGCGAGCACGGTCGATCCGCAAGCGGCGCTGCGCGAGGCGCTGCAGCGCTTCCACAGCGGGCTTGGAACAGCGCTCCTTGCCCCGGCTCGCGACGGCCTTGCCGGCGCGCAGGCGGCGCAGCGCGACGCGCCTCTCCCGGAGATGGCAGCAGCCGGCGGCAGACAGGCGATCCAACTTCCAGCGGTGGCTGACGCTGCCGGCGATAAGCTGAAGCGAGCCTTCCCTGATCTGGCACCGCCCGGCCAATCGCTCGACGATCTTCTCGGCACGCTGCTGGCCGGCGATATCCTGCCGGTTTCAAAGGAACCGGCCGACCCGAAGGCGCAGCTTACGCGAGCGAGCGCGCAGCTCGACCAACTTGAGCCGCGGCTCGGGGAAGCGATGGCGGCGATGCGCCGGCTCGCCCCCCAGCCGATCCATCCGACCACGCCATTGCCGCCGGAAGCGGCGCTGCGCTTCGGCCAGGCGATCACCGCGATGAAGGGGGAAGGACTCGCCGGCCGCGACATGGCTGGCGCCGATCTCTCCGGCCAGGATTTCAGCGGCCTCGATCTCAGCGGCGCCTTCTTCGAGCAGTGCGATCTGCGCGGGGCGCGCTTTATCGGCGCCAATTGCGCCGGCGCCGTCTTCGCCGGCGCCGATCTGCGCGAGGCCGATTTCTCGCAGGCCAATCTGCTGGACGCCAATCTCGGCGGCGGCGACGCCCGCAGCGCGCGCTTTGCCGGCGCCGACCTGCGCCGGGCCCAATGGCTCAAGAGCCAGGTTGCGCAATGCGACTTCGCCGGCGCGCAGCTGGAACAGGCGAACTTCATCGAGACCGACCTGTCGGACGTCTCCTTCGCCGGCGCCCGGCTCGATCGAGTCACGATCCTGCGCTCGGGCCTGTCGCGGGCGATCCTGGCCGATGCCGTCATGGAAAGCTGCTCGCTGGTCGAGATTCGGGCGGACGGGCTCGACGCCCGCAGGCTCAAGGCGTTCAAGCTCTCCGCGGTGAAGCTGGAGGCGCCGGGCGCCGACTTTTCCGGAGCGCATTTGCAGCAGTGCGGGTTCCACGCAGGCTGCGATCTCACCGGTGCGCGCTTCGACGGCGCCGTCGGCATGAACGGCTCCTTCCGCGGCGCCCGGCTGATCCGCGCCAGCTTCACGCGGGCGAGCTTCAACCGGGTCGATTTCGGCGAGGCCGATCTCAGCGAGGCCGATCTCGCCCTCGCCTCGCTGAAACAGGCCTCGCTCGGCAAGGCGATCCTGCTGCGGGCCGATCTCTTCGGCGCCAATCTGTTCAACGCCCAGGCGCGCCGTGCCCATCTCGACGGCGCGCGGCTGCTGCGGGCCAATCTCTATGGCTGCGATCTCTCGGATGCGTCGCTCGTCGGCGCCGACCTGACGCAGGCCCTGCTCGACAAGACCATATTCGGGGTGCCCAGCGATGCGCCGTGAGGATCTGCTTGAGCGCGTCGAGCTTGGCCTGCCCGTCGAGGGAGCCTCCTTCGTCGAGGCGGATTTCAACCGCATCTCGCTGGACGGCGCGATCCTGATCGGCTGCGATTTCTCCGGAGCGCGTTTCCACGAAGCACGCCTGAGACAATGCCAGTTCGTTCAATGCCGTTTCGAGCGGGCGGATTTCAGCGGGGCGGAATTCGACACGGTGCAATGGCCTCGTACCGGCCTGGTCGCCTCATCTTTCGCCCGCGCCACGCTGCTCCATTGCCAGTTCGCCGAAGCCGACGCGACCGAAGCCGATTTCACTGGCGCGAAACTCCTCAGCACGAGCTTCGCCCGGGTCGATCTGTCCCGATCCTGCTTCGCTGGGGCTCAATTGACGACAGTCGCGATGATCGAATGCGCTCTCGCAAGCATTGATCTGTCGGATGCGACAATCCGCGGCCTGACGCTGGTCAAGGGCGATCTGCGAACCGCCATCCTCGATGACGCCGACATCGATACGATGTTCGCCATGGAGGCGGACATATCGGATCGCGACTTGCGCAATGTACGGCTGTCACGCCTCAATCTGATGAAAGCGCGTCTCGCCGGCAGCAATCTCGCCGGCGTCGATCTCTCCCAGAGCCTCTTCCTCGAGGCCGATCTCTCGCGCGCCGATTTCTCCGGGGCAAAGCTGCCGATGGCGTTGATGATCGGCGCCGATCTCACGGCCGCGAAATTGGTTGGAGCAGATCTCACCAGCGCGAATTTCAGCGAGGCGAAGCTCGCTGGCGCCGACCTCTCAGATGCGCGGCTGAGCAATGCTCTCTTCGAACGCGCTGACTGCGCCGCGGCCCGTTTCGAGCGCGCCTTGCTCGACCATGCGCAATTCCCCTACGCCCGGCTCGACGGAGCGTCCTTCATCGCGGCGCGCTTTCATCGCACCAATCTTCACGCCATCTCGGCGGAAGGCACGCTGTTCCAGCATGCGACGGGTTCGACCCTTCCGACCGATCCACAGCGCGCCGTGGCCGATCTCTACGATCCCGCGCGCGTCGCGGCCCTGACCTGAGGAGGCACGCGATGGTCTTCGTCAACTCCTCCGGGCCGATCCCCGCCCCCGACTTCGCCTTTCCCGATGTCTGCCTGACGCCGGTGGTCGTGCCGGTGCCGGTGCCCTATCCAAACCTCGCGCTCGCACCGACGGCGATCCCGACGCAGCTCACCACCTTCCTGACCTGCATGCCGGCCCACAACCTCCTGACCACGAAGCCGATCAGCCTCGGCGACCAGCCCGGCGTCCTGCTCGGCGTGGCCTCGGGCTTCGTCATGGGGCCGGTGAAGCACGCGATGGGCTCGGTGACGATGTTCCTCGGCGGCCCGCCCGCCACGAAGATGCTCAACCCGACAATGCAGAACGGCATGAGCCCGAACATTGTCGGCGTCACGCTCGCCCCCAGCCAGGTCACCACGATCTGCCTGTCCTGAGACAACGGCCGCATTTCTGATCCCACGGGAGAGCACCGATGATGCCCGCCGCAACCGCCTTGATCCCGCCCGCCGGCCCTATGCCGGCGCTGCGCCCGGCAACGGTCATCGCCCGCACCGGCGACCGGCTGCTTCTCCGGAGCGAGGCCGGCGAGGTTCGAGCCTGCGTGGCCCTCTCCTGCCCGCTCTCCCCAAAGGTCGGCGACGAGGTCCTTGCCTGGGCCGCCGGCGAGGAGTGGCACATCCTCGCCGTGCTCGGTCGCAGTGCGCAGCCGGAACAGCATGATCGTCCGAATGGCCTGGAAGGCGTGATCGACGGCGAAGCGAAGCCGCTGCCGCCGGTGCCGCATTACGAGGACGCCTCGGTCACCGAAGGTGAGGCCGCGGCCGGCCGGCCTTATACCCGCATCGACGTGCCGCTGAAGCCCGACGAATTTGGCAGCGGCACCTATCTGCGCCTCGGCGCCTATGTCGAAGGCGAGGAGGGCTCGATGATGCCCGACCTCGCGCTGTCCAAGAGCACCGCCTCGAACACGACCAAGACCGAACCGAGCCCGGACCTGTCGCTGACCGCGCTGCTCAGCGGCAAGAATCCCTTTGTCACCATGGCCGAGACCGCCAACGAGGCCAAAACGAGCGACGCGACCAATGCCGATGGCAGCGTCAAGCAGGGCTATCTGAAGCGCGGCGACAAGTTCGTGAAGAACAAGGCCGGCCAGATGGAGCTACTGACCATCTCGACCAAGGCCACGACGACGACCTCCTCCGGCGATGGCTTCCTCGGCAAGACCGATTCAGACGTCAATCTCTCCGTCGGCGGCGGCATGCTGGTCGACATCGTCAAGGGCCAGACCACCAACGTCTCGGACGGGGACATCAAGTTCACGGCGCCGGCCGGCGTCTTTGCCGTCAACGCCCTCTCTGGCGTCTCGATCACTGCCGGCACGCCGGACGCGCCGGCCAACATCTCCCTGCTCGCCTATGGCTATGTGAAGAACGAGGCCAAGGGGCCGCTCTCGGAATGGCTCTACTCCACCTCCGAGAAGAAGACCTACGGCACTGCCAAGGAGTGGTTCTACGGCGAGAAATACACGGAGTTTCGCGGCTACGAAGAGAAGAAGTTCTTCGGCACCTCGATCAGCTATTTCCTCGGCGACCAGATCTCGACCAACCTCGCCGCGCGCATCAGCATGACGCTGGCGGCGACGCTGACCCTCGCTTTGGGCACGGAGTTCCGCCTCAACGCCGCGATCGATCTCAAGATCAATCTCGCCATCGACATGAACATCATCATCGGCGTCGCCTTCAAGGGCGTCATCGGTCTCGACACCAAGGCGGTGCTCGGCTCGGACTTCAAATACGTCAACGGCCTGGATTTCAAATGGGTCGGCGTCGATGGCAAGAAATTCGGTTTGGAGCTGAAGAACGCCGACATGAACGCCTATCTCAAGGCGGTCGTGATCGGGAAGAGCACAGTCGAGATCGGCGGCAAGGACGTCGATGTCAAAACCGGCCTGCTTCTCAGGTCATGAGCCCGTCCTTGCGCAACTCCTACGCCATCGCTGACGCGTCGGCCGGCGCGAATTCCGCGCCTTTCGGGGCAGCGGACGGGCTGAGTTCCGCGCGCGTGCTCGCGATCACCGGTGAACGCTGCCTGGTGCAGGACGAGGCGGGGACGCGCGAGGCCTCGCGCGCTGTCTCCTGCCTGATCCAACCGCAGCCCGAGGACGAAGTGCTCATCGTCGCGTCCGGCCGACGTATCTTCATTCTGGCGGTCCTGACCCGCACTGGCCTAGGCGATGCAACCCTCACCTTGCCGGACCGGGCTGCAAGCCTTGCCATCGCGGCGCCAAGCATCGCTCTCAACGCCACGGCCCGGCTCGGGCTCGAAGCGCCGGAAGTGGCCGTGACCAGTAGGCGCTTCCACCTTGTTACGGACGTGCTGACGCAGATTTCGCGATTGGCGTCCGTGATCGGCGACGCCCTGACCACCGTCGTCGGCCGCCAGTCGACCGTAGCGCAGCGCATCGAAGTGACGTCGCAGGAGCGGAATACCGCGATCGCCGGCATCGACAGCGAGCGCATCGGCACGCATCTTTCTCAGACCGAACTCACCACGGTCAGCGCAGCGATCGAGACGCATCTGGCCCGCGACGATATCCGTCTCGACGCCAAGCGCGTGACGATCGGATGAGCGCGCCGGCAGCCGCCACCAGCCATGCGACCAGGGTGCGGGCCGGGCTGAAGCGCCTGTCCGAAGGCCGGACGGACGAAGCCGAGGCGATCCTGCGCGAGGCGCTCGCGGCCCGGCCGGACGACCCTTGGGTCCTGAACGGGCTCGGCGGCGTCGCCTTGCTGCGGCGCGACACGGCTGCGGCCGAAAGGCTGATCGGCGCCGCGGCAAGATTGCAGCCGGGGGAGCCCGAAATCCTCGCCAATCTCGCCGCCCTGCACACTGAATGCGATCGCCTCGACGACGCCGAAACCTGCCTCGGCGAAGCGGTTCGCCTCGCCCCTCACCATGCGGGCATAAGGGAACGCCGGGCCGAGCTTCTGCTGGCACGACGGCGCCCGGAGGATGCGGCCGGCGAGGCCCAGCATGCGCTGGAATGCGATCCCGAGCGGCCGCGCGCCTGGCTGCTGCGCGGCCTCTGCGCGCTTGCAGCCTCGGACCGGCCGCTTGCCATCGCCTGCTTCGAGGAAGCCATCGCGCTGGACGAAGCCTGTGTCGCGGCCTGGCACAACCTCACCGAAGCCCATGCCTCGCTCGGAGATGAGGCGGCCGCGATCGACTGTGCCGAGCGGGCCTATCTCTGCGCCCCATCGAATCCGACGCATATCGTCACCTTGGCGCGGCTCCTCGCCGCCCGCGGTCCCGGCCGTTCAGGAGACCTGCTGCGGCGTGCGCTGGCCCTCGCGCCGGGCCATCTGCCCGCGCTGGAGCTGCAAGCGCTGATTGCGACGGACGATGCTGCGGCACGACCGGCCTTTGCCGCTCTGGCCGCGGCTGCGCGCGGGAATGGAGCGGAGAGCGGCTCCGCCTTGCTCGCCTTGGCGCGCGCGCTGGCAGGCGTCGGGCGCTTCGGCGACGCGCTGCTGGCAAGCGAGCGTGCCGCGGCAATGCAGCTCCCCGAGGCCCGTCCACTGCGGCACGCCTGCCTGTTCGCGCTCGGCCGCTTCGGAGAGGCCTACGGCGAGCCAGAGCCACGCGGGGCCGCCGACGCGGTGCTCATCCCGCCCGATATGCCGCTCGGCGAAGTCGTCTTCGCGCTGCGCCTGCTGCCGGCGCTAAGCGCGCAAGCAGGCCGGAAGCTCCCGCTGCTGGCGCCGCCGGCCCTGCATTCGCTGCTGGCGCCGCTCGCGCCCTCTCTCGCGGAAGCGGACCACGCGGGCGCCTCGCAGCCGCTCGTTCTCGCCGAGGCGATGGCGCATCTGCGCGCCGATGGGGGCATGCTCGCCATGTCAGCGCCCTATATCGAGGTCGAAGCCGGCCGCGCCCAGCTCTGGCAAGACGCGCTCGCCGCGCTCCCCGGCCCGCGCATCGGCATCGTCTGGTCGGCCCGTATTCCTGGAATGGGACTGGAGAGCCTCCTGACTGCCACCAAGTCATTCGGCACGGTGGTGAGCCTGGCGATCGGCGCGGCGCGGGACGAACTCGCCCGCGCGCCAGATGTCATCGATGCCGGCCACCGGATCGGCGGGCCGGAAGATCTCGCCGCCGCCATCGCCTCGCTCGACCTGGTGCTGGCGCCGGATTGCCTCGCTTTGCATCTTGCGGGTGCGCTCGGCCAGCCCGGTATCGCGCTGCTGTCGCGCGCGCCACACTGGATCTGGCAGGAGGAAGCGGGGGGAGCGAGGTTCTATCCTTCGCTGACGCCGTACCGGGCGGGAGGATCGCCCGAGGTGGCTTCGTCCAGCTTGGAGCTCGAACGACTCATCCGCACGCGTCTTGCCGCCGAAGCGGAAGCATGACGGCAGAGTTTCCCTCACCATCCGAACAGGTCCATGTGACGCTCGACGTCGTCTACGCCTTTGACCGACCAGCACACGATCTCGATGTCGAACTCAGGGTGCGGCCCCTGCTCGCTGTTGAACAGGGACCGGCTCCGATCCGTCTCGCCAGCGAGCCGGAAGCCCGCTTCGAGCCTCCAGAACTCGACGAGAACTGCGTCGCCATCGACAGGCTGAAGCTCGCCGGGCCGATCTCCCGCCTGCGGCTAAACGCCAGCTTCGATCATCCGATAAGCCGTGAAGAGGCCCTGCCCGCTCTCGCCCCAGCCGCGGCAGATCTTGCGCTCGAAGGGTTGACGGATATCGCTCGCGCCATGCCCTGGCCTGAGGCTTTGACCCGTCTCCGCGAGTTCTGGCGCTACAGCGACGATCCGCTCCGTCAGCCAACAAGCCTGCGGGAGATCGCGCAAGAACAGGCGGGCTCCTGCGAAGCGATCGCGCGTCTCGCGGTCGAAATCGTCCGCAGCCAAGACGTCCCGGCCCGCTTTGTCGGCGGCTACCGCCTTGCCGGCCCATCAGGAGATACGCGCCTGGTCCGACGCCATGCCTGGATCGCCGTCTGGGACGGAATGCAATGGCGAGTACTCGATCCCCTCGTTCCATCTGGAACAGGCGCCTGCTTGATCCCGACGGCGTTCGCCAGCCAGCTTCCGGAGATCGCGGCCATTCAAGGCAGATTCAAGGGCGCCGGAGCAGCCAAGCTGACTGTCTCAGCCCATGCCAAGCGACATATAATGTCGATCGAAAATGGCCGTACACTTTGACTGTTGTCAACGTCCGGCTCCAGGCAATCATTCATTGCGCTGATGGCACGAAGCAGATTTGCCCATGCGCACGCTGTTCTACGCCAAGCATTCTCGCCCTTTGAAACGGCTTTACATCATCCGGAAAGCCGGCGCAGTTCGGACACGCGAGCCAAAAAAGGATAACAGCTACATCAGCCGAGTTGAATACAGGCAGGAACGGCAACTATACGGCAGCGAAAATCACCGCCGAAACTGCGCTCTTGCCGCCGCTTGTATTCGTCACTCCCACTCGATCGTGCCGGGCGGCTTCGAAGTGACGTCGTAGACGACCCGGTTGATGCCCTTGACCTCGTTGATGATCCGCGTCGCGGTGCGGCCGAGGAAGGCCATGTCGTAGGGGTAGAAGTCGGCCGTCATGCCGTCGACCGAGGTCACGGCGCGGAGCGCACAGACATGGTCGTAGGTGCGATAGTCGCCCATCACGCCGACGGTACGCACCGGCAGCAGCACGGCGAAGGCCTGCCAGATCACGTCGTAGAGGCCGGCCTTGCGGATCTCCTCGAGATAGATCGCATCCGCCTTGCGCAGGATGTCGAGCTTCTCCCTGGTGATCTCGCCCGGGCAGCGGATCGCGAGCCCCGGCCCCGGGAAGGGATGGCGACCGACGAAGGCCTCGGGCAGGCCGAGTTCGCGGCCAAGCACCCGGACCTCGTCCTTGAACAGCTCACGAAGCGGCTCCACGAGCTTCATCTTCATGCGTTCGGGCAGGCCGCCGACATTGTGGTGGCTCTTGATCGTCACCGAAGGGCCGCCGGAGAAGGAGACACTCTCGATCACGTCGGGGTAGAGCGTGCCCTGGGCGAGGAAATCGGCGCCGCCCAGCTTGGCGGCCTCGGCGTCGAAGACGTCGATGAAGAGGCGCCCGATGGTCTTGCGCTTGGCTTCCGGATCGGCGCCGCATTTGGCGAGCTCGGAGAGGAAAAGCTCTTCAGCCTCAACATGGACCAGCGGGATGTTGTAGTGATCGCGGAACAGGCGGACGACCTCCTCGGCCTCGTTCATCCGCATCAGGCCATGATCGACGAAGACGCAGGTGAGCTGATCGCCGATCGCCTCATGGATCAGCACGGCCGCGACCGCCGAATCGACGCCGCCGGAGAGCCCGCAGATCACCCGGCCCTTGCCGACCTGGTCGCGGATCTTCTTCTGCATCTCGGCGCGATAGGCCGACATGCTCCAGTCGGGCTTGCAGCAGCAGATGTCGACGACGAAGTTGCGCAGCAGCTTGCCGCCATCGGGCGTGTGCACCACCTCGGGGTGGAACATGGTCGAGTAGAAGCGCCGGCCCTCGTCGCTCGCCACCGCATAGGGCGCGTTCTCCGAGGTCGCCTTGACGGAGAAGCCGGCCGGGAGCTGGGTGACGCGGTCGCCATGGCTCATCCAGACCGGATAGCGCCCGCCCTCCTCCCAGACGCCCTCGAACAGGGCCGACGGCGTGACGATCTCGACATCGGCGCGACCGAATTCGGCGGCATGGCCGCCTTCGACCTTGCCGCCGAGCTGATGGGCCATGGTCTGCTGGCCATAGCAGATGCCAAGCACCGGCAGGCCGGAGGAGAACACCTCCTGCGGCGCCCGCGGCGAGCCCTCATCCGGCACCGAGGCCGGGCCGCCGGAGAAGATCACGCCCTTCGGCTTCATCCGGGCGAAAGCTTCGGACGCCGACTGGAATGGCGCGATCTCGCAATAGACGCCGATCTCGCGCACGCGGCGCGCGATCAGCTGCGTCACCTGACTGCCGAAGTCGATGATCAGGATGGAATCGTGATGGGCGGGGTTTTGGGGCTGGGCGCTCATCGCGCCCGGTTACGCCATCGCGCGCGAGCGCGCAACGGCGCTGAGAGCGGATCAGGTCGGCAGCGCAAGACGGCTCAGGACGAGACGCGGTCGAGCACGACCAGCCGCAGCGGCTCGGCCAGCAAATCGCCGGCCGTCGCTGCGAATGCCTGGAAATGCGGCGTCGCCTTGTGAACCTCGAGCGCGGCCGCGCTGGTGAATGCCTCGCGCATGTAGAAGGTGCCGGGCTCGTCTTGCAGTTCGAACAGCACATAGTCGAGGCAGCCCGGTTCGGCCCGCGTTGGCTCGATCAACGCCAGCAGGTTTTGGCGCAATCGCTCGCGGTGCTCGGGCCTCGCCTTCAACACGGCGATGCAAATGAAGGTCTCTTCGGTCTTGCTCATGGTCGGCACCTTTGCCCGGGATATGCGGGAAACAGGTGTCGATGCGGGCGGGCGAGCGCAAGAACGCACAAATCCGCCCCTTATGGACAGGATTGATACCATCCGTTGACGAGCGGCGGCGCCCTCAAGCCGGATCGTGCCGGGCAAGTGCCGCGAGATAGAAGCCGTCCGTTCCGGTCCGGCGCGGCGACAGCTGCAGTCCGACGCGCGTGGAGAAGCGGGCGAGCAAGCCGAAATCGACTTCGCCGGTATTCAGCAGCGAGCGTGTCGCAACCGGCGCAAAGCCAGCATGCCGTGCCAGAAAGGCTTCGACCGCGACGTCGTTCTCCTCCGGCAGCATCGAGCAGGTGATGTAGGCGATGCGCCCGCCCGGCTTGACCAGGCTGGCGGCGCGATCGAGCACCTGCGCCTGTTCCTTGATGCGTTCGGCCAAAGCCCCGGGGCGCACCCGCCATTTCGCATCGGGGTTGCGCCGCCAGGTACCGGAGCCGGTGCAGGGCGCGTCGACGAGCACCAGATCGATAGTGCCGGCAAGGTCGGCGAGCGCATCGTGACCGCGGCTCTTGGGTACGCGCACTTCGACATTGGCGGCGCCCGAGCGGGCGACCCGGTCGTGCAGCGGCGCCAGCCTACGGCTGTCGAGGTCGGTGGCGAAGATGCGCCCTTTCCCGTTCAGGATCGCCGCGAGCGCCAGCGTCTTACCGCCGGCGCCAGCGCAGAGGTCGACGACCGTCATGCCGGGCTGTGCGCCGGCGAGCAGGGTCACGAGCTGCGAGCCCTCGTCCTGAATCTCGAATTCGCCATTGAAGAAACCCGGCTCGCTCTGCAGCGAAGGGCCGCGGCCATCGGGGCCGGGCAGGAAGCGCAGGGCATCGGGTGACCAGGCCCCGGGCTCCGGCTGGAGATGGCTGAGTGCGGCACGCAGCCTGTCGCGATCCGTCTTCAGGCGGTTGGTGCGGATATCGGCCGGCGCCCTGCCCGCCAGTGCCTGCCCTTCCGCGACCGCATCGTCGCCGAAACCGGCCATGAAGGAGGGCCAGAGCCAATCCGGCACATCGGCGCGCACCCAGCCGGGCGCTGCATTGAGATCGAAGGCGACGAGCCCCGCGACTTCGAACTCTGTCAAAGGCGCAGGCGCATGATTCTGCCCGTTGAAGAGCTCCGAAATCTCCTCGATCGCCATGCCGCGCTGGCTGACGAGCATGCCGAGGACGAGCGCGCGTGGCGTTTCCTCACTAAGCGCATGCGCGGAGGAGGCGCGGCGGCGCAGCGCGTCATAGACCAGCGAGGCGATGGCGGCGCGATCCTTCGAGCCGGCGAAGCGACGCGACAGGCCCCAATCCTTCAGCGCATCGGCCGCCGGGCGCCGACGCTCGATCAGGTCCGCCAGAACCTCGATGGCGGCGCTGATCCGGGCGGCAGGAGTCATGTCCGGCAGTTCCTGTGAGTGCTCTTGGTCATTGCGCTTCGTCCAGCCGCGATCTGGAACGATTCCGAAGCGCGAAAGGACCCTTGACGCCCTCGTCCCACAGGGCGCAAGACGATACAACTCCTTCCGTAACGCCAATTGCCTAGGGATCCTGCAATGACCACCTTCGCCCGCCTCGCGCTCGCCGGCCTGTTCTGCCTGTCGCTGGCCGCCTGCGCCACCCAGCCGGTCGACACCACGCCGCCGCCGTCCAAGCGCCTCGACGCCAAGACCACGCTGGAAGGCCGCCGCTGAGCGTCCTGTTCCGGGCACGGCGGCCATCCGGCGAGCGAACGCCTGATAGCATCTGAAATACCTCTTCGCGGTGCCGGCAAAGACAACTTGCGGCATCGCGAACAGGCAAACGGGCCTTCACCGGCCTGTCATATCGACCGAGCAGTTTCGCGACCTTCCACAGGACACGAGGATCGGACGAGATGAAGCCCCTGTTGCAGCCGGCCACCATGCTGGCGACCTTTGTCCTCGCGCTGGCCGCGCCCGCCCTGGCCCAGAGCCCCGCACCGACACTCGACGGCAAGCCGGCCCTGATCGTTGGCCATCGTGGCGCCAGCGGGTATCTGCCCGAGCACACGCTCGAATCCTACAAGCTCGCGATCGAGCACGGCGTCGACTTCATCGAGCCCGACCTGGTCTCGACCAAGGACGGCCACCTCGTCGTCCGTCACGAGCCGATGCTGTCCGGCACCACCGACGTCTCGACCCGGCCGGAATTCGCGGCGCGCAAGACGACCCGCAAGATCGACGGCGTCGACACGGCCGACTGGTTCGCCTCCGATTTCACCCTCGCCGAGATCAAGACGCTGCGGGCCAAGCAGGCCTTCGCCGACCGCGACCAGTCGCATAACGGCAAATACGAGATCCCCACGCTGCAGCAGGTGATCGACCTCGCCAAGGCCGAGAGCACCCGGACCGGCCGCACGATCGGCATCTACCCGGAGATCAAGCACTCGACCTATCACTCGGCCCTGGGCCTTGCGATCGAGGACAAGCTGCTCGATCAGCTCAAGGCCGCCGGCTGGAGCGAGAAGACCTCGCCGGTGTTCATCCAGAGCTTCGAGACCGCGAATCTGAAGTACCTGCGTGGCAAGACACAGCTGCGCCTGATCCAGCTCGTCGATGCCGATGACGTCGACAAGGAGGGCGGCATCGTGCTCGCCGCTCCGTTCGACAAGCCCTACGATTTCGTCGTCACCGGCGACAAGCGCACCTTCAAGGACCTCGTCACCGCCGAGGGGCTTAAGGAGATCAAGACCTATGCCGACGGCGTCGGTCCGTGGAAGCCCTATCTGATGCCGGCCAAGCAGGTGCTGGGCGATGATGGCAAGCCGCGCGATCTCAATGGCGACGGAACGATCGACGAGCGCGACCGCGTGCTGCTGCCGCCGACCGACGTCGTCAAGAACGCCCACGCCGTCGGACTGTTCGTCCACACATGGACCTTTCGCAGCGAGCCGAAGCGCCTTGCCTCCGACTTCAAGGGCGATCCGGCGGCCGAATACAAGGCCTACCTGGCGCTCGGCATCGACGGTCTGTTCTCGGACTTCCCAGATGCGGCCGTGAAGGCGCGCAACGCCAAGTAGCCCACGACGCAAGACCGCCGCACCGGACTGGGTGCGGCGGTCTCGCCTTACCTGACGCAACTCAACTCGCGCTCAGTCACAGACACGCGTCGTGCGACGCACCTCTCCGCGCGGGGTCTCGCGAACCTGAGTCACGGTCCGGCAATCGCGTTCGGCGCGGTAGGCCCGGCGACGCTCCCAGCGATCACGCTCGCGCATCCGATCCTCGCGGCGGATTTCACGGTCGATCGCGCGATCGCGCGGCGAGCGCGTATCGACGCTGACCCCGCCAGGGCCGATATTGACCGATTGGGCATAGGCACCGGCACTGCCAAGCAGCAATCCGGCGACGACAGTCGTGAGAATGAGCTTCATGGTGTTTCCTCCAATTTCGAGGGAAACAACCGCAACAGTCCCGGAAAGTTCCCAGAAAGGTCGATCCAGGTGTCGGCGGGCTGCCTCAATCGAGGCCGCCGACACGCGAACGGCGCCCGCGAGGGCGCCGTCACAACACCGAACCAGACCTGCAGGATCAGTGCAGGATCTGGCTGAGGAAGAGCTTGGTACGCTCGTGCTGCGGGTTCTTGAAGAACTCGTTCGGCTCGTTCATCTCGACGATCTGACCGGCATCCATGAAGATCACCCGGTCGGCGACCTGACGGGCAAAGCCCATCTCGTGGGTGACGCAGAGCATGGTCATGCCCTCGTCGGCGAGCGAGACCATGGTGTCGAGCACCTCCTTGACCATTTCCGGGTCGAGCGCCGAGGTCGGCTCGTCGAACAGCATGATCTTCGGGCTCATGCACAGCGAGCGGGCGATGGCGACGCGCTGCTGCTGGCCGCCGGAGAGCTGTCCCGGATACTTCAACGCCTGCTCGGGGATCTTGACGCGCTTGAGATAGTGCATCGCGATCTCCTCGGCGTCCTTCTTGGGCATCTTGCGAACCCAGATCGGCGCCAGCGTCAGGTTCTCCAGGATCGTCAGATGCGGGAACAGGTTGAAGTGCTGGAAGACCATGCCGACATCGCGCCGGATCTCGTCGATCTTCTTGAGATCGTTGGTCAGCTCGGTGCCGTCGACGATGATCTGGCCCTTCTGATGCTCCTCCAGCCGGTTGATGCAGCGGATCATCGTCGATTTGCCGGAGCCGGACGGGCCGCAAATGACCAGCTTCTCGCCGCGCTCGACCTTGAGGTTGATGTCGCGCAACACGTGGAATTCGCCGTACCATTTGTTGACGGCGATCATCTCGACAGCCGTCGCGGTGTTCAGCGCGGTCTGCTTCAGCGCCGTCGGGCGCGCGCTGGTGGTTTCTGCCATAGCCATGATTGGTCCCCTCAACGCTTCTGGCCGGCGGCAAGCCGCTTCTCGACCGCAATCGAGTAGCGCGACATGCCCCAGCAACACAGGAAATAGAAAACCGCGGCGAAAGCATAGCCCGTCGCGCGGGTCGTCGGCGTCGCCCAGGTCGGATCGACCAGCGTTGCCTCGATGGTACGCAGGAAGTCGAAGATGCCGACGATGGTGACCAGCGTCGTATCCTTGAACAGCCCGATGAAGGTGTTGACGATGCCCGGGATCACGATGCGCAGCGCCTGCGGCAGGATGATCAGCCGCATCATGCTCCAGTAGCCGAGGCCGAGCGACATCGCGCCCTCGTACTGGCCCTTGGGCATCGCCTGGAGGCCGCCGCGCACCACCTCCGCCATATAGGCGGCGGCGAAGAGCGCGACGCCGACCAGCGGGCGCAGCAGCCGGTCCGGCGAATACTCCTGCGGCACGAACAGCGGCAGCATGGTGTTGGCCATGAACAGCACGGTGATCAGCGGCACGCCGCGGACGAACTCGATGAAGATCACCGAGAGCAGCTGGATGATCGGCAGCCTGGAGCGCCGTCCCAGCGCCAGGACGACCCCGAGCGGCAGCGAGAAGACGATGCCGACCGCTGCGATCAGGAAGGTCACCGTCATGCCGCCCCAGAGGCCGGTGTCGACCCTGGGCAGACCGGGACTACTCGCCAGCAGGCTGAGGAAGACGAAGATCGCGAGAGCGAACAGGACGAGCTGCTTTGGTCCGAAGAAGCGCTTCCAGACCGGCAGCTGCTGCACGACCGCCAGACCAGCGTCCCCGATGTTGAAGCGAACCAGCTGCGGCGCAAAGGAGAGCACGACATAGAGCGCCGCGAGCGCCAGCGTCACCATGAGGCAGAAGCCGAGGAAGCGCTCGGCGCCGGGGCCGCCGAGCAGCAGCACATAAGCCGAGATCGGCAGCAGCACGAAGAAGAAGAAAATGCCGAGCTTCTTTTTCGGCGCGCTCGTCCAGAGCAGCCAGACGACGCCGAGCGCGAACATCACGAAGACGATATTCACGCGCCAGCGCTGAGGGATCGGATAGGAGCCATAGATGAAGTACTGGAAGCGATCGGCGATATAGGCCCAGCAGGCGCCGACCGGCCGGCCGACCTTGTCGGCAAGGCAGGCATCGCGGCTGGTACCGGTCCAGATCGCGTCAAGGAAGTAGAAGCGGACCAGCCCCGGCACCGAGTCGACGACCAGATAGACGCAGACCAGCGTCAGCGCGATGTTGAGCGGGCTGGAGAGCAAATGCTGCCGGACCCAGGCGAGCGGCCCGGCGACGGAGAGCGGCGCCGGCTGCTGCTCCAGCGTCTCCCTGCGAACGAAAGCGTAGGGAGCCATTTCGGTGGTTGCGTCGGTCATCGGGGCGCCCTCACCGTTCCACCAGCGCCATGCGCTTGTTGTAGATATTCATGAAGAATGACGTCACCAGCGAGATGGTCAGATAGACCGCCATGGTGATGGCGACGACCTCGACTGCCTGGCCGGTCTGGTTCAACACCGTGCCGGTGAAGACCTGGACGAGGTCCGGGTAGCCGATCGCGACGGCGAGCGAGGAGTTCTTGGTCAGGTTGAGATAGTTCGAGGTCAGTGGCGGGATGATCACCCGCATCGCCTGCGGGATCACCACCAGCTTCAGCGTCGGGCCCGCCCGCAGGCCGAGCGCGTTGGCGGCCTCGGTCTGGCCTTTCGAGACGGCGAGGATGCCGGCGCGGACCACCTCGGCGATGAAGCCGGCGGTGTACGTCGTCAGACCGACGAGCAGCGCGACGAACTCCGGGAATATCTGGATGCCGCCACGCAGGTTGAAGCCGGCGAGTTCCGGATAGACGAAGGTGATCGGTCGGCCGGTGGCGAAATAGACCAGCAGCGGCAGGACAATGATCAGGCCAAGGGCAACCAGGCCGATCGGATACTGCTTGCCGGTCGCAGCCTGCTGCTTGCGAGCCCAGGAGCGGAAGACGAAGGTCGCGACCAGGCCGATCAGCAGCGCCCAGATGATCAGGTTGCCGCCGGGGCCGAACTGCGGATCGGGCACATAGAGGCCGCGATTGTTGAGCAGGAAGCCGGCCGGAAGCTCGATCGACTGGCGCGGATTGGGCAGCGGCTTCAGCACCGCATTGTACCAGAAGAACAGCTGCAGCAGCAGCGGCAGATTGCGAATGACCTCGACATAGATCATCGCGAGCTTGGACACGATCCAGTTGCTCGACAGCCTGGCGACGCCGACGAAGAACCCGAGGAAGGTCGCGAGCACGATGCCGATCGAGGCAACGAGCAGCGTATTGAGCAGGCCGACCCAGAAGGCCTGGCCATAGGTGCTGCCCGATGCGCTGAAGGGGATCAGCTTCTGGTTGATGTCGAAGCCGGCCGCGTTGTGCCAGAAGCCGAAACCGGAGGCGATCTTCTGGGCTCGCAGGTTCTCGATCGCGTTCGAGGCCGCAGACCAGATCAGGAAGCCGACCACGGCGAGCAGGGCGAACTGATAGACGTAACCCCTGATCTTGGGGTCGTAGAGCAACGAGGCTTTGCCCGGTTTGATCTCGGCGGAAGTAGTCGACACGTCTGACGCCCTTCTGAGTGTTGGCGACCGAGGGTCCGGCAGCGACCCGAGCGGATCACTGCCGGCCCGTATTCTTATCCGGTTCGCCGGAACAAGACAGCTTTAAGGACCGATACGCGACGGGTGCCGCGCATCGGCGATTCTCACCGGATCGGCGGAGCGTATTGCAGGCCGCCCTTGGTCCAGAGCGCGTTCTGGCCGCGCGCGATCTTGAGCAGCGAACCCGAGCCGACATTGCGCTCGAAGCTCTCGCCATAATTGCCGACATGCTTGATGATGCGCAGGGCCCAGTCATTGGTCAGGCCCATCGGCTCGCCGAACTTGCCTTCGGTCCCGACGAGGCGCTTGATCTCCGGATTCTCCGATTTGAGCATCTCGTCGGCATTCGCCTTGGTGACGCCCAGTTCCTCGGCATTGACCATGGCGAAGAGCGACCATTTGACGATATCGAGCCAGACATCGTCGCCATGGCGTACGACGGGGCCGAGCGGCTCCTTCGAAATGATCTCCGGCAACACCATGTGATCGTCGGGATTCGAGAGCGTCAGGCGCTCGGCGTAAAGGCCCGAGGCATCGGTGGTGAAGGCGTCGCAGCGGCCGGCCTCATAGGCCTTGACCGTCTCCTGGTTGGAGGCGAAGGCGACGACCTCGTACTTGATCTTGTTGGCGCGGAAATAGTCGGCGAGGTTGAGTTCGGTCGTGGTGCCCTGCTGGGTACAGATCGAGGCACCGGCGAGCTTCAGCACGGAATCGACGCCGAGCTTCTTGCGGACCATGAAGCCCTGACCGTCGTAGTAATTGACGCCGGCGAAGTTCAGGCCGAGCGAGGTGTCGCGCGAGATCGTCCAGGTCGTGGTGCGCGACAGGAGATCGACCTCACCCGACTGCAGCGACGTGAAGCGGTCCTTGGCCGAGAGCGGAATGAACTTGACCTTGTTCGGATCGTTGAAGATCGCCGAAGCGACGGCGCGGCAGACGTCCACGTCCATGCCGGCCCAATTGCCCTGCTGATCAGGGATGCCGAAACCGGCGAGACCGGTGCCGGAGCCGCAGAGCAAGATGCCGCGATTCTTGACCTGCGCCAGAGTGGTCGATTGTGCCAGCGCTCCGCTCGCGCATATGGCCGCGGTGACGGCGATGAGCGCCGCCCCAATGATTTGTTTCATGGTTGTTCTGTCCCCTGTCTGGCGGAACGGGTTCTCCCCGCTCTCGGTTTGCTAGCAAGCTCCAGGCCAGTCCCCGCCGGCCGCATTCTCCTCTTTCTTTGCCTGACGAAACGATCGAGCCGATCCCGACGGCCCAGACACTAACAGAATCCTACCGGATCGGCGGCGCGTATTGTAATCCGCCCTTGGTCCACAGCGCATTCTGGCCACGTGACATCCTTAGCACCGAGCGACTGCCGACGGTG
Source organism: Alloboseaceae bacterium BT-24-1 (assembly GCA_025846845.1). GTDB lineage: Bacteria > Pseudomonadota > Alphaproteobacteria > Rhizobiales > Beijerinckiaceae > Allobosea. The sequence continues at coordinate 789,423 of JAOYTL010000001.1, forward strand.
CGCTCGAAACTCTCGCCGTAATTTCCGACATGCTTGACGATCCGGTAGGCCCAGTCGTTGGCTAGGCCGAGGCCCTCACCGAACTTGCCATCGACGCCGAGCAGGCGCCTGATTTCGGGATTGGTCGATCCTCGCATCTGGTCGACATTGGCCTTGGTCACGCCGAGTTCCTCGGCATTCAGCATAGCGAAATGGACCCACCGCACCAGCTTGAACCATTGCGAGTCGTTATCGCGCGTCAAAGGGCCGAGCGGCTCCTTCGAGATGATCTCCACCAGAACCATGTGGTCGTCCGGTGCCGTCAGCTTCATGCGCTCGGCATAGAGGGACGAGGCATCCGTGGTGAAGGCATCGCAGCGACCGGCATCATAGGCCTTGAGCGTTTCCGGGCCGGTGTCGAAGGCGACGATCGTGTGCCTGAGATTGTTGGTCTTGAAGTAATCGACGACATTGAGCTCGGTCGTGGTGCCCCGCTGCACGCAGATCGAAGCGCCGGCCAACTGCATCGCCGACATCACCCCGAGCTTGCGGCGTACCATCAGGCCCTGGCCGTCATAATAGTTGACGTTGGTGAAGAGCAGGCCGGGCGGCGTGTCATTCGTGATGGTCCAGCTCGAATTGCGAACGAGCACGTCGACCTCGCCCGCCAGGAGCGCCTTGAAGCGATCATTGGCCGAGAGCGGAATGAACTTCACCTTGGCGGGGTCATTGAAGATCGTCGCGGCGATGGCGCGGCAATATTCGACGTCGAGGCCGCTCCAGTTGCCCTGCGCATCGGGCGCGCCAAAGCCGATCAGGCCGGTGTTGGACCCGCAGTTCAGGACCCCGCGGCTCTTGATCTGAGCGAGAGTCTGTTGCGCCTGTGCACTAGCGACGCCAAAGGCAGCGGCGACGACGAGCAGCGCCGCGCTGATCACTCTGATCATGTACTTCCCCTGTCCGGCGGAACGGGTTCATCCCATTCTCGATAGGTTGGCAAATCCCGGACCAAGCGCGGCCGGGCAAGCCACTTTTTCCAGTCGTTCAGAAAGAATCGGGGCGGACGCCAGAAGCGCCCGCCCCGCATGGCTCCTTAGCGAACCGGCGGCGCGTATTGCAGGCCGCCCTTGGTCCACAGCGCGTTCTGGCCGCGAGCGATCTTCAGCAGCGAGCCCTGGCCGACATTCTTCTCGAAGCTCTCGCCGTAGTTGCCGACGTGCTTGACGATCCGATAGGCCCAATCGGCGGTCAGGCCGACGCTCTCACCGAACTTGCCCTCGGTCCCGAGCAGACGCTTGATCTCGGGGTTGCTCGACTTCAGCATCTCGTCGACATTCGCCTTGGTCACGCCGAGTTCCTCGGCATTGAGCATGGCGTAGTGCACCCATTTGATCAGGCCGAACCACTGCCCGTCATTGTTGCGGGTCGACGGGCCGAGCGGCTCCTTCGAGATGATCTCGGGCAGGACCATGTGATCGTCCGGCGCGGTCAGCTTCAGGCGTTCCGCATAGAGGCCCGAAGCGTCGGTGGTGAAGGCGTCGCAACGGCCGGAATCATAGGCCTTGACGGTCTCGTCGGCCGAGGCGAAAGCGACGACCTCGTACTTCAGGTTGTTGGCGCGGAAGAAGTCGGCGAGGTTGAGCTCGGTCGTGGTGCCCTGCTGGGTGCAGACCGAGGCGCCATTGAGCTGCAGCGCTGAATTCACGCCGAGCTTCTTGCGGACCAGGAAGCCCTGGCCGTCATAGTAGTTCACGCCGGTGAACAGCAGGCCGAGCGCGGTGTCGCGCGACATCGTCCAGGTCGAGTTGCGCACGAGCACGTCGACCTCGCCCGACTGCAGGGCCGTGAAGCGGTCCTTGGCCGAGAGCGGGATGAACTTCACCTTGGTCGGGTCGTTGAAGATCGCGGCCGCGATGGCGCGGCAATAATCAACGTCGAGCCCGGCCCAGTTGCCCTGCCCGTCCGGCACGCCAAAGCCGGCGAGACCGGTGTTGGAGCCGCAGTTCAGGATACCGCGGCTCTTGACCTGAGTAAGCGTTTGAGGCGCCTGCGCCTGCGCGCTCGCCGCTGCCAGCGCGAAGCCGAGGCCGGCGACAGCGGCTGCCATGAATTTCTTCATTCTGATCTCTCCCATTGTTGCCCCGCCGGCGTCTGCCGGCCGGAACCTGCCGGTCACCGCATCGTCGCGACTTGATGTCTCGTTTCGATGCCGAAAATTTAAGCGAAACACGGCTCCGGTCGATTGCCAGAGCCGCTCATGAGCGTCAAGCAAGGGCCCCCGTGCACCTGCCTCTTTTCACTGCAGGCATCACATGCGACTTTCCGGAGGTGGTCAAGTGCGACCACAACCCATCCCCTCCCGCTCGCATCGCTCCCGGTTCATGAAAAAGCTCTCGAAGCCCGAATTCGCGCGCCTGCGCGAGAAAACCCGTCTCGTCCTCGCCGGCCGCGACTCCACCGACAGCTACGGCTTCGTCAATCCGCCGATCGTGCGCGGCTCGACCGTGATCTATCCAAGCACCGAGGATTTCCTGGTCCGCAAGGCGCGCTACAGCTACGGCACCTCCGGCAGTCCCACGATCGACGCGCTGCTCGCCGCGGCCCACACGATGGAGGGCGGCGCCGGCGTGCTCGCCTGCTCGTCCGGCCTGCTCGCCTGCACCCTGCCCACCCTCGCCTTCCTGACCGCCGGCGACCACTTTCTCGTGACCGACAGCGTCTACCATCCGATGCGCAATTTCTGCGAACGGATGCTGCCCCGCTACGGCGTCGAGGTCACCTATTACGACCCGCTCATCGGCGAAGGCATCGCCGAGCTGTTCAAGCCGAACACCAGGGCCGTCTGGACCGAGTCGCCGGGATCGCAGACCCTGGAGGTCCAGGACATCCCCGCGATCGTCGCGGCGGCCCATGCCCGCGACATCATGGTGATGATGGACAACACCTGGGCGACGCCGCTCCTGTTCGATGCGCACGCCTTCGGCGTCGATGTCTCGGTCCAGGCCGGGACGAAATACTATGCGGGGCATTCGGACGTGCTGATCGGGACGGTCTCGGCCCGCACGCCGGAACTCTACAGCCAGCTCCAGCGGACCTGGGACGCACTCGGCGTGATCATCGCGCCCGAGGACGCCTATCTGACGCTGCGCGGCATCCGCACCCTCGCCATCAGGCTCAAGGAGCTGCAGCCAGCGGGGCTGGAGATGGCGAACTGGCTGGCCGCGCGGCCCGAGGTCGCCCGCATCCTGCATCCGGCCCTGCCTGATGATCCCGGCCATGCCATCTGGAAACGGGATTTCACCGGCGCCTGTTCGCTGTTCTCGATCGAACTCGAGCCGGTCTCGATGAAGGCGGTCGCCGCCATGCTCGACGGGCTCACGCTGTTCGGCATGGGCGCGTCCTGGGGCGGCTATGAGAGCCTCGTGCTGCCGTTCGACTGCAGCCGCTATCGCACCGCGACCAAGCCCGGCTTCAAGGGCCCGACGATCCGCTTCCATATCGGCCTGGAGGATCTGGAAGACCTCAAGGAGGATCTCGACGCCGGCTTTGCGCGGCTGAGAGCGGCGAGCTGAGCGCTCGCCATGGTGCCGGACGAGCCGATCGTCTTCGCCTATCTCGACGAACCACCCTTCTGCTGGCCGGCAGCCGGAGGCGCTGCGCGTGGTTGCGATGTCGAACTCGCAGCCGCCGCCTTCCAGCAGCTCGGCATCACGGAGTTCGAGCAGCGGCTGACGACGTTCGCCGAGCTGCTGCCTGGTCTCGCCTCCGGGCGCTGGACGATGACCACGCCGCTCTTCGTCACGGCCGAGCGGCAAAAGCTGGTCGACTTCAGCCGGCCGGTCTGGTCGCTGGCCGACGGGCTGCTGGTGCGCGAGGCCGACCGCGCGCGGTTGACCGGCTATCGGGCCGTCGCCGGCGCCACAGCCCGCTTGGTGGTCGTGGGCGGGCAAGTCCAGGAGCAGGCCGGGCTCGCCGCCGGTATCGCTGCGGAGCGGGTCATCCGTGTCGCGACCCAGGAAGAGGCCGTGGCTGCGGTTAGGAACGGCGACGCCGACGCCTATGCCAGCGTCGCCATGGCGCATCGCGGCTACCTTGCCCGTCAACCCGATGACAAGTTGACGGTCGTCACCGTGCCTGCCGACGAGGGCAGCTCGGCCGCCGGAGCCTTCGCTTTCGGCAAGCAGCATGCCGCTCTGCGGAAACGCTTCGACACGGCGCTCAACGGCCTCATCGGCAGCGATTGGCATCGCGCCATGATGACGCGCCACGGCTTCCCGGCCGGTGAATACTGAAATCCTGCCTCAGCCCGGCGCGGAATTCGTGTCCTCGCCACGCGCCTTCGCGCGCAGCACGAATTGCAGATTGCGCAGGTAGACGAACACGCCGAAGCCCTGGCCGATGATGAAGACCGGATCACGGCGATAGAGCGCGTAGATCAAAAGCAGCATGCCGCCGCCGATCGAGAACCACCAGAAGGTCATCGGCACGACCGAGCGCTGCGCCTTCTCGCTGGCGAGCCACTGCACCACGAAGCGCATCGTGAAAAGACCCTGCGCGACGACGCCGAGCAGGACCCACCAGTCGACACTGTTGACGAAGACATCGTGGAAATAATTCCCGATCATGTTCTGCAGGTCGATGAGCATCAGCGCACCTCCGTCGCGATCTGCGGCACGCGCTTGCGGCGCCTGATCAGCCACCAGACCCCGGCAAGGTCGAGAATGCCGACCCAGAGCCGGTCAAAGAAACCGTAATTCGAGACGCCGGTCAGGCGTTGGCGGTCGCGTACGTCGTGATGCAGCACGGCGAGGCCCTCGCGCACGACGAGCGCAGGCATGAAGCGATGCAACGCGTCGAAATAGGGCAGCGCCAGATAGGCCTCGCGCCGGAAGCATTTCAGGCCGCAGCCGGTGTCGCGCGTGGCGTCCTTGAGGACGGCGCCGCGGACCTTGTTGGCGATGCGCGACTGCATGCGCTTGAACCCTGTGTCCTTGCGGCCGACGCGCTGGCCCTGGACCAGACCGGCCGAGGCGCCTGCCGTCTCGAGCTGGGCCAGCATCGCCGGGATGAAGGACGGATCGTTCTGGCCGTCGCCGTCGAGGGTTGCGACAATCGGGGCGGTCGCTGCCCTGACACCGCTGCGTACCGCCGCCGACTGGCCGCAGGACTGCGCATGACGGACGACCCGCAGCCAGGGCCGGGTCGCGGCGAGTCCGGCGAGCGCAGCGGCGGTGCCGTCGCTCGAACCGTCATCGACATAGATCAGCTCGAAGACGCCGAGATCGGCGCAAGCGGCCTCGATGTCGCGGACCAGCGGCGCGATATTGCCCTCTTCGTTGCGCACCGGCACGACGATGCTGAGGCGGGGCTGGCCGGTTGCAGGCACAGGTTCGGTCACGGATTCCAAGTCTTTCTGCATTGCGGCGCGCAAACTGCGTCAACCGCCACGGCGGAGCAAGCCTCGATCACTCACGGACAAAGACGCTGATGTCGAGGCGCTTGCCGCCGTTCAGGTTGAAGCCGGAGATCGTGGTCAGGAGCCGCGGCGCCTGGCCCGATACGGCGAGCGTCTGGCGGAAGCCGTCGAGGAAGCGGCTCTCGACCAGCGCCACCCGGCAGCCGGGCTCGCGCAGGAAGGTCGCCGCCATCGTCCCGTCGGCGCCCATGCGCAGATCGGTGCCGACCAGGAAGACGAGGCTCGGCTCGCGATAACCGATGGTGATGACCTGGGGATTCGAGCAGGTCACGGCCTGCACCGCCTCAGCCAGCCGCGGCGACAGCTTGAGACCACGCAGGCTCGGCGAGGCGAGGCCGAAGACGCCGGCGCTGAGCAGCAGGCTGGCGACCACGCCGCGCCAGAGCGCGCCCTCGAATGCACCCCGGCGGAAGGCCAGGAAGCCACGGAAGGCGACGAAGAGCGCGAGCGCCAGGACCGGCAGGGCGAGCCAGGGCAAGGTCCGGTCGAGCGTCCAGGTGCCGTAGAGCAGTACGCCGATGAGCGCTGCCGGCACCAGCACGACGAGCAGCGCCGTCAGAGTCGAGCCGCGGCGGAAGCGGTTGATGCCGCCATTGACCAGAGCGAGCAGGAACAGCGCGGTGATCGCCGGATAGAGCGGCAGCACATAGTGCGGCAACTTGGTCGGCACCGCCTCGAAGACTATCCAGGACGGCACGATCCAGGCGAGCAGGAACAGGATCTGCGGCTCGCGGCGCTTCACCCAGGCGAACGGGATCGCCATCGCCGCCAGCGCGGCCGAGGGCCAATAGGTGCCGAAGAACAGCAGCAGATAGAGGCCGGGCGGCCCCCAATGCTTCTCCTGCCCCTCCCCGACCTTGGCGAGCATGTCCTTGCCGACGCTCTCGGCGAAGAAGTCGCCGCCGGTCTTCACCGCGATGGCGACGAACCAGGGCAGCACGACGAGAAGACAGAGCAGTAGCCCCCGGCCCGGCTTCAGTGGCGCAAACCAGCGCAGCGAGCGCTCGCGAAGGCTGAGAACAAGCGTCGCCAGCCCCCAGACCATCGGCACGATCGGCCCCTTGATCAGCAGCGCAAGCGCCGTCGCCGACCAGAACACCAGCCAGTTGTGTCGGCTGGGCACAAAGGCGAGCGACCGGGTCCAGTCGAGCCAGGCTCGGGCGAGCGCGCCCATGGTGGCAACCGCGCAGGCAGCGAGCAGGGCGTCAGTCTTGGCGATGCGGGCCTCGACGCCGAGCAGCACGGCCGCCGCCATCAGCGCCCCACCGAGCAAGGCCAGCCGTGCGCCGACGAAAGCGAGCAGCGCCCAATAGGTCAGGAGCACGGTGGCGATGGCGCCGATGAGCGACGGCAGCCGGTAGAGCCAGATGGTGGTGCGCGCCTGCGGCACGCCGAGCGCCTCGCCGATGGCGACGCTTCCGGCCTGCAGCCAGTAGATACCGACCGGCTTCTTGTGCCTGGCCTCGTCCTGGAAGCGGATGTCGACGAAGTCGCGCGTCTCCAGCATCTGCTTGCTGGCCTGGGCGAAGCGCGGCTCGTCGCGATCGAAGGGCTGCAGGCTGGTGAAGCCGGGCAGGAAAGCGCCGAGCGAGAGCAGCACCAGAAGCAGGCAGGCGCGCCAATGACTCGCGGAGGCGAAATTGGCGAGCCGGTCCAGGCCGGAGCCGAGCGAGATCATCGAGACTCCTTGCAGCCACGGCAGGGGCTGGAACTTGGAGGTTAACGGGCAACGAGCAGAGACCGGCGCTTCATGAACCGGATGCGTCCGGGCCATGCCCCGCCTTTCGGGCGCGATCAAGGCCGATCCGGCCGCGGGGCGTTTACGACTTCGCGCCGACCGCGGCAAGATGCGCTCATAAGCTGTGGAATGCAGCGCCGGCATTTGCCGTGCGGCGGGGCCAGGAGATCGCCATGACGAAGATCCTACTCCGGGCGATCTGGATCGGTTGCCTCGGCATGCTCTTGGCGATGCTCGCCGGCTTCGCCATCGTGATGGCAGCACTGCTGTTCGATCCGAAATGCGGCCCGGGCGATTCCGGTGGCTGCGCCATGGGGCTGGTCACCGTGACGCTCGGGGCCGCCCTGCCCGGTTTCGTCATCGGCTTCGCCGGCCATCTCGCCTTGGTGCTCTGGCGCCTGCGCCGGCCACTGCCGACGATCCGCCAGTTGCGAAATTGGGGCCGAGAGGACTGAGGACCGAGAAGGCTGTGGCGCCTATGGCAACGGGGCGCGCGGAACTCCATCTCTGATGAAGGGTTGACCCTCTGGTCGCGCGGAAACGTCGGTGCAGACCGAAAGGAGCAGAATCATGAAAAGTCCAATCGCGGTTCACACCGACGAGGACTACGAACAGGCCCAGCAGCGCCTGACTGAACTCAATGCCGAGCCGGACAGCAGGGAGAAGGACCGCGAGCTGGAAGCGCTGGCCGAAGCGATGCTGGCCTTCGAGCTGCGCCGGGACGAGGCGCAGGAGTGAGGCAAAGTGGCGAGCCCGACAGGATTCGAACCTGTGACCAGCAGCTTAGAAGGCTGCTGCTCTATCCAGCTGAGCTACGGGCCCTGAAGAGAACGGCGGGCTTGTGACCCGCCGGTTCGATTAGCTTCAATGCGTCCACTGGCCGACGCGGTTGAACTTGAAATTGTCCGAATAGGTCATGGCGCGGCGCTTGGCCTGATGCGGCTGCTCCAGGCGATAGGCGATGCCGTTGCGCGTGGCGTAGGCGACAGCCTCCTCGGCCGTGTCGAACCAGAGCCGGAGCTGGCTCTTCATGTCGCCGGACGAGGTCCAGCCCATCAGCGGCTCGATCTCGCGCGGCCGCTCGGGCTCATACTCCAGCAGCCAGCGGCCGGTCTTGGCCGTGCCCGACTGCATCGCGTTGCGCGCCGGCGAATAGATGCGTGCCGTCATGCTTCCCCTCGCCTTCCGGCAAAGCCCTTTGTCGAGATTGGTCGGGGCACCAGGATTCGAACCTGGGACCCTCTGCTCCCAAAGCAGATGCGCTACCGGGCTGCGCTATACCCCGCCGCCTCGCAAGTGTAATCAATCACTCGCAAATCGGTTCCACCGGCCCATCTCGAAGCCGGCGGATGCGGAACGCAATATCACCAACCGCCTGCTTTGGGAACACGCAGTTCCCACGGGATCGCCGGGTAGAGTCCTGTGCACTCGTTGTACCGCCATCTCCGGGCCGGCAACCGGCAGAAGCGACGTTTCCAGCCGCCTCAGCCCAGCGCTTCGCGCTGCCGGAGAAGTTCGGTGAGCAAATCCTGCTGCTCGTTGAGCCGGTTGGCCAGGCTCTCCTCGACGGCAGCGCCGGACGCGCCGGTCGCCTGCTCCATCAGCTCGGAGATGTTCCTGCGGACGATTGCGATTCGGTCATCCAGCTCAGCCCGCTCAGCATTCCCCGGCATGTTCCGGTCTCCGTCCTACCCGCTATACCGAGCGATCATAGCCGGATCGACGGCGTCAGGCGACCGGCCAGCGGCAAGACGACCGCTCGCGATAGCGACTTCCGATCAGAGCGCCGGTTCCGCGGGACTGGCCGATATCGCGCGTGCAGCCACGCTGGAGGGCTGCGGCGCATCTTCAGGCGACAATGATGGAGGTGGCGCCCCGAAGATTCGCGCACCTGCCGCCTGCCCCGACTCGAACAGGGGGCGCATTTCGTCAGGATCGAAGCGCAGTGGATCCTTCGTCTCGGATACCGTCTCAGGGAGGGAGACCAGCCGAAAATGCGCTCCGGCTGCCGCAGCTTTGCCCCGCGCCTCATGCACCGAGCTGTAGAGCAATTGTCGGATGAGTTGAGAGACGCCGCGGCGGGCCAGCGCCAATGTCGACGCAGCCGGACTGCTGACGGCGGCGTCGCGGCTGACATGGCCGTTGGCGAGAACCCATATCGTGCTGCCGCGCCCGGCCCTGCCCAGCATGAAGCTATCGAATGGCACCGGTGCCTTGACGCCTCCGTCGCTGTGGATCGAAACGGCGCCGCTTCGCCTGTCGCGAATGCGCACCGGCTCGACGAGACCGGGCACCGCCGCCGAAGCGACGAGGATGTCGACATAGTGGCTGCGCCGGTCCCCATCCGAGGCGGCGATCGCACCCATGTCCCAGAACATGGTCTTGCCCGCCGTCATGTCGGTCGTCGCGACATAGAGCCGTCGGCCCTTGCTGTGCTCGGAGGCGACCTGATCCAGCATGTCATCGCTGATCAGCTCGAGCAGCAGGCGCCGCAATGGAGCCGGATCGTAAAGGCCGGTGCCGACCAGCGTCTTCAAACCATTGGAGCGAAAGACGTCGCGCGTCCGCGTCGTGGTGTAGACCCGCTCCAGCAGATGGTCCGAGGCCGGGCCGAGGAACGCCGCAGTCGCCTGCAGTGCGCCTGTCGAGGTCCCGGTGACCACATCGAAGACCGGGCGCTTGCCGCTCCGGGACCAGGCCTGGAGCACGCCAGCTCCGAAGGCGCCGTCGGCGCCACCGCTGGTCAGGACCAGGACATTGCGGACCGGCACCCGCTTGCCGGGTTCAGCCGGCGACGAGGCCGTGGAGGCGTAGCGCCCGGCACTGACGACCGGTTCGCCGGCATCGAGAACGATGTCGCCAGGGCGGCAGGCGGAAAGGGCGAGCAAAGCCAGCACCGCCGAACGTCGCAAGAGCGCTCTCGTCCAGTCCGCCATTGACAGCCTCCGAGCGAGATCATCTTGACAACGTCAGGATGGCGGTTGTCCGAAGCAATTACGGCTGTGATGTGACGGATGGCAGGGCCGTGCCGCTCAGCGCTTGAACAGCGGATGCTCGACCTTGTCGCCGGGCTTGATGCCGAGCTTCTCGGCAATGCCAGCATTGAGCTCGAGCACCGAGAGGACCGGTTCGCCGGAGGGAATTGTCCGGGTCGAGAGGGGCTCAGCCCGTTCGGCGATGCGGGCGACCGTGCCGTCGGCGCGGATGAAGAGCATGTCGAGCGAGATGTAGGTGTTCTGCATCCACATCGCGACCGGCTCGACCTGCTTGAAGTCGAAGAGCATGCCGCGATCGGCCGGCATGAACTGGCGGTGCATCAACCCCCGCGCGCGCTGGTCCGGCGTGCGCATGACCTCGACCTGGAAAGCGTGGCGGCCCGAAGCCGTGACGATCGCCAATGGCTCGAGACCGCTGGCCGGTGCGTTCTGCGCCTTCGCCGGATTCGGGAGGGCCACAAAGACGCCCATGGCCAGCGCGACGACAGAAGCCAGGCGCAGGAAACGTTCCACAACAGACATCATCGCGCCTCGCGCCGGACAAGCCACCCTGACGCAAGCCTTGCCGCGGCCTCGTGGCGGTTCTGCGGCCAATGGCACGAAGCAATACCGTTTCGTCAAGCATTTCGCCGGGCCGACGGACACGCCATCTTTCTTTCGTCATCGCCTTGCGGCAGGGTCGCTGCAGACTTCCTGCCGAAGACGGATGGGCTGCCGTGCCCGCGAATCCGTCTCTGGCACTGCCAATCGGGGCTCGGCCCCAGCTACGCGCCCGCGGGCCTCGACGCATGCTTCAGGAGACCACCATGACGATTTCGCCCGGCCGACGCTTCGCGAGCTATCGGCCGCTGTCCGCGACAGCCTTGCTCCTTGTGCTCCTGGCCAATCCCGCCTCCGCTGCCGATCTCCAGCTCGACAACATCAAGCTCGACCTCGGCAAGTTCGTGCTGTCGATCCCGAAGCTCGAGGTGAAGGGGACCTCGCTCGACCGCGACGGCTTCCTCGCCATCTTCCAGGGCAGCGGCGACAGCGCCATCGCCAGGCTCGGCAAGCTCGATGCCAGCGAGATCAACGCGCCGACGCTGGTGATGGAGCAGAATTTCGGCCCGCAGAAGCAGGTCACGACCTATCGCAACATCAAGTTCTCCGACATCCGCGAGGGCCGGATCGGACGTGGCGAATCGAGCGACGGCGCCATCAAGGTCGAAGGCGGCGCCACAGGCCCGATGAACGGCGAAATCAAGCGCACCAGCTTCGAAGCGCTCGACCTGATGCAGATCGCGCGCGTCTTCGCCGAGAAGGCCAAGCCCGGCGAGACCACACCGATGCTGCCGATCATCGGCAAGATCGAGCAGGACGGCTTCTCGTTCGACCTCGGCGAGCAGGGCAAGATGTCGGCCGGCAAGGCCTCGCTGCGCGGCTTCAAGGCGCGCGTCGCCTCCGAGCCGATGAGCGAGCTCATGACGCGCATCGCCGTGCTGAGCGACGAATCGGAAAAGGCCTCGCGCAACCTCAACAGCAAGGAAGACCCGGCGATCAGCGAAGCGCGCGACCGCAAGCTGCTGCTGGCGATGGCAGAGATCTTCGACGCCGTCGACTATGGCAGCGGCGAGCAGCGCGACATCGTGATGGCGCTGAAGACGCCGCCGAAGCCAGGCGCCAAGGCCGAGCCGGTCGACATGCGCATCGCGCGCGTCGCCTTCGGCGAGGATGCGCCGGAGAAGTCCGGCGTCGTGATCGAGGGCCTGCAATTCGAGGGCAGCGGCGCCAAGGGGACGATTGCCTCGCTCGGCTATTCCGGCTTCTCGTTCGAGGGCGTGGTACGCGAAGTCAAAGCTCTTGGCGGTGCCGCGGTCGACCTCAAGACCCTCGACTTCCGCCGCTTCATACCGAAGCTCGGCACGATCAAGATGAATGGCGTGCAGATGACCGTGCCGCAGGACGGCAAGCGCGGCCGCCCGGCCGGCGCGCCGATCCAGGTCGGCCTCGGCAGCTTCGAGCTCAAGGCCGGCGAGCAGGTCAACGGCATCCCGACCGACATGGCGCTGACGCTCGACAAGATCACCTTCCCGATCGTCGAGAGCGCCGATAATCCCGCGGCCAAAGACCTGCTGGCGATGGGCTACCGCAACATCGACCTCTCGGCGAAGCTTGCGCTTGCCTGGCAGGAGGCGAGCAAGGAGTTCGCCATCCGCACGCTCTCGCTCGGCGGCGTCGGCATGGCCAGGCTCGATGCCACCGGCATGCTCGGCAATGTCGGCAAGGAGGTCTTCTCCGGCGATCTCGCTCTGGCCCAGGTGGCGCTGCTCGGCGCGACCGCCAAGAATGTCGAGCTCAAGCTGCAGAATCTCGGCCTCGCCGAGAAGCTGATCGAGAACGAGGCCAAGAAGTCGAAGCGCAAGGTCGAGGATGTCCGGCGCGAATACGGCATGATGGCGAGCCTCGGCCTCGCCGCCATCCTCGGCCCCTCGGACGGCGCCAAGGCGCTGGCGAATGCGATCGCCCGCTTCGTCGCCAAGCCGGGCACGCTGACCGTCAAGGCGAACGCCAAGACCGCGACCGGGCTCGGCCTCGCCGACGTGATCACGCTCGGCGACCCGACCGAGATCTTCGACAAGATCGACGTCCAGGCCACCGCCGAGTGAGGCGGACGGCTTGACCTCGCACGACATCTTGAGCCCGGACGCCGACTGGCGCCCGGGCGCGCTCGCGACCTGGTGGGCCGGCCTGCCCGCCGGCCCGCGCAGCTTCCTGCGGCGCTGGGTCAATCCGGACAACCAGACGCGCATCCATCTCGCCAAGCTGCTGGCGCGACGTCCGGGGCAGATCACGATCAGCGCCTTCACCTATGGCCGGCCAAAAGTCCGGTTTCCGGAGAGCGGGGCGAGGTTGTCGATCGGCCGCTACGGCTCGATCGCCGACGGGGTCGAGATCTTTCTGGGCGGCAATCATCGCACCGACTGGGCGACGACCTACCCCTTCCCTGCTTTACCGAATCTCTGGCCGGCAGCGCGCGAGATGAGCGGGCATGACGCGACGCGCGGCGACGTCGCCATCGGCCATGATGTCTGGCTCGGCTCGCAGGCGATGATCATGTCCGGCGTGACCATCGGCCATGGCGCCGTGGTTGCGGCCCGTGCCGTGGTGACCCGCGACGTGCCGCCCTATGCGATCGTCGCCGGCAATCCCGCCAAGATCGTACGCTTGCGCCTGCCGGAAGCGCAGATCGAGGCACTGCTGGCGAGCCGCTGGTGGGAGCTTCCGCCAGAGCGGGTCTCGCAGCTCCTGCCGCTCTTGATGTCGGACCGTGTCGACGAGCTGGCGGCGGCGATCAGGCAGGCTTCAGCAAGCGTCGCTTGAGCCCGAGTGCCGGCTTCTCGACGAGATACCAGGACAGCGCGGAGACCAGCAGCGTGACGACGAGCGACGGTCCGAACAGGGTCAGCGCCCCGACTGTTGGAAAGACCGCGACGAAGGCCTGCTGCACCGGCCAGCCATAGAGATAGACGCCATAGGACAGGTCGGCGGGCGGCTCGCTGCGCCAGCGGGTCAGCGGCGGTGCCAGCGCCAGTACCAGAACGCCCCAGGCAGTGACGAGATAGAGCAGCGCTTTGTAGGCTGGCGTCGCCTGAGCAAGTGCCACGACCGCGAGCGCGACGGCGAGCCCCGGCAGCGACAGCGGCACGCGCTCGCGCCAGAGATAGATCAGTCCACCGGTCAGGAAGATCAGCGGCAGGCGCAGCGCCGTCTCGAGCCCCTTCGACCCGTCCGGCGCGAGAATCTCGCGCAGGACCGTCGCAATGACGAGTGCGACCCAGAGACCCAAAACGATGCGGCGATGGGCCAGCAGGCCGACGAGCCCGATGACCAGAACGCCGAGATAGCACAGGGTCTCGTATTTCAGCGTCCAGACGGTCCCCATCGGGAACTTGAGCGGGTTGTCGGCGAAGACGCCCGGCAGCGGCGCCGAGCTCTTGAAGCTGGTCAGCGTGCCGTTGATGAAGCGCCAGAGCTGCGGGTCGGCGAGATAGGCGGAGAGATCGAGCTTGGTCAGTGCGCTGCCGAGCAGCAGCGCTACGACGAGCGTCGCCGCGATCAAGCCGGGCGCGATGCGCAAGGTGCGGGCCACGAGATAGTCTCGCCAGCCGCGCTGCTCATAGCTCATCGTCACCAGGAAGCCGGAGATGGCGAAGAAGCCGTTGACCGCGTGCTCGCCGAGCGTGAAGCCGGTCGAATGCGCCAGCAACTCGTCCTCGACCTTGCCGGTGGTGACGCTGAGGCCATGCGAGACCACGACGGCGAGCGCCAGCAGCAGACGCAGCAGGCCGAAATGATTATGCGGCAGGCTGAGTCCGTCGGCGGCGCTGGCGGCACGCAGGAAGTCCGTCACGCGATGATCTCCGCCTCGTTGAGCCCCTGCCGGGCGAGCGCGCTGTGACCGGCGCGCGCCGCAAGCGCACCGGCGACCGAGCCGGCATGCGCATACATCTTGTCCTGATTCAAGATCAGGCCGTAACCGATTGCCTTGGCTGCATTTTCGATGGTCTTGCCCAGGCCGGGCACGGGCAGGCCCCATTTGCGCGCCATGTGATATTCCGACCAGGCGAGGTGCCAGCGCGCGGTGAAGCGCCGCTGCGGCGACGGCGCGCTGGAGCGGCCGCGGCCATGCCTGGCGTTGGCGCCATCGACATGGACCAGCGCGTGCCCGGCCTCGCGCAGGCGCCGGCAGAGATCATCGTCCTCGTAGAACAGGAAGATCGCCGGGTCGAAGCCGCCGAGCGCCAGGAAGACCTCGCGCCGCAGCAACAGGCAGGCCCCCGACAGGAACGGCAGGCAGGCATCGCCCTCAGGCAGCG
This sequence comes from Alloboseaceae bacterium BT-24-1, assembly GCA_025846845.1. Taxonomy (GTDB): domain Bacteria; phylum Pseudomonadota; class Alphaproteobacteria; order Rhizobiales; family Beijerinckiaceae; genus Allobosea. The sequence continues at coordinate 804,468 of JAOYTL010000001.1, forward strand.
CGATCGTACGAGCCCGATTGAGATGGGGTGGCGAGAGCAGCGAGCGCGGCTGCAGGAAGACGCGGCCGGAGGGCTCGACCAGACGCGGCGCAAAGGCGACTGCATCCGGATAAGCCTCGGCCGCCGCCAGCAGGGCCGAAACCGCGCCCGGCTGCACTTCCAGATCGGGATTGACGATCAGGACGAAAGGCGTCGTCGCCGCGCGCACGCCGCGGTTGTTGGCGCGGCCATAGCCTTCGTTGCGGGCGTTGCGCAGGACCCTCGCACCATGCTGCGCCGCGAGCTCGGCCGAGGCATCGCCGCTGGCATTGTCGACGACGATCGCAGCGACGCCCTCGCCCGCCAGCGCGGCGAGGCAGGACGGCAGCACCTGCGCGCTGTCGAAGCTGACGACGACGGCGGTGATATCGGCGGCGGAAAAGCTCATGGCCCGCATCTGCGCGGGATGCGCGGCGCGAGGCAAGAGGCGATCAGCGCCGAGCCCCCAGACGCAGCTCCTGCTGGAGCCGCTCGCGCTCGGACGCCTCGCAACGGCGCGGCGCGTTATAGGACTTCACCGCATAGCTCGCATTGGCGGCGACGAAACGGCCGCGTTGGTCAGCCGGCAGGCGCCCGATGATGCGGCTGCGATCGACCCTCAGCCCGCAATCATAGGCGCGTGAGACCTGCGCAGCCGTGAATTCGGGTGTGCCGGGCATCGGCCCTGCAGCGACACAACCGGCGAGGCTCGCTGCCGCGAGTACAACGAGACAGGGCTTGGACGCAGTCATGGCCGGTCAGGGCGCCTCGAATCGGCCGGCACGGACATCGTTCATCTTGCCGCGCAGCGCCGCCCGCTCCTCGGCCGTGCAGGGCTGCGGGCGGACGTCCTGGTTGATCATCTCGGCTTCGGACACCGTGACATAGGCCGAGCGCGCAGCCGCGAGTTGCTCGTCGCTTGCTCCACGTGCCTTCTCGGCAGCGATGAAGCGGTCCAGCGTCGTGCGCTGCGGCGAGCCGGCCCTGCAGGCGATAGCGCGCGAGACCGTCGTCGCCAGCGCCGAGGCGCGGCCTGCAGTGGAATCGGCATGACCGGCGACACAGGCGCCAAGCGGCAGCGCGACGAAGCAGGCGAGCAGCAGCGCTCGCCCGGCAGGCAGATAGGCCATGATCGCTCAGGCGTCCTTCTCGGGCAGGTTGACGCGCAGATGCGCCTCGCGCAGCTGCTTCGGCGACGCCGGCGAAGGCGCTCCCATCAGGAGATCGACCGCCTGCTGGTTCATCGGGAACAGAGCGACCTCGCGCAGGTTGGTCGCACCGGCAAGCAGCATGATGATGCGGTCGACACCGGCGGCCATGCCGCCATGCGGCGGCGCGCCGTACTGGAAGGCCCGGTACATGCCGCCGAAGCGCTCGATCACGGTCTCCTCGCCATAGCCGGCGATCTCGAAGGCCTTGACCATCGCTTCGGGCTTGTGGTTGCGGATGCCACCGGAGGCGAGCTCGTAGCCATTGCAGGCGATGTCGTACTGGAACGCCTTGATCGAAATCGGATCGTCCTCGAGCAGCGACTTCAGACCGCCCTGCGGCATCGAGAACGGGTTGTGCGAGAAGTCGACCTTCTTCTCGTCCTCGTTGTACTCGAACATCGGGAAATCGACGATCCAGGCGAAAGCGAAGGCGTTCTCGTCGATCAGCCCGAGCTCGGAGCCGACCTTGTTCCGGGCACTGCCGGCGAACTTGTAGAACTTGTCCGGATCGCCCGCGACGAAGAAGCAGGCGTCCCCGCCCTTCAGCTCCATCTGGGCGACGATGGCCGCGACGCGCTCGGGACCGATGTTGTTGGCGATCGGCCCCTGCCCTTCGCCGTCCTCCTTGACCATCAAATAGCCGAGGCCGGGCTGGCCCTCGCCCTGGGCCCAGGAGTTCATCCGGTCGCAGAAGGCGCGCGAGCCGCCGCCCGGCGCGGGAATCGCCCAGATGCGGTTCTTCTCGCCTTCGAGGATGCGGGCGAAGACCTTGAAGCCCGAACCGCGGAACTGCTCGGAGACGTCCTGCATCTCGATCGGGTTGCGCAGATCGGGCTTGTCGGAGCCGTATTTGCGCAGCGCCTCGGCATAGGGGATGCGCGGCCAGTTCTTGGTGACGGACTTGCCCTCGCCGAATTCCTCGAACACGCCGGCGATCACCGGCTCCATGGTGGCGAAGACGTCTTCCTGCTCGACGAAGCTCATCTCGACGTCGAGCTGGTAGAACTCGCCAGGCAGCCGGTCGGCGCGCGGATCCTCGTCGCGGAAGCAGGGCGCGATCTGGAAGTAGCGGTCGAAGCCCGCCATCATCAGGAGCTGCTTGTACTGCTGCGGCGCCTGCGGCAGGGCGTAGAACTTGCCCGGATGCAGGCGGCTCGGCACCAGGAAGTCGCGCGCGCCCTCAGGGCTCGACGCCGTCAGGATCGGCGTCTGGAACTCGGAGAAGCCGGACGTCTGCATGCGCCGGCGCAGCGAGTCGATCACCTTGCCGCGCAGCACGATGTTGTTGTGCAGCTTCTCGCGGCGCAGGTCGAGGAAGCGATATTTGAGGCGGGTGTCCTCGGGATATTCGAGATCGCCGAAGACCGGCAGCGGCAGCTCCGCCGACGGCCCCAGCACTTCGATCGCCGTGGCGAAGACCTCGACCGCGCCGGTGGCGAGGTTGGCGTTCTCGGTGCCGGCGAGGCGCGGCTTGACCTTGCCGTCGATGCGGATGACCCATTCGGCGCGCGCCTTCTCGGCATCGGCGAAGGCCGGCGAATCGGGATCGACCACGACCTGGGTCAGGCCGTAATGGTCGCGCAGATCGATGAACAGCACGCCGCCATGGTCGCGGATGCGATGGCACCAGCCGGACAGGCGCACGGAGGCGCCGATGTCGCTCTCGCGGAGCGCGCCGCAGGTGTGGGAACGGTAACGGTGCAGGGTCACGGGTTCAGCTTTCCGGGCGTCCATGCGGCCAGGATCGGGCACGCAAGCGATTTGGCGCCGTAACCACACGCGCGCGGCGCGGTTGTCAAGAACGCCCGCGACATGGCGCATCGTCATCTGCTAAGAGCGCCGGCCATGAACCTGATCACCACGACCGAAGAGCTCGCTTCCGCCTGCTCCCGCCTCGCCGCGCACCCCTTCGTCACCGTCGATACGGAGTTCCTGCGCGAGACGACCTATTACCCGAAGCTCTGCCTGGTCCAGATGGCCTCGCCGGACGAGGCCGTGATGGTCGACCCGCTGGCTGAGGGCCTCGATCTTGCGCCGCTCATGGCGCTGATGACCGATCAGAATGTGGTCAAGGTCTTCCATGCCGCCCGGCAGGACCTCGAAATCGTCTGGATGCTCGGCCGCGTGCTGCCGACGCCGCTGTTCGACACCCAGGTCGCGGCCATGGTCTGCGGCTATGGCGACTCGGTCGGCTATGAGCAGCTGGTCAACGACCTCGCCAAGGCGCGCGTCGACAAATCCTCGCGCTTCACCGACTGGTCGCGCCGCCCGCTCAGCGAGGCACAGCTGACCTATGCCGAATCCGACGTCACCCATCTGCGCGACGTCTATCTGGCGCTGCAGGCCGATCTCGCCGCGAGCGGCCGCGAGAGCTGGGTCGCCGAGGAGATGGCGGTGCTCAACTCGCCGGGAACCTACGAGGTCAAGCCGGAGAACGCCTGGCAGCGGCTCAAGGGGCGCCTGCGCAAGCCGAAGGAGCTGGCCGTGCTGATGGAGCTCGCCGCCTGGCGCGAGCGCGAGGCGCAGCATCGCGACGTACCGCGCCAGCGCGTGCTCAAGGACGATGCGCTGATGGACATCGTCCAGCGCGCACCGCGCTCGGCCGAGGCGCTCGGCGAATTGCGCTCCGTGCCCAACGGCTTCGAGCGCTCACGCGCCGGCGGCGAGGTACTGGCTGCTGTCGAACGCGCCTTGGCGCTCGACCCGCATAGCCTGCCCCGGCTCGAGCGCGAGCGCGGCCGGCCGAGCAACGGCGCCGTACTCGATTTGCTCAAGGTGCTGCTCAAGGCGACCGCCGACACCGAACGCGTGGCGCCGAAGATCATCGCCTCCAGCGACGATCTCGAGGAGATCGCCAGCAATGACGAGGCCGACGTGCCGGCCCTGAAGGGCTGGCGCCGCGAGCTTTTCGGCGAGAAGGCGCTGGCGCTGAAGAACGGCTCGCTGGCGCTGAGAATCGTGCGCGGACGGGTGACGGTCGGCTAACGATCGCTAATGGGGCAGTCGTCCTCGGCTATTTCGGACATGGGGGTTGTCCGCCGCAGCCTCGGTGAGGTCTGCTGCCGCCGTCTGAGCGCTGACAGATTCCGGGGGCGACGTGTTCATCCTGTTCCATCAATTGCCGCTGGCGGCGATGTTCTTCGCCGTGCTGGCGCTCAGCGTCGCCGCCTGCTGGCTTCTGATCGGCCTCGTCCGCTTCGCCATTCCACGTCTCGGCTACCGGCTGGACGAGCCGCTGCCGATCCGCGATTCGATCATCAACACCTGCGGGGGGCTGTTCGCACTGATTGTCGCCTTCTCCGCGGCCGGCATCTGGAACGATGCCGTTTCAGCGCGGACCGCAGTCCAGCGCGAGGCGGATGCGGTGGAGACGGCGCTGACGCTATCGGTGGTGCTGCCCGAGGAAACGCGGTCCGAGCTGACCAAAGGACTGCAGGACTATCTGCACGAGGTCGTCGCGGTCGACTGGCCAGCAATGGCCAAAAGCACGCCGCTCAACGATGCAATCTTCGATAAATCGGAAAAGCATCTGCTCGATGCGATCCAGCTGGTCTCCCGGCAGAATGCGGTGGCAGCCTACGCACCGCTGCTCAATCAGCTTCTCGAAATCCGCCACGCCCGGCTGGCGCGGCTGGCAGCCTCGGTGGCGGGCATCACCTGGGCGCAATGGTGCGCCATGTGGCTGATCTCGACGGCGACGATGCTCTCGATCATCATCTGCAACAGCCATGCTTTCCGCATGCAGATCGCGGCCGCGCACCTCTATGTGGTGGTGGTTTCGGCCGCCTATTTCGTCATCCTGGCGCATGACCGCCCGTTCATTGGCCGGATATCGATCCAGCCGACAGCATTTCAGGGCCTGATGCATCGATAGGCGGCAGAGAGGCGGGCTATGCCTGCGTCGTGGATGTCGCGCGACGAAGGAAGTCCCGGAAGCTTTCTGGCTCGCGGCCCGTAAGGACGGCAAAATCGTCAGAGACCCGGCTGTAGCGGCCTTCAGCGATCGAAGCGCACAGAGTGGAGAAGGCGCAAGGCCAGGGATCGTCAAGCTGCGCCGATGCCAGGGCACGGTATTCGTCGATGGCGCAGGGACGATGGCCGACCTGCCTCGCGACCGTTTCGCCGTAAGAGGCGGCGATCTCGTCGAAATCCAGCGCCCGATCTCCCGTCACCGTATGGATTCCGGGAGATTTTTCGGGATTGGCTGCGACCGCCGCGATGGCGGCTGCAACGTCGTCACGCGAGATCGGCGCGACCCGGCCGTCCCCTGTGGGCAGCACCAGTTCTCCCGAGGTTTGGCTTGGGGAAAGCCAATGGCCGAGAATGAACTCACAATACAGACCACATCTGAGGATGGTCGAAGGCACGGCGCAAGCCGCAAGGCGGCGCTCCGCGTCGCGGTAGACAGGCGCGAAGTAGAACGGCGACTGATCGTCGACATCGACGATGCTGGTGAAGACAATGTGCCTTGCGCCGGCCGCAGCGGCCGCTTCGATGGCGTTGGCGTGATGGCGCATGACTGCGCTCGCGTCGCCGTCGCTCGATATGAGGACAATCTCATCGATGCCCACGAAGGCCCTCTTCAGGGCAGAGGCATCCTCGTAATCGGCAACGCGCAGGTCGATTCCGGGTGGCAGGCGTTTGGCAGCGGTTTGGCGGTCCCGGACCATCGCGACCACATCGTGGCCGAGTGACGCCAGCCTGCCGACGACTGCGCGCCCGACATGGCCGGTCGCTCCCGTGACGAGGATCATAGAGTGACCCTTCCCACTCAGCGGATATCGACCTCGCGCCCGAGCAGTTTCGCGAGCTGCTTCAGCCGCCCCGTGACGCGCTCGCTCGCCAGCGACTTCAGATCGTCCGGCAGGCGCAGGACCAGGCGGCTGTCGACGCAAGTCAGCGGCGCCCGCGACAGGATGCCCGGCATGCCGGCCGAAATCAGATAGGCGACCCGGAAAGCCGCGGCGAGGATATGGATGCGTTCGAGCAGGCGCGTGGTCAGCAGCCGGCGCAGACCCTCGACCGCGGGCGCCGAGGCTTTCAGGCCGGCATAGCGATAGAACGCCGTCAGCGCGAGGAAGGCGCGGCCGGCATGATCGACGCCGCTGAACGAGGCATGGGCGATGACGTTGAGTGTCTGCTCGCCACGATAGTCGGGATGGGCTCGCCAGCCGATGTCGGACAGCAGGCAGGCGGCAAGCTGCAATCGCTGCAACGCAGGATCGTCACTCGGGTAGGCGCCGGCGATCAGCCGCTCGATCCACGCGATCAGATCGGCAGCATGGCGCGGATCGCGGGCACGCAGCCGGTTGTAGTCCTCGGCGCCGCGCAACAGCGCATCGGCGGAGCGCTCACCCTTGTCGAGTTGCTCGTGCAACAGGCCTTCGCGCACGCCATTGGCGGAGATCACGACGTTGCGCGGCCGGCCGCGCTTGATGATCTGGTCGAGCACCAGCGCGCCATAGGCGAGCAGCGGACGCCGGGCCGAGGAGACAGCCTCGATCGCTTCCAGCATCGAGGCGTCGGCACGCTCGACCAGGCGAACGAAGTCGCTCGCCTCGCGGGCCGGCACGATGTAGCCGTGCATGACGTTGAGCGGATAGCCCGACTGGCGCTGATGCAGGGTCGCGAGCGCGCGCCAGGTGCCGCCAACCGCGTAGAAATCGCGTCCGCGCATGGCGGCGAGCTGCGGGTGATGATCGAGATCGTCGCGGACGATCTTCTCGGCCGCCTTCATCGAGTTCCCGGAGCGGTCGATCAGCGCGAGGCCGCCGAGCGGCAGGCTGATCCCCGCTCCGACCTTGTCACCGTCCACCGAGATGAGTTCGAGCGAGCCGCCGCCGAGGTCGCCGACGACGCCATGCGGCTGATCGAAGCCGGAAATCACGCCGAGCGCCGAGAGATAGGCTTCGCGGTCGCCCGAGATCAGCTCGATCGGCTGGCCGACGGCCGCCTCGGCGCGCGTAATGAAGTCAGGACCGTTCTTGGCATAGCGGGCCGCCGCCGTGGCGATGACGCGCAGCTCGCCGACATGCATGGCCTCGCACAGGATGCGGAAGCGCACCAGCGCCGACAAAGCCTTGTCGATCGCATCCGCCGGCAGCATGCCGGTTGACGCGACCTGCCGAGCCAAGCCCGCCATCTCCTTCTCGTTGAAGACCTGCGCGGGAGCCCGCGACAGGTTTTCGTAGACAACGAGACGGACCGAGTTCGAGCCGATGTCGATGATCGCGACGGTGTCGCCGACGCTCAGCCGGCCCGGCGCCTGCTCAGGCCTTCTTGCTTGCGCGGCGGGAGAGGCTGCGCGGGCTCGAACTCGAGAGAGATTTTCCACGACCAGACAGGCTCGGATTCGTCATGAAATACTTGTGGGCGTTGAACGACTCTTCGGCCGATGGCGGGACAATGCGTCGCGAGCCGCCGTCGGGCAAGATGGTCCAGCTCTGTTCGTTGTCGAGAAAGTTCGCCAGCATGATCTGCTCAAGCATCTGCTGGTGGACCGTCGCGTTCAGAATCGGTGTCAGCGCCTCGACACGGCGGTCGAGATTGCGCGGCATCAGGTCGGCCGAGGAGATGTAGAGCTTGGCCTTCGCCGAGGGCATGCCGTGGCCGGCGCCGAAAGCGTAGACCCGGGTGTGCTCCAGGAAACGCCCGACGATCGACTTGACGCGGATATTGTCGGACAGGCCCGGCACGCCCGGCCTGAGGCAGCAGATGCCACGCACGACGAAGTCGATCTGCACGCCGGCCTGGCTGGCGTCGTAGAGCGCGTCGATGATCTCGGGGTCGACCAGCGAGTTGCACTTGCCCCAGATCGCGCCCTTGCGGCCAGCCTTGGCATGCGCGACCTCCTCGGCGATGTCGTCGAGCAGGCGCTTCTTCAGATTGACCGGCGAGACGGCCATGCGTTCCAGCTCGGCCGGCTCGGCATAGCCGGTGATGAAGTTGAAGATGCGGGCGACATCCTGCGCCATCACCGGGTCGGCGGTGAAGAAGGAGACGTCGGTGTAGATCCGCGCCGTGATCGGGTGATAGTTGCCGGTCGCGATATGGCAATAGGTCGCGAACTGACCGGCCTCGCGGCGCACCACCATCGACAGCTTGGCATGGGTCTTGAGTTCGATGAAGCCGTAGACGACCTGGACGCCGGCGCGCTCCAGATCCTTGGCCCAGCGGATGTTGGCTTCCTCGTCGAAGCGGGCCTTGAGCTCGACCAACGCCGTCACCGACTTGCCGGCCTCGGCGGCCTCGGCCAGCGCCTGGACGATCGGCGAGTTCGAGGAGGTGCGGTAGAGTGTCTGCTTGATCGCGACCACGTTGGGGTCGCGCGCCGCCTGCTGCAGGAACTGCACGACGACGTCGAAGCTCTCATAGGGGTGGTGGACGATCAGGTCCTTCTGGCGGATGGCGGCGAAGCAGTCGCCGCCATGCTCGCGGATGCGCTCGGGAAATCGGGCGTTGTAGGGCTTGAACTTCAGGTCCGGCCGGTCGACGCCGACGAGCTGCGAGAGTTCGTTCAGGCCGATCATGCCCTCGACGACGACGATCTCGTCGGAATCGACCTTGAGTTCGCGGATGATCATGCTGCGCAGATGCGCCGGCATGTCGGAATGGAGCTCGAGCCGGATGACGACGCCGCGGCGGCGCTGCTTCAGCATGGTCTCGAAGACGCGGACCAGGTCCTCCGCCTCCTCCTCGATATCGAGATCGGAGTCGCGGATGATGCGGAAAGAGCCGGTGCCCTTGACCTCGTAACCGGGGAAGAGCTTGCCGATGAAGAGCGCGACCAGATCCTCCAGCATGATGAAGCGCTGGACACCCTCGCGGGCGAGATCGGGCAATTCGATGAAACGGTCGATCTTCACCGGCACGCGGATCAGCGCGTCGAGCGCGCGCCCGTCGCTGATGCGCTCGAGCGCCAGCGCGATGGTGAAGCCGAGATTTGGAATGAAGGGGAACGGGTGGGCCGGGTCGATCGCCAGCGGCGTCAGCACCGGGAAGACGTAATGCAGGAAGCGGTCTTCCAGCCAGATGCGGTCCTGCGCACCGATATCGGCCGGCCGCAGCAACACGATCCGGTTCGCCTCGAGATCGTGCTTGAGCTCGGTCCAGCGTGTCTGCTGGTCGCTCGTCAGAGCGTGAACGCCCTCGCCCAGCGCCAAAAGCTGCTCGGCCGGGCTCAGCCCGTCCTGGCTCGGCGTCACCACGCCGGCCTTGAGCTGCTCGCGCAGGCCGGAGACGCGCACCATAAAGAACTCGTCGAGATTGTTCGCCGAGATCGAGAGGAAACGCAGCTGCTCGAGCAGCGGGTGGTTGCGGTTGGAGGCCTCCTCCATCACCCGCCGGTTGAACTGCAGCCAGGACAGCTCCCGGTTCATAAAGCGTTTCGGCGACTGCCGAAGCTCCTCGTCGAGATGCAGAACCGCTGCTGTCGGAGCCGGGGCCGCAGCCGCCTGGACCGGCGCTTCCGCCACATCTTGGGTCATTCGCTTCGCTCTCGCTGTCGATGCCGCTCGTGCCACTGCCGGTCCTGTAGCTGTGTTCTGTGTCGGTTTGCTTGCAGCCGCTGCGACCGCCCTTGCCTTGAAGCCACCGTAGCGTGACGGTTCGATGACAGGCGAGGCCGAAACGTCATGAATGGCCCGGGTCTTCAGCCGGCTGGTTTTTCAGCAGCCCGACGAGGAAGAGGTCGAGAGAGCGCTCCATCATCCTCTCCGCCTCGACCTCGGCGACGCCCCAGCTCGGAAACTGCCCGTCGATCAGCATGCGCGCCAGGCCATAGACCAACGCGCGACCGGTGATCTGGATCAGTTGCGGGTCATCGACGCGCAGCAGCCCGCGCCGCGCCGCCTCTTCGAGCAGCCTCACCATCTGCGCCTGGATCTCGGCATTGTCTGCCCCCAGCGACGCCGAACCGGCGAAATCGATCGCGCGGCGCGACGAGATGATCTCGAAATGCGTCGGATTGCGCCGGGCCCAGTCCAGGAAAGCCCTGCCGATCGCGCGGATACGCCGGATCGGGTGATCGCTGACTTCGCCTACCAGCGCCTTGGCGATCTCGGCCCGGAAACGGGCCATCGCCTCCTCTGCCACCGCGGTCATCAGCGCGACCTTGTCAGGAAAGTGCCGGAACGGCGCGGCGGGCGAGACACCAGCGCGGCGCGCCACCTCCCGGATGCTGACTGCTTCGAGCCCACCTTCGGCCGCTAGCTCCAAGGCCTGCGCGATCAGGACCTCACGCAGATTGCCGTGATGATAGGCCGAGGCGCTCGCCGCAGCCTTGCCCGCTTCCACCCGATTCGCCTTCGTCGTGCTCATCGCAGCGAGCCTAGACCAGTTTCCTGCCCCGCAGCAGACGGAAGGCCCGGCCTGCCTCTCATCACGATCATGTAATCGTCGATTACATTCCATTGCCACGCCGCCGCGGATATGTAATCAGCGATTACATTTTGTAGCCGACCGTGTAGGGATCGACAATGTCGAACAAAAACAAGCGCAGCTCGGTTCTTCCGACCGGTCTGGAGGGCTGGCCGCTGCTGGGCGCGCTCGCCGCCATCCTGACGATCGCGGCCCTCACCGCCTTCGCTACCGCAGGCGGCAGCGACGGCATCCGCATGGCGATCAGGCTGACGGCGCGGACCTCGCTCGCGCTCTTCCTGCTCGCCTTCACCGCATCTGCCCTGTTTAGGGCCTGCCCCAACTCCTGGACGCGCTGGCAATTGCGCAACCGGCGACAGTTAGGGCTCGGCTTCGCGGTCTCGCATCTCCTGCACGCCATCGCCATCATCGCGCTCGCCGTCACCGATCCGAAGCTGTTCGCGGAGCTGGGCGGGTCGAGCATGCTGGTCGCCGGCGGCAGCACCTATCTCGTGATCGCAGCGATCGCGGCGACATCCTTCGATCGGACGGCCGCGCTGATCGGACGGGTCGCCTGGCGCCGGCTGCACCTGTTCGGCGCCTGGTACATCTGGCTGAGCTTCATGGTCACCTTCGGCAAGCGCGCCCAGCTCGACATGGCCTACTGGCCTTTCATCGGCGTATTGCTCGCCGCCTGCGCGCTGCGCCTGATCGTCAACGTCCCACCATTTGCTGTGCTGCGACGCTGACGGCGCTTGCGCCCGTCACGCCCCTGCTGTTTGGTCGGCATGTGAATCCCGCATGCCTTCAGACTTAAGTCCAGAGAGCGAACTTGTCAGAGCAGAACCAGCACGCCGACGACCACGGCGACATCGTCTACCCCTCGGCCATTCCCTTCGTGCTGGCTCATCTCGCCTGCTTCGGGGCGCTCTGGAGCGGCGTCAGCGCGACCTCGCTCTGGCTCGCCTTCGGCCTGTACTGGCTGCGCATGTTCGCGGTGACCGGCGGCTACCACCGCTATTTCTCGCACCGGACCTACAAGACCAGCCGGGTCGGCCAGTTCGTGCTGGCCCTCCTCGCCCAGTCTACGGCGCAGAAGAGCGTGATCTGGTGGGCCTCGAAGCATCGGCATCATCACCGCTTCGCCGACACCGAGCACGATGTGCACTCGCCGGTGCTGACCTCGTTCTTCTACTCACATGTCGGCTGGATCTTCAGCAACGGCCACGATCGCTGCGACACCTCGACCGTCACCGACCTGACCCGCTTCCCGGAGCTGCGCTTCCTGCATCGCTTCGAGCTGCTTCCGGCAGTGCTGCTCGCCATCGCCTGCTTCGCCATCGATGGCTGGACCGGCCTGTTCGTCGGCTTCTTCTGGTCGACGGTCGCGGTCCACCACGCCACCTTCTGCATCAACTCGCTGGCGCATGTGCATGGCGACAAGGACTATGTCACCGGCGACGAGAGCCGGAACAACTGGTGGCTGGCGATCATCACCATGGGCGAAGGCTGGCACAACAACCACCATGCCTATCAGTACAGCGTCCGCCAGGGTTTTCGCTGGTGGCAGTGGGACCCGACCTATTATCTCATCCTCGGCCTGTCGAAGCTGCGCCTGGTCTGGGATCTGAAGGCGCCGCCGCAGGCCGTCATCGAGCGCTCGCAGGCGCTGCCGCCGCGCGTGATCGAGCGCTCGGCCGAGCGGCTCGCAGCCTCCGTCCCGGTGGAGCGCATCGTCCAGTCCGTGCGCGACGCCTATGCCAACGTGCCCGGCCTGCCCGAACTGCATTTGCCGACGCTGACGCTGCCCGAGTTCCGCGAGGCGCTCACCGCGCTGCAGGCGCGGGCCAGCGAGCAATTGCACGCGATGCAGGCGCAGGCGCAGGACGCGATCGCGCAGTGGCACATGCCGACCCTGCCGAGCCGTGAGGAATTGACCGAGAAGGCTGCCGCCATGTTCGTCAAGACCCCGTCGCTCGACGCGATCGCGGCGCGGGCTCACGATCTTCTGATCGAGACCATCCATGCCCGCCTGACCGGGACAGCGAATACCGCCAAGGCCTGAGCGGTCACTCGTCCGGGAAAAGCGCGGCGACCACTTCCGTGGCCATGGCGCGGGTGACGCGCCGGCCACGCTCGAGCGAAAGCTTGTCGAGCGCGTCGACAAGATCGCGCGCCGCGGCGAAAGAACGCTCCATCCGCAGCGCCAGCGCCTCGATGGTGCCGGTATCGACGATGAGCTGGCGGTCGACGAAGAGCTTGACCAAGAGCGCGCGCAGCAAAGCATCGTCGGGCGCGGCGATCTCAGCCTGCGGCGCCAGGCGCAGGCGCGAGAGCAGGTCCGGGACCTTCAAGCCCCACTGCCCCGGCTCGGTGCGCGCCGTCAGCAGCACAGAGGCGCCGCGCGCCCTGGTGGCGTTGAGCAGATGGAACAGGGCCGGCTCCTCGAGCGGAGCGCGGTCGCAATCCTCGATCACCAGCGCGCCGCCCGACGCCAGATGCGGCACCTTGGCCTCGTCGAGCTCTGCAGCAGACAGTGTCCAGGCATGGGCGCGCGCGGCCCAGATCGCGGCGAGATGGGTCTTGCCCGCCCCTTCCGGCCCAACCAGGCGCAGCCACGAGGCCGGCCAGTTCGGCCAGCTCTCGATCAGCCCATAGGCCTGCTCGTTCGAGGGGCCGACGAGGAAATCCTCGACGCCGTGCCGGCTGTCGACCGGCAGATCGAAGGCGAGCTGGCGCGGCTTCACCGGCGGCTCAGGGCTCGACATGGGGCTCGAGTGGGCGGCCGGCATGACCACGATAATAGGGGCTGGCGAGGTACTGCCGCAGCACGAAGCGGGCCAGCACGCCGATGACCGCCGCCAGCGGCACGGCGAGCAGTAGGCCGACGAAGCCGAAGAGCGAGCCGAAGGCGAGCAGCGCGAACATCAGCCAGACCGGATGCACGCCGATCGAGTCGCCGACGAGCTTGGGTTGCAGGATATTGCCTTCGATGAACTGGCCAACGGCGAAGACGGCGAGCGTCAACAGCGGCATCGTCCAATCCGGCCAGAATTGCACGGTGGCGACGCCGACCGAGAGCACGAGGCCGGTCAGCGAGCCGACATAGGGGATGAAGGAGAGGAAGCCGCTGATGATGCCGATCAGCGCGCCGAAGTTGACGCCGACCAGCGATAGCCCGATCGCATAGAACGTCCCGAGCAGCAGGCAGACCAGTGCCTGGCCGCGCAGGAAGCCGGCGATGGCTGTGTCCATCTCGTGCAGCAGGCCGCGGATCGTCTCGCGATGATCGAGCGGCAGCCAGCCGTCGACGGTCGCGACCATGCGGTCCCAGTCCGCCAGCAGGTAGAAGGCGATGACCGGGGTCAGCACGAGCAGGGAGAACACGCCGATGATCGCGGTGCCGCCCGACCAGAGCGATCCGAGCAGGCCGCCGACCCATTTCGTCGCCTCGCCGACGAGGTTGCCCAGCGAGCTCTGTGCGTCTTCTGCCAGCTTGGCGCCGCCGAAGCGTTCGATCAGCGGCGCGCCGCGCTCCATGATCAGCGCCTGCAGCTTGGCCGCATCGGCGGGCAGCCGCGCGACCAGGCCGGCGAGCTGCTGGCTGAGCAGCGGAGCCAGCAGCACCAGCCCGACGATGAAGACGAGCAGGAACAGACAGAGGATCGCGATCGTGGCGGTGAGCCGGCTGAGGCCCCAGCGCTCGAGCCGATCGGCCAACGGATCGAGCAGATAGGCCAAGGCCAGCGCCGCGATGAAGGGCAGCAGCACGTCCCTGAACAGCATCAGCGCGAGCACAAGGATGGCGAGGGCAAGCAGCCAGAAGAGCAATTGACGCTGAAGACTCATGCACTCGCCTCTACGGGGTCGCCTCGCGGCGCCCTGATTATGGTGATCCGTCCCGGATCATCCAAGGTGCTGGATCAGCCTGCCATGTGCCGCAGCCAGAGGGTGAGGTAGGCGCCCATCGAGGCCAGCGTCAAGGTTGCGACGACGATCTGCGCCGCCGGCATGATGGCACCGGCGTCGATGCCGAAGGATTTCGAGCCGAGTACCAGCGCGGCGAAGACGAGCTGGGCAGCGGTGTTGAGCTTGCTGACGATAATAGGCGCAATCGTGACCGGCCTCGCCATCAGCCAGGACAGGATCACCGCGGTGACGATCATCAGGTCGCGCGAGACGACGACGATCACCAGCCAGATCGGTATGATGCCGACGATGGCGAGCGTGATGTAGATCGAGACGATCAGTGCCTTGTCGGCGAGCGGATCGAGATAGGCGCCGAGCTCGCTCCGCATGTCGAAGCGCTTGGCGATGAAGCCGTCGATGGCGTCGGAAACGCCCGCCGCGACGAAGAGGAAGAAGGCTTCGTCCCAGCGGGCATTGACGATCATGACGATCACAAGCGGCACCAGGATCAGGCGGCCGATCGTGATCAGGTTCGGAAGCGTCATCGCGGGAAACCTGCCGGCGGAATCGCAGCTTAGGGTAGAACATGGGCGGGAGAAGTGCGAAACGCTTTCGCGGAAGGGCTTGCCCCCCGCCCTGCCCTTGCCTATTCGCTCGCGATAGCAATGGAGCGAAGACCGATGACGAAACCGGGCGCCAACGGGCTGACCTATGCGCAGGCGGGCGTCGACATCGATGCCG
This sequence comes from Alloboseaceae bacterium BT-24-1, assembly GCA_025846845.1. Taxonomy (GTDB): domain Bacteria; phylum Pseudomonadota; class Alphaproteobacteria; order Rhizobiales; family Beijerinckiaceae; genus Allobosea. The sequence goes on from JAOYTL010000001.1 coordinate 819,704, forward strand.
GCAACGCCATGGTCGATGCGATCAAGCCGCTGGTGCGCTCGACGCGCCGGCCCGGCGCCGACGCGGAGATCGGCGGCTTCGGCGGCTTGTTCGACCTGAAGGCCGCCGGCTTCAGCGATCCGATCCTGGTCGCGGCCAATGACGGCGTCGGCACCAAGGTCAAGATCGCGATCGAGAGCGGCCGGCATTCGACCATCGGCATCGACCTCGTCGCCATGTGCGTCAACGACCTCGTCGTCCAGGGCGCCGAGCCGCTGCTCTTCCTCGACTATTACGCCACCGGCAAGCTCGACCCGAAGGCCGGCGTCGAGATCGTGCGCGGCATCGCCGAGGGCTGCCGCCAGGCCGGCTGCGCCCTGATCGGCGGCGAGACTGCCGAGATGCCGGGCATGTATGCCGGCAACGACTACGACCTCGCGGGCTTTGCCGTCGGCGCCGCCGAGCGCGGCACGCTGCTGCCGCGTGCCGATGTCCTCGCCGGCGACGTCGTGCTCGGCCTGCCCTCCTCCGGCGTGCATTCGAACGGCTATTCGCTGGTCCGCCGCATCGTCGCCCTCTCGGGCCTCGCCTGGGAGGCGCCCGCCCCCTTCGCTTCGGACAAGACACTGGCCGAAGCGCTGCTGGAGCCGACCCGGATCTATGTGAAGAGCCTGCTGCAGGCGCTGAAGGCGGCGCCCGGCATCAAGGCCCTAGCGCACATCACCGGCGGCGGCTTCCCCGACAACATTCCGCGCGTCCTGCCCGACGATCTCGGCGTCGCGATCGATCTGCCGGCGATTCCCGTGCCGCCGGTGTTCGGCTGGCTCGCCAGTGTCGGCGGCGTCGCCGAGCGCGAGATGCTGCGCACCTTCAATTGCGGCATCGGCATGATCGTCGTCGCCGAGGCCGCGCAGGCGGACGCCGTCATGGCGGCGCTCACCGAGGCCGGCGAGAAGCCGGTGCGGCTCGGCGAGGTCACGGCGCGTGGCGCCGAGGAGGCCGTCACCTATCGCGGCAAGCTCGCCCTGTGAGCACGGCGGCACGGCGGATGCGGACCGCTATCCTGATCTCCGGGCGCGGCTCGAACATGGTCGCGTTGATCGAAGCGGCCAGGGCCGCCGATTTCCCCGCCGAGATCGTGCTGGTCGCCGCCAACCGGCCGGATGCCGGCGGGCTGGAGCGTGCAAATGCGGCCGGCATCGCCACGGCCAGCGTCGACCACCGCCCCTTCGGCAAGGACCGCGAGGCTTTCGAGCGGGCGCTCGACGAGGTGCTCCGGACCAACCAGGTCGAGCTCATCGCGCTCGCCGGCTTCATGCGGGTGCTGACGCCCTGGTTCGTGACGCGCTGGCAGGGTCGGCTGATCAACATCCACCCCTCGCTGCTGCCGGATTTCCGTGGCACCCACACCCATGCGCGTGCGCTCGAGGCGGGCGTCGCCGAGCATGGCTGCACCGTGCATTTCGTCGTGCCCGAGCTCGATGCCGGCCCGACCATCCTGCAGGCGAACGTGCCGGTCCTGCCCGGCGACGACGAGGCGAGCCTGTCGGCGCGCGTGCTGAAGCAGGAGCACAGGATCTACCCGCAGGGGCTGGCGCTGGTGGCGTCGGGCGCGGCCAGGCTGGAAGATCCGGCGGCGGCCAGCGCCTAACCGTCATTCTCGGCCGGAGCGAAGCGCAGAGCCGAGAATCTCAGGACCAGAAGGCACGGATCAATGCCTCTTCCGGCCTGAGATGCTCGGGTCAAGCCCGAGCATGACGCGCCTTGCGCTACTGCACCGTCACCGCCTCGCCCCGCAGGCCCTGCTGCTCCATCGCGCGGCGGGCCGCGGCCTCCTGCTCCTCCTTCTGCCAGCGCCGGAACAGGTCGGCGCGACGGGCCGGATAGCGCTCCTCGCGGGCGGTGAGCTCGGCGATGCGGTCGGTGCGGAAATGGCGGAAGGCCTGCCTGAGCTCGCACCAGGCGATGACGACGCGGACCCGGTCGAAGAAGGTCATGCCGATCGGCCAGATCATCCGCCGCGATTCGGCACCAGCCTCGTCGCGATAGGCGATGTCGAGCTTGCGACCGTTGCGGATAGCCGCACGGATGGCAGCGGCATCGACCTGATCGACGATCGCCGAATCCTTGCAGTAGGCCGGCGCGAACAACGCGCCGTCGAGCAGGATCGGCCGCAGATGCGGCGGCAGCACCGCCGCGACCTTGGCCACGACGTCCTCGGCGGCGCGCGCCAGCGTCGGATCGGCGCGCTCGGAGAGCCAGCGCATGCCGACCAGCACCGCCTCGATCTCGTCGGGCGAGAACATCAGCGGCGGCAGGTCGAAGCCGGCGTCGAGGACATAGCCGATGCCGGCTTCGCCGCGCACCGGCACGCCCTGGCGCAGCAAGGCGGCGATGTCGCGATAGACGGTACGGACCGAGACGTCCAGTTCGGAGGCGAGCGTCTCGGCGGTGACGGGACGACGCCGGCGGCGTAGCCCCTGGATCAGATCGAGCAAGCGTTCAGCGCGCTGCATGGCGTGGTTCCGCTTAATGAGGGATGGCGTAAGGTATCTACTCGCCCTGACATAAAATGTCAGGAGCGTGGCAGCAGCGCATGCTGCATACCGAAATCCATCGACCGGGGGAAGAAATGCTGGAGCTTCACGTGTTCGGGCCCGCCTTCGGTCAACCCGACCCGAGCCCGTTCTGCATGAAAGGCATCATCCTGATGGAGATGTCCGGCCTGCCCTACCGGCGGGTCCGCGGCAATCTGCAGAAGGCGCCGAAGGGCAAGTTCCCGGTGCTGCGCGACGGCGACAAGATCGTCCCCGACACGACCTTCATCCGCATGCATCTGGAACAGGCGCATGGGATCGACTTCGACAAGGGCCTCTCCGCCGAGCAGCGTGGTACGGCCTGGGCGGTGGAGAAGATGCTCGAAGACCACCTGTACTGGATGGTGGTGCAGGAACGCTGGGCCAATCCTGCCAATTTCGACCGCGGGCCGCGGCGCTTCTTCGATGCCGTGCCGGCGCCGCTGCGGCCGTTGGTCGTCGCGATGATCAAGCGCCAGATCCGCCGCAATCTGCACGGCCATGGCATCGGCCGGCACAGCGACGCGGAGCGGCTCGGACTGGCGCGGCGGGCGCTGGAGGCGCTCGCCGGCATTCTCGGCGGGAACCCCTATCTTACCGGCCCTGATCCGAGCGGCGCCGATGCGACGCTCGGCGCCTTCATGATCGCAGGGCTGTGCGAGGTCTTCGACTCGCCCCTGCGTGGCGCGCTGCAGGAGCACGCCAACCTGGTCGCCTATGCCGGCCGGATGCGCTCGCGCTATTTCACGGACGAGGCGGCATAAGCCGCCTTCCAATCACGGCCGCTTCAGCTTGCAGCGGTCGATGAAGTCGTAGCCCTTCTCGCGGGCCGTATCGTTGAAATAGCCGGTGTCGCGGAAGGCCTGGAGCTCGTCCTTGGTCATGGCGTTGACCGTACCCTTGGCGTAGCAGCTGCACGGCGTGTGCACCGCCTCGCGCGTCGTGCTCATCAGCCGCGACTGGGTGACCAGACAGGCATCGAAGGCGCGCAGCTGGATCATGTAGGGCGTCAGGTTCTTCGCCGTCGGGTCCGGCGGCGGCAACGAACTCGTGCTGCCGGCGGCCATGGCCGCACCGGCGGACATAAGCAAGGACAACCCAGCGACCCAGACGACCGCATCAACCCGCCGCTTCATCATCGTTCGCACTGTCCGTTTCCGCGGCTGAGCCCGGGAGACCCGAATCTCCCTCGACAGGCTGTGCCGTCGCCCGGGCGCGGATCGTCCATAGGCCCGGTCAAAAAGCAATGACGCAAAGGTCACACCGCCTTGCGAATCCAGACCTTGTTGTCGTGGAAGGCGGCGCCGCCATAGGGCGCCGGGGAATCCGCGCCGGTGATGGTGTTGATGCCACGGCCACCGCGATGAGCACCGTTCGGCCAGATCGACTCGGCGATGACGACGCCGCGCACCAACCCGTCGAACAGCACGGCGTCGAGCTCGACCGTGCCGCGCCGGTTGCCGACGGTGACATGATCACCCGCCGCGATACCGAGCGCGCCCGCATCGTCAGGGTGCAGCATCAGCGTCGGTGCACCCTCCTTCTTCCTGGCGGTCGGCGTTTCGGTGAAGCTCGAATTCAGGAAGTTGCGCGCCGGGCTGGTCGCGAGCCGGAACGGGTGCTCGTCATCGGCCTGCTCGATCACGGCCCAGTGATCGGGCAGTGAGGGCAGCGCCTCATGCGGGCCGACCAGGCCGGCATTGCTGTTCGGGACCTTGGTCCAGTCCGGCTTGAAGCGGAACTTGCCGTCGCGCCAGCCAAAGCCGTTGAGATAATGTGCCGTCTCGAAATCCGGCTGCACGTCAATGAAATCATTGGCGACCAACTCTTCGAGCGTGCCGCGGCCGGTTTCCTGCAAGGTCCAGTCGACGATCTCGCGGGGCGTCATCGTAAAGCCGCGATGCTCGGCGCCGAGACGCTGCGACAGGGCGCAGATCACCTCATGGTTCGAGCGGCATTCGCCCGGCGGGTCGACGAGCTTGCCGCCCCACATGATGTGCTGGTGGCCGCCCCCTTGGTAGAGGTCGTCATGTTCCATGAATTGCGTCGCCGGCAGCACGATGTCGGCCATCAGCGCGGTCTCGGTCATGAACTGCTCGTGCACGACGGTGAAGAGGTCGTCGCGGGCAAAGCCGCGCTTCACCAGCTCCTGCTCGGGCGCGACCGTCACCGGATTGGTGTTCTGGATGAACAGCGCCTTGACCGGCCCGCCCTGGCGCAACGCGTCGGGATCTCCGGTCAGCACGCGGCCGATCTGCGACTGGTCGAGCTGGCGGACATTGCGATCGATCTTGTCGAGCCCCTCGATCAGGCCCTTGCGCCATTTGTAGATGCCGCTGTTCGAGTGGAAGGCTCCCCCGCCCTCATGCTGCCAGGCGCCGGTCACGGTCGGGATGCAGGAGGCGGCGTGGATGTTGACCGCGCCGTTGCGCTGACGGGCAAAGCCATAGCCGAGCCGGAAGAAGCTCTTCTTGCGGGTCCCGACGAGGGTGGCGAATTCCTCGATCTCGGCGACTGAGAGGCCGGTGATCGCAGCCGCCCATTCCGGCGTGCGGATCGCAAGATGCGCTTCGAGCTCGTCCGGCGCATCGGCGAAGCGCGCGAGATAGTCGCGGTCGGCATGGCCGTCACGGAACAGCACATGCATCACGGCGCAGGCGAGCGCGCCATCCGTGCCGGGCTTGAGCACGAGCGCCAAATCGGCCTGGTCGAGCGTCGCATTGCGGTAGATGTCGATGGCGACGATCTTGGCGCCGCGCTCCTTTCGCGCCTTGATGGCGTGATGCATGACATTGACCTGGGTGTGCACGGCATTGGTGCCCCAGATCACGACGCAATCCGACTTGGCCATCTCGCGCGGGTCGGGCCCGGCGAGCTTGCCGGTGCCGGCGATGAAGCCGGTCCAGGCGATGGTGGTGCAGATCGTCGAATACTGGCCGGAATAGCGCTTGGCATGGCGTAGCCGGTTGATGCCGTCACGCATCACCAGCCCCATCGTGCCGGCATAGTAATAGGGCCAGACGGCCTCGGCGCCGTGCTCGGCCTCGATCGCCAGGAAGCGGCTTGCGATCTCGTCCAGCGCCTCGTCCCAGGAGATGCGCTCGAAGGCGCCCGAGCCCTTCGGCCCGACGCGCCGTAGCGGATGGAGCAGCCGGTCCGGATGATGGATGCGCTCGGCGTAGCGGGCGACCTTCGCGCAGATCACGCCATCGGTGTAGCTCTGGCGCTTGTTGCCGCGGACCCGGCCGATCGTCCTGCCGTCGATGACCTCGACCTCGAGCGAACAGGCCGAGGGGCAGTCATGCGGGCAGACCGAGGGCAGGCGCGCGATGCGGGGAAGCTCTGTCATGCTCCCTTCCTAGAACAGGTCCAGTGTCCACGGAAGCGGGGTGGTTGCATTGCCAGCCTGCAACCGGGCAAGGTGCCGATATCCGGCGGCTGGGGATTCGGCCGGGCCATCAGCCATACGAGCAGCGTTGTCGCAGGCAGCCGCTCGTCAACTCCGGGTTAAGACTAATGATTCAATTTGCAGATATCCGAGTAGTCCAAGGCGCTCGCGCGCCGGAGTTTTGACGATGCGTTGCGTTGCGTTCCTTGCCGGCCTTGCGGCCGCCTGTCTTTCCCTGGCGCAGACCGCCCCGGCGAAGGCACAATCCTCGCAGTACAGCCAGTACACCTCGCCTGAATCGGTACAGAACTGGCACCTGACGCTCGGCGCCGGCCTGCGCTACCAGCCCGACTATATCGGCTCGAACGACTACGTCTTCCGGCCGAGGCCGATCATCTCGCTGGGCCGCGGTACCAAGAGCACCTGGTGGACCTCCGAGGACGATGCGATCAGCATCGGCTTCTTCTCGGGCCAGGCCTGGCGCGTCGGCTTCTCCGGCAATCTGCTCTGGGAGCGCAAGGCGGACACCAACGTGGCTCTGCGCGCCATGGGCGTGCCGGACACCAAGTTCGGCGCCGAGGCCGGCGCCTTCGTCGAATTCTACCCCACTTCGTGGATGCGAGCCCGTGTCGACCTGCGTCGCGGTATCGTCGCCCATGATGCGATGGTGGCCGAGGCCAAGGTCGACGTCTTCCAGCGCATCGGCGCCTGGTCGCTCGGCGTCGGCCCACGCATGACCATCGTCGGCTCCGACTATATCCGCACCTATTTCGGCAGCACCGTCGCCGGCAATGGCGGCATCCTGCAGCGCTACAATGCCGGCGTGCACTCGGTCGGCGCGATCGCGCAGGCGACCTATCACTGGTCGGACAAGCTGCAAACCACTGCCTATGTCGAGTACAAGCACCTGATGGGCGACGCGGCCAAGGCGCCGATCGTCAAGGCCTTCGGCGATCGCGACTCCGTCACCTTCGGCATCTCGGCGAGCTACGCCTTCGACCTGGGGTTCTGAGACGCCTGGTCCGGCAAACGAAAAGGGCGGGTCCATCGGCCCCGCCCTTCTCATTTCCAGGGACTGAAAGTCGGCTCAGCCGACGATCTCGTTGCCCGCGAAGAACTGCGCGATCTCGATCGCGGCCGTCTCCGGCGCATCCGAGCCATGCACGGTGTTCTCGCCGACCGACTGGGCGAAGAGCTTGCGGACGGTGCCCTCGGCAGCATTGGCCGGGTTGGTCGCGCCCATCACTTCGCGGTACTTGGCGATCGCGTCCTCGCCCTCGAGGACCTGCACGACGACCGGGCCCGAGGTCATGAACTCGACGAGCTCGCCGAAGAAGGGGCGCTCGCTATGGACGGCATAGAAGGTCTGCGCCTGGGCCGTGGTCATCTGGATGCGCTTCTGCGCGACGATGCGCAGGCCGGCCTTCTCGATGACCGCGTTGACCGCGCCGGTGAGATTGCGCTTCGTCGCGTCGGGCTTGAGAATGGAGAAGGTGCGCTGGACAGCCATCGTTATTATCCTTGCGGGAAAATCGGGGAATGCGGCGCGCTTATAGCGATGCCCTCCCCAGCCCACAAGGCTGCGACGGTCTTGTCGGCGTACGATCCGCCGTTATGATCCGCAACATGATCGCTGCGACCGCCCTCGTAGTCCTGATGTCGACGCACCTGGAAGGGTGTGCGGGATCGGCATTGCGCTAAGCGCGCCGCGATCATCCCCCACAAACCCTGCCGCGGCGAGCAGGGTTCGATGGAATTCGGCTCTCCCGGTTGCCTCGGAGAGCACAGATGACAGTTGGAAGAGCCGATCAACCCGATGAAGCGGAACAGCCGCCCAGCTCCAGCCGGCTGCTGATCCGGGCGGCGCGCAGCGATGACCTGGAAGCGCTGACGGCGCTGGTCAACCTGCCGGGCTTTCGCGCCGGGACCTTGCGCCTGCCCTATCAACGGACCGAAGTGACGCGGCGCTGGCTGGAGGATCCGGATGCCGAGGGGCTCAACATCGTCGCACTCCGCGACGGCGGGCTGATCGGCCAGGCCGGCTTCGCGCGCTATCGTGGCCGGCGGGCGCATGCCGGCTATATCGGCATCGGCGTGCATGACGATCATCACGGCACCGGCGTCGGCACGGCGCTGCTCGGCGAACTCGTCGACGCCGCCGATAACTGGTTCGGCCTGAAGCGGCTCGAACTGACTGTTTATGCCGATAATGCGGCGGCGATCGCGCTCTACCGCAAGTTCGGCTTCGAACCGGAAGGGCTTCTGCGCGCCTACGCTTTCCGCGCCGGCGCCTATGTCGATGCGCTCACGATGGCGCGGCTGCGTGCCTGAACCTCAGTGCCGGGTCAGGAAGCGACGCGCCTCGCGCAGTGCCTCGGCGACCTCGTCGCGGCTCATCTCCAGCGCCAGCTCGCTGCGATGGGTCGCGGCCCGGGCGCAGCCCTTGGCGAAAGCGACGTTAAACCAGGTCTGCGCGGCGACGAGGTCGACCGGGCCGGAACGGCCGGACGCATGCATCAGGCCCAGCTCGTAATAGGCGTCGGCGGAGGCTTCCATCGGGATCGCCAGCGAGGCCGGGATCGCGCTCATTTCCATGCGTGCCATGACAATAACCCCTGTTTTCCTTCGATACCGGCCCGTTTGGAGGCCGCGGCTTGTGAGGAGAGGTTCGTGCCGGGCGGTAAAAGACTCCGCTAAAATTCGAGATGAATCGAAGCTCAACGAGTCGCAAACGAGCGGTTAAATCAAGATTCGATTCAGGCTCGCGCGTCGAATTTTTCAATGATTACAATTGGCTCTGGATTCGACCTCGGCGGAGGCGTCAACTCCATGTTCACCTTGCCCCAAGGTCATCGAAGCCGCGAAGGTCGCGCAAGATGGCATCTTGAAGCCGACGCAGGCTCGGATATAGTTTATATCTGAACCATATGGCGACGCAGATCGCCACAACCGAGGAGGAACGCCATGGCCATTCGCCTGACTATGACTGCCGCCGGCCTGCTGCTCGCTTTCGCCGCCCCCGCCTCGGCCCAGGACGTCACCGGCACCTGGCTGCGCGACACCGGCGCATCCAAAGTACGCTTCACCAAATGCGGCGAGGCGATGTGCGGCACGATCTCCTGGCTCAAGGACGCCAGCGGCCCGGCCAAGGTCGGCCAGCGCATCTTCTACGACATGAAGCCGGCAGCCGGTGGCAAATGGAGCGGCAGCGCCTTCAACCCCGAGGACGGCAAGACCTATTCCGGCACGATGACGCTCTCGGGCGACACGCTGACCACCGCCGGTTGCGTGTTCGGCGGGATGATTTGCCGCTCGGTGAAGTGGTCGCGCAGCAACTGAAACCAACCTGACCGTCATGGTCGGGCTTGTCCCGACCACCCACGTCTTCCTTCGGGCAATGCGGTGTTCAAGACGTGGATGCTCGCCACAAGGGCGAGCATGACGACAGTGCCACTTCCGATCAGCGCGCCTTCTGGCCGAACAGAACAGCCTTCTCCTCGGGCGTGCTGATTCCCGCCGGATTGCGCAGCTCCTCGGCGACTTTGAGCCCGCGCTGGACCGCCGGGCGCGCCAGAACCGTATCGAGCCAGCGGCCGACATTCGGGAACTGCGTGATGTCCTGGCCCTGGCGCTCCCAGCCCCGGGCCCAGCCGACGCAGGCCATGTCGGCGATCGAATAGTCGTCGCAGATGTAGTCGCGGCCTTCGAGGCGCCTGTTCAGCACGCCATAGAGCCGGTTCGCCTCGTTGGTGTAGCGGTCGATCGCATAGGGCACCTTCTCGGGCGCATAGATGCGAAAATGATGGGTCTGGCCGAGCATCGGGCCGAAGCCGCCCATCTGCCAGAACAGCCACTCATCGACGGCGACACGGCCGCGCTCGTCCTTCGGATAGAACTGCTGAGTCTTGCGACCGAGATATTGCAGGATCGCGCCGGATTCGAAGACCGAGATCGGCTTGCCGTCCGGCCCGTCGGGATCGACGATCGCCGGCATCCGGTTGTTCGGCGAGATCGCCAGGAACTCCGGCTTGAACTGGTCGCCCTTGCCGATGTTCACCGGGATGATGGTGTAGGGTAGCCCGGTCTCCTCGAGCATGATGGTGACCTTCCAACCATTCGGCGTCGGCCAGTAGTGGAGATCGATCGGCTTGCCCTGCACTGCTGACATGTCCCAGTCCTCGCGGGTTGTTACGGGTCGCCGGGACATCTAGGTCTCGACCGGCACTCCTGTAAGAACCAGTCCCGCGCGCTCCACGCGGACGCGGCATGCAGACTGCGCGGTCACAGCTCCAGCTTGAAGCCCTCATGGCTCTGGTCGAAGCCGAGACGCCGGTAGAAGCGGTGCGCCGCCTCGCGCGACTTGTTCGAGGTGAGCTCGACCAGGCCCGCACCGCTCTGGCGGGCAAACGCGACGGCATGAGCGACCATGGCCTCGCCGATGCGCCGGCCGCGCAGGGCGGGATCGACATGGACGCTTTCGAGCTTGGCGCGCTTGCGGCCGCGATTGATCAAGCCGGGGATCAGCGTGACCTGCAAGGTGCCGACCACCTTGCCATCGAGCTTGGCAACGAAGAGCGTGTTGTGCGGACTGGCTGCGACCTCGTCGAAGGCGTCGAGATAAGACGGGTGGCTCGCCTCCGCCGCGATCTCCGCGTCGCTGCGCGACTGCTTGGCTGCGCCCTGCATGATCAGGGTGGCGATCCGCGCGGCATCCTCACGGTGCGCCGGACGAATCTGGATGATGTCATTGTCCAAAGTGATCATCGGTAAGCTTCTTCGTTTTGCTCGCAAAGTTAGGGCTTTGCGACTGTGGGGCGCTTCTCCAAGTTATAGTCTCAGTCTCGCTGATTGCCCTGCCGACATGTGTCATTTGATAGGCCGCGGAAGAAAGCGCCTCCGCAACGAGGCCTGACTTCACGAGGACATAGACGCTGTCGACCAGTACGTTAGCAAGGTTTCGCCTGCGTTCTCTGTGCACGATGCAGTCATGTGGATCAGCATGGCCGTCCGAGAGCACGATATTGCAGGTGGTGGCGTAGTATTGTCCGGAGTCAAATTGTTCCAGGAAGCCCGTGACGGGCCAAAAGTGAAGTAGGAACTGCCGTTCGCCGAAAGGGATCACGTCGTAGGCTTTCATCCGACGAAAAGCCGCTTGGCCATGATTAGCGTGTTGGGCGTGTCCTCGCGCCCGTCGAAGCGGGCCTGGCGCTGCAGGAAGAAACCCATGCGCTCATAGAAGGCGATGGCGAGCTCGTTCTGGCTCTCGACCTCGAGCCGCGCCACCGGCGCGTCGGGAAAGCAGGCGAGCGCGACCTGCAGGAGCGTGCGCCCGATGCCCTCGCCCTGACGTGTCGGCGAGACATAGAGCCGCGTCAACATGGCGGCCCGGTCGGGCTCGTGCCGTGCGGAGGCGGTGCCGACGATCTCCTCGCCAAGCAGCGCGATCAGGAAGACGCCGCTGTCGCGACCCAGCTGGGCCGAAAGCGCATCGAGCGAATGCCAGGCATTGGTGATCTCGGCGACACGTTGCCAGCCATAGATGCCGTCATAGGTGGCGTGCCAGGTCTCGACCAAAAGTCCGCGCACGGCCGGCAGATCGGCCGCAGTCGCGTCGCGGATGATGAGACCGGGTTGCGTCACTCGATGCCGAGCTTCTTCTTCAGGATCTCGTTCAGCGCCTGCGGATTGGCCTTGCCGCCCGAGGCCTTCATCGCCTGGCCGACGAACCAGCCGAGCATGGTCGGCTTGGCCTTGACCTGCTCGACCTTGTCCGGATTGGCCGCGATGATCTCGTCGACCGCCTTCTCGATCGCGCCGGTGTCGGTGACCTGCTTCATGCCGCGGGTCTCGACGATCTCGCGCGGGTCGCCGCCTTCGGTCCAGAGTATCTCGAACAGGTCCTTGGCGATCTTGCCGGAGATCACGCCCTCGCCGATCAGGTCGACCAGGCCGCCGAGCTGCGCGGCCGAGACCGGCGAGGCCAAGACGTCCTTGCCTTCCTTGTTGAGGCGGCCGAACAGCTCGTTGATCACCCAGTTGGCGGCAGCCTTGCCGTCGCGCCCCTTCGCCACCGCCTCGAAATAATCGGCCTGCTCACGCTCGGCGACGAGAACCGAGGCGTCATAGGGCGAGAGTCCATACTGCGCGATGAAGCGCTCCTTCTTGGCGTCCGGCAGCTCGGGCAGATGCGCCTTCAGCTCGGCGACGAAGGCATCGTCGAATTCGAGCGGCAGCAGGTCGGGGTCCGGGAAGTAGCGATAGTCGTGCGCCTCCTCCTTGGAGCGCAGCGAACGGGTCTCGCCCTTGCCGGGATCGTAGAGCCGCGTCTCCTGGTCGATCGTGCCGCCATCCTCGATGATGCCGATCTGGCGGCGGGCCTCGACCTCGATCGCCTGGCCGATGAAGCGGATCGAGTTGACGTTCTTGATTTCGCAGCGCGTCCCCAGCGGCGCGCCCGGCTTGCGGACGGAGACGTTGACGTCGGCACGCAGGTTGCCCTTCTCCATGTCGCCGTCGCAGGAGCCGATATAGCGCAGGATGGTGCGCAGCTTGGAGACATAGGCCTTGGCCTCGTCGGCCGAGCGCAGATCAGGCTTGGAGACGATCTCCATCAGCGCGACGCCCGAGCGGTTGAGGTCGACGAAGCTCATGGTCGGGTGCTGGTCGTGCATCGACTTGCCCGCATCCTGCTCGAGATGCAGGCGCTCGATGCCGACGCTGATCTGCTCGGTCGGCGAAAGATCGACCGCGATCACCCCCTCACCCACGATCGGGTGCTTGAACTGGCTGATCTGGTAGCCCTGCGGCAGATCGGGGTAGAAATAATTCTTGCGGTCGAAGACCGAGCGCTTGTTGATCGCGGCGTTGAGGCCGAGCCCGGTGCGGACCGCCTGGCGCACGCACTCCTCGTTGATCACCGGCAGCATCCCCGGCATCGCCGCATCGACCAGGCTGACATGGGCGTTCGGCTCTCCACCGAAGGCGGTCGAGGAACCGGAGAACAGCTTGGCGTTCGAGGTCACCTGCGCGTGGATCTCGAGGCCGATCACGATCTCCCAGTCGCCGGTCGCGCCCTTGATCAGCTTCTTGGGGTCGGCGGGGCGGACATGCGCATTCATGAGATGACTTCCACGAGGTGTTGCTACTGACGCAGGCGCGCGCGTCCCTCAGGTAGAGCTTCGGCCCGCCGCCATCAAGCATCCGTTGCCCGGCTTTACGCGCGCCCGAAGCGGCAACGACAGGTGGCAGATGAAAATAGCGTCAAAATTGTCGAGTGAAGAAACTTGACAATCGTCAGTCCGATGGAGTTGTTGCGCAACTGGCCGGAAACCGTGAAGGTTGCGCCGCGCCCGCATTTTCGGAGTTTCACATGATCCGCCGCTCCAGCCGGGCCATCGCCGCCCTGGCGGTCCTGCTTCCGGCCCTGTCCGCCGAGGCGCTCGCTCAAGGCGCGCCGCCGGCTCCGCCGGTCACTGTCGCCACGCCGCTCGCCAAGCGCGTCACCAATTGGGACGAGTTCACCGGCCGGTTCGAGGCCAGCGAACAGGTCGAGGTCCGGGCCCGCGTTTCCGGCTTCCTCGATTCGGTCCATTTCCGTGACGGCGACCTGGTCAAGGCCGGCGACCTGCTGTTCACGATCGATCAGCGACCGTACAAGCTCGCCGTCGATGCCTCGCGGGCTGAAGTCGCGCGTGCCAAGGCGCAGGTCGACCTCAACCAGAACGAGGTCGAGCGCGCCGAAGCGCTGACGCAGAACCGCACGATCACCGCCCGCGACATCGACCAGCGCCGCGCCAACCTCAACGGCGCGATCGCCAGCCAGCAGGCCGCTGAAGCCAATCTGAAGACGGCCGAGCTCAATCTCGAGTGGACGCAGGTGCGCGCGCCGCTCGCCGGCCGTGTCTCGAACAAGCGGGTCGACCAGGGCAACCTGATCGCCGGCGGCCAGTCGGGCGCGACGCTGTTGACCACGATCGTCGCGGTCGATCCGATCAAGTTCGTCTTCGACACCTCCGAGGCCGACTACCTGCGCTATGCGAAGTCGCAGGATCTGCGGAAGCCCGGCACGCCGGTACGCGTGCGGCTGTCGAGCGAGACCAAATGGGACCGTGAAGGCAAGATCGACTTCGTCGACAACGCGCTCAATGCCCGTTCGGCGACGATCCGCACCCGCGCCGTCTTCCCGAATTCCGACGGGCAGCTGACGCCGGGAACCTTCGGGCGCCTGCGGCTCTTCGCCGGCGAAGGCGACGCGTTGCTGGTGCCGGACGCCGTCATCGTCTCCGACCAGGCCAACAAGATCGTGCTGACGGTCGGTGCCGACAACAAGGTGGTGCCGAAGCCGGTTCAGCTCGGCGCGATCAGCGACGGGCTGCGCGTCATCACGAGCGGCCTCACCGCGAGCGACAAGGTGATCGTCAACGGCATCGCCAATCCGATGGTGCGGCCGGGCGTCGCGGTGACGCCGCAGCCGACCGAGATCAAGGCCGCCGCCGCCAACTGAAGGCCTCGATAGGCCGCTTCAAGAGTGGACGGTATATCCCGTCCGCCCTGCCCTCTTTGGCCAGGACCAAAGCATGTTCCGCTTCGCCCATTTCTTCATCGACCGACCGATCTTCGCGACCGTGCTCTCGGTGCTGCTGACGATCGCCGGCGCCATCACGCTCCGCACCCTGCCGATCGCGGAATATCCCGAGATCGCGCCGCCGACCGTCACGATCACCGCCAACTATCCGGGCGCCTCGGCGGAGGTCGTCGCCTCGACGGTCGCCGCGCCGATCGAGCAGGAGGTCAACGGCGTCGACGACATGCTCTACATCTCGTCGCAGTCGACCGGCGACGGGCGCGTCACGATCAACGTCGTCTTCAAGGCCGGCACCGACGTCGACCAGGCCCAGGTTCTCGTGCAGAACCGCGTCTCGGCCGCCGAGCCGCGCCTGCCGCAGGAAGTGCGCACGCTCGGCCTGCAGGTCCGCAAGGCCTCGCCGGACTTCCTGATGGTCATCCACATGCTGTCGCCCGACGGCTCGCGTGACCAGCAATACGTCTCGAACTACACCACGCTCAACGTCAAGGACGTGCTGACCCGCGTCGAGGGCGTCGGCGACGTCCAGGTCTTCGGCGCACGCGACTATTCGATGCGCGTCTGGCTCGATCCGGCCAAGGTCGCGGCGCGCAACCTGACCGCGGGCGACGTCGTCGCCGCGATCCGCGCCGCCAACATCCAGGTCGCGGCCGGCGCGATCAACCAGCCGCCGGCGACGTCGGACGGGGCGTTCCAGCTCTCGGTCAACACGCTCGGCCGCCTGACCAGCATCGACGAGTTCTACAACATCGTCGTCCGCTCGGACGCGGATGGCGGCACGATCCGTGTCCGCGACGTCGCCCGCGTCGAGCTCGGCGCGCAGGACTATCTCTCCAATTCCTATCTCGACAACAAGGAAGCCGTCGCGATCGGTGTCTTCCAACGCCCGGGCACGAACGCGCTCGCGGCCTCGGAGGCCCTCATCAAGACGATGCAGGAGCTCTCGAAGAACTTCCCGGCCGGCGTCGAGCACACCATCGTCTACAACCCGACGGAGTTCATCAGGGAATCGGTCTCGGCCGTGGTCACGACGCTGCTCGAGGCGATCGTGCTCGTCGTGATCGTCGTGATCCTGTTCCTGCAGACCTGGCGCGCCGCGATCATCCCGATCATCGCGATCCCGGTCTCGCTGGTCGGCACATTCCTGATCATGAGCGCGGTCGGGATCTCCTTCAACACGATCTCGCTGCTGGCACTCGTGCTCGCGATCGGCATCGTCGTCGACGATGCGATCGTCGTCGTCGAGAACGTCGAGCGCTACCTCGCGCAAGGCATGAGCGCTGTCGATGCGGCGCACAAGACCATGGACGAGGTCGGCGGCGCCCTGCTGGCGATCGCGCTCGTGCTCTGCGCCGTGTTCATCCCGACAGCGTTCATCACCGGCCTGCAGGGAACCTTCTACCAGCAGTTCGCGGTGACGATCGCAGCCTCGACGGCGATCTCCTGCTTCGTCTCGCTGACCCTGTCGCCGGCCCTGGCGGCGATCCTCCTGAAGCCGCACAGCCATGAGGAGCCGAAGGGTTTCCTCGCGACCCTCAGCGCGCCGCTGCGCTGGTTCTTCAAGTACTTCAACAAGGGCTTCGACTGGCTCTCGCGCGCCTACGGTGCATTGACTTCGCGCCTGATCCGCTTCGGCGTCGTGATGCTGCTGATCTATGCCGCGCTGATCGCTGTCGCAGGCAATCGCCTGGCTGCGATTCCGACCGGGCTGGTGCCACAGCTCGACCGCGGCTACTTCATCGCCGTCTTCCAGTTGCCGCCGGGCTCCTCGTTGCCGCGGACCGACGCGGTCATCCGCAAGGCGACCGACATCTTGCTGTCGCGCCCGGGTGTTGCCCATGCCGTCGCCTTCGCGGGCCTCGACGGTGCGACCTTCACGCTGGCGCCCAATGCCGGCGTTGCCTTCGTCACCCTCACCGACTTCAAGGAGAGGGCCAAGCAGGGTCTCACCACCCAGGGCATCCTCAACGACCTGCGCACGCAGCTGTTCTCGATCGGCGAGGCTTTCGCGCTGATCATCGAGCCCCCGGCAGTTCCCGGCATCGGCAATGGCGGCGGTCTCAAGGGCTATGTCCAGGATCGCGGCGGCAAGGGCCTGGCGGCGCTGGAAGGCGCGACCTGGGCCGTGGCCGGAACGGCGGGCCAGACGCCCGGCATCCAGCAGCCCTTCACGCTGTTCTCGACCAAGACGCCGCAGATCTACGCCGATATCGACCGGACCAAGGCCGAGATGCTTGGCGTCCCGGTGACACGCGTGTTCGAGACGTTGTCGATCTATATGGGCTCGGCCTATGTCAACGACTTCAACATCCTCGGCCGTACCTTCCGCGTGACGGCGCAGGCCGACAACCCCCAGCGGCTCGACATCCGCGACGTCGCCGACCTGAAGACACGCAATGCCGATGGCGAGATGGTGCCGATAGGTTCGGTCGCGACCTTCGCCGACACGACCGGCGCCTATCGCGTGCCGCGCTACAATCTCTATCCGGCAGCCGAGGTGCAGATGTCGATGGCGCGCGGCTACTCGACCGGCCAGGGCATCGCGGCGGTGGAGAAGATCGCGAGCCAGGTCCTGCCGGCCGGTTTCGGCTTCGAATGGACCGAGATCGCGCTGCAGGAGAAGCTCGCCGGCAACACCGCGATCATCGCCTTCGGTCTCGCCGTCGTCTTCGTCTTCCTGCTGCTGGCGGCGCTGTACGAGAGCTGGACCTTGCCGCTGGCGGTCATCCTGATCGTGCCGATGTGTATCCTCGCGGCGATGATCGGCGTCGGCTACAAGGACTTCGACCGCAACGTGCTGGTCGACATCGGCCTCGTCGTGCTCGTCGGTCTCGCAGCGAAGAACGCGATCCTGATCGTCGAGTTCGCCAAGCAGGCGGAGGACGAGGGCATGAGCCGGCGTGATGCCGCGATCGCGGCGGCACGGACCCGGTTGCGGCCGATCCTGATGACCTCGCTCGCCTTCATCCTTGGCGTGCTGCCGCTGACGATCTCGATCGGCGCCGGCGCCGAGATGCGCCAGGTGCTCGGCATCGCGGTGTTCTCGGGCATGATCGGCGTCACCGCCTTCGGCCTGCTGTTCACCCCGGTGTTCTACGTCGTGGTGCGCTGGCTCGCCTCGCTCGGCAGCAAGAAGAAGCCGGTGGAGCCGAAGCAGGCCACGCCGCAAGCGCACTAAGCCGAAGTTCGGGCAATGATGATGACCCTCACCATCCTGATCGGCGTGGTGGGGGTCATCGCTTGTTTCGGCGGCTACAAGGTCTGGATAGACGAACAGCGCCTGCGCCGGGCGGAGTTCATCCGACGTTATCGCTGGCCGCGCGGCCTGCTCGACAAGCTCGCGGCCCATCATGAGGGCTTCACGCGCAAGGAGACCGCCCTGGTTTCCGAAGGTCTCCGGCAGTTCTTCCTGGCCTATCTCAACTCGGGACTGCGCGACGTCGCGATGCCGTCGCAGGTCGCGGACGATCTCTGGCACGAGTTCATCCTTTACACCCGCGACTATGGCCGGTTCTGCAATCAGGCCTTCGGGCGCTTCCTCCATCACACGCCGGCGGTCGCCCTGCGCGAGGACGCGCCGCGCGACAACTCGGCTCTGCGCCGCGTCTGGTTGCAGTGCTGCCAGGGTGAAAACATCGACCCGGAGCGGCCGACCCGGCTGCCACTGCTTTTCGCCCTCGATGCCAAGCTCAAGATCGCCAACGGCTTCGTCTACGTCCCGGATTGCGAGGAACTACGTCGCAGCGGCGATCGCGGAACCCAATGTGCGGGAGATTTTGCGCATCAATCCTCCAGCTGCAGTGGCGGTGGTGGCGGATGCAGCAGCAACGACAGCTCCGATAGCGGCGGGGGCGACGGCGGTGGTTGCGGCGGAGGCGGCGGCGACTGAGCCGCAGCTCAATTCTGCTTGATCTTCGAGCCCTTGATCACGACGTCCGAGCTTGCCGTCGCATTGATCTTGCCGCTCGCCCGGATCGTCACGTCCTTGCCCTTGAGATCGACGGAGCCGTCCTTCTTCAGGTTGAGCTCCGCCGAACCGGCATCGAGCAGGATGCTGTCGGCAGCCTTCACCACCAGCGCCTTGCCACTGGCGATCTCGAAATCCTTGCTGCTGTCGATGTCGACGCTGACGGAAGCCGCGACCTCGAAGGCGCGGGTCGACAAACTGATCTCGCGGTTGGCGTTCATGGTCAGCGCAGTACCGGCGAAAACGCCGATGCTGGTTCCCGCGGTCGTCCGCATGCCGGCGCCGACATTGACGACATAGGCCGAGCCGACCGCCGTCCGAAAATTGCTTCCGACCGTCAGTGCGAGCTCGGCACCGACACTGATCGTGCACGTGCCACCGACGGTGATCGACAGCCCCGCTGGGGCCGTGATGGCGACCGTACCGCCACGCCCGACATTGACCGCCTGCAGCAAGGCTGCGAGTTGCGCTTCGAGCGCGGCGATGCGCCGGTTCAAGGCCTCGACTTCCGGCGTCGCCATGAGCCCGTCCCCCTTCTTTTTCGCGCAGTCGACATAATCTATCACGAACCGCGGCGGCTCGCGGCGCGACTATCCCTTTGCACCACGCAACCAATCCGGCTCCGTCGGCGTATCAGAGCATTGCATCGAGAAGGCCCGATCGAGTGACCGCACGCCCTGCCCTGCTCTGGTTCCGCGATGATCTGCGCCTGTCCGACAATCCAGCCCTGAGAGCGGCGATCGAACACGGCCCGCTGATCTGCCTCTACATCTTCGACATGTCGGCGGATCGCCGGCCGCTCGGCGCTGCCGCCAGCTGGTGGCTGTCGCGCTCTCTGACGGCGCTGTCCGAGGCGATCTCGGCGAAGGGTGGCGAATTGCTGATCCTGCGTGGCGATCCGGCCGAGCTGCTGCCGCGCATCGCGCACGAAGCCGATGTCGGGCGCGTCGCCTGGAACCGCCGTTACGAGGGCGCCGCGATCGAACTCGACAAGGCCCTCAAGACTATGCTCAGCGAAGCTGGCGTCGCGGTCGAAAGCTTCAACGCCAATCTACTGAACGAGCCATGGCAGATCGCTACGAAGGCCGACGGGCCGTTCAAGGTGTTCACGCCCTATTGGCGCGCCGCGCGCGAACGCGGCGAGCCGTCGGCGCCGCTTCCGGCACCGCGCAAGCTGAGCAAGGCGAGCCTGCCGGCGGCGCTGCGCAAGCAGGCACTTACGGTCGCCGACCTCGCTCTCGAGCCGACCGCGCCCGACTGGGCCAGCGGATTGCGCGAAGCCTGGACGCCCGGCGAGGACGGCGCGCAAGAGCGGCTCGGCGCGTTCCTCGACGAAACGATCGCCGGCTATCGCGAGGGCCGCGACCGGCCGGACAAGCTTTCGACCTCGCGGCTCTCGCCGCATCTGCGCTTCGGCGAGATCAGCCCGCGCCAGATCTGGCATGCGACCCAGGCAGCGCTGGAGACGGGCAAGATGCTGGGCTCAGCGGGGGACGCCGAAAAATTCTTCAGCGAGATCGGCTGGCGCGAGTTCTCCTACCACCTGCTGTTCCACAACCCCGACCTCGCGACGGCCAATTTCAACCGTCGCTTCGACGCGATGTCGTGGGAAAAGGATGAAATCGCCCTGGCGGCCTGGCAGAAAGGGCGGACCGGCTATCCGATCGTCGATGCCGGCATGCGCCAGCTCTGGCAGACCGGCTGGATGCATAACCGCGTCCGGATGATCGCTGCTTCCTTCCTGATCAAGCATCTTTTGACCGATTGGCGCGTCGGCGAGGCCTGGTTCTGGGACACGCTGGTCGACGCCGATCCCGCGAACAATCCGGCAAGCTGGCAATGGGTCGCCGGCTCAGGTGCCGATGCCGCCCCCTATTTCCGCATCTTCAACCCGGTGACGCACGGCGAGAAATTCGATCCGAAGGGCGTTTACGTCCGGCGCTTCGTCCCAGAACTGGTCGGGCTCGACGACAAGTTCATCCATCGTCCCTGGGACGCACCGGCGAGCGCTTTAAAACAGGCCGGGATCGTCCTCGACCGGGACTATCCAAAGCCGATCATCGCGCTCGACTTCGGCCGCCGGCGCGCCCTCGACGCCTTTGCCACCCTTCGTTCGGAATAGCCTGCCACCATGTCTCTCACTCCCGCCTCCTTCGTCACGCGCGCTGCGCTCGCCGCCGATCTCGCCAAGCTCGGCCTCGTTTACGGTGATGCCGTCATGGTCCATGCCGCCGTCAGCAAGATTGGCCGCCTGCTCGACGGTCCCGACACCATCATCTCGGCCCTCGCCGATGCGGTCGGCTCCACGGGCACCGTCCTCGCTTATGCCGATTGGGAAGCACGATACGAGGATCTGGTGGACGAAGATGGCCGTGTGCCGCCGGAGTGGCGCGACCACATTCCGCCATTCGATCCGCAGCGCTCGCGTGCGATCCGCGACAATGGCGTTCTGCCGGAGTTCCTGCGGACGACGCCGGGCGCGCGGCGCAGCGGCAATCCCGGCGCCTCGCTCGCCGCTCTCGGAGCGAAGGCCGAGTGGTTCACCGCCGATCATCCGCTCGACTATGGCTATGGGCAGGGCTCGCCGCTGGCCAAGCTGGTCGAGGCCGGCGGCAAGGTGCTGATGCTCGGCGCGCCGCTCGACACGCTGACGCTGCTGCACCATGCCGAGCATCTGGCTGATATCCCCGGCAAGCGCACCCGGCGGATCGAGGTGCCGCTGGCGACGCCAGGCGGCACGCAATGGCGCATGATCGAGGAGTTCGACACCGGTGATCCGATCGTCGAGGGGCTGGCCGAGGATTATTTCGCGGAAATTGTGTCGGAGTTCCTCGCCAGCGGCCAGGGGCGGCAGGGGATGATCGGCGGTGCGCCATCCGTGCTGGTCGAAGCAGCGACGATCACCGCCTACGGCGTGAACTGGCTCGAAGAACGGTTCGGATCGCGCTCGCCTTGAGTCTGAACTCCATTGCCCAAGCTATTGGACAATGAGTCTTCTCCGCCTAAACGGCGCCGTCACGACGACCGCCCCGATGCTCACCGGCCAGCTTGCGCATCGCCCAGAAATAGGCCGGGTAAGGCAGCAGCCGCATCCCCTTCATCAGCCAGGCGAGACGGCGCGGAAAGACGATTTCGAAGCCGCCTCGGGCGAAGCCGTCGACGATGCGTGTGGCGGCCTCTTCGAGCGGCACCATGAACGGCATCGGGAAACTGTTGCGCTGGGTCATCGCCGTGTCGACGAAGCCGGGATTGACCAGTTGCAGGCGAATGCCCTGCCGCTCGCAGTCGAATCTCAACGCCTCGCAGAGATGGATCGCGGCTGCTTTCGACGCTCCGTAAGCCGCTGCGCCCGGCAGCCCGCGATACCCCGCGAGCGAGGCGTTGACCGCGATCTGGCCCTTGCCGCGCGACGCCATGCGTTCGGCGACAGCGGCCGCGCCGCGTACGACGCCGATGAAATTGACCGCGAAGACCTGCTCGAAGGCCGCAACGTCGATCAGGCCAGGCCCGTTGCGCGGGGCAATCCCGGCATTGAGGAAGGCGAGCGCGATCGGCCCATGCACGCTCTCGATGCCCTCGACGACAGCCGCCATCGCCATCGGATCGCCCACGTCGCCGCAATGAGCGACGATCCGCCCCGGAAAACCGTCTGCGCTCAGCGCCAGCGCTTCGAGCTTGTCGAGCCGGCGCGCGGTCGCCGCAACCGTCCAGCCGCGCCGCGCCAGTTCGAGCGCCACGGCCGCGCCGATGCCGGAGCTCGCCCCGGTCACCCAGGCGACGCCATCCTGCGGCTCGATGCGCGGCATGATCATCTTCTGGTCGAGCCTCCATGCCGCGTAGTCCTGCCGGACCCTAGTGATGCGGAGCCCTCAGCGGAAGCCCCACCGGCAGCGTCCCCGCCTGGCTTCCCACCATCTTTTCCGGACCGATCTCGCCTGCGATAAGCTGTCCGGAAGAAGGAGATCGCGATGCCGACCGAATTGCTGTTCCGAGACGATGCTTATCTTGGCGAAACGCCCGCGACCGTCGTCGCGATCAACGAGCGCGGCGGCATCGAGCTCGACAGGACCGTCTTTTACGCCACCGGTGGCGGCCAGCCAGGCGATGCCGGCGTCCTCGTCCGCAGCGACGGCTCGGAAATCGCGATCGGCACGGCGATCTACAATCCCGAGGACAAGAGCCGCATCCTGCATGTCCCCCTCGAAGGCCAGGCGGCGCCGGCCGTCGGCGAGACTGTGGTTGCGAAGCTCGACTGGGAGCGCCGCCTGAAGCGCATGCGCATCCACACCGCGCTGCACCTGCTCAGTGTCGTCCTGCCCTACCCCGTCACCGGCGGCGCGATCGGCGACGGCGACGGAAGGCTCGATTTCGACATTCCCGAAGGCGGGCTCGACAAGGCCGAGCTGACCGAGAAGCTGAAGGCGCTGGTGGCGAAGAACGCCGCAATCACCGAGAGCTGGATCACCGACGAGGAACTCGACGCCAATCCCGGCCTGGTCAAGACCATGTCGGTCAAGCCGCCGCGCGGCTCGGGCCGGGTCAGGCTGGTCTCGATCGAGGGCATCGACCTGCAGCCCTGCGGCGGCACCCATGTGCGCAATACCTCGGAGATCGGCACTGTCGCCGTCACCGATGTCGAGAAGAAGGGCAAGCAGAACCGGCGCGTGCGCATCGCACTCGCCTGAACTTTCCGCCATAACATCCTGAAAACAGACTCTTCCGAGGACGCGCGCATGGCCCGCAACGACATCTTCGTCTCGACGCAATGGCTGGCCGAGCGGCTCGACGCGCCCGATGTCGTCGTGGTCGAGGGCTCCTATTACCTGCCGGCCCAGAACCGCGACGCCAACGCCGAGTATGCGCAGCAGCGCATCCCAGGCGCAGTGCGCTTCGACATCGACGCGGTGAAGGACAAGGGGTCGAGCCTGCCGCACATGCTGCCGCGGCCGGATGCATTTGCCGCTGCGGTCGGCGCCATGGGCATCGGCGACGGCATGCGCATCGTCGTCTATGACGGGCTTGGCCTGTTCTCGGCGCCGCGGGTGCGCTGGACCTTCCAGACCTTCGGCGCCAAGGACGTGGTGATCCTCGAAGGCGGCATGCCGCAATGGCTGGCGGAAGGCCGGCCGGTCGAGGACGGCGCACCACGACCACGCGCCCCACGCAGCTTCACCGCCAGGCTCGACCATTCCGCCGTCGCCGACATCGACGACATCGCGCGCGCGATCGCATCCAAATCGGCTCAGGTCATCGATGCACGCGCCGCCGATCGCTTCCGCGGCGAGGCGCCGGAGCCGCGTGCCGGCCTGCGGTCCGGCCACATACCCGGCTCGCTCAATGTGCCCTCGTCGGCACTGGTGGCGGATGGCAAGCTCAAGTCGCCGGAGGCCATCGTCGCCGTTTTCCGGGACGCCGGCGTCGATCTCGATCGGCCGGTGATGACGACCTGCGGCTCCGGCGTTTCGGCCGTGATCCTGTCGACGGCACTGGAATCGATCGGCAAGTCGACCCGCGCCGTCTATGACGGCTCCTGGTCGGAATGGGGCGCGAGCGACCGCCCCATCGCCACCGGACCGGCGAAGGGCTGACCGATCAAAATACCGACCAGCCGGTGCGCTCGACCAGGCGTTCGAGCGCGAGCGCACCGACATGCGAAGTACCGGCGGCATTGAGGCCGGGCGACCAGACCGCTATCGCCGCCTGCTTCGGCACGATGGCGAGGATGCCGCCGCCTACGCCACTCTTGCCGGGCAGCCCGACCTTGAAGGCGAACTCGCCCGAGGCGTCGTAATGGCCGCAGGTCATCATCAGCGCCTTGACGCGGCGGGCCCGCGCCGGGCGGCAGACCACGGTGCCGGTCAACGGGTCTATGCCATCGCCGGCGAGGAACAGGCCAGCTCGCGCGAGCTGGGCGCAGCTCAGCTTGAGCGCGCATTGATGGAAGTAGACGTCGAGCACCTCGGCGACCGGGTTCTTGAGATTGCCGAAGGCGCGGATGAAATTGGCGAGGCTGGCATTGCGGAAGCCGGTCTGCGCCTCCGAACTCGCCACCTCCTTGTCGATCGCGACCGTGCGATCGCCCGAGCATTTGCGCAGGAAGGCGAGGATCTCGGCCGCCGTCTTCTTCGGCGTCCGGCCGGTCAGCAGCGCATCGGTGACAACGAGCGCGCCGGCATTGATGAACGGGTTGCGCGGCACGCCGCGCTCCTGCTCGAGCTGGACGATCGAGTTGAAGGCCGAGCCCGAGGGCTCGCGCCCGACGCGCTGCCAGAGCCGGGCGCCGACCCGCTCCAGCGCCAGTGTCAGGGTGAAGACCTTGGAGATGCTCTGGATCGAGAACGGGACGCCGGCATCGCCGGCCTCGGCCCGCTCCCCGGTACAGGTGATCACGGCGAGACCGAAGCAGCGCGGATCGACCCGTGACAGCGCCGGGATATAGCCCGCCACCTTGCCGCCGCCGATATGCTCGGCGATGTCGGCATGAACGGAAGCGACGATGTCCGACAGGTTGCGCAATGTCCGAACTCCGCCACTGCCTGGCCAACAAGCAGCCGAGCTTGGCATTCGCCCGTTGATGCCGCAATCGCGCCGGCGGGAGCTTGGCAAACTCGATACCCGCTGCGCATGCTGCGCCCGTGCTGGGAGCCACCCATGACCTATTGCCTCGGGATCCTGCTGCCGTCCGGCCTGATCCTCGCCTCCGATTCCCGCTCCAGTGCCGGCGTCGACCAGATCGCCGTGGTGAAGAAGCTCGCTCTGTTCGAAGTGCCGAACGAGCGTGTGATCGCGATCCTCTCGGCCGGGAATCTCGCGACGACGCAGGCCGTGATCACCATGATCCGACAATACACCAGGCATAAGCAGGATCTCTCGACCGGAGCGGAGAACCGCGACATCCTGGCGGCGCGCACCATGTTCGACGTGGCGCAGATCGTCGGCGGGGTATTGCGCGAGGTGCTGCGCGCCAACCGCGCCTTCGTCGAACCCTATGGCGATCCCAACGGCTCCTTCCTCGTCGCCGGCCAGATCGCCGGCGAGCCGCACCGGCTGTTCCAGGTCTATTCGGCCGGCAACTTCGTCGAGGCCTCGGGGCGGACCCAGTTCCTCCAGCTCGGCGAGACCAAATACGGCAAGCCGATCCTCGACCGGGCACTGCAGGAGGCGAGCGGGCTCGACGAGGCGGCCAAGCTCGCGCTGCTCTCCTTCGACGCCACGGTGCGCTCGAACCTCTCGGTCGCGCCGCCGATCGATCTCCTGCGCTACGAAGCCGACAGCTTCTCGACCCGGCATCTCGCCAAATACGACAGCCACCACCCCTATTGGGCCGACATGCGCCAGCGCTACAGCGACGGGCTGACGGCGCTGGTCGCGAGCCTGCCCGCGCCGGATTTCCCGGCCTGACTACTGCAGCGATACGACCATCGCCGCGTAGCCGCGGCGGCGTGCGTGCTCGAGCGGCGTGACGCCGTCGCGATCGGCGAGATCGCGCCGCGCGCCCGCCGTAACCAGCGCCCTCACCGTCTCGATATGGCGCGGCCCGCCATTGCCGAGGATCACCGCCTCGATGAGCGCCGTCCAGCCGAGGTTGTTGACATGGTCGAGCGGCGCGCCGGCGGCGATCAGCTCGCGCACGACGCCGTCATGGCCGAGATGGGCGGCCGCAATCAGCGCCGTACCGCGATAGGGGCTGGTGATGGCACGCGGATCGCCGCCGACAGCGAGCGCTGTCCGCATCGTTTCGAGATCGTCGGCAACGGCTGCGATCGTGATGGCGTCATAGGATTGGCCATCGAGCGCGCGAGGATCGGCTCCGGCTTTCACCAGAACCTGCATCGCCTCGCGCTGGCGAGCATGGGCCGCGACATGCAGCGCGGTGCGGCCTCCGCCGTCCCGGGCTTCGAGCCGGTTGCCGGCAGCAACGGCCTGCCTGAGGGCCGCAAGGTCGCCGCGATGCGCCGCCAGATGCAGCGCATCATAGGCTGCGATCTCAGCCGGCGATGGCGGGATCTGGGCGCTCGCGGCCCTACTTAAGCCGAGGGCAGCGACGATAAGCAGCGTCCGAAACACGTTTCGGCAAACGTTAGCCCCGCGTCGTTTCGTCTCAGCCATCTGCTTCCACCCGCCATTTCCGCACAATAGGCGCGAAAAAACGCACCCTGCCCAAAATAGGGTCAGCTTTGCTGTCCCTTCCCCCTTGCAGCCCGCTTCGGGCCGCCCTATTTCCTGTGCACCGCAGCAGCGATGTTGCGGCGCCCTCCTTGGGCGTTTCCTCCCTAGACTTGGGCCTGCGCTTCGGCGTGGGCCTTTTTCTTTGCGGAGAAGGCTACGCAGCCGGCGGCGGCCGCGCAACCAGACGCATTGCAATCAGTCGATCGCGATCATCACGTCGGAGGCCTTCACCACGGCGTAGGCCTTCTGCCCGACTGCGAGCTTGAGTTCGTCGACCGCGGCATTGGTGATCGCCGAGGTGACGATGGTGCCGCCGACATCGAGCTTCACATGGGCGGTGGTCGCGCCCTTGACGATCTCGACGATGGTGCCCTTGAGCTGGTTGCGGGCGGAAATCTTCATGCCGGTCTCCTCGATCTGACATCCTTGCGAGCCGGCCTCTGCCGGACTCGACCTTTGGTCGCCTACCGTTATATTCAGCCGCACATAGCGACCGCAACCGCAGCGAGGCCCCTCATGCCATCGAACCGCCGAAACATGTGCTCCGGTCTCTTGGGTTTCACCGCCGCGCTGCTGATCGGCGTCGCCTCCTTTGCCGGCCCGGCCTTCGCCCAGAGCAAGGAACTGGTGATCTTTGCTGCTGCGAGCCTGAAGAACGCGCTCGACGAGGCCACGGCCAACTGGGTCAAGGAGAGCGGCAAGCCGGCGCCCAAGATCTCCTATGCCGCCAGCAACGCGCTGGCCAAGCAGCTCGAACAGGGCGCGCCGGCCGATCTCTTCCTCTCGGCCGATCTCGACTGGATGGACTATGCGGCCGGCAAGAACCTGATCAACAAGGACAGTCGCGTCAGCCTGCTCGCCAACCGGATCGCGCTGATCGCGCCCGCCGACGCCACGACCACGGCGACGCTGGCGCCCGGCGTCGATCTCTCCGCTGCGCTCGGCTCGAGCCGGCTCGCCATGGGCAATGTCGATTCGGTGCCGGCCGGCAAATACGGCAAGGCGGCGCTGGAGAAACTCGGCGGCTGGGACAAGGTCAAGGACAAGGTGGCGCAGGCCGACAATGTCCGCGCCGCGCTGCTGCTGGTCTCGCGCGGCGAGGCGCCGCTCGGCATCGTCTACACCACCGACGCCGCCGCCGATCCGAAGGTCAAGGTGATCGCGACCTTCCCGGAGGATACCCACCCGCCGATCATCTACCCGGTCGCCATCACCAAGGATTCGGTCAATCCCGACGCCCAGGGCTTCCTCAGCTATCTGCGCGGCAACGGCGCCAAGGCGAGCTTCGAGAAGCAGGGCTTCACGGTCCTGAACAAGCCGGCCTCATCCTCGTAAGCCATTGCTCGTAAGGGATTGCTCGTGAGCGACTGGCTGACGCCGGAGGAATGGACGGCCGTCCGCCTCAGCCTGATCGTCGCAACCACTGCGATGCTGGCGAGCCTGCCCTTGGGGCTCGCCGTCGCCTGGCTGCTGGCGCGCGGGCGCTTCTGGGGCAAGTCGCTGCTCGACGCCGTCATCCACCTGCCGCTGATCCTGCCGCCGGTCGTCACCGGCTATCTCCTGCTGATCGGTTTTGGACGGCGCGGACCGATCGGCCAGTTCCTCTATGACTGGTTCGGCATCGTCCTCTCCTTCCGCTGGACGGGGGCGGCGCTGGCCTGCGCGGTGATGGGCTTCCCGCTGATGGTCCGGGCGATCCGGCTCTCGATCGAGGCGATCGACCGCAAGCTCGAGGATGCGGCGGGAACGCTCGGTGCCGGCCCGTTCTGGGTGTTCCTGACGGTGACGCTGCCGCTGGCTTTGCCCGGCATCCTCGCCGGCATGATCCTGTGCTTCGCCAAGGCGATGGGCGAGTTCGGCGCGACCATCACCTTCGTCTCCAACATCCCCGGCGAGACGCAGACCCTGCCCTCGGCGATCTACACCTTCACCCAGGTGCCGAACGGCGATGCCGGCGCGATGCGGCTCACCCTGATCTCGATCGCGATCTCGGTCGCAGCGCTGTTCGCCTCGGAATTCCTGGCGCGGCTGGTCGGTCGGCGGATCGCCGTCGAATGAGCGCCGTCATCGAGGTTTCCGTTTCGCATCGACTGGGCGCCTTCGCGCTCGATGCCGCCTTTACATCCGACGGGCGCCTGACTGCGCTGTTCGGCCGCTCGGGCTCGGGCAAGACCTCGCTGGTCAATGTCATCTCCGGTCTGATCCGGCCCGAGGATGGCCGCGTCGTCATCGACGGGCGGGTGATCGTCGACAGAGCGGCTGGCATCTTCGTGCCCAAGCACCGGCGCCGCATCGGCTATGTCTTCCAGGAGGCGCGGCTCTTCCCGCATCTCTCGGTGCGGCAGAACCTGCTCTATGGCCGCTGGTTCGCGCCGAAGGCGGAGGATGGCGGCAGCAAGCTCGACGACGTGCTCGGTCTGCTCGGCATCGGCCATCTGTTGCAGAGGCAACCCGGTGCGCTCTCCGGCGGCGAGAAGCAGCGCGTCGCGATTGGCCGCGCCCTGCTCGCCAAACCGCGACTCCTGCTGATGGACGAGCCGCTCGCTTCGCTGGATGAGGAGCGCAAGGCCGAAATCCTGCCTTACATCGAGCGCCTGCGTGACGGCTTCGGCATTCCGATCGTCTATGTCTCGCATTCGATCGCCGAGGTGGCGCGGCTGGCGACGCATCTCGTCATCCTCGACCAGGGCAAGGTCTCGATGAGCGGCCCGACCGCCGAATTGATGTCTCGGCCCGACGTGCCGATCCTTTCCGCCTCGGCGGAAGCTGGCGCGATCCTCGACGCTCGCGTGCTGCGGCATGAGCCCGAACACGGGCTGACGATCCTGGATACCCCGGCGGGGCCATTGCAGATCGCGCGGCGCAACATTCCGGAAGGGGCGGCGTTGCGGGTGCGCATTCTCGCCAGCGACGTGATGCTGAGCCTCAAGCCGCTCAACGGGATCAGCGCCCTCAACATCTTGCCGGGGCAAGTCTCGGCGATCGGCGCCCGGCATGGCGACGGCGGAGCACTGGAAGTGAGGCTCGACTGCAACGGCGCCGGCCTGCTCGCCCGCCTCACCGTGAAATCGGCCGAGCAACTGCGCCTGGCTCCCGGCAGCGCGGTCTATGCGGTGATCAAGAGCGTCTCGATCGACACGCCGTGAGCACTCAGGCCTTCTCGCTCGGCTCGCGCACGGGGGCCGTAGGCGAGACCGCCGCGCGGAGTGCCGCAATCTCGGCTGCCCCCGCTTCAAGCGTCTTCGCCTCGATGGCGCGATAGTTCGCGACGATCTCGTGGCCGAGCGCCGTAAGATGGGCTCCGCCGCCCTTGGCGCCACCGGGCTGCGCTTCGACCAATGGCGAGCGGAAGATGCGGTTGAGATCGTCGACCAGCAGCCAGGCGCGGCGATAGGACATCTTCATCGAGCGGCCGGCAGCAGAGATCGAGCCGGTCGCGCCGATCGCCTCCAGCAATTGCACTTTTCCGGGGCCGAGGCGTCCGCCAGGCGTGAAGTCGAGCCGGAAGCTGAAGCGCGCGGCAGGCAGGGACGAGTCATCCTTCGGCAAGATCAGCCCTCCGCCTCCGCGCGCGCTCAATAGAGCCGCGTGCGGTAGGCCTCTTCGAGATTGGCATCGGCTTCGGCGGCATCGACCGCCTTGGTCTGCTCGGCGACGATGCGGCCAAGCGTCGGGAAGCTTGAGCGCTCGACCTGCGCCTCCTGAGCCCAGAGCTTCGAGCGGAGCAGCGCCTTGCCGCAATGAAAATAGGCCTCGTCGACCTCGACGATCAGGCCGAGCTTCGGCGCCTTCTCCTGCATGGCCATGGGTTCCAGCAGCGCGGCATCCGTGGTCATCCGGGCCCGGCCATTGACGCGCAGGGTCTCGGTGATCCCCGGCACGAAGAAGACCAGGCCGACGCCCGGCGAACTCAGCACGTTGCGGAAGGAATCGATCCGGTTATTGCCGCGCCGATCGGGAATCAGCAGCGTCCGCTCGCCAAGCACCTCGACAAAGCCCGGCCCGTCGCCGCGCGGGCTGGCATCCACCCCGCCCTCGCGGTCGGCAGTGGCCAGCACCAGGAAGGGCGAGAGCGCGATGAAGTCGCGGCAGAATCGGTCGAGCCGACCCAGCACCTTCTTCTGCACGACCAGAGACTCTTCACCGACGATCGCGCGCAGCTGGGCTGCATCATCGACCGTGGTGCCGGGCTTCTCGCTGATCGCGCTCATTTCATGTCTCCAAAGGCATACCGGCCCAGTCGGCGAAGCAGCCATAACATGGCTTCGAAATCGGTCGAAGCCTCACCGCACAACCTCAGGTAATGCGCCGGACGCTGTCGGCGATCTCATCAGGCTCGAACAGGCGCTTCCAGTCCGGCTTCAGGATCGTCTCCTTGCCGAAGACGATCGCCTTGTTGCAGGCGTCCGAGAACACGCCCTGGACCTCGCCGAAGGTCACCGCCGCCAGGATGTTCATGTGGCCGAGCAGGAAATCGCGCGCCGCCTCACGCGGCACGCCGCGGGCGATCGCCTCCTCCATCGCCTCGCGCATCGCGTCCAACAGCGTGGCGCAGACGGTTTCCGACAGACCGGGCTCAAGGATCGCCATCTGCTCGACGGTGACGCGATGCGAGCGCATCACCGGCGCCCAGATCGCCCGCGCCACCTCCTCGCCGAGCGCGTAATGCGCCTCCGGCCCCTGCATCAACGCGTTGACGATGTGCTGCTTGGCGGCGATGCCGCCGAAATGGTCGGCTCGCGCTGCCTCTTCGGTCTCGTCGTTGAAGATTGGCGGGTGGCAAGGATGGGTGACAAAATAGCTGATGTCGGCTCGCACAGGCAGATGACCGGCATGGGGGGCGGCCGCATCGAGGATGGCGACGATCGTCCCGGCCGCCAGTTTCGGCACGAGGCCGGCCGCAACCGCGCTGACGGCGGTATCCGGCACCGCTAGGATCACGACGTCCGCGCCCGCGATCGCGGCCTCCGGCTCGATGCAAGCGACGCCGAAGGCCTCGCGAATGCGATCCTGGCCAGCCGGACTGATCTCGACATGGCGTGTCTCGAAGCGCGAGCGGGCGAGATTGCGGCCGAGCCGCATGCCCATCTTGCCGCCGGCACCGAACAGTGCGACCACCGTCATCGTCTTCCTCCGAATGTGCGCGTCCGTTGCCGACGCTGCTGGACAAGCTCGCAGGGCTTTCCGCCGGACGTCAACGCCGCAGTCCCGCTGCCTGCGTGCTGCCGTTGTCCGGCTGACGCATAGGGCGCCCGCCAATCTTGCATGCAAGATAGCTCCAAAGATTGACGCCTCGGGACGATGACGGGATAGTCGGCGCCCTTGTCACGCATCCGGATCATCATGCCTCGCCCGACGCCGTCCACCGCCCTCGAACGCTTGCGCGTGCTCGACCTGACGCGCGTGCGCGCCGGGCCGACCTGCGCCCGCATCTTCGCTGATTTCGGCGCCGACGTGATCAAGATCGAAAGCCCGCCCGGCATCGATCCGAACGAGAACATGAGCGGGCCGCGGCATGGCTACGACATGCAGAATCTGCACCGGAACAAGCGCTCGCTGACGCTCAACCTGAAGAAGGAGCCGGCCAAGGCGATCCTGCGCAAGCTGATTGCCGACGCCGACCTGCTGGTCGAGAATTTCCGGCCCAATGTGAAGGAGCGGCTCGGCCTCGATTTCGAGACGCTGCACGCGCTCAATCCGCGCCTGATCCTGGTCTCGATCTCGGGCTTCGGCCAGAGCGGGCCCTATCGCCTGCGCGCCGGCTTCGACCAGATTGCGCAAGGGATGGGTGGGATGATGTCGGTCACCGGCCTGCCCGGCCAAGGGCCGGTGCGCGCCGGCATCGCCGTCGCCGATTCCGCCGCCGGACTCTATGGCGCGATCGGCGCGCTGGTGGCGCTGCAGGAACGCGCCGTCTCGGGCAAGGGGCAATGGGTACAGACCTCGCTGCTCGAAGCCCAGATCGGCATGATGGACTTCCAGGTGGCGCGCTATCTGGTCGAGGGCAAGGTGCCGCCCCAGGCCGGCAACGACCACCCCTATGCGACGCCGATGGGCGTCTATGCGACGCGCGATGGCCATATCAATCTCGGCGTCGGCGCCGAGGGGCATTGGCGCTCCTTCTGCGGCGTGCTCGGCCGGCCGGAGCTCGCGACCGATCCGCGCTATGACAACATGGAGAAGCGCTTCGCAGCGCGACCGGAGCTGCGCGTGCTGCTCGAGGAGATCATGACCAAGCAGGACAGCGCCTACTGGCTCGATGCCTGCGAGAAGGCCTCGGTGCCGGCCGGGCCGATCTATGCGGTCGACGCGGTCTTCGACGACCCGCAGGTCCAGCATCTCGGCATCGCGCAGCCGGTCCACCATCCCAAGCTCGGCGACATCCGCGTCGTCGGCGAGCCGGTCAGCCTGTCGCGCACGCCGGCCAGCATCGCGACGCCGACACCGGATGCCGGCGACCACAACCACGAAATCCTCGCCGAGCTCGGTTTCGATGAGGCGGCCATTGCCGGCCTCAAGGCCGAAGGCGCGATCTGAAAGGTATCTGGATGACTGACGAGATCCTCTACGACGTCGCCGACGGGGTCGGCACGGTCACGCTCAACCGGCCGCAGGCGCGCAACGCGCTGACCTTCGCCATGTATGAGGGACTGGCCGAGATCCTCGGCAATCCCGAGAAGCATGGCGCGCCGAAGGTGTTCGTTGTGACAGGCGCCGGCGAAAAAGCCTTCGCCGCCGGCACCGACATCTCCCAGTTCCGCGAGTTCAAGACGGCGGAGGACGCCCTCGCCTACGAGAACCGGATCGAGCGGGTGATCACCTCGATCGAAAGCTGCACGGTGCCGACCATTGCGGCGATCGCCGGCGCGGTCACCGGCGGCGGCGCGGCGATCGCCTGCGCCTGCGACCTCAGGATCGCGACGCAATCGGCCCGCTTCGGTTTCCCGGTCGCGCGCACGCTCGGCAACTGCCTGTCGATGGCCAATTATGCGCGGCTCGCCAGCCTGCTCGGCCCGGCCCGGGTCAAGGACATCATCTTCACCGCGCGCCTGATCGAGGCCGAGGAAGGCCATCGCGTCGGCCTCTACAACGAGCTCGTCGCCGACCATGCCGCGCTGATGGCGCGGGTGAAGGAGCTGGCGGAGACGATCCGTGGCCATGCGCCGCTGACGATGCGCGCGACCAAGGAGGCGCTGCGCCGCCTGACCCAGGCGGCGAGCGCCGATGTCGACGGCGATGACCTCGTCACCCTCTGCTACACCAGCGCCGATTTCCGCGAGGGCATGGAAGCCTTCCTCGGCAAGCACACGCCGAACTGGCAGGGCAAATGAGCCAGACCATCGGCTTCATCGGCCTCGGACTGATGGGCGCGGGCTTCTGCAAGCGTCTGATCGCGACCGGCCACACCGTCGTCGGCTACGATCTCGACCCGGCCCGGCGGGCCGAAGCCGAAGCGCTCGGCGTCGCCCTCGCCGCCTCCCCTGCCGAGGTCGCCGAGCGTGCCAACCCCGTTTGCATCGCGGTGACCACCACCAAGGCGGTGCAGGCGGTGGTGAGCGGCGAAGGCGGCATCCTCTCTGCGAAGCCAAAGCCGGGCGCGATCGTCATCGATTTCTCGACGACCGAGATCGGCGTGACCAAGGCGCTAGCGGCGGCGCTGGCGGAGGCCGGTATCGGCTTCATCGACGCGCCCGTCTCGGGCGGCCCGCCGGCGGCGGAGGCGGGCAAGCTCGCAATCATGGCCGGCGGCACGCCGCAGGTGATCGCGGCAGTACGGCCGCTGGCCGAGAGCCTCGGCCTCTTCACCCATATGGGTGCAGTCGGCGCCGGCCAGGCGACCAAGCTGGTCAACCAGGCGCTGTGCCTGACCAACTATGTGGTGGTGGCGGAATCGCTGCGGCTGGCCGAGGCCTATGGCGTCGATGCCGACAAGATCCCGGCGGCGCTGGCGCCGGGCCTCGGCAATTCGGCTGTGCTGCAGGCGATGATGCCGCGCATGGTCGCACGCGATTTCGCGCCGAAGGGCTATGCTAGGCAGGTGCTGAAGGACCTCGAAATGCTGATGGAGGCCGGGCGCGAGCAGCATTTGGCCATGCCGATGGTCGCTCAGGCGACGACACTTTATCGGATGCTGGTCGCGCAGGGCGATAGCGAACTCGACGCGATCGCGGTGCTGAAGATGCTGCCGGAGGTCGGGCAGCCCTCGCATTGACCAGCGGTCAGGCGCCGTCCGGCTTCGCCGCCTTGTCCTTCAGCGCCGCGACCAGGCCGGAGAGACCATTGCGGACATGCTCGCTCAGGCGCTGGCTCGCGAGGGCAGCGTCGCCAGCGGTCAGCGCCGCCAGGATCTGCTCGTGCTCCTGGATCGCCATCTTCCAGCGCTTCGGCCACAGGTTCGAGGAGTAGCGGGCACGGTCGACCCTGAGCGCCAGCAATTCCCAGACCCAGAGCAGGACCGGATTGCCGGCGAGCTCGACGATCCGGCGATGGAAGGCCTTGTTGGCCTCGAAATAGCCCGGCAGCTCGTCGCGGGTGTGATGCAGCAGCATCCGATAGTGCAGCATGCCGATCTCGGCGACAGCCTCGTCGCTGACGCGGGCCGCGGCGAGCTCGCCCGCCAAGCCCTCGATCGTCGAAACGACATCGATCAGCGCCTCGATCTCGCCGACATCGAGCTCGGCGACGATCGACGACTTGTTCGGCAGCGCGCGCAGCAGGCCATCCTGGGTCAGCGTCTTGATCGCCTCGCGGACCGGCGTGCGGGATACGCCGAGTTGCAAGCAGAGCTCGCGCTCGTTCAGCTTGGCGCCCGGCGCCAGTGCCCCAGTAACGATCAGATTGCGTAGTTTTGCGACCGTGCTGCCGTGCAGAGCGCCCTTGCGCCGGCCCGGCTCGGGCTGCGGAACCTGAGCGAGAAACGCTGCGAGCGGGGTCGTGTCAGCCGGACTATCCATGACGTCCTGTATATCGCGGGCCTCGCTCGCTGTCGAAAAATTCTTGCATACAAGAATTCACGCACCTAGAACGGAGCTGCCGGGCAACCGGTCATCCCTCTCCGAATTCCGGACAGCGCCATGAACATCGTCGACCTTTCCATGCCGATCGCGCCGCATTTCCGCTGGCCGGTGGAGCTTTCGATCAAGGGCGACATCGCGGCGGGCGACCAGTTCCGGGTCTCGAAGATCAACGGCCCCTGCCATGGCTTCTCGCATGTCGACGCTGCCGCGCATTTCGTCGCGGGCGCGCCGACGATCGAGGCGACGCCGCTTAGCCAAGTGGTCGGCCCCTGCCGCGTGCTCGATTTGAGCCAGCGTCCGGCCAATGAGCCGATCGGCCCCGAGCACCTTGCAGCTGCCGATGCGGGCGGCGCCGATAGCGAAATCCTGCTGCTCGCCACGCAATGGAACGACCGGCGCGATTACAACGACAAGAGCTTCTGGACTGAAGCGCCCTGGCTGAAGCTGGAAGCGGCGCAGTGGCTGGCCGAGCGCAAACCGAGCGCCGTCGCCTTCGACTTCCCGCAGGACTACCCGATCCGCCTCTTGCTCGAAGGCAAGGAGGTGCCCAAGCCCGAGCATGTGACGCATCACGTCCTGCTCAGCCATGGCGTCACGCTGATCGAATATGTCGTCAACACCAGCAAGCTGACAGCGCCGCGCAACCTGTTCTCGGCGGCGCCGCTGCTGATTCCCAACGCCGACGGCGCTCCCGCCCGCATCTACGCCATCGAGGGCCTGCCGGTCTGACGACCGCCGCCCTGCCCTGCCCGAACGAAAGCGACCCCAGTGAACATCGAGAACCTGTTCGCGCTGAAGCCCAGCGCCCCCGATCGCGTGATCTCCGCCGCTTTGGTCGGCGCCGGCGAGTTCGGCGCGAGCTTCATCGGCCAGGCCCGGCGCGCGCCGCATATCGAACCGCGCGTCGTCTGCGACCTCGACATCGGCCGCGCCCGCAAGGCGGCGCTCGCCGGCGGACTGACCGAGGGCGAGATCGTCGACTGCCATAGCGCCACGGAGGCCAAGGCGGCGCTCGACCGCGGGCTGGTCGCGCTGATCGGCGATGCCGCTCATCTCGAAGGGCTCGCCGTCGATGTCGTCATCGAGGCGACCGGCGATCCGGAAGGCGCGGCCGTGACGGCGCTCGCGGCGATCGAGGCCGGCCGTCATCTCGTCATGGTGACCAAGGAGGCCGAATGCATCATCGGCCCGATCCTGGCCCATCGCGCCAAGCAGAACGGCGTCGTGCACACGCCGGTCGATGGCGATCAGCCGAGCCTGCTGATCGGGCTGATCGGCTGGGCCCGGGTGCTCGGCCTGCCGATCGTCGCCGCCGGCAAATCGAGTGAATCCGATTTCGTCTGGGATTCTGAGGCAGGCACGGTCACGGCCTGGGAGAAGGCGGTGCCCGCCGCCGACTTTACCGCGGCCTTCGGCAGGCTCGGCAGCGATCCGCTCAGCCTGCTCGACGCTCGCGCCAGGCTGCCCTTCCCGCGCGCCACCGTGCCCGATCTCTGCGAAATGGGCATCGTCGCCAACCATACCGGGCTGATGCCGGACGTTGCGGCGATGCATGCACCGATCGCCCGCACCACCGAATTGCCGAGCCTGTTCCGGCCGGCGGCCGAGGGCGGCCTGCTCTCCGGCACCGGCCGTGTCGACATGTTCAACTGCCTGAGAAGGCCGGATGAGCTCTCCTTCGCCGGCGGCGTCTTCGTCATCGCCGAGACGCCGGACCTCGCCACAGGCAAGCTCTTTGCCGGCAAAGGCATCCCGTGCTCGCCGGATGGCCGCTATGTCCTGCTGCACAATCCCGTGCACCTGCTCGGGGCAGAGGCGCCGATGTCGGCGCTCTCGGCCGCGCTGCTTGGCCAATCGACCGGCGGCGCCGAGGTGCTGCCGCGCGTCGACCTGACGGCGCGGGCAAGCCGCGATCTCGAGCCGGGCGAGACCCTGACCATGGGCTATCGCCATGTGATCGAGGGGCTGGAGCCGCAATTGACCCCTGCCCGCCCGCTCGGCCCGAACGAGCCTGTTCCCTACTACCTCACCGCCGGCCGGCCGGTGGTACGCAAGGTGGCGCGCGGCGCCGTCGTCACCTGCGCGGACGTTGCGCTCGACGAGAGCACGACGCTGGTTCGCCTGCGCCGCGAGCAGGATGCGCTGTTCAACCCCGGCGCGCTTTGACTTTGCGGCAACATTCTGTATGCAGCATACAATAGTCAGATAAAACTAATCGAAAGCGGGCGACCGCCGAGGAAACGATCGGGAGGCAGGGATGACGGGCGCGAGCACCGGACCGGCCGGGCACAGCCCGAACCACACCCGCCTTCTGCTGCAGCGGAGCTGAGCCATGGTCGCGAGCCCCGACCAGCGCGCCCGCTTCCTCGCCTCCGGCGCCGATGACGACCTGCCGATCATCGACGCCCACCACCACTTCTTCGACCTCACGCGCAATTATCATCCCTGGTTGAGCGACCACCCGGTCGCCTTCCGCTATGGCGACTACAGCGCGGTCAAGCGCGACTTCATGCCAGCCGACTATCGCCGCGCCATCGCCGGGCATCTCGTCGTCGGAAGCGTGCTGATGGAGGGTGAGTGGGACCCGCGCGATCCGATCGGCGAGATGCGCTGGGCCAGCGATGTCGCTCACGAGCACGGCCTGCCGAGCGCCGCAATCGGCCAAATCTGGCTCGATCGCGCGGATGTCGGCGAAGTCGTCGCCGCCTATCGCGACATGCCTCTGGTACGCAGTGTCCGGCACAAGCCCAAGGCCGTCGCGCGCGCGGATCACCGTTCGGATTTTGCTGCACCCGGCTCGATACGCGACCGCAGATGGCGCGACGGCTATGCTCTGCTGGCCAGAGCCGGACTCAATTTCGATCTGCAGACGCCGTGGTGGCATCTCGACGAGGCCGCCGAGCTCGCCCGCGACTTCCCGGCGACGACCATCATCCTGAACCATGCCGGCCTGCCGGCCGACCGCAGCGCCGAGGGCCTCGCCGCCTGGCGCACCGCACTCGACCGGCTCGCAGGCGAGCCCAATGTCGTCGCCAAGATCTCAGGCATCGGCGTGCCGGGACAGGACTGGACGCTGGAATTGCAGGCGCCGGTGATCGCGGGCGTGATCTCGGCCTTCGGCGTCGAGCGCTGCGCCTTCGCCAGCAATTTCCCGGTCGACAGCCTCTGCGCCTCGTTCGGCACGATCTTCGACGTGTTCAAGGCGGCGGTCCGCGAGCGGCCGGCAGCTGAACGCCTCGCCTTGTTCCATGACAACGCCGCGCGCTGGTACGGGCTCGCCGCCGACGGAGCCGCCTCATGAGACTACGTGGCCTGCTCCTGCGTCTGACCGAGGACCTGCTGATCGCCGGTTTCGTCGTGATGATCGCCATGGTCTTCGGCAATGTCGTGCTGCGCTACGGCTTCAGCTCCGGCATCATCTCCTCGGAGGAGCTGTCGCGCCTGATCTTCGTCTGGCTGACCTTCGGCGGCGCCTTCCTGGTGGCAAAGGACGGCCAGCATCTCGGCATGACCACGCTCGTCACCATGCTCGGCCGCAATGGCCGCTGGTGGTGCCGGCTCGCGGTCGAGGCGCTGTCGCTGCTCTGCATGGGAATGCTGGTGGTCGGCTGCTGGCAGCAGGCCTCGATCAATTTCGAGAACCACCAGCCGGTCACCGGCGTGCCCGTCGCCGTGACCTATCTCGCCGGCCTCGTCGGCGGGCTCGGCATCGGAGCGCTCAACCTGATCGCATTGGCCCGGCTAGTCACCGGCCGCATGCCGGATGACGAGCTCGTCGTCGGGGCGGAATCGGAAGAGCTCACCGCCTTCGAGAACCAGCAGGCGGCGGAGAAGCGGTCATGACCGTCTTCATCTTCCTGGGGTCGCTGATCGGCGCGATGGCGCTCGGCATGCCGATCGCAATGGCGCTGCTCGTCTGCGGCGTCGCGCTGATGCTGCAGCTCGATACCTTCGACTCCCAGATCCTGGCGCAGAACCTGATCGGCGGCGCCGATTCCTTCCCGCTGATGGCGGTGCCCTTCTTCATGCTCGCCGGCGAATTGATGAATGCCGGCGGCCTCTCGCGCCGGATCATCGCGCTCGCAGTGACGATGGTCGGCCATGTCCGCGGCGGGCTCGGTTATGTCGCGGTGCTGGCGGCGCTGGTGATGGCGAGCATCTCCGGCTCGGCCGTCGCGGATACCGCCGCGCTCGCCGCCATCCTGCTGCCGATGATGAAGCAGGCCGGCTATAACCTGCCGCGCGCCGCCGGGCTGATCTCGGCCGGCGGCATCATCGCGCCGGTGATCCCGCCCTCGATCGGCTTCGTCGTCTTCGGCGTCGCCGCCGGCGTCTCGATCACCCGCCTCTTCCTTGCCGGAATCGTGCCGGGCCTGCTGATGGGGCTGGCGCTGGTGATCACCTGGTACATCGTCGCGCGCGACGAGCCGGCGGCTCGCCCCCAGCGCGCCAGCGTGCGCGAGGTCGGGCGATCGGCGCTCGACGGCCTCTGGGCACTCGGCCTGCCTTTCCTGATCATCGGCGGCATGAAGGGAGGTGCCTTCACACCGACCGAGGCTGCGGTCGTCGCCGCGGTCTATGCCGCCTTCGTCGGGGGCTTTGTCTATCGCGAGCTGAAATTCGAGCATCTGCGCCCGGCCTTGCTCAGCGCACTCAAGACATCGGCCGCGGTGATGTTCCTGGTCGCGGCGGCGATGGTCTCGGCCTGGCTGATCACCATCGCCGACATCCCGAGCCAGGTCGCAAGCCTGCTCGGCCCGCTGATCGAATCGAAGACGCTGCTGATGTTCGCGATGATGTTCCTCGTCATCGTCGTCGGGACGGCGCTCGACTTCATCCCGACCGTGCTGATCCTGACGCCGGTGCTGATGCCGATCGTCAAGCAGGCGGGCATCGACCCGGTCTATTTCGGCGTGATGTTCATCATCAACAACGCCATCGGCCTGCTGACCCCGCCGGTCGGCACCGTGCTCAACGTCGTCTGCGCCGTCGGCCGCATCCCGATGGACAAGGTCGTCCGCGGCGTCATGCCCTTCCTGCTGGCGCAGCTCGCCGTGCTTCTGCTGCTGATCCTCGTGCCGGAGATCGTCACCGTGCCGGCGCGCTGGTTCTACGGGCGCTGACACGCCCTGCTCTGCCTGCCCAACCAACAACAAGGACCGGAGGACGCCACCATGACCATCACCCGCAGAACAGCCCTCACCGGCGCCAGCGCCTGCATCGCCCTCTTCGCCATCGGCCATCCGGCCCTGGCGCAAGCGGTGAAGCTGCGCTTCGCCCATCCGCATCCGGAGGCCGACAGCTGGCACAAGGCGGCGCTGCTCTTCGCCGAGCAGGTCAAGGCCAAGAGCCAGGGCCGTTACGAGGTCCAGGTCTTCGCCAACGGCGCGCTCGGCTCGGACGCGCAGACGATCAGCGCGGTGCGCGGCGGCTCGCTCGACATCTGCCTGACCGGCAACCCGTTCTTCACCGGCCTCGCGCCCAAGCTCAACGTGCTCGACCTGCCCTTCCTGATCCAGAGCCGCAAGCACGCCGCCGCGGTGATGGACGGCCCGATCGGCGACGGCCTGCGCAAGGAGCTCGAAGGCTCGAACCTGAAGGCGCTCGCGACCTGGGAGATCGGCTGGCGCAACCTGACCAACAACCGCCGCCCGGTCGCGACCGCCGCCGACCTCAAGGGCCTGAAGATCCGCACCACGCCGAACCCGGCCCATATCAAGGCGTTCCAGCTGCTCGGCGCGATCCCAACGCCGATGGCCTTCACCGAGCTCTTCACCGCGCTGGAGACCGGCACGGTCGACGGCCAGGAGAACCCGGTGACGCTGATCCTCAACGCCAAGTTCAACGAGGTGCAGAAGCATCTTTCGCTGACGCGCCATGCCTTCACCACCGGCCCGCTGGTGATGAACAAGACCAAGTTCGACGCGATGCCGGCCGATATCCAGCAGATGCTGCCGACCATCGCGGTGGAGATCGCCGGCATCCAGCGCCAGATGAACGAGGATACCGAAGGCTCGAGCCTCGCCGAGCTGAAGAAGGCCGGCATGCAGGCGGTCGAGACGCCCGATCGCGAGTCCTTCGCCAAGATCGTCACGGCCGAGGTCGAGAAGGAGTTCGTCGGCAAATACGGCAGCGACGTGCTGGACGCGATCAAGAAGGCGGCTGTCTGAGGAAGCTGGCACCAGCGCGTCATGCTCGCCCTTGTGGCGAGCATCAACGTCTTGAACACTGCGCTGGCCGAGTGAAGACGTGGATGGTCGGGACAAGCCCGACCATGACGAGAATGGCTCCGCCGAAGGGAGAGCAATTCTCCCTATCTCTCAGCCCAGGAAGACGATTTTGGCGTAGCTGCTGATCCAAAGAGACGATTCTTGGCTTTTTGTGCGGCGCCATGGCGTAGCGGCGGACGCAGGCATAGCTCAGCATGCTCTGAGCAACCGCCTGCCGAGGCCAGCCATGACGACCGTGCGCCAGCTTCACCTGGGGGCCTTCATGCGCCCCGTCAGCATCCACACCGGCGCCTGGCGCTATCCTGGCGCCTATCCCGATGCGAATTTCAATTTCGGCCACCTGAAGCGCTTCGCGCAGAAGCTCGAGGCCGGCAAGTTCGACGCCTTCTTCATGGCCGACCATCTCGCCGTGCTGAACATGCCGGTCGAGGCCCTGAAACGCAGCCATACGGTGACCTCGTTCGAGCCGTTCACCCTGCTCTCTGCCCTCGCCGGCGCAACCGAGCGCATCGGCCTGGTCGCCACCGCCTCGACCACCTTCGATACGCCCTACCACATCGCCCGGCGCTTCGCCTCGCTCGACCATATCAGCGGCGGCCGCGCCGGCTGGAACATCGTCACCACCTCGAACCCGGACGCCGCGTTGAATTTCGGCCTCGACGCCCATGTCGACCATGGCGAGCGCTATGACCGGGCGCGCGAATTCTACGATGTCGTCACCGGCCTGTGGGATTCCTTCGCCGACGACGCCTTCATCCGCGACCGCGACAGCGGCATTTATTTCGACCCGGATAAAATGCGGCGGCTCGATCACAAGGGCGAGCATCTCTCGGTACGGGGCCCGCTCAACATCGCAAGACCGCCGCAGGGCTGGCCGGTGATCGTCCAGGCCGGCGCCTCCGAACCTGGCCGCCAACTCGCGGCCGAGACGGCGGAAGTGGTGTTCGCCGCGCATGGCACGCTCGCAGCCGGACAGGCCTTCTACATCGATGTGAAAGGGCGGATGGAGAAGATCGGCCGCAATCCCGACCATCTCAAGATCCTGCCCGGCGTGCTGACCGTCGTCGGCGAGAGCGTCGAGGAAGCCCGCGAGAAGCGGGCGCTGCTCGATTCCTTCGTCCACTATGACAGCGCCATCGCCTCGCTTTCGATCGCGCTCGGCCATGACGCGACCGGCTTCGATCCTGATGCGCCGCTGCCCGAGATCCCGGACACCAACCAGAGCAAGAGCGGCCGCGAACGCACGATGGCGCTCGCGCGCCGCGAGAATCTGACCGTCCGCCAGCTCGCCCAGCGGCTCGGCGGCTATGGCGGGCTCGCCTTCGTCGGCACGCCCAAGACGATCGCCGACGAGATGGAGCAATGGCTGACCGAGCGCGGCAGCGACGGCTTCAACGTGATGTTCCCCTATCTGCCTGAGGGGCTCGACGATTTCGTCGACAAGGTCGTGCCGGAGCTGCAGCGACGCGGCCTGTTCCGCCGGGAGTATCAGGGGCCGACGCTGCGCGACCATCTCGGCCTGCCGAGGCCGGCCAACCGGCATTTCGCCTGAGTATTCCCCAGGGGACCGCCGTCGGGGACAATTC
Source organism: Alloboseaceae bacterium BT-24-1 (assembly GCA_025846845.1). Lineage (GTDB taxonomy): Bacteria > Pseudomonadota > Alphaproteobacteria > Rhizobiales > Beijerinckiaceae > Allobosea. The sequence continues at coordinate 863,200 of JAOYTL010000001.1, forward strand.
CGCCTGCTGTCATCAAATCTTTGAACAGCCGTTTCATTGACCCCGCAGCGGTGATTGCGAATGATTTGAAGATCGAACCGCAGCGATGCGGGCCGGTCGCGGGATTTGCCGGAGCAGCTTGCACCGCGTCACCAAAGCTAAAAGCGCCACGATGCTGTCGTGGGCTCCCAGTCTGGAGACGCATGATGGTCTACGTGCTCTATTTCGCCACACGGCAGCTGCGACGGCTCTCCGCCTTCCTGCTCTGGACGCGCAGCTGCCCCCCGCCCTCCGACCGGCCATAACCCTCGTAAAATCCGCTCAGGCGGCGCATATCCAGCCTCGACTTTACGGAGGCAACGATGTTCCAGGCGGCGACGATCTCAGCCCGCGACAAGCCCGGCTTCTACAGGGAGCTCGTGCAGCAGCTCGAAGGCCTGCTGCATGGCGAGCGCGACGCAATCGCCAACGCCGCCAACCTCTCGGCGCTGCTTTACGATGCGATGCCGACTCTCAATTGGGCCGGGTTCTACCTGATGCGCGGCGGCGAACTCGTGCTCGGCCCGTTCCAGGGCAAGCCGGCCTGCGTGCGCATCCCGATCGGGCGCGGGGTCTGCGGCACGGCAGTGGCGCGACGGGAATCGATCCTGGTCGAGGATGTGCATGCCTTCCCCGGTCACATCGCCTGTGACGCCGCCTCGCGCTCCGAGCTGGTGGTGCCGCTGATCCGCGATGGCGAGGTCATCGGCGTGATCGATCTCGACAGCCCGGAGCCGGGCCGTTTCGACGCCGATGACCAGGTCGGGATCGAAGCGATCGCCGGGCTCTATCTCGAAGCCAGCGACCGCTTCTGACTGTGGTGCTCAGCCGGCTACGATCAATTCGCAGCGCGCGTCGCGGATCATCTGCGCCGTCGCCGCCGGCGGCTGGCGGTCGGTCACCAGCGTCGAGATCTCGCTGAGATGGGCCAGGCGCGACATCGCCACACGGCTGAACTTGGTGTGGTCGGCGAGCAGCACCGAACGGCGGGCATTGCGCAGCATGGTGCGCCCGACCACCGCCTCGTCGTCGCGGTATTCGAGCAGGTTCCCGGCCGCGTCGATGCCGCCGATGCTCGTCATGTGCAGGTCGCAGCGGTAGTTTTCAATAAATGAGGCGGCGTGCATGCCGCCGCAGGCGCGGTTCGGCCCGAGCCAGTGCCCGCCGGTGATCAGGATCGAGATCTCCGGGCATTTGTCGAGGATCGCCGCCGCGGCCGTGCTGTTGGTGACGACGCGCAGGCCGCGCGGGCGGCGCTCGGCGATCGCTTTGGCGAGCGCGTCCATGGTCGTGCCCGGCGTAATGAAGAACGACGTTCCAGGGGTCACCAATTCGGCAGCGGCACGCGCCATCGCGGCTTTCTCGCCCGCCGTCTCGACCACACGCAGCCCGTAGTCGGTGTTCGCGGTCGAGAGGTTGGCGCTGGCGCCGCCGTGATGGCGGCGCAGCAGGCCGCGATCGGCGAGGTCCTGCAGATCGCGCCGCACCGTCTGCGGCGTCACGTTGAAGGCGGAAACGATCTCCTCGATTGCGACATAGCCGCGCTTGCCGAGGATCTCGAGGATGTCGGCGTGACGTTTGCTCAGCGGTTCCATGGCAGGCCTGCTTCAGAGCCGAATCCGGGCCGGCTTCATAGCCCGATTGGTCGAAAGTCTCTACGACCGCAGCTTCTCTACACGCAATGCGCGTTTGCGAAAATAGTGTTGCGAAAGTGAAAGCGTCGGTCATCATCCGTTTCGCCGCGCAACCGGATCCTGCCGGCACGACAGAGAATGAGATCCGGCGGGACGAAACATGCTGACCACGCGGCCAGGAAGCCGGCGGATACGCCTCATTCAATCGATCGGCTTTCGCGGCAAGGGATGGCGGGCATGAGCCGCCGCCTGATCGTCTGCGTCGGCAACCTCGTCCAGGACGAGGTCTTCGAGGTCGAGGCCCTGCCCTCGGCGGGCATCAAGACCGGCGTGCTTGCTTATGTCGAGCGCTTCGGCGGACCGGCCGCGACGGCCGCCGTGGCGATCTGCCATCTCGGCGGCGAAGCGGCCTATTGGGGCCGGGTCGGCGCCGATGCAGCCGGAGAGACGGGCCTGCGGCTGCTGCGCGGACACGGTGTCGACTGCGACGGCGTCGCCATCCTGCCGGAAGGGCGGACGCTCCGGGCGATCGTGCTCGTCGACAAGCGCGGTGAGCGCAGCATCGTCTCGAACCGGCGCAGCCTATCGCAGGATGCGAGCGTGCTGCCGCAGGACGGGCTGGAGCAGGCGGGCGCCGTGCTGGCCGACACGCGCTGGCCGGCCGCAGCGGCGGTCGTGCTGGATCGCGCCCATCAAGCCGGCATCCCGAGCGTGCTCGATGTCGACGGCGGCACGCCGGAGGATAATCGCCGCCTGATCGCCAAGGCCGACCACATCGTCTTCTCGGCCGAGGGCCTGCGCGACTTCGCCGGGGACGGCCCCACCGAAGAGCTGCTGCGGCGCTGCGCCAACGGCTCAGGCAAGGTCTTCGCCGTGACGCGTGGCAGCGCCGGCAGCCTCTGGCTGATCAATGGCGAGCTCGTCAGCGTCCCCGCTTTCAAGGTCGCGGCGAAGGACACCACCGGCTGCGGCGACGTCTTCCACGGTGCCTATGCGCTCGGGCTTTGCGAGGGGCAGAGGCCGATCGAGGCAGCGCGCCTCGCAGCGGCCGTCGCGGCCCTCAAGGCCGAGCGCGCCAATGGCTGGGACGGCATGCCCGATCGCGCTGCCGTACAGGCCTTGCTGGCAACCGGTGAGACATATCCGAACTAAGGTTCGAAGCGATTGTGCATTGCAACATGACTTATGCTGCGATGCGCGAAAACGATAATATGACTTGCGATAACGAAAACCGCATGCATTGATTGCGAACGTGACGCGACGGGCCCCGGCCCGCCCCGCCGGAAGCCCCGGCGCTCTCCGTTTCGAAGCCGTTTTCGAAGGTATGACCCATGGCATGCGCCTCGCTCGCTGAGCTGACCGACGACCTCAAGACGATCGGTGTCGATCTTTCCGGCTCCTCACCCGACTTCAGCAAAAGCAAGCGTCCGCCGGATGCGATGATCGACCGCTGGGCCGAGACGGCAGCGCTCGCCGAGCCGGAGGCTCGCGGCATGGCGATCTGGGCGATCCGCGAGGCCGCCCATGCCGCCGGCATCGTGCCGGCCTCGATCCAGGAGCTTTATCTCGCCTGCGCCGCCGGCAAATGGTCGGGCAAGACCGTGCCGGCGATGAACCTGCGCGGCTGGAGCTATCACACTTGCCGCGCCGTCTTCCGTGCCGGCAAGGAGCTGGATTCCAAGCTCTTTATCTTCGAGCAGGCTGTCGGCGAAGCGCTCTATGCTCAGCAGCCGCCGCTGGAATACGCCGCAGCGGTGCTCGCCGCGGCGCTGCGCGAGGGCCATGTCGGCCCGGTCTTCCTGCAGGCCGACCACGACCAGATCAACGCCAAGGCCTATCTGGCCGATCCCAAGGCGGAAGTCCGCAAGCTCGAGACCATCATGCGCGAGCAGGTCGCTGCCGGCATGTACAGCATCGACATCGACGCCTCGACGGTGGTCGACCTGTCATTGCCGACGGTCGAGGACCAGCAGCGCGTCAACGCCGAGCTGACCGCGCATTTCACCGAGTTCGTCCGCGGCATCGAGCCCAAGGGCGTCTCGATCTCGCTCGGCGCCGAGATCGGCGAGGTCGGTCACGAGAACACCACCCCGGAAGAGCTGCGCGCCTTCATGAAGGTCTATCTGGCGGAGATGGCCAAGCGCAGCGCCAAGCTGCCGATCGTCAGCAAGATCTCGATCAACTCCGGCACCTATCACGGCGGCAAGGTGCTGCCGGACGGCACGCTTGCGCAGGTCAATGTCGACTACGACCTGCTGAAGACGATCTCGACCATCTGCCGCAGCGAGTACGACATGGCGGGCGCTGTCCAGCATGGAGCCTCCACCCTGCCCGGCACGCAGCTCGCCAAGCTCCCGGTGGCGGAAGCGGTCGAGGTCCATCTCGCGCTCGGCTTCAACAACCTGATCTTCGACCACCCGGCGCTGCCGCAGGCGCTGAAGGATCAGATCCGGGAATACACCTTCGCCAATCACCTCTCCGAGAAGGGAACGGGCGAAACCGATGCGCAGTTCTTCTACAACACCCGCAAGAAATCCTGGAAGGTGATGAAGCAGCCGTTCTGGGAGATGCCGAAGGAGGCAGAGACCGCGATCATGGCCTCTCTGCAGGAGATGTTCCGCAACATGTTCACCTGGATGAATGTCGGCGGGACGAGCAGGCTGGTCGACGACAACACCACGCTGGTCAAGGTCGCACCGCCGGTGCCCGAGGTCCTGCAAAAAGCTCGCGCGGCCTGAAAACAACGCCCGTTCCGGCGCCCGCAACGACGGATGCGCCGATGACCAAGAAGACTGCCAAAGGGACAACCAAACGGGAGGAAACGCATATGGATCAGCATCGCAGGTCTTCCTTGCTGACAGTCGCGGCGATGGCGCTTGCCTCGGCGATCAGCCTGCCGACGCTCGCACTTGCCCAGCAGAAAGAGGTCCGCTGGGGCCAGTGGAAGGGCACCGAGGTCGGCGAGAAGTTCATGGGCGAGCTCAAGGCCGCCTTCGAGAAGGACCATCCCGACATCAAGCTGACGCCGGTCGACTCGCCGTTCACCGGCTTCCACGACCGCGCCATCGTGCTGCACCAGGCCAAGAAGCTGCCGGACGTGCTGCTGGTCCAGGTCGACTGGGTGGCGGAATTCGCCGATCTCGGCATGATCGAGCCGCTCGATGCGCGTATCGCCAAGGAGCCGAAGGAGTTCTTCTCCAACATCCCTGAGACCTTCCACGCCAAGTGGAAGGGCAAGCAGTACTATCTGCCGATCGAGAGCGGCGCGGTGGCGCTGTTCTGGAATACCGACCGATTCAAGGAAGCCGGCCTCTCCGGCCCGCCCAAGACCTGGGACGAGTTCGCCGAATATTCGCGCAAGCTGACCAATCCCGACAAGCGCCAGTTCGCGGTCACCGGTACGCTCCAGGCCGAGCCGCCGACCAACATGACCTACGACATCTACCCGCTGCTGCTGCAGGGCGGCGCGACGATCATGGACCCGGCAACCAGCAAGGCGGTGTTCAACAGCCCCGAGGGCGTCGCCGCGATCGAGTGGTACATCGAGCGGATGAACAAGGACAAAGTCTCGGTGCCGGGCGTGCTGAGCAATGGCGAGAAGGAAAAGCGCGCCAACTTCGCCACCGGCAATGTCGCGATGATGTTCGAGGGGCCCTGGGGCGTCGCCATCCAGAAGCAGCTCAACCCGAACCTCAACTACGACATCGCGCCGCTGCCGAAGGGCAAGAGCACCGGCACCATGGTGCGCGGCTCGCTCAACACCATCAGCAGCCAGGCGCAGGACAAGGACGCAGCCTGGACCTTCATGCGCTGGCTCTCGGGGCCGAAGGGCATCGAGATGTGGGCGAAGGGCACCGGCGGCTTCCCGGCGCGCACCGATGTCGCCAACCAGGACTGGTTCAAGGAGCGCAAGCTCTTCCAGGCCTTCGTGACGCAGATGGCGCAGCCCAATGCGCAGTCGCCATTCCTGTCGATGCCCAACGCCGTCCAGATGAACAAGGTGATGAGCACCGAGATCCAGAACGCCGTGCAAGGCAAGAAGACCGCCAAACAGGCGCTGGATGACGCCGCGGCCGAGTGGAACAAGGTCCTCTCTGCAGCCAAGTGACCGGCTGACATCATAGTCTCCGGCCGGAGCTTTCCTCCGGCCGGCTCCTCCCCCTCGCGCAGGACCAGCCGCCCGGTAAGACGGCGCGGCCGGTTAGCAACGATCGGCGAGACATGCTGCTTACGCTCAAACGCAAATACCGCGAGGAATTCCTGGCCGCGTCCTTCCTGTGGCCGTCGCTCACGATCCTCGTCGCGCTGCTGATCTACCCGCTGATCGACGTGGTCCGCCTGAGCTTCCACGACAGCAACCTGCAGCGCGAGGTCTGGGTCGGCTTCGGCAACTACATCGCGCTCGCCAACGACCCGCTGTTCTGGCGCGCCTTCTGGCAGACCGTGGTCTTCACCTTCTTCAGCGTCGTGCTGCACCTGGTGATCGGGCTCGGCCTCGCGCTGCTGCTCAACATGAATCTCGACCCGGCCTTCCGCACCGTCGCGCGTGGCCTCCTGATCGTGCCCTGGCTGCTGGCACCGACCGTCGCCGGCATGATCTGGGTGCTGATGCTGCAGCCTTTCGGCGTGCTCAACGGCCTGCTCGCCTCGCTCGGGATCATCGACACCAACTTCACCATCTCCTGGCTCGGCGATCCCTCGACGGCGCTCGGCTCGGTGACGGCGATGAACGTCTGGCGCGCCTTCCCGTTCTTCATGGTGATGCTGCTCGCCGGCCTGCAGGCGATCCCGAAGCAGCTCTACGAAGCCGCCGAGATCGACGGCGCCTCGCTGTTCCGCCAGTTCTGGCACATCACCCTGCCGCAGCTGCGCGGCGTCATCACCACGATCGTGCTGCTCGACTCGATCTGGACCTTCCGCGCCTTCGACCCGGTCTATGTGATGACCGGCGGCGGACCGGCGCATGGTTCGGAGGTGCTGGCGACGGCGATCTATTTCGACGGCTTCCAGAAGCTGAAATTCGGCTACGCCTCGGCCGAGGCCGTGGTCATGTTCATCGTGCTGTTCATCGTCAGCGCCATCTATGTCCGCCGAACCATGAGCAACCAGCAATGACCGTCGCCCAGTACGGCGCTGCAGCGCATACACGTCCCTATCTCGGCAAGATCGGCATTCGCGGGCGCGAGCGCCTGATCAACGCCGCCTCCTATCTCCTGCTGCTGATCGCGATCGCGATCGTGTTCTTCCCGCTCGCCTGGATGCTGACGGTGTCGGTGCGTCCGAACATCGAGGTGATGCGGATGCCGCCGGAATGGCTGCCGCAGGTCTTCACGCTGGAGGGCTATCGCAAGATCTTCGCGAGCCCGCGCTATCTCGTCGTCTTCGCCAACACGATGGTGGTGTCGCTGGTCGTGACGGCGCTCTCGCTGATCCTCGGGGCGATGGCGGCCTATGCGCTGGCGCGCTTCAAGTTCGCCGGGCAGCGGGCGGTGCTGATGTTCCTGATCACCACGCAGATGTTCCCGCTGGTGCTGCTCTGCATCCCCTATTTCCGGATCTTCATCGCGCTCGGGCTCTACGACACCCGCACCTCGCTGATCGTGGTCTACCTGACCTTCACCTTGCCCTTCTGCATCCTGATGCTGCGCAGCTACTTCATCAACATTCCCCGCGACATCGAGGAAGCCGCGATGGTCGACGGCTGCTCGCGGGTCGGCGCGATCTTCAGGACGCTGGTGCCGATGTCATATCCCGCCTTCATCGGCGCCGGGCTCTACACCTTCCTGCTCGCCTGGAACGAGTTCCTGTTCGCGGTCGTGCTGATCGAATCCTGGGAGAACCGGGTGCTGACCATGGCGATCTACAGCCTGATGGCCGAATTCGTCACCGACTGGAACACGATGATGGCCTTCTCGGTGCTGGCGAGCCTGCCTCTGGTGATGGCCTTCATCTTCCTGCAGAAATTCATGGTCCAGGGCATGACGGCGGGCGCGCTGACGTCGTAGATCAGCTCACCGGCCGTTCTAGCTCGTCATGCTCGCCCTTGTGGCGAGCATCCACGTCTCGAACACTGCGCTCGACCAGCGGGTAAAGACGTGGATGGTCGGGACAAGCCCGACCATGACGCAAAAAAAGAGCGGCCCTGAACTGACAATCAGACCGGCACTGCCAGCCCCGCCTTGACCCGGTCCATCGCGACGAAGGTGCGGAACTTGCGGATATTGGCGTCGGCGAAGAAGAGGCGGCGGGTCAGCGCCTCATAGGCCGTCATGCTCGGCACCAGCACGACCAGCATGAAGTCGACCTCGCCGGTGACATAGTAGCATTGCTGCACCTCGGGCGCGGCGAGGAAGGCACGCTTGGCGGCGTCGATGTCCTTCGCGGTCTCGCTGACGAGTTCGATCTCGACGAAGATGGTGATCGGGTGGCCGAGAGCCGCCGGCTCGACGACCGCGACATTGGCCCGGATGACGCCGTCCTTCTCCATCCGGCGGATCCGGCGCTGCACGGCCGGCGCCGACAGGTTGACCTTCTCACCGATCACGCGCTGCGGCGTGGTGTTGTCCTGCTGCAGGATGGCGAGGATGGCCCGGTCGAAGGCATCGAGGACGGAAGCGGTCGGTTCGCTCAAGCATGGCTCCATGAAACAAACTTGCAAGGCCGGCGGGGGATTGCAGCGCCTTTTTCGCGATGCTTGCAATATCCCTTCACCTGGACATTCCAATGAGGCAAACCGTGCTCCTGCTCAACCAGCTCCCGGACTTCCGCCAGCCGCTCCATCCAACCGATGCGGAAACGCTCGGCCCTGCCGGAGCCGACGCGATCGAACGGCACCTCGCAAGCCGAGCCGAGCATGTGCCGACGCCGCTGCGCGCCCTACCCGGCCTCGCCGCGGAACTCGGCATCGGGGCATTGCACCTCAAGGATGAAGGCCAGCGGCTCGGCCTCGGCAGCTTCAAGGCGCTGGGCGGCGCCTACGCCGTGACGCGACTGGTGCTGGAAGCGGCAGCTGAGCGGCTCGGGCGAACACTCGACGAAGCCGACCTGACCTCGCCCGAGGTTCGTGCGGTCGCCGCCGGGATGACCTTCGCCTGCGCCACCGACGGCAATCATGGTCGCTCGGTCGCGCAGGGTGCACAGCTTGTCGGCGCGAAGTCCGTGATCTTCGCGCATGGCGGCGTCAGCGAACCGCGCGCCGCGGCGATAGCCCGTTTCGGAGCGGAGATCGTCCGCGTCCCCGGCACCTATGACGATTCCGTCGTCGAAGCCGCCCGCATCGCCGGGGAGCGCGGCTGGACGACTGTCTCCGACACCTCCTGGGACGGTTATGAGCGCATCCCCGGCCTCGTCATGCAGGGCTACACCGCCATCATCCGCGAGTCCCTCAGGCAGTTGCCGGAGCCGCCGACCCACGTCTTCGTCCAGGCCGGTGTTGGCGGCATCGCCGCGGCAATCGCGGCGCAGCTGTCGCTGGCACTCGGCGACAACAGGCCGATCTTCACCGTGGTCGATCCGGCCCGCGCCGCCTGCCTGTTCGAGAGTGCTCGCGCCGGGCGGCCGACCAAGATCGCCCATGGCGCGCCGACGGTGATGGCGATGCTGGAATGCTATGATCCCTCGCCGCTCGCCTGGCGCGTGCTGTCGCGCGCGGCCGACGCCTTCATGACCGTCGAGGATGCCGTCGCGGTCGAGGCGATGAACCGGCTGGCGCGCCCGGCCGGTAGCGACCCGGCGATCGTCGCCGGCGAGAGTGGCGCGGCCGGCTTCGCCGGCCTGCTCGCGGCGCTGCGCGATCCGCAGGCGCGCGCGGCGCTGAAGCTCGACGCCTCCTCGCGCGTCTTCGCCGTCGTCACCGAGGGCGCGACCGATCCGGAGCGCTATGCCGAGCTGGTCGGGCTGACACCGGCCGAGGTCGCCGGGAAGGCCGCGTGATGTCGGACAAGCTCACTTTGCTCTACCAGAGCCATTCGCCCTATGCCCGCAAGGTGCTGGTCTGCGCCCATGAGCTCGGGCTGACCGATCGCCTCGACGTGATCCATCACGAGACCAGCCCGACCAATCGCAACGACGCCGTCTTCGCCCGGAACCCGCTCGGCAAGGTGCCGGTGCTGGTGACGCCGGGCGCTGGGGCGCTCTTCGATTCCGTGGTGATCTGCGACTATCTCGACCGGCTCGCCGGTGAGGGTTCGCTGATCCCGCGCGAGGGACCGGAGCGCTATGAAACATTGCGCCTGCAGGCGCTGGCGCAGGGCCTGTGCGATGCCGGCATCGCCGTGCGCTGGGACACCGAACGCCGGCCCGAGGCGTTACGTTACCCAGCGCTAGCCGCCGGCCAGACGACCAAGCTTCTGGAAGCCTATGACTATCTCGAGACACAGGCCCATCTCGACGGACCGGTCACGGTCGGCCAGATCGGGCTGGCGACGGCCCTGGCCTGGCTCAGCTTCCGCCGCTTGCCGGATTTCCGCGAACGGGCGCCGCGGCTCGCCGGCTGGTACGACCGCTTCAACCAGCGTCCGTCGATGCGCGCCACGCCCTATGAGGGCGAGACGCAGGACTGATCGTCAGCTCTCAGTCGGCACCATCGCGGCAGCGGCCAGGTCGCTGGCGCGTTCGCTCTCGGCCAGCCCCTCGGCGACGCCCCTGCGGTCGGCCAGCGGGCGATTCTGGCTCATCTTGCGCTTGCCTTCGAGCCGGGTGATCGGGATGCGCAGGCCGACGATGCCGCGCAGCTGCGCCTGCACGAAGGCAGGTGGCGCGTCATCGACTGCCCAAGGCTCGGCTCGCGTGCCCTCGTGCAGATTGGTCAGGCGTGTCACCGCATCGAGCAGGCGCTCGGGATCGTCGAAGAACTCGGCCTGGCCGTAGGCGTGGACCGCCTGGTAATTCCAGGTCGGCACGACCTTGCCGGTCTCGCGCTTGGTCTCGTACCAAGACGGCGTAACATAGGCGTCGGGCCCGTTGAACAGGACCATGGCCACGCCGATCACCGCCTTCTGCCATTGCGGATTGGCGCGGGCGAGATGGCCATGCAGCACGCCGAACTCGCCCTCCTCCGGCGCAAGGATCAGCGGCAGCGGTGTCGCGAGCAGGCCCTCGGCAGTCGCGGTGACGAGGGTAGCGAGCCGGCAGGCGCGCATCATCGCATGGATCTCGGCGCGGTCGTCGATGCGAAAGGCCGGCGGCGTGTACATCGTCAGGGTCTCCTTGCGGTCGCCGCCGTCATGCCGCTAATCTGGCCTGCATGGAACAGCCAGTTTCTGGTAATATGACTGGACCAGTTGAGCGTGATGTCGGCGCTCAGCGCCGGGTCGTCGTGGCAATCAAGCGCGAGATCGCTGTCGGCGTCCACGCGCCCGGCAGCCGCCTGCCCTCGACGCGGGCGCTCGCAGCCGAATGGGGCCTGTCGCGCACCACCGTCACGGCCGCCTTCGAGCAGTTGGCCGCCGAAGGCTATCTCGAGACCCGCCCGGGTACGCGCGCCCGGGTTGCCGCCGGGCTTGCGCAGCCGGAACCTGCTGGGGAGAACGAGCCGTCGTCACGTCCGACCGAACTCTCCGCCTACGGCCGACGGCTCGCAGCCGCCGCGCCCATCCCGTGGACCCCACAGCCTTTCGCGCTCGATTTCCGCTATGGCGAGCTCGCCGGCGGCGACTTTCCGACGCTGGCCTGGCGACGGGCGCTGACCAATGCGGTGACGAAGCGGCCCGCCCGCCTGCGCTATGGCGATCCGCGCGGTTTGCCGGAGCTGCGCGTCGCGCTGCAGGGCTATCTCTGGCGCGCCCGCGGAATGCGCTGCGAGGCCGACGACATCCTCGTCGTCAACGGCTCGCAGCAGGGCTTCGACCTCTGCACGCGGCTGCTGCTCGATCCGGGCGACCGCGTCGTCATCGAGGACCCCGGCTACAATCTGGCGTGCCAGGCCTTCCTGACGGCGGGCGCCGAGCTTTCGCCGCAGCCGGTGGATCGCGAGGGCATGCAAACCGGCGCGCTCCCGCCGGCACGGCTCGCCTTCGTCACGCCCTCGCATCAATTGCCGCTTGGCAGCATCTTGTCGGCGCCGCGCCGGCAGGAATTGCTGGCCTGGGCGGCGCGCCATGGCGCCTTCGTCATCGAGGATGATTACGACGCCGAATATCGCCATGGCGTCGGCCCGGTGCCGCCGCTGCGTTCACTCGACCAGGCCGGCAGCGTGATCTATCTCGGTACCGTCTCGAAGACGCTCTCGCCGACCCTGCGGCTCGGCTATCTCGTCCTGCCGCCGGCGCTGCGCGATGTCTTCGCCCGGGCCAAGCGCATGGTCGACCGCCACACCCCGGAGCTCGAACAGGCGGCCTTGGCCGAACTGATCGCGAGTGGCGTCTACGAACGGCATGTCCGCCGCGTTCGGCGCCGCAATGGCGAGCGACGGACTGCCTTGCTGAAGGTGCTACGCGAGCGGTTGGGCGAGCGCATCACGATCGCCGGCACCGAGGCCGGCCTGCACGTTCTCGTCTGGATCAACCAGCTGCCGCAATCGCGCGAGGCGGAACTGACGGAGCGGGCCGCGGCCGCTTCGCTCGGCCTCTATGGCGTCAGCGGGCTCTATGACCAGCCGAACGATCCAGACCGCCGCGCCGGCCTCGTCATCGGCTATGCCGCACTCGACGAGACGCAGATCGCCGCCGGCATCGAGCGGCTGGACGGGTTGCTGTCGGAGCTAGGCGCCTAGGCCTCAATCGCGATAGACCGGCTCCTCGGTGTCGAGCTGACGGCGGATCGAGGCCAGGTGGAGGCGCGCCGATTCCGGGTCGCCCTCGCGCATCTGGCGATAGGCCGCCTCGGCGATTTCCGGCTTCACCGGCAGCACCTGGCGGCCGGTCGAAAGTGCCAGTGTCTGCACCTCGCAGGCGCGTTCGAGATAATAGAGATCGTCCCAGGCTTCGGCGATGTTGGGGCCAAGCACCATGACGCCATGATGCTTCATGAAGACGATGTCGGCATCGCCAACCGCGCCGGCGATGCGATCGCCCTCGCGCTCGTCGAGGGCGAGGCCGTTATAGTCGCGGTCGAAGGCGGTGCGGCCATAGAACTTCAGCGCCGTCTGCCCGGCGAAGATCAAGGGATCGCCCTCGGTCATCGAGAGCGCTGTCGCGTAAGGCATGTGGGTGTGGAAGGCGACGCGGGCGCGCGGCAGGTTCTTGTGAACGCGGGCGTGGATGTAGAAGGCGGTCGCCTCGGGCTGGCCCTCGCCAGCGACGACGTTACCGTGGAAATCGCAGATCAACAGCTTCGAGGCGGTGATCTCGCGAAAAGCCCAGCCATAGGGGTTGACGATGAAGAGATCGTCATAGCCCGGCACCAGCGCCGAGAAATGGTTGCAGATGCCCTCCTCGAAGCCATAACGCGCAGCCATGCGGAAGCAGGCGGCGAGATCGCGCCGCGCCTCCCAGACCGCGTCGGAATCGAGGTTCGGCTGGTTCAGGCCGGCGGAGATCGCCGGCGCCGCGCCGGCCTTGAGGGAGTGTGCCATGCGCCTAGTCTAGGGCCGCATCGGCGCCGGGCAAGCGGGTTGCCCTGCGCCAGGCGAACGGGCCCGCGTTGATCGCCGCATAGCGACGCTCAGTAGACGTCGGCCTGATAGCGCCCGGCCTTCTTCAGCGCCGCGACATAGGCGACGGCCTCGTCGATCGAGCGCTTGCCGTGCTCGGCGACGACGTCGACCATGGCGCGCTCGACATCCTTGGCCATGCGCTTGGCGTCGCCGCAGACATAGAAATGCGCACCCTGTTCCAGCCAGGCGAAGAGCTCGGCGCCGCGCTCGCGCATGCGATCCTGGACGTAGATCTTGTCCTTGCCGTCGCGCGACCACGCAAGGGTGAGGCCAGTGAGCACGCCCTCCTGCTTCATCGCGTTGAGCTCGTCCTCGTAGAAGAAGTCGGAGGCCCGACGCTGATGGCCGAAGAACAGCCAGTTCTTGCCCTTCGCGCCCGTCGCCTTGCGGTCGTGCAGGAAGGCGCGGAAGGGCGCGACACCGGTGCCGGGGCCGCACATGATCACCGGCGTCTCCGGATTCTCCGGCAGACCGAAGCCATGGGCGCGCTGAACATAAACCGGCACCTTGTCGCCGGGCTGGACGCGCTCGCCCAGATAAATCGAGGCGACGCCCCAGCGCGGGCGCGAGCCGACCTTGTAGCGCACGGTATCGACCGTCAGCGAGATGCGGCCGGGCGTGGCGTTGAACGAGGAGGAGATCGAATAGAGCCGCGGCTGCAGCGGATCGAGCGCCTCGACGAAAGCCTCCGGCGAGAGCCGCGCACCAGAGAACTTGTGCAGCGTGCCGAGCACGTCGAGCCGGTCGAGATCGCCATCCGGATCCTCGCCGGCTGCGAGCCGCTTCGCCTTCTGGCGGGTCTCGCCGCCGGTGACATAGGAGATCAGCTGGAACAGCGCATCGGGTGCCGGCCCGAGGGCGCAATCGGCCAGCAGCTGCTCGCGCAGGGTCTTGCCGCCGATATCGGCATCGGGGCGCGCGCCGAGCAGCGCGATGACAGCATCGACCAGGCGTGGATCGTTCTGCGCGACGATGCCGAAGGCGTCCCCGACGATATAGTCGAGCCCACTCTCTGTGAGGTCGAACTCGACATGCCAGGTCTCCTTCTCGGAGCCCTCGCCATTGAGCTTACGGCGCGAGAGGAAAGTGGCGAGCGCCGGGTTCTCACGGCTGCGGCCGAGCGGGCCGGCAGGCGCGGCGGTCGCCGCCTCGGTCGGCGCAGCGGCGGAGGCAGTACCACTGTCCTCCATCAGCGCCTTGAGCTGGCGCAGCGTCTCCTTGCCGCCGGGCGCGCAGAGATTGAGCCGGCCTTCCTTCCCTTCGGCGATCGCGGCAGAATAGGTCTCGCAGACATAGCCGCATTGGCCGCAATCCTGCTGCGCCATGGCGGCGAAGAGCTTGCGCGGCAGCGGCTTGCCTTCGGCAAGCTGCATCCGGTCTGTGATCGCCATCGCTGGATCATGCCAGGGCGCACCATCATCGGCTTCGCCCATGACAGCGGCATTCTCGGCCGGCGACAATGCCGTGACGCCGGCATTGTCGAGCGAGAGCAGGCCGGCGAAGAAGCCGTTGAGCCAGGAGCGCTGCTCCTCGCTGAAGGGCGCGGTCTCCGGCAGGACCTGGACCAGCGGGTTCGGCGCCTGGACGGTCATGCCGCCTCTCCGGTTTCAGCGACCAGCGCCTGCAGTGCCGCGATCTCGTGGCGGCGGGCGAAGGCGACGAAGCTCTCGTCCGGCACGGCACGATGAACCTGCCAGGTCCGCAGGATCGCCTCGACCAGCGCCGGCGCCTCCTCGGCCCTGACCTTCTCGCGGAAGGGCCGAGCCATGCCGCCGTCGACGCCATAGCCACCGCCGACAAGGAGGTCGTAGCCGGGCACGGTGTCGCCCTCCTCGCCCACCGGCACCTTGGCTCCAATCAGGCCGAGATCGCCGATATAGTGCTGGGCACAGGAGTGATGGCAGCCAGTCAGGTGGATGTTGACCGGCATCTCCAGCGCGATCCGCGGCTCGCAATGAGCGGCGATGGCGAGCGCATCTTCCTTGGTGTGGGCGGCGGCGAACTTGCAGCCCGTGGCCCCCGTGCAGGCGATCAGTCCGGCGCGCAATATCGAGGTCTCGGCCGAGAGGCCGCAGGCCTTCAGATTGGCGACGACGTCGTCGACCTTCGCATCCGGCACGCCCGAGATCAGCAGGTTCTGCCAGACCGTCAGGCGGATATCGCCGTCGCCGCACTGTTGTGAAATGGCTGCGATGGTCCGCATTTGTGCGGTGGTGAGCTTGCCGACCGGCAGCGCCACGCCGACCCAGTTCAGCCCGGGCTGAAGCTGCTTGTGCACGCCGATATGGGCGAGCCGGTCATAGACCGGGCGCGGCTTCACGAAGGATGCATCGACCCGGATCAGCCGGCGGCCGAGCCTCTCCTCGACGGCGCCGAGGAACTTGTCGAAGCCCCAGGCGTCGAGCACGTATTTCAGGCGGGCCTTGGCGCGGTTGGTGCGGTCGCCATTGGCGGTGAAGACGCGCACGATCGCGTCGGCCACCGCGATGGTATCGGACGGCGCGACGACGATGCCGGTGTCACGGGCGAGGTCGTGATGGCCAGTGATGCCACCGAGCGCGAGTCGATACCAGATGCCGGGCTCGACCGGCTGCCCCTCGAAGGACGCGCCCTCCCCGACCTCGATCGCCTGGAAGCCGATATCGTTGGTGTCCTCCAGCGTCGCGATCGAGCCGGCACCGTCGAAGGCGACGTTGAACTTGCGCGGGAGGCCGTAGAGCGAGCGGTCGTTGAGGATGTGGTGATGCCAGGCGCGGGCATGGGGCTGCGTATCGAGCAGTTCGAGCGGGTCGATGCCGGCGGTGGCCGAGCCCGTGACATTGCGGATGTTGTCAGCGCCGGAGCCTTTGGCGGTGAGGCCTAGATCGGCGAGGCCTTCGAGCAGCAGCGGCGCGTTCTGCGCGCTGATCTCGCGGACCTGCAGGTTGGCGCGGGTGGTGACATGGGCGTAGGGGCCGCAAAGCCGCTCGGCGAGATCGGCGACGCCCTCAAACTGCCAGGCTTTCAGGATGCCGTTCGGGATGCGCAGCCGGCACATGTAGCTGTCCTGCGCCGGGGCGACATAGAACAGGCCGTGATAGCGCCAGCGGAAATTGTCCTCGGGCTTGGGATAGGTGCCCGACGACGCCTGCTCCTTGAAGCGGGCATAGGCGTCGAAGGGATGCTCGGCCGCCTTCCACTTCTCCTGGTCGACGAGCTTGCCGCCCCCGGCGATGGTATTCGCCTGCGCCTCGGCATGCTCCCTATCGGGGCCGGATGGCGCAGCACTGCCCTGCCCGCCCGCTCCGCCGAGTGGGCCCAGCCCGCGCGCGGCGCGAGCCGACTGCATGCCGCTCATGAAGCCTTCGAGATAGCGCTTCTGGTCGGGGGAGAAGTCGTTGCTCATGGCCGCCGCCGTCACGCCGCCTCGACGAAGCGATGGCGCTCGTAGAGAAACTTCAGCACGGCCTCGCGCGCGGCGATGTAAGTGCGGTCGGAGACCAGTTCGAGCCGCTTGCGCGGCCGCTCCAGCCGGACATCGAGCACCTCGCCGATGCGGGCCGAGGGGCCGTTGGTCATCATCACGATCCGGTCGGAGAGCAGCACGGCCTCGTCGACGTCATGGGTGATCATGATCATCGTGTTCCCGAGCGCAGCGTGGATCTGCATGATCGAATCCTGCAGATGGGCGCGGGTCAGCGCGTCGAGCGCGCCGAAGGGCTCGTCGAGCAGCAGGATCTTCGGCTCCATGGCGAGGCCGCGGGCGATGCCGACGCGCTGCTTCATGCCGCCGGAAATCTCGGCCGGGCGCTTGTCCCTGGCGTGAGACATCTGGACCAGGTCGAGATTGTGCATGATCCAGTCATGCCGCTCGGCCTTTGACTTCACACCGCGGAAGACCTTGTTCACGGCGAGCGCGACATTGTCGTAGACGGAAAGCCAGGGCAGCAGCGAGTGGTTCTGGAAGACCACGGCGCGCTCCGGGCCGGGCGCATTGACCTCCTTGCCTTCGAGCAGCACGGCGCCGGCGCTCACCGGCGTCAATCCGGCGACGATATTGAGCAAGGTCGACTTGCCGCAGCCGGAATGGCCGATGATCGAGACGTACTCGCCCTTGTCGATGACGAGGCTGACATCTTTCAGCACATTGGTCGTCGCCGCGCCGCGCTGGAAGGTCTTCTCGACATGGTCGATCTTGAGATAGGGGCTGGTCATGCTCGCGCTCCTCACTGAACCGCGGTGCCGCGGGTGACGATCGCGCCGATGAAGGCGACCAGCCGGTCGAGGAAGAAACCGACCACGCCGATATAGACGAGCGCCACGATGATGTCGGACAGGCGCGAGGAATTCCACGCGTCCCAGATGAAGAAGCCGATGCCGACGCCGCCGGTCAGCATCTCGGCCGCGACGATGGCGAGCCAGGACAGGCCGACGCCGATCCGCAGGCCGGTGAAGATGTAGGGCGCGGCCGAGGGCACCATCACCTTGAAAAAGAACTCGACCTGGTTCAGGCGCAGCACCTTGGCTACGTTACGGTAGTCCTGCGGGATGTTGCGGATGCCTACGGCGGTGTTGATGATCACCGGCCAGATCGCGGTGATGAAGATCACGAAGATCGCCGAGGGCTGGCTGTCGCGGAACGCGGCGAGCGAGAGCGGCAACCAGGCCAGCGGCGGCACGGTGCGCAGCACCTGGAAGACCGGATCCAAGCCCCGCATCGCCCAGACCGACTGACCCACCAGCGCGCCCAGCAGGACGCCGACGATCGCGGCGAGGCTGAAGCCGATGGCGACGCGCTGGAGCGAGACCAGGATGCGCCAGCCGAGTCCGATATCCTGCGTGCCGGCCCAATAAAACGGCTCGACGATCAGGTCCTTCGCCTCTTCCCAGATCTTGCTGGGTGGTGGCAGCGAGGATTGCGGACCCGAGGCGGCGATCTGCCAGAACAGCAGGATCAGCGCGACCGTGATCAGCGGCGGGATGACGCTGACCAGCACGGACTTCGCCAGCGGCGCCAGCTTCTCGCGCAGCGGCTTGCCAGTCGCCTGAGGCAACGCCACCACGCCTGCACTCGTCGCCAGCAGGGCGACGACCTTCGCGCCCGCGCTCGCGCTCTTCAAGGCAGCCTGACCCATTCCGTCTCTCCCATGATCGATCGGTGCGTTCATGCCGGTACCTCGACGCGTTGCTGCGCGCCGATGCGGCGGATTTCGGGGAGGCACGAACCGCAATTCGTGCCCGCTTTGAGCTTGCGGCCGATATCCTCGACCGTGATGGTCGCGCCCTCGGCGAAGGCGGCCCGGATGGCGTTCAGTCCGACGCCGAAGCAGGCGCAGACGGTCGGCCCTTGATCCGCGGCGCCGTCGAGGCTGCGGCCGGAGAGCAGCGCCAGGCGCTGGCGCGGATCCAGCGCATCGCTGGCGAAGGCGGACTTGACCGCATCCCAGACCGGCGCGTCATGATCCGGTCCAAGGAAGAGCGCGGCGGCGAGCCGGCCGTCGCGGACCAGCGCGCAGCGGTAGAGCCCACGCTCGGCATCGACCATCTCGATCAACCCGTCGCTGCCGAAGGCAGCGCGAGCAAGCCGCATGATCTCTTCGGCATCGGCATGCGTGGCAAAGAGCCGGCCTTGCCCGCCCTCCACGGCGACGCGGGTCCACCAACTGTCCGCCGGCAGGACGACATCATCGGCGCCGAGCAGGAAACCGCGCGAGCGGAAGGAGATCGGAGCGATAGCGGCCGGCGTCGCCTTCAGCTCGGGCTGGCCGGAGAACGGGTCGACCGATGGCTGCACGGCAGCGCCGATGCGGGCGTCGGAGGCATTCTCGGCCGACCAGTGGATCGGGGCGAAGATCGAGCCCTTCTGCGTGCCGGCATCGAGGGCGACCTTGAGCACGACGGCGCCATGCGCAGTCGCAATGCGGGCGAAGCCCCCGTCAGTGAGGGCAAACCGCTCTGCATCGTCCGGATGCACCAGCACGGTCGGCTCGGCGATATGGGCCGAGAGCCGCGAACTCAGCCCGGTGCGCGTCATCGTATGCCAGTGATCGCGGACGCGGCCGGTGTTGAGCAGCAACGGGAAAGCCTCGCTGGTCGAGACTGCGAGCACAGGCATCGCGAGCGGCTGCATCATCGCCTTGCGGTCGGCGGTGAAGAAGCCGCCTTCGGCGAAGAGGCGCGCCGTGCCTTCGGACTTGCCGACAGGAGCCGGCCACTGCACCGGGGCCAGCGTGTCGTAGGCGCGGCGTGTCAGGGCGGCATGGGCGCCGATGTCGAAATCGCGGTCGCCCTCGTTCTCGAAGGCCGAGAGTGCGGCGTGCTCGGCATAGATCTGGTGCGCGCCGGCATAGGCGAAAGCATTGGCAAAGCCGAGACGCCTGGCGATCTCGCAGACGATCCACCAGTCCGGCTTCACCTGGCCCGGCAGAGGCAGGAAGCCGCGCTGGCGCGAGATGCGGCGTTCGGAATTGGTGACGGTGCCGTCCTTCTCGCCCCATGCGGCCGCCGGCAGGATGAAATCCGGTCCGGCGGCAAGCGTGTCGTTGGAGAGGACGTTCTCCGAGACGATGAAGAGATCGAGTCCGCGCAGCGCCGCCTGAACCGCGTCGGCGCGTGGCAGCGAGACGGCGGGATTGGTCGCCATCACCCACATCGCCTTGAGCCGGCCATCGGCGACAGCGTCCATCATGGCGACGGCTTTGAGGCCTTCGGCCTGCGCCATCCGCGGCGCGCGCCAGAAGCGCTGGACACGGTCGATCTCGGCCGGCGAATAGCCCATATGGGCGGCGAGCATGTTGGCGAGGCCGCCGACCTCGCGCCCGCCCATCGCATTGGGCTGGCCGGTCAGCGAGAACGGGCCACTGCCCGGCCGCCCGATCCGGCCGGTGGCGAGGTGGCAATGCAGGATCGCGGCGACCTTGTCGGTGCCTTGCGCCGACTGGTTGACGCCTTGGCTCCAGGCGGTGACGACGGCAGGCGTTTCCGCCCAGAGCGCGTAGAAGCTGGCGATATCGGCCTGCGGCAGGCCCGTCAGGGCAGCGACCTCCGCCAGGCCGGGCGCGATCTCGCGGGCATTGGCGAGCGCCGCGTCGAAGCCGGCGACATGGCGCTCGACATAGGCGCGATCAACGAGGCCGGCATCGGCGAGATGCACCAGCAAGCCGGCGAAGAGCGCGCTGTCGGAACCCGGCTTCAGCGCCAGGACGAGATCGGCGTCCTCGGCGGTCGCCGTGACGCGCGGATCGATCACGACGACCTTGGCGCCGCGCTCAGCTCGGTTCTGCTGGATGCGGCGGAACAGGACCGGGTGGCACCAGGCGGTGTTGGAGCCGACCAGCACGATCAGGTCGGCGCTATCGAGGTCCTCATAGTTGCCTGGCACAGTATCGGAGCCGAGCACGCGGCGGTGGCCGGCGACGGTCGAGGCCATGCAGAGCCGCGAATTGGTGTCGACATGAGGCGAGCCGATGAAACCCTTCATCAGCTTGTTGGCGACGTAATAGTCCTCTGTCAGGAGCTGACCGGAAAGGTAGAAGGCGACCGCCTCCGGGCCGTGCCGGTCGATGACGCGCCAGAGGCCGTTCGCGACCGCGTCGAGCGCCTCGTCCCATGAGACCTGGATATAGGCGCCGCGCGCATTTCGCTTCAGCGGATGCAGCACGCGGGTGCCGAGACCAAGCGTTTCGCCGAGCGCCGAGCCTTTCGAGCAGAGCCGGCCGCGATTGGCCGGATGATCCGGATCACCGGCGATCGCCGCGCCGCCCCTGCCGTCCGGCGTCGCGAGCACGCCGCAGCCGACCCCGCAATAGGGGCAGGTCGTGCGGGTCGCTGCGACAGCGGCTAACGGGGCGTCATGGCGCATGCTCAAGCCGCCCTCGGGGTACAATAGGCCTCGCCGAAGGGCAGATCGGCGCGGATCGGCGAAATGTCCTGCTGCGAGCGGATCAGGCCGAGATAGAACAGCGCGCCGGTCGTATCGCCGACGAGCACACAACCGGCGAGCCGGCCATCGCGCAGCACGAACTTGCGATAGATGCCGGCGGAGGGATCACGCAGCACCATGATCTGCGCGCCCTCGCCCGCCTCGAACTCGCCGGCGGAGAAGACGCCGACGCCGGAAACCTTGAGATTGGTCGAGAGCAGCGAGCCGCCATAGCTCGCCTCCCTGCCGGCAAGCCGCGCAGCCAGCACGCGGGCCTGCTCATAGGCCGGCTCGACCAGGCCGTAGACCTGGCCGCGATGCTCGGCGCATTCGCCGATGGCGAAGATCGCGGGATCCTCGCTTGCCAGATGGTCGTCGACGACGATGCCGCGATTGGCCTTGAGCCCAGCGGCATCGGCGAGGTCGATGTTCGGCCTCACCCCGATGGCGATGACGACGAGATCGGCCGGAATCTGCGTACCATCGGCGAGCTCGACCGCCTCGACCTTGTCCTTGCCGACGAAACCCTTGGTCGAGGCGTTCAGCCTGACGGTAATGCCGCGCTGCGCCATGGCGGCCGCGAGCAGCACCGCTCCCTCGGCGTCGAGCTGTCGCTCCATCAGCCTGTCGACCAGATGAAGCAGCGTGACCTGACCGCCGGCGCGCGCCAGACCATAGGCCGCTTCGAGCCCGAGCAGGCCGCCGCCGATCACGACGACGCGCGCGCCACGCTCGGCATAGGCACGCATCGCCTCGACATCGGCGGTATCGCGGAAGGTCGCGACACCCGGCAGGTCGCCGCCCGGGAAAGGCGGCCTGAGCGGCTTCGAGCCGGTGGCGAGGACGAGCTTGCCGTATGGCAGGGTCAGCCCATCGGCCAGGGTGACGCTCTTCGCCGCCCGATCGATGCCGGTGACCGGCTTGCCGTAGAGCATCGAGACGCCGCGCGCCTGCCACCAGGCGGCAGGCTTCAGCTCGATCTCCGGCTCGCCGATCTCGCCGGCGAGCAGCGGCGAGAGCAGCACCCGGTTGTAGGCGAGCCGTGGCTCGGCGCCGATCACCGCGATGGAATAGCGGCCGAGCGCGCGCTGGCTGAGTTCGTCGACCAGCCTGGTCGCCGCCATGCCCTTGCCGACGATGACCAGCGGCTCGGCCATGGCGTCAGGCCACCCGCTTGATCTTGAGCGCCTTGAGATAGTCCATCGGCGCTGCCGGATCGAACTTCACGCCGTCGAAGAAGGTCTCGACGCCGCGCGAGTCGCCGCTGGCCGCATTGGCGACACCAAGGGTCCTGGCGGCTTCCGACCAGAGATCGGAGCGATTGGTCTTGTCGACCAGTGCCTTGATGTCGGTGTTGGTGTCGAACTTGCCCCAGCGGATGTTCTCGGTGACGAACCAGGTGTCGTGGCTCTTCCAGGGGTGGGAGACGGTGCCGCCCTCGCCCCAGAACTTCATGTAGAGGTTCGTGCCCTTGTCCTCGCGGCCATTGCCGTAGTTGATGTCACCCTGCAGGCGCTTGTTGATGTCGCCGACCGGAACGTTGAACCATTGCCGCTTGCCGACGATCTCGGCGAGTTCCTGGCGATTCTCCATCTTGTCGGCCCAGATCTGGGCCTCCATCACCGCCATCAGAATGGCCTGTGTCGCCTTGGGATTGGCGTCGACGAAATCGGCACGCATGCCGAGGATCTTCTCGGGATGCTTGAACCAGAGCTCGCCGGTGGTCAGCGCGGTGTAGCCGATGTTCTGGTTGACGAGCTGCTCGTTCCAGGGTTCGCCGACGCAGAAGCAGTCCATCGTGCCGACCTTCATGTTCGCCACCATCTGCGGCGGCGGCACGACGATGACCTTGATGTCGCTGTCGGGGTCGATGCCGCCGGCGGCGAGCCAGTAGCGGATCCAGAGATCGTGGGTACCGCCCGGGAAGGTCATGGCGGCGGTCAGTTCCTTGCCGGCCGCCTTCTTGCGCTCGAAGGCCTGCTTCAGCGGCGACGCGTCCTTCTGGACGTTGAGGTCCTTGTATTCGTTGGAGACCGAGATCGCCTGCCCGTCCTGGTTAAGGTTGAGCAGCGTGTACATCGGCAGCGGCTGGCCGTTCTGCATGACCTTGCCGGTCGAGTAGAGATGCGTCTTCGGGCGCAGGATGTGGCCGCCGTCGATGCCGTTGTTCTTGAAACCGAGCGCCATGTTGTCGCGTGTCGCGCCCCAGGAGGCCTGCTTGGCGATGTCCATGTCGGGCAGGCCGTATTTGGCGTAGCGGCCCTTCTCCTTGGCGATGATCAGCGGCGCCGCATCGGTCAGCGCGATGTAGCCGAGGCGCGTGCCCTTGACCTCCGGGCCGGACGATTGCGCGAAGGCTCCGTTCGGAAGCGCCAGCTTGGCGGCGGCAGCCACGGCCGCTGCGCCCGTCAGATTCAGGAAATCGCGGCGGCTCGGTCTGGTCGAAAGGGCCAGGGCCCTGCTCTGAACGGTCTTCGTCATCGATCCCTCTCGTGAACGGCGATGCTGGGGTGTCCGCGAAAACGAAAACGCCGCGCGAAAGCGCCCTGCCGGGCTCCCTTCGACAGCGGCGTTGCTGTGCGTTCCGATTTCGAACTTGCTCGCGGGCAGCTCTGGCCGCGGTCGAGATGAGCTTTACAAGGACCGTGCCAACTCAACGATTGGCGGCAAGCATTTGAATTGTTTCAAGTTGCGTTGATAGGTCGAGGTAAGCTGTGCCTTCGATTCAATTTTGTGCGTCGCACAATTCTGGCGCAATTGCACAAATTGTAAGCACGCCTAGAATTTCACCTTTCGGCCGATTCCATGAGAAGCGGTCCGAAGACCGCCCGCGCCCGCTCGGTCAGATCCGGCGTGACCACGACCTGCCCGGCCCGCCCCATCGCGGCGAGCAGGCGGTCGGCATGGGCTGGGTCGGGGCGGATCGCAGCGGCATCGAAACGGATATAGGACGGCACTTGCCGGGCCGGGCGTCCACCCCCCTGGATGATGTCGCCGCGCAGAATCGCCTCGATCAGGGCCGCCGGGGCCGCGAGACGATCGGGAGCAGCGAGCAATCGGGCGAGGCTCGGCCAGTTGGCGTCGTCCGAGACCCAGCCGCTCGCTTCGATCAGCGCCGCATTCAGGCGGGTGACCGCCTCCCCGCGGCGCTCGACGTCATCGGCGCGCCAGGCCAGCACCTTTTCCGGCAGGTCCGGGATGAGATCGACGCCACAATGCAGGATCGCACCGACGCCGGCCTCGACCGCCAGGGTGTTCCAGGGCGCGCCGGCGCAGAAGCCATCGACCTCGCCGCTGGCCAGCGCCTCGACCGTGCGGACCGGCGGCACGATCTCGAGCCGGACATCTTCGCCGAGGCGCACACCGCCGAGCGCCATCCAGTCACGCAGCAGATAGGTATGGCAGGAAAAGCCGAAGACCGCGGCAAAGGCGAGCGGTGGCAGTCCGGACGCCTTGCGGGCGGAGACGAGCGTCGCGAGCGCTCGTGCCGAAACCAGAGGGTCCGCCAGATCGCCTGTCGCAACACGCGCCATCTCCTCGAAGCGGCGCAGCGAGAGGGTGAGTGCGTTGCCGTTCAGGTTCAGCAGGATCGGGGCCGCCATCGGTGCGGTCACGCCGCCGATGCCGAGCGTCGAGGCGATCGCGGCAGGCGCCAGCATGTGCGCGGCGTCGAGCAGGCGTACGTGCAGACGGTCGCGCAGGTTCGACCACGACACGTCGCGCACGAGTTCGAGCGCGAGGCCGTGCGTTTCGGCGATCCCGGTATCGGCGGCGGCGACGAGCAGGGCCGCGTCGACCAGCGGCATGAAGCCGATCCGCAGGCGCAGGGTCATTTCAGCACCTCGGCGGCTGTGATGATCGAACGGGCGATGTCGGCGAGCTTGCGCTTCTCGTTCATCGCGGTGCGGCGCATCAGCGCGTAGGCCTCGTCCTCGCCCAGCCCCTTCAGACGCATGACGATACCCTTGGCTCGGTCGACGAGCTTGCGGTCGTCGAGTTGCGAACGGACCTCGTCGAGTTCTTCGCGCAGCTTGGCAAAAGCGTTGAAGCGGCTGATACAGGTCTGCAGGATCGGCTTCAGCCGCTCCTTCCTGAGGCCGTCGACGATATAGGCGGAGACGCCCGCCTCGACCGCGGCCTCGATCTGGGCGGCATCCGACTGGTCGACGAACATGGTGATCGGCCGCCTGACATGGCGGCTGACCTGGAACATGTCGGCGAGCGCGTCGCGGCTGGGGTTTTCGAGATCGATAACCACCACGTCCGGGTCGTGCTGCCCGATTGCTGCAACCAGCCCCTTGGTCTCGCTGACCTGGACGATGGCGCCGAAGCCGGCCTCGCGCAGTCCCTCTTCGATGATGGCGGCCCGGATCGGGTTCGCATCGACCACCAGGATCTTGATGTCTGACGTCATGCTCTGTGAATGCGCGTTTCTCCTGAGGACAAAGCAGGATTCGAGCCAGCTCCGGTTTCGCGCTGACTTTGGTTCCGAGACCAGGGCGCCGATCAGTCGTCCGGCCTGCTTCGGATCGCTGCGAGTCCGCGCGCCTGCAAGCGCCCTTGACTACCGATGCCGGTGAACAGTCGTCTACAATTTTATCGTCCGCCGCTTGCAGCGGCCCGATCTCTGTTGAATCGTCCGTCACCCGCGTCGCAAGAACCATCAGGGACATGCGCCGGCTGATCGGGACATCAGAGCTGATGGATGCGACATCTCGTGAGCGGCTCGTCATCGTCGAGGACGATCCCGTCACCCGCACGGTCATTTCAGGATATTTCGTCGACCAGGGGTTTCTGGTCGAGGAGACCGAAACCATT
Source organism: Alloboseaceae bacterium BT-24-1 (assembly GCA_025846845.1). Taxonomy (GTDB): domain Bacteria; phylum Pseudomonadota; class Alphaproteobacteria; order Rhizobiales; family Beijerinckiaceae; genus Allobosea. The sequence continues at coordinate 889,163 of JAOYTL010000001.1, forward strand.
GCCCAGGCCAGACAGACGGTCCGGCGCTTCAAGCCGGATCTGATCTTCATCGACGTCGTCTTGCCGGACGGAGACGGATTCGAGCTCGCCAGAGAGCTTCAAGCGGTGTCCGACGCCGGGATCATCTTCGTGACGCAGCGCGATGCCGATATCGACAGGATCGTCGGACTGGAACTCGCCGGCGACCACTATGTCGGCAAGCCCGTCGACCTGCGCGACCTGCTCGCCCGCGCCCGGTCGCTGCTCCGTCGGCGCAAGATCGAGCGCGACATGGCGCGCCGCAACATCACGGTCACCTTCGGTCCCTTCAACATGGATTTGCGGCGCCGCGAGCTTGCGACGATCAACGGCGATCCGATCCGTCTGACACGCGGCGAGTTCGACCTGCTGGCCGCCCTTGTCGAAAGCGAAGGCCACCCACTGACCCGCGACTACCTGATCGAGGTCGTCAGCAACCGAGATACCTCCGTCGATGCACGCAGCGTCGATGCACTGGTCGCGCGCCTGCGCAAGAAACTGGGGGATACGGGAAAGGCGGGCCTGATCAGGACTGTCAGCGGAACCGGCTACAAGCTCGGCGTTCCCGTCGAGCGCGACATCTAGAGGGCAGCCGTTTCGGCGAGCGCCTGCCCTTCCAGTCCGACGAGTGCGTCGAGGGCCTCGGTCCGAGCTCGGTCGAGCGCGTCGAGCGCGAGCGTCAACGCCTCGGCACTTGCGCCCGTCGCCTTGCGCTCTAGCGCAGTGGCCAGGGCGAAGACACGCCCAAGACCGACGGCTCCTGCCGAGCTCGCCAACTGATGAGCCAGCCGGCCCAGCTCGACACGGTCAAGGCGCTCGGCGGCCTCCGCCATGCCGGTCAGGATCGTCGCGGACACGGTCGCAAAGAGCGCCACGAGCTGCCGCGTACGAGCCTCGCCGATCAGCCCGCGCTGGGTCCGGAAGAATGTGACGTCGACGGGCTGGTCCGGCGACAAGGCCACGACCGGGCCTCGGCCACCGCGGCCTCCCCTGCGGCCGATCATCTGCAGGAGCGCCGCGGAGGTGATCGGCTTGGACAGGATCGTCGCCAACCCCGCCGCACGCATCCGCCGCATCGTCTCCGGAGAGACGTCCGCCGTCAGCGCGACGATCCGCGGCTGCGCGATGGCCGGCAAGGTGCGGATCGCCCGCGTGGTTTCGATGCCGTCCATGCCGCTGCCCATGTGCATGTCGAGCAGAACAAGGTCGAACGTGCGCTTGCGCAGCGTTTTCACGGCCGCCTCTCCCGAGGCCACGGCCTGCACCTTGTGACCGGCCTTACCGACCATGAGCCGGGCGACCTCGCGTGTCACGGGGTCGTCGTCGACGACGAGAATCCGCTGCAATTGCTCCGGAGGCGCCTCACCGGGCCGGGCCGCGGCCTTAGCGGCAGACAGTGGCAAGCTGACCGAAAAGGTGCTGCCTCGCCCGCTGGCGCTGGCGACGGAGATCGAGCCGCCCATCAACTCGACCAGCTTTCGGCAGATCGCCAATCCGAGACCGGCCCCGCCGTTGCGGCGCCCTGTTTCCGGGTCAACCTGAACGAAATCGCGGAAGATATGATCCTGCTCGGCTGGATCAATGCCTATGCCGGTGTCGCGCACCGTGAGTATCAACCTGGGGCGCTGCGAGGCCGATGCGGGCTGGAGAACGGCGCCGAACTCGACTTCGCCCTGTTCGGTGAAGCTGATCGCATTGCGCAACAGGTTGACGACGACGCGGTGAATCTTGCCGGAATCGCCGTGCAGGCGCAGGCCCTCGGGCAGCGGCTGCAGCCTCAGGACCAGCCCCTTCTGCTCTGCCAGAGGGCGCATCAGCGCCTCTGTCGCGGTCAACAGGGCGCCAAGCTCGAAATCGCGCAGGTCCAGGCTTTCGGTTCCGGCCTCCAGCCGGGACAAGTCGAGCGTCGCGTTGGCGAGATCGACCAGCGCCTCACCGGACGTCGCGGCCATGGTGATGAGACGGCGGTCGCGCTGGCTCAGGCGGCCACGATCGATCAGCTCCAGGACGCCGAGCACACCGGACAGTGGCGTGCGGATATCGTGCCCGACCACGGCCAGGAATCGGGATTTCGCGCGCGTCGCCTCCTCCGCCGCCTTCTGCCCGGCCGAGGCAAGCTCGAGCGCCGTCTTCAGGGCCACGGTGCGCTCCGCGACCTTGTCTTCGAGGACGGCGCGGCTTTCTGCGAGGCGTTCGGCCATCAGGTTGAACTGATCGCCGAGTTCTTGCAGTTCGTCGCCGGTGTGGATGTCGATCCGCTCATCCAATTCGCCCTGGCCGATCCGCGCGGCGCTAGCGCCGAGCGCCTTGATCGGGGCGACGAGCTTGCGGCTGAGAGCGATACCGACCAGCACAGCGACAAAAAGAGCGACGGCCAGAAGCGTCAGCGAGCGCAGGATCGAGGCATGGATCGGCGCGAAAGCCTCGCTCTCCGGCAGGTCGACCACGACGTTCCAGTCGAGATCCGGGACGGCCGCCATGACGGACAGGACGCGCCGACCCTCGACATCCGTCATTGAAAGCCCGGCACCCGGGCCGCCAGCCGCCGTATGCGCGCTCACCAGATCGGCAAGGTTGGTATTCCGGAGAACGAAACGCAGGTCGGGATGAGCGATCAGCCGGCCGGCGCGCGTGACGATATAGGCGCGGCCAGCCACGCCGACCTTGAGCCGGGCCACGACATCGCGGATGAAGACGAGATTGACGGTCGCCCGCGCAACCCGGTGCGGAGCGAAGGCCGAGCGCCGGAGCAACACCATATGCGGCTCCGAGCCGCGCCGGAACTCGACCTCGCCGTAAAACCTGCCCTGTGAGAGCGCGATCTGGAAGCCCCGGTCGGCGGACCAGTCCATACCGCTGCCAGCCCGGTCGCGCGCGAAACGCGACAGGAAGAGCTGTTCGCGCCCCTCCTGATCGATCTGGCGCAAATCGAGGATGGCCGGAACCTGCCGCAACAACCTCAAGCCATCGAGATGACGCTCTTCGGGTGAATCGTTGCCCGTGCCGTTCTCGGAGGCCCAGTCGAGATCGCTCATGATGTCGGCGACGAAGGCGCCGATCCTCTGCGCCGCCGCCCGGGCCTGCTCCTGCTGGACGCGTACGAGGAGAGCTCTCTGATCTGAGAAAGCGAAGAGAGCTGCAATTGCCGTATTGAGCCCGAGAGCCAGGCAGATGGCGACGACGACGAAAACCGTATACTTGCGGGTAAGGCCGACACGCGGCCGCGATGCGCTGTCCTGTTCCGCGGCGTCGTGCAGCGTCACGACACGATCCGGGTCGCGCGGATTCGCAAGGAAGGCGGCAGATCGAGCCCCAGGGCAGCGGCAGCGGCTCGATTGATGACCAGCTCGAAACTGCGCGAGAACTGCACCGGCAGTTCGGCGACATTCGCGCCTCGCAGGATGAGATCGATATAGGAGGCGATCAGCTCGGCGGTCTCCTCCCGCGCACCGGTATAGGAGATCAACCCGCCCTGCAGCGTGAAGGTGTCGAACGGGTAGATCGCCGGCAATCGTTGCTGCGCCGCGGCATTCGCGCAGGCCGCGGCATTGCGGAAGGTGAAACTGTCCGGGAGGAACACCAAACCGCGCCCGCCGCCCCTGGCAGCGAACGCCGCGATCTCGTGCGAGATTTGCGATGCTTCGGTCACATGGATGGTTTCGAGAGCAAGTTCCGCACCCAAAATGCTGGTCTGCAGACGCGCGAGATAGCTCTTGCCCGCAGCCGGCGTCGTGTAGGGGTTGAAGACCACGCCGATGCGGCGGGTCGTCGGTGCGATCTCGGTCAAGAGCTCGACCCATTTTTCCGACATGGCGGGGTCGTTATTGCTGAACCCGGTTGCGTTCCCGTCAGGGCGCTCCAGCGAGCGGACGAAACCGCTGCCGACGGGATCGGACGCGGTGGAGAACAGCACGGGGATCTGCCGGGTTTGCTCCAGGACAGCCGCAGTCTCGGCGCTGGAGCCGACGACGATGACCTCTGGCTTTTCGCGGACCACATCAGCGGCAGCCCGCGCCAGATCATCCTCGTTCACCCCGGAGAACCGCCAAGTCATAAGCAGATTCCGGCCTTCGACCCACCCCCTCTCGGCCATAAGCCGCCTCAGCTCCACCATTCGGGCGCGCAGGAGGGGATGGTCGAACGGCACCCCGACCATCAGCATGATCCGCCTGACGGGCTCCGCCGCCAGAGCCCGCCGATCAGGGATCGCGAGCCCTGATGCTCCCAAGGCGACCAGAAAGGAACGACGATGCATCATGTGAGCCGGGTCCAGGAGGCGACACCCCAGCCGCGCCCCTTGCGGCAAGTTTCGCATGGTCCGCCACGGCGCGTCGAGAGCACCTCGCGCGAGCATTCGCACCCTGGAAAGCTCACCTAGCCCGCCTCAGGTTCACGCGCCATTCGGTGTGGTGCTGATCACCCAATCAGCGTCGGGAGCGAGAACCGCCCGCTGGAATCGCACGCGAAAGATCTCCTCAAGCGCAGGCCCAGCGATGACTGCCGACGCCTCCCCGTCTGCGGCGACGATCCCGCCGTTCATGACGATGATGCGGTCGCAAAAGCGTGCGGCAAGGTCCAGGTCGTGCATGATCACGACCACGACCGCCTCACGCGACAATCTTTGCAAGCGATGCACCAGGTCGAGGCGGTGGCGAATGTCGAGGCTGGCGCCAGGCTCGTCGGCCAGGATGATGCTCGGCCCCGGAGCGACGGTCGCTGCGAGCATGGTGCGCGCGCGCTCGCCACCCGACAGGACATTCCAGCGGCGCCCAGCAAGCTCGACAAGCCCATGCTCGGCCAGAAGTTCGGCGACCGGACGCGGAGCGGGAGAGCGGCTCGCGCCGAGTGCGACAATCTCCTCGACCGAATAGTTCCAGGCTGGCTCGAGCTGCTGCGGGAGGTAGCCGCCGACCGCGCCGCGCCCTGCCGCCAACCAGCTGACCAGGTCACGCTCTTGCCAGAACACCTGTCCGGCATCGGGGCGGCGATAGCCGGCGAGCACGCGCAGCAGCGTCGACTTGCCGGCACCGTTCGGGCCAACGAGGCCGGTCAGCGTGCCGCGGGCGAACGCGAGCGAGACGTCGTCGAGCAGACGTTTTCCGCCGGCTTCGACGCGGATCGAGCGGCATTCGATCCCGGTCATGCCCTGAGCCTCCGGGCAAGCAGCAGCAGGAAGAAGGGCCCACCGAACAGCGCCGTGATCAACCCGAGCGGCACTTCCGCCGGCGGCAGTACGGCGCGTGCGATGCCATCGCAGGCGCAGACGATCGCAGCCCCGATCAAGGCGCTCGCCGGGAGCATGGCGGCATGGCGCGGCCCGGCCCACCAACGCGCCAGATGCGGCGCGATCAAGCCGACGAAGGCGACGAGCCCGCCATAGGCGACGGCAGCGGCGACGATGCCGGCGCCGACGAGGACCGCAAGCTTGATGAAGCGCTGCGGATCGAGCCCGAAGGCGAAGGCCTGCTCCTCGCCGAGCCCGAGCAGGTCGAGCCCGCGCGCCAGTCGCAGAGACGATGCGAGCGCAGCGATGACCAGCCCGGCGAGCAGCAGCAAGCCGGTCATGTCCGGCGTCTGGATACCGCCGAGCGTCCAGCTCAGCACGACCTGGAGGTTCACCGTGTCGTCGGAGAGGGCAAGCATCAGGAAGGAGCGCAGCGCGCCAAGCATCGCCGCGATGGCCACGCCGGCAAGCAACAGCCCCGCCGTGTCCGGCCGCCCGTGCAGGCCGGCGATGGCGAGCACCAGCCAGGTAGCGCCCCAGGCACCGAGGAAGGAGAGACCCGCAAGTGCCGGCCCCACCGGCAAGCCGAGCGGGACGAGGAGTGCGACTGTCGCTCCGATCGCGGCGCCGCCGGACGAGCCGAGCAGATAAGGCTCGGCCAGCGGGTTGCGAAACACGCCCTGGAAGATCGCGCCGCCGAGGCCCAGCAGTGCCCCGACCAGCGCTGCCGCCAGCACGCGCGGCAGCCGCCAGACCATGAGGAGCTGGCTTTGCAGCGAGCCATCACCGGAGAGTGCCGAGACGAGGCGCGCGGGCGAAGCCCAGTCATGCCCCGCCATCGCGCCGAAGGCGAGCGCCAGCAACAGTGCGAGCAAGAGAAGAAGGATGTTTTTCATGGTGCAGGGGCACGGCGCAGGAGCACCGCCAGCTTCTCGATGCCGTCGACCGTCCGCGGTCCCGGGATCAGGAACTCGGCTCGTGCGACGAGATGGGCATTGCCCGTCCTGACAGCCCGCAACAGCTGCCAGCCTGGCTGGGCGACTAATGCCGCGAGCTCGTGCTTGCGTCCGGCGAAGAGCAGGATGTCGGGATCGGCGGCGATCACTGCTTCCGGCGAGACCTGCGCGACGATCGTCTTCTCCAGGGCATGGCGCCCGCCGGCCTTGATCATGGCATCGCCGGTGTAGCTGTCCGCGCGCGCCACCAGCACCAGCCCGTTGCCGAGGCGGCCGGTGATCATGACCATGCTGGGCCGTTTGGCAGGAGCGGCGGCTTCGACTGCCATGAGGCGATCTTCGAGCGCTTTCGCCACCGCATCGCCGCGCCCGGGCTGTCCAGTTGCGCGGCCGACCAGGCGCAGATTGGCCATGACCTCCGCGACGCTGCGGCTGAGCAGCACGATGACCGGGATGCCGAGGCGCGTCATCGGCTCGATCAGCAGGTGCATGGCCTGGCGCGACGGCGTGACGATCAGCAGCTCCGGCCGCTGCGCCACGATGGCGTCCACCGAAAAGCCGAGCCTGCCGCCGACCTGCGGTCGATCCAGCACCTCAGGCGGATAGCGCGTATAGGCCTCGATTCCGACGACGCGGTCGGCGAGGCCGAGCGCCGCCACCAGTTCCGTATTGGAGGCGAAGATCGGCACGATTCGGTCGGGCGGCCGTGCGATCTCCACCGCGCGCCCGAGCGCATCGGTCAGCCGGATCGGCTCGGCGACGGCCGCTCTCACCGCAATGGCGAGCAGCGATAGAACCAGACCCTGCAGTAACAGGCGCTTCATCCAGCTCAGAACCGCGCCTGCAGGCCCGCCTGGACTTCAAGGCCCGGCATCGAGGTGCCGGTACCGCCATTGGCGAAGCGGGAATCGAGCTTGTAGGGCCGCTTGTCGAGGCCGATGAAGATCGGGTGCTCGTTGACGTTGAACAGGTTGTTGACCAGCGCGAACAGCTTCACGCCCTTCACGATCTCGACCTCGCCGCGCACATTCCAGACCCAGAACGGCGCCTTGCGGTGAATGAACTCGCGGAAAGGCTCGGCGCTGACGAGCAAATTCTCTTCGGTGTTGTACCACATCGGCCCGCGCAGGATGCCCTGCACCTGGATCGACCAGTCGTACAGGCCGCCGCTCTGGCCGAAGCGCGTGCCGATCGCCGCCTGGTACTTGTACATGCGCTCGACATTGTTGCTGTTGGCGGTGACGGCCGCGCCCTTGTCCTTCATGTCGAAGTTGTAGGCACCATTGGCGAAGACCGACCAGCGCCAGCGCGTATCCTCGAAGCGCGCGAGGCGCAGCAGATCGCCGTCGAGCTGCAATTCGAGACCGCGCACGAGCACATCGCCGCTGTTGTTGGCATAGTCCGAGGTGTTGGCGACGCCGGGCCGCAGCCGGGTGATGATGCGGTCCGAGATGACGTTCTGGAAGATGGCCGCATCGACGCGCCAGCCATCGCCGGCATAGGCGGCACCCGCCTCGACCTGCCGGCTCGTTTCCGGCTTCAGCGACGGGTTGCCGAAGATGCGTCCGCCGCCCAGCGTGTTGAAATCGGCCGCGAGTTCGGTCGCGGTCGGGGCGCGGAAGCCGGTGGCGTAGCCGACACGGAAGGTGAGCTGGTCGGTCGCCTTGAAGGTGGCTCCGGTCGAATAGGTCGTCGCCTGGTAGTCGACATCGCGCGGCCTCTGACCGGCGAGGTTCGGCGTATATTCGAAGCTCGTGGTGCCGAAGGTGCGGCGAATGCCGCCACGCAACGTCAGCCGGTCATCGAAGAGCTTCTGCGAGTCCTCGACATAGAGCGCGTTGACGGTCTCGGACTGGTTGTTGTCCTGCGGTGAGACCGGCGCCAGCGGGTTGCCCGGAACACCGATACGATCCCGGATCGAGCGCAGCTTGCTGGTTTCCCAATCCCAGCCAGCGAGCAGGTCATTGCCCTGCCACAGCGTCGCGCTCGGCTGGAAGCGGGTGCCGAAGACGTTGAGCTCACGGCGATTGTAGTCCGCCGCGGTGCCCGGCGCCGGCAGTCCGGTGCCGCCGCGGATGACCGGCGAGGCCCAGCGGAAATTGTCGACGTCCTGTACGGCGTAGCTCTGCAGCATCCAGCGATACTGGCCGCCCGGAAGCTGGCCCTTGTAGGTGACATCGAAGGAGTTGTTGTAGCGATCCTCCTGGCTGATCGTGTTGGCGCCGGAGCCGCGGAAGCCGACATCGTAGATCCCGTCGGTGCGTAAGCTTGTCTCGATCCGGTGATCCGGGTTGATCTGGAGGCCGAGCGCACCGGTCAGCCCGAAGCGCTGCCAGCCGGTATTGGCCATGGTCGTGCCGCCACGGCCGGAATGGTAATCATCGCGCTTGCCGCCGGACATGCCGGCATACCAGTCGATGCTGTCATAGACGCCGCCGGTCTGGGCCTTGCCCTGCAGCAGGCCCCGGGACCCGCCGGCCGCCTCGATCATGGTGCCGGGCGCGGTCCGGCCGGTCTTCAGGATGATGTTGATGACGCCGCCGATGTTCTGGCTGCCATAGATCACCGAGGACGGTCCGCGCACGATCTCGATGCGCTCGACATCGGCGGCCGACAGCTTCGAGAGATTGGCCGTGCCGGCGCGGCGGCCATTCATCAACACCAGCACCTGGCTGCGGAAATCCTTGCCCTGACCGTCGGTGGCGCCGCCGCGGATGTTGATCGAGGTCTGACCAGGCGTCCATTCGCTGAAGAAGCCGACGGCATTCTCGGCCAGGAGATCGGTGATCGACTTGGCCGAGGAGTGCTCGATCTTGTCACGATCGATCACCTGCACGGTGCCGGGGATCTGGCTGCGCGGCTCGGGCCGGCCGGTCGCGGTGACGACGAGCTCGTCGAGCTTGATCTCGGCCTGGGCGGAGGCCGGCGCCGCCGACAGCAAAGTGGGAAACGCGGCAGCGGCAAGCAAGAGACGGCGAGCGATCATGACAGGGTCCAGACGAGGATGGCCGAGCGGCGATGGCAGGACAGGCGCAGGCCGCCTTCGGTCGGCACGGCCTGCTTGCGGAGATGGTCGAGGAGTTCGGGACAGCGCGGATCATCCGGCGCCCAGCCGAGCCGGTCGGCCTGGAAGGCGGCGAATTCCGGCACGTCGCGGAGCACCAGCGAGAAGGTCCAGTCGATCGCACCCATCCGGTCGGGCAGGTCGCGCCCGAGCTTCGGCAGGACGAGATCGATGCCGGGCGTCTCATCCTCGCCATGCCATTCGCGCGGCAGGCAGGCCGCAAGGATCAACCCGCGCGGGGCGTTCTGCGCCGGCACGGCCCATATGATCTGGCGCTGTGCCCATTGCCGGCAGCGATCGAGGAAGGCTCCCGGATCGTGGAAATAGCCCGGCATCGTCGCGGCCAGCACGGTATCGGCAGGCTCGCAGGCGACACGCTCGTCGTCCCAGCCGAATGGGATGATCTCCGGCCTCTCCGGCCTGACGGCTAACCGTGCCTGCATCACCGACGCAGGTTCGATCGCGGTCCAGCGCCGGCCTTTGCCGAGCAGGGCTGCGCCGAGCTGCCCGCCCCCTGCCCCGATATCGACGAGATCGCCGATGTCCGCGGCAAGCTTAAGAATGAGCGGCGCCACGCGCGCCGCATAGTCCGAGGTATCGATGGCGCTGGCGTAGAGTGCGAGCGGATCGAGCGAACTGGCGCGCGGCTGCACGGCGGGAGGGGAAAGGTCCGTCATGCCGCGCCTATGAATAATATGTTATATCATTACAAGATATGTTATATGGGCTGAACCTCTTTCCCCCGGCACGACCGGCCGTTGCGGAAAGCAGCCCATCTGGCGCGCAATCGCGTGCATCCTCGCCATCGTCAGCCCCTCGCTGTGCGGAACAGGGCTGCTCGGGAGCGCGGCAGTTGCGGCAGCAGATGCGGCCAAAACCTGCCAGCGATCCGCCGGACACCCCGCCCGCGCGACATCAATACGCCGTCGGGGCAGGTCTCCTGGCTCGCGGATCAGCGTCTTCGACCGTCTTCCCAGCGCGCTAACGCCAGTGACATCGTGGTCGAAAACTCACCGCTTACAGTTGCGGGGGCAGCTCCGGATTAAGCGCGAACGCGGCACCGGATTCCCTCTTAGCTTCGGATCGCTCCGAGGACCTCGACGGCGTCAACCTATATGGCGAGATTGTGGCGTCAACCTGCGATCCGGCTTGCACCACGCAAGCTGTGGATGGTGGCGATGATCGTCGTCAAACCTCCGGCGCGCGCAAGAACTGCTTCTTGCCGGTCGGCTCATAGGCGAGATCCTCCACCGGCTGCCCGCCGAGGATGTGGCCCGCGATGATCCGATCGACCGCAGCCTCGTCGACTCCGCCATAATACGTGCCCTCCGGCCAGACCTGCACCACCGGCGCCAGATTGCACGGCCCAAGGCAGCTCGTCTTGGCGCTCATACAGCCATCACCTGAGGTGCGCAGCGACAGGCGCTCCTGCTCGTTGCGGAAATGGCCCCAGATCACCTCGGCGCCAGCGACATTGCAGGGTCCGCCCATGCAGACAAGGACGCGCCGCTTCTGGGCCGGGACGAGCGAGCCGTCCGGCGCCGATTTCGCCGAGGTCAGCGCCAATTCCGCGCGCCCGCCGGCAAGTGCGCCGTCGAGCAGCGCGGCGATGCTGGTCTCGTCCGGCAGCAGCGGCGCGACTTCGACCACCGGCCAGGGTCGTTCGTCCTTGCTGCGCCAGCGCGTCAGGGTGCGCGTCAGCCAGGCGAGGAAGTTGGGCTCGGCCGGGATCAGCATGGGCAGGATGACGAGACGAGTGCAGCCGGCGGCGACCAGCCCATCGAGCGCTTGGCGCAGCGACGGCGAACCCTGCTCGGAGAAGGCGAACAGCGCCTCGCGAATGCCGGGCCGCGCGGCGAGCACGCGGCGAAGACGCTCCATCTCCTTCTGCGGTGGCGCCGTGATCGCCGAGCGCGCCAGCAGCAGCACCGTTTCCGACGCTTGCGGCGCCATCTCGTCAGGTCCGCTCACCTGCCTCACTCCCAGCTCAGGGCGCCACCATTCTGGTATTCGATGACGCGAGTCTCGAAGAAGTTCTTCTCCTTCTTCAGGTCCATCGCCTCGCTCATCCAGGGGAACGGGTTCTCGGTCTCGGCAAAGACGGGGGTGAGCCCGAGCTGGGCGCAGCGGCGATTGGCGATGAAATGCATGTACTGCTCGCAGAGCACCGCATTCAGCCCGAGGAAGCCCCTCGGCATCGTGTCGCGGCCATAGGCGGCTTCGAGTTCGGCGGCATCGCGGATCATGCCGCGGACCTCGTCCTGGAAGGCCCTGGTCCAGAGATGCGGGTTCTCGATCTTGATCTGGTTGATCACGTCGATACCGAAGTTCAGATGGATCGATTCATCGCGCAGGATGTACTGATACTGCTCGGCGATCCCGACCATCTTGTTGCGCCGGCCGAGCGAGAGGATCTGGGCAAAGCCGGTGTAGAACCACATGCCCTCGAAGATCGCATAGAAGGTTATCAGGTCGCGCAGCAGGGCCTGGTCGTTCTCGGGCGTGCCGGTCCGGAAGTCGGGGTCCTCGATGCTCTGCGTGTGCTTCAGCGCCCAGGCCGCCTTGTCGGTGATCGAGGGCACCTCGCGATACATGTTGAACAGCTCGCCCTCGTCGAGGCCGAGGCTCTCGACGATGTACTGGAAGGTATGGGTGTGGATCGCCTCCTCGAAGGCCTGGCGCAGCAGATATTGCCGGCATTCGGGGTTGGTCAGGTGGCGGTAGATCGCCAGCACGATGTTGTTGGCGACGAGGGATTCGGACGCCGCGAAGAAGCCGAGATTGCGCTTGAGCATGCGCCGCTCGTCTTCGGTCAACCCATCCTTCGACTTCCAAAGCGCGATGTCGGCCTGCATCGAGACCTCGGTCGGCATCCAGTGATTGTTGCAGCCAGCGAGGTACTTCTCCCAGGCCCATTTGTACTTGAGCGGCAGGAGCTGGTTCACGTCGGCGCGGCAGTTGATCATCCGCTTCTCGTCGACGCTCACGCGCCCGCCCTTGCGGTCGATCTCGCCGAGGCCGGTGGCGTCGGCCGGAGCGGTGTTGGTCAGGATGGCCGGGAGGCTGGCCTTGGCGGCGTCGGGCTTGGTGTCGGACCAGTCGAGCATGGATGTTCCGTTTATCGATGTGAGAGCGGTTTTGCGCGACCTGCCCCCTCTCCCCTTGCGGGAGAGGGCTGGGGTGAGGGGTCGCGCCACCTCCACCGGTTTGCGTAGCGGGAGCAATGACGGGAAGCGCCGCGCGACCCCTCATCCGTCAGCGCTTCGCGCTGCCACCTTCTCCCGCAAGGGGAGAAGGGAAGGCCCGCGTTACTGACACGCCTCGCAGGTGGGATCGTCGATCGAGCAGGCGTTCGGGACGGCCATGCCATTCTCCAGCGGGATGTCGACGATGATCGGCGCGGCTACGACCGGCACGGTGGCGGAGACCGCGTTCAGCTTGCCGTCGGTGCCCTTCAGCGTCGATTTCTCGACATGGGTCGCCGAGAGCGCGCGCAGGTAATAGGTCGTCTTGAGGCCGAGCCGCCACGCCAGGCGATAGGCCTCGTCGAGTTTCCGGCCCGAGGGCTGCGCCATGTAGAGGTTGAGCGACTGGCCCTGGTCGATCCATTTCTGCCGGCGCGCGGCAGCGCGGATCAGCCACTCCGTCGGAATCTCGAAGGAGGTGGCGTAGAGCGCCTTCAGGTCGGCCGGGACGCGGTCGATGCCGGTGACCTTGCCGTCATAATATTTGAGGTCCGAGACCATGACCTCGTCCCAGAGCCCCCTCGCCTTCAGATCATGGACGAGCCCGGCATTCACCACGGTGAAGTCGCCCGACATGTTCGCCTTGACGTAGAGCTGGCTGTAGGACGGCTCGATCGACTGCGAGACGCCGACGATGTTGGAGATCGTCGCGGTCGGTGCGATCGCCATCGTGTTCGAGTTGCGCATGCCAGTGGTCTTCACCCGCTCGCGCAGGCTCTCCCAGTCCAGCGTCGAGGAGCGGTCGAGCTCAACATCGCCGTCGCGGGCCTCGGAGAGGATGTCGAGCGAGTCGATCGGCAGGATGCCCTTCGACCAGAGCGAGCCCTCGAAGCTCGGATAGCGGCCTCGCTCGGCGGCAAGATCGACCGAGGCCGAGATCGCATGGAAGCTGATCGCCTCCATTGAGGTGTCGGCGAAGGCGACCGCCTCCTCCGAAGCCGCCGGCAGGCGCAGCGACTGCAGCGCATCCTGGAAACCCATCAGGCCGAGGCCGACCGGGCGATGGCGCAGGTTCGAGCGGCGCGCCTCCGGGATCGTGTAGAAATTGATGTCGACGACGTTGTCGAGCATCCGCATCGCGGTTTTCACCGTGCGGGCGAGCCGCGCCTGGTCGAGCCCCTCTGCGGTGACGTGTGCCGCGAGATTGACCGAGCCGAGATTGCAGACCGCGACCTCGTCGGCCGAGGTGTTGAGGGTGATCTCGGTGCAGAGGTTCGAGGAATGCACCACGCCGGCATGCTGCTGCGGCGAGCGCAGATTGCAGGCATCCTTGAAGGTGATCCAGGGATGGCCGGTCTCGAACAGCATGGTCAGCATCTTGCGCCAGAGATCGAGCGCGCCCACCCGCTTGAAGACCTTGATCTCGCCACGCTCGGCCTTCGCCTCATAGGCCTCATAGGCCGACTTGAAGGGCTTGCCATAGAGATCGTGCAGATCCGGCGTTTCGTCGGGCGAGAACAGCGTCCACTGGCCACCACTTGCGACGCGCTGCATAAACAGGTCGGGAATCCAGTTGGCCGTGTTCATGTCGTGGGTACGGCGGCGGTCGTCACCGGTGTTCTTGCGGAGATCGAGGAACTCCTCGATGTCGACATGCCAGGTCTCGAGATAGGCGCAGACCGCACCCTTGCGCTTGCCGCCCTGGTTCACCGCGATCGCCGTGTCATTGGCGACCTTGAGGAACGGCACGATGCCCTGGCTCTCGCCATTGGTGCCCTTGATGTGGGCGCCGAGGCCCCGCACCGGCGTCCAGTCATTGCCGAGCCCGCCTGAGTACTTGGCGAGCAGGGCATTGTCCTTCACCGCCTTGAAGATGCCGTCGAGGTCGTCGGCGACCGTGGTCAGGAAACAGGAAGAGAGCTGCGGGCGCAGGGTGCCCGAATTGAACAGGGTCGGCGTCGAGGCCATGAAGTCGAAGGAGGAGAGCAGGTCGTAGAACTCGACCGCCCTCGCCTCGCGATCGATCTCGCGCAGGCTTAAGCCCATCGCGACGCGCATGAAGAACGCCTGCGGCAGCTCGAAGCGGTTGCCGCGCATATGCAGGAAATAGCGGTCATAGAGCGTCTGGAAGCCGAGATAGTCGAACTGGAGATCGCGCTCGGGCTTCAGTGCCGCCGCCATGCGGTCGAGGTCGAAACGGCCGAGCTCGGGATCGAGCAGCTCATTGGCGATGCCGGTCTTCACATAGGCGTGGAGATACTCGCCGTAACGCCGGGCCATCTCTCCTTGCGTCGCCTGCTCGGGGCGGCCGTGGACGAAGCTCAGCGCCTCGCGGCGGAGCTTGTCGAGCAGCAGACGCGCCGAGACCTTCGCATAATTCGGTTCGGTCTCGACCAGCGTGCGCGCCGCCAGGATCGGGGCCTGGGCCAGTTCGTCGAGCGAGATGCCGTCGTAGAGATTACGCTGGGCCTCGGTCAGCACGGCCTCGGCCGAAACGCCGTCGAGATCGGCGCAGGCCTCGCGGATGACCGTCGCGAGACGGACGGCGTCGACCGGAACGAGGGCGCCGTCGGCGGCCTTCATGCGCAATGCTGGCACAGCGACGACGGCAGGCTTCGCCTCTGCCTTGGCGCGGGCCCGCTCCTGCGCGCGCTCCTCGCGATAGAGCACATAGGCGCGGGCGACCTTGTGGTGCTCGGAGCGCATCAGCGCGAGCTCGACCTGGTCCTGCACGTCCTCGATATGGAAGGTGCGCCCGGTGGCGGCGCGGCGGGTCAGGCCGGCGACGATCTGCGCGGTGAGATCGGCGACGATGTCGTGGATGCGGCGCGAGGCGGCGGCGCTCGAACCCTCGACGGCGAGAAATGCCTTGGTCAGCGCGACGCTGATCTTTGAGACGTCGAAGGGGGTGACCCCGCCATTGCGACGGATGATCTGATAGCCGGGCTCGGTCGCCGCGGCCCTGGACGGCGTCGCGGTGGTGACAGGGAGAGCGGCGGCGGGCCGTTCGGCTTCGACGGAAAGAGACATCGGCATCAACCCCAAGATGTTGGAGGCAAAGGCCGAGCGGTCGCGTCGAGAAGGCGCGCGGCAACCAGAGCCGCGACCAGCCAAGCGCACCACCGGACACCCCGCCCGTGGACGTAAAATCAGGGTCGCGGCAGGTCTCCTGGCTCGCGGGTCGCAGCTCGTGCCCGTCTTCCCAAGACCTTGCGGCCTCAGTGACTTACATGGACGCGAACTCACCGCTGACAGTTGCGGGGGCAGCGCCGGTTTCTCACCGGCTTCCCTCTTAGCTCTCGATCTTGCGACTCGAGAGACCATCGACCACCAGATTTAGTAGCGTCCGCGCAGGCGCTGTCAATTGGTCGTGCGCGACTTGTCTCTTGCATGTGGAAAGCGAGGATATCTCCAACAGCCCCAAAATGAACATCGAGACATAAAGATGTCTTTATATCTCGGTTGATGCCTGTCGCCGGATCGGCATACCGGCCCGGTCGAGGTTCTCCGGCGCGGCTTGCCGCATCGGAGCTAAGAGGGAAGCCGGTGACGTGCCGGCGCTGCCCCGCGACTGTAAGCGGCGAGCCGCCGTCCAATCGAAGCCACTGGGACCGACAAGGCCCCGGGAAGGCTGGACAGCAGCTTGACCCGCGAGCCTGGAGACCTGCCCCGACAACATGAACGTCCTCGGGCGGGGTGTCCCGGTGGTGCGGTTGCGGATCCGCGCCGGTTTTCCGTCGCCCGGATTCTCACACGCGTCCGGTCTGGCCTTTGCCCCCAACTTGTTGGGGTCAAGCCTATGTCTCAATCATCATCCGTCGCCGTCGCGGCGCTCGGTACGCCACGTATCGGGCCGCGCCGCGAACTCAAGACCGCGCTCGAAAGCTTCTGGGCCGGGAGATCCGACGAGCAGTCGCAGCTTGAAACTGCCGCCGGCCTGCGCGCCGCCAATTGGGCTCGGCAGAAGGCGCAAGGGATCACGGTGATCCCGTCGAACGACTTCTCGTTCTGCGGCCTGAAGACGCGCAAATGGGACGAGGTCAGGCCGGCGCTGGTCAACATGATCGAGGCCGCGCCACTGCGCGTTCTGCAGGGCTGAGCGAAGGCGGGAGCGCCGGTGGCGCTCCCGCCTTCGCTCAGCCCTGCCGGCCAACAACGCCGCATACATTAGAGATCATATAAACTACTGTTTTTATTGACTTTCTTTCCTCAGAAACCCCATAGCGCTCCAACGCGCCGCCGTGGCGCAGCGTTATGAGGATCGATGTCGGACAGCGCGCTCAGCGTCGCCGCTCTCTACGCAGCCGAGCAGGACAGGCTCCGGCGGCGGCTGATCGGGCGCGGGCTCAGTGCCCAGCAGGCGGCCGACGCCGTGCAGGAGCTGTTCCTGCGCCTGCTCAGGACGCCCCGGACCGACATCCGCGATGCGAGCGCCTATCTCAGCCGCGCCGCCGACAGCATCGCGATCGACCATTGGCGCCGCCAACAACGAACGAGCCGCCTGTTCGAGGCCGAGCCGCCGGATGCGCTGATGATCGCAGATCCTACCCCGTCAGCCGAAGCCCGACTCGTCGAGCGTGACCGGGCCCGGGATCTCGAGCAGTCGCTTGCCGCCTTGCCTCCGCGTTGCCGCGAGGTGCTGCTGCTGCACAAGTTCGAAGAGCTCAGCTATGCCGAGATCGCACTGCGCCTCGGCATCTCCCGCAACACCGTCATGGTCCATCTCGCCAACGCCATGAACCTGCTGCGGCGGCAGATGCGCGAGAAAAATCACACCGGCGCTAATTAGTTTTCCCTGCGGGATCGTCTAAAGAACAGGACAGCCCTGCGGGCTGAAAGATGGAGCCTTTGCGCGCGATGCGTCTGCGAAAACCGGCATTGCGGCTCGGGTCGGCGCGCTGATGGATAGGCCCCCCACCAGTACCGTCGACGACGACGCCGTCGCCTGGTTTGTCAGGCTGCACGACGAGGAGGCATCCGAGGCCGACCGGGCCGCCTTTGCCATCTGGCTGGAGGCCAGCCCCTCGCACCGACGGGCCTGGCGCGAGCTCGAAGCCATCTGGGGGCAACTGGATCAGGTCGTCGTGCCGAAAGCAGCGCCGGCCATCGCCGCGCCGGCCGCATCGCGCAGCCGCCGGCCGGCATGGCGTCCGCTGGCCGCCGCTGCGGTGATTCTGCTGGCCGTGACAGCGGCCTTGCGCGCGACGCCAGACGGCCTCTTCGCCGATCATCGCACGGGCATCGGCGAGCGCCGCGTCGTCACGCTGCCGGACGGGTCACGGATCGAACTCGGACCAGCGAGCGCGGTCGATGTCGATTTTGCCGATTCCCGGCGCACCGTCACGCTGGTCGCCGGCGAAGCCTTCTTCACGGTTACGCGCGACCCCACGCGGCCCTTCGTCGTCAGTGCCGGCCAGGGTGAGATCGCGGTTCTCGGGACGGCCTTCGACGTCAAGATCGGCCAAGGCGAGGCGGTTTCGGTCGTCGTCACGGAAAGCAAGATCGCGGTCAGTGCAGCCGGAAGCGGGGCCGTCGGCGTCGTCGCCGGGCAGGAGGTCAGCTATGATCGGAATGGCGTCTCGGCCGTGCGCCCGGCCGATCTCGATGCGGCCCAGGCCTGGCGGCAGGACCAGCTCGTCTTCCACGATGCGCCGCTGGACACCGTTTTGACCGAACTGCGGCGCTATCGCGGTGGCACCATCCAGCTGCTCGGCGGCGAGCTCGGCAAGCGGCGCATCACCGCGGTCTTCGACGCCAGGCGTCCCGATGCGGCGCTCGAGACCATCGCCCGCAATCTCGACCTGCGCCTGCTGCGCGCGACCGGCTATTTCGTCGCCCTCGTCGCCTGGTGAGAAAAAATCGCGCCAGCGCCTAATTAGTTTTCGCCCCGCGAGCGTCTTCCCCAACGGGGGAGCGCCAGAACGGCGCTCCGCGTGATCGCGGACAGGGGCGTCGGACGATGAAGAGCAGGAACAAGGTCGGGCAGCAGGCGGTTCGGCCAGCGATGATCGCTGCACTGCTGGCGGGCACGGCGCTCGGCTGTTTCGTCACGAGACCGGTGCTGGCGCAGGAGCCTGCGGCAGCGAGCGTTACGATCAATATCCCTGCCCAGGCGCTCTCGTCCGCGCTGATCGCCTTCTCGCGCCAGACCCGGATCGAGATCTTCGTTCCGTCCTCGCTCGCAGCCGGCAAGCGCTCCGGCGCGGTCTCCGGTACGCAGTTTCCGGAAGCCGCGCTGCGGCGCCTGCTTGGCGGCACCGGCCTGACCTACCGTTTCACCGGTGCGCGCTCGATCACCGTCGAGGCCGCTCGGGGCGCTGCGACGACCGGTGCGGCGCCGGCCGGCGCGATCCCGCTCGACGAGGTGCTTGTCGAAGGCGCGCGCGGTCTGCCGCCGCCGACCGGAACCATCGGCCAGCCTCCCGTTCCCTACGCAGGCGGCCAGGTCGGAACCGGCACCCGGATCGGTCTCCTCGGAAACCGGTCGGTGCTGACGACACCGTTCAACGTCACTGGCTATACGGCGAAGCTGATCCAGGATCAGCAGGCGAGGTCGCTCGCCGACGTGGTGCAGAACGATCCTTCCGTGCGCAACGACGCTCCGCCGTTCAGCGAACGGGATTCGTTCTTCATCCGCGGCTTCTCGGTGGTCAATCTCGATACGGCCTTCGACGGCCTGGCCTATATCGCCAATCCGCGCCGCAGCGTCGTCGAAGGCATCGAGCGCGTCGAAATCCTGAAAGGCCCGACCGCCCTGCTCAATGGCGGCGTCAGCCGCATCGGCGGCACGATCAACCTCATTCCCAAGCGCGCCTTCGACGAGCCGCTGACGCGCGTCACGACGACCTATCTCAGCGACGCGCAATTGTGGACGCATGTCGATCTCGGCCGCCGCTTCGGCGCGTCCAAGGAATGGGGTGTCCGCTTCAACGGCTCCTACCGGAAGGGCGACACGCCGCTCGACAAGAACGCCATCGAGGTCGGCAACGCCTCGCTCGGCCTCGACTATCGCGGCGATCGCTTCCGCGCCTCGCTGGACCTGGCCCATTCCACCCAGAACGTCACGGCGCCGACCGCCCTGTTCAATGCGGCTGCGGCGAACATCCCCATCCCCCGGGCTCCGAACGGGCGCAGAAATACGTCGAGCTCGCTCGAATACAACGACAGCCGCTACAACATGGCCGCCGGGCGGATCGAATTCGACCTTACGCCGGATACGACGCTCTACGCCGCCGCCGGCGCCAGCCGCTATCGCGAGGACTTTCTCTCCTCATCCTATCAGATCACCCGCCTGGATGGGCGCGCCACCAACAGCCTCGCCATCATGCCGCTGGAACTGCAGGGCTATTCGGGCGAGATCGGCCTGCGCTCGAAATTCCAGACCGGCTTCATCGACCATCAGCTCAACGTCTCCGCATCCCAATCGATCAACGAGAACTACTCGCGCGGCTTCTTCCCGCCCGCGCTGCCGACCTTCCAGACCAACATCTATGCGCCGACGCATCTGCCGCGTGATTCGGTCAACACGTTCGGCTTCCCGCGGTCCAGCCGGCAGCCGCTTTTCACCAGCCTGATGCTGCGCAGCGTGGCGATAGCCGACACGCTCTCGGTCGCCGGAGACCGGATCCAGGTGACGGTCGGCGGGCGCTATCAGGACATCGCACTGAAGAGCTATGTCACGCGCCCGGTCGCCACGTTCGGCACGCTTGCCTCTACCTATAAGGAGGGGCGGTTCAGCCCGGCGATCGCGGCGGTCGTGCGCCCCACCGACAAGCTCTCAATCTACGCCAACTACATCGAAGGCCTGACCGAAGGGCCGAGCGCACCGGCGACCGCCATCAACTCCAGCGAGGTCTTCGCCCCCGTCGTCAACAAGCAGACCGAGGTAGGCGTCAAATACGATTTCGGCACCGTCGCCGTCACGGCCTCGCTCTTCGAGATCCGGCAGCCGAACGCCTATACCGACCCGGCCACGAACCGCTTCTCGGTGAGCGGCCTCCAGGTCAACCGTGGCGCCGAGTTCACGGTGTTCGGCGAGCCTTTCGAGGGCGTGAGATTGCTCGGTGGCGTCACCTTCATGGACGCCGAGCTCGCCGACACGGCCGGCGGCCGCTTCAACGGCAAGACCGCACCGGGCATCCCGACCACGGCGATCAACCTCTACGGCGAGTACGATCTGCCCTGGGTGCGAGGGCTCACCTTCACCGGCCGGATGATCTACACGAGCAAGATGTTCTACGATCAGGCGAATACGCAGTCGGTCCCTGACTGGACGCGGTTCGACCTCGGCCTGCGCTACGCCTTCACCGGGCCGGCGGGCAAGCCGGTGGTGCTCAGGGCCAGCGTCGAGAACGTCTTCGACCGGACCTACTGGGCATCCGCCGCGCGCGGCTTCCTGGCGGTCGGCGCGCCACGGACCTATGTGGTCTCCGCCCAGGTCGACTTCTAAAGCCGACCGGGAAACCAGACTCATGCTGCGCACCATCCTGCTCTGCCTCGCTCTCCTGCTTGTCCCCGCCTTGGCGGAGGCAAAACAGGTGACCGACCTCGCCGGCAGGACGGTGATGGTTCCCGACAAGGTCGAGCGCATCATCATCGGCGAGGGTCGCTATGTGCCCGCCCTCGCCATCCTCGACCGGGACGACCCCGTCGGCCGCCTGGTCGGGATGATGGGCGACTACGAGGCCGTCGATTCGGCAAGCTATGCCCGCTATCGCGCCCGCTTTCCGAAGATCGCCGAGATCGCCCGGATCGGCCGCGCCTCGCAGGACAGCTTCAGCCTGGAGAAGGCGATCGCGCTGAGGCCGCAGGTCGCGATCTTCGGTCTCGGTGGCCACGGCCCCGATACCCGCTCAGGCGAGGTTATCAAGGCGCTGGAGGCGACCGGCACAGCGATCGTCTTCATCGATTTCCGCAGCGACCCGCTGGTCAACACGCCGAGATCGATGGAACTGCTCGGCCAGGTGCTCGGCCGCGAGCAGGAGGCAAGCGAGTTCGTCGCGGCCTGGCGTGCGGCGCTGGCAGCGGTCGAGGAGCGGCTGGCGCGCGACAAGCCCGCTCCAACCCGCGTCTTCATCGAAAGCCGCGTCGGGATCGATGCGAGCTGCTGCGAGACGATGACGCGCGGCATGATGGGGCGCTTCGTCACAGCCGCCGGCGGCGTCAACATCGCCGAGGCGATGGTGCCGGGCGAAGCTGGAACCGTCAGCCTGGAATGGCTGATCGCCCATCCGCCGCAGGTCTATATCGGCACGGCGATCGGCAATCTCGGTTCCGCTGGCAGCAAGCCCTGGCTCGCGCTCGGCGCTGACGTGTCGGCCGAGACCGCGCAAATGAGCCTCAAGCGCTCGATGGCCCGCTCCGGCATCGCTCAGCTCGAAGCGGTGCGCGCCGGCAGGGCCCATGCGATCTGGCACCACTTCTACAACTCGCCTTTCAACGTCGCCGCGGTGCAGGCCTTCGCCAAATGGCTGCACCCTGCCCTTTTCGCCGACCTTGACCCTGAGGCGCTGCTGCGCAAGCTGCACGAGCGCTTCCAGCCCTTTCCGCTCGAAGGCGTCTACTGGACCTCCCTGCCATGACCGACATGCCTGCCGCGCCGGCACCCCGCCCCGCCCTCGACGAATGGCATCTTTCCGTCGTGGATGCCTTCGACGTCGAACCGCGCCTTCGCCGTGTCGTCTTCACCGCCGACACGCTCGACCAACTCGCTTATCGGCCAGGCCAGGCGCTCATCCTGCGCATGCCATTGCCGGAGGGTGGCACGGGCCGGCGCGACTACACCATCCGCTGGCTCGATCGGGACGCGAAGCGGCTCGCCATCGATTTCGTCCTGCACGGCGCGACGCCTGCGCCAAGCTGGGCGAAGGCCGCGCAACCGGGCGACCCTCTGCTCGCGCTTGGCCCGCGCGGGCGCAGCGTGATCGCGCCGGATGCCGACTGGCATCTGTTCTGCGTCGACGAGACCGGCATCCCGGCGCTGCGCCACATGCTCGAGACGCTTCCCGCTGGAACGATCGTCCAGGCGCTGATCGAGACCGCCTCGGCGCAGGACGAAGCCGCCATCGACACCGCCGCGCCCCTGAACTGCCGCTGGCTCGCGCGGGACGACATTCCCGCCGGGCCGAACCTGCTGGTGCTGGACGCCCTGCGCGCGCTGCCGCTTCCCGCCGGCCGAGGCCAGGCCTATCTGATGGGCGAGACCAGCAATGTCCGCTCCTGGCGGCATCATCTCGTGCATGCGGGGATGCCGAAAACCGCGATCGCCTCGGAAGGCTATTGGCGGCCGGGCCGCGTCGGCGGCCACGATCATGTCGACGATTGATCCACGCGAGAGTTCCGCCCGAGAGAGAGGGCGAATACTTTACTCTCCGGTCTGCTGAGCGCGTACTGTCTGTACTTGCGATACTGAACGGTGGCCGCTTTTAACTCAGTTTCGCTGAAGTCGGAACCTGTTGTGATTATTATCGGGACATTCCGGCAGATGGCCACGCAGCATGCAGATCACCCCCAGCCTAGTGCAAGCGGTTAATCGGCGCAGTCTCCGCGGCAAGCAAACATGGAATCGCCAGCCGTGGCGATGACGTTCAAAAAGTTGCTATGCCCCCAATGCGTAGCATTCGGAGGCACGCTTCCGGCCAACCATTGGCGGATAATTTGAGAAGCCACGTGAGTGGCTGGGGGACTAGGATTCGAACCTAGACAACCAGAGTCAGAGTCTGGGGTCCTACCGTTAGACGATCCCCCAACGGGCGCGTGGCGGTGCGACGCGTCGGATGGCCGCGATCTAAACAACCTCGCGCCCGGTTGCAAGCCTTCTGTGACGATTTCGACATGCAAGGCGCTCACGGCGCCTGGCGCACCGGCCGGAAACAGCGGCTATCGCACGGGCGCGGCATGAAAAAGTGCCTCAGCCGGCGCTGAGCGTGCGCCTGACCGCGTCGCGCCAGCCCGTGACGTGGCTGCGGCGCGTCTCCTCGGCGAGGCTCGGCGAGAAGCGTCGCTCCAGCCGCCAGCGGTCGGCGAACTGGGCCGGCTCGGGCAGAAGACCGGCGTCGAGGCCGGCGAGATAGGCGGCGCCCAGCGCCGTCGTCTCCAGCACCTGCGGCCGGTCGACCGGGGCGGCGAGGATGTCGGCGAGGCGCTGCATCGTCCAGTCGGAGGCGACCATGCCGCCATCGACGCGCAGCACCGTCTGCGCACCATCGGCCTCCGGCCAGTCGGAGCGCATCGCCTCGAGCAAATCGAGCGTCTGGAAGCAGACCGAATCGAGTGCCGCGCGAGCAAATTCGCGCGGGCCGGTGTTGCGCGTCAGCCCGAACATGGCGCCGCGAGCATTGGCGTCCCAGTGCGGCGCGCCAAGACCGGTGAAGGCCGGCACCAGATAGACCTGCTGGCCGGGGTCGGCATTGGCCGCGAGCGGGCCGCTATCCGAGGCCTTCTCGATGACGCCGAGGCCGTCGCGCAGCCATTGCACCGCGGCGCCAGCGATGAAGATCGAGCCCTCCAGCGCGTAATGGCGCACGCCCTTGAGCTGATAGGCAATGGTCGAGAGCAGGCGGTTCTGCGACACGACCGCCTTGGTGCCGGTGTTGAGCAAGGCGAAGCAGCCGGTGCCGTAGGTCGATTTCAGCATGCCGGGCTCGAAGCAGGCCTGGCCGACGGTCGCCGCCTGCTGGTCGCCGGCGATGCCACGAATCGCGATCGCCCCACCAAGCAGCCCAGGTTCGCTGTCGCCGAAATGCGCGGCGCAGTCGCGGACCTCCGGCAGCATCGCGGCCGGAATATCGAGCAGCGCCAGCAATTCCTCGTCCCATTGCCCGCGATGGATGTCGAACAGCATGGTGCGCGAGGCATTGGTCGCGTCGGTGGCGTGGACGCGCCCGCCGGTCAGGCGCCAGAGCAGGAAGCAGTCGACCGTGCCGAAGGCAAGCCCGCCGCGCCTGGCACGCTCGCGAGCGCCAGGCACCTGGTCGAGGATCCAGGCGATCTTGGTGCCGGAGAAATAAGGGTCAATACGCAGGCCGGTGCGCTCTGCGACGAGCTTGCCATGGCCTTGTGCCTCCAGCGCGGCGCAGCGCTCGGCGGTGCGCCGGTCCTGCCAGACGATGGCCCGGTGGATCGCCTGGCCGGTCCTGCGATCCCAGACCAAAGTGGTCTCGCGCTGGTTGGTGATGCCGATCGCCGCGACCTCCCCTGCCCGCGCCTCGGCGCGCGCTAAGGCCTGCCGGCAGACCGCAAGCGTGCTCTCCCAGAGATCCTCCGCCTCGTGCTCGACCCAGCCCGAGGCCGGATAATGCTGCGGGAACTCCTGCTGGGCGCTGGCGACCGGCTGCAGATTCTCGTCGAACAGGATGGCGCGGGAGGAAGTCGTGCCCTGGTCGATCGCCAGGATCATGCGCCGCGCCGCCATGCCGTTTCTCCCGATCGATCGCTGCCGGGCTCGCAATGCCGGCTCGCATCGAGCTTTGCCGCGAAGGCCCGATACAGGCAAGCGCAAGAGAGCCGCCGCAGTTTCGCCACAGGTTCTGCTTGGCAGGGGCAGCGTGCTGTTGTTACGCTGCTCACGAATGGAAACGTTCCAGCCCCGTGCTGGACTCCCGGCAGCCGCCGAGGCGGCATGGCCGGCGAAGGGTTAGCAAGTGACGGTCGAAGACCGCCAGGATTCCGACCGCCCCGTCGTGGCGGCGGTCCCTCTACCGGGCGAGCGGCCCGCGCCGCCGGAAGCCGTTCGATTTGCTCCGGAGCCGTTCCAGCGCCCTCACCCCACGACCTATGCCGCGCTCGATCTCGGCACCAACAACTGCCGTCTCCTGATTGCGCGGCCGGCCCAGCACGGTTTCCGGGTGGTCGATGCTTTCTCGCGAATCGTGCGGCTCGGCGAGGGGCTGGGCGCCAGCGGGCGGCTTTGCGACGACGCAATGGACCGCGCCGTCGAGGCCCTCAAGGTCTGCAAGAGCAAGATGGACCATCGCGGCGTGACGCGGGCGCGCCTGATCACCACCGAGGCCTGCCGCGCCGCGACCAACGGGATCGAGTTCGTCCGCCGTGTCGGCGACGAAGCAAGCCTCGAGCTCGAGATCGTCGACCAGCGGACGGAAGCCTCGCTCGCCGTCACCGGCTGCGCGGCGCTGGCGGCGCCGGAGGCCGGGGCGGTGATCGTCTTCGACATCGGCGGCGGCTCGACCGAGATCGTCTGGCTTGGCGGGCGCGAGGCCGGGCGCGACCCAGCCCAGCGCATCCGCGAATGGGCCTCGCTGCCGATCGGCGTCGTCTCGGTGGCGGAACGCTATGGCGGCGTCGAAGTCGGGCGCGAGAAATTCGAGCGCATGGTCACCGACTGCAGCGAGGCGCTGGCCCCGTTCGCGCAGAAGGCGGCAGCGGCGCGCGACGCGCCCAATTTCCATCTGCTCGGCACCTCTGGCACGGTGACGACCGTCGCCGGCATCCATCTGCGCCTGCCGCGCTATGACCGGCGCCAGGTCGACGGCCTATGGATGCGCCAGGAGGATATCCTCAGCGTCATCGACGAACTCGTCGCGATGGACTATGCCGAGCGTCAGGCCAATGCATGCATCGGCCGCGAGCGGGCCGATCTGGTGCTCGCCGGCTGCGCCATCTTCGAGGCGATCCGGCGCGCCTTTCCAAGCCCGAAGGTGCGCATCGCCGATCGCGGCCTGCGCGAGGGCATTCTGCTCAGGATGATGCACGAGGACCGCGCCTGGTGGCGCAGGCGACAATGACGACGACAAAATCAGGCGGCGGCGCACGTGACCTGCGCATCAAGGTCAAGAAACCGGCCAAGCGCAGCCATTCCTCGCAGCTCTGGCTCGAACGCCAGCTCAACGACCCCTATGTGAAGCGGGCGCGCGAGATGGGCTATCGCTCGCGCGCGGCGTTCAAGCTCGCCGAGATGGACGAGCGCTACAAATTCCTGAAACCCGGCCAGAAGCTGCTCGATCTCGGCTGCGCGCCGGGCGGCTGGTGCCAGATCGCGAGTGCCAAGATCGGGCTCGACAAGGGCAAGGGTCGGATCGTCGGCATCGACCTGCTCCCGGTCGACCCGATCCCGCATGTCGAGCTGATCGAGCTCGACTTCATGTCCGACGAGGCACCCGCCCTGCTGACCGAGAAGCTCGGCGGCAAGGCCGACGGCGTCATGTCCGACATGGCCGCCAACACGACCGGCCACAAGAAGACCGACCATCTCAGGATCATCGGCCTCGCCGAGGCGGCGCTCGAATTCGCCAATGACGTGCTGGCGCCGGGGGGCTTCTTCCTGGCCAAGCTGTTCCAGGGCGGCGACACGGCCGAGTTGCTGGCGCAGCTCAAGCGCGACTTCACCCAGGTCCGCAACATCAAGCCGGCGGCGAGCCGGGCCGATTCCTCCGAGCTCTACGTGCTGGCCACGGGCTTCCGGCGGAAGGCCGAGCCGGCCGCGGAGGACTGACGGGGAAGCTCCGGCTCAAGCCTCGGCCTGCCGGCCATCGACCAGATGGACGCGGCGGCTCGCCTTGGCCGCCATCTCGGTGTCGTGGGTCACGGCGATGACGGTCTTGCCGCGCTCGCGCACCAGCGCGTCGAGAATGGCGAAGACCTGCTCGGAATTCCTGCTGTCGAGGCTGCCGGTCGGTTCGTCGGCGAGGATGAGTGGCGGATCATTGGCAAGCGAGCGGGCGACGGCGACGCGCTGGCGCTGACCGCCGGAGAGCTGATCCGGCCGCTTGTCGAGATGGTCGGCAAGACCAAGTGCGCCGAGAAGCTCGGTCGAGCGCGCGCGCATGGCGGCAGTCCCGAGCCGCCCGAGCCGGCGCATCGGGATTTCGACATTCTCGCGGACGGTGAACTCCGGCAACAGGAAGTGGAACTGGAAAACGAAACCGAGCGTCGCCAGCCTGATCTCGGCGCGCTCACGCTCGCTGAGACCGGCGGTATCTTTGCCCGAGATGGCGAGCGAACCGGCCGTCGGCCTGTCGAGCAGTCCCAGCAGATAGAGCAGCGAGGACTTGCCCGAGCCGGACGGGCCGGTGATCGCGACGAACTCGCCCTCGCCGATCGTCAGCGTGATGTCCTGGACCAGCGTCACCGGCACGGCGGCAGGCAGCACGCGAGTGAGGCCAATAGTCTCGATCAGCGCGCTCATGTCGCGCCCCGGATGATGTCGACCGGGTGGAGGCGTGCCGCCTGCCTTGCCGGCAGGTAGCCAGCGACCCCGGCCGAGACCAGCGCAAAGCCGGCGGCAATCAGGTAATGCCAGATGCTCCAGGCCAGGGGCAAGCGGGTGATTTCCTGCGCGACGCTCGCGCCCGAGAGTTCAAAACGAACCAGCGACATGGCGAAGCAGAGGCAGAATCCGACCGCCCAGCCGATCAGCGAGCCGCCGGCGCCAAGCGCCAGTCCTTCGAGCAGGAAGAGGCGGCGCATGTCGGTCTCGGTGAAGCCGAGCGATTTCAGGATCGCGATGTCGCGCGCCTTCTCGTGGGTGATCGTCGAGATGATGTTGAAGATGCCGAAGCCGGCGACGAGCAGGATCGCGCCGACGACCGTGTACATGATGATATTTCGGATCACGAGCGCCTCCAGCAACGACTCGTTCGCCTCCTGCCAGGCAACCGCCTTGTAGCCGAGCTGCGCCTCGGCGCGGCGCGCCACCTGCGGGGCAGCAGAGGGATCATCGAGCTTCAGCCTGATCTCGTTGATCGCGTTCGGGCGCTCGCTCAGGATCTGGGCGTTCTTGAGCAGGACATAGCCCTCGCCCTCGTCGCGGGCGGTGGTGCCGGTGTGGAACAGGCCGACGATCTTGAAGGCGCGGCTCTGGCCGGTCGAAGAGACCACGGTGACGGTGGTGCCGAGCTCGGCGCCGAGGCGCTGCGCCAGCCGGTCGCCGACGACGATGTTGTTGCCGCCAGCGATCAGCGAGGTGAAGCTGCCCTGGCGGAAATCCTTGGCGAGCGAGGAGACCTTCATCTCCGCCTGCGGCTCGATGCCGATGATGGCGATGCCGACATCGCGCCCGGCATAGCGCACCACCCCTTGCGTCTTCAGGCTGAGTGCCTGCCGTCCCGGCACCCAGGCGCGCAGCATTGCCGTCGCCTCGGTCGGGTTAAGGATGCCGCGCCGGTCGTCCTTCGGGCGCAGGCCGGCGATCCGGACCGCCGCGAAGGCATCCTGCGCCGGCTGGCGGCGGGCGGTGCGGTATTCGTCGGTGATGTCGACATGCGGCATGGTGTCGACCAGCCTTGCGACGAAATCATCCTCGCCGCCTTGCATCAGCGCCGCCATGGCGATCGAGAAGCCGACGCCGAGCGCGACGCCGATGATCGCGACCAGCGTCTGCCGGCCGCGGCCGCGGATATGCGTCAGCGCCAGGGCAAGGATCAGGCGCACGGCTCAGCCGCCTTGCGCCGCGACACGTGCGCCGTCGCCGAGCTTCTCGGGAAAAGGCGCGATCACGCGCGCGGCCTCCGGCAGGCCGGACAGCACCTCGACATCGCCGGTGCCGCGAATGCCGATCGCGAGTTCGCGGCGGCGGGCGCGATCGCCTTCGACAACGAAGACGGCATTGCCCTGCACCGCACCGACCGGCAGCAGGAGCGCGTTCTGTGCCACCCGCACGATGATGTTGAGCTCGACCGTCATGCCGATCAGCAAAGGCGTATCGCCCGGCAGGGCGAGATAGACGCGATAGGTCTTGGCAACGGGATCGCCCTTGGGCGTGATGCTGTCGACGGTCCCCTCCAGCGTCCGCCCCGGGAAGGCGTCCGCCCGGATCAAGGCGCGCTGTCCGGGCTTGACCTGCGGAATGTCCTCCTCGTTGACCTCGGCGACGACGCGCAGCGGCCTGGCCTCGCCGATCCAGAACAGCACGGTGCCGGGCTCGGCGATCTCGCCGACCTCGCCATCGCGACGCAGCACGGTGCCACGCATCGGTGCGCGCAGCACATAATTCTCCAGGCGCGCGGTCTGGCCGGCGATGAGCGCCGAGGCCTGGCTCATCTCGCTGCGCGCCCGGTCGAGCGCCTGCTGGCTCATCACGTTGCGTTCGACCAGAACGGCGAGCCGGTCATGCTCGGCGGTGGCGAGCTTCTGGCGCGCTTTGAGTTCGGCGAGCGCCGCTTCGGCCTGGGCGCTGTCGAGCCGGGCAAGGATTTGCCCCTGCTCCACCCGCTGCCCCTCGCAATCGCAGCGCTCGATAACGCGCTCGCGCACCAGCGCCGCGACCTTTGCCCAAATGCGCGGCTCGACCGTGCCGGTGGCGTAGACGATCTCCGCCGCATCACCGCGCTTTGGCGCGACGGTTGCGACCGCGGTCGGCTTCGACAGCGACCAATAGGCGCCACCAGCGGCGACCACGGCCGCGACGGCAAGAAGACTGCGAGTGAACTTCACGGCATCCTCCGCGGGAGGCCTCGCGCCAACGTGCTCAACCCAGGAGGATCGCGGGTCAGGAAACGTTGCGCTGGCGGCGTCTCTCACGCACAATCACGAAAGACCGACCGTCGGTCATTTTACAGACCGACGGTCGGTCGTCAAGTGAAAGCAAGTCTGCATGCCTCGTATCGTGAAGCGCCCAGACGACCGCCGGAACGAGATTCTCGATGCCGCACAGGCGCTGTTCTTCGAGCGCGGCTACGAGCGGACCACCGTCAATGACGTCATCGCGCAGATCGGCATCTCGAAGGGCGGCTTCTACCACCACTTCTCCGCCAAGGAGGATCTGCTGGAGGCTATCACGGCGCGGCTGGCGCAGGACGCCGTCGCGCGCGTCCGCGATGTCCTGGAAGACCCGTCGCTCGACGCCCTCGCCCGGCTGAACGGCTTCCTTGCCAGCTCACGGCAGATGAAGGTCGAGGATGCTCCGAAGCTGCGGGCGGCCTTCGACGTGGTTTTTCGGCCGGAGAACCTGCTGCTCTACCATCGGATCAACGCCGCCTCGATCGCAGTGATGCGGCCAGTGCTGACCGGCATCATCGCCCAGGGCAAGAAGGAAGGCGTCTTCGCCGTGCCCGATCCCGAGGCCGCGGCTGAGATCATCCTGCATCTCGGGGCGAGCACGCATGATGCCGTCGCCC
The DNA here is from genome assembly GCA_025846845.1 of Alloboseaceae bacterium BT-24-1. Classification (GTDB taxonomy): domain Bacteria; phylum Pseudomonadota; class Alphaproteobacteria; order Rhizobiales; family Beijerinckiaceae; genus Allobosea. Next base: position 919,681 of record JAOYTL010000001.1, read on the forward strand.
GCACCATCGCAGCCACGGGCACGGCGGGCGAAGACGCCGCGATCGACGCGCTCGACCAGCGCCTGCGCTTCTACGGCGTCGCGGTAGACCGCATTCTCGGCCTGCCCGATGGCAGCGTCCCCTTCGTCGAGCCGGGCTTCACCCGCGCCGTGATGACGGCGCGCTGAGCGGCTTCAGCCAGCGCTTTCCGCGAGGTCGATCGCCGCCTTCACCGCCACCGCATAACCTTGCGCGCCGAGCCCGGCGATGATCGCCGTCGCCGCCAGCGAGACATAGGATTTGTGGTAGTGCGCCTCGCGGCGATGGATGTTGGAGATGTGCAGTTCGACGATCGGGCCGGGAAACATCTTCAGCGCATCGAGGATTGCGATCGAGGTGAAGGAATAGGCGGCCGGGTTGATGACGATCGCGGCGCCCTTGTCGATCGCCTCGTGAATCCAGTCGATCAGCTCGTATTCGCGGTTGCTCTGGTGGAAGACGATCTCGCGCCCGCCGCCCGCCTCGCGGCAGAGTGTCTCGACCTCGGCGAGCGTGGTCGAGCCGTAGATCTGCGGCTCGCGCGTGCCGAGCCGGTTCAGATTGGGGCCGTTGAGAACGTAGATCGGCTTGCTCACGGGTCAGTCCTGTCCTGTCAGCCCTGGTAGCCCATCAGGCGCGGCAGCCAGAGCACGAGGTTGGGGAAGAAGGTGATCAGCGCCAGAGCGACGATCATTGCGCCGAGGAAGGGCATGCATTCGCGCACGATCTGGCGCAGCGACACCTCGGCGATGTTGGTCATGATGAAGAGCAGCAGTCCGTAGGGTGGCGTGATCAGCCCGAGCATGATGTTGACGACGACCACCACCCCGAAATGCACCATGTCGATGCCGAGCGCCTTGGCGGTCGGGATCAGCACCGGCACGACGATCAGGAGGATCGCGGTGCCCTCCAGCAGGCAGCCGAGGATCAGCAGCAGCACGTTGACGAGGATCAGGAAGCCGAGCGGCGACAGGTTCCAGCCGGCGAGGAGCACGCGTAGGCTGTCGGGGATGTTCTCGATGGTGACGACGTAGTTGAAGACGAGCGCACCGGCGATCAGCATGCCGATCGAGGCGGTGGTGCGGGCGCTGTAAGCGAGCGAGCTATAAAAGGCGCTGAGGCTGACGCTGCGGTAGAGCAGCACCGAGACGGCAAGCGCATAGGCGGCGGCGACAGCGGCAGCCTCGGTCGGTGTGGTCGCGCCGCCATAGATGCCGCCGAGCAGCACCACCGGCATCATCAGCGCCGGGAAGGCGCGCCAGGTGATGCCGGGCAAGCGGCGCAACGGGATCGGCGGCTCGACCGGGAAATTGCGGCGCCTGGCGGTCGAGGCGACGATCGTCATCTGCGCCAGCGCCATCAGCAGGCCGGGAATGACGCCGCCGAGGAAGAGAAAGCCGATCGAGGCGTCGGAGACCAGCGCGTAGAGCACCATCGGGATCGAGGGCGGGATGATCGGCCCGATCACCGAGGAGGCGGCGGTCAGCGCCGCGGCGAAGGCCGGCGGATACTTGCCGTCCCTGGTCATCATCGCCTGCATCATCCGGCCGGTGCCGGCGGCATCGGCGATGGCCGAGCCCGACATGCCGGCGAAGATCACGCTCTGGACGATGTTGACATGGGCGAGCCCGCCCCTGAAGCGACCGACGAGCGCATCGCAGAAGCGCAGCAGCCGCTCCGTCATCGAGCCGATGTTCATCAGCTCGGCCGCCAGGATGAAGAGCGGCACGGCGAGGATGACATAGTTGGTGTACATGCCGTTGAGCAGCTGCTCGGCGGCGATCGAGAGGTCCTGCCCGGCGACGAGCAGGTAGAGGATCGAGCCGGCGATCATCGCATGGCCGATCGGCAGGCCGAGCAGCGACAGCGTGACGATGGCGAGGATGGCGAGGGAGAAAGGCGTGCTCATACGCCGGAGCCCGCCTTGGTCGGATCGAAGGCTTCGGGTGCCTTGCCGCGCAAGGCGCTGAAGCCGAGCCAGAGATAGCGAATGACCGCACCGACCGCGAAGGCGATGTAGATCGCGTAGACCCAGTTGAAGGGCAGCTTGAGATAGGCGGTGCGCTCGACCTTCATGAAGGCGACGTAGTCGACCATCGCCGGCAGCGAGATCACGTAAAGCGCGACGAGCGCGACTGCCGTGATCAGCGCCATGACGCGGCGCGGCCCCGGCCCGACGGCGCCGTAGATGATGTCGAAACGGATCTCCTCGCTCTCGCGCACCACGAAGCCGGCGCCGAACAGCACCAGCCAGAGCCAGAGGATGACGCTGATCTCATGCGTCCAGCCGATCGGGAAGTTGAGCAGATAACGGAAGACGATCTGCACCAGGAAGACGAGGAACATCGCGCCGAGCATCAGCGCGAGCAGGTTCTCGGCCCGGCGCGCCATAAAGGCGCCCAGCGCTTTCAGCGACTGCGGCATGCGTCCTCCGGTGAAATTCGGCCCGCCGGCCCCTCCATCGGCGGGCCGCGCCGGCCCCGAAGAGCCAGCGCTAGAACTGATCGCCTAAGCCTAGCGAACGCTAGAGCATTTCCGGCGAACACAGGTTCGCCTCCAAGGCTCTATCTCCTTGTTTCACGCAATTCCGGACGCAAAACCGCTACGCACTTTTGCTGGAATTGCTCTAGAGCGCATTGATCTTGTCGAGCATGCCCGGCGTCCAGCCCTTGGCCAGCTCGGATTCCAGATATTTCTTCTGAGCGAAGCCGCGGAAGGCCTTGAGATCGGGCGTATAGACCTCGAGCCCCTGCTTCTTGAAGAAGTCGACCAGCTCGGCCTCCTTGGCGAGATGCTCCTTGGTGCTCCAGTCGATCGCGGCGTCGGCGGCGGCCTGGAAGGCGGCCTGCTTCTTCGCATCCATCCCGTCCCAGACCCGCTTGGTGACGCAGAGCAGATCGAAGCCGACGAGGTGAGAGGTCAGGACGATCTGCGAGGAGACCTCGTAGAACTTCATGTTCTGGACGTTGGGCAGCGGGTTGTCCTGGCCGTCGATCGCGCCGCTCTGCAGCCCGGTATAGACCTCGGCATAGGCCATCGGCGTCGGGTTGGCGCCGAGCGACTGGCCGAGGAACTGCCAGGCATCGCCGCCGGGCATGCGCAATTTGACGCCGGCGAGATCGGCCGGAGTGCTGATCTTCTTTTTCGGCTTGAGGCCGACCTGGCGGGCGCCGAAATAGGTCGGCCCGAGGATTTTGATGTTGAGCTTGTCCTCGGCCATCTTCTTGAGGTCGCGGCCGACATCGCTGGCGAAGACCTTCTTGAGATGGTCGGCGTCGCGGAAGAGATAGGCCGAGGTGACGATCGACCAGGCCGGGATCTGGTTCGAGACGTCCTGCGGCGCGATGTTCCCCATTTCGAGGTTGTTGCGCTGCATGGCGACCAGCTCGGTGCCCTGCTTGAACAGGTTGCCACCATAATAGGGCTGGAGCGCAAAGTCGTCTTTGATGGCCTCGCCGAAGCGCTTCATCATCTCGGCGCGGATATCCTGCTCCGAGAACACCGCCGAGAAGCGCAGATTGGGCTTGCCCTGTGCGAGCGCGGCGCCGCCCGTCAGCGCCAGCGCGCCACCGGCCGCCAGCAGCATGCGCCTGTCGATACCCTGTTTCATGCCGTTCCTCCCCGTGCGGGTTGGCCCCGCTTCGAAGCAGACCATGCCCAAGGCTCGATCAGCAATCAACTGGTATTTTTGATTTCATCTGATGATCCTGATTTCACCATAACAATTGTGCGCACTCCGCTGCGCCGCTAAGCTGCGCCCTCTGCCGCAGTCCCACACGGATCAAGCATGCTGAATTACGCGCCGCCGACCGCCTCGATCGGAGAACTCGCCTATCGCCGCATCCGGGCGGATATCGTCTTCGGGCGCCTCGCGCCGGCGCAGCGACTCAAGCTCGACGACCTGCGCGAGACCTATGGCACCAGCATCAGCACGCTGCGTGAGATCCTGAACCGGCTTTCGTCGGAAGGGTTGGTCGAGGCCGAGGGCCAGAAGGGCTTCATGGTCGCGCCGGTCTCCGCCAGCAATCTGAGCGAGATCGCGGCGCTGCGGCTACTGCTCGAAGGGCATGCCCTGGCGCAATCCTTCGCCACCGGGGACATGGAGTGGGAAGGCCGCGTCGTCGCCGCCCATCACAAGCTCGCTTTGATGGAAAGGCGCATGCTCGACAATGACCGCGCCGATCCCGAGCTCTGGAAGCGCTATGACTGGGAGTTCCATCATGCGCTGATCTCGGCCTGCGGCTCGCAGGTGCTGATGGAGACGCATGCCTCGATCTATGACCGCTATCTGCGTTATCAGATGGTCGCGGTGATCTTCCGCGGTGAGGCGGCGGCGCAGGAGCACCAGATCCTGCTCGACTGCGCGATGCAGCGCGACATAGTCCGCGCCACGGATGTCCTGGCGACGCATATCAACGCCTGCGTCGAGCACACCCTCGCCGGAGGCAGCCTGCAAGGCTGAAGCTGCAGCCGCGTGTCAGCTCAAAAGCAAAAGCCCGCTCCACAGCTTTGCGGAACGGGCGTTGCGATCGCAGCAGGTCCAGCGCTCAGTCGAGCTGGAACTTCGAGAACTCGCGGTGCTCGCCATAGATGCGGCGGACGGTGCCGGTGATCGAGCGGTAGACGATCGTCTCGGTCTCGATCACGTCGGGCCCGAAGCGCACGCCCGAAAGCATGCCGCCATCGGTGACGCCAGTGGCGCAGACGATGACGTCGCCCGAGGCCATCTCGGCCATGTCGTATTTATGGTTCGGGTCCTTGACGCCCATGGTCGCGGCGCGAGCCCGCTTCTCCTCGGTGTCGAGGATCAGGCGGCCCTGCATCTGGCCACCGACGCAGCGCAGCGCCGCGGCGGCGAGCACGCCCTCTGGAGCGCCGCCAATGCCGAGATAGAGGTCGATGCCGGTCTTCTCCGGCTCGGTGCAGAAGATCACGCCGGCGACGTCACCATCGGTGATCAGGCGGATCGAGGCGCCGGTCTTGCGGACTTCCGCGATCAGCTTCTCGTGGCGCGGCCGATCCATGATCAGCGTGTTGATCTCGTGCGGCTTCACGCCCTTGGCCCGGGCCAGCGCGTTGATGTTGTCAGCGGCGGAGGCGTCGAGATCGACGATGCCGGTCGGATAGCCCGGGCCGATCGCGATCTTGTTCATGTAGACGTCGGGGGCATAGAGCAGCTGGCCGGCGCCGGCCATCGCCATCACCGCGATCGAACCCGGCATATCCTTGGCGCAGAGCGTCGTACCCTCGAGCGGGTCGACGGCGATGTGGACCTTGGGACCCTGCTTGTTGCCGACCTTCTCGCCGATATAGAGCATCGGCGCCTCGTCGCGCTCGCCCTCGCCGATGACGATCTCGCCGTCGATCGGCAGGCGGTTGAGCTCGCGCCGCATCGCATCGACCGCAGCCTGGTCGGCGGCCTTCTCGTCGCCATGGCCGCGCAGGCGGGCTGCGGCGACGGCTGCACGCTCGGTGACGCGCACGAGTTCCATCGAGAGATAGCGCTCGATGATCTGGTCGGGGGAGATACGGAGATCGACGGACATGGGGGACTCCCTAAGCGCGATTAGCGATGGGCCGAGGCAAATGGCGAACGGACTGGCGAGGATATGGCGAAGTCGCGGATGACCACACCTACCATGCTCATTCCCGCTCGATACGGATGACTTGCGGCGCTTCTGCGATGTGGCCGTCGGCGCTGACCTTCTCCAGCGCGGCGCGGATCGCCCGCTCGCTGGTGGCGTAGGTGATCAGCACGACAGGAACCGGCGCACCGGAACGCCCGCCAGGATCGCGCTGGGCGGCGCTCTCGGAACGGCGCTGGACGATGCTCTCGAGCGAGATGTCGGCTTCCGCCATGCGGGTCGCGATTGCGGCCGCGGCGCCGGGACGGTCGGCGACGGCGAGGCGGATGTAATAGCCGCCTTCATGGCGCTGCATCGGCGCCCGCGTCGGCTGCTCCAGCCGGGCGACCGGCATGCCGAAGGGCTGGCCGGCGGTGCCGCGGGCGACGTCGGCGATATCGGCGATCACGGCCGAGGCGGTTGGCCCACCGCCGGCGCCGGGGCCGACCAAGGTGATCTCGCGCACCGCATCGGCGTCGATGGTCACCGCATTGGTGACGCCCATCACCTGCGCGATCGCGGACGACTTCGGCACCATGGTCGGGTGCACGCGCTGCTCGATGCCGGTCTTGGTGCGTTCGGCGACGCCGAGCAGCTTGATCCGGTAGCCGAGCTCGTCGGCCATCTTGAGATCGAGCGGTGTGATCGAGGAAATGCCTTCGACATGAATCGCTTCGGCGTCGATCTTCGTGCCGAAGGCGAGGCTGGTCAGGATGGCGAGCTTGTGGGCGGTGTCGAAGCCTTCGACGTCGAAGGTCGGGTCCGCCTCGGCATAGCCGAGCCGCTGGGCGTCCTTCAGGCAGGCCTCGAAGGTCAGCCCTTCCAGCTCCATGCGCGAGAGGATGTAATTGCAGGTGCCGTTGAGGATGCCGTAGAGCCGGCTGACATTGTTGCCCGAGAGCGCTTCGCGCAACGTCTTGACCACCGGGATGCCGCCGGCCGAGGACGCTTCGAAGGCAAGCGCCGCACCATTGGCCTCGGCGAGCTCGGCGAGCGCGACGCCATGCGCGGCGAGCAGCGCCTTGTTGGCGGTGACGACGTGCTTGCCGGCAGAAAGCGCAGTCTCGACGGCCTGCTTGGCCGGGCCGTCCGAGCCGCCGATCAATTCGACCAGACAATCGATTTCAGGGGAAGCCGCGAGCGCGACTGGATCATCGAACCAGGTGAAGCCGGAGAGATCGATACCGCGGTCGCGGTTGCGATCACGGGCCGAGACCGCCGTCACCCGGATCGGCCGGCCGCAACGCGCGGCGAGCGCGTTCTCCTGGCGCTTCAGAATGCCGGCGACCGCCGCGCCGACTGTTCCCAGGCCGGCGATGCCGACGCGCAGGGGCCTGATCTCGGAGGGAGCAGCGTGCATGGTCATGGCCGGCGGGGTCGCATGAGGCGCGCGGGGAGTCAACGGCGATGGCCCGCCGGAAGCACTGCTTCGCCTCACTCGAAGCGGCAGACCACCTCGGCGGCGAGCTTGTGGACCTTGCCGTTCTCGAAGCCGAGATACAGGCGCAGCAGCTGATTGCCGAAGGCGGTGATCTTGATGGTGCGCAGCGCCTCGAGGCTGTCACCGTCCGCCACGGTGGAGTTCTCGTCGACCGGCTTCCAGAACCAGGGCTTCGGTGCCCGGATCACGGTCTGCGCCAGGAGCTGCTCGGCCTCGGCGCGGCCCATGCCGTTCGGAAAATACTTCGTCACGATCTCGGTGGCGTCTCGGCCGCATTCGCGCGCCCGCGTCGCGGTCAGCACCTCTGCGATCAGGGGCGAATCGGTATCCGCGCTGCGGCCACGCGAGAAATCATAGGTCGCGAACAGGCAGACCAGTGCGAACAGGCCGAAAACGATCCCGATCAACCGACCTTTCGAGATCATGGCGTACTCTTCGTCCCAGCTATCCGCCCCGCCGCCTGCGTTCCCATGTTTTGGCGGCCCGGTCCAGTGCCGGCGCGCAACACCGCCTCCGCGTCATTGCGAGGAGCACAGCGACGAAGCAAACCAGGAGCCGTGGGGCGAGATCTTCTGGATTGCTTCGCCGCGCTCGCAATGACGATGCAACGGGGCGAAGGCCTACGCCCTACCCAGCCTTCGGCATCTGGATGACGTTGTGCAGGGTCTGGTCGGCGCTCTTCAGGAAGCGGCCGACATTGCGCGCCGCCTGGCGGATGCGCTGCTCGTTCTCGACAATGGCGATGCGGACGTAATCGTCGCCATGCTCGCCGAAGCCGATGCCCGGCGCGACCGCGACCTCGGCCTTCTCGATCAGCAGCTTGGAGAACTCCAGTGAGCCGAGATGGCGGAACTTCTCCGGGATCGGCACCCAGGCGAACATCGAGGCCTGCGGCGCCGGGAACTCCCAGCCGGCCTTGCCGAAGCTCTCGACCAGCGCGTCGCGGCGTTTGCGATAGATCTCGCGCATCTCGCGGATGCAATCGTCCGGGCCGTTGAGCGCCGCCGCCGCGGCGACCTGGATCGGCGTATAGGCGCCGTAGTCGAGATAGGACTTCACCCGCGCCAGCGCCGCCAGCAGCCGCTCGTTGCCGACAGCGAAGCCCATGCGCCAGCCGGCCATGGAAAAGGTCTTCGACATCGAGGTGAATTCGACGGCGACGTCGACCGCGCCCTGCACCTGCAGCATCGAGGGCGGTGGATCGTTCTCGTCGAAATAGACTTCGGCATAGGCCAGGTCGGAGAGCAGGATCAGCTCGTGCCGCTTCGCGAAGGCGACGAGGTCGCGATAGAAGTCGAGCGAGGCGGTATAGGCCGTCGGGTTCGCCGGATAGCAGGTGACCAGCGCGATCGGCTTCGGCACGGAATGGGCCATCGCCCGCTCCAGCGCCGGGAAGAAAGCCGGGGTCGGCTCGGCCGGGACCGAGCGGATCACGCCGCCCGCCATCAGGAAGCCGAAGGCATGGATCGGGTAGCTCGGATTGGGCACGAGCACGACGTCACCCGGGCCGGTGATGGCCTGCGCCATATTGGCGAAGCCTTCCTTCGAGCCGAGCGTGGCGACGACCTGCGTGTCGGGATTGAGAGTCACGCCGAAGCGGCGCTGATAGTAGTGGGCCTGGGCGCGGCGCAGCCCTGCAATGCCCTTGGAGGCGGAGTAACGGTCGGTGCGCGGCTTGCCGGCAGTCTCGACCAGCTTCTCGATGACGTGCTTGGGTGCAGGCAGATCGGGATTGCCCATGCCGAGATCGATGATGTCGACGCCCTTGGCGCGCTCGGCTGCCTTGATCTTGTTGACCTGTTCGAAAACGTAGGGCGGCAGGCGCTTGATGCGGTGGAAGTCGGTCATCTCGGCAACAGGTCCTTGCGGATCGCCGCCTCGGAAGGCAGTCGATCACATTCTTGCGTTGGGATGCCTTACCACCGCAGCTTTCGCCCCGACAGAGCAAAATAAGCAAGATTCATCGAAAGCGACCCGATGTCGCCGCGGCGTAACGTTTCAGGCCGGCGGAATGAAGGGCTGGCTGATCGCCTGGAAGACATCGAGCGCCTCGCAGCGGGCCGAGTGCGCCGCCAGGGCGGGATAATCGCTCAGGACCACGAGATCAGGATGCGCATCGCTGGCGAAGCGCAAGGCGCAGGCGAGCGCGATGTCGGCGTGGCCGATACGGTCGTCGAACCACCAGTCGCCGGCGCGCTCGGCTCGTTCCCGCTCCAGGGCGGCGAGAACGCCTCCGATCTGGCCGCGGCAGCGCCCCGCCCAGACCTCGGAGACCTGATCATGCAGCCGCAACTCGTAGAACAGGCTGACTGCCTTCTCGGCCAGGCCCATCGCCAGCCCGGCAACGCGCAGCGCCCGATGGCGCGCCGGCTCCTGCCGAGGGAACAAGGCGCGTTCGGCCGGAACCAGGCTGTCGAGATAGTCGAGCACGGCATGGCTCTCGACCAGCACGAGCCCGTCATCGAGCGCGAGCGTCGGCACCCGGACCAGCGGATTGAGCGGCGCGATCCTCTCGCTGTCGCCGAAGACCGACCAGGGCCGATGCTCGAAGGGCAGTTCGTAGAGCGTCAGCGCGATGCCGACGCGGCGCACGAAGGGCGAATCATACTGGCCGATCAGGATCATTGCGGAGGCTCCAGCGCGAGGACCGCGATTGGAGCTGCCCGGCCAACATCAGGCAAGCCACGTCGCGCGCAGTCGTCCCCTCATTTTACGGCAGCGGCGGGGGAGCAGGCGGCGGTGCCGGTGGTGGCAGGACCTTGCCGAGATCCTGCGCCTGCGTGCCGGCAGCCTCGTTTGAAGTCCGCTTGGCTTCAAGCTCGGCTTCGAGCTTCTTGAACTCGTCGACGGTCTTGCGCTTGGCTTCGCGCGAGACAGTCGTGCCGATCGGGATGTATCTCGGGTCTTGCGGCCGCGTCTCGACCACGAACGGCTTCGGCTCGCCCGGCGTAGTCGCGAAATCGGTCATTTCGGCGACGCCGCGGGCGGCTCCGCAGCCGCCAAGCACAGCTCCAACGAGCAGGACGATCCCGACCGCCTTGAGCGAGATTTCAGTCCGCCTGTCAGCCATTGCCCTGCTTCCGCAAAATTTCTTTGTCACTCATACCGGTTAGGTCCTTAATGGGTCCAAAATGGGGAGTGCAACTCCTGCGTAAGGCTACCGAGGGGAGCGTCGCCATGTGTCCGCCTGCTGACGAGAAGGGCAAAGCCGGCCACAAGGCAACCGAAACGCCGTTCGCCGACCTGCCGCCCGTGCCCGACTTCGAATCGATGGCGCAGAACATGGGCAAGCTGGTCGAGCACGCCGGCAAGGTGACGGCTGCCTATCTGAAACCGATCGAGCGCGGCGAGGCCAAGACCGGCCAGGCCGACGAGGCGAGCGAAATGGTCAAGGTGCTTGGCCGCGTCGCCGAGCGCTGGATCAGTGATCCCCAGAAGATCATCGAGGCTCAAGGCGCGCTCACCAGCGACTTCCTCAGCCTGTGGAGCGCGACGCTGAAGCGCCTCGGCGGCGAGCAGGTCGAGCCGGTGATCGCGCCCGAGAAGCGGGACGCCCGCTTCGCCGATCCCGAATGGAACACCCATCCGGTCTTCGACTTCGTCAAGCAGGCCTATCTTCTGACCACGCGCTGGGCCGAAGGCATGGTCGAGCAGGCCGACGATCTCGATCCGCATACGCGCGACAAGGCCCGCTTCTACGTCAAGCAGATCGCCGGGGCCCTCTCCCCCTCCAATTTCGTCGCGACCAATCCAGAGTTGCTGCGCGAGACCATGGCGCAGAACGGCGAGAACCTGGTGCGCGGCATGAAGATGCTGGCCGAGGATGTCGAGGCCGGCGGCGGCGAGCTCAAGATCCGGCAATCCGATGCCGGCGCCTTCGAGGTCGGCGTCAACATCGCGACGACGCCGGGCAAGGTCATCTATCGCAACGACATCATCGAACTGATCCAGTATGCGCCGGCGACCGAGACGGTGCTGAAGCGGCCGCTGCTGATCGTGCCGCCCTGGATCAACAAGTTCTACATCCTCGATCTCAACGCGGAGAAGAGCTTCATCCGCTGGTGCGTCAGCCAGGGACTGACCGTGTTCTGCATTTCCTGGGTCAACCCGGATCACCGGCACGCACTCAAGGATTTCGAGAGCTATATGCGCGAAGGCATATTCGCTGCGCTCGAGGCGATCGAGCAGGTGACCGGCGAGAAGCAGGTTTCGACGATCGGCTATTGCGTCGGCGGGACGCTGCTGGGCGTCACCCTCGCCTACATGGCCGCGGTGAAGGACAAGCGCATCGCCAGCGCGACCTTCTTCACCACCCAGGTCGACTTCAGCCAGGCCGGCGAGCTCGCGGTCTTCGTCGACGAGGAGCAGATTCGCGCCGTCGAGGAGCAGATGGCCGAGCGCGGCTATCTCGACGGCGCGCGCATGTCGGGCGCCTTCAACATGCTGCGGCCGAACGACCTGATCTGGTCCTATGCCGTCAACAACTACCTGAAGGGTAAGGCGCCGACCGCCTTCGACCTGCTCTACTGGAATTCGGATTCGACCCGGATGCCGGCGGCGAACCACTCCTTCTATCTGCGCAACTGCTATCTCGAGAACAAGCTGAGCAAGGGCGAGATGCGTCTCGGCGGCAAGCTGCTCGACCTCAAGAAGGTGACGATCCCGGTCTATAACCTGGCGGCCCGCGAGGACCATATCGCGCCGGCGAAGTCGGTCTTCCTCGGCTCGCAGAGCTTCGGCGGTCCGGTCGACTACGTCATGGCCGGCTCGGGCCATATCGCCGGCGTGGTCAACCCGCCGAACAAGGTCAAGTACCAGTTCTGGACCGGCCCGAAGCCCGAAGGCGCCTTCGATGACTGGATCGGGAAGACACAGGAGCATCCGGGCTCCTGGTGGCCGCATTGGCTCGCCTGGCTGGAGAAGCAGGCGCCCAAGCGCGTCAAGCCGCGCATCCCCGGCGACGGTCCCCTGCCCGCGCTGGAGGACGCGCCCGGAAGCTATGTGAAGATCAGGGCTTAGCGCGGCCCCGTTCGATGCCCAGCAGCTAAGCCGCTTTCCCGGAGTGGTGAAACAGCCCGTTCCCCGAAACAAAAAAGCCGGCCCGAAGGCCGGCTCTTTCGTCGTTGCCGAACGCGCCGCTCAGTTCTTGCGAACGACCGGGCGGACCGGGATCGTTTCGGTCGGGGTGTCCCAGCGATAGGTCAGGCCGGCCGAGACGATGTGGATGAAGGGGTCGGCCTTGGCGGTGTAGAGCACCGGGCCCTGCTGCGGGTGGGCGCCGCCATAGTTCACCGTCGCCTCCTTCACCTTGATGAAGGTATAGCCGACATCGAGCTTCAGCTTCTCGGTCAGCTGGTAGCTGCCGCCGGCCGAGAGCCAGAGGCGGTCGTTGTCCGAGATGAAGACGGTGCGGTTCCGGTCGTTCACTGGTGAGAGCTCGTAGGCGATACCGGCGCGCAGGGTCAGATCGCGGTTCCACTTGTATTCGGCACCGAGAGCGAAGTACCAGCTGTCGTCATATTCGAAATTGAGGCTGGTGACCGGCACGCCGGCGAGCCGGTTGACGATGCCGATGCGATTGAAGCGGCTCCAGTTGGTCCACTCGACACCGGCATGCACCTGCCACTGCTCGTTCAGCTCATGCGAGACGCCGAACACCACCGAATCCGGCAGGTTCAGGCTGGCCTTGATCGGCAACGCCACTGTCGGGCTGACCTGGAAGGTGCCCTTCAGCGTCTGGCGGATCGAAGAGCGGTAGGCCAAGCCGATGGTGGTCCCCGGCCCCCAGGGCGTCAGGGTGACACCGACACGGTAGCCGTAGTCGATCGAGTCGCCGTCAAGGATGGCGCTCGTGGCACCGACGCCGATGCCCGTCGCCTGCTTCAAAGTGGTCTTGATGTACTGGCCCTGGAAGGCGGCACCGATGGAGAGCCAGTCATTGACCTTGTAACCGATGGTCGGAGCGACGTTGATCGTGCGCACCTTGGCCGAGCGGCCATAGGTCTGCGCGGCGTGATAGTCGTCGGTCTTCGAGCGCAGCCCGAACGGCGCGCCGGTCGTCAAGCCGACCCAGAGCCTGTCGGTGAGCTGCCAGGCCATATAGGAGGCCGGGATGAAGGCGCCGTCACCGCCGAGATTGCCGGTGCCGAACGGGCTGCCGCCGAGCGCAGTGTTCGGCGCGGTCGCGCCCGGCCCGACAACGACACGCGTCTGCGAGGTCGGATCGTATTCGGCGTTCGGATAGAGATAGGTGAAGTTCCACTGGCTGTTGCGGCCCGGGAACATCGTGATCGTCGCCGGGTTCCAGGCCATCGAGCCCATGCCGATGCCGCCGGCAGCGGCGCCGGCATAGGCCATGCCGAGACCCTCGGCGCTCTGGCCAGAACGGATCGCGAAGGAGCCGGCGGAAGCCGCGCCGGCCGCCAGCAGCGCCGAGAGCGAGACGGTGGCGGCGGCGGTGAGTTTCAGGAGGCTCTTCATCGCGGCTTCTTCCCCAGGCTGAGGTTCTTGTTGTGACGGCTGCGGCAAATCACGCCGCGGAATCTGCCACCACCATGCCGCCTGCTCGTTTCCGCCGCAATCCCGCCCAGATCGCCCTCAAATTGCCATGCTCCACCGGCCAGCCGCGGTGACATGGCCGAAAACGTGCAAAAACGACGCGTTTCGCGTGTCTGGCCTGAATGTCGGCGATGGAAAAGATGGTTTACATGCGAACTATCGTGGATTTCGTCACTGTGCACCGCAACATGACGTTCTCCACCGCCTCGAAAAGGTGACACGGTTTAGCTAAGACCGTTGCACAAGCGCCACAGTTCAAGGCGCGCCCGCAGGCAGGGCATGCATCCCGACGGGCTTGCATGATTGCACCAGTCCGCACAGGATCGCCCCGACCTCAGATCCGGTCCCAACTGTGTTTTAAACGTTTGAAAAGGGGGAAACGACGTGAAACTTGTACGTTACGGCGCATTCGGCCAGGAGAAGCCCGGCCTCGTCGACGCCGCCGGCAAGCTCCGCGACCTGTCGGCGCATGTGCCCGACATCGCCGGCGCAGGATTGAAGTCGGCCTCGCTCGCCAAGCTGAAGGCGCTGTCCCCCGAATCGCTGCCGCTGGTCGAGGGCGCCCCGCGCATCGGTGCCTGCGTCGGCGATGTCCGGAACTTCATCGCTGTCGGCCTCAACTTCGCCGATCACGCCGCCGAGACCGGCGCGGCGATCCCGGCCGAGCCGATCCTGTTCAACAAGGCGCCGAACTGCATCGTCGGCCCTAATGACGATGTGATCATCCCGAAGAACTCGAAGAAGACCGATTGGGAGGTCGAGCTCGCCATCGTGATCGGCGACGGCGGCTCCTATATCGGCGAGAAGGACGCGATGGCTGCGATCGCCGGCTTCTGCGTCTGCAACGACGTCTCCGAGCGCGAGTTCCAGACCGAGCGCGGCGGCCAATGGGCCAAGGGCAAGGGCTGCCCGACCTTCGGCCCGCTCGGCCCCTGGCTGGTGACGCCGGACGAGATCTCAGACGTGCAGAACCTGGCGATGTGGCTCGAGGTCGACGGCGAGCGCGTCCAGAACGGCTCGACCAAGACGATGATCTTCGGCGCCGCCTATCTCGTCCACTATATCAGCCAGTTCATGCAGCTCGATCCGGGCGACGTCATCACCACCGGTACCCCTCCCGGCGTCGGCCTCGGTTTCAAGCCACCGCGCTTCCTCAAGGGGGGTGAGACGGTGGCCCTCGGCATCGAAGGCCTTGGCACGCAGAAGCAGCTGTTCAAGCCCTATATGGGCTGACGAAAAAAGCGCTGCCGGGGCTCGTTCGACCTCACCCCCGGCAGCGCTGGTAGCCTCGCCCAAGGGCAAGGCTCAGTTCTAGATGCGCCTGTTCGAGCGCGGAAACGCGATGACCTGCGCCGATATCGGCGCTTTCATGTCGGATACTGCGACCTGAGTCCGAGCATCGTCCGGCTCGGAGCCTCCCGGCCCCTCTGCGACCACCCGCTCCATCGTCGAGACGGTAGCGCGCTCACGCTCCAGCCGGCGCCGGCTGCGTGCCAGACGCACTCCCAACGTATCGAATCCCGGCATCGAATCGCCCCCGCTCTCAGCTGCCAACCTCAGCTATGATCGCGAGCACGAGCGGCTGCATCCCCCATTTGGGGGGTGCAGCCGCTGTTTCGCCACGGATTGAGGGGGTCGGTGCGCTTTGCGGTTCGCGATGTGAACGGCTGTCAACTTTCGGGGAGGCCGAGCATCAGGCGGATGTTCTGGACCGCAGCGCCGGACGCGCCCTTGCCGAGATTGTCGAGCCGGGCGACGAGCACGGCCTGGCCGAGATCGGCATTGCCGAAGACGCGCAGTTCCAGCTTGTTGGTGTCGTTGAGGGCTTCGGGTTCGAGCTTGCCGCCCGCATCCGCCGGAAGGACGCTGACATAGGTCGAGCCGGCATAGCGCTCGGCCAAAGCAGCCTCCAGGTCGGCGGGCTTGGGCTTGCCTGGCAGCGTGTCGAGATGCAGCGGTATCGAGACCAGCATGCCCTGCCGGAAATTGCCGACCGACGGCACGAAGATCGGCCGCCGCTCCAGCCGCGAATAGACCTGGAGCTCAGGCAGATGCTTGTGCTTGAGGCCTAGGCCGTAGAGCTCGAAATCAGGCGCCGTGCCGGCCTCATAGGCCTCGATCATGCTCTTGCCGCCGCCGGAATAGCCGGAAACCGCGTTGACGGTGACGGGATGATCGGCCGGCAGCAATCCGGCATCGACGAGCGGCCGCAAGAGCGCGATGCCGCCTGTCGGATAGCAGCCGGGATTGGCGACGCGGTTGGCGTTGGCGACCTTCGTGGCGAAGCCCGGCTCCAGTTCGGCGAAGCCATAGGTCCAGTCCGGCGCAACGCGATGGGCCGTCGAGGCGTCGACGATCTTGGGCGCGTCGTTGCCAAGCTCATCGGCGAGCGCAACCGATTCCCTGGCCGCATCGTCTGGCAGGCAGAGCACGACGAGGTCGACCCCCGCCATCATCGCCTTGCGGGCGGCCGGGTCCTTGCGCTTGTCCGGGTCGATGCTCTTGACCACGACCTCCGACACATCGGCGAGGCGCTCGCGGATGCCGAGCCCGGTGGTGCCGGCTTCGCCGTCGATGAAGATGGATTTCAGGTTCTGGCTCATCGGACCCTCGCAAGGCGTCTGGTGGAAGCGGACGAAACTAGTTGGCTGGCTTTGTGAGCACGGCCTTGTCGCAAAACCGGACATCACTTTTGCGACGGGCATAAAAAAACCGCGCTTGGGGCGCGGTCGCGGGCGTTCGGGCTTCTAGCCGAGCGTCATCGCGGGCGCGCCAGGGCGGCCTGTTCGGTGCGACGTCGGGTCGGGTTCGTGGTCATCAGGCGTATATGTTCGCTCATGGATGCGCTGTCAATTGCCGCAACTCCGATGAGTCTCAGCCAAGATCCTCGCAGCCGGCTGCGGTACTCATCCTGTCCGTGCCATCCTCCGGCCTCGTCGCGTGAAGCCTGTCTCCGCGGTTGATATAGAGCAACCCGCCCGGGATCAGCGCGGCGGCGATCCGGCGACGGACGAGCTTTCCTGCCTCGGGATGGCGCCCATCCAGCGCGCCGACGCGGATCGCGAACGCCAGATCGTAGGGAGGTTCACCCGGAGCGAGCTCGAATTGCTCGGCAGCAACCTGCCGAAGGCTGAGCCGCCCAGCGGCGATCTCTGCCTGCGAGGCCCTGCGGGCAAGCGCAATCGCATTCGCAGACCGGTCGATCGCCAGAACATGGCCGCCACCGACACGGCGCACGATCTCGCGGGCAGCGGCGCCTGGACCGCAGCCGATCTCCAGGACCCGCATGCCATCCCGCAACGGTAGGGTGTCGATCAGAGTTCGCAGACGCGGCGACAGGGCCGTCACCGGCCGCTCCTCGCAATCGCTGAGACCGCGAAGCGGGCGCCGGCGGCACCGAGGCGACGGGATGCCGCAATTCCATTCCGCCAAGGATGAGAAGCCATTGGCCGCTCCACTTCGCAGATAGATTCCAACCCTTCAGACCGAGATTCAGGTCCCAGCCTTCTTCAGCGCCAGCGCCTGCAGATAATGCTGCGCCACCGCAGCGCCGGCGATCGCGGTCGCGTCGGCATGGTCGTAGGGCGGCGAGACCTCGACCACGTCCATGCCGCGAAAATCGAGATCGCGGATCGCCCAGACCATCCGTAGCGCCTCAGCCGACGAGAAGCCGCCGGCGACCGGCGTGCCGGTGCCCGGTGCGAAAGCCGGATCGAGCGCATCGATGTCGAAGGTGAGATAGGCCGACCCCTGCCCCACGCGCTCCCTGATCTGAGCTGCGATGCCGTCGACGCCGAGCGCATGTGCCTGATAGGCGTCGATCACGGTGATGCCGCAATCGCGCGGCGCGACGGTGCGGATGCCGATCTGGATCGAGCGCTCGGTATCGATCAGCCCCTCGCGCACGGCCTCCAGCACGAATGTGCCGTGGCTGATCGCGCCGACGCCGTCGTCCCAGGTGTCCTGATGCGCATCGAACTGGACGATGGCGAGCTTGCCGTGGCGGGCGACATGGGCGCGCAGCAGCGGCAAGGTGATGAAATGATCACCGCCGAGGGTAACGAGCTGGGCGCCGCTCGCGATGATCGCAGCCGCCTCGCTCTCGATCGCGCGGGCGCAGCCCTGCAGATCGCTGCGCGGCAAGAGGCAGTCGCCATAGTCGACGACAGCGAGCGTCTCGAACGGGTCGATCCGCGAGGGATATTGCGCGTCGCCGTCGAAGATCGTGCTGACGCGGCGCAGCGCCTGCGGTCCGAAGCGGGTGCCGGGCCGGTTCGAGACGGCAAGGTCGAAAGGCACGCCCCAGACCACCGCGTCACAGCCGGCGACGTCCTTGCTGTAGCGGCGGCGCATGAAGGAGAGCGCGCCGGCATAGGTCGGGTCATGGGCCGGACCCTTTCGGTCGCCGGTGAAGGCGTAGTCGATCGGCGGGATCTGGGCAGGTTCGGTCATCTTGAATAAGTCCGTCAAGAGGTCAGCGCCGGCCGTTCAGCCAGACATAGAGGCACCAGGGCAGGATCAGAGCGAGCCCGGTCAGGACGAGCCGCAGCGTCGTCCAGGCGACCGGGTATTGCAGCGCCCTGCCGTCGAGCTCCGGCACGCCATGGATGAGGCCGAGCGCGAAGGCTGGAGCGAGGAAGACGATCAGCGCATTGACGATGCGCTGGCCGCGCGGGAGCTCGCTGCGCGCCAGCGCCAGCAGCGCCGGCACCGCGACCATGCCGAAGGCGATCAAGATGAGCAGGACGCGCATGGCGGCTTCCGGTTGAACAGGCTGGCAGCCGATTTAGCACGGACGGGCTGCGGCTCCAGCCGTCTGCGGCTGTTCTCGCAGCCGATTCTGTCGTTCGAGGGTCTGCCGGGACCTATCGGCCGCCGCCGACCCGGATGATCGAGCCGACCATGTAGGATGCGGCTTCCGATAGAGCGAACAGCACGGCTTCGGCGATCTCCTCCGGCTCGGCGACGCGCTTCAGCGGGATCGTCGGCGCGATACGGTCGACGCGGCCGGCATCTCCAGTCGAGAGCGCGTGGATATCGGTCTGCGTCATGCCCGGCGCCACCGCATTGACGCGGATGCCGGCCGGGGCGAGCTCGATCGCAAGACCGATGGTCATGGAATCGACCGCCGCCTTCGAGGCGGCGTACCAGACATATTCATTGGGCGAGCCGAGCCCGGCGGCGATCGAGGAGATGTTGACGATGGCGCGGTTCTTCGCGCCCTCATTGGCGAGCAAGGCCTGGGCCGCCTCGCGCGCCACCAGGATCGCGCCGGTGACGTTGAGATCGATGCAGGCGCGAATGACCTGCGGGTCGGACTTGGCGAGCGGGCTGCTCTTGCCGGTGATCGCAGCGTTGTTGACGACCGCGGTCAGCGGGCCGAGCGCCGCCTTGGCTTCGGCGAAGACGCGCGTGATATCGGCAAGGTTTCCCATGTCGCCCTGGATCGCGACCGCCTTGGCGCCGGCCCGACCGCAGGAAGCGACGACGTCGGCCGCCGCCTGCGCATTGCCCTGGTAGTTGACGGCGACGTCATAGCCGCGCTCGGCGGCGAAACGACAGATCGCAGCGCCGATGCCACGGCTGCCGCCGGTGACGAGAAGGACGGGACGGTCGGACATGCGGACGGCGCTCCTGTGAGATCAAAGCGGGAAAAAGCGGCAACCTGCTTCAGGTGCTGCTGGCGATCGCCTCGATCTTCTCGATGCCGCCGAGCTTGGGCGCGAAGGAGGTCCAGACCTTGCGCGCGCCAGCCTCCCAGCCGGCGCGATCTTCCGGCTGCACGACCTTGCCGCCCTCGGCCTTCGCCTTGGCCATCGAGGCGTCCTCGTCGGCGATGATGAGCTCGTCGAAATAACTCGCCCCTTCCGCGGCCGCGGCCGAGAACGCCGCCTTGTCGTCAGTCGAGAGGCCCCTCCAGAAGCTGGCCGAGACCGCCACGACGCCGGCCGCCCAGATATGGCCGGTCTCGATCAGATAGGGCACGACCTCGTGCAGCTTGAAGCCGACATAGGCCGACTTGGTCAGGTCCATGCAGTCGACCACCCCGGTCTTCAGCGCGTTGTAGGTCTCGGGGATCGGGATCGGCGTCGGGTAGGCGCCGAAGCCGGACCAGAGCTCGGTATGCAGCGGGCTCTGGATCACGCGGATGCGCTTGCCCTTGACCCCGGCGGGCGTCGTGATCGGCTCCTTGGCGAGCAGATGACGCGCGCCGTAATTGATGAAGCCGAGCACGACGAAGCCCTGCGCCTCGTATTTGCGCTTGAGCTCCTCGCCGAGCGGCCCGGCGAGCACACGCTTCAGATGGGCGCGGTCGCGGAACAGGAAGGGCAGATCGAGGAGCTGCCCGTCCGGCACCCAGCTCGACAGCGCCGAGATCGTGAACAGCGAGGCCTGGACCGAGCCGAGCCGCAGGCCCTCGGCGACCTCCTTCTCGCCGCCGAGCGCGGCATTGGGCACGACGCGCAGGTCGAAGCGGCCAGGCACGCTCTGCGCGAGCTTCTCGGTGACGCGGCGCCAGATCCTCGTCTCCGGCTTGTCTTCGCCGAGCAGCGAGGCGACCGTGACCGGCCGGCCGGTGGCGAGGGCTTGGCCTGAGAAAATGGCTGGTGCAGCGATCGTGGCGGCGGCGAAGGCGCGGCGGGTCAAAGCCATCGGAACAACTCCTGGAAGGACAGAGGTAGCGACGGCCAGGCCGCCACCGCAAGGCAGAGGACGAAGAGCGCGACGAGCAGGCTCGCCAGCAAGGGCAACACGGCCCGGAACACCGCGGCCGGCGACAGCCGCATGATGCCGCTCACGACATAGACGAGGATGCCGAGTGGCGGCGTCAGCCCGTGGATCATCAGGTTGACGACGAGGACGACGCCGAACTGGATCGGATCGAGCCCGGCGGCGATGGCGGCCGGCAGCAAGAGGGGCGCCAGCAAGAGGATCGCGGCGCCGATATCGAGGAAGAGGCCCGCGACCAGCAGGACGAGGTTGGAGAGCAACATCACCGCCAGCGGCCCGCCGCCCAGCGCCGTCACCAGCCCGGCCATCTGCTCGGAGACGCGGTCGACCGCGAGCAGGAAGGCGAAAGGCGCGGAGGCGCCGATCAGGAGCCCGACCGCCGCCGCCTCCCCCGCCGCCTTGCGCAATGACGCCAGCACGGTGCCGCCATTGAGACTGCGCAGGAGCAGGCAGGCGACGAGCGCATAGGCGACGGCGAGCGCCGAAGCTTCCGTCACCGTGACGAGGCCGAAGCGAATGCCGACCACGACGACGATGCCGAGCCCGATCGCAGGCAGCGCCCCGACGAAGGACCGCGCCCGCTCGGTCCCGCTCGCGCGCGGGGCGGAATCGACCACGCCGCGTACGCTGAGATGGATGCCGATGGCGAGCGCCAGGGTCAGCACCGCGCCCGCCACGAAGCCGCCGACCAGCAGCGAGCCGACCGAGAGATTGGTCGCCGCCGCCAGGATCAGGAAGGCGATCGAAGGCGGGATGATGTTGTCGAGCATCGAGACGCCAGCGACGATCGCCGCCGCGTTGGCCGGCGGATAACCGCGCGCGACGAGGGCCGGCGCCATCACCTTGGCGCCGAAGGCGGCATTGGCGACCGAGGAGCCGGAGGCGCCCGAGAACAGCACGCTCGCGACCAGCGCGGTCTGCGCCAGCCCAGCCCGCAGATGCCCGACCAGCGCCGCGGCGAAGCGCACCAGCCGCTCGGCGAGGCCGCCGGCGGTCAGCAATTCGCCGGCGAGCAGGAAGAACGGGATCGCCAGCAGCAGGAATTTCGAGACGCCCGCGACCGTGTTCTGAACGATGGCCGGCTCCGGCAAGAGACCGCCGAAGGCGCCCGAGAGCGAGACGCCGGCGAGCAGCGCGAAGGGCAGTGGCGCGCCGAGGAGGAGCCCCGCTGCGGCCGCGAGCCCGGCGACCAGGCTCGGCGTTCCGACGAAGAGGCCAGTCGAACTCTGCGCCAGGGCGTAGAGGCCGGCGCCGAGCAGCAGTGCCGCGAGCGCTGCCGGCCAGGACAAATTGAGTGCCGCCCGCCAGAGCACGACGACCAGCGTCAGCCCGCCGCCGACAGCGAAGACGGCAAAGCGCAGGCTTTCCGGCAGGCCGAGCACGGTCGAGGTGCCGCCGACCAGAGCCGCGACGCTGGCGCCGCCGAGCGCCAGGACCAGCGCGCCATGGACGGCGATCGCCTCGGCCAGAATGGCGGCAAGGCGTCGCCCCTTCGGCGGCAGGAGGTTGGCGACGACATCGAGCCGCATGGCGAGCGCGCTGGTCGCCGCCAAGGGCGCGCCGACCGCCACCAGCGCGACATTGAGCCAGATCGCGAGTTCGTCCGACCAGACCAGCCCATCGCCGAACAGATAGCGGCGCGTGACCGCCGCCATCACCACGAGAAAGAGCAGAGCGAGGATCGCCGCCCCCAGCCATTCGAGGCCTGCCACAAGCACGGCGAGACCACGTCCGCCGATGAAGCGAGCGGGAGGCTGGGTCGGCGCAGCGATCATGGCAGCGCCCTGCACCGCATCAGCGCAGCGGCGAGAAATGCGTCGGCCTGAGGATCCGGCTGCGCATCTCGAGGACGTAAGGGGCCGCCTTGGCGCGGAAGATCTGCCAGCGCGGATCGGCCTCCATCGCAGCGCGCCGGCGCTCGCGATCACCGGCATCCTCGAAGCGCCACATATGCACGACCTCGTTGACCACGCCGGTATCCGTGGTGAACCAGCCGATCAGATGGCCGAGATGGGAGATCTGCAGCTCCATCCCCTCGGCGACGTAGAGGTCGAGATAGTCGCGCACATGCGCAGGCTTGATGGCGTAGGTACGCTCGTCGAGGATCATCGTGCCCCTCATGGCCAAATGGCGAAGCCGCGCTGCGGCCTTGCGATCAGATAGCCGTCTTCGCGGCAAAGCCCAACCGGCACGGCTCCGGTCTCGGCCGCGATCGATGCATGACCGATATCTCTCACGCCTTCCGCCAGCCGGTGGCGACGGGCGCAGCATACATGAGCGGCCTGATGGAGAAGAATGAGCTGCGATCCGGCGCAGAATGAGCAGTTTTTTGCTTTTTGAGGTGGTGGCGCCGTCAGGCTCGGAGCAGGTAGAGATCGCTCCCGGCATCGCCGCCATAGCCCGGCTCGGCGAGCACGAATCCCGCCTGCCGCAGCAGGTGAATCGAGGCGTGGTTGGCCGGGTCGACTGTCGCCCTGATCGGCGCGATGCCGCGCCCCTGCGCGAAGGCGACGAGGCCGGCGAGAAGTTCCTTGCCCAGGCCCCTGCCCCAGCTCGCGCGCCGGAGGCCGTAGATCACCTCTTCGGTGCCATCGCCCGGCCGCGCGAAACCGGCCCAGCCGATCAGTGCGCCGCTGGCACGCTCGACCACGGCGCCGGTGCCATAGCCGAAGCGTCCGAGATTGGCCGCCGAACGCTCGACCCAGAGCGTTGCGACATCCGGCGCGAGCGGCTGCCCGTCATCGACGAAGCGGTGGACATCAGGATCGGCGAAGAGAGCGACGAGCAGCGGCGCGTCGGGCTGCGCGAACGGCCTGACGACGAGCCGTGCCGTCTCGAGCTGCGAAGCATGGATCATGGGTCTGATTGAACAGGCTGAAGCGGCCGGAAACGGACAGGAGCGGAAGCCCGGACCCGCACCGGCGTCAGGCGTCCCAAGACCTGCGGCTATTCTTCTTCGGAACTATAAGGTCGTTCGACGCGGGAGGGTCGCTGCCCTGCCTGGCGGTCATAACGACGCTCACGATCGCGATCCTGCGTCATGACGCAATTCGCGTAAGCGTCGGTGCCACGCTGGAAGCCATAGGCGTCGCAGCGCGAGCGGTCCTCGACGATCGGGTCCGGTGTGCTCGCGCAGGCGCCGAGAGCCAGGGTGAGTGCTGATGCGGCGATGATCCTCATGGCGCGAGGATGGAAGCGCCGCATGGCTGCTTTGGGGCGACAATTCGACGATGATGGGGAGGCCGGCGCCGCAGCCTGCCCGGTCAGCGCTCGGCGTTCTCGGTAGCGTTTTCGAGAATCCTGACAGTCTCTTCCAGGCCTTCTTTCACACCGAGCTGGAAGTCCTTGCGGAAGGCGATGATGGTGTCGGGCGGCTGACCCTTGAAGGTGTAGACGACGCTGACCTGGTCAGGATTGACGTAGACGGGCTTGCCGTCGCTGGGCGAGGTGAATTTGCAGAGTTTGGGCATGTGACCTGTCTCCGGAGCAATCCGAACGATTCCGTCACCATACCCTAGCAAAGGTACAGGCCTCGCCACAGCGGTGGCGAGGCCTGCGCAAGGATCAAAGTGCGATGATCAGCGCGCGATACGGGCGCGCCCGCCGCAGAAGCGCTGCTCCACCGCACGCTCGTAGCCGAGCTCACGGTCAAAGACCATGACGGTACGGGTCAGGCAGTCGCCATCCTGGACCACGCCGGTATTGACGAGAGTACCATCGGGGGCGGCCACGATGGTCGGGCCGCAAGCGGCAGCGGCGGCCGCAAGGCCGAGCGCGATGGTGAACTTTGCGATGCGGTTCATCTGCAGCCTCCTAGAAATAGAGGCCGCGGCCGCAGCGGCGCACCCGCCGGTTCTCGTAGTAGCCGGTGTAGCGGTTGAAGACGCGCACCGTCTTGTAGAGGCAGTACTTGCCGTCGTTGCGACCGTCGTAATAGGTCCGGCCGGTATCCATGTCGACGCCAAGGAATTCGTCCTTGCCCTTCTTGCCCTGGGCGAAGGCCGGAGCCGCCGCGAGGCTGAGAGCAGCGAACCCTGCTGCGGCGATGGCTATCTTGAGCATGGCATTTCTCCTGTCTTGCGGCGGAAATATGTCCAGCACCGCGTGCGGGGCCTTGGAGCGGTCAGTACGATTTTCGCGCGCCTCTACGAGATTATCCATGGTGAACGGCCAGCTCGGCAGGCAGATCACCGCATTTCACCCTGAACCCATAGCAGAACGGTGCTCAGTGTTGCTACCCGCCGCGTGACGCAATCTGGCCACGATTGGGCATCGAGCCTGGCACGACGCTCGAACGCCAGTCTGCTAGAAGTGCGCGAGGTAGCCGCCGTCGACCGGCAGCGTGACACCAGTGATGAACGAAGCCTCGGGCGAACAGAGGAACACCACCGCGCCCACCAGCTCCTTCGGCACGCCCCAGCGCCCGAGCGAGGTGCGATGCGACAGCCGCTCGGCGATACCCTTGTCCACGACCAGCGCAGCATTGGCCTCAGTCGCGAAGAAGCCAGGCGCGACGGCGTTGACCGTGATCGCACGGTGGCCGAGCTCAGCGGCGAGCGCCTTCGTCAACGCGTCGAGCCCACCCTTGGTCGCGATGTAGCCGGGATCGCCGGCACGGGCGATCGGCCCTGCGATCGAGGTGATGTTCACGATCCGGCCGCCATCCGGCATATGCGGCGCAAGCTGCCGCACCAGATCGAACGGCGCGATCAGATTGACCTCCAGCAGAGCCCGGAAGGCGGCGCGGTCGAGCTGGTCGAGCGGGCGGCGGTCGCGCGCACCGGCATTGTTGACGAGGAAGTCGATGCTGCCACGGTCGTCGACGAGCCTGCGGCAGGCTGCGGCGGTCGAGGCCTCGTCCGCCAGGTCCGCGACAAGCACTGAGACGCCGGCGCCGTCAGCCTCCAGCGCACGCCTCGCTTCGTCGAGCTCGGCCGGGTTGCGCCCGTGCAGCACGACATGGGCGCCATTCTCGGCGAGGCCGCGGGCGATTTCGAGCCCGAGGCCCTTGCCGGCGCCGGTCACCAAGGCCGTCTTACCTGCCAGCTTCATCACAGACCTCGGCGGGATCGATGTCGGGGACAGCTCTCCTACAATCAAGGCACGTCGACACGCCAGCCATGGGGATCACGACCCGCCTTCGTATGGAGCGTGGTGATCTCGCGGTAGAGCTTCGAGCGCCGGGAAGCGGGTGACGCCACGGCCGGCATGCACCCGTTCCGTTTCGACAATCCGGGCCGTGCGGAATTGCGCATAGCGCTCCCTTTCAGGTTTCGCCTTACTCACGAGTAAGCTTAGGAATATCGAGTAGAGCGTCAGAGATACCGCGGCGGCCAACGACCGCGGACTCGAGGGGAACGTCATGGACCAGGCCGAGAGCCCGGTGCTGCTCACGAACGAGCAGGCCGTCGCCATCGTCACGCTCAACCGCCCGCGCGTGCTCAACGCGATCGATCCGCATATGGCGCGCAGCCTTGCGGATGCGATCGAACGTATCGCGCGGGATGGCACGGCGCGCGTCCTGCTGCTGCGTGGCGAGGGCCGCGCCTTCTGCGCCGGCGGCGATGTCGCCCGCTTCTTCGAAGGCGATCCGGCGGCCGCTATCGAGACGATCATCGATCCGGTTCACGCCGCCCTGCGCGCGCTAGACGCGCTGAAGCTGCCGACGCTCGCAGCCGTGCAGGGGCCCGTCGCGGGGGCGGGCTTCAGCCTTTCCATGGCCTGCGACCTTTGCGTCGCGGCGGACGATGCCGTCTTCACGCTGGCCTTTGCGCGCATCGGCATCAGCCCCGACAGCTCGTCGACCTATCGGCTGCCGCGCATCGTCGGGGCGCGCAAGGCGCTCGAACTGGCGATGCTGGCGGAATCTGTTCTCGCGCCCGAGGCGCTGGCGCTCGGACTGGTCAACCGGGTAGTGCCGGCCGCCGAGCTGGCGGACGAGGCCATGTCGCTGGCGCGCCGGCTCGCGCAGGGGCCGACGGCGGCCTATGCCCGGATCAAGCATCTCATCGGCCGCTCGCTCGACAACGATCTCTCCGCCCAGCTCGATCTCGAGCGCGAGGCTTTTCTCGCCGGAGCGCGCACGGCCGACTTCAGGGAGGGCGCGCAGGCCTTCCTGGCCAGGCGGCCGCCGCAGTTCGAGGGGCGCTGAGATGACTGCTTCCCCCATTCTGGAGGTGTCGGGCGTCTCGCTCGCCTTCGGCGGGGTGCGCGCGCTCAACGATGTCTCGTTCACGGTACCGGAAGGCGCGATCACCGCGGTGATCGGCCCGAACGGTGCCGGCAAGACCTCGCTGTTCAACACGATCTCGGGCTTCTACCGGCCGCAGTCCGGCAGCATCCGCTTCGCCGGCGAAAGTCTCGATGGCGTGCGCGCGCCGCAGCGCGCCGCGCGCGGCCTCGCCCGCACCTTCCAGAACATCGCGCTGTTCCGCGGCATGACCGTGCTCGACAACATCAAGCTCGGCCGCCACGCCCATATGCGCACCGGCGTGCTCGACGCGCTGTTCTATTGGGGCCGGGCCCAGAAGGAGGAACTGGAGCTGCGCGCCGAGATCGAGGAGCGCATCATCGACTTCCTCGAGATCCAGCACATCCGCAACGCCTCGGTCGGCACACTCTCCTACGGACTGCAGAAGCGCGTCGAGCTGGCGCGAGCGCTCGCCATGCGCCCGCGCATCCTGATGCTCGACGAGCCGGTCGCCGGGATGAACCGCGAGGAGACCGAGGACATGGCCCGCTTCATCCTCGACGTGAAGGAGGAGTGGGGCGTCACCATCCTGATGGTCGAGCACGACATGGGCATGGTGATGGACATCTCCGACCATGTCGTGGTGCTGAATTTCGGCCAGGTCATCGCCAGCGGCACGCCGCGTGAGGTCCAGGGCAACGACGCTGTGGTCGCCGCCTATCTCGGCTCGGGCGATGTCGGCGCGATCGCGCGCCGGATCAAGGCGGAGGCGGCGTGATGGATACGCTCTTTCTCGCCGAAGTGACATTGGCCGGTCTCGGCGCCGGGGCGCTCTACGCGCTGACCGGCGTCGCCTTCGTGCTGATCTACAAGGCCACGCGCGTCGTGAACCTCGCGATCGGCGAGATCCTGATGCTCGGCGGCTATGCCTTCCTCGGCTTCGCCGCTGGGCTCGGGCTGTCGCCCTGGCTCGCGTTGCCGCTCGCGATCGCGGCCGGCGGCGCGCTCGGCTGGCTGGTCGAGCGCGCCCTGATCCGGCCGATGCTGGGCGAGAGCCCGATCTCGGTCTTCATGGTGACGATCGGCCTCGGCTCGATCCTGGCCGGCGTGGTGCAGCTCGGCTGGGGCGCCGATCCGCTGCGTTTGCCCGAGTTCATGCCGTCGACCCCGGTCTTCATTGGCGAGGCCTATCTCGCGCCCAAGGTCGCGATCGGCTTCGTTGCGGCAGCAGTGGTGATCGGGCTGTTCCTCGCTCTGTTCCGCTTCTCGCGCGGCGGCGTCGCACTGAAGGCGACAGCGGCCGATCAGGGCGCCGCCTATTCGGTCGGCATCGACGTACCGCGCGTTTTCTCGGTTGCATGGATCCTCGCCTGCGCCACCGCTGCAGGCGCTGGCGTGCTGATCGGGGCGATCGGTGGGATCTCGCCGACCATGGGCGTGTTCGGCCTTTCGGTCCTCGTCGTCGTCATCATCGGCGGGCTCGACTCGATTGCCGGCGCGCTGGTCGGTGGCCTGCTGATTGGGCTGGTCGAGGCGCTCGCCGGTGCCTTCCTCGGCGGAGAGTTCAAGCTTGTCGTCACCTTCGCGCTGCTGCTCGTGCTGCTGATGGTCCGTCCTTACGGGCTGTTCGGCACACATGAGATCGAGAGGCTCTAGCGCCATGCGGATCGGCACGCTCAAGACCAGCTACGCCGCCGACGAGGCGCTGTTCGACACGCCGACGCAACGCCTGCTGCTGGGGTTGCTCGCGCTTGGCGCGATCGCCTTTCCCTTCGTCGCCAGCCCCTATTGGCTGTTCCTTGCCTGCCTCTGCGCGATAAATGTCGCGAGCGCGACGGGCCTCAACCTGCTCACCGGCTATACCGGCCTCGTCAGCCTCGGCCAGGCCGCCTTCATGAGCGTCGGCGCCTATACAGTCGCGGTGCTGGAGATCAGGCTCGGCACGCCATTCTTCATCAACCTTCTGGTCGGCGCTGGCCTCGCTGCCATGATCGGCATCCTCGTCGGCATTCCCAGCCTCAAGGTGAAGGGGCTCTATCTCGCCATCGCGACGATCGCGGCCTCGGTCATCCTGCACTTCCTGTTCGCGCACTGGTCGCTGACGGGCGAGTCGCGTGGCCTGTCGATGCCGCCGGCACGCCTGTTCGGGCTGACGCTCGACCAGCCCTTCTCGCTCTACTGGCTGATCATGCCGGTGACCTGCCTGATGGTGCTCGGCGCGGCCAACCTGCTGCGCACCAGGATCGGGCGCGCCTTCATCGCGATCCGCGACCGCGACATCTCGGCCGAGGTGCTCGGCATACCCTTGCTGCGCTACAAGCTGACCAGCTTTGCGATCTCGTCCTTCTATGCCGGCCTCGCCGGCGGGCTCTGGGCCTATTTCTTCCGCGTCGTCACGCCGGAGAGCTTCCCGCTGGTCAATTCGATCTTCTACCTCGCTGCGATCATCGTCGGCGGCATGGGCACGATCCTCGGCGGCATCCTCGGCGCGGTCTTCATGACGCTGGTGCCGGAGCTGCTGAAATTCGTCGCGAACTGGGCGACGCCGATCTACCCGGATGCGCTCGCGGCGCTGGCGCCCGTGCGCACCATCGTCTTCGGCGGGCTGATCGTCGGCTTCCTGATCTTCGAGCCGCGCGGCCTCGCCGAAATCTGGCGGCGGCTGCGGCGCTTCTTCCATCTCTGGCCGTTCCGGACCTGAGCACTTCGCTGAAACGGCTGCCGGCAAGAGCAGCCAACCCTAGGGAGGATGAGATGACGAATACGAATCTCGACAGGCGCCAGCTTCTGGCCGGCACCGCGGCGCTCGCCGGAATGACGCTCGGCGTCAGGCCGCTCGCGGCGCAGGACGGTGGCGACATCGTGCTCGGCGGCTCGATCCCGCTGACCGGTGTCTTCGCCTTCGCCGGCGTCGGCATCCATGCCGGCATCCAGGACTATCTCAAGATCCTGAATGATGGCGGCGGCATCAAGGGCCGCAAGATCAAGTATGTCGCCGAGGACACCGCCTACAAGGTCGACGCCTCGGTCGCCGCCTTCAACAAGATCACCAGTCAGGAGAAGGTCTCGCTCTACTATGGCGACTCGACCGGCTTCTCGAAGACGATCAATCCCGAGCTCGACCGGCGCGGCAGCATGATCATGGCCGGCGCCTCCTTCGCGACCGAGCTCAACGATCCCAAGAAGTTCCCGCTGCAGTTCATGGCCGGGCCCGACTACACCGAGATGTTCGGCATCCTGCTGCGCTACATCGCCAAGGAGAAGCCAGGCGCGCGCGTCGCCTTCGTCTATTCCGACAGCGAGTTCGGCCGCGATCCGATCGCGCCGAGCGAGGCCGTCGCCAAGGAGTTGAAGCTCAGCGTCGTCGAGAAGATCGTGACGCCGCCCGGCAGCGTCGACGTCTCGACCGAGGTGCTGAAGCTGCGCCGCGCCAATCCCGACTTCACGATCTTCCACGGCTATGTCTTGGCGCCGATCCCGGAATTCGTCGCGCAGGCGAAGCAGATGGGCATGAAGAGCCAGTTCATGGGCACGTTCTGGACCATGGACAACTCGACCGTGCAGCGCATGGGCGATTCAGCCGACGGCTTCATGGGCGTGATGCCCTACCGCTACTACTACGACAAGGACGGCTCGTCGCCGATGCTGGAGAAGATCCGGCAGATGCGCCCGGAGTACCAGTCGACCGGCTATCTGCAGGGCTTCGTCACCGCCATGCTGATGGCCGAGGCGGTGAAGCGCACGCTCGATGCCGGCAAGGAGCTGACCGGCGTCAACCTCAAGGCCGGGCTCAACAGCATCAAGGATTTCGACACCGGCGGGCTGTTCGGCGTGCCGATCTCGATCCCCGGCAATTCCGTGCCGGTCGGGCGAATCTATCGCTTCGACGCCAAGGCCAAGCAGATGCAGCCGGCCTCCGACTGGATCAAGCTGTGATCGCTGCTGCCAGGTGAAGAGCTAGAGGTCATGGCCGGTCCCGCGGTGCTCGACGTCAACAATGTCGAGGTGGTCTATAACCGGACCGTGCAGGTGCTGCGCGGGCTATCGCTGCAGGTGCCGGAGGGCGAGATCGTCGCCCTCCTCGGCTCGAACGGTGCCGGCAAGTCGACCCTGCTCAAGGCGGTGTCGAACCTGCTCTCGCTCGAGGATGGCGACGTCACCGCCGGCGCCATCCGCTTCCGCGGCGACGATATCGCGAGCCTCACCCCGCATGGGCTCGTCCGGCGCGGTCTCTTCCACGTCATGGAGGGGCGGCGCATCTTCGAGGACCTCTCCGTCGAGGAGAACCTCACCGCCGCGACCTTCGCGTTGACCGGACGCAAGCTGCCCGCCGCCGATTTCGATCTGGTCTACAGCTACTTCCCAAGGCTGCACGAACGCCGCAAGGGGTTGGCCGGCTATCTCTCCGGCGGCGAGCAGCAGATGCTGGCGATCGGGCGCGCCCTGATCGCGCGGCCCTCGCTGATCCTGCTCGACGAGCCCTCGCTCGGCCTCGCGCCCAAGCTGGTCGAGGAGATCTTCGCGATCATCGCCCGCATCAACGCCGAGCAGAAGGTCTCGATGCTGCTGGTCGAGCAGAACGCCGCCGTCGCCTTCGCGGTGGCGAATTACGGCTACATCCTCGAAATGGGCAAGGTCGTGATCGACGGGCCGGTCGAGAAGCTGATGCGCGACCAGGACGTGCGCGAATTCTATCTTGGCCTCGGCGGCGCCGGGGGCGAACGCAGCTATCGCGACATCAAGCACTACAAGCGCCGCAAGCGCTGGCTCTCGTAGGGATGGCGGCAATGCGCGAGCTTCCGAACCTCACTTTGCCGCAGATGCTGCGCGAGAATGCGCGGACGATGCCGGAGCGGATCGCGCTCAGGCAGAAGGATTTCGGCATCTGGCTGCCGATCAGCTGGGCTGACTACGACCGCCGCGCCCGCCATTTCGGCCTCGGCCTGCGCGCGCTTGGTCTCGCCATGGGCGGCCATGTCGGCATTCTCTCCGAGAACCGGGCCGAATGGGTCGTCGCCCAACTCGGCGCCGGCATGGTCAACGCGGTCGCGATCGGCGTCTACGCGACCAGCCCGGCCAACGAGGTCGCCTATGTGCTGGGCCATGCTGAGGTCGAGATCGTGGTCTGCGAAGACCAGGAGCAGACCGACAAGGTGCTGGAGCGGCTGGCGGAACTGCCGCGTCTCAAACGGATCGTGGTGATCGACCCCAAGGGCCTGCGGGGCTACGCCTCCGAGCTGGTCGTCGCCTTCGCCGAGGTGCTGCGGCTTGGCGCGCTGCATGAGACCGAGCATCCCGGGCTGGTCGAGGCCTGCCTGGCCGCGCAGACGACGGCCGATATCGGCCTGATGGTCTACACCTCCGGCTCGACCGGCAAGCCCAAGGGCGCGATGCTGAGCTATCGCAACATGCGCGCCCAGGCGGCGGGTGTCGTCGAGCGGCTTGGCTATGACGCGACCACGACCAACCTGTCCTATCTGCCGCTCTGCCATGTCGCGGAGCAGATGCTGAGCACGATGGCGCCGATCTATGCCGGCTCCTGCGTCTCCTTCGGCGAGTCGATCCGCACCGTGCAGGAGGACCTGCGCGAGATCGCACCGACGCTCTTTCTCGGCGTCCCCCGCATCTGGGAGAAGCTACACGCGTCGATCCACATCAAGCTGATGGAGGCCGGCGGCTGGCGCCGGCGCCTGTTCGAGGCCGGCCTTGCTGCCTGCGAGCCCTTTGCCACCAAGCCGACGGCAGCACGCA
The DNA here is from genome assembly GCA_025846845.1 of Alloboseaceae bacterium BT-24-1. Lineage (GTDB taxonomy): Bacteria > Pseudomonadota > Alphaproteobacteria > Rhizobiales > Beijerinckiaceae > Allobosea. Next base: position 951,995 of record JAOYTL010000001.1, read on the forward strand.
GCCTGCGCGAGAAGGCGGTCGCGGGCTTCTACCATCTCGTCATCTTCCGCCCGCTGCAGAACTTCATCGGCCTGCGCAAGGCCAAGGTGGCGCTGACCGGCGCAGCGCCGATCCCGCCCCGCATCGTGCAGTTCTTCCGCACGCTCGGCGTGCCGCTGGTCGAGGTCTACGGGCTGACCGAGACCTCCGGCATGGCGACCGGCCAGCGCCTGGAGCACCTCATCCCCGGTTCGGTCGGCGAAGCGGTTGCGGGTGCGCAGGCCAGGCTCGGCGATCAGGGCGAATTGCTGGTGCGCGGCGACATTGTCTTCGAAGGCTATTTCCGCAATCCCGAGGCCACGGCAAGCGTGCTGCGCGAGGGCTGGCTCCACACCGGCGACGTCGCCGTGATCGAGGGCGGCCAGGTCCGGATCGTCGACCGTCTCAAGGACATCATGATCACCGCCGGCGGCAAGAATCTCAGCCCGTCCGAGATCGAAAACACGGTGAAGGGCAGCGCCTTCATCAAGGAGTGCATCGTCGTCGCCGACGGGCGCCGCTACCCCTCTGCCCTGATCCAGATCGATGGCGAGACCGTCGGCAAATGGGCCGAGGAGAACCGCCTCCCCTTCACCCATTTCCGCAGCCTCGCCGAGCACGAGCGCGTGCGCGAACTGATCGCTGCGGAGATCGAGCAGGCGAACAGCCAGCTTGCCCCGGTGGCTCAGCTCAAGCGCTTCCACCTCCTCGTCAAGGAGCTCGACCATGACGATGACGAGGTCACCGCGACCATGAAGGTGCGCCGCGCCAGCATCGCGAAAAAATATGCCGCCGAGATCGAGGGCCTGTACAAGCCCGAGCGGCAGGCCGAACCAGCCTGAAGGAGCGTTCCATGAGCCGTCATGTCGTCATCACCGCGGGTGTGCGCACCGCGATCGGAACCTTCGGCGGGGCGCTCTCCGGCCATGCGCCGACAGCGCTCGGCGCGGCGTGCGTAGCCGAGGCGCTGCGCCGCGCCGATCTGCCGGCCGCCGAGGTCGGCCATGTCGTATTCGGCAATGTCATCCTGACCGAATCCAAGGACGCCTATCTTGCGCGCATCGCCGCGATCGATGCCGGCATCCCGGTCGAGGTCCCGGCGCTGACGCTGAACCGGCTCTGCGGCTCGGGCGTGCAGGCGATCGTCTCCGCCGCCCAGGCGATCATGCTCGGCGATTGCGACACCGCCGTCGCTGGTGGTGCCGAGACGATGAGCCGGGCGCCGCATCTGCTCGCGACCGCCCGCTTCGGCCAGCGCATGGGCGACACGGTCGCCTCGGACCATCTGACCGGCATCCTGACCGACCCGTTCGGCAACGGCATCATGGGCATCACCGCCGAGAACGTCGCCGAGCGCTACGGCGTCGACCGCGAGGCGCAGGACGCCTTCGCCGCCGAGAGCCAGCGCCGTGCCGCCGATGCGATCAATGCCGGCCGCTTCCGCGAGCAGATCCTGCCGGTCGAGGTCCGCAAGGGCCGCGACACGATCAGCTTCGACACCGACGAGCATCCCAAGCCCGGCACGACGGCGGAGACGCTGAAGGGCCTGCGCCCGACCTTCAAGAAGGACGGCACCGTCACGCCCGGCAACGCCTCGGGCATCAATGACGGCGCCGCCGCCATGGTGCTGATGGAGGAAGGCCGGGCCGGCCGCGAGGGCAAGCCGATCCTGGCGCGCATCGTCGGCTATGCCCATGCCGGCGTCGAGCCGGGCGTGATGGGCATCGGCCCGGTGCCGGCGGTGCAGGCGCTGCTCAAGCGCACCGGGCTCTCGCTCTATGATTTCGACGTGATCGAGTCGAACGAGGCCTTCGCCGCCCAGGCCTGCGCGGTCGCCAAGGAACTCGGTTTCAATTCGGCCAAGGTCAATCCCAATGGCGGCGCCATCGCGCTCGGCCATCCGGTCGGAGCGACCGGCGCGATCATCACCCTGAAGGCGGCCTATGAGCTGAAGCGCACCAATGGCCGCTACGGGCTGGTGACGATGTGCATCGGCGGCGGCCAGGGCATCGCGCTCGCGATCGAGCGGATCTGAGCCGGTCATGGCGACAGCCCTCTGGAAGACGCCGGCGCAGCGCGAGCGCGAGCGCGCCCTCAAGCGCGAGGCCGTGCTGCGCGTCGCGGCGCAGGCCTTCGCCGAGCAGGGCTTCCACCGCACCTCGCTCGACGACGTCGCCGAGCGGCTGAACGTCACCAAGCCGACGATCTACCACTATGTCCGCAGCAAGGACGAAATCCTGTTCGAATGCGTGCGCATCGGGCTGGAGCGGCTCGATGCCGCCGCCGCCTCAGCCGAAGTCAGGCGCAGTGGCGGCAGCGGCCTCGAGCGGCTGATCGTGCTCTGGACCGAATACGCCCATATCGTCACCGAGGATTTCGGGCGCTGCCTCATCCTCGTCGGCGAAGACCCCCTGCCCGCCGAGACCCGCAAGGAATTGCGCGCCCTCAAGGGCAAGATCGACAAGCGCTTCCGCGGGCTGATCGAGGCCGGCATCGCCGACGGCTCGATCCGCGCCTGCGATCCCAAGCTGCTCGCCTTCGCGGCGGCCGGCGCGCTGAGCTGGATCGCCCGCTGGCATAACCCGGCCGGGCCGCTTTCCGTCGACGATATCGCCCGCGAGACGATCGGGCTCTTCGTCAACGGGATCGGGGCGCTCGCGCACAGCGACCAAAGCGTCCGCCGCATCAGTTCCTAGCCTGGGAGCTCCGCAGCAAAGCGGCGCAAAGATTGAACGCTGAGGGGGGATGGAGCGGGTACCGGGAATCGAACCCGGATATTCAGCTTGGAAGTCTTTACCTGCTCTAGCCCTCAGAGATCAATAGCCGTCATTTTATGACACATTTCAGTACTTTAGCTGAAAATCGACGTTCCCCGGATTTCACTCAAGGACACCCGCAATCTGGGAATTTTGCGCCCGGTTGGCGCCCGAGAAACGGTCTGCGCGACGCTGGGAGTCGGCTGACTTGGCCAAATGTCAAGCGGGGAAAGCGCGCTCGCTTCATGGCCCGCGAGGGTCATTGGCAAACTTACTCCGCCTCCAATGCAGACTTCCATATCGCGGCGTCGGATATCGAGGAATCGACCGCTGTCTCACGCTTTGGGTGCCTCTCCAGAGGTAACGGCTCGCCAACCCGCCAGAGTGAATAGGCAGCGCCCTGCCAGAGCACCCAAACTTCATAAAATGAGTCTTTGGCTGACGTGGTGGAAGGCTGCATCGCCTCCTCAATCTCCCGCCGCCGGATGCCATACTCGCCTAGGTTGAGATAGATGAGCAGGCTAATATTAGGGTCATAGCCCTTAGCGGCCTTTTTCATCGCAGCATCCATTATCATTTTCGGGCCGTTCGCTGCGCGCGCGATCCAGTCTTCAACGGGATCCTCCTCTACGGTTGTTGGCTCTCCTCTCTCAGCCCGCTGAACTAGAGTTCGATACTCTGCCGATCGCTGGCGGCCCGGCTGGTCGGCTTCGACAATCTCAAATAGTTCGCGCTTGCCATCAAACGTCAGTTCGCAGTCTGGGCGATCACCAGGCCAAAGTCTGACGGCATCCGCTCCACGGGCTTGCGCGAACTTGCCCGCGGTCCATGCGTCTCGAATGAACGCTAGGCCAGCTTGAACAAGCATACGACCTTGCAGAATATCTCTCAGTTCTTCCACCAGCCTGATCATCGCGTCAGGCGGCATCGGTTTTTCTAGGCGAAGGCGCCAACTCTTTCGCTCAACGTCGGTCAGGGGGCGTCCGGGCATGCTTGGCACTCGTCATCTCAGGCCAGCCTGCCAAGAAACCAAACGCCTCTCAATGGTGGCAGACCACTTCAGAACGAGGAGACGAGATGGAGTTGATCGAACGGATGGTCAATCGCACGGCCACCTTCAATGGCCTGCATCTTCCAATCAAAACCGTCCACTCGACACTAATCAAATACGCCGATCACCTCGTCGCCCTGAATGACGACGACACTTGGCGGTTCTCGCTGCTTGGCTCAGCGGTGCGTATCCATTACCGCGATCGATATCTCTCGATCTGCTGCCGCCATCAGCTGAAGGGGCGCGATCTATCCCGCGTCGGCCTAATCGAAGACGGCGGCGAGCACATCATCACATCAGCGCGGTCGATCCACTTCTCATCGGCCAACGACAGCGATTTCCATGACCTGGCTCTTTTCGATTTTACAGAGCCGTGTGCAGCAGGGGTTATGGATGTCTCGCGGTTCTTTCCGTTCCGCAGCATTGCTCCAGACACGGCCTCGGACAAGCACGTGTTTGTGCTTTGCACCGGCTTCCCGTTCGCGGACCAGCGTTATGAGCTCGATGAGAACCATCTGGGCTCAGGAAGGCGAAACATCATCTGTCAGCCTCAAAATCGAAGCAGCGACCCTGCCTTGATCAAATTGGGCATTCCCAAAGGGATCGATTTTGACCCTGACGGGATGAGTGGCGGCTCGGCCTTCGTTTGCATCGAACGCAACAGGAAGCTCGAAATCTATTTCGCCGGCATCATCACCCGCGGCGGACAGGATGGGTTCTACATCGTCAAAGCAGGCTTTGTCCGCGAGTTCCTCGACCGCGCGCTATTCTCCCGTTGAGCGGTATCGTGCTCGTTGTGAGATGGCCGGCACTGTCGGCTGCTCCAACTTCGCCAGATCTTTCTCGGCGCGCTCCCGCTCCTCGCTCGTCCTCGCCTCGGCCGCGTGCGACTCCAAAATGCGGCGCATCTTGTCAGCAAGCGGCTCCTGCGCGAAGCCGGCCTTGCCCACAGACTTGAAGAACAGGATCAGCATCACCGCCGTATGCGGTCACGACCGCGAGTTAGCGCGCGCAGCTCAACCCAAGCGACGTCAATGCAGCCACCTATAAACGAGCTTTAGGTGCGCGACGCACCCAGCTACCCCGCCCTCGTCACGCGCACCGGTATGAGGAAGTGCTCGGTGGTTGTGATCATCAACGGGCCAGCGCTCAACTCAACCAAGATACAGACACGCACGTCGTAAATGCTGCGCTGAGGGTGTGTGGATTTTTCAAGCGCCGACCCAGGCAGAATTTCGATCTGTCGCAGCAGCACATTATGCGCGGCCGACTAGCGACATTTCGACTCAGCGCGGCGCGCTTTCGCCCAGTAAACAGCCTCGTAAGCTGATTTGCGCCCCGAAACGCAGAAAAACCGGCAATCTGAGCCGGTTGACGGTCGATTCGAGCCGTGTAAGTACCTGAAACGCAGTCGATTTCAGCAGATTTTTGGAGCGGGTGGAGGGAATCGAACCCTCGTATTCAGCTTGGAAGGCTGCTGCTCTACCATTGAGCTACACCCGCGCCGGGCCGCCAAATTCCGCATCCGGCCGGTAGGTGTCAACCCATCGCAGGAAAGAAGATGGCGTCATCCACCTGCGGCGGCGGCAGGCAGGCGCATTTTACGTATCGCTCAATGCCAGCCGGCCGAGCCAGATCGCGGCGCCGGTGAACGCGCCGAGCGCGGCCCCTCCGGCGAGCGTACCGAAGGCCAGGGCGCCGGCCGCAGCCACCGCCGTGCTGAAAAGTGCAATTCCCATAGTCCCTCTTCCCCAACGGCAAGCCTAGCGTGGCCGCGCCGCGCGGCTGCCCCCATTTGGGGGTGAAAGAGCGAAATTCGAGCCCACTGCGACAAAATCCCCCCAAATGGGGGGTGAAGGCGGAATGGCGGGCCGTTAGCTTGACGTTGGGGGAAGCGACATGTGCGAATTCGACGATCTGCGCTGTCCATTCAGGGCCGAGGTCCTCGCCGCGGTGCCTGTCTGGCAGATGATGCTGGTCCATGGCGCGGGCACGCTCGCCTTGCTCATGCTGCTGCGCTGATCTCCTTCCGTCAGCGCCGATATGCTTCACCCGGGCACCGGCAAGCGCCCGGCGTCTGGCCCGGTTTCGGTTTCGGGACTAGCCTTCGTCGGTCGAATGGCGAGGAATCGATGCCGGGTTATGTGGCCTTGTTGCGCGCGGTCAATGTCGGCGGCACCGGCAAGCTCGCCATGTCGGATCTGAAGGCGATGTGCGCGGAAGAGGGCTTCACGAAGATCGCGACCTACATCGCCAGCGGCAATGTCGTGTTCTGTGCTGACGGTAGCGCGGCGCAGGTGAAAACGGCGCTGGAGCGGCGGCTCCTCGACTATGCCGGCAAGCCGGTTGGCGTGATCGTACGGACGGCCGATCAGATGGCTGCGGTACACCGCGCCAATCCGTTTGCCGATCAGCCGCCAAACCGGGTCGTCGCCATCTTCCTCGATGATCCGCCACCGGCCGACGCGCTCGACGATGTCCGCGGCCGCGGCGACGAGGACCTGCAGCTCGGCAGCTGCGAGATCTACGTCGCCTACGGCACGGGGATGCGCGATTCCAAGCTCAAGATCCCGGCCGCCGCGCGCGGTACAGCCCGCAACATCAACACCGTCGCTAAGCTGTCGGAGATGGCTGCTTCGCTCTGATTCGACTTGGTTTGACTTGCGCCGTTTTTCTCATTGGAGCCGCATCTCGCTTCTCCGTCCTGCAGGTGAGAAACCGTTCTGAACCATGAGGGCTTGATCGCAATCCGATTTGCGGGTGTCCTGTCGACCAATCCAGCCGTTCCCTTGCGGCCTGACGGACGCGGCACGCCGCGCCTGAAGACCCCGGAGCAGCTTGCCGCGTCCGTCGGGCCGGCCACTTCGCGATTTGCATCGATGCCGATGAGACGCCTGGGAGGGACAATGACACAAAAACATGCGGACCTTGCGAGCGACAAGCGCCTCGGCGGCGCGGCCTGTGGCCTGCTGCTACCGCTTCTCCTGGCCGGCTGCGGCGGTGGCGAGAGCCTTTCGTCTTCAGCCGGGAGCGCGGCGAGCGCGCCTGCTCCGGCCGGCATCTCGCGCGATGCCCTGGTCGGGCGCTGGGGCATCGCCTCCTTCCACACCGACAAGGATCGCAAGCGCACCGAGGCGGAAGCGCGGGGGCAATGCAAGCAGCCCTATGTGATCAGTAACGGGCCGAATGACGGGGTGATGATGCACGTCGCCGACGATCCCAAGCCCTATGAGCTCAGGCTGAAGTCCGGCGGCGGCAAGACCTATGTCGGCTTCGAGGCGCCGGCCGGCGATCCGCAGGACCGGGAGATCCTCTCGCACAGCAAGTCGATGCTGGTGATGCGCTTCGTCGATCCGGATGCGAGCCGCCGCTACGGCACCTTCATCTATTCCCGTTGCGGCTGACCGGAGAAGACGAGCGATGAGCGCAACTCGTAGCGTCCTGCGCAGTCTCCTGGCCTGCGGGCTGGCGGCCCCCCTGCTCGCCCTGCCCGGCTTCGCCCAGCCGCGCCCACCTACGGCGCTGCAGGAAACGATGGACATCGGCGACGAGCCCGGCCGCGTCTCGACCGAGGAGGTCAGCATCAGCGACGGGCCCTATGCCCGCCAGATGGTGCTGTTCCGCTCGAACGAGGCGCCGGGCACCGTCGTGATCCACTCGGGGGAGCGCTTCCTCTACATCGTCCAGGGCAATGGCCGGGCGCTGCGCTACGGCATCGGCGTCGGCCGCGAGGGCTTCACCTGGTCGGGACAGGTCCAGGTCAGCCGCAAGGCCGAGTGGCCGGACTGGCGCCCGCCGCCGGAAATGATCCAGCGCCAGCCCTATCTGCCGCGCTTCATGGCCGGTGGTCCCGGCAATCCGATGGGCGCGCGCGCCCTCTATCTCGGCTCGACCGTCTTCCGTGTCCACGGCACCAACCAGCCCGAGACGATCGGCCAGGCGATCTCCTCGGGCTGCTTCCGGCTCGCCAATGGCGACATCGTCGATCTCTACGACCGCGTTCCGGTCGGGACCAAGGTCATCATCCGCCATAAGGCAACGCTATGACTGGCGACGCTGTGACCGGCGCCGCCCTTCCCGACCATAGCCGCAAGGAGACGAGAGCCATGAAGGCCTCACGGGTTCGCTCACGCAGTCTCCAGCTCGCCGCCCTCGGGGTGCTGGCGAGCCTGTCCGCGGCGCCAGCCAGTGCCGGGACGCTCGATACGGTGAAGCAGCGCGGCACGCTGCAATGCGGTGTCAGCGAGGGCGTGACCGGCTTCTCGGACAAGGATGCCCAGGGCAGCTGGCGCGGCTTCGACGTCGACTTCTGCCGCGCCACCGCGGCCGCCGTGCTAGGCGATGCCAGCAAGGTCGCCTTCACGCCGCTCTCGGCCAGCGAGCGATTCGAGGCGCTGAAGAGCGGCAAGGTCGACCTGCTGGCGCGCAATTCGACCTGGACGCTCGCACGCGAGGCGCAGCTTGGCCTCGCCTTCACCGGCATCACCTTCCATGACGGCCAGGGCTTCCTGGCCAAGCGCGCGCTCGGCGTCGACGCGGCGCTGTCGCTCGACAAGGCGAAGATCTGCGTCGAAGCCGGCACCACCACCCAGCTCAACCTCGCCGACTTCTTCCGGGCTAATTCGATGAGCTACGAGGAAAAGGCCTTTCCGGGCGCAGCGGAGGCCCTCGCCGCCTTCCAGTCCGGACAATGCGATGTGCTGACCCGCGACCAGTCGGCACTGCATGGCGAGCGCCTCAAGCTGGCGAAGCCGGCCGACGCGGTGGTGCTGCCGGACGTGATCTCGAAGGAGCCGCTCGGCCCGGTGGTGCGCAGCGACGACTTCGCCTGGTTCAATCTGGTGAAATGGGTGAACTTCGCCCTGGTCAATGCCGAGGAACTCGGCATCTCGGCCGCCAATGTCGACGAGGCGCTGAAATCGCAGAAGCCGGATGTGCGCCGCTTCACCGGTACTGAGGGCGAATTTGGCAAGGCGCTCGGCCTCGATCCCGCCTGGGCGATCCGGGCGGTCAAGGCGACCGGCAACTATGCCGAGATCTACGAGCGCAATCTCGGTACCGGCTCGCAGCTCGCCATCCCGCGCGGCCTCAACCAGCTCTGGAACATGGGTGGCGTGCTCTACGCGCCGCCATTGCGATAACGCGCCGGAAAACGGCGAACGTCTATTCCCGCACCTAATGTCGGGTGCGGGCGTGGCGCCGAAGGGCTGACGAAAACCAACGCTCAAAAAGGCAAGGTGGTGGGGGAAGCAGTTTTCCCACAAATGAGATAAATCAATACGTTACGGCGGGGTGCGGGCGAAAATCACCCCTTTGGGCGCATTGGTCTTTTTCGCGCGCCGCCCGCACCACAAA
>JAOYTL010000002.1 GCA_025846845.1 Alloboseaceae bacterium BT-24-1
TCCATGACGGCTCCGGGCGTGCAGGCTTTCAGGCGCGTGCGCTCGCCCTTGCGCATCTCGACGAGTTGATCACGCCTTGCACACAGGGCCTGGAGCGCCAGCCGTTCGGGCAGGCTCACCGGCGTTCGGCGCAGCGGCAGCGTTGCTCCGTAAAGCGCCAGCAGCCGGGCATCGACCCGATCCGTCTTGGCCAACAGCCCGGCGGCGCGCGCAAAGTCACGCACGCGCCCGGGATTGGCCCGGTGGAAGCACGTCCCGGCCCGTTCCAGGGCCCGGATCAGCGGCTGGTCGAAGGGCGCGGTCGCCTCCAGCACGACGAAAGCGCCGAGCTCGCCGATCCAGGCCAGCAGGGTCGAGATCCCCGACGGCGCGTTCGCCACGCGTCGAAACCGGCCGCCAGGGTGAACGCAACAATCCAGAAAGGCGCCCGAGACATCGATTCCCAGCACCGTTTGCGCTATGGTCATGGCCCCATCCTTGTCCTGCGGGCCGGCGCGCCAACGCCGCCCAGGCAACTGTTCGGGTGGATGACAAAGGCGGGCGGCAACCCTGCTCGGGCTCGGTCAATACGACCCAGAATGACAACGGTCAGCCGCCCGCCGGCCAGTCTCAATCACCGACCGCAAACAGACAAGAATGACGCCTGAGCGCTACGCCTTCAGAAACGCGTTCTGCGGAAAGAGAATCTTCCGCGCTTCCTCGTCGACCTCGGTCTTCCAGGTGAACTTGTCCTTGAGCGCGACGGCGCGCTGCGCCGCCGGCCGGGCTGATATCTCGTCGAGATGGCGCCGGACATTCGCGAGCCTGGCGAAAGCCTCGTCGCCGAGCGCGAACTGCGCCCGCGTCGCCCAGCCCCAGACCGCCATGTCGATCAGCGTGTAGTCGTCGCCGAGCATGTAGCGGTGCTTGCCGAGCTGGTCGTCGAGCAGGCCCCAATGCCGTTCGGCCTCGCGGGCATAGCGGTTGATCGCATAGGGCACCTTCTCCGGCGCCATGCGCGAGAAGTGCACGGACTGGCCGGTATAGGGGCCGATACCGGTGGCGACGAACATCAGCCAGGACAGCATCTGGCCGCGCATCTGCGGCGTGTCCGGCGGCAGGAACTGGCCGGTCTTCTCGGCGAGGTAGAGCAGGATCGCGTTGCTGTCGAAGATCCTGACGTCGCCATCGGTCAGGGCCGGGGTCTTGCCGTTCGGGTTGATGGCGAGGAAGTCGGGCTTGAACTGGTCGCCCTTGCGGGTGTCGACCGGCACGAGCTCATAGGGCAGGCCGGCCTCCTCCAGGAAGAGCGCGATCTTCGCCGGGTTGGGCGAGGGGTGGTAGTAGAAGCGGATCATCGATGCTCTCCGGTGGAAGCGCTCAGCGGCGCGCGGCGACGTAAGGGACGAGATCGGTCAGGGCCGAGATGGTGAGATCGGCACCCGCACCGAGCTGTTCCGGTTGCATGCGCAGCGCCTTGAACAGACTCTTCGGCCCGATCACCGCTGCGCCTGCAAGTTCGTCGCGCAGGGCCTGCGAGGTTACACGCTCGATGCGCGCGACCGACATGCCGTAGGCCTTGGCGCCGGCGATGTCGAAGCCGTTGGAGGAGACGAACAGGATCTCGTCCCGCGTCAGGCCGAGCCGCTCCTCGACCAGGCGATAGCCGCGCGGATCGGGCTTGTAGCTGCCGATCTCGTCGACGCTGATCACGGTCTCCAGCAGCGTGTCGATGCCGGCCTGCCGGGTGAGGTTGGCCAGCATGGCCGGGCTACCATTGGAGAAGATGGCGAGGCGCGTCGGGGCGAGGCCCTGCAGCGCCGCCAGCGCCTCCGGGTAGAGCGCCAGCGCGTCATAGGCCGCGGCGATGCGGGCGAGGAAATCGGGCGTGGCTTCGAGGCTGAGCGTCTTCAGCGTGAAGTCGAGCGAGGCCTGGGTCACGCTCCAGAAATCCTCGTAGCGCCCCATCAGGGCGCGCAGCCAGGTGTATTCGAGCTGCTTCAGCCGCCAGATCTGGGTGATGGTCTCGCCATGGCCGGGGAAGGCAGTATCGGTGACGCCGGCGACCGACTGGACGTCGAAGAGCGTGCCATAGGCATCGAAGACGACGGCCTTGATCGGCATGGTGTTTCCTTTCGTCACCCTGCTTCGTCATCCCGAACGACCGGAGGGAGACCCGGGATCCATGCCTGAACCGTTCCGGAATGGATCCCGGCTCTGCGCCGCTGTCGCGGCTTGGCCGGGATGACTTTCCTCTGGATGATAGCGCTCGCCTTGGCCGCGCGGAGCGTGATATCCGCACAAGCACTTGTTCGCAGATGCACAGGATACGCGAATGCCCAGCCGCCCCGCCATGCTGATGATCCTCGACGGCTGGGGCTGGCGCGACGACAAGGACAACAACGCGGTCCTGCTGGCGAATACCCCGAATTTCGACCGGTTCTGGGCGTCGTCTCCGCACGCCTTCCTGCGCACCTCCGGGCTCGATGTCGGCCTGCCCGAGGGGCAGATGGGCAATTCCGAGGTCGGCCACCTCAACTTGGGCGCCGGCCGCGTGGTGATGCAGGACCTGCCGCGCATCAATCAGGCGATCACGAACGGCACGCTGAAGCAGGCGCTGGATGCGAGCGGGCTGATCGGCAGGCTCAAGGCCAGCGGCGGCACCTGCCATATCCTCGGCCTGATCTCGCCCGGTGGCGTCCACGCCCATCAGGATCATGCGGTGGCGCTGGCGAAGCTCGTGGTCGCGGCGGGCGTGCCCGCAGTCATCCATGTCTTCACCGATGGGCGCGATACCCCTCCACGCTCGGCGGCAGAGTATGTCGCTGCGCTGGAGGCGGCGCTGCCGCCGCAGGTGAGGATCGCGACGGTGAGTGGCCGCTATTACGCGATGGATCGCGATAACCGCTGGGAGCGGGTCGAGCTCTCCTGGAAGGCGCTGGCATTCGGCGAGGGTGAGCGGATGCCGACTGCGGGCTCGGCGATCGAGGCGGCCTATGCCGCCAATGTCAGCGACGAGTTCATCAAGCCGGCAGCGATCGGTGACTATCACGGCATGGCCGATGGCGATGGCCTGCTCAGCTTCAATTTCCGCGCCGACCGCATCCGCGAGATCCTGGCGCCGCTGCTCTTCGCCGAATTCAGCGGTTTTTCGCGTCCGCGCATGCCCAAGCTCATCGGCGCGGTCGGGATGACCTCGTACAGCTCGACGCTCGATCCGATCATGCCGGCGCTCTTTGCGCCGCAGAGCCTGGCGAACGGGCTTGGCGAGACCGTGTCGAAGGCGGGCCTCAGGCAGATCCGCTTCGCCGAGACCGAGAAGTACCCGCACGTCACCTATTTCTTCAATGGCGGGCGCGAGGAGCCTTTCGCGGGCGAGGAGCGTAGCATGACGCCCTCGCCAAAGGTCGCGACCTACGACCTGCAGCCCGAGATGTCGGCGCCGGAGCTGACCGGCAAGGTCGTTGCGGCTGTCGAGAGCGGGCAATACGACCTCTTCGTGCTGAACTTCGCCAATCCCGACATGGTCGGCCATACCGGCGTGCTCTCGGCAGCGATCAAGGCGGTCGAGACCATCGATACGAGCTTGGGCCAGATCGCAGAGGCCATCCTCGCCAAGGGTGGGGCGCTGATCGTGACCGCCGACCACGGCAATGCCGAGCTGATGGTCGATCCCGTCACCGGCAACCCGCACACCGCGCACACCACCTTTCCCGTGCCAGTCATGCTGATCGGCGGGCCAGCTGCGGGCCTAGCCGAGGGCCGCCTCGCCGATGTCGCGCCGACCCTGCTTGCGTTGCTCGGACTGGAGCAGCCGGCCGAGATGACCGGCCAGTCGCTGTTGCGCTGAGCGATCAGGCGGACTCCATGCCGGGGAGCGTGGCGATCTCGGCTGCCAGGAAATCGATCAGCAGACGCACGCGGGCGACGGACGCCCGCTCCGGGACGATCAGCATGCTGAGCGGCACGCTCGGCAGGGTGTAATCGGTCAGGATCGGCTCGAGCTGGCCGGAGGCGAGCAGATCGTCGACGAGCCAGCGATGGGTGGGCGCGATGCCGCGGCCGGCGAGCAGCGCCTCGCGCACGGCCAAGCCGTGATCGACCCGCAATCGCCCGTCGAAGGGGACGCTGTAGTGCTCGCCGCCGGCGCTCTCGACGGCGAGCTGGGCGCTGCCGGCGACGTTGGTCATGCGGATGCCCTGATGCCTGGCGAGATCATCCGGCGAGACCGGCGTGCCATGCCGGGCCAGATAATGCGGCGCGGCGACGAACAGCCGGTGCGATCGGCCGAGTGATCTGAGCTTCATCGTGCTGTCGGCGAGCGGGCCGAGGCGGATGGCGATGTCGACGCCCTCGCGAACGAGGTCGATGCGCTCGTCGCTGAGGCTGAGGTCGATATCGATCCGCGGGTGCCGATCCTGGAAGGCGAAGAGCAGCCGTGTGCCATGCAGGACACCGAAAGAGGCGGTGCAGGAGAGACGCACCGTGCCGGCAGGGGCGTCACCGGCGCTGTGGGCCTCGTCGCTCGCCTGCTCGACCAGGCGCAGGATGGCGAGGCAGTTCTGGTAATAGCGGCTGCCTTCCTCGGTCAGCGCCACGCGCCGTGTCGTGCGGCTGAGCAGGGCGATGCCGAGTGCGTGCTCCAGCTCGTTGAGATGGCGTGTCACCGTCGACTGGCCGAGGCCGAGCTCGCGCGCCACCGCCGACAGGCTGCCGCGCTCGGCGACGCGGACGAAGCTGCGCATGCGCTCCAGGGTGATATCGGATTTATCCATGAAACGGCACAATCATATGCATTGCTACGTTATAGTGCAGAGCAGAGACAGCGCCTAGTTCGGAAGCCGGTTCCCAACCGGAAAGGCTCTCCCATGAAGGTTCTGCTTGTTTTCGCCCATCCCGAACGCCGTTCGCTCAACGGCGCGCTCCGCGACATCGCCGTCGCCGAGCTCGAAGCCCAGGGGCACGAGGTCCGCGTCAGCGATCTCTATGCCGAGGGCTGGAAGTCCGAGGTCGATCGCGCCGATTTCCCGAACTGGCCGCAGGGCGAGGGGCTTCGCGTCGGTGCGGCCTCGAAGAAGAGCTTCGAGGCAGGCGCTCTCACCGACGACGTCAAGGCCGAGATCGAGAAGCTGCTCTGGGCCGACACGCTGATCCTGCAGTTTCCGCTCTGGTGGTACACGATGCCGGCGATCCTCAAGGGCTGGGTCGATCGGGTCTATGCCTATGGCTTCGCCTATGGCGTCGGCGAGCACAGCGACAAGCGCTGGGGCGAGCGTTTCGGCGAGGGCACGCTCGCGGGCAAGCGTGCCATGCTGATCGTCACTACTGGCGGCTGGGAAGAGCACTACTCGGCCCGCGGCATCAACGGCCCGATCGACGACCTGCTGTTCCCGATCAACCACGGCATCCTTTATTACCCCGGCTACGAGGTGCTGCCGCCTTATGTCGTCTACCAGGTGGATCGATTCCAGCAGGCAGATTTCGATCGGGTCGCAGGACAGTTGCGCGAGCGTATGCGCACGCTGGGGACCACCGGGGCGATTCCCTACCGGCGCCAGAATTTTGGAGATTATCTAATTCCGGCGATGACCTTGCGCCCGGAGTTGGGCGAGCCGGGAGCCCATGGTTTCAGCCTGCATGTCGACCGCGTCGCAGCGGTAGACTAGCTGGCGGCGCGGAACTCCTGTGGTGCGCGGCGGTTGTTCGGCGAGAGAGGACAAAGCCATGCCGAACACACGCCGCGACCACCTCACCGATACGCCCGCTGCCTTCGTGACTGCGCAGCGCCCCGGTCAGTCCGGCGCGCATGAGCAGCGGCGCGCGGGACCGAATCCACGTTCTGCTCACCCGACCGGGCCGCATGCCCCCTATGAGCCCGATGATCCAGAAGGCCTGGCTGCCGGCAAGCATGAGCGGAACGAGAAAACCAGCAAGCGCTGAGAGATAGAGACGCGACGGGGATGCGATCATCGAGACGCTTGCTCCGTCTCACGCTGCCGGCACATTATGCGCAGGTACATCCGCTGATCGCGAGCAGATCACGGTGGTTTCGGCGAGTCCGAAATCGGCCGAAAACCATGGCCGCAAGTCAATCCGAACTATCGTTTGGTTTAATATTCATGCGATGACTATGGAATTTCACACTGAACGGCAAGGTTGTCGCCTTGATCCCTCGCGCAAGTGAAAGTAGTGACGGCAAGCATGCGCTTCCGGATGGGCGCATGGGCGACCTGGGGGGCGGGTCGTCGCGGATGCCGGGGACGGGCGGATCCAGGATGAAAGCGCGTAACGGAAGACGGCCGGGCGGGGCTGGTTCGGTGGAGACGGCAAGGCCAAAGCCGATGCGGACCGAGATTCTCGACGCCGCGGCAGAGATCATCGTTCGCGAGGGCTACGATGCCTGCACGATGCGGGCTGTGGCGGCGATGGTCGATATGAAGGCGGGCAGCCTCTACTACCATTTCAAGTCGAAGGACGAGATCGTCGAAGAAATCCTCAATCAGGGGATCGAGACGCTCTATGCGCGTGTCGCAGGGACGATCCGCGATCTGCCCAAGGAGGCTCCCTTCGCGCGCAAGCTTTCGGCGGCGGTGGAGGTGCATATCGCCAGTCTGGTCGGCAAGGACCAGAAGTACGTGCATGTCTACGAGCACTTGCCGCTGGTCATCAAGCGGCGCAGCCGCAAGATGCGCGAGAAATATGCCCAGCTCTGGCACGATCTGTTCGCAGGCGGAATTGCCAGCGGTGAAGCTGCGGCTGGACACGATCTGCGCCTGTTGGTGCCGTACTTCCTCGGAGGGCTCAACCGGGTGCCGGAATGGAGTCGCGCCAGCGGCGCCAGTAGCGAGCAGATCGCCGAATTGGCCGTCGTGACCCTTCTCGACGGAATCGGCGCCAGGCAGTAGCAGCTAGGCGACACGGCCGCGCAATGCGGCCACCGGTGCCATCTGCAGACTGGAAGCCATGTCCGAGACCTTCGCCATCAGCCTGAACGGCACCACCGACCTGCCAGCCGGCAAGATCGCTGCGATCGTGACCTCGCTCGAGATGTTCTCAGCGCCGGCGCGACGGCCTGACCCGCCGGGCGTCGAGGGTTTCTCGCTAGAGCCGATCGGGCGCGAGGACGTGGCGCGCTATCTTGCCGTCTATCGCCTGCTCGGCGAGCGCTGGATGTGGTTCAGCCGGCTGGTCAAGCCGGTAGAAGAGCTCCAGGCGATCCTCTCCGACCCGGCCGTCGATTTCTTCGCGGTGCGCTTCGACGGGCGCGATGTCGGCCTGCTCGAGCTCGACTTCAGGGTTGAAGGCGAGGGTGAGCTCGCCTTCTTCGGCCTGGACGAGAGCGTCGTCGGCAAGGGGGCCGGGCGCTGGCTGATGAACCGGGCGCTGGAGCGCGCCTGGGCGAGGCCGATCGGCCGATTCTGGGTGCACACCTGCACGCTCGACCACCAGGGGGCGGTCGAGTTCTATCAGCGTTCGGGGTTCACGGCATTCAAGCGTGGCGTCGAGGTCGACGACGATCCACGCCTGCACGGGGCAATGGCGCGCAGCGCTGTCCCGCATCATCCGGTGATCGAATAGGCCGTCCTCAGGCGCGCGAGCGCAGGCCGATCGAGTCCATCATCGCCTGGTCGCGGGCGGCTTCGGCGGCACGCTCGGTGGCGCGCTCGCGATCGTCGAGGATCTCGACCTTCTTCATGTCCTCGAAGGCTTCCTGCAGCTCGCCTTTGGCCTCGTCGAGCTGGCCCTGCAGGTTGTCGGCGGACTGGCGCAGATTGTCACGACGCCCGAGTGCCGCCTTGGCATAGGTCGGATAGGCGAAATGGGCCGGATCGGAGATGCCGGCACGCGTTTCCTCGTTCTGGATCTCGCGGTCGAGATCACCAGCCATCCGGTTGAATTCCGCGATCATCATCTCAATCTGGCTTACCCGGCGGCGCTTTTCGTCCACCTGGAAGCGTTTGAGACGCAAAAGGGTCTCTCGCGACTTCATGTCGTGCCCAACTCCTGATTACGCATCGAGCCCGTTCCGGTCTGCCTGCATCGCAAGCTGGCCGGTAGAACGGTCTCCAACTTTCGTTCAGAGACGGATTCACCGATCGGGTTGGTTCAACCTGACCGGATCCGACTCTGGTGACGCGCCGACCCCTCGGCCCGCCACCGGAACAACTCCGCGAGACGAAAATCACAATGGCGCAAGGAGGTTGATCGTTTCTTACCAGGATCGCTCGCTTTCGATGCATGCAACGGGTGCGTCCTGGGCTCTCCCGGGCGGACAGAGCTCGCGCTAGCTTGGGGCGAATCAATAACAAGGGGCGTGCCTGCCAGCGCGCCGGACACATCCTTGCCCGTCTCGCGCCGCCTTCCCGAGTACAGTCTGCTGCTGAGCGGGCTCGCCCTGACGCGGATCATCGGCTGGGGCTCGATCTACTATTCGCCTTCGGTCCTGGCGGGCTATCTCGAACGTGAGCTCAAGCTCGGGCCAGCGGTCATCTTCGGCGGGATCACGATCCTGCTGGTGATCGGAGCTGCGGTCGCTCCCCTGCTCGGGCGCCATCTCGACCGGCGCGGCACGCGACATGCCATGGCGCTGGGGGCCGTGATCTCGGCCCTCGGGCTCGCATTGCTGGCGATGGCGCAGGGGCCGGTCAGCTATCTTGCGACCTGGTTCGTGATCGGCATCGGCCATGCGATGCAGCTCGCCAACACCGGCAACGTCACGGTGGCGCAACTGATGGGCGAGCGCACCCGCCGGGTGATCGGGCTGATGATGCTGGTGACGGGCCTCGCCTCCAGCGTGTTCTGGCCACTGACCGCCTGGCTCAGCGCCGACTATGGCTGGCGCACCTGCCTCATGGTCTTCGCGGCGATCCAGCTCGTGATCGTGCTGCCGATCCACCTTGCCATCCCAGCCTATCGCGCCAAGCCGTTGGCCGAACCCGGCCGGTCGGCGATGCCGGCCGAAGAGCAGGGCAGGGTGCCGGCCGGCGAGCGGCGGCCGATATTCTGGCTGCTGGCGCTGAGCTTCTCGGCGAGCGGACTCGTGTCATGGGGCCTGCCGCTGCACATCATCGGGCTGATGCAGGGGGCTGGCATCGGTGCGGTAAGCGCGGTGACGATCGCCTCGCTGAGCGGCCCTGCGACCCTGATGGCGCGGGCGGTCGACGCGGTTGCGGGCGAGCGCCTCCCGGTCGAGCGTGTGGCCTTGGCCGGGCTCGCGCTCGGGCCGGCAGCCTGCCTGCTGATGGCGCTGGCGCCGGGGTCGAGCGCTATCGCGATCGCGTTCGTCATACTGTTCAGCGCGGCCATGGGCGTGATCGCGGTCGCGCGCGCGACCCTGCCGCTGGCGCTGTTCGGCCGCCACGGCTTCGGCGCGATGCTCGGCCGACTGACCGTGCCGCAGAATCTGACCTTCGCGGCGGCGCCGCTGCTGTTCGCGCTGATGGTCGAGCGGCTGGGCGCATCGGGCACGCTTATAGTGTCGGCAGTGATCCAGAGCATGGCCTTGCTCGCCATGATCGTGCTGGTGCGCAGGCTCAAGAGCTAGCATGGTCTCGGAATCGACATGGTCGGCTGCGTCACTGACGCGATCGTGCATAGGGACAGGGCGCGCGCCGCCCTATCACGCGCCCTTCCTGACGAGACCGAGCCTACGACTTGATGCCGCGTTCATTGACCCGCCGCCTTGCCCTGCAGGCCACGTTCGGACTGCTCACGGGTCCCGGGTTGGCCGAAGCGCGGCTGCCGCAATTCCGGACGGCGCGCTACCAGTTCATCGAGCTCGATCCGGTCGAGATCATGGCACCACTCGCGCTGCAGGGGCTCGATGGCAAGCCTGCCATGGCCCGGCCGGTGCCGGGGAAGGTCTGTCTCATCTATCTCTGGGCGACCTGGTGTCCGGTTTGCCGAATCACCTTGCCGCGCTTCGAGCGACAGCTTGCCGACTTCAGCGCGAGGGACGTCGAGCTCGTGACCATCAGCACCGATGAGCGCGAGTTGGCTCACGTTCGACAGTATCTGGCGCGGCTCGACATCAAGCGGCTGCCGGTCTTCTACGATCGGGGCGGCAAAGCCATCGCGGCGGCAGGGGCGAAGCAGCCGCTATCGACCGCGGAGGGGCTGCCGGCGATCTATGTCACCGACCGGCGTGGTGGCGTGCGCGGCTACATGCTCGGCGAGACGGATTGGGCCTCGCCCCAGGCGACAGCACTGCTCGATCATGTCGGGCGGCTGTAGCGCTGCTCACATCCCCATGATCCGGGCGAGCCGGGAATAGCCGTCGGCGAGGCCGGTCGCTTCGTCCTTGGCCTGCTTCAGGAAGGCTTCGAGCTCGGGGTTGAGCCGGATCGCCTCGTCGACCTCGGCGGAAGCACCCTGGCGATAGGCGCCGAGCCGAATCAGTTCCTCCATGTCAGCATAGGTCGCGAGCGTGGCGCGCGCCTTCTGCACGACTGGATAATAAAGAGGGTCGCAGGAGCGCGGCATGGTGCGCGACACCGATTTCAGGATGTTGACCGCCGGGTAGCGGCCGCGCTCGGCGATGGAGCGCTCCATGACGATATGGCCGTCGAGGATGCCGCGCACGGCATCGGCGACGGGCTCGTCATGGTCGCCGCCATCGACCAGAACGGTGAACAGGCCAGTGATCGCGCCGTCGCCGGTGCCCGGGCCGGCGCGTTCGAGCAGGCGCGGCAGCTCGGCGAAGACGGTCGGGGTATAGCCTTTGGTCGTAGGCGGCTCGCCGGCGGCGAGCCCGATCTCGCGCATCGCCATGGCAAAGCGCGTGACCGAATCCATCAGGCACATCACCTGGCTGCCCTGGTCGCGGAAGAATTCGGCGAGGGTCAGCGTCGTCAGCGCTGCCTGCTTGCGCATCAAGGCCGGCTCGTCCGAGGTCGCGACCACGACGATCGAGCGAGCAAGGCCGTCCGGCCCAAGGTCGTCCTGAAGGAACTCCTGAACCTCGCGGCCACGCTCGCCGACGAGGCCGATAATGTTGACATCGGCCCTCGCATAGCGCGCCAGCATCGACAAAAGCACCGATTTGCCGACGCCGGAGCCGGCGAAGATGCCCATGCGCTGGCCAAGGCAGCAGGTCAGGAAGGTGTTGAGGGCACGCACGCCGAGATCGAGCGGCGCGCCGACGCGCCGGCGGGAATGGGCAGGCGGCGGGTCGTTGCGGAAGGGGATGGTGTGCTCGCCCTGCGGCAGCGGCGGGCCGCCATCGACCGGCCGGCCGAGCGCATCGACGACGCGGCCGAGCCAGGCCTTGGTCGGGCGCAGGCCGGCGACGGTGCGGTCGACATAGGCCGGGCAGCCGCGGCGAACGCCGTCAAGGCCGCCATAGGGCATGACCAGTGCCTTCTCGCCGGAAAAACCGATGACCTCGCAGGGAACGCGGACCCCGGACGCGATCTCGATGCCGACCCGGCCGCCCAGGCTCATGGCCGAGATCGGCCCGGACACCTCGACCAGCAGGCCGCGCACGGCGGTGACGCGGCCATAGACGGAGGTGGCCTCGAGCTCGCCGATCATCGCGGCGAGTGTGGATAACCGGTCCTGACCTGCCGAAGCGCCGCTCATGATCCCTGCCGTAAACCTTTCATTAAGCCGAGTGATTAACACTGCGTTTCGAAGCTGCGTCGAAGAGTTAAGCGATTTGCGCCTGATTCCTCGACGCGAGCTTACGCGAAAGGTGCTTTCGCGGCTGAAGCTCGCACGATCCGTGTCAAATTCGACTCACCTCGACAAGGATCGTCAACCTTTCGCCAAGAAGCACTTGCGCCCGGGAATCAGGGTTTGTTAACCATTTCCCCGTAGCGTGTCGCGTGGCGTTTCATCGGGCAAGCGTTCGTCTCCAGGACCACGAGGGTTCTGGGGGAATGAACGGGATCGCTGCCTCGGGGCGAAATTGGGGACGTGACATGCGGGTTCTGCTGATCGAAGACGATAGCGCGACCGCTCAAAGCATCGAGCTGATGCTGAAGTCCGAGAGCTTCAACGTCTACACGACCGATCTGGGCGAAGAGGGCGTCGATCTCGGCAAGCTCTACGACTACGACATCATCCTTCTCGACCTGAATCTCCCCGACATGTCGGGCTACGAGGTGCTGCGCTCCCTGCGCGTCGCCAAGGTCAAGACGCCCATCCTGATCCTCTCCGGCCTCGCCGGCATCGAGGACAAGGTGAAGGGCCTCGGCTTCGGCGCCGACGACTATCTGACCAAGCCGTTCCACAAGGACGAGCTCGTCGCCCGGATCCACGCCATCGTGCGCCGCTCGAAGGGCCATGCCCAGTCGGTGATCACGACCGGCGACCTCGTCGTCAACCTCGACACCAAGACCGTCGAGGTCGATGCCCAGCGCGTGCATCTGACCGGCAAGGAATATCAGATGCTGGAGCTGCTCTCGCTCCGCAAAGGCACGACGCTGACCAAGGAAATGTTCCTGAACCATCTTTATGGCGGCATGGACGAGCCGGAGCTGAAGATCATCGACGTCTTCATCTGCAAGCTGCGCAAGAAGCTCGCCAACGCCTCCGACGGGAAGAACTACATCGAGACGGTCTGGGGCCGCGGTTACGTGCTGCGCGAGCCGAGCGAAGTCGAAGAGCGCATCCCGGCCTGAGATCCGTCATCCCGGCGTCATCGTAAGCGCCTATCAGTTTGATCGCCTGATCGTCGGATGTACACGACAGGTGAACGGGGACCCCGCCGCGAGGCGGGGTTTTTGTTTGTTGGCGATGCTGGCTCTGTCGAAGCCGGAGAAATCGTCCAGCGATCAGGTCCGGATAATCTTGAGCGGGGGAAGCGCGCTGCTGCGCTCTGGCGCCGCGGCAAAGCCCGGTCGCCGCGCCTGTGCCGTCGAAGCGGCATCGCGGTAGACGCCGCGATATTGCGGGTCCGGCACCAGGGTCGTGGTGATGCCGATGACGGTCTCGGCCGCGCCGAGGATGAAGGCGCCGTTCTGCGCGAGCCGTCCGGCGAGGGCGGCCATCACGCGCGCTTTGGTCGGGACATCGAAATAGATCAGCACGTTGCGGCAGAAGATGATGTCGAACTGGCCGAACTGATGATTCGGCTCCAGCAAATTGTGCTGCTTGAGGTCGACCTTGTCGCGAATGCGCTCGGACAGGCGCCACTTGTCGCCCTCCTGCCGGAAATGCTTGAGCAGGAGCTGGATCGGCAGGCCGCGCTGCACCTCGAACTGGCTGTAGAGCCCCTGGCGCGCCCGCTCGATCACGTCGGCGGAAATATCGGTCCCGAGGATCTCGACCGTCCAACCGACGAGGCGGTCAGCCGCCTCGTCGAGCAGCATGGCGAGCGAATAGGCTTCCTGACCGGTCGAGACCGCAGCGCACCAGATGCGCAGCGTCCGGCTCTGCGCATTGGTGGCGAGTTTCTCGGGCAGGAGGATGTCGCGGAACAGGTCGAAGGGCGTGCGGTCGCGGAAGAACAGCGTTTCGTTGGTCGTCATCGCATCGACGACGGCCGCTTCGAGCTCGGAAGCGGGGCTGATGCGCAATTGCGTAACCAGTGCCGGTATCCCTGCAATTGCGCGCCGCCGGCAGAGCATGCCGAGCCGGCTCTCGACGAGATAGCGCTTCTCCGTGCTGAGAAAGAGACCTGAGCGCCGCTGCAGGAGCACGCGCAGAAAATCAAAATCCAGCTCGGTCATGCGGGATGGCTCCCGCCGACGAGCGCCCGGATGGCCGGGCCGATCGTGCCGAGTGGCAGGACGGCGCTCGCTTGCTTGGCACGAACGACCGAGCCCGGCATGCCCCAGACCGTGCTCGATGGCTCGTCCTGGGCGATGACGGCGGCGCCGGCACGGCGCAGCGCGGTCGCTCCTTCCGTGCCGTCGCTGCCCATCCCGGTCATGATCAGGCCGAGGGCAGCCGGGCCGAGATGGCGCGCGGCTTCATTGAACAGGACATCCACAGCCGGCCGGCAGAAATGCACCGGCGGGCTGTCGCTGATGCTGGCGACGATATGGCCGAGCTTCCGTTCGATGCCGAGATGCCTCCCGCCCGGCGCGACATAGATCGTGCCACGCGCGAGCCGCTCGCCGTCGTGTGGCTCGCGCGCCGGCAGCCCGAGTTGCGCAGAAATCTGCTCGGCGAAGGAGGCGGTGAAAAGCGGCGGCATATGCTGGACGACGAGCGTGACCAGATTGGCGGCTGCATCGCCGAGATCGCTGAGGACGCGCGCGACGGCACGCGGCCCGCCGGTCGAGGCGCCGATCACCAGATAGCGCGGCATTGCCGACACGAGCGGGCGCAGGTCGACGATGCCGCTCGGTGGCGAGGTGCCATGGCCGGCCTCGCCGCCGACATCGCCGTGACGCAGCCGGGTCTGCGCAATGCTGCCCAGCTTGCCCAAAAGCTCGCTGCGGAAACCCAGCGACAGCGTCAGGCCACTGCGACTATCCGGCTTGGGCAGGACGTCGACGGCGCCCATGCTCATGCATTGCAGCGCGAGTTTCGCATTGCGCTCGGTGAGTGTGGTCGTCAGCAGGACGGCGGTCCTGGGGCTCTGCTTGACGATTCTGGGCAAGGCCTCGACGCCATCGAGCACCGGCATGTCGAGGTCGAGCACCATGATGTCTGGATGATGGCGCTCGGCATGCTCGATCGCTGCTTCCCCGTCGCCGGCGACGCCGACGACATGGAAGCGCCCGCTTTCACCGAGCCAGCGCGCGAACAGTCCACGCACCACCATGGAATCATCGGCAATCACGACAGTGCTCGGACGCACACCGCCCTGGTCGTTCAGGTTCGGCACCGTGATCATCGCGCTAGCGCTTTCCGTTCGATCGGGGGCGATCGAACGAAAAGAATGCGCGCAGAATCAAAAAGCTGGGAATGTTCCGATCGCAAAAGTGGCCTCCACTTTTGCGGAACATGGTCTTGTGCGGCCGGAGTGCGGGGATGTCGCATGCCGTGGGGCTTCTAGAGCAGGCCAACCTGATGGAATTTCGAAGCCACGATCTCCTTGTCGAACGGCTTCATGATGTACTCGTCGGCGCCAGCGTGCATGGCGCGGGCGATGTGGGCGATGTCGTTCTCGGTCGTGCAGAATACGACCTTCGGGCGCTTGCCACCGGGCATTTGCCGCAGATTTCGCAGGAAGTCGTAGCCGTCCATGACCGGCATGTTCCAGTCGAGCAGGATGGCGTCCGGCATCTCGCCCTTGCAGGCGTCGATCGCGCGCGCGCCGTCCTCGGCCTCGGCGATGCGGAACTGCAGCCCTTCCAGGATGCGGCGAGCAACCTTGCGGATGACAGCGGAGTCATCGACGACGAGGCAGTATTTCATGGCGTGACTCCAGGCAGCGGCGCTTGCCGTCAGGCGGCGACCGGCAGTTCGATGTTGAGGACGGCATCCACGTCAATCACGACCAGGAGGCGATCGTCGAGGCGGTGAACACCCTTGGCGAGGGCAGCCCAGGCACGATCGAGATGGATCGGCACGGGCTCGAAGGTCGTACGGCTGAGGCGCATCACCTCGCCGACCGTGTCGACGATGAGCGCGAAGGCTTCGCCACCCTGGTCGATGCCGACTGCGGTGAGTTCGCGTCCGTCAACGCCGGCAGGCGCCGCGTCGGCGTCGGCGCGCCCCATCCGGCGGCGCATGCAGATCGCGGTGACGACGCGCCCGCGCAGATTGATGAGGCCGACGATCTCGCTCGGCGCCAGCGGCACCGGCGTGACGCGGGTGGCGATGAAGACGTCCTGGACGCGCGCGATCGGCAGGCCGAGCAGCTGCCCGCCAACCGTGACGGTGACGTAGTCGAGCGAATCCTCGAAAGCCGCGACGCCGGATTCGCTATCGTTGCCTGTGCCGGTCATGCGGCTCGCCTCAGTTTGGGCCGGGTCTCGGCGAGCTCCGCGATCAGCGTGCGCCGATCGAACTTGGCGACGACTTCGTCGAACTCCGCCTGTGCAGCCATGACGTGCAGCTCGGGAGTCGGCAGACTTGCGAGCCCGATGATGCGCAGATTGGCGTGCCGGGCTTCGGCGCGCAGCCGTGCGGCGAGCGCGAAGGCTGCCTCGGCGTTGCGGTCGAGATCGATCACGACGGCGTTCAACTCGGTGCCGCCCGAGGCGAGGCCGGCCGCCATGCCGAGGTCGGCTGCATGGGTCACCTGCAGGCCGGCGGCCTTGAGCACGGGGGCGAGCATCTCGCGCAGAAACTCGGACGGCTCGACCAGCAGGACACGCGGTCCGCCGATGCCGCTGCGGCGCACATGCAGCCAGTTGGGATTGGCCTTGGGCAGGTAGTGCGCGAGGTCGAGGATCTCGGTCGCGCGGCCTCTCACGATCGCCGAGCCGAGCAGTCCCTGCTCGGGCATTGCCAGCATCTCGATGTCGAGCACTTCATCGACGATGTCGACGATGGCGTCGACTGCCAGCGCCATGCTGAAGTCGCCTTCGGAGAAGATCACCAGCGGCTGCAAGCCGGTTTGCCGGAGTTGGACATCTTCGATGGGAACGACCGGCATCAGCCGACCGCGATAATTGAGCAGCGTGCGTCCGCCGCCGATCTCGAACAGCCCGGCATCGACCTCTTCGAGCCGCGTGACCAGCGACAGCGGGACGGCTTTCAGCCGATCCTTGCCAGCCCGGAAGACCAGCATCGTGGTGCGTTCGACGGGGAGGGCAGCCTCGGCCGAGATGTCCGAGGCGGCTTCGTCCTGAGGCGCCGCCACGCCGACCAGGCGCGCCACCCCGTTGGGATCGACGATCAGCACCACGGCGCCGTCGCCGAGAATGGTGTTGCCCGAAAAGAGCGGGATATGGCGCAGCCGGGTCGACATCGGTTTGACGACGATTTCCTCGGTGTGGAATACGGACTCCACGAGAATGCCGAACTGGCGCTCGCCGACTTGCGTCACGACGATGAAGCCATCGTCGACGATGGCATCGCTCGCCGTGTCCATCACCCCGGCGAGGGCGATGATCGGCAGCAACCGCTCGCGTAGTCGCAGCACGGGCGCATTGTTGATGCGTTCGATGCTGTGCTCGCCACCGGCCTTGACGCGCACCAGCTCGCGCACGACGACCTGCGGGATGGCCAAACGCTGGCCAGCGGTCGCGACGATCAGGGCCGAGACGATCGCCAATGTCAGCGGGATCTTGATCGTTATGGTGGTGCCTGCGCCAGCGATGCTGGCGACGTCGATCAGGCCGCCGATCGCATCGACATTGACCTTGACCACGTCCATCCCGACGCCGCGTCCGGAAATGGCGGAGACGGTATCGGAGGTCGAGAAGCCCGGATGGAAGATGAAGCGCAGGACCTGCGTCTCGCTCAGCCGCTCTGCCTCCGCTTCGCCGACCAAGCCTCGTTGCACCGCCTTCCGGCGGATCCGGGCGGTGTCCATGCCGCGGCCGTCATCGGTAATCGCGATCGTGACCGAGCCGCCTTCGTGATAGGCCGACACCCGGATCGTGCCCATTTCGGGCTTGCCGAGCGCGACGCGCTCCTGTGGTTCCTCGATCGCATGGTCGGCGCAGTTGCGGACCATGTGGATGAGGGGGTCCTTGATCAGTTCGAGGATCTGCCGGTCGAGCTCGGTGTCGGCCCCTTCCGTCACCAGCTCGATCTTCTTGCCGAGGTCGGTGGAGAGATCGCGGACGATGCGCGGCAGCTTCGACCAGGCATTTCCGATCGGCTGCATGCGCGTCTTCATCACGCCGTCCTGCAATTCGGCGGTGATGAGCGAGAGCCTCTGCAGCGGTCCTTTCAGGCCGGCATCCTCCTGCCGGCGGGCGATCTCGAGCAGCTGGTTGCGAGTCAGCACCAGCTCCGAGACCATGGTCATCAGATGCTCGAGCGTGTCGACATTGACGCGCAGCGTCGCCGGCCCGGTCGCCCTTGCGTCCCGGGCGGCATCGCCATGGGCCTGCCCCGGCTGATCGAGCGGGCTCGGCGCCGCGCGGAAGACCAGATCCATCTCGTCCGTCGCCGCCTCCGCAGCGGGCGGGGGCGTAGGCTCCGGCGGGCGAGTTCCCGCAGTGCGGGCGAGATAGGCAGCGACCGGATCGAGCGGGGGCTGCGTCTGCCGGGCGGCGAGCTCCTGCTTTGCCCGCTGGGCGAGGCCGCGCAATTCGTCGATCAGCTGGCCGTCATGGCCTGGCGGCTCCTGCCCCTTCTCGGTGAGCTCGGCCATGATCTCCTTGATCCGGTCGATGGTCTCGAGGATCGCGGTGACCGCCGTCGAAGAGACGCTCGCGCCGTCGCGGAACTGGCCGATGACGGATTCGGCCGCATGCGTGAGTGCTTCGAGCCGCGGCAGCCCGATGAAGCCACAGGTGCCTTTGACGGTGTGAACGAGCCGGAAGATGTTGCGCAGGATATCCCCGTTATTGGGTTCCTGCTCGAAGCGGACGAGCTCCCGATCGACCATGTCGAGATGCTCGCCGGTCTCGCCGAGAAACTCTTGCAGCAACTCGTCCATGCACGGACCGCTCACTCACATCACAGATTTGGCCCGGATAGTGCGGTGCAAGGGTTTATGATCAGTTGAGAGCGAGCGGAAACCGCACGATATTACATTCACCAGATGCTGTTTCCTGGCGCTCAGGCCGCGTCCGCATTGATGCTGACGGTATCGCCCTCGATCGCGAAGGCGATCTTCATCCCGGCGGCGCGGGCGACCAGGCCGGTATAGAGCGGCTGGACCGCATGAGCGTCGATGACGCCGCTTTCGGAGCGTCCGGCGATCAGTTCCTCGACATGGGCGGGAATACGCGCATGCGAGCCCGTCGCAGTGATGGCGAAGCTGCCCTGCTCGCCGGTGACGGTGGCCCGGGACGTGATCTTGCCGCCGCGCGGGATCGCCTGTGTCGCGAGCACGAGCAGGTTGAGCACCAGCTTGACCTGATTCTTCGGCAGGAGGGCGCGCGGCGCCTCCCAGTCGAGCGACAATTTCTCGTCGTTGAGAAAGCCGTTGGCCACGGCGCCGGCGTCGCCGAGGTCGATCATCGCTCCGGCCGAGCCGGCTGCGCCGAAGGCGAGCCGCGCGAATTGCAGGCGGGCGGAGGCATTGCGCGCGCTCTTCTTGATCAGGTCGAGCGCGAAATCCTTCATCGAGGGATCGTCCTCCTCGAGCACTTCGAGCGCGTTGACGATCGCGCCGACCGGGCTGATCACGTCATGGCAGACGCGGCTGCAGAGAAGTGCGGCCAGATCGAGCGGCTCGAGCGAGATGGCGGTCATGATCTGGTCCTGCGATCAAGAGAATCAGGGCGGTACGCGCCCAATGTCGATGGCGCAGCATGCGCCACGCTGGTTTGCAGCTGGTTAACCATAGTCGTGAGGCGCCCACGGCCGAAGCGTGCCGCTCCGGCATGCCGGGGCAAGATGGTTGCCAGAAGGCGAGCCGGCTTTTTCTTTGGCGTGCCATGCATTACCTAACAGAGCGAGACCGCCGGAGGCGCCGCCCGGCATTCGCATTGCAAGGGCATCCGGCGCCGGCGAAACTGGTTCGAACATGGCCATCGCTCACGACGATCCGCGTCTGACCGACCGGGACGGGCTTGCACGCTCGCTCGGCGAGGCGGCGCGGCGTACGGCTGCAGTCCTGCTGGCGAAGCGGGCGGCACGCGATGTCAGGCTCAAGGCCGACGGCTCGCCGGTCTGCTCTGCCGACCTCGCCGCGGATTTCGCCGCGAAGCAGGCGCTGGCCGAGCTGCTGCCCGGCTTTCCGGTGATCAGCGAGGAGAGTGTCGGCGACGTGGCGCCGGCCTCGGTCTTCGTCCTGCTCGATCCGCTGGACGGTACGCGCGAGTTCCTGGCCTCCGGCGACAGCTATTGCGTCGCCATCGCCGTGATCCGCGACGGTAGGCCGCTCGCCGGCGCACTCGCCGCCCCGGCCATAGGCCGGCTCTGGTATGGTGGAGAGCGGAGCTTCGCCCAGGCATTGGACGCAGACGCGGCGCCGCTGGGCGCAGCGCGCGAAATCCATGTCCGGGCGGAGCCGACAGACGGGCCACTGATGCTGGTCAGCCGTTTCCACGGCGACACGGTGAGCGCCGGTGTCGCGGCTGCGCTCGCCAAGGGCGAGGGCGCGCCGGTGTCCTCGGCGGTGAAGTTCGGGCTCATCGCCAGCGGCGAAGCCGACCTGCATGTGCGCGGCGGCGCCACGATGGAATGGGACATCGCCGCCGGCGATGCGATCCTGGCGGCTGCCGGTGGCGTTGTGCTGACCCTCGACGGCGAAAGGCCTGTCTACGGCAATGCCGATCGTGATTTCCGCAATCCGCCTTTCGTCGCCGCTAGCTGCGAGAGACTGGCGAGACTCGCTATCGAGAAGGCGGCGGCCTGTCGCTGTTAGAACCTGCCGCCGCCACGCGGCTTCAGCGTGCGATCAAGGCCGTCACGGTTGCCCAGCGTTGCTGGGCCTTCGCCCGCAGGGGCGCCTCGGTGAGGAAGCGCTGGCGGTTCTCGTCGCTGCGGAAGAAATAGAGACGCGATCCGATGACGGCGAAACGGCGCGGGTCGGCATCGACAACACGCCCCTCCGCGACACTGCTGGCGTCGAAGCCGCCGAAGCGCGGGGTATAGACCTCCGGTGCCTCGCGGAAGGCGTCTCGATTGGCGGCGCTCGCGAAGCGCCAGACTGTTCCGTCAGAGATCAGTTCGTAGTCGGGCAGACCCGGTACCGCGGCGTCGTTCAGGAAATAGGCGACGGGATCGAAGCCGGAGAGCGCGAATCCGGAGCGGTTGTCGCGCTGCATGGTCTCGCCGAGATTCGGCAATTGCGGCAAGCCTGGCGGAAGGGCTGAGGCTCGGCTCGTCCCGGCTGTGAAGGAAAGCGCACAGCTTAATCCAATGCCGGCGAGGACGAACCCGGCATGCCTTGCTGCGGCCTTCATCGACACCAATCCTTGGCTTCAAGTAGCGTCACGGCGCGTTCTGCGCCGCAGTTCACCGCTTGGATACACATACAGCGTATCCAGGAGGTTACTGTGGTCACGAAAATTCGCAGGACCCACCGTCGACGCCACCCGGCAGGAGGCCGAATGCCCAATGCCCGGCGCTTGCCTGGAGACGATGAGATGAATCACACCCGCCGCACCCTGCTCGCCAGCGCCCTGCTGCTCGGCGCGGGCCTCGCCGCCGGTCCCGCCGCCGCTCAGCAGAGCGAACGCTCCTTTTCCCAGAACGAACTGGTCACCTCCGGCCACCAGTTCTTCGGCAATGTCTCGCGTGGTCTTGCCCTGACGATCGAGGAGGCGGTGCGCCGCTGGGGCGAGCCGAACGGCTATGTCCTCGGCCAGGAAGCGTCCGGCGCCTTTGTCGGCGGGCTGCGCTATGGCGAGGGCACGCTGTTCACCCGCAATGCCGGCGACCGCAAGGTGTACTGGCAGGGACCGTCTGTCGGTTTCGATTTCGGCGGCGACGGCGCCCGCACCATGATGCTGATCTACAACCTGCCGAGCGTCGGCGCGCTCTACCAGCGTTTTGGCGGGGTCGACGGCTCCGTCTATTTCGTCGGCGGCTTCGGTTTCACGGCGCTGACGGCCGGCGGCGTGACGGTCGTGCCGATCCGGACCGGCGTCGGCTGGCGCCTCGGCGTCAATCTCGGCTACCTGAAATTCACCCCGGAAGCGACCTGGAACCCGTTCTGATCTGATAATTCGGCGCTGCTGGTCTTATCTTGCAAGGCATGGCAGCCTGAGATCGGGCTGATCGCAGAAACTGGAGCCGCCCTGCCTTGATCGAAGCCGTCATGCTCGTGGCGCTCGGCTTCCTGTCGGCCAGCCTGCTCGCCCTCTCGGCGCTGCCGGCCTTGAGCCGCCGGGCGGACCGGCTGGCGCGACGCCGGGCGGAGACCGCGTTTCCGCTGTCGCTCGCCGAAATCGCTGCCGACCGCGACCATTTGCGGGCGGAGCAGGCGCTCCGCGAGCGGGTGCTGGAGCAGAAGGCGGAAGGCGATTTCGCCGCCAAGGCGAGCGCGATGAGAGAGCTCGGCCGGCGCGATATGACGATCGGCCGGCTCGAAACCGACCTGACCGAGCGGCGGCAGAAGATCGCCGATCTCGAAACGGAGCTGAGGCAGAGGACGCAGGAACTCGCGGAGACACGCGAGGCGCTGGCGACGGAAAGCGTCGGCCACCAGACGACACAGGCGACATTGTCGAGCCGGGTCAGCGACCTTGCGGCCGTGGAGGCGCAACTCGCCGAGACCCGTCAGGCACTCAGCGGCAGCTCGGCCGATCTCGCGGCCCGCAATCATCAGCTTGCCGAGCTCAGGGCCTTGCACGACAGGATCGAAGCGACGCTCGCCGAGCGCGACCAGACGCTTACAGCCTTGAACAGCGAGCATGATCGTCAGCGCGTCGCCCTGGTCGAGGCCGGCACGCTCAGGCTCAAGCTGGAGGGCGAACGCGACGATTTCTCGGCCCGGCTCATCACGGCCGAGGCGGCGCTCGTCGAGGCACGCACGAGCCTTTCTGCGATGAAGCTGGACCGCGACAGCGAGAGACTACGCGCCGATGCTCTTTCGATGCGCGCGACCGAGGCCGATGGAGCGCTGCGCACCGCCGACGTGAACGCCGTCAGGCTCGGTGCCGAGATTGCACGACAGGAGGCGGCCGTGACACAGGCATCCTTGAAGCAAGCCGAGGCGCTGGCCCGGATCAAGGCGCTCGAAGACAGGATCGAAGCCGCTGCTGCGGCCGAAGCCCGCTTGAAGGGACAGCTGGCCAGCGACGCGGCGGCTCACCGAGAGGCCTTGCGCGAGCGTGACGAGACGGTCGAGGCACTCCATGCCGAGCTGGGCACCGTCCAGGGCGCCCGCGATCAGGCGCGGACCGACCGGGCCGGCCTCAAGCGCGAGCTTGCGGCCTTGCGCAAGCAGGGCGGTGGCAAGGCAGCCGGCGAAGCGGCCCTGCGCCAGGAGATCGTCCGGCTGGCCGATGCGCTGCTGGTCGCCTCTGAAAGCCGCGAGGCGGCTGAATAGGCGCCTGCCGGGCGAAGCCTTTCCACATCTGCCGAACATGTTCTAGGGAAAGGGCGGTCGCGTCCGCGGCCGACGGCTTCGGTTGGGATGATGACGGATATCGTTTGTATCGGGGAGCCCCTCGGCGAGTTCAACGCGACGCGAGGCGAGGCAGGTGCCTACCGTTTCGGCCTTGGCGGCGACACCTCCAATTGTGCGGTCGCGGCCGCGCGGCAGGGTGCGAAAGTCGCTTATGTCGGTGCGCTCGGCGATGACGAGCCGGGCCGTTCATGGCGGTCATTGTGGGCTGAGGAAGGCGTCGACGATGCCTATGTCTCGACCCATCCTTCGGCGCCGACGGGGCTCTATTTCGTCTCGCATGGCCCGCAGGGACACGTCTTTTCCTATCTGCGCGCCGGTTCGGCCGCGAGCCTTTACGGCCCCTCGCAATTGCCGAAGGATGTCATCGCCTCCGCCAAGGTGATCCAGGCTTCCGGCATCAGCCAGGCGATCTCGGCGAGCGCCTGTGATGCCGTGTTCGAGGCCTTCGCGACGGCGCGCGAGAACGGCGTGCTGACCGCCTACGACACCAATCTCCGGCTGAAGCTCTGGCCGCTGACGCGGGCGCGGGCGATCATCCACGCCGCCTGCGAAATGGCCGACATCGTTCTGCCGGGCGATGGCGACGCCAAATTGCTGACCGGGCTGGAACAGCCCGACGCCATCGTCGACTTTTATCTCAAGCTGGGCGCCAAGGTCGTGGCGCTGACGCTCGGGCATGAGGGTTCGCTGGTCGCGACCCCTTCCAGCCGCCAGCGTTTCGTGCCGATCAAGGTCGATGCGATCGACGCCACCGGCGCCGGCGATTGCTATGACGGCGCCTTCCTGGCCGAATACATCCGCACCGGCGACGCCTTCACGGCCGGCGCCTATGCCAATGTCGCAGCGGCGCTGTCGACGCAGGGCTATGGCGCCGTGGCGCCGTTGCCGCGCCGGGCGGAGGTCGAGGCGCGCATCGCCAAGGAAGCGGCTGGCCGGGCATGAGCGTTCCAGTCCTGATGGAAGCGGGCGCGCTGCTCGCCCGCTACGATGTGCTGATCAGTGATGTCTGGGGCGTCGTTCATGACGGTGTGCTGGCGCTCGGGCCCGCCTGCGACGCGTTGATGCGCTATCGCGAGGGCGGCGGCACGGTGGTCCTGCTCTCGAATGCACCGGGGCCCTCGACGCAGATCGCCGGTGTGCTCGATGAAAAGCGCGTGCCGCGCGCCGCCTGGGATCGGCTGGTGACCTCCGGCGACGTGACGCGGGCGCTGATCGCCGAGACGCATCTGCGCAAGGTTTACCACATCGGCGAGCATGGGGACCGGGCGGTGTTCGAAGGGTTCGACATCGAGTTCGTCGGCGACGCCGAAGCCGAGTTCGTCGTTGCGACCGAGCTCAACGATTATCGCCGCGAACAGCCCGAGCAGTACCGGCCGTTGCTCCAGCGTTTCGCCGTGCGTGGGCTGCCTTTCATCTGCGGCAATCCCGATCTCGTCGTCCATGTCGGCCATGATCTGCTGCCCTGCGCCGGGGCGCTGGCGACGATCTATGAGGAGCTCGGCGGCCATGTCGCCTGGGCTGGCAAGCCGCACCGCCCGGCCTATGACCTTGCGCTGGCTGCCGCCTGCGAGGCGCGGGGCGGGCGCGAGGTCGATCCCGCCCGCGTGCTGGTGATCGGCGATGCGGTGCGTACCGACCTCGCCGGTGCGAAGCTGATGGGCTTCGACAGCCTGTTCATCGCCGGCGGCATCCATCGCGACGAGACGATCAGGGATGGCTCTGTCGTTCCCGACGGGCTCGCGCGGGTCCTGGCGACGCATCGGCCGCTGCCGGTCGCTGCGATGGCGGCGCTGGGCTGACGGGCGAACACCGAATATTGACTGATGGTCGCTATCTGAATGTCGGTGGTTTTCCGCTGAGCGAGGTCGGCCACGATGTCTGATGCGCCTGAAGACAGCTGTATACGGTGTGAGAAGCCGTTTTCGGTTGCAAGCCCCGTCTGCCCTCATTGCGGTTATCCCCGCGCGAAGGAAGCCGAGCGTCGAACAGACCAATGGCGTTTCGGCTTGGCAGCCGTTGCCAGCGTCGGCGTGCTGCTGCTTTGGCAATGGTGGACCGGCTGAACGTAGCCGGTGTCGCCAGCTGTCTCAGACCGGCGGCGGGTTCGCCTTGCGGATCCGCTCGCCGATCGCGCGATAGAGCCCGTCGAGCGGGCGGAAGACGAAGCGGATCGTCGAGCGGCCGGGCGGCACCTGCACGGCGCGGAAGATGACGTTGGCACGCAGGAGCTCGGCCGGCTTGCCGTCGACCTCGACCTGCCACCAGGGCTGCCAGACATCGTTCAGCACGACGAAACCGCCGCGAGGCGCGTCGGCCTCGAGCAACACCTCGGTCGTGCCGTAATTGCGGATGCGGACGCTTCCCGGTGCGACCGGCCCGGTCGGCAAGGGTGGCGGTGCCTTGTCGAGCAGGACGGTGCGGCGCGGGTCAAAGCCCGCCGGCCATTGCCCGCTTTTCAGGATGGCGCTGAAATCGGCGGCTTGCGCTTCGGTGACGAGGAGCACGCGCGGCAAGGCCCGCGGGTTCTCGTAGACATAGGCGTCCTTCGTCCGCGCGATCTGGACGAGGTCGCCGGGCTTCAGCCGCTTGTCGATCTCCTCGACCGGAACGCCGGTCGCGATGAAGCGCAGGCCGAGCATGTCGGCGAGCAGCGAGCGGTAGGACGGCATCAGCGCCGAGAAGGTGCGCTGGTCGGGCAAAGCGACATGGTCTCCGGCGCCCGTCGCCTGGCTGTAGAGGCCGAGCCGGAGCGGGTTGTAGCCTAGCGTGTTGTCGAGTCCGTGGACGAGGCTGGCATTGGGCCAGTGGAAATCGATTCCGGCGAGCTCGATGCGGTCGCGCCGGTCGGGACCGGCGGTTCGGGCGGTCTCACGCTTGAGCAGGGCAATGGTCTCGTTGCTGCTGTCGGCGCGCAGTACCTCGTACATCCCGGCCGGCAGCGCCGTCGATTCGCTCGGCCCATTGTTGACCGAGAGATCGACGACCATGGCGATGGCGAGGACGATCGTCGCGGCCATGCCGGCGCCCTGCAAGGCGAGCCCGCGCGCCGCGACCAGCGCGCCCGCGACCAGCATCAGGCAGAGCGCGGCAGTCACCAGCGGCACGAAGGCGACATGCAGGCGTCCGACCGTTGAGGCCAGCCAGATCGCGAGGCTAAAAGCCGCCAGCAGCAGGAGGATTTCGAGCGCGATCTGCCAGCGGCGTGGGCGCGGCGCGGTATCGGTCAGGACGAGATGGGTGAGGTAGCCGCCGAGGATCGAGAGCAGCGCTCCGAGGATGAAGAGCGCATCGGCCGGGCGACGATAGAAATCGATGCCTGGCAGATGGAAGAGCAGGGCAAAGCCCGGCGTGTAGCGGCCAAGCGCGAAGACCAGCACGATCAATGTCGCGGCGCTCAGGGCGACGATCTCGCGACGGAGCAGGGCGCCGCGGACGATGCCGACGCTGGCGACGAGCAGGATCGGCAGGAGGCCGAGATAGAGCTCGCCCATATTGCGGGCGAGGTAGAGGTCGAGCGGGCCGAAGCGCTTTTCCCAGGCCGGGCTTGGTGGGCCCCAGAAATTCTCCAGCGGCCCGGACGCGCCATAGAGATTGGCGATCAGCCCGGTCAGCAGCGAGCCCGGATGCAGCGAGCCCTTGCCGGCCCCTGCGAGATCGATGATCGGCCGGTTGGATTCCTCCGCCAGGACGGCGGTGAGCAGGATCGGCACCGTCGCGACCATGATGGCGCCGAGCGCGCCGAGCAGAAGGGGCACGAAGCTCGCCCGCAGCGCCGCGAGCGGCTTGTCCGCCATGGCGATGGCGGCGAGCACCAGCCCGGCGAGGACATAGACGCCGAGCAGCGCGACCTGGTCGCGCCCGAGCACCATGAAGCCGGCGGCAAGACCGGCTGCGAAACCGTAGCGCCAGGAGCTGCGCTCGAGCGCACGGGAGAGCAGCAGCAGCGTCACCGCGAAATAGGACAGGCTCAGCACCTGTCCGACATGCTGGATGCGCCAGGCGGCGGCCGCGCCAAAGGCGAAGGAGAGGGCGCAGACGACGGCGCCGGCCGGGTGCCAGCCGCGATCGCGGAAGAGCAGGACGAGGCAGAGCGCGCCGACGAGCAGCGAGCCGAGCAGGGCACCGTCGCTCCAGCGGAAGTCCGGCGTCGGGTTGAGCAGGGCGATCAGGAAGAAGGGCGGCGAGAAGATCAGCGATTGCGGATCGGCGACCTGTGGCGAGCCGGCGAAGACGAAGGGCGTCCAGAACGGCGAGAGCCCCTTGTGCAGGGCGCTGGCGAGGAATTGCAGCTGCGGATGGAAATGCGCCTTGGCGTCCCAGGGCACGGTGACGACGCCGGAGAGCCAGGGCCAGGACAAAGCGAGCCAGCCGGCGCAGACCAGCAGCATCACCCTGGCGGTCGGCCAAGGTGCGGTAGGTGGTTCGATGTCGTGGCGGTCCCGGTCGGGCATGGCGGCTTCCTGCCCCAGGCCCGGCTTGGGATCAATGCTTGCACGAGAGCCGGATGCTTTCAGATGGAATCGCAAAGCGCTTCCATCTGAAAGCTGAATCCGTCTCTCAACAATGAGTTAGCGCAGGATTCAACGCGAAAAACCGGTTTCCATTTTTTCGCATCCTGCTCCAGTCAATCCTTGGGCGCAGCGCGCGCCATCAGCGCGTCCATGTCGATGAAATGCCCGGCGCGGTCACGCTTCGAGGCGAGATAGCGGACATTGTGGACATTCGGGCGGCCGAGCACGCGCTGGGTCGCTGCAACTTCGAGCCCGGCGGCCTTGATCGCCCCGACCTTGAGCGGGTTATTGGTCAGTGCTGTGACGCTGGAGACGCCGAGCTGCTTCAGCATGGCGGCGGCGAAGTCGAAATGACGCTGGTCGAGATCGAAGCCGAGCACCTCGTCGGCATCGTAGGTGTCCCAGCCCTGGCTCTGCAGCTTGTAGGCGCGCATCTTGTTGGAGATGCCGTTACCGCGGCCTTCCTGGTCGAGATAAAGCAGGATGCCGCCATCGTTTTCGGCCATCCACTGCACGGTCTCGCGCAACTGGTCGCCGCAATCGCATTTCAGCGAGCCGAAGAGGTCGCCGGTCAGGCAGGCCGAATGCAGCCGCACCGGCACGGCGGTCGAGAGATCCGGCTTGCCGACGATGATCGCGACCTGATCGCGCAAGCCCTCGCCGCCGCGGAAGACGACGAATTCGGTGTCGGGAGCACCCTCCAGCGGCACCGGGGCACGGCCGACGATGGAAAGGCGCGCGACCTGCGCGGCGCGGTAGCCATTCAGAGCCTCGATGGTGACTTCGATCAACGGCTCACCGGCGACCTGTTTGGCCGAAACCGGGACGAGGATCACCGCCGGCAGAACCAGTGAGAGGCGCGCCAGTTCGAGCGCGGCGTTGTCGAGCGGGCCGGCCGGGCCGACAGGCGCATCGACGCGGGCATCGAGCTTCAGCGCCAGGGTCTCGATGCGTGCAAGGTCGATCAACGGCATGGCTAGGATGCCGGTTTCAGCACGGCCCTTGGCGCCGAGACGGCGCAGGCGCGCAGCGCTCAGCACGAGGCGGGCATGGCCGGCAGAGAGATCGTCGAGACGCGTGGCGAGTTCAGCCTCAGCGAGTTCGGCCGACAACGCCAGTGCCAGATCGCCGCCATGGCGCAGCAGCACCGGGCGGGCAGCGCGGAACTCCGCGAGAGCACGGTCGACGGTGACCAGATCGGTTTCACCCGGCCGGCCGAAAAGCGTACGCGACTGAGGCATCGGAAGGTCCGTCAGATTGCGCCCAAAGGCGGCGGATTCGGTGAATAATCTACGCACATCCCCGCAGGATGGATCACCCGGCGGAAGGCGGCGTTCTTACAACGTGTCCGTTCCTGCGTAGTTCCCAATACCCAATTTGCAATCGGTCGCACGTTGCCTGGAGGATCGTGCGACTGGTTGCGGTCTGGCCTATAAAAGCGCGAGATTGAACGGCAGATGAATAGTCCCGGCCGGGGCTGAATATGGCTATCGGGAGCGTCGAAGGGAAATGACGCAGCGACATGACGAGGTGACGACCGGCGCGGGACGCGCTGTCGCCTACAGCACGGTTGCGCGGCGCCTGCACTGGGCCACCGTCGCGGCGCTCATCGTGATGATCCCGCTCGGCTTCGCCATGACCTATCGCGGCAACACGCTCGATATTTGGGATGGGCTGACCGACGCACTCTATTCGACGCACAAGCTGCTCGGCTTCCTCGTGCTCTGGCTCAGCGCCGGCCGGCTGATCTACAGGCTGGTCCATGGCGCACCGCCCGACGAGCCGACGCTGGAATGGTGGCAGAAGGCTGCGTCACATCTCGTCCACTGGGCGCTCTATGGTCTGCTGCTGATCGTGCCGCTTTTCGGCTGGATCGGTATCTCGCTGTTTCCATCACTGACGGTGTTCAACCTGTTCGACCTGCCGGCGCTGGTCGCGCCGAACGAGGAGGCGGCCAAGCGCGTGCTCTTCGTCCATGGCTGGCTCGCGATCCTGCTGGCGCTGCTAGTCTGCGGGCATATCGCAGCCGCGCTGTTCCATCACCTCGTCCGCAAGGACGGGGTGCTGCGCCGGATGCTGCCCGGGCTGAAATAGAGCTCACCATTCTGTCGGCGGGGTTGTTCCGTCGATGATCTCGGTGAGGCGGCGGCGAGTGCCGGGCGTCGTCTTGTCCGGCAAGGCGGAGAGCGGGAAGAAGCGCGCCTCGGCGATCTCGCGATCGGGCTGCTTCGGCGCGCTCTGCGTGAACGAGCGCACGATGAAGACGGCGACATGGTCGCGATCGGAGACATGGCGGTTGAGGAAGACGCCGTGCAGCACGGCCGGTCCGGTCAGCGCGATGTTCGCTTCCTCGCGCAGTTCCTTGGCGATCGCGTCGGCCAGCGTCTCGTTCGGCTCCACCCCACCGCCGGGCATATGCCAGCCGGGTGTATAGGTGTGGCGTACCAGCAGGACCTCGCCGGCCTCGCTCAGGACGGCGGCGCGCACGCCGAGCGTCATGCCGCGGCGCAGGCGGAAATAGAGGTGAAGGCCGCGGCCGGCCAGGCGCCGGAGGGATTGCGGCACCCGCTCAATTCCCGTTGCGCCAGAGCGCGGGCCGGACCCATCTTCATTGCTCACGATTTGGGCAGGTCCTGGTTCCGGGTCAATTCATCATGCGTCATGTGCATATCAGAACTCTATTTTGCCTCTCGATATAACACAAACGCGCCTTATATGACGGCTACGAACTTCGCATCACCGCTGGGGAATTGTCATGCTTCTCGCCTTCATCACCGCCCGTCTGAACGCCAAGCCCCGCTTCGTCTGGAAGCCGGCTGTCACCTTGACCGATCCGCGCATCGTTTCCGAGTTGACCGGCTCGGCCAACTGAGCCTTTCAGGCTGCGTCATCTTCGCCCGTTGCCGCTGTCGCGCTTGACGCGGCGCGGGCGTTGCAGGCAAGCGCTGGAGCGTGTTCACGCTCGCGCATCTCTCCGACCCGCATCTGGGGCCGCTGACCAAGTTCTCGCTGCGCGAGCTGATCGGCAAGCGCGCCACGGGCTATGTCAACTGGCGACGCAAGCGCCGCCATGCGCATGACATGGAAATCCTCGGACTGATCGTCGCCGATATCTTGGCGCAGAAGCCCGATCACATCGCCTGCACCGGCGATGTCTCCCATATCGGCCTGCCGACCGAGTTCAAGACGGCGCTCTCCTTCCTCGACACGCTCGGCCCGCGCGATACCGTCAGCTTCGTGCCGGGCAATCACGATTGCTATGCCCGCTCGTCGCTGTCGGCGCTGGCGCGCGAGCTTGCGCCCTGGTGCGCCAGCGACGGCGGCGAGGCCGGCTATCCCTGGTATCGCAAGCGAGGGCCGGTCGCGCTGATCGGGATGAACACCGGCATCCCGACCATGCCGCTGATGGCGACCGGGCGGGTCGGCTCGGCCCAGATCGCCGCAACGGAGAAACTGCTGGCGCGGGCCAAGGCCGAAGGGCTGATCCGCGTCGTCTTGATCCACCATCCACCCTATGTCGGCGGAGCGCGGCGCACGCGTGAACTGGTCGACGCCGATGCCTTCGAGGCGATGCTGCGCCGGGCCGGGGCCGAGCTCGTCCTGCACGGCCACAATCACCGCTTCTCGC
The DNA here is from genome assembly GCA_025846845.1 of Alloboseaceae bacterium BT-24-1. Classification (GTDB taxonomy): domain Bacteria; phylum Pseudomonadota; class Alphaproteobacteria; order Rhizobiales; family Beijerinckiaceae; genus Allobosea. The sequence goes on from JAOYTL010000002.1 coordinate 31,166, forward strand.
TGGCGTGGCGACCGGGCCTCGACCATGACGTGCCGATCGTCGGCGTGCCTTCGGCCTCGATCGGCCTGCGCGGCGGCCATGGCGAACTCGCCTGCTGGCATCTCCTGCGCATCGACGGGCCGGCGGCGGCCCCTCACATCAGCCTGGAGCGCCGTGCCTTCGATCTCGACGGCACGGTCAAGCTGCTGCAGTTGATGCCGCTGACGGGCGGGGGGATGGTCTGACGGCGTAGCCTTCAGACGCAGCGGCCGCCGTCGACCGCCAGCACCGAGCCGGTCACCATCTCGGACTCGTCCGAGCACAGGAACAGCGCTGCGTTGGCGATGTCCTGCGGCGTCGAGAACCGACCCCACGGAATCGTCGCGGTGAAGGCCTTGCGCTTCTCCGGCGTGTCCTCGCCCATGAAGGTCGCAAGCAGCGGCGTCTCGCCGGCGACAGGGGCGATGGCGTTGACGCGGATGCGGTCCGGCGCGAGTTCGACCGCCATTGACTTTGACAGCAGGTTCGCGGCGCCTTTGGAGCCGTTGTACCAGGTCAGGCCGGGGCGGGGCCGGACGCCCGCGGTCGAGCCGATGTTGAGGATGACGCCGCCGCCATGCTCGCGGAAATGCGGGACCGTCGCCTTGGCCATCAGGTAGATCGACTTGACGTTGACGTCGAAGACGCGGTCGAACTCGGCTTCGCTGACATCGAGCATCGGCTGGTTGCGATGGCTGATGCCGGCATTGTTGACGACGATGTCGAGGCGGCCGAAGCGGGCGATCACCTTCGCCACGGCGCTGTCGACGCTCTTGCCCTTGCCGACATCGCAGGCGACCGCGAAGGCCTTGCGGCCGATCGCCTTCGCCGCTTCCTTCGCCTTGTCGCCGTTGATGTCGAGCACGGCGACGCGGGCGCCCTCGCGCACGAAGGTCTCGGCGATGCCGAAGCCGAACCCTTGCGCCGCGCCGGTGATCAGCGCGGTCTTGCCCTTCAGTCTCATGGTGTTCCCTCGGAAAGCGTTTTGCCCGGCGACTGTGGGGCGATTTGGCGGCCGAGATAAATACGCTTTCGCGATTGGCTGGATAGCGGAATTGTATGGGCACTCCCTTCTCCCCCTGCGGGAGAAGGTGGCCCGAAGGGCCGGATGAGGGGTCGCGCGGCGCGTTGCGATTGGCGTGGCCAAGGGCTTTATCGGGACCGTTGTGCGACCCCTCACCCCAACCCTCTCCCGCAAGGGGAGAGGGAGCTAAGCCTCGATTTCCTCGCGCAGCATCTCCAGCGCGAGCCATCGCTCCTCGGTCTGCGCGATCTCGCGGGTCACCTCGTCGAGCCTTGCCGTCGCCTTGGCGAAGAGCCTGGGATCGCGGGTGTAGAGATCACCGGCCAGAGCCGCATTGAGCTTGCCGGCCTCGGCCTGCAGCTTCTCGAGCTGCTGCGGCAGGGTCTTCAGCGCATGCTGCTCGTTGAAGGAGAGCTTGCGCTTTGCAGCGGCTGCGCCAACCGCCGGGGTGGGCGTCGGCGACGCCGCTGCCGGCCCCTTCACCGGAACGGCTCGCGCCTTGGCGCCTACGCCGCGCCCGCGCTGGGCCAGCATGTCGGAATAGCCGCCGGCGAACTCGGTCCAGACGCCGTCGCCATCCGAGATCAGGGTCGAGGAGACAACCCGGTCGAGGAAGTCGCGGTCATGGCTGACGAGCAGGACGGTGCCTGCATAGTCGGCGAGCAGCTCCTGCAGCAGGTCGAGCGTCTCGATGTCGAGATCGTTGGTCGGCTCGTCGAGCACCAGGAGATTGGAGGGCTTGGCGAGGGCGCGGGCCAGCATCAGCCGGCCGCGTTCGCCGCCGGAGAGCGCCCCGACCGCAGTGCCGCGCTGGATCGGCTGGAACAGGAAGTCCTTCATGTAGCTGATGACGTGGCGCGGCGTGCCGCCGACCATGACCTGGTCGGAGCCGCCGCCGGTCAGCGCGTCGCCGAGCGGGGTCGCCGGATCGAGGCTCTCGCGGCGCTGGTCGAGCGTCACCATTTCGAGCGTGGCGCCGAGCTTGACCTTGCCTGAGTCGGGCTTGAGCGCCCCGGTGAGCAGGTTGATCAGCGTCGTCTTGCCGGCGCCGTTGGGGCCGACGATGCCGATGCAGTCGCCGCGGGCGACGCGCAGCGAGAAGTCCTTGACCACCGGCCGGCCGTCATAGGCCTTGGCGATGTCGACGGCCTCGATCACCAGCTTGCCCGAGGCCTGCGCCTCGCTCGCTTCCAGCCTGACCGAGCCGACGGCGTGTCGGGCGGTGCGGCGCTGCTCGCGCAGGCCATGCAGTTCGCCGAGCCTGCGCTGGTTGCGGGTGCGCCGGGCGCTGACGCCGTAGCGCAGCCAGTCCTCCTCGCGGGCGATCTTGCGGTCGAGCTTGTGGCGGTCGAGCTCCTCCTGCGCCAGGACCTCGTCGCGCCAGGCCTCGAACTCGCCGAAGCCGCGCTCGACACGGCGGGTCACCCCGCGGTCGAGCCAGATCGTGGCGCGCGAGAGCGAGCTCAGGAAGCGGCGGTCATGGCTGATCAGCACCATGGCCGAGCGCAGCGACTTCAGCTCCTGCTCGAGCCATTCGATCACCGGCAGGTCGAGATGGTTGGTCGGCTCGTCGAGCAAGAGGATATCGGGCTCGGGCGCGAGCACCCGGGCGAGCGCGGCGCGGCGCGATTCGCCGCCCGACATGCTGGCGGGGTCTTCCTCGCCGGTCAGGCCTAGTTCCTCGATGAGGTATTGCGCGCGATAGGCATCGTCGCCGGGACCCAAACCCGCCTCGACATAGGACAGCGAGGTCTTGTAGCCGGAGAAGTCGGGCTCCTGCGGCAGATAGCGGATGGTCGCGCCCGGCTGGACGAACCGATCGGCGCTGTCGGGCTCGATCAGCCCGGCTACGATCTTGAGCAAAGTCGATTTGCCGGAGCCGTTGCGGCCGACCAGGCAGACCCGTTCGCCGGCCGAGACGGCGATTTCCGCGCCCTCCAGCAAGGGCTGGCCACCGAAGGTGAGCGCGACGTCGCGAAGATGAAGGAGAGGAGCCATGGGGCGGGGGATAGACTGTGGCAGCGCGCCTGTCACCCTGCCGGGGCTTGCCGGGTGCTTCGGACTGATCCACTATGAGATGAAATTTGTCTCTCATATGAGATGATGGTCATGAGACAGCCGACCCTCCGCAAGCCCCGCATTGCACGCATCGGCGACAATGGCGGCCCGCCGCTGGAAGAGAAGAAGCGCAGGCCGGCGACCGACAAAAGCGAGATCGGCCGTTCCTTCGACTGGCGCTTCGCCCATCGCAAGGCCTGGAAGAAGCCGCGCGAGATCGCGCTCAGGCGCCAGGAACGGGCCGAGGCGCTGGGCCTCACCTATGAGGAATATACGCTCGAAGTGCTGGAGCGCGGCTATTTCCCGCAGGCCGAACATGTCGAGACGATCGTCGCCAAGCGGCCGGAGCGTCGGCGCGATGGCGGCGTGGTCGGGCAGTCGCTGAAGGGGATGAGGTTGAAGAAGTCATAGTCCGTCATTCTCGGACGGAGCGAAGCGCAGATCCGAGAATCTCAGGACCAGCTAGCTGGTTTCCGAGATGGTCGGGTCAAGCCCGACCATGACGCGCGTTGTCACGCTCGCAACATCCGCCTCAGCACCTTCGTCATCGGCCGCTCGAACCAGTGATAGACCGCCAAAGCCGCCAGCACGGCCGCGACCAGCGCCAGAACGATGAAAAGACCTGTCGCCTCCGGCGCCATACGAGCGAAGACCTCGCGCAGCGCCCGCATGGCGAAGGGGTGGACGACATAGAGCGCGTAAGAGGCGTCACCCAGAACCGCCAGCGAGCGTACCAGCGCGGAAGGGGCGGTGACGTTGCGGCCGCAGGCTGCGGCGGTGACCAGGAGCAGCGCGGCGGGCCCTCGCAGGAGAACCGCCCCCCATGAGGTCTGCGCCCAGCCATCGCCGGAGGCGATCACGAACAGCGCGACCCCGACCGCCGCCATCAACCAGCGCAGGCCGCCATCGAGCCTGAGACCCTTTTGTCGAAGCACGCCGACCGCCATGCCGGCGGCGAATTCGAGCACGATCGGCTGGCCCCAGAAGCCGAAGGGCAGGGAGAGCGGCCCGGCGAAGGCCTGCGCCGCGACCAGTCCCGCGAGAGCCACGGTAACCAGAGGAACGACCAGTCGCCTGGGTGCGAGCAGAGCGGCGCCGAACAGGGCGTAGAACAGCATCTCGTAGTTCAGCGTCCAACCGAGCGAATAGATCGGCTGGAGCTCGTTCGCCGCGTTCGCCATCGGCCAGAACAGATACGAGGCGGCGATCTGGCTAATGCTCGGCATCTCAGAGTTGATCAGCGCTGGCGAGGCGAAGAGCAGTGCGAGGAAGAGCGTGGTCGCGGCCCAGTAGAGCGGCACGATCCGCGCGATGCGCCGGGCGACGAACAACCGCGCCCCGTCCGGCCTGTCGAACAGCCCGGCCGATGAATGCACCATGATGAAGCCGGAGATGACGAAGAACAGGTCGACGCCGGCGGTCCAGGGCAAGGCCCGCGAGGGAGCGAAGCTGGTGCCGGCCTGTGCTGCGAGGAAGCCGGCATCGCCCTGGACGTGATGGACAGCGACCATCAGCGCCGCGAGCGCGCGCAGGACCTGGATGCCGTAGAGCTGGGGCAAGGCTGAGAATCGTCTTCGAAAGGGGGCGGGTGAGCGCGACTGCGCTCAGCCAAACCACAAGCGCGCGGGATCGTCGAGGCCGAAGCGGGCCGGCGTCGCGGCAATCGCGGCGAGTCCCTGTTCGGCCGGGTCGTCAGCGGTGATGACGTTGAGGGCGAAGCGGGCAGCGAGATCCTCGACCGGCGGCTTGCCGGCGAAGACGGCATGGATCGTCGCCTTGTCGGCAAGTGGCAGGATGCGCGGCGCGATGCCGCCGGCGAGGTAGACCCCTCCCGTCGCCTTGAAGCCGAGCGCGAGATCGCCGGCGACGCGGGCCAGCAGCCGCCAGAAGCAGACGACCGCCATCAGCGCGCCGGGATTGCCGTCGAGCGCGAGCGCGGAGACGTCGGCGGCGCTGACATCGGGTTCCGCCACGTCGGACTGGCGCGTCACCGCCCGGTGGAAGCGGATGAGGCCGCTGCCGCTGAGCAGTTCCTCGACCGTGACGCGTGGCAAGCCCTCGGCCAAAGCCGGCCAGAGTTTCACCTCGGTCGGGTCCTCGGGGCCGATGCCGATATGACCGGATTCGGTCGGCACCAGCATGCCGGTCTCGCCACGTCGCAGCAGGGCGGCGGCGCCGAAGCCGGTGCCGGGGCCGAGCACGAGGCGCGGACCTTCAGGCTCCGGCTGGCCGTGGACGAGATTGAACAGGTCGCGGTCCCTCAAGACCGCCAGCGAGGCCGCCAGCGCCTCGAAATCATTGACCAGCAGCCCCTGCTCGAAGCCGAGCGCGCGGCCGAGGGCCGGGCCGTCGAAATGCCAGCTGGCATTGGTGAGCTGCGCCTTGCGCCCATCGAGCGGGCCGGCGACGGCGAGGATCGCCGAGCGTGGCTTCACCGTCAGGGTCGAGAGCACCGAACCGAGCGCTGCTTCGGGCGTCGGGTGCGCGCCGGTGCTGATCCGGGCCAGCGGCTCGTGCAGCGCGCCGGGCGTCGGCACCAGCGAAAGCCGGCAATTGGTGCCGCCGATATCGGCGACGAGGACCGGATGGGGAAAGCGGGGGCCGCTCACGCGTGCTTCTTCCACGGCGAGAACCAGCCGAGGCCTTCGAGCGTGCCGGCGCGGGGACGGTATTCACAGCCGACGAAACCGGCGTATCCCAGCGAATCGAGTTGGGTGAACAGCGCGGGATAATCGGGCCGCGTGCCGTCGGGCTCGTGCCGTCCCTCGGCATTGGCGATCTGGACATGGCCGACCAGCGGGTAGAGCGCCTCCAGCCGCGCGCCGACATCGCCGTGGATCAGCTCGCAATGATACATGTCGAACTGCAGCTTGACGTTCGGCCGCCCGGATTCGCGGACATAGGCCGCCGCCTGGTCGAAATCGTTGAGGAAATAGCCCGGCATGTCCTTGCCGTTGATCGGCTCCAGCAAGAGGTCGACGCCATGTTCGCCGAGCTTGTCGGCGGCATAGGCGAGCGAGGCGCGATAGGCCTTCTGCGCCGCCGGATCGTTCGGGTCGGTGAGCCCCGCCATCATGTGCACACGCTTGACACCGGTCTCGTGGACATAGGCGAGCGCGGTGTCGATGCCGGCGCGGAACTCCTCCTCGCGGCCGGGCAGCGCCGCCATGCCGCGCTCACCCTTGGCCCAGTCGCCGGGCGGCAGGTTGAACAGCGCCTGCTCGAGTTCACCACCGGCGAGCGCGAGGCCGACCTTCTCCGGCGCGTGCTCGTAGGGGAAGAGGAATTCCACCGCCTCGAAGCCGGCCTCGGAGGCCGCCTTGAAGCGGTCGAGGAAGTCCCACTCGTTGAACATCATCGAGAGATTGGCGGCAAAACGCGGCATGGGCAGTCTCGTCAGTCAGATCGTGGGCGGCAGGCTAGCCCGTTCGGGCGGGCACGTCATTGGTAACCTGTAGGGCGCGGGACAGTTCCGCGTTCTTAGCCGCCGAGCAGGCGCGGCAGCGACGACATCAGCAGCGCGAGGCCCGACAGCGTCAGCAGGGTCAGCACGATGCGGCGGAAGGCCTGCTCGCTGATGCCGATATAGAGCCGTCCGCCGAGGAGCGTCGGGATCAGCATCGCCGGCGCGACGATGGCGAAGGCCGGCCACATCGAGCGCGTGACGTTTCCCGCCAGCACATAGCCCAGCATGGTGGCGGCGAGCATCGTCAGGTTGAAATTCTGGACGATGGAGCGCTGCACGTCCTTGTCCATGCGGCGCAATGAGCACCACAGCGTCGGCAGTACGCCGGTGAAGCCGCCAAAGCCGCCCATGATGCCTCCCATCAGGCCGATCGCGCCATCCGCTATCCGCCCGCCGGCGCGGATCGGCGGCAGATGCGGGGCGAACAGCATGACCGGGCACCACACCGCCAGGAGGATACCGAGCCCGGCCTTGAACAGGTTGGCATCGACCAGCGGTAGCAGCAGGACGCCGACCGGGATGCCGCTGAGGCCGCCGAGCAGGAAAGGCCAGAGCCGAGCGAAGTCGAAGCCGCGGCGCACGGTCAACGCTGCGATGGTCTGGCCGGTCAGCCCGCCGAACACCGCCATGACCGCAGCGAGCTTCGGGTCGAGCGTCCAGGCCCAGACCGACATCGCGACGAGGCTGAAGGCAAACCCCGACAGCCCCTGCACGAAGCCGGCGAGGGCGGCGCCGAGCGCGAGGGTCACGATGATGGTGGAGTCCATGGATAGGCTTCTAGCTCACGCTGACTGACGGGATAGGTGCGCGGGAACCCCTTCTCCCCTTGCGGGAGAAGGTTGGGATGAGGGGTCTCGCGACGTTGCCCGTAAGCCCACCGCCACGTTTCCCAGAGCTTTCCAGAGCTGCGCGACCCCTCATCCGTCTCGGCTTCGCCGAGCCACCTTCTCCCGCAGGGGGAGAAGGGAAGAACGACCAGCGATAGGGGCTGAAGACTACTTCTTCGCTTCCGGCTTGGCAGGCGGGTTCGGGTCCTTCGAGAAGCTGCGGAAGACCATGTCGGGCGAGGAGGTGTTGTGGCGCGAATGGGTGGTGCGGCCCATCCAGACATCGGTTGCCTTGCCGCCGGTGAACGGCATCAGCGCCTCCTCGCGCCAGCCCTTGGCACCGGGCTCGCGGATGGCGATGCGGGCGACGTCATTGTTGAACTCGGTGACATACATCGAGCGCAGCGCGGCGAAGGCCTTGCCGCCGGTGACCGGCTTGTCGAGCACGGCATCGAGCACCATGCGGTTCTCGTCGACGCTGTCGAGCTTCAGCGTGCCGGAGGAGCCGTCCTTGAAGGCGAGCTTGAAGGAGAGCGTCTTGGGGTCGAAGGCGATCTCCCTGATGTTCACCACCGGCCGGGCGCCGTCCTGCTCGACCGGGCCGAACAGGAAGGAGGAGCCGTAGGCGGCGGCCGAGAGCTGCTGCGGCGGCAGCGGCCGGACGCGCCAGTAGCCGTCCTGCGGATAGACGACCAGCACCTCGTAGGATCCGGTCTTGCCGAGCTTCCAGAGCTGGACGAGGTGCAGGCCCTTCTCGATGCGGTCGCCGACCCGGAAGGTCGTCTCGGCCGGGCGCCAGAAGCTCTCGAAGGTGTAGCCGACCAGCCAGTACTCGATGCTCTCGTAGAAGGTGATGCGCTGCGGCGGCACTGGCGCCTTGTGGACGGGATCGCCGCTCATGTCGCAATCAGTCCAGTCGGCGTCCCAGTTGTCGCGCAGCAGGCCGGCGATATAGGCCGGATGCGCCGCCTCGATGCGGAAGCGCCGGACCTCGGGCGAGATCGCCTTGATGGTGACGTTGTCCTTCTCGGCGCAGAGCACGGGCTCGGATTCGTTCTTGACCTCGACGGCGACGTCGCCGGCGGCATGAGCCACGAAGGCGGTCAGCAGAAGCGTCACGGAGATGGCGAGCGGGCGAACGAGAGCGAGCATGGTCATCCTTGGTCGAGTGCGTTCGGTGTCAGCCTGGGCAGCGCAAGATGAACGCAGGCTGAGCCGGGTCATAGAGCCGATGCGCCTGCGAAGAAAGCGCGACACCGTGGCAGCTTCCGCAATCGACGCGGGCAAGGCCAGATTGCCGTTGCGTGAGGCGCGCCCTGCGGCCCTTACGAGCAGGGACTGCCCTTGATGCAGAACTATGTCCTGGCCGCCGGCGTGCTGATGATCCTGATCGGCATCGCCCATTCCGTGATCGGCGAGATCCTGATCTTCCGGCAGTTGCGGGCGGGGACGATCGTGCCATTGCTCGCGCCGGCTCCGCTGCGCGAGCGGCACCTCAGGATTCTCTGGGCGAACTGGCATCTTTGCTCGGTGCTGGGCTGGGGGCTGGCGGCACTGCTGATCCAGTTCGCCAGCTCGCCCGATCTGTCGGCGCACGCTCTGTCGATACGGATCATCGCGCTCGCAACGCTCGCCGGCTCAGTCCTTGTGCTCTACGCGACCAGAGGGCGGCATCCCGGCTGGTTCGGCCTGCTCGTGGCAGCGGGGCTCGCCTGGCTCGGGCAGAGCGGTGCGTAGGTCTCTCAGCGCGACAGCAGGGCGTAGACGTCGCCGGAATTGGCCTCGTGCGGGAGGTCGCGGATGTGTCCGTGCATCGCCACCGCATCGACTGCTTCAGGGAAGACGAGCTGCTGGCTTTCACCGAGCGCGACGTTGAAGCGATAGGGGCCGAGCGCCGCGAGCCGGGCGAGGCAGGCCTCCGCGACGTCGCGCTGGATCGTGGTGAACTCGAAGGAGAGGGCGGGCGGAGTCTGCGAGAGGCCGGCGAGGACATGCGCCTCGAAGCCCTCGACATCGATCTTGATGAAGGCGGGCTGCCCATGTTCGGCGATCAGCGCATCGAGCGTGGTGCAGGGCACGGTGAGCTCACGATCCCAGACCTGCTCGCGCCAGCCGTCCTGCCCGTGGGCTGCATCGACGAACTCGCCCGAAAGGGTCGAGACCGTCGGATTGGCGCTGTTGATCCTGAGCGTCGCGGTGCCCGGACTGTCGCCGCAGGCCGCCTCGACCAGCGTCACCTTGGGATCGCGGCCGTGGATCAGGCGCAGCGCCCGGGCCGGGCCGGGCTGCGGTTCCAGCGCCACGACGCGGGCGCCCAGCCGGCGGAAGGAGGAGATGCGGTCGCCGACATGGGCGCCGATGTCGAAGGCGAGGTCGCCGGCCCTGAGGAAGCGGGCATAGAGCGAATCCATCGCGACCTTGCGGACATGGTCGCCGTGATAGACGCGCAGCGAGCGCGCTACGCTCTTCGCAGTGCCTTTGGGATAGGCGACCGGCTTCATCGGGCGTTGCCGCCCTGGATCGCGACGATCTCGGCCGGCGGGTCGAAATCCTCGGGGATGCCGCAAAGCCCTGAGCGGACGAACAAGGCGCCCAGCGCCGGCGCGGCGGTCAGCATGGCGAAGGGGATGGCGAGGACATAGCCGGCGGTCAGCGGCAGCGACCAGATCAGCACGGTCGGCGAGAGCATGGCGAGCGTGCCGAAGATGTAGAGCCCGAACAGGAGGTGCGGCCAGAGGCCGGCGAACGCGGTGGCGAAGGAGAGGGCGTGGGCATCGCGGGCCTGGCCGTTCCAGCCGATCTTCGCCTTGCCGAAGGCGAGGCCGATCATGAACAGCGTGGTCCGGAAGGTCGAGACCGCGCCCTGCAGGAAGGCGAAGACGATCTCGATCAACGAGGAGACGACGAAGCGCAAGGTGCCGCCATAGCGCTGCGTGCCGCCTTTGGTCAGAAGGATGTCGGCGAAACCTGCGAGCTTCGGCGAGAGGTACATCGCGAAGAACAGGACATAGAGGAAGGCCGCGAAGCCGGCGGGGTAATCGGCGATGGCGCGGTCTTCCAGCACCTTCAACGGCAGGAGCGCGATCATCAATGTCCAGGCCGGCAGGCCGATGAACATCAGGATCGCCCAGGCGAGCTGGAAGCGGCTCATGGCTCTCAAGCCCGGGATATCGAGTATTTTCAGGTACTGCAGATTGCCTAGGCACCAGCGCAGGTCGCGCCGGGCGAATTCGAGCATGGTCGGCGGATTCTCCTCCCAGCTGCCGGCTTCGACCGGGAGCACCCGGACCTCGTAGCCGGCGCGGCGCATCAATGTCGCCTCGACCTGGTCATGGCTCATGATCGGCCCGCCGAGCGGCGGGCCACCGGGCACGACTGGCAGATGGCAGTGGTCGCGGAAGGGCGCGATCCGCACCATGGCGTTGTGGCCCCAGAACGGGCCGCAATCGCCGATCCACCAGGCCGAGCCCATGGTATAGGGCCGCATGCCGTGGCGCATGCCGAACTGGAAGATGCGGGCAAACGCGGACTTGCTCGGCATGCCGACGACGAGGCTCTGCAGGATGCCGAGCTTCGGATAGGCCTGCATCATCCGGGCGAGCTTCACGATGGCGTCGCCGGACATGACGCTGTCGGCGTCGAGCGGCAGCATCAGCTCGTAGCGATCGCCCCAGCGCTCGCAGAAATCGCGGACATTGCCGGCCTTGTAGCCGGCATTGTCGCTGCGGCGGCGGTAGACGATGGTGCAATCCTCGCCCGCATCGCGGGAAAGTTCGGCCGCAAGCGCCTCCTCGCGGGCCGCGACCGCGGGGTCGTTGGTGTCGGAGAGCACGAAATAATCGAACCAGCCGCCCTCGCCGGTGGCGTTGACGCTGTCCTTGACGATGCGCAGGCGCGCGAAGGCGCGGGCGGGATCCTCGTTGCGCAGCGTCATCAGCACGGCGGTGCGGATCGCGAGCGGTGTATCGGCCTCACCGGCGGTGGCGAAGGGCGCGACCTGGTCGAGCCCATCCTTGGTGCCATGCAGCAGCCAGAGCCCGATCACGGCATTCCAGAAGCCGAGCACGGTCCAGGGCGCGCCGAACAGGAAGGCGATGAAGATCGCGATATCGGCAAGGCTCCAGCCGCCGGCCGAGAGAACCCGCGACAGGCCGTAGAGCAGCGCTGCCAGCGTGACGAGATTCAGGGCCGCGACGAGCAAGCGCCGCGCCCGCAAGGTGGAGAAGGACTGCAGCCCCGCCGGCGTCAGCCTGGTGTCCTCTTGCGCCGCCGCCTGGAACGTGGTCGGAGCGGGACGCTGGTTCATGGCGGTTTCCGTCATGGGCTCGATAAGGCTGGCAGGGAACGGCGCGGAGGGCGATGCGTGGTAAAGCCGGCAATTGCGAACGAAGCAAGCGCGCAGGCGACCGCGCTCTGGTATGCCGCCGCGCGTGAATGCGTCCTGAACACCGAAGAGTTGCCGGCGCCGGGGCAGGGCGACTGCCTTGTGCGCACGCTCTGGAGCGGCATCAGCCGCGGCACCGAGCGGCTGGTCTTCGAGGGCCGCGTGCCCGAGAGCGAATACGAGCGCATGCGAGCCCCCCTCCAGCAGGGCGCGTTCCCATTCCCGGTGAAATACGGCTACTGCGCCGTCGGCATGGTGGATGCGGGGCCGGCCGAGCTGCTGGGCCGGACGGTGTTCTGCTTGCATCCGCATCAGGACCGCTTCGTCGTTCCAGCCGACCGCGTGGCGCTGGTGCCCGAAGGCATTCCGGCAAGGCGCGCCGTGCTCGCCGCCAACATGGAAACCGCGCTCAACGCACATTGGGATGCCGGCTCGGGGCCGGCCGATCGTATCGTCGTGGTCGGCGGCGGCGTGCTCGGCCTGCTCGTCGCGTATATCGCTGCGAGGCTGCCCGGTGCCGAGGTGACGCTGGTCGATCTCGACGAGAGCCGAGCCGGGCTTGCGGAGGCGCTTGGCTGCCGGTTCGCGCTGCCGTCGGACTGCCCGCGGGATGCCGACCTCGTCTTCCATGCCAGCGCCAGCGCTGCCGGTCTCGCCACGGCGATCGGCGCTGCCGGCTTCGAAGCACGGATCGTCGAGCTGAGCTGGTATGGCGAAGGCAGCGTGGCGGCACCGCTCGGCGGCGCTTTCCATGCCAGGCGCCTGCAACTCGTCTCCTCCCAGGTCGGGCAGGTTTCACCGTCGCGGCGGGCGCGGTTCGATTATGCGCGACGGGCAAATGCCGCGCTGGCGCTGCTGGCCGACGCGCGGCTGGATGCGCTGATCACGGACGAGATTGCGTTCAAGGATGCGCCTGCGCGCTTGCCGGCGCTCTTCGCCGGCGCAGGGCTGACGGCGGTTCTGCGCTATTGACGCCGCACCCCGGCCTTCGCCAAGACTGCGCGCGCCGAAGGAGACCGCCCATGTTTTCCGTCGAAGTCCGCGATCGCATCATGATCGGCCATTCGCTGCCCGATCCGTTCTTCGGCCCGGCGCAGGGGATGCACGGCGCGACCTTCGTCGTCGATGTCGCCTTCTTCCGCGAGAACCTCACCCGCCAGAACGTCGTGGTCGACATCGGCGCGGCACTGACCGTGCTGAACGAGACGCTGAAGCCGCTGAACTACAAGAACCTCGATACGCTGCCGCAATTCGCGGGCGTGCTGACCACCACCGAATTCCTCTGCAAGTACATTTTCGACGCGATGGCGGCTGCGGCCCATTCCGGCAAGCTGGGCGCGGACGGCGCCGATCTCGCCAAGATCCGCGTCACCCTGCACGAGACCGATCTCGCCAGGGCGAGCTATGAGGGCGCGCTCGCGTGAGCGAGATCGTCTTCGCCATTCCCGGCGATCTGTCGCTGCCGACCGGCGGCTACGGCTATGACCGGCGATTGCTGAAGGAATGGCGCGAGATGGGCGTCGCCGCGCGGCATCTGCCGCTGCCGGGCGGCTTCCCGAACCCGAGCGAGACCGATCTCTTGGAGACCGGCAGGGCGATCCTGTCGCAGCCCTATGACAGCGTGCTGCTGATCGACGGCCTCGCCTATGGTGCCTTTCCGGAGGGCATCGCAGCCGGGCTCGCGGGACGCGTCGTCGCGCTGGTACATCATCCGCTCGGATTGGAAACGGGCCTGTCGCCGGTGCAGGCGGCGGAGTTCGTCAGGCGCGAGACGGCGGCCTTGCGTTATGCGGCTGCTGTCATCGCCTCCAGCGAGACGACCAAGCGCCTGCTCGTCGCCGATTTCGCCGTGCCGGCGGAGCGGATCACCGTAGCTGAGCCGGGCGTCGACCCGGCCGAGCGGGCGACCGGTTCCGGCGGCGGCGAGAGCGTCGAGTTGTTGGCGGTCGGCTCGCTCGTGCCGCGCAAGGGCTACGATGTTCTCGTCGCGGCACTGGAGGGGCTTGCCGACAAGCCGTGGCGTCTCACCGTCGTCGGCGCGGATGACCGCGCTCCTGCCACCACCGCCGCGCTGAAGGCGCAGATCGCAAGCGCTGGGCTGTCCCAGCGGATCAGGCTTGCCGGTGCGCTCGGGCAGGCCGAGCTCGACGCCGCCTATGCGAAGGCCGACCTCTTCGTCATGCCGTCGCTGTTCGAGGGCTATGGCATGGTGCTGACCGAGGCATTGGCGCGCGGCCTGCCGATCCTGTGCACCACGGGCGGAGCCGCAGCCGAGACGGCGCCCGATGACGCTGCGCTGAAGGTGCCGCCGGGAGATGTCACGGCGTTGCGCGCCGGGCTGGCACGGTTGTTGGATGATCCACTGGAGCGTCGACGCCGTACCGACGCGGCCTGGCATGCAGCCGGCGCATTGCCGCGCTGGCGGCGGACTGCGACGATCGTCGCCGAAGTGTGTGCGAAGGTTATTTCATGAGCGGATTTTCTCCCGATTGGCTCGCCTTGCGCGAACCGGCCGACCATGCCGCGCGCAATCCGCAGGTGCTCGCCGCGGTCGGTTCGACCTTTGCCGGCCGGCAATCGCTGTCGATCGTCGATCTCGGCTGCGGCGCCGGCTCGAACCTGCGCGGCAGCTACAGCGCACTGCCCGTGCGCCAGCACTGGACGCTGGTCGATGCCGACCCGCGCCTGCTATCCGTCGCCCGGCGCAAGCTCGCCGAATGGGCCGACGAGGCGGAGGAGCAAGGCGAGGAACTCGTCCTGCGCAAGGGCGACAAGACGCTGACGGTCGATTTCCGTCAGGCGGACCTGAACAACGACCTCGAATGGGTGCTCGGCTGGCAACCCGACCTGGTCACCGCCGCGGCGCTCTTCGATCTCGCCTCGGCGCGCTGGCTCGAACGCTTCGTCGCCTCGCTCGTCAGCATGCGGCTGCCGCTCTACACCGTGCTGACCTATGACGGCCGCGAGAGCTGGGAGCCGGCGCATGCCGACGACCCGCGCATGCTCGCCGCCTTCCACCATCATCAGCGCAGCGACAAGGGCTTCGGCCCGGCGGCCGGACCCGATGCCACCGAGGCGCTGGCCCAGGCCTTCCGCAAGGCGGGCACTGCGGTCACGGTCGGCGAAAGCCCGTGGCAGCTCGAAGCAGGCCAGCCCGATCTGATCCGCGAGCTGGCGGCCGGGATCGCCGCTGCCGTTGGCGAGACCGGGCATGTCGCGCCGGAGGCGATCGCGAACTGGCTGGAGGCGAAGCGGAGCGCGACCTCCGTCCGCGTCGGCCATCAGGACCTCTGGGCGCGGCCGGTGTGAAGCCGGCGCCATTGCCATTCCTGCCGAATTCGGCCATGCCGCGAACCCGATCATGACTTCGCTTCCCCTCACCATCCGCCAGGAATTGCCTGGTGACGCCGCGGCGATCGAACGCCTGCACGAACGCGCCTTCGGGCCGGGACGCTTCGCGCGCACGGCCTTCCGTCTGCGCGAGGGCGCGCCGCGCGATCCGGCGCTATCCTTCGCCAGCCATGTCGGCACCTTCCTGGTCGGCGCGGTCCGAGTGACACCGATCCTCGCCGGTGGCGCGCCGGCCTTGATGCTCGGCCCGCTCACAGTCGATCCTGCCTTCGAGGGCCGCGGTATCGGCGCGGCGCTGATGAACGCGGCGATCGAGGCGGCGCGCGAGCACGGCCACGAACTCATCCTGCTGGTCGGCGATGCGCCCTATTACGCCCGCTTCGGCTTCAAGCCGGTGAAGCCCGGCCAGCTCATCCTGCCGGGCCCGGCCGATCCGGGGCGTTTCCTGGCGCTGGAGCTTCGCGACGGGGTGCTGATGCAGCGCAGCGGCGCTGTGGCGGCGCTGCGCTGAACAGGGTGGCCGCGACCTGTCCCCTCTCCCCCTGCGGGAGAGGGTTAGGGTGAGGGGTCTCACGACGTTGATCGCTGGTCCAGCGCGATTTCCCGACACCATTAAAACCTGAGCGACCCCTCATCCGGCCCTTCGGGCCACCTTCTCCCGCAAGGGGAGAAGGTAAGAGCGTCACGCCTCGCGCTTGAATCTCCGACCGCTCTCGCCGATCCAGCCGGCGACCAGCGCGCCGAACAGGATCGCGAGCCCGATCAGCCCGACGAAGAGCGGCGAGATCGAGACGCCGCGGACGATGCCGGAATCGCTGATGCGCAGGCCGATCCAGTCGGCGCCGGCGAACTGGCGCCCGGAGCGGACCGGCACGATGCGCGGGATGGTGACGCCCGAGCCGTTCTCCTGGCCGATCCGGCGCGAGGAGCCGCCGGTTGCCTCGGCAAGGGCCTGGAGCTTGCCGGGATCGCTGACCACCTCCATCAGCTCGCGCGGGTTTTCCGGGCCGATGCTGGCGAAGGCGGTGAGGTTTTCGGTGGTGATCTTGTGCAGGCCGAACTCGCTTGCCGCGGTACGGGCGACGAAGAGGCCGGGGCGGCCGGGTTCGAATGGCACGGTGCGGGTCGAGCCATCGGGCGCGGTAACGATCGCCGGCGCCGGAGTGTCGCCGAGCGTCTGGCGCTCGATCTCGATGTTGCGGCCGCGGGCGCTGGCGCGCAGTGCCTCTTCCTCGAGATCCGGTTCCTTCATCAGCCAGTGGCCGAGCCGGCGCAGCAGGTCGAGATGCGGGCCGCCATCGCGGAAGCCGCGGGCCCAGAGCCAGGCATGGTCGGAGAGGAAGAGCGCGACACGGCCCTTCTGCTCGCGCGCCAGCAGGAGGAGCGGGCGCTCGCCCGGCCCGGTCATCACGGCCGAGCCCGAGCGGGTGCGGGCGCCGACCATGCGCAGCCATTCGCCCCAGCGCGGCGGTTCGGTCTCGGAGCCCGGCAAATCGCGGGTGACGGGGTGGCGCTTGCCCGGCTCGCTGACGCGGGCGCGATAGGCCTCGTCGATGACGCTGCCATCGGGCTGTGCCGGCAGGATCTGGCCGAGCGGGGTGCGGGCCAGCGACTGGGCGCCCGAGTATTCCGGCCCGGCCGCGATCAGCAGCGCGCCGCCGTCGCGGACATAGCGGACGATATTGTCGAAATAGACCAGCGGCAGGATCGACTGGTTGGCATAGCGGTCGAAGATGATCAGGTCGAAATCCTTGATCTTGACCTGAAACAGCTCGCGCGTCGGGAAGGCGATCAGCGAGAGCTCGTTGATCGGTGTGCCATCCTGCTTCTCCGGCGGGCGCAGGATGGTGAAATGGACGAGGTCGACATTGGCGTCGGCTTTGAGCAGGTTGCGCCAGGTGCGCTCGCCCGGGTGCGGCTCGCCGGAGACCAGCAGCACGCGCAGCTTGTCGCGGACACCCTCGATGGTGATGACGGCGCGGTTGTTGGCGAGCGTCAGTTCGTCGGCGATCGGCGCCGCTTCGATCTCGATCACGTTCGGGCCGCCGCGATCGATACGGACAGGGACCTGGATCGTCTCGCCGGTGATCGCCTCGCGCCTTGCGATGATCTCGCCGTCGCGGCGCACCGTGATCGCGGCGCGGCCCGGCCCGCCCTTGTCGACGACGCGCAGGCGGACGTTCTGCTCCTTGCCGACGATGCCGAAGCGCGGCGAATCGACCAGCACGATGCGCCGGTCGATCTCGCGCTCGCGGCCGGTCGTCAGCACATGCAGCGGCGCGCGCAGGCCGAGCGCCTCGGCAGTGGCGGGGGCGTCATGGGCAAGGCCATCGCTGAGCACGATCGCCCCGGCGACGCGTTCGGACGGCACGTCGGCGAGGCCGGAGGCGAGCGCCTCGAACAGGCGGGTGCCGTCGCCGGCACCCTGTTGATCGGTGACCTCGATCGTCCGCGCCTCGACGCCGGAAATGCCGCGCAATTGCCGCTCGACCTCGGCCTGGGCGGCCTGCGTCTGCTGGGCGCGATCGGCGAGGCGGTTCGAGGCGGACTTGTCGACGACGACAGCGACGACGTCCTTGACCGGCTCGCGATCCTCGAAGACGAGCGAGGGGTCGGCCAAGGCGACAGCGAGCACGGAGAGCGCCAGCGCACGCAGGATCGCGCTACGCCCGGCCAGCACGAGCGCCATGCCGGCGGCGACCGCGGCCAGAGCGGCGAGGCCGATCAGCAGCGGCAGCGGGACGAGCGGGGCGAAGGTCAGGCTCCACATCGGGCGGGATTTCCTTCGCTACTGACCGAGGCGTTCGAGCAGGGCCGGGACATGGACCTGATCGGCCTTGTAGTTGCCGGTCAGCGCATACATCACGAGATTGACTCCGGCGCGCAGCGCCATCTCACGCTGGCGTGGATCGGAACCGGACATCGGCACGAGCGCCTCGCCGCGCCGCCCGACGGCCCAGGCGGCGGCGAGATCGTTCGAGGTGATCACGATCGGCGAGACATTGTCGCCGGCGCGGGCCGGGCGGCGGCCGTCCTCGCTGGCGGGCGGCAGCACCTCGACCCAGGTCGTGCCGGTGTCATAGCGGCCGATGAAGCCGTCGAGGATATAGAAGGTCTTGGTCAGGACGTGGTCGCGCGGGATCGGCTCGAGCTCGGGAATGTCGAGCGTCTGCAGCATGCGGCGGAGCTGATCGCCCTCCGGCGTGGTGCCGCCGCCGGGCCGGGAGCTCATCGCGTCGCGGGTGTCGAAGATCACCAGCCCGCCGCCCTTCATATAGGCCTCGAGCTTGCGCAGCGTCTCGGCCGCCGGGATCGGCCGGCCGGCGACCACGGGCCAATAGAGGATCGGGTACATGGCGAGTTCGTCGCGCGCGACGTCGACGCCGGCTGCCTCGCCAGGCTCCAGCGCGGTGCGGGCGCCGAGCACGATGTTGAGGCCGGCCATGCCAGCCTTGGACATGTCGTCGACCGCCCTGTCGCCGGTGACGACATAGGCAAGCCGGGTCGCGCTCGCGGCCGTGACGATGTCGCGGGTCACCGGCGGGCGCTGCTCGGCCGGCGGGGCAGGGGGCGCCGGCTGCTGCGCTTGCGCAGTGTCCGGGACAGGTAGCGCTGCGAGGGCAAAGGCGAAGATGAATGCCGCCGGTGCCGCCCGGCGGAAGCGGGCGAGGTTCATCCGGCCGCCGAGCCAGAGTGTCGCCAGCGTGTCGGCGACGAGCAGGATCAGCGCCAGCACCAGAAGCTGCGGGCGGATATCGCGGGCGACCGGCTGGTCGATCGGCAGCACGGTTGCGCCGAGCCCAGCGAGATCGAGCGCAGTCAGTGTGTCGGCGGGAGCCAGCGTATTGACCGCCATGGCGCCATCGGTCGGGCCATAGATGCCGGGCGGGTGGGCGAGCGTGGCACGGCCGGCGAAGTTGCGGGCCACAGGCTGCGCGGTCGCCGGCGGCGAACGGAAGGCGCCCTGGCCGTCGAGCACGCGCGTCGGCGAGAGGGTCTCTACCTTGATCTCGCCGCCTTGTCCCTCGGTCGCGCTGGTGCCGGACATGGCGACGACCTTGCGCAGCATTTCGACGAAGAGGCCAGAGAGCGGCAGGTTCGACCAGGTGGTGTCGGCGGTGACATGGACCATGGCGAGCACGCCGTCGCCGCGGCGCTCGCCGGTGACGACCGGCGTGCCGTCCTCCAGCGCCGCCCAGGTCTTGCGGGCAAGGTCCGGCTCGGGCTCGGCCAGGATCTGACGGGTGACACGGACATCCTCGGCCAGGGACGAGCCGAAGAACGGGCTCTCGCGGGTGAAGGGGGCGAGCTTGCGCGGCGTCTCCCAGGAGAGGCCACCGCCGAGCGTGCGGCCGCCGCGGCGCAGGCGTACCGGTGTCAGCTCGTCCGAGGAGGCGGCGAGACGCGCCCCGGCAAAGCGCAGCAGCACGCCGCCGCGCTCGACGAAAGCCGAGACCTTAGCCGCGGTGTCACTGTCGAGCGCGCCGATATCGGCGAGGACGAGGACGGAAAGATTCTGCGCCAGAAGCTCGCCGACGGGATCGGTCGAGCCGGAGCGCGGCTCGCGGATCTCGGCGAAGGGCGAGAGCGCGCGCGAGACGTAATAGGTCGGCGACAGCAGCGGCTGGGCCGTGTCGGCGGTCGCGCCGGAGACGATGCCGACGCGCCGGCGCTTGGCACGATCATCGAGCAAAGCGACAGCGCCGGCGCTGCGCTCGCCGGTGATTTCGAGCCTGGAGACGGCGTTGCGGACCTCGATCGGCAGGGTCAGGCGCGCGGTGGTTGCAAGCTCGTTGCCGCCGAAGACGAAGGGCGCGTCGCCGAGCGGCAGGCCCTTGAGGTCGAGCGCGCGGACCTGGCCGCTCGCGGCTGCGTTGAGCGTCGGGCGCAGCACCTTGACGGTCAGCGCGCCGGCGAGGTTCTCGGGCGTGGTGAGCGCGCGCTGGTCGGCCGGGCCGGCATGGATCGACAGCCGGCTTGCGCCTGCCTCCTGCTTCAAACGGGCGAGAAAGTCGGCGTCACCGCCGCCGATGCCGAGCCCATCGGCGACCCAGACCGTCTCGGCCTGGGGCTGGGCCCGCCAGAAAGCTTCGAGGCGCTGGAGATGGGCGCCGCGATCGGGCGCGTGCGGCTGGAGGGCGAGGGCGCGCAGGCGTTCGAGTGCGCCCTGCGGCTGCGACAGCGCAATCTCGGCCGGCGCCTCGGCGAGGCCGACGACCGCGACCGGCCGGCCCTCGCGGGTGGCAGCGGCGATGCGGCTCTCGGCGATGGCCTGGCGCTCGGTCCAGTCGGTCGCGGCGCCAAAGCCATTGTCGACCAGGAGAAGCAGCGGGCCGCGCAGGGCAGCTGCGTCTCGCACCGGATTCCAGACCGGGCCGGCGACGGCGAGGATCGCCAGCGCGGCCACCGCCATCCGCAATGCCAGCAGCCACCAGGGCGTATGCGCCGGCGTCTCGCGCTGCGGGATCAGGTCGCGCACGATCTTCAGCGGCGGGAAATCGATGCGCTTGGGCCGCGGCGGCGTCACCCGCAGGATCAGCCAGAGCACAGGCAGGACGGCCAGCGCGATCAGGGCCAGCGGTGCGGAGAAGGCGATCGGGAGAGAGCTCAGCATCGGCTCGCATCCTTTCGCGGGGATGGCGCGCGATATCCCCTCTCCCCTTGCGGGAGAGGGCTAGGGTGAGGGGTCGCGCGACGCAGGTCGCTGGTGCGGCGCGGCGTTTCCCGAGGCTTTCCAGACCTGCGCGACCCCTCATCCGGCCCTTTGGGCCACCTTCTCCCGCAGGGGGAGAAGGGAAGAGCGGCATGCGCAGCATTCAGGACCGGCATCATCTATCTCCCCGTCCCGCCGCCGCGCGAGGCGGCGATCAGGCTGGCGATGCGCAGGACACCTTCGCTCGCCGGACGGTCGGTGCGGTGCAGCGTCAGCGTCCAACCAGCATGGCGGCAGGCCTCGCGGATGGCGTCGCGATGGGCTTGCAGCCGCTCGCGATAATCCTCGCCCCATTTGCCGGCATCGCCGACCCGCAGCGAGAGGCCATCCTCCAGGTCGAACAATTCGGCCTGTCCGGAGAAGGGGAAGGTCTCCTCGATCGGGTCGGCGATCAGAAGGATATGGCCCTTGGCGCCGCTGCTCGCCAGCGTGGCGATGCGCCTGGCCAGCGCCGCGGCCGGGGTCAGCCCGTCGGTGATCAGGATCGCGTCGGCGAGGCGTGGCAGCGGCTCTTCCGGCGGCAGGTCGGCCTCGCCATTGCGGCGGTCGGCCAGGATCGCCTGGGCCAGCATTTCGACGATACGGCGCGAGGCCATCGGCCGGGTCAGGCCGAGATGGCCGACGCGCTCGCCACCCTCGACCAGTGCTTCCGCCAGCGCGAATCCGGCGATCAGGGCGCGATCGACCTTGCTCGCCAAAGCGAGCGAGGAAGCAAAGCCCATCGAGGGTGAGCGGTCGATCCAGAGCCAGATCGCGTGCGAGGCTTCCCATTCGCGCTCGCGCACGAAGAGATGGCCATCGCGCGCGGAGCGGCGCCAGTCGATGCGCGAGGCGGCTTCGCCCGTAACCAGCGGCCGGTATTGCCAGAACGTCTCGCCGGGGCCGGAACGCCGCCTGCCATGGATGCCATGCACGCTTGCCGAGACCCGCCGTGCTTCCAGGACCAGACGCGGCAGGCGCGCGGCAAGATCGAGGGAAGCCTTGAGGACCGGCTGTCCCGGCTGGCGTTCAGCTTGGCCGAGGACGCGCGTGCGCAACATCAGCTTGTCCTCAACCCAGGCGCTCCACCAGCTTGGCGACGATGCCCTCGACCGTCTCGCCATCGGCGCGGGCGGCGAAGGTCAGCGCGATGCGGTGCTTCAGAACCGGGGCGGCGAGCGCCGCGACATCGTCGACCGATGGCGCGAGCCGGCCTTCGACGAGGGCACGGGCGCGGGCGGCGAGTGTCAGCGCCTGGCTGGCGCGCGGGCCGGGGCCCCAGGCGAGCTTGTCGGTGATCGCCTTCTCGCCATCGCCAGGGCGGGCCGAGCGGACGAGATCGAGGATCGAATCGACCACCGCCTCGCCGACCGGCAGGCGACGGACCAAGCGCTGCGTCGACATCAGGGTCTCGGCCGTCATCGCCTGCACGGGCTTGTGCTCGGCGGCGCCGGTGGTCTCCAGCAGGATGCGGCGCTCGGCCTCGCGGTCGGGGTAGCCGACGTCGATCTCCAGGAGGAAGCGGTCGAGCTGGGCTTCCGGCAGCGGATAGGTGCCTTCCTGCTCGATCGGGTTCTGGGTGGCGAGGACGTGGAAGGGCGCAGGCAGATCGTGGCGTTCGCCGGCGACGGTGACGTGATGCTCCTGCATCGCCTGCAGCAGGGCAGACTGGGTGCGGGGCGAGGCGCGGTTGATCTCGTCCGCCATCAACAATTGCGCGAAGACCGGGCCCTTGATGAAGCGGAAATGGCGCTTGCCGTCCGGGCTCTCGTCGAGCACCTCGGAGCCGAGGATGTCAGATGGCATCAAATCGGGCGTGAACTGGACGCGGCGGGCCGAGAGGCCGAGCACCGTGCCCATCGCTTCGACCAGCTTGGTCTTGGCGAGACCGGGCACGCCGACAAGCAGGCCGTGGCCGCCGGCAAGCAGGGTGATCAGCGAGAGATCGACGACCTTCTGCTGACCGAAGATGACCTGGCCGATCTCGGTGCGGGCGGCGCCGATGGCGGCGAGCGCCGCCTCGGCCGCCTCGACCACGCCAGTGTCGAGGTTGATCGGGGCATTGGCATCACGGGCTTGCGCCACCATGTCGATCTCCTTCAGCCTCGCCGTCGCGCGGCCTTCCTGTCCGATTCCGAACTCTGACCCTCGCGGGGAGCATGCTCAAGGGGCAGAGGGCGGCGGTGCACAACAGTCCGCTTCACGATTATGTAGAGTTCAAGGCGAGAGAGCGATGCAACCGGCATGCCGATGACGAAAGCGCGAGGTGACGTGACGACCGAGGCGGGCGGCGCGATGAATCGCTTGCTGGGGGCGCTCGGCAGCGGCTCTTCCCGCAGGTTGCCGCCGGTCGAGCGCTGGAATCCGCCGTTTTGCGGCGATCTCGACATGCGTATTGCCGGCGACGGCACCTGGTTTTACCTCGGCACGCCAATCGGCCGGCCGGCGCTGGTGAAGCTGTTCTCCTCGGTGCTGAAGCGCGAAGGCGACGATTACTTTCTCGTGACTCCGGTCGAGAAGGTCGGGATCACGGTCGAGGACGCGCCGCTGCAGGCGGTCGAGATGGCGGTGGAGGGCGAGGGCGACCAGCGCAGCATCGCCTTCCGGACCCGCACCGACGATCTGGTGACGGTCGGGCCGGACAACGCGCTGCGCTTCGCCAGGGCTGCAAACGAGGGAGTGAAGCCCTATGTCCATGTCCGGCGCGGGCTCTGGGCCCGACTCACACGGGCGCTGACCTATGATCTCCTGGCGCTCGGAGAGGTACGCGACATCGCTGGCGAGGCGCAGTTCGGCATTATGGCCGGAGGTGCCTTCCATGTGGTCGCGCCGGCCAGCGAGATCGAGGGACTGTGATGCAGCATGTGGCTAAACGGCTGGCCGAGACCGCGTTCTGGAACGGCGGAGACCTCGAGGCGCTGCTGCTCCGCAGCCTGCGGGCGGAGCCGCCGGCCCTCGGCGACCTGATCGCGCGGCCGCGCGGCGACCACGACCTGCAGTCCGAGCCGATCGACATCCCGGACGAGGCGAGCGCGATCGAGGCGGCGGTGCTGATCCCGATCGTGCTGCACCCCGATGGATCGACCGTGCTCTTGACCCAGCGCGCCGCGGCGCTGCGCAGTCATTCGGCGCAGATCGCCTTTCCGGGCGGGCGCATCGATGCCACCGACGGCTCGCCGCTGGTGGCGGCATTGCGCGAAGCGGACGAGGAGATCGGACTTGCGCCCGGCAAGGTCAGGACGGTCGGCTATCTCGACGCCTATCTCACCGGCACCGGCTATCGCGTCACGCCGGTGGTCGGGCTGGTCGAGCCGCCGCTGGCGCTGACGATCAACCCGCACGAGGTCGACGAGGCCTTCGAGACGCCGCTCGCCTTTCTGCTCGACCCGGCCAACCACCAGCGCCATGGCCGCGAATTCAGGGGGCGTCACCGCACCTACTATGCGATGCCGCATGGCGATCGCTATATCTGGGGAGCGACGGCCGGCATGATCCGCAATCTCTACGAGCGGCTCACCGGCTGAAACAAGAAGTCAGGACAGATTACCCGATGCTGCGCACGCTGATCGAGGAGTTCCTGCTCTTCGTCCTGCCGTTCTGCCTGTTCGCGGGCTATCTCGTGATCCGGCGGCGCAATCCGTTCGATGTCGAGCATTGGAGCGGCCATGTGTTCTGGCTGTCGGTGACCGGGCTGGTTCTCGGCATCGCCTCCTTCATCTATGCCGGTTCGGTGGCGCAGCGGCATACCGGTGCTTTCGTGCCGCCTCATGTCGAGAACGGCCGGCTGGTGCCCGGCTATTTCGAAGATCGGCCGAAGCCATGACTGGAAGCGAGCGGCGGCAACTCGCCGCTCTGCTGGCGCGGACCGATGTCGCAGCGCTGCTCTCCGCGCTGAATCGCGACGGGGAAGAGGCCCGCATCGTCGGCGGTGCGGTGCGCAACGTACTGCTCGGCGAGCCCGTCGCAGACATCGATATCGCGACCACCTGTTTGCCGGACGAGACGATGCGGCGAGCGCGTGCGGCGGGGTTCAAGGCGATCCCGACCGGGGTCGAGCACGGCACGGTCACCGTGGTGATCGACGGCGCGCCCTTCGAGGTCACGACATTGCGCCGCGATGTCGAAACCGATGGCCGCCACGCCGTCGTCGCCTTCGGCCGCGACTTCCGCGAGGATGCGCTGCGGCGCGACTTCACCTTCAACGCGCTCGGGCTCGATGCCGCGGGCGTCCTGCACGACTATGCCGACGGGCTCGCCGATCTCGCAGCGCGGCGGGTGCGCTTCATCGGCGCGGCCAGCGAGCGGATCGCCGAGGATTACCTGCGCATCCTGCGCTTCTTCCGTTTTCATGCCCGCTACGGCGCGGGCGAGCTGGATCGGGGTGCGCTCGATGCCTGCATTGCGGCGCGTGCCGGGCTCGACGGATTGTCGCGCGAGCGGGTCTGGGCGGAATTGCGCAAGCTGCTCGTCGCGCCCCGCGCCGCCGAGACCTTGTCGGCCATGGCGGGGGCCGGGCTGCTGATGCCGGTGATCGGCGGCGTCCCCCGTCTGTCGCGCTTCGCTGCGATCGCCGATGCGCTTGGGGACGAGGTCTATCCGGCGTTCCGGATTGCGGCGCTTGCCGTCGCAGTCAGCGAGGATGCGGTGAGCCTGCGCGAGCGGCTGCGGCTGTCGAATGCCGAGTTCGAGCGAGTGGCTGGTATTGCCGCGGCGCTGGAGGCCGTGTTGGGGCAAGGGGGGCTGCCGGAGATCGCGAGCTTGCGTCGCCTGGTTCATCGCATCGGGGTGGATTCAGTCGCTGGCGCACTGGTGCTGCGGGGGACAGCCGAGACATCTGCAGACGTCCATGCGCTGATCGCGCAGATGGCGCGCACGCCGCCCTTCCTGCCGAGCGGGAAGGACGTATTGACGCTCGGTGTCAGTCCCGGTCCAGGCGTCGGCCAGGCACTCGAAGCGGCGCGCGAGGCATGGATCGAGGCCGGATGCCCGGCCGGGCGGGACGAGCAGATGGCGCTGTTGGCAAACGCCGCATCGTCATTGCGAGAAGCGTAAGCGACGAAGCAATCCAGGGCGGCAGAGCTCTTTCGTCCCCCTGGATTGCTTCGCTTCGCTCGCAATGACGATGATTGCTAAGGCCACCGGACCGTCGGCGGCATCGAGGACAGGATCGAGGCGACGTTGCCGCCGGTCTTTAGCCCGAAGATGGTGCCGCGGTCGTAGAGCAGGTTGAACTCGACATAGCGGCCGCGGCGGACCTGCTGCTCGTGGCGTTCCGCTTCCGTCCACGGCGTCGCCAGATTGCGGCGCAGGATGCGCGGATAGCTGTCTAGGAACGCTTCGCCGACCGCTTTGGTGAAGGCGAGGTCGGCGTCCGGATCGCCCGACCAGAGGTAGTCGTAGAAGATGCCGCCGATGCCGCGCGGCTCGTTGCGGTGCTTCAGAAAAAAGTACTCGTCGCACCAGGTCTTGAAGCGATCGTAGTCGGCGACGCCGGCATGGGCCTCACACGGCGCACGCATCGCGGCGTGGAAGGCGAGCGCGTCGGGATCGTCCTGCGAGCGCCGGCGCTCCAATACCGGTGTGAGATCGGCACCGCCGCCGAACCAGGGCTTCGTCGTCACGACGAAACGGGTGTTCATGTGCACGGTCGGCGCGTGCGGGTTCCAGGGATGGGCGATCAGCGAGACGCCGGTGGCGTGGAAGCGCGGGTCCTCGGCGGTGCCGGGGATCTGAGCGGCGAATTCCGGCGCGAAGCTGCCATGCACGGTCGAGACGTGGACGCCGACCTTCTCGAAGACGCGGCCCGACATCAGCGACATCACGCCGCCGCCGCCCGGTGCACCGTCATGGTTGGTGCGCTGCCAGGGCGTGCGCACGAAACGGCCGGGCTTGTCGGTCTCTGGCGGCAAGGGACTGCTCGCCTCGTCCTCGATCGCTTCAAAGGCGGCGCAGATGCGGTCACGCAGGCTCTCGAACCAGGCGCTGGCGCGCGGCTTCAACGCCTCGACGATAGCGGGATCGACGGCAGTGGTTTGCGTGGCTTGTCCGGTCATGTGCGATCTCTTTGTCAGGCGTCGGCCGGCGCGGGATAGGCGCCAAGCTGACGCAGCGCCTCGCCCACTACCATCGCTGCTGCCATCGCGACATTGAGCGAGCGCAAATCGCGGCGCATCGGGATGTGCACGCTGGCCTCGGCCGCGGCATAGACCTCCTGCGGCACACCCGCACTCTCGCGGCCGACCATGACGATGTCGCCGGGCCGGAAGGCGAAATCCACATGAGGACAGGCGCCATCGGTCTCGGCAAGGACGAGGCGATGGCCGGCCTCGCGGCGCCAGGCTTCGAAGGCGCGGAAGGAGTCATGGCGTGTCACCGCGGCCCGCTCGAGATAGTCCATGCCGGAGCGGCGGAAATTGCGGTCGGAGACGTCGAAGGCGGCCGGCTCGACGATGTCGATGGCGACGCCGAGGCAGGCAGCCATGCGGATCATGGTGCCGGCGTTCTGCGGGATGTCGGGCTGGTAGAGGGCAAGGCGCAGCATGAGGGGCCTCATGCTGCGCAGTGCGAGCCCGCGTCAAGGCATGTGTCTCAGGGGCGGACGGCGATAGCGACGATCTCGACCTTCGCATCCAGGGGAAGGCGGGCGACCTCGACGGTGGCGCGCGCTGGCGGGGCGGTCTTGAAATAGCTGCCGTAGACCGCGTTCATCTTGCCGAAGTCGTTGAGATCCTTCAGGAAAACGGAGGTCGAGACGACATGGTCCATCGTGAGGCCGTCGGCTTCGAGCACGGCCTTGAGGTTTTCGAGGGTCTGCCTGGTCTGGTCCTCGATGCCGGCGTCCTTCATGAACTGCTTCGTCTTCGGATCGATCGCGACCTGCCCGGCCAGGAACACCATGTTTCCGGCCTTGATCGCCTGCGAGTAAGGGCCGATCGCCTCCGGCGCGTTCGGCGTCGCGATCACCGTCTTGCCCGCTGTCTGGGAGAATGCTTGTGTTGCCAGAACGAGTGTGCCCGCCAGGGCGAGGGCGGCGTGAAACCTGATCATCGAGTGGACCTCCGGATCGCCAGCTTTCCGCGCGGCGCGACAGCATGCTCTGCGGTGTGATGGTACCCGGCAAGCGGGAAACCGGCATGACTGCAACCTAAGTCGATATTCTTTCGTCGTAGATCCCTCAGCCACTGCAAGACGACGCGCTTGCACCAGGCTGCCGTCTGCTGCCATGGCATGACGGGGCGGCGCTTTCAGGCTCTGGTCGCCGCCCGGTGCGCGCACCATATCGGCCTCATAGCCATTGCCTGCCTAGGAGGGCGGTCCCAGCTCCATGTTCGCCCCGCTCTTCCGTTTCCTTGAAAGCCGCATCGACGTCTTCGCGCCGTTCGACGAGCGCAAGACGCCGCCGACCGGCGTGTTCCGCTTCATGTGGCACCACATCAAGGGCGTGAAGGGCTGGATGGCCCTGATCATGCTGACCGGTCTCGGCTTTTCCGGCATCGAGGCGGCGATGTACCTGATGGTGGGCTGGTTCGTCGATCTGCTGGCGAAGAACTCGCCGGAGCAGGTGTTCAGCGAGCATGGCGGGCTGCTGATCGGCGCGGCCATCCTCGTCACGGTGTTCCGGCCGCTGATCTATTTCGCCAATCACGCCATCGTCGACCAGGTCGTGGTGCCGCAGATCACCAATCAGATCCGCTGGCGCAACCATGTCTACACGCTCGGCCACGCGCTCTCCTATTTCCAGAACGACTTCGCCGGCCGGCTCTCGTCGCGGGTGATCCAGGCCGGGCAGGCGATCCGTGGCGCGACGATCGAGGTCATCGACGATCTCTGGTATGCGCTGATCTTCGCCTCGGTCGCGCTCGGCTTTTTCGGCTCGACCAGCATCTGGCTCGCCATGCCGGTGCTCGTCTGGCTCGCCGCCTATGTCGTGCTGCTGATCTATTTCGTGCCGCGCGCCAAGAAGCGCTCGGAGGCGAATTCGCTCGGCCGATCGAGCACCACGGGCCGGATCGTCGACGCCTACACCAACATCCTGACGGTCAAGCTCTTCGCTCGCGCCGATGCCGAGCGCTCGGCGGTGCGCGATGCGCTGGCACGCTGGAACGCCTCCTTCCTCAGCCTGTCGCGGCTGATCACTGGCGTCAGCGTCATCCTGCAGACGATGAACAGCCTGCTCGTCGTGGCGACCGCCTGGCTCTGCCTGCATCTGTGGAGCCAGGGCGAGATGACGCCGGGCGCGGTTGCGGCTGCGATCGGGCTCGTCCTGCGCCTCGTGCAGATGTCGAGCTGGCTGATCCATCTGGTGCGCGGCGTCTTCGAGAATATCGGCTCGGTGCAGGAAAGCATGGAGACGATCGCCAAGCCGCATGATCTGCCGGACGCAGCCGACGCGGTGCCGCTCAAGATCACGCAGGGCGGCGTCCGCTTCGAGCATGTCCGGTTCAACTACGGCCGGCCATTGGGGCTGTTCGAAGACCTCGACCTCGAGATCAAGCCGGGCGAGAAGATCGGGCTGGTCGGCCCCTCGGGGGCGGGCAAGTCGACGCTGGTCAACCTGTTGCTGCGGCTCTACCCGCTCGATTCGGGCCGTATCCTGATCGACGGGCAGGACATCGCCCGGGTGACGCAGGAATCGCTGCGCAGCCAGATCGGCATGGTGACGCAGGACAATTCGCTGCTGCATCGCTCGATCGGCGACAACATCGCCTATGGCCGCATCGGCGCGACGCAGGAGGACATCGCGGCGGCGGCCATGCGCGCCTCCGCACATGACTTCGTCCTCGGCCTCAGCGACCAGGACGGACGCAAGGGCTTCGACTCGCGTGTCGGCGAGCGCGGCGTCAAGCTCTCCGGCGGCCAGCGCCAGCGCATCGCGATCGCGCGCGTGCTGCTCAAGGATGCCCCGATCCTGATTCTCGACGAGGCGACCTCGGCGCTCGATTCGGAGGTGGAGGCCGAGATCCAGGCGCAGCTTTCCACATTGATGGAAGGAAAAACTGTGATCGCGATCGCGCACCGGCTCTCGACCATCGCCGCGCTCGACCGGCTGATCGTGCTCGACAAGGGCCGGATCGTCGATATGGGCAGCCATGACGAGCTGGTGCGGCGTGAAGGCCTCTACGCAAGGCTGTGGGCGCGACAGTCGGGCGGCTTCCTGGCGCTCGCTGATGGCGACAGGATGCCGGCCTGAGCCGAGTGCAGAGCAGCGTTGCTGCGATGCGACAGGTGCGGCACGTGCGACAGTAGACTTCATCAAAACTGCATGCCAAAGAGCGCGCAGGCGACGCGCTGCCAAACGGTGGCTCTGCGCCCGCGTCCCTATGAGGGGCCCGTGATTTTGATTGAGCCGGCCAGGCCGGCAGCCGAGCAGGGAACTGGATCGTGGCGCACGCGACAGAGACGACTGGCACCGAACCCACCCGCCGCGATTTTCTGTTCCTGACCACTGCCGCGGTCGGCGTGGTCGGTGCCGGTTCGCTGCTGCTGCCGTTGGTCGGCCAGCTGGCGCCCGATGCGCAGGTCGTCGCCGCCGGCGCGCCGATCGATCTCGATCTCGCCCCGATCGCGGAAGGCCAGGCGATCAAGCTGTTCTGGCGCGGCAAGCTGATCTTCGTGCGCAACCGTACCAAGAAGGAGATCGACGAGGCGCTCGCCGTCAACATCGCGACGCTGCGTGATCCGCAGACCGACCAGCAGCGCACCAAGGCCGGCCACGAGAAATATCTCGTTGTCTATGGCAGCTGCACCCATCTCGGCTGCGTGCCGCTGGGCAGCTCCCCGGGCGAGCCGAAAGGCGAGTTCGACGGCTGGTTCTGCCCCTGCCACGGCTCGCACTACGATTCCTCCGGCCGCATCCGCAAGGGTCCCGCGCCGCTGAACCTGCCGGTGCCGCCCTACGCGTTCACCGCGGACACCAAGATCAAGATCGGCTGAGCCTCCTGAAGCAGGCGAAGACGGCATCGGCGGATTTGAGAGAGCTTGAGGCGAGCAGCATGAGCGGGCACAGCACCTACCAACCGAAGACGGGGATCGAGCGCTGGCTCGATGCGCGCCTGCCGATCGTGCGGCTGGTGCACGATTCGGCGATCTCCTATCCCGTGCCGCGCAACCTGAACTACCTCTGGACCTTCGGCGGCATCCTCGCCTTCATGCTGGTGGCGCAGATCATCACCGGCGTGATCCTGGCGATGCATTACACGCCGAACGCGAGCATGGCGTTCAACTCCGTCGAGCACATCATGCGCGACGTGAACTTCGGCTGGCTGCTGCGCTATCTGCACTCCAACGGCGCCTCGATGTTCTTCGTCGCCGTCTACATCCACATCTTCCGCGGCCTCTATTACGGCTCGTACAAGGCGCCCCGCGAGGTGCTGTGGATCCTCGGCGTGATCATCTTCCTGCTGATGATGGCGACCGCCTTCATGGGCTATGTCCTGCCCTGGGGCCAGATGTCGTTCTGGGGCGCGACCGTCATCACCAACCTGTTCTCGGCGCTGCCGGTGATCGGCGAGACGATCGTCACCTTCCTGTGGGGCGGCTATTCGGTCGACAACCCGACGCTGAACCGCTTCTTCTCGCTGCACTTCCTGCTGCCGTTCATGATCGCCGGCGTCGTCGGGCTGCACATCTGGGCGCTGCACCATGTCGGCCAGAACAACCCGACCGGCGTCGAGGTGAAGGACGTCCGCAAGGACACCGTGCCGTTCACCCCCTATGCGACCATCAAGGACCTGTTCGGCATGGTCTGCTTCATGCTGGTCTTCGCCTGGTTCGTGTTCTACCAGCCGAATTTCATGGGGCATGCCGACAACTACATTCCGGCCAACCCGGCGGCGACGCCTGCTCACATCGTGCCTGAATGGTACTTCCTGCCGTTCTACGCGATCCTGCGCGCCATCCCCGACAAGCTCGGCGGCGTGCTCGCCATGGGCGGCGCGATCGTGATCCTCGCCTTCCTGCCCTGGCTCGACACCTCCAAGGTCAAGTCGATGACCTATCGGCCGATCGCGCGCCAGTTCTTCTGGATGTTCGTGCTGGTCTGCATCGGCCTCGGCTATCTCGGCGCCATGCCGGCCGACGAGCCTTACGTTACGATCTCGCGCATCCTGACCGTGCTGTATTTCGGCTTCTTCGCGGCGCTGGCGCTGATCGGCATCTTCGAAAAGCCGACGCAGTTGCCGACTTCCATTGCCGACTCGGTGCTCGGCGGCTCGGGCGCACGCCTGGCCCACGCCACCGCCTCCGAACCGAACGTCAAGGGTTGACGAGATGAAGACCACCTCGTTTCGCCGCGCCCTGACGGGCCTCGTCACCGGCCTCGCCATCGCTGCAGTCTCGCCGGTCCTGGCCGCCGAAGGCGCCCCGAAGCCGCCGCGCGTGAGCTGGTCGTTTTCCGGCCCGTTCGGCACGTTCGATCGCGCGCAATTGCAACGCGGCTTCAAGATCTACAAGGAGGTTTGCGCCTCCTGCCATGGCGCCAGCCTGGTCTCGTTCCGCAATCTTGCCGAGCCCGGCGGGCCGGAATTCTCGCGCGGCCAGGTGGCTGCGCTGGCCGCGACCTATCAGATCAAGGACGGCCCCAACGAAGCTGGCGAAATGTTCGAGCGTCCCGGCCGCCCGGCCGATCGTTTCCCGTCGCCCTTCCCGAATGAGCTGGCCGCCCGCGCGGCCAATGGCGGGGCCTATCCGGTCGATATGTCGGTGCTGGCCAAGGCGCGCACCTATGAGCGCGGCTTCCCCTGGTTCATCTTCGACATCTTCACGCAGTATCAGGAGAACGGGCCGGACTATATCCATGCGCTCCTGACCGGCTACAAGGACCCGCCGCAGGGGTTCCCGGCGCTGCTGCCCGGCCAGAACTACAACGAATACATG
The DNA here is from genome assembly GCA_025846845.1 of Alloboseaceae bacterium BT-24-1. Taxonomy (GTDB): domain Bacteria; phylum Pseudomonadota; class Alphaproteobacteria; order Rhizobiales; family Beijerinckiaceae; genus Allobosea. The sequence continues at coordinate 63,860 of JAOYTL010000002.1, forward strand.
TCCGGCCACCTGATCGCGATGCCGAAGCCGCTCAATGACGGCCAGGTCGAGTATCCGAAGGGCGCGGACGGCAAGGCGCAGGCGCCCGAGACGGTCGATCAATACTCCAAGGACGTCACCGCCTTCATGATGTGGATGGCGGAGCCGCATCTCGAGGCGCGCAAGCGCATGGGCCTGCAGGTGATGCTCTTCCTCGCACTCTTTGCCGGCCTGCTCTACTTCACCAAGAAGAAGATCTGGTCGCGCCTGCCCGACCACGCCTCGGTGCACTGAGCTAGATCTTGAGTTGGGAAGGGCCCCGGTGACGGGGCCCTTTTCGTTTCTGCGCCTCCTTTCAAGTCAGTCATCCCGGACAAGCGGCGAAGCCGCGCCGCTCCGGGATCCATTCCTGGACCGTTCCGGAATGGAACCGGGTCTCCCTCTCGTCGCCCGGGATGACCGCGTTTGGTCGAGCGCACCGCCGTGTTACGGCTGTCACGAATCTCGATCCTTATCCGGACAATCATCAGGGATCCGACATGGCTGAAGCGGTTCTGGGCATCATCGGCGGCTCCGGCATCTACGACCTGCCGGGGCTCACCGATCTGCGCGAGGAGCGGATCGAGAGCCCCTGGGGCGAGCCCTCCGACGTGCTCCGGATAGGCCGGATGGGGGAGACCAGAATCGTCTTCCTGCCGCGCCATGGCCGTGGTCATGCGATCCCGCCCTCGGAGATCAACTACCGCGCCAATATCGACGTGCTGAAGCGGGCGGGCGTCACCGACCTCGTCTCGCTCTCGGCCTGCGGTTCCTACAAGGCCGAGCTCTATCCCGGCCTGTTCGTGCTGGTCGACCAGTTCGTCGATCGCACCGCCGGCCGCGCCAGCTCGTTCTTCGGCAAGGGCTGCGTCGCCCATGTCTCGGTGGCGCATCCGGTCGGGCCGGCGCTGCAGGACCGGATCGCCGCAGCGGCAACGGCGGAGGATTTGCCTTTCGTGCGGGGCGGCACGATCGTCACCATGGAAGGCCCGCAATTCTCGACGCTGGCGGAATCGCTGACCTACAAAGGCCTCGGCTACGATCTGATCGGCATGACGGCGATGCCGGAGGCCAAGCTCGCGCGCGAGGCCGAGATCACCTACGCCACCGTCGCGATGGTGACCGATTACGACTGCTGGCATGAGGAGCACGGTGCGGTCGACGTCGCCTCCGTGATCGCCGTGCTGCATGCCAATGCCGACAAGGCGCGCCAGCTGGTGGCGCGGCTGGCCGCCGATTTCCCGCGCGAGCGCGAGCCTTGCCCGGCCGGCTCGCACAACGCACTCGACTTCGCCATCGTCACCGCACCGGAGTTCCGCGACCCCAAGCTCATGGCCAAGCTCGATGCGGTGGCTGGGCGGGTGCTGAAAACCTGATGAACTTGAAGGAACGGAGGCAGTCAGCCGGCGTTCAGGCTCAAGGGCGGCATATGGCGCCTCTCGATGCCAACCACGGAGCTGCCCGATGCGACCGCTCGTCCTGGCTTTCATCGCCCTTTGCGCCGCCGGCCCGGCCTTCGCCGGCAATACCTCGTCGAACTCCAGCTCGAATTCGTCCAACGGCGTTCACACCCGCGTCGACACCATCATCCGCGACGATGATCGCGGCCGCCGGCGCGTCTATGAGCGCCGGATCTATCGCGACGAGCGCGAACGGCGGGCACAGCGCCGCTACTGGCGCGACTGAGCTGCGAAACAGGCGGCGCTGCCCGGTCCGCAGTGCCGTTCCCGCCGGCTGCGCCATGCGCTAAGAGGGGGCGCCGCAGCCGATGGACGAGATGATGGACCGCAGCGCCCTCGCCGATCTGAAGAACGCGATCCGGACGATTCCCGACTATCCGGCGCCCGGCATCCAGTTCCGCGACATCACCACGCTGCTCGGCGATGCCCGCGCCTTCCGCCGCGCGGTCGACGAGCTGGTGCAGCCTTTCGCGGGCCTGAAGATCGCCAAGATCGCCGGCATCGAGGCGCGCGGCTTCATCCTCGGCGGCGCTGTTGCACACCAGCTCTCGGCCGGTTTCGTGCCGGTGCGCAAGAAGGGCAAGCTGCCGCATGAGACGGTCGGCATGCCCTATTCGCTCGAATACGGTGCCGACGAGATCGAGGTGCACAAGGATGCGGTCTCGCGCGGCGAGCGCGTCCTGCTGGTCGACGACCTCGTCGCCACCGGCGGCACGGCGGAGGCCGCGGTGAAGCTGCTCTCCTCGCTCGGCGCCGAGGTGGTCGCCGCCTGCTTCATCATCGACCTTCCGGATCTCGGCGGTGCCGAGAAGATCAGGCGGCTCGGCGTGCCGGTGCGCACGCTGGTCTCCTTCGCCGGACATTGACGCCATGAAGATCCACGGGCGGCACTACCGCACCATCTGGCTCGACGAAGACGGCTGGGGCGTACGTGTCATCGATCAGACGCGGCTGCCCTTCCATTTCGAGACGGTGAGGCTCGCGACCGCCGAAGAGGCGGCCCATGCGATCCGCCATATGACGGTGCGCGGCGCGCCGCTGATCGGCGCGACGGCGGCCTATGGCGTGGCGCTGGCGCTACGGATCGACGTCTCCGACAACGCTCTGGAGCAGGCGCTGGCGCTGCTCGGCGCGACCCGGCCGACGGCGGTCAATCTGCACTGGGCGCTGGCCAGGATGCGCAGGCGCCTGGTCGACCTGCCGGAGGCCGAGCGCGTCGTGGCCGCCTATGCCGAGGCGGCGGCGATCTGCGACGAGGATGTCGCGCTCTGCCGCGCCATCGGCGAGCACGGGCTCGGCGTGATCCGGCAGATCGCGGCACGCAAGCCGGCGGGCGAGCCGGTCAACATCCTGACCCATTGCAATGCCGGCTGGCTCGCCACCGTCGACTGGGGCACGGCGCTGGCGCCGATCTATCTCGCTCACGACGCCGGCATCCAAGTCCATGTCTGGGTCGACGAGACGCGGCCGCGCAATCAGGGCGCGGCGCTGACGGCCTATGAGCTCGGAAGCCATGGCGTGCCGCATGCGGTGATCGTCGACAATGCCGGCGGCCATCTGATGCAGCACGGTGAGGTCGACATGGTGATCGTCGGCACCGACCGGACGACCGCGACCGGCGACGTCGCCAACAAGATCGGCACCTATCTCAAGGCGCTGGCCGCCAGGGACAATGGCGTGCCGTTCTACGTCGCGCTGCCGTCGCCGACGATCGACTGGACGCTGCAGGATGGGCTGAAGCAGATCCCGATCGAAGAGCGCAGCCAGCGCGAGGTCACGCATCTGTTCGGCCAGGCTGAGGATGGCAGCACCGGCTTCTTCCAGGTCGCGGCGCCGGGCAGCCCGGCGTGCAATCCGGCCTTCGACGTCACGCCGGCCCGGCTGGTCACCGGCCTGATCACCGAGCGTGGCATCGCTCCGGCGAGCGCAGAAGGCTTGGCCCGGCTCTTTCCGGATCTCGCACAGGGACAAGCGGCATGAACGAGCAGGCGTTGCGGCAGGAGATCGTCGAGGTCGCCCAGGCGATCGACCGCGCCGGCTTCTGCCCGTCGAAATCGGGCAATGTCTCGGCTCGCTTCGAAGGCGGGTTGCTGATCACCCCGTCGGGCCTGCCCTATGCGAAGACGAAGGCAGAGGACCTGATTCATCTCTCGCTCGACGGCGCTGTTCTCTCGGGCGAGCGCAAGCCGTCCTCGGAATGGCCGTTCCATATCGAGATCTACAAGGCGCGGCCTGATGCGCAGGCGATCGTCCACACGCACTCGCCGCGGGCCACCGCGCTCGCCAGCGCGCGCCGCGGTATCCCGGCCTTCCATTACATGATCGCGCTATGCGGCGGGGCCGATGTGCGCTGTGCCGACTATGCCACGTTCGGCTCGCCGGAACTGGCCGCCAACGCGGTCAAGGCGCTGGATGGCCGCAAGGCGGTGCTGCTCGCCAATCACGGTGTGATCGCGCTCGGCGCGAGCCTGGCGGGCGCACATACCATCGTCGCCGAGGTCGAGAATCTCGCCGGGCAGTATCTCGACCTGCTGGCGTCGGGGCTCGAGCCGGTCATCCTCGACGCGGCCGAGATGGAGCGTGTTTCAGCCAGGTTCGCGGGTTACGGAAAGGTCGGTTGATCTTAAACGCCGATCTCACCGGTTGTTAACGGCTCTCGTCTAATGACGGCGGGATGAAGCTCTCGCGCTATCTGCTCGATTCGCTCGACGCCCTTGGGATAGGCGTTTGCGAATACGATGAGCAGATGAGGGCTCTGTGCTGGAACCAGACCTTCCTGCAACTCTTCCCCGAGGACGAAGGCGAGATCTACGTCGGGGAGCCCTACGCGGATAATCTGGTGCGGTTCTATCAGCGCCGTCTTTCGCGGGAGGAAATGCCGGAGATTGCGCGGCATGTCGCAGAAGGCGTGACGCGCCACGAGAACCAGACGCAGCCCTTCGAATTCATCCACAATGGCCGCAAGCTGCGCGCATCTTCGTTGAGGGCGCCGGATGGCGGCCGCGTGCGGCTATGGCAGCGGCTGGATGTCGAGAGCCATTCCGAAACGGCCCCCGAGCTGGTGCTGCCGGTCATGGATGCGCTCCGCTTCATCCCGGACGGCGCCAGCATTCTGGATGCGAAGGAGCGGGTGATCGCCGCCAACAACGCGTTCCGGCGGCTCTACGATCTGCCAAAAGGCACGCCGGTGGTCGGCCGCACCTTGGACGAGATTATCGCCTGGTGCTGGCGCGAAGCTTCGCCAGCCGGCGCCTGGCGGGCGGCGATCAGCAACGGCCTGCGCTATGACGGTGTGCCCTTTGAGATCGAATTGCCCGGCCAGCGTTGGCTCCGGCTGATCGCGCGGCACAGCACCGGCGGCGTCAGCTTCTTCACCCATGCCGACATCACGGCCGCCAAGCGCCAGCAGATGGAGCTGCTGGAAGCGCAGGAGGCTTTGCGCCGGGCCAATGTGGCGCTGGCGGAGCTCGCCGAGACGGACGGGCTGACCGGTCTTGCCAATCACCGCCGCTTTGTCGCGCGATTGGCCGATGCGTCGGCCCGACGGGAGCCGCTCTCGCTGCTGATGATCGATGCCGATCACTTCAAGACGATCAACGATCGTTTTGGCCATCTGGTCGGCGATGCCTGCCTCAAGGCCATCGCCGAGGTCATCGCGGCCCAGATCACGTCGGCTTCGGCGCTGGTGGCCCGGGTCGGCGGCGAGGAGTTCGGTGTCCTGCTCGGCGACACGCCTATCGAGGCGGCCCAGGAGGTTGCGACGGCGATCCGTCGTGCCTTGCGGCGCGTGCCGTGGCGCCTGCTTCACAGTGAGCTGACGGGCGTGACCGTCTCGATCGGGCTTTGCGCGGGAGAAGGACCGTTGGACGGTACGAGCCTCCACGCTCGTGCCGACGAGGCGCTCTATGCCGCCAAGCGCAATGGCCGCGACCGCATCGAGATGGCGAGCCCTCCGGCGGCTTCGCGGCGAATCGCCGGTTGATCAGCGCTTGCGCTCGATGAAGACGCAGCCGTCGAAGCTGAAAACCGTCTCGCCGTTCTGATTGATGCCGGTGTTATGGTGGAAGAACAGGCCCCAGTCTGGACGTGACAGGCTCGGGCGCTTGTCGGCGACGGTCGAATGATAGGTGATGCGGTCGCCGGCATAGACCGGCTTCAGCCAGCGCAGATTCTTGAAGCCGGGTGAGGGGCCGAGCCGGGGCGCTGCGGTCGGCGCGAGCGCGGCCTCCTGCCGGCGGCGGTGGCTGACCATCGCCGCCATCCAGCCGGCCGCCGTATGCCAGCCGGAGGCGCAGAGGCTGCCGAAGGAGCTCTTCCTCGCTGCCTCCTCATCCATGTGGAAGGGCTGTGGATCGAAGGAGCGGGCGAAGGCGACGATCTCCTCCGGCGTGAAGACGAGGCTGCCGAGCTCCCAGGTCTGGCCGATCACCAGTTCGTCGAAGAAGCCAGGAGGGGCGGTCGGCCGAGCGGGCGGCTCGACAGCGACGGTTACGTGTGGTGGCTCGTAACTCACCGAATGCCCGAGCCAGTCACCGCCTGCCGCCTCGAAGCCGGAGCCACGGCGGCCGAACATCACCCAGTTGTTCTGTTCGACCACCGGCTCATTGCGCTGGTTCAGCAGCTCGAAGCGGAACTTCACCAGTCCCATTTCGGGTCTGGAGCGCGACTCCTTGGTCTCACTGACCGTCCAGCGCAGCTTCAGCACGTCGCCCGGCTTCACCGGCCGCAGCCATTTGACCTCCTCGACGCCGGGCGAGCCCATCGAGGTCGAGTCGAGGAAGAAGGCTTCGGCTGCCAGCCGCATCAACAATGCGCAGCTGTGCCAGCCGGACGCGATCAGCGTGCCGACGAAGCTCGCCTTCGCGTTGTCGGGATCGATGTGGAAGTCCTGCGCGTCGAACCGCTTGGCATAGGCGAGGATGTCGTCCTGCGAGACAGGAAGCGCGCCATACTCGGTCACGGAGCCGGCGACGAAGTCCTCGAAATAGAGCATCGGTAGCCCATCACATTGGTCGAGCCCGCATTCTGCGTGCGGGATCGATCACGAGCGAGCGGAAAACTTGCAAACTCCGAAAGCCTACCGCGCATAGCGCCGGAGCAGAATGCGCTCCGGCGGCGGCGGCTCAGTTGGCGAAGCGGAAATGCAGCACGTCGCCATCGGCGACGACGTATTCCTTGCCTTCGAGCCGAAACTTGCCGGCCTCGCGCGCGCCGCTCTCGCCTTTGTTGGCGACGTAGTCGTCATAGGCGATGGTCTCGGCGCGGATGTAGCCCTTCTCGAAATCGGTATGGATCACGCCGGCGGCGGCAGGGCCCTTGGTGCCCTTCTCGATCGTCCAGGCGCGAGCCTCCTTCGGACCGACGGTGAAATAGGTGACGAGGTGGAGCAGCGCGTAGCCGGCGCGGATCACCCGATTGAGGCCGGGCTCTTCGAGGCCGACGGCTTCGAGGTAATCGGTCTGCTCGGCGGCCGGCAGCACGGCGATCTCGCTCTCGATCTTGGCCGAGACGACGACGGCGACCGCGCCTTCCTCGGCAGCGCGGGCCTTGACCTGCTCGGAGAAGGCGTTGCCCTTGTCGGCGCTGGCTTCCTCGACATTGCAGACATAGAGCACGGGCTTGGACGAGAGCAGGCCGAGCGTCTCGAAGGTGCGGCGCTCGTCGGCCGCGACCTGAACGAGGCGGGCCGGCTTGCCCTCGCGCAGCAGCACGAGGCAGCGATTCATCAGGTCGGCCAGTTCCTTGGCTTCCTTGTCGCCGGATTTCGCCTTCTTCTCCAGCGGCAGCACGCGCTTCTCGAGGCTGTCGAGATCGGCGAGCATCAGCTCGGTCTCGATGGTCTCGATATCGTCGATCGGCGAGATCTTGCCTTCGACATGGGTGATGTCGCCGTCCTCGAAGCAGCGCACGACATGGGCGATGGCGTCGCATTCGCGGATGTTGGCGAGGAACTGGTTGCCGAGGCCCTCACCGCGGGAGGCGCCGCGGACAAGGCCGGCGATGTCGACGAAGGTCAGCCGCGTCGGGATGATCTCCTTCGAGCCGGCAATGGCGGCGAGTTTCTCCAGCCGATCGTCGGGCACGGCGACGTCGCCGACATTCGGCTCGATCGTGCAGAACGGATAGTTCGCCGCCTGCGCGGCCGCCGTCTGCGTCAGCGCGTTGAAGAGGGTCGACTTGCCGACATTCGGCAGGCCGACGATACCGCATTTGAAGCCCATGCTTGCCCGTCCAGTGCATCGCGGCAGGTCGCATCGCCGCGGAAAAAGCGTTTTCGGTTCTCCGGGGCCTTATTGGGTGCAGAGCAATAAAAGACAAGATGGCGGGTGAGGGCGCGCCTCACGTGAAAGTGCATGGCGGCGCGATTGCCGAGCGCGCACGAGTGGAGCGCGACACACAAATGACCGGCTACCGGGAGTTGCTCGATGCGCCTTGCCTCATTCGCCCTGATTGGGCTCGTCACGCTTGTCACAACTGGCTTGCAGGCGCAGACACCCCAGACCCGCATCCGCGGCACGGTCGAGCGTCTCGAGGGCCAGTCCCTGACGGTCAAGACGCCGGAGGGCACGGTGACGACGGTTGCCCTTGCGCCCAATTATTCGGTCGGCGCCGTGGTCAAGGCCTCGATGGCCGATATCAGGAAGGGAAGCTTCATCGGCGTCGGCGCCCGTCCGCAGGCCGGTGGTACGCTGATGGCCGTGCAGGTCTTCATCTTCCCCGAGGCGATGCGGGGCACGGGCGAGGGTCACAAGCCCTGGGGCGTCCTGCCGGATTCGACGATGACGAACGCGACGGTGGCCGAGACGGTCTCGCAGGTCGAAGGCGGGAGCGTCACGCTGACCTATCCCGGCGGCGAGCAGACGATCGCGATCCCGTCAGAGGCCAACATCATCATGGCGGCGCCGGCACAGCCGGGCGATCTCGTCGCCGGGGCGCAGGTGGCGATGACCGCGAGCCGGCAGGCCGATGGCAGCCTGTCGAGCGGCCGGGTGACGATCGCCAAGCCCGGAGCCCAGCTACCGCTCTGAGAGCGAGCCCTAATCCGCCTTCTCGCCGAGGCGCTTCACGGCACCATGGCCGCGCGCCTCCATGAAGAGGTGGATCTTGTTCTGGAAGCCGGCATCGTCATGGGCGGCGAGCAGGGCGGCATTGTCGGCGCAGGCGGTGCAGAGATCCTCGACCCAGGGCTCCTCGGCCTTGCCGAAATCGTTCAGCACATAGGGGTGGACCAGTGCCTTGTCGCCGGGATGGCCGATGCCCATCCGCACCCGGCGGTAATCGTTGCCGATCGCGGCCGTGGTCGAGCGCAGGCCGTTATGGCCGGCATTGCCGCCGCCGAGCTTCACGCGCAGCTTGGCCGGCGGCAGGTCGAGCTCGTCATGGAAGACGATGACGTCGGCCGGGGCGACCTTGAAGAAGCGCGCGGCTTCGCCGATCGCGCGGCCGGATTCGTTCATATAGGTCTGCGGCATCAGCAGCAGCACCTTCTCGCTGCCGATCGTCGCCTCGCAGGCATGACTTTGGAAGCGAGCACGCCAGGGCGCGGCGCGGGCGGCCCGAGCGATCGCCTCGACTGCCATGAAGCCGATGTTGTGGCGGTTGCGGGCGTAGCGTGAGCCCGGATTGCCGAGGCCGGCGAAGATCAGCATCGTTGGATTCCGCACCGGTTGTCATAGCAAAACGGCCGGGCATGCCCGGCCGTCTGCAAGCGTTCGTTCCGCAGGGAACGTTAAGCTCAGGCCTTGGCGGCTTCGGCTTCGCCCTCGGCAGCGGCAGGCTCCTCGGCCTCGACCGTCGGCGGAATGATCGTGACCAGGGTCCGATCCTTCGTCGAGGTCAGGCTGACGCCGGCCGGCAGCTTGAGCGCGTCGCTGTGGAGCGTATCACCGACTTCGAGGCCGGCAACCGAGACCTCGATAAACTCGGGGATGCTCTCGGGGGCCACTTCGATCTCGAGCGAGTGCTCGACGATCTGGAGGGCGCCGCCGCTCTTCAGGCCCGGCGACTGCTCCTGGCCGATGACGTGCAGCGGAACCTCGACCTTGATGGTCTGGCCGGCCGCGATGCGCAGGAAGTCGACATGGATCGGGAAATCCTTGACCGGGTCGAGCTGGTAGTCGCGCGGGATGACGCGCGTCTTCTTGCCGTCGACGTCGATCTCGAACAGCGTGGTCAGGAAGTGACCAGCGTAGATCATCTGGCGGGTCTTGTTGGCATCGAGCGCGATGGCCACAGGCGTTTCGCCCGCACCGTAGATCACGGCGGGAGTGAGGCCCTGGCGACGAACTTCCCGGGCGGCCCCCTTGCCGACCTGGGCGCGCGCCGAAGCCTGAATCTGCTTCACGGCGGTCATGTGTTTGATCCTTAGCTTTTTAAAAGACATGGCCGCCAGCGGGCGGCCATTGCGGTTCGCGTCCCTGCCTCCAAGGGTGTCAGTGGGACGCGAGCAGGCTCATAGGCGAAACCGCGGACAATCTCAAGCCCGCAGGCCGATTCAGGCCGCCGTGGCGGCCGAATGCGAGATGGCGACTGGCGCCGGCCGGGCGAAGCTGCGAACGAATGCAGCGACCGCTTCGGCCGGCATCGGCCTGGCGTAGAGATAGCCCTGGCCGAGCCGGCAACCCATCGCGGCCAGGCGCAGCGCCTGGCTCTCGCTCTCGATGCCTTCTGCCACGAGCCGCATGCCAAGCCGCCCTGCGATGCCGATGAGCGCCTCGACGATCGCACCGCTTCTCTTTCCGCCATCGATACCGCCAACGAAGGAACGGTCGATCTTGATCGCGTCGACCGGAAAATCGAGCAAATGGGTGAGCGAGGCGAAACCGGTGCCGAAGTCGTCGAGCGCGACCATGATGCCGCGTTCGCGCAAGGCCGCCATGGTGCGCGCGACGCCGTCGCGACGTCCGCCCATGATCACCTGCTCGGTGATCTCGACGACCAGATGCTCCAGTGGAACCTGCACCCGCTCGAAGGCCCTGACGATGCGCTGGACCAGGTCGCCCTTCTGAAAGTCGGCGGAGGTGACGTTGATGCCGATATAGCGGATAGGCAGGCCCTGGCGCAGCCATTGCGCCATGTCGGCCGCAATCGCCGCCAGCATCTGGCCGGAAATGCGATAGGCGAGCTTGGGGTCGAGCAGGGCATCCTGGAATTCGCCGGCTGCCACGACACGGCCGTCGTCCAGACGCAGTCGCGCCAGGGCCTCCATGCCGGAGATCTCGCCGGTGTCGAGCCGGATGATCGGCTGATAGTAGGGTACGAGGCGTCCCGCGCTCAGCGCCTCGTCCACGGTCCGGACCGTCTGGATGCGGCGGGTCATCGCGGTGCGCAGGCCGCCCTTGAAACGGACATAGCCGCTGCGCCTTGTCTCCTTGGCGTGGTAGAGCGCGAAGTCGGCATTCTGGCGCAAGGTGACACTGTCGGCGCCGTCTTCCCCGGCGATGGCCCCACCGATCGTGACGCTGGGGACGATGGTCGCCCCCTCGCAGTCGATCGGTCCCTGCATCGCGGCGAGGATGGCGCTGGCCACGCCGCGCAATTGCCCGGCCTTGTCGCAGCCGGGGAGGAGGACGGCGAATTCGTCGCCGCCGATCCTGAATGCCGTTCCGTCTGGCGCCACCGCAGCAAGCCGCGAGCCGACGGCTTCGATCAGCAAGTCGCCGACGGCATGACCCATCGTATCGTTGATCGCCTTGAGGTGATCGATGTCGATCAGCATCAGCCCGAAGCCGGACCGAGACCGGCTGGTCGCCTGGGCGATCGCCTCATTGAAGCGGGCCCGGTTCGGCAGCCCGGTCAGCGTATCGAAATAGGCGAGGCGGTGATTGCGGGCGCTGACCTCCTCATGCTCGATCGCGATGGCGCAGAGATGGACGCAAGTCTCGACGATCCTGCGCTCGAAGGGCGTCGCGCCGCGCGGCTCGCGATAATAGAAGGCGAAGCTGCCGATGATCCGGCCGTCGCGCGCCGCGATCGGGCTCGACCAGCAGGCGCGCAGGCCGAGCGGCAAGACGAGCTCGCGGTAACCCTCCCAGTGCGGGTCGGTGGCGATGTCGGTCACCTCGACCGGCTGCTTGCGATAGATTGCCGTGCCACAGGAGCCGACGCGCGGGCCGATCGGCGTGCCGTCGATCGCCTCGCCATAGGAGCGCGGCAGGCTGGGGGCAGCAAGCGCGCGCAGCCGGAATTCATCGTCGATGGTCACGACGGAGCAGACCACGCCAGGCGCAAGCGCTTCGACCTGCTGGCACAGCGCCGCCATGATCGCCGCTAAATCCTCGCCGCGCGCGATCGATTCCAGAATGGCGTTTTGCAGGGATTGCAGACGCTCGACGGAATCGTGACGGCGCATCGTGGCACTCGGCGGACGGGAGGCGCCATTATGCCGCAGGGGGGTGAAACCGCGGTTTCACCCTTGAATCGAATTGTCGGCTTTTGCGGTCTTCAGGCGGGAGCGAGCCCGATCCGCTCATCACGCCGACGCAGCAGGTGCATCAGCGGCAATGCCAGCAGCACCATCCAGGCCTTGCCGATGATCTGTCCGGTGAGGAAATCGAGGCTGCCGAAGGCGAGCCAGAGAAAGACGAAGCTGTCGACGACGAGACCGAGAACGCTCGATGCGGCGACAGCGGCGACGAAATTGCGGCGCTGCAGCGGGGTATAGACCGCAAAGTCGGCGAGTTCGGAGAGCAGGAAGGCCGCGGTCGAGGCCAGGACGATGGCCGGCGGCGCCAGCAGCCCGGAGATCAGGGCGCCGATCGCAATCGCGCCGAGACCAGCGAGAGGACCCAGGCGCCGCTGGACGATATCGCGCAGGACGAGTGCGAGGCCGACCATCAGCACGCCGCTCGGCGCCTTGATCCCGGGTGCGACCGGGACGAGGCAGGGCCCATCCGGCACGCAGACCGTGCCAGCATTGCCGATCAGCCAGTTGGCAAGCGGGATGGTGAGGGTGAAGAGGGCCAGCGCAATCATGCCCTCGGTACGGCGCTGCCGATCAATCGTCATGGTTCGGTCCGCTGTCGTTCGGTGCGGCCTCATAGGCCGCAAAGCCCCGGGCTCGCAAGTCGCAGGCCGGGCAATGACCGCAGCCATAGCCCCAAGCATGCCGCTTCGTTCGGTTGCCGAGATAGCAGCTATGGCTCTCCTCGACCACAAGGTCGAGCAGGGCATTGCCGCCCAATTCCTTGGCCAGGGCAAAGGTCTGCGCCTTGTCGCGCCACATCAGCGGCGTGTGCAGCACGAGCCGGCGGTCGAGCCCGAGGCCGAGCGCGACCTGCATCGCCTTGATCGTGTCGTCGCGGCAGTCGGGATAGCCGGAATAATCGGTCTCGCAGACGCCGAGCACGATGTGCTTGCAATCGCGGCGATAGGCCAGCGCCGCTGCAAAGGTCAGGAAGATCAGGTTTCGGCCGGGGACGAAGGTCGTCGGCAGGCCGGCGTCAGTGAAGGCGATCTCGCTCTCGCTGGTCAGCGCGGTATCGGAGATCGCGCCAAGCGTCTTGAGATCGAGGAGATGATCCGGTCCCAGGCGTTCGGCGTAGGCAGATGACAGTCCGGGCAGCTGGGTCCGAATGGTCTCGCGGCACTCAAGTTCGATGCGATGGCGCTGGCCATAGTCGAAGCCGACGGTCTCGACGGCGGCGAAGCGCTCCAATGCCCAGGCCAAGGCGACGGTGGAATCCTGGCCGCCGGAGAAGAGGACGAGGGCCCGGTCCGCGCCGGCCGTGGCGGCGGTCATGACCCTGCTCCCGTCAGTCGAACAGGCTGGAGACGCTCGACTCGCTCGCGGTGCGCTCGATTGCCTCGCCCATCAGCCCGGCGATCGAGATGACGCGGATGTTACGTGCGACCTTCACCGCCTCGGTCGGCATGATCGAGTCGGTGATCACCAGCTCTTTCAGCTTGGAGGAGGCGATGCGCGCCACCGCGCCGCCGGAGAGCACGCCATGGGTGATATAGGCGTAGACCTCCTTGGCACCCTGATCGAGCAGGGCCTCGGCGGCATTCACCAGCGTACCGCCGGAATCGACGATATCGTCGAGCAGGATGCAGGAGCGGCCTTCGACCGAGCCGATGATGTTCATCACTTCCGACTCGCCCGGCCGGTCGCGGCGTTTGTCGACGATGGCGAGCTGGGCGTCGATGCGCTTGGCGAGCGCGCGCGCCCTGACGACGCCGCCGACGTCCGGCGAGACGACCATGGCGTTCTTCCAGTCGAGCCGGTCCTTGATGTCGCGCGCCATCAGCGGCGCGCCGAACAGGTTGTCGGTCGGGATGTCGAAGAAGCCCTGGATCTGGCCGGCGTGCAGGTCGAGCGTCAGCACGCGGTCGACACCGGCATGGGTGATCAGGTTGGCGACGAGCTTGGCCGAGATCGGGGTGCGGCCCGAGGCGCGCCGGTCCTGCCGCGCATAGCCGAAATAGGGAATCACCGCCGTGATGCGCCTCGCCGAGGAGCGGCGCAGCGCATCGGTGATGATCAGCAGCTCCATCAAATGGTCGTTGGTCGGAAACGAGGTCGACTGGATGATGAAGACATCCTGGCCGCGGACGTTCTCCTGGATCTCGACGAAGATCTCCATGTCGGCGAAGCGCCGGACCTGGGCCCGAGCGAGTGGGACGTCGAGATGGCCGCAGATGGCTTCGGCGAGGGCGCGGTTGGAATTGCCGGCGACGACTTTGAAGGTAGAGGGCATGCCGGGCGCACCAGAAACGCGGGTCAAGGCGAGCCGTCCGAGCGGGGGCGGCTCAGTTTCGAAGGGCTCATAACAGCGTGATGACGCCGAGTCGACCAAAGAGGCGCCGCGTCCCCATGCAAATGCTGCACCGCACCGAAGGCGATGCACGTTGCGCAGGATATTCCGTGATATGCGCGGCCTGAAGGCGTGCCTGTGCCGGGAGTCCGACCTCTAGCGCTTCTTGTCGGGAGCGGCCTGAGCCGTGCGTGTCTTGGCCTTTGCGTCGGGCTTCGGCTCGGGTACCGGCGCCGTCGTCAGGAAGCTCGCGATCGCGTCGGCCGATTCGGACGCGGCCTTGGCGACGATGGTCTGGTCGATGCCGGCCCAGGGGTCGGAGCTGCCGCCGCGGCGGCCGAGGCTCTCGCCCTGAACGCGCTGGGCGCGCTTCTTGCTCTCGTCATAGACGTCCCAGACGAAGGCGAGGGCGGTCTGGCCATCCTCGGTCGGCTGGGCGGTGAGATAGCCGCGCACCCGGAAGCGCGCCGGCTTGTCGCCCGGGACGATCTCCATCTTGCGCTCGGCCGCGGCTTCGCCGAGCAGGCCGGCAAAGTGCGCCGTCACCTGGTCGGGTGCGCCGGAGATGCTTTGCACCGAGACAGGAACACCTGGCGCATCGACACGCGGCCGCGCGGCGGTGGTGGTTTCCTGGCAGCCTGCGAGCGCAAGCGCGACGAGCGGCCCCAGAACGAGGCCGTAAGAACGAACCGACATGACGCCTCCCGCCCATTGTTTGGGCTCGGATTGCTGGTCTTCCCTGCGGCGCTCGTTGTAGGCGCAACGATCGGTCAGGTCCAGATAGGGCGGGCGAGGGCCGAGGCGAGCCCGCTTTGCCGCAGCGATTGCACTGCCGCCGCTCCTTCGCCATATCTCCCGGCAGGCGCATGGGGCGCCCGCCGGAGAGCTTCGATGGTCAGCACGTCCAACCGTATCCTCGACGACATCGCCCGGCTGGCGACCGATGCGGCCGGCGCGGCGCAGGGCGTGCGCCGCGAGGTCGAGACCGTGGTCAAGACGCAGATCGAGCGGCTGCTGCGCGATCTCGATGTCGTGACGCGCGAGGAATTCGAGGCGGTGCGCGAGATGGCGCTGCTGGCGCGCGAGGAGAACGACAAGCTCGCGGCCCGGCTGGCGGCGCTCGAGGCGCGCGCGGCAAAGGAGTGAGCCCATTCCGGCGCGCGCTGTGGACAGTCGCGCGAAGGGATTGAGCCGACGTCCGAATCCGCAGAGCCTGCATCGCGTTGTGGGCGGGTTAACCGGCCTGCGCTATCGTCGATGAAGAGAGGTGATTCGTCGTTCAGCCCTGCCTAAGGGGTGGTTCGACGGAGCGAAGGCCGCCCAGCGGCTTTCTTGTCGGGTTGTGTGCCTTACGCTTTTCCAGTCGCCGTGTACCCGTTCTCAGACAAGCCGCGCCTGCCCTTGAAGGTCAGATGCCGGCTGTTGGACCTTGGGCATGATGGACCTTGACCTGGACGCCGATACCGAACGCCCCTCTAACCCCCTCGATCTCGTCGAACGCCTGGCCGCGCTGAACGATTGGAGCTTCGATCGCGACAGCGATGACGAACTCTCCGTCTCCGTCACCGGTGGCTGGGCCGATTACCATGTCGCGATCACCTGGCTCTCCGAGGTGGAGTCTATCCACATCGCCTGCGCCTTCGACCTGAAGGTGCCAGACCGGCGCCGCAACGAGGTCATGAACCTCGTCAGCCTCGTCAACGAGCAGCTCTGGCTCGGGCATTTCGATCTCTGGAGCCGCGAGAACGTGGTGATGTACCGCCACGCGCTCCTGCTCTCCGGCGGCGCCGAGCCGACCGAGGAGCAGGCGGCCGGGCTGATCAAGGCGGCGATCGACGCCTGCGAGCGCTATTACCAGGCCTTCCAGTTCGTGGTCTGGGCCGGCAAGAGCGCGCGCGAGGCACTCGAAGGCGCGCTGCTGGAGACGGTCGGCGAAGCGTGAAGTCGTAGCCGGGCCCGGGCTTGACCCGGGCCGCGCTTGGCGGTTCAGGTCCGTGCGCAACCGCGCATCGACCGGAGAGACGCCATGCCCAGCCCGCTTCCGCAAACCCTCACCCTCGTCGGTGCCGGCAAGATGGGCGGCGCCATGCTCGAGGGCTGGCTGCGCATCGGCGTGAAAGGGGCGGGGATCACGCTGATCGACCCGCATATCTCGGACGAGATGCAGGCCCTCGCTGCCGCCGGGGGCATGAGCGTCAACCCTGCCGCTCCGGCGCAGGCCGAGGTCGTGGTGCTTGCGACCAAGCCGCAGATGCTCGACACCGCCGCTCCGTCCGTACAGGCCCTGATCGGCCCGAAGACGCTGCTGATCTCGATCCTCGCCGGCAAGACCCTCGGCGATCTCTCGGCCCGCCTGCCCAATGCCGGTGCGATCATCCGCGCCATGCCGAACCTGCCGGCCTCGGTCAAGCGCGGCGTCACCGCTGCTGCCGCAGGCAAGGGCGTGAGCGAAGGACAGCGGCAGCTGGCGGATGCGCTGCTTGCCGGTGTCGGCAAAGTCGAGTGGCTCTCGGATGAAGGGCTGATCGATGCCGTCACGGCCGTCTCGGGCTCGGGGCCGGCCTATGTCTTCCATATGGTCGAATGCCTCGCAGCGGCTGGCACGGCCGCCGGTCTGCCGGCCGACCTCGCCGAGCGGCTGGCGCGCGCCACTATCGAAGGCGCAGGCGAGATGCTGTTCCAGTCGCCTTTGCCGCCGGCGACGCTGCGCCAGAACGTGACCTCGCCCGGGGGCACGACCGCTGCCGCGCTCGAGGTGTTGATGGCCGATAATGGCCTGGCGCCCTTGATGCGACGCGCGGTCGCTGCCGCCAAACGCCGCGCCGAGGAGCTTTCCGGCTGAGGCGGCCTTTCAACCAGCCCGCGCAAGGCCTAGCTTCTCTCCTATGAATTCGCGACAGGAGAGATCCCCGATGGCGCGTAAACCCGTTTTACCCGAAGCCGAAAAGCCCGCTGCGAAGCCCGATCCACGGCGCGCCGTGGTCGACGCTCTGTTCCGCTTGGCCGCGGCGCAGGGCTGGGACGAGATCGAACTGCCGGCGATCGCCCGCGAAGCCGGGATCAGCCTCGCCGACCTGCGCGGCCTCTTCCCCTCCAAGCTCGCGATCCTCGGCGGCCTCGGCCGCATCCTCGATGATGCCGTGCTGGCCGGCGGTTCCGACGACCTGGCGGAGGAATCGTACAAGGAGCGCGTTTTCGATCTGGTGATGCGCCGGCTCGACGCGCTGGCGCCCTACAAGACCGGCCTGAAGGCCTTGATGCCACATCTGCGGCGCCAACCTTTGGCGCTCGCCGCGCTCGGGCGCAACTCCGTGAATTCCTGGCGTTATCTGCTCGCTTCGGCGGGTATCCCGACCGAGGACGATCTCGGCTCCGTCCGGGTCAGGGGCGCGACGCTGCTGATGGCGCGCGTGCTCGACACCTGGCTGGAGGATGACGAGCCCGAGCTGTCGCGCACCATGGCCAAGCTCGACCGCGAATTGAAGACGGCAGGTCAGATCATGGCGCGCGTCGAGGACGTCCACCGGTTGACGGCGCCGCTGCGCGGTCTTGCCCGCTCGCTCTGCTCGGGCGTCCGGAGCACGCCGCGGCGCGAGCGCATGCGCGGCGAGGAAGGCGACGACTACGCCCCGGCGATCTGACTGCAATCACGGATTGCGGCCAACAACCGCTGATTGTGGCTAAATCGTGGCATCGTTAAGCAGGCATTAGCCGTTTCTTGCGAATGTGGAGAATCACATTCGCAATGGGGCGGCTATGTCGTTGATGAAGAAGCTTACTGCGCTGTCGATCAGCCGCTCGTTCGGCCTGGTCGCAATCCTGGCCGCGGTCGTCGCGGTTGCGAGCGTTGCCGTGACACTCCGGCAGGCCCGGATCGACATGCTCGATCTCAAGCGGGCCGAGGTGAAGAATGCGGTCGAGGCTGCGACCTCCACGGTGAATGCCTATGTGGCGCGCGTCGAAAAGGGCGAGCTCAAGGACGCCGACGCGCAGAAGCTGGCGATCGACGCCGTCACCAATGCCCGCTTCGACGATGGCAACTACTTCTTCGTGATCCGCTATGACGGCTTCAATATCGCCCATGCGAGCGCGAAGCTGGTCGGCACCGACATGTCGCCGCTCAAGGATTCGACCGGCAAGCTCTTCGTCAAGGAATTGACGGACACCGCACGGACCAAGGGAGCCGGCTTCGTCGACTATCTCTGGGTGAAGCCCGGCGACAAGGATCCCTCCCTCAAGATCTCCTATGTGATGGGCGTGCCGAAATGGCAGTGGTCGATCGGCGCGGGCATGCATGTCCATGCCGTCGATGCGTCGTTCTACGGCCTGATCAAGGAGGTTGCGGTCGTGCTGGTGCCGCTGGCGCTGCTGCTGCTCGGCCTCGTCGTCATGCTGAGCCGCCGCGCCTCGGCGATGCTGCGTGCGCTCGCCGGCAATATGAGCGCGCTCGCCGCCGGCGACCACAAGGCGCCGATCGCCTATCAGGAACGCCAGGACGAGGTCGGCAGCATGGCTCGCGCGCTCGTCGTCTTCCGTGACGCGGCGCTGATGAAAGAGCAGGTCGAGGCCGAGAAGGCCCAGGCCGAAGCCGATGCCGGCGAGCAGCGCCGGGCGGCCGACACGCAGCGCAGCCTCAACGAAGCGCAGCGCGGCGAGGAGGCAAAGAAGCAGGCCGTCGTCGTCGACGCGCTCGGCGCCGGGCTCGAGCGCCTGACCGAGGGCGACCTGACCTACCGCATCGAGGCTTCCTTCAGCGCCGAATACGCCAAGCTCAAGAACGACTTCAATGCGGCGATGGCGCATCTCGAAGAGACGATGCGGCAGATCGCGACGAACACCGAGAGCATGAAGGCGGGCGCCGGCGAGATCAGCCAGGCGGCCGATGACCTCGCCAGCCGGACCGAGCAGCAGGCCTCCTCGGTCGAGGAGACCGCGACCGCGCTCGACCAGCTGACCGCGACCGTGCGCCAGACCGCCGAGGGCGCGCGTCAGGCGAGCCTCGCCACCAGCCAGGTCAAGGGTGAGGCCGAGCAGTCGGGCGAGATCGTCCGCGATGCGGTCGCGGCGATGGGCGGTATCGAGAAATCCGCCGAGGAAATCTCGCAGATCGTCGGCGTCATCGATGAGATCGCCTTCCAGACCAACCTGCTGGCGCTCAACGCCTCGGTCGAGGCGGCGCGCGCCGGCGACGCCGGCAAGGGCTTCGCCGTCGTCGCCTCCGAGGTCCGCGCGCTGGCCCAGCGCTCGGCGGAAGCGGCCAAGGAGATCAAGGGCCTGATCACCGCCTCGTCCATCGAGGTCGAGAAGGGCGTGGCGCTGGTCGGCCAGACCGGCAGCGCGCTTGGCCGCATGTCGGGCGAGATCACCCGGGTCACCTCGCTGGTCGCCGAGATCGCCTCGGCCGCCCAGGAGCAGGCGACCGGCCTGCAGGAGGTCAACACCGCGGTCAACGAGATGGACCAGGCGACGCAGCAGAACGCCGCCATGGCCGAGCAGTCGACCGCCGCCTCGCAGGCGCTGGCCCAGGAAGCCGACAGGCTCGCCGCGCTGGTCGGGCGCTTCCGGCTCGGCGGCGACGTGGTTGCCTTGAAGTCGATGGCGGGCAAGATGGCCAAGGCTGCGGCGCCTGCGCCGCGCCCGGCGCGCGCCGCCGCGCCCGTTCAGTCTCATGGCAGCGCCGTGCGCAAGGTCGCCAATGGCGGCGATCGCGGCTGGGAGGAATTTTGAGCGAGCCTACGCAGATCGCCGCAGAGATCGGCTTCGATGATTTCCTGAAGGTCGACATCCGTGTCGGCACCATCATCGAGGCCGCTCCCTTTCCCGAGGCGCGCAAGCCGGCGATCAAGCTGGTGATCGATTTCGGCGGCACGATCGGCCGCAAGAAATCCTCCGCGCAGATCACCAGGCACTACCGGCCCGAGGACCTTCCGGGCCGGCAGGTGCTGGCAGTGGTGAATTTCCCGCCGCGCCAGATCGGCAAGTTCATGTCGGAGGTGCTGACCCTCGGCGTGCCGGACAGTGGCGGCGAGGTCGTGCTGATCGGCCCGTCGCTCGACGTGCCCAAGGGCGGGCGCCTTTTCTGAGGCCGCCCGTCAGGCGGCCTCGTGCTGCCGCCAGATCCCGGTCGCCAATGTGGTCGGAGCCGGCTCGACTTCGGCCCAGCGCAGGGGCAACGCGGCCTTGCGCCGCCAGGCGCGCGTCACCTCGATGTGCATGAGGCGCTTGGCGCCATCGAGGCCGGCCAGCTCCGGCCCGCCCCAGACGATCTCCGCCATGCCCTGCAGTTGCAGCAGGTCACCCCTCGCGAAGTCGATGAAGAGCAGAGCTGTCGCCGGCTCGCGCAGCAGGTTGCCGAAGGTGTTGAAATAGCTGTTGCCGGCGAAATCCGGCACCGTCAGCCGATCACCCTTGATCCGGACAAAGCCCGGCCTGCCGCCGCGATGCGAGATGTCGAGCCCGCTGTCCGAGCCGCTGGCGATGAAGAGCGTGTCCGAGCGCAGGATCAGGTCGCGGGCCGCGCCATCCAGGCTGGTGAGCTCCTCGGCTGCAGTGCTGGCCGCGGCTGGCGCGAAGGTGTGCTGCCTGAGCTGGATGTACTTGGCGCAGTTGCCGAAGCTCTGCGTCACGGCGATCCGCAGCCCGTTGCCATCACGCGCGCTGATGATGCCGTTGGCCCGGTTGCGACGGCGGGTACGCAAATCGAGCCCGAGCAGGCCGATCGGCGCGCCCGCGTTCAGCGCGGCATTGGCCGGATCGTCGGGGCCGGGCAAGGCAGCGATGGCGAGCGCATTCGGCGCCGGGCTGATGACGAAGCCTTCCGGCCCGGTGAGTATCGTCGCGATCGGCTTGCCCTGCGCATCTCGTCCGGCTGCAAAAAGGTAGGGCAGCAGCGCGAAGAAGTCGCGATGCTGGTCGGGCATGAAGTCGCGGATGCCGGCCCCGCGCGAACTCTCGCCGGCGCGTGCCTGCGCCTCCAGCTCGCCTTCGTGGAACGGAGAGGCGTCCATGGCGTCAGCCTTTCACGGGGATGGGCGATGGCGGAATCGGCTTGAAGAAGGGCAGGGCCTCGATACGTGCGATCCAGGCCCGCACTGCCGGATAGGGATCGAGCGGAATGCCGCCTTCAGGCGCGTGCGCCACATAGGAATAACAGGCGAGGTCGGCGAGGGTCGGGTGTTCGGCGGCGAGGTAGCTGCGGCCAGCGAGATGCCCTTCCATGAAGGCGAGCAGCTGGACAGCGATACGCTCGGCCCGTACCGGATCGTCGGGGAAGCCGAACTGCGCGATCATCCGGGCGATCGACGGACCGTGCATGACCTCGCCGGCGGCGATCGAGAGCCAGCGCTGCACCTGCGCGGCTGCGACCGGCTCGGCCGGAAACCAGTCGCTCTGCGGTGCGTAGCGCTTCGCCAGATAGACCAGGATCGCATTGCTGTCGGCGAGGGTGAGATCGCCGTCCTGAAGCACAGGGATCTGGCCGAGCGGGTTGAGATCGGTTCGGAACGCCTCGCTGCGGCGCACATCTGCCGGGGCCGGAACGAAGTCGAAATCAAGCCCGAGCGCGCGCAGCAAGAGCTCGACGCGGTGGGTATGGCCTGACAGGGCGGTGCCGTGCAGCGTGATCTTGGCTTGGGTCATCCGGGCCTCGCGATTGTGCAAGGCCGACTGTGATTGTTTCAGAAATCGAGCGATAGCTGATAGGTTGGCAAATCAGAATTCCCTCTGATGGAATGATCATGGATCGGCTCGACGAACTCGCCATCTTCGTGGGGATCATCGACACCGGCAGCCTCGCCGGAGCAGCGCGCCAACTGCGGCGTTCTCGCCCTGCGGTGACACGGGCTCTCGCGGCGCTGGAGGAGCGGGCCGGCGTCAGGTTGATCGCGCGCACCACCCGGCAATTGATGGCGACCGAGGCGGGGCGGGAACTCGCGGCGTCGGCCCGCAACATCCTTGCCGAATATGACGCCTCGCTCTCCGGCGTGACCGCGGCGCCGATGCGCGGCCTGATCCGGATCACCGCGCCGCTCGCCTTCGGTCGGCGTCATGTCACGTCGGTCGTCGCCGAGTTCCTCGACTTGCACCAGGAGATCCAGATCGAGCTGGTGCTGGCCGACCGCAATCTCGACCTGATCGAGGAAGGCCTGCATCTGGCTGTTCGTATCGGCCCGCTGCCGAGCTCGCGATTGGTCGCCCGAAAGGTCGGCGAGGTCAGGCGCGTGCTGGTCGCGGCGCCCGCCTATCTCGAACGTCGTGGCACGCCGCTGCGGCCGGCCGATCTGGTGGACCACGACACCATCGCCAGCATCGCCGCAGGTCAGACAATGCTCTGGCGCTTCGGCGGTGGCGGACGCCAGTCGACCGTAACGGTGACGCCGCGCCTGATCGTCAACGAGGTCGAATCGGCGTTGATCGCGGCGCGCTCAGGCCGTGGCATTGCGCGCGCCCTGTCCTATCAGGTCGCTCCGGATTTCGAGGCCGGCACGCTGGTACGGGTGATGCGGGAGTGGGAGCCGCCGGCCGCGCCGGTCCAGCTCGTCGTGCCGAGCGGGCAGCACCTTCAGCCGAAGGTGCGTGCCTTCCTCGACTACGCTGCGGCTCGGCTGCAGCAGCTGCCGGTGATCAGGCCCGAGTGTTGAGCGGGAAGTCAGCGCAGGTTCGCGTGCTTGGCAGCCTCTTCATGGATCCAGCTGCGGAAGGCTGCGATCCCCGGCCGCTCCGCGACGGCTTCGGGGCAGACGACATAGTATTGGTAGGCGCCGGGCAGCTGCTGCGGGAAGGGGCGGACCAGGCGCCCGGCTTCGAGGTAGTCACCAATCAGGGCGCTCGTCGCCAGTGCGATGCCTTGCCCCGAGGCGGCAGCCTGCAAGGCAAGGAAGGTGTGCGAGAAGCGCGGGCCATGCTCCGCATCGATGTCGTCGACGCCGGCGAAGGCGAACCATTGCCGCCAGGTCACATATTCCGGGATGCCTTCGGCGAGCTCGTGCAGGAGGGTGTGGTGGCGCAAATCCGAGGGCTGGCGCAGCGGGCGGGCGGGGTCGTTGAGGAGCGCTGCATTGCAGACGGGGAAAAAGCTCTCCGTCATCAGGAGTTCCGAGCGCAGGCCGGTATAGGCGCCCTGGCCATAGCGAATTGCGACATCGACATCCTCGCGGGCGAAATCGGTGAGGTGCAGCGAGACCGAGATGCGCACCTCCAGCTCAGGGTGGCTCTGCTTGAGCGAGCCGAGCCGCGGGATCAGCCAGCTCAGCGCGAAGCTCGGCATGGTGCTGACCGTGATCACATTGGCGGCGTCGGGCCGCAGGGCTCTGGCTGTGGCCTCGTCGAGCTGGTCGAGCAATTGCGAGATCGCGGTGGCATAGCGCTGGCCGACCGAAGTCAGCGCAACGCCCTTGCTCGGCAAGCGCGTGAAGAGCGGACGGCGAAGCCAGGCTTCGAGAGTCTTGATCTGCTGGCCGACGGCGCTGGCGGTGACGGCGAGCTCGTCGCCCGCCCGCTCATAGTTGAGATGCCGTGCCGCAGCCTCGAAGGCGCGCAGCGCGGTCAGGGGCGGAAGGTGGCGGCGGATCATGGCGTGGCCAAGTTCTGCTTGGGCTGAGGCAAAGAACTTCTCATTTGCTTCAGAGTGCTGCAACCCCCAAATTCCTGGGCATAGAACTTGTCAAAGGAGGCCGCCATGTCGGCCACGACCGCCACAGAAAATCTTTCGTTCTCCGTGACGCCGCAGGCGGCGCACGGACTTGCCGGCCTGTTCCTCCGCTTCGAGGACTGGCTCGTGCAGCGGGCCAGCGCACGCACGCTCTACAGCATGGACGACCAGGCGCTGTCCGACATCGCCCTGTCGCGCAGCGACGTCGAGCGTGTGAACGACACGGCTCGCAAGGCCCTGTGGCGCCACTAAGCCTTTCCGCCATCGATCATGGCCAAGCCGTCTCGATCGCGATGCCGCAACCGGGGCGCATTGGCGTGCGTGCAAGAGATGCGGAGCCGGTCAGACCGGCAGCCTGACGGTCGCGCGCAGGCCGCCCAGCGGTGATTCGCCGAGGATGATGTCGCCGCCATGCGAGCGGGCGATGTTGCGGGCGATGGCGAGGCCCAGGCCCGTGCCACCGCCATCGACATTGCGGGCCTCGTCGATCCGGAAGAACGGCTTGAACACATCCTCGCGCAGCTCCGGAGCGATGCCCGGCCCATCGTCGTCGACCATGACGATCAGGTAGCGTGCGTCATGGGTGGCGCGGATGGCGATGCGATCGCCGAAGCGCGCGGCATTCGAGACCAGATTGGTGAGCAGGCGCCGGATTGCGTCGGGCCGGACTACGACCAGCGGGTCGCCGATGACGGTGAGCTCCGTCTGGTGGCCCTGCCGCTCGGCATCGACCTTGAGCGTCTCGAGCAGCGCGCGGATGTCGGCCTCGACCGGCGCCTCGCCGGCATCGCCGCGGGCGAAGGCGAGATAGTCCTCGAGCATGCGGCTCATCTCGTCGACATCCTTCTCGAGCGCGTCGAGATCAGGCGAGCGTTCGAGCAGGGCAAGGGAGAGCTTGAAGCGGGTCAGGATGGTGCGCAGATCGTGGCTGACGCCGTTCAGCATCATGGTGCGCTCGCCGATCGAGCGCTCGACGCGGCGCTTCATCTCGATGAAGGCGTTGCCGGCACGGCGGACCTCGCTCGCACCGCGCGGCCGAAAATCGGCGTCGCGGCCCTTGCCGAAGGCTTCGGCGGCGTCGGCGAGGCGCAGGATCGGCCGGATCTGGTTGCGCAGGAACAGCACCGCGATGGTCAGCAGGATCAGCGAGGTGCCGATCATCCAGAGCAGGAAGATGTGGCTGTTCGAGGCATAGGCCTGGCTGCGGCGGGTCAGCACCCGCATCACGTCCTTGCCGAGCTTGATGCGGATTTCGATCAGGCTGGAACGGCCGACCGTGTCGAGCCAGAACGGGCGCTTGACCTGCTGGGCGAGCTCGGCAGAGAGC
The DNA here is from genome assembly GCA_025846845.1 of Alloboseaceae bacterium BT-24-1. Lineage (GTDB taxonomy): Bacteria > Pseudomonadota > Alphaproteobacteria > Rhizobiales > Beijerinckiaceae > Allobosea. The sequence goes on from JAOYTL010000002.1 coordinate 89,069, forward strand.
GCGCTGTCGAGCAGCGAGAAGAAGGGGCGGGGACCGGGTGCCGGCAAATCGGTGTCGGGCAGGATCTCGACATCCATGCCGAGCCGATCCTCGGCGATACGGCCGAGAATGGTCGCCTGGTTATCCTGCGGATAGCTCTCATAGACGTCGATGAGGGTCGAGATCTCGGAGGCGACCGCCGACGACAGACGCTGCGTCACCGTCTGCCAGTGCCGCTCCATGAAGACATAGGCAACGACCGACTGGAGCAGCACGACCGGCGCGATGACGATGACGAGGGCGCGCGGATAGAGCCCCTTGGGCATGATGCGCGCGATCGGGCGCAGCGACCGGTCGGGCAGGTGTCGCAGCGGCCTGAACAGGGCGGAGAGTGCCGGTTCGGCTCTGTTCCAGAGCGCCTGCAACCCGGCCGCCGCCCGTGCAACGAGCGGGACGAGGCGGTGCCGGAACGAAGCGTCCGCCATGCCGATCAGGACCTGTCGACGACGAGGCGGTAGCCGATGCCGCGCACGGTCTGGAGGTAGAGCGGATCGGCCGGATCGCGTTCGATCTTGCGACGTAAGCGGTTGATCTGCACGTCGATGGTGCGGTCGTTGGCGGCCGAGCCCTGGTTGGCGAGCTGCTCGCGCGGGACATGCTCGCCGGCGCGCTCGGCCAGGGCGGTCAGGATTTCGCGCTCGCGCTCGGTCAGGCGGATCGATTCCTCGCCCTGGCGCAATTCGCCGCGAGCAAGGCCGAAGACGAACGGGCCGAAGCGGACATAGTCAGGCCGCATCGGCGCAGCGGGCGCCTCGGGCTGGGCGTTGCGCTTCAGGACGTTGCCGAGGCGCAGGATCAGCTCGCGCGGCTCGAAGGGCTTGGCGAGATAGTCATCGACGCCGATCTCCAGGCCGTTGATGCGGTCGTTCGAGTCGGCACGGGCGGTCAGCATCAGGATCGGCACCTGCGAGCTCTGGCGCAGGCGGCGGGCGAAGTCGAAACCATTCTCGCCCGGCATCATCACGTCGAGCACCATGGCGTCGAAGACGAGGCGGCCCAGCCGCGAATCGGCATCGGCCGCGCTGGCGGCGGTGGTGACGCGATAGCCATGGTCGCCGAGGAAGCGCGCCAGGAGATCGCGCAGACGACGGTCATCGTCGACCACCAGAACATGCGGGGCATCGTCGGGCACTGGCTTGAGCACGCTGGCCGCCATCTGGGCTCCTCTCCCGTATTCGGCGCTGGCTGAGCGCACCGCTTCGTTCTCCCAGGGTAGCACAGGCCTGCCAGGCAAAGGTCGGGCTTGGTCAAGTCTCAAATAACATTGTCTAACGTTCTGCAACGTCCTCGGCCGGGTGCAATGCCGCCATCATGGCCCTGCGAGCAGGTCCTGCACCTTCATGCGCTCGGAGGGGTCGATCATTCCCGCCAGATAGCGCGAAATGATCTCGCCCGCTTCGGGGCCGACGAGTGTGAGCGCACCATTGATGCGTTTGGCCTGCAGCTGCGCCAGCCTGACGGCGAGCTCGCGGCCAGAGGTGGTGGCGTGGAGATTGCGCTGACGCTTGTCCTGCGTGCCCGTGCGCGACTCGACGAAGCCGGTCTCGACCAGCTCCTTCAGCACCCGGTTCAGGCTCTGCTTGGTGATCTGCAGGATGTCGAGCAGCTCGGCGATTGTCAGTCCCGGCCGGCGCTGGACGAAATGCAGCACACGGTGATGGGCGCGGCCGAAGCCGTAATCGGCGAGGATGCGATCGGGATCGCCGACGAAGTCGCGATAGGCGAAGAAGAAGAGCTCGATCAGATCGTAGGGCACGTCGACAGGTGGCGCGTCCGACGGAGCGGCAGGCGCTGGATGCAATACGGGTGTGCTCACCATCACGCTCATTTTTTATGTCAGCCTTGTTGACATATCTCAGACGTAAGATTACCGGTCAAGCACGCGGGGCGACCGATTATGTCGCAGGCGCCGGTTCCGGCGCAGCATTGATACCGCGCTTGCACGCCCTTTCGGCCTGTGGCGGAGTGCCTGCAAGAAAAGCATCTGGAGGACTGTATCATGTCTGTCATTCCTTTCGACCAGCGCGACGGCGTCATCTGGTTCGACGGCAAGCTTGTGCCGTGGAAGGAGGCAAAGGTGCACGTACTCACCCATGGCCTGCACTATGGCTCCTGCGTCTTCGAGGGCGAACGCTCCTATGACGGCGTGATCTACAAGTGCACCGAGCATTCGCAGCGCTTCCACAAGTCGGCCGAGATCATGGATTTCACGATCCCGTACTCGGTCGCCGAGCTCGATGCGGCCAAGTATCTCTGCCTGAAGGAGAACGGCCTGAAGGACGCCTATCTGCGCCCGGTCGCCTGGCGGGGCTCGGAGATGATGGCGGTCTCGGGCATGAACAACACGATCCACACGGCGATCGCCGTGTGGGAGTGGCCGAGCATGTTCGACATGGCGCAGAAGCTGAAGGGCGTGCGCCTCGACCTCGCCGAATATCGGCGGCCCGACCCGGCCTGCGCGCCGGTCCATGCCAAGGCGGCGGGTCTCTACATGATCTGCTCGCTGTCCAAGCATAAGGCCGAGCGTGGCGGCTATGCCGACGCGATGATGCTCGACTGGGAAGGCAATGTCGCCGAGTGCACCGGCGCCAACATCTTCTTTATCAAGGATGGCGTGGTCCACACCCCGCTGGCCGATCGCTTCCTGAACGGCATCACCCGCCAGTCGGTGGTCGATCTCTGCCGGAAGCGCGGCTTCGAGGTGGTCGAGCGCCGCATCCGGCCGGAGGAGCTCGAAGGCTTCAGCGAATGCTTCATCACCGGCTCTGCCGCCGAGGTGACGCTGGTCTCCGAGATCGGGCCCTACAAGTTCATCACCGGCAATATGGGCAAGGTGATCATGGAGGACTATTCGGACGAGGTCCGGCAGAAGTCCAAGGTTGCGGCCTGAAGCTCAGCGCTGTCCTGATCAAATCCGTCCCGGGCGGCCCTGGCCGCCCGGGACTTTTCATTTCACCGCTTTGTGCTCGCTGCGGAACAGGTTGAGCCATTCGTCAGGCGGTAGCCCGCGGCAGACGATCATCTCGTTCCAGCTCGCCATGACGAAGCTGCGGCCGGTCCAGGCATAGATGCCCGACGAGCCGCAATCGGCAGGCCCGCGGCCTTTGCTGAAGAAGTCGATCAGGCCCGAGGCGGGGTCGTAGCTGCTGTTGACCAGATCATCCTGCAGCTTGCCCGGCGGCGTCGGGAAGGCGATGCGACGTGAGCTCGCCACCTTGCCCTGCTCAACGAGCCAGTAGCCGGCTCCGATATTGTAGGCGCCGCGATAGCAGACGAGGCCGACGAGATAGCTGCGCGGGCCCATTGTCCAGACGCTGTCATAGCTTTCGGAACCCTCCTCCGCATCGTCGCAACTATCCGGCGCGGCGCGCTTGAGATGGGCTCGCAGCTCGCGGGGCAGTGCCTTGGCGTCCTTTTCGTTCAGCTTGGGCAGGCTGGCCGTTGCCCGCGATTCCACGACCGGCAAGGTCGGCGCGGCCGGCAGAGAAGCTGCCGGCTTGTCGCCTTTCCGGATCAGCGCCGTCACCGTGCCGAGCCTGCCTTGCTGCTCGTCGACCCAGAGCAAGGCCGCAACCGCGCCGGCGAGCGAGAGGGAGAATGTCTTGTCGTCGAAGGCGATTTCGAGCTTCGTACCCTTGCGCGCGGCTGCGATCAGCGCCTCGCCATCCTGCTGCGGCAGGTTGATCTCGCCGACCTCGCCATCCACCGAGGTGCCGCCGAATGTCCGCCCTGCTGTCGGAAAAGCGGCTCCGTCGATCGTCAGCCGGGCCTCGAAGGACTTTTTCAGCTTGATGTCGCGGATCTGCAGGGACAGCGTCGCGGCATCGCCGGGACCGCCGGCGCGCTCCACCCTGACATAGGAGATGGTGTCGGCGGCTTCGCCCGGCAAAGACAGCGCCCTGCACTTGCGAAGATTGTCGCAGCCGGCGACCCAGTCCCGAAAGACCTTGCTCGCGCCCGCGCTCGCCTGGCTCGCAACGAGGCTCGCAGCCAGTGCGAAGCAGAGGCTGGCGAGACTGCGAGGCGATGTCATCGGTTCGTCTCCCAGCGCCTCGCCGAATCGTCGTCGTCCGTCTTGGCCTCGACCCAGCCGCCGAGCGTGCCGTCGGCGAGGTGCTCGCGTTTCCAGAACGGGGCGCGGGTCTTGAGATAGTCCATCAGAAAGTCGGCGGCCTCGAAGGCCTCGCGGCGATGGCTCGATGTCGCGATCACCAGCACGATCTGCTCGCCCGGTTTGATCAACCCAAAGCGGTGGATGGCGACGAGGCCGGAGAGCGGCCAACGCGCGGCTGCTTCGGCGGCGACGCGGGCGATCTCGGTCTCGGCCATGCCGGGATAGTGCTCGAGTTCGAGCGCGGCGAGGCGGCCGCTTTCGTCGCGGCACAATCCGGCGAAGCTGACGACGGCGCCGATATTGGGGTTGCCGCGTGTCAGCGCCGCGATTTCGGAGCCGATGTCGAAATCCTCGCGCTGGATGCGAACGAGCGGCGTCATGGCGCCGGCTCAGCCGCCGGTCATCGGCGGGAAGAAGGCGATCTCGCGCGCACCGGCGATCGATGTCGCAGGCTTGGCATGGGTCTGGTCGATGGCGGCTCGCACGATCGCCTCGTTTTCGAAGGCAAGCTCATAGCCCTCGCCGCGCGTCTTCAGCCAGCGCACCAGTTCGGCGATGGTCGTGGTGCCGGCGGGCGGGGTGACGGTCTCGTCGGTCAGGCCGATGCGCTCGCGCACCCAGGCGAAATAGACCAGGCGCAGGCCGGCGGGCTCGGTGGCGGCTTTGTTCATGACGTGCGCTCGTCCTCGTGGACGAGGTGGCGGATGCCGGAGTTGAGATAATCCCAGCCGGTGTAGATCGTCAGCAGCGCCGCGATCCACAGCATCACGATCCCGATCTGGGTGTTGTAGGGCAGGACCTTGTCACCGGCGGGGCCGGCGACGAGGAAGCCGAGCGCGAACAATTGCGCGGTGGTCTTATATTTGGCGACCTTGCTGACGGGGACGCTGACCTTCAGCTCCGCAAGGAACTCGCGCAGGCCCGAGACCAGGATTTCGCGGCAGAGGATGACGATCGCCGCCCAGATCGCCCAGCCCTTGATGGTCTCGGTGTGGACCAGCATCAGCAGCAGGGCGCAGACAAGGAGCTTGTCGGCGATCGGATCGAGCATGCGGCCGATCGCCGATTGCTGGCCCCAGCTGCGTGCGAGCCAGCCATCGAGATAATCGGTGACGGCGGCGACGACGTAGATCGCCAGCGCCGTCCAGCGCGCCCAGGCATCCCAGGGCCAGAACAACAGCGCGACCAGCGCCGGAATCGCGAGGATCCGGCCGTAGGTCAGGAGATTCGGCAAGGACCAGGGGCCGCGCCGGCGGATGGCTTCGTTCAGACTCGTCACGACGCTCACCAAAGCAGCCCCTTCATGACAGCGTCAACACGCAAGAGTGTGACCCGGTCATTCGCCAACCACGCTCCGCACCAAGGACAGCAGCTTCGCGGCGAGAACATGCTCGAATTCCTGAGCTGGCGCGTTTTCTTTTCTCGGCTGATGCCGACCACTGAAGCGCGCACTAATGCTCATGGAAATGGGCATGAACCGCCTTGGCGGTGGCGGCGTTGACGCCGGGCGTGCGCATCAGATCGTCGAGCTTGGCGCGCTGGATCGCCTTCACCGTGCCGAAATGCAGCAGCAGCGCCCGTTTGCGCGAGGGGCCGATGCCGGGGATCTCGTCGAGCGGGTTGGTCTTGATGTCGCGCTTGCGCTTGGCGCGGTGCGTGCCGATGGCGAAGCGGTGGGCCTCATCACGCAGGCGCTGGATGAAGAACAGGGCCGGATCGCGCGGCGGCAGCTTGAACGGCTCCTTGCCCACCATGAAGAAGGTCTCGCGCATGGCGTTGCGGTCCTCGCCCTTGGCGATTGCGACGAGCGCGATGTCGGTCACGCCGCATTCGGTCATGATCTTGCGTGCCGCCTCGAACTGCCCCTTGCCGCCGTCGACGATGACGAGGTCGGGGCGGGAGGGGAAGGCGGAGCCGTCGTCGAGCTCTTCGTTCTCCGGACGAGGCTCCGCCCCTCCCCCTGGTGGGGAGGGGAAGGGGCGGGGGGCGTCCGATTGGGTGAGCGCTGGCGGAATCGAGGCGACCGCATCGGCCGGGAGGCTTGCAGAGGCGGCGGCTTGTCCTGGCATTCCGCCCCCCGCCCCTATCCCCTCCCCACCGGGGGGAGGGGAAGCGCTTTCGTCGGCAAGCGCCAGCACTGCCCCGCTCTCCTTCGCCAGCCTTGAAAACCGCCGCTTCAGCACCTCGCGCATCATGCCGAAATCGTCGCCGGCGATGGTGTCGGACGAGATGTTGAAGGTGCGGTAATGGCTCTTCATGAAGCCGTCCCGCCCGGCGACGACCATGCCGCCGACGGCGTTGGTGCCCATGATGTGCGAGTTGTCGTAGACCTCGACGCGGCGCGGCGCCTTCGCCATGCCGAAAGCTTCGCCGAGCGCGGCGAGCAGGCTCTGCTGGCCGGCATTGTCGGCGAGCTTGCGGGCGAGCGCCTCATGCGCGTTCTTCTGGGCATGGGCGACGAGATCGCGTCGCTCGCCGCGCTTGGGCGTCGCAAGTTCGACCTTGCGGCCGGCGCGCTCGCAGAGGGCCTGCGCGATCAGATCGTTTTCCGCCAGTTCGTGCGAGAGCAGGACGAGCCTCGGCGGCGGCTTGTCGTCGTAGAACTGGGTGACGACATAGGCCAGCACCTCGGCCGGGGTCAGGCTCTTGTCGGCGCGTGGGAAGAGGGCGCGGTTGCCCCAGTTCTGCTTGTTGCGGAAGAAGAAGATCTCGACGCAGAACTGCCCGGCCTGCTCATCGATGGCGAAGACGTCGGCCTCTTCCACCCCTTGCGTGTTGATGTCCTGCCCGGCCTGCACGGCCGAGAGCGCCGCCAGCCGGTCGCGGTAGCGTGCCGCCTTCTCGAATTCGAGCTCCTCGGCCGCCGCCTGCATGCGCTTGGAGAGCAGTTCCTTCACCGCCGAGGAGCGGCCGGAGAGGAAGGCGCGCGCCTGGTCAGCCAGCCCCTGGTAGTCGGCATGCGAGATCTCGCCGGTGCAGGGGCCCGAGCAGCGCTTGATCTGGAAGAGCAGGCAGGGCCGGGTGCGGTTCTCGTAATAGCTGTCCGAGCAGGAGCGCAGCAGGAAGGCCTTCTGCAGCGCGTCGATGGTGCGCTCCACCGCCCAGACCGAGGCGAAGGGGCCGAAATAGTCGCCCTTGCGCTGGCGCGAGCCGCGGTGCTTGGCGATCTGCGGCGCCGGGTGATCGCCCGAAAGGAAGATATAGGGGAAGGATTTGTCGTCGCGCAGCAGCACGTTGTAGCGCGGCCGCAGCTGCTTGATCAGGTTCGATTCGAGCAGCAGCGCCTCGGTCTCGGTGCTGGTGGTGACGAATTCCATGTTCGCCGTCTCGGCGATCATCCGCGCCACCGCATTGGTGTGCGCCATGCCGCGGGCATAGGCCGTGACCCGGTTCTTCAGGCTCTTGGCCTTGCCGACATAGAGCACCTCGCCGGCGCGATCAAACATCCGGTAGACGCCAGGGCGGTTCGGCAGGTGTTTGGCGAAGTCGGCGATCACCTCGATGCCGGCTTTCAGCGCGCCGGGGGCGGCCTCGCCGGGATCGAGCGCGGCTTCGGGCGGGGGGAGGATGTCCTCCTCGTCCTTGAAGTCCTCGTCCGGCAGCTCTTGCTCCGGTGGCTCTTGGCGTTCGCGATTCATGACCTGCATGTAGGATGCCGCAGCCGCTTCGTCATGTCAGGAGCGTGGCGGAATCCTGCAACGGCTTCTTTGCCATTCCGACGGGTTGCGCTTCGGGTTCTTTGCAAGGACCGGTAGAAGCGGGCTCCTCTTCGCCCGAGGCCGCCCATGTCTGCCGATGCTCTGATGAAGGCCGCTTTGTTCGTCCCCGCCTTCATGGCGGTGACGGCGCTTTGCGTCTGCCTGCAGCGCCGACGGGCGCGGCGACATGGCGAGTGGAAATATCTGACGCCCGGCCCGTATTTCTGGCTCGGCCTGTTCGCCGGCCTGTTGATCACCGCCGTGGCGACGCTGGTGGTCGCGGCGGGGCGGGTCGAGCGGACCTCCGGCTTGCTCTTCACCAGCTTCTTCGCCGCTCTCACCCTCTTTCTCGCGGTCCAGGCGATGATCGAGCAGGTGCGCTGGAACGATCAGCGCATCGAACGCCGGACAATCACCGGCCGGACGATCTCGCTGAGCTGGCATGAGCTCGCCCGGATCGGCGTGGAGTGGACCGGTTATCTCTGGATTTCCTCCTTCGAGGGGCCGCGCCTGCGCTTTTCGACCTATGACAACGGCTTCGACGAGCTCGGAGAGACGATCCGGGACCACCTGCCGACCGACCTGCCACCCGCCTCGCCGGAATTGGACGGCGAAGCTATGCTGGCGGAGGCGCGAGTGCGCGGGCGGAGCTGAATTATCCCCTTCCCCCCCGCTTGCGGTGAGGAGGGTTAGGGATGGGGGCCGGAAAGCAGGGCTCGTCCGTTCTTCGATGTCGCGCCGAGCGGTGCTGCCCCCACCCAACCCTCCCCACCGCAAGCGGGGGGAGGGCGAGCGCCCGGCATCTGCGGCAGAGCTTGCTCTCCTGGATGTGTCGGTCTGACCTCTTGACCCGGATGCCGTGCCGCCTGCATCACCGCAGCGCGCAACCCGGACCCGCTGCCCATGCCCGTTTTCGCCATTCCCTTTCCGGTGATCGATCCGGTCGCGCTCCAGCTTGGGCCGCTCTCGATCAAATGGTACGGGCTCGCCTATGTCGCCGGCCTGCTCGGTGGCTGGTGGTATGCCCGCCGGCTCGCCGGAGCCGAGCGGCTCTGGGGTGGACGGGCGCGGCCTGACCCGGAGTCGCTCGACGATTTCCTGCTGTTCGCCGCGCTCGGCGTCGTGATCGGCGGCCGGCTCGGCTTCGTTCTGTTCTATAATCTCGGAGACTATCTCGCCAACCCGCTGGAGATCTTCGCGGTGTGGAAGGGCGGCATGTCCTTCCATGGCGGGCTCGCCGGCGCCGCCGCGGGCTTGTGGGTGTTCGCGCGGCGACGCGGCTATCCGCCGCTCTCGGCGCTGGATCTCGGCGCTGTTGTCGCGCCGATCGGCCTGTTCCTTGGCCGCATCGCCAATTTCGTGAATGGCGAGCTCTGGGGGCGGCCGGCGCCGGACGTGCCCTGGGCGATCGTGTTTCCGCACGGCGGCCCGGTGCCGCGCCATCCGAGCCAGCTCTACGAGGCCTTCAGCGAGGGGCTCCTCCTGCTGGTGATCCTGATGATCGTGGTGCGGCTGGGAGGGTTGAAGCGGCCGGGCCTCGCGGCCGGGCTGTTCGGCATGGGCTATGGCATCGCTCGCACCACCTGCGAGTTCTTCCGCGAGCCCGACCCGCAGCTCGGCTTCCTGTTCGGGACCAGCTGGCTGACCATGGGCATGGTGCTGTCGGTGCCATTGTTCCTGGCCGGCCTCGTGCTGGTTCTTCGGCGGAAGGGACCGGCTGAAGCGTGAATCTCCTGGCGCGGGAAATCGTGGAGCTGATCCACCAGGAGGGCCCGATCAGCATCTCGCGCTACATGGCGCTCTGCCTCGGCCATCCGCGCCATGGCTACTATATGAAGCAGGACCCATTCGGCGCGGACGGGGATTTCACCACCGCACCCGAGATCAGCCAGATCTTCGGCGAGCTGATCGGCCTGTGGGCCGCGAGCGTCTGGCAGGCGATGGGCGCGCCTTCCTCCATCCGCCTCGTCGAGCTCGGGCCGGGGCGCGGCACGCTGATGCAGGACGTGCTGCGGGCGACGCGGGCGCTGCCGGCTTTTCGCGAAGCGCTCTCGGTGCATCTGGTTGAGACCAGCCCGGTTTTGCGCGAGCGGCAGAAGGCGACCCTGGCCGGGAGCGGTGCAGAGCCGCAATGGCATGAGCGGATCGACCAGGCGCTGGAGGGACCGACGATTATCGTCGCCAATGAGTTCCTCGATGCGCTGCCGCTCGACCAGTTCGTCCGGATACCGGAGGGCTGGCGCGAGCGGCTGGTGGGGCTCGATGGCGAAGGACGGCTCGCTTTTGGCCTCGCGCCACAGGCCCCCTCTCCCCTTGCGGGAGAGGGCTGGGGTGAGGGGTCTCGCGACGTCGCCAGCAATGCGATTGCGAAGGCCGCCAACGATTTCGACCCGCGCGACCCCTCATCCGCCCCTCCGGGGCACCTTCTCCCGCATGGGGAGAAGGGAGGCGCAGCGCCTGTCGGCTCGGTACTGGAGCAGCCGGTAGCTGCGCTCGAGGCGGTCGCGGCCGTCGCACATCATGTCGCGGCCGAAGGCGGGGCAGGGCTGTTCATCGACTACGGCCCCGCCCGCTCCGGCTTCGGCGACACCCTGCAAGCGCTGATGCGCCACGCCTTCGTCGATGTGCTCGCCGAGCCCGGTGATGCCGATCTCACCGTGCATGTCGATTTCGCCCGGATGGCGCAGGCCGGGCTCGCCGCGGGAGCAGCGGCGTATGGCCCGGCGACGCAACGCGACTTCCTGCTGGCGCTTGGCCTGCAGCAGCGGTTCGAAGCGCTGTCGCGACGTGCGACGCCGGCACAGGCCGAGGCCCTCGCGAGCGGTGTCGAACGCCTGATCGAGACCGGGCCGACTGCGATGGGCGAGCTTTTCAAGGTGCTGGCGGTCGCCGACCCGAAACTGCCGCTCCTGCCCGGATTTGACCTTCATCGCCTGCCAGAGCAGGGCTGAGCTTAAAAATGGATGCCGCCATGTTCATCACCTCGCCCGATCTCGCCCATGAACCCGGCATCCGCCATGCCTTCTTCACCCGCGAGGGTGGCGTCTCCACTGATATCTACGCCTCGCTGAACGGCGGGCTCGGCTCGAATGACGACAAGGCACATATCGCCGAAAACCGCGCCCGCATGGCCGGGCAGATGGGCGTCGAGCGCGACCGGCTGGTCAGCGTCCATCAGGTGCATTCACCGGATGTGGCTGTGGTCACCGGTTCCTGGCCCGCGGATCGGCCCAAGGCGGACGCGATGGTTTCGGTCGCGCATGGTGTCGCGCTCGGGGTCTCCACTGCCGATTGCGGCCCGATCCTGTTCGCCGACTCTGAGGCCGGCGTCATCGGCGCGGCTCATGCCGGCTGGAAGGGCGCTTTCACCGGCGTGATCCACGCGACCGTGACCGAGATGGAGAAGCTCGGTGCTCGCCGTGAGCGCATCATCGCCGTGCTCGGGCCGACGATCAGCGCTGCCGCTTATGAAGTCGGTCCGGAGTTCATCGAGCGCTTCAAGGGCGAGAACGCGACCTTCGCTCGCTTCTTCCACGCCTCGGAGCGGCCGGCGCATGCGATGTTCGACCTGCCGGCCTTCATCGCCCACCGCGCCCAGGAGGCCGGGATCGGCCGATTCTATGATCTGGCCCTGTGCACCTATGGCGACGAGGCGCGCTTCTACAGCTACCGGCGCACGACTCACCGGCAGGAAGCCGATTACGGGCGGCTGATTTCGGCGATCGCGCTGGGCTAGAGGTCATTTCTCCGGGCTTGCGCCGCAACGGACCGGTGATTCCGGTTCGTAAGTCGGCGCAACGTGCCGTTGTAGGCGCTGTTTCCAGCGATGCCGAGTTGCGCGCGTCGTGACGGAGAGTCATCCTCCCTTCGCCATCCACCTTGGCTGAGGGATTGAACATGGAACAAATCCTGATGAATCTGGTCGCAGGCGCGATCGGTGGTAATGCGGCCGGCAAGGCTTCGCCGACCTTCGATATCGGCTCTATCGGCAACACCATCGCGGGTCTGGTCGGCGGCGGCGTACTCGGCCAGTTGATCCCGATCCTGCTGCCGGCGGTCTCGGCTGCGGCGATGGGCGGCAATCTCAGCGTTGGTGGCATCCTCACCAACCTGATCAGCGGTGGCGCCGGCGGCGCGATCCTCACCGCGATCATCGGCGCCATCAAGAACAAGGCGGCGGCCTGACATTTTCATCATGGCGCCGCCGCTCCGGCGGCGGCGCCATTGGCATGTTGATCGGAGCGATCACGACATTTCACGGCGGGCGAGCTTGCAGAAGCACGCCATCTGCGGGCAGCTAGCGGCCATTGCTTGCCCGAGGTCCCGATGTCCCGCCAGATCGACTATTATTTCACGCTGCTCTCGCCCTGGACCTATCTCGGTCATGGCACCTTCATCGAGCTGGCGAGGCAGCACGGGCTCTCCATTCGCTATCGACCGACGCCGCTGCGCTCGGTCTTCGAGGAGACCGGTGGATTGCCGCTGCCGAAGCGGCATCCGGTGCGGCAGCGTTATCGCGTGCTCGAACTGCAGCGCTGGCGTGCCAGGCGCGGCCTGCCGCTGACCCTGTTCCCGACGTTCTTTCCGTACGATGTGTCGCTCGCGGACAGGATCGTGCTCGCCGTCATCGCGCGCGGCGAGGATCCGGCGAGCTTTATCGGAGAGGTGCTGGCCGATGTCTGGGCCCGCGAGCTGGACATGTCACGGCCGGAGCTGATCCTGGCTGCAGCGGAGCGGGCAGGCCTCGATACTGCCGGCCTGGTCGAAGCGGCCGAGAGCGAGGCGACCAGCCAGATCTATAAGGCGGCGATCGCGGAGGCGGTCGAGGCCGGCGTGTTCGGCGCGCCGAGCTATGTGCTGGATGGCGAGATATTCTGGGGGCAGGACCGGCTCGATCTGCTGGCCGATGCACTCGCTGCCGGCAGGGTGGCCTATCGCAACGACGCGACGGTCTGAGGCGATTCGTTTCAGTCGACGATGTCGGGCGTGCGCCAGGCGATGTGCTGGCCAGAATCCACGGCGATCATCTGGCCGGTGATCGCCTTGGCACGCGCGAGATAGAGTACAGCCTCGGCAATGTCGGCGGCCTCGACCTTGTAACCAAGCGGCGTGCCGCCGGCCTCGACCGCGAGCAGCGCCTCGCCATTATGCGGGTTGGCGAAGGTCGGGCCGGGGCCGACTGCATTGACGCGAATGCGCGGCGCCAGCGCCTGCGCCATCGTCGTCGTCGCGGTCAGCAGCGCCGCCTTGGTCAGCGTGTAGGAGTAATACTGCGGCGTCAGCTTCCAGACGCGCTGGTCGACGATGTTGACGATCGCGCCCTGTCGATCCTGCGGCAGGCGGTTCGCCATCGCGCCGGCGAGCACCGAGGGCGCGCGCAGATTGACCGAGAACTGCCGATTCCATGTAGGCACGTCCAGTGCCATCAGGTCGTCGACCAGGAAGCTCGAGGCGCTGTTGACCAGCAGGCTGACCGGCCCGAGCGCCGCCTCTGCCTCGGGCACGATGCGCTCTACGGCTGCCGGATCGGCGAGATCGGCGACGATGACACAGGCCCGCCCACCTGCAGCAGCGAGGTCGGCGGCGAGCGCTTCGGCTTCGGCGCGCGAGGTGTTGCAATGGATCGCGACCGCATAGCCGGCGTCGGCAAGGCGCAGGGCGATGGCGCGGCCGATCCGCTTTGCGCCGCCGGTGACGAGGGCGACCTCAGCCGCCATGCTCGTTTCCGTTCGTACGGGAGCTGCGGCGCCGGAGCCGGCGTTCCCAGTGCTTGGCGACGCGCAGATAGCGATAGAAGGCGTAGTTCATCGCGGTCATGAAGCCGTAGACCCCGCGCAGAGCGTGGCGTCGTCCGATATAGGCCTTGATGAGGTTGGCGGGAAATTCCGCCACGAGCCGAAAGACCGAGAGCGTCTCGCCGCGCGCATCGAGATCGTCGGCCTGCGCGTCGCTATAGGCATTGAGCTTGGCCATCTGCTCGCCGAGCGAACGCACCGAGTAGTGATGGACCGTGCCCTTGAGCTTGCCGATGCGGGCACCCGGGACGAGGTCGACGCGGTCATGCACCGGGGAGGGCGAGTAGCGCCCCTTGTCGATCCGATAGAGGCGGACCGGCGAGAGCGCGTAGGCGAAGCGGTGGGGGGCGCCTTCGCCGGGGAATATCTCGGCGATGCGGATGCGGTAGGCGTCGCGGGCTGGCTCGCCCTCGGCGAAGAGGGCGGTTATTTCAGCTGCGAGCTCTGGCGGCGTCACCTCGTCGGCATCGAGATTGAGCAGCCATGGATGGCGGCACTGCTCTTCGGCAAAGCGCTTCTGCGGGCCGTAACCGGGCCATTCGCGTTCGATCACGCGCGCGCCGAGTTTCGTGGCGATGGCCTGGGTGCCGTCGGTCGAGCCGGAATCGATCACGACGATGTCATCGCTGAGCGCACGAACCGCGGCTATGGTGCGGCCGATGCGATCGGCTTCGTCGCGCGCGATGATGAAGATCGAAAGCGGTAACACTTAAGGCGGATCTCGAAAGGCAGGGCCCAGTCGGCTAAAGCACGCGCGAGGGCAGGCTGCAAGCACGGGGCGCATGGCAGATTTGCGCCAGCTAGGGAACCCAAACCGGTTTGCGGCGGTTATGTGATGGCTGTGCGTAGTCGCTGACGCTGCGTTAGTATTCGGTTAGCCATTCACACTGTCTTAACAAAGACTAACCGGAATTGATGAATATGCCTTGCTTGTTCCAGTTCGTGCCGCAATTTCGCCTCGGTCTGACCAGCAGATGTGTTCTCGCCGCAACAGACACGGCCCGTTACAAACCCTATAAAGGGGTCACTGAAATCACCTGCCGGCCAGCGCCGGGAAATACGATGACTAAGGAGTTTGTCATGAAGAAGTATCTGCTTTCGGGCGTTGCGGCCCTCGGCCTCCTCGCCGCCGGCGCTGCCTCCGCTGCCGACCTGCCGAGCCGCAAGGGCCCGGTTGTCGCCCCGGTCTACGCTCCGGTGTTCACCTGGACCGGCCTCTACGTCGGTGTTAACGCCGGCTACGGCTTCGGCAACGTGAATGCCAACGGCTTCGCCAATGTCGGCGATCTCGACGGTTTCGTCGGCGGTGGCCAGATCGGCTACAACTACCAGATCGGCCAGCTCGTCCTCGGCGCCGAAGCCGACTTCCAGGGCGCTGACCTCAGCAGCGGCAGCAACCTCGGCCTGGTCAACGTCAAGACCGAGTACTTCGGCACCGTCCGCGCTCGCGCTGGCTTCGCCTTCGATCGCTTCATGGTCTACGCGACCGGTGGTTGGGCCTACGGCAACGTCAAGACCGCGATCCCGGCTCTGGCCTTCTCGTCCGACCGCACCCACACCGGCGGCTTCGCTGTCGGCGGCGGCGTCGAGTATGCCTTCACCAACAACATCATCGCTGGTGTCGAGTACCTCTACGTCGACCTCGGCGAGAAGAACATCGCTGGCGCTGGCACCAAGATCGGCACCGACTTCTCGGTCGTGCGCGCTCGCCTCAGCTACAAGTTCTGATTTCTCCTCCCGGAGACAGAGCGAACCCGGTGGCCTCGGCCACCGGGTTTTTTGTTGGCTGTCGCGTCGAGCTGTCATTTCGGGTGTGCAGCTCCGGGTATCCGCCTTTGCGGAAGGCAGCGACCTAATCCAGGGAGACGGAACTCTGCCGTCCCCGGATTGCGTCAACGTTGCGCTTCTCGCAGTGGCGGCTCCGGTGGTCGGGGGCCGATTGAGAAATGCCTAGCCTTTGAAGCGCGTGGCCTCGAAAGCGGGAACCTTGTCGGCAAACGTGTCGAGCCAGGCGACCAGCGCTGAATGGCTGGCGCGCCACGTTCCCTCGAAACGCAGGTCGAGATAGCCGAGCGCGCAGGCGAGCGCGATCTCGCCGATGCGCGGCCGATCATAGACGGGAGGCGCAGCTTCGAGCGAGGCGAGGGCGCGCGCGACCTTGCCAGCCTGATTCTCGACCCAGGCGGCGTTGCGCATCTCGGCCGCGCGCAGGCGAAGCTCATAGACCTGTAGCAAGCCCGCGTCGCAGATGCCGTCGGCGACAGCCTGCAGGCGCAATTGCGCGAAGCGAGCCTCGCCCGCCTGGAACAGCCTGCCGCCGCCGGCGAGATGGTCGAGATACTCGGCGATCACGCGCGAATCGAACAGCGTCGTGCCGTCCTCGAAGACCAGAGTCGGCACCTTGCCGAGCGGATTCTGACGCCGCAGCGATTCCGAGGGATCGTTGGTGTCGGCCGGCACGATCTCGATCCGGTCTTCCAAGCCCAATTCCGCAATCGCGATCTTGATCTTGCGGCCGAAGGGGGAGGTCGGGGAGGAGCGCAGGATCAGCATCGGTCATGGCCTTCGGCTTGGCGGAAGGGAGCGATCAGCCGTCGGGGCTGATCGTTTCGCAGCGATAGCGCGGGCTTGGCCCCTGCGCGAGCCGTTCGCACAGGGCCGGCAGCAGAATCTCGGCTTCCTGTGCCAGCAGCCAGGGCGGATTGACGACGAGCATTCCCGTCGCGCTCAGGCCACCGGCGGCATCGGGCCGGTCGACATCGACCTCGAGCCGGAGCAGGCGGCCGATACCGGCGTCCTCGATGGCGTCGAGCAGGCTTTCGACGGCGCGCATATCCTTGATCGGATACCAAAGGGCGTAGATCCCGGTCGGCCATTTGCGGTGCGCGGCGATGAACTCGGCAGCCAGCGTCGCAAACTCGTCCTTCTCCTCGAAGGGCGGATCGATCAGGACGAGGCCTCGGCGTTCCTTCGGCGGGACATTGGCGCGCAAGGCCGTCCAGCCGTCGATCTCCAGCGCCTTGCAGCGTTCGTCGCGGGCGAGCGCCTGGGCGAGCTTGCGATAGGTGTTCTCGTGCAGCTCGGCCGCGATCAGGCGGTCGTCGGCTCGCATCGCATGTCGGCAGAGCCAGGGCGAGCCGGGATAGGTCTCGGCGCCATGGCGGGCACGGGCGGCGGCGAGTGCCTCGCGCCAGGGCTTCAACAGATCCTCGACCTTCGGGGCGAGCGGCGCCTGCTCGAGTCTGGCGACGCCGTCGCGCCATTCATGCGTCTTCAGCGCCTCCTCGGAGCCGAGATCATAGCGACCGGCGCCGGCATGCGTGTCGATGACACGCCAAGGTTTGTCCTTGGCGTTGAGATGCGTGAGGATGCGCATCAGCACGACGTGCTTGAGCACATCGGCGAAATTGCCGGCGTGGAAACCGTGGCGGTAATTCATTCTGGATCAGCGAATCGCGTTGACGCGAAAATCCCGCGCGCGGCAACCGGAGCGGTCGACCTCCTCGCAGGTCCTGAAATTACGTAGGTCCTTGCTGAAGCAGATGCGGACCTCCTCCAGCACGCCGCGCCGGCAGGAGACTGACATCATGTCGGTCCGCAGGCCCTGATTGGCGGCGACGAAGGCGCGTTCGAGATCGAGCGCGGTCCAGCTCTGCTCGCTGTCGCCCTTCTGCAAGGCGGGCGGAATCACGACCTTGTCGCGGGCGCGGCGGGCATCGGCAAAGTAATCGGCCGGGCTCGAGCCCGAGCAACTGCCGTGCTTGCGCCATTGATAGCGGGCGAGGCTCTCGGTCGGGAACAGGCCCTCGGTCTGCTCCATGGCGATTCGCGAGGGTGAACGGCCCGACGGGCCGCAATCGCTCGGGAAGCCGAGCTCATATTGCGGCCAGAGACCGTGCACGACGAAACCGAGATTGGCGCCGGGCGCGCATTGCTCGCGATTGCGCCCGCGGCCGCCGTCGAGCTCGCAGAAGCCCGGCGACCAGGAGAGGGCAAGCACGTAGAAGTCAAAATCGCCCGGCGAGCCGCCGCGCTCATAGCGGCCCTGCGCCAAGCCCGAGCTCGCCAGCGTACAAATGGCCAGAAGGCCGAGGGCGACTCGTTTCAGAAACATGGTCAGCTGGATCAGGGGCGCGCCATCTGGCAGTCGGGCGCATAGGAGCGATGGCGGTCGAGGCCGGAGACGCACCAGTTGACGTTCCAGGTCCAGCCAAAGAGCCCGAGATTCTCGCGAACCGAATAGTCGACACGGCGCAGCACGCCGTCATTGGTCAGCACGCGCGCGGTGCAGAAGCGGCGCGGGATGAAGTCACCGCCCCAGGGGCGCCAGGCAATCGGCCGGACGCGGTCGAAGCTGACCGCCTGCAACGGGCCCCAGAACTTGGCCTCGCGCGAATTGAACCAGCTGGTGATCTCGCCGAGTACGGCCGGATCCTCGCAGGCCGGCAGATTGCCGTACATCGGAATGATTCGTTCTTCCGCCCGGTCGGCCGGGTGGACGTAGCGCCCGCCCGCCGCCTGGGCGGAGAGACCGGCCAAGCATAGCCCGGCGACGAGAGCGGAGAGGAGTGAAACGCGTCGCATAGGGGCCTCGCGAAGGGGGGATCCGTTGCAAGCACGATGGCTGGGGGGGCGGCCACGGTCAAGGCACGTCTCAAGCCCATATTTCAAAGTTAAAATTGACGAGTTCAAAACTGATATACTACGATGCCTCACTTCTCGAATCTGCCGCCTAGAGAAGGAGTACGGTCTTTATGACCTAACGTCCTATTGGGTGTGATCTCCGGCGTTGAATGTTATTTCGCGTTGAGGGGCAGAGACATGATGGCTCACTTGGGGGATGTCGACTTTATTCAGCGATTGATTGCTATTGCTGAACGCTGGCACCAAGGAGGTTTCTTTATTGTCGAGCTTCCGTCGCGTGCGACTTTCTGGTCGGATGGCCTCTTCACCCTCGTCG
Source organism: Alloboseaceae bacterium BT-24-1 (assembly GCA_025846845.1). GTDB lineage: Bacteria > Pseudomonadota > Alphaproteobacteria > Rhizobiales > Beijerinckiaceae > Allobosea. Next base: position 107,675 of record JAOYTL010000002.1, read on the forward strand.
ATTCCGAGAGGGCAGCATTCTCTCCCGATTTCGCATCGATCAATAATTATCAGCATCCCGACGACCGGCATTCTCCGGCAGAACTTGAAACCGTTTTGATGGAGGCGAGCTCTTACGATCGGGAGTTTCGCGTGATTACGGCTCGTGGCCGGCTGCGATGGATTTCCTGCCATATCGAGTTTCAAACCGGCGCAGACGGCAGGCCTGTTCGGATGATCGGGATGCTGCACGATATCTCCGAACTGCATGAGACGCAGCGCCTGCTGGCAACTCACCGCGAGCGGTTCAATGCCTTGACCAGCGCATTGCCAATGCTGGTCTGGAGCGGACGGCCAGATGGGCACGTCGAAAGCTTGGTGGGGTGGCGGCGCTTGACGGGGCAGGATGACCGGACCGCAGAAGGCACCGCCTGGGTCGAGCGTGTTCATCCAGATGATCGGGAAGCCGTCTGTCGGCGTTGGCGTGATGCGGTCGAGAGCGGTGAGCCCTATAGCAGTGACGTACGGGTCCTGACTGCCGATGGCTCCTATCGATGGCTTGCCGCGAGTGCCAGGCCCGTCCGAAGCGCCGACGGTGTGATCATCGAATGGATCGGCTCGGCGATCGATATTCAGGAGCGCCGCATGTGGCCAATGGACCCCACCGATTCGATCGAGATTACAGGTGGCCAGATCAGGGCAGCGCGTGGGTTGCTCAACTGGTCGGTGAGTCGACTTTCAACATTGGCGGGTGTGGCCAGTTCGGCAATACGGCGCCTCGAGGAATTCGATGGCGTGACCAAGGGCGAGAGCGATCTGCGCGCTTCCCTGAAGAGCTGCCTTAGAAAGGCCGGTGTGGAGTTTATCTTTCCGCCGAATGGCAAGCCGGGGATTCGTCCAGTCTGATAAACTGGCAGCAAACCAAAAAGTCATAGCGGAAACTATTTTCGCCACTGCAGTCGACTATGAAGCCGGCAAATATTTAACGCCATCGCTCACGTCGCCGGTTGCAAGCAAAAAATTGCCCTGAGAGGCAACCCAAAAATCCTTCAAGTGTAGATTTTTGTTCCCTTTTGGCCTCCTTCCGATAACGGCTCGGAAATTCTGGTTAGCAGATAATTAATGCACTAATTGCATGGTTGTTATGCAATTAATGCATGGAGGGGGAGATGGACTGCAATACCAGCCGCGGCTCTGCCGAGCGCAAGGCCGAGCCAACCGAAGCTCGAAGCCAATCGTTTCCTGAGCCCAACGAAGTCATGGTGTTAGGGCCGGCCGAAGTTGATGCGTGCGAGTACATTGCAGAATTTTGCGAGGGGGTGATCCTCGTCGACGGCGTTTCGCGGTTGCCCAAGCTCGGGCTGCAGTTGATGCTGCTTCACGCGCTCTGCTTGGACTATGTCGCCCAAGCCCGCCGTAAGGCCGCCGTAGCTGCAGCGTGATCCTACGGGTTGGGCGGGGTTGGCTGACGCGCTCAATCGAACGAGGACTTCCCGGCAAACAGCCGCGCTGTCTGCTACAGAAGGCCGGCCAAGAACGGCGTGAGCCCTAACCCAAGAAAAAAGGCCGGCGTCCCGAAGGAGCCGGCCTGAAAGTTTGAAACATCCAGCGCAAAAGCGCCAAACATCTCAGAGGGGAACGGCTGGAACGAACTCAACGCCGGGAGGAGATGCGGAGCCCGTTCCGAACAACCGTGGACTGAATATCGGGCAGACCCTGCCTTTTCGCAATGCAGCATTGGTCGGGTCGGTTATGCGCTGGCAACATGACTCATTACTAGAATTCGTCACAATTGCCAGGAGACCGCGCGTGGCACGCATGCGCAGCCGGCATAAAGCATGGTGCTGCCGGATTTTCCGGCAGCACCTGCCCGCCATTCAGTATGTCCAGCGCTGGGCCTTCTGGATCAGGAAATCGCGGAAGACCTGTACACGCGCGACCGATTTCATCTCCTCCGGATAGACCAGATAGCTCTCGAGCTGCGGCATCTCGGTCTCGCGCATCAGCTGCACGAGCGGTGAGCCGGCCTCGATCAGGTAATCGGGCAGGATGGCGATGCCGGCACCCGAATCGACCGCGCGCTTCATCGCCGTGATGTTGTTGACGGTGAGATGGATCGGGCGCGGGTTGCGCTGGTCGCGGCCGAGCGTGCCGAGCCAGTGCACCGCCGTCAGATAGGACGGCGAGGAGGCACCGAAGGAGAGCAGCCGGTGATTGTCGAGCTCCTCATAGCTCTTCGGCTCGCCGAAGCGCTTGATGTAGGCCGGCGAGCCGTAGACATGGAAGTGCACGGTGAAGAGCCGGCGCTGGATCAGGTCGGGTTGCTGCGGCTGGCGCAGGCGAATCGCGATGTCCGCCTCGCGCATCGAGAGGTCGAGTTCCTCGTCGGTGAGGATCAGCTCGACCTTGATGTCGGGGTAGAGATCGAGGAACTCGGCGAGGCGCGGCGTCAGCCAGTGGCCACCAAGCCCGCGGGTCGCGGTGACCTTGAGCTCGCCGGAGGGATGCTCGCGCGTTTCCGAGAGCTGGGCGCGCGTTCGCTCCAGGCGCTGCGTCATCTCGCGCGCGGCACGCCAGAGCAACTCGCCCTGCTCGGTGAGAATGAGGCCGCGCGTGTGCCGATGGAACAGCGGCGCGCGCAATTCGCGCTCCAATGCGCCAATCTGGCGGCTGACGGCGGACTGGCTAAGCCCCAATCCGTCTCCGGCCTTGGTGAAGCTTCCCGATTCAGCAACCGTGTAGAAGATTCGGATGCGGTCCCAATCCACCGCGTTCCCCCCGTGTTATGCGTTCAGCGCATGATGGGGGGATAGAGTTGTCCGGTCAACGACTCCTTTGCCGGGACGGTTGATTTTAGCCGTTAATATCGTGCTGGAACTGATCAATTCCAGTGATGAAAGCGGTTTCCGGCTATTCCGCCGCCTCACGGACCCCGAGTTCCCGTGCCATCAGCCAGCGTTCGGCGTCGAGCGCCGCCATGCAGCCGAGGCCGGCCGCGGTCACGGCCTGGCGGTAATGCTCGTCAGTGACGTCGCCGGCGGCGAAGACACCGGGAACATTGGTCTGGGTCGTGCCGGGCGTGACTTCGAGGTAGCCCGAATCGCGCATGGCGAGCTGGCCGGCGAAGAGCTCGGTCGCCGGCTTGTGGCCGATGGCGACGAAGATGCCGTCGGTCGCAAGATCGCGCACGGCTCCGGTCTTGGCGTCGCGCAGGCGGATATGCGTCACGGAAGGCGGTTGCGTGCCGCCGAGGATTTCGGCGACCTCGGCATTCCAGATCACCTCGATCTTGGGGTGCTTGAAGAGACGATCCTGCATCACCTTCTCGGCGCGCAGCGAATCGCGCCGGTGCACCAGGGTGACCTTGCTGGCGAGATTGGCGAGATAGAGCGCTTCCTCGACCGCGGTATTGCCGCCACCGACCACGACGACCTGCTTGTTGCGGAAGAAGAAGCCGTCGCAGGTGGCGCAGGCCGAGACGCCAAAGCCCTGGAATGCCTGCTCCGAAGGCAGGCCGAGCCATTTCGCCTGGGCGCCGGTCGCGACGATCAGCGCATCGCAGGAATAGGTTTCGCCGCCGTCGCCCCAGAGCCGGAAGGGACGCTGCGAGAGATCGACGCGGGCGATGTGGTCGGAGACCATCTTCGTGCCCATGTGGATGGCCTGGGCCTGCATCTGCTCCATCAGCCAGGGGCCCTGGATCACGTCGGCGAAGCCGGGATAGTTCTCGACATCGGTGGTGATCATGAGCTGGCCGCCGGCCTGCAGACCGGAGATCATGACCGGTTCGAGCATCGCGCGGGCGGCATAGATCGCGGCGGTGTAGCCGGCAGGGCCGGAGCCGACGATCATCACCTTGGCGTGGATATGGGCCATCTGTCTGGTTCCTGAGCCGGTACGAGCCGGAGATATCGGTATCGGAGCGGCTTCAGTCCAGCCCCGTTGCAGCCTTGTGACGCCGCCAGCCCTCGAGCACGGCCGCGGCGATCGTTCCGGTCGAATCTAGCGGTTCGTAGCGGGAGCCTTCAAGCTTGCCCTGGAAGTGATGCACAGCGCCGTGGCGTTTCAGCGCCTCCAGGAACTTCGCCAGCTTGCCGTGGCCGCCATGCGGCTCGAACACCAGGATGGGCGCACCGGTCGCCGCGGCCTCGCCGATCATATTGGTCGAATCGGCGGTCGTGACGATGGCATCGGCATTGGCGAGCAGCGGCACGTATGGATTGGCGCCGCTGCCGTCCCACCACCAGCCACCATGGCGGCGGAAGACCTCGGCTATGGCGGCATCGAGCGCCGGCGGGGTTCGGCGCGAGCGCGAGCCCATCAGGGCGACACCGGAAGAAGCGAGCGCACCGAGTTGGCGCGCGAAGCGCTCCACGTCTTCCGGCCGGAAGCGGTGATGGCGACTGTCGCCGCCGACGAGCACCGCGGCGCGGGGCGGAGGCAAGGCGGCAAGCTCCGGTGGCGGCGCGGCGCGGGCGGCAGCGAGAGCCTTCGGTGCGAGCCGGTGCGGCGAGGTGATCGTCACCAGCACATTCGTGCCGCGCAGGCGGTCGTGCTCGGAGACCCAGATCAGGTCGGCGGCGCCGGTGCCAATGCGGGGATCTTTCAGGAAGACGGTGAAGGTCGCGCCGTTCGAGGCCTTCTTGACGGCGCGCAGATAGGCGACGGCGCGCCGTCCCGAGGCGATGGCGATGTCGGGGAAGGGCGAGCGGATCGGGCTGCCCGGCCGGTCCGAGGCTTCGCGTGGGTCGATCGGCCCGCGCGGCATCAGCCAGCTCCAGGGCCGACCGGGATTGATCCGGCGGATTTCCGGGATGACGCCGATGCGCTCGGCGACGCCGAGGCATTGCACCTCGTCGCCGGCCTTGCCGTCGGTCAGAACCCAGAGGGAAGGCGTCGATTCTGTCGGCACGGTGCGCTGATCCGGGATTGACGTGGTCGATGCCTTGTAACGCGTCGATGGCGCGTCTACACCAGCGCGGCTATTTTTCAGGAGGATTTGTGCGCGCCAAACTCGACGAGATCGATCTCCGTATCCTGACGGAGCTGCAGAGCGACGGGCGCATGACCAATGTCGAGCTCTCGAGCCGGGTCGGCATCTCGCCGCCGCCCTGCCTCAGGCGCGTGCGCGCGCTCGAAGAGGCCGGGGTCATCACCGGCTATCGGGCGCTGCTCGACGAACGCAAGCTCGGCATCGAGGTGGTGTGCTTCGCCTTCGTCCATCTCGCCAGCCAGGCCGAGGCCGACCTCGCCGCCTTCCAGGAGCGGATCCGCGAATGGTCGCTGGTGCGCGAGTGCTGGACGCTCTCGGGCGACATCGACTTCATCCTGAAATGCGTCGCGACCGATCTGAAGGCCTTCCAGGATTTCGTCGCCGACCTGACGGCGCTGCCGAACGTTCGCAATGTCCGTACGGCGCTGGCGCTCGACCGGGTCAAGGACGAGCCGATCGCGCCGCTTTAGATCGGCGTCGTGCTCGGGGTTGACGCGAGCATCTCAGGCCGGATGAAGCTCCGATCGGTGCCTTCTCGTCACGAGATCTCGAATCTACGAGGAGTTTATCCTTGGGCCGACCGAAGGTCGGACCCGAGGGCACCGTCCGAGAATGACGCCTGATGTCTAGTTGCCGACCGAGCGCCTGATCCATTGGGCGTTGCTGGCGACAAGCGCTTCGATCCGGCGCTGATTGACGTCCGGCCGATACCACGCTCCACCATAGCTCGGCGCCATGATGGCGAGGATCGGGTAGCAGGCGATCTCGCGGCCGTCGGCTCCGACCAATCGCACCTCGCTTTCCAGCGTGTCGTTGCCGAGCGTGACGGCCTGGCCGCCGGCATAGCTCGCCAGATAAAGGCCGGTGACGATGACCTGCAGGGTCGCGCCGCGCCTGCCGTCGGCTGAGCGAAGGCTGGCAAGTTCGCGCTCCAGCATCGGCTTGATCAGCGCGGCGGTGGCGCTCTGGCCCTTGGCTGCTAGAGGCGCAGTATCAACGCGAATCGTCTGGATTGCGATAGGCGAAGCGGTCTGGGCCGCCGTCTGGCAGCCTGCCAGCAAGGCAGCGGCAAGACTCGTCAGGGCGATCCGGCGCGACAGCATTCTCTCAGGCGCCGAGATAGCGCTTGATCCACTGGGCGTTGTTCTCGAGCAGCGCGGTGACACGGTACTGATCGACATCCGGCCGGTACCAGGCGCCGCCGGAGGAGGAGAGCAGATGCGAGCGGACATCGCGGCTGAAGAGCACGCGGCCGCGGTCGATCACCTCGGCAAGGCTGTCCATATTGTCGTTGTCGCCAGCATCACCGGCGCCGCCGGTGCCGGCCGAGCCGGTGAGCCAGAGTCCCTGCACGGTGACGTAAAGGGTCGGACCGCCGCGCTGACGCAACGGTGCGAGCTGACGCGCGAGCTCCTGCTCCATGGCGCGCGCGATCCTGGGAGCATTCTCGCCCCAGCCCTGTGGGCCGAGCCGGCGTGCATCGACGCGGATCCCGCCGATAGCAATGCCCTGCGCCTGGGCCGGAAGCGAAGCGAGCCCGCCGGCGGCGAGCACGGCGGACCCGATGAGAAAATCACGGCGCGTGGTCATGGGGCGGTCTCCGGCGGCAGGCTGATCTCTAATCTAGGGATTGCCGCCGGACTGGCCAAGTCGTTCCGCTGTTTCAGCGGAAGGCGACGCTGACGACCTCGTAGGACTTGCCGCCGCCAGGTGTGTTGACGTGGACGGAGTCACCAACCTTCTTGCCGATCAGCGCGCGCGCGATCGGCGAGCCGATCGAGACCTTGCCGGACTTCACATCCGATTCCGGCTCGCCGACGATCTGGTAGAGCTTCTCTTCCTCGGTGTCGTCGTCGATCAGCTTGACGGTGGCGCCGAACTTGATCGTGTCTCCGCCGAGCTTGCTGACATCGATGATGTCGGCGCGGCCGATCAGCGATTCGAGCTCCATGATGCGGCCTTCGTTCAGCGACTGGGCCTCCTTGGCGGCATGATATTCGGCGTTCTCCGAGAGATCGCCCAGCGCGCGCGCCTCGGCGATCGCCTGGATGATGCGCTGGCGGTCGACCTGCTGGCGCTGCTTCAACTCGACCTCGAGGGCGACGAAGCCGCCCGCCGTCATAGGAACCTTTTCCATCGTCCCGTCCCAGTTGCAAAAAGCGATTACGCACGCGCCGGCCATGGCCAGCGCGCCCGCATCGCTTTCGATCGTCAGAAAACCAATTCGCCGCGCGGCCGGTCAGGCGGCGCGGGCGAAATAGGATTGCAGCGACCTCACTTCGAGATCGCCGCTGCAATAGGCCTTGATGCCCTCCGCCGCGGCGATCGCTCCGGCCAAGGTGGTATAATAGGGCACCTTGTGCAAGAGGGCTGCGCGGCGCAGCGAACGCGAGTCCGCGAGAGCCTGCGGGCCGTCGGTGGTGTTGAAGACGAGCTGGATCTCGCCGTTCTTGATGGCGTCGACGACGTGCGGCCGGCCTTCCAGCACCTTGTTGATCTTGCTGGCGCGGATGCCATGCTCCTGCAGCAGGCGCAGGGTGCCGCCGGTGGCGACGACCTGGAAGCCGAGCTCGGCCAGCATCGCCATCGCGGGCAGGATGCGCGGCTTGTCCTCGTCGCGGACCGAGACGAAGACCGTGCCCTTGACCGGCACCTTCGAGCCGGCGCCGAGCTGGCTCTTGGCGAAGGCGACGTCGAAGGAGCGGTCGAGGCCGATGACCTCGCCGGTCGAGCGCATCTCCGGGCCGAGCAGCACGTCGACGCCGGGGAAGCGGGCGAAGGGGAAGACCGCCTCCTTCACGCCGACATGGTCGAGCTTCTCCTGCTTCAGGTTGAAGCTGGCGAGCTTCTCGCCGGCCATCAGCCGGGCGGCGATCTTGGCGATCGGCTTGCCGATGACCTTGGCGACGAAGGGCACGGTGCGCGATGCCCGCGGATTGACCTCGAGCACGTAGATGTCGCCGTCCTTGATGGCGTATTGCACGTTCATCAGCCCGCCGACGTCGAGCGCCAATGCCATGGCGCGGGTCTGGCGCTCCAGTTCGGCGATGGTCTCAGGGCTGAGCGAGCGCGGCGGCAACGAGCAGGCCGAATCGCCGGAGTGGATGCCGGCTTCCTCGATATGCTCCATGATGCCGGCGATGAAGGCGTCCTTGCCATCGCAGAGACAGTCGACATCGACCTCGATCGCATCGGAGAGATAGCGGTCGAACAGCAGCGGGTTCTTGCCGAGGACGGTGTTGATCTGCCCGGTCTTGTCGTTCGGGTACTTGGCCTTGACCTCGGAGGGGATCAGCGAGGGCAGGGTGCCGAGCAGATAGTCCTCGAACATCACCTCGTCGCGGATGATCGCCATGGCGCGGCCGCCGAGCACATAGGACGGGCGCACCACGAAGGGCAGGCCGAGCTCGGCCGCGATCATGCGCGACTGCTCGACCGAATAGGCGATGCCGTTCTTCGGCTGCTTGAGCTGCAGCTTGTCGAGCAGGCGCTTGAAGCGGTCGCGGTCCTCGGCGAGGTCGATCGCGTCGGGGGTCGTTCCGAGGATCGGGATGCCGGCCTGCTCCAGCGCATGCGCCAGCTTCAGCGGGGTCTGGCCACCGAACTGGACGATGACGCCGTGCAGCGTGCCGTTCTGCTTCTCGGTTTCGAGGATCTCGAGCACGTCCTCGGCGGTCAGCGGCTCGAAATAGAGCCGGTCCGAGGTGTCGTAGTCGGTCGAGACCGTCTCGGGATTGCAGTTGACCATGATGGTCTCGTAGCCGGCGTCGCGCAGCGCGTAGCAGGCATGGCAGCAGCAATAGTCGAACTCGATGCCCTGGCCGATGCGGTTGGGGCCGCCGCCGAGGATGACGACCTTCTTGGCGGAGGAGGGCTGTGCCTCGTCGGCCGGAGCGCCGGCGAAGGGCATGGCATAGGTCGAATACATATAGGCGGTCGGCGAAGCGAACTCGGCGGCGCAGGTGTCGATGCGCTTGAACACCGGGCGCACCTTCAGCGAGCGGCGGAGCGTGCGGACCTCGTCCTCGCTCTTGCCGGCGACGGCGGCGAGGCGCTTGTCGGAGAAACCCATCGCCTTGAGCTGGCGGAAGGCGATCGGCGTCTGCGGCAGGCCGTGGGCGCGGATCTTCTCCTCGGTCTCGACGATGCCGCGCATCTGCTCGAGGAACCAGGGGTCGATCTTGCAGCTCTCGTGGATCTGCTCGTCGGTGAAGCCGGCGCGCATCGCCTGGGCGACCTGGAGGATGCGATCCGGAGTCGGCGTCGAGAGCGCCGCCTTGATCGCATTCTTGTCGTCGCCGTGGCCGACGCCCTCGATCTCGATCTCGTCGAGCCCATCGAGGCCGGTTTCGAGCGAGCGCAGCGCCTTCTGCAGCGATTCCTGGAAGGTGCGGCCGATCGCCATGGCTTCGCCGACCGACTTCATCGCGGTGGTCAGCGTCGGCTCGGAGCCCGGGAACTTCTCGAAGGCGAAGCGCGGGATCTTGGTGACGACGTAGTCGATCGTCGGTTCGAACGAGGCCGGAGTCGCGCCGCCGGTGATGTCGTTCTCGATCTCGTCGAGCGTGTAGCCGACGGCGAGCCGGGCCGCGACCTTGGCGATCGGGAAGCCGGTCGCCTTCGAGGCCAGCGCGGACGAGCGCGAGACACGCGGGTTCATCTCGATGACGATCATCCGGCCGCTCTCGGGATCGACCGCGAACTGGACGTTGGAGCCGCCGGTCTCGACGCCGATCTCGCGCAGCACCGCCAGCGAGGCGTCGCGCATGATCTGGTATTCCTTGTCGGTCAGCGTCAGCGCCGGGGCGACGGTGATCGAATCGCCGGTGTGGACGCCCATCGGGTCGATGTTCTCGATCGAGCAGACGATGATGCAGTTATCCGCCTTATCGCGGACGACCTCCATCTCGTATTCCTTCCAGCCGAGCACGCTCTCCTCGATCAGCACCTCGCTGGTCGGCGAAGCGTCCATGCCGCGCTCGACGATGTCGATGAACTCGCCCTTGTTGTAGGCGATGCCGCCGCCAGTGCCGCCCATGGTGAAGGACGGGCGGATGATCGCCGGCAGGCCGATATCTTCGAGCGCGTCGAGCGCGGCGCCGAGTGTCTTGACGTGGTGCGAGCGCGGGGTCGAGAGGCCGATCTTGGTCATCGCCTCGCGGAAGCGCTCGCGATCCTCGGCCTTGTCGATCGCATCGGCGGTGGCGCCGATCATCTCGACGTCGAATTTCTCGAGCACGCCCATCTTCTGCAGCGACAGCGCGCAGTTGAGCGCGGTCTGGCCGCCCATGGTCGGCAGCAGGGCGAAGCCGCCCGGCAGGACGTTGCGCTCCTTCTCGATGATCTTGGCGACGATCTCGGGCGTGATCGGCTCGACATAGGTCGCGTCGGCCAGGTCCGGGTCGGTCATGATCGTCGCCGGGTTCGAGTTGACGAGGACGATGCGGTAGCCCTCGGCCTTCAGCGTCTTGCAGGCCTGGGTGCCGGAATAGTCGAACTCACAGGCCTGGCCGATGATGATGGGGCCCGCGCCGATGATCAGGATCGTCTTGATGTCTGTGCGCTTGGGCATGGTCTCGACCGGTTCCGTGCGGGCGCGCACAGTCCGTCCGACCTTAAAGGAGCGGAGGCCAGCGAGCGCCCAAAGATGAATGCTAGGCGCTCGCTATAGACGCCGGGAGCGGCGGGGGGAAGCGGAAAGCGCTTCTTCCTGTCATGCGCGCACAGGTAGCGCATTTCTCCCTTTGCGCAGTTGAGCCGCAGTGAGCGGGGTATAGCATCCGCTTCCGCGATGGCGTCGAGCCGGTTCGCGTCAGCTCCGGCCACGCCCTCCCCAACCAGAGGAGCTTGGCCATGCGTCAATCCGATCCGCAAAAGCTGGATGCCCTCGTCGGACGTCTTGTCGGAGACGTCGGAGCCTGCGTCACCGGTTCCCTCATCGTCCTCGGCGACCAGCTCGGCCTCTACCGGGCGATGGCCGATGGGGAGCCCGTCACGGCGGCGGAACTCGCCAGCCGAACCGGCCTGAAGGAACGCTACGTCCGCGAATGGCTCTCGGCCCAGGCCGCCGCCGAGTACATCCAATACGACGAGGGAAGCGACAGCTTCAGCCTGTCACCGGAGCAGGCGATGGCCTTCGCTGAGGAGGGCAGCCCGGCCTTCTTCGCCGGCGCCTTCGAGATCGTCCAGTCGATGTGGGTCGACGAGCCCAAGGTCGAAGAGGCCTTCAGGACCGGCAGCGGCCTCGGCTGGCACGAGCACAGCAACTGCCTGTTCCGCGGCACCGAGCGCTTCTTCCGGCCAGGCTACAACACCAACCTGGTGAACAGCTGGATTCCGGCGCTGGACGGCGTCAAGGCCAAGCTCGAAGCGGGAGCCGTGGTCGCCGATGTCGGCTGCGGCCATGGAGCCTCGACCATCCTGATGGCGCAGGCGTATCCGAAGTCGCGCTTCTATGCCTTCGACTATCACGGTCCCTCGATCGAGAAGGCGAGGGAGATAGCGGACAAGGCCGGCGTCGGCGATCGCATCGTCTTCGAGCGGGCCAGCGCCAAGGACTTCCCGGCGGCGAGCTATGATCTTGTCGCCATGTTCGACTGCCTGCACGATATGGGCGATCCGGTCGGGGCCGGCCGCCATGTCAGGGAGACGCTGGCCGAAGACGGCACCTGGATGATCGTCGAGCCCTTCGCCCACGACAAGCTGAAGCAGAATATCAACCCGGTCGGCCGGATCTTCTACGGGGCGTCGACGATGATCTGCACGCCGGCCTCGCTGTCGCAGGAGGTCGGCCTTGGCCTCGGGGCGCAGGCTGGCGAGATGCGTTTGCGCAAGGTCGCATTGGACGCCGGCTTCACCCGCTTCCGCCGTGCCACCGAAACGCCATTCAACATGGTGTTCGAGGTCAGGGCCTGAATTCGGCGCCTGCGAATTCTGTTTCGGCCACTGCGCGGGAAGCCCGCTCGCTCTGCGAGTGGGCGGGTTATCCGTGTTCGTCGAATTTTATTGCTAATGCGAACCAGTTGCATTTATTTTTGAAGGGAGCGATCCGAGCTGAGAAGGAAGGAGTGCACATCATGCAGACGATGATCCCGGTCCCGGCACCGGCTTTGGCTCCGCTCTGCGAGGTGCGCTCGATCCTGAAGGGCGCCTGCCTGCGGCCGACGCGCCAGCGTCTCGCGCTTGGGCGCGTGCTCTTCGCCGATCGGCACCGGCATGTCGCCGCCGAGGACCTCTTCCGCGATGTCGTGGTCAGCGGCGAGCCTCTGTCGCTCGCGACCGTCTACAACACGCTCAGGCAATTCTGCGCGGCAGGTCTGATCCGCGAGGTCGCGACGCAAAGCGGGCGCTCGCAGTACGATACCAGTACCGGCGACCATCATCACTTCTACATCGAGGAGGAAGACCGGCTGATCGACATTCCCGGCGAGACGATTCGGCTCGATCGGTTGCCGGCGCCGCCCGCAGGTCATCGCATCGTGGCCGTGGACGTTCTCGTCAGGCTGAGACGCGCGCCCGCTCGGGAAGGAGAGGTCGCAGCATGAGCGCGATGCTGCTGCCTGGGCCGATGCAGGCGCTGATCGACGATGCGGAATGGACCCGCCTGACCGGCGCTGCCAACGAGGCCTTCCGACGCGAACAGTTCTGCGAAGCGCTTACGCTTTATCGGGATGCCTTGGCAGAGGCGGAGCGACTGTTCCGCAATGCCGAGATCGTGGGCTCGCCGGTTGCTGCGGCGACGATCTACGTGATTTCCTGCCAGAATCTGGCCGAGGCGGCGCGGCGGATCGACGAGCTCGACATGGCGGAGAAATGGCTGCTGCAGGCTTTCGAGCGGCTGGCAGCCGCGGCGGAGTCACCCGCGACACCGCTCAGCCTCCGGCTCGACTGCATGCGCGACCTCAAATTAGCCTTCCTCAATCTGGTCGAGGGACGGCGCGAGGATGTGACGTTCCACCCGGAGATGGAACGCCTGCTCGCACGCGGACGAGGCGTCGTCGCCTGCGTCATAGGCGTGGTCGAGCGGCTGGCGACCTTGCCTGCCCGCGAACTCAGGCTGCTCGACAGCGTTACGGGGCGGCCGTCCTGAGCGCCTGCGCAGCAGCGCGCTTGCGCCGCCGCGTCGCGATCAGCAGCAGGCCGAGCGCGCCGAGCTCGCAGGCCGCTCCGACGAAGCCGAGCTCCCAGGAGGCGCCATGGCGCAGCACCTGCTGGCCGAGCGCGGCACCGGCGGCGATGCCGACATAGAGCGCCGAGGCGTTCAGCGAGAGCGCGACCACGACGGCATCCGGCGCCATCGCGGCGAGCCGCGACATCTGCGAGGGATGGCCGGCCCAGCCGGCGCCGCTCCAGATCATCAGGATTACCGGCAGGACGAAGATCGCGACCGCCGGCGGCAGCGTCACCGCGACGAGCGAGGCGGCTGCGAGGGAGGTCGCGAGCAGCGTGAGCACGAAGGTCAGCGTCGGCACGGGGCCGAAGCGGTCACTGGCCTGGCCGCCCAATTGGTTGCCTAGCGCCGAGCCGATGCCGGTCAGCACCAGCGTCGCGCTCAGCCAATGGCCGGAGATGCCGGCATGAGTGGACAGGAAGGGCGCGACATAGGTGTAGAGCGTGAAGGCGCCGGTGGTCCAAAGCGCGGTGGTGCCGAGCGCCAGCAGCACGTCGCCGCGGCGCGCGACCTGGAGCCGCTCGGCGAGCGTGTTGGCGCCGCGCGGCAGGCCGGCCGGCATCTTGAACAGCAGGCCAGCGAGCGCGAGCGCGCCGAAGAGCGCCACGACCAGGAAGGCGAAGTGCCAGCCGAGCGTGGCGACGGCGGTGCCGAGCGGGACGCCCAGGATCAGCGAGACGGTCATGCCGCCGGTGACGAGCGCGATGGCGCGGGCTCGGCGCTCGGGCGGCACCAACGCGACCGCGACGGCGTTCGCAGCCGGCATGAACACGCCGGAAGCGAGCGCCATGACGATGCGCGCCAGCATCAGCGAGGAGAAATCGCGGGTGAAGGCAGCGACGAGATTGGCAAGCGTGAACACCGTGAGCGAGCCGACCAGCACAAGCTTGCGGTCGAGATTGCCGAACAGCGTGGAGAGCACCGGCGAGCCGATGGCGTAGGCTATGGCGAAGATCGAGATCAGCAGGCCGGCCGTGTCGACGCTGACGCCGAAGGCGGCGGCGAGGTTCGGCAGGATGCCGGTGATGACGAGGCTGCCCGTGCCGATGGCGAAGGCGCCGCCGGCCAGCAGGAGGAGACGGATATCCATGGCAGAGGGCTCCGTGGGGAGGTGCCGACAATTTCAATGATCGTTGAATCATGGTCGCCAGACGATCGTGAGTCAATCTTAATTTCAAGGATCGTTGAAACTTGTCAGGAGCCGCCCCGTCAATTAAGTCGGAGGTCATGAAGCAGCAGCTCTTCCATCCGGAAATCGAGGACGTCCTGCCGGCCGACGTGTTCGCGGCGCTGGGGGATCCGATCCGGCTCGGCATCCTGGTCTCGCTCGCCGATTGCGACGAGATCGACAAGGCGCGCTGCGGCGCCTTCACCGAGCTCGCCTCGCCCTCGCTGCTCTCCTACCATTTCGCCAAGCTGCGCGAGGCCGGGATCACGCGGTCGCGGGCGGAGGGGACGGTGCGCTATCTCAGCATCCGCCGCGACGAATTCGATCGGCGTTTCCCGGGCCTGCTCGACACGGTGATCGAGACGGCGCGGCGCGATCCTTCGGTGCCGCGCGCCAAGCTGATCACCTGACGGCGCGGCCGGCCGGAAGGGCGGCGTTACGGCATGAGGATGGTCGAGCCGGAGGTCTTGCGGGCCTCGAGATCGCGATGTGCCTGCGCGACCTCGGCGAGCGGGTAGGATTGCAGCGCCGCGATCTTGACCGTGCCATCGGCGACGACGGCGAACAATGCGTTGGCGGCGGCTTCGAGGTCCTCGCGCTTTGCCATGTAGGTCGCGAGCGTCGGTCGCGTCACGAACAGCGAGCCCTTGCTGGCGAGCTGGCCGAGGGCGAAGGGCGGCACCACCCCCGAGGCATTGCCGTAGCTGACCATCAGGCCGAGTGGGCTCAGGCAGTCGAGCGACGCCTCCCACGTGTCCTTGCCGACCGAATCGAAGACGACCGGAACGCCAGCGCCGTTGGTGATCGCGCGCACCCGTTCGGCGATGTTCTCCTCGCGGTAGAGGATCGTATGGGTGCAGCCATGGGCGCGCGCCAGCGCTGCCTTCTCCTCGCTGCCGACGGTGCCGATCACGGTGACGCCGAGCGCGCTCAGCCATTGGCAGGCGATCAGCCCGACGCCGCCGGCCGCGGCGTGGAAGAGCACGGTGTCGCCGAGCTTCGCACGATAGGTCCGATGGATCAGGTAATAGGCCGTCAGGCCCTGCAGCATCATCGCTGCCGCCTGCTCGTCCTTGATGGCATCGGGCAGTTTGATCAGCGGCGCGGCCGGCATGATGCGCGCCTCGGCATAGGCGCCGGGCGATCCGCCAGCATAGGCGACGCGGTCGCCGGGCTGCACATTGGCGACGCCGTCGCCGACCGCCTCGACTGTGCCCGCCGCTTCCAGTCCGATGCCACTCGGCAGCGGTAGCGGATAGAGGCCGCTGCGCTGGTAGACGTCGATGAAGTTGAGGCCGATCGCCGTCTGGCGCAGACGGACCTGGCCCGGGCCGGGCTCGCCGAGGGTGGCGTCCTCATAGCGCAGCACTTCGGGGCCGCCATTCTCGTGGATGCGGATCTGCTTGGTCATGGCAATGTCTCGTTCGGGAGCGGATGGGGGCGTCTGGGTGCGCGAGGCGAGGTCAGACCTCGCCGGCGGCCTCGATGTCCTTGAGATGCTGGCGGAAGCCGTAGGCCGGGTTCTGCGCCCGCGTCGCAAGATACTGGGCGAAGCGGGTCTGGCTGCGGTAGCTGCGGCCGGCGCGCATCGCCGCGAGCTGGCGCGCCTCGGTCTCGCGATAGCCGATCGCGGCCGTGACGATGTCCTCGATCCGGCTTTCGGGCAGGAACAGCACGCCATTGCTGTCAGCGGCGACGTAATCGGTCTCGGCGATGCCGTGCTGGCCGACCAGCGCCTGGTGGAACAGGTCGTGCGGCCGGGGATGCAGGCGCTGCGGCCCGGTCGGTAGCGCGCCGAGGCTGAAGACCGGCAGGCCGAGCTCGGCGAGCTCGCGGTTGTCGCGGTGCAGGCCCCAGATCACGAAGCCGGCGACGCCGGCGGCGTTCGCCTCGATCGCGACGATGTCGCCGATGCAGGCCTCGTCGAGGCGCCCGCCATTGTCGATGACGATCACCTCGCCCGGCGCAGCATGCTCGAGCAGCTCGAAGAAGACATCGATGCTGCCGACATGGCGCACGGGACGGGCGCGGCCGCGTACTTCCATATCCGGCGCGAGCGGTCGCAGCCCGGCGGGCGCGAAACGGATCGGCACGCCGCAGCGCAGGCAACCATCCGCCAGATGCGGGGTGGTGAGCGTCTTCAATTGCTCGATCAGATCGGACTTCATGCGCTGCCCTCCATGGTCTGGTCCGGCCGCAAGGCCGCTGGACAGGACGCTACCAATGCGAGATCATTCCGAATAACGAAATGATCATAAGTCTGGCTTCAGGATTTCGGGTCGATGTCGGCGAATTTCGATATGGACGCGCTGCGGGCGATGGTGGTCGGGGTCGAGCTCGGCAGCTTCGCCCGCGCTGCCACCCAGCTCGGACGGTCGCAATCGGCGATCAGCATGCAGCTCAAGAAGCTTGAGGAGCAGGCGCGGCGTCCGCTGTTCCGACGCGACGGGCGCGGGCTGGTGCCGACTGAGGCCGGCGAGGCACTGCTGAGCTATGCCCGCCAGATCATCGCGCTGAACGACGAGGCCGCCGCGGCCGTCGGCAACAGCGCGGGCGCGGCGACGGTGCGTCTCGGCCTGCCGCAGGACTTCTTCGAGGACGTGATGCCGGAAGTGCTGGGGCTGTTCTCGCAGCAGCGCCCGAATTCGCATGTCGAGGTGCGCGCCGGGCGCAATTACGCGCTGGAGGAAGAGGTGCAGGCCGGTCGGCTCGATGTCGCGCTCGCCTTCTTCAAGGCCGGGTCGTCGACGGGCGGCGCGCATGTCGCGACGCTGCCGCTGTTCTGGCTGGCGGCTGAGACCATGCCGCGACCCGGCGCGGCCGAGCTGCCGCTCGTCCTGTTCGACCATCCTTGCCTGTTCCGGCAGACCGCGCTCCAGACCCTCGACCGGCAGCGCTTGCGCTGGCGGATGGCGCTGACGACGCCGAGCCTTCCCGGGCTATGGGCTGCCCTCGGAGCGGGGCACGGCGTCTCGGTCCGGACCCGCCATCGCCTGCCCGGCAATGTTCGCGATGTCGCGGCCGAGCATGGCCTGCCGGAACTGCCGCCGATCGAGGTGCGCCTGCTGGCATCGGGCGCGCGAACGCCTGTCGCCGGGGACCTGCTCGACATCGCCAGCAACGTCGTCCGCAGGCTGGTCGCGGAGCCCACGGCCAGGACGGACTAGGTCAGCCGCAGCACGGGCAGCCCGGGCCGAAGACGGCGCGGCTGCCCAAGGCCGCGAGCCTTCCGCGCCAGCCGGGGACATGCTCCTTGATGCGCGCCATCGTCTTCTCGCGGTCGAGGCGCGTCGGGCGGCCATCTTCCACGACGATCGCCCCGTCGACGATGCTCGTCACCACGTCGCTTGCCTTGGCGTAATAGACCAGCGCGGCGTAGTCGCCGTAATAGGGCTGGAGGTGCGGGCGGTCGATGTCGACCATGATCAGGTCGGCCTTCTTGCCCACCTCCAGCGAGCCGATCTCGTGCTCAAGGCCCATGACGCGGGCAGCGCCGATCGTGTGCAGTTCGAGCGCCTGGGCGCAGGAGAGGGCGGTCGGGCTTCCTAGGCGCAACCGCATGGCGTTCAGCGCGTTGCGCATGCCCTCGAACGGGTCGTTCAGCATCCAGTCGGTGGCGAAGCCGGCCCTGATGCCGCGCGCCATGATGTCTTCGAGCGGCGGATAGCGGCCGCGACGCGGATAGATCGTCGGGCAGTGCGCGTAAGCCGCGCCGCTCTCCTGGACGGCGTCGAGATCGCCCGTGCCGGCGAAGACGAGATGGGCGAGCACGACATCCGGGCCGAGCATGCCGACATCCCTGAGGAGTTCGACCGGGCCGCAGCCATGGGTCGCCTTGATCTGCTCGACCTCGGCGGCGCTCTGGGCGGCGTGAATGTGCATGCCGATGCCGAGCCGGGTCGCCTCGGCGCGGGCGGCGCGCAGGAGCTCCGCCGAGCAGGTGTCGGTGGCATGCGTGCCGATGCGCGTGGTGATGCGGCCATCGGCGGCGCCATGCCAGTGCTCGGCGAAGGCGACGCCGTCGCGCAGGCGTTCCTCGCCGATATCCGGATGATGCGTGTAGTCGCCGCGCCAGAGTTCGTGCAGGCGGACATCGAAGACCTTGTGGGCGATCTGGGCGCGCAGCCCGCAAGCCTCGACCGTCTCGGCCAGCCGGTGCGGCGCGTACCAGATGTCGTTGATGGTGGTGATGCCGGCCTGGAGCATGTCGGCGCAGCCGGCTTCGGCCAGCAGCGCCCACTCGTCCTCGGAGATGTCCCTCTCCATCCGGAAGGCGACTTCGAGCAGCGCGGCCTTGGCGGCGTGGTCGTCGGTCTGGCTGCGGAAGACCAATGACGCCGCATGCGAATGGCAATTGACGAAGCCGGGCAGCACGGCCCGCCCGGCGCCATCCAGCGTGCGGGCCGGCGCCCAGTGTCCCTCCGGCTGGCGCGGGCCGGCATGGAGAATGCGCCCGCCTGAGATCGCGACCTCGCCATCCGGGATCACCGGCAGGCCGGGGCTGACCGGGTAGAGAAACTCGGCACGGACCAGCAGGTCGATCTCGGTCATGGCGCGGGCTCCTCCATCGGCGTGGAGAGGCGAGCTTAGGGCGGGCGCTGTGGAAGGCCAGCGACGTGCCCGCACGGCAGCCTTGCATCGGCGATTTGCTCTCGCTATGAAATGTTACAACGTAACAAAATATGAGATCCGAGATGGACTCCCGCCTTCCCGTCACCGTGCTGTCCGGCTTTCTCGGCGCCGGCAAGACGACGCTGCTGAACCACGTCCTCAACAACCGCGAGGGCCGCAAGGTCGCGGTCATCGTCAACGACATGAGCGAGGTCAATATCGACGCCGACCTCGTCCGCTCCGGCGGCGGCGATCTCTCGCGCACCGACGAGAAACTGGTCGAGATGAGCAATGGCTGCATCTGCTGCACCTTGCGCGACGACCTTCTGGCCGAGGTCGGCCGACTCGCCCGCGACGGGCGCTTCGACTACCTTTTGATCGAGGGCACCGGCATCGCCGAGCCGCTGCCGATCGCTGCGACCTTCGAGTTCCGCGACGAGGACGGCTTCTCGCTCTCCGATGTCGCCCGGCTCGACACCATGGTGACGGTGGTCGATGCGGTGAACCTGCTGAAGGACTACGGCTCGCGCGACTTTCTACGCGAGCGCGGCGAGACGGCCGGGGAGGGTGACGAGCGCACCCTGGTCGATCTCCTGGTCGAGCAGATCGAGTTCGCCGATGTCGTCGTGCTCAACAAGGTCGCCGATGCCGGGCCGGAGGCGACGGCGCAGGCTAAATTTGTCATCCGGGCGCTCAATCCGGATGCGCGCCTGATCGAGGTGGATTTCGGCCGCGCACCGCTCGATCAGATCCTCGATACCGGCCTGTTCGACCATGAGAAGGCGCAGCAGCATCCGCTCTGGCACAAGGAGCTCTACGGCTTCAAAGACCATGTGCCGGAGACCGAGGAATACGGCATTTCCTCCTTCGTCTATCGGGCGCGCCGGCCCTTCCACCCCGAGAAGTTCAACGCGTTCTTGGCCCAGAGCTGGCCCGGCCTGATCCGGGCCAAAGGCCATTTCTGGCTGGCGACGCGGCCCGAATGGGTCGGCGAGATGTCGCTCGCCGGCGCGATCTGCCGGACCGAAGCGATGGGTTTCTGGTGGGCCGCGGTGCCGCGCCCGCGCTGGCCCGACCATCCCGAATGGCGCGCCATCCTCAACCGGCACTGGCACTCGGTCTGGGGCGACCGCCGGCAGGAACTGGTCTTCATCGGCTCCGGCATGGACGAGCAGGCCATCCGCGCCGGGCTCGACGCCTGCCTCCTCGGCGAGACGCCGACCATCGCCTTCAAGCCCGAGCGCTATCGCGATTTGCCCGATCCGTTCCCGGCCTGGCGCCGGGCCGATGCCGCCTGAGATTTCATCCCCTTACCGTTCGCTCTGGAGACTGCCATGCGTCCACTTTCCCTGTTGTCCACCCTCGCCATGTCGGCCGTGCTTTCGAGCCTGCCGGCCCTCGCCCATGACCATGCCGTGCTGCGCGGCCGGCTGGTCTTCGCCGACCATGAGAAGCCGGTCGTGCGCGTGCTCGATCTCGACACCGGCGAGGTCACGCACAGCTTCGATCTGCCCAAGGCCAATCCCGGTTTCGCCACGGCGCAGGGCGGCCGTTTCGTTGTGATCAAGACTGGCGACGATGCCGGCACGATCCGCTTCCTCGACACCGGGCTCACGATCGAATCGCATGGCGACCACAACGACATCGAGAAGGGGACGGTGAAGCTCCTCGACCTCACGCTGACCGGCCAGAAGCCGGCCCATGTCATCTCCGGCCATGGCCAGCTCGCGCTGTTCTATGACGGCATCCGCCCCTGGGACGGCCAGAGCACGGCGAAGGCGGTGCTGGTCGCGATCAACGATCTCGCCAAGGACAAGCCGGCGCTGACGGAATGGCCGAGCCCCGGGCCGCAGCACGGCATCGTGGTGCCGATGGGCGAGGGGCGCTGGCTGATGTCGGTGCCGAACCCGGCCTATGTCAAAGGTGATGACCGCAGCGCCTCGTCGCGACCTGACGGGTTCGAGATCCTCGACCGGACCAAGGGCGGCTGGGCCAAACTCGCCAGCTTCAACGATCCGGCCAAGGCCGACGCGTCCTGCAAGCTCTATCACGGCCATGCCGCCGCCGATGGCCGCCATGTCTTCGGCTGCGCCGAGGGCGAGGGCGGCGGCATGCTGGTGCTGTCGCAGGCCGGCGGCAAGTTCAGTGCGCACAAGCTCGCCTACCCGGACGAGCGCCGGATCAGTGCGATCAAGGCCAAGGCCGGGGCCAAGTTCATGGTCGCCAATTACGGCAAGACCTCGCCCTATGACGGCCTGCTCCGGGTCGACCCGACGGCCAAGTCGGTGACCTCGGCCGATGTCCTGCCGGTGCCCGGCGGCCAGTCGGCCTGCCAGTTCGAGCTCTCGGGCAACGGCAAGCGGCTCGCCAATCTGACGCCGGACGGCAAGCTGCGGGTCTATGACGTCGCCGCCTGGAAGGAACTCGCCAGCTTCGATGCCGTGCCGGCCTTCGACTGCCAGTATGGTGCGAAGACCCCGACGCCCTCGCTCGCGGTGGTCGGCGGCAGCGCCTATGTCAGCGACCCCACGAATGGCCGCATCCGCGAGTATAATCTTGAGACGCTGAAGCAGGCGCTCGACCTGCCCGTCGAGGGCATGCCGGCCAATCTCGCCGGCAGCGATGCGGGCTGATTTGCCGTAGGCTTCCGTTCAGCATCCGGGGTATAGGCATCCCGGATGCTGCAACGTCTTCCTCGCCACAGCCGCCAGGTCATCGCCTATGCCTTTTCGGGCGTGATGGCGGCGGTTGCGCATTACGGATTGTTGATCGGCCTGGTCGAGCTCGGCGGGGCCGATCCCGTTCTGGCGTCGCTCGCCGGTTTCGTGCTCGGCGGCGTCGTCTCCTATCTACTGAACCGCTGGCTGACCTTCGAGGCGACGCGAACCCATAGCGAGGCGAGCTGGCGCTTCGGCCTGATCGCCTTCGGCGGCTTCCTGCTGACCGGCGTGCTGATGCACCTCTTCGTCAAGGTGGCGGGCCTGCCCTATTTGCCGATGCAGGTCGTCACCACGCTGATCGTGATGATCTTCACCTTCGCCGGGCACAAATTCTTCTCCTTCGCCGACCGGGCGGAGTGAGAGGCGGCTCCGCTTCTAGGACTGGACACCACTCAAGGTCTTCCGTCCCGCCGCCAGGTCGGCGAGCAGCGCGACATGGACATCGAGGGCATCGATGACCCGGTATCCCGGGTCCTGCCCATCGAAAGCCAGATTGAGATCAGTTCCGGCGAGAACGATGGCGTCGGCTCCGGCGGCGATCATGCGGCGCCCGGCATCGAGAAACAGCTCGCGCTGCGCGGCTGAGCAGGTGCCGGCGACGGCGACGTCCTGGTAGGCTTGGCCGAGGCTCTCGATCTCGTCGTCCAGCGCCAAGGCGTCGGTGCGGGCGAGCTGGCCGTAAAGACGCGTGCGCATCACCACCCGCGTGCCGAGCAGCCCGACCCGCTTGATACCCTGCTCGACGAAATAGGCGTCGAGCGGAGCGACGGCCGAGACGATCGGCAACGGCGATAGGGCCGCCAATTCGTCGAAGCAGAAATGCGCACCGAGCGAGGAAAGGGCGGCGCAATCGCAGCCCGCGTCCTTCAGGCGTGCGACGAGAGGCAGGAACGCCTGCGCCTGCTCGGTTCTGCGGTCGGCGAGATTGTTGCGGATCAGTTCCTGGATCTCGCCGTGGACGATCGTGAGTTCGAGTTTCGGCACGCCCCGCGCCGCTGCAGCTGCCGTCAGGCGCTGGTAGTAGACCACCGTCGCAGCAACGCCGATGCCCCCGATCAAACCGATATGCATTGGATCTGTCCTCGCGTGATCAGGCCTGGCCGGCGGCGTAGAGCGCCCAGCCGATGAGGCCAAGGGTCGCGACGCTCGACACCGTGCGGATGTGATTCCACAGCGTCCAGGGGATGGAATAGCTCTCCCAGATCATGCGAGCGGCTTCGATCTCGGCGGGGATCGTCGTCCGGGCGAGCCGTTCATTCATCGGGACATTGAGCACGATCGTGACCAGGAAGGTGCCGACGAGATAGGCGATGGCCGCAAGCGCCAGCAGAAGGGCGACATTGTGCAGGCCCTGTGCCCGCCACAGCCCGGCGGCGATGAGCGCCACCACCGGCGTGCCGAAGAAGGCCGGGAAGAAGATCGCGTTGCGTACGACGATGTTGATGCTCTGCATCGAGGCGATCGCGGCCTTCGGATCGACCGCGTCGAGCGCCCACATCACCGACATCGAATAGGCATAGAAGAAGCCGGCCATGGCGCCGGCCAGGACCAGCGCGACCAAGGTGAGAGCGAGCGCGAGCGAGGCCATGGCGTCAAACCTCTGGTAGGAGCTGCTTCCTGGCCGAGAAGGCCATGCGGTGCGGGTTGTGGCCGAAATTCGTGCGGCGCGCGACGCCCTTGAAGCCGGCGGCCTCGACCAGCGCGGTGATGCCGATGGCGCTGTAGGTCGAGAGCCCATATTGGGCGCGCAGCTTGCGGTAGTCCGAGAAGGCGGTGCGAACCAGCCCGCCAAGCGCGGCGACGAGGAAGCCGCCGCGCCAGGCGAAGCCGAGCAGCTCGGTCGCATCCGTCAAAGGCGAGAGATCGGGCGGGATCACGTCGGCGAGGATGAGCTCGCCGCCGGGCTTGAGCTTGGCGAGCCAGGTGGCGAGCGCCCGCTTCAATTCGTCCTCGCTCAGATACTGGATCAGCGAATTGGCGACGACGAGGTCGAGCGAATCATCCGGCAGCGCCTCGACCTCTTCCGGCGAAATGACAGAGAGATTGGTCAGCGCGCCGAAGCGAGCCCTCAGCTTGTCGCGGACGGTCGGCGCCGCCTCGCACAGGATCAGCCGCCCGCTGGCCGCGGCGACGAGATCGGCCGAGAGCGCCTCGCCGCAGCCGACATCGAGCACGGCAGCGTCCTTGCCCGGGACGGCAGCGGCGATATCCTGCGCGATGCGGCGGTAATGCAGGGCCTTGTGGCGATCCGAGACATAGATCGCATGCTCGCCGTTCCAGAAATCACGCCAGGACATCGGGTCTCCGTATCGAGAACGGCGCCGGAAGGTGCCTTTGCCCTAAGCCCTAGCATGACCGCAGCGACTGTGGAGTCAGGTTGATTGCACGCAGGGTTTGTGCTGCCTCAATTGAGCCAATAGCTTGCGCGCGACCGACCGGAGCCTGCCCGACCATGCTGCTGTTGCCGAAACTGCTGAAGCGTTCGATCCGCAAGGGACAGTTGACCGTCATCGCTCCGGATGGAAAGCGGCACGTCTTCGGCCCGGGCCGGACCGAGTTCACTTTCGCTGGCAAGCCCGTCGTCGCCGGCGAGGTGACGGTGCGCTTCAAGGATACTCGGATCGAGCGCGAGCTCTTCCTCAATCCCGAGCTGGCTCTGGCCGAAGGCTACATGGATGAGCGGATCGAGTTCGAGGACGGCTCGACCATCCACGATCTGCTGACGCTGTTCTGGATCCAGCGCAGCGAACTGCGCAAGCATCCGCTGCAGGCGGCGATCCGGAAGGTGCGCTTCAAGATCCGGCGCTGGCGGATGCACAACCCGCTCGGCGCCGCCGGCAAGAAGGTCAAGCACCACTACGACATCCCGACCGATTTCTATCGGCTCTGGCTCGACGAGACGATGACCTATTCCTGTGCCTATTGGCACAGCCCCGAGGTCGGCCTCGAAGCCGCGCAGAGGGCCAAGCTCCGTCACCTTGCCGCCAAGCTCAGGATCGAGCCGGGGATGCGCGTGCTCGATATCGGCTCGGGCTGGGGCGAGCTTTCGATCTATCTCGCCAAGGCCTGCGGGGCGAAGGTGACCGGCCTCAACGTTTCGCCCGACCAGATGGCGGCGGCGCAGAAGCGTGCCGAGGCCGCCGGCGTCGGCGATGCCGTCAGCTTCATCAACAAGGATTATCGCGAGCTGACCGGGACCTTCGACCGTGTCGTCTCGGTCGGCATGATGGAGCATGTCGGCGTCGCGCATTACCTCGAATATTTCGAGAAGATCCGCGACCTCTTGACCCCCGACGGGATCGCGCTCGTCCACTGCATCGGCCGCGTCGGCCCGCCCGGCTTCACCGGCCCGTTCTTCGACAAGTACATCTTCCCCGGGGGGTATGCCCCGGCACTGTCGGAGGTCTTCGCCGCAGTCGAGCAGACGGGCTTATGGCATTCGGACTGCGAGTTCTGGCGCCGGCACTACCACTGGACGCTGGAGGCCTGGCGCGAGCGCTTCATGGCGCACCGGCCGGAGGTGGTCGCCATGCTGGGCGAGCGCTTCGCGCGGATGTGGGAGTTCTACCTCTCCGCCTGCTCGATCTCCTTCGACATCGGCGGCGACATGGTCTTCCAATTACTGCTTGGCCCGCACAAGAGCGCCGTGCCGGTGATCCGGGACTACATCGCGGAAGCCGAAGCCGAGCTGGAGGGGCGGGGCTTCTGACGATGGCGGGACAGGTGCCGATCGAGCAGGTCTCGGACCTGCTGCGCGAGGTCGCGGCTGAAGTGGTGATGCCACGCTTCCGCAAGCTGGCGGAGGCGGAAGTCCGGGTGAAATCGCCGGGCGAAGAGGTCACGATCGCCGATGAGGAGGCAGAGCGGCTGCTCACTGCCGGGCTATCGGCGCTGCTGCCCGGATCGCGGGTGATCGGGGAGGAGGCCGTCTCGGCGCAGCCGGAGCTGTTGCAGGGGCTGGGCGAGGGCACCGTCTTCGTGGTCGACCCAGTCGACGGCACCGCCAATTTCGTCAAGGGCAGCCCCTGCTTCTCGATGATGGTGGCGCTGCTGCGGGAAGGTGAGACTGTCGCTTCCTGGATGCTGAGCCCGGCGACCGGGGCGCTCCATGTCGCCGAGCGCGGCTCCGGTGCGTGGGTCAATGGCGAGCGCGTCAGGGCCGGCCGACCACCGCAGTGGGCTGCGCTGCGCGGCGGCGTGCTGACCCGCTTCCTGCCGGCGGAGATCACGGCGCGGGTGCAGGCCAATGGCCGGGATTTGGCCGCCATCCTGCCGGGCCTGCACTGCGCCGGCGAGGACTATCCCGCGATCGTGCGCGGCGAGCAGCACTTCGTGGTGTTCTGGCGCGGTTTGCCCTGGGACCATGCGCCGGGCACGCTCTTCCTCGAAGAAGCCGGGGGCCGGGCGGCCCGCTTCGACGGGCGTCCCTACAAGCCGGCCGAGCCGGGCTTCGGCATATTGGCGGCGCAATCGCCCGAGCTCTGGGACGAGCTGCAGCGACGGCTGCTCGCGGAAGCTTAGGGTAGGCCTCGCCCACGCAATGGATCAGGACCTGCGCCAGACATAGCGGATGTCGGGCTCGCGCTCCTCATTGTGTGCCCCGTCGGTCAACTCGGTTTCGACGAAGCCGCGCCGCTCGTAGAAGCGCCTGGCGATCGCGTTGCGCTGAAAGGTCCAGAGAGTGAGCTCCGGGCAGCGCCCCTGCGCGATTTCCAGCAATGCGCTGCCCAGCCCTCGGCCCTGATAGGCCGGCAGCACGTAGAGCTGATCGATCCAGCCGTCGCGGAAGGCGATGAAGCCGGCCAGCGCCGAGCCGTGGAACGTGCCCCACACTTCGCATTCGTCGAAGACGATGTTCCGGAAATAGGCGCGGTCTTCCTCGGGCGTATGCAGCCCCGCCAGCCAGGGCAGGCGATTATCGAAACTCGCGCGGTGCACGGCAGCCACCGCGTCCATGTCATTGCGCTGGAGCCTGGTCGGGGGACTGAGCATTCCTTCGCGTAGCAGAGGCTCGCCCAGCCCGGCAACGCTGGTCGGTCGCACTCAAAACCTCGCCGGCTTGCACCGCGAGGGTTTGAGGCAGAACGCCATCCGAGGGAGGCGCGGGGTCAAGGCGGCGTCGCAGTCGACGGCTGCGTGCCGAATGTCGATGTCGAATTGTCGAAGCAGCGCCACTGGCCACTGCCCGAACCCCGCGCGCGGTTCTCTTGTGGTGCTCTCGCCGTCTGGTTACGTCCGGCAGGACTGGGAGTGCCTCTCCCATCGACGAAAACCCCTCCGTGGTGGAAGGAGCCAGCCGGTCGCAAAGTGGATCGCACTCTGCGCGGCCGAACTCGCTCGAGCTCGCGACGCTCTTTCGCCACGGACACCGCTCTCCCGCCCGGCCTCTCGACGCCTCGCGAAGCCCCCTCGGTTCGGGCGGGACGAGGAGGAGCATATATGAGGTTTTCGGGGCGGGGATTGATTGGGGAGTTGTCCCCGTTGGCTCGACCGTCATGCTCGCCCTTGTGGCGAGCATCCACGTCTTGAACGCTGTGCTTCACGGAGGAAGACGTGGATGGTCGGGACAAGCCCGACCATGACGAGGAGGCGCGGGGAACCCTTATCCCATCAGGGAGAGGGGTTCTGTGGCGTACTTTACCCCGCAGGCATCGCCGCCATGTCGGCGAAGACCGCCTCGAAGGTGTGGCCGTCAGCATCCTCGAAGGCGCGGTTGTAGAGCCAGCCCAGATCTGTCGCCGGGCGCGGATCGGCCTTGCCGCCGGCGTCTGCCGCAGCCTTGACCACCGCATCGACCGCAGCGCGGCTCTCCTGGGTGAGCGCGAGCAGGACCTGCGCCCCGGCATGGGCATCGGCGACGGGTTTGCTGATGAAGGTCGCGAAATAGTCGCGGGTGAGCAGATGGAAGGTGATCGTATCGGACCAGACCATGCTCGAAGCCTGGTGGTCGCTGAAGGCCGCATTCTGCTTGCAGCCGATCGCCTCGTAGACGCGGGTCGCGGCGGCGATATCAGTGACGGGCAGGTTGACGAAGATCATCTTGGACATGGTGGTTCTCCTTCTTGCTCGGGTGGGGTGATCGTCAGAGGTTCTGCTGCAGGATCCGCCCGTTCGGGTGGACGCAGATGAGCTCGAGCCGGCCTTCGCCGACATTCTCGAAGCGATGCGGGATGTCCGGCGCGGCGACGACGATGTCGCCGGCATAGCCGCGGGTGATTTCACCACCGACGGTGAACTCGGCCTCGCCCTTCCGAACGATCCAGGTCTCGGAATAGGGGTGGACGTGCAGCATTGAGCCCTGGCCCGGCTCGGCATCGACGATGAAGAACGAGACCGGACCGCCGAGCGCCTCGCCTTCGAAACGCACCGTGCGGTTGGCGCCGCGCTGCTGATCCTCGGACCGAAGGACGTTGAACATGACTGCCTCCCTGTAAGCGGCGGATGGATTTATCTTTGCGAGAAGATATCTAATAGCGAGATATCTTCCTGTCAAGATAATTATCTTCGTGTCGAGATATCTTGGCCGGAGAGCACACGCCGTGTATGTCTCGCTGTCGGAGCAGCGACAGCCAAGGCTCGGAAATGACAAACGAATCAGGAAACCAGGAAGGTGCAGCGGAGGACCATGTCGACCGGCTGCGCCGGCTATGGGCACGGGAGCTGCCGGATTTGAACACCGAACCGATGGCGATCCTCGGCCGCGCCTTCCGGCTCGGCAACATGGTCCGACCGAGCATCGAGGCGACCTTCGCCGGCTTCGGGCTCGACCGCGGCGAGTTTGACGTGATCTCGACCCTGCGCCGTTCCGGCCCGCCCTACCGGCTGACGCCGACCGAGATGTATTCCCTGCTGATGATCTCCTCCGGGGGGCTGACCCACCGGCTCGACCGGCTGGAGAAGGCCGGGCTGATCCGGCGCGAGAAGTCGGCGCAGGACGGGCGCAGCGTACAGGTCGCGCTGACGGAAAAGGGTGCGGCGCTGGCCGAGCAGGCCTTTCGCACGGATATGGCGAGCGAACTCGCCTTCCTGCAGCCGCTCGACGCGGGCGAGCGCGAGATGCTGGCGGGGTTGCTGAGGAAGCTGATCCTCGGGATCGAGAAGCAGGTCAGCGAAGAGGGGGCGGCAACGTAGTCATCCTCAGCGTCATGCTCGCCCTTGTGGCGAGCATCCACGTCTCGAACACCACACGCGATCAGTGAGGCGAAGACGTGGATGGCCGGGACAAGCCCGGCCATGACGGAAAGTGGCAAGTACTCACCGCTTCAGGTTGACGATCACCACGCCGGCCAGCGCCATGGCGCCGCCGATCAGGCCGAGTGTCGTCGGGATCTCGCCGAGCCAGAGGAAGCTGATCAGCATCGCCGCCGGCGGCACGCAGTACTGGAAGTTGGAGGCGCGGGCGGCCGGCAGGCGCGACAGGGTGATCGCCCAGGTGCCGTAAGCGACGACGCTCGAGACCAAGGCAAGCCAGACCACCGACCAGATCGCCTGTGCCGGGGCGGCCGGCAACTGCTCCAGGGCGCCGGGCAGGAAGGGCGTGAGGGCGAGCCCGCCGAGAGCCATGTTCCAGGCCGCGACGGTGAGCGGCTTGTGGCGGGCGAAGAGCGGCTTCTGGACCACGGTCGAGACCGAGTTGCACAGGGCGGCGCCGAGGATCAGCAGGACGCTGACGCCGATGTTGAGGTCGAGCCCGTTGCCAACAGCGATCACGCCGATGCCGGCGAAGGCGAGCGCGGTGCCGGCCCAGGCGAGGGCGCTGAAGCGCTCGTTCAGGACCAGCATGGCGAGAGCCGCCGTCATGATCGGGTTGGTGTTGATGATGAAGCTCGCCGCACCGGCCGGGACGACGCGCTGGCCGAGATTGAGGAAGATCGCATAGAGCGCGATGAAGACGATACCGCCGGTGAGGAAGCGCCAGATGTCGGCGCGCTCGGGCAGCTTCGGGCGCATCACGATCAGGAAGAGCGCTGCGAACACGCCGGCGATGGCAAAGCGCAGGGCCGCGAGTTCAAGCGCGCCGAAGCCGGCAAGGCCGGCCCGGATCGCCGGGAAGGAGGAGGCCCAGGCGATCACGGTGAAGGGGATGGTGAAGAGCAGCATGGCGTCGAGGGTGGAGCCGGGCCGGGTGGGCGCGGCTGAGGGTACGGTTGTCATGACGAGCCCCTTTCGGGCGAATGACGGTTCACCCCCGATAGACGCCCCGGGGAGCTGATTGACAAACGAGTAATTCGATGGCGAGCTGTGAGCATGGATCACAGCTCGCCGCTTCCACCACTCGACACGCTGCGCGCCTTCGAGGCGGCCGCCCGCTCGGGCAGCTTCTCGGCTGCGGCCGAGGCGCTGAATCTGACGCATGGCGCGATCTCGCGGCAGGTCGCCAAGCTCGAGCACTGGCTCGGCCTGCGGGTCTTCGAGCGCCAGGCGCGCGGGGTCGCGCTGACGCCGGAAGGGCAGCGCCTGTTCCAGCGCACGCAGGAGGCCTTCCAGGTCTTCGCCGACTCATCCGACCGCTGGAGCGAGCCGCGCGGGACGGCGGTGGTCCGTTTCAGCGCGACGCCATCGGTCTGCTCGCTCTGGCTGATGCCGCGCTGGCAGCGCCTGGAAAGCGGCGATCCTACCGTGCGGATCATGCTGCAGGTCGACCACCGCAAGGTCGACCTTGAAGAGGAGGGCATCGACCTCGCCATTCGCTGCGGCCGCGGCGGCACGCCGGGGCGGGTCTCGGTGCAGCTCTTCGAGGAGTGGTGCTATCCCGTCGCCTCGCCGGAGTTGGCCAAAGCGATCGGCGAGGGCAAGCCGGAGCGCTTCCTCGACCAGCCGCTGATCCATGATTCGGACGCCGCCGGCTGGCGCGCCTGGTTCAATGCGCAGGGGCTCGACTTCCGGCCGCGCCAGCAGGATCGGCGCTTCGAGGATTACAACCTCGTGCTCGATGCCGCGGCCAGCGGGCTCGGCGTGGCGCTGTCGCGCCCGCCGCTGGCGCAGGCGCAGGTCGATGCCGGGCGGATCGCGAGGGTCGATCAGCGCACAGCGCTCAACCCGGTCTCCTATTGGCTCGATCGGCCGATGGGCCAGCCGCGCCCGGCAGCGGTGGCGCTGGCGACAAGGATCGCGACCGAGGCCGGCCTGTCGGCGGCCAAGCTGGCGGGCTTCCTGCGGCAAGAGGCGAAGGCGGCTTAGGAGACAGCATCCGGCACCAGCGCTTTGCCGGCCTCGCTCGCAGGAGAACGGTCCCTGTCGAGATGCGCCCGCATCTCCTCGGCCAGCGCGAAGAAGCGGTCGCGCACCGGCCGCGCATGCGGGTTGGCCTGCTCGATGGCGAGGAAGACGGCCGGGCTGTCATGGCGCACCATCTCGGTGGCGCGCATCAGCAGGTCGAAGCTCGCCGTGGTCATGCGGCGCGGCAGCGGCTCCATCCTGACCAGGATCTTGGCGATGAGATGGGTCAGGCCCTGGACGAGTGCCGCCTCGCGATCGTGCGCCTCCGGCGTCGTCATGATCACAGTGAGGCGAAGCACGCGGCGCAGGAAGGCGGCGATGCGCCAGGCGCTGCGGCCACGGATCGGGCAGATCGCGATCTTGAGGCCGGCGATGCCGTCGCGACCGCTCTGCGGGCCGAAGAGCGGATGCGTGCCGACGATCTCGACGTCATCCGGCAGCTCGGCCAGCATGGTCATGGCCGGGCCGATCTTGACCGAGCCGACATCGATGACGATCGCGCCGGCGCGCAGATGCGGCCTCAAGGTCGCAATCGCCTCGGAGAGGGCCGCGACCGGCACGGCGAGGATGACGATGTCGCAGGCGGCGATCTCGGCCGGATCTGCGGCGATGATCCCACCTGCAGCGGTATCGGCGGGCAGCGCCGGGTCGAAGGCCAGCAGGCGGCAATGCGGCCTGAGATGGCGGGCGATCAGGCGGCCGAAGGCGCCAAAGCCCATCAGGCCGACGGAAGGACTGGTCTTGTTCGGGATAAGCATCGCGTGGTCCTCGGGAGGGGCCGCGATGCCGGGTGACTGCCTGATTTCAACCGCCAGCGCGGCGGTTGAGCATGGGAGTGCGACCGCCTTCTATGAGGACGGCGCGTAATAGTTGCGGGCGAGAAGGCAGGCAAAGGTCATGGCGCGCATAAAGCGCGCGCCATGAAGGCTGTCAATGGCCGGATTCAGGCGGCCTTCTTCGCCTTCTCCGCTTCCATCAATTCGACGAAGCGGGCGAAGAGGTAGTGGCTGTCCTGCGGGCCGGGCGAGGCCTCCGGATGGTGCTGGACGCTGAAGGCCGGGCGATCGTTCAAGGCGATGCCGCAATTGCTGCCATCGAAGAGCGAGACATGGGTCTCGGTCGCGTTGGCCGGCAGCGTCGCCGGATCGACGGCAAAGCCGTGGTTCATCGAGACGATCTCGACCTTGCCGGTGGTCTTGTCCTGGACCGGATGATTGGCGCCGTGATGGCCCTGCTTCATCTTCAGGGTCTGGCCGCCGATGGCGAGGGCCAGCATCTGGTGGCCAAGGCAGATACCGAAGGTCGGGATATTCCGGTCCAGCAGTTCCCTGATCACCGGCACGGCATATTCGCCGGTTGCGGCCGGGTCACCCGGGCCGTTCGACAGGAAGACGCCGTCGGGATTGAGCGCGAGGATGTCCTTGGCGCTGGCGGTCGAGGGCACGACCTCGACCTCGCAGCCGGCCTTGGCGAGCAGGCGCAGGATGTTGCGCTTGACGCCGTAGTCGATGGCGACGACGCGATGGACTGCGCCTTCGCGCTTGCCGTAGCCGCGCGGCCACTGCCAGGGCGTCTCGTCCCAGTCATAGCGCTGGGTCGCGGCGACGAGCGGGACGAGGTCGAGCCCGGCCATGTCGGGCAGGGCGGCGGCCTCTTTTTTCAGGGCCTCGATATCGAAATTGCCGGCGGGATCATGGGCGATGACGGCGTTGGGCATGCCGTTCTCGCGGATCAGCGTGGTCAGCGCCCGGGTGTCGACGCCGCAGATGCCGACGATGTTGCGGGCCTTGAGCCAGGCATCGAGATGCTTGGCCGCGCGCCAGTTCGAGGGCTGCGTGACCTCGGCATGCAGCACGATGCCGCGCACGCCAGAGGCGGCGGCAGCGTTCACCGTCTCGGTGTCCTCCTCGTTGACGCCGACATTGCCGATATGCGGGAAGGTGAAGGTGATGATCTGCCCGGCATAGGACGGATCGGTCAGGATCTCCTGATAGCCGGTCATCGCCGTGTTGAAACAGACCTCGCCGGGCGCCTGCGCGATCGCGCCGAGGCCGAAGCCTTCGAGCACGGTACCGTCGGCCAGCACCAGCACGGCAGTCGCGCGTGGCTCGCTCCAGCCCTGGGAGGCGGGGTTTCCTTCGTGAGCGGTCATGTCTATGTCTCGTCCAGGCCGCTGGAAGCTGCGGCAAGCGTGAAGGCTGCGCGCGGGTGGCGCTGCCGGTCTGGAGCGCGAGCCTTAATCAGGCGCCCGCGCTCCGTCAATGAACGAAGAAGGTTTGTACCATCATGTCCAACCTGCGCGAGCAGTTCACCGCCGACCTGAAGACCGCGATGAAGGCCGGCGAGAAGGGCAAGGTCTCGACCATTCGCCTGGTCCAGGCGGCACTGAAGGACAAGGACATCGAGGCACGCGGAGCCGGCAAGGGCGAGGCGACGCCGGACGAAATCCTCGCTCTGCTGCAGAAGATGATCAAGCAGCGCCAGGAATCGATCGCGATCTACGATGCCAACAGCCGGCCGGAACTGGCTGACGGCGAGCGCGCCGAGGTCGCGGTGATCTCCGCCTATCTGCCGAAGCAGATGAGCGACGAGGAGATCAAGGCGGCGATCGAAGAGGTCATCGCCGAGACCGGCGCGGCGTCCGTCAAGGACATGGGCAAGGTCATCGGCGCCCTGCGCGGCGCCTATGCCGGCCAGATGGATTTCGCCAAGGTCTCACCTATGGTGAAGCAACTGCTCGGCGGCTGATCGGTAGACTCAACCTTGCCATGCAGCGGAGCCGGCCGGTGTCGAAGCTGAGATTTATCGCGGCGCTCGCCGCGCTGAGTTTCGCCCTGGCAAGCCCTGCTTGGCAGGTGAAGGCCGGCGAATGGCGGTGGGCCAAGTTCTCCCATATGGGAGGTCCCGCTGCTGGTGTGGTTACTGGCGAAGGCGCGCAGCTGACCTTCAACTGTTACGGCGATTCCGCACCTTCTCCGTTCCGTGGCCCGCACCTGATGGGGCTGCTGCCATCAGCGAAACGCGCGGATCCATCATCCGTGCTCGAGATTCTGATCGACAACAGGGCTGTCCAGATTCCTGTCGAGTTCATGGAGTACGATGGCGCTGTAGCTTTTGTCTGGAGGCCCGATCCGAAATTCGATCTCGGCCGGATGAAGTCGGTGATCACCGATTTGCGCGGCGCGCGGCAGATCGAGCTGCGCGTCACCGATGTTTCGGCCAGGCTTCCGGTTGACGGGGCGGTCGAGGCCTTGTCGGGTGATCCGCTGCAGTGTCCATAGCGAGCCTTGCTCGCGGCGCATGGCTCGTGCGCTGCGTCACCGCTCCTCGACGGCGCCGAACATGTGGCCCAGATGGATTTCGCCAAGGTCTCACCTATGGTAAAGCATCTGTTGGGCGGCTGATCAGCGGCGGCAGTTTCGCCATATCGATGGGGCAGCGCTTCGGCAAAGGAGGCTTCCGATGTCGAAACAGTTGATCGCTGTGGTCGCGCTCGGACTGGCCTTGCAGAGCTCGGCTGCGCTCGCCCAGTCGGAAGGTTGGGGTACCGGCTACCAGATGGGCACGTCCTATGCCGGGGTGAGCGGCGCCGATGGCACGCGGCTCACCTTCTATTGCGGGGATCCGGCGGCGGCCCGCGCCAACCCGGCGATTGCGGCCGGCCCTTATCTAATGGCGGTTCTGCCCAAGACGCAGCTCAAGGACGCCTTGCCGTCGGCGATCGAGATCGTGGCCGACGGCAAGGCGGTGCGCGTGCCGGTCAAGGCGCAATCGGGCGTCGATGAGGTCGAGCTGACCTGGACACCCGACGAGGGATTCGGCGTCATGCAGATGAGGCCGGTGGTGGCGAGCCTGCGCGCGGCGACGCGGATCGAGTTGCGCGCTGCGGACGCTTCGGTCCTGCTGCCGACGGATGGCGTGGCGAAGGCCCTGACTGGCGATCCGCTGAGCTGCCCTTAGGGCCGGCTGCCTACGGCGAATAGCTCGTGCGCTGCATCACCCTCTCCTCGATCGCGCCGACCATGCGGCCGTGCTCTGCGGCGCTGCTGTCCTTGATCCTGGACCATTCCGCATCCTGCATGAAGCGGGCCCAGCGCTCGCGCATCGTCGCCTCGTTCGGCCAGCGCAGGACATAGACGAACTCGGTGCGGTCCTTGGCCTTGGCCTCCCACATCGCCGCGATGTCGAAGCCATAGGTCTTCATGATGCGGGCGGCATGGTCGCGGAAGCGGGCGTGGAAGGCCTCCTTGTTGCTGTCGAAGATCTCGTAGATGCGCAATTGCTCGATCATGGTCGCTCGCTCGGTCGCTGAGGCAGGGATGGCGAAGGCGGCCGCCGCGGTGAACGCGGCCGCAAGCAAGGCTAATCGCCGGATTGGGCGGTGCATGAGCTGAAGCTCCTCGGCTATTGCTGTGCGAGGAGCCTGCCTGCCTGGCTGCTCTCAGTAAAATATATTGTTCGTTCTAGTTCGATATGCCCTGCATATCGCTGGCTGCCTGCCGGAGCACGGCGAGGAAATTGTCGCGCGCCGGGGAACTGCGGGTCGCATCCCAGGCGGCGATCAGCTCGACATGCGCCATCTCGGGGGGTGCCTCGACCGCGATTGGCCGGAAGGCGACGCCGGTGCGCGGCATCAGCGCCAGCGAGGCCGGGATCAGCGCGACTCCGAGCCCGCTCGCGACCAGGCTGGCGACGGTCTGCATCTGGCGGGCTTCCTGGACGATGCGCGGCGAAAAGCCGGCGAGCCGACAGAGACCGATGATCTGGTCGTGGAAGCCGATGCCGAGCTGGCGCGGCGTGCCGATGAAATCGTCGCCAGCGAGAGCGGCGAGGGCGATGGTCTTGCGTCCCGCGAGCGCGTGATCATCCGGCAGGGCGGCCAGGATCGGTTCGCGCAGCAGGCATTCGCTGGCGAGCTGCGCGACCATGATGCCGGGCTGGCGCATCAGGCCGATATCGGCCTCGCCCGCAGTGATCGCCGCGAGCTGCTCGCCGGTGGTCGCTTCGCGCAGGATGAGCTCGATGCCGGGGAATTGCGCGCGGAAACGGCGCAGCGCCAATGGCAAGAGGTCGTGGGCTGTGCCGACGAAGGTGATCGAGAGCCGGCCGGCTTGGCCAGCGGCGACAGCCTGCGCCTCCCTGATGCCGTCGTCGAGCTGGGCGAGGACGCGCCGGGCGGTAACGAGGAAGGCCGCACCAGCCGGTGTGAGCGCGACGCTGCGGTTGCTGCGCTCGAATAAGCGGAGGCCGAGCGAATCCTCGAGCTTGCGGATCGCTTGGCTGAGTGGGGGCTGCGCCATATGCAGCCGCTCGGCCGCGCGGTGGAAATTCAGCTCCTGCGCGACGGCGATGAACTGGCGCAGCAGCCGCGTCTCGATCTGAGGGGGCATCAGGCCCGCTCGATATCGGTCTGCGTGAAGTCCTCACCCTTGTAGAGCAGCGGCCAACCGCGGGACTTGGCCAGTGCATACGCGGCGCAGTCGCCCATGTTCAGCTTGGCGGGATGGCGGCCCTTGCCGAAACGGCGATAGGCGTCGAAGGCGAGATCGACATCTTCACCTTCGAACGGCACGACCTCGATCTGCCAACGAGACAGCAGATTCGTCAGCAGGATCGTTTCCAGGCCACGGCCGAGCTCGATGACGAGACGTGCTTCCAGCAGGTTGGTCGCCGAGATGCAGCGGCGAGAGGCGAGGGCAATACGTTCGAGCAGAGCTGAAGCATCGTGCTCACCGGTAAGAATCGCGACGACTGCCGAGGCGTCGATGACGATCATCCCCACATGCCGTTCTCGTCATAGCCGACGATGTCGTCCATCTCCTGCTTGGTCATGGACCGCTCCGCCGGCTTGATATCGTGCTTGCGATAGAAGTCTTGCAGCCACTCCTGTGCTTCCGCTATCCGCCGCGCCTTCTCTTCCTCGGACAATTCATCCTTGTCGAGTTCGCTCCTGACGGCCATGCGCACGGCCTCGGTCAAGCTGAGACCGCGTTGGCGTGCCAGCTGGCGTACGACCTTCTCGGTTTCGGGATCCTTGATGTTGAGCGCCACGGCTTTCTTCCTTTTGGGCGACTTTCTTTATCATGTGGGGCTTGCTGTGGATATGGGCCATAAGCCCGGCGATGGCGGCTTGGGCGGTTGGCAAGCGGGCCCGCAGCGGCCAGATAGGGAGCCATGAAGTTCCCGCCCTCCGTCCTCGAGGAGATCAAGGCGCGGCTGCCAGTCTCGGCGGTCGTGGGCAAGCGCGTGCGCCTCGCCAAGGCCGGCCGCGAGTGGAAGGGGCTCTCGCCCTTCAACGCCGAGAAGACGCCGTCCTTCTTCGTCAACGACCAGAAGGGCTCGTTCTTCGATTTCTCCTCCGGCAAGAACGGCGACATCTTCAAGTTCGTGATGGAGACCGAGGGGCTGTCCTTCCCCGAGGCCGTCGAGAAGCTCGCCTCGGAAGCCGGTGTCGTCCTGCCGAAAGTCTCCGTCGAGGCGCAGGTCCAGGAGGAGAAGCGCAAGGGGCTGCACGAGGTCGTCGAGCTCGCGGCGCGCTTCTTCGAGGCTGAGCTGCAATCCGAGCGCGGCGGGCTGGCGCGGCGCTACCTGTCGGGGCGCGGGCTGGAAGGCCAGGCGCGCCAGCTCTTCCGCATGGGCTATGCGCCGCCTGACCGATTCGCGCTGCGCGACCATCTCGCGGGCAAGGGCGTCGGTGCGGATGCGATGATGGAGACCGGGCTCCTGGTGCATGGCGAGGAGATCGCCGTGCCGTATGACCGCTTCCGCGACCGGGTCATGTTCCCGATCCACGATGCGCGCGGCCGGGTCATCGCCTTCGGCGGCCGGGCGATGAGCGCCGATGTCCCCGCGAAATACCTGAACTCGCCGGAGACACCGCTCTTCCACAAGGGCGGGCTGCTGTTCAACCATCACAATGCCCGGAAAGCTGCGCACGACACCGGCCAGGTGATCGTGGTCGAGGGTTATGTCGACGTCATCGCCATGACGCTCGCCGGCTTCCCGCAGGTGGTGGCGCCGCTCGGTACGGCGCTGACCGAGGATCAGCTTGCGCTGCTCTGGCGCATGGCGGGCGAGCCGGTGATCTGCCTCGATGGCGACAAGGCCGGCCGCAAGGCGGCGGGCCGGGCGATCGATCTTGCCTTGCCGATGCTCGAGCCGGGCCGCTCGCTGTCTTTCGCGCTGCTGCCGGAGGGGCAGGACCCCGACGATCTCGCCCGCTCGGGTGGCAAGCAGGCGGTCGCCGAGGTGATCGGGGCGGCAAAGCCGCTGGTCGACATGCTCTGGTCCCGCGAGTTCGAGGCGAGCCAGCTCGATACGCCCGAGCGGCGCGCCGCTTTCGAGCGCAGGCTGAAGGAACCGCTCGGCCTGATCCGCGACGAGGCGACGCGCCGGCATTATCGCCGTGAAATCGACGAGCGGCTCGGTCAGCTCTTCGCTCCGGCACCGCAGCAGGAGCGGTTCGAGGGGCGCCGGCAGGGCGGATTCGGCGGCAATGCGCGTGGCGGGCGCGGTTTTCCGCGCGGCCCGGAGAGGCAGCCGCTGTCGCAGGTGCGCGCAAGTCCGCAGCTCACCAACTCGCCGCTGATGCAGCGCCGGCATGGCGAGAATCCCCGCGAGGCCTTCATTCTGCTGGCGCTCGCGAGCCATGCGGACCTGGTCATGCGCTGCGTCGACGAGATCGCCGAGCTCGCGCTCGACGGGCTGGCCGCCGAGCGTTTCCGCCAGGCGCTGCTCGAAGCGGCCTTCGATGGCAGCTTCGACCAGGAGGCGTTCGGGCGCAGGCTGGAGCAGACCCGGGTGGCCGAGGCGAGGGCGGCGCTGCTCGCCGTAACCCAGCCGGCCGAGCGGCTGAAACTCCTGCAAACGGCTGATCTGGAATCGGTTTTTGATTCGATTCGTCAGGCTCTCGTCTTGCATCATCGCGCACGAACGCTACATAGCGAGCTGAAGGCAGCCGAACGCGCATTGGCTGACGAACCAACGGAAGCCAATTTCGCCTGGATGAAGGACGTCAAGGCCCGCCTCGAAGCAGTCGAGGGGACCGAGGCCAATCCCGAGGACTGACCAGGCTGGCTGCTTTGCTCGTTCGTCGGCAGATCCGGGGTGACTTTCGAGATGGTGCACGATTCATCAACGATGGTCGGCGCTATCTGTGACGGATGAGTAGGTTGGGGTGCGCGGCAGCAACGGCAGCCGCGGCGCCCTTTTCTGCGTCGGAGCGGCTGCATCCGACGCGCAAGATGGCGGAGCGCTGATTTATGGCGACCAAAGTGAGCGAGCGGGACAAGTCCGAAGCGGGTTCCCCCGAAGCGCCCCCGAGCACGGACAGCCCCCTGCTGGATCTCACCGATCAGGCCGTCAAGCGGATGATCAAGCTCGCCAAGAAGCGCGGCTATGTCACCTATGACGAGTTGAACGAGGTTCTGCCCTCGGAGGAGTTCTCCTCCGAGCAGATCGAGGACGTGCTCGGCCAGCTCAGCGAGCAGGGCATCAACGTCGTCGACAACGAGGATCCGGAAGCTGCCGGCGAGGAGCGGGCGGCCCGCGGCAAAGAAGGCGAAGAGGACGAGGCCGAAGGCGGCGATATCGTCGAGGCGCAGCGCTCGGCCCTGCCGGTCGAGACCAAGCGCAACCTCGAGCCGACTGAGCGCACCGACGATCCGGTGCGGATGTATCTGCGTGAGATGGGCTCGGTCGAGCTGCTCTCGCGCGAAGGCGAGATCGCGATCGCCAAGCGCATCGAGGCCGGCCGCGAGGCGATGATCGCGGGCCTGTGCGAGAGCCCGCTGACCTTCCAGGCGATCATCATCTGGCGCGACGAATTGATGGAGGGCAAGGTCCTCCTGCGCGACATCATCGATCTCGAAGCGACCTATGCCGGCCCCGACGGCAAGAACCCGGACCAGCTGCCGGGCGAGGGTGAGGAGCCGGCCGAGGCCGAGGAGGCTGCGCCTGAGGGCGAGGCCCCGCCCGAGGGCATGGACGATGACGACATGGAGAACAACGTGTCGCTCTCGGCCATGGAAGCCGAGCTGAAGCCGCGCGTGCTCGAAACCTTCGACTCGATCGCCAGCAACTACACCAAGCTGCGCCGCCTGCAGGACCAGGACATCGCCAACCGGCTGGAGAACACCAAGCTCTCGCCGTCGCAGGACCGCAAATACAAGAAGCTGAAGGACGACATCATCACTGCGGTGAAGTCGCTCTCGCTCAACAACAACCGCATCGAGGCGCTGGTCGAGCAGCTCTACGACATCAACAAGCGCCTGATCTCGCACGAGACCCGCCTGTTGCGCCTGGCCGAGAGCTATGGCGTCGGCCGCGAGGACTTCCTGAAGCAGCATATCGGTGCCGAGCTCGACCCGAAATGGCTGCTGCGCGTCTCCAAGCTCGGCTCGCGCGGCTGGAGGGAGTTTGTCGCGCAGGAGAAGGAGCGCATTCGCGAGCTGCGCGAGGACGTTCATACCCTGGCGTCGGAGACCGGCCTGGAGATCCAGGAGTTCCGCAAGATCGTGCTGATGGTCCAGAAGGGCGAGCGCGAGGCGCGGCAGGCGAAGAAGGAGATGATCGAGGCGAATCTTCGTCTCGTGATCTCGATCGCCAAGAAATACACCAATCGCGGCCTGCAGTTCCTCGACCTGATCCAGGAGGGCAACATCGGCCTGATGAAGGCGGTCGACAAGTTCGAGTACCGCCGGGGTTATAAGTTTTCCACTTACGCTACATGGTGGATTCGGCAGGCGATCACCCGCTCGATCGCCGACCAGGCCCGCACCATCCGCATCCCGGTGCACATGATCGAGACGATCAACAAGATCGTCCGGACCTCGCGCCAGATGCTGCACGAGATCGGCCGCGAGCCGACCCCGGAGGAGCTGGCCGAGAAGCTGGCGATGCCGCTGGAGAAGGTGCGCAAGGTCCTCAAGATCGCCAAGGAGCCGATCTCGCTGGAGACCCCGATCGGCGACGAGGAAGACAGCCATCTCGGCGACTTCATCGAGGACAAGAACGCAATCCTGCCGATCGATGCGGCGATCCAGAGCAATCTGCGCGAGACCACGACGCGCGTGCTCGCCTCGCTCACGCCGCGCGAGGAGCGCGTGCTGCGCATGCGCTTCGGCATCGGCATGAATACCGACCACACCCTCGAAGAGGTCGGCCAGCAGTTCAGCGTCACCCGCGAGCGCATCCGGCAGATCGAGGCGAAGGCGCTGCGGAAATTGAAGCACCCGAGCAGGAGCCGGAAGCTCCGGAGCTTCCTGGACAATTGAATACGTTGTGACGGGGCGCTTCGGCGCCCCGTGGCGTATCTGGGAGCGCACTGTCGCCAGCGGAGGCGATGATCGAAGGGCGAGATCGGTATGGCATTGATGCCGCCTGCAGCCGCGGCTGCGCTCTGAGCGCCGACTGACATGCCACGTCCAGCCAACTATCTGCTCCTCGCGATCAGCCTGCTGTTCACGGTCGCCGGTATCGCCATGGTCGCGACCGGATCGCGCGACGGCTGGCAGGTGCTGGCGTTCTTCGGCGTCTGCACGGTCGTTGCGGTCGTGCAGCTGTGGCCGCAACTGTTGCGATCCGAGGCGCTCGACGCCGATGCGTTGCTTGCCCGGTTTCCCGGGCCCGTGACCCTGCGGAGCGGTCGCAAGCGCAACCTGATCATGGCGGCTGCCTCGGCTGGGTTCGCCTTCGGCATCGGGGCACTTCTGCAGCGTGCCGATGCGGAGCTGTCGACGAGGGTCATGCTATGGGCCGGGGTGCTTCTGTTCGGCGGCGGCGCGCCTCTCCTGCTCCTCATGGCCTTCAAAGGCACACCGATCATGCTCAGCGCCGACGATCTGACGTTGGTGACGCTCCATCGACGTCACGCGATGCGCTGGGCTGACCTGAGCAATTTCGCCGCGGTCCGGCTGCCGCCCGCCGGCACGCCGATGGTGGCGTTCGACTATGGTCCGGCCGATGGGACCAGGCTTGCGAGTGCCAATCGCCACCTGATCGGGCGCAATTCAGCCCTGCCGGATCAATTCGATCTGGCGCCGGCAGAGCTGGCCTTGCTCTTGTCCAGCTGGCGCGAGCGGGCGCTGGAAGCGGCGCCGGCTCCGCCCTCA
Organism: Alloboseaceae bacterium BT-24-1; assembly: GCA_025846845.1. Taxonomy (GTDB): domain Bacteria; phylum Pseudomonadota; class Alphaproteobacteria; order Rhizobiales; family Beijerinckiaceae; genus Allobosea. The sequence continues at coordinate 149,645 of JAOYTL010000002.1, forward strand.
GCAAGGAGCTGAGGCGCTTTTTGAATCGTGCTAGCGATTGGCCTCTATGGTTTTGCGATAATCTTCCAGGGCGTCGTAAATCTCCCAGCCTGCGAAGACGACGGGAAGCATCTTTCCGGTGGCTGCGGCGCCGATAGCTACGTTGTTGTGCCTGGCTAACTCCGCTGCACGCGCCGTTTGGCGCCCGATATTGTCGGCGATACGGCGTGCTGTTTTCTCGGATGCCTTTTTGGTGAGCCCCTGTTGAGCGAGCCGGGCCGAATATTTGCGAATTTCTCCCTCGGCCGAGCGAATCGCGCTTTGGGCTTTGACCGATCCGGCAAGGGCTTTTTCGAGCGCGTGTCCCGCTCCCCGTCCTCCGGCTTCACTGACTCCGGCTTTCGTCAGTTCGGTCGCAATCCCAGCCACTTTGGCATCGCGGCCAGCATCCCAATCCTTGATGAGCGAATGAGTGACGGAATGAGCGGTACCCGCGAGCGCAAACGCCGTCCCTGACGCACCTGCCTGGAGGCCGAGGATCGTAAGACCACCGGCCGCAGCGCCGCCGGCTGCTGCGGCGGCGACAAATCCGATGCCAACCACAGCGCCAATCGTTGCGACGCCAATCTGCGCGCCGAGCTTGATGGCGGCGAGATTGGCAATCCCCCGCTGCGTCTCCCCGATGACGTCGCTGTTGATGCCGGACACCTCCCGAAAGAGGTTCTGCATATCCTTCCGCGCCATGTCGCGGAGGTGCCCGATGAACGCGATGTATTCATGTGCAGCGCGAGGCCCCTGCTCGGCCAGTTTGCGGACCCAGGTCAAAAGATAGCGCTCGTGCATTTGATCGGCGCGGCGCTCGATTTCGGCGGGAGACCCGTCCTTTACGACTGCCATGCCAGGGGCTTCCTTCCAGAAGAAGACCGTATAGATGGCGTTGATGACTTTGCTGTCTCGATAGGTTTCCCACTCGATCTTCATCGAGTGCTGTGTCGCGATGACGAGCGCGCAGGATCGAATAAATCGACTAACGGCATGTAGATCGTAGCAGACGACCGGAATATTTTTTTGCATGTTTCTGCCTTTGGTGGGCTTAGGCCAGTGCTTTATTCGCGGTGACGAGCCGCTCTGCGGGCTCGGGGAGAACGTCGATTACAACCCAGTCGGCTTTGACCGCATGGGCGCAGGACGCGATTGGGCCGCTCGGAGCTGTTTTCGACCTGTGGCCGCAGCATGAGGGGGCGGCCCGAACCGCCCCTCAAGCTGCCAAGTTCACCCCGCCGGCGCGACGAGCGTCGCGGTGAGCCGGCGGGCCACCGGCAGCGCCAGCAGCAGCACCGGGAAGGCGATCAGCCAGGACAGGCCCCAGGCGCCAGGCCAGCCCTGCAGGAAGGCCGGCGTCGGGCCGAGGACGCGCAGCGTCGAGATGCCCGAGACGATCAGGGTCATCAGGCCGGAGAGGATCAACGGGGTGACGAGCGCGCCATAGCGCGCGGGCAATTTGCGGGAACGAGTCATGGGAACATCCGTGAGAACAGGCCGCGCCGTCATGGCCTCATTGCATCCTGGCGGCGCTTAAAGCCGGGGGATGCGTTGCCTGACGTGAGACGCTTACGGCCGTCCCTGGGGACGCAGCGCCGCCCTTACGATCCCTCCGGGCCGGAGGCAAGCAGAATCGGTCCAGGCGGCCACAGTTCTGCTAAGGTCAGTCTCACAATCGAGGCTTCCCCTGGAGGAGCACAGATGACCGGTATCCCGACCGCCGACGAGATCGAGGCCGCCAAGGCGGCGCTGCAGGCGAGCCTTCCGGCCCAGCAGAAGAAGCAGGAAGAGGAAGGCTCGGCTGCCGGCGATATCGTCGAAGGTGTTCTCGATGTCGCCAGCAATGTCTCGATCGAAGCGGTCGGCTTCGCCGTCGAGGTCGTGGGCAACGTGGCCGAAGGCGTCGGCACCGTCGTGGTCGCGACCGGCGAGGCGGTCGTCACGGTCATCGGCGGCATCTTCGAGGGGCTGGGCTAGCAAGGTCTCGGTAGTCGGGATATCGATGCGGCTCCGGCATCGTCGCAGGAAGTGGAGTGAAGCTGTGTCCCTCGAATTCCTGCTGACCTCGCTGATCATCGTCGCTTCGCCCGGGACGGGCGCGATCTACACCATCGCCGCCGGGCTGACGCGCGGGGCCAAGGCCAGCGTGCTCGCCTCCTTCGCCTGCACGCTCGGCATCGTGCCGCATCTGCTCGCGGCGATGATGGGTCTTGCGGCCCTGCTGCACGCCAGTGCGCTCGCCTTCGAGATCGTCAAATATGCCGGCGTCGCCTATCTGCTCTGGATGGCCTGGCAGACGCTGAAGGAGCAGGGCGCGCTCAGCGTCGAGACCAAGGCCGACAAGCGCTCGGCCTGGCGCGTGCTGATCGACGGCATCGCGATCAACGTGCTCAATCCGAAGCTCTCGATCTTCTTCGTCGCCTTCCTGCCGCAGTTCATCGCTGCCAACGAGGCGAGCCCGATGGCGCGCATGCTCGAGCTCTCGGGCGTCTTCATGGCGATGACCTTCATCGTCTTCGCGCTCTACGGCCTGTTTGCGGCAGCGATGCGCGACAAGGTGGTGACGCGGCCCAAGGTCATGGCCTGGCTCCGGCGCACTTTCGCGGCCGCCTTCGTCGCGCTTGGCGCCAAGCTGGCGCTGACAGAGCGGTAATGGCCGGCAAGCAAGGCCGCCTTGCGATCGAGACGCGCGGGGCAGGGCTCTACGAATTCACCGACGCCGTCGCCCGCTTCGTGCGCGAGGCGGCGGTGGATCTCGGCCTGCTGACGCTGTTCGTGCGCCATACCTCCTGCTCGCTGCTGATCCAGGAGAATGCCGATCCGGACGTCAGGCGCGATCTTGCCGCCTTCTTCGCCCGGCTCGTGCCGCCGGCGGACGATCCATCGATGGCTTATCTCACCCATCGCGCCGAGGGGCCGGACGACATGCCGGCCCATATCAAGGCGGCGGTGCTGCCGGTCTCGCTGTCGATCCCGGTGAGCGGCGGCCGGCTCGCGCTCGGTACCTGGCAGGGGATCTACCTGTTCGAGCACCGCACCAGCCCGCATCGGCGCGAGGTCGTGCTGCATCTGGGATAGGTCCACACCCTTTTCCGTCATGGTCGGGCTTGTCCCGGCCACTCACGTCTTTGCTGGTCGCGCGCGGTGTTCAAGGCGTGGGTGCTCGGCACAAGGCCGAGCATGACGAACTGGATAAGCCGCGTGCTCATGGGTCGCCCCGGAATGACGGCGCGGCCTATTGCGATCGCAACAGCCGCATGAACGCGCCGTAGCAATCGTGCAGCTCCTGCGGCGACAGGCCGAGATCGAGCTGCTGGAAACCGATGAAGGCGGCGTATTCGACGCGGGCGAGGGCAAGCGCTTCGTCGGCCGAAAAATGCCCGGTCTCGCCATGGAGCTTCTCCAGATAGGCGATGCGCTCGCGGTCCACCTCGGCACAGACCGTGGCGACACCGGGATCGAGCTGGGCGAGGCGGCGTATGCCCTGCTCGACGCGAACGTCGAGGGCCAATGCCATCCGGTCGAGTGCGATCAGCCGGTCCTGCGCCGCTCCGCCCTTGTCGACCTCCTGCATCAGGCGAAGCGTGTAGGTCTCGCGCCAATGCCCGGCAAGCGCGGCGAGATAGGCTTCGGTCGCGGGGAAATGCGCGTAGAACGAGCCCTTGGTCTTGCCGGCGCGCCGGCAGAGCGCCTCGATCGTCAGCCCGGAAGGTCCCTGCTCTGCGAGTGCGGTAAGACCGAGCGCGAGCCAGTCGCTCAGTCGGAAGCGGGGCGGGGCAGGGGATGTCACTGCCACAGGCCGATCGCACCGCTGACGGCGACCGCCGCGAACAGAGCCCATTGCGGGAAATGCGCGATCCGCAGGCGGAACAGGGCGACCATTGCGAGGCCCCAGAGGCAAAACAGCGCGGTGCCGATCGTTGCGAACAAGGCAAGGTCACGGCTGCCGTGGCCGGTCGCCGCCAGGCCGAAGGCGAGCGCCAGCGCGGCGAGCACGATCGTCACCAGATGCCAGCAATAGTACATGGTGAATTTCGGCACGGCATGCAGCCGCTCGGTCGCGAGCAACGGTGCGGCGACGTGCCTGCCACCAAGAATGAAGTGGATCAGCGTAGTGGCGGCCGCAAGGGCAGCGGCGAGGGCGAGCCAGGTGTTCATGATGCTCTCCAAAATAATACCGTCTAGTATGGTATTATTCAATCGAGGAACGCAAGCACCCCGTCAACGAGGAGATGATGTGGGGAAACAGGGTGGCCGCCCTGCTGACGCCGGAGCGTCGCGCTATCCGTTCGCTCGACCTGCCGGTTCTCACCGGCCGGCATAATGCTCGTACTCGGGCGAAGGCTCCCAGGACTGCCCGGTGGCGATCAGGCAGCTCACGCCGTGCGGCAGGGTCGCGAACAGGGTGAAGGAGCCGTTCGGGGCGGCGAAGAGTTCGATCACGCTGCCGTTCGCGGCAAGGCCGTAGCCGATCCGGCGCTCGCCATAGAGTTCGTGCAGTTGTGTCGTCGCCATGTGGCGATCGGCGCAAGGGGTACCGGCAGGGGATTGCGCGTGTGCCGTAGCGGACATCAGCGGCAAGGCCAGCAAGATCGGCAGAAGAAGTTTGAGGAAGCGCGTCATGGCTGCTCCTGCGACAGAGCGGGCCAAGAAGAGCGCGAAAGGTGGACGGGCCTCTATTCCGCCCTGTCTTCAATAAACATGGTGATGCTGGCACTGTTTCGCCAGTGGCCTGTACCGCGGCAGACGCGCAAGCTCGTGCGGCGGGTCGCCATAGCCGCTGCGAGGAATGGCCTGGCCCCTTGGCCAAGCAGGCAGCATCTGCGCTATACAGTGCGGGTCAGACGGAGCTTGCCATGTCCTTTCTCAAATCGCTGTTCGGCCGCAAGGAAGCCAAGCCGGCCGGCCCAGCCGCGCCGCTGAAGAGTGCCGAGTACAAGGGCTTCACCATCCATGCGACGCCGTTCCCCGAGGGCGGGCAGCAGCAGCTTGCAGGCGTGATCGAGAAGGAAATCGACGGCGAGATGAAGAGCCATCGCTTCATCCGGGCCGATCGTTTCCCGGGGGCCGAGGAGGCGGCGGACTTCGCCATCATCAAGGCCAGGCAGTTGATCGACGAGCAAGACGAACGTCTGTTCAAATAGGGGCTTACGAACATTTCAGCGCAATTGAGAGAATTGTTTCGTTTCGACATGCATGGCAGTTGATTAAAATTTTAATGTTCGAGTGAGTATCGTTGTTCCGTTGGGATACCCAAAGCATTTAATTCGAATTATACCGGTGCCATGAATTGTTTCTCGATGAACCGATTTGGTATTTCGGTTGGGTCGCCGGCCGGGTTTCTGCCATTTAAAACTTTATTCGGTTTTTCCGGCTTTGATACCGTCACTTCGCCTGTCGGATCGAGACCGTTTTCATGCCTCCGAAGCCCCCCGGTGACCAGAAGCCGGACACATCCCAGGATATGGGGGCCGGCTGCGGTGACGACAGCTGGTTTCGCGAGGTCGTCGCGCGGTTGCCGATGGCGCTCTACACGACCGATGCCGACGGGTTCCTGACTTATTTCAATCAGGCGGCAGTCCGGCTCGTCGGGCGCGAGCCGCAGCTCGGCCGCGATCGCTGGTGCATCAGCCATAAGCTGTTCCAGATCGACGGCTCGCCCTTGCCGCTCGAGGACTGCCCCATGGCGGTCGCGCTGCGCGAAGAACGCGACGTACGGGGCGCCGAAGCGCTGGCCGAACGGCCCGATGGCAGCCGCGTGCGCATCATGCCGCTGCCGACACCGCTCTACGATTCCAGGGGCAAGCTCACGGGCGCGATCAGTCTGCTCGTCGACGTCACGTCGGGCCAGCAGCCCGGCCCCAGTGCCGCAAGCGAGCGGCATGATCTCGCCGAAGATCTCGAAGCTGCGATCACGCAGAAGCGGCTGCATCTGCACTATCAGCCGGTCTTCTCGGCGGCGAGCGTCCTGACCGGCTTCGAGGCGCTGGCGCGATGGATCCACCCCGAGCGTGGCGTCGTTCCACCATCCGAGTTCATACCGGCGGCGGAAGCGAGCGGGCTGATCCTGCCATTGGCGCGGGAGCTGCTGCACCAGGCCTGCACCGAGGCGGCGAGCTGGGACAAGCCGCTGCGCATCGCGGTCAACGTCTCGCCGCTGCAGTTCCGCCATGGCGATCTGCCGGGGCTGATCGACGAGGTCCTGCTCGAGACCGGCCTTGAGCCGGAACGCCTCGAGCTCGAGATCACCGAAGGGGTGATGATCACCGATTTCGACCGCACCATGCTGGTTCTGCACCGGATCAAGGCGCTGGGCGTGCGCATCGCGCTCGACGATTTCGGCACGGGCTATTCGTCGCTCTCCTACCTGCACATGTTCCCGCTCTCGACGCTGAAGATCGATCGCAGCTTCGTCGCCAATCTCGGCGTCGCCTCGGAAGCCGCGGCGATCACCCGCGCGGTGATTGCGCTCGGCCACGCGCTCGACATCGAGGTCGTGGCGGAAGGTGTCGAGACACGCGAGCAGCTCGACTTCCTGATCGACGAAGGCTGCAACTACATGCAGGGCTACATGCTCGGGCGGCCGTTGCCTGCCGAGCAATATGCCGAGCTGACCGGGCGCAAGGGCTGAGCTAATTGCGCCTGGCGCTTGTTCGCAGCTCGGCCAGCAGGGCCTCGCCGCTCCAGCCCGCTTTCTCCGTTTCAGCGGCCTTGATCAACGAAACCAGCCGCTCGTTCACCGGCGCCCGCCGGTCGAACCGCTCGGCGAGGCGCACCACCTCGCCATTGATCCAGTCGACCTCGGTCGGGCGGCCCGCGGTGAGATCGTCGGCCATGGACGAGCGCGCCAGCGGGTCGATCGCCAGCATCTTGCGGGCAAGCCTGGCGAAGAGGGCATCCGGCAGGCGCAGCAAAGCTGGAAGCCAGCGCGCCGGCAACGGCGTCAGCCTGGCTGGCACAATTCCGGCTCGCGAGAGCAGCGCGAGCGCCTCGACCTGGGCGAGCGCAAGGCAGCGGCGATAGTCGCGCTGCCCGAGCTCCTGCTGCAGCGGCAGGCCGGAGAGGGCGTTGACGGCGTTGTTCAGGTTGAAGAGCAGCTTGGCCCATTGCACCGGCAGCATGTCGCGGTGCCGGCGCAAGGCGAAGCCGGCACGGGTGAAATCGGCGAGGAACGGAGCCAGTTCGGTTGCCTCCTCGACCTCTGGTTCACCCTCGGAGCCCTGATGAAAGGTGCCGGGGCTGCGCCTGACCACGTTGAACGGCACCATGCCGGCGAGCACGGTGCGGCCGGGCAGGGCGGCGCGTAGCGTATCGGTATTGCCGATGCCGTTCTGGAAGCTGATCACGACCGCATTCGGCGAAACCACGGCCGCAAGCTCGGCCGCGGCCTGCGCGGTGGCACCGGATTTCATCGTGACCAGAACGAGATCGGCAGCTGCGGCTGCGCTCGGCTCGGTCGAGAATGCGATCGCCTCCAGCGGCACGCGCCAGCTACCGCCATCATAATGCGTCAGTGTCAGGCCATGCGCCCGGAGCTCATCGCCGACCCCGGGGCGGCCAACAAAGCCGACATCGGCGCCCCCGGCGGCGAGCCGTCCGCCAAGATAGCAGCCGATCGAGCCGGCGCCGTAGATGCAGATCCTGGCCATTATGCTCCCGCGGACAAGGCGCACAGCATGCCGGGCGGGCTGCTTCAATGGCAAGCGCTGTGGGCAAAAGCGGTATGATGCCCCACATCCGCGCCGCATCGGCCCAGCGCCCGTGCGCTTGTGGCGGCGTTCAACGCTGCCTAATGCTCGGGCAGAGAGAAGATCGTTCTCCGTCGCGCTCGCGAGGAAACATGGACGCCCAGGACGCGCGCTATGCGCCGGATTCGCCCTATGCCTGGTTCAGGCTGGCGCTTGCCCTGCTGATCGGAACCGTGGCCTGCGTCGGCTCCTGGTCGGCCGTGGTGGTGGTGACGGCGGTGCAGCGGGAGTTCGGCGTCATGCGCGCCGATGCCTCGCTGCCCTACACCTTCGCCATGATTGGCTTCGGCATCGGCAACATCGTCATGGGCCGCCTGGTCGATCGCTTCGGCATCATGTGGCCGATCGTGCTCGGCGCATGTTTGCTGGCCGCCGGCTATGCACTGGCATCCTTGTCCGGGACGCTCTGGCAGTTCACGCTGGCGCATGGCTTCCTGATCGGGCTCGGCGCCGCGACCGGGTTCTCGCCGCTGATCGCCGACCTGTCGCACTGGTTCAAGCGCTATCGCGGCCTCGCCGTCGTCTTCGGTGCGTCCGGCAGCTATCTCGCCGGCATGTTCTGGCCGCAGCTGATCAACTGGGGCGTCGAGACGCATGGCCTGCGCACGACGCATCTGTGGCTCGGCATTGCGGCGTTCGCGGTGATGATGCCGCTGGCGCCGCTGTTCCGGCGCCGGCCGAATGCGGCGACCCTCGCGGCGGCTGAGGTGATGAGCGCTGGCGCACGCGGCAGCCTCGGACTGTCGCCGAACCAGCTGCAGCTGCTGCTGGTCGTCGCCGGCTTCTGCTGCTGCGTCGCGATGTCGATGCCGCAGGTCCATATCGTCGCCTATTGCAGCGACCTCGGCTATGGCGTGGCGCGCGGCGCCGAGATGCTTACGGTAATGATGGCGCTCGGCATCGTCAGCCGCGTCGGCTCCGGCTTCGTCGCCGACAAGATCGGCGGCACCGCGACGCTCGCTTTGTCCTCGCTGATGCAGGGCATGGCGCTCTTCCTCTATCTCTGGTTCGACGGGCTGAGCTCGCTCTTCGTCGTCACCGGCATCTTCGGCCTGTTCCAGGGCGGGATCGTGCCGATGTATGCGGTGGCGATCCGCGACTACATGCCGCCGCGCGAGGCTGGCGCGCGCATCGGCGTGGTGATGTCGGCGACGATCTTCGGCATGGCATTCGGCGGCTGGGTCTCGGGCGTGATCTTCGACGCAACCTCGTCCTACCGGCTCGCCTTCCTCAACGGTCTCGCCTGGAACCTGATCAATCTCGCGATCGTCTGCTGGCTGATGCTGAAGGCGCGGCCGAAGCTGGTGGCGGCGTGATTATGCCGAGGCAGCTCCCGGCCTATAGGTGCCGAAGCACCAGATGTGGCCTTCCGGGTCCTTGCAGATGAAGTCGCGGCTGCCATAGCTCTGGTCGCGCGGCTCCATGCAGATTTCGGCGCCGGCCTTGCGGGCGCGCTCGCAGAGCGCATCGATATCGCTCGTCGCGATATAGGGTGAGGCGGTGGTGCCGCCGAGCTCGGACGGGGGCTGGACGAGCTTCGCGAAGTCGGTGCCCTCGCTCGAGCCGAACATCACGATGCCCTCGCCGAGGCGCAGCTCGGCATGCACGACCTTGCTGCCGTCATCCGAGAGGAAGACGGCGTGCTTCTCGAAGCCGAAGGCCTCGACGAGCCAGTCGACCATCTTGACCGCATCGCGGTAGCGCAGGCTGAAATAGATGGCGGCGGGTTGCGGCATGTGCGGCATCTCCAATTGCTTGTCGCGCCAGCAAAGCCGATCGGGCACGCCTGGTCTTGAACGAAACGGACTTCAGCCCGGTTCCAGGATGCCGTGCTCGCCGGCGTCGTTGCGGGCGAGAGCGGCCGGCGGCAGGCCACCCAGTGTGGTGAACTCGCGGGTCATATGGGCCTGATCGGCATAGCCTGCGATCTGGGCGATCGCAGCCCAGCCGCCAGGCCGATTGCGCGCTGCCAGCTCGCGCGCATGCTCGAAGCGCTGGATGCGGGCGATGGTCTTCGGCCCGATGCCGGTCTCGCTGACGAAACGCCGGGTCAGGTGGCGCTCGCTCCAGCCGGTCGTGGCGGCGAGGTCGCGCATGCGGCCCCTGCCGCGCCGTGCCGCCAGCCAGGCGAGGCCGGCGGCGACCTCCGGCGACAGGCTGCGCCCGCGCGCCAGTCTCTGGCCGATGACGCGATCGAGCAGAGCGAAGCACTCGGCCCAGGACCGGCATTCGCGCAGGCGCGGGCCGAGATGGCGCAACTCGCCGAGATCGTCGAGGTCCACGATGCGACCAGCCATGTCGCGCTGGTCGAGCTGGAAGAAGCCATAGGCGCCGGCCGGGGTGAAATCGACCTGCACGCAGGCGGCAAGGCCGGTGGAGGAAACCAGGACGGGGCGGTCGATGAGGCCGGCTGCGAAGCCTTGCGGCGCGGTGCTTTGCCCGCCGGCGACGGAGAGCGTGAAGGGGGTGGCGAAGTTGATGATCAGCGGCAGGACGAGCACGGGCACTTCGCGACGCAGGACCGGTTCGGCGCGGTGCTCGCGATAGCCGGTGTAGCCGAGCACGGCGCCCGCCAGATCGGGCCGCGGCGGCGCCCGCACCAGTTCCCAATCCGCCTGCATTGCCGGCCCCGTGGTGTTCGGCCGATAGTGGCGCGTATTGGCTGCCGGCTCAACGGCGAAGGGGGGTATGCCTTGCTCATGACCAGACCGTCCGACGCTCCGCTGGGGTTGCCCCGACCCGCCGGGCTGGCGAGGTGGCGATGCCGCGCCTGATGCAATTCGAGCGCCGCCATGAACGGCTGGTCCCGATCCGGCGCTTCGCCCTGCGCATGGGGCGGGCGATGCTGCTCTGGCTGGCGCTGACCGTGGTCGGGCTCGCCATCGGCATGGCGGGCTATGCCGCCAGCGAGGGCATGGGCGCGGTCGATGCCTTCGTCAATGCGGCGATGATCCTGTCGGGCATGGGGCCGGTCACCGAACTCAAGACCGAAGCCGGCAAGCTCTTCGCCGGCGTCTATGCGATCTTCTCAGGCCTGTTTGTGGTGATCGCCACCGGCTTCGTACTGGCGCCGATCCTGCATCGTGTGCTCCACTCCTTCCATATCGAGGAAGGGAAGGGCAACGATGACTGAGCCTGGCGTCAATCCCGTCGAGGAACCGTGCGGCACGCTGACCGTGCGCACCATCGCCATGCCGGCGGACACCAACGCCAACGGCGACATCTTCGGCGGCTGGGTGATGTCGCGCATGGACCAGGCCGGCGGCATCGCCGGGGTCGAGCGGGCGCAGGGACGCGTGGTGACCGTCGCGGTCGAGGCGATGACCTTCATCCGTCCGGTCAAGGTCGGCGATGTGCTCAGCGTCTACACCTCGGTCAAATCGGTCGGGCGGACCTCGATGAAGATCCAGGTCGAGGCCTGGGCCAAGCGCTTCCGCACCACGCTCCACGAGAAGGTCACCGACGCGTCCTTCACCTTCGTCGCGATCGACGATGACGGCCGCCCGCGGCCGGTGCCACCGGCGGCGGGCTGAGCTCGGCGCCCCAAATCCTAACGGAACCTGAACCGGCCCCAACGCCGAGTGATTCAGAAGAATCCGGCAACTTAAGCGTTCTTTAAGCGAACCTCCGCAATTCTGCCGTCGATCGGTCCATCGGGATCGGTCGGCCTGGGGCTGGGAGGTCCTGCATGATCGATCGCCGTCGCATGCCGGCGGACGTGGCCCGGCTCGCGCCGCCGCTCGCACGCGGCAGGATCGGGTCGGCGAGCCTTTGCCCCGCATTTCTCCAAGCGCATCCAGTTCACGGCTGACCATTGTCGGCCGCCGCCTATCGTCCGTGATCCGCTACCGGCCAGCGCCGCGCTGCCGGGCTTGTCTTCAGGAGTACCGCGTCAATGTCGAAGACTGAGAAGCCTGCGCGCCAGAAGGCGTCGCGTGTCGGCATCGCCGCCCGCATCTATGCGGCGCTCGGCGTCCTGACGGTGTTGACGATCGCGGCTTCGCTGGTCGCCTGGTTCTCCTATGGCCGGGTCGGCAGCACGGTTGCCGACATGGTCGAGCGCAAGATGCCGGTGGTCGAGCTTGCGCTCGAACTGTCGCAGGCGGCGACGGCTTCGACGGCGCTGGCGCCGCGGTTCATGGAAGTGCAGACCGTGCGTGAGCGCGCGGCCCTGACCGGCGAGTTCGACAAGGTCGAGGCCCGGCAGTTCGACCTGGTCCGCAAGATCGGCGAGCAGGGCAATGTCGACAACAAGAAGGCCCAGAGCGCGCTCGACGGCCTCTCGCGCCAGATCAACGACATCAACGACCTGACCGGCGAGCGGCTGCGCGTCGCTTCGGAATCGGCGGCCGCGCTGGACAAGCTCGGCAAGGCCTATGACGCCTTCGTCAAGGCGGCGAGCGGCGAGGCCGAACAGGCCAAGTTCGCGGTGACCTTCGGGCTCGACGATCTCGCCGTGCTCTCCGGCGAGGCGCTGACCGGCGCAGTCAAGACCCTGATGGACCGCGACTTCGCCATCTTCGACCTGGCGCGGACGCTGCAAGCCAATGTCAACGAGATGGTCGGCGTGCTGCGCGAGATCGCGCAGATCAACGACAAGGAGAAGCTCGGCCTTGCTCGCGAGCGCTTCAACGGCATCGCCTATCGGCTGCGGACGCTTCTCTCCGACGCCGAGAAGATCACCAGCAACAAGGCGCGGGCCAGCACGGTCGAGGCCCTGATCGCGGTCGGCGAGGGCAGCGACGGCCTTGTCGACATCCGCAACCGCGACATCACCACCCGTGAAGGCATCGCCCGCGGGCTGAAGGAGGTCGATCAGGCGGCCGCCCAATTGCGCCGCGAGGTCGATGGACTGGTGCAGGGCGCGCGTGGCGAGGCGCAGGCCGCCGTCGTTTCGACGCAGGCGCTGATCGAGACGAGCAAGCTCTGGCTCGGCATCATCGGCCTTGGCTCGCTCGTCGTCGCGCTGGCGCTGGCGCTGTTCTATGTCCGGCGCCAGATCGTCGGCCGCCTCAACCGGCTCTGGGCCGCGACCCGTGCCATCGCCGACGGTCAGCTCGAGACGAAGGTCGAGACCAAGGGCAATGACGAGATCGCCGATATCTCGAAGAGCGTCCTGCTGTTCCGCGACAATGCGGTGGCGCTGCGCGCCGCCGAGCTCGCCAAGGTCGAGGACGAGGAGCGCGCCCGCGAGCAGCGCCGGCAGATGATGGCGGAGCTCGGCGAGGCCTTCGGTGTCGTCGTTGCGGCGGCAGCGCAGGGCGATTTCAGCCGGCGCGTCGACGCCAACTTCGCCGATGCCGAGCTCAATGCGCTCGCCGGCTCGGTCAACGAGCTGCTGGAGACTGTCCAGGCCGGCCTGTCCGAGACCTGCGAAGTCCTCGGCCACCTGTCCGACGGCCGTCTGGTCGCCCGCGTCGAGGGTCGTTACCAGGGTGCCTTCGCCGAGCTCAAGAACGGCACGAACAGCCTTGCCGGCGAGTTCGAGAGCACGCTGGCGCGCCTGTCGGAGACCGTCTCGGCCGTGCGCAGCGCGACCAGCGAGATCCTTGACGGCGTCACCGATCTCGCCGAGCGCACCAGCGAGGAGAGCAACGCCGTCTCGGTGGCGACCAACCAGCTCGGCGCCTTCGCCAGCAATGTCCAGAAGACCGCCAAGGACGCCGCCCAGGCGGTCGGTATGGCCCAGAGCGCCGAGGAGCGCGCCCAGCAGGGCGAGCAGGTCGTCGCCTCGGCGCTGGAAGCGATGCACCGCATCCGCGTCTCCTCCAGCAAGATCTCGGAAGTGATCTCGATGATCGACGAGATCGCCTTCCAGACCAATCTGCTGGCGCTCAACGCCGCGGTCGAGGCTGCTCGCGCCGGCGACGCCGGCAAGGGCTTCGCGGTCGTCGCCAGCGAGGTGCGCAGCCTCGCCAAGCGCTCGGCAGACGCCTCGAACGACGTCAAGAAGCTGGTCGAGGCGGCCCATGGCGACGTCAAGGTCGGCGTCGGCCTGGTCGAGCAGAGCTCGGCCGTGTTCGGCAGCATCCTGACCTCGGTCAACGATCTCTCGGCGCTGATGAACGGCATCTCGCAGACGGCCCGCGGCCAAGCGACCGACGTCTCGACGATCAACAGAGAGATCGACGGCATCGGCACGATGGCGCACCAGAACGCTGCGCTGGTCGAGGAGACCAACGCCGCGCTCGCGCTGACCGACGAGCAGACCCGCTCGCTCACCGAGCACATCTCGCGCTTCAGCTTCCGCGAGGGCGGGGCGGCCGAACACGAACACGAGCGGGCACAGGCCGCCTGATCCAGGCCACCGAAGACGGGTTCACCAGAACGCCGCCGCTCTCATCGAGCGGCGGCGTTTTTCATGCGCTGCCGGCCATCGCCTCACGCCGGCATGACGGGAAGGTGATGGTCCAGCCGATGGACTTCACCGTTGGCCGCTCCTTAGATGGGGACAGACAAGACGATGCGTCGGGCGGGACCTGTCGCTGCCTCCGGGCCATGCCGCCCAAAAGTCTTTCCTGACGTCAGATGCAATGGCGAGGATCAGATCATGACCGTGACGATCACCCACCCCAACCGCCGGATCCTGCTACTCGGTGCAGCTTCTGCTGGCATCGTCGGCCTGCTGCCGCGCCATCTCGCGACCGCGAGCGCGCAGACCGGTGGCCACGCTCCGACCGAGACGATGCGCGGCGGCGCCAACAACTACATCCCGAACGCGCCTTTGGTCGAAAACCTCGGAACCGGCTTCGTCGCGTCAGGCATTGTGCGCAAGGCCGGGAGCGGCGAGCCGCTGCGCAATCTCCGCATCCAGATCTGGGCAGCGACCGAGCGCGGTGGCGAGCGTGAGCCGAGCAATCGCGGCAGCGTCATGACCGATGCGAACGGCCGCTACCGGCTCGATATCTCGCCGATCGTTCCGCAGTTCGGCCAGCCGCACATCCATATCGCCTATGACGATCCCGGCTTTGCGACCCTGTTCCTGCGGCCGGTCCTGAACAGCCGCCACGACAAGAACATGGCCGTCGACTTCGTCCTCGCTCCCGCCGCGGGCAATGCCGGCAAGTCGAGCTGACACGGGCCGACGACGCATCGCCTGGCTGGCGATCGCGGCCGTCGCCACCATCCCGGTGGTCGCGGCGGCGCTGAGCCCGCTCCAGCGCGGCCGCGAGTTTCTCTGGGTCGTCGGCGGCATGGCCGGCGTCGTGGCGCTCAGCCTGCTGTTCGTGCAGCCGCTGCTGACCGCGACCGCTCCGGTCCTGCTGCCGGCCGCGCGCGGCTTGCGCTGGCATCGCTGGGGCGGAATCGCGATCGTCGCCGCAGTCGCGCTGCATATCGGGGCGCTCTACGCCTATAGCCCCGAGGATGTGATGGATGCGCTGCTCCTGGTCGCGCCGACGCCGTTCTCGCTCTACGGCGTGATCAGCCTGTGGTGCCTCGTCCTCACCGCCATCCTCGCCGCGACGCGCCGGCGCTTGCGCTTCTCCCACCGGAACTGGCGCATCGCCCACAGCGTGCTGGCCGTGGCGATCGTCAGCTCCGCGGCAGTTCACACCGTGCTGATCGAGGGTGCGATGGAAGAGATCTCGAAGCTCGTGGTCTGCATCGCCGCCTTGGCTGCGACCACGGTCGGCGCGCTCGAGATCAATGTCCTCGGCCCCTTGCGCCGGCGGCGGGCATTGGAAAACGCGTGATTTGCGATGGGACGCAGCCCGAAGCGCAGAGAACTGGTGGGCCGGGCCGGACTCGAACCGGCACCGGCGCTGTTATGAGCAGCGAGCTCTAACCATTGAGCTACCGGCCCGCGGCAGGCCTAGCATCAGCCGGGCGCAGCGGCAACGGCTCGGACGGCGAGGCGAGACGCCGCTCCCGCGTGGCGTTCAACGGCAGTCCTCCACATCCGGACTTGCCAGCCCGCCCCCGATCGCTAGCTTTGACGCGATGGTTGTAGGCGCCGGTTCTGCCGGCGTTGGCCCGACCGCCCTCAAGAGGCGGCGAGGTTCAATCGTTTCAAAGGGAGGAAAATCCGATGACGAGACTGAGCAGTGCAGCTTTGTGTCTTGCCGCCACGGCCGCGCTTTGCGCGCCCGCCGCCGCCGCCGACATGCGGCTGATGACCGGCCCTCAGGGCGGGGTCTGGGTACCGCTGGGCGGTCAACTCAAGGACATCTGGGAGAAGGCGGTTCCGGGCTTGAGCGTGCAGTCGCTGCCGGGCGCCGGCATCGCCAATGTGCGTGCCATCGAGGACGGCAAGGCGGAGGTCGGCTTCGGCAACTCGATCTCGACGGTCGACGGGCTCGCCGGCAATGCGCCGTTCCCGAAGAAGCACGAGAACATCTGCAACATCGCCTCGCTATATCCGCAGTATTTCCAGATGCTGGTGCCGGCGGATTCAGGGATCAAGACAGTCAAGGACCTGAAGGGCAAGGCAATCACCACCCAGCCGCGCGGCAATACCGGCGAGCTCATCACCGGCCAGCTGCTCAAGGTGCACGGGATGAGCTACAGCGACGTCAAGGTCTCGTTCGTCTCCTATACGGACTCGGTCGAGCAGGTGAAGGACGGCCATGCCCAGGCCTTCACGCTCGGCACCGCCATTCCGTCGGGCGCGGTGATGGATCTCGCTTCGGCGCGCGACATCAAGCTCCTCGACCTCTCGGCCGATCTCGACGGGATGAGGAAGCTCAACCCCGGCTACACGCTGGTGACCGTGCCGAAGGGCACCTATCCGAAGCAAGGCGAGGACGTGAAGGTGATCGGCTACGCCACCCATATCGTCGCCTCCTGCAAGCTGCCGGCCGACCAGATCTACGCGATGACCAAGGCGATCGCCGACAACGTTCCCTCGCTCGCGGCGACCAGCAAGACGATGGATGGCCTGACGCCGCAGATCATGGCGGAGGATGTCGGCGTGCCGTTCCATCCCGGCGCGGCGCGCTTCTACAAGGAAAAGGGCATCACCGTCGCCGCGAAGTGAGCGGCCGGTGGTTTCCGTGACGACGGACTGACACCCGGCGCGCCGGGCCTTCCCGGCGCGCGCTCTCCAGAAGCCTCCGATCCACCTGCGTAGCGTCTGCGCGCGCTACGCCAGCCGGCGATCGGTTCCAGAGCCGGGACATGCCAGTGGACATCAGCGTTCCGAAGCCTGAATTCAGGTTCGACTTCAGCCATGCCGGCGTGATCAGGCTGGTGACGGCCGCGATCGCGGTCGCGATGGCGCTCTATCATATGTGGGTGATCCTGCCGCCGGCGCTCGGCGGGCAGGGCACGCCGGAAGCGATCATCTTCCGCGGCACGCACCTCCTGTTCGCGCTGACGCTGACCTTCCTGATCTATCGGCGGGCCGGAACCGGTGCGGCGCCCTCGCTGCTCGATTATGCCCTGCTCGCGCTCGCCATGGCGCCGATCACCTATCTGTTCTGGAACTACGACTACATCGTCAACCGCATCTACTATGTCGACGACATGACGCCCGTCGACATGGCGATGGCGGTGATCCTCATCGTCCTGCTGCTCGAGGCGACGCGCCGGCTGATCGGCTGGGCGCTGCCGATCACGGCGCTGGTCTTCCTCGTCTATGGCCTCTTCGTCGCGAAGGTCGAGCCGATGCGGCTGCTCGACCAGCTGTTCATGACCACGGAAGGCATCTTCGGCGCGCCGCTCGGTGTCTCCGCCGCCTATGTGATGATCTTCGTTCTGTTCGGATCGTTCATGGAGCGGACCGGCACCGGCCAGCTCTTCATGGATTTCGCGCTGTCGCTGACCGGCCACACGGCCGGCGGGCCGGGCAAGGTCTCGGTGGTGTCGTCGAGCCTGTTCGGCACGATCTCCGGCAGCGCCGTCGCCAACGTCATGGTCGACGGGCCGATCTCGATCCCGCTGATGAAACGGACTGGCTTCAAGGCGCATTTCGCCGCCGGCGTCGAGGCGGTGGCCTCGACCGGCGGCCAGATCATGCCGCCGATCATGGGCGCGGCCGCCTTCGTCATGGCCGAGTTCCTCTCGGTGTCCTACGGCCAGGTGGTGATCTGGGCGTTGATCCCGGCGATCCTCTACTACGTCGCCTGCTTCGCCGCGGTGCATTTCGAGGCCAAGCGCCATGGCATCATGGGCGTGCCGCGCAGCGAATTGCCCAAGCTCGGGACGACCTTGCGCGAGCGCGGCCATCTCTTCCTGCCGGTCATCACCATCCTCGGCGTGCTCTATTCCGGCTACAGCGCGCCGCTCGCCGCATTGGCGGGGACGCTGCTCTGCTTCCCGGTCGCGGCGCTGCGCGCCTCGACACGCGGGAATGTCCGCATCCCGATCATCATCGACGCGATGATCGACGGCGCCCGCAACGCACTCGCCGTGGCGCTCGCTTGCGCTTGCGCCGGCATCGTGATCGGCGTCGTGGCGCTGACCGGCGCCGGCATCGTCTTCACGCAAGCCGTGATCGGCCTGTCGCAGAACTATTTGCTGCTGGCGCTGATCCTGACCGGCGTCGCCGGCATCGTGCTCGGCATGGGCATGCCGACGACCCCGGCCTATATCGTCATGACCTCGCTGCTGGTGCCGGCGCTGATCAAGCTCGGCGTCGCGATGCCCGCGGCACACATGTTCGCCTTCTATTTCGCCATCCTGTCGGCGATCACGCCGCCGGTCGCGCTCGCGGTCTATGCTGCGGCAGGGCTGGCGAAGGCCGATCTCTGGGCCAGCGGCTGGGCGGCGGTGAAGATCGGGGCGGCCGGCTTCATCGTGCCGTTCATGTTCGTCTACGAGCCGGCGCTGCTGATGATCGGCGACTGGCCGACGATCATCTGGCGCTTCGTCTGTTCCTGCTTCGGCATAGCACTGCTCGCTGCCGGGCTGCACGGCTATCTGTTGCGGCGCTGCGCCCCGTGGGAGCGCGCGCTTCTCATCGCCGCGGCCTTCTGCCTGGTGAAGCCCGACTGGCTGACGGATCTGCTCGGGCTCGGACTGGCCGCCGGGATGCTCGCGCTGCAATGGCCGCAGCGCGACCGCCCGCTGCCGACGCGGAGCGTCGGGCCGATCACCGAGGCGGCCGCTGTGCAGCAGGACGCGGTGAAGTAGGATTGCGCGCCCGGCCAAGCGCGGTCACTCGGCCCGGCTCACCCCGCGACGATATCATCATACTCCGGATGGCGGCTGACCCAGCCGGCCATGAAGGAGCAGCGCGGGACGACCTTGCGGCCCGAGGCCTTGATCTGCTCGAAGACGCCCTTGGCCAGGCGCGAGCCGACCCCCTGGCCCGAGAGCGCCTGCGGAACCTCGGTGTGGGTCAGCACCACGCGGTCGCCGTCGAGCCGGTAATAGGCGAGGGCGAGCTCATCGCCGACGGCGAGTTCGAAACGGTTCTGGTCGGGCCGGTCGACGACGCCGGTATCCATGGCAATTCCTCTCAGAGCTTGCGGCATCCGGCGGATTGAGATGCACGCTTGGCCGTAGTGTGAAGGACGGGCACGCCTCGGGGCAAGCGAGCCGGAATCGGCCAACGGCACCGCAAAAAAACGGCCGGAATTCTCCGGCCGCTGTCTTCAATCACGTGCGGGTTGTCCGTCCTACTTGAACGCGATCACCACGCCGTCGGCGCCGATCGTCGCCTGCAGGCCCTGGCGGCGCGTGTCGAGGCTGAGGGTCACGCCCTTGTCGTTCTTGAGCCAGACACGGCCCTGGCCGGCGCGGCCGACCGCCCAGCCTTCCTTGAGCTGGACATAGGGACCTGCCAAGTCGTTGCGTGTGTTCAGGCCGTAGACGCGCCCGCTGGCGACGACGCGCGCGGCGCCGATGCCGCCGATGCCGAGCCCGCCGACCGAGATCGGATAGGAGCGGCCGCGATAGGTGAAGGTGCCGCCGCCCAGCTCGCCGGAGGCGATGAAGGCGACGGAGATCTGCTCGATCTTGACCGTGCCGGTCTGCGGGCCGAGCGTGCGGGGCTGGGCTACGGCCGTGCCGGTGACGAAGGCAAGCGCAGCAGCGCCGGCGAAGAGGGATTTGATGGCGGGCACGGTCAGTACTCCTTGGTGATGCAACGGAGTATGAAACCGCCGGAGAGCCCGGCGGTTCCTTCAAACGGCCCTGAATGATCTCATGGTGAAATTCGCGAGGCGCGGGAACCCCTCCCCCTTGTGGGGAGGGGTAGGGGTGGGGGGCGGAAAGTCGAGCTCCCCCTTTGCCGGCCGGGTCGCCTCGCTCCTACAATCCTCCACGCACCCGGTCGTTCGCCCCCCATCCCCATACCCTTCCCCACAAGGGGGAAGGGAGGAGTTCCGACGACAGATCCCTTCGCAGAGAAATCAGAAGAAACGTGCAAGTCACCTGAATGGCGGGCTGTACTGGATGCCGCCCTTGCTCCAGAGCTCGTTGGGACCGCGCGCCAGCTGCAGGCGCGAGTTCTTGCCGAGATGGCGTTCGAAGCTCTCGCCGTAATTGCCGACGGCGGAGATGATGCGCACGACCCAGTCGTTGCTGACGCCCAGCGCCTCGCCCATCTTGCCGTCGAGGCCGAGGAAGCGCTTCACTTCCGGATTGGAGGATTTCAGCATCTCCTGGACATTGGCCCTGGTGATGCCGAGCTCCTCGGCGTTGATCAGAGCGAGCACGGTCCAGCGCACCAGGTTGAACCAGGTCTCGTCGCCAGTGCGCACCCAGGGGCCGAGTGGCTCCTTCGAGACCACCTCCGGCAGGATGACATGGCTGTCGACGTCCTGCAGCTTCATCCTGACCGCCGAGAGGGCCGAGATGTCGGTAGTGTAGGCGTCGCAGCGGCCGGACTCGTAGGCCTTGAGCGCCTCCTCGGAGGTGCCGAAGGCGGCGGCCTCGTATTTCATGCCGAGCTTGCGGAAGTAGTCGGCGAGGTTGAGCTCGCTGGTCGTGCCCTGCGCGACGCAGACCGAGGCGCCGCCGAGCTGGGCGGCGGAGGAGACGCCGAGCTTCTTCGAGACCATGAAGCCCTGGCCGTCATAGTAGTTGACGGTGGTGAAGGTGACGCCCTGGCCGGCATTGCGCGACAGCGTCCAGGTCGTGGTGCGCGGCAGGACGTCGATCTCGCCGGCCTGCAGCGCGATCAGCCGGTCCTTCGAGGTGAGCGAGACGAAGCCAGCCTTCTCGGTGTCGTTGAAAATCACCGCGGCGAGGGCCCGGCAGATGTCGATGTCGAAACCCTGCCAGCGGCCATTGGCGTCCTGGGTGGAGAAGCCGGCGACGCCGGGGCTGGTGCCGCAGATGATCTTGCCGCGGTCGCGGATCATCTTGATCGTGTTGGCGTCGGCGTGCGCGGCAAAGCCGGCGGCGAGCGCCAGCACGGCGGTCAGGCGAAGCAAAATCCGTTTCATCGTCGATCCCCTGTTGTTGTTTTCAGGCAAAGCTCTCCCGCCGCGGCGGAGACGTGCCCCGCCGCGTTCGTCGTCTTCCGTCTCCCTGCCTCAGGCGACCTTGGCGGCCGCCGGCTGTTCCAGCGCGACCAGCAGCGCGTCGAGATCGTTCCAGAGATCGTCCGGGTCCTCGAGGCCGATGCTGATGCGCAGCGCCGGACCCGGGTAAGTCCAGGGCACGACAGAGCGGTCGCCCTCGGGCGCCAGCGGCGCGATCAGGCTGCGCGTGCCGCCCCAGGAGGCGCCGATGGCGAAGACCTTGAGCGCCGAAAGCGCAGCTTCGAACAGGGCGTGGGGGGCGGGCTTCAGCACGACGCTGAACACGCCGGAGGAGCGGCCCATATCGCGCTTCCAGAATTCATGGCCGGCGCAGGAGGGTAGGGCCGGATGCAGCACGGTCTCGACCGCAGGCGAACGGGTGAGGCGCCGGGCGAAATCCTCGGAGACCTTACCCATATGGGACAGGCGCAGCGCCAGGGTCTCCAGACCGCGCAGAGCGAGCTGGCACTCATCGGGCGAGACGCCGACACCGAAGCCGCGCAGCGTCTCCTTCAGCTTCTCGCGCAAGCGGAGATCGGCGACGGTGACGGAGCCGAGCAGCAAGTCCGAATGGCCGCCGACATATTTCGTCAGCGCCTCGCAGGCGAAGTCGGCGCCGTGCGCCAGCGGCTTGAAGATCAGCGGCGTCGCCCAGGTGTTGTCGCAGCCGACCAGCGCGCCCCTGGCCTTTGCCGCCTTCACGATGGCGGGTACGTCCTGCACCTCCATCGTGTTCGAGCCTGGTGACTCGACCCAGACCAGCTTGACCCGGTCGTCGATCAGCCCGGCGATGCCGGCGCCGATCAGCGGGTCATAGACGCCGTAGTCGATGCCCCGCGGCTTCAGGTACTCCTCGCAGAAGCTGCGCACCGGCTGGTAGACCTGATCGGGGATCAGCACCTTGTCGCCCGGCAGCAGCACCGAGAGCATGACGATGGTGACCGCCGCCTGGCCGGAGGGGACGAGCACGGTGCGCACCCCGCCATGCAGGGCCGTGAGCTGCGCTTCCAGCGTGCGGGTCGTCGGGGTGCCGTGCAGGCCGTAGGTATAGCCGTCGAAGCCGCGATGCCTGCGGGCGAAGAAGCTCGCCGCGTCGGGATAGACGATGGTCGAGGCGCGATGGGTCGGCACCGTCAGGCTGGCATAGCCTTCCTCGTCGACGGCCGGATGGTGAACGCTGCGGGTGGTGTCGTGCATGGGGGCTCCTTTGAAGGGCATGTTCCCTCCACGGCGCCCTGCCGGCTATCAGCGAAAACTCATGGCTCGATGCCTGGATGTTATAGTTTTCAGTCTTGCGCGAATTCTTGTCGTTCGACCGATTTCGGTCGAACGGAATGCGCGCTAGCGAACTTCCATCAGGCAGTCGATGAAGTCTCTGACCAGCTGCGATTTCGGCCGGTCGAGCGGCAGGATCAGCAGGCTGCGGCTCTGCACCTCCGGCTCGAACGGGCGCAGCACCAGCCGCGACGGATCGGCGCCGGCGACCGCATAGGGACTGACCAGGCCGATGCCGACGCCTTCGGCGACGAGGGCGCAGACGGTCGCGGCATAGATCGTCTCGACCACGATGCGCGGCTTGACGCCGGCCTCGTCGAAGATGCGGTCGAGCCGCTGGCGGGCCCGGTCCTCCGGGACATAGGCGATGAACGTGACGCCATCGAGATCGGCCGGCCTGATCACCTCCTTCTCGGTGAGCGGATGGCCGAGCGGCATGGCGCAGAGCGCGCGCGGCTGGACGAAGGGCTGGTGGAGGACGCCGGATGTGTCGATCTCGTCGGCGGCGAGGCCGATGTCGAAGGCGCCTGAGGCGACGCCGTCGCGGACATCGCGCGAGGGCAGGACCATCAGCGTCACCGCGATGTCCGGGCGCCTGTCGCGGAAGCGGCGCACCGCCCTTGGCACCAGCGAGGAACCGAGCGCCGAGAGCGAGCCTATCCGCAACTGGCCGGCGCCGTGGTCGCGGATGCGGGCGGCGGTGGCGCGCAGCGTGTCCATGCCGAGGAAGGAGGCCTGGACCTGGGCGTAGAACAGCTTGCCCTCGGGCGTCGCGACGATGCGGTTGCGGATACGGTCGAACAGCAGGAAGCCGAGCGAGCGTTCGAGCTCGGCGATGGCGCGGCTGACGCCGGGCTGGGTGACACCGAGGAGCTCGGCGGCGCGCGAGATCGTGCCGGCCTTCATCACCGCGGCGAAGGTTTCGAGCTGTCGGCTGTTCAAGCAGTGCGCGCCCCAGGCTGTCGTAGGACGGGCAGCCTAGTCTTGGTGCCGGGCGGAGGGAACCGCTCGACCATAGCCCGGGACGGCGATTTTGCGGAAGGATTGCCCTTAACCGCGGGTTTACCCTGTTTCCGTAGGGTCGCCGGGCAGAACTCCAAGATGAAAGCGCAGCGTCAATGCACGCACAGGCTCTTAAGCTGCCTGATCCTGCCAATGAGGATGCGCCGGGAGCGGGGGCCGCGGCTCAGGCCGTGCGCGAGATCGCCGAGCGTTTCGGCAAGCTCAGCGCCGAGATCACCGATATGTCGGGCCGCATTGGCGACGTCAACGCCGAGCTCGACAGGCAGACCGACGGGTTGCACCGCATGGTCGCCTCGGTCGACCAGGTGTCGCGCTCCAACAAGGCGATCCAGCAATCTGCCGAGGCCGCCCAGGAGGCGGCGTCGGTGGTCAAGAGTGGGCTGGAGCGTGTCACTGGTGCGGTCCGCCAGGGCCTCAATGCGGCGCAGAACGATATCGCCGAACTGTCTGACGGCGCGCAATCGATCTCGCAGGCGTTGAACGAAGCGGTGAGCCGGGCGCACAAGGTCCGTGAGGCCAGCGAGGCGATCCAGACGATCACGCGCGAGATCCAGCTGCTGTCGATCAATGCCGGTGTCGAGGCGGCCCGCAGTGGCGTTGCCGGCCGCGGCTTTGCCGTGATCGCGGCGGCCGTGAAGCAGCTCGCCGAGCAGACCCGCGATGCCACTTCCGCGAGCGCCAAGCAGCTCGACGCGCTGGTCGCAACCGTCGACCAGCTGGCCAAGCAGAGCGAGGCGAATGCGCAGGCGGCCCGGCGCGCCAGCGAGGAAAGCCAGGGCATTTCGCAACAGATCGGCGAGCTCGACCATTTCGGCCGCTCGGTGGTCGGACTGATCGGCGAGATCGACTCGATCTCGAACCCTGCGCGCGAGAACGCCATCGCATTCGCACAGGTCGGTGGAGAGCTGAGAGACCTTGTCGCCGGCGTCGACCAGTCAGGCCGCAATCTCGAGGTCGCAGCGCGGCGAGGAGCCTCCCTGGTCTCGACCAGCGAGGCGATCCTGGGCGCAATCGCAGGCTCCGGCGTGCGCACGCCGCAATCGGACATGATCGAGATCGCGGTCGAGGCGGCCGCGACGATCTCGGACCTGTTCGAGCAGGCCGTGGCCAAGGGCGAAGTCGGCCTGGCCGAGCTGTTCGACGAGGCCTATCGACCGGTCCCAGGCAGCGATCCGCAGCAGTTCATCAGCCGCTTCACCGCGCTGACCGACCGATTGCTACCGCCGGTGCAGGAGAGGCTGCTGACGGTCAACAAGCGCATCGTCTTCTGCGCTGCCATCGACCGCAATGGCTACCTGCCGACGCACAACCGCAAATATTCGCAACCGCAAGGGGCGGACCCGGTCTGGAACAACGCCAACTGCCGCAACCGCCGCATTTTCAACGATCGCACCGGGCTGGCCGCGGCGCGCAACCAGAAACCGTTCCTGCTGCAGACCTACCGACGCGACATGGGCGGCGGCAATTTCCTGGTGATGGAAGACCTGTCGGCACCGATCTTCGTGCGGGGCCGACACTGGGGCGGGGTCCGGTTCGGGCTCAGCGTCTGAGAGGCGGTAGGGGAACCGGAGCGGTCGTCTCCAGTGTCGTGTTGAGTACGGGTTTCGAGTTGCCGACATGCATATCGCGCCATCCTTCCCCAATCTCTCGGTGCTGCTGATCGATCCCAGCCCGCACTATCGGCGGATCATCCGCACCATGCTCTATCAGGCGCAGCTGCAGCGCGTTTTCGAGGCGGCCGACCTTTCCACCGCCGCGACGACCTTCATCCAGAAGCAACCCAACATCGTGATGCTGGATTGGGACCTGCCCGATGGCGACAGCCTGAAATGCCTGGCCTCGATCCGTTCGTTCAAGACCTCGCCCTTCGCCAAGGCGCCGGTGCTGGTGATGATGGAGAAGCCCGACCGGCGCTCGGTGGTGCAGGCCGCCAAGCTCGGCGCGCACGAGATCATCGTGAAGCCGATCTCGCCCAATAATCTCTGGCTGCACCTGTCCGGCATCATCAACGTGCCGCGCAAGTACAAGGAAGCGAACGGCGCGATCACGCTGGTGCCGCGCGCGATCAGCAACAGCCTGTTCTGACGCAGGAATTATTGCCCCGGAATGGTCACAATCCTTGCCGGGGCAGCGCCAGCTTAGTGAAATTTTTACTAATCGTGCAGATTCTGCCTAGTCACCAATCACAGGGCGCGCGCCGTGGTCATCACAGTCTCCCTTCCGCCTTTCCTCGGTCGATCAGAGGCTGCTGCGTTCCGCAATCAGCTCCTCGTCGCGCTGGAGCAGAAGGAAAGCATCGCCGTCGAGTGTGCCGAGGCCGGCCCGTTCCCGAGCCTGTGGATCCAGCTCATGCATGCGGCTGCGACCAGCGCCAAGGCGCGCGGGCTCAGCGTCACGCTCAAGGCGGCTTCCGAGGAATGCCGCCAGTCCTTTCAGGCGATCGGGTTCGACCCGGCGCAAAGCGCTCTCGTTCTGGAGTGATCCCGCGATGAAGATTCTCGCGATCGACGATACCAAGACCCTGCTCAGCCTGCTCAGCATGACGCTGCGCAATGCCGGCCATGAGGTCGCCGAGGCAGAGAACGGGGAGGAGGGGCTGGTGCGTTTCGACCAGTTCAAGCCCGACCTCGTCATCACCGATCTCAACATGCCGATCATGGACGGCATCGAGTTCACCCGCGCCTGCCGCGCGCGGGCAGCCGGCCAGAACACGCCGATCATCGTGCTGACCACCGAGAACGGCGCCGAGATCAAGGCGGAAGGCCGCCGTGCCGGTGCCAGTGCCTGGATGGTCAAGCCGTTCGAACCCAACACCCTGCTCGGCCTCGTCGCGCGCTACCAGAACTGAGGCGGTCTATGGATCCGTTGGCGGAACTCAAGCAGACCTTTTTCCAGGAGTGCGAGGAACTCCTCGGCGCGCTGGAGCAGAAGCTCCAGTTGCTCGACGAGGGCTCGAGCGATCCCGAGGACGTCAACGCCGCCTTCCGCGCCATCCACTCGATCAAGGGTGGCGCAGGCGCTTTCGGCTGCACCGACCTTGTCGGCTTCGCACATGTCTTCGAGGCTGCGCTCGACCATCTGCGCTCGGGCCGCGTCGCGCTCGGGGATGCGCCGTTCGCTCTGTTCCTGCGCTGCTCGGATGCGGTCTCCGATCTCGTCAACGCCGCGCGGAACGACGAGGTCGCGCCGGTGCGCCCCGATCTGCTCGCGGCGCTCGAGCAGGTCGGGCAGGCCAAGGCGGCGCCGTCGGCCGCTCCGGCCGCGCCCGCGGCCGATGCACCGCCCGGTATTGCTGCACTCGGAAACCTCCTCGCCCTGGTCGATTCCAAGATGGGCGCGCCGGCACCGGCCGCGCCTGCGAAGGAGGATGATGGCTGGGACGACGAGCCCGTCGCCGCCGCGCCGGTCCGCAGGCTCGGCTATGACGTCAGAATCAAGATCACGCCGGAAGCCGACCTGTTCCGCCGGGTGATCGAGCCGCGCGTGGCGATCGGCATCCTGCCGGCGGAGGAGATCGTCTCGGTCGCCTGCGATCTCAGCCACGTCCCGCCGCTCGAGGCCCTCGACGTCACCGATTGCCATATGCGCTTCGAGGTGATGATGCGAACCGCATTGTCGGCCGAGGAGATCGTCTCGAAATTCGACTTCACCCTCGCCAATGAGGAGTTCGAGGTCGAGGTGCTGGCGGATGCCGAGGAGGAGGCCGCCCCGGCGGCCCCGGCCGAGGTGCCGCAGAGCGTTGCCGCCGACCTGTCTGCGATCCTTGCCCGTCTCGGGCCGAGCGCCGATGCCGCGCCGCAGCCCGACATCCATCCCGTCGCTGCACCCGTGGCTCCGGTCGCGGCTGCCGCAGTGGCCGCAGCTCCAGCGGCGCCGCGCGCGCCGATGCGGCCCGCCGCCAACGATGCGGCCGCCGCACGCCAGCGCCAGGCCGTCAGCGTCCGCGTCGATCTCGATCGCATCGACCGGTTGATGAACCTGGTCGGCGAAATCGTCATCACCCAGTCCATGCTGGTCGAATGCGTGCGCTCGCTGCCCTATGACGTCTATGCCAAGACTGCCGAAGGCATCCTGACCCTGTCGCGCCAGACGCGCGAATTGCAGGACCACGTCATGGCGGTGCGGGCCCAGCCGGTGAAGGCGGTGTTCCAGCGCATGCCGCGTCTGGTGCGCGAACTCGCCCAGACGCTCGGCAAGGAAGTGAAGCTCGTCCTCGAGGGCGAGAACACCGAGGTCGACAAGACGATCATCGAGGAACTGGCCGATCCGCTGACCCACATGATCCGCAATTCGATGGATCACGGGGTGGAGACGCCGGAGGAGCGCATCGCCGCCGGCAAGCATCCGGAAGGCACGATCAAGCTGATCGCCGAGCACCGCGCCGGCCGCATCGTCATCTCGGTCACCGATGACGGGCGCGGCATCGGTCGCGACAGGCTGCTGGCCAAGGCGAAATCGCGCGGCCTGGTCGGCGCCGACGAGAAGCTCGCGCCGGAGGAGATCGATCAGCTGATCTTCGCCGCCGGCCTGTCGACGGCCGACGCGGTCAGCGACATCTCCGGCCGCGGCGTCGGCATGGACGTGGTGCGCCGCAACGTCGAATCGCTCGGCGGCCGCATCAGCGTCGATTCCGAGCCCGGCCGCGGCTGCAAGTTCACGCTCGCTTTGCCGCTGACGCTCGCCGTGCTCGAGGGCATGGTGATCCGCTGCGGCGTCGATCGCTACGTCATCCCGATCGCCAGCGTGATCGAGACCCAGCACCTCGCCAACACACCGATCGAGCACCTGACCTTCGGCCAGGAGGTGCTGCGCTGGCGCGGCGAGATCACGCCGCTGCACCGGTTGGGGGCGGTGATGGGCTCGGCCGGCACGCGCGACGAGAACATCATCATCATCGCGGAGACCGAGCGCGGCGGCAATGTCGGCATCGCCGTCGACGAGATCGTCGGGCAGCAGCAGGTCGTGGTGAAGAGCCTCGAGTCGAATTACGGCACGGTCAACGGCGCCTCCGCCGCGACCATCCTCGGCGACGGCCTCGTCGCGCTCATTCTCGATGTCGACTCGATGCTGCGCGTGGCAGCCTCGGGCGTCCGCCAACCCGTTCCCGAACTCAAACTGGCTGGATGAACCATGTCCCTGCAGCTCAGCGAAAAGCACTTCACCTCGGCGCAGCCTGAGTCCGCGGCGCGCCGGATCGTCACCTTCCGGGTGGGCGATCGTACCTTCGGCATCGATGTCGGCATGGTCCGCGAGATCAAGGGCTGGCAGGCGACGACGCCGCTGCCGCATGCGGCCCCGCATGTGCGCGGCGTGCTCAATCTGCGCGGCGTCATCCTCGCGGTCTACGATCTGCGCACCGCGATCGGCCTCGGCTCCACCGAGGCGACCGCGACCCATGTCATCGTCGTCGTCGATGTCGAGGACAAGACCGCCGGCCTGCTGGTCGACTCGGTTTCGGACATCGTCGACGTGCCGGTCAGCGCGGTGCGCCCCGCTCCTGACCTGGAGCGCGACGAGCACGGGCTGATCGAAGGCCTCGTCCTGCTCGACACCGAGATCGTCGCCCTGCTCGACCTTGCGGCGGTGATCCGTGACGGCGGTGACAACCAGGACAAGCAACTGCGCGTCGCCTGACCATCCGGCGGCCTCCTCCGGCAGCGCCCAGCCGGAACCGCCAAGGGATGATCAGGACCGCCTGAGAGAACATAAAACGAGCGATGAACCAGCTGGGCGCCCTCTCGAAACTATCGGTCAAGCTGCCGGCGCTCTTCGCCGGCGGCGCTGCCGTTTCGGGTGGGCTCGTCGCATTCGCCGTGCAGCAGGGCGCGGCGGCGCGGCTTGGCGCGCTCGGCCTGTCCAGCCAGCAGGCCGATGCAGCGTTGTCGGCGCTCACAAGCCTGGCGCTGCCGTTCGGTACCGCCGGCCTTGCCATCGCCGCCGGCCTCGGCTGGCTCACGGCGCGTTCGCTGACGCGGCCGGTGGCGGCGCTGCGCGAGGGCATGGAGAAGCTCTCGGAAGGAGCGACCGGAGCAGTGCCCGGGCTCGCCCGCCGCGACGAGATCGGCGATCTCTCGCGGGCACTGCATCAGGTCCAGGAGAACTCCATCGAGGCAGGGCGCATCCGCGCCGCGCTCGACGGCTGCCGCACCTGCATCATGGTCTGCGACGCGCAGGACCGTGTCGTCTACGTCAACAAGTCGCTGCTGAGCTTCTTCAGCGGGGCGCAGGAGGATTTCCGCGCGGCGTTCCCGGGCGTCTCGGCCAAGGACATGCTCGGCAAGGTGCTGGAGCTGTTCGCCGGTCCGCAGGGCGTCCCCGAAGCCCGCACCATGCGCGTGCCGCTCGGCCGGCGCGTGGTCGCACTGACGCTGACCACGATGATCCAGCCCGGCGGCCAGCGCCTCGGCTCGACGATCGAATGGCGCGAGCTGACCGAGGAATTGCGTGCCGCCGACGAGGTCGCGGCAGTGGTCGCCGCGGCTGCCGGGGGCGATTTCTCCGGGCGCGTGCCGCTTGCCGGCAAGCCGGAGGCGCTGCAGCGCATTGCCGAAGGCATCAACGAGATCAATACGATCGTCGAGGCTGCCACGAATGAATTCGCGGCGGTTCTGTCAGGGCTCAACGAGGGCGACCTGACCGGGCGCGTCGATGGTGCCTATGACGGGCGCCTCGGCGAGCTGAAGGCCGGGCTCAACCAGACGCTGGCGCGGCTGACGCAGACGGTTTCCGGCATCCAGGTGGCGACGGCACAGGTCGCCGCGACGGCCGGGGAGATCAGGGCCGGTGCGGAAGACCTCGCCGGGCGCACCGAGCAGTCGGCTGCCGGGCTGGAAGAGACGTCGGCGACGACCGGCCAGCTCGCGGTCTCGATCGGACAGAGCGCCAGCCGCTCGCGCGCCGCGACCGCGCTTGCCGGCGAGGCGATGGCGGTTGCCGGCAGCGGTCAGGACGCCGTGGCCGAGACGATCGGCGCGATCGGGCGGATGGAGCAGTCCTCGGCGCGCATCGCCGAGATCGTCTCGGTGATCGACGGTATCGCCTTCCAGACCAATCTGCTGGCGCTGAATGCCGCTGTGGAAGCGGCCCGCGCCGGCGATGCCGGCAAGGGTTTCGCCGTGGTCGCGAGCGAGGTGCGCACGCTGGCGCAGCGCTCGGCCACGGCCGCCAAGGACATCAAGGGCGTGATCGCCAATTCCAACGCCGAGGTTGCCGAGGGCGTGCGCTTGGTGCGCCGGACCGGCGAGACTCTCGGCCGCATCGTCACGGCGGTGGAACAGGTTTCGGCGACGGTCGCGGAGATTTCGCAGGCAAGCGCCGGGCAGGCGAGCGATATCGCAGCGATGAGCCGATCCGTTGCGGCGATGGACGAGGCGACCCAGCAGAATGCGGCGCTGGCCGAGCAGAGCGCCGGCTCGGCCGCGAGCCTTGCCGAGCAGACGGAAGCGCTGCGCGAGCTCGCCGGCTTCTTCCAGCTAGGCCGGGCGCCGGTCCAGGCGCGGCCGGCTCCGGTCGAACCGAGCTGGCAGCGCCCGCCCGCCGCGAACGCACCGACCGAGCCGCGGCGCCTGTCCGCCCGCCATGACAGCCATTCCACCGAATCCCGCCCCGTCACTCCGCGCCGCCGCGTCGCCGGCGGAGGGCGGAAGGACGAGTGGGCCGAGTTCTAGTTCCTATCGCCAAGGCCGAAGCATGCTTGCCCCTCAACCCGTCCAGTCGGACACCACGCTCAGCCGGGACGATATGGCCCTCGTGGCCAAGCTCGTCTACGAGCATGCGGGCATCGTCATCCGCGAGCACAAGGAGGCGATGGCGCGCGGGCGGCTGGCGCGGCGTGTCAAGGTGCTGGGTCTCGGCTCGATCGCGGAATACTGCGCCTATCTGCGCACCGCGTCGGCAGTGGATGAAATTCCGGAGCTGATCAACGCGGTCACCACCAACCACACCGCCTTCTTCCGCGAGCGCCACCATTTCGACCACCTGCGCAAGGACGTGCTGCCCCGCCTGATCCAGGAGCGGGCCGGCCGGCGTGGTCGCATCCGGATCTGGTCGGCGGCCTGCTCGTCGGGCGAGGAGCCCTACAGCGCTGCGGCAATCTCGCGCGACGTCATCGGCAACCGCAGCGATCTCGACTTCAAGATCCTGGCGACCGACATCGACACCGACATCCTCGACCGGGCGGCCGCCGGGCAATACCCCACCGACCAGTTCGACCGGCTGCCGGCGGACCTACGCCCACTGCTCAAGCTGGAAGGCCAGAACGGGCGCGGCGAAGCGCGCATCGCCGACGAGCTCAAGCGGCTGATCGCGTTCAAGCGGCTGAACCTGATCGAGAACTGGCCGATGAAGGGGCCGTTCGACGTGATCTTCTGCCGCAACGTCTTCATCTATTTCGACACGCCGACCAAGGCCGCGATCCTCGACCGCTATGTCGCGCTGCTGCAGCCGGGCGGATTTCTCTATCTCGGCCATTCTGAATCACTCCCTCAGCCGCACCCGCAATTGCGGCTGATCGGCCGGACGATCTACGAGCGCACGCCATGAGCCTGAACCGATCCTCACGGCGCTATTTCGATCCGCGCTTCGACGCCACCATCATCACCGTCGCGCCGGGTGAGCACGAGATCACAGCGGCCAAGGACGAGATCGTCGCCACCGTGCTCGGCTCCTGCGTCTCGGTCTGCATGCGCGACCCGCAGCTCGGCGTCGGCGGGCTCAACCATTTCCTGCTGCCCAAGAACAATGGCGGCACCGACACCAGCGCCGGCGAGCGCTATGGCGACACCGCCATGGAAGTGCTGATCAACGGGCTGCTCAAGCGCGGCGCCAGGCGCGGCCAGCTCGAGGCCAAGGTCTTCGGCGGGGCGCGGGTGCTCTCCGGCGCCACGATGCTAGCGATCGGCGAGGGCAACATCATCTTCGTCAACGAGTTCCTCGCCCGCGAGGGCATCCCGGTCGTCTCCAGGGATGTCGGCGGCACGCGCTCGCGCCGAATCCACTACCAGCCCGCGACCGGGCGCGCCTGGGTCCAGCATGTCCAGCAGGCGGCGCGCGATCCCGAGCGCGAGCAGGAAATGGCCTATCTCAACCGCCTCAAGACCCAGCCTGTTGCCGGTGAAGTGGAGATCTGGTGATGAGCATGCTGACCTCCGGCGGCCCGGTCAAAGTCCTGGTCGTCGACGATTCCGTGCTGATGCAGAAGTTGATGACGCAGATCGTCAACTCGACACCCGGTTTCCAGGTGATCGGCGTCGCCGGCAGCGCCGAGGAGGGCTGGGACGCGA
Organism: Alloboseaceae bacterium BT-24-1; assembly: GCA_025846845.1. Lineage (GTDB taxonomy): Bacteria > Pseudomonadota > Alphaproteobacteria > Rhizobiales > Beijerinckiaceae > Allobosea. The sequence goes on from JAOYTL010000002.1 coordinate 182,405, forward strand.
TCCAGGAGCTGCGTCCCGACATCCTGACGCTCGATATGGAGCTGCCCGGCCGGCATGGGCTCAAGCTGCTGGCCCGCGTGCTGAAACAGGATCCGTTGCCGGTGCTGATCGTCTCGGCCTTTGGCGGGCCCGGTGCCGACAACACCATCCAGGCGCTCGAGCTCGGCGCGATCGACTTCATCGAAAAGCCTGATGGGGCGACGCATACGCTCGAAGGCTTCATGAAGCATGTCGCCGCGGCGCTGCAGCGCGCCTCGGCCAGCCGGCGCCTGATGGCGGCTGCAAAGGAGATGGTCACGCAGCAGCGGCCCCAGAGCGCTCCGGCCCGGCCCGTCGCGGTGCATATGCCGGCCAACCACGGCAAGGTCTCGCTGATCGCGATCGGCGCCTCGACCGGCGGTGTGCCGGCGGTGCAGACCGTGATGCGCGATGCCGCGCATTTGCGCCTGCCGATCGCCGTGGTCCAGCACATGCCGGCCGGCTACACGGCCAAGTTCGCGGCGAGGCTTTCGGCAGCGACGGGGCTCGACGTGCGCGAGGCCGCCGATGGCGAGCGCCTGCGCCCGGGCATGGCGGTGGTCGCGCCGGGCGGCCTGAAGCATCTCGAGATCGAGGAGCGGCGCGGCGAGCTGATCTGCCATCTCAAGGAAGCGCCGCTGGTCAGCGGACATTGCCCTTCGGTCGACGTGATGTTCCATTCCGTGGCACGCGCACTCGGCAGCCATGCGATCGGCGCGCTGCTCACCGGCATGGGCCGCGATGGCGCTGACGGTTTGTTAGCCATGCGCAAAGCCGGTGCTGCGACGTTAATCCAAAGTGGCGAGACCTGTGTGGTAAACGGGATGCCGAAAGCCGCGTTCGAGTTGGGCGCCGCCGATCGGGTCGTGCCGCTCGACCAGATCGGGGGCGCCATCGCGGGACTGCTGGGCGAGCGCCCGCAGCAGCGCACCGCATAGATCATCGCGCGTCCGAACGGACGCGGTCACGATGATCTATCACATTGTTATCGCATCGGATTCCTCCGGAAAGTGGAATCCACTTTTCGGTCCGATGCCAGGGAGAGTGCCATGTCCAAGGCGAGAAGCGAGTACCGCATCCTCGTGGTCGACGACCAGAAGAGCATGCGCGGCCTTGCCACCTATTTCCTCAAGCAGATTGAGTTCCAGGACATCGATGAGGCCGAGAACGCCCGCGAAGCCCTGATGAAGATGCAGACCAAGCGCTACGACCTCTTGCTGCTCGACTGGAACATGGACGGGATGAGCGGCATCGACCTCCTGCGCGCCATCCGCTCGGTGCCGGAGCTCAACCAGATCAAGATCATCATGGCGACCTCGGAACGCTCGGTCGACAAGATGGACGAGGCGACCACCAACGGCGCCGACCATTACGTCGTGAAGCCCTATGAGCTGCGCGATCTCGAGGTCCGCGTGAAGAAGGTCCTGGCCTGCTGAGTGGCCGGCGCCCTTCGCGAACGATCGACGCCCCGGCCCGGCCGGGGCGTTTTCGTTTCCGCTCGCGGATATCTTACTTGGCGAGTAGGCTGTCGCGGCAGTAGCGTGGCATCACCGCGGAGCTTCCCATGCGCTTCCATCGCCGCCAGATTCTCGCTCTTCTCGCGCTCGCGCCGGCCGCTCCGGCGCTCGCCGCGCAGGGCGAGAGCAATGCCTACGCCTTCAGCTTCGACCGGGCGGAAGGCGGCCGCATTCCGCTCTCGGCCTATCGCGGCAAGCCGATCCTGATCGTCAACACGGCGACGCAATGCGGTCTTGCCGGGCAGTTCGCCGGGCTCGAGCAGCTCTGGCAACGCTATCGCGACCGCGGCCTCGTCCTGATCGCGGTGCCGAGCAACGACTTTGGCGGGCAGGAGCCGCTCGACGGCGCGGCGATCGCCGAGGCAGTCCGCCAGAGCCATGGCGCGAACTATCCGATCACCCAGAAGAACGTCGTGCGCGGGCCGGAGGCCCATCCGTTCTATCGCTGGGCGGCGAACCAGCGCCCTGGCGAATTGCCGAGCTGGAATTTCCACAAATACCTGATCGGCCGCGATGGCAGCCTGATCGGCAGCTTCAGCTCGGGCAGCGATCCGCTGGCGCCGGACCTTATTCGCGCGATCGGGCAGGAGCTGGAGAAGGGCTGAGCGGCGGAGGGGACGGCTGCGCGCTATCCCCTCTCCCCCTGCGGGAGAGGGTTAGGGTGAGGGGTCTCGCGACGCTGCCAGCCCTTAGACAAGAGCCGCCATCGATGCCGGCCTGAGCGACCCCTCATCCGGCCCTTTGGGCCACCTTCTCCCGCAAGGGGAGAAGGGAAACACGGCAAATCCCTCAATTCCGCGCGTAGATGTCCTCGATGCGAATGATGTCGTCCTCGCCGGTATAGCTGCCGACCTGGACCTCGATCAGTTCGAGACCGATCTTGCCGGGGTTCTTCAGCCGGTGGGTGCAGCCGATCGGCAGATAGACCGACTCGTTCTCGTGGACGAAGCGGACGGTGCCGTCGAGCGTGACCTCTGCCGTGCCGGTGACCACGACCCAGTGCTCGGCGCGGTGGAAATGCTTCTGCAGGCTGAGCTGGCCGCCTTCATTGACGTGGATATGCTTGACCTGGAAGCGGCTGCCGATGTCGATGCGCTGGTACCAGCCCCAGGGCCGGTAGATGCGCAAATGCTCGCTGGCCTCGGGACGCCCCTCCGCCTTCATCAGCTCGACCAGCGTCTTGACCTTGCCGGCTGCCGACATGGAAGCGACGAGCACGGCGTCGCGGGTCGAGACGACGACGACGTCGTCGAGGCCGACCACGGTGGTCAGCATCTCCTCGCTGCGGATGAGCGAGCGGCGGGTATCGAGCGCGACTGCCGGACCTTCCAGCACGTTGCCGTTGTCGTCCTGCGGCTTGATCGCGTGGATCGAGTCCCAGGAGCCGACATCGGACCAGTCGAAGGAGGCGGCGAGCATGCCGGCATGGGAGGTGCGCTCCATCACGGCATAGTCGATCGAGATCTTGGTGGCGCGGCCAAAGCTCTCGGGATCGAGACGGAGGAAGTCGAGATCGCGCTTGGCGCGGCCGACCGCAGCTTCGGCGGCGGACAGCACGGCCGGGGCGTGGCGCGCCAGTTCCTCGCGCATGGTGCCGGCCGAGAACAGGAAATTGCCGCTGTTCCAGAGATAGCCGTCGGCGAGATACTGCTGCGCCAGATCGAGCTTCGGCTTCTCGACGAAGCGGGCGAGGCGGCTGGCGCCAGGCTCGGGCAGCGCTTCGCCGGGAGCGAGATAACCGTAGGCCGTCGAAGGGTTTGTCGGCTTGATGCCGAGCGTCATGATCAGCCCGCTGGCGGCGAGGCCGGCGGCGCGCTTGCAATCCTGGCGGAAGGCTTCGGCATCGGCGACGACATGGTCGGAGGCGAGGGCGACGCAGATCGCATCCGAATCGCGCTTTTCCGCCATGACCAGGCCGACGGCGATGGCGGCGGCGGAATCGCGGCGCTCGGGTTCCAGCACGATCTCGCCGTTGATGCCGAGCGCCAGCATCTGCTCGGCCGCGATGAAGCGGAAATCATTGTTGGTGATGACGATCGGCGGACCGAAGGCCGGGTCGGCGAGGCGCTGCAGCGTCGCCTGGAAGGTCGAAAGGCCGTCATCCAGCAGCGGGATGAACTGCTTCGGCATGGTGTCGCGCGACAGCGGCCAGAGGCGGGTGCCGGAGCCGCCGGCCATGACGAGGGGGACGATCTTGGTAGCCATGAAGGGGTTCCGGCGGGATCTGACCCCACGATTCCTACAGCATCGAAGCTACCATCCGATAAACGCTCATACGGGGATGCCGGTGGTGTCTATCGAGGTATCGTTCACCCTTTCGGCTTCTGCCCCGGCCGAAAGGCGACGATCACCGAAGGATTGGTCTCCAAATAGGGTCCCTCGATCAGGTCGATGCAGTAGGGGATCGCCGGCATCACCGCGTCGAGGCACTCGGCGATGGCGCGCGGGCGGCCGGGCAGGTTGACGATCAGCGACCTGCCGCGAATGCCGGCGAGCTGGCGCGAAAGGATCGCGGTCGGCACCTTGGCGAGGCTGACCTGGCGCATCAGTTCGCCGAAACCGGGCATCAGCTTGTCGATCACGTCCTCGGTCGCCTCGGGCGTGACGTCGCGCGGAGCAGGGCCGGTGCCGCCCGTCGTGACGATCAGGCAGCAGCCTTCCTTGTCGGCGAGCTCGATCAGCGTCTGCGCGATGCCGCTGCGCTCGTCGGGGATCACGCGCGTGATCGCCTGCCAGGGGCTGGTCAGCGCCCTGGCGAGATAGTCGAGGATGGCCGGGCCGCCCTCGTCGGCGTAGACGCCGGCCGAGGCACGGTCGGAGACGGTGACGATGCCGATCTTCGCAGGGGACGCCATGGTTTTCCTCAGACGCGGTAGAAGTCGCGATACCAGCGCACCATGCGCCCGATGCCTTCGGCGAGCGGGGTATGCGGGCGAAAGCCCACCGCCGCCTCCAGCGCCGAAACGTCGGCGGCGGTGCGCAAGACGTCGCCGGGCTGGCGCGGCTTCATCTCCATCACCGCCTTCTTCCCGACCGCCTGCTCGATCGTGGCGATGAAATCCATCAGCGGCACCGGATCGGAATTGCCGATATTGTAGAGCCGCCAGGGCGCCGAGGAGGTCGCGGGGCCGGGTTCGTCGCTCGACCAGGCGGGATCGGGCGCGGCGACCTGGTCGAGCACGCGGACCACACCTTCGACGATATCGTCGACATAGGTGAAGTCGCGCTCGTGCCGGCCTTCGTTGAAGACCTCGATCGGCTCGCCGGCGAGGATCTTCTTGGTGAAGATCATCGGGGCCATGTCGGGCCGGCCCCAGGGGCCGTAGACGGTGAAGAAGCGCAGGCCCGTGGTCGGCAGCCCGTAGAGATGGGCGTAGGCATGGGCCATGCCCTCATTCGCCTTCTTGGTCGCGGCGTAGAGGCTGACCGGGTGGTCGACATTGTCCTCGACGCGGAAGGGCGTGCGGGTGTTGGCGCCGTAGACCGAGCTCGACGAGGCATAGACGAGGTGCTCGACGCCATTGCGGCGGCAGCCCTCCAGCACATGGCCGAAGCCGGCGAGGTTGGAATCGAGATAGGCCTGCGGGTTCTCGATCGAGAAGCGCACGCCCGCCTGGGCGCCGAGATGGACGACGCGCTCGAAGCGCCCTTCCGCGAAGAGCCTGGCCATGCCGTCGCGATCGACGAGGTCGAGTGTCTCGAAGCTGAAGCGGTTATGGCCGGCGAGGCGCGCGAGCCGGGCCTGCTTCAAGGCGGGATCATAATAGTCGTTGAGATTGTCGATGCCGACGACCTCGTCGCCGCGTTCGAGCAGAACCCGGGCTGTCTCATTGCCGATGAAGCCGGCAGCCCCCGTCACCAGAACGCGCATGATCCTCCTCGCGCCAGTCGCGCCGTTGCCGACATGTCTATCGAGCAGCTTGCGGTCCCGGTCAACGCGGGGGCTCGCGGGCGGGGCCACGATCTGCTAGCGCCGCGGCATGACCGCCGTGCCGAGCAGCGCCATCCTCGATCAGCCCTTTCGTGGCCGCGGCTTCGCGGTGACCTTCGTCGCCATTGTCGCGGGTGTCCTGCTGCTGACGGCTGCTGCGACGCTCTGGCGCGACCCGTTCTGGGTGTTTCGCGCCGCGCCGCCCTGGACGCAGGGCGGGGCAGGGGCGAGCCGGCTGCTCGACACGCAGATGCGCCGGATCAAGCCGCTGCAGATCGCCAATCTCAGGCCGGGCACGCTGCTGGTCGGCTCCTCGGTGACCTATCGCGGGCTCGACCCGCGCGATCTTGAGCCTGGACTGCCGCAGCCGGCCTACAATGCCGGCATAGCCTCGCTGATGGCGGCGGAACTGCCGGTACTCGCGGCATTGGCGCGCGATGTCGGCAGCGTGCGCCGGGTCGTCATCGGGCTCGACTACTACATGTTCACCCGGATGCCGCCGCCGCCGCCGCTACGGCCGGATCTGGCGAGCAGGCTTGGGCGCGCCGAGATGCGCCTGAAGCTGATGTTCAACTCGGACGCGCCGGAGAACCTGCGGGGCGGTGGGCAGCGGCGCACAGAGCCGGGGCTCTGGCGCGGCGACGGCTTCAAGATCACGCCCGATTTCGACGCCGCGCTGACCCGCAAGATCGCGGCGGCGCAGGGTGTTGCCGCGATGGTCTACGAACCATCGCGGCTCGCCGCATTCGATGCGGCGCTTGACCGCCTGCGCGGCCTCGACGTCGCGCTCTATCTCTCGCCCGTGAGCGGTGCCCAGCTCGCCCTGCTGGCGGAAGGTGGGCGGCGGCCTGAATTCGAACGCTGGCGGATGGACATCGCCGCGGTGACGGTCCGGCATGGCCTCACCCTGTATGACCTTGCGACCGGTCATCCCTTCGACGATTTCGATCCCGACAAGGGCTCGTCGCGCTTCTGGGTCGACAATGTCCACTTCAAGCCCGAGGTCGGGCACTGGGTTCTGGCCCAGCTCGGCCTCGCTTCAGGCGCGGTCGCGCCAGCGCCTTAGCCGCAGGCGCGCCGTCGCTGCGAGCCGCGGCCGGAGCGCGGAGCCGCCTGCGAGCGCGACGATCGCGTTCGCCATCTCCTGCCGCTCGCCCCAGGGATAGGCCGACGGATCGACCCCGTCGCCGGCGCCGCTGTCGAGCCGGAACGGCTGGCCGGCGGCGAAATCGGCACGCAGCATCGCGATGGCCAGCGCCCGGCCGGGTGAAAGCTTGGCCTTGGTCTCGTCATAGGCGATCTTGAGGAAATGCGACTGCCCGGCAAGATCGAGCAGCAGGCCGCCAGCGATCGGCACGCCATCCAGCCGCAGCAGGTCGATACGGGCGCCGTCGACGGCGGCGAAATTCCCGACGATCTCGCGGATATAGGCGCCATGCTTGGGCAGGCTCGCGAGCGCGGTGCCGCCACGGCCCTTCCAGCCGGCGGCTTCGAGCGCCAGGAAATCCTCCAGCGCGGCAATGGCGTCAGCGCCGCGATGGCGCTCGTGGGCAAGCACGCCGGCCTTCTCGAGCTGGCGGTGCTGCTGCATGCGCTTCTTGTAGCCCTGGCCGAGGGCGCGGCGCAGATAGCGCTCGGCATCGTCGCCGGGCTCAGGGACCAGCATCGGCCGCTGCCAGCGCTCGAAGCTCGTGATCGTGCTGCCGGCCGCCAGTGCGGCCTCGAAGGCGGTGAAGACGCTGCCCTGCGTGGGCAACAGTGGCAGCTTCAGGACACTCGGCAGGTCGGGCGCCTCGACGATGGCCCGCACTAACGCCACCGCGACGTCGCTCGCCCGCTCGCGGTCGAGCACCGGGGCCGAGGAGACCTCGTAGAGCGGTACCAGCGGCGCTTCGAGGATTGGTGCGAAACCGGTATGGATGCTGCGGGTTCGGCGCAGCGCCCAGATGCCGAGCAGGCGCTCGCTATCCCGCTCCTGCGCGATGAGGACGACGAGGTCGTCGGCGGCGATGCCGAAGCTCAGCGCAGCCGCGATGGCGGCCGGCGCCATATGGAGGTTGGGCGCTTCGGCGCGGCGGCAGAGGTCGACGAAGATTTCAGCGTAGGTTGCGCCATAGGCCGCCGCCGGCAGGCGGCTGACCGCGACAGAATCGGTCATGGGCGCGGCGGGCCACCGCGGCGGCGCAGGCCGAGCACGAAGGCGATCACCTGCGCGGTTGCCAGATAGAGTTCCTCGGGAATCGTGTCCTCGAGCTCGACCGCCGAGAGCGCCTGCGCCAGCACGGCGTTCTGCTCGACCGCGATGTCGTGCTCGCGCGCGGTCTCGATGATCTTCTCCGCGACGAGGCCATGGCCCTTGGCGGTGACGCGCGGTGCGCCCTGACCGTCATATTCGAGCGCGACGGCGAGCGGCAGCGGCAGAGGCTGGGTCATGAACGGCGGTCCAGGAACTGGCCGGCGCTCGCCCTGGCCTGCTGCGGATGGCCGGTGAAGACCTCGAACTCGGCGCTGTCGAAGCGCGACCGGAGCAGCGAGGTCTCCAGATCGGGCGTCGCCTGACGCAGCAGGCGGCTGGTCTCCTCGCGCTCGGCCCAGAAGGAGACGCCAATGGCGCGGCCCTGCAGCGTCACCACGCCCTGCAACGCGCCGAGCGGCTCGACATCGAGCGCGAAGCGCACGCGCCAGAGCGGCGCGTCCGGCGTCGCGGACCCTGGTTGCGGCGGATCGCGCTCGATCTCGAGCGGCAGCACGGCGGTGCCGTTCGGCAAGGCGAGCGGAATCTCGGTGAGCCAGCGCGCCGGCGGCTGCTGGTCGAGCCGCGCGGCCTCCTGCGGCAGCGAGGCGTATTGGGCGAGCGCGATGCGATCGAGCGCCGCTTCCGCCTGGCCGAACAGCGTCTGGGCGATCATGGCGGGTCGAGCGGCGCTGGTCAGGCTCGGTTCCGCGGCCGGCTGCGGCGTCAGCAAGCCGTCGCGCGGCGGGGCAGGGCGCGCCCTGGCCGGTGTCTGGGCCGCGGCGTCCTGCTCGGGCGCTCCGGGCATGACTGGACGCCGGAGCTGTGGCGTCGTGTCGGTCGTGCTCTCGCCGGGAAGAGGAAGCTTTGCTGCCGTCGCGCCCTCGACGGCGGGCTTGAGCAGGTCGCGCAGGCTCTGCAGCGCCACCTTGAGGTCGGTCCGCGGGGTCGGAACCTCTCCCGCCGCCTGACGGGCTTCGAGGAAGACGCCGGAGCGGTTGATCGCCGCCTTCAGCGCTTCGGCCGTGACGGGCTTGCCATCTGCCGGCAGCCGCTGGGCGAGGATCTGATCGACCAGGGTCATCAGCGGCTTCGGCAAGGTGAGCGCGACCGAGCCCTGCGCCAGGCTGCCGAGATTGGCGAAGAGCGGAGCGAAGCTGTCCTGCCGTCCGAGCGCGGCGCCGAGCAGAGGGCCGGCGACTGCACGGGGCGAAATGGGCACCGCCTGCGGTGCGACCGGTGTGGCGGTGGTGGCGGTGACCGTGCGGCCGGCCTGCAAAGCAGCAGGGGCCGCCGACGCTTGTGCAGTTGCGGAGGAAGTGGTTGCCGGGATCGCCGCTGGCGTCGACAGCGGAGCTGGCGGCATGGTGCCGACAGTCGGTTGTCCAGCCGGCGCCGGCGCGTTGAGGTTGCTGGCCGGCGGCGGGCGGATGCCGACCAGTGTCGCCTGCAGCGGCGCGCCGGGCTCGGCGGGCGCGGCGAGCTTGAGCATCAGGCTGGCGCCCGGCTGCAGCGCCGCCTGCCTGGCCTCGGGCCCGGCGAGCACGAGCGCGACCTTGACGCCGTTGACCAAAGCGGTGGCGTTGCCCTCACCATCGATTGCAACGAGCTTGGCTTCGACCGTCTTGCCGGCGGCAAGGCCGCCATTGCCGTTCATCGCCGCGAGCAGGGTCGCGAGGCTCTGGCTCTTGACGAGCGCGGCGAGTTGCGCCGGATCGGGCGGGATGGCTGCCATCCGAACAGCCTGCCACGAAATGTTAAGGATTTTCTTGCGCGCAGCCGTGTTGCGCCAGCGGCGCTGGCGCGGCCGCCGGCTCTGCGGCAGGTTTGGCGCCTGTTCTGGAGAGATCGTCATGGATTATCGCGCGCTTGGCCGCTCCGGCCTCAAGGTCTCGCCGCTCTGCCTGGGCACGATGATGTTCGGCGCGCAGACCGAGGAGGCCGATGCGCGGGCGATCATCGACAGCGCCGCCGAGGACGGCATCAACTTCATCGACACCGCCGACGTCTATGCCGAGGGTCGCTCGGAGGAGATCACCGGCCGCGCCATTGCCGGCAATCGCCATGGCTGGGTGCTGGCGACCAAGGCGGCGAACGCGATGGGCGAGGGGCCGAACCAGCGCGGGCTCTCGCGCAAATGGCTGCTCGAGGCCTGCGATGCCAGCCTGAAGCGGCTCGGCACGGATTTCATCGACATCTATTATTTGCACAAGGAAGATCACGAGACGCCGCTGGCCGAGACGGTGCGCGCGATCGGCGACCTCGTGCGGGCCGGCAAGATCCGCTATTTCGGCGTCTCGAATTATCGCGGCTGGCGCGTCGCGGAGATCTGCCGGCTCTGCGACGAACTCGCTATCGACCGGCCGGTGGTCAGCCAGCCCTATTACAACGCGATGAACCGCATGCCCGAGGTCGAGCACCTGCCGGCCTGCGGCTATTACGGGCTCGGCGTCGCCAGCTATTCGCCATTGGCGCGCGGCGTGCTGACGGCGAAATACGCGCCCGGGCAGGCGCCGCCGGAAGGCACGCGGGCGGGGCGCGCCGACAAGCGGATCATGCAGACGGAATGGCGCGAGGAATCGCTCGTCATCGCCCGCACCATCGCCGACCATGCCGCGTCCCGTGGGCTGACGCCGGTGCAGTTCGCGGTCCGCTGGGTGCTGAACAACAAGCTGCTGACCGCGGCCGTGGCGGGCCCGCGCACCATGGAGCAATGGCAGGGCTATCTCTCGGCGCTGTCGGCCGATTTCACAGCCGAGGACGAGGCGCTGATCGATTCGCTTGTGCCGGCAGGCCACCCCTCGACACCGGGCTACAGCGACCCGGCCTACCCGCTGGAAGGGCGGCTGGCTTGGACGGGGTGAGCCCCGCTCTTCCCTTCTCCCCTTGCGGGAGAAGGTGGCCCGAAGGGCCGGATGAGGGCGCGCGCCCACGCTTTCCGTCATGCTCGCCCTTGTGGCGAGCATCTACGTCTTGAACACTGCCCTCGATCTCGGAAGACGTGGGTGGTCGGGACAAGCCCGACCATGACGACGAAGTGTCGCGCGACCCCTCACCCTAACCCTCTCCCGCAAGGGGAGAGGGGACTGCCGCCGCTCACGGATGCAGCTTCAACCCCTTGATCGCCTTGTCGACCGCCTTGCGCTCGCCATGCAGCGCGATCCCGACCAGGTCGAGCGCCTCGGTCGCGACCGACGCGACGGCGGCGCGATTGGCCTCGTCATGGCCGGTCGCGAACAGTTCGCTTGTGTAGAGCGAGGGCGTCAGGCCCGCTTCGCCGGCCCGCCGCAGCACGCGGGTCAGGTCGGCGGAAGTCGCTGCGAAGATCAGGACTGGCTGGCGAACCAGCGGACCGTAGACCTTGCCCGAGCCGTCGCGGTAAGCTTGCCCGCCGAGTTCCGGCGCGGCGGCGACCAGCCCGCCGGCGAGGAACGCGGTGACGTTGAGCTTCTGCCAGGCGGCGAGCTCCTCATGGACGATGATGGCAATCTTGGTGTCGAAGCGCATGACGACAGCGATAGAGTCCGCCCGCCCCGGCGGTCTTGAACGTTCGTGCGCGGCCGTTTCGCCTGGCGACTGGATTCGCACCGCACCGGACGAGGAGGGGCCGGAACGGATCGAGGCCTTTTTCAGCGGCCATGCCTATGACACGCACCGGCACGACACCTATGCGATCGGCTACACGATCAGCGGGGTGCAGAGCTTCGACTATCGCGGTGCCCAGCGGGATTCGACGCCGGGCGACCTGATCGTGCTGCATCCGGACGAGTTGCATAACGGCCGGGCCGGGATCGAGAGCGGCTTCCGTTACCGGATGGCCTATGTCGAGCCGGGCCTGATCATGGCGGCGCTCGCCGGGCGCGCCAGCGCGATCCCGTTCATCGGCAATGCGGTCTGCCGCGATGGCAGCCTGATGCGGGCGCTGGTCGGCCTGCTCGGCGATGTCGAGCATGGGCTGGAGCCGCTGGAGCGCGATGCGGCCGTCGGCGCGCTGGCCGAGGCACTGCTCAGGCTCGACCCGTCCTGCGCGCTGACCGGCGCCGAGACGCCGGCGATGCGGGCCTGCGAGCGGGCGCGCGATTTTCTCAGCGAGAGCCGCGACGAGACGATCGATTCCGCCATGCTGGAGGCGATCACCGGGCTCGACCGCTATGCGCTGGCACGGCAGTTCCGCCGCCGTTACGGCACCAGCCCGCATCATTACCTGGTGATGCGCCGGCTGGAACGGGCAAGATTGCTGATCCGCCGGGGCGAGGCTTTGGCCGAGGCCGCTGCTGCCAGCGGCTTTGCCGACCAGAGCCATATGACCCGGCATTTCCGCCGCGCTTATGGACAATCGCCCGGGCGCTGGCGGGCGATGCAGGTCGGCGGCGTGCCGGAAGCCGCCTGAGCGGCGCTCAGTTCAGGACGCAGAAGCCACCGACGACCACTTGCGAGCGGCACCAGACGCGCGCTTCCGCGGACTGCGTGCCGCGGAGATCGGCCGTCTCGACCGCTGCGGCGGCAGCGGGTGTCGCGATGCGGAGAGGCTGGCTTGCCGTGGCATTCTGTGTCTGGCGGCTGCGCAGCGTCGGCGTCACCACGACATGGGAGCCGTCACGCTGGCCCTGACCAGCATGGCTGGTGGACGAACGGCCGCCACCGAAGCGGAATTTGGCGGCTTCGGCGCTCGCCGGCAGCAAAGCGACAGCGAGGGCGGCGACGGCGAGACGACGGATCATGCCAGGCTCCATTGCGCGGCATGAGTGTGCCTCAGCGGGCCCTGACTGCCCAGCAAAGCCTCGGATCAGGCTGAGCAAGGCGTTAAACGGATAGCGTGGGCTGCGCGATCTTCAGACCCGGGCTCTGGCCAACCCGTCCCAGGCCAACATCGCCCCTTGCGCCACCGCTTCGAGCTCGGTGCGGGTCGCCCCGTCACGCGCGCGGATCGACATGCCCTGTTGCACGGTGATGTAGAAGGACGCGATGGCTGAGACGTCGCACGATGTGGGAAGCGTGCCTTTCGCGGCCTCGGCCCGCAACCGGGCCTCCAGCAGAGACTGCATCTCAGCGCGGGCGTCGCGCAGTTCGCAGGCGGCCTCCTCGCTGACCCCGGCAGCCTGGATGACGGAGAGCACGACCATGCAGCCTGTCGGTTTGCCGGGACGGGTGAAGAGCCTGGCCGACCCCATCAGATAGGTCTCGATCGCCGTGCGCGCGTCCGGAGCGGCTGCGAGCGCGGCAGCAAAGCCGCCGCCTTCGTAGTCGTCGTAGAGCGCCATCGTCTCGCGATAGAGCGCTTCCTTGCTGCCAAAGCAGGCGTAGAGGCTGGGCGCATTGATGCCCATCGCCGCGGTGAGCTCGCTCATCGAGGTGCCCTGATAGCCCTTCTCCCAGAACAGCAGCATCGCCCGGTGGAGGGCTTCTCCCCGGTCGAAGGCGCGTGGGCGGCCTCGTTCGGCCATGGTTGCCACCTTTCTGTATCGACCGATAAATAAATCTCTTGACGCACCGGGGCAAGCGCATCATCTATATTTGTATCAATCGCTACAGATATGGGTGACCGATGACGAAATTGGCGGGCAAGAAGGCCCTGGTGACTGGCGGCAGCCGCGGTATCGGCGCGGCGACGGCATTGCGGTTGGCGCAGGATGGTGCGGACGTGGCGCTGACCTATGAGCGCGCCCGCGACAAGGCCGAAGCGGTAGCCGACCAGATCCGGGCGCTCGGCCGCAAGGCGGTGGTGCTGCAGGCGGACAGCGCCGATCCGGCGGCGGTGACGGGCGCGGTCGACAAGGCGGCAGCCGAGCTCGGCGGGCTCGACATCCTCGTGAACAATGCCGGCATCTGGCACTACGGCGAGGTCGGCAGCTGGAATCTCAAGGAGATCGACGCGATCATCGCCGTCAATGTCCGGGCGGTGATCGTCGCCTCGCAGGCGGCCGCCAGGCACCTGCCCGATGGCGGACGGATCATCACCACCGGCTCGTGCCTGGCCGAGCGCGTGATGGAGCCCGGTATCGCGCTCTATGCGATGAGCAAGGCGGCGCTGATCGGCTTCACCAAGGGCCTCGCCCGCGATCTCGGCCCGCGCGGCATCACCGTCAACGTCGTCCATCCCGGCTCGACCGATACCGACATGAACCCCGCCGATGGCGAGCATGCCGAGGCGCAGCGCCAGCGCATGGCGATCCCGCGCTATGGCAAGGCCGAGGATATCGCCGGCCTCGTCGCTTACCTCGCGAGCGAGGAGGGGCGCTTCATCACCGGCGCGGGGATCGCCATCGATGGCGGGGTGAACACCTGAGCGCTGCGGCGCTCAATGCCCCGGCAGGACGATGATCGTCGGCTTCGCCGGCAGCGTCGCCTTCGACAGCACGATCTCCGGCCGGTCGCGCCGTTCGACCGGCCAGAGGTCCTGCGAACGGCCGAGGAAGCGGTTGAGCGTGCCGCCACCGAAGAAGTGCATGGGGATCATCACCCGGGCCTGCAGGGATTTCAGCACCTCCAGCATACCTTCCTGGTCGAGCGTATAGCTGCCGTCGACCGGGAAGAGCACGATGTCGACCCGCCCGAGCGCGCGCAGATGGCCGGGCTCGAGCGGATGGTGGAGATGGCCGAGATGGGCGATGCAGAGCTCGCCGATCTCGAAGACGAACATCGAGTTTCCGTCGAAATCGGTGCCGCCGGAATAGGTGCGGATATTGGTCGGGACATTGCGGACGCGGATGTCGCCGAGCGTGACGTCGTGCGCCGCGGGGCCCTTGCCGGACGGGTCCCAGCCGGGCAGCACCTGCCTGATGGCGGGATCCGGGGCGCGCGAGTAATGCGTCGAATGCGCCTTGTTCATCGTGGCGATTTCGGGCGTCACCGGCGGGCGGACATAGTCGTTGTAGTCGGTCGCGACCTTCACCCCGCCCGGCGTCTCGATCAGGAAGGTGGCGTGGCCGATGAAGGTGAGCTTCACCTCGTCCTTGGCGAGGTTCACGCGCTGGATCGGCAGGCGGTAGCTCGCCATTTCCGGCCGGCAGCCGGGCTCGTTGGACTGGGCGAGGGCTGGTGGCGCGAATGCGGACGCCAGCAGCAGTGCTAGCCCCATCGCGGCTCGGGACAGAAAGCGCATCGTTCCACTCCGCCCATTCGTCTGCCGCAGGCTGAGGCAAAAAGCCTGCCCGGGAAAGGTCGGATATGCAGGGCTGGCGGAGTTGTGAGCGCCGGAGAGTTCTGAAGGTTGCGGCTCGGCATCCGCCTCGCTACATACGCGCCAGATTTCCCCAAAGCCCGAACGCCAGCCGCCAGCGGAGCCCGCACGCCCCATGTCTCGTCAGTTCATCTATCATATGCGCGGCCTGTCGAAGACCTATCCGGGCGGCAAGCAGGTCCTGAAGGACATCCACCTCTCCTTCTATCCGGACGCCAAGATCGGCGTGCTCGGCGTCAACGGCGCCGGTAAATCCACGCTGCTCAAGATCATGGCCGGCTTCGACAAGGAGTGGACCGGTGAGGCCTGGGTCGCCGAGGGCGCGCGCGTCGGCTACCTGCCGCAGGAGCCCAAGCTCGACGAGAGTCTCAACGTCCGCGACAACATCATGCTCGGCGTCGCGCCGCAGAAGGCGATCCTCGACCGCTACAACGAGCTCGCCATGAACTATTCGGACGAGACCGCCGACGAGATGACCAATCTCCAGGACGAGATCGAGGCCAAGGGCCTGTGGGATCTCGATTCCAAGGTCGACCAGGCGATGGACGCGCTGCGCTGCCCGCCGGACGACTGGGAAGTCGGCAAGCTCTCGGGCGGTGAGCGCCGCCGCGTCGCGCTGTGCAAGCTGCTGCTGGAGCAACCGGAGCTGCTGCTGCTCGACGAGCCGACCAACCATTTGGACGCCGAGACCACCGCCTGGCTCGAAGGGCATCTTCGGACCTATCCGGGCGCGATCCTGATCGTCACCCATGATCGCTACTTCCTCGACAACGTCACCAGCTGGATCCTCGAGCTCGATCGCGGCCAGGGCATCCCCTATGAGGGCAACTATTCGGCCTGGTCGGTGCAGAAGCAGAAGCGCCTCGCCCAGGAAGGCCGCGAGGACGTCTCGCGCCAGAAGACCCTGGAGCGCGAGCAGGAGTGGATCTCGGCCTCGCCGAAGGCGCGCCAGGCCAAGAGCAAGGCCCGTATCCAGCGCTATGACGAGCTGGTGCAGAAGGCCTCGAACAAGGGGCCGGACACCGCCCAGATCATCATCCCGATCGCCGAGCGCCTCGGCAACAACGTCGTCGATTTCGAGGACCTGTCGAAGGGCTTCCAGGACAAGCTCCTGATCGACGGGCTCTCCTTCAAGCTGCCGCCGGGCGGCATCGTCGGCGTGATCGGCCCGAACGGCGCCGGCAAGACGACGCTGTTCAAGATGATCACCGGGGTCGAAAAGCCCGATGCCGGCACGATCAAGATCGGCGAGAGCGTCCAGCTCGGCTATGTCGACCAGAGCCGCGACTCGCTCGACGACAAGAAGAATGTCTGGGAGGAGATCTCGGGCGGCAACGACATCATCTATCTTGGCAAGAAAGAAATCAATTCAAGGGCTTATTGCTCGGCCTTCAACTTCAAGGGCGGTGACCAGCAGAAGAAGGTCGGCTCGCTCTCGGGTGGCGAGCGCAACCGCGTCCACCTCGCCAAGATGCTGAAGTCGGGCGCCAACGTCCTCCTGCTCGACGAGCCGACCAACGACCTCGACGTCGATACGCTGCGGGCGCTCGAAGAGGCGCTGGAGGATTATGCCGGCTGCGCCGTGATCATCAGCCACGATCGCTGGTTCCTCGACCGCATCGCGACCCACATCCTCGCCTTCGAGGGCGACAGCCATGTCGAGTGGTTCGAGGGCAACTTCCAGGATTACGAGGAAGACAAGCAGCGCCGGCTCGGCATCGACAGCACCATCCCGAAGCGCATCCAGTACAAGAAGTTCACGCGCTGAACTGCCTCGCTTTCCGGCAGATTTTATGTTAGCTAGGTTAGCTAATGTCGCGATCCGCTGCGGAGGCGTCGATGACCGTCGTCAATGTCCATGAGGCCAAGACCAACCTGTCGCGCCTGATCGAGCAGGCGCTGCGGGGCGAGGAGGTCGTGATCGCGCGCAATGGCGTGCCCGCGGTGCGGCTGGTGCAGGTCGAGGCTGCCGAGCAGAAACCGAGGCGGCAGGGCGGGTTCTGGGCTGATCAGATCAAGGAGATCGATCCGGACTGGTGGAAGCCTGATGATGAGCTTGCCGATCTTTTCGAAGGTAGCGAAAGCTTTGAAGACCGTGACGGCAATTGGCTGAAGCCGAAGTGAGGCTGCTGCTCGACAGCCACATCCTGTTCTGGTGGGCGACTGGCCAGCTCGACCGATTGCCGCCCGCTGTCAGCGAAGCGATCGGAGCCGCCGAAGATATCTTTGTCAGCGTCGCGACGGCTTGGGAACTTGAAATCAAACGCAATGCGGGCCGATTCGACGCTGGCTCCCTGGATTGGGCGGCTCCGCCAAGCCATGGCATAACCCTGCTGCCGATCGAACTCGACGACGCTCTCGCCGCGGCCCGTCTGCCTCTCATCCATCGTGATCCGTTCGACCGGATGATCGTAGCGCAAGCAATGCGGCGCGGGCTTACTCTGGTGACCGCCGATGGCGCGCTCAGCGAGTATGGTGTTGCGATCCTCAAGGCATAGCGGTCATCACGCCCGCGCCTCGCCACCGAGCAGTTTCTGCAGAGCCACAAGGTCGGTCCCCGCGAAATCCGAGGAGCGGCTGACGTCCGCCCATTCCGCCGCCTCTTTCTGCCGCTGTGCCTCGGCCTGGGCGAGGACGAAGAGGGCGTCGCTGCCGAGGACGAGATGGGCCGGCAGGGTCTCGCGCCGGCTGAGATCGAGGATGATCCCGGCGATACGCTCGGGATCGCCGATCTCGTTGCCGACATAGGCTTTCAGCAGGTCGAGCACGGCGCCGACGCTGGGCTGGTAGTCCGGCATCACGGCAGGAGCGTTGCCGCGGGCGATCTCGCCCCAGCCGGTGCGCATGCCGCCGGGCTCGACCGAGACGATCTTGACGCCGAACGGTGCGACCTCCTTGGCGATCACCTCGGTGAAGCCGCCGACTGCCCATTTCGCCGACTGGTAGGCGCTGAGGCCGGGCGTGCCGGTGCGTCCGCCGACCGAGGAGATGTTGATGATATGGCCGGCGCGCTGGGCCCGCAGCACCGGCAGCGCGGCGCGGGTGAGGTTCACGACGCCATAGAAATTGGTCTCGATCTGGGCGCGGAAGCTCGCCTCGCTGGTCTGCTCGAAGGCGACGGCGTGGCCGTAGCCGGCATTGTTCACGAGCACGTCGAGCCGGCCGAAGGTGTCGACCGTGACGGTCACGGCCAGGTTCGCGGCGGCCATGTCGGTGACGTCGAGTGCGAACGACAGCAGCGTGTCGGGGTAGCGGGCCTCGAGATCGGCAAGGCGGCCGGGATCGCGCGCCGTTGCGACGACATTGTCGCCGGCGGCGAGGGCCGCCTCGGCGATCGCGCGCCCGAGGCCGCGGGAGGCGCCGGTGATCAGCCAGGTCTTGGTCATGAGATGTCCTCTCGATATTGTGAGTGAGTACTTGCTCATTTAAATCGGTCAAAAAGGCCCAAGCGGCCCTTCCTCGGCGGGCGTCAGGCAGAAATGCCGTCCCAGAAGACCGAAAAGCCGGTCTTCCTGTAATGCTCGTGTCGATCGGGCTCCTGCGCGATCAGGTCGAGCGTCATGGTGCCGATGGCATCGAGAACCGCGCCGATGAAGCTCTGCGGCTGGTCCTTGAGCACGCCGTCGCGATGCCCCTGTTCGAACATGGCGCTGATCTCGGCGAAGGCGATGGCGGATTTGTCGCGGGTCTCCTGGGTGATCCGGCCTGAGACGGCGAGCTGGCGCAGCGCCTTGCGTTTGGCGGGATGCTTCGCGCCCCAGTCGATGAAGCCGTTCCAGAAGTGCTCGAACCGGTCGCGCACGCTGCCATCGCGCGGATAGGAGGGCACGGTGAGCTTGGCGAAGTCGGTCTTCAGGTCGAGATAGAGCTGATTGAGCAACTCATCCTTGGTGGCGAAGTAGGTGAAGAGCGTGCCCTCGGCGAGGCCGGCTTCCCTGGCGATCTTGGCGGTCGGCGCGCCGGTGCCATGCTCCGCCACCAGCTTGCAGGCGGCGGCCAGGATCGCTTCGCGCTTTGCTTCGCTGAGGGGGCGGGCCACGGTTTGCCTGAAACAGAATGAGTGAGTGATTGCTCATTTATCTGGGCGCGATCGGCGCGGGGGTCAAGACCGGTCCTGGAGTTATCGTATCCGAGGTGCCGTTCCAGCGAGTCGGCGCTCGGCGCCGCGGCCTCGCCGCGCATGGCGTTGTTCTTCGCGGCGACGCAGTTGCCGATCTATCTCACCCCGCGCCTGATCGACCTGCTAATCAGCTATGCCAGGACAAGGAAGCCATCATGACCGCAGCCCGTTTGACCGAAGAGCTTGCGCTCCGTTTCGCCCGCATCGCGCTCGGGCATGTCGGGCGCGAATATCCCAACAAGCCGGACCATACGCTGGCGGGGCCGCAGGATGCGCTGACCCCGCGCGAGCTGCACCCGATCTTCTATGGCAGCTATGACTGGCATTCCTGCGTGCACAGCTACTGGATGCTGGCGCGATTGCTGCGGCGCTATCCCGGCTTCGCGGCGGCTGCCGAGATCCGCGCCCTGTTCGAGGTGCAACTCACGCCGGAGAAGGTCGCGGTCGAATGCGCCTATCTCGCCGCTCCGACCGCGCGCGGCTTCAAGCGCCCCTATGGCTGGGGCTGGCTCTTGAAGCTGGCGGCGGAATTGAGCCTGCTCGACGACAAGCGCTGGTCGCAGAACTGCGCGCCGCTGGCCGAGGCCTTCGCGCAGCGCTTCCGCGACTTCCTGCCGCTCGCGACCTATCCGGTGCGGGTCGGCACGCATTTCAACACCGCCTTCGGCCTGCGCATGGCGGCGGATTATGCCACCGCGACGGCGGATGAGGCGTTCGCCACGCTGCTGCGCGAGACGGCACTGCGCTGGTACGGCGACGATACCGATTGCCCGGCCTGGGGTGAGCCGAGCGGCGACGACTTCCAGTCCTCGGCCCTGATCGAGGCCGAGTGCATGCGTCGCCTGCTGCCGCCGGATCAGTTCCTGCCCTGGTTCGACCGCTTCCTGCCGAAGCTGGAACGCCGGGAGCCGGCGACTTTGTTCCGGCCCGCGACCGTCACCGACCGCAGCGACGGCAAGATCGCGCATCTCGACGGGCTGAACCTCAGCCGCGCCTGGTGCTGGCGGGCGCTGGCCGGCGCGCTGCCGGAGGGGGATGCCCGCCGGGCGGTGGCGAAGACGGCCGCGGCCGAGCATCTCGCCGCCGGAATTCCGCATATCGCCGGCGACTATATGGGCGAGCACTGGCTCGCCAGCTTCGCCGTTCTCGCTTTGGAAGAGGAGCCCTGAGCGCCAAAAGCCTCAGGCCTTGCCCTTCACCAGGATGTTGCCGTCGACATCCTGTATGTCGCGCTTGCCGCAAAGGGCCATGGTGATGTCCATCTCCTTGCGGATGATCTCGAGCGCGAGCCTGACGCCCTCCTCGCCCATGGCCCCTAACCCATAGAGGAAGGGGCGGCCGATCAGCACGCCGCGGGCGCCGAGCGCAACCGCCTTCAGCACGTCCTGGCCGGAGCGGATGCCGCCATCCATCCAGACCTCCATGCGCCCGCCGACCTGCTCGACGATGCCGGGCAGGGCCGCGATCGAGGACACCGCGCCGTCGAGCTGGCGTCCGCCATGGTTGGAGACGATCAGCGCGTCGGCGCCGCTCTGGGCTGCGAGCTCGGCATCCTCCGCGTCGAGGATGCCCTTCAGGATCAGCTTGCCGCCCCAGCGGTCCTTGATCCACTTGACGTCGTCCCAGCTCAGCGCCGGGTCGAACTGCTCGGCGGTCCAGGCCGAGAGCGAGCTCATGTCGCCGACGCCGCTGGCGTGGCCGACGATGTTGCCGAAGCTGCGCCGCCTGGTGCCGAGCATGCCCAGGCACCAGCGCGGCTTCAAGGCGAGATTGATCAGGTTGGCGAACGTCGGCTTCGGCGGGGCGGAGAGGCCGTTGCGGATGTCCTTGTGGCGCTGGCCGAGGATCTGCAGGTCGAGCGTCAGCATCAGCGCCGAGCAGCCGGCCGCCTTGGCGCGGTCGATCAGCCGCTCGATGAAGGCCCGGTCGCGCATCACATAGAGCTGGAACCAGAACGGCTTGTCGGTGTTCTGCGCGACGTCCTCGATCGAGCAGACGCTCATGGTCGAGAGCGTGAACGGCACGCCGGCCCGCGCAGCGGCCTTCGCGGCCAGGATCTCGCCATCGGCGTGCTGCATGCCGGCGATGCCGGTCGGTGCGAGCGCCACCGGCATCGAGACCTGCTCGCCGATCATGGTCGAGGCGAGCGTGCGATTGGTCATGTCGACGGCGACGCGCTGGCGCAGCTTGATGCTGGCGAAATCGGCCTCGT
Source organism: Alloboseaceae bacterium BT-24-1 (assembly GCA_025846845.1). Classification (GTDB taxonomy): domain Bacteria; phylum Pseudomonadota; class Alphaproteobacteria; order Rhizobiales; family Beijerinckiaceae; genus Allobosea. The sequence continues at coordinate 203,616 of JAOYTL010000002.1, forward strand.
TGGCGCGGTAGGTGCTCTCGGTCCAGGAGCCGGAATCGGCATAATCGTAGAACATGCGCGGGACGCGGCGCTTCGCCAGAAGGCGCAAATCCTCGATGGTCAGAAGCTGGGCCATGGTCGCCAAATCCCGCGTTTTCTCCGGCGCCGAGGTCGCATGGAACGGGGCAGGAGGCAATGGCCGCCTCCAGAGTGTGGGCAGGACGCGCGGCCGGATCATCACGGCGTCCACACGCTGGCGTGAAGTAACGGCACCCGCGCTACGCCCGAACTGGTTCACTGCCGGGTCCTGACGAACCGGCGCTTCGCCGGAGAAAAGCGAAGCCGATGCCAACGAGAACGGGAGAACAACCATGACTATCCGGACGAGCCGCGTGCGCGGCACCCTGCGTTCCGCCGGCTTTGCGATCGCGGCGCTCCTGCCCCTGGTTGCCAACGCCGCCGACGAGCACTTCCTGAAGGATCGCGGCCCGGCCATCAGCGGCTACGACGCCGTTGCGTACCATACGCTCGGCAAGCCCGTGCCGGGCGCGAGCGAGTTCCAGGCCGAGTATCAGGGAGTCACCTGGCAATTCGCCTCAGCCGCCAATCGCGACCTCTTCGCAGCCAGTCCGGCGAAGTATGCCCCAGCCTATGGCGGCTGGTGCTCGGCGGGGGCCAGCAAAGGCAAGAAGGTCGCCACCCAACCACATCTGTTCGCGGTCGTCGACGGCCAGCTTTACCTCAACAGCACTGATGCGGCGCACAAGGATCTATTCCTCAAGGACACAGCCACCGTCATTGGAAAGGGCGAGAAGAACTGGAAGACGATCTACGCGACGCCTGCTGCGAAGCTCTGAGCCGAGCCGCCATGCGGACGGGCCCGGCGTCTATCTCGCCGGGCCCGTGCGAGGCGCCGCGTCGCGTTGAGCCGCCGCCTCGCTTCCTGTAGGTCGGGTAACCTCGATCGAACCGGATACGCCCGTGAACCTTTTGCTTCGCCTACCCGTCCTTGCCGTCGCCTGCCTTTCTTCGCTCACGGGGCTCGCCCAGGAGATCGGCTGGAAGCAAGGCCGCGAGGCCACCGAGATCGAGCGCAAGATCACTGCGCTGATCGGCAGGATGACGCTGGAGGAGAAGGTCGGCCAGCTCCATCTCTCCGGCCGCGGCGAGGGCTTCGACGTCAATCAGGTCAAGACCGGCCGCATGGGCGCGGTGATGAACTTCGTCGTGCCGCAGGAGGTCCGGCAGGTTCAGGAGGCGGTGCGCCAGTCGCGCCTCAAGATCCCGCTGATCATCGGGCTCGACGCCGTCCACGGCTTCTCGACCTATTTCCCGCTGCCGCTCGGCCAGGCGTCGAGCTGGAATCCGCAACTGATCGAGCAGGCGGCCTACTGGACCGGACGCGAGGCGCGCGCCGCCGGCGTCAACTGGACCTTCGCGCCGATGGTCGACATCTCGCGCGATCCGCGCTGGGGCCGGGTGCTGGAGGGGGCAGGCGAGGATGTCTATCTCGCCGGCGTCATCGCGGCGGCGCGCACCCGTGGCTATCAGCGCGGCGGTGTGGCGGCGAGCGTGAAGCACTTCGTCGGCTATGGCGCGGCCGAGGGCGGGCGCGACTACAACTCGACCTGGATCCCGACCAGCCAGCTGCACGACCTCTTCTTGCCGCCGTTCAAGGCCGCCTTCGACGCCGGCGCGATGACGGCGATGGCGGCGTTCAATGCGCTTAACGGCATGCCGGCCACGGCCCATCGCGGCATGCTGACCGACCTTTTACGCGGGCAATGGGGCTTCCGCGGCTTCGTCACCTCGGATTTCGGCTCGATCACCGAACTGCGCCTGCACGGCATCGCCAAGGATGACGCCGAAGCCGCGCGCAAGGCGCTGCTCGCCGGCATCGACATGGACATGATGGGCGACGTCTACCACAAGCACCTGGCCAATGAGGTCAAGGCCGGCCGTGTGCCGGTGAAGGCGCTCGACGAAGCCGTCCGGCGCGTGCTCAGGGTCAAGTACCATCTCGGCCTGTTCGAGCAGCCGGATGTCGATGTCGCCGCGGCACCTTCCCTGATGCAGACCGAAGAGGCCCGCAAAATCGCGCGGCAGGCGGCGCGCGAGGGCGTGATCCTGCTCAGGAACGACAAGCAGACGCTACCGATCGCACCGGCCGTCAAGTCGGTTGCGGTGATCGGTTCCATGGCGGTGCCGGAGGATGAGCGTGTCTGGACCGATCCGGCCGGTTTGGGGCGCCGCGTCGTGCAGCCGCTGCCGGAGGCGCTGCGCGAGCAGCTGCCGGCCGATGTCACGGTCACCTACGAGCCCGCCTTCGCCAAGAACTGCGGCACCGAATTCAAGGACAAGGATGCCGCCGTGAAGGCGGCGGCCGCCGCCGACCTCGTGGTCGCCATGCTCGGCGAGGATTGCGAGTTCATGGGCGAGGGCGCCTCGCGCACCGATCTTGGCCTGCCCGGCGTGCAGCAGGAGTTGCTAGAGACGCTGGTCGCGACCGGCAAGCCGGTGGTGCTGGTGCTGGCGACGGCACGGCCGCTGGTCCTGACCTGGGCCGACAAGCATGTCGCGGCGATCGTGCAGACCTTCCATGGCGGCACCGAGGGGCGCGCCGCGATCGCCGAGGTGCTGGCCGGCAAGGTCAATCCGGCCGGACGCACGCCGATGAGCTTCCCGCGCTCGGTCGGGCAGATCCCGGTCTATTACGACCAGTTGCCGACCGGTCGGCCGCAGAAGATCCGACAGCGCTACGAGTCGATCTACATGGACGAGGCCAACGAGGCGCTGTACCCGTTCGGCTTCGGCCTGTCCTATAGTCGCTTCGCCTACGCCAATCCGCGCGTGACGAACGGCCGGGTGCCGTTCAACGGCGCGACCGAGGTCGCCGTCGACGTGACCAATCAGGGGGATCGCGACGGCCAGGAAGTCGTACAGCTTTATATCCGCCAGCCGGTGGCGGAGCGCTCCCGCCCGCTGCGCCTGCTCAAGGGCTTCGACAAGGTCGCGCTCAAGGCCGGCGAAACGAAGACAGTCAGGTTCCGGTTGGAGGGCAGGGCACTCGGCGTCCATGATGATGCCGGTCGCTATCAGCTCGATCCCGGCGTGATCGAAGTTTATCTCGGTGGTTCCTCGCTGGCTGCGGCGAAGACGCAGTTCGAGCTGACTCGGCGCTAGTGCCCGTGCCGATCGGCTTGTACTGCAAACCGATCGGTAAAACTGTCGTGATCGTGAAGTGACGGCCGGCGTTGTTGAGCAGGTTGCTACGAACCGATCGGTTCCGGCTCTGGCGGACGTAACGGAAACTGCCGTCGCTTTCATCTCGACAAGCTTGCGTTTTCGGTCAATCCTTGCTGCGCGGGGCCTTTTCGACGTCGATGCCGAGGGGCTCCGTTGCGACCACGGATGCTCCAAGGGATGCGGCGATGGCGACCGGAACCGTCAAATGGTTCAATACCGAGAAGGGCTACGGCTTCATTCAACCCGCTGATGGCGGCAAGGATGTGTTTGTGCACATCACGGCCGTCAAGGAAGCGGGCCTGATGTCCCTGACCGAGGGACAGAAGCTCTCCTTCGACCTGAAGACCGAGCGCGGCAAGACCGCTGCTGGTGACCTGAAGCTGCTCTGAGGCAGCTGCGGGCATGATCGAGGTGACGAAGGCTGCGCCTGCGGCAGTGAAGACTGCGCCCAAAGCCGGCAGGCTCGTCGCCACATTGACAACCGGCCCTGACCGGCACGGCAGCCACGCGTTCGTGACAGAGCGCGCCGCTGCCCTCGATTTCGACCTTTTCGGAATTCCTGGCGATCTCCACCATGGTCCGTCGCGTCGCGCTGGCGCCCGCGAGCCCTGGCTGCCGCGTGGGACGGTGATCCGCAACGACCGCCAGATCTCGGCGCTCGGCCTCGACGAGCTCGCAGAGATCGCCGGGCGCCTCGGGCTGCCGGCGCTGGAGCCGGAATGGCTCGGCGGCAATCTCCTGATCGACGGCATCGCCGCTTTCTCGCGGCTGGCGCCGGGCAGCCGGCTCGCCTTCGGCGGGGTTTGGGGCGGCAAGGGCCGCTTCGACGGCGGCGCGGTGCTGCGCGTCGAGGCCTATAATGCGCCCTGCCGGCAGGCGGGGCGGGCGATTGCGGCGATGGCGAGTGATGCCGCGCTGGAGTTCGCTTTCGTCAAGGCGGGGGCAGGCCTACGCGGGCTCGTGCTGAGTGTCGACCGCGCCGGGCGGGTGGCGCCCGGCGATGCGGTGATCGTGCTGCCGCCGGTCACAGCCTGACTTTGGTCAGCGCGCGTAGCGCTTCGCTCCCGCGACGCAGAGGACGACGGCGGCCGAGGTCGCGACCATCTGCCAGCCGACCGTCTCGCCGAGCAGCAGGCCGGCCAGCGCCAGGCCGAAGAAGGGCTGCAGCAATTGCAGCTGCCCGACCGCGGCGATGCCGCCTTGGGCGAGGCCGCGATACCAGAAGACAAAGCCGATCAGCATGCTGAACAGCGAGACATAGGCGAGGCCGAGCCAGGCTGGGCCGCCCGCTTGCGCGAACGAAGCCGGCAGGGTCAGCAGGGTGAGACCGGCCATGATCGGCAGCGACAGGACGAGCGCCCAGGAGATCACCTGCCAGCCGCCGAGATGGCGCGACAGCCGCGCCCCTTCGGCATAGCCGAGACCGCAGATGATGACCGCAGCGAGCATCAGGAGGTCGCCGACCGGGGAGGCGGCGATCCCTTGCGTCCAGGCGAAGCCGACGACGCAGAGGCTGCCGAGGATGGCGAAGAGCCAGAAGGCAGGCTGAGGCCGCTCGCCGCCGCGCAGCACGCCGAAGATCGCGGTCGCAAGCGGCAAAAGGCCGATGAAGACGATCGAATGGGCGGAGGTGACGTGCTTCAGCGCCAGCGCGGTCAGTAGCGGAAAGCCGACGACGACGCAGAGCGCGACCACGGCGAGCGGCACGAGGTCTGCAGGGGCGGGCCGCTTCTGTCGTAGCACGAGCAGGAGCGCGAGCCCGAGCAGACCGGCAATGGCAGCGCGGGCGACGGTCAGGAAGACCGGATCGAAATCGGCGACGGCGACGCGGGTCGCCGGCAGCGAGCCGCTGAAGATGACGACGCCGATGAAGCCGTTGAGCAGGCCGTTCGCAGTCCGGTCCATGATACCTCCTGAAGCCAGCCTGCATGCGGTGAGGGCCTGCAGAATTCCAGAGACAGTCCAGTACAGTTCGGACAAACTGTGCCGATGTCAGAAGCAGGACAGATTAAGGATTCCGCCGATTCTGCGGCGGCCGGCGACACCCTCGTCGGGCGCGTCATGGCAGCGATCCGGCAGCGGATCGCCGGGCGAACGCTGGCGCCGGGCGCCAAGCTGCCATCGATCCGCGGGCTTGCCGAGAGCATGGGCGTCTCGAAGTCGACCGTGGTCGAGGCCTATGAGCGGCTGGCGGCGGAGGGGGCGATCCAGGCCAGGCGCGGCTCCGGCTTCTATGTCCGGCGCCTGCCGCCGCTCTCGCTCGCCGATGTCGCGCCAAGGCTCGACCGGGCCGTCGATCCGCTCTGGATCTCCAGGCAATCGCTCGATGCCGGTGTCGGGAGTCTCCGGCCAGGTTGCGGCTGGCTGCCGCCCGACTGGATGCCGGAAGCCTCGATCCGGCAGGCACTGCGCCGGCTCAGCCGGGCCGAAGCCGGGACATTGGCCGAATACGGCACGCCGCTCGGCCTGCCGGCGCTGCGCCATCTGCTCGCCCATCGCCTGGCCGAGCGCGGTGTCGAGGCCTCGCCGGATCAGATCGTCCTGACCGAGTCGGGCACGCAGGCGATCGACCTCGTTTGCCGCTTCTTGCTCGAGCCCGGCGACACCGTGCTGGTCGACGATCCCTGCTATTTCAATTTCAACGCGCTGTTGCGCGCCCATCGGGCGAAGATCGTCAGCGTGCCCTATACGCCGTCGGGCCCGGATCTTGCCCTGTTCGCGCAGGCGCTGACCGAGCACCGGCCGCGGCTCTACGTCACCAATTGCGCCCTGCATAACCCGACCGGCGCGACGCTCTCGACCGCGACCGCGCATCGCCTGCTCAAGCTCGCCGAGCAGGCCGGGCTGACCATCGTCGAGGACGATATCTTCGGCGATCTCGAACCGGAGGCGGCGCCGCGGCTCGCCGGGCTCGACGGGCTGGAGCGGGTGATCCAGATCGGCAGCTTCTCGAAGACGCTGTCGGCTTCGGTGCGCTGCGGCTACATCGCGGCGCGGCGCGACTGGGTCGAGGGGCTGATCGATCTCAAGGTCGCGCTCTCCTTCGGTGGTGGGCGGCTCGCGGCCGAGCTGGTGCTCGATATCCTGAAGGACGGCAGCTATCGCCGGCATGTCGAGGCACTGCGCCAGCGCCTGGGCCGAGCCATGGCGGAGACGCGGGGCCGGCTCGCCGAGCTCGGCATCGAGCCTTGGCTGACGCCGCGCGGCGGTTTGTTCCTATGGTGCCGTCTGCCGGGAGAGCTCGACGGCGCCGAGATCGCCCGACATGCGCTGGGCGAAGGGGTCGTGCTCGCGCCGGGCAATGCCTTCAGCCTGTCGCGGACGGCCCGGCATTTCATGCGCTTCAACGTAGCGCAGGCCGCTGATCCCAGGATTTTCACCGTACTGCGCGAAGCGATGCGGGCGGCGGCGCGATAGCAATCAAGGGCGCGGGGAGCCCTTTTTCGACCTGGGAGAGAGGCAAGGCTGCGTTTGTTTGATCCGTCGGTGCCGACTGAAATATCGGACGCAGCAGGCTTGCATTCCGCCCATTTCTGACATAAAGATATCTTTATATCTTTCATAGAATTTCGAGGTGCTCGCAAGTGACCCGCCCCTCCCATCATTCGCTGCCGACCTTGCTGGCCTGCCTGCGCGCAGCGGGCGAGGAAACGCGTCTGCGGATCCTGGCGCTGCTGGCGGAAGGCGAGCTCTCGGTTTCCGATCTCACCGACATTCTCGGCCAGTCGCAGCCACGCATCTCGCGCCATCTCAAGCTAATGGCCGAGGCTGGGTTGTTGCGCCGGTCGCGCGAGGGCGCCTTCGCCTTTTTCCGGCTGGACGACGGGACGGCGGGCGGTGCGCTGGCGCTGACGCTCGCCCGCGATCTCGATCCCGCCGACCCTGTTCTGGCGGCCGACCGCGAGCGCCTCACCGCGGTGCGTGCGAGCCGGGCTGCGGCGGCGCAATCCTATTTCGCCAATGTCGCGCGTGAATGGGACCAGCTGCGCTCGCTGCATGTGCCGGACGCAGCCGTGGAAGCGGCCGTCGAGGCCGCGGTCGGCGAGACGCCGATGCAGGCGCTGCTCGATCTCGGCACCGGCACCGGGCGCATGCTGGAGCGGCTGGCGCCGAAGGCTGCGCGCGCCGTCGGCGTCGACGCCAGCCACGCCATGCTGGCGGTGGCGCGGGCCAATCTGGAAAAGGCAGGGCTGTCGCGCGTCGAGCTCCGGCAGGGCGACATCTATGCTCTGCCTTTCGCACGCGGCTCCTTCGACCTGGTGATCGTGCACCAGGTGCTGCACTTCCTCGACGACCCGGCCCGCGCACTGCGCGAGGCGGCGGCGCTGCTGTCTCCCGGCGGGCGGCTGATCCTGGTCGATTTCGCTCCGCACGAGATGGAATTCCTGCGCACCGAGCACGCCCATCGCCGGCTCGGCTTCGAGAAGGACGAGATCGCCGCCTGGTTCGCCGAGGCCGGCCTCGAATGCGATCTCGCCAAGGAGGTCACTGCTCCCGACGGGGCTTGCGGCCAGCTCGGCGTCATGCTTTGGCGCGGGCGCGACCGGCGCCTCCAGGGCGATTTCCCGCTTCGCCAATTCGATCGTGAGGTTGCGTGATGAACGCGTTCCGTCCCAGCCGCCACGGCTCGCGCCGTCCGCGCGTCTCCTTCGAGTTCTTCCCGCCGAAGAACGAGGAGATGGAGATCAGTCTCTGGGAGAGCGTGCGCCGGCTGGAGCCGCTCGGGCCGGCCTTCGTCTCCGTGACCTATGGTGCCGGTGGCTCGACCCGCGAGCGCACGCACAACACCGTCAAGCGCATGGTCGACGAGACGGCCTTGAAGCCGGCGGCGCATCTGACCTGCGTCTCCGCTTCCTGTGCCGAGGTCGACGAGGTCATCCGCTCCTATTGGGCGGCCGGCGTGCGCCATATCGTGGCGCTGCGCGGCGATCCGGCCGGCGGGCTCGGCACCACCTACGAGCCGCACCCTGAGGGCTATCACCAGACCTCCGATCTGGTCGCGGGGATCCGCAAGATCGGCGACTTCGAGATCACCGTCTCGGCCTATCCGGAGAAGCACCCGGAAGCCGCCTCGCTCGATGCCGACATCGATGCGCTGAAGAAGAAGGTCGATGCCGGCGCGACGCGGGCGATCACCCAGTTCTTCTTCGATAACGACGTCTATTTCCGCTATCTCGACAAGGTCCGTTCGCGCGGCATCGAGATCCCGATCCTGCCCGGCATCGTGCCGGTGCAGAACTTCAAGCAGACGGCGAATTTCGCCCGCAAGACCGGGGCGAGCGTGCCGCAATGGCTGGCCGACCGCTTCGAGGGGCTGGAGGACGATGCGGCGACGCGTCGTCTGGTCGCGGCGGCCGTCTGCGCCGAGCAGGTGCTCGACCTGATCGACCGCGGCGTCTCCGACCTGCATTTCTACACGATGAACAAGGCCGACCTGGTCTATGCGATCTGCCATCTCGTCGGCCTGAAGCCGGAGAAGGCGCAGGCGCAGCAGGTTGCGGCGGAGTAGCCTGATGTCCGACTACAAGCCCGCTCCCGTCGACGGCGCCGAGATCGAGCGCGCCCTGCGCCAGGCCGCGTCCGAGCGCATCCTCATCCTCGACGGTGCGATGGGGACTCAGATCCAGGACCTGAAGCTGACCGAGGCGGATTTCCGCGGCGAGCGCTTCAAGGGCTGGAACCACGACCTTAAGGGCAATAACGACCTGATCGCGCTGACGCTGCCGGACGCGCTGCGCGATATCCATCTCGCCTATTACCGGGCCGGCGCCGACATCGTCGAGACCAACACCTTCTCCGGCACGTCGATCGCCCAGGCCGATTACGGCATGGAGGCGATCGTCTACGAGCTCAACGTCGCCTGCGCCCGGTTGGCTCGCGAGGCCGCCGAGATCGCCCGCAAGGAAGATGGACGGCGCCGCTTCGTCGCCGGCGCGATCGGCCCGACCAACCGCACGCTCTCGATCTCGCCCGACGTCAACAATCCCGGCTTCCGCGCCGTCACCTTCGACCAGGTGCGCGAGTCCTATGCCGAGCAGGTGCGCGGGTTGATCGATGGCGGCTCGGAGCTGCTGCTGATCGAGACGATCTTCGACACGCTCAACGCCAAGGCCGCGATCGTCGCGATCCAGGAGGTTTTTCGCGAGAAGGCGATGAAGCTGCCGGTGATGATCTCTGGCACGATCACCGACCTCTCCGGCCGCACGCTCTCGGGCCAGACGGTCGAGGCCTTCTGGAACGCGGTACGCCATGCAAATCCGCTGACGATCGGCCTCAACTGCGCCCTCGGCGCCCGCGAAATGCGCGCCCATATCAAGGACATGTCGCGCGTCGCCGGCACGCTGGTCTGCGCCTATCCCAATGCCGGCCTGCCCAACGAATTCGGCCTCTATGACGAGCGGCCGGAAGCGACGGCCAAGATGCTGGCCGAGTTCGCCGATGCCGGCTTCGTCAACATGGTCGGCGGCTGCTGCGGCACGACGCCGGGCCATATCCGCGCGATCTCGGAGGCTGTCGCCGGCAAGGCTCCGCGCAGCGTGCCGGAGCCCAAGCCGTACCTGCGTCTCGCCGGGCTCGAGCCGTTCACGCTCGACGAGACCATTCCTTTCGTCAATATCGGCGAGCGCACCAACGTCACCGGCTCGGCCAAGTTCCGCAAGCTGGTCACCGCCGGCGACTTCGCCGCTGCGCTCGATGTGGCGCGCGACCAGGTCGCCAATGGCGCGCAGGTCATCGACATCAACATGGACGAGGGCCTGCTCGATTCCGAGAAGGCGATGACCGAGTTCTGCAACCTGATCGCCTCGGAGCCGGATATCTCCCGTGTGCCGATCATGGTCGACTCCTCGAAGTTCCATGTCATCGAGGCCGGCCTCAAGACGATTCAGGGCAAGCCGATCGTCAACTCGATCTCGATGAAGGAGGGCGAGGAGGCCTTCCTCGAGCATGCCCGCATCTGCCGGCAATACGGCGCGGCGGTCGTGGTCATGGCCTTCGACGAGACCGGCCAGGCCGACACCTATCAGCGCAAGATCGAGATCTGCACGCGCGCCTACAAGCTGCTGACCGAGCAGGCCGGCTTCCCGCCCGAGGATATCATCTTCGACCCGAACATCTTCGCGGTTGCGACCGGCATCGAAGAGCACGACAACTACGGCAACGACTTCATCAACGCGACCCGCACCATCCGCGAGACGCTGCCGCATGCGCATATCTCGGGCGGTGTCTCGAACCTGTCCTTCTCGTTCCGCGGCAATGAGAAGGTCCGCGAGGCGATGCATTCGGTCTTCCTGTACCATTGCATCAAGGTCGGGATGGATATGGGCATCGTGAATGCCGGCCAGCTCGGCAGCTACGATGATCTCGATCCCGAATTGCGCGAACTCTGCGAGGACGTCGTCCTCAACCGGCGCAAGGATTCGACCGAACGTCTGCTCGACGCCGCCCCGCGCTTCAAGGGCGACGGTTCGCAGGCGGTCTCGGGCAAGGACCTCGCCTGGCGCGAAACCGACGTGCACGAGCGCCTCAAGCACGCGCTGGTCAACGGCATCACCGAGTTCATCGACCGCGATACGGAAGAGGCGCGCACTCAGGCCGAGAAGCCGCTTCATGTCATCGAAGGGCCGCTGATGGCCGGGATGAACGTCGTCGGTGACCTGTTCGGCGCCGGCAAGATGTTCCTGCCGCAGGTGGTGAAGTCGGCCCGCGTGATGAAGCAGGCCGTCGCCTATCTGATGCCTTACATGGAGGAGGAGAAGCGCCTCAACGGCGGCGGCGAGCGCCAGGCCGCCGGCAAGGTGCTGATGGCGACGGTGAAGGGCGATGTCCACGACATCGGCAAGAACATCGTTGGCGTCGTGCTCCAGTGCAACAACTACGAGGTCATCGACCTCGGCGTGATGGTGCCGACGCAAAAGATCCTCGACACGGCGCGCAAGGAGAAGGTCGACATCATCGGGCTCTCCGGGCTGATCACGCCTTCGCTTGACGAGATGGTCACCGTCGCCTCCGAGATGGAGCGCGAGGGCTTCGACATCCCGCTCTTGATCGGCGGGGCGACGACCAGCCGCGTCCACACCGCGGTGAAGATCCACCCGGCCTATGAACGCGGCCAGACGGTCTATGTCACCGACGCCTCGCGCGCCGTCGGCGTCGTCTCCAGCCTGCTCTCGCGGGAGCAGAAGGGGCCTTATGTCGAGGGTATCCAGGCCGAGTACGAGAAGGTCGCTGCCGCGCATCGCCGCTCGGAAGCCGACAAGCAGCGCCTGCCGCTGTCGAAGGCCCGCGCCAACGCCTTCAAGCCGGACTGGACCGGCTACCAGCCGCCGAAGCCGACATTCCTCGGCACCCGCGTCTTCCGGACCTATGACATCGCCGATCTCGTGCCGGTGATCGACTGGACGCCGTTCTTCCAGACCTGGGAGCTCAAGGGCCGGTACCCGGCGATCCTCGAGGACGAGAAGCAGGGCGAGGCGGCGCGCGCGCTCTGGGACGATGCGCAGTCGATGCTGAAGCGCATCGTCGAGGAGCGCTGGTTCAACCCGAAGGCGGTGATCGGCTTCTGGCCTGCGAACGCCGTCGGCGACGATATCCGCCTCTATACCGGCGAGAGCCGGCAGGAGACGCTCGCCACCTTCCACGGCTTGCGCCAGCAGCTTTCCAAGCGCGACGGCAAGCCGAACATGTGCATCTCCGATTTCGTCGCGCCTGAGGGCATCGAGCGGCCGGACTATGTCGGCGCCTTCGTCGTCACCTCCGGAGCCGAAGAAGAGCGCATCTCGGAGAAATTCGCGCGCGACAACGACGATTACCGCTCGATCATGGTCAAGGCGCTGGCCGATCGCTTCGCCGAGGCCTTCGCCGAGCGCATGCACCAGCTCGTGCGCACCGAGTTCTGGGCCTATGCGCCCGACGAGGCCTACTCGAACGAGGACCTGATCCGCGAGGAGTATCAGGGCATCCGCCCGGCGCCGGGCTACCCCGCCCAGCCCGACCATACCGAGAAGGCGACCTTGTTCGAGCTGCTCCAGGCCGAGCGCCGCGTCGGCGTCAAGCTGACCGAGAGCTATGCGATGTGGCCGGGCTCGTCGGTCTCGGGCCTCTATCTCTCGCACCCCGAGGCCTACTATTTCGGCGTCGCCAAGGTCGAGCGCGACCAGGCCGAGGATTATGCGGTCCGCAAGGGCATGGATATCCGCGAGGTCGAGCGCTGGCTCTCGCCGATCCTGAACTACGAGCCGAGCGCCTATGCGGAGGCGGCGGAGTAGGGCGCCTCGCTGCGAGCGCGGCGGGGCGGGGTCATGCGGCCAGGAACTCTTCGGCCGCAAAGTCGACGAAGACTCGCAATTTGGGCGAGGCGTAGCGGCTGGCGGGCCACATCAGGCTGAGCTTGGTCCGCACCTCCACGTAGCTGTCGAGGATGCTGACAAGTGAGCCCCGCTGCAATTGCGCTGTGACCGACAGGTCGGGAACACAGGCTATGCCGAGCCCGCTTTCGGCGAGGCCGATTTGCGCTTCGAGCGCGTTCGTCACCACGCTGATCGGCATGTCGATCTGCACGGGCTCGCCATTCCTGGACAAGGGCCATTGGTCGAGCTTTCCCGTCGAGGCGTAGCGATAAACGAGGCGGGAATGCCGGGCGAGATCTTCCGGCGTTTCCGGAGTTCCCATCTGGCGGAAATAGTCCGGCGAACCGACAATCGGCCGGCGGAAATAGCCGAGCGTTCGGGTCATCAGCCTGGAATCGGCATGGTCTCCCGTGCGGATCACGACATCGAAGCCCTCGCCGATCACATCGACTATCCGGTCGGTGGCATCCAGTTCGAGCTCGACTTCCGGGTAACGTCGTTTGAACGCGGCGAGTTTCGCCATCGGCATCATGCTCATCGACGGCAGGCTGACACGCAGCCTGCCTTGCGGTGCCGCCTGGCTCTGCGACAGCTCCAGCTCGGCGGCCTCGTACTCGCAGAGAATGCGCCGGCAGCGTTCGAGGAAGATCGCGCCCTCGGGCGTCAGCGTGACGCTGCGGGTCGAACGGTGGAACAGCCTTGCGCCAAGTCGATCCTCCAGACGCGCCACAGCCTTGCTGACGGCCGATGCCGAGATGCCGAGCTTGCGGCCGGCCTCGGTGAAACCACCGGCATCAGCCGCATGCACAAAGGCGAAGAGCGCTCCAAGGCTGTCCATGTCGCGACCCCTCATGCATGACAGAAATGTCCAAAGTATTGTGAATTGTGTCCTGTTTTTCGTTCATTGGGAACCGGCTACCTCAAGCGCCGACACATCTTTGAAAGCGCTCTGCCCATGACATCCGCGACGAACACGATATCGGCTGGCTCGACCGATGCGAGGCTGCCGCTAGGAGGCCTGCTGGCGCTCGCCATGGCGGCCTTCATCACACTGCTGACCGAGATCCTGCCATCGGGGCTCCTCCCGCAAATGGCCGAGAGCCTTGGACAATCCGAGGCGCTGATCGGCCAGCTCGTCACCGCCTATGCGGTGGGCTCGCTCGTCTCCGCCATTCCCCTGACGATCGCCACGCAGAATTGGCGGCGGCGCACTCTGCTGCTGATCGCCATTGGCGGTTTCGCCATCGTCAACACGGTGACAGCCATCTCCGACAGCTACGCCGTCACGCTGGTTGCCCGTTTCGTCGCGGGCATGAGTGCGGGCCTGCTATGGGCACTGGCGGCGGGCTATGCCGCGCGCATGGTGCCCGAGCATCTGCAGGGTCGCGCGATCGCCATCGCCATGGTCGGAGCGCCGCTTGCCCTCTCGCTCGGCATTCCGACGGGCACGTTCCTCGGCACGCTCCTGGGCTGGCGCTGGACCTTCGGCGTGATGAGCGGGCTGACGGTGCTCCTCGTCTTCTGGGTTCTAGCCAAGGTGCCTGATTTTCCCGGGCAGAAGCGGGGTCAGGAATTCGGGCTGAAGGCAGTGTTCATGCTGCCGGGCCTGCGGCCGGTCCTGTTCGTGGTCTTCGCCTATGTGCTCGCCCACAACACCCTCTACACCTATATCGCGCCTTTCCTCGAGCCGGCCGGCATCAAAAACCGGATCGATGTCGTGCTGTTGGTCTTTGGCATCGCGTCGCTGCTCGGCATCTGGATCACAGGCGTCCTGATCGACCGCTGGCTGCGCGAGCTGGTTCTTGCGAGCGTCGCGTTGTTCGGCTTTTCCGCCCTGGCGCTCGGCATCGCCGGAACGGTGCCGGGGGTGATCTATGGCGCGGTCGCCGTCTGGGGGTTGGCATTCGGCGGGGCCGGGACGCTGTTCCAGACCGCGTCGGCCAAGGCGGCTGGCCATGCGGCCGACGTCGCGCAGTCGATGCTGGTCACGACCTGGAATCTCGCCATTGCAGGTGGCGGGATCGTCGGCGGATTGCTGCTGAGCGGCCTTGGCGTCGCGCCTTTTCCGTGGGTGTTGGCGGCGCTTCTGATCGCTACATTCGCGGTCGCATGGGCCGCGAAGAGCCATGGCTTTCGAGCGGCCACACCCAGATAACTCCCATTGGCGCCGTGAAGGGGCAGGCGCGGGGAACCCTCTCCCGGAGGGAGAGGGCAGGGTGAGGGGTAGGCCGTTTGCCCAGTTCCGCGAGGCCTGACCGCATGGTCGGGTTGAGGCTCACGTTTCCAGTCCGAACACATCACCCCTACCCCTCTCCTTCCAGGAGAGGGGTTCCCGCGCACTTGAAATGAAGCTGCTTACCCGCCGCAGCGCTGCGCCATCACGGCAAAGCCCTTCTGGCCGCCGGCGAGGGGGAAGCTCTGCGTCTCGCCCTCGACGCGCAGTGTCAGGCTCTGGCCCTTGCGCAGCACCGCCTGCAGCGCGGGCGTCAGCGTCGTTGTCGTCTCGAAGTGATTGCCCATCTCGTCGCTGACGAGCTTCATGCTCAGATCGGCCTGCCCGCCGCTCGACGATAGCTTGGCGATCGTGACGGCGTTGTCCTTCATGCCTTCCTTGAAGAAGGGAACCCGTACGGTCAGGCTCTTGCTGGCGAAATCACAGGAGAAGAACAGGCGCTGATCGTCCGTCTGCGGCATCTCATAGGCGACGACGATGCCCTCGCCATCTTGCCGGACGCCCCAGCTCAAGCCGTCCTTGGCCACAGCCGCGGCGGTCTGGAGCACCAGAGCGGGCGCCAGCAGGAGAATCGCCTTCGGCATCATGACAGCTGTCCTCACATCCATTGATCGCCGCGCCTTTGCGCCGGACAGGCGACAATTCGCGTATTGCACCGTCATTGCGGATCGCTTCGCTTCGCGCGCGATGACGGCAAAAGTTGAGCAGACAAAAGCAGACAGGCCGCCCGACGGCGGCCTGTCCACATTCTTGCGATGTCAGTCTGTTCAGGCCGGCACGGCGGCGGCGCCGAAATCGCCGGCTTCGCGGGTCTGCTGGCTGGTTTCCGTCACCGGCACGACACGCGAGACCGAGCGACGTTCTTCATCGATGCGCTCGATCAGGAAGTAGGCGCGTTCGGCCGAGCCGAGCAGCGCCAGGATCGCGCCGCGCTCGACCCAGGGCAGCTCGGCGCCGAGCCGCAGGCAGCGCTCGCGGACGGCCGTCAGGGCAGCGATCCGCGGCTCGGCCTCGGCGGAGACGATCGGCCCGTCCTGCCCGGCCGGCACGATGGCGCGCATCGCCTCGGCGACCTGGTCGACGACGCTGTCGACGATCTCGCGGCCAGGCGCGCCGAAGGGCTGGCGCTCGATGCGGCGGGCGATCTGGTAGAGCGTCTCGCCGAGGCTGGCGGTGAAGTCCTCTTCCTCGATCAGGCTCGCGACCAGATCGGCGCGGGCATAGGGCATCTCGGGGCTGAACATGCCGGAGGTGTAGGCGCGGATGTCGCGGTTGAGGATATCGATCGCGGCATAATGCTCGTCGCTCTTCTCAGGTGCGTCCGGCTTGGCGCGGGCGATGTCGAGGAAGAGCTGCGCGGCCTGGAGATAGCGGCCGGTCTCCTGCTGGATGTTGGCGACGGCATGGGCATGATCGGTCGCCTTGGCGAGGAAGCGCGGCTGCGAGTAATCTTCGATGTCATCAAGCGACGAGGCGCCGACCCGCGACAGGACCCGCTCGAACACGCCGACGAAGGGGAAGAGCAGGGCGGTGTTGAAGATGTTGAAGAAGGTCGAGTAGAGGCCGATCGCGACCGGGATGAGCGGGAAGGTCTCCTTGCCGTCCTTGATGACCGGCACGCCCGGATCGCCGCCGAACCACTGCATGGCCCAGGTCAGCACGTCCATCGAGACGAAGAAGAGCGGTATCGTGACGGCGACGCCGATGATGTTGAAGGAGATATGGGCGTAGGCCGCGCGCTTGGCGTTCTTCGACAGGTTGAGCGAGGCCATCCAGGAGGTGATGGTGGTGCCGAGATCGGCGCCGAGCGAGAAGGCGACGGCAGTCTTCCAGTCGAGGATGCCGGCGGCGCCGAGGCCCATGACGATGCCGATCGTCGCCGAGGAGGAGTGGATCATCGCGGTGATGCCGGCGGCGATCAGCACGCAGTAGAGCAAGGTGAGGTAGCTGTCGGCCCTGAGCGAGGAGATGACGCCCATCACCTCCGGCATCGAGCGCAAGGGGCGCAGGCCGCCGGTCATCAGGTTGAGGCCGTAGAAGATCAGCGCGAAGCCCATGCAGGCGAGCGCGATGTTCTTGACCTTCTCGGTCTTGGCGAAGATGTGCAGCAGCGCGAAGATGCCGGCGAGCAGCAGGCCGAGCGGGCCGAGCGGCAGGGCGATCAGGCCGTTGCCGAGGGTCGTGCCGATATTGGCGCCCATGATCACGCTGATCGCGGGCCGCAGCCCGATCACGCCGGCATTGACGAGGCCGACCACCATCACGGTCATCGCGGTCGAGGACTGGATGATGCCGGTGATGAAGGTGCCGGCGAGGACGCCCTTGACCGGCGTGCCGGCGATCTTGGCGAGCAGCGCCCGCATCTTGTTGACGGCGAGATTCTGGATGCCGTTGCTCATGAATTCGAGGCCGAGCATGAAGATGCCCAGGCCACCGATCACAGGCACGATCACCTGCGTGAAGATATCGACTTGCATGCTCTCGACTCCGACAAGGGGCGCGGTCGCTTCTGCGGCCGGGTCGAGGCGTCACGGCGAGCATCAGCGCGCGCGTCCCGCAATGGACACGCGCGTTTCTCCGTGCCGGTTTCCCCACCTGGCCAGCGGAGTCCTAGGCAGGTCGTGCGACAGCGCGGTGACTATGCGTCACGACGGTGGCGGGTCGTTGGCTGGTATCCGGCCGCCGGCTCCGATGTCCGCCGGCGGCCCGATTTCCGCTGTTCAGGCCGCTTCGTCGAGGTCGAAATGGAAGACCTTGGCGATCAGGCGCCAGCGCCCGTCGAGCCTGATGAAGCTCAGGAGATCGGTGAAGCGCCTGGGGCCGATGGCGCATTCGACGCGGGCCAGTGCGGTGACCGGCCCGGCGAACTCGATCGAGACGATGCGGTCGCGGCGTGCCTCTCCCCGGCTGGCCGGGGAGGGACGCTTTTCGACCATGGGCAGGTAGGCGTCCATGGTCAGGTGGGTGAGGCTACCCTCGCTGGCGCTGGCGTAGATCGCCTGCGGGTGGAAGACCTCGGCGAGCTTGCCGGCATCGCTGTGATGGAGGCCGTCGAAATAGTGCGTCAGCACCTCGACGAGTTCGGCATAGCGGGGATCGGCGCTCACTGGAGCAGGCCCTCGGCCCGCATCGCCTCCTGCACGCTGGTCCGGGCGCCGATCCGCGCCATGAATGCTTGCAGCTTCGGGAAGGCGTCGAGCGGAACGCCGCGGCTGTCGGACCAGTTGACGATGGTGAAGAGGTAGCCGTCGGCGACGGTGAAGCGCTCACCGAGGAGATGGCTGCGGCCGTCGGCGAACAGGCCTTCGACATAGGCAAGCTTTTTGGCGATGCGGGTTCGCGCGGCTGTCTTGCCCTCTTCGGTCGTGTCGGGGAGGAAGAGCGGCGTGTAGGCCTTGTGGAGCTCGCTGCCGATGAAGTTCATGAGTTCCTCGAGCTTGAAGCGCTCGAAGCTGCCGGGCTTGGGCGCCAGATCGGCAGCGGGGGCAAGATCGGCGATGTAACGGGCGATGACCGCGCCTTCGGTCAGCACGCTGCCGTCCTCGAACTGCAATGCGGGGACATAGCCCTTGGGATTGACCGCGGCATAGTCGGCGCCGGCCTCGGTCCGACCGGCGATCAGGTCGACCTTCTCCAATGTGACGGGCAGGCCGGCCTCGCGCAGGGCGATATGGGGCGAAAGCGAGCAGGCGCCCGGCGAGTAGTAGAGCTTCATGGGGATTTCTCTCCGCGTTGACGATGGCGGAGAGCTAGGCGAAAGCAGTTACCTCTGTATACGGGGTAACTTGTCGTAACTGCGTTTTCCGGTATCCTCCCGGTAACCGGAGGGATTGCCGCATGGCCCTGAAACTATGGCCCTGAAACTCAGGAAGAACCGCGCCGCGCCGCAGCCCGAGACCTGCAATGTCGGCGCCTGCATGCAGGTGCTCGGCGGGGCCTGGACGCCGAACGTGATCTGGTTCCTGAGCGGCGGGCCGCGACGCTTCGGGGAACTCAGGCGCGACATCCCGGCGATCTCGGCCAAGATGCTGAGCGCGCGCCTGCGGGTGCTGGAGGAGAAGGGTGTCGTCCACCGCAAGGTCGTGCCGACGACCCCGCCCTCGACCGAATATGCGCTGACCGAGCTCGGGCAGGAATATGTGCCGGCGATCCTTGCGATCGCCGAGGTCGGCGCCAGGCTGAAGGCGCAGGCCGCGGCGCGAGCGCAGGCGCAGGCGGCCTGAGAGCCGGGACTCAGCCCTTCGCCGCAGCTTCCAGCCCGGCGATGTCGAGCTTGACCATTGTCAGCATGGCCTCGGCGACGCGCCTGGCCTTGGCGCGGTCGGGATCGCGGACGAGCTCGCCCAGGCGCTTCGGCGTGATCTGCCAGGACAGGCCCCAGCGGTCCTTGAGCCAGCCGCACTGCTCGAATTTTCCGCCTTCGCCGAGCGTCTCCCAGAGCCGGTCGACCTCGGCCTGGGTCTCGCACTCGATCATGATCGAGAAGGTGTGGTTGAAGGCGTCGGAGCGGTGGGCCTCGAAGGCCTGGTAGCGCTGGCCGTCGATGGTGAAGGTGGCGATCTTGACGCTGCCGGCCGGCCCGCTCGGCGACTCCGCTGGGAGGGCACCGGTCCATTCGAGCGCCGAATTCGGGATCAGCGAGGTGTAGAGGCTGATCGCCGCGTCCATGTCCTTGTCGAACCAGAGATTCTGGGTGACCTTCATCGCAGGGCTCCTTGCTGCGCCATCAAGCCAGGGATTGGCCTGTCGCTTCAAGGACGAACCAAGGAAGAAGGTTCCGACAGGGACGGGACGATTTTTCCGAAGGGGGTTGGGACCGCAAGGGTCGAGGGCGCCTCAACCCTCTTGCCTCTGCTCGCGGGCCCATGTGCATGGCCCCGCTTCACAGCGAGGCCGCTGTGTCTCACCAGCGATCGTAGCGGGGGCGACCATAGCCGTCGCCATATCCGCGCCGGTAACCGTAACCGCCGCCGTAGCCGCCGCCATAACCGCGTCCATAGCCGCGCCCGTAACCGTCGCCGTAACCGCGTCCATAACCACCGCCGCGGCCGTAACGCTGGCGATCGAGATTGTTCTGGATGATCTGCATCCGCCGCAGCTTCGCATCGCTGGCGGTGAACTCGGCCGGCAGCCTGTCGAGCTGCTGTGCGGTTGCGGGCGGAAGCGCTTCGCCGCGCGGAGCCGCAGTCGCCACCGTGGCGGAGCCGATAAGCAGGGCAGCGGCGATCAATAGGTGTCGCATGGGGGAATCTCCTGATGTGTTGAGGCGATGATCGCAGTTGCAGTTGCAACGCCACCTGAACGGAATTGTTCGCTCGCGTTCAGCGAACGCGCGGGCCGAGCGGCTACTCGGGATACGACACAGGGCCGTCAGCCGAATCTGCCCGCTTGCGGACGATGGTCCAAAGAAGGTTGCCGAAAGGTTGCGGCGCAGTCTGACGAATTTACATCAGATCGCGGCAGCGCGGTTGTGGCGCGCTCCACGATGATGGGTGGCGTCGATGTCCGGACTGGGTGGAAAGCGGACAATCAGTTGCTTCGGGCAGCTCTGGGTCGCGAGCGTACTTCGGATGCAGCCGCTTCAGATTCTCAGGCCCGCCACCGACGAACGACCCGTTGCACCATCCGGCCCGCACTCCAGGAGGCCGCTGCTACAATCAAGTACATCGGCAAAAGCGTGACCGCGAAGGCGACTCCGTCCGCTTGGGACGACCACTCGGACGCAACTCCGATAATCAAACCCAGGACCAAATAGCCAGATGCAACCATTAAGGCCGACACGAGCGAGGCGTCCGCCAGCCCCAAAAACAGCGGAACGCCTAGAATAAAGAACGCTGACCCCATCAGAACGATAGTTCGACTCGTGTCGATAACGTCAGGAGAGATCATTGTTTGACGCCGGGGTTCAATTCAGAGGGAAGTTCTTAAACCACCTACTCCTGAGCCATAAGCGAGGTGTAGAAAACGTCCGGAATGGGTTGGAAGCCGACGCTCCAGCCCATCAGTTCTCGGCCTAGCTCGCGCGCAACCCGCGAGCACCGACCATCGCCACGTCTCCAGCCACCTCCACCGGATCGCCGAACAGGCGCAGGCAGTTGCGGCCGGCGGCCTTGGCGACGTAGAGCGCCGAATCCGCTTCGGCGAAGCGCCGCTCCGGATCGTGCAACAGGCCGGGACGCAGGATGGTGGCGCCGATCGAGGCGCTGACCGCGATGGTGGTGTCACGCCAGGCGACCGGGCGCGCCAGCGCCTGCTGCGCCTGATCCAGCCGGTGCAGCAGATAGGGCCTGCCGGCGGCCGAGCAGAGCAGCAGGCCGAACTCGTCGCCGCCGATACGGGCGATGATCGCGGCGTCGCTCAGCGAGGTCTCCAGCCGCATGGCGAGCTGGCGCAGGCACTCGTCGCCGGCGGCATGGCCGAAGCGATCATTGATCGGCTTCAGATTGTCGAGATCGACGATGGCGAGGACGCCGAGCGCGCAATTATCGCCGGTGTGGCGGCGCAGATCGGAGAGCTGCATCTCGAAGGCGCGGCGATTGGCGAGGCCGGTCAGCGGATCGCTATAGGCGAGCCGGCGCAGGCCCAGCCACATGTCCTTCTCGCCGGTGATGTCCTGCTTGGCGCCGTGGATGCGGACCGGCCGGCCGTGCTCGTGCGTCACGGAGGCGGAGAGGCGCATCCAGCGCTCGGCGCCGGCGGCTGTGCGGATGCGGGCATCCATGCTGAAGCCTTGGCCGGATGCGATCAGCCGGCTGCGCAACCGCTCCATCTCGGCACGCGAGTCATCGTGGTAGAGGTCGACGATCGACCGGCGGGGGATTGGTGAGCCGCGCGGCAGGCCGAACAGATCGTAGATGCCATCGGTCCAGCTCAACCGCGTATCGGCGAGCCGGCATTCCCAGGCGCCGATGCCGGCCATCAGCGCGGCCTGATCGTAGAGGCGTCTGGCTTCGGCGTCGGAGAGCGGCATGGGCAGGCGGCTGGCCCTTGTGTGTGGTGAGCAGCGAGCCCGTTGACGCTAGGGCCGAAGGGTTAACGAAGATTGCCGCGTCACTCGCGCCGCAGCGCCTCGATCGGGTCGAGCCGCGCTGCCTGCCGGGCGGGATAGAAGCCGAAGAAGACGCCGATCAGGCCGGAGACGCCGACGGCGACCAGGATCGTCTGCGGCGAGATCACGAAGGGCCAACCGGCAAAGCGGGCGATCCCGGTGGCGGCGCCGATGCCGAGCGCGATGCCGACGGCACCGCCGATGGTGGCGAGCGTCGTTGCTTCGATCAGAAATTGCGAGAGCACGTCGCGCTGGCGGGCCCCGACGGCGAGTCTGAGGCCGATCTCGCGGGTGCGCTCGGTCACCGAGACCAGCATGATGTTCATGATGCCGATGCCGCCGACCAAGAGCGACACGCCGGCGACCGCCGCGAGCAGCCAGGAGAGGGTGCTCGCCGCCGCGGTCGCGGTATTGGCGATCTCGGTCAGGTTGCGGACGATGAAGTCGTCGTCCTGGTCCTCGACGAGGCGATGGCGCTGGCGCAGCAATGCGCGGGTCTGCTCGATGCCGGGAGCGATCGCCGCCTCGCTGGCGAACTTGACCATGATGGTCTGCACCGAGCGGTCGCGGGCGTAATTGCGGCCGATGATGCGGCGCCGGCCGGTGTCGAGCGGCACGAAGATGACGTCGTCCTGGTCCTGCCCGAGCGCCGACTGGCCCTTGCCGGCCATCACGCCGATGACCTTGAAGGGCACGTTGCGGATGCGGAACATCTGGCCGAGCGGGTCGCTCTCGCCGAACAGGTTCTTCGCCACCGTCTGGCCGATGATGGCGACGATCTCGCCGCGGCGCAGCTCTTCCGGCTCGAACAGGCGGCCCTCGGCCAGCCCCCATTCGCGGGCGGTGAAGAAATCGAGATCGGTCGCGGTGATCGTCGTCGACCAGTTGGTGCCGGCGTAGACCGCCTGGGCGCGAGTGGTGATCACCGAGGCGGAGGCGACGACGTCCTCGACCTCGGCCGCGACGGCTTTGGCATCCTCGTCGGTCAGCGTCGATGAGGCGCCGGCCCCTAACCTGACGCCGCCCTGGGTGACGTTGCCGGCCTGGATGATGGCAAGATTGGCGCCGAGCGACTTGATCTGGCTGTCGACGCGCTCGCGGGCGCCCGAGCCGATCGCGACCATGGCGATCACCGCGGCGACACCGATGATGATGCCGAGCATGGTCAGCGCTGACCGTAGGGCATTGGCGCCGATGGCGGAAAGGGCCGAGCGGATGGCTTCCAGCAGGCTCATTCGGCGGCCTCCGGCAGCGGGGTGGCGGTGTCCTGGGCGGCGAGCGCGGCGCGGGCGTCGGCCGGCTCCTGCCTGGTGTCGGCGATGACATGGCCGTCGCGGAAGCGCACGACCCGGCGGGCATGGCGGGCGACCTCGGCATCATGCGTCACCAGCACGACGGTGACGCCCTCGCGGTTGAGGTCCTGGAAGAGGGCAAGGATTTCGAGCGCGGTGCGGCTGTCGAGCGCGCCGGTCGGCTCGTCGGCGAGGAGGAGGCGAGGCTGGTTGACCAGCGCTCGGGCGATGGCGACGCGCTGCTGCTGGCCGCCGGAGAGCTGCATCGGCCGGTGATGGGCGCGGTCGGCGAGACCGACGCGGGCGAGGGCATTGAGCGCCCGCTCGCGCCGCGTCTTGCCGTCGAGCCCGGCATAGACCATCGGCAGTTCGACATTGGCGCAGGCATCGACGCGCGGCAGCAGGTTGAACTGCTGGAAGACGAAGCCGAGCTTGCGATTGCGGAGTGCGGCGAGCCCGTCGCTGGAGAGTGTCTCGACAGCGACGTCGTCGAGCCGGTAATGCCCGCCGGTCGGCCGGTCGAGGCAGCCGACCAGGTTCATGAAGGTCGACTTGCCGGAGCCGGATGGCCCCATCACCGCGACGAGTTCGCCGGCCTCGATGTCGAGCGAGACCCCGCCGAGCGCGGTGACGCGGCCGGAGTCGAGATCGTAGACCCGGGAGAGATCGCGCACCTCGATCAGGGGCATGGCGAGGCTCCGGCGTCGTGGCTCGACGCATCCCCTCTCCCCTTGCGGGAGAGGGCTAGGGTGAGGGGTCTCGCCAGGTTGATCGTGAGCTTGGCTCCATCGAAGTGGCAGAACCTTCCCGACCAGTGCGACCCCTCATCCGGCCCTGCGGGCCACCTTCTCCCGCAGGGGGAGAAGGGGAGGGTGGCGCGCCGCGCGCTCGGGTGGACAAGGGTCGTCCTCACCGCCGCACCCCTCAGAACAGGCGCGGGCCGCGCGGGGCCGGGCCGCGGCTGGCGGGGGCGGCCTCGGCGTTGCGCGGGCCGCCGCCGATCACGACCTCGATGCCCTCGGCGATGCCGGCAGCCGGCAGAACCTGCGTGAAGGCGCCGTCGTTCGGCCCGAGCCGGATCGCGATCGGTTTGGGCTGGCCCTCGCCATCGAGCACATAGACGCGGCCGGGTGTGACCTCGCTTTGTGCCGCCGGGCGGCCTTCCTGCATCATTGCCTCGAACTTGGTGCGGCGCTCTGGGTCGAGCACGGCGGCAATCTTGGCACGGAGCTCAGTGCGGGCGGCGCGGAAAGCTGCACGGCGCTCCTCTTCGGACAGGCCGGCCATGGCCTGGCGATTGCCGGAGCGCTGCTCGGACATGATCGCGGCGATCGCCTGCTTCTGCTCCGGCGTCGGCTGGACCTCTTCCTCGATGCGCTCGCGCAGGGCCCCTGCAGCACGGCCGCCGCCTCCGGTGCGTGCTGTCTGCGCCTCGGCCGGCGCGCTGGCGGGCAGGGCGGTCGGCCCACCGAGCGGGCGGAAGCGCAGCGCCGCATTGGGCACGCGCAGCACATCCTGCCGGTCGTCGGTGACGATCTGGAGATTGGCGGTCATGCCCGGCAGCAGCGCGAGGTCGCGGTTCTCGACGCGGACGACGCCGGTATAGGTGACGACGTTCTGGATGGTTTGCGCGCCGAGGCGGACCATCTGCACCTTCCCCTGGAAGGTCCGATTCGGGTAGGCGTTGACGTTGAAGGAGACTTCCTGACCGACCTTGAGCCGGCCGACATCGGCCTCGTCGATATTGGCGTAGATGTCGATGGTGCGCAGGTCCTGCGCGATCTGGAACAGCACCGGCGCCGAGAGCGAGGCCGCGACCGTCTGGCCGAGGTCGACCTGGCGCTGGACGACGACTCCGTCGACCGGCGAACGGATATCGGTGCGCTCGAGATCGATCAGGATATCCTTCAGCTTGGCGTCGCGCTGGGCGATCAGCGCCTCGCCGGACTGGACCTGGCCTTGCGCCAGCCCGATGTCGGCGTCGAGGCCGGCGATCTCGGCCGTGAGCGAGGCGATCTGCGCCTCGTTCGAGGCGAGCGTCGCGGTCTGGATCTCGACCTGGGTGCGGGCGCTGTCGAGGCCCTGCTGCGCACCGGCGCCGCGCGTGAACAGTTCGTTCTGACGGTCGAAGGTGCGCTTGGCGTCGGCGAGCTGGGCGCGGGTGCGCTCGCGCTGCGCCTCCTGATCCTTGACCGTGGAGTCGGCCTTGGTCCGCGCCACCTTGGCCCGCTCGAGCTGGGCGCGCTTGACGACGAGGTCGGCCCTGGCCTGCTGCAGGTCGGCGGCGGCGGCATCGCGCCGGGTCTTGATCTGGTCGCTGTTGAGGCGGGCGACGACCTGGCCGGCCTTCACCTGCGAATTATAATCGGCAAGGATCTCGACGATCTGTCCGGAGAGCTGCGAGCCGACCACGACGGTGGTCATCGGGGTCAGCGTGCCGGTGGCGCGCACCGAGGCCGTGATCCGGCCGCGGTCGATCGCGGCGGTGCGATAGGCTACGTCATTGGCGGCGCCGCCGGTCGGCCGCAGCGCGAAATAGCCAGCCGCCAGCGCGCCTGCGCCGACCACCGCACCGATTGCCCAGAGACGCACGTCCGTTCACCCTCCGAGGCCGGGGAAATGCCAGCCTTCCATTGCCGCGCATCATGCCAGATTCACGCGGCGCAGACGAGTTAACTCGCTGCAATGTTGCGGAAAGCTTGCCGGAAGCTGCTGCTCAGGCGGTGCGCGCGTCCTGCGTCAGCGCCAGCAGGTCGCGCAGTGTGGTGATGGTCGAGCCGTCGGCGACGCCGTCGATCTTCTGCGGTCGCCAATGGCGCTGGAAGGCGGCGACGACCGCCTCGAAGCGCTCGTCATAGGTGCCGTCGACCGAGACGCCGTAGCCGAGCATCGCGAACATCGCCTGCAAAGCCTCGACCGGCGGACCGGCATCGCCGCGGGCGAAGAAGCGGCCGCCCTTGATCGGCGCCGGTTCCGTCCAGAGGCCGACGCCGCCCTCGGCGAAGCGGCGCCAGGGGAAGGTCTCGCCCGGGTCGATCTTGCGGCCGGGCGCGATGTCGGAATGGGCCAGCACCCGCTCGGGCGGGATCTGCCAGCGCTCGCAGATGTCGCGGCAGAGGTTCAGCGTCGCGGCGATCTGCGCCTCGGGAAAGTCGGGCAGGCCGCCGGGATGGCCGGGATTGGCGATCTCGATGCCGATCGAGGCCGAGTTGAGATCGGTCTCGCCGGCCCAGTGCGAAGCCCCGGCATGCCAGGCGCGGCGCGCTTCCGGCACGAGCTGGAGCGTGTGGCCGTTCTCGAAGACGAAGTAGTGCGACGAGACCTGCGAGGCCGGGTTGCACAGCCACTGCAGCGCCTCGCCGGCGTCGGGCATGCCGGTGTAGTGCAGGATCAGCGTGTCGGGTCGGCGGCCTGTCGCACCGTCACTGAACTTGCGCTCGCCATGGTTGGGCGAGGGGAAGACCTTGGCCGCGAAGCGGCTATCGGGTTCGAGGACGAGGCTCACGCCTGTTCAACCTGCTTGGGGCTGAGGCCACGTTCCTTCTCGATCGCGTCCCAGGCCGCATTGATGGCGGCGAGGCGGCGGGTCGCGATGCAGATCGCCTCCTGCGGCAGGCCGCGGGCGATCTCGCGATCGGGATGGTTCTCGATGACGAGGCGGCGGTGGAGCTGCTTGAGCTCGGCATCATTCATCTCGCGGCTGGCGCCGAGCACGATGTAGGGATCGTCGCGGCGGCGCAGATGGCGCGCCTCGATACGGGCAAAGCCGGCCTCGCCGATCCCGAAGATCGTCGCGACATCGCGCAGATAGGCATGCTCATGCTCGTGGATCGCGCCATCGGCGGCGGCGATCAGGAAGAGGCCGTCGAGTACGTCCTCGAGCAAAGCCGGCTCATCGCGGAAGGCCTCGGCGATCTGCCCGGCATAGGCCTCGAAGCCGGCGCTGGTCTGCTTGGCGAGGTCGAACAGGCGCTCGATATGGGCCTGCTCGTCGGCCGGCACCTCGACGATGCGTTCGAAGGCCGCGATCTCGTCGCGCGTCACCACGCCGTCGGCGCGCGCCATCTTGGCGGCGAGCGCGACCAGGCCGGTCGTGAAGATCAGCTGCTTGGGCGCGGGGCCGAACAGTGCGCCTTCACGATCGACCAGCACATGCCCGGCTACGGCGCCGACGAGCGCGCCGAGCGGTCCGCCGAAGGCGAAGCCGAGGCCGCCGCCGCCCAATGCTCCCCAGAAAGACGACTTCATCGCTCATCCAGCCATGGCCGTTCCGGGCCATGGCATCTGCGTAGGATGCCCGCGGCTCAGCGGCAATAGAGCCGGCCGTAATAGTCGCGGTAATAGCCGTAGGGGCAGCCGCCATAGCCGTCGTCATAGTAGTAGCCGCCGCGGCGATAGGGCGAGGTCGCCGAGCCGACGATGGCGCCGCCTGCGGCGCCGATAGCGGCTCCCGCAAGTGCGCCACCCGCGCGGCCGGTTGCGAGCCCGCCGATCAGGGCGCCGCCTGCCGCGCCGACCAGGGCGCCGCCGCCGACACGTTCCTCATGCGGCGTGCAGGCGCTGAGGGCGAGCCCGACAGCCGCGATTGCCATCCATGTCTTCATCTCGTTCCCCCTTCTCGGGTCGCACGGCATCGGCCGAGCCGACTTTTTGCATTGCGACCGGGAATTGCGGTCGCAGTGCGGCGATGATTTGGCCTGCCGCCATAACTGCGTCAACGCCGGCGAGGGTGAATCGTTCCGCCGCTCAATACATGATAATTACTGCCCTCCAAACGAGGCTAAAGTATTTGCCGACGCTCGGTAATGGCTCGATCATCGGCCGTATCGGCCAGATTGTCGTCACATTCATCTATCATTGCACCGCACCGTTTTGCGCTGCACAAGAAAGATGAGGCTTCCTCTGCATGAACAAAATCTCCGGTAGCGGCTGCGCCGCCTTTGCGATTTGCCTGGCCTTTCTTCAACCCGCTTCTGCCCAGGTGAACGCCGAGACCGACGCCCGCGCCTTCATCGTGCGGGAGGCCGAAATCCGGCGCCAAGCCGCCGCTGGCGAGCAGGGCCAGGATCCGCAGACGGAGGCAGCCGAAACCGCCCAGACGAAGGGCGGGCGCAAGGCGCAGGGCAAGGCTGGCAAGACCGTTCGTGAAGCCCGCACGCCACTCGCGGCGCCCGCGGGTTCGGAAGGTCTGCGCGCGCTGGTCGCCCGCCATGCGGCTGCCAATGGCGTGCCGTTCTCGCTGGCCGATGCCGTGGTACGTATCGAGAGCCGCTACAATCCGCGTGCTGCCAATGCCGGGAATTTCGGCCTGATGCAGATCCGCCATCAGACGGCGCGCGGCGTCGGCTACAGCGGCGGCGCAGCAGGTCTGCTCGATGCCGACACCAACGCCCGCTATGCCATGAAATATCTAGGCCAGGCCTACAAGCTCGCCGGCGGCGACACCTGCCGCACGGTGATGAAGTACCAGAGCGGCCATATGGCGACCCGCATGAGCGGCGCCAACCGCGCCTATTGCGGCAAGGTGCGCACCATCACCGGTGCGACCCAGGCCAGCAACTGAGTTTCCGCTATCCTGCGGCGCTTGACGGCTCCGGCCTTTACAGCGCACAGGGGGCCGGCCAGTCGGCCGGACGGCCGCTCCCGCAAGAGCTCAGGCTCTTTCGGGGGAGGAAAGTCCGGGCTCCACGGAAACACGGTGCCGGATAACGTCCGGCGGGGGCGACCCCAGGGAAAGCGCCACAGAGATCGAACCGCCTGCGGCTTCGGCCGCAGGTAAGGGTGAAAAGGTGCGGTAAGAGCGCACCGCGGACCCGGCAACGGGGACGGCATGGCAAGCCCCACCGGGAGCAAAACCGAATAGGGACGATGCTCGCCCGCAAGGGAGGAGGGGCCGGTTTCCAGGTCCAGTCGTCCGGGTTGGTTGCTCGAGGCGCGCAGCAATGCACGTCCCAGAGGAATGGCCGTCACGTCGGGGGCAAGTTCCTGCGGGAGCCTGCTCCCGGCCATCCAAAACCCGGCTTACAGGCCGGCTGGCACCCTCATCGCAGCGAAAAGGGCCGGGAGCGATTCCGGCCCTTTCGTGTTTGCGTAAGGCTGTGATCAGAGCGTGTAGCTCCATTCCGCCGTGGCGAAGCGATAGCCATTGCCCTCCTTGCCGATCCGGCCGAAGCCGGGGAAGGGGATGTGGGCGCCGCTGATCACCAGTTTGTCGGCTGCCGCCATGTCGAGCACGCGCCGGCGCGAGGCGACGGCCTGCTTGGCGTCGGCGTCGAAGACGAAGGTGATCTCGGGCTGGACGGTCTGGAGCACGACATTGTGGATGCTGTCGCCAACGAGCAGGAGCTGCTGGTTGCCGGAGGAAAGCCGCAGGATGCTGTGTCCCGGCGTATGGCCCGGAGCGTGCTCGAGCGTCAGGCCGGGTGCAACCTCACCCGCCTTCACCTTGCGGGTGCGGCTTGCATAGGGCGCGAGCGCGCCGCGGGCGGAGGCAAAGAACGGCTTCACCTCTGCCGGTGCCTGGCTGAGGATGCCGTCATCATGCCAGAAGGCGTGCTCGGCCTCGTGGATGATCAGTTCGGCATTGGGGAAGCGGGCGGTCTTCTCGGCGGTGAGCAGGCCCTCGTGATGATCCGGGTGAGCGTGCGTCAGGATGATCGCGTCGATCTGTGCGGGGTCGATCCCGGCAGCGCGCAGGTTGCTCTCGGCCCGGCCCATGGTGTTGCCCATGGCGTTCCAGGCACCTGAGCCGGTGTCGACGAGATAGGTCCTGTCCTTGCTGTTGACGACGAAGGCGTTGACCGAGGTCGGCAGGCTTTCGTCGAGGCCGGCGCCGGAGATGAGCTGGCCGATGGCGGCCGGTTCCGTGCTGGCGAAGGACTTGGCGCCGAGCGGGACGTAGCCGTCGAGGATCGCGGTGATTTCGAGGTCGCCGAGCTTGCGGCGATAGATGCCCGGCACCTGCGCGCCGGTCAGAGGAGCGCGGGCGTGCGCGGGCAGGGCAGGCGCGAGTGCGGCTGCTGCAGCCGCTGCGAGGAGATGGCGGCGATCGATCATGGGATGTTCCAGAGGCTTTGAGGTTGAGGCTTCCGGAAACGAGGCTCGCCTCGGGGCGGGCCAAATCGTCTCACGGCCGGAGGGATGCCCGGCCGTGAGGATCAGATGGGTGGCGCCAGCTCAGGCCGCAACCGTCAGTTCGACATCGATATTGCCCCGGGTCGCATCCGAATACGGGCAGACGATATGGGCCTTCTGGACGAGGTCCTCGAGCTTGGCCTTGTCGATGCCGGGCGCCGAGATCGTCAGCTTGGCTGCGATGCCGAAGCCCTTGCCATCGTCGCGCGGGCCGATGCCGACATCGGCGCTGACGCGGGCGTCGTCCGGGATCTTCACGCCCTCCTTGCCGGCGGCGAACTTCAGCGCGCCGAGGAAGCAGGCGGAATAGCCCATGGCGAAGAGCTGCTCGGGATTGGTGCCGTCGCCGCCGCCGCCGCCGAGCTCCTTCGGCGTGTTCAGCACGAGCTTGACGTTGCCGGTGTCTGTCGCGGCCTGGCCTTCGCGGCCGCCGGTGGCGGAACCATGGGCGGTGTAGAGGATCTTCATGACTGCTCTCCTTGCTGGGCGGGCGTCCGCCGTGGTTGGTGATAATTAGATTGTGCACAATTAAATTGTCTGCAATTCACATTTCCGTGAACGGGCAGCGCTCGGCGCGATGAGAGAGTATCTTGAGTTCATCGCAGGGGAGACTGTTTCATGGGCGGGTTGTTCCGATCCGATCGGATCGTTCCCCCTCCCAAGACGCCATGATGCGGGCAACAAACGGCAAGGCCATGACGAAGGATGCAAAGGCGACATTGGTGCGAGGGCTCGACGAGCAGATCTGCTTTGCAGTCTATTCGGCCGCCCATGCCTTCAACCGGGCCTACCGGCCGTTCCTGGCCGATCTCGGGCTGACCTATCCGCAGTATCTGGTCATGCTCGTGCTGTGGGAGCAGGACGGCCAGAGTGTCAAGGCGATCGGCGATCGGCTGATGCTCGATTCCGGGACCTTGACCCCGCTGCTGAAGCGTCTCGAAGGCAACGGTCTCATCCTGCGCAAGCGCGGTCGCGAGGACGAGCGGCAGGTGCTGGTCGAGCTGACCGGTGCCGGCAATGCCCTGCGCGAGAAGGCGAGCCGGTCAGCCAATCCCGTGCCCTGCGCGGTCGAGGACAGCGGTGTCCCGCCGGGGCGTCTGCTGGGCGATGTCCGGGCCCTGCGCGAGGCGCTGCTGCGCACAGCGGCGGCTGAGGACTGAAGCCGGTCGGGCAGGGGCGCAGGACCTCGAAAATATTCTTTCGCAGATCCGCTAGGTCGGCTGGCCGCATTGGGCCGTGCCGGGGCCCGCATGCGTGCCAAAAATCCCCGTCTTTACGGATAGTTAACCTTAACGGGCTGTGATGCCTGCAGGCTCGGGCAGACCTCCGTCTGCGGCACCGGATCCGTTGACGCCCATATTGTCCCATGCTATCCCAAATCATCCCGTCGAGACCGACAGGCAAGCAACAAGTCAGAGCCCGTGTGCCGCGCGGATTTTGGCTGACGGCTCCGCCATGTCGGGATCGACGGGGGTATCGATCACCGGCGCCTGCCGGCGCGCCTCGCGCCGTCGGAGTCCGACTGGAAGTCCGACCAGGAGGCGGCGTTGACGGACCGCTTCGTCTCCCATTTCACCAACAGGCTGGACGCCAAGGGGCGCGTCTCGATCCCGGCTCCGTTCCGGGCCGTGCTGGCGAAGGACGGCTACGAGGGTCTCTACGTCTATCCGGCGCTCGATCAGGCCAGCCTCGATTGCGGTGGCCATGCGCTGCGGGCGACGATCGACGAGATCCTGTCGCGCTTCTCGCCTTTCTCGGAAGAATGGGAGTCGCTCTCGACGGCGCTGAACGGCACCTCCGAGGTGTTGAAGGTCGATCCCGAAGGGCGGATGATGCTGAGCGAGGCGCTGAAGGCGCATGCCGGCATCGGCGATACCGTCACCTTCGTCGGGCAGGGCCACAAGTTCCAGATCTGGGAGCCGGAGCGCTTCAAGGCGCATCTCGAGGATGCCAGGGGAAAGCTGCGCGACGTCCGGCGCATGCTCGGCGCGAGGACTGTGGCATGACCGGCGAAACCCACATTCCCGTGCTGATGGCCGAGGCGCTCGATGCGCTCGCGCTCAGGCCTGGCGGCCGCTATCTCGACGGAACCTTCGGCGCCGGTGGTTATTCGCGCGCATTGCTGGAGCGCGAGCCGGAGGCGACGCTGCTCGCGCTCGACCGCGATCCGACCGCGATAGCCGGCGGCGCAGACCTCGTCCTGGCGATGGGCGGGCGGCTGACGCTGGCCGAAGCGCGCTTCGGCGCGCTGGCGGAGGAAGCCGAGCGCTTCCAGATGGCGCCGCTCGATGGTGTCGTCCTCGACATCGGCGTCTCCTCGATGCAACTCGACCAGGCCGAGCGCGGCTTCTCCTTCCGTTTCGACGGGCCGCTCGACATGCGCATGGGCGCGAGCGGCCAGAGCGCCGCCGACCTCGTCAACGACGCCGACGAAGGCGTGCTCGCCAACATCATCTACCATTATGGCGAGGAGCGGCGTTCGCGTGCCGTGGCGCGCGCCATCGTCGAGGCCAGGCGCAAGGCGCCGATCACGACGACGAAGCAGCTCGCCGACCTCGTCGCCGGCATCGTCCGGGGCGAGCCCGGCGGCGCGCATCCGGCGACGCGGACCTTCCAGGGCCTGCGTATTGCCGTCAATGACGAGCTCGGCGAGCTGGTCAGGGCGCTGCATGGCGCCGAGGCCGTGCTGAAGCCGGGCGGGCGGTTGTCCGTCGTCACCTTCCATTCGCTCGAAGACCGCATCGTCAAGCAGTTCTTCGCCGAACGATCGGGCAAGGCGCCGACCGGCTCGCGCCATGCCCCGGCCGTGGCGCAGCCGCAGGCGACGTTCAGCCTCGTCATCAAGGGGCCGGTCGCGCCGTCGGAGGCAGAAACCAGAGCCAACCCGCGGGCCCGCTCGGCCAAGCTGCGCGCCGTGGAGCGTACCGACCTTCCGCCGCGCGCGCCCGATCCCGACCTCGTCGGGCTCGCCGTGGTGCCCGCGCCGCAAGCCCGCCGGAGGAGCTGAGCATGATCAAGCTCTTGCATATCGTCGCCATCGGCGCGCTGGTGTCCTCGGCGCTCTATGCCTATTCGATCAAATACGAGACGACGCTGCAGGCCGAACAGCTGCAGAAACTGAAGGCCAAGGCCCAGCGCGAGCGCGAGGCGATCGCCGTGCTCAAGGCGGAATGGCAGTTCCTCAACCGGCCCGAGCGCCTGCAGGCGCTGGCCGACAAGCACCTCGACCTGCAGCCGCTGGCGATCACACAGATCGTGCGCCTGTCGGACATCCCCAATCGCGGGCCGAAGGTCGACTCGATCGGCCGCAAGCTCGAGGATCTTGGCCTCGGCCTGCCGACCGAGACGCCGAAGGACCGCAAGAGCAACGCCGTGACGACGCCGGGAGCCCGCCCATGAGCCAGGAGCTCAACCAGCACGCCGGGGCGCCCGAGATCGGTGCCGCCACGATCGAGAAGCCCGCGGTCGCGAAGCCGAAATGGCGCTTCCGCACCGAATGGCTGCGCGACGTGTTCCGGATGAGCGGCGAGAAGAGCGAGCCGCGCGTCGGGCTCGTCATTCTCGGCTTCAGCGGGCTGTTCCTGGCGATCGTCGGCAGGCTCGTCATGCTCGGCGCCTTCCCGAGCGACCAGGTTGGCTTGCGCCGCGCGACCTCGAACGCGATCTCGGCGGCACGGCCCGACATCCTCGACAGGAACGGCATTCAGCTCGCCACCGATGTGCGCACCGTCTCGGTCTTCGCCGAGCCGCGCAACATCCTCGACAAGGACGAGGCGACCGAGCTCCTGACCGCGGTGCTGCCCGACCTGAACGCCAAGGAGCTGCGCGACAAGCTCGGCACCAAGAAGGGCTTCGTCTGGGTCAAGCGCGAGATCACGCCGCGCCAACAGGCCGAGGTCCACAGGCTCGGCATTCCCGGCGTCGGCTTCGTGCCCGAGAACAAGCGCGTCTACCCGAACGGCAACGTCGCCGCCCATGTGCTCGGCTTCGCCAATGTCGACAATATCGGCATCGCCGGCATTGAGAAGTATATCGACTCGCAAGGCCTGCAGGACCTGAACGGGGCGGGTTTCGCGGTCCAGGCCTCCGACCTCAAGCCGGTTCAGCTCTCGATCGACATGCGCGTCCAGCACCTCGTGCGCGACGAGCTGGTCAAGGGCATCGAGAAGTACCGGGCGATCGCGGCGGCGGGCGCCATCATGGACGTCAACACCGGCGAGGTGATCGCGCTGGTCTCGCTGCCCGACTTCGACCCGGGCAACCCGGTCGATGCGCTGGAGAAGGACCGGATCAACCGGATGAATGTCGGCGTCTACGAGATGGGCTCGACCTTCAAGGCGCTGACCGTCGCGATGGCGCTGGATTCCGGCAAGGCCAACATCAATTCGAGCTATTCGACCGCCGGCGGCATGATGCGGTTCGGGCGCCAGGTCATCAAGGAATACCATGGTACCGGCCGCACGCTGACCGTGCCGGAGGTGTTCCTGCATTCGTCGAATATGGGCTCGATCAAGATGGCGCTCTCGGTCGGCGTCGAGGGCCACAAGGCCTTCCTGAAGAAGATGATGCAGCTCGACCGGATGACGACCGAGCTGCCGGAGAGCGCTGCGCCGATCGTTCCGCAGCGCTGGGGCGAGATCAACACTGCGACCATCGCTTTCGGCCACGGCCTCGCGGTCGCGCCGCTCCAGGCACTGGCGGCAGTCGGAGCCCTGGTCAATGGCGGCTACCTGATCAGGCCGACCTTCCTCAAGCGCTCCGAAGAGGAGGCCAGGAAGGACGCAATCCGCGTGATCAAGCCGGAGACCTCCGAGGCGATGCGCTTCATCATGCGCCTCAACGGCGAGAAGGGCTCGGCCCGGTTCGCCAACATTCCCGGCTACTTCGTCGGCGGCAAGACCGGCACGGCCGAGAAGGTCATCAATGGCCGCTATGCCAAGAACAAGAACTTCACCACCTTCACGGCGATCGCGCCCTCGGACAAGCCGCGCTATGTCTTCCTCGCCATCTATGACGAGCCGAAGGGCTATGCCGAGAGCGGCGGCTACTCGACCGCGGCCTGGAATGCTGGCAAGACCACCGGCAAGGTGATCGAGCGAGCGGCGCCGATCCTCGGCCTGGCGCCGCGCTTCGAGCCGCCGGTCGCTCCGTTCCCGCTGATGGCCAGGCTGAACGCCTGGGGCTCGCGCTGAGCCCGCCCGCAAATTCGTCAAGGCGGGCTGCGAATGGCGTTTGTCTGCGCTTCGGTGCTCACGTACTTGAGTACGCTCCGCTCCGATGCTCAAAAAACTCCATTCTCGCCACGCCCTGACGAATTTTCGAACGGACTCCGGGCCGAAGGACCTTGGTAGTGAGATGACCCAATCCGGTTTCAGCCTCGGCCAGCTCTTCCCCGGGGCGTTTCCGGCAGCGGGCGAGCGCCGCGTCACCGACGTCGCCTTCGACAGCCGCAAGGTCTCAGCCGGCGACGCCTTCGTCGCGCTCGCCGGCGCCAAGGCCGACGGCGCGCGCTTCATTGCCGATGCGGTGCAGCGCGGGGCGGTCGCAATCGTCTCCAGTGAAACGCGCCCAGCCGATCTGCCCGACGCTGTGGCCTATGCCCGGGTGGAGGATCCCCGGCTCGCCCTGGCCCTGGCGGCTGCGAAAGTGCATCCGCGCCAGCCCGGCACGGTCGTCGCCGTCACCGGCACGAGCGGGAAATCCTCGGTCGCCGAATTCACCCGACAGATCTTCATGGCGCTCGGACGCAAGGCGGCGAGCGTCGGCACGATCGGCATCGTCACCGAGGACGGAGCCGATTACGGCTCGCTGACCACGCCCGACCCGCTCTCGCTGCATGCTTCACTCGACAGGCTGGCGGGCGAGGGCGTCACGCATCTTGCGATGGAAGCGTCCTCGCACGGGCTCGACCAGCGCCGGCTCGACGGTGTCAGGCTCTCCGCCGGCGCCTTCCTCAATCTCGGCCGCGACCATCTCGACTACCATCCGACCGTCGAGGATTATCTTGCTGCCAAGCTGCGGCTCTGGGAGCTGCTGCCGGCCGGCGCGCCGGTGGTGATCAACCGCGACGAACCCTATGCGGACAAGGCCGAGGCGGTGGCGCGGGCGGGCGGCCATCCGGTGATCGGCATTGGCCGGGGCGGCGATCGTCTCAAATTGCTCGCCGTCGCTCGCGAAGGCTTTTCACAACGCCTGACCGTCGAGGTCGACGGCGCGAAGCTTGAGGTCATGTTGCCGATGGTCGGTGATTTCATGGCCGGCAATGCGCTGGTCGCGGCCGGGCTGGCGATCGCGACGGGCGAGGATGCGGTGGCTTCCGTACGCGCGATTGCGGGCTTGAAGGGCGTGCCGGGCCGGCTGGAGCGGGTCGGCGAACACAAGGGCGGGCTGGTCGTGGTCGACTATGCCCACAAGCCCGACGCGCTCGCGGCGGTGCTGAAGACCTTGCGGCCCTATGCCAGCGGTCGGCTGGTCTGCGTCTTCGGATGCGGCGGCGACCGCGATCGCGGCAAGCGCCCGCTGATGGGCAAGATCGCCGCCGATGGCGCCGACATCGCCATCGTCACCGACGACAACCCGCGCAGCGAGGATCCCGCCGCGATCCGCGCCGAGGTCCTGGCGGCGGCACCGGACCGCCTCAGGGAAATCGGCGACCGCGGCGAGGCGATCGCGGCCGGCGTCGCCATGCTGCAGCCTGGGGATGTCCTGGTCGTTGCCGGAAAAGGCCATGAAAGCGGCCAGATCGTCGGCGATCGGACACTGCCGTTTTCGGATCACGACGTGGTCCGGGAGGCGATCGCGGTTTTGGCTGGGGGAAGACGGGGATGACGACCGAACCGCTGTGGACCGGCGCGCGCCTGATCGAGGCGATGGGCGCCCGTTCGCAAGGCCCTGTTCCGACCGCTGTCACCGGCGCCTCGATCGACACGCGCACGCTCGAGCCGGGCGACGCCTTCTTCGCCATCAAGGGCGAGCGCGACGGGCATGACTTCGTCGCGGCCGCGCTCGACAAGGGCGCGGCGCTCTCCGTGGTCGACGAAGCGCATGCCAGCGCCTTCCCGCCGGATGCGCCGCTTGCGGTCGTCCCCGACGTGCTGCGCGCGATGGAGCAGGCCGGCATGGCGCGGCGGGCGGAGCTCTCGGCCAAGGTCGTCGCCGTGACCGGCTCGGTCGGCAAGACCGGCACCAAGGAGGCGCTGAGACTGGTGCTCTCGCGCCAGGGCAAGACGCATGCGCCGGTCGCCTCCTACAACAACCATTGGGGCGTGCCGCTGACGCTGGTGCGGACGCCGCGCGACGTACGCTACGGCGTCTACGAGATCGGCATGAACGCGCCCGGCGAGATCCTGCCGCTGGCGAAGATGGTCCAGCCCGATGTCGCCGTGATCACCACGATCCAGCCGGTGCATCTTGCCGCCTTCGAGTCGCTGGAGGGGATCGCCCGCGAGAAGGCGGCGATCTTCGGCGGGCTTAAACGCGGCGGCACGGCGATCATCAATGCCGACATCCCGCAGACTGGCCTGTTGCGCGAGCTGGCACTCGCCGGCGGGGCAGGGCGCGTCATTTCCTTCGGCGAGAGCGAGGAAGCGGATGTGCGGCTGCTCGGCTGCGCGCTGAAGCCGGACGTCTCGACCGCCAATGCCGATGTGCTGGGGCAGGGAGTGACCTACAAGCTCGGCAGCCCGGGCAAGCACATCGTCCTGAATTCACTCGCCGTGCTCGCGGCGGTCGAGGCGCTCGGCGCCGACCTCGCTCTCGCCGCGCTGGCGCTTTCCGACCTCAAGCCACCGGCCGGGCGCGGGGCACGGCAGGTGCTGCACGCACCGGCCGGCCCGTTCACGCTGATCGACGAGAGCTATAACGGCAACCCGGCCTCGATGCGGGCCGCGATCGAGAATCTCGGCCGCATGCCGGTCTCCGGCAGGGGCCGGCGCATCGCCGTGCTCGGCGACATGCTCGAGCTCGGCGAAACCGGGCCGGAGCTGCACAAGGGGCTCGCCGACGCGGTCACCGGCAACGGAATCGACCTCGTCTTCGCCTGCGGCCCGCTGATGAGAACCCTGTACGACGCCTTGCCTTCGCACCGCCGCGGCGCTTATTCCGTGCAGGCGACCGGTCTCGAGCCCCATGTGCTCGACGCGGTTCGCGCCGGCGACGTCGTCACGGTGAAGGGTTCTCTCGGCACGCGGATGGGGCCGATCGTCAAGGCGATGACGGCTCGCTTCCCGGTCGTCCAGGCCGACGACTGAGTAAGGAACAAGGTTCGATGCTGGTCTGGCTTGCCGATTTTGCGGGGACGTTCCCGATCCTCAACGTCTTCCGCTACATCACCTTCCGTGCCGGTGGAGCGACCGCGACCGCGCTGCTCTTCGTCTTCTTCTTCGGGCCGGCGGCGATCTCCTGGCTCCGGATCAAGCAGGGCAAGGGCCAGCCGATCCGTACCGACGGGCCGGAATCGCATCTGGCCAAGCGCGGCACGCCGACCATGGGCGGGCTGATGATCCTGACCGGGCTCTTCGTCGCGACACTGCTCTGGGGCAACCTGCGCAACCCTTACGTCTGGATCGTGCTCGGCGTGACCGCGACCTATGGCGCGATCGGCTTCTACGACGACTTCCTCAAAGTGACGAAGCAGTCGCACAAGGGCTTCTCCAGCAAGGCGCGCCTCGGCCTCGAGATCGTCATCGCGCTCGCCGCCTGCACGGCGATCATGCAGGTCAGCCCGCCCTCGATCGCCAGCGGCTTCGCCATGCCGTTCCTGAAGGAGCTGATGATTCCGCTCGGCATCCTGTTCCCGGTCGTCACCGCCTTCGTCGTGGTCGGCGCCGGCAATTCGGTGAACCTGACCGACGGGCTCGACGGCCTCGCCATCGTGCCGGTGATGATCGCGGCCGGCACCTTCGGCTTCATCGCCTATCTCGCCGGTAACGCCATCTTCGCCAACTACCTGCAGATCCACCATGTGCCCGGCGTCGGTGAGCTCGCCGTGATCTGCGGCGCGATGATGGGGGCGGGGCTCGGCTTTCTCTGGTTCAACGCGCCGCCGGCGCAGATCTTCATGGGCGACACCGGCTCACTCGGGCTGGGCGGCATGCTCGGCACCATCGCGGTGGCGATCAAGCACGAGATTGTCCTCGCCATCGTCGGCGGCCTGTTCGTGGTCGAGGCGCTCTCGGTGATCATCCAGGTCGCGGTGTTCAAGCGCACCGGCAAGCGCGTCTTCCTGATGGCGCCGATCCACCATCATTTCGAGAAGCTGGGCTGGACCGAGCCGCAGGTGGTGATCCGCTTCTGGATCATCTCGGTGGTGCTGGCGCTGGTCGGCCTCGCCACGCTGAAGTTGCGTTGATGACGCCCGTCACGGTTTTTGCCGGCAAGACCCTTGCCCTGTTTGGCCTCGGCGGCTCGGGGCTGGCGACGGCGCGTTCGCTCGTCGCCGGCGGTGCCGCTGTCGCCTGCTGGGACGATAATCAGGCGAGCCGCGACAAGGCGGTGGCCGAGGGGCTGTCCGTGGTCGACCTCGCGAGCGCCAACTGGTCGGATTTTGCCGCTTTCGTGCTCTCGCCCGGCGTGCCGCTGACTCATCCGGCGCCACACTGGACGGTTGAGAAAGCCAGGGCCGCGAATGTCCCAGTGATCGGCGACATCGAATTGTTCTTTCTGGAGCGGGCGAAGATCGCGCCCGCCGCGCCGGTGATCTGCATCACCGGCACCAACGGCAAGTCGACGACGACGGCGCTGATCGCGCATGTGCTGCAAGCGGCCGGCCGCGATGTGCAGATGGGCGGCAATATCGGCACCGCCGTGCTGGCGCTGGAGCCGCCGGCTCTGGATCGCATCCATGTCGTCGAGTGCTCGACCTTCCAGATCGATCTGGCGCCCTCGATCAAGCCGAGCGTCGGCATCCAGATGAACCTGACGCCTGATCATCTCGACCGGCACGGCACCTTCGAGGCCTATGGTGCGATCAAGGAGCGGCTGGTCACGGCCTCCGACATCGCGGTCATCGGCGTCGACGACGAGCCGTCGAAGCAGATGGCGCGCCGGCGCGCCGCCTCGGGTAGGCCACTGGTCAAGATCAGCGGCGAGCAGCCGCTCGACGAGGGCGTCTTTGCCGGCGTCACCGCCAATGCGGGCCAGCTCGACACGCGGATCGTCGAGGTCAGGGACGGCAAGCCGAAGGTCGTCGCCAATCTCGCCGGCATCGGTAGCTTGCGCGGCAGCCACAACGCCCAGAACGCGGCGGCCGCCTTTGCCGCCTGTGCGGCGCTTGGCCTTTCGGCTGAGGAGATCGCCGCCGGCTTCCGGAGCTATCCCGGCCTGAAACACCGAATGGAGGAGCTTGGCCGCATCGGCCGCGTCGTCTTCATCAACGATTCCAAGGCGACGAATGCCGACTCGACCGAGAAGGCACTGACCTCCTTCCGCGAGATCTTCTGGATTCTCGGCGGCAAGGCCAAGGAAGGCGGCATCGAGTCGCTGAGGCGCTATTTCCCCAACATCGCCCGCGCCTATCTGATCGGCGCGGCGAGTGATGTCTTCGCCGCGACCTTCGACGAGGACGGCCGCGTTCCTTACGAGCGGAGCGGCACGCTCGATGTCGCGGTGGCCGCTGCGACGAAGGCGGCGTTGGCTCAGCAGGGGACGGGCGAGATCGCGGTGCTGCTCTCGCCGGCTTGCGCCTCCTACGACCAGTTTCCGAATTTCGAGGTACGGGGCGATGCGTTCCGGGCGCTAGTCAAGGCGCTGCCGGGGTTCGAGGCGGTCGCGGGCCACTAGTCGCGTGATAGGTTGCGGGCCACCACCAGACTGGAGGCGCCCGTCTATGCCCAAGATCGATGTCGCCGCCGTGCCGGAGCGCAAGGGCTCGGGCTATCCGAAGCCCTTCGATGCCCCCTGCGCCGAACGCGTCCGCAAGCGGCTCGGCAATGCCGGCGGGCTCAGCGATTTCGGCGTCAACCTGATGCGGCTGCCGCCGGGTGGCTGGTCGAGCCAGCGCCATTGGCATTCGCATGAGGACGAGTTCGTCTATCTGCTCGAAGGCGAACTGGTGCTGGTCGAGGACGAAGGCGAGACCGTGCTGCGCGCCGGCGATTGCGCCGCCTTCGCCAAGAACAGCGGCAACGGCCACCATATGATCAACCGCTCGGACAGGGTCTCGGTCTATCTCGAAGTCGGCAGCCGTCAGACGGCAGACCTGACCACCTGCTCGGACATCGACATGATGAGCGCCAACGCCGACGGGCGCTTCGTGCACAAGGACGGCACGCCCTATCCGGAGACTTAGGCAGCCGTGCTCTGCCGGCGGCGCGCCGGTTCCGACTGGTGCAGGTAGACAGCGAGGGTGTCCCAGGGCGGCGTGATCGAGGTCTGCCACAGGATGCGGCAGACCTCGCCGCGATGAACCGCCGAATGCAGGGCGACGTGCAGCAGCATCTCCTGCCGCGTCATGCAGCCCTTGTCGCCGTCGGTGAAGCGAAAGGCGACCGCTTCGGACAGCGCCTCCGGCGCGATCGTCCGGACATAGTCCTGGTACCAGCGATCCGTCGCCGCGACCGAGACGCGGAGTGCGTCCAGGGTCGGCATCTCGGTCGTGTTGTCCGATGTGTAGCCATGGTCCGTACCGGTCAGATGCGCGGCGAAGATCCGGGCCACGACATGGTAGTGGCTGACGAGCCGCAGCGCGGTGTCGCGCTCGGCTGCCTGCGTCGCCGCGTCGAGCAGGGCCAGCTTGTCGAGCAGGTCGTGGTTCGCCCAGGCCTGATAGCCATAGAGGGTCTGCAGCATCTCGCTCATGGTCGTTGGCCCGTCCGATAAATGTGAGTAATGTCCTCATATTCGGAGCCGGGGCGCCTGATTTGTCTACTCGCATCGCCAAAGGGCGGTTCTCGATGCGCAAGGAGCCGCGCCAGGCGCGCTCGCGGGCGACGGTCGAGGCTGTGGTCGAGGCCGGGGCTCGCATTCTGAGCGAGCAGGGCTGGAGCGGCTTCACCACCAACAAGGTCGCGGATGCCGCCGGCGTCAGCATCGGCTCGCTCTATCAGTATTTCCCCGACAAGCTGTCGCTGGTGGACGCGATCAGGCGGCGGCATATCGACGACAGTCTCGATGCCGTCAGGCATGCGCTTGCGGGCACGCAATCGCTCGCGGAGTTTGTCGAAGTCCTGGTGG
Organism: Alloboseaceae bacterium BT-24-1; assembly: GCA_025846845.1. GTDB lineage: Bacteria > Pseudomonadota > Alphaproteobacteria > Rhizobiales > Beijerinckiaceae > Allobosea. Next base: position 246,066 of record JAOYTL010000002.1, read on the forward strand.
CCAACCTCATCGCGGCGCACAGCATCCATCCCGGACTGCATCGGGTGCTATTGGACGAGGCGCCGGGCCTCGAGGCCTATCGTGACCAGAACAGCGAGATCGAGGCGCAATACCTGGCTCTCTTCACCCGGGCCGCGACGACCCATGGATCGCAGGACAAGGACACGCCGGCCTCGACCATCGGCCTCGTCATCTCGGATGCCATCGACGGGGTGATCCACAATGCAGCGCGCCGTGGCAGGCTGCACGAGCCAGCGTTGCGCGGCGAGCTCGTCAGGCTGATTTGCGCCTATCTGGCGGATCGGGATGAGGCCCCAGTGGACAAGCTGCAGCCATCGCACGCGTGAAGGCGCGATCACCGGCATCGGAATCAATCGGTTAACCATTCATTGACAGAGTGATTCGCCGGAGCGGGCGCCTTCGATCTGCCTGCTCATCGACGGAGCCTTGGAACGATGGTCTCGCGCGCAGAACCCAGCCTGAGCGGCCGCTGGTGGTGGTCGATCGACCGCGTCATCCTGACGACGCTGGTGACGCTGATGGTCTCCGGCGTGGTGCTGCTGATGGCGGGCGGGCCGCCGGTCGCCGAGCGACTGGGCCTGTCGACCTTCCATTTCGTCAACCGCCAGGTCGTCTACCTCCTAGTGGCGCTGGCGATCTTCCTCTCGACCTCGCTGCTGGCGCCGCGCCAGGTGCGGCGGATCGCGCTGGTCATCTTCCTGTTCTCTCTCGCCGGCGTGATCGGCACGCTCTATTTCGGCGTCGAGGTCAAGGGCGCCAAGCGCTGGCTGACGCTCGGGCCGCTTGGGTCGATCCAACCCTCCGAATTCCTGAAGCCGGCCTTCGTCGTGCTCGCCGCATGGGCTTTCGCCGAAGGCCATCGCCGACCGGAGCTGCCGGGCACGATCATCGCCTTCCTGCTGCTGCCGATCACGATCGTGCCTTTGGTGCTGCAGCCGGACTTTGGCCAGACCATTCTGGTCACGCTGGTCTGGGCCGGGCTGTTCTTCGTCGCCGGCCTGCACTGGTTCTGGGTCTTGGGGCTCGGTGGCATCGGCGCCGTCGGCCTTTTCATCGCCTATGAACTCGTCCCGCACGTGCGCGCCCGCATCGAGCGCTTCATGGACAAGGGCTCGGGCGACACCTTCCAGGTCGACACTGCACTCGAGAGCTTCGCCCAGGGCGGCTGGTTCGGCAAAGGTCCGGGCGAGGGCACGGTCAAGCGCATCCTGCCCGACGCGCATACCGACTTCATCTTCGCGGTGACCGCCGAGGAATTCGGCATCGTCGTCTGCATGGTGCTGGTGCTGCTCTTTGCGGTCATCGTGCTGCGGGCGCTGTTCGTGGCGCAGCGCGCCGAGGATCCTTTCGTGCGCCTCGGCGTAACCGGCCTCGCTCTGCTCTTCGGCATCCAGGCCGCGATCAACATGATGGTGAACCTGCACATGATGCCGGCCAAGGGCATGACCCTGCCGTTCATCTCCTATGGCGGCTCCTCGCTGATCTCGCTGGCGCTTGGCACCGGCTTCCTCCTGGCGCTGACCCGCAAGCGGCCGCGCGCCGAGAGCTTCGGCAAGCCGGAGCGCAGTTCGTGAGCGCAGAAGCGCAGGCGCCGCTCGTCGTGCTCGCCGCCGGCGGCACGGGCGGGCACCTCTTTCCGGCCGAGGCGCTGAGCCATGCCCTGCACGGTCATGGCGCCAGGGTGGCGCTGATCACCGATACGCGCGCCGCCGAATACGCCGGCAACTTCCCGGCTGAGTCGATCCATGCGGTGCCGGCGGCGACGCCATCTGGCAAATCGCCGATCGCTATGGCGAAGGCGGCGCTGGTGCTTGTGCGCGGAGGGCTCGCGGCGCGCCAGGCGATCAAGCAGCTGAAGCCGGCCATCGTTGTCGGCTTCGGTGGCTACCCGACGGTGCCCCCGGTCTTCGCCGCGGCGCTGATGGGCGTGCCGACCATGGTGCACGAACAGAACGCCGTGATCGGCCGGGCCAATCGTTTCCTCGCCAGCCGGGTCAAGGCGATCGCGACCGGCTTTGCCGAAGTCGGCGGGCTGGCGCCGGATCAGGTGGCAAAGTGCACGCAGGTCGGCAATCCGGTGCGGCCGGCGGTGATCGAGGCGGCTTCGCCCTATGCCGAGCCGGATGGGCGCATCAATCTGCTGGTCTTCGGCGGCAGCCAGGGCGCGCGGGTGATGGCCGACATCCTCCCGCCGGCGATCCAGCTGCTCGCGCCGGAGGAGCGCAGCCGCCTGTCGATCGTCCAGCAGGCGCGGGCCGAAGACGACGAGCGGGTGCGGAAGATCTATGCCTCGCTCGGCATCAGGTTCGAGATCGCGCCCTTCTTCAAGGACCTGCCGGCGCGGATGGCGGCGGCGCATCTGGTGATCGCACGCTCGGGCGCCTCGACCATCGCCGAGCTCACCGTGATCGGCCGCCCTGCGCTGCTGGTGCCATTGCCAGGCTCGCTCGATCAGGACCAGGCCGCCAATGCCGGGGTGCTCGCCAGGGCGGGCGGTGCGATGATGATCCTGCAGAACGATTTCTCGCCGCGGCGGCTCGCTGCGGAGCTGTCGGTGCTGCTCGCCGAGCCGTTGCGCTTGACGGCGATGGCTCAGGCGGCCAAGAGCGCGGGCATACCGGATGCGGCCGACCGCCTGGCGCGGCTCGTGCTGCAGACCGCCCGGAACTGATCTTTCAGGACGCGATACCATGAAGCTGCCGCCGAAACTCGGCTCCATCCATTTCGTCGGCATCGGCGGCATCGGCATGTCCGGCATCGCCGAGGTGCTGCACAATCTCGGCTACAAGGTGCAGGGTTCGGACGCTTCCGACGGCGCCAACGTCAAGCGCCTGGCCGAGAAGGGCATCAAGACCTTCGTCGGCCACAAGGCCGAAAATATCGGCGATGCCGAGGTCGTCGTGGTCTCGACCGCGATCAAGCGCGACAATCCCGAACTGATGGCGGCGCGCGAGCAGCGCCTGCCGGTGGTGCGCCGCGCCGAGATGCTGGCCGAGTTGATGCGGCTGAAATCCTGCGTCGCCATTGCCGGCACGCATGGCAAGACGACGACGACCTCGCTGGTCGCGACGCTGCTCGAAAAGGGCGGGCTCGACCCGACCGTGATCAATGGCGGCATCATCAACGCCTACGGCACCAATGCCCGCATGGGCGAGAGCGACTGGATGGTGGTCGAGGCCGACGAATCCGACGGCACCTTCCTGAAGCTGCCGGCCGATGTCGCGATCATCACCAATATCGACCCGGAGCATCTCGACCATTTCGGCTCGTTCGAGGCGATCAAGGCGGCCTTCCGCGCCTTCGTCGAGAACCTGCCCTTCTACGGTTTTGCGGTGATGTGCATCGACCATCCGACCGTGCAGGAGCAGGTCGGGCAGATCGAGGATCGCCGCGTCATCACCTATGGCGAGAACCCGCAGGCCGATTTCCGCCTGCTCGACATCGACCTTACGGGCGGCCAGTCGAAGTTCACGCTGCTGATCCGCGACCGCAAGCGCGGCCGCGAGGAGGTGGTGCGCGATCTCATCATGCCGATGCCGGGCCATCACAACGCGCTCAACGCCACCGCCGCGATCGCCGTCGCCTATGATCTTGGCGTGCCGGTCGAGCAGATCCGTGCCGGACTTGCCGGCTTCGGCGGGGTCAAGCGCCGCTTCACCAAGACCGGCGAGTGGAACGGCGCGCTGATCTTCGACGATTACGGACACCATCCGGTCGAGATCGCCGCCGTGCTCAAGGCGGCGCGCGCTTCGACCAAGGGCAAGGTCATCGCGGTGATGCAGCCGCATCGCTACAGCCGCCTGTCGAGCCTGTTCGCCGACTTCGCCGCCTGCTTCAACGATGCGGATTCGGTGATCATCGCCGATGTCTATGCCGCCGGCGAGCAGCCGGTTCCGGGCATCGATCGCGACTCGCTGGTGGCGGCGATCAAGGCGCGCGGCCACCGCCATACGCTGCCGCTCGAATCCCCGGACAAGCTCGCCGGCATGGTCGCGGAGCTCGCCGGCCCGGGCGACTATGTCGTCTGCCTCGGGGCGGGCAACATCACGCAGTGGGCGTATGCGCTGCCTGGTGAGCTCGCTTCTCTTCCTTCTCCCCTCGGGGGAGAAGGTGGCAGCGCGAAGCGCTGACGTCTTGCCACTTGCTTCCCTTCTCCCCTTGCGGGAGAAGGTGGCGCGATAGCGCCGGATGAGGGGTCGCGCGACGGTTTCGGCCATCGGCGCGTGGCATTCTCGACTTTCGGAAAAGGACGGCGCGACCCCTCATCCGACCCGGCTTCGCCGGGCCACCTTCTCCCGCAAGGGGAGAAGGGTCAGCGCGAGCCTAGCCATGTCGTTCCCCGACCTCTCCGCCGACATCCTCGCTGCCGCGCCCGAGCTGCGCGGCCGGCTTCTCGCCAATCAGGCGATGGCGGGGCTGACCTGGTTCCGGGTCGGGGGGCCGGCGCAGGTGCTGTTCACCCCGGCCGACGAGGACGATCTCGCTTATCTGCTCGGCAAGCTGCCGGTGGAGATCCCGGTCACGGTGGTCGGGCTCGGCTCGAACCTGATCGTGCGCGACGGCGGCATTCCCGGCGTGGTCATCCGCCTCGCCGGCAAGGCTTTTGGCGAGATCGTCCGCGAGGACGGCGATCGTTTGCGTGCCGGGACGGCCGTGCCGGATGTGAAGGTGGCGCGCGCTGCGGCCGATGCCTCGCTCGACGGGCTCGCCTTCTATCGCGGTATTCCCGGCTGCATCGGCGGGGCGCTGCGCATGAATGCCGGTGCGCATGGCGGCGAGACCACCGATGTGCTGGTCGAGGCGCGGGGCGTGACGCGCGCCGGCGAGATCGCCACCTTCTCGCATGCGCAGATGGGCTTCACCTATCGCAACTCGATCGCGCCCGCCGACATGATCTTCACCTCGGCGCTGTTCCAGGGCCGGCCGGGAGACCAGGCTGAGATCCTGGCCGAAATGGACCGGGTGACCTCGGCGCGCGAGGCGGCGCAGCCGATCAAGGAACGCACCGGCGGCTCGACTTTCAAGAACCCGGAAGGCGGCAAGGCCTGGCAATTGATCGATGCGGCCGGCTGCCGTGGTCTGCGCATCGGCGGGGCGCAGGTCTCGGAGATGCACTGCAATTTCCTGATCAATACCGGCGGCGCGACCGCCGCCGATATCGAGGGCTTGGGCGAAGAGGTCCGCCGCCGGGTCAAGGACAATTCAGGCTATGAGTTGCACTGGGAGATCAAGCGGTTCGGCGTCGCGGCCTGAGCAGGCGCCGCCGCTTCGGCTGGCTTGCGCCGCGACAGCATGATGCCGGCGACGGTCGAGCCGAAGATGATGGCGATGCCGAGCCATTGCTGGGCATTGAACCATTCATTGAGCAGGGCGGCGCCGAGGAAGGTCGCGACCAGCGGGCTGAGCAGGCTCAGGAAGGCGACGCCCGTCCCGATCGTGGCGATGCCGCGCACCCAGAGCCAATAGGCGAAGGCGGTGCCGATCACGACCAGATAGGTCAGCCCGGCGAGGTTGCGCACGGTCGGCATGGGCGGCAGGCCCTCGACCATGAGCGCGACCGGCAGGAGCAGGAGCCCGCCGAGGGTGAGCTGCCAGGCGGCGAGTGCCAGCGGCGTGCCGACCTTGCCCCAGCGCTCGATCAGCACGGTGCCGGTCGCCATCGAGGCGGCGCCGACGAGTGCGGCCGCGACGCCGATCGCATCGAGCTGCACGGTATCGTCGATGACCAGGAGGCCGACGCCGATCGTGCCGGCGAGCGCAGCGAGCACCTGCCCGAGGCGCGGCCTCCGCAGCAGTAGGGGCCAGGCGAGGAAGGCGACGAGCAGCGGCTGCATCGAGCCGAGCGTCGCGGCGAGCCCACCCGGCAGGCGCGAGGCGCTGAGGAAGAGCATGCCGAAGAACAGGCCGATATTGGCGAAGCCGATGATGGCGAGCGGCAGGAGCTTGTCGCGCGGCGGCAGGCCCGGCCCGAGCAGCATCAGAAGGATGCCGGCGGGCAAGGCGCGCAGTGCCCCGACGAGCAGCGGATGCTCGACCGGAAGCGTCTGGGTGAAGACGACATAGGTCGAGCCCCAGAGGATGGGCGCCAGGATCGTCGCGAGCAGGATGCGGGTCTTGTTGTCGGCCATGGCCGTGACCTTTCAGGGAGAGATGGATCCGGCGCTCAGGCCGGGAAGGGGCCGGAGAAAGCGGTTTCCGTGAGCGGGCGCCGAGGGCTCGGCGATTCGCGCTCGCGCAGCTGCGGCGGAAGCGTCTCGGGCTCCGCCCGGCGGCCGAGCGCGACGGCGATCTCGACGCGGAAGCGCGGCGGGACGGCGAGGCTCTTGCGGGTGGCCTCGACATCGATGCCAGCCATCGCATGGGCGTGGTAGCCGAGCCGGACGGCCTGCAGGGCGATGTGCGACCAGGCGGCGCCGGTGTCGAAGCTGCGGATCGGCGAGGCCTGTGGCTGCTGAGCGGCGTCGTCCGAGCCGGTATCCGACAGAATGAAGACAAGGGCGGAGGCCGAGCCGGCCCAGCTCTGGTTGAAGCTGTCGAGCAGCGAGACGAATTGCGGCCAATGCGCGTCGCCGCGCAGCGCGTAGAGAAAGCGCCAGGGCTGCTCGTTATAGGCCGACGGAGCCCAGCGGGCGGCTTCCAGGATTGTCAGCAGCGCCTGCGAGGGCATCGGCTCCGGATGGAAGGCACGGGGCGACCAGCGCTCGATGAAGATCGGGTCGATCGGGAAGGCAGCGGTTCTGTCCGTCATCGTCTTGCTCTCGCGGTTTGCGGCAGCTGCGCCGGACTGGTAGGGTTGTCCGACGTCAGATAATTTGATATCGAATTACTTGATGGCGGATAATTAGGCGCAGGATTTCCATGAGTCAAGCTGACGAGGCGAGCGGGCAGGGCGGGCCGCTGGATTCGATTCTCGCGCAGTGGCGATTGGCGCGACCCGACATCGATCCCGGTCCGATGGCGGTCTGTGGTGCGGTCTGGCGCGCGGGCGAGCGGATTCGGCAGGGATTGGCCGGCAATCTCGCCGGGGCCGAGCTCGACTTCGCCGGCTTCGACGTGCTGATGACCTTGCGCCGCCAGGGCGAGCATGGCGGCTCGCTGACCCCGTCGGAGCTCGCCAAGGACATGATGCTCTCGACCTCGGCGATGACGAATCGGCTCGACCGGCTGGAGAAGCGCGGGCTGATCGCGAGGCAGGCCGATCCGCAGGACAGGCGGAGTCTGCGCATCCTGCTGACGCCCGAAGGATTCGCCCTGATCGAGCGGCTCGTGGTCTCGCATGTCGCGACGGAAGAGCGGCTGCTCTCGCCGCTCGGCGCGTCCGAGCGCGAGCAGCTCAAGGCCCTGCTGGCCAAGGTCGCCGCCGGCGAAGGGGAGTGAGTCCTGCGCGCAACAGGGGCGCTTCCATTAACCGGCAGGGCGCTTCGTTAACGCGTCGTTAACCATGTCGGATCAGGTTCGGACCCAGGAATTCGGTGTCAGGAACCTTGATGAGCAAGCATGTCGCAGTGCTGATGGGCGGATGGTCGGTCGAGCGTGAGGTCAGCCTCCGCAGCGGCGCGGCCTGTGCCCGGGCGCTCGAAAGCGTCGGCTACCGCGTCACGCGCGTCGAGGTCGGCCGCGACGTCGCCGAGGTTCTGGCCAGGCTGAAGCCCGAGGTCGTCTTCAACGCCCTGCATGGGCGCTTCGGCGAGGACGGCACCATCCAGGGCATGCTCGAGATCCTCGGCATTCCCTATACCCATTCCGGCGTGCTCGCCTCGGCGCTTGCCATCCGCAAGGACAAGGCCAAGATGGTCGTGTCGGCAGCCGGCGTCCCGGTCGCGCACGGCATCAATGTCTCGCGCTTCGAGGCGGCGAAACGGCACCCCCTGCCACCGCCCTATGTGATCAAGCCGATCGACGAAGGCTCATCGGTCGGGGTGGTGATCGTTAAGAAAGGCCGCGAGCACCCACCCCAGGAGATCGCCCGGCCGGACTGGCCCTGCGGCGAGACCATGCTGGCCGAAACCTTCATCGCCGGGCGCGAACTGACCTGCGCGGTGATGGACGGCAAGTCCTTGGGGGTAACGGAGATTCGGGCGGCGACGGGCGAGTTCTACGACTACGACGCCAAATATGCCAAAGGCGGTTCAATCCACATCTGCCCGGCTCAAATTTTACCGAATATTTACCAGCGGATCGAAGAGTGTGCGTTAACGGCGCATCAAGCAATCGGGTGCCGCGGCGTCAGCCGTTCAGACTTCCGCTACGACGACGAGAGCGACACGCTCGTCTGGTTGGAAGTCAACACGCAGCCGGGCATGACCGAGACTAGCCTGGTGCCCGAATTAGCCGCCCATGCGGGCATGAATTTCGGTGAGCTCGTCAGATGGATCGTGGAGGACGCCTCCTTAAATCGGTGAAGGTGGAACCGGTGTTTGCCGGTGCCAACCTGCCGATGCGCGTGACGGGGCCTCAGCTCCTCGTCGGCGAGCGCTCGCGCCGCTGGTTCCGCGGCTCGCGCCGCAGCGCCGTCGCGGTGCCGCTGGCCGAGCGGCTGCCGAGCGGTCTCGGCTCCTGGCTGGCGATCGCCTTCCTGGCGCTCACGGGCACGACCGGGGCGGTTCTGGGCGGCCATTACGAGACCTTCCGCGAGACCTATGGCGAGCCCAGGCATGCATTGGCCCGGGCCGTCGGGCTCGGCATCGACCGCATCACCATTTCGGGCCTGAGTGGGCTTTCCGAGATCGAGGTGCTGGTCGCGGCCGGCATCGATCCCAAGATCTCGCTCGCCTTCTTCGATGCGGACGAAGCCCGCAAGCGGCTCGAAGCCACGCCGATGATCCGCGAAGCCTCGGTCCGCAAGCTCTATCCCGGCGAGATCTCGATCAATCTCACCGAGCGCGAGCCCTATGCGCTCTGGCAGGTCAAGGGCGAGCTTTTCCTGATCGCGCAGGACGGCACGGTGATCGACAAGATGGACGATGGCCGCTTCGCCAACCTGCCGCTGGTCGTTGGTGCCGACGCCAATCTCAAGGCGAAGGACTATCTCGCGCTGCTCAACGAGGCCGGCCCCTTCGCCGCGCGCATCCGCGCCGGCAGCCTCGTCGCCGGCCGGCGCTGGAATCTCAAGCTCGATACCGGCGCCGACATCAGGCTGCCGGAGCAGGGCGCCGGAGCCGCGGTGAAGCGCCTCGCCAGCCTCGAGCAGGACTTCCGGATCAGCGAGAAGGATTTGATCGCCATCGACATGCGCCAGCCTGACCGCGTGACCATGCGCCTGACCGAAGAAGCCGCGACGACGCGGGCCGAGCAGCTCAAGAGCAAGACGAAGAAGAAGGGCGGCGAGGCATGAGCTTGACCTCGCAGGGCTTGACGCCGCGGATGCGGCCCTTGTCGTCGCGCAAGAGCGCGACCTTGTCGATTCTGGACATCGGCACGAGCAAGGTCGTCTGCCTGATCGCAGAGCTCAACCCGGCCGAGGCGAACGAGCGGCTGCGCGGACGCACCCATGTCGCGCGCATCATCGGCATTGGTCACCAGCGCTCGCTCGGCCTGAAGGGCGGGGCGATCATCGATCTTGAAAGCGCCGAGCGCGCCATTCGTGCCGCCGTGGACGCGGCCGAGCGCATGGCCAAGGTCGAAGTCCAGTCGGTGATCGTGAACCTGACCGGCGGACGCCTGAACTCGCAGCACTACGCGGCCAGCGTCGATCTGCGCGGCGGTTCGGTCGGCGACTCCGACGTCAAGCGCGTGCTCGCCGCCGCGGCGAACCACGCCATCCGCCCGGGCAAGGCGGTGCTGCACGCGCTGCCGACCGGCTACGCGCTCGACGGTTCGCCCGGCGTGCTCGATCCGCGCGGGCTGATCGGCGGCTCGCTCTCGGTCGACATGCACGTCGTCGCTTCCGAAGCGGCTGCGGCGCGCAACGTCATGCTCGCGGTCGAGCGCTGCCATCTCGAGGTCGAGGCGGTGGTCGCGACCCCCTATGCGGCCGGCCTTTCCGTTCTGGTCGACGACGAAGCCGAGATGGGCGTCGTCGTGGTCGACATGGGCGGCGGCACGACCTCGCTCGGCGTCTTCTCCGGCGGGCATCTGACCCATGCCGATGCGATCGCGGTCGGCGGCAACCACATCACCATGGACGTGGCGCGCGGGCTCTCGACCCGGGTCTCCGCAGCCGAGCGGCTGAAGACGCTGCATGGCTCGGCCATCGCCAGCCCGTCCGACGAGCGCGACATGATCGCGGTGCCGCAGGTCGACGACGACGAGCGCGACATGCCGAACCACCTCTCGAAGTCGCATCTGGTCCGGATCATCAAGCCGCGCGTCGAGGAGATCCTCGAACTGGTGCGCGACCGGCTGAAGGCGGCGGGCTTCTCGGCCGAGGCCGGGCGGCGCGTGGTGCTGACCGGCGGCGCCTGCCAGCTCACCGGCATGCCGGAAGTGGCGCGGCGTGTGCTCGGCGGCCAGGTCCGCACCGGCCGGCCACTCGGAATCAGGGGCCTGCCGGAAGCCGGCAAGGGCCCGTCCTTCGCGGCGGCGGTCGGCCTCCTGGTCTATCCGCAGGTCGCGCATGTCGAACATTTCGAGCCGCGGGCAGGGGCGTCCTTCTTCGCCCATGCGACGGATGGCTACTTCTCCCGCGTCGGCCGCTGGCTGCGCGAGAGTTTCTAGGGTTGCGGGCCGCGACGCCGAGAGGCGAGGCGACCCGGGGTGAGTTTTAACAGAACGGGGCTCCGGCCCCTGGCGTGGAAGACGGGACGGCCCGCCAGGAGCCGGACAAGACAGTGAAAGAGGCAATCATGGCGATGAACCTGCAAGCCCCGGACATCCGGGAACTCAAGCCCCGGATCACCGTGTTCGGTGTCGGCGGCGCCGGCGGCAATGCCGTGAACAACATGATCGAGGCCGGGCTCGACGGCGTCGACTTCGTCTGCGCCAACACCGATGCTCAGGCGCTCGCTCTCGCCCGCGCCCCGCGCATCATCCAGATGGGCCTCCAGGTCACCGAAGGCCTCGGCGCCGGCTCGCAGCCGGAAGTCGGCCGGGCGGCGGCGGAAGAGGTGATCGACGAGATCCGCGATCATCTCGCTGGCGCGCACATGGTCTTCATCACCGCCGGCATGGGCGGCGGCACCGGCACGGGCGCGGCCCCCGCGATCGCCCGCGTCGCCCGCGACATGGGCATCCTCACTGTCGGCGTCGTCACCAAGCCGTTCCAGTTCGAGGGCCAGCGCCGCATGCGCATGGCCGAGGCTGGCATCGGCGAGCTCAACGAGGCCGTCGACACGCTGATCGTCATCCCGAACCAGAACCTGTTCCGTGTCGCCAACGAGAACACCGGCTTCGCCGACGCCTTCGGCATGGCCGACCAGGTGCTCTACTCCGGCGTCGCCTGCATCACCGACCTGATGGTCCGTCCCGGCCTGATCAACCTCGACTTCGCCGACGTCCGCGCCGTGATGCGCGGCATGGGCAAGGCGATGATGGGCACCGGCGAGGCTCAGGGCGAGAAGCGGGCGCTCTCGGCCGCCCAGGCCGCGATCAACAACCCGTTGCTCGACGACGTCTCGATGAAGGGTGCGCGCGGCCTGCTGATCTCGATCACCGGCGGGCGCGACATGAAGCTCTACGAGGTCGACGAGGCCGCGACCCGCATCCGCGAGGAGGTCGACTCCGAGGCCAACATCATCGTCGGCGCCACCTTCGACGAGGCGCTGGAAGGCACGATGCGCGTCTCGGTGGTCGCCACCGGCATCGACAAGCCGATGAGCGCCCAGGGTGAGCTCGACCCGACCGAAGCCCGTATCGCCGAAGTCGCCGAGCGGCTGAAGGCCGAGGCGCGGCTGCGCTCGGCCGTCCCGAACGTCCGCACCTCCGCCGCTGCCCCGGCTCCTGCGCCGATGCCGGCCCCGGTGGCTGAGACCATGATGCCGGAACCGGTTCGCGCTCCGGCTCCGGCGGCTTATGCCGCCGATGTCCGCATCGAGCCGGCCCAGCCGCGCCCGGCGATGATGGCCCCGCCGGTCGTCGAGTCTCATGCGCCCGAAGCATCGGTGCCGCATTTCGAGGACAGCTTCATCCCGCCAGCTCCCGAGCGCGCCGTGATCCGCCCGACCCGCATGCCGCGCGTCGAGGACCTGCCGATGCCGGCCCAGCACCAGATCGCGCAGAGCCGCGGCGCGGCGCCTGCTCCGGCGCCGGCTTCGGCCGAGCAGAAGCGCATGTCGCTGATGCAGCGCCTCGCCTCGGTCGGCTTCGGCCGCAAGGATGATGATTACGCTGATGCCCCGGTGGCGCCTGTTCCGGCTCCGGCTCCGCGTCCGGCACCCCCGGTCGCGGCGGCCGGCCCGAGCGCGGCCCATGCCGAGTTCATGCGCCGTCCGCCAGCGCCAGCCACCCGGCCGGCCCAGGGGCAGCTCGACCAGCTCGGCCGCGCAGCTCCGGCGCGCAACACGGAAGAAGACCAGCTCGAGATCCCGGCCTTCCTGCGCCGCCAGTCGAACTGAGCTTTCCAACTCCGGTTCAACCGGTTTAAACAGACGGCCCGGCGGCACCCCCGCCGGGCCTTTTTTAACGTCTGAAAAACCATATACATCAATCAGATGGTTAAGGTTTTCTGGCTTCGTAACCTCTGTTACAGAGCGAAAGAAAGCGTGATTTTGAAGGTTGTGCGCCAGCGCGTATCTTGCAGCGCATCACCGGGTAGGGGGATTCGGGATTAATCCCGAGTTCGCTGCAATTCAGGGAACCGCGTCAATCGTCGAACAGGTTGCGCCGCAAGGCGTCGCCCCCGAGATTTGCGCGTTTGAGACGGATATCGAGTATGATGGCTGAACGGCAGACGACCCTACGCTCGCCCGTGACCCTCCAAGGCATCGGCGTTCATTCCGGGGCTCCCGCCTGCCTCACGCTGCGGCCTTCCACTGCCAACACCGGCGTCGTCTTTCTGCGCAAAGGCCTCGAAGGCGGCCATGAGCAGTTGATCCACGCTCGCCATAACAAGGTCAGCGCCACCGAGCTGTGCACCGTGATCGGCGACCAGGCTTCCGGCTCCGTCGCCACGATCGAGCACCTGATGTCGGCCTGCGCCGGCCTCGGCCTCGACAACGTGCTGATCGAGATCGACGGCCCGGAAATGCCGATCATGGACGGCAGTGCCGCCGAGTTCGTCACCGCCATCGAGTCGACTGGCCTCGTCGCCCTCGGCGCGACCCGTCGCTATCTCAAGGTCCTGCGCCCGGTCCGCATCGAGCAGGGCCGCGCCTTCGCCGAGCTCGCTCCGTCCGAGAACGGTTTCCGCCTCGACGTCGAGATCGACTTCGACACCCCGGCCATCGGCCGCCAGCGCAAGATCTTCGATCTCGATCCCGAGGCTTATGCCCGCGAGATTTCCGGTGCCCGCACCTTCGGCTTCATGCGCGATGTCGAGCAGCTCTGGAAGGCCGGCTTCGCGCTCGGCGCCTCGCTCGACAACACCGTCGCGATCGGCGACGACAAGGTCATCAATCCGGAAGGCCTGCGCTACGCCGACGAATTCGTGCGCCACAAGGTGCTCGATGCGGTGGGCGATCTCGCGCTCGCCGGCTATCCGATCCTCGGCGAGTTCCGCTCCTATTGCGGCGGTCACCGCATGAACGTCCGGATCCTCGAGGCGCTGTTCGCCGACCGCGCCAACTACGCGATCGTCGAGGCTCAGCCGGTTTACGGACACCACGCCGTGCAGATGGCGGCCGGCCCGGTACCTGCCGCGCTTGCGCCTGACCTGCACTGATCGGGGTATTACGCGACGCCACGCCTTGCATTCGCCCGTTTCCTGTTGGAAACGGCGATCGCACTGCATGAAGCGCCCGTCACGCTTGGCGAAAAGGCTGCTTCTGAGCTAGAGCATGTTCCGCAAAAGTGGGAACCACTTTTGCGATGAGAACATGCTCCAGCACTAAGTTGGCGCGAATTCTTGTCGTTCGACCGTTCCGGTCGAACGGAAAGCGCGCTAAGCCATTTCGCGCGCTCTTGTCGAAGGGGCGTCACAAGGACGGATGAAGTGAGCGTCATGCGGCTGAAGACATTCAATTCCGGCGAATCGACCAGCGGCGGCAAGCGCCTCGCGCTGGCGCTTGCCCTCGCGGCCGCGCTCGGCGGCTGCGATACGATGAGCGCGCTCAACCCGTTCGACCGGCCCGAGGTCTACAAGCCCGAAGTGGTGGCGGAGGTCCCGGCTGACAAGCTCTACAATGAGGGTCTCGCCCGTCTCCAGAACGGCGACACCGAAGGCGCGAACAAGAAGTTCGACGAGATCGACAAGCAGGCGCCGTTCTCGCCGTATTCGAAGAAGGGCCTGATCATGGCCGCCTATGCGAATTACGAGGCGGCCAAGTACGACGACGCGATCACCGCCTCGAAGCGCTTTCTCGCTCAGAACCCGGCGAGCCCGGACGCGGCCTATGCGCAGTACATCCTGGCGATGTCCTATTACAACCAGATCCCGGATGCGACGCGCGATCAGGAGCGCACCGACCAGGCGCTGCGCGCGATGCAGGAGCTGCTCGACCGCTATCCGAAGTCGGAATACGTGATCGACGTGCGCGAGAAGATGCTGGTCGCGCGCGATCAGCTCGCCGGCAAGGAAATGAATGTCGGCCGCTTCTATCTCGAGAAGCGCAATTACACCGGCGCCGTCGGCCGCTTCCGTGATGTCATCACCAAATACCAGACCACGCGCCACGTCGAGGAGGCGCTGATGCGTCTGACCGAGGCCTATATGGCGCTCGGCATCACCAACGAGGCGCAGACCGCCGCGGCGGTGCTCGGCCACAACTTCCCTGACAGCTCCTGGTACAAGGACGCCTATACTCTCCTGGAGAGCGGCGGGCTGCAGCCACGCGAGGATCGCGGCTCCTATATCAGCCGGGCCTTCAACGGCTTCACGCGCGCAGTCGTCGGGTTGACCGGTCTCGGCCGCCTCTAAGGTTGCCTGCCGGTGCCCCGGCGAGGTCATCTCCAGCCGGCACAAAGGGGCTGAGTCACCATGCTCGCTCAGCTCTCGATCCGTGACATCGTTCTGATCGACCGGCTCGACCTGGGCTTCGAGGGCGGGCTCAGCGTGCTGACCGGCGAGACCGGCGCTGGCAAGTCGATCCTGCTCGATGGTTTCGCGCTCGCCCTTGGCGCCCGCGGTGATGGTGGTTTGGTCCGCCATGGCGAGACGCAAGGGCAGGTCAGCGCCGTCTTCGATCTGCCGATGTCGCATCCGGCGCGCGTGCTCGCGCAGGCACAGGAGATCGATACCGACGGCGACCTGATCCTGCGGCGCGTGCAATATGCCGACGGGCGTACCCGTGCCTTCGTCAACGATCAGCCGGTCAGCGTGCAGATCCTGCGCATGATCGGCGCGGCACTGGTCGAGATCCATGGCCAGCATGATGACCGGGCCCTCACCGATCCGGCCCAGCATCGCACCATCCTCGACGGCTTCGGCGAGCTCGGCGATCAGGCGGCCGATGTCGCGCGTGCCAGCGAGGTCTTGAAAAAGGCGCGCCAGGCCCTGCAGAGCCAGCGCATGCGGGTCGAGACCGCGCGCAAGGAAGCAGATTTCCTGCGCCATGCCGTGGCCGAGCTGGGCAAGCTCGCCCCCGGACCAGGCGAGGAAGAGGCTCTCGCAAGCCAGCGCCAGGGCATGATGGCCGCCGAGAAGGTCGCCCGCGACATCATCGAAGCCTATGAGGCGGTCGGTGGCACGGCCTCGCCGGTTTCCGCCCTGTCGGGCGTGCTGCGTCGTCTGGAGCGGCGTGCTGTACAGGCGCCGCAGCTCGTCGACCCCTCGATCGCAGCGCTGACAACAGCGGTGGTCGCGCTGGAGGAGGCGGGCGAGACCTTGCAGGCGGCCGTGCGCGCCGCCGAATTCGATCCGCGTGTGCTGGAGCGTGTCGAGGAACGGCTGTTCGCGCTGCGCGCGGCGGCGCGCAAATTCGATGTTCCCGTCGACGCACTGCCGGCGCTGGCCGAGACCATGGCGGCCGATCTCGCCGCGCTCGACGAGAGCGAAGGTTCGCTGAAGCGGCTGGAGGCCGAGCTCGCCGAAGCCGAGGCGGCCTATGTCGCGCTGGCGACCACGCTCTCGGCCGGGCGAATCCGGGCGGCCTCGGCACTCGACGCCGCGGTCAAAGCGGAACTGCCGCCGCTCAAGCTGGAGCGCGCCCGTTTCATTACGCAGATCGACAGCGATCCCGATGCGCGCGGGCCGGAAGGTTTCGACCGCGTCGAGTTCTGGGTCGAGACCAACCCCGGCACGCGGCCGGGGCCGATGATGAAGGTCGCCTCGGGCGGCGAGCTCTCGCGCTTCATGCTGGCGCTGAAAGTGGTGCTGGCCGAGCGCGGCTCGGCTCCCACACTGGTTTTCGACGAGATCGACACCGGCGTCGGCGGCGCGGTGGCGGATGCGATCGGCGAGCGGCTCGCTCGGCTGGCGGCGCGAGTGCAGGTCGTCTCGGTGACGCATGCGCCGCAGGTCGCGGCCAAGGCCGGGCAGCATTTCCTGATCGCCAAATCGGCCCAGGGCGGGGAGGGGGCCGACGAACGCACCGTCACCCGCGTCTCGGCGCTGGAAGCTGGCAGCCGGCGCGAGGAGATCGCCCGCATGCTCGCCGGCGCCTCGATCACCGAGGAGGCGCGGGCGGCGGCAGGCAAGCTGCTCGACGCTGCCGGGCTGCGCGGCTGAGGCTGGTCAGGCCGGGATCAGTTCGTAGCCCGAGTCGTTCTCGATGACGCGTCTGAAGCCTTCGACATGTCCGCCCGTCACGATCCAGCCTTCGCGCGCGGCGCGCTCGAGGATGGCGCGGCGGGAGGCGACTGCGGTGGCGGCATCGAAATCATAGACCAGGCCGACATCCGGGTCCGAGGCCTGCAGGTCGGACAGATGCAGCGCATCGCCCCACAGCAGGAGGCTCTCCTCGCCTTCGATCAGGTAGCCGCTATGGCCGAAGGTGTGGCCGGGGAGCGGGATCAGCGCGATGCCGGGCCGTATGATGCCGGCTGCTACGGGACGGATGCGGTTGCCATAGTGCTTTTTCACCGCCGCCGCGACGGCAAAGCCGCCCTGCCTGTTCTGCGGCGTTTGCAAGCGATTGGCCTCCTCCCCGAAGAAGGCAAGATCGGCTTCCGGCACGCTGATCTCGGCATTGGGGAAGCGGGCGCGATCACCGTCGAAAAGGCCGAGCGCGTGGTCGCCGTGCAGATGCGTGATCAGGACACGTTGCACCTGCTCGGGAACAACGCCTGCTCTCGCCATAGCGGCGGGCGCGTGGCCCATCGCTTCGCCCCAGGAGGGACCCGTGCCGGCGTCGACGAGGGTGACCCCGTCGGCATCCTTCAGGGCGAAGCAGTTGACCGGGATGCTGATCTTCGGCTTGCCCCAGCGCGCCACGGCGTCGTCACGGGCGGCCTGGCCGCCGGCATGGATCAGGACGTCCAGCGGTGCCTCGAAGATGCCGTCATGCAACGCGAGCACATTGTAGGAACCGAACCGCCGCCAAGTCTCGCCCATGCCTACTCGCTTCTCTCTTTGGTACGCTCTTAGACCACGCAACTCTCACGACCGACAACGGACCCAAGGCCGGTGGTTGGCTTCGACAGGTCCTAGCCTTGATCACATAGCGGATCGCATTTATGAATCGCGTGTCGGGGTGTCGCAGGCTCCCGGCGTTGCAAAGACGGTTCCCGTCCAAGTCCTGCTCGCGATCCGCATGATCACGCGGACGGAGCACGATGATGAACGCGGAGCCGTTTTCTGTATCCGGGCGTACAGCTCGCCTCGGCCGTATCGCTATCCTCTGGCGTGGTGACGAAACCGAACGCCGCGGCGCTACCCCAGAAGCCAGCCGGTTCAAGGATGTTTTCGCGGCGCTTGCCAATCTCGGCGTCGATGCGGAGCCGGTGGTTTACGAGGACGATGTTCTCGACGCCGTGCGGCCGCAGCTCGCCCGGTTCGATGGCGTGCTTGTCTGGGTCAATCCGCTTCACGAGGGGCGTAACCGCGCCCAGCTCGACGCACTCCTTCGTGAAGTCGCGGAGCGCGGCATCTGGGTGAGCGCCCATCCCGACGTGATCCTCAAGATGGGCACCAAGGAGGTGCTTCATCGTACCCGCACGATGAGCTGGGGCTGTGATACGGCTCTCTATCGAACGGTCGATGCCATGCGCGCCGAGTTGCCGGCGAGGCTTGCCGCCGGTGCGCGCGTGATCAAGCGCAATCGGGGCAATGGCGGCCAAGGCGTCTGGAAGGTCGAGGTGCTCGCGGACGCAGGTGGCGGCTCAAGGGTGCGGATCCTGGACGCCACCAAGGCCGAACCGGAGGAGACGCCCCTGGAAGAGTTTCTGACGAGGTGTGAGGCGTATTTCGAGGATGGTTGCGTCATCGATCAACCGTTCCAGGAGCGTCTGAGCGAAGGCGTGGTGCGCTGCTACATGGCGGGCGATCGCTGTGCCGGCTTTGGTTACCAGAAGGTCAAGGCACTCATTGAAGCACCGGCCGCGCGCGCCGCGGCCGGAGCGCGGCTTTACACCTCGAAGGCCGATCCACGTTTCCAGCGCTTGCGGCGGTTGATGGAAGACGAATGGACACCGCAATTGATGTCTTTGCTGGACCTCGCGCGGCGCGACCTGCCGATGATCTGGGATGCGGACTTCATGCTTGGCGGGCGCGGCGTTGATGGGACCGACAACTACGTGCTTGGCGAGATCAACGTCAGTTCGGTGTTTCCGATTCCGGACGAGGCAGCGGAGGAGATCGCGCAGTGCGTTGTCGATCGGCTGGAGTCGAAGCCGGACCTAGCAGCGGCGCAGACTGTAGTTGAGCGTTAAAGCGTCCGCGCCCTAGACAATATTGCCGGAAAGCGGAGCTGGCGGAGCCTGCAACGAGCCGACAATGGACCGGGCAACATGGTCGATATCCGGTTCCGCATGTCGGAAGGGATGGCTGCTCCATTTCCTTTTTGCGCGATCTGCTCTATGTGCGGCAGCAACTGCGCGCGCCGCATCCGGCGCCGCCCCTCGATCTGCATGCCGCCAGCCCGCCGGTTGCAACCTAAGGCCTGACATCAATGTCCTTCATTTCCACGAGTGCGCCGCTCGCGCGTGCGCTCGCCGACCGCAATTACAATGAGCCGACGCCCGTTCAGGCCGCCGTGCTGGAAGAGGCCGCCGCCGGCCGCGATCTCCTGGTCTCGTCGCAGACCGGCTCCGGCAAGACGGTGGCCTATGGCCTCGCCATCGGCGCCGACCTGCTCGGCGAGGCCGAAGCCCTGCCGCGGGCCGAGCGGCCGCTGGCGCTGATCGTTGCGCCGACGCGCGAGCTCGCCCTCCAGGTCCAGCGCGAGCTCAGCTGGCTCTACAAGCAGACCAACGCCCGCGTGATCTCCTGCGTCGGCGGCATGGACCCGCGCCGCGAAGCGGCGCTGCTCGACGAGGGTGCGCATATCGTCGTCGGCACGCCCGGCCGTCTGCGCGACCATATCGAACGCCGCCGCCTCGATGTTTCGGGCCTGCGGGCCGTCGTGCTCGACGAGGCCGACGAGATGCTCGATCTCGGCTTCCGCGACGATCTCGAATTCATCCTGAAGGCCGCGCCGGCAGAGCGCCGCAGCCTTCTGTTTTCGGCGACGCTGCCGAAGGCGATCATCGCCCTGGCGCGCAGCTATCAGCGCGATGCCCTGCGCATCGAGGTCGCCGGCGGCGAGCGCGGCCATGCCGATATCGAGTACCGCGCCATCCGCGTCTTCCCGAAGGAGGCCGAGCTCGCGGTCGTCAACCTGCTGCGCTTCCACGATTCGCCGACCGCGCTGGTGTTCTGCAACACCCGCAACGCGGTTCGCCATCTCGAGGCAATCCTGCTGGAGCGCGGTTTCTCGGCTGTGGCGCTCTCGGGCGAGCTCAGCCAGAGCGAGCGCAATTCGGCGCTGCAGGCTCTGCGCGACGGACGGGCGCGCGTCTGCGTCGCGACCGACGTCGCGGCGCGCGGCATCGACCTGCCGGGCCTGACGCTGGTCATCCATGCCGAGCTGCCGAACGATCCCGAGGTGATGCAGCATCGCTCGGGCCGTACCGGGCGCGCCGGCAACAAGGGCACGAGCGTGCTGCTGGTTCCGGCCTCGCGCCGGCGCAAGGCCGAGATGCTGATCTCCGAGGCCAAGATCGAGGTGAGCTGGGCCGGTCCGCCGACGCAGGACGAGATACGCGTGCTCGACGAGCAGCGCCTGCTGAGCGATCCCCTGCTCTCCGGCGAGGCGAGCGAGGACGATGCGCCGATGGTCGCGGCCCTGCTCGCGGGGCGCTCGACGGAGGAGATCGCAGCGGCGCTGGTGCGTGTCTATCGCTCGCGCCTGCCCGCGGCCGAAGAGGTCGGCGATCCCAATTTCGGTCGTGACGAACGTCGCCCGGCGCGCAGCGCCGAGGATTACGCAAGGCCGCGCGAGCATGGTGGCGCCGAGCGGCCGGAGCGCCGCGAGAGGTCGGGGCCGCGCGGCGATACCGTCTGGTTCCGCCTGAACATCGGCCGCAAGGACGGCGCCGATCCGCGCCAGCTCCTGCCGATGCTGTGCCGGCGCGGCAAGATCACGCGCGACGAGGTCGGCGCGATCCGCATCTTCGACAAGGAGACCAAGGTCGAGATCGATGCCGAGGTCGCGGAGCGCTTCGCGCAACTCACCAAGGCTGTCGATCGCGACAAGATCATCATCGAGCCGGTGACCGGCGAAGAAGAGCGCCGCCCGGCCAAGCCCTTCGCCGAGAAGGCGAGCCATGCGCCGCGCGCGCCCTATCAGGCTCGTGACCAGCGCGACGAGCGTTCGACCGCCCCGGCGCGCAAACCCTATGAAGGCAAGGGCAAGCCATTCGGCGCCAAGCCTTATGATCCGGCGAGGCGCGACCGCGAGCCAGCCTATGAGGAGACCGCGATCCTGCGGCCCGAACGGCCCTTCGACAAGAAGAACGAGCCCGGCGCCAAGCCGTTCGCGGGCAAGTTCAAGGGCGGCAAGAAGCCGTTCGGCGCTCCGCAGGGCGGTGAGCGTCCGGGCGTCGGCGACGCTCGGCCTGCCGGCAAGAGCTTCGGCGAGAAAAAGCCTTTCGGTGCGAAGAAGCCTTTTACTGGCAAGAAGCCTTTCGGAGCGAAGAAGCCACGCCGCGACGATCGCTGAGGCCGGGTTTCTGCCTTCTCCCCCTGCTGGAGAAAGTGGCCCGAAGGGCCGGATGAGGGGTCGCGCGACGTTTCCCGATTGCGACCCCCCGAGATGAGAGATGCTAGCAGCCAGCGTCGCGCGACCCCTCACCCCAGCCCTCTCCCGCAAGGGGAGAGGGGATCTGTTGCACCTGTCATGTCGGTGATTGACGGCTGGAAGCCTTTTCCGTGCGATCAGCGCAGGCCGAGGAAAGACAGAATCGCCAGGACGACGACGACCAGACCGATAATGTAGATGATGTTGTTCATGATGGAGCCCCCTCCGGTTGCGGTGCCGTCGCATCTGCACGGCTGACGGTGCGTGCGACCAGGCCGCAGCACTTCTCGCAACGCGACGCATGGCGGGATTGTTCCGGAACCGTCGCATAGCTGTTGCACTCGCCAGCCATCCGCTCCCACAATGCCCGGCCGGGCAGAGACCCGGACGGGGGAATGCCATGAGGACGATTGGTAAGGCGCTCGGCGCCGTGTTGATGTTGGCCGGGCTCAGCCTGCCCGCCGCCGCGCAGGATCGGTTGGTGATCGCCGGGCGCGATGCCGGCTTCGCCCCGGCGCTGGCCAAGATGGTCGAACTCTACCAGGCCAAGAATCCGAATGTGAAGATCGAGCGGCTCGAGCTCGGCGGTGGCCCGCTCTATGAGCGCCTCGCCGTCGGCGCGCGCGAGAAGACGGCGGCGACCGACGTTGCCATGCTCGACGACATCTGGGCGCCGGAGTTCATGGCGCGCGGCTGGCTCACCGATCTCGGCACGGTCGGCGGTTTGCCGGGCGAATTCGTCAAGTCGGCGATGGACGTCTCGCGCCATGACGGCAAGCTCTATGCCGCGCCCTTCGTCGGCAATATCGCGATGTTCGCCTATCGCAAGGACCTGCTCGCCAAGCACGGCTTCGAGCGGCCCAAGACCTGGAGCGACGTCGTCAAGGCGGCGCAGGTGATCCAGGACAAGGAGCAGGGCGTCTCTGGCCTCGTCTTCCGCGGCATCAAGGGCAACCCGATCGTCACCTCCTTCCTGCCGGTGCTGTGGGCGCATGGCGGCGACGTGGTGAGCGCCGACGGCAAGGCCGTGCTCGATACCCCCGCGGCCGAGAAGGCGCTGACCCAGTTCCTCTCGTTCAAGGCGCTCGCCCCGAAGGGCGTCGAGACCTACAACGCGACCGAACTGCGCGATGCGATCCAGCAGGGCCGCGCCGCGATCGCGGTCGAGATGTGGTCGTCCTGGGCCGGCACGCTCGACGGCAGCGCTTCCAAGGTCGCGAACCAGGTCGAGGTCGTCGCCTCGCCGGGCGAGGTCAAGGGCCCCGCGCCGATGCTCGGCGCCTGGCTGCTCGCCATCCCCGCCGACTCGCCTAACAAGGCCCGCGCCGCCGATTTCATCCGCTTCGTCACCTCGCCGGAGAACCAGAAGCTGATCGCGCTCGAGACCGGCAACCCGCCGACGCTCACCGCGCTGTTCAACGACAAGGACCTCGTCGCCAAGTACCGCTGGTACCCGGCGCAGCTCGAGGCGCTCAACGTCGCGCAGGCACGTCCGCGCATCAGCCAGTGGGCCCGCGTCGAGACCATTTTGGGCGATTATCTCCAGCTCGCCCTGATCGGCCAGCTGCAGCCCAAGCAGGCGCTGACCGAGGCCAACGCCCAGATCGCCCGCGCCCTGTCGCGCTGATCGTCACACGGGCCGCCTCCCAAAGAGGCGGCCCGCTTTCCGTCTGGACGTCATGACCGCTTCCCGCCGCCTGCTGCCCTGGCTCCTGCTGACGCCGGCGCTGCTGATCTTCGCCGGGCTGACGCTCTATCCGCTCGGGCGGACGCTGGCGCTCTCGCTGTTCGCCACCGATTACGGCTTCGAGAACGCCAAGTTCGTCGGGCTCGAGAATTTCCAGGAACTCTGGGACAGCCGCTTCTTCCGGCAAGCGGTGACCAACACCGTCGTGTTCACCGTGGTTGCGACTGTGCTCGAGGTCGCGGCGGGCTTGGGGCTGGCCCTGCTGCTCAATCGCGCCTTTCCCGGCCGCACGCTGGTGATGACCCTGCTGCTCGCGCCCTTCGTGCTCTCGACCATGGTGGTCACCGCGATCTGGCGGGCCTGGTTCCATTTCGACCTCGGCTTTCTCAACAACCTGCTGCGCGCCGTTGGTATTCCGGGTGTGCCGTGGCTGTTCGATCCCAATCTGGCGCTCTGGTCGATCGTACTGGTCGATCTCTGGCAGACCGCGCCCTTCGCCTTCCTGATCATCTTCGCAGGGCTGCGCCTGATCCCGCAGGATGTCTATGAGGCGGCCCGCGTCGACGGCGCCGGGCCGTGGCGGCGCTTTCGCGACATGACGCTGCCGCTGCTCGCGCCCTATCTCTTCGTCGCGGCGCTGCTGCGCTCGGTCGACAGCTTCAAGCTGTTCGACAAGGTCTATGCCATGACCGGTGGCGGGCCGGGGCAGGCGACCGAGACGGTCTCGATGTTCGTCTACCGGCAGGGTTTTCGCTTCTTCGATATCGGGCTGGCGTCGGCGGCGGCAGTGGTGATGATCGTCGTCGCCGGATTGCTCGCCGTGGTCTATGCGGCGTCGCTGCTCAAGGGGGCAGGCCGATGATCCGGATCGTCGCCGCTTTCGGCCTCTGCGCGCTCTCGCTGATTCCATTGCTCTGGATGGTCGCGACCTCGCTCAAGCCGCCTGCTGAATATGTCTCGACCTCGATCGCGCTCTGGCCGCAGGATCCGACGCTGGCGCATTACCGCGTGCTGCTCGACAGCGGGATGTGGCGGCTCGGGCTCAACAGCGTCGTGGTGGCGCTGGGAACTGTCGCGCTCTCGCTGCTCGCCGGCCTGCCGGCGGCCTATGCGCTCGCGCGTTTCGAGTTGCCCAGGCGCTTCGACATCGTCTTCCTCGGCTTCGTGCTGGTGATCAAGCTGGCGCCGCCGATCGCGCTCGCCATCCCGCTCTACCAGGTGCTGCGGGCGCTCGGGCTGCTCGACACGCATCTCGGCCTGATCCTTGCCAACCAGATTCTGGCGCTGCCCTTCGCGATCTGGATGCTGCTCGGCTTCGTGCGAGACGTGCCCTATTCGTTCGAGGAGGCGGCGATGCTCGACGGGGCGGGCTTCGTGAAGCGGCTGCTCCAGATCGTCGTGCCGCTGCTGATGCCGGGGCTGGTCGCGACTGCGGTCTTCGTCGCGATCATGAGCTGGAACGAGTTCCTGTTCGCGCTGCTCTTCATCCAGACGCCGTCGAAATTCACCTTGCCGGCCTTCATCGCGACATTGATCAACGAGGACGAGACCTTGTGGGGCAGGCTCTCTGCAATGGGGCTGATCGCCTCGCTGCCGGTCCTGCTCGCGGTCGGGCTGGTCCGGCGTGGGCTGACGCGCGAGGTCTCGGTCGACCAGCATTGAGGGGGAGAGCATTCGCCTATCCCCTCTCCCCCTGTGGGAGAGGGGATAGGGTGAGGGGTCTCGCGACGCTCCCGATAACTTTGGCAAGAGCCGCTACCGATACGCACCTGAGCGACCCCTCATCCGGCCCTGCGGGCCACCTTCTCCCGCAAGGGGAGAAGGGAAAAGCGCCTCATCCGGCCTGAGATGGTCGGCTCAAGGCCGACCATGACGCCGATAGGCTGCTACCGCGGCACGACCTTACGGTAGAAGTGCCAGCTGGCATGGCCGA
Organism: Alloboseaceae bacterium BT-24-1; assembly: GCA_025846845.1. GTDB lineage: Bacteria > Pseudomonadota > Alphaproteobacteria > Rhizobiales > Beijerinckiaceae > Allobosea. The sequence continues at coordinate 270,955 of JAOYTL010000002.1, forward strand.
GTACTGGCATGACGATGATCAGGCCGACCAGCACCGGCAGCGAGCCGAGCACCAGCAGCGCTGTGATCGTCAGGCCCCAATACATCATCACCCGCGGGTTCTTCTCGACGGCCGCGACCGAGGTGCGGACTGCCGTCGCCATGTCGACATGCCGGTCGAGCATCAGCGGGAAGGAAACCACGGTGATCGAGAAGACGACGATCGCGAAGAGCAGGCCGAGCGAGTTGCCGAGGATGATCAGCGTCCAGCCGTTCACCGTGGTCAGCAGTGGTGTGGCGAAGCTCTCGAAGGAATCGAGCGGCACGTCGCCCATCAGCCAGCGATAGATGATCCAGGCGCTGAACAGCCAGGTGAGGAAAGCGCCGGTCAGGAGCGCGCCGAGCAGTGCGATCTGGCCGATGCCGGGTGAATGCAGTACGTCGAGCGCATGCTTCCAGGAGGTGTCCATGCCGAGCTCGCGGCGACGGCTGATCTCGTAGAGGCCGATCGCTGCGAAGGGGCCGAGCAGGGCAAAGCCCGAGGCCAGCGGAAACAGCAGCGGGAAGATGTTGTAGCTCACCGTCAGGCGGGCAAGCAGGATGCCGGCGATCGGATAGATCAAGGCGATGAAGAGCAGATGGCTCGGCTGGGCCATGAAGTCGGAATAGCCCTGTTTGAGCGCATCCTTGATGTCGGCGATGCCGATCTCGCTGACGGGCAGGGCATCGGTGGGCGCAGCATCGTTCGCCGCCATCGGGGGATGATGGATATGGGTATCGGCCATGGCGTTCTTCCCGGTTCGGCCCGGCTCGCCTTGGCGGTCCTGACGTGATCCTCCGGTCAAGACCTGCGAGGCGTCGAGCATCCATTCTCAGCGGGGAAGCTTACACCCGACCTGCTCCTGCCACAAATCGGCGTACCCAAATCGTGAAACAGGAGCTTCGCAGAAAACTTCCCCTGAACTAGAACTGCGCCATGGCCGATCCTGTTCCCGCCCCTGTCGAAGATTTGACGCCCGAAGCCGCCCGCGCCGAGCATGAGTTGCTCGCGCCCGAGATCGCCGCCGCGAATGCCGCCTATCACAGCGACAGCGCGCCGATCATGGACGACGCGACCTTCGACGCGAAGTTCCGCCGGCTCACTGCCCTGGAAAGCGCCTTTCCGGAGCTCAAGGGAGAGGAGGCACTCTCCGACAAGGTCGGCGCCAAGCCATCGGGCAAGTTCGCCAAGATCCGGCATCGCGTGCCGATGCTCTCGCTCAACAATGCCTTCGCCGACGAGGACATCGCCGACTTTGTGACGAGGGTCAGGACCTTCCTCGGCCGCAAGGACGACCAGCCGATCGCCTTCACTGCCGAGCCGAAGATCGACGGGCTCTCGCTGTCTTTGCGCTACGAGAAGGGCGAACTGGTCAGCGCCGCGACGCGCGGCGACGGCGAGGAGGGCGAAGACGTCACGGCCAACGCCCGCACGATTTCCGAGATCCCGCACCGGCTGAAGGGCAAGGATGTGCCTGATATCGCCGAGGTGCGTGGCGAGATCTATCTCGGCCATGCCGACTTCGCCGCGATCAACCAGCGCCAGCGCGAGAAGGAAGAGCGCGAATTCGCCAATCCGCGCAACGCCGCCGCCGGCTCGCTGCGCCAGCTCGACGTCTCGATCACCGCGAGCCGGCCCTTGCGCTTCTTCGCTTATGCCTGGGGCGAGATGCCGGAGCTGCCGGCGCCGACGCAGTTCGGCGTCGTCGAAGCCTTCGCGCGCTGGGGCTTCAAGACCAACCCGTTGATGGCGCGCTGCGAGAGCGTCGAGGCGCTGCTGGCGCATTACCGGATGATCGAGGCGCAGCGCGTCACGCTCGGCTACGACATCGACGGCGTGGTCTACAAGGTCGATGAGCTTGCACTGCAGGCGAGGCTCGGCTTCGTCGCCCGCGCGCCGCGCTGGGCGATCGCGCACAAGTTTCCGGCCGAGCTTGCGACCACGGTGCTGGAGGCGATCGACATCCAGGTCGGCCGGACCGGGGCACTTTCGCCGGTGGCGCGACTGAAGCCGGTGACGGTCGGCGGCGTCGTCGTCACCAATGCGACGCTGCACAATGAGGACTATATCCGCGGCTTCGATTCGAAGGGGCTGCCGATCCGCGACGGCAGCGACATCCGCATCGGCGACACGGTGACGGTGAAGCGCGCCGGCGACGTGATCCCGCGCGTCGAGGCGGTCGACCTGGCGAAGCGGCCGGCGGACGCGCAGCCTTACGTCTTCCCGACGACCTGTCCGGTCTGCGGCTCGGACGCGGTGCGCGAGCACAATCCGCGCTCGGGCAAGGAAGACGCGGTGCGCCGCTGCACCGGCGGACTGATCTGCGAGGCGCAGGCGGTCGAGCGGCTCAAGCATTTCGTCTCGCGCGATGCGCTCGATATCGACGGGCTCGGCGACAAGCAGATCGAGTTTTTCCACACCGATCCCGATCTGCCGGTGAAGCAGCCGGCCGACATCTTCACGCTGGCTGAGCGCGACGGGGCTAACCTCAAGAAGCTCAAGGACAAGGAAGGTTTTGGCGCGACCAGCACCAAGAAGCTGTTCGAGGCGATCGACGACCGGCGCAAGCCGCCGCTCAACCGTTTCATCTTCGGGCTCGGCATCCGCCATATCGGCGAGACCAATGCCCGCTTGCTGGCGCGCCATTACGGCTCGTTCGAAGCCCTGGAGGCGGCTTGCCTCGCTGCCGAGAATCCCGAGAGCGAGGAGCGGGCGGCGCTCGACGCGATCGACGGCGTCGGGCCGACTGTGGTCGAGGCGCTGCTGCAGTTCTTCGACGAGGAGCACAACCAGCAGATGCTCAGCCGGCTGCTCGCCGAGGTCACGCCGCAGCCATTGGAGGCGGTGGCCTCGTCCAGCCCGGTCGCCGGCCAGATCGTCGTTTTCACCGGCGCGCTCGAACGCATGACCCGCGACGAGGCCAAGGCGATGGCCGAACGGCTCGGCGCCAAGGTCGCCGGCTCGGTCTCGTCGAAAACCGATTTGCTGGTGGCGGGGCCGGGCGCCGGCTCGAAGCTCAAGGATGCGGCCAAGCACGGCGTCAAGGTGATCGACGAGGCCGGCTGGTTCGAGCTGGTCGGGGGCTGAATGGGATCGGGTAGGCGCGACCTACCCCCTCTCCCCTTGCGGGAGAGGGCTGGGGTGAGGGGTCTCTCGACGCTGGTCATAACCCGGTCGTGACATCCTCCGCAGCATTCGAGGTTTGCGCGACCCCTCATCCGGCCCTTCGGGCCACCTTCTCCCGCAAGGGGAGAAGGGATCGGGCACCGATCGCTTAACTTCGTCCTGCCGCCAGCGTGCAGATCATCCTTGCGACCTCGAATGACTTCTCGAAGGCCGGCACCGGCAGGAACTCGTAGCGCGAGTGGAAATTATAGGCGCCGGTGAAGAAGTTCGGCGTCGGCAGGCCCCGCGCCGAGAGCGCCGCGCCGTCGGTGCCGCCGCGCATCGGGATCTGCTTCTTCCGGATCTGCAGCGCTTCCAGCGCGCCGAAGAGCAAGTCGACCGGGCGCTGGTCGTCGCCGAGGCTGTCATGGATGTTGCCATAGGTATCGCTGACCACGCATTCGACGCGGCCGGTCGGATAGAGCGCGGCGACCTCGGCCGCGACCTCCTTGATGCGGCGCTTGCGCGCTTCGAAGCTCTGCCTGTCGAAATCGCGGATCAGCGCCCCTAACCTGGCCTCGCTGGCATTGGCGGTGATGGTGTTGAACCAGACATAGCCCTCGCGCCCTTCGGTGTTCTCCGGCGTATGCGAGCGGTCGAAGCGGCTGATGAAGTCCTGGGCCATCAGCACCGGGTTCACCAGCACGCCCTTGGCCGACATCGGATGGGTGCTGACACCGGTGAGGGTGATCTCGGCGGCGGCAGCGTTGAAATTCTCGATCACGACTTCGCCGAGCTCGCAGCAGTCGATCGTGTAGGCGAAGTCGCAAGGGAAGCGGGCGAGGTCGAGGACCTTGGCACCGCGCAGGCCGATCTCCTCGTCGGGGACGAAGGCGACGACGATGTCGCCATGCCGGTCCTGCGGGCCGAGATTGGCGAGTAGCGTCATGATCACCGTGATCGCCGCCTTGTTGTCGGCGCCGAGCACGCTGGTGCCGTCGCTGGCGATGATCTCAGCACCCCGCCAGTCGCTGAGTTGCGGATGCTCGGCGATGCGCAGCCAGATGTCCCGCTCGCGGTTGAGGCAGAGGTCCTCGCCCTCCAAGCGCAGGAGCTGCGGGTGGATCTCGGGCGAGAGGCCGGCATCGAAGGTGTCGAGATGGGCGATGAAGCCGATCTTCGGTGCGCTTGGCACGGTTCCGCGCTTCACCGCCGTGACAGTGGCGCGGTCGTCGATGACGACATCGTCGAGGTCGAGCGCGCGCAACTCACCAGCCAGCAGTTCGGCGAGGCGCTGCTGGCCTGGCGTGCTCGGCAGCGTCGTCGCCTTGATGTCGCTTTGGCTGGCGACCGAGACATAGCGGAAGAAGCGCTCGATCAGCTGCTGGCGAATGCTCATGGTCGTTCCGTCGCGTGCGTGGCGGTCAGCGGTCTACGACCTACTTACTTTACGGCCCCGTCGATAGGGGACGCATCGACTGGCCGTGCCGTGGGGATCGGCGGCTCGGCATTGCGGAAATGGCTGGGCGGCTTGCCGATCACACGCTTGAAGGCACGGCTGAACGAGGCTTCGGAATCATAGCCGAGGCGGCGCGCCACCACCGAGATCCGCATCCGATCGCGCTCCAGCCATTGCCGGGCCTGGTGCATCTGGACCTGTGCGACATAGCGGGCCGGCGTTTCGCCGACGACGCTGGCGAAGCGCTCGGCGAAGGCGGAGCGCGAGGCGTGCATCACCTTAGCCAACGCATCGACTGTCCAGTCCTCGCTCGGATTGAGATGGATCGCGGCAAGCACGCGACCGATATCGGGATCGCGGGCGGCGGCGACCCAGCCGGTGGCCGTGCCGCAGCCGCGCTCGACCCAGGAGCGGATCAGGGCAGCCGCGACGACGTCGGCGAGGCGGGTCAGGATGCCGCCGGCGCCGACCCGATCGAGGGCAAGCTCGCAGGCCATGGTCGTCAGGAGCGCCGGGATTGCTGGTTCGTGCACCGCCATCTCATGCACCCACATCAGCTCCGGCATCATCCGAAGCATCGGGTGCTGGGCGTCGACGTTGAAGCAGAGGCTGGCGCTGAAGAACAATGTCGCCTCGCCGTCGCTCGCTCCTGCGCCACCGCCGCGCGCCTCGGCGATCTCGCCGCAACAGTGCTGGAAGGCACAGCGTCCGTTCGGCGTCGCCGAGATGCCGGGCTCGCTGGCGAGCGCATGCTCGACGCCACGCGGCATCAGCACGGCATCGCCCTGTTCGAGCCGGACCCAGTCGCCTTCCGGCGTGCGCAGCCAGCAACCCTGCTCGGCCATGAAGTGGAGACGTGCGGCCGATTGAGCCGGAAACAGCAGGCACCAGGGCGTGGTCATCTGGTAGCGGGCGTAGTCGACGCCTTCGAGCCTAAGGCCGCGAAGCATCTCAGACAGCGGGTCCGGCGCCGATCTTCTGGACGATTGGTCAAGCATCCCGGGTTTTCTAGCATGGAAGCTCCAGAGGGTCACGCCTAACTCCGGTGTCCGATCTTCCTGGAGCGACCTATGTCGGATTCCTTGTCAGCCACAGCCGATGCCGAGCTTGTCGGCATTGCGCCCGCAGAACGCACAGACGCCGCCTGGCCGGCGGTCTTCGCCCTTTCCATGGGGGTGTTCGCGCTGGTCAGCGCCGAGTTCCTGCCCGCCAGCGTCCTGACCTCGATCGCCGCCGATCTCGCGATCAGCGTCGGCGCCGCCGGGCAGACTGTCACGGTGACCTCGCTGGTCGGCGTCGCCGCGGCGATCTTCACGCCGATCCTCACCAGCCGCTTCGACCGGCGCCTGGTGCTCTGGACGCTGTTGTCGCTGCTCGCTTTGTCGAGCCTGGTCACGGCGATGGCCAATGGCTTTGCCATGCTGCTCGCGGCGCGCTTCCTGCTCGGCATCGCCCTCGGTGGCTTCTGGTCGATGGCGCCGGCTCTGACGTTGCGGCTCGTGCCGCCTCAATCCGTGCCGCGGGCATTGGCGCTCATCTCGGCCGGCGTTTCGGCCGCCTTCATCGGCGGTGGACCGCTCGGGGCCTATCTCGACGCCCTGATCGGCTGGCGGATGGTGTTCGGCCTGTCGGCCGGGCTTGCCGGCGTCGCTTTGCTGGCGCTGCTGGTGACGATGCCGCCCCTGCCACCGCAGACTGCGCCGCGGCTGGGCACGCTGGGAGTCCTGCTCTCGCGCCCGAGCATCCGGCTGATGCTGATCTCGGTCCTCGTCATCATCTCCGGACAGTTCACCGGCTTCACCTATATCCGGCCGTTCCTCGAACACGCTCCACAGCTCGGCGTCGCGGCGATCACCGTCGTGCTGCTCGGCTATGGCCTCGGCAATGTCGTCGGCAACTTTGCCGGCGGCGCGGTGGCGGGGCGCGGCGTCAAGCTTGCTATCGTCTCCTTCGCGCTGGCGATCGGCGTGCTGGCGCTGGTCATGCTCCAGTTCGGCGCCTCGCCGATCGTGGCCGGGATTACTGTCGCGCTCTGGGGGTTTGCCTTCGGCTTCGCGCCGGTCGGCTTCCAGACCTGGATGGTGCGCGTCGCGGCCGACCATGCCGAATCGGCGAGCGGGCTCGTGACGGCGGCCTTCCTGGTCGCGATCGCCAGCGGCGCGGTGCTGGGCGGCCTGCTCGTCAACCATGTCGGCGGCCTCGGCCCGATCGGCTACATGGCGGTGGCGACGCTTGCCGGGGCGCTCCTTGTGCTCGTCGCCGGCAAGGAGCCGCCCCGTCCCTGACTCCTGATAAATGGCGACGGTCGCGTGATCGTCGCCATCACTTTTCTTCAAGACATGAGGGCGCGGTTCCGCTCTATCTTGCGCCATGGATCTGATCAGCCAAGGCGACGCATTGCTGGAGATGCCGCTCCGGGAGGGCGAGCATGCTCGCCTGTTCACGGCGGCGCGCTTCTCCGGGCTGGAATGCCTGTCGGCGCGGTTCTCGACCCACACGTATTCACCGCATGCCCATGAGACCTATGCGGTCGGCACGATCCTCGCGGGCTGCGAGCTCTGGCATGCGCGCGGGCGCACGCTCTTCGCCCGCACCGGCGATCTCGTCTTCAACCATCCGCTCGATGTCCATGACGGCGCGCCGAGCGAGGGCGGCTATCGCTACCGGATGACCTATCCGACGATCGAGCTGATGCGCGAGGTCGCGATCTCGCTCACCGGCGACGAGACCATCGGCACGCCCTTCTTCCCCGAACCGACCGTGCAGGACCCGGAAGGCTCTGCCCTGTTCTCGGAAGCGCACCGCGCGCTGGAGGAGGGCGGGGATGCGCTTGCCGGCGAAGAGGGCCTGCTGCGTGCCTATGGCTGGTGCTTGGCGCGCCATGCCGATCTTTCCATCCGCGAGATCGGGCGCGAGCGCGGCCCGATCGCACAGGCGAGGGAATTGCTCGAGCAGCGCTATGACGAGGATCTGTCGCTCGCCGATCTCACCCAGCGCTCGGGCCTGCCGCGGCATCACCTGATCCGGGCCTTCCGGCGCGAGACCGGGCTGACGCCACATGCTTATCTCGTCGATGTCCGCATCCGCCGCGCCCGCGAGCGGCTGCGGCGCGGTGAATCCCCCGGCGCGGTCGCGGCCGCCACCGGGTTCTGCGACCAGGCGCATCTGACCCGCGCCTTCAAGGCGAGGCTCGGCGTCACGCCGGGCGTCTTCCGCGCCGCCCATCACGGCTGACGACATCAGGAAACTCCATGTCCTGGAAAGACGAAGCCCGTGCAGGGCTCAACGACATCTGGCCGGCGGCGCTGGCTGCCGTGCCGATCGGCCTGCTTTTCGGCGCGCTCGCCGCCGGCAAGGGGCTCTCGCCGTTCGAGGTCTTCCTGATGAGCGTGCTCGTCTTCGCCGGCGGGGCGCAATTCGCTGCGGTCGAGCTCTGGGCCAGCCCGGCGCCGATCGCAGCGCTGGTGTTCTCGACCGCGCTGATCAATGCCCGCCATATCCTGATGAGCGCCTCGATCGCGCCGAAGCTCAAGGGCTTCTCGACCGCCCAGACCTTCGGCGGGCTCTACTACATGGCCGACGAGAACTGGGCGCTGGCCGAGAAGCGGGCGCGCACCCATCCGGTCACGCCGGCTTACTGGTTCGCGATGGTCGTGCCCTTCGTGCTCGGCTGGCTGACGACCTCGACGACCGGCGCGATCATCGGCGCCGCACTCGGCGATCCCAAGCGCTACGGCGCCGATTTCGCCTTCACCGCGCTGTTCATCGCGCTGACCGCCGCGTTCTGGAAGGGGCGGGTCACCGCCTGGACCGTGGCGGCCGCCGGCGTCGCCTCGGCGCTGGCCTACAAGCTCGCCGGCCCGCCCTGGCATGTGCTGGCGGGCGCGCTCTGCGGCCTCGCCGCCGCCTGGATCGCTGCTGGCGACCTCGCCGAGAAACCCGTCGAAAGCCCGGCCGAATGACTGTTGATCCGATCAATCTCGCCGCCTTCCTCGGCATGGCGCTGGTGACCTATTTCACCCGCATCGCCGGTCTGGCGCTGGTCGGCCGGCTCAACCTCTCAGCCAGAGCGCAGGCTGCCTTCGACGCGATCCCGCCGGCCGTGCTGATCGCCGTGATCGCCCCTAGCGCGCTGGCGACCGGCTGGCCGGAGACGGTCGCGGCGTTGGTCTGCGGCCTCGCGGCGACGCGATTGCCGCTGCTCGGCGTGGTTGCCGTGGGCGTCGCGACCGTGGTTGTCTTGCGCATGGTGGCCTGAAGCCGGCCGGGAGGACACGCATGCGTCCTGTGATGGATTCCATCGTCGAGGCGATCGGCGGCACACCGCTCGTGCGCCTCGATCGCTTGACGCGGCACATCGGTGTCGAGGGCAGCATCCTCGCCAAGCTCGACTATCTCAATCCCGGCTTCTCGAAGAAGGACCGGGCCGCGCTCGGCATCATCGAGGAGGCGGAAGCCTCGGGCGCGCTGAAGCCAGGCCAGACCGTGGTCGAGCTGACCTCGGGCAATATGGGCACCGGACTCGCCATCGTCTGCGGGATCAGGGGCTATCCCTTCATCGCCGTGATGTCGAAGGGCAATTCCGAGGAGCGCGCCCGGATGATGCGGGCGCTCGGGGCAGAGGTGGTGCTGGTCGACCAATTGCCCGGTTCGGTGCCGGGCCAGGTCTCGGGCGGTGATCTCGAACTCGTCGACCGCGAGGCTAAACGGATCACGCAGGAGCGCGGCGCCTTCCGCGCCGATCAGTTCCATCGCGACGGCAACTGGCTGGCGCATTACCGCACCACCGGGCCGGAGCTGTGGGAGCAGAGCGGCGGCGCGATCGATGCCTTCGTCGACTTCATCGGCTCGGGCGGCAGCTATGCCGGGGTGACCAGGGCGCTGAAGGAGCGCAGCCAGGAAGTGCGCTGCTACGTGGTCGAACCGGCCGGAGCTGCAGCGGCGGCAGGCGAGACGGTCTCAAGGCCGGATCACCCGATCCAGGGCGGCGGCTATGCGATGGCCGATCTCGCTTTCCTGAAGGAGGTGCCGGTCGACGGCTATCTGCAGGTCACCGGCGAGGAGGCGCGCGAGACGACGCGGCTTCTGGCGCGCCATGAGGGGATCTTCGGCGGCTTCTCGGCAGGGGCCAATGTCGCCGCTGCGCTTCAGCTGCTGGCTGGCCGCGAAGCCAGCAAGACGGTTGCCGTGATCGTCTGCGATTCAGGCTTGAAGTACCTGTCGACCGACCTTTGGGCGTGAAGCAGAGGCCTTTCCTTCTCCCCTCGGGGGAGAAGGTGGCAGCGCGAAGCGCTGACGGATGAGGGAAGTGTAGCGCCGCGCTTGGAGGCGGCTCACCCAGCTGGACTGCCCTCATCCGCCTGCCGGCACCTTCTCCCCCGAGGGGAGAAGGAGGCTTCCCTCACAGCGGCAAACACGCCTGCTCCAGCCAGGCTTTTGCCTCGCCCTCGACCAGTGGCGCGAGGTTGCTCCAGACCTGCGCGTGATAGGCGTTGACCCAGGCGAGCTCACCCTCGTCGAGCAATGAGAGATCGATCAGCGCCTGCTCATAGGGGCACCAGGTCACCGTCTCGAAGCCGTACATGGTGCGTTCGGCGCCTGGGATCTGCCGCTCCTCGACGATGATCAGGTTCTCGATGCGGATGCCGTAGGCGCCTTCCTTGTAGTAGCCGGGCTCGTTCGAGAGGATCATGCCGGGCTCGAGCGGCGTGGTGCCGAGCTTGGAGAGGCGCTGCGGGCCTTCGTGGACCGACAGATAGCTGCCGACGCCATGGCCGGTGCCGTGGTCGAAATCGAGCCCGGCCTGCCAGAGCGGGGCACGGGCGAAGGCGTCGAGCTGCGCGCCGGACGTCCCCTTCGGGAAGACGGCGCGTGAGATCGCAAGATGGCCCTTGAGCACGCGGGTGTAGCGGTCGCGCATCTCGGCCGTCGGCTCGCCGACCGCCATGGTCCGGGTGATGTCGGTGGTGCCGTCCTCGTATTGCCCGCCGGAATCGACCAGGAAGATGCCGGGCTCGATCCGGCGATTGCTCGCCTCGGTGACGCGGTAATGCGGCAACGCCGCGTTCGGCCCGGCGCCGGCGATGGTGGTGAAGGAGACGTCGCGCAATTCGCCGGTCTTCAGCCGCTCGGCCTCCAGCGCCGCCACGGCATCGATCTCGGTCAGCCCGCCCTTTGGCGCCTCGCGCGCCAGCCAGGACAGGAAGCGGACGATCGCGGCGCCGTCGCGCAGATGGGCCCGGCGGCTGCCGTTCAGCTCCACCTCGTTCTTCCTCGCCTTCATCAGCGCGATCGGGTCGGTTCCGGCCTCCGCCGTGCCACCGGCATCCTGGATCAGCGTGGCGAGCGCCGAGGCTGCCGTGCTGGAGTCGAGTCGGACCTTGGCCTTGGCTGCACCCAGCGCCTTGAGCTGCTGCTCCAACGCCTGGGGCGGGGCGATCTCGCCGAGCGCGCCGATGGCGTCGCCGGCCTCGTTGGTGATCTTCTCCGGCGCGAGGAAGACGGTCGGGCGGCCCTCGCGCGGCACGATCGCATAGCCGAGCGGCAGCGGCGTGTGCTCGACATCGCCGCCGCGGATATTGAAGACCCAGGCCAGCGCATGCGGGTCGGAGAGCACCAGCGCATCGACCTTGGCCTTGGCGAGTTCCTTCTGGATGCGGGCGAGCTTGTCGGCGCTGCTTTCGCCGGCATAGGCGGCCGGATGCGCCTTGACCGCGGAGGTCGGCGGAGCAGGGCGGTCGCTCCAGAGCGCATCGATCGGGTTCGGCGTCACCGGAACGAGCATGCCGCCGGCCGCGGCGACGGCCTTCTCGAGCTTGGCGACGCCGTCGACGGTGTGGAGCCAGGGATCGTAGCCGAGCTTGCCGCCGGCCGGCAGGTTGGCCTCGGCCCACTTGTCGAGCGGCGTCTCTTCCATCTTGGTCGGCGTCACCACCGCCGTATCGGTCTGCGCCGCCGACTGGATGGTGTAGCGGCCGTCGACGATCAGCGCCGCCTTGTCGGCCAGCACGATGGCGCTGCCGGCCGAGCCGGTGAAGCCGGTGAGCCAGGTGAGGCGGGCCATATGGGCGGGGACATATTCGCCCTGGTGCTCATCGGCGCGCGGGATGATGAAGCCGTCGAGGCCCTGCCTGGCCAAGGCGGCGCGCAAGGCTGCGACGCGGGGCGCGACCTGCGACGGGTCGCTCGGCTCGGAGAAAGACTGGAAGCGGCAGGCGGCTTTGGATCGCGATTCGGTCATGTCGGGCTCTGAGGCTGGATTTCGGCCATGCTCGCCTCGGTGCCCCTGAAAGGCCAGCGCAAAACTGCCGTCTCGCCCCTGCTTTCGAAGCAGGCGCGCATTGGCTCGCATTTGAGCCGATTGCCTCTTGGTTATGCGGTATGCGCAGTCGTTAACAGATTTCTGTTTTCGTTATGCGTTTTTTGCATGTTGTGCATATGCGAACGTATCTTCTCGCAAGTGCGAAGAGGGCCCATTTTAGTCGCATAAGAGAACGAGGAAGCGACCGGGACTGTCCTTCGTGATCTGAGGAGAGACCCTATGACTTATGTGCTGAATTCCACCGACGTCCTTCCGGCCGCGACCCGCGCCGAGACGACGGAAACCAAGACCGCCGGCCAGGGCTTCTGGCAGCGCCTCTACGCCGCGATGATCGAGAGCCGCCGCCGTTCGGCCCTGCGTGAGCTGCGCGCCCATAGCTATCTGGTGCGCGAGAGCGAGCTGGTGCTCGGCGGCTTCCCGGCGACGACGCTGAAAAGCGACGCCGAGCTGCCTTTCAACCGCTGAACTTCAAGCGCCGCAGGCCGCCAAAAGCGCCGCGCGCATCAAAAAGGAACCAAAATCATGATCGCCATCATCAAGCATGCCTATGACTCGATCGTCGACGCCGCCAAGTTCGCTGCGGCGGTCTGGCACGATGCCCGCGCCATGCAGGCGCAGGCCGAAGAGAAGTACGGCCACCTCGGCTTCTGAGCAGTAACGGCGACGAGACCCGTCGCCGTTCGCGTGAAGCAGTAGGCCTAGTAGAGGCGGCGCGGCCTGACGGCTGCGCCGCCTCTTTTCATGACCAAAGTCGCCCAGCCTTCGCGCGAGGTGCGCCGCACCAGCGCCAGGCCTTGATGGCGATAGGCCGAGACCACACCGGCAACGTCCATCTCCAACAGGCCCGACAGGATCACCGTGCCGTCATCCGACAGGGCGCGGGCGATGGCGGGCGCGAGCTTGCGCAGCGGGCCGGCCAGGATGTTGGCGAAGATCAGGTCGAAATGGCGCGGGCGGTTCGCCTTGGCGTGGCGCAGGCCGGGCGCGACATAGAGGTCCAGTGCTTGCGGCGCGTGATTGATCCGGGCGTTGCGGGCGGAGACCTCGATGGCGATCGCGTCGATGTCACCGGCGACGACCTTGCGCTTGACCTGCTTGGCGAGCGCGAGCGCCAGGATCCCGGTGCCGGTGCCGACATCGATGGCGTTGCGCGGCCGGCGCTTCTTCAATTCGGCGTCGAGCGCAAGCAGGCAGCCGGCCGTGGTGCCGTGATGGCCGGTGCCGAAGGCGAGCGCCGCCGCGATCTCGATGGCGATGTCGTTGACGCGCACCGCCTCGCGGTCATGCGAGCCATGGACGAGGACACGGCCCGCGCGCACCGGCTGCAGGCCCTCCAGGCTGGTGGCGACCCAATCCTTCTGATTGACCGTGGTGAAGGGTGTGGAATCGATGCTGTCGCCGACGATCGGGCGCAGCATGTCGCGCACCGCGTCCTCGTCCGGATGCGTCGCGAAGTAGATCTCTACCTTCCACGGGGCGTTGAGCGACAGCGTAGTGACGCCGGTCTCGACCTCGAAAGCCGAGACGGCGGTCTCGGTCGGATCGAAGACCTCGCCGAGCAGCTCGGTCAGGGCTCGCGCCTTGTCGCCGCTGGTTTCAAGTTCGAGGACGGTCGCGACCGTCGATGGCAGAAGGCCTTCGCGCATGGCGGGGGCTTAGCAAAGGCGGGAGCGGATGTCATGCGCCGTCGCGCAGCCCGCTAGGCAGGGACGCGATCTCGCCTAAGCTGGCTTTTTTCACCTTAGGGAAGGTCAGTGATGTTGTCGCATGTCAGTGTCGGAACCAATGCGTTCGAGCCGGCCTTTGCTTTCTACGAGGCGCTGTTCGCCGAGCTCGGCCACAGGCTGCGCTTCTGCGACCGTGAGAAGCCCTGGGCCGTATGGCAGCAACAAGCCGGAGGACGGCCGCTCTTCATCCTCTCGGCCCCGTTCGACGGCGAGGCTGCGAGCGTCGGCAATGGCCAGATGATCGCCCTTCTGGCTGGTGACCGCGCGGCCGTCGATCGCTGCCATTCCACCGCGCTGGCGCGCGGCGGACGCTGCGAGGGGCCGCCCGGACTACGGCCGCACTACCATCCGAACTATTACGGCGCCTATTTTCGCGATCCGGACGGCAACAAGCTGTGCGTTTGCTGCCACGAGGCGGAATAGCGGGCCTCCGAACGACGAAGCAATCGCAGGGCATCGAGAGCCCCGGATTGCTTCGTTTGTGCTCGTGACGACGGCAGGCGCTCAGCCGTGCTGCGCGTTCAGCTGGGCGAAGATCGCGGCGACCTGACCGTTCTCGGCAGCGAAGCGCAGCGGCTTGCAGCGCTCGACGATGATCTCACCGGATGCCGGAGCGTTTTCGAGCAGGGCCATCACCTCGGCGGTGAACTCGACCAGCGGCATCGCCGCGGGATCGACCGCCTGCTGCGGGCCGAGCAATTCGGTCTGGACATAGGGCGGGGCGATCTCGATCACCTCGACCGAGGTCGCCTTGAGCTGCTCGCGCAGCGCCATCGACCAGGCATGGATCGCCGCCTTGCTGGCGCTGTAGGACGGTGTCGTCGCGAGCGGCACGAAGGCGAGGCCGGAGGAGACGGTCAGGACCGCCGCGTGCTTCTGCTTGAGGAGGTGCGGCAGCAAGGCAGCGGTGAGCCGGATCGGCCCGAGCAGGTTGGTCGCGATGGTCTCCTCGGCAGTGCCAAGGAAATCGCCGCCGGCGAGGTCCTCGCTGCGCATGATGCCGGCGTTGTGGATGACGACGTTCAGCGACGGGAACTGTTCGACCGTCTGCCTGGCAAAGGCCGTGATGTCGCCGGCGTTCTGGATGTCGAGTACCAGTGACTTCATGCCGGGATTGGCGGCGGTGACGGCGTCGAGCGCCCGTTCACGCCGCCCGGAGATGATCACTTGGTTGCCGGCCTTGTGCAGGGCCTCGGCGAGCGCGCGGCCAATGCCGGAGCCGCCGCCGGTGACGAGGATGGTGTTGCCGGTGATGTTCATCGCAAATCCCTTTCCTGGTTGCGGACCATCAGCTGGCGTCGATACTCTTCAACGGAAAGAAGGCGCCCGAAAGTTCGATACGCACCAAAAGGAGAGTGTCGCAATGCATGCGATCCGCGAGGCGATGGCGACCATGCACAAGCGCAGCGAGGCGATTCCGCCGGTCTCGAAGGCGGTGGAATCGCTGGTGCGCCAGGTGATCGCGCAGGTCGCCGACAAGTGGACGATGCTGGTGCTGGAAGCGCTGGAGGAGCACGGCACGCTACGCTTCACCGAAGTGGGGCGCACCGTCGGCGGCATCAGCCAGAAGATGCTGACCAAGACGCTGCGCGAGATGGAGCGCGACGGGCTGGTCATCCGGACCGTCCACCCGGTCATCCCGCCGCATGTCGACTACACGCTGACCGAGCTCGGCCGCGAGCTCAGCGCGGCGTTCTGCGGCGTCTGGACCTGGGCCGAAACCTATCACGCCGAGGTCTCGGCGGCGCGGCGTGCGTTTCGGGAGCGGGAGGAGGGGTAAGTTACCCTCGCCTCGAATGCCGCCTTTCCGTCATGGTCGGGCTTGTCCCGACCATCCACGTCTTCCCTCGGACAACGCGGTGTTCAAGACGTGGATGCTCGGCACAGGGCCGAGCATGACGGGGAGGTCCTGGCGCCTACTCCGCCGCCGGCTGGAAGGCGAGCCGCGGGGCCGGAATGAGCGCGATCGCATGGGCCGCCATGTCGGCTGCGGCTTCGGGATCGGCCTTCAGCTCGCTCGGTGTACGCGCACGCGGGATCGCCTTGCCGTCCTCGATCATCGACTCGATCCAGAGCGTGAGGGCTTCGGGCGCGTTCGCCATCGCCTCGTCCAGCGTGTCGCCGGCCGAGAAGCAGCCGGGCAGGCCCGGAAACCAGACACCGACGGCATGGTCGGGGCCGGCATCCTCGATGATGTCAACGTAATGGTTCATCTCAATCGCGTGGCCAGCCTACCTGCCTGTAGATACTCACGACACCGAACCGGATTGTCACCCCACTAATACACGAATCGATGAGTGTAAGCTCGCGCCATAGGGGCGCTGATTTCAAATTCGGAGAAACGCTATGACGACGACAACGTCGGCGGTTGATGGCGGCTTGCCTTCCGAACCGTGCTGTTCTTGAAGCGTATCGTCAGTGGTTGCACTATGAAGCACGCTTTTGTGCTATGGAGCTATATCCTGAATTAGGCGCAAGAGCTGAAAGATACATTCCAGAAACTTTTGCTTCGAACTTTCATTTCCCGCCAGCAAAAGATTGGCGCGAAGTTGCGAAGCCATCTACGCGCGCGCTCACCGTGCTTCAAGCGGTAGGGCTCCTGCCGGAAGACCCTCCTGCAACCGAAGATCAGTGGGCAAGTATGGAGTTTGAGCCGTGGAAGCATGAGCCCGGTGAATGGGGTCCGCCGTCAAATAAGGAATGGGCGGATATGACCAATCCCTACCTTATTAGCATTCGCCTAGCATGGATAACGCTATATAAGACGAAACCTGAGCTAATAGATATCATTGATAGAATGGAATCTGAGGTTGGTATAGAATTTCTAGAGAGTATTGAGGCCACGCTACAATTTTTCAAGGGCATTGTGATGATTCTGGAGGCGGCCGAGGTTCGTTTTCTATGCGCGGGAGCCACCCTTCTGGCGCGCGATTCTCAAAAAATGAACTCTTTGCAGTAAGAAATTGTCTGGCAAAAAAAGCGGGCAGCGTTGCTGTCCGCTCACTGTTCCAGCGTCTGATCTCACCCCGCCTTCTGCACAAAACTATCCAGCACCATCTTCCTGCCGGCCTTGTCGAAATCGACGGTCAGCTTGTTGCCGTCGACGCTGGCGACCGAGCCCGGGCCGAACTTGATGTGGAAGACGCGGGCGCCAAGGTCGAAGGCTGAGGTGCCCGTCGATTTCGCCGTCAGCTCGCCCTCGATCAGCATGGCCCCACGCTGGCGGTTGCCGAAGCCGGTGCCTTGGCCAAAGCCGCGCTGTCCGGCGTCGGAGAAGCCCGAGCCGCCGCCCGAATTGGACCTGGCCTTGTTCTCCTGCGCGCGCTGCCAGCCCGGCGTCTGGTAGGAGGAGCCGAAGCTTTCCATGCGCTCGAAGCGCGAGGCGCCGTAGCCGCCCTGGCTGTAGGCGGTGGTCGCCTGGACGACCTCGACATGCTCCTCAGGCAACTCGTCGATGAAGCGCGAGGGCAGGCTCGACTGCCAGAGGCCATGGATGCGCCGGTTCGAGGCGAAGAAGAGTTTCAGCCGCTTGCGGGCGCGGGTCAGGCCGACATGGGCGAGGCGGCGTTCCTCCTCCAGTCCGGCGCGGCCATTCTCGTCGAGGGCGCGCTGGCTCGGGAACAGCCCTTCCTCCCAGCCGGGCAGGAAGACGGCGTCGAATTCCAGCCCCTTAGCGGCGTGAAGCGTCATGATCGAGACGCGGGCGCCGCCATCGCCGCTGTCGGCGTCCATCACCAGCGAGACGTGTTCGAGGAAGGCCGGCAGATCGGGGAACTCGTCGAGCGAGCGCACCAGCTCCTTCAGGTTCTCCAACCGGCCGGCGGCGTCGGCCGAGCGATCCTTCTGCCACATCTCGGTGTAGCCGCTCTCCTCCAGCACCAGCTCGGCGAGCTCGCCCTGCTGCATGCTCTCGGCGCGTCCCGACCAGCGGGCAAAGGCCTCGACCAGCTCACGCAAGGAGGTGCGGGCCTTGGGCTTCAATTCGTCGCTCTCGACCACGGCCCTGGCCGACTGCAGCAGCGAGAAGCCGGTGGCGCGCGCATGGTTGTGCAGGATCTGGATGGTGGCGTCGCCGAGACCGCGCTTGGGCACGTTGACGATGCGCTCGAAGGCGAGGTCATCGGTCGGCGAGACCACGCAGCGCAGATAGGCCATCGCGTCGCGAATCTCGGCTCGCTCGTAGAAGCGCGGGCCGCCGATGACGCGATAGGGCACGCCGACATGAACGAAGCGCTCCTCGATCTCGCGCATCTGCGCGGAGATGCGGACCAGGATCGCGACTTCGGCGAGGTTCTCGCCCTTGGACTGCATCGCCTCGACCTCGTCGGAGATCAGGCGCGCTTCCTCCTGGCTGTCCCAGGCCCCAGTGATCGTGACCTTCTCGCCGGCCTCGTCCTCGGTGCGCAAGGTCTTGCCGAGGCGGCCCTCATTGCGGGCGATCAGCTTGGAAGCGGTGGCGAGAATATGGCCGGTCGAGCGGTAATTGCGTTCGAGCCGGACCACGGTCGCGCCAGGAAAATCGTGCTCGAAGCGCAGGATGTTGTCGACCTCGGCGCCGCGCCAGCCATAGATCGACTGATCGTCATCGCCGACGCAGGCGATGTTGCGCCGGCCCTGGGCGAGCAGGCGCAGCCAGAGATACTGGGCGACGTTGGTATCCTGGTACTCGTCGACGAGGATGTAGCGGAAGCGCTCGTGATAGCTCGCCAGCACGTCCGGATGCTCGCGGAACAGCGTCAGGCAATGCAGCAGGAGATCGCCGAAATCGACGGCGTTCAGCGTCTTCAGCCGGTCCTGATAGGCGGCGTAGAGCTTGCCGCCCTTGCCGTTGGCGAAGACCCCGGCCTCGCCCGGCGGCACGTCCTTGGGCGCAAGGCCGCGGTTCTTCCAGCTATCGATGAAGCCGGCGAGCATGCGGCCGGGCCAGCGCTTCTCGTCGATGCCTTCCAACTGGATCACCTGCTTCATCAGGCGGATCTGGTCGTCAGTGTCGAGGATGGTGAAGTCGGAGCGCAAGTCGAGCAGCTCGGCATGGCGGCGCAGCAACTTGGCCGAGATCGAGTGGAAGGTGCCGAGCCAAGGCATGCCCTCGGCGACCGGCCCGACGAGATGGGCGACGCGCTCCTTCATCTCGCGCGCCGCCTTGTTGGTGAAGGTCACCGACAGGATCTGCGAGGGAAAGGCGCGGTTCGTCGCGATCAGATGGGCAATGCGGGTGGTGAGCACGCGGGTCTTGCCGGTGCCGGCGCCGGCCAGGACCAGCACGGGGCCGTCGGTCGCCTCGACTGCCAGACGCTGCTCCGGGTTCAGACCCTGCAGATAGCCGGCCGCCGGCTGCGCCGCCGCGCGCGATGCGAGGCCGCCGGGGCGGGGCAGGGGGGCGGAGGTGGTGTGGTCTGACAAGGGATCTGCTTAACGTGATCGTGATTCGTTCTCGGTCAATATAGGGGCAGGCGTGGTGGATTGCTCGCCATCGCGGGCGGTTTTCCGCCACGGCGAGCGTGTCACTATAAACTTGGCCGCGTCAGCGCGCTGGCAGCAGATATCGCAGGCCCTGGGTGAAGCCGCGCGGAGCGACTGTCAGGTGATCCTCATCGTTGAGGACCACCGATTTCACATTCAGGCCCGGATACTTCCGGTCCTTCAGCGCCATCTCGAAGGCGCGGTTGTCGCCGACCATGTCGGCGGTTTTGTTGAAGCGCGGATCGCCTTTGCGAACGGCCTCGTACTCACCGACATAGAGAAAGACCTTGGCCGGCAGGTCCTTGCTGCGCGCGGCGTAGCCCGCCTCGAGCTCGCGATAATGCTCCCTCGCGAACCAGAAGGACGGGCTGCCGAGGATGTAGCCGCTGAACAGACCGGGCTCGGTGAAGAGGATCTGCGCGCCGAGCAACGACCCGTAGGAGTGCCCGAGAAAGAGCGCTCTCGCCGGATCGGTGCGATAGCGGTTGGCGATGAACGGCTTCACCTGATCGCGCAGATAGGTCTGGTAGGCTTGGCCCTGGCCATGGATCGCGCCTGATGGTGCAGTGCTCGGCCCGTTCGGCGTCGGGGTGTAGTCGCGCCGGCGGCTGACCGCGCCGTCTTCGCCTTTGCCATAGGACAGGCCGACCAGGATGAACTCCTCGATCTTGGGGCCGTCGAGGTTCAGGCGGCGGTTGATCTGGCGGATGATCGGGAAGGCATAGTCGGCGTCGGTGACGTAGAGCACGGGATATTTCCGCTGCGGCTCCTTCCCATAGGACGGCGGCAGCGCGACGAAGACCTGATAGCCGCGGCGCGAGACCGGGTCGGGCACGTCCCAGACCTCGCTGTCGGCGATCTCATAGGGGCGGCCTTCGCCGGGCTGTATCTTCACGGCGGATTGGGGTTGGGCGTTTGCCGGGCCTGTGGCGAGGCCGAAGCCGGCGGTAAGCGTGATGATCAAGGTACTCAGGACGCGTCGCAGCACGTGAAGGCTCTCCATAGGCCCGCGCCGGTCGCGGCGCGCGGGGCGAGGTGCGAGGAGAACTCGGGCGGCAATCGGGCAGGTTCGCAATTGCGAGTTGCCGGCATAGGCTGGTGGTTAATGACGGGGCGGTTCGCGGATCGGAAGGGAAGCTCATGGCCCAGGCGTCGCACGCCCATCAGGTCACCAACCAAGTTCCGCCGCTGGCCGACTACGACGCCTATGCCGCCGATCCGGTGCTGAAGGCCGCCATCGCCGCTTTCGATGCCGGTTGGGCCGATGAGCGGCTGCACGAGGCGGGACGGACGGTCGGCGCGGCCGAGACGATCGAGATGGCGCGCCTCGCCAACCGGCACGGGCCGGAACTGCGCAGCCATGACCGCTTCGGCAACCGGCTCGATGAGATCGAGTTCCATCCGGCCTGGCACGCGCTGATGGCCCGCGCCATCGGCCAGGAGACGCATGCGCTCGCCTGGAACCGGCCCGGCCCGGGCGCGCAGGTGGCGCGGGCTGCCCTGCAATATCTCTGGTATGGCTGCGAGAGCGGCATCTGCTGCCCGATCTCGATGACCTATTCGGCGATCCCCGTGCTGAAGCAGGACAGAGCGCGCTGGGCCGAATGGGGCGCGCTGATCTCCTCGAAGACCTACGACAAGCGCCAGGGGCCGGCGGCGGGCAAGACGGGCGCGACTGTCGGCATGGCGATGACCGAGACGCAGGGCGGCTCGGACCTGCGCCAGACCCAGACCATCGCCTATGACAACCGCGACGGCACCTATTCGCTGCACGGGCAGAAATGGTTCTTCTCGGTGCCGCATTCCGACGTCTTTTTGACATTGGCACGCAACGAAGAGGGCATCTCCTGTTTCGTCGTGCCGGGCTGGCGGCCCGATGGCGAGCGCAATGGCATCGCAATCCAGCGCCTCAAGGACAAATGCGGCAACCGCTCGAACGCCTCCTCCGAGGTCGAGTTCAGGGGCGCGATCGGCCATATGCTCGGCGATCCCGGCCGGGGCCTGCGCACCGGCTTGTCGATGAACCACAACACAAGGCTCGACATCGCGGCGGCGTCCGCCGGGCTGATGCGGCAGGCGGTGATGCTCGCCGGCCATCACGCCCAGCACCGCACCGCTTTCCAGCGTCAGCTGATCGATCAGCCGATCATGCAGAACGTCCTCGCCGATCTCGCCATCGAGGCGGAGGCCGCTTCCTGGCTCGCCTTCCGACTGTTCGCCGCGGTCGACAGGCAGGAGCAGTCGGAAAGCGAGAAGCTGCTGGCGCGGATCGGCGCGCCGCTGGCGAAATACTGGGTGGCCAAGCGCACGCCGGCGGTCGTGATCGAGGCACTGGAATGCCATGGCGGCAACGGCTTCATCGAGGAGAACCCGATGGCGCGGCATTATCGCGAAGCGCCGCTGAACTCGGTCTGGGAAGGCTCGGGCAACGTCATCTGCCTCGACGTGCTGCGCTCGCTGGAACGCGAGCCCGGTTCACTGCAGGCGCTGCGCGCCGAGTTCCATGCGGTTTCAGGGCAGGACCGGCGCTACGACGCAGCGGTGCAAGCGCTGGACGCAGACCTTCATGAGCTCATTCGTCATGAGGGTCAGGCGCGCCTGCTGACCGAGCGGCTGGCGCTGATGCTGCAGGGCGCGCTGCTGATCCGTTACGCGCCGCATGCGGTCGCCGACGCTTTCGTCGCGACGCGGCTCGGCGGGCACTGGTCGGGCCATTTCGGCGACCTGCCGCTGGCGGTCGATACGGCGACGCTGGCGCGGCGGGCGGTGCCGGAGGTTTGAGGACGGCGAGCAAGTCGATCTTTTCTCGCTTGCGCCCGCGTGCGAAGGAACCAGTTGCCGGCGCCGCGCATTCTGTCGTGTCGGAGCAATTCAGCCCGAGATTTGCGGAACGATCGACGTGCACAGCGACGCCGGCCTCATCGCCCCCATCCTGACGCAGATGTTCGAGCAGGCGCCGACCTTCATGGCCCTGCTGCGCGGGCCGGAGCATCGCTTCGACCTCGCCAATCCAAGCTACCTCAAACTGATAGGCGAGCGTCAGGTCGTCGGCCGCACCGTAGCGGAGGCGATGCCGGACGCGGTTGCGCAGGGCGTCGTGGGCATCCTCGACGACGTTTATCGTTCCGGCGTGCCGTATACCGCGAACGGGGCGCGCTTTCTGATCCAGGCAGAACCGGGCGGACCGAGCGAGGAGCGTTTCCTCGACTTCGTCTACCAGCCGCTGCGCGACGCCGACGGGAAGGTCAACGCGATCTTCGTCGAGGGCGCCGACGTCACCGAGCGGACCCTGTCGGAGCGGGCTCGGCGCGACAGTGAGGCGCTGTACAAGGGGCTTTTCGATGCCATCGACGAAGGCTTCTGCATCATCGAGTTCCTGGACGGGCCGCACGGGCCAGACAGCGACTACGTCCACATCCAGGCCAATGCCGCCTATGAGCGGCATGCCGGCATTCCCGATGTCGTCGGCCAGAAGCTGCGCGAGATGGTGCCCGCCGAGGCCGACGCCTGGGTGGCGCGCTACGGCGCGGTGCTGCGGACCGGCGAGCCGATCCGCTTCCAGCAGGAGCTGGTCGCGACCGGTCGCTATCTCGAATTGGCGGCAGTCCGTATCGAGCCGGCGAGCCGCAAGCAGGTCGCCGTCATCTTCCAGGACATCACGGCCCGTCGCAAAGCCGAGATCGCGCTCGCCGAGCTCAACGCGACGCTCGAGCAGCAGGTGGAGCAGCGCTCGGCCGAGCTGATGGCGGCCGAGGAGGCCTTGCGCCAGAGCCAGAAGATGGAGGCCGTCGGCCAGCTCACGGGCGGCATCGCCCACGACTTCAACAACATCCTCGCCGGCATCGGCGGCAGCCTTGAAATGGCGCAGACGCGGATCGTGCAAGGGCGGATCGGCGATACCGAGCGCTTCCTGACAGGCGCGAAGAGCGCGGTGCGACGGGCCGCCAACCTGACCGAGCGATTGCTCGCCTTCTCGCGGCGCCAGACGCTGGACCCGAAACCGTTCAACGTGAACGGCCTGGTGAACGGCATGCTCGACCTGATCACACGCAGCGTCGGGCCGACAATCGCGATCGAGGCGGTTGGCGCGGCGGGCCTGTGGACGGTCCATGCCGATGCCAGCCAGCTCGAAAACGCCCTGCTCAATCTCTGCATCAATTCGCGCGACGCCATGCCGGATGGCGGCAAGCTGACGATCGAGACGTCCAATCGCTGGATGGACGAGCGGGCGGCGCGAGCGCGCGACCTGAAGCCGGGGCAATATGTCTCGCTCTGCGTCTCGGACACCGGCACAGGCATGACGCCGGAGGTGATCGAACGCGCCTTCGATCCGTTCTTCACGACCAAGCCGATCGGCCAGGGCACCGGGCTCGGCCTGTCGATGGTCTACGGCTTCGCCGGCCAGTCCGGCGGGGCGGCGCGGATCTATTCGGAGCCCGGCAAGGGCACGATGATCTGCATCTATCTGCCTCGCCATATCGGCGACGTGGTCGACGAAGCCGAGGCGCTGACGGATTCAGACGCGCCGCAGCCGGCTGTGGGCGGCAAGACCGTGCTGGTCGTCGACGACGAGCCCCTGGTCAGGATGCTCGTCGTCGAGCAGCTGGAAGAACTCGGCTATCTCGTCGTCGAGGCCGATGACGGGCCGTCGGCGCTGAAGATCATCGAGACGAATCAGCCGATCGATCTTCTCATCACCGATGTCGGCCTGCCTCGCGGCATGAACGGCCGCCAGGTCGCGGATGCGGCGCGCAAGCGCCGTCCGGGTCTCGAAGTGCTGTTCATCACCGGCTATGCCGAGAATGCCGTGCTCAACCACGGCCATCTCGAACCAGGCATGCACATCATGACCAAGCCGTTCGAGATGGAGGTTTTCGCCCGGCGGGTGCGTGAGCTGCTCGCCGGGACGAAGGCCTGACGGGCTGCCGCGCTTCTCCCGCCGTCAGGCTTCCTGAGCTTCCGGCGCGAAATCCATCGCGACGCCGTTGATGCAGTAGCGCAGGCCGGTCGGCGGCGGGCCGTCGGGGAAGACGTGGCCGAGATGGCCGCCGCAATTGGCGCAGTGGACCTCGACCCGGCGCATGCCGAAGCTGCCATCCTCGCTCTCCTCGACCGCGCCTTCCAGCGGCTGGTCGAAGCTCGGCCAGCCGGTACCGCTCTCGAACTTCTTGTGCGACCGGAACAGCTTCTGGCCACAGCCGACGCAGGAGAAGGTGCCGGCGCGCTTCTCGAAATTCAGCGCGCAGGAGCCGGCCCGCTCGGTGCCGTGGCCGCGCAGGACCCGGTACTGCTCCGGCGTCAGCTTCGCGCGCCATTCGGCATCGCTGAGCTGGAAGGGGAATTCGCGCTCCGGTTCTCCGGCCTTCCCACCCTTGGCGAACATGTCCATCAGGCCCATGCGAGGCTCCTTTCCGTGCTGTCTTGTCGGGATTGTCGCGCGAGATATGGGGATTTGTCTTCCTGATTTCATCCTCGTGCAACGTGGCCTGTTTCACGTTTGCGTTCGACTGCGGCCGGTCTTTTCTCCATGCGCCTGCCACGTCACCCAACCGTCACGCGACTCCTCTAGTCGGCTCGCCATCGCAATGGGCGGAAACGAGGGGCCTCGTGACGCAGACGATCCGCGCGGCAAAGCGCACCACGAACCTCGGCCTGACCACCGCCGTCCATCGCAGCAAGCCGCTCTCGCGCGCCGGCGTGCTCGAACGGATGTTCACGCTCGCCTTCTCCGGCCTGGTCTATCCGCAGATCTGGGAAGACCCGGTCGTCGACATGGAGGCGCTGGCGCTGCAGCCGGACGACCATCTCGTCGCCATCGCCTCGGGCTCCTGCAACATCCTCTCCTACCTCACCGCCGATCCCGCCAAGATCAGCGCGATCGACCTCAACGGCGCCCATATCGCGCTCGGGCATCTCAAGCTCGCGGCGCTGGCCGAGATCGACGATCACGCGATTTTCCGCCGCTTCTTCGGGCAGGCGCAGTCGAAGGCCAATGTCGAGACCTATGACCAGCTGATCGCACCGCGGCTCGATGCCGTCAGCCGGGCCTATTGGGACGGGCGCAATCTCGTCGGCCGACGCCGGATCGAGCTGTTCGCCCGCAACTTCTACCGCTACGGCCTGCTCGGCCGCTTCATCGGCACGGGGCATTTCCTTGGGCGCCGGCTCGGCTGTGACCCCAGGGTCATGCTGCAGGCGAAGACGATGGACGAGCAGCGGGCGCTGTTCGAGCGGCATCTGGCGCCGGTCTTCGACAAGAGGCTGGTGCGCTGGCTGGTGCGCCAGCCGGCCTCGCTCTACGGACTCGGCATCCCGCCGGCGCAGTACAAGGCGCTCGCCGCCGATGGCGATGCCGGCATCCGCGCGGTCCTGCGCCACCGGCTGGAGCGGCTCGCCTGCGGCTTCGACCTGAAGACCAACTATTTCGCCTGGCAGGCCTTCGGCCGCGGCTACGGGCCGGAGCCGGATGCGGCGGTGCCGCCTTATCTGGAGAGTGCCAATTTCGAGACTGTGCGGGCTCGCGCCGGGCGCGTCGCCTATCACCAGAGCGCGATCACCGCCTTCCTCGAAAAGCAGCCGGCCAAGAGCTGCAACGGCTTTGTGCTGCTCGATGCGCAGGATTGGATGAACGACGCCGAGTTGACGGCGCTGTGGACCCAGATCACGCGCAGCGCCGCGCCCGGTGCACGCGTCATCTTCCGCACCGCCGCCGATGAGCGGCTACTGCCCGGCCGGGTGCCCGACGCGATCCTGTCGCAATGGCAGTATGACGAGGCGCGCAGCCGCGAGCTTGGGACGCGTGACCGCTCCTCGATCTACGGCGCCTTCCATCTCTATGTCCGCAGGACGGCCGCGTGAGTGCCGTCGAAAACGGGCCGAATGCCGCCGGTCTGATGGACCGGATGTACCGCTTCCAGCGGCACATCTACGATGCGACCCGGAAGTTCTATCTGCTCGGCCGCGATGGCTTGATCGCTGACTTGAAGCCGCCGCCGGGCGGGGCCGTGCTGGAGATCGGCTGCGGCACCGGGCGCAACCTGATCAGGATCGCCCAGCGCTACCCGCATGCGCGCTGCTACGGGCTCGACGTCTCCGAGGAGATGTTGCGCACGGCGCGTGAGCAGGTGGCGAAAGCGGGGCTTGCCGACCGGATCACGCTGGCACAGGCCGATGCGACCAGTTTCGACCCGCAGGCGCTGTTCGGCCGCGCCGGTTTCGAACGGGTGGTAATCTCCTATGCGCTTTCGATGATCCCGCCCTGGCGCGAGGCGCTCGCGCAGGCGCTGCGCGTCGTTCCGCCGAGGGGCTCGCTGCACATCGTCGATTTCGGCGACCAGGCGCAGCTGCCTGCTCCATTCAAGGCGGTGCTCAACCGCTGGCTGGCGCTGTTCCATGTCACGCCGCGCAAGGATTTCGATGCGGTCGTGACCGAGCTCTGTGCCGAGGCCGGCGTCATCGGCGGCACCACGCGGCTGTTCGGCGGCTATAGCGTACAAGCAGTCGCGATCAGGCCGGCGTGAGCGCCGGGGCTGGACGCCGTCGCCGCCACGCTGCTACGCCGATGGGATGAGTGCAGCCGCCGATCCCGACGACAGCAGCAATGGACGCTCCGGGCTGCGCGACCGGCTTCGGCAGCTCTATCACGGGCGGAGCCCGGCGGCGCTGCGTTTCCAGGTCGCGACGCTGGTCGTCGATCTCCTGATCATCGGTTTCTTCATCGCGACGCCGCTGCTGCGTGACCGGCCGGAATTCCTCTGGCTCGACTATGCGGTCGCGATCATCGTCGCCGCCGAGATCGCGGCGCGCTTCCTCGCCTCCTCGAACATGCTGCGGCTGCTGCGCCAGCCCACCATGCTGCTCGACCTCTTCATCCTGGCGACGCTGCTGGCGCCGCAATGGCTGGAGAATTTCGGCTTCCTGCGAATCTTGAGGCTCTGGTCGCTGTCGCGGCGCGGCTTGATCTGGGCGCAGCTGCGGCAGACGCGGTTCCGCGACTGGGAGGACGTCGCCAAGGCTTTGGTCAACCTCGCGACCTTCCTCTTCGTCGTCACCGGCTTCGTCTATACTTTCTTCTTCATGAGCCGGCCCGGGCTGGAGGGCTATGTCGAGGCCCTCTATTTCACCGTCGCGACAGTGACGACGACCGGTTTCGGCGACATCACCCTGCCGGGGATCGCAGGCAAGCTGACCTCGATCGTGGTGATGATCATCGGCATCTCGCTGTTCGTGCGGCTGGCGCAGGCGGTGTTCCGGCCGCACAAGGTGACCTTCCCCTGCCCGGAATGCGCCCTGCAGCGTCACGAGCCCGATGCCGTGCACTGCAAGGCCTGCGGCCATCTGCTGAAGATACCGGACGACGACGAGTAATCGGCGCGCTTGGCCCGATGATCTCGACGCCTTTCTCGGAAAGCGATCTGGCCCGTGATCCATGCCGGAAGAGGAGTGCTGACATGGGCGGGCCACTTTGACGCCTAGAGGGGTATTCGGCCTTCCAGTCAGACCGTGAAATTTGGAGCGATGATGGCGCCTGTGCAGGTCGATCCTGAAAAGGTCCGGGAATTCGAGGACGCCTCGCGCTTCTACGACTGGCTTGGCCAGCACCACGACCGAGCGGACGAAGTCTGGATCAAGATCCACAAGCTCTCGTCGGGCCTGCGCTCGATCACACCCAAGGAGGCGATCGATGTCGTGCTCTGCTGGGGTTGGATCGACGGCGTCAAGAAGAGCCTCGACGAACGCAGCTATCTGCAACGCTACAGTCCGAGGAGCGCCAGAAGTATCTGGAGCCAGATCAATGTCGACAATGTCGCCCGCCTGATCACAGAGGGGCGCATGACCGAGCACGGCCTGATGCAGGTCGAGGCAGCCAAGGCCGATGGCCGATGGGCGCGCGCTTATGGCGCCGGTCAAAATCTGAAAATCCCCGACGATCTCCAGGCTGCGATCGACGCAGAGCCCCTGGCTCGCGAGATGCTGTCGAAGCTGAGTGGACAGAACCGCTTTGCCCTGGCGTTTCGTGTCCACAACCTCAAGACGGAAACGGGGAGAAAGAAGAAGATCGCGGCCTTCGTCGAGATGCTCAAGCGCGGCGAGACGATCTATCCGCAGCGCTAGAGGGGCCGGATTGCGAACCCGGCTAGTGCCGCGTCTCGGTCTCGCGCTCGGCCTCCGGTGAGCCGAGCGTGATCGCGCTCTTCTCCGGCATGCCGATCATCCGGCCGACCGTGGCCGGGCGCGGCATCTGCGCATGCGCCGCCTTCATGATCGCGAGACTGGCGAGGATGTCGGCCGGGAAGGGCGTGACCTTGCGGTTGGTCATGTCGACATGCAGCGACAGGTTCTCGGAGGTCGCGGCGAGCCAGCCCTCGCTGGCATGGCGCATTTCGAGATAGTAGTGCAGGCGCTTGTCGTCGAAGGCGATGAGTTGCGCGGTGACGCGTACGAGGTCGCTGGCCGTCAGCTCGCGCTTGTAGAGCACATGGCATTCGGCCGAGAAGAACGAGGCCTTGCGGGTCTCGACATAGTCCTGGTTCAGGCCGACGAGCGAGAAGACCTCGTCGACCGCGCGATCGAACAGGACATGGTAATAGGCCATATTGAGATGGCCGTTATAGTCGATCCATTGCGGCTCGACCCGCATCGGGGACGAAACGAAGGGAGCGAAGAACAGGGCGGTCGTGCGAATTTTGTCCGGCATCGGCGCCTCCTTTCGTCCTTTTGTCCCGTCGATGCGTGGGCGGCTCTGCGCTGCCGCCTCTTGTCGGCGCGGGCGCGGCGCGTGAAAACAACACGAGCCGCTGCTCCATAGGCCGAACCATTCCAGACTAGGCGAAGTTCTCAAGCCATGACAATGCCTTCTACCACTTCCGTGCCTCAGCCCGCCCCTGCTCGTGCTGCAGAGCTGCCGCCGTCGCCGCAGGCCGTTGCTGCGATAACGCGGGAGCTGGCCGCGCTGTTCGGCAACCGGCTCGTCACCAGCCTCGCTGTCCGGCAGCAGCATGGCCATACGTTGACCTGGATCCCGAACCAGCCACCGGACGCCGTGGTCTATCCCGAGAGCACCGAAGAGGTGGCCTCGATCGTGAAACTCTGCGC
The DNA here is from genome assembly GCA_025846845.1 of Alloboseaceae bacterium BT-24-1. GTDB lineage: Bacteria > Pseudomonadota > Alphaproteobacteria > Rhizobiales > Beijerinckiaceae > Allobosea. Next base: position 300,143 of record JAOYTL010000002.1, read on the forward strand.
CGGATACGGGGTTCCCGTCATCGCCTTCGGTACCGGGACCTCGCTTGAGGGGCATGTCAACGCGCCGTTCGGCGGCGTCTGCATCGACATGAGCCAGATGAAGCGGGTTGTCGCGGTGCATGCGGAAGACCTCGACTGCACGGTCGAGGCCGGCGTCACCCGCAAGGAGCTGAACGAGCATCTGCGCGACCAGGGCCTGTTCTTCCCGATCGACCCCGGCGCCGACGCCTCGATCGGCGGCATGGCGGCGACGCGCGCCTCCGGCACCAATGCCGTGCGCTACGGCACGATGAAGGACAATGTCATCGCGTTGACCGCGGTGATGGCCGATGGCGCCATCGTCAAGACGGCGAGCCGGGCCCGGAAATCCTCGGCCGGCTATGATCTCACCCGCCTGCTCGTCGGTTCCGAAGGCACGCTCGGCATCATCACCGAGGTGACGCTGAAGCTGCACGGCATTCCCGAGGCGGTCTCGGCCGGCGTCTGCTCGTTCCCATCCGTGAAGGCGGCGTGCGACGCGACGATCATGACGATCCAGTCGGGCCTGCCGGTGGCGCGGATCGAATTGTTCGACGACATGATGATCCGCGGCGTCAACCTGCACTCCAAGCTCGGCCTGCCGGAGACGACGATGCTGTTCGTCGAGTTCCATGGCTCCGAGGACGGGGTGAAGGAGCAGGCCGAGCGCTTCGGCGAGATCGCGGCCGAGTTCGGCGGAGGACCGTTCGACTGGGCGACCAGGGCCGAGGATCGCTCGAAGCTGTGGCAGGCGAGGCACGACGCCTACTGGGCGGCGCGGGCGCTGCGGCCCGGGGCAGAATCGGTCGCGACCGACGTCTGCGTGCCGATCTCGCGGCTGGCGGAATGCGTCGACGAGACCAAGCGCGACATCGAGGCCTCCGGACTGATCGCGCCGATCGTCGGGCATGTCGGTGACGGCAATTTCCACACCCAGCCGATGGTCGACCGCGACGATCCCGACGAGATGGCGCGCTGCGAGGCTTTCATCGATCGGCTGGTCAAGCGGGCGCTCGCCATGGGCGGGACCTGCACCGGCGAGCACGGCGTCGGCCAGAAGAAGATGAAGTATCTCGAGATCGAGCACAGCCCGGCCGCGCTCGCGGTGATGCGGCTGATCAAGCGCTCGCTCGACCCGCAGAACATCCTCAATCCCGGCAAGATCATCGCCTTGTGACATCCAACCGCGCTCTCGGGCGGTATTACCCACAAGAATGTCGTGATCCTGCCGCGACTTGCGTGCATGATTAGGCGGTCGACATTTCGAGGATTGATGCAAGAGCGTGCGTGAGGCCCTGACCTTCCTGGCCGGGCTGCTCGTCGCGGCGTTGCTGGCCGCGCTGCTGGGGCCGGGCTTCGTCGACTGGCGCGAGTACAGGCCCCATTTCGAGCAGCGCATCAGCGCCGCGCTCGGCGTCGAGACCCGTGTCGCCGGCGAAATCGGGCTGCGGCTGCTGCCATCGCCGCGGCTGGTTCTGGGGCAGGTGCGTCTTGGTTCCGGCGAAGCGGGGGCCAGCGGGGCAACCATCGAGACGCTGACGGCCGAGCTTGCTCTGGCGCCATTGGCGCGCGGCGAGTTCAGGCTGGTCGAAGCCGAGGCCGATGGGTTGACGCTCAGCCTCGTCGCCGACGAGACCGGCGCGATCGCCCTGCCGGTCCGCCAAGGCGCCGGCCTTCCGGCCGAGACCGCGATCGACCGGTTGGCAGTCCGTCGTTCCGCCCTGATCTGGCGCGAACCCGGCAAGGCGGCGCAGACGCTGGCGCCGATCTCGGTCGATGTGTCCGCCGTCAGCCTGCATGGACCCTGGCGCGTCGAAGGGGAGATTGCCGGCTCGTCCGTGCGCCTCGTCACCGGCGCGGTCGAGGCCGATGGGCGGTTGCGCACCAAGGTGTCGGTCACCGGCGAGCAGGCGCAGTTCGGCTTCGACGGTTCGCTGATCCTCGGAGCGACCGAGGGGCGTGTCCGGTCCGGGCTGGAGGGCAGCTTCACGATGGCGCCTGGCGGAGCCGTCAGCCTGGCGGGACGGGTGAGCGGCGACAGCCGGCGTCTCGACTTCGCCGGCCTTGCCGTCGATATCGCCGGCGGCGCCGCGCGCCTGGAAGGCGAAGGCTCGTTCAATCCGGCTGACAGCACCGGCAGCGTCCAGCTCAAGGCGCGCCGGCTCGACGCTGACGCGCTGATCGAGGCTCTCGCCCAGCGGCCGGGCTATCAGCGTGCCTTGCAGGCGCTGCCGGGACAGGTCGATCTTTCGCTCGAGCTCGACCAGATCGCCTGGCGCGGCGAGGATTTCAGCGGCTTTGCCCTGCGCGGCAAGCTCGATGGCGACGGGCTCGATGCCGGGAGCGCCACGGTCAAGATCGCCAATGCCGTCCTCGATGCGCGCGGCGCGCTCGATGGCCAGAGCTTTCGCGGCACGGTCGAGGCGAAGGCGCCGGATGCGCGCCGGGTGGCCCTCGCCCTGGCGCGGCTGGGTGTCGAGGCCGGGCTGGCCGACAGCTTCGCAGCTCTGCGCAGTTTCGACGGCACGGCGGTGCTGCACTGGAGCCAGGAGCAACTCGCGGTCACGCGCCTGACCGCGCGGGCGGGCTCCGGTCCGCGCCTCGAAGGCTCCGGCGCACTCACCTCCGGCCGGCTCGACGCCAAGTTGACCCTGAACGGGCTCGACCTCTCGACCTTGCCGCCAGGCGACAGCCTGAATGCGCTCACCGGCCGGCGCGACCTTTCGCTCGATCTCACGCTGAATGGTCTGCGCTATCTGTCGGCCCCACCGGGCTCGGCTCGGCTCGCGCTGACCCGGCAAGGTGCCGACTGGCGCCTCAGCCGGCTGGCCGTCGACGGCTTCGGCGGCGTCAAGGTCGAGGGCGAGGGCGCTTTGCTGCCGGGTGGCGGCGAGATCGCCGGGCGGGTGCGCGCCCCGCGTTTCGCGGCGCTGACGGCGCTGGCCGGGCCCTTGCTGCCGGAAGGGTTGCGGCGCGTCTTGCCGCGGATCGAGGACGGGCTTGCCGGCATCGACGCCGGCTTCAAGCTGGCGCGCGCCTCGAACGGAGAAACCAGTGTCATCGCCGAGGGCTCGGCCCAGGCCGGGCGTTTGTCGCTCAACGGCAAGCTCGACGCAGCCGGCCAGTGGAGCGGCGGCGATGTGAAGCTCTCGCTCGACGACCGTCGCCGCGCCTTTGCCGCCTTCGGGCTGCCGCGCCCGGCGCGGGGCGGACCGGGCGAGCTTACACTCGGCTTCGGTGCCGCCGGGCCGGTCGGCTCGCTCGCTGGACCGGGGCTGATGCTCGTGCTCGAAGGCGCAGGCGATGCGGCGCGGCTGAGCCTCCAGGCCGACGGGCCGGGACAGGTGCTGCCCGAGGGACTGGCGCGGCTGGTCCCGGACGGGGTGCTCGACGCGCATGGGCGTGTCTCCTTCGGCGAGGAAGCCAGGCTCGACGACCTCGTCGTCAACGCCGGCGGCAAGGCGGCGCGCGGCGCGCTCAGCTTCTCGGCCGAGCGCGGCATTGGCGGGAAGCTCGACCTGCCTTCGCTCGCATTGCAGCCGGTGCTTGCGGCCGTGCTCGGACAGGCCCAGCCGGTTAGCGGGAGTCAGTGGTCGCCGAGCCGCTTCCAGGGCGGCACGAATCTGGGTGAGATCAGGCTCGCTCTTGGCGCCGATCGGTTCGAGCTGACCGACAAGATCGCGTTGTCCAAGGCTCGCTTCGACCTCGCGGCAGGGCCTGATGGGCTCACGCTCGACAATCTCCGTGGCGGCCATGCTGGTGGCGAGGTCCGCGGGCGGCTCACAGTGCGCCGGGACGGTGGATTGGCGCAGGTCGCCGGCAAGCTGGGCCTGGCCGGGCTCGACCTTTCCGCGCTGACCAAGGACGCTCTCACCGGCAGGCTTTCCGGCAACTTCGAGGCCGGCGGCTCGGGCGAGAGCCCGGCGCGCCTGATCGCGGCGCTCGGCGGCGCCGGCTCGATCAGCGTCTCGGGCGCGGGCATGACGCGTTTCGATCCCTCTGCGATCTCCAAGGTGATCGCCGCGACGGGCGAGGATGCGTCCGAGAGCGAGACGGACCGCCTGCAGGACCGGATCGGCGCGGCGCTGGAAAAGGCGAGCTGGCCGCTCGGCGACGTCACCATTCCCTTCACGCAGGCGGCAGGCGTGCTGCGCGTCTCGCCCGTCTCCGTCGAGCGTGCCGGCCTGCGGGCCGAGGCCACCGGGCTCGTCGACTGGCGGGCGATGACGACTGATCTACGCCTGAATCTCCGCCCGCTCGGCGCCGCGCCGAAGGGCTGGCCGGAGCAGTTGCCGCAGGTCGGCGTCGCCTGGCGCGGCCCGCTCGAGGCGCCCAAGCGCGAGACCGATGTCGGGGCGCTTTCCAATGTGGTGGCGGCGCGGGCGCTGGCGCGCGAGATCGAGCGGGTCGAGGCCTTCGAGGCGGACCAGCGCGAGCGGGCGATGAACGTCCGGCGCCTGCGGGCGGAGCGCGAGCTGCGCGAGAACGAGCGCAAGCTGGCCGAGTTCCTGAAGGCCGAGGAGGAGCGCCGCATCGCCGAGGAGAAGCGGGCGGAGGAGGCGCGCAAGGCCGAGGAAGCCAGGCTCGCCGAAGAGGCCCGCAAGGCCGAGATTGCACGGCGCGCAGAAGAGGCCAGACAGGCCGAGGAAGCTCGCAAGGCGGAGGCAGCGCGCAAGGCCGAAGAGGCGAGGCTCGCTGAAGAAGTCCGCAAGGCCGAGATCGCGCGGCGCGCCGAGGAGGCAAGGCAGGCCGAGGAGGCCCGCAGAGCGGAGGTTGCCCGCAGGCTGGAAGAGGCGCGCCTCGCTGAGGAAGCGCGCAAGCTTGAGATCGCAAAGCGGCAGGACGAGATCCGGCGGGCCGAAGAGGAGCGGCGCAAGGCCGAGGCCGAGGAGCGGGCGAGGCAGGCTGCGATCCGGGCTGCGATCGAGGGGCGGCCTGGACCTATGATTCTGCAGGGGGCGCCGCCTTCCTATATTCCCGGCGATCCCTATGTCAGGCCGCGTGCTGAAGCTCCGCCGCTGCCGCCGCCGCTCGATATCCAGTCGGTGCCGAGACCGCTGTCGCGTTCGCCCCTGCAGAACTGATTCAAGCTGCTGGCAAACTGATTCAGGCGCATGCGGGGCTGATTCAAATTTCTCCCGTAAGGTACTGAACCGGCAAGCTTTTCGCTTCAAGCCAAGCTGTCAGTTGCCCTGGAGCAGCTTGAAGGCGATCGCCCACATGGTGGCGGCGACGATGCCGTCGAGGATTCGCCAGGACCTCTGATCGGCGAAGAGCGGGCGCAGCCAGCGGGCGCCATAACCCAGCCCGAAGAAGAACAGGAACGAGGCGGTCATCGCGCCGGCGGCGAAGACCAGTTCCTGCCCGGGAAACTGGCTCGCGATGCTGCCGATCAGCAGCACCGTGTCGAGATAGACATGCGGGTTGAGCCAGGTCAGCGCGGCGCAGGTGACGAGGCTGGCGGATAGCGTTGCGCCACCGGCGGAGCCGACCGCGAGCGCCTCGGACGAGCGCAAGGCCGAGAGCAGGCTACACGCGCCGTACCAGATCAGGAAGGCGGCGCCGCCATAGCGCAGGGCCGGTTCGAGCATGGGCAGCATCGCCGTCGCCTGCCGCAGGCCGATGACGCCGGCCAGGATCAGGACCGCATCCGAGAGCGCGCAGGTGAGACAGATCGCGAAGACGTGCTCGTTCCGCAGGCCCTGCCGCAGCACGAAGCTGTTCTGGGCGCCGATGGCGACGATCAGGCTGAGACCCATGGTGAAGCCGGTGACATAGACGGAGAGAGGCATGAGCGGCGGTCCCGTTTCTGCCGTCCCGTCTAGGCACTGAGCGCGCCTTAGTGTAGTTAAACGTCATAATTCTGATTAAGCTGAGCTAATGTAATGCTCGACTACCCAGCTTTGCAGGCCGTGTCTCTCGTCGTCAGGACGGGCAGTTTCGACAAGGCTGCGCAGGCGCTGAACGTCACACCGTCGGCCGTGTCGCAGCGCGTCAAGCAGCTCGAGGAGCGGCTGGGCACTGTGTTGATCATCCGGGGGCAGCCCTGCACAGCAACCGAGCGGGGCGAATGGCTCTGCCGCCATATGGAGCAGGTCGGCCTGCTTGAGGGCGAGCTGATGACGCAGCTTCCGGCGCTCGCCGAGCCGGGCCTGCCGCAGCAGCGCGCCACGCTGCGGGTCGCCGCCAATGCCGACAGCTTGGGAACCTGGTTCCTCGGCGCCGTCGCAGCGTTCACGAAGCGCAGCCCGCATCTCCTCGACATCGCCGTCGACGATCAGGAGCACACCGCCGAATGGCTGAGGCGGGGGCGGGTGCTCGCTGCCGTCACCGCACTGGAGAAGCCGATCCAGGGTTGCCGCGTGATCCCGCTGGGCTCGCTCCGTTACATCGCGACGGCGAGCCCTGAGTTCATGGCGTGCCACTTCGCCGATGGCGTCACGCTCGCCGCGCTGGCGCAGGCGCCCTCGCTGGTCTTCAACCAGAAGGATCGATTGCAGAGCCACTGGATGGAGATCGCGCTTGGCGAAAGTCCCAGTCATCCGGTGCATTGGGTTCCGTCGACGCAGGGCTTCGTCGAAGCGAGCCTGCTCGGCATCGGCTGGTGCGCCAATCCGGAATTGCTGGTGAGGGAGCATCTCGCCGCCGGGAGCCTGCGCGAGCTCATGCCCGACACGCCGCTGGACATACCGCTGTTCTGGCAAGTCAACCGGATCGCGGCCGATCGATTGGTGGATCTGACGCGCGCGGTGGTCGAGACGGCGCGGCGCCTGCTCGTCAATCCGGGGAAGTCACTCTTGCGGCCTCTGAACGTCCGCGATAATGCGCCAGCACGCGCAGCCGCAGCGCCGAGGAGAGGTTGAGCTCGCCCCGGCCGGAATCGACTTCCATCACCAGGCTGGCGACGGGCCGCTTCTCGGCGGCGGCGATTTCCTTCAGAGCCTCCCAGAAGGGCTCTTCGAGCGAGACGCTGGTGCGGTGGCCGGCGATGGCGAGGGAGCGCTTGCGCAGACCACTCATGTCTTGCCACTCATGTTCTGCCGCTCACGCCTTATCCTTGCCGTCGGGATCGTCGGTCAGGCGATGGCCTTCGAGGCGGCGCTTTGCGAGCGTCTTCTCCGCCTCGGTCAATGTACGCTCGGCCTTGGTCCGACCGAACTCGATCCGGTTCTGCGCAGCCTGTGCTTCGGCCGTTGCCCGATCGCGAGCCTTGCGGGCGCGGCGGAGATTGACGATCTCGGCCATTGCCAGCTCAACCGGGACTGAGCATGTCTTCGGCGACAACGGTCTTGTCGAACAGGTCAGCATCGACGCCGGCCTTGAGCGCTTCCTCGCGCAGCGTCGTACCGTTGTGATGGGCCGCCTTGGCGATACCAGCTGCCTTGTCATAGCCGATTGCGGGGGCCAGTGCCGTGACCAGCATCAGCGAGCGCGAGAGCAGCTCGGCGAGGCGCTCGCGATTGGGCTCGATGCCCTCGACGCAATTGGTGCGGAAGCTCTCGGACGCGTCCGCCAGGAGCCGGGCCGATTGCAGGAAGGCTTGCGCGATCACCGGCTTGAAGACGTTGAGCTCGAAATGGCCCTGGCTGGCGGCGAAGGCGACGGTCGCCTGATTGCCGTGCACGCGGGTCGCAACCATGGTCAGCGCCTCGGCCTGGGTTGGGTTGACCTTGCCCGGCATGATCGAGGATCCCGGCTCATTCTCCGGCAGGCTGATCTCGCCGAGACCGGAACGCGGGCCCGAACCCATCAGGCGGATGTCGTTGGCGATCTTGAACAAATCCATGGCGAGCGCGGTCAGCGCGCCATGGCTGTAGGAGATCGCGCCATGGCTGGCCAGCGCCTCGAACAGGTTGTCGGCGGTGCGGAAGGGCAGGCCGGTCAGCTTGGCGACCTCGGCCGAGAAGGCTTTGGCGAAATCGGGATGGGCGTTGAGCCCGGTTCCGACCGCGGTGCCACCCTGGGCGAGCGCCAGCAGGCCGGGCAAGGTCTGCTCGATCCGGGCCATGCCGAGCTGAACTTGAGCGACATAGCCGGAGAATTCCTGGCCGAGCGTGACCGGGGTCGCGTCCTGGAGATGGGTGCGACCGATCTTGACGAGATCGGCGTAGGCCTTCGCCTTGGCGGCGAAGGCGTCCTTCAGCCTGCCGAGGGCAGGTAGAAGGTCGTTCGAGACGGCGAGGGCGGCGGCGATATGGATCGCGGTCGGGAAGCTGTCGTTCGAGGACTGACCCTTGTTGACGTGGTCGTTGGCATGGACCGGGCTCTTCTTGCCGAGGCCGGCGCCCAATATCTCGTTGGCGCGGTTGGCCAGCACCTCGTTGACGTTCATGTTCGACTGGGTGCCGGAGCCGGTCTGCCAGACGACGAGCGGGAAATGCTCGTCGAACTTGCCGGCGAGAGCCTCGTCGGCGGCCTGGACGATCGCCTTCTCGACGGTCGCGTCGAGCAGGCCGAGCCTGGCGTTGACGGTCGCAGCGGCCTTCTTGACCATGACCAGCGCGTGCACCAGGGGCAGCGGCATGCGCTCGGCCGGCCCGCCGATCTTGAAGTTCTGCAGGGAGCGCTGCGTCTGCGCTGCCCAATAGCGGTCGGCGGCGACATCGATCGGACCGAAGGAATCGGTCTCGCTACGGAATCCGGTCATAGGGGGAGTCCTTAGGTCTCAGGTCTTCTTGCGGAAGGCGTCCAGGCTTACGACCTGCGCGCCGCCTTCCTCCGCCTCGGCCGTTTCCTGGTCGGCCGGAGTGTCGGGCTTGCCGGCCTCGTCCGTTTCGGCTGCTTTCGACCGGGCCGCCGGCAGCGACTTGACCGGGGCCTTGGCCGGCAGAGCGAGCGGGGCGGCCGGAGCGACGCTGGGCTCGGAGCCGGCGCCGCGCGGCCCCTTCACCGGTGCGGGCGCCTCGCTCGCCGGGGCTTCGCCGGCGGCGTCCTGCGTCTCGAATTTCAGGCCGAACTGGACCGACGGATCGAAGAAGGTGGTGATCGCGTCATAGGGGATGAGCAGCCGCTCCGGCACGCCGGAGAAGGACAGGCCGACCTCGAAGGCGTGATCGCTGACGTTCAGGTCCCAGAACTGGTGCTGAAGCACGATCGTCATCTCGTCCGGATGCTTCTCGCGCAGGCGCTGCGAGAGCCGCACGCCGGGCGCGGTCGTCCGGAAGGTGATGTAGAAATGATGCTCGCCCGGGAGCCCGTCGCGGCCCGCCTCGGACAGGATCTTGCGGACGACGCCCTTGAGCGCGTCCTGCACCATCAGGTCGTAGCGGAGAATATCCTTGGTCATCGCGTCCGGATTCCGTTTCCGCTCCTCTAGATCACGCCGCGACCGGAGGGAAGCGCCCCGAAACGAAAAAACGTGACCAATTCCATTAGTTTAGAGCGCCTCTCATGCAAAAGAGGCCAGCTGCTTCCACTGCCCGATCCTGCTTCGCAGGTACAGGCAGAAAAGTGGAGGCTTCTGTTGCCAGGCGCCTCCGAGCCCCGCCTTACGCGGCTAAACGCAAGGGCTTTGGTTTGGGAACCAGCACCGCTTACGCGGCGACAGCAACCCGAGCATTGTTGTCGTTGGCAACTATGCTTTTGGCCCGATAACGGCGGAACCATGCCGAGCAAAAGAACGACCTTTACACCCTCGTCGATCCTATTTCGCCCCCGCCGCAGCCCTGCAGCCTGATGGCTGCAAGTCCCTGCCGCTCGCGCCGCAGGGCTGTGGTGGAGGCGCCGGGTACCGCCCCCGGGTCCGAAAGGCTTATTCCGACGTCCGTTTATCGCCATAGCCGACCTTGCGGACGGCAAGCGGAATATAGGGACTGAGTGCGCGCGGGGAAAGAGAGCAGAACGCCGTCCCGGCTAATTTCTGCGAAAGCGGCGCAGAAACCACAGGAAAGGCCCTGCAGCCTGCGCCGCTCTCGAACAAGGTGCGATCAGGGCGCTGCCGCGCCGCCGATCACCGAGCCGTCATAGGCGTTGAGATCGAGGGTCACCTCGACGCCGCCCTGGGCGCGCCCGGCGATCTCCCAGCGCCAGTCGGCGAGGGCGATTTCCTCGATATGAACGAGGCCGTGTCTGAAGGCGATCGAGCGGGCCTGCGCCTCGCTGATCCTCGGCGCGGTGACGGCCGCCGGGCTATGGGGTTTGCTCTCGGCCCAGGCCGAAGCCGAAGCCTGCCCTGCCAGGCCCACTGCCAGGAGCAGTGCGGCCAGCATGGATAGTCTGGTCATGATACGGTCCTCATCGACCGGGCTTTTGATGGAGCATCGGATCGTTCCGGCAACCGGAAGCCGCCTTAGAGCCTCTAAATCCGATGCTTCAAGCGCAAGCCCGAAGCGCCCCTTCTGTTCATCAGGCATTCAGATTGGGGCGGCCCTGCGGCATTGCAATATCCCCGGTGTTCACGATCCCTGTCATTATCGTGAGAGCTGTGGGAGAAGCTGCGCTGACAGAGCCGGAATCGTGGAGGCGGAAGTGGTCCGCAGGCATCCAGAGCAGCAATATCTCGACCTCGTCGACGAGGTATTGAGCCGCGGCGACGAGAGGATCGACCGGACCGGTGTCGGCACGCGCTCGATCTTCGGAGCCATGGCCCGCTTCGATCTGTCGGACGGCACGGCGCCGATCCTCACCACCAAGCGCGTCTACTGGAAGATCGCGGTGAAGGAGATGCTGTGGTTCCTGACCGGCCAGACCAATATCCAGCCGCTGGTCCGCGAGAATGTGCGGATCTGGACCGATTGGCCGCTTGCGACCTATCGCCGCGAGACCGGCGAGGACATCTCGCAGGCGGATTTCGAGCGGCGCATCGCCGAGGATGACGGTTTCGCGGCGCGCTGGGGCGATCTCGGGCCGGTCTACGGCAAGCAATGGCGGCGCTGGCTCGGCGCCGACGGGCGCGAACACGACCAGATCGCCGACCTCATCAGGACGCTGCGCAACAATCCGACCAGTCGGCGCATGCTCTTCCATGCCTGGAACGTGCCGGAGCTGAGCTCAATGGCGCTGCCGCCCTGCCACATGGTCTACCAGTATCACGTGACCAGCGACGGGCGTCTCAACTCGCTGTGCTACCAGCGTTCGGCCGACCTGCTGCTCGGGGTCCCGTTCAACTGGGTCGGCGCGACGGCGCTGCAGCTGATGATCGCGCAGCAGGCCGGCTTGCAGCCGGGCGACCTCGTCTGGTTCGGCGGCGACGTTCACCTCTACCTCAACCATCTCGAGCAGGCGCAGGGACAGCTTGAGCGGGAGCCGCGGCTGTTCCCGACCATGCGATTGACCCGCCAGGCCGCCAGTATCGACGACTACCGGATCGAGGATTTCGAAGTGGAGGGCTATTCGCCGCACGCCGCCATCAAAGCCGACGTCGCAGTCTGACCAAGGCAGCGCCGCCGCCCCAAGGCAGGCAGCGGCATCGGTCGTGCTGGAACGGCGTCAGCCGTAGCGTGCTTCCGACCGCCGATCGATCGCCAGCGCCGCCAGCGTGCAGAGCGCGCCGGAGAGCAGGTAAATGCCGACCCAGGCGAGGCCGAAGGTGCTCGACACCGTCAGCGCCACCAGAGGGGCAAAGCCTGCGCCGAGCAACCAGGCGAGGTCGGAGGTCAGGGCCGCGCCGGTGTAGCGGTATTGCGTGCCGAAGCTCGAGGCGACCGCGCCGGCGGTCTGGCCATAGGCGAGGCCGAGCAGCCCGAATCCGATGATCACGTAGATCGTCTGCCCGGCCAGGCTGTCGCCGAAGAGCAGCGGCGCGACGATGCTCGACAGACTGAACAGCGCGATCATTCCGCCGGAGAGCAGCAGCGTGTTGCGGCGCCCGATCTGGTCGGCGATCAGGCCGGAGGTGACGATCGCACCGGCTCCGACCACGCCGCCAGCTGACTGCACCAGTAGGAACTCGGAGACCGAGCGGTCGGTGAAGAGGTTGATCCAGCTGACCGGGAAGATGGTGACGAGGTGGAAGAGCGCGAAGCTCGCCAGCGGCACGAAGGCGCCGAGGACGATCGTGCGGCCATGAGCGCGGATCAGCTCCGAGACCGGCATCGGCACCAGTTCGCGCGTTTCCATCAGCTCTGCGAATTCGTGGGTCGCGACCATGCGCAGACGGGCGAACAGCGCGACGACATTGATCGTCAGCGCGACGAAGAAGGGATAGCGCCAGCCCCAGCCGAGGAAATCCTCCTTCGAGAGCGCGCCCTCGAAATAGGCGAAGAGCCCGGCGGCGAGGATGAAGCCGAAGGGGGCGCCGAGCTGCGGCAGCATGGTGTACCAGCCGCGCCGGTTGGCGGGGGCGTTCAGCGCCAGCAGCGAGGACAGGCCGTCCCAGGCGCCGCCGAGCGCGATGCCCTGCAACAGGCGGAAGGCGGCGAGAATGACGCAGGACCAGATGCCGATGGTCGCATAGCCCGGCAGGAAGGCGATGGCCGCGGTCGAGCCGCCGAGCAGGAAGAGCGCGACGGTGAGCTTGGTCGCCCGGCCGTAGTTGCGGTCGATCGAGAAGAACAGCACGGAGCCGATCGGGCGCGTGACGAAGGCCAGCGCGAAGATGCCGAAGCTGTAGAGCGTGCCGGTGAGCCGGTCGACGAAGGGGAAGACCAGCTCGGGGAAGACCAGCACGCAGCCGAGGCCGAAGACGAAGAAATCGAAATATTCCGACGTCCGCCCGATGATGACGCCGAGCGCGATGTCGGCGGGGCTGACATGGTCGCGCCCGTGCTCGTCCGTCAGGTGCCCCGGTGAATGGCTCGCCGCGTCAGCGCTCATGACCGCGAATTCCCAAGTTGGCGGGCGCGCCGGAGAACCGGGCTTGCCCGCACCTCGTGCAAATGGATACGGTGGATAGAAGCGACCCGTCAAACTGCCGCAATGAGACAGATTGTCTTATGTGCGGTGCGAAAGAATGGACATAGACAACGGCTGTTCCCCGATAGGGAGGTCTTAAGTCTCTTGCGGATCTTTCGACTTTTAACGGCTCTACCGATCGTCGCCCTGCTTGGCGGGTGCCAGATGGTGCTTCTCTCGCCATCGGGCGATGTTGCACTGCAGCAGCGCAATCTCATGCTCGCCTCCGTCGCGCTGATGCTGCTCGTCATCATCCCGGTGATGGCGCTGACGATCTTCTTCGCATGGCGCTACCGCGCCTCGGCCAAGGCGACCTATCATCCGGATTGGAACCATTCGCTGCCGCTCGAGGTGGTGATCTGGTCGGTGCCGCTGCTGATCATCGTCGTGCTCGGCGCGATGACCTGGATGGGTACGCACCTGCTCGATCCCTATCGCCCGCTCAACCGCATCGCCGCCGGCAAGCCGATGGTCGAGGCGAAGGCGGGTGGCAATGGGGTCAGGAAGCAGCCCATGGTCATCCAGGTCGTGGCGCTCGACTGGAAATGGCTCTTCCTCTACCCGGCGCAGGGTATCGCCTCGCTCAACGAGGTGGTGGCACCGGTCGACCAGCCGATCGAGTTCCGCATCACCTCGTCCTCGGTGATGAACTCGCTCTTCATCCCGGCGCTCGCCGGCCAGATCTACGCCATGCCGGGCATGCAGACGAAGCTCAACGCCGTGATCAACCGCCCCGGCGACTTCGAGGGCTTCTCGGCCAACTACAGCGGCGCCGGCTTCTCCGACATGCGCTTCCGCTTCCGCGGCGTCGACGACAAGGCGTTCGGCGAGTGGGTGCAGGGCGCGATCCGCGGCGGCAGCACGCTCGGGCGCGACGAATATCTCGTGCTGGAACGGCCGAGCGAGCGCGAGCCGGTCCGCTATTTCCGCGACATTCCGTCGGATCTCTTCACCGCCATCCTCAACATGTGCGTCGACCGCGCCAAGATGTGCATGCGCGACATGATGGCGATGGACGCCAAGGGCGGCGGCGGCAAGGAGGGTATCCATACCGTCGTCGCGCTCGAATACGACAAGAGCGTGCGCCGTGGCGGGCAGCCGCTGCCGCCGCGACCTTTCGTGACGGCGATCTGCACGCCGACCGACGTCTATGGCGCCGCGGGCATGTCCGCCCGCGCCGTCAACTGAGCCGCATCCGCGAGCCGAGGGAAGCATGACCTCCTATCCCGACTGGTGGAAGCTCATCTTCGGTCGCTTCACCTTAGAGGCGATCCCCTATCACGAGCCGATTCTGATCGCGACCTTCGCGGCCGTTTTGCTCGGCGGGCTCGCGCTTGTCGCGCTGATCAGCCGGTTCAAGCTCTGGGGCTATCTCTGGCACGAGTGGTTCACCAGCGTGGACCACAAGAAGATCGGGATCATGTACATGATCCTCGGCGTCATCATGCTGCTGCGCGGCTTTGCCGATGCGCTGATGATGCGCGGCCAGCAGGCGATCGCCTTCGCCGGCAATGAGGGTTATCTGCCGCCGCACCATTACGACCAGATCTTCACCGCCCATGGCGTGATCATGATCTTCTTCGTTGCGATGCCCTTCGTCACCGGGCTGATGAACTATGTCGTGCCGCTGCAGATCGGCGCGCGCGACGTCGCCTTCCCCTTCCTCAACAATTTCAGCTTCTGGATGACGGTCGGCGGCGCCGTGCTGGTGATGGCCTCGCTCTTCATCGGCGAGTTCGCCAAGGTCGGCTGGCTCGCCTATCCGCCGCTGTCGGGGGCCGCCTACTCGCCCGGGGTGGGCATGGATTACTACCTCTGGGCGCTGCAGATCGCGGGCATCGGCACGACGCTATCGGGCGTCAACCTGATCGCGACCATCGTCAAGATGCGCGCGCCCGGCATGGACCTGATGAAGATGCCGATCTTCACCTGGACGTCGCTGTGCACCAACGTGCTGATCGTCGCGACCTTCCCGATCCTGGCGGCAACGCTCGCGCTTTTGACGCTCGACCGCTATGTCGGCACCAACTTCTTCACGAACGATCTCGGCGGCAACCCGATGATGTACGTGAACCTGATCTGGATCTGGGGCCACCCGGAGGTCTACATTCTGATCCTGCCGCTCTTCGGCGTCTATTCTGAAGTTGCCTCGACCTTCTGCGGCAAGCGCCTCTTCGGCTACGCCTCGATGGTCTATGCCACGGTGGTCATCACCATCCTGTCCTACCTGGTCTGGCTGCATCATTTCTTCACGATGGGCTCGGGCGCCAGCGTGAACTCCTTCTTCGGCATCACGACGATGATCATCTCGATCCCGACGGGCGCGAAGATCTTCAACTGGCTGTTCACGATGTATCGCGGCCGCATCCGCTTCGAATTGCCGATGATGTGGCTCCTCGCCTTCATGATCACCTTCGTCATCGGCGGCATGACCGGCGTCATGCTGGCGGTGCCGCCGGCCGATTTCGTGCTGCACAACAGCCTGTTCCTGATCGCCCATTTCCATAACGTCATCATCGGCGGCGTGGTCTTCGGGGTCTTCGCCGGCATCGCCTATTGGTTCCCCAAGGCCTTCGGCTTCAAGCTCGACCCGTTCTGGGGCCATCTCTCCTTCTGGTTCTGGGTGATCGGCTTCTACGTCGCCTTCATGCCGCTCTACATCCTCGGCCTGATGGGCGTGACGCGGCGCCTCAGCCGCTTCGAGGATCCCTCGCTGCAGATCTGGTTCGTGATCGCGGCGTTCGGCGCAGTACTGATCGCGCTCGGCATCCTGTGCTTCCTGATCCAGATCGGCGTCAGCATCCTACGCCGCGAGCAATTGCGCGATACGACCGGCGACCCATGGGACGGGCGCACGCTGGAATGGTCGACCTCCTCGCCGCCGCCGGCCTACAACTTCGCCTTCACGCCGATCGCGCACGATCTCGATGCGTGGGCCGACATGAAGAAGCGCGGCTACCAGCGCCCGCTCACGGGCTATCGGCCGATCCACATGCCGAGGAATACCGGCGCCGGCCTGATCATCGCCGGACTGGCGACGATCTGCGGCTTCGCACTGATCTGGTATATCTGGTGGCTGGCGGCGCTCTCCTTCGTCAGCGTGATTGCGGCCGTGATCATCCACACCTTCAACTACGACCGCGACTTCCACATTCCGGCCGATGAGGTCGTGCAGGCGGAAGATGCGCGCACCCAGCTTCTGGGCCGGGCCTGAGGGGCGATGATGGCTAAGGCGACAGCTCAGACCGCGGACGGCGTTCCGGCGTTCTACGTCACCGAGGAAGAGCACGCCCACCCCGGCGGCTCGACCATGCTCGGCTTCTGGCTCTATCTGATGAGCGACTGCCTGGTCTTCGCAGTCCTCTTCGCGACCTATGGCGTGCTCGGGCGCAATTATGCTGCAGGGCCGTCCGGCGCCGACCTGTTCGACCTGAAGCTGGTGGCGGTCAACACCGCCATGCTGCTGTTCTCCTCGATCACCTATGGCTTTGCCATGCTGGCGATGGACAAGGGCCGGCAGGCGGCGGTGCAGGGCTGGCTCGCGGTCACGGCACTGTTCGGTCTCGCCTTCCTCGGGATCGAGCTCTACGAGTTCGCTCACCTGATCCATGAAGGCGCGACGCCGATGCGCAGCGCCTTCCTGTCGTCCTTCTTCACGCTGGTCGGCACGCACGGGCTGCACGTCACCTTCGGCCTGATCTGGCTGGCGGTGCTGATGACGCAGGTGTCGAAGCATGGGCTGATCGCGGCCAACCGGCGCCGGCTCATGTGCCTCTCGATGTTCTGGCACTTCCTCGACGTCGTCTGGATCGGCGTCTTCACCTTCGTCTACCTGATGGGCGTGCTGAAATGAGCCAGAACCACGCCGAGGTCCATGACAACCACCAGGGCGGGCACGACTCCCATGGCGCGGCGCATGGCAGCCTGCGCGGCTACGTCACCGGCTTCCTGCTCTCCGTCGTCCTGACCGCGATCCCGTTCTGGCTCGTCATGAACGACGTGCTGGCGAATTCGACGCTGACGGCGATCGTGATCATGCTTTTCGCGGCGGTGCAGATCGTCGTCCACATGGTCTATTTCCTCCATATGAGCGGCCGCTCCGAAGGGGGCTGGACGATGATGGCGCTGATCTTCACGATCATCATCGTGGCGATCGCGCTCACGGGCTCGCTCTGGGTGATGTTCCACCTCAACGCCAACATGATGCCCGACCTGCACAAGATGTGAGGCAAGACCCGTGTCGTCGGGCGTGGAGAGGCGACGACATGGCGGCGTCGCCCGGGCGATCTTCATCGCCGGACTCGGCCTGGCCACGCTGGTCTTCGCCGGCCTCGGCATCTGGCAGATTCAGCGGTTGAGCTGGAAGCTCGACCTGATCGATCGTGTCGAGCTGCGCCTCAAGGCTCCACCCGTTGCTGCACCAGGGCCGACGCAATGGGATGGCGTCACCGTCGCAGCGGACGAATATCGCCGCGTCGCCCTGCAAGGGCGCTATCTCGACGCACCAGAGACGTTGACGATGGCGGTGACGGAGCATGGCCCCGGTTTCTGGGTGCTGGCGCCGTTCCGGACGGATGCCGGCTTCACAGCGCTCGTCAATCGCGGCTTCGTGCCAGAGGGACAGCGGGCCGTCGCGGAACGTCGCAAGGTTGCCGGCGGAGAGGCGAGGGTGGTCGGGCTGCTGCGGCTCACCGAGCCGGATGGCGGTTTCCTGCGCGCCAACGATGCCACTGCAGGCCGCTGGTATTCGCGCGACGTGGCGGCGATTGCGCAGACGCGCGGGCTCGGCCAGATCGCGCCCTATTTCGTCGACGCCGATGCGGCCACGGAGCCCGGCCCCCTGCCGCAGGGCGGCATGACCCAGGTCGGCTTCCGCAACACGCATCTGGTCTATGCGCTGATCTGGTTCTGCCTGGCGCTGATGAGTGTGGGGGCTGCAGGCTATCTGATCAGGGGCATGCCGGAGGAGCCGCCCGAGGCCTGACGGGATGCGCGAGCCCATGTGCGCGGGTTCCGGTCATGATGTAAGCGTGCTGCGTTGTTCGCGCCGATTCCATCGACCGCGCCGCTAATATTTGGAGATGCCGTATGACGCTGACGATCCGCCCCGTCAGGCCCGATGAGGCCGGGCTCGTGCTCGGCTTCGTGCGCGAGCTCGCGGAATACGAGAAGCTGCTGCACGAAGTCGAGGCTGATGAGGCCGACATGGCGACCGCCCTGTTCGGCCCAGAGCCGAAGGTGTTCTGCGACATTGCCGAATGGGACGGCGCTCCGGCCGGCTTCGCGATCTGGTTCTACACCTATTCGACCTTCACCGGCCGGCATGGCATCTGGCTCGAGGACCTCTATGTCCGGCCCGAGCATCGCGGCCGCGGCATCGGCAAGGCGCTGATGGCGCGTCTGGCGAAGCGCTGCGTCGACGAGGGGCTGTCGCGCTTCGCCTGGTGGGTGCTGAACTGGAACGAGCCGTCGCGGGTGTTCTACCGCTCGATCGGCGCGGTGGCGCAGGACGAGTGGACGGTGAAGCGGCTTGATGGCGAGGCGCTGCGCAAGCTCGCCGCCGGGAGCTGAGCCGGTGGCGAAGCTTCCCGTCGTCGTGGTCGCAGCGCTCGCCGAGAACGGCGTGATCGGCCGCGACAACCAGCTGATCTGGCGGCTCAAGACCGACATGCGCCGGTTCCGCGAATTGACCATGGGCTGCCCGATCATCATGGGGCGCAAGACCTTCCTGTCGATCGGCAAGCCGTTGCCGGGGCGCCAGACCGTCGTGCTCTCGCGCGATCCGGACTTCCAGCCGGAGGGCGTCTATGTCGTGCCCTCGCTGGATCAGGCGCTCGCGACGGCGCAGGGGCTCGGCACGGCGATGAGCGCGCGCGCTGTCATCGTCGCCGGCGGCGGCGAGGTCTATGCTCAGGCGCTGCCGGTCGCCGACCGGCTGGAACTGACCTTCGTCCACGCCCGTCCGGAGGGAGATGCGGTCTTCCCCAGTTTCGACCCCGCGGCCTTCCGCGAGAGCGCCCGCAGCGAACATCCGGCCGGCGCGGACGACGAGTTTTCCTTCGCGTTCGCGACCCTCGAGCGGGCCTCCTGAGCCGCCAAAGGGAGAGCTGCGACGAACGGTCTACGACCAAAGGGGCTTGCGTCGTTGACGAATCCGTGGCCGATGCCCAATTCAACGCGCATTGCGCCGCTTGGCGCTGACAGCGTTCTGCCGTTCAGCTATGCACGGTCGAAGCAAAGAGTGAGGAACGGCTGAGGCATGCCTTGGAGTAACCAGAGCGGCGGGAGTGGCGGCAGTGGCGGCGGCGGTGGTGGCCCCTGGGGCCAGCGCGGTGGCGGCGGCGGCAATGGCGGCGGTCCCTGGGGCGGCGGCGGTCCGTCTGGCGGCAACACACCACCGGACCTCGAGGAGATCATCCGGCGTGGTCAGGACCGGCTCAAGAATTTCCTGCCGGGCGGCAATCTCGGCGGGCCCGGACTGGTCATCGGCGTCCTGTTCCTGATCTTCGTCTGGTTCATGACCGGCTGGTACATCGTCCGTCCGAACGAGGTCGGCCTCAATCTCGTCTTCGGGAAATACATCGGCAAGACCGGCGAGGGCCTCAATTACAACTGGCCCTATCCGATCGGCAGCGTGGTCAAGCCGCAGGTGACCAACGTCATCACCACCGAAGTCGGCTTCCGCACCGTCGAGTCGGTGCGCACCTCGCGCCAGTCCGACGTCACCGAAGAAAGCCTGATGCTGACCGGTGACGAGAACATCGTCGACATCGACGTGATCGTGCAGTGGAAGATCGATGCGGGCGCGCCCGAGAACTATGTCTTCAACATCCAGGATCCGCCGGGCACGGTGAAGGCCGTCGCCGAGAGCGCGATGCGCGAGGTCATCGGCCGACGCAACATCCAGCCGGTTCTGACCACCGACCGTGGCGCGATCGAGACCGAAGTGCGACAGCTGATGCAGGACACGCTGAACACCTACCGTGCCGGCGTGCAGATCAACCTCGTCCAGCTCCAGAAGGTCGATCCGCCGCAGCAGGTCATCGACGCCTTCCGCGACGTCCAGGCGGCGCGCGCCGACCAGGAGCGCCTGCGCAACGAGGCGGAGACCTATGCCAACCGCGTCGTGCCGGAATCGCGCGGTAAGGCCGCGCAGCTCGTCCAGTCGGCCGAGGCTTACAAGGACCAGACGGTCAACGAGGCGCTCGGCCAGATCAGCCGTTTCAACTCGGTCTATGAGCAGTACAAGAACGCCCCCGCCGTCACGCGCGAGCGGCTCTTCCTCGAAACCATGGAACGCGTCTTCGGTGGCATGGACAAGGTGATCCTCGACCAGAACGGCTCCGGCAACGGTGTCGTGCCCTATCTGCCGCTCGGCGAGCTCGGGCAGCAGCAGCAGCGCCGGCCGGCCGGCCAGAACCAGCAGGGGGGCACGCGATGAGCGGCTTCCTTCGCGTGGGTCTGCTGGCGATCATCGCCATCGCAGCCGTCGTCTTCTATGCCTGCACCTTCATCGTGCGGCAGACCGACTCCGCCATCGTGCTGCGCTTCGGCGCGGTCCGGACCGTGGCAACTGCACCGGGGCTCTATCTCAAGTTGCCGGCACCGTTCGAGCAAGTCGTCTTCCTCGACAACCGCATCCTCGATCTCGACCTGCCGTCGCAGGAAATCATCGCCTCGGACCAGAAGCGTCTCGTGGTCGACGCCTTCACGCGTTACCGGATCTCCGATCCGCTGCGCTTCTACCAGGCGGTCAACAACATCCCGCGCGCCAATTCGCAGCTCGCCTCGATCGTCAACGGTAATGTCCGCTCGGTTCTCGCCGAGGCGACGTTCACGTCGATGGTCCGCAACGATCGCTCGCGGCTGATGAACCGCATCCGCGACGACGTGAACCGCGAGGCCGCTCGCTTCGGCATGACCGTGGTCGACGTCCGACTGCGCCGTGTCGACCTGCCGGCGGCCAACTCGCAGGCGGTGTTTCAGCGCATGCAGACCGAACGCCAGCGCGAGGCGGCGGAAGCGCGCGCGCTCGGCGGCCAGCAGTCGCAGGAGATCCGGGCCAAGGCCGAGCGCGACGCGATCATCATCGTCGCGGAGGCACAGCGGAAATCCGACGAGATCCGCGGTCAGGGCGAAGGCGAGCGCAATCGTATCTTCGCCGAGGGCTTCGGCAAGGATCCGGAGTTCTTCGCCTTCTACCGCTCGATGCAGGCCTATGAAGCGAGCCTGAAGTCCGGTGACACGCGGATGTTGCTGACGCCGGATTCGCCGTTCTTCCGCTTCTTCAACGACCCCTCCGGTCGACGGGCCGGAGCGGGAACCGATGCTACCCCGGCGACGCCGGCCGCGCCCAAGCCCTGATCGATGACCGAGCGCTGCGCATGACAGATTTCCTCGCGGCGCTCGGCCTGGTCTTCGCCATCGAGGGATTGCTCTTCGCGTCGATTCCGGAGATCGCCAAGGAGGCGCTGCGCAGCGCCTCCGAGACGCCCGCCGAGCGGATGCGGCTGATCGGCATCGTCTCGGCGGTGGTCGGCGTCGGGCTGGTCTGGCTGGCCAGAGGCTGACCGGACGGTTTTCGGGCGATCACGGCATTATGACGCAATCTTGCGTCGCCCTTCCGCCGCATTTTGGCGTTCTTAAGTTGCGTTCGGATTCCGGCTGCGCTGCAATGTCGTCAAGGCCGACAACTTGGCGCGACATCTCATGATCATGAGGACATCGATGGCACTCACACATTCCCATGCCTACCGTCTGGCGCGGGTTGCGACTGTCGCCGGCATGGCCTTCGCAACGGTGCCTGCATTCAGCCAGGCGACGCCGGCGCCCATCCAGGCAGTCCCGCAGGCCCATGGCACCACGATCTCGCTGGCCGATCTCGCCGAGCGGGTGATGCCGGCGGTGGTCAACATCGCAGCGGTGACGACCAGCGAGACCCGCGGCCGCAACCTTCCGCAGCTGCCGCAGCTTGGTCCCGACACCCCGTTCGGCGACCTGTTCGAGGAATTCTTCAACCGTCGCGGCCG
Source organism: Alloboseaceae bacterium BT-24-1 (assembly GCA_025846845.1). Lineage (GTDB taxonomy): Bacteria > Pseudomonadota > Alphaproteobacteria > Rhizobiales > Beijerinckiaceae > Allobosea. The sequence goes on from JAOYTL010000002.1 coordinate 322,021, forward strand.
TGGCGGCGACCAGGGTCAGAACCAGCCGCCGCAGACGCCGCAGCAGCGCCGCTCGCAATCGGCCGGCTCCGGCTTCGTGATCGATCCGTCCGGCCTCGTGGTGACCAACAACCACGTCATCGGCGACGCCAACGAGATCACCGTGGTGTTCAGCGATGGCCTTCGCCTCAAGGCCGAGGTCGTCGGCAAGGACGCCAAGGTCGACCTCGCAGTGCTGCGGGTGAAGCACGACAAGCCGCTGCCCTTCGTCAAGTTCGGCGATTCCGACAAGGCGCGCATCGGCGACCCCGTCATGGCGATCGGCAACCCGTTCGGCCTCGGCGGCTCGGTCTCGTCGGGCATCGTGTCGGCGCGCAACCGCGACATCAACCAGGGCCCGTACGACACCTACATCCAGACCGACGCGGCCATCAACAAGGGCAATTCCGGCGGCCCGCTGTTCAACATGGCTGGCGAGGTGATCGGCATCAACACCGCGATCCTGTCGCCGACCGGCGGCTCGGTCGGCATCGGCTTTGCCGTGCCGTCGTCGCTGGCGACCAACATCGTCGATCAGCTCAAGGAGTTCGGCGAGACCCGCCGCGGCTGGCTCGGTGTGCGCATCCAGAACGTCGATGAGGCCACCGCGGAAGCGCTCGGCCTCGGCACGGCGCGCGGTGCGCTGATCGCCGGCATCGACGAGAAGGGCCCGGCCAAGCCGGCCGGTCTCGAGATCGGCGACGTGATCGTCAAGTTCGACGGCAAGGACGTGAAGGATTCGCGTGAGTTGCCGCGCATCGTGGCGGCGACGCCAGTCGGCAAGGACGTGCCGATCCAGGTCATGCGCAAGGGCAAGGAGCTCGCCAAGACGGTCAAGCTCGCTCGGCTCGAAGATGGCGAGAAGGTCCAGCAGGCCTCGGCCAACAAGCCGACGGGCGAGGCGGCCAAGCCGGCGACGGCCTCGGCCCTCGGCCTCGAATTCTCGGCCCAGAACGAGGAGCTGCGCAAGCGCTACTCGATCAAGGACGGGCTGAAGGGCGTCGTCATCACCAAGGTCGACAGCAACTCGAACGCCGCCGACAAGCGCATCCTGGTCGGCGAGCTCGTCGTCGAGGTCGGCCAGGAGGCGGTGAACTCCCCCGAGGAGGTCACCAAGCGGCTCGATGCCCTGAAGAAGGAGGGCAAGAAGTCGGCCCTGCTGCTCGTCTCGAACGGCCAGGGCGAAGTCCGCTTCGTCGCAGTGACGATGAGCTGATCGCTCTCGATTGCCAGATCACCGAAAGGGCGGCCCCTGGGCCGCCCTTTTTTCTTGCCGCTGATCGTCGCCATCAGGTTTTTGCGTTGGAAGCGCGAGCCCGGCTTCGACAAGGTTCTGGATCACATCAGAGAGGCGTCCCATGCGCATGAGCGACATTCCCTTCGGCACGACCGACTGGTCCTCGGTCGAGCCGGAGCACTTCCCTGGCGAAGAGGGCCAGGCGACCTGGCGCACGCGGCGCTTCGGGCCGGCGGATAATGCGATCCGCGTCAGGATGGTCGAGTACTCGCCGGGCTATGTCTCGGACCATTGGTGCGAGAAGGGGCACATCCTGCTCTGCCTCGATGGCGAGCTCGAGACGACGCTGGCCGATGGCCGGGTCATGCTGCTGCGGGCTGGCATGAGCTATCAGGTTGCCGACAATGCGGAGCCGCACCGCTCGCGCGCGCCGAAGGGCGCGCGGCTCTTCATCGTCGACTGAGCTTCAGCTCTTGACGATCTCGTCGCCGCGATAGCCCTGGACGTAGAGCAGGGCGGTCAGGTCGGCATGGTCGAGGCGGGCATCGGCTGCTGCCGCGACGGCCGGCTTGGCGCGATAGGCGACGCCGAGCCCGGCTTCGCCCAGCATGGCGAGATCGTTGGCGCCGTCGCCGACAGCGAGCGTCGCCTCGTGCGGCAGGCCGAAGCGGGTGCGCAGTTCGATCAGCGCATCGAGCTTGGCCTGCTTGCCGAGGATCGGCTCGGCGACGAGTCCCGAAAGCAGGGCGCCTTCGCTGAGCAGGATGTTGGAGCGATGCTCGTCGAAGCCGATCGTCCGGCTGATCGGGCCGGTGAAGACGGTGAAGCCGCCCGAGACCAGGGCCGTGTAGCCGCCATTGGCGCGCATGGTGCGCACCAGAGCGCTGCCGCCCGGCGTCAGCGTGATGCTCTTGGCGATGATCTCGTCGACGACGCCGAGCGCAATGCCCTTCAACAGCGCGACGCGCTCACGCAAGGCCGGCTCGAATTCGAGCTCGCCGCGCATCGCCCGCTCGGTGATATCAGAGACCTTCTCCTTCAGGCCGACATAGGCGGCGAGCTCGTCGATGCACTCCTGGCCGATCATGGTCGAATCCATATCGGCGAGGAACAGGCGCTTGCGGCGCGTCGCAGCGGGCTGGACGATGATGTCGACCGGCGCGCCGTCGAGCGCCTCGCGCAGGGTCGCTTCGAGCTTGCGCGCATCGTCTGCTTCCGCGAAGAGGTCGGCCGCGACCTCGCCATCGAGGCGCTCGGTCCGGGCAGGGGCCGGGGCGGCGGCGCGCAGGCGGGCGAGCAGGCCATCCTCGAGCAGGGCCTGGCCATGGGCGGAGACGAAGGTGGCGACGAGCGTCATAAGGGAGCCGGAAGCGAAGTGAAATACAGCGCGGTGCTCATCGCAGGTCCGACCGCGAGCGGCAAGTCGGCGCTGGCGGTCGCATTGGCGCGCCGTTTCGGCGGCGTCGTGATCAATGCCGACTCGATGCAGGTCTATCGCGATCTTGAGGTCATCACGGCGCGGCCGATGCCGGAGGAGATGGGCGAGGTGCCGCACCGGCTTTACGGCCATATCGATGGCGCGGTGAACCATTCCGCCGCGGCCTATGCCGCCGAGGTCACGGCGCTGCTGCAGGAGCTGGCCGGGCAAGGTGCCTTGCCGGTGCTGGTCGGCGGCACCGGGCTCTACTTCAAGGCGCTGACCGAGGGCCTCTCGGAGATCCCGCCCGTGCCTGAGGAGGTCCGCACCGCGTTCCGGGCCCGGGCGGCGGAGCATGAGACCGGCGAATTGCACGCCGAGCTTGCCGGCAAGGATCCCGAGATGGCGGCGCGCCTGCGGCCGAGCGATCGCCTGCGGGTGATGCGGGCGCTGGAGGTATTCGAAGCGACCGGCCGTTCGCTAGCGAGCTTCCAGGGTTCGAGGCAGCCGGGGCCGCTGGCGGGGCAGGACCTGCTCAAGCTCTTCCTCGCGCCGGAGCGGGAGCTGGTCCGCGCGCGGATCGACGCCCGCTTCGATGTGATGATGGGCCAAGGCGCGCTCGACGAGGTCGCAGCCTTGCGCGAGCGACGGCTCGATCCGCTGCTGCCGGTGATGCGCGCCCATGGCGTGCCGGGACTGATCGCCTATCTCGACGGCCGGCTTTCGCTCGATGAAGCCGTGACGCGCGGCAAGGCCGACACCCGTGCCTATGCCAAGCGGCAGATGACCTGGTTCCGCCATCAGATGGAAGGCTGGATCGCCATTCCGCCAGGGCTCGATCCGCTATCGATCGAACAGCTCGAATAGGGCGCCGCCGCTGTCCAGGTGGCCGATCAGGCTACGGGCAGCGGGTACGATGTCAAAAAGCCCCCCGGCGCGGGCCGGGGGGCGTCCCGTGTGTCTGGATAGGCCGGCTCAGAAGCGGTAGTTCACGCCTGCGCGCACGACGTTTCCGGACATCTCGCCTTTGGCTGAGAGAACCTGATCTGGAGTAAAGCCGCTAACCGCGCGCAGGAAGTAGTTTTTCCTGCCGAGATCGTAATAGAGATACTCGGCCTTGACGCTGACATTGTTGGTGAAAGCATATTCGACGCCACCGCCGACGGTCCATCCGGTCTCGAAACTGGAGGTCGAGCCGGCCAATGACCTTCCGACCCCCCGGTAGCTCACGGAAGCCGAATGGTTGACATTGCCGAAAGCAACGCCGCCGGTCGCGAAGATCAAGAAGCGGTCGACCGCGAAACCGAGGCGAAGACGCGCGGTGCCGAGCCAGTCCAGGCTGGAGCTGGCGCGGTGCACGCCGGCAAAGCGTAGGTCGTCTTCGGGAGTCTCAACGATGGCCTTGCTGCTGACATCGGAATAGGAGAGATCGGCCTCGGCGCCGAGAACGACACTACCGATCTGGTAATTGTACCCGATCTGGCCGCCGCCGATCAGCCCCTTATTGTTCTGGTTGATGCGGCTCGGTATGGATCCTATGGCGAACCCAATCGTCGCGTTGGCGATCGAGGCCGGGCTGCCGCCCGGCGCAAGGCGATGGCTGTTGTCGTCGCCGAAGCCGTAGCCGGCGTGAGCACCGACATAAAAGCCCGTCCAGGTGAAGACCGGCGCGACCGGCGCGAGGACCGATCCGTTGCGAGACGGGAGGTCGGCCGCCTGTAGCGCCGTGGCGGCAAGGAGGCCGCCCGCGGCGACAAGCACACGGTTTCGAACTGATCTTATCACGATTGCCCCTAACACTGCTATTGCCCCTAAGGTTGATTCGCACTGTTATAACGTATCACTTTCTCGTGAGCTTGCAACTTTAGTTCATAAGCGCCCGCCCTCACGCATGAATGGTGCTTCGCTTTCGATCTGCGCTCGCGTCAAACTGAGCGGTCACGGCCATCGTTCCGGCCCGTCAGATACGCTTGCCTAAGCGCGCAATAGGCGCGGCAAATCCCGCCCGGCGGCAATTTGCTCCTGCTCACGGCTTGACCATGCGGCGTCGCTCGTCTAGCGTCCGGCAACTTTCGTCACGACGGGGCTGCGACATGCGCAAGCTTATTATCGTACAGGTGCGCTGGTAGGGGCCGGTTTAACAACCGGGCGTCCCCGACGCCAGCGCACGCCCAGGCCCCTCCGAGGGCCTTTTTTATTGCCTTTTTCCGACCGAAACTGACCAAGACCTCCGCAGGAGACCGTTATGAGCGAGATGATGACCGGCGCCGAGATGGTCGTTCGCGCCCTCCAGGACCAGGGTGTGGAGCATCTCTTCGGCTATCCCGGCGGCGCCGTATTGCCGATCTACGACGCGATCTTCCAGCAGGACAAGGTCAAGCACGTCCTCGTCCGCCACGAGCAGGGCGCTGTCCATGCCGCCGAGGGCTATGCCCGCTCGGCGCCGGGCAAGGTCGGCTGCGTCCTCGTCACGTCCGGCCCCGGCGCGACCAATGCCGTCACCGGCCTGACCGACGCGCTGCTCGACTCGATCCCACTCGTCGTCATCACCGGCCAGGTCCCGACGCATCTGATCGGCTCTGACGCCTTCCAGGAATGCGACACGGTCGGCATCACCCGCTCCTGCACCAAGCACAACTACCTGGTGAAGAGCATCGCCGACCTGCCGCGTGTCCTGCACGAGGCCTTCTACGTCGCCGCCAATGGCCGGCCCGGCCCGGTCGTCATCGACGTCCCCAAGGACATCCAGTTCGCGACCGGCGCCTATAGCCGCCCGCGCGACAACCAGCACAAGACCTATCGGCCGGTGGTCAAGGGCGACCTGAACAAGATCAAGGCTGCGGTCGAGCTGATCGCCAAGGCGAAGAAGCCGGTGTTCTACACCGGCGGCGGCGTCATCAACGCCGGCCCGCACGCCTCGGCGCTGCTGCGGGAACTGGCGCGGCTGACCGGCTATCCGGTGACCTCGACCCTGATGGGGCTTGGCGCCTTCCCGGCAGCCGACAGGCAGTGGCTCGGCATGCTCGGCATGCACGGCACCTACGAGGCGAACCTTGCGATGCATGACTGCGACGTCATGATCAATATCGGCGCGCGCTTCGACGACCGCATCACCGGCCGGCTCGACGCCTTCTCGCCGCGCTCGAAGAAGATCCACATCGACATCGACCCGTCCTCGATCAACAAGAACGTCAAGGTCGACATCGGCATCATCGGCGACTGCGCCCATGTGCTCGAGGACATGGTCCGGATCTGGCGCGAGACCTCGCCGCAGATCGACAAGACTGCGCTCACCGCCTGGTGGACGCAGATCGACGGCTGGCGGGCGCGCAACAGCCTCGGCTACAAGCAGTCCGGCTCGGTGATCAAGCCGCAATACGCGATCGAGCGGCTCTACGAGCTGACCAAGGACCGCAACACCTACTTCACCACCGAAGTCGGCCAGCACCAGATGTGGGCGGCGCAGTATCTGCGCTTCCAGGAACCGAACCGCTGGATGACCTCCGGCGGGCTCGGCACCATGGGCTACGGTTTGCCGGCGGCGATCGGCGTGCAGATGAAGCATCGGGACGCGCTCGTCATCGACGTCGCCGGCGAGGCTTCGATCCTGATGAACATGCAGGAGATGTCGACGGCGGTGCAGTACCGGCTGCCGGTCAAGGTCTTCATCCTCAACAACGAATACATGGGCATGGTGCGCCAGTGGCAGGAACTGCTGCATGGCGGGCGCTATTCGGAGAGCTACTCGGCTTCGCTGCCGGACTTCGTCAAATTGGCGGAGGCCTATGGCGGCCATGGCATCCGCTGCTCCGACCCGGCCGATCTCGACGCCGCGATCATGCAGATGATCGAGACGCCCGGGCCGGTGATCTTCGACTGCCTGGTGGCGAAGGAAGAGAACTGCTTCCCGATGATCCCGTCGGGCAAGGCGCATAACGAGATGATCCTGCCCGATTTCGAGGGCGATACCGGCGAGATCATCGACGCCAAGGGCAAGCAGCTCGTTTGATTGGGCATCTCATGCTCGGGCCCGACCCGAGCATCTCCAGCCGGATGGGCACCTCATCCCGCACGAGATTCTCGGGTCTGCGCTTCGCGCTGCCCGAGAATGACGGCATCGGCACAGTATGGGGGACCACATGGCGACCATCGGTCTGATCGGCGGAATGAGCTGGGAATCCACGGCGGTCTATTACCGGCTGCTGAACGAGGGCGTGCGGGCGCGCCAGGGCGGACTGCATTCGGCCGATGTCCTGCTGCACTCGGTCGACTTCTCGCCGATCGCCGAGATGCAGGCGAAGGGCGACTGGGACCGGGCCGGGGCGGCGATGGCGGCGAGCGCGCGCCGGCTCGAACAGGGCGGGGCGGTCTGCATCGTGCTGGCGACCAACACCATGCACAAGCTCGCCGACCACATCACCCAGGCGACGAACCTGCCCTTCCTGCACCTCGCCGACGTCACCGCCAAGGCGATCCGCAAGAGCGCCTCGCGCCGTCCGCTGCTGCTGGCGACGCGCTTCACCATGGAACAGCGCTTCTATCGCGACCGGCTCGCCGCCTTCGGCGTCGAGGCGCTGGTGCCGAACGAGGCGGAGCGGGCGGATGTCCACCGCATCATCTATGAGGAGCTCTGCCGCGGGCAGGTGCTGCCGGCCTCCAAGGCGCGCTATCGCGAGATCGTCGCGCGGGCGGCGCGGGAGGAGGGCGCCGACGGCGTCATCCTCGGCTGCACCGAGATCGGGCTCCTGGTCTCGCAGGCCGATTTCGATATCTCGACCTTCGACACCACGGCGCTGCATGTCGAGGCGGCGCTCGACTTCACGCTGGCGATGGAGCAGGCGGCGTGAAGCTGATCATCGCCAACAAGACCCATTCCTCCTGGTCGCTGCGGCCATGGCTGGTTCTGGCTGAGTTCGGTATTCCGTTCGAGGAGGTGCTGGTGCCGTTCGGGCCGACTTTCGACGATCCGGAGTGGAAGCGCACCGTCGCCGAGTACACGCCCGCCCGCAAGGTTCCGTCGCTGGTCGACGGGGCGATTGCGGTCTGGGACTCGATCGCCATCATCGAATATCTTGCCGAGACGCATCCGGAGCTGCCGATCTGGCCGCGCGACCCGGCGGCGCGGGCCCTGGCGCGTTCGATCTCGGCCGAAATGCACTCCAGCTTCGCGGCCTTGCGCAGCAACTGCCCGATGAACCTCGCCTGGGTGCACCCGGCGCGCGATCGTGGCGAGGCGGTCGCGGCCGATATCGCCCGCGTCACCGAGATCTGGCGCGATGCGAGGCAGCGCTTCGGTGCAGGCGGGCCGTTCCTGTTCGGGGAGTTCAGCGCGGCCGACGCGATGTTTGCGCCGGTGGCCAGCCGCTTCACCACCTATTCGGTCGCGCTCGATCCTGTCAGCGCCGCCTATGTCGAGACCGTACAGGGCACCCCCGGCTTCCAGGCCTGGCGCGAGGCCGCGCTGGCCGAGCCCTGGATCGTATCCGAGGACGAGGTCGACGAACCCGTCCTGATCGATTTCCGCCCAAATCTCAGCCGCAGCAAGGCCCAGCGATGAACACGACGCATTATCCCAGCGCCCCGACCGCTCAGCCGACCGCCCGCCATACGCTGGCGGTGATCGTCGACAACGAGCCCGGCGTTCTTGCCCGCATCGCCGGACTGTTCTCCGGCCGCGGCTACAACATCGAGAGCCTCACCGTCTCCGAGACCGAGCACGAGAAGCACCTTTCGCGCATCACCGTCGTCACCTCCGGCACGGCCAATGTCATCGACCAGATCAAGGCGCATCTCGACCGGCTGGTGCCGGTCCATCGCGTCGTCGACCTGACCCTGCAGGGCGAGGCGCTCGAGCGCGAGCTCTGCCTGCTCAAGGTCGTCGGCAAGGGCGACCACCGCGTCGAGGCGATGCGGCTCGCCGCCGCCTTCGGCGCACGTACGCTCGATGCGAGCCTGACATCCTTCGTCTTCGAGCTCACCGGCGCGACCGAGGAGATCGAGCGCTTCATCAAGCTTATGACGGTGGTTGGGCTGACGGAAGTCTCGCGCACCGGCATCGCGGCGATGAGCCGCGGCCCGGAGGCGATGTGAGCCGGTAAGCTCGTTGCGGCATGAGTCGCAGCCACGCGATCGCGATCATCGGATGTGGAACCGCCGGTCTTGCGGCGGCGCTGTTGCTCGAACGAGCCGGCCACAAGGTCACGCTGGTCGAGCGCTTCGTCGAGCCGCAGCCGCTTGGCTCCGGCCTGATCCTGCAGCCGAGCGGGCTCGCGGTTCTCCACGCGCTCGGGCTCGCCGCGCCGCTCATCGCTGCTGGCAGCCGGATCGACCGGCTGTTCGGTTTGAACGCGGTCACAGGCTCCGTCGTGCTCGATGTGCGCTATGCCGCGCTGAAGCGCGAACGCTTCGGCGTCGGCATCCACCGCGCTGCGCTGTTCGAGACGCTGTTTACCGCCGTGCAGCGGCAACCCATCGCGATCGAGACCGGGGTCGAGATCGTCGATGTCGAGGCGGGCGGCGATGGCAAGGCCTCGCTGCTTGCGGCGAGCGGCCACCGCATCGGCCCGTTCGATCTCGTCGTCGACGCCTCAGGCACGCGCTCAGCCCTGCTCGGCCATGCCGTTTGGCCGGTGGTGAGCGTGCCGTTGAGCTATGGCGCGCTCTGGGCCAATGTCCCGCTTGGCGAAACCGGCTTCGACCGCCATGCGCTCGAACAGCGCTATCATCGCGCCAGCGTCATGGTCGGCGTTCTGCCGATCGGACGTCATGGCGAGGAGCCGGAGCCGCAAGCGGCGCTGTTCTGGAGCTTGAAGGCGGACGCGCTCGAAGCCTGGCGCAGCGCCGGGCTGGCAACCTGGAAGGGTGAGGTCGAGCGGACCTGGCCGGCGACCGCGCCGCTGCTCGCGCAGATCGCCGACCCTGGGCAACTGACCTTCGCGAGCTATCGCCACCAGACGCTGCCGCAACCGTTCGGCCGGCGGCTCGCCTTCATCGGCGATACCGCCCATTCGACCAGTCCGCAGCTGGGGCAGGGGGCGAACATGGCCCTGCTCGACGCCTGTGCGCTGGCTGTGGCGCTCGACGATGCTGCCGATATCGAGGCCGCGCTGGGAAACTATGCGCAGCTGCGGCGCTGGCATGTCCGGCTCTATCAGGCGGCGAGCCGGATGTTCACGCCGTTCTACCAGTCGGACAGCGCCGTGCTGCCGCTGATCCGCGACCGGGTTGTGCCGCCTTTGGCGCAGTTGCCTGGAATCGACCGGATGCTGGCGCTGCTGGTCTCGGGACTGATCGGCGATCCCTTGCGAAGGCTGGGGTTGAAGGAGCCCACTGCTGTCGACGCAATCGCGCAGGAGGTTGCCGATCGGGAAGTCGGGCTTTGACAGCGCAGTCTGTCATGCATTTCCTAGCCAAGGCGGCCGCTGTTGCCGGATATCCGGCTGATCTCTATCTGGATATCCGAAGGAGGCTGGCATGAAGGTCCGGGTCTCGAAATGGGGCAACAGCACCGCGGTGCGCCTGCCGAAAGCTGTGGTGAAGGAACTCGGCTTGTCGCAAGGCATGACGCTGGATGTCACGGTGGATGACGGCGCGGTGAAGCTCGTGCCGGTGGAGGCCGCTGGCCGCGACGCTTCCGTGCCGAATCCAATGCCGCGACCGGTTACGCTCGATTGGATCGTAGCCGAGATTCGCCGGTTGGGACCGGAGAACGAACCTGATGACGGCTGGGAGTGGGGGCCGGATGTCGGCTCCGAAGTGATCTATGACGACTACAACCCGCGTAAGCCGAAGCCCTGAGCGAGGCGATGTCTTCTGGGTCGATCTCGACCCAGTCATCGGCTCCGAGCAAGCTGGTCGGAGGCCTGTGCTGGTGCTGTCGGACGCGAAACTCCACAGTGTTTCGCGCAGAACGCTGGTTTGCCCGATCACATCGAATATCAGTCCCTGGCCGACCAAGATACTGATCCCGGCGGGCTGCGTCGTTTCGGGGACGATTCTAGTGGATCAGGCACGCATGATCGATCGTTCTGCCCGTGATTTCCGTTATATCGGGCGGATGCCCGACGACATCACCTTGCTGGCTCGCGAATTGCTCGCCTCATTCGTTGGGATCGACCAACTGGACCCTTCATGAACGCCGAGACCCTGAATCTGATCTCGCTCGGCCTCGGCGCCATCGGCTTTGCCTGCTTCGCCTGGCCGATCTATCAGCGCCTGTCGGGCAAGTCCGCGGCCGAGCCGCTGGGCTCGGGCAAGAGCCTGCGCTCGCCGCTGTGGTGGGCCGGCTTCGTCCTGACAGTCGCAGCGATCTTCCTGCAACGGATCGCAGCGCAGCAGATGGCGGGCGGCTGAGCCGCGACAGCGCGCTCTTGATCGCCGGCACTAATCGGCGGCAAATGTGCTGCATGACCCCTTGCGCATGAGCGGGCGATGTCGATCCATCTCGAACTCCGCAGCTATCGCGGCGGCGACCGCCACCGCCACGATTACAGCCAGATCCTGCTGCCGATGCGCGGCGCCATGCGGCTCGATGTCGAAGGACATAACAGCGTCGTCTCCAGCAATTGCGTCGCCATCATCCCGCGCGAGCACGAGCACGATTTCGAGCCGACGGCCGATTGCAGCATGCTCATCCTCGATGTCGAGGCGTCGGCCTTTGCCGGCGAGGCGGCGCCGGCCCTGCTGCGCGATTCCTTGCCGTCGCTGACGCGGGTCGAGCCCTGGCTGTGGCGGATGTTCCGCCAGCTTGGCGCCGAGGTCGAAGCCGGTGCCTGCCGGGCTGATGATGCTGCGCGCCTGGCGCTGGCTGGGCTGCAACTGGTGGAGCCGAACGCCATCCCCCGGCCATTGTCGCGCGCGGAAAGCCGCGTCATCGACATCGCGCGTGATCAGGGGGCGGGGAGCGTCGCGCAAATGGCGCGGACGGCGGGCCTCGGCCAGAGCCGGTTCCATGCGCTGTTCCGGGCGACGACCGGGCAGTCGCCGAAGCAATCGCAGTTGACCCGGCTGTTCGATGAGGCGGCCGAGCGACTGGCCACGACGGCGTTGCCGGTCGCGGAGATCGCCTATGGGCTGGGTTATCAGAACGCTTCGTCCTTCAACCGGCAGTTCAAGCGGCGCTTCGGCCTGACGCCGTCCGAGTTCCGCGCAGCGAGCCGGAGTGGCGGCTGAGCCGGCAAGCGCAGCTTCGGTCAAGTCGTTCGGAGGTTCGCCTCATCACGGCGGTGCGGGTGGTCGCTATGGTCTGCGCAACTCCGCATCCATGAGGACGACCCGCGATGAAGCTCACTGATTTCAAGGTTCTGACCTTCGACTGCTACGGCACGCTGATCGACTGGGAGACCGGGATCTGGAATGCGCTGCAGCCGCTGATCAGCGCCGGTCGGCTCGACCTCGGCCGCGAGGAGGCGCTGGCGCGCTTTGCTCGGATCGAGAGCGAAGTGGAGGAGGCGGGACCGTCGCTGCGCTATTCGACGCTGCTCGCCGCCGTCCATGCGCGCCTGGCCAAGGATCTTGGCGTCTCCATCCATGGCGACCTGAACGAGCGCTTCGGCGGCTCCGTGCCGGACTGGCCGGCCTTTCCCGATTCCTCCGAGGCGCTCGCCTATCTCAAGCGGCACTACAGGCTGGTGATCCTCTCCAATGTCGACCGCGCGAGCTTCGCCGCGAGCAATCGCAAGCTCGGCGTGACCTTCGACGCGGTCTACACCGCCGAGGATGTCGGGTTCTACAAGCCCGATCCGCGCAACTTCGCCTATCTGCTCGCGCATCTGGAAGCCGATCTCGGCCTCAAAGCAGGCGACGTGCTGCACACTGCGCAGAGCCTGTTCCATGACCATGTCCCGGCGGAGCGGGCCGGGCTGGCGCGCGCCTGGATCGACCGGCGCTTCGGCATGGCAGGCGGTGGTGCGACGCAGATCCCCGCGAACCAGCCGAAGGTCGACTTCCACTTCAAGAGCATGGCCGAACTGGCCGAGGCTCATCGGAAAGCGGCCGGCAGCTGATCAGCCGCTGAAGCCGCCATCATCGAGAAAACGCTGCTCCTCGGCCGAGCTTTCGCGGCCGAGGACGCCGTTGCGGTGCGGGAAACGGCCGAAATCGCGGATGATGTCGCGGTGGATGACGGCGTACTTGACCGAGTCGTCATCGCCCGAGGCCTCGCTCAGGGCGACGCAGCGCTCCTGGTCGGCGAGATCCTCGGAGTGCATGAACGGCAGATAGAGGAAGCGGCGCTCGGGATTGTCGAAGGCCTCATCGAAGCCGCGCGCGATCGCCCGGCCGGCGACTTCGCGCGCGAGCCCGTCGGCCGCGAAGGCGTGGGCCGAGCCGCGGTGGAGATTGCGCGGGAACTGGTCGAGCAGGATCAAGAGCGCATAGACGCCCTCCGGCGTCTCTTCCCAATCAGAAAGCTCGCCGCGCGCAGCGGCATCCACCAGCGGCCGGAAGCGGCTGGAAATCTCGGCGTCGAAAGCCTCGTCCTTGGCGAACCATTTGTCCTGACCGGCGTCGCGCCAGAAGGCGAGGACCTCGGCGGCTGCAGGCGGGGTAGGCTGACTCATCGTAGGCTCCGGATCGGCACTCTCTCGGGGGAAGATATAGGTGCCGTGATGGCGCACGGGCGATGAATTTTCTCCCGCGTACCCTTGCGCCCCGGCAAGCCGTGCGGTAGATGCCGGAACCGTAACGTACGGTACTCTCCGGATCGATGAGCGAACCCGCAACCCATGGCCAAGGCGAAGCGCTGAGCGAGCGGCAGCAGGCCGTGCTCGACGCCGTGCTGGCGTTGATGGTGGAGCAGGGCGACCAGCTCACCATGACCGCCGTCGCCCGGCGCGCGAGCTGCTCGAAGGAGACGCTGTACAAATGGTTCGGCGATCGCGACGGGCTACTGACCGCGACCGTGCAGTGGCAGGCTTCCAAGGTTAGGGCTGACAACTATGACCGTCAGGCACTCGATGCGGCGACGCTGCGCAAGAGCCTGCGGGATTTCGCCGAGAACTGGCTGACCGTGATCACGAGCCAGACCTCGATCGCGCTCAATCGCGCCGCCATCGGTCATGCCGCCTCGGGCAAGAGCAATCTCGGCGGCATCGTGCTGGCGAATGGCCGTTTCGCCATTGGCGAGCGGCTGAAGCCGGTTCTGGACGCCGGTCGCGCCGCAGGACTGCTCACCTTCGACGACGCCGAGACGGCGTTCCGTACCTTTTTCGGCCTGGTCGGCCGCGACGTCCAGATCAGGCTGCTGCTGGGCGATGCACTCGTCTCCGGCAAGGCCGAGATCCAGCGCGACGCGGCGCGTGCCACCGACCAGTTCCTCGCACTTCACGGGCGGCCGAACGCTGCACCGAAAGCCTGAAGCCAAGAATCCAACCCAAGGAAGGACGCATCCAATGCGCGTTTATTACGATCGCGACGCCGACATCAATCTGATCAAGGGCAAGAAGGTCTGCATCGTCGGCTACGGCTCGCAGGGCCATGCCCACGCGCTCAACCTGCGCGATTCCGGCGTCAAGGACGTCATCATCGCCCTGAAGGCCGGCTCGGCCACCCGCAAGAAGGCCGAAGAGGCCGGCTTCAAGGTCATGACCCCGTCCGAGGCCGCCAAGGTCTCCGACATCATGATGATGCTGACCCCGGACGAGCTGCAGGGCGACATCTATCGCGACGAGCTGCACGCCAACATGAAGGAAGGCGCCGCCCTCCTGTTCGCGCACGGCCTCAACGTCCACTTCAACCTGATCGAGCCGCGCAAGGACCTCGACGTGCTGATGGTCGCGCCGAAGGGCCCGGGCCACACGGTCCGTTCCGAGTATCAGCGCGGCGGCGGCGTGCCGACCCTGATCGCGATCCATCAGGACGCCACCGGCAACGCCCATGACCTCGGCCTCTCCTACGCCTCGGCCAATGGCGGCGGCCGCGCCGGCATCATCGAGACGACCTTCAAGGAAGAGTGCGAGACCGACCTGTTCGGCGAGCAGGTCGTGCTCTGCGGCGGCCTGGTCGAGCTGATCAAGGCCGGCTACGAGACGCTGACCGAGGCCGGCTATGCGCCCGAGATGGCCTATTTCGAATGCCTCCACGAAGTGAAGCTGATCGTCGACCTGATCTATGAGGGCGGCATCGCCAACATGAACTACTCGATCTCGAACACCGCCGAGTTCGGCGAGTACGTGACGGGTCCGCGTATCATCACGGCCGAGACCAAGGCCGAGATGAAGCGCGTGCTCACCGACATCCAGTCGGGCAAGTTCACCCGCGACTGGATGCTGGAGAACAAGGTCAACCAGACCTCGTTCAAGGCGACCCGCGCCCGCTACGCCGCCCACCCGATCGAGGAAGTCGGCGCCAAGCTGCGCGACATGATGCCCTGGATCAAGGCCAAGGCGCTGGTCGACAAGACCAAGAACTGAGGCCGGCGCCGGACTTCGCACGCGGATTCAATGCCGTGCGAAGGTGATTCCGGAAACGCTTGCAACTGCTTGAAAATAAATGGAACGGGCGCTCGCAGGGGCGCCCGTTTCGCGTTGTCGGCGGCCGCCATGGGAACCGCGTGCCGCGGCGGGCGTTTATGCTCCAGTCGATATCTGCAGGAGCGTGCGATGACCGGCCAAGATGAACTGAGGCACAGGGCGATCGAGCGGCTGCATCAGCGCCACGCCCGTCACGGACTTGTCGATGTCGCAAAGCCGGAATCATGGAGCGACCAGCTCCCAATCATGCTGCTGGGCGGTTTTCTAGCGGTCACCTTGCTCGCGAGCATCCTGATGCGCGCAGCAGGCGGCTGACACAGTTCCGACAGCCAGCCAATGGAGGCGGCGATGCAAGACGACGTCAGGGAGCGCGAGGCGCGCATTCCGGAGAAGGGTGGCGAGCCGATCCCGCCGATGCGGGCGGATGTCCACTCCGATGCCGATCCGGCGGTAGAGACCCCGGTGGAGGCGAGGCAAGGCTTCCTCGACCGGCCCGTGCTGGTCGTCCTCGTGGCAGGACTTGCCCTCGCGATCGTCGGTTGGGGCGTCGCCGGGATGTTGGCCTACTGAGCCCGTCGCGACCAAGCCACGACGACCGACGTCAACGACGAAGCATTCCAAAGCTGAAAAGATGGAGGCGATGATGACACCGATCCGATCGATGCCTGCGTCCCAGGGTTTTCAGTTCAAGATCGCGCATCTGGCGCTGGGCGCCTCGTTCGCCCTGCTGACAATGGTGATCTTCGGCCTGCTGTAATTCTCCGCGGCGTCAACCGGCGTCGCGGAAGGCAGGCATGTCGCAGTTCTCGGCAATCAAGCTGCTCGACAGCGAGATCGTGACGGTGCGCGACGTCGCCTGTTCCGGCGAGTGCCGGCATCGCAGCGGCGAGGAATGCGCGCACGCGACCCATCTCGTCTTCCCGTATCGCGGCGTTTTCGTTCGTCATGTCGGGCGCGACGATGCCGTCGCCGAGAGCAACCAGGTCCTGTTCTTCAATCCGCATGAGGGCTACCAGGTCAGCCATCCCGTTCCGGGCGGTGATGCCTGCCTCGACCTGCGGTTTGGCGAGGACGCTCTCCATGAGCTCGTGCCGGCCGAGCTGCTGCGGAAGGGCTCGACCTCGTTCCTGACGCAGCACCGTCGAATCGATCCGCGCGCGCAAGTGCTCGTCGCGCTGCTGCGGCACAGCCTGCAGCGTGGCGTCGCCGAGCCGCTCGAAGCGGAGACGCTCGCGCTGACCC
The DNA here is from genome assembly GCA_025846845.1 of Alloboseaceae bacterium BT-24-1. Lineage (GTDB taxonomy): Bacteria > Pseudomonadota > Alphaproteobacteria > Rhizobiales > Beijerinckiaceae > Allobosea. The sequence continues at coordinate 338,405 of JAOYTL010000002.1, forward strand.
TGGTGCGGCGGGCGCTGGGCGAACGCACCTCGCACGCCGCCGGCGCCTCCATCGGCAGGCGCAAGCTGGTCGACCGGGCGAAGCTCACGATGGCCTCCGACCTCGCCCGGCGCTGGACGCTGGCCGAGATCGCGCGCGAGGTCGGGGTTTCCCCGGTCTACCTCACCCAGGTCTTCGCCCAGGTCGAAGCGGTGCCGCTCTATCGCTATCAATTGCGCTTGCGGCTGGCGCGGGCGCTCGACCTGCTCGGCGAGTATGACGACCTGACGCAGCTCGGGCTCGAGCTCGGCTTCTCCAGCCACAGCCATTTCAGCGCGGCCTTCCGGCAGGCTTATGGCCGCACGCCGGCGGAGTTCCAGCGCTCGCTCAATCTCCGCTGACAGAAGCTGTCACTGATCGCGAAAGATTCTGACAGCAGCTGTCAGCCCAAAGGTGTCCTGTTCCGTCATCAGAAACGACGGAGACAGGTCATGATCAGCTTCATCATCGGATCGGCCAAGCTCGTGCTCGCAATGGTCGACGGGCTCGGCCGGATTCTCGCCGCGATCGATCACTGGCTGCAGTCGCGCCGCGATTATCGTACCCTCTGCGATATGACCGAGCGCGACCTGCGCGATCTCGGTTTGCGCGACAGCGATCTGCGCGATGCGACGGCCGCCCCATTCTTCGGCGACCAGACCGGGATCATCTCGCTGCGCGTCGAAGAGCGGCGCGGCCTCGCAGGCGGGGAAAGCGTCGACCAGGTCCTGCGCGGCCTGAGTGCGGGAGCACCGGCCCGGCCGGAGCGGATCGCTAAAGAATCCGACAGCGCCGTAAGCAGCAGGGTGGTCTTTCTCAGGGCGGCCGAATGAGCGGCCTCTGAGACGGAGACATGCCATGAGTGGAACTTGCGCCGCCTGCGATTGCGAGCTCGACGAGAACCCGATCAAGGTCACGGTCGGCGGCAACGCGGTCGAGGTCTGCTGCGACGACTGCGCCCAGGCGCTGCGCGAGGCGGATGCCTCGCAGGCGCAGGGTAGCGGGAGCTAGACCGATAAAAACCGAAAGAGCCGGCCGCGGGAAGCGGCCGGCTCGTCTGGTTCGATTTCGATCGGAATCAGAAGGTGACGTGGTCCTTGATGTCGGCTTCGACATTCGAGGGCAGCACGCTGCGCTTCACCAGATCGTCGAAGTTCTTGAACTTCGCCTTGCCGCGCTCCTCGACGATCTTCTTGGAGCGGGCCTCGCCGATGCCCTTGAGCTGTTCGAGCTCGCTGGCGCTGGCGGTGTTGATGTTGATCTTCTTGGTCTGGGCCTGGGTGGTGGGCATAGCCGGCTTCGCGGCGGGAGCAGCCGGCGTCGTCACGGGAGCGGCTGGCTTGGCCGGTGTCGTCGGCTGGGTGGCGGTCTGCGCGAGGGCCGGGCCAGCGGCGAGAGCGAGCGCAGCAAGGCCGATAGCGAAACGGGACATCGTCATGGTGTGGACTCCTGTAAGCCCTGCCCGGAGGAGCTGAGTTGCGCGGATGCCGGGCCATCCACGCCGCCGCGCCGGTTACGAACCGGAGGATCCGATCTCGACGCGATGGCCAGACTTTCGGCCCGCGAGCCTGAACGCGATCTGAGGTCAGCGTTCAGCTGGCGTTGGGGCTTTCGCCGGGTTTTCGCCGCGATTGGCTAGAGCGCCGGGTGTCCGAACGGACGCAAAATAGCCTATCTATTTGTTGTCGCATCGGATTTTTCCGAAAAGTGGAATCCACTTTTCGGTCCGATGCTATGGCTATTTGCCGGTGAACTGCATCATGTATTCGGAGAAGCGCCCGGAGCCATAGATCAGGCCAAAGCCCCAGGCGAAGGAGGCGGCGAAATTCGCGAGCTGGAAGGGCCAGAAGGGCATCTTCACGATGCCGGCGACGAGTGCGACCACAGCCCGGATCGGCCCGAAGAAATGGCCGATGGCGACGCCGAGAACGCCCCATTTCTCGAAGAAATCGTGGCCGCGCTGGAGCAGAGCGGGATTGTTGCGCAAGGGCCAGTAGTCGCCGACGCTCGGGCCGAGCACGAGGCCGATCCAGTATGAAATCCAGAAGCCGGAAGCTGCCCCCAGCGCAGCCGCCAGCGAGAGCGGAACGAGGTTCAGGCCGGAGACGCCTGCGACCGCGCCGAAGGCTACGAAGAACGCAGTTGCGGGAACGAGCCAGGAGAGGATCGCGACGCATTCCGCGAAAGCGATCATGAAGACGATTGGCGCCGCCCAGTACTGATTGACGCGGATGAACGCGACAAGCTCTTGCATCCATTGCTCAAGCGGGGGCATGGGCCGGCGATTCCTCCTTAAGGCGGGCGAACGATATCGGGAGCGATAGAGCAGAAGCGTCGACTTTTCGCTACTAGAACCCGTTGGGTGGCGGGGCCCGGTGTCGCAGGGCGGGTTGCCTTCGCGGATTGATTGCCTAGTGTTCGCGACGAACGGAAATAAGCCGCGCGCGCCGGGACGGCGCCGACGGCAGGGGACGGGATAATCCATGGAGTCCAAGGTCAGCCCGCCCGCCAATGCGGGCGCGGCAGCAGAGCTGCCGGCGGTCAGCCTCGCCGGCATCGACATCACCTTCCATCTCCAGGGCGGCCAGCGCTACCAGGCGGTGAAGAAGATCGACCTTGCGGTGGCGCCGGGCGAGTTCGTCTCGGTGGTCGGGCCGACCGGCTGCGGCAAGTCGACTTTGCTCAACGCAGCCGCCGGTTTGCTGACACCGTCCGCCGGCAAGGTCACGATCTTCGGCCAGCCGCTTTCGGGCCTCAACCGCCGTGCCGGCTATCTCTTCCAGCAGGATGCGCTGATGCCGTGGAAGACGGCGCTCGCCAACGTCAAGGTCGCGCTCGAGCCGATGGGGGTCTCGGATGCGCAGGCCGACAGGCAGGCCCGCGACTGGCTGGCGCGCGTCGGCCTGCGCGCCTTCGTCGAGCGCTATCCGCACATGCTGTCGGGCGGCCAGCGCAAGCGCGTGGCGCTGGCGCAGATGCTGATCCGAGATCCCGAGATCCTGTTGATGGACGAGCCCTTCGGGCCGCTCGACGCGCAGACCCGGCAGATCATGGGCAATCTCCTGCTCGATCTCTGGTCGAAGGATCGCAAGGCGTTGATCTTCGTGACGCACGATCTCGAGGAGGCGATCGCGTTGTCCGATCGCGTCGTCGTGATGTCGGCCGGACCCGCCGCCGGCATCGTCGCCGACTACAAGGTGCCGCTGCCGCGTCCGCGCGACATTGCCGAGATCAGGCTGGAGAAGGCCTTCCACGAGATTCATCGCGACATCTGGACCTCGCTCCGCGTCGAGGTGCAGAAGGCTTATGCCATGGGCGAGGGCAAGGAACTGGTCGAGGGAGCCGCGTCATGAACCGCGTCAAGCTCATCGCCCTGCAGATCCTGGTCATGGTCGTCTTCTTAGGCATCTGGCATCTCGTCACCACCACCAGCCTGTTCGGCGACGTCAAGACGACGCAGTTCTTCTTCTCCACGCCGGGCGAGGTGCTGGCGCGGACCTGGAAGCAGCTCACCGGCGCCGACATCTACTACCATCTCGGCATCACCCTGACCGAGACGGTGCTAGCCTTCGTCATCGGCTCGGCCGCCGGCGTCTTCTTCGGCTTTGCCTTTGCCCGGAACGCGCTGCTGGCGGCGGTGTTCGACCCTTACATCAAGGCGGCGAACGCCTTGCCGCGTGTCGTGCTGGCGCCGATCTTCGCGCTCTGGTTCGGCCTCGGCATCTGGTCGAAGGTCGCGCTCGGCTTCACGCTGGTGTTCTTCATCGTCTTCTTCAACGTCTACCAGGGCGTGAAGGAGGTCTCGCCGACGGTGCTGGCCAATGCCCGCATGCTCGGCATGAACGAGCGCCAGCTCTTCCGCCATGTCTACTGGCCCTCGGCGCTGACCTGGATGTTCTCCTCCCTGCACACCTCGGTCGGCTTTGCGCTGGTCGGTGCGGTCGTGGGCGAATATCTCGGTTCCTCGGCGGGGCTCGGCTACAAAATCCATGAGGCCGAAAGCGTCTTCGACGTCACCGGCGTGTTCTCCGGCATGCTGATCCTGGCGATCTTTGTGATCGTGATCGATTCGATCGTGACGCTGGTCGAGAACCGGCTCCTGGTCTGGCGGCCGGGGCAGAGTTCGACGACGACGACCTAACGTAAGCTTCGCTTGCTTCCCGGCGCGAACGAGCGCCATCCTTGCCCTTCCATGTTGGGGGGCGCTCATGGAACTCGACGTTCACGATCGCATCACCGCCGATCCGACGCCCGAGGACATCGTCCGTGCCATCGATCTGCGCGGCGACGATCCCGACTGGTTCATCAACCTCTCCGACGGCGACGGCTATGTCGAAGCGGAGCGGGATGAGGGCGCCCGGTTCCGGCTGGCCTATCATTCCGGCAAGGCAAGGTTCGATGCCGCGGAGACGGTTGACGCCGCGGCGCTGAAGACGATCTTCCTCGCTTATCTCGACGGCAATGACAGCTGGCGCGCCAACCGTAATTGGTTGCGCAGGGCGTCGCCGACCAAGGCGGCCGAAGCGTCGGGCGAGCCGCCGGTCTGGGCGATCGTGGCGGTGGTCGCCTCGCTGGCGCTGATCTTCGTGATCGCGGAGGTGCTGCCTGAGAGCTGGCTGGAAAAGTTGCCCTTCGCCGGAACGACCTTCGGCAACATCGCGCTGATCGCATTGCCGATGGTGGTTATGGTCGCCGCGATGGTCATCAACGCCGTGCTCAAGGTGCGGCGCGCCAAGGGATGGGTGCAGGCGCAGGGGCGCATCACCCTGTCGACAATGGGAGTACGCCGCCCGCCTGCCGGCAACGAGATCGGCACGGTCGTGAACGTCCCCGACGTCGCCTACACCTTCAAGATCGGCGGGCAGGATTATCGCGGCACGCGCGTCAGTCTCGGCGACATCAGCGGCAAATATGCCGAGGAGGCGCTGGCGCGCTATCCGGCCGGCAAGACAGTGACGGTCTACTACGACCCGGCCGATCCCGACGATTGCGTGCTGGAGCGCGATGCTCCGAAGGGCGCGGTCAAAGGCTGTGGCCTCGCTCTGCTCGTCGTCGTGCTCCTCGTCTGGGGACTTTACTGGGTGGCTACGCGAGGAGCCGAAGCGCTCAAGGCACGGATGCCGGACGCGGATGTCCCGGTGACGCTGTTCGCCGCGCTGTTCGGCCTGGCGGCGCTCCTGTTTTTCGCCGCTCACCGGCGCTATCTCTCCCGCGCCAATGCTTGGCCGGTCACCCAAGGCGAGATCGTCTCCAGCGTCGTCGAGCGACGCGTCTCGACGGAGAATGGCAGGACGCGCACGACCTATCTCCCCGTCGTCGAGTTCGCCTACACGGTCGGCGGCAACCGCTTGCACAGCCGGCAAGTGAAGCTCGGCCTGGAGGTATCGGGGTCGGAGAGTTTCGCGCAAAAGATCGTCGATCGCTATCAGGCCGGAACGAAGGTCGACGTGCACTATGATCCGCAGGACCCGTCGAACGCGGCTCTGGAAAACCCGACGGAAACCAACTGGCTCCTGCTCGGCGTCGCGCTCGCCTGTTTCGCCATCGCGCTCTATGCGAGCCGCATCTTCGGCTAGGAGTCCTGGCCCGGCAGGGCCTTGAGCTTCCGCGTCAGCTCGGCGAAACGCGGCATCAGCTCCTCACGCCGTTGCACATGGCGATCGATCTCCGCCCGTCCGCTTGCCTTGTCACCATTCTCGTCCTGCTGCGCGGCCGCGCCTCCAAAAGTCTTGTCGAGCGCATAGGCTGCGGTCCGGTCGCTGAGCCAGGCGAGTTCCTGCTGAAGTGCCGTGTATTCGGTCATGAGCCTGAAACGCTCTTCGAACCGGATCAGCCCAGCTAGATCATCGGCGGCCTTGGCCGATGGGGCTGAGCGATCGCCAGCACTCGCCTGAGCGAGAACGGCTTGAGCCTGTTCCGACAGGTCGAGAATGACGGCGTCATTCTGCTCGGATACGGCCGGCACCATGCTAGCCGGCGCGGCGGGGGCGCGGTCTTCTGCCAGCAGGCTTGATGACGGCGCGCCCTGTTGGAGCTCACGTAGGGAAGGCGCAGTCCGGGCCGCCACCGCGTCCACCATGACCGTCTCCTGTTTCGTCCGTTCTGGTCGAAAGCCCTTGTTGAGGCGTAGCCGGCAAGCAGTATGGGAGGCCATCTTTAACGAGCCTTGAATCTTTCCCCTCGCTTCCGCGTCGATCGGCCTCGGCTTCAGGCCTTGCGCGGTGTTGTGCCTGCGCTTGCCCAGCTTGTGCCAATGCGCCTATCTTCATCGCGAAATCGCGCCTTTTTCGAAGCGCGTCATCGATCAACCGGAGGAAACCCATGTTTTTCACTCGCCGCGCAGCGCTGGCTGCGCTCGCTTTCACCACGGCGCTCGGCGTCTCGCCGGCCTTCGCGCAGAACGCCGAGAAGCCCAAGCTGACACTCGGTGTCGGTGGCAAGCAGCTCCTGTATTATCTCCCGCTCACAGTCGCGGAGAAGAAGGGCTTCTTCAAGGACCAGGGGCTCGACGTCGAGATCAACGATTTCGGCGGCGGCGCCAAGTCGCTGCAGGCGCTCGTCGGCGGCTCGGTCGACGTCGTCACCGGCGCCTATGAGCACACCATCCGCATGCAGGCCAAGGGCCAGGACATCCGGGCCGTGATCGAGCTCGGGCGCTTCCCGGCGATCACCATCGCGGTGCGCAAGGACCTCGCCGACAAAGTCAAGTCGGCCGCCGACTTCAAGGGCCTCAAGATCGGCGTCACTGCGCCGGGCTCTTCGACGGCGCTGACGGCACAATACGCCATGGTCAAAGCGGGCCTCAAGGCGAGCGATGCGCCGATCATCGGTGTCGGTGCCGGCGCCAGCGCAGTCGCGGCGATCAAGCAGAAGCAGGTCGACCTGATCTCGCATCTCGACCCCGTCACCTCGAAGCTGGAAGCGGACGGCGATGTCGTCTCGCTGATCGACACCCGCACCGAAGCCGGCACCAAGGCGCTGTTCGGCGGCTCGAACCCGGCGGCGGTGCTCTATCTCAAGAACGACTTCGCCGAGAAGAACCCGGTGACGACGCAGAAGCTCGTCAACGCGCTGATGAAGTCGCTGAAATGGCTGGAGACGGCCAAGCCCGAGGATGTCGCCGACCTCGTCCCGGCCGAGTATCATCTCGGTGATAAGCCGCTCTACCTCACGGCTGTGAAGAACTCGCAGGAGAGCTATTCGCGCACCGGCATCCCGACGGCCGACGCGATGAAGAGCATGTACGACTCGCTCAAGCTGCTCGATCCGGAGCTGACCAACTCCAATGTCGACCTGACCAAGACCTTCATCGACTCGTTTGCGAAGAAGGCGGCGGCGGGGTCCTGATCGGGCTCAGCCCGCTCGTTACGCTGATGATGGCGCCGCTTCACAGCGGCGCCATTTTCTTTGGCGCCCCATTGAACGCACACTGGACTTGCAGTTGTCGCGGCGCAAGATTGAACCTTGACGCAAGGAGAGGCGACATGATCCAGCGTGCTGCGATCGAAACCCTCGTTCGGGATGCCTATGCCGCCCGTCATCGTGGCGATCTCGATGCGCTGATGGACTACTTCCACCCACAGTGCAGCTACCGTCTCGCGGGAGGGCCGCAGGCCGCCGACGTCTTCATGCAGCCGGACGGGATCGAAGCTGTCCGGGAGCAGATGGCCGGGCTGATCGCGACCTATGTCTTCAGCAATATCGAGGAGCTGGCGATGACGGTCGATGGTGAGACCGCCACTTTGCACTGGCGAGCCGATGTCGCATGCAAACCGACAGGCCGCAGCGGTTCTTTCGAGATCATGGACGTCTTCACCGTCTCCGACGGCAAGCTGAAGAGCGTCACGCAATTCACCGACACCGCCGGCGTGGCGCGGCTGAGCAGCATCTGAGGCGAGGCTGATCAAGCCCGCCATCGCTTGTGTTGCGGGCGATGGCGGTGCGCACCAGTCGCTGGGCTGCGGTTTCTCCCAAGAACGGAGCTTCGCGTCGTCTGAGGATTTGTTCTTGTTTCGGGGGCGCCAGAACCAAGAGAGCCTGCTCATCTGTCTTCTCCACTGCCTCTATATACTCTCTGCTTCGCTTCGATCGATTTCCTGATTAATTCGATTGAAGAAATTCCTTATGATGCTTGTTGTGTTGAAGAATTCGGGCCGACGCAAGTATATCTTAGACGCGGCGCGATATTGGATGCAGGGGCGGATTCTGGTCAGGAGTGCACAAAGAAGAGGGAGAGCCGTATTTGAGCGGCCAGGAAACGTATTCGCCTGGTAGTCGGCTCAATTGCGCCCGACTAAAGTTCAATTGTCGTGCATTTGAAACTGGACGGATATTGTGGCGGCTTCTGCCGGAGGCATGTCCCAGCGGCCAACGACAAGAGCGCCCGCACGATGCCGAATCCAGCCGCCTTGTTCGCCGTCGTCATCCTGATCCTGCCGATGGGCTATCTGCTGCTGGCGGCACCCGGCTTCCTGTTCGTGAAGCTCGACATTCTGCCTGTCGCCCGGCTTTTGCGCATGATGTTCGGCGCCTATTTCCAGGTGCTGACCATTGCCGCCTTCGTCGGAACGGTGGTTTTTGCCCTGACAGGCCGATGGGCATTCGTCATCGGCATTGCCGTGCTGGCGTCCACGCTCATGGCACGCCGCTGGTTCCTGCAGCGGATGGACGGCGAGATCGCTGCCTGGCCCGCCGATGTCGGCCGGCGGCTGCGCCGGCTGCACTATGGCGGCATGGCGTGCAATGCGATCCAGCTTGCCGTCGTCATCGTCAGCGTTCCCTACGTCATCGGCACGCCGGCCTGAGCAGGGCTTGCGAAAGGGCGGCTAGGGCAGGTCCGCCTCGCAGTGCGCTGATCGCTTCCATCACGGCTTTCGATTGGCGCAGGCGGCGCCAGTCGCTAGGTTCGCCGCGTCGTTTCGTCGAAGGCTGGCCTATCTCCCATGAACATCCTCTCGATCCAGTCCCATGTCGCCTATGGCCATGTCGGCAATGCCTCGGCCGTGTTCCCGATGCAGCGCCTGGGCGTCGAGGTCTGGCCGATCCACACCGTGCAGTTCTCGAACCACACCGGCTATGGTGCCTGGAAGGGGCAGGTCTTCGATGGCGCCACGATCGATGAGTTGATGGCGGGCATCGGCGAGCGCGGCGTACTCGGACAATGCGACGGCGTGCTCTCCGGCTATATGGGCTCGGCCGATATCGGCCACGCCATCCTCTCGGCGGTGGCGAGGGTGCGCGAGGCCAACCCGAAGGCGATGTATTGCTGCGATCCGGTGATCGGCGATGTCGGCCGCGGCGTCTTCGTGCGGCCGGGCATTCCGGAGTTCATGCGCGAGCAGGCGGTGCCGGCCGCCGACATCGTCACGCCGAACCAGTTCGAGCTGGAATTGCTCACCGATATCGAGGTCAGAACGCTGGCCGATGCGCACCGTGCCGTCGAGGCGCTGCGCGATGCCGGGCCAAAGGTCGTGCTCGTCACCTCGCTGATCACCAACGAGACGCCGGATGATGCGATCGACCTGATGGCGGCGGACGGGCAAGGCACTTATCGCGTGCGCACGCCGAAGATCGACATCAACATCAATGGCGCCGGGGACGCGATCGCGGCGCTGTTCTTCGTCCACTATCTGCGTGACGGCTCGGCTGCGAGCGCGCTCGGCAAGGCGGCGTCCTCGATCTATGGCCTGCTGAAGCGGACCAAGGAGGCCGGCTCGCGCGAGATCCTGACGGTGGCGGCGCAGGACGAGTTCGTCACGCCCTCGCAGCTCTTCGCCCCTGAGGCGGTCTGACGCGCATGAAACTGCGCCTCGGCACCTTCAACGTCGAGAATCTGCTGACGCGCCATCGCTTCGAGCCCGGCGGGCGGACCGAGACGGCCGCGGCGATGTCGCTGTTCCATTTCCCGCGCGCCGATGAGCGCGATGCGGTCGAGCGCTCGCTCGCGGTCGCGCTCGAGGACGACAAACGCCAGATGACGGCGCTCGCCATCGCCGAGGCCAATGCCGATCTCTGGATGCTGCAGGAGGTCGATTCGCTCGCCAGCCTGCAGGCCTTCTTCGCCAATTACGTCCACCGCATCGCCGATCATCGCTACGGCCATTTCACGCTGCTCGACGGCAATGACCGGCGCAATATCGACATCGGCTTCGCGGCGCGGCGCGACTTGTTACAGCCGCAGCAGGTCACGGTGCGCTCCTACAAGGGCATGAGCTTTGCCGACGCCGAGGCGTTCTCGCCCGAGATCGCGGCCTTCGGCATCGGCCCGCGCGACAAGGTCTTCGCCCGCGACTGCCTCGCAGTCGAGCTCGATCTCGGCGACCGGCGACTGACCCTGTTCGGCTGCCACCTCAAGTCGATGAACAATGGCCGCGACGATGGCAGGCAGGCGACCCTGCCGATCCGCCGGGCCGAGGCGCTGGCAGTGAGGAAGATCGTCAAGGACTGGTTTGGTCCCGCTTGGCGCGAGGCGAACTGGGCGATCCTCGGCGATCTCAACGGCTATCGGATCGGGCTCGGGCCGCTGGCTGCGCCGGTCGACGAGGGCGACAGTGGCATCGAGCCGCTGCTCGAGGATTTCGCCATCGACCCGATGGGGGCGTTGCCGCCGCATGAGCGCTGGACGCATTTCCGGCGCTACTGGTCGGAAGAGCGCCAGAGCCTGATCGACAGCCATATGCCGCTCGACCATATCCTGCTCTCGCCGGCGCTCGCTGCGGCCAATCCGAACCCGGTGATGCAGACGATCCGGCGCGGTCTGCCCTATCGCGTGCCGCTCGACCCGCGCGAGGCCGACCGCTCGATGGCCAAGCTCGCTCTGACCCATGACCGCTATCCGCGCGTCGGCTGGGATCGACCCAAGGCCTCCGATCACTGCCCGCTGACGATCGAACTTTCGATCCCGAAGGAGACCGCATGAGCCGCCGCTTCGTCACGCTCGACGTGTTCACGACCAGGCCGCATGCCGGCAATCCCCTCGCCGTCGTACTCGACAGCGAGGGGCTGGATACTCCGGCGATGCAGACCATCGCGCGCGAGTTCAACCTGTCGGAGACGGTCTTCGTCGCGCCGCCGGCCAACCCCGCCAATCGCGCTGCGATCCGCATCTTCACGCCGGGGCAGGAGCTGCCCTTCGCCGGGCATCCGACTGTCGGTACGGCCGTGCTGCTGGCGCTGCGCGATGCGGCGGAAGGGCGGGCGGCGGACAGGCTCGTGCTGGAAGAGAAGGTCGGGCTGGTGCCCTGCGTGATCGCGCTCGGCAATGCGCGCAGCGCCCGCGCTACCTTCACCTTGCCGAAGCTGCCGGAGCAGATTGCGCAGCCGATCGCCAACGTGGCTCTAGCGGAAGCATTGGGGCTGGATGTGGCGGATCTCGGTTTCGAGGGACATCGGCCGAGCGCCTTCTCGGCCGGCGTCGCCTATACGACGGTGCCGGTCGCCAGTCGCGAGGCGGTAGCAAAGGCGCGTGTCGCCGGAACGTTCGAGCGGGCGATGGCGGCGGCCCAGAACGGCAATGCCTTCGTCTATTGCCGCGACACGGAGGAGGCCGGGCATCACTATCATGCCCGGATGTTCTGGCCGGAGAGCGGGATCAGCGAGGACCCGGCGACCGGCTCGGCCGTCGCCGCCTTCGCCGGCGCGATCATGGCGTTCGACCGGCCGGGCGATGGCACGCACCGCTTCGTCATCGAGCAGGGCTACGAGATGGGCCGGCCCTCGCAGATCGAGCTGACGCTGACGGTCCAGGGCGGCAGGTTGGCCTCGGCGACGATCGGCGGCGCAGCCGTGGTGATGAGCGAAGGCGTGCTGCTGTGAGCGGCAATGGCGTCGTCGATGGCGAGATCGTCGCGCTCGATCGCGTCGAGGCGCGAGTCGAGGCGTTCGACTGGGCCTTCGCCCGCGAGCGCGCCGATGAGATCACGGCGCATTGGGCCAGGCTGACGGTCGGCAAGCCCTCCATGTTCAATGGCCGGATCATGCTGCAGCATCGTGCCGCGATCGCTGACGGCGTGTTCCGCGCCGGCTATTTCGGCGCCGACTACGCCGCCTTCCTGGCTTGGCGCGATTTCGGCTTGCCGAAGCCTGCGATCCGGAACGGCTTCGCCATGGCGGCGCTGCAGGCTGCCGACGGTGCCTTCCTGCTCGGCCGGATGGGCGAGCACACCGCCAATCCCGGCAAGGTCTATTTCGCCGCCGGCACGCCGGATGAAGAGGATGTGCGCCCGGACGGCACGCTCGACCTCGCCGGCAGCGTCACCCGCGAGCTCTGCGAGGAGACCGGGTTTACGCTGGACGAGATCTCGGTCGAGGAGCGCTGGACCGCAGTGATCGTGCCGGGACGGGTGGCCTTCATGCGGCCGGTCGGGATCGAGTTGCCGGCTGAAGATGCCCGCGAATTGATGCTGGAGCGGATCGCGCGGCAGGATGAGCCGGAGCTCTCCGATATCGTCATCGTCCGCACTCTCGCCGATTGCGCGGGTTACGACATGCCGCCCTTCATGACGTCCTATCTCGTCCATATCTTCGGGCGGGATTGACCCTTTACCGATCGAGGTTGCCGATGGCCGATGCGTCCGAAGTCCTGAACCTGCCTGCCGGCAATCCCTTCGGGCGCGCCTGGGAGACGCCGTTCGGCCTGCCGCCGTTCGCGCAGATCACACCCGAGCATATCCGTGAGGCCTATCCGGCGGCGCTGGAGAAGCACCGGGCCGAGATCGAGGCGATCAAGGCCGAGACCGCCGCGCCCGACTTCGCCAACACGATCGAGGCGTTGGAACGCTCGGCCCGCGGCATGAGCCGGCTCGGCGGCGTGTTCTATAATCTCGCCGGGGCCGACACCAACGAGGCGCTGCAGGCGATCGAGCGCGAGATGTCGCCGGTGATGTCGCGGCATTGGTCGGCGATCATGATGGACCACGACCTGTTCGCCCGCGTCGATGCGGTGTTCGAGGCGCGCGCGAGCCTCGGGCTGGACGAAGAGCAACTGCGCCTGCTGGAGCGGACGCATCGCGGTTTCATCCGTTCGGGCGCGAAGCTCGAAGGCGAAGCCAAGGCCAGGTTAGCGGCGATCAATGAGCGGCTGGCGGGCCTCGGCACCAGCTTCGGCCAGAACCTGCTCAAGGACGAGGCGAGCTATGCGCTGATCGTCGAGGACGAGGCCGATCTCGACGGGCTGCCGTCCTTCGTTATCGCGGCGATGGCGCGCGCCGCCGCCGATCGCGGCCAGGACGGCAAGCATGCGGTGACGCTGTCGCGCTCGATCATCGAGCCGTTCCTGACCTTCTCGACCCGGCGGAATTTACGCGAGCAGGCCTTCACCGCCTGGAGCAAGCGCGGCGAGAATGGGGCTGAGACCGACAACCGCGCCATTGTCGCCGAGATGGTGAGCTTGAGGGCCGAGAAGGCCAAGCTCTTGGGCTTTGCCACCTTCGCCCATTTCAAGCTCGACGATTCCATGGCGAAGACGCCGGAGAACGTGCGCAACCTGCTCGAACTGGTCTGGAAGCCGGCCCGCGCCCGCGCCGGGCAGGAGGCGGCCGATCTTGCCGCGCTCGCCCAGAGCGAGGGCGAGAACGCTCCGATCCGCCCGTCCGACTGGCGCTTCTATGCCGAGAAGGTCCGGCAGAAGACCTATGCGCTCGATGAGGCCGTACTGAAGCCTTATCTCCAGCTCGACAAGATCATCGCCGCCGCGTTCGACACCGCCGGCAAGCTGTTCGGGCTATCCTTCGCCGAGCGCCCGGAGCTGAAGGGCTATCACCCGGATGTGCGCATCTTCGAGGTGACTGAGACCGCCAGCGGCCGGCATATCGGCCTCTTCCTCGGCGATTACTTCGCCCGCGCTTCGAAGCGCTCGGGCGCCTGGATGAGTGCCTATCGCGGCCAGCGCAATTTCGACGGCGAGGTCCGGCCGATCATCGTCAACGTCTGCAACTTCGCCAAGCCGGCGGAAGGCAAGCCGGCGCTGCTCTCGATCGACGACGCCCGCACGCTCTTCCACGAGTTCGGCCATGCCCTGCACGGCCTGCTCTCGGACGTGCATTACGGCTCGCTCGCCGGCACCTCGGTCTCGCGCGATTTCGTCGAACTGCCCTCGCAGCTCTACGAGCACTGGTTCCTGACGAAGGAGGTGATGCAGCGCTTCTGCCTGCATGCCGAGACGGGCGAACCGATCCCGGATGCGCTGATCGAGAAGATCAAGCGGGCGCAGACCTTCAACCAGGGTTTTGCCACGGTGGAGTACACCTCCTCGGCGCTGGTCGATCTCGCCTTCCATTCGCTGGAGGCTCCCGCGGAGGTCGACCCGCTCGCATTCGAGGCGAAGGAACTGGCGCGGATCGGCATGCCCAGCGAGATCACCATGCGCCACCGCACGCCGCATTTCTCGCATGTGTTCTCGGGCGACGGTTATTCGGCCGGCTATTACAGCTATCTCTGGTCGGAGGTGATGGACGCCGACGCCTTCAACGCCTTCATCGAGGCGGGCGACGTCTTCGCCGCCGAGGTCGCCGGCAAGCTCAAGCGCTACATCTATTCGGCCGGCGACACGCGCGATCCGGCCGAGGCCTATACGCTGTTCCGCGGCCGCCTGCCGACGCCGGATGCGCTGCTGGAGAAGCGCGGGCTGGCGGCGTAGCGCGAAGGCGTCATTCCCGGGCGGAGCGAAGCGCAGACCCGGGAATCTCAGGACCAGCTAGCTGGTTTCCGAGATGCTCGGGTCAAGCCCGAGCATGACGTGGTGGTTTCACGGATAGCCGAACTTCGTCCGTGTCGCGCGAATCTGGGCGATGGCTCCACCATCATTGCCGGCGGCGCAGCTCTTGCGGGCGGTGTCGATCTCGGCGCTGACGCGGGTGTGGACACCCTTGGTGGTGTGGCCGGTCTGCAGGTCGTTGTCCATCACCGCCTGGAAGCGGTCGACCTCGCCGGCGCAGCCCGTGCCGGTCGGCATGCGGAAGGTGTTCGGCGTGACGCCGGTCGGCGCCTGCTCGGGCGAGGGCGCCGGCGGTGGCCTGCCCGACGGCGTCTGGCAGGCGGCGAGGAGCAATGCGGTGAAAGCCGATACGAGGATCGATGTGGTGCGCATGGGCAAGGCTCCGGCGGGTAGGGACGGAACCATGGTCGATTCCGTCTGCGAGGCAAAGCCTCCTCGCGGGAGCAAGGGCTGCTCAGTCCTGGCTGGGCATGAAGAGCGCGATGAGGGTGAAGAAACCCGCTGCCGCGACCGCCAGCCAGATCGCGTACAATCCGACCTGGCCATGCGCGAAAGCACCCAGGAGCGCGCCGCCGAGCAGGCTGAGCCAAAGCACGAAATGGCGCAGGAAGGCGAGCTTCGGTCCGCCGAGCAAGGCCCCGGCAAGCCGCTGCCCCATCTTGACCAGCGTTCCGGTCATGTAGGTCAGGCCGATCGTGACCTCGCCGTCGCGCTGGAAGACGGCATTCTCTGCGCCCATCGCCAGGGCGAGGGTGCCTGCGGCGGCCACGCTCTGCCCGGTGGTATCGAGCCCGGCCGACAGGGTCAGCGCCAGGGTCACGAAGGCGAGCACCGCGGCCTGGCGCCGTTGCTGGCCGACATGGCCGGCGAGCGAACCGCAGATCACGCCAAGAACGAAGAGAACGATGACCATGCCGGCAAGCGCGATGCCGCCCACGCGACGCTCCACCAACTCGATGCCGAGGCGGGTGGTGTTGCCGGTCATGAACGAGACGAAGAAGCCGCCGAGATTGAGGAAGCCGAGCGCGTCGATGAAGCCGGCCAGCCCGGAGAGGCCGATGGCGAGCCCAATGGCGGGACGATCATAGCGCAGCATCAAGACGGCACTCCGGTTGTGCGGACCGGCCCCAATGCGCCATCGTCGGCCGAATCACATCATCAGGTTAATCCACAGACCTCACCCGTCATTCCCGCGCGCCGGAGCTTTGCGCACTTACTCCCGTCACATTTCGACAGAACGCTGGCCGCCATGACCGTGCTGCACACCATTGAGCTCGAAATCTTCGCCGACTACTTCCAGTTCTATCTGCAGGACGAAGCGGTCAACGAGGATTGGGGAGCGTTCTGGACCGATGAGACGGTGGAGCGGATGCTCGCCGTCGGCGAATGCTCCGTCGGCATCGCGACAGTGCGGAACATGAACGTCCCGGTCGTTGTCTCGGTGCATGACGCCGTGCCGGAGGCTGACTTCAGCGAATGGGAACTGGTCAACGAGTGTTCCTTCAGCGTGCGCTCGGGCCAGGTGATGGTGATCGGCTGCACCGAAGGCTCGCCGCAGGAGCGGGCGCGGTTTTCGCTCGCTCCCGGGCCCTATCGGGTGCGGGTCTCCTATGCGGGCCTCGACGCGCTGAGCGAGGACGGGCTGGAGGGCGACGATTTCTACCGTTTGCAGGTCTGGCCGGCGCCGCTTGCCGAGACGAGCACGCTGAAGGAGCGGGCAAGCGCTGCGGGGTGAGGGCTTGCAGAGTGGGATGAGAGGCGCGGGGAACCCCTCCCCCTTGTGGCAAGGGGCAGGGGTGGGGTTGCAAAGCCGGAACGATCGGCAGGGTCTGAGGGCTGTTGCTGCTGCCAGATCGCATTTCCTGCCGGCGATCACCAAGCGGCACCACCCCCATCCCCAGCCCTTCCCCACAAGGGGGAAGGGAGGAGCCCAGGCGACGAGCGTTTCGCCAAGAAATCTATTGGGGGGAAGGCCCGCGTGGCGTAACGCACGAACGTTCAAGACCTCCAAGGCTTGCCTTCCTAGGCTGCGATCCGGTAGACAGCTTCCGTCGTCGAGGGATCGTTCGTGGCCGCATTCGCCACCCATGCCGAGAGCCAGAACCGCGCCATTGCGCGGACGGCCGGCATGTGCGCTCCTTCGCGCGCTCCCTCGCTCCTTGGTCAGCTGCTTCTTCTTACCAGCCCCTGAGGGCCGGCCGGGCACCTGTGCCTGGGCGCTCAGGGGATGACGGGAACCAAGCCTTAGACCCCTCGCGCCCGCCGGAACCGAGATGCGGCGCGTCCCGACCAAGGACAAGACTCATGAGCAATGCCAGCAGCACCGTGTCCGCCAAGGACCGGGTCCTGATCTTCGACACCACTCTGCGCGATGGCGAGCAATGCCCCGGCGCGACCATGACCTTCGAGGAGAAGCTCGAAGTCGCCGACATGCTGGACGCGATGGGCGTCGACATCATCGAGGCCGGCTTCCCGATCGCCTCGGACGGTGATTTCGAGGCGGTCTCGGCCATCGCCAGCCGGATCAGGCGCGCGAGCGTCGCGGGGCTCGCCCGCGCGATCCCCGCCGACATCGCCCGCGCCGGCGAGGCGGTGCGCCATGCCGCCAGGCCGCGCATCCACACTTTCGTTTCGACCTCGCCGATCCATCTGCAGTACCAGATGCGCAAGAGCGAGGAGGAGGTGCTGGAGATCATCACCAGGACGGTGACGCAGGCGCGCAACCTGGTCGACGATGTCGAATGGTCGGGCATGGATGCGACCCGCACGCCGATCGATTATCTCTGCCGGGCGGTCGAGACCGCGATCAAGGCCGGCGCGACCACGATCAACCTGCCCGACACGGTCGGCTACGCCACGCCGGACGAGTATCGCGCCATGTTCAGGGCGGTGCGCGAGCGCGTGCCGAATGCCGACAAGGCGATCTTCTCGGCGCATTGCCACAATGATCTGGGGCTCGCCGTCGCCAATTCGCTGGCGGCGGTCGAGGGCGGGGCGCGCCAGGTCGAGTGCACGATCAACGGCATCGGCGAGCGCGCCGGCAATGCGGCGCTGGAGGAGATCGTGATGGCGCTGCGGGTACGCGGCGACGTCATGCCCTACGATACCGGCATCGACGCGACCTATCTGATGCGCGCCTCTAAGGCGGTCTCCTCCGCCTGTTCCTTCCCGGTGCAGTACAACAAGGCGATCGTCGGCCGGAACGCTTTCGCCCATGAGAGCGGCATCCACCAGGATGGCATGCTGAAGCACCAGCAGACCTACGAGATCATGACCCCGGCCTCGGTCGGCGTGACCAAGACCTCGCTGGTGATGGGCAAGCATTCCGGCCGCGCCGCCTTCCGCTCGAAGCTGAAGGAGATGGGCTACGAGCTGGGCGACAATCAGCTGGAGGATGCCTTCACCCGCTTCAAGGCGCTCGCCGACCGCAAGAAGCATGTCTACGACGAGGACATCGAGGCGCTGGTCGACGAGAATCTCGCCACCGCCCATGACCGGGTGAAGCTGGTCTCGCTGACGGTGATCGCCGGCACACGTGGTCCGCAGCGCGCCATGCTGAAGCTCGATGTCGATGGCCGGGTGAGCGCCGAGGAGGCCGAAGGCAACGGCCCGATCGACGCCGTGTTCAACGCGGTCAAGGCGATCGTGCCGCATGAGGCGGTGCTCGAGCTCTACGATGTCCACGCCGTCACCGAGGGCACCGATGCGCAGGCTGAGGTCACCGTGCGTCTGTCCCATGACGGCGCAGCGGTGACCGGCCGCGGCGCCGATCCCGATACGCTGGTGTCATCCTGCAAGGCCTATCTGGCGGCGCTCAACAAGCTGGTGGCCCGCGGCAGTCGCGTGCACGCGCAGGCGGCCGAGTAGCTTTCAGACTTCGCTTCTCGATGAGCCGGTGTGCTGTGCTGTGACCAGCGCGGCACACCGGCTCATTTTTTGCTTGGGCGAGGGAACAAGGTCTGGATTCGCGAAACAGGTGTCGCTCTCATGTGTGTGGGGATCACCGCGAGACAATTTCGATGACGTTGCTGCGCCTGCTGTCGATGGGCGTCCTGGCCGTGCTGAGCGCGCAGCCCGTCGCGGCCTATGCGCCCGCCTCCGTGCCGGAGCAGGCAGAGCGCGCGCAGGAGCACGTCCGTCTCTGCATGGGCGCGATCGAGGCCGGGGGCAGGGAGCGGCGCGCCGCTTGCGACGAGGCCCTGAGCGGCGAATTCAACCGCGCTGTCCGCGCCGATCTGCTCGCCAGCCGCGGTTGGCTCTCCGAGGCCAGCAACGCGCTGAACGATGCGCTCCGTGATTTCGACGCCGCGCTCAAGGCGGTGCCGAATCATCTGGCCGCCCTGCGTGGCAGGGCGCATACGCTCTCCGAGCTCGGCCGGCACGTCGAAGCTGCGGCGCTGATCGAGCGGGCGATGGTCATCGGCGGGCGCGCCACGCTGCTCGCCGACCGTGCCCTGCTGCGCGAGCGCGCCGGCAACATCGCCGGAGCGCGGGCCGATCTCGATGGCGCGATTGCGCTCGATCCGTCCAACAGCTGGGCGCGCGGGACGCGGGGCCGGTTCCTGCAGGTCGAGGGCGAGCACGAGGCGGCTCTGGCCGATTTCGACGTTGCGCTCGCCATCGAGCCGGAGGTCACTTCCTATCACTATCGCCGAGGTCTCTCGCTCGCTGCGCTGGCGCGACCGCGCGAGGCGATCGCTGCCTTCGACGGTGCCTTGCGGCTGGAGCCGGCCGTCGCCCAGGTCTGGTTGGAGCGCGGGCGTGCCTTCGAGGCGCTCGGTCACGATGGGCCGGCGCTCGCCAGCTACGAGCGGGCGCTGCGCCTCGACGCACGCCACGAGGCCTCGCTGTCGCGGCGCGCCTTTCTCCTGCAGCGCACTGGCCGCACCGAGGAGGCGATAGCCGCCTATGACCGGCTGCTTGCGGTCCAGCCCAGCACCGCCTTCGGCTTGAACAACCGGGCCGGCCTGCTCGCCGGGCTCGGCCGGCGCGAGGAGGCGCTGCGCGATCTCGACCGCGCCGTCGCTCTCGTTCCGGATGACGGCAATGCGCTGCGCAATCGTGCGCAGCTGCTGTTGACGCTTGGCCGCAACGACCGGGCGCTGCGCGATCTCGACCGGGCCGGGCCCGGCCATGACGCCGGGGCCTGGCATGGCATGCGTGGCGACGCGCTGCTCGCGCTCGGCCGGCCTCAGCCGGCGCTGGAGGCCTATCGCGCCGCGCTCGCGCTGAAGCCGCAGGATCGTGCCACGCTGTTCGGGTTCGGGCTGGCGCAGGAAGTCCGCGGCGACCGGAGCGCGGCAGCTGCCGCCTATGGCGCGTTGCTCGCAGTCGATCCGGAGCATGAGGGGGCGCTTGAACGGCGCGAGGAATTGCTGCCGGTGCTCGGCCGTTCGATCGAGGTCTGGCCGGCGCGCCTCTCCGGGCTGTTGCGCGATGCGGGCGACGCCTATGAGCGGGAGCGTGAGGCGGTACAAGGCTTCTATCGCGCGCTGCGGCCTCAACCAAAGCCTCAGCCGGCCCTGGCCTTGCCGGCACCGCCGAATCCGCTTGCGGCGCTCGATGCGGCCCTCGCGCTCGACGCTTTCGACGTGCCACGCCTGATCCGGCGGGCCCAGTTCAGCATGGGCCAGCCGCAGCGGGAGGCGCAGGCGCGGGCCGATCTCGCCGTTGCCCTGCTGCTTGAGCCGGAGAACCCTGCGGCTCTCGTGCAGCGCGCCCGGCTGAGCTTCCGGGACGGTGCCTTCGCCGCGGCACAAGCCGATGCGGAGGCGGCGCTGCGCAGCGAACCGCGCTCGATCGAGGCATTGTTCCAGCGCGCCCGGTCGCTGACGGCGCGCGGCCAATTGAGCGCTGCGCTGAAGGCCTATGACGATGTCGTCGCGGTCGCGCCTGCCAATGCCGCGGCTTTGCTCAATCGCGCTTTGCTGCTGCAGCACGCCCGCGAATACGACCGGGCGCTGGCCGATCTCGACGCCGCGGTCGCGGCCAACCGGGCTGACCCCGATGGGTGGGTGGCACGTGCCGCGCTGCGGACGGCACTCGGGCAGACCGACGCGGCGATCGCCGATTTCGACCGGGCGCTGTCGCTCGATGCGCGCCTCGGCCAGGCCTGGTATGGCCGTGCGCTCGCGCATCAGCGTCGCGGCGATGCGGCCGAAGCGGCGGCTGACTTCGCCAGGGCTCGCGCGCTCGATGCGCAGGCTGAGGAGCGCTATCGCGCCTTCGGCGTGGCGCCCTGACGAAAGGGCATCACACGGGCCAGCCGCGATCGGGCTTGATCGTTGCCACGAACGACGCAAGGCCCTTCCTTAACCATTCGCGGGCAGCCTGAGCCCCCTAAACGAGCCCGCGCAATGGCCGACGAGACACAACGAGACTCACTGTTCGCGCCCGCCGCGCCGAATTCACGCCTGGCCATCTTCGGCGTCGACGATGCGACGCTCAAGCTCGCCAGGGAACTCGCTCCGACGCTGGACGCTGCGATCGATGCGGCGATTGCGCAGCATTTCGAGCGGCTGGATGCCCATCCGACGATGGGAGCCGCCTCGCGTGCGCACGGCGCAGGGTTGCGCGCCGAAATGGCGCAGCATGCCCGCACCCTGTTCGAGGGAACGTTCGACGAGGTGTATGCGGCATCGCTGCGGCGGGCCGTGCTGTGCGAGACCGCCTCGCCCTTCGGCCCGCGCACCCATGCGGTCCTCGCGATGACGGCGATGCGCTCGCTGTTCCCCGAAATCGCCAGGCGGCACCGCTTCTCCCCGCGACAGACGGCGCGCGATTGCGTCAAGATCGCGGAGTTCCTGATCGTCGACCTCGTCAATGCGCTCGGCGACATCCATGCGATGAGGGCCGAGCAGACGACACGCTATGTGACGGACATCGCTGCGCTCGCCGACGATTTTCGCGAGCAGGTCGAACAGGTCTCGAGCGAGACGGGAGAGGCGGCGGCAACGCTCAGCCGGGTCGCGGAAAGCTCGGCTTCTGCTTCCCACCGGGCCGGCGAGACGTCCGATGCCAGCCGGCAGAGCTGGAACAAGGTGCGCGAGCGTGCGGCGCAGACCGTCGCCTCGATCGGGCAGTTGCAACAGTCGATCGGTGAGATCGACCGGCGGACGCAGGAAAGTGCCGAGGTCGCGGCCGAGACGGTCGCGGCGGCGGGAGAGGCGCGGCGAACCATCGAGAGCCTGGCGGCTCTCGTTTCCGAAGTCGGCTCCGTCGTCGGCCTGATCTCGGAGATTGCGGCGCAGACCAATCTGCTCGCCCTCAACGCGACCATCGAGGCGGCGCGTGCCGGCGAGGCTGGCCGCGGCTTTGCCGTGGTGGCGAGCGAGGTGAAGTCGCTGTCCGCCCAGACCAGCGGAGCGACGGAGGCGATCGGCAGCCGGATCGAGGCGATCCGGCAAGCGACCTCGCGCTGTGTCGGCGCGATGGCGCGGATCGATCAGTCGGTGTCCGGCATGGCCGGGAACACGTCGGCAGTTGCCGGCGCAGTCACACAGCAGTTTGCCATCAGCGAGGGTATCGCCCGGGACGTGCAGGCGACGACCGACGAGATCGAGGGGGCGCTGGCGCTCACGGCCGAGGCTATCAGCGCCATGGAGCGCGTCGGTGCGTCCGTCGACGAGATGAATCTGCGTTCGGCCGCCGTCGGCACGGTTGCTGCCGGGCTCGCCGAAAACCTGAACCGCTTCGTAAAATCAGTTTCCGACCGGCTCACCGCCTGAATTGCCGTTTTGCGGTGGACGGCGCGCGCCGCTCGCTTGGCGCAGGCCCGATTCTTGCCACTATTCCGACCCGGTGCGCGTGCGCGCGATGGCTGGGAGCGGGGACAATGGCTGGCTATTTTCCGAACTGGACGCTGAAGACCTCCGGCGACGTCATGCCGGACGAGCGCCTGCCGACCGGGCAGACGATCATCGCCGGCCTGCAGCACGTCGTCGCCATGTTCGGCGCGACGGTGCTGGCGCCGATCCTGATGGGGTTCGACCCGAACGTCGCGATCTTCTTCTCCGGCATCGCGACGCTGCTGTTCTTCGTCATCACCGGCGGGCGGCTGCCGAGCTATCTCGGCTCCTCCTTCGCCTTCATCGGCGTCGTCATCGCCGCGACCGGCTATGCCGGCACCGGCCCGAACGCCAACCTGCCGGTCGCGCTCGGCGGCATCATCGCCTGCGGCGCGGTCTATGCCGTGATCGGCCTCATCGTGCAGGGCGTCGGCACGCGCTGGATCGAGACGCTGCTGCCGCCGGTGGTGACCGGCGCGGTCGTCGCGGCGATCGGTCTCAACCTGACCTCGGTCGCGATGAACATGATCTCGGCCAGCCCCTACACCAAATGGATCGCGCTGTTCACGGTCATCGCGGTGGCACTGATCGCGGTCTATGGCCGCGGCCTGGTGCAGCGCCTGCCGGTGCTGATCGGCGGGCTTGCGGCCTATATCCTCTACGCCGCGACGGCGACGAGCTTCGGCGCGCCGCCGGTCGACTTCGGCAAGGTCGCGGCGGCCGCCTGGTTCGGCCTGCCGAATTTCGTCGCGCCGGTGTTCGACGCCAAGGCGATGGCGCTGATCGTGCCGGTCGCGATCATCCTGGTCGCGGAAAATCTCGGGCACATCAAGGGTATCTCGGTGATGACCGGGCGCAATCTCGACGGGCTGATCGGGCGCGGCTTCTTCGCCGACGGCATCGGCACAATGATCGCCGGCTCCGGCGGCGGCACGGGCGTCACCACCTATGCCGAGAACATGGGCGTGATGGCGGTGACGCGGGTCTATTCGACGCTGGTCTTCGTCGCCGCCGGCGCGATCGCCATCCTGCTCGGCTTCTCGCCGAAGTTCGGCGCGGTGATCGGTACGATCCCGGTCGCGGTGCTGGGCGGGCTCGCCGTCGTCGTCTTCGGCCTGATCGCCGCGACGGCCGGCCGGATCTGGGTCGAGAACAAGGTCGACTTCGCCCAGCCGAAGAACCTGCTGACGGTGGCGACCGCGCTGATTCTCGGCGCCGGCGACCTCAAGCTGCCGATCTTCGGCTATGAGCTCGGGGGCATCGGCACCGCGACCTTCGCCGCGATCGCGCTCTATCATTTGCTCAACCGGCGCGCTGCGGCCTGAGGGCAGAAATAGGGCCTGCCGCACGTCTCGCGGCAGGTCTTTCCAGGGGCTTGAACACAGGCCATCCAATGGCTGCCGAATGAGTTTGCATATTTCTGTCGCAAACAGGTGGACAGGGGCAGGGGTGGTTGCTATACGCCCGCCTGCCGACGCGCTCCGTCGCTCCGGCAACGTCTTCGTGGCGTATGGGTGATTAGCTCAGTTGGTAGAGCAGCTGACTCTTAATCAGCGGGTCGTAGGTTCGAGCCCTACATCACCCACCACGGAACTTTCTGAAATCTTCGATAGTCGAGATTCGAGCGGCTGATTGCGCTCGGGCGGTTTCCGCCTCTTCGCCTTCGCACGGCCGATATCTTCCGGGGCCGGAGACAGGGCCCCAGTTCGGTGCACGCAGCCGCCTCACCTAGTACACGACCGTGGCGACGACCGTGTCGGTGTAGAGTCCGGGAGACGGCGTCGTCTGCGATGGCACGCGGCCGTGTATGGCGACGGCCTGGGCCAGGCCCGTGCCCGTCCCGACCAGCATGTCGACTCCCGACGTACTGCCGAAAGGCAAGGTTCGGCCGGCATCGCGGTAGAGCCCGTAGGTGACGAATTCCGCTCCCTTTGCCATCCGCCGCTGCGCGGGGTCCGTTGCTCCGGCGAGGCCACCGTCCAGCCCGATCTGGTAGGCCGTTCCGTTGGTGCAGGTCGGCGTCAGGTTGCTGGCGACATCGCGAGCGCTGCCGAGAATGCCGGCGGACCCGAAGTCGAGCGGGTTCGTCGTCACCCGGCAGGTCGGGGGGACGTTGGCGGTCACGGTGAACGTCGTGGTCTGCGAGTTGGTCAGGAGATTGCAGCCGAGCAGGAACGACAAAAGCCCGTAACGGATGCGAGCCTCAAGGCCGGTGAAGGTGCTCGCATAGGCCAGCGGCGCCGTGGTCGGCTGGCCGCCATAGACGCGCCCGGTGATGATTTCCGAGCGGCTGCCGGTTCCCCCGAGCGAAAGCGTGATGTTGAAGCCCACTGGATTGGCCGCGCCACCGGGCCAGGTGCTCGAGCCCCACGGCACCATGCCGGTCGAGTAAAGGCCATAGCGCAGCTGCTGGGCGCCGTTGACCATGAAGCGGCTCGTCGCATCGGTCGCGCCGCCGGAACCGGGGCCGAGGTCGACGCAGACCCCCACGAGCTGCAGCGACAGGCCGGTGCAGGTCACTGTCGCCGTCGCGGTGGCGTCGACTTGGGCATTGGCCGTGACGTCGATCGGGTTGAAGATCATCGGCGTGACGCTGAGCGTGCAGGACTGGGCCGCGACATGCCCGGTTGCGGCGAACAGGCCGGCGATGATGAGCATGGCGCAGGCCATCATGCGACAGGGCAGAGACCTTACCGGCATGGGATCGGCCCGATCGTGATCTGGGTTCCCTCCTGGGGCGCGAAGGGGAAGCGCGCGCTGCATTCGCCATCGGCGAGGCGGATGCGGATCTCGTTGTCGGCGCCGAGATGCTCGACGAATGCGCGCCCGTCATAGCCCACGGTGAAATCCGGGGCCGGGCGGGTGACGCCGCGCAGGCCCGGCTGGAGCGCGCCGGGCACGCCAGCCGGCAGCGGCTTGCCGTCGCGCCCGTGGAGAATGACGATCGCGGCGGTGACCGCCGAGCGGACCGCGAAATCGACGACGATGCCGGCGCGGTCCGGCGGCGCCGCGACCTCCTGGGTGGTTTCCGCCAGGGCGGTGACCGGCAGTCCGCGCGGATCGATCGAGATGCGATTGGACTGATAGGAGCGCAGATTGGGGATCAGCGCCGTTCCGTTAGCGCCTGTACGCGCCACGACACGGTTTTCATGGAGGACATCGACATCGGGGGCGCCAACCCTGGCGATGGCGAAGGCATCGTCGATGCGGTTGGCGAGGAAGAGACCGCCGCCGGCCGCGATCAGCGCACCGTCGAGCTGTGCTGTCCCGGAGAGGCGCCCCACGCCCTGCTCGATGCCGCCTTCGACCTGGCCGTAATTGCCACGATAGGCGACGGAGGCCGAACGGCGGCGCTGGTAGCTGGCGCCTTCGACATCGCGCAGGCGCCAACCGATGCTGCCCGGCTCCTGCCCGATTGGCTTGGCGACGTCGGCCGCGAGCGCCCAGGCGCCGCCGGATCGGGTGAAGCCGGTCGAGGCGGTGATGTTGCCGCCGAAGGGGAAGGACAGGCCGGCGAAGATGCCCGCGGTTCCGCGCGTCGCGAGGTCCGCGAAGACGGTGGCGTAGAATGAGCCGCCCAGTGGCAGAGGGCGCGAGTAGCTCGCATTGACGATCCGGCTCGATCGGCCGCTAGCCTCCTTGAGATGGGCGAAGCCGAGATTGAGTCCTCCGCCGAGCCACGGCGCGGGCAGGCCGATCGAGATGCGCTCGACCGCACGCGGCGGAAGCTGCAGCCAGGACCAGGCTTGGGGGTCGGTGGCGGTGCGGCTCGGCAGGTCGAAGGCGAGCGTGCCGAGCGCCGTCGGCGACGCGGTGGCCGAGGCGAGGTCATGATAGTTGCCGAAGCTGCGCTGACTTGAGGCGAAGAAGGAGACGTCGCCGAGGCGGGTCTCGAAGGCGAGGTAGGCGAGGCCGCCGGTCGCGCCGCTCCGCCAGCTGCCGGCACCCGCAGCGCTGAAGGTTCCGAGCGATCCGAGCCCGATCACGGCGCCGGCCCCGGCATTGCCGAAGCTGCGCGCGCCTTCGCCATGGGCCATCAGCGTGACGCGGTCGTTCAGCCCGTAGCGCACGCTGCCCGAGCCTGCGGGCTGGTCGGCATAAAGGCTCGAACGCAATCCGTATTGCAGGCGTGGCATGCCGATCTCGGCGGAAAAATCGCTCAGGCCTGGCCGCAGCAGCTTGCTCGAGACCGCGAACGGCAAGGTCGTCTCGCTCTGCTGGCCGGCGGCATCGCGCACGACGATGCTGGCGTTGCCGTTGCCGGAGAGGATGGGGACGTTGTTGATGCGGAACGGCCCCGAGCCGACATCCTGCGACACGGTGCGGATGCCGTTGACGAAGACATCGACCGTGGAAGGCACGGCGGCGCTGCCGTCGATGCTCGGCAGGGGCAAAGTGACGAGATCGGGCCGCAGTCCGAAATTGCGCTGGATCTGCAGGCCTCCGAGGCGGATCGGCCGCGTCCAGGGCAGGCCACCGGAGATGGTGTCGCCGGCCCGGTAGCTCAGCAGCGTCGCCGGATCGGAATAGCTCCAGCTGGTGTCGAGCCGCAGGATATCGGCCTTGTCCGTGGCGAGCGAGCGGTTGGCGACGATCCCGGTCTGCGAGAGCACGCCGAGAGGGCTGAAGACGCGTCCGTCCAGATTGGCCGAGAGGCTGGGGTAGCGCCAGAAATCGTAGAACTGCGCCCCGCTGGAGCTGCCGAAGAGGGTATAGTTGAGCACCGCGCCGGTTGCCGTCCGGCCTGCTCCGGGCGCCGCGTCCGGTTGCGGCGTTGCATCATAGATCTTCGCCATCCGGAGGCCCTCGGGCGCCTTCAAATCGATCCGCTGTGCGGCCTCGTCGTAGCGGTGGGTCAGGCCAGGGATGGCGGAGAGCGGCACGTCATCGTCGGGCCGGAAGCGCTGCGGGACCTTGATGCCGAGTTCCTCGAGTTCCTTGCGGCGAGCCGAAAGGGCGCCCGTCTCACTCTGATGGAACGCACCGATGAGGCCGACGGAATAACCGCCAATGGAGACATCGAGCTGAAGCTCTCGTGCGCGGCCTTCGGCCGCCGCATCGCCGCGAAACGCCAGGAGCAAGCCGGCATTGACGAGCATGACAACCAGCCCGCAGCTAAGGCGCCGTTTGAACAAGCGCGGTCGCATTGAACGGACCGATTTCGCTGGAGCCGCTGATCGAGACCTTGCTGCCCGGGCGTGGCAAGACCCCCGAGGCCGGCAGTGGCCAGCTCATCGTGCCCTGTCCGAGCGAATAGCCGACCAGACCCTTGTTGGCGCCGACGAGGTTGCCTGACGCATCGCGGATGCTGACGGCAGACAGCCGCAAATGGATGTCGCCGCGATTCCTGGCGCTGAGCACGAGGCGCGGGCCTTGCTTGCTGATGGCCCAGGTTACGTCGGGCGGAGAGCTGCCGCGGCCTGCGAAGAAGACCGGGACGACGTGGCGCAGCACGAGCGAGACGGTGCCGGTGCGTTGCCGTGGCTTCGGCAACTCGTCGATGACGAGGCGATAGGCTTCCTCGCCGGCCACGGCCTGCTTCGTGGTCCGGACCACGCGCACGGTGTAGTCCTGGCGCGCGCGCAGGTCGACGAGCGGGGGGCTGGCGACGATGTCATTGGTCGGCTCGAGCCGTTCCTCGCCGCCGGCCTGGACCCAGCGATACACCCGGATCTGCGCCGTGATAGGTTGGGTGTCGGTGTTGCGCAGCGTGATCGTCGTGGCGGCGCCCGGGGCGGGCACGGTCAGCAGGACGGGGGCGACCTGCAGGGAGGCGGCAGAAGCCATCGATGCTGGCAGGCAGCAGGCGATGGCCAAGGCGAAGCCATATCTCATCGCATCCTCCTTCTTCGGCGACGGGCGCAGTTCGCCGTTGGCCACGGCATCGTGGCCTGCCCGAGTTGAATGCTTGAAGAGCTCCTGGCGCCGGCAATGCCGGCCGCGGTCAGTAGGTGACGGTTACCGTGATCGTATCGGTGTAGAGAGCCGGGCTCGGCGTCGCTTGCGCCGGCACCCGGCCATAGACCGTATAGGCTTGCGTCGAGCCGGATCCGGTTCCGACCGAGGTATCGGCGCCGATCGTTTCACCCCAGTTCAATGTCCGGGCGGGGTCGCGCGACAGGGAATAGTTGACCGTGCCGCCGGCACCGCTCATCTGCCGCGTCGTCACGGCGCCGCCATGGAGGCCAGCGTTGAGACCGATATTATAGGGCGTCGTCGCCGTACACTGCACGGTTATCGTGCTGGTGGTGTCGACGTTCGTGGAGAGAACACCGACGTTTCCGAAATTCATGTCGGTGGCGCTGGCGATCGTGCAGGCGGCCTGGATGTTGATCTGAACCTGGAAGGTGCCGGTCGCGGTCGCGGCACTCGCGTCGCCCGCCAGCATGCCGATGAACAGCAAGATCCACGTGGAGCGCATGCTTCCCTCCATTCCCGTTCAGCGGCGGTCAGTCGTGGCCGTCTCTCTCATTGCGCGTGGTTGAGGTCAGAGAATGGGCAAATGTGGTTAACGAAGTGTTGGCATGAGGCAATTCGTTTCTTGAGCACCTACGCATATAGCCCATGCTTTTGTTTTCGTCTCATTTTTGAGTTTTTCACTGCTTGTTTCAAGGCTGAGTTTTCCATAGTAACGTTAGGTAATGTGTAGGCGTGACGTGAACGAGCTCACCCGGGCCGGCGGTGTGCGCCGGCCCGGATGCAGGTATCGATTTGGAGTAACGTGTCGCGCCCCGATCGCCTCAGGCGGCGAGGCCGCCCTGCGATGCCTTGTCGCCGCGCAGCATGTTGCGCAGCTGGTAGGCCAGGGCTACCGGCGCCGGGAAGCGCTTGCGGCAGAAGGCGATCTTGCGGACGTAAGTGTCGATCCGCCAGGTCGCCCAGGTCTTTCCGGCGAAATAGGCGATGTCGCCCTGGCGCAGCGTGCGCTGCGAGCCGTCCTGAGCGGTGACGTGGACCTCGCCTTCGAGAATGATGACGGTCTCGTCCCAATCGAAGAACCAGCGGAACTCGCCGGCAGTGCAGTCCCAGAGGGCGGTCGAGGCCGCCTCGTCCTTGCTGCGCGAATGCAGGGCAACGCGCGCAACCGGATCTCCGGCGATAATCCAGGATGGCTCGATCGGGGCGGGCGTCATCGGCAAATCGTCCGGCGCGCCCGACACGAGCGGCGCCTGCTCGACCGGTGCGACCAGCGGAAGCTGCCGCAGCATCATCGCGGCAGCGCCGGCGAGCATCATCTTCAAGGCCATCGATCCCTCCCTAATATCGCGCGGATCATAGGGGAGCAGGGGTAAAGCCGGCCCTTCGGGAATCGCTCACATTTGTCGGCATCTGGAAACGGCTCGGTTAACCATCCCGAGCCGGCGTCCACGAATGCTGTTCTCAGGCGCGATCGACGGCGATGATTGCGTCGGCAAAGGCGGTCGGAGCCTCCTGCGGCAGGTTGTGGCCGATGCCGCCATCGAGCGTCCTGTGCCGGTACCAGCCGGAGAATTTTTTGGCGTAGGCCGCGGGATCGGGATGCGGTGCGCCATTGGCGTCGCCCTCGAGGGTGATCGTTGGCACGCTGATGTTCGGGAAGGCCGCGAGCCTGCTCTCCAGCGCTTCGAACTGCAGTTCGCCCTGCGCCAGGCCAAGGCGCCAGCGGTAATTGTGGATCGAGATCGCGACATGGTCGGGATTGTCGAAGGCTGTCGCCGAGCGCGCGAAGACCGCGTCGTCGAATTTCCACTTGGGGGAGGCGGTCTCCCAGATCAGGCGGGCGAAATCCCGAGTGTTCCTGGCATAGCCGGCCGCGCCCCGCTCGGTGGCGAAATAGTACTGATACCACCATTGCTGTTCGGCCTTCGGCGGCAGCGGCGCCTCGTTCAGCTTCTGGCTGCCGATCAGGTAGCCGCTGACCGAGACCAG
Organism: Alloboseaceae bacterium BT-24-1; assembly: GCA_025846845.1. Taxonomy (GTDB): domain Bacteria; phylum Pseudomonadota; class Alphaproteobacteria; order Rhizobiales; family Beijerinckiaceae; genus Allobosea. Next base: position 368,831 of record JAOYTL010000002.1, read on the forward strand.
GCCCTTGACGCGCTCAGGCCACAGCGCGGCGACGATGCAGGCCGTGCGTGCGCCCCAGTCGCAGCCGCCGAGCAGCACCTTGTCGAGCTTGAGCGCGTCCATCAACGCGATGACGTCGACGGCGAGGGCCGCCTGCTGGCCGTTGCGCGGGGTGTCGGCGGAGAGGAAGCGTGTCGCGCCATAGCCGCGCAGGGACGGCACGATCACGCGGTAACCCTTGGCCGCCAGCAGCGGCGCAACGTCGACATAGGTGTGGATGTCATAGGGCCAGCCATGCAGCAGGATGACGACCGGGCCGTCTGCGGGGCCTTGCTCGGCATAGCTGACGCTGAGCACGCCGGCCTCGACCTGCTTGAGCGCGCCGAAGGATGACAGCGCGGCCGGCGCCGCCAGAGCCGGCCGGCTCAGGCCGAGTCCGGCCGCGGCGATGGCAATGGCCATGGAGCCGACGAAGAGGCGGCGGCTGGGATCGATGGTTTCAGGGGGCTTGGCCATGGTGGAATGCCTTCTGTCCGGAGTGGCGATGACTGGGAAAGGGAGGCGCCGGCGGAAATCTCCGCGCGGCGCCGTCCGGTGCAGCTCAGATCAGGTTGATCTCGACCTCGATGTTGCCGCGGGTCGCCTTCGAGTAGGGGCAGGTCTGGTGCGCGGCATCGACCAGGGCCCGGGCGGTGTCGCGATCCAGCCCCGGTAGGGCGACGTTGAGGCGGGCCTGCAGGAAATAGCCACGCTCGCCATGGCGCAGGTCGACCTCGGCGTCGACCGCGGTCTCGGCGGGCACCGCGACCTTGCGTTCGCGCGCCGCCAATCCGATCGCACCGATGAAGCAGGCTGACCAGCCGGCCGCAAAGAGCTGCTCGGGATTGGTGCCGGTCCCGGCTGCGCCGGGCGAGGTCAGGTTGACCTCGAGGCGGCCGTCAGAGCTGCGGGCAGCGCCATCGCGGCCGCCGGTGGCGTGGGTGCGGCCGGTATAGAGGACCTTGTCAGTGGAGGGCATGTCAGGCTTCCTTCTGTTTTTAGATCGGACACGATCTAATCGGATGCGGTCTTATATGTGAGGCTCGGAAGCGATGTCAACACTTCCGATTTAATCGGACGCGATATATATTGAGGGGGCGATGATGCACTCACGACGAGGCCCGGCCATGCCCGCTCCGACCCCCGAACGTCCCGATGCCCCCCGGCTGGCGGATTTCCTCTGCTTTGCGATCTACTCGGCCAACCTGGCCTATGGACGCGCCTACAAGCCGATCCTCGACGAGCTCGGGCTGACCTACACCCAGTACATCGCGATCATCGCGCTGTCGGAGGAGGACAATCAGAGCGTCGGCGGCCTCGGCGAGAAGCTGTTCCTGGAGTCGAACACGCTGACGCCAATCCTGAAGAAACTCGAAGCGCTCGGCTATATCCGCCGCCAGCGTGATCCGGCCGACGAGCGCCAGGTGCGCGTCAGCCTGACGCCGGAGGGCCGGAACCTGCGCGAGAAGGCGCTGCCGATGAACCTGGCCGCCGCCGCCGGGCTCGGCGAGGATTTTCCGGTGGTGCAGAAGGCAGTGGTCAGGTTGCGCAGCAACCTGCTCAAAGCGGCGCGGGGCCAGGGCGCTAAGGCAGTAGAGACGGCCGAAGCCGAGTAGACCTCAGGCAGGCTGACGCGCTGTTCTTCCCTTCTCCCCTTGCGGGAGAAGGTGGCGCGAAGCGCCGGATGAGGGGTCGCTCAGGTCTTGGAAATTCGGGGAGAGCCGCGCTCGACCAGCGATATCTGTCGCGCGACCCCTCACCCTAACCCTCTCCCGCAAGGGGAGAGGGGACTGCTCAGGCCACGGCCTTGGCCTGGTTGCCAGCGTCAGCGCCTTCGAGATCGGCCATTGCCGCCGCGACGCCGCCGCTGCGATGGGGCACGCCCGCAGCCGCAAGGCCCATCTCGACGCCGGACAGCGCGCCGAGCAAGGCGAGTTCGTTGCATTCGCCGAGATGGCCGATGCGGAAGACCTTGCCGGCGACCTTGCCGAGGCCCGAGCCGAGCGAGATGTTGTATTTCTCCAGCGCGATCTTGCGGAAGCGGTCGGCATCGTGGCTCGGCGGCATCAGCACGCCGGTCAGGATCGGCGACTGCTCGGCCGGGTTCTCGCAGAGCACTTCCAGCCCCCAGGCCTTGACCGCGGCGCGGCAGGCACTCCCGAGGCGCTGATGGCGGGCGAAGACCTCGCCCAGCCCTTCCTCCTGCAGCATGGCGAGTGCCTCCTTCAGCCCGTAGAGGAGGTTGGTCGCCGGGGTGTAGGGGAAGAAGCCGCCGGCATTGATCCTGATCATCTCCTCCCAGTCCCAGAAGGAGCGCGGCAGGGTGTTGGTCTTCGAGGCTGCGAGCGCCTTCTCCGAGACGGCATTGAAGCCGAGGCCGGGCGGCAGCATCAGGCCTTTCTGCGAGCCCGAAACCGTGACGTCGACCTGCCATTCGTCATGGCGGTAGTCGACCGAGGCGAGGGAGGAGATGGTGTCGACCATGAACAGGGCAGGGTGCCCGGCAGCGTCGATCGCCTTGCGAATCTCGGCGATGCGACTGGTCGCGCCGGTCGAGGTCTCGTTATGGACGACCATGACCGCCTTGATCCTGCGGGCCTTGTCCTCAGCGAGCCTCGCCTCGATCGCGGCAGGGTCGGCGCCGCGGCGCCAATCGCCGGGGATGAACTCGACCTCGATGCCGAAGCGCGTCGCGATATTCTTCCACAGCGTCGCGAAATGGCCGGTCTCGGCCATCAGCACGGTGTCGCCGGGGGAGAGCGTGTTGACGATCGCCGCTTCCCAGGCGCCAGTGCCGGAGGAGGGGTAGATCACAACCGGCTGTTTCGTCTTGAAGATGGTCTTGCTGCCCTCCAGCACCTCTTTCCCGAGCGCGGCGAACTCGGCGCTGCGATGGTCGATGATCGGCATCGCGATAGCGCGCAGAATCCGGTCCGGAATCGGGCTCGGGCCGGGAATGTGCAGGAAGTGACGCCCTTGCATGATGTTCTTTTCCTCCCAGGGGGCCGGGCGCTATTGCGCCGCTGGTTGATATTTTGCATTCATTTTTTGAAAGATCAATCGTCTTCTGGTATGCTGATCACGTGCAATCGGGCTCGACAGCGGGCTCAAGCCGACTTAGCGATGATGCATGAACGAGCCATTCCTCGATACCATTGACGAGCAGAGCCCGCCGCTGGCCGAGGCTGCGAAGCCGGTCGCCTCGCTGCATGAGGGGCTTCTGGTCGCGCTGCGCGACTTCATCGTCGAGGGCAATCTTGCCGATGGCGCGCGCGTCCCGGAGCGGGCGCTGTGCGAACGTTTCAACATCTCGCGCACGCCATTGCGCGAAGCGCTCAAGGTCCTGGCGGCGGAGGGGCTGATCGAGCTCCTGCCCAATCGCGGTGCGCGGGTGCGCCAGCTCAGTTCCGAGGACATCCGCGAGCTCTTCGACGTGATGGGTGGGCTCGAGGCGCTGGCCGGGCGGCTGGCCTGCGAGCGGATTTCGGAGGAAGAATTCGCCGAAATCGAGCAGGTGCATCACGAAATGTACCGCTTTTACCTGCGTCGCGACATGCATGGCTATTTCCATTGCAACCAGGCGATCCACCAGTTGATCGTCGCTGCGGCCGGCAACGCGACCCTGGCCTCGACCTATGCCGGCCTGGCCGGCCGGATCCGGCGGGTGCGCTATTCGGCCAATCTCGCCAAGGATCGCGACCGCTGGGGCGAGGCGATGCGCGAGCATGAGGCGATCCTCGATGCGCTGCGGCGGCGCGCCGGCTCGGAATTGTCGGATATCCTGTTCCAGCATCTGCGCAACAAGCGGAAGGCGGCGCAGGCTTCAGCTTGACCGTGATCGGCCGCATGTCGGGGGCAGGTGGCGAAGCAATCCAAGGGTCAGCCGACGCTTGCGCCGCAAAGATCGTGGTCATTTCTTTATTTCTGAAATTTTGGATTGAATGCAAAAATTTTTGATCTAAGGTTCCTTCACCGCGCCGTCAGAGCGCAATCCTCGGGAGGAGCGATCATGAAGCAGCAATGGTTGGCCGCGACCGCAATTCTGGCCGCCGGCATCGGGCAAGCGGCCGCCTGGGAGCCGAACAAGCCGGTCGAGATCGTGGTGCCCTTCTCGGCAGGCGGGGCGTCCGACCAGATGGCGCGGACGATCCAGGGGATCATCCAGAAGCAGCAGTTCACCAAGCAGCCGATCATCGTCGTCAACAAGCCGGCTGCCGGCGGCGCCGAGGGCATGCTCGACATCCAGAAATCGGCTGGCGATCCGCACAAGCTGATCACCACCTCGAGCGGCATCTTCATGACGCCGATGGCGACCAAGCTGGCGCTGAACTGGACCGACTACACCCCCGTAGCGATGCTGGCGCAGGATTCCTTCCTGCTCTGGGTCAACGCCAAGTCGCCCTACAAGAGCGCGGGCGACCTGATGACGGCGGCGAAAGCTGCGAACCCAGCGATGAAGATCGGCGGCACCTCATCCAAGCGCGAGGACAATCTGCTCGTCTTCGCCATGGAGAAGCAGGGCGGCACCAAGTTCGCCTATATCCCCTACACCTCCGGCGGCCAGGCCTCGACGCAGTTGTCAGGCGGGCATGTCGAGGCCACGACCAACAATCCGGCCGAGGATCTTGCCAACTGGCGCGGCGGCGCGACGCGCCCGCTCTGCGTCTTCGCCGAGCAGAAGATGGCCTACACCGAGAAGGTCGCGGACGGGCAGTCCTGGGCCGACATCCCGACCTGCGCCTCGCAGGGGCTGAATGTCAGCTACCAGATGCTGCGCGGCATGTTCATGCCCGGCAAGGTCAGCAAGGAGCAGCAGGCCTTCTATGTCGACCTGTTCAAGAAGGTCTCCGAGACGCCGGAATGGAAAGAGTACCTCGCCCGCAACGCGCTGGCGGCGGATTATCGCGACGGCGAGGCCTTCGTCTCCTTCCTGAAGGCGGACGAGGCGAAGCACGAGAAGCTGATGACCGAAGCCGGCTTCATGGCGAAGTGAGGCCGGAGGCTGTAGCCACGACCTTTGGCGTCATGGTCGGGCTTGTCCCGACCATCCACGTCTTCGCTTCCTGATCGCGTGCGGTGTTCAAGGCGTGGATGCTCGCCCCAAGGGCGAGCATGACGAACTGGAGCTGCGGGCCTTGGAATGACGGCACCAGAGCCGCTCGCGCGGCTTGTCCGGGATGACGGACGGAGGAGACGCAGAGTGTCGAGCCCTAGTGAAACCGAAACACCCGAACGTGGCATCTCGCGCCGCCCTGTCGAAATCGCGACGGCGCTGCTACTGATCGGCCTCGTCGGCATCGTCCTCTACGACTCGCATGGGCGTGGTGCCGGCTGGGATGGCGGTCCGCAGAACGGCTTCTTCCCGGCCCGCGTCGGCTGGATATTCCTCGCCGCCTCGCTCTTCATCCTCTGGCAGTCCTGCCGCCGGCCGGATGGGGTCTTCGTGACCTATGAGCAGTTGCGGCAGGTCATCAGGGTGCTGGGGCCGCTCATCCTGTTCGTGGCGTTGATCCAGCCGCTCGGAATCTATGTCGCTTCGGCGGTCTTCATCATCGCCTTCATGGCGGTGGTCGGCACGTCGCGCTGGTGGTCGATCGGGCTGACCGCGCTGCTCGTGCCGGTCGTCTGCTTCTGGGTCTTCGAATTGCAGTTCCGCGTGCCCCTGCCGAAGGGTCCGCTGGAAGCCGCGCTCGGCTATTGAGGGTACGCGATGGACGATCTTGCCTCCCTCATCGCCGGCTTCCAGGTCGCGCTCTCCTGGCACAATATCGGCTTCATGGCGGTCGGCGTCATCCTCGGCATCATCGTCGGGGTGCTGCCGGGCCTTGGCGGGCCCAATGGCGTCGCGATCCTGCTGCCGCTGACCTTCGGCATGGACCCGACCTCGGCGATCATCCTGCTGTCGTCGATTTACTGGGGCGCGCTGTTCGGCGGCGCGATCACCTCGATCCTGTTCAACATCCCGGGCGAAGCCTGGTCGGTCGCGACCACCTTCGACGGCTATCCGATGGCGGTGCAGGGCAAGGCGGCGGAGGCACTGACGGCAGCCTTTACCGCCTCCTTCATCGGGGCGCTCTCCGGGGTGGTGCTGATCACCTTCGTCGCGCCGCTCGTTGCCCAGTTCGCGCTCAAATTCGGCCCGGCCGAGTTCTTCGCGGTCTTCCTCCTGACCTTCTGCTCCTTCATCGGCATGGGCCGCGAGAACCGCGCCAAGATCATCGCCTCGCTCTGCATCGGCTTCCTGCTCGCGGCGGTGGGCCTCGATTCGATCTCGGGCGATCTGCGCATGACCTTCGGCTCGACCGAGCTGATGCGCGGCTTCGACTTCCTCATCGTCGTGATCGGCCTGTTCGGCGTCAGCGAGATCCTGCTGACGGTCGAGGAAGGGCTGGTTTTCAAGGGCAAGCAGGCCAGGATCGACCTGATGGTGGTTCTGCGGACCTGGGCCGGCCTGCTGCGCTATTGGGCGACGCTGCTGCGCTCCGCTGTCGTCGGCATGTGGATGGGCGTAACACCGGGTGGCGCCATCGCCGCCTCCTTCATGGGCTATGGCCTCGCCAAGCGCTTCTCGAAGCACGGCAAGAACTTCGGCAAGGGCGAGATCGAGGGCGTTCTGGCGCCGGAGACCGCCGCGCATGCGGCAGGCACCAGCGCGCTCCTGCCGATGCTGGCGCTCGGCATTCCCGGCTCGGCGACGGCGGCGGTGCTGCTCGGTGGCCTCCTGGTCTGGGGGCTGCAGCCCGGGCCGATGCTGTTCGTCGAGCAGAAGGAGTTCGTCTGGGGGCTGATCGCCTCGATGTATCTCGGCAATCTCGCCGGGCTGATCATCGTCTTGGCGACGGTGCCGCTCTTCGCCGCGATCATGCGGATCCCGTTCTCCTTCGTCGCGCCGGTGATCCTGATCGTCTGCGCGATCGGCGCCTACACGATCTCGAACTCGATCTTCGACATCTGGCTGATGCTGATTTTCGGCGTCGTCGGCTATGTCTTCAAGAAACTCGACTACCCGCTTGCCCCGATGATCCTGGCGCTGGTGCTCGGTGACCGGGCGGAGGATGCCTTCCGCCAGGCCCTGCTCGGCTCGGGTGGTTCGCTCGGCATCTTCTGGGCGAACGGACTGGTCACGACGCTGGTCGTGCTCGCTCTGCTGTTACTCTGCTGGGGCCCGGCCAGCGATGCGATAGCGGCCCTGCGCGGCCGCGGCCGGAGCGACATCGAACCCGCAGAGGCCGCCCGATGACGCAGGCCGCGCTGCCGCGCCCGCACAGCCGCAATCTCGGCTTCGAACGCAAGCTGTCGCAGGCGCTGGAAGGAGAGGTGCGCTTCGACGCCTTCACCCGCGGGCGCTACGCCACCGACGCCTCGATCTACCAGATCGTGCCTGAGGGCGTCGCCTTCCCGAAGAGCGAGGCCGACCTCGCCGCGGCGCTGACGATCGCCGCCGAGCACGGCGTGCCGGTGATCGCGCGCGGCGGCGGCACCTCGCAGAACGGCCAGCCGATCGGCGATGCGCTGATCCTCGACATGAGCCGGCATTTCAACGCGATCCGCGACTACGACCCGGCCTCGCGAACGATCTCGGTTGCGCCCGGCATCGTGCTGGAAGCGCTCAACACGCATGCGAAGAAGGATGGGCTGTTCTTCCCGGTCGAGCCCTCGACCGCGAGCCGCTGCACCATCGGCGGCATGGTCGGCAACAACTCGTCGGGCGCGCGCTCGCTGCGCTACGGCAAGACGGTCGACAATGTCGTCGCGCTGAAGGCGATGTTCCATGACGGCGAGCCCTTCGCGCTCGGTGAGGGCCCTGTCGGCGACAACGCCTCGCCGCGGGCGCGAGCGCTGATGGAAAATATGCTGGCGCTGGCCGACCGGCATCGCGACGAGATCGAGGCGATCTTCCCGAAGGTGCAGCGGCGCGTCGGCGGCTATAATCTCGACGAGCTGATCGTGCCGCGGCCGAACCTGTCGCATCTGCTGGTCGGCTCGGAAGGCACGCTGGCGCTGACCACGCAGGCGACGCTGAAGCTCTCGACCCTGCCGCAGCACCGCGTCATGGGCGTCTGCCATTTCCCGAATTTCCGCGCCGCGATGGAGACGACGCAGCACATCGTCGCGCTCGGGCCGGTCGCGGTCGAGCTCGTCGACAATAATGTGCTGGTGCTCGGCGCCGACATTCCGCTCTTCGTGCGCACCCTCGCGGACATCACCAAGGGCAAGCCGAATTGCCTGCTGCTGGTCGAGTTCGCCGGCGACGACCTTTCCGCGCTGAAGGGCGACCTCAGGCGGCTCGACCAGTGCATGGCCGATTGCGGCTTCCCGGATGCGGTGGTCGAGGTGATCGAGCCCGCCAGGCAGAAACCGGTCTGGGAGGTGCGCGAGGCCTGCCTCAACATCATGATGTCGATGAAGGGCGACGGGAAGCCGGTCTCCTTCATCGAGGACTGCGCCGTCCCGCTCGAGCACCTCGCCGACTACACCGACGCGGTCACCGCTTTGTTCGAGCGGCACGGCACGCGCGGCACCTGGTATGCGCACGCCTCGGTCGGCTGCCTGCATGTCCGCCCGATCCTCAATATGAAGACGGAGGCGGGCGTGAAGGCGATGCGCGGCATCGCCGAGGAGGCCTGCGAGCTGGTGCGCCGCTTCAAGGGCTCGTTCTCGGGCGAGCATGGTGACGGCATCTCGCGCTCGGACTTCGTCGAGCCGATGTTCGGCTCACCCCTCACCCGCGCTTTCGAGGCCGTCAAGGACGGGTTCGACCCGGGCAACCAGCTCAACCCCGGCAAGATCGTCCGCCCCTATCACATGGACGATCGCAGCCTGATGCGGTTTTCGCCGGGCTACGCCACGCCGGTGCCGGTCGAGACCGCACTCGACTGGTCCGACTGGGGCGGGCTCGGTGGCGCGGTCGAGATGTGCAACAACAACGGCACCTGCCGGAAGATGGCCGGCGGCACGATGTGCCCGTCCTGGCGCGCCACGCGCGAGGAACAGCATCTCACTCGCGGGCGGGCCAATACGCTCCGGCTCGCCATTTCCGGCCAGCTCGGGGAGGGCGCCTTCACCTCGCCGGAGATGAAGCAGACGCTCGATCTCTGCGTCTCCTGCAAGGGCTGCAAGCGCGACTGCCCGACCGGCGTCGACATGGCCAGGATGAAGGTCGAGTTCCTGCATCACTACCATGCGAAACACGGCCTGCCGCTGAAGGAGCGGCTGATCGCCTTCCTGCCGCGCTATGCGCCGTTCGCTGCCAAGCTCGCGCCGCTGATGAACCTGCGCGATCGCATCCCGCTGCTGGCGAAGCTCAGCGAACGCTGGCTCGGCTTCTCGGCGCGGCGCTCGCTGCCGGTCTGGCGCAAGCCCTGGCGCGAGGCGGCGGCGTTTTCCGATCCCTCTGCCGTGCAAGGCGATGGCCGCGACATCGTCCTCTTCGGCGACACCTTCAACCGCTATTTCGAGCGTGAGAACCTGGAAGCTGCCGAGCGGGTGCTGCTCGCCGGCGGCTACCGTCTGCACCGCGTCGAAGCTGCGGGCGGAGGCCGGCCGCTCTGCTGCGGGCGCACCTTCCTCTCGGCCGGGCTGGTCGACGAGGCCCGCGCCGAGGCAAGGCGCACGCTCGATGCGCTCGCGCCCTTCGTAGCCAAGGGCGCGCGCGTCGTCGGGCTCGAACCCTCCTGCCTGATGAGCTTCCGCGACGAGTTCGCAGCGCTGCTGCCAAAGGCCGAGGTCGAGCCGCTGGCCAAGGCGGCGCTGCTGGTCGAGGAGCTGCTAGCGGCGGACATGGCTGCCGGCAGGACCAGCCTGCCATTGCGCGACCAAGGCGGGCGCGTCGCGCATCTGCACGGCCATTGCCACCAGAAGGCCTTCGACGCGATGGGGGCGGTCGAAAAGACGCTGCGGGCGGTGCCGGGGCTCGAGGTCAGGCCGATCGAATCGAGCTGCTGCGGCATGTCCGGCGCCTTCGGCTATGGCGCCGCGACGATCGACGTCTCGCTGGCGATGGGCGAGCTCTCGCTGCTGCCGGCGGTGCGCAAGGCTGCGGCTGACGATCTTGTCGTCGCCGACGGCACCAGCTGCCGCCACCAGATCCATGACGGCGCCGGCCGCGAGGCCGTGCACGTCATCAGGGTGCTGGACGCCGCGCTGAAGGAGACCAGCTCACCGACATAACGGACGACGAACCCGGAGAACGGACAACCGAGGGAGGACGATCATGCTACGGACGACGCTTCTCGGCACTTTGGCGCTTTGCGCGATCGGAGGCGCACATCAGGTCATGGCGAAAGACTATTTCCTCGCGAGCGGGCGCTGGGACAATGTCGTCCTGGTCATCGACCTCGAAAAGGCGATCGACCCGGCCAATGACGGGACGGCGAAGGCGGTGGTCAATCGCTTGCGCGTCACTCCGGACATCCAGGTCGACGGCAAGACCGTGGTGTCGAGCGGCCAGCCGATTTCGATCGCGATCGCGCCCGACTATCGCCGCGCCTATGTCGTCAATCATTCCGGACGCTCGACGCCCGAGGCGGCGGCTGCCTTCCAGCACGGCCATGCCGGCACGGTGACGGTGGTCGATCTCAAGAAGGCGCTCGACCCTGCGAGCAACGGCACGCTCGGCGCTGTCGAGGGCTATATCGAGACCGGTGGCTTCGGCCCGACCGGTTTCGCCATCGCCGCCGACGGCAAGCATGCGGTCCTTGCCCATGCCGAGCAGGAGGGCGACGAGGATGGCGGGCGCCATCTCAGCATCGTCGATCTCGCCAGCAACAAGGTGATCCGCAAGGTCGAGCAGGCTTTTGGCAAGCCCGGCTTCCCCTGTCCGCCCAATCCGGTCCCGCATCGCGCGCCCGATCCGAAATTCGGCTGCTTCCCCGACACCAATGGCGTCACCATCAGCCCGCTCGGCGGCGGCACGATCTTCGGCGCCAATGGCGGCACCGACGACATTACGGTGATGAGCCTGCAGAAGGCGATCGCCGGAGAGAGCGGCGCGGAAGTGGCGCGCATCCCGGTCCAGGCCGGCGGCTTCGGCATCTCGACCAGCCCGGATGGCAAGCTCGTCGCCCATGCCACGCGGGAGAACGCCCAGACCGACACGCCCGGCAACACCGTCAGCATCGTCGATGTCGAAAAGGCGCTCAGCGACCCCGGCAAGGCCGAGCTGGCGCGGGTTCTTGTCGGCACCGACGACAAGGCGACGCCAACACGCCCGTTCGTGGCGGCCTTCCTGCCGGACGGCAAGCGCATCCTCTCGACCCAGTTCCGCTCGAACAACATCGACATCATCGATGTCGCCAAGGCGCTCGCCGGCCAACCCGCGACGATCAAGCGCGTCGAGTTGAAGACACCCGGCGGCGAACCGTCGCGGCCGCGCGGCATCGCGATCACGCCGGATGGGAAATATGCGGCGATCACCGGCGCGCCGAAGGGCAAGTCGAATTCGAGCGTCATCTGGATCGTCGATCTGGCGAGCTACGAAGTGAAGGGGCGCGTCACCGAAATCGGCAATGAGAGCTACATGATCGGCGCTTTCCAGGCCGATTGAGAGCGACGGACGCGAGGCACGATCCACAGCTTTGCGCGGAGTGAGTTCAGGGGCTGTTAACCCTGCGCCGGTACCTCTCGATGCTCAGTCGAGTGAGTGCCGGGCCAGCGTCAATCCATGCGTCGAATCCATCGCAATCTCCAGACGAACAGCGCCTCTCCCGCGGCTCGTATCTCGGATCAACTTGCTGATTTCGCTGATATTCCGGAGCCAGCTCCGGTCGATCGCCGCGCGTCCCTAGCGCAGGGTGCACCTGGGCTCGTGCGCTTCGGGCGCACGCCCGACAAGTTGCGTCGGCAGGAGGTCGAGCGCGTCGTCGTGGAGGCAGCGAATCCGCTGCCCGAGCCCGCGCCGGAAGCGCCCGTCGATCCCGGCCGCGTCCGCTATTGGCGGACCCCGCGGCACATGCTGCAGCAGGTCTGGGGAGGCGGGTCTTCTGAGGCGCCGCTTCCCGAGATCATGCCTCAAGTCGAGGCCGAGATGGCCGGGGAGGGGGAGGATGCGCTGATGGTGCCCGACCTCGATTCGCTGCTGCCGGAAGAGAGCCCGGTCGAGGCGGTCACGACCCCGTTCGCTTTCCTCTCCGATGCTGCCTTCTGGGAGTTCATCCCCGATGCAGAGCAGGAGGATGAAGTAGGGTTCGAGAACGCGCCGCCGGTCCTCGCAGCGAGGGCGCCGCTGGAGACGGCTCAGCCGAGCCCGCCGGCGGCAGTGGCCGAGCCGATACGCCCGGCGTCTGCTCCGGTTCCTGCGGCCGGATCGGCGACCATGAGCTTCGGCTGGACGCAGCCTTACCGCTTCGAGCTGAACCTGACGCCGCCTGCTCTGCAGGTCGTCGCGCCGCCTCCAGTGGCGGCCGCACCGGCTCCCGCGCCGAAGGCTCCGGTTCAGCGCCGCAGGATCATGGGGCAGCTCGCTCCAGCCGCAGCGCCCGTGTCGAAGGCGGTCAAGGCGGAGGCTGTGCCCGCTTCCGTGCAGCCGAAGGTTTCGGTCGTACCTTCTGCGCCAAAGCTGCGCGCAGTCGCTCCGCAGCCCAGGCCCGTCGCGTTCCATGGCTTTGAGCTGCCGCCGATCGAGTTTCTGGCCGAGCCGCCGCAGATCGCGGCAACGATCCCGATCGAGCTCATCCAGCAGAATTCCGGCCTGCTCGAGGGGATCCTGGAGGATTTCAATGTCCGCGGCGAGGTGGTTCAGGCCTGCCCCGGCCCGGTTGTGACGCTTTACGAGCTTGAGCCGGCCCCCGGCACGAAGAGCTCGCGGGTGATTTCGCTCGCCGACGACATCGCGCGGTCGATGAGCGCGATCTCGGCGCGTGTTGCGGTGGTGCAGGGCAAGAACGCGATCGGCATCGAACTGCCCAACGCCAAGCGCGAGACCGTCTTCCTGCGTGAGCTCCTGGCCAGCCAGGATTTCGAGGGCACCAAGCACAAGCTGGCGCTCTGCCTCGGCAAGACCATCGGCGGCGAGCCGGTGATCGCCGATCTGGCGCGCATGCCGCATCTGCTCGTCGCCGGCACCACCGGTTCGGGCAAGTCGGTCGCGATCAACACCATGATCCTGTCGATCCTCTACCGGCTGAAGCCGGAGGAGTGCCGGCTGATCATGGTCGATCCGAAGATGCTCGAGCTTTCGGTCTATGACGGCATCCCGCATCTGCTCACCCCCGTCGTCACCGACCCGAAGAAGGCGGTGGTCGCGCTGAAATGGGCGGTGCGCGAGATGGAGGAGCGCTACAAGAAGATGTCGAAGCTCGGTGTGCGCAACATCGACGGGTTCAATTTACGAGTGGCGGAGGCGGCCGCGGCAGGAGAGGTCATCACCCGCACGGTCCAGACCGGCTTCGACAAGCATTCGGGCGAGGCGATCTACGAGGAGGAGGCGATGGACCTGTCGCCTCTGCCCTATATCGTCGTGATCGTCGACGAGATGGCCGACCTGATGATGGTCGCCGGCAAGGAGATCGAGGGCACGATCCAGCGCCTGGCGCAGATGGCCCGCGCGGCCGGCATCCATGTCGTGCTGGCGACGCAGCGTCCCTCGGTCGACGTGATCACCGGCACGATCAAGGCGAACTTCCCGACGCGGATCTCCTTCCAGGTCACCAGCAAGATCGACAGCCGCACGATCCTCGGCGAGATGGGCGCCGAGCAGCTGCTCGGCCAGGGCGACATGCTCTACATGGCCGGCGGCGGCCGGATCACCCGCGTGCATGGCCCGTTCGTCTCGGATGCCGAGGTCGAGAAGGTGGTGGCGCATCTGAAGACGCAGGGGCGGCCGGATTATCTCGATGCGGTCACCGCCGAGGAGGAGGCCGGCGCCGGCGAGGACGAGGACGGCGCGGTCTTCGACAAGACCGGCATGGGCGCCGAGAGCGACGACCCCTATGAGCAGGCGGTGGCGGTGGTCCTGCGCGACAAGAAGGCCTCGACCTCCTACATCCAGCGCCGGCTGCAGATCGGCTACAACCGCGCCGCCTCGATCATGGAGCGGATGGAGAACGAGGGCATCGTCGGACCGGCCAACCACGCCGGCAAACGCGAGATCCTCGTCGAGACCGGACGGGCCAGAGAAGATGAAGACTGAGGCCTAAGACTCAGTCCGGCCAGGACAGCAAGATCTCGTAGGCTGTCGGTTTGACGAGGCGCATGTCCGGGTCGGACGAGGAGAATTCCTTGTCGCCGGAGAGCCGGTCGAGCGCCTTGGCATCGGCTCCCTGGGGATAGCCGAAGCGGATCATCAGCCTGCAGCCGCCGAAGGCCTTGGCGAGCTTGCCGCCCTGCCAGTCGGCGGCGGTGCCGGAATAATCCCAGTCGAAGCCGAGGATGCTGAAGGGCTCGCCGTTGGCGGCCTCGACCGCGGCGAGGGCACTGCCGATGGCGATGCGAGCCCCGCCCGGTCCGGCCACCGCCCAGGCCGAGCCCTCGCGGACGTAGATCGTGCCGGGCCCGCGGCGCTTCTTGCCGTCGCGCCAGATCAGTTCGAGCCGGCGCTTCCTGTCCTTGGGAAAAAGGATGGCGCCGGCCGCCTTCTCGCCCTCGCCGATCTCGATGCGGGCGCGCTGGACGTTTCCGGCGCCGAAAGCCTTGATCAGGGTCGCCTCGTCGGCGTCGCGGGCGAAGGGGCCGTTGCAGGCAAGCAGGTCGGCGGTCTGCGCCAAAGCCGTTCCGGACAGGGCGACAAGCGTGATCGCCGCCAGCCGCGATGCAAGTGTCAGACTCTTCATGCGGCGCCCCCTGCCGAGATGGGCGGGTGGCCGATGGCGCCGCCTGTGTTAGACCTTGGGAGGCTTTGAAGCACGATCGAAGACGGGTGTCGCCCCGGTCTTGCCGGCGGGGTCCTGCCCGGTCGGGATGTCCTCGGCGGCGTGGCGGACCGCCTCTTCCTGCTCGGTCAAACCATCCAGGGTGTCGTTGGCGTCGCTGCCGGCGTCATGGACATTGGTTTCATCGCTCGCCCGGCGGCGATCATTGATCGGCGCCTCCTGGTCCGGGCGGACCGAGGCGTCCTCCGGGCGCAGCGGATCGTTCGGGATGCGCTCGTCGAGCAGTGCGGGATTCTCGCGCGGCTTTCCGTCTTGCGGCATGGCTCTGCTCCGTTGCTGATTGCTTGCCAAACCAAGCTGCGAGCCACGGCATTGTTCCCTTCCGCCCGCCGCGAACCTTCGCGCAGCGCGTGCGTTTGTGGGGCATGCAAGGAGGGTCTTCATGACGACTATCAATCAGGCCGGCGGACCGCCGGGCGGCGTGCCGACCAGCCCGACACCGCCGCCGGAGCTGCCACCAATGACCCCAGGCGAGGTGTCGCCGGCGCCGCCGATCGAGAATCCGCCGGACAACGAGCCGAACGGCATCCCGAACGACCCGCCGCCGGAGCTGCCGCCAAATGCGCCACCCGAGGGGCCGCCGGCGACGCCGATCGACCTGCCGCCGGCGCGCGATCCGCGCGAGCCGCAGGAGCCTCGTCAGTAACGAAAGCGGCCCGGACGCTGAGCCGGGCTCACAGCGCCGGGCGGTCGCTCTCGCCGAGATCCCAGTAGAGTCCGGCCATCAGGCCGAGCGCCTCGCGCGGGATCGCGACCGGGACGTGCTCGTTCGGGGCGTGCTGCGAGCAGCCGGGATAGGAATGCGGCACCCAGATCGTGCGCATGCCGACGATATCGGCGAAGATGTCGTTGGGCAGGCCGCCGCCGAGATTGGGGAGAAGCGCCGGCTTCTTGTTGGTGCTCTTCTGCAGCGAGGCCAGCGCCCATTCGACCCACGGATCATCCGGATCGAGCCGCGTCGCGTTGAAGACTGCATCGCGCGCCTTGGTGATCTCGACCATGCCGAAGCCATGGCGGTCGAAATGGCGGCGCAGCGCCGGCATGACGTCGTCGGGATCGATACCGACGACGAAGCGGAGCGCGCAGCGGGCCCAGGCGCTCGGCGGCACGGCGTTGACCGGGGTTTCCGGCACGCCGGACTTCATCGCCAGCACGTCGAACGAGCACCAGCCAAAAACCTGCTCGGCCGGCGACAGGCCGGGCTCGCCCCATTCCGGGTCGATGGTCGGGCCATCGGGTCCGCCGTCGATCTCGCAATCGGCCAGCGCCTTGCGGACGGCTGCCGGCAATTCCTTCGGCACCCATTCATGGATGCGGATCTGGCCTGTCGGCGAGGTGATCGAAGCGATGGCGTGGGCGAGCTGGATCGCCGGGTCGGAGAGGATGCCGCCCCAGTTGCCGGAATGATGGCCGCCTTCGCGGGCATTGATGGTGAGGTCGAAGGTGACGCCGCCGCGGGCGCCCAGGAAAATGGTCGGGCGCTCGGCATTGAGGCGCGGTCCGTCGGAAGCGATCAGCACATCCGACTTGAACAGCTCCTTCTGCTCGGTGCAGAGCTCGCGCAGGCCGGGCGAGCCACATTCCTCGCCCATCTCGATCAGGTATTTGGCGTTGAAGCCGAGCTTGCCGCCGCGCGTCTCGAGCACGGATTTCAGCGCGCTGATGTTGATCAGGTGCTGGCCCTTGTTGTCGACGACGCCGCGGCCATACCAGCGGTCGCCGCGCTCGGTGAGGGTCCAGGGCGAGAGCCCTTCGGCCCATTGCGCGTCGAGGCCGCGGATGACGTCGCCATGGCCGTAGCCGAAGATCGTCGGCAGGCCTTCGCCTTCGATGCGCTGTGCAAAGAGGAAGGGGCCCTTGGCCTTGGGATGGTTCAGCGTCTGGCAGGAAAAGCCGAGGCTCTCCAGCAGCGGCTGCATTTCCTTCTCCAGATACTCGGTGAGCACCGGGGCGCGCTCGGGATTCTGGCTCTCGGTCGGCATGGCGATCAGCCGCGACAGGTCGCTCTTGAAGCTACCGGAGTCGAAATAGTCGAGCGCATGGGCGATCGCCTTGGCGCGGGTCATGGTGTCACTCCGTCAGATATCAGTTGCGCTTTTCGGGCGAGATCACGTCGCGCAGGCCGTCGCCGGCGAGGTTGATCGCGAAGATCAGCAGGGCGAGCGCCGTGCCGGGCAGGGCGATCAGCCAGAACGAGAAGAACATGTAGGCCTTGGCCTCCGAGACCATCAGGCCCCAGGACGGCAGCGGCGGCTGCACGCCGAGGCCGAGGAAGGAGAGCGCGGCTTCGAGCAGGATGGCGCTCGCCGCCTCCAGCGTCGCCACCACGATCAGATGCGGGGCGATGTTGGGCAGGACCTCGCGCAGGATGATGCGGGTCGTGCTCGCGCCGGAGGCCTGCGCCGCGGTAATGTAGTCGAGCGAGCGGACCTGCTGCGTCGCGCTGCGCATCACCACGGCGAAACGGTCCCATTTCAGCAGACCGAGCACCAGGATGACGATCCAGAGCGAGGAGCCGATGATGGCGACGACGGCGAGCGCCACCAGGATCACCGGCATGGCGAGGCGCGTGGTGACCATGAAGGTCACGGCCATGTCGATGCGGCCGCCGAAATAGCCGGCGAGCAGGCCCATGGTCGTGCCGATCAGCCCGGCGATGGCGACGACGCTGATGCCGATGATCAGCGAGATGCGGGCGCCATAGAGCAGGCGCGAGAGATAGTCGCGCCCGAGCGGGTCGGTGCCGAGCGGATGCAGCCAGTTGCCCTTATCGTACCAGAACGGCGGGACGTTCCGTGCCGTCAGGTTCTGCAGATAGGGATCGTGCGGCGCCAGCAGCGGGGCGAGCAGAGCCAGCACCACGAACAGCAGCAGCAGCCCGAAGCCGAACAGGAAGGATTTCTGGGCCAGCGCCCGGCGCAGCAGGCGGCGCCCGCCGGTGATGTCGCTGGCGGCGAGGGGGAGGGAGGTCGCGTCGCTCATTTCAGAGGCTATCAATGACCATGGATAGGGTTTGGGCGTCGGCGATTTTGTCCGAGTGCCAGGAGCTTGGTGCGGCCAAGCCTTTCGGCTTGGCCGTGACGAGCGACGCCGCAATCGGGCAAAAGCGCCACGCCGCTGCGCGGTGAGGTGAAACCGGCCGACTGCGGCGTCGCATCGCTTGCCGATACCAGCGGTATCGGCGGCGCAACGCTCCTGGCATTCGGACGGTTTGACCTCACCCAAATCCTATCCATGGTCATTGATAGCCTCTAGGCCACCCGGATGCGCGGATCGAGCCAGGCATTGGCGATGTCGGCCAGCAGCGTCAGCAGGACGTAGACGACCGAGAGCAGCAGGACGATGACCTGCATGACCGGGAAATCCTTGTAGGTGATGCTCTGATAGGCGAGGTAGCCGAGACCATCGAGCGCGAAGATCGTCTCGATCACCACCGAGCCGCCGAGCAGGAAGCCGAGCTGCACCGCCGTCAGCGCCACCACCGGCACGGCGGCGTTGCGCAGCGCGTGGGTGATGACGACGGCATAGGGCGAGAGGCCCTTGGCGCGGGCGGTGCGGATATAATCGGCCGAGAGCACCTCGATCATCCCGGCGCGGATCAGCCGCATGAAGGCCGGGGCGGTGTAGTAGCCGAGCGCGATGGTCGGCATGACGTAATGCAGCCAGGTGCCCGAACCGGAGACCGGCAGCCAGCGCAGGGTGATCGAGAACAGCATCACCAGGATCAGCGCGAAGAAGAAGTTCGGCATCGCCTGGCCGAAGACGGCAAGGGCGAGGGCCAGCCGGTCGATCCAGCTATTGGAGTAGATCGCGGCGAGCACGCCGAGCGGGATCGAGATCGCAAGCGCGAAGGCGAGCGAGGAGACGCCGAGGATCAGCGTCACCGGCAGCTTGGCGAAGACCAGCGTGGCGACGTCGGTCTTGAAGTAGATCGAGGTGCCGAAATCGCCGGAGAGCGTTTTCAGCAGCCAGTCGAGGTACTGGACGACGAGTGGCCGGTCGAGCCCGTAGGTCTTGCGGATGACGTCGAGATCGGCCTGCTGCGCGCCCTCGCCGGCGATCGCGACCGCGATGTCGCCAGAGAGGCGCAGCAGGAAGAAGGCAATGGCCGAGACCGCAAGCGCGACGAGCAGCGCCAAGCCTAGCCGTTTGACGATGAAGCCTAACACGAGATGCGTCCGGAGTGATGCACGGCGATGACATCCAGCGGCCAGGCGCTTGCGCGAGGAACCGCCGCGCGAACCCCTCCCCCTTGTGGGGAGGGGCAGGGGTGGGGGTGGAACGACTTGGTGAGTGACTTGGCGATTGGCATCAGCGTCAATGCGACGGGCGAGCGTCGCGCCCGGGCTTTGCGACCCCCACCCCTAACCCCTCCCCACAAGGGGGAGGGGAACTCTGCGACGCCTCCGCCCGTCACTTCCAGCCCATCTCCCAGAAGCGGACGAGCTCGTCCGGGTAGGCCTTGAAGGTCAGGTCCTTGTTGGCGACGTAATAGACCGGCAGCGAATAGAGCGGCACGGCATAGGCCTTGTCGGCGATGATCTTCAGCCCGGCCTTGTAGGCCTCCTTGCGCACCGCCGGATCGACCGAGTTGTTGCCCTTCTCCAGCAGGTCGCGGACAGCCGCATCGCGGGTGATGTCCTCGCTGCGGAAGGCGAAGTAGTTCGGCGTCGCCGCCGACGTGTCGTTGACCGAGAACGAGCCCCAGGTCTGGTGGGTCAGCATCGCCTTGTTGGTGGCGATCTGCTCGCGCATCGCGGCGTATTGCAGGAAGCGCAGATTGGTCTTGATGCCGACGGCCTGGAGATAGCCGATCAGCGCCTCGGTCTGGTTGCGCTCGCGGTAGGCGACGATGTCCATGGTCAGGCTGGGATGGCCAGCTTCGGCCAGCAGTGCCTTGGCCTTGGCGGGATCGTAGGCGTAGCGCGCCGCGCCCTCGTCGGTGCAGCCGAACTGCGAGGGGAAGCAGATCGTGTTGATGACGCGCGAGCCGGTGCCGACGATGTTCTTGACCATCGCCTCGCGGTCGATGGCGTGGATGATCGCCTTGCGCACGCGCTCGTCCTTGAGGGCGGGAGCCGGCGTGCCGTCCTGGATGTTCATCTGCATGAAGACGATGCGCATCGTCTCGCCGGAGACGACCTGCAGCGTCGGCACCGTCTGGAGCTGGTCGGCCTGGTCCTTCGGCACGTGCATGATCAGGTCGGCGCCGCCCGAGAGCATCTCGGCCATCTGGGTCTGGCGATCCGGGATGAAGCGGATCTCGAACTTGCCGATCTTGGGCTGCGGCTTCGGCGAATCCTTGAAATAGTCCTTGTTGAGCTCGAGCGCGATCGACTTGCCCGGCACATAGTTCGTGACCTTGTAGGGGCCCGAGCCGACCGGCTTCTCGTTCTGGCCCTTGGGACCGACCTTCTCGTAATACTCGTTCGGATGGATCACGACCGGGCCGGCGAGATACTCGATCGCGGCCGGGAAGATGTCCTTGGTTGTCAGCCGGACCTTGTACTTGTCGAGCTTCTCGGCCTTGGCGATCCAGTTGACATTGCCCTGGGTGACGACCTTGTTCTCGGTCTTGGAGATGAAGTTCAGCGTGTAGACGACGTCGTCGGCATCGAACTCCTCGCCATTATGGAATTTCACGCCCTCGCGCAGCTCGAAGTCGATGGTCTTGTCGTCGACCTGCTTCCAGCTCTTGGCGAGCTGACCCTTGTACTCGTTGGTGGCGGGATCGCGGTAGATCAGCGTGTCCCAGACATTGGCGCCGATGATCACGCCGATGCGGACATTGTTGAAGAACGGATCGACGCTTTCCGGCGCCTGGTCATAGGCGAAGCGGACGGTGTTGGCGGCCTTCTGGGCGAAAGCGGGCGTCGCCAGAGCGGTCGCAGCCAGAATGGTTGCGGCCAGGGCCGTTGAGGCCTTGTCGAAGAAGCGCATGTTTTCCCCTCACAGCGTTGTCGCTTGTTTCTTTCGGCGGGCAGCCATGGGCCACCGTCACGCCGGCGACACAAACTCTGCACAGCTTCGTGCTTGCCGCCATAAGAATGAATCGAAAGGATCGTTGCCGGGACGGCAATGGTTGGCTACTGCACGCCCATGCAGACTCCGGCCTTGCGGTATTTCCTGGCGGTGGTGCGGACCGGCTCGGTCAGCGCCGCGGCGCAGCGCCTGCGCGTCGCCGCCTCCGCGGTCAGCCGCCAGATCGCCAATCTCGAGAAGGAACTGGACGCCGCGCTGTTCGAGCGGCGCTCGCACGGCATGATCCTGACCCAGGCCGGGCAGACGCTCGCGGCCTATGCCCAGCGGCTCGAACTGGAGAGCGAGCAGGTCGTCAGCGAGATCCGCGAACTGCGCGGTGCGAGCAAGGGGCTGATCAGGCTCGGCGTCACCGAGGGCTTCGCGGTCAGCTTCATCCCCGAGGTGATCTTCGCCTTCCGCCAGCAGCACCCGGATGTCGCCTTCGACGTCAAGGTGATGTCGCCGCAGGTGGTGACCGAGCATGTCCGCACCGGCACGATCGATCTTGGGCTGACCTTCGTGCTGCAGCAGGAGCGCGGCGTCACCATCAACTGGCAATGCGCGGCACGGACCTATGCCTTCGTCGCGCCGCACCACCCGCTGGCAGCAAAGGAATCGATCAGGATCGAGGACATCTTCGTCCACCCGGTCGCGGTGCTCGACAGCGAGGCGACTGTGCGCAAGATCGTCGACATCTATTTCTCGGCGCGGGGGCTGACCGTCGACGCCGTCCTGACCTCGACCAATGTCGCGAGCCTGCGCCATTTCTGCAAACTCGGCGGTGCCGTGATGTTCGCGAGCTCGATTTCGTTCGGCGCCTCGATCCGCGACGGCTCGGTGGTGGCGCTGCCGCTCAGGGACGGCGACCTGCCGCCGCGCAGCCTGCAAATCCAGAGCATGTCCGGCCGGGCGCTGCCCAAGGTGGTGACCAATTTCATGGGGGCGTTGATCGAGGAACTGCAGCAGGCCGATGTGCTCGCGACGATGGCGACCGAGCGGGCTGCGGTTCCGGAGGTCCGACACGCATGAGCGTTCCGGCGAAGGGCAATGCGCCCGAGATCATGGTGCCGCATCCGCACCAGCTCGTGGCGCGCGATGCGATCCTGGCGGCGCGGGCGGCGGGCAAGCCGGGTTTCCTGCTCGGCGACCTGACCGGGCTCGGCAAGACGCTCTCCGCCTGGCTCGCCATCTCGGCGATGCCGGAGCAGGAGGTGCTGGTGATCTGTCCCAAGGGTGCGATCCCGCAATGGCGGCGCACCATCGCCCATGCCGGACTGCCCCTGAAGAAGCTCACCTTGATGAATTTTGAGCGGACGAAGTCGCTGCTCGCCCCGCCGCCGGCCAGCAGCAAGCGCTCGACCCGGGCGAAGAACAATGAACTCGCCAAGCATGGCACGCCGAAGCGGGTCTGGCCGCTGGTGGTGATCGATGAAGCCCACCGCATCCGCAATCCCAACTCCCAGCAGGGGCTGGTCTGCCGGCAGATGGCGGCGGCGGCTGAGTTCACGATCTATATGAGCGCGACCGCCGGCCAGGCGCCGCACGAGCTTTCCTATCTCGCGCGTTTGCTCAGCGAGGCGACGGGCGCGCCGGGCGGGGATCTCGACGGCTTCCGCGCGCTGATGAAGCGCCTCAAGATGGGCAAGGCCAAGGGGCGCTGGAAGAACTGGAGCTGGGAGCCGAACGAGAACGATCGCAAGGTGATGGCGGACCTGCTCTATCGCGGCGACAACGCCATCGGGCTCAGGCG
Organism: Alloboseaceae bacterium BT-24-1; assembly: GCA_025846845.1. Taxonomy (GTDB): domain Bacteria; phylum Pseudomonadota; class Alphaproteobacteria; order Rhizobiales; family Beijerinckiaceae; genus Allobosea. Next base: position 391,487 of record JAOYTL010000002.1, read on the forward strand.
CCGGCCGGAGGAGATCGCCGGCTGGCCGGAGGTGCAGCGCGAGCTCGCCCCCGTCGCGCTGGATAGCGCCGAGCGCAAGCTCTACGACGCGACCTGGCGTGAGTTCCGGCGCGAACTCGGCCTTGCCGGTGGGTCGACCCGCAAGCCGGCAGGCTGGGCCGCCGATCTGCGCTTTCGCCAGAAGGCGAGCCTGCTGCGCACCGCCGGCACGGCGGAGTTCTGCCAGGATCTGCTCGAGAATGACGAGCAGGTCGCGATCTCCGTCGCTTTTCTGGAGACTGGCGCGATGCTAGCCGAGAAGCTGTCAGGCAAGGGTTGGCGCGTCGGCTCGATCACCGGCGAGTATTCCGGCGAGGCCAACGAGGCCACACGGATCGCCTTCCAGACCGGCAAGCTCGACGCCGTCGTCTTCACCGTGACGGAGTCGATCTCGCTGCATAAGGCCGAAATGCCCGGCGGCGAGCGCGAGCGGGCGCTCGTCGTCCATGACCTGCGCCACAGCGCGATCCAGCTGCAGCAGATCGAGGGCCGCTGCCATCGCGACGGCCAGCACGCGACGATCTTCTACACCTATGCCGAAGACACTGTGGAGGAGAAGGTCGCCACGACCGTGCTCGCCCGGATGGCGGCGATGGAAGGCCTTGCCGGTGACGAGACAGCGCTGATCGACGCCATCGCCGGCGAGATCGAGCGGGCGGCGCTGGCGCGCGAGGCGGCTTAAAACGCCGCCCGCCCTTTCCGTCATGGTCGGGCTTGTCCCGACCATCTACGTCTTCGCTCCATTGATCGAGGGCTGTGTTCAAGACGTGGATGCTCGCCACAAGGGCGAGCATGACGGCGAAGCTCAATTCGTCTGCGAGCGCGGCGGCTCATCCGGCGCGCGCTCGCCGATACGCTTGGCCTGGTCGACGACACTCTCGGTCGCGCCGACTGCCTTGTACCAGAGGTCGCGCGTATAGGCGCCCTGATGAACGATGGCGTCATAGCCGATCGCGATGACCGCGATCACCAGCAGAATGCGAAACATGGGAACTCCCCCGTCCGAATTGGTCCTCGGCAGAGAACGCTCGGGTGGGGGTGGGGTTCCTGCGCGGCGAGGTTGACCGTCGCCGCACGTCATTGTCCCCTGTCGCCGGCATGGAGGCGCATTGGATGTTCGACGATCTCAAGGGCAAGCGGGTTCTGGTGACGGGCGCCTCCTCGGGGCTCGGTGCGCATTTCGCCCGATTGCTTGCGGGCAAGGGCGCGCTGGTCGCGGCCGCGGCGCGGCGGACCGAGCGGCTTCAGGAGCTGGCGCGTGATTGCGAAGGGCTGCCCGGCCGGGTCGTGCCGCTCGCGCTCGATGTCAGCTCGGTCGCGGCGATCGAGGCGGGCGTCGCCGAGGCCGCCAGGCTGCTCGGCGGGCTCGACGTGCTCGTCAACAATGCCGGGGTCGGCGAGACGGAAGCTGCGCTCTCGGTGAGCGAGGCGCAATGGGATGCCCAGCTCGACGTCAATCTGAAGGGCTGCTTCTTCGTCGCCCAGTCAGCGGCGAAGATCATGGCCGAGCAGGACGGCGGCGGAGCGATCGTCAACATCGCCTCGATCCTTGGCGAGCGCGTCGCCGGCAGGGTCGCACCCTATGCGATCTCCAAGGCCGGGCTGATTCAGATGACCAAGGCGCTGGCGCTGGAATGGGCAAGGCACGCGATCAGGGTCAATGCGCTGGCGCCGGGCTATGTCGTCACCGACATCAACCGCGAGTTCTTCGCTGGAGAGGCGGGCGAAGCACTGAAGAAGCGCATCCCGATGCGCCGCGCCGGGGAGCTCGACGATCTCGACGGGCCGCTCTTGCTGCTCTGCTCCGATGCCGGCCGCTACATGACCGGCGCGGTCGTCGCCGTCGATGGCGGGCATCTGGTCAGCGGGCTGTAGCCGGCCGGAACAGCCGGCGCTTCGCCACGTTGGCTTTGCGAAATCAGGAGGACGCCATGCACAAGCCCGAGGGGCACAACGCCGTCTCGCCCTATCTCCTCGTCGCGGATGCCGAACAGGCGCTCGCCTTTGCCAAGGCGGTGTTCGGCGCCGATCCCAGCTTCATCGCCCGGCGCGAGGATGGCGGGATCATGCATGCCGAGTTCAGGATCGACGATTCGATCGTGATGCTGGGCGAGACGTCCGGCGGGCCGGAATGCCATGTCCACGTCTATGTCGACGACCCGGACGCCCTGATCGAGAAGGCGGTGGCGGCCGGCGGTACGCTGGTGCAGGCGCCGTCGGAAAAGGGCGATGGCGACCGCCGCGGCGGGGTGAAGGACCCGACCGGCACGACCTGGTGGCTGGCGCGCATGGTCGATCCGGACGGGCGGACGCGGACGAACAAGTCCTAGCCGGAGGGGAGCAGGTCTTTCAGCCGGATCAGTGCGATCTTCTCGACCTCAGCCAGCGCCGTGGCGAATTCCTGTTCCGGCGTGCTCTTCAATCGCGCCTCGAAGGAGGCGAGAATGTCCGCCTTGGTCAGTCCTTTGACCGCGAGGATGAAGGGGATGCTGAACCGCGTCTTGTAGGCCTCGTTCAGCGCGGTGAAGCGGGCGCGCTCGTCCGAGGTCAGGCGGTCGAGCCCGGCCGAGCCCTGCTCATTGGCCGATTCCGGCGTCAGCTCACCGGCGGCGGCGATCTTGCCGGCGAGGTCGGGATGGGCGTCGAGCAAGGCCTTCTGCCGCTCGCGCGGTGCCTTGCGCATCACCGCGACCATCGCTTTGTGTAGCTCTTCGGCCGTGTCGTGCATCGGGGAGAGCCCGGCGGCATGGGTCTCCTGCGCGATCCAGGGCGAGTGCTCCCAGACCCGGCCATAGACCTCGGTGAACAGCGCCTGCGGCAGGCGCGAGGGCACATAGCCGCCTTCCGGCCGATGCGTCCTGACCCAATGGCGGGCGATGTCGAGCCGGGTCGCGACCCAGACGCGATCATGGCTCTGGACGTAGTCGAGGAAGCGGGCGAGCGCGGCGGCGCGACCCGGCCGGCCGACGAGGCGGCAATGCAGGCCGACCGACATCATCTTCGGGGCGGCCTCGCCCTCGGCATAGAGCGTGTCGAACGAGTCCTTGAGATAGGCGAAGAACTGCTCGCCGCTGTTGAAGCCCTGCGGCGTCGCGAAGCGCATGTCGTTGGCGTCGAGCGTATAGGGCACGGCGAGCTGCGGGCCATGTGGGCCTTTAAGCCAATAGGGCAGTTCGTCGGCATAGACGTCGGCGGTGTAGAGGAAGCCGCCTTCCTCCATGGTCAGAGGAATGGTGTTCTGGGATGTGCGGCCCTGGTAGCAGCCGAGCGGGCGTTCGCCAGCGATCTCGCTCTGGATGCGGATCGCCTCGGCGATGTGGGCGCGCTCGGTCTCGGCCGGGAGATCGCGATAGTCGATCCATTTCAGGCCATGGGTGGCGATCTCCCAGCCGGCCTCCTGCATCGATCCGACGATTTCCGGATAGCGCTGCAGCGCCGAAGCGATGGCGAAGACCGTGACCGGCATGTTGCGCTCAGTGAACATGCGCCAGAGCCGCCAATAGCCGGCGCGCGAGCCGTATTCGTAGATCGACTCCATGTTCATGTGGCGCTGGCCCGGCCAGGGCGCTGCGCCGACGATCTCGGAGAGGAAGGCCTCCGAGGCGGCATCGCCATGCAGGATGTTGTTCTCGCCGCCTTCCTCGTAATTGACCACGAACTGCACGGCGATGCGGGCCTCACCGGGCCAGTGCGGATGCGGCGGGGTACGGCCATAGCCGACGAGATCGCGCGGATAGGGGGAGGTGTTCATCGATCGACTCAAGTCCATGCGGCGGTGATTCAAGCGCGGCTCGCAAGCCGTTGGCGACAGAGTCGTTTTTCAGCTGCCGCGATAGGTCGAGTAGCTCCAGGGCGTAGCGAGCAGGGGCACGTGATAGTGCCCGTCCGGCTCGGCGATGGCGAAGCGGATCGGCACGAGATCGAGGAAGGCGGGCTCGGGCAGTTTCGTGCCGAGATGCCGGAAATAGTCGCCGATCGCGAAGGTCAGCTCATAGCTGCCGACCGGCAGCGTACCGGTGAGCAGCGGCGCATCGGTGCGGCCATCGGCATTGGTCACGGTATCGACCACACGCTCGCGGCTGCCATCCGGCAGCAGCGCATCGAGCGCGATCGCGACACCCGCAGCCGGCTTGCCGCGGACCGTATCGAGCACATGCGTCGACAGACGCCCCATGCCTTAAAACCTCTCGTTGAAGCCGCGCCGCGCGGCCGGAATGCCGCTTGCCTTCCAAGGCTGCGAACCTAGTCTTGAAGGCGATGCAAGTTCCATCCCGGATTCGGCCCTGTCAATTCGCTCGCCTGCGGCTCTGCCTGGAGCCCGTCCGTGCTTGAGGCCTATCTGATGGAATGGGGCAGCCAGCTCTTGCGCTGGCTGCATGTGATCGCGGCGATCGCCTGGATCGGATCGTCCTTCTTCTTCATTCATCTCGACGCGTCGCTCCGGGCCGCGCCTGACGCACCGAAGACCGACGCCGGCCAGCCGACGCAGTTCCTCGCCTGGCAGGTCCATGGCGGCGGCTTCTATGCGATGCGGAAATATCTGGTCGCTCCGGAGGTGCTGCCGAAGGAGCTGACCTGGCACAAATGGCAGGCCTACTGGACCTGGATCTCCGGCTTCTTCCTGCTGGTCTGGGTCTATTACGCCCAATCGGAACTCTATCTGATCGACCCTGCGGTGATGGCGCTCTCGCCTGTCGCGGCGGGTGCGATCGGCATCGCGGCGCTGGCCGGAGGCTGGCTGTTCTATGACCTGCTCTGCAGGTCGCCGCTGGGCAAGAACGACGTCGTGCTCGGCCTGCTCGGCTTCGGCTATGTGGTCGCGGCAAGCTGGGCCTTCGCCTCGGTCTTTTCCGGGCGTGGTGCACTGATCCATACCGGCGCGCTGATGGCGACGATCATGTCGGCCAACGTCTTCTTCGTGATCATGCCGGGCCAGCGCAAGACCATCGCCGCGATGGTCGCCGGCGAGGTTCCCGATCCGAAATACGGCAAGCAGGCGAAGCAGCGCTCGCTGCACAACAACTACATCACCCTGCCGGTGCTGTTCCTGATGCTGGCGAACCACTACCCGGTGACCTATGCCAATTCGGCGGTGATTCCGGCCCTCGTCGCCCTGATCATCGTCGCCGGCGCGCTGATCCGGCATTTCTACAATGTCCGCCATGCTGACCATGCCAAATCGCCGTGGTGGACCTGGGCGGTGGCAGCGCTGGCGCTCTGGCTCGCCTTCTGGGTGGCGATGGCGTCCTCGCCGGGCGGGCGCGAACGGCTCGGCCTGAAGCCGCTCGACCCGGTGAAGCCGGTGATGCTCGCCGGTCTCGTGCCGCCGACATCTGAGGTCGCCAACATCGTCACCGGGCGCTGCGCCATGTGCCATGCGCCCGAGCCGTCCTGGCCGGGCATCGGGATCGCGCCCAAGGGCGTCTATCTGCATGAGCCCGAGCTGATCGCCCGCCAGCGCCGCGCCATCGGCATGCAGGCGGTGCTGACCCATGCCATGCCGCCGAACAATCTCTCGGGCATGACCGCGGACGAGCGGCGCGTGCTCGCCGCCTGGGTGGCGCAGAAGCGCTGACCCAGCTTCACCCGCGCGGCAAGTTGACGCTGCCGGGCCACAGCCGAGCGGCTGATCCGCGCCGTTCAGTTTCATTCAGTTTCGGTTCATCGCGGAACCATCATCGTCGATTGTGATCACATCGGCGTGATCGGCGCGTGATCATGCGCGCCGGGTGCGCCAGGGGCCTTGGGGGTCCAGTTGAAAGCGGTTTGGAGATCGGGCTCCAGCTACTGGCTGGCGGCCGCGCTGTTCTGTTGCGCCTGGGTGGCGCTGTGCTGGCCCTGGCTGTCGGGGGCGGTGACGATTCCGTTCGACGCCAAGGCGCATTTCCAGGCGCAGATCCAGTTCCTGGCGCAGGCGTTGCACTCGGGGCAGTCGCCGTTCTGGACGCATAACGTCTTCGCCGGTTCGCCGCAGGTCGCCGACCCGCAATCGCTGATCTTCTCGCCTGCAATCCTGCTGGCGCTGTTCAACTCGTCGCCAAGCTTCCGCGCGGTCGATGCCTATGTGCTGGCGCATCTGCTCGTCGGCGGGCTCGCCATGCTGATGTTCTTCCGCGATCGCGGCTGGCATCCGGCTGGTGCGCTGCTGGCGGCGCTGGTCTTCGCCTTCGGCGCCTCCGCCGCCTGGCGCATCCAGCATGTCGGGCAGATCGCGAGCTTCGCCTTCTTCGGCCTCGCCTTCTGGCTGACGGCCCGGATGCTGCAGCGCGCCTCGCTGCGCCACGGGCTGCTCGCCGGCTTCGCAGCCGGGATGATGGTGCTCGAACCGGACCAGGTCGCGTTGCTCGGCGCCTATATCCTGATCGGCATGGTCGTGGCGTACTGGCTCTCGGAAGGTTGGGCGGGGGTCCGCGCCAGCCTCGCGCCGATTGCAGCCGCCTGCTTCGCCGGCATCGTCACCATCGCCGTGCCGCTGCTCTGGACCTGGCTTTTCGCCGAGGCGACGACGCGGCCGGCCATCGATCTCGTCGAAGCCGGCAGGGGCTCGCTGCATCCGGCCTCGCTGCTGACCGCCTTCGTCGGCGACCTGTTCGGCGTGCGCGATCCGTCGGTCGAGTTCTGGGGGCCCTACAGCCCGGAATGGAACGCCAAGGAGCTCTTCCTCTCGAAGAACATGGGGCAGGTCTATGTCGGGGCGCTGCCCTTCCTGCTCCTGATCGTGCCGGGGCTGACGCGCGGCTGGCTCTGGGACAAGGCAATCCGGCCCTACACCATCCTGTTCGTGCTGATGGTGCTGTTCGCGCTCGGCCGCTACACGCCCTTCTTCCACCTGGCCTATGAGTATCTGCCCGGCGTCAAGGTGTTCCGGCGGCCGGCCGATGCGACCTTCCTGATCGGCGGGCTCGGGGCGGTGCTCTCCGGCTATCTGCTGCACCGCATCCTCCGCGAGGAGAAGCCGGGTGCGATCTGGCGCGACCTCGGCATCGGCGCCGGCGTGATCGCCCTGCTCATCGTCCTCGCTTTGCTGGTGGCGCGCCAGGCCGGACATCTCGGCCAGGCCTGGCTCCCGAGCGCCACGGCCGCCGCCTGGTTCACCACCGCGCTTCTGCTCCTCGTCGTGCTGACGCGCTGGCGCGGCGCCGCGGCTCCGCTCGTCGCGAGCCTGATCGTGACCGGCGTCGTCGCCGCCGATCTCGCCGCCAATAACGGCCCGAACGAGGCCACGGCGCTGGCGCCGGAGGTCTACGACGTGCTGAGGCCGGAGACCAAGAACGAGACCGTCGCCGTGCTGAAGAAGCTCACAGTGCAGCCGCCGGATTCGCCGCGTCGCGACCGGGTCGAACTGCTCGGCATGGGCTTCGAATGGCCCAACGCCGGCATGATCCACGGCTTCGACCATACGCTGGGCTACAACCCGCTGCGGCTCGCCGATTTCTCGGAAGCGGTCGGCACGCGCGATTCGATCGCCGCGCCGGGCGAGCGCGTGTTCACGCCACTGTTCCCGTCCTATCGCTGCCGCCTCGCCGACTTCCTTGGCCTGCGCTACATCGCGACGCGGGTGCCGATCGGCGAGGTCGACCGCTCGCTGCGCGCCGGCGATCTCAAGCTCGTCGCCTACACCAAGGACGGCTACATCTACGAGAATCCGCGGGCGCTGCCGCGCGTGATGTTCGTCGGCGGCTGGCAGCTTGCCGATTTCGAGGGGATGAAGTCGGCCGGGCAATGGCCGGAGGCCGATCCGCAGCGCGTCGTCCTGCTCGAGCAGGAGCCGGAGCCGGGCGTGCCGGACGGGCCGGTCGCGACCAATGCCGAGGTCAAACTGAAGCGCTACCGTAACACGGTGGTCGAGATCGAGGTCACGACCGCGCAGCCCGGCTTCGTCGTGCTGAACGACATCTGGCATCCCTGGTGGAAGGCCGAGCTCGACGGGCAGGAGGTCGAGATCCTCAGGGCCAATGTCCTGTTCCGGGCCGTCCAAGTCCCGGCTGGGACGCACAAGATCCGCTTCAGCTTCCACCCGCTCGACGGTGCGATCGCCGAATTGCGCGACCGCGTGACGCCGCCGGAGGAGGAGGGCGTGGTCGCGGAGGCGCCGACACATAGCGGCCCGTCCGGCGCTCTGGCGACGCGGCTCCAGCCGGTTCTGCCCGAGCCGGTTGCGCGCCCGGCGCGCGATCTGGCCGCGCATGACATGCAGACATCGTCGGTCATGTCGGTGGTGCGGTAGACGCGGTTCGCTACCTCCCTTCTCCCTCTTGCGGGAGAAGGTGGTCCGAAGGGCCGGATGAGGGGTCGCGCAGATCTGGAAAATTTTTGGAAGACGTCGCGGAACGCTCATGATCGGCGTCGCGCGACCCCTCACCCTAACCCTCTCCCGCAAGGGGAGAGCGGATAGGTCGAGCCCTCTCAAGCCACGCCAAGCTTCTTCTGCAAGGCGGTCGACGAGGTCGTGTACTGGAAGGTCAGCCGCTTCTCCGGGTAGACGTAGCGGTGGACCTTCTGGGCGGCGAGCGCCGCCTCGTGGAAGCCGGACAGGATCAGCTTCAGCTTGCCCGGATAGGTGTTGATGTCCCCGATGGCGAAGATGCCCGGCACATTGGTCTCGAACTTCTCGGTGTCGGCCGGGATCAGGTTCTCGTGGAGGTTCAGGCCCCAGTCGGCGATCGGCCCGAGTTTCATGGTCAGGCCGAAGAAGGGCAGCATCGTATTGCAGGCGATCTCGAACTCGGCGCCGGCATTGTCGCGGCAGATCGCGCCTTGAAGGTCGTTGCCTTCGCCCTTCAGCCCGAGCACCTGGCCGAGCTTCAGATCCATCGCGCCGGAGGCGACGAGGGCGCGCATCTGCTCGACCGAGTGGGGTGCGGCACGGAAATCGTCGCGCCGGTGCATCAGCGTCACGCGCTTGGCGATCGGCTGCAGGTTCAGCGTCCAGTCGAGCGCCGAATCGCCACCGCCGACGATCAGGATCTCGCGGTCGCGGAAGGCCTCCATCTTGCGCACGGCATAGTGCACGCCGCCGCCGTCATGGCGGCCCTCATAGGCCTCGATGCCGGGGATCGGCGGCTTCTTCGGCTGGAAGGAGCCGCCGCCGGCCGCGATCATGATCGCCTTGGTCTCGAAAACCGTGTCGGCATCGGTGCGCAGGCGGAAGCGCGGCACCTCCGCCGTGCCGAGCACCTCGACCTGCTCGATCATCTGGTTGAGATGGAAGGTCGCGCCGAAGGGCTTGATCTGCTCCATCAGGTTGTCGACCAGCCCCTGGCCGGTGACGAGCGGGAAGCCGGGAATGTCGTAGATCGGCTTCTCCGGATAAAGCTCGGCGCATTGGCCGCCGACCTTGGGCAGGATGTCGACGAGATGGGCCTTGATGTCGAGCAGCCCGAGCTCGAACACGGCGAACAGGCCGCACGGGCCGGCACCGATGATCAGCACGTCGGTCTGGACGGTTTCGCCCTCGATGGCGGCGGCGATGTTCATGGTCGCAGTTCCTAAAGACGGCTTCAAGGGCCGCCGGTCACGCACCCGTTGCCGGAAATCCGCCGGCCTTGCAATGCGACATGGCGCAAGGCCGGGCCGGCAGGGCCGCATGTGACGATAGCAGAGTTCAGCCGCCGGTTTCGGCGACGAGCCCTGCCGCGGCGATGCCGGCGAGCGCCGCCGCCTCGTCATTGTCGGAGGTGTCGCCGGAGATGCCAACGACGCCGATGAGGTGACCTTCCGCATCGCGGACCAGCGCGCCGCCGGGGACAGGCACGACCGGCCCGCCGACCGAGAGCGCGACGCCGTTGATAAAGTGCGGGCGCTCCAGCGCCATCTTGTTGAGGGTGCGCGGGCCGACGCCGAGCGCGATCGCGCCATTGGCCTTGCCGAGAGCGATCTCGCCGCGCTTCAGGCTGGTGCCGTCCTGGGCGAGGAAGAATTTCTGCGCGCCGCGCGCGTCCAGCACTGCGATGGCGAGCGGCTTCAGCCCGTTCTCGCGTGCATATTTCAGGGCGCCGTCGACGATCACGCTGGCCTGTTCGAGAGTGAGGGCGGTCATGGCTGGCCTTTCGCAGTATCGATGACGGGCGTTCTTTGGCTCGGGCCCGTTCTGCCAGCGCCGACGGCGCGAGGGAAGAGCGGCGCCGCGGTTTCGTCTTGCAGGTTTCGTCTTGCAGTTGTCGTTCCGAATGGGCTTGATGGATTGCCCGTCCTGGAACGTGTTCCGCAAGGTGACGCCACTTTTGCGACCAGAACATGCGCCAAGGCTGTCGGGTTGTGCGAAGTCAGAGCGTTCGGCCGATCCTGGTCGAACCGAAGGCGCGTCAGGAGAGCATGCTATGGGTCTGTTCAGTTTCATCAAGGAAGCCGGCGCCAAGATCTTCGGATCGAGCTCGGCCAATGCGGCGACGGCGGATCAGTTGCAGAAGGAACTGGCGGGCCACGGCCTGCCGTCCGACGTCAAGATCGACGTCTCGGGCGACAAGGTGAAGGTCTCGGGCAAGGCGCTGAGCACCGAGGAGGCCGAGAAGATCATCCTGGCGATCGGCAACACCGCCGGTGTCGGCTCGGTCGAATCGGAGCTGATCGTCAACAAGGAGGCGGCTGCCGCCGTGTTCTACACGGTGAAGAAGGGCGACACGCTCTGGAAGATCGCCGAGGAGAACTACGGCAAGGGCAAGGGTGCGAAATATACCGAGATCGTCAAGGCCAATACGCCGCCGGTGAAGGATCCCGACCTGATCCAGCCGGGCTGGGTGCTGCGCATTCCGCCGCTGGCCTGATCACGCTCGCGCGAGCGGCCCGTCGGGCAAGTTCCGGCGGGCTTGCGAATTAGTTACGAATGAAACTATAAGGCCGGGAAGGCGTGAGACTTCCGGCCAGTTTGCATCGGGGCCGGTTTGATCCATCTTGCGTCTTCGCGAGACGGGCCAGCCGGCCTTTTGCTGGCAAGGCCCGCGGCAGGGTGAACGCAACAACGCAGAATTCCCGGGGAGGGGACCCAAATGAGCTTTGATCGCCGCAAGTTCCTGACGCTCGCCGGCTCAGCCGTGGCCGCTCCGGCGGTGCTGCGCGCCAGCCGTGCCAATGCGCAGGAAGTCACGCTGCGCATGCACCACTTCCTGCCGCCGGTGGCGAACGGGCATTCCAAATTCCTGAAGCCCTGGGCCGACAAGGTCGGCGCCGAATCGAACGGCCGGATCAAGATCGACATCTTCCCATCGATGCAGCTCGGCGGCACCCCGCCGCAGCTCTACGACCAGGCCCGCGACGGTGTCGTCGACATCGTCTGGACGCTGCCCGGCAACACGCCCGGCCGCTTCACCGGCATCGAGGCGTTCGAACTGCCCTTCGTGGCGAACAAGCGGGCGCTCGTGAACTCGCTGGCGCTGACCGACTACGCCAGCGAGCACCTCAAGGACGAGTTCAAGGACATCCATCCGATCTGCTTCTGGGCGCATGATCACGGGCTGATCCATGCCAACAAGCCGGTCAAGACGATGGAGGACCTGAAGGGTCTGAAGCTGCGCTTCCCGACCCGCCTCGCGGGCGAGGCCCTGCGCGCGCTCGGCGTCAACGCCATCGGCATGCCGATCCCGCAGGTGCCGGAATCGCTGGCGCAGCGCGTGATCGACGGCTGCGTCGTGCCCTGGGAGGTCGTGCCGTCGATCAAGGTCCAGGAACTGGTCAAGAACCACACCGAGATTCCGGGCTCGCCGACCTTCTATGTCGCGACCTTCGTGCTGGCCATGAACAAGGCCAAGTACGAGGGGCTCGCACCCGATCTCAAGGCGATCCTCGACAAGAACTCGGGCGCAGCCGCTTCAGCCATGGCGGGCAAGGTCTGGGACGAGCAGGCCATCGTCGTCTCCGACATGGTCAAGAAGCGCGGCAACAGCATCGTCACCATCGACGAGGCGGAAGCGGCGCGCTGGCGCAAGACGACCGAGCCGGTGATCGAGGGCTGGCTCAAGACCGCCAAGGACAAGGGCCTCGATGGCGAGAAGCTGCTCGCCGCAGCCCGCGCCGCGCTGACCAAGCACCAGAACGCCGCCTGATCCGGTCATGACCGACAGGGCAGGGGAAAGGCCGCCATCGCGCATCGACGCGGTGGCGGAGGCGGTCGCGCTCATCGGCGGGATACTGCTGATCGCGCTCGCGACCATGGTCGTCGTCAGCGTGACCTTGCGCAGCGATCTCGTCGGCAAGGCTGGGGTGCCCGGCGATTTCGAGCTGGTGCAGATGGCCACCGCCGTCGCCGCCTTCTGCTTCCTGCCGCTGTGCCAATTGAAGCGCGGCAACATCTTCGTCGACACCTTCACGCTGAAGCTGCCGCAGCGCTGGCGCGACGGGCTCGATGCGCTCTGGGACGTGGTCTATGGCCTCGCCATGGCGCTGATCGCCTGGCGGCTCGGCGTTGGGGCGCGCTCGGCGCTGGCCAGCGGCGAGAACACCATGGTGCTGCAGCTGCCGAGCTATCTGCCGATCGCGCTCTGCGCGGTGCTCGCCGGCTTCGTTGCGCTCGCGGCCTTTGTCAGCGCCAGCCGCCTCGTAAGGCCAACCCGATGAGCGGCGCATCCCTCGCCATCACCGGTTTTGCCGTCATGCTGGCGCTGATGGCGCTGCGCCTGCCGATCGGCCTTGCCATGCTGGTCGTCGGCAGTGCCGGCTACATCCAGCTCAACGGGCTCGAGCCGTTCCTCAACTATATCCGCACCACGCCCTACCAGATCTTCGCCAACTACACGCTCTCGGTGATCCCGCTCTTCGTGCTGATGGGCGCCTTCGCCGAGCGCTCGGGGCTGGCGGGCGACCTGTTCAAGGCGGCCTCCGCGTTCGTCGGCCATCGCCGCGGCGGCCTCGGCATGGCGATGATCGGCGCCTGCACCGGCTTCGGCGCGATCTGCGGCTCCTCGGTCGCGACCACCGCGACCTTCGCCCGTGCCGCGCTGCCGCAATTGCGCAGCTACCGCTACGATCCCGGCTTCGCCTGCGGCGTCACCGCGGTTGGCGGCACGCTCGGCATCCTGATCCCGCCCTCGGTCATCCTCGTCGTCTATGCGATCTCGACCGAGCAGAACATCGCCAAGCTGTTCCAGGCCGCGCTGATCCCCGGGCTGATGGCGGCGGCGTTTTATTGCATCACCATCGCGATCGTGACGCGGCTCGACGGCACGCTCGGCCCCGCGCATGAGCGCACGCCCTGGCGCGAGCGCTGGCCGCTGCTCGTCGGTGTGATCCCGGCGATGGCGGTCGCGGTGATCGTGGTCGGCGGCATCTATGGCGGCATCTTCACGCCGACCGAGGGCGCTTCCGTCGGCGCCTTCATCATGCTGGCGATCGGCCTGTTCCGGCGCACGCTCGGCCTTGCCGAGATCAAGCAGGCGATCCTGCAGACGGCCGAGACCTCTGCGATGATCTTCGCGATCCTGCTCGGCGCCGAGGTGTTCAACGCATTCCTCGCGCTGACGCAGGTGCCGACGGCGGCGGCCGAGATGATCGCCGCCTCCGGCTGGGCGCCCTACACCGTGCTGGTCGGCCTGCTGCTGTTCTACATCGTGCTCGGCGGCGTGATGGACGAGCTCGCCATGATCCTTTTGACGCTGCCGGTGTTCTTTCCGATCGTGACGGCGCTCGATTTCGGCATGCCGAGCGACGACATCGCGATCTGGTTCGGCATCCTCGTCCTGGTCGTGGTCGGCATCGGCATGACCTGCCCGCCGATCGGGCTCAACGTCTTCGTCGTCGCCTCGCTGGCGCGCGACGTGCCGGTGACGCGGATCTATCGCGGTGTGCTGCCCTTCGTCGCCGCCGACGTGATCCGGCTTTGCATCCTCGTGGCATTTCCGGCGATCGCACTCTATCTGGTGAAGCTCCTGAACTGAGCGACACCTGAGAGCGACAGCATGATCGTACACGACCTCGACATCGACGCCGTCAAGGCAGGGCTCGACGACGGCTCGATCCTGATCGTCGACGTGCGCGAGCCGCATGAATTCGCTGCGGGGCGCATTCCCGGCTCGGTCTCGCGGCCGCTCTCGCAGTTCGACCCCGCCGACCTGCCGGACGAGCCCGGCAAGCGCATCGTGCTCTCCTGCGCCGCAGGCGTGCGCTCGCTGCGGGCGCTGGAATTCGCGCAGGCGGCCGGCCTCGACATCGACAGCCACTATATCGGCGGCTTCAAGGATTGGGCCATGCGCGGCGAGCCGGTGGAACGCTAAGGCGCTTCCAGCACGCCTTTTGGTTGCGGTTCAGGGCGCCAGAGCCGATAACGTGGCGCGGCCTCAACCCGGCCGCGGTCGACCAAAGGTGCCCTGATGAAGGCCGTCCGCCTGCTGAGCCTCTCTCTTGCGACCCTGCTCGTGACTGCGTCCGCAGCCCCGCTCGTTTTTGCGCAGGCGGCTCCGCAGACCGCGGCGAAGCGGCCGGCGCAGGATCCGGAGCTGCAGGCTGCGATCGCCAAGTCGAACGCCTATACCTCGCTCGCCAACCGGACGCTGAGGGCGATCGAATCCTGGGATCGCTACAAGAGCTGGGTCGACATGAAGAAGGGCCCGACCGGCAAGGAGCGCTATATCTCCTACGGGCTCTACAGCCTCTATGACGTGAAGGACGAGATCGCCAAGGCCGAGGCCGCGACCAGCCAGCCGCCGGCGCAGCCGGAACTCGACGGCGCGGTCAAGCGGTTCATCGCCGCCTATCAGGAACTGGCGCCACTGATCACCCGGGCCGAGCGTTACTACGAGCGCAAGGATTATCGCGACGACAATGCCGCCGAGGGGCGCGAACTGCACAGCAAGATGGTGCCGGCGGCCGAAGCCTTCCTGCGCGAGAGGGGCACCTTCGATCTGCAGCTCAATGCCTACAAGAAGGGCATCGACGCGCGCGAACTCGCAGCGATCGAGGCGAGCGAAGGTCGCCTTGCCCGCTGGCAGCTGCGCAACATCATGATCAATGCGCGCGCCGTGATGGACCTGATGCCGAGCAATGAGCGGCCGATCGTCGATCTCGCCGCCTTCGACACGGCGCTGGCCGGCTATTCCGGCGCGATCAAGGAGATGGACCGCTTCAAGGACAACAACCCCTCCGGCGTGCCGATGATCGATTCCTCGGCGAGCTCCTGGCTCGGCTCGCTGCGCGACTTCCGCGAGAAGCTCGGCAAGTCGAAGGGCGATGTCCGCAAGGGCGCGGCGAACGATGCCAACCGGATCGTCTCCAGCTACAATATGATGGTCAGCATGGCGGACAGCGCGGCGCGCATGATCCGCTGAGTTTCAAGGTCCATCCATCTGCATTCCGCGCAGCCCGGTCCCTATATGTGGACCGGGGTGACGGCGCGGCTATCCTGCGCCAGTCTTTCTCATTCGAGTGATCCGAAGGAAGTTTGCCGATGCGTCCGATGAAGTTCGGGATGGGCCAGCCGGTGCGGCGGGTCGAGGATCAGCGCCTGACCACCGGCACCGGCCGCTACACCGACGACACTGCGGTCGAGGGCGCCTTGCACGCCTATGTGCTGCGCTCGCCGCACGCGCATGCAACGTTCAAGATCGTCGACAAGGAGACGGCCAGGAAGCGCAAGGGCGTCAAGCTGATCCTGACCGGCGAGGATGTCGCCCATCTCGGCGACATCCCTTGCAAGGGACTGATCAAGGATATCGCCGGCGAGGATGTGAAGCCTAATCCTGTTCCGGTCCTGCCCACCGATACGGTGCGCCATGTCGGCGAGGCGATCGCCTTCATCGTCGCCGAGACGCTCGACCAGGCACGCGACGCCGCCGAGGCGATCGAGATCGAGTTCGAGACGCTGCCCTCGATCACCGGCATCGCCGAGGCGCTCGAGGATAAGGCGCCGCAGGTCTGGCCGGATCGGACCGGCAACGTCGCCTTCGAGGCGGAGCAGGGCAATCGCGACAAGACCGAAGAGGCCTTCGCCAAGGCCGATCGCACGGTCTCGGTGACCATCGTCAACAACCGTCTCGCCTCCAACTACATGGAGACGCGCGCCTGCATCGGCGAATACGACAAGGCGACCAAGCGCTGGACCCTGACGCTCGGCAGCCAGGGCAGCCATGGCACGCGCGAGATTCTCGCCGATTACATCCTCAAGGTCGATCAATCCCGCATCCGGGTGATCACCCCCGATGTCGGCGGCGGCTTCGGCACCAAGATATTCATGTACCGCGAATACCCGCTGACCATGGTCGCGGCCGAAAAGCTGAAGCGGCCGGTGCGCTGGGTCGCCGACCGCACCGAGCACTTCCTCGCCGACACGCATGGCCGCGCCAATCTCAGCACCGCGACGATGGCGCTCGACAAGCGCGGCAAGTTCATCGGGCTCAAGGTCGATCTCGCCGCCGATATGGGCGCCTATCTCTCGCAATATGGGCCCTTCATCCCCTGGGTCGGCACGACGATGACGCCGGGCTGCTACAATATCCCGGCGGTGCATGTCCGCTTCCGCGGCGTCTTCACCAACACCACGCCGGTCGATGCCTATCGCGGCGCCGGGCGCCCCGAGGCGGCCTATCTGATCGAGCGGCTGGTCGATGCGATCGCGCGCGAGACCGGCAAGACGCCGGATGCGGTGCGCACGCTCAACTTCGTCAAGCCGGGCGAGATGCCGCACAGGACGCAGACCGGCCCGGTCTACGATTCCGGCGAGTTCGAGGGCCATATGCGCCGCGCCATGGAGGTGGCGGACTGGAAGGGCTTCAAGGGCCGCCTGAAAGCCTCGCAGAAGGCCGGCAGGATCCGCGGCATCGGGCTCGCCTGCTATATCGAGGCCTGCGGCGGCGGCGGGCCGGAAAGCTCGACCGTGATCCTGGAGAAGGACGGCACCGTCACCGTGCTGATCGGCACCCAGTCGAACGGGCAGGGGCACGAGACCGCCTATTCGCAGCTCGTCTCGCAGCATCTCGACATCCCGATGGACCGCATCAAGGTCATCCAGGGCGATACCGACCGTGTCGCGACCGGTGCCGGTACTGGCGGCTCGCGCTCGATTCCCGTCGGTGGCGCAGCGCTGAATGCGGCGACCGGCATCCTTGCCGACAATCTGAAGAGCCTCGCTTCGGATGCGCTCGAAGCCAGCCCCGGCGATCTCGAGATCGTCGACGGCGCCGTGCGCATCGTCGGCACCGACAAGAAGCTTGATCTGAAAGCGATCGCCAATCTGCCGGGTGCCAAGGCCGAGCAGCTCAGCGTCCATCAGAGCTGGACGCCGCCGGAAGCGACCTATCCGAACGGCACTCATGTGGTCGAGCTCGAGGTCGATCCGGCCACCGGCGGCACCGAAATCCAGAACTATGTCGTGGTCGACGATTTCGGCGTGACGCTGAACCCGATCATGCTGCAGGGCCAGGTCCATGGCGGTGCGGCGCAGGGCATCGGCCAGGCGCTGATGGAGGAGATCCGTTTCGACACATCCGGCCAGATGCTGACCGCGACCTTCATGGACTACGCCCTGCCGCGGGCGATCGACATTCCGAACTTCCATTTCGAGACGCGCAACGTGCCTTGCGTCACCAATGCCATCGGGGTGAAGGGCGCAGGCGAGGCCGGCGCGATCGGCGCCTGCCCGGCCGTGATGAATGCCATGGTCGATGCGCTCAGCCGCGCTGCCGGTGTCAGGGCGATCGACATGCCGGCGACCCCGGCCAAGGTGTTTGCGACGCTGAAGGCAGCGGGGTATCAGCTCTGACGCAAGGATCTTATTGCGATTTTGCAATGAACTTCACGACAATGCGACTTGGCGCTGTCGTGCGCCTGCGTTGATCTGGAAGAGTTCAAAACAGCGCCGGGTCCGGCGCTGCCTTCCGGAGGATTCCCACGCATGCTTCGCACTGCTTTCGTCGCCCTCGGTCTCGCCGTCGGCGTCTCCGCCGTTCTGGCCCAGGCCAATCCGATCGCCGAACGGCGCGACACGATGAAGGCCGTCGGCGCCGCGACGCGCGATGGTGCGGCGATGGCCAAGGGCGAGGCGCCGTTCGATGCCGCCAAGGCGCAGGCGGTGTTCAAGGCCTATGGCGATGCCGCCAGGAAGATGCCGGGCCTCTATCCGGATACCGCCAAGACCGGCGGCGAGACCACGGCGGCGCCGAAGATCTGGGAAGACCAGGCGGGCTTCAAGGCGGCCTTCGCCAAGTTCGAGGGCGATGCCGGCAAGGGTGCCGCGGCGACCGATCTCGCCGGGTTCCGCACCGCCTTCGGCGACGCCACCAAGAATTGCGGCGGCTGCCACGAGACCTATCGCATCAAGAAGTGATGGCGGCCCGCGGCCGTCAGATTCGACCTGAAGATTTGACCTGATTGAAGGAGCGGGCTTCCTTGTGGAGGCCCGCTCCATTCGTCTCGGCGGCATCCGGAGCGAACCCTGTCGCGACACCGGCGTTGTTTGCCAGGGACAACTTGACGAGGAATCGATGCGCCGCCTGCTGATCACGCTTCTGGTCTTCATCGCGCTCGGCGTCGCCGGCTTCTTCGTCTTCACCGATCCGCGCGTGGTCTCTCCGGGCGCAGCAGTCGGCACGCTGCCGGCCCCCGACATTGAGAACGGCAAGCTGCTGTTCGCGGCGGGCGGCTGTGCCTCCTGCCATGCCACGCCGGGGCAGGACGACAAGACGCGGCTCGGCGGCGGGCTGGTGCTGGACTCGCCCTTCGGCAAGTTCCACGTGCCGAACATCTCGCCGCATACGCGCGACGGTATCGGCAACTGGGGCACGGCCGACTTCATCCAGGCGATGACCGCTGGCGTCTCGCCTTCCGGGCAGCACTATTATCCGGCGTTCCCCTACACCTCGTACCGGCTGATGCCCCCGAAGGCGGTCGCCGATCTCCTCGCCTATATCCGCACGCTGCCCTCGGTCGAGGGCAGGGCGCCAGGCCATGAGCTCGGCTTCCCCTACAATATCCGCCGCGCCGTCGGTGGCTGGAAGCTGCTGTTCTTCGACGGGACGCCGTTCAAGGCCGATCCATCGAAGAGCGAAGAGTGGAATCGCGGCGCCTACCTCGTGAATGGCCCGGGCCATTGCGCCGAATGCCATTCCAGCCGCAACCAGTTCGGCGCCATCGTCCAGGCGATGCGCTTTGCCGGCGGTCCTGATCCGGAAGGCAAGGGCTGGGTGCCCAACATCACCCAGGCCGAGGGCGGCCTCGGGAAATGGTCGAAATCCGAGATTGCCGAATTGCTCAAGAGCGGCTTTACGCCGAGCTTCGACAGCGTCGGCGGTACAATGTCGGCAGTGGTGCGCAACATGGCGCAATTGTCGGATGCCGACCGGCTGGCGATGGCGGAATATCTGAAATCGCTGCCGGCAGTGCAGGGACCACCGCGGCCGCAGAAGGCGGCGGGTGGCTAAGGGGATGACGGAGGGGCTGCTTTATGAAGCGGCCCTCAGTCCATCACCGCCGCCTTGAGGATGCAGACCATCAGCGCCGTGCCGGGCTGGCCGCTGACGCAGCGGACGACGTGCTGGCGGTCGCAGCGATAGCGCAGGGTCTCGCCGGCCTTGGCGCGCTGGGTGATGCCGCCGACCTCGACCTCGAATTCGCCGGCGCTGACCGAGAGCGATTCGATCGAGCCGCGCTGATGGCCTTCCGAATCGAGCTCGCCGCCCGGCTCGGCGCTGACCTCGTACCATTGCAGCCATTCGACGGTCTTGATCCAGCCGATGATGGCGAGGCGCAGCTTGCCGTCCTCGGAGACCAGGATCGGCGTATCCGATCGGGCGATCTTCTCGATGAAGGCCTCTTCCTCATTGGTCGAAAGCACGCGCTCGATCGAGACGTCGAGCGCCTGCGACAGCCGCCAGATCGTCGCCAGGGTCGGGTTTGTCTCATTGCGCTCGATCTGGCTGATGATCGACTTGGCGACGCCGGACTGTTCGGCCAGCTCCGAGAGCGAGAGATTATAGGCCTTGCGCAACCGCTGGATCGTCTTGCCGAGCTGGCCCGAGATGACCTGTGCGCCGGACTCGATCTCGCGGCCGCCACGTTCCCTGGTTTCGATACCCATTGCACTCTTGCCTGCCGTCGCCTCTCGCCCGTTGAGGGATCTGCCCGTTTGGGAAAGAGAACGATTGTTTGTCTTAGCGGACAATGCCTCGGATCGCTCCGAGCGGCAAGTCGAGGGCATCAGACGGAGCGGGTCGGGCCAGCCTCGCGGGTTTCCTTCTTGAGCAGGCCGAGCTGCTGCTCGCGCAGGATGACATAGATGCCCGAGGCGATCACGATCAGCGAGCCGATCAGCACGGCATAGACCGGCCATTCGCCGAAGACGAACCAGCCGAGCGCCGTCGCCCAGATCATCGTCGAATATTCGAAAGGGGCGATCAGCGAGGCGTCGCCATAGCGATAGGCCTGGACCAGCAGCATCTGGCCGAGGCCGCCGAGCACGCCGATGGTGACGAGCAGGATGAAGTCCTTCAGGTCGGGCACCGTCCAGCCGAGCGCCAGCGTCAGCAGGCCGAGCAGCGAGGTCAGCGACATGAAATAGAAGACGATGGCGCCGGTCTTTTCGGTATGGGTCAGGAGCCGGACCTCGATCGAGGCGAAGGCTGAGCAGAACGCACCGGCAAGCGCGAGCAGGGCGCCGATGGCGGGCCCGCCGGACAGGCCATGGCCGAAGGCCTGCGCGCCCATATGCGGCGAGAGCATCAAGAGCACGCCGACGAAGCCGACGGCGACGGCGGTCCAGCGGTAGATGCGGACGCGTTCCTTGAGGATGAGCGCCGCCAGTACCACGACGATCAGCGGTGCGGCGTAGCCGATCGCGACCGCGTCCGAGAGCGGCAGCAGATGCAGGGCGGCGAAGCCGAGGAACATGCCGGTCGAGCCGATGACGCCGCGCTTGAGATGGCCGCGCAGGTTGCTCGTCTTGAGCGCCTCGGGGAATTCACGGCGCCAGGCCAGCCAGATGATCAGCGGGATCAGCGCGAAGAACGAGCGGAAGAAGACCAGTTCTCCCGTCGGATAGCGCGAGGCCAGCGTCTTGATGCCGGCCGACATCAGCGTGAACGACAGGGCCGAAAGCAGCTTGAGGCTGATGCCGAGGAGCGGTGACAAGGCCAAAGGTCGGGCAGGAGGACTGGAAGTCTTGTGCAAGACTTCCAGTCTTTAGACCACGAGCATCGAGCCGTTCCAAGCACCGTTCTTGCAAATCGGACCGGCGCGATGCGGGACGCGATCGAATGTGATTCAGGTCGGGCGATATTCGAGGATCTCGTCGCCGCGACCGTCGAAGGTGCCGGTCGAGGTCCAGCCCAGATGCCGGTAGAAGCCATAGGAGCGCGCGGCCGGATCGGATGAGCAGCTCAGGAACAATCTGGCGAGGCCCAGCTCTCTGAATTCCGCGACGACCAGGTTCAGCAGGGTCTTCCCGACGCCATGTCCTTCATGCTCCGGCAGCAGCGCGAGCACGGCGATCTCGCCGGTTTCGCGCTCGCCGAAGCAATAGCCGACGATCTCATCGCCCTCGGTCGCGATATGGCCCGGCAGGCTGCCATCGGCGATGGCGGCCTGCCAGCTCTCGAGCGTGACACCCGCTTCCGCGAGGCGCTCGACCGAGAAGGCGTTCTCCCGCGTCCTGCCGCGCAGGACGACGCAGGCGGGCGTATCCTCGGGAACGGCTCGTCGATAGGCGATGGTCATCGGTCTCAGCTTGGTTCTGGAGGAGAGAGCCGGGGCGCGCCCTGATGCGGCCCGGCCGGCCTGGTGTCAGAAGTTCGTCCGGAACGAGCCGCCGTCGATCAGGAGGTTCTGGCCGGTGATGTAGCCGGCATGGGTACTGGAAATGAAGGCGCAGAGCTTGCCGAACTCGTCGGGCGTGCCGAGGCGGCCGGCCGGGACCGCAGCGAGCCGCCGCTTCGTCGCTTCCTCGATGCTGATGCCCTGCATGTCGGCGACCTTGTTCGTCGCGGTCTTGATCCGGTCGGTGTCGAACACGCCGGGCAGGATGTTGTTGATGGTGACGTTGGCGTGGGCGATCTCGCGGGCCACGCCGGCGAGGAAGGCGGTGAGGCCGGCGCGGGCCGCGGAGGAGACGTCGAGCCCGGTCAGCGGGGTCAGAACGCTCGCCGAGGTGATGTTGATGATACGGCCGAAGCGCCGCTCGATCATGCCGTCGACGACGCGCTGCACCAGTTCGAGCGGTGTCGCCATGTTCTGCGCCACGCCTTCGAGCAGTCCCTCGCGCGTCACCTCGCGGAACGGCTTGGGTGGCGGGCCGCCATTGTTGTTGACGAGAATGTCGGGATTCGGCGCGGCGGCGAGCAGCGCGTCCTGACCTGCCTTGGTCGAGACGTCGGCGACGACGGCGATGACGGTGGCGCCGGTGCTGGCGCGAATCGCAGCTGCGGTCTCCTCCAGCGTCTTGGCGTCGCGGCCGTTGATGACGACGGTGCAGCCGGCTTCGGCGAGCGCCTGCGCGCAGCCCCGGCCCAGCCCCTTGCTCGAGGCGCAAACGATGGCCGTGCGGCCTGCGATACCCAGATCCATCTTTTGTCTCCCGGAAGGTTCCGTTTCTGTGAGGGGAGGCAAAGCACGGTTTTGGCGCCGCGTCATCAAAGCGTAGTGCAAATCAGACACACGCCGCAGGCATCGCAATAGATAGGCCAGCGAGCATGAGCGACGACAGCGACGCCAAGCAGGTTCGCAGCATCTTCATCTCCGACCTTCATCTCGGCACGCGTGGGGCGCAAGCGGACCTCGTGCTGGAGTTCCTTCGCGCCTATGACGCGCCGAAAATCTACCTGGTCGGCGACATCATCGACGGCTGGCGGCTGAAGAGCGGCTGGTATTTTCCGCAGTCGCACAACGACGTGGTCCAGAAGCTGCTGCGCAAGGTGCGCAAGGGCTCGACGCTGATCTACGTCACCGGCAACCATGACGACTTCCTGCGCGACTATACCGGCCTGCAGTTCGGCGGCATCACGCTGGTCGACGACATCGTCCACGAGACCGCCGACGGCAAGCGCATGCTGGTGATCCATGGCGACCTGTTCGACCTCGTGGTGCGCAACGCCAAATGGCTCGCCTTGCTCGGCGACTGGGCCTACACGGTCGCGCTCGTGCTCAATCACGGCATCAACCGGGTGCGCCGGACTTTACGCCTGCCGCACTGGTCGCTCTCGGCCTGGGCCAAGCACAAGGTCAAGAACGCGGTCAACTACATCGGCGAATTCGAGCAATGCCTCGCCGACGAGGCGCGTCGGCACAAGGCCGACGGCGTGATCTGCGGCCATATCCACCATGCCGCCCAGCGCGATATCGACGGGCTGACCTACATCAACACAGGCGACTGGGTCGAAAGTTGCACGGCGGTGGTCGAGCATGAGGATGGCCGCTTCGAGATCGTGCGCTGGCCGCAGCACCGGTTCAAGGGCGAGAAGCCGGCGCTGCCGGCGTCCACGACGCGCCCGACCCCTGTGCCGAGCCTCGTCGAGGCCGCGTGATGCGCGTCCTGATCGCGACGGACGCCTGGCGCCCGCAGATCAACGGCGTGGTGCGTTCGCTGGAGCGGATGGTCGAGGCGGCGCCGGAGTTCGGCGTCACCCCGCATATGCTGACGCCGGAAGGCTTCTGGCAGGTCGGTCTGCCGTCCTATCCCGATATCCGCATCGCCTTGGCGACACGCCGGCACGTTGCCCGGCGCATCGCCGAGTTCGCCCCGGACCATATCCATATCGCGACCGAAGGCCCGATCGGCTGGCTGACGCGCGCTGTCTGCCTCGCCCAGAAGCGGACCTTCACCACGAGCTACCACACGCGCTTTCCGCAATATGTCGCGGCGCGCTGGCCGATCCCCGAAAGCTGGAGCTACCGTTTCCTGCGGCGCTTCCACGGGCCGGCAGCCGGGGTGATGGTCTCGACGGCGACCGTCGAGGCGGAGCTGCGTGCCAATGGTTTCGAGCACATCCTGCGCTGGGGGCGGGGCGTCGATCTCTCCCTGTTCCACCCGCGCCCGGAGAGCGTGCTCGACCTGCCGCGGCCAATCTTCCTCAGCGTCGGGCGGGTCGCGGTCGAGAAGAACCTCGAGGCCTTCCTGTCGCTGCGCCTGCCCGGGAGCAAGGTCGTGGTCGGCGACGGGCCGGCGCGCGCCGACCTCAAGCGCGCCTTCCCGGAGGCGCATTTCCTGGGTGCGCGCGAGGGCGAGGACCTTGCGGCGATCTATGCGTCCTCCGACGTCTTCGTCTTCCCGAGCCTGACCGACACCTTCGGCATCGTGCTGCTGGAGGCGGCTGCGAGCGGGCTGCCCGTCGCGGCCTTCCCGGTGCAGGGGCCGAGCGATGTCTTCGCCGGCAGCCAGGCCGCGGTGCTCGACGAGGATCTGCGCAGTGCCGCGCTTGCGGCGCTGCGCCTGCCGCGCGAGGCCGGGCTTGAACTCGCCGCCCATCATAGCTGGCACAGCAGCGCCGAGCAGTTCTACGGCCATATGCGCCGGGCGATGCAGGCGGCAGTGTCCGGAAAGACGGCGCGCACCGAGTTGGGAGCGGCGTCGGCTACCCTCTCCGCGCGGCTCGAGCTGAGCGAGCAAAAAGAATTCGCGTAAATCGACTCAGGGGGGCGGCGTCACAGCCTGCGTGAGCGGGCGTGACGCGGAAGGGCGGGCTGCGGCGCGCTTGCCGGCTTGAGTTCGCTGCGGAAGTCGTCACGACGTTGATGCACCGAGGCGATGACGAGGCCCATCGGCACGCCGAGGCCGACCAGCGCCGCTTCCGACAATTGCAGGCTGGCCTCGATCGTCTCCGGCACGGCGTCGTTGACGCCGAGTTCGTAGAGATGCCTTGCGTGCTTGGCGTCGCGGGCGCGGGCGACGATGACGAGATCCGGCCGCATGCTGCGCGCAGCTGTGACGATGTCGTCGACGGCGCGGGTATTGTCGATCGTGACGATCAGGGCGGTCGCTTCCTCGACGCCGCAGAGCCGCAGGAAATCCGGCTTGGTGGCGTTGCCATAGAAGGCCGGCCGGCCGGCACGGCGCTGCGTCGCGATCAGTGCGGCGTCGGCGTCGATGGTGATGTAGGGGACCTTATGTTGTTCGAGCATCTCGCCGACCAGACGGCCGACGCGGCCGAGGCCGACGACGATGGCGCGCGGGGCGCGGTCGTCCGGCGGCAGGATGCTCGCTTCGTCCGGAAGCTTGATCGCCGGCGCGAGACGGGCCGAGAGCGTCCGTGCCAGGCGGGCGGCGAGCGGCAGGAAGATCATGGTCAGCGAGACGCCGGCGAGCACGAGCGCCGCTGCATTCTCGTCGACCAGCTTGGCGGCGACGGAAGCGGTCAGCAGCACGAAGGCGAACTCGCCGCCCGGGCCGATCATGATCGCGGTTTCGAGCGCGGTCGACCGCGATAACCTGAAGTAGCGGGCGAGCAGGAAGGTGATCGCCACCTTGGCGAGGAAGAGCCCGGCGGCGATGCTCAGGATCGCGATCGGCTGAGCCGCTAGTGCGGCCGGGTTCACGCTCATGCCGACGGTCAGGAAGAAGACGCCGATCAGCAGCGACTTGAACGGCTCGATCGTCACCTCGATGGCGCGGCGATACTCCGTCTCGGCCAGCAGCAAACCGGCGATGAAGGCGCCCAGCCCCATGGAAAGGCCGGCTCCGGCCGCGATCAGTCCCGTGCCGAGCGCGACCAGGAGGGTCGCCGCCATGAAGCTCTCGGATGAATCGGTCGAGGCGACCAGACGAAAGAGCGGGCGCATGGCGAGGCGGCCGATGACGACGATGGCGGCGACCGCCGCGACCGCCTGCAGCAGCGCCTGGGTCAGGCCGGCGATCAGCGAGCCGCCGTTCTGCGCGCCGAGCACGCTGACCAGGAACAGCAGCGGAATCACCGCGAGGTCCTGGCAGAGCAGGACGGCGAAGCTGGCGCGCCCGGCCGAGGAGGTGATGCGGCGATGCGCCGAGAGCAGCTCGACCACCATCGCGGTCGAAGACAGAGCGAGCGCCGTGCCGATCAGCAGGGCTGCGGCCGCCGGCTGCCCGAAGGCATAGGCGATGGCGCTGATCACGGTGGCCGAGAACGCGACCTGGCCGAGGCCGAGCCCGAAGACCAGCCGGCGCATGGTCATCAGGCGCTCATAGGAGAGCTCGAGCCCGATGACGAAGAGCAGGAAGGCGACGCCGAGCTCGGCCGGGCCGGCGAGCGCCTCCGCATTCGAGACGGTGATCGCACCGAGGAAGGGAATCTTGGCGACGAGGCCACCAAGGCCATAGGGGCCGAGCAGAGCGCCGCAGGCCATGAACGCGACGACCGAATTGACCCGGAAACGCTTGGCGAAGGGCACGATCACGCCGGCCGTGGCGAGCACGACCACGGCGTCGCGATAGGCGGAAGGATCGATCGTCCCGGCCACGTCACCCTCGAAGAATCAAGCGAAGCTGCTGATCTCGAAGCTTTGCTTGGTAAAGCCTTGCGACACAAACCAAATCACGCCACGGGCTGACGAAAACTTGCTCCGCCGCCGACTGACCTCTAAGCACATTGCCATTCGCGGCAGCAGTGCGGCCGCGCGCCAGCCACGCCAAGGGCCTCCGCATGCGCTTTACCGGCACCGCTTCCTACGTCGCCACCGAGGACCTGACCGTCGCGGTCAATGCCGCGATCCGGCTGGAGCGGCCGCTCCTGGTCAAGGGCGAGCCCGGCACCGGCAAGACCGTGCTGGCCGAGGAGATCGCCGCCGCGCTCGGAGCGCCGCTGCTGACCTGGCACGTCAAATCGACCACCAAGGCGCAGCAGGGGCTCTACGAATACGATGCGGTCAGCCGCCTGCGCGACAGCCAACTCGGCGATGCCCGCGTCTCCGACATCGCCAACTACATCAAGCGCGGCAAGCTCTGGGAGTCCTTCGTCTCGCCGGTGCGCCCGGTGCTGCTGATCGACGAGATCGACAAGGCCGATATCGAGTTCCCGAACGATCTGCTGCTCGAGCTCGACCGCATGGAATTCCATGTCTACGAGACCGGCGAAACGATCAGGGCTTTGCGGCGCCCGGTGATGATCATCACTTCGAACAACGAGAAGGAATTGCCCGACGCCTTCCTGCGCCGCTGCTTCTTCCACTACATCCGTTTCCCCGATGCCGAGACGATGCAGAGAATCGTCGAGGTGCATTTCCCCGGCATCAAGAAGCGATTGATGGAGGAGGCGCTGCGCCTGTTCTTCGAGGTGCGCGAGGTGCCCGGCATCAAGAAGAAGCCCTCGACCTCGGAGCTGCTCGACTGGCTGAAGCTTCTCGTCGCCGACGATATCGGCCCCGAGGTGCTGCGCGAGCGCGATCCGCGCAAGCTGATCCCGCCGCTGCACGGCGCGCTGCTCAAGAACGAGCAGGATGTCTCGCTGTTCGAGAAGCTCGCCTTCATGGTGCGGCGGGAGAGCCGCTGACCTTCGCCTGGATCGCGTCGCAAGGCGGGATCGCAGTGGCGAGATCGGCCTTCGGGTCGATCTCGCGGACGGCTTCCTTCAGGTCGAAGTCGCTTAGCAGCAGGACGTAATCCTGCGTCTCCGATGTCCGGAGATAGCCGGTCATCGCGATCGGCTTGCCTGAGAGCTCGCCGAGACGGCAGGCCTTGTCGGTGCCGAGCGACAGGCTGCCGCGATTGCCGCTGTTCTGCGGCCCGGCGAACATCTCCTCGCGGAAGGCGCCGAGCCGCGCGGCGTCGGCCGAGCTCAGCCTGAACACGGTGAAGCGGCGTCCCGGCGAAGCCATGGCTGGCAGCTTCGCCAGCTCGACCGCGTCGCGCACCTCCTCCAGCACGACCTTGCGCTCATGCCGGCCGCCATCCTTCGGGAGAGCGACGAGCGTCATGGTGACGCCGCCGGGAAGCGTGCGGATATCGGCCGGCAGGCTGATGCCGGCACGCAGCTGCGCGAGATCGGTCGTCTTCATGTCGATCTTCGACAGCTTTGGCAGCGAGGTCAGCGGGACGTGGCCGCAGCCGGCGAGCAGAGAGCAAATCAGCAGATTGGCAGGCAGGGCAGTGCGCATGGCGGCTCTCTATGAAATGGCTTTGACATTCAAAAATTCATCTCTTAGTTTAATTTTGTCAATCGCGGAGTGAAATGAAATGGCAGCCATACCGAATTCTGCCCAAGGCCGATCCGCTATGGCGAGGCTGCGCCGCGTGAGCACGGTCGCGCGCCTCCTCTGCTTTGCGGCGGCGGCGCTGATGGCTGTCGGCGCGATCTGGCTCTGGCGCGATCCCGAGCACCTCGCCGCCTATGCCCGCAGCACGATCGGCGTCAGCGCGCCGATCGGTCCGCTCTCGGAGCGCGGCTACTGGGCCGCCCTCACGATCGGCCTCGTACCTGCGGGCCTCTTCATTGCCGCGATGTTGCGGCTCTCAAGCCTGTTTGGCCGGTTCGGCCGCGGCCAGGTGCTGGAGGAGGAGAACGCGCAGCGACTGGTGCGGATCGGCTGGCTCCTGACGGCGATGGGCGTGGCGACGCCGCTGACACGTGCGGTGCAGAGCGTGGCGCTGACCTTCGACAACCCGTCAGGCCAGAAGCAGCTGGCGATCACGCTCGATCCGGGGACGTTCGGCGTGCTTGCGGCCGGAGCGGCGCTGGTCGCCTTCGGGCTCGTGCTGAAGGAGGCAGTCCGGCTCGCAGACGAGAATCAGAGCTTCGTCTAGGCGTTGGGCGATGCCGATGAGCTTCGCTTACGGCACGGCGTCGCAAGCTGGGATCGCGGTGGCGAGATCGATCTTCGGATCGACGGCGGGGATGGCTTCCTTGAGGTCGAAATCGCGCATCAGCGGGACATCGCCCTGCGTCTCCGACGTCCTGAGATGGCCGCTCATCGCGATCGGCTTGCCCAAGAGTTCGCCGTTCAACCTTGTCGACTTTGGAGTTTATTGCCATGAGCGCCATTGCGGCCGACACCCCTCAGATGCGCCTTCGCCGCCGGATCGGCTGGCTCTGCCACCTCACACGCTGGGCGGCCCTGGCCTATGCCGCCTGGATTCTGGTCGTCGTCTTGCAGGTCTGGGGTGAGGAGGGCCGTGCCGCGCGTGACTATGGTGCGTGGCTGAGAGCGGACCTTGCCGGCATGCAGGGCTGGCAGCGCCTCGCCGGGCTGGGGCTCAGCCTCGCGATCTGGTCGCTGACGGCGATCACCTGCTACAGCGTCTGGCGGCTGTTCACGGGTTATCTCGCAGGCAGCATCTTCACGCGCGAGGCGGCGCTCTGGCTGCGCCGGATCGCCCTGTTCGGTCTTTGCGCGCAAGGGGCCGATATCCTCGTGCGGCCGTTGTTGTCGATGGTCGTCTCCGCGCATCTTCCGGCCGGGCATCGCCTGGTCAGCATCGCCCTCAATCCGCAGGATCTGTTGATCCTGCTCTTTCTGCTCGGCTTTCTGGCGCTAGGGCACGTCTTCACGGCGGCCACAGAAATCGCCGACGAAAACGCCCAGTTCGTATAAGGCAGCGCGATGCCGATCATCGTCGAACTCGATGTCATGCTGGCGCGCCGCAAGATGCGCTCGAAGGAACTCGCCCAGCGCATCGGGCTGACCGAACAGCAGGTCTCGCAGCTGAAGTCCGGCAAGGTCCGCGGCATGCGCTTCGACACGCTCACCCGGATCTGCGCCGTGCTCGACTGCCAGCCGGGGGATTTACTGCGCCATGAGCCCGGCGCTGATGACCTTGCGCCTGGGCCTGATGTCGATGATGCGTAGCGGCTGTCAGCCTAGGCCGAGCAGCGGGCGCGCCTGCAGCGCCGCGACGAGCGCTGTCGCGGTGAGTGCGGCATAGGCGGCGGAGACCGCGCCGAGGGTTACAAGTCCGGTTTTGCTCTGCCTTGTCGCCAGCCAGAGCAGCACGCCGATCGCCGGGATGATCTGCAAAGCGTGGAGCCCAAGGAAGTGCGCGATGCGCAGATCCCCGATCGTCAGCGACCAGCCGAAGAACGGAATGGTCGGATGCAGCGCCGGCTGCGTGCCGACATAGTGCCCGGTCGGGCTCGAACCAAGGAGGGCGCCGCTCAGCAGGCCGAAGACGCAGGTGAGGGCGAGGCCGGCGACCAAGGACCAGCGCACGACGTCCGGTATCGGTGCGGCGTCGCGGCGGGCGAGGCCATAGGCGAGGAAGCCAGGGGCGACCGTGAACATGACCGCGCCGATGCCCATCAGACTGTAGAGCGCGATGCCGACCCAATTGTCGCTGTTGTAATGCGACGCTTCCACACGCGAGGCGCGCCAGGCGATGTAGAGTACTTCGAGCACGATCGGCACGATCACCGGCCAGACGATGTAGCGCCCGAGCCAGGAGGCACGGAAACGGTCGCTGGCGAGCGGCAGGAACAGCGCCAGCGTGAGCAAATAGAACGCGACCGAGATCTCGAATTTCAGCGGCTTGATCCAGGTGTCGACGCCCTGGAACTGCCTGGTGTCGATCAGCCAGGCGAACAGGGTTGGCACGGCCAGAGCGAGCATGGCGAAGGCGGCGGCCGTCAGGCGCGGCTCGAGTTCGAGATCGGGCAGCCAGGCCGGGAGGCGGGCCTGGAGCCGGGCGATGCGATCCTCGCGCGCCAGGCGGAAGCAGGCTTCCAGCAAGAGATAGGCGATGAAGCCGAACGGGCCGAACAGGAAGACCATCGGCAGCACCGGCAGCATCAGCCAGTGCGGGATCGCCTCTGCCTGCGAGCGGCGCAGGATCCAGTTGCCGAGGAAGAGATCGAAGGCGAGGTAATGGACCCAGCCGGCGAGCAGCAGCGGCTTCGAGGCGAACAGGGCCGCAACCGAATCGAGCGAGGAGAAGCCGCCCTTGGCGTCGTGCCAGTGGACGGCGATCAGCACCGCATAGCCGAGCGAGAGGAGTGCCGGGATGATCCAGCCGGCGAGCGCCGCCGAGATACCGCGCCAGCGCGGCAACACAATCAGCGCGAGCCAGCCGAGCATGGCCAACTGGCCGGCGCGGGTGAAGGCATCGTCCAAGCTGAGAGGCATCATGCACTCCTATCTTGACACTGTTCAGTTGCGGTGATGTCCTATTGCGATATCTTGACGGCGTCAAGTTCGATTTTGACAAGCGTAGGCAGGGCGTTGCGATGACGGCGAGCGGCGTGATCAAGCGGGGCGGGTATCATCACGGCGATCTGCGCCAGGCGATGATCGACGCAGCCGAGGCGGTGCTGGCCGAGAAGGGCGTCGGCGGCTTCACCTTGCGCGAATGCGCCCGTCGGGCCGGCGTCTCGCCGGCCGCGCCGGCGCATCATTTCGGCAATCTCGTCGGCCTGCTGACGGCAATCGCGACGCTTGGCTTCGACGACTTGTCGCAGACGATGGAGGCGGCTGTCGCCAAGGCCGAGGCGTCCGGCGGCGATCGGCTGGCGGCGATCTGCGAGGGCTATCTCGAGGTCGCGCTGACGCGGCCCGGCCGCTTCCGCGTCGTCTTCGGACGATTGGGCCTGAAGAGCGGAGACGACGATCTGCGCCGTGCCGCCGTCCGGGCCTTCGGCATCCTGGTCCGGGAAACCAAGCTGGCTCTGGGACGGCGTGTCGATGAGGAAGAGGTGCTGACGCGGCTGCCGTCGAGCTATGGCGGCGATGCCGATCTCGCCGAAATCCTGTTCGTCTGGTCGATCACCCACGGCTTCTCGACCATGCTGATCGATGGCCAGCTCGCGCCGCTTGAAATGCAGCCGGGCGGACGAGAGCGCCTGCTGACGCTGTATTCGGGCCGGCTGATGGACATGTTGCTCGCTGCAATGCGGGCGGCGCCTGCCGAACCTCTCGCAAATCCCGCCAGCCATGGTTAGATGGCGGCCATGCGCCGCCTGATGCTTCTGCGCCACGCCAAATCGGCCTGGCCCGCCAACACCGCCGACCGCGACCGCCCGCTCGCCACGCGTGGCCGGGAAGCTGCTCCGGTCATGGGCCGCTATCTCGCCGAAGAGCTTTTGCTGCCGGACCTCGTCCTGATCTCGCCGGCGAAGCGCACGGCCGAGACCTGGGAGTTGGTCAAGCCGATGCTGCCGGAAAAGCCGCCGACTCATTACGAGCCGCGCATCTACGAGGCCAGGCCGGAACGCCTGCTCAATGTCGTCCAGGAGACCGAGCCCGAAGTCCGCACGCTGCTGATGATCGGCCATAATCCCGGCTTCGAGGAGCTCGCCGCCAAGCTCGCCGGGCATGGCGACCGCTATGCGGCGGCGCGGATGGCGGAGAAATATCCGACCTGCGGGCTCGCCGTGATCGATTTTTCGATCGAGGACTGGCGCGACCTCTCCCTGCGTAGCGGCCGGCTCGACCGCTTCGTCACGCCGGCCTCGCTCGGCGAAGGCCCCGACGAATGATGCGGACCGCCTGATGGCGTCCGGCTCCTATCTCGACGAGGCGCGGAATGCCGCGCTCGCCCTTGGCGACAGCCTGCTCGGGCTGGCGCGGCCACGCCTGCGCATCGGCGTCACCGGGTTGTCGCGTTCGGGCAAAACCGTGTTCACCACCGCGCTGATCCAGAATCTGGTGGAAGGGGCGAAGCTACCTGTGCTGAAGGCTTCGGCGGAGGGGCGGATCGCCCGCGTCAGGCTGGTGCCGCAGCCGGACCCCGAGATTCCGCGCTTTCCTTACGAGGCGCATCGTGCCGCGCTGTCAGGGCCGGATCGGCGCTGGCCGGATTCGACGCGGCGGATCTCGGAGCTCCGGCTCGAAATCGACTACGAGCGGGCGCAGGGCTGGTTCAAAGGCCCGGCGACGCTGACTCTCGACATCGTCGACTATCCCGGCGAATGGCTGCTCGACCTCGCGCTGATCGGCCAGGATTATGCCGACTGGTCGGCGCAGGCGGTCGCGGACGCGCGCAAAGGCCACCGGCTCGCCATCGCTGCACCCTGGCTCGACGATCTCGGGCACCGCGATCCGGCCGGGCCGGCGGACGAATTGGCGGCTGAAGCTGCGAGCGACGCCTTCAAGACCTATCTCGCCGCCCTGCGCGCCGATCCCGAAGCGGTGGCGGTGACGCCGCCCGGGCGCTTCCTGATGCCAGGCGATCTCGAAGGCTCGCCGGCCCTGACCTTCGCGCCGCTCGACTTAGGCCCGGGCGCGCAGCCGCAGGCCGGCACGCTCGCCGGGCTGATGGCGGAGCGTTTCGAGGCCTATAAGCGTGTCGTGGTCGGGCCGTTCTTCCGCGAGCATTTCGCCAGGCTCGACCGGCAGATCGTGCTGGTCGATACGCTGGCGGCGCTCGATGCCGGCCCCGCGGCGCTCGCCGACCTCGAAACCGCGCTCGGCCAGGCGCTCTCCGCTTTCGCTGTCGGCCGCAACAGCCTGTTGTCGAGCCTGTTCGCGCCACGGATCGAGAAGGTGCTGTTCGCCGCGACCAAGGCCGACCATCTCCACCATACCAGCCATGACCGGCTCGCCGGGGTGATGTCGCATCTGGTCGCGCGTGCCACGGCGCGGGCGCAAGGGGCGGGCGCCAAGGTCGAGGCGATGGCCTTCGCCGCGATCCGCGCCACGCGCGAGGTCCGCATCCGCGAGGGCCGCGAGGAACTGCCGGCGATCGCCGGCGTGCCCGAAGCGGGCGAGGTCGTCGACGGCGAGGTCTTCGACGGCCAGACGGAGGCTGCGATCTTTCCCGGCGACCTGCCGGAACGGCCCGAGGCGATCTTCGATCCGGATGCGCCGCGCTGGCATGTCCGGGCGCCGCGCTTTCGGCCGCCGCTGGTCAAGCCGGATGCCGGCGGGCGGCTTGCGCCGCCGCCGCAGATCCGCCTCGACCGGGCGCTTGAATTCCTGATTGGCGACAGATTGGCGTGAAGGAGGGGCAAGCATGAGCAAGGCACCGCGCGCCGTCCGTCTCGATCCGCGGGAGGAATCCTCGGAGGACGGCATCTTCGGCGGCCGCGGCGAGGTCGCTGTTGTGCCCGAGGTCGAGCCGATCGAACCCGAGGTCGTAGTGGCTGTGCAGCCGAGGCGCCGCCGCTTCAGCTGGGGCAGCCTGTTCGTCGCGGCGCTGTCGGGGCTGCTGGCGCTCTCTGTCGCGGTCTGGACCGAGCAGACGATCAGGTGGCTGCTCGCCCTCAACCCGGCCGTCGGCATCGCGGCTCTGGTCTGCGCCGGCGTTGCGGCGCTGGCGCTGCTGGTCATGCTGCTGCGCGTGCTGCGCGACATCCTGCGCGAGCGGCGGGTCGAGGCGCTGCGCGAGCGCGCCGTCATGGCTCTCGCCGAGAGCGATCTCGCCAAGGCGCGCGCCGTCGCTGGTGATCTCGACAAGCTCTATACCGGCCGGCCTGAAACCGCGAAGGGCAGGGCGGAACTCACCGCTCATACGCCGCAATTGCTCGCCGCCCGCGACCTGCTCACCGTCGCCGAGCGCAGCCTGCTCGCGCCGCTCGATGCGCTCGCGCAGGCTCAGGTGGCACAGGCGGCAAGGCGGGTCTCGCTGGTCACCGCGGTGAGCCCGCGGGCGCTGGTCGATATCGTCTTCGTGCTCGTCGCCTGCGCCCGGCTGCTGCGGGCGATCGCTACCGTCTATGCCGGCCGCCCGGGCACTCTCGGCCTGCTCCGGCTGGCGCGGCAGGTGCTCGGCCATCTCGTCGTCACCGGCGGCATCGCGGCGGGCGACGCCGTCATTCAGCAAGTGCTCGGCCAGGGCCTGGCGGCGCGGCTTTCTGCCAAGCTCGGCGAGGGCGTGCTCAACGGCTTGCTGACCGCGCGGATCGGGCTCGCCGCCATCGCGGTCTGCCGCCCGCTGCCCTTCGTCGAGGAGAAGCCGCCGGGGCTGTCGGACGTCGCCGGCGATCTTTCCGGCTGGGGCGGCAAAGAGACTTAAGCCCGGCAGAATTTGCCGGCAGTGGATGAATCTGCCCGGCCGGAATCGTCTGGAAACCTTTCGAAAACCATCCAAGCCCTTGAAATAATTGGAGGCTAGCACTGGCACAGGCCGTGCAACCTCAGCCTCGGTTCGACATGCCGCCCATGGGGGGCGCTGTCCGGTCGGATGACCAGGGTGAGGTTGCGATGGGTGTTTTCAGTGCGCTGACGACGGCGGTGACGGGCATGCAGGCCCAGTCCTATGCCCTCGAAAATATCTCCGGCAACATCGCGAACTCGCGCACCGCCGGCTTCAAGCGGGTCGATACCAGCTTCTCGGACCTGGTGCCGGATTCGGCGCTGAACCGGCAGATCGCCGGCTCGGTCGCTTCCTATAGCCGCGCCACCAACACGATCCAGGGCGATCTCAACGCGACGCGCATCGACACCAATGCGGCGATCAACGGCGACGGCTTCTTCGTGGTCGATCAGCGCCAGAGCGGCGTCGGTGCTTCGACCCAGTTCGCCAACAGCAATCTCTACACCCGCCGTGGCGATTTCGACTTCGACGCCGACGGCTACCTCGTCAACGGCGCGGGCTACTATCTGAAGGGCCAGAAGATCGACCCCGTCACCGGCCAGGTGATCGGCAGCCAGCCCGATGTGCTGCGCATCACCAAGGACCAGTTCCCGGCCAAGGCGACGACCCAGATCGAATACAGCGCCAATATCCCGGCCTATCCGAAGACCAACAGCGCTGTTTCGACGACTCCAGGCTCCGAGTTGCTCAACGCTGGCACAGGCTTCACCGCCGGCGCGAATCCCGGCACGACCGCATCGGGTGGCAGTGGCACAGTGATCGGCACCGACCTGACGACCTTCCTCAACCGCTCGATCCCCGGCGGTTCGGTCACGGTCTACGATACGCTCGGCAAGGCGACGAGCGTCGAATTGCGCTGGGCCAAGATCTCCAATGCCACGACCACTCCGGCACCGGGAACCCCCGACACCTGGAACCTGTTCATCGCCGAGAACACCGGCGCGACCGGCGCGACCGTCGCCTATCGCAACGTCAATGTCGACGTCACCTTCGACAACACCGGCAAGATGACGTTCCCGGTCAACGGCAACATCACCATCCCGCCCATGACGATCGGCGGAAACGCCATCTCTCCTGCCACTGCCCCGATCAGCATCGTCACCAACGGCACCAGCCTGACCCAGAACGGCGATACCAGCGGCCAGATCGACGCCCGCAGCATCCGCCAGAACGGTTACACTGCCGGCACGCTCGACCGGGTCTCGATCTCGAACGAGGGCCAGGTGGTCGGCACCTTCAGCAACGGCCAGGTCGTGGCGCTGGCGCAGATCGCGGTCGCCCGCTTCAACGCCGGCAATGCGCTGAAACGCCTCGATGGCGGCGCCTTCGAGGAGACGATCGAGTCGGGCGCTCCGATCGTCGGCCTCGGCACCGCGGCGCTGATCGGCGGCAATGTCGAGCAGTCCAACACCGACATCGCCGACGAGTTCTCGAAGATGATCGTCACCCAGCAGGCCTATTCGGCCAACACCAAGGTGATCTCCACCGCGCAGGAGATGCTGCGCGACGTCTTCAACATCATCCGCTGAACGGCTGCACGCAGCCTGGTCCTGACAGCCCAGAAGGGCTGGGCCAAGACGACAGGAGTTGACGATGGGTCTCAGCACTTCGCTCGGCACCGCGATTTCCGGGCTGAACAGCGCGCAGATCGGCATCGGCGTCGTTTCGCAGAACGTCGCCAATGCCGGCACGCCCGGCTATGTCCGGCGCAATGTCTCGAGCGTCGATTCGATCTCCGGCGGCACCGTCGGGGTCAGCAATCCGAACGTCCAGCGCCTGCTCGACCGCATCGTCCAGCATCAGCTCCTGCAGGAGAGTTCGGGCGCTGCCTATACTTCGACCCGCGCCCAGGTCTTCGCCAATCTCGACCAGCTCTATGGTGCGCCGGGCAGCAAGACGGCGCTGGACTCGATGTACAGCAGCTTCACCAGCTCGCTGCAGGCGCTGCAGAACGACCCGTCTTCCTACACGAACCGCACAGCAGTGCTCGATGCGGCGAGCCAGCTCGCCAGCCGCCTGCGCGGCCTGTCCGAGGGCGTCCAGCAGCAGCGCAGCCAGGCCGAGGCCGGCATCGGCGCGGGAGTGACCCGCGTCAACGAGCTGCTCGACCAATTGACCAACGTCAACGCGCGCATCGTCAACGCCCAGCAGACCTCGGGCACGGCGGATCTGCGCGACCAGCGCGATCGGATCATATCCGAGCTGTCGCAATACGTCGAAATCCGTACCGACGAGCGGCCCAACGGCGCAGTCAGCATCACCACCGCCTCGGGCACGCAGCTCTTCGACGGTCGCCCAACGGTCAAGTTCGAGTTCGACGCGCGCGCCAATATCGGGCCGCAATCGCAATGGAGCAGCGATCCCGCCCAGCGCGGCGTCGGCACGATCATCGCCCGGGACCTGAACGGCAACGGCTTCGACGCCATCGCCAACAACACCTTTCGTTCCGGCGAGATCGGCGCGTTGGTCGAGCTGCGCGACAAGACGCTGGTTCAGGCGCAAAAGCAGCTCGACGAGATCGCCGCCCAGTTGTCGAGTGCGCTCTCCGACCGCGAGATCGCCGGCACGGCGGTGACCGCCGGCGCCGCGACCGGCTTCGATGTCGACCTTGCCGGGCTGCAGTCGGGCAATTCGGTCACCCTCGATTACAAGGTCACGCCCGGCGGGCAGACGCAGCGCTTCACCTTCGTCCGCGTCGAGTCGGCGGCGTCGCTGCCGCTGCCGGCCTCGGCGCAGGGCGACGCCAACAATCGCGTCATCGGCATCGACTTCTCCGGCGGCCCGGCCTCGATCGCTGCGCAGATGCAGGCGGCCATCGGCCCCGGCTTCACCGTCTCGAACACCGGCTCGGTGCTGCGCATCGTCGATGACGGCGCCGGCGCGACCCGCGATGTCGTCGGCCTGACTTCACGCCCGACCCAGACCTCGCTGACCGGCGGGACGGGCGAACTGCCCTTTTTCGTCGATGGCCGCAACAATGGCGTCTATACCGGCTCCTATGAGGGCGGCGCCCAGTCGGCCGGCTTTGCCTCGCGCATCACCGTCAATCCGGACCTGATCGCCGATCGCTCCCGCCTCGTCGTCTTCAACACCAGCCCGGCGACGCCGCAGGGCGATACGACCCGGCCGAAATTCCTCTATGACCGGCTGACCTCGAGCCAGCGCAGCTTCACCAACGCGACCGGCTTCGACGGCTCGACCGCAACCTCGACCGGCACGGTCTCCAGCCTCGTCCAGCGCGTCGTCGCCGGGCAGGGCCAGGCGAGCGAGCAGGCCAAGCGCCTCGACGAGGGCCAGCAGGTCGCCTTCTCTTCGGTGCAGAGCCGCTTCCTCGAAGACACCAAGGTCAATGTCGACCAGGAAATGTCGACGCTGATCGAACTGCAGAGCGCCTACGCCGCGAACGCACGCGTCATCTCCACCGTCAAGGAGTTGCTCGACGTGCTGCTGAGACTGTGAGGGGATAGCCAATGACCATCACCGCAACCGGTACCGGCGCCTATCGTCTCGCCAAGCCGAACCAGTTCGTCGCGAGCCGCAACGACCTCGACGACTTGCAGCGTCAGCTCGTGACCAAGAAGAGGTCGGAGACCTTTGCCGATCTCGGCATGGATCGCGGCACCAGCCTCGACCTGAACAACAAGCTCTCGACGCTCGAAGGCTACCTGACCGGCATCCAGCGTGCCGACGTCAATCTCAAGCTGATGACGACATCGGTCGAGAACTTCACCAAGCTCGTCAACGAGATGAAGAGCGATGCGCGCCCGGGCAGCTATGTGCCGAGCTCGACTGGCCGCTCCGCGCCGCAGGTTCTGGCGGAGGAGAAGTTCAAGCAGGTACTCGACATGCTGAACACCGATGTGAACGGCCGCCACCTGTTCTCGGGCCGCACCAGCGATGTCGAGCCGGTCGAGGGCTTTTCCCTGATCATGGATGGCGACGCGACACGCGCCGGGCTGAAGCAGCTGATCGCCGAGCGCAAGCTCGCCGATCTCGGCACCACCGGCATGGGGCGCCTCACCGCGGGCGGGGCGGGTACTTCGGCGACCATCACGGAAGAGGCCGGCGATCCGCCTTACGGCTTCAAGATCGCCGCGGCATCGACGAACTCGGCGGCGTTGAACACGACCTATACGGCCGGTCCGCCGGCGGACATCGCCGTCAACGTCGTCGGCACACCGCTCGCCGGTGAGACCCTGAGGTTCAAGCTCGACCTGCCCGACGGCACGCAGGAGGAGATCGTGCTGACCGCGCGCAATGCGGCCACGACCGGCAAACCGCACGAAACCTTCGAGATCGGCCCGGACAACGCCACCACAGCCGCGAATCTACGCGCGGCGATCTCTGCGGCGCTGTCGAACGAGGCAAAGACGACGCTTTCGGCATCGTCGGCGCAGGTCGCGGCGAAGGATTTCTTCAACGGCAGCCCGAGCAATCCGCCGCTGCGCGTGCCCGGGCCACCCTTCGAGACCGCAACGGCAGCCCCCGCGCCGGGCACAGCGGCCAACACGGTGATCTGGTACAAGGGTGACGATACCGCTGGTTCGGCGCGTGCGACCGCAAGCGTGCAGGCCGACCAGGGCCAGGTCGTCGGTACGGGCGCTCGCGCTAATGAAGAGGCGTTCAAGATCGGGCTCGCGCAGTTCGCGGTGCTCGCGGTCGAGACCTTCCCGGCCACCGACACGACCTCCGCCGATCGCTAC
This sequence comes from Alloboseaceae bacterium BT-24-1, assembly GCA_025846845.1. Lineage (GTDB taxonomy): Bacteria > Pseudomonadota > Alphaproteobacteria > Rhizobiales > Beijerinckiaceae > Allobosea. The sequence continues at coordinate 431,060 of JAOYTL010000002.1, forward strand.
GATGCGCTGACGCAGCGGACGCGTGAGCAGCTGGGCTTCCCGGACGGAACCCAGAAGCCGTCGGAGATCATCGTGGAGCTGGGGTCGGCGCAGACGGCGCTGGCCCAGGCCAAGGAACGCCACAACAGCACCAAGAACTATCTGACGACGGCGCTGGACGGCGTCGAGAACGTCACGACGGAGGAGGTCGCGGCGCAGATCCTGGCGCTGCAGACCCAGCTGCAGGCGAGCTACCAGACGACGTCGATCCTGTCGAAGCTGTCGCTGACGAACTATCTAACCTGAAACCGGTCCAGCCAGGTTGAGGCAATCCGATCGGAATCCGCTGTCGAAACTCCGAGCCTCCCGACAAGAAAACGCCGCCCGAGATGTTCGGGCGGCGTTTCTGTTTTTATCAAGGAATTTGAGGCCGTTCAGCGCCCACGCAAGCCGGCGGCGACGTCACGGTTGATGCTGACCAGAGCGGCGAGACCCTGTGGACCGGGATTGGCGGCGACCCGGAAGGTCTGGTTGAAGATGAAGTTGGCGAGGCCGAGGATGTTGCGCTTGATCTCGACCGGCAGCGGGTTGTCTTCCTTGATCACAGCCGAAACCAGCAGCGTCCAGAGCTTGCGGTTGTAGCCGAGTGCGCCGTCCAGTTCCCTGGCGCGGCCGTCCCAGTCGTCAGCGATGGATTGGAGCCGGGTGGCGGCCTTGATCAGGAGCGAGGCTTCGAGCTCGCGCGGGGTGGCCGTGGTCTGGGCCGACTTTGCGGCAGCGGCATAGGCATTAAATGCGTTTTGCATTCTCGATCAGGTCCGCCTCGTAAGCGATCAGCGTCTTCGCAGCCTTCAACGCCTTGTAGAGGTCACCGCTTAAGATGCGGTTATTGATCTCGTGAACATGCGACAGGCCGCTCGGCGCTGCCTCGACGAACTCGCGCACGAGCTGGAAGTAGACCTCGTGGCCATGCGTCGCGTCGCCGGCGAGGTACATGAGCTGGATGGCGAGATAGATCTTCTTGGCCGGCGTGTCGGCGCTGGCCGCGGTGAGAATGTCCTTCTCGCGCAGGATCGGCGCCTCGCCCTCGATGAAGAAGCGGGTGCGCTGCTCGTCGTTGCGGATGACGACCGAGCCGATGATGATGCGCTCGTTCGGCTTGAGCTCGACCTTGAGGGCCATGTCGGTCCTGCCTTCTGGCTGGAGGGGAGGGGTGCGATCAGCCGAAGAGGCGGAGCACGCCCTGGTCGGCCTGCGAGGCCAGCGAAAGCGCTGTCTGCGAGAGCTGCTGGCGGGTGTTGAGCGCGAGCAGCTTGGCACCTTCCTCGTTCGAGTCGGCGAGGACGAGGTTGTCGGCGCCGATCTTCAGGGTGTTGACGATGTTCTTGGTGAAATCCTGGCGGGTCTGGACGACCGAAAGCTGCGAGCCGAGCTGCGAAGCGGTGGCGCGCAGCGAGGTCAGCACGTTGGTCAGGGCGTCGGCGGCTCGGCCCAGGTCGTTGTCGTTCTGGATATCGTAGTCGTTTCCGGTCGGCACTCCGCCGTCGATCGCTCGGCCGATGCCGAGATTGGTCGCGGAGATGGTTTCGCCCTGGACGTCGAGCTTGTTCTTGTTGGCGCCGGTCTTCTCGTTGAAGGTGATCGACAGCTGGTCGCCGCCGAGCAGGTTGATGCCGTTGAAGCCAGCGTCCTGGGCGAGGTCGTCGATCTGGTCGCGCAGGTCGTTGAACTGCTTGACCAGAGTGGTGCGGACGGCGGAGTTGCCGCTGGCGGTGATGGCAGTGTTGTCGGCGGTGCCGAACAACGCCGTATTGTCACCGGCGACAGCGGCGAAGACACCGGCATTCAGAGTGCCGGCTTCGATGGTCAGCGCATCCGAACCGGTGCCGGTGACGGTGAGCTGGCCGTCATTGCCGACCGAGGCCGTGGCGATGCCGGAGGCGTTGATGTTGTTGACGAGGTCGCGCAGCGTCGTCGTGCCATCGAAGCTGAACGTGTAGGTGGTGTTGCCGGCCTGGATCTGGACGGCGTTGGTGCCGGCGCCGGCGGCGGCGACGCCGAGGTTACCTTGATAGCCGGCAGTCGCCGTGTTGGCGGTGGCGCCGTTGCCATCGATCACCAGCTTGTTGAGAGCAGTCTCGCGCTGGGACGAATTGCGCAAGGTGGCTTCCGCCGTCGTGGCGAGACCACCGGCTACGTTGGACGTCACCTTGGGACGGTTGGCGGCGGCATCGTTTTGGGCCTGCTTGATCGTCGACTGCAGCGATTTGACCAGGTTTGTGATCGAGTCGATGCCCTTCGAGGCGGCCTGGATGGTCTGGATGCCGTTGGAGATGCCGTCGAGCAGGTCGGTCAGCTGGCCGGCGCGGTCGTTCAAACCGAGCGATGTGAAGTAGTTGACCGGGTTGTCGATGGCCGAATTGACCTTGCGGCCGGTGGCGAGGCGGTTCTGGATCGCGCCCTGCTCGGCGGTGGTCTGCTGCAGGGTCAGGAGGTTCTGCCGGACGCCGGCCGTAAGGATCGTGTTCGCCATCTTCGGTCCCCTGAAAGCGCGATTCGGCGCCGTTCGGTTTGATCTGGACCGATCATTATTTGTTAAGGCTAATATTTGGTTAAAGCGCGGCTTGAGCCGTTAAAGCGAAAGCGGCGGGGCTTTCGCCCCGCCGCTTCCTTGACTTCGGCCCACATTCTGTGGGCAGCCCGCTTCTGCGGACGAAGGGATCAGAACAGGCGCAGGACCGCCTGGTCGGCCTGGTTCGACAGCGACAGAGCCGTCTGCGACAGCTGCTGGCGGGTCTGCAGGGCGAGCAGCTTGGCGCCTTCCTCGTTGGTGTCGGCCAGCGTCAGGTTGTCGGCGCCCGCGGTCAGGGTGTTCACCATATCCTTGGTGAAGTTCTGGCGGGTCTCGACGACCGAGAGCTGCGAGCCGAGCGAGGACGAGGTGGCGCGCAGCGAGGTCAGCACGTTGGTCAGAGCGTCGGCGGCCTTGGCCAGGTCGGCGTCGTTCTGAATGTTGTAGTCGTTGCCGGTCGCGGTGCCGTCGACGGCGCTGCCAATGCCGAGATTGGTGGCAGTAACCGTCTCGCCCTGGACGTCGAGCTTGTTCTTGTTGGCGCCGGTCTTCTCGTTGAAGGTGATCGACAGCTTGTCGCCGCTGAGCAGGTTGATGCCGTTGAAACCAGCGTCCTTGGCAAGGCCGTCGATCTGATCGCGCAGGTCGTTGAACTGCTTGACCAGGGTGGTGCGGACGGCCGAGTTGCCGCTGGCGACGACGGCAGTGTTGTCGGCGGTGCCGAACAGCGCCGTATTGTCACCGGCGACGGCGGCGAAGACACCGGCATTCAGAGTACCGGCTTCGATGGTCAGCGCGTCGGAGCCGGAGCCGGTGACGGTGAGCTGGCCGTCATTGCCGACCGAGGCCGTGGCGATGCCGGAGGAGTTGATGTTGTTGACGAGGTCGCGCAGCGTCGTCGTGCCATCGAAGCTGAACGAGTAGGTGGTGTTGCCGGCCTGGATCTGGACGGCGTTGGTGCCGGCGCCGGCGGCGGCGACGCCAAGGTTACCTTGATAGCCGGCAGTCGCCGTGTTGGCGGTGACGCCGTTGTCATCGATAACCAGCTTGTTGAGTGCAGCCTCGCGCTGGGACGAATTGCGCAAGGTGGCTTCCGCCGTCGTGGCGAGACCGCCGGCGACATTCGACGTGACCTTGGGACGATTCGAGGCGGCGTCGTTCTGGGCCTGCTTGACGGTCGACTGCAGCGACTTGACCAAGCTGGTGATCGAGTCGAGGCCCTTCGAGGCGGCCTGGATGGTCTGGACGCCGTTGGAGATGCCGTCGAGGAGGTCGGTCAGCTGACCGGCACGGTCGTTCAGGCCCGAAGCGGTGAAGAAGTTGACCGGGTTGTCGACGGCCGAGTTGACCTTCTTGCCGGTGGCGAGACGGAACTGGGCCTGCTGGGCTTCGGTCTTGGTGGAGCCGAGCGAGGAGAGGGCGCTACGCACGCCGGAAGAAAGAGAAACGGTGGCCATGTTGGAAAACCCTTCTGGTCAGATGCCTTCTGGCGTCGGGGCCGTCCTGGCCGCGACCCGTGGACCATCGGGCCCGATCTCGTAACAGCTGGTAAATTCGCCCCCGCGAATTGCTCGCGAATTGGGCAAAGCCGCGGCATGGTTAACCAAATGTCACAGGGGGCCGGTGCGCGCCCATCTGCAGCCGTTAGCCGCAAGATCTCGCGGCGAGACAAGGAAAAGCCGCCGGCGACGAATCTCGTCACCGGCGGCCAAAGGTGAGGCGGACGATAAAGAGGCGGATGAACGGCTGCGTTCAGGCGATGCGCTCGATCTCGTGCTGCTGGCTGGCGCTCTCACGGCCGCGCTCGATGATCTCGCGCGAGAGGGCGCGCAGCTTGAGCAGAGTCTCGTCCGGAAGCTGCTCAACCACTTCGCCGGTGTCCCGATCCGTCTTGCGCAGCACGATGCTGCGCGTCTTGGGATCGATCTCGAGCCGGCGGTCGATCACGTCGCGCAGGTCCTGCTGGCGGCGCTGTTCATCGAAGCGGCGCTGCTGCGTCGCCTCGTCCTGCGTGCTCTGCTGGCGCTGCGCGTCGGAACGACGCTCTTCGGCGCGGGCGCGGATGTCGAGCTGGACCGGCTCGCCGGCCGCGATCGAGCGGACGGTCTTCTCCGGGGGGAGTTCGACCGGCGTCGCGCCGTTCTGGACGGAAATATCGGTGCGAATCGTCGCCTGGACGGCACCGGTCGCGAACGTCTTGGGTGTCGCGCCGAAATCCATTCTGGACTCCTCTCGCAAGGGCGGACTTCTTCCAAGCGTAAGACCATGCAGCAGAGAGTTGAATTTGCCGTTAGGGAAATTGGTAAATTGCGATGCAGTTTTCGCTTTATGCGTGCTCTGACAGGGTTAATGTGCCTCTGGTCGAGTCGCTTCTCAGATTAACCATGGTCTTCTTCGTTATCGACGCGTCCTGATTAGGCTATGACGCAGCTGTCTCTCAGGCTTTTCTTGCCTGCCCAGCTCTTACAGGCTCTTCGAAAGCACCAGGGGGCCGGCGTTGGGTCGAGCGAAGACTCCGGCTCCGACTGTGGCGGTCGGTCCGTAGCCCGGCGCCTTGTTCTGCCGGTTGGCATCAGCCGCCAGGTCGCGCATGATCGATTCTGAGATCGCCCGCGCCGTCGCCAGCACGGTTTGGTTGAGATCGATCAGGTCCTGGAAGGCGAGGTGAGCCGTCTTCAGGCGCTTGACCCTGTCCGGCGCGAAGCGGGCGAGTGCAACGGCGTTCAGCTTGATCTGCTCGACGCCCTTCATATAGACGCCGGCGAGCTCGGCCTTGCGTGTCTCCCGCTCCATTGCGTCCTTGAGGCGTCCCGCCTTGACCAGGCCGGTCTCCTCGCCGACCACATGGGAGAGGGCGCCGAGCGTCTCCATGACGGCTTCGATCAGCGTCTCGGCCTCGACGGCGTTCGAGACGCGCGGGCGCTCGTCGACGACGCGCAGGCGATCAACCATTGCCGGCTCCCGCCGGTCCGGTGGCGCTCGCGCCGGCCTGGACCTGGATCAGGTCGCGCATGATCTGGTCGGAGAGGCCGACGCCGCCGGCCCGCTGCATCTGCTTGGCATATTCCTGCGTCAGCATGGAGCGCCAGACATCGCCGCCGATGCCGTTCTCGCCGAGCGGGCCCTCTGTCCCGCTCGAGCTCATCATCGTCTGCGTGAAGTTTTCGAGGAAGACGGTCTCGAAATCGGCGGCGGTCTTCTTCGCCTTGCTGTTCTGCGAGCTCAGCGCGTCGGCGATGCCACCGGCGAGATTGACGGCGGCGCCGATGGCGAGCTTGGCGGCGGGGGCGGCGAGGATGGCAGTCATTACATCACCTCGATATCGGCTTGCAGCGCGCCGGCTGCCTTGATGGCTTGCAGGATGGACAGCAGGTCGCGCGGGCCGAGACCCAGCGCATTGAGCCCGTCGACGAGTTCGCGCAGGGTCACGCTCTCCCTGACCAGAGCGAGCTTGTTGGTGCCCTCGGTGTCGACCTTGACGTTGCTGCGCGGGACGACGACGGTCCGGCCCTGGCCGAACTCGTTCGGCTGGCTGACCTGCGGCTCCTCGGAGATCGTCACGGTCAGGTTGCCCTGGGCGACGGCGACAGTCGAGACGCGCACGTCCTTGCCCATCACGATGATGCCGGAGCGCTCGTCGATGACGACGCGGGCGCCCTGGTCGGGCTCGACCCGGAGCTGCTCGATGTCGGTGAGCAGCCGGATCATGTTGCCCTGGAAACGCGGTGGGATCTGCAGCAGCACCGTCGAGGGGTCGGTCGGCTCGGCCGAGTCGCCGCCGATGAAGTCGTTGATCGCGGCCGCAACGCGCCTTGCCGTGGTCAGGTCGGGATTGCGCAGCGACAGGCGCAGTGTCTTCAGCTTGTTGAGGGCAAAATCGATCTCACGCTCGACCAGGCCGCCATTGGCGATGCGTCCGACGGTCGGGACGCCGCGGGTGATCTTGGCGGCCTCGGCCTCGGCCGAAAAGCCGGAGATCGCGACAGGCCCCTGCGAGACGGCGTAGACCTCGCCATCAGCGCCGAGTAGCGGGGTGGCGAGCAAGGTGCCGCCCTGCAGCGACTTGGCGTCGCCCAGTGCCGAGACAGTGACGTCGAGCCGTGTGCCCTGGACAGCGAAGGGCGGCAGATTGGCGGTGATCATCACCGCTGCGACATTCGCCGTACGCATGCTGGCGCCGCGGGTGTTGACGCCGAGGCGCTCCAGCATCGCGGTCAGCGACTGCTTGGTGAAGGGGGCGTTGTTGAGCGTGTCGCCGGTGCCGTTGAGGCCGACGACGATGCCGTAGCCGAGGATCTGGTTGCTGCGCACGCCCTCGACCGAGGCAAGGTCCTTGATGCGCGAGAGTGCGGTCCCCATGCCGCCGCTGCCGGCGAAGGCGGTTCGCGTGGCGCCGGCCTCGGCCGCGCCGCTGCGCGCCGGGCCGTTATTGGTGCCGTTGCCGCCGCGCCCCATCGGGCCCACAGGCCCGGGCGGGGCGAGATCGGCCGCCATGGCCGCGCCGGCCAGCAGCAGTACTGCAAGCGGCGTCAGCAAATGGCGAAGGCGAAAGGGGCGAGGCATTTGGCACCGGGGTCGATCTGATGTCGCCAGCCCGTTGCGAGGAGCGTGCCAGTTCGGGAGAAAGTGAAAACGCTTTTTAATCAGTATTTTAGAGATGTCTGGCCAGATCGGGTAGGGAGCGGGCGCCGGCGCAAAGCTGCCGCCCCGGCAAATCCTGCCGGGTCATTTACCGATCGTTAACCACGTTGCCGGCACAAGGAAGTGGGTCAGGCAGCGTCCGTTCAGCGCCTTTTCAGGCCGACCTTGCGAGAGCGTGATGATCCGCATCGACCAGCGCAGCCCCGTCACCTCGACCAGTTCGACCAGCCGCAGCGGGTCGACCGGCGGATCGAGCTTCCGTCTGCCGACACGCGAGAGCGCGGCGACGGCACAAGGCACCTCCATCAGCCAGGCCGGCTCGCTCGACGGGCTGCTCGCGGTCCAGGCCGAGGAAGACGGGCAGGAGCGCAAGCGACGCCAGGCGCGCCGGGGTCACGACCTGCTCGACGGGCTCGACCAGCTCAAGGCCGCCTTGCTGGCAGGGCGTGTGCAGGTTTCCGAGCTCGAACGGCTGAAGGCGATGCTGTCGGCAAGGCGCGAGGCGACCAACGATCCACGCCTCGACGAGGTGCTCGCCCATATCGAGCTGCGCGCCGCGGTCGAGCTGGCGAAGCTCGGACGCTGAGTTTCAACGCGGCAGCTTGATTTCCGGCAAGGGTGCCCGTGCCAGCCGGCCAACCTCGCCCGAGCGACTGCTCTTGAGCTCTCCAAGAAAGCTGCGGATCGCGTCGTCGCCATAGGCGCGGCGGCTGATCGCGAACAGAAGCACGGCGTCACGCCCGCCAGCGCCCTTGCGAGGGACATAGCGATAGGCATTCCACTCGGCGATCAGCTGACCGCGTTCCTCGGCACTGATCAGAAAGTCGAGCATCACCTCACCGGTCTGCTTGTTCTCCATGATCGCCATGTTGAACAACGGGTCCTTGCCCTTGCGCTGATTGAGCGAGCGCACCTGTGCAGCCAGCGCCTCGCGGGGGCCAGAGCCGGTATTGAGGAACTCGACCAGGATCATGCGGGTGTACGCGCCGGGCGCCTCTCCGGCCGGCAGATATTCCTGCTTGTCGTAACCGGGGCCGGGCTGTGAACTCCATGCCAGTCGATAGCTTGTCCCGCCGAAGCTGAGCGGGCCGGGAACGCCCAACCGGTCGACCGGCTGGGCGAACGCAAGGGAGGGGATACCTGCCATCAGGACGGACAAGGCCGGGGCCCCAATGTCGCGCCGGCTCGGCACGCGCGAGCTGTCCGATCGTTGCATGGTCATCCATTCTCCATCTGCCGGGCGTTTTTCCGGCTGGATGCTCTTGTCGGCGTCAGCGAATGAATTGGTCGGCGTAGTCGGCCCCGAGCCCATTCGTCGCGTAATGCGCCCGGCATTTGTCGAGCCGGGTGAAGACGTCGTCATAGCCGAGGCACTTGCCGTCCGGATCGACGTAGATCATCGCGCCGTTGACCTGGAACATCGTGATCATCTCCTCGACGTCGGGATCGACCACCAGCGTATGGGTCTCGCCCGGCGCCTCGTAGACATAGGAGCCTTCGGTCGCGACCCAGTCATGTTCGAGATAGCGCCACTTGCCCTTCAGCACATAGCCGTGCACCGGCTGGGGATGGCGATGGCGCGAGAGCACGCCGGCGCGGCGTACGCGCAGCAGGTTCATCCAGTAGCCGCGCGTCACCGAGAGGCACAAAGGGCGGAACCAGACATTGTCGTCGACCGGCACCCAGACGCGCTCGTCTTCCGGGATGACGTTCGGCACGATCAGCTCCGGCGGAGAATCCTTCGGCTGCGGGTGCCGATAGGGGGTCCAGCGCTCTTCGGAGCTGACCTGGACGGGGACCGGGCTGACCTTGTTCATCGTTATTTCCTCCGGTTGAGTTCCTGATTCAGCTGGCTGGGCGGCTGATTCAGGAAACGCGGCCATGCCGCTGGTGTTTCGATCTTTTCTACGTGCTGTCAGACGGCGAGATAGCCGCCGTCGACCGGCAGGACCGCGCCGGTGACGAAGCGGGCGGCGTCCGAGAGCAGGAACAGCACCGCGCCGCCGACATCGCTCGGATCGCCCCAGCGGTTCATCGGAGTACGCGACAGGATCGGGGCGGAGCGCGCCACATCCTCGACCAGCGGCTTGGTCAGTTCGGTCGCGATCCAGCCGGGGGCGACGGCGTTGACGCGGATGCCGTCCTGCGCCCAGGCCGCGGCGAGCGACTTGGTCAATTGCCCGACGCCGCCCTTCGAGGCGGAATAGCCCGGCGCATAGGCCGAGCCGTGGAAGGTCAGCATCGAGGCGGTGTTGACGATCGCGCCCTTGGCGAGCGCGAGCTTCTCCTTTGCGGCGAGGCACATCCGCATCGTGCCGGTGAGATTGACCTCGATGGTCAGCCGGAAGGCCTCGATCTCGAACTCCTTGCCGCCGCGCTGGATCATGCCGGCGCAGTTGACCAAAGCGTCGATGCGCTCGCAGCCGGCCGCGATCGCTGCCACCTCGGCATCACTGGTGACGTCGAGCCGGGCATGGCGGATCGCGGCATGTGCGGGCGTGGCCGCGACCTCGTCGTCGGTGAGGCCGGTGGCGAGGACCTGGTAGCCGGCTTCAGCCAGCGCGAGCGCCGCGCCGGCGCCGATGCCGCGGGTGCCACCGGTGACGAGGGCGAGGGGGGAGGAGGCGTTTGTCATCGTTGCAATCTAAATCGGTTCGCAGACTTGCCAACTGCGCCGGAAGACGGGGCGCCCTGCGTCGGCGCAGCGGGCGGCGTTGCTTGCCCGTGGAGTTGCCCAAAAGGCCGGCTTCCCCCTTGGAGCGGAACCCGCTAGGAAGCGCGCGGGCGGGTCGCGGCCCTACAGCCGCTGCTTGCAATCGTTCCAGACTGGCCAGAGCAGGGGTCGTATCACATGAGCAAGATCAAGGTCGCCAACCCGGTCGTCGACATGGACGGCGACGAGATGACCCGCATCATCTGGCAGAAGATCAAGGACACGCTGATCTTCCCCTATCTCGATCTCGAACTCGACTATTACGACCTCTCGGTCGAGAACCGCGACGCGACCGACGACCAGGTCACGATCGACGCTGCCAACGCCACCAAAAAGCATGGCGTCGCGGTGAAGTGCGCCACGATCACGCCCGACGAGGGGCGCGTGAAGGAGTTCAACCTCAAGTCGATGTGGAAGTCGCCGAACGGCACGATCCGCAACATCCTCGGCGGCGTGATCTTCCGCGAGCCGATCATCTGCAAGAACGTGCCGCGCCTGGTGCCGGGCTGGACCCAGCCAATCGTCATCGGCCGCCACGCCTATGGCGACCAGTATCGCGCCACCGACTTCAAGTTCCCGGGCAAGGGCACGCTCTCGATCAAGTTCGTCGGCGAGGACGGCAACGTCATCGAGAAGGAAGTCTTCAAGGCTCCCGAGGCCGGCGTCGCCATGGCGATGTACAACCTCGACGACTCGATCCGCGACTTTGCCCGTGCGTCGCTGAACTACGGCCTGCTGCGCAAGTACCCGGTCTATCTCTCGACCAAGAACACCATCCTCAAGACCTATGACGGGCGCTTCAAGGACATCTTCCAGGAGATCTTCGACGCCGAGTTCAAGGCGGAGTTCGACAAGCTCGGCATCACCTATGAGCACCGCCTGATCGACGACATGGTCGCTTCGGCGATGAAGTGGTCGGGCGGCTATGTCTGGGCCTGCAAGAACTACGATGGCGACGTGCAGTCCGACACGGTGGCGCAGGGCTTCGGCTCGCTCGGCCTGATGACCTCGGTGCTGATGACGCCGGACGGCAAGACCGTCGAGGCCGAGGCCGCCCACGGCACGGTGACCCGCCACTATCGCGAGCACCAGAAGGGCAAGGAGACCTCGACCAACTCGATCGCCTCGATCTTCGCCTGGTCGCGTGGTCTTAGCCATCGCGCCAAGCTCGACAACAATGCCGAGCTCGCCAAGTTCGCCAGCCTGCTCGAGAAGGTCACGGTCGACACCGTCGAGGCCGGCGACATGACCAAAGACCTGGCCCTGCTGGTCGGCCCCGACCAGAAGTTCCTCTCGACCACCGGCTTCCTCGACAAGGTCAGCGAGAACCTGCGCAAGGCGATGGCTGCGTAAGCACCGACAGCCTCGTCCGCAAAAAAAGAAGCCCGGCCGCTCTGGCCGGGCTTTTTCTATCTGGTGGCGGCTGGAGGCTTCCGCCTTTGGCGGGCGGCTATCCCCCTCAGAACTTCATCTCGACCCTGCCCTTGAGGGCGTGGTCTCTTGAGCGTTCGCCGATGGCGGCGGAATAGGTCAGGCCCAGCGCTGTGGCGGACGAGATGCGCCAGTCGAGTCCAGCTTCGGCGACCAGCGCCTCACGGTCGATCTGGGCAGCGAAGACCTGGGCCGGGGTGGTACCGAGGGCGAAGGCGGTCTTTGCTGTCGGCGTGAGTTCGCCAAAGCCGTGGCGCCAGCCGAGCATCGCGCGGGCGAAGAGCGGTGCCGAGCCGATTTGCGCCTCGGCGCGCAGGCCGAGCGTAGTGAAGCCGAGCACCTGCTCGGAGGAGAGGACGCGCAGCGCGGCCGCGCCGCCCTGCTCGGTGCCGGCCTCGGTCGAGACCCGGATCAGCGCCAGCTGGGCGAAGGGCTCGAGCGCAAAACCGCTGAAGGCGAAGCCATAGCCGAGCTCGGCGAAGGCCTGCGCCACTGCACCCGGACGCTGCAGCCGCAGGCTGTCGCCGAAGCCACGGATCTGGACCTGGCGGCGGATGTCGCTCTCCGACCAGCTGTAGGCCAGACCTGCATCGAGACGCAGATTGCCGAAGCGGGCACCGGCATAGAGCGCGGCATGGCCGCTCTCCAGCCGACCCTTCGACAGGCGGGCGTCGAGATCGAAGCGCGATTGGCTGTAGCCGCCGGCGACGCCGACTCTGAGCGACGAGCCGGGCGCGTCGTAGAGCATGACGTCCGCCCCGAGCAGCGCCCCGCCGCTGCGACGCGAGAGGCTGGCCGCGTTACCATCGGCATTGGTGTTGCCGGCGCTGCCAAAGGCCTCGCCCCAGAGCGCGTAGCGCGGCTGCGGGACCGGTGCGCTCATCAGCACCGCGCCCTTGCGGCCGGGCAGATCGGCGCTGAAGGCGGCCGCGACCTGTCCGCCGGGTTGGGTGAGCAGCGGCCCGCGCAGGCGGCCCAGGATGGTGTCGCGCACCAGCCGGCTCTCGTCGATCATCACGCTGACGGCCTGGGCATGCGCCTCGCCCGAGAGCAGGTCGAAGCCGGCGCGCGCCTCGGCGGCCGTGCCCGAAAGCAGCGTGTCGTAGACCGGGTTGCCGACGCCGAGGCGCTCGGCCGCCACCGCGATGAAGCCCTGGTTGCGGGTCGTGGCGACGAAGCCGCCGGACGATCCGCCTCCGGAACCGCCAGACGATCCGCCTCCGGTGCCGCCATCCGGACCGAAGCTGGTCGCAGTGCGGGTCATCGTCAGCGTGACGTTGTTGCTGTCGTAAGCCAGCGACGGCTCGAGAAAGACCAGGTTTGAGGTCACGTTACTGAAACGACCAGTGACCCCACCCGCCGCGGTCAGGATGGTGTAGTTCGTGCTCGCCGCGTAATTGCCGCTCTCGGCCAGCACCTGGATCGTGCCGCCCGACAGCGTCGCCGAGCCCGAGGCGACGATCCTGTCGCTCTGACCGGCGGCGTTGATCTCGACCTGATAGGTCGAGCCACTCGCGAAGGCGACATTGCCGGTGATGTTGAGTGTGCCGATCGAATTGCCGGGCGAAACCGTCGCGCCGCTGGCGACGTTGACCCCGCCGATCGTGCCCGAGCCGCCGAGCGAACCGCCGTCGAGTGTCACCATGCTCGCCAGCGAGCCGTTCACCACGAGCTTGCCGCCCGAGACCTTGGTCGCGCCGGTGTAGCTGTTCGCGCCAGACAGGGTCAGCGTGCCGGTGCCGGCCTTGGTGATGCCGCCAGAGCCGGTGATCGTGCCGGAGAAAGTCGTCGAGCTGTTGTCCGAGCCCGCCGTCAGATTGCCCGCGCCGAGCATGACCGTGCCGGCACCGGCGAGCGAGGCGATCGTCTGGCTGAAGCCGGCGAGGTCGAGCCGCGCTCCTGACGCCACCGTGAAGGCCGAGTTCGCCGAAAACGCACCGGCCACGCCAGCACGCAGCGTTCCACCCGACACAGTGGTCGCGCCCGAATATCTCTGCGCGCTCTTCAGGATTGTCGTGCCGGCGAGCTGGCGCACCGAGCCGGCACCGGTGATCGAAGGCGAGAAGCTGTAGCCGACTTCGGTGTGGTTGAAGACCAGCTTGCTTGCGCTCGTGTTCAGCGCGACCTTGCCAACCAGAAGATCGCCCGCCGCCACGGCGACACTGCCCTCGGCCGCGCCGATATTGATCGTGCCGCCAGCGCTGCCGCCGACGAGGCCGGCATGGAGCGTGGAGTTGACTCCGGTGAGTTGCAGGCTGCCGCCGGCCGCAACCGTCAGGGTGCCGGCATTGGCGTGACCGATATAGATCTCCGTCCCATTGCCGACCCATTGCGAGCCCGCCCCGGTGATCGTGACCGAGCTCGCGCCACCGCCGCCGACGATGCCGACATTGCCCGTGCCGCCGCCGGTCTTCACGGATCCGCCGGCCTCGATCCGCAGCGTGCCGGAGCCGATCTCGCCGACCCGCATCTGGCCGAAGGTCTCCCAGATCGACCCGGCACCGGTGACGATCGCAGTCGCGCCGTTGCTGATATAGGCCTGTCCGCCGGTAGCCGTACTGCCGAGCTTGCCGCCGGCTTCGATCCGCAGCGTGCCCTCGTTGACCCAGGTCCGCCCGTTATGGCCGGCCGTGCTGTCGCCGGTCAGCACCAGCGTGCCGGCGCCCTGCTTGATGAAGCTGGCGCTGCCGCCGGTGGTGATCGCGCCCGACAGTGTCAGCGTCGTGCCGGCATCGGTCTCGATGCGGCCGCCGCCACTGGCGAAGGCGAGATTCCGTGCGCTCGAAAACGTAGCCGTCGTCCGCAAAATCGCGTCGGCCCCGGTTCCGGCCCCGCCGACGACAGTCGCATTGGAGACGGTGAGCGCTGTGGCCGCATTGCCGAGATTGGCGTCGGACGAGATCGAGACCGTGCCGGCCGAGATCGTCGTGCCGCCCGTATAGAAATTGGTACCGGTCAGGGTCAGCGTCCCGCTGCCGGTCTTGGCGAGGCCGCCGGTGCCGGTAATGGCGCCATCCATGGTGAAGTTCTGGCTGGCGCTCACCTCGACCGTGGCGTTGGCATTGAGCACGACTGCCCGCGCCGTCGTGAAGCTCGCCGTGACCTGCAGGGTGCTGGCGCCGCCGAAGGTGAGATCGCCCGAAGCCGCACCGAGATTGGCGTCCTGCGAAACCGAAAGCGTGCCCTGGTTGAGCGTGGTGCCGCCGGTATAGGTGTTGGCGCCGGTCAGCGTCAGCGTGCCCACGCCGGATTTGATCACGCTGCCGCCGCCGCTGATGATATTGTCGACCGTGACGGCGCTGGACTGGTCGAAGGTCAGCGTGCCGGTGTCGATGATGATGCCGCCGGTCAAGCCAGAAGTGGCGTTGCCGAATCTCAGCGTGTTGCTGCCGCCGGTGAAGTGGATCGCCGCCGCGCGCGTCGTGCCATCGCCCGAGAGGCCGCCTTCGATCGTGCCGTTATTGGTGATGATCAGGTCGGCGCCGATGATGGCCTCGCCGCCGGCAGCGCCGACGCCCATGGATTCCGCGCCGGGGGCAGGGGTACAACAATAGGAAGTCGGCAAATTCGAGCCGCCGCGCCCGCCATCGCCACCCCGGATCGTGCCGTTGACGGTCAGCGTCGTCGTCGCGCCGCCATTGGTGAAGACCAGGCCAGCGCCGCCGACGCCGCCGGCACCGGCGCCGCCCGCGTCCGCGACATGCGAGCCGCCGTTTCCGCCCTTGCCGCCCTGGATCGTGCCGTCGATGGTCAGGGTCTGCGCCGCGCTGCCATCGGTGAAGAGCAGGCCGATGCCGCCGGAGCCGCCATAGCCGCCGAAACCATGAAAGGCGCCGCCGCCATGGCCGCCATTGCCGCCGGTGAGCGTGCCGGCGATCGCTCCCGTCGCGCCTGTGCCCGTGACCACGGCACCATAGCCGCCCGCGCCACCGCCACCGCCGGAGAAGTTGTAGCCGGAGGTGCCGTTGCCGCCATCGCTGCCGGTGCTGGTTCCGGCCGGCAAGCCAACATCGACGATTCCATGCACGCCGCCATCGCCGCCTCGGCCCTCGCTGGGGTTGCCGTTGCCGGCTAGCCCGCCAGCTCCGCCGGTGACAGCGCCGGCGCCACCGCCGCCACCGCCCGCGTTGCCTCCTGGCATTATTCGACCCCTGACGCCCGCACCACCGGCACCCGTCGGGTTGTCGACGCCGCCCGCGCCACCGGAGCCGGGTTCCGCGCTGCTTCGATCGCCGCCGCGGCCGCCATCGGCGAGCGCCTGTCCGGCGGACAGGAGCAGCACGAGCGCCGTACCCGCGAGCAGGCGCGAGGCGAGCCGCGCGCGAGATGTCCCGGCGACCGCAGGAGAAGTGATGACGGATATCATGAGATTGCCCAGCCTTACCGTAGCGGCAGGCTTAGGCGGGTGCCGGCAGGAGGCAATGAACAGCCATTCACAACCCGCCAAATTGTATTTGTGTGGCAGATTTGCTGCGATTTGGCAGAATCAACGCAGCCATGGGGCCGGGAGCCGATATGAGCGAGACGACAACCCCTCTCACCGGCGGCTGCCAGTGTGGCGCGGTGCGCTATCGCCTGCTGAAGCCACCGCACAAGGTCTCGGTCTGTTTCTGCCGGATGTGCCAGAAGGCGGTGGGCAATTATTTCGGTGCTTTCGCCTCGTCGCGCATCGCCGATGTGGTCTGGACGCGCGGGACGCCGTCCGTCTTCCGTTCGTCGGAGGTCGCCGAGCGCGGTTTCTGCCGCGATTGCGGCACGCCGTTGAGCTTCAGCTATCCCGGCATGGGTACGCTCTCGCTGGCGGTCGGCAGCCTGGACGATCCGGCTGCCTTCCCGCCGAGCCATGCCTATGGCATCGAGGGCAGGGCGCCCTGGTTCGACGAACTCTGCCGGCTCGAGGGCACCCGCACCGAGGACGATATTCCGTCCGAGGAGCTGACGGCCTATCGCTCGCGCCAGCACCCGGACCACGATTGAGCGCTATTCGACCACGACCTCGCGCCGGGCCAGCACGCGCGGGCCGGTGAGGGGGGCGTCCATCACATAGCGCAATTCGTAGGTGCCGGGCTCGGCCGGCGCCTCCAGCGTGCTCTCGACATTTTCGGCCGGGAAGAAGTTCGGCCCCTGCGCCTCGGGTGGCGCATCGGGCCTGACCAGCACGACGCGGTCGCGATCGCCATTGGGGCCGATGCCGCGCGCGGGCAGGGGATTGCCGCGGGCGACGCGGGCGGGGACGGCGAGCGTCGCGCTCGGCGCCGTCGTCAGGAGCGGCTGGCGCAGCAGGATGACCGGCTTGCCGTCGCTCTCGCCGAGCAGGCGCAGTTCGAAGGTGCCGACCTCGCCCGGCGCCGGCAGTGACAGCACCGTGACCTGGCCGAGCGGCGCGGCGACGATCGCCGCTTCCGGCGGATCGGTCGGCCTGCTGATGGCGAGACGGGCATTGGCCGGGGCGCGGCTGATGAAGGCGGTCGCCATCGCGCCTGCCATCAGCGTGCGCGGCGCCGACAGGCTCGGCCCTTGCGGCGGGCGCTGCGGCCGCGGCTGCTGGGCCATGGCAGGGGTGCCTGCCGAGAAGAGCAGGACGAGGGCTGTGCGGCGGGTCGGCATCATGCTGCTGCAAGTCGGTGGAGATGGGCGGCCAGTTCCGGGTGGCGCAGCATGAGCAGGCGAAAATCGGCAGGATCAAGGACGAGGAGCTTGGTCGCGACGGTCGCGCGCGCTGCAATGCCACCTTCTGCGGCTGTGATCTCGGTGAGGCTGAGCTCGCCGAAATAGCAGCCTTCGTCCAGTCGCCGGCTGCCATCGGCCGCGACGAGCTCGACCTCGCCGCTGGCGACGAAATAGAGCGAGTGCGCCGGCTCGTGCGGGTGCAGCACGGTGCCGCCGCCGCGCACGGTGCGGGCGCGCAGCGCGTGCATGATCTCGGCGATCTCGGCGGCGTTGAGCCCGCTGAACAGAGGCACGCGTGCGAGCATGCTCCAGGTGACGACGAATTCGCGCCGGTGGATCTCCTGGGCGAAGGCGGTGGCGATGATGCCGATCGGCAGTGCCAGCATGACGAGACCCATCACCGCGGTCAGCGAGGCGACGAGCTTGCCGAGCGGGCTGATCGGAAACGCATCGCCATAGCCGACCGTGGTCAGCGTCACGATCGCCCACCACATCGCATCGGGAATCGTGCCGAACTTGTCCGGCTGGACGTCGTGCTCGACGAAGTGCATCGCGGTCGCCGAGAGCAGCATGACGCCGATCAGGATGACGATGCAGGCGAGAAGCGCCTTGCGCTCGGCGTGGAGCGCCGCCCCCAGCGAAGCCATGCCGGGCGAATAGCGGCCGAGCTTGAAGAAGCGCAGCAGGCGGAAGAGCAGCAGGATCTTGAGGTCGCCATAGCCGAGCAGGGCGCTGTAGAGCGGCACCGTGGCGAGGAAATCGAGCAGCGCCGGTGGCGAGAGCGCATAAGCGCGCCGCGCCGCCCAGTCGCTCAGGTCGCGATAGCGCGCATGCTCGGGCGCGGTCCAGAGCCGGACGGCATATTCGAGTGTGAACAGCACGACCGAGACGAGCTCGATCCAGTAGAACGCCCGGCCATGGGCAGCCGCGAGGCTCGGTACCGATTCCAGCACCAGCGCGGCGATGTTGATGATGATCAACGCGACCAGCCCGCCATGGACGAGCCTGACCGAGAGATCGTCGCCGGCGCCGCGGTCGATGACCAGATGCGCCCGCCGCCGCCAGCTCAAGCCAGGCTGCGGGGCGGGCGCCATGATCGTCTCAGCCCATCGCGTCCGCGACGGCGTCGAGCGCCGCCTGCGCCTGGGCGCCGTCCGGTCCGCCGGCCTGGGCCATGTCGCGGCGGCCGCCGCCCCCCTTGCCGCCGAGTGCCTCGGAGGCGGCGCGCACCAGCGCGACCGCATCGAAGCGCTCGGTCAGGTCGGGCGTGACGCCGACGACGACGCCGGCCTTGCCGTCCTCGGCGACGCCGACGATGGCGACGACGCCGGAGCCGACGCGGCCCTTGGCTTCGTCGACCAGGCTCTTCAGGTCCTTCATCTCGACGCCGGTGACGGCACGGGCCAGCAGCCTGGCGCCGGCGACCTCGCGGATCGGGTCGCTCGCCTCGCCGCCGCCACCCATGGCGAGCTTCTTGCGGGCCTCGCTGAGCTCGCGCTCGAACTTGCGGCGCTCCTCGACCAGAGTCGCGACGCGCGCCGGCAGTTCGGCGATTGGAGCCTTCAGCAGCCCGGCCATCTCGTCGAGCGCGACGCTCTCCTCGCGCAGGTGACGGCGGGCCGCCTCGCCGGTGAGCGCCTCGAGCCGGCGCACGCCGGCCGCGACGCCAGCCTCCGACAGGACGGTGACGAGACCGATATCGCCGGTCCGGCTGGCATGGGTGCCGCCGCAGAGCTCGACCGAGAAGGTCTTCGGCGTATCGGCATCGCGATCCGTGCCCATCGAGACGACACGGACTTCGTCGCCGTACTTCTCACCGAAGAGGGCGCGGGCACCGGAGGCGGTCGCGTCATCGACCGACATCAGCTTGGTGACGATAGGCTCGTTCTGCAGCACCAGCCGGTTCGCCATCTCCTCGACCTTGCCCAGCTCCTCGCGGCTGATCGGCTTGGGATGGCTGAAGTCGAAGCGCAGGCGCTCGGGCTGCACAAGCGAGCCCTTCTGCGCGACATGGTCGCCGAGCACGCGCCGCAGCGCCTCATGCAGCAGATGGGTGGCCGAATGGTTGGCGCGGATGCCGCCGCGCCGGCCATGATCGACCGTCAGCTCGGCCGGCTTGCCGAGGGCGATCTCGCCGGAGACGACCTTGACCTGATGGGCGAAGACGTCGCCGAGCTTCTTCTGGACGTCGGTCACCTCGGCCTTGAAGCCGTTGCCGGTGATCGTGCCGGTGTCGCCGACCTGACCGCCGGATTCGCCGTAGAACGGCGTCTGGTTGAGGATGACGACGCCGCTTTCGCCTTCCTTCAGCGTCGCGACCTCGGCATTGTCCTTGACCAGAGCGGTGACCACGCCCTCGGCGCTCTCGGTATCGTAGCCGAGGAACTCAGTCGCGCCGACGCGCTCGCGCAGCGGGAACCAGAGCTTTTCGGTCGCGGCCTCGCCGGTGCCGGCCCAGGCGGCGCGCGCCTTGGCCTTCTGCTGCGCCATCGCCGCATCGAAGCCCTCGATGTCGACGCCGACGCCGCGGGCGCGCAGCGCATCCTGCGTCAGGTCGAGCGGGAAGCCGTAGGTGTCGTAAAGGGTGAAGGCGACGTCGCCCTTGAGCTTGTCGCCGGAACCCAGCGCCTGCGTTTCCTGGTCGAGGATGGAGAGGCCGCGCGCCAGCGTGGTGCGGAAGCGGCTCTCCTCCAGCTTCAGCGTCTCGCTGATCAGCGCCTCGGCCCGAATGAGCTCAGGATAGGCTTGGCCCATCTCGCGCACCAGCGCCGGCACCAGCCTGTGCATCAGCGGGTCCTTGGCGCCGAGCAGCTGTGCATGGCGCATGCCGCGGCGCATGATCCGGCGCAGCACGTAGCCGCGGCCCTCGTTCGAGGGCAGCACACCGTCGGCGATCAGGAAGGCGGAGCAGCGCAGATGGTCGGCGATGACGCGGTGGCTCGCGCTCATCGGCCCCTCCGAGGGGACGTTGGTCAGATCGGCGATGGTGCGGATCAGTGTCGCGAACAGGTCGATTGCATAGTTGTCATGCGTGCCCTGGAGGACGGCGGCGACGCGCTCCAATCCCATGCCGGTGTCGATCGACGGGCGGGGCAGGTTGGTCCTGATGCCGCCGGCCGCTTCCTCGTATTGCATGAAGACGAGGTTCCAGATCTCGATGAAGCGGTCGCCATCCTCGTCGGGCGAGCCCGGAGGGCCGCCGGGGATATGGTCGCCATGATCGTAGAAGATCTCGGAGCAGGGGCCGCAGGGGCCGACGTCGCCCATGCGCCAGAAATTGTCCGACGTCGAGATGCGGATGATGCGCGAATCCGGCAGGCCCGCGATCTTCTTCCAGAGCGCATGCGCCTCATCGTCCTCGGAGTAGACGGTGACCGTCAGCTTCTCCTTGGGCAGGCCGAATTCGCGCGTGACCAGGGTCCAGGCATGGGTGATCGCCTGTTCCTTAAAATAGTCGCCGAAGGAGAAATTCCCCAGCATCTCGAAGAAGGTGTGATGGCGGGCGGTGTAGCCGACATTGTCGAGGTCGTTGTGCTTGCCGCCGGCGCGCACGCATTTCTGCGCCGTGGTGGCGCGCGCATAAGGCCGCTTCTCCTGGCCGGTGAAGACGTTCTTGAACTGCACCATGCCGGAATTGGCGAACATCAAGGTCGGGTCGTTGCGCGGCACGAGCGGGCTCGACGGCACCACCTCGTGGCCGTTCTTCTTGAAGTAATCGAGGAAGGTCGACCTGATCTCGTTGACGCCGCTCATCGCAATCTTGGCTCTGCTCATGCTGGGGCCGGCTGGTCCGGCGCAGTGGTTCTAGTCAGCGCGCTTACGCCTGTCCAGAAATCGCGAATGCCGGCAAGGCGCTGACCACAAACGGAAACGGGCGGCCTTCAGGCCGCCCGTCGACTTAATGACTCTGCGCCTTGGTTTGAAGGCTCAGGCCTCGCCCTCATCGAGGTCCTCGGCGGTCGGATCGGCGTTCTCCAGGATGCGCTCGGCGACCAGGCCGGAATTCTGGCGGATGGTCGTCTCGATCTTGGCGGCGACGTCGGGATTGGCCTTGAGGAAGGTCTTGGCGTTCTCGCGGCCCTGGCCGAGGCGCTGGCTGTCGAAGGAGAACCAGGCGCCGGACTTCTCGACGATGCCGGCCTTGACACCGAGATCGACCAGCTCGCCCGCTTTCGAGATGCCTTCGCCGAACATGATGTCGAACTCGACCTGCTTGAAGGGCGGCGCGACCTTGTTCTTGACGACCTTGACGCGGACCTGGTTGCCGGTCGCCTCGTCACGCTCCTTCAGCGTCGAGACGCGGCGGATGTCGAGGCGCACCGAGGCGTAGAACTTCAATGCATTGCCGCCGGTGGTGGTCTCGGGGCTGCCGTACATCACGCCGATCTTCATGCGGATCTGGTTGATGAAGATGACCATGCAGTTCGAGCGCGAGATCGAGGCGGTGAGCTTGCGCAGGGCCTGGCTCATCAGGCGGGCCTGCAGGCCGGGCTGGTTGTCGCCCATCTCGCCCTCGATCTCGGCGCGCGGCGTCAGGGCAGCGACGGAGTCGATGACAAGCACGTCGATCGCGCCGGAGCGGACCAGCGTGTCGGTGATTTCGAGCGCCTGCTCGCCGGTGTCGGGCTGCGAGATCAGGAGGTCGTCAAGATTGACGCCGAGCTTGCGGGCATAGACCGGATCGAGCGCATGTTCGGCATCGACGAAGGCGCAGACGCCGCCCTTCTTCTGCGCTTCCGCAATGGTGTGGAGCGCGAGCGTGGTCTTGCCGGAGGATTCAGGGCCGTAGATCTCGACGACGCGGCCCCGGGGCAGGCCGCCGACGCCGAGCGCGATGTCGAGGCCGAGCGAACCGGTCGAGACCGTCTCGATCTCGATCGCCTGCTGGTTCTTGCCCAGGCGCATGATCGAGCCCTTGCCGAAAGCCCGTTCGATCTGCGAGAGCGCTGCATCGAGCGCCTTGGCCTTGTCCATCGAAGAGCCTTCCACGAGCCTGAGATTCGCCTGATTCACGACGTGCGCTCCTTATGGCAGGGGCGCGTCGACATCTCAATCCGCGCCGGTGGATGACTATGGTCATGGTTTGTTCTCTTTCGCAAGTTCTTTTTTTGTTCTCGTTTCGATGTGCGCCGGTTGTCGGTGAAACTGGTCAGTCCGCGAGGTGCGAAGCGTGATGCGCAGATCCCTGATCCGACTGCTCCTGATCCCGCTCGATCTCGTCGGGCTCGTCATCCTGCTCGACGAAATGCTGCGGCCACTCTACCGGCCGCTGATCGCCTGGTTCGCAGCGCTCCGGCTGGTGGCGCGGTGCGAAGAAGCGATCGGACGGCTGCCGCCCTATGGTGCGCTCATCGCGCTCGCAATTCCCTTCGCCATCGTCGAACCGTTGAAGCTGCTCGGCCTGCTGTTTCTGGCACGCGGGGCGTTCGCAGCCGGCATCGTCACGACGGCAATCGGCCATCTCGCCGGCTTCCTTCTGGTCGAACGGGTCTATCATGCCGGCCGGGCGCAACTCCTCACCATCTCCTGGTTCGCGCGGATCATGGGATGGGTCGACGCGATCCGGCAGGTGGTGATCGGCCGGATCAAGGCGAGCGCCGCGTGGCAACGGGCGGTGGCGCTAGTGCGGTTGGTGCGGGAGCGGTTGCGTGACTTGAAGCTCTGGTTCGCTCGCCGGCGTGCTTGAGGGATCGGCCTCAACCTCCGGCTCGGCCTGCCAGGCGGCGGCGAGCCGCTCCAGCTCCAGCGTATAGCAGTAGACCGCGAACACGATCGCCAGGAGCGCGCCGGATCGCCAGAACAGGGTGAAGCTGTCGGCGAGTTTTGTCAGCTCCGGCAGGTGGCGCAGGAAGTAGATCGAGGCCAGTGCGCCGCCGACGATCGCACCGAGGCGCGCGGCGAAAGCCAGGACATGCCCGAGAACGAGGCTGCGAAAGCCTTGCGGCACCGGCAGCCAATACAGGCGGGTCCAGTAGCAGCACTGGCCGAGCAGCGCCGCCACGCAGACCTGCGCCAGAATCTCGGTCGGCAGCGTCTGCTGCTGGCCGATCCGCTCGACCAGGATGCGGAAGGCAGTGTGGATGTGGAAGAGAATGACCAGCGCGCAGGCGGTCTGCACGATCAGCAGCAGCGTGTAGGCGAGGACCGGCCGTTGCGTCATCGGCGCAGGATAGAGGGCGGCCCGGCGCCGATCAACGAACTAGCCCCGACAGGAACCGGCCGCGAGCGTCGCGGCGGCGCGCCCGGCGGCCTCGACATAGGCCGGATCGCGGTGGACGAGCATGACCGAGAAAGCCCCGTCCATCAGCAGCACGACCTGCCGGGCGAGCTCGTCCGGGGCGGCAGCGCCGTGGTCGGCGCAGGCGCCGGCGAGCCAGCGCTCGAAGCCGGCCTTGTGGCGCGCGCCGATCCTGATCGCGGGATGACCGGGCAGATTGGCGAGCTCGGCGGCGGTGCGCAGGAAGCCGCAGCCCTTCCAACGCGGATGGCGGGCCGAGCGCGCGAGGTTCTGGAAGATCGCCTCGATCTTCTGCGGCAGCCCGCCCTCGGCCTTGTCGAACCAGCCGGCCATCAGCTTGAGATTGGGCTGGTCGCGCGCCTCCAGATAGGCGGCGACGAGCTCGTCCTTGCTGTCGAAATGATAATAGAGCGTGCGCTTGGTGACGCCCGCCTTCTCGGCGACGGCGTCGACGCTGACGGCACGGATGCCCTCGCCATAGAAGAGCTTGCTGGCGGCATCGATGATGCGGGTGCGCGTCGGCTTGTCAGGTTCGGCCATGCCTGATGTATACCGTACAGGTAGTATACATCGTCAAGCCTGGAGCGCAGCTTCGACCGGTCGAAACCGGAAGAAGGCCAAGGCCATGCCCGACAATGATCCCATCCTGATTCAGCAAGGCGGGGCGATCGCGACGCTGACGTTGAACCGCCCCGGGAAGCTGAATGCGCTGAGCTACGGGCTGATCGACCGTCTGCTCGTATTGCTCGACGCGATCGAGGTCGACCCGTCCATCCGCGTGGTGATCCTGACTGGCGCCGGCGAGCGCGCCTTCTCTGCCGGCGGCGACATCCACGAATTCTCGCAGAGCGTCGCGGCCGGGCCGGAGCAGGCGGTGCGCGATTTCGTCCGCCGCGGCCAGGCGCTGACGGCGCGGCTGGAAGCCTTCGGCAAGCCGGTGATCGCGGCGGTGAACGGGCTCGCCTATGGCGGCGGCTGCGAGGTGACGGAGGCGGTGCCGCTCGCCATCGCCAGCGAGCGGGCGATGTTCGCCAAGCCGGAGATCAATCTCGGCATGCCGCCGACCTTCGGCGGGACGCAGCGCCTGCCGCGGCTGGCCGGGCGCAAGCGCGCGCTGGAGCTGCTGCTGACCGGCGATCCGTTCACGCCGCAACGCGCGCTGGAACTGGGGCTGATCAATGCGGTGGTGCCGCATGAGGAATTGCTGCCGGCAGCGCATGCACTGGCGGCACGCATCCTGCGCCATTCTTCGTTGGCCGCAGCGAGCATCCTCACGGCGGTGGCGCGCGGCATCAACACCAGCATCGCCGAGGGGCTGCTGATCGAGAGCGAGCAGTTCGCCCGCGTCGTGCCGACGGCCGATCTGCGCGAGGGGCTCGACGCCTGGATGAAGCGGCGCCAGCCGATCTATTCCGGCGACTGGTCGTTGGTCGCGAAGGCGGGCTGAGGAGGCCGGGATGAGCGACCATACGAGCTTCAGCCGCGAGACCTTCGCCGCCTTCCGTGCCGACGACCGGCCTGGCCCGGTGCAGATGCTGAACCTGATCCGGCTCAATGTGGAGGCGCAGTATCCGGACGGGCCGCATGGCGGCGGCCGCGAGGCCTTTGCCGTCTATGGCCGGATCAGCGCGCCGGTACTATCGCGGCTTGGCGGGCGCATCATCTGGCGCGGCGGCTTCGAGCAGATGCTGATCGGTCCGAGGGGGGAGCGCTGGGACATCTGCTTCATCGCCGAATATCCCAGTGTCGAGGCCTTCGCCGCGATGTTCCGCGATCCGATCTATCGCGAGGCGATGGTGCACCGGCAGGCGGCTGTGAAGGATTGCCGATTGATCCGATTGGAATCGCGGGAGGCGGGCGTGACCTTCGCCGGATAGGGCAGGAGGTTCAGCCCTGCTTCAGGCGCCCGATCAGGCCATGGATGTCGCCGAGCACGAAGAGGTCGCGGACGAGGCCGTCCTCGAAGGTGAAGGCCGGCGCGCCATGCCACCAGACATGGCGGCCGCTCGGCGGCACCCCGAACATCTCGCGACGGTGGAAGCCATGGAAGCGCAGGCGGCCGAAGACGCGGTTGCCTTCCTCGACCAGCGCGAGAATGTCGGAGGTGTATTCGCCGAGCGAGCCGGTGACCCACTCGACATAACCCGCGAATTCGCGATGGCCGCGCAGGACCGGGCCGAGCGAGCCGCGGAAGGTGAAGTCCTCATGGAAGATCCGTGGGATCAGCGACTTGTCGGCGTGGTCCCACATCTCCTTGTAGAAGACCCTGACGAGCTCCTTCTGCGGCGAGAGCGTGACGCCATCGAAGGCGAGTGCGGGCTCGTCCTGCGGTGCGTCCCGCCCATTCGGCATCTCAGTCATGCTCGGCTCTCCTTCGATGTCGCAAACTCCGCTGAAAACGCGGCGGGCGAGACATCAAATGTCGCAAAGTGTCATTGGGAAACCGCGCATGCCGGGCAGGCCTTGGAGCCTCCGCCCACCTGCGGGCGGCTTCTGATCAACCTGCTGCGCGCGGTGGTTCCGCCACGATGGGTGCGGCGGTTTTCGAGCCGCCCAGCCGGCGCGAGAGCCCTTCCATGGCGAGGAAGATAACCGGGGTGATGAACAGGGTCAGCACCTGCGAGACGATCAGCCCACCGACCACGGCGAGGCCGAGGGGCTGGCGGAGTTCCGCGCTGGCGCCGGCGCCGATCGCTATCGGCAGGGCGCCGAGGATCGCGGCAAGCGTCATCATGATGATCGGCCGGAAGCGGCGCAGGCACGCTTCGCGGATCGCGGTGTCGGGCGGTTCGCCGGCGCGCTGCAGTTCGAGCGCGACGTCGATCATCATGATCGCGTTCTTCTTGACGATGCCGATCAGCATCAGCAGCCCGATCACGGCAATGACCGAGAGGTCGAGGCCGAAGAGCTTCAGCGTCAGCAGTGCGCCGAGCGCCGCCGCCGGCAGGCCGGTCAGGATGGTCAGCGGGTGGATGAAGCTTTCATAGAGGATGCCGAGCACGATGTAGATCGTCAGCACCGCACCGGCGATCAGCAGCCCCTGGTTGCCGAGCGACTGCTCGAAGGTCTTGGCGACGCCGGCGAAGCTGGTGCCGATCTGCGGCGGCAGATTGAGCCCGGCCTTGATCGCGTCGATGCGCTGCACGGCTTCGCCGAGCGCACGGCCGGCGGGCAGGTTGAAGGAAAGGGTGACGGCGGGAAGCTGGCCGAGCTGGTTGACGGTCAGCGGGCCGGCCTTGCGCTCGATCCGGGCGAAGGTGCCGAGCGGGACGAGCGCGCCCGAGGAGGAGCGGAAGCGGACCTGGTCGAGCCGGTCGTTCGACCATTGGATGTCGGGATTGAACTCGATGATGACCTGATAGCTGTCGCTGGTGGTGTAGATCGTCGAGATTTGGCGCACGCCGAAGCCGGAATAGAGGCTGGAGCGCAGCACGTCGGCGCTGATGCCGAGCGACTGCGCCTTGGCCCGGTCGACGACGAGGTTGGCGAGCAGGGCCTTGTTCTGCAGGTCGGTGGTGACGTCGACGAAGAGCGGATCGTGCTGCAGCGCCTCCAGCATCTTGCCCGACCAGTCGGAGAGTGCGGCCTGGTCGATCGACTGCATCACGAACTGGTATTGGCTCTTCGAGGAGCGCGCGCCGATGTTGAGGTTCTGGACCGGCGACATGTAGGTCGCGATGCCGGGGATGGCGGCGAGCTCGCGGCGCAGCTCAGCGAGCATCTGCTGCAGCGGCGGGCGCTGGTCCTTCGGCTTCAACTCGACGAAGAGCCGCCCCGCGTTGAGGCTGCCTGACGAGCCGCCGGAGCCGATGGTCGAGGCGACATGGGCGACATAGGGCGAGCGCCGGAAGACCTCCTCGACCTTCTGCTGCAGCGCGGACATCGCGTCGAAGGAGATGTCCTGGCGCGCCTCGGTCGCGACCTGGAGCTGGCCGATATCCTCTTGCGGAAAGAAGCCCTTGGGGATGGTCATCACCAGCCAGGCGCTGGCGGCGACGCTGGCGACGAAGATCATCAGCACGGTGCGGCGGTATTTCAGGCTGAGGTCGAGGCTGGCGCGATAGGCCCCGAGCACGGCGTCGAAGCCGCGTTCGAGGAAGGCGAGCCGGTCCTTTCCCTCACCGTGGGCTGCAGCACTCGCACCGAGCCGCGCGCACATCATCGGCGTCAGCGTCAGCGAGACGAAGGCCGAGGCGAGGATGGCGACGGTGACGACGACCGCGAACTCGTTGAAGACGCGCCCGATCACGCCGCCCATCAGCAGCACCGGGATGAAGACTGCGACCAGCGAGAGCGAGATCGAGATGATGGTGAAGCCGATCTCGCTCGAGCCCTTCAGCGCCGCGTCGAAGGCCGAGAGCCCGTCCTCCTCCATGTGGCGGACGATGTTCTCGAGCATGACGATGGCGTCGTCGACGACGAGGCCGACCGCGAGCGTCAGGCCGAGCAGCGAGATGTTGTCGATCGAGAAGTCGAAAAGATACATCGCCCCCAGCGTCGCGATCAGCGAGATCGGCACGGCCACGGCCGGGATCAGCGTTGCGGTGAAGCGGCGCAGGAAGAGGAAGATCACCGCGACGACCAGCACGATCGTCAACCCGAGCGTGAACTGAACGTCCTCGACCGCCTGGCGGATCGAGGCGGAGCGGTCATTGAGCAGGCCGAGCGTGGTCGCCGGCGGCAGCAGCGACTGCATCTGGCCGATCGCCGTCCTGACGCGGTCGACGACCTCGACCGTGTTGGCGTCGGGCTGCCGGAAGACCGCGACGACGAGCGCGCGCGTGCCGTCATACCAGCTGGCGAGCTGGAGGTTCTCGACCGAGTCGATCACCTTGGCGACGTCGCCGAGCCGGACCGGGCGGCCATCGCGGGTAGCGACGATGATGTCGGCAAAACGGCCGGCGTCGGCGAGCTGCGTCTCGGCTTCGATCGTCAATTGCTGCGGGCCGGACTGCATGGTGCCGACCGGGGTGTTGACGTTTGCGGCGGTGATGGCCGTCTGCAGCTCGTTGATGCCGATGCCGCGGGCGGCGAGCGCCGTCGGGTCTACCTGGATGCGGACCGCGTATTTCTGGCTGCCGAAGATCTGGACCTGCGCCACGCCCTCGACGGTGGAGAGCGTCGGCGACAGCACCTGCTGGACGAAGGCGTCGATCTTGGAGAGTGGGGTGACCTCGCTCTTCAGCGCCAGCAGCAGGATCGGGGCGTCGGCCGGGTTGAACTTGCGGTAGCTCGGCGGCGTCGTCATGTCGACCGGCAGCTGGCGCTGGGTCCGGGCGATGGCGGCTTGGACGTCGGCTGCCGCGGCGTCGATGTCGCGATCGAGCGCGAACTGGATCGCGATCGAGGTAGTTCCGAGCGCGTTGGTGGTGGCGATCGAGTCGATGCCGGCGATGGTGGCGAACTGCTTGATCAATGGCGTCGCCACCGAGGTCGCCATGATCTCGGGCGAGGCGCCGGGCAATTGCGCGGAGACGTTGACGACCGGGAACTCAGCCCGCGGCAGCGCCGCGACCGGCAGCGAGCGCCAGGCGAACAGGCCGCCGAGGATGAGCGCGCACGACATCAGGATCGTTGCGACGGGATGGCGGATGCAGAAGGCGGAGACCGACATGGGGCGCCCTCAAGGCTTGGTGGTTTGCGGCGCGGACAGCCTGATCTTGGCGCCGGGCGCCAGCCGTGACTGGCCCTCGGTGACGACCTTCTCGTCCTGCGACAGTCCCGATGCGAGTGCCGCGACGCCGTTCTCGTTGGAGGCGACCTTGACCGGCCTTGCCTCGACCGTGTCGTCGGATTTGGCGACGTAGACGAAGGGGCCCTTCTGCCCCTCCTGCAGGGCGACCGAGGGCACGGTGACGGCGCCGGGCAGCATGCCGAGCTGGACGACGACGTCGACATATTGCCCGGGCCAGAGCCGGTGCGGCTCGTTCGTGAACAGCGCCTTCACGCTGACGGTGCCCGAGGGGATGTCGACTGCGGAATCGATGAAGGAGAGATCGCCGGTGGCGAGTTCCTCGCGGGTGCCGGAGGCGAAGGCGGTGACCTTCGCCGGCGTCTGCGCCTTCGCCGCGGCCTGCACCAGAGTCAGGTCGCGCTCGGGCAGGGTGAAGGTGACGCGGATCGGGGCGAGCTGCGTCACCGTCACGAGATTGCTGTTGGTGTCGTTGACCCGCACCGCATTGCCCGGCGTCGCCGTGATGGCGCCGAGCCGGCCGGAGATCGGGGCAGTGATCGTGGTGTAGCCCAGCCGGACGCGGTCGAGCGCCAGGGTCGCTTCGTCAGCCTTGACGGCGGCGTTGGCGACCGCCTCGTCGGCCGTCGCCTGGTCGAGCGCCTGCTGCGTGCCGGCGCCCTTGTCGACCAGGCTCTTCTGGCGGGCGAGATCGGCGCGCTTTTGCGCTACCGTCGCCTTGTCGCGCTCGACATTGGCTTCGTCGCGGGCGACCTGCGCCTTGAGCTCGCGATCATCGAGGGTAAAGAGCAGGTCGCCTTGCTTGACCTCTTGCCCTTCCTTGACGTGCTGGTCGGCGATGACGCCGTCGAGGCGCGACTTGACCGCGACGATCGCGACGGGCTCGGCGAAACCGATCGAGCGGCGTGTCACGGGCACGTCGGCGCGGCCGGCGAGCACGGTCATGACCGGGGTCGCCAGCGGCCCTGCACGACGCTCGGCATGGGCTTGCTCGGGGCCGTCCTGCGGCCTGATCACCCGCCAGGCGGCGAAGGCGGCGACAGCCACCAGAAGGGCTATGATCGCATAACGTTTCATCGAAGGTCCTGGCGCAGCGCTGTCGACGACGAGCCACCTTACAGCCGGGCGCCCGAGAGCGTCTGTCCGCAGCATGAACTCTTGGTAATGCTGATCGATGGCGGGATGCCCTGTGCCGTCATTTCGAAGCAGGAAAGGGCCGCGGCGGGTGTTGGGTCAGGTGCCTGATAAGGAGGCAAAAACCCCTGCTCGGATGATCGCCAATTCTACGAAGCCGGATGCAATTATTTAAGGTGTCGACGCTATTGGCTTGGAGGTCATTGCTCAGAAGGTCGCTCTGCATGAGTGCGCTGTCGCCGAACGAATTCAGATCGTCGATCGATCTCGAAAAGCGCAAGTTCCACATGAAGTCCTATTTCGAGAGCAGTTTCTACCGGCAGTATCGCGCTGCGAACATGGCGCTAGGCAGTCTGGGGTCGAGTCCTCGGGTCCTGTCATTGGGGGCTGGTGGAGCTTTCGTCGAGGAGATCGTCCAGAAACATCTCGATGCTTCGGTCTTCGTCGTCGATTTCGCCGAAACACTGAAGATCGAGGGTGAGCTCTACGGTAATTTTGCGGGAATGTTCGCCGGCGACATCTCCGCTCCGGAATGGGTTTCTCCGCTCGATGCCGTCGATGCCGTCTTCTGGTTCGACAATATCGAGCATCTGCGTACGGATCCGACAGAAATACTGCGAAAACTGCGGGAGGCTCTATCGGATGCAGGTCAGATATTTATCACGACAGACAATTTCGCGCGCTTCAGGAACATCCTCAAGCTGATCTTCAATCGCTCGATCGTCGCCCTGCCGAAGGACCTCTTCGCCGAGGTCGATTTCGAGCACGAATACGTCCATCGGCGCGAATACACCCGGCCCGAGCTGGAAGCCTGCCTGGCGGATGCGGGGCTGAAGCTCGTCGAGATCGAAATGCTCTGGCAGAGCCCTTCGGAAAGCCTGAAGAAGTTGCCGTTCCGGACCTTCGAGTACCTGTTCCCGCGCTTTCGCCCGCATATGCTGATCCGGGCGCAGAAGGCCTAGAGCAGGGGCAGGCAGAACACTCGCCGGGTTGGCTAGGTCGGACCAACCGGCGATGCCGTTCAGCTCATTGCCGCCTTCACGGTCTCGACGAGCTGCTTCATCGTGAAGGGCTTGGGCAGGAAGTGGAATTCCTCGCCCTCTGGCAGGTTCTTGCGGAAAGCCTCCTCGGCATAGCCGGAGACGAAGACGACCTTGGTGGTGGGGCTGCGCTTGCGCAATTCGCCGAGCAGGGTCGGGCCATCCATCTCGGGCATGACGACGTCGGAGATGACGAGGTCGATCTTGCCTTCGTGCTGCATGAACAGCTCGAGCGCCTCGACACCGGAAGCGGCCTCGTGGACCGTGTAGCCGCGCGAGACCAGCATGCGGGCGTTGAGGGCGCGTACAGCATCCTCGTCCTCGACCAGCAGGATCATGCCGGCGCCGGTATGGTCGGCGGCGACCTTCTTCGGCGCCTCCCTCGCGGCCGCCTCGGCGGCGATGTCCTCCTCGGTCGGGATATAGCGCGGCAGGAAGATGCGGAAATTGGTGCCGCGCCCGACGACGGAATCGCAGAAGACGAAGCCGCCGGTCTGCTTGACGATGCCGTAGACCATCGAGAGGCCGAGGCCCGTGCCCTTACCGACCTCCTTGGTGGTGAAGAAGGGCTCGAAGATCTTCTCCAGATGCTCCTGCGCGATGCCGGTGCCGCTGTCCTCGACCTCAAGCAGGACATAATCGGTGGCGGGGAGGGCCTCGTAGCCGAGCTCGCCGACCTCGGCCGCCGGCACGTTGCGGGTGCGCACCTGGAGCTTGCCGCCGCTCTGCATGGCATCGCGGGCGTTGACGGCGAGGTTGACGACGACCTGCTCGAGCTGGCCGAGATCGGCCTTGACCGGCCAGAGGTCGCGACCCTGGCGGACATCGAGCGCGATCTTGTCGGCGACGACCCGCTTCAGCATCAGCGAGAGGTCGGAGAGCACGTCGCCGAGCGCCAGCACCTGCGGGCGCAAGGTCTGCCGGCGCGAGAAGGCGAGCAACTGCCGGACCAGCGAGGCCGCCCGATAGGCGTTCTGCTTGATCTGCATGATGTCCGGGAAGGACGGATCGGTCGGCTTGTGGCTGGCGAGCAGGAATTCCGAGGCGTTGATGATGACCTGCAGCACGTTGTTGAAGTCGTGTGCGATGCCGCCGGCGAGCTGGCCGACCGCCTGCATCTTGCCGGCCTGGTCCATATTGTCCTTGAGCTTGCGCTCGGCGGTGGTCTCGAGCGCATAGACGATGGCGCGCTCGCCATCGGTATCCTCGCGGGCCGGAACGGGCGAGAGATAGAGCCTGGCGGAGCGGCCTTCCTCGCCAATCAGCGCGACGTCGAGCGGGGCGATCTCGCCCTTGCCGGCGAGCGCTGCGTCGAAGGCCTGGGCGAGGGCGCCATTGCCGTTGACCAGCTCCTGGATCGTCGCCGGCTGGGCGCCGCCTTGCGTCAGGCGGGCGAAGGAGGCGTTCGAGCGCAGGATCGCGCCGGTGCGGTCGACGGTCGCGATCGCCATCGGCGTCGCGTGGAAGAAGCGGGCGAAGCGCGCCTCGGCATCGGTATGGCGGTCGGCCCCGGCTTCGCCGGCGGCGCGGTTCAGGACCAGCGTGCGCGAGGCGCCGGCGCGTCCGTCCTGGCCGAAGGCGACCTGATGGTGCAGGCGCACCGGCAGGGACTGGCCGTTGCGGCGGCGCAGGTCGACATCGAGCACCTCGATGCGGACATCGCCGGGCTGGCCGCGAATGGCCTGGATCAGCGCCGCGGCGTTGGGCGAGGCGATATCGTCGAGCTGCAGGCCGCCGGAGCCGAAGCGGGCGAGGTCGTAGTCGAGCCAACCGGCCAGCGTGGCGTTGAGATAGGGCACCTCGCTGTCGGCATCGATCGAGAGGAAGCCGGCCGGGGCATGGTCGAGATAGTCGATCGCGTGCTGCAGCTCCTGGAAGGCATTCTCCTGCCGCTCGCGCTCGGGCGTGACGTCGGCGACGCTCCAGAGGCAGGCCGGGCGGCCGGCACGGGTGATCGGCGAGACGCGCACACGGTACCAGCCGACGGCGCCGCGCTCGTTCAGGGCCGGCTCGAGCCGGATCTCCTCGGAGAGCCGGCGGCCGGCGCGGGCAGCGGTGGCGAGGCGATAGATCGCCTCCGAGACTTCGGCGCGGCCCTTGAACAGGCGCTCGACCGGGGCGATCTCGCTGGCGTTGCGGGCGCCGGCGAAGGCGAGATAGGCCTCGTTGGCGTAAACGATGCGATTGTCGCCCTCGGTGACGACGACGCCGTCGTCGGCACTGTCGACGATAGCCTTGGTCAGGTCGTTGCGGGCGGAGCGGCCGGCGAACTGGATCAGCCCGATCGCAAAGGCGAATAGGCAGAACACGCCGACGACCGAGAGCAAGGCGAGCAAGCCCAGGATCAGCGGCTGCGCCCATTCATTGGCGATGAAGCCGAGCGCGATCGCCGCGCCGACCAGGAGGCCCGCGATCAGCAGGATGATCCCGACATGGCCGGGCCGGTCGGACCGGTCGATCGCGGTCGATGCCGTGCTTGCACTCATTGCAGCGGGTCCGTTTTCCTTCAGTCGCCCGTCGGTGATGGGTCGGGGCAGGGCGCCAGGATATCGTCGCCTGCCCGGCCAGCGAGTTAGGCGCGGCGGCGCTTCAGGCGCAAGACGTATCCGATGACTTCCGCCACTGCCTGATAGTGTTCGACAGGAATTTCGTCATCGATCTCGACGGTGGCGTAGAGCGCGCGGGCCAGAGGCGGGTTCTCGACGATCGGGATGCTGTGCTCGCCGGCGACCTCGCGGATCTTCAGCGCAATGGCATCGACACCCTTGGCGAGGCAGACCGGTGCGCCCTGGCCCTGATCATAGAGCAGCGCGATGGCGTAGTGGGTCGGGTTGGTGATGATCACCGTGGCTTTGGGCACCTGCGCCATCATGCGCGAGCGGGCCTTCTGGGCGCGCAGCTGCCGCAGCTTGGCCTTCACCTCGGGATTGCCTTCGGTGTTCTTGTACTCGTCCTTCAGCTCCTGCTTGGTCATGCGCTGGCGCTGATACCAGCTGAAGCGCTGGTAGCCGAAATCGCCGATGGCGATGATCGCGAAGATCGCGAGCACGCCGGCCATCAGCTTGATGGTCAGAACGAGGGCCGCCGGCAACAGGGCATGCACATCCATCTGGGCGAAGCCCTGCAGGCGATCGCGCTCGCCCCAGAGCACGATCCAGACGCCGACGCCGACCAACGCGATCTTGGCGAGGCCCTTGGCGAAATTGACCCAGGCATCTTTGCCGAAGATGCGCTTGAAACCCGCCATGGGCGAGACGCGGTCGAATTTCGGCATCATCGGCTCGGTGGTCCAGAGCGGCTTGTGCTGGATCAGGGCGCCGGCAAGCGCGGCGACGAGGATGAAGCCGAGCGGCAGAGCGAGCGCGGCGAAGCCCGTCATCACCCCCTTGCTGGTGACATGGAAGAGGGCGGCCGGGTCGTCCGAGACCTGATGGGCGTTCATCAGGAAGGAGCGCAGTGAGAGCGTCGCATCGCGGGCGGCCGAGCCCGCTGCGATCAGCAGTGCCAGCGTGAAGCCGCAAAGCACGAAGAATGTGCCGATCTCCTGCGATCTCGCGACATCGCCCTTTTCGATGGCTTCGTCGAGCTTTCGCTGGGTCGGTTCTTCTGTGCGGTCTTCGTTTTCGACGTCCCCGGCCATGCCTGCGCCTCCTCTAGAGACCGATGAACTGGCGCAGGAAGGCGCCGAGATCGTCGAGGAAGACGCCCATCATCACGCCGACCGCAGCGAGGAACACCAGCATCCCGCCGAGGATCGAGGCGGGGACCGCGAGGAAGAAGACCTGCATCTGAGGCATCAACCGCGCCAGCACGCCGAGGCCGAGATTGAACAGCAGCCCGAAGACGATGAAGGGCGCCGAGATCTGCACGGCGAGCGAAAAACCCTGCGCCATCGCCTTGACCGCGAGCGTCATGACGTCGCCGATCTCGGGGAAGCCGCCTGGCGGCAGCAGCCGATAGCTCTCATGGATGGCGGCGAGCGCCAGGTGGTGAAGATCGCTGGCCAGGATCAGCGTGATGCCGAGCATGGACAGGAAGTTGGCAAGCGAGGGGTTCTGCAGGCCGCCGGTCGGGTCGACGGTGACGGCGAAGCCGAGGCCGAGCGTCTGGGCGATGATGAAGCCGGCGGTCTGCAGCGCACCCATCAAAAGGCGCACGGTCGCGCCGATGACGAGCCCGACCATGATCTCGCTGATCAGCAGCGTGCCCAGCCCGCCCGGATCCTGCGGCATGGTGATCGTGCTGCGGGCCATCGGCAGTATGACGAGCGTGACGAAGAAGGCGAGAGACAGCCGGCCGCGCGACAGGATGAAGCGCTCGCCGATACCCGGCATCAGCATCACCAGGGTGCCGACGCGCGCGAAAATCAGCACGAACAGCGCGCTGATTTCGGGCAGGATGGCGATCTGCATCGGGCGGACCCGGCTCCCGCGCCAGTGAGGCGCGCCGACCGGACTCCACAGGAAGGAGGCGCTGGCAGGCGCGAGGCTCATTCGCCCGTGGCGATTCGGACGGCGACCCTGCCCATATAACCCGCCAACGCGTCGCCCATGAACGGCAAAAACAGCAGCATGGCGGCGAAGACCGCGATGATCTTGGGAACGTAGACCAGGGTCTGCTCCTGGATCTGCGTCAACGCCTGGAAGAGCGAGACGACGAGACCGACGGCGAGCGCGATCAGCATCAGCGGTGCGCCGGCCTTGAGGAAGACGACGATGCCGTCGCGGGCGACGTCGAGGATGGCTGCGGAGGTCATCGGGCTCTGATCCGGACGGTGTTGGATGGGAGGGCGGTCGTCAGACCGGCATCCGCATGATTTCCTCGTAAGCGGCGATGACGCGGTCGCGCACCGCCACCAGCGTCTCGATCGCCGCCTCGCTCTCGGCCACGGCCGTGACCACGTCGACGACGTCCGAGCGGCCGGCTGCAACCTTGCCGGTCTGGATGTCCGCCTGGCGAGCGCTCTGCGCAGTCGATTCCAGCGCCTTGCCGACCAGGGACGAGAAGTCGGGCAGGCCGGCGCCCGCTGCATCGAGACCGCCGACGGAGGCCGGCTTCTTCATGAGACCGCTCGCGCCCATCCCCTGCATAGAGGCGTAGGCACCGGCGGCAAAACTGGAGGTGGTCATGAGCGTAGCTCCGCTTCGGCCGTGCCGCGTCAGGCGCGCAGGATGTCGATGGTGCGCTGGATCATCCGGCGCGTGGACGAGATGACGTTGAGATTGGCCTCGTAGCTGCGCTGGGCCTCGCGCATGTCCATCGTCTCGATCAGCGAATTGACGTTGGGCATCTTGACCTGGCCGCTGGTGTCGGCGGCCGGATGGCCGGGGTCGTATTTCGTCTTGAAGTCGCTGCGGTCGCGGTTGACCCGGCCGAGTTCGACGACCTGGGCGTCGAGCTCGCGGTCGAGCTTGCCCTGGAAGCTCACGATCTTGCGACGATACGGGTCGACGCCGGCGCGCTCGGGCGTGGAATCGGCGTTGGCGAGGTTCTCGGCGATGACGCGCATGCGGCCTGCCTGGCCCTTCAGGCCGGACGCAGCGACGGCA
Source organism: Alloboseaceae bacterium BT-24-1 (assembly GCA_025846845.1). GTDB lineage: Bacteria > Pseudomonadota > Alphaproteobacteria > Rhizobiales > Beijerinckiaceae > Allobosea. Next base: position 467,719 of record JAOYTL010000002.1, read on the forward strand.
AGACTCTTGAGCAGATCCATGACGTGGCTCCTTAGCGACCCTTGCCGATCGCGATCTTCATCAGCCCGAGGCTCTTGCTGTAGAGCGAGGCGGCGAGCTGGTAGTCCGACTGGTTCTGGGCGACCTTCATCATCTCATCTTCGAGGTTGACGCTGTTGGCGCTCGGCGTCGTCTCGAAGCGCTTGGGATCGCGCGGATCGAAGCCGCCTTGCTGGCCGGAGAGGCCGAGATGCATCGGCGAGGTCTGCGCCAGCGTCATGGCGCCGCCGGCCGGGGAGGGCGCGCGCAGGTCATGCGGCTTGAACTTGGGGGTATCGGCATTGGAGACGTTCTCGGCGAGCAGCTTCTGGCGCGCCTGATGCCAGTGCATGCGCGTCTTCAGAGCTCCCATCAGGCCAAGGCCATTGTTCGCCATGCTGCCAATCTCCCGTCGGCTCTTGCCGAAGTGGGAAATTATTGCCGGGTGCATGGTTAATGCGCGGTTAATTCCAGCCGATCTGCAGGTTCATGTTAACCATCTGCTAACCATGTTTCTCGAACTGGCGGCGCTTATGGTATAGCCAGCTCCGTCTATCCGTCTGATCGCCCTTACAAAGAGCGGTCGGCGGCTGTCGCGTCGCTTCATGAGGCAGACCTTGCAGACTTTGTTTGGCTTCGAACTTTCCTCCGGCCTGCGTTGGATCATCGCCTTCGCAGTGGTGCTTCTCCTGGTCGCGCTGCTCGGCTTCTTCTTGCGGCGGATGAGCGGCGGCCGGCTGAAGTTCAAGGGTCAGGGCGGGGGGCGCGCGCGCCAGCCGCGCCTCGGTGTGGTCGATGTCTACGATCTCGACCGGCAGCGCCAGCTGATCCTGGTGCGGCGCGACAATGTCGAGCACCTCGTGATGATCGGCGGCGCCTCCGATGTCGTCGTCGAAACCAATATCGTCCGGAGCGGCGGGCGTGTGGCGATGCCGGCTCCGACCGAAGGCTCGGCCGAGCGGCCGCTGGCCTTCGAGGCCGATTCGCGTCCGCATATCGCCGAGGAGCCGCGCCAGCTGCCGCCTTCGCCGGTGCCGGCCCCCGCCGTTCCGGTCGATCCCGTTCCGCCGCCGCGCCCGCAGCCGCCAGTCGCTCCGGCGCCGCTCGCACGTCCGACAGCCCAGCCGCAGCCGCCGCGTCCTGCGCCAGCTCCGCTTGCTCCCGCGGTCGCTGCGGGGGCTGCCGGCATCAGTGCCTCCCTGACCCGCGACCCGGCTCCGGCCGCCAGCGCCAGCGAGCTCGGCGACATGGCCCGTCAGCTCGAAGAGGCACTGAAGCGGCCGTTCTCCGCCGTGCGCCCCGGCGCAGCCGCCCCACGCGTGGAACCGGAAGCGCCGGCGGCAACGCCTGCCGCTCCGCCGCCGGCGCCTTCCGTGCCGCCAGCTCCGCCGGCCGCCGCCGCCAAGCCGCCAGCTCCGACACCGGCGCCCGCCCGCCCGGCACTGGATATGGAGGCCGAGCTCGAGATGGCGCTAGGGCTGAAACCCACGCCGGCCCGGCCCATCGCGGCCGAAGCGCCGCTGGTCGCGCCCCCGGTCTTTGCTCCGCCGAAGCCGCCTGCGGCCGAGCCGGTCAAGGCCGAGGAGAAGAAGCCCGTACCCGCAAAGGAGCAAACGCCGCCGGCTCCGGTTGCCGATCAGCCCAAGCCAGCAAAGTTCGCGCCTGTGTTCGACGACATGCTCGACGACGAGCTAGACTCTGCCAAGGCCGACGCGCCCGAGGGGCCGGCCAAGAGCGGAGACAAGCCCAGCGAGGCCAAGTCGGCCGAGACGAAACCTGCGGAAGCGAAGCCTGCCGACGTCAAGCCGGCTGAAACCAAGCCGGAAGCCGAGACCAAGCCGTCGGATTCGAAGCCGGCTGGCAAGCCGACCGAGGACGACCCGTTCTCGGTCGATGCGATCGAGGCGGAGTTCGCCCGCCTGCTCGGGCGCGATCCCAAGCCGAAAGGCTGAGCCAGCCTCGCTGGCGTGAAGGGCAACGAGTCCCCCTGCCGCCAAGGCGGCAGGGGATAGCGAGTGAAACCCCCTTCGACCGGCCCCGAGCCTTGCTCTAGCGTTCCGTCGAGCCCGCGCCTTGATTCGGGCAGGGACGGATGATGGGCAGGCGGATACCCACGGGACGGAGATTGCGCTGGCTGGCGGTGTTCGCCGTCGTGCTGGGTGCGCTCGGAAGCGTCGCCCAGGCCCAGACGCTCTCGCTCGACCTCGGCCAGGGCGGCGTCACCGAGCGGGCGCTGCAGGTGATCGCCGCGATCACGGTGCTGTCGCTGGCGCCGTCGATCCTGATCATGGTAACCTCGTTCACCCGCATCGCGGTGGTGCTGTCGCTGCTGCGCTCGGCGATCGGCACCCAGACCGCGCCGCCCAACGCCGTGATCATCGGGCTTTCGCTGTTCCTGACCGGCTTCGTGATGGCGCCGACCCTGAAGGAGGCCTATCGCGTCGCCGGCGCACCGCTGATCGCCGGCCAGATGCAGCCGCAGGAGGCGTTCGAGCGCGGCATCGTGCCGTTCCGCGAGTTCATGCTGAAGCATGTGCGCGAGAAGGATCTGGCGCTGTTCATCGAGATGTCGCGCGAGCCCGCCCCGGAGCGGCCTGATCTGGTCCAGATTCAGGTGCTGGTGCCGGCCTTCATGATCTCGGAGCTCAGGCGCGCCTTCGAGATCGGCTTCCTGTTGTTCGTACCGTTCCTGATCATCGACCTCGTGGTCGCCTCGATCCTGATGTCGGTCGGCATGATGATGCTGCCACCGGTGACGGTGGCGTTGCCGTTCAAGCTGATCTTCTTCGTGCTGGTCGATGGCTGGGGGCTGGTCGCCGGCTCGCTGGTCAAGAGCTATGGCAGTTGAGGGTAGGGCTGGCCTGGCTCGCCGCTGCCAAAATATTCGCCGTCATTCCGGAGCTGCGCCGCTGGCGCGGCTTGTCCGGAATGACGGCGCGAGAAGGAGCGTCAGCCCTGGCCGGGCTTAGGCCCGGCATTGGCGGCGTCGGCCTCGCCCGCTTTCCGCCTCTCGCGCACGGAACTGGAATAGGCCGGGTAGCGCTTGCGGTATTCCTTGAGGAAGTCGGTCATGGTGTCGGAGCCGGAGGCCGAGCGCGCGGCCTCGCGAATGTCGGCGGCGCTGGCCCGGCTTGCGCCGGTCACGAAACCGAACAGCCGCGCATCGGCACCCTGCGCCATCTTGCCGGCGAACTTGGTGCGCAAGCGGTCGAGCGAGAGCGCCTCGTCCGACATCACATAGCCGATGGCGGCGCGCATCACGTCGCCGCGCTCGCCGTCGCTGAGCGGCGCCTGTCCGCGCCAGCTCTCGCCGAGGATGCGTTCGAGCGCCTCGCCGGCCTCGCGCCAGCGCCGCCCGCTCCACAGGATGTCGGCGTTGAGGCGGTCGACTTCGGGGCCGCTTTCGCCCTCCATCAGGTCGAGCGCCTGGTCGGTGCGCGACAGGTCGGAGAGCGCCTTGGCCTCGAGCAGCAGGCGGGCGCGCTTGACGTCGGCCGGCAGTTCGGCGAGCCGGGTCGAGACGATCGCCTGCAATGCCTCCGCCGGCTTGCCGTTCATCACGCGGATCATGGCGAGCCGCGTTGCGACGGTGGAGCGCGCCGCGCCGGTCAGGCGCCGATCCATCTGGTATTGTAGGATCTCGCTGGCCTGATCGAGCAAATCGAGTTCGACCAGCCGGTCGGCGAGCAGGCGGGTGATCTCGTCGCCGCGCCGGCCGATCGGCAGGAATTCCTTGAAATCGTAGAACATCGCCAGCGCGTCGAGCCGCGGCAGCTTTTCGAGATCGGGATCGCTGAACAGTGCCTCGAAGCGCTGGGCGGTCTCGTCATGCAGCAGCCGCGTCGCCGGATGCTCCGGGAAGACCTCGTTGGCGCGCCGCGCCGTCTGGAAGGCGTCGCGCCAGCGCTGCTGCTCGGCATAGAGGCGACCGAGTTCGGCCAGCGCCTCGATCTCGACCTCGCCGCCGCGCCAGATCGCCGAGACGGTCTCCAGCCGCGCAATGGCCTCGTCGACCGGCAGGTCGGTGCGCTTCTCGGCACGGGCAAGCTTGACGGCGCGCAACTGCGCCTCGGCTGCGACCGGCCGGGTTTTTGCCTCGAAGAGTGGGCGGTAGCCGTTGAGCGCCGCCTCAGGCCGGCCGCTGACATCGTCGAGCCTGGCGCCCAGCAGCGCCAGTTCTTCGGGATTCACCAGTTCCTCGGACATCTCGGCGAGACGTTCGATCTGCTTTTCCGCCACCGTCGCCTCGCCGGAGGCGAGCGCGGCCCGCGCCATCGCCGGGCGGAACTCGGCCTGGAGATCGACGGGGTAGCGGTCGAGGATATCTTCTGCCCGGCGGAAGCCGGCGAGGGCCTGACCGTTGCGGCCGAGCCGCTGCTCGGAGAGGGCGCGCCAGAGCCCGGCCTCGGCTTCGTCGCGGATCGGCGCGGCCTCGAAAGCCTTCAGCGCCTCGGCACTGCGGTGCATGCGGGTGGCGATCAGGCCGCGCAGGAAGACCGCATCGCGGTTGCCGCGCATCGCGGCGTCGTCGGCCAGGAGCGCGTTCAGCGGTCCGGCCGCTTCCGACATCATGCCGTTGGCGGCGAGGAAGCGGGCCAGCGCCAGCCGGGTCTCGGATTTGCGCCCACGCGACGCGCCGGTGACCTCGCGCAGCAAAGCAGCGGCGCGGTCGCGGACATCGACCGTATGCAGCGCCGACCAGGTCTCGGTATCCAGCAATGGCTGCGTGGCTGCCCCAGCGCTCTTCTTGTCTGCCTCGCTCGGCTTTTCGGCATCGAGGCTGACGACCAGGCCATTGCGACGGCCGATCTGCACCTCGTTGGTGTCGGCGCGCACTGCAAGATCGTCGGCGACGGCGCTGACGACGACACCATGGGCGCTTTGCGGCAGCCCGAACTCGACGAAACGGTAGGGCTTCGACACGGCCCGCGTCGGCCCCATCGCGGTCGCGACGGCGAGCGCCGGGCCGCCTTCGCTATTCTCGAGCCAGTGCACGCCGGTCAGACCCGGCACCGGCACGTTGACGATGGTCTGGCCGCGTTCGTCGGCGCCGCGGCGCGGGCTGAGCGCGCCGGCCGGCTTGCCGGCCTTGTCGCCGAAGGTCAGGGACCATTGCGGACCGTCATCGGAGAGCCGAACGATCTGCTGGCGGCGCGTCTTAAGCCTGATGACGGTGACCTTGGCCTCGCGCGTGACGGTGGCGTCCTGAACCAGAGCGGGCAGCACGCCCTTGAGCTTGTCAGGATCGAATGTGTCGCGCGTGTCGAAGACCAGCGTGACCCGTCCCGGCTCGGCGAAGGCGGCGGCGCCCGTCGGTCGCGAGAAGCGGAAATCGATGCGGCCGCCATCGCCATCGGCGGTGGAGCCGACCTCGACATCCCGAGGCGGTGCGTCAGCGGCGACTGTAGTCACCGGCTTTGGCTGCACCTGCGGCGCCTCGGCTGCCGGGGCAGGGGACGGCGCGGCTGGCGCCGGCTTCTGCTCGGGGGCCTTGGTTTCCGCCGGCTTGGCTCCACCTTGGGGGGTGGCCTGCAGATCGGCCAGCGACAGCGGGATGGCGGCGCCGGAATGTGGCAGGTCGACGGTCCAGCCCGTCTCGTCGCGGAAGCTGCGAAGCTGGCGATCCTTCGGCACGGAGAAGACGAGCTGCGTCCTGTCGTCCCCGATGGTCGCCTGCTCGAGCGTGAAGTCGGCTGGCAGCAGACTACGGATCTGCGATGGCGTCACCGCCAGCGCCTGGTCGAAACTCAGCGTCAGCTTGTTGTCGCCCAGGGTCGGCGTCAGCATCGTCTCCGGCGGCGTCGAGAACATCAGGCGATCGAGCGTCGGCAGGCGGGCGCTGCGGAAGCCGAGCGACTTCGGCGGGATCGCCGGAGCGCGGGCGATCTCGCGGGCGCGTGCCTCGGCAAGGCGCAGGCGCTGGGTGAGCTCGGCGAGGATCTCGGGTGGCAGGCCCGGCAGCTGGCCGGTCCAATTCTCGGGCAAAAGGTCGACGAAGGCCTTGTCACCGGCTTCGAGCAGATTGGCGCGATAGGGGCGGGCGAGCGCCAGGCGCAGGCCGCGACCGTCGGGATCGATCCGCACGACCGAAACATAATTCGGCAGGTCGGCAGCGAGCCGGCCGGGCTCGAGCTTCACCGGCTGGCTGAAGCCGATGACGACGACGCCGTTCGAGACCCGCACGCGCGTGGTCACCGGTTCGTCGAAGGTGAAGGCGAGGCGACCGAAGCCGGCGCGCATGGCCTCGCCGCGCAAGGTCGCGGTGGCCGCCGCCACCGGCGCGACGAAGCCGGCAGCGAGGCTCAGCGCCGCCAGGCCAATGCCGAAGCTCAGGGACCGCTGGATACGCACGACCGCTACTCAACTCGACGCGATTGGCGGAACGGCGACAGGCTGCTCCAACCTGCGCGGAGGCTAGCCCGTCAAGGATAACGGCGGGTTAAAGAACTCTCTCCCGCGGAAGGTGTCTCTACGTGTGTCCGACCGCATATTTCCGGGCGCTGCGGGCGAGGTGCCGCGACAAGGCCCGCGCCGCGGGCGACAGGGCCCGGCCTTTGCGCACGCAGATCTTGAGGCAGGCCTTGCGCAGATTGCGGCCCTGAAGCGGGACGGTGACCAACCGTCCCTCGGACACGTCCCGCCGCGTGGCGCAGCGGGTCAGCATGCTGACCCCCATGCCGGCCCGTGCGAAGGAGCGCAGCGACTCGATCGAGTTCGTGACCAGGGCCGGCTTGAGCTCGGTACCGGTCGCTGCGGCGATATCGTCGACGAGGCGCCTCAGGCCGAACGTCCTGTCCGGGAGCGCAAGCTTCATCTCGCCGACATCCCCGATCCTCACCGACTGCCGCTGCGCGACGGCATCGTCCGGATGGGCGGCGACGACGAGCGCGTCGGCGATCTCGGCAAGCGACAGGACGCTGCGGTGGAGGATCGGGTTGAACGCCACCGCCACGTCGGCCTCGTCGTCGAGCAGGCGCTGCACGAGCTGGTCGGAACTCGCGACCATGACCTCGAAGCTCACCGAGGGATGCGCGGTCGAGAACTCGGTAAGGGCAGGGTAGAGAAAATCGTCGAGGGCGCCTTCGACCGCCCAGACCCGCACGTGACCGCGCTTCATGCCCTGGAGTTCCTCGATGGCGGAGCGCGCCGTCTGGACGCTGCCGAGGATGGTGCGCGCGGTCTCGAGGACCGCGGATCCCGCCATGGTCAATCTCATGCCGCGCGCCCGGCGCTCGAACAGCGCGGTGCCGTACTCCTCTTCGAGACCGGCGACCTGGCGGCTGATCGCTGAAGGGGCGACGCGCAGCGCATCCGCCGCCTCGCGGACGGAGCCGTGATCGGCGACGAGCGCGAAATACCGGTAGCGGGTGAGCGACATGGAAAGGGCCTCGCGGGTGGCAGAGGTCGGTCGACTGGACGGTAAGCAACTGTTGCCGGATCGGCAACGATCGCTCCGCGATTCCGCTCTGGCTGGTCGATCGTCACCGCCTCTAGAAATGATCAGGACGTTGCGGGAGCCGATCTGATGTATTCGACCGAGCCAAGCCAGGACGGCAGCTACAGGTTCATCCCCGCCGTCTACCAATACTCCGGTGGCGTTGCGGCGCAGCCGGGCTTCCGGATCGAGCGTGCGCAGCTGGCGTCCCCGGTCGCGCTGGATCGCGGTCTCGCGATCGTCGAGGCGCATCTGAAGCAGGTGGGCAGGCCGTTGACCGCGTTCTGCGCCTGCGAACTGCGTTCGCCCGAGCCGTTTTCGGAAGGCGGGTTCGATGCCTTCAACCGGCTCTATGCCTCCCGCCTCGACCAATGGGGCGTCCTCCAAGGCAAGGTGAACCCGGTCGCCCGGACGAACATCTGCCCCGAGCTCGGCAAGCCGGACACCGTATCGCTCCATGCCTTCAGCTATACCGTTCCCGATGCCTCGGCGCGGGCGAGCTTCGTGGTGGCGGGCAGCGGCGAGGCGCCGGAAGGCGGCGCGAGCTATGCGCAGGGAACGATCCGGCCAGGCGATGCCTCCCCGAGTGGCGTGCGCGCCAAGGCCGAGTGGGTGATGGGCGAGATGGAGCACCGCCTCACCGGGCTCGGCTATGGCTGGGAGGATGCCACGGTCGCGAACATCTACACGGTTCGCGACATCCATCCGCTCCTTGCGGACGTCCTCCTGCCGATCACCAGCCTCGGCCGCGGCCTGACCTGGCACTTCTCGCGGCCTCCGGTCGCGGTGCTCGACTACGAGATGGATGTGCGCGGCCTGCCGCGAGAACTCGTGATCGAGCAGCCCTGACCAGAAGCGGCCTGGCTGCACGTGTTGCCGGAACGGGAACGCAATGCAGCCGGCCACAGCTTTGACGATCTCATGCCTGGAGAGCTCCGATGTTGCTTGATCGACGCGCGTTGCTCCTGGCGGGATTGACCGCCCCGGTTCTGGCAAGACCGCAACTAGCAAGAGCACAATCCGAGTGGCGACCGACGAGGCCGCTGCGGCTGATCCTCCCGTTCACGGCCGGGACATCGATGGATCCGGTCGCCCGGCTGGTCCAGGAGAGCCTCAAGGACACGCTCGGCCAGACCGTGGTCGTCGAGAACATCGCCGGCGCCGCCACCGTCATCGCCGGGGCCGAGACGCTGAAGTCCCCGGCCGACGGGCACACGATGCTGATGATCGCCAACAGCTTTGCGGCGAACATCACGCTGCGGGCACGGACCGCGGACTGGCAGCGCGCCTTCGCTCCGGTGGTGCAGGCGACCGTGGTGCCGCATGTCCTCGTGGTCGCGCCGTCGCTGAAGACGGACTGGGCGGGCTTCGTCAAGCGCCTGCGCGAGAACGGCGACTCGATGACCTATGGCAGCCCGGGAATCGGGACCTCGCCGCATCTCGGCTCCGAGCATTTCCTGCGCCTGATCGGCGGCAAGTCCGTCCATGCGCCCTATAACGGCACCTCGCAGCTGTTCGTCGATCTGTTCGCCGGCCGGATCGATTTTGCGCTCAGCAACCTTCCGGACGTCGTCCAGGCGATCGACGAGGGCAAGCTCCTCGCGCTCGCGGTCACCGCCGACCGGCGCGTGCGGGAGCTGCCCAATGTCCCGACCTTCAGCGAACTCGGCCAGCCGGACCTTCTCTCCGACAGCTGGTTCGGCATCATGGTCCGCCGCGATACGCCGGCGCCGGCCCGCGAAGCACTGGAGCGCGCCTGGCTCGCGGCCTTGACGCGCCCGGATGTACGCGAGCGCCTCCAGAGCCTGAGCTTCACGGTGCTGGCCCGGCCAGGCGCGGAGTTCGAGACGGTGATCGACCGCTATGTGTCGACCTATGCGACGATCATCAAGGAGAGTGGCATTTCGGTTCAGCAGTGACTGCCGAGACAGCGGCCGGGCTCAGCGTCGCGGCGTGGGCTCGATTGCCGGCAACTCGGTGCCCGCCGGCATGGCGGCTGGTGCGCGATCGACGGCGACAGCAGGACGTCCACGCACCGAGAGCGCGACGGTGAGCCGTTCGGCCGCCTCCGGCGACATGGCAGCGAGGACGTCCGACATCTTGCGCGGGCTCATCTGCTGGACGACCGGGACGAGGATGTCGAGCGCCAGCCGGTCGAAGACGCGGGCGGCGTCCTTGGGCTTCATCGTCTCGTACATGATCACCAGGTTCTTGACGGCCTGATTGGCCTCGGCCTCCTGCTTGCGCGGGGCTTCGGCCTTCTCCTCCAGTGCCTTGAGATCGTCGACGCGGCCGCCGAGCTTCTTCTCGGCCGAATCGAGCAGCTTCTCGCGCATATCGAGCTCGCGCATGCGCGCCTCGATCTCCTCGCGGCGCTGGCCGAGGCGTTCGAGCAGGGCTTTCTCCGCCGGTGAGACCGGCTGGGCCGTGCCGTTCATCACGCCGGCCTTGTTGTTCGGGGCGGCGTCGCGCTTGGCCTGCTCCTCGGGCGGGAGCTTCGGCGCCGGCGGGTCGATCGTGCCGGTGGTCTCGGGATCCATGAAGACGTCGGGCTGATGAGCTTTGGCGATGATCTTGGCCAATCCCCAGACCTCCTTCTGAGGCTTGGCGGGGAGTGCCTGGGCGCTGGCTGCCGGCACCTTGCCCGGAGAAGGCTCCGCCGACCAGGCGAGCAGCTTCAGCGCCAGGAGACCCATGGCGCCGAGGATGACGGCCGGGATGAGGCGGGGCGACTGGATCACGCAGCCTGGCCTTCGAGCCTGCGGGCGGCACGGGCGCGGATGGCGGCGGCGGCGTCGGCAGCGCTCGCCATCCGCGAGACAGGCGGCTTCTCGGCGGCGGGCTCGGGCTTTGCGGCGACCATGCTGGCGGCGCTGACGATCTGGCCGATGCGCTCCATAATGCCCTGGCCGGCCTCGATCTGCTGGGCGAGGTCGGCGGCATAACGCTCGGCGGTGCGCAGGCGTTCGCCGAGCGTGCGGTCGCAGTCGCCGAGCGTCAGCTTCAGGCCGGCGATGGCACGCTCGGCCGTATCGGTCGCCGAGATGAGGGCGCCGATGGTCTGGCGCATGGCGCTCTCATCGGCCTTCAGCCTTTCGATGCGCTTGGAGAGCACGAAGCAGGTGATGATCGTGGCGACCAGCAGGCAGCCCACCAGCGCATCGGCGATCAGGGTGATGGTCATGGGGCAGGAACTCCCTGGTCAGGACGCCGTATTGAGATGGCTGGTGTCGAAGGCGGCCATGGTCGTCTTCGAGCGCCGCAACGGGGTGACGACCTGGACGGCGATCTTGTCGTCGACGCGTCCGATCCGGCCCTCGCTGACGATGAACTCGCCGCAGCGCAGCGAGGCGACGGAGTCGGGGCGGGCGTCGAACATCAGCGTGTCGCCGATCTCGAGCTTCATCACCCGCTTCAGCGGCATGGTGCATTCGTGCAGCACGCATTTGACCGCGACATCCGCCTGCCAGACCTCGGTCGCGAGGTGGTTCTCCCAGATCGGGTCGCGCCCGAGCTTCTCACCCATGAAGCTTTCGAGCAGCAATTCGCGGATCGGCTCGATGGTGGCGTAGGGCAGTAGGAGATGGAGTGAGCCGCCGCGGCCCTCCATGTCGAAGCGCAGTTCGACGCGGATGGCGGCGTTGGCCGGCCGGGAGATCGAGACGAAGCGCGGATTGGATTCGATCCGGTCGACCTTGAAGTTCACCGGCGAGAGCGGCCGGAAGGCGGCCTCGGCATCGCCGAGCACGACGCCGATGACGCGGCGCAGCAGGCTCATCTCGATCGAGGTGAAGGGGCGCCCGTCGACGCGCGCCGCCGACTGGCCGCGCTTGCCGCCGAGCATGGTGTCGAGCACCGAATAGGTGAGGGCGGACTCGATGGTGACGAGACCGAAATTGTCCCATTCCTCGGCCTTGAACACGGCGAGCATCGCCGGCAGCGAGATCGAGTTCATGTAGTCGCCGAAGCGCACCGAGCGGATGCCCTCCAGCGTCACCTCGACATTGTCGCTGAACAGGTTGCGCAGACTGGTGGAGAGGAGGCGGACCAGGCGCTCGAAAATGATTTCGAGCATCGGCAGGCGTTCATAGGTGACCGAGCCCGAATCGACGATCGCCTGGATGCCGTTGCGACCGCCCTTGCCGTCGTCTCCGATGGAGAAGCCGAGCATCGTATCGATCTCGTCCTGATTCATCAGGCGATCGATATTGGCTTCCGCTTCGCCACCGTCCTCGTCGACGATGTCGGGCATGGCAGCCCACTCTGCCGCCATGCCTTCCGGCGTCAGCGGCAGCTTGTCCTTGTCCTGGGCTTCGAGGTCGCTGCTGGCCATGTGGGTCTGCTCGGGCGAATGAGGCTGCTGCTATTGCAGCAGCAGTTCCTTGAAGAGGACGGCGTCGACCTTTGCCGGGTAGACGGTGACGTTGACCCGGCGCAGCAGCTCTTCCTTCAGCCGATACATGCCGGCCGAGCCGTCGAGGTCGGAGGGCCGCAGCTCGCGCATGAAGACCTGGAATGCGTCCTCGACGCGCGGCAGCAGCGGCTTGACCTGATCCGCGGTCTTGGGATCGGCGATCTCGAGCGCGACCTTGATCTTGACGATCGGCTGGCGGTCCTGCTGCGGACCGGCGGAGATGCCGATCATCATGTCCTTCATCTCGACGAAGGTGATCTGCTTCTTCGCCGCTGCGGCAGCCGCCTCGGCACTGACTTCTTCGACAGGCTTCTTCTTCAGGAAGAAGAACCAGCCGCCGCCCAGCACGGCGACGAGCGCCAGGGCGCCGCCGATCATGACGAGCTTCTTCTTGCCGGGTTTCGACGCCGCTTCGGCGCCATCCTCGGCGGTCTCGTCGTCCTTGCTCGTCTTCTTCGCCATCTCGGCTTGCCCGCCCGGGACGGGCGCCGCCGCTGGCCCGTCTCTCTGGCTCCGACCTTGATCAATTACGGTTAACGGCCCGTTAAGCAGGGCAGTTTTTGCCGGGTCGTTTCTGCCGTGTGGGCGGGTTCGTACCAGAGCGATCTAAGGCGCTCCGCGGATCGATATTTAATTATATCAATGGCTTGTCAGAATTAACCATGTTGGCACGTCGCTTGCCACCTGATTGGCGTGGCCACCGCGCTGGGGAGCGTCGGGGCGGCCATGGGACAGATCGGGAGCAGGAGCCGTGGAAAACGCGCTTCTCGTCAGCCTGTCGCGCCAGATGGCTCTGGCGCGTGAGCTCGACGTCATCGCCAATAATGTCGCCAATGTCGGCACGAACGGCTTCAAGGCGCGCTCGGCGCGTTTTGCCGAGTACGTCTCGCCGACGGCGCGCGCCGACACCTTCCAGACGCAGGACCGCCGGCTCTCCTATGTCATCGACAAGGGCACGCCGATCGACCTCTCGCTGGGGGCGATCGAGCGCACCGGCAACCCGCTCGATGTCGCGGTTCAGGGCGACAACTATCTCGTCGTCCAGACCCCCCAGGGCGAGCGCTACACCCGCGCCGGCTCACTCGATATCAATGGCCGCGGCCAGCTCGTGACCCAGTCCGGCCAACCGGTCATGGGCGATGGCGGGCCGATCGTCTTCGGCGCGACCGAGAGCAACCCCCGGATCGCCGCCGACGGCACGGTCACCTCCGACCAGGGCCAGCGCGGCAAGCTCCGGATCGTCCGCTTCGACAACCCCGCCGCGCTCGCCAGCGATGGCAGCAACCTGTTCTCCTCGACCACCGCTGCGCAGGCCGCAGGCCCGCAGGCGCGGCTCGAGACCGGGGCGATCGAGCGCTCCAACGTCAAGGCCGTGGTGGAGATGACGCGGCTGGTCGAAGTCCAGCGCGCCTACCAGACCCTCTCGGCGATGATGGCCAAGACCGACGAACTACGTGCCAAGGCGATCACCCGCCTGGCCGATCAGCAAGCCTGACGCGGAAAGGAGCCAAACCATGCGCGCGCTTTACACCGCCGCCACCGGCATGATGGCCCAGGAACTCAACGTCCAGGTCATCTCGAACAACATCGCGAACGTCCGCACCACCGGCTACAAGCGCCAGCGCGTTCATTTCCAGGACTTGCTCTACGAGCACTTCCGTCGCGCCGGCACGCAGACCTCGGACCAGAACACGCAGGTTCCGGCCGGCACCTTCGTCGGCTCGGGCGTCAAGACCGCCTCGACCGGGCGGGTGATGAGCCAGGGCAACCTGACGCCGACGGAGAAGCAGTACGACATCGCGATCCGCGGCGAGGGCTTCTTCCGCATCCAGATGCCGGATGGCCGCACCGCCTATTCGCGTGACGGCTCCTTCGACCTCGACAGCCAGGGCCGGCTGGTGACGCGCGACGGCTACCAGGTCCAGCCGGGCATCACCGTCCCGAACAACGCGACCAGCGTCAACATCAACGCGCAGGGCACGGTCGAGGTCAGCCTTCCCGGCCAGACCGCTCCGCAGCAGCTCGGCCAGATCCAGCTCACCCGCTTCATAAACAAGGTCGGCCTCGAATCGATCGGCGACAACCTGTTCATCGAAACGGCCGGCTCCGGCCCCGCGATCGACGGGCTCGGCGGCGAAGAGGGGTTCGGCACGCTGCAGCAGAACTACCTGGAAGAAGGCAACGTCCAGGCGGTGACCGAGCTCTCCTCGCTGATCGCGGCGCAGCGCGCCTACGAGATGAACTCCAAGGTGATCTCGGCCGCCGACCAGATGATGCAGTCCACCACGCAGATCATGCGCTGAGAGGGATGAGCCAGATGATCCGCTCCATTCTCCTGATCGCGACCATGACCGCGATTCCCGCCACGGCATTTGCGCAGGCGGCGGCTCCGGCCGGCGAGCGTGCGCCCGCGGCCGTACCCGCGGCAGCCACGAAGCTCAAGCTGAAGACCGATCTCACGCTTTCGCGCGACATCGTCGGCTTCGGCGACCTGATCGCCGGCCTGTCGCCGCAGGATGCGGCGCTGCCCGCCTTCCGGGCGCCGGCGCTCGGCGAGACCGGCACGATCCAGGTCAGCCGCATCGTCGAGGCCGCAGTGAAGCACGGTCTTCTGCGCGACGCGCAGGAACTCGACAGCCAGGGTGTCGCCCAGGTGGTGGTGACCCGGGCGGCGCGCCGGATCACCGGGCTCGATGTCGAGGCCGCCGTGAAGTCGGCACTGCTCGATCGCTTCGGCTTCGACGGGCGCGCCTTTGCGCTGCTGCTCGATGGCGGCGCGCCCTCCGTCGTGGTCGAACCGGAGCTGACCGGCGACCTTGCTGCGCTCGACCTGAACTACGACGCGCGCAGCCGCCGCATCACCGGCCGCCTGACCATGCCGGGCAGCGCCGCGACCCGGCTGAAACCGGTGCGTGTCTCGGGCCAACTGGTCGAGACGGTCGAAGCCGTGGTGCCGCTGCGCACCATCGCTCGCGGCGAGACGCTCAAGGCATCCGACGTCACCGTCGAGCGCCGGCCGCGCGATGCACAGTTCAACGACGTGCTCGGCGAGGCGAAAGCGGCGGTCGGCAAGGTCGCCAAGCGGATGCTGGTGGCGGGCTCGGTGCTGCGCAGCGGCGATGTCCAGCGCGAGGAGATCGTCGGGCGCGGCGACATCGTCACCATCCTCTACGAGGCGCGCGGCGTCGCGATCAGCATGCGCGGCCGCGCCAACGAGGCCGGCGCGATCGGCGACGTCATCTCGATCACCAATCCCCAATCCAAGCGCGTGCTGCAGGGAACCGTCACCGGTCCCGGGCGCGTCAACGTCAGCCCGCAGGGCGGCGGCCAGATCGCCGCTGCCCGCTGAAGACGACCCCATTGCTCCAGTTGCGGACCACTCCCATGACCCGGACCAACCCTCTCGCCATCCCCGCCGCCCTTGGCCTCAGCCTGATGCTGGGTGCTTGCGGCGCCGCCGACAGGCTTGCCAATGTCGGCCAGGCGCCGGCCCTCTCGCCGATCGAGGACCCGACCGCCGCCAAGGGCTACAAGCCCGTGCAGATGCCGATGCCGCCGGTCGAGCACGCCTCCTTCGCGCCGAACTCGCTCTGGCGCACGGGATCGCGCGCCTTCTTCAAGGACCAGCGCGCTCGCCAGGTCGGCGACCTCGTCACCGTCAAGGTCAAGGTCACCGACCGGGCCCAGCTCGACAACACCACCAAGCGCAGCCGCAAGAACGGTGAGGATTTCGGTGCCGAGAACTTTTTCGGCTCCGAGAGCAAGTGGAGCAAGAAAGCGGATCCCAGCTCGCTGCTGAAGCTCGACTCGGATTCGTCGAGCGAGGGCACAGGCTCGGTGCGCCGGGCCGAGCAACTCGCCACCAACGTCGCCGCCGCCGTCACCCAGACCCTGCCGAACGGCAATCTGGTGATCGAGGGCAAGCAGGAGATCCGGGTGAATTTCGAAGTGCGCGAGTTGATCGTCGCCGGCGTGATCCGGCCGGAGGACATCGAATCCGACAACACGATCGAGTCGGCCAAGATCGCCCAGGCCCGCATCGCCTATGGCGGCCGCGGCCAGATCACCGACGTGCAGCAGCCACGCTACGGCCAGCAGGTGATGGACATCCTGCTGCCGTTCTAGGCAGGTCCCGGAAAAGTGGAAACCGGTTTTCCGAGACAGGACGTGCCTCAAAGATAACTCCGATCCCAAAGCTTCCGGCGCGACGGCAACGCTCCCCACGTTCCATGCCTTCGCGCCGGGCCGGCGGTCTCTCCCGAGCCGCCTTTTCTCCCGGCCGCCCGCCACGCTCCCCAGCTATCCACGGCTGGCGGCCAGAAGCCCCGCGCCCTCCCGCGCGGGGCTTTGCTTTCACGAAGCTGTAACAGCCCCTGAAGTCTCGAAGCGAGAACCGGACGAGGAGGTGTCGTGGGCCTGCCGCAGCGCGCCGGCTGATCGGCGAACCATGTCGGATATCTCCAGCAACTGCCTGGCCAGCGGGCTGGTCTTGCGCCAGACCATGCCGATGGTCCGCGAAGGCTCGGGCTTTGCGAATCTCACGACTGATACCGATGCCGAGCGCGTCTCGACCGCCACGGCCATTTCCGGGATCAGGGTGACCCCGAGCCCCGCATCGACCATCTGCACCAGCGTCGACAGCGAACTTGCGTCCAGGAGGTCGCGCGACTGCACGGTGCGCGGCTTGGTGTTGCAGAAGGAAAGGGCCTGATCGCGAAAGCAGTGGCCCTCTTCGAGCAGCAGCAGCCGCATCTCGCGCAGAGCATCGCGATTGGGCGCGGGCTTGCCTTCATCTTCGCGTGGCCGAACCAGGACAAAGCTTTCGGTGAAGAGGGCGACCTCGGTCAGCGACGGTTCCGACACCGGCAAAGCGACGATCGCCATGTCGAGCCGGCCCTCGTTCAGCTCCTGGACGAGCTTTGGCGTCAGCGTCTCGCGTACATGCAGGTCGAGGCCGCCATGCAGGCGGGTGAGATCGCCAATGAGGCTCGGCAGCAAATAGGGCGCGACCGTCGGGATCACGCCGATGCGCAGCTTAGCGACGAGGCCGCTCCGCGAAGCGCGGGCATAGCCTTCCAGCTCGTCGAGTGCGCGCAGGATGTCCTTGCCCCGCTGCGCAATCTCCTCGCCGAAACTGGTCAAGCGCACCTGGCGCCTGTCCCGCTCGAACAGCTCGGCGCCGAGCTCTTCCTCGAGCGCCTTGATCTGCATGGAGAGCGCCGGCTGGGAGATGGCGCAGGCTTCGGCGGCGCGTCCGAAGTGACCATGCCGCGCCAGCGCCTCCAGATAGCGAAGCTGCTTGAAGGTCAGGTTTGTCATAATCGCAGCTTATCGTCGCAATCAGAAAATCGGAATTAAAATAATGAAATACCTTTGCTAAGACGCAACCAGCAGCCAGCTGAGCTCGGAGAATGACATGAACGCGAAGACTGAGGACAGCACGGGCAAATGCCCCGTCGCCCATGGCGGCAGCACCCGGCAGAACCGCGACTGGTGGCCGAGCCAGCTGCCTGTCGACCTCCTGAACCAGCACTCGGCCAAGTCCGATCCGCTGGGCGGGGCGTTCAGCTATCGCGAGGCGTTCAAGAAGCTCGACTACGAGGCGTTGAAGAACGACCTGCGCAAGCTGATGACCGACTCGCAGGAGTGGTGGCCTGCCGATTTCGGCCATTACGGTCCGCAATTCGTCCGCATGTCCTGGCACGCTGCCGGCACCTATCGCCTGGCCGACGGCCGTGGCGGCGGCGGCCGCGGCCAGCAGCGCTTTGCTCCGCTCAACAGCTGGCCGGACAATGTCAACATCGACAAGTCGCGGCGCCTGCTCTGGCCGATCAAGCAGAAATACGGCCAGCAGATTTCCTGGGCCGACCTCTTGATCCTGACCGGCAACGTCGCGCTGGAGACCATGGGCTTCCGCACCTTCGGCTTCGCCGGTGGCCGCGAGGATACCTGGGAGCCCGATCACGATGTGAGCTGGGGCACCGAGACCGCTTGGCTGACCCACCGCCCGCTCGACAAGTTCGATGCGCCGCTGAGCGCCACCGAAATGGGCCTGATCTACGTCAATCCGGAAGGGCCAGGCGCCAATGGCGATCCGCTCTCGGCCGCGCATTTCATCCGCGAGACCTTCGCCCGGATGGCGATGGATGACGAGGAGACCGTCGCGCTGATCGGCGGCGGCCACACCTTCGGCAAGACCCATGGCGCTGCGCCCGAATCCCATAAGGGGCCGGACCCGGAGGCCGCCGAACTGGAGGCGCAAGGCCTTGGCTGGGCCAGCAATTACGGCACCGGCCACGGCGCCGACGCGGTCGGCAGCGGCATCGAGGTCACCTGGACGCAGACGCCGGCGCAGTGGAGCAACTTCTTCTTCGAGAACCTGTTCAAATACGAATGGGTGCAGACGCGCAGCCCGGGCGGCGCGATCCAGTGGGAGGCGAAGGACGCCGAGGCGATCATTCCGGACGCCCATGATCCCTCGAAGAAGATCAAGCCGACCATGCTGACGACCGACCTGTCGCTGCGGATGGACCCGGCCTATGAGAAGATCTCGCGCCGTTTCCTCGAGAACCCGCAGGCCTTCGCCGAGGCCTTCGCCCGCGCCTGGTTCAAGCTGACCCATCGCGATCTCGGCCCGCGCTCGCGCTATCTCGGCCCGGAAGTGCCGAAGGAAGAGTTGATCTGGCAGGATGTCGTGCCGGCGCTCGACCATCCGCTGGTCAACGCGACGGATATCGCGGCGCTCAAGGAGAAGATCAGGGCCTCCAGCCTCACGGTTTCCGAGCTGGTCGGCACCGCCTGGGCTTCGGCCTCGACCTTCCGCGGCGGCGACAAGCGCGGCGGCGCCAATGGCGCGCGCATCCGCCTGGCGCCCCAGAAGGACTGGGAGGTCAACCAGCCGGCGCAGCTCGCCAGGGTGATCGAGGTCCTCGACGGCATTCGCCGCCAGTTCAACAAGGAGGCGGACGGCGATCAGAAGATCTCGCTGGCCGATCTCATCGTGCTGGCTGGCAATGTCGGCGTCGAGCAGGCCGCCAAGGCGGCCGGTCATGAGGTGAGCGTGCCGTTCACTCCGGGCCGCACCGACGCCAGGCAGGAGCAGACCGACACGCACTCCTTCGACGTGATGGAGCCGGCTGCCGACGGCTTCCGCAACTACCAGAAGGCCGGAGCCAAGGTGCCTGCCGAGGTCGCGCTGATCGACAAGGCGCAGCTTTTGACCCTGACCGCGCCCGAGCTGACCGTGCTGATTGGCGGCCTGCGCGCCATCGACATCAATGTCGACGGCACGAAGCACGGCCTCCTGACCGACCGGCCGGGCGCGCTGACGAACGACTTCTTCGTCAACCTGCTCGACATGGGCACGCAGTGGAAGGCGGCCACCGAGGCCAAGGACGTGTTCGAGGGCACCGATCGCAAGACCGGCGCGGCCAAGTGGACCGGCACCCGCACCGATCTCGTCTTCGGCTCGAACTCGATCCTGCGCGCTCTGGCCGAGGTCTATGCCAGCCAGGACGCGAAGGAGAAGTTCGTGAAGGACTTCGTCGCGGCGTGGACCAAGGTGATGAACCTCGATCGCTTCGACGTCGCCTGATCCTCGGCGTGAAGACGCCGGGCTGCCGCGCACCTGCGGCAGCCGCAGGCCGGCGGGTCTCGATCCCAAATGCAAAAAAGGCCCCGCAGCGAGACTGCGGGGCCTTCTTTATTGAAAGTAGGGTGTGCGCGGCGCCTCAATCGTCGCGGAAGACGCGCTCGTTGCGCTCGTGGCGCTCCTGGGCTTCGAGCGAGAGCGTTGCGATCGGGCGGGCCTCCAGGCGCTTCAGCGAGATCGGCTCGCCGGTCTCCTCGCAATAGCCGTAGGAACCGTCCTCGATACGGGCGAGCGCGCTGTCGATCTTGGAGATCAGCTTGCGCTGGCGGTCGCGGGCGCGCAGCTCGATGGCGCGGTCGGTTTCCGAGGAGGCGCGATCGGCGATGTCGGGATGGTTCTCGCTCTCGCTCTGCAGGGTGACCAGGGTCTCCTTGGCCTCCTTGAGAATCTCCTCCTTCCATGCCTGCAGCTTGCCGCGGAAATATTCGCGCTGCCGCTCATTCATGAACGGCTCCTTGTCCGAGGGTTTGTAGTCAGGCTCGAGACTGATCTGCTTCGACATGAGAGGCCTTCTGCATGAACGTCCGCTCGAAGGCCCCGCCGGCTTTGCCGTGTCGAGGCCGCCGATTTGGCGCCCTTATAGCGACTGGTCACATTAGGAACAATCGCTTTCGCGCAGCCGTGAACAAGCTGGCAAAGTGCTGGAAAATCAACGCAATCCGATGATCGCCGCAGCGATGTCGGCGGCGAGCGGCCCGGCGATCCTCTGCCGGTAGTGGGTATGGTCGAAATAGTTGTCCGGCTCGCGATTCTCCGGGCGGTCGATCCGCCAGTCGATGAGGGCGGTCTTCGGGCGGTTTGCGGCGAGCCTGGCATAGGCATCCCGGCAGGCTGCGTCGGCCTGGGCGCCGGCGCTGCCGGGCACGGGCAGGGCGGAAATGAAGTTGGGCGGCCGCACCAGCACGACGGGCACATCCGGCGCGATCCGGCCCAGCAATTCGCGCAGCGCCACCTCGGCCGGGAAGGGGCCGGTGATGTTGCCGCCGCTGGTGTCGAGCGCCTCGAGCAGCTTGGCGCGGCGGATGGGGTCGCTATGAAAGCCCTGGACCTCGTAGCCGGCCTCGTAGTCCCAATAGCCGTCCGGCCGGGCGCGCTCAGGCACTTTCGCCGTGAGATAGCGCAACCGGCGCAGGGTCTCCTCGATCACGTCGAAGCGGATCAGCCCGGCGAGATAGCGCGGGCTCGAACGCTCGAACAGCCAGAACGGGAAGGGCTTCTCGATCGCCAAAGTCGGGTCGGGCGTGCACCAGCGCACGTCGAGGCCGATCACCAGCGCCTTCGCCGGTTCTTTGCGCTGGCGCAGGAACCAGTCCAGCAGGACGAGCGCCTCGCGTGGGCCGGTCGCCGGGGCGATCAGCGAGACGAAGGGGATGCCGGTTTTCTGCGTGAGGAGCTCCGGCGAGACGAGCTGGATGTGCGAGTTGCCGAAGATCGCGCCGGAGAAGTGCGGGTCGCGCCCGCGGCTGGCGGCGGCGGTACGCGGCCCCTGCGGGCTGACACCGGTCTTCAGTTTCAGCGGCGAGCGGCCGCTGTCATAGGGGTCGACCAGGAAGGCAAGCGCCAGCAGCGCGGCGACAAGCAGCGTCGCCGCGAGCAGGAAGGTGCGGCCGAAACCGCCCCAACCGCCTTTAGAACTGGAAGTAGATGAACTCATAATTGGCGTCGTCGCCGATCTTGAACAGGACCAGCA
Organism: Alloboseaceae bacterium BT-24-1; assembly: GCA_025846845.1. Taxonomy (GTDB): domain Bacteria; phylum Pseudomonadota; class Alphaproteobacteria; order Rhizobiales; family Beijerinckiaceae; genus Allobosea. The sequence continues at coordinate 488,927 of JAOYTL010000002.1, forward strand.
CGAAGAGGATGGCGGTGAGCACGGCAAGCCAGCGCGCCGGCGGCGCCTTGTGGACGGCGGCCCATGCGGTCGGGCCGATCATCGCGACCGCGACGGCCGGCAGCAAAGCGCGCCACTTGAAGCCGGTTCCGACCGGGCCGAAGCCGAACAGCCCCTTGTAGATCGCCAGCGCCGCATCGAAGGAGGTCGCGCGGAACAGCACCCAGCAGAGGGCGACGAAGAGGAAGGTCAGGGCCCAGCCAAGCAGCTTCGGCATCGGCAGGCCGGCACGGCGCCAGAGCACGCCGATCGCCAGCACCACGCCATGCGCCACGCCCCAGGCGACGAAATTGAGGCCGGCGCCATGCCAGAGGCCGCCGAGCGCCATGGTGGCGAACAGCGCCCAGAGCTGCAGCGGCAGGCCATGCCGCGAGCCGCCGAGCGGGATGTAGAGATAGTCGCGCAGGAAGCGCGAGAGCGTCATGTGCCAGCGCCGCCAGAAATCCTGCAGGCTGACGGCGCGATAGGGCACGTCGAAATTCTGCGGCAGCACGATGCCGAAGAGCAGCGCCAGGCCGAGCGCCATGTCGGTGTAGCCGGAGAAGTCGAAATAGATCTGGAAGGTGAACGCCAGCGTCCCTTGCCAGGCCTGCGCCATGCTCAGGGCCTCGCCGGCAGCCGCCGCAGCGAAGACCGGATTGGCGTATTCGGCGAGGGGATCGCCGAGCAGCACCTTCTTCGCCAGGCCGATCGTCAGCAGCATGATGCCGCGGGCGATGCGCTCGGCCGCATCGGGCCTGAGGTAAGGCCGCTCGTCGAGCTGGTGCATGATCTCGCGCCAGCGCACCAGCGGCCCTGCCAGCACCTGCGGGAAGAAGGCGATATAGAGCGCGTAGCGCACCAGATCGTAGCGCGGCGCTTCGCCCCGGCGCAGATCGGTCAGGTACATCACATGGTGGAAGGTGAAGAAGGAGATGCCGAGGGGCAGCGCCAGATCGAGCTTCGCGGTCGGCAATCCCGGAATCATCGCAGCGAGATCGGCGAAGAAGTTGAAGTACTTGAACAACGCCAGGATGGCGAGATTGATCGCGATGGCGAGCGTGATCAGCGCGCGGCGCTTGGTCTTCAGGAAGGCTTCCGCGATCAGCCAGTTGAGCAGGATCGAGAAGGCGAGTAACGGCACGAAGCGCCAGTCCCACCAGCCATAGAAGGCGAAGGAGAGCACCGCGAGCAGCGGCAGCCGCCAGACCGGCGCGAAGCGCTCGACCAGCCAGTGCAGGGCGAGTGCCAGCGGCAGGAAGCCGAGCAGGAAGGCGAAGGAGTTGAACAGCATCGGGCGGGGTGAGGGCGGCGGGAGAGGGCCGCCTTAGACGATTATCGACGCCCTGTCATGGTCAGGGCGTCGCAGGCCGCCATCGCCGCCCGCGCGTCGCTCAGATGTTGTCGCCTCGCAGCGCCTCGCAAACCGCGTCCGTCACCTGCAGGGTCGTCGCCCTGCCGCCGAGATCGGGCGTGTGCAGGGCGGGATCGGCGGTGACACGCTCGACAGCGCGCATGAGGCGGGTCGCGGCTGTTGTCTCGCCGAGATGCTCGAGCATCATCGCTCCTGTCCAGAAGGTCGCGACCGGATTGGCGATGCCCTTGCCGGTGATGTCGAAGGCAGAGCCGTGGATCGGCTCGAACATCGAAGGCGTCTTGCGTTCGGGATTGAGATTCGCGGTCGGCGCGATGCCGAGCGAGCCGGCGAGCGCCGCGGCGAGGTCGGAGAGGATGTCGGCGTGGAGATTGGTCGCGACGATGGTGTCGAGCGTCTCCGGCTTCAGCGTCATGCGCATGGTCATCGCGTCGACCAGCATCTTGTCCCAGGTCACGTCCGGGAATCCCTCGGCCACCTCGGCGGCGATCTCGTCCCACATCACCATGCCATGGCGCTGGGCGTTCGACTTGGTGACGACGGTCAGGAGCTTGCGTGGCCGCGAGCGGGCGATCTCGAAGGCATAGCGGATGATCCGGGTCACGCCGGCGCGGGTGAACATGGCGACGTCGGTCGCGACCTCCTCGGGCAGGCCCTTGTGCACGCGCCCGCCGACGCCGGAATACTCGCCCTCCGAGTTCTCGCGGACGATCACCCAGTCGAGCTCGGGGCCGGAGACATGGCGCAGCGGGCTGACGATGCCGGGCAGGATGCGCGTCGGCCGGACATTGGCGTATTGGTCGAGAGGCTGGCAGATGGCGAGCCTGAGGCCCCAGAGCGTCAGGTGGTCGGGGATGTCGGGCGCGCCTACGGCGCCGAAATAGATTGCGTCGAAGGCCCGGAGCTGGTCAGCGCCGTCGGCCGGCATCATCACCCCGTGCTTGCGATAGTAATCGGAGCCCCAGTCGAAGGCTTCGACGTCGAGGCGGAAGCCGCCATCGCGCTCGGCGCAGACCTCCAGGGCCTGGAGCCCGGCGGCGATGACCTCGGGGCCGATCCCGTCCCCGCCGATGGCGGCTATCCTGTGCGTGCGCATGCTCTTGTCCGATTGTTCTGGCTGGTGAGGATGAAGCGCCCGCTTGGGGCGGACGCTGCCTGGTGATTACTGCACCGTCACGCCGGCATTGCGGATGACCGGCACCCATTTGTCGATCTCGCTGCGGACGAGCTCGCCGAGCGCCGCCGGGGTCTGGCCGGCCTCGTCGGGCAGTTCGGCGCCGAGATCGAGGAAGCGCTTGCGCGTGGTCTCATCCTTGAGCGCGGCGCGCGTGGCGGCGTTCAGCCGGTCGATGATCGTCTTCGGCGTGCCCTTGGGCGCGAACATCGCGTTCCAGCCGGTCGCCTGGAATTGCGGCAGCCCCTGCTCGGCCGAGGTCGGGACATCGGGAATGACCGAGAGGCGGTCCTTGACCGCGACGACGAGACCCTTGCCTTCCTTGGCCTGCACGGTCGGGACGATCGCGACCGTCTGGTCGCAGACATAGTCGACCTGGCCGCCGAGCAGCGCGTTCAGCGCCGGGCCTGAGCCACGGAAGGGGACATGCTGCGGCTTGGTGCCGAGCAGCGAGTCGAGGAAGAGGCAGGTCAGATGCGAGGTCGAGCCGACGCCGCCGGAGCCGTAGTTCAGCTTCTCGGCATTGGCCTTGAGATAGGCGACGAATTCACGGAAATCCTTGACCGGCAGATCCTTCTTGGCGACCACCAGCATCGGCGTCGAGGCCGAGTTCATCACCGGCTCGAAATCGGTGCGCGGATCATAGGCGAGCTTGGGATAGAGCCCGACGCTCGCGGCCTGCGTGCCGAGATTGCCCATCAGCAGCGTGTAGCCATCCGGCGTCGCCTTGGCGACGCGGGCCGCGCCGGTCGTTCCGCCGGCACCGGCGACGTTCTCGACCACGACCGACTGGCCGAGCGTGCGGCCCATATGGTCGGCCATCAGCCTGGCGACGATGTCGGTTGTGCCGCCAGCGGCGAAGGGCACGACCAGCGTGATCGCGCGAGTCGGGTAGGGCGCCTGTGCCATCGCCGGAGACGTCGCCGCCAGCCCGAGCGCCAGCGTAAGCAGCATTCGCTTCATCGGTTCTCTCCCTCAAGTCGGCGCCGTTCGGCAGCGCGTCCATCTGCTCTCCCACTTTTTCTTCCATGGAAGTTTGCATGGTTTAGCGTCGCTAATTGAAACGCTGGAGTCAAGCTTCCATTCTTGCTTGCATGGAAACAATCATTTGTGCTCAATCGGCTCTTGGAGGGGCCATGGTCGAGCTTGTGCGCGCGGATGTTTCGGATGCTGGAGCCAAGCGCGGCTCGCTGGTCGACGAGGCCTATGCCGCGCTGAAGCAGGCGATCCGCGACACTGTCTTTCCTCCCGGCTACCAGGGCTCGGAGCAGGAAATCGCGGTCCGGCTCGGCATGAGCCGTACGCCGGTGCACGAGGCGATCATCCGCTTGCAGGAGGACGGGCTGGTCCGCGTCCTCTCCAAGCGCGGCGTGCTGATCTGCCCGCTGGCGCCGCAGGACATCCGCGAGATCTACGAGGTCGTCATCGCGGTGGAATCGATGGCGGCGGAGCTGCTCGCGGCCTTGCCCGACGCTGCTCGCACAGCTGTTGCCGACGAGCTCGAGGCGGCGACAGCCGCCATGGGTGAAGCGCTGGCGCGCGACGACCTGCCGGGCTGGGCTGAGGCCGACGAACTCTTCCATCGCCTGCTGGTCGAGGGCTGCGGCAATGGCCGTCTGCGCCGCATCGCCCAGACGGTGACCGACCAGGCCCATCGCGCCCGCATGCTGACGCTGAAGCTGCGAGCACGACCGGCCGGTTCGGCGCAAGCGCATCGCTTGATCATCGCGGCCGTGCGGGCCGGCGATGCCGGTGAGGCGCATCGCTGCGCCCGGGCGCATCGCGTCGACGCGCGCGACGAGATCGTACCCCTGATCGAGCATATCGGCCTGCGCCAGCTCTGATCGTTCAGCAGCACGGCGGCCGTCGGAACATCGCACGTTTCCTTATTCAATCAATCGATTGATTGAATTATGAGCCTATGCTATTGGCTCTCGCCATGGCACGCACATCCATCCTCAAGGACGCCGAGGGCACGCGGCAGGCGCTGATCCGGGCCGGGCTCGACCTGTTCGGCCGCAACGGCTTCGATGCGACCTCGACGCGCGAGATCGCCCAGGCGGCGAAGGTCAACAGCGCGGGCATCGCCTATCATTTCGGCGGCAAGGACGGGCTGCGGCAGGCCTGTGCCGAGGCGATCATCGCCCGGATGCAGGCGGTGCTGATGGGCGGGGCGCCGGCTGCCCCGATTGCGGCCGATCGCGACATCGCAACCGAACATCTGCTCGCGTTGATCGACCGCATGATCGCCTTCCTGACGACGGCGCCGGAGAGCGAGATGATCGCCCGCTTCGTCGTGCGCGAGATGTTCACGCCGAGCCCGGCCTTCGACACGATCTATGGCGGGCTGTTCGAGCCGGTGCATCGGCGGATCTGCCAGGTCTGGGCGGCGGCAACCGGCATGGAACCGGAGGCGCCGGCGACGCGGCTCGCCGTCTTCGCTGCGATCGGCCAGCTCGTCTATTTCCGCATCGCGCGACCGGCGGTCACCCGGCGCATGGGCTGGGACGGGATCGGTCCCGATCAAGCGCACGCGATCGCTGAAACGATCAGGCGCTCGGTCCGCGCCAGCATTCTCGCCTGCAGGGGAGAGGCATCGTGATCCTCGACTTCATCTGTTCCTTTGCCATCGCCGCCTCGCTCGGCGTCTGCGCGCCGCCCTCGACCCGCGTCGTCGGCTATGTCGAGGGCGAGTATGTCCGGATCGGGCCGATCGACACGGCGCGGATCGAGACCGTCGCGGTCCGGCGCGGTGAGCGTGTCACGCCCGGCGCGCTGCTCGCCGAATTGCAGGCGGACGATGCCCGCAACGCCGTGGCCGAAAGCGAAGCCCGTTTGGTCCAGGCGCAGGCGCAGCTCGCCAACCTGCTCAGCGGCAAGCGGCCGGAGGAGATCGCCGTGATCGAGGCGACCGCAGTTTCAGCCAAGGCGCAGGAGCGCGAGGCCGAGCGGGCGCTGGAGCGCCGGCAGGATCTCTTCCGCCGCGGAGTCTCGACACAGGCCGATCTCGACCAGGCCCAGACGGCACGCGATGTCGCGACCTCGCGGGTGCGCGAGACCATCGCCAATCTGAACGTCGCCCGGCTGGCGGCGCGCGAGGAGGAGATCAAAGCGGCGCGCAATCAGGTGGCGCAGGCGCAGGCCGCGCTCGACCAGGCCAAATGGCGGCTCGGCCAGCGCAGACTGATGGCGCCGGCGGCCGGGATCGTCACCGATCTGGTGCGCCATCCCGGCGAGCTCGCCGGGCCATCGGCGCCGGCGCTGACCATCTTGCCCGACGGCGCGGTCAAGCTGATGCTCTATGTGCCGGAGGCGCTGCTCTTCGGCACCACCGTCGGCACGCGGCTCGATGTGCGCTGCTCCGGTTGCCCGCAGGGGCTTTCGGCGACCGTCTCCTATGTCTCGCAAGAGCCGGAATTCACCCCACCGGTGATCTATTCGGCGGAGACGCGCCAGAAGCTGGTCTATCTGGTCGAGGCGCGGCCTGAGGGTGGGTCGGCGACGCGGCTCCAGCCCGGCCAGATCATCGACGTCATGCTGTGGGGGCGGCGGTGAACGACGGCGACGTCATCGATGTGCGCGGGATGACCAAGCGCTTCGGCAAGCGTACCGTCGTCGACAATGTCGATCTGACCGTCAGGCAGGGCGAGATCGTCGGCTTCCTCGGGCCCAACGGCTCCGGCAAGACCACGACGATCCGGCTGATCTGCGGGCTGCTCACGCCCGATGCCGGCCAGGGCACAGTGCTCGGGCTCGATGTCCGGACCCAGAGTGCGCAGATCAAGCTCCAGGTCGGCTACATGACCCAGAAGTTCTCGTTCTACGAGGATTTGACGATCGAGGAGAACCTGACTTTCGTCGCCCGGCTCTACGCGCTGAAGCCGGTGGACGAGGCGGTGGTGCGCACACTCGACAATCTCGGCCTGACCTCGCGCAAGGACCAGCTCGCCGGCACGCTCTCGGGCGGCTGGAAGCAGCGGCTCGCGCTCGCCGCCTGCATTATGCACCAGCCCAGACTGCTTTTGCTCGACGAGCCGACCGCCGGCGTCGACCCCAAGGCGCGGCGCGAATTCTGGGACGAGATCCACCGGCTCGCCGGCGACGGGCTGACCGTGCTGGTCTCGACCCATTACATGGACGAGGCCGAGCGCTGCCATCGCATCGGCTACATCGCCTATGGCAGGATGCTGGCGACCGGGACTGTCGACGAGGTGGTGAAGGGCTCGGGCCTCTCGACCTTTGTCGTGCATGGCGCGCTGAAGCCGGCCGAGATCGCGGAGCTGGCGAAGACCGATGGCGTCGAGCAGGTCGCTCCTTTCGGGACGACTCTGCATGTCGTCGGCACCGACAAGGTCAAGCTCGAACAGGCTTTGGCGCATCTGAAGGATCGACCGGGCATCAGCATCGAGCCGGACGCAACCAGCCTGGAGGACGTCTTCATCCAGTTCATGGCGAAAGCCCAGGCGGAAGGGAGGGCGGCATGAGCGCGATGGCTATGGCGGCCCGCCTCTCGCCCGGCCGGCTCGGCGCCGTGCTGGCCAAGGAGTTCGTGCAGATGCGGCGCGACCGCATCACCTTCGCGATGATGCTGGTGGTGCCGATCGTCCAGCTGCTGCTGTTCGGTTATGCGATCAACAACGATCCCAAGGGCTTGCCGGCGGCGGTTCTCGCTTTGGGGCAGGATCGCTATACCCGTTCCGTCGTCGCGGCGCTCGAAGTCTCCGGCTATTATCGCTTCGGCAAGCGGCCGGAGAGCGCGGCCGAGGCCGAGAGCCTGATGGCGCGCGGGGCGATCTCCTTCCTCGTCACTATTCCCAGCGATTTCGGCATGCGCGTCGAACGCGGCGACGAGCCGCGCATTCTGGTCGAGGCCGATGCGACCGATCCAGCCGCTTCCAGCAATGCGGTCGGCGCGCTGCAAACCATCGCCAGCCGAGCGCTGACACGGGCGCTCGGCACCGAGGAGCTGCAGCGCGAGCAGAGCGAGAGCGCGCTCTCCTTCGTGGTGCACCGGCGCTACAACCCGGAGGGGATCACCCAGTACAACATCGTGCCCGGCCTGCTCGGCGTCATCCTGCAGATGACCATGGTGATGATGACGGCGATGGCGCTGACCCGCGAAATCGAGCGCGGCACCATGGAGAACCTGCTCGCCATGCCGGCGACGCCGGGCGAGATCATGCTTGGCAAGGTCTTGCCCTATCTCGCGGTCGGCAGCGTCCAAGTCGCGGTGGTTCTTAGCGCGGCAAAGTTGCTCTTCGGCGTGCCCTTCCTCGGCAGCCTCGGACTGCTGCTGACCTGCGTCACCATCTTCGTGCTGGCGCTGGTGCTGCTCGGCTACACGATCTCGACCATGGCGCGCACGCAGCTCCAGGCGATGCAATTGACCTTCTTCTTCTTCCTGCCCTCGCTGCTTCTATCGGGCTTCATGTTCCCCTATGCCGGCATGCCGCTCTGGGCGCAGTGGCTCGGCGAGATCTTCCCGCTGACGCATTTCCTGCGCGTCGTGCGCGCGATCATGCTGAAGGGCGCCGGCCTCGACGATATCGGCCTCGAGGTGTTCTACCTCTCCGTCTTCGTGCCGCTCTATGCCGGCATCGCGCTGCTGCGGTTCAGGAGCACGCTGGATTAGGGGCCTTGATCTTCAGATCGAGGTGCGCCGTTCGCGCCAAGTAGTGTGATCTCAGGTTGCCAGTCTTCGGGGAGCTCTGGTGGACTGACAGAGGGCAAGTCGAGGCGGATGAACGAGTTGAGGATAGATTGGTAGGTTTCCGTGTCACGCGCCCAGTGAACGGCACCATCGAAATTTTGGGCAAGCCAATGAGTCAGGTTCAATGATGAGCGGAGGTTAATTCCAACCGGGCTGTCCACTTGCACGATCGCTATTCTGTCGCCTCCCACCCATCGGATAATATCGGCCGGAAAATCATGAGCATAATCGCGTCGGCCATTCCAAACAGCGGCTCTCAGTTCCTTACCAGCTGGTGTTACAATCCGAAAAATCCAAGGCGCTTCTTCTTGGGCTATTGTCCCAGCTGCATAGAATTTCGGTGGCGGAGGACGATTGAGTATCTCTGCTTTCTTATCGCGAATAGCTTGGCGTTGGGCTGGCGTTAGCCGCTTGAGCTCAACCCCTTTTGGATCAAATTGGCGAACTCGGCTGGAGTACGAAATCTCTGCTGTGCCGGCATCGTAGACGTCGGAATCAGGGAAAACGAAAAGCAGAATCTTTCCCGTGAACGTACTCAGATGCCTCAGCACGATATCCCAAGCGATATCTTCATGCTTGACGGGCACGACATGAAGTGGCGCCGCCGGGGCTTCCATCTTCAAGCGTTCGATCACCGCGATACCGATGGCGCTGAAGCGATGGCCGTCGCCTAGGCAGAATCCGACCTGGAATGTTCGCTGGCCGACTTCAGCACGAAATGCGCGCAGAATAATCTGCGCGTCGTCAGGAAATTCATCGTTACCGGTCAACTCGCGAATGCGCGCGCCGTTGATTGCCGGCGCCGGCGAAAGCATGTGGAGGTCTATCGTACCAAGAAAACTCTCAGAGCGCGGCCAGTTCGGCTGGCTTCTCGTTCGGTTTCTTCGTTTGGCCTCTCCCATTAGGTTCCTCGAGAGTTCAACTAAAGGCTGCGATCACGGTTTCTATGGGAAGGAACAATGTGCGGCCCTCTTCCGGGTAGGCGATAAATTCGGCGCAGCGCATATAGAAGCGTTTCGCATCATCATTCTTGGCATGTACGAGTACCGCGCCGATGCCGATGCTCTGCGATGCGATCGCGATGCGGCGAAGCGCATCCGACAGGATGTCGGCACCGAGCCCTTGGCCGGCATATCGTCGATCCACAGCAAGTCGACCAATTACCGAGACCGGGATAGTGTCCGGTGCGTTGCGCCGGACCTTGCCCGGTACGGCGTTGCGTTCGATTGCTCCGGCTGAGACGCAAAAGTACGCGATGACGACCTTGCCTTCGCAGACCACATAGGTGCGCGAGAAGCGGCTTTCGTTCTTCAGTGCTCGGTTGCGCAACCAATCATTCAACGCAGGGTCGCCGCAATCAAAGGTCGAAAGATCATGCTCTACGGTAAGAGGCACAGGAGCTGACAGCCGAGACGCTACCTGCTGTGGTTCGCTCTCTAATTCTGCCATGCCGGAACCCGGCGGAGCAGCGCTCGCAATTTCGGCCCCGGCGCTGGCGGATTATCGAGGGCATGCATGAAAGCTTCGTAGTAAACGGAATCCAAGGCGAAGAGGCGTTGGTCCAGCAAGACGTCGATCGCCTCGCGGCGAGCGCTCTCGATCATGAACTCGGTACGAGTCTTCCCAAGGACCGCAGCAGCATCGTCAATGAGCTGGCGAGTGTGCGTCTCGATACGCAAATTGATGCTGCCCTTGATGTCGGGCGCGAGCGGGCGTTCCGCGATCGAAACGGCGACCGCGTCTTCAGGCTGCAATTCTCGTATTTTTGACATACCCGGAAAATGGGCGGTTGTAACTACAACGTCAATACAATTTATCTTGAGGTCGTGCTCCAGCCGCTGCTGCCGCATCGGCGATCGTGCAGCGCGAGCCAATTAGCTTGCAAAATGATAGTGACTGCGGTAACGAGCCCGGGCCATGCAGCCCAAGCTCGCTCCGCTCACCGAATGCCCCTGCGCCCGCGCGGTCGAGACCGTCGGCGAGTGGTGGAGCATCCTGATCCTGCGCGATGCGCTGCAGGGGCTGACCCGCTTCGACGAGTTCGAGCGCAGCCTCGGCATCGCGCCGAACATGCTGACGCGCCGGCTGAAGCATCTCACCGAGAGCGGGCTGTTCGAGCGGCGGCTCTATAGTGAGCGACCCAAGCGCTACGAGTATATCCTGACCGAGAAGGGCCGGGATTTCTTTCCGGTCGTCGTGGCGCTGATCGGCTATGCCAACCGGCATCTTGCGCCTGAAGGCGCCTCGCTGCTGCTGGCCGAGCGCGGGACCGGGCGGCCGATCACGCCGATCGTCGTCGATGCGGCGACCTTGCAGCCGGTCACAGCGGAAAGCGCCACCGTCGTCGCTGGGCCGCGCGCCAGCAACGATTTGCGCGAGCGCCTTGCCGCGCGCCAGGCAGCAACCCATGCCAGATCGAATTAGGAGCCTGCCATGCGTCGCATCGTCGTCACCGGGCTGGGCGTCGTCTCGCCATTGGGCTGCGGGGCCGAACTCGCCTGGCAGCGCCTGCTCGCCGGCCGCTCGGGCCTGCGCCGCCTGCCCGACGCGATCGCCGAGACCTTGCCGGCCAAGGTCGCAGGCGTCGTCCCGAACAAGGCGGAGGACAATGAGGGCGGCTTCGATCCCGACGTCGCGATCGCGCCGAAGGATCAGCGCAAGATGGACCGCTTCATCCAGTTCGCGTTGGTCGCCGCCAAGGAGGCGCTGGCCCAGGCCGACTGGCAGCCGCAGGACGAGACGCAGCGCGAGCGTACCGCGACGGTGATCGCCTCGGGCATCGGCGGTTTCCCGGCGATCGCCGAGGCGGTGCGGATTACCGACCAGCGCGGCGTGCGCCGGCTTTCGCCTTTCACCGTGCCGTCCTTCCTCGTCAATCTCGCCGCCGGCCATGTCTCGATCGATCGCGGTTTCAAGGGGCCGATCGGCGCGCCGGTCACCGCTTGCGCCGCCGGCGTGCAGGCGATCGGCGATGCTGCCAGGATGATCCGGGCCGGCGAGGTCGACATCGCGCTCTGCGGCGGCAGCGAGGCCTGCGTCGATCTCGTCGCGCTCGGAGGCTTTGCCGCGGCGCGCGCGCTCTCGACTGGCTTCAACGACGAGCCGGAGAAGGCTTCGCGTCCCTTCGACCGCGACCGCGACGGTTTCGTCATGGGCGAGGGCGCCGGGATATTGGTGATCGAGGCGCTGGAGCATGCGCAGGCGCGCGGCGCGACGATCCTGGCCGAACTGACCGGCTATGGCACCAGCGCCGACGCCTATCACATCACCTCAGGCCCGGAGGACGGCTCGGGCGCACGCCGGGCGATGGAGACGGCGCTGAAGCAGGCCGGCCTCAAGCCTAGCGATGTCGCGCACCTCAACGCGCATTCGACCTCGACGCCGGTCGGCGACCGCGGCGAACTGGCCGCGATCAAGGCCGTATTCGGCGAGGAGGGCGGCATCGCGATCAGCGCGACGAAATCCGCGACTGGCCATCTGCTCGGCGCGGCCGGCGGGTTGGAGGCGGTCTTCACCGTCCTCGCCTTGCGCGACCAGATCGCACCGCCGACGCTCAACCTCGAGAACCCGGACGAGGAGGCGGCCGGGCTCGATCTAGTGGCGAGGACGGCCCGGCCGCTCGCGATGGAACATGCCATCTCGAACGGCTTCGGCTTCGGCGGCGTCAATGCGAGCGTGGTGTTCAACCGCTGGGGTTGAGCGCCGTCAGACCGTCAGCACGACCTTGCCGAACTGCTCGTTCGATTCGAGGTAGCGGTGTGCCTCGACGATCTCCTCGAACGGGAAGGTCCGGGCGATGACCGGATTCAACGAGCCATCGTTCAGCCCGTCTAGGATGAAGGCCTTGGCGGCGGCGAGGCGGGCGGGATCACCGGTGATCTCGTGGACGAGGTAGCCGCGCAGCATCAGGCTCTTGCTCAGCACGTTGAACAGCGGGAAGGGCGTGGCCTCCGGGCTGAGGCCGCCATATTCGAACAGGACGCCGCCGCGTGACATCGCCGCGGTCAATGGCAGGAAGGCCGGCCCGCCGACGGCGTCGAACACCACCCTGACCCCGCGCTCGCCCGCGATCTCCTTCAGCCGGGCTTCGATATCCTCCTCGGCCGAGGCGACGACATGTGCGGCGCCGGCCCCATGCAGCGCCAGCGCTTTGCGCGAGGACCGCGTCACCGCGATCGGAATCGCGCCGACCCGGTTGGCGATCTGGATCGCGGCGAGGCCGACGCTGCTCGACGCCGCGGTGATGACGACATGCTCGCCCTGCTTGAGCCGGGCGATGTCGATCAGCGCGCCATAGGCGGTGAGATACTGCATCCAGCTGGCCGCCGCCGCTTCCCAACCCAGAGTCGGCGGATGCTTGATCACCAGCTCGGCGGGGACGGTGACGAGCTCGCCATGCACCGGCCAGCGCACCATCGAGCGCGGCGGCACCAGGCTGACGGCATCGCCGGGCGAGAGGCCGTCGACACCGTCGCCGATGCCCTCGATCAGGCCGGCGGCTTCGAGGCCGATGCCGGATGGAAAGCGCGCCTGCTCGATATAGCTGCCTGAGCGGAACAGGGCCTCGGCTCGGTTGAGGCCGAGCGCCCTGGTCCGAATCTGGATCTCGCCGGCTCCGGGCGGCGGCACGTCGATCTCCTCGATCGACAGAACCTCGGGACCGCCGTGGCGGCGGAAGCAGACTGCGCGTGCCATGCTCTAAATCCAAATCAGAATGAGTGAATGAGCTATGACAGCGGCTTGGCTCGCGATAAATCATGGTCTGTGATTGATAATCGGAACGGTTGATTTCGAATGATGGATCGCCTCACCAGCATGGCCGTGTTCGCCAGGGCGGTCGATCTCGGCTCCTTCGCTGCAGCCGCGGCGGCGCTCGACCTCTCCGCGCCGATGGTCGGCAAGCATGTCCGCTTCCTGGAGGAGCGCCTTGGTGTGCGCTTGCTCAATCGCACGACGCGGCGGCAGAGCCTGACCGAGTTCGGCCGCGCCTATTACGAGCGCTGCCGGTCCATCCTCGCCGAGGCCGAGGCGGCCGATGCACTTGCCGCCGACCAACTGGGCGAGCCGCGGGGCAAGCTCCGGGTGGCGCTGCCGGTGCTGTTCGGCCGGCGCTGCGTCATGCCGATCCTGCTAGAGGTAGCGCGCTGCCATCCCAAGCTTGAGCTCGATCTTTCCTTCGGCGACAGCTTCGTCGATCTCGCCGAGGGCGGCCACGACCTCGCCATTCGCACTGGTGAGCTGCACGACGCGGCGAACCTCGTGACGCGTCGCGTCGCGCGCCAGCACATGATCGTCTGCGCCGCGCCATCCTATCTCGAAGCCCGCGGAGCGCCGCAGCAGATCGAAGACCTGGAGGGTCACGACGCGGTGGTCTATCGCCGCTCCGGGCGCGTCCGCCCCTGGCTGTTCCCGCGCGAGAATGGGCCGCCGGCGGAGGTCATGCCGCGCCACCGGCTGCGGCTCGACGATCTCGAGGCGATCGGCGATGCGGCAGCACTCGGCATGGGCCTGGCATGGCTGCCGTCCTGGCTGGTGCGCGAGCGCCTGCAAGCTGGCGTACTCGTCGAATTGCTGCCGGGCGAGGGGCGGCTACCCTACGACGTGCATGCGCTCTGGCTGCAGACGCCGCATCTGCCGCCGAAAATCCGCGTCGCGATCGATGCGCTGGCGGCGGAACTGCCGGGGCTGATGTGACACAGCACCGGCGTCGAGGCTCTGCTCAGAGCGGGATGTTGTCGTGCTTCCTCCACGGCCGCTCGACGCTCTTGGTGCGCAGCATGGCGAGGGCCCGCGCGATCCGGCGCCGCGTCGAATGCGGCATGATCACCTCGTCGATATAGCCGCGCTCGGCCGCGACGAAGGGGCTCATGAACCGGTCCTCATACTCCTTGGTCTGGCGCGCGATCGTCTCGGCGTCACCGCCACGGAAGATGATCTCGACCGCGCCCTTGGCACCCATCACCGCGATCTGTGCGGTCGGCCAAGCATAGTTGACGTCGGCGCCGATATGCTTCGAGGCCATCACGTCGTAGGCACCGCCAAAGGCCTTTCGGGTGATCACGGTGACCAGCGGCACGGTGCATTCGCTGTAGGCGAAGAGCAGCTTGGCGCCGTGCTTGATCAGGCCGCCATATTCCTGCGCCGTGCCCGGCAGGAAGCCGGGAACATCGACCAGGGTGACGATCGGGATCTCGAATGCATCGCAATAGCGCACGAAGCGGGCGCCCTTGCGGCTGGCGTCGGAATCGAGCACGCCGGCCAGCACCATCGGCTGGTTGGCGACGATGCCGACGGTGCGGCCCTCGATCCGGGCGAAGCCGGTGACGATGTTGCCGGCATAGGCCTGCTGGATCTCGAAGAAATCGCCTTCGTCGACGACCTTCAGGATCAATTCCTTGATGTCGTAGGGCTTGTTCGGATTGTCCGGCACCAGCGTGTCGAGGCTCATGTCGACGCGGTCGGGCACGTCGAAGCTCGGCCATTCCGGCACGCCGACGGTGTTGTTGGCCGGCAGGAAATCGATCAGGCGGCGCACCTGCAGCAGCGCTTCGACATCGTTCTCGAAGGAGCCGTCGGCGACCGAGGACTTGCTGGTATGGACCTTGGCGCCGCCAAGCTCCTCCGAGGTCACGGTCTCGTTGGTGACGGTCTTCACCACTTCGGGGCCGGTCACGAACATGTAGCTGGTGTCGCGGACCATGAAGATGAAGTCGGTCATCGCCGGCGAATAGACGTCGCCGCCGGCGCAGGGACCCATGATCACCGAGATCTGCGGGATCACCCCCGAAGCCTGGACGTTCCGCTTGAAGACCTCGCCATAGCCGCCGAGCGCCGCGACGCCCTCCTGGATGCGGGCGCCGCCGGCGTCGAACAGGCCGACGATCGGCGCGCGCATCTTCAGCGCCATGTCCTGGATCTTGATGATCTTCTGGGCGTGCGTCTCGGAGAGCGAGCCGCCGAAGACGGTGAAGTCCTTGGAGAAGACAAAGACGGTGCGGCCATTGACCGTGCCCCAGCCGGTGACGACGCCGTCGCCGGGGATCTTCTCGCCCTTCTCCATGCCGAAATCGACGCAGCGATGCTGCACGAACATGTCGAACTCCTCGAAGGAGTCGCGGTCGAGCAGCAATTCGATGCGCTCGCGGGCGGTGAGCTTGCCGCGCTTGTGCTGCGCCTCGATGCGGCGCTCGCCGCCGCCCTGCCGCGCGCTGGCGCGGCGGTCTTCGAGCTGTTCGAGAATGTCCTTCATGGAGCCCCCGGAAGCCTGTCAAAATCCGCTATCCGGCTTAAGGGCGGAAGGCGTGGCTGTCCATCGGGCGCGGCTCCCGCTTTGGTGCAAGGCCGGGTGCGATCGTGCGCGCGACCTGCTCACTGCGCTTCATAGGTGGGCTTGCGAGTCAGATAAGTGTATGCTTATGTTTCTTTCATGGAGCACGACATCTTTAAGGCACTGGCTGACCCGACCCGCCGGGCGATCTTCGAGAAGCTCGCGGCCGCCGGCATGAACGCCAGCGCGCTGCGCGAGGGCATGGCGATCAGCCAGCCGGCGATGTCGCAGCATCTTGCGGTGCTGCGCACCGCGCGGCTGGTGCGTGAGGAACGGCAGGGGCGCTTCGTCAATTACGAGGTCGACCCGGACGGGCTTGCCCTGATCGCGCAATGGTTGGCGAAATACCGTGCCTACTGGCCGGCGCGCATCGACGCCCTCAAGGATCTGCTGCGGGATATGGACCAATGAGCGAGAGCGACACGCAGGATCGGACGAAGCAGCTCGTCTTCGAATACCAGCTTGATGCGCCTCCCGAGAAGGTCTGGCGGGCGCTCAGCATTCCCGCCTTCCGCGAGAGATGGCTGCCGGCGAAGGTCGAAGCGCTCTCTTCCGTGCCGGTGGAAGAGGTGCGCTACCGGTTGAGGGACGAGGAGCCGCCATTCCTGGAAAGCGTCGTGACCTTCCAGCTCACGCCCAATGCAGACGGCACGGAGCTGCGGATCATCCACCAGCTGACGGATGCCAGGCTGGGTCAGCTGCCGTCGCCTGCGAACAGCAACCAGCCGCTGATGCTGCGCGCCGCCTGACGGCGCGGGCCTGGCCGACAAGCCTAGTCACCAACAGTCCCGAACAGAGGAGGTCGTCGATGCACGGCACGATGCAGCTCGTCCCTATGGTCGTCGAACAGTCGACCCGCGGGGAACGCTCCTTCGACATCTATTCGCGCCTGCTGCGCGAGCGGATCGTCTTTCTCAGCGGGGAGGTCAATGACGGGTCGGCGTCGCTGATCTGCGCCCAGCTGCTCTTCCTCGAGGCCGAGAACCCGAAGCGGCCGATCCATTTTTACATCAACTCGCCGGGCGGCGTGGTCACCAGCGGTCTCGCGATCTACGACACCATGCGCTATGTCCGCTCGCCGGTGCACACGCTCTGCATGGGCACGGCACGCTCGATGGGCTCGTTCCTGCTGATGGCGGGCGAGCCGGGCGAACGCGCGGCACTGCCCAATGCCAGCCTGCATGTCCACCAGCCGCTCGGTGGCGCCCAGGGCCAGGCCTCGGACATCCTGATCCATGCCGAGGAGATCCAGAAGACGAAGCGGCGCATGATCCGGCTCTATGCCGAGCATTGCGGGCGCAGCGAGGAGGAGGTCGAGCGCGCGCTCGATCGGGACCGCTTCATGAGCGCCGAGGAAGCCCTGGAATGGGGGCTGATCGACCGGATCATGACCGAGCCGCCGCCGGCAGCGTGATTACAGGCTCGGCTTGCTCGGGTCGCCGAGCTCGCGGTTGAGCGCGACCGCGGCGCGCGCGAGTTCGCCGGCGATCGCCGGATCGACTGCGTCACCCTCGCGCAGCACCATGGTGGCGAGCTCGAACTTGCCGCCCGGCTTCAGCCTAGGCTCGATCCCGCGCAGCCGTTTGCCGCGCCAGAAACCGAACAGCACGCGCTCGGCCTCGGCCCGGATCAGCAGCACCGGCCCGTTCGAAAAGTAGACCAGATGCGTCCACTTGATCCGCTCTTCGAGTGGGGCGGCGGCCTTCACCGCGGCGCGCAAAGCCTCGACCGTCGCCAGCCGCCAACCGTCAAGCTGGGCGACATAGTCGGCCGGGTTGTCGGCCTTGGGCGCGCCGGGAAACATGGCGGCTAGCCTTTCATCAGCAGCAGCACGGCGGCGTCGTACTCCTTGCGGCGGATGACGCGGCGCTCGGCTGCTTCCTCGTCCTGGCCCCAGATCCCGATCTGGTAGTCCTCGTCGAGGTGGGCGGCGGCCCAGGCCGCATCGGCGTCGATCAGCCCCTCTGCGAGAGCGAGCATCAGGATGGTCGAGCCGGTCAGCGTCATGACGTTGTGGGCGCCGGCGAGCGCGACCGGGGAGTGGATTGCGGCGACGCGTTTGGCGACCGCGTCGAGCACGGCCTGCGGCTGCTCGGCGAAGACCACGCCCTGCGCCATGACGAAGCGGCCGCCGAGGCGCTCTTCCAGCGCGGCGATGAGCGGATTCCAGACCTCATCCTGCCTTTCGACCAGCGCCTCCGGTTCACCGGCGCGGTAGCAGAGCGCATCGCTGCCGGCATAGCGGACGATCTCGGCACGGACGGCTTCGTCCTGGTCGGCGACGCCGTCGAGCGCCGAGTTGACCAGACGGGTCAGCGGCATGCGGGCCGGATCGATCTGCCCTTCCTGTGCCTGCCATTCCTCCGCGAGCGCGTCGGCGACGGCACGGGAGGCGACGGCCAGCGGCTTGCGGGCCGGGGTGCGGGCGGTGCGCCCGTCGAGCGCGACATGGAACAAGCCATCGCGCTCCAAAGCTTCGGCCTTATCATAGAAGCGCTTGGGCAGCGGGTTACGCATCGCCTGCTGGGCGGCGGCGACGGGATCGGGCTGGCGCTGGCCGGCGGCGCCGAAGCGGGCGAGGAAATCATCGGTCGACATGTCGGCTCCATAGCGCATCCGGGGGCGGCTGCGAAACGGGCTTCGAGTGAAGCTATTCCGCCGCCCGATCATTGACGCGGCCCAGGCGCTCGCCTAAACGCCTCCTCCCCGGACGCGAGGCGTCCGTGCGAAGTGCAAGAGGGTTTTATGTTGGAGACTGTGGGAACCCGGTGAGGTTTCGCTGAGGCGAGACCTGATCCAGCGCCGGGTGAAAGACGAGGCCTTTAAGGCCTGGCTTCGCCGCTGCGCTTGTCATGGTTCCATGCACAGGCTCTACCAACATGAACATTTCGCGGGGCGAGCAGCGCGTGCTGCACGTGCTGGCCCGTGGCGGACAGATCCGCCATCTTCGCGGCGAGAACGGCCGCATCCACCACATCGACTGCTTCACCCATGAAGGCTACATCCTGAGCGATTGCACGCTCGCCATCTTCGGCGGGCTCAGGCGGAAACACCTGATCGAGTCGCGCCAGGGCGGTCCTTATCGGATCTCGCGTCAGGGACGGCTCGCCGTCCGCGCGCAGGCCGACAACCGATGACGACAGCGGGAGGGCGCGAGCCCTCCCGTTTCCTTGTTTGGGTCGGTGCGAGCTTCGCTGCATGTGCCGCAGTGATCAGGCTGGCTCGAACAGCTCGATCACATTGCCCGATGGGTCCTCGCACAGGATCTGCTTGCCGCCCGGCCCAACCACGATCTCGTTGCGGAAAGGTACGCTCTTGCGGTGCAATGCCTCCACGAGCCCCGCGAGATCTTCCACCTCGATGACGAAGCGGTTCCAGCCGCCGGGGATCGGCTTGTGCCCGTCCGGCATCGGCCGTGAAGCGGATGCCCCGGGACCCGCGAGCCAGAGCGTCAGATCGCCACGTTCGAGGATCGCCATGGCCGGGCCGAACTGCTCCTTCAGCGCAAAGCCGAGCCTGTCGACATAGAAGCGCACGGCTTCGTCGACATCAGTTACGAAATAGCGGACGCTGGCCATCGGCTCGCTCCCTCGCGTCGCGGCTGTCTCGCCGTCTATGCACCGAACCTGTCGCGCCAGGCTGGCTTGGCGCCCGGAAAGGGCAGGGCGCTGGCGCAATATACCGCCCGCGCCACGGCCCGCGCCAGCACGTCGGCCGCGGTGGCGCAAAGCTCGGTCAAGGCATAGGCGTCGGACGGCGCGCCGCTATGGCCGGTCGCGGCGGCGAAGACGACGTCGCCGTCGAGCGGGGCATGCACCGGTCTAAGCGCCCGGGCGAGGCCGTCATGGGCGCAGAGCGCCATGCGCTTGGCCTGGGCCTTGGTCAGCACTGCGTCGGTTGCGACGAGGGCGATGGTGGTGTTGGCGCCGGGGCCGCCCTTGAAGCGCAGAGCGAGGTCCTCGGGCGGGATCGTCGCCGGCCAGCCGCGGCCGCCGAATTCGCCGCCTTGCTCGTAAGGGGAAGCCCAGAAATGCGGCCCATCGCCGATCGTCGCCGAGCCGACGGCGTTGACCGCGACCAGCGCGCCGACGACCTGGCCGGTCGCGGCCCTCGCGCTCGCCGAGCCGAGCCCGCCCTTGAGATTGGCCGTGGTCGCGCCATGGCCGGCACCGACGCTGCCGAGCGCGAACTCGGCCGCCGCGGCGGCACTGGCCGTCATGGCGAGCGCGCGATAGGGCGCCTCGCCATCGCCGCGGGCGAAGGGCTTGTCGCCGCCATTGGCGAGATCGAACAGGATCGCCTGCGGGACGATCGGCACGCGGTAGCCGCCGATCGGGAATCCTCGCCCTTCCCTGGCCAGCCAGCTCAGGGCGCCATCTGCAGCGGCCAGACCCCAGATCGAGCCGCCGGACAGGACGATGCCATCGACATGCTCGACCGTCATGCCCGGTTCGAGCAGCGCGGTGTCGCGCGTGCCGGGCGCGCCGCCAAGCACGGCGACGGAAGCGATGGTCGGGCGCTCGAACAGGGCGACGGTGACGCCGGTCGCGGCAGCGGCATCCTCGGCATTGCCCACGAGAACGCCACGAACGTCGGTGATGAGATTGCGCACGGTGGAACTCGCTGCCGACCGGAAGGGGGCTGGAATCGTTCACTGCATGATGCGCCGATTCGGCATCCGGCGGCGATCCGGTTGGAACTTCGCGCTCGCCGGCGCGTCGTGCCGACATTACGATCTTGTCATGCGCGCGCCATGGCCGGGTCAGGCCGGTTCCGGCACCGTGGCGATATCGCGACCCGGCTTCGAGACCCGCAAAGCGACCCGTTCTTGTAAGATCACAATCCGGAGACTTCGCATGAAACGCATCGCCCTCATCGTCGCCTCCAGCGCCGCGGCCGTCGCGGCGACGCTGGCGATCGCCCAACCGCAGCCGATTCCGCCCGCACCGGGCAGCACGCCGCCGGCGCAGCAGCAGAGCGAGCCGCGCGGTGACCGCGCCGAACGGGGCGACCGCTCCGACCGGCGCGAGGAATGGCGTCAGCGCCGGGCCGAGCGCGCCACGGCCCGGATGAACGAGCGCCTCGCCCAGCTGCGCACCGACCTCAAGCTGAAGCCGGAGCAGGTTCCGGCCTTCGAGAAGGTCGAGGCGCTGATCAAGCGCAATGCCGAGCAGCGCCGCGAGAGCTTCGCCAAGATGCGCGACCAGCGCGAGACCTATCGCGATGCCGACATCATGGAGCGGCTCGACATGAGGGCGAACCGCCAGGCCGAGCGTGCGACCCGCAGCAAGGAGATGGCGGACGCGGTGCGCCCGCTCTGGTCGACGCTCTCGGACGAGCAGAAGACCGTGGCGCGCCGCGCCGTGCGCCAAGCCATGTCGGAAGGCCGCGAGCGGATGCGCGAGATGCGCGGGCGCTCGATGGAATGGCATGGCCGCGGCGGCGACCGTGATCGCGATGACGACCGTGGCCCGCGCCACTGGCGCGACCGCGGCCATGACGACGACGATCGCGGCTGAGTTCGCAATTTATCAGACGAGGCGAGGGCGGTCCGGCAGGGCCGCCCTTTTGCTTGGCGAACGATGTTGCGGCGACGCTCAGGTGCCGACCGCGTCCTTCACGCATTTCGTCGTGAAGCTGGTCTTGGCGGCCCCCGCAAGCTTCTTGTCAGCCGCCTGCTTGTCGCAGGCCGCACCGGCATCCTTCTCGCATTTGGTGACGAAGCTCGTCTTGGCTGCGCCGGCGAGCTTCTTCTCGGTGGCCTGAACGTTGCAGCTCGCGCTCTGGGCGAAGGCCGGGCCGGCAAGGCCGAGGGCGAAAACTGCGAGGATAAGCGTCTTCATGGCGCGATGATCCCTGTGGTGGGGCCGTGAGGCTAGCTGAGTCGCGACGTAGCGTCATGGCGCCGCTGCCGCAGCCTCTGCTTCATTGAAGCGTCACATCGCGCCGGCTATAGGCCGCAGGATCGCGGCGGTTGGAAGCGCGCCGCGTCAGGGGAGCAGGCGCATGCGCTTCATCCAGACCTTCGAGCTCTACCCTTTCCTCGACTCGGTCGTCAGCCTGCTGGCCGCCTTCGTGCTGGGCGCGCTGATCGGGGCCGAGCGCCAGTATCGGCAGCGCACTGCGGGCCTGCGCACCACGGTGCTGGTCGCAGTCGGCGCCGCCGCCTTCGTCGATCTCGCCATGCGCATGGCCGGGGCGCACGAGGCGGTGCGCGTCGTCTCCTATGTCGTCTCCGGCATCGGCTTTCTGGGCGCCGGCGTGATCATGAAGGAGGGGCTGAACGTCCGCGGGCTCAACACCGCCGCGACGCTCTGGTGCGCGGCCGCGGTCGGTGCCTGCACCGGCGCCGACATGGTGGCCGAGGGCGCGCTGGTCACCGTCTTCGTCATCGCCGGCAACACCTTGCTGCGGCCATTGGTCAACGCGATCAACCGCAGCCCGATCAACGAGAAGGCCTCCGAGGCGACCTATGAGGTCGTGGTTACCACCGATCCGGAGGCGCTGCCGTCAGTGCGCGAGGCAATGGTCGAACTGCTCGAACAGGCGAACTACCCGGTCGGCGACGTCAAGACCGTCGAGCGCGGCGAGGAGGCGATCGAGATCGTCGCGACGCTGATCAGCACGGCGGTCGAGCGCAAGGAACTCGACGCCGTGGTGGAGCGCATCGAGCGCCTGCCTGGCGTCACTCATGCGACCTGGGAGAGCAGCACGAGCGATTGAGGGCGTGCTGGCGGCGCGAGTGCGTCGCTCTAGGGTCTACCTTGATGCCTCAAGCATAATGGCTGATTGCTAGACCAAGACCGATCGAAGAAGGTTGCCTTTCATCGCGAGCGGGGGGCTCATGCAAAGGCTTTCAATCTATCTGGCTGTGATGGTCATAACCGGAGCCGGCCCGGCTCTTGGTTACTGCACTGAACCGAGCGCCCCGTCCTGCGCGACGCGGTATGGTAGCTTTGATGACCAAGACGATTTTGATAGGTGCCGCCGCCAGATGAACAGCTATCGGTCGGACACTGAGCAGTTTGTAAGCTGCCAGAACGACGAAATCCGTAAGGCCCGCAGTGCTGTCGAGGATGCTCTGCGAGAATACGAAAGCACAGTGGACCGCTTCAATCGCCGTGCAAAAGGCTGATCGAAGATGGCCGCGCCTGCCTGAGCGTTCGTGGTAGTGCTAGGCCAGTACCGGCCGCCCTCCGCAACGCCCGTATGCTACCGATCCGTAGAGGCACGACGCCTTTCAGGCCCCCGGCAGGAGCCGCGATGGTTGCCTAAAGGAAACGCGAGGGGCCACGGGGGAAATCGGGAAACGGCCGGAGAGAGGAAGGCTTTCTGATTTTTGTGCCTGATTATCCGGAAGGATCAGGGCTTCAGCTTTTCGGCCAAAATGGACCGCGGCCTAACTCAACCAAGGGGCGACCTAGCACAGCTTCCATCTGTATAATCGCCAAGTTCTCCGCTTGAGCGGACCCTTCGTAAGTGACGGTTGAAAGCGTAAGGGTGCGCTCGTTTCCCACCCGAAGCGGTCCCAAATTTCGATGCTTATGCTCTTCTTCCGACATTCTGGAAAAATGAATGATGAGTCCATCAAGAAAGAAGCGGAAACATGGCTCTTGATACCCCTGAACACCTCCGATGGTGGGTATGGTCTTTGTAAGAGCCATGGGGGCATGGTTGTGACGGACCCCCAAGCTCGATAGTTGGACAAGTGACGCTGGATAAAACCAGAGAGGTTCCGGATTGCCGTCAAGCACCATCTCCCTCAACTGCTCCAAATCATCCGAGCTTAGCGTGACTTCTGCAAACTCTGGTCTGGTAGTTGCCGCTGCCCTCCACAAAAGGCTGAGTAGAAACAATCTGAATTCACGGGCGTTCTTTTCATCTCCAAAATCTACCTGCCGGATACCGACGTGAGTATCCCCGAAAGGCGTGAAGTCCGGCAGGGTTTGTAACGGACCCCAGCCGCTCCAAACCAATCTATGCCTTCTAAGCGTCGGGATCGCCCAGTTGTCATACTTCGAGAGGATCGCCTCGCCCTCTTCAGTAACAAGCTCTTTGTCATACCAACTGCTCAGTCGTCGCTCTGTCCGGCCATTGCCTTGCTGTATCAGTCCGGGGCCGAGGCCATCAGCCCGAGTGAGGGCTTTAGGTAGAAGATGCGAGTCGACAAATCGTCCCGGTATCTTGGTCAGTTTGCAGATGCCATCTCTAGTAGGCTTTCGGCCCATATACGTATTACCCGTAAGTTTCCGGACGCGCGGTGGACAGCCTGCGGGACCCTGCCGGGCGGCTCCAGGAGCGCCTTGAGAGAGACGGGCTGAAGATGCCCAGGCGAGAGGGATAGAGGTCACGCCAGGGAGCGTAGGCGGGCCGGAGCTAAGGCTCAACAGCCAACCTGCGTGTGCACTCAGCAAAAAAGGGCGGCCCTTGCGGACCGCCCTTTCCATGAATCCCGCCAGAGGCTTGCGCGCTCCGGCTGATATCTCAGATCAGCGCGAGTAGAACTCGATACAGGTCCTGCCTAACACCTTGAACCTATTGACGCATAACACCTTTTTGGTATGCGTGTGGGGTGAAACGTGTGGGGGGGCGTGTGGGGTGGCGAAGGTTGCGGGATACCTTGAGCAGCGCAGAGCCGGCTTCTCAGCAGTCGTGGATGTACCGTCCTCAAAGCGCGAGGCCGTGGGCAGCAAGCGCCTGAAGAAGGGGCTGGCAACGCGAGACAAGCACGTCGCGAAGGCCCGGCTGGCGAAGGCGCTGCTTGAACTCCATGCTCGCATCGACGCTGCTTGCCGCCACAACGCTGACACCGACCCTGTGACTGCAGAAGCCATGGCCTACCGCGAGCAGATGGAAGCCGTTCGTAAGCCGGGCGGAGGGGTCTATCAGCCGGAAACCGTTTGGGACCCCGCCACGGGCACCGAGCTTGTCGTCGAGGTGGACATAGCAGAGGACATTGTCCGCGAGACGATTGAGGCTCGGGGCGGGGAGATTGCCGCCGAAGAGGGATCGGACCGGGCGAAGGCGTTTGCCGATATCGCTATGGGGCGGGCAACGCCGCTGAAGCATCACGTGGAAACATGGCTGTCCGAGCCGGGCAAGAGGGGCACGGTACGTGCTCCGCGTACGGTGATGGAATACCGGGCCATGCTTGACTCGTTCGCGCTCTGGCTTGGCGGCGAAGGGCTCGGCTCGACTTTGGAGGGTGTCACGCGGGTGGTGGCGGGCCGGTATGTTAGCTCGCT
Organism: Alloboseaceae bacterium BT-24-1; assembly: GCA_025846845.1. Lineage (GTDB taxonomy): Bacteria > Pseudomonadota > Alphaproteobacteria > Rhizobiales > Beijerinckiaceae > Allobosea. Next base: position 513,776 of record JAOYTL010000002.1, read on the forward strand.
CCACAAGCAGAACCGGAGCCCAGCCCGAATGCGGGACATCTTGGCTGCTCTCTCGACCTACTGGGGTTGGCTGGAGGCGCGTGGGTTCGCCCGACGAGGGGGCAACCCGTGGAAAGAGCAGGACATCCCGAAGGTACAGAAAGCGCAGGCGCTAAGGGCTGTGACTGACAGCGAAGACGAGGATGATGGTCTCCGCCCATTTTCTGATGACGAGCTGGTTACGCTTTTCGCCAAAGCACCAGACGCGGGTATGCGCGACGTCATGGCGCTTTCAGCCCTCTCGGGGATGCGCATTGCGGAGGTGTGTTCGCTTACTGTTGGGCAGTGTGCGGACGGCATCTTTGACGTGCGCGGAACCAAGACCAAAGCGGCGCGGAGGAAGGTGCCCATCCATCCCGACTTGCAGGCACTGGTAGATCAGCGGCGTGACGGCAGGGAATCGGACGCGTGGTTGCTTGAAGAGGCCGGCGAGCCGGACAAATTTGGCAAGCGGTCCCCCAACATGAGCGCAGCGTTCTACCGTTTCCGCACCCGCGCTAAGGTGGACGACAGGGCTCCCGGCAAGACGATGTCGCTGGTCAACTTCCACTCTTTCCGCCGTTGGTTCGTCTCGGAAGCCGTGAAGGCCGGGACCCCCGTCCATGTGGTCCGACAGGTTGTCGGGCACGAACAGCCGAAGAGCGATGTCACCCTGAGTACCTACTTCAAAGGCGAGCTGACGGAAGCGAAGCGGGCCTGTGTCGCCTCCGTGATGCTGCCCGCAAAGGTCAGGAAGGTTCTCGGCGTTGAGCTGGGAGAGCAACCATTGGAGCCCGGTGCAACCACGGCGGAGGCAGCATAGGTCCCGGATGTTTGGGTACGCCTGTCTGCCTCCTCTCTCGGGCATGGATAGGTCAGTACCCTGGCTGTGGACCGGCATGGGCGGCAGCAATCAAGCGGCGCCGCAAAATGCGTGTTATGATCGCCTACGCTGAGGGGGCAGGACAGCATTGGCATGAGTGGTGAGCATCACGGCGACCGGAGGGCCCGCGAAAGCAGACAGCATCACGTTTCGCAGCCATCGACTAAGACCGCATGGACGCGAGCTGCCTTCGCAGCAATCGTCTTGTTGAGCGCCGCACAAGTGGCTGCAGGGCCCCTTGAGGACGCGACCGCTGCTTACGCGAGGGGCGACTACGCCACTGTTCTGCGGCTTTTGCGTCCGCTTGCCGACCAAGGTCACGCTCCCGCGCAGGCCCGGCTCGGCTTCGCGTACGCCAATGGCGAGGGCGTGCCACGGAGCCAATTCGAGGCGGCGAAGTGGTATCGCCTTGCCGCTGACCAAGGCGACGTCAGTGCTCAGAACAACCTCGGCGTCATGTACACCAAAGGCGAGGGGGTGCCGCAGAACCACACCGAGGCGGTCAAGTGGTACCGCCTTGCCGCTGATCAAGGCCACGCCGACGCGCAGAGCAATCTCGGCGACATGTACCGCAATGGCGAGGGCGTACCACGGAGCCACGCCGAGGCGGTGAAATGGTATCGCCTCGCCGCCGACCAAGGCCGCGCCTCTTCGCAGCGCATGCTCGGCGTTATGTACCGCAAAGGCGAGGGGGTGCCGCAGAACCATGCCGAGGCGGTGAAGTGGGTTCGCCTCGCCGCTGACCAAGGCCACGCCCCCGCGCAAGGCATTCTCGGTATCGCCTACCACAATGGTGAGGGCGTGCCGCAGGATTACGTCCGCGCACACATGTGGTTCAACTTGTCGGCCGCGCAGGGCGACAAAGTTGCCGCGGAATACAGAAACCGCATTTCAAAGCGCATGACTTCCGCGCAAATCGCAGACGCGCAGAAGCTGGCGAGTGAGTGGCAAGCCAAACGGCGTTGATATGCATTAAGGCACCAGCCACCTACAGCCTTTCGCGTGGACCGGCCAGCGGCGCACCATCACTGCCTGATGGCTGGCGCTCCATCTAGGCTGAGCGTCCATTCCTTGGCGGTGTCGATGGCGCTGCAATTCGTAGCAAGCGAGCCTTTCAGATCAGGTCAAGCCGTCCACGATGATGAGCTTGGTTTGCGAGCAGCGCTCGATGACTGACAGCTCGGTGTACTGCATCGACCACTCAAAATCTCGGGCGGTTGGAACCGACCTTCCGAAGCTCGCGAACCTCTCACGCCAGTAGCTGTCTTTGTCCAACTCTGGATCGACCACGGACAAGGCGCGGAGAATGTGGCTGGCGTGCCGTGTGTGACGGGGAGATGTGCCGGCAGTCGAGAGGTTGGCTGCGATGAATACGCGCCCATCCTTAACGGCGGTAGTTGCGAAGCCCCGCCTTGCGAGACGGAACTCATCCTTGTGATCTTCAGGATTGCGCGGAGGCCGGATGCCCTGAAGCTCCCAAGCGCCGGATGATGCACGCGCTTCAATGACTGCGTCGTGCAGCGTCCCGTCATCAAAACTCTTGTGGTCGCCTACCATCAGGAAGGTTGCGTGGTATCGCCCGAACTCTACGTAGAGAAGGTGGCCGTGCTTTCCCTGCTCTGCTCCACGGCTTTTCCCGTTCGCTGGAACGAAATGCAGGTGATGGATGCCGTACGCGTTGAGCGCGAAGTCCTTGTCTGCCCACTTCGTCTGTTTGCCTTCGCCGTTCTCTGCGCCAGACTGGTACCCGTCGCTGAGAACCCGACCGGAGAGATACGGCGTCAGGTTGCTTCCGGCTTTGACAGCGGCCTCAAGCGCGAGAACGTCTCCGCCGCGCTCCATGGCAGCTTGGCTTTTCCAGAACGCCGGAGCGTACGAGACCGTACGGCGGCGGGGTTGAATGAAGCGCGACGCCCAGTTGACGTAGGCGAGCATGGTTTGCGGCATGTTCAAGGATGCCAGCGCCATTTGTGAGCCCGGCAGTGCGGGAATGTTAGCTACGAGCTGTGAGCGGAGTGTCTCAAGCCGAGGCGGGAGGCCGTTAGCAGAACCGCTCAGACCGCTCACAATAAGGCCCCGGATGTTTGGGTCGCGCCCCTGAAACCACTTCCTAACAGAGCCGAGTCCGAAAATCCCCCCGTGCCACTGCCGTCCCCGCAACGCGCCCGCCCGGGAACCGTTAGGGCATCGGCTGGCGGGCGCGGTGTGTAGCCCGGAGCAGCAACCATCCGCCGCTCCTGAATGCCGCATTCCGGTGGTGAGGGGTGGACCGTGCAGGCCTGTCCCGGTCCTTGTTGGTAAGTCCGTGCCTGCCACCCACGAGCGGCCGCTGACGACGCTTCTCGCAATGGCAACAGTTCCCATTCCGCTCCGTTGCAGCCGATGTCAGGCCCCGAACCGATTGGCTTCGACGGACTTCACGAAGCGGAGGAAAGCCGTGACGGCGTCATAAATGAACCGGGCTTCCGCGAGGTGTAGGAGTTCGTTGTCGTGCGCAAGGGAGCGATTATTGCGGACGTGGTTGTATTTCTCGAAAATGCCGATTGCGCTCTTGACGATCAACTTGGTGACATCACGCAGCTCGCGCTCTTGCTCCAACGCTTTCACATACCTACCGATGCGACTGTGTAACGGCTCGCTTCGATCCCACACGACGCCACGCGTATCGAGCAGGTGCCCGAACTTCTTCATGCAGTAGGTGTGCAGCCTGTCCAGCGCTGCCTGTGGCTTGTTCGCCCCGATGTCTCTATTCAGCGCGGCGATTAGCTCATCCAGTGTCTCGTCTTTGACAAAACGCTCCAATGCATCAGTGCTTGGAACAGCGCCGCTGCCCTCAATCTTGTCTATGAGAGCAAACAGACGCTCCTTCACTTTTGGAGACGTCTCCTCCTGAGGGTAGCGGGGCGAATTTTCGCGGTATTCCCATAGACGCCGTAAGACGCGTGCGACGATGTATTCGTCTTCAGTGGCAACAAATGCCCGCAAATGCTTTGCTTTTGACGATCCGTTGAAGCGGTAAATTTCGTCGTAGATGTTGATGCTGAACTCATCATCGAAGAATTCGGACATTGTTCGGTCGGAGAAGTCCAAGACGTACCCACCGTTCATGTCAAACGCATCGTCGATCACGCGCATCTCAGAATGCTTCAGGCTCACCATCGTCAGTCCGCCTCAGCTCGTTGGAGCAACCTTCGCCCCGGTGCTCCACCTCCCTACCGAAAACCAATACGTTCCGCCATGTCACTTCGGGGTACACCCTAGAGTGACGCCAGTATGTTACGCCTAGCGCGTCACATCAGGGTTGACATCGGCAATTTGTTACGTCAAACCTCGCGGATCTAGACCCTGACGTTACACAAAGGCTCTGCCATGACGAAGATCGGCTACGCGCGTGTCTCGACCACGGACCAAGATTATGAGGGGCAGGTTGAGCGGCTGAAGGCTGAAGGTTGCACGACCATCCGCAAGGAGAAGGTCAGCGCCGCAAGCCGAGATGGCCGCGACGAGCTGGCCGCGATCCTCGACTTCCTCCGTCCTGGCGATGAGCTGATGGTGACGCGGCTCGACCGACTCGGCCGCTCGACACGTGATGTCCTCAACATTGTCCACGAGTGCGACCTGAAGGGGGCCAGCCTCACCGTCCTAGAGCCTCACGTCTCCACCAAAGGGGACACCGGCAGGATCGTTCTCACGGTCCTCGGGATGGTCGCGGAGATGGAGCGGGGCTTCATCAAGGCACGCCAGCGGGACGGCATCGCCAAGGCGAAGGACGCCGGGGTCTACACGGGCGGTAAGCGCCGGATCGATGCCGAGAAGGTGCGGAGCCTAAAGGCCGAGGGCAAGGGACCGACAGAGATTGCGAAGGCGCTTGGGGTGAGCAGGATGCAAGTTCACAGGATACTGACGGCGGAGACGGCTTGATGATGGGCGCAATTCTACAGTGGGGCTCCGTAGCGCTGGCGGTGGTCTCGGCTGCTTGTTGGCTCCGCAGCGCCACGGTGAAGGTTAGCCACGAAACGGAGATGAGGCGTCGTAAGCTGGAGGCCGAGAAGCGGGGCACCGTGCCGAATTACGCGAGCGCGGCATTGGACGGGTGGGACCTGTCTGCAACCTTTGCAGCCCAATCGCGGTGGAATGCTGCGGGCGCTGTGTTCGCCGGGGTCGCCGTTCTTTCACAGGCCGTTGCTCCGCTGGTCTGATTGTCCGCCACCATAAGTGAGAGGACGCCGAAAGCCCTACTCGCCCGTGAATGACCCTTTCCCGTGGTGAGGTGTGCACCCTACAGGCCCGTTCCGATGTCTTCGGCTACTGGCCTACCTGCCCGCCGGAGCGGCCGTTGGTGGCGTGTCCCGCAATGGAGATATTCTCCTTAAGACAACCCATCAGCGCCGTGACTCGAACCGGCCTAATCGACTCAAAACTGTCATTGGACGGGCACGACTCCGCCACGGCATGACATCCGCAGGCCGCTTCATTCGCCGGGCGAAATCATCTGCCCGCCGGCCCCCGAGGACACGCCATGCCCACCCGTCTTACCCGCTTCGGTGCCCTTTCGCTCCCGCTGTTTGGCGGTATCACTGCCAACCGCTGGACGACCGATCACGGCATCGGGGCAGACAGAGACGGCACCGGAACGACGGTTTGGCTCGGACGGTGGGAGTTGATCGCTGATCGGGTAGTCGCCCTGCCGCTCCTCGCCCCTCTTGCGATGCTGGCGGCATTCCTGCCCCAGCTCTCGCGGTGACAGCGCCTGCCCCACGACGGGGCCGGTCCGGATCACACCCCTAGCACTACCACCGGGAGCCCCTAGCGGGCTCCTTTCTGTTTTTCTGGCGAGTGCCGCTTGGTGCAGTCCGCTGCACCGCTACCGGCCGCCACACTTCTCAAAGGCATCATGCAGCAATCTACATCCATCACGAAGGCGGTGCGCCTTGTCCGCGAACTGCGGCAGCTTTCTCCCGAGATGTCGCTTCTGGAGGCTCACGTTCTTCTTACGGTCGCGAGGCACCCCGGCATCAGCCAGAACGCAATCTGCGTCGAAACGGGGCTGAGCAAGTCCTGCATTTCCCGCCACGTTGACGCTCTCGGGGAGCGCAAGGGACGTGGTCTTGTCCGTGCGAGCCCGACGCTTGAAGACCGAAGGCTCAACGAACTGCGTTTGACAGAGGCCGGAAAGGCTTTCGTGGGGGAGATTACCGGGTTCCTGTGAGGTTAGGGGCTAGTGCAGTCTCACTGCACTTAATTACCCGCCACCTTAAGTGGAACATCACTCCCTACGCCCCGGATCATGTATCTAGAGTGCTGGTTAGGGAGACACATATGGTTCCCTCTCATTCTTCTCCCTCATTCATACCTTCATCAACTTCACTCACGATGCTGATGGAGGGGTGGGTGTGTCTGGCGCTCGGGGCGTCATCGCGAGTGCAGTGACTGCACTAAGTTGCGAAGCACCTACTACGGGCGCTGAAGTTCTCTCTAGCCTCCTCCCCATTATCGGGGTCTTCCGCCGCAGGGCGGGCTCGATCTTGCCCGTCTCTGTTTCCTTACCTGTTGATGTTGGAACACCAGCAACGAAACGCCATGTCCTACGACCCCCTACGTCCACCCCTCCGGGGACACGATGATCGCGGCCTTCCCGTGGTCCGCGTCCCGCTCTCCGGTCTCGACGCTCACGCCATCATCGACGCGGCCGACTACGAAGCCCTCATGGCCCGTGGCGTGTCCCCTAACTGGTCCTTCGATGGCCGCATCGTGCGGGCCGGCTTTCGACCCCTCAACACCCAGCGCATCGCCCGCCTGATCGTGGACCCGCCAGGAGACCATCAGGTGCGGCATCGCGACCGGAACGCGCTCAACCTGCGCCGGGACAATCTCTTTGTGAAGCAGATCAAGCCGCACCCGAAGCCGACCTTCACGGGCCAGCATCGGCCCCTGTAGGCGGCACCATGCCCGGCGTGCCTGCGGCCCTTTCCCGTGATAACGGGTTGGCCCTAGAGGGCGGTCTCGCCTAAGACACCTACTGTGCCGCCAGTTGCGCCTTACGCGCTCTCCAGACATCGTCGATGCTCAAGCCGCCATCCAGTGCAGCCTTCATCTGGCGATGTGCGTTGTCGCTGAAGCATGGGAATTTTGACTTCCCGAACTCAAACGCATGAAAGCAGCTGGCGTCTTCATCGATCCGGAGGTGCTGTCTCAACGCATTCGCCTTCGGCTCGGTCATCTTGAGCTTCCTCGCTAGGTCGCTGGCTCGCATGTGGAACTTCTTCCGCATGTCTACTTCGCGAATGGCGGCAGCGGCGGCCGGATCATCACCGCCCACGTACATGATCGGAGCGCCTTCCTTCTTGACCAGCTGGACCTTGAGTGTGACGCCGTCGCCCTCGCTTGCCGTCCCCACGCTGATGAGGCGAGGAAAAACGACCGCCGGCTCTTCGCCGACGCGGATGGCTTTCTCAATTCGGTCGATGTCCTTTTCCGAAACCTCAACCTCGTCCGTCACCAGTGCCTCCATAGCCAGAAGCGACCGGATACGCCCCCGCGCCTCATCGCGTTGACGTTTGCCCGGCTGAAGCAGCTCGCCGATCTTCGCGTACTCCCGATGAAACAAGAACTCGAAGTCACCGGGAGGAGTGGTTGAGACCGGAAGGACGCGGGGCGGGATGTGCGAAACGAGGTCCAACTCAAGCATCCGATTGAGGTAGGCATCGAATGCTGTGATCAGGGCGCGGGTGTTCATGTAGAGCATCTCTTCGCTGATTACCAAGAACCAGTGTTGAGCGGCGTCTCGTAGGCCATCAACCGTTCTCATTATTCCGGCTTCTGATTTTGAGAGGTCATGGTCTTGCTCGCACAGCCGAAGGCACTTCTCGAAACCGATGCTCTTGCCTGTCGCCTTGTCGAAAACCGAAACTCGTTTTTGGCACAAGACGGCCTTTAACAGCATCTCGCAAGCGTGTTGCAAGTGAAGAAGCGTTGTCGTTATACGGCCGTCTTCGTCGTAGGAGTTGAATGACTGCATTGCGACACGAAGGCTGCTTATGGCCTTATCTTTCAACGTCCGGCATTCGCGTTGTAGTTTCAAAGGTCCCTCCCAGCCGCATCGCATGTGCTGTCGCGCAAATGAATAGCGTAAGCGCTACGGCCGGCGTACCGCCCAACACTAACAACCAGCAGAAATTACCATAAGGAACACATGAAACATTCCATCACTAGCTCCATGGGTGCAGTCACTGCACCGTCCCCGGCTGCCCGCCCCAAGCCCCGTAATGTGTACGGGAATTGAATTGATCGCTGCCGCCGGAACGGCTGCAAGCATCGGCGGCTCCATCATGAGCTTCGGTGCCCAGAACAAGGCAGCATGGGAGCAGCGGGCGTACAACGCCAAGGTTGAGGCTCAGCAGGAGAAATACCGCGCTGAGCTGATTCAATACCAAAACGTTGTCTACCAGCAGGACGTGGACCACGGGCATAAGCAGCTTGACTACCAAGAGAGCGAGTTCAAGCGGCAGGACACACTTGTCACGAACGCCCGCGAGTCCATCCAGCGGAACCTCTTCGCACAGTACGCAACCCTGCTTCAGCGGGCCGTCGAAGAGAACATGAGCACCACCTTCCAGACCGTGCAGAATGACAAGTCTGTCGTCGCGGCGCGGGCCAAGGGACAGGTGACGGCCGACGCTCGCGGCGTTGAGGGCTCCAGCGTGGAGCAGCTCATGAACGACATCTCCCGAGAGCGCGGTGACAACGAGACGATCCTCCAACTCAACCGCAGCGCCACGGCGAGGCAGCTCAACCTTGAAGCCCTCGGGCTGAAGGCGAGCGCGGACCAGCAGCTCTACAATCTGCCGATCCAGACCTTCCAGCCGGCAGGCCCGATCAACCCGCCGTCGCCTATCAGCCCCGTCCAGCCAGCCGCTCCGGTTGCCGGCCCGAACCGGGGAGCCATGATGGCGAACGTGGTCGGGGCCGTGACCACCGGCATGTCCAACTACGCGACGTGGTCTGGACAGACCATGAAGCAGGCATTCAGCTTCAAAGGCTGATCAACAGGCTGAGCGGCTAGACGGGATTGCGGCGTTCGTGGATGCTGCCGTGACGCCTGTCGCAGGGATGCGCAGGCTGTGTGGTGAATGGGACGCGGCGTGAACCACCTAGAGCAGCTTGTCTCGGAATGGCTTCAATACAACGGCTACTTCGTCCGTGTATCAGTCCAGGTCGGCGCGAGAGCGCGGGGTGGCTTCGAAGGCGAGTTGGATGTCGTCGCGCTCAACCCGGTGACGCAACATCTTCTGCACGTTGAGTGCTCACTAGATGCTGACTCTGCTGAAAAGCGTGAGCAGCGTTTCTTTGGTAAGCTCGAACGCGGTCGGAGGTTCATCAAAGATGCGTTCCGAGGCATGGATCTGCCAGAAACCCTAGAGCAGGTGCTGGTCTTACAGTTCGCCAGCGGGACTGTTCGATCCTTCGGCGGTGTGCGTGTGGTCACCGTTCGTGAGTTTGTGCGTGAGATGCACGAAGGGCTGAAAGGCACATCGCCGGCCAGCAAGGCTGTGCCTAGCAATCTCCCGCTTTTACGCACCATCCAGCTTGCGGCGGATGCTGCACGCACCGCGCCATCCGAACACCGTATAATTGGGTCGGCCACAAGCACGTCTTGAGCCATCGCCCAAATCTACTTTCCCGAGTCCGCTGAGGCTCAAGCTTCCTCCATGAGTGCAGTCTCACTGCACTTTCATCGCCCCGCTGAGCTTCCCGCTCGGTGGGGCTTTTTTGTTTCCAGACACAGAGACCATGAAAGACATCGACATTATCATTCGGCCCGCCAGCATTACCGCGAGCGGCCAACGCTATGAAGCACGCTACGGCGGAGAGCTTCTCGCGACATCACGAACTCCTTTCTTCGCCGCCGCTCGCGCACTCTTGGAGCGTGGTCACTCCCCCGACGCGACGCTTACGATGCGACACGAAAGCCAAGAGGCGGTCGCCTTGAGGGCTTCTCTCGGGAAAGCTGCGCAGATGACGGTCATCGAGAACGAGACCGCTGGTCCAAGGTTCGGCCGCTACCGTGCCCCTCCGGCCGACATGCCGATTGCCGTGGTGAGGGGTAAGGCAAGAACGGCCGAGGACCGGAGGTTCGCTAGGGTAGCCTACGACACCGCAGGAAACGCGCTGTGAGTAATCCTGTCACAGAGCCCGACGTCTCTCCTGATGCGGCCACCATCGCGCACATTCAAGCCCAGTTCACCGCCCTTCGCGAGGCTGGGATGCTGTCCCCGGAAGGATGCCGTCTCTTGGCCCGAGCGGAGGCTGTAGAGGCCGCTAACATGGAGCTGGCGGACGTGAAGCGACGACTGGCGGAGAGGCTGCGCGAGATTGACCGGGAAGCGGAGCGGGCGCGGAAGGCGATGCAGTGACCAGACCGTTCCACCCGGACTACGTCACCCGAAAAGATCGCCCTGCTTTTCTTCGGGGAGCTTCAGAACGCCCAGCAGTTGCCACGTCTTCGGACGCTTCGCCTGGTTGCCGATGGCGAACACCATCCCGTCGCGCGGGTACGTCTCATTGAAGGTCGCGTCCATCCACTCCAACGCCTTAGTGGCACCAGTCCTGCGGTTCCCGTTCCAGAACATCGCGTGAGCTTCCCAATCACCGCACTGGTACGTGTGCTTGCCTGCGCTGTCTTCAAACGTGAAGCTGAAATGGTAAGGTGTCGGCTCGATTGTAGTGAGCTTCTGGTCGAACATGCCGATCTGCCGAGCGGCTCGCTCGAAAGCCGCTTTCTCTGCTTCGATCACGCCCTTGGATTTCACCTTCCACCGAAAGCGCGTGTTGCGGGGACGGATCAGAGCAAGCGACTGCCCGCGCTGCATTGCGTCTTCCGCCGATCCCACTATGAGGGGAGAGAGCAGCCTGACTCGCGCTTGCTGGTCGTCCAACTCTCCATCGACGCAGATGCTCTCTTCGTGGACGTGGCAGCTTTCCTGTCGGATGTCCTGCTTCGGCCGACTGTAGTCGTAGCTGACCAAGTCCCATCGCTTGAAGGCATTCTGGCCCATGAGGTGCCTGAAACGCACCGGGTAGAGCCGCTTCCACTGGCGATCCAAGGTCACGCCAGCACAGCACACCGTCTCGCCGTAGCGGCTACTCGGTTGGGGCAGGGCTTTGACGAGGATGGCTACCCGGCAGCTTTGCTGCATGTCGAAGATACCTGCCTGGGTCGTCTCCGAAGAGATCGAAGATGATCGCTCCGCCGTCCGCAAGTGATTTTGCGACGATGGTGCGATGGCAGATTTTCGGGTCCCGCTCGTAACACATCAAGCAAGTGACCTTGGTGTCCACAACTTTACGTAGAGAGCCGAGGCCGTCTTGGGCCTCCGATGTCGCAAGGTGTGTGCTGTAGATGCGCTGGAAGTCGGCCATACGGCCTTCTCGCGCTGCTTCACGGCCCGGCTTCGGATCACCCAAGCTGCCGAAATGCTCGTAGGCGATGCCGGCTTCTTGCAGGCGCTCGCGCAGACCGTTCTTGGAAAAGCCCCGCTTGCGAGACACCGTCACGGCTCGCACGTCCGCGAGTACCTCGACGCCCACATGCTGAAGCGTCTCGATGAACCGCGCGATGTCGGTCCCCTCGTACCCTATCGTGTAAACGATGCTCATGGGCCACCCTAGCGCAGCAGCGGAATTGCGTGAGGGGGAAAACGTGTAGGGTAGCGTGTGGGGGAAGGCAAAATCTCGCCGTCCCCCAAATCGTTGAAAACAAACGGGTATTTGACCCCGTTCCGAACGTCTTACCGCGAGTAGAACTCGATGACCAGGTTCGGTTCCATCTGCACCGCATAGGGCACGTCCGTCAGGGTCGGCGTGCGGGTGAAGGTGGCGGTCGACTTGTTGTGATCGGCGTCGATGTAATCGGGCACGTCACGCTCGGCGAGCTGAGCGGCCTCGATCACGATGGCGAGCTGGCGCGAGCTCTCCTTGACCGCGATCACGTCGCCCGGCTTGACCTGGTAGGAGGCGATGTTGACGCGCTTGCCGTTCACGGTGACGTGGCCGTGGTTGACGAACTGGCGGGCGGCGAAGACGGTCGCGACGAACTTGGCGCGGTAGATCACCGCGTCGAGACGACGCTCCAGCAGGCCGACCAGGTTCTCGCCCGAATCGCCCTTGAGGCGGATCGCCTCGGCGTAATAGCGGCGGAACTGCTTCTCGGAGATCGAGCCGTAATAGCCCTTCAGCTTCTGCTTGGCGCGCAGCTGGGTGCCGAAGTCGGACGGCTTGCCCTTGCGGCGCTGGCCGTGCTGGCCGGGGCCGTATTCGCGGCGGTTGACCGGGGACTTCGGACGGCCCCAGATGTTCTGACCGAGGCGGCGGTCAATCTTGTACTTTGCCTCATGGCGCTTCGACATATCGCGTGTCCTCTGTGGTTCGCGAGTTGAGGACCGCGCCCTCCTGTCCCCGTTTCCGGGGCGACAGATCCGGCCTCCGAAGAGAAGCGGATCACGGGTGCGGAAAAAGCCACGCGGCCCCGTGAGGAGCCGCGCGACGCCGGTGCCTATGAGGGATGCGGCGCTGGAAGTCAATGAGCCGGCGTCAATAACGCCAGTAGGCGCGCCGATGGTGCGGGTGCTTGTACCAGCCGAGATGGCGGCCACGATTCCAGCCATGGTGACGGCGTGGACCGTAGCTGTGGCCGTAATGGTGCCCCTTGTGCTTGTGCCAGCCCTTCGGCTTGGCCTGTGCATCGTCGATGCCGCCGAACCCGAACAGCATGGCGCCGAGTCCGAGAACGGCGGCCAGGATCAGCTTCTTCATGGCACTCTCCCATTATGACCGGTGGCGCCGAGAACGCCTCCAGATCAGAACAGTTCCAAAATATGGTCAGATTGCGAGCGGCAGCGGCTCGGTCTCGATGCGCGCCAGCCCAAAACCGGCCAGCGCGATATGCGCCGGGCCGGAGAGGCGCGAGCCGTCGGTGAAGACGGCGACGGTGGCGACGGGCTCGGGGCGGGGCTGGGCCGGGCCGAGCAGTTGCGATGTCCGGCGCGCGATCGCCGGGGCGGGGTCGATCCACTCGACCGGCCAAGGCGCCAGCCGCTGCAGGCGCGCCAGCAGCAGCGGGTAATGCGTGCAGGCGAGCGTCACCACGTCGGTGCGCCTGCCGTCGCGGGTGACGAAGCAGGGCGCGATCTCGGCTTCGATCTGCGCATCGTCGACAGGTTCGCCCTTCAGCGCCGCTTCCGCCAGGCCGGCGAGGCAACTGGCACCCACCAGGGTGACCTCGCAGCCGGCGGCATAGTGCTCGATCAGGTCGCGGGTGTAGTCGCGGGCGACTGTGCCGGGCGTCGCCAATACCGAGATCAGGCGGCTGCGGGTGCGCTCGGCCGCCGGCTTCACCGCAGGCACCGTGCCGACAAAGGGGATGGCGAAGCGGGCGCGCAGGGCCGGCAGCACCAGCGTCGAGGCGGTGTTGCAGGCGATGACGACGAGATCAGGATGGAAACGCGCGACAAGGCGCTCCATCACGACGAGGACGCGCGCGACCAGCGCCGGCTCGTCGAGGCGGCCATAGGGGAAGGCGGCGTCATCGGCAGCGTAGACGATGTCGGCATCGGGACGCTGGCGCATGACCTCGCGCAGCACGGTCAACCCACCGAGGCCGGAATCGAAAACGAGGATGGTCGGGATTCGCAAGGGCAGCATCGGCGCGGCATAGCCGGCTCCGGCCAGAAGATCGACCTGCATCGCACTCATACTCATCGTGTCTGCCGAGCCCTCGATTGGGCGCCTGGCCAGTTAAGGAGCGGTGAAGAGGGCGCTTTGGCGGGTATGATAATTTAGTTGACCCTGTCCATTAATTGGCGCTTCTCACCCGGATGAGGAGGCCAGCCATGTCCGCCGTCGATACATCCGCCATCGCGACGATCCGCCGCTTCGGCCGCTTCCATACCCGCTTCGTCGGCGCGCTCAGCGGCGATCTGCACGGCTCCGGCTTCGGGCTGACCGAGGGGCGGGTGCTCTACGAGCTGGCACAGCGCGACGGCTGGCGGGCCGGAGAGCTGGCGCGCGAGCTCGGGCTCGACCCGGCCTATCTCTCGCGCCTGCTGAAGCGCTTCATCGACTTCGGCTGGCTGGAGCGGGCGAAGGCGGATGGTGACGGCCGGGCCTATGAGCTCAGGCTGACCGAAACCGGGCACAAGGCCTTCGCGCCGCTGGACGAGGCTTCGCACTGCCAGGCCAGCACGATCCTGTCGCGCCTCGCTGCAGGTGAGCAGGCGGTGCTCGTCACCGCGCTGGAGCGGGCGCAGATGCTGCTCTCGGGCGCCGCCAGCCCGCAGCCCACGGTGACGATCCGCGAGCACCGGCCGGGAGATATCGGCTGGGTGATCGCGGCTCATGCCCTCCTCTACGCGGAGGTCTATGGCTGGGACATCAGCTTCGAGGCGCTCGTCGCCGAGATCGCGGCGAAGTTTCTGCGCGAGTTCCGGCCCGGGCAGGAGCGCTGCTTCATCGCCGAGCTCGATGGTGCACCGGTCGGGTCGGCCTTCGTGGTGCGCGAAAGCGACGAGGCGGCGAAGCTTCGCCTCGTATTGGTCGAGACCCGGGCGCAGGGCCTCGGCCTGGGCAAGCGCCTGGTGCGCGAGGCGCTAAGCTTCGCCCGCGCCGCCGGCTATCGCCGCATGGTGCTGTGGACCAACGACATCCTGCACGCTGCCCGCGCCATCTACATTGCCGAGGGCTTCAGGCTGGTGGCGGAGGAGAAGCACCGTTCCTTTGGGAAGGATCTGGTCGGGCAGAACTGGGAGCGCGATCTCTAAACTCAAAGTGAGAGACGGATTTACCGATCAGGTTGATCCAACCTGATCGGATCCGGCTCTCGCGCTCGGCCAGACCAGCAGCCAGAGATAGGCGACGATCGAGAGAACAAGGTAGGGCGGCGTCGTGGTCTCGAATGGCGCCGGCAGGCGCATTGCGATCAGATCGGGCAGTACGAGGAATTCGAGCAGTTCGAGACCGACCAGCGCTGCGATGATCGGCAGGACCGGGAAGCCCATGTCCCGCACGCGTTGGGCCGAGAGCGCCATCACCGCCCAGTAGAACAGCAGTGTGAGGGCGGCGTTGGGGATCGGTTCGACAAAGAACAATGGGCCGGGAGCTTCCGCCAGCGTCAGGCCGAAGGCCCCCGCGCCCAGAACCGTCAAGGCCACGAAGACGACGACCGTCACGACGCAGCGCCAGGCATAGGCGAGCCGGGCGAGGCGCCCGTCGAAGCGCCAGAAGCTGGTGAGGAAACCCGCCATTGCGTCATTGCACCGAGGTTAGCGCTGCCCGCTGGAAATCAGCCCGCCGCTGCTGGTGCAGCGAGCCGTCTCCCGTCGTCACGACCGAGAACATCACGAAGCCGCCCTGCTTGCGCGGCAGCACGTAGAACTCGGAATAGCGGGCATCGCCGCCATTCTCGCAGGAGGAGAAGCCGCGCAGCACGGAGCTGCCTTCGACCGTGTCGGTCGTTCGGCCCGAGGCGAACCTGCCCTGGCAGCCGCGGGCATCGGCGGCGGAGACCGCGGCGGCGACGTCGACATCCTTCAGGTTCGCGCCGGTCAGGACGCGCACGAGGCCGGTCGCGTTCCTGGCCTGCCAGCCGGCGCCGTTATTGCCGATGCCGGCGGGCGCCTCCGATCCACTCAGCACCTTCGGCTCGGGCAATTGCGTCTTGAGCAGGAAGTTGGTCGCGAGCGTCACCGCCTCGAGCTGGACCGCGGGGTCGGCCGTGACGGCAGTCGTGGTGCCGCTGCCTTGGGCCGGCGCCGGCGTGCCGGGGGCGACCTTAAGGTTGGCGTTAGTCTTCACGCAGTCGAGCAGCGCCGGCATGATCTCGGCGGTCGCTGTGAGCCGGAAGGTATAGCGCGCCCCGAGCATGTTGGCCTCGAGGAATTCGGCGCCGCGGAAGGCCCGGACGATGTTCGAATTCGCCGGCATGGTGACGACGACGAGCTGCGGCTGCACGGCCTTGGCATTGATGCGGACCGTGTCGTTGCGGTCGAAGACCAGCTCCATCGGTACGTCGGCGTTGGGCTGCAGACCCCAGGCCCGGTTGGAGAAGCCGAGATTCCAGCCGTAATTGCCGTTGAGCGAGGCGTGCATGGTGACGCCGCTCTTGTAGCTCGCCGACACCGCGCAGTGCGAGAACGCGCCGGTCTGGTTGTTGGTGAAGGCGCCGCCGGCCCAGTTGCCGACCGAGAATTTCGCATAAGGCCCGGCGGCGAGTGCTGGGCAGGCCAGCAGGGCGCCGGCCAGAATGAGCGACAGACGCATCATCAGGCTCCGCTTCGATCCCCAGCGCCGCCATGGTGGCAAAGACTGGCCGGGTCGGGCAAGCCTTGTGCGTGCCAGAGCCGATCTCGGGTCGAGAGAGCTCTTCAGACCTTGAGGCGCGCCACGGCTGCCGCTGCCGTGCGGCCGGCGAGGGTCGCCCCGCCTGCGGTCATGGCGCCGCCGCCTGCGGTCGCCTCGCCGGCGAGCCAGAGCTTGCCGCCGATCGGCTCGGCGAGGATGTCGCGTGCATTGGCGTGGCCCGGCAGGCAGACCGAATAGGAGCCGTGCGAGAACGGGTCGGTCCACCAGGCCGGGAAGGAAACGGGGCCGGCCGCCTTGCGGAACTCGCCGCCGATCATCGCGGCGAGAAGGTCGACGACCTGCTCGCGGGCGGCGGCGGGACCGGCGGTCGAGAGGTCGCGGGCGAAGTCGCCGCCGCAATAGCCGATGACGAGGTCGCGATTGTCGGGGAAGAGTTCGAAGCTGATCAGGCGGCTGCCCGCGCCTGCCTCGAAATAGGTCGTGCCCGGCGCAATGCCGAAGCGCTCGCCCTCGACCTTGAGCGCGATCTTGGTGAGTGCGCCCATGCCAATGCCGGCGAGCGCGTCGCGGCTCCGGGCAGGAAGCTCTGGCGTGAAGCGGATTCCACCGGCCTTCAGCACACCGACCGGCACGGTGACGATGCAGGCGCGGGCCCTGAGCGTGCCCGAGGCGGTGGTGATGGCGACGCGCGAGCCGCTCCAGTCGATCGCCGTGACCGGCTGGTTCAGGCGGATGTCGAGGCCGGCGCCATAGCGGGCGACGAGATTGCCGTAGCCGCTCGGCACGACATAATCCTCGCCCGACCAGAGCCGCTGATAGTCGCGCGCCGAGATGCGCGACGATTCCTCGCCGATCGAGAGCAGCAGGCCGGAGGAGGCGACGGGCGCCAGGTCGGGGCCGAGATCGCTCAGCAATTGGGCGACCGAGAGATCGCGCTCGTGCAGGTCGGCGGTCTCCAGCCGCCGGTCGATCTCGCCGAAGGCGCCGCGACGTCGGGTGCGGTCGCTCGCAACCATCGGCTTGCCGTTGGCGAAGAGCTGGAAGCCGCCGCCCCAGCTCTCGTCCGGCGTGGGCACGCCGAGCTCGCGGGCGATCTCGGTCCAGGGATTGCGCTCGGCCCAGTGGATGAACATTGCGCCGGCGTCGTAGGCCGGACCCAGCGACGAATCGGTGAAGGTGCGTCCGCCGAGGCGATCTCGCGCTTCCAGCACGATGGTCGGACGCCCCGCAGCCTGGAGTTGCTTCGCCGCGGCGATGCCCGCTGCTCCGGCGCCGATCACGATCACATCGGGTTCGGCGGCGCGGGCAGACAAGGGCCTACTGGCGAGGCCTGCTGCCAGCGCACCTGAACCCATCAGCCATCTCCGGCGGTCGAGCATGAAGCGTAGTCCGTTCCTGCGACGGATCCATGATGGCAGCCGCTTTTCGCACTGCAATACACGAGGACGAGTGCGGCAGGAGCAGGGCCATCACAGCTTTGCGAGGCCGCAGGCGCGTTTGTCCCGGAGATGATCGCCTTTCAGTTTAGACGAATAATAATCTTAGTTTTGAATTCCAATAAGTAAGTAATGTATCACGCAATCGCGAGTCTATTGACAGTTAAACTGCACTTAAATAACCGCTGATGGTGAAAGTAAGGCATATGCCCTAGTTTTCAGGCATTATAAAAAGCAATTCGACTTGGCAAGTCAATTTGGCAGGTCGATTTGCTTCTCAGCGACAGGATACGGGCGATGGGGACGAATTGCAGCGGGCTGCGCCAAGGCGTGGCGCTTGGGGCCTTGGTGCTGGCCATGACGGCGCCGGCGCTCGCGCAGCAGCAACGGGCGCCTGTGCCCGCACCTGCGGCCTCGGGCCCGGTCGTGCTCGACCAGATCAACGTCCAGGGCGAGGGGCAGGCATCGCCTCTGCTGCAGGGGCCGACGACGACGACGACAACGCGCGCGGAACTCGATCGCCTGCAGGTCCAGAGCCTGACGGACCTGTCCAACCGCGTCGAAGCCGGCATTACGTTCAACCGGGCGACCAACTCGCTCAACATCCGCGGCCTCGACGGAGCGCGCGTGCTGACGACGATCGACGGCATCCGCCAACCCTTCCGGACCGATACGCGCGTCAACGGTCGGGGGATCGGCACTGCCTTCGACTTCGATTCACTGTCCTCGCTCGACCTGCTGCGTGGCGGCAGCGGCGGCGCCACGCTGGGCGGCGGCGCTCTCGGCGGTGCGCTGGCGGTCCGCACGCTCGATCCCGAGGATATCATCCGGAACGGCCGTTCCTATGGCGCGCTCGCCAAGACAGGCTATGACAGCACGGACCGGGCCTGGTTCGGCAGCGCGGCGGTTGCAGCGCGCATGGGCGGCACGTCCGTTCTGTTGCAGGGCGGCTTCCGCGATGGCCACGAGATCGACAGCAAGGGCAACCTCAAGTCGATCGGCGCGACCCGCACGGCGCCGAACCCGGCCGAGTTCAACCAGTACAGCTTCCTCGGGAAGATCTATCAACAGGTCGGCGAGGCGCACCGCTTCGGCTTGACTGCCGAGCTGTTCAAGCGCTCAGACCGCGTCCAGACCCGCACCAGCACGGTTTCGCTGACCGGCAATTTCCGTCCGGGCTCCTATCAGACGGGTGAGGATGTCGAGCGCAACCGTGTCTCGCTGACCTATGACTACAAGCAGCCCGGCGGCTTCCTCGACGAGGCGCATGCGAGCCTCTACTGGCAGCGGCTGAAGCGCAACGACCTCGTCAACGCCTGGCGTTACACCAGCATTATCGGGCCCTATGGCCGCGACAACGAGAACGAAGAAAACGCCTATGGCTTCAATGCCTATGGCGTGAAGAACTTCCAGACCGGGCCGGCTTCGCATCGGGTGACGTTCGGAACCGAACTGCGCATGTCCTCGCTGGAGCAATACTCGACCGGTGTCGACAACTGCCCGGCGCGGCCGGCCTCAGGTTCGTTCACGGGTGCGTTCGCCACCTGCAACAACCTGTTCAGCAACCAGGCTGACCAGCCCAAGGTCGATGGGCGGCTCGTCGGGCTTTATGTGCAGGACGAGATCGGCCTGCTCGACAACCGCCTGCGCGTCACGCCGGGCGTGCGCTTCGACTGGTACGAGGAGAAGCCGCAGGCGACACCAGCCTATTCGCTCGGTGGCTCGCGTCCTGTCGGCCTGCCGCCGTCCTCGAACGAATCTGGCTGGTCGCCGCGTGTCCGTCTCGAATACGACATCCTGAAGAACGCGCCGGTGGTGAAGGACGTCACGCTCTTCGCACAATGGGCCAAGAGCTTCCGGGCGCCGACGGCGGACGAACTCTACGGCCGCTTCGGCGGGCCGAGCACCTATCTGCGCGCCGGCAATCCCCTGCTGCGTCCGGAGACCGGTAACGGCGTCGATGTCGGCGTACGCTTCGGCGACAAGCAGTTCGGTGGCTCGATCACCTATTTCTACACCAACTACCGCAACTTCATCGAGTCGGTGCAGACCCAGGCCCCGGGCGTCGGTGGCCTCTACCCGCAGGGCGGCATCACCAGCTTCCGCAACATTCCGCGCGCCGAGATCTCCGGCGTCGAGGCGAACATGCAATACGCCTTCGCGCCGAACTGGCTGGTGCGCGGCTCGTTCGCCTACACCCGCGGCAAGAACACGACCGACCACACCTATCTCAACTCGATCCCGCCGATGCAGGGCATCTTCGCGATCGCCTATGGCACGGATGTCTGGGGCGCCGAGGTCTCGACCAAGCTCGCCGGCCGGCGCGATCATGTCGCGGCGACGGCAGGCACCAATGCCGGCTTCAAGGCGCCGGGCTACGCGATCTTCAACGCGACGGCCTGGTGGCGGCCGCTGCCGCAGATCGCTGACCTCGAACTGCAGGTCGGCGTCTACAATATCTTCGACCGCAAGTATTTCGACGCGGCCAATGTGCCGACCGGCGTGCTGGCGCAGGCGCGCGACTATTACAGCGAGCCCGGCCGGACCGTGAAGGCGACGCTCAAGTACCAGTTCTGAACGTTACGATTTCGAGACCCACTTCAGCCGGCCCTTCGGGGCCGGCTTTTTTTTGTGCCCGAGCCTCCATCGGCGCGGACCTTTCCCGGCTCGCGTCGCCGCGCCGATATATATATCCGGCACTTCGTAACCTTCCGTTCTTTCTGTTGCCCTTTCGCACTTGTGTGGGCCGGTGGAATCCCTCCAGGGTTGCATCTTGGAGTGGCCTAGTTCTCCGGAGAAGAAGTCCCTATGGAAGCGCATGCGAGTAGGGGCATCGAGGCCATAAGATCGACCAGAAAGGCGAGGCTTCTCGCGGGCGCATCCTGCGCCGCGCTCGCGATCGCCTGCTGGCTGCCGGCGGCGGCCTCGGCGGCGGACTACCCGGCGGGCAGCGACGCCGACTTGCGCTTCCGCATCAACCAGGCAAATGGCGACGGCGACCCCAGCTCGACGATCACACTGACAGCCAGCTTCGCCACGGACCCTAGCAGCTTGCCGGTTCCAACAAAGCCCATCACGATCGACACTGGGAGCTTTACGCTTTCTGGTACCGCCGGCACCGGGGCGACCAGCGGCGATACGATCAGTATCATTGGTGTCGCCGGCCTTAGTGACAGCTTCACACTGCGTGGCAATTTCAAAGGCGGCGACGCGCAAGCGGCAGTCGCCGGCGCTGGCATCTCGGCTCGGCTCAACTCGTCGGTGACGAATTTTGGAACCATCCTGGGCGGAAACAGCACAGGAGGCGCAGGCGGATTCGGCGTCAATCTGGGCGGGACGGGCACAGACACCAGGCTGGTCAATCATGGAACGATTCGCGGCGGCGCCGGAGCCACGGTGGGCGGCATTGGGCTTGCCGTTTCAGGGGGCGTCACTGCCCCCATCGTCAACACCGGGACTATCGAAGGCGGCGCCGGGGCCGTTGCCGTCCGGGGCAGTGCGACGTTTGCCCTCACCAACAGCGGTACGGTCCAAGGCGGGGCCGGAGCGGCCGCGATCACCACGAGTTCAGCGACGGCGAACCTCAGTCTCGTCAATAGCGGCACGATCCGAGCAGGCGCCGGCTCTGCCGATGCGATTACGCTCGTGGCGGGAGTCACGACGGGCAGGATCACGCTGGAGCTGCAGGCCGGCTCTCAGATCATCGGCAACGTCGTCGCGAACCCGACCGGGCTCCTCGACACCCTGCGCCTCGGCGGGAGCGCCGACGCCAGCTTCAACGTCTCGGCCATCGGCCCGGGCGCGCAGTACCAGAACTTCGACGCCTTCATAAAGACCGGCACCAGCACCTGGACGCTGACCGGCACGGCCACCACCGCGATACCTTCGTCGGTCGAGCAGGGCACGCTGCTGGTCGCCGGCTCGACGCTCGGCCCCGTGGGTGTGCTCACCGGCGCGACACTCGGCGGCACCGGCACCATCAACGGCAACGTCACGATCGACACCAACGGCACGCTGGCGCCGGGCGCAGCCGGGGCGGCGCCTGGCACGCTGACGATCAATGGCGACCTGACCCTGAACAGCGGCGCGCTGCTCAACTATAATCTCGGCCAGGCCGGCGTTCCCGGCGGCCCGCTCAACGACCTCACCAACGTCAACGGCAACCTCACCGTCGCCGGCCTCCTGAACGTCACGACCGCACCGGGCGGCAGTTTCGATCCCGGCATCTACCGCATCTTCAACTACACCGGCGCGCTGACCGATAACGGCCTGTCGGTCGGCTCGGCGCCGACGCCCGACTTCTTCCTGCAGACCGGCGTCGCCGGGCAGATCAACCTGGTCAACACCGCCGGGCTGACGCTGCGCTTCTGGGACGGCGGGACGGACGGGCGAAACAACAGCGTCATCGGCGGCGGCAACGGCATCTGGCTGGCCGCCTCCGGCAACAACAACTGGACGAACGAGCTCGGCGTCCCCAATGGGGGCTTTGCGGCCGGCTCCTTCGCCGTCTTCCAGGGCACGCCCGGCACGGTCACGGTCGTCACCGGCCTCGGCCCCGTCATCGCCTCCGGCATGCAGTTCGTAACGGGCGGCTACACCGTCCAGGGCGGCGAGATCACGCTGACCGGCACGCAGGCGGTCATCCGCGTCGGCGACGGCACCGCGAGCGGCGCCTTCACCCAGGCCACGATCGCTTCCAACCTCGTCGGCGGCGCCCAGCTGGTGAAGTCCGATCTTGGTATTCTCAATCTCACCGGGACGAACACCTATACCGGCGGCACGCTGATCTCGGCCGGCGTGCTGGCTGTCGGCGATGGTAGCACGAACGGCTCGATCGTCGGCGATGTCGTCAACAACGGCAACCTGTTACTCAACCGCTCGGACGCCGTCAGCTTCGGCGGCGCGATCTCGGGCACAGGCATTGTCACCCATAGCGGCACGGGCTCGACGACGTTCACCGGCGTCAACACCTATGCAGGCGGCACCGAGATCGCCGCCGGCACGTTGATCGGCCAGGCCACGAGCTTCGGCAGCGGCCGGATCTCCAACCTTGGCGCGCTGATCATCGATCAGCCGACCGACGCGACCTTCGCCAACCGGATCACCGGCAGCGGTTCCCTCACCAAGCGCGGCGCCGGCAACCTAATCCTCACCGGCTCCAACATCCTCTCCGGCCCGACGACGGTCGAGGCCGGCAAGCTCTCGGTCAACGGCACGCTTCTGCTTTCGCCCCTCACCGTGCGCAACGGCGCGACGCTGGCCGGTTCCGGCGCGGTCGGCTCCACCACGATCCAGTCCGGCGCGACCATCGCGCCGGGCAACTCGATCGGCACCTTGAACGTCGCCGGCAACCTCGTGCTGGCACCGGGTTCGCTCTACGAAGTCGAGATCGGCGGCAATGGCACGTCGGACCGGATCGCCGTCGTCGCAACGGGAGGCGGCTTGGGAACGGCGACGGTGACCGGCAGCCAGGTCGGCGTCAGCGCGCTCGACCCGCAGACCAGCTACATCAACGGCCAGCGCTACACGATCATCACCGCCGCCGGGGGCGTCAGCGGCACCGTGGCCGGGGCGGTGTCGCGCTCGGCCTTCCTCGACCTGTCCGTCGACCATCAGCCAAACCGGGTCGACCTCGTCATCGCGTTGAAGGGCACGCCGCCTGTGACGCCTCCCGGCCCGGGCAGCGATCCGGTGACGCCTCCCGGCCCCGGCCCTGATCCGACGCCGACTGCCCCGCCGGCGATCTTCGGGACCGTGGCGCAGACCCGCAACCAGTTCGCGACCGCAGGTGGCCTCGACACGCTGCCGCAGGCCGGCAGGACGCTGGCGCTCTACAACAGCCTCCTGATGCTCGACGCGCCCTCCGCCCGCCAGGCCTTCGACGCACTCTCGGGCGAGATCCACGCCTCGGCCAAGAGCGCGCTGGTCGACGAGAGCTGGCTCTTGCGCGCGGCGGTCAACGACCGGCTGCGCTCGGCCTTCGGCGCGGTGGGCGCGGCGCCAATGGCGATGCTGAACTACGGCTTCAGCGCCGATCTTGCCCCGAGCGCGACCGGGCCGATGCCCAGGCTCAGGACCGATCGCTTCGCGGTCTGGGGCCAAGGCTACGGCGCCTGGGGCCGCAGCGACAGCGACCGCAACGCCGCCAAGCTGACCCGCTCGACCGGCGGCTTCCTGATCGGCGCGGATGTCGCGGTGTTCGACACCATGCGCGTCGGCGTCGTCGCCGGCTACAGCCGCAGCGAGTTCGACGTCAACGCCCGGCTCTCCTCCGGCGAGAGCGACAATTACCATCTCGGCCTTTATGGCGGCGGCCAATGGGGCGCGCTCGGGCTGCGCGCCGGCGCGAGCTACACCTGGCACGACATCGAGACCCGCCGCACTGTCGCCTTCGCCGGCTTCGGCGACGGGCTGAAGAGCGACTACAATGCGGGCACGGCCCAGGTCTTTGGCGAGCTCGGCTATCGCATCGATCTCGGCCAGACCGTGCTCGGCAAGGTGGCGCTCGAGCCTTTCGCCGGCCTGGCCTATGTCAACCTGCACACGGACGGTCTCAGCGAGACCGGCGGGGCGGCGGCGCTGACGGCCCGCGGCGATGACACCAGCCTCGGCTACTCCACGCTGGGCTTGCGCGCCTCGACCACGTTCGCGCTGCAGGGCATAGACCTGACCTTGCGCGGCGGGCTGGCCTGGCGCCACGCTTTCGGCAACGTCACGCCGACTGCGGCGCTTGCCTTCGCCGGCAGCAATCCGTTCTCGGTCGCCGGTGTGCCGATCGCGAAGAACGCGGCGATCGTCGAGGCCGGGCTCGACCTCGCCCTCGGCGCCAACGCCACCTTGGGCGCGTCCTATACCGGACAGCTTGCCGAAAGCGCGCAGGACCACGCCTTCAAGGCAAACCTTGCGGTGAGGTTCTGAAAGAGGGCTTGCGCAGAACTCCTGCGCGCTCTGTGACGCTCGAAAACTTTGAGCCTAGGACGCGAACGCCAAAGCGATGGCGATAGCAAGTAACAAAGGACCCATCCATTTGAAGTGCCCGGCCAGCGTCGTTACCCACGGTGGCTGGTTGGCGGCATTGCCGGGCAGCGGCAGATAGCCGAGGCCGACGACCGTCATCCATAGGCCTGCGCAGAACATGATGAACTCGTCGATGTAGGCTGCGACCATCACTGTTGCCTTCGGTATGAGGACGTGTCCCTTGACCGGCCGGAAACGTCTGAATTCTGATTATGGCGCCAGGTGCCAGGTCCGCGAAGGTCGGAAGCGGAAATTCGCTCTCAACACCTCAGTCGCGCGGTGGAATGGTGTCGTATTGCGGCAGGCCGTCTGCGATCTCGTAGTAGTCTCCCTTGTCGGCGACGTAGATATGCAAACTTGCAGTGGTCTCTGTCGGTCCGTCGAAAGCACCCATTGCCACGGCGATCCAACCCCGATCCGATCGATCCCAGAATAGAGACGATCCGCATGTCGAGCAGAAGCCGCGTCGGACGTTCTCCGACGATTGAAACCATGTCAGCTTCTCGTCGCCGACAATCGTCAGGGCAGTCCTGGGCACATCAGTGGACGCGAAGTGGTGGCCCGAGTGCTTGCGGCACATACGACAATGGCAGAAGTTAGGATCTGGCAGTCTGTCAGCCACCGTTAAGGTGACCGCACCGCAAAGGCATGAGCCGCTGCGCATCCTCAATTCACTCCCGCAGATGTCTAGTCGGGAAGCATGGCATCGGGGTTGCGACGTTCGCAAGAGCGTCCGCTATGGGCGGATAGCGTTGAAAAAGTCGGTCTGGGAGCGAGGCTGTTGCGGCGCCCGAGGTGAGCGATTTGGGTGCCGCCTCACGATGCTGGCCTGAGCTGCGGTCCGTTTGGCATGAGCTTGGCGAG
>JAOYTL010000003.1 GCA_025846845.1 Alloboseaceae bacterium BT-24-1
CGATCAATCAACGACGCGAACACGCCCTTGCCGAGCTGCGATCCAGACAATCAGGAACCCATCGAGCCGTGCTCGCGCCAACCACTTTGACAGCGGTCACGCAAAGATACAGGAACCCATGACCACAGCGGTGGTTGGGAGGGCGACGGTCACCCTGCCTTGGTCGGCAGCATCGGCGGATATGGGTTCCGGGCCCATGGCTTCGCCATGTCCCGGAATGACGGCTACTTCGATCTCAGAACCGCCTGCTTAAAACGCCAGCGTCTGGCGCCGGTCGCGGGCGATCAATTGCTGGATCTGCTGGACGATCTGGTCGGCATGGGCCTTGGCCAGCCGGTCGGCGCCCTCGACGTCGCGAGCGGCAATCGCCGCGATCATTTCCTCATGCTCGGCGACATAGCGCTGCGGCAGGCGGTCCTCGAAGGAGGAGTAATACAGCCGCAGGATGCGCCGGCCCTCGTCGAGCAGGCGGCAGAACAGTCCGGTGTAATAGGGATTGCGCCCGGCCTCGGCGATCGCCGCATGGAAATCGCGGTTGGTGGCGATCATGGAGAGCGCGTCCTGCGCCTCGACAGCGCCCGCGAAGGCGGCCTGCCGGGCGCGGATGACGTCGAGATCGGCCGGCACATGGAACTCGGCCGCCAGCCTTGTGGTGACGCGATACATCAGCGTGATCGCATCGAAGAAGGTGTGCAGGTTGAGGAAGTCTATGTTCGACACCACCGTCGAGCGGTTGGGCAGCGTCGTCACCAGCCCCTCGCTCGCCAGGCGCACCAGCGCCTCGCGGATCGGCGTTCGCGACATCGACAGGCGCTCTGCCAGCTGGATCTCGTCGATCGGGCTGCCGGGTGGCAGCACGAGGTCGATGATGTCGTCGCGCAGGATGTCGTAGACGAGCTTGACGCCCTCGCCCCGCTTGCGCTCGGCCGGAGCCGCCATGGTCCTGTCAGTCATGTCGCCATCCATTGTCGACATGACAAATACAGATTGCACCTAACGGCAGCAACAGCGCCGGCTGACTGAGCCGGCGCCGTCTGATGGCTTCAACCGCCGATCTGCCGGATCGCGATCTTGTTGAAGCGCGGCTTGGCCTCGCCCTGCTGCTCGATCGCGACCTCGCCATTGCGGACCTCGAAGCGGATCACCGTCGAGCCGGCGCCGCGCCAGTCGGCGGTCTCGCCGTCGTCCTCGTAGAGCTCGCCGGATGCGCCTTCGACCACGCCGCAGACCAGCACCTCGCGCTCATTGCTGATGCCCTTGGCATCGCCGAGCGGGATCAATGCGCCAGCCCGCACGAACAGCGGCAAACGACCAAGCGGCGCCGGAGCCGTCACGGTGACGCCGCCGGGATAATGCTTGCCGTCATGCCAGTCGTACCAGCCGCCGGCATGCGCGGGCAGATAGACGCTGCGCTCGCGCGCGCCCTCCTCCAGCACCGGCGCGACGAGCACGTCCGGGCCGAGCATGAAGACATCGTCGATCGCCACGGCAGCCGCGTCCTGCGGGAAGTCGTAGAGCAGCGGGCGCACCGCCGGGATGCCGTCGCGGCTCGCCCGCCACATCTGGGTGTAGAGATAGGGCATCAGCCGGTAGCGCAGCGAGATCGCCTCGCGCACCTGCGGTATCATCTCCGGGTACATCCAGGGCAGGTTGACGACGCCGTCATCGTTCCAGGAGTTCATCACCATGCGCGGCCAGAGCGCGCAGAACTCGTTGAAGCGGACGAAGAGCTCGGGCCCGGGCGTCGGCCCGTGGAAACCGCCGACATCGTGGCCGATCGAGAACATGCCCGACAGGCTCATATTGAGTCCCTGGGTCAGGTTGTAGCGCAGCGTCTTCCAGGCGGTCTCGTTGTCACCCGACCAGGTCTGGGCGTAGCGCGAGATGCCGGCGCAGCCGCCGCGCGTGATCGCATATTGCCGCTTGCCCGGCTCGCGTGCGGCTTGCGCCTCATAGGAGAGCTTCGTCATCAGCAGCGGCTGCGCCGGGCGCGCCAGCGCCTGCCGGAAGGGGCGGCTGTCGCCGTCGCAGACCGCGTCCTCGTCCCAGATCTCATATTCGTTGTTGTCGTTCCAGACCGTGGTGAAGCCATGGTCGAGCAGCGCCGTCTCGATGCCGGCGCGCCACCAGGCGCGGCCCTTCGGGTTGGTGAAGTCGATATGGAAGCCGAGCCCGTCCCAGAACTGCGCGACGGCCGGCTCGCCGGTCCTGGAATCCTTGACCAGGAAGCCCTGGTCCAGCGCTTCCTTGAGGCGCGGATGGTCGTCGAGCAGGCAGGGCTTCAGGTTGGCGACGGTGTGCATGCCGGCCTTGTTCAGCCGCTTCATCGTCGCCAGCGGCTCCGGGAATTTTTCGCGGTTCCAGTTGAAGGCGTAGCGGCGCTGGCCGATCTGGGTATAACCCGAGCCGAAATGGAAGCTGTCGCAGGGGATCGCGTGCTTGCGGCATTTGGCGATGAAGTCGCTGATCCGGGCATCGGCATCGGGCGCATCGGCGATCGCCATCGAGGTCACGCCGAAGCCGAAGGACCAGCGCGGCGCAAAAGCCTGCCCGCCGGTCAGCCAGGAGAAGCGTTTGACCACATCCGGCACGGTCGGGCCGGCCATGACGTAATAGTCGAGGTCACCGTCATCGCCTTTCCAGGAGCGGAACAGGCCATGATAATTGTCGAGCGTGCAGCCGAGATCGACGCTGCCGGTCGAGAGGTTGTCGTAGAAGATGCCATGGGCGCCCGCCTTCCCGTCGACGATGAAGAAGGGCAGCATCTTGTAGAGCGGGTCGGAGAGTTCGGCGTCGAAGCCGCACGGGTCGACCGCATCGATGGCAAAGCGCCGCCCGGTCCGGTCGAGCGGGCCGGCCTTGTCGCCGAGCCCGTAATGCCGCTCGGCATAGTCGCGCGCCATGAAATGGGCGAGCGCGCCGGTGCGCGGCGACATCAGATAGGCCTGCGTCGTGCGATCCTGCAGGAAAGGCTGCGCCTCACCCTCGCGCCGCCAGGCGATGCCGAAGGGTGAGAGCGTGACCTCGGCCGAGAGACCGCCAACCGACAGCGTGACCTTGCCCTCGCCTTCGCTCACGCTCGCCTGCGGGCAGGTAAAACCGGAGAGATCGTCGCGCGGGCGCCCTTCATAGGGCGGCTCGAGCCCGCCGGGCGCGATCGACCAGCCGCGGTCGAGCCGGTAACCGTCCTGCGGCTTCAGCGTCACCCGGCCGATATCGCCTTCGAGGATGCGCACAGCAATCGTCGCGCCGAGGCCGACATCGAACAAGGCGGCTTCGCCGTCGCGGCCGAGATAACGGCCTTGCGTCAGGGCTTTCATGGGATCTCTCTAGTCGTCAGGACCGGACGGCCCGGCCGTTCTCGTCGAACAGGTGCAGGTGCTGCTGCGGGAAGCCGAGCGCGACGCTACCGCCGCGCTGGTGCTCGCTCTGGCCGTCGAGCCGGAGCGTGATTTGCGGCAAACCGGGCGAGGCGCCGTAAAGATAGCTCTCGCCGCCGAGGCGTTCGACCAGCTCGATCGCAAGAGGCACGCCGCCACCCTGCGCGGCGAGCGAGAGATGTTCGGGCCTAATGCCGAGTGTGACGGCAGCGCCAGTGGCGAGGCTCCCGGTCTGGCAGGCGACCTCGTGGCCGGCCTCGCCGATCGCCACGGCACCCGGCCTGATCACCTTGCCCGGCAGCAGGTTCATGCGCGGCGAACCGATGAAGCCGGCGACGAAGAGGTTGTCGGGCCGATTGTAGAGATCGAGCGGCGTGCCGACCTGCTCGATCCGCCCGCCATGGAGCACGACGATGCGGTGCGCCAGCGTCATCGCCTCGACCTGGTCATGGGTGACGTAGATCATCGTGCCGCCGATCTCGGCATGGAGCGCTGCGAGTTCCTTGCGGGTCGCGACGCGCAGTTCGGCGTCGAGGTTCGAGAGCGGCTCGTCGAACAGGAAGATCTTGGGGTCGCGCACGATGGCGCGGCCGATGGCAACGCGCTGGCGCTGACCACCGGAGAGCGCCTTGGGCTTGCGCTCAAGATAATCGGTCAGGCGCAGCGTGGCGGCTGCGCGCTTCACGCGCTTGTCGATCTCGTCGCGCTTGAAGCCGATATTCTCCAGCGCGAAGGCCATGTTCGCGTAGACGCTCATATGCGGGTACAGCGCATAGGACTGGAACACCATGGCGAGGCCGCGCTCCGAGGCCGGCAGCCCGGTGACGTCGGCGCCGTCGATCGCGATCGTGCCGCCAGTGATGCTCTCCAGCCCGGCGATCGAGCGCAGCAGCGTCGATTTCCCGCAACCCGAGGGGCCGACGAAGACGACGAACTCGCCATCGGCGACGTCGAGGTCGATGCCATGCAGCACCGTGGTCGCGCCATAGCTCTTGCGGACGCCCGATAGGCTCAGTCCCGCCATTATTTCATTCCCGTATTGGCGATGCCGGTGGTGATGAAGCGCTGCAGGAAGACGAAGACCAGCGCGACCGGCAGCAGCGTCACCACCGTCATCGCGAGCAGATAATGCCACTGCGTCTGCAGCTCGCCCTGGAAGGCGTTGAGGCCGATCTGCAGCGTGTAGGCTTCCGTCTTGGTCAGCACGGCGAGCGGCCAGAGGAACTCGTTCCAGCGCCACATGATCGAGAAGATCGCGAGCACGGCCAGCGCCGGCATGGCGAGCGGCATGACGATGCGCCAGTAGATCTGCCACTCCGAGGCCTTGTCCATGCGTGCCGCCTCGATCAGGTCGCGCGGCAGGGTCAGCATGTACTGGCGCAGCAGGAAGACGCCGGTCGGCGTCGCCGCGCCGGGCAGGATCACCGCCCAGAGCGAATTGACCAGGCCGAGCTCGGTGATGACGAGATAGACCGGCACGAGGATGATGGTGATCGGGATCATCAGCGTGCCGATCACCATCAGCATCACCGCCGTCTTGCCGCGGAACTCGTAGATCGAGAGCGCATAGGCGGCCATTGAGTTGATCACCAGGGTGATCAGCGTCGCCACCACGGTGACGAAGACCGAATTCCACAGGAAGCGCATGAAGGCGAAGCGCTCCAGCGGCTCGGTATAGTTCTCGGTCGCGAGCTTGAACTCGCGCACCGGGGTGCGCTTGTCGATCGGCACGCGGATGCTTTGGCCGGGATTGGCCGGGTCGACCATCTGCGCCTGGATGCCGATGCGGCGGACCTGCGCCAGAACCCGCTTCGAGCCATCCTCCATCGTCACTTCGAACAGCGGCAGCGGCTGGGCATGGCCCTCGACCCGGACCTCCTTCTGCGACATCGGCAGCAGCGAGGGCGGGAATTCGAGCAGGCCCGCCTGCGTCTTGAACGAGGACAGGCCGAGCCAGAGCACAGGCCCGAACATCAGCACGACGCCGAGCCCGAGATAGGCGTAAGCCGCGATATCGGTCCAGTGCCAATGGCCGGGATTGCGGCGGGCCGTCGCCATGCGCGCGATCCGGTTCATGCCGCCCCCTTGCGACGGCTCGCCGCGAGCTGGGCCAGCGTCAGCGCGAACAGCACGACGCCGAGCACGACGGAGGCGGCTGCCGCCAGGCCGAAATTCTGCACCTGGTTGGCGAAGGCCGTCTCGTAGATGTAGTGCACCACCATCAGCGTCGCGGTGCCCGGCCCGCCGCCGGTGAGCACGAAGACCTCGTCGAAGGTCTGCACGCCGCGGATCAGCGCCAGCACGATCACGACGATCATGTTCGGCCAGAGCAGCGGCAGGGTGATGCGCCAGAACACGCGCCAGCGCGGCGTCGCATCCATCTCGGCGGCCTCGTAGAGATCGGCGGGGATCGCCTGCAGGCCGGCGAGCAGGATCAGCGTGTAGAAGCCCATATGGGCCCAGATCGACACGAAGACGATCCAGAACATCGCCCAGCTCGGATCGACCAGGAACAGGATGCGCTCGCCGCCGAGCGAGGTGATCGCGGCGTTGAGCAGGCCGTCGCGCTGCAGGATCCATTTCCAGGTCAGCGCCACCACCACCGGCGAGAGCAGCACCGGGAAGAAATAGACCGCGCGGAAGAAGCCGCGCGCCTTGATCTTCATGTTCAGCACCACCGCGGTCAGCAGCGAGAACAGCACCATCGCCGTGACCTGGAAGACGGTGAAGCGGGCAGTGTTGGAGACGCCGCGCCAGAAATGGTCCTCGCGGCAGGAGGACGGATCGAGGAAGGAGCCGCAATCGAAAAGGTAGGCGTATTGCTGCGCCCCGACATAAGGCCGCTCGGAGGGGAACAGCCCCGCCCCGCCCGTCACCGAGAAGACGAAGTTGATGATGAGCGGCAGGAAGACGAAGAGCGAGAAGAAAACGAGATTGGGCAGCAGGAAGACATAGGCCATTCGCCGCTCGCCGATCAGCCGCTGCAGAACCTGCATCGGCCGGTCGATCAGACGCATCAGGACCGCGAGCGGCGCAGCGAAGAGATTCGCTGCGCCGGCGCGTTCTGCTTGCGCCGCCGGGATCGGTGCGTCGGAGGCCATAAGCCTTACTTCTTGCGCTCGGCGATCTGCTGGGCGATGTCGGATTCGATCCGCTTATAGGCTTCGTCGAGGTTGCCCTCACCCGAGATCGCCTGGCCGAGCCGGCTGATCACCGCGTTGAAGATGACGCGGTTGCTCGTATAGCCCTGCAATTGATAGGCGACCGGCGAGAGCTGGGCGACCTGGTCGGAGAAGACCTTGAGCGCGGCCTTGGCCGGCGCGCTGGCGCCTTGATAGTCGAGGCCCTTGGCGGCGATGCCGAGATGGCCGGGCACAAACAGCGAGCGCGCGTAGAACTCGCTCAGCACCGGCTCGCTGGCAAGATACTCCATCACCTTGGCGACGGCTTCCGGGCTCTTCGTCGTCTTGATCGCGACGAGGCCGGCTCCGCCCGGCATGCCCGAGCAACCGCCGGCGCCGCAGGGCGAGGGAACCGCGATCCAGTCGAAAGCGTCGCCGACCGTCTTGTCGAACTGGGCGATCTGCCAGGAGCCCGACTGGTACATCACGACCTGGGCGTTCTTGAACTCGTCATTCGCGCCGCGATAGGCCGTGCCGGAGACCGAGCCCCAGAGCTCCTTCTTCATCACGCCGTTCTGGTGCCAGTCATAGACCAGCTTGGCGCCGCGCTTGAAACCGTCATCGATCACCGCCGGCTCGCCCTTGGCGTCGAAGACCTTGGCGCCTTCCGAAACGGCGACCGAGAAGAAGCGGTGACCGGAGCGGTCCATGGCCAGCGGGAACGGCGCCTGGACCTTGGCCGCGACGTCCCGGGCCGCCTTGCCCCAGTCTTCCCAGGTCGCCTTGGCGCCGGGCAGGGCGATGCCGGCCTGCTCGAACAGCGTCTTGTTGACGAAGGGGCCGGTGACAGTGAGCTGCGTCATGAAGCCGGTGATCGCTTTGGTGTCGCCCTCCGGCCGCATCCAGGGCAGGAACGGCCCGAAATTCTTTTCCCAATAGGCCGCGTCCTTGAGATGCGGCCGCAGGTCGAGCGCGTAGCGGGCGATGCCGCCGAGATCGACGACACGGGCGATGTCAGGCCCCTGGCCGGAGGCGAGTTGGACGGGCAGGTTCTCGGTGATGGCCTTGTAGGGCACCTGGTCGAGCACGACCTTGATGTCCTTGTTCTGGGCCTCGAAGCGCTTGAGCAGGTCGGTGATGACCTCGCCCTCGTTGCCGTCGGAATACCAGGCGATGCGGACCGTGGTCTGGGCCTGCGCGAGACCGCCAATGACGAGGCCGGCCGTCAAGGCGAGCGCCGAAATCCAATGCTTGCTGTGCATGAGCGTTCCATCCCCGCTTGAAACGACGCCTCCCGGGGCGTCTTGACTTTCATTTAGGCAAACGTTTGCCTATCTTGTCAATCCCGAAGTCAGCCGGCATCTCTGGCATGCTGACTCGCCGGGCGCCGCCAAGCGAGAAGCAGGGATGGAGCGCGATGAAGACCAGGGCCGCCAAGGCACATCACGGTTCGGTATCGCTCACCACCGTCGCGCACGACACCGGCGTCTCGATCTCGACGGTGTCGCGCATCGTCAACGGCGCGAGCGGGCGAGCCTCGCCCGAGACAGTCGCCCGTGTCGAGGAGGCGATCGCGCGGCTGGGCTACCGGCCCAACCCGGTCGGCCGGGCATTGCGCCAGCGCGCCAGCCGGGTCGTGGCGATGCTCTCGCCCAATCTCGATAACCCCGCCATGGCGGCGATCGCGGTCTCGACCGAGGCGGCTCTGCGCGCCGCCGGCTACGTGATGATCCTTTGCGATACGCATGACCGCGCCGAACTGCAGGACGATTACCTCCAAGCGATGCGCGAGCAGTTCGTAGCCGGCTACGTCATGGTCAGCGCCGTGCGCAGCCGCGGGCTCGAGGAGACGCTGCAACGCGGCGACCCGATGGTCTTCGTCGCGCGCCACAACCCGCTCGGCGGCGGCGCCTATGTCGGCATCGACAACCGCGCCGCGGGGGCAGATGCCGCCGATTTCATGCTGGCGCGCGGGATCGAGCACCCCGCCGTGCTGATGGCGGCGCAGAACATTTCGAGCACCCAGGAGCGCGCCTCCGGCTTCATCGACCGCCTGGTCGCGCGTGGCGTTCCGGCCGATGCGATCCGCCGCGCCAGCGGGCCGGGACTCTCGCATATCGAGATCGGCTACGCCGCCGCCCGCGCGCTGGTGCAGGATGGCGGCTGGCCGCAAGGCGCGCTCTGCGTCAGCGACCTGATCGCCTATGGCGCCTATCGGCTCGCGGTCGAGAACAATGTGCCGATCCCGCAGCGCTGCACGCTGGTCGGCGTCGACGGCAACGCGCTCAACCATTGGATCGCGCCCTGGCTGACTTCGATCCGCATTCCCTATGAGAGCTTCGGCGGGCATGTCGTCAGCCAACTGCAATCGCTCTGGAGCGGTGAACCGACGACGGAGGTCCGCATCCCGCATGAGCCGCCGATGGTCGGCCTCGCACAGAAGGCGACAGCATGACCCTGCTCGACCACGAGACTCAGCCGCTTGAGCAATGGCGCGAGGGGGTGATGACGCTGATGCGGGTCTCGGCGCTGGTGCGCTCCGCCCAGCTCTGCATCTTCGAGCAGTTCTGCGATCCCGGACTCGGCGCTCCCATCCATCTTCACGCTGTCGAGGAGGTGCTCGAGGTGATGGAGGGCGAAGCCGAAATCACCCTAAGCGGCGAAAACCTGATCCTGCGCGCCAACCAGTCCATGCTGATTCCAGCCGGCGCGAAGCACAGCTTCAGGAATATCGGAACGGGTATCCTCAAGGTCCGCGCCACGCTCGCTTCACCCATCTTCGAGGCGAGCTATGAGGATCGCGCCGAGCAATCGCGGCGCTGGGTGCCCTGAAGCGAGCAGGTGCTGAAGGCCCAGCTACAGCCCCAGCCCTGCAGTCATGCTACACAGGCTCTCGTTCTATCGAGACGAGGGATTGTCGATGAGCGGAGCGCATCATGTCGTGGTGATCGGCGGTGGCTTCGCCGGGCTCGAAACCGTGCACCGCCTGGCGGGTGCGGATGTGCGCATCACCATTGTCGATCGCCGCAATCACCATCTGTTCCAGCCGCTGCTCTACCAGGTCGCCACCGCCTCGCTCGCCACCTCCGAGATCGCCTGGCCGATCCGGCATCTGTTTCGGCGTCGCAGCGACGTGACAACCCTGCTGGCCGAGGTCACCGGCATCGACACCACCCGGCGCGAGGTCGCGCTCTCGACCGGCGAGACGCTGGCCTACGACACGCTCGTCGTCGCCACCGGCGCGACCCACGCCTATTTCGGCCATGACGACTGGGAACCCTATGCGCCGGGCCTGAAGACCCTCGAGGACGCGACCACGGTCCGCCGCCGCATCCTGCTCGCCTTCGAACAGGCCGAAGCGGAAATCGACGCCGCGCGCCGGGCTGCGCTCCTGACCTTCGTCGTCATCGGCGCCGGCCCGACCGGCGTCGAGCTCGCAGGCACGATCGCCGAATTGGCGCGCGCCACCCTGCCCGAGGATTTCCGCCGGATCGACACGCGCGAGACCCGCGTCGTGCTGGTCGAAGCCGGCGAGCGTATCCTGCCCGGCTTCGCCGAGGATCTGTCGCGCTATGCCCATGAGGCGCTGCAGCGCATCGGCGTCGAGATTCGCACCGGCGCGCCCGTCACCGCTTGCGACAGCGCGGGCGTCTCGATCGGAGCGGAGAAACTCCCGGCCGTGACGGTGATCTGGGCGGCCGGCGTGCGCGCCTCGCCGGCGGGCACCTGGCTCGATGCCTCCATGGACCGCGCCGGCCGCGTCCAGGTCGAGGCCGATCTTACCGCGCCCGGCCACGCGGAGATCTTCGTGATCGGCGACACCGCGAGCGTGATGGACCAGGACGACAAGCCGGTGCCCGGCATCGCGCCCGCGGCCAAGCAGCAGGGCCGCCATGTCGCGGCGACGATCAAGCGCCGGCTCGCCGGAGACAAGGCACCGCGCCCCTTCGCCTACAGCCATGCCGGCAGCCTCGCCACGATCGGCAAGCGCGCCGCGATCATCGATTTCGGCCGGGTGAAGTTGAAGGGCTGGCTCGCCTGGTGGCTCTGGGGCCTGGCGCACATCTACTTCCTGATCGGCGTGCGCAACCGCGTCAGCGTCGCGCTGAGCTGGCTCTGGATCCACGCCAGGGATCAGCGCAGCGCAAGGCTGATCACCCAGCGTGACGTGAAACGCGATGAACGCGGCTGACGACGCCTACCGCCCGGTCAGATAGCGCGCGAGCCCGGCCGTCGAGGAATCATGCGCATCCGCCGGCGCCTTGCCCTCGATCACCGGCAGCAGTGCCGTCGCCAGCTCCTTGCCGAGCTCGACGCCCCATTGGTCGAAGGCGTTGATATCGAACACCGCCGCCTCGACGAAGACGCGGTGCTCGTAGAGCGCGACGAGCCGCCCGAGCGTGAACGGGTCGAGCTTGCGATAGGCGATGGTCATGCTCGGCCGGTTGCCGGAGAACACCTTGTGCGGCGCGAGATGCTCGATCGCATCTGGCGCCATTCCCTGCTTCGCGAGCTGCACCTTCGCCTCGTCGAGCGTGCGGCCCTTCATCATTGCCTCGCTCTGGGCGAGGCAGTTGGCGAGCAGCAGGCGATGCTGATGGGCGAGCTCCGGCTCGTGGCCTTCAGCCGCGACCAGGAATTCGCAAGGGATGATGTCGGTGCCCTGGTGCAGCAGCTGGAAGAAGGCGTGCTGGCCGTTGGTGCCGGGCTCGCCCCAGACCAGCGGGCCGGTCGGCCGCGTCACCGCTCCGCCCGCCTTGTGTACGCGCTTGCCGTTCGACTCCATATCGAGCTGCTGCAGATAGGCCGGCAGTCGTGCAAGGCGCTGGTCATAAGGCAGGACCGCGCGGGCCGGATAGCCGCAGCTCTCGCGATGCCAGAGTCCGATCAGGCCGAACAGCACCGGCAGGTTCTGAGCCAGCGGTGCGGTGCGGAAATGCTCGTCCATCGCATGCGCGCCGGCGAGGAAGGCGCGGAAGCTCTCGGGGCCGATCGCGATCATCACCGGCAGGCCGATCGCCGACCAGACCGAATAGCGCCCGCCGACCCAGTCCCAGAAGCCGAAGATCCGGTCGGGCTGGATGCCGAAGGCCGCGACCTTGTCGAGCGCGGTCGAGACCGCGACAAAATGCTTGGCCACCGCCTCTTCGCCGAGCGCGCCGGCGATCCAGCGCCGCGCGGTCGCGGCATTGGTCATGGTCTCGATCGTGGTGAAGCTCTTGGACGCGACGATCACCAGCGTCCGAGCGGGATCAAGCCTGGCCAGCGTATCGGCGATATGAGCACCGTCGATATTGGAGACGTAATGCAGGCGCGGCCCGTCATGATAGGGCGCGAGCGCCAGCGTCGCCATCACCGGGCCGAGATCCGAGCCGCCGATGCCGATATTGACGACATCGCTGAAGCGCTCGCCATCGGCCGCTGCGATCGCGCCACTGCGAATGCCCTCGGCAAAAGCGGCCATCCGCTCCAGCGTCGCATTGACCTCGGGCATGACGTCGATGCCGTCGACCTTGACCGGCCGGCCGGACTGGTTGCGCAGCGCCGTATGCAGCACAGCGCGCCCTTCCGTCGTGTTGATCGGCTCGCCCGCGAACATCGCATCGCGCTTGGCCGCGACATCGGCCGCCTCGGCGAGCGCGAGCAGCAGCTCCACGGTCTCGGCCGTCACCGCCGTCTTGGAATAGTCGAGCAGCAGGTCGTCAAGCCGAGCCGAAAAGCTGGAAAAGCGCTGCGGATCGGCGGCAAAAAGCTCGCGCAGATGCTGCGAGACGGTTCGGGTGCGATGCGCGGCGAGATCCGCCCAGGCCTTCTCCAGCACGATCATTCTCCTCGATGCTTGCGAACGGCCGCGATGCGGCAAGCCGAGGTAGCATAGCGATAGCACCGAGGTCACGGCGGCAGCTGGGCAGGACGGCCATGCAGAAGGAGGATCGTCAGCCCAAATGGGCGAGCTCCGCCTCGACCTCTACCGCTTTCGGCAAGTCGGCGCCGCGACGGCCGACCGTGATGGACGCGGCCATCGCGGCGTAGTTCAGCACTTCACTCAATGCCGCGTGATCGAGTGTGGCGACGCCTTCGATGCTCAGCCGATCCGTCTGCGAAAGCCGCGCGAGCAGTGCCGCATGGAAGCTGTCACCGGCACCGACCGTGTCGCGTACCTCGACAACCCTGGCCGGCGATTCGACCTGCCCGGCAGAGCAAAACCCGAGCGCACCTTCCGCTCCGCGCGTGATCACCACCAGCTTTGCGCCGAGCTCCAGCCAATAGGCCGCAGCCTCCTGCAGCGACAGCCTGCCATCCCAGGCGATGCGGATGTCCTCGTCGCTCACCTTGACGATGGTCGCGGCGCGATAGAACCGCTCGGCCGCGCGCGCCCACAGCGCCATGTCCGGCACGACCCCCGGTCGCAGGTTTGGATCGACGCTGATCACCCGCCGGCCGTGCTCGCGCTCGGCCAGGAGAGCGAGGGTCGAACCAGTTGGCTCAACCGCCATGCTGTAGGAGCCGAAACTGAGCGCGCGCACCTCCGGCGGCAGCTCGGCCGGCAGCTCGGCCGGCGTCAGGAAGCGGTCGGCGGCACCTTCGCCATGGAAACCGTAGCTCGGCTGCCCGTCCGCTCCTGTGGCGACCGCCGAGATCGTCGAGAGCCGATCGCTGCGGACAATCTGGCTGCCATCGACACCTTCCCGGCTCAGCCTCTCCGCGAGCATTGCGCCGATGCCATCGCGCGAGATCGCGCCAAGGAAGCCCACGGGCACACCGAGCCGCGCCAGGCCGATCGCGACATTGAAAGGCGAGCCGCCGGCGACGGCGCGTCCGGCCATCTCGGCCCCATCGGGAACATCAAGAAAGAGGTCGACCAGCGCCTCGCCGCAAACCAGGATCATGACACGGTGCTCAGGCTGCGTGAGGGATGGCGCAAGGCCGGGTCGAACGGATTGAGCATGGCGCCCAATGCCGCCGCCTCCGCCTTCAGAATGGCAACGACGCCAGGCAGGCGCTCGGCATGCAACCGGTCCGCCAGCGTGCCGACGCTGAGCGCCGCGACGACCCGGCCCTGCGCATCGAAGATCGGCACGCCCAGGCCCGCCATGCCTGGGATCAGCCCGGTATTGAGATTGACCCAGCCCTGCATGCGGGCTGCCTCGAGCGCGACGCGAAGAGCCGCCTCGTCGAGGAAACCACGATCGAGCAGGCGCGGCACGTTGAAGCGGATCACCGCCTCGCGCTCGGCCTCGGGCAGATGGGCGAGGATGGCGAGACTCCCTTGCCCGAGCCCGAGCGGCACCTTGCCGCCGATGTCGCCGGTGAAGGAGCGGATCGGGAATGGCCCCTCGATCCGGTCGAGGCAAACAGCATCATAGCCGTTGCGGACCAAGAGAAAGATCGTGTCGGTCAGCGTTGCCGAGAGGCGCAGGAGCACCGGCTTGGCAAGATCGCGCAGGCCGCCGGCTTGGCCGGCGCGGGCTGCCAGGACGAAGAAATCGAGCGCCAGCCGGTAGCGCTTACCGGCCTGCTCAACGAAGCCCTCAGCAGCGAGATCCTGCAAGGCGCGGTGCGCCGTCGGCTGGCTGCAGCCGGCCTGCTCGGCAAGATCCTTCAGGCGGATGCCGCCGGCATCGGCCGCGCCGACGAGGCGTAGCAGGCCGAGCGCGCGGCGCAGGCCGGACAGGGGCTCGGCAGAATCACTCACCCGCCTAGAATAATCTGAACTGCAGCAAGTGCCAGTAAATTTCATATATCGGAATTACAAATAGAAAAATTCTTTCATATGGAATTGTTCGTTGACGAAATTCCACTCCTGCCGCTTCCTCCCAGCACACGGCAAGAGACCCCGATGAGCGGGCGGGGCGAGCCAAGCGGGAGAGGTCATGAGCTTCCTGACGCTGGAGAAGCTGAGCAAGGTCTATGGCGATTTCGCCGCCGCGCGCGACATCGACCTCAACGTCGCCAAGGGCGAGTTCGTCTCGCTGCTCGGCCCCTCCGGCTGCGGCAAGACCACGACGCTGCAGATGATCGCCGGGCTGATTGAGCCGACCACCGGCACGATCATGCTCGATGGCAGCGACATCACCCGCGAGAAGCCGAACAGGCGCGGCCTCGGTATCGTCTTCCAGAGCTATGCGCTCTTCCCGCATATGACGGTGGCGCAGAACGTCGCCTTCGGGCTGGAGATGCGCAAGATCGCCAAGGCCGAGCGCGACGAGCGGGTCAAGGCCATGCTCGCCCTCGTCCATCTCGCTGCGTTCGCCGAGCGCTATCCGCGCCAGCTTTCCGGCGGCCAGCGTCAGCGCGTCGCCATCGCCCGCGCTTTGGTCATCCAGCCGCCGGTGCTGCTGCTCGACGAGCCGCTCTCCAATCTCGACGCCAAACTGCGCGAGGAGATGCAGTTCGAGCTGCGCCGCATCCAGCAGCGCGTCGGCACCACCACGATCATGGTGACGCATGACCAGGCCG
Source organism: Alloboseaceae bacterium BT-24-1 (assembly GCA_025846845.1). Lineage (GTDB taxonomy): Bacteria > Pseudomonadota > Alphaproteobacteria > Rhizobiales > Beijerinckiaceae > Allobosea. Next base: position 14,963 of record JAOYTL010000003.1, read on the forward strand.
AGGCGCTCTCGATCAGCGACCGCGTCGTCGTGATGGAGCAGGGCCGGATGACGCAGGTCGACGCGCCCTACAAGCTCTACGAGAACCCGGCGACACCGTTCATCTCGACCTTCGTCGGCAAGATGAACCGGCTGGAGGGCATCTGGCGCAAGGGCGCGGCGGAGGTCGCCGGGATTGCCCTGCCGGCCGAAGCCGGCGGGCTGGCCGAGGGCGCAGCCATCGCAGTGTCGATCCGCCCAGAGAAGCTCGTGCTGAAGACGCCAGGCCAGGGCCGCATTGACGGCACGATCGCCAATCGCTTCTTCCTTGGCGGCAGCTGGCTGTTCACGGTCGAGACCGCGGCCGGGGCGATCCTGGTCTCGGCGCCGAACGATGGCGAGGAGCCGGCCCGTGAGGGCGCAAAGGTCGCGCTCGACTGGGCCCCGGCCAGCCTGCGCATCGAGCCGCTGGCGCAGGGAGCGGCGGCATGAGCGTCGGGCGCTCCGCGGCGACACCGTTCTGGCTCGCCGGGCCGGGCGCGCTGCTCTTCCTCGGACTCGTCGTCCTGCCGCTCGTGCTGACGGTGATCCTGTCCTTCCACGTCTACGACCATACCACCGGCATCAAGAACGAGTTCACCCTCGCCCATTATGCCGCGGTGTTCTCGGACGAGTACTATCTCGGCATCTTCTGGCGCACGCTGCGGCTCGCAGGCCTGACCACGCTGATCTGCGTCCTGATCGGCGCCCCCGAGGCCTATATCCTGTCGCGGATGCGCGACCCCTGGCGCTCGGTCTTCCTTTTGGTGATCATCGGACCGCTCCTGGTCTCGGTCGTCGTCCGCGCCTTCGGCTGGAGCATGCTGCTCGGCTCGACCGGCCTCGTGAACCAGGCGCTGCAGGGCCTCGGCTTCGACAGTGTGCGCCTGCTTTACACCGAGACCGCGATCGTGATCGCGCTCGTCCACGTCATGCTGCCCTTCATGGTGATCCCGGTCTGGACGGCGCTGCAGAAGCTCGACCCGATGGTCGAGGCCGCCGCCTGGAGTCTAGGCGCCTCGCACTTCACCGCCTTGCGCCGCGTGGTGCTGCCGCAGGTCTCGCTCGGCATGCTCTCGGGCAGCCTGATCGTCTTCGGCCTCTCGGCTAGCGCCTTCGCCATCCCCGGTCTGCTCGGCGGACGCCGGCTCAAGATGGCGGCGACTTTGGTCTATGACGAGTACATGCACGAGCTGAACTGGCCGCTCGGCGCGACGATCGCGATCATCGTCCTCGTCGCCAACCTCGTGATCATGCTGGCCTATAACCGCGTCATCGAGACGCGCGCCCGCAAGGCTTTGGGGTGAGCGCCATGCAGAAGAACGGCCCGATCGCGCTCCTCTTCCACACCCTCGTCGTCGCCTTCGTGCTGGCGCCGCTGGTGGTGATCTGCCTCGTCGCCTTCACGCCGGAGAACACGCTCTCGATCCCGACCACCAGCTTCTCGCTGCGCTGGTTCCGCGAGATCTTCCGCCACCCCGACTTCGTCGCCTCCTTCGTCAACAGCCTGTGGCTGGCGACGCTCGCCGCGACCCTCTCGGTCGCAATCTCGGTACCGGCCGCTCTCGCCATCGACCGGTACGAGTTTCCCGGCCGCGATGCGCTGAACGCGCTCTTCCTCTCGCCGCTGATCATCCCGCATCTCGTGCTCGGCGTCGCTTTCCTGCGGCTCTTCGCACTGATCGGCGCGACCGGCAGCTTCGGCTGGCTCGTCGCGTGCCATGTCGTGGTGATCACGCCCTATGTGCTGCGGCTGGTGATGGCATCCTTCACCGGGCTCGACCGCTCGGCCGAGCAGGCGGCGATGACGCTCGGCGCCTCGCACTGGACGGTGTTCCGCCGCGTCACTGCACCGATGATCCTGCCCGGCATCACCGGTGGCTGGCTGCTCGCCTTCATCAACAGCTTCGACGAACTCACCATGTCGATCTTCGTAACCTCGCCGCAGACGGTGACCCTGCCGGTGCGCATGTACATGTACGCGACCGAATCCATCGACCCGATGATGGCCGCGGTCTCGGCGCTGATGATCGCGCTGACCGCCGCCGCCATGCTGGTGCTCGACCGTGCCTTCGGCCTCGACAAGATCCTGGTCGGGCAGAAGTGACATGCCGCTCCTGCATCGCCTCGTCCGTGCCGACCATCCGTCCATCCCGTTCACGCTGGACGGTACTCCCTGCGAGGCCAGAGCCGGCGACACCGTCCTGACCGCGATCCTCACCCAGGCCGATCGCCTGCGCCTCAGCGAATTCACGGCCTCGCCGCGCGCCGGCTTCTGCCAGATGGGCGCCTGTCAGGATTGCTGGGTCGTGCTCGAAAGCGGCGAGCGCCTGCGCGCCTGCTCGACCGCGCTCAGCCCCGGCATGCGCATCCTCACCCGCCGCGCGAGGGTGGCATGAGTGCGCATTCGACCAGCGAGCGCCCACAGCCGCTGATCGTCGGCGCCGGCCCGGCCGGCATCCGGGCGGCGCAGGCGCTGGTCGCGGCTGGCCTGCGCCCACTGGTGGTCGACGAAGCGCCCGCCTGCGGCGGCCAGATCTATCGCCAGCGCCTCGTCCCGGATGGCCGCAGCAGCCGCGACCTCTACGGCTCGGAAGCCGCCAAGGCAGAAGCGCTGCATCGCGACTTCGCCGCGCTCGACGGCAAGCTCGACTACTGGCCGCAGGCGCTGCTCTGGAACCTGCGCGATGGCCGCGCCGACATCATGGTCGCGGGCACCAGCCGCCAGGTCGCCCATGACGGGCTCATCCTTGCGACCGGCGCGACCGACCGAACCTTGCCGATCCCCGGCTGGACCTTGCCCGGCGTCTTCACCCTGGGCGGCGCCCAGATCGCGCTGAAAAGCCAGGGTTGCGCCATCGGCTCTCGTATCGTCTTCCTCGGCTCCGGGCCGCTGCTCTATCTCGTCGCCTGGCAGTACATGAAGGCCGGCGCCAACGTCGCCGCCGTGCTCGACACCGCGCCCTTCGCCGCCAAGTTCAACCTGCTGCGCGGCCTGCCGCTCTTCCCGGCCATCGTGCTGCGCGGCATGCGGATGACCGCAGAATTGAAGCTGGCCGGCATCGCCTTGCACTACGGCGTAGGCGATGTCCGCATCAAGGGCTCGGACAAGGTCGATGCGGTCGCCTGGCGCAAGGACGGCCTGGAGCATCGCCTTGCCTGCGACGGCATCGGCTACGGCCTTGCCCTGCGCTCCGAAACCCAGCTCGCCGACCTCGCCGGCTGCCGCTTCGCCTTCAACCAGCGCGACCGTGCCCTCCTGCCCAAGCACGACGCCGCCGGCCGCACCAGCGTGCCCGGCGTCTATCTCGCCGGCGACGGCGCCGGCATCGCCGGTGCGGATGCGGCCGAACGCGCCGGCGAACGTGCGGCGCTCGCGCTGCTGCAGGATCGCGGCCTGCCGCATGATCCGACCCGCGCCGCAACGCTGGAAGCGGAGCTCGCCCGCATCGGCCGCTTCCGCGACGTGCTCGAAGCCGCCTTCCCCTTCCCGGCGCATTGGGTGAAGAACACCGCCGATGCGACCACGCTCTGCCGCTGCGAGGAGATCACTGCCGGCGAGGTCCGCGCCGCCATTAGCCGCTTCGGCGTGCATGAGCTTAACCGGCTGAAGGCCGTGAGCCGCGTCGGCATGGGCCGCTGCCAAGGCCGCGTCTGCGGCGCCGCCGCAGCCGAATTGCTGGCGCATGAGACGAACCGTGGCGTCGAAGCCGTCGGCCGTTTGCGCAGCCAGGCGCCGGTCAAGCCGGTGCCGCTGACGCTCGCGCTCGCGGCGCAGCGGGAGGCGGCGGAATGATCCGGCGGCTCGAAGTCGACGTCGCGATCATCGGCGGCGGCCTCGTCGGCTCCTCGGCTGCGCTGGCGCTGCGCGGCATGGGTTTTTCCGTCGCCTTGCTCGACAAGGGTTTTTGCGGCGCGCAGGCCTCGGGCGTGAACTATGGCGGCGTCCGTCGCCAGGGCCGGCCGATCGAGCAGTTGCCGCTGTCGCAGCGGGCCCATGCCGTCTGGCCGCGGCTCAGGGCGCTGATCGGCATCGACGGCGAGTTCCTGCGCTCAGGCCATCTCAAACTCGCCCGCGACGAGGCCGACATGGCCTCGCTCGAAGCTTATGCCGAGGCCGTTGCTGAACAAGGCCTCGATCTCGAGCTGATCGGCCATAACGGCTTGCGCGAGCGCTTCGGCTGGATCGGCGCCGGCGTCGTCGGCGCCTCCTTCTGCCCCGGCGACGGCCATGCCAATCCGCGCCTGGTCGCGACCGGTTTTGCCGCCGCGGCGCGCCGGGCCGGCGTCGAGGTGCTGGAGAACACGGCCGTCGAGGGCGTGACCCGCGACGGCGAGGGTTTCGCGCTGGAGGCAGCCGGCAATCTGTCGCTTCGCTCCCGCTTCGTCATCAACAGCGCCGGCGCCTGGGCCGCCCCTTTCGCCGAGAGCTTCGGCGAGCCGGTGCCGCTCTCGCGCATCTACCCCTCCATGGTCGTCACCGAGCCGATGGAACAGGTGATGTCAGTCAATATCGGCATGGAGGGCGGCGGCATCTATACCCGCCAGGTCGAGCGCGGCAATATCGTCGTCGGTGGTGAGCGCGCTCTGCCGCTCAACGATCCCGATTTCTCCCGGCCGCGCGGCGATGGCGCGATCGCGATCATGAACAACGCTGCCGCACTGTTCCCCGGCTTGCGCCATGCCCAGGCCATCCGCTTCTGGAGCGGCACGGAAGGGGCCATGCCGGACAAGAACCCGGTGGTCGGCCCGAGCGGGACGACGCCCGGCCTGATCCACGCCTTCGGCTTCACCGGCGCCGGCTTCCAGATCGCGCCCGGCGTTGGCGAGGTGCTCGCCGAGATCGTCCGGGGTGGCGAGACGCAGACCCCGATCGCGGCCTTCTCGATCGGCCGCTTCAGCAAAATTTCCGCCCGCACCGGCGCTGGCTCGGGTGCGGGGCAAAACCAAGAGCCACATTACAGAGGGGAGTTGAGACCATGACCAGCTATCGCAGCATCCTGTCAGCCGGCGTCGCAGCCGTCACGCTCGCAGCCGCCGGCAGCGCTTTCGCCCAGTCGAAGACGCTCTATGTCGGCATGAACGGCGGCAATTTCGAGAAGACCTTCACCCAGGCCGTCTTCCCGGATTTCGAGAAGGCCAATGACGTCAAGGTCGTGGTCGTGCCCGGCACCTCCTCCGACATCCTCGCCAAGGCGACAGCGGCCAAGGACAAGCCGCAGATGCACGTCATGTTCCTCGATGACGGCGTCATGGTCCGCGCCATCGGCGCCGGCCTCTGCGAGAAGACAAAGTCCGGCCCGGAGATGGCCGAACTCGCGCCCGGCACCCGCATGAAGGACGACATGGCTGTTGGCATCGACCTCGGCATGACCGGGCTCGGCTACAACAAGAAGCTGTTCGACGAGAAGGGCTGGCCGGCGCCGACCTCGTGGATGGACCTGGCCGATCCCAAATACAAGGGCAAGGTCGTATTCCAGTCGGCCTCGGCCTCCTCCTTCGGCCTGCACGCCTTCCTGATGTTCAACCGCATCCAGGGTGGCACCGAAGCCAATGTCGAGCCGGGCTTCAGCAAGTTCCGCGACACGATCGGCAAGAACGTGCTCGAATTCATCCCGAGCTCGGCCAAGATCGCCGAGATGGCGCAGACCGGCGAGGCTGCGATCTTCCCGCTGACGCCGACCGGCATCTCGACGCTGAAGGACAAGGGCATCGCCGTCGAATACGCCCAGCCCAAGGAAGGCTCGGTCGTGCTGATGGTCGCCCAATGCGTCATCGCCAAGAATTCCGAGCCCGAGCTCGCGCAGAAGCTCGCCGCCTACCTGCTCTCGGCCGGAGCGCAATCCAAAGCGCTCACCGCGGGCAATATCGTGCCCTCGAACACCAAGGCCAAGGCTGCGACGCCGGACGCCGAGAAGAAGCTCGAAGCCTTCCACGCCAACATGAAGACCGCCGTCACCCTCGACTGGGACCAGATCAACGCCAAGCGGCCGGAATGGAACAGCCGCTGGAACAAGATGATCGAGCGCTGAGGCACGCCGTAGCCACCGCCGCGCTTTAGCGCGGCGGTGTTTTCGTTTCACCGCGGCGAGCCCTCTCAACTGAAGCTGATCCGATTGGGCCGGTTTGACAGAAGACGTTGCCTCGCTCCATTCTTGCAATCGATTACATCGCCAATCGGGCGGTTGATCGCGAGCTCCGGCAAGGAGCCATGTCGTCGGGAGGTCGCCATGAAAACGATGAAGGGCCCCGGGCTTTTCCTCGCCCAGTTCGCCGGCGACGCGGCGCCGTTCGACTCGCTCGACACGATCGGCCGCTGGGCCGCATCGCTCGGTTATAAGGGTGTGCAGATCCCGAGCTGGGACGCAAGGTTGTTCGACCTCGCCAGGGCCGCCGAGTCCGACACCTATTGCGACGAGGTCAAGGGCACGCTCGCCCAGTACGGCCTGTCGATCACCGAGCTCTCGACCCATCTGCAGGGCCAGCTCGTCGCCGTCCACCCCGCCTTTGATGAAGCCTTCGACGGCTTCGCGGTGCCCGAAGTCCGCGGCAATCCCAAGGCGCGGCAGGAATGGGCGGTCGAGCAGATGAAGCTTGGTGCGAAAACCTCGCGCCGACTCGGGCTGTCAGCCAATGTCAGCTTCACCGGCGCGCTCGCCTGGCCCTTCGTCTACCCGTGGCCGCAGCGCCCGGCCGGATTGGTCGAGACCGCGTTCGAAGAACTCGGCAAGCGCTGGCGCCCGATCCTTGACGCCTACGACGAGGCCGGCGTCGACCTCTGCTACGAGATCCATCCCGGCGAGGACGTCCATGACGGGGCGACCTTCGAGCGCTTCGTCGATGCGGTCGGCGGCCACGCCCGCGCCTGCATCAACTACGATCCCAGCCATTTCCTGCTGCAGCAGCTCGATTATCTCGCCTTCATCGACCTCTACCACGAGCGCATCAAGGCCTTCCATGTGAAGGATGCCGAGTTCAATCCGAATGGGCGCGTCGGCGTCTATGGCGGCTACGAGCCCTGGATCGACCGCGCCGGCCGCTTCCGCTCGCTCGGCGACGGCCAGGTCGATTTCAGCAGCATCTTCTCCAAGCTGGCGCAATACGATTACGACTCCTGGGCCGTGCTCGAATGGGAATGCGCCCTGAAACATCCCGAAGACGGCGCGCGCGAGGGCGCGGAGTTCATCGCCGCCCACATCATCCGGGTGACCGAGAAGGCCTTCGACGATTTCGCCGCCGGCGGCACCGACGAGGCAGCGAACCGGCGCATGCTTGGTCTCGACCGCTGAAGGAGTTGCCCATGGCGATCGAAGGCTCGACCACGCAAAAGCTGAACCGTCGCCTGCGCCTCGGCATGGTCGGCGGCGGGCGCGGCGCCTTCATCGGCGCGGTCCACCGCATCGCCGCCCGGCTCGACGATCGCTGGCAGCTCGTCGCCGGTGCGCTCTCCTCCGATCCCGAACGCGGGCGGCTCTCGGGCGAAGACCTCGTGCTCGATCCCGCACGCGTCTATGCCGATGCCGGCGAGATGGCCAAGCGCGAGAAGCGGCGCAAGGACGGCGTCGACGCAGTCGCGATCGTCACGCCGAACCATGCCCATGCGCCCGCGGCCAAGGCTTTCCTCAAGGCCGGCATCCATGTGATCTGCGACAAGCCGCTGACCACCACCCTGCGTGAGGCTGAAAGCCTGGCGAAGCTAGCTCAGGAGAGCGGCCTGATCTTCGCGGTCACGCACAATTACACCGGCTACCCGCTGGTCCGGCAGGCGCGCGCCATGGTCGCCGAGGGTGTGCTCGGCAAGCTGCGCGTCGTCCAGGTCGAGTACGCGCAGGATTGGCTTGCCACCCGGGTCGAGGACAGCGGCCAGAAGCAGGCGGCATGGCGCACCGACCCGGCCAGATCCGGTCCGGCCGGCGCGATCGGCGACATCGGCAGCCACGCCTTCAACCTCGCCGAATTCATCGCGGGCGACGAGGTCGAGGCACTCGCGGCTGAGGCACACGTCTTCGTCGAAGGCCGCCGGCTCGACGACAACGCCCATATGCTGCTGCGCTTCAAGGGCGGTGCCCGTGGCATGCTCTGGTGCAGCCAGGTCGCGGCCGGCCAGGAGAACGGTTTGCGCATCCGTCTCTATGGCGAGAGGGGCGGGCTCGAATGGCAGCAAGAGAATCCAAACCTGCTGGTCCATTCGCCACTGGGCGAACCGCCGCGCCTGATCCGGCGCAATGGCGCCGGCGCCTATCCGGTCGCCAACGCCGCCTCGCGCGTGCCCGCCGGCCATCCGGAAGGCTATCTCGAAGGCTTTGCCCAGCTCTACGCCGACATCGCCGAGCAGATCGCCGCCCGGATCGAGGCGCGCGCGCCCGCTCCCTTCTCGACACTGGTGCCGACCGTCGCCGACGGCGTCCGCGGTGTCCGCTTCATCGAGGCGGCGGTGCGCTCCTCGGCCAAGGGCGCGCGCTGGCTGGAACTCTGACGATCTCGATCGCGCTTGTCCTCCCCACCGGCCGCACGGCATAAGCAGCGCCGACGACAGGGAGGACGACGCCATGGAATTCCGCCCCGATATCGGCCAGCTCTCGCCGACCGTGCGCGAGCATCTGGCGCCCGCCAACCTGCTGCGCGCCGGCATCAACCTCTCGAATTTCCTGCTGGTCTCCAGCCGCGGCCCGCAGGGCGAGCCGCAAGGCGTCTCACCTGACATGGCCCGCGCCCTCGCCGACCATCTCGGCACAAACCTGCGCTATGTGCCCTACGAGAATCCCGGCCTGCTCGCCGACGCCGCGCCTTGCGACGAATGGGACGTCGGTCTGATCGGCGCCGAGCCGCAGCGGGCCGAGGCGATCAGCTTCACCCCGGCCTATGCCGAGATCGAGGCGACCTATCTGGTCCGCGAGGCGTCACCTCTGAAGGAGATCGCTCACGTCGATGCCGAGGGTGTCCGCATCGCGGTGAGCGGCCGCGCCGCCTATGGCCTCTGGCTCGATCGCAACATCCGCAAGGCCGAGCTCGTCCGCTCAGGCACGCTCGACGATTCCGCTGCTGATTTCGTTTCCAGGGAGCTCGACGCGCTGGCGGGCCTGCGGCCGCGCCTGCTCAAGGATATCGTGGCGATCCCTGGGACACGCATCCTCAACGGGCATTTCATGACCGTGCAACAGGCCATCGGTGTGCCCAAGGCCAAGGCCGAGGCGGCGGATTACCTGACGAAGTTCGTCGCCGCGGCGAAGGAATCGGGCTTCGTCGCAGCATTGATCGAGAAGCACAGTGTGCAGGGGCTAAGCGTCGCGCGCTGATCTCAGCCGTCATTCTCGGACGCAGCGAAGCGGAGATCCGAGAATCTCATGACGAGAAGCCTCTGATCGGAGCCTCATCCGGCACGAGATGCTCGGGTCAAGCCCGAGCATGATGGCAGGATCACGTACCGTCCGTCCCGGCACCGCAGACGAGCGCGCAGACCTTGCTGCCCGGCGCCGGCACGAAACGCTTCGCCTGCAGGGCCGCAACCGCCGCCGCGCCCGAGAGATCCGCGGCAATGCCGAACTCGAACCAGAGCGATTGCGCCGCCTGCTCCATCTCCGCGTCGCTGACCAGCACGATCTCGTCGACATTCCGGGCGACGGCCTCGTAGATCGCCTGGTCGGTGCGCCGGCACGACATGGTCGCGACCTTCGTCTCGAGCTTGTCAAGCGTGACCAGTTTGCCGGCTTCCAGGCAGGCATGCAGCGTCGGCGAGCCATAGGGCTCGATGCCAATGATGCGCGTCTGCGGCCGTAGTGCCTTGACCGCCGTGGATAGCCCGGTGATCAACCCGCCGCCGCCGATCGCGACGAGGATGACGTCGACCTCCGGCATCTCGTCGAGGATGTCGAGGCCGAGCGTGCCCTGGCCGGCAACCACAACGGGATCGCTGAACGGGTGCGCATAGGTCGCGCCCGTCTCCTTGGCATAGGCGAGCGCGGCGGCATTGGCATCGTCCCAGATCGCGCCGACGATCTCGACATCGGCTCCCCACTTCTTCAGCTTGGCGACCTTGTCGGCGACGACGTTGGACGGCAGGAATATCTTGGCCTTCACACCGAGCACATGCGCCGAGCGGGCGATGGCAAGGCCATGATTGCCACCGGACGCCGTGACCACGCCGCGGGCCAACTCCTCTGGCGAGAGCGTCAGCAGCCGGTTCATCGCGCCGCGCGCCTTGAACGAGCCGGCCGCCTGCAGCAGTTCGAGCTTCAGCGTCACCGTGCCGCCGAATTCCTCACGCGCGCTGAGCTGGCCATAGGGTAGCGTCGGCGTCTTGCGAATATGCGGCGCGATCCGCCAGCGCGCCGCGCGGATATCGTCGAGGCCGATCACGACAGCACCCCGCGATAGGGCACCGCGACGATCAGGCAGCAATTGCCCGGCCTGACGCGGCCCGGCTGGCGCCGGCCATAGAGGATGCCGTCGGCGGCATAGTGCAGTGTTTCGGGAGGGCGGGTCGGATCCCAGGTGCAATGGATCTTGCCCGCCGGCTGGCCGGCGCTGACCTTTTCGCCATTGGCGTGGAACGGCTCGAAGACGCCGTCGGCCGTGGCATAGACGTAAGCGGCGGTTCCCGGCAGTTCGAGCACCTGCCCGCCGCCGCTGCGCGGCTCCGGCTTGTCGCGTGCGACGATGCCGAGATGATCAAGCACATTGGCGACGCCGCGCCGGCAGATCTTCAGCGCGTCGAGCGAGACCGTGCCGGCCCCCGCCATCTCGGTGCCGACCGTGACGAGCCCTTGCCGGCAGGCTGTCGCGGTTGCGGTACGTGGTTCGCCGAGATTGGAGATCACCACCGTCATCGGCGCATCGAAGGCCTGCACGGCCGCGACATTGCGCTTGTGCAGTTCGGGATCGTCGGTCGGCTCAACGATCGCGCTCGGGATGATGTCGAGCGAGGAGCCGCCGGAATGCAGGTCGAGGAAGGCATCGCCGAGCGGCAGGATATGGTCGCTGACGAAAGCCGCGATCTGCTGGGTGATGGTACCACGCGGATCGCCCGGAAAGGTGCGGTTGAAATTGAGACCGTCGACCGTCGAGGTGCGCTGACCGGCGATGACGGCGTGGACATTGTTCGCCGGCATCAGAATGAGCCGCCCTTGCACCCGCCCGGGATCGAGGTCGCGGATCATGTCGCAGATCGTGATCGGCCCCTCGTATTCGTCGCCATGATTGCCGCCTTCGAGGATGGCGGTCGGTCCCGTCCCGTTCTTGATGATCGCGACCGGGATCCGCGTCGCGCCCCACGCGTCGTCATGCGGCGAATGCGGGATCATCAGGAAGCCGACCTGCTTGCCGTCCTTCTCCGGATCGACGGTTAGGAAGGCGGAGGATGGGCGCGCGGTAGGCTTTTGACGGGGGCTGGTCATGGTGGGGGCTCTGAGGATTGCTCGACGATTCAGGGACGGCCGCGGGGAACCCCTCTCCTGGAAGGAGAGGGGCAGGGGTGAGGTGTTCGGACTGAAAACGTTGGCCTGAACCTAACCGCGCGGTGAGCGCTCGCGGCACTGGCCCAGCGGCCTACACCTCACCCTGCCCTCTCCTTCCAGGAGAGGGTTCCCCGCGCCTGCTTCGGTTGGCGATCGCCTGTTACAGCGTCGGCAGCGGGTCCATCGGCATGTCCAGGTACTTCTTGTGCAGCCGGTCGAGCTCGCCGTTCATCGAGTTGAAGAAGATGAAGCCGTCGAGCCAGCGCACCAGATTATGCTGGTCCATCTGCACGCCCATATGCGCCGGGCTGCGGCGGATGACGAACTTGCGCTCGAACTCCTTGCTCGGATTCTGCTTGGCGAGCGCCTGGGCAACGATCGAGTTGGTCGCGAGCAGGTCGGCCTGACCGGTGATGTAGGCGGCGGCCGCGGTCGCATCGTCCTCGGTGCGCATGATGCTGGCCTTCGGCGCCGTCGCGGTGATGGCGAGTTCCTGCGTCGTGCCTTTCGCCGCAGCGACGCGGTTCGAGCCGATCGTCTCCGGGTTGGTCACATTGGCCGATTTCGCGCCGTAGACGGCGAGGAAGGTGTTGGCGTAGGGCGCGGTGAACTGGATCTGCCGGGCACGCTCCGGTGTCAGCCCCATCACCGAGATGACGATGTCGACCTTGTCGGTCAGCAGGAAGGGGATGCGGTTGGCGCCGGTGATCTGCTGCATCTCCAGCTTCACGCCGAGCCCCTTGGCGACCATCTCGGCGAACTCGATGTCGAAGCCGACCGCGTTGCGATTGGCGTCCTGCGAGCCGAAAGGCGGGGCGTCGAGCGGCACGCCGATGCGCACCACGCCCTTGGACAGGATATCCTGGAGCTTGTCGGCCTTGGCCTCGGCCGCTCCGAACGCGGCGATCGCCATCGCCGCCAAGCCTGCAAACAGTTTACGCATGTGTTTTCTCCCCTCGTTGACCCGTTACCGGAACTGATTGTCCTGCCTCAATGCAGCACGGCGCTGAGGAAGGTCTTGAGCTCGGGCGTCTTCGGCTCGGCGAGCACCGCCGCGGCCTGGCCTTCTTCGTGGATGCGGCCCTCGTGCATGAAGACGACACGGGAGCCGAACCGGCGGGCAAAGCCCATTTCATGCGTGACGAGGATCATGGTCATGCCCTCCTGCGCCACGGATTCGAGCACCTTCAGCACCTCGCCGGTGAGCTCCGGATCGAGCGCCGAGGTGACCTCGTCGAACAGCATCAGCTTCGGCCGCATGGCGAGCGAACGGGCGATGGCGACGCGCTGCTGCTGGCCGCCGGAAAGCTGCGCGGGATAGGCGTCGAGCTTGTCCTCCAGCCCGACGCGGGCCAGCACCTCGCGGGCGACCGCGCGCGCCTCGTCCGGCCGCTGCTTCTTTACGACGCGCGGGGCAAGCGTGATGTTGTCGGCGACCGAAAGATGCGGGAACAGGTTGAAGCTCTGGAAGACGATGCCGACCTCCTGCCGAAGCCTGCGCAGATCGGTTGCGGGGTCGTTGACCTTGACGCCGTTGACGCGGATCGTGCCGGCCTGCACCGGCTCCAGCCCGTTGACGCAGCGCAGGAGCGTGCTCTTGCCTGAACCCGAGCGGCCGATCACGGCGACGACCTCGCCCTTCGCGATATCGAGCGAGACACCCTTCAGCACCTGGTTGGTGCCATAGCTCTTGCTGACGTCCTGGATTTCAACGAGCGACATCGAGCTTCCGCTCGAGCGAGCGGCTCCATTGCGTGAGGGGGAAGCACATCGCGAAATAGATGCAGGCGACGGTGATGTAGACGGCGAAAGGCTTGTAGGTGCCGGCCGCGGTGAGCTGACCCTCGCGGGTGAGCTCGACGAAGCCGATCACTGCCGCAAGCGAGGTGTTCTTGATCAATTGCACGAGGAAGCCGACCGTCGGCGGGATCGCGATCCGGATCGACTGCGGAATGATGACGTAGCGCAGCTGCTCGGCCAGCGAGAGCCCGAGCGAGGCTCCCGCCTCCCATTGCGTCCTGGCGATCGAGGTCAACGCGCCGCGCCAGATTTCGCCGAGGAAGGCCGAGCCATAGACCGAGAAGGCGACGGCCGCGGCGATCCAGGGATTGACCGAGATGCCGGCGAGCGGCAGGCCGAAGAAGATCAGGAACAGCCAGACAAGCAGCGGCGTGCCCTGGACCAGCTGGATATAGGTCGCCGAGAACCAGCGCAGCGGCGCGATCGGCAGAATGCGCAGGATCGCGAGCGCAAGCCCCAGCACCGCCGACCCGGCGAAGGCGACGGCGGTGAGCGCGATCGTCCAGCGCGCCGCCGCGATCAGGTACATCACATCGATGAGGCCGAATTCCCGGATCATCGGACGAACACCAGGCGGTAGATCAGGGCAAAGAGGCCACGGAATCCGATGGCGAGCGCGAGATAGAGCACCCCGATCACGGTGTAGACCTCGAAATCGCGGAAGGTGCGCGACTGCACGATCGACGCGGCGTGGAACAGGTCCTGCACCGAGATCTGCGAGGCGACGCTGGTCGCCAGCATCAGGAGCACGAACTGGCTGGCGAGCGCCGGGAACATCGCCTTCAGCGCCGGGAAGACGACGATGTAGCGGAAGACCTGCAGGCCGGAGAGCCCGAGCGAATGGCCGGCCTCGACCTGCGCCTTCGGCACCGCCTCCAACCCCGCGCGGACGATCTCGGTGGTGTAGGCGCCGAGATTGATGACGAGCGCGATCATCGCCGCCGTCAGCCCGTCGAGCCTCAGACCGAAGCTCGGCAGCCCGAAGAAGATCAGGAAGAGCTGCACGATGAGCGGCGTATTGCGGATGATCTCGACATAGGCGCCGATGATGCGACGCAGCCAGGCAGGGCCATAGGTCCGCCCGGCCGCGCAGAGGACGCCGATGAGAAGCCCGCCGACCATAGCCGCCAGCGACAGCAGAAGCGTGATCCAGACGCCGTCGAGAATGGACTCCCAGGCGGCAAAGACGTCGCGAAACTGGAGCCCGTATTTCATCGCCGTCAGCCCCGCTGACACCGCGGGCCATGGGCCCGCCGTCCGGATAGGCTGGACGGATGTTGCGGCGATGCGGTCATCTCTCCCCCTCTTTACCCGGAGGCTAGTTTGGCTTCTTATTTGATGTCAAGCTTCACATATGAAACAGGCGCAGCATGAGCGTTTTCCCTGAAGCCGAGAATGACGAGAAGGCGGCCTATGCCGCGCCGGCCCTGGAAAAGGGTCTCGACATCCTCGAACTGCTCGCGGAGACCGGCGAACCGCTCTCGACGCGCGTCATCGCCGAACGGCTGCAGCGCTCGAAGAGCGAGATCTTCCGCATGGTCTTCGTGCTGCAGCAGCGCGGCTATCTCGAGCGCGAGGCCGGGACCGACCGCCTCGGCCTGTCACGGCGCCTGTTCGACCTCGGCATCAGGACGCCGGGCGGCAAGCAGCTGACCTCGGTCGTGCTGCCGCTGATGGAGCGCTTCAGCGAGGAAAGCGGCCAGGCCGCCCATCTCGTCGTGCTGAGCCGGGCTCAGACCGTGGTGCTGGCGACCACAGCCGGCCATCTTGACGCCAGCGTCATCGTCCGCCCCGGCTATGGCCGCCCGGCGCTCGACGCCAATTCCGGCCTGCTCATCCTCGCCTTCCAGTCGGAGGGACGCCGGCGCGGGCTGATGCGCGAAGCGCCGGCCGAGATCAGGCAGCGCCTCGACGATCCGGCAACACAAGCCGCGCTCGCCGAGATCCGCACACTCGGCCACCGTATCGCGCCGAGCCGCGACATCCTCGCCGTCACCGACATTGCCTGCCCGGTCATCGGCCCGGCCGGCCAGGCCGAGGCGGCGATCCTCGTGCCGTGCCTGCAGCGTCATGGCGTCGAGACCGACGAGAACGCGATCCTGCTCGCGCTCAAGGCCTGCGCCGCCGAGGCAGGCCTGCGCCTGCCCTACGGCTAGGGCTCATCCGGAAAAACCGTCGTCTAACCCGGAAAACCCGCGCAATTGCCGCAGCGCCACCCGAAGCCGGCCATATACTCTCCAAGATTGCTCGCGATTTTGCGTCTAACCGCCGCAACCGCCACGGAGGAGGACGATATGGCCGAGACCGCGACGAACCCGCAGACCATCGTGATGACCGATCCGGAGTGGATCGCGCTCGAGAGCATCAACGAGGAAACGCGCCGCTTCATCTTCGGTGAAACGATGCTGCGCCTGCTTCAGGGCCGTGGTCTGGCCGAACCCGGCGACGAGGTCTGGAAGGTCACACCCCAGGGCCAGCAGGCGCTCGAAGCCCGCAGCAATTGATCCTCAGCCCAGTTTCACTTCATACAGGCCGTCCCGGGTCTCTTCATGGTGGCCCGGGACGACTTCGTTCAAGGTCGTGTCCATAGACGGTTGCAAGCGCCTGCGGCGGAGCCCATCTCAACGGCACGCCAGCCTGCTCACGCCTCCGGGACCTGACGCATGAAACGCCCCGTCACCATCACCATCTCGCATTCGCTCGGCCGCGAGGCGGCCCGCCAGCGGCTGCAGGGCGGCGTCGGCAAGGTCCGCGACAAGCTCGGCGGCTTCGGCATGCAGCTCGTCGAGGAGAACTGGCAGGACGACACGCTGCATTTCGGCGTCGCCGCCCTCGGTCAGACCGTCCACGGCAAGATCGAGGTCGAAGATGCGCTGGTGCGCGTCGAGGTGATGCTGCCTTTGATGCTCGCCATCTTCGCCGAGAAGCTCAAGCTCGGCGTCGAGAAACAGGCCCAGATCCTGCTCGAGCACAAGCCGACCAAGGCCTGACCCTCGCGCCTTGCGCGCCATGTCGCAGCCGCTTCGCGACTTTTGTCTGCCATCGAAGGTTGAATTCGTCCGCGGCGATCCGCAAAGTCGCGACATCCCTTCTCGCCTGCCCGCCGGAGACCCATGCATCACGGTCCATTGATCGCCATCATCGTCATGGGCCTCGGCCTCGCCTTCGTCTTCGGGGCGCTGGCGCAGAAATTGAGGGTTTCCCCGCTCGTCGGCTATCTCCTCGCCGGCGTCGCAGTCGGTCCGTTCACCCCCGGCTTCGTCGCCGATCAGGGCCTCGCCAACGACCTCGCCGAAATCGGCGTCATCCTGCTGATGTTCGGCGTCGGCCTGCATTTCTCGCTGAAGGACCTGCTCTCGGTCCGCGCCATCGCGGTACCGGGCGCGCTGGTGCAGATCGCCGTGGCGACATTGCTCGGCCTGGGCCTCGCATTGCTGCTCGGCTGGACCGTGATCGCCGGCCTCGTCTTCGGACTGGCGCTCTCGGTCGCCAGTACCGTCGTGCTGCTGCGTACCTTGCAGGAGCGCCGCATCGTCCAGACCGAGAAGGGCAAGATCGCCGTCGGCTGGCTGATCGTCGAGGATCTCGCCATGGTCCTGGCGCTGGTCATGATACCGGCGGTCGCCGATGCGCTGAACGGCGGCATCGGCGCCGCTGCCGGAAGCGGGCCCCTGGCCACACGCTTCGATCTCGGCCTCTGGGGCGTGCTCGGCCTGACGCTCGCCAAGGTCGCTGCCTTCGTCGCCTTCATGCTGATCATCGGGCGTCGGCTGATCCCCTGGATCCTGCACTGGGTCGCCCATACCGGCTCGCGCGAGCTCTTCCGCCTCGCCGTGCTGGCGATCGCACTCGGCGTCGCCTATCTCGCCGCCAGCCTGTTCGGCGTCTCCTTCGCGCTCGGCGCCTTCTTCGCCGGCATGATCCTGAGCGAATCGCCGCTCAGCCATCGCGCCGCCGAGGAATCGCTGCCGCTGCGCGATGCCTTCGCCGTGCTGTTCTTCGTCTCGGTCGGCATGCTCTTCGACCCCGGCATCCTGCTGCGCTCGCCGTTCCCGCTGATCGCCACTATCGCGATCATCCTGTTCGGCAAGACCCTGGCGGCCTGGCTGATCGTGCGCGCCTTCGGCAAACCCGATTCGGTCGCGCTGACGATTTCGGCGAGCCTGGCCCAGATCGGCGAGTTCTCCTTCATCCTCGCCGGGCTCGGTGTCTCGCTGAAGCTGCTGCCCGAGCAGGGCCGCGACCTGATCCTCGCCGGCGCGATCTTCTCGATCGTGCTCAACCCGCTGCTATTCAAGCTGGTCGACCGCTTCGCTCCGCCCGAACCGGCCCTGGTCAAGCCGAAGCCGGCCGAGCCGGCACCTGTGCCCGCTCCGGCAGCCCCGGCTGTCGCACCGGAACCCGAGCCTGCACCGGCGCCCGAACGCGACATCGCTCCGACCGCGCTCACCGAGCATATCGTCGTCGTCGGCTATGGCCGCGTCGGCTCGCTGCTCGGCGCCGGCCTTTCGCTCATGGGCGAGAAGCTGCTGGTGATCGAGGACCAGGACGATGGCGTCGCTGCAGCCCGGCGCGACGGCGCCGAGGTGCTCGTCGGCAATGCCGCCGATCCGGAGGTGCTCGCCGCCGCCGGGCTGGCGCGGGCAAAACGCCTCTTCGTCGCCATTCCCGGCAGCTTCGAGGCCGGCCAGGTCTGCGAGCAGGCCCGCAAGCAGAATCCGAGCCTCCCGATCATCGCCCGGGCGCATTCCGTCGCCGAGGTCGAGCATCTCAGGGAATGCGGCGCCAGCCGCACCATCATGGGCGAAGCCGAGATCGCCCGCGCCATGCTGGCGCTCTGCGGCAAAAAGGGCGAGGAGCCGGCCCCCGCAGCGGCCTGAGCCGGGGCTAGCCGTCCTCGTCCATCAACGGGTGCAGGTCGCGCACCATGCTCTTCAGCCGCTCGTCGAGGATGTGGGTGTAGATCTGCGTCGTCGCGATGTCGGCATGACCGAGCAGCTCCTGCACGACGCGCAAATCGGCGCCATTCTGCAGGAGATGGCTGGCGAAGGCATGGCGCAGCACATGCGGCGAAACCTTCGCCGGCGACAACCCAGCCGCCGCCGCGAGCGATTTGAGATCGCGCCCGAAGGCCTGACGGGTGAGATGCCCGCTCTCGCCGTCGGAGGGAAAGAGCCAGCGCCCTTCGGCCGCGCCGTGCTCGCGTAGCAGCGCAAGATGCGCCGAGGCTGCAACGCGCGCCGCCTCGTTCAACGGTACCAGCCGGTCCTTGTCGCCCTTGCCGCGCACGACCAGGAAGCGTTCGCGCGTGGTCGCGGCCGAAAGCGGCAGCGCGATCAGCTCCGAAACACGCAGGCCGGTGGCGTAGAGCATCTCGATCAGGCAGCGCATCCTGACGCTGCGCGCCCGCGCCGCCGGCGATTGCTCCGCCTGCTCCGCCATCTGCTGCGCCGTGCCGATCAGCCGATCGACCTCGGCGACGCTGAGCACCTTCGGCAGTGGCCGGCCCAGCCGCGGCCCCTCGATCGCGGCCGTTGGATCGCCTCCCACCAACCCTTCGGTATAAAGGAAGCGGTGGAATTGCCTGACCGCAGAGAGCCGGCGCGCCGCCGAGGAGGCTTTGAGCCCACGCTCCGACAATTCGACGAGATAGGCGCGGACATCGTCCGCCGTGATCGCGGCCGGCCCGCCCTGGCTGGCAGCGAAGCCGAGATAGTCGTCGAGATCGCGCTCATAGGCTTCGAGCGTGTTCTTGGCTGCGCCACGCTCTGCCGCCAGCATGTCGAGGAAGCCGTTCAGCCAGGAGCGCGCCTGCTTGCTCATTTCTGCAGCTTCGAGGGCGGCACGATCTCGACCATCTCGCGCGGCTCGGGCTGCACGAAAGTCACCAGCGCGATCATGCCGCCATAGATCAGGCCGGCGATAACCGCGAGAAACGTCAGAAACTTGAACAGCGTCGGCACGGCCGGCGATTCCCCATGCACCCCAACCGGTTATTCCTGATCGGTGGGGCGGGACGCAAGCGAAGAACCCGCGAGCCGCGCGATCTGGAGTCCGCGTAGGCTGTTGCCGACGAACCAGCGCTCGGCCTGGTTCAGGTCATCGAGACGCAATGGCGCCTCGCGGGCAGCGCCGGTTTCGATGAGTTCGCGGCGCAGCACGCCGGGCAGCAGGCCGTGTTCAAGCGGCGGCGTCAGCAGCAGGCGGCCGCGCTCGACGAAGATATTGCTGCGGCTGGTCTCGGTGACGAAGCCTTGCCGATTAAGGAGCAGCGCATCGTCGCAGCCTTCCGCCACCGCCTCGGCGAAGGCCTGCTCATAGACCATCCGGCGCGTGGTCTTGTGGCGCAGGAACGGATCGCCGGCATCGACTCGCTGCCCGGCCAGCGCCATGCGGACCGGCCCATCCGCCGCAGCCGGCATCGTGGCCGAGATGATCTGCAGCATGCCGTTGCGGTGCAATTCACAGCGCACCCGCCGATCTTCTCCGGCGGGGAATGATGCCTCAATCTCGCTCAGCTGCCCGAGCGCTTGCGCCCGATCGAACCGGAAGCCGAGCGCCGCCGCCGAAGCGACCAGGCGCTCCAGATGCTGTGGCAACCGGACATAGCCGCCCGACCAGCGCAGCGTCTCGATCAGTCCGTAACCCTCGGCAAGGTCGGTCAGCACCCGCGCCTTCAGGCGGCACTCGGCATATTCCTCGGCGGGCCTGGAATCGACGACGATGCCACCACCGACGCCGTAAACCCCCTCACCGCCCGGCAGCAGCGTCGCCGTCCGGATCGCGACATTGAAATTGAGATCGCCACTGGGCGCGATCATGCCGATCGAGCCGGTGTAGATGTCGCGCGGCGCGGCTTCGAGCTCGCGGATGATCTCCATCGCGCGCAGCTTCGGTGCACCTGTGACCGATCCGCAAGGGAACAGCGCCTGTATCTGCTCCAGCAGCGACAGGTCCGGCCGCAGCTGGCTCGTGACCGTCGAGGTCAGCGTGTGGAAGCCCGGATAGGTCTCGACGCTGAACAAGGCCGGCACTGCGACGGAGCCGGCTTCGCTGACCCGGCTCAGATCGTTGCGCAAGAGGTCGACGATCATCAGGTTCTCGGCCCGCTGCTTCGGATCGGCACGCAAAGCCGCCTTCGCCGCTTCGTCGGCCTCGGCATCGGCCCTGCGCGCCGCCGTTCCCTTCATCGGTCGGGTTGTGGCGCGCCCGCCTGATGTCTCGATGAACAGCTCAGGCGAGACCGAGAGGATGCTCGCCTCACCCGTTGCGACCACGCCGCCATGCGCGACCGGCTGGCTCGCCCGAAGCGCACCGTAGAGAGCAAGCGGATCGCCGCGATAGCGGAAGCGGATCGGGAAGGTCAGGTTGACCTGATAGGCGTCGCCGGCGTGGAGATAATCGAGCACGCGCTGCACGGCTTCGGCATGGCCCGCTTCATCCAGGCCGAACGCCAAGTCTTCCAGTGGCGGGGGACACCGCGTCGCGAAACCCTGATCGAGCGTTGCCGACGCGATGCGGCGCGGCGCCTCGAACAGGCCGAACCAGAGGAGGGGCATCCTTCGTCCGCTCGGCAACAATCCGGCCAGACGCGTCTCGAAGGCATAGCCCAGCTCGTAGGAGAGAAATCCGGCCGCATGGAGACCCCGCGCCAACCCCGCCTCGATTCGAGCGAAAGCACCCGGAATCTCCGACGGCTCGCCAACCTCCACGATCTCCACGGGGTCGGCGAAGAGCAGCGCCTGCCCTGCCCCGCTACGATTCTCCAGCAGCACGAAGGGCGGCCGCAGCGCGGCGATCCCGCTATCCTCTCCTGCCGTCGGCATCATGCGCCCCACCACCCCATCGCGGCGCTACAAGCCCGGCTTGGGAGCCCTGGTCAACCGCTGCTCGCGGGACGTGGCGGCGCTGCGATCCTCATGCTAGAGCGGGCGGGAGGAATTCTTTCGATGACGATGGCGGAAACGATCGAACAGGTGGACCGGATCGCCCTGCGTGCGGCGCTTGGGGCGCGGGCGGTGGTGCTGGTGGGCATGATGGGCTCGGGCAAGAGCTCGGTCGGCAAGCGCCTTGGCGCGCGCCTCGGCCTGCCCTTCGTCGACGCCGACACCGAGATCGAGACCGCCGCCGGCATGACGATCCCGGAGATTTTCGCCCAGCGCGGCGAAAGCGAATTCCGTGACGGCGAGCGCCGGGTCATCTCCCGCATTCTGGCGACGCGCGCCCCCCTCGTGCTGGCGACCGGCGGCGGCGCCTTCATGAACGCCGACACCCGCGCCCGCATCGCCGAGCTCGGCGTCTCGATCTGGCTGAAGGCCGAATTCGACGTGCTGATGCGCCGCGTCCGCAAGCGCAGCAACCGCCCCTTGCTCCAGACTACCGACCCGGAGGCGACGATGCACCGGATGCTGGCCGAGCGCGAACCGATCTATGCACTGGCCGACATCACGCTGATCTCGCGCGACGACCCGCACGAGGTCGTCGTCGAGGATGCGATGGCTGCGCTCGACCGGCGGCTGCGCGAGGAGGACACGCGATGAGCGCCCAGACGGCCCTCGAGGCCGCTGCTGCGGCACGGATCGTCGTGCCGGTCGCGCTGGCCGAACGCTCCTATGACATCCTGATCGGCCGCCATCAGCTCTGCGAGGCTGCGGAGACCATTGCCGCGCTGAGCCCTGGCGCTCGCGCCGCGATCGTCACCGACGAGAACCTCGCCGCCCTGCATGCGCCGGCGCTCGAAACTTGCCTGCACCAGGCCGGTGTCACGACGACGCGCCTGGTCATTCCGCCGGGCGAGGCGTCCAAGTCCTATGCCCGCTTCATCGAGCTCTGCGACGGACTGCTTGCCGCCAAAATCGAGCGCAACGACCTCGTCATCGCGCTCGGCGGCGGCGTCGTCGGCGACCTCTCGGGCTTTGCCGCCTCGGTGCTGCGCCGCGGCGTGCGCCTGGTGCAGATTCCAACCAGCCTGCTCGCCCAGGTCGATTCCTCCGTCGGCGGCAAGACCGGCATCAACTCCAGCCATGGCAAGAACCTGATCGGCGCCTTCCACCAGCCGGCGCTCGTGATCTGCGACACCGCTTTGCTCGACACGCTCAGCGAACGCGAGTTCAAGGCCGGTTATGCCGAGGTCGTGAAATACGGGCTGATCGACGATGCCGGCTTCTTCGACTGGTGCGAGGTCAACTGGCGCCGCGTCATGGCCGGCGGTCCCGAGCGCGACCATGCGGTTGCGACGGCCTGCCGGGCCAAGGCCGCGGTCGTGGCGCGCGACGAGCGCGAGGATGGCGACCGCGCCCTGCTCAATCTCGGCCACACCTTCGCCCATGCCCTGGAGCGCCTGACGCGTTACGACTCCACTCGGCTCGTCCACGGCGAAGCCGTCGCGATCGGGCTTTGCCTCGCCTTCCGCTTCTCGCAGCGGCTCGGCCTCTGCCCCGGGCAGGATGTCAGCCGCATCGCCGCTCACCTCACCGCCGTCGGCCTGCCCACTAGACTGCAGGACGTCCCCGGCGGCACCGGCACGGCCGGCGAGATCGTCGAGGCGATGACCCAGGACAAGAAGGTCAAGCGCGGCGCGCTGACCTTCATCCTGGCGCATGGCATCGGCAGGAGTTTCATCGCGCCCGGCGTCACCGCCGAGACGGTGGGGGACTTCATCGAGAGCGAACTCGCTGGGCCCTGAGCGCTTCCTTCCATGGTCGCCATTCCGCATCTCGATCCCTGGCTCGCCCTCGCCGTCGTCGCGCTCGGCGTGCTGCTGACCGGCTTCCTGGCCGCGGCCGATGCGGCGCTCCACGCGATCTCCCGTGCCAGGCTCGCTGCTCAGGAGAAGGCGGGCAGCCGCCGCGCCGCGATCGCGCTGCGCGTCCTCGATGATCGCGAGCGCCTGAGCGGCGTCTTCCTGCTGGCCCGCACATTGGTGAAGACCGCGACGGCGAGCTTTGCCGCCTATGCGGCGCTCGCCTCCTTCGGCGCCAGCGGCGCGGCCGGCCTCGCGATCGCGGTCGCGCTGATCGTCGTCGTGCTCGGCGAGTTGGCGCCGCGCATGGCCGCCGTCGCCGATCCCGAACGGATGGCGCTCAAGCTGGTGCGCCCGGTGGCCCGCCTCCTCGCTTTGCTCGGCCCACCGGTGCGGCTGATGCAATGGTTCGCCCGCCGCGTGCTCGGCCTGTTCGGCCTGCGGATCGACTCGCAGCGCCCGGTGCTGGCGATCGACGAGATCCTGCGTGACCAGGTCGAGCTGATGCGCCAGGGCGGCATGGTCGAGAAGGCCGATGGCGACATGGTCAGCGGGCTGCTCGACCTGAAGCAGCTCGAAGTTGCCGACGTGATGATCCACCGCACCAAGATGCGCACGATCAATCTCGATCTCGGCCCGGAGACGATCGTGCGTGAGGTCCTGGCCTCGCCCTATACCCGCATGCCGCTCTGGCGCGACAAGCCTGAGAACATCGTCGGCATCCTGCACGCCAAGGACCTGCTGCGCGCGCTCGACGCCGCCGGTGGCGATGCCGGCAAGCTCGATGTCGCGGGAATCGCCTTCGCGCCCTGGTTCGTGCCGGTCAATACGCCCCTGCCCGAGCAGCTCAAGGGCTTCCTCGCCCGCAAGACGCATTTCGCGCTGGTGGTCGACGAATATGGCGAGGTGATGGGGCTGGTGACGCTCGAGGACATCCTCGAGGAGATCGTCGGCGACATCCGCGACGAGCACGATATCGCCGTGCCCGGCCTGCGCCAGCAGCCGGACGGCGCGGTCATCGTCGACGGTGGCGTGCCGATCCGCGACCTCAACCGGGCGATGGACTGGCAATTGCCGGATGCCGAGGCGACGACCATCGCCGGCCTCGTCATCCACGAGGCGCGCGCCATCCCCGAGGCCGGCCAGGCCTTCACCTTCCACGGCTTCCGCTTCGAGGTGATGCGCAAGAGTCGCAACCGGCTGACCGCGCTCAGGATCGCCCCGGCCGGCAACGGCACTCAAGAGCAGGAAACTGCGGCTGCCGCCCCGGTCAGGGGCTGAAGACCAGCACCAGGAAGACGAAGAACACCGAAAGATGCACCGCGCCCTCCAGCATGGTGGTGCGCGTGCCAGTGAAAGTCAGTGTCGAGAGCAGGAGCGTCATCGCCAGGATGACCATGTTGGTGCCGGACAGGCCGAGCACCACCGGCTGCCCGGTGATCAGGCCGATCACGAGGACCGCCGGCACCGTCAGCCCGAGCGTCGAGGCGGCGGCACCGAGACAAAGGTTGATCGCCCGCTGCAGCTGGTTGGTGGTGATCGCGCGCAGCGCCGCGATGCATTCGGGCGTGAACACCACCATGGCGATCAGGATGCCGCCGAGCGCGACCGGGGCGCCGAGGCTCGCAATGCCGAAATCCAGCACGGTCGCCAGGCTCTTCGCCAGGATCACGATCGGCAGGATGTTCAGGAGCAGCAGGACGACATGGGACCGGGTCGAGCCTGCCGATGCCACATGGGGCGGCTCGTCGGCCGGACCGGGATCGGGCGTGGGCTGCGATGCCAGCCCGGACTCCGATTGCATCTTGCCCCGGATGTAGGCGGCCCCGTAGGGCATGTTGGATTCGCCCGCCGGCTCCTGGAAGAAGACGCTGTGCCGCCCCGTCTGCAGGATCAGGAAGGCGCCGTAGAGCAGCAGGGTGAAGAGCGAGAACGCGATCGACTGGAAGGTCGTCAGCGTGCCGCCTGCCGTCGAGGTGGTGAAATTCGGCAGCACCAGCGGGATCAGGGTCAGCGGAATGATCACCGCCAGATAGGCCGAGGCGCCCTTGAGATTGTAGCCCTGCGAGAAATGCCTGAGGCCGCCGATCAGGAGACCGATACCGACCACGCCGTTGAGCACGATCATCAGCACGGCGAACATCGTGTCACGCCCCAGCGTCGGCGCGCCCTTGGCCCCCAGCATCACCGCCGAGATCAGCGCCACCTCGATGATGACGATCGAGAGCGTCAGGATCAGCGTGCCATAGGGCTCGCCGAGCCGGTGCGCCAGCTCATCGGCCTCTTGCACCACGCCGAAAGCTGCCCAGACGATCACGCCGAGCAGCCAGGCGAAGATGAGCAGGGACGGAATGGGAGCTCCGAGTTGCCCCAGCAGCGCACTGCCAAAGAACTGAAAGGCTAAGACCGAAGCCCAGGCGCAGGCGAGGCGGGCGATCATCATGTCGTCGTGGCGATCCATGGTTGGAGGCGGTGCGAAGGCGCATACCTGTCCGATCATTCCACAATGGCGCGCGTGTGACACGCGATTGTTGCCCGGCTGCTGA
This sequence comes from Alloboseaceae bacterium BT-24-1, assembly GCA_025846845.1. Taxonomy (GTDB): domain Bacteria; phylum Pseudomonadota; class Alphaproteobacteria; order Rhizobiales; family Beijerinckiaceae; genus Allobosea. The sequence continues at coordinate 40,521 of JAOYTL010000003.1, forward strand.
TGGGTTTTCGCAAAGGCGCCACAAAGCAAGGCGAGACCAGCGCGATGATCGCGCTTGCCCTTCGCCTTGCTTCTATCGCCGCCCTCGCAGGCACGTTTCTCCTGCCGACCACAGGCACGACGCAGGCTCAGCCTGAACCGACCTTCCGCGTGAAGTGCGGCGAGCTGCGCGCGGCGCTGAAATCATTGGCCGGAAGGGATGGCGAGCTCATCACGATCGAGGTCGAAGGCCCGCTGGGCATGGTCAAGGCAGGCGCCGGGCTGACCTATCTCGGCTTGTGCCAGGCCCCCGACCCGCAGGTGCTCTGTGTCACCTATGACAGTAATGGCCGAAAGGCCGGCGAGCGCGTCGTGGTCAGCGGCAGCTGGGAGCAGGTCGACCCCGACCACGTCAAGCTCGACCCCTGCCTGCATTTCCTGCCGGGCGAGCCGGCCCCCTGACGGTCAGCCCAGCTTCGCCAGGAAATCGGTCGCCCTGTAGCTCTCCGGCACGCCGTCGACGATGATCGCGGCGCTGCGCGAATTGCGCGTCCGGAGCGGCAGAATCGCCTGATAGGCCGGCGAAGCGTACCAGCCATGGGCGGCTGCGAGGTCCGGGAAGGCGATGACGACGAGGTCGCCTTCCCAGGGTCCCTCCATGACCTCCGGCGTCACGCCGTGGATCAGGAAGCGGCCGCCGAAGGGCGTGAGGGTCTCGTCGATCAGGCGAATATAGTCGGCGATCTCGGCGTTGAGGGCGACGTCGCGAAGGTGGGCGATGGCGTAGGCGGTCATGGTCGGATTCCCTTTCGGAGCGGGTCGACACCCGCGATGCCGGGGGACCATGCGACCTCAGAGGCAGCCAGTCGATTACCTCCGAGGTAGCAAGCAAGCGGCGTTCAGCCGTCGACGATGCCCTTGGCCGCGAGCGAGGAGGGCTCCGCAGCCACCACCGGCTTGTCGGTGACCAGGTACTGCGCCCGCGCCAGCGCCGCGAAGCGTCCGCCCTTGGCGACCAGCTCCTCGAACGAGCCCATCTCGATCACCTGCCCCTGCTCGAAGACCAGGATGCGGTCGGCATTGCGGATGGTGGCAAGGCGGTGGGCGATGACGAAGGTGGTGCGGCCCTTCATCACCTCGTCGAGGGCTTTTTGCAGTTTGACCTCGGTCGCTGCGTCGAGTGCCGAGGTCGCCTCGTCGAGGATCAGGATCGGCGGGTTCTTCAGCAGCGCCCGCGCGATCGACAGGCGCTGGCGTTCGCCGCCGGAGAGCGTGCGGCCACGCTCGCCGACGATGGTGTCGAGCCCATCGCTTTGGCGCGCCATCACTTCGGTCGCCTGAGCCCGGTCAAGGGCTTCGATCATCTCGGCATCGGTCGCGTCCGGCTTGCCGACGGTCAGATTCTCACGGATCGAACGGGCGAACAGCATCGGCTCCTGGAAGACGACGCCGATGTTCCGGCGCAGCGAGAGCAGCGAGATTTCGCGAATGTCCTTGCCGTCCGCGAGGATACGGCCCGATTGCGGATCGAAGGCGCGGTGCAGCAATCCGAGCGTCGTCGACTTGCCCGAGCCCGTCGAGCCGACGATGGCGATGGTCTCGCCAGGCTTCACCGCGAAGGAGACGTCGGCGACGGCGGCGCGCTTGCCGTCATAGGAGAACGAGACGTCGTCGAAGGCGATAGCGCCTACAAGCCGGCCGGCATCGGGCGCGCCGGGCTGGTCGCGCACCGCAGGCAATGTGTCCAGCACCTCGAAGAACTCGCGCATCTTCGGCGCCTGCATGAAGATGAAGTTGACGAAGGAGACGATCTGCTCGAGCCGGCCGACCAGCATGGTGGCGAAGCCCATGAAGGTGACGATCTCGCCGACGGTGGTCAGCCCCTGCATCAGGAGCCAGGTGCCGACGACGAAGATCGAGAGCACGGTCAGCGTCGCCGAGGCGCGGGTCGCGACGGTGGCGACCGCCCACCAGGTCAGGACCGGGATCTGCGCTGCGAGCAGGCTGGTGATGGTGTTGCGCAGGCCGCGAACCTCGGCCTCGATCCGGGTGAAGCTCTGGATCACCGGCACGTTGCCGAGCGCATCGGAGGCACGCTCGGCGAGGCTCGAATGATAGGCCTCGACATTGCTCTGCAGCTTGTCGGTCTTGCGCAGCACGAAGGCGGTGAGCGTGCCGAACAGCACGACGAGGAAGATCAGCACGAGGCCGAGCTGCCAGTTCTTCCACAGCGTGAACGGCAAGAGGATGAAGAGCGCGACGAAGCTGGCGCAATGCTCGCGGAAGAAGGAGAGCCAGAGCGCCCACATGCCGCTGGTGCCCTCCAGCATCACCTTGAGCACGCGCCCGGAATGGGTCTGCGTGTGGTAGGCGAGCGGCAAGGTCAGCGCGTGCTCGAAATAATTCGCCATCACCGCGAGGCGCCGGCGATGCGCCAGACGGTCGGCGAACAATGCGACGAAGACGCCGGCGGCGATGTTGAACAGGCCGAAGCCGACCCAGGCGGCGAGCAATACATTGATGTCAGCCCAGCTCGGACGGGTCCCGGTGACCTGCAGACTGGTCAGCTTGTCGATCAGCGCGCCGAACAGCATCGGCTCGGCGAAGGCAGCGCCCGCCAGCGCGATGTTGGCGAATGCGAGGATGAGCCCGAGGCGCCGTTCCGGGCCGAGCTCGCCGAGGACGCGGGCGTAGATCGCAAGCAGAGACATCGCGCAGCAGCTTTAGACGACGCCGCGGCGTGAGCAAGTCCTCAACCTTAACGCTTCCTTCAATTGCCGCTCCTTATGGTTTCCACGACAGCGAAAGCCTGGGCCCGGCGGCATGCCTAGCCCGGCCGGCTTGGGATGGCATTCATGGATATCGCGACCGGCGCAGGCATCATCGGCGGCATCGCGACGATCGTCGCGCTGATCATGATCGATGGTGGCAATTTCGCCGCCTACTATGACAAGCACGCCGTGATCATCATCTTCGGCGGCGCCTCGGCCGCGACCATGCTGCGCTTTCCCTTTTCGGTGATTGCGCACGGCCTGCCGATGGGCCTCCGCTTCGCCTTCACCATGCGCTCGATCCATCCGCGCGAGCTGATCGACGAGATCACCCGCGTCGCCGAGATCAACCGCAAGAGCGGCCCGGTCGCGCTCGAAAACGTCGAGGTCTCGGACCCCTTCCTTGCCCAGGGCCTGCGCTACATCGCCGACGGCTACGACAAGGACTTCATCCGCGACACGATGGAGCGCGATCGCGACAACTTCCTGCAACGGCTCGACGAGGGCTCCAAGGTCTACCGTGCCATCGGCGACTGCGCCCCGGCCTGGGGCATGATCGGAACGATTCTCGGCATGGTCACCATGTTCGCCAACATGTCGGACCCCTCCAAGCTCGGCCCCGCCATGGCAACGGCCCTGCTGGCGACGCTCTACGGCGCCATGGTCGCCAACATGCTGACCCTGCCGATCGCCGACAAGCTCCACATCAAGCTCGAGGAGGAGGAAATCTCGCGCACGCTGATCATCGACGGCGTGCTGCAGATGCGCGACGCCAAGAGCCCGACATTGGTGCGCGAAATGCTCCTTGCCTATCTGCCCGACCATCACAGGGCCGAAATGGCCGAAGCCACCTGAGCGGACCCTAGCAATGGCCAAGAAGAAGCGAGGCGGGCACGGCGGTCACGGCTGGTTCGTGACCTTCGCCGATCTCATGGCCCTGCTCATGGCCTTCTTCGTCATGGTCGCCGCCTATTCGAGTCAGGACAAGCAGAAGCTCCAGATCGTCGCCGGCTCGATGCGCGAGGCCTTCGGCACGCAGCGCGAGTTCAAGCTCGCCGGCATCGTCGAGGTCGACGGCATCCCGACCAAGACCCACATCAAGAACGCCTATGTCCGCCCGCTCGAGGACGCCTCAGACAACACCGCGCCGAACCACAACCAGCAGAAGGAAGACGGGCTGGTCTCGGCCACCCATGACCGCGGCTTTGCGCTCGCCGCCGCTTCGCTGCGCCAGGCGCTGCGCGAGATGCCGGAGATCGGCGAGCTCTCGCGCAACATCCTGATCGAGGTCTCCGAGCAGGGCATCGACATCCAGCTGGTCGACCAGGACGGCCGCGCCATGTTCGACGAGGGATCGACCCAGCCGAACGAACGCATGCGCAGACTGCTCTCCGCAATCGCGCCGACGCTGCGCCGCATGCCCAACAGGATCGCCATCACCGGCCACACCGCTGCGCAGCGGCCGGGCACAGTCGCCCCCGGCAATCCCTGGGCGCTATCCGTCGGCCGCGCCTCGGCCGTGCGCGACCTGCTCGGCAATGCCGGCGTCCCCGATGAGCGCTTCAGCTCGGTCACCGGCAAGGCCGATACCGAACCGCTGGTCAAGGACAATCCCTATCTCGCCTTCAACCGCCGCGTCGGCATCGTGCTCAAGGCGGACGCGCCGCCGCTGCCGGTCGGCGCCAGGCCCTGAGCCGAAACGTTATTCGCGGCGCAGCCGGATAGCGAGCACGGGCGAAGCCGGCTCGGGCTTTGGCGTGTGCAGGCGGGCGAAGATAAGGACCTCGCCCGCGGCTGACTGTTGCCGGAACAGCACCACCGCGTTCTTCTCGCGACGTTGCGGCGATCCGGCACCGAAGCGCGCCTCCAGCATCCGCAAGGTTAGGCCGGCCTGCGGCGCCAGGGTGATGTCCGCTCGCCGTGAAAAGCCTTGCTCGGCGGCCGGCAGCGTCAATGTCAGCACCTGGCCGCCGAAGGTGATGAGCCAGTAGCCCCCCGACAATTGCACGGCAGTCGGCGGCATGGCGCCGGACCGGGCGCTTTCGGGCGACAGCCGGCCGGCGACGAACGCCTCGGCGAGCGCGAGAGCCATCGCGCCAAGCTCATCGGACTGTTGAGCCAGCGCGGCCGGCATCGGCAAGGCAAGGGCGAACATCACCGCACCGAGCCCGGCAACCAGGCGACGGCTCGTTTTCGCACGATGCCATGCCATCGCTATTTTCCTGGCTTCGGCTTGGCGCCGGTGACCAGAACCCTCTTTTCGCCGGGAAAGAAGTGCACTTCGAATGGCGCCGTCGCATTGGCGTCGTTCGACCAGTCCTTCGGGGTCGTCTCATCATATTTGTGCACGACGACCTTGTTGCCCTGCACCAGGTACTTCTTGTTGATCATGTCGTCGATGTCGTTGGGCTTGAGATGGATGCAGCCATGCGACTCGGTCAGCACGACCGGCTTGCCCTGCGCGGCACTGGCCTCGTCGTCGGGAGTCGTATGGAAATACTCCTTGCTCTTCGTCTCGCCCTTGTCGAACTTTCTGTTGTTGTTCTTGTCCTTGTAGAAATAGCAGGTCATGTGGCCGAAATCGTTGAAGCGCCACTCGGTCGGCAGTGTGTTCTTGCCATAGAGCTCGAAATTCCGGTCGATCAGCATCTTCTTGGTCATGGCCGGTACGAGTTTGCTGAGCAGCTGCCACTTCCCGTCATGCATGACCTTGATCGCGCCACCCTCCTCCTTGATCGCGGAGCCCCAGCGGATCTTCGACCAGACGGGATAGGACGGGCTCGAATGCTTGCCGCAGCGCAGCAGTCGGTAGGTGCCTGCATCGGTCGGCCCGGCGTAATAGCCGTCATCGGCCTTGGCCAGGGCGGCAGGACCGCCCACTGCATCGAACGTCGCCACGACGAATCTCGGCGGTGCCATCTTGGGGCCTCCCCTCGCGCTGGTTGTTTCGAATCTGTGGCCCTCTGCAGTTGTTTCGACCGGACGCCTGCGCGAACATACGCTCATCATGGATGGCCGTCACAGGATCGTCGTCGCGCTAGCCTCGGCCGGACTGCTCGCCTGGGAGGCCTGCGCCGCTGACGCGCTGCCTTCGGGCTTCGTGCGCCTACGCGAGCTCGCACCGGCAATCGCCCAGGACATCCGCTATGCGACGCCGTTCAATTTCACCGGTGTGGCCGTGCTCGGCTATGGCCGCGCCGAATGCGTGCTGACGCGCGCGGCTGCCGATGCCCTGATCCGCGCCGAACAGCAGCTCGTCAGGCAGGGTTACGGACTGAAGCTGTTCGACTGTTACCGACCCACTCGGGCGGTCGTCGCCTTCAACGACTGGGTGAAACGGCCCGGCGGGCCCGATCTCGGCCGCATCTTTCATCCCGGCACCGCCAGGGGCGATCTCGCCGCCAAAGGCTATATCGCCGGCAATTCGAGCCATTCGCGCGGCTCCACCGTCGATGTCGGCCTCGTCCGTATCGGCGAAGCCGCGTTGCCGACGCCCGTGGATTCCGGTCCTTGCGACGGCCCGTTTTCGACGCGTCCGCGCGAATCCAGCCTCGATCTCGGCACGAGCTTCGACTGCTTCTCGGAGAAAAGCGCGCTCGGCCATCCGGGGATGACGGCCGAGGCTCGTCGCAACCGCGCCATCCTCGCCGCCGCGATGAGCGCCGAGGGCTTCCGCGGCTACGTCAAGGAATGGTGGCACTTCACGCTCGCGAAGGAACCATTCCCGAAGACGCCCTTCGATTTCGTGATCGAATGACCCTTTCGGCTGCACCTGCTCAGGGCGCGACTACCAGCGCCCAGTAGACCTGATATTTCGAGCCTGCCGCATAGGCCGAGGCAATGCCCATGCGCGTCGCGTTCGGCGCCTTCATCACCCGGTCGTGCTGCGGCGAGTCGCGCCAGCCGGAGAAGGCCTCGGCCAGGCGGCGATAACCGGCCGAGAGATTGGCCTCGGCACCCGGCTGCCCGGCCCGCGCCAGCCTGGCCTTCACCGCCTCGGCCTGGGCCGGCTTGTCGGCAGCGGCCATGGCGGCGGCTTCCTGCTCGGCCGCCTGCATCAGCTCCGGATCGAGCTTCAGCGCGCCAAGGCCGGCATTGAGCCGGTAGGCCGAGATCGTCGCGCGCGCCGCCTCCGCATCGACCCGCGCCGAGGGCGAACCGAGATCGCGATAGAAGGCAGGCTGTGTCCTGACCGGCTCGGTGCAGCCGGCGAGGTTGAGCAGCGAGAGCGCAGCCGCGAGCGCAGCGGGACAGCTCATCGCGCGCAGCCGCTGCGGGCGCGGGGAAAACGCGGGGAAAAGGCGCATCGCATCAGTCCTTGGTCTCGTCCTTGCCGCCCGTCGCGGCTGGTTCAGGCTTGGCGGGCGGCGGGGCGTGGGCCTCCTCCGGTTCTTCCTCGGTCTCACGCGGCGGGCCCGAGCGCTTCACGGTGACGCGTCCACTCGCCGGCTTGGCCCGACGACCGACCTCTCGCGAGACCGCGGCGGCGATCTCGCCGAGCGAATGCTCGACGCCTTCCAGGCCCTTGACGGTGAGCTCGGTCGCGACCGGGGTCTCCAGTTCGGTCAGGCGCCGGTGGATGACGTAATTGAGATCGCTGGTGACGCGCCCGACGATGTCGACCTCGCCGACGACGCAGATCAGGTCGAAATCCATCGTCGTCGTACCGAGCTTCTTGAACATCACGGCTGGCGGCGGCTTCTTCAGCACGTCGCCATGCGCCTCGCCAGCCTCGAAGAGCATGGTGCGGACGTCCGTGGGATTGAGCCGGCGCGGCACGCTGATCGAGATCAGCACCCGGCCCGTTCGGTCGGAGCGGACGCGGTTTCGCACCACGCCCGAGACCAGGTTCGAGTTCGGCACGATCACCGAAGAGCGATCGAAGGTTTCGATCTCGGTCGAGCGGACATTGATGCGCTTGACGATGCCCTCGGCGTCGCCGACCACCACCTGGTCGCCGACCCGGATCGGTCGCTCCCAGAGCAGGATCAGCCCCGAGACGAAATTCGACACCACCGACTGCAGGCCGAAACCGATACCGACCGAGAGGGCCGAAGCGACGAGGGTGAGGCGCTCGAGGCTGAAGCCCAGTGACGAGAAGGCGATCGCCACCGCGGCGGCATAGCCGACATAACCCGCCGCCGTGGTGATCGAATTGCGCAGGCCGGTATCGAGCGCGGTCGTCGGCAGGAACTTGCCGTCGAGCCAGCCCTGCAGTGAGCGCGTCGCCGCAAGCCCAAGCGCAAAGAGCAGGATCGCGAAGACGATCGAGGACAGCGAGACCGTGACCCCGCCGACCTGGAAACCGAAGAAGGCGGCGCGGAGCGAGGTCAGGAGATCCCTCGATTCCAGTCCCCAGGGCGCCAGTGCCAGCATGATCGTGACGACGATCAGCACGATCTTGAGCGCGCCGGTGAGGACGACGGCGATCTTCTGCAGCGTCGCCGCGCGCAGGCCGATCCCGGCGCGCAACGTCAACGCAAAGCGCCCCTCGCCTGTCAGCTGGCTGGTGATGCCGAGTTCGACCAGCTGCATCAGCAATACAAAGACGGCAGCGAGGATGCCGAGCCAGATCACCTGCTCGGTCAGGAAGGTCGCCAGCACGACATAGCCGAGCAGGACCGACAGAATGACGGCGACGCCGACGATCCAGCCGAGAATCCGCACCGGGCCGAGGCTGGCGCCGTCGACCGGCACATAGGGGCCGAGGCAGGCCTCCTCCTCGATCTCCTGATTGTCGCGCAGGCGGTAGAGGCCGGCGATCAGGGTGATCGCGAAGACGGTGGCAACGACGCCGCGTACGATGATCGAGAGTGTGAGACCTGCGGCAATCGCCTGCAGCCAGGCCTCCAGTACCTTGCCGATCGCCATGACGATGGCGAGCGAGCCCGCGAGCCAGGCGACCGTCCGCGCCGTCGTTTCCATCACGCTGGCGAGGCGCCGCTGCGGCTCGCCGGGGGCGAACAAGGCATCGGCCAGCGCCTGGACGAAGGCGAAGAGCGCGAGCCCGAAGACGATCGCGAGAATGACCGGCTGAATCCGCGGTGGCAGCAGGCCAGCAGTATTCAGGCCGGCATAGATCAGCCAGCTCGCCAGCGCCGGTGGCGCCGTCCGCGCGACGATGCGGATGAGCGCCCCATAGAGGATATGGCGATCACTCGAATCGACACTTGCCGCCAGCCGTGCCGTCAGCCGCGGCATGTAGCGGGCACGCGCGACATAGAGCGCGATCGCACCGAGGAAGGCGAGCGCGACGAGCACCCCGCGTGCGCTGAACAAGGCCGTGGTGACGACCGAGAGCCAGTCGCCGAAGATCAGTTGCGAGGCGCGCAGATCGGACGGGATCGCCGTCAGCGTCGTCGACCATACCTCGGGATTGAGGATCGACGGGCCGGCCGCGAACAGCGCCTTGGCGAACCGGTCGCGTCTGAGATCGGCGATCGAGCCCTGCAGCTGCTCCCCTTGCAGCAAGGTCGCGCGCCCGATCTTCAGCGTCTCGTCGGCTTCCGCGAAGGTCTTGGTACGGGTTTCGCGTTCGCGCGCCACATCAGGCGTCTCCGCCGGCGCATTGGCGTCCGGCTTCGCCCCGAGCTGGTCGAGCCTGAGCTTGGCCTGCTCGGTGCGCGGCCCCTGTTCCTCGGTGAGGATGCGCAACTGGTCGAGCAACGGTTGCAGCCGCAGTCGCTGGCGCAGCAACTCGTCGTCCGAGACGTTCGGATTGGTGAGCGACGCCTCGATCTGGGTGAGTTCGCCCCGGATCGAGTCGAGCTTGGCGCGGGCACTCGCTGGATCGGCCGGCTGCGCAAACGCCGCCAGAGGCAGGAACAGCAGCGCCAGCGCGAACAGCACGGCGCCGCCGGACCGGCGGAAAACTCGGAGAAGGCCGGGGATCATCGGCATCTTTGTCCTGCCGGGCTGATTCGCATCGTCGCGCAGCCTCGCCATTGCAGTGGGACGAAAGCAAGCATGTCTGACGAAACGACAGTATGGCCGGGTTCGCGGCTTTGCCGCGCCGGCGGACGAAGATCAGGCAAGAGCATCACATTCCTGTGAGAGGGCGCCGTCGCCGGCACAGCTGACGCCCCGTGTCTGCGACAGAAAACCGGACAGCATCATGGCGGCGGAGGCGAAAGCCGCTCGGATGGGAGACAGCGTGCCCGGAAACAGCCCAACGCGACCGTGATCAGCAGTGACCGTACAACCTCTGGCGGTAGTCACGCTTCTGGGTTTGAATTCCTCCAAGGAACATGTCTGGCCGCTGACCGGCCAGCCTGATCGAACGGCGAGGCGCGCTGGCTCTCTCGTCGACCTTGGAATCGAAACCGGGAGGTTGCGGTGGCTAAGCTGACCATCAATGGCAAGACGATCGACGTTGTGGTCGAGGACGATACGCCGCTGCTCTGGGTGATCCGCGAGCAGATAGGCCTGACAGGAACGAAATATGGCTGCGGCGTCGCCCAATGCGGCGCCTGTACAGTGCATATCGACGGCGTCGCCACCCGCTCCTGCACCATGCCGGTGAGCGCCATCACCGCCGAGCAGAAGATCGTCACGATCGAGGGCCTCTCGCCCGACGGCAACCATCCGATCCAGAAGGCCTGGATCGAACATGACGTGCCGCAATGCGGCTTCTGCCAGAGCGGCATGATCATGGCGGCAGCCGCCCTGCTCCAGGCCAATCCCAAGCCGAGCGACGCCGACATCGCCGCCGAGATGACCAATATCTGCCGCTGCGGCACCTATAACCGCGTCAAGGCCGCGATCAAGGACGTCGCTGCCGGCGGCCAGCTCGGCCGCGGTTGATCTGATTTTCCCTTAATCCAAGCGCACGGCTCGAGCGCCACAGCCTCGCCGCAGCGCCATCCGCATCAGGAGGACGCCATGAGTCTAGCCTCTGTGACCGATACGAAACTCTCCCGCCGCAGCATGCTGAAGGGCTCGGCCGCAGCCGCCGGCGCCTTCAGCTTCGGCTTTGCCATCCCCTTCGATGAGGCGCAGGCGCAGGGCGCGGTGCCCGAGATCAACGCCTGGGTCGTGGTCCAGCCCGACGACAAGGTGGTGATCCGCATCGCCCGCTCGGAAATGGGCCAGGGCACGTTGACCGGCCTCGCCCAGCTCGTCGCCGAAGAGCTCGATTGCGACTGGGCCAAGGTCACGACCGAGTACCCGACACCCGGCCAGAACCTCGCCCGCAACCGAGTCTGGGGCAATTTCTCGACCGGCGGTAGCCGCGGCATCCGCGAATCCCATGAATATGTCCGTAAAGGGGGTGCGGCAGCGCGCATGATGCTGATCCAGGCCGCGGCCGATGGCTGGAAGGTCCCGGCCGCCGAATGCAGCGTGGCCAAGGGCGTGATCACCCACAAGGGCTCAGGCCGTTCGATCCGCTACGGCGAGGTCGCGGCCGCAGCGTCCAAGCTGCAGGCTCCGGCTAATGTCCCGCTCAAGGACCCGAAGGACTGGATCATCGCCGGCAAGCCGCTGAAGCGGCTCGACACCGCCGACAAGACCACCGGCAAGAAGGTCTACGGCATGGACTTCACACTGCCGGGGATGCTCAACGCCGCGATCAAGGATTGCCCGGTCTTCGGCGGCAAGGTGAAGAGCTTCGACGCCGCCAAGATCAAGGACATGCCGGGCGTCAAGCACGTCCTGCCGGTCGGCGACAGCGCGATTGCGGTCGTTGCCGACAGCTGGTGGCGCGCCAAGACCGCGCTCGACGCGCTGCCGATCACCTGGGACGAGGGCGAGCACGCCAAGGTCTCGAGCGAGAGCATCGCCGCCTGGCTGAAGGAAGGACTCGATGCCCCGCAGGCCGCCGTCGGCAACCAGAATGGCGATGTCAAAGGCGCCATCGCCAACGCCGCCCGCGTGATCGAGCAGGTCTATTCCTACCCGTTCCAGAACCATGCCTGCATGGAGGTGATGAACGCGACCGCGCTCTACACGCCCGAGCGCTGCGAGGTCTGGACGCCCACACAGAACGGCGAGGCGGCGCTCGCCGCGACCGCCGAGGCTTCCGGCCTGCCGCTGGCCAAATGCGAGGCCTACAAGATCGATCTCGGCGGCGGCTTCGGCCGGCGCGGCGCCGTCCATGACTGGGTCCGTCAGGTCGTCGCCATCGCCAAGCAGATTCCCGGAACGCCGGTCAAGCTGATCTGGTCGCGCGAGGAGGACATGCTGCATGGCCGCTTCCACCCGGTGACGCAGTGCAAGCTCACCGGCGCGCTCGACAAGGACGGCAACCTGACCGGGCTGCGCATGCGCATCTCCGGCCAGTCGATCGTCGCCGGCATCTTCCCGCAGAACATCCAGAACGGACGCGATCCGGTGGTGTTCCAGGGGCTGAACCCGCCGGGGCCGGAGGCCTCGATCGGCTACACCATCCCGAACCTCCTGATCGACCACGCCATGCGCAACCCGCATGTGCCGCCAGGCTTCTGGCGCGGGGTCAACCTCAACCAGAACGCCATCTATCTCGAATGCTTCATCGACGAGCTCGCCCACGCGGCGGGCAAGGACCCGCTCGACTTCCGCCGGGCGCTGATGAAGGACCATCCCAAGCACCTCGCCGTGCTCAATGCCGCCGCCGAGAAGGCCGGCTGGGGCACGAAGTCGCCTGAGGGGGTCTATCGCGGCATCTGCCACACCATGGGCTTCGGCTCCTATGTCGCGGCGGTCGCCGAGGTTTCCGTCAGTGCCGAGGGCCAACTCAAGGTCCACCGCATCGTCGCCGCGACCGACCCGGGCCACGCCGTCAACCCGGCGCAGATCGAACGCCAGGTCGAGGGCTCCTTCGTCTACGGCCTCTCCGCCGCGCTCTATGGCGAGTGCACGGTCAAGGACGGACGCATGGTCGAGGAGAATTTCGACAGCTACCAGGTCATGCGCATGGAGGACATGCCGGCGGTCGAGACGGTGATCGTGCCCTCCGGCGGCTTCTGGGGCGGCGTCGGCGAGCCGACCATCGCGGTCGCGGCGCCCGCCGTGCTGAATGCGATCTTCGCAGCGACGGGCAAGCGCGTGCGCAACCTGCCGCTCAAGAACACGGATCTGCGCAAGGCGTGAGGCTTGCCGCGATCCGGTCCGCGCTGATCATGCTGGCGCTCGCAAGCGCGCCGGCAAGCGCGCTCGAAGCCTACAAAGTCGTCGGTGACGCGATTCCCGCGCCGCTCGGCGGCAAGATCGGCGATCTCAAACGCGGCCGGGCCCTCGTGCTCGACCGCACCCAGGGCAATTGCCTGATCTGCCACCAGGTGCCGGAGCCGAACGAGCCCTTTCAGGGCACGATTGGTCCGGGCCTCGCCGGAGTCGGCGCCCGACTCGATACCGGGCAGCTGCGCCTGCGCCTCATCGATGCCGGCCTGCTCAACCCGCAGACGGTGATGCCGCCGTATTTTCGCATCGAAGGATTGCGAGACGTTGCCCCGGCCTTTCGCGATCGGCCGGCGCTCACCGCCCAGGAGATCGAGGATGTCGTCGCCTATCTCGCCAGCCTGCGTACACCCTGAACCGGCGCTCTCGCGCCGCGAGGTCATGGCAGTCGGGGCCGCCGGCCTTGCGCTTGGCGCCTTGCCCGCACCGGCTCGCGCAGCCGCGCCGCCGGCGCTCGCCGAGCTGGTCGCGCGCATCACCGAAGGCGCGGTGCCGGAGCGCGGCCGGATCACTTTCGACATTCCCCAGCTGGTCGAGAACGGCAACTCGGTCGATGTCGCGATCCAGGTCGAGTCTCCCATGACTGATGCCGACCATGTCCGCTGGATACACATCATCGCCGAGAAGAACCCGTTCCCCGACGTTGCGCGCTTCCACCTTGGCCCACGCAGCGGCCGGGCCGAGATCCGCGCCACCTTGCGCCTCGCCACCTCGCAGAAGGTCGCCGCGATCGCGGCGCTGAGCGGCGGCGGCTACGTCATCGCCGATGCCGACATCGTGGTGACGCTGAGCGCCTGCATCGACGGAGGCTGAAAGCCAATGGCATCGTTCAACGCCCGCATCACCATGCCGGCCGAGGCAAAAGCCGGCGAGGTCGTCGAGGTCCGCGTCCTCGTCCGCCATCCGATGGATCGCGGCGGCCAGGTCGATGCCGAAGGCCGGGTCGTGCCGCGCAAGATCCTGAACCGGCTGACCGTGACCTATGCCGGCGAGCCGGTGTTCCGCTACGACATGCACACCGGCGTCTCGGCCAACCCTTTCGTCAGCTTCACCACCCGCGCCATCGAAACCGGCGAGCTCTCCTTCGAATGGCGCGAGGATGGCGGGGCGACCTTCACCCGCACCGCCCGTCTCGTCGTGACATGACCGCGGCCGGCCGTGCGCTCGCGGCAGCCCTGCTCGCGCTGGCCGGTGCTGCCCGCGCCGACGAGATCAAGCCGGGCAGCACCTTCCTCTCGCCGGAGATGCAGCGACAGCAGCAGGACCAGAGCCGCAATCCCGGCTATCTCTGGGTCGAGCAGGGCGAGGAGCTCTTCAGCCGCCGCGACGGTGTGTCTCCGACCTGCATCTCCTGCCACGCCGATCCCAAACAGAGCCTGCGCGGCGCGGCAGCCCGTTATCCGCAGGTCGACGCCGCCAGCGGCAAGCTGGTCAATCTCGAAGGACGGATCGAGCAGTGCCGGGTCGATCGCCAGAAGCAGCCGGCCTTCGGTTATGAAAGCCAGGACCTGCTCGGCCTCACTGCCTATGTCGCCTCGCTCTCGAAGGGTATGCCACTCTCGGTCTCAGCCGAGGGCGCGGCAAAGCCGTTTTATGAAGCCGGCAAGGCTTTCTATGAGCGCCGGCAGGGCCAGCTCAACCTCGCCTGCACGCAATGTCATGACGGCCTCGTCGGCCAAAAACTGCGCGGTGATACGATCAGCTACGGCATCGGCACCGGCTATCCCGCCTACCGACTCGAATGGAACGGGCTCGGCTCGCTGCACCGCCGCCTGCGGGCCTGCTCGCTCGGCGTCAGGGCGACGCAGTTCGACTACGGCTCCGACGATTACCTCGCGCTCGAACTCTATCTCGCCGTGCGGGCCAGGGATTTGCCCATGGAGGCGCCGGGCCTGCGGCGATAGCGCTTGGCTGCGACCACCAGAGCCGTCACGATCCCGGCACAGTCCTGTCGGAGATGGCTTGGATGCTTCGCCTGCCTGCCCTCATAGCCGCGCTCCTGATCGCCACCGCTGCCATCGCGCAGCCCGATGCCGAGCCGCCGGCCTCCACCGCCGGCGTCGCGGCGCCGCCACCCTTCGTGCTCAAGGGCACCGAGGTCAGGACCATCCGGGCCAAGGCGCTGCAGCGCGACTACGAGATCTTCGTCAGCCTGCCGGGTTCCTACCAGGCCCAGCCGCGCCGACGTTTCCCGGTGCTGTTCGTCACCGACGCCGACTATGCCTTCCCGCTGGTGCGCAGCATCGCGCGGCGGGTCGGAAACCGGGCGCAGGGGCTGGAGGAGTTCATTCTGGTCGGCCTGTCCTATGCGGTCGGCGATACGCCCGAATACAGCCGCCGGCGCGACTACACGCCGACACCGAACGGCGAGAAGACGAAGGACCCATCCGGCAAACCGCCTATTTTCGGTGAGGCGGAAGGTTATCGCCGCTTCCTCTCCGAGGAGCTGATGCCCTTCGTCGCCGCGACCTACCGCACCGACACCACGCGCAGCATTTATGCAGGCCATTCCTATGGCGGTCTGTTCGGCCTCTATGTCCTGCTGACCGAACCCAAGCTGTTCCAGCACTACATCATCGGCAGCCCCTCACTCTGGTTCGACCAGAAAGTGCTGTTCCAGCGCGAGCGCGCCTACTCCGAAACCAACAAGGAGCTGAAGGCGAATGTGCTGATGGCGATCGCCTCCTATGAGACGATCGACAAGGCCTCGGGCGATCCGCGCTACAACGGCAAGACCGACATGATCGCCGATCTCAAGGAATTCGAGCAGGCGCTGCGCTCGCGCAATTATCCCGGCCTCAAGCTATCCAGCGAGATCATCCCGGGCGAGGATCACCTCACCGTCTTCCCGGCGATCGTCACGCGCGGGCTGCTCTGGGCGCTCCCGGCGAAGCGGGACTGACGCTTCAGTCCTTCTTATCCTTGCCGTTCTTCGGCTTCTCTTTGTCCTTGTCCCGGCCTTTCGGCTTGGCGCGGTTGTGGAAACTCGCATTGCCGAGCCCGGTGCCGATCGTCAACACCGCCCAATGCTCGACATCCTGCATGAACGGCAGTTCGCTCAGTCCCTGGACGACGGCATCGTTGTGCATGGTGACGACGGTCTCGTGCTCGCCGATTTCCGGCGCCATCTCGCGGATGCTCTCGACCAGGTTGAAGCGGCTGCTCGACCAGTTGCCGGGCAGGTTCTGCGCACCGCGGTCGATCGCGCCGTCCGGCTCGATCAGACCCGGGCAGCCGACGCCGATGAAGGGCGCGACGCGCAGACCCTCCTTTTCGGCGTGCCCGATCTGCTCGCGCAGCATCTTGCCGAGCCGTTGCACCGCCTCCTCGCGGCTGGTCTCCTCGTCGGCATGGCGCCAGAGCTCGGTTTCCCAGACTCGGGCCTTGCTCAGATCGGGCGCCTTGTCCTGGCGTAGCTCGACGATGCCGGCGCGGATATTGGAGCCGCCGATATCGACCGCGACCAGGCTGTCATAGGCTTCGAAGATCCATTTCGGCGCGAGATGCGCGCTGCCGACCAGCCCGGCCTCGTCCGAGTGATGGCGCACCGGCACGAGCTCGATCGAAAAGCCTTCCGTCTGCAGGATGATTCCGGCGCGCGCGATCGCCAGTTCGCCGATCCGGCTCTGCCGGAAGCCGCCACCGACGACGATGCGCTCGACGGGGCTCCAGGACTTCTGGCGCAGGAAACGCCGGATCACGAAGGCGAGTGACTGCGCGAAGCGCTCGACCGCCGAGAGCACCAGCGCCGCCTCGCGGGCCGTGCCCTCGGTGATGAGCTTGTCGAGTTCCGACTTGCTCGGTGTCTTGCCGGCGTCGGCCAGCGGATCCTCTCCCGCCTCGGCGAGATGGCCGCGCAATTCGGCGAGGTGATCCATGAAGGCGCTGCGGCTCGCCTTGTCGCCAAGAAAGCCATCGGCATCGCGGATTTCGAGATTGTAGCTGGTGACGATGACCGAGGGCAGCTCCTGCGCCCCATGAGGCCCGTTCGCGCTCGTCTTGCTTGCCGTCGCCACTGCCATCGCTTCACCCCCGCTTTGAAAGCACCCGGGGAGAACGAGCAACGCCCCCTGGCGGTTCCTGCGCCGCACCGCCGCATGGCCCGTCTGCGCTGCGGGCGGGGACATTCAACCTTCCCGCGATTGACCGCGCCGCGCCGTTTCGCCTCCATAGCCGGCGGCCGGTTCGCGGCCTGGGGGATGACAGATGCTCGAAGTGATCGGCCGCTCGCTCGTGATCGGCATCGGCGCAACCGCGCTGCTCGACCTCTGGGCCCTGTTCCTCAATCGCGCCTTCGGCATGCCGCTCGCGAACTGGGCTGCCGTCGGGCGCTGGTTCGCCTATCTGCTGCGCGGGCGCTTCGCGCACGACACCATCGCGGAGACGCCGCCTGTGCAAGGCGAGCTCGTCATTGGCTGGATCATGCACTACCTCATCGGTGTCCTGTTCGCCGCGATCGTGCTGGCGCTCTGGGGCCTGGATTGGGCTCGCTATCCAACATTGCTCCCCGCCTTGATCGTCGGCATCGTCACGGTCGGCTGCGGCTGGTTCATCTTGCAGCCCGGCATGGGCTTCGGCCTCGCCGCGAGCAAGCGCCCCAATGCCAACCAGGTCCGGCTGATCGGCGTGATCAACCACATCGTCTTCGGCTTCGGGCTCTGGCTCACAGCTTTCATGACCCGCTGAATCCCAATGATCAAAACGTCTTACGCAAGGACCAGACTGATGGCCGCGACCCTGTTCCACAACGCCCGCATCGTCGACGGCACTGCGCCCGAGCGCGCGGCGCCGGTCTCCGTCCTGGTCGAAGGCGGGCTGATCCGCGAGGTCGGCAAGAGCCTGCGCTCCGACAAGGCGAAGACGATCGATCTCAAGGGCCGCACGCTGATGCCCGGCCTGATCGACGCCCATGTCCATGTCATCGCCGGCCTTGCCGATCTCGGCCGCAATGCCGCCCTGCCGGATTCGCTCGTCACCGTGCGCTCGCTGGTGATCATGCGCGAGATGCTGCTGCGCGGCTTCACCACAGTGCGCGATGTCGGCGGCGCCGATTTCGGCCTGAAGCAGGCGACCGAAGAGAATGATTTCCCGACGCCGCGTCTCGTCATCTCCGGCAAGGCGCTGAGCCAGACCGGCGGCCATGCCGATTTCCGCGGCCGCTATGACGACAGGCTCGCGCCGACGACGCGCCATCGGCTCGGCGCGCTCGGTCGCATCTGCGACGGCGAGGCCGAGGTCCGCCGCGCCGCCCGCGAGGAACTCAAGGGCGGCGCCGACTTCATCAAGATCATGGCCAATGGCGGCTGCGCCTCACCCACCGACCCGATCCATTTCCTCGGCTTCTCCGTCGGCGAACTGCAGGCGGTGGTCGAGGAGGCCCGCATGGCCGGAACTTACGTCTCCGCCCATGTCTATACCGACGAGGCGATCCGCCGCTGCGTCGAGGCCGGTGTCCATTCGCTGGAGCATTGCAATCTGATCCAGGCAGAGACGGCCAAGCTCGCGGCCAAGAACGGCGCCGTCGCGGTGCCCACCCTCGTCACCTATGACAAGCTCGCCAGCGAGGGCGGCAAGCTCGGCTTCCCGCCCGATTCCGTCGCCAAGGTCGAATACGTCCGCGCCGCCGGCATGGAATCACTCGCGATCATGAAGAAGGCCGGACTCGCCATGGCCTATGGCAGCGACCTGCTCGGCGAGATGCATCGCCATCAGTCCGAGGAGTTCGTCATCCGCGGCCGGGCCCTGCCCGCACATGAGGTGATCGGCGCTGCTACCCATGTCGCGGCAAAGCTGCTCAAGCTCGAGGGCAAGATCGGCACGGTCGCGCCAGGCGCCCATGCCGACCTGATCGTCGTCGACGACGATCCGCTCCAGGATCTGGCGCTGCTGACCCGCCAGGGCCGGCATATGCCTGTCATCATGAAGGCAGGTGCCTTCGTCAAGCGCGCCCGGCTGGACTGAAGGCGAATGAAGCCCTGGACGCAGCTCGACGCCGCGCAGATTCCTGGCGGCGGCACGCTGAAGCTCATGCGCCGCGGCGAGGACGAGTTCTCGATCACGCTCGGCCATAACGAGCTGATGAACTCGCGCCTCAAGGGCTCGGAGGAGGCACTGGCGAGCCTCGCCATCGAGAGGATCGGGCAGCGCCCGAAGCCGCGCCTGCTGATCGGCGGGCTCGGCATGGGCTTCACGCTGCGGGCGGCGCTCGCCGCCCTGCCGGTGGATGCCGAGATCGTCGTCGCCGAGCTGGTCCCGGCGGTGGTCGCCTGGGCGCGCGGGCCGCTCGCCGCGATCTTCGCCGGCTGCCTCGACGACCCACGCGTCAGCGTGCGGGAAGCCGACGTCGCGACGGTCATTCGCGAGGCCCCAGGCAGCTACGACGCAATCCTGCTCGATGTCGACAACGGCCCGGACGGGCTGATGGTCGAGGCCAATGACCGGCTCTACGACCATGCCGGCCTGTCCTATGCGAAAGCAGCCTTACGGCCGGGTGGCGTGCTCGCGGTCTGGTCGGCGGGGCCTGACCGCAACTTCACCCAGCGCCTGCGCCAGGCCGGCCTTGCGGTCGAGGAGAGGACGGTGCGCGCCCGCGCCGCAAGCGGCGGCGCCAAGCATGTGATCTGGCTGGCCGATACGTCAGGTGCCGCTTCGTCCGCGAAACCTGCGCTGCGGCCGTCGAAGCGCCGCCGCTAACGCTCGCCCAGCAAGCGCGCCAGGCTGGCGGAGAGCCCGACATTGGGAACTGCTGCCGGCAAGGCAAGGTCGCCTTGGCTCGGCTTGGGCGATGGCCTGCGCGCCGCCTCAATCACCGCGGCGAAGCCGGCTTCAGTCGAGCAGATCACCGGCACGCCGACATGAGGCTGGACCCGCGCCGCCAGCCCGGCAAGCCCGGCTCCGCCCAGGATCACCGCCTGCGCCCCATCGCGCATGGCCGTCCGCTGGCAGGCTTCCGCCAGCAGGGCGAGCGAGCCCTCCGGATCGGCGGCGATGTCGCCGCCGGTCGGCGCCACCGTCTCGACGGCGGCGAGCCGGCCGTCCAGCCCGAGAGCAGCGGTGAATTCGGTCAGGATCGGCCCCCAGCGCTCGCCGCCGGTCACGATCGAAAAACGCCCGCCCTCTAGAGCCGCCTGCTGGCAGGCAGCCTCCGCCATCCCGACCACCGGCACGCTGGCGATCTCCTTCAATGCCATCAGCCCGGGATCGCCGAAGCACGCGAGATAAACCGCATCGCAATCGGCCCCGTGCTCGGCGAAGGCGTCCAGCGCCGCATGGCCGGCAATGGCGCCGGCGCTGCGGCTGGAGATGTAGCGCGCCCCGAAACGGCCGGTGGCCGGCTTCAGCGTCACCCCGGCGGGCGTCAGCGGCGCCAGCACGCGCAGGACCAGCTCGGTCATCTCGAAGCTGGTGTTCGGATTGAGGATGAGGATGCGCAAGATGATCCCGACAGGCGTACATTGGCCGGCGCTGGTGGCCCTGCCGAGACCTTTGCCGTGCGAGGAGCTCCACGGCAAGAGCGTGCGACCCGCATCCGTCGCATGATGGCTACACGACGCCGGACTCACCCGCCCGGAACCATCGCGCCGCGATCGGGTTGCACGCTCGACCAGAGTTCACATCGGAGTGTCGGCGATGCCAGCCAAATCAAAGGCGCAGCAGAAAGCGGCAGGAGCGGCGCTCGCTGCAAAACGTGGCGACATCCCCAAGAGCGAGCTCAAGGGCGCCTCGAAATCCATGGTCAAGTCGATGAGCGAGAAGCAGCTCGACGAGTTGGCCTCCACCAAGCGCAAGGGCAAGCCCGAGCACGTGGCGAAGGATTGAGGCGAAGGCCTGCCTCCCCCTAGGATTTGGGACCGGTCCCGGCATGGTGCCGATAGACCAGATCCTCGGGATCTGTCCTTGCGGCACCGGCGTCGAGTTGAGCGCCAAGCCGCTCCGCGACAGCGATCGAGCGGGCGTTGCGCGGATCGACATAGCTGACCAGTGTCTCGAGTCCACCAGGCCCGAACGCCCAGTCGCGCAGGGCGGCGGCCGCTTCGCTGGCATAGCCCTGCCCCTCATGCCCGGCATAGACCAGCCAGCCGAGCTCCTTCTCGGGAAAGAGCGGTCCGTGATTGATGCCGACCTGCCCGATGCAGATGCCGCCGGGCAGGTCGATCATCAGGGCACCGTGCCCGAACAGCACCCACAGCGCCACGTCGTGGCAGAACACGCCCCATGCGCCACGCTGATCATAGGGGCCGCCCATATGCTGCGCCCGCGGCGAGGCGAGGAAATCGGCATAGGCAGGAAAATCGGCAATGACCGGCGCGCGAGGATCAGGCGCTCGGTCCGAATCGTCGGCACTACCGTCATGGGCAAGGTTGACCTCGACATCGGCGGAATCGGCCCCCTCCGTCGGTCGGGCTGTCGGCGCCTGCGGCAGAATGAGGAAAACTGGCGTCCCGGAAGGGATTCGAACCCCTGACCTACGGTTTAGGAAACCGTTGCTCTATCCTGCTGAGCTACCGGGACGCACGTTCTTGCGTTTAGCATAAAGCCGATGCGGGTGAAGCCTCCCTTTGCAGCGATCTTGTTGGTCCTCGGCAGCATGGCGGCGTCGATCGCTGTGACATGGGCCGCCGATGACATTTGCGCGACACCGGAGGCAACTGAAGCGGTCAGCCTCGCTGGTCTCGACCGGCATGGCGACTTGCTGCTCGCCGACGGCCGGACCGTCAGGCTCGTCGGCCTCGCGCCGCGGCAGAACAATGCCGAGCGCGAGCGTTTCGCCGCGGGGCTGACGCGTTGGCAGGGTCAGGCGTTCCGTTTGGCGCTGCTCGGCGCTGCGGATCGCTGGGGCCGCCTTCCGGCCCGTCTCCTCGCCGCCGAGGGCGCCACCGCTACGCTCGGCGGCCAGCCCGACCTGACCGCTGCCCTCCTCGCCGGAGGCGCCGCACTGCGCCTCGCCGAATCGGGCCTCGCCGCTTGCAACGAACTCTGGCGGAAGGCCGAGCCGCGACCGATGGCGGCCGGCAAACCCCAGAATCGTTCGCCGGCCACCGCGCAGGGAGGTTTTGCCGCAGTGGCGTTCCCGATCGTCGACGGCCATGATGCTGCCGCGATGAAAGCACAGGCGGGCCGGATCGTCGTGGTCGAGGGGCGTATCGCTGCCGTCGGAGAGCGGGCGCAGCGAACCTATCTCAATTTCGAGCGGCGCCGCGGCGCGGGCGGCAGCATCGTCCTGTCGCGCGCACTGTGGCGTGAATTGCAGCGCAGCGGCTGGACCGCCGCGACGCTGGCGGGTAAACGCGTGCGCGTACGCGGCGTGATCGAGGGGCGCGATGGCCTCCTGATCGAAGCCGAGACGCGCAGCGCACTGGAATTGGTCGACTAGGGGCAGATGCGGAGACTTCAGCGACATCGTCAGCCGTTCCGGGGGCGTCTGGCCGCCGCGGTGCTGCCGGCCCTGTTGCTGGCGGCCTGCTTCGGCGACCAGAACTCCGTCCTGGCGCCGCTCAATCAGCCCGGCGGCGAGCCGGCGCCGCGCGTTGCCAGCCTGCAGCGCGGCACCGACCGCGAGCACCAGCGCCTGCTCTCGGCCTTCGGCGGCGAATACCGCGCCCCGCAGATCAAGGCCGAGCTGGAGGGGATCATCGCCCGCCTCGCCAAGGCCGGCGAAGGCCAGATCGGCACCTATGAGGTGACGATTCTGAACTCGCCGATCGTCAACGCCTTCGCGCTGCCGACCGGACGGCTCTACGTCACCCGCGGTCTGCTTGCCCTCGCAAACGATTCGGCCGAAATCGCCTCAGTGATGGCGCATGAGATCGCCCATGTCACCGCGCGCCACGCCGTCGAGCGCGCCGAAATGGAAGCGGAATCGGCGCTGGTCAGCAAGGTCGTGGCGCAGGTGCTGAACGACCCGACGACCGGGGCGGCTGTACAGCAGAGCTCGAAGCTCTCGCTCGCCCGCTTCTCGCGCCAGCAGGAACTGACCGCCGACCAGATCAGCGTGCGCAATATCGCCCGCGCCGGCTACGACCCCTATGGTGCCGGCCGCTTCCTGGTCTCGCTCGGCCGCAACACCAGCTTCCGTGCCGGCGGCCAAGGCGGTGGCGACAAGAAGCTCGACATCCTCTCCAGCCATCCCTCGACGCCGGAGCGCGTTGCTGCGGTCACCAATGGCGCCCGCCAGATCGGCGCGCCCGGCATCGGTGAGCGCGACGCCTCGCGTTGGCTCAGCGTCATCGACGGCATCGCCTTCGGCGACGATCCGGCCGACGGCGTCGTGCGCGGCCGCCGCTATCTCAACAGCGCGCTGCGCATCGCCTTCACCGCGCCTGACGGCTTCGAGCTCGAAGCGGCCCGCGAGATGGTGGTCGGCGTCAGCAGCGACGGCACGCAGGCACTGCGCTTCGACTCTGTCGCGCTGAAATCCGGCCAGACGCTCGAATCCTATGTCGCCTCGGGCTGGATCGACGGCGTCGCCACTGCGGAAGTCCAGTCGCTGACGGTCGGCGGTCTGCCCGCGGCAGTGACTTCGGGCAAGGGCGCCGACTGGACCTTCCGCCTCGCCGCGGTCCAGGCCGGGCCGCGCGTCTATCGCTTCATCCTCGCTGCCAAGGGGCAGAACGACCCCGAGCGCGCCATGCGCGCCTTGCTCGACAGCTTCCGCAATCTCAGCGCCAGCGACGCGCAATCGGTCAGCCCCTTGCGGATCAGGCTCGTCACGGCCGGCGCCGGCGACACGTCCGCCGGGCTCGCCGAGCGCATGACCTCGACCGACCGGCCGCTGGAGCAGTTCCTGATCCTGAATGGGCTCGAGCGCAGCGCGAGGCTGACGCCCGGCCAGCGTTACAAGATCGTGAGCGAGTAGCGCGCCGGCCGCCCAACCCTTTCCGGGCGCCTTGTGCTAGCCTCCGCGTCTTCGTCAGGACAGGGAGGCAGCCATGGCGCTCGATCGTCGCATCGTCGAACTCTACGACGAGTACACCCACAAGCCGCTCGACCGGCGTAGCTTCATGAACCGGCTGATCGCCATCGCCGGCTCCGCCGCTGCGGCGGAGGCCGCACTCTCGCTCCTGGAGCCGAACTACGCCCAGGCCCAGCAGGTCACGGCGGACGATGCCCGCATCGAAGGCAGGCGCATCGACGAGACCATCGGCGGCGTGAAACTCAAGGGCTATCTCGTCACGCCGAAGACTCAAGGCAAGCGCGGCGGTGTCCTGATCATCCATGAAAACCGCGGGCTCAACCCACATACCGAGGACGTCACCCGCCGCGCGGCGCTTGCCGGCTTCAGCGCGCTCGGGGTCGATTTCCTCACGCCACTGGGCGGTACGCCGGCCGACGCCGACGCCGCGCGTGCGCTTTTCCCGCAGCTGAAGCCCGAGGATGTCGTCGCGCAAGGGCGCGCGGCACTGGCGTTCTTGAAGGCGCGACCGGACGTGACCGGCAAGGTCGGCGCCGTCGGCTTCTGCTGGGGCGGTGGCACGGTCAACGACCTCGCCGTCAGCGCGCCGGAGCTCAATGCCGGCGTCGTCTTCTACGGGCGCTCGCCCGACCTCGCCAAGGTGCCACAGATCAAGGCGAGATTGCTGATCCAGCACGCCGCACGCGATACCCGGCTGGTCGAAGGGCTACCCGCCTATGAGGCCGCGTTGAAAGCGGCCGGCGTCAATTATCAGGCGATCGTCTACCCTGACGTCGACCACGCCTTCCTCAACGACACCAGCGCCGAACGCTACAACGCCGCTGCGGCCAAGCTCGCCTGGGAGCGGACGGTGGCCTTCCTGGCGGCGGAGACGGGGGCAGCCTGAAACAAAAAGCCCGGCGGAGCGATCCGCCGGGCTTCTGTAGCCTGTTCTGGAAAAGGCGCCCTCAGGCTGCCTCCTCCTGCAGGTCATCGTCGCCTTCCTCGGCTTCGGACGCCTCGGCGGCTTCACCCTTGCCGGCACGGCGCGGCGACTTGGCGAGCTGGCCCTCGATCTTCTTCAACGCCTCGGTCTCGGTGATCTCCTCGACCACCGCGATCTCGCGGGTCATCCGGTCGATCGCCGCCTCGTAGAGCTGGCGCTCGGAATAGGACTGCTCGGGCTGCGCCTCGGAACGATAGAGATCACGCACGACCTCGGCGATGGCGACGAGATCGCCCGAATTGATCTTGGCTTCGTACTCCTGGGCCCGGCGCGACCACATGGTGCGCTTGACCCGGGCACGGCCGGTCAGCGTCGCCAGCGCCTTGCCGACGATCTCGGCATCGGCAAGCTTGCGCAGCCCGACGCTCGCCGCCTTGGCGGTGGGCACGCGAAGGGTCATCTTGTCCTTGGCGAAGCTGACGACGAAAAGCTCGAGCTTGAAGCCAGCGACTTCCTGCTCCTCGATCGCCGTGATCTGACCGACGCCATGGGACGGGTAGACGACGAACTCGCCCGTCCTGAAGCCCTGGCGCACAACAGCCTTCTTCGCAGTGGACATGCCGTTTAGACTCCTGATTTCTCCGCGGGACGCGGAGACGCGACTTTCAGCCGCTGGCCGGGATGGCCGGCGGCTCTCTGCCTGACACGACGGGAACGACCTTCTGGTCTTATTTCCCCGGCGCAACACGCTCCCTCAGTCGATTGTTTCTTGCGGACCACCAGACACGAAGACAGCGACACGCCGGACATTCTGACCGGTGGTGCGCTACTGCCGTCTCAGGGGGTGCCCCGTTTGTGTGACCTCGCAGGGGCAGGCGGAACGAACTCGACTGTGACGTGTGGATACCACAAAAATCACGCCGAATCAAAGGTAAACGGAATGCAAACGCTGCCGGGCCGCGTTGCGGCCGGCCATGGTTAACTACGATCGCCCTGTGACGAAGGGTAAGCTTCAGTCGCCCTCGCCGGGCTCCGGTGACAAAAGCTCGAGCTTGCCCGGCACGCCGTCGAATTCCTTGGCGTCGGCGGGCGAGTCCTTCTTCTGCGTGATGTTGGGCCAGCTCGCTGCAAACTTCGCATTGAGCTGCAGCCAGTTGTCGAGACCGGGCTCGGTGTCGGGCTTGATCGCCTCGGCCGGGCATTCCGGCTCGCAGACGCCGCAGTCGATGCACTCGTCCGGGTGGATGACGAGGAAGTTCTCGCCTTCATAGAAGCAGTCGACAGGACAGACCTCGACGCAGTCCATGTACTTGCACTTGATGCAGTTCTCGGTGACCACATAGGTCATGACGCTGTCCTTCCGATCGGCCGGCGCTTTTTAGAGCCGGTCGAGAGAATGTTTCAAGGCCCTGTCACGACCGGAAACGAGATCGAACTTCTATCGAAACCAGCGTTTCGAGAAGATTTTTCGCGGGCGGGCCAGCGCTCGCCACATCTGTCACGCGCTCTATCGCGGAGGCTCGTCGGGCGCAAGCGGCGCATCGCCGCGCTCGGGGCCGCTCAGGACCTCGTACAGCGTCTGCGCCTGCTCATAGGAACCACGCCGGGCGGCAAACGCGGTCACACGCACCACCAGTGTCGCATGCGGCAAGGCGAGCGTCAGCACATCGCCGGGCTTGAGCCCGAGCGCCGGATTATCGACGCGCCTGCTTGCGACCCGGACATGGCCCTCCTCCACCAGCTGCACGGCAGAAGGCCGCGTCCGCGCGAAGCGCGCGAACCAGAGCCATTTGTCGAGGCGTTGCCGGTCGTCCCGCAAGCGATACCTCGAAAGCTACCTAGAACTCAGCTCTTGCGGCCGTCATTGCCCTCGAGCTGGGCCTTGAGTGCCAGGAGCTTGGCGAAAGGCGAATCCGGATCGGGCTGGCGTTCGGCCGGGCGCGGCCTGGGCGGCTGCTGGAAGCGCTGTTCCTTGCCGCCGCGCTCGTCGCGACGCGGACCACCGCCGGGCCGACCGCCATCGCGCTTGAACTCGGGCCGCGGACCGCGCTCGGGACGCCCGTCGCGTGGCTGGGCATTGCGACCGGCTGTCTCCTGCGCCGCAGGCTTGCCCTCGCCACCAGCGGGGCGCGGGCCGTTCCACCCGCCCTCGCGCCAGCGATTGCGGTTCGGACGCTGACCAGCCGGCTTGGCCTCGCCGCCTTCGGCGGGAGCGGTCTCGGCGCCGGCACGTCGCTCGGGCCGACGGCCGCGCTGGCCCTGCTCGGGGCGCCGCCCACCCTGATGGCGATGCGGCCGCCATATCTCGATCAGCTCCGGCTCGGCCGGTGCAGCAGCTTCGACAGCTGCGGCAGGCTCAGCCGTCGCAGCGGTCTCGATTTCGGCTTGAGACACGGCTTCCATCGCCGGCTCGTCGAGCGGAAGAACCAGCGTCGACATCGCATCGGCCGGCACCGGCTCAGCCAGGCTGACCGGCTCTTCCTCGACCGCGGGGGCGGGAGCGACTTCCTCGTCGGTCAGCACCGGCACATCAGGCGTTTCGCCCACCGGCGACTGACCGTCTGCGCTTTCGCTCGCGACCTCGCCATCGGACGAGGGTGCTTCGTTCAACGCATCGACCTGCTCGGTCGCCAGGGCGGTGTCGGCCGCGGGGGCCTCCGCTGCCGGCGGAGCGGTGACGACAGGCGCTGGCGCGGTGGCGAGCGCGACGGTGATCGCCGGGCCTGGCCTCTTCTGCGAGACATAGCCGAGCGAACGCAGGATCGAGGCGAAATCCTCGCCCGCGCAGCCGACGAGCGAGGTCATCGCCCCCGTGGCGACGAAGCCGTCCTGGTCGGCGGCGCCCGCCGGCGGCTGCCCGAGCGTCAAGCCCGGACGATAGGCGATCGCGGGCCGGATCAGGTCCGCCAGCCGCTCCAGGATGTCGACGCGCACGGCACGCTCGCCGCAGACGCGATAGCCGGCAGCGCGATAGAGCCCCTTGGGCACGTCCTTGTTGGCTGGGAACGAGGTCCGGCCGGACGAGGCGAGATGGGAGATGTCGTCGAGCCCGGCCGTCTCGGGATTACCGTGCTTCAGCGCCCAGAGCTGGGCGGCGAGCGCCCGCGGCGCCGGCTTCAGCAGCGCCGGGACGTAGAGATGGAAGGCACCGAACCGGATGCCGAGCTGGCGCAGCGCCGCACGCCCTTCCTGATCGAGCGTCTTCATCTCCTCGGCGACCTTGGCGCGCTCGAGCACGCCGAGCGCCTCGGCCGCCTGATAGGCGATGCCGCGGGCGATGCCGGCGGCGCTCTCGGCATTCTCCAGGATCTGGAGCGGGCCGAGAAGCTTGGTGACGTGGTGCTTCAGCCAGGCCAAAAGCCTGGTCTCGATCTGCTCGCGGGCCTGTGCCGGCAGATGGTCGTCGACCATCAGGCGCAGGCGCGGCTCCAGCACCTTCTCGCCCGCGGTCAGGCGCGCCACCGGCTCTCCGATCCAGCGCACCAGCCCGTCATGCGAGAGCACGAAGCTATCGTCGCCGGTCAGTACGACGCGCGAGGCGCGTGCCTCGAGCTCCCCGGCCAGCGCTTTCAGCGCCGCAGCGTTCAGAGCTTTCGCTTCCGGCCCACCCGCCTTCGGGTCGGCTGTGAAACGGAAGCCCTGCAGCAATCCGACATGCTGACCCTCGACCAGGACATCGCCGGTCGCGGTGACTTCGGCCTCCAACATCGCATTCTCCCGCAGGCGACGCATCAACACGCTCGTACGCCGATCGACGAATCGGCTGGCAAGCCGTTCGTGCAAAGCGTCCGACAGCCTGTCCTCTACAAGACGCGCCACCCCCTGCCAATGCTCTGGATCGAGCAACCAGTCCGGCCGGTTGGCAACATAGGTCCAGGTTCGGACCTGGGAGATGCGCGCCGAGAGCGTGTCGATCTCGCCATCGACGCGGTCGAGGGCCGCTAATTGGCCGGCATACCAGTCCGGATCGAGCCGGCCATGACGCATCAGGCGCAGATACAGGGTCGTCGCCAGCTCGGCATGCTGCATCGGCGCAATCTTACGGTAATCCGGCAATCCGCAGACTTCCCAGAGCCGGGATACGGCCGGTTTGCCCTGCGCAAGTCGCGCGACGTCCTGATCGCGCGCCAGGATTTCCAGCGTTGTCATGTCCTCGGCGATCAGGGCGCGGGTCAGTCCCTGCTCCTGCGGCTGGACGTTGAGGCTGTCGATCAGTCCGGCGATCGAGCGCAAATCGAGATCGGAATTGCGCCATTGCACTTGCCGAACCGATTCGAAGCGATGGTCCTCGATCGCCTCGACCAGTTCCTGCTCGAAAGGCGGCGAGCGCCCGGTCGTACCGAAGGTACCGTCGCGCAGATGCCGGCCGGCCCGGCCGGCGATCTGGCCGAACTCGGCCGGGTTGAGCTTGCGATAATGATGACCGTCGAACTTGCTGTCGCCGGCAAAGGCGATGTGGTCGACATCGAGATTGAGCCCCATGCCGATCGCATCGGTGGCGACGAGATAATCGACATCGCCCGACTGGTAGATCTCGACCTGGGCATTGCGCGTACGCGGCGAGAGAGCGCCGAGCACCACGGCCGCCCCGCCCTTCTGCCGCCGGATCAATTCGGCGATGGCGTAGACCTCCTCGGCCGAGAAGGCGACGATGGCCGAGCGCCGCGGCAGGCGGGTGATCTTGCGGTCGCCGGCGAAGGCGAGGTTGGACAGGCGCGGACGCGAGACGACATTGACCCCGGGGATCAGCTGCTCGATCAACGGCCTCATCGTGCCGGCGCCAATTAGCATCGTCTCCTCGCGGCCGCGATGATTGAGGAGGCGATCGGCGAAGACATGGCCGCGGTCGAGATCGGCTGCGAGCTGGATCTCGTCGATGGCGACGAAATCGACCGCGAGGTCGCGCGGCATCGCCTCGACCGTGCAGACCCAGAACCTCGGCCGCTCCGGCTTGATCTTCTCCTCGCCGGTAATCAGCGCGACCGCCTGCGGGCCGACCTTGTCGACCACCCGTTGATAGACCTCGCGCGCCAGCAGGCGCAGCGGCAGCCCGATCATGCCGGTCGGATGCGCGACCATCCGCTCGATGGCGAGATGGGTCTTGCCGGTATTGGTCGGGCCGAGCACCGCCGTGACGCCGCGGGCGCGGAGCGAAGGCGGAAGGGAACGGGGTTGGATCAAGACGCTGGAGCTTTCCTGCAGTCCGGGCGGCCGCGAGCCCTATCGAGTCGGGCGGCCTGAAAGCAACCCGATCCGTGAACAGAACGAGTCCGGAACGAAGCGGGGGCGAATCGCTGACTCCCACAGAATCAGGTTTCGTTCACGGCGAGATATTGCGGCAAGCGATTCAAAAACCACAAGATTTTGAATCGACCTCATTGTCCATCCTTCGCCGACCTGCGCGCGCGAGGGCCGCTTTCGCTCATGTAGGGCATTCTGGCGACAGAACGAGGGGCGCGCGCGAAATAGAGTAGCCGCCGCCCGGCGATGTCCACGGGTGGGTTCAAGACATATCGCGTGGAGGAGGCCAATTGCCACCTCGTCGAAATCGGCCTTGCGCCTTCGAGGGACGCGCGAGCGGATCCCGCCTTCTAATCAGTCCCCGAAAACCTCGGCCAGCACCTGCGCGGCTTCGTCCGGCGCCTCGACATGGACGAAATGGCCGGCGTTCTCGCAGAAGCTGACCTCCACATCGTCGAAATAATGCGACAGGAAGGCGGACCATTCGGACTTCAGGATGGGATCATGCCGTCCCCAATGCACCCGGGTGCGCTGATGGATCGGCACGGACGGCGCCGGATGACCGTCGATCGCGGCGATCCGCGCCGCGTTCTGGCTGCGATACCAGTCGAACCCCCCGCGCAGATTGCCGGGCTTCATGAAGTTCTCGACCCAAAGGTCGAAGACCGGCGCGAAGGCATCCTTGCGATGGCACCAATGCGTCAGGAAATGCCCGAGATAGAGGGCGCAGGCCTCGCGGCTCGACCCGATCAACTGCTCGGCCAGCGGCAATTGCTGGAAGGACTGGTACCAGATCTCGTTGACATGGCCGTCACGGACCCACGCCGAGCCGACGCTCGGGGTCGGGCAGTTGAAGAACAGCAGCTTCTCGACCCGCTGCGGATGACGCCGCGCCAGTCCCTGCGCGACATAAGCGCCGACATCGTGCCCGACGACGCCGACCCGGCCGAGGCCGAGCGCCTCCAGCAGCGCCGCCATGTCGTCGGCATGGGCGTTGGCGCCGACATCGCTGCGCGGACCCGATGATTTGCCGCTGTCGCCGAAGCCGCGCAGATCGGGCGCGATCAGCCTGAACTCGCCATGCAGCCGGTTCATCAGCGGCAGCCAGCTCATCCAGAATTCCGGCCAGCCGTGCAGCAGCAGCACCGCCGGCCCGTCGCCGACTTCGGCGACATGCAGGACGGTATCGCGCACGACGACCTGGCGATGCCTGAGGCCGGGCGGCAAGGCAAAATCGCTGGACATGGCGGCTCCGGAGGCGAATCGCCAGTGAGGCTAGCCCCCCGCCCGGACCTCCGGCAATCCATCGAAGGGAAAAGCCCGCATGCGTTGCGAGTTCGGAGGCGGCTGAAGCGCGGACGGGGATAGGCGGCGATCTTACCCCCGGTGCTTCCAGCGGCCTCAGAATGACGCGCTCCACAGCAAGGAGCACGCCATGCCGGACCTGCCATATCGTTCAACCAGCGACCGCGCACACTGGCGCGAGATCATTCTTCTGCGCCGCCGGCTCCTCTCTTTGAAGGCGCAGACGCGGCTGCTCCGCCATGAGTTCGCCCGCAAATACAATCCCGACCAGCCACGCGTGCCGGCCGGAAGTGAAGGTGGTGGACAATGGACCAGCGGCGGAGGCGGCGGCGATCCATCGTTGACCGGAACCGACTGGTTGGGCGATCTCGGCAATGCCCTGTCGACTGCACTGAGCTTCAGCGACGTCGTCGCCGACACCAGCGGCGAGGAGAGCTGGGCCTTCTATCAGGACGCCACCCGCCCAGACGGCTCGCTCGCCGAGCGCGCCGTCGTCAACCGCGACGGCTCGACCATCCAGTCCGAATTCGCCGAGCCCGGCAAGCAAAACGACTGGGACGAGCGTCACACCGTCACCTCACCCGAGGGCAGCAAGACCACCTTTGAGACCTCGGACCGCACCCAGACGATCCGCGACGGCGGCCCGGATGGGGAGATCGTCTCGCGCGCGACCTGGACCGAGCGTGGGCCGGAGCGCGAGGCGACGGTGCAGCAGGTGTTTGCTCAGGAAGGAGTTCGCAGAGCCGTCAGCGCTGCGGGCACTATCTTGTTCGGCTGGCTCTCGCCTGGCGACGACATCGACGGCCAGCGAACCGTCATGGGCTTCGTGCCGCGCGACTATCAGCCGGGTAAGCCTGGGCAGATGGACCTCGCTTTCGTTGGTAATTTGACCGCGGAGGAAGCGAAGAATGCTTGCCACATGCTCGGCAAAGTTCAGAAATTGACGGACGACGCTGCGGAAGCAGCGGGGGGTCCGAGATTGTTTTCATCAATGGCGACCTATGGCACCAACGTGCATGTTCGCTTCAAGAACTTCGTCAATGACTTTCACAACGAGAATTTTCGCGCTGAGCGCTCGTTTCTGAAAGAGGCTGCCGAGCCGACGAGCAAGGAAGAGCTTGACATAGGATACCCCCGGTCAGTGCGTGTTGATGCCTTTGAGTACAGGCCTGAGGACAGAACGCTTTGCGTCTACGATCTCAAGACCGGCCGACGCGGGCTTTCGGTTCGCCGCTCCGATATCCTCGCGACCGCGGCCTATCTCGGCATGAGCAAAGTCGATCGCGTCATCATGCTCGAAATCAGGCCACGCAAATGACGACGAAAAAGCAGATCAACCGGCTTCTCGGCGAGTTCGTAAGGCGCAACCCGGATCTTGCTCAATCTGACAGCTTCGTGATCATCAAGCCTCTGCGCCATGTGCTGCGGTCGATCTCGATCGGACGCGGTATCGAGGCCGATAGCCCGCAGTTTCTGTGTTCCATAGGTCATTTCTTCGATCCTACGGCGCATCGGCAGGGTATCACTCTCGATCGTATCTTTTTGCCGCGCGGCGCGCCGCATCGCTGGTCCGAACCCGGTATGCCCGCTGCTTTTTTCGAGGCCTGCGAGACGCAAATCCTGCCGAAGCTGCGCAGCGTCAACACAATCGAGGATATGCTTCGCTTCAGACAAGGTTCGAGCGAGTTCAATGCGGCCATGGAGTGGGCCATCCATAGGATCCACTTCGCGGCAGCCTATGGCCGTTTCGATCGCGCCTTGCGTCGTTTCGAGCATATCAAGCACTGGGACCGGTCCCGCATGTCGTGGCGCCGGCCTGAATTCGAGCATGTCGCCGACGAACTCGTGCCATTGATGCGGGCCGATGACCGCGATGGCGTCATCCACCTCCTCCATCTCTGGGAAGAGGAGCGCGTCCGCCGGTTCGGCCTGGAAGCGATCTACGAGCCCACACCTTTCCCACTCGAGCGCACCGCCGGCGCCTGAGCTCAATTCCGCGTCGTCGTCGCGGTCACGCCGGGGTCGACCTTGAAGCTCGAGGCCTCGATCACCGCGGTGCCGATCATCGTCTTCACCGAGATGCGCACCGGCAGCATCATGTTCGTGCCGGCGACGGGAGCGAGCCAGGTCGAGATTTCCTTGTTCTCGGCCATGAACTTGGTCGAAGGCCGCAGCGAGCGATGGCCGGCGATCGGCACATAGCGCGCCTGGCAGACCGAGACCGGGCCGCTATAGCCGTCGATCTTGATCTCGCGCGTGCCGGAATAGCTCAGCTTGATGTCGTAGCGCGCCGCGCCGTCGAAGATCGCCAGTGTGCGGTTGCAGGCGGCTGTCCCCGCATTGCGGCCCGAGACTTCGACCGGCATCAGGAAGGCGCTGAGCGGGTCCATGATGTTGCGCTGATGCTCGTCCTTGAGCGGGACGCGATCGGGCTTGGCATCGATCGGCGGTTCGATCGCCAGCGCCTGGACTGCGTTGCCGCCAAGCGCCATGCGCACGGTCCGGCTTTCGCTGGAATTGGCCGAGGAGACGGCAAAGGTCGCCGGCGACAGCCTGCCGCCGTTGAGATTGCCGGTCGCGGCGCCCGAGCCACGCCCGCCGGTGAAGCTGCCGACGAGCCCGGTCAGCTTCGCATTGGCGTCGAGCTTGTAGCTGGCGCCGTCGATGCCGCCCGACAGATTGGCCTTGCCGAGCGAGAGGCCGAGCAGCGAGACGTCATAGGTCGCGTCGAGCGAGGCGGCCTGCGCAGCCGGCATCGACAAAGCAAGCACCAGCGCTGCGAAGCAGGCGCTGCTGGCAAACTGCGGAGAGAGCTTCATCGGGAGGCTCCGGCGCGACTGATCATCGTCGCATGCACTGGGATTCGGTCCGAATCGTGACTGGCTTTGCACCAGCTTGGCGGGATAATGGTTACCGAGATGTTTCCGGCGGCAATCTGCGCACTCGCCTTGACGGACCGCCAGCCGACGGCTATAGACCCGCCACTTCAATTTGACTTCCGGTGCTTGCCTGCCGGCACGTCGCGTGTCGGCAATTTGCGTTGAGCATTCGGAGATTTTGGGAACACGATCATGGCCCGCCGTTGCGAACTGACCGGGAAAGCCACCCAGACCGGCCACCTCGTCAGCCACTCGAACCGCAAGACCAAGACGGTCTTCCGGCCGAACCTGGTCAACGTTACGCTGCAGTCCGACGCGCTCGGCCGCTCGGTCCGCCTGCGCGTCTCGGCGAATGCGCTGCGCACCGTCGACCACCGCGGCGGCCTCGACGCCTTCCTGGTCAAGGCTCCGGCCGGCGACCTGTCGACCGGCGCGCTGACGCTGAAGCGCGACATCGAGAAGAAGCTCGCCGCCAACTGAGCGGGCTTTTCCCTCCGGACTGAACGAAGCGGCCGCAAGGCCGCTTTTTTCGTTTGGGCTCTTGTCAGCGGAGCGCGCAACCTGCCCCCTCTCCCCTTGCGGGAGAGGGTTGGGGTGAGGGGTCGCACGACGCCGATCGCTGGCCCATTGATTCTTCGTTCTCCAGGGCTTTCCAGACCTGAACGACCCTCATCCGGCGCTGCGCGCCACCTTCTCCCGCAAGGGGAGAAGGGAAGGGTCAAGCCCAAGCATGACGCGCGCCATTTACTGCGCCAGTTCGAACTCCAGCAGCACCGTACGCTGCAGGAAGGTCGAGAAATTATTGTCGGAGATCAGGGTGATGATCGTCCGCCCGTTCTCCAGGTGGACCGCCATCCCCTCCATATTGTCGATCTCCTGGCCGAGATCGGCCTCGATCAGGATCGGCCCATCCAGCCGCGCGCCAGGCCGGATCGCATCGCTGGCAATGCGGCGGATGCGCATGCCGACGCCGCGCAACGGCTTGTACCAGCGCTCCAGCAGCAGCATGTCGCCCCCCGGCAGGAAGGCGAGATCGGTGATGTCGTAGCCGTCGCGGCGGACCACCTGCAGCGTGCCCGGCTGGCGCCCGCCGATGATGAAGCCCGTGGTCGGCTCGTCCTCGCGGCCGGACCGCTCCGAGATCGCGATCAGGGCACCGGCGAGCGGGTGCCCTGCCGGCAGCACGCCAAGTGCCTCCAGCCCGCGGTTGCTCGGCAGGCGCTTCAGCGCCGGCGGCGTCGGCACGAGCTGCGCCCGCGCCTCGACGCCATGGCGGGCGAAGTCGAAGCGCAGGATGTCATGAGCGCGCTCGACGCCGATGAAGGCGGTACCGCCCTGGATGGCGAGCGATTCGGTGTCGTAGTAGCGCGAGCGATGCAGCGGCTTGCCGGAGGCGCCGAGAATCGGCGCGAGCTCGGCTTCTTCGAGACCAGCGAGCTTGCCAGCGCTCCGTGCGAGCTTCGCCGTCAGCCAGAAGCCGTTGTCGGTGATTGCGACGATCCGCGTCCCATCGGGCGAGCGCCACAGCCCCGAGAAGCCTCCGAAGCGGGGATGACTGCCCGAAAGCTGAAGTCCGCCGCGGAAGATCAGCTGGCCGAAGCGGGTCTTCGCGGCATTGCCGGGCTCGAAGCTCGCGATCGGCCGCGCCGACACGCTGACCGGAACGCGCGCCGGCTCGAGGCTCTGCGCCCGCGCAGGCAGGCCGAGAGCCGCCGCGCCGAGGCCGGCGATGACGCTACGGCGGCTCAGGCTCATTGCAGGCGGCGCGAGCCCCGCGAGCCTGTGCCGGCGGCGTCCTCCTCGAACAGCTCCGCCAGCTTCTCGGTCATCACGCCACCGAGTTCCTCGGCATCGACGATGGTGACGGCGCGGCGATAATAGCGCGTGACGTCGTGGCCGATGCCGATCGCGATCAATTCGACCGGCGAGCGCGTCTCGATCTCGGCGATGACGTGGCGCAGATGGCGTTCGAGATAGCTGCCGGCATTGACCGAGAGCGTCGAATCGTCGACCGGCGCGCCGTCCGAGATCACCATCAGGATCTTGCGCTGCTCCGGGCGGCCGAGCAGGCGCTTATGCGCCCAGTCGAGCGCCTCGCCGTCAATGTTCTCCTTGAGCAGCCCCTCGCGCATCATCAGCCCGAGATTTTTCCGCGCCCGCCGCCACGGGGCATCGGCCGCCTTGTAGATGATGTGCCGGAGATCGTTGAGCCGGCCGGGATTGGCCGGCTTGCCCGATTGCAGCCAGCTCTCGCGCGACAGCCCGCCCTTCCAGGCACGCGTGGTGAAGCCGAGCAGCTCGACCTTGACGCCGCAGCGCTCCAGCGTGCGCGCCAGGATGTCGGCGCAGGTCGCCGCCACCGTGATCGGCCGGCCGCGCATCGAGCCGGAATTGTCGATCAGCAGCGTCACCACCGTGTCGCGGAAATTCGTGTCCGATTCCTGCCGGAAGGAAAGCGGCTGGAACGGGTCGATGATGATGCGCGGCAGGCGTGAGGGATCGAGCGCGCCCTCCTCCAGGTCGAACTGCCAGGAGCGGTTCTGCTGCGCCATCAGGCGCCGCTGCAAGCGGTTTGCAAGGCGCGCCACAACACCCTGAAGATGCGCCAATTGCTTGTCGAGATAGGCACGCAGCCGCGTCAGCTCCTCGGCGTCGCAGAGTTCCTCGGCGGTGACGATCTCGTCGAACTTCTGGGTATAGGCCTTGTAGTCGGTCTGCGGCCGGTCGTTGGCGCGGCTGTCGCGCGGACGCGGCGCCTCGCCGGCCTCCTCGGCCTCGGAGTTCTCGTCTTCCTCGTCCCAGTCCCCGGCCGGCGCGTCGGCAGCCTCGGAGGCGCCCTCCTGCAGCTCCTCGGCGGCGTCCTCGCTGGTCTCGGTCTCGGAGCGCTCGCCCTGGCTCTGCTGCTCGGCCTCACCCTCCTCCTGCTGCTGCTCCTCGGAGGACTGGTCCTGATCGTCCTCGTCCTCGTCGGATTCGTCGCCCTGGCTGCTCTGCTCGGCCATGTCGAGCGAAGCCAGCATGTCGCGCACGGTGCGGGCGAAACCGCGCTGGTCCTCGATCGTCTTGGCCAGCCGGTCGAGATCGCCGCCGGCCTTCGCCTCGATCTGCTCGCGCCAGAGCTCGACCAGCTTCTCGGCCGCCTTGGGCGGCTTCAGGCCGGTCAGGCGCTCGCGCACCATCAGGGCCAGAGCATCCTCGAGCGGCGCATCGGCCCGGTCTGTGATCTCCTCATAGCGGCCGCCGCGGTGATAGCGGTCCTCCAGCATCGCCGAGATATTGCTGGAAACGCCGCTCATCCGGCGCGAGCCGACGCTCTCGACCCTGGCCTGCTCGACTGCGTCGAAGACGGCGCGGGCCGCGTCGCCCTCGGGCGCGGCTCGGCGATGGATCGCGGAATCGTGGCAGGCGAGGCGCAGCGCCATCGAATCGGCATGGCCGCGCAGGATTGCGACATCCTGGATCGTGAGCTTGCGCGGCGGCTCCGGCAGGCGGGCGCGCTCGCCGACCAGCGAGGGTTTGTCGGCCGCGAAGACGATCTCCATCTCCGGCTTGCGCGCGATCGCCTTCATCGCACCGGAAACCGCCCGCTTCAGCGGCTCGGCCGGCGCTTCCTTCGGGGTCCCGGGCTTGCGGTTGGAGATGCTCATAGCGCCTTCATGAAGTGATGGAAGGTCTGGCCGGCGACCGGATAGTCGTCCATGCGGCCGCATTCGCGATAGCCCATGCGGGGATAGAAGTCCGGTGCCTGGATGCTCATCGTGCCGAGATAGACACCGCGTGCGCCGAAATCGCGCGCCGCCTGTTCGGCCATCGCCAGCAGTGCCTCGCCGTGGCCGGCGCCGCGATGGCCCTCGTCGATCCAGAACAGATCGACATAGAGCCACTGCCATTTGAGCTCGCCGACAAGGCCGCCGACCATGGTGCCAGCCTCGTCGCGCAGGCTCAGCGCCAAAGGCTGCGCATTGCGCGGCCCGACCCTGGCCTCGTTATGGGCGGAGAGACCACGCACAACGACCTCGCGCGTTGCGGCGAAATCCGCCTCGCGCTGGATCGTGGCTCGCTTGCTCTCAGCGGCGATGCTCACCGCGTGCTCCTTCAGCGCGCCCGACCGTCATACTGGATCGACACCAGCTCGGTCGGCTCGACGCCGGCAAGGCAACGCACATTGATCGCGATGGTCGGCGTGCCGTCCGGCGCATTGGCGCGGGCGAAGGATTCGAGGCCGCAGGCCTCGCAGAACAGATGCTGGATCTTCTGCGAGTTGAAGCGGTACTCGGTCAGCGCATCCTCGCCCCTGGTCAGGGTGAAGTTCGTCGCCGGGCTGAAGGCCAGTACCGAGCCGCGGCGCTGGCAATAGGAGCAGTTGCAGGTGATCGTCTTGGCAAGGTCGGCCTCGACCTCATAGGCGACCCGTCCGCAGTGACAGCTTCCTTCGTACCGGGCCATGCTCGGCCTCCTGCTCGTTGAGCGCGTTCCGATCGCAAAAGTGGTTCCCACTTTTGCGGAACGTGCTTCAGCTCAGAACGACGTTGACCGCGCTCTCCGGCAGCTCCTTGCCAAAGGAGCGCTGGAAGAACTCCGCCACCAGCGCGCGCTCCATCTCGTCGCACTTGTTGAGGAAGGTGACGCGGAAGGCGAAGCCGATATCGCCGAAGATCGCCGCGTTCTCCGCCCAGGTGATCACGGTACGCGGGCTCATCACGGTCGAGAGATCGCCGTTCATGAAGGCGTTGCGGGTCAGGTCGGCGACGCGGACCATCTTGTTGACGATGTCCTTGCCTTCCGGCGAGGTCTGATAGTGCTTCGACTTGGCGAGTACGATCGCGACCTCGTTGTCGTGAGGCAGGTAGTTCAGCGTGGTGACGATCGACCAGCGGTCCATCTGGCCCTGGTTGATCTGCTGGGTGCCATGATAGAGGCCCGAGGTGTCGCCGAGGCCGACCGTGTTGGCGGTGGCGAACAGGCGGAAGGCGGGGTGCGGGCGGATGACGCGCTTCTGGTCGAGCAGCGTCAGCTTGCCGGATTGCTCGAGCACGCGCTGGATCACGAACATCACGTCCGGGCGGCCGGCATCGTACTCGTCGAAGACCAGCGCGATGTTGTTCTGCAGCGCCCAGGGCAGGATGCCGTCCTGGAACTCGGTGATCTGCTTGCCTTCCTTCAGCACGATCGCGTCCTTGCCGACGAGGTCGAGGCGCGAGACATGGCTGTCGAGGTTGACGCGGACGCAGGGCCAGTTCAGCCGGGCCGCGACCTGCTCGATATGGGTCGACTTGCCGGTGCCGTGATAGCCCGAGATCATCACGCGGCGGTTATGGGCGAAGCCGGCGAGGATCGCGATCGTGGTGTCGCGGTCGAAACGGTAATCCGCGTCGAAGTCGGGGACATGCGCCTCGGGCTTGGAATAGGCCGGCACCTCCAGATCGCTGTCGATCCCGAAGACCTGACGCACGGACAACTTCATGTCCGGCATTCCGGGGGCGGAGGCAGTCGTCGTTGTCATCGTTCTTCTCCGGGCGCAGGACAGGGGCCGGCAGAAGATCCGGTGTCCTGGAGCCGACCGAAAGGGAGGCGTGTGGAACTTCCTTAGATCGAAAGCGGCGGAGCGGCAATTCGCAAGAGGCATGCCGACCCTTCGCCGGCATGCATTCGCGCACGGCTCAGGAGCGGTTCGCGAGCAGTCGCGCGACGGCTGCGACGGTGCCCGCCGCCCCGTTCAGGTCGACCTTCGCGGCGGGCGGGACGCCTCGCGCCAGCGCGGCCTCGATCGCAGCGGCCAGAGCTTGCGGCCCCTCGACGAGCTTCACGACGCGCGCCAGACCGGTGCCTTCCAGCGCGGCGGCGCGCAGGGCCTGCTCTGTCTCGTTGCCGGCATCGAAGGGGGCGAGGAGAGCGGGCCGCCCTGCCTGCAGCAGGT
Source organism: Alloboseaceae bacterium BT-24-1 (assembly GCA_025846845.1). Classification (GTDB taxonomy): domain Bacteria; phylum Pseudomonadota; class Alphaproteobacteria; order Rhizobiales; family Beijerinckiaceae; genus Allobosea. Next base: position 80,604 of record JAOYTL010000003.1, read on the forward strand.
CGAGCGCGGTGTTGTAGCCGGCCTGACTGATCGACAGCGCGCAGCCAGCGAGCAGAGCCGGGAAATCCCTCCGCGCCCATTCGACGACTGCGTTGTCCGGAGCCGATTGTCGCAGGGCGGCGAAGTCGACCTCGGAGACGCCGCGGCCGATCAGGAGATGGAAGGACCGTTGCGGCAACAGACGCGCTGCCACGAGCGTGGCCTCGAACAACGGCAAGGCTGCCGCCGAGCCGCCGCCGGAGACGAGGATTGTTCCCAGTGGACCTGCTGCCACCACCTCCGGCAAGGCGAGCGGCTCCGCGAGATAGCCCGTATAGATCAGCTTGCCCGCAACCTCCGGCGTCACCGGCCAGGAGACTTCGAGCGGCAGGACGTGCGGGTCGCCATGCACGAGCACCGCATCGAACAGCGTCGAAACCCGCCCGGCCGCCTCGGCGAGCCGCTCCGACCGTTGCGGTGCGACCAGCACGTCGCGGATAGAAGACAGCACGAGCGCGGGCGGATTGGTCGCCTTCGCCGCCTCGATCAGCGCCTGGAACTCGCCCGCGAGCTGGCGCCGGCCGAAGGGAAAGTGCTCGGTGACGACGATATCGGGCGATAACTCCTGCGCCAGAGCTGCAAGTTGCTCGCGGCGCGCAGCAAGTCGCTCCGGCGCGGCGGCGTAGCCGTTCTCGTCGAGCAGGTTGCGGAAATCGGTTCCTTCGACGCGCACCGGCGGCAGCTGCACGAAGCGATAGCCAACCACGGCCTTGCCATCGGGCATGCCGCCGCTGGCGAGCGTGACCTCATGCCCCGCCCCGGTCAGCGCCCGCGCCAGCTGCCGCGCTCGCACCAGATGGCCGACACCGAGCAGATGCGTGACCGCGATCAGGATGCGGGCGCTCATGGCGCGCCGCCGTCCTTGCCCGCGACGGCCGCCAGCAATGCCCGGTGGACCCGCTCCAGACCGGCCTGCGCCGAGAACTCGGTCCCGAGCCGGGCGAAAGCCGCCGCGCCCAGCTTCGCGCGCCATTGCGGATCGCGGCTTAAGCCGTCCAGCGCCTTGGCCAAGGCCGAGACATCGCCCGGCCGCAGCAGCACTCCCTCGCGCCCATGATGCACGAACTCCGGAATGCCGGCGAAGTCGGTCGCGACGATCGGCAGGGCCTGACTCGCCGCCTCCATCACCACGTTCGGCAAGCCGTCGCGGTCGCCGTTCTCCGCCTGCTTCGACGGCAGCACGAAAAGATCGGCCTCGCGTAGCGCGGCGATCACCGCGTCCTGCGCCTGCGCGCCGCGCCATTCGATTCGTGACGCGATGCCGAGCGTCTCGGCCTGGGCCTTCAGTGCCGCAAGCATCTCGCCACCGCCGATATGGACGAGCCGCCAGTGCAGATCCGCCGGCAGGATCGCCAGCGCCGCGAGCAGATCGTCAAAACCCTTTTTCGCCACCGCCCGCCCGATCGTGATGAAGCACAGCGGGTCGGCCGGATCGGAACCATCGCGCGGCGCGCGTGCCTCCGGCGGCGCCGGAAACCGCGCCAGGTCGAGCCCGTGATAGAGCAGCGCGACCTTGCCGGGCCGATCAGCAAGGCGCACGAGCTCGGCATGGCCGTCGCGGGTACAGGTCACGCCCCAGCGCGCATCGGCGATCTTCTCGCGCTTCTCCCAGTCGGGCGTCGTCCAGATGTCCTTGGCATGGGCGGAGAACGACCAGGAGAGGCCCCGGCTCAGTGCCGCATAGCGGATCACCGAGGCCGGCGTGTGCAGGTAATGGACATGGAGATGGCGGGTTCCCGCCGGCAGCTCACGAGCCATCACGCAGGCCTGGCCGAAGCGACGCAGCCGATTGCGCGTCCGGTCGCGGACGAGATCGCGCAGGAAGACGCCGAGCAGGCGGGCAATACTCGGCCGCGCAAAAGCGCGGGCGATACCGCGCAGCACGCGCGGCCAGTCATCATGCAGATACTCCGGCAGATAATGCAGCGGCGCCATGATCTCGCGGTGCATCAGGTGCCGCGCGCCGTCCGTCGGGTGGCGCAGCGACCAGATCGCGAAGGAGAGGCCGAGCCGCTGCAGGCCGAGCAGTTCCTGCGCAATGAAGGTCTCCGACAGGCGCGGATAGCCCTTCATCGCGATCGCGACCGCCGGGCCGGCGGGTTTCTCGCTGCTCATCTGCGGCCGATCAGCATGAAGCGGGTGTAGTTCCTGGTCGGCAGCGCGCCAGCGAACCATACCTCCGAAAGCCCGGCCTGCGCCTTGAAGGCGTCGAGTGAGGGCACGCAGCTGCGGTGATCGGGCTCGCGGACATAGTCGTTGGATTGCAGCAGCAGCGGCAGCCCGGCGGGAAGGCTGGCGATCCAGCCCGGCACGTCGTCGAGATGCTCGCAGCTGGTGTTGATCACCAATCCCGGCCTTCCGCCTTCGGCCCGTTCGAAGTCGAGGCTCATCATATCGGCGGTCAGCGCCCGGAAACGGCTGGAGGCGACATGGCGGTGATTGAGCGTCTCGGCCACCGCCGCGCAATCCGGGTCGATGTCGAGGCTGACCAGCTGCGAAATCGCTAGCCGGTCATCGGCCAGCAGCATGGCGCCGAGCACGCCGTGCCAGGCACCGAGCACCCAGACCGGCCCGTCCGGCTTCGGCAGGACTTCGGCAAGCGTCTCGACCAGCCAGCGCTTCGAGGCGATCTGCTTCGGATTGAAGGCGATCGAGATATCGGCGCGCACGCCCTTACCGACCAGTCTGGCGAGATCGGCGACGATCGCATCGCCGGACAGCACCGCGACGCCGCGCAGGATGTCGTGCAGCGCCTCGCGGGAAATCTCGTCGGTCATCGAAACTCGGGGCTATGCGGCAGATTGTGAAGCGGCCGGACCATAGGCAGGAGCCCTGGCAATTGCCAGCGCCGGCTCGCGCCGCCTAGCTGGAAGTGCTCCCATCTGTGGCTGTCGGAGTCTTCTCTTTCGCCACTGGGAGCGCGCCTTCAGCCTTTTGCGGCGTGGCCTTGGCGTCCTGACCCCCGTCCGGTTTGGCCTCGCCGGCCGGCGTGCTGCCGAAGCCGTAGACCTGCATCGGCTTGTCGCGCCCCTTGACCGCGATCTTGTGCGGGATCGTGTCGCGATAGCTGCGTCCCGTTGCGCTCACCGTCTCGGCGGAAACGACGATGTCGGACAAAAGGCGCCGGGTCGCCGCCTCGAGCTGGCTGGCGATCATCACCGTCTCGCCGACCGTGATCTCGCGCCGCCCCATGCTTTCGTTCTCGACCGCTCCGACGATCGTCTGGCCGCCATGGATGCCGATGCCGATGCGCAGTGGCAATGGCAGGGCATTGGCATATTCGCGGTTGAGCGCCTCGACCGCTCGGACCATGTCCCCGGCCGCAGCGATCGCCGCTGCGCCCGCGCGCGCCGGCGTTGCCTCCAGCCCGAACACCGCCATCAAACCGTCGCCATAGATCGCCTCGATCCGCCCGCCATGCGCCGCAATCGCCTGGGACATCTCGTCATAGAAGCGATTGAGCAGGCTCATCAGCTCATGGGGCAATTGCCGCTCGGAGAGCGCGGTGAAGGCCCTGAGATCCGCGACCATCACCGTCAGCCCCTTCTTGCCGATACGGTCATCGGAATCGAGGGCACCGGTGGGGCCGGCACCGCGCTGCTTGGCGGCGAGCAGTATCTGGACCTGGAGGTCGCGCTTCGGCCGGATCTGGCAGGCCAGTCGGACATGATCGCCGGCCGAGATCCGGCGCAGGAGCCGCGCTTCGTTCGGGCCGGGCGGCGGCAGGTCGTCGGCACCGTCGAGCACCAGCACGCGGCAGGTGGCACAGCGCGCCCGTCCCCCGCAGAGCGCCGCATGCGGAATGCCGAAGCGACGGAAGATCTCGAGCAGGGTCGGACCGGGGACGACGCGGCGCACGCCGTGCCCGACGAAACGCACCGCGATCGCGCCGAGCGCCCGCGCCCTGAGTTCGCGCAAGACGACAAAGCCGGCGAAACCGCCGATCAGGCCGAAGAAGGCGCGCTTCGCCCACGTTACGTTCAGATTGAACATGTCGACCTGGCGGGCCGTATAGAGCTCCGGCGGCAGCGCCATCATCTGCGCCTCCCGTCCAGCCACCGAGAAGCCGATGATGGCCAGCAACGGCACCAGGATCGCCACCAGCAGGAACGGATCGCGCCAGCGCACATAGGCGTCACGCGCCCGGAAGGTGAAATGCAGGCCGATCACACCATGCGTCCAGACCAGCAGCAGCAGCAGGCTCTGTGACAGAGCAAGACCAGGCCAGAGTCGGCGCAGGACGGCATGGTAGCTCTCGTCCTGGCCGAACAATGAGCCCTGCACCCGGGTGCCGACGATATGGTCGATCAGGAAGATCGGGATCGCGACGCCGAGCACGATCTGGATCACCTCGCGCGCCGGCATGCGGAAGGTGCGCCGCTGTGCCACCCGCAGCAAGGCGAAGACGGGATGGACGACGAGTGCTCCGTAAAGCAGAACCGTGCCGATCCAGCTGTGCCAGAACCAGTAGCGCCAGTCCTGCACCGCCTCCATCGTCGCGACGCCGAAAATGCCGAGCGCATGATTGAGGAAATGCGTGGTCGCAAAGACCATCAGGATGCAGCCGGAGGCGAAGCGCACGTCGCGGCTCAAGGACGACATCTGGTCGAAGCCAGATGCGACGGGCCTGCCCCCGGCTGGCGTGCTCGGAACCGCTGTCATCGGCGCACCCGGCGCTTCAATGTGTCTTCTCACCGTGCAGGACGGAATCCGCCAGCCGATAGAGCCGCCCGGCCAGATCGCGCGACAGGGCGACGGAGAATTCCGGAATGTTGTCGAGCAGCTCGAAGAACAGCGCCCGCGGCAGCCGCAGCGCGACGACGTCGGTCTTGGCGGCGGACCGCGCGGCATTGGTCTGGTTGCAGAGCAATGGCACGTCGCCGATGATGCTGCCGGTCGCGAGCCGGAAGCTCTTCTGCCGGCCGTCGGAGAAGTCGTGCGAGAGCTCGACCTCCCCTTCCAGGATGCAGTAGACCTCTTCGGGCTTCGCGCCTTCTTCGGTGATCACCGTTCCAGCCGGAAAATAGAGCCGCTCTCCCATCAGGGCGAGCAGCTTCAGCCGCGGCCCCGGCAAGCCGCGGAACAGGGGGATCGATTTCAGGCAGCCGATATCGCTCTCGAGTGTCATGTCCTCGCCTCGATCGGAACCGCGCCGTTGGGAGGCGGCGTCTCGTCCTGCAGCTCGTCCGCCTCGTCGACGGCTCCGCCCTTGTTACCCACCCGGGCCACGGCTCCGTTGAAGATGATCTTCTCAGGGATATCGGCAGCCAACCCCTGGTCGGTCAAGAGCAGGAACACTGTCTTGTCATCGCAATAGGCGCCGATCCGGCGGATCAGGCCGCGAGGATCGGCGCAGGTGACGGCGAAGGCGTCGAGATCAAGCACCAGGATGTCCGGTTGTTTGATCAGCGCCTGGGCCAGCGGCACCATCAGGCGCAGGCGCAGCGGCAGCAGCCGGCCGCGCAGGCCGACATCGGTGTTGAGCCCCAAGCGATAGGCCGCCGCGTCGAGCCCGGCCCGCGACAGCGCCGCCCGGGCGATCTCCGCCACCTTGCGTCCGGCATCGGGAACGCCGAAGCCGATGCGCCCGAACAGCAGGTTGTCGCGCACGCTCGCGCCATGGATCACATCGGCCGGATCGTAGAATTCGACCTCGTCGGCCTTTTCGCCGGGAAGATAGGTCTTGAAGGAGTGCCGGGCGCGCAACACGCGCCGCCGCAGGGCGATGTCGAGCAGGTTGAGCCGGTGCTTTGGCTCGACATAGCCGAGCGCGAGCGCGACCAGCTCGCGCTGCACCGTCGGGTCGAGCGGGCTGCGCCGGTCGTGCCGGCGCAGGGCTTCGGCCAGTTCGCCGAGCTTTTCCAGATCGACCTCACCGCCAAAGGCATAGCGCTCGAACAGGACATGGCCCTGCGGCAGGCCCGCGAAGATCTCGACCAGTGTCGAGGCGATGCGCCCGCCGATCTCGGCCAGCGGCTCATCAAGGGCCTCAGCTTGCAGCACCGAGCGGGCGTAAGGGTCCTCGAGCAGGAAGTCGGCCGGCTGACGGCCATTGCGCATGGCGCCGAAGACGAGGTTCTCCGCGATCGTCGCATTGGCGTTGTAGCGCTCGAGATCGAAGGTCTCGATCAGCCCGGCGAGCTTGGTCTTGGTCAGTTCGGCCGCCACAACCTCGCGCGCTTCGATGATGCGTTCGGCCGCACCTTCCGGCAACGGGGCGATCACCTTGGCATCGAGACCGAGCTCGTAGATCTCGTCGGCGCAGCCGAGCGTGTCCAGGATGGAGAGGAGGCGCTGCTCGAGCGCCTCCTCTCCATCGAGGCCGACGCCTGCATAGTCGTTCCAGTCCGCAGCGAAGGGCAGCGGCGTGTTCCCCGCGCGCAGCGCCTCGATGAAACGGCGATGCTCCTCCTGATCGACGACATCGTCCGGCTTCACGACCGGGCGCCTGCGCTTCAGCGGCAGCAGGATGTTGTCGCGCAGGGACCCGTTGATGATCTCGACCTCGGGGCCGGCATAGCCGATGAAATGGCTCGCACGCTCGACGCTGATCGCGGAGAGCGGCTCCTTGTCGATCAGGACACGGCCGCCATAGCTCATGGTCTGCCGGCCGAGGATGCGCCCGAGCGTGTCGCGGCCGCCGCCGGCACCACCGATAAGCGCGACCGCTCCCGGCCGATGCAGGGTCAGGCTTAAGGGCGCCAGGAGCGGCTGCCCGCGATTGTCTGACATCTCGACCTTGTCGAGCCGAATCTCGCCGCGGGACGGCAGCCGTGCGATCTCGCCCTTCTCCTCCAGCGTGACCACCTCGGTCGGGCTGAACTGCGCGATCACCTGTTCGTATTTGATGGTGACGTCGTTGCGCTGCTGCTCCCAGTCGATCAGCTCCTTGATCGGCGGCGGCAGATCGCGATAGGCCGCGATCACGGCGACGAGCTGGCCGATGTCGAGCCGTCCCTGCAGGGCGAAAAAGCCGCCGATCGCGTAGAAAAAGAAGGGCGTCACCTGCGCCAGCAGGTTGTTCAGGAACTTGACGGCGAATTTGCGCTTGTAGAGCGCATAGCGGATGTCGAACAGCGTGCCGAGCCGCCCGGCGATATCCGACTGGATATAGGAGGTTGCGCCATTTCCCTGGATGGTCGGTCCGGCATCGACGATCTCGCCGATCCTTCCGGCGAGCTGGCGCGAGGCGATCTGGCGCTCGCGTCCGAGGCGGAGCTGCTCCTTGCGCAGGATCGGGATGATCACCGCCTGCATCAGCACGATGATCAGCGCGATCGAGCCGAGCCAGACGCTCTGCATCATGATGAAGGCGAGTGCGGTCAGCGCCTGGCTGAGCAGGAAGGCCGGCTGGATGAAGGCATCGCCGACGAAGCCGCCGATCGGCTCGACCTCGTCCTTGATCATGCTCGCGGCTTCGGCCGGCTTGACCGAGCGGATATCCTCCGGCCGGAAACGCATCAACTGGCTGAACAAATCGTAGCGCATGCGCCTGAGCATGCGCTCGCCGAGCACGCCCTTTTGCAGGTTGACGATGTATTTGAAGCCGCCGTTGATCAGGACGAGCAGGAGAAAATAGAAGCTCAGCGTCAGCAGCAGACCAAGCTGGCCGACCTTGAAGCCTTCGGAGATCTGGAAGCCGCCGCCACCGAGGAATTCCGGCAGGTGCAGCGCCCAGTCGAATACCGTCGCCGTCGTCTTGCCGTCCTTGAAGGCGCCACCCTGGATCGCATCGTTGACGATGCGCTTGGGCACGTCGAACGATGCCCAGTTGAACGGGATCGAGACGAGAATGACGAGCAGAACGATGATCTGCTCCCGGCGGCTCTTCTGCCACACGTAACGGAAGAGGCTTCTCTCCAAGGGGCTTTCCCATCCCGCATCCGGAAGAGCGGAAACGCCGCCGGCTTGCCCCCATATGTGGGCAGTTCACGACGCGGCGCAACATGCGCCGGGACTCGACAAGTCCAGCGATTTCAAGTTCGGTCGAGGCAGTCGGCGCAGGCGGGAACGCCGCCATGTTGCAAGATCGTCATCGAGACAGGACAAGGACGGCTGGGTCGGGAGAACAAGGAACCACGCCGCAGCGGACGGGCAAGCTTCGGCGCCAGATCGACCCGAATGACGGCAAAGATCGTGCATCGGCCAACACGGACATCAGGGGAAGACGGCCTCAGCCGCAGATGAATATTCTCGAGATCAACGACCTGAAGATTGGCTTCACCGTTCACGGCTTCGCTCGCGATGTCGTGAAGGGCGTGGACTTCCGCATCCCTGCCGGCAAGACCGTCGCACTTGTCGGCGAGTCCGGCTCGGGCAAATCGGTGATCTCGCAGGCGATCATGGGCCTTCTGCCGCGCGCGGGCGCCATCACCGGCGGGAGCATCCTGTTTCGCGATCCAGAAACACCCGATGCCGTCACCGACATCGCCACCCTGCCCGCCGAGGGCAAGGAGATCCGCGACCTGCGCGGCGGGCGTATCGGCATGATCTTCCAGGAACCGATGTCCTCGCTCTCGCCGGTCCATACGATCGGCAACCAGATCGAGGAAGCGCTGCAGCTGCACCGGCCTATGCCGAAGCCGGAAGCGCGGGTTCTGATCGAGACGATGCTGAAGCGGGTCGGCTTCAAGGATCCCACCCGCGCCTATGACTTCTATTCCTTCGAGCTCTCGGGCGGGCTGCGCCAGCGCGCCATGCTCGCCATGGCCCTGATCTGCCAGCCGGCACTGCTGATCGCCGACGAGCCGACCACGGCGCTCGACGTCACCATCCAGGCCCAGGTGCTCGACCTGATGTGCGATCTCCAGGCCGAGATGGGCATGGCGATCCTGTTGATCACCCATGATCTCGGCGTCGTCGCCAACATGGCCGACGAGGTCGTGGTGATCTACCATGGCGAGATCATGGAGAGCGGCCCGGCCGAGGACATCTTCCGCCGCCCGCAGCACCCCTACCTCAAGGCGCTGCTCAAGGCATCGCCGCATTTCGACATGCAGGAGGGCGAGCGGCTGGTCGCCTTGCGCGAGGCGAGACCGCGCCCGCCGGCCGCGCCGAAGCCCGCCCCGGCACAACAGGCGGCCGGACAGCAGGCACCGCTCCTTGCAGTGCGCCATCTGCGCAAGACCTATACAACCCATTCGAGCCGGTTCTTCGGCAAGGGCACGACCTCGACCGTCACCGCCGTCGACGACGTCAGCTTCGATATCGAGCGGGGCGAATGCCTCGGCCTCGTCGGCGAGAGCGGCTGCGGCAAGACCACGCTCAGCAAGCTGATCATGCGCGCCCTGACGCCCGATTCCGGCGAGATCCGCTTCGACGACGGCAAGGATTGCATCGATCTCCTGTCGCTGCAGGGCGAGGCGCTGCGCGGCTTCCGGCCGAAGCTGCAGATGATCTTCCAGGACCCGGTCTCGTCGCTGTCGCCGCGCATGACCGTGATGAACCTCCTGCGCGAGCCGCTCGTCATCCACGAGCGCGGCGACGGCGCCGAGCAGACGGCGCGGGTCAAGGCGCTGATGGACGATGTCGGGCTCGATCAGCGCTTCCTCTCGCGCTATCCGCACTCCTTCTCCGGCGGCCAGCGCCAGCGCATCGGCATCGCCCGGGCGCTCGCGCTCGATCCGGAGCTGATCATCTGCGACGAGCCGGTCTCGGCACTCGACGTCTCCGTGCAGGCGCAGATCCTCAATCTGCTCAAGGATTTGCAGGCCGAGCGCGGCCTGACTTTCCTGTTCATCTCGCACAATCTCGCCGTGGTGAACTACATGGCCGACCGTATCGCGGTGATGGCCAACGGCCGCATCGTCGAGCTCGCACCCCGCCACACCCTCTTCACCGCGCCGGTTCATCCCTACACCAAGGCGCTGCTGAAATCGGTGCCTTTCGCCGATCTCGACCGCAAGCTCGACTTCAAGCTCGCGGCCCCCGGCGGCGCCTCCGATACGCGCCACTGGCCGGCGGGCTTCAAGCCCGATCCCGATGGCGAGCCGCTCGCTCATCTCGATCTCGGGGCCGGCCATCTCGTCCTCGCCAAGCCCGGCGCCAATGTCAGGGAGCTCGCCTGATGCGGATCGCGCGCAGGAGCTTTCTGATCGGAACCGGTGCCGCCCTGGTCGCGCCGCGGCTGGGCTTCGCCGGCGTCGGACCCCTGATCGATAGTCCCGCGCTCGCCGCCAAGGTCGCCGCCGGCGAGTTGCCGCCGCTCGCGGAGCGCCTGCCGAAGTCACCGCGGTTGATCGAGGTCGCGGCCATGGGTCGCGCGCCCGGCCGGCATGGCGGCACCATGCGCATGCTGATGGGCGACCAGCGCGACATCCGCATGATGACGATCTACGGCTACACCCGTCTCGTCGTCTACGACGACAAGCTCGAACTCGCGCCCGACCTGCTCGAGAGCTTCGAGGTCGAGGGCGGCCGCGTCTTCACGTTGCGGCTGCGCGTCGGCCACCGTTGGTCGGACGGCCATCCTCTCACGGCCGAGGACTTCCGCTATTGGTGGGAGGACGTCGCCAACAACAAGCGCCTCTCGCCGGGCGGGCCGCCGCAGGCGATGCTGATCTCCGGCCAGCCTTGCCGCTTCGAGGTCCTCGACGAGGTCACGCTACGCTACACCTGGGCCGAGCCGAACCCGGTCTTCCTGCCGGCGCTCGCCGGCGCCCAGCCGCTCTACATCGCCATGCCGGCGCATTATCTGAAGCAGTTCCACCAGCGCTATGCCGGCAAGGAAGAGCTGGAACAGAAGATCAAGACCGCCCGCGTCAAGGACTGGGGCTCGTTGCACGAGCGCTTCTCGCGCCAGTACCGGCCGGAGAATCCCGATTTGCCGACGCTCGACCCCTGGCGCAACACCACATCGATCCCGGCCGAGCGGTTCACCTTCGTCCGCAACCCGTATTTTCACCGGATCGACGAGAACGGTCGACAGCTGCCCTATGTCGACGAGGTCACGCTGACGATCGGCAGCGCGGCGCTGATCCCGGCCAAGACCGCCGCCGGCGACGCCGACCTGCAGGCCCGCTATCTGCGCTTCGAGGACTATACCTTCCTCAAGGGCGCCGCGAAGCGGATGAATTTCGAGGTCAAGCTCTGGAAGCGGGCCGAAGGCGCCTCGTTCGCCCTGATGCCCAATTTGAACGCGATCGATCCGGTCTGGCGCGACCTCAACCGCGATGTGCGCTATCGCCGCGCGCTATCGCTCGCGATCAATCGCCGCGACATCAACCGCGTCATCTACTTCGGGCTCGCCAAGGAGAGCGGCAACACCGCTTTGCCGGAGAGCCCGCTCTATGATGCGGCGCTGGCGCAGCTCAACATGACGCCGGACCTCGCCGAGGCCAATCGCCTGCTCGACGAGATCGGCCTTTCCAAGCGCGACGGCGAGAAGATCCGCCTGTTCCCGGACGGGCGGCGCCTCGAATTCACCATCGAGACCGCCGGCGCCTCGACCGAGGAGACCGACATCCTCGACCTGATCAAGCAGGACTTCATCGCGATCGGCATCAAGATCCACCCGCGATCGAGCCAGCTCGACGTCTTCCGCCGCCGCATCCTCGCCGGCCAGACGATCATGTCCGGCTGGACCGGCATGGACAATGCGCTGGTCGCGGCCGAGATGGAGCCCGACGCGCTGGCGCCGACCTCGCCCGCCCAGTTCAACTGGCCGCGCTGGGGCCAGTATTTCGAGAGCGGCGGCCGCGAGGGCGAGGCGCCCACCATTCAGGAGGCGAAGCAGCTCGTCGAGCTCTACCGGGGCTGGCGGCATTCGACGACGCACGAGGAGCGCCGGGAAATCTGGCAGACGATGCTGAAGATCAACGCCGAGCAATTGTTCACGATCGGCGTGGTCAATGCCACGCTGCAGCCGATCGTGATCGCGAAGGCACTGCGCAACGTGCCTGACAATGGCCTCTACAGCTTTGAGCCGGGCGCCTTCTTCGGCCGCTACATGCCGGACACGTTCTGGTTCGAGGGGAATTAATCGTGCTGCTGAAGTACATCTTCAAGCGCATCCTGGTGATGATCCCGACGCTGTTCGTCACCAGCGTCCTGATCTTCACCGTGATCAACCTCCCCGAGGGCGACTATTTCGAGACCATGGTCGCCGAGATGCAGGCCCAGGGCGAGAAGGCGGACATGAGCCGCGTCGAGTTCCTGAAGAAGGAGTACGGTTTCGACAAGCCGCCGGCCGAGCGTTATTTCTGGTGGGTCACCGGCCTGCTGCGCGGCGACATGGGCTACTCCTTCGAGTACCAGCTGCCGGTCCGCGACATCGTCGGCGACCGCCTGCTGCTGACGATGATCGTCTCCTTCTTCACCATCATCTTCACCTGGATCGTCGCCTTTCCGATCGGCATCTATTCGGCGACGCATCAGTACAGCTGGGGCGATTACGGCCTCACATTCGTCGGCATGCTCGGCCTCGCCATACCGCATTTCCTGCTGGCGCTGATCTTCCTCTACTTCGCCAATATCTGGTTCGGCACTTCGATCGGCGGCCTCGTCGACCCGCAATATCTCAACCAGCCGATGAGCTGGGCCAAGTTCAAGTCGGTGCTGGAGCACCTCTGGATACCCGTGATCATCATCGGCGCGGGCGGCACCGCCGGCATGATCCGCAAGCTGCGCGCCAACCTGCTCGACGAACTGCAGAAGCAGTACTACGTCACCGCCCGCGCCAAGGGCCTGCCACCAGGCAAGGCGCTGCGCAAGTATCCGCTGCGCATGGCGCTCAACTTCTTCATCTCCGATATTGGCGACATCCTGCCCTCGATCGTCTCCGGCGCCGAGATCGTCGCGATCGTGCTCTCGCTCCAGACCACCGGCCCGCTGCTGATCCGGGCATTGCAGAGCCAGGACATGTATCTCGCCGGCTCCTTCCTGATGTTCCTGTCCTTCCTGACCGTGATCGGCGTGCTGATCTCCGACATCGCGCTCGCGATCCTCGATCCGCGCATCCGGCTGCAGGGGACGGCGACCAAGTGACCACGCCTCCCGCCCCCACGGCCTCGGATCCGCTGCCGCATCGCTGGTCGACCGCGCCGTTCGAGCCCTACGCCGTCGAGAAGATGTCGCCCGAACAGGAGCGCGTCTATCTCGCTCCGCAATGGAAGCTGATGTGGTGGAAATTCCGCAAGCACAGGCTCGCGGTGATCTCCGGCATCGTCATCCTGCTGATGTACCTGTCGGTCGCGATCTGCGAGTTCCTGGCGCCCTATCACTACACGACGCGCAATACCGACTTCATCCGTGCCCCGCGCCAGGAGCTGCGTCTCTTCCACGAGGGCAGCTTCGTCGGCCCCTTCGTCTATCCGTATGTCCAGCGCCTCAACATGGAGAACCTGAAGCGCGAATACGACGTCGACGAAACCAGGCCGCAGAAGCTCCGCTTCTTCTGCCGCGCTGACACCTATGAGTTCTGGGGTTTCATACCCGGCAATCTCCACCTGATCTGCCCACCGGAAGGCGGCACGCTCTATCTGCTCGGCACCGACCGGCTCGGCCGCGACATGTTCTCGCGCATCCTCTATGGCGGGCGGATCTCGCTCACCATCGGCTTGCTCGGCGTCAGCGTCTCCTTCGTGCTCGGCATCATCATCGGCGGCATCGCCGGCTATTATGGCGGCAAGGTAGATCTCATCGTCCAGCGCATCATCGAGATCGTGCAATCGCTGCCGCATATCCCGCTCTGGCTGGCGCTGGGGGCGATCATGCCGCCTTCCTGGAGCCCGCTGCTGGTCTATTTCGGCATCACCGTGATCCTCGGGCTGATGGACTGGACCGGGCTCGCCCGCGCCGTTCGCTCGAAGCTGCTGGCGCTGCGCGAGGAGGACTATGTCGTCGCCGCCCAATTGATGGGCGCCAAGCCCGCCCGCATCATCGGCCTGCATCTCGTGCCCGGCTTCATGAGCCATCTCATCGCCGCCGCGACGATCACCATCCCCAAGACCATCCTCGGCGAAACCGCGCTCTCCTTCCTCGGTCTCGGCCTCAGGCCGCCGATCACCAGCTGGGGCGTGATGCTGAACGAGGCCCAGAACATCAACGTCGTCGCGCTCTATCCCTGGCTGCTCTACCCCTGCGTCCCGGTGATCGTCATCATCCTCGCCTTCAACTTCCTCGGCGACGGCCTGCGTGACGCAGCCGACCCGTACCGCTGAAGCCCGCTCGCGCCATCGCAAGACCAGCCGTGAAGATCGCTTTCCACACGCCGCTGAACCGCTATGGCGACGGCGCCCCCTCCGGCGACCGGCTGATGGCGCGCCAGCTGGTGACATTGCTGGAGGAGCTTGGCCATGCCGTCGCGATCGTCCCGGCCGAGCGCAGCTTCATGTGCGAGCCCGACCCCGCGCTGCTCGCCGCCCACAAGAATGCGGCGCAGAGCGTCATCGCGTCGCTGACGGGGCGATGGCAGGCGCGGGACGTTCGGCCCGACCTGTTCTTCACCTATCACTGTCACTACCGCGCACCCGACCTGATCGGTCCGACCCTGGTCGAGCATTTCCGCCTGCCCTATCTCGTCGCCGAGGCGAGCGATGCGCAAAAGCGCTTTGACGGCCCTTGGGCGGAGGCGGCAGCGCTTGCCCGGGAGGCGATCCTGCGTGCCGATCTCCACCTCTGCATGACGGCTCGCGACCGGGAGGGCCTGAGCCGGCTGATCCCGGAGCCGGAGCGCCTGATCGACCTACCGCCCTTCCTGTTGAAGCTCGCCGATATGCCCGAGCGTGTTGTCGCACCGCATGCGGAGAACGAGCCAGTCCGGCTGATCGCTGTCGCGATGATGCGACAGGGCAACAAGGCCGCCTGCTACCTCTTCCTCGCCCGGACGCTCGCCCGGATCATCGACCTGCCCTGGACCCTGACCCTGATTGGCGACGGGCCCGAGCGCGCTGCCATTGAGGCCGCCTTCGCTGGCTTCCCACCCGGGCGCATCCGCTTCCTCGGGCGCTGCGAGCCCGCCGAGATTCTCGCCGAGCTGACGACGCATGACCTCTTCGTCTGGCCCGGCCTGAACGAGGCTTATGGTGTGGTCTATCTCGAAGCGCAGGCCGCGGGGCTTCCCGTGGCAGCGCTCGACAGCGGCGGCGTGCCCGCCGTCGTCGCCCGCGACCGCACCGCCCTGCTCGCCCCCCATGGCGACGAAACCGCATTGGCCGCCACGATCGCAACGCTGATCGGCGATCCAGCGCTACGCGCTCGCATGGGCGTGGCCGCCCGAAGCTTCGCCCGCGAGGAGCGCAACGGCGACAGCGCCCGCGCGATCCTCGCCGGCGCGCTTGATGCAGCCCATCGCCCGACACGGCCGCAAGACCGCGGAGATCGCGCTGTGACGGACGCCGCCGACTGGTCTGCCCTCTTCGCCGAGCTCGACCGCTGGGCCACCGCCGGCAGGCGCCTCGATCTCTGGCTGCGCGACGACGACGCGACCATGCCCAGCGACCAGCTCGACCGGCTCGCAGCCCTCTCCGAGCGCTTCGTGATCCCGGTGCTGCTGGCCTCGATCCCAATGGTGGCGCAAGAGACGCTGGCAAGGCGACTCGAGACTGCACCATTGCTGCGCCCCTGCCAACACGGGACCTGGCATCGCAACCATGCCCCCCCCGGTGAGAAGAAGAGCGAGTTCGGTCTGCACCGGCCGCTTCCCGAGATTCTTGCCGAGATCAGTGGCGGGCAGCAGCGCCTGCGGGAGCTGTTCGGTGACGCCTTCCTGCCGGTCTTCGCGCCACCGTGGAACCGCATCCATCCGGACGTCGCGGCAGAACTGCCTCAACTCGGCTTCGCCGGCCTGTCCTGCTTCCGCAATTTCGCGCTGGGACCTGCCGGCGGGCCCTATCTCGTCAACACCGATCTCGACCTGATCGACTGGCATGGCGGCCGTGTCGGCCGGCAGCCCGGCGATCTCCTGGCCGAGATGGTTCAAACGCTCGCTAGTCGCCGTACGGGTCCCGAAACCAGCCAACCCTTTGGCCTGCTGCTGCACCATCACGATCACGACAAAACGACGTGGGATGTCCTCACGAATCTGCTGGTGCGACTGTCCGGTCACGCGGCCGTCGCATTCTCCGGTCCCGATGCTCTCTTTGGCGCGGCAACCTACCTGGCAACGGACTTGGATTGACGCGCCGGCAGCGCTATGGTTTCGGGCAGTTCGGGTGCGTTCTGGCGTCCCCCGAAGGCCATCTGACCTTCAAGCAGAGGACGCGACGCACGTGGGGCTCAGTCTGATCGACGATAGCGGCGTGCGCCGCCCGCCGTGCAGTCCGCATGCACCGCGCGTCCTGATCTATAGCCACGACACCTTCGGTCTCGGCCATATCCGCCGATGCCGCGCAATCGCCAATTCGCTGGTCGCGAGCTACCCTCATATATCAGTGATCATCGTCTCCGGCTCGTCGATGATCTCGAGCTTCCAGTTCGGCGACGGCGTCGATTATGTCCGCATTCCCGGCATCGAGAAGCAGAGCGACGGCCGCTATATGCCGCATCATCTCAATCTCGAGCTCGCCGACACGATCCGCCTGCGCACCGACCTGATCAAGCAGACGGTGCTCTCCTTCGACCCGGACATCGTCATCGTCGACAAGGAGCCGATCGGCCTGCGCGGCGAGCTCATCCCGTCGCTCGAGATCCTGCGCCGCCGCGGCGCCCGCATCGTGCTCGGCCTGCGCGACGTGCTCGACGAGCCGGCCAAGCTGCATGAGGAATGGCGCCAGAGCGGCGCGCTCGACGTGCTCGCCAATACGTACGATGACATCTGGGTCTACGGGCTGGAGAGCATCTACCGGCCGCTCGACGGGCTGCCGAACCAGCATCTCTTCGCCGACAAGATCCGCTATACCGGCTATCTCAAGCGCGCAGTACCTTCGCCGATGCCGCCAAACCGGCATCCGCGCATCACCAAGGGGCCATTCATCCTGGTGACGCCCGGCGGCGGGGGCGACGGCGCCGGCGTGATCGACTGGGTGATCTCGGCCTATGAGACCGACCCGACCATCGAATTGCCGTCGCTGATCGTCTTCGGCCCGTTCCTGTCGCGCGAGAAGCGCAAGGAATTCACCGAACGCATCGCGAAGCTGCCGAAGCTGGAAAGCATCGGCTTCGAGCCGCGTCTCGAACTCCTGATGAATCGTGCCCACTGCGTCGTCGCCATGGGCGGCTACAACACGTTCTGCGAGATCCTCTCCTTCGACAAGCCGGCGCTGATCGTGCCGCGCGTCCGGCCGCGCCTGGAGCAGGCGATCCGGGCCGAACGCGCCGACAATCTGCGCCTGATCGACGTGCTGCTCGATCCGACCCAGACCGGAGCGAGCGCGCGCGAT
Source organism: Alloboseaceae bacterium BT-24-1 (assembly GCA_025846845.1). GTDB lineage: Bacteria > Pseudomonadota > Alphaproteobacteria > Rhizobiales > Beijerinckiaceae > Allobosea. The sequence continues at coordinate 97,961 of JAOYTL010000003.1, forward strand.
CCGATGCAGATGGCGAAGGCGCTGCACGCCTTGCCAAAGCGAATGCCGCCCTCGCAGGCCTTCCTGCCGGACCTGCTCGACGGCCTCCCCGCGATCAACCGCATGCTCGCCAACGACCTCTCTCTGCCCGTCCGCGGCCGGGCGCTCGCGCAGAACGCGGCCGCCGGCTGATCGCGAAAGGCGGTCCGGGCATGACATTGCGCGCGTGGCGCGATGGACAGGGCTCGCGAAGCTCATAATATATCAGGAGTGCCGTTGGGAGACGCCGCCATGACGCAGGTCCTGTTCCGCAATTTCGCGATGCTGGAGCCAGGTCATGGCGAGCTGCGCAAGGGCCACGAATTGCTGGTCGAAGGCGAGCTGATCCGCGAGGTCTCCGACAAGCCGATCAAGGCCGACAAGGCAGCGGTGATCGACTGCGGCGGGCGCACGCTGATGCCCGGCCTGATCGACAGCCATGTCCACGTCATGCTCTCCGAGGTCTATATCCGCCTGCTGGAGAGCGTACCGCTGACGCTCGCGACCGCGCGCGCCGCCCGCCTGATGAGGGGCATGATCGATCGCGGCTTCACCTCGGTGCGTGACACCGGCGGTGCCGATTGGGGCATCAAGGAAGCAGTCGAGAAGGGCGACATCGCCGGCCCGCGCCTGTTCATCGCCGGCGCCGCGATCGGCCCGACCGGCGGCCATAGCGACCCGCGCCGGCGCACCGATTTCGGTGCACGCTGCCATTGCTGCAACGCCATGGCCTTTACGATGAACATCTCCGACGGCGTCTCCTCGGTCATCAAGTCGACGCGCGAGCAGATGCGGCTCGGTGCCGATCACATCAAGATCATGATGTCCGGCGGCGTCGCCTCGCCTTACGACCCGCTCGACTCCATGCAGTTCACGGTCGAAGAGGTCACCGCAGCTGTCACCGAGGCCAAGGCCTTCGGCCGCTACGTCTGCGCCCATGCCTATACGCCGGAAGCGATCACCCGTGCGGCGCAATGCGGCGTGCGCGCCATCGAGCATGGCAACCTGATCGACGACGCCTCGGCCAAGCTGATGGCCGAGAACAACATGTTCCTGACCGCCAACCTCGTGGCCTACTATGCGATGAAGGAGCGTGCCGCCGAGTTCGGCATGAATGCCGACATGCTCGCCAAGAATGATCTCGTCATCGATGGCGGCCTGAAATCGCTGGAGATCTGCAAGCGCGCCGGCGTGCCGGTGGCCTATGGCTCGGACCTGCTCGGCCAGCTCCAGGTCGACCAGTCGCGCGAGTTCCTGCTGCGCCGCGAGGTGCTCTCACCGATCGAGATCATCCGCTCTGCGACCACGGTCGGCGCCCAGCTGCTGCGCATGGAAGGCAAGCTCGGCACGCTGCGTGCAGGGGCTTATGCGGATATCATCCTGGTCGACGGCGATCCGCTCAAGAGCCTGGAGCTGTTCCAGGACCAGGGCGCGAAGCTGCCGCTGATCATGAAGGGTGGCGCATTCCACAAGAATACGCTGCATTGAGAGCGGGCACGAGACGATGAAGAGGGCAGCAATTTGAGCGCCGCGCGATTGAGCCTGGGACGCCTTGCGCTGAACGGCGCCGCCACGCTCTCGCTCGGCTTCATCCTGCTACCGCTGTTCTTCGTCTTTTGGCTCGCCTTCTTCCGGCAGGAAATCCCCTCCTTCCCGCCGGAGGGCTATTCGCTCAAATGGTTCCAGGCGGCGGCGAACAACAAGCCATTCGTCGACGGCTTCCTGCTCAGCCTGCAGGTCGGCGTCTCGGCGACCCTGATCGGGCTCGTGCTCGGCGTACCCGCGAGCCTTGCCCTGATGCGCCACCGCATCGCGCTCGGCCCGGCGATCAACACGCTGCTGCTGCTGCCGCTGGTGATGCCGGGCATCGTGCTCGGCACCTCGCTCTACGTCTTCCAGATCGAGACCGAGATCGCGACCGGCCTGCCGGTGCTGGGCTCAGCTGGCGGCCTCGTCGCCGCCCATAGCCTCGTCGTCATTCCCTGGGTGGTGAAGCTGGTCACCGCGAGCCTGGCCGGCTTCGACCGCACCATCGAGGAAGCGGCGCAGAATCTCGGCGCGGGGCCCTGGACGACCTTTCGGCGCGTCACTCTGCCGAGCATCAGGCCCGGCCTCGTCGCCGGCTCGCTGTTCGGCTTCGTCACCTCCTTCGGCAATCTCGAGATGAGCCTGTTCCTGGTCGGACCGGGCCGCACCACCTTGCCGATCGCGATCCTGCAATATCTCGAATGGAAGATCGATCCGACGGTAGCTGCCGCCTCGGTCATCCAGATCGTCCTGATCGGAGCGGCGATGATCATCACCGACCGTTACGTCAAGCTGAGCCGGGTGGTCTGATGGCCAGATTGTCGATCGAGCATCTGCGCAAGGTCTATGGCGAGTTCACCGCCGTCGACGATTGCAGCATCGACATCGCCGATGGCGAGTTCCTCGTCCTGCTCGGCCCCTCTGGCTGCGGCAAGACCACGACCTTGCGCATGGTCGCCGGTTTCATCCAGCCGACGGCAGGCAAGATCACCATCGGCGAGCGTGACGTCACCACCCTGCCGCCCTGGAAGCGCAATTGCGGACTGGTCTTCCAGTCCTATGCGCTCTTCCCGCATATGACCGTCGCCGAGAACGTCGCCTTCGGTCTGGAGATGCGCAAGATCGCGCCGGCAGATCGCGCACCACGGGTCACCGAAGCCTTGCGGCTCGTCCGCCTGACCGGTCTCGACGAGCGCTATCCGCGCCAGCTTTCCGGCGGCCAGCAGCAGCGTGTGGCACTAGCCCGTGCGCTCGCCATCGAGCCTGACGTTCTCCTGCTCGACGAGCCGCTCTCCAATCTCGATGCCAAGCTGCGCCAGGAGGTCCGCGTCGAGATCCGCGACCTGCAGCGCAAGCTCGGCCTGACCACGATCATGGTCACACACGACCAGGAGGAGGCCCTCACCATGGCCGACCGGCTGGTGGTGATGGAGAAGGGCATGGTCCGCCAGATCGGCACACAGCGCGAGCTCTACGAGAAGCCGGCCGACCGCTTCGTCGCCGGCTTCATCGGCCGCAGCGCCTTTCTCGACGGTGCGATGGCCGAGGCCGGGCGCTTCCGCAGCGGCGGCGGCCTCGACATCAGCTGCAAGGCGACCGCCTCCGGCCCGGCGACACTGGCGCTCCGACCCGAGCGCCTCGCCATTGGCGCGGACGCTGAAGCCTGCGCCAATCGCTTCCCGGCCCGGGTCGAGCACGTCTCCTATCTCGGGGCGCTGCTCGACATCGATGTCCGGCTGACCGAGCAGGATCGCATCCTGCTGCAGGTGCCCAACCGTCCGGGCGCGGCCGAGCCGAAACCGGGCGACATGATCACGATAGGCTGGGCCGAAGACGCCGGGCTCGTCTATCCGCGCGAGGCCAAGGCATGACGCCGAAAAGTGGAGACCGGTTTTCGGACCACGTCATGCCCCGGGACCTCCCGACAGGCGTCCAAGAGGGGAGAACATCACCATGAAGACAATCGACAGACGCAATATTCTGAAGGCGGCCGGCGCGGCCGCCCTGTTGCCCGCCCTTGGCCGCGGCGCCCAGGCGCAATCGGCCGGCAAGGTCGTGGTCGGCACCTGGGGCGGCGACTATGCCCGGCTGCTGACCAAGAACATCGAGGATCCGCTGCTCAAGCCCAAGGGGCTCGAAGTCATCCAGGCGCAGGAGGGTGACGCACCGCGTCGCGCTAAGATGCTGGCCGAGCGCCGCCTGCCACGGGGTACGGTCGACATCCAGGGCTTCTCGGCTGCCAACATGTTCGAGATGAACGAGGCCGGCGTCGCCGAGCCGCTCGACTACGCCAAGATCCCGAACGCCAAGAGCCTCCTGCCGACGATGAAGTACCCGTACGGCATCGGGCACATCTATTCCGGCAATGTCGTCATCTACAATCCCAAGCTGATCAGCCCGGCCCCGACGGGCTTCAAGGACTGGCTCGATCCGAAATGGGGCAACAAGATCGGCTTCATCGACATCCAGTACCAGGCGATCATGGTCGCGGCCTCGATGGCGGCCACCAATGGCGCCAGCATGAACGAGATCGACAAGGCCAAGGAAGTGCTGCTTGCGGTCAAGAAGGCCGGCGCGCGCGTCTACCCGACCAACGAGGCCTTCGCCCAGGCGATGAAGAACGAGGAGGTCGGCATCAGCGCGATCTGGAAGGCGCGCGTGGTGCAATGGCAGAACGCCGGCATCCCCTGCGAGGCGGTCTCGCCGGTCGAGGGCATCCCGGCTTACGTCTCGGGCTTCGTCATTGCCAAGAACGCGCCGAACAAGGACAACGCCTACGCCTATATGAACGCCATGCTCGCCAAGGAGCCGCAGGAGGCCTTCGCCGTCGACATGGGCTATAACGGCACCGTCTCCGGCCTTTCCGTCGCGCCCGACCTGCAAAAGCGCATCGGCTTCACGCCCGATGAGGAGAAGCGCATCAAGGATCTCGACTACGCCTTCCTCGCCAAGAACGATTCGGCGATGAAGGAGTGGTGGGACAAGGTGTTCAAGGGGTGAGCATCGCCCCCGAACCTGTCGCGGGTGCCCGCACCAACCTTGCCGGGATGCTCGTCGTCCCGGCGACGATCTTCGTCGCGATCGGGCTGATCGGCCCGGTCGCGATCCTGTTCCGCTACTCGCTCAACCAGTTCGTCCCCGGCCAGTTCATGGTCGATGGGCTGACCATCGAGAACTACGTCAAGTTCTTCACTGACGGATTCTATCTCAACGTGCTCTGGCGCACGGTCCGCGTCGCGGTGATCTGCACGATCATCTGCCTGATCATGGGCTTCCCGCTCGCCTATGTGCTGGCGCGCACCGAGAGCCGCTTCAAGAACCTCCTGATCATGCTCGTGGTGCTGCCGCTCTTCGTCGGCAATGCCGTGCGCGCCGCCGGCTGGATGACCGCCTTCGGCAGCAAGGGTGCGCTCAACGCCTCGCTGATGGGCTTGGGGGTAATCGACCAGCCGCTCGAGATCATGTTCACCGAGACCGCCGTGATCATCGGCATCATCGCGGTCAACCTGCCCTTCATGGTGCTGACGCTGCAGAGCGTCATCGAGGGCATCAACCGCAATGTCGAGGAAGCCGCCTTCAGCTTGGGCGCCGGTCCCGCCGCAATGTTTCGCCGCGTGCTCTGGCCGCTCGCCATGCCGGGCATCCTCGCCGGCACGATCCTGACCTTCATCCTGGCGATGAACGCCTATGCGACGCCGGTCCTGCTCGGCGGCCCGAAATTCCAGACCATGGGCCCGCTGGTCTATGGCCAGTTCGCCCAGCAGAACAACTGGCCATTCGGCGGGGCGATCTCCTTCATCCTGATGACGGCAACACTGCTGCTCACGATCGCAGCCAACCTGATCGTGCAGCGGCGCTATCGCTAGGCCAGACTTATCCCGAGCTGTGGCGCTTCGCCGCCACAGCTGTGCTGGTCAAGTACCGTCGCGAGGATTAAACCACGGCGATGAACGTCTCTTCCGCCATCGTCCCGATCGCCGTCGGCGCCGTCGCCGTCGTGCTGCTGCTCGGCCTGGTCAACATGCTGCGCGGCGGCAGCGCCAACACCTCGCAGAAGCTGATGCGGCTGCGTGTGGTGCTGCAGTTCGTCGCGATCCTGGTGATCCTCGGCGTGCTCTGGTGGCGCGCCGGCTGATCATTCCGTGTGCACAAGAACGACGCCGTCACATTGCAGCCACCACTCTCTGCGCTTTTCTAATCTTTAAAAGCCCCATCGGAAGCCTAGCCGCCCATCATGGTTCGCGTCGCGTCGCTGTTGATTGCCCTTTCGGTCCTGTCCGCGCCAGCGCTGGCACAGAGTGACCGCGGCAGCACCCGCGCGCTTGGTTACGCCCCGGCGACGGAAGCTCCCGCCCCGGCCTGGGAAGCGCGGTTCGGCCTCGGCGCCGCCAATCCTGGCGGACGCGAAAGCGGCCTGCTCAACCTTGGTGGCGAGATCCTGACGCCGCGCGTCGCCACGCTCAACGACCGCCTCGTCAACGCCTTCGTACCGCGCTTCCATCTCGGTTCCAGCCTCAACGTCAACGGCACGCAGTATGCCTATGCCGGCGCGACCTGGACCTTCGACGTCTCGCAATCGGTCTTCCTCGAGGCGAGCCTGGGCGCTGCCGTCAACAACGGCAAGACGGGCTTCGTCGTTCCCGAGAACCGCCTGAACGTCGGCTGCAACACCGGCGCGCGCAGCGCCGCCGCCCTCGGCTTCCGCCTCAGCGACCGCTGGAGCCTGATCGCGACGCTGGAGCATTTCAGCACGACGGGCTGCTCCGACAATCCCGTCGCCAACGCCGGCAGCCCGCGCGGCCCCTCGAATTTCGGCGCCCGCCTCGGCTATACCTTCTGAAGTCGGCCGCTTCGAGCCGGCCTTAACGGGAGGCGGCCTCATGAAGCTGCATGGCTATTTCCGCAGTTCGGCCGCCTGGCGCGCGCGCATCGCGCTCAACCTCAAGGGCCTCGAAGTCGAGCACGTCTCGCACCATCTGCGTCATGGCGAGCAGCGCGACCCAGCCTATCTCGCGCTCAATCCGCAGGGGCTGGTGCCGACATTGGAGCTCGATGACGGCACGGTGCTGACCCAGTCGCTCGCCATCATCGAATGGCTCGAGGAAACGCATCCACAACCGGCGCTGCTGCCGGAGGATCCGGTCGCGCGGGCCAAGGTCCGCGCCTTCGCCCAGGCGATCGCCTGCGACACCCATCCGGTCCAGAATCTGAAGGTGTTGAACCGGCTGCGCGAGCTCGGCCACGATGGCGAGACGGCGCTAGCCTGGGCAGCCGCCACCAATGTCGACGGGCTGTCGGCCTGCGAACAGCTCGCGGCGAACAATCCCGGCCCGTTCTGCTTCGGCCCGGAGCCCGGCCTCGCCGATATCTGCCTCGTGCCGCAGCTCGGCAACGCCCGGCGCTTCAAAGTCGATGTCACTCAGTTCCCGCGCCTGCTGCAGGCAGAGGCGGCCGCGCTGGAACTCGCCGCCTTCCGCGATGCGGCGCCCGGCCGTCAGGCCGACGCGGAATAGCTGCGCTCACCAGCGTCGATACGGCCACGGTCCCCAATACGGCCCGTAGAAGCCCGAACTCTCCAACCGCGCCCGCCGTGAGGCCGAGCGATCGAGATCGACCTCCATCAGGCAATTGGCGAAGCCCTCCGCCCCCTTGCGGAAGCCATAGGACCGGCAGCGTTCCTCATCGAGGCTGCGCTGCTCGGCGGCGGTGACGCAGCCGCCGAGCGCAGCTGCGAGCCCCAATGCGATCAGCCATCTTGCACGCATCGTCAGATCCTCCAGGCCGTGCAGACATTCGAAGGATCATGCCATGAAAGCGGCGTTTTGACGTCATGTTCAAATCTGCCTGCGGATCGCCCACGGTTTCGAGGCGCTTTTTTCGCATTTCAAAGCGAAGTCGCCAGCCGCCCGACCTCGGCCAGCACGGCCTCGCGTTCCGGAAAAGTCCCTCGTGACTCCGTGTAGTAGGCGGTCACGACCAGCGGCGCCCGCCCCGGCGGCCAGATCACGCCGACATCGTTGGTCGCGTTGTTGTTGCCGGTTCCGGTCTTGTCGCCGATGCGCCAGCCCTTCGGCGTGCCCGCCCGCAGGCGTTTGTCGCCGGTCTTGTTGGCGACGAGCCAGGCCGTCAGTTGCTGGCGCGAGGCCGGCGACAATGCACCTCCGAGAACAGTCTGGCGCAGCACGCTGGCCATGGCGACCGGTGTCGTCGTGTCGCGCGGATCGCCGAGCCTGGCCTCGTTGAGCTCCGGCTCACGCCGATCGAGTCGCGAAGCGTCGTCGCCCAGCGAGCGCATGAAGCCGGTCAGTCCGCTCGGACCACCGAAGGAATCGAGCAGCAGGTTGCCGGCCGTGTTGTCGCTCAATGTTACCGCCGCATCGCAGATCTCGGCGACCGTGAGGCCCTTCTCGACATGCTTCTCGGTCACCGGCGAATAGGTGATGAGATCCGCCTTGGTATAGCTCACGCGCCGCTCGAGTTCCTCTTCGCCGCGGTCGACCCGCGCCAGTGCGAAGGCGGCGGCGACGAATTTGAACGTGCTGCACATGGCGAAGCGCTCCTCGCCGCGATGCGCGACGATGCGGCCGGTGCCGCTGTCAAGGATCGCGACGCCGAGGCGCCCGCCATGCCTGCGGTCGAGCGCGAACAGCGCCTCGCGCACCTCTTCCTCGCGCCCTTGGGCGAAGGCAGGCAACCCACCCAGTATCGGCGCGGTCATCAGGGAGCCGATCAGCAAATCTCGGCGTCGGATCATCGTTTTCTCCATGCGGAAGCCGTCGCGCGAGCGGCATGCTCAGGCGAGAGGGGAATCGGGTCTGGCGAATCGCGAGGGACGGAAGGCATACCGGGCGCGTCGTCCGGGCCCCTTGTCGCCGCGAGCTTGCCCAATCACAAACGATGATATCTCTACAGAGCCATTAGATTATCTAAGGCTCTCGCCATGCTCCGCCCGCATCTGCCCCTGAACGCGTTGCGTGCCTTCGAAGCCTCGGCCCGCCATCTCAGCTTCACCAAGGCAGCGATCGAGCTCTGCGTCACCCAGGCCGCGATCAGCCATCAGGTGAAGGGCCTCGAGGAGCGACTCGGCATCGAGCTCTTCCGTCGCCTGCCGCGCGGGCTCGCGCTGACGGATGAGGGTCGCAGCCTCCTGCCGACGCTACGCGACAGCTTCGACCGCATTGCCGGCCTGCTCGAGCGCTTCGAGACCGGGCGCCCGGTCGAGGTTTTGAATGTCGGCGCGGTCGGCACTTTCGCACTCGGCTGGCTGCTGCCGCGCCTTGCCGGTTTCCGCCAGGCTCATCCTGAGGTCGACCTGCGCCTCACCACCAACAACAACCGTGTCGATCTCGCCGCCGAAGGGCTCGACTACGCTCTGCGCTTCGGCGGCGGCGCCTGGCATGGCACGGCGGTGCTGCGCCTGTTCGACGCGCCGATGACGCCCGTCTGCGCTCCCGCCTTGACCACCGCACTGGGCCGGCCTGTCGATCTCGCCGGGCAGGTTCTGCTGCGCTCTTATCGCGCCGACGAGTGGAAGCTGTGGAGCGAGGCGGCGGGGATCGAGCCGTTGCAGGCGCGCGGGCCCGTCTTCGACACCTCGATCGCCCTTGCCGAGGTCGCCGCTGCCGGCGAGGGCATCGCCCTCGTGCCGGCCCTGCTGTTCTCGCGCTACTTCGACGACGGCAGGCTGGTCCGCCCTTTTCCGATCGAGGTCTCGCTCGGCAGCTACTGGCTGACCTGGCTGCAGTCGCGCTCGCTGACCCCGGCCATGCTCGCCTTCCGCGACTGGCTGCAAGACGAAAGTCGCATGCAGATCGCGTCGCGAACGAGCTGAGCCGCCAACCGAAATCGATCCGAAAAGCAGAACGGCCGCCCGGTGGGGCGGCCGTTCGTCCTTGAAATCCAAGGAGAAAATGGTGGGCGCGACAGGGATCGAACCTGTGACCCCTACGATGTCAACGTAGTGCTCTCCCGCTGAGCTACGCGCCCGTTTCGCCCGAAGGCGTCCGGAACGACACCAGCCCAAGGGCGGCATCGCTGCGAGGTGGAGGGGCTATAGCGGACGAGTGCGCGCCTTGCAAGGCGCTTCGTCGGCTTCTTTGCAGGAAGCCCCACACCAAGCCGTCAGGCCGCCAGCAGCTTCTCGACCTCGTTGACCAGCTCGCGCAGATGGAAGGGCTTCGACAGCACCTTGGCGTCCTTCGGCGTCTGCGAATCCGGATTGAGCGCGACTGCCGCAAAACCGGTGATGAACATCACCTTGATGTCGGGATCGAGCTCGGTGGCCCGCCGCGCCAGCTCGATGCCGTCCATCTCCGGCATGACGATGTCGGTCAGGAGCAGCTCGAACGGCTCCTCGCGCAGCCGGTTGTAGGCGGATAAGCCGTTGTCGAACGAGGCGACGTCATAGCCCGCATTCTGCAGCGCCTTCACGAGGAAGCGGCGCATGTCGTTATCGTCTTCGGCCAGGAGAATCTTCGTCATGGCGCCTTGCTTCATCCGTGATGTTGCGCCGAGCCCACGCCACCCCGCCCCGTCTGGCTGGAAGTCGATTCGCTCGCTTCGTCGTCCCTCACCTGGGCGGCTGTCCCTGCCATTCCAGGCTTCGCCGGTCCAGCCCGGCGCACGCGAACTTATTGCTCGCACACGCCAAGTTGGATCAGCCAGTTCTATTTGGCGACATTACGGTAAACAACCAGTGAAGGCGGGCAGCAGGAATGACGATAGGGCATCCCCTTCAATCGGCTGCGGCTTTGTGCTTGAGTTCGGTGACATGACCCAGCCAGCCGGATTTCCTTTTCCCCGCCCCGACGACGTGATCGCCGAGATCGAACGGCCGTTCACGCTCTACCAGCCGGCTCTGCAGGTCGTTCCCGTCGTCGTCGACGTGCCCCATGCCGGGCGGCGCTATCCGCGGGCCTTCGTCGAGGGCGCGCGCCTGCCGCTCAGGGCGCTGCGCCGGTCCGAGGATGCCTATGTCGATCTGCTCTTCTCAGCTGCGGTCGCGCTTGGCGCCCCATTGCTGGTGGCCGAGTTTCCGCGCGCCTATCTCGATGCCAATCGGGAGCCCTACGAACTCGACCCGCGCATGTTCGAGGGCCGGCTGCCCGGCTTCGCCAACACCCGTTCCCTGCGCGTCGCCGGCGGCCTCGGCACGATCCCGCGCATCGTTGGCGAGGCCTATGAGATCTATCCGGGCCGCATCCCGGTCGAGAGCGCGCTGGCGCGGATCGAGGAGCTTTACCGGCCCTACCACGCCGGCCTGCGCCATCTGGTGAACCGGACGCAGGCCAGCTTCGGCAGCTGCATCCTGGTCGACGCCCATTCCATGCCCTCGACCGGGCTCGATCGCGACGGCATCGCCAAGGCCGATATCATCCTCGGCGATCGCTTCGGCACCAGCGCCTCGAGCTTCGTCGTCGATGCGGCGGAGGCGGCCTTCGCGCGCGCCGGCCTGAAGGTGACGCGCAATCGCCCCTATGCCGGAGGCTTCATCACCGAGCATTACGGCGCGCCCGGCTCGGGCGTGCATGCACTGCAGATCGAGGTCAGCCGCGCCCTCTACATGAATGAGACGACGCTCGAGCCGAGCAGCGGCTTCTCCGCGCTTCAGCAGGTGATCAGCACCGCCATGGCCGAATGCTTTGCGCGCTGGAGCGGCTGGAGCGACGATTGGCGCCAGGCGGCGGAATAGGGCGCGCACCCGGCCGGGATACGGAGAGCGCGAGGGTCAGCCTTCCGAAGCGCATTCTCGCGCCGCAACTGTGGTCGAATCGCCACGGTCCAGCGTGTTCAGCGCCGCCGAAACAAGTCTAGATTGCACCAAAAAGCGGCCGCACGTAGCTTGACGCCCTCTGGTCTGCAAGGATTCTGGCATGATGACGGCGAAGACGCGTAGTCTGGATTTGACGCGGCCGGCACTCAGCCTCTCTCTCCTCGCCGGCCCGGCATGCAGCTTCCTGCTTGCCATGCCAGTTCTGGCGGCCGATGTCGTCTTCACCGGAAGCCAGACAGCCAACGGTGACTTTACCATCAATTCTCCAGACCGAGTGCTTTTCTACAATCAAAGCAGTGCAGGAGTCGCCAACCTGAGCAATCAGAGCGGTGAAATACATTTCTATGATTCCAGCACTGGCGGGAACGCCTATATCAGCAACAACTATTTGTTCGCCCCACAAATCGTATTTCATAATAATAGTACCGCTGGAAATTCTTATATTGCAAACAGCTCGGCGTTGATTTTCCTGGATAATTCCAATGCCGACAACGCAACAATTAGGCACGAAGGAGGGGTTTATCTCGACTTCAGAAACAGCAGCAGCGCTGGAAGCGCTACTATCTCCAGCCGATACTTTCTCAATTTCCGAGACAATGCAACCGGTGGAAACGCCAACATCACCAATAGCTACGCGATCTATTTCTATAACAACAGTACCGCAGGCAATGCCGCTCTGACGAATGCGGGTTTTTCTTTGCCATTTGGTGATCCTCTCATCGATTTCTCGGGGAGCACAGGTCCGAATGGTGATGGCCGGCTGAGCGCCGGCTCGATCGCCGGCGGCGGCCAGTTTCATCTCGGCAGCCGCGAACTGACCATCGGGAGCAACAACCAGTCCACCGCCGTTACGGGCCGCATCACCGGCGCGGGCGGCTCGCTGGTCAAGGTCGGCACGGGCACACTGACCCTTGCCGGGACCAATAGCTATACCGGCCCGACCACGCTGCAGAGCGGCGGACTTGTCGTCAACGGCACGTTGGCCAGCTCGGTGATTGTGAATGGCGGCGCCTTCGGCGGCTCGGGCACGGTCGGCGGCATCACCGTCAATGCCGGCGGCACGGTCGCGCCGGGCAACTCGATCGGGACGCTGACGATTTCGGGCAACGTCGCCTTCACTGCAGGCTCGACCTATCAGGTCGAGATCAACCCGGCCAGGCAGAGCGACAGGATCGTCGCGTCGGGCAGCGCCACGCTCTCGGGCGGCACGGTCCAGGTTCTGGCCGAGAGCGGCAACTATGCGGCCGCGACAAACTACACCATCCTGACCGCCACAGGCGGGGTCAGCGGCCAGTTCGGCAACGTCACCTCGAACCTCGCCTTCCTGACGCCGTCGTTGGTCTATGGCGGCGGCAGCGTCACGCTGACCATGACCCGCAACGATGCAAGCTTCGGCCCTGACGGATCGGGCCGTAACGTCATAGCCTCGACCCGCAATCAGGGCTTCATCGCGGTGGCGGCCGAGCGTCTCGGCGTCGGCAACCCGATCTACGACACGCTGCTTTCGGGCACGGCCGCCGAGGCGCGCGCCGGCTTCGACCTGCTCTCCGGCGAGGCCCATGCGCAGGCCGTCAGCGTGATGATCGACGAGAGCCGGCTGGTGCGCGAGACGATCCTCAACCGTCTGCGCGGGCCGCTGCTGACCGCTCCGGGCCAGCAGGTGGCTGCCTCGTTCAGCGCCGATCTGCCCGGCCGCAAAAGCGCGGTGCTGATGAATGCCCCGGTCCCGCAGCCCCGCTACGCCCTCTGGGGCGAAGCCTTCGGCAGTGCCGGCAACAGCGACGCCGATGGCAACGCGGCAAGCCTCAGCCGCCGCAGCGGCGGGGCGCTGCTCGGCGCCGACCTGATGCTCTATGAGGCTCCCGGCTCGTCGCTGCGGGTCGGTGTCGCCGGTGGCTACAGCCAGTCGCGCTTCGATCTCGACGCCCGTTTCTCCACCGGCAAGCTCGAGAGCGGCCATGCCGCGCTCTATGCCGGCGCCCGCTTCGGCAATCTGCGCCTCGACGCGGGACTGGCATACACTTGGTCGGAGAGCGACATCCGCCGCCAGGTCCAGATCCGCGGCTTCGGCGATGCCTTGCGCCTGCAGCGTCCGGGTGCAATCGCGCAGGCCTTCGCCGAGCTCGGCTATGGCTTCGCCTTCAGCGGCTTTGCGCTCGAACCCTTCGCACAGCTCGCCTTGATCCGCGTCAGCACCGAGGCCGGCACCGAGCAGGGCGGTGCCGCGGCACTCCGCGTCCTCTCCTCCGAGCAGCTACTCGGCTTCAGCACGCTCGGCCTGCGCGCCGAAGCGCAAATCGGCTCGGCACCCTTGTTCGCCCGCGCCATGCTCGGCTGGCGCCATGGCTTTGGCGAACTCACCCCGCAGGCGAAGGCCGCCTTTGCCCTCGGCACCACGCCAGCCCGGGTCTTCGCCGCGCCGATCGATCGCGAGGCGCTCGTCGCCGAGGCCGGGCTCGACTGGCGCATCTCATCCGCCACCGCGCTCGGCCTGACCTACTCCGCCGCCATCGGCGAACGCTCACGCGACCACGCCCTCAAGGGCAGGGTCGAAATGCGGTTCTGAGGGAGGGTCGACCGGCGACGGCGCTCTACACCCCAAAAAGAAAGAGGGCCGCGCACTTGCGTGGCGGCCCAAAGTCTAGGGAGGAAACGCCCAAGGAGGGCAACGAAGGTTTGAAGCGATCTCCCCTTCGCACTGCACAATAGCGCGCTGCATCGCAAAAAAGCAAGTCGCAGCAACGGCTGATTGATGCGCTGTACGCATATCACCGCAGCATTTTTGCTCAGAGCTGAACGATTTCGCGGAACGGGGCCGAGCTGAGCTGTCCTCGCTTCGCCGGCGCAAAATCGCGGCGCTTGTCATCCTGCTCGTCTCGCAGCATGAAGACGGCCGCCGATGGAGCCGAAGGAACTCTCGATGAGCGCGGTCGATTTCGCTGAGTTCGTCGCCCGGCTGGCGACGCTGTCGGGCCAGGCGATCCTGCCTTTCTTCCGCGCCAGGCACACGACCGAGGACAAGTCCGGCGGCGGCGTCTTCGACCCCGTCACCGAGGGCGATCGCGCCGGCGAAGACGTGATGCGCGACCTGATCAAGCGCACCTTCCCGGCCCACGGCATCCTCGGCGAGGAGTTCGGCGCCGAGAATGCCGATGCTGACTATGTCTGGGTGCTCGATCCGATCGACGGCACCCGCGCCTTCATCTCCGGCATCCCGGTCTGGGGCACGCTGATCGGGCTGACCCGCAAAGGCGTGCCGGTCTACGGCATGATGAACCAGCCCTTCACCGGCGAGCGCTTCTCCGGCGATGGCCGCATGGCGCGCTATGAGGGGCCGAACGGACCGCGCACGCTCCACACCCGCCAGCTGACGAACCTCGCCGAGGCGACGCTGATGACGACGAGCCCGCATCTCTTCGTCAACGGGCAGAAAGCCGCCTACAGCCGCGTCGAGAGCGCCGTGCGCATGGCCCGCTATGGCTGCGACTGCTACGCCTATTGCATGCTCGCCGCCGGCCATATCGATCTCGTCATCGAGAGCGGGCTGAAGCCCTACGATATCGTCGCGCTGATCCCGATCATCGAGGGCGCCGGCGGCATCGTCACCTCATGGGACGGCGGCAGCGCCGCCCAGGGCGGCACCATCCTCGCTGCCGGCAACAGGACGCTGCACCAGGCCGCGCTCGCCCTCCTCAACGGCTGAAGCTGGCGCAGCGGGCTTTTCGCCTAGCAGATCCTCACCCGGCACGAAGGCGTCGAAGGCAGCCCAGAACTGCGCCCGGATCGCGTCGCTCTCCATCAGGATCTCATGGCGCGCCGTCGGCAGCACCAAGGCCGAGCCGGTCTTGAGCCGGGCGGCGAAACGCTCGATCGCCGGGCTCGACACGACAGGATCGCGCCCGGCCGCGACGATCAGCGTCGGCACCCTGACCTCGAGCGGCGCGCGTGGCTGCGCCAGGCGGCCCATGAGCTGGAAGGCAGCATGGATCCAACCGACGCTGGGGTCGCCGACGGCGAGTTCGCGCGCCGCCGCCGACAGGGCGGCATTGCGGGCATAGCGGACCGGATCGGAGCTCAACCGGTTGCCCTCGAACGGCTTGGTGCCGATCGCGGTATCGCCGCCACCCGGCACGAAGGCCTTGCCGAAGCCGAGCCAGTACAGCACACGCGCTAGCCAGCGGGCGCCGCGCGGATTCTCGATCATGCTGATGCCGAGCATTGGCGCGATCGCGACCAGGCGCGCGACCGGCAGCGCCTCCCGGCGCGCCGCATCGAGGCAAAGCGCTGCACCCATCGAATGGGCCAGCACGAAATAGGGCGCAGGAAAGTGCTCCTGCATCTGTGCCACGACCAGAGCAAGGTCGCGCTCATAGTGCACGAGGCGGCCGACATGACCGCGGCGCTGCCGGCTGGTGAAACGCTGCGAGCCGCCCTGCCCGCGCCAGTCGAACGTCAGGACATGGAAGCCGCGCCGGCGCAATTCGGCGATCGTCTCGCTGTAGCGCTCGATGAACTCAGCCCGCCCCTGCGCGACGAGGATCGTGCCCCTTTCGCGCCGCACGGTCGGGCGCCAGCTCGCCAGGCGCAGGCGGGCGCCGTCGCTGGTTTCGGCAAACCAGACCTTGCCGTGGCCGGGCACCGGATAGTCCGGCTGGTGGAAGAATTCGGCCTCGGTCATCGGCGCTCCCGGCAGGCTCATCGCTTCGTTATGCCCAGCTGAACCCGGTCTTGAAAAGCCGGAAATGCCACCCAGATCATTGTGGCGCAGGCCGTCAAGCGGCTGCGCAGACCTGAACCGGGCCCGCGCTCATGACGAGGCGGGCCGCCACAGATGTCGCTTCCTCTGGAGGACAATCATGCGTTCCTACGATCTTTCCCCGCTCTATCGCTCGACTGTCGGCTTCGATCGCCTGTTCTCGCTGCTCGACCAGGCTACCAGTGTCGAGAATACGCCGAGCTATCCCCCCTACAATATCGAACGCACCGCCGAGAACGCCTATCGCATCTCGATCGCGGTCGCCGGCTTCGGCGAATTCGACCTTTCGATCGAGAGCAAGGAGAACGCTCTGACCGTTCGCGGCGAGAAGAAGGCCGCCGATGATGCACAGCAGCGCGAGGTCCTGCATCAGGGCATCGCCGCCCGCGCCTTCGAGCGCCGCTTCCAGCTTGCCGACTACGTCCAGGTCACCGGCGCCAGCCTCGAGAACGGCCTGCTCCATATCGACCTCGTCCGCGAGATCCCCGAGGCCAAGAAGCCGCGCCTGATTCCGATCGGCGCTCAGGGCGCCAAGGTGATCGAGGCCAGGAAGGCCGCGTAGCCACAGTATCGGTGTTCAAGCACCGCTAGCCTTAAACGCGAGAGCCTCTCCGGGAAACCGGGGAGGCTCTTAGTGCGCCCTGCAACTCTCAGTTCGGCGGATTGACCGGAGCGATCGTCGTCTCCGGCTTCGGCTGCGCCGTCTTCATTTCCTCGATCTGCACCGGTGGCAGGGTCGTATCGGGCGTCGGAATGCCGCTCGGATGCGCCCGTGCCAGTGGCGGCAGGCGGTCTGGCTCATCCGCGCCGCGAACATCCTGCGGATTGACCAGCTTCGGCTTGCCGATGTCCTTCGGCGCGACCGCCGGCACTGCGGCGGGCTTCGCCGCAGGCACATCAGGTTTCGGGGCGGCGGGTGACGGCGGAACCGCTGTCGCCGGTGCATTGGCCTCGGCCGGTGGCTGGGCAGGCTTGAGGACAGCCGGACGCTCCGGCGGACGCGGCGTCAGCTTCTTAGGCGCCGGACGCTCCTCCTCGCGCGGGTCGAGCCGGACGGTCCGCGGCGGCTGCAGCACGATCCGGTCGATCAGTTCGCCGTTGAACCGGTCGATGACGAGCCGCACCCGCGAGCCGTTCGCCGCCAGGCCGTCGACGATGACGGCCGAGCGGGTGCGCACCGTGCGCTGCACCTCACGCAGGCCGAACTCCCGAGCCGCGCCCCGCTCCAGCGCGCGCGGCGGGATCGGCGCAGCCCGGTGCGGCGCATAGTCGTAGCGCGGGCCATAGCTGTAACCATCGTCGTAGTCGTAACCATAGCCGTAGCGGGCATAGCCACTGCCGTAATCATCGAGCTGCGCCAGCGCTGGACCGCTCGCACCGGCCATCACGGCCGAAACGGCAATGCCTGCCAGCCGGCGCCGCAACGGGCGCTGTGCAGCGGGCGAAACGAAAACTGCCATGGTCTGTCCTCTGTCAGACGAAAATTGCAGTCTTCAGTTCTCGGTAAGGATTGCGGCGTGCTTGCGGCATGAATCAGCTGGGAAACAGACCCTTTTCGGCTTCAGACAGCAGCCAGCACGGCCGCGAGCCGATCGACCTCATCCTGCCGCGTCGCGAAAGAACAGACGAAGCGACCGACGACCTCCCCAGCCCGAAGCTCCTGCCCCACAGGCAGCGCACCGTCGGACCAGGCGATGTACTGCGCGCCCTGCGCCGCCAGTGCCGCTTGCGCCTGCGGCGGCAGCACCAGGAAGACCTCGTTCGCCTCGCAGGCCCAGGCCGGTCGGAGCTTGCCTGCGGCCTCGACGGCTCGGGCGAGACGGCTGGCCATCGCATTGGCGTGCCGAGCGAGGTCGAGCCAATGGCGATCAGCCAGCAGCCCCTCGAACTGCGCCCCGATCAGGCGGCCCTTGGACAGGGTGTGCCCGGCCCGCTTGCGCCGCCACGGCATCTCACCCGCATTGGCAGGATCGAAGACGATCACGGCCTCGGCTGCGAAGGCACCGTTCTTGGTGCCTCCGAAGGAGAGTACGTCGACACCCGCCTTCCAGGTGATTTCGGCCGGCGTGCAGCCGAGCGCGACGACGGCATTGGCGAAGCGGGCGCCGTCCATATGCAGCTTCAGCCCGCGCGGCGCGATCGCCCGCTTCAGCGCCGCGATTTCGGCCGGCGTGTAGACCAGCCCGCACTCGGTCGCCTGCGTGATCGACAGCATTTGCGGCTGCACCTGATGCACGGCGCCCGCCCGCATGCGCGCGAGTTGGTCGGTAACGACTTCGGGAGCGAGCTTGCAGCCGTCGCCCGGCAATCCGACGATCTTGGCCCCGCCGGTGAAGAATTCCGGCGCACCGCATTCATCGGCGGCGATATGCGCCTCGTGATGGCAGAGCACCGCCCCCCAGGGCTGGACCAGGCTCGCCAGCGCCAGGGCATTCGCCGCCGTGCCGCTCGTGACCAGGAAGACCGCGACCTCGCGTTCGAACAGCTCCGCGAACAGGCCCTCGACCCGCTTCGTCCAGGTATCGTTGCCATAGGCCGTGGCAAAGCCGTCATTGGCGGCTGCCATCGCCTGCATCACCGGCGCGCTCGCCCCGGCCAGGTTGTCGCTGATGAAATTCATGGAGCTGGTATCCGGCGGGCCGCTGCGAGAGGCCTGACGGATACGCACGCTCCCGCCGCAGCGCAATCGACGCTGGAGCCCGTTCCGGTCTGCTTGCATCGCAAGCCGACCGGCAAAAGGCCTCCAACCGGGAGCGAGAGACGGGCAGCCCCGACTTGGCTGCCGACAACTTCCGGCTTGGCTCGTTGGCCGAGCTGATGCGAAAATGTCCTGACGCAGACACAGATAGCAACAAAATGTCGTTGCAGCGCAAAATCGACGCTTGTGCCCAGATTGGAATTCTGGCAAGGTCAAGGCATTAGGACAGTGATACTGTCCCATTTCGGAGTGGGCCTCGCCGAGGCCCCGGCGCAGGCGGATGGAGCGGACGATGACGGGAGGTACGGCAAACAAAGCCAAAGCCAACCGTACGACGCGCGCCGCCCGCAAAACGGCGGCGTAACCAGGCGCGGCAGGGCTTAGGCCCGAGGCGCCTGCGGAGGACGCGGGCGCAAGACCAGACCAGCGCAAGCAACCTTCGCAAACTGACGATAAAGCCGAACCGGCCCGATCCTTGCTCGGCAAGGAGAGAGCCGGAACGGCAGCGGCGCGGCGACGCGCGGACTTTGGCTGGCTCCCGAGCGTATGCTTCGGGGCCCAAGGCGGCGGATGGGCGGAGGTGACGATGAGCGAAGGCAGGAAGGCGAGCGCGATGGCCAAAAGCACTGCTAAGACCGCCACCACGACGACGACCGCATTCGAGCGTTTTCCCGAGGTGCGCGACCCGGCCATGCCGGCGCGCCAGGGCCTCTATGATCCCTCCTATGAGAAGGATTCCTGCGGGGTCGGCTTCATCGCCGACATGAAGAACCGCAAGAGCCATGCGATCGTCGCGCAGGGCCTGCAGATCCTGCACAATATCGACCATCGCGGCGCCGTCGGCGCCGATCCCAAGCTCGGCGACGGCTGCGGCATCCTCACCCAGATCCCGCACCGCTTCTTCAAGGAGGAGTGCGCCCGGATCGGCATCGAATTGCCCGAGCCCGGCCACTACGCCATCGGCCAGTTCTTCATGCCGCAGGAGGCCGACAACCGCGCCGTCTGCGAGGAGATCGTCGCCCAGACGGTCGAGGAGGAAGGGCTGATCTTCCTTGGCTGGCGCGACGTGCCGGTCGACAACAGCGATCTCGGCGAGGCCGTCAAGGAAACCGAGCCCTGCCATCGGCAAATCTTCGTCGGCCGCCCGCCCGAGATCACCGATGAGGACGAGTTCGAGCGCCAAGTCTACGTCCTCAGAAAGTCGGTCTCGAACAAGGTCTACAAGCGCCATGACCGGGCGACTGCGACCTATTACCCGGTCTCGTTCTCCTGCCGGACCATCGTCTACAAGGGCATGGTGCTGGTCACCCAGCTTGGCGCCTATTTCAAGGACCTGACCGACGAACGCTTCGAGAGCGCGCTCGCCCTCGTGCACCAGCGCTTCGCCACCAACACTTTCCCGTCCTGGCGCCTCGCCCACCCCTATCGGATGGTCGCCCATAACGGCGAGATCAACACGCTGCGCGGCAACGTCAACTGGATGGCGGCAAGGCAGGCCTCGGTCGATTCCGAGCTCTTCGGCGCCGACATCTCCAAGCTCTGGCCGATCTCCTATGAGGGCCAATCCGACACCGCCTGCTTCGACAACGCCCTCGAATTCCTGGTCCAGGGCGGCTATTCGCTCGCCCACGCCATGATGATGCTGGTGCCCGAGGCCTGGGCCGGCAACCCGCTGATGGATGACAGCCGGCGCGCCTTCTACGAGTACCACGCCGCGCTGATGGAGCCGTGGGACGGCCCGGCCGCGATCGCCTTCACCGATGGCCGCCAGATCGGCGCGACGCTCGACCGCAACGGCCTGCGGCCCGCGCGCTATCTCGTCACCGATGACGGGCTCGTCGTGCTCGCCTCCGAATTCGGCGTGCTGCCGATCCCGGAAGAGAAGATCGTCCAGAAGTGGCGGCTCCAGCCCGGCAAGATGCTGCTGATCGACCTCGACCAGGGTCGCATCATCGGCGACGACGAGATCAAGAGCACGCTCTGCCTCGCCAACCCCTACAAGGACTGGCTGAAGCGCACCCAGATCGTGCTGGAGGAGCTGCCGCCGGTCGAGGCCCGTGCCTCGCGCACCGACGTCGCCTTGCTCGATCGCCAGCAGGCCTTCGGCTATACCCAGGAAGACACCAAGATCCTGATGGCGCCGATGGCGGTGACCGGCCAGGAAGCCGTCGGCTCGATGGGCACGGATACGCCGATCTCGGCGCTCTCCTCGAAGTCGAAGCTGCTCTACACCTATTTCAAGCAGAACTTCGCCCAGGTCACCAATCCCGCGATCGACCCGATCCGCGAGGAGCTCGTCATGAGCCTCCTCTCCTTCATCGGGCCGCGACCGAACATCCTCGACCTCGAAGGCACCTCGCGCCGCAAGCGCCTGGAAGTGCGCCAGCCGATCCTGACCAATGACGATCTCGAGAAGATCCGCTGCATCGGTCACTATGAGGATCGCTTCGACACCAAGACGCTCGACATCACCTACCCGACCCGCGAAGGCGCGGCCGGCATGGAGGGCGCGATCGCCCGCCTGTGCGAGCGCGCCGAAGCGGCCGTCCATGGTGGCTACAACATCATCATCCTCTCCGACCGCCAGGTCGGCTCCGATCGCATTCCGATCCCGGCCTTGCTGGCGACGGCAGCCGTCCACCACCACCTGATCCGCAAGGGCCTGCGCACCTCGGTCGGCCTCGTCGTCGAATCCGGCGAGCCGCGCGAGATCCATCACTTTGCCCTACTCGCCGGCTTTGGCGCCGAGGCGATCAATCCCTATCTTGCCTTCGAGACGCTGGAAGCGCTGCTGGAGGCCGGCGAGTTTCCGCCGGAGGTCGACCGCTACGAGGTCGTCAAGCGCTTCATCAAGTCGGTCGGCAAGGGCCTGCTCAAGGTCATGTCCAAGATGGGCATCTCGACCTATCAGTCCTATTGCGGCGCCCAGATCTTCGACGCGGTCGGCCTGCGCAGCGACCTGATCGAGACCTATTTCACCGGCACCATCTCCTCGATCGAGGGCGTCGGCCTCGCCGAGATCGCCGAGGAGAGCGTGCGCCGCCACCGCGACGCCTTCGGCGACTCCCCGGTCTATCGCGACTCGCTCGACATCGGCGGCGAGTATGCCTACCGGATTCGCGGCGAGGCGCATGCCTGGACGCCGGAGAATATCGGACTGCTCCAGCACGCCGTGCGCGGCAATGCCCGCGACAAGTTCAAGGCCTACTCGGATCTGGTCAACGACCAGACCGAAAAGCTCTCGACCATTCGCGGCCTGTTCCACGTCAAGATGGCGGACGAGCTCGGTCGCGAGCCCGTGCCGCTCGACGAGGTCGAGAGCGCGGTCTCGATCGTCAAGCGCTTCTCCACCGGCGCCATGTCCTTCGGCTCGATCAGCCACGAGGCGCACTCGACCTTGGCGCTGGCGATGAACGCGATCGGCGGCAAGTCGAACACCGGCGAGGGCGGCGAGGAGCCGGAGCGCTTCAAGCCGCTGCCGGATGGCCGCTCGATGCGCTCCGCGATCAAGCAGGTCGCCTCGGGCCGCTTCGGCGTCACCACCGAATACCTCGTCAACTCGGCGATGATGCAGATCAAGGTCTCGCAGGGCGCCAAGCCCGGCGAGGGCGGCCAGCTGCCCGGCCATAAGGTCGATGCGCGCATCGCCAAGGTCCGCCATTCGACCCCGGGCGTCGGCCTGATCTCGCCGCCGCCGCATCACGACATCTATTCGATCGAGGATCTCGCCCAGCTGATCTTCGACCTCAAGAACGTCAACCCGGCAGCGGACGTCTCGGTCAAGCTCGTCTCCGAGCTCGGCGTCGGCACCGTCGCCGCCGGCGTCGCCAAGGCGCGCGCCGACCACATCACCATCGCCGGCTATGAGGGCGGCACCGGCGCTTCGCCGCTGACCTCGATCAAGCATGCGGGATCGCCCTGGGAGATCGGCCTCGCCGAGACCCACCAGATCCTGGTGATGAACAAGCTGCGCGGCCGCATCGCCCTGCAGGTCGATGGCGGGCTGCGCACGGCGCGCGACATCGTCGTCGGGGCGCTGCTCGGGGCCGACGAGTTCGGCTTCGCCACCGCGCCGCTGATCGCGGCCGGCTGCATCATGATGCGCAAGTGCCATCTCAACACCTGCCCGGTCGGTGTCGCGACGCAGGATCCGGTGCTGCGCAAGCGCTTCAAGGGCGCGCCCGAGCATGTCATCAACTTCTTCTTCTTCCTCGCCGAGGACGTGCGCGAGATCATGGCCGAGATGGGCGTCAAGAGCTTCGACGAGCTCGTCGGCCGCTCCGATTGGCTCGACAAGAAAGAAGCGATCGACCACTGGAAGGCCAAGGGGCTCGATTTCGCCCGCATCTTCCACAAGCCGGAGCCGGGTCCGGGCGTCGCCATCCGCAACGTCGAGCGCCAGGTCCACCCGATCGAATCGGTGCTCGACCGCACGCTGATCGCCAAGGCCGGTGCCTCGCTCGACACCGGTGCTCCGGTCGTGATCGAAAGCGCGATCCGCAATGTCGACCGCTCGACCGGTGCGATGATCTCGGGCGAGATCGCCAAGCGCCATGGCGGGCTCGGTCTGCCGGACGACACGATCACGGTGAAGCTCACCGGCACCGCCGGCCAGAGCTTCGGCGCCTGGGTCGCGGCCGGCGTGACGCTCGATCTCACCGGCCAGGCCAACGACTATGTCGGCAAGGGCCTGTCGGGCGGCAAGCTGATCATCCGGCCCGACCCGAAGTCGCGCGCGCTCGCCGAGGAGGCGATCATCGTCGGCAACACCGTGCTCTATGGCGCGATCTCCGGCGAATGCTACTTCCGCGGCGTCGCCGGCGAGCGCTTCGCCGTGCGCAATTCCGGCGCGATCGCGGTGGTCGAGGGCACCGGCGACCATGGCTGCGAATACATGACCGGCGGCGTCGTCGTCGTGCTCGGCCAGACCGGGCGCAACTTCGCGGCCGGCATGTCGGGCGGC
The DNA here is from genome assembly GCA_025846845.1 of Alloboseaceae bacterium BT-24-1. Taxonomy (GTDB): domain Bacteria; phylum Pseudomonadota; class Alphaproteobacteria; order Rhizobiales; family Beijerinckiaceae; genus Allobosea. The sequence continues at coordinate 121,695 of JAOYTL010000003.1, forward strand.
ATCGCCTATGTCCTCGACGAGGACAAGAGCTTTGCCAAGCGCTGCAACCTCTCCATGGTCGATCTCGAACCGGTGCCGGAGGAGGAGGAGCTGACCCAGCGCCTCTACCATCATGGCGGCGATCTCGAGTTCAAGGGCCGCATCGACGTCATGGCCAACATGTCCGGCTACGACGCAGAGCGCCTGCACCAGCTCATCGCCAACCATCTGAAATACACCGGGTCGGCGCGGGCGCAGGCGATCCTGGAGAACTGGGCGGACTACCTGCCCAAATTCGTCAAGGTCATGCCGGTCGAGTATCGGCGCGCACTACTGGAAATCGAGCGGGCCCAGGCCGGCATCTCGGTCGCGGCGGAGTGAGACGATGGGCAAGGTAACCGGTTTTCTCGAGATCGACCGCCGCGACCGGAAGTATCGTCCGGCCTCGGACCGCATTCGCAACTACAAGGAGTTCGTGATCCCGCTCGGCCGGGAGGCGACCCGCGATCAGGCGGCGCGCTGCATGAACTGCGGCATCCCGTATTGTCACAATGGCTGCCCGGTCAACAACCAGATCCCGGACTGGAACGACCTCGTCTACAACGACAAGTGGCAGGAAGCGCTGACCAACCTGCATTCGACCAACAACTTCCCCGAGTTCACCGGCCGCGTCTGCCCTGCCCCTTGCGAGGCGTCCTGCACGCTGAACCTCGAGGACACCCCGGTCACGATCAAGTCGATCGAATGCGCCATCGTCGACAAGGGCTGGGAGGAAGGCTGGATCGTTCCGGAGCCGGCCTCGACCCGGACGGGCAAGAAGATCGCGATCATCGGCTCAGGCCCGGCCGGCCTCGCCGCAGCCCAGCAGCTCGCCCGCGTCGGCCACGAGGTCCATGTCTATGAGCGCCAGGGCCGCGCCGGCGGCCTGCTGCGCTACGGCATTCCCGACTTCAAGATGGAGAAGTCGCATGTCGATCGGCGCGTCACCCAGATGGAAGCCGAAGGCGTCATCTTCCATTACGGCGTCAATGTCGGCCTCGACATCGATCCGCAGGAGCTGCTCGCCCAGTACGACGCCGTCGGCCTGACCGGCGGCGCCGAGAAGCCGCGCGACCTGCCGATCGAGGGCCGCGACCTCGACGGCGTCCAGTTCGCCATGGACTTCCTGCCGCAGCAGAACCGCCGCAATGGCGGCGAGCCGGACACGACGGGCAATGCCCGCCCGATCCTGGCCGGCGGCAAGCATGTCGTCGTCATCGGCGGCGGCGACACCGGTTCGGACTGCATCGGCACCTCCGTGCGCCAGGGCGCGCTCTCGGTGACCCAGCTCGAGATCATGCCGCAGCCGCCGGAGAAGGAGAACAAGGCGCTGACCTGGCCGAACTGGCCGCTGAAGCTGCGGACCTCCTCCAGCCATGAGGAAGGCGCCGAGCGCGACTTTGCCGTCGGCACCGTCAAGTTCACCGGCGAGAACGGCAAGGTGAAGACGCTGCATTGCGCCAGGGTCGATGCCTCCTTCAAGCCGATCGAGGGTAGCGAGTTCCAGCTCAAGGCCGATCTCGTCCTGCTCGCCATGGGCTTCGTCTCACCGGTGCATGACGGTTTGCTCGCCAAGCTCGGCGTCAACATCGACGGACGCGGCAATGTCGCGGCCAACATGCTGGCCTACAAGACCTCGGTCGAGAAGGTCTTCGCCGCCGGCGACATGCGCCGCGGCCAGTCGCTGGTGGTCTGGGCGATCCGCGAGGGCCGCCAGATGGCCCATTCGATCGACAAGCACCTGATGGGCGAGACCATCCTGCCGCGCTGAGCGGCAGAAGCCGCCAAGCGTCATGCTCGGGCGAAGACCCGAGCATCTCAGGCCGGAAGAGGCTCCCGCCGGCGCCCTCTCGTCACGAGATTCTCGGGTCTGCGCTTCGCTTCGCCCGAGAATGACGGTCCTTTCACACGCCCAGCAGATCCACCAGCGGCGGAATCAGCGGCTCGTCCGCCGGTGGCATGGCGAGGTCGCGCAGCTTGCCGGGGCGCACCCATTTCAGGCCCTGCCCCTCGCGCGAGCTGACCACCCCCTCCCAGCGCCGGCAGATATAGAGCGGCATCAGCAGGTGGAATTCCGGATACGCGTAGCTGGCGAAGGTCAGTGGCGCGAGGCAGGCTTCCTTGACCTCGATGCCGAGCTCCTCGGAAAGCTCGCGGATCAGGGCGGGCTCCGGCCGCTCGCCAGCTTCGAGCTTGCCGCCGGGAAATTCCCACAGGCCCGCGAGGGACTTGCCTTCGGGGCGTTGGGTGACGAGTACGCGGTTGTCGGAATCGATCAGAGCGCAGGCGACGACGAGCAGCAGCTTCACAGCAAAACTAATGTCCCGAGAGGATGACCTCGACCGGCTCGGTTTCCTTGCCGGTCAGCGTGACCTCGTCATAGACCGAACCGCCCTCGCGGAAAATCGCATCTTCCTCGCCCCAGATCACCTGGGTCGAGACGAAGTAGGTACCGGGTGCGACCTTGTCGAAGCTGAAGCGCCCCCTCGCCGTCGTCTTGGTCGTCCGGGTGAATTGCGCGTAGAGCGGATCGACCTGGCCGTTCGGATAGCGCCAGTGCGGCAGGAACTTGGTCTTCTCGAAGATGCTGCTGAAGCGCTCGCGGGCATAGGCCGTCGCCGGGATCAGTCTGACGATTTCGCCCGCCGCATTCACGACCTGGCCTTTTGAACGCGTGCGAAAAGCGTGGCCGACGATGGTGCCGGTTCCGGGTTTTCGGATCACGGCCGCTTCCTCGGCCGAGAAGGACGACGTCGTCGACGGCTCCTGTGCCATACAGGCACCCAGCAGAGCCGCAAGGCCCAGCACGCATGCGATCCTCTTCATCTGGCTCGTCCCCCTGCAGGCGCCGTCGAAACCAGAAAGACGCCTGCGAGGATGATGCAACCTCCGATAATCTGCCGCAACTCCAGCGTTTCGCCGAGGACGAGCACACCCATGACGGCAGCGACCGCCGGAACCAGATAGCCGGTCATCGCCGCGCGCGTCGGTCCGGCGGCGCGGATCAGCCGCATGAAGAACGTCACCGGCAGCGCCGTCGCGAGCACGCCGAGCGCCAGCACGGCCTGCCAATGCGGCAGCAGGGCCGACAGCGCGCCCCCGCCGGAGAAGACAAGCGTCAGCAGCAGCGCACCCGAGCCGGAGACCATCTGCTGGCCGAGCGCAAGCCGGATCGGATCGCCCGACTGTGGCGGCACCGCACGGACGTAGAGATTCGCAACGGCGTAAGAGAGGGTCGCACCGACCATGGCGAGGAGGCTGAGCACCGTGCCGCCGCCCTCGGCGAGGCGCGGCCCGATCAGGATGGCAACGCCTGCCATACCGATCACGATACCAGTGAGGCGGCGTCGACCGAGACGTTCCTCGGCGAACAGGAGATGCGCGAACAGTGCCGTGACCAATGGCCCTGCCGCCTGGATCATCGCGGCCGGGCCGCTGGCGAGCTGGATCAGCGCATAGGCGACGAGCACGTTCGGCAGCCAGCCATTGGCCGTGCCGAGCACGAGCCAGTGGCGAAGTTCATGCCGACGTGGCAACGGGCTCTGGCCGCGCGCTGCGACGAAGAGCGCCAGCGTCGCCGCGCCGAGCAGGCCGCGGCCGGCGGCGATCGCCCAGGGCGAGACCTCGCCCGCCATCAGCTTGATGAACAGGTAGCTGCTGCCCCAGAGGAACGAACAGGCGGCGAGGTTGCCGACGATGAAGGCCTTGCTCGGCCCCGCCGGACCAGCGGGCTCAGGAGCGATAGTCGCCGTTGATTTCGACATAGGCCTTGGTCAGGTCGCAGGTCCAGACGGTGGCCTTGCCGCGGCCGAGGCCGAGATCGGCGGTCATGACGATGTGCTCGCCCTTCATGTAGTCGGAGACGGCCTGCTCATCATAGGAGCCGGCGCGTGCACCCGCTTCCGCGACCTTGATCGCGCCGAAGGAGATGTCGAGTCTGTCGCGATCAGCCGGTTCGCCGGCCTTGCCGACCGCCATGACGATGCGGCCCCAATTGGCGTCCTCGCCGGCGACCGCGGTCTTGACCAGCGGCGAATTGGCGATCGAGAGCGCGACCTTCTTGGCCGAGCGCGCCGACTGGGCCCCGACGACGCGGACCTCGACGAACTTCCGGGCGCCCTCCCCGTCCTTGCAGACCAGGTGCGAGAGCTCGAGCAGCAGCGCGTTCAGCGCCCGCTTGAAGCCGGAGAGCCGGTTATCGCTGGGGTCGGTGATCTCCGGCACGCCCCGCGCCTTGGCTTTGCCGGTCGAGAACAGCATCAGCGTGTCGGAGGTCGAGGTGTCGCTGTCGACCGTGATCGCGTTGAACGAACCCTTCACGCCCTTCGACAGCAGCGCCTGCAGCACCGGGGCCGCGATCGGCGCATCGGTGAAGACGAAGGAGAGCATCGTCGCCATGTCGGGCGCGATCATGCCGGCGCCCTTGGCGATGCCGGCGATGACGACCTCGTGCCCGTCGATCTTGGCTTTGCGCGAAACGGCCTTCGGGAAGGTGTCGGTGGTCATGATCGCCTTGGCAGCGTCCGACCAGGGGCCGTCGGCGGCGCGCTTGGCGCAATCGGCCAGCACGCCCTCGAACTTGGTCGCGTCGAGCGGCTCGCCGATCACGCCGGTCGAGGCGATGAAGACTTCTTCCGCCTTGCAGCCCGCGGCCTTGGCCGCGATCTTCGCGGTCAGAGCCACCGAGTCGCGGCCCTTCAAGCCGGTGAAGGCGTTGGCGTTGCCGGAGTTGACGACGATGGCGCGTGCCTTGCCCTGCGCCAGGTTTGCCCGGCACCAGTCGACCGGGGCCGACGGGCATTTCGACCGGGTGAAGACGCCGGCGGCCTGCGAGCCCTCGTCGAGCAGGACGAGCACCACGTCGGTACGGCCCTTGTAGCGGATGCCGGCCTCGGCGGTGGCGAAGCGCACGCCCGGCACGGCCGGGACCTTGGGCTGGCGCTTCGGCGCGAGCGGAGAAACGGGAACATCCTTGCCGGCCATCGTGCGCCTCCTCGAAAAGCTGCCCCGATGTGCCGCAGCGGCGAGGCGAAGACAAGAGTCCGAGCCCCTTCAAAACGAAACGCCCGGGCATGGCCCGGGCGCATCGCGACGGTATTGTGAAAAGAGTGACCCTGATCAGGGCTTCTTCGGCTCGGCCGGGGTCGCCGGCGCGGGCGTCGCCGGGGCGACCGGCTTGTCGAGGCGCTCGACCTTGGCCTTCTCGCGCAGCGCCACGATGAGATCCTGCTGCGCCTTGCGGACCAGGTACTGGTCGATCTGCGGCTTGACCTCGTCGAAGCTCGGCAGCGGCTTGCTGCGCTTGTCCTCGAGCTTGATGACGTGCCAGCCGAACTGGCTCTTCACCGGCTCGGAGACCTGGCCCTTCTCGAGCTTGAAAGCAGCTTCGGCAAATTCAGGCACCATCCGGTCCTTGGCGAACCAGCCGAGATCGCCGCCTTCCTTGCCTGAGCCCGGATCCTTGGAGAGCTCGGCGGCGACCTTGGCGAAGTCCTCGCCCTTCTTCACCCGCTCCAGCGCCGCCTTGGCCTGCGCCTCCTCAGGCACCAGGATGTGGCGGGCGTGGACCTCTTCCTCGGGCTTCATCGCCTTGACGGTGTCCTCGAACAGCTTCTTCGCCGCCTCCGGCGTCGCCGCCTTCTTGGCCTCGACCGTCAGGTATTCGTCGAGCAGCAGCTTGTCGCGGTTATAGGCAAGGCGCTTGGCGAATTCCGGGCCATCGCCGATCTTGGCGGCCGCGGCGGTCTTGGCGCCGAGCTTGAGATCGACCAGATAGTTGATCAGCTCCTCGCGCTTGCGCTCCTCCGGCATCTGCGCGGTGCGCTCGCCGAGATCGTCCTCGGCCAGCTTGAGGTCGCCTTCGGTGATGGTGATGCCATCGACCTTGGCGACGGGCTTGTCCTGTTGCGCGAGAGCCGGCACGGCGGCCAGCGCGAAGCCAAGCGACAGCATGGCGAGACGGGAGGACAACATCGGTGCGGCCTTTCAATGGACGGCGCGGAGATCGATCTCGCCGGCTGAGTGCCAGCAGAACACGGCGTTGGCAAGACGAGGCTTCGCACATCAACGCGATCCGGCAGGCATGGTTCAATGCGCCCTGGCGCCGCGCGCCGGACAGAGCCTCTTGGAACCGGCCTGGCCGGACCTTACATGCGCGCGGATGAGCGCGTGCTGGACCACGCGCCTGCGCCCGTCTAAACACGCGCGAGAAATTCTGAGAGCTACCGCTTTCGGCCGCGCCTGCTGGCGCCGGCCGGATTCGCCATTGAAAGGCCAGACATGCTTGGCGCGCTTGCAAAGAAACTCTTCGGCTCGTCGAACGATCGGCGGGTGAAGGGCTACCAACCCCGCGTCGCCGCGATCAACGCGCTCGAAGCCGAGGTCGCGCAGCTCTCCGACGAGGCCCTTCGCGCCCGCACCGAAACCTTCAAGCAACAGCTCGCCGACGGCGCCAAGCTCGACGACCTGCTCGTTCCCGCCTTTGCGACAGTGCGCGAGGCGGCCAAGCGCACGCTCGGCCAGCGCCATTTCGACGTCCAGCTGGTCGGCGGCATGGTGCTGCATGAGGGCGCCATCGCCGAAATGAAGACCGGCGAAGGCAAGACCCTGGTCGCGACCTTGCCGGTCTATCTCAACGCGCTCGCCGGCAAGGGCGTCCATGTCGTCACCGTCAACGACTACCTCGCCCGCCGCGACGCCGAGTGGATGAACCGGATCTACAGTTTCCTCGGCCTCTCCGTCGGCATCATCGTGCACGGCCTCGACGACGAGGAGCGCCAGCGCGCCTATGCCAGCGACATCACCTACGGCACCAACAACGAGTTCGGCTTCGACTATCTGCGCGACAACATGAAGTACGAGGTCGCGCAGATGAGCCAGCGCGGCCACCATTTCGCGATCGTCGACGAGGTCGACTCGATCCTGATCGACGAAGCGCGTACGCCGCTGATCATCTCCGGCCCGCTCGACGACAAGTCGGACCTCTATGTCGCGATCGACAAGGTCCTGCCCGGGCTGATCAAGACCGATTACGAGGTCGACGAGAAGCAGCGCACCGTGGCGCTGACCGAGGCCGGCAACGAGCATATCGAGGAGTTGCTGAGGGCAGCCGGGCTGCTCAAGGAGGGCGATCTCTACGACTCCGCCAACGTCACCCTGGTGCACCATGTCAACCAGGCGCTGCGGGCGCACGCCCTGTTCAGCCGCGACAAGGACTACATCGTCCGCAATGACGAGGTCGTCATCATCGACGAGTTCAGCGGCCGCATGATGCCGGGACGCCGCTATTCCGAAGGCCTGCACCAGGCGCTCGAGGCCAAGGAAAACGTCACCGTCCAGCCCGAGAACGCGACGCTGGCCTCGATCACCTTCCAGAACTATTTCCGCCTCTACAAGAAGCTCGCCGGCATGACCGGCACGGCCGCCACCGAGGCCGACGAGTTCGAGCAGATCTACAAGCTCGAGGTCGTCGAGATCCCGACCAATGTCCCGGTCGCCCGCATCGACGATGACGACGAGGTCTATCGCAGCTTCCCGGAGAAGGTGAAGTCGATCATCAAGGAACTCGACCGCGCCAGCGAGCGTCTGCAGCCCGTGCTGGTCGGCACCGCCTCGATCGAGAAGTCCGAGCTCGTCGCCGAGATGCTGGTTGAAGCCGGCTTCAAGCAGATCGACTTCGCCCAGCCCGATGCGCTGGACAAGCTCTACGCCGCCGCCCGCTCGGGCAAGAGCGCCAAGCAGTTCGCCGTTCTGAATGCCCGCTTCCACGAGCAGGAGGCCTTCATCGTCGCCGAGGCCGGCGTGCCCGGCGCGATCACCATCGCCACCAACATGGCCGGCCGCGGCACCGACATCAAGCTCGGCGGCAATGTCGAGATGCGCGTCGCGCACGAGACCGCCGGCATGGAGGACGGGCCCGAGAAGCAGGCGAAGATCAAGGCCATCGAAGAGGAAGTCGCGCGCTTCCGCGAGATTGTGCTCAATGCCTCCGAGACCATCGAGCTCGAGCCGGCCAAGGGCTCGCGCCCGGCCAAGACCATGACCCGCCCCGGCGGCCTCTACATCATCGGCACCGAGCGCCATGAAAGCCGACGCATCGACAACCAGCTGCGCGGCCGCGGCGGTCGCCAGGGCGATCCGGGCCGCTCCAAGTTCTTCCTGTCGCTGCAGGACGACCTGATGCGCATCTTCGGCTCCGACCGGATGGACGGCATGCTGCAGAAGCTCGGCCTGCAGGAGGACGAGGCCATCGTCCATCCCTGGATCAACAAGGCGGTCGAGAAGGCGCAGGGCAAGGTCGAGGCGCGCAACTTCGACATCCGCAAAAACATCCTGAAATACGACGACGTCATGAACGACCAGCGCAAGGTCGTGTTCGAGCAGCGCCGCGAGTTCATGCGGGCGGAGAGCGTGCGCGAGACCATCGACGACATGCGTCACGGCGTCGTCGAAGACACCGTCTCGCGGCGCATCCCGGAGGATGCCTATCCCGAGCAATGGGATGCCGCGGGCCTGCGCGAGGACGTCACGACCTATCTCAATCTCGAATTGCCGATCGAGGACTGGGCCAAGGAAGAAGGCATCGCCGACGCCGAATTGCGCGAGCGCATCCGCAAGACCGCCGATGACGAATACACGGCCCGCATCGAGCGCAACACCGAAGAGGTGATGACCTATATCGAGAAGCAGGTGCTGCTGCAGACGCTCGACCATCTCTGGCGCGAGCATCTCGTCACGCTCGACCATCTGCGCCAGGTCATCGGCTGGCGCGGCTATGCCCAGCGTGACCCGCTGAACGAATACAAGCAGGAAGCCTTCGAGCTGTTCGACAGTCTGATCGGCCGCCTGCGCGAGCAGGTTACCGGCAATCTGATGCGCGTCGAGGTTCGCTTCGAGGCGCCGCCGGAAGATGGCCTGGACCTTGCCCAGGGCAGTGGCGGCACCCTGCCGCCCCCGCCCGCCGGCTTCCTCAGTGGTAGTGGTCAGCCGCAATTCGCCGCGACCGATGGCGACCTCGCCGTCGCCGAGCGCAATCCGACCGATCCCGAGAGCTGGGGCAAGGTCGGCCGCAACGAGCTCTGCCCCTGCGGCTCCGGCAAGAAGTACAAGCACTGCCACGGCCAGTTCGTCTGACCGCAGCGCCCGAACCGTCAGTGGGCGCTGGCTTCAGGCGAAGCTGGCTTCCACGGCGCCGAGCGCGTCGATCTCGATCCTGACGACCGCGCCGGGCGCGAGCCATTGCGTCCGGACCAGGCTGCCGAGCAGGATGATCTCGCCGGCCCGCAGCGGCAGCCCACGCTCGCTGGCATGGCTGGCGAGCCAGGCGAGCGCGACATACGGATGGCCGAGCACGTCGGCACCAATGCCGGCACCGACCTCGATCCCGTCGACCAAGGTCCGCCCGCTTAAAGTCGCCAGGTCGGGCAACGAGCCCGGATCGTGCTCGCGGCCGAGGACGGCACCAGCAGCGAAGAAGTCGTCCGCGACCAGCATCGGCGTGCCGATGCCCTGCCAGTCGACATAACGATCGTCGACGATCTCGATTGCCGCCATCGCCGCCCCGACCGCGTCACGGACGCCGTCAGCCGTGAAGGGCCCCTGTGGCAGGTCTCGCACCAGCCTGACCGCGATCTCGCATTCGACGCCGACCCTGACGAAGTCGCCGTGCCGGAGCGCCGCATCGCCGCGCTGTGTCGTGCCGGCAAAGAGGCCGGCCGCGCAAGGGTGGGCAATGCCGAGATAGTCCTGCATCACCGGCGTGGTGCAGCCGATCTTCCAGCCGATGCGCGCACCGATCCGGCTGCCGGCCAGACGCGCATGGACCGCGTCGCGCACCGCATGGGCTTCCGCGAGATCGCGCGGCGTGGCTCCGGCAGGCACCGCGGCCAATGGAGTCAGGCTCAGCCGCTTGGCACTGATCTCATCGGCTGCGTCGGCGATGGCAGAAGGTTCGGGCAAGGCAAGACTCCAAGGGTTCGGGAGCAGCAGCCTGCCATATCGCGATCCCCGCTAGCCAGCCGTAGCTGCAAGTCCGCTTGCAGCTATCCGTTCCGCGGCAGCCTGGGCAGCAGGATGGTCAGCAGCCCGAGCAGCGGCAGATAGGAACAGACCTTGTAGACGAAGGTGATGCCATAGGCGTCGGCAAAGCCGCCGAGAAAGGCAGCGCCCAGCCCACCGGCTCCGAAGGCGAAGCCGAAGAACATGCCGGCGATCAGGCCGACGCGTCCCGGAACCAGCTCCTGCGCGAACACCACGATCGCCGAGAAGGCCGAGGCGAAGATCAGCCCGATCACCGCGCTCAGCACGCCGGTCCAGAACAGATTGGCGTAAGGCAGCAGCAGCGCGAACGGAATGACACCGAGGATCGAGAACCAGATCACGAAGCGCGCCCCGAAGCGATCACCGATCGGGCCACCGGCGAAGGTGCCGACCGCCGCCGCCCCCAGGAACAGGAACAGCATCAGCTGCGCATCGCGGAAGCCGAGCTGGAACTGCTCGATGACGTAGAAGGTGAAGTAGCTTGAGATGCTCGCCATGTAGACGTTCTTCGTCGCGGTCAGCAGGACCAGGACGGACAGGGCGAAGGCGACGCGCCGCCCCGGCAGCGGCAAGGCGCGGCTGGCGGCCGGGCGACCGGCATGCTCCCGGCGATGCGCCGCATACCAATGCCCTACCCGGGTGAGGACGATGACACCCGCCATGGCGATGACCGAGAGCCAGGCGACGCTGCCCTGGCCGAAGGGCAGGACGACGAAGGCAGCCAGCAGCGGTCCCAGCGCCGAGCCGAGATTACCGCCGACCTGGAACAGCGACTGCGCCAGACCGTGCCGCCCGCCCGAAGCGAGCCGGGCAACCCGCGACGCCTCGGGATGGAAGATCGCCGATCCCAGGCCGATCAGGCAGGCCGCCACGATCAGCACCGCGAAGTTATGGGCGTTGCCGAGCAGGATCAGGCCGCCGAAGGTCGAAGCCATCCCTGCCGGCGCCGAATACGGCATCGGCCAGCGATCGGTCACCATGCCGACGACCGGCTGCAGGAGCGACGCCGTGACCTGGAAGGCCATGGTCAGCAGGCCGATCTGGACGAAGTCCAAGGCGTAATTGGCCTTGAACAGCGGGTAGAGCGAGGCCAGCAGCGACTGCATGACGTCGTTCAGCAGGTGGCAGAAGCTGACCGCCAGCAAGACGGAGATCGTCGTCTTCTCGAAGCGGGGGCGGCTCCCCTCGATCGTCGCAACCATGGCGGTGTTCCTGAGCGCAGACTGTGTCGGTGTTCCTTCTACAAGTCTTGCCCGTGACCTTCTTTCGTGTTTTGGTCGAATTCTTTCGTGATTGGGCCAATCGATGAAGAAGCTGCCGCTGCAACAGGTCGCCGCGCTCCATACCGGTCATCGCCGCCATCACGACTCGGTTGCCGATGCGAATGGCGATGTTCTGGTCCGCATCTCGGACAACCCCGCCGGCTATACGATACCTCTACATAGCCATCGCCAGATCCAGCTCCTCTGCGCCTTCTCCGGCGTGGTCCAGATCAATACCGAGCGCGGCAGCTGGATGATCCCGCCCGGCCATGCCCTGCTCATTCCCGCCGGGCTGCCGCACTCGGTCGAGATGCTGAGCGATGTCAGCATCAAGTCGGTCTATCTCCTCACTGGCCATGACGATCTGGCGGAGCGCATGCTGCAGGTGCTGGGCGTCACCGAACTGGCGCACGCCTTGATCGCCGAAGCGATCCGCCTGCACGGCGCTCCGCCCGCCACCCGCAAGCTCGAACTCGTCCTGGAGTTGCTGACCGCGGAGATCGCCGCGCTCCCCATCCAGCCGCTCGGCCTGCCTTTCCCCGCCGACAGGCGCCTAGCTGCCCTCTGCCGCGCCTATATGGCGGCGCCGTCGGTCACCGAGCGGCTTGATGACTGGGCCGCGAAATTGGCCATGAGCCGGCGGACCTTCACACGGCTTTTCCAGCGTGAGACCGGCTTGAGCTTCGTCGCCTGGCGCCAGCAGGCCAGCCTCTTCGCCTGCCTTCCGCGGCTGGCGGAAGGAGCCCCGGTAACGCGGATCGCCATGCTGGCGGGCTATGACAATGTTGCGGCGTTCACCACCATGTTCCGGCGCAGGCTGGGCACAACGCCGCGCAGCTACATGAAGGCCGCGCTGGCGCGATAGCGTCCGCCCGCTCCGCCGCGACAACTGAAAAGGGCCGCTCTCGCGAGCGGCCCTGTCCAAATCAGGCGATGCGACCGAGGCGCTGCTTACTTCGGCGCGAAGATGCCGAGGCTGCTGGCGGTGATGTCGAAGGAGAGCGTCGCCACCACGGTCGGGTTGCACCACTTCGAGCGACCTGTGCCGGCGGTGATACCGCGCGGATCGGCCGTCAGCAGGAAGCATTCGCTCTTCGACAGGCTGGTGTCGTGATAGCGCACATCCGCCGTCAGGTTCTTATAGGTGTAGGACAGGCCGGCGTTCCAGTAGGTGTAGTCCGGCAGGTCGGTCGGCGGCAGCGTCGACCAGATCGCGAGATTGGTGGTGCCGAGCCAGTAGCGGCCGAGCTCGCCCGAAACCGACAGGCCTTCCAGGAACGGCAGGTTGTACTTCGCCGTCACCGAGCCGTAGGTGCCGGTCGCGCCGGTGCCTAGCCAATCCCAGGCGTAGAACAGGTTGGCGCCGACGATCAGCTTGTCCTCGAAATTGTAGCTGACCTTGCCGTAGACCTCGGTGTAGTCGGTGTTCTTCGGCGTCCAGAACACGCCGGCCGTGTCGATATAGGCCTTCTCGCCCGGATAGTAGTACTGCCAGACGCCGAGGTCGACGGTGACCGGGCCAAACTTGGGCCTGATACCGCCGTAGAAGTCGATTTCGGCCGGCGGGCTGGTCGCCAGATCGACATTCGAGGCGTAGACGCCGACATAGAACAGGTTGTCGTAGATCTGCAGCTCGGCGCCGCCCTGGATCGCCGGCTTGCGGTCGGTCTGCGAGATGCCGCGGAAGTTATAGTCCGTCATGCCCTTCACGCTGACGGCGATGTCGAACCAGGTGATGCTCGGCGCGACCGGCACCGGCGGCGCGCCCTTGCGGCTCGGCAGGTCCGAGGCGAGCGAAGCGCCAGAAGCTGTGAGCGCCAGTGAAAGCGCAAAGCCGGTGAGCAGGCCATAGGTCTTGAGCGCCATCGCGAACTCCATCGAGGTCCCTGCACGATTCTCGTCATGCATTCGCCATGATTAAGCCTGCGCAGGCGCAACATCGGCAAGGCGAGGTTTTTTGCAACCTGCCCGCGCAATGGGCAATACCGGCCAAGTTCGCTGTTTGGACGCCTAGAAAAGCGCCCGCGGCCATTGCTGGCCGCGGGCGTGACTTTTTTACATCAGACGATTGTCGGGCCGATCAGCGAACGGCAGGCTGGCTCGCATAGGAGGCGTCGGGCTGTAGCTGCGACGTGCGCAGGGTCGAGGACCGGCGCGGCGGCAACGGCGCAGTCACCGTCTGCGGCGTCTCCGGCACAACCGAGGCGACCGGCGCCTGCTCCTTCGACTCGGAAGAGCCGCTGCCAAGAAGCGGCACGAAGCTCAGCGCCCGCTGATAGAAGGAAGGCTGCGCCGGCTCGGCCGAGGCCGTCTGGATCGGCGCAGGCGTAGCAGCGCCTGGCGTCGCCTTGGCGACCTGCGTCGCCGCATCGCTCGCCGGCTTGGCGGCGGGCTGGGCAGCTGCAGGCTTGGCCGGCGCCGCGGCAACCACAGGCTTGGCTTCCTCCGTCTGCGCGCTGCTGACCGCGGCGAGCACGGCTTCGTTGTCAGCCGATTCGGCGCGGACAGTCGCCTTGGTCCGTCCCTTGTCGTCGAGCACGACGACACGCGGACCGATCAGCGAATCGACGCGGCTGATGCCGACGTCGCGCGAGCCCCAGGCGACCGACCTGTTCAGCGAATCGGCGCCGGACTGGGCCAGCTGGCGCTTGAACGAGGAGTGCTGGTCGCCGTCGTCATAGATCAGCTTGACCGCGGGCGTGCCCTTCGACACCAGCGCCGCGACCTGGATCTCGTCCTGCTGGCGCTTCTGCGCGAGCGCCTGCGTCAGCGACGGGTCGACCTGGGTGCCGTCACGGTTGAAGGCGTAGCGTCCGCCTGCCACGGAGACCGACGGCTCGTCCTTGGCCACTTCGAAGAAGTCCGAGCCTTCCTTCAAGTTCTTCCAGAAGGCGATGTTCGGGTCGAGCCGGTGCTTGGCGAGGTTTTCCGGCGTCATCCGGAAGGGATAAGCCTGCATCTGCACAGCCCGCTGCCCACCATTCTGGGCCTCGCGCACCAGGGCATAGATCTCGCCGATCTGGTCGTCCGTCATCGAGTAGCAGCCGGCCGAGGAGCAGGCGCCGTGCACCATCAGATGCGCGCCGGTACGGCCATGCGCACGGTCATAGGCGTTGGGATAGCCCATGTTGAACGAGACGTAGAACGACGAGTTCGGGTTCATCTGCGCCGGGCTGATCGCGTAGAAGCCCTCCGGCGCCATGCGGTCGCCTTCGCGCACCTTCGGACCGAGCTGGCCCGACCAGCGGCACATGGGGAAGGTCTTGAGCAGCGCATACTTGCCGTCGGCGCGCTTCTTCCAGACCTCGAGCTCCGACTCCTTCTTGTAGGAGCGAATCACGATCGGCTGGCTCTTGCTCATGCCCTTCTCGGACATCAGCGTGTAGGTCGCGGACGGAATCGGAATGTTATGGCGCGCCGAGCCGCGATAGCGGTCCTCTTCGCAAGCTGCCAAAGTGAGGCCAAGGAGCGCCGCCAGCGCGAAATGTCTCACAGCCACGTCGTCAATCCCATCTCGCGCGGACGCTCGGACCCGACAATGCCCGATACAACGCGGCCAAATTATGCCCGTTGCCCGGTTGTAGGACCGTTAGCCTTGACCGTTCCTTACCACAGCGAACCTGCAGATGGCCATATGGTGAAGCCGGGGGTAAAGCCCTCCCCGAACCGTCTGCGCGGTTCCGTGCACTTGAACCCGGCTAGAGCGTCCGGCCGATCGCCAGATACTTCTGCGCCCGCCGGTCGACGATCTCGTCGGCGCTCAGGCCGGCAAAGTCGGACAGCGCCGCCTCGATCGCCGCACCAGCCCGCTCGATCGCGGCCTGCGGGTCGCGATGGGCGCCGCCGGTCGGCTCGGTGACGATCTTGTCGATGACGCCGAAGCGCAGCAGGTCCTGGGCGGTGATCTTCATGCCGGTCGCGGCATCCTGGGCCCGGGCCGTGTCGCGCCAGAGGATCGAGGCCGCGCCTTCCGGCGAGATCACCGAATAGATCGCGTGCTCCAGCATCAGCACCTTGCTGGCGGCGGCGATGGCGATCGCCCCGCCGGAGCCGCCTTCGCCGATCACCAGCGCGACGCTCGGCGTGCGCAGCGCAAGGCAGGTCTCGGTCGAGCGCGCGATCGCCTCGGCCTGGCCGCGCTCCTCGGCCTCGATGCCGGGATAGGCGCCGGCGGTGTCGATGAAGCTCAGCACCGGCAGGCCGAATCGATCGGCCAGCTCCATCAGGCGCACCGCCTTGCGGTAGCCCTCAGGCTTCGGCATGCCGAAATTGTGCTTGATGCGGGTCTCGGTCGAGTTGCCCTTCTCCTGGCCCATGACGCAGACCGGCTCGCCGCGAAAACGGCCGAAGCCGCCAACGATCGCCTCGTCCTCGCCGAAGGCACGGTCGCCCGCGAGCGGCGTGAACTCGTCGATCAGCGCCGAGCAGTAGTCGAGGAAATGCGGACGCTGCGGATGGCGCGCCACCAGCGTCTTCTGCCAGGGCGTGAGGGTGCCGTAGAGGTCTTTCAGCGCCTGCGAGGCCTTGGCCTCGAGCTTGCCGATCTCCTCGGCGAGCGAATATCCGTCGCCCTTGCCATCGAGTGTACGCAGTTCATCCGCCTTCGCCTCAAGCTCGGCGACAGGCTTTTCGAAATCGAGATAGCTTCGCATCGACATCCAGATCTGGTCCCGCTTCCCAGAGGAAAACACGCCGGCTTCAGGCCGCGGTGACGGAACGGTCAAAAAAGGCGGCGGACCTTGTCCGCGCCCCGGCGAAATTGTCAACCCGTAGGCCCGCCCCCCTCATCCTGCCGCGACAGATGCGAGGAAGAGTGAGCTTGCGGCAACAGGACCGGCCGGAAGGCGAAGCTGCGCCGCGTCGCGCGCAAAGGCGCGCGCCGGTAGAACTGCTTGGTCGCGTCGATGACATAGACTCCGGCGAAGGGCAGCGACAGCCCGGCGCCGACCTTCTCCCAGGCCATGGCCGAGCGCATGAACAGGCGCCGGCGCAGCGGCGGCACGTAAAGCGCCTCGGCCCAGTGCTCGGGCGAGAACATGGCGCGACGCATCAAGGCTTCGATCTGCGAACGGCTGAACGGCCTGCCATGGCCGAACGGCGTCGTATCCATCCGCGCCCACAGGCCGCGCCGGTTCGGGACGACGACGATCAGGCGCCCGCCGGGGCTCAGCACCCGCGAGATCTCCTCAAGCAGATCTTCGGGACTCTCGGTCTCTTCCAGAGCGTGCACCATCAGCACGCGGTCGACCGAGGCGGTCGGCAGGGGCAAAAGGGTCGGTTCGACCAAGGCGGAAGCGGAAAGGCCCGGCGCGGGCCAGTTCACCACCCCTTGCGCCGCTGGCATGAAGGCGATCACACGCTCCGCCTCGCCGCCGAGCAGCGGCAGATAGGGCGTCGCGAACCCAAGGCCCAGCAGGCGCTGACGCCGGCAATCCGGCCAGAGCTTCAGCATCACCTTGCCGACGACCCGGCGCGCCACATGCCCGAGCGGGCTGGCATAGAAGCTGCGCAGGTCGACGACGTCCAAGGCCATGCCAACGGAGATGGCGCAGCGGCATCGGGAGCGCAAGGGCGGCGTTCGGCAGCGTGACCGTCTTGATACCGGCGCGCGCTTGCTTCAAGCAGGCGTCTCGACTGCCGATTGCCGGAGCTTCCCATGCCGCTCGACATCCATGTCTTCCGCACGCTCAGCGACAATGCCGGCGCGCTGCTGCGCGATCCCGGCACCGGTGCCTGCGCCACCGTCGACGTTCCCGATGCGGGCGAGGTCCTCGCCGCAGCCAAGGCGAAGGGCTGGACCATCAACCAGGTTCTGGTGACGCATGAGCACGCCGACCATGTCCAGGGCATCGCCGCGCTGAAGCAGGCGACCGGCGCCAAGGTCTTCGCACCTGAAGCCGCTCGCGCCGGCGCACCGGTCGATGTCGTCCTTGGCGAGGGCGACCGCGTCGCCGTCGGCAGCTACGACTTCGAGACCTGGGCGACGCCAGGCCATGCCGAGGGCCATGTCAGCTTCATCGGCCAGAAGGCGAAGCTCGCGCTGGTTGGCGACGTCGTCTTCGTCATGGGGTGCGGGCGCGTCATGCCCGGCCGGATGGAAGCGATGTGGACCTCGCTGTCGCGGGTCATGGCGCTGCCGAACGCGACCACGCTGATCACCGGCCACGATTACACCTTGTCGAACGCGCGCTTCGCCGCGGCGATGGACCCGAGCAACCCCGCCGTCGCCGCCCGCCTCGCCGAAGCCGAGGCCGCCAAGTCTGAGGGGCGCTTCTGGGCGCTGACCACGGTCGGCGAGGAGAAGGCGACCAACCCCTTCTTCCGGGCGGGCGAACCGGCACTGGCTGCAACGCTCGGCATCGTCGGCAAGCCGGCGGGCGAGGTCTTTACCGCGCTGCGCGAGGCAAAGAACAGGTTCTGATCCGCGATGAGCACGTTGAACGGCCTCAGCGCCGCCGAGGTGATCCGCCTGCTCGAGCTGAAGCCCCATCCCGAGGGCGGGCACTATCGCGAGACCTTCCGCGATCCCGCCGGGCCGGAGGGGCGCGGCTTCTCGACCGCGATCTACTATCTGCTCGATGTCGGCGAGACCTCGGAATGGCATCGCGTCGACGCGGCCGAGATCTGGCACCATTATGCCGGCGCGCCATTGGTGATCACGCTCTCGCCGAACGGGCATGACGCTTCGGCCCATCACCTCGGCAAGGATCTCGCCGTCGGCCAGCGGCCGCAGATCGTCGTGCCGGCCGGGCACTGGCAGAGCGCGACCTCGCTCGGCGCCTGGACGCTGGTCGGCTGCACGGTCGCACCGGGCTTTGCCTTCTCTGGCTTCGAGATGGCGCCGCCCGACTGGCGGCCGACACCAAGGCCAGCGGGAGGCTGACCGTGGACAAGCCTGTTGCCTATATCCTTGCGATCGACCTGGGGCTGGTCGGCGCCTGCGAGACCCGGATCGTCAACGCCTGGCCGGCGCCAACCACGCTGGTCGTCGACCAATGGGTCGTGCGCTTCGCCAATGGCTATTCCGGCCGCGCCAACTCGGCCTCGTCGCTGCGCGAAGGCGGCGACATGGACGAGGCGACGCTCGCCTTCATCGAGGATCTCTATCGCCAGACCGGCCTGCCGCCACGCATCCGCTTCACCCCATTGGTCGCGCAGAGCGCCCGCCGACGCTTCGCCGAGCGCGGCTACCGGGTCGAGACCGCCTCCTTCGGCATGGTCGCCGAGCTCGATCCCGGCCTGCACCGGCCGGATCCCGGCATGATCGCGACGCCGCAGGCGGACGATCCGTGGATCGACGGGGTCTGCAGCCACCAGACCGGCACGAAGCGCAATCGCGATCATCTCGCCGCGATCGTCACCGGCGTTCGCCTGCCCGCCGCCTTTGCCACGCTGATGCATGAGGGTCGTCCGGTGGCCTATGCGATGAGCGTCGCCGAGCGCGGCATGGCCGAGATCGGCGCCGTCATCGTCGACGAAGCCTTGCGCGGCAAGGGTCTCGGCAGGCGGCTGATGCTGGGCCTGATGGGCTGGGCTGCGGCGCAAGGCTGCAGTCTCGCCTATCTCCAGGTCGACCAGAGCAATGGCCTCGCGCTGGAAATGTATCGCCGGCTCGGCTTTCGCACGGTCTATGCCTACGAGACGCGCATTCTCGACGTCTGATATGCCGCAATTGGAGCAGTGCTCCATCGTCTTTCCGGGGCGCTGCGCAGCAGCGAGCCCGGAAAGACGGCGGCACTAACCCCCGGCCGCCTTCGCGGCCGCCCGCGCTGCCGGCCCGAAGCTCGCTACCAGCGCGCCGACGACGATCAGCACGCAGGAGACGGCCAGGAGCCAGCTCGCCGGCGCGTAGCCGGCGATGACCAGGACCACGGTCGAGAGCACCGGCGCCGCATAGGAGGCGACGCCGAGCAAGGCGACATCGCCCTTCTTCATGCCGACATCCCAGCAGATGAAAGCGAGCCCGATCGAGCCAAGGCCGAGACCGAGCACGCCGCCCCATTCGACGGCGCTCGGCGCCCACAAGGTCGTCTCGAAGGCGAGATGACAGGCGAAGGCCGGGATGGCGCAGCCGAGCATGGTGATGGCAAGGCTCTCGGACGGCACTCCCGCGAACCGCCGGGACAGCACCGAATAGCTCGCCCAGACGAAGGCGCCGAGCGCCGCCAGCACATGGCCGAGCTGGATGCCGGCGCCGCCCGCACCGAGGCTGCCGGAGATCAGCAGCGCCGTGGCGACGAGGCCGATGAGCGCCCCGATGAGATGACGTGGCTTCAGCCCCCCGCCCGGCAGCAGCGCCGCGAACAGCACGATCAGCAGCGGCCAGAGATAGTGGATCAGGTTGGCCTCGGCCGCCGGCGCCGTCTTCACCGCGGCATAGTAGAGCGCCGTGTCGCCGAACGGCCCGTAGAGACCGAGCAGGAAGGATGCCGGCGTCGGCCGCGCCAGATGCAGCCGCCCCTGCGCTGCCGCGATCGCCAGCACGAAGACGCCGCCGATGACGAAGGTCATGCCGACGAGCTGGAACGCCGGCACCCGCCCGGACATGGCGGTGAACAGGGCCAGCGTCGACCAGAGCAGGATGGCGACGAATCCGGTCGCGGTGGCGGTGCGGGAGGTCATGAGGCGAACTTCGGAATTGCAACCGGAGACCCGTTAAGCGCTATGACGCGCCATCACCAGCCCGTTCGCCGACGCTACTCTAGTCCCACGCAAAAAACTGCCGGCAGGCCGCAGCAGCGGCGGTGCCGGCAGTCTCATCGGTCGCGTCAGCCCTTGATGAAGGCGAGCAGGTCCGCGTTGATCACGTCCGGATGGGTGGTGCACATGCCGTGCGGCAGGCCGGCATAGGTCTTCAGCGTGCCGTTCCTGAGCAGCTTGACCGCGAGCGGGGCGGAGTCGGCATAGGGGACGATCTGGTCGTCGTCGCCATGCATCACCAGCACCGGCACCGCGATCGTCTTGAGATCCTCGGTGAAATCGGTTTCCGAGAAGGCCTTGATGCAGTCGTAATGCGCCTTGGTGCCGCCCATCATGCCCTGCCGCCACCAATTGTCGATGATGCCCTGCGAGACCTTGGCGCCTTCGCGGTTGAAGCCGTAGAACGGGCCGGCGGGGACATCGATGTAGAACTGGGCGCGGTTGGCGACCAGCGCGGCACGGAAGCCGTCGAAGACCTCGATCGGCAAGCCACCCGGGTTCTTGTCGGACTTCACCATGATCGGCGGCACGGCACCGATCAGCACCGCCTTGGCGACGCGGCCGGGCTCGGCGCGGGCGACATAGTGGGCCACTTCGCCGCCGCCGGTGGAGTGGCCGATATGGACGGCGTTGCGCAGGTTCAGATGGGCGGCGAGCTCGGCGACATCGGCGGCGTAGGTGTCCATCTCGTTGCCGGTCGCGGTCTGGCTCGAGCGGCCATGGCCGCGGCGGTCATGCGCGATCACCCGGAAGCCCTGATGCAGGAAGAACAGCATCTGGTTGTCCCAGTCGTCGGCGCTGAGCGGCCAGCCATGGTGGAAGACGATCGGCTGCGCGTCCTTCGGGCCCCAGTCCTTGTAGAAGATTTCGGTGCCGTCCTTGGTGTTGATCGTGCTCATCTGGCCTCTCCTTCGGCTTTCCGGGCGGCGGGAACGTCGCCCTTCGATGTGGACGGTTATAGGCGGACCGTTGCATGGTGCCGCTTGGCGGAACCGACAATCAGCGGGTCAAAACTGACAGCATGACGACAGGAAAGCAGACGATCGCAGAGATCGGGCTTTTGCTCTACCCGGACGTGCAGCTCGCCGCCGTCTACGGCCTGACCGACCTGTTCCGGATCGCCGGCGAGATGAGCCGGGATCGCGGCGGCCCGGAGGCGCCCGCGATCCGCGTCAGCCATTGGAGCCAGGCAGTGGACGGCACCGGCGTGGAGTGCGTCTTCGACAGCCATCCCGGCCCTGCACACGATCCGGGCCACCTGATCGCGCCACCGAGCCTGATCATGCCGGCGAAGATGCAGCCGATGAGCGGCTTCGCCACCTGGCTGGCCGAGCGCCATGGCGCGGGCACCACGCTGTGCTCGGTCTGCGCCGGCGCCTTTCTGCTCGGCGAGGCCGGCCTGCTGGAAGGCCGCGAAGCGACGACGCATTGGGCGTTCGCCAAGGAGCTGGCGGCGCGCTTCCCCGCCGCGAAGGTCGATACCGACCACATGGTGATCGACGATGGCGACATCATCACCGCCGGCGGCATCCTGGCCTGGACCGATCTCGGCTTGACGCTGGTCGAGCGCTTGCTCGGACCGAGCGTGATGCTGGAGACCGCGCGCTTCCTGCTGGTCGACCCGCCCGGACGTACGCAGCAGCCCTACAGCCATTTCGTGCCGCGGCTCGACCATGGCGACGCGGCGATCCTGAAGGTCCAGCACTGGCTGCAGGCGAGCGGCGCCAGGGATCACGACGTGCCGGCGCAGGCGAAGCGGGCGGGTTTGGAGGAACGCACCTTCCTGCGCCGCTTCCGCAAGGCGACGGGCCTGCGGCCGACCGAATACGCGCAGCAGATCCGCATCGCCAAGGCGCGCGAGGCGCTGGAACTGAGCCGCCGCCCGGTCGCACAGATCGCCTGGGATGTCGGCTACGAAGACGCCTCGGCCTTCCGCAAACTGTTCCAGCGCATCACCGGGCTCGCCCCGGCCGATTACCGCCGCCGTTTCGGAGTGGCCGTCGCCTGACCAAGGCGGCCGACCTCCCCGATTGAACCAGCCGCTACAGACCGAGCGCCGCACGAACGCGGTCACCAAGCCCGCGCAGGCGCTCGACCGGCTCGTTGGCATAGACGAAGCGGATATATTGCGCGCCATGCGTCTCGCCCCAGCCGGCCATGGCGGTGGCGCAAACGCCCTGCTCCAGCAGCCGCTCCGACATCGCGGCACCATCAAGCCCGAAATCCGAGACCCGCAGCAGCAGCGACCAGCCGCCGCCCGGCACCCCAATCGGAAGCCCGCGCAGTTCCGCGAGCACGCAGTCGCGCCGCGCCTGCAATTCGCCGACATAGGGCGCGAGCGTCGTCACCGAATTCGCGAGCGCGATCGCGACCGCGTCCTGCCCGATCCCGACAGGCACGACGACATTGGCGAGCGAGACCGCGACGAGATCGGGCATGAACGCGTCCGGCGTAACGATCCAGCCGACCCGCCAGCCGATCATCCGCAGCTCCTTGGCCGAGGAGCCGACCGTGATCGTCCGCTCCGACATCCCGGGCAAACCGGCCGGATGCGATACCGGCCGGCCGTCGAAGACCAGCCGCTCCATCGCCGTGTCGACGATCAGCAGCAGGTCATGCGCGACGCAGAGTTCGGCGACGAGTGCCCAGTCGCCGGCATCGAGGCAGCCGCCCGACGGCATCGACGGCGACATCAGCAGCATCGCCGTGGTCTTTGGTCCGATGCTGGCGCGCAACGCCTCACGGTCGAGCTGCCATTCGCTGCCGGGCTCGAAACTGAACGGCACGAAGCGCGGCACCCCGCCGGCGAGCCGCACCCGGTTGATCAGGCCGGCATAGGTCGGGTCGGTGACGATCACCTCGTTGCCGACCTCGATCGTCGCCAGCAAGACATTAAGGATGCCGGAGAGGCCGCCGGCCGAGATCACGCAGTTGCGCTCGCCGCTATAACTCACACCGGACATCGCCGAGACATGGCGAGCCGCGACATCGCGTAGCCGCGCCTGGCCGATGAACGGCAGGTAGCTGTTGTCGGTATCCTCGCTGGCGGCCCGAATAGTGCGCGCGATCGCTGCGGGATCGGGAGGGATGTCGGTGTCGAGATTTTCCAGCCGCAGGAAATCCTTGCCCGAGGCGTCGGCAATCGATCCCATGCGGTCGACGCCGATTCCGGCGATATGGCGCAGACGTGACGGTCTTTGGCGGGGCATATGGACACCTCAAATCATATATTATCTATGAAATCACACCAGCTATGACCTTGCAAGACCAGACCGACAGCGACCAGTCGCTCGCGGGGCGCATCGCGCGCAGCCTGGCGCAGCGTATCGTCACGGGGGCGCTGGCACCCGGCGCGCCGGTGCGGCAGGACCATGTCGCCGCCGAGTTCGGCGCGAGCCATGTGCCGGTCCGCGAGGCCTTCCGCACGCTCGAGGCGCAAGGATTGCTGGTCAGCGAGCCGCGGCGCGGGGTTCGCGTCGCCCCGCTCGAACCCGACCTCGTGCTCGAAGTGACGACGATGCGGGCGGCACTGGAGGCGCTGGCGCTGCGCCATGGCTTTCCAAGGTTGACTACGGCCGATCTGGATGAAGCCACCGCAGCCCTTGCCGAGGCCGAAGCGAGCGAGGATCTGCTGGTCTGGCAGCGCGCCAACGACCGCTTCCACCGCGCAATCACGGCGCCCTGCCGCATGAAGCGCCTGCTCGCGACGATCGACGATCTGCACCGCACCTCGGCGCGCTTCCTGTTCGCGACCTGGCGGGACCTGGCTTGGCAGCCGCGCTCCGATTCAGAGCACCGGCAAATTCTCGATCATCTTGTCGCGGGCAGGATCGAAGAGGCGGCGCGGACCCTGGAAGCGCATATCCTCAACGCCGGCCAGGCCCTGGCCGAGAAGCTCGAGAGTGGTCTCGCAGCCTCACGCTGAAGCAATGCGGCCGAGCCGGCCGCTCGGCTTCGGTGTGATGGCCGGCATGCATCACGCGCTTTGCCGGGTGATTGACCGCGCCGACATGCGGAGGCAAGCGTCATGGCATGACCACGATCCCCCTGCCGAGCGCCTCCCGCCCGCTGATGCCGGTCCTGGCGGCTCTCAGTGTCGCCCACCTGCTCAACGACCTGATCCAGTCGATGATCCCGGCGGTCTACCCGCTGCTCAAGGAGACCTATCAGCTCGACTTCGTGCAGATCGGCCTGATCACGCTGGCTTTCCAGGTCACCTCCTCGCTGCTGCAGCCGATCCTCGGCTACCTGACCGACAAGAAGCCCTGGCCCTATGCGATGGTCGCTGGCATGGGCGCGACATTGGCCGGCCTGCTCTCGCTTGCCTTCGCCCACAGCTATCCGATGGTGCTGATCGCGGCGGCGCTGGTGGGCACCGGCTCGGCCGTCTTCCACCCCGAGGCGACACGCATGGCCCGCCATGCCGCCGCCGGCCGGCAGGGACTGGCGCAGGGCGTCTTCCAGGTCGGCGGCCATGCCGGCTATGCGACCGGCCCGCTGCTCGCCGCCGCCGTCGTCGTACCCAATGGTCAGCAGAGCCTGTCCTGGTTCTCCGGCATCGTGCTCGTCGCCATGCTGCTGATGGCCTGGATCGGCGCGCGCTATACCGCCTTCCGCCGCGAGCAGACCGCCTCGCAAAGCCATGCCGACGATGTCGCCTCGCATGGCATGCCGCGCAGCCGCGTCCTGCTGGCGATGGCGGTGCTGATCGTCATCCTGTTCTCGAAGAACGCCTATACGGCCTCCTTCACCTCCTACTACACCTTCTATCTGATCGAACGTTTCCAGGTCTCGCTGCAGCTCTCGCAGATCCTGCTCTTCCTCTATCTCGTCGTCGGCGCTGTTGGCGTCATCATCGGCGGCATGATCGGCGACCGCATCGGCCGCCACCGCGTGATCTGGCTTTCGATCCTGGGCAGCCTGCCTTTCGCACTCGCTCTGCCCTATGCCGACCTCACCTGGGCCGTGGTCCTGAGCGTCGTGATCAGCTTCATCATGGCGAGCGCCTTCTCGGCGATCCTGATCTACGCGATCGACCTGGTGCCGCACCGGGTCGGGCTAGTCGGCGGGCTGTTCTATGGCCTTGCCTTCGGCCTCGGCGGCGTGGCGGCGGCCGCTCTCGGTGCGCTCGCCGACAAGATCGGCATCATCCAGGTCTTCGCGCTCTGCGCCTGGCTGCCGGCTTTCGGACTTCTGACCTTCCTCCTGCCGCGCGAGGCGCGCAGCTGACCCTCCGCTGCCTCGCGGCTGCGCATCTCACCAGGTGACGCGCAATCCGAGATTGCCACGCAGGCTGTGGCCCTTGTCGTCGCCGAGCGCCGTCACATAGCCGCCGGTCGCGTAGAGGCTGACATTGGCGGTGATCTTGGCGACCACGCCGCCGCCGATCTCGAGCGAGGTTCCCTTGAACCGTGTCGGGATCACATCGGTCGCATCGAACAGGATTTTGTCCGTGCGGCTGAAATTGTGCCAGAGGTTCGCCGTCAGATAGGGCTGGAGCTCGGCGGAGCCCCACAGGAAGCTCGTCTGCAGACGGGCGCCGACCCGCCCCGTCAAACTGTCGCCATTGTCGAAGGCGACGGCTGAGAACCTGTCACGGGTCCGATCCAGCGACAGGTGCTGCCAGATCAGTTGCGCCTGTGGTTCAAGCGTGATGCCGGCACCCAGCGCGATCGGATAACCGCCCTCGAGCGAGGCGGTCACCGAGCTGCCTTCGATGTCGCCGCGCACGCCGCGATTGGAGCGCGCATCGCCATCGAGCCAACTGTGCATCAGCACGGCGTCGACATACCACCCCGTCGGGCCCAGATGCGTCCAATAGGCTCCGAGGCTCTTTGAATCGAGCGTGAGCTTGCCGGTCGGGCTGCGCTGCTGGCCGATGGCGAAGCCGCGGATGTCGCCTTCGGCGCGGCCATAGCCGAAGAACAGGCCGAACCGGTCGCGATGGCCGCTGGGACGGTCGATGCCATAGAGGTCGAGGCCGGTCTGGAGCCCCCAGACGCGGCCATCGAATTCCGGATCGACAGCGCCCGACCAGCGCTGCTCCGTCCGCTCGCCGAAGACCCGCCCCCAGCCAGCGGCGAAGCTGCCTTGCGCATCCAGCAGACCCTGCTCGCCACGCCGCTGATGGAAGGTACCGAGCGTCGCGACGCCGAGGCGTCGCGCCATCGCCGGCACGGCGGCGTAGGCGGCGACTTCCGGCCGATACAGCGGAATGGGGTCCGAACCGGCGGGCACCTCGGGCAGCGCCGGCGAGCCCGGTGCGGCTTCCGTATCCGAGCCTCCCGTCTCCGCGACGAGCGTGTTGCGCAGATACCAGCTCTCGCTCGATCCGCCGGTCGTGCTGCCATGGAACAGGATATATTCATAGGCGCCGGCCGCGGCCGGCCCTGCCAGCGAGAAGGCGCTCGCGCTCGTCGTCGCTCCGTTGATGGCATCGACCACCAGGATGCCGTCCCCGGCCGTGGCGCCGCCCGGTCCGCCGACATTGGTGATCGCGAGCCGCGAGCTTCCGCTCGCCGTGCCGCCATTGATCACCAGCAGGTCAGACGGCGAGCCGTCGCTGCCGAGATAGGTGTTGAGCCCGACGGTGCCACCCTGCCCGACATAGCTGGACACGGTCAGGGTGTTGCCGATGCCGGCGCCGCCGACCTGCGCGAGGCCGGCATTGCTCAGCGTGCCTGCGATCGTGAAGTTGCCTTTGCCGCCACCGGCGAAGGCGGCCACCGCATCCGCCACCGCGATCCGGCCGCTGTTCGTCACCGAACCGGCGACATGGCCATAGCCGCCGAACGTCGCCCCTGCTGCGACCGAGACCGGGCCGCCGCCAGCCAGCGTCGCACCGCGATTGGCCGCGTCGCCGATCGCGAGCGTACCGGCCGTGACGTTCGTCGCGCCGGTATAGGTGTTGACGCTGGTCAGCACCGTCGTGCCGGAACCGTCCTGCGTGACCGCGCCGGTCCCGGAGATGATGCCGGCGAAGGTGACCAGATCGGAGCGGTTGAAGGCGAGGATGCCGTTGTTGGCGACATTGCCGACGATGCTGCCGCTCGTGCCGCCGGCGCCGAGTTGCAGCGTGCCCTGGATGATCGTGGTGCCACCGCTGTAGGTGTTGGCACCAGTCAGGATCGTCGTGCCGGCGCCGGTCTTCTCGACAGCACCGACGCCGCTGATCGTACCGGCATAGGTGCCGATATCCGGCTGGGTGAAGCGGACCAGGCCGTTATTGGTGACGGCTGGCGTGATGCCTAGAGCCGGTCCTTCGAGGATGCCGGCCGGGTCAACGATCGTCTGGCCTGCGAAAGCGGAATTGTCGCCGGTCAGCCGCAGCGTGCCCTGCTGCACGTTGACGGTCTGAAAATCAGTCAATGAACCGCTCAGCGTCCACGTACCGGGTTCGATCTTGTTCAGCCGCTCGAAACCGGTGACCAGGCTCGCATTCATGGCCGTGGGACCGGCTCCGGCGAGCACCAGGAGGTCGGTGCCGTCGCCGCCGATGATCCGCTGCATCGCCGAGACCTGGGCATCGCCGAGATTGCGCAGCGTGGCGGTATCGTCGCCATCGCCCATGTCGATCAGGCCACTGATCGCACCGCCGCCCTGCCAGAGGAAGGTGTCGGCGCCGGTGCTCATGCGGATCTCGCCACCGATCGCCCCGCCCGTCACCGTGACGCTGTCGGTGCCGCCGCTGACGCTGATATTGCCGCCGATCGAACCACCCGAGACCGTGATCGTGTCGTTGCCGAAGCCGGTCACCAGATTGCCGATGATCCGGCCGCCCGACATGTCGAAGATGTTGTTGTCGAGCTTCATGTCGACGCGGCCGATCGTGCCGCCGCTCATCGTCGCGACGTCGCCATCCTCGAAGGCACCGACGATGGTGCCGCCCGTCATCTGGAAGATGTCGCGCTGGTCGCCCTGCGCCAGCGAGCCGATCGTGCCGCCAGTCATGATGAAAGTGTCGATGCCCGAGCCTTGGCTGACGGCGCCGTTGACCGTTCCGGCATTGATCTCGAAGCGATCAACACCCGCCCCGGTCGTGACGCCGCCCGTCACCGTGACGGTGCTGCCGCCCGGCAGCGTGATCAGGCTGGTGCCGACAGTGTTCGTGTAGTTCGCGATGCTGCCACCGGCGAGGGTGACCGTCTTGGTTCCGGCGCCGCCGGTGATGCCGCCGCTATAGGTGCCGCTGTTGACGGTCAGCGTGTCGTCGCCGGCCTGGAGATCGACCGGCGTCACCGTCGGATTGGGTGCCGTGCCGGCGTCGCAGGCGACGATGTCATTCCCGGCAGTGGTCGCTCCGCAGCCCGCGAGGGCGGTGTCGGCGTAGAGCACACAGGCCACCAGCGACGA
Source organism: Alloboseaceae bacterium BT-24-1 (assembly GCA_025846845.1). Lineage (GTDB taxonomy): Bacteria > Pseudomonadota > Alphaproteobacteria > Rhizobiales > Beijerinckiaceae > Allobosea. The sequence goes on from JAOYTL010000003.1 coordinate 150,065, forward strand.
AGTCGACAGAAAAGCAAGATGGCGTGTCCGGGCGAGTCTTTGCACACGACGCTCCTCGCAATGTCGCTGGCGACTCGCCGGACAACGCTTGCGGAGGAGCGAAGGACGATTCGTCGACTATGCCGCCGATTGTCGAAGTGATTCTAACCGCAGGTCCAGCGAAAATTGTCCGCGATCATTAAAGCAACCCTAACGGGCACCACGGGCCGGTCAGGCCGTCATGGCCGGAAACGGCTGAAAGCGCCGTGATTTGGGGGGAGCCAGGCAATCGGCATTTTGTGACCTGATTGCATTCCGTGGCAGACAGCATGTCGTAAAAAACCCGCTGCGCACTCTCGGGCGCAGCGGGCGGATGCGAACGGCGAGCGGCGCGGTTCAGGCCATGTACTGGCCGCCATTGACCGCGAAGGTCGCGCCGGTGGCGAAAGCGCCGTTGTCGGAGGCGAGGAAGACAACCGTCTGCGCGATCTCCTCCGGCTTGCCGAGGCGCCCGACCGGGATGCCGGCGACGACGCGCTTCAACGCCTCCTCGGGCATCGCAGCAACCATGTCGGTGCCGATATAGCCAGGCGTGATCGCGTTCACCGTGATGCCCTTGTTGGCGTTCTCCTGGGCCAGCGCCTTGACGAAGCCGATATCGCCGGCCTTGGCCGCCGAATAGTTGACCTGGCCCATCTGGCCCTTCTGGCCGTTGATCGAGGAGATCACGATGATCCGGCCAAAACCGCGCCCGCGCATGCCCTCGATCACCGGCCGCGTCATGTTGAACAGCGAATCGAGATTGGTGCGGATGACGGCCGACCACTGGTCCTTGGTCATCTTGTGGAAGAAGCCGTCCTTGGTGATGCCGGCATTGTTGACGAGGATGTCGACCGGCCCGACCTCGGCCTCGACCTTGGCGATGCCGGCGGCGCAGGCATCGTAGTCGCCGACATCCCATTTATAGACCGGAATTCCGGTTTCGGCCTTGAACTTGGCGGCGGCCTCGTCGTTGCCGGCATAGCTCGCGGCGACCTTGTAGCCCGCTTCATGCAGAGCCTTGCAGATCGCCGCACCGATGCCGCGTGTGCCCCCCGTAACCAATGCAACCTTAGCCATCGTCGCCTTCTCCCTCTTAGACGCGGCTACGAGGCCGCGTTATTCTTTGCTGAGATCGAGACCGGGCTCGTAAGTCCGGTCGATTTCCTTGATGATCGCCTGGCCGCAGATCACCCGCCCCGCCTTCTCGTCATAGGTCAGGGTCGGGTGGCCATAAAGGATCCAGCCCCGGCTCAGCGCCTCCGAGACCCGATGACAGAACGAGGCGTCGTCGGGGCCGGTGAGATAGCGGTAGAGCGTGGTCTGCTTCGGCATGGCGCGGTGCCGCTCAGCGCTCCACAGCCAGAGCGATGCCCATGCCGCCGCCGATGCACAGCGTCGCGAGACCCTTCTTGGCGTCGCGCTTGGCCATTTCGTGCAGCAGCGTCACCAGCACGCGCGCACCGGACGCGCCGATCGGATGGCCGATCGCGATCGCGCCGCCATTGACGTTGACGATTTCGGGATCCCAGCCGAGATCCTTGTTCACCGCCAGCGCCTGCGCCGCGAAGGCCTCATTGGCCTCGACGAGATCGAGATCGCCGACCTTCCAGCCGGCCTTCTCCAGCGCCTTGCGGGTCGCCGGGATCGGGCCCGAGCCCATGATCGCCGGATCGACGCCAGCCGTGGCCCAGGACGCGATGCGGGCGAGCGGGGTCAGCCCGCGCTTGCTCGCTTCCTTGGCCGTCATCAGCACGAGTGCGGCGGCGCCGTCATTGATGCCGGAGGCGTTGCCGGCGGTCACGGTGCCGTCCTTCGAGAAGGCCGGCCTGAGCTTGGCCATCGCCTCGAGCGTCGCACCGTCGCGGATGTATTCGTCGGCGTCGACAACGATGTCGCCCTTGCGGGTCGAGACCGTAACGGGCGCGATCTCGTCCTTGAACCGGCCGGCCTTCCTGGCGGCCTCGGCCTTGTTCTGCGAGCCGACGGCGAACTTGTCCTGCTCCTCGCGGCTGATCTGCCATTTGGTCGCCACGTTCTCCGCCGTGGTGCCCATGTGATAGCCGTGGAAGATGTCCCAGAGACCGTCCTTGATCATGGTGTCGATGAACTTAACGTCGCCCATCTTGGTGCCGGCGCGCATATGGGCGGCATGGGCCGAGAGCGACATCGATTCCTGGCCGCCGGCGACGATGATGTTGGCATCGCCATTGGCGATCTGCTGCATGCCGATCGCCACCGCCCGCAGGCCCGAACCGCAGACCTGATTGAGGCCCCAGGCGGTCGCACCCTGCGGCACGCCGGCGTCGAAGGCCGCCTTGCGGGCCGGATTCTGGCCCTGCGCCGCCGTCAGAACCTGCCCGAGGATGACCTCGTCGACCTCGCCGGCGTCGACCTTGGCGCGCTTCAGAACGTCCTTGATCACCGCCGAGCCGAGGTCGTGAGCCGGCGTGTTGGCGAAGGCGCCGCTGAAGGAGCCGACGGCGGTGCGCGCCGCACCGACGATCACGATGTCATTCTCAGCCATGGGGCCCATCCTCCGGTTCTCTTCCGCCAGCCATCCGGCCGTACGGCATGTCCTCCCCACCTTCGAAGGGGCAGGCGACGCCGTCAAGACGGCGAGACGGCTAAGCCCATCTTCAAGGCAAACTCGGCGCAGCCCCACCCCCCGCTCAAAAAACTTGCAGCAGGCAGCCGAAGAGCTATCGTCACATTCGGGACCGATTTCCGGCCTTGCCCGATCCCCGGGTTATGGCCGCAACAGCCGTGTGGGTGTCGATGGCCAGCGACAAAGAACCGACTGTCATCAAGAAATACGCCAATCGCCGGCTATACCACACGGGTACGAGCTCCTACGTCACGCTGGAGGATCTGGCCGGCCTGGTGCGTAACGGCGAGGATTTCGTCGTCTATGACGCCAAGAGCGGCGACGACATCACCCGCTCGGTGCTGGCCCAGATCATCTTCGAGGAAGAGAGCAAGGATGGGCAGAACCTGCTGCCGATCGCCTTTCTGCGTCAGCTGATCCGCTTCTACGGCGACAGCATGCAGGCGCTAGTGCCGCGCTATCTCGAATTCTCGATGGACAATCTGACCCAGGATCAGAACAAGATCCGCGAGCAGATGAGCAAGGCCTTCGGGACCGGCGCCATCGACGCGCTCCAGGCCCAGACCCGCGCCAACATGGCGATGTTCACCGAGGCGTTCAGGCTGTTCAATCCGTTCACGGCGGCAGCCGCTGCGAAAAGCCGCGGCGAGGCGCCCGCCAAAGGCGGCGAGAATGGCGAGCTCGGCGACCTGAAGCGCGAGCTCAACGAAATGCGTGAGCGGCTGGACCGGCTCGCCAAGGAGAAATGAGACGCCCCTGGCTGTCACGTCCGCTCGGCTGAACCGCCGGGCGGAAAGAGGCGTCAGCCCGCTGCCTGCAGCAATGTCCTGCCGGATGCGCCGTCCGGTAACCACAACTCGGCCTTGCCGACCAGATGGCCCTGCAGATACGTCACGCCCCAATCGCACAGCATCGACGCCTGCAACTCGTCGTCGACCCATTCGGCGACGGTCTCGACGCCGAGATGATGGGCGAGTTCGAGCAGGGTGCGCACGAAGAAGCGATCGTCCGTCGAGCGCCGCAGGTTCTGCGTGAAGGCGCCGTCGAGCTTGAGGACGTCGATCGGAAAGGCACGCAGATGCCTGAGCGAGGTGTGGCCCGCGCCGAAATCGTCGATCGCGATGCGGGGACCGCACTGCTTGATCCGGGTAAGCAGCTTCGCCATCCGCGCCGGATCCTCGATCGTCGCGGTCTCGGTGATCTCGACGATCAGGCGCTTCGCAGCCGCCGGGCTTGCCGCGACCCCGGCTTCGAAGCCCTCGATCCAATCGGGATCGGCGAGCGACCGCGGCGAGACGTTGATCGACAGCACCGCCTCCGGCCGCTCCGCCAGGAACGACATGGCAAGCTCGAACACGCGATGATCGAACAGGCCGACCAGCCCGCGTCGTTCGAGCAGCGGCACCAGCTCCGCCGCGGCGAGGAAGCCGCCGACCTGCGGGCGCTCGACCCGCAGCAGCGCCTCGCTGAAGGCGAGGGCCCGCCCCTTGGCCGTCACGACGGGTTGGAAGGCCAATCTCACCTTGCGTTCGTTGAGGGCGGCGACAGCCTCGAGGTCGAGACGCGGTGCTGCCTCGCTCGCCTCGGCCGCGACAGGGCGCCGCGCGATCACGGCAGCGTCGCGGGCGCTCGCCTCGGCGCCGGCGAGTGCGTTCTCGGCGGCCTCGACCAGCACCGAGCCATGGCGGGATAGATCGGGGGCAATCGCGGCCCCGACATGCAGCCGCGCCAGCGCGATCCCGCGCGAGGTCTCGACTGCCGAGCGCGCCACTGCCTTGATGAAGCGCTGCGCTGCTGCCTCGATCTGATTGGCCGGGCAGGCACCGAGGAGGATGGCGAAACGGTTGCCGGCATAGTGCATCAGCTGGTCGCGCCGGCGCATTACCGAATGCAGGCGTTGCCGGACCTCTTCGATGATCTCCTCGGTCCCCTCATGGCCGAAATCGTTGTTGAGCTTCGCAAGGTCGCCGATCGACGCAACCAGCACGACGACGGATCGCTCCGCTGCAAGGTGCTCCGCCAGAGCCGCGTCGACACGCTCGACCAGCGCATCGCGATCGCAGAGATCGCTGCCGGCCATTGCGAGTTCGTCTGCCCGCACGGCGCGCTCCAGCCTGAGCACGCCGCGCGCGCTTGCCGGGCGGCCGTCGATACCGGAGAACCAGCGCCCCGCATCCTCGATCCACATCTTGCGACCAGCGAGATCGGCGGCGTAGCGCGTGCGATAGATCGCCCCATCGCCGAGATCCTGCCCGCCGGAAGAGAAGATCGCGTCATAGCGGCTGCGGCCGCTGCCGGGTTCGACCAGCCCGGCGAAGGCCAGGCCGCGCTCCAGAACCGCCGCCGGCACCGGTCCAAGCACCTCGGCTGCGTTAGGCCCCCAGCTCAACGTGTCGCTGCCGATGTCCCAGCTATAGGCGACTTCGCCGATCGAGGAGAGCAGGCTGCGCGGCTCGACGATCCTCTCGTCGCTGGAACCGAACAGGGACGGCGCAGGCATGGGTGCGGCTGCCTTGGGCGATAGGGAGGAAACCGCCCCGTTCTGGGTGTGGGAAGGTGGAGAACTGTGCCGAAACGATGCATGTACCTGCGTTAACGCTGGGTTAAGATTGGCGCCCGGATTGCAGAGATTCGCTCTCGAACACTCGAATGTTCCGGAGCAGCACAATGGTCGAACCAGAACGACCCGAGGCGGCCTTCGTCTACGAAGAGGAGCGCACCCCGTGCGCCTCCGCCGCTTTCCTCGTCCAGCTTGCCGCCAGTCACGCCGGAATCGGCCCGTTCGCCCGTCGCGACCGCGAAACCCCATTCATCGGCGCTCGCCGCTATTATGAAGGGATCGCGAGCCGCGGCCTGCCCCGCAGGCTCCTGCGCTCGGCCTGAAGCCCAAACGAAAAAGGCCGGCCTTGCGGCCGGCACTCTTCGATCTTGCCGACAGGAACCCAAGCGGGCCCCGCCATATCAGGCCTCGGTCTTGGCCTTCAGCACCTGACGGCCACGGTACATGCCGGACTTCAGGTCGATATGATGCGGACGGCGCAGCTCGCCCGAGTTCTTGTCCTCGATATAGGTGGGCTGCTTCAGCGCGTCGGCCGAGCGGCGCATGCCGCGCTTCGACGGCGAGGTCTTTCTCTTCGGAACGGCCATCGGTACTCTCCATCATGCCTTCGCGCGAGGCGGGGCTTCTCACCCGCACCACTGTCGCGACGACGTCACATCCGTGATGAGGGCTGGCCTTTACACGCTCGCGCGCGCCCTGGCTAGACCATGCTGCGGAAAAAGTGGCACCAACTGCTTCCTCAGGAAGGCAGCGCACAGTTGCCGAGCGGGCCGAGCTGGTTCATCCGCCGCTGCACCCGTCCGGCCGCCGACTGCAGCGCGCGGCTCGGCCGCGACGGATTGCGCAGGATCGGGTTTGGTAGAGCGCCGGCGAGCCTTGCTGCCTCGGCGGGTGTGAGCCGCGAAGCAGGCTTGCCGAAATGGCGCTGGGCCGCCGCTTCCGCGCCGAAGACGCCGTCGCCCCATTCGGCGATGTTGAGATAGACCTCGATCACCCGCCGCTTCGGCCAGGCGAGGTCGATCGCCAGGGCCATCGGCAACTCCATGCCTTTGCGCAGATAGGAGCGGCCAGGCCACAGAAACAGGTTCTTGGCCGTCTGCATGGTCAGCGTCGATGCGCCGCGGCTCGGCCCGTCCTCGTCCTGCAGCACCGCGTTGAGCTCGCCCCAGTCGACGCCACTATGGGAACAGAAGCGCTGATCCTCCGAGGCGATCACAGCGCGGATCAGATGCGGCGATATCTGCGCCAGCGGTACCCAGTCGCGCTCCACCGTCCGCAAGGTCAGCCAGCGGCCGATCATCAGGGTCGAAGGCGCCGGCACGAAACGGTAAAGCAGCAGCAAGGCGACGAAGACGATCACCAGCGCCAGCACCAGTCGGACCAGGGCGCGGATGATCCGGCCCGCGAGACTCCCGCGTCGCGGAGCCGGAGTGTCAGCCATGCGCGTCATTCCCCCACGCTTGACGATTACGGCCGCCTCCGGCAAGCCCCGCGCGCCAAACTCCGCCAGCCAACGCGAGAAGTGATCATGAGTTCCGTGGAACGGACCGCCCCCGCCGCGGCTTTGGCCAGCGCCCTGTCGGAAACGGCTGTGGCGATCGAGGCGCTGCTCGAAGCACTGTTGCAGGACAAGCCCGAGACCGGCGAAATCCATCGCCCGGCCCGGCTGCTCGCGGCGATGCGTCATGGCGCGCTCGCCGGCGGCAAGCGCCTTCGGCCCTTCCTCGTCGTCGAGACGGCCAGGCTCTTCGGCGTCCCTGCCGAGCAGGCTTTGCGCGCCGGCGCCGCTGTCGAGCTCGCCCATTGCTACTCGCTGGTCCATGACGACCTGCCGGCCATGGACGACGACGACACCCGTCGTGGCCGCCCGACCGTGCACAAGGCCTTCGACGAGGCAACCGCGATCCTCGCCGGCGACGGCCTGCTGACACTCGCCTTCGACGTCATCGCCGATCGAAGGACGCATCCGGACGGGGAGACGCGCGCCGCGATCATCCTGCAGCTCGCCCGTTCGCTCGGGCTCGGCGGCATGGTCGGCGGCCAGATGCTCGATCTTGCCGCCGAAGGGCGCTTTTCCGACGACGGCACTCCAGGCAGGCTCGGCGAGGTCGAGATCCGCCGGATGCAGGCGATGAAGACCGGCGCCCTGCTCGCCGGCAGCGTCATGATCGGCGCCCGCCTCGGCCAGTCAGATGCGACGCGGATGGCCGCGCTGGAGCGCTATGGCAAGGCGCTCGGCGCCGCTTTCCAGGTCGCCGACGACATCCTCGACATCGAGGCGAGCCCGGAACAGATGGGCAAGGCGACGGCAAAGGACGATGCCAAGGGCAAGGCCACACTCGTCGAAGCGCTCGGCCTTTCCGCCGCCAAGGGCGAGCGCGACCGGCTGAGCGAAGAAGCGATCACGGCACTCGCCGAATTCGGGCCGGAGGCGGCGATGCTGCGCGCAGCCGCGCAGTTCACCGCGCGGCGCAAGAGCTGAGGCTCAGACGGTGACCTGCGTGCCGACCTCGACGACGCGGCCGGTCGGGATCTGGAAGAAGTTGGTGGCGTCGGTCGCGCTCTTGGTCAGGCCGATATAAAGATTGTCCTGCCAGATCGGCATGCCCGATTGCGGCGAGGCCTTGATCGAGCGGCGCGACAGGAAGAACGAGGTCGACATGATGTCGAACTTGAAGCCCTGCTTGCGCAGGATGGCCAGCCCCTTCGGTACGTTCGGGCTCTCCATGTAGCCGTAGACCATCTCGACCCGCCAGAAATCGTCGGTGATGCGCGAGAGCCGGACGCGTTCGCTCTCGGCGACGCGCGGCGTATCGGCGGAGCGCACGGTCAGGATCACATTGCGCTCGTGCAGCACCTTGTTGTGCTTGAGGTTGTGCAGCAGCGAGGCCGGCGCCGTCTCCGGATCGCTGGTCAGGAACACCGCCATGCCCTTGACCCGATAGGGCGGGCTCTTGGTCAGCATGCCGACCAGTTCGAGCAGCGGCACGTCGGTCTTGCGGGTCTTGTCGAACAGGATCTTGGTGCCGCGCACCCAGGTCCACATCAGGAGGACCAGCGCCATGGCGAACAGCACCGGCACATAGCCGCCGCTGAGCAGCTTCAGGAGGTTCGCCGAGAAGAAGGCGACGTCGATGATGAGGAAGGGCAGGATCACAGCCACAGCGGCCGTCAGCCCCCAGCGCCAGCCGCGCCAGATCACGATGAAGGCGAGCAGCGAGTCGACCAGCATCGCGCCGAACACCGAGATGCCATAGGCGTGCGAGAGATTGGACGAGGTCTTGAAGGTCCAGACCAGCAGCAGCACCGTGAACAGCAGCAGGATGTTGATGCGCGGGATGTAGATTTGCCCGGAGGTGTGCTCGGAGGTATGGCGGATCTCGAGGCGCGGCAAGAGACCGAGCTGGATCGCCTGACGGGTCAGCGAATAGGCGCCGGTGATTACCGCCTGGCTCGCGATGATGGTGGCGAGCGTCGCCATGATCACCAGCGGCAGGATCAGCGCCGGCGGGGCGAGCTTGTAGAACGGATTGTCGATCGCAGTCGGGTCGGACAGGATCAGCGCGCCCTGGCCGAGATAGTTCAGCCACAAGGCCGGGAAGACCAGGTAAATCCAGGCGCTGCGGATCGGCCCGCGACCGAAATGGCCCATATCGGCATAGAGCGCCTCCGCTCCCGTAACCGCCAGGCAGACGCTGCCGAGCACGGCCAGCGACAGGCCCGGATGGTCGATGAAGAAGCGCACGCCCCAATAGGGGTTGATCGAGGCGAAGACGCCGAGATCATCGGAGATGTGGTAGATTCCGAGGCCGGCCAGGGTCAAAAACCAGATCGTCATGACCGGGCCGAAGAAATTGGCGACCTTGCCGGTGCCGCGGCTCTGCACCAGGAACAGCGCGATCAGGATCACCGATGCGATGGTGATGACGTAGTCGTTGAGCACCGGCGTCACCAGCTTCAGGCCCTCGACCGCCGAGAGCACCGAGATCGCCGGGGTGATCACCGCATCGCCATAGAACAGCGCCGCGCCCGCCATGCCGAGGAAGAGCACGATGCCACCGCGCGTGCGCCCGAGCGCACGCTGCGCCAGCGCCACCAAGGTCAGCGTGCCACCCTCGCCGTTGTTGTCGGCCCGCAGCAGCAGCACGACATATTTCAGCGTTACCACGATGACGAGCGACCACAGGATCAGCGAAAGCACGCCGATCACCACCTCGCGCGGCAATGGGGCAGCCAGTGTAACTGCCGCGCCGCCGCCATGTCCGCCCGAGGCTGCGCCGGTCGCGGCCAGGATCGTCTCGCGCAGCGCATAGAGCGGACTGGTGCCGATATCGCCATAGACGACGCCCAGTGCACCGAGCGCCAGCGCGGCATAGCTTTGCGTGGAGTGGCCGTTGCCGGCCGGCTCGTCGAGTCCGAAGCGGTCACCGTCCGGCTTGGACGCCGGCGGGTGCTGCTGGTCATGACCCATCAAGTCGCTCCGCGGGTGCTGCAATGCAGCGGAAGGCCGGGGCCTCTAGCACGGCATGTCTCACAGGCAAAGACGCTAGAGCATGTTCCCCAAAAGTGGGAACCACTTTCGGTCGGCGATCAGCTTGAATCGATTAGATGGCTGGAAGCGCCTATTCGGCTGCGGCGGCCCGGGCGCCGTAGCGCCTCTCGACGTAAGTCTCGACCATCGTCTTGAACTCGGCGGCGATCGCAGGCCCTCGCAAGGTCGCGACCTTCTTGCCGTCGACGAAGACCGGCGCGGTCGGCACCTCGCCTGTGCCCGGCAGCGAGATGCCGATATCGGCATGCTTGGACTCACCGGGGCCGTTGACGATGCAACCCATCACCGCGACGTTGAGCGCCTCGATGCCGGGATAACGCGTCTTCCACTCCGGCATGGAGGTGGAAATCCAGCTCTGGATGTCCATCGCCAGCTCCTGGAACACCGTCGACGTCGTCCGTCCGCAGCCTGGACAGGCCGCAACCAGCGGCACGAACGCGCGAAAGCCCATGGTCTGCAGCAATTCCTGCGAGGCTTTCACCTCGAGCGTGCGATCGCCACCGGGTTCCGGCGTCAGCGAGAAGCGGATCGTGTCGCCGATCCCGTCCTGCAGCAGCACGCCGAGCGCCGCCGAGGAGGCGACGAGGCCCTTGGAGCCCATCCCGGCCTCGGTCAGACCGAGATGGATGGCATAGTCGCCGCGCTGCGCGAGCATACGGTAGACCGCGATCAGATCCTGCACGCCCGAGACCTTGGCCGAGAGGATGATCTTGTCTTTACCAAGCCCGATCTCCTCGGCGCGCTCGGCCGAGAACAGGGCAGACTGCACCATCGCCTCGCGCATCACCGCGCGCGCATCCAGCGGTTTGCGCGCGGCAGCGTTTATGTCCATCAGCGATGTCAACAATTCCTGGTCGAGCGAGCCCCAGTTCGCACCGATCCGCACGCTCTTGCCGTGCCTGATCGCGAGCTCGACGATCTGGCCGAACTGCTTGTCCTTCTTGTCCTTGAAGCCGACATTGCCGGGATTGATCCGGTATTTCGCCAGCGCCTGGGCGCAGGCCGGATGGTCGGTCAGCAGTTTGTGGCCGATGTAGTGGAAGTCGCCGATCAGCGGCACGTCGATGCCGAGGATGTCGAGCCGCTCACGGATATGCGGCACGGCCGCCGCCGCCTCGTCGCGGTCGACGGTGATGCGGACCAGCTCCGAACCTGCCCGCGCCAGCGCCGCGACCTGTCCGACCGTCGCCGGAATATCGGCGGTGTCGGTATTGGTCATCGACTGCACGATGATCGGCGCGCCGCCGCCGACCTGCACATGGCCGACCATCACAGGCACGGTACGCTTGCGCGGCGCCGGTGCGGCTTCAGGCCCCTCGGGCAGGCAGGTCAGAAGCTGTTCGCTCATCGAATGATCCGGATTTCGCCGGCAGCGGCTCGTCGGGGTTGCACTGCGCTCTCGCTCGGTGATCGTCAAGCCGTCTAGAGCCGGATCCGATCAGGTTGGCTCAACCTGATCGGTGAATCCGTCTCCAACTTTTAGATGGAGACCGGTTTACCGATCATGCTTGCGATGCAAGCTGATCGGAACGGGCTCCAGCGTCGCGGCAGTGCTCGCAGCGCCCGACGATCTCGACCACCTGGTAGGAGGTCTGAAAGCGGCGCCCCTCGGCCATCCCCTTGATCGCGGCGCGCATGGCCGACGAAGCATCCTCATCGACGCCGCCGCAGACCTCGCAGATCAGGAAGGCGACCGCCTCGTTTGCGCCATGCCCGTGCGGGCAGGCGATGAAGGCGTTGCGCGAGCTCAACCGGTGCACGAAGCCCTGCTCGACCAGGAAGTCGAGCGCCCGGTAGATCGAGATCGGCGCCAGCCGACGCCCGCCCGGCGGCGAGATCCGGTCGGCGAGATCATAGGCGCCGACCGGCTTGTGGTCGGCATAGAGCGCTTCCAGCGCCTTGCGCCGGATCGGCGTCAGCCGCAGGCCGCGCTCGCGGCAGACCGCCTCGGCCCGCGCCAGACCGGCAGCGGCATGGCGCGAATGATCGTGGGCGTGCTGGCATTGGCCATGCGCGTGGTCGTGATCGTGATGGTCGCTTGCAGGCTGCATTTTCGTCATGTTGCGTTGCAATAGCACATCGGGCACCGTCCCGGTGACCGACGCTCCCTCGCTGGCGCAATGCCAGCCTCCGCCGGTAAGTTAAGCGTTCTCAGGCCAAATGTCAGGAGCCGCCCCATGTTCCTCAAGGATCGCACCGCCCTCGTCACCGGCTCCACCTCCGGCATCGGCCTCGCCTACGCCCGCGCGCTCGCCGCAGAGGGTGCCAATGTCGTGATCAACGGCTTCGGCGACGCGGATGCGATCGAGAGGGAGCGCGCCGGCATCGAGAAGGATTTCAAGGTCAAGGCGCGCTACTCGGCCGCCAACATGATGAAGCCCGACGAGATCGCCGCCATGGTCGCCGAGGCCGAAAAGGAGTTCGGCGCGATCGACATCCTCGTCAACAATGCCGGCATCCAGCATGTCGCGCCGGTCGAGGAGTTCCCGATCGAGAAATGGGATCAGATCATCGCGATCAACCTGTCCTCGGCCTTCCACGCTACCCGTGCCGCCTTGCCGAAGATGAAGGCGAAGGGCTGGGGCCGGATCATCAACACCGCCTCCGCTCACGCCTTCGTCGCCTCGCCGTTCAAATCGGCCTATGTCGCGGCCAAGCATGGTATCGCCGGCTTCACCAAGACGGTGGCGCTCGAAGTCGCGACCAACGGCATCACCGTGAACGCGATCGCGCCCGGCTATGTCTGGACGCCACTGGTCGAGAAGCAGATCCCCGACACGATGAAGGCCCGCAACATGACCAAGGAGCAGGTCATCAACGACGTGCTCTTGCTCGCCCAGCCGACCAAGGAATTCGTCACCGTCGAGCAGGTCGCGGCGCTCGCCGTCTTCCTCTGCACCGATGCGGCGAAATCGATCACCGGCACGACCTTGCCGATGGATGGCGGCTGGACCGCGGCATGACCGGACGCAAGCGCCGGCGTGTCCCCCAGGTCAAGGGCCTTGCCGGCCCCAAGGCCGAGAAGTCGGTCAACCTCGCGCTCCAGGGCGGTGGCGCGCACGGCGCCTTCACCTGGGGCGTGCTCGACGCGATCCTCGCCGATGGCCGCCTCGCCATCGAGGCGATGACCGGCGCCAGCGCCGGCGCCATGAACGCGGTCGTGCTGACCGAGGGTTGGCTCGACGGCGGCAGCGACGGCGCCCGCACGGCGCTGGAGAATTTCTGGCGCCGGATCAGCGTCGACGGCAAATATGGCGGCTCGGAGCGCTCGCTGCTCGACACCATGCTCGGCGCCTGGACGGATGGGCGCCCGCCGGGGTTGATCTGGTTCGAACTCCTGTCGAAGGTGGCGAGCCCCTACGACGTCAACCCGCTCAACATCAACCCGCTGCGCGGCGTGATCGCCGACCTGATCGACTTCGACAAGGTCCAGGGCTGCGCCGACGTCAACCTGTTCATCTCGGCGACCAATGTCCGCACCGGCAAGATCAAGATCTTCACCCGGCAGGAGCTGACCGCCGATCATCTCATGGCTTCCGCCTGCCTGCCGGCGCTGTTCCAGGCGGTCGAGATCGCTGGCGAAGCCTATTGGGACGGCGGCTATATGGGCAATCCGCCGCTCTTCCCGCTGTTCTACGAGGCTGCCGGCGACGACATCATGCTCGTCCAGATCAACCCGCTCGAGCGCCGCGAACTGCCGACCAATGCAAGGGCGATCCAGGACCGGCTGAACGAAGTCACCTTCAACGCCTCGCTGCTGCGCGAACTGCGCGCCATCGACTTCGTCAACCGCCTGCTCGACGACGGCAAGCTCTCGACGGGCGACTACAAGCGCGTGCTGATGCACCGGATCGACGGTGGCCTGCCGCTGGCGCAACTGACCTCGTCCTCGCGCCTCAATTCCGAATGGAGCTTCCTGCTCAGCCTGCGCGACATGGGCCGCACCGCGGCCAAGCGCTGGCTGAAGCGCAATTACGAGGCAATCGGCGTGCAAGGCACGTTGGATTTGAAGGAAGCGATTTCGTAAGACGTGAAGCCGTTAATGCGGTAAAGGCCCGAGCTTGCAGGCCAACTTGCGTGACGGCAATCTCGGCCCAGCCACGACGTTCGACGGATGTATGCCTGGGTAGTCTCTCACCGGGCAACAGGACATGGAAAGTCCAGGAACATGATCATCGACGATAGCAATGCCGATGCCCGCACGATGCACGAGATCGCCCTGCTCGGGCGCCCGGCCGGCCTCCTCGGCCGCCGCTCCTTCCTGGCCGGCTCAGCCGCCGGTCTTGGCGCACTCGCGCTCGGCGGTTGCGCAACCTCCGACGGCATGAGCCTCGCCGAGGCGCAGAAGCTCTACGGGCCTGTGCCCGAGGAGAAATTCCCGATCCCGGCGATCGACGTCACCCATGTCGATCCGAAATATTTCCGTAAGACCGTTCGCTACGAGACCAAGGAAGCGCCTGGCACGATCATCGTCGATCCCGGCAACTACTACGTCTATCGCGTCGAAGGCGACGGCACCGCGACCCGCTATGGCGCCAATGTCGGCCGCGACGGCTTCCGCTGGAAAGGCGATGCCTATGTCGGGCGCAAGTCCGAATGGGCGACCTGGACGCCGCCCAAGGAGATGATCAAGCGCCAGCCGGAAGCCGCCAAATACGCCCGCGGCATGCCCGGCGGCCTCGACAACCCGCTCGGCGCGCGCACGCTGCATCTCTACCAGAACGGCGCCTACACGCTCTACACGATCTACGCCTCGCTCGACGCGGAATCGATCGGAAACGGCATCACCAGCGGCTGCATCGGCCTGCTCACGCAGGACATGATCCACCTCTACAACAACACGCCGGTCAAGACGAAGGTGGTGGTGCTGGCGGCCTGAGGCGGCGGCGTTAGAACATGATCCCTGCGCTGCCGTGTCGGCAGCGCAGACTCTTCTCTCGTCTCAATTCCGAGCCCGACGATCGATGGCGCAATAGACCGAATAGTCACGCTTGCCACCATCGTTGGGCCGCGTTTTGCTTTTGCGGCAATCGCGCTCGGGCGTATTGTGGGCCAAGCAGCCCTTTGACCCGAAGGGTACTGGATCTTCCAATCGGGAGGATGCCATGGGACGCAAATTCATCGACTGCCGTGAATTCCCGAGCGAGATGAACTGCTCAATCGCGATCGGCGCCGATACCGAGGGCGAACTGCTGGAGGCGGCCGTCCAGCATGCCGTTAAGGTTCACGGGCATCAGGATACCCCCGAATTGCGGGATCAACTCAGGAGCGTCATCAAAGACGGCATTCCCCCGGATAAAGCGCCGGGCCAGGCCGCTTGAGCGAGAGCTTCCGCCGCCTACGACCCCATGCCCGCCAACCGCCACACCGAGCTCTTCTTGATCTCGGCATCCTCCAGCGCCCGCGTCACCGGCACCTGATAGGTCGCGACCTCGGTGAGCCTGTCCTTGGGCAGGTAGCTGCGGCCGGGATCGCCGATCAGCACGGTCGCGCCGCGTTGCGACAGGGTGCAGAGCCACTCGATCACCTGCGCCGCCAGCTCGCGCTCATAGCAGATGTCTCCGGCGAGGATGACCTCCCAGCCTTGGTCGAGGCCGAGAAGGTCATCGAGGCGCGCCTCGATCGAGACCCCATTCGCTTCAGCGTTCAGCCCGATCGCGGCTGCGGCGAAGGCGTCGATATCCGCCGCGATCACCTCTGCCGCCCCCGCCTTCGCTGCGGCGATGGCGACGAGGCCGGAGCCGCTGGCGAAATCGAGCACACGCCGGCCGCGGACGACCTCGGGCTGATCCAGGATATAGCGCGCCAGCGCCTGCCCGCCGGCCCAGGCGAAAGCCCAGAACGGCGGCGGCAGGCCGATCGTCGCCAGCTCGTCTTCGGTTTTCTGCCAGAGCTCGGTCGCCTCTTCGGCGACGTGGAGCGAAATCTCCGGCGCATGTGGCACCGGCAGCAATCGCGTATGGGCGCGAATGAAGGCCAGCCGGTCCAGCGTCCCGTCCGCCTCGCTCACGCAACCAGATCCGCCTGGTGCTGCCCGAGCAGGCCACGATACAGCGCCTTCACCCCGTCCATGACATCGCGCTCGGTATAGCCGGCGAGCAGGCGCTCGCGCGCGCTTGCGCCCATGCGCTCGACCTGGCCGGGCGACGCCGCGAGCGTCACCAGCGCCTGCGCCAGCGCGGCGATATCGTTGGCCGGCACGACGAAGCCATCCTGGCCGGTGCGGACGAAGGAACGGCAGCCGGGAACGTCGGTGGTCAGGAGCGCCCGTCCGCAGGCAGCGCCTTCCAGCAAGGTGCGCGGCAGGCCCTCGCCGCCGCGCGAGGGCAGGCAGCAGACATGATGCTTGCGCCAGACATCCTCGATGTCGCGCGTCGGCCCGGCCCAGTCGATCCCCGGCCGCGCCGACCACTCGCACAGCGTCGCCTCCGGCACCGCCTTGGGATTGGAGGGGTCGGGCGCGCCATGCAGCGTCAGCTCGACGCGCGCGCCCTGCTTGCGCGCCAGCGTCACCGCCTCGACCGCGAGATCGACGCCCTTCGACCAGAGCATGCGGGCGACGAGCGCGACCTTGAGCGGCGGCTGCAACGGCATCGGCTCAGGCATCAGGATCAGCGGGTCGACCCCGGCGCCGCCGACGATCGCGACCTTCCCGGCATCGGCCGGATCGAGCCCGAGCGTCACCGGATCATCGGGATTCTCGAACAGGAAACGGACCTGCGGCCCGTCGATCGCCTCGCGCAGCCAGAATTTTGTCCCCAGCCGCGCCGCATCAGCGAGTCCGCCCTCGCGCGCGCCGAGGAAGCCGAGCCCGGTCAGCGCATAGACCCGCCGCTCGACCCCGGCCAGGCGCCCGGCAAGGCCAGCGAGCGCGATCGGCTTCAGCGCAATGCAGTGCAGGATGTCCGGCCGCTCCCGCTCGATCAGTCGCTTCAGCGCCATGACCTGCTTGACCAGCGCCACCGGCGAGAGCGAGCGCCGCTCCGCCTCGAGCGCGATCAATCGCGCGCCGGTCGCCTCGATCGCGCGCCTGTGGTTGCGCTCCCGCGCGATCACGGCGACGTCGAGTCCCATTTCGCCGGCGGCCCGCGCCATCGGCAGGAAATGCGACGCGAAGAACCAGTCCTCGGTGGCGACGAAAAGCAGCTTCTGGCGGGCCATGCCGCGCATCAGGCCGATGCCGCGCCGAAAAGCAAGCGCGAAGGGCAGTGTCCGGCAGAGCTGCCATGCCCTGCGGTTGCTGGACGCAAGGCGCGACGCTTGCGAGAAGGGGACGAAAGCTCACCGACAGCGAGACGGACAATGGACAATCGCAACGACCTATGGCGCCATGTCGACGCCAACAAGCAGCGCTTCATCGAGCTGAGCGACCGGGTCTGGGCGATTCCGGAGGTCTGCTACACCGAGAAGCGCTCGGTCGCCGAGCATGTCGCCGAGCTGCAGCATCAGGGCTTCCGGATCACCGAGAACGTCGCCGACATCCCGACCGCGGTGGTCGGCGAGGCCGGCGAAGGCGGCCCGGTCATCGCCTTCCTTGGTGAATATGATGCGCTGCCCGGCCTGAGCCAGGAGGCTGGCGTCGCCAGGCACAGTGAGATCGAGACCGGTGGCCACGGCCACGGCTGCGGCCACAACCTGCTCGGCTCGGCCGCCCTCTTGGCCGCGACCGCGATGAAGGACTGGCTCGCCGAGAACAAGCTGCCCGGCCGCGTGCGCTATTATGGCTGCCCGGCCGAGGAAGGCGGCGCCGCCAAGGCCTTCATGGTCCGCGCCGGCGCCTTCAAGGATGCCGATATCGCCATCTCCTGGCACCCGAGCAGCTTCTGGGAGGTCACCCCCCCGCTCTCGCTGGCCAATACCCGCGCCGATTTCATCTTCACCGGGCGCGCCTCGCATGCCGCCGCCTCGCCCGAGCTCGGCCGCAGCGCCCTCGACGCCGTCGAGCTGATGAGCGTCGGCGTCAACTACATGCGCGAGCACATGCCGAGCGATGCGCGTGTCCACTACGCCCTGCTCGACACCGGCGGCATCGCCCCAAATGTCGTCCAGGCCCATGCCCGCGTGCGCTATTCGATCCGCGCCCGTGACCTGCCGGGGATGCTCGAGCTGGTCGGCCGCGTCAAAAAGATCGCCGAGGGTGCCGCCCTGATGACCGAGACGGCGGTCGAGATGAAGATCGTCAGCGCCGTCTCCAACGTCGTCGGCAACGGCCCGCTGGAGCAGGCCCTGCAGGGCATCATGGAGGATCTCGGCCCGCCACATTTCGACGACGCCGACAAGGAGTTCGCCAGGCAGATCCGCTCGACCCTGACGCAGAAGGACATCGACGCGATCTGGCGCTCGATCGGCCTGCCGAAGACCGATGCCGAGCTCGCCGATTTCACCGTGCCGCTCGACGCCCCCCGCAACCCGGCGATCGGTTCGACCGATGTCGGCGATGTCAGCTGGGTCGTCCCGACCGTGCAGGCGCATGCGCCGACCGTCGCGATCGGCACGCCCTTCCACACCTGGCAGGTGGTGGCTCAGGGCAAGATGCCGGCCGCGCACAAGGCGATGATCCAGGTCGCCAAGGCGATGGCGGCGACCGGCGCAGCGGTGCTGACCGATCCCGAGCTGATGGCAGCGGCCAAGGCCGACTTCCAGAAGCGCGTCGCCGCCGATGGCGGCTATACCTCGCCGGTCCCG
Source organism: Alloboseaceae bacterium BT-24-1 (assembly GCA_025846845.1). GTDB lineage: Bacteria > Pseudomonadota > Alphaproteobacteria > Rhizobiales > Beijerinckiaceae > Allobosea. The sequence goes on from JAOYTL010000003.1 coordinate 168,488, forward strand.
CCCGAGGTGAAGCCGCCGCTGACCATGTCGACCGGCGGCTGAACCGTTCTCCGGCAAGAAAAAAGCCCGCCGGGCGAACCGGCGGGCCAGGATGTCGGGCCGGGGAGGAAGGCCCTGAAAGCTCAGTAGTAGGTGCGGCAGACGCGGCGGGTGCCGACGTACTCGCCATAGTAGTTGACGCGGTCGACGAGTTGGCAGCGGCGGACCGGGCCGGGGCCGTAGGCATAGGCCGGGGCGTAGCCGCCATCATAGTAGCCATAGGCCGGGCCGCTGGCCGCGCCGGCGGCGAGGGCGCCGAGGGCGAGCGCACCGACGATGCCGGCACCGATCGCAGCGCCGCGATAGCGCGGGCGGGCCTCGGCATCAGAGGTGGCGAAAACGGAAGCGCCGATCGCGAGGGCGGCGATGGCGGCAGCAAAGCTCTTCTTGGTGCGGGTCATGTTCGTTCTCCGATCTGGTAGCCGGGTGGCGAACCGTTCGCCATGCTGCGGACTTGTCGGTCGCAGGACCGGAATCGCGCGGTTCGCATAAAAAATTTCCGAAACGTCGCCGAGCTCCGCCTGGCGCTCGCAAACGATGGCTTGCCCGCAGGCAGTGGATGTCGTCGGATCGGCCGCTTCAGGATGGAGAAACCGCACCATGATGCTCGGACGGCTTCCTCTTGCCATCGGCTTCGTCGCCGTGCTCGCGGCGCCTTTGCGGGCAGAACAATGGGCGAGCAGCTACACCAGCCACGACTATGCCAAATGCCGCAAGGACAAGGGCAATGGCGATCCTGTCTCGGTGCATCGTTGCCCCGGCAAGGCTGGCCTTACCGTGACCTGGACCGCAGGCGATGATTCATCCGCGGTCGATTTCGGCGCCAAGGCGCTGCAGGAGACGATCTCGGACAAGGCCGCCTTCTTCGAGGTCGGCAAGACGATCGAGTGGCGCGGGCCGAAGGGCGGCAAGCCGCAGGCCGCGATCGTGCGCTACGCCACGGGCCAGAGCGTCAGCAAGCTCGATGGCAGCCGGCTCGTCGTCTATCGGCTCGCGCCCGATGGCGCCTCCTGCATCATCGGCAGCATCGACGCCCGCAAGCCGGACGCCAATGCCGCCGCCCGTCGCCTCGCCGAGGAGAAGGCCGCAGGCTTCCGCTGCGGCCAGGACGCCCGCACCGAGGATTGAACTCTCAGCCGTAGAGATATTTCGGCAGCCAGAGCGCGATGCCGGGGAAGACATAGACCAGCACCATCGCCACCAGCACGATCCAGAGGAACGGCATCACCCCGGAGAAGATCTGGTTGATGGTGACATGCGGCGGCGCGATGCCCTTGAGGTAGAACGGCGCCATCGCTACCGGCGGCGACAGGAACGAGGTCTGGATGTTCAAGGCGATCAGGATGCCGAAGAACAGCGGGTCGATCTTGAAGAACTCCAGCAGCGGCAGGAAGATCGGTACGAAGATCACGATGATCTCGGTCCATTCCAAGGGCCAGCCGAGCACGAAGATGATCAATTGCGCCACGATCAGGAACATGGTCGGCGACAGGTTGAGCGCCGTGACCAGGTTCTTGATCGGCTCGTGACCGCCGAGGATGGCGAAGATCGACGAGAAGATGAAGGAACCGACGAAGAGCCAGCAGACCATCGCCGAGGTCCGCGCCGTCAGGATCACCGACTCCTTGACCTTGGTGAAGGAAAGCGAGCGATAGGCCGCGGCCAGGATCAGGCTGCCGAGCGAGCCGATCGCGGCTGCTTCGGTCGGTGTCGCCAGGCCGAAGAAGATCGCGCCCAGCACCGACATGATCAGGATGGTGAGCGGGAAGAAGCTGGTCGCGAGCGCCCATATGACCGCCGTCCACGGCACGTCGGTCTGCTCCTTCGGCAGCTTCGGCGCCAGGCTCGGATCGCGCCAGCAGCGGATCAGCACATAGAGCATATAGAGCGTCGCCAGCAGCAGGCCGGGGAACAGCGCTCCGGCATAGAGCTTGGGCACCGAGACGCCGGCGGTCGCGCCATAGAGGATCAGCATCACCGAGGGCGGGATCAGGATGCCGAGGCAGCCGCCGGCGCAGACCACACCGGCCGACAGCCTGACATCGTAGCCGGCGCGCAGCATCGCCGGGAAGGCGAGCAGCCCCATCAGCGTCACCACCGCCCCGACGATGCCGGTCGCGGTCGCGAAGATGGCGCAGGTCGCGAGCGTCGCGATCGCGAGCGAGCCCGGCACATTGCCGAGCGCGAGCTGGATCGAGTGGAACAGCCGGTCGAGGATGTTCGCCCGCTCGATGATGTAACCCATGAAGATGAAGAGCGGGATCGAGACCAGGACGTCGTTGGCCATCACCGAATAGGTGCGCTGGACCACCAGGTTGAAGACGATGTCGCCCATCGCCCAGTAGCCGAAGCCGACACCCAGCGCCATCAGCGTGAAGGCGATCGGGAAGCCGAGCATGATGAAGAAGATGAACAGGACGAGCATCACCACGCCCAGTTCCGGATTGCCCATGCCCAGCATCAGATCGCTTTCCCCGCGTCGGGCGCGCCCTGCGCGGCCGCCGCCTGCTCGAGAATGAGCTTCTCGGTTTCCTCGACGTCGTGCAGCCGCGGCGGCCATTCGCCGGTGCGCAGGCAGATCACGCAGCGCGCCACCTCGGCCAGACCTTGCAGCGTCATCAGTGCGCCGGCGATCGGGATCAGCGATTTGAAATGGTAGAGCGGCGGTCCGTTCGGCGAGTTCGAGGAGTGCTCGCCGATCATCCAGGAGAAGGCCGCGAATTTGTAGCCGGCCCAGGCCAGCGCGATGATGCCGGGAAAGAAGAAGAGGATGTAGAGTGCGAGGTCGAGCCGGGCCTGCGCCCGCGGGCTCCAGGTGCGATAGAGGAAGTCGCCGCGCACATGCGCGTTGCGGGCGAGCGCATAGGGCCCGGCGAGCATGAACAGCGTGCCATAGAGGATATAGCTGACGTCGAAGGCCCATTCGGTCGGCGCCCGCAATGCGTAACGGGAGAAGACCTCGTAGCTGATCGCCAATGTCAGGATCAGGATCGTCCAGCCGGCGAGCTTGCCGATGGCCGTGTTGAACTTGTCGATCGCCAGGATCAGTCCCATGCGCGCCTGCTGCTGCTTCTCGGGCAAAGAACGCCCGCCATCGGGGACGATGGCGGGCGCGGCGTTGTCGAGGGCGACGGCCTTCAGGTCTTGAAGAAGTGGTTGAAGGCGAGGTCGCGCGAGGGTTCGTTGACGCGCTGGTACGAGACCGTGCGCTTGACCCAGTCCTTCTGGCTGTCGACCACCTTCTTGAAGAAGGGGCTCTCGCCGCCGAGCTTCTCCAGTACCTTGTCCCAGGCGGTGAGCTGCGCCTTCAGGATCACTTCCGGCGTGGCGACGACATTGACGCCCTTGCCCCGCAGCATTTCGAGATCCTTGGAATAGCGGTCGAGCGCCTTCCAGATCATGTCGGAGGAGGCCGATTCGGCCGAGTACTTGATGATCGCCTTTTGCTCGGGCGAGAGCGCGTCGAACTTGGTCTTGTTGAAGAGCAGTTCGAAGCTCTCCGCCGCCTGGTGGTAGCTCTGCAGCATGTAGACCTTGGCGACGTCCTGGAAGCCGAGCATCGAATCCGAGGACGGATTGTTGAACTCGGCGCCGTCGATGACGCCACGTTCCAGCGCCGGCACGATCTCGCCACCGGCGAGGATGGTGACCGCCGCGCCCATCTCGCGCATCAGGTCGGCGGCGAGGCCGACGGTGCGGTACTTCAGGCCCTTGAAGTCGTCGGGCGTCTTCAGCTCCTTCTTGAACCAGCCGAGCGGCTGGCACGGCATCGGCCCGGAGAAGAAGCCGACCAGATTGAGCTTGAGCTGGTTCTGGACGAGATCATTGTAGAGATCATAGCCGCCGCCATGATTCATCCAGCCGAGGAAGTTGGTGGCGTCCCAGCCCAGCGCCGGCGGTGTGCCGAACAGCGAGAACGCCTTGTTCTTGCCGTACCAATAGGCCGAAACGCCGTGGCCGCCATCGAGGATGCCGGCCGCGACCGCATCCTGCATCTGGAAGGCCGGCACGACGGCGCCGGCGGCAAGCACGTCGACCTTCAGCCGCCCGCCGGACATGTCGTTGATCCGCTTGGCGAAATCCCCGGCGAATTCGTGGAAGATGTCCTTGGTCGGCCAGGTCGACTGGAACTTCCAGGTCACGGTCTGCGCCCGGCTGACCTGCGGCATGGCGATCGCGCCTGCGCCTGCGAGCCCGGCCACTTTCAGGAAATTGCGCCTATTGGCGCGCGTCTTCGTCGCTTCGGACGTCATGGTTCTCTCCCCAGAGAAACGGCGCCGTTGAAGCCGGCGTGCATTGTTTGCGGCTCTGATGGCCGTCAGCCTTCAGAGTTTCGGCCGCACGGGGAGATAGCAAGCGTCGAGGTCATTGCACTTTAGTTGCAGGCGCAAGGGATAATGTTCCCAAGGGAACGAGTGCTGTTCCCCTGCGGAAAGAAACAGCATGGCGAAGGCCTAGGCGCCAAAGAAAACGGCGCCGCACAAAGTGCGGCGCCGCCATCGATCGGACGAGCCTGATCGAGAATTCGTGTTCAGCGGCGCTTACCGGCGACCCGCATCTCCATGTACTGCACGGCTTCGAGCAGGACGCGGCGCGGCCGCTCCGCATCGCGCTTGGCCTGCTCGGCCTTGCGCTGCACTTCGCGCTCGATCTCGGCCAGACGCTCGGCCTCCTCCTGGGCTGCACGCTCCAGGGCGGCGAGACGCTCGGCTTCCAGGCGCTCCGCTTCCTTCTTGGCATCGCGCTCGGCCCGCGCGACGGCGATCGCCTCGCGCTCGGCCCGACGCTGCACCATCACCGGATCGTCCGGCCCGGGGCGCTTCTTGAAGCGCTCGAGCAGGGCCTTCTTCGCATTGGCGGAATTGGCCTGGCGATCGGTGAAATGGCGGTCGTTCGGATTCTTCAAGGTTGGCCTTCAGGAGTTGCTCGGGCGAAAATGCCGCCCGCGCGCAGGACATAGTGCAGCGCGCGGGGTTTTTGTAGTGAAATCAGCGCGGGGCGGCTGCGCCGGCAGCGCGGGGCTTGAGCACCTTCGGCTTCGGCGCCGCGATCAGGCCTTCGCGCTGGGCCTGCTTGCGGGCGAGCTTGCGGGCGCGGCGGACGGCCTCGGCCTTCTCGCGGGCGCGCTGCTCGGACGGCTTCTCATAGGAAGCGCGTCGCTTCATCTCGCGGAACACGCCTTCGCGCTGCAATTTCTTCTTAAGAACGCGAATGGCCTGATCGACATTGTTGTCGCGCACGAGAACCTGCATCCGTGTCTCCAGCTTTGCAGGATGGAAGGAAAAAGGGCCAGGCTGAGCCCGACCCTTGATGAATTGTGCGCCCCGGTAACAGAAATCACCGGCCAGCGCCACCCCTGTTATGCGTTGTTTCGCGCATGGCGAACCCGCATCGCCTCACGCCTCTTGGCATCGCACGGCCCGCCATGCACCTTCGAGCCTTACTTCGATCACGCCGGACGCCATGGATCCGCAAGCCGCCAACGAACTCTTTCCCCATATCCGTGTCGTCATCGGCATGGTGGTCGGCCTCGGCATCACACGGCTGCTCACTGGTCTCGCCCGGCTGATCCAGCATCCGAAGCGCTATCGCCTCTCGGCGATCCATCTGCTCTGGGTTTTTTCTCTGCTCGTCGAACTCGCTTTGTTCTGGTGGTGGGAGTTCGCGCTGTCCCGGCTGCCGAGCCTGACCTTCAGCACCTTCATCTTCCTGATCGTCTACGCGCTGACGCTCTTCCTGCTCTGCGCATTGCTGTTCCCCGACGATCTCGACGAATATGCCGACTACGAGGACTATTTCCTCAGCCGCAGGCGCTGGTTCTTCGGCCTCTTCGCGCTGACCTTCATCCTTGATGTCGTCGATACCGCCATCAAGGGCTCCGAGCGCTGGAGCCACTACAGCGCCGATTATCTCGTCCAGGTCCCGCTCGGCCTCGGGCTCTGCCTGCTTGCCTCGCTCTTCGCCAACAAACGCCTGCAGCTTGGAATGGCGCTGCTCCATATCGCCTACCAGACCTATTGGGTCATCCGGGTGCTCGGCGCGCCGGTATGACGGGCCTGTACCGCGCGGGGCGCAGCGGCAATGCGCCTGCCCTGCTTTACAATGCCGGCAATTTGGCCAAGGAACTGCGACAGGCACTGTCTTGCCAGCCTTGAAGCCCGGTCCCGCCGTGAACCTGCCTGCCCTCGACCAGTTCCGCCGCATCGTCGTCAAGGTCGGCTCCTCCCTGCTCGTCGATCGGGCGCAGGGGCGTCTGCGCCATGCCTGGCTCGCCGCGCTCGCCGAGGATCTCGCCGAGTTGCACGGCCGCGGCGCCGACGTGCTCGTCGTCTCCTCCGGCGCGATCGCGCTCGGCCGTACCGTGCTGAAACTGCCGGCCGGCCCGCTTAAGCTCGAGGAAAGCCAGGCCTCCGCCGCGATCGGCCAGATCGCGCTAGCGCGCAACTGGGCCGAAGCGCTCGGCCATCACGGGCTCAATGCCGGCCAGATCCTGCTAACGCTCGCCGACACCGAGGAACGCCGGCGCTATCTCAATGCCCGCGCGACGCTCGGCCGGTTGCTCGACCTGCGTGCCGTTCCGGTCATCAACGAGAACGACACGGTCGCGACCTCCGAGATCCGCTATGGCGACAATGACCGGCTCGCCGCCCGCGTCGCCACCATGGCCGGCGCCGATCTCCTGGTGCTGTTCTCCGATATTGACGGGCTCTACACCGCCCCGCCTCTGTCCAGCCCGGATGCCAGGCACATCCCGGTAATCCCCGCGATCACGCCCGCGATCGAGGCGATGGCTGGCGGCGCGGCTTCCGAGCTTTCGCGCGGCGGCATGCGCACCAAGATCGAGGCCGGCAAGATCGCGACCGCCGGCGGCGCCCATATGCTGATCGCCGACGGCCGCGCCAAGAACCCGCTGCGCGCTGTCGCCGAAGGCGCGCGCTGCTCCTGGTTCCTCAGCGCCTCGACGCCCGCGACCGCACGCAAGACCTGGATCGCCGGCTCGCTCGAGCCACGCGGCACGCTCCATGTCGACGATGGTGCCACCCGGGCGCTGCGTGGCGGCGCGAGTCTGCTGCCGGTCGGCGTGACCCGGATCGAAGGCGCTTTCAGCCGCGGCGACGCCGTGGTGATCCGGGCCGGCGACGGCAGCGAGCTCGGCCGCGGCCTCGTCGCCTATGATGCGGACGAGGCCGCGCGCGTGCTCGGCAAGGCCTCGCGCGATATCGAGGCGGTGCTCGGCTATCCCGGCCGCGCCGAGATGATTCACCGGGACGACATGGCGCTGCGCCTCGGTTACGATCCGGGCGCGTGAGGAAACTTCAGGCCCATAATGACCAGCGAAAGCGCCCGGCGCATGCCCGCGCCTGACAACGAGAACGGCGACGTCGCCGCGCTGATGGGCGCGCTCGGCCGGGGGGCTCGCGCCGCGGCGCGCCGCGTCGGCACCGCGGCGGCCGAACAGCGTGACCGCGCGCTCGCGGCCATGGCCGTCGCCTTGCGCGAGCGGGCTCCGGCGATTCTCGCCGCCAATCGTCAGGATCTCGTTGATGGGCAGGCTGCCGGCCTCACCGCCTCATTCATCGACCGGCTCGCTCTCGATGATGCCCGTCTGGAGGCCATCGCCCAGGCCGTCGCCGATATTGCCGCCTTGTCCGATCCAGTGGGGCGCGTGCTGGCGAGCTGGACGCAGCCCAACGGCCTGTTCTTCGAACGCGTCGCCACCCCGCTCGGCGTCGTCGCCGTGATCTTCGAGAGCCGCCCCAACGTCACGGCGGATGCCGGCGCGCTATGCCTGAAGAGCGGCAATGTCGCGATCCTGCGCGCCGGTTCCGACAGCTTCCGCACTTCGAGCGAGATTGCCGCCGCCATGCAGGAGGGGCTCGCTGCAGCTGGCCTGCCGCGCGAGGCGATCCAGCTCGTGCCGAGCCGCGACCGCGCTGCCGTCGGCGAAATCCTTGGAGGGCTCGACGGCGCTATCGACGTGGTCGTGCCCCGCGGCGGCAAGAGCCTCGTCGCGCGGGTACAGAAAGAAGCGCGCGTGCCGGTCTTCGCCCATCTCGACGGCAACTGCCATGTCTATGTCCATGCGCAGGCCGATCTCGCCATGGCCCGATCCATCCTGCTCAACGCCAAATTGCGCCGCACCGGCGTCTGCGGCGCGGCCGAGACGCTTCTGGTCGACGAGGCCTGCGCCGGAACGCATCTGCAGCCACTGGTGACCGCCCTGCTCGACGAGGGCTGTGCGGTGCGCGGCGATACGGCGGCGCAAGGCATCGATCCGCGTGTCACACCGGCGAGCGAGGAGGACTGGCGCACCGAATATCTCGACCGCATCATCGCGGTGAAGGTCGTCTCCGGCCTCGACGCCGCGATCGCGCATATCGAGACCTACGGCTCGCACCATACCGATGCGATCGTGACGGGAGACGAGGCGGCCGCAGCCCGCTTCCTCGCCGAGGTCGATTCGGCGATCGTCCTGCACAACGCCTCGACCCAGTTCGCCGATGGCGGCGAGTTCGGCTTCGGCGCCGAGATCGGGATCGCCACCGGCCGCATGCATGCGCGTGGCCCCGTCGGTGTCGAGCAGCTCTGTTCCTTCAAATATCGGGTCCATGGCCGGGGTCAGGTCCGCCCGTGAGCGCCGAGGAGCTGCGCCTGCCGCCGCACGCGCCCGGCCTGCGCATCGGGTTGTTCGGCGGCACCTTCAACCCGGCCCATGACGGCCACCGCATGGCGAGCCTCACCGCCTTGCGCCGGCTTCAGCTCGATCGGGTCTGGTGGCTGGTCACCCCTGGAAACCCATTGAAGGACAATCACGCCTTGCCGCCGCTCACGCAGCGCATCGCGACGGCCAGGGCGCTGGCCAATCACAGTCACATCAATGTCACCGGTATCGAGGCGACCCTGCGCACCCGCTACACCGCCGATACGCTGCGCCAGCTGATGCGCCGCTGCCCAGGTGTGCGCTTCGTCTGGATCATGGGTTCGGACAATCTGGCGAATTTCCACCGCTGGAACGAATGGCGCACCATCGCCAGGATGATGCCGATCGCGGTGATCGACCGCCCGGGCTCGACCCTCCACTCGGTCGCTTCCCCCGCCGCCAACTGGATGGCGCGCTGGCGTTTGCCTGAGAATCAAGGCGCAGCCTTGCCGGTGCGCACGCCGCCGGCCTGGATCTTCCTGCACGGCCGGCGCTCCGAGCTGTCCTCGACCTATCTGCGCGAGCTCGCCGAAAACAATTGAATTTCACCCCCCCGGCGCCTAAATTGGGCCGTCGCGCGGTGAGCGCGTCGTCACGTGAGGATAAGACTCTGAACCGTCAATCGATCGGCGAAGCTGCCACCACGCCGCTTCCCCCGGCTGCCCTGACCGACAACCCGGCTGCGTCTAGCATCGCGCTCGCCTTGCAGGTCCTGGACGACATGAAGGCCGAGGACGCCACCGTGATCGATCTGGTTGGCAAGACCTCGCTGGCAGACGCCATGATCATCGCCTCCGGCCGGGTCAATCGCCATGTCGGCTCGATCTCCGACAGCCTCGTCGAAGCCTTCAAGAAGGCCGGCCATGACACGCCGAAGGTCGAGGGCTTCCCTGCCTGCGACTGGGTGCTGATCGACACCGGCGACCTGATCATCCACATCTTCCGCCCGGAAGTGCGTCAGTTCTACAATCTCGAGAAGATGTGGGGCGCCGACCGGCCGCGCGAGCGCCTCGACGGCTGAGTCCCTGGCATCGGACCGAAAAGTGGAATCCGGTTTTCGGGATAATCCGATGCCCAGCCAAAATATTGGATCGCCATACCTGCGTCCGAATGGACGCATGGCGATCTAGCGTGCGCCTGTCGGTCATCGCCGTCGGCCGCCTCAAGGACGGGCCGGAACGCGATCTTTGCGCCCGTTATCAGGAACGCGCCCAGGGCCTTGCCCGCGGGCTCGGGCTGAGCGGGCCTGATGTTGTCGAGCTGACCGAAAGCCGGGGCCGCCGCACCGAGGAGCGCCGCCGCGACGAGGCCAGGCTGATCGCGGAGCGCCTGCCAGCCTCCGGACTCGTCATCGCCCTGGACGAGCGCGGCAAGAGCCTCGACAGCGATGCATTCGCCAGCCGGCTCGCCTCGGCGCGCGACGCCGGAACCCCGGCCGCGACCCTGCTGATCGGCGGCGCCGACGGGCTTGATGCCGAGCTGCGCGAGCGCGCCACCTTGGTGCTCTCCTTCGGGGCTTTGACTATTCCGCACCAGATCGTCCGGGCCCTCGTGCTCGAACAGCTCTATCGGGCGATGACGATCATGGCCGGCCACCCCTATCATCGGGCATGACCCGCCTGTCCCGGCTGATTCGGATCTCGCGCGCACTCCGGCTCTGGCCGGCGCTGCTTTGCGTCTGTCTCGCAGCCGGCGCCGCCCTGGCCCAGACGGCTGCCACCCCTGATTCGGAGCAGACCGCCCGCGAGACTGAGCAGAAACGTGAGGAGAAGCGCGCTCGCGAGGCCGAGCTCAAGGCGATCGAGGAGCGACTCGCCGGCAGCGCCGAAGCCCGCGCCAGGCTGGAAGCCGAGATCGCCGGTATCCGCGCCGACCGCACCAAGCTGAACCAGGCCCTGCTCGACACCACCGCCCGCACGCAAGGAGCCGAAGGCCGTATCGCCGGGCTCGAACAGCGCCTTTCCCTGCTGCAGACCAGCGAGACCGCGATCCGACGCTCACTGGAAAGCCGGCGCGGGCTGATCGGCGAGGTGCTGGCCGCGCTCCAGCGCATCGGTCACCGGCCGCCGCCGGCGGTGCTGGTCCGGCCGGAGGATATCCTCGAAGCGGTGCGCGCCTCGATGCTGCTCGGTGCAGTCGTGCCCGATCTGCGCCAGGAGATCGCGATCCTCGGCACCGACCTCGGCGAGCTGGTGCGCCTGCGAGAGCGCATCGCCGAGGAGCGCAAGGCCATTGCCGGCGAGATGGAGGGATTGGCCGGCGAGCGCCAGCGCCTCGCCTCCCTGATCGAGGCCAGGCGCGTCCGCGAGGCGAGCGCCGCCCAGGACATCGAGGCGCAGCGCGCCACCGGCAGCGAGCTTGCGACGCAGGCGAAGACCTTGCGCGATCTCGTCGAGCGTATCGAAAAGGACATCTCCTCTGCCACCCGCGCCGCCGAGGCCGCCCGCCGCGCATTCGAGGCCGAGACGCAGGAGCAGCGCCAGCGCATGGCCCAGCTCGCCTTCCGCGATCCCGCCCGACTCGCTCCCAAGGCAGCCTTCCAGGAATTGCGCGGCATGCTGCCCCTGCCAGTCGCCGGTTCACAATTGCGTGGATTTGGGTCGAGCGACGAAGTTGGCGCCCCGACACGCGGAATTTCGCTTTCCACCCGGCCAAATGCCGTGGTTTCGTCACCTTCGGATGGCTGGGTGGTCTATGCGGGGCCGTTCCGCTCCTTTGGCCAACTCTTGATCCTCAATGCCGGCAATGGTTACTATGTTCTTCTGGCAGGCATGCAGCGCATCGACGTGTCGTTGAACCAGTTTGTGCTGGCTGGAGAGCCGGTTGCGGTGATGGGCGAGACCGCGGAAGCGGCCGCGACGAATGTGGGAGCGGGGACCGGCGAGCCGGTCCTCTATATCGAGTTCAGGAAAGACGGCGTCTCGATCGATCCGACGCCGTGGTGGACGAAATCGCAAAGCGAAAAGGTTCGCGGATGATGCGCAAGGTTTCTCTCGTTCTGGTCGGCGCCATCGCCGGCGCGGGCCTCACTGGTGTCGCGACGCAGACGAGGCTGTTCTCCTCGACCAGCGCGGTCGCGGCCTCGGCCGAGGTTTATCGCAGCCTCAACCTCTTCGGCGACATCTTCGAGAAGATCCGCACCGACTATGTCGAGAAGCCGGATGAGCAGAAGCTGATCGAGGCCGCGATCAACGGCATGGTTTCCTCGCTCGACCCGCACTCGGCCTATCTCGACGCCAAGAGCTTCCGCGACATGGACATCGACATGCGCGGCCAGTTCGGCGGGCTCGGCATCGAGGTGACGATGGAGGACGGCGTCCTCAAGGTCGCCAAGCCGATTCGCGACACGCCCGCCTCCAAGGCCGGCATCCTGGCCGGCGACATGATCCGCCAGATCGACGGCGACGAGGTCAAGGGCCTCAGCCTCAACCAGGCCGTCGAGAAGATGCGCGGCATCATCAATACGCAGGTGAAGCTCAAGATCGAGCGCCCCGGCAAGACCGAGCCTCTGGAATTCACCCTGACCCGGTCCAACATCGTCGTCCCGGCTGTCGAGGAACGCGTCGAGAGCGACGTCGGCTATATCCGCATCGGCACCTTCAGCGAGCAGACCTATGAGGGCCTGCGCAAGGCGCTCGACAAGGTCAATGCCGAGATCGGCTTCGACAAGGTCAAGGGCTATGTCATCGACCTGCGCAACAACCGCGGCGGTCGCCTCGACCAGTCGGTGCTGGTCTCCGACGCCTTCCTCGATCGCGGCAAGATCGTCTCGACGCGCGGCCGCAACGCCGAGGAGACCCAGGTCTTCAACGCCAAGTCGGGCGACCTGACCAAGGGCAAGCCGGTCGTCGTGCTGATCAACGGATCCTCGGCCTCCGCTGCCGAGATCGTCGCCGGCGCTCTGCAGGACCACAAGCGCGCCACCGTCATGGGTTCGCGCTCCTTCGGCAAGGGCTCGGTGCAGACCGTCATCCGCCTCGGCGACAATGGCGGCCTCAGGCTGACCACGGCGCGCTACTACACCCCGTCCGGCAACTCGATCCAGGCCAAGGGCATCACGCCCGACATCGAGATCATCCAGGACGTGCCGGCCGAGCTGAAGGAAAAGATGGAAAACAAGGGCGAAGCCTCGCTCAAGGGCCATCTGCGCAATGGCGACGGCAAGGAGGAGCAGGCCGGTTCGCCGTCTTATGTCCCGATCGACCCGGCCAAGGACACCCAGCTCGCCGCGGCGCTCAATTTGCTGCGCGGCAAGAAGGACGTGGCGTTGCCTGCCGCTCCGACACCTGCGCCCGCCCCGGAGGCCGGCAAGTCCAACTGAGCCGCTGGCCGCGGCTTTCCCGCTTCCAGAAAGCCCGGCACTTGTGCAACGGCCGCAGGAGATTGTTTTCCCTGCGGCCGATTGGCGATTGATTCCCGCCCGAATCATCCGACTCTAGCGGTGCGAACTGATTCGCACGGGTTATGACGTCGGAGAGGACGGCGCTTCTTGGTTGGATTGCCGCTCAGCGAACTCGACCAGCCGCTCGGGCAGGCGAAGCGCGCGCGCGCGTCGAAACCTTATGGGCGCTGGCTCTGGCGCGGTCTGACTAGCACACTGACCGTCATCTTCGCCGGGCTCGCGCTCTATGCGGCGCTGAAGCGCGATCCGGTCGGCGGCGAGCCGATCGCGACCGCCATGATCCGCGAGCGCCCCGCCGCTCCCGATATTGCCAAGGCTCCGCCTCAGCCCGCCATGGCTGAGGAAAGACGCGGCTCCGCCAGCGCCAGCCAGCTCGAAACCGAATCGGGCGTCACCGTCGTCCGGCCGGGCGCCGATGCCCCCGGTGCGATCGTCATCACCGTGCCTGATGACGGCACGATCAAACTTGCGCCGGCACCCGACAAGCGTCTCGTCGAACGCACCCGCCATGGCCTGCTGCCGAAGATCGGCCCCGATGGCGCGACGCCGATGCAGGTCTATGCCCGCCCGCTCGGTCCCGCCCCCGCCAGCAAGCCGGTCGGCCGGATCGCGATCCTCGTCGGCGGCCTCGGCATCAGCCAGAGCTCGACCAGCGAGGCGATCGCGCGCCTGCCGGGAGCCGTCTCGCTCGCCTTTGCCCCCTATGGCGCCGATCTGGAGAAAACCGTGCAGCGGGCGCGCAGCGAGGGCCACGAGGTCTTCCTGCAGGTGCCGATGGAGCCGTTCGACTATCCCGACAACGATCCGGGGCCTCATACCCTGCTCACCGGACCGAAGGGCACCGATAATCTCGACCGGCTGCAATGGGTGCTCGGCCGCGTCACCGGCTATGTCGGCATCGTCAACTTCCTCGGCGGCCGCCTGACCGCCGAGGATACGGCGTTGACGCCCCTGCTGCGCGAGCTCGCCGGACGCGGCCTGATGGTCGTCGACGATGGCTCATCGCCGCGCAGCCTGCTCGCAGCAGCGGCGACGAAGGCGCAGATTCCCGCGCTCAAGGCCGACCTCGCGCTCGATGCCGTCCCCCGCGCCGAGGCGATCGACAAGGAATTGCAGCGCCTGGAGACGCTCGCCCGCGACCAGGGCGCCGTCGTCGCCACCGCCAGCGCCCTGCCGGTCACGGTCGAGCGCATCACCCGCTGGGCCCGCACGCTCGAGAGCAAGAACCTGGTCATCGTCCCGGTCAGCGCCGCCCGCGGCTTCCGCAACCCTTCGACCACCGGCTCGCTGCGATGACGAAACCTCCCGCCGGCTACCGTCCCTGCGTCGGCCTTGCCTTGTTCAACCCGACCGGCCTCGTCTTCATCGGGCGCCGCGCCAACCGCAGCCAGCGCGAGCATGTGGCGCCGGGCCATGAATGGCAGATGCCGCAAGGCGGCATCGACGCCGGCGAGCAGCCGATCGAGGCCGCCTATCGCGAATTGCGCGAGGAGACCAATGTCACGTCGGTCTCATTGCTCGCCGAGGCGCCGGACTGGCTGAGCTACGATCTGCCGCGCGAGATCGGCAAGGAGGCCTGGCGCGGCCGCTATCGCGGCCAGTCGCAGAAATGGTTCGCTTTCCGCTTCGAGGGCGACGAGAGCGAGATCAACATCCTTGCGCCGGCCGGTGGCCACAAGGCGGAATTCGACGCCTGGCGCTGGGCCGAGCTGGTGCAGACGCCGGAGCTGATCATCCCCTTCAAACGAGACGTCTACCGCGAGGTGGCGCGCCTCTTTGCAGGGCTGGTGCGGTGAGCGCCCGGCGTAAACGACGGGATCGTCACGAAACCCTTACATGGCGGCCCGATTCTGCTGCGATGACCGATTCGGTGCAGAAGCTCTACGCTGCCGTCCTTTCCGCCCGCACCCGCGATCCGTCCGTGTCGCGAACCGCCAAGCTGATCCGCGAGGGCGTGCCGAAAATGGCCAAGAAGCTCGGCGAGGAAGCGGTCGAGGTCGGCATCGAGGCTGTGCAGAACAATCGCCCGGCCGTGGTCCGGGAAAGCGCCGACCTTCTCTACAATCTCGTCGTGCTCTGGAGCGAACTCGGCATCACTCCGGGCGAGATCTGGCGCGAGATGGACCGGCGCGAGGAGCTCTACGGTATCGCAGAGAAGCTGCCGAAGTCCCGGCAGGGTGGCCAGGCGCTGGCCGGCGAGGCGAGCAAGGACGGGACACGGCGCGAAGCTCCGCATCCGCTCCTCCTGCACGGCAAGCACCGCTGACGCCCAGCCGATAAGCCGTCTTGGTGCGGCTGCGGCAGAAACAGAACGAAGTCGACAGAACGGACTTGCCAAGCGCGGCGGGAGCCTTTAAGTCGGCTTTCGTCAGCCCCGGCGGCCTTTAAAACCGCTCCGCTGTCATGCGCCCGTAGCTCAGCTGGATAGAGCATCAGACTACGAATCTGAGGGTCAGAGGTTCGAATCCTTTCGGGCGCGCCACTACTTGGCTCCTTTTGAGGAGCGACGTTTACAGCCTGTCTACAGGCCTGTTTACAGCCATCCATTCATGCGTGGTTCTCGGCGTTCCGCTTTGCGTGGAGGTCGATAATGTTGGCGATCTTCGCCTGACCATTGTCGGCGAGGCCGCCGCGCTGCGCCTGCCGCCGATAGATCTTCGCCGCCTTGCCAATTCTACCTCGCGTCATTTGCGGACGTTGAACGCTTGCCCGAAGGCGGACGCTCCCACTGAGTGGGCATCCATAGCTTGAAGGGGTCATGCGCCCAAGAACTGTGCCCGATTGGTTTCGACCCACGCCTGTGGCGAGGCGCGGCTGAAATGCTCAGGGTCCGTGCAGCCGCGACGTCGATGATCCTGCAATCGGTGCCCCGCAGCCGGCTCACCGTTCAACGCTTCGATACGGCGAAGCCGGCGCCAATCGCAAGCAAGGCTGCGATCGAAGCGGCTCCAAGTGCCAGCAGGTAGACGAGAGGCCAGCCTCCATGGTCCCAAGCCGGACCTGCGGCAAATGCTCCAAGCGCCCCGCCGGTGAACATGAAGCTGGTGTAGAGGCCGTTCAGGCGCCCGCGCGCCTCGGGCTGGAGCATGTTGATCGCGTGGCGTCCGATGATCTGGTCGCCAGTCACACCAAGACTGAGCAGGAACGCGGCGATGCCAAGCAATGCAAGCGACAGGGCCGGCATGGTCCTGAGCGGAAGCATCCCGCCAGCTCCGTCTGCTACGGCCACCAGCAGCAAGGCGAGGACGACCGCCCCCTGGAACAGCGGGGTCATCGTGCTCGCCTTGTTTCGGTCCGCCAGTCGCCCGGCGACAGGTGCGATCACGACTGCTCCAGCCGCCGAAAGCGAGAACGCCGCGATGCCGATCTGGTCGAGCCCGTAAGGCGGGGCCGTCAGCCGCAACGCGATCGCGGTCCAGAACAGGCTGAACGCTCCCATCAGCAGGAACTGATAGGCAGAGCGCCGGCGCAGCACCGGCTCCTTGCAGACCAACGTGCCCAGCGAGGCAATCAGCGAACCATAGCTTGCGCCGGGCGAAGGCCGTCGTTCGGGCAACGCCTTCGCCATTGCTGCGGTCAGAACCACGATGAGAACGGCGCTCAGCGCATAGAAGGAACGCCACCCGGCAAATTCCGCGACCAGGCTGGCGAGCGGTCTCGAGAGCAGCGTGCCGATCATCAGCCCGCTCATCACGTTCCCGACCACCCGGCCTCGCGCCTCAGGCGCCGTCAGCGCCGCCGCGATGGGAACGAGCATCTGGACGGCCGTCGAGGTCACGCCAAGCGCAACCGCGCTCGCCAGAAGAAGCGAGGTGGTCGGGGCGAGCGACGTCGATACCAGCGATGCGACGCAACACAGCAACGTCAGCAGGATCAGGCGGCGATTGGGTACGAGGTCGACCAGTGGGACGAGGAAGACGAGCCCGAGGGCATAGCCAAACAGCGTCAGGGTGGTGATCACACTGGCCTCGGCCGGGGTCATTCCGAAGGCCGGGCCGATAAGGCCAAGCAAGGGCTGCGAAGCGAACAGGTTGAGGACCGTGATCGCGACCGCCGCCGCGAAGAACAGGGTCATGCCTGGCGTCATTGCTGCCGTGTGATCAGTCGCCGCGTCGCGCCGCGCTGCATCCGATGCCTCGGTCATTGTCAGCTCCGAGCCATCATCGGTTGCGCGTCCGGACCCGTCAGGCTTTGACCTGTCGCCAGTTCCTGGATGAAGGCCTGCAGCGTACGCGGCTCGCGACCGAGGATCGCTCGCAGAACGAGGCCGTTGCCCGGCGCTCCATGCGCCGCATAATGCGCATGGACCTGGCGCAGCACCTCGATCTGCGCGGGGTCGTATGGCAGGTGCGCTTTCGCGGCCCATGTGTCGAAGCCCGGCTCGGCGGCGGCGATGCGACGCCCGAGGACTGCGCTCATCAAGGCGACGATCTCGTCGCGATCGGGCGATCCGTCGGCGCAAAGATCGAAGGCACCGTATGACAGACGGTTGCTGCTGAAGGCGATGGCGGCAGCTTCTGCGACGTCGCGATAATCGACCCGGGCAACGCGCATCGTTGCCGGGAACGGCTCGGCAAAGGTCGCGGTCTTCACGATGGTGGGCCACGCGGCGATCAGGTTCTGAAAGAGATTGGTCGGCCGCAGGATCGTATAATCGAGCCCGGATTCGAACAGCGCCTGTTCGACGACGATCTTGCTCGCATGATTGGGGAGCTTGGCATAAGTCGGCTGGATCACCGAGGAATAGACGAATTTCGCCACGCCCTCCTGCTGAGCGGCGCGCACCATGTTAAGGCCCATCTCAGCTTCGTCAGGGGCGAAGGCCGGGCCGATATGAAAGATGCCCTGAACGCCGCGCACTGCCGCAAGCAGCGTGTCGGGGTGACGGAGATCGCCGCGAGCCAGGTCGGCAGCGCCATTCCGCAGAGCCGCCGCGGCGGCGACATCGTCGCGCACGAGCGCCCGAACCTTGATTCCCTTGCGTAGCAGCGCGGGAGGGACGAGGCCGGCAAATCGGCCATGGGCCCCGACAGCGAGGACAGTGTCGATCTCAGCAGTCATCAGCGAACTCCATTGAACATCGTCAGCTCAATGTGAGGCGCGTGGCTTGGGTTGATAATCGATGCACTTCGAGAGATATTATATCGAACACCAATATAATCTGACTGCGCAAACTCATGCATCGTCTCGAGGACCTGGAGGCGTTCGTCGCCATCCTGGACGAGGGAAGCTTCACCGCCGCGGCGCGGGCGCTGCGGCGCTCCCTGCAATCGGTCAGCAGATCGCTCGCCACAATCGAGGAGAGCATCGGCGTCGAGCTCGTGCGCCGCACCACCCGCCGATCGCATCCGACCGAAGCCGGACGCCGCTTCTATTCGCGGATTCGGCCGGCGCTTCTCGAGATCACCGATGCCGGTGCGGAGGCCAGCAACCAGCGCGCCGAGCCTGTCGGGCTGCTGCGGATCAGCGCGCCCGTTCTGTTCGCGCCCGTCCATGTCGTCCCGGCGCTCGCCGAGTTCCTTGAGCGATATCCGAAGATCGAGGTCGAGCTCAGCCTGAGCGATCGCTTTCTCGATCTTGTCGAGAATGGCATCGACCTCGCGGTTCGCATCGGCGACCTGCCCGATTCCGAGCTGAAGGCGCGGCGGCTGGGCGCCCTGCGCCGCGTGGTCTATGGATCACCGACCTATTTCGCCAAACATGGTCGTCCCGACCATCCCAGTGAGCTTGCCAATCACCAATGCCTGACGCGCCGTCTCGATGTGATGTCGGAGGCATGGCCGTTTCAGATCGACGGCGAACTCCACACCATTCGCGTAAGTGGGAGGTTGCGGACCGACAGCACTGCCGCAACTTATTCGGCTGCCGCGCTCGGCCTGGGGCTCGGCTTCACACCGCTCTGGCAAATCCGCGACCTGGTCGAACGAGGCGAGCTCGAAATCGTGCTGGCGCAATACGAGACGCAGAGGGTTCCGATCCATGCGGTGATGCCAGCGGCCAAGATTCCGCTTCCGGCCGCACGTCTCTTCGCCGAGCACCTCGCGCGACGCCTCAACCCGGCGAACCTCGAAGGACACCAATAAGCCGGACAGGCAAAGTCGAACCCGCGCGCAAAGCTGGCCGCAAGCGAGGCGATGCGTGGCCGCGTTGTCCTAGGTCCCGGCTCGAGCCTTCAGGGACGGCAGCAATCTTAGGGCATTGCCTGACAGGATCGCATCGGTTGCCTCGCTCGACAGCGCCATGGCATCGAGCGATTTGACACCCGCCATCATCGCGTCCTCTGGCGCGTAGGGGTAGTCGCTGCCGAAGAGGACATGGGCCGGTGTCGTCAGGGACATAAGCGTGTCCAGCACAGGCGGCTCCACCGACAGGGCGGTGTCGAAATATAGCGTCTGGAGCAGCGCCTTCACGCCTTCCGGGACCATCTGCTTGTAGTCCGGCCGGCGCTCGAGCCTGGCAAGGCGTCCTGCGAGGAACGGTATCGTGCCACCGGCATGAGAGAAGATCAGACGCAGCTTCGGATACCGGCCGATCGTGCCGGAAAACAGCAGATTGGCGATCGCCCGCGTGGTGTCGAACGGGAATTCGAGAGAGGCCGCTGGCAGCCCGACCCAGCAGCCACAGGGCGTATCGTTCGGATGCACGAAGACCGTCGCCGCCCGACGGTTCAGCTCTTCGAAGACGGGATCGAACAGGGGGTCGCCGAGATAGCGGCCGCCATAATTGGTGAGCAGGCCGATGCCGTCGGCTTCAAGCTCGTCGAAGGCGCGTTCGATCTCCTCGAGGCTGGCGTCGATATCCGGCAGCGGCAGCGAGGCGAAGCTGCCGAAGCGCCCGGGATGATCCGTGCCGATGCGCGCGGCAAAATCGTTGCAATGGCTGCACAACGCCGCGCGCTGGCCCTCATCGCACTGAAAGCCCGGGGCCGAGATCGAGACGACCGCGAGCGAGACGCCGTTGCGGTCCATCGCCTCGATCGATTGCTGCGGGCTCCAGCTGGGCGCCTGCCCGGAGACCAGCGTGCGGCCGATCGCATCGGCGCCGACCAGCTCGCGATAGCGCGGCGGGATGAAATGGTGATGGATGTCGATGCGCCGCCGCATCAGTGCTGCGCCGGTCATCGGTTCCCGCCGGGCAACAGCGCGTCCGGGACCTGAGAATGCGCCTGCATGCCACCGGCGTCTGCCCGCGGAACGGCCCAGGCCAGCTCGACGACCTCCGCCGTGACCACATCGCCGAACAGGAAACCGACATTGGCGAGCGTGGCCTGGTGCTGCACGGCCGCGTGCGAGGCGACGGCGTCCTGCACGATTGCGACGTCGAAGCCGCGGCTATGGGCTTCGCGCAAGGTCGACTCCACGCAGACATTGGTCTGCACACCGGCGAAGACGAGGGCTTCGCGCCCAAGTTCCCGCAGATGCCGCTCCAGTCCCGGATTGGAGAAGCCGGAATAGGTGTGCTTCTCGAAGACGGTCTCGCCAGGCTCCGGGGAAACGCCGAAGAACCCGGCTCCCCAAGAACCGCGCTCGCAGCAGACAGCGCTGGCGCCGATCCGGCGCCGTTGCGCGATCATCGAGGGCGGGATCTCGCGCTCCTCATAGCAGGCCGTCAGCCAGATCACCGGAACCCCGGCGCGGCGCGCCCTCGCCAGCAGGCCATTGAGCGGCGGCACGATGGCGGCCAGGCCGGACACGTCCTTGCCGATGCCGGCGATATAGCCGCCGGGGGCACAGAAATCGTTCTGCATGTCGACCACGATCAGCGCGGTGCGCCGTGGCGCTATCCGCTCCTCGACCGTCGCCAGGGCGCTCTGGCTGGCAAACGCTTCTCTTGTCCCGCGCTTGGCCATGTCAGGCGAAGTCCGACCAGACGCTGGCGCCGATGCCGCAACGCATCTCCGCCGAGGCCACGTAGAAGACCGAGCGCGCCCCGGTGCCGCCCGCCGCCGCCATCGCCACCATCCAGGCGAGAAGCTCGGTGGTGCCGCCGCCGCCGGCATCGTTCATCCGCTCGACGGTCGCCTCGCGGATCACGCGGTCGGCGTCGCTTTCCTCCATCAGTTCGAGGAACCAGCGGTCGAATTTCGAATCCATCGTGAAATAGCGTGGCCCGCCGGGCTCATGCGACAGCCCGCCGGTGCCCATCAGCCCGACGCGCAGGCCTGCGGGCAGGACATCGCGCACGATCCGCCGCAATTCCCGGCCGAAGCGGATGCAATCGGCCGGCTCCGGCACCGGCGGATTGATGCAGTTCATATGGATCGGCAGGATCGGTACGTCATAGCCGAGATACCAGAGTGGCACCGACCAGTTGTCGTCGAAGAGCAGGCCATCGCCGCGATCGATCTTGTGGCCGGCGGCAACCGCCTCGCGAGCGATGATCTCGGCGATCTCGGGCCGGCCGCGAACCTGGTAGCCCGGCTGCTTCAGCCAGGCCTTAAAGAATTCGGCCGGGCCAGTCCACTGCGAGGCGCAATCGACGCGCCAATTCGGCGGGTTCTTCAGGGGCAGGTTGAGCAGGTGGTCGTTGCCGACGCCGATGATCACGTCGGGCTTCGCCGCGCGCATGATCTGGCCCAGTTCCTCATATCCGGCCTGGATCGCCTGCTGGTCGGAGACGGGGCAGGAATCGAGCCAGCCCGTAACGCCCGGCGCATGCGCCATGGCCATGATCGAAACGAACTCAGCCATGCGGGTTCTCCTCGCTTGAAGCGTCGCGATGCTCGACGATCTGCTCGCCGAAGGAGCGGCGATAAGCTTCGGCAGCCGCGCTCTTGGTCGTGTTGCCGGCGGCGCCGTGAAAAAGCCGCGTGACCTGCGGCAGGAAGTACGGGTGCACGCCGAGCTCGCCGAGGCGCCGGACGTCGACGGCGCGGAACGCCTCGCGCTCGGCCGGGCTGAGGCCATAGGCCTCCATCAGCTCTTCGAGCCGCTCCTTGAAGTGCGGCCAGACCTCGTTGTCGCGGCGGATGTCGAAGATCAGCCGGTTGGAAGGCAGATCGGGGTCGAATTCGTTCGCCATCGTGAGCTCTCCTGTGTGGCGATCCATAGCGGGCGATATTCTCCGGTGCAACAATAATTTATAAATTTTGTGCTTTTGATGCAAAATCAGCTTCTTAGAAATTATCCCATATGCAGCCGATTTCGTGTATTGCAGGTGGAAATGAGCAGGCGGACCGCCTCGATTCGCGTCCGCAAGGAGGTATGGATGGCGGATA
This sequence comes from Alloboseaceae bacterium BT-24-1, assembly GCA_025846845.1. Classification (GTDB taxonomy): domain Bacteria; phylum Pseudomonadota; class Alphaproteobacteria; order Rhizobiales; family Beijerinckiaceae; genus Allobosea. The sequence goes on from JAOYTL010000003.1 coordinate 190,847, forward strand.
TTGCCAGCAAACGGCCGAAGCCCGACTGGGGCCCTTCGGCTTGGCTGCTCAGACAGGACGGGCCGCGCACACAGGCCGACGAGGCGCTCATCAAGCTGCGCCGCGACATCATCGTCGGCGAGTTCGAGCCCGGAAAGCGGCTGCGGCCGGACCAGCTCGAGGAGCGCTACGACATCGGCCGTAATCCAGTCCGGGAGGCGCTGTCGCGCCTCGCCGTCGAAGGGCTGGTGCGTGGCGAAGGGCAGCGTGGGTTCCAGGTCGCGCCGGTGTCGCGTGAGGAATTGCTCGATGTCGCCGATCTCAGGCAGCGCTTCTCGACGATGGCGCTGGCCCGGTCGATCGCCAATGGCGACGATGAATGGGAGGCCGGGATCGTCGGCGCCTATCACCGCATGTCGCGCATGGAAACGAGCCTGACCGGGGATCCCGCGAGCTATGCCGACGAATGGGAGCAGCGCAACAGCGCCTTCCACAACGCGCTCGAAGCGGCCTGCGGCTCGCCCTGGCTGCTGCATTTCTGCGCCCTGCTCTATGAGCAGTCGGAGCGCTATCGCCGCGCCGTGGTGCGTTATCCCGAGCTGCGGCCCTCGATCCATGCCGAGCACAAGGCGATCCTCGACGCCTGCCTCGCCCGCCGCGAGGCGGAGGCCTGCCGGCTGCTCGCCGAGCATATCGAGGGCGGTGCGAGGGCAACGCTTGCCAAGCTCGATGAGCAGCTCGGTGCAAGCCCGCCGAAGCGCCGTCGTGGTCGCTGAGGCTCCGTCTGGCTTTTGTGTAGTTCACATTTTTTATGTGAAATCGAAAATTCATAAATTATTTGACAGGCGCCGATTTCGATGATCCTTTGAACTCACCCTGACGTCTCGTCGACGTCGCAGTCCCGGAATCGGGCAAGGGGCGGGATTTCCGCAGGCTCGCGCACTGCCGCCATGGGGGGCGGCTGAAGCGCGGACCGTGAGCCGGCAGCGGGCAACGCTGCATCTGAAACGGGAGATGATCGTGAACGGGGATTTCGGCTGGGCGCTGCGCGCCGCTACGTTCGGGCTGGCTTTGGCAACCGGATTTTCACCGGCGGCGGCTCCCGCTGCCGACGGCAAGCTGATCGTCGGGGTGATCCTGCCGTTGTCGGGCACCTTCGCCAACGAGGGCCGTCAGTATGAGCAGGGCATCGCCGCCTATCAGAAGCTCAACGGCAAGACGGTGGCCGGACAGCCAGTGGAGATCGTGACGCGCGACGACCAGGGACCGGGCTCCGGCGACCTTGCTCGCCGGCTGACGCAGGAACTGATCCTGCGCGACAAGGCGGATGTGATCATCGGCTACAGCTTCACGCCGAACGCGATGTCGGCCGCCTCGCTGCTCGGCGAGGCCAAGCGCCCGGCGATCATCGTCAACGCCGCGACCTCGATCATCACCGAACGCTCGCCCTATTTCGTCCGCGTCTCCTGGACCCTGCCGCAATCTGCCGCGACGCTCGGCGACTGGGCGGCGAAGAACGGCATCAAGACCGTCTACACCATGGTCTCCGACTATGCGCCGGGCATCGACGCCGAGACCTGGTTCAAGAAGGCCTTCATCGCCGGCGGCGGACAGGTGGTCGGCGAGGTCCGTACCCCCGTGACGTCGATGGAATATGCGCCCTATCTGCAGCGCGTCATCGAGGCCAAGCCCGATGCGCTCTTCGCCTTCAATCCCGGCGGCGATGTCTCGGTGGCGTTCATGAAGGCAGCGCGCGAGCGCAATCTCGCCGGGGCCGGCATCAAGCTGCTGGTCACCGGCGACGTCGTCGAAGACAATTCGCTGTCCTTGATCGGTGAAGGGCTCGACGGCGTGATCTCGGCCCATCATTACCAGTCGGGCATTGCGAGCGCCGAGAACGAGCGCTTCATCAAGGCCTACAAGGAGGTCGCCGGCGCCGAGGCGATCCCGAACTTCCGCGCGGTCCAGGCCTATGACGCGATGGACCTGCTCTACAAGGCCGTCGCCAAGGCCGGTGGCAAGACCGATGCCACCGCTTTGCTCGAGGCGATGAAGGGTATCACCCTGGCGAGCCCGCGCGGCACGATCACCATCGATCCGCAGACGCGCGACGTCGTTCAGGACGTCTATATCCGCCGCGGCGAGAAGGTCGACGGGCGCTGGCAGAACCGGACCTTCGAGACCTACAAGGCCGTGGCCGACCCCGGCAAGACCGCGCGCTGAGTGCCGACTGGCAAGGGAGTAACTCCAGGTGTCCAGCCTCGTTGCCGTCCTGGTCGACGGCGTCGCCTACGGGATGCTGCTGTTCCTGTCCGCAGTCGGCCTCTCGGTCACGCTCGGCCTGATGCGCTTCATCAATCTCGCCCATGGCGCCTTCGCCATGGTGGGGGCGTATCTCGCCGTGGTCGTGGTCGCCGCCGGCCTTCCCTTCCTCCTCGCCTTGCCCTTGGTGTTCGTCGTGGTCGGCGCCTTCGGCATCGCGATCGAGCGGACTGCCATCCGTCATCTCTACCGGCGCAGCGCATTGGAGCAGGTGCTGTTCTCGATCGGGCTCGCCTTTGCGCTCGGCGCACTCGCCAATCTGATCTTCGGGCCGCAGCAGCAGGCGATCCAGACGCCGGCCTGGCTGACCGGGCGCGTGGCCCTGGCCGGGCTCGATATCACCAGCTACCGCCTCTTCCTGATCGCCATGGGGGCGGCGACCGCGATCGCCCTGATCTACCTGTTCGAGCACACCCTGTTCGGCGCCCGGATCCGCGCCGCGGTCGACAACCGCCGTGCTGCCGAAGGGATCGGCATCCAGGTCGAGCGCCTGTTCGCGCTCACCTTCGGGCTCGGCGCCGCCTTGGCCGGGCTCGGTGGCGCGCTCTCCGTCGAGATGCTCGGGCTCGATCCGGCTTTCGCCCTGAAATACCTGACTATGCTGCTGATGGTGGTCGCGATCGGCGGCGCCGGCTCGATCGAGGGTTCGCTGCTCGCGGCGCTCGGCCTCGGCACGATCGACGCGCTGTTCAAATATCTCCTGCCCGAGGCCGGCGGCTTCGTGATCTTCGGCTTGCTCGTCGCCGTGCTGCTGGTCAAGCCGGCAGGGTTGAAGGGACGAGCGGCATGAGCGCGCTGAATCCTGCCAGCCATGGTGGCCTGTCGAAGCCGGCATTGCCGTTCAGCCCGGTCACGCCGCTCATCTTCGCCGCGCTGATCGCGAGCTACTTCCTGTTTCCAAACCATCTCGCCCTGGCGACGCAGATCCTCGTGCTGATGATCTTTGCACTGTCCTACGACCTGCTGCAGGGCCATGCCGGCATCGTCTCGCTGGGCCACGCCGTTTTTCTCGGCCTCGGCGCCTATGGCAGCGCGATCCTCGCGCGATGGGGCTTCACCGACCCGCTGCTTGGGCTGGCGGCGGGCGCTTCGATCTCCGCTCTCGTGGCGCTGGTGCTGAGTCCGATCGTGGTCCGCGGCAGTGATTTCACCCGGCTCCTTGTCACGCTCGGCGTCGCCTCGCTGATCCACGAAGCCGCCAACCGGATGCGCGACCTCACCGGCGGCGCCGACGGGCTCGCGGATTTCGAGGTGGCTCCGCTGCTCGGGCTATTCGCATTCGACTTCGAGGGCAGGACGGCCTTTCTTTACGCGTTGACCGTCTTCGCCCTCGTCTATGCGGCGCTGTGGCGGGTGACGACCTCTCCCTTCGGACTGGCGCTGCGCGGCATTCGCGAGAACTCGCGCCGCATGCCGGCGATCGGCTCGCCGGTCGCGCGCCATCTGGCCGTGAGCTACCTGCTCTCCGGAGCCATCGCCGGTGTCGGCGGCGCGCTTCTGGCACAGACGAGCCGCTTCGCCTCGCTCGACATGCTGGGTTTCGAGCGCTCGGCCGAAATCGTCATGGTGGTGACGCTGGGCGGGACCGGTCACATCGCCGGCGTCAGCATCGGCGCCGCCGCCTTCGGGCTGGTCAAGGACGCGCTCTCGACGGTGAGCCCGCGCTATTGGCAGCTTGGGCTCGGGGTTGTCCTGATGGCGTCGGTCTTCCTGGCACGTGGCGGCATAGGCGGACTGATCGAGCGCTTTGGCCGGTTCGGGAGGCGCGCATGACCGCCGCGCTCGCGACGACTGCGCTCAGCGTGCGCTTCGGTGCCTTCCAGGCGGTGCGCGATGTTTCGCTCTCGGTCCGGGCCGGCGCGCGCCATGCGCTGATCGGCCCCAACGGCGCCGGCAAGACGACGCTGGTTCACGCCCTGACCGGCAGCGTGAAACCGGCTGCCGGCCGTATCCTCATTGCCGGCGAGGAGGCGACCGGCCGCTCGGAGGCGCAGCGCGTCCATATGGGGCTGGCCCGGACCTTCCAGATCAACCAGCTCTTCCGCAACCTCACGGTCCTGGACAACGTCCTTCTCGCCGTGCTCGAGCGGAACCGCCGGACGGCCGTCTTCTGGCGCTCCGTGCGCAACGATAGGGCGGCGCTCGACGAGGCGCGCTCCTGCCTCGCCTTCGTCAATCTGCTGGCGCTGGCAGAACGGCCGGTCGCGGCGCTGCCCTATGGCAGCCAGCGCCTGCTCGAAATCGCGATCGCTCTGGCGGCGCGCCCGCGCGTGCTCGTACTCGACGAACCGGCGGCCGGAGTCCCTGCAGCCGAAAGCGCGGCGATCTTCGAGCGCATCCACGCTTTGCCCGCCAGCCTGACCGTGGTTTTCATCGAGCACGATATGGGCCTGGTCTTCCGCTTCGCCGAGCGGATCACGGTGCTGGTCGCCGGGCAGATCCTCACCGAAGGCACACCGGCCGAGATCTCGGCCGATCCGCGCGTCAGGGAAGTCTATCTCGGCCGGCGAGGCGATCATGCTGCTTGAAATCGAAAGCCTGGTCGCCGGCTATGGCGACGCGGTCGTGATCGAGGATGTCGGCTTTCACCTCGACGAAGGCGAAGGCCTGGCAGTGCTCGGCCGCAACGGCGTCGGCAAGACCACGCTGATCCTGGCGCTGATGGGCCATGCCCGCGTCACCGCCGGTGCGATCCGCTGGCGCGGCGAGGAGATCCGCAGTCGCGACGCGAGCGGGCGCGCGGCGCTCGGGATCGGCTGGGTGCCGCAGGAGCGCGACATCTTCGCGTCCCTCACCGTCGAGGAGAACCTGCTGGTCGCGCGCCGGCCCGGACAGTTCGGGCTGGTGGAGGCCTACGCGATGTTCCCGCGTCTCCGTGAACGGCGCCGCAACCATGGCGACAATCTCTCCGGCGGCGAGCAGCAGATGCTGGCGATCGCCCGCGCCCTGATGACGAATCCCCGGCTGCTCGCGCTCGACGAGCCGTTCGAAGGCCTCGCGCCGGTGATCGTCGAGGAGCTGGAGCATTCGATCAGGCGCCTGCGGCAGGAGTTCGGCTTCGGGATCATCATCGTCGAGCAGCACGCGGAAGATGCGCTGCGGCTCAGCGACAGGGCGATCGTGCTCGATCGCGGCAGGATCGTTCGCGCAGGCGCCGCGGATGATCTGCTCGCCGACTTCGAAGCCGTTCGCTCGCTGATTTCGGTATGAGGACGTGATGATCGAACAGGACCTCTACGCCGGCACCATGGTCGAGATGACCGGGCCCGCCATTGCCGCCGCGGCCGGGCGCGGCGCGGGCGTGGTCCTGCCGATCGGCGTGATGGAGCATCACGGCCCGCATCTGCCGATTGGGACCGACGCGCATATCGCGACGGCGCTGTGCCGGCTGACAAGGCGCTACGCTGCGGAAGCCGGCCGCGAGCTCGTGATCGCGCCACCGTTCTACTGGGGCGTGAACCACGTGCTCTCGGCCTTTCCGGCGACGTTCCGCACCCGGCCTGACATTGCGGCCGCACTGCTCAACGACATCGTCGACACGCTCTGCGAGAACGGCTTTCGCGATGTCCTCTTCGTCAGCCACCATGGCGACCTCGAGCACAACCGGATGCTGCACAAGGTCATGCTGGAGCAGCTCGAGCGCGGGCCGGGCCGGGCGCGCTGGCTCTATGCGCCGCTGCGCTGGCGCCTGTTCGAACGATTAGGCTGTTCCGGCAGCGAACCGTTCTGGGTGCCGTGGGAGCGCCCTGATGGGCTCGACGCGTTGAAGATGACCGGGCTTCTTGGCGTCCACGCCGACGAACTCGAAACCGCGGCGATGGCGCGCTATTACCCGGCACTGGTCGACTTCGACATCCTGCCGGAGCTAATCCCGACGCAGCTGGGCGAAGCCGATCTCGTTCGCTGGCGCAAGGGCGGAAGCGAGGCCAAGGCCGTCACGCCGGACGGTTATTTCGGCGCTCCGGCCCCGATCGATCCGGAACTCTGGCGCCATTACGACCTGATCGCGCGCGTCATGGCGAAAGCCCTCGCAGCCGACTCGGCCTGAGCTGCGCGTCGGATGACTGCGGTGGCCTTACGTTGCCTGGAATTCGGTCCCTTTTCGCAGGACAGCTCGTCGAACATTTTTCGGTGAACGCAAAGGCTGCATGCGCGGCGGAAGTGGGACACTAGCGATCAATCGGACTTTCGATCTCTCGATCCGAACTGCTAGCAGAGATGCGCCAGTTGCGGACATTGAGCCGGTTCCGGGAGCCGGATATTCCAGACCCTCTGATGGGTCCGTTCGATGCCCAAATCGCCGGACTGCGGGTTCGATCCATTCCGCAATGTTCGAGAACAAGTGTGCTCAGTTTGGCACGGTATCCACCGACGGTTTGGCAACTGCGGCTCGAATCCCAGCGCCAAAAATCGCAAATGGTGGTGATTTCGCGGTCACCATGACCCGTCGAGGCTGATCGTCGCCGCGGTTGCGCTCGACGCCGGTTTCAATGCCGCGGCAGGATCTCGCCCAGGAACTTCCGTGTGCGCTCGTGCCTGGGGTTGCCGAAGAAGTCCTGCGGCGCGGCCTCCTCGACGATGACGCCGCTGGCCATGAAGATCACCCGGTCCGCGACCTGGCGCGCAAAGCCCATCTCATGGGTGACACAGATCATCGTCATGCCGTCCTCGGCGAGCCCCACCATCGTGTCGAGCACCTCCTTGACCATTTCCGGGTCGAGGGCCGAGGTCGGCTCGTCGAACAGCATCACCTTGGGCTCCATGCACAGCGCCCTGGCGATGGCGACGCGCTGCTGCTGCCCGCCCGAGAGCTGGGCCGGGAACTTGTCGGCCTGGTTGAGGATTTTGACCCGGTCGAGCAACCGGCGAGCGGTCGCATCCGCCTCCGCGCGGGATACCCCGCGCGAGCGCATCGGCGCGAGCACGCAGTTCTCCAGCACGGTCAGATGCGGGAAGAGATTGAACTGCTGGAACACCATCCCGACCTCGCGGCGGATGGCGTCGATGACGCCGGCATCCTCGATCAGGCGGGTACCGTCGACGACGATCTGACCCCCTTGATAGGGTTCGAGATGGTTGATGCAGCGGATCAGCGTCGACTTGCCGGAGCCCGACGGCCCGCACAGGACGATCTTCTCGCCCGTGCGGACCAAAAGGTTGATGTCCGTCAGGACCTGGAAGCTGCCGAACCACTTGTTCACGCCTTGCATCGTGATCATCGGCGCGGGCGATGCGGCGGCTTGGTCGGTCATGGCGAAGCCTTTCAAAGCGTCATGGCGTCAGCTGGCGACGAACGGGATCTCCGGCACGCTGTCCGGGAAGGGCGGCAGCGGGTTCTTCATCCATTTCGGGTAGATTTTCGCCAGCTCGCCATTGGCTTTGATCTTGTCGATGAAGCCATTGATGAAGGCGTTGATCTCCTTCTCGCCGAGCCGCGTGCAGGCGCCGTTGTAGAGCTTGGTGAACTCGAGCTTGTTCTCGTAGATGCCCGGCTTCGCCTCCTCGAGGCGTGGAATGTAGAAGATGTTGCCGCCGACGGCCTGGACCTGGCCGGAGAGCAGCGCCTGGATCGTCGGCGCGTCGCCGTCGAAGCGCCGGATCGTGGTGCCGGGAGGCGCGGTCTTGGTGACGTCGGCATCCTGCACGCTGCCGCGGGCGACGCCGATCGTGTACTTGCCCATGTCGGCATGCGTCTTCACCACCACGTCCTTCGGTGCGATGAAGGTGATGATGTTGGCGGCATAAGGCTTGCTGAACTGCACGGCCTTGGCGCGCTCGGGCAGCATCGCCATGGTTGCGAACAGCACGTCGACGCGGCCGGAGGTCAGCGCCGGAATGCGGTTGGCGACGGCGAGCTGCACGAACTCGGCGGGAACGCCGAGCTCCCTGGAGAAGAGTTCCGAGATATCGGCGTCGAGCCCCTCCTGCTTGCCGGCGGAGTTGACGAACCCCCAGGGCGGATTGTCGCCCTGAATGCCGATGATGACCTTGCCGCGGCTCTTGATCTCGGCCGGCGTCGCCGCCAGGGCCGGTCTGGTGATGAGCATCGGCGCGGCCACTGTGGCGGCGCCGGCGGCGATGAGCTGGCGGCGATTGAGACCTGTTCTGGTCGTATGGGTCATCGTTCCCTCCTGGATTCTTGGTCTTGGTGATGCCGCCGATATCAGTGCGAGGCCGCGGCAAGCCTGCGCTCCAGCCGCGCGCCATAGAGCGAGAGCGGCCAGCAGATGAGGAAGTAGAGGACGCCCACCACGCCGAAGACGAGCAGGGGCTTGAAGATCTGGTTGGAGATGATCGTCCCGGCGCGGGCGAGCTCGGTGAAGCCGACGATGGCGGCGAGCGAGGTGCCCTTGATCAGCTGGACGAGGAAGCCGATCGTCGCCGGCAGCGAGATCCGGAGCGCCTGCGGCAGGATCACGTCCCGCATCCGCGAGACATAGCCGAGGCTCAGCGCCTTCGCCGCCTCGGTCTGCCCCTTCGGTACGGCCTCGATCGAGCCGCGCCAGATCTCGCCGAGGAAGGCGCTGGCATGCAGCGTGAAGCCGATGGCGACGGAGAGCCAGGCGTCGAGCTTCAGGCCGACCAGGGCCAGGCCGTAATAGACCACGAAGAGCTGCATCAGGAGCGGCGTGCCCTGGAAGAGGGCAATGTAGCCGGCGGTCGCCTGCTCGAGCGGGCGGATGCCGGAGGTGCGGGCCAGCGCGATGCCGAGGCCGCTGGCGGCGCCGCAGACGAAGCCGATCGCGGACAGGAAGAGCGTCCATTTCAGCCCGGTCAGCAGGAAGAGGAATTCGCTTCCGTTCATGGCGCGCCTCACTTCACCGGGTAGCTGAAATGGCGCGCCGTGACCTGCGCGAACATCCGCATCATCAGCCAGGACATGGCGAGGTAGAGCAGCGTGACCACGCCGTAGACCTCGAAGCTGCGGAAGGTGTTGTTCTCGATGTTCTGCGCGACCGAGGTCAGCTCGTAAGCCGAGATCGCCGAGGCGATGCTGGTGGTCAGCGTCAGCAGGATGAACTGACTGGTCAGTGACGGGAAGATCGCGCGCAGTGCCGGCTTCAGCACGACCAGGCGGAAGACCTGGCCCTTGTGCAACCCGAGCGCGAGGCCAGCCTCGATCTGGCCCTTGCCGATCGACTGCACGCCGCCGCGGATGATCTCGATTGCGTAGGCGCCGCCATTGACGCCGAGCGCGATGATCGCCGTGGGAGTCGGATCGAGCCTGATGCCGGCGAGCGGCAAGGCGAAGAAGATGAAATAGATCTGGACCAGGAAGGGCGTGTTGCGGATCAGCTCGACGAAACCGATCACCAGCCAGCGCAGCCCGCGATAGGGCGAGTCGCGCAGCACCACGCCGCCGATCCCGATGACCAGCGCGAGGACCATGCCCGCGAGCGCCAGCCCGAGCGTGCCGAGGCAACCCCATAGCAGGTCCGGAAGCCCCTCGATGACGGGGCCGAAATCGAACTTGTAGTTCAAGACGCTTCTTCCCTCTTCCGATGGACCTTCTTGCGGGTCCGGTGGCCTTGCCTGCGGTTCGGTCGCTCCTTCGGTGTCGCGGCAGCGCGGCACCCTCCTTCATCGTTTTCGCCCTTGCTGGTGCCCGCGCGCGGCGGACGCCGGTGATCGCGGCTCGCTAGCGCCGGGCTTTCCGGCTCATGAAGCTCTCCGCTGCGGCTGTCCGGATTGGGTTGAGAGCAGAGCCGCATACTGATCCCGCAGATCGATCCGCTTGCCGCTCGCGGCGGCCTCGGCCACGGCGAGCGTCGCGATCAGCGTGCGTGCGCCGTCCTCGACCGGTTGCAGGGACACAGCCGTGCCGCGGACCACATCGCGGAAATGGTCGAGCTGGGCGATGTAGGGATCGAGCGTCGGCGTATGGATCCGCTGCGCCTGGATCGGCTGGTTCCAGCTTGGTTCGCCGTTCGCTTGCGTCCAGGCGACCAGATTGGGGAATTCGAGCGCGCCATGACTGCCCATGAAGCGGTAGCTGCTCTCGCCGCTGAACGGGAACTCAGGCGACTCCCCGACACCCTGCTCCGTGGTCCAGGGCGAGACGGCGCTGTCGCTGGCGAAGAAGGTCCCGATCACCCCGTTCTCGAACTCGATCAGCACGCCGGCGGTGTCTTCGACCGCAAAGCCGCGCTGACGGTTCGAGAGGACGGCGCCGACCGAGACGATCTCGCCAACCGAAAAGCGCAGGAAATCGATCTCGTGGATCAGGTTGATCAGCACGGGCCCGCCACCGGCCTGCGTCCGCCACGGCGCGACCTTGAAATAGGGATCCGGCTTGTACGCTGCCCAGATGGCGGAGACGCCGACGAGATCGCCGATCCGGCCTTCCCCCAGCAGGGACCGCAGGGTCACGACCTGGCGATGGTGGCGGCGGTGATGGCCGACCAGCGACCGGATGCCGGCTTTCCTGATCTCGCCGATCAGCGTGTTCGCCGACTCCAGCGTGTCGGTGACCGGCTTCTCGATCAGGATGTGGATGCCGCGGCGGGCGCATTCGATGCCGTTCTCGGCATGGAGCTGGTTGGGCGAGGCGATGATGACGGCGCTCGGCCGTGCTTGGTCGAGCATGGTGCGGTAATCGGCGAAGACGCGCGCCTGCGGATGCTGGGCCGCGACCTGCCCGGCATTGACGTCGGCGATTCCGACGAGATCGAAATCGGGATGCTCGGCGATCTTCGCCAGGTGCTTGCGTCCGATCAGGCCTGCGCCGATCACGCCGATTGCGATGTTCGTCATGCTCTCACGGATCCCTGTGTTGTCGGGAGGCGCGGCGAATTGCCGACTTCGGGCGCCTCGGGCGAAGGCAGGCCGTCCAGCAATCGGCGCGTCGCGGCGTAGGCCGTCGCGATCCGCGAACGCGCATCGGGTCCGCGCATCGGCAGTTCGACGCTGAGCGCCGCATCTGATGGCAGCCCCTGCAGCAGCGCGGCGAGCGGCAATACGCCTTGCCCCGGCGGCAAGCGTCCTTCGCGTGCCTCCGTGATGGCGTCGGCGTCGTTCGCCGGCTGGGTCGCAGCCGCGTCGCAGAGCTGAGCCGCGCGTAAAAAATGCCTCGGCAAGTCCGCGAGATCGCCGGGCTCGCCGCCCGAACGGCTGAGATGCAGTGCATCCACCAGCACGGCGCCGTTGGGTCTGCCCGCCTGGCGTACGATCGCCTCGGCCTGCGCCAGCGTCCCGACCATGCGCCAGCGCATGAATTCCAGATCGACACGCAGGCCGAACTCGCCGGCGAGATCGCAGAGTGCGGCGAAGCTGGCGGTGAGGCGTAGGCGATCGGCGTCGTCGCCGGACACTGTCACTGCCGAGGCACCCAGTTCGGCACCGGCTTCGAGCATCGGCGCAAAGGCCCGGATGTCGAGGCCGGGCGTGAGCTGGATGAATTCGATCTCGTTCAGGCGCACGCCTTCCGACGCCAGGATCGTGCGCAGTTCCCGCTGAGCCCAGGATCCGACGCGGAGCGGATAGGCGACACCGCCTGCCATCGCGGGATGCACGCGCAAGCCAATGGAACCGAAACCCGCGCCTGCTGCCTCCCGAGCCAGTTCCGGCGGCGAGAGCTCGAGCGCCGTCAAATGGGCCAGGCCGAGCGCGCTCATCGGGCTGCGGCCTTCATATGGCCGACCGGTTGCCTTGCGCCGGCTTGCCTCACAGCCCCTGGGGATGGGAGGACCCGAACGGATCGACCGGATACGGTGGTCATCGTGCTTCCTCCCTGCAATTAACCTACAGGATAATTGCAGGTTAATTAACCTGATGGATAATTGATGTCAAGCGCCGCCAGATCGGCTAAGGAGGCAAGCTCCATCGTCGGAACGGACAGCCGGGATCGCGGGATGAAAGCTGAGAGCGTGCGCAAGCCGGCGAATGAGGAACCGACCAAGGCCCGCCGCCGAGACCGCGAGAAGACGAAAGCCGAAATCCTGCAGATCGCCTTCGAGGAATTCGCCGAGAGCGGGCTTCTCGGCGCCAATGCCGACGCGATCGCCGCGCGGGCCGGGATCACCAAGCGACTGATCTTCTACTATTTCAACTCGAAGGAAGAGCTATTCACGGCCGTGCTGGAGATGGCCTATGGCAAGATGCGCCTGGCGGAGGAGGATCTCCATCTCGAAACGCTCGAGCCGGAGGCCGCGATCCGACGGCTCGCCGAGTTCACCTTCGACTTCCATCAGGCCAATCCCGAATTCGTCCGGCTCGTCGCGATCGAGAACATCCATCGCGGCAGGCACATCAACAGCAGCGAGAAGCTCAAGCAGATGACGCGACCGGTCATCGGCCAGATCGAGCGCATGCTGGCCAAAGGCAAGGGCCTCGGCGCGATCAGGCCCGAGGTCGACGCCTACGAACTCCACGCCACGCTCAACGCCTTGTCGATTTTCTCCGTGGCGAACCGGCATACCTTCGAGGCGCAGTTTCGCTGGGACATGTCCTCACCCGAAGCAAAGGCCCGGCGCCGGGTGGAGATCGCCGAAGTGCTCTGGCGCTATGTCCGCGGCAGTCCGCGCTCCTCGATTACCGATGAGGAGTAGCGTGCTCCCGGGTTTTGCCGGTGATCCAGCAGGCTCCGGCGCGCCTGCTGCATCCGCCACCTCGTCCCCGATCTCGGTTATTGCGCGGCTCGCCCGCTGCCGGCCGCCAAGGCCTGATCGAGCTTGGCATCCCGACTGCTGACCGTTCGTGTCATCAGAACTTGCGTCGGCACCGATCCAGCCAGCGGCATTCCGGCTGGCCGGCAGCACGCGCACCATGCGTCGTTCGATTTTCCAACGTTGGTCCCCGTTTGGAAAAGCCCTCTCTACCGGAAATCACGCCCAATGGTCTTCGGACCTCGTGCGGCGGGATCATCGACGGTGTCTCGATACTCATCGCCTCACCCAGCGGCGTGAGTCTTGCCGTCGTGCGAAAATAAATCCTTAGAGACTCATAGAATAAAATAGATGCCATCGTCACTTGTGATGACGCCCCATTACCTAGAACGGCTTATAGCACCATACTTTCAGAATATTTCTGGATTTAATGAACCAGAATACTGCTGTCTACGAGCAAAAAACTGCTCCTAAGCTTGTAAATTTTGCTCACATAGCCTTGGAGAGAGCCGAACATCTGACACTTGAATATCGCCGACAGCTTCAGTCTTTTCGCGCCGTCAGCACGAACATCGGCACATCTCCGGGATAGGGCGACGCCGGAAAGAGGTGTTGCCAGCTCCGCGCCGGGCCGAACCCGGCTTCAGCGAGCATCGTGCTCGTTTCATCCTCGGTCAGCCCGTCATGGCGCGGCAGGCTGGCGGCGAGCGTTTCGGGATAGGTCGAGCGATATTGCGCCGCGACCGACCAGAGTCCGTCCGAGACGAAGACCACCCCGCCCCGGCGCAGGAGGAGGTGAGCCTTGCGCAGCGCCGCCATCGGATCTGGCAGCGTCCAGAGCACATTGCGCAGTGTCACGATGTCAGCGGACGCCGGCGCGAACGTCGCCTCCTCGATCAGCCCCTGCTCGAAGGTGACGTCGAGCCCGGACGCCTCGGCAGCTCGCCGTGCGACCGCGAGCATGCCTTCTGAGCCGTCGCAGGCGCGCACGCGATGCCCCAGCGAGGCGGCGATCAGCGCGCAGGCGCCGGTACCGGTGCCGAGATCGACGACCTCCTTCGCCTCCTCCGCTTCGAAGGCGGCCGAGAGGACATCTCGCCAGAGCGCAGCCTGCGCAACATGCGAAGCGACGCCGTCGAAGGCCGGCGCGCGCCGGGTCCAGTAGTCGGAAACCTGGCTCTGCGCCTCAGCGGGTCTCATGATTGCCTCCGTTCGGCTTCGATCAGGTATTCGATATGCCGGCGCCCCGACGCCCCCTCCCGGATCGAGACTGCGACGCCGAAAATGCGCTGGATCGCCTCGGCCGTGAGGACCTCGTCCGGCGGCCCCGCTGCCTGCAGTCGCCCCTCATGCAGCAATGCGATCTCGTCGCAGAACATCGCCGCGAGGTTGAGGTCGTGCAGTGCCATGATGCAGGTGATGCCGAGCCGGCGGACCAGCCCCAGGATCGAGAGCTGGTGCTGGATGTCGAGATGATTGGTCGGCTCGTCCAGGATGAGCTCGCTCGGCTCCTGGGCGAGCGCGCGGGCGATATGGACGCGCTGGCGCTCGCCGCCGGAAAGCGTGTGCCAGAACTGGTCGTGCCGCTCCGTGAGTCCGACCCGTGCCAGCGCCTCGTTCACGGCAGCTTCGTCGGCATCGTTCCATGATGCCAGCGCGGCGCGATGCGGCGTGCGGCCGAGCCGGATGACATCGCAGACGGAGAGCTGGATCTCGGTCGTCGCCTGTTGCTCGACGAAGGCGAGGCGGCGGGCAAGATCGCGCCGCGGCACGGCGGCGATGTCGCGGCCGTCGAGCATGACGACGCCGCTGGCGACATTGCGCAAACGGCAGAGCAGCCGCAGGAGGCTCGATTTGCCCGAGCCATTCGGCCCGATCAGGCCGAGCACCCGGCCGGGAGCCGCCTGCAGCGTCACCCCGTCGACGATCATCCGGCCACCGGCTGCCCAGCGCACCTCACGCATCGCAAGCGTCATGTCGCTCGCCTCGCGCGGTAAAGGATGAGCGCGAAGACCGGGGCGCCGAACAGCGCCGTCACCACGCCGATCGGCAGGATCTGCTGCGGGATCAGCACGCGCGACAGGATGTCGGCGAGGATCATGAAGATCGCGCCGATGACGAGGCAGGCCGGCAGCAGCCGCGCATGGCCGGAGCCGACGAGGAAGCGGGCGGCATGAGGAATGATCAACCCGACGAAACCGACCGTGCCGACGATCGAGACCATCACCGCCGTCATCACCGCGGTCGTGGCGAAGAGCACGACCTTCACCCTGACAACCGCGACACCGAGCGAGGCGGCGGCATCGACGCCGAAGGCGAAGGCATCCAGCACCTTGGCGTGCAGCATGCAGATGGCAAAGCCGATGAAAGCGACCGGTGCCGCGATCCAGAGGTCGGGCCAGCGCACGCCGCCGAAATTCCCCAGGAGCCAGAACATCACACCACGTGCCTGCTCGGCGCTGGCCATTGTCGTGACGATCGTCGCAGTCGCCGCATTGAAGAGCTGCGAGGTGGCGACGCCAGCGAGGATGACGCGGTCGCTCGCCCCGCCCGCCCCAGTCGCCAGCAGCGCGACCACGGCGAGCGCGGCGCAGGAGCCAATGAAGGCGCCGGCCGAGACTGTCAGCGCCGTGCCGCCGATGCCGACGCCGAGGATCAGCACCGCGACGGCGCCGGTCGAGGCGCCGGCGGAGATGCCGAGCACGTAGGGCTCTGCCAGCGGGTTGCGCAGCAGTGCCTGCAGGATCGCGCCCGAGAGCGCCAGAGCCCCACCGCACAAGCCAGCCATCAACGCCCGGCTGAGGCGGTAATCGAAGATCACGCCCTGCTGGATCGCGCTGACCGGGAAATCGAGATCGAACAGCCCGTTGCCGAGTGCCCGCAGCGCCGTATCAAACGGGATGCGCATCTCGCCGATCGTCACCGCCAGCGCCACCGAGACGGTGAGCGCAGCGAGCGAGGCCAGCGCAATGGCGATCCGCGCCGGCCAGTTGGGGCCGTGGACGGCGTGGCTCAAGGGACGAGGCCGAAGCCGGCGATCGCCTTGGCGAGCGTTTCGATACCGTCGACCGTGTCGAGACCGGCGCGGGTCGCACCGACATCCATGATGACGACACGGTTGTTCTTCACCGCATCGAGCTTGCTGGCGACGGGGTCAGAATTCAGGAAGTCGAGCTTCTTCTCGATATCGTCGGCGGGGAAGCGACGGCGATCCATCTTCACCGTGACGATCACCGCTGGGTTGACCGCGGCGATGCTCTCCCAGCCGACCAGCGGCCATTCCTCATTGGTTGTGATGATGTTGCGGGCGCCGAGCTTCGACAGGATGTAGGCGGGCACACCGTTCTTGCCGGCCATGAAGCCGTCGCCCTTGATGTCCTTGCTGGAGAACCAGACCACGACCGGCACGTCCTTGGCCTTGACGTTCGCCACCGCCTGGACCGCCTTCTCTTCGCGCGCCTTGAGCTCGGCAATGAGCGCATCGGCCCGCTCGGAGACGTCGAAGATCTGCCCGAACTCGCGGATGTTGCGATAGACCAGCTCCATCGTGAACATCTGGGTGCGCACGCCGTCGCCGGCGCCGGAATTGTCCTTGCCGACGCAATCGCTCGGCGAGACGTAAGCCGGGACCTTCACCTTGGCGAACTGGTCGCGCTTGCCGACGATGCCGTTGGGCCCGACATGCCATTCGAACATCGCGGTGACGAGGTCGGGCTCCTGCGCCAGCACGGCCTCGAAGCTCGGATCATTGTCGGCGAGGCGCTTCACCTTGGCGTTGACCGCTTCATAGGGCTTGGCGACCGGCGAGAACCAGACCGCGGTGCCGACGACACGATCGCCGAGGCCGAGCGCGTAGAGGATCTCCGTCTGCGTCTGGCCGATCGCGACGACGCGCTTGGGTGGCGCGGCGAAGGTGACGCTCTCGCGGCAGTTCTCCAGCGTCAGCGGATACTGCGTCGGTGCGGCAGAGGCCGCGCCTGCAAACAAAGTTCCGAGAAGCGCCGCGACGGGCCATTGCAGCAGGCGGGCGAATTGATGCGCAGTCGGCACAGGGCGAGCCTCAAATGTAACAATGTTGCATTTCTGATAGAGTGGACGGCACGTAGCCGTCAAGCTCTGCACTGTCGCGTGCATGGCTGTTGTCATGGACATGGATTTCATCGCTCCCCGAGATGACGGAGGGGAGCTGCGCAGGGGATGTGGACAGATGGCGGGCTCGGACGACCGCCACCGATGCACACCTCCGGGACACCCCGCCCGAAAGACGTCTTCGACGATCGGGGCAGGTCTCCTGGCTCGCGGGTCGACGCTGGCTCCGCCCGGCCTTCCCGGCGCGACAGGCGCCAGTGGACGATGGACGGAGGGCTCGCCGCTTACAGTTGCGGGGGCAGCCTCGGCTTTGGCAATAGATCGCCATGTGTCCTATCGGACGCAGAGTGGCGATCTATCTCTTTGTAGAAGCATCGGATTTGTCCGAAAAGTGGATGCCACTTTTCGGTCCGATGCTCGCGCCTCACCGAATTCCCTCTTAGCTCCGGAAGCAACCCGGAGAACCTCGATCGCGCCCACCCTATAAGGCGGCGCTACATCGTCAAGCGCCGTTCAGAGGCTGGGCGTGCTGTAGAGCCGCTTGCCCTGCACCGAGATTTCGACGTCCTGCAGGTAGCTTTGCAGCGCTGCAGTCGCGACCTTGATGCCGAGGCCGGGCGCATCCGGCGCCGCGACCTGCCCCTGCGCATCGCGCTCCAGATGGTTGGCGGAGATCGCGGTGGAGAGCGGCTTCGGCATCGCCGGATATTCGCAGATCTCGTGATCGGCGAGCCCGGCATAGGGCTGCAGCGAGGCCGAGAGGGCGAGATGCGAGGTGAAGGTATGATTGACGAAGGTCACGCCCTTCGCCACCGCATAATCCGCCACCGCCTTCGAGGGACCGATGCCGCCGATCCGGCCGCAATCGATCTGCACATAACCGATGCCGCCATAGTCGATCAGCTGCTTGGCCATGGATTCATTGTGTGCGCCTTCGCCACCGGCGAGGTGCACCTTTGGGCTGCGCCTGGCGAGTGCGCCATAGGCTTCAAGCGCGCTGGCGTGGAAGGGCTCCTCGAACCATAGGACACCAGCCTTCTCCATCGCCGGCAAGCGGGCGGCCGCGCGCTCGATATCCTCGATGAAAATCTGGCCGGTATCGACCAAAAGGATCCCATCAGCTCCCAATCCCTCCCGAGCCGCGACGAAATGCTCGGCATCGGCTTCGACACTGCCCCGGCCGATCGGTCCCCAGCCGAACTTGGCGGCACGGAAATTCCGCTTCCTGGCATCCCGGGCGCGCTCCAGCGTCTCCTGCGGCGTGTCGCCGAACAGCACCGAAGCATAGGGCGTCTTGGGATGGCTCTGGCGATAGCCGAGCAGGCGCCAGACCGGCTCGGAGCGCAATTTGCCGAGGATGTCCCACAACGCCATCTCGACGCCGGAGAAGGTATGCGGCGCCTGCAGCAGGTCCATCGAGTTGTAGGCGACCGCGGCAGCGATGCGGGCGATGTCCTCCGGGCCATCCAGCCTCTGGCCGAGAACGGAATCGGCAACGGGCCTGCAGACCCCGTGCGACATCGGGCAGATGAAGGCTGCGATGGAGGGCAGCGGCGCCGCCTCGCATTCGCCCCAGCCGACATGGCCGCCGGCGGCGACCCGCACCAGCAGCGCGTCCTGGCTGCCATCCGCTTCGTCGGTGACGACGGGCATGGCGAGATAGAAGAAGTCGACAGCCTCGATCCTGGGCATAGGCACAGACCTCACAGTTCGTAGATCGTCGCGCGCGGCGCGAAGGTGACGTTGTCGTCGAGCGGATAGACGGGGCGGGCGCAGATGCGGTGGCCAAGGCTCTTCAGGTTCGCGGAGGTCGCGCCGGGCGCATCGACGTTGAAATTGCGGGCGCACCACTGGTCGAACATGTGGAATTCGGTGTGGGGTGACTTCACCAAGATCAGGTCGAAATCCTCGGGGTCGAGCCCGTTGGCGTAGTACATCGCCCGGTCGAACAGGCTGACCGAGCGGCTCATCACGACGACGGTGACATTGTCGTAGGTGAGCACCGCGGTCGGGCCGGCCCGGAGCGGCGCCTTCATCGTCTCGAGCGAAGCTTCGCCATCCGAGAGCAGCTTGACCGTCGCGGTCACCGACAGCGGCGGAAAGCGGACCGGATCGATCGAGCCGCCAAGCGTCAGCGAAAGATTCGCCCCGACTCCGGCCGCATGCGCCGCAGCCGCGGCCGGCGCGTCGACGATCTGGGCCAGCACGCGCTTGCCGTAGCCGGCCTCACGCAACGCGGCGAGAATCGCATTGCTGTCGCCCGAGGCGCCTGAGGAGGTTGCGTCGGCGGCATCGGTGAAGATCACCGGGCCGTCGATGCTGCGCGCCTGGGCGATGGCGCGATCGAGCGGCACCAGCTTGCCCTGCATGCGGAAACGCGACGGCCAGAACTCCTGCGCCAGTCTTGTCGCCTCCCGCTCGGCCGCCGCCGGGTCGCCATCGGTGAGAATCAGCACCTGCGAGCACAGCTCCGGCACGTCGGTGAAAGGGTTGCCGATCATGATGCCGGCCGCGAGCACACTGCCCTCCTCCTCGAGCCGGCGGCATTCGGCGAGCAGTTCGCCATAGCAACCGGTCTTGGTGATGAGCTCGTCGCCGCGGACCAGTGCCGGAATGACGACGCGGGCAGCAACCGGCCTGACGCCGCCTTTCATCAGCTTCAGCAGCAGTTCGGCTGCGCGTCGCCCGGTATCGGCGAAGTCGACATGCGGATAGGTCCAGTAGATCGCAAAGCCGTCGACCTGCCGCAGCATGCGGTCGGTCAGGATGCCGTGCAGGTCGAGCGAGATGACGATCGGCATCTCCGGCCCGACGCACTCGCGCAGCTTCTCCAGCAGATAACCTTCCGGATCGAGCTCACCATCGGCGCCCATCGCGCCATGCAGCGAGACATAGATCCCGTCGATGCCGTCTAGCCTTGCGAAGATCGCGGCGAGCACCTCCTCGGAAAGTCTCTTCCAACCCTCCGCCGAGAGCAGGCCGGCGCTGCCGGCGCGCGCGCAGATCGTCGGCACGATCTCGATGTCGGGCCGCGCCTCGAAGACCGCGAGCGCCCCGCCGAGCTCCTGGTTATTGCCGCGCTGCTCGTAGAGGCCGTCACCATGGCGGATCAGGAAGTCGTCATATTGCGATGGCAGCGGGTTGAAGGACGAGATCTCCTGCTTGCAATCGGCGATCAGGATACGTTTCATCGCAGGCTCCGGCGGGTCAGAACTTGAGGCGGGGATCGAGCACGTCGCGCAGGCCATCACCGAGCAGGTTGAGGCCGAGCACGCAGACGATGATGGCGAGGCCCGGAAACACCGTGATCCACGGCGCCTCGCGCATGAAATCGCGGCCCTGGGCGATGATCGAGCCGAAGGAGGCGGCCGGCGGCGGCGGCCCGGCGCCGACGAAGGACAGCGCCGCCTCGGCCAGCACTGCGATGGCGAAGACATAGGTCAACCGCACGATCAGCGGCCCGGCGGCGTTGCGCAGCACGTGCTTGAACAGGATGGTCAGTTCGCCTGCGCCGATCGAACGCGCGGCCGAGACATAGTCCAATTCCCGTTCCAGCAGCACCGAGGCGCGCACGATCCGGGCCGTGTGCGGCGTCGTGGCGATGGCGAGCGCGATCACGACATTGGTCAGCGACGCGCCGAGCACGGCCGAGACCACCATGGCGAGCACGATCGAGGGGAAAGCCATCAACGCGTCCATCACCCGCATGATCGGCTGGTCGAGGCGCGGGAAGAAGCCGGCAACGGCGCCGCTCAGCGTCCCGGCGATGCCGGCGAGAATGGCGGTGAGAGCTCCGATGGCGAGCGAGATGCGCGCCCCGATCATCACGCGCGATAGGATGTCGCGGCCAAAATGGTCCGTGCCGAACCAGTGGGCGGCGTCCGGCGCCACCAGCCGCGCGCGGATATTGCTGCGCAGCGGATCGAAGGGCGTGAGCAGGTCGGCGGCGAGCGCGACCAGCACCATGGCCAGCACCAGCACGCCCCCGATCATGAAGGAGCGGTGGCGCAGCAGGCGTCGCAGGGCGGCGCGGCCGACGAGCGGTTCAGCCGCGCTCATGCCAGTCTCACGCGCGGGTCGACGACGGCGTAGAGGATGTCGACCACGAGATTGATCGAGAGATAGACGACGGCGAGGAAGAGCAGCCCGCCCTGCAGCACCGGGAAGTCGCGCGCGGCGATGGCGCCGACGATCAGCCGGCCGATCCCCGGGATCGAGAAGACCTGCTCGACGATGACGGCCCCGCCGAGCAGCGCGCCGGAGACGATGCCGATCACGGTCAGGATCGGGATCAGCGCGTTGGGCAAAGCGTGGCCGAGCACGACGCGCAGCTTGGCCAGCCCCTTGGCGTCGGCGGTCCGGACATAATCCTGGCCGAGCGTGTCGAGCATCGAGGCGCGCGCCATCCGGGCGATGAAGCCGACCTGGACTAGCCCGAGCGTCAGCGCCGGCAGGATCATGCAGCGCAGCCACTCGCCCGGCGATTGCGTGAAGGACGTGAAGCCGCCGCTCGGCAGCCAGCCGAGCGAGACCGCGAAGACCAGCACCATCACCAGGCCGAGCCAGAAGTCCGGAACCGACAGGCCGAGCAGAGCCGCGGTCATCACTGCCTGATCGGGCCAGCGGTTATGGTTGACGGCGGCGACGAGGCCGGCCGTGACGCCGACCACCACCGCGAAGGCGAGCGCCAGTGCCGCCAGCGCCAATGTCACGGGCAGGCGCTCGATCAGCGCGGCGCTGACCGAGCGGTTGAGCAGGATCGACTGGCCGAGATCGCCGCTCAGGATCCGCCCGTACCAGCCGATCATCTGCTGCGGCAGCGACAGGTCGAGCCCGAGTGCGCTGCGCAGCGTGGCGATCTGCGCCGGTGTCGCCGAGGCGTCGAGAAAGGCCGCCGCCGGATCGCCCGGCACCAGCCAGATCAGCGCAAAGGACATCAGTGACACCAGCGCGAGCACGACGAAGGCGCCCGCCAAGCGGCGGATCAGGAAGCTACCCATGCGGCCCTTCCTTCGAGAATTGGCCGATTACTGAGATGGACCCGCGTCATCCCGGGCGACCGCAGGGAGACCCGGGATCCATGCCTGAGCGTTTCCGATGAAGGTCCCGGCATGGATCCCGGCTCTTCGCTACGCTCCAGCCGGGATGACCTGGCTTTCGTGGTAGCGGTCGGAACCCGGGATCGTTGGTATCGACCACCGGCGCTCAAGGCTCGAGCCAGACGCCCCACATCCGGGGAATGCGATAGGGCTTGAAGTTCTTGAGCTTGGCGGTCGAGGCCTGGAAGACCCCGTAATTGCCGGCTTTCATCGCAACGGCGGCGTCGTACATGTGCTTCTGGAAGGCGTCGTAGAGCGCTTTGCGCTTGCCCTCGTCCAGCTCGGCGTTGAAGGCGGCAGCGATGCGGTCGATCTCCGGATCCTTGGCCTGCTGCGAGAGCCCGTTCACCCAGGGCGCCATCACCGAGCCGGGCCCCTCATAGGGCTCGATGCCGAAGCCATGCGTCCAGAACGTCCAGTTCGTCGGCGTGAAGCCGATCTTCGAGACAGTCGGCCAGTCGGAGACGGCGATCTCAACCTCGATGCCGATCTCCTTGAGCTTCTGCTGCACCACGGTGGCGGTGTCGACATTGGCGCGCAGGTTGTCGACAATGAAGGTGACCTTGCCGCCCTTGTAGGAGGACTTGCCGAGCAGCTCCTTGGCGAGCTTCAGGTCCGCCTTGTTGTACTTGTCGCTGCCAGCCGCCGAGTGGAAGGCGGCGCCGGGATAGAGCCAGCTCGGGTCCATCTGGTAGATGTCGGCATAGGAGATCGCCATGATCTCCTCCATGTCGAGCGCCGCCTGCACGGCGAGGCGGAAGTTCACGTCGTTGGCCGGCGGCTGCGCCTGGTTGAACTTGATCACCTGAAGGCCGAACGGCATCACCTTGTGGATGGTGAAGCGCGCGTCGCTGCCGAGCCGCTTCGCCGTCGGCCCGTCGACGGTCTCGTTGAACTGGATCTGCCCGGCTTCAAGCGCGGCGGTGCGGGCGCCGCCCTCGGGCATGAAGCGGAAGGTCACGGCGTCGAGGAAGGCTTCCTTCTTGCCGGCGAAACCGTCGCGCCCCGTCCCCTTGGGATTGGGGGAATAGCCGTCGAAGCGCGCCAGCTTGACGTGGCTGTCCGGGCGATACTCGACGAAGCGATAGGGACCGGTGCCGATCACCTCGATCTTGCCGGCTTCCTTGGCGGCCTCGCTCGCCGGATAGATCGCAATCGGCGCGCGTGGCGACGACAGATTGTCGAGGAAGGTCGACTGCGCCTGCTTCAGCGTGACCGTGACCTCGTGCTCGCCGCTGGCCTTGACCGTATCGATCGCGGCGACGAGCGCCGGCGAGGCGCCGATCGTGCGGTAGCGCTCGAGCGAGGCGACGACGTCGCCAGCGTCGAGCTTCTTGCCGTTGTGGAAGGTCACGTCCTTGCGGATCGGGAAGACATAGCTCTTGCCATCAGGCGAGACGGTGACGCCCTCAGCCAGCTCCGGCACCGGCTTGGCGTTCTCGTCGCGGGCATAAAGCGTTTCGAAGATGTGCAGCGTGACGTTGCGCGACGCCTGCGCCGAGGTGATCTGGGCATCGAGCGAGGGCGGCGCCTGGCTGATGCCGATCGTGACCTCGCCGCCCTTGCGCTGGGCGAGCGCTCCTTGAGCCCCTCCCAGGGCGGCGGCCGCTATGACAGCTGCTTTGAGAATGAGGTGCTTTGCCATGTTCTTATCCCCTCCGGATTGATGGTCAGGCACGAAGGCAGTCAGGCCGCGGCGCGCAGTGCGTCGTAATCCTCCATCAGCACGGCCACGGCATCGCCGCGCTGCACGCGGCCGGGTCCCGCCGACATCCACAGCACCCCGTCGCGGCGATAGCGCACCTCCAGCGGCGCGCGGTCGATGTCCTCGACGAAATGCAGGTAGCCGGCGAGCTCGCCGGCGCGGCAGGCGTCGCCGACAACGTTGCGCGGCTCGAACAGCCCGCCGGCGGGAGCGAATGAATAGCCGGCGGAATCCCGCACCATCATGTGGCGCGTGCCGGGAGAGCCGTCGCGCTGGCGCGTCTCCGGCTCGCCCTCCATCAGTCCGAAATGCTTGAGGATGTTGGTCAACGCCCGGTCGGCGATGCGCACGCCCTCGACATTGACGCGCCCCCAGCCGCCGAGCTCGGTGCCGAGCGAGAGGATGCCGCGGCGCTCGACCGAGGAGGTCAGCGTCGCGCCTTCGTCGACACCCCAGAACACGACATTGTAGGGCGCGCCGAAGGCCGCAGCCGCGGCCATGGTGCGCTCGCGCAGGGCGGTGTCGGCAACGTAGTGCATGTTGGTCGAAAGCGCAGAGTCGCCCGAGTGACCCGCCGTGTGGAGATCAACGGAGATGTCGACCAGCGGCAGCAGCATCTCGTCGACGAAATGGGCAAGCATCTCCGAAAAGGTGCCCTTCGGATTGCCTGGAAAGCAGCGGTTCATGTCGCGGTTGTCGACCGGCGAGAGCCGCGTGTCGTTCATCACCGCCGGGATGTTGAGCGCCGGGATCATGATGACGCGGCCCTGGATCGCAGCGGGATCGAGGCTGCGGGCGAGCCGCGAGATCGCGATCGGGCCTTCGTACTCGTCGCCATGGACACCGCCGGTGAACAGGATCGTCGGGCCGCTGCCGTTCTTCACGCTGACGACCGGGATCTCGACGACGCCCCAGCCCGAGGTGTTGCGCGAGAGTGGCGCGCGCAGATAGCCGGCCTGACGGCCGCTCGCTTCGAAATCGATCTCGCAGCGAACCCGGCTTGTGGACGACATCGAAAACCCCTCCTTGTTCTTGTTATCGTATGATTGTATACGATCATACGACGTGTCAAGCGAGAGAGAGTTGCATGCCGGAGGCGGACGAACGCATAGGGGCGACCGAGACGGCGACCCCGGATCGGATGGGGAGTCCGGCCCCGGACTGGCAGCCGCTCCAGCCGCAGACCCTCGTCGACCACACCATCGAAGCGATCATTGCCGGCGGAGCCGCCGGGCTGATCCTGCCGGGCGATCGCATCGTCGAGGTCGAGCTCGCCCGCAAGCTGGGCGTCAGCCGCGTCCCCGTACGGGAGGCGTTGCGCCTGCTGGAAAGCCAGGGCGTCGTGGTCAGCGAGCCCTATAAGGGCATTCGCCTGCGCCCGGTCACCAATGCGCGCGTCTCGGACCTGATCGAGGCGCGCATCGCGCTCGAGGCCAGCGCGACCGCCCGCGCCGTCGCCGCCGGCCGCAATCGCGGCAGCCATCTCGACGATCTGCGCAGCGCCGTCGCCGAGATGGAGCTGATGGCGGCGCGCGGCAGCGCCTATGGCGTCGCCGTCGCCGATACGCGCTTCCACCGCGCGCTCTGCCGCCTCGGCGGCAACAGCGTCACCCTCGACCTGTGGGAGACGCTGGCGCCGCAATGCACGATCATTTTCGGCCTCGCCACCTTCGGCAAGCCGATGGCTGGCGTCGTCGAGGAGCATGTCGACCTCCTCGCCGTCTTCGAGGCCGGCGACATCGAGGCGATCGAACGCACGCTCGACGAGCACATCACCGTGATGAACCACGCGATGGACTACGAGGCCATCGTCGCCAAGCGCCGCAGGGAAAGGGACGCACAGTGAACGATCAGGCTCTTCCGCAGACACGCGCAGGCAACCGGCCTGCAGGACTGCCGCGCTTCAAGATCACCCGCATCGAGGCTGCGCCATTGTTCGGGGAGAGC
This sequence comes from Alloboseaceae bacterium BT-24-1, assembly GCA_025846845.1. Classification (GTDB taxonomy): domain Bacteria; phylum Pseudomonadota; class Alphaproteobacteria; order Rhizobiales; family Beijerinckiaceae; genus Allobosea. The sequence continues at coordinate 216,592 of JAOYTL010000003.1, forward strand.
CCGAAGGGCGGTTGGTCCGCCGAGATCCGGCCGGAGGATTCGATCCATGCCCTGATCGCGGTTCATACCGACCAGGGCGTCACCGGCTATGGCAGCGTCTTCACCGACGGGCGCCTGGTCCAGGCGGGGCTCAAGGTGTTGGAGCCGCTTTTTCTCGGCGCGGATGCACTTTCTCCCGACTTCGTCAGCGAGAAGCTGCACCAGAATACCTTCTGGATGGGCCGCGGCGGTACCCTGACGCATACGATCAGCGGTATCGACATCGCGCTCTGGGACATTCTCGGCCAGGCCACCGGCCTCAGCGTCGGCCGGCTGCTCGGCGGCCGCTATCGCGAGCGCGTCCAGCCTTATTGCTCGCTCCTGATGGAGGAGCCCGACGCGATGCGGGATGTGGTCGCAAGCTATCGCGACAAGGGTTTCACCGCCTTCAAGATCGGCTGGGGTCCGTTCGGCCGGGCACTCGACACCAAGCTCGACGAGGCGATCGTCCGCACCGCGCGCGAGGCCGCCGGCGAGCGCTCCAAGCTCTTCGTCGACGCCGGCGCCAGCGATGCGCTCTGGCCGCATGGGCTGAAATGGGCCAAGCGCACCGCAGAGATGCTGGCCGATTACGATGTCGGCTGGTTCGAGGAGCCGGTCCGGCCGGACGCGATCGACGATTACCGGGAACTCCGCCGCTCATCGCCAGTGCCGATCGCCGGCTGCGAGGTCCTGACGAGACGCCAGAGCTTCATTCCCTGGCTGACCACGGGCGCGGTCGACATCGTCCAGCCGGATGTCACCAAGGTCGGCGGCATTTCCGAGCAGCGGCGCATCGCCTGGTTGGCCTATGACCTCGGCATCAGATATGTCGGCCATGGCTGGAACACCGCGCTCGGCCTCGCCGCCGACCTGCAGATGGCGACGGCTTTCCCCGATGCCGACCTCGTCGAGTTCATCGGCGGCAGCCCTTATGTCGACGGCATCCTCGCAAGGCCTTTCGATCTCGACGCGGAGGGCTGGCTGACGATCCCGGACCTCCCGGGCCTCGGCGTCACCATCGATCGCGACAAGCTCACCAAGTACACGCCGAACCCGGGAGCGCTCTTCGCCTGACGGCGCGAGCCTGTGGCTAGAACCGCTTGGTCGAGAGCACGTCGAAGGTCCTGCCGATCGTCGCGACGGCCTTGTCGTAATCGGCCAGTGACAGGCAGGCGATCAGGGCATCGATGACGGCGAGCTGCGCGATCCGGCTCGTCATCGCCTCGGTGCGGAACTGGGTCTCGCGCGCCATGGTGTTCAGGACGATGTCGGCATAGGCGAGCAGCGGCGACTTGCCGAAATTCGTGATGCAGATCGTGGTCGCCCCGGCTTCGCGGGCGAGCCTCGTCGCGGTGACGGTCTCATGCGTCGAGCCCGAATGCGAGATCGTGATCGTCGCGACATCGGGCCCGGTCAGCGCGGCGCTGATCGCCTGGACATGCGAATCGACCACGACCTTCGATTCGACGCCGATGCGCAGCAGCCGGTAATTGGCGTCCTCCGCGATCGGAGCCGCGCTACCGATGCCGTAGAGCTCGACGCGGCGCGCCTCACGGATCGCGGCCACCGCGCGCTCCATCGCCGCCCGGTCGAGCACCTTCATGGTGTCGTGCAGCGCCTGCAGATCGCTGCCGAAAATCTTCTCGATCACGGTGCCGGTGTCGTCGGTGCGAGCGAGATCCTCGTGGATGAACTGCACCGGCTGCACGAGATCGCGCGCCAGCGCGATCTTGACCTGCTGGAAGCCGCGGGCGCCAAGCTGCCGGCAAAGCGAGATCACGCTGCCCTCGCTCGCTTCCGCCCGCTCGGCCACCTCGGTGACCGACATGTGCACCACCTCGGCCGCATGGGCGAGGAAGACGTCGGCGATGCGAGCGGCGGTCGGCGGCAGCGTCGGGCGCAGCGCCGTCAGCCGCTCGATCACGCCATCGAAGCCGTCATGTCCGCCATTGCGCGCCCGATCGGGGCTGTCCACCATGGCGTCGGTATCCGGCTTGCGTTGAGACGAGGTCATGCCGGCAAGGCGAACACGCCTTCCTCTTGCGGGCAAGCCGTCTCGACATCCCCTCGCGGGAAAACCCCATCGGCGACCTCGACATAGCGCAGGCCAAAGCGGCGGGCGCCCTCGCCATCGGTCCTGGGATTGTCGCCGAGCATCGCGACCATCCGCTTCGGCAGGCCGAGCAAGGCGAGCCCGGCTGCGAACAGGGTCGGCTCCGGCTTGCCGACGAGGCGATAGCTGATGGGGCCGGTACAGGCGAGCAGCGCCGCCAGGAGCGCGCCGGTTTCCGGCACGACCGAGCCGTCGGCGCCGGGATGAACGAGATCGGGGTTTGCGACGACGAGCTCGGCCCCCGCCCGCGCGGCATTGGCGGCGAGCGCCAGCCGCGCATGGCTGAAGCGCCGGTCGCGGCCGAGGAAGACGATGTCGGGCCGCGTCCGGACCGGCACGAGCCCGCGATCGCGCGCATGGCGCATGAGGCTGTCGCTCGCCAGCACGAGCACGCGCGCGCCCGGGCGGCGCATCGCGATATCGTCGAGCGCGACCGCTCCCGCCAGCACGATACGGCTCGCCGGGACGTCGAGCCCCATTCGGCGCAGGAGGTTCGCCAGCTCCGTCGGCGTGTGCTCGGCATCGTTCGAGACCACGACGAAGCGGTCGGCGCAGGCGTCGAGAAAGGCGCCGGCGCCCGGCATCGCCCGGCCGTCGCAGATCAATGTGCCGTCGAGATCGATCAGCCAGCCACGAATATCGTCCGCTGCGTGCACCATAAACTCCGCGTCGAAGTCAGGCATGCATGAACTGAGATTTCCTCAGTGTCAAACTTGATTTTGAATGAGCTATATTCATAACTCTGTCATGGAAGACTGCCAGAAGGCTCGGGTCTCGGTCGACCCGTCCGGTCGCGCAGCGACATCCGCAGCCCGTCCCAGAGGACGCCATGCTCGCATTCCTAAGCAGCCGTCTCCTGCGCATGACGATCACGCTCTGGGCGATCGTCACCGCCGTCTTCCTGGCGACGCGGCTGACCGGCAATCCGATCGATTTCCTGATGCCGGAGGGGTTAGACGCCGTCTCACGCGCCGAGATGATCGCCTATTGGGGCCTCGACCGCCCGATCGCCGAGCAATACCTCCTGTTCTGGAAATCGCTGCTCTCAGGCGATTTCGGCCTCGGCCTGATGGAGCGGCGGCCGGTCGCCGTGATCTTCAGCGAAAGGCTGTGGCAGAGCGCTTCCCTGCTCCTTGCGACGCTGGCGCTGACGATCGCGGTCGGCGTCCCGCTCGGCATCCTTGCTGCGCTCTGGCGCGGGCAACCGCGCGGCCAGGGCGTACTTTTCATCGCCTTCATGGGCTACGCGGTCCCGAACTTCGTTCTCGCCATCCTGCTGCTGCTCATCTTCTCCTACACGCTGCATTGGCTGCCGAGCGCCGGCTCCGCCACCTTGCTGCATTATGTGATGCCGACCGTGGCACTCGCCGCCTACTTCGTCGCGGCGCTCACCCGTTATACCCGCAACGCCATGCTCGACGTCCTCTCCGAGGACTATATGCGCACCGCCCGCGCCAAGGGCCTGTCCGAGAGCGCGATCATCCTGCGGCACGGACTGCGCAATGCGCTGATCCCTGTCATCACCGTGCTCGGCCTGCAGATCACCACGCTCGTCTCGGGCGCCGTCGTGGTCGAGACCGTGTTCGCCTGGAACGGGGTCGGCGACCTGCTGGTCGGCGCAACGCTGCGCCGCGACTATCCGGTGCTGCAGTTCGGCGTCCTCGTCGTCGCCAGCACCGTCATCCTCGTCAATTTCGCGATCGACCTCGCCTATGCGGCGTCCGATCCGCGCGTGCGCCTCGTCGGAGCCTGACCCGCCATGACCGAGATCGCAGACGCCAAGCTGATGCTCCCGCCGCGCCGGCTGCCGCGGCTCAGGCTCCCTGCGCTGGGCGGCGCCAACATGCTGGTCACGGCAGCGGCGCTGCTCGGATTGCTGCTGCTCGCGCTCGCCATACTCGCCCCGCTGATCTCGCCCTTCGAGCCCGATCAGCAGCGGCTCCTGGCGCGGCTGAAGCCTCCGATCGGCAGCACCGGCGCCAACCCGCTCCACTGGCTCGGCACCGACCAGCTCGGCCGCGATCTGCTGTCGCGCTGCCTCCATGGCCTGCGCCTGACGCTCGCGCTCGCGCTCTTCGGCAGCCTGCTTGGCCTTGCCATCGGCGCGGCGCTCGGCCTCGCCGCAGGGCTGCTGCGTGGCTGGGCCGATGCGCTGATCATGGGCCTCGTCGACATCATGATGTCGTTGCCCTTTACGCTTGTTGCGCTCTTCGTCGTGGCACTCGCCGGCACCGACGTCACCGTGCTGATCTGCGTGCTCGGCATCGCCTACTGGGCCCATTTCGCCCGGCTGATCCGAGCCCAGGTGCTGAGCCTGCGCGAGATGCCCTTCGTCGAGGCCGCCCGCGCCGCTGGAGCCGGCCCCTGGCGTATCGCCACCGTCCACATGATCCCGAACCTGATCTCGCCGGTCGTGGTCATGGCGAGCCTCAACTTCTCCAACCTCATCCTGTTGGAATCAGCCCTCTCCTTCCTCGGCCTCGGCGTCCAACCGCCGACGGCGACGCTGGGCTCGATGGTCGGCCAGGGCCGCGACTACATGGCCTCCGCGCCCTGGATCGTCGCCATCCCCGCCCTCTTCATCGTGCTCGTCAGCCTCGTCGCCATGCTGCTCGGGGATGCGCTGCGCGACCGCCTCGACCCCCGCCTGCGCGGGCGCTGACTGCCTGCCCCACACGCCTGCCGTTCACCCCAACAAGGGACTGAAAACATGCTCAAGACCCTGAAAACGCTTGCCGCTGCCGCGCTCTCGGCCACCGCTTTCGTCAGCCTCGCCCAGGCACAGGAACTGAAGGTCGGCGTCCAGAACATGGCGCCCTGGCTCGACCCTGGCCGCGACTTCTCGAATGTCGGCTCGCAATTCTACTTCAACGCCTTCGACCCGCTGATCGGCAAGGACGCCACCCGCGCCGAAAGCGTCTGGCAGCCGGGTATCGCGACGAGCTGGACGCAAGTCTCGCCGACCGTGATCGAGCTCAAGATCCGCCAGGGCGTAAAATTCCACAATGGCGACCCGATGACGGTCGAGGATGTCGTCTTCTCCTTCGACCGCATCATCAACGCGACCTTCCCGCCCTATGCCATCCGCAAGCGCGACACGCTGCCGAACATGGCCAGGGTCGAGGCCGTCGATGGCGAGACGGTGCGCGTCACCGCAACCAGGCCCGAGCCGCTGTTCGAGACGTTGCTCAACGTCCAGCAGGGCATGATCGTGCCGAAGAAATACGTGATGGCTCTGACCGGCGATCCCAACGTCGCCGAGGCCTCCGATTTCGAGGCCTTCGCGCTGAAGCCGGTCGGCACCGGTCCCTACAAGATCGCCGAATTCGTGCCGAACCAGCGCCTGGTCTATGAGCGCTTCGACGGCTTCTGGGGCGAAAAGGCCCCGTTCCAGAAGGTCACGGTGACACGCATTCCAGAGCTTTCGGGCCGCCTGACGGCGCTCAAGAATGCCGAGGTCGATCTCATCACCAACATTCCGCCGGATCAGCTCGAGCCGGTCGCCGCCGATCCTAAACTCAAGGTCGAGGGCATGCAGACGCCGCTCTTCCACGTCGTCATCTTCAACACCCAGAACCCGAAGATGGCCAATCCCAAGCTGCGCCAGGCGCTGTCCTACGCTATCGACCGCAAGACGCTGAACGAGGCGCTCTGGTTCGGCAAGGCCAAGGTCCCGACCTCGCACTCATTCGCGCAGTTCGGCCCGCTCTACATGCCGGAGCTCGCCACCTTCGAATACGACCCGGCCAAGGCCAAGGCGCTGCTCAAGGAAGCCGGCTATGACGGCTCGCCGATCCGCTACGACATCCAGGCGGCCTATTACACCAACGGCCTGCTCGCCGCGCAGGCGATCCAGGAGATGTGGGGCGCCGTCGGCGTCAAGATGCAGCTCAACGTCACCGAGCAGTGGACCGGTTCCGACCCGACCATGATGGCCCGTGGCTGGTCGAACCCGATGTATTTCCCCGACCCCGCAGGCGCCTTCGGCATCATGTGGGCGCCGACCGGCAACTCAGCCTCGGAAGGCCGCTTCAAGGCCGACGACGCCTACATCGCCCTCTGGGACAAATTCCGCTTCTCGACCGACCTCGCCGAACGCAAGCAGGCCTATGCCGCGCTGATGCAGGCGATCAAGAACGACCCGCCGGTGCTGCCGCTCTACCAGCCCTACGAGTCCTACGGCATGAAGCGCTCGCTCGCCTGGCGGCCGCTGCAGGGGCACATCCCCTATGTGCTCGATTTCCGCGCCGGCCGCGTGACGCTCGCTGCACGTTGATGCGACTGCGGGAGCCGGTACCGCCGGCTCCCGCCCTCTTTTCCTGCCCCTGCTCGACGAGCCCCGCCATGACCCGATCCCTCCGCCTCGCCTTCGTCGCCGATATCCATCACGGCGAGAACAGCTTCACCAAGGTCGGCAGCGCAGCCCTGCCGCTGATGGGCGAATTCCGCCGCTTCGTCGCCGAGACCAGGCCCGATGCGGTGATCGATCTCGGCGACCGCATTTCCGATGTCGACCACGCCACCGACCTCAGGCTGGAGCGCGAGGTCGCGGAGGCCTTCGCGCCGATCACGGCACCGCGCTTCCATCTCTGCGGCAACCATGATCGCGACCATCTCAGCGTCGCCGAGAACGAAGAAATCCTCGGCCAGCCACTCGGCCATCGCACCGTCGATCTCGGAGACTGGCGCCTCGTGCTCTGGGCCGCGGATTCGCGCATCCACCGGCCGGGCGGCTTCGTCCTGCGCGAGGCCGATCTGATCTGGCTTGCGGCCACGGTCGAGGCCGCCGACCGACCGCTCGTCGTGATGAGCCATGTTCCCGTCTCCGGCCATGGCCAGACCGGCAACTATTATTTCGAGCGCAATCCGGCCTCCTCGACCTATCCCGGCGCCGAGCGCGTCCGCGCCGTACTCGCTCGGGCGAAGGTGCCGATGGTCTGCATCGCCGGCCATGTCCACTGGAACACGCTGACCACCGTCGACGCCATCCCGCATCTGACCCTGCAATCACTGACCGAGAGCTTCACCACTCTGCCGGGACCGGCCGGCGCCTTCGCTCTGCTCGAGCTCGACGAGACGATCTCTTGGACCGTGCACGGCCAGGACCCTTTCACCGCCCGCATCGACAGCAAGCAGACGCTCCGGCGCTGGATGACGCCGCTGCAGCCTTTCGACGAGCATCCTGAATTGCGACAGAAGAGGCTCGCCTCGGCAGCTTTGATGAGCGCGTCGGCGACGGCCTGAACGCGCTTTCCCCTAGCGCGGATCGATCGGCGTCTTCGGCAAGGCGAGTTCCCGCTCGATCCAGGCCGCCAGCCGGAACAGATCGGCCTCGCGCCGGGCGTGCGCCAGGATCTGGATGCCGATCGGCAGGCCCTCGCGCGAGAAACCGATCGGGATGGCGATGGCCGGCAGGCCGGTGAGCGACCAGATCGCGGTGATCGAGATCCAGTCGACATAGTCCTGCATCGGCCGCCCTTCGACGACCGCTGGGAACAGCGTCTCAACGGCAAAGGGCATGGCCTGCGTCGCCGGGCAGATCAGGAAATCATGCTCGTCGAGAAAATCGACCGCGCGGCGATAGAGCTCGCTGCGGTAGCGGTTGGCCGCGACGATGGCATGGCCGGGCTGGTCGCGGCCGCGCAGCAGATCGGCCAGGACCGGCGCCGGAAACATATCGCGATGCGTATAGAGGAGCGGCTCGAAGGTGGCGTAGAAGCCTTCTCCCCGCAGCACGCGGAAGGCGTCCATCGCGCCAGTCACATCGGGAGCGCTGCGCGCCACCATGACGCCAGATTTCTCCAGCGTTGCGGCAAGGTCCGAGAAAGCTTGCCGGATCGGCTCCTCGATCGGCAAAAGGCCGAGATCGGCCGAGATGGCGATACGCCCCGGTTTGCGCGGCGCCTGCGCGGCGTTGAGGAACGGCCGCTCGCCGCTCGGCGCCGTCAGGATGTCGCCGGGGTCGTAGCCGGTCATCGCATCGAAGAAGAGCGCGAGATCGGCGACGTCGCGCGCCATCGGCCCCTCGACGGCGATGGTGTCGAACGGGTCGGCCAGGCGTTTGCGCGGTATACGGCCCGGCGTCGGGCGCAGGCCGGTCACGTTGCAGAACGCAGCCGGGATGCGCAGGCTGCCGCCATAGTCGTTGCCATGGGCGAGCCAGGCCTCGCCGGTCGCCAGCGCCACCGCCGCGCCGCCCGAAGAGCCCCCACAGGTCAGGCGCCGGTCATAGGGGTTCCGGGTCGTGCCATAGACGCTGTTGGTGGTCTGCGCGCCGCCGAGCTCGGACAGGTTCGACTTGCCGAGCGTGATGGCGCCATTGGCCTCCATCAGCGCGACGGTCCGGTCCGATTCAGCCGAAATGCGATCGCGGAAGATCGACGTGCCACCGGTGTTGCGCACGCTCGCGACGTCGTTGTTGTCCTTGACGACGATCGGCAGCCCGCCGAGCAGGCTTGTTCGCCCGACCCGCCGCGCCGCATCGGCGGCACGCGCCTGCTCCCGCGCCCGGTCGAGGCAGAGCGTCGGCACGGCGTTCAACTGCGGCTCGACGATGGCGAGGCGCGCCGCGGCGGCTTCGACGAGTTCCACCGATGTGACCTCGCCAGCCATGAGGAGGTCGCGCACGGCGAGCGCGCTGAGCTTGGTGAGTTCATCCGACATGGGCAGGCAATCCGCTGGCAGGGGCGCCGCAGGAGCGGCGGATGACGAGGCGTGGCGCCATCACGTTGGTCGTTCCGGGGCCGGACAAGCTGCCGGCAAGGCGCCGAAGCAGGAGATCGAGCGCCGCCTCGCCCATGGCGCGGACCGGCTGGGCGACCGCGCTGAGCCTGGGCGACACCGCCTCGGCCCAGGGCAGATCATCGATGCCGATGACGGAGATGTCCTGCGGGCAGGCCAGGCCACGATCCGCCAGCGCCTTCACGACGCCGACCGTCATCAAATTGTTGGTGGCAAAGACCGCGCTCGGCGGCTGCGGCAAGGCCAGCAATTCGGCCATCGCCTGCTCGGCCGGCTGCTGGCGGAAGCCGGCATCGCGGATGAGATCAGGGTCGAGCGGCAGCCCCGCCGCCAGCAGCGCCTCGCGATAGCCGGCAAGACGCTCGGCGGCCGTGCGCAGTACCTCAGGCCCATTGACCAGGCCGATCCGCCTGTGGCCGCAGCCGATCAGATGCTGCGTCGCCTCGAAACCCGCCCGCCGGTTGTCGAGGACCACCGCATCATAGCCCAGCCCCTCCATGGCGCGGTCGACCAGGACGATCGGCACCTCAAGCTGCGCCAGCAGCGAGGCCCGGTTCATCGAGACCGCCCCGGTTGGCGCGAGGATGAGCCCGTCGATGCGCTGCGTGCGCAGCATGCGCAGATGCGCCTCCTCGCGCTCGCTCCGCTCATTGGAATTGCACAGCAGCACGAGATGGCCGCTGGCCGCGGCGGCATCCTCGACGGCCTCGAACAGGTCGGAGAAGAACGGGTTGGTGATGTCGCCGACGACGAGGCCGATCAGCCCGCTCGAACGTTTGCGCAGCGAACGCGCCCCGGCATGGGGCGTATAGCTCAGCTTCTCCATCGCGGCGCGAACCCGCGCCAGAAGCTCGGGGCTGACGCGATCGGCGCTGTTGAGCACATTCGACACGGTCGCCACCGACACATCAGCCAGACGCGCAACATCCCGGATCGTCGCCATCCAACCTCACCAGTGAAACGGTTCAAAAGTTCGAACCAGCTTTGCGGAGCATCCTACAAACTGCAAGCGCAATTTCTCATTCAAAAGCCACTTGCGGCACTTCTGGCTGTGTGAGAGCTTGATTGAAACGTTACAAAACCAGCTGGGAGGCGAGTTGATGGGCGCGCATGTTTCCACCGCGGATGGCCGGACTCAGTCATGACCTCCTATGTCCTGCGCCGGCTCGCCGCGACGATCCCGGTGCTGGCCTTCGTCGGGCTCTTCGTCTTCTTCCTGCTGCGCCTGACGCCCGGTGACCCGGCCATCCTGATTGCCGGCGACCAGGCGACGATCGAGCAGATCGCCTCGGTCCGGACCCAGCTCGGCCTCGACAAGCCGCTGACGGAGCAGCTCTTCGCCTGGGCGGGCCAGCTCGCCCAAGGCAATCTTGGCCGCTCGGTCCTCTCCGACATGGAGGTGACGCGGCTGATCGGGATGCGGATCGAACCGACGGCGATGCTGGCGCTCGTCGCGATCCTGATGGCCCTCGCCATCGCGCTCCCGCTCGGAACCCTGAGCGCACTCAAGGCCGGGAGCCGGATCGACCGCATGGTCATGGCCTTCGCCATGATCGGCTTCTCCTCCCCGGTCTTCGTCGTCGCCTTCTTCCTGGTCTATGTCTTCGCGCTGACGCTCGGCTGGTTCCCGACGCAGGGCTATGTGCCGCTCGCGCAGGGTTTGCTGCCCTGCCTGAACAGCCTCGTCCTGCCCGGGCTCGCCCTCGCCATGCTCTATGCGGCGCTGCTGGCGCGGGTCACGCGGGCAAGCCTGCTCGAGATCCTGGCGGAGGATTTTGTCCGCACCGCCCATGCCAAAGGCCTCAAGCCTCGCATGGTCGTGCTGCGCCATGCGCTGAAGAACGCCGCGATCCCGGTCGTGACCGTGGTCGGCGTCGGCATCGCCGCGCTGCTCGGCGGCGTGGTGGTGACCGAGACCGTGTTCAACATCCCCGGTCTCGGCCGCCTGACCACCGACGCGATCCTGCGACGCGACTATCCGGTAGTGCAGGGGCTGATCCTCGTCTTCTCGCTCGTCTACGTCACCGTCAACCTGCTGGTCGACCTCAGCTATGTGCTGTTCGACCCGCGCATCCGCTATTGAGGGCGCCGTGACGATGACCGTGGCCGGCCCCGTCGCGAAGGCGCCCAGCTCCGTGCAGGCCATTCGCCGTTTCCTGCGCCTGAACCCGACCATTCTCGTCGGCCTTGCGGTTCTGGCCGCCTTCACCCTGGTCGCGCTGATCGCGCCCTACATCCTGCCTGATCCGGTGCGGGTGAATCCAATCCAGCGCCTGCGCCCGCCGGGAGCCGAATTCCTGTTCGGGACCGACCAGCTCGGCCGTTCGACCTTGTCGCGAACCCTGAACGGCACGAGGATCTCGCTGACGATCGGCGCGCTCGTCACGCTCCTGACCGTCACCTTCGGCCTGCTCATCGGCCTCGTCGCCGGCTATGTGCGCTGGCTCGACGGCACGGTGATGCGCGTCATGGACGGGCTGATGGCGATCCCCGGCATCCTGCTCGCGATCGCACTGATGTCGCTGTTCGGGTCGAGCGTCCAGAACGTCGTCATCGCGATCGGCATCGCCGAGATTCCGCGGATGGCCCGCGTCGTCCGCTCCTCGGTGCTGGTGCTGCGCGAGCAGACCTATGTCGAGGCGGCGATCACCAATGGCGCCGGCCTGCCGCGGATGCTGCTGCGCCACATCCTGCCCAATGCGGCGGCGCCCGTGATCGTCCAGGCCACTTACGTCTTCGCCTCGGCGATGATCGTGGAATCGATCCTGTCGTTCTTGGGTGCCGGCACGCCGCCGACGATCCCGAGCTGGGGCAACATGCTGGCCGAGGCCCGCCCCTTCATGCAGCGCGCGCCCTGGATGATCGCCTTTCCAGGCGTGGCGCTGGCGCTCCTCGTGCTCACCGTCAACGTGCTCGGCGACGCCCTGCGCGACGCCATCGACCCACGGCTCGCCCGCAAGCTCAGCGTGTGAGGTCGGCTCGGCTCCAGAACAAGACCGCAAGACAGTTCAGAGGGAGGGAAAAGATGACAAGCCTGACGAGACGACTGGCGCTGGCGGCGGGCCTCGTGCTGCCGTTGGCGGCGCTGCCCGCCGCGGCCCAGACCGTGCTCAAGGTGCGCCCCTTCGGCGACCTGCGCACGCTCGATCCGATGACGACCTCGGACTACATGGTCCGCAACCACGCCTACATGGTCTACGACACGCTCTTTGCGGTCGACGCCAAGGGCCTGATCAAGCCGCAAATGGCGGAGAGCTTCACCACCTCCGCCGACGGCCTGACCTGGACCTTCGTGCTGCGCGAGGGCCTGAAGTTCCACGACAACACACCGGTGACGAGCACGGACGTCGTCGCCTCGCTGAAGCGCTGGGGCGAGCGCGACGGCCTCGGCCAGCAGCTTCTGGCTCACACGGCCTCGCTGACGGCGACCGATCCAAGGACGATCACGCTCGTGCTCAAGGATCGCTGGGGCCTGGTGCTCGATGCGCTGGGCAAGCCGAGCTCGATGCTGCCCGTGATCATGCCGGCGCGCATCGCCGCGACGCCCGCGAACCAGAACATCACCGACGCAACTGGCTCGGGCCCGTTCATGCTGGTCAAGGAGCAATGGTCGCCGGGCTCGAAGATCGTCTACGCCAAGGCGCCGACCTACCAGCCGCGCAAGGAAGCACCCGACGGCCTCTCCGGCGGCAAGCTGGCCAATGTCGACCGCGTCGAATGGCTGATCATGCCGGACGCACAGACCGCGCTGAACGCGCTCCAGGCCGGCGAGATCGACATCTTCGAGGAGATGCCGCCGGACATGATCTCGCTGGTGAAGGGCAATGCGAAGATCACCGTCTCGAAGCTCGCCGCGCTCCAGGGCGTCTTCCGGATGAACCAGTCGCAACCGCCGTTCAACAACCCGAAGCTTCGGCAGGCGATGCTGCTCCTCGTCGATCAGGAGCAGGCGGTGCGCGCCTATGTCGACGACAAGGCGCTCTACACGGTCTGCCCGTCCTTCTACATGTGCGACTCGCCCTATTTCACCGACGCGTCCTGGCCGAAGCCTGATCTGGCGGCAGCCAGGAAGCTGATCGCGGAAAGCGGCTACAAGGGCGAGAAGATCGTGGTGCTCGACGCCACCGAGACCGCGCTCAGCCCGCAGACCCTCGTGGTCTCGCAGCTGATGCGCGATGCCGGCCTCAACGTCGACTACCAGGCGATGGATTGGGGCACGTTGTCGAGCCGGCGCACCAGCAAGAACCCGGTGACGCAAGGCGGCTGGTCCACCTTCGCCTCGGGGCCGGCAGCACCTGACATGACGGAGCCGGTCGGCCATCTGGCGCTGCGCTCGAACTGCGAGAATTCATGGTTCGGCTGGCCTTGCGACGAGGCGATCGAGAAGCTGCGGGCCGAGTTCACGATGGCGCCTGATCTCGAGGCCCGCAAGGCGATCGCGCGCAAGATTCAGGAACGCGCCGTCGAGACCGTGCCCTATGTTCCCGTCGGGCAGTTCTGGCTGGTGCGCGGCCAGCAGGCGAGCCTCAAGGGCCTGCTCTCTCCCGGCGTGCCGGTCTACTGGAACGTCTCGAAGAGCCGCTGAAGCGGAGCGTAACGGGAATGTGAGCCCGCAATCGGCGCGGCGCTGTTGGAAAGCGCGCTGTGGTGACTAGCTTCTCCGCAGGGCGACTAAGTCAAGCAGGAGATTGTCATGCTGTCTCGCAGGACCATCGCCATCACAGCAGCGCTTCTGCTTTCGGGAGCGAGCTCCATGGCTTACGCCACCGAGCTTGGTGCCGAGAGCATCGTGCACGAGCAGGCCCAGAACCAGCGTGCTCTCGCCGAGCAGGCCCAGTACCTCGCCTACCACGACCGCTTCAAAGGCGTGGAGGCCCAGCCGGGACGGGGCGCAGGCGTGTTGCCGCACCACAACTGAGCACCGGGACATTCCACGGGAAGGGGCCGCCATAGCGGCCCCTTTTTGCCGCGCCTATCGGAAACCTGCAGAATCTGGAAAGACTGGCCGCGGCGCGCCGCACGAATTGGGAGTCGGGCCGGAGCTGGCGCCGTCCGACAGGAGCGCCTGAGACACGGCCATGATCATCCGCCAGCTCATCTATCTCGACGCGCTTGCCCGCGAGAAGCATTTCCGCAAGGCGGCCGAGGCCTGCCATGTCTCGCAGCCGACGCTCTCAGCCGCGATCGTCCAGCTCGAAGAGGAGCTCGGCGTGCTGATCGTCGAGCGCGGCCGGCGCTTCCAGGGATTGACCAGGGAAGGCGAGGTCGTGCTCGCGCATGCACGGCGCATCCTCGCCGAGGCCGATCAGATGAAGGACGCGATCGCGGAGCTGCGCGAAGGCGTCAGCGGTAAGATCCGGCTCGGCGCCGTGCCGACCGCGCTGCCGATGATCGCGCATATCACCGCGCCGTTCTCGACACGCTACCCCGGCGCCTCGCTCACGGTGCTGTCGCTGACCTCGACGGAGATCCAGGACGGAATCGACAATTTCGAGCTCGATGTCGGCCTGACCTATCTCGACAACGAACCGCTCGAACGCGTCGTCTCCAAGCCGATCTACCAGGAAGCCTATGTGCTGCTGACGCGCGAGGACGGGCCGCTCGGCGAGCGCGAGACCATCACCTGGGCCGAAGCCGCCGAGCTCAAGCTCTGCCTGCTCACCGCCGACATGCAGAACCGGCGCATCATCGACGGCATTTTCCGCTCGGTGGGGCATGCGCCGAAGCCGGCGATCGAGACCAACTCCATCTTCAATCTATGCTCGCATGCCGGCATCCAGGGCGTTTCCAGCATCGTCTCGATCCAGCTCCTGGAGTTCTTCGGCGTCCCCCTCGGCACCAAGGCGCTGCCGCTCACCGAGCCCGACGCCAAACGCACGATCGGCCTGATCATGGCCGATCGCCAACCCTCGGCACCACTGGCTCGCAACCTGCTGATGATGTCCGAGACGGTGACCGAAGCAGCCCTGCCGCGGCGCCCGATCATCAAATAGCCAAAGACTATCGAAGGGGCCGAAGCATCAGACCGCGAGCCCGGCCGGCTACATGATAAGCTGAGGTTATCAGCATTTTTCTCGCTCACCGGGACGGTTTGCAGGCCGATTTCGTCAATATTGGTAGGCGACAACTATCAATCAGTCGGAACAAACGATTTGAAATCATCCTAAACTTCCCCATCCTTTCTCGAAAGGCGCAGGCTGGGCGAACAGGCTGCGTGGAGGAGGGACGATGGTCCACTACCCAGCCTGGGATCAGGACGAGGCGCGCTCGATTGTGTCGGGCCTGTCTCATCTCGAAGGGGCGACGCTGCCGATCCTGCACGCGCTGCAGGAGGAGTTCGGCTATGTCGACCCGCAGGCCGTGCCGCTGATCGCCGAGGCGCTCAACCTGTCGCGGGCCGATGTGCACGGTACCATCTCGTTCTATCACGACTTCCGCACCGCCCCGCCGCCGCGCCGCATCGTCAAGCTCTGCCGCGCCGAAGCCTGCCAGGCACTCGGTTGCGACACGGTTGTCGAGGAGCTCGCGCGCGAGCACGGCATCGTCGTCGACGATCACGGCGCGCCTGACAAAGCCGTTGTCGAGACGGTCTATTGCCTAGGCAATTGCGCACTCGGCCCCTCCGCTCTGGTCGAGGGTGAGCTGCTCGGTCGCATCGACGCCGACCGCATCGCGTCACTGTGCGGAGCGCGGCAATGAGCGAGGCGATCCGCATCTTCGTTCCGATCGACGCCGCCGCCCTCTCGGTCGGCGCCGAGGCGGTGGCGAATGCCATCGCGAAAGAGGCGCAAGCGCGCGGCATCACGGTCGAGATCGTCAGAAACGGCTCGCGCGGCATGCTCTGGCTGGAGCCGATGGTCGAGGCCGAGACCCCGGGGGGGCGCATCGCCTACGGCCCGGTCGCAGCCAGGGATGTCACTGCGCTGTTCGACGCCGGCTTCCAGAATGGCGAGGCGCATGCGCTGCGGCTCGGGCCGGTCGGCGAGCTCGACTGGCTGAAGCGCCAGCAGCGCCTGACCTTCGAACGCGTCGGCGTCACCGACCCGCTCTCGCTCGCTGATTATCGCGCCTATGACGGGCTGAAGGGGCTGGAGAAGGCCCTTGCGCTCACCGGCGCCGAGATCGTCGAGGAAGTTCGCGAATCCGGCCTGCGCGGCCGCGGCGGCGCCGGCTTCCCGACCGGGATCAAGTGGAAGACCGTCCACGACGCAAAGGCGGAGCAGAAATACATCGTCTGCAATGCCGACGAGGGCGACAGCGGCACCTTCGCCGACCGGATGCTGATGGAGGGCGACCCCTTCCTGCTGATCGAAGGCATGGCGATCGCCGCGATCGCAGTTGGCGCGACCCGAGGCTACATCTATCTGCGCTTGGAATATCCGCACGCCCACAAGGCGCTGCAGCGGGCGATCCTCAAGGCGCGTAATGCCGGCCTGCTCGGCGCCTCCGTGCTCGGCGCGGGCAAAGCCTTCGAGCTCGAGGTTCGGCTCGGAGCCGGCGCCTATATCTGCGGCGAGGAGACCTCGCTGCTGGAGAGCCTGGAAGGCAAGCGCGCCATCGTCCGGGCCAAGCCGCCGATCCCGGCTTTGCAGGGGCTGTTCGGCAAGCCGACCATCGTCAACAACGTGCTCTCCTTCGCCGCCGTGCCGTGGATCCTGACCCATGGCGCCAAGGCCTATGCCGATTACGGCATGGGCCGCTCGCGCGGCACGCTGCCGGTGCAGCTCGGCGGCAACGTCAAGCGCGGCGGGCTGATCGAGCTCGCCTTCGGCATCTCGCTGCGCGAGATCATCGAGGACATCGGCGGCGGCACGCTGTCGGGCCGGCCGATCCGGGCCGTGCAGGTCGGCGGTCCCCTCGGCGCTTATCTCACCGCACAGCAGCTCGACGTAGCCATGGACTATGAGGCGCTGGCCGGCATCAAGGCGATGCTCGGCCATGGCGGCATCGTCGTCTTCGACGACAGCGTCGACATGGCCAAGCAGGCGCGTTTCGCCTTCGAGTTCTGCGCCAAGGAGAGCTGCGGCAAGTGCACGCCCTGCCGCATCGGCGCGACGCGCGGCGTCGAACTGGTCGACAAGATCATCGCCGGCCATGAGCGGCCGAAGAACCTCGCCGTGCTGCGCGATCTCAACAGACTGATGACCGACGCCTCGCTCTGCGCCATGGGCGGGCTCACCCCCATGCCGGTGATGAGCGCGCTCAACCATTTCTTCGAGGATTTCGACCGTCCGCCGGCCGAGCGCCTGCCGCTGGCGGCCGAGTGAGGAGACATCGATGAGCCTGATCAAGGAAATCGATTTCGGAACGCCGATCCGGGTCGCCGAGAAGACGGTGACGCTGACGATCGACGGCGAGAGCGTCACCGTTCCGGCCGGGACCTCGGTGATGGCGGCGGCGATGAGTCTGGGCACCAAGATCCCCAAGCTCTGCGCCACCGACTCGCTCGAACCCTTCGGCTCCTGCCGGCTCTGCCTGGTCGAGATCGAGGGGCGGCGCGGTACGCCCGCTTCCTGCACGACACCGGCCGAGGACGGCATGATCGTTCGCACGCAGTCGGAGAACCTGTCCGGCCTGCGCAAGGGCGTGATGGAGCTTTACATCTCCGACCACCCGCTCGATTGCCTGACCTGCTCGGCCAATGGCGATTGCGAGCTCCAGGACATGGCCGGCAGCGTCGGCCTGCGCGAAGTGCGCTACGGCTATGACGGCGAGAACCACGTCAAGCCGGCCAGCACCGACGGCTATGCCAACGAGAACTGGCTGCCCCAGGACACCTCGAACCCCTATTTCACCTATGATCCCAGCAAGTGCATCGTCTGCAATCGCTGCGTTCGCGCCTGCGCCGAGGTGCAAGGCACCTTCGCGCTGACGATCACCGGCCGCGGCTTCGAATCCCGCGTCGCAGCGGGCCCGACTGATTTCCTCGGTTCGGAATGCGTCTCCTGCGGCGCCTGCGTGCAGGCCTGCCCGACGGCGACGCTGATGGAGAACAAGGTGATCGAGCTCGGCCAGCCCGAGCATTCCAAGGTCACGACCTGCGCCTATTGCGGCGTCGGCTGCTCGTTCAAGGCCGAGATGCAGGGCGACCGCGTCGTGCGCATGGTGCCCTACAAGGACGGCAAGGCGAACGAGGGCCATTCCTGCGTCAAGGGCCGTTTCGCCTGGGGCTATGCGACCCATCAGGACCGCATGACCAAGCCGATGATCCGCGCCAAGATCACCGATCCCTGGCGCGAGGTCTCCTGGGACGAGGCGATCGGCTACGCCGCCAATGAGTTCAAGCGCATCCAGGCGACGTATGGCCGCGAGTCGGTCGGTGCGATCACCTCCTCGCGCTGCACCAATGAGGAGGTCTTCCTTGTCCAGAAGCTGGTGCGCGCCGCCTTCCGCAACAACAATGTCGATACCTGCGCCCGCGTCTGCCACTCGCCGACCGGCTATGGGCTGAAGACGACGCTCGGCACCTCCGCCGGCACGCAGGACTTCAAATCGGTCGAGAAGGCCGACGTCATCCTGGTCATCGGCGCCAACCCGACCGACGGCCACCCGGTCTTCGCCTCCAGGATGAAGAAGCGAATCCGCCAGGGCGCGCGCGTCATCGTCGCCGACCCGCGCCGAATCGACATGGTCAAATCGCCGCATATCAAGGCCGACTACCACCTCCCATTGAAGCCCGGCACCAATGTCGCGCTGATCAACGCCATCGCCCATGTCATCGTCACCGAGGGGCTGATCGACGAGGATTATGTCCGCGAGCGCTGCGACCTCGCCGATTTTGAGGTCTGGGCCCGCTTCGTCGCCGAGGAGCGCAACTCGCCCGAGGCGAGCGAGGCGTTCACCGGCGTGCCTGCGGCCGATGTCCGCGGCGCGGCCAGGCTCTACGCCGCTGGCGACAATGGCGCGATCTTCTACGGGCTCGGCGTCACCGAGCACAGTCAGGGCTCGACCATGGTGATGGGCATGGCCAACATCGCCATGGCGACCGGCAATATCGGCCGCGAAGGCGTCGGCGTGAACCCGCTGCGTGGCCAGAACAATGTCCAGGGCTCCTGCGACATGGGCTCGTTCCCGCACGAGTTCACCGGCTACCGCCATGTCTCCGACGACGCCACGAGGCAGATCTTCGAGACGATCTGGGGCGTGCCGCTCGATTCCGAGCAGGGCCTGCGCATTCCGAACATGCTCGACGAGGCGGTCGGCGGCCATTTCAAGGGACTCTATGTCCAGGGCGAGGACATCGCCCAGTCCGACCCCAACACCAAGCACGTCACGGCAGGCCTCGCCGCGATGGAGTGCGTCGTCATCCAGGACCTGTTCCTGAACGAGACGGCGAAATACGCCCATGTCTTCCTGCCGGGCTCCTCCTTCCTGGAGAAGGACGGCACCTTCACCAATGCCGAGCGCCGCATCAACCGCGTCCGGCAGGTGATGGCGCCGATGTCGGGCAAGGCCGAGTTCCAGGTCACGCTCGATCTCGCGAGGGCGCTGGGCTACGAGATGAGTTACACGCATCCGAGCGAGATCATGGATGAGATCGCGCGGCTGACCCCGACCTTCGCCGGCGTGAGCTACAAGAAGCTCGACGAACTCGGCTCGGTGCAGTGGCCCTGCAACGAAAAGGCGCCGACCGGCACGCCGCTGATGCATGTCGACCGCTTCGTGCTCGGCAAGGGCAAGTTCATGATCACCGAGTTCGTGGCGACCGAAGAGCGGACCGGGCCGCGTTTCCCGCTGATCCTCACCACCGGGCGCATCCTCTCGCAGTACAATGTCGGCGCCCAGACCAGGCGCACGGAGAACAGCCGCTGGCACGAGGAGGACGTACTGGAGATCCATCCGTTCGACGCCGAGAGCCGCGGCATCAAGGACGGCGACCTCGTCGCGCTGGCGAGCCGCTCCGGCGACATCTCGCTGCGCGCCGAGGTTTCGGAGCGGATGCAGCCGGGCGTGGTCTACACCACCTTCCACCATGCCGAGACCGGCGCCAACGTCATCACCACCGACTATTCCGACTGGGCGACGAACTGCCCGGAATACAAGGTCACGGCTGTCGAGGTCCGCAGGACGAACTATTATTCCGAGTGGCAGGAGCGTAATCGCGAGGAGGATATCTCGCTGCGCCTGATCGCAGGGCGTTTGCCCGATGCCGCGGAATAGCCCTCCCGCACAGCCGCCGGCGAGCCATGCGGTCCGCGTCCGGACCGTGCGCTTCGGCGCGGACGATGACGCGTTTGATGCAAGCGCCGAGGTCGCCGTCGAGGCACCCGTCAACATCGTCTACGGCAACCTGCCCTATGCGGTGATGATGGCGACGCCGTCCGACATCGAGGATTTCGTCGCCGGTTTCAGCCTGACCGAGGGCATCGTCCGCAGCGTCGACGAGATCAGGTCGATCGCGACTGCACCGCAGCAGGATGGCATCGTCGTCACGGTCGAGCTGGCGCCCGGCCGATTCCGCGAGCATCTGGCGCGCCGCCGCAATCTCTCGGGCCGCACCTCATGCGGGCTCTGCGGCGTGGAAGCGCTCGCTGAGCTGCCGATGGCCGAGGCTCGCGCCGCCATGGCGACGCCGATCACGCCGGCGGCGATCGGCGCGGCGCTTGCCATGCTCGAACGCCAGCAGCCGCTGCACCGCTTGACCCGTTCGGTCCATGCCGCCGCCTGGTGCGATCGCGACGGGACGATCCTGGCGGTGCGCGAGGATGTCGGCCGCCACAATGCCCTCGACAAGCTGATCGGCGCCCGTCTGCGCGCCGGCCATGATGCAAGCGACGGCTTCGTCCTGGTCACCAGCCGCGCTTCGTTCGAGATGGTCGAGAAGACGGCGATCTTCGGAGCGGGCGCGCTGGTCTCGATCTCGGCGCCGACCTCGCTGGCGATCGAGCGGGCGAATGTGCTCGGACTGACGCTGGTCTGCATCGCGCGCGCCGACTCCGCCACTGTCTTTGCAGGATGCCTCGCCGACACCGTGGAGAGCGAAACGATATGATCGAGGCGAAGAGCAGCGAAGCGACAATCCGGGATCATGCGAGCGAGAACCTCGCCAAGCTCGCCCTCATGGCCAACCAGATCGGCGGCTTTTTCAAATCCTACCCGGACGAGCAGGCGGTCGCGTCGATCGCCGAGCACATCAACCAGTTCTGGACGAAGCGCATGCGCGAGGATTTCCGCGCCGGCTTCGAGAAGGATATGTCGGTCCTATCGCCGCTCGTGCGGCAGGCACGCGCCAAGATAAGGCTCGCGCCGAGCGGGTAGACGGCCGCGGCTGGCCCTCACCCGCCCGCGGCGTAGCTCGCGCGATCACTCGCGTTGACGGCGCGGACTTCACCCGTCGGTGCGCCACTCGCCCCTTTGCGTTGCCGCAGCCGGATACGCCGCGGTTCGCCCGGCGCCAGATGGAACCAGTTCCGCTCCGGCCGCCAACCGGGATCGACGATCTCGACCGATTGCGCGAAGCGCTGGGTCGAGAGCACGAGCCAGCAATCGTCGCCATCGCGCTCCAGCTGCACTGACAAACCGCAGTAATGCCGTTCATGACCGCGCCCGAGTGGGAAGTGGAAGGCCTCAGCCAGCACCTCGCCGCTCGCAGTATCCCTCAGTACGGCCGAGGTCACGTCATGGCCAGGCGGGCCGAAGCGATAGGCATAGGCGATATCGAAGAAGCGCCCGATCAGATCGAAGGCCGAGAGGCTCGTTGCTGAGCGCTGAGCGAGCGCGACCTCACGCTTCGCCTGGACCACAGCGACCTCGCCGGAGCGCCAGCAGGTCAATTCGACGATCGCGGCAAGCGGCTCCGGACGCTCGTTCAGGACATGCAGGGCAAGCCCGTTGACGCCCTCGTCGGTGAGCGCGAGCTGGACCGGCCGGAAGGCGCGGGCGAGCCCATGCCAGGCCGATTTCGGCTCGCCATCGCTGGCGATCACGCCCCAGCCGGCGCCGGGCTGGAGATCCTGCAGCAGCCAGACCAGCGCGCCGCGCGTCGGCGAGCCCGGCCGGCGCCATTCGGCGAAGGTCTCTTCCATCACCTCGGCGACGGTCGCACGCGACAAGGCGAAATAGCGCTCCAGATCCTCGCGCCGCAGCTGCGCCGGATCGAGTCCGTAGAGCCGCTCGAGATAATGGTCGCGCACGTCCTCGAAATCCCAGGAGGCGCCGGCATCGCGCGGCACGCCGCGCTTCCAGTCGGGATGATGGGTGATCGCCGGCGGCTTGCCTGAGCGTAGCGAGATCTCCTCCGGCACATTGGCGAAGGCGAGGCTTTCGGCGGCGAAGCGAATATTGGCGCGGCGTGCATCGTCGAGGCCGCGCATATAGGCGCCGACGCCGTAATAATGCGTCACGCCCTTGTCGGCGACGAAGGGCAGCGGCCCACCCGAGGGCGAATTCGGGACATAAGCGATGTCGGGCCGTAAGGCGGCGACAGCTTCCGGCAGGACCTCGTCGAAGAGCGGGCCGGACCAGGCCTCCGGCGGCGCGCCCAGCATCGCCGATTGCTGGAAGACCTCACTGCCGCCGCAGAGCACGACGAGGCTCGGCGCGCCCTGCGTCCGATCGAGCAGCGCCTCGACCTCCGCCGCGATCGCCGCTCGGAAGCCGGCATCGCCCTGCGGATAGTCGAAATTGGCGAGCATCATCTCCTGCCAGACCATGATGCCGAGCTCGTCGCAGAGCGCGAAGAACGCCTCGTCCTCATAGGTCATCACGCCGGGCAGGCGGATCATGTTCATGCCGGCCTCGCGCGCCAGCATGAGCCAGGGCTCGTAGGCCGCGCGGCCGCCAGCCAGCGTGGTGACGTCGGCATTGCTCCAGCAGGCGCCGCGGCAGAACACCGGGACGCCGTTGACGACGAGGCCGAAGCCCTCGCCGTCGTCGCCGCGATCGACTTCTAGTGAGCGGAAGCCGATGCGGCCGAGATCGATCGTCTCGCCGTCTAGCGTCAAGGTGAGATCGTGCAGCGCCGGCTCGCCATGAGTATGCGGGAACCAGGGCGCGATGCCGGACAAGGATAATGTGCCGGCTAATCGACTATCACCATCAGCGTGCAAGACCGCCTCGCCGCCGGCGCAGCGCATGATTGCGCGACCTGGCAGCGACGCACTAGCGGCAAGCGTCAGGCTGAGCGCGACGGTGCCGGTCTGCCCGTCATAGCTCGTGCGCAGATCGACGGATTCGATCTGCGGCGCATTCGCCTCGCTCTCGATCCGTAGCACCGGGCGATACGGCCCGGTCGGCAGGCCGGGCGGGCACCAGCCCGGCATCGAGCCGAGCGCGCTGGTACGAAACCAGCGCAGGCCGTTGGGCTGGATCATCGTCGGCCGCCAGCGGGAGCGGCGCGGCACCGCGGCGAGCTTCGGCGCCAACGCGCGGAAGCACAGCGCGATCTCCGTCCCGGCCGAGCAATCGACGGCGAGCTCGACAGCCGCGAACATCGAGGCGCTGTCGGCCTGCTTGATCCCGCCGACCCAGATCTCAGTGACGGTCGCCAATCCCTCGAAGCGCAGGCGCCCGTTCAGGGGGGCGGTCAGCCGCGTGCGGTACCAGTGATCCTGCTGACCGATCGCATTGGCACTGGCATCGTCGAGCCGGCCGAGTGCACGCAGCGTCCCGGCTACCGTGCCAGGCACCGTGGCCGCCTGCCAGTCGCCGTCCTCCGGCAGGGCGGCCGGCGTCGCAACGGTATCAGCCGCTGTCGCGAGCCAGGACCAGCCCCCGAGCGGCTCTACCCGTTCCCCGCTGCGCGCAACGATGCGGGCCATGGTTCAGCCGGGGAAGCGCTGCCCCAGCGCCTCGCTGACCTGGTCGTGCTCGCTGACGAGGCCGGCCAGCGTCGCGTCGAGACGCTCGAAGCGCTTCTGCTTCATCGCCCTGGCGAGATGGAACTGTGCCACCTTGGCGCCCTCGGCGATGCGCAGCGAGCCGTCGCGAGCGGCTTCCAATCCATCGACGGTCTGGCCGAGCCAGGAGAGATGGCTGGCGAGCAGTTCGAAATTAGCGCCGAGCTGGCGCAGCGTGTTGAAGGCGTAGTGATGGAAGGCGGCACCCGGCCGCTCGGCCAGCGCTTCGGCCTGTGCGGTGGCGACAGTGCGGAAGGCCGCGACCGGATTATCGGCCGGCCGGCGCGCGACATGGCGGGCGAGCAGCTTGAGCGCAGTCGCACGCAGGGTGACATCGTCCGGCAGGCACTGCGGCAGGCGCACCATCTCGGCATAGGGGAAGAGCGTGTCCTCGCGCATCTGCCCCGGCAGCAGCCGGAACAGCCCGTCGAAATCCTCAGCCACGGCCCGGTGCAGGCCGTCATTGTGGAAATAGTCGAGCTCGCGGGCGGCGCGGTCGAGCCGGTTCACCGCGATCGTCGTCTTGCCGTGGCTCTCGCGATAGGAGACGCCGCGGGTATCGGGCATGTAGAAGGAATCGAGTTCGAGCAGGACGAGGCGGCCGAGCCCGATCTGCTGCTCGATATGGCCGATCAGCTCGTCATAGAGCGCAAGCTCGGTCACCTTGAGCCCGTAGAGCGCTTCGAGGTCGTCGAGCGGCGGTTTGAAGAAGGTGAATTGGTCGCCCTCGAAATCCTGGGTGATCGTGAAGCCGAAGGCGGCCGCCGGCTCCAGGCCGAGCGCGTGCAGGATCTCGATCCAGAGATCGGCATAGCAATTGGTCTGCGGCCAGTGCCGCTCGCCGGCATGCATGGCATGCCTGTCATAGGCGAGCGGATCGACCGGCAGGAGCCGGCCCGCCATGGCGGCGGGCGCGGCGATCTTTTGCTGCGCCGTCATCGCGCTCACGGCCAGAGCACGTTGCGCACAGCTGCCGGCCAGCGCGCGACGTCGTAGCCGTGGTGCTTGAACAGAGCGAGCGCGACCCGCTCCATGCCGAAGCCAACGCAGGCGGTGTGCGCGGTTTCGCCGGCCGATGTCTCGATGCCCCAGGTCGTGCCGAAATGGTCCTGATGGTAGTTGAAGGAGAGGCAGGCGGTCGGCTTCTCCTCGCTCTCGATCGGGATCAGCAGCTCGAACTTCAGGCGCTGGTCGCGCTGGTTGTTGGCGAGCATGCGCCCGGCCCGGCCGAAGAACGGGTCGTTGGCGACGTCGACATGCAAGGGCACGCCGAGCGAGGCCATCATCTCCTGGCCGCGATCGAGCCAGAGCGCACGGAACTCCGTGACCTGCTCGGGCGTGCCGAAGCGGACATATTCGCGCATCCGGAAGAGCTGCATCCGGGCCGGGTCCTTCGAGGGCTCGTGCCGGAAGCAATAGGATTGCAGGTCGAACAGCGCACCGTCCGGCTTGAGCGGCCCGCGCTTGGCGACGACCGGATAGAGCACGTAGCAGGCGGCCGGGGTCAGCACGACATCGGTCGACTTCTGGCCGCCGGTCCAATCATGCCCCTCGGCGACATTGTGCAGCAGTTCGGCATGGGCGCGCTCGTCGCCGTCGAAGGAATGCACCGTGCCGGCGAGCTGCGGGAAGCTCTTAAGATAGCCGCTCTTCTCGAAAGAGTGGCGGCTCATCGCGGGCGGGAAGCGCGCGACCTCGGCGCCGTCCTTGCCGCCATAGCGGGTGATCAGCAGGTCGAACTGGGCGACGACCTCCTCGAACAGGCCGCTGCGGCCATAGAGACCGTCGACACCGGTGTCGATCAGCAGGCCGTTATCGATCAGCTCCGCAAGAAAACCCTGCGGCTGGGGGCAGTTCTGGCACATGCGATCACCGGGAAAGGCTGGGATCGTGCTTGTACACGGCCAGCAGGTTGGAGGTGTTGCCGAGGATACGGTCGTTGTTGATCATGATCGGCGCCGAGAGCGCATCGCGCATCAGGCGCGCCAGGCTCGCCGGGCTGTCATTGCGATAGCCCTGGATGCCGCAGATCAGGAAGGCCTGCATCACGATCTCGCCGACGCTCTGCGACGCCACGACCTTGATGCTGTTCATCGCCACGACGAAGCCCATCGAGGAGAGCTCGTCGGCATCGTTGCGGGCGCGCTCATAGCGGTCGAGCCCGGCGACGACCAGCGCCTTGAACTGCTGCAAGCGAGCGAGCAGCTCGGCCAGGCGCAGCGCGCTTGGCGGGGTCGAGCCGGGACGCTTGCGCGCCTCGCTGCGCACGAAACCCTCGGCACGGGCGACGGCCTCGGCCGCGATGCCGTACCAGACCGAGGCCCAGAGCAGATGCGCGTTCGGCAGCATCGACTGCGCTGCGATCTCGGCGAAAGGCACCGGGATGATCTGCTCTGCCGGGGCCCGGCCGGCAAAGGTGAAGTTGTCGGAGCAGGTGCCGCGCATGCCCATCGTGTCCCAGGCGGCGCTGCGCTCGAGCCGGTACTGGTCGCTGGTCAGAACGGACATGACCTGGTCGGAGGGTGGCGCCTCGGGCGTGCGCCTGGACGTGATCAGGATGGCATCGGCCTGCGCGCCATAGGAGATCAGGCAGCCTTCCTTGTCGAGGGTGAACTCGTCGCCCTCGCGCACCACGCCGCAGATCGAACTGCGCAGATCGCCACCGACGCCGCCGCCCTCGGTCGTCGCCGACGCGAGCAGGAGCTGCTCGCGGGCGATGCGGGCCATGAAGGAGCCGTGCCAGGGGTCGTCATTGCAATGCACGACCAGGCTCGACGCCTTGATCTGGTGCATTGAATAGATCATGCCGGTCGAGCCGCAGGCTTGGGCCAGCACCGCGCAGATCTCCGAGATCGTCGCGAGGCTCGCCCCTTCACCGCCATGAGCCACCGGGATCATGATGCCGAGCAGACGCTCGCGCTTCAGCGCCTCGAAGGCCTCATGCGGGAAGCGCGAGTTCGCATCGACATCCGCTGCATGCTCGGCCGCGATCTTGGCGATCTTGCGCGCCGTGGCGATCATCGCCTTCTGCGCCTCGGCGCTGGCGCCGGGCATCTCCGTGGAAAGCTGGTAGCCGGCTTCGGCGAGGCGGGCGAGCGTCGTCATCAGACGTGCTCGCTCTGGATGGTGCGGATCGCGTTCTCGATCGCGGCGATCGAGGCGAAGTTGCGCCGGTTCATCATCATGTCGGGGAATTCGACCTCGAAGGCATCTTCGAGCGCCATCATCAGCTCGACGGTACCGAAGGAGGTGAGGCCGGCATTGTAGAGATCGGCCTCGTCACTGAGGGTGCCGACGTCGACCGGGAGCTTGCCGGTGGTCTTGAGGATTTCGCGGATCCTGGTCTTCATCTCTCGTCCTGCCCTGTCGTAACCGGACCTCGGCGCGCCGCAGCACACGCTGGCGCAGAGCGCCAGCGATGGCTGTCGAGGGGTTTCGGTCGGTTGGTGTGACGCCGTATTGTTCGTTGCGTCAGGCCTAACGCATAAAATTTAAAGTTACCTTGCGGCCGCCGCAGAAAGACTGCGGAATGTATTTCGCAGGTCGAGGTCCGCAGATGTGGTAAACAGCAGATTGCCGCGAATACTCGCTTTTCCGAGCATTCAGCCTGCTGCGGCGGCGGAATAATTTGGGGCCGCGTCGCGCTGTCCAGCGCTTGCGGGCTCGGCGCCCGCATCGGCATCGCTCGATCCGGTCATGAACCAGAGCAATGCGGCTGTCTTGATCGAGTAGACGGAGTCGCTGACGATCATCAACAGGCAGATATAGGTCGCGACGCAGACCTTGAACCGCCAGGCCCGGGGCGACCGCTCCGGCGCGAAGATGAACAGGCTCCAGAAGCCGATCACGCCGATGAGCCCGATCTGGTTGAGCGAATAGGCGTAGCCGGAATCGGACAGGAAGGGCTTGTCCGGCGACAGGCCGAAGACCGCGGCTGGCGAAAGCGAGGTGATGAGCCGCGCCGTCCAGAGCATGCGGCCCATGAAATTGTTCTGCCAGTTCACCTCGGCACTGACGAAGCCGTAGACGGCAAAGCCAATCAACAAGGTGAAGGGCGCGGCCAGCCAGATGAAGCGCGGCGTGCGCGGCGCCACCAGATAGGCCACCGTCGCGACGATGCAGACATTGGCGCCGAAGCGCGAATCGCTGAGGATGATCGCCGTCAGCCCCGTCGCCATGGTCAGCCAGCGCTTTGCCATGCCCGGCCGGTTGAGCGTCCAGATATAGAGGATTGCGCCGAAATTGCCGGTCGAGATCGGTTCGAGGAAGACTGAGGACGCCCGGTGCGGCCCGAGGAACGGCAAGAGCGTGCGCGAGTCGGGTCTGAGGCCGCTGGCGAAAAGCGCGCCGGTCTGGCTGCTGACGTCGCTCGGCGCCACCGTGCCGCGCGCCACGTAGTATTTGATGATGTTGAAATAGGAGACGTAGACGTCGAGCGCCAGGAACTCGAACAGGCCGAAGGCGACGACGATGAGCCCACAGAGCAAGGCGGCGCGATCGGCCAATCGTATATCGTTGCAGCTCTTGCCGAGCAGGTAGAAGGCGATCGGGATCAGGAAATCGCGCACCGCCTTGGGGTCGATCAGCGGGCGCATCGCCATCAGCAGGACGGCGTAGGACAGGAAGATCGCCAGCAGCAGATAGGGCGCGGCATTGCGACCGAGGCCGAGATAGAGCGCGGCGGCGACCAGCACCACCTCGCAACCCATCACCATGGTGTCGTTGATGCCCATGACGTTGGTGTTGATGAAGCACAGCGCCATGTTGAAGGTGAGCGCGCCGATCAGCAGCGCGATCGGCAGGGTCGGGAGAGGCCGGCCCGGATCGAAGCCGTCAGCCATGGCCGAGGGCCTGCTCACGCGGCCGCCTGTGCTGGCCGGCCGAGCCAGCGCGCCGCGAGGCCGGAGGCACCAGTCCCCGCACTCTCGGGAACGACGAGCGCAACGATGTGTTCGCCGGCGGGGTCTACCGCCGCAGCCTGATCGACGAGGCTGCGGGTGGTCTCGCCGGCGAGCGAGGTTGCGAACACGATCGCATCCGGCCGTGCGCTCGCCTTGCCGTCGGCCTGCGCGGTCCGCCGCATGATGATGAAGTTGCGCGGCCGCCCCGGCCGAGCCGGCGCGGCTGAAGCGGGCTCGATCCGGCGGATGTTCATGTCGCGGCCGGTGCCGTCCAGGCAGAGCAGCACGCTCTCGCCATGCGCCGCGAGGCTGTTGGCGAGGTGCTCGGCCAGCGCCGCTTGCGTCGCATCATCGACCGAGCCGGCGATCATCACCGAAGCCGGTAGATGCTGGCCGAGCGTCTTCTGCAGCAGCCGCGTGATCGGAATAAGCGCATCTTCACGGCCGGCGGCCCTGGCAGGCAGCGATATTACAGTGCCGACGCCGATCGCCCGGCCGGCCGCTTCCGGCGTGAGTGGCTTCGCCATCTGGGGCAGGAGCCGCGACGTCGGCAGCCATTCGATGAGATAGGCTGCCCCGAGCCCGGCGCAGCTGCCGAAAAGCAGTGCCGCTGCCATCACCAGCAAAGCCGGCGGCTGGCTGGCGACCGCGGGTGCGACTGCCTCGGAGAGCATGCGCGAATTATTGGTCTCGATCCGCTTCTGCTGCTCGAGCTCCTTGGCGCGCTGCAGCGAGGCGCTGTAGACGACGCGCACCGCTTCGGCCTCGCTCTCGAGCTGGCGCAGCTTGATCTGGGCGGCGCCGCTGACCTCCTGCGACTTGGTCAGCTCCGTCGCCCGCTTCCTGAGATTGGCGAGATTGGCCTCGGCCTGGCGATAGCCTTCCTGCACCGTGGCACGCAGGCGGGTTAGCTCCCCGGCGAGCAGCCGGCGCGTCTCGGCCAGCTCGGCCCGGATCTCGATCAGGCGCGGATGCTGCGGCGCGAGCGTCTGGGCAAGGCTCGCCGCCTCGCGCGCGCTCTGGGCATATTGCCCCCGCAGCGAGGTCACCACCGACGAGGTCAGCGCCTCCGGCAACGTGTCAGAGAGAGGATCACGGTTCTGATAGCGGGCGAGCTGGTCGCGCCGCGCCTGCTGGCGTGCGAACTCGGCCTCGGCCTGGCTGATCTGGCCGTAAAGGTCGCGCAATTGCTGCGAGATGATGAGCCCGCCCTCGCCGGTGCTGACGAGGCCGTGCTGGCTGCGGAAGCTCTGGACGGCACGCTCCGCCGTGTCGAGTTGCGTGCGCAGGCCGGAGATCTGGTCGATCAGCGTCACATTGGCGCGCTCGACGACGGAGCGACGCCCGTCATTGCCCTGCCGGAAATAGACCTGGGCCAGCCCGTTGGCGATGTCAGCCGCCTTCTGCGCGCGCGGATGCGAGACGATGATGCGGAAGACCAGCGAGTTCTCGACGCGCTGGATCACGATCGACTTCTTGAGCGCATCGACCATCTGCGCCAGGCGCTGGTCGGGCGTCGGCTGCACCAGCCGGCCGAGCAAGCGCGAGATCAGACCGGGCGGGCGGGCGAAGGCAGGATCGTTCTCGAGGTCGAGATCCTCGATGACCTGGCGCAGCACGCCGGTCGAGGTCATCACCAGTGCCTGGCTGTCGACATTGGCGAAGTCGATCGAGGCCGAGGTGTCGGTACGGACGATGTCCTTGCCGACGACCTGCAACGCCTGCGGATCGACGAGGAGTTCGGCTGTAGCCCGGTAGATCGGGGTCTGGACCGAAAGATAGGCCAGTGCCAGCAGCAGGCATAGGACTGCGCTCGCGATCACCAGCCAGCGGCGACGGCGCAGCAGCTGAAGCAGTTCAGGAAGGCTGAAGGCAGCAGAGAGCCGGCCCGGCGCCGACGCGTCGTCTCTTCCACCTGCCTCGAGCGCAGCCGGCACCGCAAATCTCCTCGACCCGTCCCGATACCGCCCACATCCGCGTCCGGATGCGTCGGCGGGCTCGGCTGGAATTCCACTGCGCATCCTGTCGAGCTGTGGTTAATATTCCGGTAACAAACTAATTACAATTTTGGCCAAATATTAGAACTCACGAATATTTGAAAATTAACTAAATAACCAGCGCATGCAAAAGGAATATTTCGCTTTGCTGCGGTCGATGATAGTTCAATATTTACGAAAGTTGGCGGTATCGGAAGCTCTTGTCCACTATGCGGCCGCGATCCGCACGATCCCGTTCACGCCCCGTTTACAACAGGAAGAAATCCCCCGGCCACGCCAACGTTTGCTTAGCTCGTGCCGGGTATCCCTATCCAAGGGAAAGGCCGGCCCAGCAAACGCGCCGTGACGAGGACAGGTCCAGACCGCATGCGTATCCTGATGGCCTGTGCAGCTTTCCCGCCCTTCATCGACGGTGGCGGGCCGATCTCGGCGATGATTGTCGCCAAGCTGCTGCGTGCCGCCGGCCATGACCTGACTGTCGTCAACGTCTCCGGCGAGGACCGCCACGAGATCTATGACGGGGTGCCGGTGCATCGCCTGCGCTCGCTCAACATCGACTGGAATTACCGGCTGCCGCGCCCGGCCTGGAAGAAGGTGATCTGGCATGCGCTGGAGAATTTCAATCCGCGCGCCTTCCTGGTCATGCGTCGCGAGATCAAGCGCCTGCGCCCCGACGTCGTGCTGACCGACTCGATCGAGAACATCAATGTCGCGACCTGGGCTGCGGCGAAGAGCTGCGGCGTGCCGGTCGCACATATCCTGCGCAGCACCTTCCTGCTCTGCTGGAAAGGCAGCATGTGGCGTGGTGGCGACAATTGCGGCCGTGCCTGCTCCTCATGCCAGGCGACATCCTACGGCAAGAAGCTCTCTTCACGCTTCGTCGATGCCGTCATCGGCGAGACGAACTTCATCATCGGCCGCCATCTTGAGCACGGCTATTTCCCGAACGCGACCACGAACCCGATCCCCGGCGCGATCGCACCCGTGCCCGGCGCGCTGCCCCGCCCGGCTCCGCCGGCGAAGCGCCCGCTGCGCGTCGGCTTCATCGGCGTTCACGATCCGATCAAGGGCCTCGACACGCTGGCGGCTGCCGCCCACAGGCTGCAGGTCGAGCCGGTCGAGTTCCTGATCGCCGGCAGCGGCCAGAGCGATTACGCCAAGGCGCTGCCCGGCCGCTTCCCGGCCCATAACACCCGCTTCCTCGGCTGGACCAAGCCGGACGAGTTCCTGCCGCAGATCGATATCCTGGCCGCCCCCTCGCTGTTCCGCGAGCCCTTCGGCCGGGTGGTGATCGAGGCCTTCGCCCATGGCGTCCCGGTGATCGGCGCGAAATCCGGCGGCATCCCCGAAACGATCCAGCCCGGTATCAATGGCGCCCTGTTCGAGCCCGGCGACGATGCTGCGCTGGCAGAGGCGATCATGGCTTTCGCCAAAGACCGCACGCTCGTCGCCAGGCAATCGGCCGGTGCACTCGCCGCAGCGGCCCGCTATACGCCGGACCGCATTGCCGCCGCCTATGGCGCGGTCTTCGACAGGCTTGTCGGCAAGTCGGCAGAAGGCACACTCCTGCAACCGCGGGAGGCCCGGTCGTGAAGGCGCTGCTGGAGCTGGCATGGACCGGAGCGGGCCGTTTCCTGCCGGCCTTCTCGTCGCGCTTCAGCAGCACGCTGCTGAGCTTCTTCGTGCTTCTGATCGCGAGCCATTTCCTGCCGACACAGGAATACGGGCTCTACGTCTTCCTGTTCTCGATCGGCAGCGCGCTCGGGCTGATCGCCGTGCTTGGCCAGCAGATCCTCGTCGTAAAGCATTACCGCCGGACCGAAGCGAGCGGCCACCCACTCAACCAGGCGCTTCTCGGGGTCAATGCCCGCTGGCTCGCGCTCGGCTGTTTCGTGCTGCTGGCGGCGGCCCTGCCGCTCTGGCTCTTCGCCGAGCGGCTGCCGCCGACCTATCATTATCTCTGGCTCGCCTTCGTCTTCGCCGCGATCTTCGCGCTCAGCGAATACCTGCAGAACTATTTCCGCATCCACGGCCGGATCAACATGTCGCTGGTGCCGCGCGAGATCGTCTGGCGCGGCAGCTCGATCCTGTGCATCGCCGCCGCCGGCTTCGGCGGCATCCTGACAGGTGGTGCGGGGGCGATGGCGATCATCACCGGCCTGCTCGCGGCGACCACCCTCTACCAGAGCGCCTGCTTCCTGCACGACGAGGGGCTGAGCTGGTTCAAGGCCAAGGACCAGGTGCCGCCGCAGACACATGCGGACTGGCGCCGGGAGAGCGGCTATTTCATCGCCAACAACGTCCTGAATTCGGCTTCAGCCTATCTCGAAACCATCCTGATCGGTGCCCTGCTCGGCCTGAACGAAGCCGGCTTCTATTTCGTCGCACTGCGCATCGCCATGCTGTTGATGCTGCCGCTTGCGGCGATCGACACCGTCGGCATCCCGATGATCGCCGCCCGCTTCCAGAAATCCGATACCGCCGGCGCGCAATTGCTGATCGGCCGGCTTTCCTTCGCGAGCTTCTGCATTTCGCTGCTCGGCGCGCTGGCGCTCGCCGTCGTCGCGCCCTTCATCCTGCATCTGTTCAATCCGGAGTTCGTCCGGCATGCCGATGTGCTGACCGCGCTCTGCGTGCTCTCGGTTTCGCTATCCTTCTTCGGTCCCGGCTCCTGGCTGCTGATGATCGGCGGCGGCGAGCGCTTCTTCCTGATCGCGCGGGCGATCATGTTCGTCATCTATCTCGGCCTGCTCTACGGGCTGGCGCGGGTCGGGGGCCTGATGGGCATCGCCATTGCCGGGCTGATCTTCAGCACCGCCTCGAGCCTCGCCGCCTGGTACTGGATCAAAGAGAAATGGCGGATCGACAACATGGCCACCGCCTTCATCCGGCCCTTCCTCTTCGGCGGCGCACCGGCCGATACGGCTGCCCCGCTGCCGACGGATCGTGCCACTGAGGGAGCCGGTCGATGACGGTAGCCGCAGCCTACCGTATCGACCCGGCCGGCAAACTGTCTGCGAAGGCGCCCTCGCCCTTCGGCACACCGGTGACCTTCGGCCGGAGCATGGGCGTCTTCCACCCCGGCCACGCCCCGGTCGCGGTGCTGATGCTCGGTGCCGTCGGCTATGAGGAACTCTGCCTGCGCGCGACCTGGCGCAGCCTGGCGCAGGCCCTGGCGGACAAGGACATCGCCTGCCTGCGCTTCGACTATCCCGGCCAGGGCGACGCCCAGGAAGCCGTCGATCCGCAAGGGCTGGACGACTGGTTCGAGACGGTCCGCGCCGCCGCGGAGTTGCTGCGCCGTTCCAGCGGCTGCGAGCGCCTCGTCCTGCTCGGCCAGGGACTCGGCGGCACGCTGGCGCTCAAGCTCGCCGATGATCTCGCGCCGGTCGCGGCGAGCGTCCTCATGGCGCCCGTCGCCAATGGCAAGCGCTATTTGCGCGAGCTCGCGGCCTGGACCCGGATCGTCTCGGACCGGATCGGCATCGGCACTGACCCGGACGACGACACGCGTTGCGCCGTGGCCGGCCTGCGCATCGCGCCCGGCCGCCTGCCCGCGATCGCGACGCTCGGAACAGGCGCGCTCACGCAAGCACCGTCCGAACAGGTCCTGCTGCTGTCCCGGCCCGGCCATGGCGGCGATGCGGCCCTGGCCGAAGCGCTCACCGGCCTCGGCTCTACCGTGACGCAGTGCGCCTATGAAGGCTACGAGACGCTGACCACCGATCCGACCGCGGCCCGCCCGCCCAGGGCGACGATCGCTGGTATCGTCAACTGGATTGCCGAGCGAGCCGAGGCGGCGCGCTCTGCTCCCGCCGGCATCAGGGTGCCGCAGTTGCCCGGCACCGCAGAAGGCGTGCTTGGAGACAGTTTCGTCGAGCGCCCGATCCGCTTCGGCCCGGAGGGCCGCCTTTTCGGCGTGCTCTGCGAGCCGCTCGGCCCGGCGGCGCGCGAGCCCATCGTCTTCGTCAATGCCGGCCGCGATTATCATATCGGCTGGGCCCGGGTCAGCGTGAATCAAGCCCGGGCCTTCGCCGCGCGCGGCATCGCCTCGCTGCGCTTCGACGCCAGCAGTGTCGGCGACAGCGGGGTAGCAGCCGACGGGCCGGAGGAGATTCTCTATTCGCAGGCGCAGATCGACGATGTCTGCC
This sequence comes from Alloboseaceae bacterium BT-24-1, assembly GCA_025846845.1. Lineage (GTDB taxonomy): Bacteria > Pseudomonadota > Alphaproteobacteria > Rhizobiales > Beijerinckiaceae > Allobosea. The sequence continues at coordinate 251,353 of JAOYTL010000003.1, forward strand.
TCGCCATCGACACCATGCAGGCGCGCGGCTTCGACGCACCCGTCCTGATCGGGCGCTGCAGCGGCGCCTATGCCGCCTTCCACGCCGCGGTCGTCGACGCGCGCATCCGTCGTCTCGTCATCGTCAACAATGAGCGCTTTGTCTGGGATCCCGACGAAAGTGTCGAGGATGCGATCCGCTATGCCCATCGCAGCGCCGGCGATCTCGGCGCGACGCTGGCCCGCAAGGACGGCTTGCGCCGCCTGCTCACCGGCAAGCTCCGCGTCGGGCCGGCCGGGCGCTATCTGCTCTACCGCTACCGCAAACGGCTCTCGGTCAAGCTCGCGCCGATCCTCGGCCGGCTGACCAAGCATGGCCGGCTCCATCACCAATGCCATCGCCATTTCGCCGCGCTCGCCGAGCGCAAGGTCGAATTGTCGCTGCTCTATGCCGATGGTGATGTCGGCCTGGCCGAACTCCGGACCTATTTCGGCGAGGGCGGCAAGGGCCTTTCCGCCTATCCGAACACCTCGCTGACCATGCTCGCCGACGCCGACCACAATTTCACGCATCTCGCCGCCGGACGCCGATTGCTCGATGCGCTGCTCAGGATCGTCGCGCCGTGAGATCAGCCATTCTCGCTCTGGCGCTGATCGCCGCCCTGCCCGCACAAGCCGAACTCTGCCTGCGCGGCGTCAACCTCTCGGGTGCCGAGTTCGGCGATCTGCCGGGCAAGGTCGATACCGACTACACCTATCCCAGCGAAGCCGCGATCCAGCGGCTCGGCAAGCTCGGCATGAGCGCCGTCCGCCTGCCCTTCCGTTGGGAGCGCGTCCAACCTCAGTTAAACGGCGGGCTCGACATCATGGAGCTGGCCTATCTCGACCAGACGGTCCGCCGGATCGAGGAGGCCGGGCTCATCGCCATCATCGACCTGCACAATTACGGCTATTACGCCAAGAAGCAGCTCGGCTCGGTGGAGCTCCCGGCCTCGGCGCTCGCCGATGTCTGGGGCAAGCTCGCACAGCATTACCGCGACCGGCCCAGGCTCGTTTTCTCGCTGATGAACGAGCCCTACGACATTAACAGCGCTGATTGGGCGAAGATCCAGAACACCGCCATCGCCGCGATCCGCAAGGCGGGCGCCAAGCAGCTCCTGCTGGTCACCGGCACCGCCTTCGGCGGCGCCCATAGCTGGACCTCTGATCTGCCCGTCGGCAACAACGGCCGCGATCTTCTGGGCGTAGTCGATCCGCTCGACCGCTACGCCTACGACTTCCATCAATATCTCGACGCCGACTATTCCGGCCGCGCCCCGGAATGCTCGGCCGCCGCCGGCGCGCTGAAGGGGATCGACGACGTCACCGCCTGGCTCAAGACGCATGGCCGCCGCGGTTTCCTCGGCGAGTTCGCCGCCTCCAGTCGCCCCGAATGCCTCGCCGCCCTCAGGCAGATGGTGACGAAGCTCGACGCCAGCCCGCAGCAATGGCTGGGCTGGACAGCCTGGGGTGCCGGCGCCTGGTGGCCGGCGGACTATATCTTCAACCTGGACCCGACCCCGGCCGGCGAGCGCCCGCAGATGAAGCTGCTTACTCAGCGCTTCAAGGCGAAGAAGCCCAGTGCTATTTGCGGTCCGGAGGCCAAACCGTGACCGTCCCGTTCTCCCACCGCTCGGCGCCGGCAGTACCGGCAGGAACCCGCATCGTCCATGTCGTGCGCCAGTTCCTGCCCAATCGCGGTGGGCTCGAGGATGTCGTCGCCAATCTCTGCCGGGCGCAGCTGGCGGTCGGCCTCAAGCCCTCCGTGGTGACGCTCGATCGCCTGTTCTCGCAGCCGGACCTCGTCCTGCCGGCGAACGAGATCATCGACGGCATTCCCGTCAGCCGCATCCCCTTCCGCGGCTCGACGCGCTACCCGCTCGCGCCTCAGGTCTTTTCCCATCTGCGTGACGCCGATCTCGTCCATGTCCACGCGGTCGACTTCTTCTTCGATGCGCTCGCCCTCGGCTGGCTGCTGCATCGAAAGCCGCTCGTCGCCACCACCCATGGCGGTTTCTTCCACACCGGCGACTTCGCCAGCCTGAAGAAGCTCTGGTTCAACGGCCCGACCCGGCTCTCGGCCCAGGCCTATCGCGGCATCGCTGGCTGCAGCAGCAATGATGCCCGCATGTTCGAGCGGCTCGCGCCTGGCAAGGTCCGGGTGATCGAGAACGGCGTCGACCTCGACAAGTTCGCGGGCGCCTCGAGCCCCGAGCCGCAACGCCGCCTCGTCAGCATTGGGCGCTTCTCGAAGAACAAGCGGCCAGACCGGCTGATCGCGATGATGGCAGTGCTGGCGCAGCGCGAGCCTTCTTGGCATCTCGACATGCTCGGCGTCGCCTCCGACTGGACCGAGGAAGCGCTGCGAACGGCGATCGCCAGCGCCGGCATGGAGCAGAACGTGACGCTCCATCTCGGCCTCGGCGATGCCGCGGCGCGGCAGGTGATGAGCCGCGCCTCGCTCTTCGTCTCGGCCTCCGAGTTCGAGGGCTTCGGCCTCGCTTTGGTCGAGGCGATGAGCGCCGGTCTCGTGCCGGTCGTTCAGCCCAATGCCGCCTTCGCGGGCCTGGCCAGCAAGTTTCCCGTCGTGCGAATGGTCGACTTCGCCGATCCGGAGGAAGCGGCGGCCGCCGTCGAACAGGCCCATGCCGATCTCGTCCGCTTCCCCGGCAACACCCGTCCGCGCCTGTCGGATCTTGCTCCCTATTCCTGGAACGAGGTCACCCGCCGCTATCTCGAGTTCTACGCCGCGGCGCTCTGATCCCTCGACGCAACTGCCCTCCACCGCGCAAGGAAGCCCTTGCGCGCGGTCGATTTCTGGCTTTGTAATAGTGGATACACTCATACAGAATTGCTGATCGAGCGCCAGCGACTCGCAGGGGAACGGGATGAGCTTCGCCTCCAAGGGAATGGCCGCAACGGCGCAGGACGAGGCCTATCGCGCCATCCTGCAGGACATCCGCAGCGGCCGCTACCAGCCCGGTGAGCGCTTGATCCCGGAGACGATCGCGCGAGAGTTGGCGATGAGCCGCATGCCGGTGCGCGAGGCCTTCCAGCGTCTCGCCAATGAGGGCCTCGTCCTCATCCGTCCCAATCGCGGCTGCTTCGTCTCCGGCCTGACCATCGAGGAGATCTACGAGCTCTTCGAGATCCGCTCCGTGCTCGAAGGGCTCGCCGTGCGCCTCGCCATGCCGCGCTTCGACGCCGCCGCCCTGGCCGAGCTCGACGACCATCTCGCCCGCATGCGCCGCGCCGGCGCGGCCGGCGGCGCCGATTGGCTCGGCAGGCACCAGGAATTCCACGCCTATATCTGCGGGCTGAGCAGGCGCCCCAAGCTGATCGCCCAGATCGCCGCGCTGCACATCGCGGTCGAGCCCTATATGCGCGTCTGGCTCCACCACGTCGCCCAGCCCGCCCACGCCACTGAGCGTCAGGACGAGGTCGTCGAGGCGATCCGGACCGGCGATGCCGAGCATGCCGAGGCGGTGATGCGCGAGCATGTCCTGCGCACCGCGCCGCGCCTCGCCGAGTTCCTGCGCAGCCGTGGCCAGGCGACAGGCGCTCCAGCGACCCTGCCGGCCAGCGCGCAGATCTGAACCAAACGACGCAGCGGCTCGCCAGAAGCCCGCGCTCCCGAGGACGCCCGAGGGCCAGCCAAAACAACGAGGGGATTAACGATGGATCGACGCCAGTTCCTGAAAGCCTCAGCCGCGACGGCCTTCCTGCCGGCAGCGCCGCATCTCGCCACGGCGCAGGATGCCAAGACCCTGCGCTTCGTGCCCTATTCCGACGTCGCGATCATCGATCCGATCTGGACCAACGGCTATTCGACCCGGACCCATGCGCTGCTCGTCTGGGACACGCTCTACGGGCTCGACGACCAGTTCCAGCCACAGCCGCAAATGGTCGAGGGCCATGTCGTCGAGGAGGACGGCAAGCGCTGGACGCTGACGCTGCGGCCAGGCCTCGTCTTCCATGACGGCAGCAAGGTGCTGGCGCGCGACGCCGTCGCCTCGATCAGGCGCTGGGGTGTGCGCGACACCTTTGGCCAGGCGCTGATGGCAGCCACCGACGAGCTTTCCGCCCCCGACGACCGCACCATCGTCTTCCGGTTGAAGACGCCCTTTCCGCATCTGCCAGCAGCGCTCGCCCGCCCGAGCGCGCTCGTCGCCGCGATCATGCCGGAGCGCCTCGCGCAGACCGACCCGTTCAAGCAGATTCCCGAGGCGATCGGCAGCGGCCCCTATCGCTATCTCACGGCTGACCGCATCGCCGGCGCCCGCCATGTCTATGCACGGCACGAGGGTTACGTCCCGCGCTCCAGCGGCACGCCGAGCTTCACCGCCGGCCCGCGCACGCCCTATCTCGACCGCATCGAATTCACCGTCATGCCCGATGCCGCGACCGCAGTCTCGGCGCTGCAGACCGGCGCGGTCGACTGGGTCGAACAGCCGATCATCGACCTCCTGCCGCTGCTGCGGAAGGACCCGAACATCGTCGTCGAGGTCAAGGACCGGACCGGCATGGCCGGCCAGCTCAGGCTGAACCATCTGCAGCCGCCCTTCAACAATCCGGCGATCCGCCGCGTCATCCTCAAGGCGATCGACCAGGAGGACTGCATGAACGCGGTCTGCGGCGGCGATCCGCAGGTCGAGCGCGGCAGCATCGGATTCTTCCCGAACAACTCGCCGATGGCGTCTGACGTCGCTGCTCCCGCCCTGAAGGGACCGAAGGATTTCGGCAAGCTCAAGCAGGAGCTCGCTGCCGCCGGCTACAAGGGCGAGCGCGCCGTGTTCCTCGCAGCGCAGGATGTGCCGCGCATCGCCCTGGTCTGCGATGTCGCGGCCGATGCGCTGAAAAAGATCGGCGTCAATGTCGACTTCGTCGCAGCCGACTGGGGCACCGTCCTGCAGCGCATCGGCAACCGCCAGCCAGTCGAGCAGGGCGGCTGGAGCTGCTACGTCACCTATTGGGCGGGGCTCGATCTGGGCTCGCCGGCGACGAGCTCACCCTTGCGCGGCAACGGCGCCAAGGGCAGCCCGGGCTGGCCCGACAGCCCGCAGATCGAGGCGCTGCGCGCCCGCTTCCTGACCGCAGGCGATCCAGCCGAGCAGAAGGCGATCGCCCGCGAGATCGAGCTGCAGGCGATGCAGGACGTGCCCTATGTTCCGGCTGGCCAGTATCTGCAGCCGGTCGCCTATCGCAAGAACCTCACCGGCATGCTGAACGGCGTCCCGGTCTTCACCAATCTGCGCAAGGGCTGACCGTCCTTCGCTTCCTCCTTAAAAGGGCCGGCGATCAACGCCGGCCATATTCCACGAAAGCCTCTTCCATGCGTGATCTTGAGCTCCCTGGGCGTTCCCTCGCCATCAGCCGCAACGCGATGGCGGCGACCTCGCATCCCGCCTCGACGCTCGCCGCGCTCGACATCATGAAGGCTGGCGGCAACGCGATCGACGCCGCGATCGCCGCCTGCGCCGTACAATGCGTCGTCGAGGCCGGCTCGACCGGGGTCGGTGGCGACTGCTTCGTGCTCTATGCGCGCGGCGGCTCGACCGATGTCGTCGCCTATAACGGCTCCGGCCGCACGCCCGCCGCCGCAACGCTGGATTGGTACGAAAAGGCCGGCATCGCCACGCTGGAACGGCACTCGCCGCACGTCGTCACCGTGCCGGGCGCGATCGATGCCTGGACACGGCTCAACAAGGACCATGGCCGCCTGCCGCTCGCGGAAGTGCTCGCGCCCGCGATCGCCTATGCCCGCGACGGCTATGCCCTGACGCCGCGCGTGGCCTACGACCTCGCCGCCCAGCACGAAACCCTGATCAAGGATGCCAACGCCACCACGACCTTCCTGGTCGGCGGCAAGGCCCCGCCGGCGGGTATCGTCCAGCGTCAGCCGGCTTTGGCCGAGACGCTCGAAGCGATCGGCCGCGAAGGCCGCGACGCCTTCTATCGCGGTGAGATCGCCCGGGAGATGGTCGACTATCTCAAGGCCGCCGGTGGCCTGCACACAGCTGACGACTTCGCAGCGGCCGAGGGCGAATACGTCACGCCGATCAGCGCCACCTTCCGCGGCCGCGCCGTCTATGAGTGCCCGCCCAACGGCCAGGGCGTCATCGCCCTGCTGATCATGAAGATCCTCGAGCGTTTCGAGCCGAAGGGCGGGCCGCTCGCCGTCGAGAACCTCCACATCGAGCTGGAGGCAACCCGCCTCGCCTATGCCGCGCGCGACCGCTTCCTCGGCGACCCCGCCAAGGCCGAGGTGCCGGTCGACCACCTGCTCTCGAATGAACTCGCCGACGAGCTCGCCGGCATGATCGATCCGGAGCGCGCGCTCGATCCGCTGCCCGTCATACCCGGCGGGGCCGAGCACAAGGACACCGTCTACATCAGCGTCGTCGACAAGGACCGCAACGCCGTCTCCTTCATCAACTCGATCTTCTCGCCCTATGGCAGCGGGCTGATGACGAAGAAATCCGGCGTGCTCTTCCACAACCGCGGCCAGAGCTTCGTGCTGAAGCAGGGTCATCCCAACGCGATCGCCCCGCGCAAGCGGCCGATGCACACCATCATCCCCGGCATGCTCGCCGAGAACGGCCGCGTCGTCATGCCTTTCGGCGTGATGGGCGGCCACTACCAGGCGATGGGCCACGCCCATTTCCTCGCCAAGCTCTTCGACCATGGCCTCGACCTGCAGGAGGCGATCGACCTGCCGCGCCTCTTCCCGCTACCGGGCACGAACACGGTCGAGACGGAAAAGCGCCTGCGCGAGAGCGTCGGCGCAGCGCTCGCGGCGCGCGGCTTCGACGTCCAGCCGCCGAAATCTCCGATGGGTGGCGCCCAGGCGATCTGGATCGATTGGGAGAAGGGCACGCTGACCGGCGGCTCGGACCCGCGCAAGGACGGCTGCGCCCTCGGCTACTGAACCCAGCGCGCATTCCGTTCGACCGGTATCGGTCGAGCGACAAGAATTCGCGCCACACAGAATTCGCGAGGCCGCCCTGCATAAGGCGGCCTCGACAGCGCCGGCGATCCCGGCAAGCTTCTCCTCAGAACAAGTCGAGGGAGAAGCGGGCATGGCGGGCGACGAACCGAAGGGGCGCGGCATCGCCGGCGGGCTGACCAATTACGGCGACCCGCAATTCGCCGCCTATCTGCGCCGCTCCTTCGCCCGCTCGATGGGCTATTCCGACGAGGCGCTGGCACGGCCGATCGTCGGCATCGCCAACACCTATAGCGGCTTTAACAACTGCCACCGCCACTTCCCCGAATTGCTAGAGGCGGTGAAACGCGGCGTGCTGATGGCCGGCGGCCTTCCCGTGGAGTTCCCGACCATCTCGCTCGGCGAGGTCTTCCTCAACCCGACCAGTCTCAAGTTCCGCAACCTGATGGCGATGGGTACCGAGGAGATGATCCGGGCCCAGCCGATCGACGCCGTCGTGCTGATGGGCGGCTGCGACAAGACCGTGCCGGCGCAATTGATGGCGGCGCTCTCGGCCAATGTCCCGACCGTCGAACTCGTCGGCGGGCCTATGTCGACCGGACGCCACAAGGGCGAGCGCTTGGGCGCCTGCACCGATTGCCGCCGCTTCTGGGCCCGTTTCCGCGCCGGCGAGATCGACCAGGCCGAGATCGACGTCGTCGAGGGCCGGCTCGCGACCACCGCCGGTACCTGCGCCGTGATGGGCACGGCCTCGACCATGGCCTGCATCGCCGAGACGCTGGGGCTCGCTTTGCCGCGCTCCGCCGCGATCCCGGCCGTCCATGCCGACCGCCTGCGCTGCGCCGAGGAGAGCGGCAAGCGCGCCGTCGCGCTGATCGGCACGCAAACCCTGCTGCCGCGCCAGATCGTCACCGAAAAGGCGATCGAGAATGCCTGGCGCGTGCTGCTGGCGATCTCCGGCTCGACCAATGCCGTGGTGCATCTCACCGCAATAGCCCGCCGCGCCGGGATCAAGGTCGATCTCAACCGCCTCAACCAGCTCTCTGACGAGACGCCGGTGCTGGTGAACCTGAAGCCGGTCGGCGACAACTATATGGAGGACTTCTTCGCGGGCGGCGGCGTGCCGGCCGTGCTCCGCGAGTTGCGCGATCTCCTGCATCTCGACTGCATGACGATCACCGGCAAGACGCTGGGAGAATTGATCGACGAGCCCCTGGTCGACCAGCTCGACCGCACGATCATCCGCTCGCGTGAAGGCCCGGTCGATCCCGATGGCGGGCTCGTCGCCGTGTTCGGCTCGCTCGCCCCGCGCGGTGCGATCGTCAAGCGCGCTGCGGCCGAGAAGCGCCTGCTCGAGCACGAAGGCCGCGCCGTCGTCTTCTCGTCACTGGAAGACCTTTCCGCCCGCATCGACGATCCCGATCTCGATGTCGGCCCCGACGACGTCCTCGTCCTGCAGAACGCCGGCCCGAAGAGCGCCGCCGCGATGCCGGAAGCCGGCTATCTGCCGATCCCGCGCAAGCTCGCGGCCAAGGGCGTCAAGGACATGGTCCGCATCTCCGATGCGCGCATGTCCGGCACTGCGTATGGCGCGATCGTGCTGCATGTCGCGCCTGAGGCGGCGGTTGGCGGCCCACTCGCCCTCGTCCGCAATGGCGACCGGATCCGGCTCAGCGTCGCCGAACGAAGGCTCGATCTGCTGGTCGATGAGGCCGAGCTAGACTCGCGCCGCGCCGCCCTGCCGCAGCCGCCTGCAAGGGAGCGTCGCGGCTATGACCGGCTCTATGACGAGCACGTGCTCCAGGCCGACGAAGGCGTTGATTTCGACTTCTGCTGACGCGTCTCAGGCGAGGTGGCAGGCGATCTCCAGCTCGCCCTCGCGACGCAGTGCCGGCGCCTCGGTGCGGCAGCGCTCGACAGCCTGAACGCAGCGCGGATGGAAGGCGCAGCCGGGCGGCGGCGCGATCGGGCTCGGCACCTCGCCCGACATCGGCCGGCGCTCGCGGTTCGGCTTCTCGACATCGGGGATCGTGTCGAGGAGCAGCCGCGTATAGGGGTGGCGCGGCCGGCCGAACACCTCTTCCGCCGGCCCGCTCTCGACGAAACGGCCGAGATACATGATGGCGAGCTGGTCCGACATGTGCCGGACCACCGAGAGGTTGTGGCTGATGAAGAGATAGGTCAGCCCGAACTCCTTCTGCAGGCGGACCATCAGGTTGAGGATCTGCGCCTGCACGGACACGTCGAGCGCCGAGGTCGGCTCGTCGCAGACGAGGAAATCGGCTTCGGTCGCCAGCGCCCGGGCGATCGAAATGCGCTGGCGCTGGCCGCCGGAGAATTCATGCGGGAAGCGGCGCGCATCCGCCCGCGACAGGCCGACGATCTCCAGGAGGTCGCCGACGCGGGTGGCCGTCTCGCTTTCGTCCTTGCGCAGCTTCAATTCACGGATCGGCTCGGCGATGATGTCGCCGACGCGCCAGCGCGGATTGAGCGAGGCGTAGGGGTCCTGGAAGATCATCTGCACACGCGGTGGGCCGACCGAGCCATCCGCGCGCTTAATGTCCTTGAAATCCAGCAGGCCCTGCGTCGGCCGCTGCAGGCCGACGACCATGCGCGCCAGCGTCGACTTCCCGCAGCCGGATTCGCCGACGATGCTGAAGGTCGTGCCGCGCTGGACGCTGAACGAGACGTTCTCGACCGCGCGCAGGATGCGGCGCGGCTCGTGCGAGAACAGCCGCGACAGCGCCGGCGCCGAGACGTCGAAGCGACAGGAGGCGGACGTGACCTCGAGGATGGTGTTCGCTTCAGCCATGGGCCATCTCCCGCAGCGGGAAATGACACGCGGCGGCATGGCCCGAAACCGGCAAGCCGGGCTTGGTCTCGCGGCAGAGATCCGTGGCGAAGCCGCAGCGCGGATTGAAGGCGCAGCCGGCCGGAACGGCGGTCAGCCGCGGCATCGAGCCGTCGATCTGGTTGAGCTCGGCATTGCGGCGATGGACGCTCGGGATCGAGGCCATCAAACCGGCAGTGTAGGGATGATGCGGCCGGCGCGTCACCTCCTCGACCGGGCCGATCTCGACGACGCGGCCGGCATACATCACCGCGACCCGGTCGGCGGTCTCGGCGATCACGCCCATATCGTGCGTCACCAGCATGATCGCGGTACCATGCTCGCGGCAGAGCCGCTTCAGCAAGGTGGTGATCTGCGCCTGGATCGAGACGTCGAGCGCCGTCGTCGGTTCGTCGGCGATGATCAATATCGGCTCGGCGCAGAGCGCGAGCGCGATGACGACGCGCTGGCGCATGCCGCCCGAGAACTGGTGCGGGTAATGGTCGATCCGTGTTTCCGCCGCGGGAATGCCGACCTCCTTGAGCAAGTCCAGCGCACGCTTGCGCGCCTCGGCCTTGCCGACCGGCAGATGCGTGGTGATGGTCTCGATGAGCTGCTCGCCGACGGTCAGCAGCGGGTGCAGCGAGGTCAGCGGATCCTGGAAGATCGCGCCGATCCGGCGGCCGCGCAGCTTGCGCATCGCCTCGGCCGGCAGATTGTCGATGCGCTGGCCGGACAACTTGATCTCGCCGCCGGCCAATCGTCCCGGCGGATCGAGCAGGCCGATCACCGCCGTACCGGTGAGAGACTTGCCGGCGCCGGACTCACCAACGACGCCGAGTATCTCCCCCGGCGCGATTTCGAAGGAGACGCCGTCGAGCGCCGTCAGCGGGCCGCGCCGCCCGTCGAAGACGATGCGCAGGTCGCGGACCGAGAGCAGCGCTGGCTGGGCGTTCACGCAGCGTCTCCCTTACGTTCGATCGCGTAGCTCGACGAGAAGATCTCGCTCATCGGCGGATGGCCCGCTGTTCGTTCCGGATAGCGCGCCATCACCCCCTCGAACTGCTTCTGGGCTCGGACGTTGTCGGCAGCCTCGTCCTGGCCCGGAATGGCCCGGTTCTCCATGACGAAGCGGCCGTCGATCACCACCGCCACGAAGTCGCGGCCATGGCCCGTCAGCATCATCGTCTGAATGGGGTCGATGACCTGCCCGCTATGCGGCCGGTCGAAGTCGAAGACGGTGATATCGGCGCGGGAGCCCGGCTGGAGGCGGCCGAGATCGGGTCGACCGAGTGCATCGGCGCCGCCGATGGTGGCGGCATCGTAATAGTCCTCGGAGCGCACGGCGCCGACATTGCTGGCCATGGTGCGGGAGAGGATCATGCCGGTCTGCAAGTTCATCACCATGTCCGGCGGGGCGGTGTCCGTGCCCATGGCGATATTGAGCCCCATGGCGCGATAGCTGCCGAAATGATTGATCGCGTTGCCGTGCCGGCCCGAGACCAGCGGGCAATGCACGATGCTGGCGCCGGCATCGCGGATGATTTCGAGGTCGCGGCCGGGACGGTCGATCAGGCGGCTGCCGGAGACCACGGTGCCATGCGGCAGCAGGCAGCGCTCATTGAGGAAGCCGAGGCTCTCCAGCCATTCCGGCGGGCTCATGCCGTGCTGGGCGAGGACGAGGTCGTATTCGATCTTCGACTGGCAGCAATGCAGGCGGACGGGGATGTCGAGCTCGCGCGCAGCGGCGGCGGTGCGGCGTAATAGCTCGGCCGTCGATGTCTCGATGCGATCGGGCGCCAGCATCGCGCGGATCAACCCGCCGGCCGCGCCTTCATGTCGCCCAGCGAAATCGACGGCAGCGTCGAGCTCGGCGAGCCCGCGCGGCTCGTCGTAATGGGTGACGATGCGCCCATCGGCCTCGATTAGCTGGTTGCCGGTGCGATAGGCCGGGCCGAGGTAAGCGCGCAGGCCGAGATCGGCGGCGGCCTCCGCGGCGTCCTCGAACTCCTGCACCGTCTCGCCCCAGGCGCGGTAGAACAGCGAGGCGATCGGCAGCGCCGTGGTGATGCCGTTGCGGATGAGCTGAGAGAAGGCATAGCGCTTCTGGAACGCCAGCTCCTCGCGCGAATACATCTCGTAGGGGCCGGCCTCGAGATAGCTGCGCGGCCAGACGCGGCCCTTCTTCCAGGCCGGCTGGTTATCATAGCCGAGAATGGTGGTGTCGAGATCGGAGAGCGCATCGCAATCGATGAAGCCCGGCCCGATCAAGGCATGGCCGTAGTCGAGGCGCCGGGCGACCTCGCCCGGGAAACCATGGCCGACGAAGACGACCTCGCCGTTCTCGAACACGACCTCGCCGTTCTCGTAAAGGCGATGGCGCCCCTGCGCGTGGCCGACGAGCCAGCGCGCCGTCAGGAGGACGCGGCCCTCAGGTCGTTTGGCGGCTTGCAGGGTCACGGCGCGGTCCTGATCGAGACGCCGTCGCGGGCGACGACCTTGCCGCGCTTGATCACGCGGCGCTGGGCCGGACGGGTCGCGACGGCTTCGGCGATCGACTCGGTCGGCAGCAGGACGAGGTCGGCGACGCAGCCGACATCGAGCCCGTAGCCCTCGATCTCCATCACCTTGGCGCCTTCCGTCGTGCAGACGTCGAGCGCCAGCTGGACCTCGTCGTCGCGGCGGAAATTATTGCGCAGGCCGACAAACATCGCCCGCTCCAGCATGTCGGCGTTGCCATAGGGGCTCCAGGTGTCGCGGATGCCGTCGGAGCCCGAGCAGACGCGCACGCCCGCCTGCAGCAGCTTTTTCACCGGGGGCGCCGGGCGGCTCGCCGGCGCCGTCGTCATGATCGCGATATCGAGTGCGGCGAGATCCTCGATCAACGGATCGATCAGGGCCGGGTCGGGCGTACCCAGGCAGAAGGCGTGGCTGACCGTGACCTTGCCGGTCATCCCGAGCGCGCGGGTGCGCTCGATGATCAGGTCGAGCGAGAAGGCGCCGACCTCGCCGGGCTCGTGCAGATGGATGTCGAGCGGCTTGCCGTAGCGCTGGCAGAGCGCGAAGACGGCATCGAGATGGCCCTTGGGATCGCGATCGATCGTGCAGGGGTCGAGCCCGCCGACGATCTCGCAGCCCGCCTTCATCGCCTGGTCCATCAATTCGAGCGTGCCCGGCCGGCGCAGCAGCCCCGATTGCGGGAAGGCGACGAGCTCGATGTCGACGATGTCGCGATAGGCATCGCGCGTCCTCATCACGCCCTCGACACCCCACATGCCGTGCTCGGTGTCGACATCGACATGGCTGCGGATATGGGTCGTGCCCTTGAGCGAGGAGAGGATGCTCTGGCGGGCGGACTGGCGCTCGGGATCGATGTCGAGCCGCTTCTTGTTCATCCGCTCATTGTCGATCTTGTCGAGCAGCTTGGGGCCGACCTCGTTGGTGTACCAGGGCAGGCCGAGCAGGCTCTTGTCGAGATGGGTGTGCGCCTCGACCAGGCCGGGGATGACGATCTCGCCCTTGCCGTCCTCGACCGCGACGCCGGCGGGCGCGGCGAGATTCGCGCCGACCTGCGTGATCTTGCCGTTCTCGATCAGGAGATCGACGGCCTTGCCGGCATAGGGGCGGACATTGCGCAGCAGCAGGGAGGCGGTCATCGCAGGCGTATCCTCTGATTATCGGTCGTCATGATCAGGGCGCGACCAACCCCCTCTCCCCTTGCGGGAGAGGGTTGGGGTGAGGGGTCGCGCGACGCCGATCGCTGGCGACGTTGCGCCGAAGGCAAATGGCTCAGGCCAGTGCGACCCCTCATCCGGCCCTTCGGGCCACCTTCTCCCGCAGGGGGAGAAGGGAAGACCGGCGCATCGGCTCCAAGCGTCATCATCGTCACCTCAGCTTCGGGTTCAGCGCGTCGCGCAGCCAGTCGCCGAGCAGGTTGACCGAGAGCACGATCAGGCCGAGCTGCAGCGAGGGGAAGACGACGAGCCACCAGGAGCCGGAGAATAGATACTGGTTGCCGATCCGGATCAGCGTGCCGAGCGAAGGCTGGGTGATCGGCATGCCGACGCCGAGGAAGGACAGGGTCGCTTCCGACAGAATGGCGAGGCCGAGATTGAGCGTGGCCGCGACCATCACCGGGGTCAGCGTGTTCGGCAGGATGTGCCGGCGCATGATCCGCCCTGCCGGCACCTTGATGATCCGCGCCGCCAGCACATACTCCTTGCGTCGCTCGACCATGGTCGAGGCGCGTACGGTGCGGGCGTACTGCACCCAGCTGGTCAGCGAGATCGAGAGAACGAGCACCGCGGCGGCGAAGGGGTCTCGCAGCGCGGGTGGCAGCAATTCGCGGAAGATCGCCGAGACCAGGATCGCCATCAGCAGCGTCGGGATCGACAGCACGGTGTCGCCGAGGCGCATCAGGAGGTTGTCGATCCGCCCGCCATAGAAGCCGGAGATCAGCCCGAGCGAGACGCCGATCACCATCGAGACCATAACGGCCGAAAAGCCGATGATCAGCGAGACCCGCGTGCCGTAGAGGATGGCGGAGAAGACGTCGCGCCCTTGCGGGTCGGTGCCGAGCAGGAAGGGCCATTCGCCGTCCTGCGACCAGATCGGCGGGATCTCGGCCTTGTCGATGAAGATCTGGGCGAGGTCGTGCGGGTTCTGCGGCGCGATCAGCGGGCAGAACAATGCGGTCAGGATCAGGATCGCCAGTACCAGCGCCGAGAGCCAGGCCGCCGGCGTGCGCCGGAAGCTCCAGCCGATGTCGCTGTCGAGGAAGCGACGCAGGCGCCCGGGCTTGGCGGCTTCAGCGGGCATTGGCGCCTCCCGAGAGCGCGTCCTCGCGCAGGCGCGGATCGACCCAGGCATAGGTCAGGTCGACCAGCGTGTTGAGCGAGACGAAGATGAAGGAGACGACGATCAGATAGGCGGCCATCACCGGGATGTCGACGAAGGTGACGGCCTGGACGAAGAGCATGCCCATGCCCGGCCACTGGAACACCGTCTCGGTCACCAGCGCGAAGGCGATCAGATTGCCGATCTGCAGGCCGGTCACCGTGATCACCGGCATCAGACAATTGCGCAGCGCGTGACGGAAATGCACGGCGCGCGAAGGCAGGCCGCGCGCCCTGGCGAAGCGGATGAAATCGGTCCGCATCGTCTCCAGCATCTCGGCGCGCACCAGCCGCATCACCAGCGTGATCTGGAACAGCGAGAGCGTGATGCCGGGCAGGATCAGCGCCTTGCGACCGGATGCGGTCAGCAATCCGGTGCTCCACCAGCCGAGCTGCACAACTTCGCCGCGGCCGAAGGCCGGCAGCCATTGCAGCGTCACCGAGAAGACCAGGATGAACAGGATGCCGAGCGCGAAGCTCGGCAGGGAGACGCCGAGCACCGAGATGAATTGCAGCGCCTTGGCGAGCAGGCTGTCGCGCTTGATCGCGGTGTAGACTCCCAGCGGAATCCCGACCGCCAGCGACAGGAAGGTCGCGACCAGCACCAGCTCGCAGGTCGCCGGGAAGCGCTCGGCGATCAGCGTGAACACCTCCTGCTGATTGCGATAGGAGATGCCGAAATCACCGCGCACGGCATTGCCGACGAAGGTCGCGAATTGCAGGACGAAGCCCTTGTCGAGCCCGAGCCGGACCCGCAATTCGTCGCGCTGCGCCTGGCTCGCCTGCTCGTTCAGCATCAGCTCGACGGGGTCGCCGACGAAGCGGAAGGTCAGGAAGGCGAGGAACGCCACCGCCAGCATGACGCCGGCGGCGTTGACGAAGCGCTTGAAGAGGAAGGCCGGCATGGTCTTGCAACTCCCTTAAGCTGCGCGAACCCGGCCTGTCATTCCGGGGCTTCGCGCAGCGAAGAACCCGGAACCCACGACTGGGTGACATGAGTCAGAGCGGCGATTGCGGCCACTCGCCCGGTCGTGGGTCCGGGTTCGCGCCTTGCGGCGCGCCCCGGAATGACAGGGAGATCACTTCATCGTGGTCAGCCACAGGCGCGGCTTGTTGTCCGAGGCCTGGACCGTCGAGGCCATGGTGTTGCGCATCGCCCAGGCCATCGGCTGCTGATGCAGCGGGATGAAGAGGTGCTCGGCCTTGGCGATCTTCAGCGCCTCCTTCATCATCTCGATGCGCTTTGGCGTATCGAGCTCGACGCCGGACTTGTCGATCAGCGCGTCGATGCGCGGATCGCCCCAATTGCCCCAGTTGAACACGCCGCCCGTGCCGCTCTTCGAGCGCAGCACCTGCACCAGGAGCGAATAGGCATCGATCATCGGCTCGTTGGCCCAGCCGAAGGAGATCGCGTCGAAATCGCCCTTCACCCGCTTCGGCGCCTGCTGGCTGCGCGGCGCCAGGCTGAGGTTCGGCTTCAGGCCAGCGCGCGACCACATCGCCGCGACCGCCTGGCAGAACTCCTCCTCGTTGACGAGCGAGTCGCTCTGGCAGTTCATCACGAAGGAGAAGCCGTTCGGATAGCCGGCATCGGCGAGCAGCTTCTTGGCGCCGGCAAGATCGAAGGGCAGGCGCTGGTCCTGCGATGGCTCGTAGCCGGGGATCGCCGGGGCGACGAGTGCACCGGTATTGCGCGAGAGGCCGCGCATCGCCCGCTTCTGCACCGCGTCGATGTCGATGGCGCGGTAGAGCGCCTCGCGCACCTTGATGTCCTTGAAGGGGTTTTTGTCCTTGACGTCGCTCTCGACCAGCTTGTCGCCGAGATTGAAGGCGAAGAAGACTGAACGCAGTTCGTTGGTCTGCAGCACCTTGACCTCGGATGAAGCCGTGAGGCGCGGCAGATCCTGCAGCGGCGCGACATTGGTGAAGTCGATCTCGCCGGAGAGCATCGCCGCAACGCGGGTCGAGGACGAGGTGATCGGGATGAACTCGATCACATCGATATTGTGCTGCGGCTTGTCCCACCAGCTCGGATTCCTGGCGAAGATCGTCTTGGAGTCGGCGCGCCGGCTCTCGACCTTGAACGGGCCGGTGCCGTTGGCGTTGTCGGTGGCATAGCCCTTCACGCCCTTGCCGGAATCGGTCGGGAGCAGCGAATTGTTCGCCTCCATCCACTCCTTGTCGAAGATGAAGATGTTGGTGAGGTCGTTGAGCAGCAGCGGATAGGGCCCGTTGACCTCGATCTCGACGGTGAAGTCGTCGATCTTCTTCGAACTCTTATAGGCCGGCAGGTTGCCCTTGAGCGGCGAGGTGTCGTGGGTGACACGCGCCAGCGAGGCGATCACGTCATCGGCTGTGAACGGGTTGCCATTGTGGAACTTGACACCTTGGCGCAGCTTGAAGCGCCAGATCGTCGGCGACACCGTCTCCCAGGATTCTGCCAGCGCCGGCTCGATCTTGAGATCGCCGGTATAGCGCACCAGCCCCTCATAGACATGGTTCAGAACCGAGAGCGTGAAGGTCTCGCCGAAGGAGTAGGGATCGAGCGAGGCGATCTCGCGCGCCGAGCCCCATTTCAGCGTCTTCGCCTCGACCGCACCGTTCAATGCGAAAGCGGCGACGGCCGCCAGCAACCAGGCCTTCTTCATCGAACTCTCCCCTTTTTGCTTGCCGCCGGCCCGCTTCGCGCACCGGGGACCGCCGTTCAGTTGCCGCCTCTGTGATCATCGTGGCACTTTCCGCGCCATCTCGTGTGCGATCATTGAGCAAACTTGCATACGATACAAGAACCGTATTGTATGCGATTATTGAAGACAAGCGGAAACTCAGCCGATGCCGCGCCCGACCCGTCCATCCCGAGCGAACAAGCCCATGACCAACGGCAAGGAGACCGGGACACGCGGGCCGGTGCCGCGCGCCCAGGCGGTCTACAAGGCGTTGCGCCGCGCCATCATCGAGCAGGCGCTAAAGCCCGGCATGAAGCTCCCCGAGGATTCGATCGGCGAGCAGCTCGGCGTCAGCCGCACCCTGGTACGCGAGGCTTTCGGGCGGCTCGCGGTCGAGGGCCTGGTCGAACTCAAGCCCAATCGCGGCGCCAATGTCGCCTATCCGACGCTCGAGGAGGCCCGCGACGTCTTCGATGTCCGCCGCGGGCTGGAGCGGCTCGTCGCCGAGAACCTGGCGGGGCGGCTGACCGCAGCGCAGGCGGCCGAGCTCGAGGCCCATGTCCGGCTCGAGGAGAAGGCGCACGGGCAGGACGGGCCCGAATCGATCCGTCTTTCCGGTGAATTCCACATCAAGCTCGCCGAAATGACCGGCAATGCCCTACTCCTGCGCTATGTCCAGGAAGCGTCGTCGCGCTGCTCGCTGATCCTCGCCATCTACGGCCGCCCACACTCCTCCGAATGCGCCGTCTCCGAGCATCGCCAATTGATCGAGGCACTGCGCGCCGGCGATGCAGTCCGCGCCGCCGCACTGATGGACCACCACCTTCAATCCGTCGTCACCCGCGCCTTGCTGGCCCCACGCGCTGAGCGCGATATCCGCGACGTGCTCGCACCCTATGCTTTGAGTGAAGGATTGACCCCATCGTGACCCAGACGCTGACGCAGGACCGGCCGGCCGCCACCGAGATCGTCACCTTCGACTTCGCTGCGTTGACCCCGCGCGAGCGCTACAAGCTCCTGATCGGCGCCGTAGTGCCGCGCCCGATCGCGCTGGTGACCACGATCGACGCCAATGGCGTCGTCAACGCCGCGCCGTTCTCCTTCTTCAATTGCCTCTCGGCCGATCCGGCGATCCTGGCGCTCGGTGTCGAATACCGCCAGACCGGCGGGCAGAAGGACACCGGCCGCAATGTCCGCGAGAGCCTCGCCTTCACCGTCAACATCGTCTCCGACGCGCTGCTCGACGGCATGAATGCCTGCGCCGTGCCATTCGAGCCGGGCACGGATGAGCTCGCCGAAGCCGGCCTTAGCGCCATGCCCGGCGTCAAGGTGCCCTGCCCCTGGATCGGTGAGGCGCCGGCCGCCTTCGAGTGCCGCCACCACACCACGCTCGGCATCGGCAATTCGCGCGAGATCATCCTGGGCGAGGTCGTCTACGCCCATTTCCGCGCCGATACGGTCGACAAGGTTAAGCACTATGTCGATCCGGTCGCGCTCGACGCGATCGGCCGCATGGGCGGGCATGGCTACGCCACGACGCGCGATTATTTCGACCTGCCGACCATGTCGGTCGCCGATTGGCGCGGCGACCGCTCCAGGGCGCGGCGCACCCGGCCCGCCCGGCGCTGAGCGAATGCATAACCTGCACTGACGCGGTTGACCCGCGGCGGATTTCCGCCAGCAATGCGGCCTCGAAAATCAGTCCGACGAGGCCCTCATGAACAAGCACGTCTCTGGCATCGACGCCGCCAAGCTCGACAGGCTGGCCGAGGTCGCGATCAAGGTCGGCCTCAACCTGCAACCGGGGCAGGACCTGTCCCTGACTGCCCCGAGCTCGGCACTGCCCTTGGTCCGGCGCATCGCCGAGCACGCCTACAAGGCTGGCGCCGGCCTCGTCACGCCGATCCTATCGGACGAGGCGGTGACGCTGGCGCGCTATCGCTTCGGCCAGGATGTGGGCTTCGACCGCGCCCCGTCATGGCTCTATGAGGGCGTCGCCAAGGCCTTCTCGGCCAATACCGCGCGCCTCGCCATCGTCGGCGACAACCCGATGCTGCTCGCCGAGCAGGACCCGGCCAAGGTCGCCCGCGCCAACAAGGCCAACTCGATCGCCTACCAGCCGGCGCTGGAGAAGATCGCCAATTTCGACATCAACTGGAACATCGTCGCCTATCCCGGCGCGGCCTGGGCGAGCCAAGTCTTCCCGGATGATGCCGAGGAGGTCGCGGTAGCTCGCCTCGCCGAGGCGATCTTCGCGGCCTCGCGCGTCGACCGCGATGACCCGGTCGCCGCCTGGGACGAGCACAACGCCGCTTTGGCGCAGCGAACCAAATGGCTCAACGGCCAGCGCTTTTCCGCGCTGCACTTCACCGGACCGGGCACCAATCTCACCATCGGCCTCGCCGACGGGCATGAATGGCAGGGCGGCGCCTCGACCGCGAAGAACGGCGTCACCTGCAACGCCAACATCCCGACCGAAGAGGTCTTCACCACCCCGCACGCCCGCCGCGTCGACGGTCATGTCTCCTCGACCAAGCCGCTCTCCTATCAGGGCACGCTGATCGACAACATCCAGGTCCGCTTCGAGGAGGGCCGCATCGTCGAGGCCAAGGCAAGCCGCGGCGAAGAGGTCCTGAACAAGGTGCTCGACACCGACGAGGGCTCGCGCCGGCTCGGCGAGGTCGCGCTGGTGCCGCACTCCTCGCCGATCTCGCAGAGCGGTATCCTGTTCTACAACACGCTCTTCGACGAAAACGCCTCCTGCCACATCGCGCTCGGCCAGTGCTATTCGAAGTGCTTCGTCGACGGCACCAAGCTGACGCCCTCGCAGATCGCGGCGCAGGGCGGCAACCGCAGCCTGATCCATATCGACTGGATGATCGGCTCCGGCGAGGTCGACATCGACGGCATCAAGCCCGACGGCAGCCGCGTTGCGGTCTTCCGCAAGGGTGAGTGGGCCTGAGCGAGCCTTAGCAACCGCCTATCGCCGAAAGCGGTTGCGATAGGCTGCCGGCGCGGTCCGGGCGATTTCGAAGAAGGCCTTGCGGAAGCTCTCCGGCGAGGCAAAGCCGCAGGCGGCGCCAACATCGGCGAGCGCCATGTCGCCTTCTTCGAGCAGCTTCATCGCCCGGCCGATGCGCTCGCGCCTGAGCCATTTCAGCGGCGTCACTCCGGTGCCGTCGCGGAAGCGGCGCAGGAAGGTGCGTTCGCTGAGGCCGGCATGGCGCGCCATCGCGCCGATCTCCAGCGGCTCGGCCAGCCGCTCGCGCGCCCAGTCGAGCACGGTCGCGATCGAGCGGCCGGGCCTCGCCTGGATCGGCGCCTCGACATATTGCGCCTGGCCGCCATCGCGATGCGGCGGCATCACCAGCCTCCGCGCGACGATATTTGCGACCCTGGCGCCATGATCGGCCCGAATCAGATGCAGGCAGGCGTCGATGCCGGCACTGCTGCCGGCCGAGGTGACGACGCCCCCGTCCTCGACATAGAGCACGTCGTCGACCAGCGTCGCGCCCGGGCAGGCGGAGGCGAGATGCGGCGCGTGCCGCCAATGCGTCGTCGCCCGCCTGCCGTCGAGCAGGCCGGCGGCAGCCAGAACGAAGGCGCCGGAGCAGATCGAGAGCAGCCGGGCACCGCGCTGATGCGCCGCTTGCAGAGCCTCGACCAGCGCAGACGGCGGCAGCTCGTCCCGATTGCGCCAGCCGGGAATGACGATGGTCTGCGCCTCCGCGAGAATCTCCAGCCCGGCGTCGACCTGCAGCGAAAAGCCACCCATCGCGCGGATCGGCCGCTCGGCGGCGGCGACGCGGAAACGGTACCAGGAGAAATCGAACTCCGGTCGCGGCAGGGCGAAGGCCTCGACGACGATGCCGAACTCGAAGGTGCACAAATCGTCATACGCGACGGCGACGACCTCGTGCGGCGTGGCAAGACGGTCCATTGCGGGGTCAGCGTTCATTTGGCGGAAACCTGCCAGACATTGTCATTTCCGCTACTGCCGCAAATCGCGACCGGCCGCTACCCCTGTCGCCATCGCAAGCCCGATGAGGACCGCCATGGCCACCGCCGTCACCGAAATTCCCGCCGCTCCGTCGCATATCGCCCGCGCTCATTTCGAGGCGCTGCTGACCTTCGAGACCGATTGCTGGGACACGCATGACGCCCTGAAGGCGAACGACCGCGACTTCGTCCTCGTCGACGTGCGCTCGCCAGCGCTCTATGCCGAGGGCCATATCGACGGCGCGATCAACATCCCACACGGCAAGATGACCGCCTCCAGGATGGCCGAGCAGCCGGAGGGCAAGATTTTCGTGGTCTATTGCGCCGGCCCGCATTGCAACGGCGCCAACCGCGCTGCGGTCCGGCTCTCGCGCCTCGGCCTGCCGGTCAAGCTGCTGATCGGCGGCGTCACCGGCTGGCTCGACGAAGGTTTTTCGCTGACCGCATCCAGCTAAGCTAGGCGATCCGTTCCAGCGCCTGCTCGATCGCGGCGAAGATCTCCTCGATCTCGGCAGGCGCGATCACCAGCGGCGGCGACAGCACCAGCGTGTCGCCGGCATTGCGGATCAGCACGCCGGCGTCGAGGCAGAGCGTGTTGGCCTCCCCGCCCCTTGCGCCATCGGCGCCGGGGCGCGGCGCGAGGTCGATCGCACAGAGCAGGCCGGCGGTGCGGATGTCGACGACATGGGCCGAGCTCTTCAGCCGGTGCGCCCGCTCCTCCCAGAGCGGCAGCACCTTGGCGACTTGCCCCAAGATGTCCTGCTCGGCGAAGACGTCGAGCGTCGCGAGACCGGCGGCGCAGGCGAGCGGATGGGCCGAATAGGTGTAGCCGTGAAAGAGCTCGATCGCCTCGGGCGGGCCAGCCATGAAAGCGTCGTATACGTGGCCGGCGACGAGGACACCGCCCATCGGCACCGCGCCATTGGTCATGCCCTTGGCGCAGCTCATCAGATCGGGCCTGACGCCATAGGCCTGCGCCGCGAAGGGCGCACCGAGTCGGCCGAACCCGGTGATGACCTCGTCGAAGATCAGGAGGATGCCATGCCGGTCGCAGATCGCGCGCAGGCGTTCGAGATAGCCCTTCGGCGGCGGATAGACCCCGCCCGAGCCGGTCACCGGCTCGATGATCACTGCGGCAACCGTCTGGGGATCATGGATCTGCAGCAGGCTCTCCAGCGCCTCGGCCGCTGCGAGCCCGCCTTCGGGCCGGCCGCGCGAGAAGGCCATGCTGGCGCGATCATAAGGCAAAGGCAGATGCGCGACATCGGGCAAGAGAGGCCCGAAGGCGGCCTTGTGCCGGCCGATGCCGGAGACCGAGAGCCCGCCCCAGCCCATGCCGTGATAGCCCTTGGCCCGGCCGATCAGCTTGGTGCGCGAGGCCTGGCCGCGGGCCTGATGGTAGGCCCGCGCAATCTTCAGCGCAGTATCGACCGCCTCCGAGCCGGAATTGACGAAGAAGACATGCTCGATGCCTTCAGGCGCGAAGTCGCAGAGCCGTGCCGCATAGACTTGCGCATCGGGATGACTCATCTTGAAGGACGAGACGAAATCGAGCCGACCGGCGGCGGCGCGGATCGCCTCGGTGATCTTCGCCTGACCGTGCCCGGCATTGACGCACCAGAGTCCGGCCATGCCGTCGAGCACGCGCCGCCCATCCGGCGTGAGGTAGTGCATGCCCTCGGCCCGCTCGAACAGCAACGGCGCCTGGCGGAAGGCGCGCATCGGCGTAAACGGCATCCAGAAGGCGTCGGGTGCGTTATCGAGCCGGCTGTCAGGGGCAAGCGCATGCGCGGTCATCGGCGGGTCCTCACTATCGATTACCGCATGATGTCTTTCTTAAATTCAAAAGACAATAGTGAGGAGGCTACTGACCCTCAATCCATCCCGTCCGGCCGGCGCAATTGCATGGCACGCTGGAGGTGGCTGCGCATCAGGGCGCTGGCGAGCTGGTGGTCACCGGCCTCCAGCGTCGCCAGCATCTGCAGATGCTCGCGACTGTTCACCACGACGCGCTCATAGCCATAGGTCCAGTCGTAATTGGACAGCCGGCGCATCTGGTTCTGCCGGCGCACGGCGGAATGGATGAAGCGGTTGCCCGAGGCCGCCGCCAGCCCTTCGTGGAAATCGGCATTCATCTCGTAGAAGCCGATCGCCGAGCTTTCCTTCCAGGGCTGCGACAGGGTCTGCTCATGCCGTGCCCGCATCTCGTCGATCCAGCCCTGCTCGAGCAAAAAGCCTGGCTCGAGGAAAACCATCGGCTCGATCAACAGGCGGAAGCGATAGCGCTCGTCATGTGCCGACTGGTCGCGCGCCTCATGCAGGAAACGCCAGCCATAGCCGCGCTTGCGCTCGACCATGTCGAGATCGGCGAGCCGCGCCATCAGACGTTGCACCTCGGGCCGGCCGAGTTCGTAGCGCCGCATCAGTTCGAGCTCGGAGATCTCGTCCGGCAACCGTCCACCATGCCGGTCCTGCGCCACCTTGACCATGGCGAGCTCGGTCGCATCGGCGCCCGTGCCGGGATCGGCAGGCGGCTCCGGCGCGCTCAGCAGCTCGACGCCTTTGTTCGGGTGTCGACGCACCAGACCCTGCCGGGCGAGATGATCGATCGCGGCGCGAACCGGCGTGCGCGAGACGTTGAGGCGGCGCGCCGCACTGTTCTCGTTGAGCCAGGCCCCAGCCTGCAGCCCGTCCTCCCGCACCATTTGCAGGAGCCGCTCGGCGATCTCCTGTTGCAGTCGTGTCGGCGTCGCCATCAAAAGACTCTTGATTGTCTTAGTTTGAAATGAAATACATTATGAAAGAACACAGCGCCAGCGTGAACGCGGAGATCCGGTCATGGTCGAGCCCTTTCCCTTCGTCGATGTCTCGGGCACGCCTTTCGAGCGCGGTCGCCAGCATGGTCAGGCGGTCCCCAAGCGCGTCAAGCGCTCGATCGAGCTTTATGGCGGCCAGCTCGGCGATCTCGGCTATGACGCCGCTGCCAAGTCGCGCCTGATCGGCGAGTTCGCCCGTGAGATTGAGGCCTTCGGTGCCCACTACGTCGAGGAGATGCGCGGCATCGCCGACGGCGCCGGCGTCGCGCTCGAAGACGTCATCATGATCAATGCTCGCACCGAGGTGATCGCCAAGGCGCGGCTGGAGAAGAACAAGCCGATCGAGGCGCAGGAAGAGCTCGACGATGGCTGCACCGGCGCGATCATCCTGCCCGAGCGCAGCGCCTCGGGCGAACTGATCCACGGCCAGAACTGGGACTGGAAGGCCGAATGCGGCGAGACGGCGATCGTCCTGCGCGTGCGCCGCGACGACGGTCCCGATTTCCTGACCTTCGTCGAGGCCGGCGGCCTCGCCCGCTGCGGCATGAACGCGGCCGGCATCTCGATCACCGCCAACTATCTCGAAAGCGAGCGCGACTTCACGCAACATGGCGTGCCGCTGGCGCTGATCCGCCGCAAGGTGCTGGAGCAGGAGCATTTCGCCTACGCGATCAAGGCAGTCGCGACGACGCCGAAGGCCTGCTCGAACAACATGATGCTTTCGACCGTCGCCGGTTTCGGCATCGACTTCGAGTGCGCGCCCGACGCCGCCTTCCCGCTTTATCCGGAGGACGGGTTGATCGTGCACGCCAATCACTGGATCGGCCAGGTCGCGCTGACCAAGATCACCGATACCGGCACCCCGCGCGTGCCCGAGAGCTTCTACCGCGACTGGCGCGTCCGGAAGCTGCTCAACGAGGCCGGCCGCAAGCTTACGGTCGCCGACCTCAAGCAGGCCTTCTTCGACGATTTCCTGACCCCGCACTCGGTCTGCCGGCCACCGCGCCCCAACGACACCGGTAATCTCTCGGCCACCGTCTCGATGGTGATCATGCAGCCGGCCAAGGGCACGATGGAGGTCGCGCCGCTGCCGGCGCTCAATCGCATCTTCACCCGCTACAGCCTCACCGATGAACCAATGACGCTGGCGCAAGCCGCCGAATAAGGCGGCAACGACAGCGTCCAAGCCAAAGCCATAAGACAAGGGGAACCCGCCGATGCACAACCGACGCCGCCTTTCCCTCGCCCTCGCCGGACTGGGCCTTGCGACCGCAGCCATAGTGCCGGCCGCGGCCGCGACGCTACGTGTGCATCTCAACGCCGACATCCGCAGCATCAATCCGGGCGTCAACCGCGACGACAACACCGATTCGGTCGTCCTGCACATCGTCGAGGGCCTCGTCGCCTATGGCGAGGACTCCGAGGTCAAGCCGCTTCTGGCCGAGAAGGTCGCGGTCTCACCCGACGGGCTGAGTTACACCTTCACCCTGCGCAAGGGCATCAAGTTCCATAACGGCGCCGACCTCACCTCGGCCGACGTGGTCTGGAGCTGGAACCGCTACATCGACCCGAAGACCGACTGGCGCTGCCTGTCGGAGTTCGACGGCCGCGGCCGCGCCAAGGTCGAGGAGGTCACCGCGCCCGATCCGGCGACCGTCGTCTTCAGGCTCGACAAGCCGAGCTCGCTCTTCCTCGCCAACATCGCCCGCACCGACTGCGCGATGACCGCGATCCTGCACAAGGACTCGCTGAAGGCCGACGGCTCCTTCGACAAGCCTGTTGGCACCGGCCCCTACAAGCTCACCGAATGGAAGCGCGGCGAGTTCATCCGTCTCACCCGTAACGAGGCCTATGCCAGCCTGCCGGGCGCGCCGGACGGTTATACCGGCGGCAAGCGCCCGCTCGTCGACGAAGTCCGCTTCATGGTCATTCCGGACGGCGCGACCGCCAAGGCGGCGCTGCTGCGCGGCGATATCGACATCGTCCCCGACGTCGCCAATGCCGAGGTCAAGGAGCTCAGGAAGGATAAGCGCGTCGAGCTTTCGATCACGCAGAACATGGGCCTGGTCGGCATCCTCCTGCAGACCCGCGATCCGCTGCTCGGCAGCGTCAAGCTGCGCCAGGCGATCGCCGCAGCGATCGACACCGAGGAGCTGGTTGCGCAGGTCACCGACGGGCTCGGCAAGCGCAACAATTCGATCGTGCCGGCGCTGTCGTCCTATTACGACGCGGTCCAGGCCAAGGGCTATAAATACGATCTCGCCGCCGCCAAGAAACTGCTCCAGGAAGCCGGCTACAAGGGCGAACCCTTGGTGATGCTCGCCAACAAGCGCTACCCGCAGAGCTTCGATGCCGCCGTGGTCTCGCAGCAGATGCTGCAGGCCGCCGGCATCAACGTCCAGATCGAGGTGCTCGAATGGGCGACGCAGCTCGACCGCTACTCCAAGGGCAATTACCAGCTCCAGGCCTTCCCCTATTCGGCAAGGCTCGACCCGGCACTCTCGTTCGAATCGGTGACCGGCCCGAAGGCGACCCAGCCGCGCAAGGTCTGGGATAATCCCGAGGCGCAGGCCCTGCTCGACAAGTCGATGGTCGTCTCGGACAAGGCCGAACGCCAGAAGCTGTTCGACGAGTTGCACCAGCGCTTTATCGCCGAGGTGCCGATGGTGATGCTCTATAACGGCATCGACGCTGGCGCCTATGGCAAGCGGATCAAGGGCTATAAGTCCTCGATCCTGTCGAAGCCGAGACTTTGGGAAGTGACCGTCGCGGACTGAGAGCTCGTCTCGAAACTCGCTCCGGCGCGCCAGATGGCGGTATTTTCGAGAACCGGAGCGCAGCGGACATTGGTCCGTGAGCACCGGAAGCGCAGAAAATGCCGTTAGATGGCCGCCGGAGTAGAGTTTCGAGGCGAGTTCTAGGCCGCGCCATTGACCTCGATGAGGTCCTTGATGATGTGATGGGCGGTGAGCTCGGCTAGGCGCTCGCCGTCCCCGGCCCGGACCGCCGCGACCATGGCGTGGTGGTCGGCGTCGCTGGCGAGCAGGGCCTGATGCGAGGCCCAGACCGTGACCGCCGAACCGCGCGAGCGATCGCGCAGGCTCCAGATCGTCTCCGCCAGCACCGGATTGCCGCAATGGGCATAGATCAGGCTATGGAAGGCACGGTTGATCTCGCTCTGCTGCGGACGCGTCCCGCTCCGCACCGCCTCGCTGAACTCATGGGCGAGCGTATCGAGCCTGGCGATCACGTCATCGTCCATCCTGTCGATCACGAGGCGGGATGCGGCACTCTCCAGAATGATGCGGGTGTCGCGGATCGCGCGATAGGTGGCGATGTCGATCTCGGCCACCCGATAACCGCGATTGGGCACATGCTCGATCGTCTTGCGCACCGCGAGTTCGTCGAGTGCTGCACGGACGTCGAAGCGCGTCGCCTGGAAGGCCACTTCGAGATCGATCTGCCGCAGCCACTCGCCCGGCCGATAGGCGCGGCCATGGATCGCCCGGGCGATCTCGTTGGCGAGTTCGCCTTTGGCGCGCTGGGTCTTGGGGCGGGTGGCCATGACCGGTCTCTAGAGCATTGGAACGATGGTTGTGAACTGCTTCACCCGCATCGCGCACAGCCGGCGCTGCCCCTGTCGAATCCGGCTTGCGGCATCGAATATATCATGCAACAAAATTGGCGCCAATCTTATAACCAATCGTGAGAAACCGCATGACCGCTCCCCTCGCTAGCCAGGCCAAGCAGGACGATGCGGCGGCGATCGCTCGTGCGCTCTACGATCTCGGCCCGACGCCGGTCACCGCCTGCAAGGCCGATCCGCGCTTTAGCTATTGCCTCTATGTGCCCAAGAGTCTCGGCAAGGGCGGCCAGGCACCCGAGCTCGTCGTCGCCATGCACGGCACCGGCCGCGGCTTCACCGGCTACCGCGACGCCTTCGAGGCCTTCGGCCGCTGGAACAACTGCATCATCCTCGCCCCGCTCTTCCCGATCGGCGTGATGGGCGACGGCAACCGCAACGGCTTCAAATACATGCGCGAGGGCGAGGTCCGCTACGACCACATCCTGCTCGCCATGGTCGAGGAAGTCGCCCAGCATTACGGCCTGCGCTTCGACCGGTTCGCCCTGTTCGGCTATTCTGGCGGCGGCCATTTCACCCATCGCTTCCTGATGCTGCAGCCCAAGAAGCTCTGGGCCGCCTCGATCGGCGCGCCCGGCTCGGTGACGCTGCTCGACCCGACCCGCGACTGGTGGGTCGGCACCCGCAACATGGCCGAACTCTTCGGCACCGCCCCCGATATCGAGGCGATGCGCCAGGTCCCGGTCCAGATGATCGTCGGCGCCGCCGATCTCGAAACCTGGGAGATCACCCACCAGCCCGGCAATGCCAGCTGGATGCCGGACGCCAACCATGCCGGCGCGAACCGCCCGGAACGGCTGGATAGCCTGCGCCGGAATTTCGAGGAGCACGGCATCACGGTGCGTTTCGACCTGGTGCCGAACATGCCGCATGACGGGCTGAAGGCCGTCCCGCGGGTGGAGGACTTCTTCGCCGACGTGCTCGCCAAGCGCCGCACCGGCGCGGCCAAGGCAGCCTGACCCGCCGGGACCGAGAAGACGGACAACGAGGGGAACGATGATGAACCGCCAGCTCGCCTCCGCCTTCGCCCTGCTCGCTCTTGCAAGTCCCGCTGCGGCGCAGACGATCAACGTCGCGCTCAACGCCGACATCCGCTCGACCAATCCCGGCGTCAACCGCGACGACAACACTGACGCCGTCGTCCTGCACATGGTCGAGGGGCTGGTCGGCTATCGCGAGAACGGCGCGGTCGCGCCACTGCTGGCGGAGAAGGTCACGACCTCGGCCGACGAGCTGACCTACACCTTTAGCCTGCGCAAGGGCGTCAAGTTCCACAACGGTGTCGAGATGACCTCGGCCGACGTCCTGTGGAACTGGACCCGCTACATGGAGCCCAAAACCGATTGGCGCTGCCGCAGCGAGTTCGACGGCCGCATCGGCATGAAGGTGACCTCCGTCGCCGCGCCCGATCCGGCGACCTTCGTGATGACGCTGGAGAAGCCGAGCGCCCTCTTCCTCGACACCATGGCACGGACCGACTGCGCCATGGTCGCCATCATCCACAAGGATTCGCTGAAGCAGGACGGCAGCTTCGACAGGCCGATCGGCACCGGCCCATTCATGCTGGGTGACTGGCGCCGCGGCGAGTTCGTCTCGCTGAAGCGTTTCGACGGCTATGCCTCGCCGCCGGGCGAGAAGCGCGACGGCTATGTCGGCCGCAAGCGTGCTCTGGTGCCCGAGGTCAAGTTCCTCGCCATCGCCGATGGCGCGACCGTCAAGGCCGGCCTGATCTCAGGCGCGCTGCATGTCGCGGATATTCCCGATGCCGACATGCCGGAGATGAGGAAGGTCCCAAACCTGCAGGTGCTGAGCGCCCCCAGCGCGACGAAGCACGCGCTGCTCCTCCAGAGCCGCGATCCGCTGCTCGGCGATGTCCGGATGCGCCAGGCGATCGCGGCTGCGCTCGACCTCGACGAACTCGTCGCTCAGGCCTCGAACGAGCTCGGCACCACCAACAACTCCGCGGTCTATGTCAGCTCGCCCTATTACAGCGAGGTCCAGCGCCAGCGTTACCGCCACGACCCGGCGCGGGTGAAGATGCTGCTCGCGGAAGCCGGCTACAAGGGCCAGACGATCAAGCTGATCGCCAACAAGCGCTCGACTGTGCCGAGCTTCCCGGTCGCGATCATGGCACAGGCCATGCTGCAGGCGGCCGGCATCAACAGCGAGATCGAAGTGCTGGAATGGGCGACGCAGCTCGACCGCTACAGCAAGGGCAACTACCAGATGATGTCCTTCAGCTATTCCGCCCGCCTCGATCCGGCCCAGAGCTACAACCAGTTCAGCGGCCCCAAGGACACCTACCCGTCCAAGGCCTGGGACAGCCGCCGCGCCGACGAGCTGATCGAGAAGGCGACCGTCATCGCCGACGAGGGCGAACGCCAGAAGCTGTTCGACGAGCTGCACAAGCTGATGCTCGCCGATGCGCCGCTGATCTTCCTCTACAACCAGGTCGACACGGCCGTGGTCTCTAAGCGCCTGCAGGGCTTTGCGCCCTGGGTCGCCTCGAAGCCGCGGCTCTGGGAGGTCGGCCTCGCCAATTGAGCCGTCGCCGACGCGGCGGCCTGACGATCACAACGACAAACGAAAAAACGACAGGGGACCGAGATGAAGTATCTTTTTGCGCCGGCCGCCGCCCTCATCGCCACCGCCGCCTTTGCCGCTCCGGCGATGGCGCAATCCATCACGGTGGCCGTCGCCGCCGACATCCGCAGCAACAATCCCGGCGTCAATCGCGACGACAACACCGATGATTTCGCGCTGCAGCTGGTCGAAGGCCTCGTCGGCTACAATGAGGGCGGCGTCGCGACGCCGCTGCTCGCCGAGAAGGTCGACCTCTCCGCCGACGGCAAGACCTACACCTTCACGCTGCGCCAGGGCGTCAAGTTCCACAACGGCGCCGACCTCTCCTCGGCCGACGTGCTGTGGAACTGGACCCGCTACATGGACGCCAAGACCGACTGGCGCTGCACCTCGGAATTCGACGGTCGCTCCGGCCTCAAGGTCGAGTCCGTGACGGCGCCGGACGCGCGCACCGTGGTGATGCAGATCGAGAAGCCGAACGCGCTCTTCCTCGACACGCTCGCCCGCACCGACTGCGCGATGACCGCGATCCTGCACAAGGATTCGGTCAAGGCCGACGGTTCCTGGGACAAGCCGATCGGCACCGGCCCCTACAAGTTCGGCGAGTGGAAGCGCGGCGAGTATTTCACCATGACCGCCTTCGACGGCTACAAGTCGCCGAAGGAGGGCGGCAAGGCCGACGGCTATGTCGGCTCGAAGCGCCCGCTGCTCAAGGACGTCAAGTTCCTGATCGTCAAGGACCCGGCGACGGTGAAGGCCGGACTGGTTTCCGGCGCGCTCGACATGAGCGAGATCCTGCCGAGCGACGCCGTCGAGTTGAGGAAGAACCCCAAGCTCGCCGTCGCGGTCGAGCCCAACGCCGTCCGGCACGTCTTCCTGATCCAGGTCAAGGACGCGGTGATGGGCAATCAGAAACTGCGCCAGGCGATCGCCGCCGCCCTCGACATGGATGAGATCGTCGCGGCCTTCTACAACGACCTCGGCAAGCCCAACACCTCGCCGATCTATTCCGGCTCGAGCTATTTCGGCGAGGTCGAGAAGAAGGGCCATGTCTACGATGCGGCCCGCGCCAAGAAGCTGCTGCAGGAGGCTGGCTACAAGGGCGAGAAGATCGTGATCCTCGCCAACAAGCGCCCGGTCGTGCCGAGCTTCCCGGCTGCGGTAGTGGCGCAGCAGATGCTGCAGGCCGTCGGCGTCAACGCCGAGATCGAGGTGCTCGACTGGGCGACTCAGCTCGACCGCTTCAACAAGGGCAACTACCAGATGCAGTCCTTCTCCTTCTCGGCCCGCTTCGACCCGGCGATCGCCTTCGAGCAGTTCTCGGGACCTAAGGACAAGCAGCCGCGCAAGACCTGGGACAATCCGGAAGCACAGAAGCAGATCGACAAGCTCTACGTGACCTCCGACCGGGCCGAACGCCAGAAGCTCGTCGACGAACTGCACAAGCGCGTCATCGACGAAGTCCCGATGATCTTCGCCTTCAACGGCCTCGACATCATCGCCCATGCCAAGCGCGTCCAGGGCTTCAAGCCGTGGCAGTCGAAGCTGCGCATGTGGGAAGTGACGCTGGCGAACTGATCCCACCCGTATCGTCCGCACACCGGGAGGAAGCCGATGCTGCGCTTTGCGCTGACGCGCATTCTGATGTCCGTGCCGACACTCTTGATCGTGTCGGTCGCGGTCTTCGGGTTGATCCGGCTGATTCCGGGCGATCCGGCCTCGCTGATGCTGGGAGATCTCGCGACTCCGGCCTCGATCGCCGACCTTCAGGCCAGGCTCGGTCTCGACCAGAGCGTACCGGTCCAGTTCGGCATCTGGTTCGGCAATCTGCTCAAGGGCGATCTCGGCCAGTCGATCAATTCGCAGCAGGCGGTGCTGCCGCTGATCCTGCAGCGCTTCTGGATCAGCGCCCAGATCGTGCTGGTCGCGGTCGCGCTGGCGAGCCTCGTCGCGGTTCCGGCCGGCGTACTCGCCGCCTGGAAGCAGGACACCTCGCTCGATCTCTCGCTCGTCGCCGTCGCGACGCTGCTGCTCTCGATCCCGACCTTCTGGCTCGGTCTGCTGCTGCTGCTCTTCTTCGGGCTGAAGCTCGAATGGCTGCCGGTGGTCGGCTACGTCTCGATCGCCGAGAACCCGTTGGCCGGCATCCTCTATTTGGTCATGCCGATCATGACGCTGTTCCTGCATGAGATCGGTGTGATCCTGCGCATGGCGCGCGCTTCGACGCTCGAGGTGCTCAGGCTCGACTACATCACCCATGCCAGAGCCAAGGGCCTGACCGAGAGCGCCGTGCTCTGGAACCACGCCTTCAAGAACGCCTTCGGCCCGACCTGGACCCTGATCGGCCTCGTGCTCGGCAATCTCCTCGGCGGCATCGCGGTGGTCGAGACGGTCTTCACCATCCCCGGCCTCGGCCGCCTGCTGGTCGATTCGATCTTCGCCCGCGACTACCCGGTGATCCAGGGCTGCATGCTCTTCGTCGCCTTCACCTATGTGCTGGTCAATCTCGTGATCGACCTCTGCTACCCGATCTTTGACCCCAGGGTGACGGCGCAATGAGGCTTCCCGCTCCCAACGCTTTGGTCGGCGGCACGCTGATCGGCTTCCTCGCCATCGTCGCTTCGGTCAGCGCCCTCTGGACGCCCTACGACCCCTTGCGGCTCTCCTTCCGCGCCAAGCTCGCCGCCCCTTCCGCGATGCACTGGCTCGGCACCGACGAGTTCGGCCGCGATGTGCTCTCGCGGCTGATGGCGGGCGCCGCCACATCAGTCTGGATCAGCCTGCTGACGGTCGCGCTCGCCGTCTCGCTCGGCACCGTGATCGGCCTGTTCTCCGGCTATGTCCGCGGCTGGGTCGACCGCACCATCATGGCCTTCAACGACGCCTTGCTCGCCTTCCCCGGCATCCTGCTGGCACTCGGTCTGCTCGCCGTGGTCGGCGCCAACAAATACGGCATCATCCTGGCGCTCGGCATCGCCTATGCGCCCTCGGTCGCCCGCATCGTCCGCGGCACCGTGCTGTCGCTGCGCGAGCGAGAGTTCATCTCGGCCTCGCGGGTGATGGGCAATTCCGAGGCCTTCACCATGCTGCGCCACATCCTGCCCAACTGCATCGCGCCGCTGACCGTATTGGCGACCTCGATGTTCGGCTGGGTGCTGCTGGCCGAGAGCTCGCTCTCCTTCCTCGGCCTGGGCGTGCCGCCGCCGGCGCCGACCTGGGGCAACATGCTGGCGGGCTCGCGACCCTATATCGGCCAGGCCGTCTGGCTTGGCATCTTCCCGGGCCTGTGCATCTCGCTGACGCTGCTCGGCATCAACCTGCTCGGCGATGCGCTGCGCGACAAGCTCGACCCGCGGATGAGGGGTGCGCGATGACCTCCACCAAACCATTGCTGGAGGTCGACGGCCTCACGCTCAGGGTCGGTGCGAGCGGCCGCACCGTCGTCAACAATGTCAGCTTCTGCGTCTCTCCCGGCGAGATCGTCGGCATCGTCGGCGAGTCCGGTTCGGGCAAGACGCTCGCCGCCCGCGCCGTGATGGGCTTCATCCCGCCGGCGGTGCGCCTGATCTCAGGCTCGATCCGCTTCGACGGCGAGGAGGTCACGACCATGGCGCCAAAGCGCCTGCGGGCGATTCGCGGCGCCAGGGTCGGCATGGTCTTCCAGGAGCCGATGACCTCGCTCAACCCCTCCATGCTGATCGGGCGGCAGCTCGAGGAAGGCCTCGCGCTTCATCGCAAGCTCGACGCCGCCGGCCGACGCGAACTCATCCTCGACATGCTCCGGCGCGTCGGTATCCGCGATCCCGAGGGCGCCTTCAACGCCTATCCGCACCAGTATTCCGGCGGCATGCGCCAGCGCATCATGCTGGCCTCGGTGATGCTGCTGAAGCCGGCGCTGCTCCTCGCCGACGAGCCGACCACCGCGCTAGACGCCGTCGTCCAGCGCGACGTGATGGAGCTGATGGTCGACCTGACCAAGGAGAACGGCACCGCCGTGCTCCTGATCTCGCATGATCTCGGCATGGTCGCGCGCTATTGCAGCCGCATCGTCGTGATGTGCCAGGGCGACGTCGTCGAGCACGGCAACAGCGAGGACATCCTCGCCCGGCCGCAGCACCCCTATACGCGCAAGCTCTTGGCGGCGATGCCGCATCGCGAGCCGGCGCGCGAGGTGCCGGAGGCCGGGACGCCGCTCGTTGCGGTGAAGGACCTCGTCGTCGACTATGGCGGCCGCCAGGGCTTCTTCCGCAAGGAGCAGCCCAAGCGCGCTTTGCACGGCATCAGCCTCTCGGTGAAGCCCGGCGAGGTCGTCTCGGTCGTCGGCGGCTCGGGCTCGGGCAAGACCACGCTCGGCCACGCCATCGCCGGCCTGATCAAGCCGAGCGAGGGCGCGATCCTGTTCAACGGCAAGCCGATCGACAAGAGCGAGACGGCCTATTGGGACTACCGGTTGAACTGCCAGATGGTCTTCCAGGACCCGTATTCCTCACTCGATCCACGCATGACCATCGGCGAGCTCGTCGGTGAGCCGCTGCGGCTGGTCAAGGGCATGGGCGCGGCGGAGAAGAAGGCGCGGCTCGCCGAGGTGCTTGGCGAGGTCGGGCTCGGCGACGGCTTTGCCGAGCGCTACCCGCACGAGCTCTCCGGCGGCCAGCGCCAGCGCGTCGCCATCGCTCGCGCCATCATCCGCCGGCCGAGCTTCGTCATCGCCGACGAGCCGGTCTCGGCCCTCGACGTCACCGTCCGGGCGCAGGTGCTGGAGCTCTTCGCCGAATTGCAGAAGAAGCACGGCTTCTCCTGCCTGTTCATCAGCCATGATCTCGGCGTGGTCGAGCAGGTCTCCGACCGCGTCATCGTCATGCAGGACGGCCGCATCGTCGAGGAAGGTACCCGCGACCAGATCTTCGACGCCCCCCAGCACGACTACACCCGCAAGCTGCTCTCGGCCGTGCCCGGGCTGGAGAGCATGGCGGATGGCGGCGTCCGCCTGTTCTGGCGGCTGGGCGAACCGGCTTGATGAGAGGCGCGGGGAACCCTTCTCCCCTTGCGGGAGAAGGTGGCTCGGCGAAGCCGAGACGGATGAGGGGTCGCGCGACCGATGTCATCCGGCTTTTGGCAAACCGCCAATGATCAAGGCGGCGCAACCCCTCATCCGGCGCTGCGCGCCACCTTCTCCCGCAGGGGGAGAAGGGAAGAACCGCGGCGATACCAAACAAACGAGAGGCCTTTAGCGTGAAGAACGGAATGATCGTCGCGCCGCAGCCGGAAGCGGTGGAAGCCGGCGCGGCGGTACTGGAGCGCGGCGGCAATGCGATCGATGCGGCGATCGCCTGCGCCTTCATGCAGGGCGTGGTCGATCCGCTGATGTCAGGGATCGGCGGCTTCGGCTCGATGCAGCTCTACATGCCCGGCAAGGGCGTGCATGAGATCGTCGAGTTCTATGCCCGCGCCTCCTATGCGGCGAAGCCGGACATGTGGCTGAGCAAGCTGCAGGGCCAGTCGCGCGACGGCTTCGCCTTCCTGCTCGACGGCGGCATCAACGAGTTCGGCCATCTCGCCGTTTGCACGCCCGGCAGCGTCAAGGGCTACGACCATGTGCTCTCGCGCTTCGGCACGATGGACTGGGCCGACATCATGGCGCCGGCGGTCAGGCAGGCACGCGAGGGCGTGCTGGTGCGCCCGCACATGCACTGGTTCTGGACGCAGGACCAGAGCGGCTCAGGCCAGGTCAACACCTCGGACAAGCTGCGCTACAGCGAGACCGGCAAGAGGCTCTATTTCCGCCCCGATGGCAGCGCGAAGCGCCCGGGCGACGTGATCGTCAACGCCGACATGGCGAATACCCTGGAACGTCTCGCCAAGGGTGGCGCCGACCTGTTCTACCATGGCGAGCTCGCCGAGGAGATCGCTGCCGACTTCGCGGGGCATGGCGGGTTGATCTCGCGCGAGGACCTCGCCCGCTATGAGCTCTCGATCGCCGAGCCGATCTGGGGCTCCTATCGCGGCCACCGCATCTCGACCTCGCCGCCGCCGGCCAGCGGCATGTCGATGCTGCAGATCCTCAACATGCTGGAGGCCTTCGACATCGGCGCGCTCAGCCATGGCTCGGCCGAGCATGTCCGCCTGCTCGCGGAAGCCATGAAACGCATGACCATCGACAAGGACCAGTTCATGGGCGACCCCGCCTATGTCGACGTCCCCGTCGAACGTCTGATCTCGAAGGAGCATGCGGCAAGCCAAGCCGACAGCATCCGCCGCGGCGAGCGTGCCGATGTGAAGCGGCTGGAACGCTCGTCCCAGCGCGAGACCACTCATGTCACCGTGGTCGACCGGCATGGCAACGCAGTGGCGCTGACCCATACGCTCGGCAGCCCGTCGGGGGCGATCACCGAGGGCCTCGGCTTCATCTATAACGGCACGATGAGCCGCTTCGACCCGCGCCCCGGCCGCGCCGGCTCGATTGCGCCGGGCAAGCGCCGTTCCTCCTCGGCCGCACCGACCATCGTCTTCAAGGACGACAAGCCTTACATCGTCATGGGTGCGCCGGGCGGCAGCTATATCGCCCCGGCGATGGCGCAAGGCATCATGAACGTCATCGATTTCAAGATGTCGATGCTAGAGGCGGTGGCGGCACCGCGCGTCATGGGCGTCTCGAATTCGATCGACATCTCAAACCGCATCCGCCGCAGCGTGGAGGCGCAGCTCAAGGCCGAGGGCTACGACGTGAAGCGCTCGGCCCAAAGCTATCCCTTCGCCGCGCTCCACGGCGTCAAGATCGAGGACGGGCTCGCGACCGGCGGCGCCGACCCGCAGCGCGACGGCATGGCGATCTCGGTGCCGGCCTGAGCCTTCCCTTCTCCCCTTGCGGGAGAAGGTGGCCCGAAGGGCCGGATGAGGGGTCGCACAGGTATCCCCGTCATGCTCGCCCTTGTGGCGAGCATCCATGTCTTGAACGCCGCCCTCGAACAAGGAAGACGTGGATGGTCGGGACAAGCCCGACCATGACGATGAAGCGTTGCGAGACCCCTCACCCTAACCCTCTCCCGCAAGGGGAGAGGGGACTCAAATAGGCGCGATCTGCAGCGGGTCGACCGAGATCGCCCGCTTCAGCGCGCGCAGGCCGAAGGTCGTACGCGACTGGCGCATTCCCGGCAAGCGGTAGATCTTCTCGCGCAGGAAGCGCTCATAGTGCTCGGTGCCGCTGACTACCGCCTTGACCAGGTAGTCGTAGTCGCCGGTGACGAGATAGGCCTCGACCACCTCGGGAATCCGCGCCAGCGCCTCGCCGAAGCTGTCGAGCAGCTTGTCGTCATGCTTGTCGAGCGTGATCTCGATGAAGACGACATTGTCGAGCCCGAGCGCGCGATGGTTCAGCACTGCGACGTATTTCTCGATCGCGCCGCTCTCCTCGAGCCGCTTGACCCGGGTCCAGCACGGCGAGGGTGAGAGCCCGACCTTCTCGGCCAGGGCATTGATCGTCAGCCGGCCATCCTCGTTCAGCGCCGAGAGGATGCGCCGGTCGATCTGGTCGATCTCCTCGCCGCGCCGTGCCTTGATCGCCATCGGGTGAATTTTCCGCCAATTATTCAGATGGCAGAATAATCCTCCGAGCATGGCCGAATCTCAAGGCCATTTCGGCAAGAACTCGACGATGAACCACCCTAACATGCCCGAATAACGACGGCGGCTCGACAGGCGCCCCCGCAAACGTGCCTTGCGGCGAGGGTCGCATGGCGAAATGCTGGGTCGGACAGAGCCTAGGGAGCGCGGACATGACAGACCCCTCACCGCTTCGGTTCCATGTTCCCGTCCCGGCCAGTCGCCCCGGCGAAAAACCCGATTTCTCGCATGTCGTGATCCCCAAGGCCGGCTCCGTCCAGCGCCCGCCGGTCGATGTCGATCCGCGCGAGATTCGCGACCTCGCCTATTCGATCATCCGTGTGCTCGACCGCGAGGGCGAGGCGGTCGGCCCCTGGGTGCCTGATCTCTCCAAGGACGACCTGGTCCGGGGCCTGCGCCACATGCTGACGCTGCGCGCCTTCGATGCGCGCATGCAGATGGCGCAGCGCCAGGGCAAGACCTCGTTTTACATGCAGCACACCGGCGAGGAGGCCGTCAGCTGCGCCTTCCGCATCGCGCTCGGCAAGGGCGACATGAACTTCCCGACCTATCGCCAGGCGGGGCTCCTGATCGCGCACGACTATCCGCTCGTCGAGATGATGTGCCAGATCTATTCGAACGAGCGCGACCCGATGAAGGGCCGGCAATTGCCGGTGATGTACTCCTCCAAGGAGAACGGCTTCTTCTCGATCTCGGGCAACCTCACCACCCAATACATCCAGGCGGTGGGCTGGGCGATGGCCTCGGCGATCAAGGGCGACAACAAGATCGCAGCCGCCTGGGTCGGCGACGGCTCGACGGCGGAATCCGATTTCCACGCCGCGCTGGTCTTCGCCTCGACCTACAAAGCCCCCGTCGTCCTCAACGTCGTCAACAATCAGTGGGCGATCTCGACCTTCCAGGGCATCGCCCGCGGCGGCTCCGGCACCTTCGCCGCCCGTGGCCTCGGCTTCGGCATCCCGGCGCTCCGCGTCGACGGCAACGACTACCTCGCCACCTATGCCGTGGCGCAATGGGCGATCGAGCGGGCCCGCCGCAATCTCGGACCGACGCTGGTCGAATACGTCACCTACCGCGCCGGCGCGCACTCGACCTCGGACGACCCCTCCGCCTACCGGCCCAAGCACGAATCCGACGACTGGCCGCTCGGCGACCCGATCGTCCGGCTGAAGCAGCACCTCATCGCGATCGGCGCCTGGACCGAGGAGCGCCACAAGCAGGCCGAGGCCGAGATCATGGCGACCGTGATCGCCGCGCAGAAGGAAGCGGAAAGCTTCGGCACGCTGCACGCCGGCGGCAAGCCGTCCTCGCGCGACATGTTCGAGGACGTCTATGCCGAGCTGCCGCCGCATCTGCGCCGCCAGCGCCAGCAGATCGGAGTCTGACACCATGGCTCGCATGACCATGATCGAGGCGATCCGCTCGGCCCTCGACGTTTCGATGGGCCGCGACGACAATGTCGTCGTCTATGGCGAGGATGTCGGCTTCTTCGGCGGCGTCTTCCGCTGCACCCACGGCCTCCAGCAGAAATACGGCGTCAACCGCTGCTTCGACGCGCCGATCAGCGAGCTCGGCATCGTCGGCACCGCGATCGGCATGGCGGCCTATGGCCTGCGCCCCTGCGTCGAGATCCAGTTCGCCGACTACATGTACCCGGCCTATGACCAGATCGTCTCGGAGGCGGCACGCCTGCGCTACCGTTCGGCCGGCGATTTCACCTGCCCGCTGGTGATCCGCATGCCGACCGGCGGCGGCATCTTCGGCGGCCAGACCCATAGCCAGAGCCCGGAAGCGCTGTTCACCCATGTCGCCGGGCTGAAGACGGTGGTGCCGTCCAATCCACGCGACGCCAAGGGCCTGCTGATCGCGGCGATCGAGGATCCAGATCCGGTGATCTTCCTCGAGCCGAAGCGGCTCTATAACGGGCCTTTCGACGGTCATCACGACCGCCCGGTCACGCCCTGGTCGAAGCACGAGCTCGGCGAGGTCGACGAGGGACATTACACCGTCCCGCTCGGCAAGGCGGCGATCAGGCGTGAGGGCTCGGCCGTCACCATCGTCACCTATGGCACCATGGTCCATGTCGCGCAGGCGGCCACCGAGGAGACCGGGATCGACGCCGAGATCATCGACCTGCGCACCCTGGTGCCGCTCGATCTCGACGCGATCGTCGCTTCGGTTTCGAAGACCGGCCGCTGCATCGTCCTGCACGAGGCGACGCTGACCTCCGGCTTCGGTGCGGAGCTGGCCGCGCTGGTGCAGCAGCACTGCTTCTACCATCTGGAGGCGCCGGTCCTGCGCATCACCGGCTGGGACACGCCCTATCCGCACGCCCAGGAATGGGCCTATTTCCCTGGCCCCGGCCGCGTCGCCGCCGCGCTGCGCGAGATCATGGAGAGCCGCTGATGGCCGAGCGTATCATCAAGCTGCCCGATGTCGGCGAAGGCATCGCCGAGGCCGAGCTGGTCGAGTGGCACGTCAAGGTCGGCGACATCGTCCGCGAGGACGATCTCATCGCCGCGGTGATGACCGACAAGGCGACGGTGGAAATCCCCTCTCCCGTCGAGGGCGAGGTCACCTGGGTCGGTGCCGAGATCGGCGACACCGTCGCGATCGGCTCGGCGCTGGTGAAGCTGAAGGTCTCAGGCGGGACCGCGAGCGAGGAGGCCGAGGAGGCGGAAACGCCGGCCGAGCCGCCGAAGGAAAAGCCCGTTGCTGCGGCGCCTGCCACGCCGGCACCGGCGCCAGTCTCCGAGCCTGCCCCAAAGCAGCTGCCGACGCCGAAGCCCGCTGCGGCCCCCGCCCGCCCGGCACCGATCGTCACCGCCCCCGTGCCGCGGCGCCCCGTCGGTGAGAAGCCGCTGGCGTCCCCCGCTGTCAGGCTGAAGGCGCGCGAGGCCGGCATCGACCTGCGCCAAGTCCAGGGCTCCGGCCCGGGCGGCCGCGTCACCCACGAGGACATCGACGCCTTCATCCAGCGCGGCCCCGAGGCTCCGGCCAAGGGCGGGCTCGTCGCGAAGACGGCCGTTACCGACGTCAAGGTCGTCGGCTTGCGCCGTCGCATCGCCGAGAAGATGGCGCTGTCGAAGTCGCGCATCCCGCACATCACGATTGTCGAAGAAGTCGACGTCTCCGCTCTCGAAGACCTGCGCGCCGCGCTCAACAAGAAGCCGACGGCCGAGCGGCCGAAGCTGACGCTGCTGCCCTTCCTGATGCGGGCCATGGTCAAGGCGCTGGGCGAGCAGCCCGGCCTCAACGCGCTCTATGACGATGAGGCCGGCACCGTCCACCAGCATGCCGGCATCCATATCGGCATCGCGACCCAGGCTCCCTCCGGTCTGATGGTGCCGGTGGTCAAGCATGCCGAGGCGCGCGACCTCTGGGGCTGCGCCATCGAGCTCTCGCGCCTGGCCGAACGTGCCCGCGACGGCTCGGCGACGCGCGACGAGCTCACCGGTTCGACCATCACCATCACCTCGCTCGGCGCGCTCGGCGGCATCGCCACCACCCCGGTGATCAACCACCCCGAAGTCGCGATCGTCGGCGTCAACAAGATGATGATCAGGCCCGTCTGGGACGGCACCACCTTCGTGCCGCGCAAGATGATGAACCTCTCCTCCAGCTTCGACCACCGCGTCATCGACGGCTGGGACGCCGCCGTCTTCGTGCAGCGGCTGAAAGAGCTGCTGGAGACGCCGGCGACGCTGTTCGTGGATATGTGAGCGGCGGGAGAAAGCCATGACCGAGATCACCTGCAAGCTGCTCGTCATCGGCGCCGGTCCCGGCGGCTATGTCTGCGCCATCCGCGCCGGCCAGCTCGGCATCGACACCGTCATCGTCGAGAGCGGCAAGCTCGGGGGCAGCTGCCTCAATGTCGGCTGCATCCCCTCCAAGGCGATGATCCATGTCGCCGAGGAGTTCGAGAAGGCCGCCCACGCCGCTGCCGGCAAGACGCCCTTCGGCCTGACCGCGGCCGAGCCGAAGCTCGACCTGAAGCAGGCCGTCGCCTGGAAAGACGGAATCGTCCAGCGTCTCAACAACGGCGTCGCCGGCCTGCTGCGCAAGGCCAAGGTCAAGATCGTCCACGGCCAGGCCCGCTTCCGTGATGGCAAGACCGTCGCAGTCGAGACCGAGACCGGCCCGAAGGTGATCAAGGCCGAGACGATCGTGATCGCAACCGGCTCCCTTCCGGTCGAATTGCCCTTCCTGCCCTTTGGCGGCAACGTCATCTCCTCGACCGGCGCGCTCGCGCTGACCGAATTGCCCAAGCGCCTCGTCGTGGTCGGCGGCGGCTATATCGGGCTCGAGCTCGGCACCGCTTTCGCCAAGCTCGGCAGCAAGGTCACCGTGGTCGAGGCGCAGGACAAGATCCTGCCGCTCTACGATGCCGAATTGACCGCGCCGGTGGCCAAGAGCCTGTCGGCGCTCGGCGTCGAGGTTCTGCTCGGCGCCAAGGCGCTCGGGTCCACCGCCAAGGGTGACGGCCTGCGCATCGAGACGGCAGACGGCAAGGAGCATGAGCTGCCGGCCGACAAGATCCTGGTCACGGTCGGCCGTGCCCCCGCAACGAGCAAGCTCGGCTTGGAAGAGCTCGTGCTCGACATGGACGGCCGCTTCATCCGCATCGGCGAGCGTTGCGACACCTCGATGCGCGGCATCTACGCCATCGGCGACGTCACCGGCGAGCCGATGCTGGCGCACCGCGCCATAGCGCAGGGCGAGATGGTCGCCGAGATCGTCGCCGGCGAGCTGCGGGTCTGGGACAAAGCCGCGATCCCGGCGATCTGCTTCACCGATCCCGAGATCGTTTCTGCCGGCCTCTCGCCGGCAGAAGCCAAAAGCGCCGGCTTCGAGACCAAGATCGGCCAGTTCCCCTTCCAGGCCAATGGCCGGGCCATGACCCGCCATGGCGAGGCCGGATTCATCCGCGTCATCGCCCGGGCCGACAACCATCTTGTCCTCGGCATCCAGGCGGTCGGGCAGGGAGTCTCGGAGCTTTCCGCCGCTTTCGGCCTCGCCATCGAGATGGGGGCAAGGCTCGAGGACATCGCCGGCACCATCCACGCCCATCCCACATTGGGCGAGGCCTTCCAGGAATCGGCGCTCAAAGCGCTCGGCCACGCCCTGCACATCTGAGGCGAACGCGGGCCGGGACTCAACCCGGCGAGGGTTGACGCGGCGGCTGAGGCCGCTTCGACTGGCAGTGCGGACCGAGACGGGCCCGCGCTGACTGCCGGAGCCTTTTGCCGTGACCGAACCCTGCGATCTCGATGCCGTCACCGCCCGCCGCCTGATCGGCGAAAAGAAGCTCTCCGCCACCGAACTGCTCGAAAGTTGCCTGGCTCAGATCGACGCGGTCGACCCTGCCGTCAACGCCATGGTCGCG
The DNA here is from genome assembly GCA_025846845.1 of Alloboseaceae bacterium BT-24-1. Classification (GTDB taxonomy): domain Bacteria; phylum Pseudomonadota; class Alphaproteobacteria; order Rhizobiales; family Beijerinckiaceae; genus Allobosea. Next base: position 294,754 of record JAOYTL010000003.1, read on the forward strand.
CGCGACGACGAGCGGGCGCGGGCGACGGCGAAGGCCGCCGACGCTGCTACCATGCGCGGCGACGAGCTGCCGGCGCTGCACGGCCTGCCGATCGGCATCAAGGATCTCGAGGACGTCGCCGGCCTGCGCACCACCTATGGCAGCCCGCTCTTTGCCGAGCATGTGCCGACGAAGGACCAGGGCATCGTCGCCTCAGTGCGGAAGGCCGGCGCCGTCATCGTCGGCAAGACCAACACCCCTGAATGGGGCGCCGGCGCCAACACCCGCAACGCCGTCTACGGCGTCACGGGCAACCCGTTCGACCCTTCGCGCTCGGCCGCCGGCTCCTCCGGCGGCTCGGGCGTCGCGCTCGCGACCAATATGGTGCCGATCGCCACCGGTTCGGACACCGGCGGCTCGCTGCGCAACCCCGCCGCCTTCAACGGCATCGTCGGCTTCCGGCCGTCGCCGGGGCTGGTGCCAAGCGATAAGCGCGCGCTCGGCTGGAATCCGCTCTCGGTGCTCGGCCCGATGGCGCGCACCGTGCCCGATCTCTGCCTGCTGCTCGGGGCCATGGTGAGCGATGACAGGGTCGATCCGCTGGCGACGACGATCCATGGCAAGCAGGTCAGGCGGCCCGAGGACTTCGCCCGGCCGGACCATTGCGATCTCGCTTCGCTCAAGGTGGCGATCACCCCGGATTTCGGCTTCGCGCCGACCGAAAGGCACATCCGCGAGGTCTTCGCCGACAAGGTCGGCCGCTTCAGCAAGGTCTTCGGCCGGACGGATGAGGCGACGCCCGATTGCGCCGGCACCGATGAGAGCTTCGAGGTCCTGCGTGCCGTCAACTTCCTCGCCGGGCAATATGAGCGGGTGCGCGATACGCCGGGTCAAGTCGGCCCCAATGTCCGCGCCAATGTCGAGGAAGGCCTGCGCTATGGCGCGCTCGACATCACCCGGGCGCTGAAGCAGCAGACCGTGCTCTATCATGAGTGGCAGCGCTTCTTCGACCGCTACGACGTCATCCTGACCCCGGCGATGACGCTCTCGCCGCGACCCTGGTCGGAGCTCTATCCCGCCGAGATCGACGGCAAGCCGACGCGGACCTATTTCCACTGGCTCGCGATGGCCTACGCCGTGACGATCGTCGGCCATCCCGCGATTTCGCTGCCGGTCGGGCTCGACCGCAACGGCCTCCCCTTCGGCCTGCAGATCGTCGGCCCGCGCGGCGGCGATGCCAAGGTGCTTGCTGTTGCCGCAGCGCTCGAGTCACTCTTGGCGGGCGATCCGCTGACGGCGCGGCCTGTGCCGGATATCGCCGGGCTCAAGAAAGCCCCGAAGCTCAAGGACAGCCCGAATTTCCTCGGCTTCGACTAGTCGGAGCATGCAATCTTCCAAGCCACGACCGCAGGACGAACAGAGTTTGTAGCCGCACGATCCAATCATAAAAGGGGAGAGACCATATGAAGCGCCGTCAGTTCCTGCAGGGCACGGCAGCCGCCGCCCTGTTCGCGCCAACGCTCGCCCGCGAGGCCTTGGCGCAAGCGCCGAGCCCGACCGTGCTCAAGATGGCGCCTCAGGCGAACCTCACCTCGCTCGATCCGATCTGGACGACCGCGACCGTCACCAACAATCACGGCTACTACGTCTACGACACGCTCTATGGCGGCGATCTCGATTTGAAGCCGCAGCCGCAAATGGCCGAGGGCCACGAGATCTCGGCCGACGGCAAAACCTGGAAGATCAGGCTGCGCGAGGGCCTCGCCTTCCATGACGGCCAACCCGTCCGCTCGGCCGACTGCATCGAGAGCCTGAAGCGCTGGTGCCAGCGCGACCCTTACGGCCAGCTCCTGATCAAGGCGGTCGAAGCCTGGGGCGCGCCGGATGAGCGCACCATTGAGATCAAGCTCACCCGGCCCTTCCCGATGATGCTCGACTGCATGGCCAAGGCCGACAATCCGCCCTTCATCATGCCGGAGCGCCTGGCAAAGACCGACGCGACCAAGCAGGTCACCGAGATGGTCGGCTCCGGTCCCTATAAATTCGTCGCCAGCGAATATGTCTCCGGCAGCCGCGTCGTCTACGAGAAGAACGAGGCCTACAAGCCGCGCAGCGAGCCGCCGAGCCGCAATGCCGGCGGCAAGGTCGCGCATTTCAAGCGCATCGAATGGCCGATCCTGCCCGACCCGGCGACCGCCGCCGCCGCGCTGACCAAGGGCGAGATCGACTGGTGGGAGCGCCCGCTCGCCGACCTCCAGCCCTTGCTCGCGAAGAGCCCCGACATCGCCCGCGAGGTCATCGACAAGAACGGCCGCGGCTCGATCATGCGGCTGAACCATCTCCAGCCGCCCTTCAACAATCCCAAAGTGCGCGCCGCCGTCCGCCTCGCGGTCAACCAGGAAGACTATATGCGGGCGTCCCAGGGCGACGACACCACCGCCTGGCAGGTCTGCCGCAACCTGTGGTGGCGCGGCACGCCCTATTACACCGGCGAGCTCGAGGACCTGATGCCGCAGAGCCTCGACAAGGCCAAGGCGGCGCTGAAGGAATCCGGCTACAATGGTGAGAAGGTCGTCATCATCAATCCGACCGACTTCCCCGATATCGGCCCGCTCGGCGACGTCACCTATGAGCTGCTGAAGTCGATGGGCATGAATGTCGAGATGGCCGCCAGCGACTGGGGCACGGTGATCCAGCGCCGCAACAGCCGCGAGCCGGTCGAGAAGGGCGGCTGGAGCATCTTTCATACTACCGGCGCGGCGGTCGGCTGGGGCAATCCAGCCCTTTCCAACCTCGTGCGCGGCCCGGGCGACAAGGGCTGGTTCGGCTGGTGGACCAATGCCAAGGCCGAGGAGATGGCCGAGGAATGGCTCTATGCGCCCGATGAAGCCAAGCAGAAGCAGGTTGCGGTTGCGCTCGGCAGGCTGGCGCTGGAGGAATGCGCCACGATCCCGCTCGGCCAATTCGTCATCAAGACGGCCTACCGCAAGGGCCTGACCGGCATGCTGCCGGGCTCGGCGCCCTATCCGTGGGGGCTGAAGCGGGGGTGACCGACCCCGGACCGTAGCGACTGAGGCGCGGGGAACCCTCTCCCGTAGGGAGAGGGCAGGGTGAGGGGTAGGCCCTGTGATCAGTTCCGCGAGGCCTGACCGCGCGGTCGGGTTCAGGCCAATGTTTCCGGTCCGAACACCTCACCCCTACCCCTCTCCTTTCAGGAGAGGGGTTTTGCCAATGCGGTTCAAGCGCCTCAATTCGCCGCCACCGCCGCCGACCAGGGCGAGGCCGCGTCGCTGATGCCCTCCTGCCCGTCCTGCCCGGCCCGCACCATGTTCGGGCAGGCGAAGTTGAGCGGCAGCACGCCATGCTCGACCACCGTCAGCGGGCCGGCCGCCGCCAGCGCATCGAGCGTACCATCAGGCAGGCGAGCATCGGCGCTGGTGCCGTCGGGATCTGAGACGTCGATGCGCGGCTGGTGCGCGGCATCCTCCAGGGTCATGCCGCTATCGAGCGTGAAGGCCAGCATCTGGTAGACGCTGGCGAGGATCCGTCGCCCGCCCGAGGCGCCGGCGCCATAGCGCGGAAAGCCGCCATCGGCCGGCGTCACCACCACCGGGCACATATTGCAGAGCGGCCGTGCCCCGGGTGCGATCGCATTGGCACTGCCCGGGCGCGGATCGAACCACATCATGCCGTTGTTCATCAGCACGCCGGTCTCGGGCAGGACAAGGCGGCTGCCCATCGAAGAGAGCAAGGTCGTGGTCAGCGCGACGATGGTGCCCTCGCCATCGACGACGGTGAGATGCGTGGTGCAGGTTTCGCCCGGCTCCTTCGCAACTTGTGCCGCGCCGAGGCCTTCGAGTCGGCTGGCATAGGCTTCGCGCATCACCTCTGAAAGCCGCGCGAACCAGGCCGAATCCGGCCCTCCCTCGGGCGGCGGGCTCGACGCCATGCCCTCGATCACCGCCTGCAGGGTCGGCGCCGCCGTCAAACCACCGGCCGTGTGGATGCGATGCGTGCCGCGCCAGCCGATCACCGGCGCCTCGCGCAGGGTCGCGCTACAATCCGCCAGATCCTGCGCGTCGACCACGCCGCCGACGGCGGCGATGTCGGCTGCCAATCGCCTGGCGAGGTCGCCGCGGTAGAAATCGTCGAACCCGGCCTTGGCGAGGTGCTCCAGCGTGCTGCCGAGATTGCCGAGCGTCCTGAAGCCCGGCACGCCCTGATAGGGCGGCACCGGCGGCAGCCCGCCCGGCAAGTAGATGCGGGCGCTCTCCTCGTACAGCCGGAGCACCGCGGCCGAGGAGGCGATCTTCAGCGTCGTGTACCAGTCCTGCGCCAAGCCGCGCTTGGCCAGCGCGATCGCCGGCGCGAGCAGCTCGGAAACCGGCATGCTCGTCCCGAACCGTTCCTTCAGGGTCGCGTAGCCCGAGACCGAGGACGGGATGCAGAAGGAGAGCGGCCCGTGGATATTGCGGTCGCCCTCGACCTCCGGCCAGGCAAAGAGGTCGAGCTTCATTCCGCCCGTCATCGGATAGTCGGCCGGATCAGCCCGGCGCGGCGCCACCGGGCCGAAATCGACGACTTGAGCCTGGCTTTCACCAGCCTTGAGCACGACGCCGAAACCGATGCCGCCGAGCCCGCTGTTCCAGGGCTCGACCGCAGCCAATGCGAACGCAGTCGCGACCGCAGCATCCGCCGCATTGCCGCCGGCTTCGAGGATCGCCGCACCAGCCGCCGCCGCCTCATGGTTCTGCGAGACGACGATGCCCTTGCGCCCGCGCGCCGAGGGCTTGGTCAGGCTCCAGTTCTGGGTACGGTAGGCACGGTGCGGCGCAGCTGTGGGCATGACGGTCTCGGGCTGGGATGATGGCGACCGGCATCGTGGCACGCATGTCCGGAAAGGTCATCGCCCCGCGATGCGGAACGGCTCCGCGCCGCGCGTCGATCCCGGCTGCGTCGTCCTGCTGGATCGATCGAGCCGTTCCGTGCGAGGCTTCCCGCTCCTTCTCTATCGTCTGGAGGGGGAAATCCGGGCGGTGCGTCGATGGCAGTCGGCGCGCCGCCCATCCGGCGGGATTTACCGGCGGATATCTGCCGGCGTCATTTCGCCGGCGCGACCTTGCCGGGCAGGCTGAGATTGCCCGAGGCGACCTTGAAGACATTGGCGACGCAGAGCAGCGGCGCGTGCAGGTTGGCGTTGACGCGCAGGCCCGCGGTGACGCCGTCGAAGGACGCGCCCTTCAGCGCGCCGAGCTTGTCGAGCGGGACATGGACCTCGACCGTGCTGCCGGCGAGTACGGTCTTGTAGGCAGGGCTGTCGATCAGCAGCGGCACGCCGGGCCAGGTCTCGGGTACGCGTGGCTTTGCCCCGTCGGGAATGTCGCGCACCTTCAGCCCGCCGCCGCAGGCCTTGTCCTCGGCCAGCACGACCCAGTGCGGATGCCAGACGTCGCGGTTCTTCGCGCCCTTGGCGCCGTCGTCGAAATCGGGGTGGAAGGTGACGGCGAGGGCGACGATGCCCTGGCCCTTGTCGAAGCCGACCTCGGCGCTGTCGAGCGAGGTCGGCCAGACATAGGCGTAGACCTCGGAGCCGGCGAAATTTCCGGTTGCCGCAGGCTTGGCCACCCCCGCGTCGCCACGCAGGCGGCTGCGGAAGATGGCATGGCCGTGATCGGTGGTGATTGTCGTCTCGACAATGTCGAATGACGCCTGCACGGCGGTGTTGCTGGCGCTCTTGATCTCATGTGCCGCGGCCGCGCCGATCAGGCCGAGCGCGACCGTTGCGGCGAGGCCGATGCCCCGCAGCCCAAAACTCTTCATGATCTAAGTTCCTTCCTGCCTAGCGGTTCGTCTGGAGTGGCGCGGAAGCCTCGGTGAAAGCCCGCCAGGTGGCAGCCTGGGCGGACGGCTCCGCGGTTTCATGCTCGCCGCAATCGAGCCGGAGATGCCGGGTCCCGAAAGCGGCGTTCACGAAGGCGCAATGATGCGGCGCGTCGGCGCCGGGATGGGCGTTCGGCCGGAAATGGTGGCAGGTCACACAGGTGCGCTGCTCCGGCAGCGCGCCGACGAGTTGCAGCGAGCGGATCAGCTTGACGACGAGCAGCAGCAGATCGGCCTGCTCGGCAGCGGACAGGCGGGCGAGCGCCGTATCCGTCGCCATCGTCGAGAGCCCGATCACCCTGACCGCGTCGCGCCCGGCCTGCGTCACCCTCACCGCGACGGCCCGCGCATCGCTGGCGTCGGGCCCTTTGGCGACCAGCTCCTTGCGCTCCAGCGCCGCGATCGAATCCGTCGCGGTCGGCTGGGTCACGCCGAGATGCTCGGCGATAGCCTTGACCCGCATTCCCGCTTCGCCGCGACCGGCGAGAAAGGAGAGCACAAGCGCCTGCGTTGGATTGAGCCCGACCGCGTTGGCCGCCGACCATTGATCGGCCTTCAGCACGCTCGCCAGCCGCTCCAATCCGTCGCGAAGACGGCGCGGCAGGGGCTCGGAGTTGGCATCGAAGACGGTCATGTCATTTGAATAGGATTCCTATATAATTTCGTCAAGCAGGGTAAGAGCGACGCGTCACCCTAGACGATGCAGCTAATGCGCCTGGCGGTCCTCGCCCGGCAGATGCACCACCGCCTTGATCGGCAAGTGGTCGGAGGCCAGCCGCGACAATGCGGTGTCGTGCAACTCGACCTGGGTGATGGTCTCGGCGGGATAGGCGACGATGCGATCGAGCGCCCAGATCGGGAAGCGCGAGGGGAAGCTCGGGATCGCGGCCTGCAGCGGCCCGAATTTCGGTGCAAGGCCGTGCAGCGTCGACTTCTTGCCGACCCGCCATTCATTCAGGTCGCCCATCAGGAAGATCGGCCGGCCGTCCGTCGGCTTGGAGGCGGCGATCAAGGTCTCGACCTGGCGCGAGCGCGAATGGCGCAGCAGCCCGAGATGCGCCGCAACCACGCGGATCGGCGCGCGAGCGATGGTCAGGTCGGCGATCAGCGCCCCGCGGGGCTCGACGCCGGGCAGAACGAGCTGCCGCGTTGCAGTGACCGCGCCGTCGCGGAAGAGCACGACATTGCCGTGCCAGCCATGGCCCTGCCAGGCGCTCTGCACCGGCACCGGCTTGAGCCCCGTGCGGCGCTCGAGGCGAGCGAGATCGAGCAGTCCGGAACGCTCGCCGAAGCGTTGGTCGGCCTCCTGCAGCGCCACCACATCGGCATCGATCTGCCTGAGCACCTCGATGATCCGGTCCGGATCGAAACGGCGATCACGCCCCACGGCCTTGTGGATGTTGTAGGAGGCGACCCGCAATTCCGCGGCTGGTGGTGCGCTTGCAACCGCCTGCTGTCCGACGGCCTCGCGCGTCCAGCTCGACATCTGCGGTGGGCGCAGCGCCCGGATCCGGCGCAGGCCGCGCCCTTCGAACTCTAGCATCGAGCCGGCATCTCCAATCGTTCGCCCCGGCTCGTTAGCAAGAGCCTTGCCAAGATCAATCCCCGAAAGGCCCGACGGTTCGATCGGCACCGGGCAAACGACATGCCTGGCTGAGCGTTAGCGGAAAAACCGGGCCGGCGCAGCCGAAAGCTCGTCACGTCTGCGGCATCGCTGTCGCCGGCCTATGACGCAGCGGCGGTGCTGGGCACGGCAGGCTCGGCCATGGCGGCATTGCGCACCAGTCTCGGCGCTATCGCATCGAGCAAGGGCAACGCCGCAGCCCCGAGCGCGGCCGTGAGCTGGCCGGTCGTGCCGCGCTGGAGACGTGGAATGGCTCGCCCATCGCGCCGGGCGACGGATAGCGGCAACGGCTCGGCCGTCGCGATCAGGGCGTCGATGACGCTGTCCGGCAGCGCACCTCCAAGGATGATCGTCTCCGGGTCGAACAGGTTCTCCAGCATGGCGAGCACCGGGGCGAGCAGTGCCCCGGCCTGAGCGATCCAGCCCAGCACGGCCGGATGCCGTTCGGCATGGAGCCCGGCGATGCTGGCCGCATCGACCTGAGCGATCCCCGCCTGGCGCAGCGTTTCCTGCAGAGCCGACGGAGAGACATAGCTTTCAAGGCAGCCCTGTCGACCGCAGACGCAAGGCAAGCCCTGCGGCACCACCGGGACATGGCCGAGCTCGCCGGCATTGCCGAAGGCGCCGCGATAAGGCTCGCCGCCGAGCATCAGCCCAAGCCCGAGCCCGAGCCCGAAATAGACCAGGCAGAAATGCCGGAGGTTGCGGCCGATGCCGTAGAGATGCTCACCGACGGCCGCCGCCGTCGCATCGTTCTCGACGGTCACCGAGGTCGCCAGCGCGGCGCTCATCAGCGCCGTCACGTCGCGCCCCGTCCAGCCGGGCAACGCCGTCGACCCAACGGTGATCGTCCCCTCGAAATCGAACGGGCCGGGCATGACCACGCCGCAGCCAAGCAGGCGCTCCGGCAGGCCTCTCGTCGCCCGTGCCCGCTTGAGCTCGGCCGCCGCCAGCGCCTGCACCGCCTCGACCGAGATATCCGGCAGCGGCACGACGCGCTGCGCCCTGACCTCGCCGGTGAGGTCGACCAGCACGGTGGTGATGTGGTCGGCGGCGATTTCCATGCCGGCGGTCACGCCGCCATCGGCATTGAGCGCGAACTCGACCGGCGGCTGGCCGCGCGCCGTGCGCCGACGCCCCAGCTCGATCAGGAAGCCCTCTTCGAGCAGCTCGGCGACGATGTTGGAGACCGCCTGCGCCGTCAGCCGCGTCAGATTGGCGATATCGGAGCGGCCGAGCCGGCCGTGCTGGCGCAATGTCTCAAGCACGACACGCCGGTTATGGCGGCGTCCTCGTTCGGGATTGGCGCCGAGGGCGACGCTCTGCGCGGCGGGTGGCTTGCGGTGCGGCATCGTGGGTCGGCCCGTCCTGTCTGCACAAGCTGCGACGGTCATTAATCAAACTCAAGTGAATTAATCTATTGACAGCAGGCGGGCTGCGGGAAAGCATGCCTGCCGAACGTCCGGCAGCCGGGAGCGAGCCTGCGAGCGGACGTCGCAACGAGACGGGGAGGAAGACCCATGCGCGGCTTTCGCGGACTGGTTCTGGGTGTGTTGATGTCAGTCGGCGCCATTGCCGGCGCGCGCGCCCAGGCGGTCGAGATCGAGTACTGGCAATATGTGTTCGACGCCCGCATCAAGGCGATGAACGAGCTGATCAAGCGCTTCGAGGCCGCCAATCCTGGCATCAAGGTCAAGCACACGACCTTCCCCTATGCCGACTACCAGACCAAGATCGCCGCCGCCGTTCCCGCCGGCCAGGGGCCGGACGTGGTCCAGCTCTATTATGGCTGGCTCGACAATTTCGTCGGCGCCAAGTTCATTCAGCCGCTGCCGCGCGACGCCTTCCCGCACGACGTGATCGAGAAGGAATTCTACCCGATCGTCCAGACGATGAAGCGCGACGGCGAGTATTACGGTCTGCCGACCGCGGTGCGCACGCTCGCTCTGTTCTACAACAAGAAGCTGTTCCAGGAGGCCGGGCTCGACCCGAACAAGCCGCCGCAGACGCTCGACGAATACCTCGAAGCCGCCAAGAAGACGGTGAAGCGCGACGCCGCCGGCAACATGCTCTCGGCCGGCGCCGTGATCGACATGCCGGGCCAGGACCTGCACTGGTGGCGCGAGGTGCTGCTGCGCCAGATGGGCGGCAAGCCCTATTCCGACGACAACAAGACAGTCGTCTATGACAGCGAGGCCGGCGCCAAGGCGCTGAACTGGTATGCCGACCTGCAGCGCGTCCACAAAGTCGGCCAGGCCGGCTTCATGGACGAGGGCCAGGCCGCCTTCCGCGCCGGGCGCGCCGCTATGACCGTCGACGGCTCCTTCCGCCTCGGCGCGTTCGGCGGCATCAAGAACTTCGAATGGGGCGTCGCCGAACTGCCGGCGAGCGCCGACGGCAAGCGCTCGAACTTCGCCAGCTACTGGGTCAACGCCATCACTGCCAAGCCGACCGGCGCCAAGCTCGAAGCCACCAAGAAGTTCATGGCCTTCACGACCTCGCCCGAAGCGATGCAGGTCTGGCTCGACATGGTCGGCGAACTCCCCGCCCGCAAGGCCGCGGCCGAGACCGAGAAGAACCTTAGCCACCCGATCTACGGGCCGTTCCTGAAAGCGCTGAACTATTCGCAGGCGACGGTCTTCGTCGACGAGCTGGCCCAGCGCCAGGTCGGGCTCGACATGGCCAACCGGGTGTTCATCCAGAACCAGGACGCCAAGGCCTCGCTGGCGGAAGCTGCCAAGGCCGAGCAGGCGATCCTCGACCGCTTCTACAAGAAGTGATCGCGGCGGCCTGAAGCCCCAGCACGGCAGGACGCGCCATGACCGCCAATACCCAAGTCGCCCGCTCCGGCGGGCGCCTCTGGCAGGGCCTCAGCCTGCAGCAGAAACAGGTGGTCTGGGCCTGGGCCTTCCTCGCCGTGCCGATCCTGTTCTACGGGCTGATCCGCTTCTACCCGACGGTCGAGGCCTTCGTGATCTCGACCACGAACTGGAACCTGATGAGTTCGCCCTCCTTCGTCGGGCTGGCGAACTTCAAGCGGCTGATGGCCGATCCGGTGTTCTGGCAGGTGTTCCGCAACACCTTCCTCTATCTGCTCATCGGCACGCCGGTCAGCCTCGTACTCGCCTTCACCATCGCCTACCATCTCGACCGCGTCCGCTTCATGCACGGTTTCATCCGGGCGCTGTATTTCCTGCCCTTCCTGACCACGGCGACGGCGATGGCCTGGGTCTGGCGCTGGTTCTACCAGCCGGTGCCGATCGGCCTGATCAACGACGTGATCTCCTCCCTCGGCTTCTCCCAGCAGCCCTTCCTGCGCTCGACGACACAGGCGCTGCCGGCCGTGCTGGCGCCCGCCATCTGGGCCGGTCTCGGCTTCCAGGTGGTGATCTTCCTCGCCGGCCTGCGCGCCATCCCGACGACCTATTACGAGGCGGCGCGGATCGACGGCGTCTCCGACTTCGCCATCCTCAGAAAGATCACGCTGCCCTTGCTCAAGCCGACGATCATCTTCCTCGTCGTCTTCTCCTCGATCGGCTTCCTGCGCATCTTCGACCAGGTCTACAACATGACCAGCGGCGATCCCGGCGGCCCGCTCAACGCGACCAAGCCGCTGGTGCTGATGATCTATCAGACCGCGTTCTCCTCCTTCGACATGGGCTATGCGGCGGCGCAGACCGTCGTGCTCTTCCTTGTCCTGCTTTGCGTCTCGCTGCTGCAGCTGCGCCTGCTGAGGGACCGCTGATGACCGGCTCCTCTCTCATGCAGCGCTTCGCCCCCGGCCGCGTCATCGTCTGGCTGCTGCTGCTCGCCGGCGGCCTGCTGATGCTGACGCCGCTGCTCTTCATGTTCTCGACCTCACTGAAGGATTCGGCCGATATCTACGATCTCCGGCTGATTCCGGCGGCGCCGACGCTCGACAACTACAAGACCGTGCTCTCGGATGGGCGCTTCCTGCGCTGGTTCTGGAATTCGCTGGCGATCGCGACGATTGTCACCCTGTCGAATGTCTTCTTCGACAGCCTCGTCGGCTACACCCTGGCGAAGTTCCAGTTCCGCGGCCGCTATCTCGTCTTCCTGGCGATCCTCTCGACGCTGATGATCCCGACCGAGATGCTGGTCATCCCCTGGTACGTGATGGCCAAGAACTTCGGCTGGCTCGACAGCTACTGGGGCATCATGTTCCCCGGCATGATGACGGCCTTCGGCACCTTCCTGATGAAGCAGTTCTTCGAGACGGTGCCGAACGACTTCCTCGAGGCGGCGCGCGTCGACGGGCTCAACGAGTTCGCGATCTTCTGGCGCATCGCCTTGCCGCTGGTGACGCCGGCGCTGTCGGCGCTCGCGATCTTCACCTTCCTCAGCAACTGGACGGCCTTCATCTGGCCGCTGATCGTCACCACCAGCAAGGAACTCTACACGCTCCCGGTCGGGCTCGCCTCCTTCGCGGTCGAATCGCAGATCCAGTGGGAGCTGATCATGACCGGCGCGGCGCTGGCGACGATCCCGACGCTCGCCGTCTTCCTGCTGCTCCAGCGCTACATCGTCCGCGGCGTCGTGCTCGCCGGGCTCAAGGGATAGTTGCGATGACCGCCCATACCGATCCGCGCACCAGCGACAGCTCCGTCTTCCCCGATCCGGTCTACAAGGAGACGGTGCTGCGCCCGCTCTTCGACGCAGTGAAGACCCATCATGTCGAGGGCTTCCGCGCCGTCGACCGCGCCCATCTCGTCATGCTGGCCGAAACCGATATTTTGCCGCGCGAGACGGCATCCAGCATCGCCCGCGCCCTGATCGAGATCGAGCGCGAGATCGATCCGGCAGCTCTGACCTATACCGGCGAGGTCGAGGATTATTTCTTCCTGGTCGAAGCCGAGCTGCGCAAGCGCCTGAAAGCCGACGACAATGGCCGGCTGCACACCGGCCGCTCGCGCAACGACATCGAGCACACCCTGTTCAAGCTGGCGCTGAAGCCCCGGCTCGATCGGCTAGCCGCCCAGCTGCGTGCGCTGATCGCCGCTGCATTGACGCTGGCCGAACGCGAGAAGGCGACGCTGATCGTCGCCTATACCCATGGCCAGCCGGCCCAGCCCTCAACGCTCGGGCATTATCTCTCGGCCGCGATCGAGGTGATGCTGCGCGATCACCGGCGCCTGGTGCAGGCGCGCGAGCTTCTCGACCTCTGCCCGCTCGGGGCCGCCGCGATCACCACCTCGGGCTTTCCGCTCGACCGCCATCGCACCGCTCATCTGCTCGGCTTCAAGGCGCCCTTGCAAAACTCCTATGGCTGCATCGCCGCTGTCGACTACGTCACCGGCGTGTTCAGCGCGGTCGAGCTGGTCTTCCTGCATCTCGGCCGCCTGATCCAGGACCTGCAGTTCTGGACTGCTTTCGAGGTCGGCCAAGTCTATGTGCCGAACGCCTTCGTGCAGATCTCCTCGATCATGCCGCAGAAGCGCAATCCGGTGCCGATCGAGCATCTGCGCCATCTCGCCTCGCAGAGCGTGAGCCGCGCCCGCCTGGTCCGCGACGTCGTCCACAACACGCCGTTCACCGACATGAACGACTCTGAGGGCGAAACCCAGGAAGCCGGCTACCAGAGCTTCGAAAGCGGCGGGCGCGTGCTTGATCTGCTCGCGGCGCTGCTGCCTGCGCTGTCGGTCGACAGCCGCCGCGTCGCCGAGACCATCCGCCGCTCCTGCATCACCATCACCGAACTCGCCGACACGCTGGTACGCACGGAGAACCTCTCCTTCCGCGCCGCCCACGAGGTCGCCTCGGCGGTGGCGCGCGCCGTCGTCGCCAGGGATGGCGACCTGCCGCGCGACGGCTATGAGCCCTTCGCGGAAGCCTTCCGCCATGCCGCTGGCCGCGAGCCTGCGCTCAGCCACGAGGATTTCGCCACCGCGGTCTCGCCGGAGAACTTCGTCGCCCTGCGGGAGCGCTTCGGCGGACCGGGCCCCAAGGCACTGGGCGAGGCGCTCGCCGGCTACCGCACCGAGCTCGCCGCAGCCGAAGATGTCGCCGCCACGACGAAGGCGCGCGAGCAGGCCGCACGCGACGAGCTCGACGCCGCCTTCACTGCCCTCGCAGGAGCCGCCTGATGGCCGGGATCGCGATCGACAAGCTGGTCAAGCGCTATGGCGCGACGCAGGTCGTGCACGGCATCGACCTCACGATCGAGGATGGCGAGTTCGTCGTCTTCGTCGGCCCCTCGGGCTGCGGCAAGTCCACGACCTTGCGCATGATCGCCGGGCTCGAGGACATCAACGACGGCACGATCTCGATCGGCGGCCAAGTCGTGAACCGGCTCGAGCCGAAAGAGCGGAACATCGCGATGGTGTTCCAGAACTACGCGATCTACCCGCATATGAGCGTCGCCGAGAACATCGCCTTCGGCCTCTACACCTCGGGCCTGGATAAGGCCGCCAAGCGCAAGCGCGTCGAGGAGGTCGGCGAGGTGCTCGGCCTGACGCCGCTCTTGGAGCGCCGCCCCTCGGCCCTCTCCGGCGGCCAGCGCCAGCGCGTCGCCATCGGCCGCGCCATGGTGCGCGACCCCGCTGTCTTCCTGTTCGACGAGCCGCTTTCCAATCTCGACGCACAATTGCGCGCGCAGATGCGGCTCGAGATCAAGCGGCTGCACCAGCGGCTCGGTACCACCATCGTCTTCGTCACCCACGACCAGGTCGAGGCGATGACGCTCGCCGACCGGATCGTGGTGATGCGCGACGGCCATATCCTCCAGGTCGGCGCGCCGATGGAGCTCTACGAGAAGCCGGCCGATGTTTTCACCGCCCGCTTCATCGGCTCGCCGACGATGAACGTCGTGCCGGCGAAAGCAACGGCGGAAGCCGGTCGCAGCAGCTTGCAGCTCGGCGAGGCCCCGCTCGCATGGTCCACCGCGCTGCCGGCCGACGTCCTCGTCGGCGTCCGGCCGCAGGAGCTGCGCGTGCTGGAGCAGGGCGAGAGCGCCGACCTCGTCCTCTCCGGCACGGTCGTGGTCGTCGAACCCCTCGGCCCGGAGACCTTCGTGCATGTCGAGGCTGAAGGCGGGCTGCTGCTCGCCTCGGCCTCGGCCAAGCATCCGCCTGTCGTCGGCAGCGCCGTCCGGCTCGGCGCCTCGGCCTCAGGCCTGCGCCTGTTCGACGCCAAGAGCGAGCGCGCCTTGTGACGTCCCGGCTATCTCGGCCGGACGGGCTCGTGCTGAGCACCGGCCGGCTCTATTGCGATCTCGTTTTCCGCGGGCTGGACGCGATGCCGCGCCTCGGCGAGGAGCGCTTCGCCGATGAGGTCGCTGTCGTGCCGGGTGGCGGCGGCTTCATCACGGCCGCACATCTTGTCGGGCTCGGCCGTGCTGCCGCTTTGCTGGCGCGCCTTGGCGAAGATCCGTTTTCGCAATCGCTCCTGCCGGCGCTCGAAGGCAGCGGCGTCGATCTCGCTTTTCTGGAGCGTGCGGCCGATGCCGGCCCGCAGCTCACCGTCGCCATGGTGCAGGACGGCGAGCGCGCCTTCCTCTCCAGGCGCGCCGGCGCCGCTCGCCCCGCGACGCTTCCCACCGCGCTCGGCGATGTCCGCGCCTGCCATCTCCATATCGCCGAATTCGCGACGCTGGCCGAGATCCCGCCTCTGGTGACCGACGCCAGGCATCATGGCCTCACCGTCTCGCTCGATCCGAGCTGGGACGACACGCTGATCCGCTCGCCCGACCTCGTCGCGCGCTGCACCGGCGTCGATGTCTTCCTGCCGAATGCCTCCGAAGCCCGCGCGATCGCGGCCTGCGACGATCTCGACGAAGCGGGACGGCGGCTCGCCCGGCATTTTTCGCTGGTGGCGATCAAGGATGGCGGTGCCGGCGCTCGCCTCTACCAGGGCAACGAGCGCCTTACGCTTCCCGCCGCGCCGTGCCAGGCCGTGCTCGACACCACCGGCGCGGGCGACGCCTTCAACGCCGGCTTCCTCGCCGCCTGGCTCGCCGGGAGGATGCCCGAACGCGCCCTCGCCGAAGGCGTCGCCTGTGGTACGCTCTCCGTCCAGAGTGTCGGCGGTGCCGGCCGCAAGCTGGACCCGCGCCAGGTCGCTCTCATCGCCGATCGATTGCTCGAAGGGCCCTTGCGCCGCCATGGCTGAAGCCCTGCTCACTTGCGAAGCGGCGGAAGCCGCCGCTGTCGCGCGCCGCCAATTCACCGAGAACGGCGCGATCGTCGCCGATCTCGTCGAGCGCCTGCGCATCAAGCGGCCGTCTTTCGTCGCGACCTGCGCCCGCGGCTCCTCCGACCATGCCGCGACCTATGGCAAATACCTGATCGAGCGGGCGCTCGGCCTGCCCGTCGCCTCGCTCGGCCCGAGCCTTGCCTCGGTCTATGGCGGCGAGCTCGATCTCTCCCGCGCCCTGTTCATCGCCGTCTCGCAATCCGGACGCAGTCCCGATGCGCTGCTGCTGACCGAAGCGGCGAAGCGCGCCGGGGCATTCGTAGTCGGCTTCGTCAACGACGAGACGTCACCCCTCGCCGGCATGGTCGACATGCTCGTGCCCCTGCGGGCAGGACCCGAACGCAGCGTCGCCGCAACCAAGAGCTTCCTCGCCACCTGCCTCGCTTTCCTGCATCTCACAGCAGAATGGGCACGCGACGATGCCCTGCGCGCCGCGCTCACGCAGGCGCCCGATGGGCTGGACGCCGCCGGACACTGCGACTGGACACCGGCCCTGTTGTCCTGGCGCGAGGCACGCAGCCTCTATGTGATCGGGCGCGGCCTCTCCTTCGGCATCGCCCAGGAGATCGCGCTCAAGTTCAAGGAGACATGCCGCATCCATGCCGAGGCCTTCAGCGCCGCCGAGGTGCTGCACGGCCCGCTGGCGCTGGTCGGGCCCGGCTTCCCGGCGTTGGCGCTCGATCCCGGCGACGAGGGCAGTGAGAGCGTCTGCGCCGCCGCCACCGCCTTCACCGGCCTCGGCGCCGATCTGCGCTATGCCGGAGGCGGCAACAGCACGGGCAAAACCCTGCCACTGCCGCCAGGACTACCCGCCGCCCTGCTCCCGCTGGCGCAGGTTCGCGCCTTCTACGGCGCTGTCGCGGCGCTAGCAGAGAGCCGCGGCCTCGACCCCGACCGACCGCCTCACCTCTCCAAGGTGACGCGGACGGTTTGAGTTGGACTCATCTGCCGAGCACGAGGTTCGGCAGCCAGGTCGTCAGCGGCGGCCAGAGCGTGATCGCGACCAGAACCGCGAGCAGTGGCAGCAACCAGGGAATGATCGCGCGCGACATCGCCTCGAACGAGATCTTGGCGATCTTCGAGGTGACGAAGAGCACCACCCCGACCGGCGGCGTGATCGTGCCGATCATCAGGTTGAGCACGAAGATCAGGCCGAACTGGATCGGGTCGATGCCGAACTGCGCCGCCGCCGGCGTCAGGATCGGGATCAGGATCAGCATCGCGGCCAGCGCTTCCATGAAGCAGCCGACGAAGAGCAGCAGCAGGTTGACGATCAGGAGGAAGATCAGGGGGTTGCCGGCGAGATCGACCAGCATCGGCCCGACAATCTGCGGAATGCGCGAGATCGACAGGCACCAGCCCAGCGCCGCCGCCGTCATCACCAGCGCCAGCACGACGCCGGTGGTCTCGACGGTCTGCACCACCAGCTCCGGCAGGTCGTCGAGCGAGAAGCTCCTGTAGACGAAGAGGCCGAGCACGATCGCATAAGCAGTTGCGACTGCCGCGGCTTCCGTCGGCGTGAAGATGCCCGCCATCATCCCGCCGAACAGGATCACCGGCGTCATCAGCGCCCAGTGCGCTTCCTTGTAGGCGACCCAGAGCTGCGCCGCGCCGGGGAAGGGATGGCGCGGCAGGTCGCGCTTCCTGGCGATATAGACGACCATCGCCATCAGTGCGCCGGCCATCAGCAAGCCGGGGATGACGCCGGCAAGGAAGAGCCCGCCGATCGAGACGTCGGCCGACACGCCGTAGATCACCATCGGCAGCGAGGGCGGGATGATCGGCCCGATCGTCGCGGATGCCGCCGTGATCGCAGCCGCCGTCTCGGCGTCGTAGCCCTCGTCCTGCATCGCCTTGATCTCGAGCGTGCCGACGCCGCCGGCATCGGCCACCGCCGAACCCGACATGCCGGCGAAGATCACGCTGGCGAGGATGTTGGCGTGGCAGAGCCCGCCACGCAGCCAGCCGACGCAGGCCGTGGCGAAGGCGAAGATCCGATCGGTGATCCCGGCCGAATTCATGATGTTGCCCATCAGGATGAAGAGAGGCGCCGCCAGCAGCGGGAAGGAATTGGCCGATTGCGCGATCTTCTGCGGCACGATGCCGAGCGGGAAGCCGCCGAAGAAGGCGAAGGCCACCGCGGCCAGGCCCATCGAGACGAAGAGCGGTACGCCCATCAGCAGCGCGATGAACCAGACCGGCAGGATCTGCAGCATCAAGGTGCTCATAGCGGCTGCGTCCCCGGCTCGGCGGTCTCGATCCTGCGGCCGGCGAGGACGTCGCCGATCTCGGCCAGCGCCTGCAAGATCAGCGCGAGGCCGGCGAGCGGCATCACCACGTAAAGCGCCGCGCTCGAAACCGGCAGCGCGATCGATTCGACGTCCCAGGTCCGCTCGATCAGGCCGAAGGAATAGCGGACCAGGATGGCGGCGAAGACGATGATCGCGGCTTGCGTCGCAATCTCCAACAGCCGGCCAGCCGATTTCGGCAGGAGGTCGGCGAAGACCGTGATGCGGATATGCGAGCGCCGCCGCGCCGCGATGATCCAGCCGACGAAGCCGGTCCAGACGAGGAGGTATTGCGCGAGCTCGTCGGTCCAGGCGAGCGGAGCGTTGAGCTGGCGCGAGGCGACGCCGAGCAGCACGGCGACGAGCAGCGCGAGCAGCAGCCCGACGGCGGCGGCCCGGACGAGGCGGTCGGTGAAGGCGATAAGGGATTTCACGGAACGACCGACCTCAGTCTTGATGCCATTCGAAAGGGAGGCGCGCCGTCATGCTCGCCCTTGTGGCGAGCATCCACGTCTTGAACATCGCGTCGATCAGCGAGGCGAAGACGTGGATGGTCGGGACAAGCCCGACCATGACGGTGAAGCGCCCGACAAGTCGCTCACAGCGCCGCGAGCGCGTCCCAGGTGCCCTTGCCCCATTTGCTCTCGAACTGCTTCGGCAGGGTCGCCAGCACCGGCTTGCTGAAGCTTTCCAGGTCCGGCTCGGTGACGCTCATCCCCGCCGCCTTCAGCGTCGCGACAAGACTGCCCTCCTGGCTCGTGAGTTCCGCGTCCTGCCAGGCGACGCCATTGGCGATGGCAGTCTCGATGATCGCCCGATCGGCATCCTTCAGCCCCTTCCAGAAGTCCTGGTTGATGACGATCAGACGCGGCGTGATGATGTGGCCGGTCAGGATCAGGTGCTTCTGCACCTCCTGCAGCTTGGCGCTGTGGATGGTCGGCAGCGGGTTTTCCTGGCCGTCGACCGCGCCCTGGCTCAGCGCCAGATAAAGCTCGTTGAAGTTGACCGGCGTCGCCTTGGCGCCCCAGGCCTCGACCATGGCGCGGAAGGTGTCGACCGGCGGCACGCGTAGCTTGAGGCCGGCGACGTCGGCAGCGCTCTTCACCACCTTCGAACCGGTTGTCAGGTGGCGCTTGCCGTAATAGGTCACCGCCGCCATGCGCAGGCCGCGCTTCTTGATCAGCTCCTCGTTCATCTGGGTGAAGACCGGCGCCTTGGCGACCTTGGCCATATGGGCCGGATCGCGCCAGAGATAGGGCGCCTCGACCACCGAAAGCTGCGGCAGGAACGAGCCGAGCGCAGCGGCGCCGTCGGTCGTCATGGTCAGCGCGCCGGACGCGACCGATTCCATCATGTCCTTGCCGGAGCCGAGCTGCCCGGCCGGGAAGGACTGGATGTCGACGCGGCCCGAAGTCTTCTCCTTCACCTCCTTGGCGATGCGGTCGACCATCTGCACCTGCGGATGGGTCACCGGCAGCATCTCGCCCCAGCGCAGCACGGTGGCTTGCGCGCGCAGCACGGTCGGCATCGCGATCATGGCGCCAGCCGCAGCCGAGCCAGCGAGAAAGGCGCGTTTCGTCAGCTTGGTCATCGTCATTCTCCTCCCAATACGGCCGGTTTTCCGGCTCGCTGTTCCAGCGCCTTTTTCGATCGGCGCCTGATCGTGGTCAGTAGCTCATCGCCCGGGTCCGGGCGTTGCTGATATGCGCGCTCATCTCCGCGGCGGCGGCCTCCGGATTCCGCGCTTCGATCGCGGCAATGATCTTGAGATGGTCCTGCATCACCGGGATCAGGATGTGGTTCTGGATGCGCGTCTCGTATTGCCGGATCAGCCTGATCTTCAGCCAGGTGACGCGGAAGGCCTGGCTGACGATGTCGTTGTCGAGATGGTCGATGATCGCCTCATGCATCAGCCGGTCGACATCCTCGGCATCCTCGATCAGCGTCTCGTCACCACCCACCTCCGCCCGGCGGATGATGGCCTCGTGCCGCTCGCGCTGCTCGGCGATCTCGGCATCGGTCGCGTTCCTGGTGTAGGCCGCCGTCGCCTCCTTCTCGAGGAAGAGGCGAAACTGGAAGGCGTTGCGGATCAGGTTGAGGTCGACATGGGCGACCTGCATGCCGCGCTGCGGCACGGTCTTGATCAGCCCCTCCGCCTCGAGCCGCGGAATCAGCTCGCGGATCGCGCCGAGCGGGAAGCCCGTCATTGCGACGAGCTCGCGCTGGGTGACGAACTGGCCCGGCCGGATCTCGCGGGCGAGCAGCCGCTCGGTGAAGCTGGCATAGGCCCGCTCCCTGAGCTTCAGCGGCTCGCCGTCGCGGTCCGGATCGGACTGGCTCATCGCATCCTCCTCAGGCAGCTTTCGCTCGAGTGATCCGGTCGAAGGCGGCAAACAGCGCCTTGCGCTGGCCCTCGTCGAGCGCGGTCAGCGGCGCCCGCATGGGACCGTAGCCATCATCGCCATGGAGATGACCGACCAGCGCCTTCACCGCCGGCAGCACCGGATAGGAGCAGATCTCGTCGACCAGCTCGTTCACCATGGCGTTCTCCGCGCCCTCGTAGACGATCGGACGCAGCAGATGCGGCACCAGATTGGCAGCGCCGCAGATCGAGCCTTGCGCGCCAGCGCGAACGGCCCGGCCGAGCAGGCGCTCGTCGCCGACCAGGATGGCAAGCTCACCATGCGCCTTCAGGAAGGCCTCGGTCGTCGGGTAGTCGCAGGAGGAATCCTTGACGCCGGTGACGACGCCCGGAAACGCCTTCTTCAGCCGCTCGACCAGCCCGACCGAGATGTCGACCGCGGTCACCGAGGGGATGTGGTAGAGGATGGTGTTGCGGGCGGAAGCCCCGAGCTTCTCGAAGAACTGCGAGAACCAGGCATAGAGGCCCTCGTCGCCGACACCCTTGAAATAGAAGGGCGGCGCGACCAACAGGCCCTTGGCGCCGATATTGAGCGCCGTCTGTGCCTGATCGACTGCCTCATGCAGTGAGGAAGCGGCGACACCGGCATAGATCTGCTTGGCAGGATCGATGCCGGCCCCGACGAGCGCACCGAGCATGGCCGTGCGGGCCGGGCTGCCGAGCGCAGCGCCCTCACCGGTGGTGCCGAAGAGCGTGACCGAGTCGCAGCCATTCGCAAGCACATGCCGGGCATGATGGACGAGCCGCGGCAGGTCGACGGCGCCGCCCTCCCGCATCGGCGTGGTGATGGCGCAGGAGAGGCCGAAGCGGTTGGGATTCAGAGCCATTGCGAAGCGTCTTTCCGTGAGATGTCCAGTTGAGGCGTTGGAAAGGTCGGGCGCGCAGCAAGATCAGCGCCAGCGATGTCAGCCATCCTTGAGCCCTCCGGCGGAGAGGCCGGCGACGATCTCGCGCTGGGCGAGGACGGTCAGCAGCAGGACGGGCAAGGTGACGAGCAGGGCGGCGGCCGCGAGCGGCCCCCAGGAGATCTGTTCGAAGGTCAGCGAATTGTAGACGGCGGACGGCAGCGTCCGGCTCGCCTTGCCGCCGAGCACCACCGAGAAGATGAAGTTGTTCCAGGAGAAGATGAAGGCGAGGATGCCGCCGACGACGATGCCGGGCCGGGCCAGCGGCAGCGCGACATGGCGGAAGGCCTGCCAGGTCGTGGCGCCGTCGATGCGCGCCGCATCTTCCAGCTCCATCGGCACGTTCTCGAAGTACCCGATCATGATCCAGACGATGATCGGGATGGTGATGACGAGATGGGTGATCACCAGCGCCGTCACCGTGCCGACCAGCCCAGTGATCTGGAAGAGCAGGAAGAGCGGGATCAGATAGGACAGCGCCGGCGTCATCCGCGCGACCAGGATCAGGATCGCGAACTTATGCGCCTTGCCGCGCGCGATGCCGTAGCCGGCCGGCACGCCGACCGCGAGGCCGATCAGCACCGCCCCGCCCGTCACCAGGATCGAGTTCCAGAGATAGAGCGCGAAATTGTTCTTGGCGAAGACGTCGACATAGTTCGCCAGCGTCGGCGGATTCGGGATGAACACCGGCGGGAAGGCGGTGTTGTCGAGTTCGTTCTTGAACGAGAGCGAGATCATCCAGAGGAAGACCAGCACCGCCGGCGAGACCAGCACGAAGACGGAGGCGTAGAAGCCGAGTTTGGTGGCGAGGCGCTTCATCACGCGTTCCACTTCGACTTCTGCCGCGCATAGAGCAGCAGCAGCGACAGCATGATGATGATCACGAAGAAGATCACCACGACGGCGGAGGCGTAGCCGATCTTGTAGAACTGGAAGGCCTGCAGATAGAGGAAGATGTTGAGCGTCTCGGACGCCGTTCCCGGCCCGCCCTGGGTGATCACGAAGATCGTGTCGAAGGCCTTCAGCGCATCGATGGTGCGGATCACGATCGCGACCATGATGAAGGGCCAGACCAGCGGCAGCGTGATGTGGCGGAACATGTGCCAGGCATTGGCACCGTCGATCAGCGCGGATTCGTAGGGCTCTCGGGGCAGTCCGGCGAGACCACCCAGCACGATCAGCATCACCAGCGGCGTCCAGTGCCAGACCTCGACCAGGATCAGCGTCGGGATCACGGTATTGGGCGAATAGACCCAGGCCTGCGGGCCGATGCCGACCAGCGAGAGCAGATAGTTCAGCACGCCGAGCTGGGGATGGAACATCATCGTCCAGACCAGCGCGACCGCGACCGGCGTCGCCATCATCGGCATCACGAAGATGGTGCGCAGCAGGCCGCGGAACGGGAATTCGCGATGGAAGACCAGCGCCGCAGCCGTGCCGAACAGGATCGGCAGCACGACGGCGAGCACGGTGAAGTAGAAGGTGTGCCCCATCGATTCGATGAAGCGCGCATCGCGGAAGAGCTCGGCGAAATTCTGCAGACCGACGAATTCCGGCCCGCCTCCGATCTTCCAGTCCTGGCTCGACATGTAGAGCGTGAACAGCCAGGGGAAGACGATCACGCCGGCGATGATCAGCACTGCCGGCAAAGAGAACAGCCAATAGCGCGGCGTGAAATCCGCCGAACCCGCCGCAGGGATCTGCGCCGGGGTCGCGAGGCTGCTGGCTGGCAAGGTGGTGCTGGTCATGTGTTGCTCTGGAAACTCACACCGTCATGCTCGCCCTTGTGGCGAGCATCCACGTCTTGAACACCGCTCTCGGCCAACGAAGGCGTGGATGGTCGGCACAAGGCCGACCATGACGCGTCCGGCGGGAAGCGGCCTTGCCCTCAGCCCTGCTCGCTCTTGACCAGCACCGGCGCGAAGGCTTCCGTCGCCTTCTTCAATTCGGCCGCGACATCGGCGCCGCCGATCGCATTGGTCAGCGCCACCCCGAAGACGTCGCGGAACTCGGTGACCGGGACGATCTGTGGCAGCGCGGCGCGGGCGATCTTGGCCGAGTTGAGCAGGCACTCGAAATACTGCGCGCCGAACTTCGACTGGGCGATCGTTTCCTTGTCGAGATAGGCCGAGGCGCGGCCAGGCGCGCCAGCGCCGGCCTTCAGCATCGAGATCTGGTTGGCCTTGTTGGTCATGAACTGGAGATAGAGCCAGGCTGCCTGCTTCTTCTGCGAACCGCGCGAGATGCCCATGCCGTCGGCGAACATGCCGGCATGGTGCGCCTTCGGCCCCGGCGGCGTGACGCCGTAACCGACCTTGCCGACGATGCGCGACTTGCTGGGATCTTCCAGCGGCGTGGCGAAGCCGATGCCGTCGAGCCACATCGCGGCCCGGCCCTGCATGAAGGTGGTCTGGCACTCGTTCCAGTTGAAGCCGACCTGCCCGACCGGACCGGATTCCTTGTTGAGCTTCTTGTAGAGCTCGCCCGCCCAGATCGCTTCCGGCGTATCGGTCAGCAGCTTGCCGTCCGGCGAAGTCGTCTCGATGCCCTGGCCGAGCACGAGGCTGGCCCAGACCGGGACGTTGGCGTTCTTCAGGCCGCGCGAGACGAAGCCGGCGATGCCCTTGGCCGGATCGTGCAGCTTGGCTGCGACGGTCGCCATCTCCTCCATCGTCTTGGGATAGGCGACGCCCTTCGCGTCGAAGAGCTCCTTGTTGTAGTAGACCATCCAGTAATCGACAAAGAACGGGATGGTATCCAGCGCGCCATCGGCTTGGCGGGCATAGGCGACCGGGCCGGCGCCGAAATCGG
This sequence comes from Alloboseaceae bacterium BT-24-1, assembly GCA_025846845.1. Taxonomy (GTDB): domain Bacteria; phylum Pseudomonadota; class Alphaproteobacteria; order Rhizobiales; family Beijerinckiaceae; genus Allobosea. Next base: position 318,874 of record JAOYTL010000003.1, read on the forward strand.
CGAAGTCGAAATCAGGTGCGGTCAGCGAGGCGTCGGCGATATAGGGCCGCAGATCCTCGAACCACTTGCCCTTGGCCGCCATGCGCTTCTGCACATGCAGCGAGATGCCGCTGACGTCGAAGCTCGGCTTGCCCGAGGCAAACTCGATCACCGCCTTCTGGCGCTGCTGCTGCTCCGGCACCTGCTCGGCCGAAACCTTGATGCCGGTGAGCTCAGTGAACTCCTTCTCGGCCGCCTGCATCAGGTCGGAGCGCGGATTCTTGACCAGGAGCACATCGATCGACTGGCCCGAGAAGCGCTTCCAGTTGAAGGCCGCCTGGGCACGCGCCTCGCGCAGCACCAGCGGCGAAGCGATGGCGCCGGTCGCACCGAGCGCGGCGGCTCCGCGCAGCAGGCCACGCCGCGTCGGCTTGAGAATATCGGTCATGGACGTCCTCCCTGGACTGATGCGGCCATTGCCGGCCGTCTTGATCCCGTTCCGGCAAGCAGGCTCCATTGCCAAGCCGCGGGAATGAAGCGCAGGCTAGTGCGGATCGAAGATGGTTGCAAGCTGACATGTTGGCATGCACATAGTGATGCAACACGACCGAGTACCCGCTCCCGATGACGACTTCCACGCTTGCTTCCCGCCCCCTCGGCCGCTCCCGTCTCGAGGTCACCACGCTCGGCTTCGGTGGTGCACCGCTCGGCGATCTCTTCGCCCGCCTCGACGAGGCGAGTGCGGTCGCCACCGTCGAGGCTGCGCTCGCTGCCGGTGTCAATCTCATCGACACCTCGCCGCTTTATGGCCACGGCCTCTCCGAGCATCGCATCGGGGCGGCCTTGCGCCGCTCGGGGCGCAAGGATGTCGTGATCTCGACCAAGGTCGGCCGGGTCGCCGAGCCCTTCGCCGGCTGCGGCGACGGCTCGGGCTATCTCGGCGGCCTGCCGCATGGGCTTCGCTTCGACTATTCCTATGATGGCACCATGCGCTCGCTCGAGCAGTCGGCACTGCGCCTCGGCGTCGACCGCATCGACGTCGTTCTGATCCACGACGTCGATGTCTGGACGCACGGGTCCGACCGGATCGAGACCCGCTTCCGTGAAGCCATGGACGGCGCCTATCGCGCGCTCGACGAACTGCGCTCCGCCGGAGCGGTCAAGGCGATCGGGATCGGCGTCAATGAAGCTGATATGTGCGAGCGCTTCGCCCATGCCGGCGACTTCGACACCATGCTGCTTGCGGGGCGCTATTCCCTGCTGGAGCAGCCGGGGCTCGCCTCCTTCATGCCGCTGGCGCAGCAGAAAGGCGTCGGCCTGATGCTCGGCGGCGTCTTCAACTCCGGTATCCTCGCCACCGGCCCGGTCGCCGGCGCCAAGTACAATTACCAGCCGGCGCCGCCCGATATCCTCGCCCGCGTCGCGGCGATCGAAGCGGTCTGCACCCGCCATGGCGTGCCGCTGCGCCGCGCGGCGCTGCAGTTCCCGCTCGGCCACCCGGCCGTGGCGAGCCTGGTGATGGGCGCCGTCAAGCCGGAGGAGGTCGAGGACCAGGCGGCCGAACTGTCGGCCCCGATCCCTGCTGCCCTCTGGACAGAATTGAAGGCGGAGGGCCTGCTCGGCGCCGATGTCCCGGTTCCGGGGTGACGCCATGCGCATCGACGCCCATCAGCATTTCTGGAGCCTTGCCCGCGGCGACTATGGCTGGCTGACGCCCGCACTTGGACCGATCCATCGCGATTTCGGCCCTGCCGACCTCGCCCCCTTGCTGGCACAGCACGGCATCATCAGCACCATCCTGGTCCAGGCCGCACCGACTGAGGCCGAGACCGCCTTCCTGCTCGATATCGCCGCGAAGACGCCCTTCGTCGCCGGCGTCGTCGGCTGGGCCGATTTCGACGCGCCCGATATCGCCGAACGGATCGCTGCCCTCGCCGGCGATCCACTGCTCGTCGGGTTGCGGCCGATGGTGCACGACATCGCCGACGATCTTTGGCTGACCCGGCCCGAGCTGGCGCCGGTCTTCCAAGCGATGAGCGCGCACGGTCTCGTCTTCGATGCGCTGCTGAAGCCGCTTCATATCGCGCCGATGCTGACGGTCCTCGAGCGCCACCCGGACCTCGCCTGCGTGATCGACCATGGCGCCAAGCCCAACCTCGTGACCGGAGATCTCGCGGCCTGGCGCGAGGGCATGGCGACGCTGGCAGAGCATCCTGGCCTCTTCTGCAAGCTCTCCGGCCTCGTCACCGAAGCCGGCCCGGACTGGACGCTGGAGACATTACGGCCGATCGTCGCGCATCTCCTCGCCGTCTTCGGCCCTGACCGGCTGATCTTCGGCAGCGACTGGCCGGTGGTGACGCTGCGCGCCTCCTATGCACAATGGCTCGAAGCTGCCGAAATTCTCCTCGCCGGCCTCTCCGAGGCGCAGCGCGCTGCCGTCTTCGGCGGCAATGCCGCAAAACTCTACCTCTCCCAGCGCGGACGTCAGTGACATGCTCAAGGATATCGACCCTGTTCTGTCCGCCGATCTGCTCTGGGTGCTGGCCGCCATGGGCCATGGCGACGACCTCGCTCTCGTCGACGCCAACCACCCGGCCGAGAAGATCGCGCGCGCCACCACGAGCGGCCGGCTGGTGCGCCTGCCGGGCCTGAGCATGGCACGCGCGGCTCGGGCCATCCTCTCGGTGCTGCCGATCGACGAATTTGAGCCGCAGCCGGCCCGGCGCATGCTAGTGGTCGATGATGCCGCCGCGATCCCGGACGTCCAGCGCCAGGTCCAGGTCGAACTCGATCGCGCGCTCGGCCGCACCGAGCCGCTCGCCGGCATCGAGCGCTTCGCCTTTTACGAAGCCGCGAAGCAGGCCTTCGCGGTGGTACAGGTCGGCGACCCCCGTCCCTATGGCTGCTTCCTGTTCCGCAAAGGTGTGATCGCGGGTGAGCCCGGCTGAATGGCTCAGCCCTGAGCGATCAGGGCGAGAAACCCGCCGGCGATCGCCAGATTGGCGACGAAGCCGTTGATGCGGCTGGCCCGGTCCAGCCCCTGATGGTCCCAGAAATTGTTGAACATCGGCGTCGCAGCCACGAGGAAGGCGAGCAGCATCACCGCCGCCAGCGCGACCTGAATGCCGCACAGGATCATGATGCCGGCGACGAGCTGCCAGACGATCCCCAGCCACAATGTCGCGGCCGGCATCGGCACGCCGCGCGCCCCGATGAGGCTCGTCAGCAGATTCCTGTTGATGATGTTGCGCAGGCCGGCGAAGGCAAAGGTCCCGCCCAGGAGCAGCCGCCCGGCGATACCCGCCGCATCAGCCAAGAAAATGTCCGGTCCCATTGCTCTTCCTCGTCTGGTGGCACGCGCTTCCCAGGGCGACATTGCCGCTGAAGCGCTTTCCACAAGGACGAGGCAGCTTGGCCTGTTGTGACATGCCAACAGGGATTTTTTGCGAGGCCGCCCACACCGGCAAGCGCTACGGCTTCGGGGCGGCACCCGGCATCGAGATCACCTTGCCGTCCGGCAGGATGATGTCGCCCGGCTTCTGGCCCGGCCCGCAATCGCCGACGCGCTTTGCTTCGACCACGAGCTTGCGCTCGACCGGCCCCGGCTGCCCGGGCATGCCGGTGAGCTTGGTGCTGCCTTCTGTGCGGACGATCGTCTGGAAGTCGCCGGTGACGACGCTGCTGCCGACCGCATTGATCTGGCCGATCGTGCACTCCGTCGCGACGGCATAGCCGGTCGCGGTCTTCTTGACCTCGACCTTCGCACAGGCGCCGCCGGTCATGCCGCCCAGCATGGCGCGATCAGTGCCCGGACCGACACATTGCTTGGCTGTTGTCTCACCCTCGGCGCCCGTCGATTTAGTCTCCCATAATCCGGCTTTGCGCTGCGGAAGCTCATCGGCGAATGCGGGAACGGCCCCGAGAATGCTGGCCGCGGCGATGATGGCGTGTGCCCTCATGTCTGTCTCCTCAATGCCGGAAGGGTCGATTCAGGGCGCAAGACAGAGCGGGGGCGGGCGGCGATTTTAGGGCGGCCGACCAGCGATGTTGGGGGAGCGACCCGTCACCTCGGCGACCACATAGAAGCAACGATGCCTCACGACCCCTGTTGACGCTTTTTGTGGCACATGTCTTGCTGCCGCCCCTGACGAAGAAAAAAGAGGCGAAGGCCTCGTTCAGATCAGACTGATCGATATCAGCAGAGGGGATCAACGATGGACGAACACAAGTTGCGCGAGCTGGTTGCGGGCGTGAAGGACGGTGCTGTTTCGAGGCGCACCTTCATCCAGCGATTGGCTGCCGTCGGCATCACCGCGCCGATCGCCACGCAGATTCTGGCCTGGAACGACGTTGCGATGGCGCAGGCCTCACTGGCCTACAAGCCGACCAAGGCCGGCGGCGGCGGGCCGCTCAAGCTCCTGCTCTGGCAGGCGCCGACGCTGCTCAACCCGCATTTCGCCAGCGGCACCAAGGACCAGATCGCCGGCCGCATCTTCTTCGAGCCGCTCGCCGGCTGGGACAAGGAGGGCAACCTCACGCCCCAGCTCGCCGCCGAGGTTCCGACAAGGGCCAATGGCGGGCTCTCCGAGGACGGCAAGGTGGTGACCTGGACGCTGAAGCAGGGCGTCAAATGGCATGACGGCAAGCCGTTCACCGCCGACGACGTCGTCTTCACCTGGGAATATGCCGCCGATCCGGCGACCGCCGCCTACACCACCGGCTCCTACACCAACATCAAGGTCGAGAAGGTCGATGACCACACCGTCAAGGTGATCTTCAAGGAAGCGACGCCGTTCTGGGCCGATCCCTTCGTCGGTGTCGTCGGCCAGATCCTGCCGAAGCACCATTTCGGCGAGTACAAGGGCGCCAAGTCGCGCGAGGCGCCCGCTAACCTGAAGCCGGTCGGCACTGGTCCGTACAAGTTCGCCGACTTCAAGCCGGGCGACATCCTGACCGGCACGCGCAACGAGGACTACCACGTCAAGAACCAGCCGCATTTCGACACGATCGAGGTCAAGGGCGGCGGCGATGCGGTCTCGGCGGCGCGCGCCGTGCTGCAGACCGGCGAGTTCGACTATGCCTGGAACCTCCAGGTCGAGGACGAGATCCTGAAGAAGATGGAGACCGGCGGCCGCGGCAAGGTCAGCGCCGTGGTCTCGGGCGACATCGAGTTCATCATCCTCAACACCACCGACCCGTGGACCGAGGTCGATGGCGAGCGCTCCAGCATCAAGACCAAGCATCCGACCCTTTCGGATCCCAAGGTCCGCGAGGCGATCAACCTCCTGATCGACCGCGATTCGATCCAGAAGTTCATCTACGGCCGTGGCGGCACCGCGACGGCGAGCTTCGTCAACGCGCCCAAGCAGTTCAAGTCGGAGAAGCTGAAATACGAATTCAACGTCGACAAGGCCAACAAGATCCTCGACGACGCCGGCTGGAAGAAGGGTTCGGACGGCATTCGCGAGAAGGACGGCAAGAAACTCAAATACGTCTACCAGACCTCGATCAACGCTCCGCGCCAGAAGACGCAGGCGATCATCAAGCAGGCCTGCCAGAAGGCCGGCATCGATCTCGAGCTGAAGTCGGTCACGGCGTCGGTGTTCTTCTCCTCCGATGTGGCGAACCCCGACACCTATACCAAGCTCTATGTCGACATGGAGATGTATACGACCACGCAGCCGCAGCCCGATCCGGAACGCTTCCTCAACCAGTTCGTCTCTTGGGAGATCGCCAACAAGGAGAACAAGTGGCTGGGCCGGAACGTCTCGCGCTATTCGGACCCTGCCGCCGACGAGGCCTACAAGGCGGCGCAGAAGGAACTCGACCCGGCCAAGCGCGCTGCGCTGCTGATCAAGGTCAACGAGATCTTCTGTGAAGCCAACGTCATCCTGCCACTGCTCTCGCGCACCCGTGTCGCCGCCTCGGTGACCAACCTGATGCACGATCACAGCGGCTGGGACGTCGACACCTGGAACGTGGCTGCCTGGTATCGCAGCTGAGGTTGGCTAAACCGCTCGCGGACGATTGAGCCGTCCGCGAGCGGCCCCCTGCCGCTTCCGCTCGAGCCTTACTCGGCCCAATGGTGTCTCATTGCCATCGGCTCGCGCGGCTCGCTCCAGCGCCCCCGCTTCACGGGAACCCTTGATGGCGACCTATCTTCTCCGGCGATTGCTGATCGCCATCCCGAGCCTGCTCGGCATTAGCTTGATCCTGTTCACGATTTTGGCGCTGGCGCCGGGCGATCCGTTTTCGGAGATGGCGACCAACCCCAACGTCCCGCCCGAGGTGCGCGAGGCCCTGCGCGCCAGCTTCGGCCTCAACGATCCGGTCATGGTGCGCTATTTGCGCTGGCTGTCGGCGATGGCACAGGGTGACTGGGGCTTCTCCTTCGCCAGCCGCATCAATGTCGACGACCTGATCCTGCAGCGTGTGCCGACCACACTCTTCGTCGTCGGCACCTCGCAGATCCTGGCGCTGTGCATTGCGCTGCCCGTCGGAATCTACGCGGCGACGCGGCCCTATTCGGTGTTCGACCAGATCGCCAACACGCTCGCCTTCGTCGGCTTCTCGCTGCCGACCTTCTTCACCGGCCTGCTGCTGATCCTGCTGTTCTCCATCAAGCTCGACTGGTTCCCCTTCGTCTACCGCTCCGACATCGCCGCGAGCGGCTGGCGCTGGTACTGGGAGATGTTCCGCCAGGCGATCATGCCGATCACGGTGCTCGGCCTGTTCCAGGCGGCGTCCTATACCCGCTATGTCCGCTCGGCGGTGCTCGACGTGATCCGGCTGGACTACGTCACCACAGCGCGCGCCAAGGGGCTCGGCGAGAAGACCGTCACGCTGCGCCACATCACCCGCAACGCGCTGATCCCGGTGGTGACCCTGGTCGCACTGCAGATGCCGGCGGTCTTCGGCGGCGCCATCGTCACCGAGCAGATCTTCCGGATTCCCGGCATCGGCTCGCTGCTGATCGACGCGATCCTCGCCAACGACACCCCCGTGATCATGGCTGTGACCTTCGTCTTCGCCTGCCTGGTCGTCCTCTTCAACCTCATCGCGGATTTGCTGTATGGCTGGCTCGACCCTCGCATCTCCTTCCGTTGATCCGGCTACGGCGGTGATCGCGGCAAGCGTATCGGTCTCGCCCGGGCGCGAAACCTGGCGGCGCTTCCGTCGTCACCGCCTTGCGATGGCAAGTACCGTCATCCTCGCTTTGCTGATCCTCAGCGTCGTCGTCGGTCCCTGGTTGTGGCCAGTGCCGATCAACGACATCGATTTCTCGGCACAGCTGCAGGGCCCGTCCTGGGCGCATCCCCTGGGCACCGACGATCTCGGCCAGGATATCCTGGCACGGATGATGTATGGCGGGCGCATCTCGCTCGCCGTCGGCCTCGCCGCGATGGTGGTCGCGACCACGGTCGGCGTCCTGATCGGCGCCTGCGCCGGCATGTCGCGCAAGATCGCCGACCCTGTGCTGATGTGGGTGACGGACCTGTTCCTGTCGTTGCCGCAGCTGCCGCTGCTGCTCCTCATCATCTACCTGTTCCGCGAGCAGCTGAAGGCGGTCTTCGGCGTCGAGGGCGGTGTTTTCATCCTGATCGTCGTGGTCATCGGCGGCCTGCGCTGGATGCCGGTCGCCCGGCTGGTGCGGGCGCAGTTCCTGTCGCTGCGCGAGAAGGAATTCGTCGAGGCCGCCAAGGCCCAGGGTGCCACCAAGGCTCGCCAGATGACGCGCCACATCCTGCCCAACGCTCTCGGCCCGGTCATCGTCGCCTCGACGATCGAGGTCTCCTCGGCGATCATCGCGGAATCGACGCTCTCCTTCCTCGGCCTCGGCTTCCCGCCGGACATTCCGACCTGGGGGCGCCTGCTCTTCGACGCCAAGGACCACCTCGATACGGCGCCGCACTGGGCCCTGTTCCCGGGCGCGGCGATCTTCCTGACCGTGCTGTCGATCAACTTCATCGGCGACGGCCTGCGCGATGCGCTCGACCCGCGCCGCGTGATCTGAGGCGCGGGACAAGAGCATGCCGGGCCGGAAGACCGGCCCGGCGGTCAGAACCTCTGCCGGACATGAAACGTGGGATCGCGAGGACCTGAGAATTTTCAGGCCCTCGTGGTCTAGCTACAATGGACAGCCCGTCGCCAGCGCTCTCCACAGTTGCTCTCGATCGGCCTCGGCTGACAGGTCGATCGTGATCCGCGTGCCGGTTTTGAGCCGCCGCCGCAAAATGTCGGCGCGGTCCGAGCTTGTCCGAAGCGTGCCTCCGTCATGGAGCCTCCGGAGCCGCGCGCGCGAAACTTTCAGCTCGGACGCCAGCAGACGATCAAGCCGTGTGCTGACTGGAAACGGGACCGTCAGGTCGAGCTCCAACATCGTCCAATTGGCTGTTTCGAGCAGGATGTCCTTTTCGATCTCAAACTCGGAAAATTCGTCGACATGTTGCGACTTGCGCTTCAGGGCTTCGAGATTGAACGTTTCCGTCCGGATCCATTGCGGATCGTTGGATTGCAGTGCGTCCAGGACGGCAGGATCGATGTCGCGGACATTCTGCCGCTCGAAGATCGGTCGATTCCATGTCTTCTCGCAGGTCGTGCATCTGTAGATCAGCCACGCATCGAGCTGGCGACCGTTGGCGTTGAGCCTGATTTTGCCGCTGGGCTGGAAGGCCCTCAGTCCCCCACATCCGCTGCAGGCAATCCAGGGCTGAGGCGCTGTCCGGGGAACGATGGTCCATCGGACCCGAAGTATATTGCACATACCGTCTTGGTCTTCCGTTCGGAAGTCCACCAAGATGATGCGCAAGAAAACCCTTGCGGGCGCGGTGTGGCGATGTTTCGGGCGGCTGAAGAGCCGAGACAGCGGAGCTGCTCGTGGCGCGGGCTGACAATGCCAAACCGGTCTCTTGCCACCACCCGATGAACATGATCATGCGCCGACGGCATGTTGCCATCGGACAGCACGGGTGAACCTGGGTTGAGACCGGTATTTACTTAGGCAAAGGCGACCTCGATGAGCCACTGCTCTTCACTTGGAAGCATAGCAAAGGCGCCGCTCGAATTGGAGCCCCTCAAGGCATCCCGACGCTGAAAGCTGCGGCAGCGCTGCGTTTATGCAACTTTGCCAGGAAAGCAGGCCCGATGCTGCTTCGCTTCATCAGCCCGAGCGTGCCGACGCCACCTCGCCTCGAACCGCGAGGCGAATGGCAGCCTGCAGGCGCTCGGGCGCGACCGGCTTGTGCAGCACGGCGTGGCCGGTCGCAGTCAATTCACGCAGGCGCTCCGGCGACGTATCGCCGGTCACGATCAGCACCGGCACGGGATAGCCGAGATGCTCGATCAACAGCGCGATCGCTTCGCTGCCGCTCATCCCGCCCCCGAGTCGATAGTCGGCAATGATCAGGTACACGGGCTGCCCGCCGGCCCCGGCGTGGCGGTGGCGCAGTGCTTCGACATCGCGCCCGGCAAGGGGTTCGTAGCCCCAGGCCGCCAGCAGCATCGCGATGCCGTCGAGCACCTGCATGTCGTCATCCAGCACCATGATACTGAGCTTCGCCCGCGGCTCCATGTTGCGTGCAGGCGCCAGATTCACCGAGATGGGCGCAGCGAATGGCACTCGCACCGAGAAGGTCGAGCCTTTTCCGGGCGTGGAGCTCAGCCCGATCCGGTGCCCAAGCAGGCCCCCGAGGCGCCGCACGATGGCGAGGCCGAGGCCGAGGCCCTGCTCGCGGTCGCGCTGCGGATTGTCGAGCTGGGCGAACTCCTCGAACACGGCCTGATGCTGATCGGCCGCGATGCCTGGCCCGGTATCGACGATCTGGATCTCCATGGTCGCGCCGTGGCGCCGGCAGCCGATCAGCACGCGGCTCTCCGGCGCATAGCGCAGGGCGTTCGAGAGGAAATTGTCGAGAATCCGCTTGAGCAGGACCGGATCGCTCTTCACCCAGGCATTGCTGGCGACAAAGCGCAGATCGATGCCGCGCTGCTGCGCCTGCGGCGAAAACTCCTCGCGCAAGCCGCTCAGCATCCGCAGCAGGGAGATCGGCTCCCGTCCGACCGGAACGAGGCCGGCATCGAGCCGCGACACGTCGATCAGCCCGTGGAGCAGTCCGCCGAGCGAGGCGAGCGCCGCTTCGAGTTTCTCGGCGATGCCCCTCGCTGCCGCGGCCTTGACGTCGCCGCGGCGGGCAAAGGCTGCAAGGCTCGCCGTGAACAGGGCGGCCGCATGGATCGGCTGGCGCAGATCATGGCTGGCGGCGGCGAGGAAGCGCGTCTTGGCCCGGTCGGCAGCCGTCGCACGATCACGCTCGCGCTCGAGGCTCTCGATCAACGCCAGGTTCTCGAAGCGCAGCGACACCGTCTCCCGGAGGGTCCGATAGGTCACCAGGCTGTAGTAAAGATAAACGCAGACCAGACAGACGGCGAAGGTCAGATAGATCGAATAGATCGGCTCGCCCTGCTGCAGGCAGCGCAGCGCGAAGGGCAGCTGCATTGCGACAAGCAGGCCGGCATAGGCCGGCGGGTAGGCCGAAAGCGACGGCACCGCCCCGCCGGACATGCCGGTCAGCACGATGCAGACAAAGGCGATCAGATGCGGCTGCTCCGGCACGAAGCCGATCCAGCCGATCGCGCCCCAGAGCAAGCTCGAGAAGATCGAAAGCACGGCAAAACGACGAGCCCAGACATGCGGGTCCGCAGCATCGGCGCCACGCCTGGCATAGCCGCGGGCCAGCAGGAGGCGAGCGCCGGTCAGCGCATAGATCGCGCCGATCCAGACCAGGAGCTGCTCGCCTGGCACCGCCTCGCGCAGCACGTAGGCGACCGGCCAGGGAATGACGAAGTTGGCGAGCAGGATCGCGCGGGACTGGCGAAAGAGCAGATCGATCAGCCCGGCCTGCACACGCCGTTCCGGGTCCTCAGGCCACGGACCTTCCATCATGCATTCGCTCCAGGCCGATGGTTCGGCCATGCGGGTACCATGCGCAGGTCGATCGAGCGACACTCCATCCGATGATTCGCCGTCCACCATCGACCCAGCCTGCCAGGACGGGGCAGCCCGGCTTTCGCATTGTTCTCGCCGACGATCATGCCCTGATCCGCGAGGGCCTGAAGCTGCTGATCTCGACGCTGGGGGAGCATGAGGTCGTCGGCGAGGCGGCCGATGGCGGAAGCCTGCTGCAGCTGCTGCCAACGAGCGATCCGGATGTCCTGGTGCTCGATCTCGGCATGCCAGGGCTGACCGGGCCGTCCTATATCCGCGGCCTGCGAGAGGGCTTTCCGCAGCTGAAGATTCTCGTCCTGACAGCCAATGCCGAACCGCGAACCGTGGAAGGCGCGCTCGGTGCCGGCATCGCCGGCTATCTGGTCAAGGGCGGCGATCTCGCCGAAGTTTTTGAAGCGCTTGCTGCCCTCCGGCGAGGAGAGACCTATGTCAGCCCCCCGCTCAAGGCCGCCCTGGCCTCCGATGCGCAAACCGCGACGCCGGCTGAAGCCCCGCCCGAAGCGCTCTTTCACGTCCCGCTCACCCGCCGGGAACGCGAGCTGCTCGTCCTGATCGCCAGAGGTGCCAATGCGCGCGAGGCCGGCGCCCTTCTCGGCATCAGCCCGCTGACGGTTCGCAAGCATCGCGAGAATCTCATGCGCAAGCTCGACCTCCACAGCGCAGCGGAACTGGCCGCATTCGCGGTCCGACTCGGACTTCCCATCGGATAGGACAGGTGCGGGCGCCATCTCCAGGCTCGCAAGCCCCGGCTGTCGAGGACAATACGGCAGATAGCGTAGTTCCGATCGCGAGATGCACCGAGCGACGGAATTCTGGCTATGCTGGGAAAACCCATAGAACGCTATCGAACAGCGTGTTGGTGCCCCTGGCCGGAATCGAACCAGCACTCCTTGCGGAACTCGATTTTGAGTCGAGCGCGTCTACCAATTCCGCCACAGGGGCCCCTTGCGGGCGGGGCGGACTATAGCGATCGGCGATGGCCGGTCAATCTCGCGTGAACACTCGTTGATGTAACGTCCGCCCCATGGACGGGTGCACGCGCGCCCGCTAAGGGGCGGCGATGTTCGAACGACTTTATCTCTGGACGCTCTCGCTCGCCGCACGCCGCAGTGCGCAGGCCTGGCTCGCCATCGTCGCCTTCATCGAGAGCTCCTTCTTCCTGATCCCGGCCGATGTGCTGTTCGTGCCGATGGCACTGGCCAAGCCCGAGCGGGCCTATCGCCTTGCCCTGATCGCGACCATCTTCTCGACGCTCGGCGGCATCGCCGGCTATGCGCTCGGCTACTATGCCTTCGACGCGCTGGCGCGGCCGGTGCTCGCCTTTTACGGCAAGCTCGGCGCCTTCGAGCAATTGCGCGCCTGCGCCGGCCCCGACACGACCCTGATCCTGTTGACCACCTCCGGCCTGGCGCATCTGCCGCCGATCAAGGTGGTGACCATCCTGGCCGGCGCCGTCCATATCGGGCTCGGCTTCTTCGTGCTCTCCTGCGTGCTCGCGCGCGGCGCCCGCTTCTTCGCCCTCGCCTTCCTGCTGCGCCGCTATGGCGAGACCATCCGGCATTTCATCGAGAAGCGGCTGAAGCTGATCGCACTCGGCGGTGCGGCCCTCCTGATCCTGCTCTATTTCGGCCTCAAGCTGCTGACAGGCTCGGGCCAGCTCCTCTCCTGCTGAGTACCGCCATGACCGGCTTTATCCCGCGCCTCCTCGCCGATCCCCGCCGCCTGATCGCCCTGATCGGACTCGCGAGCCTTGCTCTGATCGCCGGCGCCTGGTTCTTCGAGCTGGTCCTGCACCTGCGTCCCTGCAAGCTCTGCCTCGAGCAGCGAGCGCCGCATTACGCCGCGATCGGGCTTGCCGCGCTTGCTCTGGTCTTTGCCCGCTCGCGCCGGCTGCAGATCGCTGCGCTGATCGGCCTGGCGCTGCTGATGGCCTGGAGCACCGGGCTCGGCATCTACCATTCCGGCGTCGAGTGGGGTGTCTTCGCCGGTCCCAATGATTGCGGTGGCGCGCCCGCCCCGGCGGCAGCCGGCGTCCAGGACCTGATGAAGCAGTTGCAGACGACCCGGATCGTCTCCTGCACGGAAGCCGCCTGGCGCTTCCTAGGCCTCTCGCTCGCCGGCTGGAACGCGCTGGCCTCGCTGGGGCTTCTGATGGCAGCGCTTATCGGACTGAAGAGCGCGTTGAGGCAGTCCGAAAATTCGCTGGCGTGAGACGGCTGGCGTGACTTTCGAGAACCGGAGCGCAGCGGACTAATGTCCGTGAGCACCGGAAGCACAGAAAGTCGCGTCAGACGGCCACGCCAGTGAATTTGCGGGCCGGCTCAGGGCTCGAGCTCGGAATCCCAGTAGAGATAGTCGAGCCAGCTCTCGTGCAGATAGTTCGGCGGGAACAGCTTGCCATTGCGATGCAGGTCGTTGATCGACGGCGCAAACGGCTTCTGCGTCGGGATCATCCCGACCGCAGCCGGCATCTTGTCGCCCTTCATCAGATTGCAGGGCGAGCAGGCCGCGACGACGTTCTCCCAGGTGGTGAGCCCGCCCTTGGAGCGCGGCACGACATGGTCAAAGGTCAGTTCCTCGCGCGTGCCGCAGTACTGGCAGGCGAAACGGTCGCGCAGGAAGACGTTGAAGCGGGTGAAGGCCGGGGTGCGCGACGGCTTGATGTAGGTCTTGAGCGAGACCACCGAAGGCAGCTTCATGTTGAAGCTCGGGCTGTGCACCACGGTGTCGTATTCGGAGACGATGTTGACGCGGTCCATGAAGACCGCCTTGATCGCGTCCTGCCAGCTCCACAGCGAAAGTGGATAGTAGCTCAGCGGCCGGAAATCGGCGTTGAGCACCAGCGCCGGACAACCGTCCGGCGAGGCCATCGGATGCATAACATGCGCCGTCACCCGTATCGCGCCTCCGCCTGCTGGGCCGCACGAATCCCGTAACGCATCAATGTAAGCGCGAGACGACAGGAATGTGAAGCCGCGATGTTGCGGCGCGATGCGTAGGCGTCAGCCGTCATTCCCGGGGCGAAGCGCAGCGCAGACCCGGGAATCTCATGCAGAAGAAGGAACTTGATTCCGGGATGCCCGGCTCGAGGCCGAGCATGACGTGCGGAACTCAGCGCGTCGGAATGGGCTTCTCGCCGCGATAATCGTAAAAGCCGCGCCCGGCCTTGCGGCCGAGCCAGCCGGCCTCGACATATTTCACCAGCAGCGGGCAAGGCCGGTACTTCGAATCGGCCAGACCGTCATGCAGCACCTGCATCACCGACAGGCAGGTATCGAGGCCGATGAAATCGGCGAGCTGGAGCGGGCCCATCGGATGATTCGCGCCGAGCCGCATCGCCGTGTCGATCGCCTCGACCGAGCCGACGCCCTCATAGAGCGTGTAGACGGCCTCGTTGATCATCGGCAGCAGGATGCGGTTGACGATGAAGGCCGGGAAATCCTCCGAGACCGACGCCGTCTTGTGCAGCTTGGCGACGAAGTCCTTGGCCAGTTCGAAGGTGTGGTCGTCGGTGGCGATGCCGCGGATCAGCTCGACGAGCTGCATCAACGGCACCGGGTTCATGAAATGGATGCCGATGAAGCGCTCGGGCCGGTCGGTCGCCGCGGCGAGCCGCGTGATCGAGATCGAGGAGGTGTTGGAGGCGAGCAGGGCGTCAGGCCGCAGATAGGGGCAGACGGCGTTGAAGATCTTGCGCTTGACCTCCTCGCTCTCGGTCGCGGCCTCGATCACGAGATCGCAGGCGCCCAACCCCTCCAGCGTCGGCGCTGCGGTGATCCGGCCCATCGCCGCGCGACGCTCCTCGTCGGCGATGGCGCCCTTCGACACCTGGCGGGCCATGTTGCCGTCGATCGTCGCCAGCGCTGCGTTGATGCGCTCTTCGGCGACATCGTGCAGCTTGATGTTGAAGCCCGCGACCGACGCGACATGGGCGATGCCGTTGCCCATCTGCCCGGCGCCGATGATGCCGACGGTCCTGATCTGTTGGTCCATGTGACGCTTCTGTTCCCGAGAGGAGCTGGCTCGGGCGACCTCGCGGCCGCCCGCAGCCCGACTTGCCTACTTACCGGCTTTTTCGAGTTCTTTGTCGAGCTCGGGCAGGATGCTGAAGAGGTCGCCGACGAGGCCGTAATCGGCGATCTGGAAGATCGGCGCCTCCTCGTCCTTGTTGATCGCAACGATGACCTTGGAGTCCTTCATGCCGGCGAGGTGCTGGATCGCGCCGGAGATGCCGACCGCGACGTAAAGGTCCGGCGCCACGACCTTGCCGGTCTGGCCGACCTGCCAGTCGTTCGGGGCATAGCCGGCATCGACCGCGGCGCGCGAGGCGCCCATTGCCGCGCCGAGTCGATCCGCCACCGGCTCGATCACCTTGGCGAAGTTCTCGGCCGAAGCGAGCGCGCGCCCGCCCGAGACGATGATCTTGGCGGAAGCCAGCTCCGGCCGGTCGGACTTGGCGACCTCCTCGCCCTTGAAGGACGAGCTGCCGGGGTTCTCCGCCGCAGCGATCGTCTCGATCGAGGCGGAGGCCGCGCCGTCGCCGGTCGCCGCGAAGGAGGCGCCGCGCACGGTGATCACCTTCTTGGCGTCACCCGACTGCACCGTCTGGATCGCGTTGCCGGCATAGATCGGCCGCTCGAAGGTGTCGGCCGAGACGATCTTGGTGACTTCCGAGACCTGCATCACGTCGAGCAGCGCGGCGACACGCGGCATCACGTTCTTGCCGGTGGTGGTGCCGGGCGCGACGAGCGCATCATAGCCGGGCGCGAGCGAGACGATCAGCGCCGCCAGCGGCTCGGCGAGGCGATGCTCGTAAGATGCGTCGTCGGCGAGCAGCACCTTCTCGACGCCGTCGAGCTTGGCAGCGCCCTCGGCGACGGCCTTGGCATTGTGACCGGCGACCAGCACATGCACGGGCGCGCCGAGCTGCTTGGCCGCGGTCAGCGCCTTGCGGGTGGCTTCGTTCAGGCTCTTGTTGTCGTGCTTGGCGAGCAGAAGGGTCGGCATCAGATCACCCCGGCAGTCTTGAGCTTGGAGACGAGTTCGGCGGCGTTGGCCACCTTGATGCCGGCCGAGCGGCCGGCGGGCTCGGCCGTCTTCAGCACCTTGAGGCGCGGCGCGACGTCGACGCCGAGCGTCTCCGGCGTGGTCTCGTCGAGTGGCTTCTTCTTCGCCTTCATGATGTTGGGCAACGAAGCGTAGCGCGGCTCGTTCAGGCGAAGGTCGGTGGTCACGATCGCCGGCAGCTTCAGCGACACCGTCTGCAGGCCGCCATCGACCTCGCGGGTGACGTCAGCCGAACCGTCGCCGATCACGACCTTCGAGGCGAAGGTGCCTTGCGGCCAGCCAAGCAGCGCGGCCAGCATCTGGCCGGTCTGGTTGCTGTCGTCGTCGATCGCCTGCTTGCCGAGGATGACGAGCTCCGGCGTCTCCTGCTCGACGATTTTCTTGAGGAGCTTGGCCACCGCCAGCGGCTCGACGGGAGTGTCGGTCTTCACCAGGATGCCGCGATCGGCGCCCATGGCGAGACCGGTGCGGATCGTCTCGGCCGCCTGCGCGGGGCCAACCGACACGACGATCACTTCGGTCGCCTTGCCCGCTTCCTTGAGCCGCAGCGCCTCTTCCACCGCGATCTCGTCGAACGGGTTCATCGACATCTTCACATTGGCCAGCTCGACGCCCGATCCGTCGCCCTTCACGCGGATCTTCACGTTGTAGTCGACCACTCGCTTCACGGGCACAAGTATCTTCATAAGGACGTCACCGGTTATGGAGAGATGCGATCGGGCGCCGATCCGCCGGCCAAGCGATGACCGGCATCGCGGCGCGCGGCTGAAATGCGGACGGACCGTAGCGACGGGGATTTGGGCTTGTCAACGCCATGAAAGTCACGGCTTGCCCGGCACGACGCGGCCAAACAGGCGCAACTCGCGCCGGATCAGCAGCGGCGTCAGCGCCGCTCCGGCACCGAGCCCGCCGAGATGCGCCCACCAGCCGACCGCGCCCTGCTGGTCGAACAGCGCCGAGAGCAGCTGGAACATGATCCAGGCACCGAGCGCATACATCGCCGGGATGTGCAGCGGGATCCATTTGAAGGCGAGACCCCAGATCCGCACGCGCGGATAAAGCATGAGATAGGAGGCGATGACGCCGGAGATCGCGCCCGAGGCGCCGATCAGCGGCTGCTCCGATTCCGGGTTCATCAGCGCGTGCAGCAGCGCGCCGGCCATGCCGCAGAGCAGGAAGAAGACGAGGAAGCGCAGATGCCCCATCGCATCCTCGATATTGTCGCCGAAGACCCAGAGAAACAGCATGTTGCCGATCAGATGCGCGAAGCTGGCGTGCAGCATGATGCCGGTCATCAGCGTCAGCCAGGGCGGCGCCCTGAGCAGCTCCGGCGGCAGTTGCGCCTCGCCGAACAGCACCGCGGGAATCGTGCCGAAGCCGGCCATGACCGCGATCTCGCTCGCCTCGCTGGTCCAGTGCATCAGCATCAGCCGCAGCACGATGCAGATCGCGATCAGCGCATAGGTGACATAGGCGACGCGGATGAAGCGCATCGGCACGCCGTCATGCAGGGGCACGAACACGGAGCTAGCGGTTCTGGCCGGGCGTCCAGAGCACGTCGCCCCCCGCCCTGGCATTGAGATGGCGCGAGGCGACGAAGAGGAAATCCGAGAGCCGGTTGATGAATTTCAGCGCCGGCTGGGCGACGCTCTCGCTCTCGCCCTGCGACAATTCGACCATCAGCCGCTCGGCCCGCCGGCTGACAGTACGGGCGAGATGCAAGCTGGCTGCGCCCGGCGTGCCGCCCGGCAAGACGAAGGAGCGCAGCGTCCCGAGCGGCCGGTTGAGCTGGTCGATCTCGGCCTCGAGGCGGTCGACCTGCGCCTGCACGATCCGCAGCGGCTCGAAGGCCGGCTTCTCACCGGTGTCGGGCGAGGCGAGCTCGGCGCCAAGGTCGAAGAGGTCGTTCTGGATGCGCCCGAGCATCGCGTCGAGCTCCGGATCCTCGCTGGCGCAATGCAGCCGCGCCAGGCCGATGCAGGCATTGGTCTCGTCGACCGTGCCATAGGCGGAGACGCGCAGGTCGAACTTGGCCCGGCGCGCACCGGTGGCGAGCGCCGTGGTGCCGTCGTCGCCGGTGCGGGTGTAGATGCGATTGAGAACGACCATGTTCGATTTATAGCGCGCTGCAGCATCGGCGGAAGGGGCAATCTCACCCCATCGCCAGTGGCAATAGTCCCGGCTCCTTCAGCGTCTCCAGCGCGATCTCCGAGCGCACCCGCGCGACGCTCTCATGCGGCAGCAGCACCTCGTTGACGAGGCGCGCCAGCTCCTTGAGATCGCCGACCGCGACTTTCAGCATGTAGTCGGCCTCGCCGGTCAGCGCATGCGCCTCGAGCACGGCCGGCGTCAGCTTCACCAGATCGCGAAAGCGCCGGGCATTGTCGCGCGAATGGGTGTTGAGCGCGACATGGATGAAGACGGTGACCGAGAGCCCGATCGCCTCCGGATCGATCAGCGCGCGATAGCCGCGGATCGTGCCCGCGTTTTCCAGCGCCTGGCGCCGCCGCGAGACCTGGCTGGCGGAGAGGCCGACGCGCTCGGCAAGGGCGCCATTGGTCAGCGAAGCATCCTGCTGCAGGGCTTCGAGCAGGCGCCAGTCGAAAGCGTCGAGTTGCGGCATTCCGTGAGCCTTCCTGCCATTACGTGCACGATCCGTGCGAATTCAATCCGAGGGCGCGGGATTTTGCAAACCTTTCGCCTCACCGATGCGCGAGGATCAGTCAACGCAAACTCGAGGAGGACGCATATGGGACCGTTCCCGCACGATTCAGCCCCGCCGGCCATTTCCGACGCCAATCCGATGGGAACCGACGGCTTCGAATTCGTCGAATACGCCCATCCAGAGCCCGAGAAGCTCGGCGAGCTCTTTAAGACCATGGGCTTCACCAAGGTCGCCAGGCACCGGTCCAAGAAGGTGACACTCTATCGTCAGGGTGACGTCAATTTCATCGTCAACGCCGAGCCCGATTCCTTCGCGCAGGGTTTCGCCGCCGAGCACGGCCCCTGCGCCTGCGCCATGGCCTTCCGCGTCGTCGACGCCAGGCACGCCTTCGAGCGTGCCGTCTCGCTCGGCGCCGAACCCTATGAAACCAGGGTCGGCCCCGGCGAATTGCAGATCCCGGCGGTCAAGGGCATCGGCGGCTCGCTGCTCTATTTCGTCGACCGCTATGGCGAGAAGGGCTCGATCTACGACGTCGACTTCGAATGGCTCGGCGAGAGCGATCCGCATCCCGAGCAGGCCGGGATGTATTATCTCGACCACCTCACCCACAACGTCATGCGCGGCCGCATGGACCATTGGGCCAACTGGTATGGCGAGCTCTTCAATTTCCGCGAGATCCGCTTCTTCAATATCGAGGGCAAGCTCACCGGCCTGATCTCGCGGGCGCTGACCTCGCCCTGCGGCAAGATCCGCATCCCGATCAACGAGTCCCTCGACGACAAGAGCCAGATCGAGGAGTACCTGCGCCAGTACAAGGGCGAGGGCATCCAGCATGTCGCACTCGGCGCCCGCGATATCTACACCAGCGTCGAGCAGCTCCGGCATAACGGCCTGCCCTTCATGCCCTCGCCGCCCGAGACCTATTACGAGAAGGTCGATGGCCGCGTGCCGAACCATGGCGAGCCGGTGCCGCGCCTGAAGGCCAATGGCATCCTGATCGACGGCGAAGGCGCGGTCGCGCTCGGCGAGAAGGCCGGCCGGATGAGCAAGGTTCTCCTTCAGATCTTCTCCGCCACCGTGGTGGGCCCGATCTTCTTCGAATTCATCCAGCGCAAGGGCGATGACGGCTTCGGCGAGGGCAATTTCCGCGCTCTGTTCGAGTCGATCGAGGAAGACCAGATCCGCCGCGGCGTGCTGAAGCCGCAGGCGGCAGAGTAGGGTTGTTCGTCATTCCGGGGCAGCGCAAAGCGCTGAGCCCGGAACCCATGAACACGACGGCAGCCGGGAAAGCGCCCGTCGTCGTGGCCGTTCGGCAGCAAGAGCGGATATGGATTCCGGGCGCGCCGCTGCGCGGCGTCCCGGAAAGACGGCCGCCCTCATGCGGCCAGCCGCGACCCCGCCATCGCCTCGCGCAGCGCCTGCGCGAAATGGCGCGCCGCGATGCTCGCCTGCGGCGCGATCACCAGAGCGACTGAGAGCTCGAACAGCGACGGCAAATTCTCGGACGGCTCGAGCCGGCGCAAGGAAGCCGGCGCAGCGCTCTCGGTGATCGCGGTGACGCACAGGCCCGCTTCGACCGCCGAAAGCAGGCCGGCCATGTGCGAGGACGAGAACACCAGCCGGTGCGGCCGCTCGGCCGCCTGCAGCGCATTCAGGATGCGCGGACGGGCCCGGCAGCCCTCGTTGAACAGGCCGAGCGGCAGGACCTCGCTAAGCTCCGGCCGGTGGCCACGGGCCGCGACCCAGACCAGCGGCTCGCGCCTGAGGCGCTCGCCCTTTGGCCGGCCGGGGTCCTGCGTGATCACGGCAAGGTCGAGCTCGCCTGCCGCCACCGCCGGCTCGATCCGTTTCGAGAGCTCGCAATGCACCTCGATCTCGACGCGTGGATGCTCCTCGGCAAAGCGCACGATCAGCGGGCGTAGATAAGCGTCGACATAGTCGTCCGGCAGGCCGATGCGCAGGCGTCCCACCGCCTTGTCGCCCTCGAGTTCGGCCCGCGCCTCGCGCTCGATCGCAAGCAGGCGACGGGCCTGGGCGAGCAGGCGCTCGCCGGTCTCGGTCGGCGTGACACCGCGGCGCGAGCGCTCCAGCAGCTGCTTGCCGAGCGCAGCCTCCAGATCCTGGATGCGGCCGGAGACCGCCGATTGCGTGCGCCCAAGCTTTTGGCCAGCCGCGGTGAAGCCGCCGGTCTCGGCGACGGCAACGAGCATGGCGAGCGCATCGAGATCGAGATGGGTCG
This sequence comes from Alloboseaceae bacterium BT-24-1, assembly GCA_025846845.1. Taxonomy (GTDB): domain Bacteria; phylum Pseudomonadota; class Alphaproteobacteria; order Rhizobiales; family Beijerinckiaceae; genus Allobosea. The sequence goes on from JAOYTL010000003.1 coordinate 339,829, forward strand.
ACATTATCGCTCCAACGGAAATGACGATAGATGAATCAGAATAATCCGTTTTTCCGATTGCCGGAAGCGTCTTATATTCCGGGGGTAGGTTGACCGCGCTTCCAGACGGGCCGTGCAGCGGCGCAGCTCCGAAGTCCATCAGGAGGCGTAGAAGCCTCGGATGGATTCCGGCGCTTGGCTGTGCTCCGGCCGGAATGACGGCGTCCTGTCGCAATCGGTCAATCCTGGCCGCTACCGAAAGCCGTCCGATGTCCGCCCCGAGCCTTGCCGTGCCAGATCGTCCCGCCACGCCGGCGCTCGCCATGTTCCTGGCACTGCTGCTCGGCGCAACCTGCATCGGCTTCTCCGGCATCTTCGTGCGCTTCGCCGATGTCGGCCCGGCCGCGGCCGGCTTCTGGCGCATGGCCTTCGCCCTGCCGGTCCTCGCCGCCTGGATGGCCCTGGAGGATCGCGGCGGCAACGCAAATGGCGTCAGGTCCGGCGCCATGCTGCCGATCGCGCTTGCCGGCCTCGCCTTCGGCGTCGACGTCGTGCTCTACAATGCCTCGATCGGCTTCACCTCGATCGCCAATGCCTCGCTGCTCGGCAACCTCTCGCCGGTCGGCGTCATCCTCGGCGGCTGGCTGCTGTTCCGCGAAAAGCCGACGCGGCGCATCCTCGGCGCGCTGCTGCTCGCCGTCGGCGGCGCCGGCCTGCTCGTGCTGCCGAAACTGTCGGGAGGCGCAGTGACGCCGCTCTCAGGCAGCGGCCTCTTCGGCGACGGCCTCGCCATCGGCGCCGCCTTCTCCTACGCCGCCTATATCCTCGCCGTGCGCCGCGCCCGCAACCGCGCTGCCGCCGGCCGGATCAGCCTGATCTCCAGCGCCATCTGCGCCATGTTCTGCCTCGTCGCAGCGCTCGGCCTCGGCGAGACCATCCTGCCGCAGAGCCTGACCGGCTGGCTTGCCGTCGCCGCGCTTGGCCTCGTCTCGCATGCCATGGGCCAGGGCCTGATCACGCTCGCGCTCGGCCATTACGGCGCCAACGCCGCCTCGCTGGTCATGGTCTGGCCGGCTTTGGTCTCGGTCCTCGCCGCTTGGGCGATCTTCGCCGAGCAGCCCTCGCCAGCCCAGGCGTTCGGCGGCGTCGCGATCCTGGCGGCGGTGCTGATGGTGCGGAAGGGGTAGCAGCGCCCTTCCGCAGACTGGCGAGCCACGCAATCAGGCGCGGCGAGGACCGATTGCCATCCTCGCCTGGCGCAGGCATGAAACTCCCCAAAGTAGTTGGAGGCCTCATGCATCGGAGTGCACGAGTCATAGCCGCGGCGGCGATTGCGGCCACACTCATTCCGACTGTCTCTGTCATCTGCGCGTACGCGCACTTTAAGGCAGAGGCAGTCGCCGAGACCCAGCGTCAGGGTCTCCCGGCCTATTTCGCAAACAGCATCAAGCATGCCTTCGCTGCCAGCGAGACATATGCATGGTTGCACGCTCTGGGAGTTTCGCGCGGCCATGCCTCTTATGTGGTCTACCGCTTGGGTCAACTCAACGAATATGCGGAGTTCTACGGTCGCCCCGCTCGCAAGCGGGACCCGACCCGCGAAATCTACAAGGACCTCTGGAACAACGCGTCGGGCGTGCTTGCGGCGGATTGGGCTGATCGGCAAGGCCTCAATGGCAGCAAGAACCGACTCAGAGTTATTGGCCTGATGTCTGTAGGTGGCACCCTGCTCGGCACTTTCGTGGACGCCCGCATCCCGGAGCTAACGGATGGAAATCGCCCGGAAACGTCTGATCTTCGGCTGGCGCTGAGAGCATTCAAGCAAGGCCGATTGTCCGTATACGACACGATCGAGCGAGCACTTCTGCCACTACAGGTCCGGGAAGGGCCAGGAAGCCAGGTTTCTGTCTGATCACGCTGACGCTGGCCATTCAGAGCCAATGCCGCTTTGCTGGTCTCGGTGCTCGCCGCCTGGGCGATCTTCGCCGAGCAGCCCTCGCCTGCGCAGGCTTTTGGCGGCGTCGCGATCCTGGCTGCAGTGCTGATGGTACGGAAGGGCTAGCAGTGCCCTTCCGCAGGCTTGCCCGGCACTGCATCAGTGTCCCGGCGCGTAGCGCAGGATCACCGTGCCATTCTTGAGCGGGCGGGTCTCCAGCAGATCCAGCTTCTGGCGCTCGCCATCGGCCTTGAAGAACGGCGTGCCCGCACCGAGCCGCACCGGCACCACCGCCAGCATCAGCTCGTCGATCTGCTTCTCTTTCAGCAGGGTATCGATCAGTTCGGCACTGCCGAAGACGAGGACGTCCTTGCCCGGCGCGGCTCGGAGCTTCGCGATCTCGCTAACGATGTCGGCCGTGACGCGGGTGTTGTTCCAGTCCGAGCTCTGAACGCTGCGCGAGGCGACCAGCTTGGGCAGCGCGTTCATATAGCGCGTGACCTCGCCGTCCTCGGCGGTGGCGCTGCTCCAGTACGCCTTCATCCCGTCATGGGTGACGCGGCCGAAGACGAGGCATTGAGCGCGCCGGCCGAACTCCTTGCTGAGCGCGTCGAGCTCCTCGCCCCAGGCGTCGTTGTGAAACGACAGATCCCACTTCTCCGTGCCCTCGAAATAGCCGTCGAGCGTCACGAGGTTCCAGACAATCACCTTGGCCATCACATCCTCCATCCGGGCGCCACCTCGGCGCCATCAAAACTGCTTGCGATTTGCAAGCAGTTGGCTTCTAGCAAAACCAGTTGTAGAATGCAAGTGGTTTTGGAGATGCACATGCGAGAGACCGGCCGCTCGGGCTGCCCGATCAATCTGACATTGGAAATCCTCGGGGATCGCTGGAGTCTGATCGTCCTGCGCGACATGATGTTCGGCAATCGCCGGCATTTCCGCGAACTGCAGGCGAAATCGGACGAGGGCATCGCCTCGAACATCCTCGCCGACCGGCTGAAGCGGCTGCTCGAAAACGGCCTGATCTCACGCCGCGACGACGCCTCCCATAAGCAGAAGGGCATCTACAGCCTGACCGAAATGGGGATTTCGCTGGTGCCGGTCTTCGCCGCCATGGCCGACTGGGGCCGGCGCTTCCTGCCGGTGACGCCGGAGATGTCGATCCGCGCCGAGATCCTGGCCGAGGGCGGTCCGGCCCTCTGGCAGAAGTTCATGGCGGAGCTGCGCTTCCTCCATCTCGATGCGCCGCAACCGGCCCAATCCGTGCTCGACGAGCTGACCGAGGCGTATCGCTGCGCCGTGGAGCGCAAACGCGCTGCTGACGCCGAGCCGGAAGTGGTCTGAGGTCTGCTCAAGCACCCCATCTCGGAAGCGGATTGATCAAAATCGCTCCTGCGACGTTTAGCCGGCAGGAGGACATGATCATGACGCGACATCGCATGACGAAGGCGCTCGCCGCGGCGGCACTGTTGATGCTGGCTCAGCCGGGCTCCGCAGAGCAGGAAGCCGGCAGCAGCGAGGCGAGTTTCCTGAGTTCCCTCGAAGGCCGCTTCAGCGGTAATGGCACGCTCCAGAACGCCGGCGGCAGCAGCCGTTCACTGAAATGCGAATTCAATGGCGACCAAGAAGGCTCGCGCCTGAGCCTCGACGGCAGCTGCACCACCGCGGCCATCCTCAGTGCCACCATCAAGATCGAGCTGCGCCACGATCCGAAGACCGGCCGCTATGCCGGCACGTTCAAGGAGAGTACCGGCACAGTGGCGAACCTCGCCGGCACGCGGCAGGGCCAGCGGTTGACGCTCGCCTTCAACGAGACGGCGGAAAGCGTCCGTCCGAACCCGCCCGCGACGCTGACGATCTCGCGCCAGCAGGACGGTGTGGCGCTGACCCTGCGCGGCAGTCAGCCCGGCCAGGGGCAGAATCTCGACCTGTCGCTGAAGGAGAATTGATCCGCCAATAAGAAGGGCCTGCCTTAGGCAGGCCCTTGGCCTCTCACTCCGCCGCCAGCCTTGGCGGCGGCAGCTTGCCCGCCATCGCCTTGGCGCTGGCTTCGCCGGGGGTTTCCTCATCGCTCATCGGAGCCCAGCTGCTCTCATCCTCGGCCTTGCCGAGGAAGCGCCCGAAGATCCAGCCGGTGAGCCGCCCGAGATCGTCCATCACCACATAGAAGGACGGCACGAAGACGAGGGAAAGCACGGTCGAGACGATCAGGCCGCCGATCACCGCGATCGCCATCGGCGCGCGGAACTCGCCGCCATCGCCGACGCCATAGGCCGAGGGCAGCATGCCGGCGGCCATGGCGATCGTGGTCATCACGATCGGCCGGGCGCGCTTGTGGCCGGCTTCAAGCAGCGCCGTCAGCCGATCCTTGCCGCGCGCGACCTCCTCGACCGCGAAATCGACCAGCATGATCGCGTTCTTGGTAACGATGCCCATCAGCATCAGCAGGCCGATATAGACCGGCATCGAGACCGGGTTGTGGGTGGCGAGCAGGGCGATCACCACGCCGCCGAAGGAGAGCGGCAGCGAGAGCAGGATGGTGATCGGTTGGAAGACCGAGCCGAACAGCAGGATCAGCACGGCGAGCACCAGCATCAGGCCGGTGGTCATCGCCGTGATGAAGCCCTCGACCACCTCGCCCTGGATCTCGGCGTCGCCGGTCGCGGCGATGCGCACGCCCTCGGGTAGGCCGACCTCCTTGACGATCTCCTGGAACTTCTCCTGCGCCGTGCCGAGCTCGAAACCGCGCTTCAGGTCGGCACCGATGGCGGCGCGGCGAACGCGGTCATAGCGGTCGATCGAGGACGGGCCCTCGCCGAAGCCGATCTCGGCGACGGCCGTGAGCGGGATCGAGACGCCAGCCGTGTTGGTGACGCGCAGCGCCGCGATGTTGCGGATGTCGGTGCGGGCCTGCTCGTCGAGCTGGACGCGGATCGGCACCAGCCGGTCGCCGGCGTTGAACTTGGCGAGGTTGGGGCCGATGTCACCGATGGTGGCAACCCGCAGCGCCTCCGAGATTGCCTCGGGCGTGACGCCGAGATTGGCGGCCTGCTCCAGCTTCGGCGTGACGCGCATCTCCGGCCGGCTCAGTGAGCCGGCGGTCGCGACGTTCAAGTAGCCGTCGACCTGGCGCATGCGCGCCTCGATCTTCGCCACCGTCTCGTCGAGTGCGTCGCCATCCTTGGACAGGATCGAGAACGCCATCTCGCGCTCGCCGCGCTCGTTGACGTACCAGGCGCGGACATCGGGCACGCTTGCCAGCTTCTCGGCGATGGTGACCTTGAGCTCTTTCTGGGGGACGTCGCGTTCGGCCTTCGGCGTCAGCAGGATGAAGACCGCGGCGCGGCGGACCTCGCGCTGCCCGGTCGGTGATGCCCCGCCGAGCACGAAGACGTTCGTGACCTGCGGGATCTCGCGCAGCTTGTCGACGATCTTGTCGGTGGCGACGGTGGTGTCCTCCAGCGTCGCGCCGGGCGGCAATTCGACCGAGGCGACGATGCGGGCGGTATCTTCCTCCGGGAAGAAGCCGGTCGGCAGGAGCGCCGTCGCCTGGATCGAGACGAACAGGAAGCCGAAGCCGGCGATGAGCGTGAGATAGGCCGTATTGAGCGGCAGCTTGCGCCATGTCCGCGAGCCATCGAAGCGCGGCAGCACCGGGATGCGGCGCTTCCTGAGCGAGGCTTCGAGCAGCCAGCTGTAGGCGCGCATCACGAAGCCGTCCTTGGCATCCTGGTGCTTCACTGGCTTGAACAGATAGGCCGCCATCATCGGCGTGATAAGGCGCGCAACCAGCAGCGAGAACAGCACCGCGATCGCGACCGTCAGGCCGAACTGGCGGAAATACTGGCCGGCGATGCCGCCCATGAACGAGACCGGCGCGAAGATCGCGACGATGGTCAGCGTGATCGCGATGACCGCGAGCCCGATCTCGTCGGCCGCCTCCATCGCGGCGCGATAGGGCGACTTGCCCATCTTCATGTGCCGGACGATGTTCTCGATCTCGACGATGGCGTCGTCGACCAGGATGCCGGTCACCAGGGTGATGCCGAGCAGGCTGACCAGGTTGAGCGAGAAGCCGAGCAGCTCCATCGCCCAGAAGGTCGGGATCGCCGAGAGCGGCAGCGCGATCGCAGTGATCAGCGTTGCCCGCCAGTTACGCAGGAAGACGAAGACGACGAGCACGGCGAGCGCCGCGCCCTCAAGCAGCGTCTCCATCGCCGCCTTGTAGTTGCCGTGGGTATAGGCGACCGCATCGTCGATCGGCTTCAGCGCGATCGTCGGATAGCGCTTGTTGAGATCGTCGAGCTTGGCCGCGACGACGTCCTTGACCGAAAGCTCGCTCGAGCCCTTCGAGCGGAACACGGCGAAGGAGACGACCGGCTGCTTGTTCAGCCGGCCGAAGGCGCGCGGCTCGGAACTGGAATCCTCGACCCGGCCGAGCTCCTTCAGGCGCACTTCGCGCCCGCCGGTGAGCTGGATCTTGCTGTCGGCCAGCTCCGCGACAGTCTTCGCGCTGGCGAGCGTGCGGATCGCCTGCTCCTGCCCACCGACCTCGCCACGCCCACCGGCGAGATCGACATTGGTGGCGCGGATCTGGCGGTTGACCTCGCCGGCGGTGGTGCCGAGCGCCAGCAAACGGTCGGGATCGAGCGAGATCCGGATCTCGCGGTCAACGCCGCCATAGCGCTCGACGCGGCCGACGCCTTTCAGCCCCTGCAATTCGCGCGAGACGACATCGTCGACATGCCAGGAGATCTGCTCCAGCGTCATGCCGGGCGAGGAGGCGCCATAGGTCAGGATCGACTGGCCCTCGACGTCGATGCGCTGGATCACCGGCTCGTCGATGGTCCGTGGCAGCTCGGCCCTGATCTTGGCGATCGCATCCTTGACGTCGTTGACGGCGCGGTCGGTGTTGGTTTCGAGCCTGAACTCGACCAGCGTCACCGAAGAGCCGTCGGTCAGCGTCGACATCACGTGCTTGACGCCGGTGATGTTGGCGACCGCGTCCTCGACGCGCTTCGAAACCTGGCTCTCGAGCTCGGCCGGCGCGGCACCCGACTGAGTCACCGTCACCGAGACGAAGGGCACGTCGATGTTCGGGAAGCGCGTCACCGGCAGCTTCGAGAACGAAAGCAGCCCGAGCACGCAGAGCACGACGAAGAGCAGGATTGCCGGAACCGGTTTCCGGATCGACCAGGCGGAGAAATTGACGTTCACGCGAGGCTCCGTCAGTTCGTCGCGATCGGCGTGATCATGTCGCCGTCACGCACGAAGGTGCCGGCGCGGGCGACCACGCTCTCGCCCTCAGCGAGGCCGGATGCGATCTCGGCACGCCCGCCGCCGATCAGCCCGAGCGTCACCTTCTTCGTCGTCACCCGGCCGTCCTTGACGGACTGCACCATCGCGCCGCCGCGCGAATAGGTGATCGCCGAAAGCGGCAGCACGATGCTGGTCTTGCGGCCGGTCTCGATCACGCCGCGCGCGAAGGAGCCGATGGCGACCGGCGGGTTGTCGACGAGCGAGATACGCAGCCGCCCAAGCCGGGAGGCCTTGTCGACCTCGGGCGAGATCAGCCGGATCTGGCCGGTGAGCGGCTTGTCGGAACCTGCGGGGGTGACAGCGACCGCCTGTCCGATCTTGAGATTGGGCAGCTCGACCTCGGCGACATCAGCCTCGAGTTCGATCGCGCCATCGGCGATGATCCTGAACAGCGGCTCGGCGGCCGCCATCGTCGCCATGGCGCCGAGCTTGGCGTTGCGGCGGCTGACCATGCCGGCCTTGGGCGCCTTGATCTCGGTGCGCGCCAGCTTCACCTCGATGTCGCGCCCCTGGGCCTGAGCCAGCGTCAGGTCGGCCGTGGTGATCGCAAGCGCCTGCTTCATCGAATTCAATCGCGCCTGCCCACCCCGGGCTGCGGCGGCGCGCTGGTCGAAGGTCTCGAGACTGGCATTGCCATTGTCGCGCAAGGCCTTGGTGCGATCGAAGGCGTTGTTGGCCTGAACGAGATTGGCCTCGGCCTCGACGATCTGCGCCTTGGCCTGATCGACCGCCGCCTCGGCGCGCTTGATCTGCGCCTCGTTCTGGGCGCGCTGCACCTCGAGCGTGGTGCGCGACAGCCGAGCCAGCACCTGGCCGGCCGCAACACGGTCGCCTTCCTCGGCGAGCAGTTCGGTGATGACGACGCCGTCGATCTCGGGCGCGACCAGTACCTCGTCGCGCGCGATCATAGAACCGGAGACGACGACGCTCTGCACGATCTCGTCGCGCTTGGCCGATGTCACCGTGATCGCCGGACCGGCGGAGGGCTGCTGGGTGGTCGCGGCAGAAGCCGGCGCCTGGGCGAAGGCTGCCCCGGGCGCGCAGGCAAGCGCGACGAGCGGCAGCAGGATCAGGGTTTTGGTCGAGATGGGCATGGTCAATCTTCTTACGAGGTTTGGCCGTCGGCAGGCGGCAGCAGCATGGTCTGCGCCAGACCGCGCATCGCGGCGAACAAGGCATCGGCGCCGGCAGCGGCGTCGAAATCGGGATCGACGGCGCGACGGCAGAAGAAGCCGTCCGCCATCATGAACAGCGCCTGCAGGAAGCGCGCTTGATCGAGATTGCTCGGCAGCTCGCCGCTCGCCTTGGCCCCCTCGACGGCAGCGGCGAGTCCCTGCTCGACCACCTCGTCGAAGCCGGCGCAGATCTGCGCCATCTCGGGGGTGCGCGAGGCTTCCGCCCATATCTGCAGCGCGATGATCGCCTTCTCGCGCGGCTTGCGCACCATGTGCTGGCGGCCGAGCTCCTCGAGCTGGTCGAGCAATCCGCCCTTGCCCGGATCGAGTTTGGCGAAATCGGCCGCGACCTCAGTCCGGTCGCGCTCGCTCATTCCGGCGATGATCGCGTCCTTCGAGGAGAAGTAGCGGTAGAGATTGCCAGGGCTCATCCCGGCTTCCACGGCGATGTCGTTCATCGTCGCCATGTGGAAGCCGGCACGCGCGAAGACGTGCTCGGCCGCATCGAGAATGCGGACATGGCGCTCGCTGAGCCCGCGTTCGGCCGAGAGGGGGGTAATGACGTGCGACATGCTTCCGACAAATGAGAATGAACGTTCATTCTCATGCCTGAACCTGACTCGGGAGTCAATCGTTGTCATCACCACGGGTTGCATTGCCAGAAGATTATTGACGGAAGATTGCACGAAGCATGCACGGCGCTGGCGTCCGCCATGCCGGCTATGGCGCATAATTTGCTTGCCGCGAGGGTCGGCAAACCGCATTTTAAGGTGATCCGGCACGGAGAATCCGGTTTCGGGAGCGCAATCGACCATCGCGATGAACGATCTGTCCTATCGCTTCCCGACCCGTCGCCGGCTTCGCAACCGCCTCGACGCATTGCCGCCGCGCAAGCCGGTGCTGATCGTGCTTCATCAGGAGCATTCGACACCCGGCCGCGTCGGCCGCCTCATCGCCGAGCGCGGCCACGCCCTCGACATCCGCAGGCCCCGTTTCGGCGACCCGTTGCCGCAGACCATGCGGGACCATGCCGGCGCCGTGATCTTCGGCGGACCGATGAGCGCCAACGACCCCGACGATTTCGTCAAGGCCGAGATCGATTGGATCGGCGTCTGCCTCAAGGAGGAAGCGCCCTTCCTCGGCCTTTGCTTGGGCGCGCAGATGCTGGCCCGCCATCTCGGCGCGACCGTCTACACCCACGCCGAAGGCCGGGCCGAGATCGGCTACTACCCGCTCAGCCTGACCGAGGCCGGCCATGCCGATGCGGCGACGACAGGCAGCCCCTGGCCGGGAACGGTCTATCAATGGCATCGCGAGGGCTTCGACTGCCCGACCGGCGCCGAATGCCTGGCGACCGGCGGCGATTTCCCGGTCCAGGCAGTCCGCGCTGGCCGCAAGGCCTATGGCCTGCAATTCCACCCCGAAGTGACGCTGGCGATGATGTGCCGCTGGTCGGTGCGCGCCCATGAGCGCACGCTGATGCCGGGCGCGCAATTGCGCCATCAGCATCTCGAGGGCTGGTACCAGTACGATCCGGCCGTGCGCACCTGGCTCGACCGCTTCCTCGACCACTGGCTGAAAGTACCAGCTGAGCAGGGTCTCAGCGCGTGAGCCGCAGCGTTCTCGTCCTTGGCGCCGGCATGGTCGGCGTCTCCTGCGCGCTCGCGCTGCAGAAGCGTGGGCTCAAGGTGACGCTGATCGACCGGCGCGAGCCCGGCCGCGAGACCTCCTATGGCAATGCCGGCGTGATCAGCCGCTCCTCGATCATGCCGCTCAACAATCCCGGCCTGTGGAAGAACCTGCCGAAATACCTCGGCAACCGGCATGCGGCGGTGCGCTATCGGCTCGGTCATCTCCTGGCCAATCCCGGCTGGATCCTCGGCTTCCTCAATGAGGCCAGGCCGAACCGGCTTAGCCACCGCGTTGCCGCGCTGCAAAGCCTGACTGCGCCCGCCTTGCCGCTGCACAAGCGCCTGATGACCGAAGCCGGCATCGCCTGGCGCCTGCGCGATACCGGCTTCCTCGAACTCTGGCGCAGCGAAGCTGGCTTGGCGGCAGCCGAAGCACGGCGGACCTTCCTCGAGGATCATGGCGTGCGCGTCGAGGCGCTCGACCGCCAGGCGCTTTCGGCGCTGGAGCCGAGCCTCAACCCGATCTTCTCGGCGGCCCTGTTGCACAAGGACAGCGCCTCGGTCGATTGGCCGGGTGCCGTGGTCGAGGCCTATGCGGCATTGTTCGCCGCGCGCGGCGGCACGGTCCTGCGCGATGAGGTCACCGGCCTGGCGAAGCAGGGCGATGGCTGGCGCGCCACCGGCAAGGACACGCAGCACGAGGCCGATCTCGCTGTCGTCGCGCTCGGCCCCTGGAGCGCCGACCTGCTCCGGCCGCTCGGGCTCAAGGTCCCGCTCAATGTCGAGCGCGGCTATCACCGCCACTACAAGCCGGCGCAGGGGCGCTTCCTCAATCGGCCGATCTACGACGTCGAAGCCGCCTATATGCTGGCGCCGATGGAGCTCGGCCTGCGCCTGACCAGCGGCGTCGAGCTCGCCCATCGCGATGCGCCCGACGACCACGCCCAGATCGACCAGGTGCTGCCGCGGGCCCGCGAGGCCTTTCCGCTGACCGAACCGGCTGAGGAGACGACATGGCGCGGCTCGCGCCCGACCTTGCCGGATTCGCTGCCGATGATCGGAGAGGCGCCGCGCCATCCCGGCCTCTGGCTCGCCTTCGGCAACCAGCATATCGGCTTCTCGACCGGGCCCGTGACGGGGGAAATCCTCGCCGCGATGGTGTGCGGCGAACAGGCTCCGGCCGACCCGGCGCCTTTCGCGCCGGGTCGCTATCTGTCCTAAGCATCATACCGGCGCGGTCGGCCGCGCCGGATCGCTGGTGACATTTCTCGCCACGCTGTCACCGAGGCCGGACCAGTTGACCCTGGCTGTCGCGAGCATCAGCGTCGCCAGCGCGACGAAGGCGCCGATCGCCCCGGCGAGCAGGGCGAAATCCTCGGATTTCAGCAGCGCATAGACCAGCCCGTAGCCGGTGGCGAGGATCAGCCCGAGCACGGCCCCGCGCGCAAAACTACGCAGGAAGAGGCCGATATAGAGCGCGATCAGCGCCGTCGTCGCAGCCGCTGCCGTAAGGTAGGCGGTCAGGAAGCCGAGATGCTCCGCAAGCGACAGCAGGAGCACATAGAACAGCACCAGCGCGAAGCCGACGAGCGTGTACTGGACGGCATGGAGGTTGCCACGCGCCACCAGTTCCAGCCCGAATACGGCAAGGAAGACCGCGCCGACGAACAGGATACCGTATTTGATGGCGCGATCGACCAGCTGGTAGAGATCGACCGGCTGGTAGAAGCGGGCGCCGACGCCGCCATTGAGGAAGGTCGCATCGGTGCGCCGGTTGTCATGGCTGAAGGCCAGCGGCAGGTTGCGCGCCAGATGCGAGACCCGCCAGGAGGCCGAGAAGCCGTTCGCATCGATCACCCGGTCATCCGGCAGATGCGCGCCGGAGAAGCTCGGATGCTCCCAGTTCGAGCTCATCCGGATCGCGCTGTTCTTGGCCAATGGCACGATCGACAGGCTGCGCGAGCCGTTGAGATCGAGCCCGATCGAAACCGAAAGCGGCTTGGTCAGGTCGACATCGCGCAAGGCGGCATGGATGCCGCTGCCCTCTCGGATGCCGGCGCCGAAGGTGGGCTCGAACTCGATTGCCGCGCCGTCGCGAACTTGCGCCGTGGCGCGGTTCTTCAGGCCGCGGACATCGGCAACGCCGACGGCGAGCACGGCCTCGTTCCAGAGCGGCTGCACCGCCTCCGAAGTGATCGCCTTGAAATCGGGCGGCAGGAAGCGGGCGTTGAGTGCGACCTTGCCGCGATAGACCGGGACATCGAAGATCGAGCGCCGCCGGATTTCGGTCTGTGCTTCCGAACTCGCCTGGAGGTCGTCGGCCAGGAAGACCGCGACCTCGCGCGTCGGCGCGGCATTGGCGATCTTGGCCGGCACCAGATACGGCACCAGCAGGGCCGGGCCGCCGACGATCTGCTCGCGGCCCCAGGCCTCGCCGATCTCGCGGGCGGCCTGACTGGCGGTGGCCGAGCGCTCGCTGCGCAGCCCGGAGACGAACATCAGCGGGATCAGCAACAGCAGCGCCAGGAAGCCGATGACGAAGAATTTCAGGCCCGGGCTGCGCCCGAACCGCCTCGGGTTGATGCCTGCCGGAAAGGCCGGAGGTTCAGGCTTGCTCTCGTTCGGTTGCTCTTGCTCTTGCGACATGATTCGCCCTCATGCAGTGACTTAGCGTCACCAGGAGAGCGCGGCGTCTTGTCGCGGGCGTGATCGATTGAGGGCTGAAACCAGCGGAATGGAAGGCGGAATTGGGGTGAGGATTCGGGCCTCGCCGGAGCCCCGGCGTCATTTTCGGGCGAAGCGAAGCGCAGACCCGAGAATCTCATGACAAGAGGGCGCCGACTTGAAGCTCATTCGGCCTGAGATGCTCGGGTCAAGCCCGAGCATGACGCGCTGCACGCTCAGACCTGCCTCGCCACCATCATCTTCTTCACTTCCGCGATCGCCTTGGCCGGGTTGAGGCCCTTCGGGCAGGCATTGGCGCAGTTCATGATGGTGTGGCAGCGATAGAGCCGGAACGGGTCCTCAAGATCGTCGAGGCGCTCGCCGGTGGCCTCATCACGGCTGTCGATCAGCCAGCGATAGGCCTGCAGCAGCGCGGCCGGGCCGAGATAGCGATCGCCGTTCCACCAATAGCTCGGGCAGGAGGTCGAGCAGCAGGCGCACAGGATGCACTCATAGAGCCCGTCGAGCTTCTCGCGGTCGTCCTTGGCCTGCTTCCATTCCTTTTCGGGCGCCGGCGTCGTCGTCTTGAGCCAGGGCTCGATCGAAGCGTGCTGGGCGTAGAAGCGGGTCAGGTCGGGGACGAGGTCCTTGACCACCGGCATGTGCGGCAGCGGGTAGATCGCGACCTTGCCCTTGGCCCCGCATTCGTCGATGCCGGTGGTGCAGGCGAGCCCGTTCTTGCCGTCCATGTTCATGGCGCAGGAGCCGCAGATGCCCTCGCGGCAGGAGCGCCGGAAGGTCAGCGTCGGATCGACCTTGTTCTTGATCCAGATCAGCGCGTCGAGCACCATCGGCCCGCAGTCGTCGCGGTCGACATAATAGGTGTCGGTGCGCGGATTGGCGGTGTCGTCGGGATTCCAGCGATAGATCTTGAACTCGGTGACCTTATTGGCACCGGCCGGCTTCGGCCAGGCCTTGCCTTCGGTCAGACGGGAGTTCTGCGGGAGATTGAATTCGGCCATCTCTACTTTACCTCACCGAGGATCTGCTTGGCGCGTCGCCAATTGGCATGACCCGTCAACATTCCGGCAGACCACCCACCCAGAAAACCAACTGCGCCTAGAGCAATCATCATCATCCCACGAGCGGCTTGCGGCCCTGCAGCCTCAAGCGGATCAAGAGGCCACAACGAGTGCATCACCGCCCCAAGGCCGTACCCAAATGCCATTGCGCCTATGGCGCCGAGCAGTGCCGATACGAGGAGGGTCAAGATAACCGCTCCTCCCAACAGGCCGATGCGTCGGGCAGCGTGCACCTCAATCCCCTGCTCAGTACACCCGCGCCTTCGGCTTGATGTATTCGATGTCGTTCGAGAGCGTGTAGGTGTGCACCGGACGGTCATCGAGCGCGATCGTGCGCTTCTCGTCGTCGATCCAGGCGAGCGTGTGCTTCATCCAGTCCTTGTCGTCGCGGTCCGGATAGTCCTCGCGGGCATGGGCGCCGCGGCTCTCCGGACGCTGCAGCGCCGAGTCCATGGTCACCACAGCCTGGGTGATCAGGTTGTCGAATTCCAGCGTCTCGATCAGGTCGGAATTCCAGATCAGCGAGCGATCCGTCGTGCCGATGTCGGTGATGCCGCCCCAGACCTCGTGGATCAGCTTGTGGCCTTCTTCCAGCGTCTCGCCGGTGCGGTAGACCGCGCAGTTGTCCTGCATGATCCGCTGCATCTTGTCGCGCAGCACCGCGGTCGGCGTGCCGCCCTTGGCGTTGCGGTACTTGTCGAGGCGGGTGAGCGACAGATCGGCCGAATTCGCCGGCAGCTCCGGCTGCTTCTCGCCGGCCTTGACCGTCTCGGCGCAGCGCAGGCCCGCAGCACGGCCGAAGACGACGAGGTCGATCAGCGAGTTCGAGCCGAGGCGGTTGGCGCCGTGGACGGAGACGCAGGCAGCTTCGCCGATCGCCATCAGGCCCGGAACGACCCGGTCCGGATCGCCATCGACCTTGGTCAGAACCTCGCCGTGGAAGTTCGTCGGGATGCCGCCCATGTTGTAGTGCACCGTCGGGATCACCGGGATCGGCTCGCGGGTGACGTCGACGCCGGCGAAGATCTTGGCGCTCTCGGAGATTCCGGGCAGGCGCTCGTGCAGGATCTTCGGGTCGAGATGGTCAAGATGCAGGTAGATGTGGTCCTTGTCCTTGCCGACGCCGCGGCCGGCCCGGATCTCCATCGTCATCGAGCGTGAGACGACGTCGCGCGAGGCGAGGTCCTTGGCTGATGGCGCATAGCGCTCCATGAAGCGCTCGCCCTCGGAATTGGTGAGATAGCCGCCCTCGCCGCGTGCGCCCTCGGTAATCAGGCAGCCGGAGCCGTAGATGCCGGTCGGGTGGAACTGCACGAACTCCATGTCCTGCATCGGCAGGCCGGCGCGCAGCACCATGCCGCCGCCGTCGCCGGTGCAGGTATGGGCCGAGGTCGCCGAGAAATAGGCGCGGCCATAGCCGCCGGTCGCCAGGATGGTCTGCTGCGAGCGGAAGCGGTGCAGCGTGCCGTCATCGAGCTTGAGCGCGAGCACGCCGCGGCAATGGCCGTCCTCGTCCATGATCAGGTCGATGGCGAAGTACTCGATGAAGAACTCGGTATTGTAGCGCAGCGCCTGGCCGTAGAGCGTGTGCAGCATGGCGTGGCCGGTGCGGTCGGCGGCGGCGCAGGTGCGCTGGGCCGGCGGGCCGTTGCCGAAATCGGTGGTCATGCCGCCGAAGGGGCGCTGGTAGATCTTGCCGCTCTCGGTGCGCGAGAACGGCACGCCCCAGTGCTCGAGCTCGTAGACGGCCGCCGGCGCATTGCGCACGAGGTATTCGATCGCATCCTGGTCGCCGAGCCAGTCCGACCCCTTGACGGTGTCGTACATGTGCCACTGCCAGGTGTCCTTGCCCATGTTGCCGAGCGAGGCGGCGACGCCGCCCTGGGCTGCGACCGTGTGCGAGCGGGTCGGGAAGACCTTGCTGATGCAGGCGGTGCGCAGGCCGGCCTGCGAGCAGCCGACCGTGGCGCGAAGCCCGGCGCCGCCAGCGCCGACGACGACGACGTCGAAGGTGTGGTCGGTGATGGCGTAGGCCTGGCCGGTATAGGCCGGAGTGGCGCGGGCGCGGGTGATCGCCATGGATCAGCCTCCGAACGAGATCTTCAGGAGCGCGAAGGCGCAGGCGGCGCCGACGGCGATCGCAAAGAAGGTATTGGCCATCACGGCGAGGATCTTCAGCACCTCGTGCTGGACATAGTCCTCGATGATGACCTGCATGCCCAGGCGCATATGGACGGCACCGGAGACGGTGAAGAGCAGCATCAGGATCGCGACGATCGGGTTCGACAGCCTCGCGACGGCGGCTGCATGGGGCTTGCCGATCAGCGAGATGACGATGCACAGGAAGGCGAGCGTCAGGGCGACGTTGGCGACGGCGGTGACGCGCTGCAGCCAGAAATGGCCGGTGCCGGACTTGGCCGAGCCGAGGCCGCGAACGCGGCCGAGCGGAGTGCGCATCGAGGAGTTGGAGAGCATCGGCTTTGTCCTCAACGCGTCAGGGCGATGAGCCAGACCAGCAGGGTCAGCCCGCCGGAGACCACGACGCTGTATTTCGCCAGGTTCATCCGGGTCTGCGGCTCGTAGCCATGGCCGAGGTCCCAGACGAAATGCCGGAGACCACCGACCATGTGGTGCAGCAGCACGAAGGTGTAGCCGAACAGTACGAGCTTGCCGAGGATGGAGCCAGCGATCCATTGCGCAGTGCCATAGGCGGCGGGGCCGGAAGCGGCCGCAATGAGCCAGAGCGCGATCAGCAGCGTGCCGCCATAGAGGGCCGTGCCGGTGACGCGGTGGGCGATCGACATCGCCATGGTCCAGGACCAGCGATAGATCTGCAGATGCGGGGAAAGCGGGCGCGCCGCCGGTCTGGACTCGGCCAAGTTAAGAACTCCCGACCCTTCAAGCTCAAGCGAAGATCGCTTGGTATCGTTCTAGAGTGAATGGCTGTCTAACGAAACCATTCTCCTGCTGCAATGCGGCAAGAGAAAGTGCGGTTACAGAATTAGGAATCTGTAACTTTACCTGATCCCCGCGCCTTTGCGGCCCGCCGGCGAAAACCGCCTAAAGCCGGACAAGCGCTGCTCGCCACCTTCCTCAGGACCGATCGCAGAGGGCGAGGATCATCCATGAAACTGGGCATGAGCCTTCCACAATCCGACGCCGAACTGAACACCGACACGTGCGATCCCTTCAACAATGCCGAGCTGACGCTCAAGCTCGGCTTCCGGCAGGTCAATCCAGCTGCAGGGGCCGCCGAAGGCACCTATCACGACTATGGCCGCGCCACCGCGCCAAACCGCAAGATCGTCAAATGGACGGTTGGCAGCTGGAATTTGTGGCGGAAGAACTTCGTCGATACCGCGGCCCGCTTCTGGAACGGCAAATTCTGGCTGTCCAACAACTTTCCGGTCTACGAGATCGAGAAGAACGGGATCAAATACCGACCCAACATCTGGTGCCTGTTCAAGATCGAGGATCGCGACATCGCGCTCGGCGGCCACCATCATGTCATCGATGTCGTCCGCCTGCACAAGAGCGAGACCTGGTTCGGCTCGCATTCCAAGCTTTATGACAGCCTCGACACCAACTCGGTGCAGAAGGACACCGACAGCAAGGGCAAGGCGATCATGCAGCGCGCTCATGTCCACGAGGTCGGCCACCTGCTCGGGCTGGGCCATGTCGACATCGGCAAGGCGCATTGCCCGCCAGGCGGCGATACCAACGCCTCGAATTGCTACGGCGTCGCCGATGTCGACAAGTATTCCGTCATGGGCCAGGGCATGCAGCTACGCCTGAGCCACGCCATGCCCTGGCGCAAGGCGATGGTCGCGCTCTCCGGCAAGGGCAACGCGCTGACGGCCACCGACTGGGAAGCCAAGACACAGCGCATCTATCCGCGCATTCCCGCCGAGGTCGCCAGCAACGCCATGCTCACGCATCGGCCCTTGCGCAAGTAAGCTTACTCAACCCGGCTGGACCGCCATGCCACGCACCACCTCACGAAACCTTTCGATGCTCATTCTCGTTCTGAGCGGAATGGCCGGCCTGCTCGGCCCCGCCCACGCCACAGGAAAGCGCTGCCAGATGAACGCGATCGAACGCTCCAAATGCATCATCGAGGCGATCCTCGCCGATATCGGCCGCACCTATAAGCAGGTCGGCGGCGGCGGTATCAGCGCGATCAAGCAGAACTCGACGACGTCCTTCACCGTCTCGATCTCGCAGGAGGAGCGCATCGACCTCCTGACCTACGAGGCGACGGTCGACGGCAAGGGCAAGGTCAGCGTCAAAAAGACGGGCGAAGGCACAAAGTCACCCTGACACCGCCGCGCGAGGTCAGCGCGGCAGCAAGGCCCAATAATCGAAGTCGAGGATCACGCCGTCGGCGTACTGGTCGGTGTGCTTCAGCGGGTATTCGTTGCAGGGCAGGTTCTTGGTTGCGACGAGGCGCAGGCGCAGCGCCCCGACATCCTCGCGCCCCGGAACCTCGGCTGCTTCCAGTACCTCGCTCCAAGCAAAGACGGTATCGCCGGCGAAGAGCGGCGAGACATGGCGCCCGGCATTGATTGCGGCGATGTGGAAGGCGTTGCCGAGCCCGTTGAAGGACAGCGCCCGCGCCAGGCTGATGACGTGCCCGCCATAGATCAGGCGCTTGCCGAAACGTGTCTCGCGTGCCCCATAGCCGTCGAAATGCACCTTGGCGGTGTTCTGGTAGAGTCGGGTCGAGATCTGGTGCTCGGCCTCCTCGACGGTCATGCCGTCGACATGGTCGATGCGCTCGCCCGCCCGGTAGTCGCCCCAGCGGAAGGGCGAACCGGCGAGCGCGTCGTCATAGGCCGCAAGCTGCAGCGGCGGGCAGCCCTCGCCCAACGCCTCCGGCGCGACGCTCTTGGGCAGCTCCGGCACCAGTTCGAACGCCGCCGGCGTGCCCGGCTGGCGCTTGCGCACCAGCACCCAGCGGGCATAGCTCAGCACGATCTCGGCGTTTTGGTTGCGGCCGATCGAGCGGACATAGACGATACCGGCATCGCCACCCGAGGTCTGCTTGAGTCCGATCACCTCGGACGTCGTCGAGAGCGTATCACCCGGGAAGACCGGCTTGAGGAAGCGGCCATCGGCATAGCCGAGATTCGCAACCGCATTGAGCGAGATGTCCGGCACGGTCTTGCCGAAGACGATGTGGAAGACGAGCAGGTCGTCCACCGGCGCGGTCGGATAGCCGATCGCCTTGGCGAAGGCGTCCGAGGACTGCACGACAAAGCGCGGCCCGTAGAGCGCGGTGTAGAGCGAGACATCGCCAACCGTGACCGTGCGCGGGGTCGCGTGGACGATCGTCTCGCCCAGCCGGAAATCCTCGAAGAAGCGGCCTGGGTTGGTCTTGGCGCTGGCGACGTCCGACATCCGATTCCTCCACGGCTCACCGCTGTGCATTGTGCGCCGCAGCGGAGGCGGTCGTCCAGCGCTCGCAACCTGAACTTCGGCCGGAGCGAAGGAGTTGCCCTTACGGCAATGCGACCGTTAAGAATGGCCGGATCGCATCGCAAGGAGGTCGCGCCATGCGACTGCCTGTCATCGCCATCGTCCTGCTGTCGAACGTGGTCATCGCGCAGGCTCAGGAGAGCCGGCGCCTTACGCCGATCAGTCGAACCGGCGAGGCCGTGACCGGGCCGGTCACGCTCTCGGCAAGCGCGATCCGCTTCGCCAATGGCCGTTCGCTCGCACTGGTTCTGATCGACGCCGCGGCCCGTGGCGCTTTCGATTCGGCGGGCTCGGGACCAGTCACCGCCAGGATCTATCGCGTGACCGGCCCGGCCAATCCGGTTCTGCGCAACGGCAACACGCTCTGCGGCACGCCGGTGACCTATCTCGTCGTCTACGAGCCTGCGTCCGGCGGTGTTCACCTCAACTTCTATCAAGGCACCGACAAGCCGGCCGGTCGCGGCAACGACAAGCTCTGCTTCTTCTCAGCCTATGAAGGCTGAATGCCTGGCATGAACGTGCGCGGCCGCAGGCCCGCATGGAACCATGTGATCATTGAGTAGATGTCATGGACCGGAAGCCCCGTCGCCGCCTGCACCGCCGCCGCATAGGGCGGCATATTGGTGCATTCGAGCACGATGGCGCCGACCTCGGGGTGGGTCTCGACCAACCGCAGCGCTGCTTCGACCACGTCCTGCTCGGCAAGATCGATGTCCATCTCCTCCTTCTCCGCCTTGATCAGCACGCGGAAGAACTCGCGGCCGTTCTCGGTGCCGGTCACCGGCGTGTCGGCGGGGACGCCGACCGCCGTCAGGTGCTGCGGCGTCAAGGTCGCGGCCGAGACAGTAACGAGGCCGACGCGCTTGCCCGGCGGCAAGGTCGCCTGCACCCAGGGCACCTGCATCAGTGAGGAGGTCGCGACCGGAACGCCAATGGCAGCCGCCAACTCACGCTGAAACAATGAGAGGAAGCCGCAATTGGTCGTGATCGCCTCGGCGCCGAGGCGAACCAGCTCCTGCGCCGCCGCGATGAAGTCTGGGAGCAGCCCGGCCGCTCCCTTCAGCACCACCCTCTCCGGACTCGCGCCCGAAACCACGCGGTAGAGCACCGGGAAGGGCCAGGTCGCGGCATTGCCCATGTCGCCGAGGATGCGCGGAAAGCGCGCCTCGAGCATCAGCACGCCGAGCGGCGCGCCATAGACCGCCTTGCCGCCCTTGGCGATGCCGCGCTTGCTCATGCCGTGATCTCGGCCAGCTTGACGAGGTCGATATTGGCGCCGCAGACCAGCACGCCGAGGCGCTCGCCCGGTTGCGGCTTGTAGGCGCCGCTGATCAACGCGCCGAGCGCCGCAGCGCCACCGGGCTCGACCGCCAGGCGGAAATCGCGCCAGAGGACGGCTTGAGCCTCGGTGATCGCCGCGTCCGGGACGAGGGCGACATGATCGACCGTATCCTTGCAGACGTCATAGACCAGCTGGCCGACATTGCGGGCGCCGAGCGAGTCGGCCGCGACCGAGGCGACGGTCACCGTCACCGGCCCCTTGGCCTCGAGCGCGGCTTGCAGCGCCCGCGAACCCTCCGGCTCGACGCCGACGACCTTGACGCTCGTGCCAGCGAACCAGGCGGCGATGCCCGAGATCAGCCCGCCGCCACCGACCGCGACGAGGACGGTGTCGAGATCGGGCTCCTGGCCCTGCCATTCACGGCCGAGCGTGCCCTGGCCGGCAACCGTCTCCTTGGCGGAGAAGGGGTGGATCTTCAGCGCGCCGGTCTCGGCGACGAACTTGTCGCAGGCCGCCTGCGCGTCGTCGTATTGCGCGCCGCCGATCCGGACCTCGGCGCCGAAGCGCCGGATCGCCTCGACCTTTGCCGCCGGCGAGATCTCCGGCACGAAGATCGTCGCCTTCACACCGCGCTTGCCGGCGGCATAGGCGACGGCAGCACCGTGGTTCCCGCCAGAAGCCGCGGCGACGCCGGCAGCGGGCACATCCAGCGAGAGCAGATTGTTGAAGGCGCCGCGCGTCTTGAACGAGCCGGCATGCTGCAGGCATTCGAGCTTGAGCGAGACATCGGCGCGCGAGCCAAAGGCGCCGGTGCCGAGGCGCATCACAGGGGTGGTGCGGGCATGGCCGGCAATACGGTCGGCCGCGGCCTCGATCATCGGGCGCGGCACGGGCTTCTCTGTCATGGCGGGATCCTGGACGAGGGAGCGATCCGTGACATAGGTCCAGATCGCGATAGGTAAACCGTGGCTATCGCGTCCCGGCGGATCGGGAAAGGGCTTCCCGCGCCCGGCAGCAATGTGCCGGGCGACGACCAGCGCCGCGAGCGCATCGAGCGCATCGTCGGCAGCAGCGCCGCGCGGCGGTTTCGCCTGGACGATTCCCTCCGGCAGCCCGGCCGCCAGCAGCAAGGCACGGCGCTCGGCCATGCCTGCCGGATTGACCACGCCCTTGATCTTCTTGGGATGCATGAGCGGCGCGCCGCGCATCGTCCGGAAAGCGAGTTCGGGATGCGTCTCGAAGATGCGCTCGCGCCAATCCGGTTCGGCCCGCAGCAGCACATCGATCTCGCGGATGCGCGGGAAGAGGTGAAAACCCTGCTTCGAGACCTTGCGCGGCGGCTCGGAGGTCGCCAGCGCCAGCCGGCAGGCCTCGGTATAATCCGCCGCATGGACCGCGCTACGCGAGGGGATCGAGAACACCGAGGATTGCCGCTCTCCGAGCAGCGCCCGCACCGCCTGCTCCGGCCCGCGCCCCGAGCCGATGATCCGGTCGGGCAGACCGATCGGCATATCGACCGCGATCAGACCCAGCACAGGCGAGCCGGCAAGCAGATCGGTCCAGCGCTGGAAGGTGCGGAAGAACGGCGGCTCGCCTCCGGACAGATCGCAGAAAGCCGCGATCCAACCCGCCTTGCAGCCGTCGACGCCCGCAATCCAGCCCTTCACCGTCCTGTCATCCACCTTTTGCAGAACTGACATTGCATTGCGGCGCAATCTACTGTGCACTGCAGCGAACCCGGCGACCCTCAATCCGGAGAGACACTATGACTGACATCCGTCCGCGCCGCAGCGTCCTCTATATGCCGGGCTCCAATGCCCGCGCGCTCGAGAAGGCCCGCGAGATCGCCGCCGACGCACTGATCCTCGATCTCGAAGACGCGGTCGCGCCGGATGCCAAGGAATTGGCGCGGAGCCAAGTCTGCGCTGCGGTGAAGGCCGGCGGCTATGGCAGGCGCGAGCTCGTCATCCGCACCAATGGCATCGACACGCCCTGGTTCGACGCCGATCTCGCAGCCGCGACCGAAGCGGCGCCCGACGCGATCCTGATCCCGAAGGTCTCGTCGCCCGAGACGCTCATCGAGATCGGCCATCGTCTGACAGGGCTCTGGGCCAAGCCGGAAACGCAGATCTGGGCGATGATCGAGACGCCGCTGGCGATCCTCGACTGCGAGAAGATCGCCGGCGCTGCCCGCGACCCGGCGACCCGGCTCGCCTGCTTCGTTCTCGGCACCAATGATCTCGCCAAGGAGACGCGCGCCCGCTTCGTGCCCGGCCGCGCGCCGATGCTGCCCTGGCTGATCACCGCGATTCTCGCCGCTCGCGCCCATGGCGTCGACGTCATCGACGGCGTCTACAACGATCTCAAGGACGAGGCCGGCTTCAGGGCGGAATGCGAGCAGGGGCGCGATCTCGGCTTCGACGGCAAGACCCTGATCCATCCGAACCAGGTCGCGTTGGCGAACACTGTCTTCGCGCCGGAAGAGAATGAGCTCGCCCGTGCCCGGGCTATCATCTCGGCCTTCTCCGAACCGGAGAACGCCGACAAGGGCGCGATTCAGCTCGATGGCCGCATGGTCGAGCGCCTGCATGCCGAAATGGCCAAGCGGGTCGTCGCGCTGGCTGATGCGATCGCGGCCTGACCAACCCGGCGGAGTGCAGATACAAAAAAGGGCCGGGAGGAAGCTCCCGGCCCTTTCCAATTCTTCCGATGCGGACAGGCGGCTCAGGCGGCCTTGCGCTGCTCGAACACGCCCTTGAACTCACGCAGCTGCACGAGCTGGTCGTGCAGGCGCTTCTTCTCGGCCTCGTCATGCGAGCCGGCATGGCGGGTCTCGGCGGTCAGGATTTCCTGATCGAGCACGGCATTGTCGACGTCCTCGATGAAACGGGCCTGCTCGGCCAGGATGGTGACGCTCGTCGCGTTGACCTCGGCGAGGCCACCCGAGACGAAGAATTCCTTGCCGTTGCTGGCGCCGGTCTGGACCAGGACGATGCCCGGCTTCAGCACGGCGACGACCGGCGCATGGCCGGCGAGCACGGTCATCTCGCCCTCGACCGACGGCACGATGACGCTGACGGCATCACCCGAGAACAGGATGCGCTCCGGCGAGACGAGTTCGAATGTGAAGGTGGCCATGTGAGCCCTATCAGGGTTTGAACGAGAGTTGCGCTTGCAGACCTTGTCGAGACTGTTCCGTGCAAGGCCGTGAAGCGAGCATTGCGTGGGCCTGACCTTGGGCAATCCCGTGCAGTATGCCGATCAAAGCAAGCTGCCGGTCTGACTTCTTTTGCTGCCGCCAATAGCCCATCATAGGTGCAAAGTTCTGCTGCTGCCAATCGAGGCCACAGGCCTGCGCCGCACCGCTCAGGACGCCTCGGCGCATAACACCTCTCGCTTCAGCTACCGTGACCGGCGGATTACTAAGTTCCGCGGGAGTGGCGGCCGTACAAGGACCCCTCGTACAACGAGCATGCTGAATATTCGAGAGAGCAAGCTGAATCTGGCGCCGAATCCCATCGTCGCTGCCCGCGCCGTTAGGCAAAGTCGCTTGCGCGACTGTCGGGCCGCCGCTGCCGAAGAGAGCAGCGGCGATGACAGAAAGACAGCAGATCAGCCGCACTGCATTACGCGGCTTCAGCCGCCAGGCGCTGAGCCTTCTCGATCGCTTCGTCGATCGAGCCGACCATGTAGAAGGCCGCTTCCGGCAGGTGATCGTATTTGCCTTCGACCAGGCCCTTGAAGCCCTTGATCGTGTCCTCGAGCGCGACGAGCTTGCCCGGCGAACCGGTGAAGACCTCGGCGACGAAGAAGGGCTGCGACAGGAAGCGCTCGATCTTGCGGGCGCGGGCGACGGCGAGCTTGTCCTCTTCCGAGAGCTCATCCATGCCCAGGATCGCGATGATGTCCTGCAGCGCCTTGTAGCGCTGGAGAATCTGCTGGACCTGACGGGCGACGCCATAGTGCTCGTCACCGACGATGGCGGCCGAGAGCATGCGCGAGGTCGAGTCGAGCGGATCGACCGCCGGGTAGATGCCCTTTTCCGCGATCGAGCGCGAGAGCACGGTCGTAGCGTCCAGGTGGGCGAAGGAGGTCGCAGGCGCCGGGTCGGTCAGGTCGTCCGCCGGCACGTAGATCGCCTGCACCGAAGTGATCGAGCCCTTGTTGGTGGTGGTGATCCGCTCCTGCAGGTTGCCCATGTCGGTGGCGAGCGTCGGCTGATAGCCCACCGCCGAAGGAATGCGGCCCAGCAGCGCCGACACTTCCGAGCCGGCCTGGGTGAAGCGGAAGATGTTGTCGACGAAGAACAGCACGTCCTGGCCACGGTCGCGGAAGTCTTCCGCAACGGTCAGGCCGGAGAGGGCGACGCGCATGCGGGCGCCCGGGGGCTCGTTCATCTGGCCGTAGACGAGGGCGCACTTCGAGCCTTCGCCGCCGCCCTTCTTGTTCACGCCCGACTCGATCATCTCGTGATAGAGGTCGTTGCCCTCACGGGTGCGCTCGCCGACGCCGGCGAACACCGAGTAGCCGCCATGGGCCTTCGCGACGTTGTTGATCAGCTCCATGATCAGCACGGTCTTGCCGACGCCGGCGCCGCCGAACAGGCCGATCTTGCCGCCCTTGGCGTAGGGCGCCAGGAGGTCGACGACCTTGATGCCGGTGACCAGGATCTGCGCTTCCGTGGCCTGCTCGGCATAGCTCGGAGCCGGCTGGTGGATGCCGCGGGTGCCCGAGGTCTTGATCGGGCCGGCCTCGTCGACCGGCTCGCCGATGACGTTCATGATGCGGCCGAGGCACTCGTCGCCGACCGGAACCGCGATCGGGGCGCCGGTATCGGTCACCGCCTGGCCGCGGACCAGACCTTCGGTCGAGTCCATGGCGATCGTGCGGACCGTGTTCTCGCCGAGATGCTGGGCGACCTCGAGGACGAGGCGGTTGCCGAGATTGTCGGTCTCGAGCGCGTTCAGGATCTCCGGCAGCACGCCGTCGAACTGCACGTCGACGACGGCGCCGATGACCTGGGCGACGCGGCCGGTGCCGGTGTTGGCGGACTTGTCGGCGGTCTTGGTCTTGGTAGCGGCTTTGGCCATGGTTCGAACCTCGGATTCGCGTTCAGCGTGTCGGATGGCCGGCATGCCGGCCCAAATTAGGCGGTTAGAGCGCTTCCGCGCCGGAGATGATCTCGATCAGTTCCTTGGTGATCATCGCCTGGCGCGAGCGGTTGTAGAGCTGCGTCTGCTTCTTGATCATCTCGCCGGCGTTGCGCGTGGCGGAGTCCATCGCCGACATGCGCGCGCCCTGCTCGGAGGCGGCGTTCTCCAGGATCGCCCGGAGCACCTGAACCGTCAGATTGCGCGGCAGCAGGGTCTCGAGGATCTCGCTCTCTTCCGGCTCGTAATCGTAGACCGCGTCGGTCGTCTTGGCGCCGGCCGGGATCTCGGCCGGAATGATCTGCTGCGCGGTCGGGATCTGCGAGATCACCGACTTGAACTTCGAGAAGAACAGCGTCGCGACATCGAACTCGCCATTGGCGAAGCGCGTCAGGATGTTCTGCGCGATCGTCTCGGCATTGGCGAAGCCGAGCTGCTTGAAGGCGCGCAGGTCGACGACTTCGATGATGTCGGCGGCGAACTGCCGGCGCAGGATGTCGAAGCCCTTCTTGCCGACGCAGATGAACTTGACCGTCTTGCCCTCGGCCTTGAGCGCATTCGCCTTGTCGCGGGCGAGGCGGGCGATCGAGGAATTGAAGGCGCCGCACAGGCCGCGCTCGGCCGTGCAGACCACGAGCAGCTGGACCTTGTCCGAGCCCGTGCCGGCGATCAGGCGCGGCGCGCTGCCATTGGCGAGCCCGCCGGCGAGATTGGCCAGCACCGCCTCCATGCGCTCGGCATAGGGACGCGCGGCCTCGGCGGCCGTCTGCGCCCGGCGCAGCTTCGCCGCCGCGACCATCTGCATGGCCTTGGTGATCTTCTGCGTCGCCTTGACCGAAGCGATGCGGTTTCTAAGGTCCTTCAAGGACGGCATTTGGCGCTCTCACCCCGTCATGATCGACCATAAGCCGACCACTCACGATTTGAACCTCATTCTCGCTCACCACGCCGTCGCGACAGCGGCGACGTGGCCGGCCGGACAAGCCCGGCCATGACGCTCGTCAGGCGAACGACTTGGCGTAGCCCTCGACGATGCCCTTCAGCTTCGCCGCGTTCGCGTCCGAAAGGTCCTTCGACGAGCCGATCTCGCTCAGCAGGTCGGCATGCTTGCCGCGCACCAGCGAGAGCAGGCCGTCCTCGAAGGCGCGGACCTTGTTGACCGGCAGCGGGTCGAGATAGCCGTTGACGCCGGCATAGATCACGACCGTCTGCTCTTCCATCTTCAGCGGCGAGAACTGGCCCTGCTTCAGGAGTTCGGTCAGGCGGGCGCCGCGGTTGAGCAGGCGCTGCGTGACGGCGTCGAGGTCGGAGCCGAACTGGGCGAAGGCCGCCATCTCGCGATACTGGGCGAGCTCGCCCTTGATCTTGCCTGCGACCTTCTTGGTCGCCTTGGTCTGGGCGGCCGAGCCGACACGCGACACCGAGAGGCCGACGTTCACCGCCGGGCGGATGCCCTGGTAGAACAGGTCGGTCTCGAGGAAGATCTGGCCGTCGGTGATCGAGATCACGTTGGTCGGGATGTAGGCCGAGACGTCGTTGGCCTGGGTCTCAATGACCGGCAGCGCCGTCAGCGAGCCGTTACCGGCGGCATCGCCCATCTTGGCGGCGCGCTCGAGCAGGCGGGAGTGGAGATAGAACACGTCGCCGGGATAGGCTTCGCGGCCCGGCGGGCGGCGCAGCAGCAGCGACATCTGGCGATAGGCGACGGCCTGCTTCGAGAGGTCGTCATAGATGATCACGGCGTGCATGCCGTTGTCGCGGAAATACTCGCCCATGGCGCAGCCGGCGAAGGGCGCCAGGAACTGCATCGGGGCGGCGTCCGAGGCGGTCGCCGCGACGACGATCGAGTACTCGAGCGCGCCGCGCTCTTCGAGCACCTTCACGAACTGGGCGACGGTCGAGCGCTTCTGGCCGATCGCGACATAGACGCAGTAGAGCTTCTGGCTCTCGTCCGTGCCTTCGTTGATCGCCTTCTGGTTCAGGATCGTGTCGAGCGCCACGGCGGTCTTGCCGGTCTGGCGGTCGCCGATGATCAGCTCGCGCTGGCCGCGGCCGATCGGGATCAGGGCGTCGATCGCCTTGAGGCCGGTCGCCATCGGCTCGTGCACCGACTTGCGCGGGATGATGCCGGGCGCCTTAACGTCGACGCGCGAACGGGTCTTGGTCTTGATCGGACCCTTGCCGTCGATCGGGTTGCCGAGCGCGTCGACGACGCGGCCCAGCATCTCCTTGCCAACCGGCACGTCGACGATGGCGCCCGTGCGCTTGACCGTCTGGCCTTCCTTGATCTCGCGGTCCGAACCGAAGATCACGACGCCGACATTGTCGCTCTCGAGGTTGAGGGCCATGCCGCGCACGCCCGACTCGAATTCGACCATCTCACCGGCCTGGACCTTGTCGAGGCCGTAGACGCGGGCGATGCCGTCGCCGACGGAGAGAACCTGACCGACCTCGGTGACCGAGGCTTCCGAGCCGAAGTTCGAGATCTGCGACTTCAGGATAGCGGAGATTTCAGCGGCGCGGATGTCCATCAGCCGACCTCTTTCATGGCAAGACGAATAGAATTGAGCTTGGTTTTCAGGGACGCATCGACCATCCGCGAACCCATCTTGACGATGAGGCCGCCGATGATGGCCGGGTCGACCTTCACGGAAACGTCGACATCCTTGCCGGCGACATCCTTGAGGGTCGCGGCGATGTCCTTGAGCTGGGCGGCCGAGGGCTGCTCGGCGAGCGTGACCTCGGCGCTGACGACGCCCTTGGCTTCGGCGACCTTGGCGCGGAAGGCGCGGATCATGCCCGGCAGCGCGAACAGGCGGCGCTTGCTGGCGACGAAGCCGATGAAGTTGGCGGCGCTGCCGGAGATGCCGGCCTTGGCGGTAAGCGCGGCGACCGCGGAAACCTGGTCCTGGGTGGAGAAGGCGGGACTTCCGATCAGGCGCTTGAGATCGTCGCTCTCGGCGATCATCGCGCTGAAGGTGTCGAGATCCTTGGCGACGGCGTCGACCGTCTTGGCCTCGCTGGCCAGTTCGAACAGAGCCGTCGCATAGCGCTCGGCCACGCCCGAGACAGGGGATTGTTCCTGCGATCCGCCCTCGGCCACGCTCTCGCTCTCTCTTCCAGGGGACTGCTCCGGCGACCTTCTGACGAAGGTGGAGTGCATATCCCCGACATTGCGGTGATCAAGCGCACGACGAACCTGTTCCAGGGCTTTCGGCGCTTGGATTGCGGCGGTGCGATAGCATGGGGTTTCGGGGGGCGCAACCGACGAAGTACCCGCCTCTCATGCTTTGGATGCGGTCGAAAGAAGCAGCCGGCGCAGGTGACGGCGGCCTGCACGCCCGCGCAGTGCGAATCCGGCTAAAGGAAGCTCTGCGGATCGACGTCGACCGCGACCCTGACCGAGCCTTTCGGTTTTGGGGCGCGCTTGATCCAGGCGCGCAGGTAATCCTGGAGGTTGATCTCGCGCGAGGTCCGTACGATCAGCCGCATGCGGTGGCGCCCGCGCAGGATCGCGAGCGGCGCCTCCGCCGGCCCGAGAACCGCGACTCCAGCCGGCGCCTCGGCGCAGCGCGCCAGCGCCCGCGCATGCGTCTCGGCCTCCCCTTGCGAATTGGCCGAGACGATCAGGCCCGCGAGCCGGCCGAAGGGCGGCAGGCCGGCCGCTTCCCGCGACGCCGTCTCGGCCGCGTAGAAGCGCTCGGGATCGCCCGAGATCAGCGCTTTCAACACCGGATGGTTGGGGTCGTGCGTCTGGAGCAGCGCCCGTCCCGGCTTCTCGCCGCGCCCGGCCCGGCCGGTGACCTGCCGGAGCACCTGGAAGGTGCGCTCGGCGGCGCGCGGATCGCCCGAGGTCAGGCCGAGATCGGCGTCGATCACCCCGACCAGCGTCATTCCCGGGAAATTATGGCCCTTGGCGACGAGCTGGGTGCCGATGACAATGTCGAACTCGCCCTCGGCCACCGCCATCAGCTCCTGCTTCAGGCGCTCGGTTCCACCGGGAAAGTCGCTCGACAGCACGATCGAGCGCGCTTGCGGAAACAGCGTCGCGACCTCCTCGGCGAGGCGCTCGACGCCCGGCCCGCAGGCGACGAGGCTCTCGGGCTGATGGCAGGCCGGGCACTCATGCGGCCGGCGCTCGACATGGCCGCAATGGTGGCAGACCAGTGCTCGCCGGAAGCGATGGTCGACGAGCCAGGCCGAGCAGTTCTTGCACTGGAAGCGGTGACCGCAATCGCGGCACAGCGTCAGCGGCGCATAGCCGCGCCGGTTGAGGAAGAGCAGCGACTGCTCCTTCGCCTCGAGATTGGCCTCGACCGCCTTGACCAGACCCGATGAAAGCCAACGCCCGCGCTCCGGCTTGTCCTTGCGCAGGTCGACCAGGCCGAGCACCGGCAATTCGCGCCCGCCATAGCGCTCAGGCAGCTTGAGATGGAGATAGCGGCCGCGCTCGGCGTTGACGCGGGTTTCGAGCGAGGGCGTCGCCGAGGCCAGTACCACCGGAGCGTTCTCGATCTTGCCGCGCACCACCGCCATGTCGCGGGCATGATAGGCAACGCCGTCCTCCTGCTTGTAGGCGGCCTCGTGCTCCTCATCGACAATGATCAGGCCGAGATCGCGGTAGGGCAGGAACAGCGCCGAGCGCGCCCCAGCCACCACCAGCGCCTCGCCCTTGGCGATCGCCGCCTGCAGGCGCTCGCGCCGGCGCCCGCTCACAGCCGAATGCCACAGCCCCGGCCGGACGCCGAAGCGCGCCTCGAAACGGTCGATGAACTGCGCGGTCAGCGCGATCTCGGGCATCAGGATCACGCTCTGCCGCCCGAGCCGGATCGCCTCGGCGACAGCCTCGAAATAGACCTCGGTCTTGCCGGAGCCCGTGACCCCCTCGAGCAGCGCGACCTGCCAGGACTGCTTGCGCACGAGCTCGGCAAGCGCATCGCCCACCGCCTGCTGATCATCGGAAAGTTGCGGTTTGGCGTGGTCGGGATCGGGCCGGGCTGCGATCGCCTCCTGCGGCAGCGCCTCCACGGAGAAGGTGCCGGCATCGACGAGGGAATCGATCACTGCCGTGCTGACCGAGGCTGCCTGGGCCAGCGCCGACTTGCCAATCAGCAGGCCGCCCTCGGCAGCGGCGATGGCGCGCGCCCGGCCCGGCGTCATCCGCGCCGGCGGCGGTCCGATGAGCCTGACGCCAAGCTTCGGCCGCTCCGGCGTGTCGTCCGGGGGGCGCCGCAACGCCAGCGCCAGCACCGAGCCCTTGGCGGCGAGCGTGTACCAGGCGACCCAGTCGACCAGCTTGCGCAAGGCCGGATCGAGCGGCGGCATGTCGAGCTTGCCGACCACCTTTTTGAGGTTGCCGCCGCGCCCCGAGCCAACCTCCCAGACGACCCCGACCGTCTCGCGCGGCCCGAGCGGCACCTGCACGACATCGCCCGGCGCGAGCGTGAGCCCGGGCGGCACGGCGTAGCTATAGGCTTGGTCGAGGCCGAGCGGGATCAGCACCTCGACCGTGCCGCCACCGCCCTGCCCTTCATTGAGCGCATCGTCCATGCGCCCGTCTCTAGCACTGATTCGGGGCGGTGGCCGGCAGCAGCTTTCAGGCCGTCGCCGGCCGCTGTGCCATGAGCTTGCGCGTCGCCCAGACGAAGACCGGCCAAAGCAGCGCGCCGAAGGTCATCGCCGCCAGCACCGAGGACACCGGCCGGCTGAAGAAGGGCAGGATCGAGCCGTCCGACTTGATCAGCGAGGTCACGAAGCTCTGCTCCACCATGGTTCCCATGACGATGCCGAGCACCATCGCGGCGACCGGGTAGCCGTTCTTCTCCATCACGAAGCCGATCAGGCCGAAGATCGCGACGCAGTAGACCGCGAACAGGTTGTTGCCCGCCGTGGCGAAGGCGCCGACCGCGCAGAAGATCATGATCACCGGCATCACAGCCGAGCGTGGCGCCCCGACGACCTTGCTCGCCAGCCGGATCATGATGATGCCGAGCGGGATCATGATGATGTTGCCGATGATGAAGATGATGTAGAGCGCGTACATGCTCGACGCCTGCGAGGTGAACAGCGTTGGGCCGGGGTTGAGCCCCTTCATGTAGAGCACGCCGATCGCAATCGCGGTGATGGTGTCGCCGGGGATGCCGAAGAGCAGCGCCGGCACCCAGCCCGAGGCGAGCGAGGCGTTGTTGGAGGCGCCCGCCTCGATCAGCCCTTCCGGGTGGCCGGTGCCGAATTTCTCCGGCGTCTTCGAGAAGCGCTTGGCCATGGCGTAGCTGACCCAGGCCGCCATGTCGGCGCCGGCGCCGGGCAGCACGCCGATGATGATACCGATCAGGTTCCCGCGCGCCTGCTGCTTGGGATATTTCTTGGTCAGCGCCCACTGGCCCTTCAGGATCGAGCCGAGCCGGCGGTTCTCCAGCTTCGGCGGATCGCGCTCGGTCAGCGAGCGCATCACCTCGGCCAAGGCGAAGACGCCGACCAGCGCCGGGATCACCTCGATGCCCCCCAGCAGGTCGGTGGAGCCCAGGGTGAAGCGCGGTACACCGCCGGGATTGTCGATGCCAATGCAGGTGATCAGCAGGCCGAGCAGCATCGCCGCGATCGCCTTGATCGGCGAGGAGCGCGCCACCAGCGTCGAGCACATCAGGCCGAGCATGGCGAGCCAAAAGTTCTCATAGGTCGAGAAGGACAGTGCCATCTCGGCCAGCAGCGGCGCGATCAGCATCAGCGAGAGCGTGCCGGCGATGCCGCCGAGCGCCGAGAACCACAGGCAGATGCCGAGCGCAGTCTCCGCCTCGCCCTTGCGCGTCATCGCATAGGCTTCGTCGGTATAGGCGGCCGAGGCCGGCGTGCCCGGAATGCGCAGCAGGCAGCCGGGAATGTCGCCGGAGAAGATCGCCATCGCCGACGCGGTGATGATGGTGGCGACCGCCGCGATCGGCGAGAGGTAGAAGGTGACGGGGACGAGCAGCGCCGTCGCCATCGTCGCCGAGAGGCCGGGCAGCGAGCCGACCAGAAGCCCGTAGACGGCGGAAGCGAAGATCGCGATCAGCACATCCGGGGCGAAGACGAGGCCGAAGGCCTGGATGACGGTATCCATCGCGGCCTCACCAGGGGAAGGGCAGCAGGCCGCCGGGCAGCGGAACGCGCAGCAGCTTGAGGAAAATCAGGTTGATGACGAAAGGCGCGATCAGTGCGAGTGGCACCGCGAGCTTGGGCCTGGCGCCGAAGGCGAGGCTCGCGACCAGCACCATGATCCCGGCCGTCGGCAGGAAGCCGAGCTTTTCGGAAGCGAGTGCATAGAACAACAGCAGCGCCGGCGGCAGCAGCGCCAGCCAGTTGCGCCAGGCCGGCAGCGGCTCGAGCATTTCGGGCGCGCTGTGGCTCGCGACGTCGGCCTCGGCGACCTCCTCGAAGCGCCGGCCGATACCGAGCACGATCATGACGCCGCAGAGCATCAGCCCGGCGCCGACGACCATCGGGAAGGCCGAGGGG
Source organism: Alloboseaceae bacterium BT-24-1 (assembly GCA_025846845.1). Lineage (GTDB taxonomy): Bacteria > Pseudomonadota > Alphaproteobacteria > Rhizobiales > Beijerinckiaceae > Allobosea. Next base: position 373,022 of record JAOYTL010000003.1, read on the forward strand.
CCGACCTGCTGGCCGGGCACCGGCGGCAGTTTCGAGCCGTAGAAGAAGGCGGCGGCGCCGAGCGTCGCGATGGCGCCCCCGGTCACGCGGTCTGACAACAACATGCTGCGGAGTCTCGTCGAACTGTGATCGCGCCATGCCGGCGCCGACTGGAACGGAGGAGCGGACGGGCATCGCCCGTCCGCTCCTGTTCAATTGCCTCAGGCCTTGGTCAGGCCGGCGGCCTTCATCGCCGAGGCCATAGAGGCATCGCTGTCGGCCATGAACTTGGCGAAGCCCGCCCCGTCGGCGAACTTCATGCCAAAGCCGCGCGAGTTCATGAAGTCCTGATACTCCTTGGAGTCGAAGGCCTTCTTCAGCGACGCGGTCAGCTTGGCCTGGATGTCGGCCGGCACCGCCTTGGGCGCGCCGATGCCGCGCCAGGCTCCGACCGAGTAGTTGATTCCGAGCGACTCGTTCAGCGTCGGCACGTCCTTGAACTGCGGATTGCGCGCGCTCGCCATGATCGCCAGCGACTTCGCCTTGCCGGCGTCGATCATCGCCCGTGCTTCCGGCACCGAGCAGGTGACGATGTCGATGCCACCGGCCGCCAGGTCCTGCATGCCGGGCGCGGCGCCGTTCGACGGCACCCAGGCGACATGGTCGGGCTTCAGCCCCATCGCGACCAGCCAGCCGACCAAAGCGAGGTGCCAGATGCCGCCCTGGCCCGTGCCGGATGCCTTGAGCTTGCCGTGAGGCGCGGCCTTGATCGCCGCGGCCAGCTCCTTGATGTCCTTGTACGGGCTCGAGGCCGAGACCTGCACACCCGGCGGGTCCTCGTTCATCAGGCCGAGCGCGGCGTAGTCGCTCGATTTCAGCTCGGTCAGGCCCTGATGGCGCATCATCGCGATCTCGACCGTCAGCATGCCGACCGTGTAGCCGTCAGCCGGGGCCGACGCGATCGCCTGATGCCCGACAACGCCGGAGCCGCCGGTGCGATTCACCACATTGAAGGGCTGGCCGAGATCCTTCTCCAGCAATTGCGCGACGATGCGCGCCGTCGCGTCGGTGCCGCCGCCTGCGCCCCACGGGCAGATCATGGTCACCGGCCGGTTCGGATACTGCGCCTGGCCGATTGCCGGGCCTGTGATCAGCCCTGCCGCGCCGGCTGCCGCCGCGCCTTTGAGGACCGAACGTCTGCTGATTCTGCTCATTCCGATGTTCCTCCCGTTCAATCGATTTAAAATTTGAAAGCTTCTTCGCCTCACGGCGCGGCTTCCTTGGTATTCTCGCTATCAGAACCGATTGCCGCTGGCGAGGCAACCGTCTTTGTATGCTGTATGCACGACCCGAGAGGCGAACCTCAAAGCCCGCAGGCCACGGGCACGACGCTCTTGCCGGAGGCCTCGGCGATCGCCCCGGTGCTCAGCTCGCCGCCAGCAGCCGCGTTAGCAAGCTTGGCATCGGCCTTCTCCAGCATCGCCCTGAGCTGCGCGACGCCAGCGATGGCATGATTGCGCTGCGGCGCGACACCGGCAATCAGACCTTTGTCCGAAGGATTGGCGGTAACCAGGCCGGCGAGCCGGCCCTGTCGGTCGAAGACCGGGCTGCCAGCACCACCGGGCTGCAACGGCGCGAGCACCGCATCGCTCGCAACCTCGCCCGGCAGCGCCACCGCAATGCGCGAGGCAGCCGTAGCATCATAGGCGAGCACAACGACCGCCTCCCGCGCCGCAGGTGCGGCATCGCGCAGGCCGAGTAATGTGCCGGACGCCAGCCCCGGCACATCGAGCAGCGCGAGCCCGCTCGCCTGATCCTGCAGCCGCAGCCGCGCCGGGCGCGCGCCGACCTTGAGCCCCTTGCAGGGATCAACCGCAGCGCGCGCCGTCAGCACCAGCTCCTTGCCGATGACGAGGCCGACACCGAAGCGCTCGGTCACCGGCTGGGCCGGGGCGAGGGCCACTGGCGGCGCGCCGGGCGATGCAGGCGCCGGAACGGGAGCCGGAGCCGGCCCGCTCGGGAACGGCTCGAAGCTGTCCGCGATCGCAGTCACCACCTTGTCGAAGGTCGTGGCCACCGCCTTGTCGTAGCCGACCGAGAAGCCGCGCAACCCTGATGGGCCAAGCGCCTGCCGGCGGAAGAATTTTCCGGTCGGCGTCTCGCCGGCGACGACGAAGAAGCTCGGCTGCAGCAGCTTGTAGGTGACCTTGCGCTGGATGTTCGGATTGACCGCGATCGCCCGCTCGAAGATCGCCTGGAGCGGCTCAGCCGCCGGTCCGGCGCTGACGTCGAGCGTGACCTTGCCATCAGCGCTCTGCCAGCGGCTGCCGCCGGCCGCCGTCGCCTCGCGCTTCGGCAGCAGCTTCTGCGGAATGCCGATGCGCACGCCTGTGGGCTGATCGGTGATCACGGCAAAGCCCGCCGCGTCACGCGCCGTCCTGGCGAGCCGGGCCAGATCCTGCCGCTCGGCCGTTGTCAATTGACCATCGGGCTGACCGCGCCCGGCCTTGAAGCCGTTCACGGCACGAAAGGTCAACGGCCCGAAACTGCCCGTCGCAGCGCTGTTGAGATGTCCGGTCCAGATCAGGTCGGCCTGGATCGCCTTGCGCTCGGCCTCCGGCAACGCGGAAAAATTCTGCGTCGCCGCAGCAAGCCGCGGATCGGCCGGCTGCTGCGCCTGCGCGGCATTGAGGCAGGCAAGGATGGCGGCAATGCCGATCAGCGCGGGAACCTTGAACACGAGCATCTCCGTCTTTCTCAGGTCGCGCCGCGACGCGGCGCCATTCAGCGTCAGCCTTGCCGCAGAGGCAAGAGGCGAGAAGGGCTCAACCGATCGCAAGCCGAGTTGCGCCCGACGCGCCCGGTGCTAGCTTCGCGCAGCGCAATGCGATGACCCGTCATCGCGTCGACGCCTGCCGCGGCAACTATCGGGCCGCCCGCCTTTTCGGAGACCGAGCCATGCGCCATCTCGTCCGTCTCGCCCTCCTGCTCGGCCTGACTGTCGCCGCCGGACCCGCTTTCGCCCAGAAGGCCTATGTCAGGCCCGATCTCGCCAGCGACGGCCAGCGCCTGGAGGAGCGGCTGAAGCGCGAGGTCTCGGTCGGCCAGCGCCCCTTCGCCACCTTGCTGCGCGACGGCAGTGCCGCTCTCAATCGCGGCGACGCTCGCGCCGCATTGCCGCTCGCCAATGCCGCCGCAGTCGCCGATCCCGCCAATCCCGGCGGCTGGCGCCTGATGGCGCAGGCGGCGAGCGGCATCGAGCCGCGCGATTATCGCGAGCGCTATGAACTGCGCGAGCGCGCCGTCAGTGCTGCCTACCTCGCCTATCAGCGCTCGACCTCGCGCCCCGACGAAGCCTCCTCGCTCGGCGTGCTCGCCCGCGTCTTCGAGAAGCACGAACTCTGGCGCCCGGCGCTGACCACCTATCGCCTCAGCCTCGACCTCGCCGACAACGCCTCGCTGCGCACCGACTACGAGGCGCTGCGGGCCCAGCGCGGCTTCCGCCTTACCTCCAACAAGGTCGATTCGGACGCTGCGAGCCCGCGCGCCTGCTTCGAGTTCTCCGAGCCGCTGTCGCGCGGCCGCGTCGACTTCGCCCCTTATGTCGCGATCACCGGCAAGGGCGACTTCGCCGTCAGCGGCGAGGAGCGCCAGCTCTGCGTCGACGGCCTGCGCCATGGCGAGCGCTACGGCTTCGTCATCCGCCAGGGCGTGCCCTCGGCCATCCCCGACGAGAAGCTGCTGAAATCGGCCGATTACGAGGTCTATGTCCGCGACCGCGCCCCCTCGGTGCGCTTCACCGGCAAGAACTACGTGCTGCCGCGCACCGGCCAGCAGGGCGTACCGGTCGTCTCGGTCAATGCCGACAGTCTCGATCTCGAGGTGATGCGCATCGGCGACCGCAACCTGATCGGCTCGGTCCACTCCGACGACTTCCTCAGCCAGCTCGGCGCCTACAACGCCAATCAGATCGCCTCGGACAAGGGTTCGAGCGTCTGGAAAGGCACCATGGCAGTGAAGTCCGAGCTCAACAAGGACGTCACCACCGCCTTCCCGGTGCTCGAAGCCGTCGGCCGGCTCCAGCCCGGCGTCTATGTGATGTTCGCCAAGCCGACCGGCAGCACCCGGACCGCGAGCGGCTCGGACGGCGACGGCGACTATGACGACGGCACGACGCGGGCGACGCAATGGTTCGTCGTCTCCGATCTCGGCCTGACCTCCTTTTCCGGGCCGGACGGCGTGCATGTGCTGGTGCGCTCGCTCGCCGATGCCTCGCCCGTCGCCAATGCCGAACTGCGCCTGCTCGCCCGCAACAACGAGGTGCTGGCGACCGTCCGTTCCGACAGTAACGGCTATGCCCGCTTCGATGCCGCCCTCGCCAAGGGACAGGGCGGCAATGCGCCGGGCCTCGTCACCGCCAGCCTGGCCGAGGATTACGGCTTCCTCGACCTGAAGCAGACCGCGTTCGACCTGTCGGATCGCGGCGTGAAGGGCCGCGTCGCCCCGGCCGGGCTCGACGCCTTCCTCTATACCGAGCGCGGCGTCTATCGCTCCGGCGAGACCGTCTACCTGACGACGCTGCTGCGTGACGCCAAGGGCGCCGCCGTCTCCGGCCTGCCGCTGACGCTGGTCGTCAGGCGGCCCGATGGCGTCGAATATCGCCGCCGCCAGGTCGAGGACCAGGGCGCCGGCGGACGGGCCCATTCGATCCCGCTGATCTCCGGCGCCCAGACCGGCACCTGGCGCGTCCAGGCCTATTCCGACCCGAAGGGCGCGGCGATCGGCGAAATCTCCTTCCTGGTCGAGGACTACATTCCCGAGCGGCTGGAGTTGACGCTTTCCTCGAAGAAGCAGGTGCTGCAAGCCGGCGAGCCGGCCGAGATCGACGTCAACGCCCGCTATCTCTACGGCGCGCCCGGCTCCGATCTCGACGTCACCGGCTCGATGACCGTGCGCTCGGCGGCGCAGACCGCGATCCCCGGCTTTTCCGGCTATGAGGTCGGCCTGACCGACGAGGCCTTCGAGCCGCAGCAGGCCGAGTTCGAGGACGCCGCCAAGACCGGCGCCGACGGCAAGGTCACGATCGCCAATCCCGTCGCCCAGCCCGAGACCAACCGGCCGCTCGAAGTCGAATTGACCGTCCGCGTCGGCGAGCCCGGCGGGCGCGCCATCGCCCGCTCGCTCACCCTGCCGATCGTGCCGAAGGGCGCCGCCATCGGCGTGCGCAAGGCCTTCAAGGAGGGGGAGCTCGGCAATGGCCAGACCGCGACCTTCGACGTGATCATGGCGCAGGGGGACGGGCGCCGGATCGCTCGCCAGGGCCTGAAATGGACGCTGTCCAAGGTCAGCCGCAATTATCAGTGGTTCTACCAGGACGGCCGCTGGAACTATGAGGGCGTGAAGACGACCCGCCGTGTCGCCGATGGCGAGGTCGCCGTCGCCGAGGCCACACCGGCCCGCATCGCCGCTCCCGTGCAATGGGGCAATTACCGGCTCGACGTCAGCGCCGACGGCGCCGAGGCGACCGAGACCAGCGTCTCCTTCAATGTCGGCTACGAGACCGACAAGACCGCCGACCAGCCGGATGTGCTCGATGTCGCCCTGGATAAGCCGTCCTACGCCAATGGCGAGAGCATGCAGGTGCGCCTGACCCCGCGCTTCGCCGGCAAGGCGACGCTGGCGGTGATGAGCGACCGCGTCGCCGAGATCCGCACCGTCGACGTGCCGGCCAATGGCACGACCGTGACCATCCCCGCCAAGTCGGACTGGGGTGCCAGCGCCTATCTCGTCGTGCTCGCCCACCGCCCGATGGACACGGCCGCCCAGCGCATGCCGGGCCGCGCCATCGGCCTCGCCTGGTTCAGCGTCGGCAAGGAGGAGCGCAACCTCGCCATCGATCTCGGGGCGCCGAACCTCGTGCGTCCGCTCTCGACGCTGTCGCTGCCGGTCAAGGTCAGTGGCGCCAAGGCCGGCGAGGAGGCCTTCATCACCGTCGCGGCGGTCGATGTCGGCATCCTCAACCTGACCCGCTTCGAGAGCCCCGATCCGAGCAAGTACTTCTTCGGCCAGCGCCAGCTCGGCCATGAACTGCGCGATCTCTACGGCTATCTGATCGACGGCATGCAGGGGGTGCGCGGCGCGATCCGCTCCGGCGGCGACGCCGCGCCGCAGCTCAATGGCGAGGCGCCGACGCAGGAGCCGCTGGCGCGCTATTCCGGCGTGGTCAAGCTCGGGCCCGACGGCACCGCCAAGGTCGATTTCGAACTGCCGGCCTTCAACGGCTCGGTTCGCGTCATGGCTGTCGCCTGGAGCGCCGGCCGCACCGGCCAGGCCAGCGCCGATGTCTTCGTGCGCGACCAGATCGTGGCGCAGGCGACACTGCCGCGTTTCCTCGCACTCGGCGACCAGTCGCGCTTCCATCTGCAGATCGACAATGTCGAGGGCCCGGCTGGCTCCTATCTCGTCGATCTCGACATCAAGGGCCCGGTCGTCGTCGCCGCCGACGCGACCCGGCGCAGCATGACCATGGCCGCCGGCGCCAAGAGCTCGCTGACGATCCCGGTCACCGCCGCCGGCATCGGCCGCGCCAGCTTCGACGTCAAGGTCACCGGCCCCAACGGCATCGGCACGGTGCAGAACCTTGCCGTGCGTGTGCAGCCCTCGACCCAGACGATCGCGCGCCGGATCGTGCGCCCGATCCCGGGCGGCGGCTCGCTCACCGTCTCCTCCGACCTGATGGCCGACCTCGTGCCGGATTCCGGCGCGGTCTCGGTCTCGGTCTCGCCGGTCGCGGCACTCGATGTCGCAGCGGTGCTCGCAGCGCTCGACCGCTACCCCTATGGCTGCACCGAGCAGACGATCAGCCGGGCGCTGCCGCTCCTGGTCGTCAACCGGCTCGCTTCGATGCAGCAGCTGGCGCTCGACGGCAATGCGGATGAGCGCGTCACCGCCGCGATCGAGCGCGTGCTCGCCCGCCAGGGCAATAACGGCTCCTTCGGCCTCTGGAGTGTCGGCGGCGAGGATCTCTGGCTCGACGCCTTCGTCACCGACTTCCTGACCCGCTCCCGCGAGCGCCAGTTCGCCGTGCCGCAGACGGCGTTCAACATGGCGCTCGACCGGCTGCGCAACCAGGTCGTCAACACCAGCGAGATCAACAAGGAGGAAGCGGCCGGCATCGCCTATGCGCTCTATGTGCTCGCCCGGAACGGGCGGCCGGTGATGGGCGATCTGCGTTATCTCGCCGACAACAAGCTCGCCGATTTCGGCTCAGCCCTCGCCCGCGCCCAGATCGGCGCCGCGCTCTCGCTGCTCGGCGACCGCACCCGCGGCCGCGCCGCCTTCACCAGCGCGCTCGGCACCCTCCAGCAGACTCCAGACGACGGCCTGTCGCGCGCTGATTACGGCTCGCGGCTGCGCGACGGCGCCGGCATCCTCACCTTGATCGCCGAGAGCAATGGCGAGCGCGCCGATCTCTCCCGCGCCGCCGACGTCGTCCAGAACGCGCGCCAAAATGCGCGCTACACCTCGACGCAGGAAAACATGTGGATGGCCATGGCCGCCGCGGCGATGGCCAAGGATGCCGAGGGCATGGCGCTGACAGTCGATGGCGCCGAGCGCAAGGGTGCCCTCTACCGCACCATCCCGCAGGCGTCGCTGGAGGCCAAGCCGCTGGTGATCGGCAATCCCGGCACCGCCTCGGCCAATGCGGTGATCACGGTCTCCGGCATCCCGTCAACGCCGGAGCCGGCGCTGAACCAGGGTTTCGGGCTGGAGCGCACGCTCTTCACCATGAAGGGCGAGCGGGTCGATCCCGCGCGCCTGCGCCAGAACGAGCGCTATGTCGTCGCGCTCAAGGTCACCGAGCCGGCGGCACGCTATGGCCGCCTGCTGCTGGTCGATCCCGTCCCGGCCGGACTGGAGATCGAGAACGCCAAGCTCACCGAGGGCGCCTCTGTCGAAGGCCTCAACTGGCTGAAGCAGGAGGTCCCGCCGGTGCATACCGAGGCACGCGACGACCGCTTCGTCGCGGCCTTTCAGCGCAATGGCGGCAAGAACGATCCGCTGAGTTATACGGTCGCCTATATCGCCAGGGCCGTCTCGCCCGGCCGCTATGTCGCTCCCGCGGCGGTGATCGAGGACATGTACCGGCCCGACCGCTTCGGCCGGACGGCTTTCGGCACGGTCGAGATCACCTCGGCAAGGTGACAGCGCAGTGGACGCGGAGTCGAAAAAGCGGGGCGCCTCTTCCTTCTCCCCTCGGGGGAGAAGGTGGCAGCGCGCAGCGCTGACGGATGAGGGAAGTCAGGCGCAACCTGGCGACCAGCCTACCCAGTCGAACGGCCCTCATCCGTCTGCTTCGCAGACACCTTCTCCCCCGAGGGGAGAAGGAAGGCGCACCTGGCCGCGTCGGCTCGCCTATGCCGGCATAGGTGCCACCGCCTTGATCGCAGCGACCGCCGCCTCTCTCCTCTGGTACGCCTCGACCCTGCCCCCGCTCGACTTCGCCGCCGCCCGCGACCGCTCGACCGTGGTGCTCGACCGCGAGGGCAAGCTGCTGCGCCCCTTCGTCACCGCCGATGGGCGCTGGAAGCTGCCGGTCGGCGCCGATGACGTCGATCCGCGCTATCTTTCCATGCTCAAGGCCTTCGAGGACAAGCGCTTCGACGAGCATGCCGGCATCGATCCGCTCGGCGGCTTGCGGGCAGCAGGACAGATGCTCGCCAACGACCGCATCGTCTCGGGCGGCTCTACCTTGACCATGCAGGTCGCCCGCCTGCTCGAGCCGCGACAGGAACGCTCGCTCCCGGCCAAGCTGAGGCAGGCGGTGCGCGCCGTCGAGCTCGAACGGCGCTTCAGCAAGACCGATATCCTCGATCTCTATCTCACCCTCGCCCCGTTCGGCGGCAATCTCGAAGGCGTCCGCGCCGCGAGCTTCGCCTATTTCGGCAAGGAGCCGAAGCGGCTTTCGACCGCCGAGGCAGCGCTGCTGGTCGCCCTGCCGCAATCGCCGGAGACGCGCCGGCCCGACCGCTTCCCTGAGGCCGCGCGCAAGGCCCGCGAGCGCGTCCTTGCCCGTGTCGAAGCGGCCGGTCTCGCGACGGCGGACGAAGTCACCGCCGCCCGCGAGGAGCCGATCCCGACGGCGCGCAAGCCCTTCCCAAACCTTGCCCCGCACACCGCCGAGCAGGTCGTAGCGGAGGCTCCCGAGCAGCGCAGCCAGCGCCTGACCATCGACGCCCGCTGGCAAGCGAGCCTCGAGCAGCTCGCCCGCGAGCGCGCCATGGCCTTAGGACCGCAGCTCTCGATCGCCATCCTCGTCGCCGACAACGAGACCGGCGAGGTCCGCGCCTCGGTCGGCGGCGTCGACTATTTCGACGCCGGGCGCGCCGGCTCGCTCGACCTGACGCAGGCGCTGCGCTCGCCCGGCTCGGCGCTAAAACCCTTCATCTACGCGCTCGCCTTCGACAACGGCCTCGCCCATCCCGAGACCATGCTGGAGGATCGGCCGACCCGTTACGGGCTCTACGTGCCCGAGAATTTCGACCTCGGCTTCCAGGGCATGGTCAGCGCTCGCAAGGCGCTGCAGCTCTCGCTCAATTTGCCGGCGGTCGAGCTGCTCTCGGCTGTAGGACCGCAGCGTTTCCTGTCGCGGCTGAAGGACACCGGCGCCGCCATCGCCATGCCCAGGGATGGCGGCGCGCCCGGCCTCGCCATCGGCCTCGGCGGCCTCGGCATCACGCTCTCCGATTTGACCCGGCTCTATGTCGGCCTCGCCCGTGGCGGCGAGGTCGTGCCGCTGCATGTGAAGCCGACGAGCGGCGCGGCCGAGCCGCCGTTGCGCCTCGTCGAGCCTGTCGCCGCCTGGTATGTCGCCGACACGCTGCTCGGCGCGCCGCCGCCGCTCAACGCCCCGCCCGGCAGGATCGCCTACAAGACCGGCACCTCCTATGGCTATCGCGATGCCTGGGCCGTCGGCTTCGACCGCAAGCACACGATCGGCGTCTGGGTTGGCCGGCCCGATAATGGCGCGGTGCCCGGCCTCGTCGGGCGTGTGGTCGCAGCGCCGATCCTGTTCGACGCCTTCGCCCGCATCGGCCTCGATCCCCGCCCCTTCGTCCAGCCACCGGGGACGATCGCCGCAACCAGCGCCAGCCTGCCGCCGCCGCTCCGGCATCTGCGCCAGGACGTGCCGAAGACGGTCGCCGCGCTGGCGACACCGGGCCTTAAGCTCGCCTTCCCTCCGGAGGGCGCCAGGATCGATCTCGCGGCCTCCGCGGTCGAAGGCACACCGCAGCTCAACCTCAAGGTGGCAGGCGGCGTCGCGCCCTTCACCTGGCTGGTCGACGGCGCTCCGGTGATCGCCGCGGTGAAGCGCCGCGAGGCCGCCTGGCAGCCACCCGGCAAGGGCTTCGTGCGCATCTCGGTGATCGACGCCGCCGGCGCCAGCGAGAGCGTCTCGGTCAGGCTGCAATAGCCCGCAAATTCACTCGATCTTGACGCCGCTCGCCTTGATGATCGGCGCCCAGCGCTCGATCTCGGCTCCGACGAAAGCGCGCAGGCCGGCCGGCTCCTGCAGCTCAGCGGAGGGAATTTCGGCGCCGAGCTCGTTGAGCTTGGCCTTCACCGTCGCGTCGGCGAGCGCCGCCTTCAGCGCCTGATTCAGCCTGGCCACGACCGGGGCTGGCGTATCCTTGGGCGCGAACATCGCGTTCCAGACCTCGACCTTGAAGTCGGGAACGCCACCTTCCGTGCTGGTCGGCACGTCCGGCAGCGCCGTCGCCCGGGCGGTTGAGGCCACGGCGAGCGTCTTGATCGTGCCGGCGCGGTGCTGCGGGGCGACGTTCACCGCCTGGTCGCAGAGATAATCGACCTGTCCGCCGACGAGATCGTTCATCGCCGGGCCGGTGCCGCGATAGGGCACGCCGTTCGGCTTGACCCCAACCACGGTGTTGAACAGCAGGCAGGTGGTATGGCTGACCGAGCCGACGCCGGCATGAGCGTTGCTCGCCGCCTTCTCGTTCGCCTTCACCCAGGCGACGAACTCCGCGAGCGTGCCGCTCGGATGGGTCTTGCGCACGGTCAGGAAGATCGGGTTGGTGTTGACCAGCCCGATGGGTGCGAAATCCTCGACCGGCCGGTATTTCAGATTCGGATTGAGCGAGACGGCGGCAGCATGCGTGCCGGTATGGCCGATCAGGATGACATGGCCGTCGGCGGGCGATCCCATCAGCCTCTGCCCGGCGAGCGTGCCGGCGGCGCCGACCGCGTTCTCGATGATCACCGGCTGGCCGAGCGTGCGGCTCATATGCTCGCCGACCAGGCGCCCGACGACATCGGTCGGCCCGCCCGCCGCGAACGGGATCAGCATGGTGACCGGCTTGCTCGGGAAATTCTGCGCCTGCGCGATCGAAATCGAGCTCGCCAGACAAACGACCACAACCGCGTTGCGCCAGAATCTGGTGCCAATCCTCATGCCTTCCTCCCGTTCATCCTCAACGGGCGGCCGCCTGAGTTCTTGCTCTTTGGCGCCGCCGTCCGGACGGTTAGCGTCCGGCGGCAGCGAAAGCGAATAGAGGTTTCCGCTAAGGGCTAGCCGGATATCCTCTACCGGGATCGAGGAGCGGGCGCGCTCCTAAACCAATTGCGACGCCGATCCAGCGCGTCATGCTCGGCCTTGTGCCGAGCACCCACGTCTTGAACACCGCATTCGATGGGTGAAGACGAGGATGGTCGGGACAAGCCCGACCATGGCGGGAAGGGCGCAGATGCTACTCCGCCGGCTGCGGGTGCGCCTCGGCCGGCGCATGGCGCGAGCCGTGCTTGCTCCGGGCAAGGTAGCTGTAGGCGACCGGCACGACATAGAGCGTGAGCAGCGTGCCGAAGGTCATGCCGCCGACGATCACCCAGCCGATCTGCGAACGGCTCTCGGCGCCGGCACCTTCCGCCAGCGCCAGAGGCACCGCGCCCAGCACCATCGCGCCCGTGGTCATCAGGATAGGCCGCAGGCGCAGTTCCGCTGCTTCGACCAGGGCGTCGATCATCTCCTTGCCCTCTTCACGCAGCTGGTTGGTGAATTCGAGGATCAGGATGCCGTGCTTGGTGATCAGGCCGACCAGCGTGATCAGGCCGATCTGGCTGTAGACGTTGAGCGTGCCGCCGGAGAAATAGAGCGCAGCCAGTGCACCAGTGATCGACAGCGGCACCGAGACCATAATTACGACGGGGTCGACGAAGCTCTCGAACTGCGCCGCCAGCACCAGATAGATGAAGCCGAGCGCCAGCAGGAAGACGAGCAGGATCGACGAGCCCGACTGCTTGAACTCGCGGCTCTGGCCGGAATAGTCGGTCTGGAACGAGGCCGGCAGCACCTTCGCCGCACCTTGCTCGAGCACAGCAAGCGCATCGCCGAGCGAATAGCCCGCCCCCGGCACGGCCGTGATCGTCGCCGAGCGCAGCTGGTTGAAGCGGATCAACTCCTTGGGCGCGACGTTCTCCTCGATCTGGACGAGGCTGGAGAGCTGCACCGCTTGGCCGCCACGGCCCATCAGATAGATCGACTGCAGCGCCTGCGGCGTGCTGCGCTCGGCGCCGGCGACCTGCAGCATGACGTCGTACTGCTCGCCGTTCATGTTGAAGCGCGTGACCTGGCGGCCACCGAGCAGCGTCTCCATGGTGCGGCCGATCACATCGACGCCGACGCCGAGATCGGCGGCGCGCTGACGGTCGATCGAAACCTTGATCTGCGGCTTGTCGAGGATGAGGTTGGTCTCGATATTGGTCAGCGCCGGATTGCCCTGCACCTCGGCGATCAGCTTGTCGACGTTTTCCTTGATGGTGACGTAAGGGTCCGACGAGCGCAGCACGAACTCGACCGGCTTGCTGTTGGCGCCGCCCTGGCCGAGCGAGGGCGGGTTGGTCGCGAACAGGCGGATGCCGGGAATCTGCGACAGCCCCTTGTTGATCTCGGCGACGAGGTCCTGCTGCTTGCGGTGGCGCTCTTCCCAGGGCTTCAGGCGCGCAAAGGCGATCGCCCGCGTCACGTCGGGGAAGCCGACGATGACGAGATAGGTCTCGACCTCCTGGATCTTGCTGAAATAGTCCTCGACCCGCCGGGCATAGTCGGCGGTGAAGGCCATGGTCGCGCCTTCCGGCGCCACGCCGATCGCGGTGATCGTGCCGCGATCCTCGACCGGGGCGAGCTCGGAGCGGAGGTTGGTGAAGAAGAAATAGCTGCCGCCGGCGACCAGCAGCGCCAGCAGGACCACCAGCGGCCTGGCCGACAGCGCAAAGCGCAACGAGCGGCGATAGCCGCTGGAGAGCCCCTCGAAGAAGCGCTCCAGCATGTTGTAGAGCCAGTTGTGCTTGTCGTGGTGCTTCAGCAGCTTGGCGCACATCATCGGCGTCAGCGTCAGCGCGACGAAGCCCGAGACCAGCACGGCGCCGGCCAGCGTCAGCGCGAACTCGACGAAGAGCTTGCCGGTGCGCCCGGTCGAGAACGCCATCGGCGCATAGACCGCGACCAGCGTCAGCGTCATCGCGACCACTGCGAAGGCGATCTCGTTGATGCCCTTGATAGCGGCCTTGGTCGGCTCGACCCCGTCCTCGATATGGCGGTGGACGTTCTCGAGCACCACGATCGCGTCGTCGACGACGAGGCCGATGGCGAGCACCATCGAGAGCAGGGTCAGCGTGTTGACCGTGAAGCCCAGCGCATACATCAGCGCGAAGGCGCCGATCAGCGAGACGGGAATCGTGACGAGCGGGATCAGAGTCGCCCTGAACGAGCGCAGGAACAGGAAGATGATCAGGACGACGAGCACCACGGCTTCGGCGATCGTGGTGTAGACCGCCTTGATCGAGCGATCGATGAAGATCGAGGTATCGTAGGAAGTCGCGATCGCCATGCCGTCGGGCAGGTCCTCGCGGATGCTCGGCAGCGCGGCGACGACGCCGGAGGAGACGTCGAGCGGATTGGCCGTCGCCTGCTTGACGATGCCGATCGTCACCGAGGGATTGCCGCGGAACCAGGCGGCATTGCGTTCCTCGCGGGCCCCGAGCTCGACCTTGGCGATGTCGCGCAGCTTGACCGGGAAGCCGTTGGCGTCCTTGACCGTGATCTCGCGGAACTGCTCGGGCGTGTTCAGGCTGGTCTGCGAGAGAACCGTGAATTCGCGGCTGTCGCTCTCGATCCGGCCGGAGGGAATCTCGACGTTCTGTGCCCGCAGCGCCGCCTCGATCTCCTGGACGGTGATGTTGTAGGCGGCGAGCCTGGCGCGATCGAGCCAGATGCGCATGGCGTATTGGCGCTGGCCGAGGATGCGGACCTCGGCGACGCCGGTGATGTTCTGGACGCGGTCGGCGATGAAACGGTCGGCGAAATCGGTCAGCTCCAGCGGCGAATGCCGCGAGCTGGTCAGCGACAGATACATCACCGGCTGGGCGTCGGCCTCGACCTTGGCGATGATCGGCTCGTCGATCTCGTCGGGCATGCGGCCGCGCACACGGCTGACACGGTCGCGCACGTCGGAAGCGGCGACGTCGGGATCGACATCCGGCCGGAAGCGCACCGAGATCTGGCTGCGCTCCTGACGGCTGGTCGAGTTGATGATCTCGATGCCTTCGATGCCGGCGATCGAGTTCTCCAGGATCTGCGTGACCTGCGTCTCGATGATCTCGGCGCTGGCGCCGCGATAGGTCGTCTGCACCGAGACGATCGGCTCGTCGATGTTCGGATATTCGCGCACCGTCAGGCGCGTATAGGAGACGAAGCCGATCAGGATGACGAGCAGGCTCAGGACGGTCGAGAGGACCGGCCGGCGGACGAAGAGCTCGAACAGGCTCATCGCTGTACGGCGCCCGGCAGCGCGCTGGTCTGGACCGCGGCCTTCTCCTTGATCGCGACCGTCGAGCCCTCGCGCAGGCGCATCTGCCCGGCAGTGACGATCTGCATGCCGGGTTTCAGCCCCTTGACCACCTCGACCTTGCCGGTCAGGCGCTTGCCGAGTTCGACTGGCACGCGCTTGGCCTTGCCGTTCTCGATGATGAACACCGTCTTGCCGAGACCGTCCGGCACGACGGCGGTTTCCGGCACGACCAGCGCGTTGTCACGCTTGTCGACCATGATCGTCACGCGGGCGAACAGGCCGGGCTTGAGGACGAGATCAGCGTTGGGGACGAGGGCGCGCAGCTTGACCGCCCGGCCATTGACGTCGACGACCGGGTCGATCGCGAAGATCTTGCCGGCGAAGGGCCGGTCGGGCACCGCATCGACCTTGAGCTGGATCGGCTGGCCGACCTTGAGCTGGGTCAGGTAGATCTCCGGCACCCGGAAATCGACCTTGATCGGGTCGATGCTGGTGAGCGTGATCAGCTGCTTGCCGATCGAGACATAGTCGCCGACGCCGACCGCGCGCAGGCCGACTACGCCGTTGAACGGCGCCTTGATCGTCGCCAGCGCGAGCTTGGCCTGAGCGAGCTGCAGGCGCGCCTCCTGCGAGGCGAGCTGCGCCGTCGCCTGCTCGAGTGCGACCTGCGTGCCGGCGCCGCGCTGCACCAGCGAGCGATTGCGGTCATAGGTGTCGCGCGCCAGCGAGAGATCGGCCTGTGACTGTTTCAGTTCTGCGTCGAGGATGGCGGTGTCGAGCATGACCAGCGGCTGGTCCTTGCTGACCCGCTCGCCCTCCTTGAAGCCGAGCGCGACGACGCGGCCGGCGATCTCGGGAGCGATCACCACGGATTCTTCGGCCGCCAGCGTTCCGAGGGCCTCGACCTCTTCGGCGACCGTGGCAAGCTCGATGGTCCCGACCTCGACCGGGATCGCGGGGTTCTGCGCGCTGGCGACACCTTGCGCCTGCGCCTGCCGGTTGGCCGGCTTATAGTGGTAGCGGTAGCCATAGTACCCACCGCCCGCCAGCCCGGCGACAAGGATAAGGAGGAGAAAACGCTTCATCAGGCTGGACGCTCCGGGACCGCGGACATATTCTAGACTGGACGGTCTAGTTTGATAAGCACCCTTTAAGGGCGGAAGCGTGACGGAATGATCAATGCACGGACGCACTAGCGCCCCCGCTGCAGAAGCAAAAGCGATGCCGGCCGAAAGATCGCGGCCGGACAAACATGACGCGATCACTCGGGCCGCTTCGGAGACGTTCCTGGCCGAGGGCTTCGACCGGGCCAGCCTCGACCAGATCGCACAGCGCGCCGGCGTCTCCAAGCAGACCATCTACAGCCACTTCGCCGACAAGCAGGCGCTGTTCCTCGCAATCTGCACCGAACTCACTGAAAAGCTGACGATTCCGTTGCGCCGGCCACGCAGCGAGACTGGCGATCTGCGGGCCATCCTGCTGCGTCTCGGCGAGGACGCATTGGCGATGATGCTGCACCCGGCCTCGCTCGATCTGCATCGCCTGATCGTCGGGGCGGCCGCGCGTTTTCCTGAGCTGGGACAGGCCGCCTACGAGACCGGCGCGGGGCGCATGATCACGGAACTCTCTTCCCTGCTGGAGCAGCGTTCACGATCGGGTGATGGCCTGTCGCGTCCCCTGACCTCCGACGAAGCCGCGATGCTAGCCGAGCAGTTCATCGGCATGCTCCGCGGCTTCCATCAGGTTCGCGGCCTGCTTGGCATCGCCCTGGTTCGCTCGTCCGAACGCAAGGCCTACGTCACCGCCTGCGTCGACCTGCTGCTGCGGGCCGCCTGACGCAGCGCCGCTCGAGCGACTCACGACGATATGGTTGATGGCCGATGACCGTCTGAACCTTCGACGCCCTGGAACGCGCCTCCTGTCACGGCGCTGTCATCTGCCCCCGATACCGCATCGTCCCGCAATCGCGGGAGAGTGTTGATGCTGCGTATCGAGGGTCTGACCAAGCGTTTCGGTGGCAAGGCCGCCGTCGACAACGTCACCCTGTCGATTCCGCGCGGCGAGATGGTCGGCATCATCGGCCGCTCGGGCGCCGGCAAGTCGACGCTGCTGCGCATGCTGAACCGCCTCGCCGACGCCAGCGATGGCCGCATCCTCAGCGAGGAGCGCGACGTCACCGCCCTGCGCGGCGCGGCGCTCCGGGCCTGGCGGCGCGACACGGCGATGATCTTCCAGCAGTTCAACCTGGTCGGCCGGCTCGACGTGCTGACCAATGTCCTGCTCGGCCGCCTGAACCATCGCTCGGCTGCACTGACACTGGTCAAGAGTTTCTCGCAGGACGACAAAATCCGTGCCATCGCCGCGCTCGAACGGCTCGATATGGGCCACCTGCTGGCGCAGCGGGCCGAGACCCTATCCGGCGGCCAGCAGCAGCGCGTCGCCATTGCCCGCGCCCTGGTGCAGGAGCCGAAGATCATCCTCGCCGACGAGCCGATCGCCTCGCTCGACCCACGCAACACGCAGGTCGTCATGGACGCGCTGTTCCGCATCAATCGCGAGGACGGCATCACCGTGGTCTGCAACCTCCACCACCTCGACATCGCCGCGAAGTACTGCGACCGGCTGATCGGCATGGCCGCCGGCAAGGTCGTGTTCGATGGCCCGCCGCATGCGCTGACCAGCGAGCTCGCCGCAGAGCTCTACGGCATCGAGGCCAAGGATGCCGGCGCCGAGGCGCTCGATCAGCTCGACGCGATCGCCACCGAGGAAGCCCAGCGCGCCAAGCAGAACGTCGCCTGAAACAGCCGGCGACGCCCGAGCCCGCACTTAAGCCTGACCTTTCATCGCCGATCTTTAAAAAGGAGCACTCCCATGCTGACCCGTCGTCATATGTTCACGCTCGCCGTCGCCGGCCTTGCCGCGACGCTCGCCGCTCCCGCCTTCGCCCAGGATTGGAAGGCGAAGTATCCCGAGCTCATCTTCGGCATCATCCCGTCCGAGAACGCGTCTGGCGTCGTCGAGCGCTACACCCCCTTCGTGAACTATCTCGCGAAGGAGCTCGGCACCAAGGTGACGCTGCGTATCGCCAACGACTACGCAGCGGTGATCGAGGGCCAGCGCGCCGGCAACATCCATATCGGCATGTACGGCCCGGCCGCCTTCGCCCGCGCGCTGATGACCGGCGCCAAGATCGACGCCTTCGCGATCGAGACCAACCTCGACGGCACCAAAGGCTACTATTCGGTCTTCTACGTGAAGAAGGACTCGCCCTATCAGAAGGTCGAGGACCTCAAGGGCAAAAATCTCGGCCTGGTCGACCCGAACTCGACCTCGGGCAACAATGTGCCGCGCTTTGCCCTCGACGGCATGAAGATCGAGCCGGAGACCTTCTTCGGCAAGGTCGTCTATACCGGCAGCCACGAGAACGCGGTCATCGCCCTGCAGCAGGGCACCGTCGACATCGCCGCCAACTGGTGGAACGACGAGCAGGAATCCAACCTGCTGCGCATGGCACGCAAGAACATGGTCAAAGCTGAGGATTTCCGGATCATCTACAAGTCCGAGCAGATCGTGAACTCGCCGATGGCCTATCTCACCGAGCTGCCCACCGAGCTCAAGGCCAAGATCCGCGACGCCGTCCTCAACCTCGCCACCAAGGACAAAGCCGCCTTCGACAAGATCTATGAAGGCAAGCAGGGTCCGCTCGTCGCCGTCGACAACAAGGCCTACGACCCGATCATCGAGCTGAACAAGTTCGTCGACGCGCTCCGCAAGAAGAAGTCGTCGTAAGACTTGGCTCCCTCCCCTCTCCCGAATGGGAGAGGGGCCGGGGGTGAGGGACCGTCCTCACCACATGATCTCTGTTCGGCAGGGAAGAGATGCCATCGCCAAACGTTTACTGGCAGGCCCTCCCCCCTGCCCCTCTCCCATCCGGGAGAGGGGTTCCCCGCGCCTCTCGTGGCCAGGGCTTAATCCCATGACACTCGCGATCGACCGCAACGACCCGGCCATCGCCGCCCATGCCGATCTCTACCGGCGCGAAATGGCGGCCAAGCGGCTGCAGACCCTGCTTGGCGCAGCGATCTTCGTCGCCTGCGTCGTGCTCGCCGGCATCGGCTCCGAGGTCGACTTCGCGAAATTCGCCGCCAACGCCTGGCGCTTCCCGAAATACATCCTCGAGACCATTCCGACGCTGCGCCTCGCGACGCTCGGCGCCGATCTCAAGGAATGGTACTGGGGCCTCAATGGCTGGCTGAAGCTGCTCTGGCAGACCCTGCTGATCGCCTATACCGGCACCGTGCTCGGCGCCGTCGGCGGCTTCCTGCTCTGCTTCGCCGCGGCCAGCAATCTCGGCCGCTTGCCCTGGCTGCGCTGGGCGACGCGCCGCTTCCTCGAATTCTGCCGTACCGTCCCCGAGATCGTCTTCGCACTGATCTTCGTCATCGCCTTCGGCCTCGGCCCGCTACCGGGCGTGCTCGCCATCGCCATCCACACCATGGGCGCGATGGGCAAGCTCTTCTCCGAAGTTGTCGAGAACATCGACATGAAGCCGGTGGACGGCCTCACCGCGACCGGCGCCGGCTGGTGGCAGACCATCCGCTTCGCGGTGGTGCCGCAGGTGCTCTCGAACTTCGCCAGCTACGCGCTGCTGCGCTTCGAGATCAATGTCCGCGGCGCCTCGATCATGGGATTCGTCGGCGCCGGCGGCATCGGCCAGGACCTGATCGAAGCGATCCGCAAATTCTACTTCACCGATGTCAGCGCCATCCTCTTGCTGATCATCGTCACGGTGATGCTGATCGATTATGGCACCGAGCGCCTGCGCCATGCGCTGCTCAGCCTGGAGCACGGCAAATGACGCTCGCCCTCTCCGCTGCCGACCGCAGCGCGCTGATCGCCCGCCACAAGACCGCGATCGACGGCTCGCTGAAGACCAAGCTCATCACGATCACCGTCGTCGGCGGCCTCGTCGGGCTCTTTCTTTACGGGCTGACCACGCTCGAAACCTCGCTCTGGAAGATCATCGCCGGCTTCGCCAATCTCGGCACCTTCGTGGTGCTGATGCTGCCGCCCGATCCCGGCTCGTTCGCCCGCGCCATCATCTTCGTCAAGGCGCTGTTCGAGACCATCGCCATCGCCTTCCTCGGCACGATCCTGGCGGCGATCCTCGCCTTCCCGCTCGGCTTCCTCGCCGCCAAGAACGTCGTCGCCAACCGCATCGTGCATTTCCTGGCGCGCCGCTCGATGGACACGGTCCGCGGCGTCGATGCGCTGATCTGGGCGCTGATCTGGGTCAATGTCGTCGGCCTCGGCCCCTTCGCCGGCATGCTCGCGATCATGACCAGCGATCTCGGCGCCTTCGGCAAGCTGTTCTCCGAGGCAATCGAATCCGTCGATCGCAAGCCGGTCGAGGGCGTCGCCTCGGTCGGCGGCAGCAATCTCCACGAGATCCGCTTCGGCCTGATCCCGCAGGTGCTGCCGGTGATCGCCAGCCAGGTGCTCTACTACATCGAGTCGAACACCCGCTCCTCGACCATCATCGGCATCGTCGGCGCCGGCGGCATCGGCCTCTACCTCGCCGAGACCATCCGCACGCTCGAATGGCAGCAGGTTTCCTTCCTGATCCTGCTGGTCCTGGCGGCGGTGACCGCGATCGACTTCCTCTCGAGCAAGCTGCGCTTCGCGATCATCGGCAAGCGGGCCGTCTGAACCCGGCGATCAATCCCCGAACGGCTCGACCACCATCTCCATCCGCTCGCCGGCGAAGACGCTGTTGACGATGTGGATCGGCGTCAGGTCGGGCAGCGCGTCGATCGCATCCGAGGTCAGCACGGCCGCGCCCGGCTCGATCTTGAGCAGCGCCGCCTCGCGCTCGCTGGCGAGCCGAGCCGCCAGCCGCGTCGAGCGTCGGACATAGTCAGAGATGCCGCAGGCCTTGAAGGCGGCGGTGATCGATGACCCGGCTTCCGTCAGGATCTCGTCGAAACGCGGAAAACGCTCGACGCTGAGATAATGGATGCCGGTGCCGACCGGTGTGCCGCCGGCCCGGCTGAGCGTCTCGATCGCCCAGAGCGGCGTGCCCTCAGGCAGGCCAAGCACCATGCAGTGTTCTGCTGCGCCGGCTACGATCTCGGATGCCAGCACCGCGCCCGACACGGCAATGCCGGCCGCGCCAAAATTGGTGCGCATGCTGACACGGCGGCCGAGCTTGTAGGGGAAGCGCGGCGCCGTCACCTGCGTGCCACGCCCGCGTGACACCGTCACCAGTCCGCGCTCGGCCAGATGCCGGAAGGCTTGGCGCACCGTGTGCCGGTGCACGCCATAGCGTTCGGCCAGCGCGACCGAGGCCGGCAGCGTGTCGCCGGGCTCGTATTCGCCCTGCTCGATCGAGGCCGCTAGCGCGTCGGCGATCCGCCGCCATGCCGTGCCGCCATCGCTGGCCTGATTGTCCGGCATGCCCGGCGTCATCAAAATTTCATCCAAAATGTATAGACCTTTTCGAACGACAGACTTATCATAGTCTAGACATTAGCGCTTGGCGAGAGGCCGACACGGTATGACCGAAACCGCGACACGTCAGCACTGGATGGCCGTCCTCGCACGCGCCACACGGGGTGAGGTCGATGCGCTGCTGCTGCAGGCGGGACCGTTGCCGGCGCATGAGGTGCTGAAGGCTCCCGAAACCGGAACCGTGATGGTCGAGGGCCGCGCCGGCGGCGCCGGTCGCCGCTTCAATCTCGGCGAAGCCACGGTGACACGCTGCGTCGTCCGCCTCGAGAGCGGCGCCATGGGCTTCTCCTACGCACTTGGCCGCGATGCCCGCAAGGCACGGCTCGCGGCGATCACAGACGCGCTCCTTCAGGGCGAAGCCGAGGCCGGTTCGCTGCGCAGCGGCGTCAGCGCGCTGGCCCAGAAGCAGCAGGCAGCGCGCGAGCTCGCCTCGCGCAAGGCCGCGGCAACCAAGGTCGACTTCTTCACCCTAGTCAGGGGAGCGTGACGATGCAGGACGGCAACCAGATCCATGCCGGCTTTTCCGACCCGGTCTTCCAATCGCAGGGCGCGTTCCGCGCTTTGCTGGCGGCGCTCTCGGAGCCTGGCCTCGCCTGCGACATTGGCGTTTCGGTCGAGACACCCGTCGGGCTCGAACCCGCGACCGCCGTCACCCTGCTGACGCTCGCCGACTACGAGACCCCGATCTGGCTGCCGGCCGCCCTGCGCGACGGCCCGGCCGGCGCCTGGCTGCGCTTCCATTGCGGCGCCGCCCTCGTCGAGGATCCCTCTCGCGCCGCCTTCGCCGTGATCGACGGCACCGTGCCGGAGCCGAAGCTCTCCGCCTTCAACGCGGGCGACGATCAGTTCCCCGATCGCTCCACCACGGTGCTCGTCCAATGCGCCGGGCTCGCAGGCGGCGAAGCGGTCGTGCTCGAAGGCCCCGGCATTGCCGGCCGGCGCAGCATTGCCCCGACCGACCTTCGCGCCGGCTTCTGGGCCGAGATCGAAGACAACGCCGCGCTCTACCCGCTCGGCGTCGATCTCCTGCTGGTCCATGACTCGCAGGTGCTCGGCCTGCCGCGCTCGACGCAAATCGTGGAGACCCGCTGAATGTATGTCGCGGTCAAGGGCGGTGAAGCCGCCATCCTCGCCACCCATGATCTCGTCGCCGAGGCGCGCCGCGGCGACGAGAGCGTGCCGGAGCTCGCCGTCGCCCAGATCCGCGAGCAGATGTGTCTCGCCTGCGGCCGCGTGATGAACGAGGGCTCGCTCTACGATCCCGACCTCGCGGCTCTGGCGTTGAAACAGGCGCAGGGCGACGCGATCGAGGCCGCCTTCCTGATGCGGGCCTATCGCACGACGCTGCCGCGCTTCGGCTCCTCCGAGCCGCTGGATACCGCGAAGATGGCGATCCGCCGCCGCGTCTCGGCGACCTATAAGGACCTGCCGGGCGGGCAGATACTCGGCCCGACCTATGACTACACCCACCGGCTCTTCGATTTCACGCTGATGGACCCGCCACCTGCCCCCTCTCCCCTTGCGGGAGAAGGTTGGGGTGAGGGGTCGCGCGACGCGGCCAATGCATCGCTCACCAAGACTGCCAGCGACTCCGACCTGCGCGACCCCTCGTCCGCCCCTTCGGGGCACCTTCTCCCCCAAGGGGAGAAGGACAGGGAGCCGCTCGATGCCTTCATGCCGCGCGTGCCCGATATCCTCGGCGCCGAGGGCCTGATGGAAGAGGAAGCGCCTCCCGTCGGCGATCCGCGCCCCTTCGATCTGACGCGCGAGCCGGTCACCTTCCCGGCCGAGCGCGATGTCCGCCTGCAGGCGATGGCGCGCGGCGACGAAGGCTTCATGCTCGGCCTCGGCTATTCGGTGCAGCGCGGCTTCGGCAACAGCCACCCCTTCGTCGGCGAGGTCCGCGTCGGCGAGGTCGCGGTCGCGTTCGTACCGGAAGAGCTCGGCTTTGCGGTCGATCTCGGCGAGATCACCCTGACCGAATGCCAGATGGTCAATCAGTTCGCCGGCTCTAAGGAGGTGCCGCCGCAATTCACCCGCGGCTACGGGCTCTCCTTCGGTCATAGCGAGCGCAAGGCGATGTCGATGTCGCTGGTCGACCGGGCGCTGAAGGCGCGGGAATTTGGCGAGGCGGCGACCTATCCGGCGCAGCAGGACGAATTCGTCCTCTACCACTCCGACAATGTCGAGGCGGCCGGCTTCGTCGAGCATCTCAAGCTGCCGCACTATGTCGATTTCCAGGGCGAACTCGAACTGATCCGCCGTATCCGCAAGGAGCGCGAGCAGCGGCTCGCCGATCAACCGGACGAAGCCCTGCCGGAGGCCGCGGAATGACCGTGCACCAGAGCATCAGCGACGAGGCCAAGCCAGCCTACAACTACGCCTATCTCGACGAGCAGACCAAGCGGATGATCCGCCGGGCTCTGCTCAAGGCCGTTGCGATCCCCGGCTATCAGGTGCCGTTCGGCTCGCGCGAAATGCCGCTCGCCCGCGGCTGGGGCACCGGCGGCATCCAGGTCACCGCCGCAATCATCGGGCCTGACGATACGCTGAAGGTCATCGACCAGGGCGCCGACGACACCACCAACGCCGTCTCGATCCGCCGCTTCTTCGAGCGCACCGCCGACGCCCGGACGACCGAGGCGACCGACGAGGCGACGATCATACAGACCCGCCACCGCATCCCCGAGGCGCCACTGAAGGCCGGCCAGATCATGGTCTACCAGGTGCCGCAGCCCGAACCGCTCAGGAAGCTCGAGCCGCACGAGGCCGAGACGCGCAAGATGCACGCCTGGGCCGAATACGGGCTGATGCAGGTCAAGCTCTACGAGAACATCGCCCGCTTCGGCGAGGTGACGACGACCTATGACTACCCGGTCATGGTCAATGGCCGCTATGTGATGGCGCCCTCACCGATCCCGAAATTCGACAATCCGAAGATGCAGATGTCGCCGGCCCTGCAGCTCTTCGGCGCCGGCCGCGAGAAGCGCATCTATGCGGTGCCGCCGCACACCAGCGTGCGCAGCCTCGATTTCGAGGACCACCCCTTCCGCATCCAGAGCTGGGAGCAGCCCTGCGCGCTTTGCGGCGCGGCCGATTCCTATCTCGACGAGGTCGTGATCGACGACCAGGGCGGGCGCATGTTCGTCTGCTCCGACAGCCATCATTGCGAGACGCGGCGGGCGCAGGGCCATCGCGGGACGATGCTCGGCGATGCGACGGCGAGCGGGCTGGTGGAGGCAAAGTCGTGAAGCGCGGCGAACCGCAACGCACCCCCTCTCCCCTCGCGGGAGAGGGCTGGGGTGAGGAGTCGCGCGACGCGGCCAGTGCATCACCCATCGAGGCCGCCAACGAATCCGACCTGCGCGACCCCTCATCCGCCCCTCCGGGGCACCTTCTCCCGCAAGGGGAGAAGGGAGGCGCGCAAACTGGTGCACCCCAATGACCCTCCACGTCCCTCCTCCCGAGACTGTCCTCGATCCGCAGCCGCTGCTCTCGGTCGCGAAGGTCTCCCGCTTCTATGGCGAGCGCATCGGCTGCGCCGACGTCTCCTTTGATCTCTGGCCGGGCGAGGTACTGGGGATCGTCGGCGAATCCGGTTCCGGCAAGTCGACCTTGCTGCGCTGCCTTGCCGGCATCGACAAGCCCGACCAGGGCGAGGTCCTGTTCCGCGGTGGCGCTGAGCCGCTCGACATCTATTCGGTCGCCGAGCAGGAGCGGCGCCGGCTGATGCGCACCGCCTGGGGCATCGTCCACCAGAACCCGCGCGACGGGCTGCGCATGGACGTCTCGGCCGGCGGCAATGTCGGCGAGCGCTTGATGGACAATGGTGCCCGCCATTACGGCCGGATCCGCGAAACCGCGCTCGACTGGCTGCAGCGCGTCGAGATCGCCGGCAACCGCATCGACGACCGGCCGCGCCAGTTCTCCGGCGGCATGCAGCAGCGCCTGCAGATCGCCCGCGTGCTGGTCTCCGAGCCGAAGCTGGTCTTCATGGACGAGCCCACCGGCGGCCTCGACGTCTCCGTGCAGGCTCGCCTGCTCGACCTGCTGCGCGTGCTGGTGCGCGATCTCGGCCTCGCCGCGATCATCGTCACCCATGACCTTGCCGTCGCCCGCCTGCTCACCGACCGATTGATGGTGATGAAGGATGGCCGCGTCGTCGAGCAGGGCCTGACCGACCAGGTCCTCGACGACCCCCATCACGCCTACACGCAATTGCTGACTTCGGCGGTGCTGACGGTATGACCCTCTCGCCGCATCCTCACCCGTCATGGTCGGGCTTGTCCCGACCATCCACGCCTTCGTTCTTCGAGAGCGGTATTCAAGACGTGGATGCTCGCCACAAGGGCGAGCAGGACGGTGGAGCCTTCGTCACAACCGCGTCACCCCGAGCCCGCAAGGCAGTGCGACCATGACTACGATGATTCACGTCGAGAACGTCGCCAAGGAATTCACCCTGCACAATCAGGGCGGCGTGCGCCTGCCGGTGTTCGGCAACGTCAACTTTACGGTCTCCGCCGGTGAGGCGCTGGTGCTGGCGGGCGCGTCCGGTGCCGGCAAATCGAGCCTGCTGCGCATCCTCTATGGCAATTACCGGCCGACCTCCGGCAGCATCGCCATCACCCATGGCGGCCGGCCGATCGACATCGTTTCGGCGGTGCCGCGTACCGTGCTCGACATCCGCCGCCGCACGCTCGGCTTCGTCTCGCAGTTCCTGCGGGTGATCCCGCGCGTCTCGGCGCTCGACATCGTCCGCGATCCACTGCTCGCCCGCGGCGCCTCGCCCGAGGAAGCGAGCGAACGCGCCAGGACCATGCTGGCGCGCCTCAACCTGCCGCAGCGGCTCTGGGACCTCGCCCCGGCGACCTTCTCCGGCGGCGAACAGCAGCGCGTCAACATCGCCCGCTCCTTCGTCGATCCCTCGCCGATCATGCTGATCGACGAGCCGACCGCCTCGCTCGACGCCAATAACCGCAATGTCGTCGTCAAGCTGATCGCCGAGGCGCGCGAGCAGGGTTCCGCCATCGTCGGTATCTTCCATGACGAGGCCGTGCGAGAGGCTGTCGCGACCCGCTATCTCGACATCACCGATTTCCGGAAGGCCGCCTGATGTCCACCATCCTGACCAATGCCCGCCTGATCCTCGAGGACGAGGTCGTCACCGGGACCATCGCCTTCGACGAGAGCGGCATCCGCTCGGTCGACCATGCGCGCTCCTCCCTGCCGGAGGCGATCGATGTCCAGGGCGACTATGTCGCGCCCGGCCTCGTCGAGATGCACACCGACAACATGGAAAAGCACTTCATGCCGCGCCCGAAGGTCTTCTGGCCGAACGGGCTCGCGGCGGCTTTGGTCCACGATGCGCAGATGGCGGCCGCCGGCGTCACCACCGTCTACGATGCGATCTGCGCCGGCACGCCCTTCTCGGCCAAGGACTATCGCAAGGACATCTTCGCCGATGTGATGGATGCACTGCGACTCGGCACCGCCGAGAACGTCTTCCGCATCGACCACCGCATCCATATGCGTTGCGAGCTGACCAGCCCAGACCTGCTCAAGGATATCGAGCCCTATCAGGACGACAGCCTCGTCCAGCTGGTCTCGCTGATGGACCACACGCCCGGCCAGCGGCAATGGCGCGACATCGCGCATTTGCGCACCTATGCGATTGGCAATGGCAAGACCGAGGCCGAGTTCGAGGAGGACGTCGTCGTCCGCCAGCGCGAGGGTCAGGCCAATGTCGGCCGCAACTGGAGCGCCGTGGTCGAGATGTTCCAGGCGCGCGGCATCCCGATTGCCACCCATGACGACACCACGGTCGAGCATGTCGAGGCCGGCATCGCCTCGGGCGCCGTGATCTCGGAATTCCCGACCACGGTCGAGGCGGCGCAGGCCGCCAAGCAGCGCGGCCTCGCCACCATCGCCGGCGCTCCGAACGTGGTCCGTGGCGGCTCGCATTCCGGCGGCGTTTCGGTGGCGGAGCTGGCCGAGAAGGACCTGCTCGACGGTCTCTCCTCCGACTATGTCCCGGCAAGCCTGCTCCAGGCCGTGCTCAAGCTCAACGACAAGCACGGCATCGCCCTGCCCGCGGCGATGGCCAAGGTGACCTGGAAGGTCGCCGACATCCTCGGCCTCAGGGATCGCGGCCACCTCAAGCCCGGCCTGCGCGCCGATCTCGTGCGCTTCCGGGCGCTGGGCGCGACGCCGGTGATCACCACCGTCTGGTCGCAGGGACGCCGGGCCTTCTGAGCACAGCATGACTGAGGCCACGCCGCGCTACGCACTCTACTATGCTCCCGCCGCCGACTGCGCCCTCTGGCGCTTCGGCAGCGCGACGCTCGGCTATGACGCCGTCACCGGCGCGGACATCGATTTCGCCGTGCCGCCAGGCTGCGAAGGTCTCGACTGGCCGGAGGTGACGGCCGAACCGCGCCGCTACGGCTTCCACGCCACGTTGAAGGCGCCGTTCGAGCTCGCCAATGGCCGCAACGAGGGCGCCTTGCGCGCCTTCGCCCGCAACTATGTCGCCGGACGCCCGCCGGTCCGGCTCGCCGGGCTTTCCGTCAACGCGCTCGGCCGCTTCATCGCCCTCACCCCCTCCGAACCGAGCGAGGCGCTGCAGCGCTTCGCCTTCGACATCGTCCAGGCTTTCGAGCCCTTCCGCGCACCGTTGTCACAGATCGATCTGGCGCGCCGTCTCCAGAGCCCGCTGACGCCGGCGCACCGGGCCTATCTCGAAGCCTATGGCTACCCTTATGTCGACGACGCCTTCCGCTTCCACATGACGCTGACCGGCTCGCTGCCGGACGGTGGGGTCGCCCCCGTCAAGGCAGCGCTCATACAGGCTTATGCGCAAGCTCTGCCGACAGGCCCGGTGCAGATCGACCGCGTCGCCATCTTCAAGCAGGAGAGCCGCACCAGCCGCTTCGTGCTGCTCGACAACATCCCGCTCGGCTGAGCGCTTTTCGCAAGGAAGCCCGTCATGGCAGGCAAGAAGCTCGGGCTCGAACCCGTGATCGATCCGACCGCCAGGGTCCGCGACGCCGTGCTCGGCCGCTATACCGAGATCGGCGCCCGCACCGCCTTCGCCGAGTCGACGCTCGGCGACTACTCCTATGTCGTGAACGATTCCGACGTGATCTACACGACGATCGGCAAGTTCTGCTCGATCGCGGCGCATACCCGGATCAACCCCGGCAACCATCCGATGCAGCGGGCGAGCCAGTCGCATTTCACCTATCGCGCCAGCGCCTATTTCGAGGATGCTGAGGACGATGCCGCCTTCTTCGACTGGCGCCGCTCGACCCCGGTGACGATCGGCCATGATGTCTGGATCGGCCATGGCGCGATTGTGCTCGCCGGGCGCAGCATCGGCACCGGCGCGGTCGTGGCGGGCGGCGCGGTCGTGACCAAGGACGTGCCGGACTACACCATCGTCGCCGGCAACCCGGCCCGGATCATCCGCCGGCGTTTCCCTGAGGAGATCGCCGAGCGGCTGAAGGCGCTCGCCTGGTGGGATTGGGAGCATGCGAAACTACGCACCGCGCTCGACGACTTTCGGGCGCTGCCGGTCGAGGCGTTCCTGGAAAAATACGAGGGCTGACCGCCAACGGGCTTCAGCCCGCCTTCGCAGCCTTCGCCCGTTCGATCGCCTCGACGATCAGCTGCTTGGCCTTGGTTGCGTCGCCCCAGCCGGTGAGCTTCACCCATTTGCCGGGCTCGAGATCCTTGTAATGCTCGAAGAAGTGCTGGATCTGGTCGAGCGTGATCTGTGGCAGATCTGTGTAGTTCGTCACGTTCTCATAGCGCTTGGTCAGCTTGGGAACCGGCACGGCGATGATCTTCTCGTCGCCGCCGCCTTCATCCTCCATCATCATCACGCCGATCGGGCGAACCGCGATGTAGGAGCCCGGCACCAGCGGGCGCGTATTGGCGACCAGAACATCGCAGGGATCACCGTCTTCCGACAGCGTATGCGGGATGAAGCCGTAATTCCCGGGATAGCGCATCGGCGTATAGAGGAAGCGGTCGACGAACAGCGTGCCCGCTTCCTTGTCCATCTCGTACTTGATCGGCTCGCCGCCAATGGCGACCTCGATCACGACGTTGACCTCTTCCGGGGGATTCTTGCCGATGGCGATGGCGTCGAGCCGCATGTACCTGACCTGTCGATGACAAAACTTCGGGCGCCTTATGCGCGTTCCAGCCGCAAAGGCCAAGCCCGGGCTTTAGTCGCAACGGGTTACCGATTTGCGCAAGCCGGCAGGCGCTGCTATCGGGCCGGCATGACAGGTGCGATTCCATGCTGAACCACTGGCGACGGCCGGAAGACCGTTATGCCCGGCGCATGGCGCGGATCGCGCGCTGGGACCGCCCCTTGAGCGGCCGGTTCGACCGCGCGCGTGCCTGGACCAACATGCTGCTGGCCGACCACGGCATTTTCCGGCTCGCCTATCTCAACGCCCACCGCGTCACGCCGCAGCTCTGGCGCGCCGCCCAGCCGGCACCGACCGACATCGCCTGGTTCGCCCGCCAGGGCGTGAAGACCATCGTCAACCTGCGCGGCGGCCGCGAGCACGGCGCCTGGCCGCTGCAGAAGGAAGCCTGCGAGCGTCACGGCATTGCGCTCGTCGAATTCGTGCTGCGCTCGCGCGGAGCGCCGGACCGCGACACCCTCCTCGCCGCGCCAGCCTTCTTCGCCGGGCTGCAGACACCTGCATTGGTCCATTGCAAATCCGGCGCCGACCGGGCCGGCTTCTTCGCCGCGCTCTATCTGCTGGTCCATGAGAAGCGGCCGCTCGCCGAGGCGATGGCAGAGCTCTCGCTGCGCTATGGCCATTTCCGCTTCGCCAAGACCGGCATCCTCGACGCCTTCTTCGAGACCTACGCGCGAGAGGGCGCCAGCAAGGGGACGCCGTTTCTCGACTGGGTCGCCAGGGACTACGATCCCGAGCGGCTCGAGCGCGAGTTCAAGCCGGGCTTCTTCTCATCTCTGCTCGCCGACCGGCTGATCCGCCGGGAGTAGAGCAATTCCAGCAGAAGTGCGCAGCGGTTCTGCGTCCGGAATTGCGAGAGAACAAGCAGCTAGCGCTCAGGCTCGCGCGCCGATCGGCGGCGCATCGCCGATCCCGGTCCAGGTCAAGCGCAAATGCAGCAGCAACCTGGCCAGCGAGACCAGGCCGATCGCGACGAGCACGGCCGGAGACAGACTGCCGAACCCCCAGATCACGGCCGCCGCCGCGGCCAGCGCGATCGCATTGGCGGTCATCTGGTCGCGTGGGCGCGACGAGAACGTCCCCATTTCCTGCAACGGCCCGACCAGCGCGCTGCAGCCGTAGAACAGCGCCATGATCGCCATCACTTCGCCGATACCGCCCCATTTGGTGCCACCGAGGATGATCTCGTCCGCGATGATCGCCACGAGCGCAATCGCGAGGAACAGCGTCGCCACGATCGCCACCATGCCCAGCGTCAGCAGACGCGCGCGCTTCTGACGATCCGCGCCCTCCTGCTTGCGCAGGTCGCTCATCACCAATGGAATCGTCACCGCACCGAACATCTGCGCCGGCATGTCCAGCAGGCGCGTCGCCAGCGCCACATGCGCCGCCAGCACCGGATTGCTCGCCAGAGGCAAAGCCAGCAGCGGCGCAGCCGAGAAGCCGAACGAAAGCAGTGCGGACGGCAGCAGATAAGTCGGCGAATTCTTCCACTGCCGACCGGAAGCGCGCAGTTCAGCGCGCGACCAGCGCAATGGATGCATCAGCGGCAGCAGCGAATGACGCCGGCGCCAAGCGAGGTAGACCGCAGCCACGGCATGGCCGAAGGCGTCTGCGGCGAACAGCGCCAGGGCCGTAGGCCCCAGCGGCCAGATCAGCAGGATCATCATCCCGGGCTGGACCAGCGCCTGGACGATGTTGCTGTTGCCGATCGTGGCAAAATCACCCTCGGCAGTCGCCTCGGCCAGGATCAGCCGAATCGCCGCCCGGCTCGCAAGCGAGATCAGGAAGAGCCCGCCGAAACCGCGCAGCAGCCAGCCTTCCGCCGCCGCGAACAGGATCACGACTGTCATCACACCCAGGAAAATCGCGCCGGCAGCCAGCGCGAGCCGAAAGGCGCGGCCGAGATGCCAACGGCCGCTATTCTGGAAAAAAACGGCCTCGAAACGCAGCAATGCCGCGATCGAAACGAAGTTCGCTAGCGCCGCGAAGACCGCGAAGTCGGCGAAGACCTTGGGCGGACAGAGAGCAGCCGCCAGCAGCAACCCCCAGACCGACAGAAAGCGCGCCTGCACGAAACGCAGCGCCAGCATCGCACCATCGCGAAAGCCGGCGCGCTTGGTGAGCGATGCGACCGCCGCCTTCGGCCCCATCGCAGCCGGCGTCAGGCCGATCAAATCCTTGGCCAGGCTGACCCGTGTCAAGGCAAGCTGCGCCGCCATATCCGCGTCCTCCGCCGGAAGCTCGGGCAGGTCATCCGCGCTTGCCGGCTGGCCACGGCGCTCGCCTGCCAGAGCCTGAGCGCGATCGATCGGATCGATCACGTCACATCGCTCCGCCGGCAAGAGGCTGCGCCTTTATGGTTAACGCTTGGTAAATGCTTTGACTTCCATGACATCGCCGGCCGCCCCCCGTATCGCGCGCGGCTTATGGCAGAAACGTGGCGATTGACGTCATTTGTCAGTGATCGGGCTGCGACCCTTCGCACGCATCAAAGAAGAGAGGCCTCCACCAGCAGACGGTGAAGGCCCCACAGTTCGTCGATCTGGCCGAGAGCCGGCAATGATCAGGCGAAGCTTCTCTGCAGCGCCTCGAAGCGCTCGACCTGATCCGGCAGCAATTCGCGGGCCTCGTCGCGGCGGACGAAGACCTTGAACATCGCCTCGCCGGCGCCGTTGAAGAACTGCACCGAGCAGGAGCGGCGGCCATGGAACTGCCGGTCGACCAGATAGATCGCCTTGCAATTGCCCGCCTTGATGTGCCCGCCGATCGGGCTGTCGCCGTGGATGTTGTAGTAGCCATGCCCGAACGAGCCGACCGGCAGCGAGCCCTCGCATTCGAGCACGATGTCGGGCGTGTGCACGATGAAGAGCACCGTGCCCCAGCTCGAAAGCTCCTGCCAGAGCGCCTCGAAGCGCTCGGCCGCAATATAGCGGCGCTGCTCGTCCGGCGTGGCCTCGAGCACCGCGAGCGTCGAAACGCCGTGCTCGCGCGCGACCGCCTCGATCACCCCGTCCGGCTTGGCGGCGAGTGCCGCACGGACCTTCTCCATGGCATCGGCGGAAGCAGCCGGCGCCTGCGTCTCAGCGAGCGACATGGTCCTTTAGCCCCTCACTCGGCGGCCTGGCGCGGCAGACGCGGGTTGTGCTCGGTCAGGATCGTCTCGAAGCCCTCGAACTCCGGATGGCCGAGATAAAGCGGCGTCGACCGCGGCTGACCGGCGCTGCGATGCGACTCGCGGAACTGCTCGGACTTCGTCCAGGCGGTGAAGTCCTCCTTCGAAGCCCAGGTGGTGTGCGAGGAATAGAGGGTGTGATCCTCCTTCTCCGGGCCCTTGAGCAGATGGAAGGCGATGAAACCCGGCATCTCATCGAGGCGCGTCTTGCGCGAGGACCAGACCGTCTCGAAGGCTTCCTCCTCCCCCTTGACGACCTTGAAGCGGTTCATGGCGATGAACATCGTGAAATCCTCGGCGGTTCCGGAACAGGTGATCGCGGGCGGCTCGCGCCGCTCTTGACCCTCCTTAGTAAAGCCGAATATCACCGTCAACAACGGCTCGTTAATCACTGTTTTGAACGGTTATAAACTGAGCCAATACTTTGGAATGACTGTAGAGTAGGAAGCGGCCACTGCAAGGCCGCTTGCTGCGCTGCGGCGAGCCCCGAGACGCTCATGCACGACCTGTCATCCTCTGCGCCAAACCCGCTCGCCGGCCTGAAGGCGAAACGCCTCGGCCGCGAGCTCGCCGCCGCGATCGGCCTCAGCGCGCTGGCCGCCCTCGGCTTCGCGGGCGAGCTTCGCTCCGGCGGCTTCATCGCCACCGCTCAGGCCCAGACCGCGGAGCGCATCGTCGCCGCCGGCGGCATCGTCACCGAAGTGCTCTACGCGCTCGGCCTGCAGGACAAGATCGTCGGCGTCGACACCACCAGCCAGTGGCCGCCCGAAGCGCAGAAGGACAAGAAGAGCGTCGGCTATGTCCGGGCGCTCTCGGCCGAGGGCGTGCTCTCGTTGAAGCCCTCGCAGATCATCGCGGTCGAGGGCGCCGGCCCGCCCGATGCGCTCGCTTTGCTGAAGGAATCCGGCACGCCGATCACGATGATCCCGGAGGCGCTGACGCCGGAGGCGGTGGTCGCCAAGATCGCTGCGATCGGCAAGGCTGCCGGCGCCGCCGAGCCGGCACAGCAGCTCGCCGCATCCGTGAAGACACGCTTCGATGAGCTCGACAGGCTGCGCACCGGCCTGCCGAAGCAGAAGCGCGTCCTGTTCGTGCTCTCCTTGCAGAATGGGCGCACCATGGTCGGCGGACGCAACAGCACCGCCGATGCGATCATCGCGCTCGCCGGCGGCGTCAACGCCGCGAGCGCGGTCGAAGGCTTCAAGCCGATGACAGACGAGGCGATCATCACGGCAGCCCCAGACGTCGTGCTGATGATGCGCTTCAGCAGCGCACACAACGCGACGCCCGACGAGCTTTTCGCCATGCCGGCCTTCTCGCAAACACCGGCGGCGAAGCAGAAATCCCTGATCCGGATGGACGGGCTCTATCTGCTCGGCTTCGGCCCGCGCACGCCGAATGCCGCCCGCGACCTGATGGCCGAGCTCTATCCCGAGGCCAAGGTCGCCCAGCTCTCCGCCGCGAAATGACGCTCGCCGTGAAGCAGGCGCCGAGCGCGAGCGCGGCCGCGCTGGCTGTCCTTACCGCCGGCCATCGACGCAAGAGCGTCATCGCCGTCTCGGCGCTGGTCGTGTTCTGCTTGCTGCTGATGCTGCTCTCGCTCGGCGCCGGCGCCTTTGCGATCGCACCCGGGCGCGTCGCCGATATCCTGTTCGCGAAGCTCGGCTTCGGGCCCGTCGATCTGCTCGACAGCCGCGAGGCGCTGGTCGTGCTCAATATCCGCATGCCGCGCCTGCTGCTCGGCGCGCTGGTCGGGGCGGCGCTCGCGATCTCAGGCGCGTTGATGCAGGGGCTGTTCCGCAATCCGCTCGCCGACCCCGGCCTCGTCGGTGTCTCGGCCGGCGCCGGCCTTGCCGCCGCCGCGACGATCGTCCTCGGCGACCGCTTCTTCCTCTCGAACTTCGCGATGAAGCTGCCCTTCGCGTTGCTGCCCTTCGGCGCCTTCTTCGGCGGCCTCATCTCGACGCTGGCGCTCTATCTGATCGCGACGCGCCAGGGCCGCACCTCGGTGGCGACCATGCTGCTCGCCGGTGTCGCTCTAGGCGCGCTCGCGGGCTCGCTCACCGGCCTGCTCGCCTTCATCTCCGACGACCGGCAACTCCGCGACCTGACCTTCTGGTCGCTCGGCAGTCTCGGCGGCGCGAGCTGGACCAAGCTCTCCGTGGTCGCCCCGATCGTCCTGCCGCTGCTGTTCGCCGTGCCCTTGCTGGCGCGCGGCCTCAACGCCCTGATGCTCGGCGAGGCCGAGGCCTATCATCTCGGCGTCCCCGTCCAGCGCATCAAGGCGCTCGCTATCCTGCTGGTCGCACTCGCGGTCGGCGCCAGCGTCGCCTCGGCCGGCGTGATCGGCTTCGTCGGCATCGTCGTGCCGCATCTGATCCGACTCTCGATCGGGCCCGATCACCGCCTGCTGCTGCCACTTTCGGCGATCGGCGGCGCGGCCCTGCTGGTCGGCGCCGACATCGTCGCGCGCCTCGCCGTCGTGCCGGCCGAACTGCCGATCGGCATCGTCACCGCCTTCATCGGCGCGCCCTTCTTCCTCTGGCTGCTGCTGCGTCGCGGCCGGATCGCGGAGCTTTAAGCATGGCGATCCTCGAAGCGGGCGATCTTTCCTTTGCAGTACGCAGCAGCACTTTGGTGCGCGGCGCCTCGCTGGCGCTCGAAGAGGGTGCAACCACCATCGTCGTCGGCCCCAACGGCGCCGGCAAGTCGACACTGCTCAAGCTGCTGACCGGTGAGCTCTCGCCCTCGCACGGCACGGTCCGTCTCGACGGCACCGCGCTGCCGCAGATTCCCGGCTGGGAACTCGCCTGCCGCCGCGCCGTGATGGTGCAGAATCAGCGCCTTGCCTTCCCCTTCAGCGTCTATGAGGTCGCCCGGCTCGGGCTCGAAGGCGTCGGCCGGGCGCAATCGCGCGCCCGCAAGGAGCAGATCATCGCCCAGGCGCTCGAGACCGCCGGCGTCATCGGCCTCGCCGGGCGCCAGTACCAGACACTGTCCGGCGGCGAGCAGCAGCGCGTCCAGTTCGCCCGCGCGCTCTGCCAGCTCGAGGCCGGGCGCAGCGTCGCGCAGCGCCAGATCCTCTTCCTGGACGAACCGATCGCCAGCCTCGACCTCTGCCATCAACTCTCCTTGCTCGATGCGGCCCGCACCATCGCGGCGCAGGGCGCAGCCGTGCTGGTGGTGCTGCACGATCTCAACCTCGCGGTGACCTATGCCGACAGGCTGGTGGTGATGCATGAGGGGGCGATCGTCGCCCAGGGCGAGCCGGCGACGATCCTCGACGACAACCTGCTGCGCGGCGTCTTCCGTGTCTCGCTCTCCTTCAGCCGGCTGCCGCCGGCCGGCCAGCCCTTCCTGCTACCGCAGCAGCACCTGACCCCTGTTCAGCCCGGGGGCGTCGTGCCGCTGCGCGCCGCGAGCGCATAACGGGAACCAGGCGCGACAACTTTGCGGTTGTGCACTGCGACAACAGGTCTATAGCGGGCGCTCCGGCGCCCTTCCGCCCGACCAGGCGAGCGGGCGCATCGCTGGACCATCGAGCGCACCATGAACCTCCCCACCGACCGGCTTTCCTTCCCGAAGGACCGCCTCCGCGTCCTCCTGCTCGAAGGCATCAACGATTCCGCCGTCGCTGCCCTGCAGCAGGCCGGCTACACCAACCTGACGCGTCTGCCGAAGGCGCTCGACGAGGCCCAGCTCGTCGAAGCCATCGAGAAGACGCATATCCTCGGCATCCGCTCGCGCACCCAGCTGACCGAGCCTGTCTTTTCCGCCGCAAAACGCCTCTTCGCCGTTGGCTGCTTCTCGGTCGGTACCAACCAGGTCGATCTCGATGCCGCCCGCCTGCGCGGCATCCCGGTCTTCAACGCGCCCTTCTCCAACACCCGCAGCGTCGCCGAATTGACCATCGGCGAGATCGTCATGCTGCTGCGCCGGATCACCGACCGCTCGGTTTCGGCCCATGTCGGCGGCTGGGACAAATCGGCCAATGGCTCCTTCGAGGTCCGCGGCAAGGTCCTCGGCATCGTCGGCTACGGCAATATCGGCAGCCAGCTCTCCAACATCGCCGAGGCGATGGGCATGCGGGTGATCTATTACGATCACACCGACCGCCTGCGCCACGGCAACACCGAGCCGGTCGAGAGCCTGAACGCCCTGCTCGCGGGCAGCGACGTCGTCTCGTTGCATGTGCCTGAGACGCCGGCCACGCATAACATGCTCGGCAAGGCCGAGATCGCCGCCATGCGCAAGGGCGCCTACCTCATCAACAATTCGCGCGGCACGGTCGTCGATCTCGACGCCCTCGCCGACGCGCTGAAGAGCGGACACCTCGCCGGCGCCGCGGTCGACGTCTTCCCGAAGGAGCCGGCCTCCAATGTCGAGCGCTTCGTCTCGCCGCTGCAAGGGCTGCCCAACGTCATCCTGACCCCGCATATCGGCGGCTCGACGGAAGAAGCGCAGGAACGGATCGGCGCCGAGGTGGCGCGCAAGCTGGTCGACTATTCCGATGTCGGCTCGACCGTCGGCGCGGTCAACTTCCCGCAGGTGCAATTGCCGGCGCGCCCGGCCGGCACCCGCTTCATCCAGGTCCAGCGCAACGCGCCCGGCATGCTGCGCCGCCTCAACGACGTCTTCGCCAGCCGCAACATCAACATCGCCGCCCAGAACTTCCAGACCGATGGCGAGATCGGCTATGTCGTGATGGAGGCCGATCCGGTCGGCGAGGCCGCGCGCGAGATCATCGAGGAGATCCGCGCCCTCGACGGCACGGTCCGCGCCCGCCTGCTCTATGAACGCGGCTGAACCTTGCACCACATGACCGGTCTCTAGTTCGTCATGGTCGCCCGTGTGGCGACCATCCCCGTCTTGAACACCCCTCTCGATCAATGACGTGAAGACGTGGATGGTCGGGACAAGCCCGACCATGACGGCGACGGAGAGCGGCCGCCTCGTAGGCTGTGCATTTTCGCATTTTCCTGACGCCGTATCACACATCATGATGCGACATCGCACAAGCTATCTCATCGGCATCCAGACTTCGGAGCAAGCCGATGACCCCGATCGACCTCTACACCTACCAGACCCCGAACGGCCACAAGGCCTCGATCATGCTCGAGGAAACCGGGCTGCCCTACGCCGTCAACCTCATCGACATCGAGGCGGGCGACCAGCACCGGCCGAGCTTCCTGGCGCTCAACCCGAACAACAAGATACCGGTCATCGTCGATCACGATCACGACCGGACCATCTTCGAATCCGGCGCGATCCTGTTCTACCTCGCCGAGCGCTCCGGCGTGCTCCAACCGAACGACCCGCTGGCCCTGGGCAAGACGCTGCAATGGAGCTTCTTCCAGGCGGCGCATGTCGGGCCGATGATCGGCCAGCTCTGGCATTTCAAGGTCTTCGCCAAGGAGAAGCTGCCCTACGCGATCGAGCGCTATGAGCGCGAGACCGCCCGCATCCTCCGCGTCCTCGACGGCGAGCTAGCACTGCGGCCCTATCTGGTCGAGGCCAGCTACGGCATCGCCGACATCATGCTCTGGCCCTGGATCAACGCCCTGCCCAAGCTCGGCCTGAGCCTCGCCGACACCCCTCATCTGCAGCGCTGGCACGAGACGATCGCCGCCCGCCCCGCCGTGCAGCGCGGCCTCATTGTGCCGGCAATCGAACACTCCGACGCCTGACCGCGCCCGGCCCGGCAGGATTTCTCGTCATGGATACCCTCTTCATCCCCCTCTCCCTCGCCGCCGGCGGCCTGCTGGCGGTGCAGGCCGGCGCCAACGCGCAATTGTCGAAGGCGACCGGCAGCCCCTTCGCCGCGACGACGATCCAGGTTGTCCTCGCCGCCATCCTCTTGCTGATCGTCGTGATCGCGACCGGGACGAGCGCTGCTTTCGGTAGGCTTCCCGCGATACCCTGGTGGCATGCGATCGGCGGCGTCGCGACGGCGCTCTATGTCGCCTCGACCATCCTGGTCTTCCCGCGGCTCGGTGCGGTCGTCGCGGTCGGCTTGTTCATCGCCGGCCAGATGCTGGCCTCGCTCGGGCTCGACAGCTTCGGCCTGCTCGGCGTTCCCCAGCAGGCGCCCAAGCCCGCAACCCTGCTTGGCACGCTTGCCGTGCTGATCGGTGTGACCGCGATCGTCTTCGGCCAGAAGGGCGCAACCTGGGAACTCTCCAACTCCAAGCTCGGCTGGATGCTGCTCGCCCTCGTCGCCGGCGCGGTGCTGCCGGTGCAGGGCGCGATCAACGGCCTGCTGCGGCAGGACCTCGGCGCGCCTTTCGTCGTCGGCACGATCAGCTTCGTCGTCGCGACCCTGTCTATGATCGTGGTGCTGCTGGTGACGCTGCTGCTGATGGATGGAGCTCGGCCGCAGCTCGGCGGCCTTAAGGCGATGCCCTGGTGGGGTTGGATCGGCGCCGTCTGCGGCGCGACCTATGTCACCACCGTATTCGTCGCGATCCCTGCGATCGGCACCGCCGCGACCGTCGGCCTGACTGTCGCCGGCCAGCAGATCGTCTCGCTCTTCGTCGACCGCCATGGCTGGTTCCGCCTGCCCCAGCGCGAGATCTCGGCCCTGCGCTTTGCCGGTGTCGCGGTGCTGCTGCTCGGCGTCGCCGCGATCAAGGTCTTCTGAACCTCGACAGAACCCCTCCCCCTTGTGGGGAGGGGCAGGGGTGGGGGTCGCAAAGCCAGTGCGATCGGCTGGAACTGATGCATTGCCGCGAGTGCCAGCCCTCTTCTGAAATCGGTCACCAAGCGGCACCACCCCCATCCCCAGCCCTTCCCCACAAGGGGGAAGGGAGGAGCCAGGGCGATCAGCCCTACACAGCTTCATTCTTCACGGAGATACGCCATGTCCTGGTTGCTGCTCGCCGGCGCGGGCCTGCTCGAAATCGTTTGGGCGATCGCGCTGAAACAGGCCGGCGGCTTCACCCGTTTCTGGCCGAGCGTGATCGGCATCGTCTCGGCGATCATCAGCTTCGTCATGCTGTCGCTGGCCCTGAAGCAATTGCCGGTTGGAACCGCCTATGCGGTCTGGGTCGGCATCGGGGCGCTCGGCGTCGCCCTCGCCGGCATCGTCGCCCTCGGCGAGAGCGCCTCACCCATGCGCCTCGGCCTGCTCGCGCTGATCCTGATCGGCGTGATCGGCCTCAAGCTGGTCGAGGCGTGAGATCTCAACCTGCCGGCGCGCCTTTACCCTCCAGCAAGGCGCGACGCTTCCTGAAGGCGCCATAGGCGAAATCGGTGAAGGCACGGACCCGCGCGGCGGCACGCAGATCCTCATGGGTCAGGATCCAGAGCGCCGTCTCCATCTCCGGGATGGGGCGGCGCACGCAGGTCAGAGTCGGGACGCTGTCACCGAGATAGCAGGGCAGAGCGACGAGGCCGAGGCCGGCCACTGCCGCCTGCTGCATCGCGAGCAGCGAATCGGCCCTGAGCACGATCTCGCTCTTCGGCAGCTTCGCCTGCATCCAGCGCGCCACCGAGGTTCCGGCAAGCGTATCGTCCGGCCCGACCCAATAGTGCTCGGAAAGATCGGCTTGATCATGCCGCGAAAGGTATGCGGGCGCGCCGTAGATCGCGAAGGCGATCTTGCCAACCCGCCGACCAACCAGGGTCGCCGGCGGATTGTCGGCGGTCCGCAAGGCGACATCGGCATCGCGCTTGGTCAGATTGAACATCAGATTAGAGACCGCGACCTCGAGGGCGATCCCGGGATGGGCCGCGCCGAACTCGGCCAGGATCTCCGGCAGGATCGAACCCATCAGCGTGTCGGTGGCGGTGATCCGGAGCGTGCCGGAGAGGCGCAAATCCTGCCCCGCGATCCTGCGTTCGAGCTCGGTGACGGTGCCGGAGATGCTGCGCGCCGCGGCGACGAGCTCCTCGCCTCCGGCCGTCAGCACATAACCGGTCGGCAGGCGCTCGAAGAGGCGCAGGCCCAGCTGCTGCTCGAAGGCGGCGATACGCCGCAGCACCGTCGAATGGTTGACCCGCAATTCGCGTGCGGCGCCGGCGAGCGAGCCGGCCTCGGCGACGGCGAGGACATAGCGCAGATCATCCCATTCGAGCGCGGCCATGAGCCTCCTCGCAAGGCGCTACGAGCTAGACGACACCCAGCGCCAGCAGATCGTGGACATGGACGAGGCCGACCGGCTTCTCGTCCGCATCGGCGACGATCAGCGCAGTGACACGCAGCCGGTTGACCATCTCCAGCGCCTCGGCGGTGAGGGCATCCGGCGCGATCTTGCGCGGGTCCCTGGTCATGACATCGCGCGCCAGCCGCCCGCCCCAGCCGGCGCCGTGCTTGCGGCGCAGGTCGCCATCGGTGACGACACCGGTGAGCTTGCCGTCGGCATCGATGACGACGGCGCAGCCGAAGCCCTTGGCCGTGATCATCGCGACGACATCGGCCATCGCCGCGGTCTCGCCGACGACCGGCAGGCGCTCGCCGGAATGCATGATGGTCGCGACCGTCTTGAGCTGCGCGCCGAGCTTGCCGCCGGGGTGGTAGACGTAGAAGTCCTGGCGCGAGAAGCCGTGTGCTTCCAGCAAGGCGACGGCAAGCGCATCGCCGAGCGCCATCTGCATCGTCGTCGAGGTGGTCGGTGCGAGACCGTTCGGGCAGGCTTCCTCGGCTTTGGGCAGAACAAGCGCGATATCGGCCTCGCGGCCGAGCGCGCTGTCGCGATTGGCGGTGATCGCGATCAGCCCGACACGGAAGCGGCGGGTATAGCCGACGATCGCCGAGAGCTCGACCGCCTCGCCCGACCAGGACAGGGCGATGACGACGTCCTCAGGCTGGACCATGCCGAGGTCGCCATGGCTGGCCTCGGCCGGGTGGACGAAATAGGAGGGCGTGCCGGTCGAGGCGAGCGTCGCCGCAATCTTGCGGCCGACATGGCCGGATTTGCCCATGCCGGTGACGATGACCCGGCCCGAGGCGGCACGAATCATCTCGACGGCAGCGGTGAAGGGTTCGGCTAAACCGTTGCCGATCGCTTCGTGCAGAGCATCGAGCCCGGCGCGTTCGGTGGCGATGGTCCGCAGGGCGGAGGCGCTGATGGTCGCGGTCATGGAGCGCGCCTCTAGCATGGCGGGTGGGCGGCTGGCCACCGCTGCGCCAGCGTTGACGCAGCATTAACCCTCTTCGTTCTAACTCCATTAACCATGCGCGCGCCCTTCCGGCGCGCGAGAGCCTTTGCCTCGCCGGAGCGTCGTCGCGCCAGTGTCCCGTTTCGCCAAGATCTGCTGGCTGGCTGGCGTCGCAGGCTGCGGCGTCGTTGCCGGGCTGACGACCTGGCCGGAGCAGGCGGCTGCCCAGACCTCCGACCGGCAGGCGACGTCATCAAACCGACCCGGCGCGCCGGCCTTGCGCACCGGCACTCCGAGCTATGTTGCGCAGACACAGGCGACCCAGACTTCGACCGGTCGGAACCAGATCGCCTCTCCAGACGCGATTGACGAGCCTGCCGTCGCAACCCGTCGCCGCTCTGGCGCAATCTCCTCTGGTCAGCCGCCCCGCGCCAGCCAGCCGGTGCGGTCCTCGCGCTTGCGCGGCATCACCCAGCGCGATGTCCGCGCGCCGCAGCCGACGATAACCGCCCTGCCGCCGCCACTTCCGCCGGCGCCCGAGCCGCGCAAGCGCAAGCGGCCGGAGGAAGACCCCTACGCGCCGCTCGGCCTGCGCCTCGGCAATGTCATCCTGCGCCCGGCGATCACCGGCTCCGGCGGCTATGACAGCAATCCCTCGCGCGTATCCGGGGCGAGCAAGGGCTCGCTGTTCACCCGCACCGAGGGCGAGCTCGGCATCCAGTCCGACTGGAACGTGCACGAGCTCACCGGCATGCTGCGCGGCGGCTACAGCCGCTATTATCGCGACGACACCGCCTCGCGCCCGGATGCGGAGGGCAACATGTCGCTGCGCCTCGACGCGACGCGCGACACTCGCATCCTGCTCGAATCGCGCCTGCGGCTCGATACGCAGCGGCCGGGCTCGCCCGATCTGTCCGCCGCCGTGCAGGGCCGGCCGATCACCTGGAACTATGGCGCCGCCGCCGGCGTCACCCATGACATCAACCGCCTGCAGTTCACCCTGCGGGGCGCGGTCGACCGGCAGGACTATGAGGACGCCGATCTCAGCAACGGGCGCAAACTGAGCCAGGCCGACCGCAACCAGACGCAATACGGCCTGCGCCTGCGCGCAGCCTATGAGGTGACACCCGGCTTCAAGCCTTTCGTCCAGGGCGAGGTCGATACCCGCCAGTTCGACGAGAAGGTCGATTCCAGCGGCTATATGCGCTCCTCCGA
The DNA here is from genome assembly GCA_025846845.1 of Alloboseaceae bacterium BT-24-1. GTDB lineage: Bacteria > Pseudomonadota > Alphaproteobacteria > Rhizobiales > Beijerinckiaceae > Allobosea. Next base: position 416,083 of record JAOYTL010000003.1, read on the forward strand.
TGGTTATACCGCCCGCGTCGGCTCGAGCTTCGAGATCAGCCGCCTGCTCACTGCCGAGGTCTCGGTCGGCTATCAGGACCGCAAATATGAGGATGGCCGGCTGAAGAACCTGCGCGGCATCGTCGGCGACGCCGCGATCCTGTGGACGCCGACGCCGCTGACCACCGTGACATTGCGCGGCACCTCCGAGCTCGGCGACACCACCATCCCCGGTTCGAGCGGCACGACGGCACGGCGCGTCAATCTCGAAGTGGCGCATGCGCTACGGCGGAATATCACCGTCACCGGCTTCGCGGGCTATGGCCGCACCGAATATGACGGCCAGGACCTGCGCGAGGACGTGTCGACCATCGGCGCCAGGCTCGAATACAAGCTGACCCGGACCTTCTCGGTCCGCGCCAGCTTCACCCATGAGCGCCTGAACTCGACCAACCAGGGCTCGGACTACACCGCCAACGTCGCGCAGGTGGGCCTGAGGGTGCAGTTCTGACGGCGCGACCTATCCCCTCTCCCCCTGCGGGAGAGGGTTAGGGTGAGGGGTCGCGCGACGCAGCGTCGGCTCGAAGCCCTGAACACTTCAGTACTTTCGGACCTGCGAGACCCCTCATCCGGCCCTACGGGCCACCTTCTCCCGCAAGGGGAGAAGGGAGGAACGGGATGGCGGCGCTCTAACTACCGCCCCAGCAGCCGCTCGATCTCAATCCGCAATTGCGGGCCGAGATCGCCGCGCTCCAGAGCATAGGCGACATTGGCGGAGAGGAAGCCGATCTTCGAGCCTGTATCGTAGATGTCGCCGTCGAAGCGCACCGCGAAGAACTTCTCGAGCTTTGCCAGGGCGATCATCGAATCGGTCAGCTGGATCTCGCCGCCCGCGCCCTTCTCCTGCCTGGCGAGCAGGTCGAAGATCGTCGGCTGCAGGATGTAGCGGCCGGTGATGTGCAGGTTCGACGGCGCCGTGCCTTTCGGCGGCTTCTCGACCATCCCGGTGATCTGCGAAACCTTCGCCTTGGCGTCATGCACGCCGACGATGCCGTATTGATGGGTCTGGTCCTCAGGCACCGGCGCGACGGCGATGTGGTTGCCGCCATGCTCCGCATGGGCCTCGATCATCTCGGCGAGGCAGCCCTTGCCGCTGGTGTGGTGCAGCATGTCGGGCAGCAGTAGTGCGAACGGCTCGTCGCCGATGATGTCACGGGCGCACCAGACGGCGTGGCCGAGGCCGAGCGGCGCCTGCTGGCGGGTGAAGCTCGTGGCGCCGGCGGCCGGCAGATCGTGCTTGAGCGCCTCCAGCTCCTTGGTCTTGCCGCGCTTGGCCAAAGTGTCGTCGAGCTCGTAGGCCATGTCGAAATGGTCCTCGATCACGCCCTTGTTGCGGCCGGTGACGAAGACGAAATGCTCGATCCCGGCAGCGCGCGCCTCATCGACCACGTGCTGGACCACCGGCCGGTCGACAATGGTCAGCATCTCCTTCGGGATCGCCTTGGTGGCGGGCAGGAAACGGGTGCCGAGACCAGCGACGGGAAAGACCGCCTTGCGGATTTTCTTGATCATACGCGTCCATCTCGCGCGCTTGCCGCGCGCGCCTGCTGAAGATCGGAGGGCTTCGGGAGGAGCCGGCTTCGCCCGTTGATGCCGGTCTTGTTTAGGCTGACCCGCGATTCTGGCGAAAGCCGGGCCGGCCTCATTTTCAATTACCAGTCACGCCTTGCCGATACGTCAATGCTCTTGCTGTAGATTGCCGGATTTGCCGCCCTGGCCACCATTCTTGCATGGCTTCACTGAAGCGGCGCCTGAGAATAGCCATGTCGCGCCGACAGGCTGGTTCGAACTGTCGTGATTTCGGTTTATTCGGGTCACGTGACGAGGAGACGAAGATGGCGATTCTGGTTTCGGGCGGTGCCGGCTATATCGGCAGCCACATGGTTCTCGAGCTGCTGGACCGTGGCGAGAAGGTCGTGGTGCTCGACGATCTCTCGACCGGCTTCTGGTGGGCGGTGCCGCAGGAAGCGACTCTCGTGCGCGGCGACATGGGCGATCAGGCCCTGGTCGAGCGCACCATCGCCGAGCACGGCATTACCGAAATCGCGCATTTCGCCGCCCGGATCGTCGTGCCGGACTCGGTATCAGACCCGCTCGGCTATTACCTCAACAACACCGTCAAGACGCGCGCGTTGCTGGAGAGCGCCGTGCGTGGCGGCGTCAAGCACGTGATCTTCTCCTCTACGGCCGCCGTTTATGGTGAGCCGCCGGTCTCGCCTGTGCCGGAGGAGATCGCGCTCAATCCGATCAACCCCTATGGCCGCTCCAAACTGATGAGCGAGTGGATGCTCGGCGACGTCGCCCGCGCCCATGGCCTGACCTATGTTGCGCTGCGCTATTTCAATGTTGCCGGCGCCGATCCACGCGGCCGCTCCGGCCAATCCAGCGCCAACGCGACACATCTGATCAAGGTCGCGAGCCAGGCCGCGCTCGGCCAGCGCGCCGGGCTCGACATCTTCGGCACCGATTATGCGACGCCGGACGGCACCTGCGTGCGCGACTACATCCACGTCACCGATCTCGCCCGCGCCCATCTTGCCGCGCTCGACCACCTGCGCGCCGGCGGCGAGAATCTGACGCTGAACTGCGGCTATGGCCGCGGCTATTCGGTCAAGGAAGTCGTCGAGGTGGTGAAGCAGGTCTCGGGCGTCGATTTCCCGGTCCGGCTTTCGCCGCGCCGCGACGGCGACCCGGCCGCGCTCGTCGCCAAGGCCGATCGCATCCGCAGCGAGCTCGGCTGGCAGCCGGAACATGACGATCTCACCGAGATCGTCACCCAGGCGCTGGCCTGGGAGGAGAGCCTGCGCAAGCGCAATGCGAGCTGAGCGACGGGATTTGGCGCAGCGTTAACCCATGGTTAACTTCGTTCGGGCGCTGTGGTGGATAGACACTGCGGCCGAGCCAGAGGAGCAACCATGCGCCCCGTCACCGTTCTCGCCTTCGCTGCGGCGCTCGGCCTCGGGCCGGCGCTCGCGCAGACGACGGGTTCGATCAACCCGGCGCGGGCGCAGACACCCAAGCCGGAAGCGCGCCCGGCCGCGCCGGGCTTCGACGGCTTCCTGCGGACGCTCTGGCCGATGGCGCAGGCCCGCGGCATCTCGCGCCAGACCTTCGACCTTGCCTTCCAGGGCGTGACGCCCGATCCGTCGATCGTGGTATTGACGCAAAAGCAGTCGGAATTCGTCGCGCCGATCTGGAGCTATCTCAACAGCGCTGTCGGCGGCGGCCGCATCTCGCGCGGCCGCGAGATGCTGGAGGCTCATGCCAGCGTGCTGGCCCAGGCCGAATCCCGCTATGGCGTACCCAAGGAGATCATCCTCGGCATCTGGGGGATGGAGACCAATTACGGCTCGTTCAAGGGCGACAAGGACGTGATCCGTTCGCTCGCGACGCTGGCGAGCATCCGCTATCGCGGCGACTTCTTCCGCGACGAATTGCTGACCGCGCTCGAACTGATCGAGAAGGGCCATGTCGAGCGCCGCGAATTGCGCGGCTCCTGGGCGGGGGCCATGGGCCACACCCAGTTCATGCCGTCGAGCTACATGAAGTACGCGGTCGATCAGACCGGCGACGGCCATGCCGATATCTGGACCTCGACCAGCGACGCCATCGCCTCGACCGCCAACTACCTCAAGGGCTATGGCTGGACCCCCGGCCTGCCCTGGGGCATCGAGGTCGAGGTGCCCGATGGCTTCGACCATAATCTCTATCGCGCCAGCTTCTCTTCCTTCCGCTCCGCCGGGGTGCGCCGCGCCGATGGCGGCTCGCTCCCCTCCTCCGGCGAGGCCAGGCTGTTCTATCCCGCCGGCCATACCGGCCCGGCCATGCTGCTGACTGCGAATTTCGACGTGATCAAGAAATACAACTCCTCCGACGCCTACGCGCTCGCGGTTGGCCATCTCGGCGACAGGATCGTGGGGAAGCCAGCCTTGCAGGGCGAGTGGCCGGTGAAGGCGCCGCGACTCGACAAGGCCGGCACCACCGACGTCCAGCGCCGGCTGAAGGCCCTCGGCCTCTACAGTCACGATGCCGACGGCCGCATCGGCACCGGCACGCGGGAAGCCGTCAGGCAGTACCAGTTGCGCGCCGGCATGCTCGCCGACGGCTACCCGACGCCAGCCCTGCTGGCGCGGATGAAGGCAGCACGCTGACGAAACGCGCGATCGCGACTATATTGCCTGGCGGCGCCACCCTCTGACCGGTGCCGATCGAGAGCACGATGCGCACGCGTTCGCTCGTCATGGTTCTGGCCTCGGCCCTGCTCGTGCTCGTCACCGGCGGGCCGACCTCGATCGCCCAGAACCCGGTGCCGCCCGGCCGGATACCGCAGGCGCCGCAAGCCCGCAGCCTGTTCAACATGTTCTGGCAGATTCCGGAGCGGCCGACAGCCCAGCAACGGCAGCCACGCGAGCGCGTGGCGCCGGCCCAGCGCCGGACACCGACCCGCGTCGTCGTTCGTGACGATCCGATCATCCCGAAGGTCGACGTCAACCACCATGTGCTGGTGATCGGCGACACGCTGGCCGGGCAGATCGCCGAAGGGCTCGAGGACAGCCTCGGCGACCGTGCCGATGTCGCCGTGGTGAGCAAGGCCAAGGCCGATAGCGGGCTGGTCCGGACCGATTTCTACGATTGGCCGAAGGCGGCCGGCGAGCTGCTGGCGGCCGACGCCAAGGTCATGGTCGGCATCGTCGTCCTCGGCCCGAACGATCGCCAGGTCATCCGCGAAGGAGAGGTCACGCACGAGCCTCTGAGCGAGCGCTGGCTCCAGCTCTACAAGGCCAGGATCGATACTGTCGCCTCCGCCTTCAGCGCAAAACGGGTGCCGCTGATCTGGGTCGGCGCGCCGCCGATGCAGAATCCCCGCCTGTCGGCCGACCTGATCACGCTGAACGACCTCTTCCGCAAGGGCGTGGAAGCGGGCGGCGGCCAGTATGTCGACCTCTGGGCCGCATATGTCGACGGCGAGAACCGCTATACCGCGACCGGACCGGACGTGAACGGGCAGATCGCCAAGCTCCGGCTCGGCGACGGCGTCCATTTCACCAAGGCGGGCGCCCGCAAGGCCGCGCATTTCGTCGACGTCGTCATTCGCCGCCTGCTCGAGGGTGCGCCGACGCAGAACGTCATCGCCCTGCCGACCTCGCCCGAGACCGGTGCACCGCTCGCACCCGACCTCCAGCCGGGCGGCGTCGAGCGCCTGATCGACCGGATGGTCAGCGGCCTGCCCGCCGATCTCCAGCTCGTCCCGGTCGCCCCGCCAAGGCCACTGGCCGGGCCGATTCTGCCCCTGACCGGCGCGATTGCCGGCAGCGGCGATACGGCACTGATCACCTCGGTTCAGGAGGCACGCGGGCGCGGCGATGTCGCAGCAGGGCTTGACCGCGTCTTCGGCCAGGGCATCGCGCCCGAGCCACGCCCCGGCCGCGCCGACGATTTCAGCTGGCCGCGGCCGAACTGAAACACGCTCACCCGAGCTGAAAACGCTCGAAGCGCTGCATCTCCTCGTCGACCTGTCGCCGCAGTTCCGCGGAGGGCTCCGGCTCCAGCCAGGTCCATTGCTGCACCAGGAGCTTGCGCGCCGCCCGGTCCGTCTTGAGGTCGGCCACGGCGACGATGCGGTCTCCCGCCAGCACCGGCAGGCCGAAATAGCCGAAGACGCGCTTCTCCTTGGGCAGGTAGGCCTCGAAGATGTGGTCGTAGCCGAAGAACAGCTTCAGCCGCTTGCGCTGGATGATCAGCGGATCGAACGGCGACAGGATGTGGACGAGCCCCTCATCCGACGGCGCGACGGGTTCCAGGGTCTCGGGCCGGGCCCAATGCGGTGTTTTCTCTGCGCCCTCGATCGCGACCGGCACGAGTTCCTTGCGCCTCACCCGCCCGGCGATCAGCTCGCCGACCGCCTTCTTACTGGGCGCATCAAGATGGCAGATCGAATCGAGGCTGACGATGCCTTGCGCCTGCAAGGCACGGTCGAGCTTGTAGGCGGCGATCTGTCGCTCCGAGGCCGGCGTCGGCCGCTTCTCCCAGCCGAAATGCCGGTCCATCAGCTCATAGGTCTTGAGCATGCCGGAACGCGCCGAGATGACGAGCTCGCCATCGTAGAAGGCGCGTTCGAGCAGGCCCTTGGACGGCTTCTTGCTCGCCCACAGATGCGTCTTCTCGACCAGCACGTCGGTGTCGATGTCGCGGATGGTGAGCGCGCCATCCTTGCGGATGCGGCGCAGCAGCTTGCGTGTCTCCTCGCGGCCGCCGACCGAAGCCCAGCGCTTCGGCTCGGCGCGATGCGCCTTCATCGCAGGCAGGAAATAACGAAGATCAGCTGTCGGCACATAGGACAGCGCATGCGTCCAGTACTCGAACACCGACCTGTCCCGCGATTGCGCCTGCGCGAGGTCGTCACGGCGATAGTCGGGGATGCGGCTGTAGAGGATGTGGTGGTGGCAGCGCTCGACCACGTTGATCGTGTCGATCTGGACATAGCCGAGATGCGCGGTGGCCGCCGCCGTCGCCTCGAGCCCGGAGCCGAACGGCTCTCGCGCATCTAATTTCTGGGCTTTGAGCCAGATCCGGCGCGCTTGTGCCTTGTCGAGCTTCAGGATTCTTCGGGGTCGCGTCGCCATGCTGGCAAGCTAGCCACAAGCAGGACCGCGGATAAGGGGCGATCGCTCGCATTCCTGACAGGGCGTGTCGGCGGCGAATGGATGAGCCACTCGCCGTTTCACCCGCCGCCGCTCACACCGCTGGCCGCGATGAACCGGCCAATCCCAAGAATACTGCGATCGCCCGGTTGAGTCGCACCACATCCTCGTCGTCGAGCCGCCCGATCCGCTCGCCAAGCTTGCTCTTCGGAACCGTCGTGAGCTTGTCGACCATGAGCCTGCTGGGGGAGTGCAGGCCGTTGCCGGAATGAGGCGTCACGGGCAGACGAAACAGGGGCGCTTCGGTTTCGTCGGTGGTAAAGGCGCAGATCGTGATCGAGGCGGTGGCGTCGAAACTGTCGTCCTGGACGATCACCACGGGGCGCGGCTTGCCCGCATAGTCCTGGCCGCCGGAGACGGTCCAGACCTCGCCACGCCTCATTCGACATCGCCGATCGTGATCGAGTCGATGAAGGCCTGGTCTTCCGCCGCTTGCCTACTCAGCGCCACCGCCTGCGACTGTCGATGCGCTTCCGCCCGGAAACCGACCGCGCGGACATCCGGAACCCAAATCTGGATCGGCCGCAGCCCCTGCTCGCGCAACCGCTCGCGATGACGACGGACCTTCAACTTGCTGCCCGGAGATGCCATGTCATAGCCCTCGCCTTGGTTACATGTAACCTAGCATGGCAAGCAACGCGAAGAAAGGGAGACTGCTTAAGAGCTCGCGGACAGCGCCTGCGCCAACGCATCCGCGGTCACCTCCGCCAGTCCCATCTGGACCTTGAAAGCTCTGGTCTTCTCGCCGGGCTTCATCACCAGGATCACCGTCTCGGTGCCTGGGCAGGCGGGATCGGCGCAGAGGATCTCGTTGACGGCGATCACGGCGTTCTCGGGCAGGTGAAGCAGCTCGCGCACCTGCCGCTTGATCTGCGCCGCGGCATCGGCCCCGGCGGCGTCGCGCTTGTCCTTGCCGAACAGGCCAAAGCGCATCGCCGCTCAGCCGCCCGGCAGGGTCAGCACGCCGGCAGCGCCGTCTTCGGCACCGAAAGCGAGGCGCTTGCCGAGCTTGTCCCAGGCAAAGGCGGTGATGCCGCTGCCGCGCTGTGCCGGCCGCACCAGGAGTTCCGAGGCGTCGGTCAGGCGCACCATCAGGATGCAGCCATCGTCGTAGCCGATCGCCAGCACCAGCGCCTTCGGATGGAAGGCGACGCGGGTGACCTTGGCGTGGCGCGCGCCGCATTCGCGCGGCGCCTTGCCGGTCGGCCCGTCGCCCTGGAAGGGCCAGACGATCGCGGCGTCGGCTCCCGACGATGCGAGCCAGAGCCCGTCATGCGACCAGGACAGCGAGCGCGGCTTGGCCGGATAGCCGGTCATGCGCATATGGCTCGGCTTGTCGCCGAGCCGCCAGCCATGCAGCGCGTTCTCCTGCATGGCACTGACGACGAAGCGCCCGTCAGGCGACCACGTCACCTCGAGATGCGAGCCCTTCCAGTCGAGGAAATCGGGCTTGGCCTCGGTGTTCGGATACCAGAGCAGCACGCCGTTCATCTGCGCGATGGCGAGGCGATAGCCCTTCGGCGCGAAGACGAGGCCCTGCGGCGTCGAAGCGACCTCGATCGACCTGAGCTTGCCCTTGTCGTCGCGGGCATGGACGCTGCGGCCAGTGTTCCAGGCGAGACTGCCGGCGGATGACACCGTCACAGCGTCGATCCAGCGCCGCTTCGGGTCGAGCGCGAGCTCCTCCGGCTCGCCATCGGCTGATGTCGCGACAACGCGGCCGTCGTCGCCGCCACTGATCAGGCGCTCGCCATCCGAGACGGCGCAGAGCAGGCCGCCGCGATTGGCCTCGACGCTTTCCGTCTTGCCATCGCGCCAGCGCAGCACGCGCCCGTCCGCGAGCGCAAAGGCCAGCGTCTGCTTCAGCCAGAAGGCACCGACGACATGCTCGCCGGCCTCGATCGGAACGACATGCTCGCGCAGCGAGACAGGTTTGGTGATGGTCTCCATGACCTTGGCTTTAGCTCAAGCTGCGCAGGCCATGAACCCCTTTCGCAACGCCGCCTCGTCGAGATCGCGTCCGATGAAGACCAGGCGCGAGTTGCGCTCCTCTCCAGCCTTCCAGTCGCGCTGCAGGTCGCCGTCGAGGATCATGTGCACGCCCTGGAAGACGAAGCGACGCGGCTCGTCCTTGAAGGCGAGGATGCCCTTGGAGCGCAGGATGTTCGGGCCCTGCACCTGGCTGATATCGTTGATCCAGGGCATGAACTTGTCCGGATCGACATCGCCGGGAAGCGTGAACGACATCGAGCGGATCTCATCCGAGTGATGATGATGGTGGCCGGCTTCGAGGAAGTCCGGCTCGATGTCGAGGATGCGGTCGAGGTCGAAGGCGTTGCGGTCGAGCAGCTCGGCGATCGGCAGGTCGCAGCGCGTCGTCTTGTGCAGCTTGGCGTAGGGGTTGATCGCGCGGATCGCCGCCTCGACCTCGGCGAGCCCTTCGACGCTGACGAGATCGGTCTTGTTCAGGATGATCACGTCGGCGAAGGCGATCTGGTTCTTCGCCTCCGGCGCGTCCTTCAGCCGGTCCTGCAGCCATTTCGCGTCGGTGACGGTCACGACCGCGTCGAGCTTGGTCGCGTCGCCGACATCCTGGTCGACGAAGAAGGTCTGGGCGACAGGCGCAGGATCGGCGAGGCCGGTGGTCTCGACGATGATCGCGTCGAACTTGCCCTTGCGCTTCATCAAGCCGTCGAGGATGCGGATCAGGTCACCGCGCACCGTGCAGCAGATGCAGCCATTGTTCATCTCGAACACTTCCTCGTCGGCGCCGACGACGAGGTCGCCATCGATGCCGGTCTCGCCGAACTCGTTGACGATCACGGCAAATTTCTTGCCGTGGTCCTCGGTGAGGATGCGGTTGAGGAGCGTGGTCTTGCCGGCGCCCAGATAGCCGGTGAGCACCGTGACGGGAATCTTCTCGGACATGACTAGAACCTGGTTGGCGGCGCTGCTGCGATCGCGGACCGGTCAGGCCGGGCCGGCGACGAGCGCCTTCTCGATCTGGCTTATATTGTGTTTCATCATCGCGATGTAAGTCCCAGCGGGACCGTTCGGCGCCGAGAGCGCATCCGAATAGAGCCGCCCGCCGATCTTCGCCCCGCTCTCCTTGGCGATCTGCTCGGCCAGGCGCGGATTGGTGATGTTTTCGAGGAAGACCGCCGGCACCTTCTCCGCCTTGATCTGGCGGATGATGCGGGCGACGTCCTTGGCCGAGGCCTCGGCCTCGGTGGAAACGCCCTGCGGCGCGATGAACGCGATGCCGTAGGCCTTGGCGAAATAGCCGAAGGCATCATGCGAGGTGATCGCCTTGCGTCGCTCGGCCGGGACGCGCGCGACAGTCGCCTTGATCTCGGCCTCTAGGGCATCCAGCTTCGCAAGGTAGGCGGCGGCATTGGCCTCATAGGTTGCCTTGCCGGCCGGATCGGCCGCGACCAGCGCATCCCGAACATTGCCGACATAGGTTTTGGCATTGGCGACGCTCTGCCAAGCATGCGGATCCTCGCCACCATGACCGTGGCCGTGATCGTCGGCCATCTTGAGCGGGGTGATGCCGGTAGTGGCAGTCGCGATCGTCGCCTTCGTGCCCGACGACTTGATCAGCCGGGTCAGCCAGCCCTCGAACTTCAGCCCGTTGACGACGACGAGCTTGGCACCGGCCACCGTCTTCGCATCGGCCGGCGTCGGCGAATAGACATGCGCGTCGCCATCGGGCCCCACCAGCAGCGCCACCGCGACCCGCTCGCCGCCGATCTCGCGCACGAAATCGCCAAGGATCGAGAAGCTCGCGACGACGGGCAGCTTCTCCTGGGCGAAGGCCGGCGGCGGCAGGACGGCACCGGCGGCAAGGCCGAGGAGAACGGAGCGGCGGTTCAGCATGGCATCTCTCGCGCTGTATGAAACACTATAACATAACTAGCGCTGGAGATGGGCCCTCGGCAAGAGGCGCCGCGCAAGGCCGCCCTGCGATCCCAGCAGGAGCGAGCCGAGATAAAGCGCGCCGGCCGACAGGATGATCGCCGGTCCGGCCGGGAGATTGCTGCCGGCAGCGTAGGAGGCGACGAGCCCGATATAGCCGGAGGCCATGCCGAAGCCGGAAGCGAGCAGGATCAGCCGGGTGATGTCGGCGGTCCAGAATCGCGCCGCGGCAGCCGGCAACATCATCAGACCGACCGCGAGCAGCGTGCCGAGCGCGTGGAAGCCGGCGACAAGGTTGAGCACGACGAGCCCGAGGAAGGTCAGGTGGACGACGCCGCCCGAGCGGCTGACCGAGCGCAGGAAGCCGGGATCGACGCATTCGAGCACGAGCGGGCGGTAGACCAGCGCCAGCACGCCGAGCGTCAGGCTGGCGACGCTGGAGAGCAACACCAACACATCGTCGTCGAGCGCCAGCACATTGCCGAACAGCACGTGGAAGAGATCGACCGCCGAGCCACGCAGCGAGACCAGGGTGACACCGAGCGCCAGCGAGATCAGATAGAAGGCGGCGAGCGAGGCGTCTTCCTTGAGCACGGTCAGACGCGCCACGGCGCCGGCAGCGAGCGCGACGGCAAAGCCGGCGACGAGCCCGCCCAGCGTCATCGCCGGCAGCGAGAAGCCGGCGACGAGATAGCCGAGCGCGGCGCCCGGCAGGATCGCATGCGCCATGGCGTCACCGGTCAGGCTCATCCGCCGCAGCATCAGGAAGACGCCGACCGGCGCGCCCGAGACCGACAGCGCGATCACGCCGACCAGCGCCCGGCGCATGAAGTCGAATTCGGCGAAAGGGCCGATCAGGAGGTCGTAGAGCATCGGCCTTGTCTTGTCTCGGCGCTCAGGCGGCGCAGGGCGCGGCGTGGCTGTCGAACGCCTCGACCATGCGGCGCGCCTTGAGCAGATTGTTCGCCGTCAGCACCTCGCCGGTCTCGCCCCAGGCGATCGCTTCACGCGCCAGGAGCAGCGTCTGCGGGAAGGCGCGCTTCACCGTCTCGATATCGTGCAGCACGGCAACGACAGTGCGGTTCTCGCCATGCCAGCGCTGGACCAGCGCCAGCAGGTCGGCGCTCGTGCGGGCATCGATCGCGGTGAAAGGCTCGTCGAGCAGGATGATATCGGCGTCCTGCAGCAGGAGCCGGGCGAACAGCGCGCGCTGCATCTGTCCGCCCGAGAGCGTGCCGATGCTGCGGCCCTCGAAGCCAGTGAGGCCGACCGCGGAGATCGCCGCCTCGATCTTGCTGCGCTGGCCAAAGCCGATCCGGCCGAAGATGCCAGCCGTGCCCCAGAGGCCCATGGCGACGAGGTCGTAGACATGGATCGGGAAGGAGCGGTCGAGTTCGGCAGATTGCGGGAGATAAGCGAGGCGCTTGCCCTTGGCGAGGGTCACCGTGCCGTCGAGCGGCGAAAGCGCGCCGGCGATGGCCTTGAGCAGGGTCGACTTGCCGGCGCCGTTCGGCCCAACGATGGCGATCAGGCTGCCCGGCGCGATCTCGCCCGAGAGATGATGCACCGCCGGATGGCGGTCATAGCCGAGCGTCAGATCGCTGAAACGGATGGCGGGCATGGGTTTTGTACTCTTGTTCACGCCGGATTCTTCATCACACAATGACGGCGAAGGTCGCCGCCCACAGCACTGCGATCACGCCGAGCGCCAGGCCGAGCCGTTGCCCGGCCGAGAGCCGCAACAGCGACCAACCGGGCGCTTCCGCCACGGGGCCGTGGTGATGGACATGATCATGGCTCATGAGGAATGATATAATGTTACGCTCAATGGCAAGCAAGCACGATGACGCTTGTCACCAGCTTCGAAGCGCGCCGATATCCATTCTCGTCGATTGCAGCCGGATGGGAGTGCGTGCGTGAGCATCGAGCGGGTGACCTTCAAAGCGATACGCGACGGTGTCGCGACCGGGATTCCGGCCGACGCGATCGAGATCGTCCTGCCTGACGGCCTCAGCTTCCGGCTCATGGCCTTCGCCGGCCGCAAGGGCTCTGCCGTCCTGCACATGCCCGCCGACGACCCGCAGGCGCCGAGCTTCGACGTGTTCTGCGTCGAGCCCGGTGCGGCCAACACGCTGTTCATCTCCGTCGACCGGGCCCAGAAGCGCCAGATCGAGGGGTAGGTACCTGCCCTTATGCGGGCAGATACTGGTACAGCCAGGTCTCGGTCAGCACCTTGTCGCCGCCGCGCAGGAAGCAGCGCATCTCGACCGGGTCGGTGCCGTCGACGGTGAGGTCGAACTGCGCCCGCCAATGGCCGGGCACGTCGTTCGGCACCGCCTCGGCGAAGATATAGGAAAAGCTGCCGCGCGAAGTCGAGAGCACGACCTCGGGCTTGACCCCGAACGGGATGTCCTCGAGCGCCGGGCCCTTGAACTCGATCATGAACTTGCGCACGCCCTTGGGCCGCGCCGTGCCGGGCTGGCCGCCATTGCCGAGCCTTGTCGCGACGACACGGCCGAGCGCCGGCGGGAAGGGCTCGTCGGCGAGCCAGTGCAGGCGGTAGCGGAAATTATAGGCGTTGCCGGCCTTGGCCGGAGCCTCCGGCACCCACATCGCGACGATGTTGTCGTGGATCTCGTCGTCGGTCGGGATCTCGATCAGCTGGACCGCGCCCTTGCCCCATTGGCCGAGAGTCTCGATCCAAAGGCTGGGCCGGCGCTCATAGAAGACGCCGTCCATATAGTGGCCGAATTCGCGGTCGCGCTGCATCAGGCCGAAGCCGCGCGGATTCTCGTCGACGAAGGACGAGGCGACGGTCCGTTGGGGATTGTTGAGCGGGCGCCAGGCGCGCTCGCCGCGGCCGGTCCAGAGCGCGAGCCCGTCGGAATCGTGCACCTCCGGCCGCCAGTCGACCATGGTCGCCTTGCCCGTCTCGGAATACCAGTACATCGAGGTCAGCGGCGCGATGCTGAGCCGGGCCACGTCCTTGCGCAGATGCAGCTCCTGCTCGATCTCCATCGTGACGCCCTTGCCGCGATGCATGCGGAAGCGGAAGGCTCCGGCAACGCTCGGCCCCGAGAGCAGGGCATAGATGATCACATGCTCGGCCGCCTCGGGCGGCGTCTCGAGCCAGACATGGGTGAAATCGGGGAACTCCTCCGGCCGGTCGCCAACCGCGGGGTCGATCGCAAGGCCGCGAGCCGAGAGCCCGTACTGGTAGAGCTCGCCTATGGCGCGGAAATAGGAGGCCCCGAGGAAGGCGACCCAGTCGTTCTTCTGCCAGTCGAGCTTCTCGCCCTTGCGGCCGGGATGGCCGGAGCGGCTCTCCTGGAAGCGGAAGCCGGCAAAGCCCGCGCCCGGCGGCAACTGCTTGGCTGGGGAATCGGCCGGCATCTCGAAATAGCTCTCGTCATAGACGATCTCGCGCGCCTTGCCGTCGTCGAGGACATGCATGCGCACCGGCTTCTGGAAGTAGCGGCCGAGATGGAAGAAGGTCACCGGCCAGGGCGAGGGCCCGCTCGCCCACAGCGCCAGCTCCGGCTTGAACCTGATCTTGCCATGGGCGTCGTAGTCGATCTTCTCCAGCACGTCTGGCTTGGGGTTCGGCGGCGCCTCATAGGGCTTGCCGGCAAGATCGCGGGCCCGCGCCTTCAGCCCGTCGAAGGAGAACGCGTCGGCGGTTCCGAGCTTCAGCCCCTGCTGCGCCAGCGCCTGGCCGGAGAAACCGGCTGCGGCGAGGGCGGCCGTACCGGCGGCACCCGCGAGCAATGTGCGGCGGTCGATCAGGGGCGTGGTCGGCTGTCGCGGCTGCATCGGACGGGGCGCTCCATCGGGAAGTGTCAGCTGGAAGATGGTGTTTCCGGCTAGCCTGTCCAGCCGGCGAGGGCAATCACCGTAGCTTCCTGGCCGCAGCAGGGCGGAATTCGCGCGCAATCGCGGCAATCAACGCGCTACGGCTTTGGAACAACTTTTCTTTCCCGCCATGAACCGCCTACAACAGGGAAAGTCCGGCCCTCCGAGCCGGACCATGTTTCGGGAGGAACCATGACGACGCTGTTCACTGGCCGCAGATTTGCCGGCCTCATGACTGCCGTGACCATCGCCGTGACACCGGTTGCGGCAAAGGCCCAGGACTTCATCAACGTGCTGACCGGCGGCACCTCGGGCGTCTATTATCCGCTCGGCGTGGCGCTCTCGAAGATCTATGGCGAGAAGATCCCGAATGTCCGCCCGACCGTGCAGGCAACCAAGGCCTCGGTCGAGAACCTCGTCCTGCTCCAGCAGGGCAAGGGCGAGATCGCCTTCACCCTCGGCGATTCCCTCGACGCCGCCTGGAAGGGCGACGAGGATGCCGGCTTCAAGACGCCGTTGAAGAAGCTGCGCGGCATCACCGCGATCTATCCGAACTACGTCCAGATCGTCGCCTCGAAGGATAGCGGCATCAAGACGCTCGCCGATCTCAAGGGCAAGCGCCTCTCGGTCGGCGCGCCGAAGTCGGGCACCGAGCTCAACGCCCGCGCCATCCTCGCCGCCGCCGGCCTGTCCTACAAGGATCTCGGCAAGATCGAGTACCTGCCCTTCGCCGAATCGGTCGAGCTGATGAAGAACCGCCAGCTCGACGCGACGCTGCAATCGGCCGGCCTCGGCGTCGCCTCGCTGCGCGATCTTGCGACCTCGGTCGAGATCACCGTCGTCGAGGTGCCGGCCGCGGTCGTCGACAAGGCCGGCCCGCCCTTCGTCAAGGTCTCGATCCCGGCCAACACCTATACCGGCCAGACCGCCGCCGTCCCTGCCGCCGCCGTGGTCAACTACCTCGTCACCCATGAGGGCATGAAGGAGGAGACGGTCTACCAGATGACCAAGGCCGTCTTCGAAAGCCTCGCCGATCTCGGCGCCGCCCATGCCGCCGCCCGTTCGATCAAGCTCGAGAACGCACTCGACGGCATGCCGATACCGCTGCATCCCGGCGCAGCGCGCTATCTCAAGGAGAAGGGCCTGAAGGTCGGCTCCTGAGCCCCTTCCCACCCGACGTAATCCAGGCGAGGCCGGTCGATCCGGCCTCGCCTTTTTTGCCAGACGACGAAACAGTGAAGATCGCGCCTGCAGCGCGGCAGGACGGGGAACCAGCATGAGCACCGAATCGAGCAAGCCGCTTGCCATTCCGGATGTCGCAGCCAGCCCGCAGGCCGCCCCTTACGACCCCGAACATGGCCTGCCGGCGACCTTCGGGACGGGCTGGAAAGGCCGCCTGCTGTTCTGGATCGCCGTCGCCTTCTCGGTGTTCCAGATCGTCACCGCCTTCGGCATTCCGCTCGACTTCCGGATCGTCCCGGCCATCTCGTGGCTGACGCCGATCCTGCTGATCCGGGTCGTTTTCGCGCTCTGGCTCGGCTGGATCCTCCTCGGCGCCGCCCGCGGCCAGGCGAATACGGAAGCGATCTTCGCTTTCCTCACCCTGTTCGCCGCTTTCGAGCTGGTTACGCTTTACACCGGCACCTTGCCGAACCAGGTGCTGCGCACCGTCCACGTCGGCTTTCTCTGCCTGACCGCCTGCGGCCTGCTCGCCAATGCGGACGAGACCTCGCCGCCGGCCCGCATCTTCTGGTGGGCAGTCGGCATCATCGGCTTCACGCTCGGCCTCTATCACTGGTGGAACTACAACGAGCTGGTGAACCGCGCCGGCGAGCTCACCCATGCCGACATGGTCGTCGGCATCACCGCGCTCGCCGTGCTGTTCCTGCTGGTCTGGCGCGCCATGGGCATCGCCCTGCCGCTCGTCGCCGGCACCTTCCTGGCCTATTGCCTGTTCGGCAGTTACCTGCCGGCACCCTACAACCATCGCGGCTACAGCCTCGAGCAGGTGATCGAGCAGATGGCCTTCGGCACCGAGGGGCTCTATTCGACCCCGACCGCCGTCTCGGCGACCTTCATCTTCCTGTTCATCCTGTTCGGCGCGTTCATGGAACGGGCCGGCGTCATCGACTTCTTCAACGACATCTCGATGGCCGTGTTCGGCGGCAAGCAGGGCGGGCCCGGCAAGGTCTGCGTCGCCTCCTCGGCCCTGATGGGCACGGTCTCCGGCTCCGGCGTCGCCAATGTCGTGGCGTCGGGCCAGTTCACCATTCCGCTGATGAAGCGCTCCGGCTTCAACGGCGCCTTCGCCGGCGGCGTCGAGGCGACGTCGTCCATGGGTGGCCAGATCATGCCGCCGGTGATGGGCGCCGTCGCCTTCATCATGGCCGAGACCATCGACGTACCCTATTCGAAGATCGTCGAGGCGGCGATCATCCCGGCCCTGCTCTATTTCGCCGCCTGTTACTGGGCTGTGCATCTCGAGGCCGGCAAGCTCGGCCTGCACGGCCTGCCCAAATCGCAATTGCCGAGCGCGCGGGCCGAACTGCGCAAGAACTGGTACCTGATCGCGCCGCTGGTCGTTCTGGTCTACCTGCTCTTCGCCGGCTTCACGCCGCTCTTCGCCGGAGCGATCGGGCTTGCCCTCACTGTCGCGCTCATCCTCGCGCTGGCGATTTCCGCCGGCCTCGGCTCACAGGCGCTTCGCCTCGTCTTCTGGGTCGGCTTCGCCCTGATCTCGGCGGCATCGATGACGATCAGCATGGCGACAGTGCTGATGGTCGTGCTCGCGCTCGTGCTCTGGAACGTGCTGCGCGGCGCATCCGGCCGCGAGGTACTGCAGAGCTGTATCGCGGCGCTGGCCGATGGCGCCCGCCAGGCCCTGCCGGTCGGCCTCGCCTGCGCGCTCGTCGGCATCGTCATCGGCACCATGACCTTGACCGGGCTCGGCACCATCTTCGGCTCCTGGCTGATCGGCATCGGCAAGAACTCGATGTTCCTGGCGCTTGTGCTGACCATGGTGTTCAGCCTGATCCTCGGTATGGGCATCCCGACCATCCCGAACTACATCATCACCTCGTCGCTGGCCGCGCCGATCCTGCTCCAGCTCGACGTGCCGCTGATCGTCAGCCACATGTTCGTCTTCTATTTCGGGATCATGGCCGACCTGACCCCGCCGGTCGCGCTCGCCGCCTTCGCCGCCGCGCCGATGGCCAAGGTCTCGGGCATGAAGATCGGCGTCCAGGCGGTGAAGATCGCGCTGCCCGGCTTCGTCGTGCCCTATATGGCGGTCTACGATCCGACGCTGATGCTGCAGCCGGTGGCGGGTCTCTCCGGCGCCACCTACTGGCTCGCCGTGGCCTATATCGTCGTCAAGGCAACGCTCGCCATGGTGCTCTGGGGGGCGGCCTTCGTCGGCTATCTCACGCGCCGGCTGGCGCTGTGGGAACGGGTGCTGGCGGCGGTCGCTGCGGCCTTCCTCGTCGCCGCGGTCCCGCTCACCGACGAGATCGGCTTTGCGCTCGCGGCCGCGATGATCTGCCAGCATCTCTGGCGCGCCAGAGCCACCGCGCCGGCCGTATGATCTGCCTTGCCGCCGGCGCGCTCGTGATTTCGCTCGGCGCGAGCGAGATCACGCTGTCCTGGCGGCATTCGGTGCAGAAGACGCTCTGGGAGGAACTTTGGCGCGAAAGCCCCGATGGCCTCGTCCTCACCGAAGCACGCATACAGGGCTCGGGCGCGGGCATGGACCCGCCTGATGGCGCAAAACTCATCGACGGCTTCTGGCGCTGGAAACCGGACCTGACGCCTTTGCGCGAGGTCGTGATGAGCCGCTCCGGCGCGACCGACGACTGGCGGGTCTGCGTCGAGGGTCGCTGCCGCTCGCTCGATGAATTGCTGCCGGCCGAAGCCGATCCGGTGGTGATGCGCCCTTGCGGCTGAGCCTCAGCCGCGATGGGTGAGGCGCTCGATCTTCACGACCCGGCGCATGAAGTTCAGCAGGCCATAGGCGGCGAGCACCGAGAACAGGCCCATCAGCACATAGGCGACGATCGGGCCGAGCTCGAACAGGCCGGCCAGCGCCCAGCCGGACGCCAGCGCGACGCCGAAGATCTCGACCGCGATCAGTATGGCGAGTGAGACCACCATGATCACGTTGCGCCAGTTGGTGCGGCCAGCCGCCATGCTTTTACCCTCGGAACCCATGCACGGACCGCCTAGCCTAGCCGGCGGCGGCATGCAACAAAATCGCGCCTACCGGCATATGGTCCCGCCTGCCTGAATGAAAAGAACCTGATGCCCGATTCACCGGTTTTCAACTCGGCCGCCGTCGCCGCACCCCACCGTCTCGCCTCCGAAGCCGGGCGCGCCATTCTTGCCGAGGGCGGCAATGCGATCGAGGCGATGGTCGCCATGGCCGCGACGATCGCCGTCGTCTACCCCCATATGAACGCGATCGGCGGCGACGGCTTCTGGCTGGTGCACGAGCCCGGCGGCAAGGTCCACGCCATCGAGGCCTGCGGTCCGGCGGGCACCCTCGCCACGATCGAGCGCTACCGCGAGAAGGGCCATGACGCGCTGCCGGCGCGCGGCCCGGATGCGGCGATCACCGTCGCCGGCGCGATCGGCGGCTGGCAGGCGGCGCACGCTCTGTCCCAAAGCCTCGGCGGCAGGCTGCCGCTGAAGGATCTGCTCACTGACGCCATTCGCCATTGCTCGGAAGGCTACGACATCTCGGAATCGGAGCTGCGCACCTGGCCCCAAGAAGTCGATGCGGTGAAGGCGGCGCCCGGCTTCAGCGAGTTCTTCTGGCCGGGCGGCGAGCGCCCCAAGGCCGGCGACCGACGTAAAGCCTCAGCGCTCGGCGCAACGCTGGAGCAGCTTTCCCATGCCGGGCTCGACGACTTCTATCGCGGTGACATCGGCCGCGAGCTCGCCGAGGACCTCGGGCTTCTCGGCGCGCCGATCACCCGCGTCGATCTCGAAGCCTTCCGCGCCCGGCCCGTCCAAGCGCTGTCGCTGAGGCTGCCGGGCCTGACCGTCTACAATTTCCCGCCGCCGACGCAGGGGCTCACCGCCCTGATGATCCTCGGCATCTTCGAGAAACTCGGCGTCAGCCGGGCCGAGAGCTTCGACCATCATCACGGGCTGGTCGAGGCGGTGAAGCGGGCGCTCGCCATCCGCGACAAGGTCGTCACCGACCCGGCCTTCATGACGATCGATCCGGCGAGCCTCCTGACCGACACCGCCCTGGAACGCGAAGCCGCGAAGATCGACCGCAAGCGTGCTGCCAGCTGGCCGTTCCGCCCCGGCGAAGGCGACACGATCTGGATGGGTGCGATCGACGGCTCCGGCCTCGCCGTTTCCTATATCCAGTCGCTCTACTGGGAATACGGCTCCGGCTGCATCCTGCCCAAGACCGGCGTCAACTGGCAGAACCGCGGCGTCTCCTTCTCGCTGGACGCCAAGGCGCTCAATCCTCTGATGCCCGGCCGCAAGCCGTTCCACACGCTCAACCCGCCGCTGGCCCGTTTCGACGATGGCCGGATCATGAGTTATGGCGCGATGGGCGGCGACGGTCAGCCGCAATTCCAGGCGCAGATCCTGTCGCGCTATCGTTTTGGCCAGGGCGTCGCCGACGCGGTCGATGCGCCGCGCTGGCTCTTCGGCCGCACCTGGGGCGCCGGCTCGATATCGCTCAAGCTGGAGAACCGCTTCGACCCGATGCTGCTGGCGCGGCTGACTGCCGCCGGCCATCCGGTCGAGGAATACAGCGAGGCCTATTCCGACCAGTTCGGCCATGCCGGCATGCTTGTGAAGCGCCAGAAAGGCCATGTCGAGGCGACGCATGATCCGCGTTCGGACGGCGACGCCAAAGGTATCTGATTGGGATCTGGGGGGATCTGAGAACACCATGATCGAGAACGACCCGTTCCGCTGCTTCGTGCCCTATCCGGACGCGCCGGTGAAGCATGCCTCCTCCGGCCCGCTCTCCGGGCTGACGCTCGCGGTCAAGGACCTGTTCGACGTCAAGGGCTATCCGACCGGGGCGGGATCGCCGACCGTGCTGGCGCTCTCGGGGATCAAGACCAAGACGGCGCCGATCGTGAAGGCGTTCCTGGAGGCCGGGGCCCGCTTCGTCGGCAAGACCCATACCGACGAGCTCGCCTTTTCGCTCAACGGCAAGAACGCTCATTTCGGGTCGCCCGTGAATCCGGCCGCGCCTGACCGGATCACCGGCGGCTCCTCCTCCGGCTCGATGGCCGCCGTCGCCGGGCGGCTCGCCGATATCGGCCTCGGCTCCGATACTGGCGGCTCAGTCCGGGCTCCGGCGAGCTATGGCGGGCTGTTCGGCCTCCGCCCGACCCATGGCCGGCTTTCGCTGAAGCGCGCCTGGCCGCTGGCGGAGAGCCTCGACACCGCCGGCTTCTTCGCCCGGGACGGCGAGGTCTTCGCCCGCGCCGCCAATGTGGTGCTCGGCAAGGACCGGCTGAGCCTGCCGGAGACGCCGCGCCTTCTCCTCGCCGACGATTTATTTGCCCAGGCCGTGCCCGAGGCCGAGCGCATCCTGCGCAATGTCGTGCAGCGGATCGTGCCGATCCTCGGCCAGCCCGAGACGGTGCGCGCCGTCAGCGACATGGACGCGCTCTACTGGGCCTTCCGCTGGATCCAGGGTCGCGAGGCCTGGGCTTCGGACGGCGCGATGATCGAGCGCCATGCCACGCCGCTCGGCCCCGGCGTCGCCGAGCGCTTCGCCTTCGGCAAGGCGGTCAGCGATGCGGAAGTCGCCCGCGGCGACAGCGTGCGCAAGGCTTTCCGGGCGAAGCTCGCCAAGCTGCTCGGCAAGGACGGCGTGCTGATGCTGCCAACGGTGCCCGATGTCGCGCCGCTGGTCAGCGCCGGCGAGCCGGAGCTCGAGGATTTCCGCAACCGTGCCCTGCGCCTGCTCTGCCTTGCCGGGCTCTCCGGCTTCCCGCAGATTTCGATCCCCGTCGCCCATCGCGACGACGCTCCGCTGGGCTTGTCGGTGATCGGGCCGAAGGGCTCCGACAAATCGCTCGCAGCCTTCGCGGTGAGGGTCGAGCGGGCGGCGCGGATCAGGCTGGCATGACGAGGAGGGTCCGATGAGCGGCCACGACCATCACCACCATCATGACCACGAGCACGACAACCACTTCACTCCGATCGAAGCGCGGGTGAAGGCGCTGGAATCGCTGATGGTCGAGAAGGGTTATGTCGATCCGGCGGCGCTCGACGCGATCATCGATACCTATGAGACCAAGATCGGCCCGCGCAACGGCGCCCGTGTCGTGGCCAAGGCCTGGAGCGACCCGGCCTATGCCGCGCGCCTGAAGGCCGATGGCACTGCCGCCGTCGCCGAGCTCGGCTATGGCGGACGCGGCGGCGAGCATATCGTCGCCTGCTTCAACACGCGAGAAGAGCACAACCTCATCGTCTGCACCCTGTGCTCCTGCTATCCGTGGCCCGTGCTCGGCCTGCCGCCGGTCTGGTACAAGTCGCCGCCCTATCGCGCCAAGGCGGTGATCGATCCGCGCGGCACCCTCGCCGATTTCGGCGTAACCCTGCCGGATGGCCAGCGCGTCCGGGTTTGGGATTCGACCGCCGAGACGCGCTTCATCGTCATTCCGATGCGGCCGGAAGGCACCGAAGGCTGGAGCGAGGACGAGCTCGCATCGATCGTCAGCCGCGACTCCATGATCGGCGTCGGCCTGCCCTCCCCGGAGAACCGGCCATGAACAGCGCCCACGATCTCGGCGGCCAGATGGGTTTTGGCCCGGTCGTGCCGGAGAAGGACGAGCCGATCTTCCATGCCGATTGGGAGAAGAAGGTTCTGGCGATCAATGTCGCCGCCGGCGCCATGGGCGCCTGGACGATCGACGGCATTCGCCATGCGCGCGAGAGCCTGCCGCCGGCACAATACCTCTCGTCGAGCTACTACCAGATCTGGCTGGCGGCGCTCGATAAGGTGCTGGTCGAGCAGGGCTTCCTGAGCAAGGAGGAGCTGGCGTCGGGTGTCGCCGGCAGCGCGCGCCGGGAACCCAAGCGCGTGCTGAAGGGCGAAGAGGTCTCGACCGTCCTGCGCCGCGGCTTCCCCTATGAACGCGAGACGACCGTACCGGCCCGCTTCAAGGTCGGCGACAAGGTCCGCACCATCGTGATGCATCCGCAGCACCATACCCGTCTGCCGCGTTATGCCCGCGGCAAGCAGGGCGTGATCGAGCTCGTCACCGGCTGCCATGTCTTCCCCGACACCGGCGCCCATGGCGCACCCGAGACGGCGCAATGGCTCTACACCGTCGTCTTCACCGGGCCGGAGCTCTGGGGCCGCGACGCCGATCCGACATCGAGCGTCAGCATCGAGGCCTGGGAGAGCTATCTTGAGCCGGCCTGACGCCGCACTCGCCGACGCGCTCGCCGCCGGCACGCCGATCCCGCGCGACGCCGAGGGCCCGGTCTTCGCCGAGCCCTGGCAGGCGCAGGCCTTCGCCCTCGTCGTCGCCCTGCAGAACCGCGGCGTCTTCAGCGCCGACGAATGGGCGCAGGCGCTCGGCGCCGAGATCCGCGAAGCGCTGGCCAATGGCGGCTGCCGCGACGGCTCGGACTATTACGAGCGCTGGTGCGAGGCGCTGGAGCACCTCCTGATCGAGAAGGGCCTCGCCTCGCATGACGGCGTCGACGCCCGCGCCGCCGCCTGGGAGCGCGCCGCCGAGGCGACGCCGCATGGCAAGCCGATCCTGCTGGAGAACGACCCACTGCGCTGATCCCCGGCTTTGCATCCTCGTCACGAAGCGCGATTATCCCGTCAACGCCCGATCACTGGGCCGATAGAGGAGGATCGCGATGAGGACCGCATTGATGGCGCTGGCCGCCGCGGCGCTGGCGACGACGGCGCAGGCCGCCGACCCCGCGCTCAACACGCTGCTCCCGAAGCTGACGCGCGCTACGCAGTGGACGCAGATTGCCGCGGTCGAGCTGCAGTTCCCGACCCACCATCCGCAAGGCATGGTCAAGATCGGCGACGCCTTCTTCATTTCCTCGGTCGAGATCAGAAAGCCGACGACGCGCTACCCCGCGCCCCAGGACGGCTATGACCGCGACATCGGCGAGGGCGTGGGTCACCTCTTCAAGGTCGATGCGCAGGGCAAGCTTCTCGCCAGCGTCACGCTGGGCGAAGGCTCGGTCTATCACCCCGGCGGCATCGACTTCGACGGCAAGGATCTCTGGGTCCCGGTCGCCGAATACCGCCCGAACAGTCAGTCGATCATCTACAAGGTCGATCCCGAGACGCTGAAGGCGACCGAGGTCTTCCGCTTCAAGGACCATGTCGGCGGCATCGTCCACAACACCGACGGCAAATCGCTCCATGGCGTCAGCTGGGGCTCGCGGCGCTTCTATGCCTGGCCGCTCGGCGCCGACGGCAAGATCACCAACGCCACGGCTGCCCCCGAGACGCTGCGCGTCGCCAATCCGGCGCTCTATATCGACTATCAGGACTGCCACTATATCGGCATGGGCCGGATGCTCTGCTCCGGCCTCAACAATTACCGCGCCAGCAAGGACGGCCCGATCTTCCGCCTCGGCGGCTTCGAGATCGTCGATCTCAAGGACAATCGCCCGGTCTTCCAGATGCCGGTCGAACTCTGGTCGCCGTCGGGCCTGCCGATGACGCAGAACCCGTTCTGGGTCGAGCCATCGGGCGAAGGCGTGCGCGCCTATTTCATGCCGGATGACGATAAATCGACGCTGTTCGTCTACGAGGCCGCGGCGAAGTGAGCGAGCCTTCCTTCTCCCCTCGGGGATTCCTCTGCGAAAGAGTGGTGGCGTTGACGGTTGCTTGCTGATTCACTTTGCTTTGCGAGCGGAGGGATGGGCATGTCGGATCAGCTGTCTTTGGCAGAAGCGTTCCTGGACCCGCGGCTGGGCACGAACGCGAAGCTTGCAAGGATCGATGAGCTGATCGACTGGGGGCGGCTTGGGCTCTTGGCGGGCAAGCTGCGCCAGGCGCAGACGGGCCGGCCGCCCTATGCTGCGCTTTCGATGCTGAAGGCGCTCTATCTGCAGGCGCTCTACGATCTGTCGGATCCGGGCCTGGAGGAGGCGCTGCTGGACCGGTTGTCGTTCCGGCGCTTCTGCGGCTTTGCGCTGGATGGCGGCACGCCCGACGAGACGACCTTATGCCGCTTCCGCCTGGCGCAGGCGCAGGCGGGGGTGCTGGAAGCCTGCTTTGCCGAGATCGGCGCGCAGCTCTCGGCCAAGGGCCTGATCCGCACGGCGATCGTGACCTCGGCCCGGACCCAGGACGTCGAGATCGCGCCGATGCTCATCTGCGGCGACGAGGCCGCCGTCTATGCCGACCGTGGCTACGAGAGCAAAGTCCACCGTGCGGGACTGCTGGCGCAAGGCATCAAGGACCGGATCATGCATCGCAGGCACAAGCACATCGCTGTCCTGCCGGCCTGGCAACAGCGCCGCAACGCCCTGATCGCCCGCCGCCGCGCTCCGGTCGAGGCCGTCTTCAGCGCCATGAAGCGCCTCTATGGCAAGGCCCGCACCCGCTGCCACTCGCTCGCCGCCAACACCGCGGACCTAATCGCCTTCGCAACCGTCTACAACCTCAGGCGCGCCACCATCATCGCAGCAGGCTGACCCGCAACCCTCGCGCCTTCACTGCCGCCTTCAGGCTCAGCATCGCCAATCCGCGCCTCGCCGGAAGCCGCCTCTCCTCTCCAAATCACCCCTAACAGGGGTTTCGCAGAGGAAACCCTCGGGGGAGAAGGTGGCAGCGCGAAGCGCTGACGGATGAGGGAAGGATGGGCGCGCCCTGCCCTCGCCCCGCCCGGTCGTACCGCCCTCATCCGCCTGCCGGCACCTTCTCCCCCGAGGGGAGAAGGAGGCCTAACTCCCCTGCCCGCCGATCCACAGGCCGAAGAACAGCGCCGCGCCCAACACCGCGACGAAGGCCGCCGCCAGCAGTTCGAGCCCGGCGATGATCCGGGCTCCCTTCAGCGAACCACCGCCGGCGAAACGCAGCGCCGCGAACTTGAAGAACACCGCCAGCGCCGCCAACGCTCCGGTGGTCAACGCCGTGCCGAGCGCCATGGCGAAGGTTGCGGCGATGCCTGCCCAGAGCAGGCCCTGCGCATTGGCGAAGACAAGGATGATCAGCGCCCCAGCGCAAGGCCGCAAGCCCGCCGCCAGCACGACACCGGCCATCTCGCGGAAGGATCGCAGGCGCGAGACCTCGTCCGCCCCCGGCATATGGACATGGTCGCAAGAAGCCGGATCGTGCGCCGCGCCGCCACCGAGCGCAACGAGACCGCCGGCCTTGCGCCAGAGCACATAGAGCCCGACCAGTGCGACAAGCGCAAAACTGCCCTGCTCGATCACGAAGGTTGTCGAGGCCATGGTCTTCGCCGTCGCGTTGAGCGCCAGCGTCAGCGTCCCGACCAGTCCGATCGCGACCAGCGCCTGCACGATCGCCGCGGCAAAGCTGAGCGCCAATCCGCGCTTCAGGCTGCGATTATCGGCGACGATATAGCCGGAGATCACCGCCTTGCCATGGCCTGGGCCGGCGGCGTGGAAGACGCCATAGGCGAAGGCGAGCCAGAGCAGGCCAGGCAAAGCCGCCGGCGATTGTGCGATCGCCTTCAGCGTCGCGGTCAGCTCGCGATAGAAGCTCGATTGCCAGGCGAGGATCACCGCGCCGATCCCTGATGTCGCCGGCAGTGCCTCGCGCGGCAGCGCCGTGCCGAACGGATTGCGCGGCGGCGGGGGTGGCGGCGGAAAGTAGAGGCTGAGCATCCAGGCGGTCAGCCCGAGCGCGCCGGCAACCAGAGCCAGCGCCAGCAGCGCGACGAGCAGGCGGCGCGGCCAGAGCGGCAGGCCCGGCGCGGCGGGAGCGCTCAGGGACATGCCACCAGCGCCCGCGTGGTGACCTGATAGGCGCTCATGTCGGGCGTCGCGGTGATATCCTCCTGCGCCAGGCGCTGCTGCGTCGCCGCGTCGAGCTTGGGCGGGCGCATGATCCGGACGATGCAACCCTTGGGCGCATCGCGCGCCGCCACCGCATCGGCCTCCTCGCCGATCTCGAAGGCGACGAAATAGGTCGGGTCGCCGATCTCGATGCCGAAGGAGCGGTTGGCCGTGGCCGGGCTCTTGAGCGGCAGCGTATAGGTCAGCGTCAGCGTCTTGTTTTCGTAGGAGAGCGAGGCCTCGCTCGGCGTACCGAACTCCTGCGCCTTGCCGTTCGCCTTGGCGATGGTGAAGAAGCCGACATCCGGCAGCGATTCCATGTTGACCTTGGCGAGCTCGGCCAATTCGTCCGACGTCAGCTTGCCGTCACCGTTCTTGTCGAGGCCCTGGACCATATAGGCCGAATAGGCCTCATCGAAGCTCCAGCGATGGCGCAGCGCCCTCACCGCACCATCGGCGCCATAGAGAATCTCGGTGCGCGAGGTCACGAAGACGTGCGGATGCGCCAGTGCCGGCAAGGCCAGACCGAGCCAGGCCGCGGCAGCGGCAAACAGCGTCAGAAGCGTCGAGTATCGCGGCACGCGGCAATTTCCTCGAATCTGCGGCGAATCCGGCCGAGCCTTCATACAAAAACGCGCCCGGCGCGCCTACCCTTGCAATCTCGTGCCAAGGGTCCTGTCGGCATTGCCCGCAAAGGCGGCCAAATCGCGGCGCAGCGCTATCGACCAGTCTGGAATTAGCCCAGAGTGATTTGACGATATCACGTCGGTTATGTCAGCGTTATTGACATAATATCAGATTGGAGGCCGGCGATACCGGTCCCTATAGTCGATGGATATGCGATCGTCGGGAGGTCGGCCATGGCCGGTACGCAGCAGACTTCGCAAAGCGCCGCGGCCGGCGAGCCCGAGCTCAGGGCGGTCGCGCTCGACGACAAATACGACCTCTCCAAACAGCAGATCTTCCTGACCGGCACACAGGCCATCGCCCGCATGCTGCTGGTCCAGCATGAGCGCGACCGGCGCGCCGGCCTGAACACCGCCGGCTTCGTCTCCGGCTATCGCGGCTCGCCGCTCGGTGGGCTCGACCAGCAGCTCGCCCGCGCCGGCAAGCAGCTCAAGCCCGCCAACATCGTCTTCCAACCGGGCCTCAACGAGGACCTCGCTGCCACCGCGATCTGGGGCACGCAGCAGGCCGAACTCTCCGGCGAGGGCAAATATGACGGCGTCTTCGCGCTCTGGTACGGCAAGGGCCCGGGCGTCGACCGCACCGGCGACGTCTTCCGCCATGGCAACATGGCCGGCACCTCGCGCCATGGCGGCGTGCTCTGCCTGCTCGGCGACGACCACACGGCCGAGTCGTCGACCAACGCCCACCAGACCGAGTTCGTCCTGGTCGACCGGATGATGCCGATCCTCAATCCGGCCGGCGTCCAGGAGATCATGGACTATTCCCTGCACGGCTTTGCGCTCTCGCGCTTCGCCGGCGTCTGGGTCGGCCTGAAATGCGTCAAGGACAACATCGAATCGACCGCTTCGGTCGACGGCTCCATCAACCGGGTCAGCATCGCGATCCCCGATGATTTCGTCATGCCGCCGGGTGGCCTCAGCATCCGCCGCGAACTCGATTTCCTCGACCAGGAAAAGCGCCTGCATCTGCATAAGCGCGCCGCGATCCTCGCTTACCTCCGCGCCAACAAGCTCAACCAGACCATCCTCTCGGGCGGACAGACGCCGCGCATCGGCATCATCACCGTCGGCAAGTCCTATCTCGACGTGCGCCAGGCGCTGGAGGAACTCGGCCTCGACGAGGTCCGCGCCAATGATCTCGGCATCCGCCTGTTCAAGATCGCCTGCCCCTGGCCGCTCGATCCACAGGAGCTGAAGGATTTCGCTGAAGACCTCGACCTCGTCATGGTGGTCGAGGAGAAGCGCTCGCTGATCGAGGTGCAGCTGCGCGAGGAGCTCTACGGCACGCAGCACCAGCCCATGGTGATCGGCAAGAAGGACGAGCAGGGCGAGTGGCTCTTCCCGGTCCATGGCGCGCTCGATCCCAACGACATCGCCATCGCGCTCGGCGCCCGCCTGCTCCAGTATGGCGATGATCCCGCGCTCAGGACTCGGCTGGAAGAAATCGCTGCGGCGCAGGGCCGCCTCGCCGAGGCGATCGAAGTCGCCAAGCGCACGCCCTATTTCTGCTCGGGCTGCCCGCACAACTCCTCGACCGTCGTCCCCGAGGGTTCGCGCGCCTATGCCGGCATCGGCTGCCACTACATGGTGCAGTGGATGGACCGCGACACCACGGGCTTCACCCAGATGGGCGGCGAGGGCGCCAACTGGGTCGGCGAAGCGCCGTTCTCGAAGCGCGGCCACGTCTTCCAGAATCTCGGCGACGGCACCTACACCCATTCCGGCTCGCTCGCGATCCGCTGGGCCGTCGCGAGCGGCGTCAACATCACCTACAAGCTGCTCTACAATGACGCCGTGGCGATGACCGGCGGCCAGCAGGCCGAAGGGCATCTCTCGCCCGACCAGATGGCGCGCCAGGTCGCCGCCGAGGGCGTCGCCCGCATCGCGGTGGTCTCCGACGATCCCGACAAGTACCCGGCCGGCACGCTCTGGCCATCCGGCACCACGCTGCATCACCGCGACGATCTCGACGCCGTCCAGCGCGAGCTCGCGATCGCCAGCGGTGTCTCGCTGCTGCTCTACGACCAGACCTGCGCCACCGAGAAGCGCCGCCGGCGCAAGCGCGGCGCCTATCCCGATCCGGACAAGCGCATCATCGTCAACGAACTGGTCTGCGAGGGCTGCGGCGATTGCGGCGTCAAGTCGAACTGCGTCTCGGTCCAGCCGCTCGAGACCGAGTTCGGCCGCAAGCGCCAGATCGACCAGTCGAACTGCAACAAGGACTTTTCCTGCGTGAAGGGTTTTTGCCCGTCCTTCGTCACCGTGCATGGCGCGCGGCCGAAGAAGGCAGAGCCACGCACGCTGGACGCCTCCGCGCTCGGTGCTGGTGACCTTCCAGAACCGAAGGTCCCGGCGCTCGACCACAATTTCGCTGTTATCGTCACTGGCGTCGGCGGCACCGGCGTCGTCACCATCGGCGCGATCCTCGGCATGGCTGCGCATCTCGAAGGCAAGGGCTGCGGCATGATCGACATGGCCGGCCTCGCCCAGAAGGGCGGCGCGGTCTTCAGCCATGTCCGCCTCGCCCCGACGCCGGAGCAAATTCACGCCATCCGCGTCGCGGCGGGCCAGGCCGATCTCGTCCTCGGCTGCGACCTCACCGTCACCGGCTCGAAGAAGGTGCTGGGCGCGATCCGTCCGGGCTCGGCCGTCGTCGTCAACACTGCCGAGGCGATGCCCGGCGATTTCACCCGCAACGCCGATTTCTCGCTGCCGACCGAGCGGCTGAAGCGCGCGATCCTGTCGGCCGCCGGGCGCGACAACACCCATCTCGTCGATGCGACCGCGGCGGCGACCACCTGCCTCGGCAATGCCATCGCCGCCAACATGTTCATGCTCGGCTATGCCTGGCAGCATGGCGGTGTGCCGCTCTCGCGGGCATCGCTGCTGCGGGCGATCGAGCTCAACGGCGAAGCCGTCGCCATGAACAAGCAGGCGTTCGAGCTAGGCCGCCGCGCGGCGCATGATCCGGCGGCGCTCGCCGCGACCCTCGCCGAGGCCAAGGCGCCGACCGACGCCCGCCAGATCTCGCAAACGTTGGACGAGATCATCGCCCGTCGCGTCGACTTCCTCACCGGCTACCAGAACGCCGCCTATGCGACGCACTACCGCGACCTCGTCGAAAAGGTTCGCGCCAAGGAAGCGGGCGTCCTCCACGGCCAGAGCGCGCTTACCGAGGCGATCGCCCGCTATCTCTTCAAGCTGATGGCCTACAAGGACGAGTACGAGGTCGCCCGGCTCTACAGCGACGGCGCCTTCCGCAAGCAGCTCGCCGCGACCTTCGAAAAGGACAGCGCCTCGGGCGAGCCCCTACGCCTCGAATTCCACATGGCGCCGCCGCTGCTGGCCAAGCGCGATCCCAATACCGGCCTGCCGCGCAAGATGAGCTTCGGGCCGTGGATGCTGGACGCTTTCGGCCTGCTGGCGAAGCTCAAGGGCTTGCGCGGCACCGCCTTCGACGTCTTCGGTTACACCCAGGAGCGCAAGACCGAGCGCAGGCTGATCGCCGATTACGAGGCGCTGATCGCCGAGCTTCTGGGCAAGCTCTCGCCGCAGAACCACGCGCTCTGCGTCGCCCTCGCCGCGATCCCCGAGAAGATCCGCGGCTTCGGCCACGTCAAGGAGCGCCATCTCACGGCCGCCAAGGCCGAGGAGGCCGAGCTGCTGAAACGCCTGCGCGACGGCTCGGCTGAGGCGCTGGCGATGTCGAAGGCGGCGGAGTAGCCGCACGAACGTTCAAGACCTGCGGCGATTCCCCCGCTTTTCTTCGCGCTCGCTGCAAAGCGACGTGCGGAGACGGATCATGGACGGACTGGCCGGATTTCTGCTCGCCGGCATCGCCCTCACCGGCAGCCCCGGCCCGGCGACCCTGAGCCTGACGGCGACAGGCGCCGCCTTCGGCATCCGCAGCAGCCTCGGCTATGGCGCCGGCATCACGCTCGGCATGCTCGCGGTCATGGCGTTGACCGCGAGCGGGGTCGTCGCCGTCATCCTCGCGCTGCCGGGCCTGGCACCGATCGTCACGATTCTGGCGGCAATCTACTTCCTCTACCTCGCCTTCCGCATCGCGACGGCGCCGCCGCTGGCCGAGGCGAACGGCGATGCGGCCGCGCCCTCCTTCGCCGCTGGCTTCGCGCTCTCGCTGGTCAATCCCAAGGGCTACGCGGCGATGGCGGCACTGTTCTCGGGTTTCGTGCTGCTGCCGCAACAACCGGCAGTCGATGCGAGTCTCAAGATCGGCCTGCTCCTGACCGTGATCGCCGCCGTCAACATCGCCTGGCTGCTCGCCGGCTCTGGCCTGACCGGGCTGTTCCGCCATCCCAGGAGCAACCGGATCGTCAACCTGATCTTCGCCGCCCTGCTGCTCGCCTCGCTCGCCGCCGCCATCAGATTCTGATCCGGCGGCCGATGCCATCTGACAGAAGTAACGCACGACGCGCCTGAGGATCGGCGCAGAGGGTGTAACCACCGGCGCGGCTTGAGTTTGCGATGAAGCCGGCCGCATAGTGGCGCCATCCGCTTTTTAATGACCGAAAGGCCGGCGAGCTTTGATTTCCGAGGACGAGCTGCGCCGCATCGCCGCCTGGTCGAACGACCTGACGCCGGAGGAGTTCGAGGAAGCCAGGCGCGGCACCAGCATCAAGGCCTATGGCAAGGGCGCCCATGTCTGCCATGTCGGCGACCGGCTCGAATCCTGGACCGGCGTCGCCGACGGGCTGCTCAAGATGAGCACGACCTCGCGCAGCGGCAAATCGGCGACGCTCGCCGGCCTGCGCGGCGGCGCCTGGTTCGGCGAGGGCACGATCATCAAGAACGAGGCGCGACGCTATGACCTCGTCGCGCTGCGCGAGAGCAAGGTCGCGCTGATGCGGCGCCAGACCTTCTTCTGGCTGTTCGAGCACTCCGCCGCCTTCAACCGCTTCCTGGTCCACCAGTTCAACGAACGCCTGGCCCAGTTCATCGGCCTCGCCGAATACGACCGCATGCTGGGAGCCACCGGCCGCCTCGCCCGCAACCTCGCCTGGCTGTTCAATCCGATCCTCTATCCGAACAACGACCGGACGCTGACGATCTCGCAGGAAGAGCTCGGCCTGCTCGCCGGCATCTCCCGGCAGATGGCCAATCAGAGCCTCGCCAAGCTCGCCGAGCTCGGCCTCGTCGAGGTCGGACACAACGAGGTCACGATCCTCGATCTGGAGCGGCTGGCGCGCTACGAAGGCTAGGGCAAAACAGGTCGAGCGAAACACTCGCCCAAATCCGTCTTCCAGCTGCCTATTGTGACACAGCGGAAGTTGGCCTTTATTCTTGAATTCGCGAAGTCATCCATTCGCAATTTTCTCGATTTGTAGACCGAATCCCGGAAGCCGGCAGTCGATTTCAGACCGGATAGCGTTCGAAGGGGAGACGTCCAATGTTGAAGAAAATCAGCGTGATCGCCGCGGTATCATTCGCCCTCGCGGGTTGCGCGACCACTCCGACGGTCACCAGCCAGACGGTCATCGTCGCCGGCGTCGGGCCGGTGGAGGTTGAGCGACTGGATGTCGAGATCGCCGCCGTCAATCCCGCCGAGCGCATCGTGGTCGTCAAGCAGGGCCGACAGACATGGCCCGTCGCAGTGCCGGCAGTGTTCGGGGACCTGCAGAACCTCAGCCCGGGTGACAGGGTCGAGGTTCGCCGCGTCCAAGGCGTGATCCTCGGCGCCAAGCGGGCTCGGAAGGGCGCCAAGCCGGCGATCATCTACACCGAGGCCGCCGCCGACACCTCCTTCCAGAACCTGCCGGAACGCTTCGTCGTGCGGTCGCTGACGCTGACGGCAAGGTTCGAAAAGTTCGATCCGGAGACGAATGTCGTCAGCTATGTTGGGCCGGCCGGGCCGCGGACCCATGTCGTGGCGGATCCCGACATCCAGAACGATCTCCGCCGCCTGAAGCGCGGCGACATGGTCGAACTGAGCTTCGCCGAAGCCTTTCTGCTCCAGAAGTCTTGACCCCATCGGCACACAGCCCACCGCGACGGATACGTCAGGCGCGACCTCGGATTCCAAGAGAGGAAGGTCGCGCCTGACCGCTGCACGAGCGCTGGCTCTGCCAGCCCTAAGACCCCCCACCCGGCGAAAAGAAGCACAGCAGCTCACCTGCATCGTTCATGCACAGATGGAAGAATCCATCCGGCGAGAGGCGGGCCTTCTGATAGGGGATCTCGAGCACCGCCGGCTGACGGCGCTCGCTGGCCCACATCGGATGCCGGCCCGGCATGATCGTCACGACGAAACCGGACGGGGTTTCCCGCACCTCGCTCGCATCGATCCGGGCGCAATCGGCATCCGAGCAGCATTCGAACGGATAGTCCCAGCCGCCCGGCGCCCGATGTGCACGCGTTTGCGTCGCTCCCGCGGCGAGCATGATCGCGATCGTGATCGAGGCAAGAGCACGCATCGGCCAGTCCTCGCGCCGAGCCCTCGACCTGCGCGCACAGCCGAAACAGACTGCGCCAGCCCAGCAAAACCGGGCGCCTGCAAGCCTTGCGATGTCGGGAAGCGCTGCCCGGCAGACCGCGGGGCTGAAGGCCAAGTCGAACCTCGGCGGGACAATAGCGCCTCAAATGCATCTTGTCTGTCAAGTGGCTTCTTGCACAGCGCCGAGGCACCTGCAAAGCTTGCATGATCGCACAAGGGCCTCAGGCCCGGACAAACCCGCGACAGACGGGGCGACAGGGTGGAGACGACGATCGTGGCAAGCGCAGCCGCCGGCCAGGCGGATACCTTTCCCAAGCTCCTGCTGCGCAATGCACGGGAGCGCGGCGCACGCACAGCCTTCCGTCACAAGGACCTCGGCATCTGGCAGTCCTGGACCTGGGCCGAGGTCGCCGAGCAGGTTCGCGCCTATGCCAGGGGTTTCGAGCAGCTAGGGCTGAAGCGCGGCGAGAAGGTCGCGATCATCGGCTACAATCGCCCGCGCCTTTACTGGTCGATGGCGGCGGCGCAATGGCTCGGCGCGATCCCGGTGCCGGTCTATGCCGACAGCGTCGCCGACGAGATGGCCTATGTGCTCGACCATGCCGGCGCGGTCTTCGCCTGCGTGCAGGACCAGGAGCAGGTCGACAAGGTCCTCTCGGTCATCGAGCGGCTGCCGAACCTTCGCCACATGCTCTATGACGAGCCGCGCGGCCTGCGCGACTACGACCACGCCAAGCTGCACGACATCGGCGACGTGATCGAGGCCGGCCGCACCGCGCTCAAGGACGCCGCGGTTTCAGCAGTGCATGACCGCGAGATGGAGCAGGGCGCGAGCGCCGACCTCGCCATCATCCTCTACACCTCCGGCACGACCGGGCGGCCCAAGGGGGTGATGCTGACGCATTACAACGTCATCACCGCCGCCGAGATCGGCTGTGGCTTCGACGGGCTGAACGAGAACGACGAGATCATCGCCTATCTGCCGATCGCCTGGGTCGGCGACCACGTCTTCTCCTATGCGCAGGCGATCATCGCCGGCTTCTGCGTCAACTGTCCGGAAGGCCCCGAGACCGTCGTCGACGACCGCCGCGAGATCGGCACCACCTACGCCTTCGCGCCGCCGCGCGTCTTCGAGACCATGCTGACGCTGACCATGGTGCGCATGGAGGATGCCGGCCCGCTGATGCGGAAGGTCTTCCACTACTTCCTCGGCGTCGCCAAGCAGCACGGCGAGAAGATCCTGAACGGCGAACCCGTGCCGCTTTCCGCCCGCCTGCTCTACAAGCTCGGCGACATCCTGATCTATGCGCCTTTGCGCAACCGCTTCGGCCTGACCAACATCAAGGTCGGCTACACCGCCGGCGAGGCGATCGGTCCCGAGCTCTTCCGCTTCTACCGCTCGATCGGCGTCAACCTGAAGCAGCTCTACGGACAGACCGAGGCCGGCGTCTACATCACCATGCAGCCGGACGGCGAGATCAAGGCCGATACGGTCGGCAAGCCGGCGCCGCAGGTCGAGATCAGGATCGCCGACAATGGCGAGGTGCTCTACCGCTCGCCCTCGATCTTCCGCGGCTACTACAAGGACGACGAGAAGACCGCCGAGACGATGACCGAGGACGGCTTTGTCCGCTCCGGCGATGCCGGCTTCTTCGACGAGAGCGGCCACCTCAAGATCATCGACCGCGCCAAGGATGTCGGCAAGCTCAACTCCGGCGAGCTGTTCCCGCCGAAATACATCGAGAACAAGCTGAAGTTCTATCCGAACATCAAGGAGGTCGTCGCCTTCGGCCAGGGCCGCGACTATGCCACCGTCGCGCTCAACATCGATCTGACCGCCGTCGGCAACTGGGCCGAGCGCAACAATGTCGTCTACGCCTCCTATCAGGAGCTCGCCGGCCACCCGCAGGTCTACGAGATGATGGCCAAGCATGTCGACGAGGTGAACCGCTCGCTCGCGGCCGAGCCGATGATGGGCGGCGCCCAGATCAAGCGCTTCCTGATCCTGCACAAGGAACTCGACGCCGACGATGGCGAGCTCACCCGGACCCAGAAGGTCCGCCGCGGCTTCATCGCCGAACGCTACGCCCCGCTGGTCGAAGCGCTCTACAACGGCGCGACCGAGGCCGACATCTCGACGGAAGTCACCTTCGAGGACGGCCGCAAGGGCGTGATCTCGGCGACGGTCAAGGTCGTCGACTCCAAGGTCTATCCGGTCACGACCCCGGCAATCACCCCGGCGACGAAGGAGGCGGCATGAACGCGCATTCCATGGCTGTCGCCGGCGCGCCGGTCACGCATAAGGGCGAGGTGCTGCTCTCGGTCGAGAGCATCTCGCTGCGCTTCGGCGGTGTGAAGGCGATCACCGATGTGTCCTTCGACATCCGCAAGGGCGAGGTCCGCGCCATCATCGGCCCGAACGGCGCCGGCAAGACCTCGATGCTCAATTGCATCAACGGCTTCTACCACCCGCAGGAAGGCCGCATCACCTATAAGGGCGTGCGCCGCGACAAGATGCGCCCGCACCGGGCCGCCGCCGCCGGCATCGCCCGCACCTTCCAGAACGTCGCCTTGTTCAAGGGCATGTCGACGCTCGACAACATCATGACCGGCCGCACGCTCAAGATGCGCAAGGGCTTCTTCTGGCAGGCGCTGCGGCACGGCCCGGCGATGAACGAGGAGATCGAGCATCGCAAGGTCGTCGAGGACATCATCGACTTCCTGCAGATCCAGCACATCCGCAAGCTGCCGGTCGGCAAATTGCCCTACGGCCTGCAGAAGCGGGTCGAGCTCGGCCGGGCGCTGGCGATGGAGCCGGAACTCCTGCTGCTCGACGAGCCGATGGCCGGCATGAACCTCGAGGAGAAGGAGGACATGTGCCGCTTCATCCTCGACGTGAACAACCAGTTCGGCACCACCATCGCCCTGATCGAGCACGATATGGGCGTCGTCATGGACCTGTCCGACCGTGTCGTCGTGCTCGAATACGGCCGCAAGATCGCCGACGGCACCCCGGCCGAGGTCAAGGCCGACCAGCGCGTGATCGACGCCTATCTCGGAGTTGCGCACTGATGGCCGCCGCCGCAATCAAGGAACAGAGCGCATGAGCGACGTCGCCGCGCAGCCCACGCCCAATCTCCTGGCCAATGGCTGGATCAAGTCCGGCCTGATCGTGCTCGGCCTCGTCGCCGCCGCGATCGTCGGCGCCCGCATCGATCCCACCGGCACGATCCACGCCATCTTCGTCGATCCGTTCAACCAGATGGCGCAGGCGCCGGACCTGCTCGCCCAGACGATCTGGGAGGGCCTGGTCTCAGGCGTGCTCTACGCGCTGATCGCGCTCGGCTTCGTGCTGATCTTCAAGGCCTCGGGCGTGTTCAACTTCGCCCAGGGCATCATGGTGGTGTTTGCGGCACTGACCCTGGTCGGCCTCTATGAAAAGGGCGTGCCGGCCTTCCTCGCCGTCGTCCTGACGCTCGGCGTGATGTTCGCGCTCGCCGTGACGATCGAGCGCGTGGTGCTGCGGCCGCTGGTCAACCAGCCCGACATCATCCTGTTCATGGCGACCTTCGGGATCACCTATTTCCTGATCGGCTTCGGTGAAGCCATCTTCGGCGGCAATCCCAAGCAG
The DNA here is from genome assembly GCA_025846845.1 of Alloboseaceae bacterium BT-24-1. Lineage (GTDB taxonomy): Bacteria > Pseudomonadota > Alphaproteobacteria > Rhizobiales > Beijerinckiaceae > Allobosea. Next base: position 453,361 of record JAOYTL010000003.1, read on the forward strand.
ATGATCGCCGAGCAGCTCTATCTGCCCAAGGGCGCGATCGACCTGAAAATCCTCGGCGGCATCGTCTCGCTGCAGAAGATCGACATCGCCGCCGCCATCATCGCCTCGCTGATGATCGCCGTGCTGGCGCTGTTCTTCCAGTACACCCGTATCGGCCGTGCCCTGCGGGCGGTGGCCGACAGCCACAAGGCGGCGCTATCGGTCGGCATTTCGCTCAACCAGATCTGGGTGATCGTCTGGTTCACCGCCGGCATCGTCGCGCTGATTACCGGCATCATGTGGGGCGCTCGCTCGGACGTCTCCTTCGCGCTCGAGATCGTGGCGCTGAAGGCGCTCCCCGTGCTGATCCTCGGCGGCTTCACCTCGATCCCGGGCGCCATCGTCGGCGGGCTGATCATTGGCATCGGCGAAAAGCTCGGCGAGTTCTACTGGGGGCCGCTGATCGGCGGCGGCATCGAGAGCTGGCTCGCCTATTTCATCGCGCTGGGCTTCCTGCTGTTCCGGCCGCAGGGCCTGTTCGGCGACAAGATCATCGAACGCATCTGAGAGGCTGACCCCGTGTTCTACCGCGAAGCCGGCCAATACAAGACCAACTACGCCGCCGACATGGCCGTGTTCCCGCTCCGGCAGGACCGGATCGGTATCGCCGTCATCCTGGCCATTGCCTTCATCGGCATCCCGCTCCTCGGCAACGACTTCTTCATCGCCTCGGTGATGATCCCGTTCCTGGTGTTCTCGCTGGCGGCGATCGGGCTCAACATCCTCACCGGCTATACCGGGCTGATCTCGCTCGGCACGGCCGCCTTCATGGGGGTCGGGGCCTATTCCTGCTACAAGCTGACCACCTTCTTCCCGGGCGTGAACATCATCGTCCTGATCCTGGTGTCGGGACTGTTCTCGGCCGCGATCGGGGTGCTGTTCGGCCTACCCTCACTGCGCATCAAGGGCTTCTATCTCGCGGTCGCCACGCTCGCCGCGCAGTTCTTCCTGCAATGGGCCTTCGTGCGCATTCCCTGGCTGTTCAACTACAATGCCTCCGGCGCGATCGAGGTGCCGCAGCGCACGCTGTTCGGCCTGCCGATCACCGGCGCCTCCGCGACGCCGGAGACCCGCTATTTCGTCTGCCTCGGCCTTGTCGTGGTGCTGACCTGGTTCGCCTCGAACATTGTGCACGGCAAGCTTGGGCGCTCCTGGATGGCGGTGCGCGACATGGACATCGCCGCCGAGCTGATGGGCATCAAGCTGCTCAACGCCAAGCTCACCGCCTTCGCCGTCTCCTCCTATTTCGCCGGCGTCGCGGGCGCGATGATGATCTTCCTCTGGTATGGCGGCGGCGAGGCCAACGACGTCTTCACCATCCGCCTCTCCTTCACCATCCTGTTCATGGTCATCATCGGGGGGCTTGGCTCGCTGATCGGCTCCTTCTTCGGCGCAGCCTTCCTGTCGGCCCTGCCGACGGCGCTGAAGTTCGGCCTGCCGGCGCTGGGCGTGCCGATCGGTGGCGCAGCCGCCGAGCACGTCACCTTCATGCTGGTCGGCGCGCTGATCATCATCTTCCTGATCGTCGAGCCGCACGGGCTGGCGCGGCTCTGGCAGATCGGAAAGCAGAAATTGCGGACGTGGCCGTTCCCTTATTGAGGCGTGAGGGACAGGCCCAAGGACAACGACCCGCCGCAGAAATTTCAAGCGGCGGGCATGGCGAAGACGGGACGGCTCTGCCGGATCCGCAGCAACCACGGAGGAAGTCCATGACGAAGAGCAGCATCATCAGGAGCGTCGCACTCGGCGCGCTCCTCGCCACCGGCGCCATTGCCGCACCGGCGAACGCGCAGGATAGCGTCTATTTCGCCAACAACGCTTATCGCACCGGCCCGTTCTCGGGCTCGGGCATCCCGATCGGCGACGGCATGCGCGACTACATCTCGATGATCAACGAGCGCGACGGCGGCGTGAACGGCGTCAAGATCGTCTATGAGGAGTGCGAGACCGGCTACGACACCAAGAAGTCGATCGAGTGCTACGAGCAGGCCAAGTCGAAGAACACCATCGTCTACTCGCCCTGGTCGACCGGCGCGACGCTCGCCGCGATCCCGCGCGCCCATATCGACAAGATCCCGATCCTGTCGATGGCCTATGGCCTCTCGGCCTCGGCCGACGGCACCAACTTCCCCTGGGTCTTCATCCCGCCCTTCACCTATTGGGACGGCGCGTCCCTGATGGTCAAGCACATGGCGGCCGAGCTCGGCGGCATGGACAAGCTCAAGGGCAAGAAGCTCGGCCTGATCCATCTCGACGCGCCCTTCGGCAAGGAGCCGATCCCGGTGCTCGAGAACCTCGCCAAGAAATACGGCTTCGAACTCAAGATCTACCCGGTCGCCGCCGCCGACATGCAGAATCAGGGCTCGCTCTGGCTCTCGATCCGCCGCGACCGCCCGGATTATCTCTACAACCAGGGCTGGGGCGCGATGAACCCGACCGCGGTCAAGGAAGCCATCAAGAACAACTTCCCGATCGGCAAGCTGGTCGGCGTCTGGTGGGCGGGCGGCGACGACGATGCGCGCGCCGGCGGGCCGGAGGCCAAGGGCTACAAATCGCTCAACCTCAACGCGGCCGGCCAGAACTTCCCGGCCATCCAGGACATCCTCAAGCATGTCGTGGAGAAGGGTAAGAGCACGACGCCGAAGGACAAGGTTGGCGAGAATCTCTACAATCGCGGCGTCTACAACTCGATGCTGGTTGTCGAGGCGATCCGCAACGCCCAGAAGCTGACCGGCAAGAAAGTGATCACCGCCGAGGACATGCGCCGCGGCCTGGAAAGCCTCAACATCACCGAGGCGCGCTTGAAGGAGATCGGCATGGAGGGCTTCGCCACGCCGACGTCGATCTCCTGCACCGACCATTCCGGCCACAGCAAGGCCTATGTCGCCGAATGGGACGGCACCAAGTGGACCAAGCCGGGCGAGTGGCTGGAGCCACTCAAGGACGAGGTCCGGCCGCTGATCGAGGCCAACGCCAAGGACTATGTCGACAAGGCCGGCAACTGGCCGAAGCGCACCGAATCCTGCGAGAAATCGTCCTGATCTGACAGCGCGCTTCCTTCTCCTCTCCGGGGGAGAAGGTGGCAGCGCGCAGCGCTGACGGATGAGGGAAGTCATTCGCCCTCATCCGTCCTTCCCTCATCCGACCCGGCTGCGCCGGGCCACCTTCTCCCCCGAGGGGAGAAGGACTGGAGGTTCAATGTCGACCGCCACCCTCGAGAAGCCCGCCACCGCCGCGGCGACGGACACGATCCTGTCGCTCAACAACATCGAGGTGATCTACGATCACGTCATCCTGGTGCTGAAGGGCGTCTCGCTGACCGTGCCACGCAAGGGCATCGTCGCGATCCTCGGCGCCAACGGCGCCGGCAAGACCACGACGCTGAAGGCGATCTCCAATCTGCTCAAGGCCGAGCGCGGCGAGGTCACCAAGGGCTCGATCGTCTTCGACGGCGAGCGCGTCGACAAGATGTCGCCCAGCGAGCTCGTCCGCCGCGGCTGCATCCAGGTGATGGAAGGCCGGCACTGCTTCGGCCATCTCTCGATCGAGGAGAATTTGCTGACCGGCGCCTTTACGCGCCGCGACGGCAACGCCGCGATCAAGCGCGACCTTGAGAAGATCTACGAGCTCTTCCCGCGCCTGAAGCAGCGCCGCAACTCGCAGGCCGGCTACACCTCCGGCGGCGAGCAGCAGATGTGCGCGGTCGGGCGCGCCATGATGTCGAAACCCAAGATGATCCTGCTCGATGAGCCCTCCATGGGGCTGGCGCCGCAGATCGTCGAGGAGATCTTCGAGATCGTCCGCCGCCTCAACGCCGAGGAGGGCGTCTCCTTCCTCGTCGCCGAGCAGAACACCAACATGGCCCTGCGCTACGCGACCTATGGCTACATCATGGAGACCGGCCGCGTCGTCATGGACGGGCAGGCGAAGATGCTGCGCGAGAACGAGGACGTGAAGGAATTCTATCTCGGCGTCGCCGAGGGCAACAAGAAATCCTTCCGCGAGGTCAAGAGCTACAAGCGCCGCAAGCGCTGGCTGTCATAGTCCGGCCAGCTTCGGCAGGGCATTTCAGGCTCATGCTCTATCTCGTCATCGCCCTCCTCCTCGCCGCCCTGATCTTCGGTCCGCAACTCTGGGTGCGCTACGAAATGGACAGGCACGCCGCAGACAGGCCCGATCTGCCCGGCACCGGAGGCGAGCTCGCGCGCCATCTGCTCGACCGTTTCGGTCTGGACTCGGTCGCTGTCGAGACCACCGCCTCCGGCGGCGACCACTACGATCCCGACGCCCGTACCGTACGGCTGTCGCCCGGCAATCATGACGGCCGCTCGATCACCGCCGTCGCGGTCGCAGCCCATGAGGTCGCCCACGCCGTCCAGCACGCGCAGGGCAGCCGGCTCTTCGGCATTCGCACCGGATTGGCCCGCTTTCTCGGCATGGTCGACAAGGTCGCCATGGTGATCCTGATCACCGCTCCGGTGGTGATGATCCTGACGCGCGTGCCGGCTGTCGGCCTGTTCCAGTTCGGCGCCGCGCTCGCTTTGCTCGGCATCGGCCTTGTCGTCCATCTCGTCACGCTGCCGGTCGAATTCGACGCCAGCTTCGGCAAGGCGCTGCCGATCCTGCAGCACGACAACTACCTGCACCCCAACGACATGCCCGCCGCGCGCGGCGTGCTGCGGGCCGCGGCCATGACCTATGTCGCGGCATCGCTGATGGGGCTGCTCAATTTCCTGCGCATTCTGCGCCGATAGGTTCGCACCGGGGCACGAGCGATGAACGAGCACTACGACGATCTCGAGATCCGGTCGCCGGCGCAGCGCGAGGCCGACCTCTTTGCAAGGCTGCCGGCTGTCCTTACTGCCGCTTTGGCGACGCCGGGCTATGCCGCGCACCTGAAGGGCGTCGATCCCGCCGGGATCACCGACCGCGCCGCACTCGCCAAGCTCCCGGTGCTGCGCAAGGCCGACCTGCCGGCGCTGCACCGGGACAATCCGCCCTTCGGCGGCCTGACCATCACACCGCTCGGCTCCTTCGGCCGGCTATTCACTTCGCCAGGGCCGATCTTCGAGCCGGAAGGCACGGGGATCGACCCTTGGGGCACGGCGCGCGGCCTTTACGCCGCCGGCTTCCGCCGGGGCGACGTCGTGCTCAACACCTTCGGCTACCATCTGACGCCCGGTGGTTTCATCATGGATTCGGCCGCACGCGCCATCGGCTGCGCCGTCATCCCGGCAGGTCCCGGCAACACCGAGCAGCAGATGGAGGTGATCGGCGCCTATCGGCCGAGCGCCTATACCGGCACGCCGGATTTCCTCAAGCTGCTGGTCGAGGCCGCCGACGGCCGCGGCGTCGACACCTCCTGCCTGAAGCGCGCCATCGTCTCGGGCGCCGCCTTCCCGCCCTCGCTGCAGGCCTGGGTCCGCGAGCGCGGCATCGACGCCTACCAGCTCTATGCCACCGCCGATATCGGCCTGATCGCCTATGAGACGAGCGCGCGCGACGGCATGGTCCTGAACGAGAACCTGATCGTCGAGATCGTCCGCCCCGGCACCGGCGATCCCGTCTCCGAGGGCGAGGTCGGCGAGATCGTGGTCACCAATCTCGACGCGCATCACCCGCAGATCCGCCTCGCCGTCGGCGACCTGACTGCGATCCTGCCGGGGGTCAGCGCCAGCGGGCGTACCAATCAACGGATCAAGGGCTGGCTCGGCCGCGCCGACCAGACGGCGAAGGTCAAGGGCATGTTCGTCCGCCCCGAGCAGGTCGCCGAGATCGCCCGCCGCCATGCCGAGATCGCCAAACTGCGCCTTGTGATCGGCCGCGCCAACGAGCTCGACACCATGACGCTCAAAGCCGAGATCTATGCCGAGCCGAACGGCTTCATCGACGCGGTGTCCTCGACTTTGCAGCAGGTGACCAAGCTCAAGGGCGCGGTCGAGGTGCTGCCGCTCGGGGCCCTGCCCAACGATGGCAAGGTCATCGCCGACGAGCGGCCGGTGGGGTGAGGAAGGCTCGTCATTCTCGGGCGAAGCGTAGCGCAGACCCGAGAATCTCATGACGAGAAGGTGTTGGCTGGCGCCTCCTCCGGCCTGAGATGCTCGGGTCAAGCCCGAGCATGACGGCGAAATTCACCATGCGATCGGCCCTTCCTTCTTCCCCACCAACCAGGCATTCGCCTGGCTGAACGGTTTCGAGCCGAAGAAGCCGCGCCGCGCCGAGAGCGGCGATGGATGGGCGCTGGCGATGACGAGGTGCTTGCTCTCATCGATCAGCCCACGCTTCGCCTGCGCCGGTAAGCCCCAGAGCATGAACACGACATGCGGTCGTCGCTGCGAGACGGCTGACAGAATTTCATCCGTCACCGCCCGCCAGCCGAGCTTGAGATGCGAACCGGCCTGCGTCGCTCCCTCACGCACCGTCAGCGCAGTGTTCAACAACAGCACGCCCTGCTTTGCCCAGGACGAGAGGTCGCCGCCGGCGGGCGCGGCGAGGCGAAGATCCTCGGCCCGCTCCTTGTAGATATTGACCAGCGAGCGCGGCAGCGGTGGCGGCCCGACATAGGAGAAAGCGAGGCCGTTGGCATGGCCAGGGGTCGGATAGGGATCTTGCCCGAGGATCACGACCCGGACGTCATCGAGCGGCGTCAGTGTCAGTGCCGCCAGGAAGCGCTCCGGCGCCGGCGCCACGACATGGCCGTCGGCACGCTCGGCATCGATGGCAGCACAGACACGCGCCACCGTGCCGTCGCGGAAGACGGAAAGATCGCGCAACGAAGCTGAAACCGGCGAGGCGAGGAAGGCGTCCAGCGCCTCGCGAAAGCCGCTCACTTCAGGATAGCCCTGCCCTCGACCTTGGCTTCGACCGTGCCGAGCCGGCGCACATAGACCATCACCTCGTTCGCCATCAGCTTGCCGTCGGTCAGGCCGATCAGTGTCTTGCCGCGACCGAGCGCGGCATAGCCGTCGCCGCCGTCGAGCATGAAGTTATTCGAGGCGACGGTGTATTTGCCGGCCGGGTCGATCGGCTTGCCGTCAACCGTCACCGCCGTGACGCGCGAGCCCTGCGGCTGCTTCAGATCAGCCTCGAAGGTCAGCCCGGAGACGACTGGGAAGCGGCCTGCACCCTGCGGCGCATCCCGGAGCCCGTTCTCGATCGCGTCCTTCACATCCTTGCCGGTGATTTCGACCATCACGGTGGCGTTGCCGAAGGGCATCTCGCTCAGCACGTCGCGCCGCGTCAGCTTGTGACCAGCCGCATACTGCTTGTTGGCGCGGATGCCACCGGCATTGGTGATGGCGAGCTGCGCGCCCGTTGCTGCCCTGATCGCATCGGCGATCAGGTTGCCGATCGCCGTCTCCTGGGTGCGGATGACGGCGGTTCGCGAATCAAGCGGAGTTCCCAGCGTCGCGATCTCGATGTCGAGCTCCTTGGAGAGCTCGCTCTCATAGCCCTTGACGATGGCGGCGACCTCGGGATCGGGCGTCGCCGCGCGGCTGTCATTGACGCGGAAAGTCGGTGTCCACTCGACACGTCGATTGGCGCCTTCGCCCGTCGCTTTGGCGGCGATGTCGATCGCCGTGACGTAATTACCCTCCTCGTTCGACTCGACCATCACGACCTTGCCGTCATAGGCGATGGCGAGGTCGTGGTCGTGACCGGTCAACAGGATGTCGACCACGCGCGAGCGCACGATCTGGTAATCCATCGCCCGGTCGGCATGGACCACGCCGACCAGGATGTCGGCACCCTCCGATTTCAGCTTGCGCGCCTCGCGCCGGAGCGCCTCCATGGTCGAGGAGAATTTCAGGTCACCGGGATTCGAGAGCTGCGGCGTCGGATCATAGGTCGTGCCAATCACGCCGACCTTGATGCCGCCAAGCTCGAAGATCTGCGAGTCCTTGTGGCCGGGCAGGAGATTGCCGGCGGCATCGCGCAGGTTCGCCGCGAAGGTCGGGTAGCTCTGGGCGGCGGTGAGCTTGAGATAGTTCTCCTTGCCGAAGTCGAATTCGTGATTGCCCGGCACGAAGACGTCGATGCCCATCTTGTTCTGCATGGCGACGATGTGGGCGCCCTGGTCGAAGCCCGACATCAGCGAGGGCGAGTAGCAGTCGCCAGCATGGCAGAACAACACCGGCACGCCGCGCGCACGCTCGGCCTTGGCGATGCCGGAAGCCCGGGCGAAGCCGCCTTTGCCCTTGTCGTCGCTCATCTTGTAGATGTCGTTGACCAGCAGAAGCGTGAAGCTCGCAGCCGGCGTCTGCGCCTTGGCGACTGGCGCGGTCGCGGCAAGCGCTGCGGGAGCGCCGAGAACGCGAAGCGCGTGGCGGCGGGTCATCTTGGTCATCGGCGCGAACCCCTGCGGTTTTGATTTCGACAAAGACTAGCAAGAGCCTAGCCCGCTTGCGAGACCCCTGCTCACGCAGTGTCGCACCCCGCACGGCCTGACTGGACGAAAACCGTAACTCGTCTAAATCACAGCCGAACGAAAGCGGATGTGATGAGCCTCAAGCCCCGTTTGCCGCCCGACCACGCAACCATCAAAAGCGGCCGCATCGGCGTGCTCTTGATGAATCTCGGCACGCCCGAGGGCACGAGCTACCGGCCGATGCGGGCCTATCTCAAGGAATTCCTCTCCGACCGCCGTGTCATCGAGGAACCGCGCTGGAAATGGTGGCCGATCCTCAACCTGATCATCCTGTCGACGCGCCCCGGCCGGAAAGGCAAGGACTACGCCTCGATCTGGAACAATGAGCGCAACGAGGGCCCTCTCAAGACGATCACGCGTGCGCAGACCGAGAAGCTCGCCGAGCGTCTGGCGGGCGAGACCGGTGATCGCATCACCGTCGACTGGGCGATGCGCTACGGCCTGCCCGATGTGAAGAGCCGGCTGAAGGGCCTACTCGACCAGGGCTGCGACCGCATCCTGCTCGTCCCACTCTACCCGCAATACGCCGCACCGACTTCGGCGACCGCCTGCGACCAGGCCTTCCGCGCGCTGATGCAGATGCGCTGGCAGCCGACCGTGCGGGTCGCCCACCCATACTATGCCGATCCCACCTATATCGATGCGCTCGCCGCCTCGATCCGGGCCTCGCTCGGCAAGCTCAGCTTCGAGCCCGAGGTGATCCTCTGCTCGCTGCACGGCATGCCGAAGGAATACCTGCTCAAGGGCGATCCCTATTACTGCCAATGCGCTGTCACCGCCCGGCTGCTCGGCGAGAAGCTCGGCCTTTCGGAAGAGCGCTTCCGCCTGACCTTCCAGTCGCGCTTCGGGCCGGACGAATGGCTGCAGCCCTATACCGACGAAACCGTGAAGGCGCTGGCCAAGGGCGGGACCAAGTCGCTCGCCATCGTCGCGCCCGGCTTCTCGGCCGATTGCCTGGAGACACTGGAAGAGCTCGACGTCGAGAACCGCGAGATCTTCATGCACAATGGCGGTGAGAAGTTCGCCTATCTGCCCTGCCTCAACGATTCCGAAGAGGGCATGCAGGTGATCGAGGCGGTGGTGCGCCGGGAGTTGATGGGCTGGGTGTGAGGTAGGGCGCGGGAAGCGCGCCAGAACCCCTCTCCTGTAAGGAGAGGGGTAGGGGTGAGGTGTGCGGACTGGAAACGTTGGCCTAAACCCAAACGCGCAGTCGGCGCTCGCGGAACTGGTCACAGGGCCTACACCTCACCCTACCCTCTCCTTACAGGAGAGGGTTTCCCGCGCCTTTGTTTCCAGGGTTGTGGTCAGCCCACCACGAATCGCGTCACGCCCTCGACCACCGGCTTCGCCTGCAAAATCCGCCGGTGGCCGAGCCCGCTCGTCTCCTGCAGCGTGACGAAAGGCCCGGCTGCCGCCAGCGCCTGGGCATGGTGGAAATCGAGCTCGCGATCCTGCCGGTCGTGGACCACCAGGGTCGGCAGGCCAATCGCCTCTAGCTGCCCGCGGCCCTCGAAGGCCTCGACCGGATTGCCGGCGACGCTGTGGATATGCCGCTCCAGCGCCGCCTGGCCGCGGCGGCCGAGCCCGATCGTCGCGCCGAAATTGCGGGTGATCGTCGTGACCGAGGATGGCGCCGCGATCAGCGCGAGCCGGTTCGTCCTGACCCGCGGCTGGCCCGGCACGCTGCGGGCGAGCGCGGCGAGCGCGATCGCCCCGCCGAAGGAATGGGCGACGATCGCATGCACCGGCGCGAAGACGCGGGCGACGGCGGCGAGCGCAGCGACCCCAAGCGGAATATTGAGCTCCGCCCCGGTCGAGCCGCCATGCGCCGGCATGTCATAGGCGACGACACGGAAGCCCTGCGCCAGCAGCGGCTGGACGAAAGCGCTCATGAAAGCCGCCTCGCTGTTCCAGCCATGCAGCAGGATCACGGTCGGCGCGGGCGCATCGCCATCTTGCAAGCGAGGCTCTGGTTCGAACAGATAGGTGCTGACCGTCCCGCACGGGTAGGATACCGCCTGCTTGATGGCAGGTGCGAGCCGGGCGCGGGCGGCGATGATCGCCTTGCCGGTCCGGGTCTGCGGGCCCGGCTGGCGCGGCGGCGTGCAGAAGAGTTTGAAGGCGGCGCGCCCTGCGGTGCGCGGAGCGATGAAGCTGCCGATGCGGACGAGAGGGCGAATGACGCGAAGGGCTGCGCTTGGCATGATCGGATACCCTGTTCGTTCAGTCTTGAACTATTATGTTCAGCCATGAACAAAATGCAAGAGCCGATTTCCGCAACCGAGGATGAGCCGGCCGGCACCGCCGGATCGGCGCTGCCCTGGGAGCTGCCGCGCTTCAAGAACTGGCTCGCCGTCGCGCGCATGCACCAGCTCTGGAAGAAGGTTTTTTCCGAAGCGCTGGCCCCGCTCGGCATCCAGCTCGCCCATTACGACGTGCTCGCCAATGTCTTCCGCACACCCGGACTGACCCAGCAGGCGCTGGCCGAGAAGCTGCTCGTCGGCCGCAGCGCCATGAGCATGCTCCTGCCCGAGCTCGAGCGTCGCGGCCTGATCGAGCGCCGCAGCGACGACACCGACCGGCGCGTGCGCCGGCTCTGGCTGACGCCGGAAGGCGAGGTACTGACCCGCAAGGCGCTCGCGATCCACACCAACAAGATCGAAGCGATGATGGGCGTCCTCAACGACGAGGAGTGCAACACCGTCGGCGAGATGATGTGGCGGGTGGTCAAATATCTGGAGCGCTGATGGCGCGAGCCTGCATCAGAGCTTCGCAAACATCGCTATGATGAGCGGCTGCCACGCCGAAGCTGGAGAAGGGATGAGATGGGCTCGCAAGGTTTGGATATCGCCACGGTCGCCCTGATTTTGCTGGTCGTCGCGGTCGTCATCGCAATCGCGCTCGGCGTGCGCATCGTGCCGCAGGGCTATAATTTCACCGTCGAGCGCTTCGGCCGCTATTCGCGCACGCTCGGTGCCGGCCTCGGGCTGATCATCCCGCTCTTCGACCGGGTCGGCCACAAGGTGAACGTGATGGAGCAGGTGCTCGACATTCCCAGCCAGGAAGCGATCACCAAGGACAATGCCGGCGTGCGCATCGACGCTGCCGCGTTCTACCAGGTCCTCGATGCAGCCAAGGCGCGCTACGAGGTCTCGGCGCTCGATCAGGCGCTGGTGGTGCTGACCATGACCAATATCCGTACCGTGGTCGGCTCGATGGACCTTGATCAGCTGCTCTCGCATCGCGACGAGATCAACGAGCGGCTGCTGCGCGTCATGGACGCCGCAGCCTCGCCCTGGGGCGTCAAGGTCACCCGTATCGAGATCCGCGACATCCTGCCGCCGGCCGATATCGTCGGCGCGATGAACCGGCAGATGAAGGCCGAGCGCGAGAAGCGCGCCGCCGTGCTGGAAGCCGACGGCATGCGCCAGGCCGAGATCCTGAAGGCCGAAGGCCTGAAGCAGTCGCAGATCCTCGCCGCCGAGGGTCGGCGCGAAGCCGCCTTCCGCGACGCCGAGGCACGCGAACGCTCGGCCCAGGCCGAAGCGGCGGCGACCGCCATGGTCAGCGAGGCGATCAGCCGCGGCGATATCCAGGCGGCCAATTTCCTGATCGCCGAACGCTACACCGATGCGCTGAAGGCAATGGCGAGCGCCCCCAACAGCAAGGTGGTGATCGTGCCGATCGAGGCCGCGGCGCTCGCCGGCACTGTCGGCGGCATCGCCCAGCTCACCAAGGCCGTCTTCGGCGACGAGGCGGTAGCGAATCGTCGGGCCGGCTCCGTTCCCGCAGCCGGCCGCTCCGTGGAGGGCTGATCATGCTCGACTGGTTCGCCTCCCTCGGCGGCTGGGCCTGGGTCGTGCTCGGCCTCGTCCTCATTGGCGGCGAAATGCTGGCGCCGGGCGTCTTCCTGCTCTGGTTCGGCCTCGCAGCGCTGCTGACCGGCATCGTCGTCGGGCTGACCGGCATCGCCTGGCAGGGCGCATTGCTGGTCTTCGCAGTACTCGCCGTCGCCAGTGTCCTTGCCGGGCGCGCCATCACGCGCCGGCGGGGCGACGAGCCCGACCCCGCCTCGGGCCTGAACGATCGCGGCCGCCAGTTGATCGGCAAGGTCTTCAAGCTGGAAGCGACCATGGCCGGCGGCGAGGGCCGCATCCGCGTCGGCGATTCCTCCTGGCGCGTCACCGGTCCCGAATTGCTCGCCGGTACCGAGATCCGCATCGTGCGGGTCGAGGGGGCGACGCTCGTGGTCGAGAAGGCCTGAATTCCGTCTCCCGCACAGTTTTCCGCAAACCCCGCGGGAGTGCTTAACCGGCCGTTCACGCCGGTCACCGTCGGTCGTGGACCGGACCGGCCGGCTCCGTCATGACGGGCCGGCGCTGCCGGATATCAGTTTGCAGCCGGCGCCGGAGAATCCCGTCATGAGCATCCCGCACGGTCCGATCGACCTGCTACTCGCCGCCCTGCTGTCACTCTTGCTCGCATCGCTTGCGGTCGGAGGCGCCATCGCCTGAGGCATCAGCCGGTTAAGCCCGGATTCATGCTGAATCGAGGGTTCACCATGCTGCTGAACCCTCGATTCACCGGCAACGCCCAAATCCACTCGAAGCGTTTGGACACGCAGGGAGAGGACCATGGCGAGCCGGCACGGACCGATCGATCTCATCATCGCGGCGGCGCTCTCGCTGCTGATGCTGCTGGCGGTGCGCCCTGCCCAGGCGCGCGAGGTCGTCGACTTCCCCGATTACCGCTACCAGCCCGGCACCATCCTGATCCGGACGGCCGAGCGCAAGCTCTATTACATCGCCGCGCCAGGGCAGGCCCTGCGCTACACCATCGCCGTCGGCAAGGCCGGCAAGCAATGGCGCGGCGTCAAATATGTCGAGGAACTCGTGGTCGATCCGGCCTGGAGCCCACCCGCCGAGGTCAAGCGCGACAATCCGCGGCTGCCGGACGTCATCCCCGGCGGCGCTCCCAACAACCCGATGGGCGCACGCGTCATCGGCCTCGGCCCCGGCGGCCAATACGCCATCCATGGCACCAACAATCCGCGCTCGGTCGGCACCGCCGCCTCCTATGGCTGCTTTCGCATGCACAACAGCGACGTGATCGATCTCTATGCCCGCGTCCGCATGGGCACCCCGGTGGTCGTCGCGCCCTGACGACCGGAGCGAGGCCAGGCTTTCTCGCCGATCGCCTAGATCGCGACCGGCGACAGCAGCGGCCGACCCGCGAAAAACGCCTCGAGATTGGCGAGCAACAGCTCCTGCTGAGCAATCTGCGCCGATTCTGCGTTAGCGGCGATGTGCGGCGTCAGCACGGCATTCTCCAGCGCCTTGAGCCGATCCGGAACGACGGGCTCGTGCTCGTAGACGTCGAGCGCTGCGCCCGCGATCATGCCGCTCTCCAGCGCCTCGATCAGCGCGGCCTCATCGACCGCGATGCCACGCGATATGTTGACGAGATGGCCCTGTGGGCCGAGAGCACGCAGGACCGCGGCATCGATCGCGTGCCGCGTCTCGCTGCTCGCCCGGACCGAGACCATCAGGATATCGGCCCATTCGGCGAGGCCGAGCAGGCTGTCGTGGTACTGATAGGGCAGCTCCGGCCGTGGCGAGCGGTTGTGATAGCCGACTGTCATGTCGAAAGCGGTTGCCCGCACCGCGATGCGCTGGCCGATGGCGCCCAAGCCGAAAATGCCAAGCTTGCGCCCGGCCAGACCCGGCACATGCGCCATCCGCTCGATCGCATTGCCTTGCCAGCGTCCGGCCCGCACAAAACGTTCGGCAGCGCCGATCTGGCGCGCGCTCGCCAGCATGAGCCCGACCGCGAATTCGGCGACGCTCGTCGCATTGGCATCGGCGGCATTGCTGACCAGGATGCCGCGCGCCTTGGCAGCCGCCCGCTCGACGCCTTCATTGCCCGTGCCGTAGCAGGCGATGAGACCGAGATTGGGCAGGGCGTCGATCAAGGCGGCGTCGGTTTTCCAGGTGCCGACCGTCAGCAGCACGCGCGCCGCTTCCGCTCCCGCCGGCAGCGCGTCCGGCGCAGAGCCATTCATCGGTCCGAGCACCTCGTAGCGCTCCTCCAGGCGCGCCACGAGGCGCGCCGGCATGCGCGGCGCCATCAGGATGGTCGGCTTCATGGCTGAAAGGTCTCCGGGCGAATTGCTGCATCGCAGCATTTGCCGACCCCGGCTTCAACAACCTTGGGCGCTGGTCTGCCATATCCCGAACGCAACCCGGATTCACTGAGCAAACAATGGGATTTTTCGCGCCGCCGCCTCTCGCCTGCGACAAAAAAGCCGGATATCGTTTTTGAAGGCGTAACGCTGAGTCCAGCGCGCCTTCGAACCGATATGTCTTCAGAGGGGTACCCTATGGATCATCTCGCCGACGTTAAGAAGTTCGCCAAGAAGCCCCTCAACGAGGCTGCCTTCGCCGGCATGAGCAAGGCCTATGCGTTGGTCATGAGCAAGCCCGATACGCGCTATGTCGCCTGCTCCGACCCCGCCGAACTCGAGCGCGTCCGCGAGAATTTCCTGAAGAAGAAGCTCGGCCTGAAGACCGCCGACCTCGACGCCACCGTCAAGGCTACCTGCGACCATATGAAGGCCGACAAGACCAAGTCGCGCCTGACCTTCTACTACCTGCTGGCTGAACATTACGGAAAGCTCGACGCCTTCGTGAAGAAATAACGCCTGCCGACAGGCCTGACCTGCATGGCGCCCCCTTGGGCGCCATTCGCATTTTTCACGGCCGGTAGCGAAAACAACGCTGAGCCCTCCAAGACCGAAATACACGATCCGCTTGGGGGGTTTCGATGTTCACGCTGTCCCGTTCCGTTCTCTCCGGCCACGCCCAGACGCTCTTCACCGTTGCCGAGGCGGCCTTCGCCTCGACGATCGTCTTCGGTGCGGGCCTCGCCCTCGCCACCACGATCGGTTTCTTTTGAGGCTGCCATGCCGGCCGCACCTGTGCCCGCGATCGCCACGCCTGCCCGTCCGCATTTCGCGATCGGGCGCGACCGCGACGGCCACTGGATCGCGGTCGAGACCCATGGTCGCGGCGGCGGCTATTTCCGCAGCCGGGACGATGCGCTTCACTATGCCCGCGCCGAAACCGGCTCTTTCGCCGGCGCCGTGACGTTCAGGGAACAGCCGCTCGCACTGCGTCTTTCGTAACCGCGCTCAGCGATAGAGATCCGCCCGCGTCAGCGGCAGGCCTGACGGTCCCTTGCGCCGCTTCGACACCAGCGTCTGGTTGATAAGCGCCCCGCCGCGCTCGAAGGCGAGCGAACAACCGGCGAGATAGAGCAGCCACATCCGGGTCCGCTCCGGCCCGACTTCCGCTTCCGCCTGCGCCCTGTTCGCGTTCAGCCGCTCGAACCACAGCCGCGTCGTGCGCTGGTAGTGCTCGCGCCAGCCTTCGACATCGTGCACCTCGAAGCCATAGCGCTCGAGATTGGCGATCGACATGCCCAAATGGTCGAGTTCGCCACCCGGGAAAATGTAACGCACCAAAGCGCGGTACTCGGCCGGCATCTTGTTGAAGGCGCGCTCGGTCTTCTTGGCACGCCGCGAGATCGAGTGGTGCAGATAGAGCCCGCGCGGCTTGAGCAGTCGGTTCACTGCCTGGAAATAGGTCGGGTGGTTGCGAATGCCGACATGCTCGAACATGCCGATCGAGGAGATCTTGTCGAACTCCCCCTCCATCTGGGTGAAGTCCTTGAGATGGAGCGTGACCTTGTCCTGGAGGCCAAGCGCCTCGACCTTGTCCTGCGCCAGCTTGAGCTGCTCCTCGGCCAGCGTCACGCCATGCGCCTCGACACCGTAATGCTGCGCGGCGTAGCAGACCAGCGCGCCCCAGCCGCAACCGATGTCGAGCAGCTTGTCGCCGGGCTTCAGGCGTAGTTTGCGGCAGATCATCTCGAGCTTGTCGGTCTGCGCCCGCGCGAGATCGTCGTGGTCCTCGGTGAAATACGCGCAGGTGTAGACCATGCGTTCGTCGAGGAAGAGCCGATAGAATGCGTTCGAGACGTCGTAGTGATGGGCGATATTGGCCTTGTTCGTTGCAGGCTTGCCGTCGCGGGCGATCTCGTCGCCCTGGAGATGCTCGACCGCCTGCGGCGCGGTGCCCGGTGCGAAGATGAAGCGGCGGACCACGTCGAACGCTGCCGCCTTGGAGATGCCGCGCGCCAGCCGGCCAACCTTGCCGTCGGGCCGGGCCGCAGCGAGATCGAAGATCGAGCCGTTCTCGATCGCAATCCGGTCGCCGACGTGCAGATGCAGCAGCGTATCGAGCTTGGGCTTGCGCAGCAGCGCCGCGACGACGCCGGCATCGCGGATCGCGATCCCCAGCCCGTCCGCCGGCCACTCCGCCGGCACGCGCGAGCCATCCCAGAGCGAGAAGCCGAGCTTCAGTCCAAGCTTCTGGTGCGCTTCGGTCAGGAGCCGCCGCAGCGCTTCCAAGCGTTTTTCGTCACTCATGCTGATCAAGGCCGGTTGCTGTCAGCCTCGTCTTTGGCCGGCTGCGGCCACCTTGGCAACCGTCAGGTCTGCACGGCTCAGAAATCGCTGGCGATCCCCTTCACTTCCCAGTCGTCATAGCGCACCGGTTCGAGCCCGCCGCGGCCGGCGACCTCCTTCTCGCGACGGAGCTCCGCGGCCTTGGCGTCGATCGCCGCGCGGCGTGCTTCGGCCTCGGCCAGCGCGCGCTGGGCCGCCGGCGACAACGCCTTGGCGGGTTCGGTCGCCGCAGTGTCGTCTGTCTTCGTCTGCGAGTTCATGATCGGCCATTCTCTTGCAGGATCGGCATCGTCCCCACCACATAGGGACGAAACGGCACTCCGGCGAGGGTTTCCGCGCCGGGGCGTCGACGCAAGAAGGGGTTCTCGATGAACTATGCCCGTACCGGCATGCTGATGGCGGCGCTCACCGCGCTGTTCGGCGTGGTAGGCTATCTGCTCGCCGGCGCCGGTGGCATGCTGATCGCGCTCGGCATCGCGGTCGCGACCAATCTGTTCAGCTACTGGAATTCCGACCGGCTGGCGCTGTCCGCCTACAACGCCCAGGAGGTCGATGAACGCAGCGCGCCCGACCTCTATCGGATAGTGCGTGACCTCGCCCAGCGCGCCGACATGCCGATGCCGCGCGTCTACCTCATCCAGGAGGACCAGCCGAACGCCTTCGCCACCGGCCGTAACCCACAGAATGCCGCGGTCGCAGCCACGACCGGCATCATCCGTATGCTATCCTATGACGAGCTCGCCGGCGTGATGGCGCATGAGCTTGCGCACATCAAGAACCACGACACGCTGACCATGACGGTCACCGCGACCATGGCCGGCGCGATCTCGACCCTCGCCTCGTTCGGCATGTTCTTCGGCTCGCGCGACAATCGTCCCAATGCCATCGTCCAGATCGCCCTGATGATCCTCGCCCCTTTGGCCGCGACCATCATCCAGATGGCGGTTTCGCGTTCACGCGAATACGAAGCCGACCGCATCGGCGGCGAAATCTGCGGCAACCCGGTGGCACTCGCCGACGCGCTCGCCAAGATCGCCGGCGGCGTGTCCCATATCCCGAACGAGACGGCGGAGGCGAAGCCTGCTACGGCGCACATGTTCATCATCAACCCGCTCTCCGGCCGCGGCATGGATTCATTGTTCTCGACACACCCCGACACCGGCAACCGCATCGCCGCACTGATGGAGCAGGCCCGCGCCATGGGCGCAGCCTCAGGTCACAGCGACGTCCTCCGCGGTGCCAGCCAAAATCCTCTTTCCGGTGGGCGCGAGCCCGGGCCCTGGGGCTGAAATGGCGCAGTCTCAGACAACCTCGCCTGCGAGCGAAGTCCCCGGCCTGGCGGCACGCCGTCTGGCGGCGACGCTGATCGACGAGGTGCTGCGCGCCGGCACCGCACTCGACGAAACCTTTGAGCGCATGGCGCTGGCGGCTAAGCTTGAGCCGGCCGATGCCGGCCTGGCACGGGCGATCGCCACCGTCTCCTTTCGCCGCCTCGGCACGATCCGCCAGGTGGTCGGTGCCCGGCTCGAACGCGGCAGCCCGCGCAAATCCGGCCCCTTCGAGCCGATCATGGTCGCCGCCGCGGCGCAGCTGCTCTTTCTCGACGTACCCGACCACGCGGCGGTCGACCTCGCGATCCGCCAGCTGCACGAGGACGCCCGCTCCTCGCGCTACGCCTCGCTCGGCAATGCCGTGCTGCGGCGACTGGCGCGCGAGCGCGAGGCGATCCTTGCCGGCCTCGATCCGCTCGCCGACACGCCCGACTGGCTGCGTGAGAGCTGGACGGAGACCTATGGCGCCGATGTTGCGACGGCGATCGCCGCCGCCCATGCCGAGGAGCCGCCGCTCGACCTGACCGTGAAATCCGACCCCGCCGGCTGGGCCGAAAAGCTCGACGGCATCGTCCTGCCGACGGGCTCGGTGCGCCTGCGCGGGCGCGAGGCCGTCACCGGATTGCCGGGCTTCGCCGAAGGAGAGTGGTGGGTGCAGGATGCTGCAGCCGCGTTGCCCGCCCGTCTCCTGAGCGTTCGGCCTGGAGAGCGCGTCGCCGATCTCTGCGCCGCGCCCGGCGGAAAGACGGTGCAGCTCGCGCAAGCGGGTGCGCAGGTCGCTGCGGTTGACCGCTCCGGCCCACGCCTGCGCCGGCTCAAGGCCAATCTCGACAGGCTCGGGCTGCAGGCCGAAATCGTCACCGCTGACGCCTCGGCCTTCGAGGCAGAGCCGTTCGATGCCGTCCTGCTCGACGCGCCCTGCAGCGCGACCGGCACGATCCGGCGCCATCCGGATGTCGCCTGGTCCAAACGACCCGAGGATATCGCCAAGCTCACAGCCCTGCAGGCGCGCCTGCTCGACCAGGCGGGACGGCTCACCCGGCCGGGCGGTCGCCTCGTCTATTGCACCTGCTCGCTGGAGCCTGAGGAGGGCGAGGCGCAGATCGAGGCCTTCCTGGCGCGCACGCCGGGCTTCGAGCGCGCCCCGATCGCGCCTGCGGAGATCGGCGGTCAGGCCGAGGCGCTGACGCCGCTGGGCGAATTGCGCACGCTGCCGCACCAGCTCGCTGGAGAAACCCCGCGTCTCTCGGGATGGGCGGGATTTTACGCATGTCGCCTGAACAGGGTATGAGTTGATCGGGATTCGCCTCACCGAGGCGGTAGCGGGACGGCGAGGCGGCAGAATTCATTGAGCGGCTGGTCCGAGCGCGGAGGCCTGGCACGAGCAGCCATCGGCAGGGCGGCGCGGCGTACGCGCGGCCAGATTGCCGGGGCGAAACGCGCGCTCTGGCCGTTCGGACGGCTTCACTCCAGCCGCCTGCTCTTCGCCCCGCACGACCTGCGCACAGCCGACCCGACCACGGCCAGCGACATCTATGCCGGCTACTTCGCCCTCGCCGGCCGCACCGTGAACTGCCATGGCGAATCGCCCTTCCTGGTCACGCCACCGAGCGAGGCCTGGGCCGAGGCGCTGCATAGCTTCGTCTGGCTGCGCCATTTGCGCGCTGCCGACACGGCGATCGCGCGCGCCAATGCCCGCGCCCTCGTCGACGAGTTCATCGCCCGCCAGCACGACCGCGACGAGACCGCGCGGCGCCCGGCCGTGATCGCCCGGCGGCTGATGTCCTTCCTGTCGCATTCGCCGCTTCTGCTCGAAGGCGCCGACCATGCCTTCTATGAGCGCTTCATCCGCCATGTCGCCCAGACCGCCGAGCGCCTCCAGCTCGCGCTCGCCGGCGCCGTCGAAGGCGCGGCGCGCCTGCAATGCCTGATCGCGATCTGCTTCGCCGCCATTTGCCTCGACGGCCAGGAGCGGCGACTGCGCCGCTACGAGATCGCCCTCTCCGACGAATTGGAGCAGCAGATCCTGCCCGATGGCGGCCATCTCAGCCGTAATCCTCGCATCATCATCGACCTGTTGCTCGACCTGTTGCCACTGCGCGAGACCTTCACAGCGCGTGGGCTCGAGGCGCCACGCGCCATCATCATGGCGATCGACCGGATGATGCCGCATCTCAAGCTGTTCCGGCATGGCGACGGCGCGCTTGCATTGTTCAACGGCATGGGCGCGACGCCGCCCGACCTGATGGCGACGCTGGCGGCCTATGACGATGTCCGCGCCAGGCCGATCGAGCATGCCGCCTATTCCGGCTATGATCGGCTGAGCGCCGGAACCGCCATCGTCGTCGTCGAGGCCGGACAGCCGCCGCGCGGTGCGAACTCGGTCGAGGCCAATGCCGGTTGCCTCAGCTTCGAACTCTCGACCGGCTCGCAGCGCATCGTGGTGAATTGCGGCGCCAGCCGCTTCGGTACGCCGGAGCTCAGGCTCGCGGCCCGCGCTACCGCCGCCCATTCGACCGTGACGCTGGACGACCGCTCCAGCGCCGTCTTTGGGCTGGTGCTCGGCGAAAGGCGGATCACCGCCGGCCCGGCCGATGTCCGCGTCGCCCGCCAGGACAGCGAGGACGGGCACGAATGGGTCGGGAGCCATGATGGCTATCGGCGCGCCTTCGGCACCATCCATACCCGCCGCCTGCTGCTCGCCCGCAATGGTAGCCAGCTTGCCGGCGAGGATTCGTTCAGCGCCCCGGCGGCGCTGGCGAGCCTGCCGGCGACCGCTCGCTTCCATTTGCACCCAAACGTCAAGCCGAGCCTGATCCGCGACGGCGAGGGGGCGTTGCTGGCGCTGCCCTCGGGCGAGATCTGGGCTTTCGAGGCTTCCGGCCTGCGGGTCGGGCTCGAGGAGAGCATCTTCTTTGCCGCCGCCGACGGCCGCCACAAGACCGTGCAGCTCGTGATCGAGTTCGACGCGGTGGCGACACCGCAGATCATCTGGCGTTTCGCCCGCCTCGGCACGCCGGCGCAGCGCACCGCTAGGACAGAGGCCAGCCGGCAGCAGGAAGCAGAGGCGGAGCCCGATCTGCCGCTCTGACCTCTCCGCAGGGCAAGGCTGCAGCGCCTTGTGCTTTGCAGCAAAGCCCGGGCGTGATAGGGCGCGCGCGAGTATTCCGCGCCTCGCGCTCATCAACCCGGACCTGATCCTTCCCATGCCGAACGAACTCCGCCGCGTCGAACGCGCGCTGCTTTCCGTTTCCGACAAGACCGGGCTGATCGACTTCGCCCGTGCCCTCGCCCGCATGGGTATCGCCCTGGTCTCGACCGGCGGCACCGCCAAGGCGATCGCCGAGGCCGGCCTTGCCGTCACCGACGTATCGGATCTCACTGGCTTCCCCGAGATGATGGATGGCCGTGTCAAGACGCTGCATCCCAAGGTCCATGGCGGCTTGCTCGCCATCCGCTCGCACCCCGAGCACCAGGCCTCGATGCTTGGCCACGGCATCGCGCCGATCGACCTGCTAGTCGTCAACCTCTACCCGTTCGAGGCGACAGTCGCTGCCGGCAAGCCCTATGACGATTGCATCGAGAACATCGATATCGGCGGGCCGGCGATGATCCGTGCCGCCGCCAAGAACCACAATGACGTCGCCGTCGTGGTCGAGCCGTCCGACTATGCCGCCGTGCTGGCCGATCTCGAGGCTCACAAGAGCGCGACCACGCTGACGCTGCGCCGCAAGCTCGCCCAGAAGGCCTATTCGCGCACTGCCGCCTATGACGCCGCGATCTCGAACTGGTTCGCTGGCGAACTCGGCGATACCTCGCCGGCGTTCCGCGCGCTTGGCGGCAGCCTCGCCGAGACGATGCGCTATGGCGAGAACCCGCATCAATGGGCCGCCTTCTACCGCACACCGGAGCAGCGCACCGGTGTCGCCACCGCCCGCCAGGTCCAGGGCAAGCAGCTCTCCTACAACAACATCAACGATACCGATGCCGCCTTCGAATGCGTCGCCGAGTTCGACCCCACCCGCACCGCCGCCTGCGTCATCGTCAAACATGCCAATCCCTGCGGCGTCGCCGAGGGTGGCTCGCTGCTCGAAGCCTATGAACGGGCCCTCGCCTGCGACCCGGTCTCGGCCTTCGGCGGCATCGTCGCGCTGAACCGCAAGCTCGATGCGGAAGCGGCGAAGAAGATCGTCGAGATCTTCACCGAGGTGATCATCGCCCCCGACGCCGACGAGGACGCGATCGCGCTCGTCGCCGCCAAGAAGAATTTGCGCCTGCTCCTGACCGGTGGCCTGCCGGATGTCCGCAAGTCCGGCCTCAGCCTGCGCACCGTCGCCGGCGGTTTTCTCGCCCAGGCGCGCGATAATGCCGTCGTCGACGACATGGAGCTCAAGGTCGTGACCAAGCGCCAGCCGAGCGAGGCCGAACTCGCCGATCTGCGCTTCGCCTTCCGCGTCGCCAAGCACGTCAAGTCGAACGCCATCGTCTATGCCAAGGGCCTCGCCACTGTCGGCGTCGGCGCTGGCCAGATGAGCCGCGTCGATTCCTCGCGCATCGCCGCCTGGAAGGCTGGCGAAGCCGCCAAGGCCGCCGGCGCGCCTGAGAGCCTGGCCAAGGGCGCTGTCGTCGCCTCCGACGCCTTCTTCCCCTTCGCCGACGGCCTTCTCGCTGCAGCCGAAGCCGGCGCCACCGCGGTGATCCAGCCCGGCGGCTCGATGCGCGACGACGAGGTGATCAAGGCGGCGGATGAGGCCGGTCTCGCCATGGTCTTCACCGGCCATCGCCATTTCCGGCACTGATACAGGGACAAGGGGAGCCGGCATGCACACGGTCAAGGTCATCGCCGCCGGCTTCGCTCTGCTGGGCGTCCTGCTCCTGATCGCGCCGCGGCTGAACACGGGCGGGCGCCATCCGATCATCTTCGCGATGAAGTTGTTCATCCCGCTCTGGTTCGTCGCCTCGGTGATCAACCTGATCATCGGCATCAACCGCGCCGGCTATACCTTCCTGCAGGAAGCCCCGATCCTGCTCGTCGTCTTCGGCGTGCCGGCACTCGTCGCGGGACTGATCTGGTGGCGTTTCGGCAGGAGTGCCTCGTGAGCCTTGAATCCGTCCGTGCCTTCTTCGCCGAGCATGCCCCCGACATCGCCATCCTCGAGACAGACGGCAGCAGCGCCACGGTGACGCTGGCGGCGGAAGCCTTTGGCGTCGAGCCGGCGCGCATCGCCAAGACGCTGTCCTTCCGGCTCGGCGATCGTGTCGTCCTATTGGTGACGCGCGGCGACGCCCGCCTCGACAACAGGAAGACCAAGGCGGCGTTCGGCGCCAAGCCGCGCATGCTCGATCCGGGCGAAGTCGTCGCCATCACCGGCCATCCGGTCGGCGGCGTCTGCCCGTTCGGATTGCCGACCCCTCTCCCGGTCTATTGCGACGTCTCGCTCAAGGCCTTCGACGAGGTCGTGCCAGCCGCAGGCTCGCCGCAGACCGCCGTGCGCATCAGTCCGGAGCGGATGGCGGCGCTCACCGGCGCAGGATGGGTCGATGTCTGCCAGGAGCCCGCGGCTCAGGCAGCGCAGTAAGCCTCAGCCGTCGACCCGCTCGATCAGCGCCATCGCCGCGGCGGGATTACGGACCTTGTCGCCGCTGATGACATAGAGAAAGACATCGCGCGGCGTCTTGTCCGCGGCGGGTGCAACCAGCTCCAGATCCTCGGGCGCGCCGCCCTTGGCCCAGTCCTTTGCGCGCCCGGCCCAAGCGTCGAGCTGCTTGGCCGGATAGCCCTGCGCTTCCGCCTCCTTGGTGCCCATGATCCGCGCATAGACGAAGGGTGCGGTCACGTCGGCGATCTGCGGAAAATCGGAATCGCCCGAGGTGATCGCGGCGACGCCGTACTCGCGCAGCAAGGCGACGAAGTCGGGCGAGCGGAAGCTCGGATGACGCACCTCGACCGCATGGCGCAGCGTGACGCCATCGACCTCCTTCGGCAGCAGCTTCAGGAACGCCTCGAAATCGGCCCGGTCGAAGGCCTTGGTCGCCATGAACTGCCAGTTGATCGGGCCGAGCTTCTCCTTGAGCTCGCTGAGACCAGAGGTCACGAACTTCTCCACCGAAGGCCCGGCCTCGGCCAGCACCCGGCGATTGGTGCAGAAGCGCGAGCCCTTCAATGCGAAGACGAAGCCATCGGGCGTCTCGGCCCGCCATCTGGCGAAGCTTTCAGGCTTCTGCGAGCCATAATAGGTGCCGTTGATCTCGATCGAGGTCAGCTTGCTCGCCGCATATTCAAGCTCTCGCTTCTGCGAGAGCTTGTCCGGATAGAACACGCCGCGCCAGGGCTCGAACACCCAGCCGCCAATGCCGATATGGATCTGTCCGGCTGTCTTGGTGGCCATGGCTTGCATCCTCAACCGTATCGCTCAAAACGATTGGCAGAGTAGTACGCTGCAGGCACTGTCGATAGGCGGCAGCAGGGTGCTTCCTCTGGCTGCTGGCACGATCGCAAAGCCGACGCCACGCGCCTGGCGTCTATCATGGAGCCCTTGAGCTACAGCTATTGACTGCATCTCTCATCGCAATGCACGCTGAGAGAGCAGTATCGAGGATCGTCGATGGTTCGCGATTGGCGGGCGCAGTTCAAGCGTGTTGTTGGCGATCGGATGCGGCGTCTTCGGCTCGCGTCGCGACTGAGCCGCGCGGCGGTAGCGCAGGCTCTCAATCTCAGTGAAAAGCAATATACCAGCTATGAACGTGGTTTGAGCCATGCCAGCTCCGCCATCCTCATGCAGCTGGCGAGCTTCCTGGATATAGCGCCACGAGAGTTGAGCAGAGGCCTGGCGGCGCTGGTCACGGCTGCGGGTTTCACCGACATCGAACAAGAGCTCTATAAGGACGAGCCCGCGACTGCATCGCGCTCCAGAGTCAAGCAGGCGACCGCGAGGATAAAGGATCAAGGCACGCTGAGCGCCTTGGCATATTTCACGGAGTTGCTCGCAGAACTGGATGATCAGGGAACATAGCCAAAAGCCCGGCCGCAAAGGGGGCGGAGGGTCGTTTGGTCTGCGTGTGTTCGGTTTTTGTTGTGGGGACCTGAAACCACCGAGAGCACGTGCGGAAGGTTCTGCTGCTGGCCCTTTCCGGACTCCAACAAGGTCAGCTTGCGGGCGTTCTAGTTGGGAGGCCGGCCGACGGGACAACGTGGCCCGTTACCGACCATCGGAATGTCAGCTTTCAGGCGAGCGATCGAAGCCTGCCGGCTGGCGTATAGACACCGAGCGGAAGCCTGGGTGCCTGAGCGTTTGGCCGAAGCTTACCCGCAGCGCCATTCGCCCCGCTCGGGGCAAGCCCGCAACGCCGTCGCGAGTGAGAACAGGACGGTTGCGCCACGGCCGCCTCTGCTCGGCGAGTTGTAGCTCAGCGGCGCAGCAACGGTGATGCCAGCCTCGACCGAATCGTTGAGCTGCAGCCGCACACCACCACCCGCCGCGGAGAGCGACTGCACGATGTCCTTCGGCGCCGCATAGCTGCGAACTGCTCCGCCCTCGACGAAACCGAAAAGCTGCACGTTCTTGAGGAAGGACAAGCCGCGCCGATAGTCGTAGCGCAGCTCGGCCGAGCCGGCGATGCCGCTGTCTCCGGCGAGCCAGCCGCTCTGGAAGGCGCGCCCGAAGGCGCCACCGCCAAGATAGAATTGCTGCGAGATCAGCAATGCCTCGGAACTGACCTGACCGGAAGCAGCGAGCTTGATCGACCAGTTGTCACCCAAGCCCTGATACCGCGTGACCGCGCCTTGCACCACGTAGAAGTCGCCCGAGCCGTCGAACCGCGATAGGCGCGGATCGTAGCGACGTGAGGCACCGTCGATGCTCAGGCCCTTGCGCAGGCCCAGCGTGGCGTAGGTCGTGCCATGCCAGTCGTCGCGGAGGCGATAATCCGCCGTCAGGCTCGCGATCCGCAGGCGGTCGCGATAGTTGATACCGAAAGCACTCTCTTCGACGATGTTGCTGATGCCGAAACTGGCGGTCAGCGAAAGCGAGTGCCGTTGTGTATGCAGCGCGACGACCGTCGCGCGGGCCTCCAGGTTTTCGGCATCGGACCGAACGTGGTCGAAACGGCGCAGATCGCCGGGCCAGACGACGCTGCGCGACGCCGAGACGCCGAGACGCATCCAATCCCAACCGAGCGGCGCATCATAGGAGATGCGGCCGTAGCGGAGGTCCCGCGTCGAGCCAGGCACGGACGACAGATTCACCGCGAGCGTATCGCCGGGGATGAGGAGCGAGTTGAGCGCAGCACCGAAATAGGCCTGCCATGGGCCGACGGCGTTGGAGGCGCCATTGTCGATGCCTGCCGCGACGAACACGCTCCAGCTATCGAGGATCACGGTCAGGCGGAACCGTCCGGTGCCGGTGCCGATCTCCTCCAGCGTGGTGTCCTTGACACGCACGCCCGGCAGGTCGTTGACCAAGAGGAGCTGACGCTCGAGCGTCGCCAGCCTGGCCGGCGTCTCCTCGGCGATCGGCGCCAGCATGCGGCGCGTGCCGAAGCGGTTGGCCTCATCGCCCTGCACCACGAGCTCGGCGACGGTGCCGGTAATGATCCTGATGGAGACGATACCGCCGTTTATGTCCTGAGGCGGAATGATCGCACGTGTCAGGTGATAGCCAGCGTCGCGATGGAGCTTGCTGATCTCGCCTGCGAGAGCGACGAGGCCTGCCTGCGAGATCGGCTTGCCGAGCCTGTCCTGATAGGCGGCGTCAATATCGCCGGAGGCGAGCGGGCTGCCGCCTTCGATCCTCACTGCTGCAAGCGTGAACAACGCCCGTTCTTCGCCACCCGGTTGATCGGGCGCGGACCTGGCAGTGGGAACGGAAATCTCGTTCCGCGTTTCCTGCAATCGATCGACGCGCCGCTGTTCGAAGCCCTGATCGACAGGCTGGATGGGCGGAGGCGAGCGGCGGTCGCTCTGGGCGTCCGCTGGTCCGATCAAGGCCAGCGCGCAACTGAAAAGCAGGACTACTGCCGCCCGCAGGCCACCATCGGACAACCCGCCCGCTCGCCGCCATGCCATCTCGAACTTGCATCCGTTTGTTGGGCATTCGCCCAGCCTTCCCCGCCCAGAAACGGTAAACAGACGTAGTTAACCAACGCTTAATGCGACCTTCTGTTTCTGAGCGTCACGCTAAGTCACCATTCAGAACTGCCTGCTAGAACGCGGTATAGCCGGCTTCTCACGACCTCCAGAATGGAGACCGCCCACCCATGCTGCGAGCGAACCGCATCCTCCTCGCTGCGGGCCTTTGGGCCCTTCTGCTTGCGTTGAGCCCGATCCACGCACTGGCTCAGGACAATATATGGCAGGTCAGCAAGGTCTCGGGTGAAGCCTGGATTGCTGGCTCCGGGGTGCAGCAGGTGTCGCTCGGCCAGGCGACGACGCTCAAGCCGGGCGACACGATCCGGACCGGGCGCAACGGCCGCGTTCTGCTGGTCCGCGGGGCAGAGAGCATGTTGATCTCTGCCAATTCGCAGGTCGCCGTGCCGATGACGACCGGCTCGGGCCGTTCGACGATCCTACAGCAGGCTGGCTCGATCCTGCTCGACGTAGAAAGGCGCAACGTCCAGCATTTCGAAGTCGAGACCCCCTTCCTCGCCGCCGTCGTCAAAGGCACGCAGTTTCGCGTCACCGTGACCTCCGGCAGCGCGAAGGTCGATGTCCAGCGCGGTCAGGTCCAGGTTTCCGATTTCCGCTCAGGCCAGTTCGTGCTGGTCCAGCCCGGGCAAGCCGCCAGCGTCGCAGGAAGCGGGGCAGCCGGCCTCAGGCTCTCGGGCACCGGACAATTCAATCCGACCCAGCAGGGAGCGCCGCGCCCACCCTCGATCCGCCCCATTTCCGTTCCGCGCGGCGGCTTGCTACCGCCTGCTGGAGCAGGCCGGGAGGAGCGCCGGGCCGGTGGCGGCGAAGGTTCGGGCCGAGCCGTTTCCGTCAGTGGTGGAACCGTGCGCATCGGTGCGACATTGGGCGAGGCCAAGCTCAACGTTCATGCGGCGACCAAGGGTTTGGCCCGTAGCGCGGGCGACGGAGTCGCCGCATACGGACGCGGGCAAGCCACGTTCTGGTCGACTGGAGAGCTTTCGCCAGCCGGCGCCTCGAACAACGGCCAGCGGACCGGAAATCCTGAGAGTGCCAAACCGGACGGCACGAAAGCTTCGAACGCCAACGGCCAGGCGAACGGTAACGCTAACGGCGTGGGCGCCTCCGGTAAGGGTGGCAGCAACGGCACAACGAAAGTGGTCGGAAATGGCAACGGCAACGCCGGCGGGACCGGGAACGGTAATGCCGGCGGAAACGGCAATGGCAATGCCGGCGGGAACGGCAACGGCAATGCCGGCGGAAACGGCAACGGCAATGCCGGCGGAAACGGCAACGGCAATGCCGGCGGAAACGGCAACGGCAATGCCGGCGGAAACGGCAACGGCAATGCCGGCGGAAACGGCAACGGCAATGCCGGCGGG
>JAOYTL010000004.1 GCA_025846845.1 Alloboseaceae bacterium BT-24-1
GGAAACGGCAACAGCAATGCCGGCAGAAACGGCAACAGCAATGCCGGCGGGAATGGCAATGGTGGCTTGAATCTTGGCTTGAACCTAGGTGTCGTGAACGTTGGGGTGACCTTAGGCGGCAATTCCGGACGCTGATCCGATTGACGGAATGGTCAGGTTTTCGGCGCTAGAGTCGGGTTGAACAACCTTGAAGCCCGACAGGGTGGCAGACGGACGTGACGCTGTATCGGCCACACCTCGTTGCGTTCGGATTGCTTGCGTTGGCCTGGCTGGTTGGCCTCCCGACAGCTCTCGCGGATCTCATCAGCGACAAGCGCTTTCTGTGGCCAAAGCGTCCGGCCAGCGAAAGCATCGCGCTGGTCGAGATCGATGCGCCTTCGTTGGCCCGGATCGGCGTCTGGCCGTGGCCGCGCCAGCATCATGCCAGACTGATCGAGCAGCTCGAAGCGGCCGGCGCGACCGAGATCTTTTTCGACATCGACTTCAGCGCCCGCTCCAACCCGGCGGATGACGCGGCTTTTGCACAGGCGTTGGCGAAAGCGGGCGGCTCCGTCGTGCTGGCGACCTTTCGACAGCGAGCTGGCGACCTCAATCGCGGGGTGACATTGCACGTGAACCGGCCCTTGCCGGAATTCGCCGCTCACAGCTGGCCGGCGGTGGTCAATGTCTTACCCGAGACTGACGGGCTGGTTCGTCGCTATGGCCTCGGCGCACGCATAGGCGGGGAGTTCCTGCCGTCGTTCGGCGCATTGCTGGTCGCTCGACATGACGAGCAGGGCCCATCGTTCCACATCGATTTCAGTATCAGAACCGATACGGTTCCGACCGTATCTTACACCGCGGTGCTGGATGGCGAGCCACAGGCGCTGGCACGGCTCAAGGGACGCAAGGTTATCATCGCTGGAACGGCCGTTGAGTTGGGCGATCGTTTCAATACACCCAACGGCCGCGTCATCCCGGGCTCCATGCTGCAATTGCTGGCCGCTGAGTCGCTGCTGCAGGGCCGCGACCTGCAACCCACCGGCCGGCCGCTTTCGGTTGTCGGCATTCTCGCCATTCTCGGGGGAATGGTTCTGCTGTGGCAGCGAACCAGCGCAAAAACGCGCGTCGCGATCGCGCTATGGACCGCGGCCTCACTGGAGGTCGGCGCGCTCGTCATCCAGGCGCAGTGGCCGATCATCGTGGACACAAGCAGCTGGCACCTCATGCTCGGCGCCTATCTGATCGCCATCGCGCTTCATGAAATCGATTTGCGTGGGCTGCTGCGCGGCATCGCCGAGCGGCGCTTCCAACGGATTGCGATGTCGCTCGGCGATGGGCTCGCTTGCCTTGATGATCAGGGGCGCATCGTCTTCTGGAATCCGGGCGCGGCCAGAATTTTCGGCTATTCGGAATCGGATGCGCTTGGCAGGCCTTTCACCGCCTGCTTGGCCCACTCAGGCGATTTCGCTCAGTTCGCCCACCTGCGGGATGCGGCGGCGACGGAAGCTGCCGACGATCACGTTCTGGACCTCGTTGGTCTCAGACGCAACGGCGAGCACTTCGCCTTGGAGGCTAGTGTCTCCAGCTGGCAAGGCACCGATGGGCTGCAATTCGGCATCGTCCTACGCGACATCACCGTGAAGCAGCGCGAGCGCGAGCGGGTTCGATACCTGGCTGAGCACGACGACCTGACGGGGCTGCTCAATCGACATGCACTCGGTCAGCGCGTCGCGGCAGGGGTCGATCGTGGCGAGGCACCCGCATTGGCGGTACTCCTGATCGGGATCGACCGCTTTCACCATTACAGCGACATCCACGGCCGTGAGTTTGGCGATCAGGTCCTCGTCGCATTCACCGAGAGGCTGCGCGCGTTGGAGCTTCCAACGACCGAATTGGCACGCTTTGCCGATGACGAGTTTGCGCTGATCGTGCCGAAGGAATTCGCTGCGGCTGTGGCAGATGACGTCGCGCGTGATTTTGGATCCGCGGCGCTCGTCTTCGGCGAATGGCGCCAGCGTGTGGTGGTGCGCATCGGTTACGCCCTCGCCGAACGGGGCTGGAGCGCCGATCATTTGATTGGCAACGCCCATCTTGCGCTGGAAGCAGCAAAAGCAGCCCACGACGAGGAGCCGGTCAGCTTCACGGGTTCCATGCGAGACAGGATCGCGGCGCGACTGGCACTCGAGGCCGAGCTTCGCGTCGCTTTCGAGAGAAGCGAGTTCGAGCTATTCTATCAGCCGCAATTGCGCTTGTCGGATCAGAGTGTCATCGGGGCTGAAGCCTTGATCCGGTGGCGCCATCCGGAGCGAGGTCTGATCCCACCGGGGCAGTTCATCCCGGTTCTCAACAATTCCCCCCTGTCAGATGCAGTCGCGAATTGGGTCTTGGCCACAGCCTGCCGACAGTCCCGGCAATGGCAGAAGGCGGGCACGCCCATCCGCGTCGGCGTGAACCTGTCGCCCTCGCAGCTGCAAGGCGCCGACTTGCAGGATACGGTCGCCGCGCTGCTCGAAGAAACCGGGCTCGCCCCGGAATTGCTCGAACTGGAAGTCACCGAAGACATTCTGATCGAGGATGCCGAAAAGGCCCAGAGGACGTTCCGGGAGATCCGGGCGCGCGGCGTCAAGATCGCCTTCGACGATTTCGGAACGGGCTATGGCAGCCTGAGCTACCTCAAGACGTTCCCGCTCGACACGCTGAAGGTCGACCAAACATTCGTGCGCCACCTGCTGAATGACAGCGGCGATGCCGCCATCGTCCGCGCGACGATCGACCTCGGCCGTTCGCTCGGCTTGTCTATCATCGCCGAGGGTATCGAGAATATCGAAACCGCCAATTGCCTTAAGGGCATGGGATGCGACGAAGGGCAGGGCTACTATTTTGGTCGGCCTCTTCCTGCGGCTGACTTCGAGCAGCAGTTTCTGGCGCGCCGACACGTCGCTTAGCTCGGATCGGGCTTCTCGCGGAACAGACTTGTAGAAACGCCGCGGTGTAGCGCGCTGCGCTCAAGAACGCCTTCGAAGAGCCGAAGGCTGGTGCTCTTGGCATGTCGGCATTGAACGTCCAGTCTCGGGCAGTCGCCAACTTCCGATTATTGGCGCGAGGCTGCCTTGAGGCTCTCCGCCACGGAAAATGACGGGCCCATAATCTGTGCGTGACAGGCTGCTCCTAGTCAGCGTTCGGCCGGTAGTGCGTGGCGACCGCGCCATTGCGGAGCGGCATCGCCGAGACCGCTCGAGCCGTCGTGTATTGAGCAGCCCGCCCTGGTACAGCGTCGGGCCGTGGCCGGTGATCCTGGGATGGACGAGGAGCTTGTACTCGCCGATCAGATCCAGCCGGCCCAGCTCGGTCGCAAGTTTGCCGCTACCGAGCAGCACGCCCGCCGGCGTCGCGTCCTTGAGCCTCTGCACGCCTGTTCGCAGGTCATCGGCGATATGATGGCTGTTGGTCCACGGGAAGTCCTTTCGCGTCGACGACACCACGTATTTCGGCTTGGCCTCCGCTTCACCGCCCATTCCCGTGTCGCCGGCGGCCCCCCACGTCGCCGCGAGCGACGGCCGGCCAGTAGCTCTCCATCATTTCGTAGGTGATGCGGCCCAGCAGCATTGCCCCGCCCTCGACCATAAGGCGGGTGAAGAACGCGCGCGTCTCGTCGTCGGCGTTCCCTCCCCATGGTCGACGCAGCCGTCCAGAGTAACGTTCATGCTGAAGGTCAGTAGTCCCATGCGATGAGCCTAAGCCATCCGCTCGAAGAGACGTAGAGCTCTTGCTCGCGGGGATGTAACTTCCGGTATGGGCGCGATCCGGCCACCGAGATCGCGGCTTCGCGCACGAACTGGATCGCACCTTCCTCCACAACATCGCAGCGGGCGCAGAGGCTCGGCGGCAGAATCAGACAGGCGTCGCGGCCTTCAGTCCAGGTCGACCCAGGCTGGGCCTGGGTCGACCTGGTCTGGCCTTCCGAATTACCGGCAAAATGGCAGTCGATTAGACTATGGTGGCAACCTTCTTATGGCCTGGCCAGGCAGTCAGGCCGACTTCGCCTCGGCCGCTGCGATCTGTGTCGCGAAGTGGCGATACGTGTGCAGCGGGCGGCCCAGGATTCTGGTCAAACGCGCGATGTCGCCGACTTCCGGGATCGCGCCGTCGCTTACAAAGCGTTCGGCCATCAGGCGCATCTCATAGGCCATCCATCTCGGCATGATGTTGGCCAGGTTCTGCTCGAAGCCGGCGGGATCGTCGCCGCCATAGGCAACCGGGCGGCCCAGGAGGTCCGACCAGATCGCAGCCACATCCGGACCCGTCAGCGTATCGGGGCCGACCAGGTTGATGGTGTCGATCGGCAGCTTGCCCGGGGCCTGGTCTCGACGGACGAGTTCGATCGCCGCGACCTCGGCGATGTCGCGGGCGTCGACCATGGCGATGCCTTTGCCGCCGATCGGCATCGGATAGAGGCCATGGTTGACGATGACGCCCTTGATCATGAGATCATTGTCGATGAAATAGGCTGGACGCAGGATCGTGGCGCTGAAGCCCATTTGCTCGATCGTCCGCTCGGTGCCGAACTTCACCGCGAAGTGCGGCACGTTCATCAAGCGATCGGCGTGGAGCACCGACAGGTAGACGACCCGCTCGACGCCTGACTCGCGGGCGATGTTCAAGGCGATGAGCGCCTGGGTGAGCTCGTCTCCCGCCACCGCATTGAGCAGGAACAGCGTGTTCACGCCTTTGAACGCGGTGCGCAGCAAGTCGATATCGAGCAGGTCACCCTGCGCGACCTCCACGCTGGCCGGAAAGTTGGCTTTCGAGGGATCGCGGACCAGGGCGCGCACGCCGACACCGCGCTCCACGAGTTGCTGGACGACATGGCGGCCGATGCGGCCGGTAGCGCCAGTGACGAGGATGGTCATGGGAAAATCTCCGTGTGTTTGAGTGGACACCCGGAGATCTAGTGGCCCATATTCGGTCCAGAAGTTCTCATATCGAGACAGACCGTCTCATGGGTAGAACGATGGATATCCTATCCCTTGCCGATTTCAATCTGGTCGCGCGGCATGGCGGCTTCGGGCGCGCCGCCCGCGCCGCCGGCCGCCCCAAGGCGACCTTGTCCCGCCGGGTCGCGGAGCTGGAAGCCGCCCTCGACTTGCGTCTGTTCGAGCGCGGAGGGCGCACGCTGAAGCTGACCCAGGAAGGGCGGGCGCTCCACGAGCGGACAGCCGTGCTGCTCACGGAACTCGATGAAGCAGCAGCGGCGATTTCGTCCGGCGGGCACATGCCTCGCGGCCGCTTGCGGATCAGCGCACCCGTGCTGTTCTCGCAGATCGCGATGGGAAAGCTTGCGACCGAGTTCGCGGCGAAATTTCCGGAAGTCCGGCTCGAATTGACGACGGAGGACCGAGCGGTCGACATGATCGAGGAGGGCTACGACCTTGTGATCCGCGTCAATCCGGATCCGGACGAAACCCTCGTTGGGCGAGCCTTCCTGCGGGACCGTCTGGTGGTGGTGTCCAGCCCTGCTCTCGTCCGGCCGACTGACGGTTCGCCAATCCCCGCCGTAGTACGCGGAGGGGCCGGCCGTGCGGCGGTCTGGAAAATCGTGAGCTCGACCGAGCGTTCGAGCATTGCGATCGATCCGGTCCTGAGTCTGTCATCGCTGATGATGGTTCGCGATGCTGTTCGAGCGGGCATAGGCGCAGCGCGCCTTCCTGTATCGCTCGTCAGTCATGATCTGGCGACGGGGACGCTGGTGCGCTGGGGCGACGTCGACGCTCCGGAAATCGCCTTATGGACCCTCTATCCCTCACGCCGCTTGCTGAGCGCTCGCGTCTCGGCATTCCTCGACCACATCAAAGCTGCATTCCCGACGGGAGCGCCGCATGAGCTTGCGGCCTACATCAGCAGCTCCGAGATGGGCTGAGAACCAGTCCATACGCCGGCCCGGAAATGTCTGCTTCGTGGTCGCGTGCCAACTTCCGGTTCTGGCGCAACTCTGACGAAT
The DNA here is from genome assembly GCA_025846845.1 of Alloboseaceae bacterium BT-24-1. GTDB lineage: Bacteria > Pseudomonadota > Alphaproteobacteria > Rhizobiales > Beijerinckiaceae > Allobosea. Next base: position 5,981 of record JAOYTL010000004.1, read on the forward strand.
TGAGCTTCGTTCCACGCGCATAGGGCGTCTGCCGAAACCTACAATGCAGCCTGGGAGCGAGCCATGTAGAATTGTCGGCGGTTTCAGGCCCCCGCAACCAAACCATCCTCAATTATCCAAAACCCCGTCTCCTTCCGAGGCGGGGTTTTTGCGTTCCCGGAACACAGCCCCAAAATCCGCGCCAGATCTCTGGCCTGCTGCCGGTTTCGTGGACACCGACATTGGGTGTTTCGTGAAGCCGGAGGTGGCGTATGCAGCGACGACGATCTGGGCGTGAGTCCAAGATCGAGGCGGTTCGCCTGATCAGGGAACGCGGGGTGAGCGTGGCGCAGGCGTCTCGGGATCTGGATGTCCACGAGAACATGCCGCGCAAATGGGTGAAGGAGTTTGCCGCCGATCCGGCGCAGGCCTTTCCCGGGCAGGGCCAGATGACAGGCGACGGCTCGGGCTGCCTGACCGTTGACCAAGCAATGCTTGAGACGGAGGAGCTGTTGAGAGGGGGAGCTGCTTCTAATGTAATTTTAAACGAATATCGGACTTACCTTCAGAATCGAAGCGCACGCATAGCGGCGTTCCGGTCCCAATTGGATGCCCTTGCGGGTAAGCTTGAAGAAAAATTTGTGCTCTGAACGCATCCAGTAAGTCTGCGTTCTCGGACGTGTTGCCCGGAACTACGGGTCCGCTCTCGGCCCCGACCCGGTCACTTCGTCCAGCTGCTTCGATCTACCTACAATCGGACGTTCTCAATGCCTGCTTGGGGCCAGCTTCGGTCTTGCTCATGCGGCGTTTTGAAGTTCGCATTCGGGTCGAGATCTGAGGTCGTGTCTGGCCCATTGCGGACGCTGCGAACGTCCGATTTGCGGCGGTAGGCTCGACGACTGGCGGAAGAGGCCCAAAGTGCCCGTTGCAAAGGTCCGCTGCCGTCAGATCATCCCCTCGGGCAGGCGTTTCAGTTATGGCCCAGCCGCGGAGGCTGGGCGGAAGCGACCTGGGCGTAGGCGACGGCATAGGCTGCGCGCAGGCAAAGATCCTCGCGCCAGGGGGCGGCGATGAGCTGAACGCCGATCGGCAACTCGTCTCCGAAGACGGGCACGGCCGCCACCGGCAGCCCGACGCAGGAGATGGGCTGCGTGAACAATCCGATATTGGGCCTGAGTGGCACCGTCTCGCCCTGCAGCACCATGGTCTTCTGGCCGAGTTCCGGCGCGGCGCAGGGGGTCGCCGGCGCGATGATCAGGTCGACGGTCTCGAACAGCCACATCATCTCGTCGTGGAACCAGCGCCGCGCCCGCTGCGCCTGGAGATACCAGGCCGTCGGCTGCATGGCGCCGGCGAGGAAGCGGTCGCGGGTCTCGGGGTCGAAATCATCGGCGCGCTGCCGTAGCCGCTGGAGATGGAAGGCCGAACTCTCGCCATTCGTGATCAGGAAAGCGGCCGCACGCGCGATGTCCGCTCCGGCGATGTCGATCACGCGCGTTGCGCCCAGCGTCCGGGCGACCGCGGTGACGGCGGCCTGCGCCTCCGGCATCGCATCCGTCGCGAAATGCCCTCCGGCGATCGCGATGCGCAAGCCGGAGACACCGTCCTTCAGCGTCGGCAGTGTTGGCTCGATGGCCCGGACCGCACAGGCCGGATCATGTGCGTCGTGGCCTTGCATCAGGTCATAGGCCATCGCGAGGTCGGTCACGTCGCGGGCGAAGGGGCCGAGATGGTCGAGCGAGTCGCAGAATGGAAAGCTGCGCGTGCGCGGCAGCCGGCCATAGGTCGGCTTCAGTCCAAAGACCCCGCAGAACGAGCTCGGCACCCGGATCGAGCCATTGGTGTCGGAGCCGAGCGAGATGGGCGCCAACCCCGCGGCCGTCGCGGCACCAGAGCCTGATGAGGAGCCTCCGGCCATGCGGGCAAGGTCGTGAGGGTTGCGGCAGGGACCGTCATGGGTGTTCTCGCCGGTGAAATCATAGGCGTATTCGCCCATGTTGAGGCCGCCGAGCAGTACCGCGCCGGCGTGGGTCAGGCGCTCGATCAGCACAGCATCGCGATCGGACGGCAAGCGCGCGCGGTTGATCTTCGAGCCGGCGCGGGTCGGCAGGCCTGTGATGTCGAACAGGTTCTTGGCGGCGAAAGGCACGCCCGCGAGCGGCCCGAGTGTCGCGCCCGCAGCGCGGCGGGCGTCGATGGCCGAAGCCTGCGCGAGCGCGCGCTCGGCCGTGACGTCGGTGAAGGCGTTGATAGCCGGGTTGATCTCGTGGATGCGCCGCAGAAAGCCGCCGACGACCTCCTTCGCGCTGATTGCGCCATCTCGGATATCGGCAGCAATTTGGAGTGCCGGAGCGAAGGCGTCGAAACTCACGCGTGTCCTCCGCCGCCGGAACTCCCGGCACGAAACACGCCGGCCGGTTCGAAGACCGCCTCGTCGAGCGGAGCGAGGAAGACGGTCGCGGCCATGGTCTCGGCGATCGCCAGGAATTGCAGCACCGCCGGGCGCTGATCCGCGGTGATCGTCAGGCCGAGCGTGGGCGCCATCGCATCGCAATGGCGCGCCGCATCGAAGGCGGACTTGGCGTCGCTCATTCGGCGGGCTCCAGCTTGCCATGCGGCTCGGTGGTCATCGTCTTGGGCTCGCTCGCGCCGGCCAGCGAATGCGCGCAGACATACAGGAGGCCGGCGACCATCGCATAAGCCAGGCTGATCGAGGGCGTGACGCCCAGCCCCTTGCCGATGCCGATGGCCTCGCCATGCATCAGGCCGAAATAGGTCAGCACCGCGCCGGCGGCGGCGAAGCCGGCCGCGTTCAGGAACTGCTTCTCGATCACGAAGACCGCGATCGCGCCGAGGACGAGGCCGGAGAGGATGGCGCCGCCGCCCATCAGCTCGAGCCCGTGATAGAGCACGCCCATATTGGCCATCTTGTCGATGCCGACCGCCGCCGCGCTGGTGCCGGCCGCGCCGAGCGCGCCGTCGATCTGCACCTTCGCCCAGGCGGCCAGATGCGGCGTCACCGCCAGCACGATGGCCGGGGCATGGCTCGCCGGCGTCGTCTGGAAGGCCTGGGCGCCGATCAGCATGCCGATATAGAGCAGGATCGGCGAGATTGCGACGATCGGGATCAGCGCCAGCAGCAGCGCGACGATGCCGAACCAGCACAGCACGATCACCATGAGCCCGGTCGCGGCCGAATAGCCGATGCGCCCGCCCATCGCCTTCCAGCCGGGATGGCCGATATAGACCGCGTTGATGAAGGGGTTGCCCATCAGGCAGCCGATCAGCGAGACGACGCCGTCGGCCGTCAGTACCCGTGTCGTCGGATAGTGGTCGCCGGCGGCCTCCGCGCTCTCGACATTGTCCATCGCCTCGACGAGGTCGTAGATGCCGAACGGGATCGCCGTCACCAGGATGATGCCGAGGAACTGGAAGCCCGAGAAGACGTGGTCGAAGGCCGGCACCGGCAGCGAGAAGCCGAAATTGCCGAAGGCCGCGCCGAGTTTGGTCAGGCTGAGGCCGCCGACATCCAGCCCCAGCGCGGCGCTGCCCCAGGCGATGACCATGCCGAAGGCGATGGCGACCAGCCCGGCCGGAATGCCGCGCGGATAGCGCAGACCGCCGAACCAGCTCACCAGGATGATGGCGAGACAGACCAGTCCGATCGCGGGCGTCAGGAATATCTCCAGCGCCGGGCGCATCGAGATGAAGGCGATCGAGACGCCGGCCAGCGTCCCGAGCAGCGCCGCCCGCGGCGTGATCCTGCGGATATAAGGCGCGATGAAACCGCCGATCATCAGGATGAAACTCTGGAAGAAAACCCAGACGAGGCCCGCCTCCCAGCCCTTGACCGGATCGCCCGTCATCGTCGCGATCGGCAGCATGATCACGAAGGTGACGACGAACATATGCGGCACGCTGATGCCCGAGGGCAGCGCGCAGACATCGTCGCGCCCCGTCTTCTTCGCCAGCTGCCAGGCGAGCCAGGCGTAATAGCCGGTCGAGAGCATCATCATCAGCCCGAGCGCCGGCAGGATGCGCCCGAAGACGATCTCCGACGGCATCTTCAGGACGAATTGCAGCAGGCCGGTCAGCACCAGCAGGTTGACGAGGATATTGGTGCCGAAGCCGAACAGGGCGTTCCAGTCGCCCGGCGTCCAGAGCTTCGGTGAAGAGCCTGTCGTCGCAGTCGTCGCCGCCATCGCACCCTCCTGTCCCTGTTTCAGCGGTTCACGCCGCTTTCTCTGTCCGGGCGAGTGCCATCAGCACCTCGCCGGTCGTCGAGACCCAGCCGAAGATTCCGCCCTGGGCCGCGATCATGCGCAGGCCCACCTCGTGGAACTCGGGGAAATACGAGGCGCAGGCATCGCCCAGCACGAGGCAGCGATAGCCCCGGTCGTTCGCCTCGCGCACGGTCGTATGGACGCAGACCTCGGTGGTGACGCCGCAGACCAGCAGCGTCTCGATACCGCGGTTACGCAGCATCAGGTCGAGATCGGTCTGGTAGAAGGCGCCCTTGCCGGGCTTGTCGATCACCGGCTCTTGTGGAAACGGCGCCACCGCCGGCACGATGTCGTGCCCGGCCTCGCCGCGGATCAGGATGCGTCCCATCGGCCCCGCGGCACCGATACACTTCTCCACCGGCCCGCGCTGTACCTTGGCTGGCGGCGCATCCGAGAGATCGGGCCGATGCCCCTCGCGGGTATGAATCACCAGCATGCCGGCGGCGCGCGCTCCGGCGAGGATGCGCCGGCACGGCTCGACCGCCGCCATCAGCAGCGAGACGTCGTTGCCCAGCGCTGCGCCGAAGCCGCCCGGCTCCAGGAAGTCGCGCTGCATGTCGATGATGACCAGGGCCGCGCGAGCGAAGTCGACAGGCAGAGCGGTTGGCTTCGCGGCGATCTCGACGGCGGGCATCAGGCAGCGCTCCTCCGGCAAAGCGAACGGAACGGGCTTTGCAAGGGCCGTGCCTATGCCGGCACGCAACGCGCGGCCGCCATCGGAAGGAGCAAGGGCGACGGACCGACCGCTTCATGATGCTGATCTGGAAAGGAAACTCGCGATCCCGAAGATCATTGCCGCCCGCAGGACCTGCGGTAGACAGCCCCCGGCCTTTCCGGGGAGACGCGCCAGGCGGAGACCTGTTGCATAATCTTTGCATGCAATGCTGGAAGATTGATCAATTAATAGCCAGTCGGCCCCCGCGATCGAAATGGAAAGCCTGCCCGTGCAGACCCTGAAAGATATCCTCTCTGCCCATCTCGATGGGAGCCGCAGCCTCGCGGAGACCGTTGCCACGAGCTATGCCCGGCTGCGCGCGGTCGACGATCCCTCGATGTTCATCGCGCCCAGGCCCGAGGCCGAGGCGCTCGCCGAGGCGGAGCGGCTGCAGGCGGAGGGGCCGCGCGGCCGTGCGCTCTGGGGCGTGCCGGTCGCCGTCAAGGACAACATCGATGTCGCCGGCCTGCCGACCACCGCGGCCTGCCCGGCCTTCGCCTACACGCCGGCGCGGGATGCCGCCGCGGTCGCCCGGCTGAGGGCTGCCGGCGCCATCGTGATCGGCAAGACCAATCTCGACCAATTCGCTACCGGGTTGAACGGCACGCGCTCGCCCTATGGCACGCCGCGCAACATGCTGCGGGCCGATCTGGTGCCCGGCGGCTCGAGCTCCGGCTCCGCCAGCGCGGTCGCTTCCGGCATCGTTCCGGTTGCACTGGGCACCGACACCGCCGGCTCCGGGCGCGTGCCGGCCGGCCTGCAGAACCTCGTCGGGCTCAAGCCGAGCCCCGGCCTGGTTTCGACGGCGGGCGTCGTGCCGGCCTGCCGCACGCTCGACTGCGTTTCGGTGTTTGCACTGACGGTCGACGACGCGATGGCGGTGCTGGAAGTGATCTCTGGTGTCGATGCCGCCGACCCGTTCTCCCGCGCCGTGGCGCTTGGGCAGCCCGGCGCGCTGCCGCCGCATCAGAGGATTGTCGTCCCGCGCCCCGCCGATCTCGACTTCGACGGCGATTCGGCGGCATCCGCGAGCTTTGCGCTGGCGGTCGAGCGTGCGCAGGCGCTGGGCGCGACGATCGTCCCCCTCGATATGACGCCCTTCTACGAGACGGCGCGTCTGCTTTACGACGGCCCCTGGGTGGCCGAGCGCTTCCTCGCGATCCGCGAGCTGCTGATGCGTGACCCCGAGGCAATCCTGCCCGTCATCAGACAGGTCATTGCCGGCAAGCCATTGCCCGATGCGGCCGACACCTTCGCGGCGCAATACCGGCTGGCCGAGCTCGCTCTCGCCGCCAAGGCCGCGCTGAAGGGCATCGACGCGATGATGGTGCCGACGGCTCCGAGACCGGTGACGCTCGCGGAGATGGCCGCCGACCCGGTCGGCAAGAACTCGCTGCTCGGCCGCTACACCAATTTCGTCAACCTGCTCGACATGTGTGCGCTCGCCGTGCCGGTGAGCCTGGCGAAGGACGGCACGGCGGCAGGCGTCACCTTCATAGCGCCGTCCGGCCGCGATGCGGCGCTGGCCACCCTCGGCCGCGCCTTCCATCACGCCTCCGCCTTGATGCTCGGGGCCACAAGCACGCCGATGCCGCCGCTTGCAGATATTCAAGCTGCCGCTCCGCAGGGCGCCATCGAGATCGCGGTCGTCGGTGCGCATCTGTCGGGCATGCCGCTCAACGGCGAGCTGACCGGGCTTGGCGCCACATTCCTGCGCGCAACCACCACGACCGCGGACTACCGGCTTTTCGCCTTGCCCGGCGGCCCGCCGGCGCGGCCAGGCCTGATCCGTGTCCGCGAGGGCGGGGCAGCCATCGCGCTCGAAGTCTGGGCTTTGCCTGCTGGCGGCTTTGGCCGTTTCATCGCAAGCATTCCCGCTCCGCTGGGCATCGGCACGCTGGCGCTGGCCGACAGCACGCGGGTCAAGGGCTTCCTCTGCGAACAGATCGCGACCGAGGATGCGCGCGATGTGACCGAATTCGGCGGCTGGCGGGCTTTCGTTGCGGCGCAGGCCAAGCCTCAGGGCGCTCCCGCGTAGTTCCTGAAAGCATCGCGCACGATGCCGATATGGGCGCGCATCGCCTCTGCCGCGCCGGACTGGTCGCCCCGCAGGATCGCTTGAACGATCAGGTCGTGCTCCTGATAGGAGCCTCCCAGGCGCCCGGCCGCCCGGAATTGCGCCCTGCGAAACGGTGCGACCCGGGCACGCGTCATCAGGGTTAGTTCGGCGAGGTAGCCATTATGCGAGCCCGCATAGATCACGGTGTGAAAAGCCTCGTTGGTCTCATGATAGCGCAAGGGATCGCCCTCATGCACGAGCGCGCGCAGCGCCTGATGCAACCCTTCCAGGCCGCGCCGTTCGGGCACGGTCATATTGCGGGCTGCGAGCCCTGCACAGAGCGCCTCGAGCTCGGCCATCGCCTCGAACATGTCGTGGAGCTGCGTCGGGGTGGGCAAGGCCACGACCGCGCCGCGATGCGGCCGGACGCTGACGAGACCCGAGGCCGAGAGCTGGCGGATCGCCTCGCGTACCGGAGTGCGCGAGACACCGAACCGCGCCGCCAGCTCCTGCTCGTCGAGGGGCGTTCCCGGTTCGAGCACGCCCGATACGATCTCGTCGGCGATCTGCAGGCGAAGCGCTTCCGTCCGCGTTCGCGGTGGCGCTGCGGGTCTGGATATCGCCAAAGTGGCGGCAGGGCGCGGCGGCATGATCAGGATCGGCAGGCAGGCGGAATCGCCGACGCCTGCATAGCAGGCAGAGCGATGCCGGTCACGGCGTCATGACGAATGCGCCACTGCCTGCCGTTCATTCGGGGATGATGCTGACATGGGCGCTGACGACGCGCCAGCCTTCCGCGAACTTGACCCAGGTCTGGCTCTGCCGACCCACCTTTCCGACCATGCTGTCGCGCCGGAACATGGTGTTCGCCGTCGCCATGGTGTCGCCATACGTCGTGATGACGGTGCGCTCCAGCGTCCGTTTGAGCCCGACCGGCGAGCGCGCCGAGCGGAAGGCGGCGATCTCGTCATGGCCGTAGAGGTTTTCGGCGACGCCGTAGCGCAAGGTCTCGGTCGCCTTGCGGAAGATCGCATCCAGCGTTGCGACGTCATTGCCGGTGAGCGCGGCCTCATAGGCGGCGAAGGCCGCTTCAACCTCGGCAAGTACGGCAGGGTCGTTGATCTTCATCTGCAGGCATCTCCAGAGGACTATCCCGCGATGACGATCGCGGGCAGGACGCGCTCATAACGGCGGATGCGGAATCGCGGTCAGCAACTCCCTCGTATACTGCGCCTTGGGATCGCCGAGCACCTCCTCCGCCGTGCCTTCTTCGACGATCGAGCCCGTCTTCATCACGATCACCCGGTCGCAGAGCAGACGCACGACGTTGAGATCGTGCGAGACGAAGAGGTAGCTCATGCCGAGCCGTCCCTTGAGTTCATCGAGCAGATTCAGCACCACCGCCTGGACGGAGACGTCGAGCGCCGCCGTGGGCTCGTCGAGAATGACCAGATCAGGGTCGAGCGCGATCGCCCGCGCAATGCCGACACGCGCCTTTTGCCCCCCGGAAAGCTGGTGAGGGAAGCGGTCGATCAGCTCGACCGGCAGGCCGACGAGCCTCGCCAAGTCCTCGCAGCGCGCGCGAAGGGCATCGCGTCCCTTGAATGCGCCCATCCGCATGATCGGGTCGGCGATGGCGCGCTCGGCGGTGAAGCGCGGATTGAGGCTGTCGGTCGGATCCTGGAACACCATCTGGATGCGCCGGCGATGCGGCGACGCGGCGAACTGTTTGGCGGGAATCGCACCGATATCGGTGTCGTCGAAGATGATCCTGCCGCCGCTGGGGTCGATCAGTCGCGTGACCATCATCGAGGTCGTCGACTTGCCGCAGCCGGACTCGCCGACGAGCCCCAGCGTCTCGCCCCTGGCGATGCTGAAGCTGATGCCATCGACGGCACGGAACGGTGCCGGCGGCTCGCCCGGGCCCTTGCCCAGCAGCCTGGCGAAGATGCTGCCGCCTGCCGCCCGCGGATATTCCTTGACCAGATTCTCGACCTGCATCAGGGGGCCGGGCTTGGCCACTGTTTTCGGCTCAGCCACGGCCGTCCTGGCTTCGGCGGGTACGGTTTGCGGCGCGTCGGGCAGCAAGTCCGCGAGGCTCGTGCCCAGTCGCGGCGTCGCCTGCATCAGCCTGCGGGTGTAAGGATGCCGCGGGTTGCGGAAGATCTCGCTGGCCAGCGCGGTATCGACCACCTTGCCCTTCTCCATCACGACGACCTTGTCGCAATAGGCGGCGGCGAGGCCGAGATCATGGGTGATCAGGATCGTCGACATGCCACGCTCGCGGGTCAGCTCGACGATGAGGTCCATCACCGCCTTCTGCGTGGTGACGTCGAGGCCCGTCGTCGGCTCGTCGGCGATCAGCAGTTGCGGCTGGCAGGCCAGTGCGAGCGCGATCACGACGCGCTGGCACATCCCGCCGGACAGCTCGAACGGATAGGCGTCGTAGCGCTCCTCGGGCCGGGCGATCTTGACCTTGCTCAGCGCCTCGATCGCCCTGTCTTTCGCTGTCGCACGCGTCGCCTGGACATGCTGCAACAGCACGTCCTCGATCTGCCTGCCGACCTTGCGGATCGGATTGAGCGCCGCGCGCGGGTTCTGGAAGATCATCGAGATCTCGCGCCCGCGCAGATCACGCATCTGGGTCTCGTCGGCCGCAACGAGATCGACGCCGGAGAACGAGATCGAGCCTTCGGCGACGCGGCCAGCGCGATCGAGGATGCGCACCACGGCATAGGACGTCACCGACTTGCCCGAGCCGGACTCGCCGACGATCGCGACCGTCTCGCCCTTGGCGACGCCGATGTCGATCGACTTGACCGCCTGCACCGTGCCGCGGCGGGTCGCGAATTCGACGGTGAGGTTCCTGATCTCGAGCAGAGGTACCGCTGTCATGTCAGTTCCTCCGCTGGGGATCGACGAGATCGCGCACGCCGTCGCCGAGCAGGTTGAAGCAGAACACGGCGATCATCAGGGCAAGGCCCGGGAAGAAGGCGATCCACCACTCTCCGGAGACGATGAAGCTCGCGCCCTCGGCCACCATGATCCCCCATTCCGGGGTCGGCGGGCGCACGCCGAGCCCTATGAAGGAGAGGCCTGCCGCATTCAGGATCGCGTAGCCCATGGTCAGCGACATCTGCACCGCCATGATCGGCATGATGTTGGGCACGATCTGGGTGAGGAGCAGCCGCCAGTCGGAATTGCCCGAAAGTCGCGCCGCCTGCACGAAGCCGGCATCGCGGCGCACATTCGCCTCGGCGCGCGCGACGCGGGCATAGAGCGGGAAGTTGATGATCGCGGTCGCCAGCACGATGTTGCCGACCGAGTTGCCCAGCGCCGCGACGATGCCCATCGCCAGCACGAAAAGCGGAAAGGCCATGATCGTGTCGGCGACGCGGCCGACGACCTTGTCGATCCAGCCGCCGTAGAACCCGGCCATGACGCCGGCAAGCCCACCCATCAGGAAGACCAGCGCCACCGAGAAGATCGCGATCGAGAAGTCGAGCCGCGTCGCAGCCACCACGCGGCTGAAGATGTCGCGGCCGAGCTGGTCCGTACCGAACCAGTGCGCCCGGCTCGGTGTCTGCAAGGCGGCGTTCGTGTTGCTCGCGAGCGGGTCGTAGGGGACGATCGAGGGGCCGAAGATCGCCGCCAGCAGGATCAGCGCGAACAGCCCGAAGGCGAGCCCCGTCACCGGGTTCTCGGCGACGATATGGCGTGCATGCGCCCACAGGCTGGTGGAAGGCGGCGCCTCGAAGCGCAACGCCGGAACGGGTTCGGCAGGGATTGCCCGGGCAGGCACAGGCTCGACCTTGGCCATGTCGTTCACTGTCTTCAACCCTCCAGCCTGACACGAGGATCGATGACGCCGTAGAGCACGTCGATCATCAGGTTCAGGGCGACGTAGAGGATCGCCATGGTCAGGACGAAGCCCTGGATCGGTGCATAGTCGGACGCGATCAGCGCCTCGACAGCGTAGGAACCGACGCCGGGCCAGGCGAAGACCTTCTCGACCAGCACATTGGCCCCGAGCAGGAAGGAGAACACCATGCCGAGCGTCGTGACCACCGGCAGCATCGCATTCCGGAAAGCATAGGTGCCAATGACCTTGCCATCGGTCAGGCCGCTGGCGCGCGCGGTGCGCACGAAATCGGCGCCGAGGACGGCCAGCATCGAGGCACGGGTCATGCGGGTGATCGGTGCCAGCGAGAAGATGGCGAGCGTCACCGCCGGCAGGATCAGCTGGGCGAGAGCCCCCCGGAAGGTCTCGAAATCCCGCGCAAGCAAGGTGTCGACCAGGAACAGGCCGGTGATGCGCGGCGGTTCGGAGGCGAAGACGTCGAGCCGGCCGAGCGGCGCCGGCGACCAGCCGAGGATGAAATAGAACACATAGACCAGCAGGAGCCCGGTGAAGAACACCGGCAGCGAGACGCCCGCGGTCGCCACGATGCGGCAGAGATGGTCGATCCAGGAGCCCTGCTTCACCGCCGCCAGCACCCCCAGGGGCAGAGCCACCGCCATGGCCAGGATCAGCCCTGCCAAGGTCAGTTCCGCCGAGGCAGGCAGGCGCGCTGCGAGATCCTTGGTCACCGCCTGGCCAGTCGTCAGCGAGGTGCCGAGGTCACCCTTCACCAGCGCCGCGACATAGGAGACGAACTGCACCGGCAGCGGCTGGTCGAGCCCGAGCTTCGAGCGGATTTCGATGATCGCCTGGGGCGAGGCGGCCGGGCCGGCGAAATAGGCCGCGGTATCGCCCGGCAGCACCCGCGTCAGCAGGAAGGTGACGATGATCACGCCGATGACCGACGGAATCGTCGTCATCAGACGCTGGCCGATCATGCGCAGCATGGTGTTCCTCTTCGCTTGCTGGGCAAGCCGTCATTGCGAGCGTAGCGAAGCAATCCAGAGGGACGTCGAGCGCGGCCGCTCCTGGATTGCTTCGTCGGCTGCGCCGCCTCGCAATGACGGTGAGCGATCATCTGTGCCCTACCCCTTGGTCAGGTAGCGGAAGTCCGGCTCGCGACAGGGCTGGAACTGGTAGCCGCCGATCGCCTTCTGCAGCGCGACGTCATGGGTCGGCTGGTTGATCGGCACCATCGGCACCTCGTTGTTCACCAGCTTGATGAAGTCGATGACGTTGGCGTCGTAGGAGGCCTTGTCGGGTGCGAAGCGGGCGGCATCGACGAGCTTGTCGAGCGCCGGATTCTGGTAGGCGGCGATGTTGAAGATCGAGTTGTTGCCGTGCATCGTCCAGAACAGGTAGTAATCGGGATAGTCGAGCCAGCCGGCGAAGCGGTTCAGCACCATCGGATTGGTCTTCTTGGCGATCTCGGTGCGGAAGTTGGCGCCGGGCACCTTGTTGATCTCGACGGTGATCCCGATCGCGGCGAGCGCTTCCTTGATCAGCACCGCCATCGGCTCGGCGACCGTCGCGTTGCCAGCATCGAAATATAGCGTCGTCGTGAACGGGCCGCCGGCAGCGTCGACGAGGGCCTTGGCCTTGGCGACGTCGGAGGTGTAGGGGAAGGGCTGCGGCCAGGCGACCTTGGGATCCTTGCCGCCGGCCATCGAGACGCCGCGGCCGAACAGCGAGGCCTGCAGGATCTTCTCATAGGGCATCACCCAGGCCACGGCCTGGCGCAGGCGCACATCCTTGAACGGGCCGACCTGCGTGTTGAGATAGCAGCCCCAGACGCCGTTGGGGATCGGCACGCCGACGACGTTGACCTTGCCGGCATCGAGCAGGTCCTTGAAGTCCTTCGGCGGCAAACCGTATGAGACGTCCGCGTCACCGCGCTCCATCAAGGCCCTGCGGGTCGCGGGCGAGGCGATGTCGCGCGCAATGATCCGGCGCAGCTGCGGCAGCTTTCCGCATTTCCAGTCGTCATTGCGGACATAGATCGTCTCAACGCCGGGCTTCCAGCTTTCGACCCTGTAGGCACCCGAGCCGGCGATATTGTTCTTCAGCCATTCCTTGGCATGGGGGTCGCCACCGCCATTCTTGATCGCGAGCTCGGAGTCGAACACGAAGGGGATCGTGACCGCGAGGTTCGGCAGCGTCATCTTGTCCTTGCGGATGAAATCGACGCGCAATGTCTTCTCGTCGACGACGACGAATTGCTCGGGCTTCTCCAGCGAGCCGGCATTCATCTGCGTCGTGGCGAAGCCGCCGATCGTGCAGGCACGGTCGAGCGACCATTTGACGTCCGCGGCGGTGACCTTGCGGCCGGAATGGAAGGTGGCATCGCGCAGTTTGAAGGTGCAGCTCATGCCGTCCGACGCGACCTGCCAGCTTTCGGCCAGCTCGCCTTCGAGTTCGCCCATCGAGACGGTGTTGCCACCGCCGCCGGGGATCGGCACCGGCTTGAAGCGCAGCAGGCGATCATAGCAGTTCAACGCGACGCCGTTGACGGGCTGCGAGGAGCCGATGCCCTGCATGTCGAGGCTGTTGGGCCCGTACTCCTGAACCAGCAGCAGGGTTTCGGCCCGGCTCACTGCCTGGGCTTGCGCCTGGCTTCGCGCGACGAATGGCGCGGCAAGACCTGCGGCGATGGCGGTGCGGCGTGTGATCATCACTCGGAAACCCCTGGTTTTGCCAATCGGATGTCGTGACGCGCCGGATCGTCGCAGGCGGGCCGGCGGAGCGCGCTTTCGGCTGCCGCGGGAGCGCAGCCGCGGCGCATGGCGGCTCGGGCAGGGCTTGGGCGTGAAGGCGGTTCAGCGTCGGCGCACATGGCGCTTCCGAAGCACGTAGCGTGCCAGCAGGTAGTGAATTGAAATCTCTCGGGAAAAGCACGCTTCGGCGAGCGTTTCATCCCATGTTGTATGCAATGACGTAAAAATGCCTATGAAATAGGCGTACTATCGCGCGCGCTCGGCCGCGCTGCTTAGCGCGGCAAGGATGCCGATCTCTGCTGAATCGAGAATGGTGAAAGCGGCGGCGTATTCGCTCAGGCGGGCGGCATACCCCGGCAGGTTGGTGCTCCAGACCACGATCGTGTCGAGCGACGACCGGGCGGCCAGATCCCGAGCCTCCGCGAGCAGCGTGCGGCAGCCAAGATGAGCGGCATCGAGATTGTTGACGATACCGAGCCAGCTGTGATCGACGATATCAACGCCCTGCGAGCGAAATCGTCCGAGGATATCGAGCGATTCGGCTTCATCGCCCTGCGTGACGAACCCGATCCTCTTACGGGGCTCCGCAATCAAAAGTCCGACCGTCGCGAGAGAGGTCGTGACCGCCGGGATTCCCGTACGGTCCTCGATCCGCCGGCACAGGTCGCGATCGACGTCGAAGCCCAGCGCGGCGCCCCGTGTCGCATTCCAGCAGATGGCATCGACGCCGGCATCGGCCAGCAGCGCGGCGGCGGTGTCGAACGGTTCGAGTCTGTAGGCGGATATCGAGCCGGCCCCGACGATACTGTCATAAGGCACGCGCGCGATGCAGCAATCGATGTCCGGATACCCCGCCAGCAGCTGGCCCACCACGCGCTCGACGACCCGGTTGGAAGACGGGACGATCAAGCCGATGGCGCGGCGCGAAGACGTTGTCTCGGACATGGCAGGCAGCGTGGTCCGAATGATGGGGAAGCCGGAGATGACATCCAGGCTAGCATGTCATTTTGCGATCGGCAGCCTTCATCACTTGCGGAGGATCTATTGACGCTTGCCAAGGGCGACCAGGCTGACGTCGATCGTGCCAGCCCTGAAACCGGCCTCGCAATAGCTGAGATAGAATTCCCAGAGCCTGCGGAACGACTCGTCGAAGCCTTGCGGGGTGATCTGCGGCCAACTCTCCAGGAAGCGCTGGCGCCACTCCTTCAAGGTCGAGGCGTAGCTCGCGCCGAACGCGAGGCGCTCGATCTCGGCCAAACCCGCCGCTTTCGCCGCGCCCATCAACGCGGGAACGGAGGGCAGGCAGCCGCCGGGGAAGATGAAGCGCTGAATGAAGTCCGTGCCTTGCTGGTAGGGCTCGAACAGCGCCTCGTCGATGGTGATCGCCTGCAGGACCGCATGACCTTGGGAAGTCAGCGAATGGCTCAAGGCGGCAAAATACATCGGCCAGTAGTCGCGTCCCACCGCCTCGATCATCTCGATCGAGACGATGCGATCGAACTGGCCCGCAATGTCGCGATAATCCTGCAGGCGAAGGTCGACCCTGTCCGCCAGCCCGGCTTCGGCGATCCGCCTTTGCGCATATGCGAATTGCGCCGGGGAGAGCGTGATGGCGGTGACATGGCAGCCCTCGCGGGCCAGGCGCTCGGCCAGGCCCCCCCAGCCACAACCGATCTCGAGGACCCGCTCGCCGCCCGAGAGCGCCAGCATCTCGACGATCCTGTCGAGCTTGCGCTCCTGCGCGGCCTCGAGCGTGTCCGTCGGCGCCTCATAAAGCGCAGACGAGTAGGTCATGCCCGCGTCGAGCCAGTGCCGGTAGAAGTCGTTGCCGAGATCGTAATGAGCAGTGATGTTGCGGCGGCTGCCCGCGCGACTGTTGGCATTGCGCCAATGCCGCAGGCGATTGAGCAGGCGCGTCGGCCAGGTGCCGGAGACAAGTTGGCGCAGCGTTGCGTCATTGCGCGCTCCGAGTTCGATCAGAGCGGTCAGGTCCGGCGTCGTGAAGTCGCCGTCGCGATAGGCCTCGGCCAGGCCGATATCGCCGTCGAGCAGCAGGCGGCGCATGGCGCGCCAGTCCTTCAGGACGATCGCCGCCTGCGGTCCCGGTTCGGAAGAACCACTCCAGAGCCGTTCGCCCTCAGGCGTGACGATGCTCAGCCGGCCGACGACGATCTGCGAGAGCAGCCGGCGCAGGAACCAGCGGGACAGGCCGATACCGCCCGGCAGCGAGAGCGACGATTCGGCCATGGCTGCCTGGCGTTCGGTGTCGGGAAGTCTCATGGCTGCGTCGATCCCTTCGGATGAGGAGCCGCTGCCCGGCCGGTGCTGAACCGATGCTCGGGCGGAGCAGGATGCGTCCACCAGCGCATGCGCTTGGCCAGGAGACGCAGCGCGTGCCAGTGGATGGCGGCGGTGACCTTCAAGGTGAGCAGCGGGTGGGTCGCCAGCAGGCGCAGGAGGATCGAGTCGTCGAGCGTGCGGCGTTCGCCGCTCAGGGAGGCGGCGATCAGCCTGCCCTCGGCATCATGCCCGTCGATCACGACCGAGACCCGCTCGCCCGGCGGCTCGACCTGAAAGGCGTAGCGCATGGCAAGGCCCATGAAGGGCGAGACATGGAAGCGCTTTTCGGCCTCCTGCCGCACGGGACGCGCCGGCCCACCGACCGGCGCGACATAGCTGTGGATCTCGCCGAAGGTGTTGTGCACCTCGTAGACGGTCGCTCGCAGGCCGCCGTCCCGGCCGTAGCAGAAATAGATGCTGACCGGATTGAAGGCGTAACCGAGGATGCGCGGCATGGTCAGCAGCCGCACTGCGCCCTCGTCCCAGTCGATACCGGCCGCCGCCAGCGCTTCCACGACCTGCTCCTTCAGGGACCTGCCACTGCGGTCGCCGTAATCGGCATCCCGGAAGGCGTAGAGATTGAAGCGGTTGCGGGAGAACAGGCGCGACTGCTTCGCCAGCGCGTCGATCTCGTCGAGATCGAGCAGCATCCAGAACACGCGATAGGCCAGCGCATGCGGCCTCGGCCGGAACCGGCTGTGGCGGACGCGGCCGACGTAGAGCGCTGAATGCCGGATCATGCCGCCAGCTCGCGCGGGACCGGCAGCGGGATGCGGCCGGATTCATCGGGGACGTCCCAGGGACGCCGGACATCGCCGAGCGCCTCGGCGACGGCGAGGCCCGACTGCAGCCCGTCCTCGTGGAAGCCGGAGCCGAAATAGGCGCCGCAGAACCAGCTTCGCCTTGCACCCTGCAAGGCCCAAAGACGCTGCTGAGCCATGAGCGCGGCCTGATCGAAGAGCGGATGCTCGTAGAATTCTTCTCGCAGGATCGTTTCCGAGCGCAGCGAATCTGGCGGGTTCAGCGTGACGAAGAAGGGCCGCTGCCCGGGCAGGTTCTGCAGGAGGTTCATCCAGTAGGTGACAGCGCAGGCGGCATCCGGCCGGGCGCGCTCGCCGATATGATTCCAGCTCGCCCAGGCGCGGCGACGCTTGGGCATGAGCGCCTCGTCGCCATGCAGTACGGCGCGGTTCCGGCTGTAGCGAAAGGCGCCCAGCGCACTCGCTTCGAGCGGGTCGGGATCGGCGAGCATGGCCAGCGTCTGGTCGGCATGGGTCGCGAAGACGACCTGGTCGAAGCGCTCGCTCCAGCCGTCGCCTGTGATCAAGACCTCATTGGGCGAGCGCCTGACCTGGCGTGCCGGTGTGCCGAGCCGGATGCTGCCGCCGAACCGCTTGCGTAGCTGTTCGACATAGACGGCGCTGCCGCCGGTGACGGTGTGCCAGAGCGGGCGGTCGGTCAGCTGCAGCAGGCCGTGATTGTGATGGAAGCGCAGGAAGGCCTGCACAGGGTAGGACAGGATCTCCGAGCACGGAGCCGACCAGATCGCCGCCGCCATCGGCAGGAGGTGGTCATCCCGGAAGGCGCTGCCATAGCCGCCGGCAGCGAGATACTCGCCCAGCGTCATCGCTTCAGCGCTTCCTGCCCGGGCATCGCGGGTGGCATCGCGGTAGAAGCGGACGAGACCCTGGAGCATGGCCCAGAAGCGCGGGCTGGCCAGGTTGCGCCGCTGCGCGAACAGGCCGGCAAGGCCGGTGCCGCTATATTCGAGGCGTCCCCCGTCGAGCGAGACGGCAAAGGACATCTCGGTCGGCTGCGTCGCGACGCCCAGATGATCGAGCAGTGCGACGAAGTTCGGATAGGTTTTCTCGTTGTAGACGATGAAGCCGGTATCGACCGGCGTCTCGCTGCCGTCGTCCCCGGGCACCAGGACCGTGTTTGCATGACCGCCGAGCCGCGACTCGGCCTCGATCAGCACGACATCATGCGCCTGTCCCAGCAGCCACGCCGCCGACAGACCGGAGATGCCGGCGCCGATGACGGCGATCCTCTTTGGGTGTCCGTGAGCCTGCGGCATGGCCATTCCTTGCTCTTCGGAAAGGCTATACGCGGGGGGCTGCGCTTTGGATTTGTCACCCGGTCCCGGAATTCCCCGCCGGGATGTGAGCCGATCGCGACTGCCGCGCGTAAGCAGACCGAGGCAAGCGGAGGTCTGACAATGCCCGCCAAGGGGTTGAAGCGTCTGTTCGCGGCACTGAGCGCCCACATCGCCCATCCAGGGCCACGGGAAGCGATCGCCAACACGGTCGCCCTGGTGATCGTCTCGAACCAGCCCTTCTACCCGCTCTATCTCTACTGGGCCGTGTCGCCCGTGATCTCGCCGTCCTTCCTGACCTTCCTCTCGACACCGCTGTTCGCGTTGGTGCCGAGCGCGATGCGACGCAATTCCAGGCTTGGGCGCTGCCTCCTGCTCTGCGCCGGGATCGGCAATACGCTGCTCTGCCGCTTTGCCTTCGGCAGCGCGTCAGGCGTCGAAGCGTTCCTGTTCCCCTGCCTGATGCTGTCTGCGCTGCTCTTTCGCCGCGACGAGCGCATCTATGCCGCCGGCTTCATCGTGCTCAGCTTCGCGGCCTATCTGCTGCCCGTCGATGCCATCGCGGCACCGCTGCATCTGTACCAGCCGCAGGAATACCTCGCTTTGCAGCGCCTGAACTTCCTCAGCGCAGCTTCGCTGACCGCGCTGATAGGCTGGCTTTTCGCGAGGCAACGTCAGGGCATCTCGGCTGGCGATGAAACCGGAGGGGATCAGTGAGCGTAGAAGGGACACAACTTGCGGAAAGGACATCGCATGAGACGTCTTCTGCTCGCCCTGATCGTCGCCTCGCCATCGGCCGCGAATGCGGCTTCGACCGCGATCGACGGCACCTGGCTGCGCGACGACGGCAATGCCCGCGTTCGTATCGCTCCGTGCGGCGACAAGATCTGCGCGACCAATCTCTGGATCGGCGACGCCAGCAACGGCGAGGCGGCCGGCGACAAGCTGGTCATGACGCTGTCGCGCCAGGCCGACGGCTCCTTCTCCGGTACCGCCTACGATCCCAAGCGGGACTGGTCCTATTCGATGACCATCAAGACCACTCCGGGCGAACTCACCACGCGCGGTTGTATTCTCGGACGACTGGTCTGCCGCGATGTCGGCTGGAAGTCGGCCGACTAGCGGTCAGTCCAGCGCAGTGATCCGTCGCCGCGGCGCCACCGTATCTTCGCCATGGTTGCCGCGTTCGCCCTGAATGTCGAAGATATGCGCGAGGCGTCAGCCCCAGCGCCGGGAGGTCGGTTCTTCGCCTTGTTCGACGCCAATGCCTTGATCGCCGCCATTGCGCGCTCGGGTGACCGGGCCGCTTTCGTTGCGCTCTTCGACCATTTCGCGCCGCGCGTGAAGGGATTGCTGATGCGTGGCGGGACCCCGGCGGAGCTGGCGGAGGAGATCGCTCAGGAGACGCTGCTCACGGTCTGGCGCAAGGCCGCCCTGTTCGATCCTGCCAAGGCGAATGCCTCGACATGGATCGCCACGATCGCGCGCAACCGGCGCATCGACATCGCCCGGCGCGAAGCTCGATCGCGGCTCTCGCAAGTTTATGAGATTCTTGATGAAGACGGACCTGAACAGCCTGATGAGACCATCTCGGGAGCCGAGCGCGATGCGCGGATCAGGGCAGCGATGACCGGATTGTCCGCCGACCAGTACCGGGTCGTCGAGCTCGCCTTCCTGGAGGAGTTCAGCCATCAGGACGTGGCGCAGCGCCTGGCGATCCCGCTCGGCACGGTGAAGTCGAGGCTGCGGCTCGCGCTCTCGCATCTGCGTGGCAAGCTGGAGGATCTGCGATGAGCATCGCCCATCGCCCATCCGACGAGACTCTCGCCGCCTTCGCCGGCGGCCGCCTCGACGAGGGGCTGGCGCTGGCTGTCGCCGCCCATGTCGAGCTGAACAGCGAAAGTCGGCGCCTCGTGCATGAGCTCGAGGCGGTTCAGGGCGCCTTGCTCGACCGCATCGAGCCGGTTGCGATGTCGACGGGGGCGCTGGACAGGATCGAGCAGCATCCGGCCTCCCGCCATCCTACCGAGCCTCGTGTCGTCGAGCCCGGCATGCCGGCCGTACTGCTCCCTTATGCGTTCGGGCCGTGGCGGCCGATCGGTATCCGGATCGCGATGCGGCGGGTCGAGGTGCCCGGGTCGCAGGCGCGGGTCTTCATGCTGCGGGCCGGCCCGGGGATCGCGCTGCCGCACCACAAGCACACCGGCTTCGAATGGACGACCATCCTCTCCGGCGCCTACGAGCATGAATATGGCCGCTATGCCGCCGGCGATTTCGACGAGGCGGACGCCGAGCACGACCACACGCCGCGTGTCGACCCCGTCGAGGGCTGCACCTGCCTGGTCGCCATGACCGGCAACGTCCTGTTCCAGGGCTGGCTCGGCAGGCTGCTGCAACCGCTGGTGCGGTTGTGACCTGGGCCTCTTTCGCGGCAGCATTGCTCTTCGTTGCCGTCGCGATGTCGGTGACCATGCTGCTGGCGACCAGGATCGAGCGCCGCACCGGCAATTCCGGCTGGATCGATGTGGTCTGGACTTTTGGTCTTGGCGCCACCGGCGCCGCGGGGGCGCTCCTGCCGTTCGGCGAAGGGCCGCTCGCGCGTCGTCTCTTCGTCGCTGCGCTCGTTGTGGCATGGGCGCTACGCCTCGGCCTGCATATCGCCGGGCGGACCAAAGGCATCTCCGACGACCCGCGCTATGCCCGGATGAAGCGCGACTGGGGGCCAGAGGCTCCCGCGAAAATGGCCCGCCTGCTGCAAGTCCAGGCGCTCGCGAGCATCCCCCTCGCCATCGGCATTGTCCTGGCGGCTCATAACCCGGCCGCGCTGGGCCAGGCGCAGGATGCGCTCGGCCTGGCGATCTTTATCGTCGGCATCGTCGGAGGCGCGATCGCCGACCGGCAGTTGCGCGGCTTCGCGCAATCGGGGCTGGGAGGCGTCTGCGACACCGGTCTTTGGGCCTTTTCGCGCCATCCCAACTACTTCTTCGAAGCCGTTCTCTGGTGCGCCTATGCGGTGATCGCCTCCGGCATGGCCTACACGATCGGCTGGCTCGCCTGGCTCGCGCCCGCCTCGATCACCCTGCTGCTCGTCCGCGTCTCCGGCATTCCGCCGCTGGAGGAGCACATGCTCGCCAAGCACGGAGCGGCCTATCGCGACTATCAGAGCCGGACCAGCGCCTTCGTCCCGCTGCCGCCAAAAGGAGCCAGGCCATGACGATCATGCAGAGATTGTCGAGCTGGGGCGAGGCGTTGCCCTTGCCCGATGCGATCAGCCGGATAGTCATCGCATCGCTGGTGGGACGGACGGAACGCGCGCTCGCAACGCAGCCAGGCAATGCGGCCAGCTTCGCGCGGGAGATGGCGGACCACCCGATCGCGCTGCACGCGGACGCCGCCAATGCCCAGCATTACGAAGTGCCGGCAGCATTTTTCGAGCAGGTCCTTGGGCCGAGGCGGAAATATTCGTGCTGCTATTACGCCGACCCTGCCGACAGTCTCGCAACGGCAGAGGAGGCGGCTCTGGCGCTGACCGCCGAGCATGCCGACCTCGCCGACGGGCAGGAGATCCTCGAGCTCGGCTGCGGCTGGGGCTCGCTCTCGCTTTGGATGGCGGAAGCCTACCCGCAGGCACGGATCGTCTCGGTCTCGAACTCGGCCTCGCAACGCGTCTTCATCGAGCAGCGCGCTCGAGAGCGCGGCTTCGGCAATCTGCGCGTGATCACCGCAGACATGAACGACTTCGCCATCGAGCAGCGCTTCGACCGTGTCGTTTCGGTCGAGATGTTCGAGCACATGGCGAACTGGCGCGCGCTGCTCGGACGCGTGCATGGCTGGCTGACGCCGGACGGGCGCCTGTTCATCCACGTCTTCGCCCATATGCATGGCTGCTACCGCTTCGATGTCGGCGAGAGCGCCGACTGGATCGCCCAGCACTTCTTCACCGGCGGGATCATGCCGAGCGCGGCGCTGGCGCACCAGTTCTCCGACCTCTTCGCAGTCGAGGAAGAATGGCGCTGGAGCGGCGACCATTACCGCCGTACCGCGGAGGATTGGCTGGCGAGTTTCGACCGCAATCTGGCGGCGATCGAACCGATCCTGCGCGAGGCCTATGGCCAGGATGCGCCTTTGTGGCGCCGGCGCTGGCGCCTGTTCTTCCTGGCGACGAGCGGGCTGTTCGGGCACGCGGGCGGCGAAGCCTGGAGCGTCAACCACTATCGGCTGCGGCCCGTCTGACGGCTCGCGGGACGGGGCCGATCAGAGCCAGCCCCAGCCGATCGCCCGCCGCACGACCTCGTACGCCACCCAGCTGCAGAAGCCGACGACGACGGTGCCGTAGATGATGTCGGCGAGCGTGATCGTCAGCGTCCACGGCCGCAGCGTGGCGTAGTTCGTCAGATCGTAGGTCGCGTAGGCAAGCAGGCCGATCAGGGCGCCGTTGACGAGCGCGGCGCCGGCATTGCCTTCGCGCAACGCCGGCATCACCGCGAAATGCAGCACGCCGAGCGGAAAGCCGAAATAGAACAGGGCCGCCGGCACATAGCGCACCTGTTCGACGATCAGGTCGCCGAGCGCCGGACGATAGAGCCTGGTCGTCATCGTACCGAGCCAGATTGCATCGCAGATGCCGAAGGCGACGAGAAAGGCGACGTAGCCGGCGACGAAGCGCATGACGACCTCCAGGACTTGGTACCTGAAGATACGCAGCGCGCGCCCATCCGGATTACCTTGCCGAGCAGGTTGCACAGACCGGCGATCCAGCGCGCCTTGTCCGACGTACATTCGCAAAGGCTAGCAATGCAAAGGCGCCGATGACGATCCCGATTTCCAGGCGCGCTGTCATGGCGGCGCTCTCCAGCATGGCCCTCGCCGGTTGCGCCGCGCTACGGCCGGGCGCGCTGAGCGGAGGCGCGCGCGACGTCGCCTATGGCCGCCATCCGCGCCAGACGATGGACATCTATGTCCCGCCCGGCGGTGGCACGGGAATGCCGGTCGTCTTCTTCATCTATGGCGGCTCATGGGCCAACGGAGCCAAGGAGAGCTATGCTTTCGTCGGCGACGCCCTGGCCAGTCGTGGCTTCGTCGCCGTGATCGCCGACTACAGGCTCGTGCCGGAGATACGGTTCCCGGTCTTCATCGAAGACGGCGCAGCGGCGCTTCGCTTCGTGCATGACGAGATCGCGCGCTTTGGGGGCGATCCGCGCAGGATCCATCTCATCGGGCACTCGGCGGGCGCCTACAACGCGATGATGCTGACGCTGGACAGGGGCTATCTCGCGCGAGTTGGACTGCCGTCGCATGTCATCCGCTCGACGGTGGGACTTTCGGGTCCCTATGATTTCCTGCCTCTGGATATCGACGTGACCAAGGCGGCCTTCGGCTCTGCGCCCAATCTGGAACGGACGCAGCCGATCCATTTCGCCCGCAAGGACGTGCCGCCGATCCTGCTCGCGACCGGCACCGACGACACCACGGTCCTGCCCCGCAACAGCGAGCGGCTCGCCGCCGCGCTACGCCGCGCCGGTGCGCGCTCCGTGACGCTCAAGACCTATGCGGGCCTCGGTCATGCCGGAACCGCGGTTTCGCTCGCGCGCACTATGAGCTGGCGAGCGCCCGTTCTCGATGATGTCGTTGGCTTCTGGCAGGAGGCGCAACCGGCTCTTCGGGAATGACATGTCGTGAACGTCAACTTTGGACGGGTGCGCCCCGGAAATGTCCGCTTCCTGGCAGTGAATGAAAGTCGGCTACTGGCGCAACCACGACCGGTCGGATGCAGCATCCCGATGGAGGATGCGCCATGCTTGTCGATGCTCAGCAGACCCATCGCCGCTCCGACCTGGAATACCCGGCGTATCATAGGCCCGAAGCCACCCCTGAAGCCGCGCCACATCTGGGCGATCAGGACACGGCTGCAGCGCGACCGACGCGTGCGTGATCTGGCGATGTTCAATCTCGCGATCGACAGCAAGCTGCGTGGCTGTGATCTCGTCCGGCTGCGCGTAGGTGATGTCGTGCTCGGTGGCCCGTGAGGCTGCGAACATCGACCATCCAGCAGAAGACCGGCCGGCCGGTGCCTTTCGAGCTGATTATGCTCTGATCCTGTCCGGGCAGGTGGACCTTTGAACAATCGCGCGACGGGCAACCGTCGCGCGTTCAGCGATGGCTGGGCAGCAGGCAGCCATGAATTGTTTGAAGCGGCTCTGCGATGGACAACCCGGTTCGCCGGCCGCACCTCCGGAAACGTCCAGGATCCGTTCAGAATTTCTGCTTGCGGCCGATACAGGCGGACCGATGCGGGCTTTCCGCGGTTTACCTGCTAGCGAGTGCGTTCCCTGAAGCGCGGATCCTGTTCGATCAATTCGATCAGCAACTCGGTGAGGACCCGAATCTTCCGTTCGGGATGCTGGCCCGGCGGGCGCACGACGTAGGCGCCAGATGGCGGCAGTGGGTAGCGAGGCATGACCGGAACAAGCGCACCGGAGGCCACATGCTCGTGGATGATGCAGTCGGGAAGGCGGGCGATGCCCAGTCCCGCTACGGCGGCGACGGCGAGTGCCGTGCCGTTATCGGCCTTGAAGTGCCCACGGGGCTGCATCGTGACGATGTCGTCGCCGTCCATGAACCGCCAGGTTTCGGTACCCTGCATGAGGACTTGATGAGAGAGGAGATCACCCGGCGCCTCAGGTGAACCATGGGCCTTGATATAGTCCGGACTCGCGACCAGCGTTCCTCGGATCGGCCCGATGCGCCTGGCGACCAGATTGGAATCCCGGAGGGTGCCAACGCGGATCGCACAATCGAAACCCTCCGCGACGAGATCGACAAAGCGATCGCTATAGGAAGCGTGGATGTGGAGTTGCGGGTGCCGTCGCGACATCTCGGCGAGCATCGGCGTAAAATGGGTCGGGCCGAATGTAAGCGGCATGGCGATCCGCAAACGGCCGCGGAGGTCGCCGTCCGGCACGATCGTTTCCCTGGCAGTGTCGATCTCGAGGCAAGCTCTGGCTGCATAATCGCGGAACAAAGCCCCCGCTTCCGTCAGCGCGGCGCCGCGGGTGGTTCGCGCGACAAGCTGCACGCCGACGTCTGCTTCCAGGCGGATCAGCCGTCGGCTGACGATGGATTTGGAGATGCCAAGCCGGCGCGCGGCGGCTGAAACGCCCCCCGCATCTGCAAGCTCAACGAATGTCTGCAGATCCTCGATTTCCATGTCGGCGTTCCCTATTGTGCGACACAGCTTCACACTTGGCAGCACTATCGTAACGCTTGAAGGAACGGCAGAACAGGGCGGCGTGCCCGAGGAATTGCCTCGGAACACGCTCACATTCACTGACGACATCAGAAAAGGATAGTCATGACCTTCCGCAACGGCCTGAAGTCGCTCCTTCGCCCAGAAGATTCTGTCCTCGTATTGATAGACCACCAGCCTTTCCAGCTCACAAACCTGAACAGTCACGACCCGCATATGGCGGTGAACAATGCAACGGCTCTGGCGAAAGCCGCCAAGGCTTTTGGCGTCCCGACCATTCTGACCAGCGTGATCGCTGACCGAGGCGGGCTCATCTTTCCGCAGATCACCAATGTCTTCCGAGGCCAGGAGGTGATCGACCGGACGTTCATCAACACCTGGGAGGACTCGAAGGTTGTCGACGCGGTCAAGCAGACCGGGCGCAAGCAGTTGATCATCGCAGGCCTGTACACGGAGATCTGCGTTGCAATGCCGGCGATTCAGGCCGCCGGCGAAGGCTGGGATGTGACGGTGATCACGGACGCCTGCGGCGCTGTGTCGGTCGAAGCCCATCAGGTCGCGATCCAGCGCATGATCGCGGCTGGCTGCAATATGATGACATGGCTGGCGCTCGCGTCGGAATGGCAGCGCGACCATGCGCGGACCGAGACCGGCGCTGCATTCGTCGAGCTCCTCAAGGATCATATGGCAGGCAGCGGCATCGCGTTCCTGTGGGAGCAGCAGCTGCTCAACACGCCGGTGCCGAGCGCCGCTGGCTGACCAAGTCGGATAGCGAGAGCGGCGAGATGCGTTGCGAGACAGCGGACCTGGTGTCGCGGCTCGCCGTCCCCTTTGCACCAAGTGCCGCGAAGGTCCGGCGACCTAGCCGGCGCTTTCGCGGACGCCCGCAACCTCTGTCGGCGCGGAAGCGGACTATCGGGTGCGCGGCGACACCGCTGGGTGTCCGCTCGTCATGTCGCTAACGGCGCTCGCAACAAGATCAAGGAGGTCTAAGACATCAATGCCCACGCTTTACTATGCAGTCGGTGCCTGCTCGCTGGCTCCTCACATCGCCCTCGAATGGATCGGTAGGCCGTACGAAGCGGTCAAGGTGCGATACGGCTCCGAGGAACTGCTTGCGGTGAACCCTGCCGGCGCAGTGCCGACCCTTCGTGAGGATGACGGCTGGCTTCTGACGCAAGCCGGCGCCATCCTGGACTATCTGGCGCACAAACATCCTGAGGCCATGCTTGCCGGCGGCAACGGCCTGCGCGCCAAAGCCGAGGCGCATCGCTGGTCCGCTTTCTTCACCTCGGACGTTCACGCCGCCTTCTGGCCGATCTTCATGCCGGCTCGCTACACGACCGACACGAACGATGTCGCACGCAAGGCCGTGACGAAAGCCGGGCAGGAACTCGTCGCGAAGCAATTTGCCATCCTCGACCGGCACCTCGACGGACGCGAACATATCCTCGACGGCGGCCGCTCGGTCATCGACGCCTATGCGTTTCCAATGATGCAGTGGGCATCGAAGCTGCTGCCCGACCAACTGAAAGAGTATCCTAACGTCCAGGCGCTGCGTGACAGGATTGCAGCCGATCCGGCGGTGCAGAGGGTGCTGGCGCGCGAGCAGGCCGCCGGCCACGAGAAGCGAGCGGACTGACGAGACGACGGCGGCAGTCCAACTTCAGTGGACGCTTGCTAGGGACGCTGGGCCCTCGGTCGCGCGCTTGGGCAAGCAGTCGGTCCCACTGCAGAATGTCCGCCTTCGGAACGAATTTCTGCTTATGACGCGGACCAAGACTGTCTTTTACCAAACCTCGCGCATGATCGTCGCGTCCGTCATTGCACCCGACGCGGTTCGAAGGCAAAGGCGCTGAGCCCCAGCCATTGTTGCATGGAGCAAGCCAGGGCCCGATCGCCGTCGATCTCCAATTGACCGGTGTCGGACTCCTTCTTGATCGTCGTCAGTCCCATCCAGATCGCCGTCATCGTGCGCAGGGAACTCGTGACCAGCAGATCGAGCTGATGGCCGGGATCGAAATTGCAAAGGTCGACTGCACCGTCGGCCACCACCAGCCACCACCTCTTCTGGGACCCAGGAAGTTCGGGGTACAGAAACTGTATCGTGCAGCGATGTTCCGGCAGCAGCTTGACGTTGAGGCTGCGGCGCATGTCCCACATCAGCAATGAGGGGTCGAGGTTCTTGAGCGAGAGCCGCGATTCCATCCAGTGCTGCGCCCAGTTGCCGAGGCCCATGATCAGCGATCTCAGTTCCTCGCCCGCCTCGGAAAGATGATATTCAACCGAGCCCTTCGTCTTGCGCGATACGGTGATGACCCCGGCCTGCTGCAATTCCTTGAGCCGTTTCGAGAGCAAGGCAGGCGACATCTTCGGTAGGCCGCGCCGCAGATCATTGAATCGGGTGCTGCCGCAGAGCAGTTCTCGCACCACCAGCGTCGTCCATCGACTGCACAATATCTCCGAGGCCATCGACACCGGGCAGAACTGGCCGTAGCCGCCGCGATCGTTCATGGCGAACCCCGTTTTTCTTTTGGCGAATGGTACCAGATCGGGGTCACACGGAAAACGCCAGCAGTTCAGTTGCTGAACTGGAATCTCGGAACCTCAGCGGTGATCCTTCTGCCTCGCAAGAATGGAGGACACCATGTCGACGATCTCTGCTTCGAAAGCTTCACCCCCGTCATTCGTCGGAGGCACCGCCTCTCCCGCCAATGTTGTGGAAACGGCGCGCCATCTTGCGCCGAGACTCGCTGCGCGTGCCGCGGAAATCGACCAGAATGATCGTTTCGTCAGCGAGAGCTATTCCTTGCTGAAGGAAGCGGGGCTCATCGAGGCAGGCGTCCCGCGGGAACTCGGCGGCGGCGGCGCCGAGATATCCGAGCTCGCCGAGATGCTGCGCGTGCTCGCAAGGGCGTGCGGTTCCACGGCGCTGGCCTTTTCCATGCACACCCATCAGGTCGCCATCCCCGCTTGGCGTTGGCGGCACCAGAAGATCGCTGCTGTGGAACCTCTGCTGAAACGGGTCGCCGCGGAGAGAATCATCTTGTTGTCGTCCGGCGGCTCGGACTGGATCGGCGGATCGGGAAAGGCCGAGAGGGACGGCGACGGCTACCGTATCACCGCCCGAAAGGTGTTCACCTCCGGCGCCGAAGCCGGCGATATCCTGATGACGGGAGCGATCCACGAAGGAGAAGACGGGAACCGGTCGGTCATTCACTTCGGTGCGCCGATGAAGTCCTCGGCGGTGCGCATCGAGGACACCTGGCGCACATTGGGCATGCGTGGCACCGCGTCGAACGATGTCGTGATCGAGAATCTCTTCATCCCTGCCGCGAATGTCGCATTTTCGCGCAAGGCCGGCGAGTGGCACCCTGTTTTCGAGACGATTGCGATCATCGCTTTCCCGCTGATCTATGCTGTCTACCTCGGAGTCGCCGAGAGCGCCCGCGACATCGCCATCGAGATCGCGAAGAAGAAGCAGGCATCCGACCCGTCGCTGGCCGGACGTATGGACACCGAATTGCGGGCCGCGCAGCTCGCACACCGTTGGATGCTGGATACCGTGGCGCGTAACGCGCCGTGCGCCGAGACGGTCAACGAGGTCATGATCGGGCGCACCCTGGTTGCCCGCCACGCGATTGCAGCCGTCGATCTGGCGATGGAGCTGGCAGGCGGCTCGTCGTTCTACCGGGCGACGGGACTGGAGCGGCGCTTCCGTGACATCCAAGGCGCACGTTTTCATCCGCTCCAGGCCGGGCCCCAGGCACGCTATGCCGGTGCAATCGCGCTAGGGCTGCCGACGGGTTCGATTTTCTGACGAGCTGAAACAGGCCCGAGGAGGAAGCAACATCTCGAGCTTCCCTCGGCCCTGTGACTGGTTCGAAAGCGCCGAGCGCGGTGTTTGTGGGCTTTCCCAAACCTGTCGCCGCGCACTGGCAGGATAGCGTGCTGAGCCTGCCAATACTCTAGGTTCCGCCCCTGGGCCGCGCAACGCCGAACGCAGGCCGTCAGCTAACTCCATTTTTTTGCGTCCGGGGCCGGATATCGAGCAATCTTGGATCAGCGACTCGCATTCCAGCGGTTGGGTCGCTAGCGTAGCTGGCGTTAGTTGCGTAGCGATGAGGTGGTGTCATGCCGAACGCCGACGCCGTGATGATCTCGTCTTATGAACAGCGGAAGGCTGCTGTACTGCGAGCTGCACAGCTGATCTCGTCCTCGAGGGGCTCCGACGGTGAGCGGGAATTCGAGATGCTGACCGAGGCGATCGCGGACTTCGATATCCGCCAGGAAGCTCTCGGCTTCATTGAGATCCCGCCAGCTTTCATGCAGTTCCTTTCCAGCGGGCATCAGGGTCGGGTTTCAAGCAGCCGTCGCTGAGACGAAAAGGGCTGCCCGGTAGCAGCGCGCGCTGGAAAATGGTTCTGTGCGGTTTCACCGAGGACGCCTGCGACGTCGCGGTGGCGACCATAGCTGAAGGCTCGCAGGCGCCTGCGAACTTCGGCGGGCGGCTATTGCAGCGTGAACCGCAGCCGGTGAGCTGCGACGCCGGCCAATGGCGCTCTGTCGCCTCTCTCAATTCGAGCTGTCGGCGCCGTCCATGAAGCATCCCGGCACAAATCCACGAGGCCGCGAACCTTCGGATCCATGTAACGCGTCGCAGCGAGGGCAGCGCGAACCGGCGCATCGCTGATCCCGTGCATGCGACAGGTGTCCGCCACCGCGATCCCGGCCCGGTGCTCCTTCAGCATCGCAATGATCTGCTCTTCGCTGAACCGGCTCTTCATCTCCGTCTCCATCCGACGAAGTCCAGTTCAAACCGAGGGCTCCTGGGGCAACGTCGGCTTGTGGTGGCGCGGTGTGGCTGTGGCGCCTTGCTTGAGCTTCACGGCGATCTGGCGCGGATTTTGGCCGTTTGCTCCGGGAACGCGAAAACCCCGCTTCGGGAGGAAGCGGGGTTTTCACTCTCAGTGGTTGCGGG
>JAOYTL010000005.1 GCA_025846845.1 Alloboseaceae bacterium BT-24-1
CCAAGCTCGCCCTCGTCGCCATCGCCAGAAAGCTCATCGTCACCGCAAACGCGCTCGTCAAAAACAAGCGCCCATACCAAAATCAGACCATGAACCCTTGACCGACAAGACAGTCGCCGAGCTCGGCCCTACGGGCAGGCCCGGAATGACCGCGTGGCTCGTCGCCCACTACTCCTTGTCGATCGGCCAGGCCTTGAACACGTCGAGCGCCTCGCAGGCCGCCGCCTGACGCGCCAGTGCCGGCCAGCGCCCCTCCGGGGCGAAATCCGGGATGACGAAGCGGCAGAAGCCCCAGGCGATCGCCGCGGCGATGTCGCCGGGTTCGAGTTCCGGCCCGGCGCCGATCTCGCCGCGCCCTGCAGCCTGGTCGAGCAAATCGAGGGCGGTGTGGAGCTGCGCCAGGATGCGCTCCTGCCAGTTGTCGTAGCGCTTCTCTTCCGGCCGCTTGCGCTCGTACTCGACCGAGACTGCCTTGTCGGCGGCGACGATGCCGATGCCGGTCAGGCTGAGGTCCCTGACCCGCGCCGTCGGCTCGAGCGGCCGCAGCGAGCGGCCGGCGACATCCTCGAAATGCTGGATGATCAGAGCTGAGTCGGTGATCACAGTGCCGTCGTCTGTGACCAGCGTCGGCGCCTTGATCAGCGGATTGATCTTGCGGAATTCCGGCATGTGCCGGAACACCGAGACGGAACGGTGCTCGAATTCGACGCCGAGCAAGGTCCCGGTGATCGCGGCGCGCCGCACATAGGGGCTGTCGAGCATTCCAACCAGCAGCATCGCGATCTCCCGTTTTCACGGGCGGAACACTGACTGCTTGCGCCTGCCTTGCCACGCGAATTCGCGTGAAGAACGACTTCACGCCATTTGATGCTCGTCGGCCGGATAGTCCTCGGGAGCCAATTCACCAGCTGCGATCTTCGCCTGCACCGCCGCCTGGCAAGGATCCCAGGAGGGCGTGTCACCGAAGCGCTCCAGCATCAGATCGATCAGGACACGCACCTTGCCGGGCACGTAAGGCCCCGGCGGGCGCACGACATGAAGTGCGCTCTCGCGCATCGGATAGCGCCAGAGAATGTGCTCGACCGTGCCGGCGCGGATCGCGTCGCTGGCGATGAACGTCGGCAAGACCGCAATCCCGAGCCCGGCCTCGGCCCAACGCAGCAGTGTGTCACCATTGTCTGAGCGCAAGCGGCTGGAGGGGCGCACGGAGACCCAGCGCCGGTTCATGCGAAAACCCCAGTCGACGACGCTGTTGCCCGAATAGACCAGGCATTCATGGCGGGCGAGGTCGAGCGGTGTTTCCGGTCGGCCATGCCGGGCGAAATAGTCCGGGCTGCCCAGCACCGCCGCCTTCACCGGCGCGATGCGCCGCGCGACCAGGCTGGAATCCTTGAGCGAGCCGATCCGGATCGCCGCATCGAAGCGCTCGCCGATCAGGTCGACCTGGCGGTCGCTCGCCTCGACGTCGAGCTCCAGCCGGGGATGTCGCTGCGCGAGTTCCGCCAGTACGGGCGCAAGATGGCGGTAGCCGAAGGAGAGCGGCATCGACAGCCGCAGCCGCCCGGCGACGCCCTCGGATTGCTGCGCCACGGCCTCGCGCGCCTCGGCGAGTTCGGACAGGATGCGCTCGCCGCGCGCCTTGAATTCCAGCCCGGCCTCGGTGGCGGCGACGCCGCGTGTCGTGCGGCTGAGCAGTCTTGTGCCGAGATCGGCCTCCAGCCGGGAGATGCGGCGGCTGACGATCGACTTCGCCAGGCCGAGGCTATGGGCGGCGCGGCCGAAGCCGCCAGCGTCGACGACGGCGACAAAGCTCCTGATATCGTCGATCTCGGACATGCAAGCGTTCCTGGATGAGCAACAGATTGATGCCCAATATGGGCATTCTGGTGCGGCAAGTGAACCGCTACCTCTCCCTCATCAAATCCCGCTTTCGCAGGACGGGCGCCTCACGGGTGCTCCGGGAAAAACCACCCCGTTTCATCGGCCTGCCGGCGTGACACGCGGTCACAGATGAGGAAGCCATGCTCGACAAGCTTAAAAGACGCCGCACGCAATATGCCCTCGGCAAGAACCTGCCGATCTCCGAAACGCAGGTCGATGGCCTGATCCGGGAGGCGATCCGCCTCTCGCCCTCGAGCTTCAACTCGCAAAGCTCGCGCGCCGTCATTCTCTTCGGCAAGGAGAGCGACAAGTTCTGGAGCATCGCCAAGGAGGCGCTTCGCGCGATCGTGCCGGCTGCCGATTTCGAAGGGACAGCCAAGAAGATCGACGGCTTCGCCAGCGGCGCCGGGACCGTGCTGTTCTACGAGGACCAGGAGCCGGTCAAGGCTCTCCAGGCCAACTTCCCGCTCTACGCGCACAACTTCCCGATCTGGTCCGAGCATTCGACCGGCATGGCGCAGCTGGCTGTGTGGACCGCGCTTGCCGACGTCGGCATCGGCGCGAGCCTCCAGCACTACCATCCGCTCGTCGACGCGGACGTCGCCAAGACCTGGAACATCCCTGAGTCCTGGACTCTCCGTGCTCAAATGCCGTTCGGCTCCAATGAGGCGGCCTTTGCGGAGAAGACCTTCATCGATGATGAGCTGCGATTCCGCACCCACCGTTGACCGAAGCCCGGGATCAGGCAGCGCTGCGCCGGCTGCGTCCAAGCCCGTCGCCTGAGCGAACTCCCTGAAAAGCAAATCGCCGCCCGGAAAGTCCCGGGCGGCGTTTTGCGTTCGACAGATTGAAGCTCAGGCGCTCTCGCCGACCGCCTGGAGATAGAGGTCGAGGATCGCCTCCTCTTCCTTGCGCTCGTCGAGGTCGCGCTTGCGCAGCGCGACGACCTTGCGCAGCACCTTGACGTCGTAGCCATTGGCCTTGGCCTCGGAATAGACCTCCTTGATATCGTCAGAGATCGTCTTCTTCTCTTCCTCAAGCCGCTCAATGCGCTGCACGATGCTCTTGAGCTGGTCGCCTGCAACCGGATCGTCCATTCTCAAAACCCTTCTTCGGAATTCGGTCGCAGGGGTTCGCAAGGATGGCTGCGCAGGTCAAGCAAGAACGAGCCTGAGTTCACATCTCTCGTGCCGCAGTGAGCGCACCGGGCAGCAGACGCGCCAGCCTGAGCCCCCAGGCGCGCGCCGCATGCGGCTCGCCGATCAGGTCCTGCCTGATCTCGATCAGCGCGTCGAGCAGGCCGCGCCGCGTCGCATGACGGTCGATCGTGTCGCCGGGCAGGCCGCCATTATAGGGCTCGTTGTCGCCGACGATCAGGTCGCCCTCCGCCTGCAGCGAAGCGATCAGCGACTTTGCCAGACGGCCCTCACGATCCCACAGCACGCCGGCATGCCAGGGCCGCGGCACGCCCTTCCAGAATGGCGTGAAGGAATGCAGCGAGACGATCGCCGGGGGATGCCCCACGGCGAGCGCCGTCTCGACCGCAGCATCGATCGCCGCGTCATAGGGCGCGTAGTAGCGCGCAATCCTCTCCGCGATGCCGGCCTCGTCGATGCGGGCATTGCCCGGCACGATCGCGCCGTCCGAAATGCGCATCACCAGGGTCGGATCGTCGCGGCCGCGATTGGGATCGATCAGCAGGCGCGAGAAATTGCTGAGCACGGCCGGCGCACCGAGCGCCTGCGCCATCGCACGCGTCATCTCGGCCGCGCCGATATCATAGGCGATGTGGCGCTCGAGCTGCTGCGGCGGCAGGCCGAGTGCGTTCAGTTCGGCCGGGATCGCGTTCGTCGCGTGGTCGCAGAGCAGCAGCACGCCGCTCGCAGGATCGCCGGGGATGATCTCGACATCGCCGGGCAGCCGAACCGGAGCACTGCTCTGCAAGCTCTCGTCCGCACGCATCATGACCTCGAACTACATCATCAAATCGCGGGTGACGCCCAGCCTTGCGCGACATAGAAGGGGCTGAGACGAAAGTCGATTGCCAACAGCAGATTCGCACGAGGAAGCGGCTTGGAGCAGCGGGACGACGCAATCGCGCAGCGACGCGAGACGGCGCGCAAAATCTTCGACGCTGCCGTGGCTCGTGCCCATCCGCAGAGCTGGCTCGCCGCGCATCTGCCCCCTCCCCCACCGAATGGCCGCCTGATCCTGCTCGCCGCCGGCAAGGCCGCGGGCAGCATGACGGTGCTGGCCGAGGCACATTATCTCGACACATTGAAGCTGCCGCCCGAGCGCTTCCTCGGCCATGCCGTCGCGCGCCATGGCTACGAGGCGCAAACCCGCCACATCCCGATGCTGGCAGCCGGCCACCCCGTACCAGACGAAGGCAGCATCGCCAGCGCGACGCGGGCGCTCGAACTCGCCGCCTCCGCCACCGCCGACGATCTCGTGCTCATACTGCTCTCCGGCGGCGGCTCGGCCAACTGGGTCGCGCCTGCTGGATCGCTCGCGCTCGCCGAGAAGCAGGCGGTCAACAAGGCGCTGCTGCGCTCCGGCGCACCGATCGGCGAGATGAACATCGTCCGCAAGCGGCTCTCGCGCATCAAGGGCGGGCGACTCGCACTCGCCGCGGCGCCGGCGCGGCTGCTGACGCTCGCCGTCTCCGACGTGCCGCATGACGACCCCGCAGCGATCGCCTCGGGGCCGACCGTGCCAGATCCGACCAGCATGGCCGATGCCCGCGCCATCGTTGCCCGCTACGGGCTCGTGCTGCCGCCAGCCGCGCAGGCGCTCCTTGCGGACGACGCCAGCGAGACGCCAAAGCCGGGCAATCCTGCTTTTGCCAACAGCGAGTATCGTATCGTCGCCCGCCCGTCCGACGCCATCGCCGCCGCGGTGAAGGCGGCTGCCGAGGCCGGTTACGAACCGATCGATCTCGGCCCCGATCTCGAAGGCGAGGCGCGCGAGGTCGCGGCCGCCCAGGCGAAACAGGCGCTCGCACTCAAGGCGGCCGGCCGCCGTGCCGCGCTGATCTCCGGCGGCGAGCTCACCGTCACCATCGCCGGCAATGGCCGCGGCGGGCCGAACCAGGAATTCGCGCTGGCCTTGGCGATCGCGCTTGCCGACGAGCCCGGCATCGTCGCGCTCTCCGGCGACACCGACGGAACCGATGGCGGTGGCGGCGAGGCGACCGACCCGGCTGGTGCGGTCATTGACGAGACCACGCTGGCACGCGCCCGCGGCCTTGGCCTCGATCCCGCCCAATCGCTGGCCCAGAACGACTCGACCGGCTTCTTCCTAGCCCTCGGGGATCTGTTGCAGACCGGCCCGACCCTGACCAATGTCAACGATTGCCGCGTGATTCTGATCGATCCATGAGCCGAAGTGGACGCCTTCATCTGATCCTGCTTGCAGCGGGGCTATTCTTGGCCTGCGCCAGTCCTGCGCTGGCTGACCTGCGCATGTGCAACACCACCGGCAGCCGCATCGGCGTCGCGCTCGGCTACCGCGATGCGCAGGGCTGGGTCACCGAAGGCTGGTGGAATCTTGCGCCACGCGCCTGCGAGACCCTGCTGCGCGGCACGCTCGCGGCACGCTTCTACTACGTTCACGCCGTCGACTATGACAAAGGTGGCGAGTGGACCGGAAAGTCCGTCATGTGCACGCGCAACAAGGAATTCACCATCCGCGGCATCGAGGACTGCCTGGCGCGCGGCTATGAGCGTTCCGGCTTCTTCGAGGTCGACACCGGCGAGCAGAAGGGCTGGACGATCCAGCTCACCGACACGGCGGGGGCCGCGCCGCGTCCATGACTGTGGTGCAGCACCAGCTTGCTCTAATCGTTTGAATCGGCGAGGCCTGCGTTGGGCGGGCATGAAATGACGTCACAAGGGGAAATAGCGCGATGAAGCGGGAACGGCGGATCAAGATCATCGCGACGCTGGGGCCGGCTTCGTCCACCCCGGAGATGTGCGCCGCCTTGTTCAAGGCCGGCGTCGACGTCTTCCGCATCAATATGAGCCACACACAGCGCGAGGACCTGCCGGCCCGGATCGCCATGCTGCGTGGGCTGGAGAAGGAGTTCCGCCGGCCGGTCGGCATCCTCGCCGATTTGCAGGGGCCGAAGCTGCGCGTCGGCCAGTTCGGCGGCGATGGCGGCGCGATGCTGGAGAAGGACGCACGCTTCGTCCTCGATTCCGATCCGGCGCCCGGAACCGCCAAGCGCGTGCACCTGCCGCATCCCGAGATCCTTTCGGCGCTGGAGCCCGGCCATCATCTCATCCTCGATGACGGCAAGATCCGCCTCGTCGTCGAGAAGGCCTCGCCGAAGCAGGCGGTGACCAAGGTCATCGTCGGCGGCCGGCTCTCCTCGCGCAAGGGTGTCAGCCTGCCCGACACCACGATCCCTGTCTCGGCCATGACCGAGAAGGACAGTTCCGACGCGGAAGCCGCTGCCGAGGCCGGCGTCGACTGGATCGCGGCCTCCTTCGTGCAGCGACCGGAGGATATGGCGGACCTCAGGAAGATCGTGCGAGGCCGGGCGCTGGCGCTCGCCAAGATCGAGAAGCCGCAGGCGGTGGCCCGGCTGGAGGAAATCATCGAGGCCTCCGACGCGATCATGGTGGCGCGCGGCGATCTTGGCGTCGAGATGCCGATCGAGAAGGTGCCAGGCACACAGAAGCGCATCACCCGCATGGCGCGGAAGATGGGCAAGCCCGTCGTCGTGGCGACGCAGATGCTGGAGAGCATGATCACCGCGCCGGTCCCGACCCGCGCCGAGGTCTCCGACGTCGCGACCGCCGTCTTCGAAGGCGCCGACGCCGTGATGCTCTCGGCCGAGAGCGCCGCCGGCCAGTACCCGATCGAGGCGGTGACCATGATGAACCGCATCGCCGAGGAGGTGGAGAGCGAATCGATCTACCGTTCGATCCTCGAATCGCAGAAGGCCGAGCCGGAGGCGACCGGCGCCGACGCCATCGCCAAGGCCGCACACGAGATCGCCGACGCGCTGCATCTCAAGGCGATCGCCGCCTGGACCTCCTCGGGCTCGACCGCCTTCCGCATCGCCCGCGAGCGGCCGAACTCCACCGTGATCGCACTGACGCCGAATGCCGCGACGGCGCGTCGCCTCACCCTGGTCTGGGGTGTTCACGCCGTCGTCACCAAGGACGCCAGCGACGTCGACGACATGGCCTTCCGCGCCTGCAAGTTTTCGGTGCGCGAGGGTTTTGCCGCGGAGGGCGACCGCCTTATCGTCGTCGCCGGCGTCCCCTTCGGCACGCCGGGCGCGACCAACATGGTGCGCATCGCCTTCGTCGCGAAGGAGCATGTCGAGCAGGCGTGAACCTCTCGTCATTGCGAGCATAGCGAAGCAATCCAGGAGGCGTAGAGCGCTGCCGCCCTGGGTTGCTTCGTCGCTACGCTCCCCGCAATGACGGTGGGCTGCCCGCCATTCCCCTGCGACGATCCCTGCTCTACTGCTTGACGGTCAGCCCCCCGCGAGTCCAGCGACGCCCATGGCCCTCACCGACATCGCCACAAGGACCTACAATCACAGCTGGCGGCTCGACCCGATCATCCGCAGCCTGCTCGACACCGATTTCTACAAGTTGCTGATGCTGCAGATGATCAGGAGCTTCCATCCGGAGGTGCAGGTCACCTTCGGCCTGATCAACCGCTCAAAGCAGATCCGCCTCGCCGAGGTCATCGAGGAAGCGGAACTGCGCGCCCAGCTCGACCATGCCCGCGAGCTGCGCTTCACCAAGAAGGAGCTGATCTGGCTCGCCGGCAACAGCTTCTACGGCAAGACCCAGATGTTCACGCCGGACTTCATCGCCTGGCTCGCCGAGTTCCGCCTGCCGGACTACGAGTTGCGCAAGGTCGACGGCCAGTATGAACTGACCTTCGCCGGCCCCTGGACCCACTCGATGATGTGGGAGATCCCGGCGCTCGCGATCGTCAACGAATTGCGCTCGCGCCAGGCGCTCAAGGGCTGGGATCGCTTCGCGCTCGACGTGCTCTACGCCCGCGCCAAGTCGAAGCTCTGGGACAAGGTCGAGCGGCTGAAGAAGCTGCCCGACCTGCGCATTTCCGATTTCGGTACGCGCCGGCGCCATGGCCATCTCTGGCAGCGCTGGTGCGTCGAGGCGCTGAAGGAAGGCCTCGGACCGACCTTCACCGGCACCTCCAACGTCCTGCTTGCCATGGAGCACGATCTCGAGGCTATCGGTACCAATGCCCATGAACTTCCGATGGTGCTGGCCGCGCTCGCCGACAGCGACGAGGAGTTGAAGCGCGCGCCCTATCGCGTGCTCGACGAATGGCGCCAGGTCTATGGCGGCAACCTCTTGATCGTGCTGCCGGACGCCTTCGGCACCACCGCCTTCCTGCGCGACGCGCCCGCCTGGCTTGCCGACTGGACCGGCTTTCGCCCCGACAGCGCCCCGCCGATCGAGGCAGGCGAGCAGATCATCGCCTGGTGGACATCGCAGGGTCGCGACCCCAGGAGCAAGCTCCTGATCTTCTCCGACGGCATGGACATCGACTCGATCGAAGAGGCCTATCGCCATTTCCACGGTCGCGTCCGCACCGGCTTCGGCTGGGGCACCAATCTGACCAACGACTTCGTCGGCTGCTCGCCGGTCGGCACGCCCGATCTCGATCCGATCTCGCTGGTCTGCAAGGTCGTCAGCGCCAATGGCCGCCCCGCGGTGAAGCTCTCCGACAACCCCAACAAGGCGACCGGCGACCCGGCCGAGATCGCCCGCTATCTCAGGGTGTTCGGCGGCGCCGACCGGAAGGCGAAGGCGGTCAGAGTGTAGGCGCCCCGGCACTGCGCGACCGCTCTAGATCTCCAGCAGCAGAGGCCTGTGGTCCGAAACCTCGGGGTGTTCGACGACCACGAAGGCGCGGACATCGACCGCCTCGTTCACCAGCATATAGTCGGCATAACGGCCAGGCTTCTTGTAGTGGGACGTCCGCGTGTCGCAATGGCCGCGGCCGACGACGAGGTCCGTCAGCCCCATCCCGGCCAAGGCCTCGAAGGTCCGGCTGTCGGGTTCGACGTTGAAGTCGCCACAGACGACGAGCCGGTCTCCCGGCTGCGCCACGCTCCGGATCAGGGCAACGAAGCGATGCGCCTGATCGAGGCGCTCGCGCGTATCGATCTTGCCCTGAAGGTCTCTCAGCCCGTGCATATGCCCGATCATGATCGGCCAGCCGCGATCGAAGTCATGGAGCCGAACGACATGGGCATTGCGTGAGCGCGGATGCTCGCCATAGCCGTCAGGCGAAAACCCCTTGTGCACGAAGCCCTGCGCCTGCGCGATGATGGGAAATCTGCGATGCACGAAGGTCGCGAGCCCCCATTGCGACGGAACGGTATCGTCGCCATCCCACAGGACGCCCTGCGCCGCCGGGCAGAAGATCGCGACATGCTCCGGCAGGGCCATGGACACGTCACGAAAGAAATTGGCGCGCTGCGGCAGCACATGATCGCCATCGCGGTATTCCAGCCAGTCCTTAGACGTAGCAGGCGTGTGCACGACTTCCTGAAGGCAGAGAACGTCGGGCGCTTCACGCGCGAGATAGCCCTCTGCCTCCTGATGAAGCGTCCCACCCCAGCCGTTCAGGCACATGATGCGCAATGCGATACCCCTTGGGCGCGGGGTATCCCTATAGGCTGTGTCCCTCGGCGGGTCGAGGTTGATCAAGCGGCGGCCCGGCATGCTCGCAGTGCTCGGCTGTCGCGTGCCAGGCGCTACCAGGTGGCGCGCAACCCGGCCGTGACCGCGTGCGCGGTGACGTCGCTGTTGAGGCGGACGTCGTAATCCGCGAACAGCGTGACGTTGCGGCCGGCGCGCGCCGACAGGCCGACGCCCAGGATTGCGCTGTCGCGGGCTGTTTTCGCAGCATCGGCGGAGAAGGTCGCAGCCGGCGCCCCGATGAAGGCAGCATCGACCGCCACGGTGTCATCAAGGAATTCGCGTTGCCAGCGGCCCCTCGCCTCGATGGCGAAACGGCCTTCGCCGAGCGCGAACTCCCGCGCCAGACGCAGCCCGACGCTGCCGAGCAGGCTTGAAGCGGACTGGCCGGCCACAGTCAGGCCGATGCTGTCGGCTCCGGTTTCACTGAAACTGCCCTGGCGCAGAAAGGTGTAGCGCAGCGCCAGCAGCGGCTCGACCGTCGACCAGCCGAGATCGAAGGCATAGCCGGCCTCCAGCGCGCCGGTGAAGCGGTCGCCGTCATACTTCGCCTTCGCCTGCCGCGAGAGACCGCCGAAAGCGATGCTACGCTCGGATTCGAGATTGAGCCGGCTATAGCCGAGGAGACCGTCGAGGCGCAGCTTCCCGCTGGTATAGCTGCCGTAGAACGCCCCCTCATAGGCGTCGATGCTGCCCTTGCCGGAGAACCGGCGGAAATCGGCGTCGATGCTGGAGTAGCCGAGGCTGAACCCGGTCAGGAAGGAGGGCGTGACCTGTCGGTCGAAGCCGCCGATCACGCCGCCTCCGCGATAGGTGGCGCCACCGGCATTGGCATCGCCGCCGAGCCTGCCGCCGAAGCCATAGCCGCGCGCCCAGGCATTGTTCGAGGCGGGCGCCTGCGCAGGCAGCCGCATCAGCATCGCCGCGGCCGGGTTGGCCGCCATGCTCGACGTATAGGCGAGCGGTGCCTCGGCGAGGCCGGGTTCCGCTTGCCCAGAGCGTAAGGCGCTAAGGCGCTGCGAGATCATGCCGCCGAACTGGGAAGTCCCGCCCAGAGCCAGGGTGGAAAGGCCGGCATGCACCTCGCCGGAGAGGCTGGCGAGCGCCCCCCGGGCGCCATCTCGCGTGCCGGCAGCCTGCAGCAGGGTGGCGACGTCGCGCAGATCCTGGTCCGCGTCCGCCAGGCCGCGCTCGAGCGCCCCGCCGACAGCGCACTGATTGGCCGAGGCGCAGACGCCAGGCGTGTCGAAGGGCAGTGTCCGGATATCAAGATGCGCCGTGTTCGGCTCGTAGCGCAGGCTCGCCTGGATGAAGGGGGCGCTGCCGTCGCCGAACGGCCCCT
Source organism: Alloboseaceae bacterium BT-24-1 (assembly GCA_025846845.1). Classification (GTDB taxonomy): domain Bacteria; phylum Pseudomonadota; class Alphaproteobacteria; order Rhizobiales; family Beijerinckiaceae; genus Allobosea. The sequence goes on from JAOYTL010000005.1 coordinate 10,930, forward strand.
CGACGCCAGCGAAGCGGCCGGTGATGCCCTGACCGGCGCTGAGCATCGCCATGGAAAGGGAGCGTGGCAGAAGCTGCGGCCCTCCGCCGAGGGCGACCCAGCCAGCGAGGCTCGCTGTGCCGGTGACGGCAAGATGGTTCAGCCCTCCGGCCGGGCTAAGCTGCTGGACCAGCAGGCCACCGGCCTGCTGCACATAGTCGCCATTGATGGTCAGCGTGCCGACGCCGTGCTGGTTGCCGGCCCAGATCGTGCCGGCATTGCTGACATTGCCGGTGATCAGGCCGGTGCCGGCGAGCGTCCCCGCGCCGCCGATGCTGGTCGGCGAGGCGATGCTGCCCATCACCGAGAGGAAGCCGCCCTCGACCCGCGTCGCCCCCGCATAGGAACTGTGGCCGGTGAGCACGAGCTCGCCGGCGCCGCGCTTGACCAGTCCGCCGGCGCCGACGATGTCGTTCTCGAAGAAGGCGACGCCAGCGGGCTGCTCGACGACGAAATCGCCCCAGTCGAAGCGGCCGGGGCCGAGCACCGCCTTGCCGACATCGAGCAGGCCGTAGCCGAAGAACTCGTCGACGCCTGGCGGGCCGATGTCCCAGGCCGTGCCGAGCAGGGTCTGGCGCACCTGATCAGCCGTGAAGAACGGAAACATCTGCCAGACCAGCGCCGCGGCGCCGGAAACATGTGGCGCCGCGAAGGAAGTGCCGAGCGTCTTCTCGTAGCCGCCCCCGGACTTGGCGACCAGGATGCCGTCGTCGAGGCCCATCCAGACGTAATCGCCGAGGCCTGGATCCCATTCCCAGCCGGGACCGCCGCCGGGCGCCACCAGGCACCAGTTCTTTGCTACGCCGCAATAATTGCTATAGTCCGGCTTGTAACCGGGTCCGACAGCGCCCACGGCCAGCCAGCCACGCTCCAGTTCGGGGAAGAGGTAGGGCAGGCCGGCCTCGGCGCTTGGCTGAGTCCGGTCCTGATTGGCGGTTCCGAAGATGCTGAGAGCACCGGCATTGACGGCACGCCGGTAGGCCGCGATTTCAGCCGGTGTGAACTGTTCCCGGGTTACCTCGGTGATGAGGCTTTCGCTGCCCCAGCTGTTGTTGATGATCCGCACGCCGCGTGCGATCAGGTCGTTGTAACCCCTTACGATGAAACTTGTGTCGAACCATCCAGTGCCGTCCTCGACGCCGGCGCTGATCACGGTCGCGCCGGGGGCGACGCCATGCATGCCGACACCGTCCCTGTTGGCGACGATCACCGAAGCGACCCCGGTGCCGTGACCGTCGCGGTCAATCGCCCCCGCCGTCTCCGTCAGGTAGTCGTAGCTGCCGCCATAGCGGCCGGCGAACTCGGGATGTACCGCAAAGATGCCGGAGTCGATGACCCCGACGACGATGCCCCGGCCATCGACGCCGCGCGAATAGGCATCCGCGGCGCGAATCTCCTCGAGCCCCCACTGCGCCTTATATTCCGGCGTCCGCCAGCTGTTGGGATCGGTGAGCAGGCCGGGCGGCGCCTGGGCAGCAGCCCGACCGACGAGCGCCGTCGACAGCAGCAGGGCCGCGACGGTAGGCATGGACAGGAAATTCACGCAGCCCCCGGGGACAGAACATGCGAGTTCTTTTCAAGAACTCTCTGGCCGCAGGCTGCCGTTCCCATCCCGCACGGACAATACGGCATATGCCGTACTTATTCGGTTATTCGCGCATCATTCGACGCTCCGGCGCCGTCGATGGAAAGCTTGCTTCCCGACCTGTGAACGCAAAAGCCGGCCTTTGACCCATCAAGATTGCCTACGAGGACGCGGCCGCGCCGATCCTGAACACCTTCCCGGTTCCGGCCTCGCGATAGAGATCGACCCGCTTGCCATTCCAGTGATAGTCGAGATGCCGGCCCTGGACAGGATTGCCGGCGAGGTCGGGCCAGAACAGCCCGGCACAATCTCCACCCTTGCGGCGCACGCTCGGATAGACGACGCCGTCCGATTTCGCGGCGCGAAGCCTGGCTCCCAGCGTCTGGCTCGCCACGTAGTCATCGGGCAGGAGTAGCGCGCTCTCCCCTGCCCGCTCGCCGCGCAGATCGTGCAGGGCAGCATCGATCGACAGCACGAGCTCGCGGAACTGCGAGGTCCAGCCGGGCCGCTCCCTGGTGCGGGCCATGAAGCGGCCGTGGTGATGGATGGTCTCGAACAGCGCCGTCTCGAAGCTCTCGGCAACGTAGAGCACACCATAGCTTCCGTCGCTGAACCGGCTCGGCCGGTCGCGGCTGATATGCGTGAACGGCGCCATCAGCCAGCTTGCGCCCTGCCCCGAGACGCGGCGGGCCGGCGGCACCAGGTCGAGATTGCCGATCGTCTCCATCAATCGCGGATTGGTCTTCATCTCCGCCTGGATCAGCAGTGGCCAGTCGGCCGGGTCGGCGATGTCCTCGAACAGGTCGATCGGCGGAAATGCGCTGCGGATGATGCGAACCGCGCCGGGCCACTCGACCCGGGCGACCAGGTAGTCCGCGCCGCTCACCAGAGTCCGCGCTCCGCATCGAGATAGCGGCGCACCCGCATCAGGTCGGTGAGCTCGCCACCCAGCATCACATCCAGCGCCGAACGATTGCCGAAAGCCTCGTTACCCGCCTTGACCCAGGCATAGCCACGCTGTGGCTCGCGGAAGATCAGCCGCAATGCCTTGTGGATGCCCATCAGGTTGGAGAGCCGCGCCCGCGCATCGCGGTCAATACGGCCGATCTCGCCCGCCTTCCAGCGCCGATAGCTGCGCACCGGCTGGTCGAGCAGCACCGCGGCCTCCTCATCCGTCAGGCCCCAGAGGCGAAACAGATTCACCGAGGCGCGGAACATGGCGGCAGCCTCCGCTTCGCTGATCGCGACGGGCGAGAAGGCGTCCGGCGCAGTCGGAACCGGCGAGAGTGGGCTCATCGGGCAGCCTCCATTTGGCAGAATATAAGTAAAATACTGCCAAATGGCAAGAGAAGCGCCATGCGTCATTCGTGGACGCAGTGAAGCGGAGGTCCGAGAATTTCAGGACGATCTGTCGGGAGCCTCGCTCGACCTGCGATGCTCGGGTCTAGCCTGAGCATGACGCACGATCCGTCACGCGTCGCGGCCGTCGACCTCGATCTTGAGCGCTTCGACGGCGTCCTTGACCGCGTCGAGCTGAGGGTAGACCACGAGCGCCCGGCGATAGGCGACCATGGCGCGCTTGTCGTCGCCCTGCTGGCGCAGGATCGTGCCGAGTCCCATCATCGCGCCGTAATGACGCGGCTCGCGCTTCAATGTCTCGGCGATGTCGAGCATCGAGCGAATCGGATCGCCCGACAGGAACAGCGCATTGGCCCGCTGATTCCAGCCCTCCGCCCAGTCCGGCTCGAGCGTGACGACACGATCGAGCAGCTCGATCGCTAATGGCAGCTCGCGCGCCTTCAGTGCATCCTGCGCCCGGGTCATCAAGAGGTCCGCGGTGTCCGAACCGGAGCGGGCCCAGCGCCGCTGGATCAGGTTGGCGATGCCCTTCGCCTCCTCCGACGTCTTGGCCGCGGCGAGCCGTTCGAACAGGCGGTCCAGCGTAGCGGCGGGGCTGCGCGGCGGTGGCGCTTCCGGCAGATTCGGCTTGTCGTCGCGATCGGCATTTGGCACCGCGCCGTCGCGCAATGGCGTTTCCTGCGCGAAGGCTCCCGGCACAGCCGCGAGCAGCAGCCCCGGAATCAGCACAAGACGGGCAAGACGAGAGAGTCTCATGCCTCACAAGGTGGGGCCGATGACGACCTTCGTCAATTCACGGCCCAGCGAGTTTCACAGCAAGGGTCGGGCACATGCCAAAAAAGCGGGCCGCACATCGTGCAGCCCGCTCTTTTCATCTCGACAAGGAAACTTGCCAGCGCAGCCTGAAGGCCGCGCGAAACCTCAGCCCTGACGCGCCTTGAAGCGCTTCTGGACCTTGTTGATGATGTAGACGCGGCCCTTGCGGCGCACGAGCTGGTTGTCGCGGTGACGCGCGCGCAGCGACTTCAGCGAATTGCGGATCTTCATCGTCCGGACTCCCATCGGCCCGCCTTTCGGCCAGACCGGTCAAAAACTATAGGCGACGCGAACCGGAAGCCGGCCCTCATCGAGCAAACGACATGCGCGCCTGATGCGATGCCGGCTGTATAAGGATTTTGCGACGATTGGCAAGGCCCCGCCGCATATTTCCGACGCCTTGTACGGCCCGTCATGCTCCCGTCGCAATCACATGGCCGGCCTAGTATCGCAGTCAGTGCATACCTAGATTGCAACCGCGGTCGACCTATCAGGGAGTTTTCTCGATGTTCAACGCCAAGTCCCTCCTCGACGCCCTCGTCAATGCGGGCAGCCAGGTTGGCGCTCAGGGCGGCCAGGCCGGTGGCCTTGGTGGTATGCTCGGTAATCTCGCCCAGCAGGCCCAGCAGCCGGGCGGGCTCGCCGGCATGGCCGGCCAGATCTTCGGCCAGGCGACGCAGGGCGTGCAGGACGCCGCCCGCAACACCGGCGTGCAGCAGGGCGCGACCGACATCGTCGGCCGATTCTCCGGCGGCAAGACACCGGAGCAATTGATCGAGCAGGCCAAGGGCATGCTCGGCGGCAACCAGCTCGCTGCCGGCGCGGTGCTCGGCGGGCTCGGCGCGCTGATCTTCGGGACGTCGGCCGGCCGCTCGCTCGCCGGCTCCGCCGCCAAGGTCGGTGGCCTCGCTTTGATCGGCGGCCTCGCCTACAAGGCCTTCCAGAACTATCAGGCCGGTAAGCCGCTGCTCGGCGCCGACCAGCAGGCCGTGCTGCCGCCTCCGTCCGGCTCCGGCTTCGAACCGGAAGCGGCGAGCAACGCCAGCGCACTGATCTTCATCCGCGCCATGATCGCCGCCTCGGCCTCCGACGGCCATATCGACGAGGCCGAGCGCAATGCCATCCTCGGCGGTCTGCGCGAGGCCGGGCTCGACGCGGAAGCCAATGAATGGCTCACCAACGAGCTGGCCAACCCGGCGAGCGTCGATGCGCTGGTCGAGGGCGCCGAGACGCCCGAACTCGCTGCGCAGATTTATACGGCGGCGCGCGTCGCCATCAATCCGGACACCCCGGCCGAGAAGGACTTCCTCGCCGGTCTTGCCGGATCGCTCGGCCTCGATGCCGAGCTGGTCGCGAACATCGACGCGGCGGCGAGTGCTGCGAAGGTCTGATCCCTGACGCAGACCCGGAGTGCGTCGGGGGCGGATTGACCGCCCGACGCACCCGGCCGACGGATAGGGGATGCAATCACCATCCCCGCATTGGTCGGCACGCCTGCCGTTCTACTATGGCTGGCTCATCATCGGCATCGCCTTCGTCACCATGGCGGTGGCGGTCAGCGCCCGCACGGCCTTCTCGCTGCTGCTGCCGCCGCTGATCGACGAGTTCGGCTGGGATCGCGGGCTCGCCTCGGGCGCCTTCTCCTTCGGCTTCCTCCTCTCGGCCGTGACCAGCACCTTCGTCGGCCGCGTCATGGACAGGCATGGCCCGCGCATCGTGATCGAGACCGGCGTGGCGATGCTGGCGGCGGGCCTGCTGATCGCGCCCGCGATCAGCACGGCCTGGCATCTCTATCTGACGCTCGGCGTCCTGGTCGGCTGCGGCGCCAATCTGATGGGCTTTGCGGCGCAATCGCTGTTCCTGCCGAACTGGTTCGTGCGCCGCCGGGCCTTTGCGATCAGCATCGCCTTTTCCGGCGTCGGCGTCGGCGCGCTGCTGCTCCTGCCCTGGCTGCAATCGATCATCAGCCGTGAAGGCTGGCGCGCCGCCTGCTGGATCATGGGCCTGATCGTGCTGTTTCTGCTCGGTCCGCTCAACCTGCTGGTCCGCCGCAGGCCGCAGGATCTGGGCCTGCTGCCGGACGGCGAGACCGGCTCGGCTCCGGCCGGCGCAGCGCGCAACGCGGCCGCGGTAGTCGACAAGGCCTGGGTCGCGGTCGAATGGACGCTGGCGCGGGCGCTGCGCACGACGCGCTTCTGGTGGATCATGCTCGGCTATTTCTGCGCGCTGGTCGCCTGGTATGCCGTACAGGTCCATCAGACCAAGTACCTGATCGAGGTCGGCTTTTCCCCGCTGACCGCGGCTTGGGCGCTAGGGCTGGTCAGCGCCGTCGCCATCCCGGGCCAGATCGGTCTCGGCGCCCTGTCCGATCGCATCGGCCGCGAATGGATCTGGATGGTGGGCTGCCTGGGCTTCGCCATCTGCTATGGCGCGCTGATCGCGCTCGAGCATCACCCCTCGCCCGTGCTGCTCTATGTGATGGTGATCGCGCAGGGTTTTTTGGGTTACGCACTGGCCTCGGTGATGGGCGCGATCGTCGTCGAGATTTTCGAGGGGCCGCATTTCGGCGCGATCTTCGGAACGGTCACGGTGGCGCTGCTCGGTGGCGGCGCGGCCGGTCCCTGGCTGGCCGGCACGATTCACGATGCCACCGGCAGCTATCGCCTGGCCTTCCTGCTGGCGATCGCCTGCTGCCTTGTCTCGGCGGCGGCGATCTGGCTGGCGGCGCCGCGAAAGGTCCGACTGGTGCCGGGGCGCGTCAGGCCTGCCGCCTGACCGCGATCAGGGCGCGCGTTTGACGCCCTGGTCGTCCTCGAATACCGGCCGGAAGAAGCTGCGCTCATAGCTCACGATGAAGCGGTGCTTGTCGTTCTCCGCAACTACGGAGAGGCATTCCGCGTCCTTGAACGAGGCCTCGCGATAGGTTTCGTACGCGGCGAAGGACGGGAAGCTGAACATCGCCAGCGCGACGTTCGACGTGCCCTCCGACGGCATGAAATAGCCGTGATGCTTGCCGCCGAACCGCTCGACCAGCCGGATCCAGGCCTTGCCATAGGCTTCGAAGGCCGGGAGCTGATAGGGGTCGACGATGTAGCGGAGATGGCAGGTAATCATGTTTAGGCCGCCTTCGCGCTCTTGAGGAACTTGCCCATCCGCCCCAGCGCCCGCTCGATATTCTCGAGCGAGTTGGCATAGGAGAGCCGGATATAACCTTCGCCATGGACGCCGAAATCCGGCCCGCCGATCGTGGCGACGCCAGCCTTTTCCAGCAGCGCCGAGGCCAGCTTCTTCGCCTTCCAGCCGGTCTGCGACACGTTCGGGAAGGCGTAGAAGGCGCCCTTGGGCACGATGCAGGAGACGCCCGGCAGGCCGTTAAGCCCGGCGACCACCGCCTTCCGGCGCCGGTCGAACTCGGCCAGCATCATCGCGACCGCGTCCTGCGGGCCGGTCAGCGCGGCCAAGCCCGCCCATTGCGCCGGGGCGTTGACGCAGGAATGCGAGTTCACCGCGAGCTTGCGGGCGTTGTCGTAGAGCGGCTTCGGCCAGACCGAGAAGCCCATGCGCCAGCCGGTCATCGCATAGGTCTTCGACCAGCCATTGAGCAGGATGAGCCGGTCGCGAATCTCGGGATAGCTCAGCAGGCAGACATGCTTTTCGCCGTCATAGAGCATCTGGTCGTAGATCTCGTCCGACATCACTGCGACATCGGGGAACCTCGCCAGCCCGGCGACGAGCTTGTCGACCTCGCTCTTGGGCGTGACGCCGCCGGTCGGATTCGCCGGCGAGTTGACGATCAGGAGCCTGGTCTTCGGCGTGATCAGCGCCAGCGTCTCCTCGGCCGAGAAGGCAAAGCCGTTCTCCTCGCGGATCGGCACCGGGATCGGGGTCGCGCCGGTGTACTCGATCATCGAGCGGTAGATCGGGAAGCCGGGATCGGGATAGAGGATCTCGGCGCCGGGCTCGCCGAACATCAGGATCGCCATGAACATGGTGACCTTGCCGCCCGGCACGATCATCACCGCCTCCGGCGAGACATCGACCGAGAAACGCTTGTGCAGGTCGGCGGCGACCGCCTCGCGCAAGGGCAGGATGCCGTTCGCCGGGGTGTAGCCGTGATGGCCGTCACGCAGAGCCTTCACCGCCGCCTCGACGATGTGCTCCGGCGTCGGAAAGTCCGGCTGGCCGATGCCAAGATTGATGATGTCCTTGCCCTGGCGCTGCAGTTCGGTCGCGCGGGCGAGCACGGCAAAAGCATTCTCCTCGCCGATCCGGCCGAAGGAAGGGACCACATGGAGCGTCATGGCGGTTTCCTCTTCTCGCGGCCGGTCTTGCGCCGCCGCATCGTCTCAAACCTGTCTTGGCCGCAAAGCCGGCGACCGCGCAAGTGCGCCTCTTGCGTCCCGGTCCGGACAGGGACGCATTTGGAACACTTGCAAACTGCGTCGCAGCGACCTTTGCTGATGTCAGCGTCTTACCAAGCGATTGGCACGACGCCAAAAGCTGCTGTATGCAGAATACAGCGGTTGCGGCAAGCGCCCTTGCCGATCTGCTTGCGGCCGGCATGACCTGTCGGTCAAATCGATTTAAAGACGATGCCGAAGCGGCGCGAAGCCGCCCGGGCGCGAGAGGGAATGACGGGATGGCCAAGACGCCTAGCAAGACTCCGAACGGCAAGAAGCCGGTCCGCAGGATCAAGCCGGAGCAGTTGCGCTCAAAAGCCTGGTTCGACAATCCGGCCAATGCCGACATGACCGCACTCTATATCGAGCGGACCATGAATTTCGGCCTGTCGCGCGAGGAGTTGCAGTCGGGCCGTCCGATCATCGGCATCGCCCAGACCGGCTCCGACATCGCCCCCTGCAACCGCCATCACCTCGAGCTCGCCTCCCGCGTCCGCGACGGCATCCGCGAGATGGGCGGCGTGCCCTTCGAATTCCCGATCCATCCGATCCAGGAAACCTGCAAGCGGCCGACCGCCTCGCTCGACCGCAACCTGCAATATCTCTCGCTCGTCGAGATCCTCTACGGCTACCCGATCGACGGCGTCGTGCTGACGACCGGCTGCGACAAGACCACGCCGGCGCAGATCATGGCCGCCGCGACCGTCGACATCCCGGCGATCGCTTTGCCGGGCGGGCCGATGCTGAACGGCTCCTTCCGCGGCGAGCGCACCGGCTCGGGCACGATCGTCTGGAAGGCCCGCCAGATGATGGCGGCCGGCGAGATCGATTATCGCGGCTTCGTCGATTTGGTTGCGTCGTCCGCGCCGTCGGCCGGCCATTGCAACACCATGGGCACGGCCTCGACCATGAACGCGCTGGCCGAGGCGATGGGCATGACCCTGCCCGGCGCCGCCGCGATCCCCGCGCCCTATCGCGACCGCTACGAGATGGCCTATCTCACCGGCCGCCGCATCGTCGAGATGGTCTGGGAGAACCTGATCCCCTCGAAGATCCTGACCCGCGAGGCCTTCGAGAACACCATCGTCATCAACTCGGCGATCGGCGGCTCGACCAATGCGCCGGTCCACGTCAACGCCATCGCCAAGCATATCGGCGTCAAGCTCGACAATGAGGACTGGACCAAGATCGGTTACGACACGCCGCTGCTGGTCAACATGCAGCCAGCGGGCGAGTATCTCGGCGAGGACTATTACCGCGCCGGCGGCCTGCCCTCAGTGATCGCCGAGCTGATCGCCAAGGGCAGGCTCAAGCCGGCGATCACCGCCAATGGCAAGACCCATATCGAGAACTGCGAGGGCGCTTTCACGGGCGACCGCAACGTCATCAAAGCCTATGACGAGCCGATGAAGAAGGAGGCCGGGTTCCTCAACCTCTCCGGCAACCTGTTCGATTCGGCGATCATGAAGACTTCGGTGATCACGCCGGAATTCCGCAAGCGCTATCTCGAGAACCCGAAGGACCCGATGGCCTTCGAGGGCAAGGCCGTCGTCTTCGACGGGCCGGAGGACTACCACCATCGCATCGACGATCCCGCGCTCGGGATCGACGAGCACACCGTGCTGTTCATCCGCGGCGTCGGTCCCGTCGGCTATCCCGGCGCGGCAGAGGTGGTGAACATGCGGCCGCCGGATTACCTGATCAAGAAGGGGGTCACCGCCCTCGCCTGCGTCGGCGACGGCCGCCAGTCCGGCACCTCGGGCTCGCCCTCGATCCTCAACGCCTCGCCGGAAGCGGCGACCGGCGGCGGGTTGGCGCTGCTCAAGACCGGCGACAAGGTTCGCATCGACTTGAAGAAGCGCACCGCCAACATGCTCATCTCGGATGAGGAGCTGGAGAAGCGCCGCGCCGAACTCAAGGCGGCCGGCGGCTACAAGTACCCGAAGAGCCAGACGCCCTGGCAAGAGATCCAGCGCAAGATCGTCGATGAGCTCTCCGAGGGCATGGTGCTGAAGCCGGCGGTCAAGTATCAGAAGATCCACAAGAAGTTCGGCATCCCGCGCGACAACCACTGAGTCGCGTTCGTCGCTCGCTGAGATGCCGTTCGGCGTCTTCGACATTGCCCTGGCAGCGCTCGCCGCGCTGCTGGGCGGCCTCGCCGGCAGGCAGCTCGCGCTACGCCGGCGCTACTCACTTGCCCTGACAGCGGTCCTTGGCGCCATTGCCGGCTTCGCGATAACCCTGCTGCTCGGCAGCTATTTCGGCTCCGTCTTCGTCGGCCTTGTCGTGCTGGGTGTTGTCATAGTCTGCTGGTGAGGGGCGCCCCTTACGGAGACTGCGATGAACTGGCTTACCGAGCTGACCGGGCTCGAGCGGCTGAATCGCGTCGAGCCGCGGCATTCCCGCTGCGCATCGCCGTTCGCCTGCCGATGCGTGCGAACGGGGCTGACAAATCGCTCGCCGACCGACAGTATGACGCCCCTGAGCTCATTTGAAACGATTTAAAATGACTTACAGCCCGCAAGTCGACGCGTTTCGCAAACTCCATGAATCCGGCTGCTTCGTCATGCCGAACCCTTGGGACGAGGGTTCGGCGCGCTGGCTGCGCGGCCAGAGCTTCAAGGCCCTTGCCTCGACCAGCGCCGGCTTCGCCTTCACGCAGGCACGCGCCGACCAGGATGTGCCGCGCGAGATGATGCTGGCCCACCTCGCCGATCTGGTGAAGGCGGTGCCGGACCTGCCGATCAACGCCGATTTCGAGAACGGCTATGCCGACACGCCCGACGGCGTCGCCGCCAACGTCAAGCTTTGCATCGCGACCGGCGTCGCCGGCCTCTCGATCGAGGACGCGACGGGACGTGCAGGCGAGACACTCTACCCTTTCGAGCTCGCCGTCGAGCGCGTCAAGGCAGCGCGCCGCGCCGTCGACGAGACCGGCTCCGGCGTGCTGCTGACCGCCCGCGCCGAATGCTTCCTCACCGGCCATCCCGAGCCGCTGAAGGAAGCGGTCCGCCGGATCGAGGCCTTTGCCGAGGCAGGAGCCGACGTGCTCTACGCCCCCGGCCCCAGGACGGTCGCCGACATCGGAGCCATCGTCGCGGCCGCCGGCGGCAAGCCGGTCAACGCGCTCGTCTATGGCGATTTCGGCCTCAGCGTCTCCGACATCGCCGCCGCCGGCGCGCGCCGCATCTCGATCGGTGGCGCCTTGGCGCGGGCCGCCTGGGCCGCCTTCATCGAAGCGACACGCCTGATCGCCGAGGAAGGCAGCTTCAAGGGCTTTGCCGGCAACGGCGCCTCGGCCCCGCTCAATCCGTTCTTCCGCGACGATCTCAAGGCGCGCTCGTGAGCGGAGAGCTGCTCATCGCCCCGGAATGGCTCGGCAGGAGCGGGCTCTGGCTGATCGACAAGGGCAAGCGCAAGCCGGTCGATGCCGACGACATCGGCCTGTCGGACGATCTCGCCGACCGGCTCGAAAGCTGGATGGACGTTTTCGACGCGATCTACGACGAGGCCGATGAGGCCGCCTCCGATTTCGCCGGCGAAGTCGAACGGCTCGCCTGGGAAACGGAAGGCGCCTCTCTGGCCGACGCGATCGCCAAAGAACTCGGCCCCAAATGGCAGATCAGCCATGACTTCACCGCCTGGCGCAGGACGATCAAGGGATGATGACGCTCGACTGGACACCTCGCCCCTTCCCGGCAGCCAAGGTGCTGCAGGGCCGCTGGTGCCGGCTGGAACCGCTCGATCCCGCCCGCCATCTCGACGACATCTGGCAGGCCATGGCCGGCCACGACCATCTCTGGCAGTGGATGCCGACGCAGCCGCCACAGGGCAAGGCGGCCTATGGCGAGCTGCTCGGGACGATGGCCGCCAAGGCCGGCATCGTGCCGCTCGCGGTGATCGACGAGTCCGACGGCAAGGCCAAGGGCCATCTCTGGATCATGGAGATCCGGCCGGAGCACGGCGTCTTCGAGGTCGGCTTCATCACCTATTCGCCAAGCCTGCAGCGCACCCGCATCGCGACCGAGGCGATCTATCTCGTCGGCGAGTACGGCTTCTCGCTCGGCTATCGCCGCTACGAATGGAAGTGCAACAACCGCAACGAGCCGTCGAAGCGCGCGGCGCTGCGCTTCGGCTTCCAGTACGAAGGGCTGTTCCGCCAGCATCAGGTGGTCAAGGGCGCGAACCGCGACACCGCCTGGTTCTCGATCCTCGACAGCGAATGGCCGCAGGTCGGGCAAGCCTTCCGAAACTGGCTCGCGCCGGAGAACTTCGATGCGCAAGGCCAGCAGAAGACTCCGCTGGCCGGGCTCATGAAGAACTCGGGAGCCGCCTGACATGGCCCTGCGTCGCGCCTCGGCGGAAGACATCCCGGCGATCGTGGCGCTGACCGAGGCTGCCTATCTGCCGAACGAGAGCATCATCGGCGTGCCCTCGCTGCCGCGCATCGCCGATTATCATGCGGTGCTTGCCGAGCATGAAATCTGGCTCGCCGAGAGCGACGAGGCACTGGACGGCGTCCTCGTGCTCGCGGAGGAGCCGGCGAAGTTCACGCTTTGGAGCATCGCCGTCTCGCCCGCGGCCACCGGCAAGAAGGTCGGCTCGACACTGATGGACTTCACCGAGGAGCGGGCCCGAGCGCTCGGCCATGACGCCGTCCATCTCTACACCCACGTCAAGCTCGCCGACCGGATCGGCTGGTACGAGCGCCTCGGCTACCAGATCACCCATTACGAGGATCTGCCGGACCGCCGGCTGATCCATATGCGCAAAAGCCTCCGATAATCGGACAGTAAGGGAAGAAACGACATGGCAGGACGTTTGAAGGGCAAGGTCGCGGTCGTCACCGCAGCCGGCCAGGGCATCGGCCGGGCGATCGCCGAAGCCTTCGTCGCCGAGGGCGCCACCGTCTGGGCGACCGACAAGGACGTCGCTTTGCTCGACGGCATCCCGAAGGCGAAGAAGCGCAAGCTCGACGTGCTCTCGACCAAGGCGGTCGAGGCCTTCGCCGAGAAGGTCGGCACCATCGACATCCTCGTCAACGCCGCCGGCTACGTCCATCACGGCACGATCCTGGAATGCGACGACAAGGCCTGGGAGTTCTCCTTCGACCTCAACGTCAAGTCGATGCACCGTACGATCAAGGCCTTCGTTCCCGGCATGCTTGCCGCCGGCAAGGGCTCGATCGTCAATATCGCCTCCGGCGCCGGCTCGGTCCGCGGCATCCCGAACCGCTATGTCTACGGCGCAACCAAGGCGGCGGTGATCGGCCTGACCAAGGCGGTCGCGGCCGACTACATCAAGAAGGGCATCCGCTCGAACGCGATCTGCCCGGGCACGATCCAGTCGCCCTCGCTCGACCAGCGCATCGTCGAGCTCGCCAAGGTGACGAAGACGAGCGAGACGGCCGCCCGCCAGGCCTTCGTCGACCGCCAGCCCATGGGCCGGCTCGGCACCGCCGAGGAGATCGCCTGGCTCGCTGTCTATCTCGGCTCGGACGAGGCGAGCTACACCACCGGCCAGATCCATCTCGCCGATGGCGGCTTTGCGCTCTGAGTAGCGCCATGCACGTCCTGATCACTGGTGCCGCCGGCATGATCGGCCAGCGGCTCGCCGCCCGCATCGCCCGCGAGGGCGCATGCAACGGCAAGTCGCTGTCGCGCTTGACGCTGACCGACGTCTTCGCGCCGCCACGGCCGGCGGGCTTCGCCGGGCCGATCGAGGCCCGCACCGAAGATTCGAGCTCGGCTGCGATCGCGACCGAGCTCGCCGCCCTGCGCCCCGACATCATCTTTCACCTCGCCGCGATCATCTCGGGCGAGGCGGAACGCGATTTCGACAAGGGCTACCGCATCAACCTCGACGGCATGCGCAATCTGCTGGAAGCGATCCGGCAGGAGAGCATGAAGAACGGCGCTTACGTCCCGAAACTCGTCTTCTCCTCGTCGAGTGGCATCTTCGGCGCGCCCTTCCCGCCGGCGATCTCCGACGAGTTCCACGTCACGCCGTTGACCAGTTACGGCGCGCAGAAGGCGATCGGCGAACTCCTGCTCGCAGACTATTCGCGCCGCGGCTTCGTCGATGGCGTCGGCATCCGCTTCCCCTCGATCGTGATCCGACCGGGCAAGCCCAACGCCTCGGCCGGCGGCTTCTTTTCCGGCATCATCCGCGAACCGCTGCAGGGTCAGGAAGCTTTGCTCCCGGTCTCGGACGACGTGCTCTTCACCCATGCCTCGCCGCGCTCGGCGGTCGGCTTCCTGTTGCACGGCGCCTCGCTGAACCGCGAGCAGCTCGGCCCGCGCATCAACCTCAGCATGCCCGGCGTCTGCGTCACGGTCGGCGAGCAGATCGAGGCGCTGCGCCGCATCGCCGGCGACAAGGCGGTGAAGCTGATCCGGCGCGCGCCCGACAAGGCCGCCGCCGACATCGTCAAGGGCTGGCCGACCCGCTTCGACGCCAAGCGCGCGCTATCGCTCGGCTTTCGGGCCGAACAGGATTTCGACGAGATCATCCGTGTCCATATCGAGGACGATCTCGGCGGCCGCCTACCCAACTGAACGTAAGAAGCGAAAGATCGGACAAAAGCATGCATATCCTCGTCATCGGCGGCGCCGGCATGGTCGGCCGCAAGTTCATCGAGCGCCTGGCGCGTGACGGTGGCCTCGGCGGCAAGGCGATCGACAAGGTGACGGCGCAGGACATCTTCCCGGCCTCGGCGCCGGCGAACGCGGCCTTCGCCTTCGAGTCGCTGACCTCCGACCTGTCGCAGCCGGGCGAGGCCGAAAAACTGATCGCCTCGCGTCCCGAGCTGATCGTCCATCTCGCGGCCATCGTCTCCGGTGAGGCCGAGGCCGATTTCGACAAGGGCTACCGCATCAATCTCGACGGCACGCGCTATCTCTTCGACGCGATCCGCCTTGTCGGCGACGGCTACAAGCCACGCGTCGTCTTCACCTCCTCGATCGCCGTCTTCGGCGCGCCCTTCCATGACAAGATCGAGGACGAGTTCTTCACCACGCCGCTGACCAGCTACGGCACGCAGAAGGCGATCGGCGAGCTCCTGCTCTGCGACTATAGCCGCCGCGGCTTCTTCGATGGCGTCGGCATCCGCCTGCCGACGATCTGCGTGCGCCCCGGCGCACCGAACAAGGCTGCTTCCGGCTTCTTCTCCAACATCATCCGCGAGCCGCTCGCCGGTCAGGACGCCGTGCTGCCGGTCTCCGACCAGGTTCGTCACTGGCACGCCTCGCCGCGCTCGGCCGTCGGTTTTCTCGTCCATGCTGCGACCATGGACACCAATGCGATCGGCCCGCGCCGGGTGCTGACCATGCCGGGCTATTCCGCCACCGTCGCCGAACAGATCGAGGCATTGCGCAAGGTCGCCGGCGAGAAAGTGGTGAAGCGCATCAAGCGCGTGCCCGATCCGGTGATCGATGCGATCGTCGCCGGCTGGCCGCGCAATTTCGACGCTAAGCGCGCCCCGGCGCTTGGCTTCAAGGCGGAATCGAGCTTCGAGGAAATCATCCGCGCCCATATCGACGACGAGCTCGGCGGTAAGTTCGTCGCGTAAGGACCAAACGCGGCTTCCTCCGCCATCATGCTCGCCCTGGTGGCGAGCATCCACGTCTTGACCACCGCACTTAACGGATGAAGACGTGGGTGGTCGGGACAAGCCCGACCATGACGGAAGGAATGGTTCCGGCTGAAGCCAGCTCGGAGCGAGCGGCCTAGAAATCGGTTGCTCGAATGTGCGGAAGCGCTCGATTTGAAGAACAATTAACTAGGCGTCCATATCCTTGCAGTTGCCACAAGGACAAAGGCGCAGCCAATGGGCGAGTTGACAGTTAGAGCCGCTGCCATGGTTGCCGCGTCGTTCCCTCCCCGCCCGGCTGGACAACAGCATGGACCAATCAAAAGGTTGCCGCCCGAAGCAGCGCAACCCATGAGCGACGAATTAAGAACGCGCACTGCGGAAATGAATGCGCGCATCGCAGAGGCCGAGGAGAGAGGGAAAGCCTTCGCAGCCCGCGAAAAGGAATATAACGCCGGCCAAAACCGCATGTACCGGCCGAACATCGCCTCGCTCGACGCAGTCGGGACACAGCGCGAGATCGACGATGTCAGCTCGCTGCTGCAATCTGGCAGGTTTGCGGATTATTCGCTTCGCGGTGGTTATGGCGACAGGCGCACCTCGGACATGAACCAGTACCTGCTATGGCTCCAGGGGCACCAGCAGGCGATTTCGAAACCCGCCGATCAGCCCAACGGCTGAAGCAGGAAGCTGCGTTTATCCGAACCAGGCTAAGGCAGCTTCTTCAGCATCAGCGGCGCGCCGACGGCCGGGTCCTTGCGCCACTGCCCGCCCTCGAAGACCAGCTCGACCTTGTGGCCCTTGCGGGCGATCAGCTCGAGCCGGCCGGCCTCGTAGCGCCAGGCGATCGGCGAGAAGATCGTCAGCCCGGTATCGGGGCAGAGTCCGTCGAAGCTCGTCGCGAAGGCTCCCGCATTGGCCGAGGGCGCGGTCGAGAGCACGAGCTTGCAGACGTCGCGGCCGACCTGCCGCATCACCGCATAGCGCCCGGGCACCGTTGCCGAAGCCGGCGCGCTGGCGGGATCCACCGCCGTCGGGCGAGCGGCGGCCGTTGCCGCGAGTTCCGCCCGGCCAGGCGCCGGGCGCTGCTGCGCTCGGACATAACCCGTTGGATCGAGCCCGTATTCCGCGCCATCGCTGCCTTTGCCGCGCCGCCCCGGATCGGCCTTCTCGCTGAAGACGATCACCGGCTTGCCATGGCCGTCGAGCAGCCTGGGCGTGCCGTCGGCCACATCCCAGGCGACGACCCCGGTGAGGATCGGCAGGGCACGCCGGCACGTCGCCGGGAACCTGACCTGGCGCCCTTGCCCGGCAGCCTCGGCGCCGAAGGTCACAGTGCACTCGCGCGCCGAGCCGAGCTTCTCGAGGTCCCAGGCGCCGATGAAGGGCTTCAGCGCCTCGGGGGCTTGCCCGGCGCCGCGCGGCAACGGCGCCGTCTGGGCTCCAGCCGGCGAGGCAACCAGCAACGCCAGAGCGGCGACGACTGCGCCTCGCCGCATCAGGCGTGTTCCCGTCGTGATCAGGCTTTTGTCCATGGCGTCTCGGCAACCGGTGTCAAAGGACCCTTGTCATCGAACCATGAAACCAGGTTGTCGACCAGAAGCTGGCCCATCTGTTCGCGCGTATGTACCGATGCCGAGCCGACATGCGGCAAGAGCACGATATGGTCCATCGCGATCAGCTCGGCCGGCACGCGCGGCTCGTCCTCGAACACGTCGAGGCCGGCCGAGAGGATGGTCTTGGACTTCAATGCCTCGATCAGCGCCTGCTCATCGATCACCGTGCCGCGCCCGACATTGACGACGATGCCGTTCGGCCCGAGCGCCTTCAGCACCTCGGCATTGATGATGTGATGGGTCAAGTCGCCGCCCGGGGCGACCGAGACCAGCGTGTCGACATCGGCCGCCATCTCGACGAGCGAGGGATAGTAGCGATAGGCGACATCGGTCTGGCGCGAGCGGCCATGATAGGCGATCGGCACGTCGAAGGCTTCGAGCCGGCGCGCTACCGCCTTGCCGATTCGCCCGAGCCCGACGATGCCGATCTTGCGCTTGCGGAGCGAGGTCGTCAGCGGATAGGCGCCCGAGAGCCACTTGCCGGCACGCAGATAGCGGTCGACCTGCGGCAGCTGGCGAACCGTCGCGAGCAGCAGGCCGATGGCGAGATCAGCGACCTCGTCGGTCAGCACATCCGGCGTGTTGGTGACGAGGATGCCGCGCTTGCCGGCTGCAGTCGCGTCAACATTGTCGTAGCCGACGCCGAAATTCGAGACGATCTCGAGCTTGGGCAGCGCATCGAACAGAGCATCGTCGATGCGCACATGTGCGCCGCCGCCAGCGACGCCGCGCACGCGATCCTTCACGGCCGCCAGCGCCGCCTGGCGATCCTGCTCCTTCCAGAGCTCATGCACGGTGAAGCGCGCCCTGAGCTGGTCGGCGGCATAGGCCATCAGCGGCCCGGTCATGACGATCTCGATCTTGTTCTGCGCGGTCATGGTCCTGCTTTCGTGGAACGCGTACGTGGCTTGATTTCAAACTCTTAAAACGATTAAATCAACATAGCCGCCAGAATGGCGCCGGGGAATTCCCAGAGCGCGCAGGTAGGGGCTGCTTGCAGAGCCGGTTATGACATCCCGACTCGGCTGTCGATTCAGCTCGATATAGTATGATTTAATCACGCGATTTTGCTCGCATTTGCCTCCGCTCGACCGGCGAGCAGACGCAGCGTGCTGTTCAGGCTGTCGATTACCAGTCCGCTCATCCGCGCCGCCGCGAGTTCGCCATCGCGCTGCACGATCGCCTCAAGCACACGCTCATGATCGATCAATGACGCCGTGAAGAAGAAGCGATCGTCGGGCGCCTTCAGGAACAACGACCATTGGATCGTCGCGCACACAGCCGGCGCGAGGCATTGCAGCGGCGGATTGCCGGTGGCGGCGAAGATCGCTTCGTGAAAGGCGAGGTCGGCAG
Source organism: Alloboseaceae bacterium BT-24-1 (assembly GCA_025846845.1). Taxonomy (GTDB): domain Bacteria; phylum Pseudomonadota; class Alphaproteobacteria; order Rhizobiales; family Beijerinckiaceae; genus Allobosea. Next base: position 29,689 of record JAOYTL010000005.1, read on the forward strand.
TGACCGTCCGCTCGGCATAGGGCGGGTTCTCGACCATGCCCCGAAAAGCCGCTTCGATCCGCTGCAGGTCAGTCGCGCTGCGCCGCTGCGCCGCGAGACGTGCGGCGCTCGGCTCGACGAAAAGCCTGAGCTCGAACAGATCGCGGATGAGCTTCTCGTTCGGATCGGCTTCGAAATGCCAGGCAAGCACATCCGGGTCGAGCAGGTTCCAGGCCTCACGCGGCGCGACGCGGGTGCCGCTCTTGGGCCGCGCCTCGACCAACCCCTTGCCGCTCAGGAACTTCACAGCCTCGCGATAGGCGGTGCGCGAGACCGAAATCTCGCCCTTCAGATCGTCCTCGTTCGGCAGCAGAGCCCCGGCCGGCGACGCTCCGGTGATGATCGCAACCGCAAGCCTGTGCGCCACCTGGCCGAACAGCCGGTCGGGGTTGAGCCTCGTCGAGCGCGCGCGGACATGGAGCAGCATCGAGCCTAGGTTTTTCCTCCAGTGATCGGCGGTGTCGGAGAGGTCCTCCCGCAGCCCGCCCAGCGCTTGACACGCCTCTTTCTATCGTATGACTTTATCCGCGAACGAGGTTGACGCAACAGGCGGCTCGCCTGGATTGCGTGGTCTCGTCTCGATCGGTCGTCAGAAACCGATGATCTGCAGCGCCGCCGACGGGGATTGTGTCAGGCACCCCGGGGCAACCTAAAGAGCGGGAGTGAAACCAAAGATGGCATCCGTCCAGATTGCCGACGTGCGCAAGGCCTATGGCTCGACGCAGGTCATTCACGGCGTCGACATCGACATCAACGATGGCGAGTTCGTCATCCTGGTCGGCCCTTCGGGCTGCGGAAAATCGACCTTGCTGCGCATGATCGCCGGCCTCGAGAACATCTCGGGCGGCGAGATCCGCATCGGCCCGCGCGTCGTCAACGACGTGCCGCCGAAAGAGCGCGACATCGCCATGGTCTTCCAGAACTATGCGCTCTACCCGCATATGACGGTGGCCGACAACATGGCCTTCTCGATGAAGCTGCGGAAGGCCCCGAAGGCCGAGATCGACGAGCGCGTCAACAAGGCCGCCGGCATTCTCGGCCTCGACAAGCTGCTCGACCGTTATCCGCGCCAGCTCTCCGGCGGCCAGCGCCAGCGCGTCGCCATGGGCCGCGCCATCGTGCGCGATCCGCAGGTCTTCCTCTTCGACGAGCCGCTCTCCAACCTCGACGCCAAGCTGCGCGTGCAGATGCGCACAGAGATCAAGGAGTTGCACCAGCGCCTCAAGACCACGACGGTCTACGTCACCCACGACCAGATCGAGGCCATGACCATGGCCGACAAGATCGTCGTGATGCATGACGGCATCGTCGAGCAGATGGGCGCCCCGCTCGATCTCTACGACAATCCGGCGAACCTCTTCGTCGCCGCCTTCATCGGCTCGCCCTCGATGAACCTGCTGAAGGGCACGATCCGCGCCAACGGCTTCGAGACCGAAGGCGGCGTGATCTGGCCGGTCGGCAAGCATCCCGCCGATTCGAACGACCGGGCCGCCGTGCTGGGCATCCGCCCCGAGCATCTCATGCTCGATCCGAGTGGCCTTTCCGCGGAAGTCGTCGTCATCGAGCCGATGGGCTCGGAGACCCAGGTCGTCGTTCGCTGCGGCGGCCAGGACCTGACCTGCATCTTCCGCGAACGCATCACCGCCAAGCCCGGCGAGACCATCAAGATCCGGCCGGACACCTCGGTGACCCATCTCTTCGACGCCGCGACGAGCAAGCGCATCTGACCGTCACGGGACGACGGCCGCACGGAGAACACTCCGGCGGCCTGGCCTGATCGCCGCCTACAATACCTGACGAGGCTCCCATGCAGGGCCTCGCACCACATGGAGGAGACAAAGCGATGAGCATTTCCAGACGTGATGTATTGATCGGTAGCGCAGGCCTTGCCGCCGGCGCCACCTTGGCTGCGCCCTCGATCGCGCAGACGGCCAATATCGAGAAGGGTGCGACGCTGCGCGTGCTGCGTCCGACCAAGTTCGTCGACCCCGACCAGACGATCTTCAATGAGAACACCGAAGCCTTCACCAAGGCGACCGGTGTCCAGGTCCGCGTCGACTATGCCAGCTGGGAGGATCTGCGCCCGCAGACCGCCGTCACCGCCAACACCGGCGCCGGCCCCGACATCGTCGTCGGCTGGGCCGACGATCCGCACATCTTCGCCGACAAGCTGGTCGACCTGACGCAGGTCGCCGAGGACCTCGGCAAGAAGCATGGCGGCTGGTACCCGGTCGCCGAGAAGTACGGCAAGAAGGACAAGACCAACACCTGGATCTCGATCCCTATGGGCGGCTCAGGCGGCCCGGCGGTCTATCGCGAATCCTGGGTCAAGGAAGCGGGCTTCGACAAGTTCCCGACCGACCATGCCGGCTTCCTCGATCTTGCCCGCAAGCTCAAGGCCAATGGCCATCCGGCCGGCTTCGCGCTCGGCAACGCGGTCGGCGACGGCAACTCGTTCTGCAACTGGCTGGTCTGGTCGCATGGCGGCTACATGGTCGACGAGAACAACAAGGTCGCCATCAACAGCAAGGAGACGATCGAGGCGCTGAAATACGCCAAGGCGCTCTACGAGACCTTCATCCCCGGCACGCTCTCCTGGCTCGACATCAGCAACAACAAGGCGCTGACGGCCGGCGAAATCGGCCTGACCCAGAATGGCGTCTCGCTCTACTTCTCGATCAAGAACTCGAAGGACGAGAAGATCGCGGCGATCGGCAAGGATCTCAACCATGCGCCGATGCCGGTCGGCGCCGGGGTCGGGCGGCCGACCGAGACGGCGCTGGTGATCAACGCCATGGTGTTCAAGCACACCAAGTTCCCGAACGCCGCCAAGGAATATCTCCGCTTCATGATGGAGACGGAGCAGTACGACAAGTGGTTGACCGGCTGCTTCGGCTACTGGACGCAGCCGCTCAAGGGCTATGCGAAGAGCAAGGTCTGGGAAGGCGATCCCAAGATCCTGGTCTATCGCGACACCTGGGAACGGGCACTGTGGAGCGGCTATAAGGGCGCGATCACCGAGGCCGCCGGCACCGTCAATGCCGAGTACGTCATGGTCCAGATGGTCGCTTCCGTCTGCGCCGGCCAGGCGACGCCCGAGGAGGCCGCTGCCGAGGCCGAACGCCGCGCCAAGCGCTACTATCGCACCTGATCGTCACGACCGCGCCGCCGGGACCTCCGGCGGCGCGGCTGCTTCACGGGAAGAGCGCCATGACGATCGCCGCTGAAGCCAGGACCACTCACCATCTGCCACAGAACTGGCTGGTCCGGCTGCTCGACAACAAATCCTTTCTCATCTTCCTCTGCCTGCTTCCGGCGGCCGCCCTGCTGCTCATCTTCCTGACCTATCCGTTGGGCCTGGGCATCTGGCTCGCCTTCACCGACACGAAGATCGGACGCTCCGGCCACTTCATCGGCTTCGAGAATTTCACCTCGTTGATGCAGGACCGGGTCTTCATCACCTCGGTCTGGAACACACTGCTCTATACCGGCGTCGCCACGGTCGGGAAGTTCGCGCTCGGTCTCTGGCTGGCACTGCTGCTCAACAACCATCTGCCGTTCAAATCACTGCTGCGCGCGCTGATCCTCGTGCCCTGGATCGTGCCGACGGTGCTTTCGGCCATCGCCTTCTGGTGGATCTACGATCCGCAGTTCTCGATCATTTCCTATGTGCTGGTCGACGTGCTCGGTTGGCGTACGACCTATATCGACTTTCTCGGCGAGCCTTGGGCCGCGCGCTGGTCGTTGATCGCGGCGAACACCTGGCGTGGCATCCCCTTCGTCGCGATCTCGCTGCTCGCCGGCCTGCAGACGATCTCGCCGGCGCTCTACGAGGCGGCGATGCTCGACGGCGCCAATGCCTGGCAGCGCTTCCGTCACGTCACGTTCCCGATGCTGATGCCGATTCTCGCGGTGGTGCTGACCTTCTCGGTGCTGTTCACCTTCACCGACTTCCAGCTCGTCTACGCCATCACCCGCGGCGGGCCGATCAACTCGACCCACCTGATGGCGACGCTGGCCTTCCAGCGCGGCATTCCTGGCGGCCAGCTCGGCGAGGGCGCTGCCATCGCCGTGGCGATGATCCCCTTCCTCGTGCTGGCCACCCTGTTCAGCTACTACGCGCTCGCCCGCCGCAAATGGCAGCAGGGAGAAGACAATGACTGATCACGCTGCCGCTGAGCGCCCGCACCTCGTCGAGAAGGAGAATAGCGGCGTCATCGACTGGTCGTCGGGTCCGCGCCGCTTCATCACGGTCTATCTGCCGCTGTCGATCTTCGTGATCGTGCTGCTCTTCCCGTTCTACTGGATGGCGATCACCGCCATCAAACCGAACGCCGAGCTCTACGATTACAAGACCTACAACCCGTTCTGGGTGAGTTCGCCGACGCTCGACAACATCAAGCGACTGCTGTTCCAGACCGATTATCCGCAGTGGCTGCTGACGACGATGACGGTCGCGACCGTCGCGACCGTGCTCTCGCTGTTCTCCAGCGTGCTCGCCGCCTATGCGATCCAGCGCCTGAAGTTCAAGGGCTCGCAATATGTGGGCCTCGCGATCTATCTCGCCTATCTGGTCCCGCCCTCGATCCTGTTCATCCCGATGGCGACGCTGATCTTCCAGCTCGGCCTGTTCGACTCGCAATGGGCATTGATCCTCACCTATCCGACCTTCCTGATCCCGTTCTGCACCTGGCTCCTGATCGGCTACTTCAAGTCGATTCCCTACGAGCTCGAGGAATGCGCCATGATCGATGGCGCGACCCGCCTGCAGATCCTCTGGCAGATCACCTTGCCGCTGGCTCTGCCCGGGCTGATCTCGGCCGGCATCTTCGCCTTCACTTTGTCCTGGAACGAGTTCATCTACACGCTCGCCTTCATCCAGTCGGCCGAGAAGAAGACGGTCCCGGTCGCGGTCTTGACCCAGTTGGTCGAGGGCGACGTCTACCATTGGGGCTCGCTGATGGCCGGCGCTTTGCTCGGCTCGATCCCGGTCGCCCTGCTCTACTCCTTCTTCGTCGACTACTACGTCGCCTCGCTCACCGGCGCGGTGAAGGAGTGATGTCGTAAGACGGGCGGCCTCCCGGCCGCCCCTAGCCAAGGCCAATAAACGTGACTTCCATTGCCTTCATCGGGCTCGGTGCCATGGGTGCGCCGATGGCCGAGAATCTCGTCAAGCGCCAGTTCCGCGTCATCGGTTTCGATATGAGGGAGGGCGCCCGCGCAGCGCTCGTGGCTGCCGGCGGTCATGCTGCCGACAGCGCTGCTGCGGCAGCCCAAGGCGCCGACATGCTCGTGCTGATGGTGGTCAATGCCGCCCAGGCCCGCTCCGTCTTGTTCGACGCCGGAGCGCTGGCGGCGCTCGCCCCCGGAGCCACTGTCATCTTGATGGCGACCTGCCCGCCGGGCGAGGTCGAGGCCATCGCCGAGGCGGTGACGAAGACCGGCCGGCATTTCGTCGACGCGCCGGTCTCGGGCGGTGTGAAGGGTGCGCAGGGCGGCACGCTCACCATAATGGTCGGCGCTCCGGCCGAGAGCTTCGCCAGGGCCAGGCCCGTGCTCGACGCCATGGGCGACAAGGTCTTCCATGTCGGCGAGAAGGCAGGCCAGGGCGCAACGGTGAAGACCGTCAACCAGTTGCTCTGCGGTGTCCATATCGCGGTCGCTGCCGAAGCGCTCTCGCTGGCGCAGAAGGCCGGCATCGATGGCAAGGTGCTGTTCGAGATCATGGGTGGCTCGGCCGCCTCCTCCTGGATGCTGAAGGACCGCGGCCCGCGCATGCTCGAGGACGAGCCGCCGGTCGCCAGCGCCGTCGACATCTTCGTCAAGGACCTCGGCATCGTCCTCGATGCCGGGCGGGCGACCAAGGCGGCCCTGCCCCTCGCCGCGGCCGCGCACCAGATGTTCCTCGCCGCCTCGGGCCTCGGCCATGGCGGGTGCGACGACTCACATGTGGTGCGCGCCTATCGGGCGCTGAACCGCAAGCCGGACAATGATACCTGAACGAGAGCATTTTCGAGCGAAGTGGGCACCGGTTCGCGTGAAGAAAATGCGTCGAAACAAAAGCCTGGAGTATTCCCGCGGTTCGGAGAAACGCGAAAATACTCCAGCCTCAGCGCGACGGCTTCGGCGGCGCCGTCGTCCCGCGCACGACCAGTTCCGGCGTCAGCAGCACGCGCTGCGGCGGCGCCGACGGATCGGCGATCCGGCGCAGCAGCAGCTCCGCCGATGTCCGCCCCATGTCCTCCTGGAAATTCTTCAGCGTCGTCAGCGCCGGATACCATTGCGACGCTTCCTGGACGTCATCGCAGCCAATGATCGAGAAGTCCGCGCCAGCCTCCAGGCCACGATGACGCAGGCCGAGCATCGCGCCGAAGGCGGTGAGGTCGTTGAAGCAGACTGCGGCGGTCGGCGGATCGGCGGCATCGAGCACCTTCTGGACGCCCTTCAGCCCGTTCTCGCGCGTGCCATAGGCCGAATAGACGATCGACGGGTCGAGCGGCAGGCCGTGCTTGGCCAGGGTCTCGCAATAGCCGCGATAGCGATTGCGGCCAGTCGAGATCAGCGGGCTCTCGCCAAGGAAGGCGATGCGGCGATGGCCAAGCCCGAGCAGATGCTCAACCGCGAGCACGGTGCCGTGCCGGTCATCCGAGCCGACGAAATCGAGACCGATGCCGGGAATCTCGCGCGAGAGCTGCACCAGCGGCACCTGCGCCGCCATCAGGTGCTGCAGCGTCTCCGCCGTGGTGCCGCCGGCCGGGCAGATGATCATGCCGTCGGGCCGGTATTCCTTGAGCGTGTTGAGGACACGGTCCTGCCGCTGCAGGTTCTCCGCATAGGTCCCGAGCAGGATCGAGCGGCCATGCGTCGTCGCCGTCTCCTCGATCGCGGCGAGCAACTCGGCGAAGTAAGGATTGGTGATGTCGTGGAAGCCGACGCCGAGGATGTTGGTCCGGTCGGTCCGCAGCGAGGCCGCGCTACGGTTGTAGCTGTAGCCCATCTCTCGCGCGATCTGCTGTACGCGCAGGCGTGTACCATCGGCAACCAGCGGGCTCTCGCGCAGCGCGAGCGAGACGGTCGCGGTCGAAACCTCCAGGCGGTCGGCGATGATCTGCAAGGTAACGCGGCCACGGCCACCGGGTTTGACACCCGCCCTCCCGGCCCCCGAGGGGTCGCGCGAGTGTCCGTCGTTCGCCATCAATCGCTTCTCCTGAAGCCTGGAAGCCGCTGCATTCAACCAGTTCTTGGCCAAATCGTTCCGCATTCCCTTGTTCCATCTCATATAATTCGGAGAAACTGAAGATGAGCACGACTAAAGAATCGATCGGCTTCATCGGCGTTGGTTACATGGGTCAGGGCATGGCGAGCTGTATTCTCGCCAAGGGCTTCCCTCTCACCGTCATGGGCCATCGCAACCGCAAGCCCGTCGAAGAGCTCAAGGCCGCGGGCGCAACGGAAGCTGCAACACCGCGGGAACTCGCCGGGAAGGCGAGCATCATCTTCCTTTGCGTTACCGGGTCGCCCCAGGTCGAGCAGATCATCAACGGCCCCGATGGCGTCGCTGCCGGCGCAAAACCCGGCACGATCATCGTCGACTGCTCGACCTCCGACCCGGTCTCGACGGTCGCCTTGGCGGAACGGCTCGCTGCCATGGGCCTGCACCTCTGTGACGCGCCGCTGGGTGGAACACCCGCCCAGGCGAATCTCGGTCAACTCTCGACGATGATTGGGGCCGACAGCGCGGTTTTCGAGCGCATCCGCCCGGTCTGCGAGGCCTGGGCCCAGAAGATCGTGCATCTCGGCCCCGTCGGGGATGGCCACAAGATGAAACTGCTCAACAACTTCCTCTCGCTCGGCTATGGCGCGATCTATGCCGAGGCGCTGACCCTGGCGCAGAAGGTCGGTATCAGCCCGCAGACCTTCGACAGCGTCATCAAGGGCGGACGCATGGAGTGCGGCTTCTACCAGACCTTCATGAAGTACGTGCTCGAACGCGATCCGGATGCACACAAGTTCACGCTTTCCAACGCGCTGAAGGATGTCCGCTATCTGGAGAGCCTCGCCAATGCCGCCGGCGTCCCGAACCCGGTCGGCGGAGCGGTCAAGAACGTCTATGCGGCGGCCGTCGCGAGCGGCATGGGCGAGAAATATGTGCCGATGCTCTCGGATTTCGTCGCCGAGCAGAGTCGCGTGTCTCTCGGTTGAACGGGACGCTTGCGCCGCAATGGGACGCGCCCGGGCCACAACTGTGCCGAACGGGGTCGCCGGTAGCCAATTGCGGTGCAAAACCGTCATCACGGCCTCTATCCACGGATGGAGGCTTCAAGGACCGTGCCGGCCTCAATCGAGCCGGGCCGAGCCCTCGGGCACGGCTCGGATGCGCTCGCGATAAAGCAGATAGAGCCCCGACGCGATGACGATCGCAGCGCCGATGAAGGTGAAGCGGTCGGGAACCTGCCCGAAGACTAACCAGCCGAGCAGGATCATCCAGATGATCTGGGAATAGATGAACGGCGCAAGGATCGTTGCCGGCGCGCGCTGATGCGCCAGGATCAGCAGCCAATGGCCGAGCGCCCCGAAGAAGCCGGTGCCGGCCATCAGGAGCCAGCTCTGCCAGTTCGGCGGCCAGGACCAGAACAGCGGCAGCAACGGCAGCATCAGCACGACACCGCCGATACCGGAGTAGAACATCGTCGTTTGCGGGGAATCGCTCGAGGCCAGCATCCGCGTCGACAGGCTGTAGAAGGCGTAGCAGAGGCAGCCGCAAAAGCTGAGCAGCGCTGCCGGGTGCAGGCCGCCCAGCCCCGGCCGCGTCACCACCAGTACCCCAAGGAAGCCGACGCCGATCGCGATCAGCCTGCGCGGTCCGGCCCATTCGCCGAGCAGGGGCCCGGCGAGCAGCGCAACCAGCAAGGGCCCCGCGAACATGATCGAGACGGTCTCGGCGAGTTGCAGATATTGCAGCGCGACGAAGTTGAGCGCCGTCGAGCCGAGCAGCAGCAGCGAGCGGAAACCCTGCAGCCAGGGCCGCTTGGTCCGGGTGATGCCGGGATGGCTCCAGGGATTGAGCAGGAGCGAGACCAGGGCGACGCTAACCAGATAACGCGCCAGCACGACTTGCATCGGATGCATCGTCCCGCCCAGCCATTTCGCGCAGGCATCGAGAAGGGAGAAGCAGATGATCGCCCCACTCATCAGGGCGATGGCGGTCAGGCGTGTCCGGCGCGTATCCGGAAGCGGAGCGGGAGCGGCCGACAAGCGCGGTTTCCGTCATGCTCTGGAGGAATGACAGATAACCAATGAACCGATTTAAGGCTTGAAACCAGCCTCTCAACGCATGCGAGTCATGCCGCTGGAGCCGGGCCCGATCAGGCTGCGTCCTCAGCCTCGTCCTCGCCGTCGTCAGCGTCGGCCCCGGCCTTCGACAAGCCCTTCGACGCCTTGCGCAGCAATTTGCGCAGCTGCTTGCGCTCCTTGGCGTCGAGCTTCTCGAGCAGCTCTTCCTCGACCTGATTCCAGACCGCGTCGAGCGCGGCCGCAGTCTTCTGGCCGTTCTCGGTCAGCGCCACCTGAACCAGCCGGCCGTCACGGCCGCCGCCCTCGCGCGTCACCAGCCCCTGCAGCGAGAGCCGACCGATCGTCTTCGAGACGGTCGGCGGCTTGACCCGCAGCAGGCTCGCGAGCTCGCCCATCGTCATCGGCGCCGTCTGAAGCGATTTCAGCGCCTGTTCCTGACCTGGAAAGAGCCCGAGCGCGTTGAGGCGCTCGCCCATCCGCGCTCTGTGCAGGCGCGCCGTCACCAGCAGGGCACGGCCGACGCTTTTTTCGAGGGACTTGGTCATGAGCCGGCCCTTGGAAAAGGTTGCGGATACTTTTCGCCGGCTGTGCAATCGCCCGCCTTCATGACAGGCTGATGACAACTGTCAGACAGGCTTTTGAATCCGCGCGATTTCCTGCTCGACCCTGGCCAGAAAGGCTGCGCGACTCTCCGGCGTCGAACGGTTCATGTCGTAATGCGCCAGATAGGAAACATGCGCGGCTGGATGGCAAACCGCCCGCAATCCCCGCTTGATCTGCCGTCGTGGCGGATCGCCCATCAGCATGGTGCGCCAGCGTGAACCACCATAGCTCGTCAGCGTCGTCAGCCGGCGAATATTCCAGAGGTTCGGACGGATCGAGCCATCGACCAGCTTGAACGAGACGCCCGGCAGGAAGACCCGATCGAAATAACCCTTCATGATCGCCGGATAGCCGTAGTTCCAGACCGGAAAGCAGAGAAACAGCGCGTTCGCCGCCAGCAGGCGCTCGACATAGCCGGCTACTGAATTTCGGTTGCTGGCGAGATCATGGTAGCCGGCGCGCTCCTCGCGGCTCAGCACCGGGTCGAAGCCTTCGGCGTAGAGATCGCAATCGTCGACCTCATGCCCGGCGCGGCGCAGCGCAGAGACAAGCGTCTCGTGCACCGCCGCGCCGAAGCTCGCGGGGTCTGGATGCGCGTAGAGGACGAGGGCACGCATGCCCGGTCTCAGGCGCCGACACCGGCTTCGCCGAGGGCGCGGAACAGGAAAGTCTTGCCCGAGCGGTAGTCGTAACTCGGATCCTCCCAGGCGATCATCTTGCCGGGATTGAGCAGCCCCTGCGGATCGGCCTCGCGCTTGAAGGCGAGCTGGACCTCGTCGGTTTGCTTCATCCCGCCCTCCTCCAGCGTGTAGCGGTGCGGGTTGAAGATCGGCGCGCCCATCTCCTCATGGATCTCCATGATCTCCTCCAGCCGCTCCTCGCTGGTAAAGCGCACCAGCGGCAGGCCGAAACAGGTGATCTTGCCGTCGAAGCGGACGAATTCGAGATGGCAGGTGACCTCGTCGCCGAAGCGAGCATGAATCTTGTCGACGAGATCGACCTGGTTCGGAAAGGGATAGAGCACCTGCAGATAGGTGATCGACGGATCGACGCGCAGCGCTCGCAAGGTGGTGTGGTTCCAGCCGAGCTCGAAGGTCGGCGGCAATCCCTTCGCCTCCTCCACCGTCAGCTTGTCGGAACGCATCAGCAGTTGCGAGCCGCCGAAACGGCGGGCGAAAGCCAGCATCGATTCCACTGCGAAATCGGCGACCATCACCATGACGCAATGGCTCTCGCGCGGCAGGAACTTACGGTGGCGCAGGAAATAGTCGTGCGGGGCAGGAGCGGCGACCACGGCGAGGTTCTTCAGCGCCAGCCCGTCCTGCTCGCCGAGCGCATTGGCGAACTCGGTCGCGGCACGCAATTCATCGAAACCGAGGATGACGTCGACCCACGCATAGGCCGGGCCGAGCGGCATCTCGACCTCAGTAATGAGGCCGTTGGTGCCATAAGCGTGGGCGACCTTGTGCAGGTCATCGCCCTGGAGTTCGAGGATGCGCGGCGTGCCTTCCATGGTCGCGACGCGCAGCGAGATGATGTTGCCCCAGTCGCGCAGGCCACCCCATTTGATCGAGCCGACGCCGCCGGAGCCGCCGGCGATGAAGCCACCGACCGAAGCGGTGTGATAGGTCGAGGGGTGCAGCCTGATCTCCTGGCGCGAATGGGCGCGCGTCTCCTGGTCGATCTTGGCCAGCACGGCGCCGGGCTCGGCGACATAGCGCCCGGCCTCGATGCTCGTCACCTTGTTGAAGCCGGAGAGGTCGAGCACGATGCCGCCCGAGAGCGGCATGGCCTGGCCGTAATTGCCGGTGCCGGTGCCGCGCGGCGTCACGGGAATGCCGAGCGCATGCGCGGCAGCGAGCGTCTCCAGCACTTCAGCTTCGCTGACCGGCGAGACGATGATGTCGGCGACGACATGATCGAGCTGGCGCTTCAGCTTCGGCGAATACCAGAAGAAGTCGCGGCTCTTCTGCTTGACCAGCGCCGGATTGTCCTCGGTCCGGATGCCGGAGAGGCGGCGCTTCAGGGCGTCGATGTCGTAGCGTGCGGTCATGCGAAGCGGCTCATGAGGTGATCGAGTTCGCGATAGTCGGGCAAGGAGCGGTCGATGGCGCGCCCGGCGACCAGCACGGTCCGGTCGGCCTGCGGCCTGGCGAAGAATTCGGTCCAGTCGCGGGCGCGCGTCAGGATCAAGTCAGCAGGGCCGCCAGGCACGAGGCGGCCAGCGCTGGAAAGCCCCATCAGCTCGGCCGGCGTCGTCGCAACCGCCCTCGCCCAGTCCCGGTCGGAATGGTCGAGCTGGAGGATGCGGGTGCCCTCGCGCAGCGTCTCGACGAAGTCGAGATCGCCATAGGCGTAGAACGGGTCGCGGGTGTTGTCGGAGGCGATCATCACCGGCACGCCGGCTGCCTTCAACTCATGCAGCGCCGTGACGCCGCGCCAGCGCGGCGTGCGACCACGCTGGCGATCCTGCAGATACATGTTGCACATCGGCAGCGAGACCACGGCGATACCGGCCTCCCTGACCTTGGCGATGATGCGCGCCTCGTCCTGCGGCGGCTGCAAGGAGAGCGAGCAGCAATGCCCCGCCAGGATTTTGCCCTCGAAGCGATGGCGCAGGGCCGCGTCGGCAATGTGCTCGAGCGAGCGCGCCGCCGGATCATTGGCCTCGTCGACATGGAAGTCGAGATCGAAGCCGTGCTCGATCGCGGTCCGGAACAGCGTGTCGAGGGCAGCATCGAGCTCGGGCACCATATAGGTCACGGCGCCGAGCAGCCTGTCGCCATGAGCCGTCACGGCTTTCGTGATCGCCTGCATATGCGCGGGATCGGCGACGGCATCGACACCGAACAGCGGCGACGCCTGCAAGGCGATGCGCCCGGCCCATTCCGCGCGCAATTCGGCATAGACCGGCCAGGAGATGCCGATCTGCTTGCCGAGCGAGTCGAGATGGGTGCGGATCGCCGCCGTGCCATGGGCATAGGCGCAACGCAGGCCGAATTCCATGCGCGCCCGCACGTCTTCCGCGGACCAGTTCGCCTCGCGATCGGCCGCAACCGCGCTCAGCGCGCCCATGAAGCTGCCGTCCGGATTGGGGCGGCGCGGCCAGATATGGCCCTTGTCGAGATGGGTGTGAACGTCGACCAAGCGTGGCAGCACAATGCCGCCATCGCGATCGAGCACAGGCACAGCATCGAGCGCGGGCGTGCCCGCCGGCAGGATCGAAGCGATGGCGCCGTCCGCAACGGCGATGTCGAGCAGCGCCAGGCCGTCGCGATCGCTCGCCAGACTGCCGGCCTCGACCAGGCAGGCGGGCGCCCTGGCATTGCGCAGCACATAGCTGCCGGAGGCCGGGATTGCCGCAAAGCCGGTGGTCACGTCGCTGTCTCCGGCTTGCCCGCTGCCATCTGAATCACGCGCCGACCATGCTGGCTCGACGCGCTGCGATCAAGCGGCGCCGACGACATCCCCACCCGCGCGGCATTCAAGACGCAACGGCTCTTGTCCGTTGCGCCGCGATGCACCATGAGGACCGCTCGAATGCGCAGGACGGAGCTGGTCATGACGGCATGCATCATCGACGGCAAGGCGGCGGCGGCTGAGCTGCGGGCCGAGATCGGCCGCGAGGTCGCGGCGCTCAAGGCAGCCGGCAAGCCGGCGCCCGGCCTGCATGTCGTGCTCGTCGGCGAGGACCCGGCAAGCAAGGTCTATGTCGCCTCCAAGGAGAAGCTCGCGGCCGAGATCGGCATGAACTCGGTCGCCCACCGCTTGACGGTTGAGACGACCGAAGCGGCCCTGCTCGCCAAGATCGCCGAACTGAACGCTGATGATGGCGTCGACGGCATCCTCGTCCAGCTGCCTTTGCCGAAGCATATCGACACCGGCCGTATCATCGACGCCATCGACCCCGCCAAGGATGTCGACGGCCTGCACCCGATCAATGCCGGCCTGCTCGCCGGCGGCAAGAACGGCCTCGTGCCCTGCACGCCGCTCGGCTGCATGCTGCTGCTGAAGCAGGCGCTGCCCTCGCTCGCGGGACTGGAAGCCGTCGTCGTCGGCCGCTCGGAGCTGGTCGGGCGCCCGGTCGCGCAATTGCTGCTGCAGGCCGACTGCACGGTGACGATCGCCCATTCGCGCACGCGCGACCTCGCGGCGGTCGTGAAGCGCGCCGACATCGTCGTCGCCGCAGTCGGCCGCCCTCGCATGATCAAGGGCGACTGGCTGAAGCCCGGCGCCACGGTGATCGACGTCGGCATCAACCGCATGCCCGACGGCAAGCTCGCCGGCGATGTCGACTATGCCGAAGCGGCCGAGGTCGCCGGTGCGGTCACGCCGGTCCCCGGTGGCGTCGGCCCGATGACCATCGCCTGCCTGCTGCGCAACACGCTGACCGCCTATCGCGCGCGGCGGGGCTGACGATCAAGCGCGCCAGTGCGTGAGGAGGTCTTCGATCGCAGTGCGAAGTGGCGGAAGGTCGTCGGCGACCACGGCCCAGACGATGTCGGGGTCGACACGCCAATATTCATGCCGGATCAGGTTGCCGATCGCGCGGATGTCAGCCCATGCGATATCCGGCCGCAGCGCAAGCAGATCGTCGGGAAGGTGGCGCACCGCCTCGGAGATGATCTCCAGCGATCGCTCGACCCCGCGCTGCACGAATAGGGCTTTGCTGAAGCTTGCACGGTCATGGCCTGCAGCAGCCTCTTCGATCAACGCGATCGCGTCGAGAATGTCTTCGAGGACGACATCGACACGTCGCACCATCAGAAGACCCTGATGGCTTCGCCTTCGATCTGCTCGCGCAGCTTGGGATGCAGCCCTTTGCGTGTCGTCAGGTCGATCTCGACACCGAGCTGCTCGGCGAGGTAGCTGCGCATTCCGGCTAGATCGACCAACGAGAACTTGCGGCCAGGAGCGACGTCAATGAAGACATCGATGTCGCTACCAGCAGTCGCTTCGTTCCGCGCCGTCGAGCCAAAGAGATAGGCAGCCTGCGCACCACGGGCGCGCAGGGCATCGGCGCGCCGCGCCAATTCAAAAGCTGCCTCGTCTCGCGTCATCGGCAGGAGCCTATCATGGCGCCGCCAATCCACGAAACGAGCCGCCTTTCACATATGGATCGGGCGCTTGTCGACGGCGAGTGCCGCTTCCTTGACCGCCTCGGCCAGTGTCGGATGGGCATGGCAGGTGCGGGCGAGGTCCTCGGCTGAACCGCCGAACTCCATCAGCACCGTCACCTCGGCGATCAGGTCGCCGGCATGGGGGCCGATGATGTGGCAGCCGAGCACCCGGTCGGTCGCCGCATCGGCGAGGAACTTGACGAAGCCGTCAGTGTGCTTGATCGCGCGGGCCCGGCCATTGGCCGTGAACGGGAACTTGCCGACCTTGTACGCGACGCCCGCCGCCTTCAGCTCCTCCTCGGTCTTGCCGATCGCGGCGACCTCCGGGCCGGTGTAGACGATGCCGGGAATGGCGTCGTAATTCACATGACCATGCTTGCCGGCCAGGATCTCGGCGACGGCGACGCCCTCGTCCTCGGCCTTGTGCGCCAGCATCGGCCCGCGCACCACGTCGCCGATCGCGTAGATGCCCGGGACATTGGTCTTGAAATGATCGTCGATGACGACCCGGCCGCGCTCGGTCGCGACGCCGGCCTTGTCGAGGCCGAGGCCGTCGGTGTTCGGGCGCCGGCCAATCGCGACCAGCACGATGTCGGCGTTGAGTGTCCTGGCCTCGCCGCCGGCGGCGGGCTCGACGGTGACGGTGGCGCCGCCCTTCTTGGCTGTCTCGACCTTGGTGACCTTCGAGCCGAGATGGAAGGTGAAGCCCTGCTTCTGCAGCATGCGCTGGAACTGCTTGGCGATCTCGTCATCCATGCCGGGCAGGATGCGGTCGAGGAATTCGACCACCGTGACCTTGGCGCCGAGCCGAGCCCAGACCGAGCCGATCTCAAGCCCGATCACGCCGGCGCCGACCACCAGCAGCTCCTTCGGCACGGAAGAAAGCTCGAGCGCGCCAGTCGAGGTCACCACGGTCTTCTCGTCGGTGGTGACGCCCGGCAGCGCCGCCGATTCCGAGCCGGTGGCGATGACAATGTTCTTGGTCGTGAGTTCCTGCGTCTTGCCGTCCTCGGCGGTGACGATGACCTTGCCGGCGGCCGGGATCGAGGCCGTGCCGTGGAACGGGTCGATCTTGTTCTTCTTCAGCAGGAAGGCGACGCCGTTGACGTTGGCGTCGATGGTCTCCTGCTTGTGGACCATCATCTGCTTCAGATCGAGCTTCGGCTTGCCGACGCTGATGCCGAGGCCGGGGAAGCTGTGGGAGACCTCATCGAACATCTCGGATGCGTGCAGCAGTGCCTTTGAGGGGATGCAGCCGACGTTCAGGCAGGTGCCGCCATGGGTCTTGCGCTTCTCGACCACCGCGACCTTGAGGCCGAGCTGGGCGGCGCGGATGGCGCAGACATAGCCGCCGGGGCCGGTTCCGATGACGACGAGATCGTAGGACATGGTCTCTCTTTCGTTCAGACTTTACGATTGCTGTTGCGCCAGCGGCGCGTTGAAGGCCCAGACATGGCCGAAGGGATCGCGCAGGCGCGCATAACGAGCGCCCCAAAACACGTCGCTCGCCGGCATGATGACATCGGCGCCGGCAGCCTGCGCTCTGGCGATTGCGGCATCGACGTCGGCCGGTGCCGGCAGATTGATGCTGATCGCGATGCTGGCGCCGCTGCGCGAACTCGGCGCCATGACATCGCCGCCAAACTCCGGGAACTCGTCATGCAGCATGACCTCGCCACCGAAGAGCGCGAGATTGGCGTGCATCACGCGCTTGCCGTCATCGGCCATCGCCTTGAAGCTGCACTGCGCGCCAAAAGCCTTCTCGTAGAAGGTGATCGCCTCGTCACCGCCCTTGACGCAGATATGCGCCTGGATCGGTGGCGGATTGGGTCCGAAAGCCATGCTCCGTCTCCTAGGCAGATCGAACGATCACGTCGGACTGCGTGGGCACTTCGTTACCCCACCCTATCGATGCGACGGCGCCAACCGCGCGACGATCGCCGGGACGAGGGCCAGAAGCCCGATGATGTCGGCGATCACAACCTTCCTGATGGCAGGGCCATAGCCGCCGACGAGGAGCGCGATCACGATGAAGCTCGCCATGCTCGCGCCAGCGACGAGCATGGCTACATCGCGCAGCCCAGGGCGGAGGGCGGCCGCCAGCAGCAGCGCGCCCACAATCCCGAACAGCAGAGCGCGATGCCGCAGCAGGATTTCGAGATCCACGCTCCTGATCTCCAGCCCATATAACGAGCGCAGCCAAGCGGCGCCCGCCATGCCAACCACCGGCAGCAGGTTGATGATCCCCGCAAGCACGAGGCCGGTAGCGACGAGCTTTGCCGGGATCACCATTCGGAGCGATCTCAGAGGTCGAGCACGAGGCGCGCCGGGTCCTCCAGGCCTTCCTTGACGCGGACGAGGAAGGTCACGGCTTCCTTGCCGTCGATGATGCGGTGGTCGTAGCTGACCGCGAGATACATCATCGGCCGGATCACGATCTGGCCGCCGACCACCATCGGCCGCTCCTGGATCTTGTGCATGCCCAGGATCGCCGATTGCGGCGCGTTAAGGATCGGCGTCGACATCAGCGAGCCGTAGACGCCGCCATTCGAGATGGTGAAGGTGCCGCCCTGCATCTCCTCGATCTTGAGGGCGCCATCGCGGGCCTTCTTGCCGAATTCGCCGATCTTCTTCTCGACGCCGGCGATGGAAAGCTCGTCGGCATCGCGCACCACCGGCACGACCAGGCCCTTGTCGGTGCCGACCGCGACGCCGATATGGTAGTAGTTCTTGTAGACGATGTCGGTGCCGTCGATCTCGGCATTGACCGCCGGGATCTCCTTCAGCGCCTGCACGCAGGCCTTCACGAAGAAGCCCATGAAGCCGAGCTTCACGCCATGCTTCTTCTCGAACACGTCCTTGTACTGGTTGCGCAGCGCCATGACGTTGGTCATGTCCACCTCGTTGAAGGTGGTCAGCATGGCGGCGTTGGTCTGCGCTTCCTTGAGCCGGCGCGCAATGGTCTGGCGCAGCTTCGTCATCTTGACCCGCTCTTCGCGCGAAGCGTCGTCCGGAGCCGACGGCGCCCGGACCTGAACCGGGGCGGCAGGCGCAGCAGCAGCGACGGCCGGGCCGGTCGCGATCGCCGCCAGCATGTCGCCCTTGGTGACGCGGCCATCCTTGCCGGAGGCGGCAACCTTGGACGGGTCGACACCGCTCTCGGCGGCGAGGCGCGAAACAGCCGGACCGGAATCGGCGGCCTTTGTCGCAGGCTTGATCTGTGTGTCGCCAGCAACCTCGCCGGCCTTCTTCTGCGCGTCGGCCGAGGTCTCAGCGCCCGCCTTGCCGGCGGCCTGCGCGACGGCGGCATCCGCCTTCTTCTCGTCCTTGGCCGGAGCCGCCGCCTTCCCGTCGCCGGCAGAGATCATGCCGAGCAGCGCACTGACCCCGACGGTCTCGCCTTCCTTGGCGACGATCTCGCCGAGCACGCCGGCTGCCGGCGCGTTGACCTCGAGCGTGACCTTGTCGGTTTCGAGCTCGACCAAAGGCTCGTCCGCCTTCACCGCGTCGCCGGGCTTCTTGAACCACTTGCCGATGGTGGCCTCGGAGACGGATTCGCCGAGGGTCGGAACGCGGATTTCGGTCGCCATGTCAGGCCTCTTCTCGTGTCTTTTGTCTGAGCATGATCCCGAAAAGTGGAAACCGGTTTTCGGAAAAGATCATGCTCCGCTGAGTGAATCCGGATCAGACCGCGAAGGTCTCGTCCAGGAATGCGTTGAGCTGGGCAGTGTGCTTCGACATCAGGCCGGTCGCCGTCGCGGCCGAAGCCGGGCGGCCGACATAACGCGGCCGCTTCGACTTCGAGCCGGCATGACCCAGCACCCATTCCAGATAGGGTTCGACGAAGGTCCAGGAGCCCTGGTTCTTCGGCTCTTCCTGGCACCAGACGACGTCGGCGCTCTTGAAGCGCGCCAGCTCCTGCGCCAGCGACTTCAGCGGGAACGGATAGAGCTGCTCG
Organism: Alloboseaceae bacterium BT-24-1; assembly: GCA_025846845.1. Lineage (GTDB taxonomy): Bacteria > Pseudomonadota > Alphaproteobacteria > Rhizobiales > Beijerinckiaceae > Allobosea. The sequence continues at coordinate 48,703 of JAOYTL010000005.1, forward strand.
ACGCGCATCAGATAGACATCGTCGATGCCGCGCTTCTCGCGCTCCTCCAGCAGGTCGAAATAGACCTTGCCCGAGCAGAGCACGACGCGGCGGATCTTCGAATCCTTGACCAGCTTGGTGGTCGACTTGCCGCGCTCGGCATCGTCGTGCAGCACGCGGTGGAAGGTCGAGCCCTCCGCCAGTTCGCTGAGGTCGGAGACGCAGCGCTTGTGGCGCAGCAGCGACTTCGGCGTCATCAGGATCAGCGGCTTGCGGAAGTCGCGCTTCAGCTGCCGGCGCAGGATGTGGAAATAGCTCGCCGGGGTCGAGCAGTTCGCCACCTGCATGTTGTCCTCGGCGCACATCTGCAGGAAGCGCTCGAGGCGGGCCGAGGAGTGCTCCGGACCCTGGCCCTCATAGCCGTGCGGCAGCAGGCAGACGAGGCCCGACATGCGCAGCCACTTGCGTTCGCCCGAGGAGATGAACTGGTCGAACACGACCTGCGCGCCATTGGCGAAATCGCCGAACTGCGCCTCCCACATCGTCAGCGCGTTCGGCTCCGACAGGGTGTAGCCGTATTCGAAGCCGAGCACCGCCTCTTCCGAGAGCATCGAGTTGATGACCTCGTAGCGCGCCTGGCCATCGCGGATGTTGTTCAGCGAGGTGTGACGGGCCTCGGTTTCCTGATCGATCAGCACCGAATGACGCTGCGAGAAGGTGCCGCGCTCGCAATCCTGGCCGGAGAGGCGCACTGGATTGCCGTCGAGCAGCAGCGAGCCGAAGGCCAGCGCCTCCGCCGTCGCCCAGTCGATCCCCTGCCCGCTCTCGACCGCCTTGCGGCGGTTGTCGAGGAAGCGCTGGATCGTCTTGTGGACGTTGAAGCCTTCCGGAACCTCGGTGATCTTCTGGGTGATCTCCTTCAGCACCGCTTCCGGAACGCCGGTGGCGCCGCGGCGCGGATCGTCCTCGTCGGCGCGGATCGCCTTCATGCCGGCCCAGCGACCGTCGAGCCAGTCGGCCTTGTTCGGCTTGAAGGCCTGGCCGGCGTCGAACTCGACCTCGAGCTTCTCCTTCCAGGCGGCGCGCATCTGGTCGAGCTCGCCGGGCTGGATCACACCCTCGGCCTCGAGCTTGGTGCCATAGAGCTCCAGCGTCGACTTATGGCCGCGAATCTTGCGGTACATCAGCGGCTGGGTGAAGCCGGGCTCGTCGCCTTCGTTATGGCCGAAGCGGCGATAGCAGAACATGTCGATCACGACCGGCTTGTGGAACTTCTGCCGGAACTCGATCGCGATCTTGGCGGCAAAGACTACCGCTTCCGGATCGTCGCCGTTCACATGGAAGACCGGCGCCTCGACCATCTTCGCCACATCGGACGGATAGGGCGAGGAGCGCGAATAGCGCGGATAGGTGGTGAAGCCGATCTGGTTGTTGATGATGAAGTGCAGCGACCCACCGGTGCGATGTCCCTTCAGCCCGGACAGGCCAAGGCATTCCGCCACGACGCCCTGGCCGGCGAAGGCGGCATCGCCATGGATCAGCAGCGGCAGCACCTTGGAGCGCTCGACGATGTCGCCGAACTGGTCCTGCTTGGCGCGGACCTTGCCGAGCACGACGGGGTCGACGATCTCGAGATGCGACGGGTTCGCCGTCAACGATACGTGGACGTTGTTGCCATCGAACTCACGGTCGGACGAGGCGCCGAGATGGTACTTGACGTCGCCCGAGCCTTCGACGTCGTCGGGGGCGAAGGAGCCGCCCTTGAACTCGTGGAACAGCGCCCGGTGCGGCTTGCCCAGCACCTGGGTCAGCACGTTGAGGCGGCCGCGATGGGCCATGCCGAAGACGATGTCGCGCACGCCGAGCGAGCCGCCGCGCTTGATGATCTGCTCCAGCGCCGGAACCAGCGACTCGCCGCCGTCGAGGCCGAAGCGCTTGGTGCCGGTGAACTTGAGGTCGAGGAACTTCTCGAAGCCCTCGGTCTCGACCAGCTTGTTCAGGATCGCCTTCTTGCCCTCGCGGGTGAAGGCGATCTCCTTGTCCGGCCCCTCGATCCGCTCCTGCAGCCAGGCCTTCTGCTCCGGGTCGGAGATGTGCATGAACTCGACGCCGATGGTCTGGCAGTAGGTCCGCTGCAGGATCGCCGTCATCTCGCGGATGGTGGCGAACTCCAGGCCGAGCACGTTGTCGATGAAGATCTTGCGATCGAGATCCGCCTCGGAGAAGCCGAAAGCCGCCGGGGACAGCTCCTCCGGGTCCTTCTGGCTCTCGATCCCGAGCGGGTCGAGCTGGGCGTGGAGATGGCCGCGCATGCGGTAGGCGCGGATCAGCATGATCGCGCGCACCGAGTCGCGCGTCGCCTGCTGGACATCGGCAGCCGACAGGGTCGCGCCGGCGGCCTTGGCCTTGGCGCCGAGCTTTTCGCCGACCGCCTTCTCGACCGCGGCCCAGTTGCCGTCGAGCGCCGAAACCAGCTCGCCGCCGGCCGGGATCGGCCAGTTCGGCTTCTTCCAGGACGCGCCCTTGGCGTTGTCGACAATCGCCTGCTTGTCGTCGTTCAGCCCGGCGAAGAAACCCTGCCACTCCGGATCGACCGACTTCGGATCGGCCTGATAGCGGGCGTAGAGATCTTCGATATAGGCCGCGTTGCCGCCATAGAGGAACCCGGTCTGCGCGAGAGCCTCGTTGATGTCCTGGCGAGCCATGGTGCGTCTGCCTTCTTCCTACCGCATTACGGTCGGCCCCGAGCCGACCATCGTTTTACATCGCTGATAGGGAACGAATGGCCGGGTCGGGCCCGGCCATGGCGTCCTCACGATCAGCCCTTCAACACCTCGACCAAGGTCTTTCCGAGGCGCGCCGGCGACGGCGAGACCCGGATGCCGGCCGCTTCCATCGCCGCAATCTTGTCCTCGGCGCCGCCTTTGCCACCGGAGATGATCGCACCGGCATGGCCCATGCGGCGGCCGGGAGGAGCCGTGCGGCCGGCGATGAAGCCGACCATCGGCTTCTTGCGGCCACGCTTGGCTTCGTCCTTGATGAACTGGGCGGCTTCCTCTTCGGCCGAGCCGCCGATCTCGCCGATCATCACGATCGAGGTGGTCTTCTCGTCGGCGAGGAACATCTCGAGCATGTCGATGAACTCGGTGCCCTTGACCGGGTCGCCGCCGATGCCGACAGCAGTGGTCTGGCCGAGGCCTTCGTTCGTGGTCTGGAACACCGCCTCATAGGTCAGCGTGCCGGAGCGCGAGACGATGCCGACCGAGCCCGGCTTGAAGATGTTGGCCGGCATGATGCCGATCTTGCTCTCGCCGGCGGTGACCACGCCCGGGCAGTTCGGCCCGATCAGCCGCGACTTCGAGCCGGAGAGCGAGCGCTTGACCCTGACCATGTCGAGCACCGGGATGCCTTCGGTGATGCAGATGATCAGCGGGATCTCGGCGTCGATCGCCTCGCAGATCGCGTCGGCCGCACCCGGCGGCGGCACGTAGACCACCGAGGCGGTCGCCCCGGTCTTCTCGCGCGCCTCGGCGACGGTGTCGAAGACCGGCAGGCCGAGATGCAGCGCCCCGCCCTTCCCCGGCGAGGTGCCGCCGACCATCTGCGTGCCATAGGCGATCGCCTGCTCGGAATGGAAGGTGCCGTTCTTGCCGGTGAAGCCCTGGCAGATGACCTTGGTGTTCTTGTCGATCAGGATGGACATCGGTTTACCTCAAGCCTTCTTGATCGCAGCGACGATCTTCTGAGCCGCGTCGTCGAGATCGTCAGCGGGAATGACGTTGAGGCCCGAGGTCCGGATGATCTCCTTGCCTTCCTCGACATTGGTGCCTTCGAGGCGCACCACCAGCGGCACTTCGAGGCCGACCGTCTTCACCGCCGCGATCACGCCGCGGGCGATGACGTCGCACTTCATGATGCCGCCGAAGATGTTGACCAGGATGCCCTTCACCTTCGGGTCGGCGGTGATGATCTTGAAGGCCGCCGTGACCTTCTCTTCGGAGGCGCCGCCGCCGACATCGAGGAAGTTCGCCGGGCTTTCGCCATAGAGCTGGATGATGTCGAGCGTCGCCATGGCGAGGCCGGCGCCATTGACCATGCAGCCGATCGTGCCGTCGAGCGCGATATAGGCGAGGTCGTATTTCGACGCCTCGATCTCCTTGGCGTCTTCCTCGGTCTCGTCACGCAGCTCCATCAGCTCGGGATGGCGGTAGAGCGAGTTCGAATCGAACGAGACCTTGGCGTCGAGGCACTTGACCTGCCCCTGCGTCGTCACGATCAGCGGGTTGATCTCGAGCATTGCCATGTCCTTGCCGACGAAGGCGGCATAGACTTGGCCGAGCACTGTCGCGGCCTGCTTGGCCTGCTCGCCGCCGAGGCCGAGCGCCTTGGCGACGGTGCGGCCGTGGTGCGGCATGATGCCGGTCGCCGGATCGACGGAGAAGGTCAGGATCTTCTCCGGCGTGTCATGGGCCACCTTCTCGATGTCCATGCCGCCCTCGGTCGAAACCACGAAGGCAACGCGCGAGGTCTCGCGGTCGACCAGCGCCGAGAGGTAGAACTCCTTCGAGATGTCCGAGCCGTCCTCGATATAGAGACGGTTGACCTGCTTGCCGGCCGGGCCGGTCTGAGCCGTCACCAGCGTGTTGCCGAGCATCTCCTTGGCGTGGCTCTCGACCTCTTCGATCGACTTGGCGAGCCGCACGCCGCCCTTGGCATCGGCCGGCAGTTCCTTGAACTTGCCCTTGCCGCGGCCGCCGGCATGGATCTGGCTCTTCACCACATAGAGCGGTCCGGGCAGCTTCCTGGCCGCCTCGACGGCCTCCGCCACCGAGAGCGCCGGGAAGCCGGCGGAGACGGGGGCGCCGAACTCCTTGAGAACCGCCTTGCCCTGATATTCGTGGATGTTCATGCCTGATGTCCTGTGCCGGAAAAGGGAGAGGCGGTGGCGTAACGGCTGGCTGCGTCGCAGCCGCGCGGCATCACGCCACCGATCTGTCTCACGCCAATGACGCGTCGACGCTCTTGCAGGCGTCGATCAAGCTCTGGACCGAGGCGACCGACTTGGCGAGCATCTCCTTCTCGGCGCCGTTGAGGCGGATCTTGACGACGCGCTCGACGCCCTTGGCGCCGATCACGACCGGCACGCCGACGAACATGTCCTTGACGCCGTACTGGCCCTTGAGCGCCGCAGCCGCCGGCAGCACGCGCTTCTGGTCCTTGAGATAGCTCTCGGCCATGGCGATCGCCGAGGCGGCCGGAGCGTAGAAGGCCGAGCCGGTCTTCAGCAGGTTGACGATCTCGCCACCGCCCTTGCGGGTACGCTCGACGATGGCGTCGAGACGCTCCTGCGTCGTCCACTTCATCTTGACGAGGTCCGGCAGCGGGATGCCGGCGACGCCGGAATAGCGGACGAGCGGCACCATGTCGTCGCCATGGCCGCCGAGCACGAAGGCCGAGACGTCCTTGACCGAGACCTTGAACTCGTCGGCGAGGAAGTGGCGGAAGCGGGCCGAGTCGAGCACGCCGGCCATGCCGCAGATCATGTTGGGCTTGAGGCCCGAGAACTTCTGCAGCGCCCAGACCATCGCGTCGAGCGGGTTGGTGATGCAGATCACGAAGGCCTTGGGGGCGTAGGTCTTGATGCCCTCGCCGACCGACTTCATCACCTTGAGGTTGATGCCGATCAAATCGTCGCGGCTCATGCCGGGCTTGCGCGGCACGCCGGCGGTGACGATCACCACATCGGCGCCCTTGATGTCCTCATAGGACTGCGTGCCCTTGTAGCCAGCGTCGAAGCCGTCGACCGGGGCGGACTCAGCGATGTCGAGGCCTTTGCCTTGAGGGATGCCCTCGGCGATGTCGAACAGGACGACGTCGCCCAGTTCCTTGAGACCGGCGAGGTGAGCGAGCGTGCCGCCGATCTGTCCGGCGCCGATGAGGGCGATCTTCTTGCGGGCCATTGCCGAATCCTTGTTGTTGGATGCGAGAGCAGTTGAAGCCAAAAAAGCCGACGGTTCTTTGACGCAAGCCGCCTCCGGGCTCAACCCTGTGCGAGATCGGACATTGGAACCGCCCCAAATCGCGAATTCGGCATCATAATCGCGGAAAATCCAGAAAAACCAAGCCGTTAGAAGCTACGCCCCAAAATCGGATCGTCAACCTGCATCGCAAACCGGCAGTTACATTTTACAAAATCTGTCATTTTTTTAGATGACACCCGTCGCGAGCGTCCGCAGCGCCACCCTGATCAGTGTCGCAAGCCTGGCATCGACCGATGCCTGCGGCACATCCGCCTCGAGCTCCAGCGCCGCAGGATGGATGAAACGGTGCGTAGCGTCGATCACGAAGGCGATAGCGCGGTCGCGATCGCGCGGCTCGAAGGCCCCGGTCGCGATACCGTCGTCTATCACGCGCTCGAACAGGGCGCGCACCCGGGTGCGGTTGCGCCGGCTGATCGCATGGCGCTTGGCCACGGCCTGCGACAGCGCCGCGAACAGATGCGGCTCCTCATGCAGCAGGTCGCGATTCGCTTTTGCGAGCGCGAGGATCAGGCGCTCGAGCTTGTCCTCGGCCGGGTCCGGCCCGTCGGCGATGTCGGCGAGCGAGCGCTCGGTCGCCTTCAGCCAGACATCGACTACCGCATCGATCAGCGCCGTGCGCGAGGGGAAGTAGCGGTAGACATTGGCATGCGTCATGCCCGCCTCTTCCGCCACCGCGACCACAGTGAAGCGGCGCAGACCGTGCTGGCGCAAATGCTCGCCGGCGACCGAGAGAATGCGCATCTCGCTCGGTTCGCGCGGCGTCGCCACGGTCAGGTCTCCACCAGCCCGGTCGCGTCGCCGCTCGCGGTCGAGTCCGCCCGCCCATGTGGCAAGGCGAGATATTCCTCCGAACGCATTTCGATCAGGCGCGACACGGTCCGGTCGAACTCGAAGGCCTCGCGGCCGCTCTGGGCGAGATAGATCCCCGTCGGCTCGGCGGCCGCCGAGGCCACGAGCTTCACATGGCTCTCGTACAGCGTGTCGATCAGGATGATGAAGCGCTTGGCCTCGTTGCGCCGTTCGACGTCCATGATCGGGATCCCGTCGAGGATCAGCGTATGGAAGCGCTGGGCGAGCGCGAGATAGTCCGAGGCGCCATAGGCCTGGGCGCAGAGATCGGCGAAACTCGCCCGCGCCACGCTACCCGCCGCCTGCGGCAGCTTCAGCTCGTGCCCCTTGATCGAGATCGTCACCGGCGCGCCCTGCGCCACGCCGGTGAGCTGGCTGAAGGCCTTGTCGAGCGCGGCCTTGGCCTTGTCGTCGGCGGGGACATGATAGGTCGGCGCGCCGCCGAGCTTCTCCAGCCGGAAATCGGTGCGCGCCTCCAGCTTGATGACGTCGACCTTGCTGGCGAGCAGCTCGATGAAGGGCAGGAAGAGCGCGCGGTTGAGGCCCCCTTCATAAAGCCGCGACGGCTCGACGTTGGAGGTCGCGACCACGACAGCGCCGGCAGCGAAGAGCGCCGTGAATAGCCGACCCAAAATCATCGCATCGGCGATGTCGGTGACGGTGAATTCGTCGAAGCAAAGCAGGCTCGCCTCTTCCGCGAGCTCGGCCGCCACCGGACCGATCGGATCCGGCTCCTTGACCGTTCCGGCCTTGAGCGCCTGGCGATAGGCGTGGATGCGCTCGTGCACATCGGCCATGAAGGCATGGAAATGCACCCGCCTGCGCGCTGAGACCGGGACCGTCTCGTAGAACAGGTCCATCAGCATGGTCTTGCCGCGGCCGACCGAGCCCCAGATGTAGAGGCCCTTGATCCCGTCCAACGCCGGCTGCTTGCGGCCGAACAGCCAGCCGAGCGCGCTGCTCTTCTTCGCCAGCTTGCGGCTGGCAAGCGTCTCGGACAGCGCCTGCAAGCGCCTGACGACGGCGACCTGCGCCGGATCGCGCTCGATCGCCCCCGAGGCGACCAGGGCGTCATAACGTTCGGGAAGCGTGGCGGACATGGCCTTGAGGCAGGAAAGGACGTCGTCCTTGGGGTTACGGCAGGGCGGGCCGGCCTGCAACCCTCGGCGAGGCGGGCAGCCTATGCGGCCTGGCGCGGGCGCAGCCAGCCGGCGCGCAGATGGCGGGCGAGCTCGCGCGCCGCTTCCGAGGGCTGCGAGCGCGACAGATGCAGCGTGATCGCGAAGGGCGGCAGCTCGGGCAGCCCTTCTGCGGAGCCGAGAATGTCGAGATCGGGCGGAACCGTGCAGGCGAGCCAGGCGGTGACGGCAAGGTCGGTCCTGACCGTCGCCGTGGTCGCATCGATATTGCCGTTCTCGAACACGCTGCGCCAGCCGCGCCCCTGCGCGTCGAGCGCTTCGGTCACCGCTGGCCGAAAGGCGCAGCTGTCGGCGACCAGCGAAAGCGGCAAGGGTTGCTTCAAATGGGCGGTGCCGGCCCTGGCGCCGACCCAGACCAATCGCTCGATGCCAAGGCATTCTCCGCCCGCGGCCGCGAGCGGCTCCTCGACCAGCGCGAGATCGACCTCGCCCTTGCCGAGCGCCTCCAGCAATTGCGGCGAGGAGGCGCAGACCAGCGAAATCTCGACCAGCGGGCTCGCATCCGCGAAACCTTTGAGAATCGGCGCCAGAGAGGTGCCAACGAGATCATAGGGAACACCGAGCCGCACCGTGCCCCCGCAACTGGTCGTCATCTCCGCCCAGATCTCGTCATTGAGGCCGATGAGCCGGCGCGCCTTGGCGAGCAGCCGCTCGCCCGCTGCCGTCAGCTTCAACCCGCGGCGCTCGCGCAGGAACAGAACTTGTCCGAGCCTTCGCTCCAGCCGCATGATCTGCTGACTGACGGCGCTCTGCGTCAGATGCAGCGCATTGCCGGCCACGGTCATGCTGCCATGGTCAACGACGGCGACGAAGGCCCGGATCAGCTCAAGGTCGAGATTGCGCATCACCAGCATTATGAATTGTAATGCTGGATCACTTCAACATTCGTTTTCATCATCCAACCGGGAGGCTTAAATCCCGTGGCTCCGCCTGGAGCCACCCATGTCGCCGGACTCTCTCCTGCCGCTCATCGCCTTCGCCGCCGTCTCGACAGTGACGCCGGGCGCCACCACCACGCTCGCCACCGCGTCGGGCGCGCATTTTGGCTTTCGCCGCTCCCTGCCCTTCATGATCGGCGTTGCCATTGGCCTCGCAGCGATGGCGGTGGCCGCCGCCGCAGGGCTCGCCGGCCTGCTGCTTGCGATGCCCTCCCTCGAATTCGCGATGAAGCTCGCCGGCTCGGCCTATCTGCTCTGGCTCGCGGTCCGGATCGGACGCAGCGGCCCGCCACATCTCGACAAGAGCATCGCCCGGCCGACCAGCTTCCTGGGGGCGCTCTGGATCCAGCTGCAGAACCCCAAGGGCTGGGCGATGACGCTCGGCGCCGCCGCATCCTTCGCTGGCCTCGCCCGCAGCGCCGCCGAGCTCGCTGCCCTGCTCGGCACCGTCTTCGGCATCCTCGCGCTTCTGTCCCTGATGCTCTGGTGCGTCGCCGGCCTGCTGCTGGCACGGCTGCTGCGGCACGCCTGGCAATGGCGCGTCCTGAATGTCGCGCTCGCGCTGGCCTTGGCCGCGTCAATCGCGACGATGTGGCGTTAGCGCACAGCCCTGACGATTTTCGCCATTTTTACAGGCGTTTAGCCGTAAATTGCCGCAATCGCGCCTCTTGTATTCCCTGATCGGAGGCTCATCTTCGTCTCCGAGTTAGGGAAGATTCGCCTCCTTGGGCAGCGCATTTGCGCTTTCACAGGAGTTGCAATTGAATCGTTCGATCAAAGCTGGCGCCAAGGCCAGACACGGCGAGGTCAGGCGTCTCTGGCCTGCCGAGCGCGATCTCTTCACCGCCCATCTGCTTCGCCTCGACGCCGCAACGCGGCGCGAGCGCTTCGGCACGGCGGTCACAGATGAGTTCCTCACGAGCTATGCCGAGACCACCTTCGGCGTCGGCGGGCTTGTCTACGCCTATATCGAGGCGGGCGAGGTCCGTGGCGCCGCCGAATTGCGCGGGCTCGAGGAGATCGTCATCCAGACCGGCGAGGCCGCCTTCAGCGTCGAGCGCGACTGGCGCCGGCGCGGCATCGGCGAAGCATTGTTCGGCCGCCTGATCACGGCGGCGCGCAACCGCAACATCCGCACGCTCTACATGACCTGCCTGCCCGAGAACGCGGCGATGCGGAATCTCGCGCGCAAGTTCGAGGCCGAGATGGTCGGCGGCTACAACGATGTGGAGGGCCGGATCGCCACCGGCGCGGCGACGCCTTTCACGTTGCTCGACGAGGCGATGGACAACGCCCGCAGCTTCGCGACCCTGTCGCTCTCGCTGCAGCGCCAATTCTGGCCCTCGGCCCTGTTCGGGCGAACGGCCTCTCGGCACTGACACCGAAATCGGGCGTCGCGTTCAGCGGTTGAGCGAGAGCCCGGCGCCCGATTTCGTGATCGCCCCGTTCATGGCGCCGCCGCTGCCGACGCGCAGGCGGGCCACCACCGCGCCGCCGCGCTGGTAGAGATAGACCTCGCCGTCGCGATAATCCCAGGCATTGACCTGCTGGAGATCGCGATTGCTGCAGCCCGTGGCATTGGCGCGGTAGAGGTCGAGCGAGGGCGAGCTCGAAAGCTGCACCCGGCAGGAGCCGCCGGTCGCTTCCTGCGCCGTCCAGTTGCCAATGACGCCGTCGCGCGTCGAAACCGCGCCGCCGCGGGTCGAGCCACCACCAGGAGTCACGCCGGGATTGGCATTTGCGACCTGGGGCGGCGCCGGCTCCACCGGGCGCTGCGCCGGCGGCTGCTGGCCGGGTTGTGCCGCTTGCGGATCGAAGAAGGGGTCGTTCTGGGGCGGCATGCCGCCCGGTCCCGGCGCGGGACCGCCCGCCGGATAACCGCCCGATTGTGGTGGCGCGCTCGGGTAGCCCCCCGGCGGCGGCAGTGGCTCGGATGTGATCGGAGCCGACTGGACCGGCGGCGCCGACTGAATGGGCTCGCCGTAAACCGGCGCGCGGGCGACGGCCTGGCCCGAACCCGAGCCGTATCCACCGAAGCGCTGCGATCCGGCGCAAGCGGTCAGCAGCACGAGAGGCAGCAGGCTCGCGGCCCGCAGCAGCGCAGAAGTCCTCAAACTCATCCCCGTCATCCCGATAGCCCGGCCGTCTGAGGCATTATGCCCATGCCTCCTGAACGTGGCATGAGCGCGTTCAAGGCTGCAAAGAGACGCCGGTCAAGTCTCAACATGGTTTTGCAGCCTGCGCCCAGCATGGCAGAACGATGCCCCCGCCATCCGGACCATCAGATGAAGCCGCTCAATCCCTCCTCGATCCGCGCTCCCTTCGCCCGCTACAGCCACGGGGCCGAGTTGCCGGCCGGCCGGCGGCTGGCCTTCTGCTCCGGCCAGCTCGGCATCGCAGCCGACGGCACGATCCCCGAGGGCGTCAGAGAGCAGGCCGATCTCTGTTTCGCCAACATCGCCGCGATCCTCGGCGAGGCCGGAATGACGCTGAAGGACATCGTCCGGGTCAACGCCTATGTCACAGATCGTGCCCATATGAAGGGCTATATGGACTCGCGCGATGCCCATGTCGGCACCCCGCCGCCGGCCTCGACCCTGATGATCGTCTCGGGCTTCACGCTGCCGGAGTTCAAGGTCGAGATCGAGGTCGTCGCAGCCGCCCCCGAAAAGCGGCGCAAGCCGGCGCGCAGCATGAGCGCGCCGCAGTTCTGAAGCCGCTGCCTCAGCCGGCGTCGGGCGCCCGCCAGGGATAGCTCCAGGTCTCGGTCAGGGTCTTGCTGCCGCTCTTCAGAAAGGCGCGCATCTCGGCGAGCTGACCCGGCTCGACCACGATGTCGATGAAGGCGCGGAAGCCGTCCGTCTTTGGATTCGGCACCAGGAAGGCCCGGTTGATCCGGCCATAGGCGATCGAGGGCACGATCTCGACCTTCTCCGGCTGCTTCAGATAGTAGCCGAGATCGCCGCCGGCGAAGTCGACGATGAAGCGCCTGGCGTTCTCCGTCACCGGTTCGCCAGAGCCGAGCGCCTTGGGCTTGGCCTGATAGGTGTTGATCGCCCGTCCACCGGGATGCAGGTCGTTGGAATCGACCATCGCCGTCAGCTTGTAGCCGAAACGGAACTCGCGGCCGGGCTCGAGCGGAGCCTTCGGCGCCCAGAGCGCGACGATGTTGTCGTTGGTCTCGTCGGTGGTCGGCAGCTCGATCAGCTCGACCACGCCCTCCCCCCAATCGCCTTGCGGCTCGACCCAGTAGGACGGCCGCAATTCATAGGCGAGGTCGAGGTCCTGATAGTGCTCGAAGGCGCGATCGCGCTGCATCAGGCCGAAGCCGCGGACATTGCGCTCGACGAAGGAGGACGACGCCGCGACGCGCGCATTGCGCAGCGGCCGCCAGATCCACTCGCCAGTGCTGGAATGGATCAGCAGCCCGTCGGAATCGTGCAGCTCCGTGCGGAAATCGTCATAGAAGCGACGGTCGTTCTCGCCGGTGAAGAACATCGAGGTGAGAGGCGCCAGACCCAGCTTCTCGATCGGCTTGCGCGGGAACAGCACCGCGCCGACATCGACCACGCTATCGCCGTCCGGATAGATATGGAAGCGATAGGCGCCTGCGACCGAAGGCGAATCGAGCAACGCATAGACGGTGACGCGCTCGGCATCGGCCGTCGGCGACTCGACCCAGAACTCGCGGAAGACCGGAAACTCCTCGCCGCCGGGGATCCCCGCTCCGATCGCAAGGCCACGCGCCGACAGGCCATAGCGCTGCCCGCGCCCGAGCACACGAAAATAGCTCGCCCCGATGAAGGAGATGAGCTCATCGAAAACGCGCGGGTCATTGAGCGGGTAGTGCAGGCGGAAGCCGGCGAAGCCGAGATTGACCGGCAGCGGCTTGTCGAACTTGGTCCGCCCGTAGTCGAAGAGATTGGCAGCGTAGGGCACCGGGGTCGGCATGCCATCGCGGATCACATTCACCGTCACCGGCCGCGTGAACAGGAAACCGGGGTGGAACATCTGCATCCGGAACCCGGAATTCGACTGGGCGAGCAGGGCCCGCTCCGACCGGAAGCGGATCTCGCGCCAGGCGTCGAAGTCGAGCCGCGTCAGCGCCTCCGGCAGCGCGGGGCCGGCCTCATAGGGCACAGCGGCGATCTCGCGGGCCCGACGCGCGACTTCGTCGAATCCGAAACGCGGCTGCGGCGGTGCCTGCTCCGGCTGCTGTGCCAGCAATGCCTGCGGCGCGGCGGTGGCGCACAATGCCGCGCTCAGCCCGGCCAGAACCCGGCGGCGATCGGTAACCGTCATGATCGAAACTTGCCCCGACTTAATACAACTCTTGGCTGGAGGCCGATCGATCGCCTCCAGTCGCGCGAAGCGCGCTGCGCCAACGACTTAGGCGATGAAATGGGGCTGGTCTAGGGCACAGCCATGGCCTGCATGGGCCAGCGTTAAAAGGGCGTGAGACCAGCGCCCGGCCGCCGCCGCATCGTCCTGTAAAAAATCCGCTCCCGGCCGTCAGAAAAAACTTGAAGCCGGGGCCCCCTATCCGTATATGCAGCTCACCCAATTCGCACGTGCCTGTGGCCGCGTGTCAGTCGGTGGGCATCCGGACAAGAGGCCGGACAGCCGCCAGGGATGGGAAACGGATGGAGGGGGATGGATATCCCCTCAAATCACGCTCCCGGCTCTCGCAAGAGGGCCGCTCCCGAACAGCGACTGGCAGCCGGAGGCGAAACCGGCGAACCCCGAATCTCCACGGGGGACGCAGCTTAAAGCAACGACGGAGCGGGCTTTTTTGGTCTCGTTGGTCCTCCAAAGGCCAACACCGAAGAGGCTTGTCCTTCATTGCCGGGCGTGCGGGGTTAATCTCCCAATCGACGGTGTTTCGGGTCCGGACGTCTCGTCCGCAATCCCAAGGCGTCTCCATCGCGCCTCGGATCGCGAACGACTCGAACGGCTACACGTCGTATCGGCGCCGCTTGCGCCGAAGAGGAGCAGCGTCTCATGACCGAGCGCATCCGTGAATTTCTGCGTGACCGCCGCGAGGATGGTCCCTGCGTCGTGATCGACCTCGAGGTCGTGCGCGAGAACTATGTCGCCTTCTCCCGGGCGCTGCCGGACACCCGTGTCTTCTACGCGGTCAAGGCGAACCCGGCGCCGGAAGTGCTGCGCCTGCTGGCCAAGCTCGGCTCCTGCTTCGATTGCGCCTCGGTCGTCGAGATCGAGCTCGCGCTCTCGGCTGGCGCCACGGCGGACCGCATCTCCTTCGGCAACACTATCAAGAAGGAGCGCGACGTCGCTCGCGCCATGGAGCTCGGCGTGCGCCTGTTCGCCGTCGATTGCCAGGCCGAGGTCGAGAAGATCGCCCGTGCCGCCCAGGCCACCAAGGCCGAAGGCGCGCGCATCTTCTGCCGCATCCTCTGCGACGGCGCCGGCGCCGATTGGCCGCTCTCGCGCAAGTTCGGCTGCGTGCCTGAAATGGCCGCGGACGTGCTCGAGCACGGCCATCGCCTCGGCCTCCAGGCCTATGGCATCTCGTTCCACGTCGGCTCGCAGCAGGCGAACGTCAACGCCTGGGATTCGGCCCTGGCCTCGGCCTCGGCCGTGTTCAAGGAGTGCGCCATCCGCGGTCTCTCGCTGTCGATGGTCAATCTCGGCGGCGGCTTCCCGGCGCGCTATCTGCGGCCGATCCCGGGCGTGCCGGCCTATGGCGATGCGATCTTCCAGGCGCTGTCGAAGCATTTCGGCAACCGCCTGCCGGAGACCATCATCGAGCCGGGCCGCGGCATGGTCGGCGAAGCCGGCCTGATCGAGGCCGAGGTCGTGCTGATCTCGAAGAAGAGCGAGGACGATCAGGTTCGCTGGGTCTATCTCGACATCGGCAAGTTCAACGGACTGGCCGAGACGATGGACGAGGCCATCCGCTACCCGATCCGCACGGAACGTGACGGCGACGCCACGGTTCCTTGCGTGCTGGCCGGCCCGACCTGCGATTCGGTCGATGTCATGTACGAGAAGACCCCGTACATGCTGCCGTTCAGCCTCGAGATCGGGGACAAGGTCCTGATCGAGGGCACCGGCGCCTATACGACGACCTACTCGGCCGTCGCCTTCAATGGCTTCCCGCCGCTGAAGCAGTACGTCATCTGACGAATAGGGGCTGGTTCGCCAGCCCCTCACCAATCGGGTCCGGCGAAGCGCCCTGCCAAGAATCGGCAGGCCGCCCGGGAAACCGGGCGGAGCGTCCGCGTCTCCAAGAATGGAGCGCGGGCGTGGCTCCCGCCGGACCCTCTTCCACACATCCCTGTTTGCTTGTGGCCGCCTTTTCGGGCGGCGCCGGGAAGGTCCGCGACGAGGCGGGCGCTCCGGCAGGAGGTGCGTCATGATCACGATCCGCGACGAGATCGAGACCGATATCCCGGCCCGCGAGGCCCTGCTCGACCGCTGCCTCGGCGAGCGCCGCACGGCGAAGTCGAGCGAGCGCCTGCGCGAAGGCCGCCTGCCGGCGCAAGGCCTTGCCCTGACGGCGGAGCGCGACGGCGCGGTCGTCGCGACCGTGCGCCTCTGGCATGTCGAGGCGAACGGCAAGCCGGCGCTGCTGCTCGGCCCGCTCGCGGTCGAGCCGGAGCTCCAGGGTGAGGGCGTCGGCAAGGCGATGATGCGCGAGGCGATCTGGCGCGCCGCCTGCCGCGGCCATGGCGCGATCCTGCTCGTCGGCGACGCGCCCTATTACGAGCGCTTCGGCTTCTCGGCCGCGCCGATGGCCGATCTTGCCATGCCTGGCCCGGTCGAGCGCGAGCGCTTCCTCGGCCTCGAACTGCGCGAAGGCGCGCTCCAGGACGTGACCGGCGTGCTCAAAGCCACCGGCGTGCTCGTCCCCACCGAAGGCATGGAAGGTCTCCGACGTCGCGCCGCCTGACGTCGCAGCCTCGACACCAAGCTCAGCGGGCAGGCCCTAGGGTCTGCCCGTTCTGCGTTCAGGCGCCCGCTATTTCACCGTCTTCGTCGCCGAAGCGTCATCCGATCTTCACCGGACTGTCGTCCGGCAGCGCCATCACCCCGCAACGAAGGCGGGGACGATGGCGGACACGGTTCTGACGAGCGGATTGGCAAGGCCGCAGGCGCTGCGGCTCGCGGCTTGGCGGCCTCGCCGTCAGACAGCGCTGGCCTTCGGCCTGCTGGCGCCTTCGCTGGTCCTGCTGACGCTGTTCACCTATTGGCCGGTCGCGCAGGTCTTGTGGCAGGCCCTGCACAACCAGATCAAGATCGGCGGTCCGCAGGCCTATGTCGGCCTCGCCAATTTCACCGCGCTCTTCGCCGACGCTGCCTTCCGCAAGGCGCTCGCCAACAACCTGTTCTATGCCTTCGGCACGGTGATCCCGAGCCTTGTTCTGGCACTCGGCTTCGCCATGGCGCTCGCCAGGTCGAGCCGCGTCAACGCGCTGTTCCGCTCGCTGTTCTTCCTGCCCGTGCTGATCCCGCTCGTCGCCGCCGCCTCGATCTTCCTGTTCATCTTCCTGCCCAATGCCGGGCTGCTCGACTACCACCTCGCCAAGCTCGCGATCTCGGGCCCGAATTGGCTCGGCGATCCCGATGTCGCGCTCTGGTCGATCATGGGCCTGACGATCTGGAAGAACGCCGGCTACTACATGCTGTTCTTCCTGGCCGGACTGCAGGCGGTCCCGGCCGACGCCTATGAGGCGGCGATCCTCGACGGCGCCAACCCCTGGCAGCGCCTGCGCTACGTCACCCTGCCCTATCTCAAGCCGACCATCGGCTTCGTCATGGTGATCGGGCTGATCAACGTCGTCACCCAGGTCGACCACGTCTTCGTCCTGACCAAGGGCGGTCCGTCCGACTCGACCAATCTTCTGCTGTTCTATGTCTATCAGCAGGCGGTCGAGAGTTACGATGCCGGCCGCGCTGCAGCTGGCACGCTGGTGATGCTGGCCCTCCTGCTCGCCATCTCGGCGAGCTCGCTGCGCACGCTCGAGCGCTCCTTCGGGGAGCGCGAGCCATGATCGAAGCCTCGAGCGGCGTCGCCAATCGCGAGATCACCCCGAGGCTCGGCTACGCCGCGACCCTGCTGCTCGCCGCGCTCTGGATGACGCCCTTCCTCTGGATGCTGGTCGCCGCCTTCAACCCGCACACCTATGGCGGCTCCGGCATGGCCTCGCTGGTCCCGTCCTATGTCCCGACGCTCGGCAACTTCGCCGAAGCCTGGGCCTCGGCCGATTTCCCGCGCTACGGCCTCAACACCGCGATCATCAGCTTCGGCATCCTCGCCGGGCAGATCGTGATGATAACGCTCGCCGGCTATGCCTTCGCCCGGCTGGAGTTCCCCGGCCGGACGCTCTGCTTCTATCTCTTCCTGCTGCAGCTGATGCTGGCTCCGGTCGTGCTGATCGTGCCCA
This sequence comes from Alloboseaceae bacterium BT-24-1, assembly GCA_025846845.1. Taxonomy (GTDB): domain Bacteria; phylum Pseudomonadota; class Alphaproteobacteria; order Rhizobiales; family Beijerinckiaceae; genus Allobosea. The sequence continues at coordinate 66,120 of JAOYTL010000005.1, forward strand.
ATCTCGCGACGATCGCGAAGCTCGGCCTCTATGACAGCCTGCTCGGCGTGATGGCGCCCTATTTCGCCTCCGCCTTCGGCACCTTCCTGATGCGGCAGGCCTTCAGGGCGATCCCGCGCGAGCTCGAGGACGCGGCGCTGATCGACGGTGCCAGCGTCTGGCAGCGCATCGGCTTCATTTATCTGCCGCTGGCGAAACCCTCGCTGATCGCCTTCGGAATCGTCTCCGTCACCAGCCATTGGAACGAGTTCCTCTGGCCTCTCATGGTGATCAACTCGCCGGACCTGCGCCCGCTCACCGTCGGCCTCGCCTCGTTCACGCGCGGCGCCGAGGGCGCGCAGGCCTGGGGTGTCATCGCCGCCGGCACCCTGATGGTCAGCGCGCCGCTGCTGATCGCCTTCGCGCTGTTCCAGCGCGCCTTCGTCAATTCCTTCGTCTCGTCAGGCATCAAGTAAGGGGTCCAGACAATGACCAGCACCACCCGCAGATCGGTTCTCGCCGGCGCAGCCCTTGCTGCCTCCTTCGCCGTCGCACCCGCCTTCGCCCAGGCGCCGACCGAGATCGAGCTGTTCTTCCCGGTCCCGGTCGACGGCCAGCTCGCCCGCGACATGACAGCACTGATCAAGGAGTTCAACGAGAAGAACCCGGCGATCAAGGCGACCCCGGTCTACACCGGCTCCTATGACGAGACCCTGATCAAGACCCGCGCCGCGATGAAAGCCGGCAAGCCGCCGGCGGCGGTGATCATGTCGGCCAACTTCCTGCTCGACCTCAAGATCGAGGGCGAGATCCAGAAGCTCGACGAGCTGATCAAGGCCGACGGCAAGACCAACGACGCCTATATGGGCCAGTTCTTCCGCGCCCTGCACGGCAACGCGGTGCTCGACCGCTCGGTCTACGGCGTGCCCTTCCACAACTCGACGCCGCTACTCTACGTCAATGCCGAGCACTTCAAGGAAGCCGGTCTCGACCCGGAGAAGCTGCCCTCGAACTGGGAAGAGCTCGCCGCCGCCGCGAAGAAGGTGACCAAGCGCGAAGGCGACCGCGTCACCCGCTGGGGCATCATCGCGCCGTCCAACTACGACTATGGCGGCTGGATCCTGCAGGCCCTGACCCAGTCCAATGGCGGCCAGTGGTTCAACGTCGATTACGGCGGCGAGGTCTATTACGACAGCCCGTCAATGCTCGGCGCGCTGACCTTCTGGTCCGATCTCGTCGCCAAGCACAAGGTTCATCCCGCCGGCGTGCAGGCGGGCGGCGCGGTCTCGACCGCCTTCCTCTCCGGCCAGGCCTCGATGGTGCTGCTCTCGACCGGCTCGCTCACCCATATCCGTACCAACGCGAAGTTCCCCTACAAGGTCGCCTTCGTGCCGAGGAACGTGAAGAACGAGGTGCCGATCGGCGGCGCCTCGCTCGTCATCCCGACCGGGGTCGAGGGCGAGCGCCGCAAGGCCGCCTGGACCCTGATCAACTGGATGACCTCACCCGAGAAGTCGGGCTGGTGGAGCCGCGCCACCGGCTATTTCGCCCCGAACATGGCCGCCTACGACCTGCCGGAGATGAAGGAGTTCATCGCCAAGAACCCGGATGCCGGCATCGCCGTCAGCCAGCTTGCCTACGCCAAGCCCTGGTTCGCGACCTACAAGACCGTTCCGGTCCGCAAGGCGATCGAGGACGAGCTGCAGGCCGTGCTCTCGGGCAAGAAGCAGCCGAAGGAGGCGCTGGTCTCGGCGCAGAAGACCGCCGACGAGATCATGAAGCCCTATGTCGAGCAGACCGCGCTCAAGCTGCCGACGAACTGAAGAGCAGCCGTCATCGTCATGGTCGGGCTTGTCCCGACCATGCACGTCTCCTCGGCGCCCACATCGCAAGGTGTGGCGCTCGTTACAAGACCGAGCAGGATGCTCGGGCCATCCATGGATACCGCTCGATGCTGATCGCCCACATCACCGACCTGCACATCCGCCCGCTCGGCAAGCCGGCCTATCGCGTTTCCGAGACCAACGCCCTGACCGAGCGGGCGCTCGACGTGGTCGCCGCCCTCCGCCCGCGCCCGGATGCGTTGGTGATCACCGGCGATCTCACCGATTGCGGTCTCGCCGAGGAATATGAGCTGCTGGCAAACCTGCTCACGCGCATCGAGGTGCCGGTGCTGCTCCTCCCCGGCAATCACGACCGCCGCGAAACCTTGGCGGCCGGCCTCGAACTCGGACCGCATGCGGTTCTCGACGACGGCTTCATTCAGTTCAGCGCCGATATCGGCGACATGCGCCTTATCGGCCTCGACACCCTGCTGCCGGGCCAGAGTGCCGGCGCGCTCTGCGATAAGCGCCTCGCCTTCCTGGAGACGGCGCTCGCCGGCGCGAACGGTAAGCCGGTCGCCATCTTCATGCATCATCCGCCCTTTGATTGCGGCATCGTCCACATGGACCGCATCCGCCTGCTCGACGGCGCCGATGGCTTCCGGGATATCGTTAGCCGGCATCGGAACATCGAACGCATCGTCTGCGGCCATCATCACCGGCCGATCACGACGCGCTTCGCCGGCACGATCGCGCAGATCGCGCCGAGCGTGACGCATCAGGTCACGCTCGACCTCGCGCCCGAGGGGCCGGCCACCTTCCACATGGAGCCGCCGGCCTATTACCTGCACAGCTATCGGCCCGGCACCGGGCTCGTCAGCCACATGGCCTATGTCGAGCGCTATCCCGGCCCCTACCCCTTCGTGCTCGACGCCGACTACCCCGGTGCACACGACTGACGAGCATAGGCCTGGCGCCAGCGGGATTGACCCCCGGAACGGCAGGCCATACCAGCGTCCGCTTGTTCTGCAAGTAACCAACCCAGGAGTTGAAAAGAATGACGGATTGGCCCGTATACGGCGAGATCAGCGGCCCGATCGTGATGATCGGCTTCGGATCGATCGGCCGCGGGACACTGCCGCTGATCGAGCGGCATCTCAAATTCGACAAGAGCCGGTTCGTGGTGATCGCACCCGACGACGACAACCGCGCCCTTCTGGACGAGCGTGGCATCCGCTTCATCCATGAAGCCGTGACGCTCGAGAACTACAAGACCATGCTGGAGCCGCTGCTGACCGCGGGCGGTGGCCAGGGCTTTTGCATCAACCTGTCCTGCGACACCGGTTCGCGCGACATCATGGAGCTCTGCTCCAGCCTCGGCGCGCTCTATATCGACACGGTCAACGAGCCTTGGCTCGGCTTCTATTTCGACGAGACGAAAGGCCCGGGCGAGCGCTCGAACTATGCGCTGCGCGAGATGACGCTCGAAGCCAAGCGCGCCCGCGCCCCGGGCTCGACCACGGCCGTCTCCTGCTGCGGCGCCAATCCCGGCATGGCCTCCTGGCTCGCCAAGAAGGCCCTGCTGAATATCGCCGCCGACATGCGCCTCAACGTGCCGCAGCCGGCCACCCGCGAGGAATGGGCCGGGCTGATGAAGCAGGTCGGCGTCAAGGGCATCCATATCGCCGAACGCGACACGCAGCGCTCCAAGAACCCCAAGTCGCCGGGCGTCTTCGTCAACACCTGGTCGGTCGAGGGCTTCATCTCCGAGGGTGTGCAGCCGGCCGAGCTGGGCTGGGGCACTCATGAGAAGTGGATGCCGGACAACGCCCGCACCCACGAGACCGGCTCGCAGGCGGCGATCTACCTGATGCAGGCGGGTGCCGAGACCAAGGTGCGCAGCTGGTGCCCGACCCCGGGCCCGCAATACGGCTTCCTGGTGACGCATAACGAGTCGATCTCGATCGCCGACTACTTCACCGTCCGCGACGACGCCGGCAAGGCGGTCTACCGGCCGACCTGCCACTACGCCTATCATCCGGCCAACGACGCTGTGCTCTCGCTGCACGAGATGTTCGGCAATGCCGGCCGCCCCCAGGAAGAGCACCACATCCTCGAGGAGAACGAGGTCATCGACGGCATCGACGAGCTCGGCGTGCTGCTCTACGGCCACGACAAGGGCGCCTACTGGTTCGGCTCACAGCTCTCGACGGAGGAAGCGCGCAAGCTCGCTCCGTACCAGACCGCGACCGGCCTGCAGGTCACCTCGGCCGTGCTCGCCGGCATGGTCTGGGCGCTGGAGAACCCCAAGGCCGGCATCGTCGAGGTGGAGGAAATGGATCTCGACCGCTGCCTTTCGATCCAGATGCCCTATCTCGGGCCGGTGAAGGGCTACTACACCGACTGGACCCCGCTCGATGGCCGCCCGGGCCTGTTCCCGGAGGATATCGACACCAGCGATCCCTGGCAGTTCAGGAACATCCTGGTTCGCTGACGCCGCAACGCAAAAGGCCCGCCTCACGGCGGGCCTTTTCAGTTCAAGCTGGCCGCAACTCAGAAGCGCGGCGTCGAGAAGCTGTTGGCGAAGGGATTGGCGCCCGAACCGATGCGCGACGGCAGCGTGCCCTCGCCGTAAAGCTCGCCGGCCGCGGAATAGACCGGGCTCGCCACGATGTTCTGCGTCGCATAGCGGTTCATGCTGCCGACCGGCACGACGTTGCCGGCGTCGAAATAGCTGCGCTTCTGCACGGTGACGCGCAAAGGACGGCGCTGCTGCTGAGCCTCGGCCACGGATACGGCAAACGTGACGGCTGCGACGGACAAGGCCAGGCCGGCGGCAAGGCGGGAAAGCGAACGCATGACGATCTCCTGAGGCGGCTGCCCCCGCCAAGGCTGTTGGCGGACCGGCTGTCGCTGACGATACAATCCCAGAGTTAATGCTTTTGTTGCGCCCCGCCAGTGCGCCGCCGCAACACGAGGCCGTTACCGCGCCTGCGCATGCTTGCCGCTGGTCGGGCGCAGGGCCGGCGCCTTGCCGTCCGCATCGAGCCAGGAGCCCTTGCGCCCGGTCGCGGCAAGCCGCGGCACCGAGCAGCCCTGCCTGCGGTTGAGCTCGGTGCGGGCGAAATTGGCGCGCAGCTCCGGATCATCACCGGCGCTCAAGAGATCGATCCGGTCGATCAGGCAGGTCAGCTGCGCCCGATCGGCCGGCTTGGCCTCGCTGCCACACCACCAGCCAGAGAAGGAGAGATGCGCCGCCCCATCGAGATGGCGGAAAGCGATGCAGGCTCGCCCGGCCGCGCCGTCGCTCAAGCCGACATCTGCGGTCTCGACGGTTCCGAATTTGGTCTCGATCGTCGTGGTCGCGCCGCTGCGCCCGACCGAAAGCCCGCGTGCCGCGCCCTCGCGTACCAGTGTGATCACGAAGGGCTGCGAAAGGCCGGCGAGCGCCTTCTGCATCTGTGCATCGCGGTTGACCTGGAGCTTCAGCGACAGGAACGACCTGCCGTCATCGAACGCGCCGAAGGTCAGCACGTCCTCGCGCCGCTGGCCGTCCTGGCTGCGCCGCGCCTCATAGGCGCTGCGTTTGTCGAGCTCCGGCGATTCCACACCGAACAGCGCGATCGGCCGGCCAATCGTCACCCAGTTTTCCTCCCTGGCGGCAAGGGGAAACGCCTGCTGACGAACATCGCGCACCGCAGGAGCAGCCGAGGCCTCCGCTGGTCCCGGCAGACCGGCGAGCGCCGGATCCGAAGAGCCGGATGAGAGACCAGCGACGAGCATGGCGGTCAGTCCGATGCCGGTGACGGCAGCAAGCCCGCGCCAGACGAGACCGCCGGTCAGCCCGATTGCTCCGGAGCGCAGGGTACGCCGCAGCGGCTGCATGATCCGCGCAAAACCGGTCTCGATCGCGTCGGCAAGGTCGACCAGGCGCGCGGCGAGGTCGAAGCGTCCCGGCGCAGCGTTCGCCAGGACGTGCAAGCGCGGCTGAAGGCGCTGCCAGATGGCGTTGATCCCGTCCCCGAACACGACTGACCCCGACCCGTTTCGACCGCCTGCACCCCTGCATGGCAGCCCTCGTCCCACTTGCGGCCGAGCTTTGGCCGAGCCGGGTGAGCGGGTCGTTACCGCGCGCCTTCGATCGCCAAACAGGGTCAATGGCCGGTAAGGAGGCACGGTTAATGCCGCGGGGCGGCTCTGACGATTGACTTTTTACGGCGGCTTGTGTTTGGGATTGCGCGCCGGACGCTTCTCCTCCGGCTTCGCGATGATGTTCAGCTCTGGTTGGTTCCGTGACGTTCGCTCTGACGACGAAAACCACGACCAAAACGGCGACCGGGAAAACCCGGACGCTGCGCTGACACGTCGCCTCGATTCCGGGTTCTCCCCCCCGGCCGGGGTCAACCGGCCGAACCCGCAAACGAGATCAGCGGCGACGGCCTCCCGGGGAGGCTGAACCGGTTTCGCCAGAAGGAATTTCCAGCATGAGCTTCAAGGTCGCGATCGTCGGCGCCACGGGCAATGTGGGCCATGAGATGCTCGACATCCTCGCCGAGCGCGCTTTCCCCGTCAGCGAAGTGGTGGCCCTCGCCTCCTCGCGCTCGATCGGCACCGAGGTCTCCTTCGGCGACAGGACGCTGAAGGTGAAGGCGCTTGAGCATTACGACTTCTCCGACACCGATATCTGCCTGATGTCGGCCGGCGGCGCCGTCTCGAAGGAATGGTCGCCGAAGATCGGCGCGCAGGGCTGCGTCGTGATCGACAACTCCTCGACCTGGCGCATGCACCCCGACGTGCCGCTGGTCGTGCCCGAGGTGAATGCTGCCGCCGCGGCCGGCTTCACCAAGATGAACATCATCGCCAACCCGAACTGCTCGACCGCCCAGCTCGTCGTCGCGCTGAAGCCGCTGCATGACCGCTTCGGCGTCAAGCGCGTCGTCGTCTCGACCTATCAGTCGGTCTCCGGCGCCGGCAAGGAGGCGATGGACGAGCTCTTCAACCAGACTCGCGCGGTCTTCGCCGCCGGCGAGGTCCAGGTGAAGAAGTTCCCCAAGCGCATCTCTTTCAACGTCATCCCGCACATCGACGTCTTCATGGAGGACGGCTACACCAAGGAAGAGTGGAAGATGATGGCGGAGACCAAGAAGATCCTCGATCCGAAGATCAAGCTGACCGCCACCTGCGTGCGCGTGCCGGTCTTCATCGGCCACTCCGAGAGCGTCAACATCGAGTGCGAGAAGCCGGTCACCGCCGACGAGGCGCGCGAGGTGCTGCGCACCGCGCCCGGCATCCTCGTCATCGACAAGCACGAGCCCGGTGGCTACATCACCCCGCATGAGGCGGCCGGCGAGGACGCGACCTACATCTCGCGCATCCGCGAGGACGCCACGGTCGAGAACGGCCTCTCCTTCTGGTGTGTCTCGGACAATCTGCGCAAGGGCGCAGCGCTCAACGCGGTCCAGATCGCCGAGGTGCTGGTCAACCGCAAGCTGATCCAGCCGCGCAAGAAGGCTGCCTGAACTCAGGCTCGGCAGTTCAAATAAAATTTCAAGGCGGGCGCCATGCCCGCCTTTTTCTTGCGCGGATGCATGGCGGCCGTGCCGGATTTGCGCAGGGGTTCGCCGCGCTCATCAGCTAGGGTCGGCCGGCATCGAGATTCGCCGAAACCTTGCCCGACACCCTGACCAGAGTGCCTCTGCCGGTCGATCCAGCCCCGGCCGAGCCGCCGCAGCGCCCCGCGCCGCGGCGCGACAACAGCCTGCGCGGCATCGGTCTGATGCTGGTCGGTAGCGTCTTCCTGTCTGCCGCCGACGTCGCCTCGAAATACCTCACGGCCACGACGCCGGCCATCCAGGTGGTCTGGCTGCGCTATGCTGCTTTCGCGCTGATCATGCTGGCGGTGGCCGCCCCTGGCGGCTTCGCACAGTTGAAGCCCAGGCGCATGGGCATGCAGATCCTGCGCGGCATCGCCGTCACGGTCTCGTCGATCCTGTTCGTCTCGTCGCTGAAATACCTGCCGATCGCCGATGCGACCGCGACAAGCTTCGTATCGCCGCTCTTCGTCACCGCGCTGTCGATCCCGATTCTTGGCGAGAGGATCGGCTGGCGGCGCTGGACCGCGACAGCCGTCGGCCTGATCGGCGTACTGATCGTCGTCCGCCCCGGCGGCAGCGATTTCCAGCTCGCCTCGATCCTTCCCGTCCTTTCGGCGGTGACCTGGGCTTTCGCCCTGATCGTCACCCGGATGATGAGCGCGAGCGAGAACCCGGTCACCACCCTGGCTTGGTCGGCCGTTGTCGGCTGCCTTGTGCTATCGGCGCTGCAGCCGCTGACCTGGCAGCCCCTGACGACCGAAGCGCTGCTGGTCGGCCTGTTCATCGGCGTATTCTCGACCATCGGGCACTGGTTCGTGATCCAGGCCTTCAGGCACGCCGACGCATCGCTGCTGGCGCCGTTCTCCTATGTGCAGTTGCTCTGGGCCTCGGCCTTCGGCTTCATCCTGTTCTCGGTGCTGCCCGACGCCTTCACCTGGTTCGGCTCGGCGATCATCATCGCGTCCGGCCTCTATACCGCCCATCGCGAGCGCATCCGGGCGCGCAAGGTCACCGGGCGCTGAGCCTGCGAAGGCTGGCGGAGCCCCGCCTCAGGCCCTCTTGGCCCCGTAGCGCGCCATGAAGGTCGTCACCGCCTCGCCGACGACGCGGGCGATCTCATCCTCGCCCGGCGGCGTGCGCACCGCGTTGAACAGGCGCGGACGCATCAGGGTCGACTGGGAGAGATCGACGAACTGCGCCGCCGCCAATGCGGTGTCCTCGATCACGAGCTCGCCCTGCACCACGCGGCGGGCGAGGAAGGCCGCCAGCTGCTGTGCGCCCTGCATCGGGCCGCGTTCGTAGAACTCGCGGCCGAGATCGGGCATGCGCTCGGCGACCCCGAGCACGATCCGGTGGGCGCTCAGCGCGAAGGGACCTGTCAACAGGCGCACCAGCCCCGCACCGAAATTCGTCAGCGCCAGATTGAGATCAGGCTCCTCGGCGAGGGCCGCGTACATGCCCTGCTTCTGCTTCTCGCGCTCGCGCTCGATCAACGCGACAAAGAGATGCTCCTTGTCCTCGAAATAGACGTAGAGCGTGCCCTTGGAGACATTAGCTGCCGCGGCGATGTCGTTCATGCTGGCCGCGTCGAAGCCGCGCGCCGTGAACACGACATGCGCTCCCTCGAGGATCTGGTGGCGCTTGTCGGGATCGGCACCGGCTACGCGCCGGTTCCGGGAGATCGCCTTGACGTGTCGCGGCTCCAGCGTCGCGCTCATTCTGTTCCATCCGTTTCGCGCATGTTCGCGCTTGCAAAAATAATCGAACCATCCGGTTCGATTTCCTCTTGATATGCACTGCATACGGCGCTATTTCAACCTCAATCGAACCGAACGGTTCGAATTGTGATTGTCAGGGCATTGTTACCATGACTGTCGAATCTGCCATTGAAAAGCGCTCCGAGGACCGCCGCGACCGGCTGAAGCTGGTCGATCCGGTGCTCGAGCAGACACCGGCGCCCATCGAAGCCCGCAAGGCCGACGAGGAGCGTGCGCCTGCCCCGCAGGCAGGCGACAAGCCTGCGACGAAGCGCCGGAGCGGCAAACGCATCGCTCTCATCCTAGTCGCCGGCACGGCGCTCGCCGCCGGTCTCTGGTTCGGCATCGACTGGTGGCGCAATGGCCGCTTCATCATCTCGACCGACGATGCCTATGTCGGCGCCGAGATGGCGACGATCTCGGCCAAGCTGCCGGCCAACATCGCCACGATCTCGGTCACGCAGAACCAGGAGGTCAAGGCCGGCCAGTCCCTGGTCGCGCTCGACGCCGGTGACCAGCGCATCGCACTGGAGAGCGCGCAGGCCAAGAGCGCCACCGCCAAGGCCACCCTGTCGCGCATCGATGCGCAGATCGAAGCCGCCCGCGCCAGCCTGCTGCAGGCGCAGGCCCAGCAGACCTCGGCCGAGGCCGCCGTCACCCGCACCACCGCCGATTTCGAGCGTGCCAACAACCTCGCCGCCAAGTCCTATGGCTCGCAGGCGACGCTCGACGCCGCCACCGCCGCACGCGACCAGGCCGCCGCCTCGCTGGCCAGTGCCAAGGCCGGCGTCGTCCAGGCGACGGCCAATATCGAGGTGTTGAAGGCACAGCGCGTCGAAGCCGCCCGCCAGATCGACGAGCTCAAAGTCGCAGAGGACAAGGCCACGCGCGACCTCTCGTTCATGTCGATCTCTGCCCCGATCGACGGCCTCGTCGCCAACACCAACATGCAGCTCGGCGACCTCGTCAGTGCCGGCAAGCGCCTGATGTCGATCGTCCCGCTCGACAAGGTCTATGTCGATGCCAACTTCAAGGAGACGCAGGTCGGCCCGCTGAAGATCGGCGACAAGGCGAAGATCACCATCGACGCCCTGCCCGGCCAGACCTTCGCGGGCACCGTCAGCGGCATCGCCGGTGGCACCGGCTCGGTCTTCACTCTGCTGCCACCCGACAATGCCACCGGCAACTTCACCAAGATCGTCCAGCGCGTGCCGGTCCGCATCGCCCTGTCGCCCGAGTCGGCGGCCAGGCACGTGCTGCGTCCCGGCATGTCGGTCGTGGTCTCGATCGACCCGCGTCCGACCACCGGGAACTAAGAACTCCGGGCCCCCGACCCGAGGAGCCATTTTCCGACCGGGGAATGGCGATGCGCAGCGGCTCATTCGCCCCTTCTGGGCCAAAGCGCACCGCGCCTCACGGCGCTCCTCGGGCCGGGGGCTCGGCTCCAACCCTAAGCTGAAGCCCGAAGCTGAAGCTCGTCTTGGAGGCCGGCATGGCCACCGCTCCGACTGCGATCCCCACCGGCGCCCCACCGGCCGCCGACGCCATCCCGATGCGCCGGATCTTCGCCTTCCTGGCGATGGTCTTCGGCATGTTCATGGCGATCCTCGACATCCAGATCGTCTCGGCCTCGCTCGCCGAGATCCAGGCCGGCCTGTCCGCCTCCAGCGACGAGATCGCCTGGGTCCAGACCGCCTATCTGATCGCCGAAGTCATCATGATCCCGCTCTCCGGCTATCTCAGCCGGGCCCTGTCGACCCGTGTCTTCTTCTCGATCGCCGCTGCCGGCTTCACCGTGGCGAGCATCCTTTGCGCCACCTCGAGCTCGATCAACGAGATGATCCTGTGGCGCGCCGTCCAGGGCTTCATCGGCGGCGGCATGATCCCCGGCGTCTTCGCCGCGGCCTTCACCATCTTCCCGGCCTCGAAGCGGCCGATCGTCTCGCCGCTGATCGGCCTGATCGCCACGCTCGCCCCGACGATCGGCCCGACGGTCGGCGGCTATCTCAGCCATGCCTTCTCCTGGCACTGGCTCTTCCTGGTCAATGTCGTGCCGGGCATCGCCGTCAGCATCGCCGCCTGGACGCTGATCGATTTCGACAAGCCCGATCACAGTCTGCTCAAGCGCTTCGACTGGGTCGGGCTCGGCTCCATGGCCGCCTTCCTCGGCAGCATGGAATACGTGCTCGAGGAGGGCACGCGGCTCGACTGGTTCGAGAGCCACGAGATCGTGCTCTTCACCGGCGTGATGATCATCGGCGCCGTGCTGTTCTTCTGGCGGGCGCTGACGCGCGACGACCCCTTGGTCGACCTTTACGCCTTCAGGAACCGCAACTTCGCCTTCGGCTCGCTGTTCTCCTTTACCATGGGCATCGGCCTCTACGGTCTGACCTATCTCTACCCGGTCTATCTCGGGCGCATCCGCGGCTACGACGCGCTGATGATCGGCGAGACCATGTTCGTCACTGGCCTCGCCATGTTCCTGACCGCGCCGATCGCCGGACGCCTGTCGGCCAAGCTCGATCCGCGCATCATGATGATGATCGGCTTCGGCGGCTTTGCGCTGGGCACCTGGCTCGCCTCGTCGATCACCGCCGACTGGGATTTTCACGAACTGTTGATCCCGCAGGTTCTGCGTGGCTGCTCGCTGATGCTCTGCATGGTGCCGATCAACAATCTCGCCCTCGGCACATTGCCGCCGCAGCAGCTCAAGAACGCGTCCGGCCTCTACAACCTCACCCGCAATCTCGGCGGCGCCGTCGGCCTCGCAGTGATCAACACATTGCTCAACGGCCGCACCGACCTGCACATCGCGCGCCTGCACGAGGCCGTCGCCGCCGGCCGCCAGGTCGCCGAGGAGAATCTGGCGTCGATGACCCAGCGCTTCATCGAATATGGCGATGTCGCCCAGTCGATGGCGCTGAAGCTGCTGACGCAGCGGGCCCACAAGCAGGCGCTGGTCATGGCTTTCGGCGACGTCTTTCTCGCCCTGACGGTCATTTTCGCCGCTTTGGTGCTGCTCTCCCTGTTCATGACCAAGCCGCCAGCCGCGGCTCCCGCCGGCGGTGGCGGCGGCCACTAAGAACGGCCAGCTCCGCCCGGCGCGCGTGGTGGACAACCCCCTGATGCGTCTTGCCGCAGGTGCGAAGAGATTGACAGTCGACTTCGGAGGCGTCAAAAATACGAGTAATATCAGTAGTTTAGATAAATTCTAAACTGCATCAGAACTGATCTGCGAGTTGGAAAGCGTTCATGAGCATTCTGTCCCTCAAGGATGGCAGCCCGGTGCGAGCCCAGGTGGACCAGATTCCCTGGCCGCAGAAGGCGCCCGCCGCCTGCCCGATCAGCGCGGTCAAGGCGCGCCTGCGCAGCGTCGGCTTGCGGCCGACCCGCCAGCGCATGGCGCTCGGCTGGTTGCTCTTCGCCAAGGGCGACCGCCATGTCAGCGCCGAGATGCTCTACGAGGAAGCGCTGCGCGCCCGTGAACCGCTCTCGCTCGCGACCGTCTACAACACGCTGCGCCAGTTCTCCGAGGCCGGCCTGCTGCGCCAGGTCTCGGTCTCCGGGCCGAAGACCTTCTTCGACACCAATGTCTCGGAGCATCACCACTTCTACAATGAGGACGACGAGACCGTCGTCGACATCCCTGGTTCCGAGATCCACGTCTCGGGCCTGCCGGTCGCGCCTGAAGGCATGATGATCTCCTCGGTCGAGGTGATCGTGCGCCTGCGCCGCGCCGATGAAGAAGAGACGGTGACGAAGGTCGCCGGTGGCCGCCGGGCGTGATCGTCTGTTCCTGCAACGTTTTATCCTGCCGGCAGATCAAGGGCACGATCGCGCCGGACGGGAGCGGTCCGCGCACTGCGGGCGAGGCGTATGATTGCCTCGGCTGCAGCCCGGATTGCGGCCGTTGCGCCCGCGAGGTCCGCGCCTTGCTGACGGAGGCTCGGGCCGCCTGCGCCAGCCAGTGCCATAGCTGCGCCAGCCACGACGTCGAGTGCGCCGTACATGTCTCGGTCGGCCTGATGATGGCTGGCCTCGAGGACAACGACGACCGCGTCGCCGCCTGACCGGCACGTTGCATTTTCTCCTGTAAACTGCACGATCTCCCCTTCCCTTTCGCTCATCCCCGGCCTACATTAGGATCATTCTAATGTAGATCGATTGCGAGGAGAGCGGCCATGAAGGGCGACAAGAAGGTCATCGAATACCTCAACAAGGGCCTGCGCTCCGAGCTCACGGCCATCAACCAGTACTGGCTGCACTACCGGATGCTCGATAATTGGGGGCTGAAGGACATGGCCAAGACCTGGAAGAAGGAATCGATCGAGGAGATGGTCCATGCCGACCGTTTCGTCGACCGCATCCTCTTTCTCGAAGGTTTTCCGAATCTCCAGACGCTCGACGCGCTGCGCATCGGCGAGAACGTCAAGGAAGTGATTGAGTGCGACCTCAAGGCCGAGGTCGAGGCGCGCTCGCTCTATCAGGAAGCCGCCAAATACTGCCGCGAGGTCGGCGACTATCCGTCCGAGGATCTGTTCAAGGCGCTGATGAAAGACGAGGAAGGCCATATCGACTTCCTCGAGACCCAGCTCGACCTGATCGGCCGCATCGGCCTCGAGCTCTACACCCAGAAGCATGTCGGTGGGCTCGAGGGCGACGAGCACTGAATTGCGCCAATCTTGAAGGGGCGATCGACCGGGCCTGGTGACAGGCCCGGTTTTTTTGTTGCGCACCTGGCTCGCCAAGCCGAATTTGCCATGCGAAGGACCTTGGCCGGATAGGAGCTCAGACGGATGGCTACGATCGTCGCAGTGGCTCGGGACGACCGGCATCGCTTCAGCAAGCCGATCCTGTCGTCGATTCGACTCCTCGCCGGCCTCGGTATCGAGGGCGACGCCCATTGCGGCAGGACCGTCAAGCACCGCTCGCGCGTCGCGGTCGACCCGACACAGCCCAATCTGCGCCAGGTCCATCTCATCCATGCGGAGCTGTTCGACGAGCTTGCAGCCGGTGGCTTTTCGCTCCGGCCCGGCGAGATGGGCGAGAACATCACCACAAGCGGGATCGATCTGCTCGGCCTGCCGATCGGCGCCCGCCTGCGGCTGGGCGCGCAGGCGCTCGTCGAGATCACCGGGCTACGCAACCCCTGCGCCCAGATCGAGGCCTTCCAGCCCGGCCTGCTCAAGGCCGTGCTCGGCCGTGATCCCAATGGCGGGCTGATCCGCAAGGCCGGGATCATGGGAATCGTGCTCGAAGGCGGGGAGGTCCGGCCCGGCGATCCTATCGGCGTTACCTTGCCGGCGCTGCCACATCGGACCCTGGAACGCGTTTGAGGCGGCACAGCCTTTCGGCCCGCCGCCTCATCAACGCATCGATATCACAGTCCGATCAGGCTGGTCGGCCTGCCCGGTGCGAGGATCTCGCTCAGCTTCTCAGAGGAAGCTGATATTGGCGGCCTCGGGCCCCTTCTTGCCGGCGCGGATCGAGAAGCGCACGCGCTGCCCGTCCATCGGCGGCTGCAGGCCGCTGCGGCTCAGCGACGAGACGTGCAGGAACACGTCCGGCCCGCCCTGGTCGGGGGCGATGAAGCCGAAACCGCGATCGGTGTTGAAGAACTTCACCGCACCGTCGAACGGCCCCTCCAGCGGCGCGCTGGCGCCACGATCGAAGCCGCCGCGATCACCGCGGTCGAAGCCGCCACGGTCGCCGCGGTCATAGCCGCCGCCACCGCCATAGCCGCCGCCGAAATCGTCACGCGGCGGGCGCGGCGAGAATGGACGGCCACCGCCACCGGGACCGCCGGCGCCACGCGGCGCGGCAGGGGTTGCGGTCGAAGCATCGATCTCATGGACGGAGACGACCTGCAGGCCGCGCCTGCCTTCGCCGAGATCGCAGATGATGGTCGCACCGGGCTGCAGATCCTGCGGATCCTGCGGGCCGATGGACGAGATGTGGAGAAACACGTCGCCGGAGCCGTCCGCCGGAGAAGCAAAGCCGAAGCCCTTCTCCGGATCGAACCACTTGACCTTGGCTTCGATATTCTCGTGGGTGACGAAGGGCGCCGGGGCGGCGGGCTTGCGACGATCGAACATGCAGCTTCAACGATAGTGACCGGGAGCGCGCAATCTAGCGCAAGCTTCTAGGTTCGTCATCGGGGCGGCGCAGCAAAAATGCTGGTCCGGCGAAATGCTGCCGGATCGCGAAATTTTTCGCCAGAGACCGCCGTTTCAAGCGGCGGATTGTTCAAAATTCGTCCGATCGGGAGCAGACGTCAACTGCCCTGCCCCGGCTCGGCTTCCGAGCAGCGGATCATCTGGACCTTCTTCGGCATCTCGCCGACCGCCGGGACGAACTGCCCCGACTGCGGATCGAGCAGCATCAGCTCGCCGGTCGCGACCGCGAAATAGGCGCCATGCAGGTGGATCCGGCCCTTGCCCTCGAGGATGCTGATGCAGGGGAAGGTGCGCAGATTGGCGATCGATTGCTGGATCGAGAGCAGGGCCAGACGCTCGACATAAGCCTCGAAGCTCTCATTGCGGCTGCGCCCGCCCGAGCGGCGCGCCGCCGGCTCGATCAGGGTGATCCATTTGCCGATGAAGTCGCCGGGCGAGAGCGGGCCCTGCGCATCGTCGGCGAAAGCCCTGATGCCGCCGCAGCGGCCATGGCCGAGCACGACGATATGCTCGACCTTCAGCGCCTGCACCGCATATTCGAGCGCGGCGGACGTTCCGTGCAGCTGATCGTCGGGCGAGAAGGGCGGGACGAGATTGGCGACATTGCGCGCCACGAACATCTCGCCAGGGCTCGCATCGAAGATCACTTCGGGCGAGACACGCGAATCGCAGCAGCCGATCAGCATGATCTTCGGCGTCTGCCCGCTCTCGGCGAGCTCCTCGTAGCGGCTCTTCTCGCGCGTGAAACGATCGTCGAGGAAGGCGCGATAGCCCTCCGTCAGGCGCTGCGGGAACGGCTCTGAAACTGGCTGGTCCATGGCGCGCAGTTGGGCCAGAAGGCGACCGCCTTCGTCAAGAGCCGACCCGAATGATTCTGCTGCATTGCAGCATCAAATCTCGCAAAGCCGCTTCTGCAATCGCGCCGCCAAGGCTTCACCATCGCCACGGACGAGGATGCGCTTGAGCCGCGCACTCGCGCCGGCCGTCAACGACAACTGCGAGCGGGACACGGCGAGCACCTCCGCCAGAAGCGCGACCAGCGCGGCGTTGGCCTCGCCCTCGCTAGGAATCGCCCTAACCCTGGCTTTCAGAACCTGGCGGCCATCGGCCAGCGTTTCGACCCCGTCGAGGGCGTCGCGCCCGCCGCGCGGCGTCAGGCGAATGGCGATCGAAAGCCCGTCAGGCGTGACGGACCAGGCCGTCACCGCAGCTAGAAGACGTTGGGATAGATGTAGCGGGTGATCACGCTCTGGATGAAGAAGATCAGCAGCAGCAGGATGATCGGCGAGATGTCGATGCCGCCGAGATTGGGCAGCATGTTCCGGATCGGCCGCAGCGCCGGCTCGGTGATGCGGTAGAGGAAATCCCAGACCGCCGAGACGAACTGGTTGCGGGTGTTGACGACATTGAAGGCGATCAGCCAGCTCAGTACGGCCGAGGCGATCAGAATCCAGACATAGAGGTTCAGCGCCAGCATCACGACGTCGAGAACGGCACGCATCGAACAGCATCTCCGAGAAGGCCAGGCACTCCGCCGGAAGCGCCCACAAAACTCCTGCCGCAAGCGATTGACAGGAGCGCGACGCAGGGCCTAGAAGGCCAGCGCCTTGGGGCTGTAGCTCAGATGGGAGAGCGCTGCAATCGCACTGCAGAGGTCAGGGGTTCGAATCCCCTCAGCTCCACCAAGCACCTTTAAGTGATTGGTTCCCCAGGAAATCCAGCAACTTCAATGCGTTCTTGTCGGCCTGAGCCACGAATGTGGTATACAGGAGCATGAGCGACGTGCGGCGCATCCCAGGTACCGTTCTGCGAAACGGCGTCTACTATTTGCAGCTTCGCGTGCCGGCCGACCTCGTTGAGGCATTCGGCTACAGCCACTTCAAAGAGAGCTTGCGAACAAGCGACCATGCCGTCGCCAAGAGGGAAGTGACGCGCCGGAAGCTGTATTACGATCAGTTGGTGGACGAAAAGCGCGCACCCCTCAGTACTGGCGGCGTGCCGAAAGAGCCACCGCGCACCCTCACGATCAGCGCGCTGCTGGTCCGAATCAAAGAGTACGTCGCAAAAGAGAGCGCCAGCCGGCGCTCGGCTCTAAGCCGACGAAAATGGGCGCTTGAGCCTGGCTCTCGCGAAAAGGTCCGCGCTGAGATCGTTGCGACGTTCGAAGCGTTGCGCGACCCGGCCGACGATTTTACCCGGCAGCGCATTACGGAGGTAGCGGTCTGGCTTTTCCCGGAGAATCGATTTGACGAGCCTCAGCTTGGCTTGGTGTACGATCTATGGAGCGGCGTACATCTGACGACCAGGGATCGGCTACGGCGGGGACTGCTCGAAATTGAGAGGCGGACGCTGACGTTTCTGGATGGAGACTATTCCGGTCACGGATTGGACGTTCTCTTCGCGGCGCAGCTGCCGGCCTCAGGCAATGCCGGAATGCAGCACGGCCCGAAGCCGTCAGGAGCTATCACCCTAGCCGACCTATCGGCGCTCACGCTCAGCGAGCACGGCAAAGGCTCCGTAAGACAGCAGCGGAAGGAACAGCTCGCCGCCGCGCACAGAATCATTCTGCGCTACTTCGACCCAGACACAGACCCCAACAAGCTCAGCCCTGAGGCATGCGCTCAATTCAGAGACCTACTCGCAGAGTTGCCTCGCGATACGACCAAGCGCTTCCCTCAGAGCCGCTCGCTGCACAGCATAGCGGAGCAAGCTAAGAAGGACGGGCTGCCCACGCTCGCTAAAGCGACGCAGGAAACTTATTTGGGCGCGCTCCGCGGAATGATGGATTTTGGGGTCGCGAACTGGAAAATCTCGCGCAACCCTGCAGTAGGCCTCAAATCGCTCGCGCGCGAAAATGCGCGGACGCGCACCGATTACGACCATGCACTGCTGAAGAAGATTTTCTCAGAGCCTTTCCTCACACAGCTCGATCGCTTTGCAATCTCACCGAACGAGCCAGCCGGGCTGTCCGAAGCTACGCGCTTTTGGGTGCCTCGGATCGCGCTCTATACGGGCATGCGGCAGAACGAGATCTGTCAGCTGGATGTGGTTGACATCCGGCAGACTGCCTCCGGCACGCTGTACTTTTTCGCCACCGACGAGGGCGACGATAAGCAACTCAAAAACGCGGCGAGCAAAAAGGCCGTACCCGTCCATCAACGCATATTGAACGCCGACTTTATGCGATATCTCGATGTAGTGCGCACCTCGGGCTCGACGAAGCTTTTCCCAGATGCAACACCCGGGAAATTTGGCCACCGTGGCCAGAAGATTTCCAAGTGGATCAATCGCCAATTCCGGCGCAAGGAGTATCCTAGAGGCGTCGATTTTCACGCCTTCAGACACACCTTTCGCCAGGCTCTGCGCCTCATCGACGCGCCGACTGATGTTGCGGCACGCCTAGGAGGTTGGTCGACAAAGCAAGGCGTGATGGACAGGTATGGGGGCGCGTTGAGCGATCCATGGATCGACCACCTCAACAAGACATTGCAATGCGTGCACTACGGCGATGCTGAGGCGATCATATTTAGAGCGGTGTCCGCGCCCCGTTATTCCGACGGAACTCAGCCCTTGCAAAGCGGGGCTTAGCGCTGAGGTATACCCTGCTCGCGTCTCCGCTCGACGGCACTTTCACCCATACAGAACAATAGGTCTGCTCGAACCTCGTCCAGGTTGGTCAAGGCCGGATAACCGCGTCCGAAATTGCGGAGTGCGACCCTTCCGCCAGAGCAGGGATGTGCGCCGAGACGCAAATTCATGTCAGCGAGCCCCGCTAGCTTAGATAGTCGATCCATCCATGCAGCACGACACAAGCCGATCTCTACATCCCCACTTCTCCAGTCCCGCTTGAAGCGATAGCCCAGGCGGTCAAATCCGGTACGAAAGTTGACTTCCGATCCAATCAAATGGAAGGGCCCTGCAGGATGCGCTAGCATATAGCGCCCAAGGGATTGCGCAGCCGCGGCACACTCGCTCTGATCTTTGGCTAACAGAAGTACGTCATCGCCAAACACGAACAGCCGGACGTTCGGACTAATCGAATCAGCCATGTCGTTAAACAGCAAGGCAAAAATATGAGACGAGGAAGCGGCGCCTTGGATTAGCCCTTTATGCCCTTCCATTGATTGTGTTCGGTCATGATACCAGTCATGGCTGTCGTAGCCTTGTAGCACCTCCTTTCTGTAGTCAGGTTCGTAGTGCCGCTGCGCGTAATACAGATTTGCTAGTATTACACTTTGTGGCAACGGTGTATTACACAGGAAGCTGATGACTCTTGCGCTCGCGAACGCATTTTCGATGTCAGCTTGGTAGCCGAAAATAAATCCCTCGCCGCCGGCAGCTTGGATAGCTAACGCCTCTCGATCTCGCCCACGGCCTTTCGCTAGATAGAGATGACTTTCAAGTGAAAATCCGCAGCTGATCGCCTCTTTGATAATTCTCTGCCGCATTCGAGATATTTGCGTCAGCGCAGTGATGGTACGAAATCCCTTTGAGCGCTTCGGAATACGCCACATCGTGATCTCACTTCGATCAACTTCGAACAGATTCACAAGATTAGCGTACTCCACAGCCAACGTCGGTTCAATATTCCGTCCAAACTCCCGATAAGCACTATCAACTTTGACGCTGACATTGCGGAAATAGGAACGGAACTCGGCGCCGAGCCTTCCCCCGTCACCGACGTCACGCGCATGTTTAAGCCTATTCTGCGCCCGGATACGGCGGTGCTCAGCCTGATTAGGAGTCATGATTGAACCTGCGGTTAGGAGTGGGACGGCCCATCCACTCAACCGACTCGCGGCAAATATCAATCCCTTCCGGAAAGCTAATGGCAAATATATTTCTGCTTTTGACATTAATTAAGCTAGCAATTGTCATACAAATATCCAAATTCCTTCGTATTCGCATAAGTACTTGCAGGTCACCTGCAAGAAAATTCTTTCAAATGAAACCGTCTAATCGTTCTCTTTGCAGGCACCTGCACGCCCAGCTGCACCCATTCGCTGCCGAGCGGCCCCTCAAGTAGTTTCGAACGTGTCCGCTCGGACGGCCTAGCGATGCCAGAGTGATGTGCCCTGCAATAAAGCGCCCGATGTGCGCCGGCCCGCGGCCGCTGACCATTGCTGGCTCGCTTCGTTTGTCGAAACCGTGAAGAGGAAGACAGACCCCTCCCTTCAGCTTAGATCCGAAAATTTCTGCAAAAAAATTGAAACGCCACGTGTAATACATCGTCATATAAGACATATTTGATTGAATAAAGCCGGATACATGAATCGCGTAATACGAGAATAATGCTTTCTTCTCAATTGTTTACTAAAGCATATTGATGTACATAACGTCCAAAACTGAACTTATGGGTCTCGCTTCTAATATATCGACCCAAAACCCCATACGAGGCCCTTACGTTATCTACCTGCTCTAATGGAATGGGGTGACATAGTTATGTTTGTAAATGGAAGGTGAAAAATTATGGCGAAGGTAAGCACAATTTCCCTGCCAGCCGCATTTCAGAATAACTTGCAGGTACCTGCAACGCGCGATCTACGAAGCAGGATGCTCGTCCTCAAATAACTCTACCATCCGAATGCTCAAAGCCGCAGCAATTGCTGCTAACGTGTCGATGGTAGCATTAGCCTGGCCACGCTCCACTTCGCTGAAATGCTGCTGGCTTAGCGCAGCGCGGTCGCTCACCACCTCCTGTGTCAGGCGGCGCGCGACTCTCAGCCGCCTTATATTTCTCCCTACCAACTGCCGCGCATTCATGCCGAACGCTTGCGCGATCCAGCACATCGAGTTTATCAGGTAAACCATGTAAATGATGACCGACCATAGGAGACCTGATGATTTTTTCCTTGTTGCGCTCGGAGCCGATGAAACCGCAGATGAAACCTGGGCAAGCACGGGCCGTTAGGTGCTACGCTACCCGCCATGCCGCAGCTTTGCTCGTATGCGTGTCTTTGGGTGCCTGCCAGAGCACCAATACTCGAACGGCCGAGCTAGCCCTGTCGAGCGTCTATTTTGCTTGTCAAGATTCGGCGGCGACTGAATATATACGCAGCTTAGCTACCAGCCCGGCCGTCAGTAGAGTTTCGACTTTAAGGGAAATGGCGCGGCTTGTAAGCGAAGACAAGTGCAAATCCTTCGATAAGGGCACGCTCGTATTTGATGCCTTCTACTCAGATATCAAAAAGGACGTCATGTCATTCAGATCGACTAGAGCGGGACTTACTTATTGGACGCTCTAAGTTTGGCATGATTTAAATTGGCTTGCAGGCACCTGCAAACGTGTTCATTCCTATGCAACCACCGTTGCTTAGCACTGGACATGCAATGCCTTCACAAAGTTTTGTCGCGTATTACAGAGTAAGCACTGCCCGCCAAGGGCGAAGCGGTCTTGGCATTGAGGCCCAACAGCACGCAGTACGCGGATATCTTAATGGCGGTCAGCGGACGCCCATGGCTGAATTCCTTGAGATTGAAAGCGGAAAGCGCTCTGACCGACCTGAGCTAGCCGCCGCGCTCGCTACCTGTCGGCTGCATAGGGCTACGCTCATCATCGCAAAGTTGGACCGGCTGGCTAGAAATGTCGCTTTCGTATCAGCGCTCATGGAGAGCGGTGTGGACTTCGTGGCCTGCGACTTTCCAAGTGCAAACCGCCTGACCATTCACATTCTGGCTGCCGTCGCAGAGCACGAAGCTCATGCGATATCGGAGCGCACAAAGGCAGCGCTAGCGGCCGCCAAAGCTCGTGGCGCGCGTTTGGGAGGGCCTCGGGGCCGACTTGGCACAAAGGCCGATTGTGAGCGTGCTAGGGCGGTGCAGACGGCTTCCGCCAATCAGCGGGCATATGACTTGGCCCCCACCATACGAGCTATCAGAGCGGATGGACATCATTCGCTTCGTGCGATCGGGTGCCAGCTAATTCTTCGAGGTATTCCAACCTCGAGAGGAGGCAGGTGGTCCAGCAGTCAGGTGAGCAATGTCCTCGCTCGCGTCGCAGCTCTAACCTCTTCCGAGGCAACAGGCGAAATTCAGTGCGCTCGCACTGAAAAAGATCGAGGACCTCCGAAATCGTACTTTATCACATAATATTATCACGTGCCCGGCAAGGCCACAGTTATCAAATCAGCAGTGACGGCCCGAACCAGATTCGCCGGAAAGACTGATCCCCGAGCTTTTCGAAAAAAGGCCTCCAGAGGCGCATTTGTGCGTCCTCGATCACGCTCAAATACTCAGGAATATTCCGAAGTCTTTGCCAAATAGTCCCATCATTTTGGCTAAGGCAGAAATCAATCGCAAGTATAGGGTCGAGTGGTAGCACCGGCACACGTGGACCAGGACTTTGCATCAGCCCCTTCCATTCACCCACTATCGTGCAGGGCGCACTGGGAAGAAAGCCGGCAACGGCAAACGCATCCAAGGCGTGGCCGCCTCGCTGGAAATGGAAAAGCGGATGCGGCTCCTTCGATGGATTGGCTCGATCCTCATCTCCCGCTTTGCGAGAGGGCGCATACATGTCGGTGTCTAAACGCCAATGATCTTGAAGTTCAAAAATCGCATTGTCCGCCGCTAGCCAGCCTTCGACACGCACCTGATACTCCGCGCGCCACGGCAGGAGTTCCCCGTCCTTACATTCGAACTGAAAATCTAGATAAGCAGCATGGATGTCACATCCGGTCGGGTGCAGACCCTGATTTCTTGGTACTGGCAAAAGAAGGGCGTCGCCACGCACCTGAAGCTTGGTAGTCCATTCATGTCGAAAACGGCCGAGGTTAGTATAGATCGAGTTGGCGGTACCCTCGGTCGCCGGCTCTTGAGAAAGCGCATCACTTAAGCGTTTTAGCTCGTCAGGCAGCGAGAAAGACATCCGCTAGGTCCTGACGAGTGGTTGCAGGCGTCTCAAATCATCCTTGTCCAGGCGGGGATCGTCTCGATTCTGAAGAGCGACGCCCAAGGCTGCGTTAAAGGGGTCTAGCCAAGAAGGCATAGGACTTCGTGGCTTCAGTTTGGGCGCACGGGATGGATCGACCGGTATCAACTCTTGACGTTGCTCCCTAGTGAGAAGGCAATAGCGCCAAGGTCGGTTACCCATGCTACCTTTGGGCATCGTCAGCGGAACGAGGTTTCCGAACCTGCCACTGAGCAAGGCAATGCGCTGCTCGATACTCGAGCCGGCAAGCGGAGCTTCTGCATGGAGCGTGTCCTGCCACCACTGTTCGATACCCCGCGCCCACCATCGCACAAAACAATCGCTTACAATGCCGCGGTAGGCATAATCAGCAAGTTCTTTCAGAAGAGTAGCCCACCCTGTGGATGCGGCTCGGTTAATGCCGAGGCGAAAGGCAAGAATATCCTCGTCGATGAGCAGCCCTGGGTACACCATCATACGAACTATCGGGCTTGCCTTCAAAAAGATACGATCTCCGCTCTCGAAATCAGCTTGGAAAGACGAGCTACCCCATTGCTGCCACGTAACGTCATTCAATCCAACCAATCTCAGCAGGTTTTGATCGGCACCTTCTAATGCATCGTAAATTCCACGTACTCCCATAAGGTTGTACTGAGCCGACAGGCGGGTTCGCTCATCACTTAGCCCATCTTTTTCAATCTTGAGATCGAATACATCATCGCTACTGGGGTCTCGGCCGATATTCTCAAGAATCTTATTACGCAGGGAAAATCGAACTATCGGAAATGAAGGTAGCGCCCGCTTCTGCTGAGCAACTCTCATATCTTGCGACATTCCCGGCCCGGTCTGTCGTTGTCCCATCTCGTTGGACAGATCGACATCCATAAGAACGCCTTGGGGCGCAAATTGACCTTTATCAAGTGCAGCGGTGGCTTCGCGCGCACTCAGATGATCGATCTGAAGCTTTCCAGCGAGAGAAAGGCTTCTGGCAAAAGACGCAGCTTCCTCAGGACTATCGTCAATAAGTAGCCAGGACGTCATATTCATCCCTCTTCTTCGGCTGGCAGCCGGACTTCCAGGCAAGTTGAAAAACCCTCGGGCGCATCGACGACCTCGACATCCCCACCAGCTTTAGAGATAATCTGATGGACGATCCAAAGACCAAGGTCGGTACCAGAGAATTGCTCAGCATCTCCGGCGGTCGCGGGTGCTGCGATACGCGTCGTGAAGAAAAGATCAAAAACCTTATCGCGGTTTTCATCTGGAATACCATCGCCGGAATCGCAAAAGCGCATTACAATATGCTGTTCATTTTCACGTGCTGCTTCGACACGGATGCGTCGCAAGCCTTCAACACGGCGGAGCGCTTTCAGCGAGTTAGAAAAGAAGTTAAGGAGGATTGAGGCGATCTCCGCCGCATGCATCGGCCGCGTAAAGAGCGGATCATAAGCCGGGGTATTTATCTCGAGGGAAATTTCGGCCTTTTCAGCAAGCCGTCTAACCCCAATTTCGAAATCTTGGACCGCTTTACTCACGCTAACCGATGCGAGCTGTCGTACTGAACGTGCGGAGGCGAGTTCATTCAAATAGGCTGTGAGCGCATCGAGACGCGCTAGCATAGCCTTTGCGCGCTCCGCCTGATCGATAAAATCGTTATCGTCTGCATGGGCTTCGAGCGCTGCTTTGAAAACAGACTGGAAGTCCATCCGAACTGCTTCGAATGTCATGCCCGTTTCGTGGCTAAATTCTGATGTTGTTAAGCCAAGTGTAGCCAGTAGGCGCAGCAAAGCAGCTTCATCAGCGAGTTCAGCGCGCTGTTGCTCAATTAGGTCTATAGACTCTTGAATCAGATTAGCAGTGCTTCCAACCGAAGCCGAAGTGTCTTCAGTTCCATCAGCTCCCGCTCCCGTCGAACTTGATTCAGGTGCTTCGGGTGCGGCAGCATCACCCCGGCCGTCCTTCTGCTCCTCCGCTCGTCTGCGAATTTCTTCTTCTGCTGAACGAGCTAACCGAGCGGCTTCCTTTAGCTTATCCAACGCCTCGGTCGCCTTGCGTTGAGTAGCTCCCCCGGCACTGGTCTTACGACCGCGATCCTCGTTAATCCGGTTTACGGCGGTAACAAGGACCGCCGTTGCCAATCCGGTTAGCTCCTGAAAAGCCTCGGTTTCGATAAGCCCTTCGCGAGACGTATGCTCTTCGAATTGCTTACCTTCTGGATCATTGACCTCTATCACGCCGAAAAAGTTTCGATTCGCAATTGGTGCCAGAACCATGCCCCGCTGCGAATAGATTTGATCAAGGCGTAGCCAGTCGTTTCCGGCCTCTCCATAGGGTACTACTCGGAAGCCATTGCGATAAAGACGTATTCCTCCCTCGTCGCGCAAGGTGTCTCGCACTCGCGAAAACACAAGCCCAGGGAGGAGATCAGGCAGCAAGATGAAGTAATGAGCCTTCATCGCAACTTCACGTAACACCGCATACGGAGGCGGAGCTGAGCTATCGCGATGTTGATGATTTATCCGCGCCCAACCCCGATCAGGACCAAACCGATTCTGAGAAATGCGCCACTCGGCCTTTCCTTCATGGTCTACCCGAAACTCAATCATGGCGTGCATGTGTGCCAATATTTCGGTCTGAAAATCGGCGACGAGCTCGGGATCGCTAAAGAGACCCCCATCGCGCAGGAAAGCTACCTCAAAACCAGGGTCAGCCTGCGGGCGATGCTCGATGGGAGTGACGGGAAAGGGCTGCTGAAGCGCTAAAAGCCCGCGCCAGCAACGTCGAATCTGCCCGACAGACCATTCGTCTCGCAACCGTTCGATCCGAATGATCGTGCCAGCCCTGCGTGAAGGTGTTGCGTCCAGAAGGACCGGAACTTGCTCGAGATTTCTTCCACTTTCAAATTTTTGCCAATCAACGATTAGCTCAAAACCTGGGTTGTGGTCATCGACCCATGTCTGGAGGCGAAGGAGTGCACCAAGCCTCTGCGTGGAGAAGCGGCCTATGCCTTTGCGTCCGGCTCTCTGGCGGCCGAAAATACGCGACCTTGGCTCCTTGACCTTAAAAGTGCTTGCCAGGCGGAGGAAACCCGTGACGATTTCATCGCGGGTCATGCCCGTGCCGTCGTCTTCAATAGTCAGGGCATCCCGCTCAAGCGTGACGGCGACATGCCGAGCGTCGGCATCATAACTGTTCTTGACAAGTTCAATTAGCGCAGTTTCTTGCCGGCCAACGAGCTCACGTCCTAGCCTGTCGATAATGCCGGCATCCGCAGAGAACTGAAGTTCCTCGCTCATGACTTGTTACCGCGCCGCAGAGTCCGCAGTTGCACAGCCTCGTGTATCATTTCCGCGCCTGCCCTCTCCCACATGGGTCCAAAGACGGGCGGAAGCAAAAATGAATCAGCAACCTGGCGCGCCCTATCCGTATCTCCAACCCGCATTGCTCGATCAGCCTCGTCAAATGCGGACTTCGCAGACCTACCCTCGCTGCCTAAGACTGGCAAACGGCGGGCATCGGTCAACTCAAACTTCAATACACCTCCACCATATGGCCGCCCGGTTAGTTCTGCAGCGAGCTGCCCAAAACTGGAAATCATACTGAGCGCCGCGGCAAGGCGATTATTGTGATCAACTTCAGAGAAAAACCTTATCCGATGTAACGTGTTTGTGCATCGTAATCCCTGCCCGGTGAGAACAATTCGAGGGCCACGATCATTCATATAAGTGAATATCGCATCGCATTCAGGTCCGATCTCGATTTTCCACCAAGGAGATCGCTTGTTGAGCCATACGACGGATCGACGTTTTTGTTTTGAAATTTGTGAAAGACGATTTCGAATGCCGCGCCGCAACTTCGTAATATCACGCGGTGTGAGCATCCAAATCTGCTCTCTTGTTTGAGAAAATGCCATTACTTCTTCCACCGAAACCGATATACCCTTCAAATGACGGCTTTTCGGCACGACGACGTTCAAATCTTCAACTTCTATCCCTGTTTCAACTCTCTCCGCCTCGGACATAAGGAAAATTTTGTTGAAGCCAGTCACAGCACCAATCGACAACGTGGCTAGCTCACTGAGACGCTTGGCTTTGGCCAGAGCCTGATGAAAGGACAGAGGGCTCTCGTGGTAGCCCCGGTCCAAGCGCCGATCTCCAGCAGTAGACCAGCGCGAGGCGCTGGGTAATTCGCAGGAACCCGCACCGAAGTTGCTCGCCAGCACAATCGCGCCGCGCTCGTCGGCACGGCTCGACCAAAGCGGCTGATCGACGATCTGCCGAATTTCGACATGACTGAAGTTATCGCAAATGCGCTTCAGAGCCTCTCGCCCATATGACGTGAAAACAGCAGCAGCTGGTACGACCGCCGCCAAACGACCACCGGGCGAAAGGAAGTCCATCGCGTGGAATAGAAAATGCACCCAGAGGCCAGCTGCTCCTTTGATTGCAAATCGCTGCCGCAATTCCTGGCGCCGTTTCGCTGGAAGGGCATGATTGCGCGTAAACGGCGGATTTGAAATAACGCCTTGGACCGGTCCAATCGCAGAAGGGCTAACCTCCAAGAAGTCTCGGAGGAGAAGGAGATGACAGGGGGGCAGCCAATTTCGAACCCTATCGATTGCATCATCATCCACATCGCAGCCAACTAGCCGCAAGTTGGACAAGGCCGGCAATCTCCTTTTGGCGCATGCAATCGAGGCGCGTAACAGCGCGCCGTCGCCGATACTCGGTTCGAGTACCGTCTCCCTACCGGTCTGCACAACCCATTCGGCGAGAACGTCGGCGATGGTCTGCGGGGTGTAATAGGCCCCAAGCTCCTTGGTGGTGAGACGGACTAGCGAGTTCATCAATTCCTCTGGTTCGCTCCGTCTTAGCGATACCAGGGTTCCGGCGCCTCAGCGATCCATTGCGGCAAAAAATCGGTCACGATACCGGAACATAAAAAACAATCATCGCCATGCTTCTTCTGCCCGCTCAGGCGAACCTCTCAATCCGAGCAGCCCACCAGTACGCAGCTCCGGAGCAGCGTCATTGGCATGCCAGCGGCTGCCTATTTCGTGCTTGCAAGTGATTTACACTAATGGCATACCGCGCAGAGCCGATAATACCTAAGTTATTGAATTTGCTAACCTTGGCGAGCTTCCCCTCAGCTCCACCAAGGCCCTCCGCTTCCGACAACCTTGCCTCCCTTTTGGTCGCTCCGCCGGTGGCACTGCCGTGAGCGGAGCAAGCGGCCGATCGCATTGCGGCCGCGGCATCCCGCTCCCTGGACAACGGCTCCATCGGAGCGGCGGCCGACAGAGCCCGGCCGAGCGCATTCCATCCCGGCCATCAAATCTCGAATCGGCGTCACATCCCCCCAAACGCTGGTGATTGGACATCTCGGCGCGCGGCGCGCTATCTGCGCAACCGCTATTTGATCATCGAGCGAGGGGCGGAACTTCACGCATGGAAGGCTTCGCGCTTCTCGGCCTCGGCCTCTTCGGCTTCCTCTTCATCGCGGTCCCCTGGGCTGCTTTCAGCGCGCTGGGCCGCGGCAACAGAGCACTCGAGCTCGCTGCCCATCAGCGCGCCGAGATCGAGGCCTTGCGTGCCGACCTGAGTGTCTTGCGAGCCCAGTTCGCTGCTGGAGCGGCGGCCAGCGGAGCGCCTTCCGAACAAGCGGACGAGCGGACCGAAACTGCCCTCGTCGAGGATGCACCAGCTCATGTTGTGGCAGCCGATCTCGATGCACCGACACCTGTCGCGGCGGAAGAACCAGCGCCAGCGCCAGCCAGCGATCTTGTCGCGGCTCGCACGATCGAGGACACCGCAGGCAAAGTCTCGGGTGAGGAGCTTCACACTCCGATCGAGACGCTCGCCGCAAGCGCCACAGCGCCCGAATCGGATCTGGACGTCCAGCGGAGCGAGCTCCCGCCGGAAGCGGAGCCGTTCGCCGCACCTGCGCCGCGGCGCGATTTCGAGGAGGCGATCGGCTCGCGCTGGGCGGTCTGGATCGGCGGCGTCACGCTCGCGCTGGGCGGCCTCTTCCTGGTTCGCTACTCGATCGAGGCCGGCCTATTCGGCCCGGGCGTCCGATTGCTGCTCGGCGCCGCCTTCGCGCTCGCCGCAGCCGGCGCAAGCGAGTATCTGCGCCGGCGCGACCTGCCACTCGCGATCACCTCCGGCTCCAGCCCGCTCGCCGGCCTCGGCCATGCCAGCATTCCAGGCGTTCTGGCGGGCGTCGCCGTGCTCAGCGGCTTCGGCGTGATCTTCGCCGCCCATGCCGTCTATGGCTTCATCGGACCAGGCCCCGCTTTCGCCCTGATGGGCCTGCTCGGCCTGGCAGCACTCTCGGCTTCGTTGCTGCACGGCCCGGCGCTCGGCCTGTTCGGCCTGCTCGGCTCCTATGCGACGCCCTTCCTGGTCGCCAGCACCGCGCCGAACTTCGTCGCGCTCGCGCTCTTCATCACCTTCGTCACCGCTGTCGCCTTCCTGCTGCACCAGCGCCGGCCCAGCCGCGTCGTCACGCTCGGCGCCGTCGCCGGACATGGTGCCTGGACGCTGCTCATCGCCTTCGCCGGCGGCAATGTGAGCTGGGCCGCCTGGCTCGCCGCCTCCGGCTCGGTTCTCGCGCTCGGGCTGCTCAGGGAATGGCCAGCCTGGCGCAGGACGACCGGGTTCGATGGCGGCTGGCGGATCGCTGGCTTCGAACTGACAAGTCTCATCGCCATCGGCGTGCCTCTCGTCCTCTCCGGCATCCTATGGACCAGCCATGGCGGGCCCACGCCGCTGCATGCCGCCATCATCGTCACGGTGGCGGTCGCCGTCGCTGGCGCGGTCCGATACCGCGATCTGGCGCCGCTGGCGCTACTAGCCGGCGCGGCAGCGGCCGGCATGGCGCTGCTCTGGCCGACCCGCGATGGCGCCTTCGGCCTGTCGCCGACGCTGCCGGTCGACCTGATGCGCCTCAGTTTCGCCCCCGATGCCGGCCCTGGGCTGCGCTGGACCGCCGCTCTCTTCGCGCTGCTTCTCGCCCTCCCGCCCTTCTTCGCTTTGCTGATGCGGCGTGGGACTGGCGCCGGCGGCGTCCTGGCACGCGGCTGCCTCGCCTTTGCCTCGGCACTCGCCCCGGTCTGCCTGCTGCTGGCGACGGCATTGCGCAGCAACGGCTTCGAGCGCTCGACCGGCTTTGCCGCACTGGCCCTGCTCCTGACGATCGCGCTTTTTGCCGCTTCCGAGCTCCTCCTGCCGGTCGAGCGCCGCAACACCAAGGCTCGCGCCAATCCGCTCGCCTTCATCGGCTCGGCCGCCTATGCCGCCGCCGGCGCGATCGCGCTCGGCCTCGCCATCGCCTTCGCTTTGCGCGAGACCTGGCTGGTGGTCGGTTTCGCCGTTTCGGCCGCGGGCGTCGCGCTCCTCTCCGCCTTGCGGCCAATCCCGCTGCTACGCAGCATGTCGGCGGCGCTCGCCACGGCGGCACTGGCTCGGCTCGTCTGGAACCCGATCGTCAGCGATGTCGGCTCCTGGCCCATCCTCAACTGGCTGATCCCGGCCTATGCCCTGCCGGCACTCTGCTTCGCCATCGGCGCGCTGGCGCTCCGCGGCAGGCAGGATCGCCCGCGCCTGATCCATGAGGCGCTCGCTGCCTTCTTCTTCGCCACCTTCGTCCTGCTGGAAGTGCGGCAGGCCTTCGCTGGCTCCGATCTCGTGCCGACCGCCGATCTCATCCGCCTGCATTATCTCGGCCCGCGCAACCGGCTCTTCGAGGAAGTCTTCTGCCACGTCCTGGCGCTCGGGCTGCTTGGCACAGGCTTCGTCCTGCTCGCGCGCCGGCTCGGTGGGCGGGTCTTCGGCGTCTGCGCCGATATCGCCGCGATCGCGCTGATCTTGGTTGGCGTCGGCGGGCTTTGCGCCGTGCTGAACCCGGTCTTCGACGGCACGCCCGTGCTCGGCTGGCCGGTGTTCAACCGGCTGCTCTGGTATGTCGTGATCGGTGGCCTGCTCGGGCTGCTCGGCTACTGGCTCGGGCGCGACGGCCGCTCGCGCCTCAGCGACACGCTCAACGCTTGCGCTGCGGTGCTGGTTTCGCTCGGTGCGATCTTGATCGTCCGGCATGCCTTCTCTGGCCCGGTCCTTGCGCCGATGGACGGTAGCGTCGCCGGCTTTGCCGAAGCAGTGACGATCACGCTGCTGCTGCTGGCGCTCACGGCCGCGGCGCGCATCTGGCGCGAACTCTCGCCCGGCCGCGTCACTGGGTTCACCCTGCGCGCGCTCGCCATGATCGCGATCGGTTGGGCGGCGCTTGCGCTCGGCATCGGCCGCAATCCGCTGTTCGATCTCAGCGGCGTCGAGGGACCGGTCATCTTCAACCGCATCCTCTGGGGTTATGGCGCAGTGGTCTGTGGCTTCGCCGGTGCGACCTGGTGGCTGCGCGAGGTCGCACCCGCGATCAGCGTCGCCTTCCGGCGCACGGCCATGGCAGGATCGGCGCTCTGCGCCTTCCTCCTGCTGCGCCACGGCTTCCACGGGCCGCTGCTGGCCTCCGACGTCCTGGTCACCCTCGCCGAAGCGGGCTTCTATGCCGCCTTCGGCTTCATCGCCGCCATCATCGTCATGATCACCGGCTCGGTTCGCCTGCCCGGTCGCTCGGTGCCGGTCCGCCCCGAATGGGCAGCGATCGGCTCCTGCGGCCTGTTCGCGCTCCTGCCCGGCCTGATCGCCAATCCGCTGGCGACGCAGCAGCCGCTCGCTGGCCCGCTCCTGCTCGACAACGCCGCCATCGGCTATCTCCTGCCGGCGCTGCTCGCCTTCGCCGCTGCACGCTGGTCCAGGGAATTCCTCACCGGCGCCGGGGCGCGGCGCATCTTCGGCGTCACCGCGATCATCGGCGGGCTGGCCTATCTGCTGATCGAAGTCCGGCGCGGCTTCGTCGGCCGCGATCTCCTGGTCGACACCGGCAGCGCCAGCGAGCTCTATGCCTATTCGGCCACCCTGCTGCTCTATGGCGTGGCGCTGCTCGCGCTCGGCTTCCGGCTGCAGTCGAAGGATCTGCGCCTCGCCTCGCTCGGCGTGGTGACGATCGCAATCTGCAAGGCTTTCCTGATCGACATGTCCGGGCTGGAAGGCCTTCTGCGGGCCTTGTCCTTCATCGGCCTCGGCGCCAGCCTCGTCGCCATCGGGCTCGCTTATCAGAAGCTGCTGCTGCGGGAAGCGTCACGGCCCGGAAAGGCGCTTTGAAAAAGCCTCCCGCGTCGATGCGCAGGAGGCTCGATGATCCCTGGCGGAAGCGTTCCCGGTGAACCTGGAGCGCTCCGATCGTCAGCTCAGCCCTTGAGCCTGGTGTTGCACTGGCTCCAGTAGCCGCCGCCCTTCTCGATCCACTTCAGCTCGCCATTGGCGTTGGCCGCCTTGTTGGCATTGTACTGGTCGACGCAGGTCTTGAGGCGCGCCTTGCCGGCGGTTTCGTCCGAGTACTTCGGCGCGACGGCGCGCGGGAACACCGCGGCCTTGGCTTTGCCGGCGGGCTTGGCGGGCGTGGTCGCGGCCGGCGTCGCGGCCGGAGCGTCCGTCACGGCTGCCGCAGCATCGTTTTCCGAGGCGTCGTCATCGGCGCAGTTGGCCTTGCGGAAATCGTTCCACTTCTGGCCCTTCAGCGTGTTCGCCTTCTTGGCATCCTGATACTTGGCACTGCACTCTTTCATGGTCAGGGCCGAGGCTGGCGCAGCGGCGAAGCTTGCGGCCATGAACGCGAGGGCGGTGGAGAACAGAAGCGTCTTCATGAGCAGTCTCCCTGGGGCGGTGAGTCGAACTCGCCGAGACGAGTTTAACCAACGATGTGAATCTCTGCCATCGCCATGCGGCAACTTCTGGGCTAGTTCGCCGTTTCATCACGCGCACTCAAAGGAGCACTCGATGAAAACGTCATCTCTTGCCGCGGCCGCCCTGGCCGCGCTCAGCCTGACCGCCTGCACCACGCTCGAACAACGGGTCAGCGGCGCTGCGGTCGGCGCCGGGACCGGGGCGGTCGTAGCCGGGCCGGTCGGAGCCGTGGTCGGTGGCGCCGCCGGTGCGGTCACCGCTCCGACAGTGGTTCGCACAACGCGCCGCGCGACGCGGTAGTCTCAAAACCCGGCTTTCTTGCGCGGCGGCGGAACCACGCCGCCGCTCCGTCGTTTCGACCATGAAGCTTTCGAGCCCAGAAACTTTCAAGCTCATGGAGTTGACGGATGGACAACGACAAGCGCCTGCCACCGGACGTGCCTTCCAACACGGATGAGATGCGGGACGAGATCGACCGCGCGACCGGCAGCGTTGCGGCGCGCGCCGCTGACCTCGCCAATCGCACGGCGGAGACCGTCAAGGACGGCTATGGCCGGGCCAAGGAAAAGCTCGCCGAGCTCGACCCCGGCGACACGTTGCGCGAAGCAGGCCGATACGCCCAGGAGACCGGCGAGGCCGCGGTCGAGACGGTCGAACGCCATCCGCTGGCAGCCTTCGCCATAGGCGCCCTCAGCGTCGGCCTGATCGCCTGGGCGGTGACGCCTCGCCGTTCGAGCTGGCAGCCGGATACCAGCGGCTGGAGCAACACGCTGCGCGACTATGGCGATCAGGCTCTCCGCGCCGGACGCGATCTGATCGGCAGCGGCCGCGAGCAGGTCGACCGGAGCCGCGACTACGTCGCCCGCGGACAGGATTATCTCGATGTCGGCCGCGACTATGCCCGGGAAGGTGGCCGCGCGCTGATGCGCCGCGGCGAGCGCGAGCCGCTGGCGGCCGTGGTCGGCGTGGGTCTCGCGCTCTACGTGATCAGCTCGCTGTTGAGCGGCGGCAGCAGCCAGACGCAGCCTGCCCGTCGCCGGGCCAAACGCTAAACCCGCGGTTCGGGCTCAACCCG
Organism: Alloboseaceae bacterium BT-24-1; assembly: GCA_025846845.1. Taxonomy (GTDB): domain Bacteria; phylum Pseudomonadota; class Alphaproteobacteria; order Rhizobiales; family Beijerinckiaceae; genus Allobosea. The sequence goes on from JAOYTL010000005.1 coordinate 100,233, forward strand.
TCCGGCGCGAGGCCTTCTCCGCCTGGCGGGCGGCCTGCTTCTCGGCATCGCCCGCCCGCACCACACTCCGGATCGTGAGCGGCGGCTTGCCCGACCTCTCGGCGATGACGCGATCCTGCTCCTGGATCGCGTCCAGCGCCGGGTCGTCGCCGTCGATCCCGCCCAACAGTTCGGTGGGAACGCGGCGATTGGAACTGCGCGAGCCATCCTCGTAGAACACGTCGAACAGGACGTAGGCGGCATCGAGCGGTTTCGATTTCTTGCGGGCCATGATCGATCCTGTCGGTTGGGCGATCCGTCTGGCTACAACGCACGAGGCGGGCCGAGGGATCGCGGAGCCGCACAGAGGCGGCAGAATGCTGTGAGCGCGAGGTAACTCCCTCGCGCCGACAAGGCAAGCCGCAACGGCGCTCGTCGCTGTCGTCAGACCTATTTCAGGCTGATCGTTTCGACGATCTCGGAGTCGAGTACGAGGTCGTCGCTCGCTCCCATCAGCCAGATGCGATCTGCGGTGAAGCGCAGGATGGGCCTGTCCCACCAGCGCTCTACGAGGCTCGCGAGCGCTGCCGCCTCAGCATCGTCGAGATCCTCGCTCAGGTTCCAGATGCCGACGACGTAGAGGTCGCTGGTCGGCCGCCCGAGCGCCCGTTGCATGAGATGCAGGGCATTCTGCCCGTCGCGGCGCTCCGGATAGAGCCTGAGATACAGCCGGCCGCGATTGACATTGCCGGAGAACAGGCCGCGCAGTTCCATCTGAACCGGCCCGATGTGCGACAGCGTCTCGCGAGCGACCGGATCGATGGTTGGCGGCGCACCGACCGAGAGTGAACCGCACACGGTCGCATGCAGCTTCGCCTGCCGCCGCGCGACGATGTCCCAGGCGATCTTGTTCGCAAACGGAGCGTCACGCAGCGCCTGTTCGAGCTCCCGGTAGGCGGGCGCCTCCTGCAGGCCGAGCGTCGGCACCACCAGCGAGTAGATCGGCGGGTGCCGACCATTGTCGTAATGCGTCCCGTCCTTTCGCGCGATCGCTTTGGGATGATGCGGATCGATCAGCGGCAGATGCGCCAGACGGTAACCGTCGTCGAGCACCATGCCGGCACCCGCAATGAACGCCGTCCGGCTGCGGAGATAAGCGAGCTCATCGTCGCCGATCAGCTCGGCCTGCGTCGTCAGGGTCGTCACGCCTTCAGCATCCACTCATGCGCGGGGTCGTTGTGGAATTTCCAGACCCGCTTCGGCCCGGCCATGACGTTGAGATAATAGAGATCATAGCCGTGCGGGGCGCCGACGGGATGGTAGCCCTTCGGCACCAGCACCACGTCGCCGTCTTCGAAAGCCATGGTCTCGTCGAGCGAACGGTCGTCGGTGTAGACGCGCTGGAAGCCGAAGCCCTGCGGCGGGTTGAGCCGGTGGTAATAGGTCTCCTCCAGCAACGATTCCGCCGGCAACTTGTCCTGATCGTGCTTGTGCGGCGGATAGCTCGACCAGCAGCCGGAGGGCGTGATCACCTCGACGACGAGGAGCCCGTCGGCGGCTTCCGTCTCCGGCAGGATGTTGCGGACATGCCTGGTGTTGCTGCCCTCCCCGCGTGTCAGAGAGCCGACATCGGCCGGACCAATGACGCGCGCCGGCCGCGCGCCCGGCTTACCCGGCGCCGAGCATATCGCGAGCTCGCACGGCCCTTGCGCCGTGACGTTCCAGTTGGAGCCAGCCGGCACATAGAGCGACCAGGGATCGGGCTCGAAGGGCGAGGCCCGTCCACCGATCATCCCGAAATCGGTGCCCCCAGCACTGGCCGAAACCTTGCCCGAGAGCAGGACGAGGCAATGCTCCCTGTCGCCGGTCTCGCGTGACAGGCTCTGCCCGGCGGCGAGCTTGTGCACGGCGAAGCCGACATGTCCCCAGCCGGCCGTTTCAGGCGTGACCTCATGGATGCGCCCCTCGGCATCGGGCGCCTGCGGCTTGACCAGAAGCTTCGACATCGTTGTGCCCGGGCTCAGACGAGCCCGGCCTCCTTCAGGCTCTGCTTGAGATGGGCGACACCCTTCCTGGCATAGGTCAGCGGATGCGCCTTCTCGGGATCCTGCTCGGCCTCGACCACGACCCAGCCGGAATAGCCAGGCAGAGCCTTGAACACGCCCGTGTAGTCGACCATGCCGTCGCCCGGCACGGTGTAGACGCCGAGTTCCTTACCCTGGCCGAGGATCGCGTCGAGGAAGCTCCAGTCTTCCCGCCGCGCCTGCTCCATCACCGCCTTGCGCACATCCTTGGCATGGACATGGCTGATGCGGGTGCGGTAGCGCTCGGCGAGCTTGACCGGATCGGCCCCACCCCAGGTCGCGTGGCCGGTGTCGAGCAGCAGGTGCACTGCCTCGCCCGTCGCCGCCATGAAGGCGTCGATATCGGCCTCGCTCTCGACGATCGTGCCCATATGGTGGTGGTAGACCAGCCTGACACCTTCGGCGAGCGTGCGCTCGGCGACCTCGGTGATCCGCCGGCCGAACTGAGCCCAATCGCCGGCCGCCATCACCGGCCGCTGCGACAGCGGTTTGCTGCGATCGCCATGGATCGCGTTCGAAGTCTCGGCGAAGACCAGCACGGTCGAGCCCATCGCTTTCAGCAGGTCGAGATGGGGCCGCAGGTGCTTCATCTCTTCATCGGCATCGCGCTTCAGCAATTCCGCCGAATACCAGCCGGAGATGCAGGCCATCCCGAAAGGTTCGAGCGCCGCCTTCAACGCCTTGGGCTCGCGCGGGAACTTGTGGCCGAGCTCCATGCCGACGAAGCCGGCTTCGCGGGCCTCGGCCAGGCAGGTTTCGAGCGGTGTCGCGCCGCCGATGTCCTGGAGATCGTCATTCGACCAGCCGATGGGGTTGGCACCGATACGGATAGGCATGTCGTCCTCATTGATCAGTTGTCGCGCGCGGCGAGCGCGCCGTCATAGCGCTTGCGCGCCGCCTTGACCGCATCGCGCGCCGAGACCTCGGGCACCGCGACATCCCACCAATGCCCGCCGGCATCGGTCGAGATCAGCGGGTCGGTGTCGATGACGATGACGCTGGTGCGGTCGTGGCCGCGGGCCTCGGCGAGCGCGGTCTCCAGTTCGGCCAGGCTCGCGACCTTGCGCGAAATCGCGCCCATCGAGCCGGCATGCGCGGCAAAATCGATTTCCGGCAGCGTCTCGTGCCGGGTGTCGCGCAGCAGGTTGTTGAAGGAGGCGCCACCCGTCGCGCTCTGCAGCCGGTTGATGCAGCCGAAACCGCGATTGTCGAGCAGGACGATGGTGAGCTTGACCCCGAGCATCACCGAGGTCGCGATCTCCGAATTCATCATCAGATAGGAGCCGTCGCCGACCATGACGAAGACCTCGCGGGCGGGGTCTGCGAGCTTGGTGCCGAGGCCGCCGGCGATCTCGTAGCCCATGCAGGAATAGCCGTATTCCATATGGTAGCCGCCGGGTGCGCCGGGCTGCCAGAGCTTGTGCAACTCGCCCGGCAGGCCGCCGGCAGCGCAAAGCACGACATCGCTTGTCCGGCTCTGGCGCTGCACCGCGCCGATCACCTGCGCATCGCTCGGCAGCGTTTGGTTGCTCGCCGCGGTATAGCGCGCGGCAGTCGTGAGCCATGTGTCACGCGAGGCCTGCACTTGCGCCGTCCAACCGGCCGGGGCCTTCCAGCCCGCCAGCGCGACCTCCAGCTCAGCGAGGCCCGCCTTGGCATCGGCGACCAGCGGCTGCCCGCCATGCTTGCCGGCATCGAAGGCTTGGGTGTTCAATCCAATGATCCGGCACTCCGGATCGGCGAAAAGTGCGCGCGAGCCGGTGGTGAAATCCTGCAGGCGCGTGCCGACCGCGAGCACGACGTCGGCATTCTTCGCCGCGTCGTTGGCGGCGCCGGTGCCGGTGACGCCGATCGCGCCGAGATTGAGCGGATGGTCGTGTGGTAGGGCGCTCTTGCCGGCCTGCGTCTCAGCGCTCGGGATGCCGTGCGCCAGGCAGAAGCGCGCGAGTTCGCCCTCGGCCTCGCTGTAGAGAGTGCCACCGCCGGCGACGACCAGCGGCCGCTTCGCAGCTTTCAGCAGCGCGACCGCCTGCGCCAGTTCCTGCTCGTCCGGCCGCGTCCGGCGCGTTTGCCAGATCCGCTCGGCGAAGAAGCTTTCTGGATAATCGAAAGCCTCGGTCTGCACATCCTGGCACAGCGCCAGCGTCACCGGCCCGCAGTCCGACGGATCGGTCAGAACCTGCATCGCCCGCTCGAAGGCGGGGATGATCTGCTCCGGCCGGGTGATCCGGTCGAAATAGCGCGAGACGGGGCGGAAGCAGTCATTGGCGGAGACGGTGCCGTCGCCGAAATCCTCGATCTGCTGCAGCACCGGATCGGGCCGGCGCCCGGCAAAGACGTCGCCCGGCAGCAGCAGCAGCGGCAGGCGGTTGACATGGGCGACTGCCGCAGCCGTCACCATATTGGTCGCGCCCGGCCCGATCGAGCTCGTCACCGCCATCATCCGGCGCCGGCGCGAGGCCTTGGCGAAGGCGATCGCCGCATGCGCCATCGCCTGCTCGTTATGGGCCCGCAGCGTCGGCAGGATGTCGCGCGCGCCATGCAGTGCCTCGCCGAGACCTGCGACATTGCCATGGCCGAAGATCGCCCAGACGCCGGCGAAAAGCGGTAGTGTCCGGCCGCCGACCACCGTCTTCTGCGCCGCCATCGCCGCCACCAGCGCCTGCGCCATGGTGAGCCTGACCGTGCTCATGACTTATCTCCTCAGCGCGCTTGCCAGGCCTCGACCAGCCGGCCGAAGCGCTCGGCCATCATCGCAGTCGCGGTCTCGTCGTCGAGTGTCCCAGCGAGCCAGCCGCGCGCCGCCTCGCCGAAGATGCTGCGCCCGACCGCGAAACCCTTCACCGTCTTCGCGGTCTGCGCCAGCCGGAAGGCGGCCTCCAGCTCCGGCAACGGTGCGTCGAGCCCAAGCAGCACGACGCCGCGGCAATAGGGATCGTTCTCGGCGGTCGCGGTGTCGACCGAGGCCCAGGCCGCGGCGGTTGGCTGGGCCTCGAGCTTCCACCAATCCGGCTTGATGCCGATATCGTAGAGGCGGCGCATCACGCTCGCCATGGTATCGTCGCCGACCGGTCCGTTCTTCGAGCAGATGATTTCGACCAGCAGCTCGCGCCCGACTTGCCGGCAGGCCAGCGCGACCCGCTTCAGCGTCGCCTCCTGCTCCGCCTTCAGCCCGGCGTCATCGTCGGGATGATAAAAGGCCAGCACCTTGACGACATGGTCGACCGGCCACTCGTTCAGCACCGCCCCGAGCGAGCCGTCCGCATCGGTCTCGAGCCGCAGCGGCCGCGAGCCCGGCACCTCCAGCGGCCGCGCCACCCAGAAACCATGATCGCCGGCGCGGAACAGCGCCTCGCGGCCATGGCGCCCGTCGAGCAGCATGCCGAAACCGTCGGCACCCCTGGCGATCCGTGCCGCGGCGTCGACGGCGAGCCGCTTGAAGACCGCAATGCGCTCACGCGGCACGCCGGCCTCGTCGGCCATCGATTCGATTTGGGAGCGATGATCGATGGCGAGTGCCATCAGCGTCGAAGCCTGCGGCCGGCGCGTCGTCGCCCAATGGACATGGTTGATCGCCACGTCATGGCGCAGCGCCCGGTGCTGCGAGCCGTGCTTCAGGAAGAACTGTAATTCGGCGAAGGTCGGGCTCTCCGGCGAGCAGAGCAGGCGCGAGACCGCGAAGGCGCCGCAGGCATTGGCCCAGGTGCAGCAGGTCTCGATCGGCTCGTCGCTGAGATAGCCGCGCAGGAAACCGGACATGAAGGCGTCGCCAGCTCCCAGGACATTATAGACCTCGACCGGGAAGCCCGGCCCCTTGATGCCGTCCTCGATCGAGGCGGGGATGGCGCCCGGAAACACCACGCAGCCCATCGGCCCGCGCTTGCAGACGATCGTCGCCTTGCTCAGCGCGCGGATATTGCGGATCGCGGCGAGCGTGTCCTCCGAGCCGCCGGCGGCGTGCAATTCCTCCTCGGTGCCGACGATCAGATCGCACTCCGGCAGGATCGCCTGGAGGTGCTGGGTCACCGTGTCGGAACGTATATAGCGCTCCTCGCCGGCAGCATGCCCGGCGAGCCCCCAGAGATTGGGCCGGTAGTCGACGTCGAACACGACCTTGCGGCCATGCTTGCGGGCGAGCGCGATCGCCTTGCGCTGCGCCTTGGCCGCATTGGGGATCGCGAAATGCGTGCCGGTGACCACCACCGCCTTGGCCGAGGCGATGAAAGCCTCGTCGATCTCGCTCTCGTCGAGCGCCGCGTCGGCGCAGTCGCTGCGATAGAAGATCAACGGAAACGTCTTCTCGTCGCGCACGCCCAAAATGACCAGCGAGGTCAGGCGCTTGGGATCGACGACCACGCCCTTGGTCTCGACACCCTCGCGCTGCAACTGCTCCAGGATGAAGCGGCCCATCTGCTCGGCGCCGACGCGGGTGATCACCGCTGATTTCAGGCCGAGCCGGGCCGTGCCGATCGCGATATTGGTCGGGCAGCCGCCGACCGCCTTGGAGAACGAGGCCATGTCCTCCAGCCGGCCGCCGATCTGCTGGCCATAGAGGTCGACCGAGGAGCGGCCGATCGAGATCAGGTCGAGGGTGGGATCAGGCATCGGGACGGGCTTTCTCGGCGGTGCCGACGGCGAGCGTCATGGCGAGCACAAAGGTCGCGGACATCGAGCGGAAGGCGCCGTAATCGGCTTCCTCAACCTCGAGACATAAGGAGCAGTGCTGGGCGAGAGGGCTGAGCGCGCTATCCGTGATCGCGATCACCGGAATGCCCTTCTTGTGCGCAGCGGCCGCGATCGCGACTGTCGCGGGTGTATAGGGCGCGCAGCTGACCGAGACGACGACATCGCCCTCGCGCGCAATCGCTGCCTGCTCGGGCCCGAGCGAGGCGATATTGTCGACGAGCACCGCCCTTATGCCGAGCTTGCCGAAGGCATAGGCGAGATAGGACACGACCGGGAACATCCGGCGCGCGCCGATCAGGATGATCGTTTCCGCCCCGGCGAGAAGGTCCGTCGCCTTGTCGACATCGCGATGCCGAGTCGTCGATTGCAACCGCGACAGCGAGTTGCGGCTGGCCTCGGCGAAGCCGTCGAGCAGAACCTGAGCCATGTTCGGCCCGGCCGCTCCCTCCTCGCGCAGCGCCACCAGTCGCTCGCGATAATCGGGGAATTGCTGGCGCAGCCGCGAGCGGAAGAGCTGCTGCAATTCGCTGAAACCGGAATAGTCGAGCGCTTGGGCGAACCGCACCAGTGTCGACGCCTGCACACCCGCCTGCTGCGCCACCTGCGCCGCGGTGCTCAGCGCCATGTCGTCGGGATTGGCGAGCGCGTAGTCGGCGACCTGCCGCAACCGCTTCGGCAGGCTCGGCCCACGCTCGCGCAGCAGGGCGACGAAGCCGTCGAAATCGTCCCGTGGCGGGTCCTGCTGCTGTAGCGACGACATGGGAGACAGGGGCTCTCGCGGCCTTGACTTGTGCTGGGAGAGAATGGAATGTTTGTTCCATTAGTCAAGCGCAATAAAAATAATGTGCCATTGTGACGGTGGCGCTGCCAGGGAGATCAGAGGTGCCCCAGCCAGCCGACCTCCGCCGCGAACTCGACGGCAAAGTCGCCGTTGTCACCGGCGGCAGCCAGGGCCTGGGCGAGGCGATCGCCCGGGAATTCGCGGCGCGCGGCGCCGCCGGCCTCGTCCTCACCGGCCGCAACCGCGAGCGCGGCGAAGGCGTCGCAGCGAGCCTGAAGGCCGCCGGCTGCAACGCGATCTTCCACGCTGCCGACCTTGCCGATCTCGATGCCGTCCGCGGAATCGTCCCTGCTGCCGAGCAAGCTTTCGGCCGGCTCGACATCCTCGTCAATGCTGCCGGCGACACCGATCGCGGCACGATCTTCGACACCAGCCCGGAGCTCTATGCCCGCATCATGGCGGTCAACCTGACCGCCCCCTTCTTCCTGATCCAGGATGCGGCCAATCTGATGCGGAGCGAGACAATCGAAGGCGCGATCGTCAACATCCAGTCGATGTCGGCCCATGGCGGCCAGCCCTTCCTCGCCGCCTACAGCGTCTCGAAGGGCGCGCTGGCGACGCTGACCCGCAATGCCGCCTACGGGCTCCTCGCCGATCGCATCCGGGTCAACGGCCTCAATATCGGCTGGATGGCGAGCCCGGGCGAGGACGCGATCATGCGCCTGCGCCATGATGCGCAGGATGGCTGGCTGGAGGAGGCCGAGGCCGGCCGCCCCTTCGGCCGCCTGATTGATCCGCGCGAGGTCGCCAAGGCGGTCGCCTATCTGGCGTCATCCGAATCGGGGCTGATGACCGGCGCCAACATCGACTTCGACCAGACCATTCTCGGCGCGCACGACTGAAGCGCCGCAGCACTCTCGAACCGCAGGACCACGGACGTGATGAGATTTGGATTGCTGGGCGCCGGCCGCATCGGGCGCATTCACGGGCTCAATGTCGCCGCGCGTTCCGATGCGCAATTGGTCGCGCTCTCCGACGCCTCGGCCGAAGCTGCCGCCTCGCTCGCCCAGGCCAGCGGCGCCAAGGTCGCGAGCACCGAGGCGATCCTCGCCGATAGCGGCATCGACGCCGTGGTGATCTGCACGCCGACCGACACCCATGCCGACCTGATCGAGGCCGCCGTCTCCGCCGGCAAGGCGGTGTTCTGCGAGAAGCCGGTCGATCTCGACGCCGGCCGCATCCGCCGCTGCCTCGAGGTTGTCGCCAAGTCCGGCAAGCCGCTGATGATCGGCTTCAACCGCCGCTTCGACCCGAACTTCGCCGCGCTCGAAGGCCGCCTGCGCGCCGGCGAGGCCGGCGCGATCGAGATCGTCAGCGTGATCTCGCGCGATCCCGGCCCGCCGCCGGTCGAGTATGTGAAGCGCTCGGGCGGGCTCTTCCGCGACATGATGATCCATGATTTCGACATGGCCCGCTTCCTCCTCGCCGAGGAGCCGGTCGAGGTCTTCGCGCTCGGCTCGGCACTGGTCGATCCAGCGATCGGGACCGCCGGTGATGTCGACACGGCCGCTGTGCTGATGCGCACCGCGAGCGGCCGCATCGCCCAGATCTCGAACTCGCGCCGCGCGACCTATGGCTACGACCAGCGCATCGAGGTGCACGGCTCCAAGGGCATGCTGCGCGCCGGCAATATCCACGAGACCACCGTCGAGATCGCAACCGGCGCCGGCTTCCGCGCCGACCCGGTGCAGAACTTCTTCCTGGAGCGCTACGCCGCCGCCTATCGCGCCGAGCTCCACGCTTTCGTCACCGCCTGCCGCGACAAGCGCGCGCCCTCGCCCTCCGGGCTCGACGGCTTGAAGGCGCAGATCCTGGCTGATGCCGCGACGGAATCCCGCCGCACCGGCAAGCCGGTCGCCGTTTCGCTCGAGGCTCTCTGATGACGCCTGCCGAACTCGAACTGCGCGAATATGCCGTGCTCGGCCTCGTCGCCGAAGCCAGCCATCTCGCGCTCGATTACTTCGGGCGTAGCGACTCCCTGAACATCACGATGAAGGGGGCCCAGGATTGGCTCACCGTGGCCGACGGCGCCGTGGAGAGCTTCCTGCGCGAACGGCTCAGGCGGCTCTTCCCCTCCGATGGCGTGATCGGCGAGGAAGGCGGCGGCGACGCGGCCGAAGCGGTCTGGATCATCGACCCGATCGACGGCACCGCCAATTTCGCCCATGGCGATCGCAACTGGTGCATCTCGATCGGCCTCGTCCTCGCCGGGCGACCCGAGATCGGCATCATCGCGGCACCTGCGCTCGGAGAAGTCTACCGCGCCCGGCGCGGCGGCGGGGCGAGCCTGAACGGCCAACCGATCCGGGTTTCGGGCACGAGCGACATCGGCCGCGCCAGCCTCGAATTCGGCTGGTCGAAGCGCAAGCCGCTCGACAGCTATATCGAGATGGTCAGGCGCGGCTTCGAGGCCGGCGCTGCGGTCAAGCGCCCCGGCGCCGGAGCGCTTGGGCTCTGCCATGTCGCCTGCGGTCGGACCGATGCCTATGCCGAATTGCACATCAATTCCTGGGACGTCGCCGCCGGCCTGATGATCGCCGCCGAAGCCGGCGCGGACGTCAACGACTTCTTCGCGGGCGATGCGATCGCGGCCGGCAATCCGGTCCTGTGCTGCACGCCGGAGCTGACAGATGAGCTGGAGCGCATCACCGGAATAATAAGCCGGCGCAGGGATCGTTGATCTTTTCGAGCGAACGGTCACTATCGACCCAATAAGAACACGTCAGAACCAGACATCGGGAGGAAGATCATGCAAAAGCGTCACTGGCTTCATGCCGGGCTGCTCGCAGCCGCGGCAGTCCTTACCAGCGCCCCCGCGAATGCGCAGGGCTCGCTCGTCATGTATTGCGGGGTGCAGGAGGAATGGTGCCGCGCCATGAGCGGCGCCTTCGAGAAGGAGACCGGCATCAAGGTCGCGATGACCCGCAAATCGGCCGGCGAGGTCTATGCGCAGGTCAAGGCCGAAGCCTCGAATCCGCGCGGCGACATCTGGTGGGGCGGCACCGGCGACCCACATCTGCAGGCGGCAGAGGAAGGCCTGACCCACGAATACGAATCGCCGATGAACAAGGACCTGCAGGACTGGTCCCTGTCGCAGTGGAAGGCGGCGAAGCAGCGGGCGATCGGCATCTATGCCGGCGCGCTCGGCTTCGGATTCAACACCCAGCAGATCAAGGCCAAGGGCCTGGCCGAGCCGAAATGCTGGGCCGACCTGCTCGACGCCAAGCTCAAGGACGACGTCCAGGTCGCCGACCCGAACTCGTCCGGCACTGCCTACACGCTGCTCGCCACGGTCGTTCAGCTGATGGGCGAGGACAAGGGCTTCGACTATCTCAGAGCCCTGCACAAGAACATCAGCCAGTACACCAAGTCGGGCGCCGCCCCGGCCAAGGCCGCGAGCCTCGGCGAGACCGCCGTCGGCATCGTCTTCATCCACGACGCGGTGGTCTTCGCCGTGCAGGGCGACCCGATCAAGCCGGTCGCTCCTTGTGAAGGGACGGGCTACGAGATCGGCTCGATGTCGATCATCAAGGGCGCGCGCAATCTCGACAACGCCAAGAAGTTCTATGACTGGGCCTTGACCCCCGCCGCTCAGGCGCTCGGCGCCCCCGCCAAATCCTACCAGGTGCCGTCGAACAAGAGCGCGCCGGTGCCGGCCCAGGCGCCGAAGATGTCCGAGATGAAGCTGATCAACTACGACTTCGTCAAATACGGCTCCTCGGCCGAGCGCGTCCGCCTGCTGACGAAGTGGGACAAGGAGATCAAGGCGCTGCCCAAGTGAGCGCCCGAGTGATCAAGGACTGATCGCGGCCATCCGAGACGAGAGGCGAGAGACGATGCGTCCCGCGACGAGGCTTGTGCTGCTGACCGGCTGGCTCGGCTATGTGCTCATCCCCTGGTACCTGCCCGAGGGGATGAGCCTTGCCGGCTATCCCTTCGGCAAGAGCGGCACGGCGCTGGCGCTCGTGCTCTCGGGAGCAGCGCCCTGGCTCGCCCCGATCGGCGTCGCCCTCGTCCTCGCAAGTCTGTTGAGCGTCCGGCAGGAGAATGCCACCACCGGCAAGCTCCTGGCTTGGATCGGCTTCGCCGGACTCGTCGTGTTCTTCGCCCAGGGCTTCGCCATCACGCTGAAAGACCAGGGCATGCCGACGCTGGCAGCTCTGCTCGGTGGGGCCGGCGCCGCCCAGCCCGGCATGGGCTTCGGCGCGCTGGTGACCCTCGTCTCGCTGCTGCTGCTGCTCTGCCACGGCCTCGCCTATCGCGGCCTGTGCCGTGGCGACGTCTTCACGACATCCTCGATCGGCATCGTCATCATGCTGATCGCGCTGTTCATCTTCCTGCCGGTCTCGACGATCCTGCGCAGCGCGCTCGTCGACCAGTCCGGGAACCTCGTGCTCGGCGAGTTCGTCGAGCGCTTCTTCAGCCCGACGATCTGGGGGCTGGGCTGCCTCGGCGCCAACACCAATTGCGGCGTCGCCTGGAATACGCTGATCCTGGCGGTGCTGACCGGCGTCATCACCACCCTGCTCGGCCTTGCCTGTGCATTGCTGATCCTGCGCACCGGCATGCCGGGCAAGCGCGCCATGCGCCTGCTCACGGTGCTGCCGATCATCACCCCGCCCTTCGTCATCGGCCTGGCGCTGATCCTGCTCTTCGGGCGCTCCGGCCTGTTCTCGACATTCCTGTTCGACTGGTTCGGCGTGCCGCGCTCGCGCTGGATCTACGGCCTGCCCGGCGTGCTGCTCGCCCAGGTGCTCGCCTTCGCACCGATCGCCTTCCTCGTGCTGATTGGCGTCGTCCAGGGCATCGCGCCGAGCCTGGAGGAAGCCTCGCAGACGCTCGGCGCCAAGCGCTGGACCACCTTCCGGACGGTGACCTGGCCGCTGCTGCGCCCTGGCCTTGCCAACGCCTTCCTGCTCGGCTTCGTCGAGAGCATGGCCGACTTCGGCAACCCGCTGGTGCTCGGCGGCAATTTCGAGGTGCTCTCGACCAAGATCTTCTTCGCCGTGGTCGGCGCCGCGCATAATCAGGGCCAGGCGGCGGTCCTCGCCGTCGTCCTGCTCGGCTTCACGCTCGCCGCCTTCTGGGCCCAGCAATACTGGCTCGGCAGCAAGTCCTATACGACGGTCACCGGCAAGGGTGATTCCGGCTTGCCGACGCCGCTGCCGCGCCGGATCACCTGGATCTCGGCGCTGGTGATCGGCCCCTGGGTGGCGCTGACCGCCGTCATCTACATCGTCATCCTGATGGGCGGCTTTGTGAAGACGATGGGGCGCGACCATACGCCGACGCTGCAGCACTACATCACCGGCTTCTCGATCGATTTCAGCCGCGGCCTCTATTTCGACGGCTCGGCCTGGCCGTCCTTCTTCACCACGCTGAAGCTCGCGGCGATCTCGGCGCCACTCACTGCACTGATCGGACTACTCACCGCTTACCTGCTGACGCGCCAGCGCTTTGCCGGGCGCGGCGCGCTCGAATTCGCGACCATGCTGAGCTTCGCGATTCCCGGTACCGTGCTCGGTGTCGCCTATATCCTCGCCTTCAACGTGCCTCCGGTCGAGATCACCGGCACCGGACTGATCCTCGTGATCGCCTTCGTCTTCCGCAACATGCCGGTCGGCGTGCGCTCCGGCATCGCCGGGCTGTCGCAGATCGACAAGAGCCTGGACGAGGCCTCGGCCACGCTCTCGGCCCGCAGCTTCACCACGCTCTGGCGCGTCGTGCTGCCGCTGTTGCGCCCGGCCCTGGTCGCCGCGCTGGTCTACAGCTTCGTGCGCAGCATGACGACGGTCAGCGCCGTGATCTTCCTGGTCTCGGCCGAGTACAATCTCGCCACCGCCTATATCGTCGGCCGGGTCGAGGCCGGCGAGTTCGGCCTCGCCATCGCCTATTCCTCGGTGCTGATCGTGGTCATGGCGATCGGCATCAGCCTGATCCAGCTCGGCGTCGGCGAGCGCAAGCTCGGCCGACGTGGCACGCCCGCCCTCGCCTCCTCCGCCGCCGAGCCGATCAAACAAGGATAAGCGCTTCCCATGTCCAAGGCCGGCCCCGCCTCCGTCGAATTCCGCAATGTCAGCATGCGCTATGGCGCGGTGACGGCGGTGGACAATGTCAGCTTCACGATCGAGGCCGGCAAGCTGGTGACCCTGCTCGGCCCCTCCGGCTGCGGCAAGACCACGACACTGCGCATGATCGCCGGGCTCGAAATCGCCAGCGAGGGCGAGATCCTGATCGGTGGCAAAGATGTCACGAGGCTGTCCGCCGCCGACCGCGACGTCAGCATGGTCTTCCAGTCCTATGCGCTCTTTCCGCATATGAACGTGCTCGACAACGCGGCCTATGGCCCGACCGTGAAGGGCCTGCCCAAGGCCAAGGCGCAGGAGATGGCGCTGGAGAAGCTGGCGCTCGTCGGCCTCAAGGGCTTCGAGAAGCGCTACCCCTCCGAGTTGTCAGGCGGCCAGCAGCAGCGCGTCGCCGTCGCCCGGGCGCTCGTGCTGGAGCCGCAGGTGCTGCTCTTCGACGAGCCGCTCTCCAATCTCGACGCCAAATTGCGCCGGCGCGTCCGCGAGGAAATCCGCGAGCTGCAGCAGACGCTCAACCTCACCGTCGCCTATGTCACCCATGACCAGGAGGAGGCGCTCGCCGTCTCCGACCGCATCATCGTGATGTCGAATTCCCGCATCGCCCAGGAAGGCACGCCGCGCCAGCTCTATGAGGAGCCGGCCGACGCCTTCGTCGCCGACTTCATCGGCGATGCCAACATGGTCGACGTCACCGTGAAATCGGTCGCGGACGGGCGGGCTGCTGTCGCAATCGGTCCGGCGAGCGTCTCGCTCGCGGCGCGTGGCCTGCAGCCGGGGCCGGCCAAGGCGGCGATCAGGCCGCAGAGCCTCCTGGTCTCGCGCCATGAGAGCCAAGGTGCTCTGCCCGGCAATGTCCGCAAATGCGCCTATCTCGGCAACCATCTCGACCTGATGATCGAGACCGCCGTCGGCGAGCTCTTCGTCATCAGCCACGATGTCGACGACATGCTGGTGCCGGGCACGCCGGTCTGGCTCTCCTTCGCCAGCTCGGGCGTGATCCTGGTGCCCTGAGCCTGAGCATCGGACCGAAAAGTGGAACCCACTTTTCGGACAAATCCGATGCCTCAACAAAGAGATAGATCGTCACTTTGCGCCCGATAGGACGCACGGCGATCTAGCCTTCAGCCGCCGATGTGGAAGGAATAGCTCGCGCCGATGCCGACCGAGAACTGGTTGCGCTGCCCCAGCTTGTCGACAAGCGGCGAATTCGCGGCGTCGCCGACCAGCCGATCGTAGCGTGCGAACAGCGTCGTGGAGAGGCTCGGCGACCACGCATATTCCAGCGATGAGGCCAAACCGACCGACTTGGCGCCGCCGCCGGGCTTGTAGGGAGTGACCAGGCCGTTGAGCGTGGCCTCGTAGGGCAAAACGCCGAACTGGCGGCGCATGAACGGGGCGCTCGCCAGCGACAGGCGCGGGCCGACGGCGAAGGTGAAGCTGCCAAACCGCTCCACCCAATCGGCCGAGAGATCGGCGACGACGCCGTGATGGCCGTTGAAACCCTGGCGAACCTCGATACGGGTACGCAGCCGGTCGGGGACCAGCCAGAATTCGGCAAAGGCGCCGGCCTCTATCGACCACGGCACGTCGCGCAGGCCGAAGAGCTTGCCGTTCGAGCTCGCATAACGACCGGCGCGATAGTTGCCGACGACACCGACGCTGAAGCGATCGGTCTCGTAAAGCGCAAAGTCCAGGCCGTCATCGGGCGCACTGAAACCGGCCTCCTCGCCGGCCCGGCGCCAGGAGATCGACGGCATGAAGGACGGGCCGATCGAATTGGCCCCGTCGTATTTCGGCCCCATCTCGAAGGAGCCGCCCAGCGTGATGATCCAGCCCTTCGCCGGGGTCGAATCCATCACGGTGCGCTTGCCGTCATCGTCATTCGCCAGCGCGGCTCCGCCGGCGAGGGCAATCAGCGCCGCAAGACCGGCCAGACTTGCCGGGCGACGGGACAGACCATGGCGATGGCCTTCGGGACGGCTAGGAATAGGCATCGGTAGGCGTCCCATCGTCAGTCCGCGATCGCGCGGCCCAGCTTGATACCGAGTTTCTTGATCCGGTGCCAAAGGCTTCGCTCGGCTATGCCTAGCAATTTCGCAGCCCTGACCTGCACGCCGTCGCTGCGCCTGAGCGCCTCGATGATGAAGTCGCGTTCGATCCGTTCGAGCTCGACGTCGAGATCGCGCGGCAGCCCGTCACGCTCGGTCCGGCGGTTGCCGCTGAACAGATCCTGCGGCAGATCAGTTGCATCGATCGTTTGCGTTTTCGTGACGATCACAGCCCGCTCGATGCAGTTGTGCAGCTCCCGGATGTTTCCCGGCCAGTCATAGGCCGTCATCGCCGCCATGGCCGCCGGCGAGAAGCCGCTCACACGCTTGCCCATTCCCTCCGCCAGTTCGGCCAGGAAATGCGAGGACAGCAGCGGAATATCGTCGGCGCGATCGCGCAGCGGCGGCAAGACGATCGGGAAGACGTTGAGCCGATAGAACAGATCCTCGCGGAAACTGCCGCCATCGACGGCTTCGCGCATGTCCCGGTGCGTCGCCGCGATCAGGCGGACATCGACCGTCTGGGTCCTGGTCGTACCGACAGGCTCGAAACTGCGCTCCTGGATCACGCGCAGCAGCTTGGCCTGGATCGGCAGCGCCATGTCGCCGATCTCGTCGAGGAAGAGCGTACCGCCATCAGCGGCAGCAAAGCGGCCGATCCGATTGGCGAGCGCGCCTGTGAAGGCGCCTTTGACATGGCCGAAGAGCTCGCTCTCCAGCAGCGTCTCGGGGATTGCCGTGCAGTTGACCGCAATGAAGGGTTTGTCGCGTCGCGGGCTGTTGAAGTGGATCGCACGGGCGACCAGCTCCTTGCCGGTGCCGCTCTCACCGTTGAGCAGCACCGTCGCCTTCGTCTCGCAGACTTCCGTGACCTGCTCGATGACACGGCGGAAGGCGGCACTGTTGCCGATCAGTGTATCGAAGCTGTAGCGGCCTTCGAGTTCGCTGCGCAGCCGCTCATTGTCGCGCACCACATCGGCAAGGCGCAGCGCCCGCCTGATCGTGGCGGAGACGTCGTCGATCTCGAAGGGCTTGGCGATGTAGTCGAAAGCGCCCTCCTTGACCAGGTCGACCGCATCGCGCACTGCGGCGAACGCAGTGATGATGATGACCGGAACCTCCGGCCAGCGGCTGCGGACCTCGCGCAGCAAAGCGCGCCCGTCCATCACCGGCAGCCTGAGGTCGGTCAGCACCAGATCGAAGCGTGTCTGGTCGAGCGCGATGAGCGCAGCCCGCGCGCTGTGCACGGCCGTCGCACGGTAGCCGAGGTCCTCCAGCGCCGCCGCCAACACGTCGGCGAGCCGCACCTCGTCATCGACCACCAGGATGGACTGGCTCATGCCACCGCTCCAGGTTTCGCCCGCGGCAGCGTGATGGCGAAGGCCGCGCCCTGCCCCGGCTCGCAGACAAAAGAGGTACTGCCGCCATGAGCCTCGGCCACGGCCTGGACCTTGGCGAGGCCGAGGCCGGTACCCTTGGCCTTGGTGGTGAAGAAGGGGTTGAATATCTCGTGGTGGATCGCCTCCGGCACGCCTGCTCCCTCGTCGCGGATGGTAAGCGTGGCGGTCTCGTCGGTGGCGCTCACGCTCGCCTGGATCGCGCCTCCTTCCGGCATCGCGTCGATCGCGTTGAGGACGAGGTTGAGGCAGGCCTGGTACAGCTGGTCGGGGTCGCCATGGACGGTCGCGTCATTGCTGCGATCCTCGATCACCAGCCGGATCTTCTGGCGGCTGAACTCGGGCGCCGCGATCGCCGCGACGCGATCGATCACCGCCCGGAAGGGCAGCTCGACCTTCACCGGCGGCTTGGGTTGCGCGAAATCGAGGAAGTCGCGCACCAGGGTCTCGATGCGACGTACCTCGTCGATGACATAGCCCAGCATCTTCTCTTCCGCGCCACCGAGCCTGGCGCGGTTGCGGACGACTTCCGTCGAGGTCTTGATGATCCCCAGCGGATTGCGCACCTCATGGGCGATCACCATCGCCGCCTGGCCGAGGGCCGACAGCCGATCCTTGCGCCTGAGTTCCGTCTCAAGGTCCTGCAGCTTGCCGAGCTGCTCGGCCATGCCGTTGAATCCGGCAGCGAGCTCGACGATCTCGCGTCCACCGCCCGCCGAGACGCGTTGGCCGAAATCCCCTGCAGAGATCGCCCGAACGCCCTGTGTCAATGCGCGCAGCGGCCGAACCAGCAAATCCGAGGTCAGAATGCCGACGACGATCGAGATCGCGCTGCCGAGCAGGAAGATGCCGAGGAACAGGCTCTCCCGGCCAAGCTGCTCGAAGAAACCCGCCTCGCTGCGCATGCCGATGAAGCTGATCGCGGCGAGCTCGCCGTCGATGCCGCGCAGTCCCGAATAGACCGCGCGATAGGCGCCGTGATCGGCGGCTGGATCAAAGACCGCCTCTTCCCCCGCCTGCAATCTGGTTCGCACATGCTGGGGCACAGCGGTCGTGCGATCGGGATGGGTTTGCATCACCAGTTCGAGCTGGCCTTTGAAGAGCGCGAAGAGGCGGATCTCCAGCGAGGTCACCACCTTGATGCCACCGAAGGACGCTTCATCGAGCCATGTGCCGATCAGGATGTTGGCCGGCTGGCCGGCGATCTGCATGGCCTGGACCGCGCCCGCCATGATCCAGCGCTTGCCATCCGTCTCGATCCTGAACAGGCCGAGACCGGTCTCTATCGGCAGCGGGCTGACACTGTTGAAGTCGCGCGTCTTGAACAGTACGTCGCCCCCCGGGCGATAGATCGCGATCAGGTCGTAGCCGACCGAACTCAGCACCGCGAATTCGCGCTCGACGGTGCGCTGCATCTTGTGCTCATCGGCCGCCTGCTCGAGCCGATGCCCGATCACGCCAGCAACGCGCTGCGCCTCCTGCGTCGCCTCGGCGATCTCGAGCGCGAAGAAGCGCGAGGTCTCGCCGAGCCATTGCTCGACATTCTCCTCGAAGGCGTCCGAGATCAGCCTGGCCGCGATATAGGCAGACGCCAGCATCGCCGGCACGCTGACCAGCATGAAGCCGATCACCAGCCTGAACCTCAGCGATGTCATCCGCATCGACATGCCGGAAACCGTTCCCTTCAGCTCTGGCTGCCAGCCGGCAACGGCATACCGACCGCGATCATGGCTGCCTCGACCATGTGTCGTCGTCGCAGATCAGGCCGCCGAGCACGCAGCCACGCATGACAAGGCTTCGAGACGACGTCAGTTCAAGTGTGGTCCGGTAGGTCTTGCCGTCGGCCGGATTGTAACCCTCGCCCTCCAGTGCTCCCTTCGCAGCCGGCTTGAAGCCGGAGAGCACCTGGAGGCCGAGCAAGGAGCGCTTCCGGAGCGTTTCGTCGGGATTGAAGATGTCGAAGCGCTCCTGCTTTAACCAGACGATCCTGCCGCACAGTGCCGGGCCGCAACGGCCGATCGCGATCTCCGATTCCCCGTCGGAATCGCGCCAGCGGCCGATGGCGTCGGCCATCGGGTCAGCGAACGCCGGCAACGCTGTCACGAGAACCGCCGTGAGCACGGAGGCCAGACCGATCCCGCGCATCATTCGTCACTCCCGAGCAGAACCACGCCTGCGATGATCAATGCGATTCCGCCCGCACGGACCAAGTCTATCTGCTCGCCGAAGGTGAGCCAGGCCAGCAGCGGAACCGTGACATAGACCAGCCCTGTCATCGGGAAGGCACGGCTCAGCGGCATGTCCCTCAGGATCGCCATCCAGACGACGAAGGTGCCGATATAGCCGAGCGTCGCGAGCCAGACACCCGGCAGCGACACCGCCTTCGCCATCATGGCAAGGCCGAAATCCATGTCGCCGAGGCCGTCCGCACCCCATTTGAAGGCGAGCTGCGTTCCGGTATCGAGCACGACGAAGGCGACCCAGATCGCGAGCTGCCGCGCCCAGGGAGTCGTGGCCGTTGGCGAGATGCTGCTCATGCGGCCTTCTTTCGGGCGATTACGGCAAGGTCGGGGTCGAAGCGTTCGAAGCCGAGCCAGGGGCTTAAGCAGCGCAACGCCCATTGCAGTGGCGCGAGCCGATGCCGGACATGGAGGGTCGAGGGCACGAGCCGGCTGCCGAAGCGAAGCTTCGAGGCATAGGCCGTCTGGCCGCTCTGGAGCTTGTTGATGCCGCGCGCCAAGCAGAAGCGGACATTCGCCATCCAGCTCACGGCGTAGAGATTGTGCTCGCGGGCCAGCGGGTAGCGCATGCCCAGGAACTTGTCGATCACCCGGTCGGGTTCGACCAGGAGCAGATTGAAGGCGGCGAGCTCCTCGCCGATCCAGTAGAGCACGAACACCGCCCGCTCGCCGAGCGCGCGCGAGACCGCACCGAAATAGCCGGGCGGCAGCACTTCGAGCTCGCCATAATCGAGGCCGCTCTGCGCCCGCGTCGCCTCGTAGAGATCGGTGACCTCAGTCTCCAGCCCGATGATGTCGGTGTGGAAGGTGACACGCACCTCCCCGGCCTTGGCGAGTTTGCGCTTGATATCCTTGCGCGTCGCCGCCGAGAGCGAGGCGAGATAGGCGGCCTCGTCCTTGAAAGGCAGGTCGAGCAGCGCGACCGGCAGGCTACCAAGCCGGGCAAAGCCGGCCTGCTTCAGCACATTGCCGACGCCGTCTTCTTCTGCCGGCGCCAGGTCCTTCCAGACCACGAGATGCGCGCCCTCCTCTGCGGCCTGCCGCTCCAGTACGATGGAGAGCGCCTGGAAGGCAGCGCTACGCCCGGCTGCATCGAGCTTCGGCGAGAAGCCGAGATGGCAGCGCTCGGCATAGGGCGAGCCGATGCAGAGCACCTTCAAGGTGACGAGCCCCGGCACATGCCGGAACAGCGCATCGCCGACAGCACGCAGGCGACCCTGCAGGGGCGTGTCGAGCCGGTAGTTCAGCCGGAAGAACGGCGTCACGGCCACGACCTCATCGCCCTCCTCGGCAATGGCTGCCGCCATGCGCAGGCCGATGCCGGTCTCCGCCGCAACCGCGTCGCAGGCGCTGTAATAGGCATGGCATTCAGCCTCGCCCGGCAGGCAGGCGTCCCAGGTGGCGGAAGCGATGTCCGCGATACCAGCCAGGATGCGGCCCTGCACCGTGCTCATTCCGCCGCCACGACGTGCAACGGCGCCGCCGGCATGCGCGCCTTGGCGAGCCGGTCGGCCAGCGCCAGCGAGCGCTCAATCACGATCTCATGCTGCTGGTCGATGGTGACGAGGTGATAGCTGTCGTCGAGGATCACCGCATCGACCAGCCCGCCGAGCTTGCGCTGGATCTCGAAAGCGTTCTTGAGGTCGGCGATATCATCGTCGCGCGGATGGACCAGCAGCGCCGGGCACTTGACCTGCGGTAGCTCGCGGCGCGTCACGGCGATCAGGTCCCACATCTCCTTCAGCGAGCCCGAGGGCGTGCCGAGCAGGCC
Source organism: Alloboseaceae bacterium BT-24-1 (assembly GCA_025846845.1). Classification (GTDB taxonomy): domain Bacteria; phylum Pseudomonadota; class Alphaproteobacteria; order Rhizobiales; family Beijerinckiaceae; genus Allobosea. The sequence continues at coordinate 121,365 of JAOYTL010000005.1, forward strand.
GGCCTCCGAGCTGTCGCCGCTCGCCAGCGACGAGACGACCAGAGCGCGGGTGCGCGTGTCCTTCAGCCCATAGGGCTCGCGTTCGACGAAGCGATAGCGCCGCCCGAACGGCGTGTTGATGAACCAGCGCAGCAGGAAGGCGTAACGGGGAATCGACCAGCCATCGTACCAGAAGGTCGGGGCATAGAGCGCGAGCCCGTCGACCTCTTTCGGGCGCTGGGCCGCGACATGCATCGCCAGCACCGCGCCCATGGAAAGCCCGCCGACGATCACCGTGTCGCAGATCTCGCGCATACGCTCGAGCTCGGCATAGACGCTCTGCGCCCAGTCGCGCCAGCCGGTGGCGAGTATCTCGGCCTCGCCGGCGCAATGCCCGGCGAGCTGCGGGCAATAGACGGTGTGGCCGGCGCGATGCAGCGCCCGGGCGACGAAACGCAATTCGGTCGGCGTGCCACCTAGACCGTGGATGAGCAGGAAGCCGGTCCGGTCACCGGCGAGGCGGACGCTGAAATCGCGCATAGTCATCGGAGCATGTCCGTCAGGCGGTTCGGGCGACGATGATGACGCCGCAGGTGATCAGGAAGGAGCCGAGCCATTGCCGGCGGCCGACGCGCTCGCCGAGGAAGACGGCGCTGGCCAGGGAAATGGCGAGGAAGTTGGCGCTGGCGATCGGGAAGGCGATCGAGAGCGGCACCTCCGCCAGGATGCGCAGCCAGATGAAGAACTCGGCGACGTAGGTTGCGATGCCGGCGGTGACCCAGCCGCAGCGCGCCATCGCCGCGGCCGTGGCACGGACATCGGCGCCTTGCGGCAGCCTGTCGGCGCCTATCTTGAAGCAGATCTGGCCGGCAACGTCGCAGATGACCGACAGCACGAACCAGAGGATGATCGTGGTGCTCATGACAGCACTCGCTGAAAGCAGTCGATCAGGCTCGCATTGACGCGGGCATTGATCGCGAGTTGCTCAGGCGTCGGTGTGAAGCGCGGCGGATGGTCGAAATAGGCCAGCGCCGCGCGGAATGGATCGGAAAAGCGTGGCTCCGACCAGTCGCCGCAGACATCGGCGCCGACGATCCGGCGCGCACTCGCCAACCGTGCGACCGCCGCCAGCAGATGAGCGAGGGGCAACTCGCCCTGGTCCCAGTTGGTGCAGGCATCGGCCGGCCCGAGCACGTCCTTGTCGATCGTCAGCCAGACGGACGTCGTGGGGATCGAAGCGATCAACTCGTCGAGAAAGTCGGACCAATCCACCTCGGCAAGGTTGCGCCAATGCAGATGCCCACCCTGCTGGCGGAAGCTGTCGGCGTCGCCATAGCGCCGCCAGACCCGGGACGGCGCATGCCGCCAGGGATAGAGCGCGATCCGCCCCTCGGCCACGGCCTTGAGATTGGCGAACTGCCACTCCGGACGCACGAGATCATCGCTACAGGGGCCGATCGTCACGACCTTTCGCACATGCGGCAGCTCCAGTGCCCGATTGACCCAGGAGCCGCAATTCACCGTCGCCGGAAAGCTGACCCAGTCGGGATGGTTGTCGAAATGGACGACAGTGACGGGCTCCTCGACGCGGCTGAGCAGGGCCGAGGTCAGGTGATGGAAATCACCTGAGCCGTAGAAGAAGACGGGCGCACCCTCGCCTTCGCCATCGCACCGGCCGAGCCGCTCGAGCAACTCCGACTTCGCCCGGCGGCCCGCGACGATGCGCAGGGCGCCGGCGAGGTCGGCGGCTTCGATGCGCGCGGCGGTACCGGCGTCGATATGCCGGCGTAGCGGCTCCTGCGCCGCAACGCTGCCGTCAAGATCGATCACGCTTAGGCGCAAGACCCGTCTCCGCCGCTCAGGCGTTCGCGACGCGGCTAAAGAGCTGGTCGAGCAGCTCGATCGCGAGGTCGATCTCGGCATGGCTCATGGTCAATGCCGGAGCGAGCGTGATGACGTTCTTGTAGTAGCCGCCGATGTCGAGCACGAGGCCGTAGCGCTTGCCGCCGACTTCGAGGTCGGCCTTCATGCCCTCGTCGCACATCAGGTCGACCAGCCGCTTCGACGGGGTGAAGCTGTCATGCGGCTCGCAGATCTCGATCCGCAGCGCCATGCCGAGCCCGTCGACCTCGCCGACGATCCTGTGGCGGCGCTCCAAGCTCTTCAGGCCCTCGAGGAAATACGCGCCCTTGGCCATGACCATGGCCTCGTAGTCCTCCTCCTCCATCATCTTCATAGCTTCCAGCGCGACAGCGGTGCCGAGCGGGTTGGCGTTGAAGGTCGAATGGGTCGAGCCCGGCGGGAACACGGTCGGATTGATCAGCTCTTCCTTGGCCCAGACGCCGGAGAGCGGGTTCAGCCCGTTGGTCACCGCCTTGCCGAAGACGATCACGTCCGGCTGCACGCCGAAATGCTCGATCGACCAGAGCTTGCCGGTTCGGTAGAAGCCCATCTGGATCTCGTCGACGACCAGCAGGATGCCGTGCTGGTCGAGCACCTTCTTCAGCTCGATGAAGAAGTTCGGCGGCGGGATGACGTAGCCGCCCGTGCCCTGCAGCGGCTCGACATAGAAGGCGGCGTATTCGGCCTCACGGACCTTGGGGTCCCAGACGCCGTTGTATTCGCTCTCGAACAGGCGGGCGAACTGCTGCACGCAGTGATGCCCGTACTCTTCCTTGCTCATCCCCTTGGGACCGCGGAAATGGTAGGGGAACGGGATGAAATGCGCGCGCTCGCCAAAATGGCCAAAGCGGCGGCGATAGCGATAGGACGAGGTGATCGCCGAGGCGCCGAGCGTACGGCCGTGATAGCCACCCTCGAAGGCGAACATCAGGCTCTTGCCATGCTTGGCGTTGCGCACGAGCTTCAGTGAATCCTCGACCGCCTGGGCGCCGCCGACATTGAAATGGACGCGGCCCTTGGTGCCGAACTTGCGCTGCGCGTCCTTCGCGATCATCGCCGCGAGCTCGATCTTCTCGCGATGCAGGTACTGGCTCGCCACCTGCGGCAGCGTGTCGATCTGGCGCTTCAACGCATTGTTCAGGCGCGGATTGGCGTAGCCGAAATTGACGGCCGAGTACCACATCTGCAGGTCGAGGAAGCGGTTGCCCGCGGCATCGAGCATGAACGAGCCTTCGCAGCCCGAGAAGATCTTCGGGAACTGCGTGTAATGGACCGTATCGCCATGCGAGCAGTATTCGGCCTCGAGCGCGAGCAGGCGGGCTTCCTCCTCGGCGAGTGTCGCGGCAGGCGCCGCGGAAAGATCGACCTGCTCGGTGCGGTCGAGCAGGGTGAAGCCGTCATCCATTGATCATGTCCTTGCGTGCAATGGCTGCAGGCTCCGTCGCGGAGTCCGACAGCAGGGTATCGAGGAGGCCGACGGCCTCCGAGAAGGTGTTGAACGGGCGATGGCTGATGCCGTTCTCGCGGCAATGCGCGATCAGTCCGTTCTTGGCGAAGACGAGGTCGGCATGGCCGGCCACGCAGAAATCGGAGCGGCCATCGCCGACCAGCAGGGTCAGCGGCCGGCTGAGGCTGCTGGCGATGCGGCATTTGCAGGTACCGCTCGTGCAGCCTCCGGAGGGGTCGGCATGGGGCGAGGTAAGCCGCCAGCGATCGCCGGGCAGCGGCTCGATATGATTGGCGACGACCGTCAAACCGTTCAGGCCTGCGCGTCCCAGCAATGCGTGAATGGTACGATCGAGCCCGTCCGAGACGACGGTGACCGGGATCGCGGCGCGCTGGCACAACCGCACAAAGGCGGCAAAGCCCCAGTCGATCGCGAGCGAGGACATGAAGGTGTCGAATACATCGGGCGAAGCGTGCAGCAGAGCGACCTGGCGTTCCATGCACTCACGCGAGCCGATCTTGCCGGCGACCCAATCCGCTTCGATGTCCTCCCAACCCGGCTCCGCGAAACGCTGCAGCACGCGGTCGGTCGTATCCTCGCGCGAGATCGTCCCGTCGAAATCGACGATTGCCTGCCAGTTCATGCCTGCTGCGCTCCAGCCAATCCGCGCGCCGCTTCAGCAACCTGTGTGCCACAAGGCAAACCGTTGAAAACGCTAACTTAAATAAAATCCACCCCGGTCGACTGGCTACTCTTTTTGGAGACGGCTCCAAATTTTGGAGTACTGCACTCAATCTATGGTTCGGAGAGTTTGCCGGAGGATTGCCCGGCGGATGGCTCGTCTGGCGACAATGCGCGAACCGCAGGCGCTCGTAGGCCCGCGTCCTCTCTCAACCTCCGCTGCGATCACTTCTTTCTCGTCAACGCGAACGATTCGGGCAGCCGTGGAGTCGGGCCGCGACACAAACGGTCTTGACTCATAGCCGCCTCAGCGTATTGTTCCTTTAATTGCAACTAAAGTTCCATTTAACGGAACTTTTTCGAAAGCGACCGGATGTCCATCCTGACGGCAGCCGCAGACGTGCTTCGTTGCTTCTCCAGCACGCGTCACGACGTGACCGTGACCGACCTCGTGTCCCTGCTCGGCATGCCCAAGAGCAACGCTTCACGTCTGCTGCGGGCAATGCGCGATGAAGGGCTTCTGGAAACGGTCGGCGACAGCAAGCGCTATCGCCCGTCGCTGCTGCTCGCCCAGGTCGGCCAGCTCTACCGTTTCGCCGCCTCGCTGATCGATCGCGCCGACGCCGTGGTCGGGCGCGTTTCCGACCAGATCGGCCATACCGGCTACATCAGCGTCCGCCGCGGCACCGAGATCATCGGCGTCACCGCCCATCCCGGCCGGCACGCGCTGCGGGTCGTCACCTCGATCGGCGACCGCATCCCGGCCTTCGCCTCCAGCACCGGCCGCGCTCTGCTCGCAAGGCTGTCCGACGACGAGGTCCGCGCACTCTATCCGGACGGGTTCACCGCCCCCTCCGAAACCGCGCCACGCACCATGGACGAGTTGCTGACGCGGCTGGCCGAGACCCGCCGCGCCGGCTTCGCCGAATCCCATGACGAGGCGGTGCGCGGCGTGCGCGCCATTTCGATCGGCCTCGGCGACCCCGCCACCGGCGACGAGGTCGCGCTCTGCATCTCCTTCCCGGCCGCGACGGTCGAGCCGGGCGAGCGCCTCGCCATCATCAAGTCCCTGGCCGAAGGCGCCGCCGAGATCGCGGCGCTGATCCAGGACAAGCGCTTCTTTCCCTTGAACCTCTCAAACGCGGAGACTGCTCCATGAGCAATCGCTGGCGCATCGGCTTCGACATCGGCGGCACCTTTACCGACTTCATCCTCTATGACAGTGAGGAGCGCTCGGTCCTTCTGCACAAGCGCCTGACGACGCCGCACGACCCGTCGGAAGCCGCACTGATCGGCCTTGGCGAACTCGTCGAGATGGCCGGAATCACACTCGCCGATGTCGGCGATATCGTCCACGGGACGACCCTCGTCACCAACGCCGTGATCGAGCGCAAGGGTTCCAGGCTCGGCCTGATCACGACGAAGGGCTTCCGCGACATCCTCGAAATGGGGACCGAGCAGCGCTACGACATCTACGACCTGTTCCTGACCTTCCCCGACCCGCTGGTCTCGCGCGAACACCGTCTCGAAGTTCCCGAGCGCATGGACCGTGACGGCAAGGTCGTGACCGCGCTCGACGTCGAGGCCGTCCGCAAGGCCGCCCGCGAACTCGCTGCCGCCGGCTGCGAGGCAATCGCGATCTGCTTCCTGAACAGCTACCGCAATCCCGCGCATGAGCAGGAAGCCGGCCGCATCGTCCGCGAGACCTGCCCGGAGCTGACCGTCTCGCTGTCGAGCGAGGTCGTCGCCGAGATCTGGGAATACCAGCGCTTCGTCACCACGGCCGCCAACGCCTATGTCCAGCCGCTGATGCGGCGCTATCTGGAACGGCTGGAGCGCGAGCTCGCCGCCCGCTCCTTCACCGGCGCGCTCCGGCTGATGCATTCGGCCGGCGGCCTGGTTTCACCCGAGACCGCCCGCACCTTCCCGATCCGTCTGCTCGAAAGCGGCCCGGCCGGTGGCGGCCTCGCCACCGCCCTCTTCGGCGAGCTCGCCGGCCATAAGGACGTGATCTCCTTCGACATGGGCGGCACCACCGCCAAGGCCTGCATGATCGAGGACGGCCGCGCCGAGATCGCGCCGATGCTGGAAGCCGGCCGCGTCAACCGCTTCGCCAAGGGCTCCGGCCTGCCGATCAAGGCGCCGGTGATCGACATGATCGAGATCGGCGCCGGCGGCGGCTCGATCGCGGCGATCGACGAGGTCGGCTTGCTCAAGGTCGGCCCGCATTCGGCCGGCTCCGATCCCGGCCCGGCCTGCTACGGCATGGGCGGCGTGAAGCCGACCGTCACCGACGCCAATCTCGTGCTCGGCTATTATGATCCCGGCTTCTTCCTCGGCGGGCGCATGGCGCTCGATCTGGGTGCGGCGCGCAAGGCCGTCTCGACCGTCGCCGAGCCGCTCGGCCTCTCCATCGAGGAAGCGGCCTGGGGCATCCACAAGGTCGTGGTCGAGAGCATGGGCGCTGCCGCCCGAGTCCATCTCGTCGAGAAGGGCAAGGACCCCCGCCACTACGCCATGGTCGGCTTCGGCGGCGCCGGTCCCGCCCATGCCGTCGACGTCGCCCGCGTCCTCGGCGTCAAGCAGGTCATCATCCCGCCGGCCTCAGGCGCCGCTTCGGCGCTCGGCTTCCTCGCCGCGCCGCTCTCCTTCGATCAGGTGCGCTCGCTGCCGGTCGAGTTCTCCGAGGGCTTCGACGCCGCCGCGGTCAACCGCGTGCTGACCGAACTGGAAGAAGAAGGCCGCAAGCACCTGATCGAGGCCGGTGTGAAGCCTGGCGACGTCACGGTCGAGCGTTCGGCCGATATGCGCCTCGTCGGCCAGATGCACGACATTTCGGTGCCGCTGCCGTCAGGCGCGATCGATGCGTCCAGCCTGGAAGCGATCCGCGCCGCCTTCAGCAAGGCCTATTCGGCCCGCTACACCTCGGTCTATGAGGGCGCGCGGCTGGAGGCGATCAACTTCCGCGTCCGCTGCGCCGGCCCAGTACCGACGCTCTCGCTCTCCGGCGCGGCCGGCGGCGGCGACGTCACGGTCAAGGTCAAGGGCAGCCGCCGCGCCTGGTTCGAGGGCGGCTGGAGCGAGGCTGACGTCTACGACCGCTACGCCCTGCGCTCCGGCGATACGATCAGCGGCCCGGCGATCATCGAGGAGCGCGAGGCGACCACGATCGTCCCGCCGGGCGACAGCGTCGTGATCGACGATGTCCTGAACCTGATCATCCATGTCGGCCAGGCCAACGCCGTCGAGACCACCATCACCGCCGACATGCCGCTCGCCGAGGCGGCGCGCCGCATCGAGGCCGATCCGATCTCGCTGGAGATCATGTGGAGCCGCATGATCAACGTCGTCGAGGAGATGTGGCTGACCGTCTGCCGCACCGCCTTCTCGCTGGTGATCTCGGAAGCGCAGGACTTCGCCTGTGAACTGCTCGATCCCGAAGGCGAGACGCTGGCGCATTCGCCCCGCGCCATGCCGGTCTTCAACCTGACGCTGCCGCGCGCGGTCAAGGCGCTGCTGGAGCGCTACCCTGCCGACACGTTGAAGCCCGGCGACGTGCTGATCACCAATGATCCCTGGCTCTGTGCCGGCCATCTCTTCGACATCGCCATCGTCACCCCGGTCTTCCTGGGTAACCGCGTCGTCGGCCTGATGGGCACCGTCGGCCACGTCTCCGACATCGGCGGTACCAAGGACTCGCTGCGGGCCCGCGAGATCTACGAGGAAGGCTTCCAGATCCCGCCGATGAAGCTCTACGAGGCCGGCAAGATCAACGAGACGTTGGTCCGCCTGCTCGCCGAGAACGTCCGCAACTCCGAGCAGGTGCTCGGCGACCTGCACTCCTTCGTCGCAGCCAACGCCATCGGCGCCGAGCGGCTGCAATCCTTCCTCACCGACTACGGCATGCAGGACCTGCGCGCGCTCGCTTATGTCGTGCAGAGCCGCTCCGAGAAGGCGATGCGCGAGGCGATCCGCGCTTTGCCTGACGGCACCTATCACGGCACTGTCTCGAACAACCCGCTCGGCACGCCGATGACCTATCCGCTGGCGCTGACGGTCAAGGACGACACCATCCATCTCGACTTCGCCGGCGCGCCGCCGCAGCTGCCGCAGGGCGGGCTGAACTGCACGCTCAACTACACGATGGCGCACGCCACCTACCCGCTGAAATGCATGCTGACGCCAGGCGTGCGCGGCAATGCCGGCTGCTACCGCGCCTTCTCGATCGACGCGCCCAAAGGCTCGATCCTGAACTGCGACAAGCCGTTGGCGGTCAATCTGCGCACCCGCACCGGCTGGTACCTGGCGCCGAACATCTTCCGCGCCTTGTCACAGGCGGCGCCGAAGCAGGTTCAGGCCTTCACCGGCCTGCCGGTGGCCGCCAGCGTCTATGGCCGCGACCAGGCCGGCGACACCTATTCCGACATGCTCTTTGTCGGCGGCGGCCAGGGCGGCTCGGCCCATGGCGACGGCAAGTCGGGCCTGCTTTACCCGACCTCGGCGGCCAACACCTCGATCGAGACCTTCGAATCGCGCGTGCCGGTGCTGGTGGTCGAAAAGACCTATCTCACCGACTCCGGCGGCGCCGGCCGCCAGCGCGGCGGCCTCGGCCAGCGCGTTCGCCTGCGCAAGCTCTCCGATGACGGCCTGCCGACTTTGGTCTCGCTCTATCCGGAAGGGGTGAACAACCCGATCGCGGGGCTGTTCGAGGGCAAGGCCGGCGGCGGCGCCTCGGGCCGGGTCATCGACGAGCAGGGCCATGTGCTGAAGGACGTCGGCACCGGCGAGCTCGTCCAAGTCAAGCAGCCGCATGAGATCGTCGAGCTCGTGCTCGCCGGCGGCGCCGGCTACGGCCCGGCCGCCGAGCGCCCGCGCCAGGCGATCGCCCGCGACATCGCGCTCGGCCTCGTCTCGCCGGAAGCGGCCAGGCGCGATTACGGCATGCATGCCGCCCATACCTCCCAGGATGTCGGCGAAGCCAAGACCGGCATCCTTGTTGCCTGACTGATCAAGCGAAAGACGCCCGCACGGGCCAATAAGGGGATTGAGGCATGACGACGCAAAATGACGGAGTGCCTCAGCGGCACCCGAGCCTGTTCGAGCCGGCGACGCTGGCGCTGATCGCGATCCTCTGCGTCTTCGGCGCGATCATCGGGATGCAGCTGCTGGTGTCGCTTGGCATCACCGCGAACACCTCGCTGATCGGCGCGCTCGCCGCCATGGCGCTGGCGCGCGTGCCGCTCGCCATGTTCGCGCGCTACCGCTCAATCCACGTCCAGAACCTGGCCCAGAGCGCGATCTCTTCGGCCACCTTCGGCGCGGCGAACAGCCTGTTGCTGCCGGTCGGCATCCCCTGGCTGCTCGGCCGTCCCGATCTGGTGCTGCCGATGCTGGCCGGCGCCTTCTTCGCCATGCTGCTCGACGGCTACCTGCTCTACCGGATGTTCGATTCCCGCGTCTTCCCGGCGACTGGCGCCTGGCCGCCCGGCGTCGCCGCCGCCGAGGCGATCAAGGCCGGCGACGAGGGCGGGCGCAAGGCCGTGCTGATGGGCGTCGGCTTCGTCACCGCCATCCTCGTTGGCTTCATCAAGGTGCCGCTGGCCTGGATCGGCTTCGCCGGCTCGGCGGCGATGTCGAGTATCCCGATGTCCGCCTTCGGCGTCGCCTTCATCGGCAATATCTGGGCGCTGGCGATGTTCGGCATCGGCCTGCTGCTGCGCGGCTATTCCAGCCAGATCTTCGGCGGCCCGCTCTTCGAAACCATCATCCCCAAGGGCGACCTGATGGCCGCCTATATCCCGCACGGCTTCATGATCGGCGCCGGCCTCGTCGCCCTGCTGCAGGTCGGCATGCTGCTCTTCCGGCGCAGCGAGGCGCAGAGAGAGGCCGAGGCCGCCTCCGGCACCACCGATGCGCAGGTGAAGCGGGCGCTCGGCCTCGGCACGATCGGCTATCTCGTCATCGCCGTCTTCATCGCGCTCGTCGGCGGTTTGATGACCGACATGTCGATCGGGATGCTGATCCTGTTCGTGCTCTACGCCGCCTTCGCGGCCTATGTGCATGAACTGATCGTCGGGCTCGCCGCGATGCATTCCGGCTGGTTCCCGGCCTTCGCGGTGGCGCTGATCACCCTGATCATCGGCATGCTCTTGGGCTTCCCGATGCCGGCGCTGGCGCTGCTGGTCGGCTTCTCGGCGGCGACCGGGCCCGCCTTCGCCGACATGGGCTACGACCTCAAGGCCGGCTATCTGCTGCGCGGCAATGGCGCCGATCCCGCCTTCGAGCGCGCCGGCCGCCAACAGCAGCTCTTCGCCGCGATGTTCGCCTTCGTCATCGCCGGCGCGGTCGTGCTGGTCTCGTACCAGTCCTTCTTAGACCAGAACCTCGTCGCCCCCGTCAACAAGGTCTATGCGGCGACGATCAAGGCGGGTGTCGCGCCCGGCGTCGCCTGGCAGCTCTTCCTCTGGGCGATCCCCGGCGCGATCCTGCAATTCGTCGGTGGGCCGAAGCGGCAGATCGGCGTGCTCTTCGCCACCGGCCTCCTGATCAACTTCCCGATGGCGGGCTGGGCGGTGCTGGCCGGCATCCTCTGCCGGCTGGTCTGGGAGAAGCTGCGCGGCGCCAGCGGCGAAGGCGACATGGAGGTCTTCGCCGCAGGCGTCATCGCCGGCGACGCGATCTTCTCCTTCTTCGACTCCGTCGCGAAGAACTTCAGGAAGCCTTGAGGATCAACATCGTCTTTCCGGGGCATCGCGCAGCGATGAACCCGGAATCCAGAACCGATGAATTTCATCGATCGAGGCTCTGATCAGACGGCGCCTTGCCGGGTATGACATCGGTTCTGGATTCCGGGCTCGTTGCTGCGCAACGCCCCGGAAAGACGGCACGCAAAGTGAAGGACCTCGCCATGGCCAAGCTCGGCACCCTCACCATCGGCCAGGCACCGCGCGCCGACATCACGCCGATCCTCGATGCGGTGCTTGGCGCCGAGTTGCCGCGGCTGCATGCTGGTGTGCTCGATGGCCTGTCACACGAGGAGATCGCCCGCGACTTCGCGCCCGAAGCTGGCGGCGCGCTCCTCATCACCAAGCTGCTCGACGGGACCTCAGTCGTCATCGACCGCCAGCGTACCGAGCGGGCCGCGCAAGCCAAGCTTTCCGCACTCGAAGCCGCGGGCTGCAGCACGATCCTGATGCTCTGCACCGGGCATTTCGCGAGCCTCGCCACCAAGCGCGCGCGATTGGTCGAGCCGGACCGCATCCTGCCCCCGACAGTCGCTGTGCTGGTTCAGGATGCGCAGCTCGGCATCATTGTGCCGCTCGCCGAGCAGATCGCTTCCGAAGCCGGGAAGTGGGCGCCGCTCGCCCGTCCGCCGATCTATGCCGCCGCCTCGCCCTATGGCGGCGACGGCCCGTCGGTTGCCGAAGCCGCCGAAAGCCTCGCCGAGCACGGCGCGCAGATTCTGCTGATGGACTGCATGGGCTTCGTCGAGCGCCATCGCCAGGAGGCGGCCGCAGCCGGCCTCCCGGTCATCCTGTCGAATGCGCTGATCGCCAAGATCGTCTCGGAAGTGGTCTGAGAGCGCAGCTTCAGCGCTCCCAAAGCCGAGCTACTTCACCGATGGCGGCGTGCCGTGGGTGTGAAAGCTCTCGATCGTCTTCAGCCCCCAGGCCTGCCCCTTCTTCCGCTCCTCTTCCGTCCAGGTCACGGTCTGCCAGTCGGGATCGAGGATCAGGCGGGCGCCGGCATTGGCGATCTCGACCCGGTTTCCGGCGGGTTCGTAGACATAGAGGAAGAAGGTCTGCTGCACCGCGTGCTTGTGCGGCCCGGTCTCGATGAAGACGCCGTTCTCGAGGAAGAGATCGGCCGCCTCCAGGATGTGCTCGCGCTGGTCGACGGCATAGGTGACATGGTGGAAGCGCCCGCGCGCCGGGGTGTGGTCGCGGGTATAGGCGATGTCGTAGCTCTTGTTATTGACGGTGAACCAGCAGCCGCCGACCTCGCCTGAATCGAGCACGATCTGCTCGGTGACGCGGCTGCCGAGCGCCTTCGGCATGAAATCCCGGATCGCTGCGACGTCCTGCGCCAACAGGTTGAGATGGTCGAGCCGGCGCACGGCGCAGCCACGGCCATGATTGCGCTGCGCCTGGTTCTTCAGGGCAGGTCGCTCCTTCTCGGGAGCGGCATACTTATTGGTCTCGAAATAGATCTCGAAGACATGGTCGTCCGGGTCGCGGAAGCGGTAGGCCCGGCCATGGCCGAGATCGCCCTCGCTCCAGCCGATGCCGCAGCCCATCGCCTCGATCGCCGCGACGCGGCGCAAAAGCGCCGCTTCGCTGCTGGCGCGGTAGCCGATATGGCCGACGCCGGTCGTCTTCGCCGCAGTGAGCTTCAGCGTGTGGAACTCGTAATCGTCCCAGGCGCGCAGATAGACGCTGTCGCCCTCGCGCCCGCTCTCCGTCAACCCGAAGATGTCGACGAAGAAGTCGAGGCTCTCCTGCGGCTTGTTCGTGAAGAGCTCGACATGGCCGAGATGGGCGATGTCGAAGCAGGGCTCGGTGCTCATCCCCAGACTTCCTTGGCGACGTCGAGGATGCGCGAGAGCTTGGCCCATTGTTCGTCCTCGGCCAGGACATTGCCTTCCTCGGTCGAGGCGAAGCCGCATTGCGGCGACAGGCAGAGCTGCTCAAGCGGCGCGTATTTCGACGCTTCCTCGATGCGGCGCTTGAGATTGTCCTTGCTCTCGATCTCGCCGAATTTCGAGGTCACCAGCCCGAGCACGACCTGCTTGTCGCCCTTGGGCAGGAAGCGCAGCGGCTCGAAGCCGCCGGAGCGGTCATCGTCCCACTCCATGAAGTAGCCGTCGACATTGATCTCGTTGAAGACCATCTCGGCCACCGGCTCGTAGCCGCCGGACGCAATGAAGGTCGACTTGAAATTGCCGCGGCAGGTATGGGTGGTGATCTGCATGTCGGCGGGCTTCGCCTTCAGCGCCGCGTTGAGCACGTCGCGATAGATGAAGACCAACTGTTCCGGGTCGTCGCCGCGCTCGGCCAGCATCTTGCGCTGCTCGGGATCGCAGAAATAGGACAGGCTGGTGTCGTCGAGCTGGAGATAGCGGCAGCCGGCATCGTAGAAGGCCTTGATCGCCTTGGCGTAGACCTTGCCGAGATCCTCATAGTAATCCTCGATCCGCAGATACGCGCTCGGATCGATCGCTTTCCGGCCACCGCGGTAATGTAGCATGGACGGGCTCGGGATCGTCATCTTCGGCACGCGGCTGGTGTTCGCTGCCAGGAACTTGAAATGGGCGAGATGCGGATGATCGTCCGGGAAATCGAGCTTGCCGGTGACGCGGACCGCATGGCCCTTGGTGGTGACGCCCTTGAACTGGATGCCTGAATCGGTCTCGAAGCTGGTGACGCCCGACAGTCCGTCGAGGAAGTCGAAATGCCAGAAGGCGCGTCGGAATTCGCCATCAGTCACCGCCTGCAAGCCGACCTCTTCCTGCTTGCGGACGAGCTTTTTGATCTCCTCGTCCTCGATCGTCGTCAGCTCGGCCTGACCGATCTCACCGGCCGCGAGCTTGGCGCGGGCGTCCTTGACGGCTGAGCTGCGCAGCAGGCTGCCAACCATGTCGCCCCGGAACGGCGGCTTCTGTCTCTGGCTCATGGCGTTTCCCTTCCTCGGTTCTGTCGTTGGCTCAGGCGGCGGCGAGGCCGAGATGGCGCTCCAGCCGTGATGGGTCGGCAAGGAGCTCGGCGCTCCCCGCGGCAAAGACGACGCGGCCGCGCTCGAGCACGATCGCCTCATCGGTGAGCTCCAGGATCTTGCGGGCATGCTGCTCGATGACGATGGCCGAGAGCCCCTCCTCGCGGACGAGGCGCTTCAGAGCCCGCAGCAATTCCTCGACGATGATCGGCGCCAGCCCCTCGGTCGGCTCGTCGAGCAGCAGGAGCTTGGGGTTGAGCATCAACGCCCGGCCGATCGCCAGCATCTGCTGCTCGCCGCCGGAGAGCTGGTTGCCGAGATTGGCCTTACGCTCGGCAAGACGCGGGAACATCGAAAAGACGCGCTCTGTCGTCCACGGGCCGGGCTTCGCCACGGCGGTCAGGTTCTCCAGCACGGTCAGCGATTTGAAGATGTTGCGCTCCTGCGGCACCCAGCCGATGCCGGCATGGGCGCGCTGCTCGGGCGAGGCGGCGGTGATGTCCTGCCCGGCGAGCGTGATCCTGCCGCCACGCCGGCGCGTGACTCCGATGATGCTGTTGACCAATGTCGTCTTGCCGACGCCATTGCGGCCGAGAAGCGCCAGCGAGCGCCCTTCGGCGAGCGATAGATCGATGTCGAATAGCACCTGGGCCTCGCCATAGCCGGCGCTGAGGCGCTCGACGGTGAGGAGTTCAGCCATGGGCGTGCTCCCCGAGATAGGCGGCACGGACCGCCGGATCGCGGGCGACCTCATCCGGATCGCCCTCCGCCAGCACATGGCCGTTGACCAGCACGGTGATCCGCGTCGCGAAGCGGAAGACGAGGTCCATGTCGTGCTCGATCAGCAGCACCGAGACATCTTCCGGCAGGCCAGCGACCATCGCCATCAGCTCGCGGCGCTCGGCTTCGGGCACACCAGCCGCCGGCTCGTCGAGCAGCAGCACGCTGGGCTTCGCCGCAAAGGCGGCGGCGATCTCGATCTGCCGTTGCTTGCCATAGGGCAAGGTCGCGATGCGCTCGTCCATGATGTCGTCGAGCCTGAAGCGGGCGAGGATCTCGGCCGTCTCGGCGACGAGCTCTGCATCCCGGTCGAGCGCGCGCAGAAGCTGGCGGCCGCGTCCGAGCCGCTCGGAGGTGACGAGCGCGATCATCTCGACCGGCGTCATCGTCCCAAAGAGCTGGTTGATCTGGAAGGTACGCGCCAGCCCGCGTCCGACCCGGGCCTCGCGCGAGACCGCTGTGATGTCCTCACCTTTCAATTCAACGCGGCCCGAGCTTGGGCGCAGCACGCCGGTCAGCAGGTTGACGAAGGTGGTCTTGCCGGCTCCGTTCGGGCCGATCAGCGCGTGGCGCGCGCCCTTCGCCAGCGTAAAGTCGACATGATCCGTCGCGGTGATGCCGCCGAAGCTCTTGCACAGATCGAAGGTCTGGAGCGCCACGCTCATGTCGGCGACCTCCGGCCGAGGCGCGCAACGCGGCCGACCACAGCCTTGATCCCGCCATGGATCAGTTCGCGCCCGCCGAGCACGAACAGCACCAGGAACAGCCCGATCCAGAACATCCAGTATTGCGGCGTGAAGCTCGCGATCACGTCCTGCAGCAGCTTGAAGGCGACGGCGCCGATCAGCCCGCCATAGAGATAGCCGGCGCCACCGATGATCAGCACCAGCATCAGATCGGCGGAGCGATGGAAGGCGAGCACGTCGAGCGAAACGAACTGCGTGGTCTGCGCGAGCAGCGCGCCGGCTGCCCCGGCATAGGCCGCCGCCAGCGTGTAGACCGCGACCAGCCGCCAGTGCAGCGGCACGCCGGAGGCCGAGGCACGCAGGGGATTGTCGCGGATCGCCCGCAGCGACAGCCCGAAAGGCGAGCCAACGATGCGGCGCGCCAGCACGAACAGCACGAAGAGCACGGCAAGCGAATAGAGATAGGCGACCTTGCCGAAGATATCGAACTCGAACAGGCCGAGTACCGACCCCATCATGATGCCCTGCAGGCCATCGGCGCCACCGGTGAGCCAGCCGAGCGAGTTCGCCAGTTCCCCCAGGATCAGCGCGACACCTAGCGTCACCATCAGGCGCGTCAGGTCGCTGCCGCGCAGGATCAGCGGGCTGGTGAGCAGGCCGAGCAGGCCGGCAGCGCCCATGCCGACAGCGAGACCCGCCAGCGGATCGGCGCTGGCATGCTTGGCGAAGAGCCCAGCCGCATAGGCGCCGAAGCCGAAGAAGGCGGCGTGCCCGAGCGAGACGATGCCGGCATAGCCGAGGATCAGGTCGAGCGAGACGGCAAAGAGCCCGAGGATCGCGATCTCGTTCAGGATCAGGAGCTGGCGCGGCAGCAGGAAGAAGGCCGCCACGGCCAGGAGCCAGAACATGATCTCGGCCGGATGCCAGCGGCGCGCAGCATAAAGCGAGCGCTGGACGCGTGCCTCGATGCTGCCCTCGCTCATGCCCGGCCTCGTGCGAAGAGACCGTGCGGCCTGGTGATCAGCAGGACCACCATCAGCGCGTAGATGATGAAGGCGCCGAGCTGCGGCACCAGATACTTGCCGGCGACGTCGGCGACCCCGAGCAGCATCGCGGCGAAGAAAGGACCGGAAATGGTCGAGGTGCCGCCGACCGTCACGACGATCAGGAAGTAGATCATGAACTTCAGCGAGAAAGTCGGATCGAGCCCCATCAGCTCGATGCCGAGCGCGCCGCCGAGGCCAGCGAGGCCGGAGCCGAAGGCGAAAGTCAGCGCGAACAGCCGGTTGACGGGGATGCCGAGCCCGCGCGCCACCCTGGCATCGTCGACCGCGGCGCGCAGCCGGCTGCCGAAGCGCGTGCGGGTGAAGCCCCATTGCATCGCGAAGGCGAGCGCGCCGCAGAGCAGGATGATGAAGAGCCGATAGCGGCCGACGCCGATCCCCGCGAGGTCGAAACGCCCGCTCAGCCAGGCCGGCAACTGCACGAATTGCTGGCTCGATCCCATCAAATAGTCGGCACCGGCGACGGCCATGAACACCAGCCCGATCGAGAACATCACCTGGTCGAGATGGCTCTTGGCGTACATCGGCCGGTAGACCAGCCGCTCCAGCACCAGCCCCGCGGCGGCTGCCACAAGGAAAGCCGCCGGCAGCGCCCACAGGAACGGCAGCCCGAGCCGCTGCATCGCCAGTACGGTGACATAGCCGCCGAACATGGCGAAGGCGCCGTGGGCGAGGTTGATGAAGTTCATCAACCCCATGGTCACGGACAGCCCGCAGGCCAGCACGAACAGGATCATGCCGTAGGCGACGCCGTCGAACAGAATGGTGAGCACGTCGGGTCCGCCTTGGCCGGCTTACTTCTTGGCCTTGGTCGGGTCCTTGACGTTGGGGATCGTCTCGAACTCCTGATTGTAGAGCTCGCCGTTCACGCGCTCGACCTTGCGGATATAGACGTTCTGGATGATGTCGCGCGTCTCGGGATCGATCGAGATCGGCCCGCGCGGGCTCGTCCAGCTCATGCCCTTCATCGCGGTGACCAGCGCCTCGCCGCCCTCGCCCTTGGTCTTCTTCAGACCCTCATAGAGCGCGTGCATGCCGTCATAGCCGCCGACCGCCATGAAATTCGGGCGCATGCCGGGATTGGCTTTCTTGAAGCCCTCGACGAAGGCCTTGTTCTCCGGGCTGTCATGCGAGGCCGAATAATGCTGGGCGGTGATGACGCCAAGCGCGATGTCGCCCATGCCGTTGAGGATGTCGTCATCGGTCAGGTCGCCGGTGCCGATCAGCTTGATGCCGCTCTTGTCGAGCCCGCGCTCGACGAACTGCTTCATGAACTGGGCGCCGACGCCCGACGGCACGAAGACCAGGAGCGCCTCCGGCTTGGCGTCGGCGACGCGCTGCAGGAACGGTGAGAAGTCCGGGTTCTGCAGGGGGACGCGGATGTTCTCGACCTGGCCGCCGCCGGCCTTGAATGCCTCCGAGAACGAGCTCTCGACGTCATGGCCCGGGCCGTAGTCGGAAACGATAGTGATGACGCGCTTGGTGCCCTGCTTGGCGATCCAGGTGCCGAAGGGCGCGCCGATCTGCGGCACGACCTGGCTGGTGCGCACGACGAAGGGCGAGCGCTCGGTGATGATCGCGGTCGCGGCCGCCATCACCACCATCGGCGTCTTCGCTTGTGTCGCCAGCGGGGCGGTCGCGAGCGCCAGCGGCGTCAGGCCGAAGCCAGCGATCGCGGTGACCTTGTCGTTGACGATCAGCTCCTGCGCGATGCGGCGGGTGACGTCCGCGGTGCCGGTGTCATCCTTGAGGATGAGCTCGATCTTCTTGCCGGCGACGGTCGCGCCCTTCTCCTGGATGTAGAGATTGGCGGCTGCGGCGATCTGCCGGCCGGTCGAGGCGAAGGGGCCCGTCATCGGCAGGATCAGGCCGATCTTGACCGCATCCTGCGCCAGAGCCGCGCCGCTGACCGAGGCGGCCAAAGCGAGGCCGAGCATTCCACTGAGAACAGTCCTGCGATTGGTCATGTCGTTCCTCCCGAGAGTTGTGCCTGATCCCCTTTTTCGGGGCTTTCGTTGTGCTCAATCGTCTTCGTCGTCGCGATAGGTAAGGCCCGCTTTCGCGAGGCCGTCGCGCATAGCGTACATGTCCAGCCCGAGTTCGCCAGCAGCCAGGCGCCTACGCTTTTCGTCTTCATTGGCTTCGCGCTTGCGGCCTGCGGCAGCGACCGCCTCGGCCTCGCGGCGCGGCACCACCACCACCCCATCATCGTCGGCGACGATCACGTCGCCGGGATGGACGAGCGCCCCAGCGCAGACCACCGGCACGTTGACCGAGCCGAGCGTCGCCTTGACCGTGCCCTTGGCCGAGATCGCCCGCGACCAGACCGGAAAGCCCATTTCGGTGAGCGTGCGCACATCGCGCACCCCCGCGTCGATGACGAGGCCGATGCCGCCGCGTGCCTTGAGCGAGGTCGCGAGCAGGTCGCCGAACATGCCATCGGTATTATCGGCAGTGCAGGCGACGACGAGGACGTCGCCGGGCTGCACCTGCTCGATCGCGACATGGATCATCCAGTTGTCGCCAGGCTGGGCCAGCACCGTCACCGCCCCGCCGGCGATCTGCGCCCCGGCATAGATCGGCCGCATATAGGGCTTCAGCAAACCGCTCCGGCCCATCGCCTCATGCGTGGTGGAGACGCCGAGCGCGGCGAGATCGGCCATCGCCGCGGCCGGCGCGCGCTTCTTCGTGCGGATGACGACGTGCTTCATGCCAGCGCCTCCAGCGCTTCTGGGAAGAGGCGCTGATAGGCCTCGCCATAGGTCATCGCCTTGCCGGAGTTGCGGCCGCCCTGCATGCCGCGGTTGAGCGCGACGCGGGTGTAGTATTCCCAGAGATGCTTCTGCGCCGCGAGGATCTCGAACGCCTTGCGCTTCTGCTCCCAGACCTCGTCGATGTTGAGGATGACGTTCGGCTTGAAGTTGCACTGCTCCGGCTGGTGCGGCTCGAACAGGAAGACCGGCGGCGCGGCATAGGCACGCTCCGGATCGGGCTTGTGACCGGCCGCCTGCGCGATGATGCGCGCCTCCTGGGCGAAGCGCGTCGCCTCGGGATGGTCGACATTATAGGGGTCTTCGAGCGCATGCGTCAGCACGAAGCTCGGATTGAGCTCATGGAAGATGTCGATGGCCCGCTCGAGCATCTCTGGGGTCGTCCGCAGCGGATAGTCGCCGGCATCCATGAACTCGATCTCGGCGCCAAGCAGCGCGGCGGCGGCTTCCGCCTCCTCGCGGCGCTGCGTCTTGACCTCGTCCATCTGTACGCCTGCCTTCTTCCAGGCGAACTGGCTCTCGCCGCGCTCGCCATAGGACAGGCAGAGAATCTTGACGCGCATACCGCGCCTGGCGTGCAGTGCAATCGCGCCGCCTGCGCGCCAGACGAAATCGCCGGGATGGGCGGTGATGACCAGGCCTGTCTTCTGGGCGCTCATCGGTTGCGCTCCTCCGTTACAATCTGCCAGCCGGCACGAAGGCCTGCCCTGCCATCAGGATGCGCGCGGTGCGCAGCAGCCCGGCCCGCTCGACCACCGGCAGCTCAGCCGTTCCGCCCATCGTCAGCGTCACCGTGAACTCGCCGGTCGGATGCTCGACCGAAAGCGTGCGCTCGTGCCCCTGTGGCATCACCACGACGGAGGCGGCCGGTGAACCCGGCAGCACGGCGGCGGTCGCGACCGTCACCGCGGCGAAGACGCCGATCGAGGCGTGGCATTCATGCGGGATAAAGCTGCGCGTGCAGATCGCCCCGCCCGCTTGTGGCGGGGCGACCAGCGCGATCTTCGGCACGACCTTCTTGGCGACGTCGCCGAGGTTCATCAGCGGACCGGCGGCAAGGCGGATCGCCTCGATGCGGGCCTTGAGCTCGGCGTCCTCGTTGAGCTGATCGCGCGGCTCGTAGCCGGTGCGCCCAACATCAGCGGCGCGCATGACGATCACCGGCATGCCGTTGTCGATCAAAGTGCAGGGCACCCCTTCGATCACATCGACGACATTGCCCGTAGGCAACAGCGCCCCGCAGACCGAACCTTCGGCGTCGAGGAAGCCGATATCGATCGGCGCCGAGGTCCTCGGCACGCCGTCGATGCGCGCATTGCCCTCGGCACTCGCCTGACCGTCTGGCGTATCCATGGTGAGATCGGCGATCGTGCCGGTGTTGATAGTGCGGACCCGCACCGTGGTGCGTGCGCCGCTCGCCTTGATGAGCCCGCGCGCCAACGCAAAGGGCCCGATCCCGGCGAGGATGTTGCCGCAATTCGGGGTCGTATCGACCGAAGCTGTCTCGACGCCGACCTGCGCGAACAGGAAGTCGATATCGCAGCCGGGCTCAGCTGAAGCCGAGACGATCGCGACCTTGCTGGTCAGGGGATGGGCGCCGCCGAGCCCGTCGACCTGACGCTTGTCGGGCGAGCCCATCACCGCCAGCAGGAAGGCGTCGCGCGCGGCGATGTCGGCCGGCAGATCGTCACGCAGGAAGTAGGCGCCCTTGGAAGTGCCGCCGCGGATCAACATGCAGGGAACGGCGATCTGGCCCATCGCTTACTCCGCCGCCTTGATGCCGGCACGGGTGATGACGTCGCGCCAGAGCGCCAGCTCCGAGGCAATCAGCTTGCCGAAGCCCTCGGGCGTCTCCGGCCGCGCGATGGCGCCGTCCTTGGCCAGGGCTGCGGCAAAGTCGGGTTGGCCAAGCAGCGCGTTGATCTCGCGATTGAGCCGCTCGACGATCGGGCGCGGCGTGCGCGCCGGCGCCACCATCCCGTACCATTGCACTGCCTCGAACCCCGGCAGGCCGCTCTCGGACAGTGTCGGCAGATCGGGCGCGAAGCCGACGCGCTCGCGCGCGGCGACGCCGAGCACCCTGAGCTGGCCTCCCTCAGCCAGAGGCAGCACGGCCGGCCCGCCGGTCAGCGTGAACTGGATGTTGCCGGCGACGAGATCGTTCACCGAGGGCGCGGTACCGCGATAGGGCACATGCGTCGCCTCGATGCCAGCGCGGTGGCAGAAATAGGCGGTGGCGATATGGGCGGCGCTGCCCTGCCCGCCGGAAGAATAGTTCAGCTTGCCCGGATTGGCCTTGGCGTAGGCGATGAACTCCGCGAGGGTCCTGGCCGGCAGCTTCGGATTGATCGCCAGGATGTTCGGCAGCATGGCGACGAGCGCGACCGGCTGGAAATCCTTGACCGGATCATAGGGCACATTGGCGTAGAGCGAAGGCGCGAAGGCCAGCGTCCCGATATGGCCCATCATCAGCGTGTGCCCGTCGGGCTCGGACTTGGCGACCTGCCCCGAGGCTGTCATGCCGCCTGCGCCCGGCCGATTCTCGATCACGAAGCCCCTGCCGGCAATGCTGCGCTCGAGCTTGTTGGCGATCAGTCGCGCCAGGACGTCGGTGCTGCCGCCCGGTGTGAACGGCACGATGATCCGGATGAGCTGGCTCGGCCAGTCCGCTTGGGCGCGTACCGACCCAAGCTCGGCGAAGCCGGCAAGCCCGAGGCCCGCGAGGACGGAGCGACGATCGAACGTCATCATGTCCCCACTTTGCGGCGGGCGCCGCGCTGCTGGGCATCAGCGATCGCGCCGGCAAGGCCGGGATGGAAGCCGGCGGCCATCAGCATCTCGGCCGCCTCGCGCATCTCGGCGGCACGGCGCACGCCATGCGTTGCGACCCGCTCGCGCATGTCGGCGGCGAGCGCGTGGAAATCGATCGAGGGGAAGGTCGCGTTGAGGCTAGCGAAGACCGGGTCCTTGACGTCCCAGGCCTCGCAAGCGGCGGCGCAATCGACCATCAGCGCCTCCAACCCCTTGATGACGATGGAGCGGCAGAGCTTCATCGCCGAAGCCCGGCCATAGACCTCCGAGACCGGCGTCAGGTTCATGCCGAGCCCATTGAGCGCCTCGGATGCAGCCTGCGCCCGCGGGCCGCCAGCAAGGATCGCGACCTTGAGCCCTGGCTTCAGCACCGGCGCCATCACCGCCGCTTCGAGATAGTCGGCGCCGCTCGCGCTGACGGCATCAGCCGCTCGCTGCTTGGTCGAAGGCGCGGCCGAGTTGACGTCGACGAAGATCTGCCCCGGCTTCAGCCAGTTCGCGGCGTCAATTGCAACGGCCTCGGCGCGGTCGGCAGTGACGGCCGAGAAGACGAAGGCCGCACCGGAGCAGGCCTCCTGCGCCGACGGCGCACAGACGACCCCAAGCTTCTGCGCCGCCGCTTCGAGACGGGCGCCAGCCTCGCTACCGAAGAGCAGGTCGTAGGCGCGAATGGCGACGCCTTCATTGGCCAGCAATCCGCGCGAGAAGGCTTGCCCAACCTCGCCGAAGCCGATGAAGGCGATCGCTGCCGTGTTAGCGCCTGCCATCTCTGGCCTCTCCCCACGCGTTTCATCCCGCGGTCAGGGTCGGCCAAAGTCATTCTGCCATCAAATGATAAGAATGCAGCGATTGATTACTTTTCTTCATCTCGCCTTGGCACGATGCTGCGCTTCAGCGCCTGGCTGAGCAGCGCCATCAGATCGCGCGTCACCGGGCGCACCGGCACAGATTTGCGCGTGATGATGCCGAGCGTGCGGGTCACAGCTGGCGAGCGCAGCGGGATCGCGACCAGATCGCCGGCATCGACGAGATCGAGCGAAAGCTGCGGCACGACCGCATAGCCGATGCGCGAGCGCACCAGGCTGACCGCGGTGACGACGCGCTGGACCTCGTAGCGCCAGGTCAAGGTCTCGCGGCGGGGGCCGAGCGCATCGTCGATCAGGATGCGGTTGCCGGTCTCGGCGCTGATCCGCACCAGCGGCTCGTCCTGCAATTGCGCCCAGGTCAGCGATGTCGCCTGTGCCAGCGGCATCGCGCGATGGCTGACAAGCACGAAGGGCTCCTTGACGACCGGCTTCAACTCGAGATCCCAGCGATTGGCGGCAACGATGGTGACACCGAACTCGGCCTCGCCCGACTGGACCTTGTCGGCGATCTCGGAGGCGGAGTTGTCGTGGATCCTGACGCCGACGCCGGGATGGCGCTCCGCGAAGGCGGCGATCACCGCCGGCATGCAATGCGCCGCCACCGTCGGCAGGCAGCCGAGCGAGACCTGCTCGTCGCCCTCGCGCAGCTCGACCTTGACCTCGTTGATGGCGAAGCCAAGATCTTCGAAGATCCGCCGCGCTCGTGGCAGCAGCGTCGTGCCAGCCGCGGTCAGCGAGACCTGACGCGTGGTCCGCAGGAACAGCGGCGTTCCCAGCGACTCTTCCAGCTTGCGGATGCGGTGGCTGAGCGCCGTCTGCGACAGGTTGAGATGCGAAGCGGCGGCGCGGAAGCTGCCGCGCTCGGCGATGCTGACGAAAGCCTGAAGTCCGAGCACATCCACGCGCATCGGACCACATAGCCTTCGGAAAGCGACAACGCCAACGCCCGCGACAGAACATTGTCGGTCGTGTCGAGCGAGATCTCAGATTCCCAGATAAGCTTCACGGATACGCGGATCGGCGATCAGCTCACCGGCTGCACCGCTGAAGACGATGCGGCCGGTCTCCATGACATAGCCGCGATCGGCGATTTGCAGGGCCGCATAGGCGTTCTGCTCGACCAGCAGGACGGTGACGCCGAGCGATTTCAGGGTCTTCACGACGTCGAGGATCTGCGCCACGAGGATGGGGGCCAGCCCCATGCTCGGCTCGTCGAGCAAGAGGCAGGCGGGCCGTGCCATCAAGGCGCGGCCGATCGCCAGCATCTGCTGCTGGCCTCCGGAGAGGCCTCCGGCCGGCAGGTTGCGCTTCTCCTTCAGGATCGGGAACATGGTGAAGGAGTCGGCCATGTCGCGCTCGACGCGTTCGTCAGCGAAGAGATAGGCGCCGAGCCGCAGATTCTCCTCGACGGTCAGGTTGGTGAAGATCAGCCGGCCTTCCGGCGAATGCGAGAGCCCTAAGCCGACGCGGCGATGGGCCGGAATCGACTTCAGAGCCTCGCCGCGGAAGATGATCGCACCGCCGCTCGTCGGCTGCACGCCGGAGATGCAGCGCAGCAGCGTCGTCTTGCCGGCTCCATTGGCGCCGACGACTGTGACGATCTCGCCCGAGCCGACCTCGAGATCGACGCCGTGCAGGACCTCGATGCGGCCATAGCGCGATCGCAGCCCTTCAACCGAGAGCATGGCCGGCCTCCGCTCCTTGCGTGCCGAGATAGGCCTCTATCACCCTGGGATCGCGCGACACCGTGGCCGGCGAGCCTTCGGCGATCTTCTCGCCGCGGTCGAGAACGACGATGTGGTTGGAGATGCGCATCACCAGCTTCATGTCGTGCTCGACCAGCAGGACGGCGACGCCGGATTTGGCGACCTCGGCGATGAGATGGTCGATCTCCTCGGTCTCGACCGCGTTGCAGCCGGCGGCAGGCTCGTCGAGCAGCAGGATGCGTGGCTCCAGCGCCAGCGCGCGGGCGATCTCGAGGCGCTTGAGGGCACCATAGGAGAGCGAGGACGCCTCGTGCTCGGCGGCGCGCGCCAGGCCGACGCGTTCCAGCAGTTCGCTCGCTCGGGCCTTGGTCACGGCGCTGCGGCGACGCGAGGACGGCAGGCAGAGGAGATCGCTGAGGATCGCGCCGCGCTCCTTCAGATGGCAGCCGGTCATGGCGTTCTCCAGCACGCTCATGCGCTGGAAGATCTGCAGGTTCTGGAAGGTGCGCGACAGGCCGCGCTCGGCCAGCCGGTTGGGCGCCATCCCCGTCACGTCCCGGCCATCCAGCGTGATCTTGCCGCGCCCCGGCAGGTAGACGCCGGAGATCATGTTGAACAGCGTGGTCTTGCCGGCGCCGTTGGGGCCGATCACCGAGACGATCTCGCCCGGCGCGACCGCAAAGCCGACATCGTTCACGGCACGAAGGCCGCCGAAATCGATGCCGAGACCTTCGACCTGGAGGAGCGTCATCAGCCCCTCCCCTTCAGGCGGCGCATGAGCGAGGGCAGGAGTCCGTCGCGCATGAAGATCATCACCAGCATCATGATCAGGCCGAGGATGAGGTTCTCGTATTGCTGCAGCACGGTCAGCGCCTGCGGCAGCAGCGTCAGCGTCGCCGCCCCTAGGATCGCGCCCGGCACCGAGCCGACGCCGCCGAACACAGTCATCGTCACCAGCTCGACCGAATGCAGGAAGCCGGCGACATCCGGCGTGATGAAGCGGTTCATCAGCGCCAGCAGCGAGCCCGAGAGCGAGGCGTAGACGGCCGAGATCACAAAAGCCGAGAGCTTCAACCGGGCAACGTCGACGCCGACGGTGCGGGCCGCCACCTCGGAATCGTGCAGGGCGCGCAAGGCCCGGCCGGTCGGGCTGTCATGGAGGTTGAGCGCGACCCAGGCGCCGAGCAGCATCGCCAGGCCGGTCGCGGCGTACCAGAACTGCGCGTTGCTGAGGCCGATGCCGATCGTGGCGAGCGCCCCGCGCAACCCTAGCTCGGCGACCTCGCGCCCGTCCGGTCCACCGGTTATCTTCGCCTCGTTGGCGAGCACCATCGAGACGAGGATGCCGAAGCCGAGGGTGGCGACGGCGAGGTAATAGCCCTTGAGCCGAAGGATCGGCCGGCCGATCAGCCAGGCGACGCCGCCAGAAAGCACGGCACCGAGCAGCATGGCGAGGCCCGGATGCAGGCCGAGATAGCCGGGGGCCAGCGCGCAGGCATAGGCGCCGATCCCGGCGAAGCCAGCATGGCCGAGGCTGATCTGGCCGGCAAAGCCGATCAGGACGACGAGGCCGGTGACCGCGAGCCCGTTCACGAAGATCAGCGCGCCGATGCGGTAATAGAAATTGGACGGGAAGAGCGCCGGCGCCAGCGCGATCAGCAGCGCCAGCACGAGCAGGGTCAGATGCTTGCGGGACAGGCGCATCTCAGACCCGGTCCATCGCCTTGCGGCCGAACAGGCCTTGCGGCATGGCGAACAGGACCGCGAGGATGACGACGAAGGCGACGGCGTCCTTGTAGACGGAGCTGACATAGCCGGCCGTGAACGCCTCGATCAGCCCAAGCAGCAGGCCGCCGGCCAGCGCGCCGGCCGGGATGCCCATGCCGCCGAGCATGGCCGCGGCGAACCCCTTCAGTGCGATCGCCACGCCGAGATCATAGCTCGTCAGGGTGATCGGCGTGACGAGCACGCCGGCCAGCGCCCCGATCGCAGCCGAGACCGCAAAGCTCAGCGTCATCATATGGTTCGGGTTGATGCCGACGAGGCTCGCGGCGATGCGGTTGTTGGCGGTGGCGAGCACGGCCTTGCCGGTCAGCGTATGGGCGAAGAACAGCCATAGGGACAGGAAGATCGCGACCGCACCGGCGATGACCCAGAGGCTTTGCGGCAGGATCGTCGCGCCGAGGATTCGGATCGGATCGTCGCCGGAGAAGCTCGGAAAGCGGTGGAGCTGCTTGTCGAAGACGAGCTGCGCGCCACCGCGCAGGAAGATCGAGGCGCCGATCGTGATGATGATCAGGCTGGCGACGGGCGCGCCCCGAGCCGGCTCGATCGCCAGCTTGTTGAGCAGCACGCCGACGCTCGCAGTGGCAATTATGGCCAGGATCGCGGCGAGCGGCAGCGGAATGCCGGCCTGCCAGGCGAAGAAGCTGATCATGCCGCCCAGCATGACGAACTCACCCTGGGCGAAGTTCACCACGTCGGAGGCGTTGTAGATCAGGGTGAAGCCGAGCGCGACGAGCGCATAGACCGCGCCGACCGTCACACCCGACAACAGATACTGGAGAAGTTCCGCCACTTGATGCTCCAGGCTTTCCTTCTCCCCTTGCGGGAGAAGGTGGCGCGCAGCGCCGGATGAGGGGTCGCGCAGGTTTTGAAAGCTCTGGGAAGGGCGCCACCGGGCTCACGATCAGCCTCGCGCGACCCTCACCCTAGCCCTCTCCCGCAAGGGGAGAGGGGATAGCGCGTGCCCTGAGCCTTACTGCACCAGCGCCCAGTCGCCGCGCTTGATCTCGAGCATGCGGAAGGCGGAAAGGTCGAGGCCGAGATGGTCGGTTGCGGCCATGTTGAAGGTGCCGGTCACGCCGACGAAACCCTTGGTGCCCTCGATCGCGTCGCGGATCGCCTTAGGGTCGGCCTTGCCGGCGCGCTTGATCGCATCGACCAGGAGCCGCAGGCCGTCATGCGCATAGCCGCCGAAAGTGGAGGCCGGCTGATTGAACTTCGCCTGGTAGGCGGTCGTATAGGCGGCGACGACCGCCTTCTGCGGGTCGTTCGCCGGCAGGAGGCTGGCGACGAGAACGGCGGTGCCGGGCAGGCGCACGCCTTCCGAAGCCGGGCCGGCGAGGTCGATGAAGCTCTTCGAGGCGACGCCGTGCGACTGGTAGAGCGGCGTCTTGATTCCGAGCTGGCCATAATTGCGGGTGACGATCGCCGGCCCCTGGCCGAAGCCGGGATTGAGGATCGCCTGCACCTCGCCCTTGGAGCGGATATTGGTGAGCTGCGGGGTCATGTCGGCGTCGTTCGGGCCGTAGGTCTCCTCGGCCAGCACGGTGATGCCGAACTCACCGATGACCTGCAGGCACTGCTTGCGCATCGAGGCGCCGAAGCCGTCCGAGCCTGAGATCAGGGCGATCTTGCTGAAGCCCTTGGCCTTCATGTCCTCGAAGATCTTGCGGCAAGCCATCCGGTCGGTATGCGGCGTCTTGAAGACGAAGGGCTTGACCGGGTCGATGATCTCGATCGCGCCAGCCAGCGAAATGAACGGAATCTTGGCATTCTCGACGACCGAGATGATCGACATGGTCGTGCCGGTGGTCGAGCCGCCGACGATCGCGATGACCCCGTCATCCTCGACCAGGCGGGTGGCGAAGGTGCGCGCCTTGTTCGGGTCGCCGCCATCGTCATAGAGGAAGAGCTTGAGCTTCTGGCCGAGCACGCCGCCGGCGGCATTGATCTCGTCGACCAGCAGCTTGAGGGTCTTGGCCTCGGGATCGCCGAGCGAGGAGGCCGGTCCGGTCTCGGAGACCGAAGCGCCAATCTTGATGTCGGCGAAGGCCGGGCCAGCGAGGCCGAGCGTCAGCGCGAGCGCGCTGCCGAAAACGTTGAGCTTCATTGTTTCCTCCGAGTGCCACGTATTTTTGTGCAGTTCGTCGCCGCGCAGCTGAATCCTCAGAGCGCGATCGTCGTCGTTCCCCGCATGGCGCGTGGCTGACCTCGGGATCAGGTTCGCAACCTTTGCCTGAGACCAATTCGCGCCTTCGTTGACTTAATAATTGACCGACCGTTCGGACTATGCAAGGGATTTTTTGAAGCGACGGCTCAAGGCCGCGACTGCATGGGAGGAAAGCGCATGTCCGATACGGTCAAGGTAGCGCTCGCCGATGGCCTGCTCCGGCTGACGCTCAATCGCCCGGACAAGCTGAATTCCTTCAATGAGGAGATGCATCTCGCCCTGCGCGCCGCAATGCAGCGCGCCCATGATGAAAGCGAGATCCGCGCAGTCCTGCTCACCGGCGCCGGTCGCGGCTTCTGCGCCGGCCAGGACCTCGGCGACCGCGATCCGCGCAAGGAAACCGCGCCCGATCTCGGTCGCACCATCGAGACCTTCTACAATCCGCTCATCCGGCTGATCCGCAGCCTTAACAAGCCGATCGTCTGCGCGGTCAACGGCGTCGCCGCCGGTGCCGGCGCCAATATCGCGATCGCCTGCGATATCGTGCTCGCGGCGCGTTCGGCGAAATTCATCCAGGCCTTCTCCAAGATCGGCCTGGTTCCCGATTCAGGCGGCACCTGGACCCTTGCCCAGCTGCTTGGCGAGGCTCGCGCCAAGGCGCTTGCCCTGACGGCGGAGCCGCTGACAGCAGAGACCGCCGCGGCCTGGGGCCTGATTTGGCGCGTCGTCGATGATGCCGATCTGGCGGCCGAGGCCGAAGCGCTCGGCAAGAAGCTGGCGGCTGGCCCGACCTTCGGACTCGGCCTGATCAAGCAGGCGATCCAGGCCTCAGCCGGCAACACGCTCGACCAGCAGCTCGACCTCGAGCGCGACCTGCAGCGGCAGGCCGGGCGCAGCGCCGATTATGCCGAAGGTGTCCTGGCGTTTCTCGACAAGCGCCAGCCCGAGTTCACCGGACGATGAACCCATACGTTTCCGACCCGGATACGCTCGCCCGCGCTGTCGCCGAAGCGATGTGGGACAAGGACCTCGCTTCCCGCAGCCTCGGCATGAGCCTCGATGCGGCGGGACCGGGCACGGCCACGTTGTCCCTGACCATCACGGCGGTCATGACCAATGGCCACAAGACCTGCCATGGCGGCTACATCTTTACTCTGGCGGACTCTGCCTTCGCCTTCGCCTGCAACAGCTACAACCAGAACACCGTGGCGCAGCACTGCTCGGTGACGTTCCTGCGCCCGGCTTTCGAAGGCGACCGCCTCACCGCGAGCGCGCGCGAGGTCTCGCGCATCGGCCGCGGCGGCATCTACGACATCAGGGTGACGAACCAGAACGGCGAGCATGTCGCGGAATTCCGCGGCCACTCCCGCACCATCAAGGGCACGCCGATACCCGAGCCAGGCTGAACGCGCCGGCCGAGCCAAGAACAAAGCGGAGGAACCCTATGGAAGACCTTTCGCCCCGTCCGGGCGATCTCGACCCCATCGAAACCGCCTCGCGCGACGAGATTTCGGCGCTCCAGCTGACGCGATTGAAGACGACACTCGATCACGCCTATCGGAACTCGCCGCATTACAGCGCGCAGTTCGACAAGGCCGGCGTCCATCCGGGTGACCTGAAGACGCTGTCAGACCTGTCGAAATTCCCGTTCACGGTGAAGCAGGACCTGCGCGACACCTATCCGTTCGGCATGTTTGCGGTGCCTCGCGAAAGAATTGCCCGCATCCACGCTTCCTCCGGCACCACCGGCAAGCCGACGGTCGTCGGCTATACGCGCAGCGACATCGAGATGTGGGCGACCTGCGTCGCGCGCTCGATCCGGGCGGCGGGCGGCCGGGCCGGCGACATCTGCCATGTCGCCTATGGCTATGGCCTGTTCACCGGCGGGCTGGGCGCCCATTTCGGCGCCGAGAAGCTCGGCTGCACGGTCATCCCGATCTCCGGCGGTATGACCGAGCGCCAGGTGACGCTGATCCAGGACTTCAAGCCGCGCATCATCATGGTGACGCCGTCCTACATGCTGTCGATCCTGGACGAATTCCGCCGCCAGGGCATCGATCCGCGGAAGTCCTCGCTGGCCGTCGGCATCTTCGGCGCCGAACCCTGGACCAATGCGATGCGCGCGGAGATTCAGCAGGATTTCGACATGCATGCCGTCGACATCTACGGCCTGTCCGAGGTGATCGGGCCGGGTGTCGCCAGCGAATGCGTCGAGACCAAGGACGGGCTGCACGTCTGGGAGGACCATTTCTATCCGGAGATCATCGACCCGGAGACCGGCGAAGTCCTCCCCGATGGCGAGCTCGGCGAACTGGTCTTCACCTCGCTGACCAAGGAGGCGCTGCCGATCATCCGCTACCGCACCCGCGACCTGACGCGGCTTCTGCCCGGCACCGCGCGCGCCATGCGCCGGATCGAAAAGATCACCGGTCGCTCCGACGACATGATCATCCTGCGCGGCGTCAACATCTTCCCGACGCAGGTCGAGGAGCAGCTGTTGAAATGCGCTGGGCTTGCCCCGCATTTCCAGATCGAACTCGTGCGTGCCGGCCGGATGGACGACATGGTCGTGCATGTCGAAGCCATGCCGAATGCCAGTGATGCGGCGGCGCGCACAGCATCCGGCAGGGAACTTGCACACCACATCAAAAGCGTGGTGGGAGTCAGCACCAAGGTGGTGGTGGGCGATCCTGATTCGGTCGAGCGTTCGGCTGGAAAGGCGAGGCGCGTAGTCGACAACAGGCCGAAAGGATAGCAGGCGATGGCCCGGACCAGGGCTGCCGACTTCGACGAGAAGCGGCGCAGCATTCTCGACAGCGCCGCGGCCGTCTTCGCCAAGCTCGGCATGGAGCGCGCCTCGATGGCGCAGATCGCCCAGGAGAACAACGTCTCCAAGGCGCTGCTGTACCACTATTACCCGAGCAAGGACCTGCTGATCTTCGACATCGGCCGCACCCATCTCGTCGAGCTGGAAGCGGCGATCATCGAGGCCGACCGGCCCGATCTCGAACCACGGGCGCGGTTGCGCCATCTGATCGGCGGTGTGCTCGAGAACTACCGCACCGCCTCGAATTTCCACCAGGTCCTGCTCAACGGCACAGGCTCGCTCACGGAACAGCAGAGGCTGGAGTTGCGCGAGATGGAACGCCGGATCGTCAAGGCGTTCTCCGACGTCCTGGTCGACATCAATCCGGCGCTGGCGCAGAGCCGCGCCGGCGTCACACCTGTCACCATGTCGCTCTTCGGCATCCTGAACTGGGTCTACACTTGGTTCAGGCCGAGCGGCGCGCTCAGCCGCGAAGGCTATGCCGACATGGTCACCGCGCTGTTCTTGGACGGCGCCGGCGCGATGAAGTAGGCCATCGCGCCGATCGCGAAAGCGTCGGTCAGGCTGCTTGCTTCGCAGCCGTCTCCGCAGCCTCCTTCAGCAGCTTCTCCACCGTCGCCTTGACCTGGGAGACGGCGGCTTCCTTCACCGGGCCGTAGCCGCGGATGTCCATTGGTGCCCTGGCGAGCGTGACCAGTGCCTCCGGCGCCTGCGCCGGCAGCCGCGCCACGATGTCGTCGATGAGGTCTTCATACCAACCGATCAGCATCCTCTCCATCCTCCGCTCCGCCGTGTAGCCGAAGATGTCGAAGGCCGTGCCGCGCAGGCCCTTCAGGCGCGCCATCAGCCGCAGCGGCGTCTGGATCCACTGACCGAAGCGGCGCTTCAGCGGCCGCCCGCGTGCATCCTTGTCACCGCCGAGGAAGGGCGGGGCAAAGTGGTAGTTCACCTTGAAGTCGCCATCGAAGACGCGCTTCAGATCGTCGAGGAAGCCGGTCTGCATATGCAGCCGCGCCACCTCGTATTCGTCCTTGTAGGACATCAGCTTGAACAGTGAGCGGGCGACCGCATCGGTGAGCACTTCGCTGCCGAACGGCCGCTCGGCCGCTCGGACCTTGTCGACACCAGCCCGGTAGCGCCGCGCCCAGGCCGCATCCTGATAATCCACCAGGAAGCGCTCGCGCCGCGCGATCATCTCATCCAGGCTTTCCGTCTCGAACGCGGCCAGGGGCGGCGCAAACGCGGCCGGATCGGTGGCCGCGAGCCGCCCGGCGGCAAAAGCCTGCCGATTGCGCTCGACCGCGACACCGTTGAGTTCGATGGCGCGGTGCAGGGCCTCCAGGCCGACCGGGACCAGCCCCTGCTGCCAGGCATGGCCGAGCATCACGATATTGGCGAAGACGGCATCGCCGAATAGGGTCTCGGCCAGCGCATTGGCGTCGATGGCACGGACATTCCCGGCGCCGGCCACGCGTTCGATTTCCTTCAGCCGGCGGTGTGTCGCGAGATCCGCATCGCGCAGGCGCACGATGTCACCCGTCGGCATCTCCGCCATGTTGACCAGCGCGCGCATGCCGGCCCGATAGGTGGCGGAGGCCTTGGGCGAGGACGATACGACGATGTCGCAACCGATCAGCGCATCGGCTGAGCCATTGTCGAGGCGGACCTGATTGATCGCCTCAGGCGTTTCGGCAAGCCGCAGGAAGGACAACACCGGCCCGAACTTCTGGGCAAAGCCGGTGAAGTCGAGCACCGAACTGCCCTTGCCTTCGAGATGGGCCGCCATCGCGATCAACGCGCCGACCGTCACGACGCCGGTGCCGCCGACGCCGGTGACGAGCAGATCATAGGGCTTGTCGAGCATTGGCAAGGCCGGTCTCGGCAGTAACGCCGCCCGGCCAACGAAATCGTCGGCGCTCGCCTGCCGTTTCCGGCGGGTGGCGCCCTCCACCGTCACGAAGCTCGGGCAGAAGCCGTCGAGGCAGGAAAAATCCTTGTTGCAGTTGGAGAGGTTGATCTGCCGTTTGCGCCCGAACGGCGTCTCCTTTGGCTCGACGCTGAGGCAGTTCGACGCCACCGAGCAATCGCCGCAGCCCTCGCAGACCAGATCGTTGATGTAGGCGAAGCGCTGCGGGTCGACCATCGTGCCGCGCTTGCGCCGGCGGCGCTTCTCCGTGGCGCAGGCCTGCTCGTAGATCAGCACCGAGACGCCCTTGATCTCGCGCAGTTCGCGCTGGACCGCATCGAGCTCGCGGCGGTGGTGGATGGTCACGCCATGCGGCAGGCTCGCAGGCGCGAACTTTTCCGGCTGGTCCGAGACCAGCGCGATGCGTTCGACACCCTCGGCGCGGACCTCCTGCGCGATCGCGTGCACGCTGATCGGACCGTCGACCGGCTGCCCGCCGGTCATCGCGACGGCGTCGTTGTACAGGATTTTGTAGGTGATGTTGGCCTTGGCGGCGATCGCCTGGCGGATCGCCATCGAACCGGAGTGGTAATAGGTGCCCTCCCCCAGGTTCTGGAAGATGTGCCCCCTGCCGGTGAACAGGGAGGACGCTGCCCAGTTCACGCCCTCGCCGCCCATCTGGATCAGCGAGCTGGTTTCGCGGTCCATCCAGCTCGCCATGAAGTGGCAGCCGATGCCGGCCAGCGCCTTCGAGCCTTCGGGCACCTTGGTCGATGTGTTGTGCGGGCAGCCAGAGCAGAAATAGGGCGTGCGGGTCGCACCCGGCACCTGGATGAGGCGCCCGGACTCAGGGCTCAGCAGCGCGGCCCGCTCGGTCAGGCGCAGATCTGGGAACAGCGCGTCCAGCCGCTTGGCCACGATCGGCGCGAGCAGGCGCGGCGACAATTCGCCGATCCACGAGATCAGGCGATTGCCGTCCTCGTCGCGCTTGCCGACCATGGAATGCGGCTTATGGCCGGGATAGTCGTAGAAATATTCCTTGAGCTGGCTCTCGATGATGCCGCGCTTCTCCTCGACGACAAGGATCTCCGCCTTGCCGCGCACGAATTCCAGCGCCGAGCGGCGGGCCAGCGGCCAGACCATGCCGACCTTGTAGATGTCTATGCCGTGGCTTCGGCAGGCCGCCTCATCCAGGCCGAGCAGGCGCAGCGCCTCCATCAGGTCGAGATGCGCCTTGCCGGTGGTGACGATGCCGAAGGAAGCGTCGGGGATGTCGTAGATGCGCCGGTCGATCGGGTTCGCCTCGGCGAAGGCGAAGACGGCCATCTTCTTGGCCTCCATGCGCTCCTCGATCTGCGGCCCCGGCAGGTCCGGCCAGCGGTAGTGCAGCCCGGTGGAAGGCGGCGTGTAGTCCGGCTCGTTGAACTGGCGCGGCGCCGGCAACTCGACCGACTGGCCGCTCTCGACCGTCTCCGAGATCGCCTTGAAGCCAACCCACATGCCGGAATAGCGCGACAGCGCGTAGCCATATTCGCCGAAGGCGAGATATTCGCCGACCGAAGCCGGGTTCAGCGTCGGCATGAACCAGGCCATGAAGGCGACGTCGGACTGATGCGGCATCGATGACGAGACGCAGCCATGGTCGTCGCCGGCGACCACCAGCACGCCGCCATGCGGCGAGGAGCCATAGGCGTTCCCGTGCTTCAGTGCGTCGCCGGCGCGATCGACGCCCGGGCCCTTGCCGTACCAGAGGCCGAACACGCCCTGCACCGTCCTGTCCGGATTGGTTTCGACCTGCTGCGAGCCGAGCACGGCGGTCGCGGCGAGGTCTTCATTGACCGCCGGCAGGAACTCGATGCCGTGCTGCTTGACCAACTCCGCCGCGCGCCACAATTCGAGATCGACGCCGCCGAGCGGGGAACCGCGATAGCCGGAAATGAAACCCGCCGTGTCGAGGCCGGCAGCGCGGTCGCGCCGGGCCTGGTCAAGCGCGATCCTGACCAGCGCCTGGGTGCCGGTCAGGAACACGCGTCCGGAGGTCCTGGTATAGCGGTCACTCAGCGCATAGTCGGCAAGCGGGCTGGTCGACGCGATATCGGCCATGGCATGGGCCTCCCGACAGGTTTCATTTGGAAGATTCTAAACTCGGCCGGTTGGAAAGATTTGCCTGGTTTGCCGTTTCCTGTTGCCGTATCGGCAAAACTGACCAAGTATCGCTAATATCCAGGACAATCCTTTCAGAGTATGGCGATGGGGCTCACCGAACAGGACCGCAAGCTGATCACCCTGCTACAGGCTGACGCCCGCGTCTCCAATCAGGAGCTGGCGGAGGGTGTCGGCATGTCGGCCTCGGCCTGCTGGCGCCGGGTGCGGGCGCTGGAGGAGGCCGGTGTGATTTCGAGCTATCGCGCCATCGTCGATCCGGCCAAAGCCGGGCTCGCCTTCAGCGCGATGGTGCATGTCGCGCTAGTGCGCCATGAGGCCGATCATGTGACGACCTTCATCTCACGCGTGGCCGGGCGGCCCGAGGTGCTGGAATGCTTCGCGACCACCGGCGAGGCCGACTACCACCTGCATGTCGTCTGCCGCGACAAGGATGCCTACAACGATTTCCTCGAGCATTTCCTGTTCAGGCTGCCGGGCATCGCCAATGTCCGCACCAACCTCGTCCTGCGGGAGATCAAGGTGCACGGGCCAGTGCCGGTGTGACCGGCACCGCTTTTGCCGGCCATCGACGCTATTGCGGCCAGGTCTTCGCCACCATGGTCAGCACGGCGTATTGCGCCACGAGCTGGGCCTCCTGGTTGCTGACCGTGCAATCCCAGCGCACCTCGCCATACTGCTCGGTCTCGCGCGGATTGATCTGCTTGCAAGTCAGCGTCACCTGCAGCGCGTCGCCTGGATTGACCGGGGTGAGGAAACGCAGCGCGTCGACGCCATAATTGGCGAGCACCGGGCCCGGTGCCGGATCGACGAAGAGGCCCGCCGCGAACGACACGATCAGATAGCCATGCGCGACGCGCCCGTCGAAGAACGGGTTCGCCTTGGCGGCCTCCTCGTCCATATGGGCGTAGAAGGTGTCGCCGGTGAAATGGGCGAAATGCTCGATGTCCTCCAGCGTCACGGTGCGTGAAGCCGTGACGAGCTGATCGCCAATCTCGAGCTCGGCCAGCGATTTGCGAAAGGGATGGACGCCGTCGCGGCGCGACTTCGCACCCTGCATCCAGCGGCCAGTGACCTCCGACAGCAGCCAGGGCGCGCCCTGGACGGCGGTGCGCTGCATGTAGTGCTTGACCGCGCGCATGCCGCCGAGCTCCTCGCCGCCACCGGCGCGGCCCGGCCCGCCATGGACCAGGACCGGCAAGGGCGAGCCGTGGCCGGTCGAGGACTTGGCGCTGACACGGTTGCCGAGCATGACGCGGCCATGCCAGGGGCCGAGTGCCTCTAAGGCCTCGCGCGCAAAGGCGGCGTCATTGGTGAAGACCGAGGCGACGAGGCTGCCCTTGCCGCGCCGCGCCAGCTCCGCGGCCTCACCGGCCGTCTCATAGGGGATGATGGTGCTCACCGGCCCGAAGGCCTCGACATC
This sequence comes from Alloboseaceae bacterium BT-24-1, assembly GCA_025846845.1. Lineage (GTDB taxonomy): Bacteria > Pseudomonadota > Alphaproteobacteria > Rhizobiales > Beijerinckiaceae > Allobosea. The sequence continues at coordinate 158,043 of JAOYTL010000005.1, forward strand.
ATGCACGGCCTTGGCGGAGCCGGGCCTGTCGCAATAGAGCAGCACCGGGCCGAGGAAGGCGCCGGCGTCTGCATCGCCAGACGTCAGAGTGGCGTGGCTGGGATCGCCGGCGACGATCTCGGCATCGCCCTGCAGTTCGGCGATGCGGGCGCGGACCTCGTCGCGCTGGGCGAGGCTGGCGAGCGGACCCATGCGGGTCGCCTCCTCGCCGGGATTGCCGAGCGCGGTCTTGGTGAGCCGGTCCCCCAGCGCCTTGATCAATGGCTCGACCGTGGCGCGCGGCGCGATCACGCGGCGGATCGCCGTGCATTTCTGCCCGGCCTTCACCGTCATCTCGCGGGCGACCTCCTTGACGAAGAGGTCGAACTCCTCGGTGCCGGCGACGGCATCGGGGCCGAGGATGGCGGCATTGAGCGAATCCGCCTCCATGGTGAAGCGCACGGAGTTCTCGACGATCGCCTTGTGGGTCCGGAGCTTGCGGCCGGTCGCGGCCGAGCCGGTGAAGGTCACGACATCCTGGCAGTCGACATGGTCGAGCAGATCGCCGACCGAGCCGCTGATCAGTTGCAGCGCGCCCCTGGGCAGGATCCCCGTCGCGATGATCCTCCGCACCATCAACTCGGTCAGATAGGCGGTCTGGCTCGCCGGCTTGACGATCGCCGGCATGCCGGCGAGCAGCGTCGGCGCCAGCTTCTCCAGCATGCCCCAGCACGGGAAGTTGAAGGCGTTGATATGGATCGCGACGCCCTCCAGCGGCGTCAGGATGTGCTGGCCGGAGAAGCTGTTGTCGCGCGAGAGGAGCTCGACATCGCCGTCGACGAGCGTCCGCGTGTTCGGCAATTCGCGCCGACCCTTCGAGGCGAAGGACAGCAAGGTACCGATGCCGCCCTCGATGTCGATCCAGCTATCGGTGCGCGTTGCGCCGGTGGCGGTGGAGAGGGCGTAGAACTCCTCCTTCGCCTCCATCAGGGCCTGGCCGAGCGCCTTCAGCATCAAGGCGCGCTCGTGGAAGCTCAGCTTGCGCAGCGCCGGCCCGCCGGCCTCGCGGCCATGGTTCAGCGCGCGCTTCATGTCGAGGCCGCTGGCATCGATCAGCGCTACCTCCGCGCCCGTCGCAGCATCGAGCAGCGGCACCGCCTTGCCCGCGCCGCGGACCCAGTCTCCGGCGATGAAGGATTCAAGCTGGCGGACGGTCTTCACTGGCGCATTCATCCCTTGGAATCCCCTGTCGATCGCGGTGCGCGGCTTGTCGCCGTCATCGGTTGCATGTGCTGCTCAGGCCATGCCGGCGGCGCGCAGCACCTCGTCCACCTGCCGCTCCCAGGCGGCGGCGAGCTCGGCATTGCCGGTGTGGCGCAGGCCGAATTTCTTCTGCGTCGCGAAATGCGCCGAGTTGCCGCTGCCGAAGCTGGCGGCGACGCGCGGGCGCCAATAGGCGAGCGCCGCGGCAACCAGCGGCCGATTGGTGGGCTCCTGCAACAGCTTTCGCAGCCCTTCCTCGCCAAGCTCGGTATGCCGACACTCGCGCGGCAGTATGGCGCGGAAGATCTCGCCGAGCGGCTGATAGGAAAGCCGGGCGAATTCGTCGATCTGGATCACCACGGCGTGGCCCATCAGCACATTCATCACCACCGCGTCGAGCCAGCCCTGCAGTGGGTAGTGCAGCACCGCGAGCCGCATGTCGGCGCCATGGCGCGCCGCGCCGAGATCGCTGTCGCGCGCCACGCGCTCGGCCCAGGGATGGTGGTTGGCATAGCGCGAGATGTCGGCGCCGAACTCGCCCATCACGGCGAGCACGCGCTCGGCATGGTCGAGCTTCTCCAGCACGATGCGCGAGGCGGCGATGCGCTCCTTGATGCCCGGCCCCTGGTTGATGATGTCGGCGAAGCCGGCAGCACCCGCGAGCTCGCTGTCGACGAAGGTCGCCATCAGCCGCAGCAGCTCGCCACGATAGCGCGGCGGCGCGTTCTCGGGCGTCGTCAGCTTGCCGCCCTGCGCCAGATAGGCTTCGAGCGGCATGGTGTCGGTGGCATCACTGGTCATAGGTCACCACCACCCGGTCCGAGAGCGGATAGCATTGGCAGCTCAGCACATAGCCCTGGCGGACCTCGTAGTCCTCGAGGGCATGGTTGGTCGCCATCTCGACCTCGCCCTCGACGACCATGGCGCGGCAGGTCGAGCAGACGCCGGCCTTGCAGGCATAGGGCGCATCGAGGCTGGCGCCGAGCGCGGCCTCCAGGATGGTCTGCCCGGTCTTGGCCATCTCGATGACGCGGGTGGTGCCATCGAGCGTGATCGTCGCGGTGCAGGTCGCAGCCTTGCCGTTGTCGGCAGCGGTCCTGACGACGTGCTTGCCGCGGCGCGGGGCGGAGGCGAACAGCTCGAACTTGATCTGGTCGTCGCGCAGGCCATGCTCGCGCAGCGCCGCGGCGATCGCCAGCATCATCGGCTCGGGGCCGCAGATGAAGGCCATGTCGATCGCGGCGATATTGATCCAGCCCTTGAACAGCCTGGTGCATTTCTCGGCGTCGATGCGGCCGGAGAAGAGCTCGACCTCCTGCGCTTCGCTCTCCAGCACATGGACCACGTTGAAGCGGCCGAGATGGGTGTTCTTGATATCCTCCAGCTCCTCACGGAACATGATCGAACTGACCGAGCGGTTGCCGTAGACCAGCGTGAAACGCGAGCCCGGCTCGCGCGCCAATGTCGTCTTGATCAGCGAGAGCACCGGCGTGATGCCGCTGCCGCCGGCGAAGCCGAGATAGTGCCGCCTTTCCTCCGGCTTCAGCGGCACATGGAAGGCCCCCATCGGCGACATCGCCTCGACCATGTCGCCGGGTTTCAGCTCCTCGTTCGCCCAGGTCGAGAAGGCACCGCCATCGACGCGCTTGATGCCGACCTTGAGCACGCCTTCGTCCTTGCCGGCGCAGATCGAATAGGAGCGGCGCAATTCCTCGCCCTCGAAATCGCGGCGGAAGGTCAGATACTGGCCTTGCGTGAAGTCGAAGGCGGCGCGGTCCTCAGGCCGCGGCGCGAGCGTGACGACGACCGCATCGCGGGTCTCGCGGCGGATATCGGCGACCTCCAGCGGAAAGAAGCGTGCCATCAGATGCTCTTGAAGTAGTCGAAGGGTTCGAGGCAGTCGGTGCAGCGGAAATGCGCCTTGCACGGCGTCGAGCCAAACTGGCTGATGCGCTCAGTCCGCTGTGAGCCGCAGCGCGGACAGTTGACGTCGAGCGGCACCAGCGCGCCGGCGCAGGCGGCCGTGCCCTCGACTGGTGGTGCGATGCCGTAGTCGCGCAGCTTGGCGCGGCCTTCGGCGCTGATCCAGGCGGTGGTCCAGGCCGGCGACAATTGCCGCTTGAGCCTGAGCTTCTCGATACCGTGCTCGCGCAGGCCGCGCTCGATCTCGAAATTGATGACGCCGGTCGCCGGGCAGCCGGAATAGGTCGGCGTCACCGTCACCTCCAGCAGATCGCCCGCCCAAGCGACGTCGCGGATGATGCCGAGATCGACCAGCGAGATCACCGGGATCTCCGGGTCCGGAATCTCGCCGAGCCAGGACCAGATCTTGGCAACGGCAGGGCGGGAGATGGTGGCGGCGTCCATCAGCGCCTCCTCACCAGCGCGCGCCGGGATAGGCGCGCTGCAGGAACTGCATCTCCGCCAGGATGAAGCCGAGATGCTCGGAATGAACGCCGCGCCGGCCACCCTTCTGGGCGAAGCTCTTCTCCGGCGCCTTCAGCGTCGCATCGGCGAAGGTGCGGGTGACATGCTCCTGCCAGGCGGCTTTGTGCGAGCCCGGCTCCGGTGCGAGACCTGACGCCACCAGCTCCTCGTCGAGCGCATCGGCGAGGAACATTTCCCCCGTATAGGGCCAGAGGAAGTCCACAGCCGCCTGCATGCGGGCGTGGCTCTCCGCAGTGCCGTCGCCGAGGCGGACCACCAGATCGGCGCTGCGTTCGAGGTGATAGGCGACCTCCTTGGCGGCCTTCTCGGCGATCGCGGCGATGCGCTTGTCAGTCGAGTTCATCAGCGCCTTCAGCAGCGGTAGATGCCAGGCATCGAACAGGTATTGCCGCATCACCGTGCGGCCGAAATCACCATTCGGCTGCTCGACCAGGAGGAGATTGCGGTAGCCGGAGACGTCGCGCAGGAAGGCGAGCTGGTCGGATGTCCGGCCCTTGCCCTCGGCCTCGCAGGCGAGCTCCAGCCAGAGCTGGGTCTGGCCGATCAGGTCGAGCGCGGTGTTGGCGAGCGCGATGTCCTCTTCCAGCGCCGGGGCATGGCCGCACCATTCCGAATTGCGATGGCCGAGAATGAGGCAGCTGTCGCCCATGCGCAGCGCGAACTCGGCGATCGCCGGCGAGAGGCCCAGGGCGCTCATCACATATGCCCCACTTCGTCCGGCACGTCGAAGAAGGTCGGGTGCCGGTACACCTTCGCATTGGCGGGATCGAACAACGGGCCCTTGTCGGAGGGCGCGCTGGCGACGATGTCCGAGGAGCGAACCACCCAGATGCTCACGCCTTCATTGCGGCGCGTATAGACGTCGCGGGCATTGAGGATCGCCATCTCGGCGTCGGGCGCGTGCAGGCTGCCGACATGCCGGTGGTTGAGGCCGTGCTGACCGCGGATGAAAACCTCCCAGAGGGGCCATTCGCTCGACATCGCTTATTTCCTGTCGCTTCTGAACGCGCTACTCGGCGGCGAGCTTGGCGGCCTGACGCCGCGCCGCCTGTTTGCTGGCGTGGGCGGTCAGCCCGTCGCGGAACCAGGCGCCGTCACCCCAGGCCTTTCGCCGCGCTTCCAGCCGCTCGCGGTTGCACGGGCCCTCGCCGGCGATCACCGCGAAGAACTCGGTCCAGTCCGGCTCGCCGAAATCATGGCCACCCTTCGCCTCGTTCCAGGCTAGCGCCGGATCGGGAACGGTGAGGCCGAGGAACTTCGCCTGCGGCACGGTCTGATCGACGAACTTCTGGCGCAGCTCGTCATTGGAATCCTGCTTTATGTTCCAGGCCATCGACTGCGCCGAATGCACCGAGGCATCGTCGGAGGGGCCGAACATCATCAGCGACGGCCACCACCAGCGGTCGAGCGCATCCTGCGCCATCGCCTTCTGCTCCGGCGTGCCCTTGCAGAGCACGGTCATGATGTCGAAGCCCTGGCGCTGGTGGAAACTCTCCTCCTTACAGATGCGCACCATGGCGCGGGCATAGGGCCCGTAGGAGCAGCGCTGCAGCGGCACCTGGTTCATGATCGCGGCACCGTCGACCAGCCAGCCGATCGCGCCGATATCGGCCCAGCTCAGCGTCGGATAGTTGAAGATCGAGGAGTACTTCGCCTTGCCGGAATGGAGCTGCTCGTACATCTGGTCGCGGCTGATGCCGAGCGTCTCTGCCGCGCAGTAGAGATAGAGGCCGTGGCCGGCCTCGTCCTGCACCTTGGCGAGCAGGATCGCCTTGCGCTCCAGCGTCGGCGCACGGGTGATCCAGTTGCCCTCCGGCAATTGGCCGACGATCTCGGAATGGGCGTGCTGGCTGATCTGCCGGATCAGCGTCTTGCGATAATCCTCCGGCATCCACTCCTTCGGCTCGATCTTCTGGCCGGCATCGATGCGCTCCTGGAAAGCGCGCTCCTGCGGCTCCATCTCGTCGAGGCTGCGGACCCGCTTCGCCTCGGTCTTGACCATCTGGGCATACATCGGCTCGCCTCCTGTTCCGGTTCGCGCGTCAGACGCGCTCGAGGATCACTGCAATCCCCTGCCCCACGCCAACGCACATCGTGCAGAGGGCGAAACGCCCGCCGCTGCGCTGGAGTTGCCACACCGCCGTCGTCGCCAGCCGGGCGCCGCTCGCCCCCAGCGGGTGACCGAGCGCGATCGCGCCGCCATTCGGGTTCACCTGCGGCGCATCGTCCGGCAAGCCGAGCTCGCGCAGCACCGCGAGCCCCTGCGCCGCGAACGCCTCGTTCAGCTCGATCACGTTCATCTGTCCGAGTTCCAGCCCGGCACGCTCGAGCACCTTGCGCACCGCCGGCACGGGACCGATGCCCATGATGCGCGGCACGACGCCGGCCGCCGCCATCGCGACGACCCGGGCACGCGGCGTCAGGCCGTTGGCCTTTGCCGCCTTCTCGCTCGCCACGACCAGCGCTGCCGAGCCGTCATTGACGCCGGAGGCGTTGCCGGCGGTCACGCTGAGATCGGGTCCGTTCACGCCCTTGAGCTTTGCCAGTTGCTCGAGCGTCACGTCGGAGCGCGGATGCTCGTCGCGATCGACGATAACAGGGTCGCCCTTTTTCTGCGGCACGGAGACCGGCGTCATCTCGTCGGCGAAGCGGCCCGCGGCCTGGGCGGCCGCCCAGCGCTGCTGGCTGCGCAGCGCGAAGGCATCCTGGTCGGCGCGCGAGACGCCGAAATCGGCGGCGACATTGTCGGCCGTCTCGGGCATGGAATCGATGCCGTAGGCCTTCTTCAGCTTCGGGTTGACGAAGCGCCAGCCGATGGTGGTGTCGTAAACTGCATTGGCGCGCGAGAAGGCACTGTCGGCTTTCGGCATCACGAAGGGCGCGCGCGACATGCTCTCGACGCCGCCGGCGAGCATCAACTCGCAATCGCCGGCGCGGATCGAGCGAGCGGCGAGCCCGAGCGCATCGAGACCCGAGCCACAGAGCCGATTGACCGTGGTGCCGGGAACCTCGGCCGGCAGTCCGGACAAGAGCACGGCCATGCGTGCGACATTGCGATTATCTTCGCCGGCCTGGTTGGCGCAGCCGAGAATGACGTCGTCGACACCAGCCCAGTCGACGGACGGATTACGCTGCATCAGCGCCGAAAGCGGGATCGCCGCGAGATCATCGGCGCGAACGCCTGAGAGCGCCCCGCCATAGCGGCCGACGGGCGTGCGAACCGCATCGCAAATGAAAGCGTCCGCCAAAGGGCCTCTCCCCGTTATCCGCCGCCCCGTTTTTATCAACCGACCGGTCGGTCATTTAATTGCATAAATTCCAGCAGAGAGCAACAGGGTCGAAACCGCCGTCGCGATCGCCCTACCTTCTGCAGCGGTAAAGCTCGCGCCGAGCAATCCGACCAGGCAGGCGTCAGCGAATGGGACGCGGCGATGTTGCGGGAGCAGTTGGCCGCTGGATGGTAGAGCGACATGCACCAGCCGCGTACATGATACGGGCGGCTGTAGGCCTTTGATTTGCCTAAGCTCTAAGGAAAATCAGGCCTTGCAGGAATGAATGGCGGACAGGGAGGGATTGTGTCGTCCGCGCAATTAGCTTAGCAAAATCAATTACTTACTAACCGCATTTGCTGATCGTGTGTACCACTCCTGTGGACCATTGTCGACGTGCTCAGCGAGCTCCCTCCCCGCGGTATTTCCGGCAATCGGCCAGCGCGGCTTCGGTCGTGAAGGAGCCGGTCATGGCCGGGTTCTGCGACGCCATCTCATGCATGAGCGTGTCGAACTCTGGGTTGGTGCGGTAGGTCACCGTGGTCGCCGGCTTGCCGATGGTGAGCTGGATGGTCGTTGCCTTCAGAACCTGGTCGAGCTCGTCCCAACTGGCGGGCGTGCGATCGAAGAACAGCTGGGTCCCAGCGGTGTGGCCGGGCAGCGTGAAGGTGCTTTGGGCATTAACCGTGAAGCGTCCGTCGATGCCAACCTCGCGCGCTACCGGCTTGTAGACCGCGCCTAAGGCGATCATGTCGCGCAGGAAGATGTTGAGGTAGGCGAACCTGCCTCGTTCCCTCGGGCAGACGAAGCTCATCTAGTGGAGGAACTTGGTTTGATCTCGGTCGGCGGGGTAGCGCTCGTAAATCTTGCGATCCTCGGGGGCCATCGTCGTGGTCGTCACCCAGAAGGTCGTGACGGTGAGCGCAGCCTCAGCAGCCTTGGGCTGTGGCTGCGGCTGGGCGAACACGGCGCTGTTCGCAAGAGAGCACGTGAGGGCAGTAGCGAGAAGAGTGGCGGTTCTGATCATCGGTTGCCTCAGGCAGGACTTGGAATGAGAGAGCGGGCGCGAGCGACGGCGCGCTCAGCGCATGTTCGCGAAGTAGACCAAGCACTTTCTGGCTCAATCGTGCGTGATAGCCGACGATCACCCCCTCCTCCTCTAGGGCGCGTTGTCGTCGGGCCACGGCTGTGGCGGACAAGCCGATGCGCTCGGCGAGCTTGGTATGGCTGGCGCGGCCATCTTCTACGAGTTCGGACAAGAGGACACGCGACAGATGATCGAGAGCCATGTTGTGTTCCTGCGACCACGGCCAAGTTTACGCATGATACTGGCACCATACCCACAATTATCGCTTGAATCCGATGAAGCCGGCGATAATTCCATCGAAATTCGCTCAAGCTCCTGCGCTACTATCGCCACGCCAAACTCTGGAGGATCAAATGCGCGTAGGCGTTCCCAAGGAAATCAAAGTTCATGAATACCGGGTCGGCCTAACGCCGGAAGCCGCGCGAGAATATGTGTCTGCCGGGCACGAGGTGCTTGTCGAGACGAATGCCGGTGCTGGCATCTCCGCCTCAGATCAGGCTTACGAAGCTGCCGGCGCACGCATCGCGGCAACCGCGGCCGAGATTTTCGCCAAGGCTGAGATGATCGTAAAGGTCAAAGAGCCTCAGCCGTCGGAATGGACCCAGCTTCGCGAAGGACAAATTCTCTTCACATATCTGCACTTGGCTCCGGATCCGGAGCAGACGGCAGGTCTGCTGAATTCAGGCGTAACCGCGGTCGCCTACGAAACGGTGACGGATCGCTTTGGCGGCCTCCCTCTGCTCGCTCCCATGAGCGAAGTTGCCGGCCGACTTTCGATCGAAGCAGCTGGATCCTGCCTGCAGAGGCACTCAGGTGGCCGAGGCATGCTGCTCGGGGGCGTGCCGGGCGTAGCGCCCGCGCGCGTTGCTATCATTGGCGGTGGGGTGGTCGGGACACACGCCGCCCGGATGGCTGCTGGGCTTGGAGCTGACATTGTCATTCTCGATCGCTCCCTCCCCCGCCTCAGGCAGCTGGACGAGCATTTCAGTGGTCGCGCAAAAACACGCTTTTCCACCCAACAGGCCATCGAAGAAGAGGTGCTCACGGCCGACGTGGTAATCGGGGCCGTCCTCATTCCGGGGGCAGCAGCCCCCCGTCTGGTTTCCCGCGAACAACTTTCGAGGATGAAACGCGGAGCGGTACTCGTCGATGTTGCGATCGATCAAGGCGGCTGCTTCGAAACATCCCGACCGACGACGCACGCTTCGCCCACCTTCGAGATTGAAGGGGTCATTCATTATTGCGTCGCCAACATGCCCGGAGCTGTGCCGCTCACATCGAGTTATGCCTTGAACAACGCCACGCTGCCGTTCGGCCTAGCATTGGCGGCACGTGGCCTGAAGGCGATTGAAGAAGACCCGCACCTCGCCGCCGGCCTGAATGTGCATCGAGGCCGAATCACCAATCTCCAGGTCGCCGAGAGCCTCAATAAGCCATACGAGCCGGTTCAAAAGGCGATTGCCGCCTGATGATTGAGCCTAGTTTCAAAGGACGACAGGAGCGGAGGCGCACTGTGATCCTGGCCCCTTCCCGTACCCTTATAAGTCCTGAAACGCTCCTTCCGGACCAGTAAGTTCGCCTTCGTCGAACTGCATCGTGAAGCCAAACGGCACACCGCAGGCAAGTTCCTGCATCATCTCGTCGAAGCGGTTCCCTACAAGATCAGCATCGTCCTCACCGACAACGGCACGCACTTCACCACGCCAGGCGCCGGCGGTTCGGCCACGCCCCTGATCGTCGAGGCCTTAGCCAAGGGAGAGACCGTCTGGGCGCACGCCTTCGAATACGCATGCGCTGAACTCGGGATCGAGCACCGCACCACAAAGCCGAAGCACCCGTGGACGAATGGTCAGGTTGAGCGGATGAACCGCACGATCAAGGACGCCACCGTCAAGCGCTACCATTACGACGACCACGACCAGCTCGAACGCCACCTCACCGACTTCGTCAGCGCCTACAACTTCGGCCGGCGACTGAAGACCCTCAAAGGCCTCACGCCATACGAGTTCATCTGCAAACGATGGACGATCGAGCCCGAAAAATTCAGGCTCAATCCACTCCACCAAATGCCGGGACTAAACAGCTAGGATCTCTTTGGGGCCGTTGGCGATTGGCAGCGCGCAAACGTGAGGTAGTGGCGCGTGCTGGCATGACGCCGCCGGCGGATTTGATGGGGCCATGACCTGTATGGCCGCCTAGGCTAGCTGCTGCTTCGCTCGATAAGTGCATGGCCAGTATCTACGACATGGCCAAGGGCGTCAGACATGTCGCCAGTGATCCTGTCGATGATCAAGCGTGCGACCTCTCGGCCGATCAGGTCGCCGAAGGGGCGCACCGTCGTCAGTGAGGGGATGCACGATCCGCTGAAGTCGAGATCCCCGAAGCCGACAACGGAAATCTGGCCGGGAACGGCGATGCCCTGGCGCTGGCACTCGAACAGAACGCCAAGTGCGACAAGGTCGTTCGAGCACGCCAGCCCATCGAGATCGGGCATGCGCTGCCTGATCTGGTTCAGGAGTATCGTCCCCGCCTCGACGGATGCCGGTCCAGGGTAGTTCAACATCTCAAATTTATTGACGCCTGTGTCCCGACAATGCTGCATGAAGCCGTCGGCACGTTGCGCCGCCCGACGATCCTCCTGGAGGCGGGCGCCTACGAAGCAGAGCTTTCGCCGTCCCTTCAAGATCAAATGGCGAGCCGTCGTTATCCCGACCTCGGCATGCGAGAAACCGACCGCCATATCGATCGGCTCCGCGCCGAGCTCCCACATTTCAACGACGGGCGCGCTGCTCGCAGCAAGCATGCGGCGTGTCTGCCCGGTGTGGGACAGACCGGTCAGTATGATTGCCGCAGGCGCCCATGACAGGGCCGTGCGAACCAGCGCTTCCTCATGGTCGGGGCCATACTCGCTGTTGCCCTGGATGACCTGAAAACCGTCAGCAGCCAGTTCGGTTTGCAGGGTCGAGACGGTTTCGGCAAAGAACGCGTTGCGGATCGAAGGCACGATGATGCTGACGACCCGAGACGATGCGGCGGCCAGTCCGCCGGCGACGAGATTGGGCACATAGCCGAGTTCCCGGACCGAGCGCTCGATCTGCTTGCCCGCTTCCTGCGAGACGGCATCGGGCTTGCGCAGATAAAGCGAGACCGTCGATGGCGAGACGCGAGCCAGCTTGGCCACGTCCATCATGGTGACCCGCTGCATCTTGCGGCGATGCCTGATTCCGCGCGGTTTCGTCAGCTCTTCCGTCACGATCACAATGACTTTATTTCGCAGCGCTGCGGCGCTTGTGTGTAGGCAGATTAATTCGTTTCCCTTGAAAATCAAGCTTAAATGGCAAGTTTTTTGGCCTTTTTGGCCCCAGGATGTCACTTGGTCTAAGCGACTTGCAAACATAAATCGTAGCGCTATGATAGCGCCAATCGCCCGGCTCAAGTTGGCGAGCGAAGAACCCGCACGAGCGATCTTGGAGGAAGACATGTCGTCCGTGGCTTTCCGCAGGCTCGAGAAGAGCTACGGTTCGTTCCAGATCGTGAAGGGGATCGACCTCGATATCGCCGATCGCGAATTCGTCGTGCTGGTCGGGCCGTCCGGCTGCGGCAAGTCGACGACGCTTCGGATGCTGGCCGGGCTCGAAGACATCAGCGGCGGCGAGATCCTCATCGGCGAAAAAGTGGTCAATCGCCTGCCGCCGCGCGAGCGCGACATCGCCATGGTCTTCCAGGACTATGCGCTCTATCCGCACAAGACCGTGTTCGAGAACATGGCCTTCAGCCTGCGCGTTCGGCGGATGCCAGCCGACGAGATCAAGATGCGCATCGCTCAAACCGCGGAAATGCTCGGCATTGGCCAGCTGCTCGAACGGCGGCCGGGCCAGCTCTCGGGCGGCCAGCGCCAACGTGTGGCAATGGGCCGGGCCATCGTGCGCCGCCCTGCGGTCTTTCTGTTCGACGAGCCGCTGTCCAATCTCGACGCCAAGCTGCGCGGCCAAGTTCGCGGCGAGATCAAGCGGCTGCATCAAACGATCGGTACGACGATCATCTATGTGACGCATGACCAGGTCGAGGCCATGACGCTCGCCGATCGGATCGTGCTTCTCCGGGCCGGGGAGATTGAGCAGGTCGGAACGCCGGACGAGATATACAACCGGCCCGCCAGCATGTTTGTCGGAGGCTTCATCGGCTCCCCGGCGATGAATTTCTGCCGGGCTCACATCGCCGGCGACGCGATCCGTCTCGACGGTGGCGCGAGCTTTCCGGTCCACGGCGCGGCGGTTGGAGCCTCGACCGCTCTGGACGGCCGCGAGATCGTCCTCGGCATTCGGCCGGAGCATTTCCAAATCGGCGGAGACGGCCCGTCCGTGTCCGGGATCGTGCAGGTCGTCGAGCCGCTGGGCTCGGACACGCTGATCCATTTCTCGTCCGGCAGCGCGACCCTGACGGCGCGCGTTCCGCCGCAGCTACGGCCGGTACCCGGCGAGACGATGACCATCGGCGTCGATCCCACGCGTATCCATCTGTTCGATGCGGCGAGCGAACGGGCGCTGCATTGAGCCTGTCGGCCATAGGAAGATGCTGGCGAACACAATGCCGGCACAGAATGGGAGGGTTTCATGATCAGCAAGCGTGCCCTTGCAGTGCTGCTCGCGGGTTTCGCGATCGGCTCGCCATTGACGGCGTCGGCGCAGACGCAGCTCAGAGCCTTCGTCTCGAGCCAGCACCGGCCCGATGTCTGGCGCAAGGCCTTCGACCTCTATGAGGCTCGCAATCCGGGGATCAAGGTCGGGCTCGAGACCGGCGGCAACACGTCCGACGCCCAGGCGCAGTATCTCAATACCGTCATGACGGCGAAGGACACATCGCTCGACGTGCTGATCCTGGACGTCATCCGCCCAGCGCAATACGCCGCCGCAGGCTGGACGGTGCCGTTCAACGAGGTGATCGGCTCGGACACGGCGGCCTATATGCAACGCTATCTGCCCGCTTACGCAGAAGCCAACACCATCGACGGGAAGGTGGTGGCGCTGCCTGCTTTCGCCGACGCCATGTTCCTCTATTACCGCAAGGATCTGCTGGAGAAACACGGCGTCAACCCGCCGCAGAATTGGGACGAGCTTGCTGTCTCGGCGAAGAAAATCCTCGGCGCCGAGAAGAGCGAGAACCTGCAGGGGCTGTCCTTCCAGGGCAAGGCGATCGAGGGGGCGGTCTGCACGTTCCTGCTGCCCTATTGGAGCATGGGCAAGCAACTGGTCAGCAACGGCAAGCTCTCCTTCGATCGCGACACCGCGGTCAAATCCCTGAAGCTCTGGAAGGATTTTGCGGACCAGGGCGTCGCCAAGAAGAACATTGCCGAGGTCGCCACCGACGATACCCGCAAGGAGTTCCAGGCCGGCAATGTCGTCTTCGCCGTCAACTGGTCCTATGCCTGGGGGCAGTTCCAGGGGCCGGAATCGGCGGTGAAGGACAAGGTCGGCGTCGTGAAGCTGCCGGCGGTCGCCGGCGGTTCCTCCGTCTCCTGCCTCGGCGGTTGGGAATGGGGCGTCTCGACCTATTCCAAGAACAAGACCGAAGCCCAGAAATTCGTGCAGTTCCTGTCGAGCCCGGAAATCTCGAAGTTCATGGCGATCAATGCGGCGCTGCTGCCGCAGTTCCCGGACGTCTATGCCGATGCCGAGGTCGTCAAGGCGGTTCCGTGGTTCGCGCAGGCGCGCGCCGTGGTCGACACGGCGAAGTCGCGGCCGGTGACGCCGCGCTACAACGAGGTCAGCGAAATCGTCCGCACCACCGTCAATGCGGTTCTCGCCGGCACGGTGACGCCGGAACAGGGCGCCGACCAGATGGAGGGCCGGCTGCGGCGGGTGCTGCGCTGAGGTTCGGACAGTCTCGTCGGAGCAAGACCATGACGGCGGCGGCATCGCAAAAGCAGGGCAGCGCGCAAGCCCAAAGCAGAAACGGCGGCTCTTTGTGGTTGCGCGTGCTCGATCCGGGCGAGCGCACGCTTGCTCTGCTTCTGCTGGCTCCGACGGCGCTGCTCCTGGCGCTGATCATCGTCTACCCAGTCGGCCGGCTGATCTGGACCAGCGTCCACACGCTCTCGCTGACGTCCGGGGCGCCGGCCGTTTTCTCCGGGCTCGAGAACTACCAGCTGATGCTCGAGGATCCGGTATTCTGGGAGACGACCCGCAACACCGTGCTGATCACGCTGATCACCGTCCCGGGCGCGCTGGTGGTCGGCCTTTGCCTCGCCCTGATGGCCAATTTGCCCTTTAGGGCGAAATGGCCGGTGCGGCTTTCGCTGCTGATCCCGTGGGCATTGCCCTTGTCGTTCGCGGGACTGATCTTCGCCTGGTTCTTCCATTCCGAGTATGGCGTCGTGAACGACGTTCTGCGCCGGATCGGCCTGCCGGGCGTGATCTGGTTCAATTCGGCCGGCTGGGCTTTCGCCGCCATCTGTCTGACGATCATCTGGAAGACGTCGTCCTTCATGGCGCTGATCATCCTCGCCGGCCTGCAGACGATTCCGCGCTCGCTCTACGAAGCCGCCGATGTCGACGGCGCCGGCCGGCTGCGCCAGTTCTGGGAGATCACGCTGCCGCTGCTGCGGCCTTCGATCGTCGTCGCACTGATCTTCCGGACGATCACGGCACTCCAGACCTTCGACATCCCGTTCACGATGACGCGCGGCGGGCCCGGCACCGCGACCGCGACGCTCGCCATGTACATCCATCAGAACACCGTCGATTTCCTCGATCTGGGCTACGGCTCGGCACTGGCGGTCGTGATGTTCGCGCTCTCGATGATCGTGACGGCGCTCTATCTGCGCATGATCCGGGCGCGGGGTTGAAACGATGGCGACCGCTCATTCCGCTGCGAGCCTGACCGGCGGCTCCATGCTCTCCGGCAAGCCGCTGCGCTTTCTCGTCGGCTTTATCCTCGTCGTGAACGGCATGTTCCCCGCGTTGTGGATCCTTTTCACCTCGCTGAAGACCGAGGCCGAGCTGACCCAGAAGCCGATCACCTGGTTTCCCCACGCGCCGACCGTCGCGAACTATGTCCGCGCCTTCACCGACCAGCCGCTGCCGCTATTTCTGTTCAACAGTTTCATGGTGGCGCTGCTCTCGACGATGCTGACCTTGCTGGTCTCGGTCCTGGCCGCCTATGCGCTGGCGCGGCTGAAAATCCGCGGACGCGATCTCATCCTCTCGGCCATCATCGCGGTCTCGACCTTCCCGCTGGTCACGCTGCTGGTGCCGCTCTTCGAGATCATGCGCGCGCTCGGCCTGCTCAACAGCTGGGTCGCGCTGATCCTGCCCTATACCGTGCTGAGCCTTCCGGTCTGCACGCTGATCCTGGTCGCCTTCTTCGAGGGCATTCCGCGCGATCTGGAGAATGCGGCCATGATCGACGGCTGCACCCGCATCGGGGCGCTCTTCAAGGTCGTGGTGCCGCTGTCGGCGCCCGGCGTCTTCACCGCGGGGATCATCGCCTTCGTCAACGCGTGGGACGAATTCCTGCTGGCCTTGTCGTTCAATTCCAGCCCGACGCTTCGTACCTTGCCCGTCGGCGTCACGCTCTATCAGGGCGAGTTCGCCTTTCCCTGGCCGGTGATCTCGGCTGCGCTCATCGTCGGCATCGTGCCGATCGCCGTGCTGATCGTGATTTTCCAGGAGCGGGTGGTTTCGGGGCTGACCTCGGGCGGGATGAAGGGCTGATGGCGGCGCCGATGACGAGACGCGGGTTAAGCGAATTGCGCAGTCAGCGCTGGTTCGCGTCCGACGACATGCGCGGCTTCGCCCACCGGCAGCGCACCCAGCAGATGGGGCTGCGCCGCGAGGAATTTCTCGGCAAGCCCGTCGTCGCGATCATCAATACCTGGAGCGAGATGAGCCCGTGCCATGCCCATCTGCGCGACCGGGCCGAGGCGGTGAAACGCGGCGTCTGGCAGGCCGGCGGCTACCCGGTCGAACTGCCGGCGCTGTCGGTCGGCGAGGTCATGGTCAAGCCGACCACCATGCTCTACCGCAACTTCCTGGCGATGGAGGTCGAAGAGCTGCTGCGCTCGCATCCGGTCGACGGGGCGGTGCTGCTGGGCGGCTGCGACAAGTCCACGCCCGGTTTGCTGATGGGCGCGTTCAGCATGGACCTGCCCGTGATCTTCTGCCCGGCCGGACCGATGTCCAACGGCCAATGGCGCGGCCAGAAGACCGGTGCGGGCACCCATACGCGCAAATATTGGGACGAGCTACGCGCCGGCAACATCACCGAGGCGGACTGGATCGATCTCGAGAGCCGGATGACCCGCTCCTTCGGCACCTGCAACACCATGGGCACGGCCTCGACGATGACCTCGATCGCCGAGGCGATGGGGCTGACTCTGCCGGGCGCCTCTTCGATCCCCGCCGCCGACAGCGGCCATCGTCGCATGGCATCCGAATGCGGCGAGCGTCTCGTCTCGATGATCTTCGAGGATCTACGGCCCTCGCAGCTGATCGACCGGCGCAGCATCCAGAACGGCCTCGTCGCCTATATGGCGCTCGGTGGCTCGACCAACGCCGCGGTGCACCTGATCGCCATGGCGCGCCGGGCCGGGGTCGGTCTCGATCTCGACGAGATCGAGATGATGGCGGGGCGCGTACCCGTCTGCGCCAATCTGTTCCCGTCGGGCCAGTATCTGATGGAGGATTTCTACTTTGCCGGCGGCCTGCCGGCTCTGCTGAAGAAATGCGCCGCGTTCCTTGAGCCCGAGGCCGCGACAATCAACGGCCGCAGCCTCGGCGACAACATCTCCGCCGCAGAATGCTTCGACGACGATGTCATACGGTCGCCCGCCGATCCGGTCGTGCCGTTGTCGCGCGGCAAGACGGTCGCGGTGCTGCGCGGCAATCTCGCGCCGAATGGGGCGATCATCAAATCGTCCGCCGCCGATCCGCGCCTGTTCAAGCATGTCGGGCCGGCGATCGTGTTCGACAGCCCTGCCGAGATGAACCGGCTGATCGACGATCCGGCGCTAGAGGTTAGCGCCGACAGCGTGCTCGTGCTGCGCAATGCCGGGCCGGTCGGCGCGCCCGGCATGCCGGAATGGGGCAATCTGCCGATCCCAAAGAAGCTGCTGAAGCAGGGCGTGCGCGACATGCTGCGCATCTGCGACGGCCGGATGAGCGGCACGCATTACGGCACCTGCGTCCTGCATGTCGCGCCGGAGGCGGCGATCGGCGGTCCGCTGGCGCTCCTGCGAACCGGTGACCTCGTCGCCCTCGATGTCGCAGCCGGGCGATTGGACATGCTTGTCGACGATGCCGAGATCGCGCGCCGACGGGCCGCCTGGAAGCCTGCCGCTCCGCTCTACGAGCGCTCCTTCGCCGCGCTTTATCAGCGCCACGTCTCGCAGGCCGACCAAGGTTGCGATTTCGACTTCCTGAGCGCTACCGGCCGACCGGTCGCCGAACCCCCGATCTATTGAGGACGAGATGACCGGAATCGAAAACCGCTTCAAGCGCTGGCTCGCGGCGCGCCGGCAGCCTGTCCCGCTCGGCACCTGGCTGATGTCGGCGGCGCCGGCGACGGCAGAGGCCATGGGCCATTGCGGCTTCGATTTCCTCGTCGTCGATATGGAGCATGTCCCGATCGAGATGTCCGATCTCGCGCATATCCTGCGTGCCGTCGGCTGCACGCCCGCTGAGCCGGTCGCGCGCATGGCCTGGAACGACCAGGTCCTGATCAAGCGAGCGCTCGATGCCGGCGCGCGGACCCTGATGGTGCCGTTCGTGCAAAACGCTGATGAGGCGCGGGCTGCGGTCTCCTATGCCAAGTACCCGCCCGAAGGTGTCCGCGGCGTCGCGGCGATCCATCGCGGCTCGCTCTTCGGCAACGTGGCGGACTATTTCAGGCGCGCCAATGACGAGATCGCGGTGATCGTTCAGCTCGAGACGCCGGAGGCGATCGGGCAGCTCGCGGCGATCGCATCGACGCCTGGAGTCGATGCGCTGTTCGTCGGGCCGGGCGACCTCGCGGCGGCGATGGGGCATATCGGCAACATCGCTCATCCCGACGTTCAGGCATTGATCGAGCGAGCGGCAAGGGAATGCCGCGCTGCCGGTAAGCCGGTCGGTATCGTCGGCCCCAATCCCGAGATGGTGCAACGCTTCATCGGCTATGGCTATGATTTCACCGCGGTCGCCTCGGACATCGCCATGATGACCGGCCGGGCCCGGGATTGGCTCGGCACTCTGCGGCAGGATGCCGAGCCGATGCCCGCCCCGACGACCTCCGCTTACTGAAGGCGGCGAGACGCCCTCGGCAAAAATCGCGCGGTCGCGCTCGGACGAACCTTGCGTTTCGCCGCGCCAGTCAATGGATCGCTGTCATGACCCTTCGTGCCGTCACCTCCGACCAGCAGCGCGCCTTGCTCGGCGAGTCGCCGCTCTGGTCGGTCGCCGAACAGGCGCTTTACTTCGTCGACATCAAGGGGCGGGCCATCCACCGCTTCGAGCCGGAAACCGGCGGCCATCGCATTGTCGCGGTTGCCGAGGACATCGGCTGCATCGGCTTCTGGCCGGGCGGCGGCTTCATCGCCGCGATGCGCTCCGGCATCTGGCGCCTTGATGCAGAGGGCAATGCTCTGACCAAGCTTGCCGACAATCCCGAGGACCAGCGCATCAGCCGCTTCAACGATGGCTGCGTCGATCCACGCGGACGCTTTCTCGCCGGCACGATCGACGAGCCCAAGGACGGCGGCAAAGCGCATCTCTATCGCTACGACCGCAATGGGCTGAGCGTGCTGGCTTCAGGACTGATGACCTCGAACGGGGTCGCCTTCTCGCCGGATGGACGCACACTCTATCATGCCGACACGCCGCGTTTCGTCGTCCATGCCTACGATTACGATGTGCAGACCGGCACGGCGGCGAACCGGCGCGTCTTCGTCTCGCTGACGCCGACAGGCGAGGATCGCGGCCGCCCCGACGGCGCGGCGGTCGATGCGGAAGGTTGCTATTGGACGGCCCTCTACGAAGGCGGGCGCATCCAGCGCTACACTCCCGCGGGCGAACTGCTGGCCGAGCACCGGCTGGCGGCGAAATGCCCGACGATGATCGCGTTTGGCGGGACCGATCTGAAGACGCTTTTCGTCACCAGCGCCTCGGCCGGTGCCGACGCCGCGGAGCGAGCTGCGTTCCCGGATGCCGGGCGCGTCTTCACGATGTCGGTCGACGTCCCCGGCCTTCCGCCGACCACCTTCGATCCCGAAGCCTGAGGGACCGCGTCGTGACCTATGATGGCGTCAGCTATTCGTCTCTGCGCGGTCGCCGGGTGCTGGTCACCGGCGGGGCGTCCGGTATCGGACAAGAGCTCGTGCGCGCCTACGCGGCGCAGGGCGCGCGCGTCGCCTTCGTCGACATCGACGTGCCCGGCGGCGAGAGCACGGCCGAGCAGACCGGCGCCCGCTTCCACCACTGCGACCTCACCGATATCGCGCAGCTGCGCCGGACCGTCGCTGCGATCGAGGCTGAACTCGGCGGGATCGACGTGCTCCTGAACAATGCCGGCAAGGATGACCGCCACGAAATGGCGGGCGTCGAGCCGGAGGACTGGCGCCGGGCGCTGTCCTTCAATCTCGACCACCAGTTCTTCGCGACCCAGGCGGTCTCGGACGGCATGAAGCGGCGCGGGAGCGGCTCGATCGTGATGTTCGGCTCGGTCTCGTGGATGCGCGGGCGCCCCGGCATGGTCGGCTATACGACCGCCAAAGCAGCGATCAACGGGCTGACGCGCACACTGGCGCGCGAACTCGGAAGCTTCGGTATCCGGGTCAACTGCATCGTGCCGGGCGCGATCGCGACCGAGCGCCAGCAAAGGCTCTGGGCCACGCCGGAGCAGGAACGCCAGTTCATCGAGCTACAGGCCCTGAAAATTCGGCTCGACGCCAGCCATGTCGCGCGCCTCGCGCTCTTCCTCGGCTCGGACGAGAGCGCCGGATCGACCGGCGCGAACTTCGTCGTCGATGCCGGACTGACCCAGAACTGAAGGATAGCGCATGCCTCTCCTGCGCCACGCCGACGGCTTCGATCTCGTCGTCGACGGAGTGATTCTGCTGCAGCATCGCACCGACGCGCCGTGCCTGTTCGTCGGCCATGGCGAAGCCAGCGTCGCAATGTATCGCGGCAACTTCGCGATCGAGGATTACGTCATTGAGCGGCGAGCTTTGCGCCACGCGCAAGTCGCAGCTGACGGCGCCAGCGTCACCCTGTCCATGACCGAGAATGCGCCCGCTGAGCTGCGATTAGTTGTGACCCAAAACGGGTCCGACGCTGTGCTCAGCTTCGAGGTGTTGGGATCAGGCTGCGACAGGATGTGGCTGCGGGTCCCTTCGGCGCCAGGAGAACACCTCTATGGCGGCGGCGAGCAGATGTCCTATCTCGACCTCGCCGGCCGGCGCTTCCCGCTCTGGACCTCCGAGCCAGGCGTCGGCCGTGACAAGACGACCGAGATCACCTTCAAGGCTGATTGCGAAGGCGGGGCAGGGGGCGACTACTGGACGACGAACTACCCGCAACCGACCTACCTGTCTTCACGCCGTTATGCCCTGCACGTCGAGACCACGGCCTACAGCGTCTTCGATTTCCGGCATGACGGCTTCCACGAGGTCGAGATCTGGGAGGTGCCTGCGCGGATCGAGCTTTTCGTTCGCGATTCTTTGGTGGCGTTGGTCGGTGCGTTGTCTGGCCGCTTCGGACGTCAGCCGCCCTTGCCGGACTGGGTCTATAACGGCGCGATCATCGGCCTGAAGGACGGGACGCGCAGTTTCGAGCGCCTCCAGGCGATCCGCAAGGCCGGCGCCTGCGTCTCCGCGCTCTGGTGCGAGGATTGGGTGGGCCTGCGCCAGACCTCCTTCGGCGCCCGGCTCTTCTGGGACTGGCAGGCGAGCGAGGAGCGCTATCCGGCTCTGCGCCAGCGCATCGCCGAGCTCGCCGATGAGGGCATCCGCTTCCTTGGCTACGTCAATCCGTATCTCTGCAACGATGGCCCCCTGTTCCGGATCGCCGAGGCCGCCGGCTATTTCGCCACGGATGAAAAAGGGCGCACCGCTCTGGTCGATTTCGGCGAGTTCGACTGCGGCGTCGTCGACTTCACGAATGCCGAAGCGGCGGATTGGTTCGCCGAGGCTGTAATCGGCCGCAACATGATCGATTACGGCCTGTCCGGCTGGATGGCGGATTTCGGCGAATACTTGCCCATCGATATCCGCTTGGCCAACGGCATCGACCCGATGCTCATGCACAACGCCTGGCCGGTTCTTTGGGCGGAGGTCAATGCGAGGGCGATCGCGAGCCGCGGCAAGACTGGAGACGCACTGTTTTTCATGCGCGCCGGCTATAGCGGCGTGCAGTTCCATTGCCCGCTGCTCTGGGCCGGCGATCAGTCGGTCGATTTCTCGCGCCATGACGGGCTGGTCACAGTCATCTGCGGTGCGCTATCATCTGGCCTGCTAGGCAATGCCTACCACCACTCCGATATCGGCGGTTACACGAGCCTGTTCGGCAATGTCCGCACGCCAGAGCTCATCATGCGGTGGGCGGAGATGGCGGCGTTCACGCCGGTGATGCGAACTCATGAAGGCAATCGCCCGGGCGAGAACCTGCAGATTGATCAGGACCCGGAGGTGTTGGCGCATTTTGCCCGCATGACGCAGATCTACGTCCATCTGGCGCCTTATCTGAGATCGTTGGTCGCGGAGGCTCGCGAGACCGGTCTGCCGGTGCAAAGACCGCTTTTCCTGCATTACGAGACGGACGAGCGCTGTTATGCCGTGCAGGACGCTTATCTTTACGGTGCCGATCTGCTTGTCGCTCCGGTCTGGCACTCTGGGCAGAACGAACGCACCATTTACTTGCCGGCAGGAAGCGATTGGCTGCATGTTTGGAGCGCACAAGCCTTTCCGGGCGGTAAAGATGTCGTCGTGGAGGCGCCGATCGGCCGCCCGCCGGTTTTTGCCCGAACGGGATCGACGTTTGCCAACCTCTTCGCCAAGCTACAAACGCTTTAAATCACGAAGCTTCGATTTCAGGGGACTTGTCTCCTGCCACCTTAACGGAAGCGCGCCAACACCATCGAAATCTTCGCTGCGTTTCCCTGCTGCGAGGGACGCAACTGTGCCAATCTTGACTTCGGGGCGGTTAAACATCTCGCCGGCGAAGTTTTGCGGCACAGCGGGATGGCAGCCGGCCCCGAACAGCGGCTGGAGATCTCGCTGCTCTCCACCCACGCTGCAGCATGTCCAGCTACGTTAAGTTCAAGACAATGTATGATTTTGAGTTGCGCGCCGGTGTCAAATCTGGCGCACTGCTGCCCCGATTTTCAGAAGGCCTGAGATCAGTACGGAATGCGAGATCCGTCTCAGGCCAGCACAGTTCCGGATTGCTTGATCGTCGCACCGTCGAGGATGCGTAGAAGGTTCGCGGCTCATGCCGATCATCCGGAAGCACCGCTACGACGCACGTCCGGCGAATACAACCGTGTTCGCGAATCTTGTCGCACCGCACATGCGCGTTGAGATCGAAGTGACTGCTCGCTTGCCGAAATAACTCTACGATAAGACCGCGTGAGGACGTGTACAGTTTTTCGTCTTTGATTTTGCGATAGAATTTATCAGCGAGCTCCTTACGCGAAAGGAGTCCCCGGCATTGATGAACTCAGGTCGAGAGCATATCGGGAACTGCGCATGACTGCGCAGCTCCTTGCGTTTGGGAAACGGGTTAAGAAATTTGAGGCCATACAAGGACCAGCTTTAAAGTATATGACGCCCGAAAAAGCCGCAGCGATCGTCGCTGGGATCATCGGCGGTAAAACTGAAGATGGCGTGCGCGTGCTCGCAGGCCGTCTCAACGACAGGCAATCTTTGGGAAGGCTCTACTGCGGCCTCGTCATCCCCGGTGAGCACCGGCCAGATCCGCCCCCCGCCCATAACCACCGGGAGCGTCAACGGGTGGCTTTGTCAGAATTCGTACCGTCCCCTCGCTCGTCCTCGCCACACGATCGTCCGCAAAGCCAGCGCTCAAACTGGCCCGAATGGCGGCAGCGTTGGAAGCGTCCGGGTCGATCGACACCATCGGCACCCCCTCGTCGAGCAAGAGGTCGGCGAAGGCCGCGATCAAACCCGCGCCGTGCCCACGGCCCAACATGCATGCCTCGCCGATAAGGGCGTCAATGGCCTCCGTCCCACGCGGTAGGTGCGCCATATGATTAGATGGCCAAAGATGCACCGGAAATGACTGCACAAATGCGAACTCCACACCGCCCGTTGCTGCGATCCACTGCCGCATCGGCCCGCCCTGCAAATCCGTGGCGATCTGCGCCAACACCAAGCCCGGCTCCCCCCACCAGCGCAACGCCAGAGGAGAACGAACCCATCGGTCCAGCAGCATAAGATCTGCAGTACGCATTCGGCGAAACGCATAGCGCGATATGAGAGCACCCCACAGGTCTTTGACAGTTGCTATTTCACCAACCATTGGGGAGCATATCAAAACGATCACCTGAGATGTCAAGCTTGTCGAAGTTTTAGCCGAGTAGAGCGAGCAGTTATATTTTCGACACCTGCATCCTCGCGCATGTGTTAGTACTATCATTTATCCGAATTACTGCACCGGCAGCAGGAGAAGGAAGCGCCGAAGCGCAAGGACTGACGGGAGCGTTCTATCCACGCACCGACAGATATAGACCGCCCCCGTGCCACTCGCCTCGGCACGCGGGCGCATCATGTCGGGCGTAAGCGGGAATCCGTTGGCGCGGAGTGGCGCTGCATTACTTCGCCTTGGCGAGCTTCCAAAAGCGACCCTTGCCCTCGGCAATCCAAGACAGCGCTTCCTCGATGCGCTTGTCGCGCGTCGCCTCTGTTTTCGCATCGCCAATCCAGATGTTGTATTCCTTCCGGAATGACGGCGACTTGCTCTCGAAAACCGCTTTGATTTCGGGCCGGGAATCGAGCTTGGCGGCGAAGGCGGCCGTTATCTCCACGTCCTTGGGGGTCTTGGGTTCACGCGGCGGAAGCTTTGCGCCGTTTTCGTTGAGCACCATCGCCTCCTTGATCCACGATGTCAGATCGGAATCGGATGGTAGATCGGCCACGGTCGTCAGCTTGCCCATGAAGCGTTTCGCCGCCGGGAGAGCCGCGTTCGCTTTGAGGCGCGCATCGTCCATCAGCGCGTCTTTGTAGAGGGTGAAAGAGCAATGGCTCCGATAGGCAGCGAAAATGCACAGGTAATCGCCGCGATAGGAGAAATGCGGAATGCCGTATTTGATGTCCTCGACCACCTCCGGGCAGGCCGCGTGAACGACACTGCGCAGGTGGCTCAGGATCGGCCTCGCGAAACCTTCCGCCTGTGCGGCGTAGGCATCGACCTTCGGGCTTCGTGTTGATGTCGGCATGGACAATCACCGTTTGGAGAGAGAGACGAGCAGTTCGTCGAGACGCTCCATGGTGGAGGTCATGCCGTCCTTCATGCCCATGTCGATAACTTGCTGCAGGGCTTCGGCCGATTGATAGGCGACCACCGTGTGCACGAGTGTGCGCGGGCCTTGCTCCGTGAAGGTGACATCCCATTTGGCGCGCGGAAGGTCGGGATTGAGCGCACCGGTCGCATCGCAAAAGCCGTCGAACGCCGTGTAATTGTCGATGGGCCGAATTGTCTCGTAGTCCATGCGCCCCCAGTATTCCGGCCCGGCGGGCTCGATCATCGCGTAGAGCCAATGGCCGCCGTTCTGGAAATCCATAGATTTCGTCTTGGTGGTCAGCGGTTTTGGCGCGAACCACTGATCGAGCAACTCGCGCTTGGTGTGACAATCCCACACGAGTTGACGCTGGGCGTCGAATTCGCGTTTGACCGTCATGGTGTTGTTTTCCTTGTCGACGACGAAGTCGAATTGCAGATGGGCGGTCATAATCATTTTCCTTTTAAGTTGTTTAGAAGATTGTCGAGGTTTTTGTATCGGGCGTCCCAGATCGCTCGTTGGTCATCGTACCATTTTTCGACAACCGCCAATTTTGTTGGCTCGAGCTTACACGTGCGAACGCGGCCGACTTTCTTGGAACCGATCAGTCCCGCCACCTCAAGCACGCCGATGTGCTTCATGAACGACGGCAACGCCATGTCGAACCGCATGGCGAGGTCGCTCACGCTTGCCTCCCCCTGGCCGAGCCGTTGAATGACGGCTCGGCGCGTGGGGTCCGCCAGCGCATGAAAGATGGAATCGAGGGACGCTTGATAGTTATCCATGTGGCTAACTGTACCGGCGTCCAATAGTTAGCGCAATAGCTAAGTTTCGTATCGGCCATATCACCCCAAAATGTAGGCAGCCCTGGTTCGGTGCCGGTGGAGCGGGCAGGCTCCAAGTCCGGCTCCATAAGGGCGGCGATAAGCCCCTTATGGCGATGGGGCGGGAAAGCTGAGAAGGGGCAAGGACCGACGCAGTCTGGCGAGCGCCGAAGGCGTCGCGTCATAGACGTCGAGATCGGCGATCACCCAACCGCCACCACGGAAGAAGACAATGATCGGGAGGTTGGATTCCTTCGTGGCGTTCTCGGGCACGTACCAGCGCAGCTTCAAATTACCCATGTCGGCGAAGCGGCCGTTGGAGACCTTCAGGCCTTCGTGAGGCTTACGAACATGACACGCACCCTCACGCGTTCCTACGACAACCACGATGCCGCCCGCGCCGGCGTCGAACAACTCGAAGCCGCAGGCGTCTCTAGCAGCGACATCAGCATCGTAGGCAGTGATGGAAAGACCGACGAGACCAACGCCGCCGAAGGCGCAGGCATCGGCGGCGCCGCCGGTCTGCTCGCAGGACTCGGCCTCTTGGCCATCCCCGGCATCGGCCTGGTTGTTGCCGCGGGCTGGCTTGCATCGACGGCGGCAGGAGCCGTCGCAGGCGCTGCGGCAGGCGGCCTGGTCGGCACTTTCGTGAAAGAAGGTCACGATAAGGACGAGGCAGAGTACTATGCGGAAACGGTTCGCCGAGGGGGCTCGGTCGTCTCTGTCCGTATCGAGCCCGAGCAAGAGGGCGCCGTGCAGGCGATCCTCGACGGTGCGATGCCGATCGATCGCACGACTCGCGAAGCCAAATATCGCGCTGTCAGTTGGGATCGCCTTGACGAGAACGCCAGCCCCTATCGCCCACCCGTCGTCTGATCTTACTGGACGAGCGTGCGCGGTCCCGCTTTGAGATTCGCCCAGCGCGCTTCGACCGCAGCAAGAACCTCGAGCTGCTTGATCTTGGCCTGGGCAGGATCACGCGTTCGCAGGCTTTGCTTCTCCTCGGTCTTGCCGAGCAGGGTCCGCAGCTCGTCCGGAACGCGCTTGCGCAGCCAGTAAATGCCGGTCGTTGGATGCTTCCAGGGACGGGCCATTGCGAGAGCCATGTGTACCACCCGTGTGTACCAATCGGGCGGCTGCAAGCCTTTGATTTGCCTAAGCTCTCTGGAAAATCAATCCCTTAGAGGATTGATGGCGGACAGGGAGGGATTTGAACCCCCGATACCCTTGCGGGTATGCCGCATTTCGAGTGCGGTGCATTCAACCTCTCTGCCACCTGTCCGCGGTCGCTCTGGTCGAAGCGGGCTGGTTACTACACAACGCGCCCCCTCCGCACAAGCCTTTCCGATGCGATGCAGAACGAAGCCCTGTCACGACCCTGAAATCATTCGCATCCATGCTGCTTTTCCTTGACGGCCAGCCCGTGCGCGACTAGGAAGCCGCGTCCGGCGTGGGGAAACCCGCGCCTGATCTCTTTTGGCTACCGCCGACGGCGCCGCTTTGATGCGGCAGGCTCAGCGAGCTTCAAGAGCGAACCCGACCACGCAACCGACTGCCAAAAAGCCGTCCCGCGTGCGCCCCTTTGCAAGGGCTCATGACAGGGCGGGGCTCAACATGGAGAACACTAAGATGTTCGCAGTCATCAAGACCGGCGGCAAGCAGTTCCGCGTCGCCGCCAATGACCGCATCACGATCGCCAAGCTCGAGGGCAACCCGGGCGACACCGTCGCATTCGGCTCCGTGCTGATGCTGACCGATGGCGAGAAGTCGACGGTCGGCGCCCCCTTCCTCGGTGACATCACCGTCGCGGGCGAGATCGTCGAGCAGACCCGCGGCGAGAAGGTCATCGCCTTCAAGAAGCGCCGCCGCCAGAATTCGAAGCGCAAGCGCGGCTTCCGCGCCGAGCTGACCGTTGTGCGCATTACCGACATCCTCACCGGCGGCAAGAAGCCGGAGATGAAGAAGGGCGAAGTCGCCCCGGTCGCGCTCAAGGCCGGCAGCGAAGCCGTCAAGGGCAAGGCTGCGGCCAAGCCTGCGAAGGCCGCCAAGGCGGAAGCCAAGGCCGAGGGTCTCGACGCCTCCAATCTCTCGCTGATCTCGGGCGTCGGCCCGACCATCGAGAAGAAGCTGCGCGCCGCCGGCATCACCTCCTGGAACGACATCGCCGCCTGGACCGAGGCCGATATCGCCAAGTGGGACGAGGAGCTCAAGCTTCGTGGCCGCGCCACCCGCGAGGAGTGGGTCGAGCAGGCCAAGGAGCTGCTCGCCGGCAAGCCGCCGCGTGCCAAGGCCGACCAGGCCGAGCAGGCGTCCGGCGAGGACTACTGACCGGCGCTGACAGGCTCCGCGCAGCTTCGCGCCCGGTCGGGGTGGCTTTTGCCGCCGATTCGGGTTACATCGACTGAAGAGTTTTTGAGGTAGGGCGTTATGGCTCACAAAAAGGCAGGCGGCTCGTCGCGCAATGGTCGCGACTCCGAAAGCAAGCGTCTCGGCGTAAAGCGTTTCGGCGACCAGGTGGTCGTGCCCGGCAACATCATCATTCGTCAACGCGGCACCAAATGGCACGCCGGCGTGAACGTCGGCATGGGCAAAGACCATACGCTCTTTGCCACGTCGAACGGTCGCGTCCGATTCACGACGAAGCTCGGCCGAGCTTTCGTGAACGTAGTCCCGGCCCAAGAGGCCGCAGAGTAAACGGCGGATAGGGAATGTTCTCGATCCGCCGGTTCCATCGAACCGGACGGATCAAGGGAATAAGAACCCCAAGCGGGTTTCCCGAAGGTCAGGCGAGGGGGAGATGGGACCAAAGCCCATCTTCCCCTTTCGTTTGCGCCGACGGAGAAACCTGATGTTCCCCGAATTGACGAGAGACGACGTCTTCCGGCTCGAGACCAGGCGGCTGTGGCTGCGCTGGCCGCGGATCGCCGACGCCAGCGCCATCCTGCGCCTCGCCGGCGAGAAAGCCGTCGCCGAGATGACGGCGTCGATCCCGCATCCCTATCCGACGCAGGCGGCCGACCCCTTCGTCTTCGCGACGCGCAAGGGCAATGCGCTCGGCGAGCACCTCGTGCTGGCGATCACCCCGCGCGAGAAGCCCAACGAGCTGATCGGCATGATCGGCGCGCACAAGCAGGCGACCGGCCGGCCCTTCATCGGCTACTGGCTCGGCACGCCTTACTGGAATAAGGGCTACGCCACCGAAGCGGTGCAGGCGCTGATCGACACCATGTTCTCGTTGGTCGAGATCGACGCGATCGAGGCCGACACCCGCGTCATCAACCCGGCCTCGCGCCGGGTGCTGGAGAAGAGCGGCTTTCGGCAGGAGGGCTCCTTCCTCAAGTCGCTGCCGGCGCGCGGAGGCCTCTTCCCTTGCGAGCAGTATCGGCTCGACCGCTCGACCTGGGCCGCCCTGAAGAGCTGGAGCGCCTCCGGCTGGGCCCCGTTGCCTGCCGCCGAACAGCAGCAGGCGGACAGCTTCAGCGAGGAGCCCTGCCTCGCTTGAAGCACGCGGTTCCGCCCTCCGGGCGGGACCGGCAATTTGTTAGCGCATCAGCCCGGCCGAACGCAGCGCATCCTCGATGATCTTGCGCACGCCGGCGGCTGCAGGCGGCGCAGTCCACCGGTCGGTCTCGCGCGGCGATTCAGATTCCGGCCGCGCCGAACAGGCAGCCATGGCAGGCGTTTGCACCGGGAGGGAAGCGGTCGGCGCTTTCGCGTCCGGCTTAGCCTTCTCGGCCTCGCTGGCCGCCAGCCCCCAGAAACCGGCGATCCGCTGCGTCGAGGAAATGCCGGTGTTCAGCATATATGGCCACGGTCGGCCGATGCCGTCTGCGGCGATCGGCGTGCCATGGCCCATTCCGGCAATGCTGTACTCCTCGATCAGGTCGCGGCCATCGGTGTCCCGCCAGACACGGCGCCGATGGCCGTCCACCGATTCGCTCACTGAGGGTTCGGCGGAAAGGCCATGGACGCCGCGCCATTGCGCGACGAGTGCTGCGGCATTGGCAGGGCTGACGGTGCGGTCGGCGCTGCCTTGCCAGATCGAAATTCCCGGCCAGGGGCCGTCATGCCGCGAGGCGGAGCGCACCAGATCCTGCAGCCTTTGCTCGCCCGGCAGCCCATGGGCACGCATGCGGTCGAAGGCTTCGGGAATGGTCGCCGCGACGCCGTAGGGCAGACCCGCGATGATCGCGCCGCCGGCGAAGAGCTCCGGATAGGTCGCGAGCATGACGCCGGCCATGGCTCCGCCCGCCGACAATCCGGTGATGAAGACGCGGCTCCGATCGAGGCCATGGCGGGCGATCATGGCCTCGATCATCTGGCTGATCGACAGCGCCTCACCCTTGCCACGGGCGGTATCGCCGGGCTCGAACCAGTTGAAGCAGAGATTGGCGTTGTTGGCGCGCTGCTGTTCAGGAAACAGCAGCGCAAAGCCGTCGCGCTCGGCCAGGGTCGACCAGCCGGAGCCGAGATCGTAGCCGGACGCGGTCTGCGTGCAGCCATGTAGAACCACCACGAGGGGCGCGCCGGCAGGAAGCTTATGCGGGAGATATGTCCTGGCGAGCAGCGCGCCGGGATTGCTGCCGAACTCTGGCAAGGTGCCGAGGCGGCCGGACGCATCGACACCGGCCCCGGTCCCCAGCTGGGTGCGATAGGCCGATAGTCGGGCGATCGTGTCGGAGAGCTTTCGCATCGTCATGGCCCTTGCTCGGTCAGCGGCCGGAGTGGCGCTGGCGGGTGACAACGTCCGAGATGGGCATTCGTTGCTGCACTGCAACATAATTCTGCATGAAGCGCCCCCCGCCTGCCCGGAACGGCGATGTGGCGGATTGCTCTCCTGCGCTCATGCGACTACCTACTCCTCCATGAAATTCCTCGACCAAGCCAAGATCTATGTGAAGGCCGGTGACGGCGGCGCCGGCTGCGTCTCGTTCCGACGCGAAAAATTCATCGAGTTCGGCGGGCCCAATGGCGGCGATGGCGGGCGCGGCGGCGACGTCGTTGTCGAATGCGTGCAGGGGCTCAACACCCTGATCGACTTCCGCTTCCAGCAGCACTTCAAGGCCAGGATCGGCGAGCACGGCATGGGCAAGGACCGCCATGGCGCCAATGGCCCGGCGATCGTCCTGAAGGTCCCCCCGGGCACCGAGATCCTCGACGAAGACGGCGAGACGCTGATCGCCGACCTGACCGAGCCCGGCCAGCGCTTCGTCCTGTGCAAGGGCGGCAATGGCGGTTTCGGCAACGCCTATTTCAAGACGTCTACCAACCAGGCGCCGCGCCACGCCAATCCCGGCCTGCCGGGCGAGGAGCGCTGGGTCTGGCTGCGTCTCAAGCTGATCGCCGATGCCGGCCTCGTCGGCCTGCCAAATGCCGGCAAGTCGACCTTCCTCGCCACAGTGACCGCGGCGAAGCCGAAGATCGCCGACTATCCCTTCACGACGCTCCATCCCGGCCTCGGCGTCGTCCGCGTCGATGCGCGCGAGATGGTACTTGCCGATATTCCCGGGCTGATCGAAGGCGCGCATGAGGGCCATGGCCTCGGCGACCGCTTCCTCGGCCATATCGAACGCTGCCGCGTCCTGCTGCATCTCGTCGAGGGCACCACCGAGCATGCCGGCAAGGCCTACAAGACGGTGCGCAAGGAACTCGCTGCCTATGGCGCCGATCTCGACGAGAAGCCCGAGATCGTCGCGCTCTCCAAGGTCGATGCGCTGACGCCGGAGGTGCGCAAGGAGCAACTCGCCCGCCTGAAGCGCGCCGCCGGGCGCACCCCGATCGCGCTCTCGGCCGCCTCGGGCGAAGGCGTCGAGGCGGCGCTGCGCGCCGTCTTCGCGGTGGTCGAGGAGGCGCGTGCGCAAGAAGTGCAGGATGATGCTCCGGCGCAGGAGACCGGCTGGCATCCGTGATGCCCGCTTACAACTCCGGCTTGCGCAACGATCGATCCTGGTCTTGAACTCGGTTTATCGCCGCGACCGGACACGCCCTGCCATGAGCCGACAGACCATCCTCGCTTTCTCCATGTCCGTCCTGGCGGCTGGCGCTGCTTTGGCCCAGGCACCAGCGCAGCGCCCTGCCCCGCAGCGGCCAGTCCAGGCGCAGACTGCGCCGGCACCCGGCGCAGTCTCCCAACCAGACAACACCACCGCGACCTATGGCGACTGGGTGATGCGCTGCCAGGCGAGCGTCGCGGCCCGTGTCTGCGAGATCGTCCAGACGCTCGAGCAGCAAGGCCAGCGCGGCCCGATCGCGCTGGTTGCCATTGGTCGGCCAGTCAAGGACGAGCCGATCAAGCTCGTGATCCAGGTTCCGCCGAATCTCTCGCTCGGCGACAAGGTCAGCGTGCGTGTCACAGTCGCCGAAAAGGACGAAGCGCTCGCGGTGTTCCAGCGCTGCCTGCCCGGCGGCTGCTTCGCCGAGGCCAGCCTGAGCGACGAGGTCTTCAAGCGCTGGCGCGGCTTCGCCGAAGCCGGCCAGATGCGCTATCTCGACGCCGCCAAGCGCGAGGTCGCACTACCGCTCTCCTTCCGTGGTTTCCCGGCCGCGGCCGAGGCACTGCAGCGCGAGCCCTGACGGGCGTCAGTGCGCTCCAGTCGGCCGCGCATCACGCAAAGTCGTCAGCGCCACGGCGATGCAGAAGACCATGCCGGCGATCGCGATCAGCGCGACCGCGTGGAAGCCGGTCATAAAGGCCTCGCGCGCCACCTGGAGCAGATGCGCCGACTGGTCGGGAGCGAGCCGCTCCGCCGCTGCGAGCGCCCCGCCGAGCGTGGAGCGCGCCGGCGCCAATGTCGCGCCGTCGACGCCCGCAACGGAAAGACCGGCCATGCCCTGGCGATAAAGCGCCGTGCCGAGGCTGCCGAAGACCGCGATCCCCAGCGCACCGCCGAGCTCGATGCTGGTCTCGGACATGGCGGAAGCCGCGCCCGCTCGCTCCTGCGGCGCCGAGCCAACCACGATCCCGGTCGTCAGCGCGATCACCGGCGTGAAGCCGATCGAGAACATCACCGAGGCAGAAACGATCTGGACGAGGTTCGGCGCCAAGGCCAGCCAGACGAAGCCGAGCGCCGACAGGATCATGCCGCCAGCCATCAGCGTCGCCGGCTTGAAGCGCACGGACAGCGGCGTGACCGCGAAGGACGCGAGCGTGAAGGCGATCGCCGACGGCAGGGACCAGATGCCCGCCTCGAGCGGCGTCAGCCCGGCCACCAGCTGCAGGTACTGCGCCACGAAGATGAAGCTGCCGAACATCACCATGATCCCGGCAAGATTGATCGCCAGTGCGGCCCGGAAGGCCGGAATCCCAAACAATGTGAGGTCGACCATCGGGTCGGCGAGACGCCTCTGCCGGCGCGCGAACACCACGCCGAACACGAGCCCGGCGACGATGCAAGCGACCGCATAGATCGAAAGCCCGAACTCGGCCCAGTGCTTGACCCCGTAGATCACCGGCAGGATCGCCGCCAGCGAGAGCAGTGCGCTGGCTATGTCGAGCCGGCCCGCTTGTGGCGCCTTGTACTCCGGCAGCAGGATCGGGCCGATCACGAGCAGCACCAGCATCGGCGGCACTGCGATCAGGAAGACCGAGCCCCACCAGAAATACTCGATCAGCGCGCCGCCGACCAACGGGCCGATGACGGCGCCAGCCGAGAAGCTCGCAATCCACATCGAGATCGCGAAAGTGCGCTCGGTCTCGTCCTCGAACATCACCGCGATCAGCGAGAGGGTCGACGGCGCCAGCGTCGCACCGGCGATGCCGAGCAGCGCCCGCGTCACGATCAGCATCTCGGCGCTGGTCGAGAAGGCTGCGACGGTCGAGGCCACGCCGAAGGCAGTCGCGCCGATCAGCAGGAGCTTGCGCCGGCCGATCCGGTCGCCGAGCGTGCCCATGGTCATCAGGAAGCCGGCGACCATGAAGCCGTAGATGTCGATGATCCAGAGCAACTGCCCTGCCGATGGGTTGAGCTCGCGCGTCAGCGTCGGCACGGCAAGGTTCAGGACCGTCAGGTCCATCGAATAGATCATGCAGGGGAAAGCGATGGCGATCAGGCCCAGCCATTCGCGGCGTGTGGCCTTGCGCGCCGGCACGGCGGCGGAAGTCGGAGTCGTCACGGCAAAGTCTCTTTCAATTTTTTAAGCCGGGACACTGCCAGCAGAATGTGGCAGGTCCTGTCAGCAATTGCCTGCAGCTTGTGCATGCCCGGCATGCTTGTGCGGGCGCCTTGGCGCCACTTTTGCTCTATTTCGGCCGCTCGCGCCGAAGCAGCAGCGTATCGTGCCCAAGGAAGCCGACCTTGCGCTCGTCGCGGAAGCCGGCGCCCCGTGCGAGACGCAGCGACGGCTCATTCTCCGGCGCGATCAGGCAGACGCAGCTTTGATGCGCGGTCTCTCGATCGAGCCAGGCGAGCGCCGCCGTCAGCGCCTCCTTGGCAAAACCGCGGCCATGCGCCCAGCTCGCAAGCACCCATCCCGCCTCAGGTATACCGCGGATCGGCGGCTCGACCGCCCGGTGGAAATCGGCAAAGCCGAGATCGCCGACGAAGCGTCCGCTCGCCTTCTCGGTCAGCGCCCAATAGCCATAACCGAGCAGCGGCCAGAGCCCGCGATAGCGCAGCAGCCGCATCCACGCCTCCTGGACCGTCGAGGGCTGGCCGATATGATGCACGACCGCGGCATCGCCCCACATCTGGCAAAGCGGCTCGAAATGCTCGGTGCCATGCAAATCGAGGACGAGGCGTTCCGTCTCGAGGCGAATGGCTCAGCCCTCCGCGAATTGCAGCCGGTAGAGCCGCGCATAGGCCCCGTCGCGCGCGATCAGCCCGTCATGATCGCCGGTCTCGATCACCCTGCCTTCGTCGAGCACGACGATCTGGTCGGCCTCGCGCACGGTCGAGAGCCGGTGCGCGATGACGAGCGTGGTCCTGCCCTTCATCAGCTCGGCCAGCGCCTGCTGCACCAGCCGCTCCGACTGGGTGTCGAGCGCCGAGGTCGCCTCATCGAGCAGCAGGATCGGCGCATCCTTGAGGATGGCGCGGGCAATGGCGAGGCGCTGGCGCTCGCCGCCGGAGAGCCGCGAGCCACGTTCGCCGACCCGCGTCTCATAACCGTCCGGCATCGCCATGATGAAGTCATGCGCCGCCGCTCCCTTGGCCGCAGCGACGATCTCCGCCTCGCTGGCGCCAGGACGGCCGAAGCCGATATTGGCGCGCACCGTATCGTCGAACAGCACCACATCCTGGCTGACTAAACCGATCTGGCTGCGCAGGCTGAGCAGGGTCACGTCGCGGGTGTCCTGCCCGTCGATCTCGACCTTGCCCTCGCTCGGATCGTAGAGCCGCGGCACCAGCGCCAGCATGGTCGATTTGCCCGAGCCCGAGCGGCCGACCAGCGCCGTGGTCTTGCCGGCTTCGGCCACGAGGTCGATGCCCTCGAGGCCACGCTGGTCGTCGCGATAGCGGAAGCGCAGGTCGCGGAAGGCGACCTCGCCGCCGGTGACCGCCAGGGGCCTGGCATGCGGGCGCTCGGTGATCAGCGACTTCTCGTCGATCAGCGCGTAGTAGCGCTTCAGCGAGGCGCCCGCCTCCTGCACGATGGCGTTGAGATTGCCGAGCGAGCGCATCGGCTGCGCCGCCAGCAGCAGCGCCGAGACATAGCCGGTGAAGTCGCCGACGGTGGAACTGCCGGAGGTGATGCGCACGCCGATCGCTGCGAGCACGCCGGCGACCGCGATGCCGCCGGCGACCTCGAGCAGCGGATCGAGCCGGCCGCGCGCATTCGCAGCCTTCATCTTCAGTGCCCGGATCGTCTCGAAGGCGGTCGCGGCGCGCTGCTTCAGATAAGGCTCGAGCGAATCGGTCTTGGCGACGCGCGCGCCCTGCAGGCTCTCGGTCACCAGGCTCGCCATGATGCCGGTCTGCTCCTGCTGCGAGGCCGCCATCCGGCGCAGCTTCTTGCCGATCCGGCCGATCGGCCGCGCGACGATCGGCGCGATCAGGAGCACGACGGCGGTCATCTTCCAGTCGATCCAGAGCATGGCGCCGACCAATGCGATCGCCGTCATCACGTCGCGGATCGCGATGTTGACCAGCCTCGTCAGCGCCTCCTTGACGAAGGTGAAGTCGGTGGTGAAGCGCTGGGTGAGCGAGGCGGGATTCTCTCTTTGCAGCTGAGCCAGGTCGGCATCGATCAGGTGATCGTAGAGCGCGCTCTGCATGTCGGCCTCGATCCGGCTGACGACGCTGTTGGTCATCACCGTCTGGGTCAGCAGCGAGAAGCCCTTGATCGCGGTGACGATCACCACGACCACGGCGACGGCATTGACCACGCCGATCTCGAAATTGATCGACTTCGACACCAGCCGCTCCATGCGGCGCACGAACCCAGTCGCCTCGGCCCCGACCGGGTCGGCGAAGGCATCGAAGGCCGCCTTGATCAAGAGCGGATAGAAGCTCGTCGTCGCCGCGATGACCACGACGAGGGCGAGGATGGTGAGCATTTGCGGCAGGTATTGCCGTCCGCGCTCGCGCCAGACTCGGGCGAAGAGCGCAAGGGTATCGTCGGTGACGCGGCCGATCTTCATGGGGCGCGGCCTAACATGGCCGCCATGCGAGCGCCACTGCCGGTCTTGCTCCGGACAAGAACCTGACGTCCCATGGCCACGAGATTGATTCACCAGATATGAGCGCCCATGCCCCTTACCCCGCCGGCTCGGCCCGGACAGTCCTTCGCCGAGATCGACACCCCTGCCCTGATCATCGATCTCGACGCCTTCGAGCGGAATCTCGTCACCATGGCGGCTTTCGCCGAGGCGAGCGGCGTGCGCCTGCGCCCGCATGCCAAGACGCATAAGAGCCCCGAGATCGCGATGCGCCAGATCGCCCATGGCGCGGTCGGGCAGTGCTGTCAGAAAGTTGGGGAAGCGGAAATCCTGGTCGCCGGCGGCGTCACCGACGTGCTGGTCACCAACGAGATCGCCGGCGCCCACAAGCTCGACCGGCTGGCCAAGCTCGCCCGCGACGCCCGCATCGGCCTCTGCGTCGACCATCTCGACGGAGTCCATGAGGCGGCCGAAGCGGCGGCGCGCAACGATGTCGTGCTCGACGTCCTGGTCGAGCTCGACATTGGCGGGCGCCGCTGTGGTGTCGCTCCCGGTGAGGCCGCAGTCCGGCTCGCCGAAGCGGTAGCACGCAGCAACACGCTGCGCTTCCGCGGCGTGCAGGCCTATCACGGCTCGGCCCAGCACATGCGCTCGATCGACGAGCGCAGCGAGGCGATCGAGCGCGCCGGCCTGCTCACCCGCAATGCGATCGAGCGCCTCGCCCAGGCCGGCCTCGCCTGCGAAACCGTCGGCGGCGCCGGCACCGGCACCTTCGAGCTGGAGAGCCGCTCCGGCATCTGGAACGAGCTGCAATGCGGCTCCTACATCTTCATGGATGCCGACTATGCCCGCAATCGCATGGCCGACGGCACGCCCTTCCACACCTTCCAGCACGCGCTGTTCGTGCTCGCCGGGGTGATGAGCAAGCCGGTGCCTGACCGCGCCATCGTCGACGCCGGCCACAAGGCCGCCGCGGTCGATTCCGGCATGCCGGTGCCCTGGCAGCGCGACGGCGTGATCTACACCAAGCCCTCCGACGAACACGGCATCCTGACCGGCGATCCCGTCGCCGTACCCCATCGCGGCGACCGTGTCCTGCTCGTGCCCGGCCATTGCGACCCAACCGTCAACCTGCACGACTGGTATGTCTGCGTGCGCGGGCTCTCAGGGCCGGATGCGCATGTCGAGGCGGTCTGGCCGGTCGCCGGGCGCGGCGCCCTCAACTGATCCGAGGGGCATGATGCTCGCCGAGCTGGCGCTGCGGGCCCTGACGCCATCAGCGCCGCTGGCGCGCCGGTTCGGCCTGCTGAAGGAAGGCGTCGCGCTCTGGTCGCGCGGCTGGCGCCTGCGCAAGGCCTGGGAGCTACATCAGGCCCGCTGCCGTGCCATCATCGCCGAGGTCGCGGCAGAGCTGCCGCGGCGGCGCAAAGTCGTCGTGCTCGGCTCAGGTCCCGCTCGCGACATACCGCTGGAGGCGCTTTGCGCAAGCTTCGACGAGGTCGTACTCGTCGACATCGTCCATCTGCCGCTATTGCGCCTGAAACTCTGGCGGCAGCCCAAGGCCAGCCTCCTCAGCCGCGATCTCACCGGCGCGATGGCCTGGCTCGCCAGCGAGGCGGACGGACGGCAGGACCCGCTCGCCGACCTCATTGCGGATGAGAACGTCGATCTCATTGTCTCAGCCAATCTGCTCTCGCAACTTGCCTGGCCGGTGGCCGACTGGCTCGAAGACAACCCAGCCCGCGCCGCCGCTTTGCCCGGCGATCTCCCGGCCCGCTGCATCGCCTGGCACCTCGCCGACCTTGCCCGATTCAAGGGACATGTCTGCCTGATCAGCGATGTCGAGATGGTCGAGCGCGACCGCAGCGGTGCGATCCATGAGCGGCTCGACTTGATGTACGGCGTCGCACTGCCGAAAGAGGACGAAAACTGGCTCTGGCCGGTCGCGCCCTTCGGCGAGGCCGAGCGTGACCGGGAATATGTGCACAAGGTCTATGCGTGGCGACAGTTCGAGGGCTGTCCGTCAGCCCTCTGACACCGTGTAGACCTTGTGGACCACATCATTTTCGGTTCTGTGGGTCTCAAAACCTCGCGCCCCGTAATAGGCGAGGCCCAGCGCGTTGTTGGCGGCGATGGCCGCGTCGATCCGGTCGATGCCCGCGTCGAGCGCAGCCTGTCGCGTGACCGCGAACAATGCGGTGCCGACACCCTTCCGGCCGGCATGCGGCGCGACATGCGTCCCGATGCTGCCCCAGCCTGGAGGCGTGCCATAGGGGTCGCCCGGCCGCGCCCGGCGCAAGGACTGGAAACCGAGGACCGTCCCGGCATCGTCGAGCGCGACCGTGCAGGCGACGCGATCGGGATGGGCGATATAGGTCGCGAGAACGAAGTCGGGATCGCTCGGACGCTCTCGCCCATACGCGGCGATGATGGCGCGCAGGACCGCGCTCATCGCCTCCGCATCGCCAGTGACGGCAGGTCGTGTGCGCATACCGCCGGATCCTTCCGCTGCAAGCTTCGCCATCACGCCGCCGCCAGCCGCCGCCTGACGATCTCGGCGTGGAAGCGCGCGCCATGGATCAGACCTTCGTCGTCGAAATCGTAGCGCGGGTTGTGCAGCGGCGCGCTGTCGCCATTGCCGACGAAGGAGAAGCAGCCCGGCACATGCGCCAGGAAGCGCGCGAAGTCCTCCGAGCCGGTGAAGGGCTCCGACACCACCGAGACATTCTCCGTGCCGAGCACCGCCCGCGCCGCCTCCAGCGCCGCCTCCGTCTGGGCCGGCTGGTTGAGCAGCGGCACGAATTCGCGCGTGTAGCTCACCGACTGCTCGACATTGTAGGCGCGTGCGATGCCGTCGCTGATCACGCGCATCTGCGCCTCGATCTCGGCGCTGACCTCCGGGTGGAAGCTGCGGGCGTCGCCGAGGATGCGCGCCTGTCCCGGGAGGGCGTTGCGGGTTCCGTCGGTGAGCAGCTCCGTCACCGAGACGACGGCGATCTGCGCCGGGCTCAGGCGGCGCGAGACGATGGTCTGCAGGCTCGTGACCAGGGCGCAGGCGGCGACCAGGGTCTCGTTGCCGACATGCGGGCGGGCGGCATGGCCGCCGACGCCGGTGAGGACGATCTCGAAATTATCCTCCGCCGACATGATCGGCCCGGTACGGGTCTGGAATTTGCCGACCGGCAGCCTCGGCGCGTTGTGCAGCCCGTAGATCTCCTCGAACGGGAAGCGCTCCAGCAATCCGTCGTCGAGCATGGCGAGCGCGCCGCGTCCCCATTCTTCGGCCGGCTGGAAGACGAAGCGCACCGTACCGTCGAAGCCGCCCTCCTCCGCCAGGAGCTTGGCGGCCCCGAGCAGCATGGCGGTGTGCCCGTCATGGCCGCAGGCATGCATGACGCCGGGGTTCTGCGAGCGGTGCGGCAGATCACCCTGTTCGGGAATGCGCAAGGCGTCCATATCAGCCCGCAGCGCGATCGCCCGATTGCCGCTGCCGCGCGTCAGCGTGCCGACGACGCCGGTGCCGCCGACGCCTTCGGCGACATCGTCGAGCCCGAACTCGCGCAGCTTGCCGGCGACGAAGGCGCCGGTGCGCTTTTCCTCGAAGCCGAATTCCGGATGGGCATGCAGGTCGCGCCGCCAGGCGGTCATCTCCTGCACGAGGATGTCGAGATCGATCGTCACGGGCTATCCCTGCCTGCTATATCCGGCCGGAAGACTATGTCGACGCCCGTGCAAAAGGCGCTGCAATTGGCCGCGCGATTTGCAAGCTTGTTTCGCGGGCGTTGCCGGCTTCAGCGGTTCAGCCGCACCGTCCCGCTGATCGAGAGATCGTAACCACCGAATTCGCTCGCACGCGCTGCCATGTCGGGGCCGCGCATCCAGGCCAGCAGTTTCTGTGTCGCCGGCTCGAAATAGCTCCGCCGGCGCAGCACGAGATCGACATGCTCCCAGACCAGCGGCAGGAACGCGAGGCCAAAGGCCATGGCGATGGCGCGCGCGGCGATGCCGCAATCGGCCCGGCCGGAGCGGATCGCCAGCGCCAGATCCTGGCCGGTGGCGCAAATGCCGTCGGCGACGATCATCCGGCCGGACGGAACTCCGGCGCGCTCGAGCAGGCTCATCAGCAGCAGTTGCGCCCCGGCGCCACGCTGGCGCTGGGCGAAGCGGACGCCCTTCGTAATCGCCGCACCGAGCCCGTCGATCCCGAGCGGGT
Organism: Alloboseaceae bacterium BT-24-1; assembly: GCA_025846845.1. Taxonomy (GTDB): domain Bacteria; phylum Pseudomonadota; class Alphaproteobacteria; order Rhizobiales; family Beijerinckiaceae; genus Allobosea. The sequence continues at coordinate 198,208 of JAOYTL010000005.1, forward strand.
TGTCGGGGGCGACCAGCAGTCCCTGCTCGCGCCGCGCGAAATTGATCACCACCGCGTCGTGCAGTGAAGGCTCGGAGCGGATCGCGGCGAGGTTGGCGGTGTCGTCATCCGGCGTCGCATGCAGATGTAGCGCTGCGATCGCGACCTCGTTGCGCAGCAACCGGCCTAGCCCCGCCTGCGAACCCTCGGCCAGCAGCGCCAGCCCGCAGCCGGATTCGCGGATGGCAAGTTCCAGCAGCGAATCCTGACTGCCGCCGACGATCGGGGGCGGTGGGACCGCGTCGAACCCGGCCGGACGTGACAGACCTGCCTCGAGCCAGCGATCGAGCCCGGCCCGTGGGAACAGCCATTTGCCGGAGACCTTTGTGCAGGGCACCGCGCCTTGCCCGACCAGCTCATAGAGCTTGCGGTCCTTGAGGCGGAGGTATGAGGCGGCTTCTTCGGTGGTGAGCCAAACTTGATCCTGCATCAGCCTGCACATGCCTGCGCTGGTTACGGCGTTGGCATTTCGTCGCATTGAACTCTACCAATTGCAAATGCTTGCAATCTCAAGGCGAGCGCGCGGGAGCAGGCTTTGGACGTCGGTGCGATCTTTCAGGCGGCGTTTGCCTTGGTGGTCGGGCTCGATCCCGGCTTCCTCGGCATCGTCTTCCTGTCGCTACGCGTCACCCTGACCGCTGTTCTCATCGCGGCATTGATCGGCCTACCGCTCGGGGCGGCACTGGCACTGGCGCGCTTTCCCGGTCGCGCGGCCATCATCGTTTGCCTGAATGCGCTGATGGGTTTGCCGCCCGTCGTCGCCGGCCTTGCCGTCTTCCTGCTGCTCTCGCGCTCCGGCCCGCTCGGACCGCTCGGTCTCCTGTTCACGCCGACCGCGATGATCATCGCGCAGGTGATTCTCGTCCTGCCGATCGTGATCGCCCTGACCCGGCAGGTGATCGAGGACCTTTGGAGCGAATACCGCGACCATCTGCGCTCGGTCGGCCTCGACGGCCTGCGCGCCATCCCGACCCTGCTCTTCGACGGGCGTTTTGCGCTGGCGACGGCGCTGCTCGCCGGCTTCGGCCGGGCCAGCGCCGAGGTCGGTGCGGTCCTGATCGTCGGCGGCAACATCGCCGGCTACACCCGCACCATGACGACGGCGATCACACTCGAGACCTCGAAGGGCGACCTGCCGCTCGCTTTGGGCCTCGGCCTCGTCCTGCTTTCGCTGACGCTCGCCATCAACGCCATCGCCTTCGGCGCCAGCCGCATCGGCGCACGCTATGCCGGGTGAGCCGCTATGCTGAGCACAACCTCGATCCTGCCGCTCACCGTCGAGGCCGCCGCCTTCTCCGGCGACGGCAAGCTGCTGGTCGAGCCCAACAGCTTCGTCATTCCGGCCGGGGGTTTGACCGTCCTGCTCGGGCCGAACGGCGCTGGCAAATCGCTTACTTTGCGCCTCTGCCACGGCCTGCTGACGCCGAGCCGCGGCGCGGTGCGCTGGGCGGACGGAGCCGACGGCCGGGCCAAGCGCCACGCCATGGTCTTCCAGAAGCCGATCATGCTGCGCCGCTCGGTCGAGGCCAACATCACCCACGCCCTTGCTGCCGCTGGAGCCAATGGCGCCGAGCGCAAGGTCCGCGCCGCACAGGCGCTGGACCGCTTCGGGCTCGCCGAGCGCGCCGGCCAGCCGGCCCGCCTGCTCTCCGGCGGCGAGCAACAGCGCCTCGCTATCGCCCGCGCCTGGGCGCTGCGGCCCGAACTGCTCTTCCTGGACGAGCCAACCTCGCAGCTCGACCCCGCCGCAACGCGCCAGATCGAGGAGCTGCTCTCCGGCCTCGTCGCCGAGGGCATCACCGTGATGATGTCGACCCATGATCTCGGCCAGGCCCGCCGCCTCGCCGACCGCGTGCTCTTCCTGCATCGCGGCCGCCTGGTCGAGGACACCCCCGCCAGGGATTTCTTCGCCGGCCCGCTATCGGCCGAAGCGCGCGCCTTCCTCGCCGGCGAACTGCTCTGGTGAACCACAAAGACTAACGACAGGAGAAACGCCCGATGACCGCCTTGCCCCGCCGCTCACTCCTCGCCGCTGGCCTGTTCCTTGGCCTGACCGGCATCGCTCACGCCCAGGCCCCGGCCCCAGCTAGCGAGCGCTTCATCACCGTGGCCTCGACCACCTCGACCCAGGATTCCGGCCTGTTCAACCACATCCTGCCGCTGTTCAAGGCCAAGACCGGCATCGAGGTCCGCGTCATCTCGCAGGGCACCGGCCAGGCCCTCGACACCGCCCGTCGCGGCGATGCCGACGTCGTCTTCGTCCATGCCAGGGCGCAGGAGCTGAAATTCGTCGAGGAGGGCTTTTCGACCGAACGCCGCCCGGTGATGTACAATGATTTCGTCCTGATCGGTCCCAAGAGCGATCCGGCCGGCGTCGCCGGCACCAGGGACATCGTCGCGGCGCTCAAGAAGATCCAGGAGAAGGCCGCGCCCTTCGTCTCGCGCGGCGACAAGTCCGGCACCCATGCCGCCGAGCTCAATCTCTGGAAGGTCGCGGGCGTCGACACCGCCGCGCAGAAGGGCCCCTGGTATCGCGAGATCGGCCAGGGCATGGGCGCGGCGCTCAACACGTCCGGCGCGATGGGCGCCTATGTCCTCTCCGACCGCGCCACCTGGATCTCGTTCAAGAACCGCGGCGATCTCGTCATCTCGGTCGAGGGCGACCAGCGCCTGTTCAACCAGTACGGCGTGATGTCGGTCAATCCCGCCAAGCACCCGCATGTGAAGGTCGCCGACGGCAAGCTCTTCGCCGACTGGCTGACCAGCCCGGAAGGCCAGAAGGCGATCGCCGACTATAAGATCGACGGCCAGCAGTTGTTCTTCCCGAATGCCGGGCAGGCGGGGGCCTGACATGATGCGCAGGCTCGTTCTCGCCGCCCTCGTCAGCCTGTGGCCGGCGCTCGCCCCGGCCCAGCAGGCGCAAAAACCGGTCCTGCTTCACGCCGCCGGCAGCCTCAAGAACGCGCTGACCGAAGTCTCCAAAGCCTTCGAAGCCTCGGCACGCATTCCGGTCACGACCAGCTTCCGCCCCTCCGGCCTGCTGCGTGAGGCGCTATCCAAGGGCGAGCCGGCCGAGGTGTTCGCCTCCGCCAACATGGACCATCCGCTCGCGCTGGCGAAGGATGGCAAGGCCGGCCCGGTCGTGCTCTTCGTCCGCAATGAGACGTGCGCCTTCGCGCGCGCCGGGCTCGACGTGACCAGCAACACGCTGCTCGCGCATATGCTCGACCCCAAGCTCAAGCTCGGCACCTCGACGCCCCGGGCCGATCCGTCCGGCGACTATGCCTGGCAGGTCTTCGCCAAAGCCGAGGCTCTGAAGCCTGGCGCCAAGGCGGCGCTGGAGGCCAAGGCGCTGCAGCTCGTAGGCGGCCCGAACAGCGCCCCGACCCCGCCCGACCGCAACGGAACCGGCCACCTGCTGGCGACCGGCGCGGCCGACCTCTTCCTCGGCTATTGCACCAATGCCGACCCGATCGCCCGCGAGCAGCCCGGCATCCGCATGGTCCGGCTGCCGGAGAAGCTGCTGGTCGGCGCCGATTACGGGCTAACTGTGATGAATGGCGCCTCGCCGAACGCCTATCGGCTCTCCATGTTCATCCTCTCGCCGGACGGGCAGCGCATCCTGGCGCGGCACGGTTTCGTCGCACCTGGTCTGCCACGCGAAGGGAAGTGAGGTCTTGGTTGCGCCAGCCCCGGTAAGCCTGCACGCCGCCGGCAGCCTGCGCGCAGCCCTGCTCGATATCGCCGAGGCGTTTGAGGGCGAGACCGGAATTCCCGTCTCGCCGCATTTCGGCGCCTCCGGTCTGCTGAAGGACCGGATCGCACGAGGCGAGGCCGGCGAGGTCTTCGCCTCGGCCAATCTGGAGCATCCGCGGGCGCTGGCGCGCGCCGGCCTCGCCGGCCCGGCCGTGCTCTTCGCCCGCAACGAGCTCTGCGCTTTCCTGCGACCGGGGCTGGCGGCCACGAGTGCCAATCTGCACGATCTGATGCTCGACCCCAAGGTCAGGCTCGGCACTTCGACCCCGAAGGCCGACCCGTCCGGCGACTACGCTTTCGCCGTCTTCGCCAAGGCAGAAGCGGTGAAGCCCGGCGCAAGGGCGGCACTCGAAGCCAAGGCGCTGAAGCTCACCGGCGGGCCGCACTGCCTGCCGGCACCCGAAGGCCTCAATGTCTACGGTCACAAGCTGGCGAGCGGCGAGGCCGACATCTTCCTGGCCTATTGCACCAATGCCCAGCCGCTTGCGAAAGAACAACCGGGGATCGCGATGCTGCGACTACCGGATCAGCTCGCTGTCGGCGCCGATTACGGGCTGACCGTGCTGAACAAGGCCTCGCGGAGCGGCTACCGGTTCGCCATGTTCATTCTCTCGCCGCAGGGTCAGGCGATTCTGGCGAGGCACGGTTTTGCGGCACCGGGCTTGCCGCACGAGGAATAGCGGGAAGGTTGGAGTCATGGATTGGCAAGCGACGCGGCCCGGCGAAACCGAGGCGCCTTTGCCCGAACGCAGCGATGCCCGGCTCGTCTTCATCGGCCGCATCCGCACACCCTTCGCGACGCGCGACGACTGCCCGCGCCAGGGCCGACAGGATGGTCCCATTTGCCACGTCGAGGTCGACGCGCCTTGGCAGGCGGCACTCAAGGGCATTGAGGCCTTCGCCGAGCTCGATTTGCTCTATTGGATGCACGAGGCGCGGCGCGATCTGCTGACGCAGACGCCACGTGGCGGCGGCACACTCGGTACCTTTGCGCTGCGCTCGCCGGTACGCCCGAACCCGATCGCATTGTCGCGGGTGAAGCTGGAAGGCGTCGAGGACGGCGTCCTGCTGGTGCGCGGGCTCGACTGCCTCGACGGCACTCCGCTCCTCGACATCAAGCCGTTTCGCTGTAGCCACTCGCACGGCACGACGGGAACCTTCCATGCCGCATCCTGACCGCCGCAGCGTCCTCGCCGGCCTCGGCGCGACGATCGCCGCCCCGCGCATCGCCCGCGCCGCGACCATTCGCGACGGCGCCGGCCGCGAGATACCGGTTCCCGGCAAGGTCGAGCGCATCTTTCCGGCAGGGCCGCCGGCGGCGATCCTGATCTACACATTGGCACCCGACCTGCTGCTCGGCTGGCCGCGCGCCAACCGGCCGGAGGAGCGCGAATTCCTCCTGCCTGGGATCGGCGACAGGCCGGAGGTCGGCCGCATCACCGGCCGCGGCAACAGCGCCAATCTCGAAGCCGTGCTGCAGGCCAAGCCGGACCTGATCATCGATTCCGGCTCGACCGGCCGCACCTATGTCGAGCTCGCCGAGCGCGTGCAGCAGCAGACCGGCATCCCCTATGCCCTGCTCGACGGCCGCTTCGGCGAGACCCCGGCGAGCTATCGCATCCTCGGCCAGCTCACCGGTCGAACGGAGCGCGCCGAGACGCTGGCGCGCTGGTGCGAGGACAGTTTTGCGACGATCCGCGGACGCATCGCTTCGATTCCGGCCGAGAAGCGCCCGAGCGTCTATTATGCCCGCGGCCCGCGCGGACTCGAGACCGGGCTCGGCGGCTCGATCAATGTCGAGACGCTGAGTTTCCTCGGTGCCCGCAACGCCGCCGCCGAACAGCAAGGCAGCGGCCTCGCCCAGGTCTCGCTCGAACAGGTGCTGGCTTGGAACCCTGATGTGATCGTCACGATCGACCTCGCTTTCTCAGAAAGCGTGCGCAGCGATCCGAATTGGGCCGGGGTCAAGGCGGTGCGCGAGGGCCGCGTCCATCTCTCGCCGAAGCTGCCCTTCGGCTGGATCGACTTCCCACCCTCGGTCAACCGGGCGATCGGGCTATGGTGGCTGGCGAAGCTGCTCTACCCCGCGCGGTTCCCGGAGGACATCCGCAAGCTCGCCCGCGATTTCCACACGCTGTTCTACCAGGTGACGCCGAGCGAGGCGCAGCTCGACCGCGTGCTCGCGGGGCGAGGGTGAACCGATGATGGCCTTGCGGCCTGCCGCCCGACTTGCTTCGTTGCGCCTGCCATGACGTCCTCCCTGCGCGGCAACCTGATCGCCCTCCTCCTGCTGGCGCTGGCCGTGCTCGCCGCCTTCGCGCTCGGGCGCTTTCCGGTCGCGCCCAGCGATCTCGGCCGCCTCGTCTGGTCGCTGGTCACGGGCGAACCCTCCGGCCTGCCGGCTCAGGTCGAGACCGTGGTCTGGAACATTCGCGGCCCGCGCATCGTCGCGGCGATCCTGTGCGGCGCGGCGCTCGCCATCGCCGGCTGCGCCTTCCAAGGCCTGTTCCGCAATCCCCTGGTCTCGCCCGACATCCTCGGTGCGTCCTCGGGCGCGGCGCTCGGCGCCGTCATCGGCATCTATCTCTCGCTCGGTCTGTTCGGCATCCAGCTCGCCGCCTTCGTCGGGGGTCTCGTCGCGGTCGGAGCCGTCTATGCCGTCGGCTCGACGATCCGGCGCGGCGATCCCGTGCTCGTGCTGGTGCTGACCGGTGTCGTCGTCGGCTCGCTGTTAGGGGCCGGCATCGGCCTGGTGAAGTACTGGGCCGACCCGTACAACCAGCTGCCGGCCATGACCTTCTGGCTGCTCGGCAGCCTTGCCGGGACAGCCAAGCCCGATCTCATCCCCCTGCTCGGCCCGGTCCTGATCGGTGCCGTCATCCTGCTGGCGCTGCGCTGGCGCATGAACGTGATGTCGCTGCCCGAGGAAGAAGCGCGCGCCCTCGGCCTCGCCACCGGCCCCTTGCGCATCGCCATCATCGCCGCCGCGACGCTGGTGACGGCGGCGAGCGTTGCAGCCGCCGGTATCATCGGCTGGGTCGGCCTCGTCGTGCCGCATCTTGCCCGCTTCCTCGTCGGCCCCGATTTCGGCCGGCTGATGCCGACGGCCGCACTGCTCGGCGGCGGCTACCTCCTCGCCATCGACACGCTGGCGCGCACCGCCGCTCCGGTCGAGACCCCGCTCGGCATCCTCACCGCCGTGATCGGCACACCCTTCTTCATCTGGCTGCTGGCTTCGGCGCGCGGTGGCTGGTCGTGAGCCTCGAAGCCGCCGCCCTGACCTATGGCTACCGCGAGCGCGAGATCGGCCGCGATATCGCGCTCGACCTTGCCGGCGGAGAGGTGCTGGCCCTGCTCGGACCGAACGGCCATGGCAAGACCACGCTGCTGAAGACCTTGCTCGGCCTGCTGCCGGCAAAGGGTGGGACGCTCATGCTCGACGGCAGGCCGCTCGCGGCGCTCTCGGTCGGCGAGCGCGCCCGTGCCCTCGCCTATGTGCCACAGGTCCATACCGGCACCTTCGCCTTCTCGGTCAGCGAGATCGTGCTGATGGGCCGCACCGCCCGCTCCAGCCTGTTCGCTGCCCCCTCGGCGCATGACCGCGAGATGGTTCAGGCGATGCTGCAGCGGCTCGGCATCGAACACCTGACCGCGCGCCCCTATACCGAGATTTCCGGCGGCGAGCGCCAGCTCGTCATGATCGCACGCGCTCTCGCGCAGGAGCCGCGCTACGTCATCCTCGACGAGCCGACGGCGAGCCTTGATTTCGGCAATCAGGGCAAGGTGATGAGCCAGATCCGCCGCCTCGCCAGCGAGGGCCTCGGAGTGCTCTTCACCACCCATGATCCCAACCAGGCGCTGCGCTATGCCTACCGGGTGCTGCTGTTGCGCGACGGCCGGGCGCTGGCGAGCGGGCCAGCCGCGGAGTTGCTGACGCCGGAGCGGCTCGCCGCACTCTATGGCAGCGCGATCGAGACTGTCAGGGGCGAGGATGGAAAGCTCGCCTTCCTGCCCGGCTGAGCAGCGCTTGGACGAACCGCCGATCCCGTCACAATCTTCTGATCCCATTTACCTAGGGTCAGAACCTGGCATGTGATCGTCGCGCCGCCGGCGGGCCTGCCCGCTTTCGGCGGTACGATCTGTCGGCCTTTGCGATGCCTGGGGGATAGTGAATGAAGCGCATCATCGGAGCGGCCCTCCTGTTCGGCCTCGCCGCCATCTCAGGCGTGCCGGGAGCAAGTGCGCAGCAGCCCAGCCAGGCTTCGATCGAAGCGCTGCTGCCGGAGTTCGAAAAGCAGGTCGCCGAGGGCATGAAGGCCTTTTCGGTCCCCGGCGTCGCCATCGGCATCGTCCATGACGACAAGCTGATCTACACCAAGGGCTTCGGCGTCCGCGCGCTCGGCAAGCCCGAGCCGGTCACGCCCGAGACGATCTTCCAGGTCGGCTCGACCACCAAGGCCTTCCTCGCCACCAACCTGGCGCAGGCGGTCGATGCCGGCCGGCTCGGCTGGAACGACCCGGTCATCGACCACGTCCCCGAGTTCCAGCTCGCAGATCCCTGGATTACCCGCGATTTCCGCGTGCTCGACCTCGCCGCCCAGCGCTCCGGCCTGACGGCTTATGTCAACGACGCGCTCACCATGCTCGGCTACGACAAGCAGACGCTGATCCGCTCGCTGCGGGTCGCGCCGCAGCTCGGAATGTTCCGCTCCGATTTCCGCTATCTCAACATCCCGCATGTCGTCGGCGGCGAGATCGTCGCCAAGGTCAACGGCGCGCCGTCCTGGTTCGGCTCGCTGCAGAAGAGCCTGCTAACCCCGCTCGGCATGAGCGCGACGACGGCCACGGCCGAGGCGATCACCGCAGCGCCCAACCATGCGCAGGGGCATCGCCTCGCCGACAAGCCTGTCGCCGTGCCCTTTCATCCTTCCTTCCCCTATGCGCTCGGCCCGGCCGGGGCTCTCAACTCGAACATCCCCGACATGGCGAAATGGCTGCGCCTGCAGCTCGGCCGCGGCCAGTTCGAGGGCAAGATCCTGGTCTCCGAGGACAATCTCGATGTCACCTGGACCCCGCGCGTCGCGATGAACGAGCGCTCCAGCTACGCCATCGGCTGGGTCGCGACCGCGACGCCGCGCGGCCGGATCATCTGGCACAATGGCGGCACCGCCGGCTTCGGCGCCCATGCCGGCTTCCTGCCGGATGGCAGGACCGGCATCGTCATCCTGACCAATCTCGAGAATGGCGGCATGCCGGACGCGCTGGCGATGTGGTTCTACGACCGCGTGCTCGGCAACCCCGCCGTCGATAATATCGCGCTCGGCGCAGCCGCGGTGAAGACGCGTCGCGAGGCGGCGCAGGCCGAGGCGGCAGGGTTCGTGCCCGGCCCGCTCTCGCAGCTCGCCGCCGGCTTCGCCGGCAGCTACGCCTCGCCGATCCTCGGTGACGCCACAGTCGCGCTCACTGACGGCAAGCTAAACCTGACGCTGGAGAAGACCGAGGCGCAGCTCCTGCTCGAGCCCAACAAGGACGATCCCTATCTCTTCCAGGCGCGCCTCTCGCCGGTCGGCGCCTTCGTCGCGCCAGCAGCAATGTCGGGCGGCGAACCCTTCGTCCGCCTGCGCTTCGAGACCGACGCCGCCGGCAAGATCGCACAGATGCGCTGGCTCAGCCCCGAGCTGCCGCATTCCTTCGCACGTTCGGCCCAGTGACAGGAAGGAGCACCGTCATGATGATCCGTACCGCTGCCCTGTCGCTCGCCATCGCCCTTGCTGCCGGCTCCAACGCCACAGCCGCAACCGCGTTCACGCCGCTGCCAAAGATCGCCTCCGCCATGCCAATCGAACCCGCCCGCTCGGCGCTGCGCAAGTTCTTCGACGCGCTCGGCGACGACGACGTCCATGACGATCATTACGACTGGAACGACTATCGCGACGCGACCTCGCGCAAGGACCGCATCCGCGACTGGCAGCGCATGCAGATCGACGCGCAGAGAGATTACTGGCGCCAGCAGAAGGACATGCAGAAGCAGGCGATCAAGGCCCAGCGCGGCTGGTAGGCCGCAGGCGACGCCTTCACGTCAGGCTGTGGCAGGAAACAGCAAACACCCCCTTACCTTCCCCGGGCCGGCTGTTGCATAGTCGCACCAACGCGGCGCAACGCCGATGCAGACTGGGGAACGCACATGAAGACCTTTGTTCTCGCCGCGGCGCTCTTCGCCGCAGGCACCCTCGCCGCTTCCGCGCAGCAGCTCGCGCCCAGCCCGACGCTCGACGCCATCAAGGCGCGCGGCCATCTCGAATGCGGCGTCCATCTCGGCCTGCCCGGCTTCTCCTTCGCCAACGACAAGGGCGAGTGGACCGGGCTCGACGTCGATTACTGCAAGGCGCTCGCCGCCGCGGTGCTCGGCGACGCGACCAAGGTCAAGTTCACGCCGACCTCGGTGCAGCAGCGCTGGCCGATCCTGCAATCGGGCCAGGTCGACCTGCTCTCGCGCAATTCGACCATCACCTTCTCGCGCAACGCCACGCTCGGCCTCAACTTCCAGGGCATCAACTTCTACGAGGGCCAGACCTTCATCGTCCGCAAGAAGGCCAATGTGAAGTCGGCCGAGGATCTCGACGGCGCCTCGGTCTGCGTCGCAGCCGGCTCGACCGAGGAGAAGAACGCCGCCGACTGGTTCCGCGAGCGCAACCTCAAGGTCACCATCACCAACTTCCAGAAGAACGACGACGCCATCACCGCCTATGACAGCGGCCGCTGCGACGCTTACACCGCCGGCGTCGGCGCGCTCGCCGGCCAGCGCGCCAAGCTCAAGGTCCCGGACGACCACACCATCCTGACCAAGCCGATCTCGAACGACCCTCAGGGCCCGGTGACGCGCTATGGCGACGAGCGCTGGCAGCTGATCGTGCGCTGGGTGCTGAACGGCACCATCGCCGCCGAAATGCTCGGCGTCACCTCCAAGAATGTCGACGAGATGAAGGCCAACTCGAAGAACACCGAGGTCCGCCGCCTGCTCGGCGCCGAGGGCGGCTTCGGCGCGATGATGGGCCTGCCCGACGACTGGATGTACAAGGCGATCAAGCAGGTCGGGAACTATGGCGAGAGCTACGAGCGCACCGTCGGCCTGGCTTCGCCGCTGAAGCTCGAGCGTGGCCAGAACCAGCTCTGGACCAAGGGCGGCCTGCTCTTCACCCCGCCGTTCCAGTGAGAGCGGCCCGTCATGGTCGGGCTTGACCCGACCATCTCGGAAACCAGCTTTCACGTAAGGAGATTCTCGGGTCGCAGCTCCGCTGCGCCCGAGAATGACGCCCCAAGCCGGACGAACGCCCCTTGAGCAAAGTCCTCGCCTTCATCAACGACAAGCGTGTCCGCGACGTCTTCTACCAGGCGGCGCTGCTGATCGGCCTTGCGGCGCTGCTGGTCTATTTCATCCGCAACGCCTCCCAGAACATGGTCCAGGCAGGCATCGCCTCGGGCTTCGACTTCCTCTGGCGCACCTCGGGCATCGAGGTGCCCTTCGTGCTGACCAACTACACCCAGTCCGACAACATCCTGTCGCTGTTCTGGGCCGGCGTCGCCAATACGCTGCTGGTCACGGTGATCGCGCTCGTGCTCGCGACGGCGCTCGGCTTCCTGATCGGCATCGCCCGGCTCTCCTCGATCTGGCTCGTGCAGGCGATCGCCGGCGCCTATGTCGAGTTCGTCCGCAACATCCCGCTGCTGTTCTTCGTGCTGTTCTGGTATTTCGGCGTCATCGCCGCCCTGCCGGCGCCGCGCGAAAGCCTTTCGGTCTTCGGCGTCGCCTTCCTCAACAATCGCGGGCTGACCATTCCGCTGCCCGATGCCGGCGCGAACTTCCGATACGCCTTCATCGCGATCGCGATCTCCTGCCTGCTGCACTGGCTCTTCCTGCGCTGGGCCAGGCGGCGCAAGGAGGCGACCGGCCGGGACGCGCCGATCCTGCGCGTCGGCCTCGTCCTTCTCCTGCTCATCCCCGTGCTGGCGCTCGCCTGGGCGACCCTGGCGACGCGCTGGGACATCCCGGTGCTGCGCGGCTTCAACTATCGCGGCGGTTTCGTCGTCATTCCCGAATTCGTCGCACTGCTGGCGGCGCTCGTCACCTACACTGCCGGCTTCATCGCCGAGATCGTGCGCGGTGGCATCCAGTCGGTACCCCATGGCCAGATCGAAGCCTCGGGCGCGCTCGGCCTCAGGCCCGGCCAGACGCTCCGCCTCGTCACCATCCCGCAGGCGCTCCGGGTAATGACGCCGCCGATGACCAACCAGTACCTCAACGTGCTGAAGAACTCGTCCTTCGGCGCGGCGATCGCCTATCCCGACGTCGTCAGCCTGTTCATGGGCTCGGCGCTCAACAACACCGGCCAGGCGATCGAGATCATCGCCATGACGCTCGCCGTCTACCTCGTCATCGGCCTCGCCGTCTCGGCCTTCATGAACTGGTACAATGCCCGCATCGCGCTGGTGACCCGATGAGAGCCGCCGCAACCCTCCGGACCAGCTGGCGCGAGCGCCTGTTCGGCACCCCGACCATCACCGTGGTGACGCTGCTGCTCGCCGCAGCTATCGCCTGGGTCGCGGTGCCGATCATCCGCTGGACCCTGATCGACGCGACCTGGAGCGGCCAGACCCGCAACGACTGCACCGGAACCGGCGCCTGCTGGGTCTTCGTCAAGGCCCGCTTCAGCCAGTTCATGTACGGATTCTATCCGGCCGAGGAGCGCTGGCGCCCCAACCTCGCCGGGCTCGCCTTCGCGCTCTCCGGCGCCGCTATCGTCTTCGCGCCACAGCGGCTGAAGCTGCGCCTCGGCCTCGCGGCGCTCGTCATCCTGCCGCCTCTCGGCGTCTGGCTGCTCGCCGGCGGCTTCGGCCTCCGCGCCATCGAGACGCGCGAATGGGGCGGGCTGATGCTGACCGTCTTCATCTCGATCTATGCCAGCCTGATCGCGATCCCGCTCGGCATCCTGCTCGCGCTCGGGCGGCAATCCGAGCTCAAGATCATCAAGCTGATCTCGGTGCTGTTCATCGAGTTCTGGCGCGGCGTGCCGATCATCGCGGTGATCTTCCTGGCCTCGCTGCTGCTGCCGCTGATCATGCCGTCGGGCATCGGCGTCGACCGGCTGGCGCGCGCCGTGATCGGGCTCGGCTTCTGCATCGCCGCCTATATGGCCGAAGCGGTGCGTGGCGGCCTGCAGGCCCTGCCGAAGGGCCAGCGCGAAGCTGCGACCGCGCTCGGCCTCTCCTACTGGAAGGCGACCTGGTTCATCATCCTGCCGCAGGCGCTGCGCATCTCGCTGCCGGCGATCACCAACGAGTTCATCGCGCTGGTCAAGAACACCACGCTCGTCCTCGTCGTCTCGATCCTCGATCTGCTCGGCATCGCCCAGGCCTCGCTTGCCGACCCGAACTGGGTCGGCATGAACATGGAAGCCTATGTCTTCTCTGGCGGCCTCTACTGGCTGATCTGCTTCGCGCTCTCGCGCTGGAGCAAAAGCCTGGAGCGGCAGCGATAAGGTCGCTCCGGAGGGTTCTCCCTCCGGGCTCGACGCTGTAAAACGCCCCCATGCAAGAGATCGCCAGCCTCGCTCGCCTTTTCTTCCAGCTCTGGCGCCAGGCCGGGCCCGTCCTGTTGCTGCTCGCGACATTCGGCTCCATCGCCAACGAGCTTTTGCTGCCGCTGGCGGTCAAGCTCGGCTATCTCAACAGCCTCGCCGGCTTTGCCGTGCTCGCGCTGCTGGTGCTCGCCAAGCTCGTCGTCACCGTGCTGATGTTCGTGGCCTTGCGCCCCTATCTGCCGGCCGTGGCGGCTTTGCAGGTCGCCGGCTCGGGCCCGCAATCCGACGCGCCGCAGTCGGCCGGAGCACGCGCCGTGATCGGCCTGGTCTCGCTCGCCCTCGTCCCGTTCTTCGCCTATTACGCCGCCTGGGGTTTCCTGGGCGACACGGTGCGCGACTATTCGGTCAGGGCGCTCGCCGCCGCCGGTCTCGGCGAGCGGGTCACCGTGCTCGACGTGCCGCTGTCGCTCTGGCTCGTGCTCGCCATCGGCCTCGCCTGGCTGGTGCGCAGGCTCGCCAAGGCCGCTCAGGGGCGCCGGCCCTCGCCCTTCTGGCAGTTCCTGGTGATCGCCTGCGACGCCAACTGGATCTTCGTCGGCCTCTACGCGCTATCACGCTGGAAGGACACGGGCTGGACCTGGCTCAAGACCGTCGCGCTGCCCTATCTCAGGCTCATGCACGACTGGACGCTCGCGCTGGTCGGCAAGGCGCAGGCGGCGATGCCGGAGGCGGTCGACCTCGCCGAACCAGCGCTGAGCACCAGCCTGCAAAGCCTCTTCCTCTACACGCTGCTGCCGCTGGTCTGGCTGCTGATGGCCGCGACGATCTATGGCTATGATGCCAAGGATCCCTCCGCCCTGGCCCGCGACCGGCGCGCCGCCGCGGCGCTGGCGCGCTGGCAGGCAGCCCCGAAAGTCGCCCGCGACTTCGCCGAGCATTTCATTGGCGGCTACCGCTCGCGCTATCTGCCAGTCGTAAACAGTGTCCGCCTCGCCTTTGGCGCCAGCCTCTCCGTGCTGATCGCGCTGGTCATAGGCTATCGCATGATCGGCTTCGCCGCCGCCTGGCTCTGGATCGGCCTCACCCGTTTAATCGGCCCGCTCGATCTCGACAGCTGGCAGGTGATCGCCAACGCCATCGCCTTCGTGCTCGGCGGCCCCAGCGAAATCCGCGGCGGCATCCTGGTCGAGAGCCTGCGCATCTGCCTGCTCGCGGCGGTGATGGAGACAGCCGTCGCAGCACAGGTGGGAAAGAATTCTAGCCCGGAAATTGGAAACGCAGATAGCGTGGCCGCCCGGCCGGCAGGCTGAGCACCGGCCTGACCGGACCGGCCATCCCGGCCGGCAGCACGAAACCCTCGCTGATCCGGAGCGTGGCACCCGCCGCCGGCTTGCTCGCCAGCGCCTGGGTGCAGGTCGGGATCGTCAGACCGCGGCGCTCGGGCAACCGGTTGACCTCACTCGGTGTCAGGAATTGCGGCGACCAGCGCCGCCCGTCCGGCGCCTCCAGCACCAGCCGGCAGGGCAGCACAGCGAACATGTCGGGATCGCGCACCACGGCTTCCATGTCGAGCAGCATCACCGCCCGGCCATCGGAGCGCTCGGCGACGCGGCGCAGGCGGGTCAACTTCCACTCGGCGCCGCCGAGGTTCGCTGCCGTGTTGGCCGGAACCTCTCGTGCGAAAAGCTCGCGCGATCGCCACCATTCCCAAGCGTTCTCCTGCGCGTGAAGGAAGAGGCCGAGCGCCAGAGCAGCCGGCAGTGCCCACAGGCTGAGACGCCGCATCCGCACGGCGCCGGGAGAGATCACGACCTCACTCATAGGCAAGCTCGCCGAGGTCGATCAGAGGCGCAGGCGTGCCCAGCGTCACCGGCAATGCGATCTCCGCCTGCGTGTCGAGCCGCGGCCAGCGCGAGGCCGCCACCAGCAGCGTTGCGCCCGCAACGGCTTCCCGCGGTACTTCGAAGATGAAGACACCACGCTGGGGCAGGCTTGGCTCGAGTCGGTCGGTCCCGAGCAGCCGTGGCGCTCCCTGGAAGCGCGGGCTCGCGACGAAACGAGCGCCCTGCGCGCTGAGCCAGATCGCGCCGCTGACAGTGGTCGAGGTGGGCTGCGCTTCAAGCCGCGCGATCACCAGCGCGAAGACGCCGCCGCTGTTGCGCTCGACCTCACGGCCATAAGCCTTGAAGCGCAGCGTCTCGGCGAGCAGCACCTTGTCGGCCCGCACCGTGAAGCCACGGCCGGCCAGCGTCTCGCCGAGATCGCCCTTGAGCGGGATCGGCCCGGTGATCTCGGTATAGCCCGGCGTGAAACGCTGCATGCCGGCGAGCAGCAGCGCAGCGATCAGGAGCGCTCCGAGCTTGGCGAAGACGCTGCTCATGGCCGCGCCTCTACCGCGGCGATCGGCAAGGTCGCGGCCGCGATCGGCTTGCGGTTGAACCAGCCCGGTGCGGCGAAGAGGTTGTCGCGCGGCTTGAAGGTTTCGCCGTTGACGACGAGGCGCAATCGCTCCGGCGCCGTCGCGCCCGGCGCCAGCCGCCAGATCACCCGCACGCGCTCCGGCAGGCCGGGCTGCAGCGCGCTCAGCATCGCCTTGTCGCGCATCAGCCAGAAGGTTGGGTTGGGCTGCAGGGCGTCGATCGGCGGGTCGACGGTGAAGGTGCGCGCGAAGGTGTTGTCGGTTTCCGAGCTGCGATTGGCGATGTCGAGCTCGAGCGCCAGGAACTGCGCCCCATCGGGCGCAGGCGGCCCATCCGGCCGCGACCGCGTCGTCAGCCTGGCCTCGTGCAGCGCGATGCGCCAGCGGCCGGCATCGAGCGGTGCACCGGTGGCCAGAGCCGGCAGCACCGGCGGCTCCAGCGCCTCGAGCAGGCTCTGGCCGGAGGTGATGGCGAGCGCCAGCAATCCGCCGATACCGATGGTGAGCTTCGAGCTGACGGCTTGGCGCAGATTCGCCAGCCAGGAGACAGTCATGCGCGCCCTGAAATCCTTCGCGCCCCCGGCGCGGCAAGATAGTCGGCGCGGCCGCGGGCGCAACCCTCGGTATCAGCCTTTCATGTAATCGTGGATCTTGCGGCCGAAGGGCAGGGTCAGGTCGGCGATGAAATGATGCGCGCCAAGCACCTTGCGCACCGGCAGATCGGCGACCGGCGCATTGACATGCGGGATGAGATGGAGCCGGCCGGGGCCGATCCAGGAGCCCTTCACCGTGATGTCGGTGAGGTTGAGCGCGACGAGCTGGCAGATCTCCGGCTCGCCATCGACGCCGGGGATGATCTTCAGATTGACCTGCGTCTTGGTCAGCATCGCGGTGGTCTTGACGCCGTTGCCGGCGAGGCTCTCATGCTTGTAGCCCATCGTGCCCATCGCGACCTGCTGGCCGGCATATTCGAGCGTGCCGGTCAGCGTGTCCTTGACCACTTCGAGCTTGGGATGGGCGTATTTCTTCGGGAAGCCCCAGATCTCGCGGCCGGCCGAGATCGGCGGCTCGATGTCGAGATACATCTGCGAGACGAAGCTGACCTCCTCCTCGCCGAACAGGCAGGGGATGACGATCCCGGTCTCGGTATAGGTGCCGAAGCCGGAGGAATCCGGCATCTTGATCCATTCATAGTGCACGACCGGCTGCGCGATCGGCATCAACGGCTCGGGCAGGTGGTGGCGGATCAGCTCCGGATCGGTCTCGTAGCTGATGATCATGTATTCGCGGTCGATGAAGCGGTACGGCCCGGCCGGATAGCTCGGCCCGGCGAGCGGCATCGAGGGCAAATCGAGGATCTGCTGGCGGTTCATGGGCGTGCCCTCACTGCGCGGTCCAGCCGCCGTCGACCGGCAGGATGACGCCGGTGATCGACTTTGCCGCATCGGACGCGAGGAAGACAGCGAGCGCCGCCACCTCCTCGCTGGTGACGAACTGCTTGGTCGGCTGGGCGTGCAGCAGCACGTCGTTGATGACCTGCTCCTTGGTCAGATTGCGGGCCGCCATGGTCTCGGGAATCTGCTTCTCGACCAGCGGCGTCCAGACATAGCCGGGACAGATCGCGTTGGCAGTGATGCCGAAGGTCGCCGCCTCCAGCGCCACCGTCTTGGTCAGCCCCGCGATACCGTGCTTGGCAGCGACATAGGCCGACTTGAACGGCGAAGCGACCAGCGCATGGGCCGAGGCGGTATTGATGATCCGGCCCCATTTGCGCTGCTTCATGCCGGGGAGCGCGGCGCGGATGGCATGGAAGGCGGCCGAGAGGTTGATCGCGATGATCGCGTCCCATTTCTCGACCGGGAACTCCTCGATCGGCGCGACGAACTGGATGCCGGCATTGTTGACCAGGATATCGACGCTGCCGAACTCGGCCTCGGCCTCGGCGATCATCGTCGCGATCGCACCGCCATGGGCCATGTCGGCCGGCGAGTAGCGCGCCTTCACTGCGAAATCGGCTTCGATCCCGGCGCGCTCCTTCTCGATCGCGTCAGGCTCGCCAAAGCCGTTGATGACGATATTGGCGCCCTCGGCCGCATAGGCGCGAGCAATGGCGAGCCCGATGCCCGAAGTCGAGCCGGTGACGACGGCAGTCTTGCCATTGAGCATGCTCTGATCTCCCGGCCGCGCGGACACGACGCGATGCTGCGTCGCAAACTCCATGCCGCTGAGGTGGAAGAGCAAGCTGACGGGGCGATGAAGCTTGTCTGACGGGCGGATGACACCGATATCCATCACTGCCCGCGTCACATGCCTGTCACCGCCCACCCCTCAGACATGGGCGAAATCCAGCTCTTCCCCCAAGACCGAGCGAACGGAATCCGCGCCATGAACGCCCCTTTTGCGCCGTCCCCGTCCTCCTCCGAGCATCATCTCGGCTGGCGGCCCGAGCGCTGCGACCGCGTCGCGCTCGTGCTCCAGGGGGGCGGCGCGCTCGGTGCCTATCAGGCCGGGGTCTATCAAGCTCTTCATGAGGCCGACATTGCACCCGACTGGGTCTCAGGCGTCTCAATCGGCGCGATCAACGCGGCGCTGATCGCCGGCAACCCGCGCGAGCGTCGGCTCGAACGGCTGGAGACCTTCTGGAACCGCATCACCGACCGCAAGGTCTGGTGGTTCACGCCCGAGGGCGACGTCTTCCGCCAGGCCCGCAACGCGACCTCGTCCTTCATGACCACCGTGCTCGGCCAGCCCGGCTTCTTCGAGCCGCGGCGCACCAGTGCCTGGCTCGCACCAGCCGGCGCCACTGACGCGACCAGCTTCTACGACACCTCGCCCTTGCGCGAGACGCTGCTGGAGCTGGTCGATTTCGGCCTGATCAACGAAAAGCGCACCCATTTCTCGGTCGGCGCCGTCAACGCGCTCTCCGGCAACTTCGTCTATTTCGACAACATGCTGGAAGAGATCACGCCCGAGCATGTCATGGCCTCGGGCGCGCTGCCGCCGGCCTTCCCGACCGTGCAGATCGGCACCGAGCACTACTGGGACGGCGGCATCGTCTCGAACACGCCGCTGTCACACCTGCTCAACCAGGACGACACGCTGAACTCACTGATCTTCCAGGTCGATCTGTTCTCGTCACGCGGCCCGATGCCGCGCACGATGCAGGACGTGATGGGGCGGCACAAGGACATCATGTATTCCTCGCGCACCCGCATGGTCACCGACCTGTTCCAGACCCTCCAAGGCTGGAAGAAGAAGACCCATGAGGCCCTCACCCACATCCCCGAGGATGCCCTGAGCGAAGAGGACCGCAAGCTCCGCGACGAGCTCGCCTTGATCCCCGAGCACACCATCCTGCAGTTGATCTACCAGCAGAAAAGCTATGAGAGCCACGCCAAGGATCACGAGTTCTCACGGACTTCGATGAGCGAGCACTGGCACTCCGGCTACGAGGACACCAAGCAGACGCTGACCCGCAAGGACTGGCTGGTGATCCCCCCGGATGGCGCGGGAATCGTCACCCACGACGTCCACCGCGACTTCGAGCGGCGCTGAACGTCAGCGCTTCGGTCAGCGGTTCTCGGGCGGCACGCTGCGCAGCAATTCGGTCCGTTCGCGCCGCTGCGCGTCCGTCCATTGCGAATGATGGCGCTTGGTCGCGGCTGGCCGGTTGGCGAGCCCGAGGCCGAGCCCACCCCAATCGCCGACGGGGCGGACCGGCCGCTGCACGAAGCCGCCGCCGCAGCTCGGACAGACGTTTTCGAGCGTTTTCTCGGCGCACTCCGCACAGTAGGTGCATTCATAGCTGCAGATCCGCGCCTCCAACGAGGCCGGCGGCAGATCGCAGTCACAGAGTTCGCAATTCGGCCGCAGCTCCAGCATGGCGTCTTTCCTCTCGTTGCGGGGACTGGATGCCATGACCGGACGATGTCATAAATGACAAGATGACCTCGTTTCCTGCCATAGCTGCCATGACGCCGACCCGCGTCGTCATCGTGCTGTTCCCGCGCACCAAGCTGCTCGACGTCACCGGGCCGCTGCAGGTCTTCAACGATGCCAAGCATCCGGATGGAAGCCGCGTCTACGAGATCACTCTCGCCTCCGAGCATGGCGGCCCGGTCGAAACCGATGCTGGCCTGCCCCTGCCGAGCGTCACGTTGGCTGAGGCCACGGCACAGCCGATCGACACATTGCTCGTCTCGGGCGGCCGCTCGGCCTTGGAAGCGGCCGACTCGGAAGCGCTGCTCGACTTCCTGCGCGATCAGAGCGGGATGGTCCGCCGCCTCGGCTCGATCTGCCTCGGCGCTTTCATCCTCGCCGCTGCCGGCCTGCTCGACGGCTGCGAGGCGACGACGCATTGGGAATATGCCGAGCGGCTCGGCGCGGCGCACCCGGCGACGACAGTCACGCCGGACGCGATCTTTGTCAGCAATGGCCGGATCTGGACCTCGGCCGGCGTCTCCACCGGGATCGACATGGCGCTCGCCATGATCGAGGAGGACCTGGGGCGCAAGGCAGCGCTCGATCTGGCGCGCGACCTCGTGCTCTACCTCAAGCGCCCCGGCGGCCAATCGCAGTTCAGCGGCGAATTGCAGCGCCAGTCGCGCGATGCTGCCGGCCGCTTTGAAACCCTGCACGCCCATATGCGCGAGCATGCCGCCGGCGACCTCTCCGTGCCGGAGCTCGCCCGTATCATGGCGATGAGCCCGCGCCATTTCGCCAGGATCTATGCGCAGGAGACCGGCATCAGCCCGGCCAAAGCGGTCGAAGCGGTTAGGCTCGACCTCGCCCGCGACCTGCTCGAAGAGAGCACTCTACCTATCCAGCAGATCGCGGTCCGCGCCGGCTTCGGCGATGACGAGCGCCTGCGCCGCGCCTTCCTGCGCCGCTATGGCGTCGCGCCGGGCGAGTACCGGACGCGGTTCGGAAACGCGCGAACCGGCTAGCCGCGCCCCAATTCCACCGGCACCGAATAGGAGCGCTTCACCCGCCCGAGCGCGAAGCTCGATTCGATCGAGGCGACATTGTCGAGCCGGGTCAGCTTGTCCTTCAGGAAGCGCTCATAGGCCGCAAGGTCGCTGACGATGATGCGCAGCAGGTAGTCGCGCTGCCCGGTCATCAGGTAGCAGTCGGCGACCTCGGGCCAGCGCGAGACCGCCGCAGCGAAGCGGTCGAGCTCCTCCTCGCGCTGGCGCTCCAGCTTGATCGAGGCGAAGACCGAGACCGGCAGGCCGAGCTTCTCCTGGTTCACGATGGCGACATAGCCTTCGATGATCCCGGCCTCTTCCAGCAGGCGCACCCGCCTGGCGCAGGGGCTCGGCGAAAGCCCGACCTTGCCCGCCAGCTCCTGCACGCTGATCCGCCCATCCATCTGCAAGGCCTGGACGATGCGGCGATCGATATCGTCGAGCTTGAACTCTGGCATTTTCCCTCGCAGGCCACCGCGAACTTAGCGGAAACCACCAAGAGCGGAAGTAGCTGGGCAATGATTGTGACATTCCCGTCACGGTTGCAGTTTTGCTGCGTTTTCAGCGTTGGCGAGCGCTGGCTTGCGGGCCCGACTCAGGTCTAGTCGGGCTCCCTCCTCTCGGATTCCGACATGCTCAACCGCCTGTTTTCGCTCTGCCTTCTCGCGGCAGCTCTCGCCGGCTGCGCCACCGTCCCCAACCCGCTCACGCCGCAGCAGGTCGAGACACTGCGCCTGACGACGGTGGCCGTCGAGATTGCCCCGGCGACGACCCTGTGGTGGGGCGATGGCGACCGTGCCTATGCCCGCAGCAAGGGTCTGCCGGAACAGGACGCGGAGGAGCTGTCGAAGACGCCGGAAGCGCGCGCTTTCATCGCCAAAGCCGCTTCGGACAAGATCTCTTCTGCTCTCGAACACGAACTCAGGCCGGTGCTCGCCGGTCAACGACCGGTCAAGGTCGTGGTAGCTCTGCGCGAGCTTCGCCTGACCTCGATCATTCAGCGAATCCTCGTCGGCGGCCCGCATGAGATGACTGCGGGCGTGATGATCATCGACGCCAAGACCGGCGCGCCGATCCTGTCCCACCCTGGACAGCGATCGATCGCGCGTGCCGGCGAAGGCATAGGCGGCACGCTCGTCGATGCAGCCTTCCTTGCGCCCCCGATCGATCGGTTGACGGGCAATTTTGCCGAGGACTTCAGGAATTGGCTCCTGCCGCAGCAGCCGCCTCAATAGGAATTGCCGGCGATCTTGGTGGTTTCCGCCAAATCCGGCAACGCGGGAGCTGATCTTTAGCTGCCTTCACCACGCGAAGCATGCATGATGGCCGGCGCTGGAGGCCATCATGTCCGATCCCCGTCTACCCATTCTTGCCGAGCTCGAGAAGAAGATCCTCTGGCTGGCGTCGTGGACGATCCACAACGCCAATCATCTGCGCGACAACGGCGACGGCATGAAAGTCGGCGGCCACCAGGCCTCCTCGGCCTCCCTCGCCACCATCATGACGGCGCTCTACATGGCGGCGCTGAAGCCGCAGGATCGGGTGGCGGTGAAGCCGCACGCCTCGCCGATCTTCCACGCCATCAACTATCTGATGGGTCTGCAGACGCAGGAGAAACTCGAGAACTTCCGCGGCTACAAGGGCGCGCAGAGCTATCCCTCGCGCACCAAGGACATCGACGACGTCGATTTCTCGACCGGCTCGGTCGGCCTCGGCGTCGCGCAGACGCTCTTCTCCTCACTGGTCCAGGATTATGTGAAGGCGCATGGCTGGGCCAAGGACGCGCCGGAAGGGCGCATGGTCGCGCTGATCGGCGATGCCGAGCTCGACGAGGGCAACATCTTCGAGGCCCTGATGGAGGGCTGGAAGCATGGCCTGCGCAACACCTGGTGGGTGATCGACTATAATCGCCAGTCGCTCGACGCGGTCATCCGCGAGGGCCTCTATGACCGCTTCGAGCAGATGTTCAAGAATTTCGGCTGGGATGTCGTCACGCTGAAATACGGCTCGCTGCAGCAGGCCGCCTTCAGGGAAAAGGGCGGCGAGCGGCTGAAGGCCTGGATCGATTCCTGCCCGAACCAGCTCTACTCGGCCCTGACCTTCCAGGGCGGCGCAGCCTGGCGCAAGCGGCTGATGGACGACCTAGGCGATCAGGGGCCGGTGACCAAGCTGATCGAGAAGCGCTCGGACGCCGAGCTCTCGGCGCTGATGTGCAATCTCGGCGGGCACGACCTGCCTTCGATCCTCGAAGCCTTCGAGGCTGTCGATCACGACCGGCCGGTCTGTTTCCTGGCCTATACGGTCAAGGGCTTCGGCCTGCCGCTGGCGGGGCACAAGGACAACCATTCCGGGCTGATGACCAAGGAGCAGATGGAGGGTTTCAAGACCGCCAACAAGGTCCGCCCCGGCCATGAGTGGGATCTGTTCGAAGGGCTGACGCTGCCGGAGAAGGAGATCCGCGCCTTCCTCGACAAGGTGCCCTTCTTCGCAAAGGGCCGCCGACGCCATTCGGCCCCGGCTCTCCCCGTGCCAGCCAAGCTGGAAGCCGGCATCCAGGCGACGATGTCGACGCAGATGGGCTTTGGCAAGGTGCTCGACGAACTGGCGAAGCTTGGCGGCCCGCTCGCCGACCGCATCGTCACGACAGCGCCCGACGTCACCGTCTCGACCAATCTCGGCCCCTGGGTCAACCGGCGCGGCCTGTTCGCGCGGGCGTCGATGGCCGACACCTTCAAGGACGAGCGCATCCCTTCAATGCAGAAATGGGAGTTCTCGCCGAAGGGCCAGCATATCGAGCTGGGGATCGCCGAGATGAACCTGTTCATCAACCTCTCGGCGCTCGGCCTGTCGCATTCGATCTTCGGCGAGCGCTTGATCCCGATCGGCACGCTCTACGATCCCTTCATCTCGCGCGGGCTCGATGCGCTGAACTATGCCTGCTACCAGGACGCCCGCTTCATGGTCGTCGCGACGCCGGCCGGTGTCACGCTGGCGCCGGAAGGCGGCGCGCACCAGTCGATCGCGACACCATTGATCGGCATGAGCCAGGACGGGCTCTGCGCCTTCGAGCCGGCCTTCGTCGACGAACTCGCAGTGATGATGCGCTGGTCATTCGAATACCTGCAGAAGGATGGCGAGGGCGATCCGGACGAGCGCACCTGGCTGCGCGACGAGACCGGTGGTTCGGTCTATCTCCGCCTCTCGACCCGTCAGCTCGAGCAGCCCAAGCGCGCCATGACGCCGGAGCTGGAGCGCGACATCATCGACGGCGCCTACTGGCTGCGTAAGCCCGGCCCGAACGCCTCGGTCGTGATCGCCTACACCGGTGCCGTCGCGCCCGAGGCGATCGAGGCCGTCGGCCTGCTTGCCGAGGACCGCCGCGATGTCGGCCTGCTCGCCATCACCTCGGCCGACCGGCTCAATGCCGGCTGGCAGGCAGCCGAGCGGGCACGCCAGCGCGGCAACCATGCCGCCACCAGCCATGTCGAGCGCCTGCTCGGCGAGCTCTCGCGCGATTGCGGCATCGTCTCGGTGCTGGACGGCCATCCGGCGACGCTGGCCTGGCTCGGCAGCGTCCACGGCCACAAGCAGAAGGCGCTCGGCGTCGAGCATTTCGGCCAGACCGGCACGGTCGCCGACCTCTACCGCCATTTCGGCATCGACGCGAACGCGATCGTGCACGCGGCAAACGCCGCAGCACCGGGCCGGCCGGTGAGGTACCTGAAGGCGCTGCCTTGATGGAAGCCGTCATGCTCGGGCTTGACCCGAGCATCTCGGTAACCAGTCACGCCTCGCCGCTGTAGCGGCTGCGCAGATAAGCTTCGAGATCGTCCTCGCGGCGCGGCGAGAGCAGGAATTTCCGCCATGCAGCGGTCTCGTGCGAGACCGCGGTCATCTCCCAGATGCAGAACGTCCCGCGATGAGCGTGAGGGGCGTCGAACGGCGCGAACGCCGTCATGCCCTCGTCGATGAACTGCACGGTTTCCCAGAGCTCGTTGGTACCGCGCCAGGTGCAGAGCAGCAGGAAATGGAAATGCTCGCCGCAGCGGTGCAGGATGACGAAGCCGACCTCGCTGTTCCGGCCGGCCGCAAACCCTTCTGCCGCCTGTCGTGCCAACGCGACGATTGCGGCATCGATGCCGGCTTCGGCGATCTCATACCATTTCAGCACGGCCTGCGGCGCGATGAGACTATCGCCGGTCGCAACCTGCTTCAGCTGGGCGCCCTGCCCCGCGGGCGCGTCCATCTCCACGATCCGCACTGCCATCCTCCCGCGCAGCCGAGCCTTGAAGTCGCCTGCCTGCGGGCAACGATAGCGTGCCCGCTGCCAGTTGGAGTCGGCAGCGAAGCCGGGCTGCGCGAGCGGCAGGCTAGGACCGCCTGACCTTAACCCCGGCCAGCAGCCAGCCGCCCAGCAGGAAGAATGCGATCAGCACCGCCAGGCCCGCGCGCTGGCTGGCGAAGATCGTCGTCGCCAGCGCGACCAGCGTCGGTCCGAGGAACGAGGTCACCTTGCCGGCCAGTGCGAACAGGCCGAAGAACTCGCCGATCCGCGCAGGCGGCGCGATGCGGGCGAGCAGGCTGCGCGATGAGGCCTGCAAGGGGCCGGCGACGAGGCCGATCAGCAGCCCGAGCCCGAGATAAACCTTCTCCGGCAGCGAGGCGAAGAGGCCGTCGCCAGGTGTCGCCGGGGCCGCCTCGATGACGAAAGCGACCTGTCCCGGCCCGAGCGAGAGGATGCCGATACAGGCGAAGAGCAGGCAGGCGATGGCGCCGAGGATCACCGGCTTGCCGCCCAGGCGATCGTCGAGCTTGCCGCCGAGGAAGGCGCCGAACGTGCCGGTGACCGTCAGCAGGATGCCGAACACGCCGAGCTCGATCGTCTGCCAGCCGAAGACGCCGGCGCCATAGATGCCGCCGAAGGCGAACAGCGCGACGAGGCCGTCCTGATAGATCATGTTGGCGAGGAGGAAGCGGCCGAGCCCCGGCAGCGACGGCAGTTCCGCCACCGTCGCCTTGAGCCGCGCAACACCGCCGGCGGCCGCTTCCTTCAGCGGGACGTCGCTGCGCGGCGTATCCGGCGTCAGCAGGAACATCGGGGTGACGAAGATCACGAACCAGAGCGCGGTCAGCGGCCCCGAGAAGCGATCGCCCTCGCGGGCGGCGGCGTCGAGCCCGAACAAGGGCGACAGGCCCGCCAGGGTCTTGCCGGTCTGCGGGTCGGCGGCGAGAAGCCCGAGCGTCAGCGCCAGCGAGACCAGCCCGCCGAGATAGCCGACCGCCCAGCCGGTGCCCGAGAGCCGCCCGAGCTTCTCCGGCGGCACCAGCCGCGTCATCATCGCATTGTTGAACGTCGTCGCGAACTCGGCGCCGATCGTGCCGATGACGAAGCCGGCAAGTGCGATCGGCACCGCCCAGGGCGAGCCCGGCCTGGCATACCAGAGCATCCCGGAACCGATGACGAGCATGGCGCCGAACACGGCGATCCAGGGCTTGCGCGGCCCGGTCTTGTCGGCAATGCCGCCGAGCAGGGGGGAAAGCAACGCGATGGCGAGCCCGGCGAGACCCGTCGCATAGCCCCAGAGCGCCTGGCCCTCAGCCGGATCGCTCGCCAGTGCCGATGCGAAGAAGGGCGCAAAAACGAAGGTGGTGACCAGCGTGAAAAAGGGCTGCGCCGACCAGTCGAAGAAAATCCAGGCGACGATCGAACGGCGCGGCGGGTAGGTGACCGGCTGTTCACCGGAAGCAGGCTGGGCAGCGACGCTCACTGCAGCGTCGTCTCCGGATCGGAGCCGCCCCGCGCCAGCTCGATCTCGGTGATCGCGACCAGCACCTCGGCCCGGCTCTTCAGGCTCGGCGCCTCGAGCAGCGCCTGCTTCTCGGGCGGACCGAACGGGCACATCATCGAGAGCGCGTTGACCAGCGCCTCGTTCGGCGCCTCGTTGACGCCCTTCCAGTCGATCTTGAGTTCGTTCGCCTTGGCGAAGCGGCGCAAGGCCTTGAGCAGAGCGGCGCGATCGACCTCGTCCTCGCCGGCGCGCGCCTGGAAATCGACCGTGAAGCCGTCATAGGCGATACGGGCCTGGCGATAGGGCGTGGTGACGGAGAGCTCCTCCTCCAGCCGGAAGCGCGCGACGCCGGTGAGCGTGATGACGTAGCGGTCGTCCCCGGTCTCGGCGAACTGGGTGATGCGTCCGAGGCAGCCGACCTGGAGCAGCGCCGGCACCTGCGACTGGCGCCCGTTCTCCGGTTCGGGCTGGATCATGCCGATGACGCGGTGCGTGCGCAGCGCGTCATCGATCATGGCAAGATAGCGCGGCTCGAAGATGTTGAGCGGCATCTGGCCGCGCGGCAGCAGCAGCGCACCCGCGAGCGGAAACAGCGGGATCACCGCCGGGCAGTCTTCCGGCCCGGAATAGACCGCGTTCATGCCCATCGGCCCGCGCTCCTCTTCCACCTCACGAAAACAGCAGGACCGACAGCTTGCGACGACCGGCCACGCTGTGCTCGTCCATCGGTCCCCAGGCTTCGAACAACTGCAGCAGCTGCTTGCGGGCACCGTCATCGTTCCATTTGCGGTCGGCCTTGATGATCGCGATGAGATGGTCGACCGCCTCCTCGCGCTTGTCACGAGCGTTCAGCGCCAAGGCCAGGTCGAACCGCGCCTGATGATCCTTCGGGTTTGCCGCAAGCCTGGCCTCGAGCTCGGCCGTGTCGCCGAGCGAGGCGGCCTGCTCGGCAAGCTCGACCGCGGCCCTGACCGCCGCGACGGCCGGATCCTGCGCCTTCGCCTCCGGCACCATGGCAAGGAAGCCCTTGGCGCCCTCGATGTCGCCGGCGTCGAGATGCAGGCGCGCTATTCCAGCGATCGCAGTGACGTTCTCCGGCTCGGCCGCCAGAACCTCGGCGTAGAGCTCGCTCGCGCCCGCCGCGTCGCCTGCCTCCAGAGCTTCCGCCGCTGCCGCCAGCACCTCCTCGATCGGCCCGGGGCCCATCGGCCCCACCAGCTTCTCGATGAAAGCCTTCACCTGGCTCTCCGGCTGCGCACCCATGAAGCCATCGACCGGCTGGCCGCGCTGGAAGGCGATCACCGCCGGGATCGACTGGATGCCGAGCTGGCCCGGGATCGCCGGATGCTCGTCGATGTTCATCTTGACCAGCTTGACCTTGCCGCCAGCCTCGTTGACCACCTTCTCGATCACCGGAGTCAATTGCTTGCAGGGCCCGCACCACGGCGCCCAGAAGTCGACCAGCACCGGCTGGTTCATCGATTCGGCGATGACGTCCTGGCGGAAGCCCTGCGTCGTCGTGTCCTTGATCATCCCCTTGGCCGGGGCCGCATCGCCATTGACCAGCATGGCTCGTCCTTCGCTTAGCAATCTGTCGACTTGAAATCCGGATGCCCGCCGTAGCGGGCCGTCTCATAGATGGGTGGCTTCAGCCGTTCTGTCCATCGTCCGGCGGCACCGGAAGTTCAATGATGCGCGGCTCGTGTCCGACGGCCCGCAGGAAGGCGAGCATGTCGTCGCGCGCGATGCCGAGCGTCGCCGTGTTGACCAGCGGATGGAAGTTCATGCGCTCGCCGTTCATCAAGGCCGCGTCGAGCACCATGGTGACGCGCGCGTCCCGATCGTTGATCACGGCAAAGGCCGTGACCGAGCCCGGCGTTACACCGAGCGTTTCCATCAGGAGTTCGGCCGAGCCGAAGGAAAGCCGCCCGCTGGCGCCCAGCGTCTCATGCAGCCGCTTCAGATCGATCCTCGTGCTCTCCAGCGCCGAGACCAAGAAAAGCTTCCCCTTCTTGTCCTTGAGGAACAGGTTCTTGGTGTGATGGCCGGGAACCTTGCCGCGCAATTCCTTCGATTCGGCCACAGTGAAGACCGCGACATGGTCGATTTTGGTGATCGCGAGGCCGAGCGCGTCGAGCGCGGCGATCAAATCGGCGGGGCTGGCCGGGTTCGGCACCTCGATCGGCAGGGAAAAGCTCATCGGACGGCGGCTCGGTCTCTCTGGTCAGCGCTCCCCGGCATCGCCGGGGCCGAGCGACCACATGAGCGATTGCGCCAGCGGCGTCCAGAGCCCGATCGGCAGGCCTGCCTTGCGCAACCCTTCGCCAACCCAGACATTGCAGCTGCGCAGCAGCCAGAAGCGGTCGCGCCCGCGCAGGAACGCATCGCCGTTGCCGTGACTGACCCCAGGCAGGATCACCGGCCCGCCCGCCTCGTCCAGCTGGAGGCTGACCTCGACATGGCCAACGAGCGCGCGATAGCCCGCTTCGCTGATCGTGAAGCTGCGCAGATCCGTCCCGGTCCGTACCGCAGCCACCGGCTGGACATGCACGACCGAGCGATCAAAGGCGGTGGCCTTCAGGATCAACCCCAGCGACAGATCGGCCAGAGTGCCGAGCTCGGTATAGGCCGTCTCGGCGCCCCAGCCGAAGGCGACCCAGGGCGCGTCGCGATAGGGCTCGGTCAATGGCGAGGCCGCCAGCAGCGGTCGCCAATCCTTGCCCGCGCTCACTGTCGGCAGCACGATGTCCGTATGGAAGCCGTTGCTCGCGACATAGATCGTGATGTTTCGCTTGCCGAGCTGCGCCTGCCCGAAACCGAGCGGGACGGCACCAGCGATAATCGCCAGCGCGGAGAGGAGGACTAGTACGGCCAAGCTCAATCCAACGCGGAGCATCCCGCGCCCGAATCGCTCGATTCGGCCTCCCGCCGCCGCCTTCGCCATGTCGATCCTGCTTGCTCGCTTGAGCCGGAGGATCGGAAAGAGAAGCCGGGAAGTCCAGTTTCCAGCAGGCGAAACTGGCCGCCGGGCAAGTCTGTGTGAAATTCCTGCAACAAGGCGCTTGCGCTTCCCGCCGCTTTGGGGCAATAACCCGGCCGCGCCGGTGGCGCGACTGTCTCGGATGCGGGTGTAGCTCAGGGGTAGAGCACAACCTTGCCAAGGTTGGGGTCGAGGGTTCGAATCCCTTCGCCCGCTCCAGACAATCTCAGGACTTGAGAAGCATGCAAGCGTCGGATTTTCCGGCGCTTTTTGCTTTTTGGGCCTCGGCGGTTCGAGGCGAATTCCGAATGGCTCCCGAAAGCCCGTGGTTACACGCGGTTACAAGCACGCTTCGAGCGGCTCAGGTTCGCGCCGGCGTGCTCCCGCTAACCCTCACTGTTTGAAGCAATTCTCCCTGTGCCACCGCAAGAAATGCGGGTGCGGACGATCGTGAGCGCGCAGCGGCGGTAGTGCTCGACCTGTCTGATTGATGAAGCTGCGTCTCCCGTCCGGGGCATTCAGCTGCCGGGAGACGAGGATATCGCGGTCGTCGGACAGGCTGATCAAACCGCGATCGAACATCCAGTGCGCGATGCCTGACATGGCAATGCCATTGCCGACGATGTCGAGGCCTTTGCCTCGACGGGACGGATGTGCGCCGGTCCCTCGGCTTCGATCTGCAGGCGCGGAGAGCCTGCCTCCGGCTCTCGTTCAGCCCGGGCGCCGCATCAGGCTGATCGGCCGGCCGAGCCGCGCGATCCTGTCTTCGAGCGCGGCCAGATCCGGCGGTGTCCGCCGGCCCGTCCGGGCCGAAGCGTCGAGCGCCGCCAAGCGTGGGCCGGCCATCACGGCGCAAGCCAGGACCGAGCCCCCCACCGGCACTTCTCCGACCAGCTGCGGAACCAGTGTCTTCGCTGCGACCAGATTGGTGTTGGGCGGTGCGATCTGGGCCTTGCCGCTGCGCCGCAGGCTCGGCGAGAGATCGAACAGCGCCGACAGGTCGGCGGGCGTGCGGATGATCGCTTCTCCGGGGATCGCGTGCAGTCCGTCGAGCGGGCCCGGCGGACGCGGGATTGCGAAACCGCCTTCGACGGTGACGAGCCGGCGCGGCGTCGTGACGCGATGCACCCGGACATGGTGCTCGTCCTGCCAGTACATCCAAGTCTCGACCGCGACATCAGCGTAAGGGCGCCAACGCGCGAACAGAAGATCGCCGGCGAGCAGCACCTCCTCGTTGGTCTCGCGGAAGCGGTAGTGCTGGCCGTCGGCGCTGAAGCCGATCATGTTGTCGAGGACGGCCTCCGACAGGCGCAGCGGATCGCTCTCGAGGCTGAAGCCGTAGCGCGCGGAATAGGCGAACTTTGCGTATTTCTGCGCGCCGAGGCGCGCCCAGCGATTGGTCGGCTCGGTCTGCTGGCCGCAGACAAGGGCGACGGCATCCCCCGGAGGATTGGCCACCACCATGCCGGCATGATGCAGCACCGCCGGGGCAGGCCGTGGCGGGCAGGGCTCCTCCTGCGCCGCCCAGAACGGATGCCCCTCCGGCAGGGCAAGCGGCAGGAAGGCCTTGAAGGCCCAGTAGGGCGATTGCGGCGAGTTGTAGCTCTCGCACATATGCAGGTCGGGATAGCCGTAGCCGACGGGCAGGATGCCGTCGCGCTCGGCCATAGGGCGCTGTGCCCACCAGCGCAGATTGCGCAGATAGAAGCCCTTGATCTGGCCCCAGGGCAGTGCCTCCTCGCCGATCAAAGCGAGCGCTCCCCAGAAACCGGCAATGGCGAAGCGATAGGTCATGGAGCGCCCGAAGGCGAGAGCCGGACCATCATCGGCGAACCAGCGCGCGATGTCGGGCGCGATCAGCCGGGCGCGCTCGCGATAGGCGTCGGCGCGGCTGCCGCCCTGCAGGGCGGCGAGCAGCGGTCCGTAGAAATGGAAGGCGAAGGGGATGTAGTGGTCGGCGCGCCGGATATTGCCGTCGCTGTACCAGCCATCGCCGAAATAGAACGCCTCGATCTCCTCGGCGTAGCGCTCGTCGAGCGAGCGGTCATAGTCGACGCCGACGCTGCCGAGCGCCATGCCGATCATCAGTCGAAAGAACTTCCAGTTGTTGTCGGCGAAGTCGCAAGCGTGGCCGCGCCGGAGATAGTCCGCGATCTGCGTCCGGGCGCGGGCGTCGAGCGGCTCCCAGAGCTTGTCGGGGACCAGGCGCAAGGCGAAGCCGATCGCGGCCAGTTCGACCAGTCGCTGGTCGACCTGGCCCGGCCAGCCCCAGAATTCCGGATGCGCGGGATCGCAGCCATTGGCGAGGCCACGCGCGATCGGCTCCCAGTCGATCCAGTCGGCGCCTCCCGCCTGTGCCGGCGCCAGACCCCAGAGCAGGCGGGCATAGCCCTCCATGTCCGCCGGCGCCTGGTCAAAATGAGCGGCGGTGGCCGAGAGGCGCAAGCGCGCTCCGCCGGCGGAACGATAGCGCTCGACCGGCTCCGCCAGGACGCGCAGCGCAGTCTCGACATCGGCGCGACTGCGCAGCGGATTGCCGGACCAGGGGCGGAAGAGCTCTTCCGGAAAGATCGTATCGCTCATGGTCGCCTAACGCCGTCCAACGCGTCCTCTCGAAGCGGAGCGCCCGGCCGGCGCTCCGCGATGGTCATGCGCCGCGCTACGGCTTGATGATGCGCAGGGCGTCGGCGAGCAGCTGCTCGCCGGCCTTCGTCGGGCTGAGCTGTCCGAACGCGACCTTGTCGGCAATCGAACGGAAAGAACGCTCGTCGAACTCGGAGGTGCCGAGCGGATAGGGCGGCGGATAGGGGACGACCCGCCCCTCGATCGCCTTGAGGTAATCGAGGACCTTGCGCTCCAGCGGGTCGATCGTCGGCGCGATTGCCGCCATGACATCCAGATTGACCGGAGCGCCGCGCTCGACCCCGAGAACTTTGCCGGCTTCGACATCGTTGATGAAGAAGTCGATGAAGCGGGCGGCCAGCTCAGGCGACTTGGCGGTGCTCGCGATCGACCAGTGCAGACCCGGCCGGTAGAACAGGCCGGACGGCGTGGATTCGCTCTGGATCGGCAGCGACGTGATGTCGAGCGGTGCCTTGGCGACCGCCTGATAGGCGGCCAGGAGGTTGGAGTAGGACAGCGTCATGACGGCGTTGCCGCGCGCCATCTGGTTGCTGTCGACATTGGCCTTGTCGAGAGCCTGAACTTCGGCGTTGGCGCAACCGCCTGCCTTCGCGAGCGCATCCCAATAGGCAAACCATTCGGCGCCGTCCTTGGCATCGAAGCCCGGCCGCCCTTCCGGCGTGAAGATGAGCTTGCCGCGCTGGAGGAGCCAGGACTGGAAGGTCTGCATGTAGCGCGAGCAGTTGCCGACGGCCCATACGTTCTTCTTGCCCATCGCCTTGGTCAGGTCGACGCAGAGCTTGGCGAACTGGTCCCAGTTCGTCTTGGCCGTGGGCGGCGCGATGCCGGCCTCCTTGAACACCTCGGCGTGATAGAGCAGCGCGAACGCGTTGAGCGACAGCGGCATGCCCGTGACCTT
Organism: Alloboseaceae bacterium BT-24-1; assembly: GCA_025846845.1. Lineage (GTDB taxonomy): Bacteria > Pseudomonadota > Alphaproteobacteria > Rhizobiales > Beijerinckiaceae > Allobosea. The sequence goes on from JAOYTL010000005.1 coordinate 231,277, forward strand.
GCCGTCGAGCGTGCCGAGCGCCAGCACGCCGGGCGCGAGCCGGTCGGTCCGGATGATCTTGCCGAGGTATTCGTCGAGCGGCCGGGTGGCGCCGCGCCGGCTGTAATCGGGGAAGCGGCCGGGTTCGAGCTGGTAGATATCTGGCGCATTGCCGCCGGCGATCATCGTCGTCAACTTCGACCAATAGTCGGCGCCGCCGACCTCGCCATTGATCTTGACCCCGGCATTGGCCGCCTCGAACAGCCGGGCGGCGCCCAGCGTCCGCTCCGTGCGGGTGGGCGTGCCCCACCAGTAGAGCCGCATGACCGTCTCGGCGGCCAGGGCGTTGAAGCCGGCGGCTGGTGCAAGGGTGGTGGCGCCGAGCGCCAGACCACCGCGCAGGGTGTCGCGTCTGCTGAGCATGTCTTTCTCCTCCCCGAATAGTGTTGTTGTCGTTGTTGGCCCCGGTTTCAGCTGTTCAGGCGCAGTCCGTCGCTTCCGAAGAGATGGCAGCCTCCGGCCATGGCGCCGACCGGCAGGCTGTCGCCCGCGCTGATCCGGCGCTGGCCTTCGAGCACCACATTGAGCGCCTGGCCGTCGGCGAGCCGGCCATAGGCGATGGTCTGCCCGCCGAGCTGTTCGACATGGACGATGGCGAGCGTGCCGAGGTCGATCTCGGCAGTGCCTCCGGTCACCACATGTTCCGGCCGTATCCCAAGCGTCAGCGGCTCGCTGGCATCGAAACCGCGGCGGATGGACATGCTGAACCGGCTCGCGCCGAGGCCGATCGTGGCCGCATCGCCGCCGCCGGCTGCGGCGGAGACGTCGAGAAAGTTCATCTTCGGCGAGCCGATGAAGCCCGCGACGAAGCGGTTGGCCGGCTTGTTGTAGATATCGAGCGGCGTGCCTTGCTGCTCGACGATGCCCGCCCGCAGCACCACGATCCGGTCGGCCAGCGTCATCGCCTCGACCTGGTCATGCGTGACGTAGATCATGGTCGCGCCGATATCGGCATGGAGCTTGGCGATCTCGACCCGGGTCTGCACGCGCAGCTCGGCATCGAGATTGGACAGCGGCTCGTCGAACAGGAAGATCTTCGGGTCGCGCACGATGGCGCGGCCGATGGCGACGCGCTGGCGCTGGCCGCCCGAGAGCTGCCGCGGCTTGCGCTCGAGCAGCGGGGTGATCTGCAGGATATCGGCGGCCTTGCGCACGCGCCTGTCGATCTCGGCCTTCCGCATCCGCGCCGTCTCGAGGCCGAACGACATGTTCTTGTAGACGCTCATATGCGGGTAAAGCGCATAGGACTGGAAGACCATGGCGATGCCGCGCTGCGAGGCCGCGGTCTCGTTCATCCTGATGCCGCCGATCGACAGTTCGCCGCCGGAGATCGGCTCGAGGCCGGCGATCATCCTGAGCAGAGTCGACTTGCCGCAGCCGGACGGGCCGACGAAGACGACGAACTCGCCGCTCGCGATCGAAAGATCGACGCCGCGGATGACCTCGACGGCACCGAAGCGCTTCTGAACCTGCGTGAGCGATAGCATGGTCATCTCGGCTGTCGTCCGATGGGGCGAAGGGGGCGGGTCATCGCTTCATGCCAGTCGTCGCGATGCCCTCGATCAGCAGGCGCTGGAACATCAGGAACAGGATGAAGATCGGCAGCACGGTGAGCGTCGACATGGCGAAGAGCGCGCCCCAGTCCGATTGCCCGGCCGAGTCGACGAAGGTGCGCAGGCCGAGCTGGGCGGTGTATTTCTCGATGTCGTTCAGATAGATCAGCGGCGCGAAGAAATCGTCCCAGGTCCAGATGAAGGAGAACACCGCCGCGGTGGCCAGAACCGGCGTCGACAGCGGCAGGATCACCTTCAGGAAGATGCGCAGCGGCCCGCAGCCGTCCATCACCGCCGCCTCGTCGAGCTCGCGCGGGATGCCGCGGAAGAACTGCACCATCAGGAAGACGAAGAAGGCGTCGACGGCGAGGAATTTCGGGATCGTCAGCGGCAGGATCGTGTTCACCCAGCCGAGCTTCAGGAACATGATGTATTGCGGGATCAGCACGGCATGCTGCGGCAGCATCAGCGTGCCCAGCATCATCGCGAACCAGAAGCCCCGGCCCCGGAAGCGTAGCCGCGTGAAGGCATAGGCCGCCATCGCGCAGGACATCACGTTGCCGATGACGACCAGCACCGAGATCAGCAGCGAGTTGAGGAAGAGCTGGCTGAAGCCGACGCTCAGCCCGTTCCAGCCGCGGCTATAGGCGTCGAAGGTCGGAGCTTGCGGGATCAGCGAGGTCGAATGGAAGATCTCGGAGTCCGGTCTCAGCGAGCTCGCCACCATCCAGAGCAGCGGATAGAGCAGCACGAAGGTGACGGCGAGCAGCAGCGCATAGGCGAAGGCGCGCCGCCAGGGCGAGCCGATGTCGGCCCGGCTCGGCGCCGCCGGAAACGCGATGGCGGGAGCCCGGACCACCTCAGTCATCGTAATGTACCCAGTAGCGCGCCGACAGAAACGAGAGCGCGGTGAAGGCCGCGATGATCAGCACCAGGATCCAGGCCAGCGCCGACGCGTAGCCGAAGCGGAAGTTCGTGAAGGCCTCCTGGTAAAGGTAGAGCGTGTAGAACAGCGTCGAGTCGATCGGGCCGCCGGTGCCGTCGCTGATCACGAAGGCCGAGGTGAAGGCCTTGAATGCGTCGATCGTCTGGATCACCGCGTTGAAGAAGATCACCGGCGTCAGCAAAGGCAGGGTGATTTTGAAGAACTGCCGGACGGGCTGGGCGCCGTCGATGCTGGCCGCCTCGTAAATGTCCTGCGGAATCTGGCGCAGCCCGGCGAGGAAGATGATCATCGACGAGCCGAACTGCCATACCGCCAGCAGGACGAGCGTATAGAGCGATGTCGATGGGTTGGCGATCCAGCTCGGACCCTCATAGCCGAACAGGGTGTGCAGGGCCTGGTTGAGGAGCCCGTCGCCGGCGAAGACCTGGCGCCAGAGCACGGCGATCGCGACGCTGCCTCCGATCAGCGAGGGCAGGTAGAACACCGCCCGGAAGAAGGAGAGCCCGGTCAGGCCCTTGTTCAGGGCGACCGCCACGCCGAGGGCGAAGATCAGCTTGAGCGGCACCGACAGCAGCACGAAGGTGAAGGTCACCGTCATCGCCGTGATGAAGCGCGGGTCGTCGGTGGCGATCCGGGTATAGTTCTCGATGCCGACCCAGTTTGGCGCCGACAGGCCGCTATAGTCGGTCAGCGACAGGTAAAACGACGCGGCGACAGGCCCGAGCGTGAGCAAGAGGAAGCCGAGCAGCCACGGCAGCAGGAAGCCGTAGCCGGCGAGGTCGTCCCCTTGGACGGCGCGCGCACTCGCAGCTGCGGCGTTCGGCATCGGCTCCTCCCCAGGACCTCTCGATGTGGGCAAACGATAGGAAAGAAAAATATCGGCTTCAATAGAAATTTTCGTTGTTGACGAAATTAATTTGTTGATGCGAAAAATGCTTGTCCACGGGAGGCGAGCGATGCGCATCGAGCCAAGCACCTATTTCTCGACGGTCGAGGCTGCCGCTGCCGCCAGGCGCGACACGCGGCCCCATCAGGAGGCGCTGGAACGCTGCATCGCCAAGCTGCGTCAGACCATGCCCGTGATCGGCCTGCGCAATCCGAAGATCGGCCTGCCCGACAACAGCTGGGTCTATTGCGGACCCTATGACTGGGTGGTCAGCTTCCAGGCGGGGCAGCTCTGGCTGGCGCTGCAGTTGACGGGGGATCCGCTCTTCCTCAACGCGGCGCGGGCGCGGCGGGCGGTGTTCCGCGGCATCCTTGCTCATCAGAACGCGCAGAACCACGATCTCGGCTTCCAGTTTTCGCTGAGCTGCGTGGCCGAATGGCTGATGACCGGCGCCGGCGAGGCGCATGAGATGGCGCTCGCCGCGGCGCGGCAGCTCGTCGCCCGCTACCGGCCCGACGGGCGCTACATCCAGGCCTGGAACGCCAGGCAGGTTCATTCCCAGCGCATGCAGGCCGAATTCGCCAATGGCCGGATCATCGCCGACACGATGCAGAATCTCGCGCTCCTCTATTGGGCCCATCACGAGACCGGTCGGGCGGATTTCCGCGAAGCGGCCGACGCTCATGCGCAGACCACGCTCGAGCACATCGTCCGGCCCGACGACACCTCCTTCCACACCTTCGTCTTCGATATAGCGAGCGGCAAGCCGCTGCGCGGCGAGACCCATCAGGGCTACGCCGACGCTTCCTGCTGGTCGCGCGGGCAGGCCTGGCTGGTCCATGGTTTCGCGCAGTCGGCCGTGACGACGGGCAATCCGGCCTATGCCGAAGCGGCCCGGCGGCTGGCGGCCAAGGCGGAGGCGCTGATGGAGGGGGACGCCGTGCCGGCCTGGGATTTCGGCGCGCCGGACCAGCGCGGGACGCATCGCGACAGTTCGGCCGCCGCGATCATGGCGGCGGGCGTTTATCTCCTGGCGGATCAATCCGAGCCCGAGGAAGCGGCGCGCTGGCGCGGTTTGGGGGACCGGCTGCTCGCCGGACTGCTCGAACACTGCGATCTGACCCGTGATCCAAAGGCGCTCGGGCTCCTCGCCCACGGCGCCTCGCATGTCAGGGCCGGCTATGCCGATACGATGCTTCCCTATGGTGATTATTACTTTATGGAGGCGTTGATGCGCTCGCTTGGTCACGACCGGTTCTTCTGGTCGTAAAGCGGCGTTCCAATCCCTGTCTCTCCCTGTGCGGGAGCGGTCTGCAGAAGTGGCCCGGATGAGCGAAGACGAGACCCTGGTCCCGACCCTGCGCGACATCGCCGATGCGGCGGGTGTTTCGGTCGCGTCCGTCTCCAAGGTGTTGAACAATCGTGGTGGCGTCGGCGACGAGAGCCGCCGCCGGATTCTCAGCCTGGCGGAGCAGCTGGGTTATCAGGGGAATCGCAGCGCCCGCTCGCTGCAGAAGGCCGGTGTCGATGGCGCGGTGCTCGTCATTCCGGCGGAGGCTTATTCGAACTCGCAGTTCTACGAGGGGGTCGTCCAGAGCGTCATTGCGGAAGCTGCGGCGAATTCGCTGAAGCTCGATGTCCGGCTGACCTCGCATGCCGATGGCCGGGTCGTCGCCGAGCTGGATGAACTGCTCGGCGCCCGGCCAAGGGCCGTCATGGCCGTCGGCATGGATGACCCCGTCGTCATCGACAGGCTCGTCGCCTCGAAATTGCCGGCGGTGCTGGTCAACGGCATGGATCGGACGATGCGGCTCGATTGCGTGCTGCCCGACAACTGGAGCGCCGGCTGGCTGGCGACGCGCCGGCTGCTGGCGGCCGGTCACACGCGCATCGTGCATGTGGCGTCGCGACATCGCCTGTCGATGCAACGCCGTCTCGAAGGCTTCAAGATGGCGCTGGAGGAGGCCGGGATCGATTTCGATCCCGACAGGCACCTGATCGACCTGTTCCAGATGCGGGTCGAATTGCCCCAGGCGCAGCGTGCCATCAGGCAAGCCCTGCAGGATGGGCGGCTCGACGGCGTCACCGCGTTCTTCTGCGCGACCGACGTGGTTGCGCTCAGCGTGATGCAGGGATTGCAGAGCGAAGGCGTCAGGGTACCCGACGATGTTTCTGTCATCGGCATCGACGACATCTCGATCGCAACCCACAGCCGACCGCCTTTGACCACGATCCGGATCGATCGCGGCGAGCTCGGGCGGCTCGGCGTGCAGTCCCTGATGCGCCGTATCGCCGATCCAGAGGCCAGCATCCTGCGCGTGAATCTCGGCGTCAGGCTGATCGAGCGAGCCACCATAGGCCAGCTCCCGCCAGCCGCTTAGCTGCGCCAGCCGGGGCCATTGCCGCCACGGCGCTAGACGGGTCCATCCGTGGCTCAGCTTCTCACCGTACAGCTGATTGGACAGCGCGCCAGCCGCGGCTCGCGGAAGAAAGTTCGCTCGCGCTCGTAGGCCCTTAAGCGAGTTCGCTGGTCCCGATCCTGTTGAGCAATGCGAGGTGGTCGGACGGGCCTGCAGCGCCTTGGCAGACGGCCTTTTCGAGGAGTTCGATCAGCTGATCGAGCGCGCGCGCCGCCACTTCGGCCGAGAGCGGCTGACCATCATAAGCATCGGCGAAGCGGCCGGCGAGGTCCGCGAGCAGGCGCAGGAGCGCCGCATGCTCAGGCTCGGCGGCGCGCAGCGCCAGCGCCCGATCCTGGAATTCGACATAGGTGCGAAGGCTGCCCTTCTGCTGCAGCAACCAGTTCAACAGCTCGTTCATATCATCTCTCTGCGAGGTGGAGGTCGTGTTCGTCGCCGATTCAGGCCGGATCAAGCGCGCGATGGGGTCGGCGGCCTGGCGCGCGAGGGGGCGGTCATCGCCTCGATGCGCAGCAATTCGTCGAGTTCGGCGCGCGTCAGCAGCCCTTCCTCGAGCACGATCTCGGCGACCTTGCGCTTCTCCGCGAGGGCGCGCTTGGCGACGCGCGAGGAGGCCTCGTAGCCGAGCGCCGGGCCGAGCGCCGTGACCAGCCCGATCGAATCCTCGACCAAAGCGCGGCAACGTTCGCGATCCGCCTCGATGCCGTTGACGCAGCGGGTGGTCAACGTGGTCACCGCGGCGGTGAGATGGCGCAGCGAGGAGAGCAGGCAATAGCCGATGGTCGGCTCGAAGGCATTGAGCTGGAGCTGCCCGCCTTCGGCGCACATGGTGACGGTCAGGTCGTGGCCGATGACCAGATAGGCGACCTGGTTGACCACTTCGGGGATGACCGGATTGACCTTGCCCGGCATGATCGAGGAGCCGGCCTGGACCGCCGGGAGACGGATCTCGCTGAAGCCGGCGCGCGGCCCGCTGGAGAGCAAGCGCAGGTCGTTGCAGATTTTCGAGAGCTTGACGGCGACGCGCTTCAGCACGCCCGAGAACAGCACGAAGGCACCCATGTCCGAGGTCGCCTCGATCAGGTTCGTCGCCGGCACCAGCGGCAGGCGCGCCGAGCGCGCGAGTTCCTCGATGGCGAGAGCCGCATAGCGCGCATCGGCGGTGATGCCGGTGCCGATCGCAGTCGCGCCGAGATTGATCTCGCGGAACAGGGCAGCCGCTTCCCGCAGGCGCGAGACATCCTCCTTGATCGTCGCGAAGAATGCGTCGAACTCCTGGCCCAGCGTCATCGGCACGGCGTCCTGGAGCTGGGTGCGGCCGATCTTGAGCACGTCGGCGAACTCGACCGCCTTCGCCTTGAAGGCATAGGCGAGCTCGTCGAGCGCCGCGATCAGGGGTTCGGTCGCGAAGATCACGGCGAGGCGCAGCGCCGTCGGATAGGCGTCGTTGGTCGACTGCGCCATGTTGACGTCGTCATTGGGATGGAGCGCGGCATAGTCGCCTTTCGGCCGCCCGATCAGCTCCAACGCGACATTGGCCACGACCTCGTTGGCGTTCATATTGGTCGAGGTGCCGGCCCCGCCCTGCACGGCATCGACAACGAACTGGTCGTGGAACCGGCTTTCCCTGGCGATGAGATCGCAGGCGCGGTCGATCACCTCGGCCTTCGCCGCGGGCAGGTTGCCGAGCCGCCGGTTGGCGCGGGCCGCCGCCTGCTTCACCAGCGCGAGCGAGCGCACCAGCTCGGGAAAATGACCGACCGGGACGCCGGTGATCGGGAAATTCTCGACCGCCCGCAAGGTATGGATGCCCCAATAGGCGGCGGCGGGCACATCGGCCTCGCCAAGCAGATCATGCTCGCAGCGGGTCGAGACCTCGGCCAGCGCAATGGTCTGCGTCGTGGCGAGCTGCACGCTGTCCGGGCGGGGGGTGTCATCGACCATGTCGGCATCCTTTTTCATCTCGCGCGATCACCTGATCCTTCCGGCTTCAGGTCCGGGGAGCAAGGCTGGCGCGACCGCCATGGCGGGTCGACCAGGCCACGGGATCGGCCAGGAAACGCTCGATTTCGGCGCGATCCTCCGGCGCGAGGTTTTGGCTGGCCTCAGCGCGTAGAACGTCGCCCCAGGTCGCCAGAGCGTGGAGGGTCAGGCCAGCATCCTGCAGCCGGGCACCGGCACCGGGAAAGACGTCGTGATAGAAGATCGTCATCACATGCTCGACCTCAGCGCCCGCCGCCCGCAGACCGCGCGCGAAGTTGAGCTTGCTGCCGCCATCGGTCGTCAGGTCGTCCATCAGCAGGACGCGCAGACCCTCGACCGGCCCGCCCTCGACCTGGGCATTGCGGCCGATGCCGAGCGGGCGCTTGCGGACATAGCGCAGCTTCAGCGCCAGCCCGTCGGCAAGCCAGGCCGCGAACGGGATGCCGGCCGTCTCGGCGCCGGCGATCGCGTCGAAGCTGCCCACTGGGAAGGCCGCGCCGGCATAGCGGGCGGCAAGCTCGCTGACCGCCTGGCGCAACTCGGGGTCGCCGAGCAGGAGACGGACATCGACATAGACCGGGCTCGCCCAGCCGGCGGCCAGGATGAAGGGCTGCTGGCGGCTGACATGGATGGCGCCCGCCCTGAACAGCAGCTGCGCGACCTCGCGGCCGATCTCGTTTGCGCTCATCGCACCGCCTCCCTGATGGCATCGCGCATGACGGCGACACCGGCGAGGAAATCGTCGATCGCCATCGCCTCATGCGGATTATGCGATCCGTGCTCATTGCGCACGAAGATCATCGCGCTCGGGATGCCGGCATTGGCGAAAACAGCCGCATCATGGCCGGCGCCGCTCGGAATCTCCTCGTCAGGCAGGCCGAGATTGCGCGCCGCGGCCTTGAGCCTGATGATCCAGTCGGCATCCATCACGGCAGGAGCGGATTCGAGCCGGCGATCAACGCGGAATTCGACCCCCCTCTCCTCGCCGACCAGCCCGCATTCCGAGAGGAAGAGGTCGTAGAAGGCCTCCAGCGTCTCGCGGCTCTGGCTACGGATCTCGAAGGAGAAGCGCACCGTGCCGGGAATGCGCGCAATCGCGTGCTCCTGCGGATCGGTGCCGAGCACGCCCGCCGTTATGACGACATCGCGGCCACGCTCCAGCAAGGTGCGCCAATGCCGGTCGAGATGAGTGATCAGCTCGGCCGTAGCGAAGACCGCATCGCGCCGGAGCCAGCGCGGCACCGCGCCGGAATGGCCGGCCTCGCCGAGGCATTCGACCTCGCGATGCCGGATGTTGCCGCGGATGCCGGTGACGATGCCGATGGGTAGGTCTCGTGCGACCAGAACCGGTCCCTGCTCAATATGCAATTCGATCCAGGCTGCGACAGCAGCGGGATCGAGCAGAGGCTCGCCCGCCTCGACGCGAGCCATATCGACGCCGACGGCCCTCATGCACTCCGCCAGGGTCCGCCCGCTGGCATGATCGCGCACCGATAGATCGGCCGCCGAGAGTTTCCCGAACAGGGCGCTGGAGCCCATATAGGCCTTGCCGAAGCGGGCACTCTCCTCGCCGCGCAGCGCGTAGACCTTGATCGTCCGGCGCGGGACGAAGCCTTCGTCCTTGAAGCGGGCGATGATGGCGAGCCCGGCGATGACGCCGGCGGCGCCGTCGAAATTCCCGCCCTGCGGCACGGAATCGAGATGCGAGCCGCAGGCGAGGAAGGGCAGTTCCGGCTCGCGCCCCGCAAGTGTGACGACAAGGTTGGCGCCGGCGTCCCGGTCGGTCACGAGGCCGAGTTCGCGCGCCTTCGCCTCGACGAGGTCGAGCGCCAGCGACTCCCGTTCGCTATAGGCTTCGCGGGTGATGCCGACGCCGTCGCCCGTCGCCTCGCGCAGCGCGTCGAACAGCGCCTCGGAAAGGACGCGGTCGCGCTCGTCACCGCTGAAGATGTTGCGCATCTCGGCAGGCTGCGCCGTCACGAGACCGGGTCCAGCCAGGCAAGATCGGGCTCATCAGCCTCCTCTATGATGACGCCGCGGATCAGATCGGCGACGCGCGGGGTCTCGCGGCGCAGGCAGAAGGCCTCGAGCCCGTCGATGATCGTCGTCATCGCCGCCGGCTGCAGGAAGGTCGCAGTGCCGACCTGCACGGCGCTGGCCCCGGCGAGCATGTATTCGATCGCGTCATCGGCGGTGGAGATGCCGCCGCAACCGATCACCGGAATCTTCACCGCCTTGGCGCATTGGAAGACCTGGCGCAGCACGATCGGCTTGATCGCCGGCCCCGAGAGCCCGCCCATGATGTTGCCGAGGCAGGGCTTGAAGCTCTTCAGGTCGATCGCCATCGACAGGATGGTGTTGGCGACCACGACCGCATCGGCGCCGGCCGCCTCGGCGGCGCGCGCCACTTCGGGCACGTCGCCGGTGTTCGGCGTCAGCTTGACCCAGAGCGGCAGCTCGGTTGCGGTCCGGAGCAGGCGCGTCACCTTCTGCGTGGACTCGGCCCGCATCGCGAAGGCCTTGCCGTCCTCCTCGATGTTCGGGCAGGAGATGTTGGCTTCGATCGCGGCCACGCCGGGGATCGAGAGTTCCGCCGCAAGGCTGGCGAAGCCCTCCGCCGTCGGCGCCGAGATCGAGACGACCAGCGGCGTATCGTAGGCCGCGTAATGCGGCATGATCGTCTCGATGAAATAGGGCACGCCCTTCGAGGGGATGCCGATGGCGTTGATCAACCCGCCCGGCCGCTCGACCACCCGCGGCAGCGGATTTCCGGCGCGCAGTTCGCGCGTGATCGTCTTGGTGACGAAGGCGCCGAGCCGGTTGAAGTCCATCACCTTCTCCAGCCCCTCGGCGAAGGTGCCTGAGGCCGGCATGACCGGATTGCGCAAAGTGAGCCCGCCGATGCTGACGGAAAGGTCGACATTGCTTGCAGCGCTCATGGCAGCGCCTCCATCAGGTCGAAGACCGGGCCGTCCCAGCAGACGCGCCGGTTGACGATCTCGCCATTGACGTTGAAGTCGCGGACGCAGCAGTAGCAAAGGCCGATTCCGCAAGCCATTTGCTGCTCCATCGCGACCTGACCAGGTAGCCCGACCTCGCGCGCCAGACGCTGTTGCACCCGCATCAACCGGCTCGAGCCACAGGTGAAGAAGGCATCGCAACGGCCGTCGGCAATAAGACGGCGCAGGATGCGCTCGACATTGGCCGGCCCGCTGGTCTGTTCGGAGTCGGTGACGGCGATGACGTCGGCACGATGGCGATGGAAGAGGTCGACGGAGACGAGGAGGTCGGGCCGCCTTGCGCTGAAGACGGCCGTCACCTGCGCGCCATTGGCCCTCGCGGCCCTGGCGAGCGGGGCGAGCGTCGCCAGCCCCGCCCCACGCCCGACGGCGACGATATGGCGCCAACCCGGATCCAGCGCGAAGCCGACGCCGAGCGGTCCCATGATGTCGAGCCGATCGCCTGGCTTCAGCGTATCGAGACCGCGCGTGCCGGCGCCCGTCACCTTGTAGAGGAACTCGACCTGGCGCCTGTCGGGATCGGCGCCGTAAAGGCTCATCGGCCGGCGCAGGAAAGGCTGCTCGCCCGCCGGCTGCGGGCAGAGCAGCTGGAAGAACTGCCCCGGCTGGGCCGCTGCCGCCTCCTCGCTGCAGTTCACAACGAGGTGCCGGTACTCGGCGTTCACCGCCTCGTTGCGGACGACCTCGGCGAGCTCGGCGACGATGCTCGCCTTCCATGGTGCGCCCGAGCAGGCGCTGCCAGCCGCGGTCGCGATGGGCATTGCGGTCGTGTGGGCCTGATCGAGCTGGATCGACATGACGATGCCCTTGGCCTCAGGCGAGCTCGGCGCCACGGCGCTCCGGAATCAGGAACCACATGGCCAGGATATCGAGCAGATAGAGCGTCGCCAGCAAGGCGATCGCCATCTCGAAGCTGTAGGCCGCCGCGATCGTCCCCACGACGAGCGGACCGAAGCCGCCGACGCCGCGCCCGATATTGAACAGGACGTTCTGTGCCGTCGCCCGCGCCGTCGTCGGGAAGAGTTCGCTGATCAGCGCGCCATAGCCACCGAGCATGCCGTTGACGAAGAAGCCCATCACCGCGCCAGCGACCAGGAGCTGGATGGGGTCGGTCAGCCGCGAATAGACGATGACCATCACCGCGGCGCCGAGCATGTAGCCGAAGAAGGCCGGGCGCCGCCCGATCCGGTCGGCGATGTGGCCGAAGGCGTAGATGCCGACCGCCATGCCGGCGATGGTGACCGAGGTCCATACGGCCGATTGCGTCAGGGCGAAGCCGAAACGGGTCGCCAGATAGTTCGGCAACCAGATCATCACGCCGTAATAGCCGAAGTTCTGGACCGAGCAGAGGATGACCATGCCGAGGCTCAGCTTGGTGGTGTCCCAGTCCTTGACCAGCAGGCGCAGCGCCGACTCCTTCGGCCGATCCTTGCTGCGGGCGACGAAGACTTCCGGCTCGTGCAGCGAGTGGCGGATGAAATAGGCTGCAACCGCCGGCAGGATGCCGATGGCGAACATGCCGCGCCAGCCGATCGTCGGCAGCAGGAGCGGGGTGGCGATCGCCGCCGCGAGCACGCCGACCTGCCAGCCGAGGCCGACATAGGACGAGGCGCGTGCCCGCTTCGAGGCCGGCCACGCTTCCGCGACCAGAGCCATGCCGATGCCGAACTCGCCACCGAGGCCGAGCCCGGCGATGGTGCGGTAGATCAGGAGGTCCCAATAGCCCTGCGCCAGCGCGCACATGCCGGTGAAGACGGCGAAGAGGACGATTGTCCAGGTCAGCACGCGGACGCGGCCGATGCGGTCCGAGAGCATGCCGAAGCCGATGCCACCGAGCACGGCGCCGATCAGCGTGGCAGTGACGAGCGAGGCGGCCTGGCCCTGGGTAAGCTGCAGGTCGGCGGAGATCGTCCGCAGCATGAAGCCGAGGATCAGGAGGTCGAAGCCGTCCATGGCATAGCCGATGGCGGCGCCCCACAGGGCCTTGCGGGCCTTGCTGTCGACCTCGGTCGGAGAGGAGATGGCGATGGAGCCGCTGACGGCTGCCTGATTGTCACTCACGGTAAATTCCCCCGTTTTGCTTCTTTTTATTGCGTGCTGAAACGCAAATAGATCGGCGCGCGCCTTCCGCGCACCGCCGCCGGCCCGGTCAAAACCATTGGAGTTTGGGCGTCCGCCCGTCGTTCTCAGGACGCCTGAATGCGTCTCTTGGCGTCCGAAGGATCAATCTCGGCCGCGGAAAATCCGATGCGCGCCGGGCAAGCCCGACGCCCTTGCGTGATCACCTATGTCACGGCAAAATCTCAATTGCAATACTAATCTCAATTTTGCGACAATCTCGACGCGCTGAGGCGCCGCCGCTGCATCCGGGCGTCGGGCAGATGTCAGACCAGGTTCGATGACGGCCTTCGGATTGCAGGCCGAGCAATCCCCGAGCGCTCGACAGCGGCCCGCAGCACCGCTCCGGCCTCGCTGCCCTTCAAGGCGCGGCGCCAGAGATCGTTGGCGATCTCCTCGTAGAGACGCACCGGTTCCTCGTCCGCGGTCAACATGGCGATTCCCGACCGGATATTCGGCAACTCGCCGCCCAGGCGAAACGGGCTCAACCCAAGCAGCGTCTTTTCCGAGGTGCGGAACAGTTGGAAGGTGATGTTCGGCAGCGTCTCCTCGATCAGGCCGATCTGGACCCCCATCGGCTCGCTCTCGATCAAGCCGATCAGGTGCTCGATCTCGGTTCGTGCGGCCAGGCGCCGCCGAGTCAATTCGCTATCCGGCAGGTTGAACCGGCCGACGACGCCAAGTTTGAGCCAGCGTTCGATCTCGAGGACGTTGACGAAATTGACGACACTCAGCCGGCGCCGTTTGCGCGCGCACTTGCGATCATCGAGGATCGCGATGATCGCGTCGATTTCCCCGATGGCCTGCTCGCGCTCGGTTATGTGAGACGGAAGCGCTTCGACGAGGGTCTGTCGCAAATAGCCGGAGTAATCGTCCGAAGTCAGCAGATAGGACAGCGGTGGGAAGTGAGCGATGACCTGGTCCGCCTGCTCCTCGATCTGCCGCATCCGCTCGAAATAGCTGATCGGGCTGGAATAATACTCGACGCCGGCCCCGAGCAGCGAGGCGACGGTCGTCTCCAGCAGGACAGCCAGGCGCTCCAGGGTCTCGATCTTGACGACGCCGCCACCTTCGATCCGGTAGACCGCCGCCCGCGAGATTCCGAGCCGCTCGGCGACGTCTTCGGCCAAAAGCCCCCGCCCCAGGCGGTAGGCTTTCAGGCGCTCACCGATTTCGTCGAACCGGATCATCAAACCTGCCTGGGAATCTGCCGAATCTCACAATGCCATATCAGATACAGCGCTTTCAGGCCCGGCGCGAACGCCGGTGGAGCAGGCTTAGGGGGATCAAAGAAAAGGGCTCGCGTCGTCCGCGAGCCTTCTCAAAAATCGGCGATGGTCATTCGGTGCAGCCTGTGATGCTGCCCCGGCTGCGGACCAGGATCAGTAGGCCGCCCAGGCGCCGTTCTTCACCGTGCGCAGTTCGAGTTCGACCGGCAGCTTGGTCTGGCCGTTCTCGTCGAAGCTGGTGTGACCCAGGGCGCCGTCATGCTGGGTCTCGCGGATGGCCTTGGCGATCGCGACCTTGTCCTTGGTGCCGGCCTTCTTGATCGCGGCGATCAGGATGTTCGCCGTGTCATAGGCGTTCTTGGTGTAGGTCGTCGACGGCTCGGCGAACTTGGCGGCCGCATAGTCGTCCCTGAGCTTGGCAACCTGCGGATTGTCCTTCTCCTTGGCGATGCCGACGATCGTGCCCTCGGCAGCCGCGGCAGCGATCTTGATGAAGGCCGGATCGTGGAAGCCGTCGACGCCGATCATCGGCTGCTTCATGCCGAGCTCGACCATCTGCTGGCGCACCAGCCCGGCTTCGGTCACGACGCCACCGAAATAGATCGCATCGGGGGATGCGGCCTTGATCTTCGTCAGCAGCGCGCGGAAGTCGGTCGTGCCGACGGGCGCGGCCTCGGTGGCGATGATGCTGCCGCCGGCCACCTTGTAGAACTTCTCGAAGTTCTGGGTGTTGGCCGCGCCGTAATCGCTCGTATCGGAGACGATCGCGATCTTCTTGCCGACCTTGTCCGCCGCCCATTTCGCCAGCGGTTCGTTGGTGTTCACCAGCGTGGTCGCGACGCGCGAGACCATCGGATTGTTGCGCTCGGTGATCTTCGGCGAGATCGCACCCCAGACGATGAAGGGCACGCCCGCACGCTGGAACACCGGGATCGTCGCCAGCGCGACGCCGCTGTTCCAGTGGCCGGCCGCGGCGATGACCTGCGGGTCGTTGGTGAGCTTGATCGCGGCCGCGACGCCGGTCTGCGGATTGGCGGCGTCATCGAGGATGACCGGCTCGATCTTGAACGGCAGCCCGGAGGCATTAGCCTGGTCGATGGCGAGCTGGAAGCCGTTGCGGGCCGACAGGCCCTGCTGGGCATTTCCGCCGCTCAGCGGGCCGATGAAGCCCAGCTTGATGGTTTCCTGCGCGATGGCGGTGGTCGACGCCAAGGCGAGCGCCGTCCCGACGATGGCCGCGCGCACGAACGCGCCCAGGGACTTCTCTCCGGTATTCGGGTTGAAAGGCATGATCCCCTCCTCAAGGAATTGGATGTGTCCGGTACCGTGAGCGCCACCGACGACATCGTGGCTCGACCATCTGCCCTTCAGGAAACCCGAAGCAAATCGGATATTTTGCGCCCAGAGCTTCGGTTTTGCCGAAGCAGGCCGCCCGGAGCCTCACAGGCCGGCGAATGCACGGGAGCCTGACTTGCCTCAAGACAAGCAAAGCAGGGATTCCGAAATTGCGACTCTTGCCGGCTTCGGTTCTGGTGCACAGCGAAAATCAGTTGCGGCAGGTCCCGGCTGGGGCGATGCAAACGCGAGGGGACGTGTATGACAGAGCAACTGGTTCAGCAGCTCCTGAACTGGATCACGCTCGGCTCGATCTATGCGCTGGTCGCGGTCGGGTTCAGCCTGCTTTTCGGTGTCCTCAACATCATCCATTTCTCGCATGGCGACGTGTCGCTGCTGGCCCCGTTCCTGGCACTCGCGGCCGTGCAAACCGTGAGCGCATCCCTTGGCGGCTCGCCTGCGGTGGCGGCCATCGTGCTCGCAGTGCTCTTCGCCGTCATCGTCACCGGCTTGCTCGGCGTGGTGCTCTATTATCTCGTGATCAAGCGCTTCCAGAATGCTCCCGCGATGATGGCGCTGGTCGCCACCGTCGCGCTCGGCATCGTCCTGCGTGAGCTGATCCGCCATTTGTACCCGCAGGGCTCCAACCCTCATGCGGTGCCGAGGCTCGTGCCTGGCAGCATCGAGGTGCTGGGCGTCACCATCCCGGCCTTCAACCTCGTCGCGATCCTTGTCTCGGTCCTTTCGGTCGGCCTGCTGTTCTACATGCTCGAGCGGACGCGGCTTGGCCTGCACATCAAGGCCGTGTCGCAGGACCGGGATGCGGCGCGTCTCATCTCGATCTCGCCGGCGCGGATCTTCCAGATCACTTTCTTCATCGCCTCGGCCATCGGCGCCATCGGCGGTCTGTTCTTCGCGGGCTATGCCGGCATCGTCCGCTTCGACTTCAGCGTCGATGTCGGCCTGATCGGCTTTTCAGCCGCGGTCGTCGGCGGGCTCGGCTCCATGCCCGGCGCGATCATCGGCAGCCTGCTCATCGCGGGTCTCGACACGCTGGTGCAGGCTACGGTCCCGAACGGCGCCTCTTATCGGCTGGTCTTCGTGTTCCTGCTCGTCATCTGCGTCCTCGTCTTCCGGCCGGCCGGCCTGCTCGGCCGCACAATCGTGGAAAAGGTCTGAGCCGATGTCCGTGTCCGTGACAGCGACGCGCAGAACCTCCGGCGCCGCCACCGCTCTCTCCATCGTTGCGCTCACCGAGATCGGCAGTGCCGCCTTCCTCAGGCAGTTCCTGCTGGCCGAAGACTGGCGCGTGGTCGTCGGGCTGCTCGGCTTCTTCGCCATCGTGCTGGTCGCGCTGCAACGCCTGCCCACGGTCGAGGCCCGGATCGAGGGCGCCTTCTCAGCGCAAGGTCGGTTTGCGACGCTGCTCGGCATCGCGATCGTGCTGCTGTTCCCCTTCCTGCTGGAGAAGAGCACCTATGCGCTTCACCTGCTGATCATCGCGCAGCTCTATGCGGTGCTGGCGCTGGCGCTGAACTTCCAGCTCGGCAGCGCCAACATCCCGAACTTCGCGACCGGTGCCTCCTATGGCATCGGGGCCTATGCCTCGGCGCTGCTGGCCCTGAATTGGGATGTCAGCTTCTGGCTGGCGCTGCCGGCGGCGGCGGTCGTCGCGACGATCTTCGGCTTCGTGCTCGGCGTACCGTCGATGCGCACGCGCGACAGCTATCTTGCGCTGGTCACCATCGCCTTCGGCGTCGTCGTCCACCAGCTCCTCAACAACCTCGAATTCACCGGCGGCCCGAACGGGCTGGTCGGCATCCCGGCGCCAGAGCTGTTCGGACACTCCTTCGCCTCGCCGCTCGTCATCTTCGGCCACTCGCTGCCATCGCAGGCGAACTTCTACTATCTCTCGGCTGCGCTGGTCGGGGTCTCGATCCTCTTTGCCGCGAGGCTGCATCATTCGCGGATCGGGCTCGCCTGGAACGCGCTGCGGGCGGACGAGCTGGCGGCGCGCTGCCAGGGCATCAACGCGACCTGGTACAAGGTCCTCGCCTTCGTGGTCGACGCCTTCCTCGCGGGCTTCGCCGGCACGATCTACGCCTTCTATGTCGGCTTCATCTCGCCCGACAATTTCACCTTCCTCGTCTCGGTGACGATCATGACGATGGTGATCGCCGGCGGCATGGACAACACCCTCGGCGTCATCGTCGGTGCCTTCCTGCTGACCATGCTGCCCGAGAAGCTCCGCGCCTTTTCCGACTACCGCATCCTGTTCTTCGGCGTGACCGTGATCGCCTTCCTGATGATCCGCCCGCAGGGCATCTTCCCGCAGCGGCTGCGGCGCTACGGAGGCTGAGCTCATGTCCGCTCCCGTCATCCTCGAAGGCTCCGGCCTGACGATGCGCTTCGGCGGCCTCGTCGCCATGGCCGAGGTCGACTTCACTCTGCGCAAGGGCGAGATCCTCGGCATCATCGGCCCCAACGGCGCCGGCAAGTCGACGCTGCTCAACATCATCACCGGCATCTATGTCCCCTCCTCCGGCGAGGTGCGCCTGTCCGGCGAACGGCTCAATGGCCAGCCGGCGCATCGCATCGTCGGCAAGGGCATTGCGCGCACCTTCCAGTCGAGCCGGCTGTTCGGCGATCTGTCGGTGCTCGACAACGTCATCATCGGTCGACACACCCATATGAAGACGGGGATATTCGACGCGATCCTGCGGCGGTCCAAGGCCGAAGCGGAACTCGCCGAAGCCGCCGATATCGCCGAACGGCTGCTCAAGGCGGTCTCGCGCGGGCTCTACGAGCAGCGCCACCGACCTGCCGCCGAACTACCGCAGGCCGATCGCCGGCGCCTCGAGATCGCCCGCGCGCTGGCGAGCGAGCCCAAGGTGCTGCTGCTCGACGAACCGTCCTCCGGCATGGACGACGCCGATACCGACGCGCTGATGGACGACATCCGCGCGCTCTGCGCCGAGCGGCCGGAGCTCGCGATGATGATCATCGAGCACGACATGCGCCTCGTCGCCTCGCTGCCGCACCGCGTGCTGGTGCTCGACTATGGCCAGAAGCTGGCCGAGGGCTCCTATGAGGAGGTGCGTCTCATTCCGCGGGTGCAGGAAGCCTATCTCGGCAGAAAGGCGACGCAGAATGCTCAAGCTTGACAAGGTCGACACCAATTACGGTGTCGTCGCCATGCTGCGCGACGTCTCCTTTCATGTCGGCGAGGGCGAGCTGGTCTGCATCCTCGGCCCCAACGGCGCCGGCAAGACCACGACCTTCCGCGCGATATCGGCACTGCTGCCGCTCGCGAAGGGGCGCATCGAGATCATAGGGCGGGAGCTTTCGAGCCTGCGCACCGAAGCGCTGAGCGGGCTCGGCATCGGCTTCGTGCCGGAAGGGCGGCGCCTCTTCGCCGACATCACGGTGCGCGACAATATCCGCCTCGGCTATGAGGCGCAGGGCCTGAAGGCGGATTTCGCCGCCCGGCTGGACGAGATGCTGACGCTCTTTCCTCGCGTGCGCGACCGCATCGGTCAGCGCGCCGGCACGCTTTCCGGCGGCGAGCAGGCCATGGTGGCGCTGGCGCGTGCCCTCGTCGGCAAGCCGAAACTCGTCATCATGGACGAACCGTCGCTCGGCCTCTCGCCCAAGCTGATCGACGAGTATTTCGACACGGTCGCCGAGGTGAACCGCCGTGGCACCACCGTCGTCCTGATCGAGCAGAATGCCGAGACGGCGCTGTCGATCGCCAATCGCGGCATCATGCTGGTGAAGGGTCGCGTCGTCGCGTCCGGCACCGCAGCGGAGCTTCTGGGCAGCGACGCAGTTCGCCATCTCTATCTCTGACGCTCGCCGCGATGCTGCCGACATGAACACGCTGGCGATCCTCGACAAGCTGGTGTCCTTCTCCACCGTCAGCCGAGATCCCAACCGCCCGCTGATCGATTTCGTGCGCACCTTCCTCAGCCAGCACGGCATCGAGAGCGAGTTCGTCGAGGCCGAGGGCGGGCGCAAGGCCAATCTCTTCGCGACCATCGGCCCGCGCGACCGGCCGGGCATCATGCTGTCCGGCCACACCGATGTGGTGCCGGCCGAGGGCCAGCCCTGGAGCTCCGACCCGTTCCAGCTCAGGGTCGCCGACGGCCGGGCCTTCGGGCGCGGTACGGCGGACATGAAGGGCTTCGTCGCCTCGGCGCTGGCGCTGGCCGCGCGGGCCGCATCGCGCGACCTAGAAACGCCGTTGCACCTCGCCCTCAGCCATGACGAGGAGATCGGCTGCGTCGGCGTCCGCTCCCTGATCGATCGCCTCGCCGCCAGGGGCTTCGCCGCCCGGCTCGCGATCATCGGCGAACCGACGCAGATGCGCATCGCGACCGGGCACAAGGGCAAGCTCGCCGCGCGAGCCACCTGCTGCGGTGTTTCCGGCCATTCCGCACTGGCCCCGAAAGCGCTCAACGCCATCCATCTGGCCTGCGACTTCGTCGCGACCTTGCGGCGGCGGCAGGACGAATTGGCCGAGAGCGGCGCGCGCGACGACGACTACGACATTCCATACACGACGCTCCACGCCGGCGTGATCACGGGCGGGACGGCACTGAACATCGTGCCCTCGCTCTGCAGCGTCGATTTCGAGATCCGCAACATTGCCGCCGACGATCCCGCCGCGATCCTCGATGGCCTGATGGACGAGGCGGCTGCGCTGGCCGCCGCTCGGCAAGCGGCCCATCCCGAGGCCGCGATCAGGATCGAGCGCCTGAACGACTATCCGGGCCTTGCGACACCGGCTGAATCCGAGGCCGTCCGCTTCGTCGCCGCGCTGCTCGACGATGGGGCGACGCACAAGGTCGCGTTCGGAACGGAGGGCGGCCTGTTCTCCAGCCGCCTCGGCATACCGGCGCTCGTCTGCGGCCCCGGCTCGATGGATCAGGGTCACAAGCCCGACGAGTTCATCGCGCTCGACCAGCTCGCCGCCTGCGACCGGTTCATGGAGCGGCTGCTCGACAGGATCGCGGCCTGAAACACAAGGCCGCCCGGCTCGCGAGCATGGCCGCGCTTTGCCGCACGGGCTCCGCGTGCTTTATGCTGCCGCATGCGCTTTTCCCTACGTCAGTTGGAATATTTCATCGCGGCCGGCGAAACGGGCAGCATCACCCTCGCCTCCGAGCGAATCCACATTTCCCAGCCCTCGATCTCGACGGCGATTTCGCATCTCGAACGCGAGCTGAAGGCCCAGCTTTTCATTCGCCACCATGCCCAGGGGCTGTCGCTGACGCCGGTCGGCAGGGCTCTCCTCGCCGAGGCCAAGCGCGTCGTCGCGCAGGCCGAGAGCCTCTACACCGTCGCCGACGAGACGAGCGGCCTGGTGCGCGGCACGCTGTCCCTGGGCTGCATGGTGACGTTGGCCCCGATGCTGGTCCCGGAATTGTCGCAGGGCTTCGTCTCCGCCTTTCCCGACACCAAGATCCTGCATATCGAGGGCCATCAGGAGGACCTGCTCAGGGGGCTGCGGCGCTCCGAGATCGATCTCGCCCTGACCTATGACCTCCAGATTCCCGAGGACATCGAGTTCTCGCAGCTCGTCAGCTTGCCGCCCTACATCGTCGTCGCCGAGACGCATCCTCTCGCACGCGAGAGCGCCGTGACGCTGGAAGAGCTTGCCGATCAGCCGCTGGTGCTGCTCGACCTGCCGCTGAGCCGGGAGTATTTCGTCGCGCTGTTCATGTCCGCCGGCATCACCCCGACGATCGCAGCGCGATCATCGTATCCCGATGTCGTCCGGGCAATGGTAGCCAACGGCGCCGGCTATGCGTTGTTCAACGTCCGTCCGCGCTCGGACCAGGCACTCGATGGCCGCAAGCTGGTCTCGATCCGGCTGGCGGGGCAGCATCGCCCGATGACGATCGGGGTCGCGACGCTGCGCACGCTGGCCAAGTCCAGGCTGATCGCGGCGTTCGAGGCGCATTGCCAGGCGCGAATCTCGCGCGCCTACATCCCCGGCATGGTCGCCCCCGCCATGACCGAGCGCACGCGGATCGATCTGTAGGCGGCTGTCGCTTTCTCACTCGTCTCCGGGAACGCCGTAGGACGGCGCCGCGCGCGGATCGAGCGCGCGCTGGATATAGGCGTCGAGCTGCGGCTTGTAGACGTCCCAGGCCGTCGCGATCGCCTCGATCGGGCAGTCTTCCGTCCAGTCACAGCGCAGGTCGGCGACCGGCCAGCTGACCTTGTCGACGATCTTGAGCCCAGCCGAGCGGACCGGCCCCGCCTCGCCGCCGGCGGCGAGGCCGGCGCGCATCGCGGCGATCAGCCGATCGCCCAGATGGCCGGAGCTTGCGAGGAAGCCATCGACGATCGCCTGGGGAACGCCGTCATTGGCGAGGAGATTGCCGCCGGAAGCGACGTCCTGCGCCTGCGCCGAAGTCCAGATGCCAAGGGAGTTCGGCCCGGAATGGATCGCCGTCATGCCGTTCCGGTCGACCGCCAGCACCTGCCGGTATTCGATGAACCGGCCGCGCGTCTGCACCTCGGCGATGGCTTCCGCCGCGCTCCGTCCTTCTTCCATCAGGTCGAGCGTCAGCGGACCCAGGGTCGGGTCGGTGATGTTCTGCGACGCAACCGCACCAACCCCAGCGCGCGCATAGGAGCACCGCGCCGCGACCGCAGGCGAGGAGGACGAGATCGCGACGCCGAACATGCCGGTCTGCGCGCAGCGGGCGACGAGGGAGAAGGTCATCGGCTTAGAGCTCCTAACAGAACCTGGAGGGGTCTCGACGCCGGCAATTCGGTCGATCCGCCAGGAGTGTCGTGAAGCCGATACCGCTGGTATCGGCAAGCGGCGCGACGCCGCGGGCGGGCGAATTCCCGGCGCCGCAGGTGGGCTTTGGCGGGCCGACTGCGGCGTCGAAGCGACTTGCCGATACCCACGGTATCGGCTGCGCGCTTCTCCTGGCATTCGACTCCGCCAAAGCCCATCGAGATCCCTCCAGGTTCTGTTAGGAGCTCTCAATCCGGAATGACGGCCGTGCCGTCGATCTCGACCAGCCATTCCGGCCGGGCCAGCGCCTGCACCACGAGCCCGGTCGAGACCGGATGCACGCCTTTGAGGTACTCGCCCATGGTGCGGTAGACGGCCTCACGATGGCGGACATCCGTCAGGTAGACGACGACCTTGACCAGATGCGCCATCTCGCCGCCAGCTTCCTCGATCAGCTGCTTGATGTTCTGCATGACCTTGTGGGTCTGCTCGACCGGGTCATGGCTGTCGAGGTTGACGGCGTCGTCGAGGTTCTGCGGGCACTGGCCGCGCAGCCAGACGATCCGGCCACCCCGGGTGACGACGGCCTGCGCCAGGTCGTTGTCGAGCTTCTGCTCCGGATAGGTGTCCTTGGTGTTGAACTTGCGGATGCGGGTATGTGCCATCTCGGCCTCCTTCGTCAGACCATGCCCGACGCGAACCGCCCGAAGGCCTCGCGCCGAACTCGAGTTCCTGTTTGACAGTCATGCGCTCTCGAGTTCGCGCTGCATGGCATCGTGATAGGCTGCGTAGCTGCGCTGGATCGTGATCTGGTCCGCCAGATATCGGGCGTCGTGCCAGACGCCCCAGATAAAGGTCGAGCCGCGCCGCGACTGCCAGGGCAGGCCCAGGAAATAGATGCCGGGCTCGGACGAGACGCCGCGCTGGTGCTGCGGGCGACCGTTGGCATCGAAGGCGTCGACCTTCATCCAGCTGTAGTCGGCGGTGAAACCCGTCGCCCAGATGATCGTGCCGATCCCGGCCTGGGCCAGGTCGAGCGAGGCGATGGGATTTGCCACGCAATCGGAGTCCGCGACGATGGTGCGCGCCTCAGGCTCCTCCGGCAAATCGAGGCCGTTGCGGGCGATGTAGGCATCGGCCTCATCCAGCAAGGCATGAAGATTGGCGTCGCCGCGCCGGAGATTCTCGACGAGGTCGGGGGCAAAGCTG
The DNA here is from genome assembly GCA_025846845.1 of Alloboseaceae bacterium BT-24-1. Classification (GTDB taxonomy): domain Bacteria; phylum Pseudomonadota; class Alphaproteobacteria; order Rhizobiales; family Beijerinckiaceae; genus Allobosea. Next base: position 254,772 of record JAOYTL010000005.1, read on the forward strand.
ACCACGCCGTCCGCGCAGGCCTGCGTCCGCCCGACGAGGAGCAGTCCCCGCGCCGCCAGGCGCCGGAAATCGATCGTGTGACCGCCATTCGCCCCGCTGACCGCGATCGTGACATGCTCCGTGCCCGGCTCCCGCGCAGCGGCATCCCACTTGCCGAGAACACCCAGCCACCAGCAGAAGTCGCGGCCGCGATAGGCCCGCGGCGGACGATCATGCGGGCCGACGGACAGATAGACGCGCCGCCCCGAATCCAGCAGTTCCTCGGCGATCTGCGTCCCCGAAGAGCCCGACCCGACGACCAGCACGGCACCCTCGGGAAGCTGGCCGGGATTGCGATACGCGGTGGAATGCATTTGCAGCACCCCGGTTTCCGGCGGAACCACCGCGGGGACGATCGGGCACTGGAACGGGCCGGTCGCGACCACGATCCGGTTGGCCTCCATCATCCCTGCCGATGTCTCGACGCGGAACCCCGGCCGACCGGCAAGCCGCTCGACATGCCGGACCTCGACGCCGCAGCGGATCGGCGCCGCGATCTTCTTGGCATAGGCGACGAAATAGTCGGCGACCGTTTCCTTCGACGGGAAGTCGTTGGGGCCGACCTTGCCATCCACATCGGAAAATTCGAGGCCCGGAAAGCGGTCGTGCCAGGCGGGCCCGTTCGCGGCGAGCGAGTCCCAGCGCTCGGAGCGCCAGCGTTCGGCGATGCGGCTCTTCTCGAGAACGAGATGAGGCACACCGGCCCGGCCGAGATGCTCGCTCATCGCGACCCCCGCCTGGCCGCCGCCGATGACGAGCGTGTCGATCTGCTCAACTGACATTGTTCGCCTCTTGCCGAATCCGGCGGAATTCCCCTGCGAGGAATTCCAACCCCGGCCTTGGTCTACCGGCGGCGTCAGCATCGTAAAAATACGAATTCTTGCTGTGGTGATTTGGATTTTCCTAAACCCGGCAGATATGCACGGGCTAACCGAAGCCACGATCGGCACAGTGTTTACCTGCGGTCAAACCTCGCCACGCACATGCCGCGCCAGGAAATGCGGATGTGGCCGATCGGGGGATTTGAGCAGCGGTAGTGCTCGACCTGTCCTGCTATCGAAGGCCAACCGCAATCGGCCATCCCGTCAGCAGTGCGCCAAGAACGGACTCTGGCTCTAGGAACTCCACCTCAGTTGGAAGAAGTCCGTCCGTTCCGAAAGCGCGCACATATCGCAGCGCGTGGAGGCTGAAACTCCGCTGAACGAAGGAGCGTTTGACCGTTTCCTTGGCCGTCCTCCGTCCTGAGCATCGCCTTCCAGGCAGCCGGCAAGCCGTCCCACGATGTCCATATTGTCCTGCAGCCATAGATTTAAACACAGGCATATTGCGCGTCATTCGAAATGCCGTAAAGTCACTTCCAACGTTGACGCAAATGCCTAGGAATCCATCATGGCCTTTCCGTTGTCCTTCGTTCCCTCGCAATCATGGATGACAGGCATTCGTCGTTTCGGTGCAAATCGGACGCCGACGCGCCGGCATGCGGGCTGCGATCTCTATGCACCCGATGGCACGGCGATGCATGCGGCAGCTTCCGGAAAAATCATAATCTTTCGCCTGTTCTATAAAAATGCCTGGGCAGTAACAGTAGATCACGGCGATTTCATCATCCGATACGGCGAATGCAAGGCAAAGCTTCCGCCTAGGTTGAGCGTCGGCTCAACAGTCGAAGAGGGGCAGGTCATCGGCTGGGTCACCAAGATGACCGGCATCGTCAATACGATGATCCATCTGGAGATGTACGACAAGTCGGCGACGGGGGAACTGACGAACGGGAGCGCGCCATACAACCGGAGAGCGGATTTGATCGATCCGACCCCGTTCCTCAATGCCTGGCGTTCAGAGCTTCCCGACGCGCCGTGACGGGCACTCGACAAACAGCGTCTCAGGCCCAGGCCGGCAGAATGCAGACGAAAGTGAAGGGCGCGCTCATGAGCCAGGCAAAGAGCGGTGACGCCAAATGGGACGATATGCTGGTCGAGATGCAGGCGCTGCACGATCAGCTCAACATCGAGCCGCCGCAGGCGCCTGCGACCGCACCGACCTTGAAAGATCCGGTGCTCGGGACGCTAGTCGACAAGGTCAAGAGCGACGGCTTCGTCGCATGGCCGGAGCTTCATGCGCTCGACCTGCGGCTGATCGGACTGATGCCCGATCCGATCGTATGCGCCCAGTTCGCCAACCGCTCCGCGACGGCCACGAAGGCCGGAGTCGCAACGCCGGCACTCACGGCGGAGTTCCAGAAGGCTGGCCAGACCGATGACGGCCGCAGGGCGGTGCTGATCGAACTCGCCAAGAACATCCAGGCCGCCGCGACGCTGAAACGCGTGAACCGCAAGGCTAAAGCGGCCGTCACCGGAAAGCTGAACAAGATCGCCTTATGGCTGTTCGTCACTCCAATCGCGCTCCTGGCAATTTATCTGTACTTTGTTGGGCTAGCGGGCGCAGCCGGGCGGGTTCACCTCGCCGCCGTCGTCTGGTTCGGCGCGATCGGCGCCTATATGTCACGCATCATTGCGCTGCAAAGTGCCGATATCGACTATGACGAGCTCGTCTCCGGCTTCTCGGCCTGGGGCCTCATCATACGGCTGATCTTCGGCGGCACGGCAGCACTGATCCTCTATCTGATGATCGCAGGCCAACTACTCGGCGGCGACATCTTTCCGGCCAAGGATTTTGCGGCCTTCACCCGCAAGATCCCGCTCGGCGACGGCTGGCTGACGGCCGTTCCCTCCGCCGATTTCGCAAAGCTTCTGGTCTGGTCGACCATCGCAGGCTTCAGCGAGCGGCTTGTGCCGGAGCAGTTCACGCGCCTCCAGGGCATGGTGCCCAACAAGTGAGCCGGGCTCGCGGCCCGTTCGGCGAGAAGGGGAAACGGCGATGGCGATAACGGATGGCTGGATCGCCGGCATCAAGAAGCAACCGCTCCTCCACGAGGGAGGCCAGCAGCCGAACCCGAAACTCGTCGTCATCCACTATTCCGTCACCGACACGGTGGCGGATGCCGTCGCGGCTCTCAACCAGCAAAAGCTGAGCTACCACATCCTGATCGGCAAGGACGGCAAGGCCTGTCAGACGAGACCGTTCACGACGACGGCAGCCCATCCGGGTCGCAGCAACTGGAAGCGCGTGAAGAACGTTCGCTCCGTCAGCACGGAACAGGTCGGCTCGATCGGGATCTGCCTGATGAACATGGGCTATGCCCATGGCGCCCGGCCGCATGCGGACGGTAGACTGGTCTACAATCCCAACGACCAAAGCATGAAAACCTGGGAGACTTATCCCGCGGCGCAGATCCAGACCTGCAACAGCATCGTCGCCGACATCATCTCAACCTATCCGATCGGTGATGCGGTGGGACACCATGACGTCGCGATCATGGGCAAGTTCGATCCGGGCCCGCTGTTCGATTTCGCTCCGCTCCTGGCGCTTCTGCCCTCGAAGCCGGGCCTCGGCCTGCAGACCACCGTTCACGCGCCCGGCGGCGCGATTTCCCTGCGGGAGGATCGCCGCGGGAACGGCAAAATCATCACCAAGCTGCCGCACGGCAGGAAAATCCATGTCCGCTCCGTCGCCTATGGTCCGCCCGCGATGAGCTTGGACGGCGTCCCCGACAATGCCGGCAACCGCAAGAAGCGCTGGCTGACCGCCTGGGCCTCGGTCGCTATTGGCGAGGACGACCGCCATGACGGCTACGTCCACATGAAAGGGCTGGCGGACAGCCCGCTGCATCCGGACCTGAAGGACAAGCTCAAACAGTTACCGGGCGATTGAGCCAGGAGCCCAGCAATGGCGAAGATGACATTTTCCAAGAACGGGCTGCGCGAACTGATCGGTCACGAAGCGATCGTTCAAACCCGCTATCGCGACTCCAAGGGTATCTGGACGATCGGTGTCGGGCACACGGCCAGTGCCGGGTTGCCCAACCCGAAGACCTATCACGGTGAGATGTCGATCCCAGAGGTAATCGAACTTTATCTCGACGATCTCGGCAGCTACATCGCGGCGGTGAACAAGGCGCTCAAGGTCATTGTTTCGCAGACGGAGTTCGACGCGCTGGTCTCGTTCCACTTCAACACGGGCGGGATCAACAAGGCAGCGCTCGTCACCTCGCTCAACGCGGAGGACCTCAAGAAGGCCGCGGCACAGTTCCTGAATTGGCAGAAGCCGCCTGAAATCCTCAAGCGCCGCACGAAGGAGCAGAAGCTGTTCTCAACCGGCGCCTATCAGAACGGCGGCAGGGCCTTGCTGGTTCCAGCCGATGACGACGGAACCGTCCGATGGGATAAAGGCAAGCCGATCGATCTGACACAGTGGCTATGACGCCCGCTCCTCATGCCGGGACTGCTGCGGAAGCCCAGGCATTGTGGGGTTGGCGCCCACTCCCACGCCGCCGGCGAGCTATCAAGCTGGCAGCACCGGGAAACTCGAAGACTTCAGACCAAAATTGCCGGGACGACGACATGACGTTTCGACCGCCTGCAAACCGAGCGATCCTGATCCGCTCACAGATGCCTGCTGCGGAAAATCCGGATCACGACTTCGGCACGGGCTATCTGGTTGGCCCCGGCAAGATCGTCACTGCCCTGCACGTCGTCACGAAGGCGACGACGGTGCCGATCGAGGCACTTGCCGTGGAAGTGTGCCGGCCGGCCCTGCGCTTCGGCAGGAATCTCTGGGCCGCGGAGAACTGGGCGACGGCACGCCTGATCTGGCCGCCGGCCGGTCACGACGCGACGGGATGCGATATCGCCGTCCTGCAGGTCGACAACGGCGCAAGGCATGAATTCTTTCGCGACATCGACGATGAGGAAAAACAATACGGTGTACATCCCCTCCCGATCGTGCAGGCAGCGCGTCTGGAGCGCTATCAAAGCGTGGAAGTCACCGGATATGGCTTCCCCCGCCCCTCTCTTTCCACGGGCACCGACAAAATTTTTGTCACCGAAAGCGCCGATGTCTCTGGCGACCTGACGAACGAACTCATCTACCCGCAAGGCGGCGGTGCCAAGGTGCGCTTGTCCTACACCTTGCAGTCGGAGGGCACTACCGACGATACGTCATATAATGCATGGGCCGGCGCTTCCGGCGCGCTCTTGCATCTGGAGGGTAGCTCGCCAGAAGCGGCAAAAGCCGTCGCGATCTTGTGCCGCGCGAGCACGCGCAATCGACATCAACTCTACGCGGTGCCGCTGAGCCGTGCGGGCGATCAGAAACTGCCGCCAGAAAGCAGTTTCTGGACCGCTTCGGGCATGGCGGAACCGGGGCCGATTCCGGCTGCTGATTTTCCCGCGCTGATACGTCAGAAATCAAGCCAAAGGCAGGCCGTGGATCGGCTGCCTCATCTCATCGACCAGAGTGGGCAGGTCATGCGTGTACTCAAACGCACCGATCACCAACGTAATTCGGGTGCCAACCTGCGGCCGACCTTCTTTCTCGGCAGCTTTCGGTCCGGCAGCGATCGCGTCGACTTGTTCCATGCGCGGATCGGACACGAGCTCCGGGTCAAATACGAAGGGTGGCCCGAGGTCGATGATCTCGCCAGCCATACCCGTTATCGCGACGCCTTCACGATCGAGATCGATGAGGAGGGTTCGAAAGAGGAGACCGTCGAGCGCGGCGTACAGACTCTTGTCGACGCCTGCCTCACCAATATCTGCAGGAATGGCAACGCGGATCCGATCATCGATCCGCTCGGTAAGCATCTCGGCTTCTGCAAGTTGCCCAAGGGATTTTCCATCGATTGCCTCACCCGGATCATCGAGACGGCAACGCCGCGACTGGCCTTCGTCCCTGCAGACAGCAACGCTGCCCCGATCGTCGTCCTCTTCATGCTGCCGCACGACCAGACGCTGCCGGACAGCGTGGCACCGCTGCAGGGCCTGCCTGCCTTCGAAAATATCGATGGGACGGACCTCACGGCGTTCGTCAACCGCGCCAACCGCCTGCTTGCCAATGCTCGCCTGCAGCTGGCGATCGACGAACTGCGATTGCGCCAGCAGATCCAGCAGAACACGAACAACACGGCGCTGTGGACGATGGATCAGTTCCACACCGCCTTTTCGCAATATGCACAGCAATTATAGCGAGCGCCGGCCATGTCCCAGAGTCTCGGCAAAGCCTATCAGGATGGCAAGATCGGCCCCGCTCTGACGGGGGCCCTCACGGGAAAGCAGCCGTCGGAGGCGGACATTCGCAAGAGCGCCTACAACGCGCCAGGCGAGCTTGCCGATGCGTTCTTCGTCGCCCTGGTCACGCGTCAGCCCCTGCTGCTGACCGGGTTGCCCGGCGTCGGCAAGACCGCCTTCGCCGAGCACGTCGCAGCCTGCATGGGGCTCGATCTGGAGATATTCAACGTCAAGACCCGCACGGAGGGGCGGGAGTTCCTCTATTCCTTCGACGATGTCGCTCGCTTCCGCGACGCCAATGACCGCGCCCTGATCGACTCCCACGTCCGGCGCGGCCTGGTCAACTACGTCACGCCGCACGGGCTCGGCCTCGCCATCCTGCGCGCGATCGGTCCGACTGCGATCGTGCAGCCCCAAGCTCTCGATCGCGCCTCGCCTCACATCCTGCCCGGCAGGACCTTCCACGAAGTGTTCGGTCGCAAGGAGGGGGCCGAAGCGATGACCTTGCGCGAAGCCTTTCCGCAGGTCTTCCCGGACGACAAGCAGACCGAGCCGAAGCTCGTCGTGGTCCTGATCGACGAGATAGACAAGGCCCCGCGGGACGCGCCCAACGATCTGCTCGACGAATTCGATCGCATGCGCTTCGACATGAGGGAGGCCGGCATCGGCGGCCTCTGCGCGCCGCAGAACTATCGTCCGATCGTCATCGTCACCTCCAATAATGAGCGCCAGCTGCCGCCTGCCTTCCTGCGCCGCTGCGTCTATCATCATCTCGAACTCGCGCCGGACCGCCTCCAGGAAATCCTCGCCGCTCGCATGAAGGGCAACGGCAAGGACACGACACTCACCCCCGCTGCGGCGCAAACGCTGGCGGCTCGTCTGACCAGGATCTTCACCGGTCTTCATCAGCAGCCCGGCCAGGCCGAGCGGCGGCCGGGGACAGCCGAATTCCTCGGCGCCGCTGCCGTCCTGCTGGCCGAGCCCAATCAGGCCGCCGTCATGGGCAGCTGGCGCGCGAACGCCGACCTGACCGGGCGGCTCGCCGCGGTGCTGGCGAAAACCAATGATGAAGTGAGCGCAATCCGAAATGTGATCGAAACCATGCAGGACTAGGCGGCGAGCGATGGGGTCGGTTCCCGACGTTCAAGGGCTGGACGGAGCGGCCCGGTTGCTGGCCGGGTCCCTGCGCCTTGTCGGGCATGACCTCGACGGTCTTTTCGACGCCTGCGCGCGCGCCGGATTGCCCATCGGCCGCAACGACGATCCCACGAGGCGCGCCAGGGCGGCCGAATTCCTGCATGAGCTGGCCATCGCCGGCCTACCGGTCGCCGACGCCGGGCAGCTGGCGCGCCTGCTGACGCCTGTCATCGCCACGGCTCCGGAGCATGCGGAGATTCTGCACCGCGTCATCCGCGAGCATGTCGCTTCCCGCGATACGAGGGCGGTTCGCGGGCTCACGCCGAAGATTGTCGTCCAACCACCAGGCGGGACTGAGCGAGCGCCTGGAACCTGGCTCGGGCTGGCATGGGGACTTGCCCTCACCATCATGGCAGCGCTGGGCGCTTTGGCTCTGCTGGCCAGCCTGGGCTGGCTCGGCTATCTGTTTTTCACCGGCTTCGCCACATCCGGCAGTGGGCCAGTCGGCCCGGCTACCGTCCCACCGCCACGCGGCCAGGGCGAGAATGCGGACTGGCTGCGGCTTCTCGCCGACATCGGCTGGCGCTCGATGGTGGCTACTCCGATAGCGCTCCTTGGCCTTTATTATCTCTCGCGCTGGCAGTTGCGACGGCCAAATCCGCCGTCCGCCAGCGATGTGACACTGTCCCGCGGCGTTCCAGTCGCGAAATCCGGCTTTATGACGGGCGCCCGGGCCCGCGCCGCCAGCGAGAAGCTGCGGCGCTCGATCACGGTCCCGATCCGCGGGGTCGACGTGCCGCGCTCGATCGAAGCCTCGGCCCGGGCCGGCGGCTGGCCGATCGCGATCCCCCGGCGCTTGCGCGCCGAGCTCGGGACCGTCGTCATGCTCGACGTCGAGCGGCCGCAGCAGGCCTTCGGCTATCTGGCCGCGACCTTGCGGCTGCATTTCCGCGCCGTCGGCGTGCGGTATCAGGAGTACCATTTCGCCGGCACGCCGCGCTGGCTGCGTACGCCTGCCGGCAGCCGGGTCAGTGGCCTGGCGGAGCTCGCCGATCACCATGTCGGCGAACAGCTCGTCCTGGTCGGGGACGGCCTGCGCTTCACCAGACCAAATGGCGATCTCGATGCTGTCCTCGCCGATTGCATCGAGCGGTTCGAACGCGTGATCTGGCTGACGCCGACGCCAGCCGACAGCTTCGGAACCGCCGAGCTCGCCATGGCCAGGCGCGGCGCGACGGTCGTCACCATCGGCGGGCACGGCCTTGCAACGCTGGCGCGAGCCCTGGCTGGTGGCGAGATACCTTTGCCCGTGCCGGAATCCCTCGGCCGGGGTGTGGACGGCTTCCTGCGCAGCCTGGTCGAGATGAAGCGCGAACTGCTCGCGCGCGACGCCCCGGCGGCCGACTGGATCGGGAGGCTGGTCCGCGGGCTGCGCGATTATCTCGGCCGGGATGGCTGGCGCGTGCTCGGCGGGCTCGCCGTGCTGCGGCGCTTCGATGCGGAAACCACGGTCGGGCTCGGGCGGGCGCTACTCGAGCGCGATGTCGAGCCCGAGGATCTCGGCCGGCTGGCGCGCCTGCCCTGGATGGCCGAAGGATCGATGCCGGCCTGGCTGCGCAGCGCCATCCTGCGCGATCTGTCGCCGCATGCGGCCAATCAGGTCCGCAACGGCGTAGCGCAATGGCTCGCCTTGGCCGGCCGGAGCGACGGCTATTCCCAGGACGAGATCCGCGCCGGGCTCGACCGCGACATGACCGGTCCGGCCTATCTCGTCACGCGGGCGGGAGCGCTGCCCACAGGCCATGACGATCCGCTGTTCCGCCTCGCACTTGCCGGCGCGGAGCTGCCGACTCCGGCCGAGGCGGCGGCGCGTAGCCTGACGCCGCTGGCGGCAAGCGGCCGGCGCGATCAGAGACTGGAGCGTCTTGCCGCGATAGCCATCTGCATCGCAACCGCACTGGCATTCGTCTACGCGGGCACGATCGCCGGCGGGCTCGACTGGCTGCGGCGGTGGGTCTTTGCGTCTTTCAACCCCGGCATCGAATTTGGAAGATTTGCTGCGCTTGCGAGCATTGCCTCGAATTTGCTGGCGTTCTTCTCCTGGTTGCTGATCTGCTGGTCGAGGCCTGAAGCCGGATGGGCCGAGCGCAAGCTCGTGTCCTGGACCCGGATCGGCTTCCGGCGAGCCGACGAGCTCGCGCCGAACCAGCCGCGAAAACTCCCCTGGTGGTCGCCCTGGCACTATGAATCCTCAGCCGACGGCAAGGGGTGGAGCGTCGTCGGCGGCTTCTCCGGGAACGGCGGCTCGCTCCTGCCGTTCGTAAGTCCCAGCCTGCGCTTTGTCCTTGGGCAGCTCTTGCCGATCAAGGGAGTCACGACCGCCGATCAGTTCGAGTGCCAGATCGGCTGGCCCCTCCATCGCCTGATCGGTGACAGCGTCTCGCGAGGGTTGGCGAGCCAAGCGGTCGACGGAAGGGTCGAACGGGAGATCCGTGGCGCGCGCGATACGCTGATTCTGCGCATCCGTCTGCGCGGCGGCGCTTACGTTCCGGTTCCCGTTTCAGCCGGTGTCTCGTTGGGTGCGGTCCCACTGCTGTTCGCCTGGCTTGCAGTAGCCGGCGCGGCCATGGTGGAGATCAGCGACACCCCGCTATCCTCCGAGCAGGGACTCATCCATCTCTTCCTGCTTTCTGCGCTTTGCACCTTATGCTGGCTTCATGTTTGCCCATCTGGGGCAATTGACCGTCAGTCGGGAGCTCCATCGACCGCATCATCAAACCCCGCCGGACCGCCAACATCGGCTTCGAGGAAATCTCTGCAGGGTGCCGAGCCCGCTGCCGCACCGTCCTCGACGATGGCGCGCATTGTTCGGGCGCTGCTACCCACTGCCTCTCTCTTGCTCGTCGCCGCCACAGTGGATGTCAGTATTTGGGTGGCGATCATCAATCAGCTCGGAAGCGCTGAACTGAGCTTTCTGCCCTGGCTTAAAATTCTGCTGACTGGCCTTCTCGTCTTCGCGTCTTTGCGGGCCCTGCGGAGCCGGCCTATGAGATTGGATGGGACTAACCGGTTCGCAGGCTCCATAAGTGGCGATCTCGTCTTCGCCGTCGCGGTCGCCGGCTGTATGATAATTGTTGCAGCCTTCGTAACGATTGTAAGCAAAGACCTTGGCGAAAAGAGTGGGATCATCCTGTTCGACGCCCTCGGCATCTCGGCCGCCTTGGTCATCACCGGCAGCATGCAGGGGTCGCGAGCCGGGATCGGGCTGCCGCCGATGGCTGGCCTGCTCGCCAGTCTCATCCTGTCCGCTTTCGCTGCCTCGGCATTTGCATGGTACGCGCCGATCGCACAGCCGAGTCTCATGTCCGCCGCCAACGTCGAGCGATTGCGCGACAGCGAGATCGCTTTCGTATGGTCAGCTCTCATCGTCGCAGTGCTGATTCCCGTATCGCTGCTCCACCTCGTCTGGCCGAGCGGTGCGCCTTGGCGCGCGCGGCTTTGGGCGACGGTCCCGGCGAGCGGCATCATCATGGTTGCCGCCGCCACGGCCGCCATTGTTGTCTCAACCCTTGCTGGCTTCCAATCAGGCCTCACCGCCCTCTATGCGGCAACCGGCCGAACGATCGAAAAGCTCCCCGAGGGAGCTCCGCTCCTCGCACCGAACGCCAGTCCGACGCCGCTCGTCCTGTCGGACAATTCGCCACCGGCATGGCTGACAGCTCTGCTCGACGCCGTGCAGGTCTTCGCCTTCGGTGCGATCCTGCTGATCGCACTCTACGCCCTGTGGCTCGTCTCACCGGCCGTCGCCACCTGGCTCGCCAGGCAGGGTGTCCCGCGGCCCTCGCCGCTGTCGCTCTGGCGCAGCACTCTGCGCCGGTCATTTTCCCTGCTGCGGGCCTTCGCCCTTGGCCGCCTTCCCGAGACAGGCGCGGCTGCGCTGGCCTGGCGGCCGCGGCTGGCAGCGCTGCTGGATAATCCGGCCTGGGTCACGCTCGCCCTGTGGCTGCTCGCGCTTGGCCTGCGCTGGCCGCCGACCTTGTCCGGCACGTCGATCGCCGGCCACGGCGTTCTCGCCTTGCTCGTCGCCTATGCGGCCGGACTGCGCTACCGGGACCATGCTGCCACGAGCGTGGCGCTCGGCCTGCTGCCGCACGCCTTCGCCGTTGAACTGCAGGCCACGGAATCGGTCCATTTCCTTATCGGAAACCTGTTCAATGCGCTGGCGATCTGGGCCGCCTATCGACTGGGCACGTCAGGTTATGGCTTCAGCGCCCTGCAAGCGACGCGCTGGCGAGGGGCTGGCGTGGCCGTGGCCGTTCTCACCGCGACCCTGCTGGCAGGACAGCTCGAGAACATGCTCCTTGAGATATCCCAGACGCTGGCCGCCTCCGGCGCCCCTGGGGTCAGATTCAATGTCACTGCATCGTCACCTCTGTTGCCGGCTCTCATCGGCTGGGTGATCGGCCTCTCAGCGAGCGGCTTCAGCGCCGCTTGCCTTGGCGCAGCAGGAATTCTTGCCGCGCATTCCCTCACCAGTATCGGCTACCCCCCAACCTCAATGATCAGCGATGGCGGGTTGATCCTCATCCTCATCGCCATCCTTCGCGTCGGCCGTGCCACAGCGACCACCCCCTCCTCCGCCTGGACCCAGATTGCAGCGGCCCTGGCAAGCGCTCTGCTGCTCTTCCTTTTCATCCTGTTGCCGGGGATCGGAGTTGCCGAGCCGGACATGCCAGGCAGCCTGGCCCGGCTGGTCAATGGCCTCGGACAAATCCTCCTGCCAATCCATTCGCAGGACATGATGGCGATTCTCGCCATCACCCTCGGCTTCACCGTCGGCCTGTTCACGATGCGAGATCAGCCGCTCCTGCTCGGTGCAGCCCGCACCATCGTGCCGTTGGCTGTCAGCCTCTTCATCATCTACCTGCTCGCTCCGCAGGTCCCGCGCATGGCGCTGCGCGTGGTTGGCGTCGCGATCAGTCTTGGCCACGACGAGGGCGAAAACTTTCTCCATCCCGCTTTGTTCGTCGTGCTCGGCCTGCTCTTCATGCTCGGTCAATGGCTGAGCGCCATCGCCGGCTCCGAGCGCCTCGGCGAAGGCTGGCGCGACTGGCTCGGCGCCCTGTCGATCGAGACCTTGACCGGCCGGACCCGCCGCCTGGCCCGCGAGGCGCTGGAGATCGACAGAGTGCGCACGCGCAGCGCTCTCCTTCTGCTCTACCTCCTACCTGCGTATTCGCGCCTCCTCGAAGAGACTCGCCGAGCACTGGCTGTGCATCGACGTGAGATCGTGAACCTTCGCGCGGGGCTATTTCGCCATGCGGCCGATCCAGCCGCACCACAGGTGGAGCGCGCCCTGTCTGCCCTTGAGACGATGATCGCGACATGGTCGATTGAACTCGGCGAGCCCCGCCCCATGCCGCTTCCGCAAATTTACAAGGATGCAATTACCGAGATCGAGAACTTCGTCACAGCGACCCAACTCGCGGCGGAACCAGTGACATCGGCCCGGCCGCTCGGGCGCATCCTGCCGCAGCTTGAAGAGCTCGCCGAGCGGCAGGAGGACGAGCACGTGCCCCTATCGTCTCGAGCCGGCTATCGCAGGGCGGAGTTGAAGTGACCGACATGCAAAAAGAACAGGCTGAGGCCTCCAGGGACTTTTCCCTCGCACCGCCTGAGCCGATCTCTCCCAACCTCCCGGCTCCCCTCCGGCTGGGCGCGATCAGCAGATTGTCGCGAGCAGTCGGCATCGCCTTCAGATGGGCCCGGCGTGCCCTGCGGCTTCGCCTGCGCTATGAAGCCATGCTTGCGATGGCAGCATACTCTGCGACGCGGGCAGCAATCGCGCGCTGGTGGCGGGGCCAGCCCCGCCTGACCGGGTTCCCCCTGCTGCCGACTGCAAGCGTGCGCGCCGAGGGACTGCGCGAACGTCTTCGCCTGGCCGACAATATCGCCGAACCGGCGAAGCGTCAGGCCTATCTGCGACGACAATTGCTCGACCGGCTCGACCGCCTGATCGGGCTGGACATGCCCGGCGCCGGTGAAAGCCTGCCGCTCGTCCTGTTCGGCAGGCCGCTTCTTCTGGTCCTGGCGCTGGTTGCCCTTCTGGCGTTCGCATATGTCCTGAGCCAGGCCGGGCTGTACGTACCCAGCGCCGGCGAACCCAGCATGAATACTCAACAATTCAAGAAATCCTGATAATTCAGAGCATAGACCAGCCAAAATACCGGTTTGATCAGAGTTCTCACTGGACAACTTGCGCGAGCAATATCACTATGCCCTAAGGTCAACCAGGCATGGTTATGGCGATGACGCAAGGTCGCGATTCCGAGAGCCCCGCGTTGAGACGCTTCCTGGTCCGCAGAAGCCGAGGCTCCGTATTCCAGGCAGCGTCGACATCACTTCTCGGGGTGCCCGTCAGAATAACGCCGCTGCCAGGCCCGGAGGAGATGCAGGTCGGTTTCGGGGTCTCTCCCGGATCGAGCGGCGCTTGGTCCGTCGCCACGCCGGATCCGGAGAAAGCCGGTAACTTTGCCGGTTTCTCCGACTGGGAACTGGCGCAGAAGCTTCAGCTTGCCTTGGGCAAGGACGTGCTCGTCGAGCCCGATCTGCGCCAATCCCCCGTCGTGCCGACACCTGGTGACGAACGCGACAAAAGGCCCAGGGAATTCGGACTGGCCGTGGCAGGCCTCGACGGCCCCTGGCATCTCGGCACGGGTTTCAGCGGTCTGGCCGCCGCGCGCCAGAAGGTCTCGGCCGACGAACAGCGTCGCGTCACCATCGCCCATCTCGATACCGGCTATGATCCAAGGCATGAGCTGTTCGCCAAGCTCACCATCCGCGGCGGACGCGATTTCGAGAGTGACCCTGCCGGAACCGGCAACGGCACCGAACCCGAGAACACCGGCATTGGCCTGCGCAACAAGGGCCATGGCACGGGAACGCTCGGCATCCTTGCAGGCGGGAGCCTGAAGAACGGCCACGGCACCGTGCTGAAGAAGGGTGAGGAACTCGGCGGGATTCCGCATGCCACGGTCGTCCCGGTCCGCGTGGCCGACTTCGTCGCTCAATTCTGGACATCATCGATCGCAGCTGGACTCTGGTATGCGATCGAACAGAAGGCCGATGTCGTCACGATCAGCCTGGGCGGCCTACCCTCTCAGGCCTGGGCCGACGCCATCAACGCCTGCTACGTGCGCGGGATCGTCGTCGTCGCCGCCGCGGGCAACAATTTCGGCGGGTTTCCGACGCGCGACCTGGTCTGGCCGGCGCGCTTCGGCCGTGTCATCGCAGCCTGCGGCATCGGCGAGGATCAGGAGCCTTACATCGATCGTTTCGGCGCGATGGAGGGCAATTTCGGGCCTCCCAGCGCGATGGCGACCGCGATGGCGGCCTATACGCCGCGCATTCCCTGGGCGAGCTACGGAACCGGCAACGGCGTCGACCAGGACGGCGCAGGCACCTCATCCGCCACCCCGCAGATCGCCGCCGCGGCGGCGCTCTGGCTGGCGAGGCACCGGGGTGCGCTGCAAAACTTTTCCGGCTGGCAGCGGGTCGAACTCGTGCGGGCCGCACTGTTCGGGACCGCAGTCGCCGATCCGGACCAATTGCCTTATCTCGGCCGCGGCGCCCTGCGGGCAGACAAGGCGCTGGCCCGGACGCCAGCGGACCTGTCGGCAAGGCTCACGCCACAACCGGAGGACACCGCGGCCTTCGCCTTGCTTCGGTCGCTTGGCGGCTTCGGGCTGGAGGGCGATCCGGCGGCCGCGATGTATCAGCTCGAGGCCACGCATATCGCGACCCGCTCGGTAGCGGTCCGGCGCATCGCTCCCGATCTGGTCGGCGCGGGCGATGCCGGGATGAACCGGCGCATCGCCGAGGCATTGCTGGATGCGGAAACGATGTCGCCGGGCCTGCGCGACTGGCTCTCGGCCATGATCGGCCGCCGCCTTCCGGCTCCACCCGCCCCCATCGACAGGGGAGAAGCGCCTCCCACAGCTAAACCGGAAATGCCCGAAGCGGCCCCGGCGGTCGATCCGACTGCCGGTGTCGACGAAGACATGCTGCCAGGGCAGATCAGTCGTCGCGCTCCCTCCCGCCAGCAGCAGAAGCCAGTCGAGCCTACCATGCGAGCGTCATCTGCCGCGGCTCCGCAAGCCGCAAAGTCGTCCCAGGGAGATTGGCGTCCGACACCCATCGCCATTCCCGCCCGGCGACTGCGCATATTCGCGAGCGACCCCTCGGCCGCCCTGTCGACAGCAACGCATGGGATCGCCAGCACGACAGTCTCCATTCCCTGGGAGCCGCGCGATCAGACCACCCAGCTGCAGCTCGGGCCGGTCGGCGAGTACATCGAGGTGATCGATATCGATCCGAGCAGCAACTGCTGCTACGAGCCGGTCGACCTCGATAATCGCAACGTCCTCGCGCAGGACGGCGTGCCGCCGAATGTCGACGACCCGAAATTCCATCAGCAGATGGTCTATGCGGTCGCGATGATGACGATCGACCGGTTCGAGCGCGCCCTGGGCCGGCCGATGCTGTGGCAGACGGACCGCTATTGGGAGAAGCCGATGCGGCGCAGGCCGCAGCCGGGCTCGATCGAGGCCTATGAAGAAGGCTATGTCCCGCGCTTGCGGATTTATCCGCATGCCCTGCGCGCCGCAAACGCCTATTACAGCCCTGACAAGGTCGCGCTGCTCTTCGGCTATTTTCGCGGGCAGCGCAAACTGCCCGGCGGGAATGTCGGGGCCGGCGACATGGTCTTTACCTGCCTATCCTTCGATGTCATCGCGCACGAGACCACGCACGCCCTTCTCGACGGGGTCAATCGCCGCCTGCGCGAGGCCAGCAACCCCGATGTGCTGGCCTTCCATGAAGCCTTCGCCGACATCGTCGCCATCTTCCAGCGCCTGTCCCTGATGGATCTGCTGCGTTACGAGATCACGCGGGCGAAAGGACGGCTGCGGGCTTCCGATCTCGGCACGCTCGCCAGGGAGTTCGGCCAGGCGACGGGCTATACCCACGCACTTCGCGACGCGATCAACAGTGACCCATCCGTGCAGAATTACCTGACGGCCGACCGGCCGCATGACCGCGGCGCTGTCCTCGTCGCAGCGGTGTTCGACGCCTTCATGACGATCTACGACAAACGGGTCGGTCCGCTCCTGTCGATCATGTCCTTGCCCGGTGGCAACCGGGCGATCCACCCGACTCTGGTCGAAATGCTGGCGAACGAAGCAAGGAAAGCAGCCGACCACACCCTGACGATGTGCATCCGGGCACTCGACTACCTTCCATCGGTCGACATCACCTTCTCCGACTTCCTCCGCGCCGTGATCACAGCGGATGCCGACGTCGAACCGGAGGACGCCTTGGGCTACCGCGTCGCCTTCGTCGAGGCGTTCCGGAAGCGCTATATCTTCCCGGAAGACATGCGGACCGTATCCGTGAACGGTCTGCGCTGGAAACGGCCGGATGCGGAGATCGACGAGTTCCGCGACATGATCGACCGCCTCGATCTCCGCTGGGATCGCGATACCGATCGGCGCGAGGTCTATATCGCCAGTCGGCGGGCAGGCCTGCTTCTCCACGGAGAGGTGAAAAAGCTGTCGGTCGAAAAAGCCAGAATCCTCGGCCTCAATTTCGATCCGGCTGCGGTCACGCTCGATCTGATCAACGATGCGGCACGGCGAATCGCGCGCGCGATGGCGGGCGCAAATCAGGGCTGGCGTATCGATCGCGCCGACTTCCTGCGCATCATCTTGGCCTTCCCGGACCTCGAGCTGATCACGGCGCAGTCACTTGGCCCATATCTCTCGCCTTCGACGCAAGGCGCAGGCTTCGGCCTCGACCTGACAGGGCCGCTCAGCCAGCTGGTGGCGGACGCCGGGCCGCTCTTCAGCACCGCCGCAAGAGAGAAAAGGGCCCGACGCTTCGAAGTGAGCTCGGTGCGCCCAATTCAGCGGGTCACGCCCGCGGGCCGCGTGCATCACGACATTGCAATCGTCATCCAGCAAGCGCGAACGCGGGCGATCGACGCGACCATGCCTTACGCTGCCTGGAACATCTTCCAGTTCCGCTCCGGATCGACGGTGATTCTGAGTGCCGACGGCAACGATGGCGCCACCCTGCGCTATGTCATCACCAAGAAGCCGGATTCGAAGAGGCGTCCCGATGTGAACCGGCGCCACGCCAGCGCGATGCACGCCAACGCCGACCGCAGCACCTATTTCGCGGCGATGGCGACGTCGGAACCGTTCGCAATGCTTCACGGCCACTGAGGAGCACAGGATGGCTGGCACGACCACATCGGCTTCACCCGTCGACCTGCGGCAAGGCGAAGCCCTGGTGCGCATGTACCGCCAAGGACTTGGAGACTGTTTCCTGGTGCAGTTGCCGCGCGACGATGGCTCCGTCTTCAAGATCATGATCGACTGCGGCGTCATCCTCGGGACCCAGGACGCCACTGCGAAGATGGAAAAGGTCGTCGACGACATCATTGCGACGACAGACGGCTCCGTCGACCTCCTCGTCGTGACCCATGAGCACTGGGATCACGTCTCGGGCTTCGTCCAGGCCGAAAGCCGCTTCGCCAAGGCAGACGAAGATAAATCGAAAGGCAAACTCAAGGTCGGTGAGGTCTGGTTCGCCTGGACCGAAAACAAGGCCGACCCGATGGCGCGGCGGCTGGAGCACGGGCTCGGCGCCCTGCTGAAGGAAATCCGGCAGAAGGCGCAGGGGTTCAAGCTTCGGGCCTCGAACGGCGGGAAGGCAGACAGGACCGCCTCTGTCTTCGCGGACGAGCTCGAGGGGATATTGGCGTTCCATGGCGAAACGCTGGACGATGCTGCTTTTGGCGCCGCCGGGGCATCGAAGACCAGGCAGGCGATGACGATCGCCGCCGCCATCGCGCCGATTCGCTATCGTGAACCTGGCGAGGCGCCGATCGTGTTGCCGGGCTGCAAGGATGTCAGGGTGTATGTGCTGGGACCGCCGCGCGACCCCGAACTCCTGAACAAGACCGAGCCGCGCGCCGAGGGCTATCATTTCGCTCGCCAGCTCTTCGCCGCCGCCGAAGACACTGGCGAACCGGATCGGTACGAGGCGCCGTTTGATGCAGGCATCGCCATTCCACTAGACGATGATACCGGCGCCGAACTCATCGCCAAGACTCAGCAGACCCCGATCGAGAGGTTCTTCGTTCAGCATTACTTCCAGGACAAGGTCCCGGAGACCTATCAGACCCGCGACAGCGAGCCGACGCGCGCTGGCGACGATGCCGCCGCCAAGCCGGCGACGGCAGGCCGTACGGTCATGAAGCCCCGCGACGTGCTGGTCGACCAGTCCTGGCGACGAATCGACCGTAACGAGATGGCGGAAGCTACCGAGCTCGCGCTCCAGCTCGACGGGGCCACAAACAACACCAGCATGGTTCTGGCGCTGGAGCTCGGCGCCGGCGGACCTGTGCTGATGTTCGTCGGCGACGCCCAGGCCGGCAACTGGCTGTCCTGGGATGATCTGCCTCCCTGGAGAGTCGGCCGGCGTCAGGTCACGGCGGCCGATCTCCTGGCGCGGACGGTCTTCTACAAGGTCGGCCATCACGGCAGTCACAATGCGACGTTCAAGCGCCGCGGCATCGAGCGGATGACCCATCGGGACCTCGTCGCCTTCGTTCCCGTCGACAGGCCGATGGCACGCAAGAAGCGCTGGATGCGCATGCCGCTGCCTTCGCTGATCGAGGCGCTGCGGTTGAAGACCGGGGACCGTGTCGTGCTGAGCGAAACGGCGCCGCCCGAATCCGAACCTGTCGTCGAGTTGCGAAAGGACTGGGCCGATCTGCGCACGGAAAAGCTCTATTTCGAGGTTCGGGTGCCTTCGCGCACATCCTAGTCGGGAACGAACAATCCCCATGGATGAGTTCCATCACGACTTGGCGCCTCCTCGGTATCGTGATGGTCGGAACCTATGCGAAAAGTGCCACCCTCGATGCGTACCAACCCATCGGTGAGAGGCGGCCTGTCCAGCACGTCATATTCCTCCGCGCCAACCCGGCCCGATCACTGCGCTTCGTCCGCTTGCAGCGACGGCCCATTCCTTCAGCCGTTCGCCCGCCGGCGGTAGCCAGCTCTTGTCGAACAGAGCCTTTGCGGGGCGTCTGCATGCAGATGCTCCCATCTGTTGCAAATATTTCACAAGAGATTTTATAGTTTGCCATGTCACCCCGGCTCGGCATGAACCGGCAGATGTGGAGGATCTCACGTGAAAACCAGCGGCATCGGGACGATCGGCGACAGGATCGTCCTGGAGAACGAACAGGTCAGGGTGTGGCTCGTCGAGCTCGATCCCGGCCAGATCCAGTCGCGCCATATCCACGAGTTGCCCTACCTGATCGTGCCGCTGACCGAGGGCAAGAACATCATGCGTTTCGATGACGGGCGTGAGATCGCGACCGACGAGAAGCCGGGCGCCTGTCTCTGGCGCATGCCGGGCGTTCCCCATGAGCTCGAGAACATCAGCACCTGGCAGTATCGTAACGTGCTGGTCGAGATGAAGACCCCGGCCGCTGCGACGCCTGCCGCGCCATGATCGAGCGCAGGAGTCTCCTTGCCCTGCCGCTCCTCGCGCCATTCCTGGCAGCGACCGCGCGAGCTCAGGGCCTGTCGAGCAGACCCGTCACCATCGTCTCGCCCTATATGGCAGGCGGCACCAGCGACATCATCGCCCGGGTACTCGGCGAGGGGCTGAACGAACTCTGGAAGCAGCCAGTGCTGATCGAGAACCGGCCGGGCGCGAATGGCTCGATCGGCGTCTCGGCCGTGGCGAGATCGGCCCCCGATGGGCACACTTTGCTCGCCGTGGCTTCGAGTGCGCTGACGCTCAACCCCCTCCTGTACAAGAAGCTGTCCTATGACGTGGAGCGCGACCTCGTTCCCGTCAGCGTCACCGGGCAAGTCCCCAATGTCGTCGTCGTCAATCCCAGGCTGCCGGCGCGCGACCTCGCCGAACTGATCGCGCTCGCCAGGACGAAGTCCGGCGGCCTCACCTATGCCTCGCAGGGGATCGGCTCGAACGGCCAGATGAACGCCGAGATGTTCCGGCTCGCCACCGGCATCGCCCTCGTCCACGTCCCCTATAAGGGCAGCGCCCAGGCGGTGACCGACCTCGTCGGCGGGCAGGTCGACCTGATGTTCGACAACCTGCCGACGGTGCTCGAACACATCAGGGGCGGCCAGCTCCGGGCCCTGGCCGTGACCTCGGCCAGTCGCTCGCCCTTGCTGCCGGAGATACCGACCGTGGCGGAGGCGGCCATCCCCGGCTTCGACACCTCCGCCTGGTTCGCGGTGCTCGCGCCCAAGGCGACGCCGCCTGACCTGCTGGCTCGGGTCGAGCAGGCCGTGACGGGCGTTCTGGCGCGGCCGGCGATCTCCGCCAGGCTTGCGGCCGCGGGCGTGACCGTGGCTGCCGCGGGCTCGGCGGAGCTTGCGATGCGCATCGCGCGCGACCGCAGGACATGGAGCGAGGTCATCGCCAGGGCAGGCATCGCGGTCGAGTGATTTTCAAAAGATATCTCTTGAGAAATATCAGTGGATCGGACATCTTCCAGGCCAAGGGCTGATGCTCGCTGGAAGAGGGGAATGCCGATGCACTGGATGAGGAAGACCGCCATCGCCAGCCTTGCGGGGGCGTTCGTCGCCACCCTTGGCTTCGCCGCTGCCCCTGCTCAGGCGCAGACCCCGATCACCTTCTCGCTCGATTTCCGCGCGCTCGGGCGTCATGCGGCCTGGTTCGTCGCCCTCGACAAGGGCTACTACAAGCAGGCCGGGCTCGACGTCAGCATCATCTCCGGACAGGGAACGGCGCAGGCGATCCAGGCGATCGAGGCCGGAACCGCGCAGATCGCCTTCTCCGACGTTGCCGGCGTCGTCGCAGCCCGGGCCAATGGCGGCTCGACCGCAAAGATGGTCTCGGTCATCTACCAGAAGGCGCCTTACGCGATCTTCTCGCTGCGCGACGGCGCCAATGTCCGCTCCGCCGATCAGCTCGCCGGGCTCGAGATCGGCAGCGGCGCCGGCAGCTTCACCCAGAAGGTGATCGAAGCCTTCATGGCGCAGAAGGGCATCAAGACGCCGGCCAAGTTCACCAATATCGACCCGTCCGCCCGCGTCGGCATGCTTGCGGCCAAGAAGATCCCGGCGGTCGAGACTTTCGTGATGACGCGCCCTGGCGTCGCCAAGGCGGTCGGCTCGTCGAACGCCCGCACCTACCTGCTCGCCAATGACGGGCTCGTGCTCTACTCGAACGGCATCGTCGTACGCGATGATCTGATCAAGTCGAAGCCGGATGTGATCAAGGCTTTCATCGCGGCCTCGCTGAAGGGCTGGAAGGACATGATCGCCAAACCCGACGAGGCGGCCGACATCGTCGTCAAGCTCAACAAGGGTCTCGAGAAGGATGTCGTTCTCGAGGAGATCGAGATCGTGAGCGAGTTGGTGAAGACCGAGGTCACCGAGAAGAAGGGGCTGGGCGCGATCGACCCCGAGGCGATGGCCGCCTCCGTGTCACTCATCCTCCAGACCCTGCCTGGCGCCAAGCTCGCAGCCGGCGACGTCTACGATGCGACCTTGCTGCCCGCGACGCCGGTTCTTCCGTGACTTCATCCGTCGCAGAACCGCAGAGCACGCCTCAGGAGGCGGGCGACATCTACGGCCGCTTCGTCGGCGTCCGTAAGGTTTTCGGCAAGCAGGAGGGCGCGATGATCGCACTCTCGGATGTCGACTACGAGCTCAGGAAGGGCGAGCTCGTCGCCCTGCTCGGCCCTAGCGGTTGCGGCAAGACCACCTTGCTGCGGATCGTTGCCGGCCTGACCAAGCCCAGCGGCGGCAGCGTCGTGATCCGCGGTCGCGAGGTCACCGAGCCGCAGGACGATTTCGGCTTCGTCTTCCAGAGCCCGAACCTGCTGCCTTGGCGCACCGTGCTTTCGAACGTACTCTTTCCGATGGAGATCAAGGGACGGCTCGATGCGGCGGCAAAGGCGCGCGCCGTCGAGCTATTGGAGCATGTCGGCCTCGGCAAGTTCCTGAAGAGCCGTCCGCACGAGCTCTCCGGCGGCATGAAGCAGCGGGTCGCGCTCTGCCGGGCGCTGATCCACTCCCCTTCCCTCCTCCTGATGGACGAGCCCTTCGGCGCTCTCGACGAGCTCACCCGGATGGAGATGCACGAATTGCTGCTCGGCATCCGCCGTCTGACCGGGGCGACCGTGATGTTCGTGACGCACTCGATCTCCGAGGCAGTCTATCTCGCCGACGAGGTCCTCGTCTTCAGCGCCCGCCCGGGCCGCGTCTCCGACCGGATCCGGATCGACCTGCCCTATCCGCGGGCCGCGAGCCAGCGCTTCACGACGGCCTTCAGCGAGTACGAGCGCCGCGCCGGCGCCGGGCTCGGCGTCCTTCATCACGCATGACGATCAACGCCATGAAAATCTCCTCCGAAGCTGTCACGCGGGTCGCCTATCCGGTGCTCGGCCTGCTGCTGCTGCTCCTGCTCTGGCAGGGCTACATCGTGCTGTTCGACGTGCCGCAGGCGGTGCTGCCGCGCCCGCTCGCGGTCTGGAACGCGACGATCAACAACCTGCCGCTGCTGCTCTCCGAGGGTCGCGTGACGCTGCTCGAAAGCGTCTACGGCTTCCTGCTCGCCTTCTTCCTGGGCATCCCGATCGCCGTGGCGATTTCCTCGTCGCGCACGCTCAACCTGATGTTCTATCCGCTGCTGATCGCGACGCAGGCTCTACCCAAGGTCGCGCTGGCGCCGCTGATCCTGGTCTGGCTCGGCACCGGCATAGAATCCAAGCTCGCCATCGCTTGGCTCGTCGCCTTCTTCCCGATCGTGGTCGATACCGCCACCGGCCTGCGCTCGACACCCACGGAGATGCTCGACCTTGCCGCCTCGGTCCGCGCCACCGGCTGGCAGACCTTCTGGAAGATCAAGTTCCCGGCCGCCCTGCCTTTCGTCATCACCGGCTCGAAGGTCGCGATCACGCTCGCCGTCATCGGCGCCGTGATCGGCGAGTTCATCAGCTCGAACGAGGGGCTCGGCAACCTCCTGCTCGTCGCCAACTCGCAGGTGAACACGCCGCTCGCCTTCGCCGCGCTGCTGGCGCTGGCGGTGCTCGGCATGGCGCTCTACGCCGTCGTCGCCTTCGTCGACATCGCGCTGAAGCCCTGGTTCAGCGAAGTCCGGCATTGATGGGCTCGCTATGATGGACTTGCCATGACGAAG
The DNA here is from genome assembly GCA_025846845.1 of Alloboseaceae bacterium BT-24-1. Taxonomy (GTDB): domain Bacteria; phylum Pseudomonadota; class Alphaproteobacteria; order Rhizobiales; family Beijerinckiaceae; genus Allobosea. Next base: position 278,351 of record JAOYTL010000005.1, read on the forward strand.
TCCCGCATCGCCCTGCTCATCGGCTCGCTCAGCCGTGACTCGATCAATCGCCGGCTAGCGACGGCCCTCGCGCAACTCGGTTCCGACCGCTTCGAATTTCGGGAGAGCGCTCTCGCCGAACTGCCGCTCTACAACCGCGACATGGACCGCGCGCTGCCACCTGCGGTGCTGGCCTTCAAGCAGGCGATCGAAGCGGCCGATGGCGTGCTGATCGTCTCACCCGAATACAACCGCTCGGTCCCCTCCGCACTCAAGAACGCCATCGACTGGGGCTCGCGCGCCTATGGCGCCAACTCCTGGCGCGGCAAGCCGACGGCGATCGCGGGCCTGGCCAGCGGCTCGCTCGGGACGGCGCCGGCCCAGCAGCATCTGCGCAACATCCTCTCGCATCTCGACGTCCATGTACTCCCGCAACCCGAGGTCTGCATGGCGATGCGCGAGGGTCTCTTCACTGCCGATGGCGACATCGCCGATCCCGCAACGCGGCAGTTCCTCGACGGCTTCCTCACCCGCTTTTCCGCGCATGTCGCGCGCTTCGCGATGGCACCCGCATGACCCAGCGTATCGCCCTCGACGTCCACGCCCATCTCATTCCGGTCGGCGCACCGTTCGCCAGCGTCCCCGGCGTGAGCTGGGACGCGGCGAGCGAAAAGCTCGTCATCGACGGCCACCAGATCGGCATCAAGGCGCTGTTCCACTCCGAGGCGTTGATCGCCTGGATGGACGAGCAGCATGTCGAGCGCGCCTGGATCTCGGTGCCACCGCCGACCTATCGCCCCGGGCTCGATGCAGCTCAGGCCGACGCGTGGACTCGGTTGCTGAATGACGGGCTCGCCGCGATCGCTGCGGCGCATCCGGACCGGCTGGCCCCGCTCTTCCATTTGCCGGTCGCCCATCCCGAGCTCGCCGCCCGGATCGTGCGCGAGCGCTCCACGGGCACTGAGGCCCGCTTTTCCATGCCGACGGGCGAGCCAGGGCTGGTGCTGTCCGATGCCAGCCATATCCCGCTCTGGCAGGCGCTGGATGCTGTCTCGGCCTTCGTTTTCCTGCATCCCGGCGAGGGTTGCGACGGGCGGCTCGACCCGTTCTACCTGCACAATCTCCTGGGCAATCCAAGCGAGACGGCGGTCGCGGCCGGCCATCTCGTCTTCGCCGGCGTGCTGGAACGGCATCCGCGCATCACCATCTGCCTCGCCCATGCCGGGGGAACCGTGCCTGCCGTGGCCGGGCGCTGGCAGCGTGGCTTCGAGACCGGGCGGCCCGGCGTCAACCGAGAGGTCGAGCCGCCGGCGCACGCGCTGCGCCGCTTCTGCGTCGACTGCATCGCGCATGACGACACGCTGCTCGATCTGGCAGCCTCGGTGTTCGGCCCGGAACGGATCGTCTTCGGCTCCGACTGGCCGTTCCCGATGGGCCTGATCGAGCCGCATAAGCAGCTCGCCGGCCTCAGCGAGAGCCGGCGCCGGGCGATCTTCTGCGACAATCCCGCCAAGCTGATGGGCTGACATGAAAAAGGGCCGGCTCCCTGCAAGGAGCCGGCCCTTTCGCTTGATGGCCGCGCCCTTCAGGGCGTGACGTCGCTGTTCCCGGCGAGGTCGTGCTCGACGAGGCGATTGCGCAGTTCGCCCAGGCCCTCGGCCTGGACCACGACCTCGTCGCCCGCCTTGAGAAAGACCTGCGGCTCGCGCGCATTGCCGATCCCGCTCGGTGTTCCCGTCAGCAGGACATCGCCCGGATGCAGCGTCATGCCGAAGGACAGCTCTGCGATGAGCTCGTCGATCGGGAAGGCCATCTGCGCCGCCACGGCATTCTGCATGAGTTCGCCATTGAGCAGGCATTGCAGCCTGACCTTGGGAAGGTCGATCTCGTCCGGCGTCGCCACATAAGGGCCGAGCGGCATGGTGCCGTCGATGCTCTTGCCCTTCAGCCATTGCCCGCCATGGCGGCGCTGCAGGTCGCGCTGCGAGACGTCGTTGGCGAGGCAGAAGCCGAAGATGTGCTCATGCGCCCGCGAACGCGGGATGCTGCGGCCGCCCTTGCCGATGATGATCGCGATCTCGGCCTCATAGTCCCATTTCGCCGAGATGCGGGCATCGAAGGCGATGTCGTCCTGCGGACCGATCACCACGTCGGGCGATTTCGTGAAGAAGGTCGGCGCTTTCGGGCGGTCGACATCCTGCCCCTCGCGCTTGCCCTTGCTCTCCTCGAAATGGTCCCAGTAGTTCCAGCCGGTGCAGAGCACGTCACGTCGGAAGCGACGCACCGGCGCAGCCAGAGACGCCCTCGCCAACGGCAGGCGCGCGCCCTTGTCGAGGCCGGCGACGATCAGCGCCTGCCGCTCGCTAGGCGGCAGGCCGATGAAGGCGACGAGGTCGCCGGCACCCGGCGTCAGCAGGACCACCTGGTCATCGACGACGAGGCCGAGCCGCTCGCCGCCCTCATGGCGCAGATTGACGTAACGCATCGGCGGTTCAGTCCTGGATGACCGCGATGGCGTTGATCTCGATCAGATAGTCCGGCGAGGTCATCTTGCAGATCTCGACCATGGTCGAGGCCGGCGCGATGCCGGTGAAGTATTCGCGCCGCACTTTATGGATCGCGTCGAAATGCTCCATGTTGCGGACATAGACGTCGACGCGGCAGATGTCGTCGAGCGTGCCGCCGGCCTCCTCGACCGCAGCCTTCAGATTCTCGCAGACCTGACGGGTCTGCTCCGAGACGTCGCCGATGCCGGCGATCGTGCCGTCGGCGCGGCGCGAGGTCATGCCGGAGAGGAAGACGAAGCGGCCGCGGGCTTCGATCGCGGTCGCCTGCGAGAAATGGCCGTTCGGCTGGCGCAACTTGGCGCTGGTGATCTTCTGCTTGGCCATGGTGAAACTCCTAGAGGGTCATGAAAGGGAAGACGGAACCGGGACGCCGAGCCGCTCGGCGGCAGCGCGCAAGGCCGAAAGCGTCGCCGGCGCCATGCGGCAGTTGCCGTCGAAATCGCGGTGCGCCCTGGCCGCACGGTCGCCGGGCATACGGATCGGCGAGGCACCCGGTGCGGGCTTCGAGCCACGGATGCGCTCGGCAAAATCGGAGGCTGCCGCCTCGAACTCGCTGAGCGGCCGAAAGCCGGCGACGTCGATAGCGATGAAGAGATTGGCGCTGGCATAAGGCTCGGAAAGATCGCCATAGAGCGGACGCACGGCATCGCCGATCGCGCCGCCCGACAGCCCGCCCGCGAGCAGGTCGACCATCACCGCGAGGCCGAAGCCCTTGGCGCCGGCAGCCGGCAACAGCATGCCCTTGATCGCCTCGGCCGCGTCGGTCGTCGGCAGGCCAGCGGCCGTTACGGCCCAACCTTCGGGGATAGGCTCGCCGCGGCTCTCCGCCAGCCTGATCCTGCCCATGGCGCCGGCGCTCATGGCGAGATCGAGCACCAGCGGCTCGCCGCCGGTGGGCACGGCGATCGCGAGCGGGTTGTTGCCGACGACACGCTCGGCTCCGCCCGGCGCGGGCAGCAGCGGGCGGGTGTTGGCCATGACGATGCCGATCTGGCCGGCAAGGGCGATCTTGCGCGCAAAGCGGCCGGCGGCGCCGAAATGGAAGGCGTTGCGCATGGCGATGACCGCCAGGCCATGCTCCTCAGCCCGCTCGATCGCGAGCTCGGATGCCCGCTCGGCCGTAACCTGGCCGAGGCCATTCGCGGCATCGATGGTGACGCGCGCGCCGGCATCAACGACGATCTCGCCCTTCGCCGCGGCATCGACCGAGCCCTTCTCGATGCGCTCGAGATACATCGGCAGCAACATCAGCCCGTGCGAGCCGAGGCCTTCGATGTCGGCATCGACCAGAGCCTCAGCGACCAGGCTCGCATGCTCAGCGGGAGCGCCGACCTTTGCGAGCAGCGCCTGAGCGAGATCGCGCAGCGCGGCGGCTGGCTGGAAAGCGGGATTGCTCATGATGCGAACCTCGGCTCGATCGGCGATCAATGAGCGTCGCGCTCGTCGGTGTACCAGGACGGCGTTTGCGGGTAGTGCGGGCCGTCATAGATCTCGACCACGACCGTCTCCTCGATCGCGAGGCTCGGGCCGTGCACATTGCCCTTGGGATTGCAGTAGAAGCTGCCGGGCTTCAGCGTGACGCCGGTGGCCGTGTATTCGAAATGGCCGGACAGGCAGAACATCATCTGGTTCGAGGCATGGGAGTGCGGCTTGGGAATGCCGGCGCCCTTCTCGAAGCGGATCAGGGCGACGGATGCGCCGGTCGCCTCGTCCCGCCACAGCATCTTCTCGTGCACGCCCTTCAACGACTTTTCCCGCCAGGGCATGTCGTTCGTCTGGACAAGGATTTCCTCGAGGCTCGGAGCGCCGGCGGGGAGCTGCATGATGGACCCTTCTTTCAAGCTGTCACGCTTACGATGTCTGTCATGATATTTCACATGATGTCTAATGCAAGCCGCAAAGCGCCGCCACGCCCAGATTTTGTCTGGGTGAGGAAGCCGAGAGTCGGGAATCGGATGGCGAGGCGTCCTAGAGCTTGTGCAGCCACGCGAGCGTTGCTGCCGCCCAACGCGCTGGAAGACGCCTACCGGGCGGGCGGCGAGGGAACACGCCTTGGCGCGTGCTGCTGCAGGAGAACCACCCGCTCACGAAGGCCGCTGAGATGGTCGCGCATCGCTGCTGCGGCCGCCGCGGGGTTGCGCGCTTCGATCGCGGCGAGGACGGCGCGGTGCTGGCGGTCGGAAGCGTCGGTGTCGAGCGTCTGCCAGAGATGCAGATACCAAGCGCGGATCGAGCGCTCGTGCAGCGCCTTGGCAAAGTCACCGAGGATGCGCGACTGCGACATGTCGCTGATCCGGGAATGGAAGGCGCGGTCACATTCGACGAAGGCGTCGATCCGGCCGCCGCCATGAGGATCATCCCGATGATGATCGAGGATGGCCCAGGCCTCCTTGATATCCTCGGGCCGCGCGTGCTCGGCAGCGCGCGCCGCGATTGCCGGCTCGACGACCAGGCGCGCATCGAGTATCTCGATCACCTGCCCCATCGAGTCCGGCTGGATGATCACGCCCTTGCGCGGCACGACATCGACGAGACCTTCAGCCTGCAGCCGCTGCAGCGCCTGGTGAACGGGCGTGCGACCCATATCCAGTTGCTCGCAGATCGACGCTTCGTTGAGATACTGCCCCGGCGCGAAGAACAGGGTGATGATCCGGTCCTTGATAGCGATGTAGGCCTGCTCCGACAGCGGCAGTGACTCTTTCTTGCTTTTGCCGCGCGGCGCCGGACGACGCTTCTGCCCGCTCTCGCCCATCTTTGCCGTCATCGCATCATGCCGCAGATATGCCTGTTGATATTCCAGTGCCCCGACAATTCATTACCGTCGAAGCGAGAGCTGAGCAAATCGCGCGGATAGTGTGCACCCTCCCCTCGAAAATCCCCCGGCCCCGCTCCCGACGACAAGAATGCCTCCGCGATCGGCTGCCTGATGGCGGGCATGCAGTCGCGGTTGACAGAGACGAAAATTCGGCACGTACTGAATGCGCTAGGTGACTTGTGCTGGATCGCCCCTCCCGGGCTTCCAGGGGAACAATTCGAACCGGCGCTTTTTCTCTGGGCTCGCGAGAGCCAGGGCGAAAGCGCCGGTTTTTTCGTTTCGGTCCCCGGTGCAGAGCAGTTCCGAGCTGAGGAGCCAGAAAAGCCTATGCCCGATCTCGCAGCCGAAACGATCCTGCACAACGGCGTGATCCGCACGATGGACGCAGCCAACCCGGTGGCCGAAGCCCTCGCCGTCGCCGGCGGCAGGATCGTCAAGGTCGGCACGACGGCCGAGGTGCTGGCGCTTCGGAAAGAGGGAACCAACCTCATCGACCTCGGTGGCCATATGCTGATGCCGGGATTGATCGATTTCCACGTCCACCTCCTCTCAAGCATGATCGCGCGTCTCCACACCACGGCTCTCGATACGGCCGACGACTTCGACACGATCCTGCGCAAGATCGGGGAGGCCTGCACGCGCGGCGATGGGCGCGATTGGGTCGTCGCCAACTCCTATGGGGCGCTCGCCTTGCGCCGGATGCGGGAACCCGGCGCGCTTTCGGCGCTCGATGCAGTCAGCCGCGGCCGGCCGGTCGTCATGCAGCATCTCAGCGGCCATGGCCATTTCGCCAATTCCGTCGCCCTGCAGATCGCCGGCATCGACGCTGCGACGCCCAACCCACCTGACGGCGAGATCGTCAAGGACGCAGGGGGCCACCCGACCGGGCTGCTCGTCGAATCCGGAGCGTGGCGCGTCACCGCCGCGATTCCCGAGCTGTCCGCAGCCGGAAAGGCCGAGGCAGCGCGCGCCTCGATCGGCTATCTCAACAGCCTCGGGATCACCGGCTTTGCCGATGCGGCGGCGAGCCTCGAGATGCTCGAGTTCTACCGGGCCCTGGACGACGCCGGCGCCCTGACCTGCTGGGCCGCCTTCCATCTCGCCCTGAGCCCGACCTGTTCCAACTACGCGGCCGACGAGGCGCGATCGATGCGCGAGCGGCGCCGCGAGCTCTGCGGTCCGCATATGAACGCTGATTTCGCCAAGATCTTCCTCGACGGCGTACCCTCGCTGCGTACGGCCGCGATGCTCGCCCCCTATGCCAGCGCGCCCGATGAGGTGCCAGTCGCGACCTCGCTGACACTGGACGAGCTGACCGATGCGATCGCCGACTTCGACCGCGACGGCATCGGCGTGAAGGTGCATGCGGTCGGCGACCGTGCGATCCGCATGGTGCTCGACGCCGTCGCGCAGGTGCGCCGCCGCAACGGGCGCGGCGGGCCGCAGCACCAGATCGCCCATGGCCAGTTCATCGCCGCAGCGGACATTCCGCGCCTGGCGAAGCTCAACATCCTGCACGACATGTGCCCGCCGCTCTGGCATCCGAACTCCGCCAGCCGGACGCATGAGGCGATGGTCGGGATCGAGCGCTATGCGACGGTCTGGCCGGTGCGCGATATCCTCGCCTCCGGCGCCGCGGTCGTCGCAGCCTCCGACTGGCGTACGATCGCGCCCGATCTCGATCCCTGGGAGGCGATGTGCGGCCTGGTCACCCGCCGCGACCCGACCGGCCGTCACGAGGGTGCGCACGCACCGGGCCAGGCCCTGAGTGTCGCCGAGGTGCTGCCGCTCTATACGAGCAACCCGGCCACGGCCATGCGGCTCGGCCATCGCACCGGCAGGCTCGCGCCGGGACTGTCGGCGGACATGATCATGCTCGACCGCGACCTGATGGCGATCGACCCGATGGCAATCGCGAAAACCCGGGTGCTGGCCACCTGGTTCGAGGGCCGGCTCGTGCATGGCAGCGTCTGAGGATACCGCCGGCCCATGGCCCGCGCGGCGTTACGGAAACCTCTGTTGAACGGGAGATCGGGAGCATGCACCGCCGCCACTTCATCGCCGGAGCGACCGCCAGCGCGGCGAGCCTTTCCATGCCGCGCCTCGGGCATGCGCAGGCGAACCGCGCCCGCACCTTGCGCTTTGCGCCCCATGCCGATCTGAGTTTCGTCGACCCGGTCTGGACCCTCGCCTATATCGCGCGAAACCACGGCTTCATGGTGTTCGACACGCTTTACGGGCTGGATTCCAGCTTCGAACCGCAGCCGCAGATGGTGGCGGGACATGTGATCGAGAACGATGGCCTGTTGTGGCGGCTGACGCTGCGGGATGGGCTGCTGTTTCACGACGGCACGTCGGTGCGCGCGCAGGATTGCGTCGCCAGCATCCGGCGCTGGGCGACGGCGGACGCCTTCGGTCAAAAGCTCATGGCCGCGACCGATGAGTTCTCCGCCGCCTCCGATCGCGAGATCCGCTTCAAACTGAAACGCCCCTTCCCGTTGCTGCCCGCCGCGCTCGGCAAGGCCAGCCCGTATATGTGCGCGATCATGCCCGAGCGGATCGCCCTCACCCCGCAGACGACGCAGATCGCCGAGGTGATCGGCAGCGGCCCGTTCCGCTTCCTTGCCTCCGAACGCGTGCCGGGTGCCTCGGCCGCCTATGCGAGATTCGATCGGTATGTCCCTGCCCCCGGCGCGCCGAGCTTCGTGTCCGGAGCCAAGGTCGCCCATTTCGACCGGGTGGAGTGGATCACCATTCCCGATGCCGGTACTGCCGCAGCCGCCCTCCAGTCGGGCGAGGTCGATTGGTGGGAGGCTCCACCGCCCGACCTCATTCCGCTGCTGAAGGGAAATCGCAAGGTGGTGGTGGAGACGCTCGACCCGGCCGGCTCGATCGGCGTGTTCCGGTTCAACCATCTCCACCCGCCCTTCAACAACCCGGCGATCCGGCGCGCCGTGCTCGGCGCGGTCGATCAGGCCCCGTTCATGCAGGCCGTCGCGGGCGACGATCCGGCGATGTGGAATGACCGGGTCGGCTATTTCACACCAGGCACACCGATGGCGAGCGATGCCGGAATGGCCGGGCTGTTCGGACCTCGCGACGTTGCCAAGGCCAAGCGCGACCTCGCGGCTGCCGGCTATCGCGGCGAGCGCGTCGTCCTGCTCGCTGCCTCGAATATCGATGCGATCAACGCGCTGGCCCAGGTCGCGCAGGACCTGCTCACCCGCATCGGCATGAATGTCGATTATGTCTCGACCGACTGGGGGACGGTGATGCAGCGCCGCACCAGCCAGCAGCCGGTCGAAGGTGGCGGCTGGAGTGCCTTCGTCGGCACCTGGTCCGGCAACGACCTTGTGAATCCCGCTGTAAGCATCAGTCTGCGCGGCGATGGCAAGGCGGCGGGGGGCTGGCTGAGTTCGCCCGAGATCGAGCGCCTGCGCGACACCTGGTTCGAGGCTTCCGATCTTGCCGCGCGTCAGAATATCTGCCGGGCAATCCAGGAACAGGCCTGGCAGGACGTGCCCTTCATCCCGCTCGGCCAGTGGAAGACCCAGAGCGCCTGGCGTACCAGCATCACCGGCCTGCCGCAGGGCATTCCCCTCTTCTGGGGGGCGCGGCCGAGCTGAGCGGGAACTTGCGCGGCCCCGCCTCTCTTCGCTCGGTGCCGGCAAGTTCAGGCCAGCCGCTTCAAGTGATGAGAGCCGGACACTGCCGTACCGGATATTCGCGGACATCCAGCTTGCGACGGCGGTCTCGTCGTCGCCTCGATCGTGTCGCGCGACGAAGAGCTCCGGCGAATGCGCTTGGGTGAAGACGGTTCTTGATCAGGCCGTAGCTTCTTCCGCGAGCCTTTGTCCTTTGCCGAACTCACGGCCCGGGATCGAGGCGAGCAGCGCCTGCGTATAAGCGTGCTGCGGCTCACCGAAGACCGCGCCGATCGGGCCGCTCTCAACCACTTCGCCACTCTTCATCACCGCGACCAGATCGCAGACCTGCGCCGCGACACGCAGGTCATGGGTGATGAAGACGATCGACAGGCCGAGGCGTTCGCGCAATTCCGCCAGCAGCTTCAGAACCTGCGCCTGCACGGAGACATCGAGCGCCGAGACCGGCTCGTCGGCGACCAGTACAGCAGGCTCCAGCGCCAGCGCCCGGGCAAGGCCGATGCGCTGGCGCTGGCCGCCCGAGAATTCGTGCGGGTAGCGTTCGGTCGAAGCCGGGTCGAGCCCGACCAGCCCGAACAGCTCCTTGGCGCGGGCCAAAGCTTCAGGCCGCGCCATGCCATGCACGATCAGCCCTTGCGCCACCGCCTCGCCGGCCTTGCGGCGCGGGTTCAGCGAGGCGAACGGGTCTTGGAAGACCATCTGGATATCGCGCGTCGCCGAGCGCATCTCCTCGCGGCTCAGTTTGGCGAGATCGATACCGTTCAGGCGGATCTCACCGCTCTCGGGATCGATCAGCCGCACGAGGCAGCGCGCCAGGGTCGACTTGCCCGAGCCGGACTCGCCGACGATGCCGAGCGTCGCGCCCTTGGGCAGCACCAGCGAGACATCCTTGACCGCATGGGTGACGCGCTGGCCGCGCCCGAGGAAGCCGCCGGTACGATAGGTCTTCGAGACATGGGCGATCGTCATGATCGGCTCGCTGGACAAAGCCCGCGGCGGCGGCGCCTTGAGCGGCGGCACCGCGGCGATCAATTGCCTGGTATAGGCGTGCTGCGGGTTGCCGAGCACGGCCTGCGTCGCGCCTTGCTCGACGACATGGCCCTTGCTCATCACCGCGACCCGGTCGGCGATCTCGGCGACCACGCCGAAATCATGGGTGATGAACAAAACGGCCGTGCCCTTGCGGCGCTGCAGGTCGCGGATGAGCTTGAGGATCTGCGCCTGGGTGGTCACGTCGAGCGCCGTGGTCGGCTCGTCGGCGATCAGCACCTTCGGATCGAGCGCCAGCGCCATCGCGATCATGGCGCGCTGGCGCTGGCCGCCGGAAAGCTCGTGCGGATAGGCCTTGAAGGCGAGCGCCGGATCAGGAATCCGCACCTCCTCGAGCAGCGCGAGCGTGCGGGCCTTGATCTCGGCCGCCGACAGCTCCGTATGCAGCTCGAACATCTCGCCGATCTGGTCGCCGATGCTGCGCAGAGGGTTCAGCGCCGTCATCGGCTCCTGGAAGATCATGGCGATGCCGGCGCCGCGTACCTTGCGCATCTCGGCTTCGCCGAGCCCGCAAAGGTCGCGGCCCTCGAACAAGATGCGGCCGCCGTCGATCGTGACGCCGCCGGGCAGGAGCCGCATGATCGCGTTGGCGGTCATCGACTTGCCGGAGCCGGATTCGCCGACGACGCAGAGGATCTCGTTCGCCGCCAGGGCGAGCGAGACCTTTTCCATGGCGTGCGAGCGGTCGCCGCCGGCCGGCAGCTTCACGCTGACATCGTCGAGGACGAGAATCGGGCTCATCGGCTCTTCAGCCTCGGATTGAGGGCATCGTTGAGCCCCTGCCCGACCAGCGAGACCGCGAGCACGGTAACGAGGATGGCGATCCCGGGAATGGCCGAGACATACCATTGCACGCGCAGCACATCGCGGCCGGCGCCGATCAGATTGCCCCAGGAGGCGACGTTCGGGTCGGAGAGCTTGAGGAAGGCGAGCGCGCTTTCGAGCAGGATCGCGATCGCCATCACGACGCTGGCATAGACAATCACCGGCGGCAGCGCGTTCGGCAGGATCTCGCCGAAGATCAGCCTCATGTCCTTGAGGCCGAGCGTCCGGCCGGCCTGCACGAATTCGCGGTTGCGCAGCGAGAGGAACTCGGCGCGCGTCAACCGGGCCGACGCCGGCCAGGAGACGATACCGATGGCGACCGTCACCGTGGTGATGGTCGAGCCGAAGACCGCGACCAGCACCAGCAGCAAGAGGAAGTTCGGCAGGGTCTGGAACGCTTCGGTGACGCGCATCAGGGCAGTATCAACCCAGCTGCCGTAATAGCCGGCCAGAGCGCCGATGGTGATGCCGATCATGACCGAGATCACCGTCGCGACGCCGCCGATCAGCAGCGAGATGCGCGCGCCATGGAAGATCTGGGCGGCGATGTCGCGCCCGGAATTGTCGGTACCGAGCAGGAAGCGCGGATTGCTGAACGGCCAGATCAGCGGCCGCCCGGCCAGCGCCAGCGGGTCGCGCGGATAGAAAAAGTCGGCGCTCGCGGCCATGGCGAGAACGAGGATGAGCAGCAGGAGGCCGATGACGGCCGGCGGGCTGCGGACATAGAGCTTCACCAGATCCATGGCTCAGCTCCCCGTCGTGATGCGCGGGTCGAGCCGGGCATAAAGCAGGTCGACTATGAAGTTGACCGCGATCACCAGCAGCGCCGAGACGAAAACGATGCCGAGCAGCGTGTTGAGATCGCGCTGGATCACCGATTCATAGGCGAGGCGCCCAAGCCCCGGCAGCGAGAACACGCTCTCGACCACGACCGAGCCGCCGAGCATGGTGCCGGCCTGCAGGCCGATCAGCGTCACCATCGGCAGCAGCGCGTTGCGCAGCACATGGCGCACCACGACGCGCGTCTCGTCCATGCCCTTCGAGCGCGCGGTGCGGACGAAATCGAGGTTGAGCACTTCGAGCATCGAGCCGCGCATGATCCGCAAATAGATCGCCATGTAGAACAGGCCGAGCGTCAGCGTCGGCAGGACGAGGTGCTGGGCGATGTCGAGCGTCCGCCGCAAGCCGGTATAGCTGACCGTGATATCCTCGAAACCACCCGCCGGCAGCCATTGCAGGTAGATCGAGAAGACGACGATCGCCATCAGCCCGAACCAGAAGGTCGGCATCGCATAGAACATCAGGCCGAAGGTGGAGATCAGCGTGTCCGGCCATTTGTTGACGCCACGCGCCGCGACGACGCCGAGGATCAGCCCGAAGAAGAAGGCGAAGGAGAGCGAGGCGGTCATCAGCAGGATGGTGGCCGGCAGCCGCTCGGCGATCACCGTCGCCACCGGCTTGCCGTAGATCGCGGAGAAGCCGAGATCGAGCCTGACCAGCCGCCAGAGATAATTGCCGAGCTGGGCCCAGACCGAGAGGTCGAGCCCGTAGAATTCGCGCAATTGCCTGGCGGTGGTAGCGTCGCCGCCACCCATCTGCGCCATCATCGCGTCGACCGTGTCGCCAGGCGCGAGCTGCAGCAGCAGGAAGACCCCGATCAGGATCAGGATCAGGGTCGGAATCGAGGCGGCAAGGCGCCGCCCCGCGAGACTTAGGACACGCATGGGTACTGGCCGGATCCGGCTGCTGGGATGAGCGAAGAGGTCACTCCGCCAACCAAAGATCGTGCCAGGACGACGAGCCCCAGCGCGGCGTGTTGGAGTGGTTGCGGGCCTTGGCGCTGATCGCGGTCAGGAAGATCTGCTCGATCGGCGTCCAGATCGGCAGCTCGGTGTTGGCGCGCCGCACGAAGTCGCCATAGAGCGCCTTGCGCTTGGCCGCATCGACCTCGGTCGCCGCATCATCGATGAGCTTGTCGATGGTCGGGTCGGTCCAGTCCCACTGATTGGTCCAGGGCGCGCCCTTCGGCTGGCCGGAGCGATACCATACCGTGGTCGAGACGGCCGGGTCGTTGCGGTATTGATGCCAGCCGGTGGCGAGGTCGAAGGCGTGGTCGTCATAGACCTGCTTCAGATAGCCTCCGCCATCGGTGCGGACGATCTCGACCTTGATCCCGACATCGGCGAGCGACTGCTGGATGAAGGTGGCGAAGAGCGAGATGTCCTCACCCCAGGGCGCCGGCAGCAGCCGTAGCGAGAAGCGCGTTCCCCCAGTGCCGGGCTTGAAGCCGGCCTCATCGAGCAGCTTGGCGGCCAGCTTCTTGTCGAACGGGTACTGCGGGCCGTTGTCGGCCGGGTAGAAATCGGTCGAGACCGAGGGGACTGGCCCGGTGCCGCGCTTGGCGAAGTCGCCGAGGAAGTTCTCGATGAAGAAGGGGATGTCGAGCGCGTGTGCGATGGCGCGCCTGACGCGGATGTCAGCGAGTTCCTTGCGGCGGAAATTGAACTCGATCGTGTTGGTGCGGGCGTTGCCCTCATTGCCTTTGGTCGAGACGATGAAGCGCGGATCCTTGCCGAGGCGGGCCGAGTCCGAGATCGTCAGGCCCGAGAACGGGCTGTAGTGGATCTGCCCCGCCTCCATCTGGGCGGCGGCCGCGGCGCGATCGGTCACCACGCGCCAGACGATCCGGTCGAGATAGGGCGCGTTGGCGCGCCAGTAGTTCGGGTTGCGCTCGGCGATGACGTGCTGGCCGCGCTCGTACTGCACGAACTTGAACGGGCCGGTGCCGACCGGCGCGAGATTGACCGGGTTCTGGCGGATGTCGCCCTTGCCTTCGTAGAGATGGCGCGGCGAGACATAGCCGAGATCCGGCAGCGCCCGCAGCAAGAGGTTGAGCGGCATCGGGCGCTCATAGCGGAACACCGCCGTCAGCGGATCGGGCGTGTCGACCGCGGTGAGGAAGAGCTGCAGCGTCGAGCCGTAGTTCAGGATCTTCTTCCACATCTCCATCGCCGTGAACTGCACGTCGGCGGAGGTGAAGGGCTTGCCGTCATGCCAGGTCACGCCGGGACGGAGCTTGAAGGTGATGGTCTTGCCGTCGGGCGCGGCTTCCCAGCTCTCGGCGAGCACGCCGACGGGCTCGCCCTTGGCGTCGAGATCGACCAGCTGCTCCTGGATCTTGCCGCCGATGATGTAGACGCCGGTCGAGGCCTGCAGGCTCGGATTGAGCTGGCGCTGCTCGGCACCGTAATGGACGGTGAAGACACCGCCCTTGCGCGGCGTCTCCTGGCCGAAGGAGCGCATCGGGAACAGCACGCTGGAGGCGATGGCGGCGCTGGTCATCAGCGCGGCGCGGCGGGTCATATCCATGGATGATCTCCTTGGTCCGGCGTGCGGGCTCGGCACGATGCGGTCGTCACGAGACCCCGTCAATGCGACGGGGCCGTTCTCGAAAAGCGGAAAACCGCCCTATTGCGGCAGGAAGCTCACGATCAGGCCATTGGCGGACGCAGCCGGCACGCTGACCGCCGCATCGTGCTTAACCCCGACGGGACCAAGCGCCTTGGCAGCACGGTCGAGATCATCGCTCGCCAGCACGATCGCCACGGCCCCCGCCGGTGCCGTACCGACCCGCACCGCATCCGGGTAGCGCCGGACGAGGCTGTCCGCATCGTAGAACAGGAAGTCGGCGCGCTTGCCGCCCGACGGCACCAGCCAGGCATCGTCCTGCTGCTTCACCGGCTCGTCGATCAGCCGGCTCAGATGCTCGGCAGCGGCCTTGGGATCGGCCGCCAGCACTTCGACGCGAATGATCCGGCTCGCACCGTTGGCATGGCTCTGCAGCTCGGGAATCCAGACCGTCTCGCGGGTCAGGTGCTGGCAGGCGAAGATGCGCAGGCTGCCGGGGGTCTCGTCGAGCGGCCAGCGGAAGACATTGAATTTGGCCTCGCCCTTGCCGCCATTGGGCAGGTCGACCGGGCGGCCGAAATGGACCGGGCCGAGCGGCTCGAGCCCGCGGCTCTTGAGCTCGGCGGCGCCGGCGGCGGCATCATCGGTGGTGAAGGCGGCCCGCTCGATGCCCTCGCGCTCCCGAAGGAAGTCGCGGGTCGGCTTGTTGTGCTCGGTCTCGGCCAGGATGCCGAGCAGCTCGACATAGTCGTCGCCGAACATGATCGTGTAGTTGCCGCTGCCGAGAATGGCCGAATGCGTGCCGCGCGGCGAGACGGTGAAACCGAGGCTCTGCCATTGCCGGGCCGAGGCGTCGAGATCGCGAACCGTCACCACGACATGGTCGAGACCGAGAATGTGCTTCAGCGGCATGACGCCCCCTTTTGACCAGAACCCAACGGAAGGAGAGTTCATCCGAACGGAGGTTAGGGCGCAACCGCTCCGGGATGACGATTCCAGCAACCCCCGCTGCGTGGGAGACATAGCGTCGGGAGAATAGTATTTTCAATAAGGCGAGCGAAGAAGCCAAAATTTGGCAGAATCCGTTCGTTTTGGCCAGTAAACATAGAAAACTATTCTCCCTCGGATGAACGGCTGGGAATAGCCTGCTTGCAGCTCAGCGGACATGGCGGCAAGGATAAGGCTAGACCCGGTAAGCAGGTCCTCGCTTATTCATGCCCAGCCGAAAGACGCCGCCGATGACTGCCCCCTCTCCCGTCACTTGGCCGCCCTCGCTCTGGGCCGCCACGGCCCAGCCTGGCCCTGTGCTCGGGACGCTTGAAGGCGCAATCGAGAGCGATGTCGTGGTGATCGGTGCCGGCTTCACCGGTCTCTCGACGGCGATCCATCTGCGCGAGAGCGGGGTCGGCGTCACCATCCTGGAAGCGGCCGAACCCGGCTGGGGCGCTTCCGGGCGCAACAATGGCCAGGTCATCCCGACACTGGCCGGCCATGATCCCTCCGCGATGACTGCCCGGCATGGCGAGGCCGGCGAGCGCTTCAACGCGGTGCTGCGCGACAGCGCGCAATACCTCTTCGATCTCGTGCGTAAATATGAGATCCCGGCCGAAGCCGAGCAGGCAGGCTGGGTCCAGCCCGTGCATTCGCCGGGCCGTTTCAAGCTCGCCGAGAAGCGCGTCCGGGAGTGGTCGGCGATCGGCGCACCGGTCGAATTGCTCGATCGGGCGGCGACGGCGCAGATGCTCGGCTCGGATGCCTGGTACGGCGGCTTCTGGAACCGCACCGGCGGTCATATCAACCCGCTCGCCTTGACCCGCGGCCTCGCCGAGGTCGCGCTCAGGCTCGGCGCGACCATCCATGCGCGCTCGCCGGCCGTCAGCATGGCGCATCGGAACGGCCGCTGGGTGGTGACGACGGCCAAAGGGTCAGTTACGGCGCGCGCGCTCGTGCTGGCGACCAACGCCTATACCGGCGAATTCGAGCGCGATCTCGCTCCCGATATCGCCAATGAGGTCATCCCCGTCCTGTCCTGGCAGATGGCGACCAAGCCGGTCAGCGACAACATCGCCAAGACCGTGATCCCCGGCCGGCAGGCGATGTCGGACACGCATCGCGAGCTCTACTTCGCCCGCTGGGACGCCCGCAACCGCCTGGTGACCGGCGGCGCCGCGGTCCTGCCCGGGGCCGGCGGCGTCAACCTTCGCCCGGCAGTCGCGGCGCGGCTGAAGCGGCTCTGGCCGCAGCTCGGCGAAGTCGAGTTCGACTATGTCTGGTCCGGCTATGTCGGGATGACGCCCGACAATCTGCTCCAGCCGCAGGTGCCGGGCTATCCGCGCATCCACCAGCTCGGGCCGAACGGCTTCGCCTGGGTCGGCTGCAACGGCCGCGCCGTCGCGCTCTCGATCTCGCTCGGCCGCGAGTTGGCCAAGGCGACGCAGGGGACAGCCCTGGAGACGCTGGGCCTGCCACTGTCGACGCCGAAGCCGCAGCCCTTCCAGGGCCTGATCCGCCGGATCGCGCCGCTGGCCCTGCCGCTCTACCGCAGGCTGGACGCGCAGGAGATCTAGGCGGTCTCGCCCAGCAGGATCGCGCGGATCTCCTGCCAGCTCTGCGCATCGGGCGCACAGAGCAGTCCAAGTGTCGGCTGCGCCGGCCGATAGGGCTGCCCGTCCAGCATGCGGACATGGCCGCCGGCCTCGGCATGGATCAGCGATCCCGGCGCGTGATCCCATGGGTTGAGCCGGCCATAGAGCAAGAAATGGCCATTGCCGGCGGCGGCGAGCCGGTATTCATGGCCGCAGCAGCGCAGCGAGCAGACATTGGCGAAGGCCGGCGAGCGCCCCGGCAGCGTGCTGCGCAGCGGCTCCGGAAAATACTGCCAGCTCATCATCCCGGTCATCTCGCGCGGGGCGGCCGGCGGTGCCACACGCAGGTCACAGCTGGTGCCGTCACCGGCGAGCCACGCCCCTTCGCCACGCAGCGCCATGGCGCTGTCCTCGACGATCGGATCATGGATCACCGCGGCGACGACCTCGCCCTTGACCACCGCCGCCGCCATCACCGCGAAGAGCGGCAGGTCGGAGGCGTAATTCAAGGTGCCGTCGATCGGGTCGATGACGAAGGCGAGCTCGGCATCGGCGAGACGCTCGATCAGCGCAGGATCGGCGGCGGCAGCTTCCTCGCCGATCAGCACCGCGCCCGGAAAGGCGCGGGCGAGCTCGGCACTGATGAAGCGCTCTGCCGCCTCGTCGGCCTCGGTGACCAGATCGGTCGCCGAGCGCTTCTCGCGGATCTCGCCCTCGGCCAGGTTGCGGAAGCGCGGCATGACCTCGCGCCGGCCCGCCTCGGCGAGGATGCCGGCGAGCCTCTCATGGTCCTGGCGGGTGAAGATCATCGTGGTCCAGTCGGCAAGGGGGGATGAGTTAGCCGAGGTCGAACTCGACGAGGATCGGCTGGTGGTCGGAGACCTTGGTCTCGACATCGCAGGCGATCGTATGGGCTCGCGCCGCGAGATCGGGCGTCGCCAGCACATAGTCGAGGCAGCCGGCCTGGCCATAGGTCTGGTCGAACAGATTGGCGGTCGGCGGATGCGGCGCCTCGCCCATCACCGCGGCCCAGAGGTCGAGCAGCGGCGGCTCGCCACCGCCGAACGGCGCCAGCAGCCGCGCCAGCACGGGATCGTCCGGCCTCATGTTGAAGTCGCCGGTCAGCACCGCGCTCGCCGAGCTCGGCGTCATCCGGTAGGTGTGCGGCCCAGCGGCCCGGGGCTTGGCGTGGCGCGCCAGCGCCATGCGGTGGGCCTCGCGGATGCCATCGACCTGCGCGGCACGCAACTCCGAGGACGAGTATTCGAGATGCGTCGTCATCAGCCTGACCGGGCCAAGTGGAGTCAGGGCCATCGCCTCGATCAGCATGCGCGGCATATTGCGGGTCTCGGCGGCCTCCCAGGGCAGGAGATGGCGTAGCGCCTGCGCGACGGGATAGCGCGTCAGCAAGAGGTTGCCGAAGCGCTGACGACCGCCCTTGCCGTCATCGACATCGACGCCGATGCCCTCGACGGCGGTGAAGCCCGGCAGCAATTCTGCGAAGCGGGCGAACTGGTCGGTCTCGTCGTTGAAGTCGAGCTCGGGGAAGTTGTCGGCGACCTCCTGCAGACAGAGCACGTCGAAATCCGCCATCTGCCGGGCGTGGGCGACGACGCGCGCCGGGTCGACGCGGTTGTCCATGCCGCGGGCCCACTGGATGTTCCAGGTAATCAGCTTCATCTTATTTGATTCCTGCGCGCATGAAACTCTGCACGAACTGGCGCTGGAACAGCAGGAAGCCGACCAGCAGCGGCGCCGAGGTCATCAGCGTCGCGGCGCAGATCACAGCCCAGTCGATGCCCTGGTCGCTCGAGGAGAAGACCTGCAGGCCGACCGTCAGCGGCCGCGACTCGACCGAATTGGTGACCAGCAGCGGCCAGAGGAAGTTGTTCCAGTGATAGCTCACCGAGACCAGTCCGTAGGCGACGTAAGTCGGCTTGGCGAGCGGCACATAGACCTTCATTAGCACCTGTAATGGACTGGCGCCCTCGACGCGGGCCGCGTCGTCGAGCTCCTTCGGCACGGTCTTGAAGGTCTGCCGCAGCAGGAAGATGCCGAAGGCCGAGGCGATATAGGGCAAGGCGATCGCCGGGATCGTGTCGATCAGGTTGAATTTGGCGAGTGTGCGGTAGTTCTCGACGATCAGCGCGTCCGGCATGATCATCAATTGCGCCAGGATCAGCGCGAAGGCGATGTCCCTCCCCCAGAAATCCTGCCGCGCCAGCGCATAGGCCGCGAGGGTGCCCAGCACGAGCTGGAAGGCGAGGATCATCGTGACAAGGATGAAGGTGTTGAGGAAATAGCGCGCGAAGGGCGCGGCTGCCCAGGCGCGGGTGAAGTTGTCCAGCGTGAGCGGTGCGGTCAGCTCGAAACGGGTCGTGTACTCGGCCGGATGGATCGCGGCCCAGACGGCGTAGGCCAGTGGCAGAATCCAGATCAGGGCAAGCAGGATCGCGCCTGTCGATTCGAGCGTCAGCGCCAGGCCCTTCGGCGCGTAGGGGTCGGGACGGCTGGAGGCCACCGACTGCGGTTGAGGCGCGCCGCTCATTGATAATGCGTCCTGCGTTCGAGCCAGCCGTACTGGACGAAGGCCACAAGCGCGAGCAGCAGCAGGAGCACACAGGTCAACGCCGCGGCATAGGTCGTATCCCAGAAGCCGAAGCCGACCTGGTAGATGTAGAACAGCAGCAGCGTCGTCGCATTGTCCGGACCGCCGCGTGTCATCACGAAGATATGGTCGATCATGCGGAAGGCGTTGATCACCGCATTGATCAGCACGAACAGCGTCGTCGGCATCAGCAGCGGGAACTGGACGCGCCGGAAGAAGGTCCAGCGCGAGGCGCCCTCGATCGCCGCTGCCTCGCCAAGGCTAGGCGGAATCGCCTGCAGCGCCGCGAGGTAGAAGATCATGAAGAAGCCGGCCTCCTTCCAGATCGCGACGACGGTAACGGCATAGAGCGCGGTGTCCTGCGATCCCAGCCAGTTGGTAGAACGTCCGCCGAAGGCGCCGACGATCTGCTCGAGCAGGCCGTATTGTGGGGTGAAGAAGAACAGCCAGATATTGGCGACCGCGATCATCGGCAGGATGGTCGGCGTGAAATAGGCCATCCGGACCAGGGTGCGGCCGGCGATCCTGTCGTTGACCCAGACCGCCATCAGCAGGGCAAGCGCGATCGAGGTCGGGATCGTGCCCATGGCGAACCAGAGATTGTTCGCCATCGCCTTCCAGAAGATCGGGTCGGCCATCATCTGCTGGTAATTGTCGAGCCCGACGAAACGCGCCGGGCGGCGCGCCCGCGGGGTCGACATGAAGCTGTCGACGAAGCTCGCGATCGCGGGCCAGTGCGTGAACAGGGCCAGGCAAGCCATGGCCGGCAGCAGCAGCAGCCAGCCATGGATCGTCGCGGTCGCGCGGTTCGTCATCGGCTCAGCGATAGGACTTCAGGATGCGCTCGGCTTCCGTCTGCGCGTCTGCCATCGCCTGTGCCGGCTGCTTCGTGCCGGTGAGGGCCGCCTGCAGCCCGTCGTTCAGCGCCTTGGTGACGCGCTGGTTCTCATGGGTCGAGAGCTCGGCGACCGCGGTCGGCAACTGGTCGCGGGCGACGAGGGCCTGCGGGAAGTCGGCGACGTATTTCTTCATCGCTTCGGTCTCGTAGGCAGCCGGTGTCACCGCGACATAGCCGGTATCGGCGCTCCACTGCGCCGCCCGCTCCGGCGTGGTGATCCAGCGCACGAACTTGAACGCCGCTTCCTGCTCGGCCGGGCTCGCCTTCTTGGAAAGGTAGAAATTGCCGCCGCCGGTCGGGCTGCCGGGCTTCTTGCCAGCGGGCAGCACGGCAACGCCGAAGGGAAACTTGGCGTTGGTCCTGACATTGGTCAGGTTGCCGGTGGTGGTCCACATCATCGCGACCTTCTTCTCGAAGAAGTCGCGCGGCGTGGTGCCCCATTCGACGATGCCCGGCGGATGAACCTTGTGCTTCTGCGCCAGGTCGACCCAGTACTGCAGCGCCTCGACAACGCCGGGGTTGGCATAATCGGTCTTGTCGCCGGCCGCATTGGCGAGGGTGGCGCCGGCCTGCGTCGTCAGCCCCTGGAAGAGCCAGTACGGGAAGCCCGAAGACGGGATCTGGATGCCCCACTGGCTGGTGTTGCCGGCGGCATCGCGCTTGGTCAGCTTCTGTGCGAATTCGAGCTGCTGCGCCCAGCTGGTCGGCGGCTTCTCGGGATCGAGCCCGGCCTCCTTGAACAGCTCCTTGTTCCAGTAGAGCACCACCGTGGAGCGCTGGAACGGGATGCCCCAGGTCTTCCCGCCGGTCTGGCTGTTCTCCATGAAGCTGGGGAAGAAGCTCGAGAGCCACTTCTTGTCGTCCTCGGTCTTGATGAAGGGATCGAAGGGAACGATCGCTTCCTCGTCGATCAGCGTGAACATGTCGGTCGAGAGCAGCACCGAGAGCACCGGCGGCGTGCCGCTCTTGTGCGCGGTCAGCGCTTTGACGATCGTCTCCTGATAGGTGCCGGCATAGATCGGCTTCACCTTGATGCTCGGGTTTTCCTTCTCGAAGCCGGCGGCATAGGCGTCGATCAGCTTGGTGATCGGCCCGCCGACGGCGACCGGGTAGAAGAAGGAAAGCTCGGCCGATTGGGCGAGAGCTGGTCTCGCCAAGGCGAGCGAGCCGGCGAGAGCTGCAGTGCCGCCCAGAAATTCACGCCTGTCCATGATCTTGCACTCCCCTTTGCATGGCGTTTTGAACGCCTTGGTTGTTCAGGCTTCGTCAGTCGAGGACGAGCCTTTGCTCGGTCTTCAGGTCGAACCAGTGCAGCGCCGCCTGCGACAGCCTGATATGGATCCGGTCGCCCGCCGCGGCGCGGACTTTTCCGGGTCGGCGCACGATAAAGGGCTGGCCGTCGATACGGGTCTCGACCAGCGTGTCGGCGCCAAGATATTCGACGGCCACGACATCGGCCGCAATGCCGGCGTCGGTGAGCTCGGTCATCTCAGGCCGGATGCCGACCGCGAGCGAGCCCGGCTCGGCATGAGCCGGCGGCGAAAGGCCAGTGCCGCCGCTCGCCAGAATGGAGGCGAGCGAGATCACGTTCATCGGCGGCGTGCCGACAAAGCGGGCGACGAAGATCGTCGCCGGATTCTCGTAGAGCTGGTCGGGCGGCGCATCCTGCTCGATCCGCCCGTTGCGCATCAGCACGACCTGGTCGGCCATGGTCATCGCCTCGACCTGGTCATGGGTGACATAGACCATGGTGATGCCGAGGCGCTGCTGCAGTTCGCGGATTTCGCGCCGCATCTCGACGCGCAGCTGGGCGTCGAGATTGGAGAGCGGCTCGTCCATCAGGCAGACCGGCGCCTCGGCGACGATCGCCCGGCCGAGCGCGACGCGCTGCTGCTGGCCGCCGGAAAGCTGCGAGGGCTTGCGTTCGAGCAGAGCGGCGAGCCCGAGGATCGAGGCGGCGCGGGCAAGCCGCTCATCACGATCCGCGCGCGACACTTTCCGCACCTTCAGCCCGAACAGGATGTTCTCCGCCACCGAGAGATGCGGGAACAGTGCGTAGTTCTGGAACACCATGGCGATGCCGCGTTGCGACGGAGCCGCACGGGTGACGTCGCGCCCGCCGATCGCGATGGAGCCGTTGCTGCTGTCTTCCAGCCCCGCGATCAGCCTGAGCGTGGTCGACTTGCCGCAGCCGGACGGGCCGAGCAGCGCGACGAGCTTGCCGCCCTCGACGGTGAAGCTGACATTATCAACGGCAGCTGCGCCGCCCCAACTCTTCGAAACAGCCTTGAGCTCTACCGAAACCATTCGCGACCCGGCCATCCCCAGAAATTCGTCGTGAGCCGGCGCAGGAGGCTGGCTTGCCGGCTATGAGCCGAGGGGCGAGCATGAGGCTAAAATTCGTGCTGAGACAAGAGCGCGCCGGTACAGGCCCGCAAGCTTCTGTGCGATTGTCTGCAAGTGGTCGAGCCTTATTCGCGCAAAGCCGTCACGCAGTCGGACGTCGCTTCTGGAGGCCCGAGCGGCGGCATTGGGCGACGAGTTCACCATGCTGGTTATAGGCCCGGTGCAGGAAGGTGACGATGCCGGCCTCGGGACGCGAGCGGCTCTCGCGCAGTTCAACGACCTCCGTCTCGACGCGGATCGTGTCGCCATGGAAGAGCGGCTTGGGAAAGCGGACCTCGTCCCAGCCGAGATTGGCGATGGCCGTTCCCAGCGTCGTGTCGCCGACCGAGATGCCAACCATCAAACCGAGCGTGAAGGCGCTGTTGACGAGGCGCTGGCCGAACTCGGTCTGCGTCCGGCAGTATTCCTCGTCGAGATGAAGATAGGCCGGGTTGTGGGTCAGCGCGCTGAACCAGACATTGTCGGCCTCGGTGATGGTGCGGCGGATCTCGTGCCGGAAGACCTGCCCGACCGTGAGTTCATCGAAATGGAGGCCTGCCATATCCAAAATCCTCTCAGGCGGAGCTGTTCAGGCGCCTGTGAAGCGGGGCGCCCGCTTTTCGGCGAAGGCAGCCGCGCCCTCGCGCGCGTCGTCGCTGGTCTGGAGCAGCCGCAGCATCAGCTGCTCGAGCCGCAGGCCCGCAGCAAGGTCGACATCGCGGCTGCGCAGCGCCAGTTCCTTCGCCGCCTGGACAGCGAGAGGAGCGTTCTCGGCAATGCGCCGGGCATAATCGAGCGCAACCGCCATCACCTCGTCGGTCTCGACCACCCGGTTGACGAGGCCCCAGCGTTCAGCCGTCGCAGCGTCGATGCTGTCTCCGGTCAGGAGCAACTCCATCGCGATCGCATGCGGCAATTGCTGGACCAGGCGCTGCGTGCCGCCATTGGCGGGAAAAAGTCCGCGCCTGACCTCCGAGACCGAGAAGGTCGCATGTCTCGCGGCGACGCGGATATCGGTCGCGAGCAATAGCGTCATGCCACCGCCGAGGCAGGCGCCGTTGACGGCGGCGACCACCGGCTTCCAGACCTCGAGCCCGCGATTGAGGAGCTGGCCCTGCTGGGTCAGCATCAGCTCCGCCAACGACGGGGCATGTGCGGTGAAGCTCTTGAGGTCGGCGCCAGCGCTGAAGGCCTTGTCGCCGGCGCCTGTCACGATCGCGGCCCTGATCGCCGGATTGTCGCGCACCTCGACCCAGGCGGTGGACAGCCCGGCATAGTGCTCGGCGTCCATGGCGTTGCGCCGCTCGGGGCGATTGATCGTGATGGTCGCCACTGCGCCGTCGAGGGTCAGGTCGATCGACATCGTCACGCTCCAGATGTTCAGGCGACCGAGCGCGCCTCGCGTAGCGCGGCGATCTCTCCTACGGAGAAGCCGATCTCGGTCAGGACCGCATCGGTATGCTGTCCGAGATCGGGCGGTGGCAGGCCGGGCTTCGGCAGCTCGCCGTCGAAGCGGACCGGTTGGCCGATCGCCTTCAGCGCGCCGCCCTTGGGATGCTCATAGTCGAGGACGATGCCGCTCGCCGCGGTATGCGGATGGGCCAGCAGCTGTGCCAGCGAATTGATCGGCGAGCAGGGGATGCCGGCGCGCGACAGCGTCTCGTGCCAATGCGCCACCGTCCCGTGCGCGAGCGCGGCCTGGACATGCGCCAGCGTCTGTGGCCGGTTCCTGACCCGCTCGGCATTGCTGCGGAAATCCGGGCGGTCGACGATCTCCTGCAGGCCCGTGGCCTCGCAGAATTTCCGCCAGAGATTGTCGTTGGCGACGCCGATCATGATCGGCCCGTCCGCCGCCTCGAAGGCCTGGTAGGGACAGAGCGACTCATGGCTAGAGCCGCATTTCGCCGGCTCCACGCCCTTTTCCCAGAAGGTCTGGAGATTGTAGCCGAGCAGGCCCATCGCCGTGTCATAGAGCGAGACGTTGACGCTGCCGCCCTCGCCGGTCCGCTCACGCTGGTAGAGCTGGGCGAGAATGCCGGTCAGCGCGTGCGTGCCGGTCATCTGGTCGATCGGCGAGATCGGGCTGCGGATATGGCCGCCCGTCTCGTCTCCCGTCAGCGCCATCACGCCGCAGAAGGCCTGCAGGATGACGTCGTAGCCCGGAGCGCCGCGCATCGGGCCGGTCCGGCCGAAGCCGGAGATGCTGCAATGGATCAGGCGCGGATTGAGTTCGCGCAATGTCGCCGCGTCGATGCCCAGCCGTTCGGCCACGCCGGTGCTGAAGCTCTCGATCGCGACATCCGCCGTCCTCGCGAGGCGATGCACGACCGCACGCCCCTGCTCGGTCTTGAGGTCGATCGCGATGCTGCGCTTGTTGCGGTTGGCGCTGAGGAAGACGGCGCCGAGCCCGGGCGCGCGGAAAGGCGGCCAGCCACGGGTCTCGTCACCGCTGCCGACCGGCTCGACCTTGACGATGTCGGCCCCCATATCGCCGAGATACTGGGCGCAGAGCGGCCCGGCGAGGACCTTGCTCAGGTCGAGGACTTTCACTCCCTGCAGAGGCTTGGCCACGATCGATCTCCTGCGCCCCGGCGGGCGCCTTCACTGATTCCGGAACGGGTGCGTGGCGCTCACTTGCGCTCGATCTTGGCGATCTCGACGAGGTCGACCCAGCGCCTGGCGTCCTCGTCGACGAAGGCCCCGAGCTCGGCCGGGCTGGTCGACAGGATTTCCGAGCCGATCTGGTTGATGAAAGCGACCATGTCGGGATCGCGCAGCAACGTGTTGAGCGCGGTGTTGAGCTTCTGCACGATCGGCTGCGGCGTGCCGGCCGGCGCGAAGGCGGCGACCCAGGCGACGATGTTGAAGTCGGGAACGCCGAGTTCCATCACGGTCGGAAGCTCCGGCAAGGTCGCGATGCGCTTGGGTCCGGTCACCGCCAGAACCTTGAACTGCTTGCCCTGCAGCATGCCGAGTGCACTTGCCGGATCGGGGAAATAGACGTCGATGCGCCCGCCGATCAGGTCGGTCATCGCCTGCGGCGAGCCGCGATAGGGCACGTGCACCATGTCGAGGCCGAGGCGCGATTTCAGCAGCTCGCCCGAGGCTCGGCTGCCGGTATTGCCGCTGCCATAGGACAAGGGTGGGTTGGCCGCCTTGGCCGCCTTGACGAAGCCGGCGAAGTCGCTCGCCGGGAAATCGGGGCGGACCGCGACCATGAAAGGAATGCGGATGATGCCGCCGACCGGGGCGAAGTCCTTCTTCGGATCGTAGGGCAGTTGCCGATAGATGCTCGGATTGGCCGAATGGGTGGTGTTGGTGGTGATCAGCAGGGTGTAGCCGTCAGGTGTCGCCCCTGCGACCTGGCGCGCGGCGATGATGCCGTCGGCACCGGCCTTGTTCTCGACGACGAAGCCCTGGCCGAGCTGCTTTTGCAGCCCCTCGCCCACCTTGCGCGCCACCGCATCTGTGGCGCTGCCGGCGGGGAAAGGCACGATCAGCGTGACCGGGCGCTGCGGATAGCCCTCGGCCTGCGCATGCGCTGCCCCAGGTCCTGCTGCCAGCGCGACTGCAACCAGCAACGCCTTCGCCATGAAATCCGTCATCCCGACCTCCCTGGGTGTGTCCGTCCCGACGCGCTTGCGGCTAGCCTGCCGCGCGCTGTTCTCGTTCGATCTGACGTGTCGGTGCGCCTGCGAGGCGGAAGCCGCGATAGCCCTCGGCGGCGACCTCGTCGCAGATCTGCCGGTAGACGTTCACGCCGCCGATATAGGGCATGAAGACGCGTGTCTTTCCGGGGATATTGGCGCCCATGTACCAGGAGTTCGCCTGCGGATAGAGCGTGCGGTGCGCGACCTCGTTGACATGGGCCACCCAGCCGTCCTGCGCCGCCTGCTCAGGCTCGATCCTGCCGAGGCCGTGTCGCCGCAGATGCACCAGGCAGCCGGCGATCCAGTCGACATGCTGCTCTATCGAGACGATGACATTGCTGAGCACCGAGGGGCTGCCCGGCCCGGTGACGGTGAACAGGTTGGGGAATCCGGCACTCATCAGGCCGAGATAGGTCCGCGGGCCCGCAGACCAGGCTTGCTTGAGCGTCGTTCCATCGCGGCCGCTGATCGTGATCGCGTCGAGCGCGCCGGTCATGGCGTCGAAGCCGGTTGCGAAGACGATGGCGTCGAAGGCGAAGTCGCGTTCGCCGACGCGCAAGCCGATCTCGGTCAGCCGTTCGATCGGCGCCCGGCGGACATCGACCAGTGCGACATTGTCGCGGTTGAAGGTCTCGTAATATTCGGTGTCGACGCAGATGCGCTTGGCCCCGAGCGGATGGTCGTGCGGCAACAGCGCCTCTGCTGTCCTGGGATCGGCGACAGTCTCGCGGATCTTGCCGCGGACGAAATCGGCAGCGGTATCGTTGGCCGTCTTGTCGAGCAGGATATCGTTGTAGGCGTGCATGAAATTGGCGCCGCCCTGCTGCCAGCGCCGCTCATACTCGTGCCGGCGCGTCTCCGCATCGACGGCGAGCGCGCCCTTGTCGCTGAATTCGTAGATCGTTCCGGAGCGGGTCTCCTCGCGGGCGCGGCGGCGCAACGCGGGATAATCCCGCTTCCAGGATTGCTCATAGGTCTCGGTCATCGCCCGGTTGCGCGCCGGCACGCTGAAATTCGGCGTGCGCTGAAACACGGTGAGCTGCCTGGCCTGCGCCGCGATTGGCGGGATCGCCTGGATCGCGGATGAGCCGGTGCCGATGACGCCGACGGTCAAGCCGCTGAAGTCGACGGCCTCATGCGGCCAATGGCCGGTGTGATAGATCCTGCCGCGATACTCCGCCGTACCCGGGAAATCGGGGAGGCGTGCCGCCGACAGGCAGCCGGTCGCCATGATGCAGAAGCGCGCTGCGATCCGCGCGCCCGTCTGCGTGGTCAGCATCCATTCGGCAGCAGCTTCGTCATAGACCGCGGTCGCAATCCGCGTGTCGAGGCTGATGTCGCGGCGCAGATCGAAGCGATCGGCGACGTGCTCGATATAGCGCAGGATCTCGGGCTGAGTGGCGAAACGCTCGCTCCAGCGCCAGTCCTGCTGCAGCGCCTCGTCGAAGGAATAGGAGTACTGCATGCTCTCGACGTCGCAGCGCGCGCCGGGATAGCGGTTCCAGTACCAGGTGCCGCCGACATCCGAGCCGGCCTCGCAGACGCGGACGGAAAAGCCGAGGCCGCGCAGCTTGTGCAGCATGTAGAGCCCGGAAAAGCCGGCCCCCACGATGACGACATCGAAGCGGCTTTCGCCGGCTGGCGCGCCATTGGCCTCCTTCATCATGGGCTGCGTCCTCCTGTCTTGCGGCAACGTGTTGCCGCCACTTGCCGGCAGGCTAGCGCAAATTATAGAATGGTCAAACCATTTGACGTTTATGGTGACGGCGCGCTAACGCTGTCGGCACAACAGGCGGGAGGCGATCCGATGAGGCTGCGTTCACTGCTCTTCGTGCCGGCCGACAGCGACCGGAAATTCGCCAAGGCGCGGGGCAGCGGCGCCGATGGGCTGATTCTCGATCTCGAGGATGCGGTCGCACCGGCACGCAAGCCGGTGGCGCGCGAGATGGTGCAGCAGATGCTCGCAGCGGAAACGCCCCGGAGCTGGAGCTTCTGGGTCCGGGTCAATGCGCTCGATACCGGGCTGATGCTCGAGGACCTCTCGGCCGTGGTCAAGCCAGGGCTCGACGGCATCATGGTGCCCAAGGCAAACGGCGCGGCCGATATCGTCCGCATCGGCCATTATCTCGAAGCATTGGAGACACGCAGCGGCATGGCGCGCGGCACGGTCAAGATCATCGTCGTCGCCACGGAGACGGCGGTGGCGATGTTCAACCTCGGCAGCTACGCGCCGGCGCATGAGCGCCTCGCCGGTTTGACCTGGGGGGCGGAGGATCTTGGCGCCGTCGTCGGCTCCAGCACCAACAAGCAACCGGACGGCGACTGGACGCAGCCCTACCGCGTCGTGCGCAGCATGTGCTTGTTCGCGGCTGCAGCTGCCGAGGTTGCGCGCATCGACACGCTCTATGCCGATTTCCGCGATCCGGCCGGGCTGGAGGAGAGTTGCGGCGTCTCGCAGCGCGACGGCTTCACCGGGCGCATCGCGATCCATCCCGATCAGGTCGAGACAATCAACCGCTGTTTCTCGCCGTCGGCCGAGGATCTGGCGCAGGCCAG
This sequence comes from Alloboseaceae bacterium BT-24-1, assembly GCA_025846845.1. Classification (GTDB taxonomy): domain Bacteria; phylum Pseudomonadota; class Alphaproteobacteria; order Rhizobiales; family Beijerinckiaceae; genus Allobosea. The sequence continues at coordinate 307,342 of JAOYTL010000005.1, forward strand.
GCGGATCGTTGCCGCCTTCGAGGCCGACCCCGGCATCGGCACGATCGGCATCGATGGCAGGATGTACGACATTCCTCACCTCAAGCTGGCGCGCGCCATCGTCGCCGCAGCGGAAGGCTGAACCTGGAGCCTATTCCTGGGGCAGATCGGTTTCCTCGCGCGCCCTGGTCTTGGCGCGCGTCGCCTTGACGTGGCGCTCCATGCGCCGGAAGGCGGCGTCGCCGTCGCCTGCCTCGATCGCGGTGATGATGCGCTCATGCGCCCTGACCACCTCCGCGCGCAGGCCGGAGGTGTCGTATTCCTCGCTCACCGTGGAGACCACGACATCGTAGGAGATCGAGTAGAGGAAGGCGGCCAGCAGATCGTTGCGGCTCGCGGTCGCAACCGCATTGTGCCAGGCGATGTTGATCGCAGCGAAGCGATCACGGTCGTCGAGCGCCTGCGCCATCTCGGCGTTGAGCTCGCGCAGGCGGGTGACGTCGTCCGCGGTGCGATGCTCGGCGGCAAGGCGGGCGAGTCCCGGCTCCAGTGTCTCGCGCGTCTGCTGCAGCGTCCGCAGCGACAGCCGCCGTCCCTTGACGAACTGGGTGACGAAATGCGCCATCGAGTCGTTGCCGGGACGGCTGACGATGTTGCCGCCGAGCCGGCCGAGCTTCGTCTTGACCAGGCCCTCGACCTCGAGCTTGCGCAGGGCCTCGCGCACCGAACCCCGGCTCAAGCCCGTCTGGCTGACGAGCTCGCGCTCGGTCGGCAGCCGTTCGCCTTCCGCCAGCGACCCGCCGAGGATCGTCTGGCGTAGCCGGTCGGCCAGCACCTCATAGGACTTCTGGACGGAGATTCGTCCCAGCATTGGCTCCGGAGTATCGTCCGCCTTCGTCATCTCGTTCCATTCCGCAGGCTGACCGCAGCACCATACGCTCTAAAACATACAATGGTAAGAGCAAAGGCCGGCCGGCATTGCCTCTAACCCCAGCCAGCCTCGACGATGGCGCCCGTATGCTCGCCCAGATGCGGCGGCGAATAACGAAGCTGCGGTCGCCAGTTGCTCCAGTCTCCAACGGGGCCGAACAGGCGCAGCCGCTCACCGTCCTCGCAGGTCGCATCCTGGAAGAAGCCGATGGCGAGCAGATGAGGATCCTCGCAAAGCTCTTCCAGCGAGCGCATCGCGACAGCAGTAAGCCCGACTTCCCGCAAAGTCGCGATCCAGTGAGCCGTGGAATGCTCGCGGGTGATGCTGCCGACCATCTCGAACAGGGCATCGCTATGGATCGTGCGCGCCGTCATGTCGGCGAGCCGGGCGTCGCGCGAGATATCGGGGTCGCGGCCGACCACCTTCAGGAAGCTGCGCCACTGTGCATCGGTGTAGATCATGCAGCAGATGTGTCCGTCCCTGGTCGGGAACGGGCCGCGGTCGCGCACCATCAGGCGCGGATAGCCCATCGGGGCGGAGGCCGGCTTGAAGGTCTCGCCGAAGAGATGGTCGCCGAAGAGCAGGCTGGCCAGCGTCTCGAACATCGGGATGCCGAGCGCGCAGCCCTTGCCGGTGCGCTCGCGCTGGAACAGGGCCGCGCTGATCAACCCGAAGGCATACAGCCCGACCGTGCGGTCGGCCAGATTGGCGGGAACATAGCGCGGCTGGCCATCACTGGTACGGCCGAGCAAGTCGGCAAGGCCGGAAATTGCCTGGATCAGGTCGTCGAAGGCGCCGTGCTCGGCATAGGGACCGCGCTGACCGAAGCCGAACAGGCCGGCATAGATCAGGCGCGGGTTGAGCGCCGAAAGCGTCTCATAGCCGAGCCCGAGCCGCGTCATGGCCTGCGGGCGCATGGAGTGTACGAAGAGGTCAGCGTCACGCACGAGCCGCAGCAGCGCTGCGTGTCCGTCCGGACTCTTCAGGTCCAGCACGACGCTACGCTTGTTGCGGTTGAGATGGACGAAGAGCGGCCCGCGATCCGAGCCCGGCGGTGCGCCCGCCTTGCGCAGGATGTCGCCTTCGGGCGGCTCGATCTTGATGACGTCGGCGCCGAGATCGGCAAGCAGCTGCGTTGCCAGCGGCCCCATCACGATCGCCGTCAGGTCGACGACGCGAACGCCGGCCAGCGGCGCAAGGTTCGGTGCAGGGGATTCGCTCACGCCTTCAGTCGTACGAGCTGCTTGCCGAAATTGCGACCCGTCATCATGCGCAGGAACGCCTCGGGCATGCGCTCGAAGCCGTCGAGGATATCCTCCCTGGTCTGGATCCTGCCCTCGCGGTGCCAGGCGGCCAGCCGCGCCATCGCCTCGCCGCGCCGATGCCACCAGTCGAAGGCGATGAAGCCCTGGACCAGGGCCCGCGTCACTATCAGGCGCGAGGAGGCGCGCAACCCGACATCCTCCTGCTCGAACTCGTTGGCGAGTGCGATGCGGCCACAGATGGCGACGCGCGCACCGACAGCCAGATTGCGCAGCACCGCGTCATGGATCGGCCCGCCGGTATTGTCGAAGAAGACGTCGACGCCGCCCGGCGCCAGCGCCGCCAGGGCGGTGGTGAGATCGTTCGTCGTCTTGTAGTTGAGCGTTTCGTCGAAACCGACGGAGCGGCACCAGGCCAGCTTCTCGTCGGAACCGGCGATGCCGATCACGCGCGCGCCGCAGAGCTTGCCGATCTGGCCGACGAGCTGACCGACGGCGCCGGAGGCGGCCGAGACGACGAGCGTGTCGCCGGGCTTGGGCCTGCCGATCTCGAAGAGCCCGATATAGGCGGTGAGCCCCGGCATGCCGAGCCAGGACAATGTCGCCTGCGGCGGACCGAGCGCCGGATCGACCTTGTTGGCCTTGGCCGCACCTGGCAGGTCCGGCGTCAGCACCGCATATTCCTGCCAGCCGAAGCCCATCGCCTCGGCGATGTCGCCGGGCTTCCAGTCCGGATGGTTCGAGGCGACGACCTCGCCGACGCCGCCGCCCTGCATCACCTCGCCGATGGCGACACCCCTGGCGTAGTTCGTCGAGGGGCTGATGCGGCCGCGCATATAGGGGTCGAGCGAGAGCCATTGCGTCCGGACCAGGATCTGCCCCGGGCCGGGCTCCGGCATGGGCGCGTCATGCAGGCTCCAGGTGTCGAGCGAGGGCATGCCCTGCGGATGCGAGGCAAGGCGCCACTGGCGGTTCGTCATCGTCGTGTCCTCGCTCGCATCTGGAGGCGGAACCCTCGCATGAAGCCAGGGCGGGTCGGAAGGCGCCTCAGCCCTTGACCAGCGGACAGGCGGCCGGGTCGGCCTTCTGGAAGGCCTCCTCGCCCGGGATCGTCGCCAGCGTCTCGTAGAGGTCCCATTCACCCTTGGAGGCGGCCGGCGCCTTGACCCGGAAGATGTACATGTCGCGGACGACGCGACCGTCGGCGCGGATCTTGCCGTTCTTGGTCATGAAATCGTTGATCGGTGTTTCCTTCATCCTGGCCGCGACCTTGCCGGCATCGTCCTCGCCGACCGCCTTGACGGCGTTGAGGTAGTGCAAGACCGCGCCATAGGCGCTGGCCTGGACCATGTTCGGCATCTTCTTGAAGCGCTCGAAATAGCGCTTGGCGAAAGCGCGGGTCTCGTCGTTCTGGTCCCAGTAGAACGGTGACGTCACCAGAAGGCCTTGCGCCGTCGGCAGGCCCATGGCCTTGACGTCGTGCAGGGTCAGGCTGAGCGCGGCGAGCTTCTGCCTGGGGCGGATGCCGAACTCGTCGGCCTGCTTGACGATGCTGGCGACATGGGCCGTCGTGGTCGCGAGCGCGATCACATTGGCGCCGGAGCTCTGCCCCTTCAGCAGGTCGGAGGAGAAATCCTTGGTTTCGAAGGGATGGCGGGCCGCACCGACGATCCTGCCGCCGCCCGCCTCGATCATCGCAGTCGTGTCGCGCTGGACGTTGACGCCATAGGCGTAGTCCACCGTCATGAAATACCAGTTCTTCTCGCCGGCCTGCGTGTAGAATTTCGTGACGCCGAGCGCCTGGCTGTAGTTGTTGTAGGTCCAGTGGATGCCGTTCGGGCTGCAGTTCTTGCCGGTGAGGTCGCTGGACGCCGAGCTCAGATAGATCGCAAGCTTGTTCTTGTCCTTGGCGAGTTCCTGCACGCCGAGCGCGACCGAGGTGATGCCGACATCGAAGATCGCGCTGACGCCCTCGTCATACCATTTACGCGCCGCGGTGATGCCGACATCCGGCTTGTTGAGGTGGTCGGCCTCGAGCACCTGAATCGGCCGGCCGAGCACGGTGCCGCCAAAATCCTCGACCGCCAGCTTCATCGCGGTGACGGTGCCCGGCCCCGACAGGTCCACGACGATGCCCGACATGTCGCTGAGAGCGCCGATCTTGAAGGGCGCCGGCTGCTGGGCCTGGAGCGACGTGCCCGCCAGCACAAGGGCGATGGACAAGGCTGCGACGCAGAGGCGCGGCCGCAGCTGGCCGCCTGACACTAGGATTGGATCGAAGGCGTTCGGTGACATGGCTGCTCCTCCCTGAGCGGTTCGTTCTTGGTCGATGCAGGCGTGAAGCCTTGATCGACTGGCAGGCGCCATCAGCTGTGATGGACGTATTTCTGGTGCAGGAAGCCGGCGAGCCCTTCGCTGCCGCCCTCATAGCCGTAACCGCTCTGCTTCACGCCGCTGAACGGCGCTTCGGTATGCGAGACGGCGAAAGAGTTCAGGCCGAGGACGCCGACCTCCAGCTCCTCGCCGAGCTTGACGGCGGCGGAGGCCGAGCGGGTGAATGCATAGCCGGCGAGGCCAACGCTGCTGCGATTGGCGCGGGCGATGGCCTCGTCGAGTTCGTCGAACGCACTCACCAGCGCCAGCGGGCCGAACGGTTCCTCGGTCATCGCCGCCGCATGATCCGGCACATTGGCGAGCAGGGTGGGGCGCCAGAAGAAGCCGCGCTCGCCTCCGCTCTCGCCGCCGGTCACGATCTCGGCTTGATGCCGGGCGGCGTCGGTGACGAGCCGTTCCATCGCATCAAGACGGCGCGCATTGGCCAACGGGCCCATCTCGGTCTGCGGGTCGAGGCCGTCGCCCAGCACAATCCGTGAGAGTGCCTGGCCGAAGCGTTCGACGAAACGGTCATGGGCCTGTCGCTGGACATAGAAGCGCGTCGGCGAGGTGCAGACCTGGCCGGCATTGCGCGTCTTGCCGATCGCCGACAGGGCCGCGGCAGCGTCGATATCGGCGTCGTCGAGGATGATGACCGGCGCGTGCCCGCCCAGCTCCAGCGTGCAGGGCTTGACCTGCTCGGCCGCCAGGACCGCAAGACTCCTGCCGACGGGGATCGAGCCGGTGAAGGTGATCTTCCGGATCACCGGGGATGCGATGAGATGTCGCGAGATCTCAGCCGGGTCTCCAAAGACGATATTGAGGACGCCGGCCGGCAGGCCGGCATCGGCGAGGGCATGGCCGAGCGCGAGCGCCGAGGCGGGCGTCTCTTCCGCCGGCTTCAGGATGCAGCTGCAGCCCGCAGCCAGAGCCGGCGCGACCTTGCGGGCCGCCAGAAGCGCCGGGAAGTTCCAGGGCGTGAAGGCGGCGACGGGGCCGATCGGTTCCGGCAGCACCATCTGTCGCGCGCCTGGGCTACGCGCCGGGATGATGCGGCCATAGGCCCGGCCGGCCTCGGCTGCGTACCAGTCGAAGGTCTCGGCGCAGAGGCTGATTTCGAGCTCCGATTGCGCCAGCGGTTTGCCCTGTTCGATCGTCATGAGCCGGGCGATCGCCTTGGTCCGATCCCGCAGCAATTGGGCGGTACGGGCGAGAACCACGGCGCGGCCGGTCGCCGGTGTCCGCCGCCAGAGCGCAAAACCCGCCTCCGCGCCGGCGAGCGCCGCATCGAGATCGTCGAGGGAGGCACCGCTCGGCTCGGCGAGCACCTCTCCGGTGGCGGGGTTGATCACACGAAATGAGCGACCGCATCCCGCACGCCATTCACCATCAACCAGAAGCTGCAGCTCGCCGCCGCCATATCCATCGGCGGACGCCTGCGCGATCGCTGTCGCCTGCCCTTGCATCCCCGTCCTCCCAATTCTGCCTCTGATATCAAGCAACCATTAAATGGTCAAACCATTTGACGATTAAATATTCGGGAGCTACCTAGAAGCGGCGAGCGCGGCTGCCGAGGCCGAAAGAGCGCCGCCCGAGGAGAGACGCCCGATGCGAGCGATGATGCGCTGCTATCAATTGACTGGGTTCGGGCAGCGTCTCGCCGCCAACGAGCAGCCGCGCCCGGAGCCAACCGGCACCGAGGTCCTGCTGAAGGTGCGCGGCGCCGGCGTCTGCCACAGCGACGTACATCTCTGGGAGGGGCATTACGATCTCGGCGGCGAGCGCAAGCTGTCCTTCGCCGACAGGCTGAAGCTGCCGCTGACGCTCGGCCATGAATCGGCTGGAGAGGTCGTCGCGCTCGGCCCAGAGGCGAGGGGCGTCGCGATCGGCACAACCTGCCTCGCCTGTTCCTGGATCGGCTGCCAGGAATGCGCCGCCTGCGCCATCGGCGACGAGCATCTTTGCACGGCGCCGCGCTTCCTCGGCGTCAACCGCGATGGCGGCTATGCCGACTACGTCCTGGTGCCGCATCCACGCTATCTCGTCGAGATCGGCGATCTCGATCCTGTCGCCGCCGCCCCGCTGGTCTGCTCGGGCCTCACCACCTACAGCGCGCTGAAGAAATTCGGGCCGCTGCTCCAGCGCCAGCCGCTGGCGATCATCGGAGCCGGCGGCCTCGGGCTGATCGCCATCGGCCTGCTGAAGCAACTCGGGGGCAAGGGGGCGGTCGTGGTCGAACTCGACCCGCGCAAGCGCGAGGCGGCGATGGCGGCCGGCGCCCTCGCGACCGTCGACCCCAAAGCACCCGACGCCGCCGCGCAATTGCGCAAGGCACTCGGCGGCAGCGTCCTCGGCGTGCTCGACCTCGTCGGCAGCGGCGAGACCGCGACGCTTGCGGTCGAGACACTCGACAAGGGAGGCCGGCTCGTGATCGTCGGCCTGTTCGGCGGAGCGATGACCCTTGCCGTCCCGCTGGTGCCGATGAAGGCGCTGACGATCCAGGGCAGCTATATCGGCAGCCCGGCCGAGCTGCGCGAGCTGGTGGCGCTGGTGCGCGAGCATGGCCTGCCGGCGACGCCGCTTGATCGGCGGCCGCTCACGGAGGCTCCCGCCGCGCTCGACGACCTGCGCCGCGGCCAGATCGTCGGCCGTGTCGTGCTGACGCCCTGAGGATCGGGCGATGACGTTGCACCCGTTCTTCGAGATGATGATGGCAGGCTTCGCCGCAGCTGGCCGGCCGGCGCTGTCGGATGGCACGCCGGAGCAGGGCCGTGCGCTCGTGGCGGCGGGACGGGCGGCGCTGGGGGCCGGGCCCGAGGTCGGGTCGATACGCGACCTCACCGTTCCAACCCGTGGCGGCGCGATCCCGGCGCGACTGCTGCTGCCGAAGACGGCGCCCACCGGACTCGTCGTCTATGTCCATGGTGGCGGCTGGGTGATCGGCGCACTCGACGATTACGAGGTCCTGGCGCGCCACCTCGTCGCCCTGAGCGGCTGCGCCGTGCTGCTGCCGGATTACCGGCTCGCGCCGGAGCACCCGTTTCCCGTCGGGTTGGAGGATTGCGAGGATGCGCTCCTCTTCGCTGCGGCAAACGTGACCGAGCTCTGCGGCGCGGCTGTCCCGCTCATCGTCGCGGGCGACAGCGCCGGCGCCAATCTCGGCACGGTGGCGACGCGCAGATTGCGGGGACGTGTCGCCTTCGCCCTGCAGGTCCTGCTCTACCCGGTCACGGACAGCGATTTCGACCGACCGAGCTATCGCGCGCATGGCGAAGGCCTGCCGCTGACGCGCAAGGACATGCTCTGGTTCTTCGACCACTACGCGCCACGGATTCATCATGGCGAGCCGGATATCTCGCCGCTCCGGGCGGCCGATCTCTCCGGCCTGCCGCCGGCCCTGATCGTCACCGCCGAATACGACGTGCTGCGCGACGAAGGCGAGGCCTATGCGAGCAGGCTCGCCGCGGCGGGTGTGCCAGTGACGCATCGCTGCGCCCCCGGCCTCCCCCATGGCTTCGCCCGCCTGCACAACCATGTCGGCGTCGTCGATGCCGAGATCCGTGCCGTGGCGGCGACGATCGCCACCGCCTGCAGCCAGGCCGGAGGCTGAACCATGAAGCGTCTCGACAAGGTCATCATCAGCTGCGCCGTGACGGGCTCGATCCACACCCCGTCCATGTCCGACGCGCTGCCTATCGACGCTGATCAGATCGCCGAACAGGCGATCGGCGCCGCCGAGGCCGGAGCCGCGATCCTGCATCTCCACGCACGCAACGAGGCCGACGGCTCGCCCTCCTCTGCACCGGAGGACTACATGCGCTTCCTGCCGCGCATCCGGCAGGGCTGCGACGCGGTGGTGAACATCACTACCGGCGGCGGGCTCGGCATGAGCCTCGACCAGCGCCTGCTGGCCGCGAACACGCTCAAGCCCGAGCTGGCGTCCATGAATATGGGCTCGCTGAACTTCGGCCTGTTCCCGGCGGCGGAGAAGATCAAGGCGTACAAGCAGCCCTGGGAACAAGGCTATCTGGAGATGACGCGCGACTTCATCCTCTCCAACACCTTCGCGCAGATCGAGCGCGGTATCGGCGAGCTCAGCGCCCACGGCACCCGGTTCGAGTTCGAGTGCTACGATGTCGGCCATCTCTATAATCTGGCCTGGGCGGTCGAGCGCCGGCTGGTTCAACCGCCTTTCCTCGTCCAGTGCATCTTCGGAGTGCTCGGCGGCATCGGCCCCGACACCGAGAACCTGATGCATATGAAGCGTGTGGCCGACTCCCTGTTCGGCGACGACTACATCCTGTCGGTCCTCGGCGCCGGCCGCCACCAGATGAACCTCGTCACCATGGGCGCGATCCTCGGCGGCTGCGTGCGCGTCGGGCTTGAGGACTCGCTCTATCTCGGCAGGGGCGTGCTGGCGCGTTCGAACGCCGAGCAGGTCGCCAAGATCAAGCGCATTCTCGGCGAGCTCTCGCTCGAGGTCGCGAGCCCGGCCGATGCCCGCGCCCTGCTCGGCCTCAAGGGCGCCGACAAGACGGCCTTCTAGGATCAGCGAGAGTTCATGAGATGATCGAGTTGAACGACGACCAGCGGGCGCTCTGCGACGGTGTCGCCTCGGTGTGCAGGCACTTCGACGACGAGTACTGGGCCGCCTGCGAACGCGACGCCCGCTTCCCGCGCGAGTTCCATCAGGCGATGGCGGCCGATGGCTGGCTCGGCGTCACCATGCCGGAGGAATTCGGCGGGGCCGGGCTCGGCGTCACCGAAGCCGCGCTCGTGATGCACACCGTCGCCGGTTGCGGCGGCGCGATGGCGGCGGCGTCCTCGATCCACATCAACATGTTCGGCCCGCACCCGATCGTCGTGCATGCCTCGCCCGAGCAGAAGCTGCGCTGGCTGCCGCGACTGGTCTCGGGCGAGGACCAGGTCTGCTTCGGCGTGACCGAGCCCAATGCCGGGCTCGACACCACCAACATCACCACCTTCGCCACCAGGGTCGAGGGCGGCTACCGCGTCTCCGGCCGCAAGATCTGGACCTCGACCGCGCAGGTCGCCAGCAAGATCCTGCTGCTCACCCGCACCACCGCGCGCAAGGACGCCAGGCGCCCCACCGAGGGCATGACGATCTTCTACACCGACCTCGATCGCTCGAAATACGAGGTGAAGAGCATCGCCAAGCACGGCCGGGCCGCGGTCGATTCCAACATGGTCTTCATCGACGATGTCTTCATCCCGGATGAGGATCGCGTCGGCGAGGAGGGCAAGGGCTTCACCTATCTGCTCGACAGCCTGAACCCCGAGCGCATCCTCATCGCGGTCGAGGCGATCGCGATCGGCCAGGACGCCCTTGGCCGGGCAGCGCGCTATGCAAGGGAGCGCAACGTCTTCGGCCGGCCCATCGGCCAGAACCAGGGTATCCAGCACCCGCTGGCCGAGCGCTGGCTGGCGCTCGAGGCCGCCTGGCTGATGGCGATGAAGGCCGCCGCACTCTACGACGCCGGCAAACCCTGCGGCGCCGAGGCGAACGGCGCCAAGTTCCTCGGCGCCCGCGCCGGCTATGACGCCTGTCTGCAGGCGGTGCTGACCCATGGCGGCATGGGCTATGCCAAGGAATACCAGGTCGAGCGGCTGCTGCGCGAGGTGCTGGTGACGCGGATCGCACCGATCAGCGAGCAGCTGATCCTTTCCTTCATCGCGGAGAAGGTACTGGGACAACCCAAGTCATACTGACTCTGGGTTTTGGCGCCGGCTGCGTCGCGGTTGCGATCGCCACCGGTCCCTGTGGAGCGGCTGCCTCGGGCCCGGCACCCCCGATCAGAACCTGACCGCGAACCGGGCATTGAAGGCGTGGTCGGTGGCGCGCTGCGCGAGCTGGCCGTCATAGGAGAGCGCCACTTCGGCGCCGGGCGTGAGGTTCAGCGCCAAACCTGCGCCGATGACCAGCGCATCACGTGCAATCGGAACGCCCGCGATCAGGAACGGCGAGCCGCCCGCAAAGCTCTGCGACGATACCGGAGTGACATCGCCCGCGGCGCGACGCCAGCCGAGCGTGGTGTCGACCTTCACGGGTAGGCTGCGGAAGTCGAAGCCGATCTGCGTGCGCAGGCCGAGCGTCGCGAAGGCCACCGCCGTGGTCTGTGCCTCGGCCGAGAGCGCGGCAACACCGCCGGTCTCGGTAAAGGCGCCGCTGCGCAGGTTGACATAGGCTAGATTGGCGAAAGGCTCGAACGCCGCCGGGCCGAGGTCGAACCGGTAGGCGATCTCGCCGAAGGCCTGGATGCTGCGGGCATCATAGCCGGACTTCAGCGTCTCGCCGAAGCCCGGGAAAGACACCGTGCGCCGCGTCGAGAGCTCGTGCCAGGCGTAGGTCACGGCACCGGTGAGGCGGAAGCGATCGAGGCGTGCACCGCCATAAAGGCCGACATGGTAGTTGTCCGCCTCGCCGCGGGAGAGACGCTTGGCCATCTCGAAGGTCGAGCGCGAATAGCCGGCGGTGAGGCCGACCCGTGCATCCTGCGCCGCCGCGATGTCGAAGCCGGCATTGAGCCCATTGCTCGAACGGGTGAGCGATGCGGCATTGCCATCGCCGCGGGTCTGGCCCCAGGAACCGAAGCCGCGTGCCCACAGCGCAAAGCTCTCCGCTGGCGTTGCCGATGCCGCGCCATTGCCGGAAGCATAGGCCAGCGTCGCGATCTGCGGCGCGCCGATCCCGTCGAAGGCGGCACGGACCCGGTCGGAGACAGCGCTGCGGGCGCTCTGGCTTCCCTCAATGACTGCTGTCTTTGCCGACGCGTGGATCTCGCCGGACAGGCTGTCATAGGCGCGCCTCGCCTCGCCTTCGTCGCGCAACTGCGTGAAGCTCAGCCAGAGCGGACTGGCATCGCCGAAGCTCTCGAGGCCAAGCGCCGTCTGCGCCTGATTGCGCGTCTGCGCGATCGCGGCGAACGGCAGATCATTGCGCAGCAGGGTCAGCGTGACGCTGCTCGCATCGTAATCCAGCCTCGGATCGAGGAAGAGGTAGCGCGAGGTGGCGTCGTCGAAACGGCCATCGACGCCCTGTGCCGCCGTCAGGATGGTGTAGCGCTGGTTGGCCCAATAGGTGCCGTCCTCGCCGAGATGGACGACCGAGCCGCCTTCGAGCCGCGCCTTGCCGCTGGCGCGGATCAGATCGCTCGACGCGCCGTCCGGACTGACCTCGACCTCATAGCCCGCGCCGTTTTCGAAGCCGATATCGCCGGCGACCGTCAGCGTGCCGATCGAATTGCCGGGCGCGATCGTCGCGCCGGAACGGATCGTGGTCGGCCCGACGGTGCCGCCGCCCTGCAGCCGGGCGCCCGCCTGCACGTCGAGCCCGCCGCCGAGCGCGCCGTTGACGACGAGCATGCCGGCGGAGACCGTGGTCGCGCCGGCAAAACCCGAGCTGTCTCCGGTCAGCTCGAGTATTCCGCCGCCGGCCTTGGTGAACCGGCCTGTTCCGGAGAACACGCTCGCCAGGCTGGCATCGCGCTGCTGGCTGAAAACGACCGTACCGTTGTTGGCGATGTTGCCGGAAATGGACGCGGCATCGCCGACGAGCGTGCCCGCCGCGACGATCGTGTTGCGGTAGTAGTTCGTGCCGGTCAGCGTCAGCGTGCCGACACCGGTCTTGATCAGGTCGCCATAGCCATAGAGGCCACCACTCAGCGTCGCGTCATGGCCATTGGTGTCGAGCGTGCCGCTGCCGACCAGCAGGACGGTGCGATCCGTGCTGAACGAGGCGCCGAAGCGCAGTGCGCCACCCAGGAAGGTGATCGCGGTCCCGCCGGCGCCGAGATTGCCATCGGCGGAGACCTGGAGAGCCCCCGCCCGGATCAGCGTGCCACCGGAATAGGTATTGGTGCCGGTCAAGGTCGTCGTGCCGGTGCCGGATTGCACGACGACGCCGGATCCCGAGATCATGCCGCCGAAGACGTAGCCGTTCGAGCGATTGAAGCTGAGGACGGCATCGTTGGCGACGTTGCCGGCGATCTCGCCGGTCGTGCCACCATTGCCGATCTGCAGCATGCCGGCCGTGATCGTCGTGCCACCGGCATGGCTTGCACTGCCGGCCAGGACGAGCGTGCCCCAACCCTCCTTCTCCAGGCTGCCGCTGCCGCTGATCGAGCCGCCGAGGACGAAGCTCGTGCCGGCAAGGGTCTCGATCGTGCCGATGCCTGTCAGCGTGACCGACCGCCCGCTGGTGATGTCGGCATAGGTCGACAATCTGCCACCACCGTCGAAGGCGATGACCGTGCCGGCGGCGCCGAGATTGGCGTCAGCGATGATCGCCAGCGTGCCGGCGCGGATGACCGTGCCGCCGGAATAGCTGCTGGCCCCCGCCAAAAGCAGTGTCCCGGCCCCATCCTTCAGCAGCCGGCCGGCGCCGGTGACGGTTCCGGAGTAAAGGCTGTCTTCCGTCTGATCGACGGTCAGGTCAGCACCACCGAGCGCGATCTCGCCGCCACTGCCGGCGACCAGGTTCATACGCAGATCGTGACCGTTGAGGTCGAGCTTGCCGCCGGTCAAAACCCAGCCGGTCATCGTCGGCAGCGCATCCACACCATCGGCCCGGATCGTGCCGGCGGTGATCAGGGTCCCTCCCACCCAGCTGCCGGTGCCGGAAAGGGCGAGCGTGCCATCGCCCCATTTGATCAGCCCGCCGGGGCCGCTCACCGCGCCGCTCAGGGTCAGCATCGTATTGGCCGCGGTCTCGATCGCGCCGGTGTCGCGCAAAGTCACGGTGCGGGCCGAGACCATGTCCGCCGTCGTGCGCAGCGCGCCATTGTCGAAGGTCAATCCGCTGCCGACAGCGCCGAGATTGCCGTCAGCCGCGATCTGCAAGGTGCCGCCCGAAATGGTCGTGCCGCCGCTATAGCTGTTGCTGCCGGACAAGATCAGCGTGCCATCGCCGGTCTTCTCGACGCCCTCCGTGCCGGTGACGGTGACCGCGATCGTCGCGGTCTCGCCATCGAGCACGCGGATCTCCGGCGTGGTGATGACGATGCCGCCATTGTTGTAGCCGTGCAGGTTGAGGCTGCCACTGGCGCCACCGACCAGCGTGTAGCTGCCGCCGGCGAACTGCAGCCCGACGGCATTCTGCTGGCCGTCCACGGTGACCGTGCCGCCCGGCCCGCGGAAGACGCCATAGGCGCCGCCCCATTGTGTCGGCGCCGCCCCGCCGAAGTCGAACCAGTTCTGGTTGCCGGCGTTCCAGGTGCCGCTCCCGCCGCCGGCCGGCGTCGTGCCCCAGAGCTGCAGGATGTTGAGGCCGTTGGGGGTGACGAGGACGTCGACTTTACCGGTTTGCGAGGTGTCGGCGACATAGATGTAGACGAACGGCGTGGTGTTCGGGGTCGTTCCGCCAACGAGCCCGTTGCCCGACAGGCTGCCGGTATAGCTGAAGACGCGATGATAGCCGATCGCGGGCTGCGCACTGCTGGCGAGATTCAGCGTGCCGCCGTTGAGAACGAGATTGCCATTGACCCGTGTCGTCGCGGAGCCGGGCGACGAGGCTCCATAGCCATGGAGCTGGTAGTCGTAGTTGCTGCCGGAATTGAGCGTCAGCGTGCCATTGACGACGAGGGCGGCAGCGTCCGATGGCTTGATGGTGCCGCCGGCATTGGCGGTCAGGTTGCCCTCGACGGTCAGCGAGGTCTTGCCGGAAGGCGCGAGCGTGCCGCCGCTGTTGATCGTGGTCGCGCCGATCGCGCCTTCGCCAGTGACGTTCCCGCCGGCATTGATCGCGACCGTGCCGCCGAGACGCGCCGTGCCGGCCAGGCGCAGCGTGGCGTTCGACACCGTCGTCGCCCCCGAGAAGCCGGAGCTGTCGGCGGTCAGGCTGGTCGTGCCGGACAGGACGTCGATCGCTCCGGCGCCGGAGATCGCGCTCGAGAAGATGTAATCAGTGGCCGTGTGGTTGAAGACCAGCCTACCGGTCCCGGCGCCGAAGCGGATGTCTCCCTCGAGCGCGCCGGCGGCGACCGCGGCCTGCCCCGCAGCGCTGCCGATGATGATCGTGCCGGTGCTGCCGGCATTCCTGGCGGCATCGATCCGTTTGCCGTGCCCGGGGCCAGCCCTGCCGCCATGGGCGACGGTCAGCGTGGCGCTGCCGGAGTTCCCGACCGTGAACGTCGTCGCGATCAGGCTGGATCCCGGACCGGTGACCAGCGCCGAGCCCGTGCCGCTCTCGCCGAGCACAAGCTCCCGGGCCGAGACATGCGATCCATTGCCCGTGACGCTGATCGCTCCGGTTCCTCCGGCCGCTGCTGCGGTGGTGATCAAGCCGGCTTGCACGGTTCCGCCATTGGCGACGCTGAGGCTGCCATGACCTGCATCGCCAATGGCGAGCCGGCTCCCGACGGTCCATGCCGCGCCAGCCCCCTTGACCTCGACAGCCGCAACCGTGCCTGGAGCGTTCGTGATGTGCGCGTTCGCCGCCGTCAGTTGCGCTCCCGGCGCAAAGACGAGTGTCCCGGCCTCGACCGCCATGTTGCCGACGCGGGCCATCGCAGCGCCCGAGAGCGTCCAGGTGCTGGCGGCACGCTTGTTGAAGTCCAGGAAGCCCTGGTATTGCGAGCCCAGTCCGCGCAGATCGAAGCTCGCATTCGCCGCACCGCCGAGGATGAGCGCCGCATTGCTGCCGCCGAGCACCTTGCCGACGAGATTGTACCCCGCCTGCAGTTCCACCGCGTTGCCGCTGCCGTTGAGGGCGATGGCCGCGCCCTGCGCGCCGGGAACAAAGCCCTGGCTGCCGCCACCGCGAACCTCGCCCGCGATCGTCAGGGATGTGCCGCCACCCGTCACGACGATGCCCGACCCGCCATCGCCGCCGCGGCCGCTCGAGTTTTGCTGGCCTGGGCCACCGAGCCCACCTGCGACCTGCGCCCCGCCCTGGATCGTGATGGTGGCCTGACCATCGACAAAGATACCGTTGCCTCCGGCGGCTCCGAATGTCGCATAGCTGGCATTGCCGCCGCCGCCACCGGTCACGATTCCGCCCACCGCGATCGTGGCGGAACCTGTCACATGGATGCCGTCGCCGCCCATTCCGGCCCAGCCGCCGCTCCCGTCGCGACCGCCATTGCCGCCCAGCACACGGCTACTGGATGCCACGGTGATGATCGTGCTGCCACCGGACCTGGCGTCGACCTCGATGCCCGAGCCGCCGCGACCACCGTTTCCGCCGGTCCCGAAATTGCCGCGGTTGCCGTCCGGCATGTTGCTGTAGCCATAGCCCGAGCCGCCATCGCCGCCGCCGCCGCCGTCACCGCCATCGCCGCCATTGCCGCCCTGGGCGGTGGTCGCGAAAAGGCTGATCTGCCGGCCGTACAATGACAGGAGGCCAGCGCCACCGGAGCCTCCGTCACCGCCGGAGCCGCCGGGGCCGCCATCGCCGGGATACATGCGGACCGGCACGCAGCCCCTTCCCTGAGAAAAACAGACTTGCGTCTCGTAGCCGCCGGAGCCATGGCCGCCATCACCGCCAATGCCGCCTCGTCCGCCATGGCCGCCCTGCAGGGTCGCTTTGGTGGTCGTCACGATGAGGTTGGGCGGCGCAATGTAGTTGAACCCCTTCATCGGATCGAAAGCGAGCTGCCGGCCGGGCAGCGCCAATCCCGATGCGCCGCCGCCGCCGCCGCCGCCACCACCACCGCCGGCACCGCCATGCCCGATGAAAGGATCGCGATAGGAGTTTCCCCCCTTGCCCCCGTTTCCACCAGCGCCGCCATTGCCGCCGACGAGGCTGATCGTCTGGCCCGCAGTCAGCAATGCTCCGTAGAAGTCGAGGCCGACGGCTCCGCCACCACCGCCACCGCCACTGCCGCCATCATGGCCCGGCGCGCCAGCAGCGCCATGATGAGGAGATCCGCCAGCCGAGCCGGATTGCCCGATGTGACCGAGATAGCCGGGCGGGATCGATGAAAGACGGGATGTCGTGCCGCTGATGTCCCCGCCTTCGCCGCCACCATGGCCGCGCACGCCGCTGCCACCCTTTCCGCCCTGGGATCCACCGCCCGCCTTGGCATTGGCTCCGCCACCACCGCCACCGCCGCCCCCGGAATACTCGCCGCTGGAACTCCCCGCTTGGCCAGTGGTCGGCCGACTGATGCCATGGGCGCCGCCGGCGCCGCCCTTCCCGCTCACCTGTCCCCAAGCGGGCAGCGCCAGCACGAGCGGTGCGCACAGCAGGGCCGGGCCGCCCACGGCGAGCAGCGTGCGCAGCATGGCTGTCGACGAGGCGAGGCTGCCCGGCACGCGGACGACGTTCGAGCCGGCGCCCGGCACGCGCGCCGCGACTGTCGGCCTGACGTCCGTCCAGTGCCTCAATGCCCCCGAGCTCCCTTCATGAAATGCGTCTTCCCGGCGGCTACGGATGCGCCGGTGCGAGCTCCGCCGCGAGGTCGCGGACGGCCGTCCGCAGCCCCTCGAACATGGCGAAGTCGACCTTGCTCGCGACGACGAAGATGCCGAGCCTGCGATTGGGCGAGAGCACGACATAGCTCATGAAACCGCCGATGCCGCCGCTCTTGCCGAGCAGGAGCGGCACCTTGTCCTTCGGCCGGCTGACGACCCAGCCCAGCCCCATCCCGTCCGAATCCGTGGCCTCGACACCAACCAGGCGTGAGAGCCCGTCATGCGGCCGCCAAAGCGCATGCGCGAACGAACGGGCCGGCCGCCCGGCCGCGTCGTCGGCGAGATGCCAGCGCATCCACCGCACCATGTCATCGGCGGTGGTGTAGATGCCGGCGCTGGCCTGCATCACCTCGGTGGCTTCCCAGTTCGGATCGGGCTTGCCGAACGGATCGAGCCCGGTCATCAGCCGGGGCTTCTGCGCTTCGGAGAGCAGCAGGGTCGTATCCGCCATGCCGAGCGGAGCGGCGATCCGCTCACGCACCAGCTCGGCAAAGGGCTTGTTTCCGGCCTTGCCGAGCGCCTCGCCAAGCAGGCCGAAGCCGACATTCGAGTAGATCGCCGTGGTCCCGGGCCGATAGGCAGGACGATGGCTGGCGATCCAGTCCCAGTAATAGGAAGCCTTGTAGCCAGCGAACGGATTCGGCTCGCCAGGCGGTGTCGCCGGATCGGCCAATTCGCGCGGTAATCCGGCGGAATGCGTTGCGAGGTCGAGCAGGGTGATCGGCCGGTCGTCGAAGGCCTGCGGCGCCTTGCCGGGCGGGGCATAGCGGGCGAGCGGCGCATCGAGCGAGAGCTGTCCGGTCGCGGCCATGGCTGCGAGCACATCGGTTGCGAAGACCTTCGAGACTGAGCCGACACGGACGATCGAGCGGGCATCCGGCTCCTTGCCGCTGCCGGGAGCGGTCTCACCATAGCCGGCGATGACACTGTCCTCGCCGCGGACGATGGCGAGGATCAGGCCGGGAGCGCGGGCGTTGAGGAACATCGCAACGCCGGTCATCGAGGCTGCCTCGCGCAGCGCAAGATCTTCGGCAACAGCCGGCCGCTGCCAGCTGAGGGACGACAAAGCGGCGAGCAGGCACCCAAGGACGAGCCGGGCCGTCTTGCGCGCCGGGACGCGTCTCGGATGCGAGATGGTGGAGCTGCGGTGACGTTGAAGCGGCATAGGCATAACGGATTGAGTGATCGGCTTCCGCATGATTTCGCGCGCGGGCGAAGCGGCAAGCGGAATTCGACCAACGGACATGCCGGTTCGACGAACGGCGTGTCAGGCCGGTTTCATCGTGAGAAATCAGTTAATTGGCAAATTGTGCCGGTGACGCCGAATCAGGCGCCGGCCGTCAAACGCCGAGGCGTTGCCGCAGCTCCTGCCGATAAGGGCGCGATACCGGCCAGGCTTCAGCGAAGCGGCCGAGCCCGATCGTCCAACGCTCCCCGGCGCGCCGGTCGAGGCCGCTCACATGCTGCAGATTGATGATCGCCGTGCGGTGGATCCGTAGGAAGGATGCCGGCGGCAGGAGCCCGGTCCAGATCGTCAGCGGTCGCAGGTCCAGCACCGTCGAGCCGTCCTGCAACCAGACCTTCGCATAGTCGCGCGCCGACCGGACCCCCAGGATGGCTTGCGGTTCGACGCCGATGATCTGGCCCTGCCGGCGCAGATAGATCAGCGGCGCAAACCCTCTGGAAGAATTGGCGAGACCCTGCCCACCATGGAGCGATCCATAGCGCGCCAGCGCGATCAGCTCGGCAGATTGGAACAGCGCCCCGATATCGCCGGGCGACCAGCGACGGGTCGCAATCGTCGCATCGAAGCCGATGCAGGCCCGCAACCGCCCGTCATGGAAGACAGGGACGCTGAGCACGCTTTTGTCGCTCTGCCTGAGCATCTCGACCTGGAGCGGACGGGCCGGGCGCGGCAGCTCGGCGACCCGGTTGATCATCACTGCCCTGCCCTTGACCAGGAACTGGTGGAGCCAGGCGATCATCGTCACCGGCGTGTTCTGCAGATCCTCGACGAAGGATTCAACGCCTTGCCGGCTCCACTCATGGGTGTTCTGGAAGCGGAGCAGTTCGGCGTCATATTCGAACATCCAGGCCCGGTCCGCCCCGGCGAGCTCGCCGATCTCGGCCAGCGCCGCCGTGATCGCAATGTCGACCGGTTCCCGTAGCAGCCATTTGGCCATGCGAAAGGGCCAGTCCGATCCCGCGACCTCGCCGCAATCGGCAAGCGAGTGGGCTTCGTAAGCCGCGTCCGGTCGATCGTCGGCGAGGGCGTCGTCACCGGCGCGACCATGGTCCGTTTGCTGCTGGCTCCCGTTCTCATGCACAGCGTTCGCCCTCGCCGGATCGGCGTATTTGGCCGGTCGATGGCGTGCTCGCAACTGAAATGTCGTCAGCCGATGCCCAGCCACAATGCAGCGGTAGACATTTAACAGGCAGGTGCTCGCGCTCCAGCATGCTGCCGGAGATTGACACTCGCCATCTATAAACGTTGATATCAACTCTCATCGAACCGATGCTGACCGCTTCTGGGCCCCCGGCGGCTATCTTGCCCGACGCCTATCGAAGCCTCTCTCAAAGAAGGAGAAGACCATGAAGATCGTGACCAGTTTGAGCTTCCGCGGCCAATGCCGCGAGGCGTTCGAGTTCTACGCCAAGGTCCTCGGCGGCAAGATCACCGCCGCCATGCCCTATGGCGATGCGCCGCCCGGCATGGGCATGCCGGCCGACGACACGTACAAGAGCTGGCTGATGCATTGCTGGCTCGAGGTCGGCGATCAGGCAATAATGGGTGCCGACATGGACACCGCCTGGGCACCGAATGTCGACAAGCCGAAGAACGGCTTCGACGTCACCCTGCACACCAATGAAAAGGCAGAAGGCCAGCGCTGGTTCGACCAGCTGTCTGAGGGCGGCAAGGCGGTGATGCCGTTCAGCGAGACGTTCTGGTCGCCCGGATTCGGCTCGCTGGTCGACAAGTTCGGCATCCCGTGGATGGTCAACACCATCCCGTCCGGCGACTGGAAGCCGCCGCAGGGCTGATCCCGCCCAGCGCGACAAAAAAATCCGCAGCGGCATGTCGGCTCCGCCGATGCCGCTGCGTCCTTGGGGTATCTGCCGCGCGCGATGTCCCACGACAGCTCGGGCGGTGCACGGAGCGCCCCGGAGAATCCCATGAATCAATCCTATCGCTGGGTGATCGTCGCGGCAGGCGGCCTTTTGGGCTGCGTTGCGATCGGCGCCATGTTCTCGCTGCCCGTCTTCCTGCGGCCGATGTCGCAGGACACCGGCTGGTCCGTCACCGGCATCTCGACGGCGATGACATTCGGCTTCCTCGCCATGGCGGCGGCCAGCATGGTCTGGGGCGGCCTCTCCGACCGCTACGGGCCGCGCCCGGTGGTGCTCACCGGATCGGTCGTGCTCGCCGCTAGCCTCGCTCTCGCCAGCCGCGCCGACTCGCTGATCGAATTCCAGCTCCTCTTCGGCCTTTTCGTCGGCGCGGCAACCGCTGCCGTCTTCGCGCCAATGATGGCCTGCGTCACCGGCTGGTTCGACACGCAGCGCGGCCTTGCCGTGTCCCTAGTTTCCGCCGGTATGGGCATGGCGCCGATGACGATGGCGCCGCTCGCGGCCTGGCTCGTCACCGGCCATGACTGGCGCACCGCCATGCAGATCATCGCCGGCATCGCCGCCGTGCTGATGATCCCCGCCGCGCTGCTCGTGCGCCGGCCGCCGGCCCTGGAGGCTGCGGCACAGGGCGAGGCGATGGCCGATGAGCCGCAATCGGGGATGAGCGTCGGCCAGGCGGTGCGCTCGCCGCAATTCATCACGCTGATGCTGGCGAACTTCTTCTGCTGCGCCACCCATTCCGGCCCGATCTTCCATACGGTGAGCTATGCCGTGACCTGCGGTATCCCGATGCTCGCGGCCGTGTCGATCTACAG
The DNA here is from genome assembly GCA_025846845.1 of Alloboseaceae bacterium BT-24-1. GTDB lineage: Bacteria > Pseudomonadota > Alphaproteobacteria > Rhizobiales > Beijerinckiaceae > Allobosea. The sequence goes on from JAOYTL010000005.1 coordinate 328,263, forward strand.
CGTCGAGGGTCTGGCCGGGATGTTCGGCCGCCTCGGCTTTGGTTTGGCCGGCGACCGGTTCGGCGCGCAGCGCGTTCTCGTGATCGGGCTGCTGACGCAGGCCTTCGGCGTGCTCGCCTACGCCTTCGTCGGTGAGCTCGGCGGCTTCTATGCCGTGGCGGTGCTGGTCGGCTTCATCTACGCCGGCACGATGCCGCTCTACGCCGTGATCATCCGCGAGAATTTTCCGCTGAAGATGATGGGCACGATCATCGGTGGCACCGCCATGGCTGGGAGCCTCGGCATGTCGACCGGTCCGCTGCTCGGCGGCCTGATCTATGACCGCTTCGGCACCTATGCGCCGATGTATGTCGGCTCCTGGGTCATGGGTCTGGGGGCGATGCTGATCCTGCTGACCTTCCGGCCGTTCCCCAAGAGACAGCCGGAACTGGCGATGGCGTAGCGCTTGCTAGCGCTTGGTCATCTCGATGTCCGGGATCGTCGGCCCGGTCGTGCCCCGCTCGCCATCGACCATCGGTGGCGACGGGTTTCGCGAGATCCGCAGCGCGATATAGATCGCGACGGCCACCGACAGCCCGGTAAGATAAATCAGCATCCCCTGCGGGCCCATGAACTGCATCAGCAGGGTCGCGGCAAGCGGTCCGATGGCGGAGCCTGTGCCCCAGAGGAACAGAAGCTGCGCCGAGAGCCCGACCGCATGGTCGCGCCCCATCCGGAAATAGGCGTGCGTGACGGCAACCGTATAGAGCGGGATGCCGCAGCCACCGATCAGCGCGAACAGGCCGAAGAGCCAGAACCGGCCATGCGCGGGATCGACCTGCAGGAGCACCGCGAGCCCTGCTGCGGTGACCGCGACGATGCTGGTGGCGATCAGCATGATCAGGCGGCTGGCGACCCGGTCCGCCAGCAGGCTCATCGGCCATTGCAGCAGAAGCGCGCCGATCTGAATGCCCGCCGTCAGCAGGATGGTGGCACGTTGATCGAGCCCGGACAGGATGCCGTAGGCGGGGGTCACGCTCGTCAGCGGGCCGCCGACGAGCCCGACATAAAGGCAACCGACGACCGCGGCCGGTGCCTGCGACCATAGTGTCCGCAGCCCGACCGAAACGATCTCGCTCGATTCAGGCCCCCGCGCGCGCGTCAACGCGACGGGGATCAACGCAAGGGAGAAAGCCATGCTGGCGAACAGGAAGACGTCCTGCGACTGGATCGCGACATAGCCCACGCCGATCTGCGAGCCGATCAGCGCGACGCGGTTGAGGATCTGGTAGATGCCGAAGATCCGGCCGCGCTGGGCCCGGTTGGCCTGTCCGCTGATCCAGCTCTCGATGCAGATGCCGTGGCCGGCCGCCGCCAGGCCCATGACCAGCCGCGCCAGCCCCCACCATGCTTCCGGCAGCAGCGGAAAGCTCAGCGTCGAGACCGCCTGAAGTGCGGCGAACACTGCAAAGCCGCGGATATGCCCGACCCGGCGCACGAGCGAGGGATTGACGAAGCAGCCGATCAGGAAGCCGAGCGAATAGGCCGAGGCGACAAGACCGATCAATAGCGGCGGCTGGCCCGCGATCGCCATCTGCAGCGGCACGACCGTGTTCACGATCGTCCCGGCGACCTGCAGGATCAAGGCACCCGCAACGATTGCGCCGAGCGCGGCGACAGAACCGCCAGGGGGCTTTGCTGTCACTGCCCGCTCATGTCCGGAAAACTCATTCCGGCAAGGCTAGCAGTTCGGTTCGCCTCGGAAAAGGCCGGCGGCTCAACCCTTGCGCTTGTCGTCCTCGGCCAGCAGTTCCTTGCGGGCCCTGGCCATAGCCTTGCGCGCTTCCGTATCGACCTCCGGGAATTGCGGGTCGAGCTGCTCGAGGCGATCGACGATCGTCGCCGCCACCAAGAGCCGGGTGAACCATTTGTTGTCGGCCGGCACCACATGCCAGGGCGCGTGCTCGGTCGCGGTGTTGGCGATCGCATCCTCGTAGAAGCGCTGATACGCGTCCCAGTGCTTGCGCTCGGCGAGATCGCCCGGCTCGAACTTCCAGTTCTTGTCGGGCTCGTCGATCCGCGCCAGGAAACGCCGCCGCTGCTCGTCCTTCGACAGGTTGAGGAAGAACTTCAGGATCACCGTGCCGTTGCGTGCCAGGTGCTTCTCGAAATCGCGGATGCTCTCGAAGCGCTCGCGCCAGATGCTCTTGCCGATGAGTTCGGGCGCCAGCCCCTGTTTCGCCAGCAACTCCTCGTGAACTCGGACGACCAGCACCTCCTCGTAATAGGAGCGGTTGAAGATGCCGATCTCGCCGCGCTCGGGCAGCGCGCAGGTCGTGCGCCAGAGGAAGTCGTGGCGAAGCTCGAGCGAGCTCGGGGCCTTGAACGAGGTGACCTCGCAGCCCTGCGGATTGACGCCCGACATGACGTGCTCGATCGTCCCGTCCTTGCCGGCGGTATCGATCGCCTGCAGGACGATCAGAACCGACCAGCGCTTCTCGGCGAAGAGACGCTCCTGCAGGTTGCGCAGGCGCTTGACCCCGTTCTGCAGCAACTCCCGTGCCTCGTCCTTGTCGAGATCGAGGCCGCCGGTGTCGGCAGGATCGAAACGCTTCAGCCGGAAATCATCCCCGTCGGTGACCCTGAAATGTTCGACCAATCCGTCTTTCAGCATGCCCGGCGTCCCGCGAGGAAGATCGTCCGCCAGTCTGACGTCACGCCGGTGATTGTCCAGCCCTCGGCGCTACCCTCGTCCGGGGGATTGAGAAGCAGCAGTTGCGGGCTCCGTCGGCGGCCAGCCGCCGCGACGAAGCCCATATCTCCGCTTACTTGGCGTATTGCTGGATCAGCGCACGCGCATCCGCGATCAGCTTCTTGCCGTCGGCACCTTTCGCGCCGACTTCCTTGATCCAGTCCTCCTCGACCGAGGCGGTCGCATCGACCCAGCGCTTGTATTCGTCCTGCGGCAGGTCGTAGAAGACACCGCCGAGATCAGCCGCCTGCTTCTTGAAGGGCTCGACCACCGCGTCGAAGCCGATCTCGCCGGCCCAGGACGAGGTTTCGGGACCGCTATTGGCGTCGATCACCTTCTTCAGGTCGGCCGGCAGGCTGTCGTATTTCGCCTGGTTCATCCCGAACAGGAAGATCGTGTTCGAGATGCGCGGCGCTCCCGCCGGCACGTTGAGATGGTACTTGGCGATCTCGGCGAGCTTGATCGCCGGCGAGCCCTCCCAAGGCACGGCAGCGCCATCGACGACGCCTTTGGCGAGCGATTCAGGCACGGCCGGCAGCGGCATCTGCACCGGGGTCGCGCCGAGCGCCGCGAGCATGCGCGAATTGGCGCGCGTCGCCGCCCGGATCTTCAGGCCCTTCATGTCGGCGAGCGTCTTCGGCTGCTTGCTGGTGAAGTGGAAGAGCGCGCCGTCATGGACATGCATGAAGATGCGCTTGACACCCTTGAACTCGTCCTCGGCATTCTTCTCGACATAGTCCCAGAAGGCGCGGCTGCCGGCCTTGGCCGTCACCACCATCCAGGGCAGCTCGAAGACCTCGGACTTGGCGAACCGACCTGCGGCATAGGTCGGCACGGTCCAGATCGCGTCGACGACGCCGTCGCGCACCTGGTCGAAGAGCTGCGCCGGCGTGCCGCCGAGCTGCATCGCCGGATAGATCTGGCATTTGAGCTTGTCGGCCGATTCTTTGGCGATCTTGTCGCACCAGGGCTGGATCAGCTTGACCTGCGCGCTCGAGGTCGAGGGCAGGAAATGATGGACGCGGATGATGACCTGCTGCGCCGAGGCCTGTGTCGCCGCCATCAGGCCGGCCAGCCCGCCGACAGCCAACAGGCCGCTGCGGAACCGGTTGAGGATGGATGTCCGTTGCTTGCTCATGCTGCACCTCCCTGTGTGGTTGTTGTCTGCTTCTTGGTGAACTGCCTCACAGCGCCCCGAACGCCTTGACCAGGACGAGCGAGATCGAAGGGAACGCGACGAGGACGACGATGCGGACGAGGTCCGAGGCGAGGAAGGGCATCACGCCCTTGAAGGTCTCGACCAGCGGCACGTCCTTGGCCAGGCGGTTGATGATGTAGACGTTCATGCCGACCGGCGGATGCACCAGGCCGATTTCGACCACCATCAGCGCGAGGATGCCGAACCAGATCGACTTGTCCTCGACCGACATGCCGTAAAAATCGAGCCCGATGATCATCGGATAGAAGATCGGGATGGTCAGCAGGATCATCGCCAGCGAGTCCATGACGCAGCCGAGCAGGATGTAGATAACGAGGATCATCGCCAGCACGAAGAGCGGTGCGAGGCCGCTCTCCTTGACCCAGCCTGCGAGCTCGGCCGGCATCTGCGACAGGGCGAGCGCCGTGTTCAGCATGTCGGCGCCGAGCAGGACGAGCAGGATCATCGCCGTCGCCTGCGCCGTGCCGAGCGCACTGTCGATCAGGCCGCGCAGCCGCATGCCGCCACCGACCACCGCGATCGCGCCGCAGGCCGCCGCGCCGATCGCCGCCGCCTCGGTCGGTGTCGCCCAGCCGCCATAGATGCCGACGATGACGATCACGAAGACGAGGATCACCGGGAGCACGCCGGCGAGGACCTTGAGCCGCTCCGGCCAGGGCACACGCGGGCCTGCCGGCCCCGCTTTCGGATTGCGGCGCACGACGAGCTGCACCACGAACATGTAGCCGAACATCGCGATCAGCCCGGGCAGGACCGCAGCCATGAACAGCTTGCCGATCGATTCCTGGGTCAGGATCGCGTAGATCACGAGGGGTACCGAAGGCGGGATCATGATGCCGAGCGTGCCGCCTGCCGCGAGCGCGCCGGTCGCAAGGCTCCCCGAATAGCGATAGCGGCGCAGTTCCGGCAGCGCGACCTGGCCCATCGTCGCTGCGGTCGCCAGCGAAGAGCCGCAGATCGCACCGAAACCGGCGCAGGCGCCGATCGCCGCCATCGCGACGCCGCCGCGACGATGGCCGATGAAGGCGTTCACGCACTTGAAGAGGCTGGCCGACAGGCCGCCATGGGTGGCGAACTGCCCCATCAGCAGGAACAGCGGAATGACCGTCAGGTCATAGTTCGACAGGCGGGCATAGGGGATGGATTTCAGGATATTGAGCCAGGGCGCCCAGTTACCGCCCATCAGGTAGATATAGCCGCCAGAGCCCGCGACGAACATCGCGATGCCGATCGGCACGCGGAACGCCATCAACGCGAGCAGACCAGCAAAGATCGTGAAGCCGACCGAGATCCCGCTCATCGACGGGTCTCCCCGCCATACGTGGCTTCCTGGGCATGGCGCGTCGCCATGTAGAAGCCCGCCAGCGCCAGCATCGCAAAGCCCGGCACCATGGCGATCTGCGCCCACCAGACCGGGATATCGAGGATCGCCGAGGTTTCACCCGATTCCTGGGTGCCGATCGCCCCGACATAGACGCGCCAGGTCAGCACGGCGCCAACGAGCCCGACCAGGAGCGAGCCGAAAGCGTCCAGCACGTGGTTGACCCATGGCGGGGCGGCGGCCGTGAAGAAATCGACCTTCACGTCACCGTGGTTGAGGTGGCAATAGGCGAAGAAGGCCGCTGAAGCGGCGGCCGCGATCATCTGCAGGAGCTCGATATCGCCGGGGACCGGAGCCGAGAAGAGCTTGCGGCCGACGATCGAGACGATCGACATCGCGACGAGGCCGACGAACAGCAGCCCTCCTGTGACCGCCAGGACCTTCGACACGGCCAGCAGCACACGCCCGGACGGCCCGAAGGCAATCGGATCGTTCGCTACCTGGCCCGGCACGGCTTCCTGCATCGGCATTCTTCCCCTTGTTGGTCGTTGGCGCGCTTGTCTCCGCGCGTCTGATCGTCAGGCGGCCCGCTCCGCCATTGTCGTCACGTGCAGAGGGCTGTGGCCTGCGCCTTCACCCATTCGCCCTTCGATCAGCTCTCGCGCCTCAAAGAGTTATTTCACATGTTAAATAAAATGCAGCGAGAAAATCAAGAGAGCCTCCGCCCCACTTGCCGCGGCCGGTTTCGGCGCGTAGCTCAGAGCGCCTCTGGTGTGGGTCAGTTGCATAGTCATCAGGCAGCCTGCTCCGCCATTTTCACCAGGGCGTAGAGCGTCGCGGTCCGCGGGACCGCGATCCCGTGTGTCCCGGCGGCTCGGACGACCGCGCCGTTCAAGGTCTCGATCTCGGTCGGGCGTTTCGCCAGCAGGTCCTGGAGCATCGAGGGCTTGTGCCCGCCATGATGGTCGAGCGCGTGATCGATCGTTGCGTGGGCGCGCTCGGGCGAGACCGCGAGCCCCTCGGCCTGCGCGACAGCGAGAACCTCATCCGTCACGGCATGCGCGAGCTGGCGCCCTTCGGCCGCGCTCCCGAGAGCGCCGACCGTGCGCTGCGTCACCGCGCACAGGCTGTTCAGCGCGCTGTTGAAGGCGACCTTCTCCCAGATCGCGACGATCGCATTGGGGTCGACCGCACAAGGCAGCCTGGCCGCGTTCAGCGCCGCCGCCAGTGCCTCCAGGGCGCCATCGCTGCCGCCGTCGGCCATGACCATGCGGGTCTTGCTCTCGCCATGCGAAGAGACTTCGCCGGGGGCAACGAGATCGGCCGGAACCGTGGTCATGCCGATGGCGATGCGCGACGCATCGGTGAAAGCCGCGAGCTTCTCGGCATTGCCGAGCCCGTTCTGCAGGCTGAGCAGGCGCGTCTCGGGCCCGATGAGATGCCGCGCCGACTCGAGTGCCGCCTGCGTATGCATCCCCTTGGTGAAGACGATCAGCCATTCGGGCAACGTCTTCGCCTCGTCCGGCCGCATGATCGGGATTGCGAGCCGCCGCTCGCCGGCATCGTTGCGGATCAGCAGGCCGCGCTCGCGCACCGCGGCGATCTGGGCCGCGCTGACATCGAGCAACTCGACATCATGCCCTGCCTCGGCCAGGAGCCCGCCGAACAGCGAGCCCATCGCGCCGGCGCCCAACACGGAGATCCGGATCGCGCTCACCTCCCGCACCTAGAACGGGTAGTGGCGTGGCGCAGTCTGCAGCGTCAGCCAACGTAGTTCGGTGAAGGATTCGATGCCGGCGCGCCCGCCGAAGCGGCCATAGCCGCTGTTCTTGACGCCGCCGAACGGCATCTGCGCCTCGTCATGCACGGTCGGGCCGTTGACATGGCAGATGCCGGATTCGATCCGCGAGGCCACGCGCCAGCCGCGCGCCGTGTCGCCGGTGAACACGGCGGCCGACAGTCCATAGGGATTGTCGTTGGCGCAGGCGATCGCCGCCTCCTCGCCATCGACGCGCACGATCGCCTTGACTGGGCCGAAGCTCTCTTCGCCATAGATCCGCATCGCCGGTGTGACATGGTCGAGCAGCGTCGCCGGAAACAGCGTCGTATCCGCCTTGCCGCCGCAGACCAGCGTCGCGCCCTTCGCCAGCGCGTCGTCGATCAGTGCGTTGCAGCGCTCGACCGCCTTCATGTCGACGACCGAGCCGAGCACGACCGGCCCCTTGCGCGGATCGCCAAGCGGCAGGCTCGTTGCTTTGGCGGCGAGGCGCGCAACGAAGTCGTCGGCGATGCTGCTGTCGACCACGATGCGCTCGGTCGACATGCAGATCTGGCCGGAATTGGCGAAGGCGCCGAAGGCGATGCCGGCGACCGCTGCGTCGAGATCGGCATCGTCGAGGACGAGGGCCGGGGCCTTGCCGCCGAGCTCCAGCACGACCGGCTTCAGATGTTCGGCGCAGAGTTTTGCGATAATGCGGCCGACATGGGTCGAGCCGGTGAAGTTGACCCGCCTGACGGCCGGGTGCGCCACCATCGCCGCGACGACCTCGGCGGCGTCCTCAGGCGCATTGGTAACGAAGTTGACGACGCCATCGGGCAGCCCCGCCTCCTGCAGCGCCGCGGTGATCAGCCCGTGCGTGCGCGGGCAGAGTTCCGAGCCCTTCAGCACGACGGTGTTGCCGCAGGCGAGCGGCACGGCGATGGCGCGCGTGCCGAGGATGACGGGCGCATTCCACGGCGCCATGCCGAGCACCACGCCTGCCGGCTGGCGCACCGCCAAAGCGAGGCTGCCCGGTACATTGGACGGAATGACCTCGCCGCTGATCTGCGTCGTCAGTGCTGCCGCCTCGATCAGCATGTCGGCAGCGAGATGGACGTTGAAGCCGGCCCAGATGGCGGAAGCGCCGGTCTCGGCCGACATCGCGGCGGTGAAATCGGCAGCGCGGGCTTCCAGCGCATGCGCACCCTTGACCAGCAACTCGCGGCGCCTGGCCGGCGACGTCTGGGACCAGGTCGGGAAAGCACGAGCGGCGGCATCGACGGCCGCGCGGGCATCATCCGCTGTGGCCGCGGCGGCGCGGCTCGCGACCGAGCCGTCGAGCGGGTTGCGCCGCTCGAAAACGCGTCCCCCGGTGGCCACAGCCGCTTTGCCGTCGATCAGGAGGTTGACGATGTCGGCGCTGTCGCTGGCAGTTGTCATCTCGGTCCTCGCAAGGTCAGGCAATCACGATGTCGATCAGGTTCGGGCCCGAAGCTCCGAATGCGGCACGCAGGCGCGGAGCGAGATCCTCCGGGCGCTCGACCCGCTCGCCCGGAACGCCCTGTCCACCAGCCAGTTGCGCAAAATCAATGCCCGGCAGCTCGGTCCCGGCCGGCTTGTCGTTCGGCGCGTAGCCGAAGACCGGCGCGAACTCCTGCAGCGCCGCATAGCGGCGGTTGTTGAGGATCAGGAAGGTGATCGGCAGGTCGAGCTGCGCGGCGCTGTAGAGCGCCTGGATCGAATAGAGGCTGGAGCCGTCGCCGATCAGCGCGATCGTCCGCCCCGGCTGCTTCATGCGCTGGCGCGCGAGTGCGACACCGACCGCCGCCGGCATGCTGTGTCCGAGCCCGCCGCTCGCCATGGTGTAGAAGCTGTCGGCGCCGCTCATCGGCAGATAGGTCTGGATGGTCGAGCGAGTGCTCGGCGCCTCCTCGACCACGACATCGTCGGCATGGCGCTCGCGATCGATCACCGAGAGCGCATAGGCAGCCGACATCGGAATGCCGGGCGATGGAGCCGGCGGGACAGGACGGGACAGCGCCGCTTCACGCCCGGCGCGCGGAGCGCTGGCGGCGAGCAGTGCACGCACGCCGAGATCAAGGCTGGCGACGACGCTGTCGCCGACCGGCGCCCAGGCGGCCTGCTGCGGATCGTCGACGATCTGCGCGAGCACAGCGCCCTCGGGGATGTGCGGCCCGTTGCCCTCGACATGGTAGGTGAAGGCGGGTGCGCCCAGCACCAGGATGAAGTCGTGCGGGGCGAGGCGCTCGACGATCTTCTCGCGCATCGCCGGCAGGAAACCGCAGAACTGGGGATGGCGCTCGGGGAAGCCGCAGCGCGCGCTCATCGGCGCGACATAGATCGAAGCCTGGTGGCGCTCGGCGAGCGCGACGACATCATCGACAGCCTGATCGCGCGCAACCCCGGCACCGACGACGAAGGCCGGCCGCCTGCTGGCATTCAGGCGTTCGGCGACCGCGGCGAGCGCGTCGGGCGCTGGTGCCAGCGCCTGACTGACCCTGCGCGGCACGACGAACTCGCCCGGCTGGTCCCAGTCATCGGCCGGGATCGAGATGAAGACCGGGCCGCGCGGCGGCTGCATCGCGATATGGTAGGCCCGCGCCAGAGCGAGCGGCAGGTCGGCACCGCGCGCCGGCTCGATCGCCCATTTGACGTAAGGCTTCGGCAGCTCGGTCGCCTGCACCGAAGCAAGGAACGGGTCGAAAGGCAGGATCGAGCGCGCCTGCTGGCCGGCGGTGATCAGCAGCGGCGTCTGGTTCTTGAACGCTGTGAAGATGTTGCCCATCGCATGGCCGACACCGGCGGCGGAGTGCAGGTTGACCAGCGCGGCATTGCGCGTCGCCTGCGCATAGCCATCGGCCATGCCGACCACCACCGCTTCCTGCAGGCCGAGCACATAGCGAAAGTCCTCGGGGTACTCCCGGAACATCGGCAGCTCGGTCGAGCCGGGGTTGCCGAAGACCGTATCGATCCCGAGCTGGCGCAGCAGGTCCAGCACGGCCTCCCGGACGGTGGGGCGGGCTGAGGATGATCTGGTATCTGCCGGCATGCGCTTCCCTCGGATCGGAGGGCACTTTGGCGCCGCGATCGCCATTGCTCAATTAGATGAAGCGACTAAGTATTATTCGTATGGCGAATATCGATTCCATCGACCTCAATCTGCTGAGGCTGTTCGACGCGGTCTATCGCACCCGCAATGTCAGCCGCGCGGCCGAGGAACTCGGCCTCTCGCAGCCCGCGACGAGCCAGGCCCTGACTCGCCTGCGCCTGCTGCTGCGCGACCCGCTGTTCGAGCGCGTCGCCGGTGGCGTGCGCCCGACCGCCCGCTCCGAGCGGCTGGCGCATTCGGTCCAGGCCGGCCTCGCGCTGCTCGAAGCGGGTCTGAAGGAGGATGAAAGCTTCGATCCGGCAACCACGGACGCCGAGCTGCGCCTGCATCTCAGCGATATCGGCGAGGGACGTTTCCTGCCGCCGCTGATGACCACCTTCCGCGAGATCGCGCCGAACCTGCGCATCACCTCGCGCGCCTGGCCGCCGGAGGCGATTTCGGAAGCCCTGGACAATGGCCAGCTTCACTTCGCGCTGGGTTTTCTCCCGACCGTCAGCGGCTCCGCCCAGGCCGAGATGCTGACCGATCGCTACCAGATCTTCGTCCGCGCCGGGCACCCGGTCACACGCCAGGCCGTCGACGGCGCCCTGAGCGCCGACGATATCGCACGGCTGGACTTCGTCTCCGTACGCTCGCACGCCCAGACCCAGCGGATCCTGGAGATGCTGCATCTCGACCCGCGCATCCGCCTGGTCGTCTCCAGCTTCACGGCGCTGCCGCCGATCATCCGCGCCACCGACCTCGCCGTTCTGATGCCGCGCCAGATCGGCCTTGGCCTCGAGCCGGTCGCGTCCTTCGCGCTGCTCGAACCGGCCTTGCCACAGCGCGATTTCAGCGTGGCGCTGCATTGGAGCCGGCGTCACGCTCAGAACGCCATGCTGCGCTGGGCACGCGGGATCATATTGGACCTGTTTCAGAACCCGCAGCGGTCCGGCTCCGCCGGCACGGCAGACAGCTAAGGTCGCCGACAGCGCTGCGGGAATCGGTCGTCAGATCTGCTGCAGCCCGCGATAGCGCGCGAAGACGTTCTGCCGTCCGGCAGAGAAAACCACGACGTCGTAGGCATCGGGCGCCTGCCCGGCCACTTCCATCCCGGGCGAGCCGACCGGCATGCCGGCGACGGCAAGACCTGTCGCCTTCGGCCGCTCGGCGAGCAGGCGCTTGATCGCCTCGGCTGGCACATGACCCTCCACGACGTAGCCGCCGACCTCGACGGTATGACAGGAGGCGAGCGCATCGGGCACGCCGAGCTTCAGCTTGAGCGGAGCGACATCCGCGACCTCGATCACCTCGACCGGGAAGCCGGCCGCCTTCACATGCGAGACCCAGTTGCCGCAGCAACCGCAGTTCGGATCGCGGGTGACGATCATCTTCGGCAGCACCTCGGCGGCGCTCGCCGGGCGCGACAGCCCGAATGCGGCGGCGCCAAGCAACAGGCCGCGGCGGGAGAGGGTGAACTCGTTTGCCATATCACGCCTCAACCGACCAGTTTCGCGTTCGGCGTATAGCCGGCCGCAGTGATGGCCGACCTGATCGCGGCAATATCGGCGCTGCCCTGCACACTGACCAGCTTCGCGGCCGGGTCTGCCGTGACCGCAGTTCCCGGAATCCGACCCTCGATCGCCTGCTTGATCGTGCCGGCGCAATGGCCGCAGGTCATGTCCTCGACCCGAAAGCTGAGCGCCCCGTTCGGGGCTGCTGTTACGACCGGGGCCGTAGTCGAATGCTGCTGGCAGGAGCACATGGCTGCAATGTCCTTCAATTGACGATTGCAGCAGCCTGCACCTTCCCACCATGGCAAGGTCAAGCGGCTTTCGCTCGACCCCGCACAGGTACTGATGCTTCCGACGAAGCCTAGGCCGGCAGCCAGCGCAGCGAGCGCGGCGACAGCTTCAAGGTCGCCTGGCTGCCGCTCTCGCGCAGCTCGCTGCCCGATTGGAACGGCATGTCGACTGCAACCTCGGTGCTGCCGATGCGCACGCCGTAGCGGATGCTCGCGCCGAGGAATTCGCGATGCGTTATCGTGCAGGGCAGCCCAAGCGCGTCCTCGCCCGCCACTCCGCCGGCTGCCGCGAAGGTCGCATGCTGAGGGCGGAAGACCAGGGTCGGATTCTCCGGCAGCTCCGTCGTCTCCGCGATCGGAACCGTCACGCCGCCCTCGACCTCGAAGGCGCGAGCGCCGTCGCTGCCGACGACGCGGCCCTTCAGGATGTTAGCCGTGCCGAGGAAGCCGGCGACGAAGAGGTTGGCCGGGCGCTCATAAAGCTCCATCGGCGTACCGACCTGCTGGACGATGCCGTCGTTCATCACGGCGATGCGGTCGCAGATCGTGTTCGCCTCTTCCTGGTCGTGGGTGACGAAGATCGTGGTCAGGCCGAGCCGCTGCTGCAGGTCGCGCAGCTCGCGCCGGACCTGGACCCGCATCTTGGCGTCGAGATTGGAGAGCGGCTCGTCGAGCAGCAGGACCTTGGGCTCGATCGCGACGGTGCGCGCGACCGCGACACGCTGCTGCTGGCCGCCCGAAAGCTGCGACGGCCGCCGGTCGGCGAGATGGCCGAGGCCGACGAGGCCAAGCGCCGTCTCGACGCGCCGCTCGACCTCGGCGCGCTTCACGCCCCGCTCCTCCAGCCCGAAGGCGACGTTGCGGCGCACCGTCATATGCGGCCAGAGCGCATAGGACTGGAAGACCATGCCGACATCGCGCTTCCAGGGCGGCAGGTCGGTGATGTCCCTGCCGCCGATCCGGACATGGCCGGTATCGGCCTGGTTGAAGCCGGCGATCAGCCGCAGCAGCGTGGTCTTGCCGCAGCCGGACGGGCCGAGGAAGGCGAAGAACTCGCCCGGCTCGATCGCGAGGTTGACGTCCTTGAGCACATGGTTGCTGCCGTAGGACAGGTTGACGCCTGCGATATCGACGGAGACCGCCGGCGTGGTCAGGGATAGGGGTGCGTTCATGGTCAGTGGCCCAGTCCTTTCGCCTTCTGGCTGCGTTCGATGATGAGATGGGAGAGGAAGGTGCAAGCAGCGACGAGGATGACCGCGACGACGCCGAGCGCCGCTCCGGGGCCGCGGCCGGCCGCCGATTGCATGAAGACGTAGAGCCCGTAGGCCAGCGGCGCATCGGAGTTCGATTGCACCAGCATCAGCGTCGCCGAGAGCTCGACCGCCGCCGTCGAGAACGAGGTGACGAAGCCGGCGAGGATGCCGCCGGCCATCAGCGGCACGACGACGCGGCGTACCGTGCGCGACTTGGTGGCGCCGAGGTTCTCGGCAGCCTCCTCGAGCGAGACCGAGATCTGCTGGAGCGCCGCATAGCAGGCCCGCAACGCATAGGGCAGGCGCCGGATGGCGAGCGCCAGCACGATGGTGATCCAGAGCGAGGCCAGCGGCGTCCCGTCCGGCAGGGTGACGCCGTAGAAGGTCCTGAGATAGCCGATGCCAAGCACGACACCTGGGATGGCGAGCGCCGCCGAGGCCATCCAGTCGAGCCATTCGCGGCCGATCAGCTTGGTGCGCAGCACGAGATAGGCGATCGCGACGCCGAGCACGATATCGATGCCGCCGGCGAGGCTGGCATAGATCAGCGTGTTCTTGATGTAGACCGAGCTCTCGCCGAAGACGCGGCCGTAATGGGCGAGCGTATAGGCGTCGGGCAGCGGCGCGAACGACCAGATCGTGGCGAAGGATAGCAGCAGCAGGCCCAGATGCGGCGCCAGCACCAGCGCCAGGATCAGGATGACGGTGCCATAGCCGAGCACCGCCTCCCATGGCGTCATCACCCGCTTGGCGAGACCGCCGCCGCCGCGCTGGGTGGTGGCATAGTCGCGTCCCTTCAGGGCTCGCGCCGACAGCCACATCGCGGCGACCGAAGCGACGATCAGCACGACGGAGATGACGTAGCCCATCGGATCGGCGATGCCGATCGATGTGACGCGTAAGTAGGCCTGTGGCGCCAGCATGTCCTTGACGTTGAGCAGCAGCGGCGTGGCGAGATCGTCGAAGACCTTGACGAAGACGAGCGAGGCGCCGGCGAGATAGCCCGGCATGGCGAGCGGGAAGACGATGCGCCGGAACAGGCGGAAGCCCGACGAGCCGAGATTCTGCGCCGCCTCCTCCATCGCCCGGTCGACATTGCGCAGCGCCGCCGAGAGGTTGATCAGGATGAAGGGGAAATAGTGGATCGACTGGACGAAGATGACGCCGTTCAGCCCTTCCATGAAGTCGATCTTGAAGCCGAACCAGTCGTCGAGCAGCAGGTTGACCGAGCCGTTGCGGCCGAAGAAGAGCTGCATCGCGACCGCGCCGACGAAGGGCGGCATGATCAGCGGCAGGAAGCCGAGCGTCTGGACCAGCGCCGCGCCGCGGAAGACGAAGCGCGTGGTGAGGTAAGCCAGCGGCAGGGCGAAGACCGAGGCCCAGACCACCGACATCGCCGAGACGTAAAAGGAGTTCCACAGCGAGCGCATGAACAGCTCGGTGCGGAAGAAATCGTAGAAGTTGACCAGCGTGAAGGTCGAGGTGCCCTTATCGGTGAAGGCGACGTAGATCACCGTCGCCACCGGCAGCACCAGGAACATCAGCAGGAAGGCGGCGATGGCGAGCGCCAGCGCGATCTGGCCGGGCGTAGCGGCGAAGCGCCGGGCGCGGGGCGGCGTCAAAGTGGGAACTGCGGTCATCATGAGCCTTGCGAAAGGGCGTCATGCCCGGGATTGACCCGGGCATCTCCGGACGGGTGGCGTAGCTTCAACGGAGCCATATCCGGCGTGAGATTCCCGGGCGGAGCATCCGCGCCGCCCGGGAATGACGGTTCGGCTACTTCGCCGCCTTCAGCGCTTCCTCCGCCTTGGCCTTGGCCTTGGCGTAGTTGTCGCGGGCGAAACTCGCCCATTGGCTCTCGATCTCGGCCTGGCGGGCGCCCTTCTCCTTGGCGCCGGTGAAGGCGCCGCGCAGCTCGGGGCTCCCAGCCTGCACCTGGTTGACCGGCAGGGCAGCGATCAGGTTGCGGGCCTCGTCGGCGAGCGCCTTGGCCTGCGGGTTCGGCTTCTTGGCGAGCGCGGCATCGACCTCGTGCAGGGTCTTGGTCACGCCCTTCAGCGCGTCGAGCTGGAAGGAGATCAGCTGGTCGAACAGCGTATCGACCACGGCGGTGCGGGCTTCGGACTTGTCGACGTCGAAGCCGATCATCTTCTGGAAGCGCGGATCGGTGAAGGGATTGGGATAGTCGGCTCCGGCCTTGGCGTAGACCTCCGGGTTGACCGGCAGGCGGCGGATGCCGGGATCGAGCAGAACCTCCTGGCCGGTCGGCGAGAGCAGGAACTCGATGAAGGCCTCGGCGGCAGCCTTGTTCGGCGGGTTGGCGATGATGCCGACATTGGCGGGCACCACGGTGGTCACGGTCGGGTAGACGAACTTGACCGGGAAGCCCGAGGCCTGCGCCGAAAAGGCGAAGAAGTCGATGACGATGCCGACGCCGACCTGCCCGGAATTCACCGCTTCGGGCACGCCGAAGGAGCGGTCGGTGATCGAGCGGAAATTGCCGGCCATCTCCTTGAGGATGCGCCAGCCCTTCTCCCAGCCCTCGCCCTGCAGGATGGTCTCGACGGTCAGGTGCGTGGTGCCGGAACGGGCGGGCGAGGCGATCGAGACATGATCGTAGAACACCGGCTTGGCGAGGTCCTGCCAGTCCTTGGGCTCGGGCAGCTTGTTGGCCTTGGCGTAGCGGTCATTCCACATGATGCCGTAGCCGGAAGCTGCGAAGCCGAAATAGAAGCCCTGCGGGTCATTGATCGGGTAGGAGCCGATCTTCTCGGGGATGCCGGTCGCCTTCGGCTTGTAGGCGGTGAGCAGCTTCTTGCCCTTCAACACCTCGAAGGCATCGGGCGCCGAGGCCCAGAACAAGTCGACCTGGTTGTTGGACTTGGTCTCCTCGACATATTTCACGCCGGCATTGGTGTTGCGGTTCTGGACCTCCAGCGTGACGCCCGGCACGGCCTTCTCGAAGGCCTTCTTGAACGGGTCGGTGACGTCCTTCGAGAACGAGGTGACGACCGTGACCTTGCCCGACGGCGCCTGCGCCAGGGCGATGGTCGCGAGCGAAGCGCTCAGCGACAGGCCAAGGGTGGCCGCGAGCGCGACTCTGCGATTGAGCATGACTTCCTCCCGAGTGGTCTCTTCAGTTCGGCGTCGAGGCCGATGCTCCCGGTCAGCAACTACGGTGCCAACCGGGAGCGTCCCTGATTCCATTCGGGAATTCGCCGATCGACCCCGAAAGCGGCACTGGTTTGGAGGCGTAGCGGTAACCTCCCGGCGTGGCCGATGGGTCAGCGCGGTAACATCGCCACCTCAGAGCCCGTTCCGATCAGCTTGATTCAACCTGATCGGAACGGGCTCAAAACTAAAAGTGAGAGACGGATTCACCGATCAGATTGGTTCAATCTGATCGGATCCGGCTCTAGTCGGC
Organism: Alloboseaceae bacterium BT-24-1; assembly: GCA_025846845.1. Classification (GTDB taxonomy): domain Bacteria; phylum Pseudomonadota; class Alphaproteobacteria; order Rhizobiales; family Beijerinckiaceae; genus Allobosea. Next base: position 344,883 of record JAOYTL010000005.1, read on the forward strand.
GAGCGCCGCGGCCCCGCTCAGCCCGTAGCGGCGCATCTTGAGGTAGAGCGTCTTGCGGGTGATGCCGAGGGCCGAGGCGGTGACGCCGATGCGCCCGTTATGACGCTTCAGCGCCGCCTCGATCGCCTCGGCTTCGGCCAGCGCGACCTCCTCCTCCAGTGTACGCTCGATGCCGCGGGACGCCGCGACGCCGGCATCGAGATCCTCGAAATCCTCATCCATGCCGAGCAGGCTGCGTTCGGCGGCATTGCGCAGCTCGCGGACATTGCCGGGCCAGTCCTGCCGTGACAGGCGCTGGAGGAGATCGCGCCCGAGCGGCGGAGCGGAGCGGCCGACACGCGCCGCCGCGAGTGCCAGAAAGTGCCGGAACAGCATCGGGATGTCCTCGCGCCGGTCGCGCAGCGGCGGCAGGCGCAGGGTCACGACATTGAGGCGATAGACCAGGTCCTCGCGGAAGCGGCCCGTTTTGGCGAGTGCAGCGAGATCGGTCTTGGTCGCCGCGACGATGCGGATATCGACCGGGATTTCCTTGTTGGAGCCAAGTCGTTCGATCCGGCGCTCCTGCAGCGCGCGCAGCAGGCGAACCTGCGCCGCCATCGGCATCGATTCGATCTCGTCGAGAAAGAGCGTGCCGCCGCTGGCATGCTCGATCTTGCCGATCCGGCGCTCGCGCGCGCCGGTGAAGGCGCCGGCCTCGTGACCGAAGAGCTCGCTCTCGATCATGGTCTCGGGGATCGCCCCGCAATTCACCGCAACGAAGCGCCCGGCGCGGCGCTTGCCGAGGTCGTGCAGGGCCCGGGCGGCGACCTCCTTGCCGGTGCCGGTCTCGCCGAAGAGCAGCACGTCGGTATCGGCATCGGCGAGGAGCGCGAGCCGGCCGCGCATGCGCGCGACCGCCGGAGAGCTGCCGACCAGACGGGCTGCCCAGGGGTCCTCCGGCGTCACCCCTGCCCGCAGCGAGCGGTTCTCGATAATCAGCCGGCGGTATTCGCTCGCGCGCCGAACCGTCTCGATCAGAAGCACGGGATCGGCGGGCTTCTCGACGAAATCCCAGGCGCCCTCGCGGATCGCTTTCACCGCCATCGGCACGTCGGCATGGCCGGTGATCAGCACCACCGGAATCTCCGCATCGATCGCGGTCACCGCCGCGAGCAGCCCGAACCCGTCCCGGCCCGGCATGCGCACATCGCTGACCAGGACCGCGGAACTCTCCCGGGTCAGATGGCCAAGCGCGGCATCGCCGGTGCGCTTGGCGATGACCTCGAAGCCGTCGAGCTCGAGCGTCAGTCGCCAGGCTTCGAGCACCTCGGCGTCATCATCGACGAGGATGATCCTGGGGGCGCTCATGCGTCGACTTCCAATGGGGCCATGACATGGGTCGTCGCACCCTCCAGCGTGATCAGGAAACGCGTGCCGCCGGGGCCCGTCTCCGCCACGGCGAGCGTGCCGCCCAGATCCTTGATGATGTTGTAGGACAGGGACAGCCCGAGCCCGAGACCCGAGCCCACCGGCTTGGTGGTGAAGAACGGGTCGAAGATCCGCTCCAGATGGGAGCGGTCGATCCCCGGGCCGCTATCCTCGACCCAGATCTCGACCATGTGGCCGCGCCGGCGGGCGCCGACCGCCAACGTCGCGTCCTTGGCGCCCGCAACGGCGTCGAAGGCGTTCGCAACGAGATTGACCAGAACCTGCTCCAGCCGGATGTCCTCGGCGTGCACATAGAGTCGGCCCTCGGGAAGGTCCCGCCGCAAGGTCACGCGTTCGGCGTCGAAGCGCGGGCCGAACAGGGACAAGGCGGTTTCGACGATCTCGCCGACCTCGACGGGGGCGAGCACGACACCGGGCTTGCGGGCGAAACGCCTGAGATGGGCGATCAGCTCGGCCGCGCGCGTCGTCAGCGCCTGGATGCGTGTCATCGCCTGGCGCGCCTCCTCCGGCCGGCCACGCTCCAGCAGCAGGGCGCCGTTATGGGCATGGGAGCGGATCGCGGCCAGCGGCTGGTTGAGCTCATGGCTCAGGCCGGCCGCCATCTGCCCCAGCGCAGCGAGCTTGGCCGCCTGGATCAGGTCGTCGCGCGTCTGCCGGAAGACGGCCAGCGCGCGGGCGAGGTCACCGAGCTCGTCATTGCCCGCCTTAGGCAGCACGGCGGAGGACTGGCCGCTGGCGATGCTGGTCGCGGCCTCGGTCAGGACGCGCAGCCGCGCCACGAGATGGCGGCGGACATAGAACCAGCCGATCAGCAACGCACCGAGCAGCGAGGCGGCCGCGATCGCCAGAAGCAGGTTGCGGCCGAGCAGGATCGCTTCAGCCGAGCGGTCGGCGGCGGCTTTCGCAACGGCCTCGGTCCTCTGCACCTCCTGCGAGACCAGCGCGCCGAGCTCGGTGACGAGGCGGCGGCTTTCGGAGATCAGGCGCTGAGCATCGGCCATGGCGGCAAGCTCGGCGCGCTTGATGCCGGGCAATCCGCTCGTGGCATCGGCAAGGCCGATAAGGCGCTGCGTAATCTGCCGGACGGTGATGGTATCGGGCCAGCCGGCCAGCGCCTTCGCCTCGACCTCGAGCTGGTCGACCGCCTCGCCGATGACATGGCCGGTCTGCTCCATGTCTTCGCGCGTCTGGACCGTGCCGAGCCGCCCGAACAGACCGACGATCAGGTTGGCCTGGGCGTTCAGCGTCATCAGCGCTTCGCTCTTGCGCATCTCCTCGCGGATCGTATTGGGCTTGCCGGCTGCGAGGGCATCGCTGCTCGCCTGCCCCAGTGCCGTCTCGATGTTGAAGCGGGCATCGTCGGTCAGCGGCTCGATCTCGTCGAGTAGGTCCGCCTGCAGCCAACGCAACTCCTCGCCGATGGCGCGGTTGCGCTCGCCGAGCGGGAAGCGGCGCTCGGAGACGGTGTCGATCGCGCCGAGATTGCCACGAATCGCCGTCGCCACCGCCGTCAGGGCCGGCACGTCGAAGCCGCCTTTCGTCCGCTCCGACAACACGCTGTCGAGTTCGTCCAGCCGCTCGCCGACCATGCGCCGGCTGCGCTCATAGCCGTCGCGCCGCTCGGCATTGGCGAGCTCCGGCATCCCGGCGATCACCCGTGCGCTGGCTTCGGCGAGCCTGGCGGCCGAGGCGAGGCCCGGCAGGTGGTCGCGAGCGATCGCCGCCAGCTCCTTGCTCAGCCGCTCATAGGAGATGACGCCAACGATGCCGGCGCCGACGGCAAACAGGCCGACGCCGAGGAAGGCGGCGATCAGGCGCCCGCCGATGCCGAAGCGCCGGCCGGCCCAGGGACGCCTCATGGCCGGCCTCCCGCCAGCCCGCCCTCGGCGCCGGCCCAGCCGGCAGTGACCAGCCGTTCGGCCGCCTGCCGCAGGCTGGTGGCAGCTTCGGCGGCATGGCTCGCGATCGCGCCGCGGATCCCGGCTTCGATGCGCGCCTGCTCTTCGGGCACCGCGAGGCCGCGCGGCACGCGCACGAGCTTGCGGAAGCGTTCCGGCCTTTTCAGCTCCGCAGCAGCGACCGGCGGCCGGGTCAGGGAGGCGCGGGCCTGCGTCAGGAAGCGCGCCGCCTGCTCGTCGGGATGGCTAAGCAGCGCCGCCTCCATGGCCTGGAGACTGCGCCAGAGCCTGGCATGTTCGGCGCGGCGGAAGGTGATCCACTCGTCGAAGACGATGTTGACCAGTTCGTAGCGGCCGGCCGAGAGACCTGCGTCGAAGCGTGTCTTGTTGAACAGGCCCGCCGTCTCCGACAGATGCGGCGGCGTCTCGTCCGGGCCGTAGGCCGCGGGCGAAACCGCGAGACGGCCGATCCGCGGCTCGCGCAGCAGCTTCTGCCCGTCTGGCGAAAGCACGAAGTCGATGAAGAGCTCGGCCTCCTTCGGATTGGGCGAGGTCGCCAGCCGCGCGATGTTGGCGGGTGCGAACAGGGTTTCCTCGGGCAGCACGAACCGGTTGGCCTCGCCTTCGGCCGAGCCCGCCTCGGTCAGGAAATCGATGGAAATACCGATGCCGAAACGGCCGCGTGCGACACCGGTCGTCACGCCGAAGCTGCGCGCCGTTATGGTCGCAAGATTGCCGCCGATCGCCGACCACAAGGCCCAGCCGCGCTCCCAGCCGAGCGATTGCAGGAGGGCCTCGACCATCAGATGGGTGGTGCCCGAGCGGGCGGCCGAGGTCAGGCCGATATGACCAGCATAGCCGGGCGCGGCAAGATCGGCCCAGTTGCGCGGCACAGGCAGGCCGCGGGTCGCAAGATAGGCCGGGTTGTAGACCAGCCCGTAACCGGAGATGGCGAAGCCGAGATAACGGCCGGCCGGATCGTTGACCGGGTAGCCGGCAATGGTTTCGGGTGCGCCCGTCGCGCGCGGCTGCAACTGCGCCAGCAGGCCGGCCTGTTTCAGGAGTTCGAAGGCATCGGGCGCCGAGGCCCAGAGCAGGTCCGTGTCAGGCCGCTTGCCCGCATGGATATCGGCGACCGCGGCCGTCGTCTTGCGCTGCACGATCTCGACGAGGATATCGGGGTGCCGGATCCGGAACGCGCTGCGGAAGGGTTCGAAGAAGGAGGGCGGGAACGAGGTGACGATCTGGACGCGGCGCGTCTGCGCCTGGCCGGCGCTCTGCCAGCCGAGAGTCAAAAGGGCAAGCCAAAGACAAAGGGCGCGGCGGCTCATGAAACCGTCATATAGCCGGCGATCGGGCCCGCATAGATCGATAGGTGCGACTTGCGGCAAGGGATACCGACCTGTCGTGACCAGCCCCGGGCGGGTTCGAACGCCCGGTTTTTTGCCTGCAGATTGCCGTGCTGCCGTGCTTCAGCCGAGCAGCGCCAGCGCATAGGTCGGGGTCTGCCCGGCGCTGGCGAAGAGCGCGAGGCAGCTCGCCGCGTCCATCGTTCCACCGTCCCAGCTGATGTCACCACGATGAATGCCGCCCCCGATGAAGACGCTGTCGAGGCCGGCCGCCTCAGCGCCCGCGATGTCGTGCTCCAGCGAGCCGCCGATCGCGACGACCCGGCTTCGCTCGAGCCCGAGCCGGGCAAGGCAGGTGCGATAGATCCGCGGCTCGGGCTTGCCGTGATAGCGCACGGTGCCGCCCAGTTGCTCATAGGCACGCGCGACGAGGCCAGGCGCCTCCTGCAGGCCGCCGTCGGAGCTGGCGCGATGCAGGTCCGGATTGGCGCAGACCATCGGCAAGCGTCGCTCGCCGGCAGCCTTGAGCAGGTCCGTCCAGCCGGCGACCGATTGCCGGGGCGGGTCCATGGTCATCAGCAGAATGAAATCGGCTGTCTCGACATCATCGACGAGATCGAGACCGAGCCCCTCCGCCAGATGGAACTCGCCCGCGCGCGCCAGCAGCAGGCAGCGCCGGCCGAGCGCACGATGGAACGGCTCGTCGCGCGTCGCCAGCGCCTCGCGGGCATCGTCACCGGCCGAGACGACCTCGTCATAGAGCTCGCGCGCAAAGCCCAGCTTCGCCAGCTGCGCGGCATTCTCCGCACCGAGACGGCCGGAATTCGACAGGATGATCACACGCTTGCCGGCGTGGCGCAGGGCTTCGAGCGCGGTTACGGCGCCGGGATAAGGCCAGACGCCGTCATGCAGCACGCCCCATTGGTCGAGCAGGAAGCCGTCATAGCGCGGTGCCAGCACGGCCAGATTGTCCGGAAAGGTTGTGGGAGAAGGCAGCTGCGTCATCAGGGTTGGGGCGATACCGCCCGTCGCGGTGGATAAGGCCACTTAAGTTGTAAAACGACGGCGTCTCGCCTGGCTGGAATATGACAGTTTTGTGTCACATACTATAGCCGGCTCATAACGAAGATCGACCGGGAGAAACGCCGACTATGACCAAGACGCTGACATGCCTGTCCGCCACGACCTCGCTGCTCCTTGGCCTCGGGCTCGCCGGCGCGGTGCAGGCGCAGGACGCCTGCCCCAATCGCGGCCAGCTCGACACGATGTATTGCGACGCCAACAAGGATCTCGTCGCCGACGTGCCGACCGAGGCCTCGAAGCAGAAGGACCCGTCGGCGCTGGTCTGGGCCTATACGCCGGTCGAGGATCCCGCCGTCTACGCCAATATCTTCAAGCCGCTGACCGACCATCTCGCCGCCTGCACCGGCAAGCGCATCGTCTATTATCCCGTGCAGTCGAACTCGGCCGAGATCGAGGCCATGCGCTCGGGCCGCCTGCATTTCGCCGGCTTCTCGACCGGGCCGACCGGCTTTGCGGTCAACCTCGCCGGCGCGATCCCCTTCGCCGCCAAGGGCTCGGCCGCCGGCGTGCGCGGCTACAACCTCGTCGCCGTGGTCAAGGCCTCGAGCCCCTACCAGAAGCTCGCCGACCTCAAGGGCAAGAAGGTCGCCCACACCTCGCCCTCGTCCAATTCCGGCAACCTCGCCCCGCGCGTGCTTTTCCCCGAGCTCGGGCTCGAAGCCGACAAGGACTACAAGCCGCTGATGTCCGGCGGCCATGACAAGTCGATCCTCGGCGTCGTCTCGGGCGATTACGACATGGGCGCCGTCGCCGGCGACGTCTATGAGCGCATGGTGGTGCGCGGCACGATCAAGAAGGAAGACACCCGCGAGATCTATCGCAGCGCGATCTTCCCGACCTCCTCCTTCGCCTATGCGCACGACCTCAAGCCCGAGCTCGCCAAGAAGCTGACCGACTGCTTCTTCTCCTTCCGCTTCACGCCGGAGATGACCAAGGAGTTCAACGGCGACGACCGCTTCCTGCCGATCACCTACCAGAAGGACTGGGCCGTCGTGCGCGACGTCGCCGAGAAGTCGGGCACGCCCTACAACAAGTCGGCCTACGACACCGAGGCCAAGCGCGAGGCCGACGAGCTGGCCAAGAAGAAGGCGCAGCAACCGGCGCCGGCCAAGGCTCCCTGACGCGAAGGCCATAACCAGCTCATGAGCGCGCTTTCCGCCGCAGAGGCGCCCGGCCATGGCCGGGCGCTCGTCATCCGCAACCTCGTCAAGGAGTACCGCAAGGGCCAGCCGGTCCTGCGCGACATCTCGCTGAGCGTCACCGAGCCCGGCATCGTCGCGATCATCGGCCCCTCCGGGACCGGCAAGTCGACGCTGATCCGCTGCATCAACCGGCTGGTCGATCCGACCTCCGGCTCGATCATGCTGGGTGGAACCGATCTGGCGAAGCTGCAGGGCGAGCCTCTCAGGGCCGCACGCCGGCGCCTCGGCATGGTCTTCCAGGAGTACAACCTGGTCGAGCGGCTGACGGTGATCGAGAACGTGCTCTGCGGCCGGCTCGGCTATGTCCCGGTCTGGCGCGCCTGGACCCGGCGCTTCCCCGAGGCCGACATCGCCCGCGCCTTCGCCTTGCTCGACTCCGTCGGCCTCGCCGACTTCGCCACCCGCCGCGCCGATCAGCTCTCCGGCGGCCAGCGCCAGCGTGTCGGCATCGCCCGCGCGGTGATGCAGGAGCCGGACCTGATCCTCGCCGATGAGCCGACCTCCTCGCTCGACCCCAAGACCTCGGTCGAGATCATGGAGCTGCTCGCCAAGGTCGGCCGCGAACGCGACATCCCGGTGCTGGTCAACATCCACAACGTCGCGCTGGCCCGCCGCTATGCGCTGCGCATGATCGGCATGTCGAAGGGCGTCGTCGTCTATGACGGCCCGCCGGCCGGCCTGCAGGAGAGCCATCTCGCAGAGATCTATGGCGGCGAAGGCTGGATGGAATGAGCGCCCCTCCCATCGGCGCCGACGGCAGCCTGCGCGCCCGCGCCTTCCCGCCGAACTGGCCCCTGCGCATCGGCGCAGCTCTGTTCGTCGCCTATGTCATCTATGCCGCCGGCATCGTCGATATCCGCTGGGAACGCTTCGTCCAGGGCCTCGGCAACGGCGCGCGCTTCCTTGGCCGCATGTTCCCGCCCAACCTGGCGCACGACAAAATGCAGCTGCTCGCACAGGGCATGCTGGAATCGCTGCAGATCGCCATCATCGCGACCGGCGCAGGCGTGCTGCTCGCCCTGCCGGTGGGCCTCTGCGCCGCCCGCAACCTGATGCCTTTGCCGGTGACCGTGCTGGCGCGCGGGCTGATCGCGCTCTGCCGCACCTTCCACCCGGTCATCGTCGCCATCCTGTTCGTCAAGGCGGTCGGCTTCGGCGCGCTCGCCGGCATCCTGGCGCTGATCGTCGCGACCATCGGCTTCATCGCCAAGCTGATCGCCGAGGCGATCGAGGAAATGTCGATGAAGCCGATCGAGGCGCTGCGCGCCGCCGGCTCGCCCTTCCTCTCGGTCGTCACCATGGGGGTGGTGCCGCAGGTGTTGCCGCGCTTCATCGGCTTTGCCGCCTATCAGCTCGATTCGAACCTGCGCAATTCCGCGCTCGTAGGCTTGGTCGGCGGCGGCGGCATCGGCGCCACCCTGTTCACCGCCTTCCAGCGCTTCGACTATGATTTCGTCCTGACCATCATCATCGCGATCATCCTGGCGGTGATGGCCGGCGAAATCCTCTCCGCCTTCATGCGCCGGGTCTATCAGGACGAAGCGCCGAGCGGCGAGGTGAAGGCCGGTGCCAATGGCCCGGTCTGGCATCGCTTCACCACGGCCGAGCGCAGCATGCGCCTCGCCTTCTGGGCGGTGGCGGCGCTGGCGCTCGGCTGGTCGTTCCAGACCATCGAGGTCATCCCGGAATTCCTCTATGACGCGCCGGCGCAGACGGTCGACCTCTTCGCGAGGATGTGGCCGATCGACTGGGCCTATTTCCCCAAGACCGTGCAGCAGGCGCTGATCGAGACGCTGCACACCGCGACGCTCGGCACCATCCTCGCGATCCTGCTGGCGACACCTGTCGCGCTGATGTGCGCCCGCAACATCTCCTCCTCGGCCTGGGTCAACACGCTCGGCCGCTTCATCCTGGTCGCCACACGCTCGGTGCACACGCTGGTCTGGGCGCTGTTCTTCGTCGCCGTCTTCGGCCCCGGCGCGCTCGCCGGCGTCCTGGCGGTCGCGGTCCATTCGATCGGCTTCACCGGAAAATTCCTGGCCGAGGCGATCGAGGAGGCCAAGCCCGGCCCGATCGAGGCGCTGCGGGCAGCCGGAGCACCGCGGCGCTCGGTCCTGCTCAAGGGCTTCTGGCCACAGGTGAAGCCGGCCTTCCTGGCAGTCAGCCTGTTCCGCTGGGACATCAATGTGCGCGAGAGCGCCGTGCTCGGTTTGGTCGGCGCCGGCGGCCTCGGCGTCGCCCTGCAGGCGGCAATGGACAATCTCTATTGGGATCAGGTCGGGCTCGTGCTCGCCGTGATCTTCGCAGTGGTGGTGGTCACCGAGATCGTCACCGCCACATTGCGCGCGAAGGTCATCTGAGGTCGACCGGCGTCACACGCCGTTCCGGACGGCGCGGAACTGGGCGATGAAGGCCTGCGGATCGGGGAGCGAAGCCATCCTAGCGACCTCGCGATCCTTCGGCGCCTTGGCTGCAAGCCCGCTCGCGCTGGTCGGGAAGAACTGGATGGCCGGCGTCCCCTCGATGCCGTAGCGCGCCGCGAACGCCTTCTCGGTCAGCTTTGTTCCATCGAAATCGGTGACTTCGCGCGCGCCGAGGATATTGAGATGGAGCACCGCGAAATTGTCGCGGATATATGCTTCGATCGCCGGATCGGCGAGATGGACCTCGTGCATGCGCCGGCAAGCGGGACAATTGCGCAGACCCCAGAGGATCGCGAAGCGCTTGCCGCCCTGGCTTGCAGTGCCGAGGTCCTCGGCGAGATCGAGGAAGCTCTCAAGATACCAGTCCTCCTGGTAGAGCCCGTCCTCGCCGAGCCGCGCCTTGGCCAGGGCCGGCGCGAGCCCCGCCACGACCATCGTGCTCGCCAGCAAGCTGCGTCGTGTGATCATGGCGTCGCCTCCGCACAGAGCCTCGGCGGGCTCTGGTATAAACATATGAATACGACTATGTTCCGCAGATGATTGCAAGCGGGCGATATCGCGCGGGGCTGGCGGCAGCGTTCACGTTGCCGCTATTGCTGTCGCTGCCAGCCGTCGCCGCCGAGCTCGTCATGTACACGCGCAATGGCTGCCCCTTCTGCGTGCGCTTCGAGCGCGAGGTTGCGCCGATCTACGCCAAAACCCCGGAAGGCAAGGCCGCGCCGCTGCGGCGGATCGAGCTTCCGGCCGGCGGTGTCCGCGGCGGCGAATTGCACGAGCCGGTCATCGCCACACCGACCTTCGTGCTGGTGGACAATGGCCGGGAGGTTGGCCGCATCACCGGCTATCTCAATGACGACATGTTCTGGGGTTTGCTCGGGCGGCTCGTTGCTGTCATTGAGACTCCCGACCAGGTTCAACGATCAGTTGCGGAGAAACAATGACCGCGATCGTCTCAAAAGCGCTCGAAACCGAACTGCGCGACGGCGCCGAGTTCTCGCCCGAGCTCGACCAGCTGATGCGCAAGGCCCGCAAGGCCAGCGATTTCCTCAAAGCCCTCTCGCATGAGAACCGGCTGCTGCTGCTCTGCCTTCTCGCCGAGCGGGAACGCACGGTGACAGAGCTCGAGAACCTGCTCTCGCTGCGCCAGCCCATGGTCTCGCAGCAGCTCGCCCGCCTGCGCCTCGACCAACTCGTCACCACCCGCCGCGACGGCAAGGCGATCTATTACAGCCTCGCCAGCGACGATGTCCGGCGCGTCATCGCCGTGATCTACGACATCTTCTGCGGCCCGCCCGGGACCGAAGCCGGAAAATCGTGAGCAATCGTCGCCGCCATCAGCGCTCGCCATGATCGCGCTATCCGCCTGGGGCGCGACGCTCGCAGGCGTGGCGGTCGGCGCCGCCTGCGGCTTCACTGTCCGCCGCGCGCGGCTCTGTTCCTTCGGCGCGGTCGAGGATGCCTGGATGGGCGGCGACACCCGCCGTCTCAGGATCTTCGGCCTCGCCCTCGCCATCGCGCTGATCGGCACGCAGGCGCTGATCGGCCTTCGCCTCCTCGACCCCGCGAATTCGACCTATGTCCAGTCGGCCCTGCCCTGGCTGTCGATCATTGTCGGCAGCACGCTGTTCGGCCTCGGCATGGCGCTGGTCGGAACCTGCGGCTTCGGCTCGCTCGTCCGGCTCGGCTCCGGCGACCTGCGCAGCCTGATCGTGATGATGGTCTTCGGCGCAGTCGCCTATGCGACGCTGCGCGGCATGTTCGCGCCGATCCGGATCGAAGTGCTGGAGAAGGTCTACTGGCCGCTGCCCGGCGGCCTCAAGAGCGACCTCGCCGGCATCCTGACTTATCTCGGCGCGCCTAGCGCGCGAGTGCTGCTCACTGCCGCCGGCGCCTTCGTCCTGATCGCGGCCGTCGCCATCGATCCGCGGCTCCGGCGCTCGCCGCGGCTGCTGCTGGCAGGCGCGACGCTCGGCCTTGCCGTCGTTGCCGGCTGGTGGGTGACGGGCGTCGCGGTCGATGCCTTCGAAACCGTGCCGCGGGCGCAGAGCCTGACCTTCGTCTCCCCTGTCGGCCGGGCGCTCTACGGCGTGCTGAGCGCGCCCTCGGCCCTGCTCGAATTCGGCATCGGCACGCTCGCCGGCGTCACGCTCGGCTCGTTCCTCTCGGCGCTCTACGATCGCGAATTCCGCTGGGAAGCCTTCGACGACGATCGCGAGATGCGCCGCCATCTCCTCGGCGCCGTGCTCATGGGCTGCGGCGGCGTGCTCGCCGGTGGCTGCACCATCGGACAGGGCATCTCGGCCGGCTCGATGCTGGCCCTGTCCTGGCCGCTGGCGATCGCCGGCATGATGATCGGCGCGCGGATCGGCATCGCAATTCTGATGGAAGGCTCGATCAAGGGGCTCTGGCAGCGCGGCTGAGGAGCCACACCGCTTCGACCGGCCTCAGGACGCTGCGACGAAGCGGTAGGCCATGCCCTGCCGCTCGACACGCCCGACCGCTCCCGGCAGATGGTAGCCGATCACCTGGCTCTTCTCCTGGCTGAGCCGGTCGAGCAGCTTGCGCCGCGTCGCGACGGCAAGATCGCCATCATGGTCGGACGCCGGGCGCCAATCCGGTCGCGCGAACGAGATCAGCGGATGCGTCAGCGCATCACCCAGCACCATGACCGGGCCACCGGCCGCCTTGAACGCGAACGAGACATGGCCAGGCGTATGGCCAGGCGTCGCCACCGCCTCGATCCCCGGCAGCCATTCGCGGCCGGGTTCTACCCGTTCGAACTTGTCGCCCAGCTCCTTGGCGATACGCTGCGCCCCCGCGGCGAAGGCATGCCGGTCCTCGGGCAGCCGCTCATAGACCTTGGGGTCGCTCCAGAACCCGATCTCGGGCGCGGCCACCAGCCAGCGGGCATTGGGAAAGAGCGGGCTGTCGAACTCGTCGAGTGCGCCCCAGAAATGATCGGGATGGAGATGGGTGAAGAGCACATGCGTCACCGCATCGGGCTCGATCCCGGCCGTCTTCAAGCTCTCGCCAAGCTTGCCTGAGCCCTTCAGAAAGTTCGCGCCCGAGCCGCAATCGAACATGATGACGTCCTTGCCGCGCTTCAGGCAGGTGACATTGAGCACCGATCGCGTCGGCCCCGTCTGCTTGGCCTCGGCGGCGAGCTCCGCTGGCGCGATGTCCCGCGCCAGCATGGCGAGCGGCAGCTCGAAGCTGCCGTCGCTGAGGACTGTGAGCGTCTCGTCACCGGCCCCGAGCGTCGCGATGACCTGCGCCAGAGCCGGAGAGGCCAGGGCGCAGGCGCCGGCAGTGACGAACAGGCGACGCGTCAGCATGGCTTGCTCCGACAAGGCCTACTTGTTCACCGGCGATTCCGGGTCGAACAGATAGGCCATCACGTCCTTGATCTGCTGCTCGTCGAGCACCTTGTTGACGCCGAATCGCGGCATGTTCGAGCAGGGTACCACCGCCATCGAATTGTAGATCTTGGTGTAGGCGTCCTTGATCGTTTCCGGATCGTATTTGCGGTCCTTGCCATAGGCGGCGAGGCTCGGCCCCAGCGTGCCGTAGCTCACTTCCTTCGGGTCGAGCTGGTGGCAGGCGAAGCAGTTGCCGCCGGCGACGGTGCCAGCCGGATCGGAGAACTGGCCACCGCGGCCATTATTGGCGACCTGATAGCCCTTCTTCCAGTCGCCGAGGAATTTTCCGTCGGCTGGGTAGGTAACGCGGGCGCTCTCCCGCTTCAGCATCTCGTCTGACTGCGCCGAGGACGGGTTGTTCCGCGTGACATTGCAGACCGAAAGCGAGTCGTCCGGCTTGATCCTGGCCTGCCATTCGGCCGAGGCCTTGCCGAAGGTCGACTTGATATAGGCGTCGATCACGGCCTGCGCCGGCCGTTCCTGGGCATTGGCAGAACCCGCCGCGAGCAGCAGGGCCGTCAGGGGAATGAGAACCTTGATCATCACGTTTCCCCTCAGCGCTTGATCGACGGGACTTTGATCTCGCCGCCTTCGGCCTGCTTCTGCAGGAAGACGGTGAGCGCGGTCAGGGCTTCCGAACCGTATTCCGGTACCGGCCAGCGCTGCTGGCGATAGCAGTCCCAGAGCCGGTGCTGCATCGTCCGGAGCGCGCTCTGCGAGACGCGATAGGTCGGCCAGGAGCCCATCGTCTCCTGCGCGGTCTTGCCCTTGACCGAGAGGTTGGGCAGGCCCTGCAGGCGGATGCGCTTGCCTTCCTCGGCATGGCAGGTGGCACAGGAGAAGTCGTTGACGCCGCCGCGCGTGTAGAACAGCGCCTCGCCGACCGCCGCCATTTCCTTTTCCTTGGGATGGGAGAGCTGCGGCTGGATTGTCATCTCGCTCGACTTGTTGGCGATAAAGGCGACGAGATCCTCCATGTCCGACGCCCGGGCCGGCCCCGAGAAACGCCGCAGCACCACCTCCTTGGTGTCGAGCCCCTGCAGCTTATCCATGCACCAAAGCAAACGCTGTTCGGTATCCATCACCTTGTCGGCGTCGGCGAAATAGCGCGGCAGCTTGGCAAAAGCGCCTTCGAGCTTGCCCGCCCCCTCGCCGAGGTCGCAGCCCTCGAGCGAAACGCCCTTGGTTCCGCGCTTCTCCGCCCACAGCACCTCGCCGCGATCGACCGCGAGGAAGCCCGGATTCGAGAACGGATCGGAGAGCATCTGGCGATAGCGCTCGATCTCCTTCTCGCTGTCGTCCTGCGGCGGCGATTGGGCGGTCAAGGGCCCGGCGGCCACTATCAAGACGGCCACCAACGCAGCCGCTCCGATGATCGGAAGCTTCATCCCTCGCCCTTTCGTTTCCTCCGGGACCGCTTATCCTGCGATCTCGTCGCCGGCCCTCTCGGGGGCTTTACATTCACAAAAAACAATATCACGATACGTGCAAATGATTGGCGTCCCGCCACGGCGCCGTCAAGCGTTAAAACAAGACGAATGTGAAGGAGGAGCCCTCGTATGCTGACCCACCTGCCGACGCTGTCGCGCCGTGATGCGGTGAAGGCCGCCGCTTGGGCTCTCGCCGCCGCTGCGATCGCGCCGCGGCTCGCTTTTGCCGACGAGAAGGCCGTCGCAGCCGAGATCAAGAAGCTCTACGGCGACAAGCCGATGGCCTCCGGCAAGATCAAGCTCGACGTGCCCGAGATCGCCGAGAACGGCCTGGTCGTGCCGATCAACATCGAGATCGAGAGCCCGATGACGGAGGCCGATTACGTCAAGGCCGTGCACGTCTTCGCCGAGGGCAATCCGCAGCCCGGCGTCGTCAGCTACCAGTTCACCCCGGCCTGCGGAAAGGCCTCGGCCGCGACGCGCATGCGCCTCGCGCAGACGCAGGACATCATCTGCGTCGCCGAGATGTCGAACGGCACGCTGCACACGGCCAAGGCCAACATCAAGGTCACGATCGGTGGCTGCGGCGGCTGACGCCGCGCATCGTCATCGACCAGAACAAGGCGAGGAAATCCCATGACCACGAAACCCACGCCGCGGGTGCGCGTCCCCTCCAAGGCGACGGCCGGCGAGATGATCGAGATCAAGACGCTGATCTCGCACGAGATGGAATCCGGCCAGCGCAAGGACGCCAAGGGCGAGACCATCCCGCGCCAGATCATCAACAAGTTCTCGGCGAGCTTCAACGGCAAGCCGGTGTTTGCAGCCGACTGGTTCCCGGCGATCTCGGCCAATCCCTACCAGTCCTTCTTCTTCAAGGCGACGGAATCCGGCGAGTTCACCTTCACCTGGAAGGACGACAACGGCTCCGAATACGTCTCTAAGAACAAGCTGACGGTCGGCTGAACTCGTCGTCATTCCGGGGCGCCGCGTAGCGGCGAGCCCGGAACCCAGAACCGATAGTGCTTTCAGGCCGAGCGCTGATCGTTCAGCCTCCATGAGCCGGCTCATCGGCTCTGGATTCCGGGCTCAGGCCTCTCGGCCTGCCCCGGAATGACGGGAAAGACCTCGATTGAGCCCCTGGATCGCGATGTGCGCGCATCCAAAGGATGAGCCATGATCTCAAGACGTGAATTCCTGCAGGCGACGGCGGCCGCCGCGGCCTTGACTGCTGGCTCCGGCCTCGGCCCGCTCGGGCGCGCCGCCGCCCAGCAGAAGCTGTCGCAGGCCGATATCCTGCGCTTCCAGCCGCAGGGCCAGATCACCATCCTGCATGTCGCGGATATCCACGCCCAATTGATGCCGCTGCAGTTCCGCGAGCCGGCGGTCAATCTCGGCGTCGGCGAGGTCAAGGGCCTTCCGCCGCACCTGACCGACGCGGCCTTTCGCGAGCATTTCAAGATCGCGGCAGGTTCGGCCGACGCCTTCGCGCTGACCTCTGACGACTTCGTCTCGCTTGCCCGCAACTACGGCCGGATGGGCGGGCTCGACCGGATCGCGACGCTGGTCAAGGCGATCAGGGCCGAGCGCGGCGACGACAAGGTGCTGCTGCTCGACGGCGGCGACACCTGGCAGGGCAGCTGGAGTTCGCTCCAGACCAAGGGCCAGGACATGGTCGACGTCATGTCGGCCCTGAAGCTCGACGCGATGACCTCGCATTGGGAGTTCACGCTTGGCGCCGAGCGCGTCAAGGAGATCGTCGAGAAGGCGTCCTTCGCCTTCCTCGCCCAGAACATCCGCGACAAGGAGTGGAACGAGCCGGTCTTTCCGCCGCGCAAGGTCTTCGAGAAGGGCGGCGTCAAGGTCGCTGTGATCGGCCAGGCGCTGCCGCGCACCGCCGTCGCCAACCCGCGCTGGATGTTCCCGGAGTGGGAATTCGGCATCCGCGAGGACGAGCTGCAGAAGCAGGTCGAGGAAGCCCGCGCCGAGGGCGCCGCGATCGTCGTGCTGCTCTCGCATGACGGCTTCGACGTCGACCGCAAGCTCGCGAGCCGGGTCAAGGGCATCGACGTCATCCTGACCGCCCATACCCATGACGCCATGCCCGGGCTGATCCGCGTCGGCGACACCGTGCTCGTCGCCTCGGGCTCGCATGGCAAATTCGTCTCGCGCCTCGACATCGCGGTGAAGGACGGCAAGGTTGCCGATATCCGCTTCAAGCTGATGCCGGTCTTCGCCGACGCCATCGCGCCCGATTCGGAGATGGCCACGCTGGTGACCAAGCTGCGCGCACCCTATGCCGCCGACCTCGCCAGGGAGATCGGCCGCACCGACTCGCTGCTTTACCGGCGCGGCAACTTCAACGGCAGCTTCGACGACCTGATCTGCGACGCCATGCTCACGCAGCGCGATGCCGAGATCGCGCTCTCGCCGGGCTTCCGCTGGGGCGGTTCGCTCCTGCCGGGCGAGCCGATCACCTGGGAGGCGATCACCAATGCGACCGCCATCACCTATCCGAACTGCTACCGGATGGAGATGACCGGCGCGCAGCTCAAGGAGATCCTCGAGGACGTCGCCGACAACATCTTCCACCCCGACCCCTATTTCCAGGGTGGCGGCGACATGGTCCGCATTGGCGGCATGGGCTACGCCATCGATGTCGGCAAGCCGATGGGCAGCCGAATCTCCGGCCTGACCCACCTCAAATCCGGCAAGCCGATCGATGCCTCCCGCAAATACGTCGTCGCCGGCTGGGCCAGCGTCAACGAGGGCACGCAGGGGCCGCCGATCTGGGACGTGGTGCGCGACCACGTCGCCGCGACCAGGACCATCACCATCAAGCCGAACGACGCCGTGAAGGTCAGCGGGGCATGAGCGCCTCCACCGTCACGCTCGTCGAAAGCCAAGGAGACGAGGCATGACCTCTCCCGCAAAACCCGATGCGCTGAGCCGCCGCCGCTTCCTCGGCGGGGCGGCGATCGCCGGAGCCGGCCTTGCCGGCGCAGGTTCCGCCCGCGCCGAAGCGGGCAAGCCCGATCCGCTGATCACCGAGGTTCAGGACTGGAGCCGCTATCTCGGCGAAGGCGTCGACAAGCGGCCCTATGGCACGCCGTCGCGCTTCGAGAAGCATGTGATGCGCCGCGACGTCTCCTGGCTGACTGCGTCCCCTGAATCCTCGGTCAACTTCACCCCGCTGCACGAGCTCGACGGGATCATCACCCCGTCCGGCCTATGCTTCGAGCGCCATCATGGCGGCATCGCCGACATCGAGCCGGCCAGTCACCGGCTGATGATCCACGGCCTCGTCGACAAGCCACTGGTCTTCACCATGGAAGACCTCAAGCGGATGCCACGGCAGAACCGCATCTACTTCCTCGAATGCGCAGCGAATTCCGGCATGGAGTGGCGCGGCGCGCAGCTCAATGGCTGCCAGTTCACCCACGGCATGGTCCACAACGTCATGTACACCGGCGTGCCGCTGAAGCTGCTGCTGGCCGAGGCGGGCGTGAAGACCAACGCCAAATGGCTGCTGCTGGAGGGCGCCGATTCCTCCGGCATGAACCGCTCGCTGCCGCTCGAGAAGGCGCTCGACGACGTGCTCATCGCCTTCGCCATGAACGGCGAGGCGCTGCGGCCCGAGCAGGGCTATCCCTTGCGCGCCGTCATCCCCGGCTGGGAGGGCAATCTCTGGGTCAAATGGCTCCGGCGCATCGAGGTCGGCGATCAGCCCTGGCAGGCACGCGAGGAGACCTCGAAATACACCGACCTCCTGGCCGATGGCCGCTCGCGGCGTTTCACCTTCTTCATGGATGCCAAGTCGGTGGTGACCAATCCTTCGCCGCAGGCGCCATTGAAGCAGAAGGGCCGCAACGTCCTCTCCGGCCTCGCTTGGTCTGGGCGCGGCACGATCAAGCGCGTCGACGTCACCCTCGACGGCGGCAAGAACTGGCAGCACGCCAGGATCGACGGGCCGGTGCTCGATAAGTCGCTGACCCGCTTCTACGTCGATTTCGACTGGACCGGGCAAGACCTCCTGATCCAGTCGCGCGCCATGGATTCGACCGGCTACGTTCAGCCGACCAAGGACGAGCTGCGCAAGGTCCGCGGCACCAACTCGATCTATCACAACAACGGCATCCAGACCTGGCATGTGAAGGCGAATGGGGAGACCGAGAATGTCGAGATCGGTTAATCCCATCCTGCTTGCCGGCCTCGCAGCAGTCGCTGTGCTCGCCGCCGCGCCGCTGATCGCCCAGACCAAGCCGGCGGCGAAGCCTGCGCATCCGCCGGCGAAAATTGCTCCGGCCGCTGCCCCTGTGGCGAAGCTCGGCCTCGGCCGCGAGGCGCTGCCTGAGGAGATCAAGGCCTGGGACATCGCGGTGCGCCCCGACGGCAAGGGCCTGCCGCCCGGCAAGGGCACGGTCAAGCAGGGCGACGAGATCTTCCAGGCGCAATGCGCCAGCTGCCATGGCGAGTTCGGCCAGGGCAATAATCGCTGGCCGGTGCTGGCCGGCGGCATGGGCTCGCTGAAATCCGACCGGCCGGAGAAGACGATCGGCTCGTTCTGGCCCGACCTCTCGACCGTGTTCGACTATGTCCGCCGGGCCATGCCCTATGGCAACGCCCAGTCGCTGTCGCCGGACGAGCTCTACGCGGTCACCGCCTATTTGCTCTATCTGAACGACATCGTGAAGGACGAGGACTTCGAACTGTCCGATAAGAACTTTACCAGTGTGAAGCTGCCGAACGCGGCCGCGTTCTACGATGACGACCGCGAAACCACGGAGAAGGCTTTCTGGGGCAAGGAGCCGTGCATGACCAATTGCAAGCCCGAGGTGAAGATCACCGGACGGGCGGTGATCCTCGACGTGACGCCGGATTCGAAGACGGCGCCGAAGGTCGACTGATGCCGCAGAACGGCGCCGTTCGTCTTGCGGTGCTCGGCTTCGTCCTGGCCTGCACGCCCGCAGACGCGGCGGGCGACCGGGCGCTGGGGGAATATCTCTCGTCGGAATGCACAAGCTGCCACCAGAGCAGCGGCAAGCAGGTCGGTGGCATCCCGGCGATCATCGGCCATCCGGCCGAGCAGTTCGTCGCGCTGATGAACGCCTATCGCGAGAGGCAGCGCGACAACCAGGTGATGCAGGCGGTCGCCGCCCGGCTCTCCAGCGAGGAGATCGCGGCGCTGGCTGCCTATTACGAGAGCCTGAAACCCAATCCTTAGCCGGGCATATGGCCTGAACAGCGGAGGGGACGTGATGTCGGAGGAAACCCAGCAGGCCTCGCGCCGGGCGCTGATGCTGGCAGCGGCGAGCAGTGTGGTCGCGGCTGCGACACCGGTGCTCGCAGCGCCCAGGCAGACGGCGCTCGCCGACCTCAAGAAGGACGCCGACGTCGCCTGCCTCTATCATTGCGATTTCGGCGAGCCGCAGCGCTTCACCCAGATGCTGCAGAACATCGCCAACCACTATTCCGCCTATGACGCCGACCCGTTCGCGCTGCAGCTCGCCATCGTCGCGCATGGCCCGGGCGTGAAGTTCTTCCTGGAGAACCTCGACGACACGGCCTGGCGCGAGGAGACCGTAATCCCAAAGATCTTCGAGCGCGTCGAAGATGTCGCCAAGAACGGCTTGAAGGTCCATCTCTGCGAGATCACCTTTTCCCGGCTGAAGATCGACAAGAGCAAGGCCCGCAAGGCCGAGTTCGTCGGCTTCGTGCCCTCTGGCGTCGCCGCTGTCGCGGCGATGCAGGCCAAGGGCTTCGCCTATTTGAAGGTCGGATAGGGCCCGACAGAGGCCCGCGGTCAACTGTAAAAAGGGGAGAGGGAACCATGTCGACCAATCGCCGCACATTCCTGACCGGCCTCGCCGCCGCCGGCGGCTTCGCCATCGCCTCGCCCGCCGTGCTCGGCCAGGCCAAGCCGCGCGTCGTGGTGATTGGCGGCGGAGCCGGCGGCGCGACCGCGGCACGATACATCGCCAAGGATTCAGCCGGCGCCATCTCGGTGGCCCTGATCGAGGAGAACGAGGTCTACCAGACCTGCTTCCACTCCAATCTCTTCATCGGTGGCTTCAAATCCTATGAGGAGATCAGCCATCGCTACGACGCGCTGGCGAAGAACCACGGCATCACGCTCGCCCGCGCCCGCGCCACCCAGATCGACCGCGACAAGAAGGAGGTCGTGCTCTCGACCGGCGCCCGCCTGCCCTATGACCGCCTCGTCGTCTCGCCGGGCATCGACCTGAAATACGATTCCGTCCCGGGCTGGTCGAAGGATGTCGAGGAAGCCATGCCGCATGGCTGGAAGCCCGGCCGGCAGACGCAGCTGATCAAACAGAAGCTCGACGCCGTACCCAATGGCGGCACGATCCTGATGATCGCCCCGCCCAACCCCTATCGCTGCCCGCCCGGCCCCTATGAGCGCGCCTCGATGTTCGCGCATGTGCTCAAAGCGAGCGGCAAGCGCGACTGCAAGATCTTCATCCTTGATCCGAAGGACAGCTTCTCGAAGCAGGGCGTCTTCCAGGAGGGCTGGGAGAAGCATTACGGCGCGATGATCGAATGGCTCGGGCCGAAGGTGCATGACGGCATCAAGTCGGTCGATCCGAAGACCAACACAGTCGTCACCGGCTTCGAGACCTACAAGGACTGCGCCTTCGTCAACGTCATCCCCGCCCAGATGGCCGGCGAGATCGCCCGCTCGGCGGGCTTAGCGCCGGCCGGCGGCTACTGCACCATCGACCCCGCCTCGATGAAATCCGTCGTCGATCCCAACATCTTCGTGCTCGGCGACGCCTGCATCGGCGGCGACATGCCCAAATCCGCCTTCTCCGCCAACAGCCAGGCCAAGGTCGCGGCGATGGTGATCCGCGGCGAGCTCGCAGGCGCCCGCACCTTCCCGGCGCGCTACATCAACACCTGCTGGTCGCTGATCGAGACCGACGACACCGTCAAGGTCGGCGGCCGCTACGAGGCCAAGGACGGCAAGATCGCGGCAGCTGAGACCTTCGTCTCTCAGCCCCGCGAAAGCGCTGAGCTGCGCAAGGAGAACCAGGCCGAGAATGTCGGCTGGTACGCCGCGATCACCGCCGACATGTTCAGTTGAAGGCTACCTAGCGCCGTCGTCACTCCGCTGCGGCGCCACCCTCCTCTCCTCCTCAGGATCTACGCATGAAACTGCCGATCATTGCCGCCATGCTCGCCGCCGCCGCCTTCGTCACGACCGGCGCCTCGGCGCAGGACGTCGCCGCCGGCGAACGCTCCTGGAACAAGTGCCGCGCCTGTCATCAGCTCGGCGAAGGCGCCAAGAACCTGGTCGGCCCGCAACTCAACGGCCTGTTCGGCCGTCATACCGGCGAGGTCGAGGGCTACAGCTATTCGACCGCCAACAAGGGCGCGGGCATCACCTGGGACGAGGCGGTCTTCGCCGAGTACATCAAGGACCCCAAGGCCAAAATCCCCGGCACCAAGATGATCTTCGCCGGCATCAAGAACGAAAAAGAGATCGCCGACCTCACCGCCTTCCTCAAGCAGTTCGGCAAGGACGGCAAGAAGATGTGACGGCGGATACCGGGCTCCGGTCAGGGCTTGCTGGTCCGATTGAGCGCACCGGCCCGCCGCGCTCATGACATGATCGGCCCGGAGGTTCGACGGGACGCCGCAATCGGCCCCCGAAAAGGATCTTCCGAATGACCACCAGTCGTAATCTTCTCGCGGGCGCGGCCCTTCTCGGCACGCTCGCCCTCGGCGGATTTGCCGTGGCCCAGAGCCATCAGGGCCATGGCAGCCATGGCACGACGGCGCCTGCCGCAACCGATACGGCCGCAACGCAGGCCTACAAAGCCGCCAACGACAAGATGCACAAGGAGATGGGCGCCGACTTCAGTGGCGATGCCGATGTCGACTTCGTCCGCGGCATGATCCCGCACCATCAGGGTGCCGTCGATATGGCCAAAATCGTGCTCGCCCATGGCAAGGACCCCGAATTGCGCAAGCTCGCCGAGGGCGTGATCACAGAGCAGGAAAAGGAAATCGCCTTCATGCGTGAGTGGCTGAAGAAGCGCGGCAAGTGAGCGTCTCGCCCTGCCGGCTCCGGATCGACGGATTCGGAGATGACGTTACGACAGCGCTTGCCCTGCAAGGCGGGCGCTGGCAGAGAGGCGGCGCGACTTGCGTCTACGCATACCTGCATGCACAGGCCGCGAAACTCACATAGGCTTCCCCTCTCGCCGTTCGGCCGCTCGCGGGTTCTATGAAGAAGTATCTGGATTATCTCTGGCCGCTGATCGGCCTCGTCGCGGTCATCTGGTCGATCGACCTGCTCTGGGACAAGCTCAAGACCGAGGCCTTGACCAATGAGGCGCTCGCAACCCAGCTTGAGCAGGCCGGCCTCTGGGACTCGGTCAGGATCGTCGCCACCGGCATCGGCCAGAAGATCGCGGTCATCCCGCCCGCCGCCTTCTTCCATGCCGGGCTCGCGACGCTCGTCGCCTATGCCGCGCTCGCCTGGTACGACCGGATCGCGCTCCTGCATCTGCACCGCGAGAAGGGCATCTCCTGGGCCTATATCTCGCTCTGCTCCTTCGTGACCTACGCGCTCTCGCATAATATCGGCGCCTCGGTCTTTTCGGGCGGCATGGTGCGCTACCGCGCCTATCACGCGAAGGGTCTGAGCGGGCCTGAGATCGCGGTGCTGGTGGCGCTGTGCTCATTCACCTTCGCCTTCGGCACCATCCTGCTGATGGGGCTCGTTCTGATCGGCGAGCCGCAGATCCTGCGCCCGCTCCATCGTCTCTCCGACTGGTTCGGCATCGGCGACAAGCAGGCGCGCCTGATCGGCTTTGGCCTGCTCGCCTTCTGCGTGCTCTATACGATCGGCTCCTGGCTGCGCTTCAAGCCGCTGAAGATCGGCTCGTTCGAGCTGGTCTATCCGCGCCTGCCGATCGTCGTCCGGCAGTATTTCGCTGCCCCCCTCGAGTTGATGGGCGCCGCTGGTATCATCTATTTCGCTCTGCCGGAGCAGGGCAATCCCGGCTTCTTCATCGTGCTCGGCGCCTTCCTGATCTCGTTCTCCGCCGGTTTGCTCAGCCAGGTGCCAGGCGGTGTCGGCGTAATGGAGGCGGTCTTCCTGGCGGTGATGCCGGGCGTGCCGGCCCCAGCCGTCTTCGCGGCCCTGCTGATCTGGCGGCTGTTCTACCTGATCATCCCGCTGGTGATCTCGCTGCCGATCGTGCTCGCCTTCGAGCGCACGCAATTGCGCAAGGCCCTGGCGCACGAGACGCAGGTGAAGGCGCAGGAACAGGCGGCAGCCAAGGCCGCGGCCCTGCACATAGACAAGCCGGAGTGACCTTCAGCGCTTGAGCGCGATCGCCGCTGCCCCGAACATCAAGAGGCTGCCGATCGCCTCGGCCGGGCCGAACGGCTCGCCCAGCGCGAAAACGCCGGCTCCGACCGCGACCGCGGGGCTGATGAAGGCATAGAGCCCAGCCCGAAAGGCGCCCCAGTCGCGCACGAGCCTGAGATAGATGGTGAAGCCGATCAGCGAGCCGCCGATCACCAGCACCGCCACCGCCGGCAGCACCGGCCATGACAGCAGCGCAGCAAAGTGGGCCGGCTTCACGTCCTCCAGCAAGGCCGACATCAGGCAGAGCCCAAAGCCGCCGATCAGCGTCTGCCAGCCGGCGAGCGTCAATGTCGGGATGCGGCCCATCACCGGTCGCGACCAGACCGCGCCGAAGCAATAGAGCAGCGTGCCGGCCGCAACGGCCGCCAATCCCCAGAGTTCGAGCGGCCCGCCCTTGGCCGCGGCGAGCCCGCCCAGCGCCCGAGTCGAGAACAGGAAACCGAGGCCGACGGCACCGAGCCCGATCGCCGCGAGCTTGCGCCCGCCGATCGCATGCCCCTCGATCAGGCGGCTGGCGATGATGGTGAAGATCGGGATGGTCGCGAAGTTGACGATCGCCGCGAGCCCGGTCGGCGCCTGGGCCGTGCCCCAGAACAGCAGGGTGTAGTTGCCGGTGTTGAGCAGCAACGCGGTCATGATGACGCGCGGCCAGGCCTCCGCCGGCACGCGCAGCACGTCCCGGCCCGCCCAGGCCAGCATCAGCGCTCCGGCAATGACGAAGCGCGAGGCGGCGAGGAAGACCGGCGGGACATGCTGCGAACCGACCTTGATCGGCAGCCAGGTCAGGCCCCAGACGAGGCACATCAGCGCGAAGAGGGCGGCATTGCGGGACATGGGCTGCGCTTAGCGATGATGACGAGGAAGGACCAATGCCGGCCCGGCATGCGGCCAAGGCGTCGATGCAGGGCTCCTGCCCCGTCCTCTGGCCAACGGCCGCGCCGCACTCTATTATAAGAGAATCAAGGGTATGATGATGGACGATCTCGCGTCAAGATTGGCGGAACGCCTGCGCAGCGAGCGCGAGATGCGCGGCTGGAGCCTGAACGACCTCGCCGAGCGCTCGGGCGTTTCGCGCGCCATGATCAGCCGGATCGAGCGCGGCGAGGCGAGCCCGACCGCAGTGCTGCTCGGGCGGCTCTCCGGCGCCTTCGGCCTGACCCTGTCGAACCTGCTGGCGCGGATCGAGAATGCCGGCGAGCGCGTGCGCCGCGCCACGGATCAGCCACTCTGGCGCGATCCCGAGACAGGCTTCGTCCGCCGCGCGATCTCTCCGGCCGGCAATGGCGATCTAGAACTCGTCGCCGGCGAGTTGCCGCCCGGCGCGGCGATCGCCTATCCCGCCAGCTCCTACGCCTTCATCCGCCAACAGATCTGGATGCAGTCGGGCCTGCTCGACTTCGATGAGGGCGGCATCGTCACGCGGCTTCAGGCCGGCGACTGCATGGAACTCGGCCCACCCAGCGATTGCCGCTTCAGCAACCCTGGCACTGAATCGGCGCGCTATCTCGTCGTGGTGAGCAGGCGCTGACCTCCGTCAGACGCTACCCACCGTCCTGAGCTTTGCCCGAGGGTGGATCTCGCTCTGCGAGAGCACCGGCGTCTCGCGCCGGAAGCGCTCGATGATCTGGCGCACGAAGGGCCGCGCCATGCCGGAGGTGACCAGCGCCGGCATCTCGCCGAGGCGCGCCGCGTCCTCGAACTTCTCGCGCACCTGATGGACGAAGTCCTGCAGCCGCGAGGGCTGCATCGCCAGATGCCGATCCTCGCCCTGGCCGACGATCGATTCGGCAAAAACGCTCTCCCAGGCCGGCGACATGGTGATGATCGGCAATTGCCCGTGCTGGTTGGAGAACTGCGCGCAGATCTGGCGGGCAAGGCGAACGCGGACATGTTCGGCGATGTCGCGCGGATTCTTGATGGCGCCGGCGACCTCGGCGATGCCCTCGACGATGGTGCCGAGGTCGCGGATCGAGATGCGCTCGGAGAGCAGCAATTGCAGCACGCGCTGGATGCCGGTGGTCGAGATCTGGTTCGGCACGATCTCCTTGACCAGGTCGGCATGGTCCTTGGGCAATTCGCGCAGGAGCTTCTGCACCTCGCCATGCGAGAGCAGCTCCGGCATGTGCGACTTCAGCACCTCGGTGAGATGGGTCGAGATCACGGTCGCGGCGTCGACCACGGTGTAGCCGCGCAATTGCGCCTCGTCCTGCAGCGCCCCGTCGATCCAGGTCGCCGGCAGGCCGAAGGTCGGCTCCAGCACGTTGTGACCGGGCAGCGTGACGCTGCCGCCCATCGGGTCCATCGCCATGTACTGGCCGGGGTAGACCATGCCGTGCCCGGCATCGATCTCCTTGATCTTGATGAAGTAGTGGTTGGCCTCGAGCTGGACGTTGTCGACGATGCGCACCGCCGGCATGACGAAGCCGAGCTCGGCGGCGAGCTGGCGCCGCAGCGCCCTGACCTGGTCGGTCAGCCGGTCCGCCCCACCGGGCGCATTGACCAGCGGCAGCAGGCCGTAGCCGATCTCGATCTTGAGCTCGTCGAGCTTGAGCAGGTCGTTGAGCGTCTCTTCCTTCGGCGTGCCATCGGGCGCGAGCGGCGAGGCCGCCTGCGCCTGCACCGCAGCCTCCGCATCGCGCGCCTTGGCAAGGCGGCCGAAATGGCGCGCAAGCCAGGCTGACCCCGCGGCAAGAACGAGGAAGGGCAGCATCGGGATGCCCGGCAGGACCGCGATCAGCAGCATCACCGCCGCCGACATGCCGAGCGCCTTGGGGTAGCCCGAGAGCTGCTTGCCGAGCGCCTTGTCGGCGGCGCCGCGCACGCCCGATTTCGAGACGAGCAGGCCCGCCGCAGTCGAGACGATCAGCGCCGGGATCTGGCTGACGAGGCCGTCGCCGACGGTGAGCAGCGTATAGCTATGCGCTGCGGCACCGAAGCTCATGCCCTGCTGCGCGACACCGATGATGATGCCGCCGATCACGTTGATGAAGGTGATCAACAGGCCCGCGATCGCGTCGCCGCGCACGAATTTCGAGGCGCCGTCCATCGAGCCGAAGAAGTTGGCCTCGTCCTCCAGCGCCTTGCGCCGGGCCTTGGCGACGTCCTGGTCGATCAGCCCCGCCGAGAGGTCGGCGTCGATCGCCATCTGCTTGCCGGGCAAGGCGTCGAGGGCAAAGCGTGCGGCGACCTCGGCGATACGGCCCGAGCCCTTAGTGATGACGACGAAGTTGACGATGATCAGGATGGTGAAGACGATCACCCCGATCACGAAATTGCCGCTCATCACGAAATTGCCGAAGGCCTCGATGACATGGCCGGCGGCGGCGGTGCCCTCATGGCCATGGGCGAGGATGAGGCGTGTCGAGGCGAGGTTCAGCGCCAGCCGCAGCATCGTCACGATCAGCAGCACGGTCGGGAAGGCGGAGAATTCGAGCGGCTCCTCGATGAACAGCGACGTCATCAGGACGAGCACCGAGAGGATGATCGAAAGCGCCAGCAGCATGTCGAGCAGCATGGCCGGCAGCGGGAAGATCAGCACCACGAGGATGCCCATCACGCCGATGGCGAGGAACAGGTCCGGCCGGTTGAGCAGCGCGCCCATCTGGCCGCGCGTCGGCATCTGCATGCCCCCGCCGCTGCCTGCCGTCACATCGCTCATCGACCGTAAGCTCCCCTGCGCCGCCCGTCCTCGGACGGCAGTCGTACCCGGCAATTCTTGCCGAGCGCATGGTGAACGAGTGGTTAAGAAGCCTCAAAAAATCCCGTCTGGAACCTTTTCCTGAACGGGCTGTTATCGAATGGCCGCGTTGTGGCCGCATTCGGCCGCCCAACTCGCGGGTGGGTCGACAAGAACGGCTTTCGGGCCGCAGTTTCTGGAGGAAGTTTTGGATAGACGTTCATTTGTGATGAGCCTTTTCGGCGGTCTCGCCGCAGCCAGCGTCGGTGGCATGGGCATCGCCCAGGCTGCGACCGCGGCTCCCGCCGCCCCGCTGCCGAGCCCGGAAGAGCTCGCACCGGCGCTGAAGGCCGGCCTTGACAAGGCCGATGCCGATTTCAGCCAGGTCGTGGTCCGCGACCGCGTCGTCGTTCGCCGCCGGCGGCCATACCGCCGCCCCGTCGTCGTTCGTCGCCGCGTGATCGTGCGCCGTCCGCGCCGTGTGATCGTGCGTCGCCGCGTGATCTACCGGTAAGAACAGACACCTATCGACAGGCGGCCTTGCGCCGCCTGTCGCCTTTGAAGCGGCGCCAAGACCGTCTGTCGAAGGGAAAAGCCTTTTGAACAAGGGACGCGAGAACTCAGGCGAGATCGTCACCGACATTCCGGCGAGGCTCGACCGCCTGCCATGGTCACGCTTCCACACACTCGTGGTCGTCGCGCTCGGCATCACCTGGATCCTCGACGGGCTCGAGGTCACGCTCGCCGGCGCCGTGTCGGGTGCCCTCAAGGAGAGCCCGGTGCTGCGCTTCACCAACACCGAGGTCGGGATGGCGGGCGCCGCCTATCTCGCCGGCGCGGTCCTTGGCGCGGTTTTCTTCGGCTGGCTCACCGACCGGCTCGGCCGCAAGAAGCTCTTCACCATCACTGTCCTGGTCTATCTGAGCGCGACCGCCGCGACCGCCTTCTCCTGGAACCTGTGGAGTTTCCTGCTCTTCCGCTTCCTGACCGGCATGGGCATCGGCGGCGAATACACCGCGATCAATTCGGCGATTCAGGAACTCGTCCCGGCACGCGTGCGCGGCTGGACCGACCTCGTCATCAACGGCTCATTCTGGGTCGGCGCGGCGATCGGCGGCGTCGCCGCCATCGTCCTGCTCGATCCCACCTTCGTTTCGCCGGACATGGGCTGGCGCCTCGCCTTCTTCATCGGCGCTGTGCTCGGCCTGATCATCATGTTCCTGCGCCAATGGATTCCGGAGAGCCCGCGTTGGCTGATGAGTCATGGCCGCATCGCCGAAGCCGAGCGCATCGTCGCCCACATCGAATCGTTCTCGCCACCGCAGCCTGCGGCAGAGCTCCCGACACTCACCCTGCGCCCGCGCTCGCGCACGCCGATGGGTGAAGTGGCTCACACGCTCTTCGTGACGCACCGGCCGCGCACATTGGTCGCCCTGGCGCTGATGACGTCGCAGGCCTTCTTCTACAACGCCATCTTCTTCACCTATGCGCTGATCCTCACCGACTTCTACGCCGTTCCGTCGAGCCTGATCGGCTGGTTCATCCTGCCCTTCGCCGCCGGCAACTTCCTCGGGCCGCTCCTGATCGGGCGTCTGTTCGACACGCTCGGCCGGCGTCCGATGATTGCTGCGACTTACATCCTCTCGGGGCTCCTGCTCGCAGGGACCGGCTTCCTCTTCGCTCGCGAGATGGTCAGCGCCAGCCAACTCACCATCTGCTGGAGCATCGTCTTCTTCTTCGCATCCGCGGCGGCGAGCTCGGCCTATCTGACCGTGAGCGAGACCTATCCGCTGGAGATCAGGGCACTGGCGATTGCGGTGTTCTATTCGCTCGGCACCGGGCTCGGCGGCGTCGCCGGTCCCTGGCTCTTCGGCGCGCTGATCGACACCGGCTCGCGCATGAGCGTGCTCGGCGGCTATCTGTTCGGCGCCGTGCTGATGATCGGCGCCGGGCTGATCGCCTGGCGCTTTGCGGTCAAGGCGGAGCGTCGCTCGCTCGAAGACATCAGCAAGCCGCTGGGAGCGGTCTGAGAATGAGGCGGACATCGCCGGGGCGATTGCACCTCAGACCGCCACAACAAGCTAACGGCCGGTATCCCGCGCCGTCGGCCCTTTTTGTGAACCATCGTCACAACGCGAAGGTGACGGCTGGTCAAGAAGGGGAATAGAGTGAGGCTCGTGGGAACGCGGCGCCTGGATCAAACCAACTGGAGGCATGACATGGATAGACGTTCATTCGTGATGGCGCTGTTCGGCGGTCTCGCCGCTGCCAGCGTCGGCGGCATCGCCGCCTCTGAGGCTGCACAGCCCAAGCTCGCCCCGCTCCCCGCCAAGAAGCCGGAAGAGCTGCCCGAGGAACTGAAGGAGGGCCTCGACAAGACCGACGCCGACTTCAGCCAGTACTATTACTATCGCCGGCCGCGCTATTATCGGCGTCACTACTACCGCCCGCGCTACTATTATCGTCCGCGGCGCTACTATTACCGTCGCCGCTATTACTATTGAGCGACTGGGATCGGGCCGGAGCACACGCTCCGGCCCGTTTCAGTTTCGGACCCTTCAAAGAGAGTTTGTCCGCGCCTGGCCCGGCTCGGCCACCGGAACGCCTTCTGCGACGTATTCGCTGAGCTTGTTGCGCAGCGTCCGGATCGAGATGCCCAGGATCTTGGCGGCATGGGTCCGGTTGCCGAGGCAATGATCGAGCGTGTCGAGAATGAGGTCGCGCTCGACATCGGCGACCGTGCGTCCGACGAGACCGCGCGTCACCGCTTCGGCCGTCTGCGCCGCCCGCGTCGCGACATCGCGCCCGCTCGCCGGGCCGAGCGTCTCTCCCTCCGGCGTCAGCATCGCCTCCGTCCCGATCTCGACGCCCTGCGCCAGCAGGACCGCGCGGTGCACCGTGTTCTCGAGTTCGCGGACATTGCCGCGCCAGCCATTGGCGAGCAGGAGCTTGCGCGCCTCTGCCGCGATCGGGCGCAGCGGCAGCCCGTTCAGCTCGGCATATTTCTTGGCGAAATGGTCAGCCAGCGCCAGGATGTCGCCCGGCCGCTCGCGCAGTGCCGGCAGGCGCAAATGCACCACGTTCAGCCGGTAGAACAGGTCCTCGCGGAAGGAGCCCTCGCGCACGGCATCGCCGAGATTGCGGTTCGAGGTCGCGATGATGCGCAGGTCGACCTTGACCGGTTGCGTGCCGCCGACCCGATCGATCATCCGCTCCTGCAGCGCGCGCAGGAGCTTGGCCTGCAGGCGCACATCCATCTCGGAGATTTCGTCGAGCAGCAGCGTGCCGCCATTCGCCTCTTCGAACTTGCCGATGCGTCGCGCGATCGCGCCGGTGAAGGCGCCCTTCTCATGGCCGAACAGCTCGGATTCGAGCAGGTTGTCGGGGATCGCCGCGCAGTTGACCGCGACAAAGGGTTTGTCCTTGCGCAGCGACTTCTGGTGCAGATGCTGCGCGATCATCTCCTTGCCGGTCCCGCTTTCGCCGGTGACCAGGATCGGCGCATCCGAGCGCGCGATCTGGTTGGCCAGCTGCACGACGCGCTCCATCGCCGGGTCGCGCCAGATCAGGCTCGCCTTGTCGCCGGCGACCGCGGCCAATACGGCGGCGATCAGCTCCGGATCGGGCGGCAGCGGCACGTATTCGCGGGCGCCCGCCTGGATCGCGGCAACGGCAGCGCGGGCATCGGTCGAGGTGCCGCAGGCGACAAGCGGGGTGCGGATGCGCTCGGCCTCGAGCGCCGCCACCAGCTTGGCGATCGGCTGCTCGACATCGACCATCAGGAGGTCGCCGCCTTTGGCGCGCAGCACCGCCAGCGCCTGCTCGATGCTCTCGGCATGGGTGACGGCGGCGCCCTGCGAGACCGCGATCTTCGCAGCGGTGATGAGCTGGCCCTTGAGGCTGCCGACGATGATGAGGCGCATGGCTCAGGCCTTCCTTGAATGATGCAGTCGTCCGACCGGCCGTTACCGGTCGGTCTTGATGATTTCCGTCATGGTGACGCCGAGGCGCTCCTCGACCACGACGACCTCGCCGCGCGCCACCAGGCGCTCGTTGACGAAGATGTCGATCGCTTCGCCGACGCGCCGGTCGAGTTCCAGCACCGTGCCGGGCGTGACGCGCAGGAGATCGCCGACCGCGATCCGTGACGAGCCCAGCACGGCGGAGACCGTGACCGGCACGTCGAAGACCTGTTCGAGATCCTCCGCCGTCTTCACCGGGACCGGCCCGGACCGCGCCACCGAGTCGCCCCCGGCGCTATGGTCGAAGGAGAGATCGGCCGGGTTGAGCGGCGGCAGGTTGAGATCGTTTTCGTTCGGCATCTTGCTTACCCCGCTTCCGGCCCGAAGACGGCCCTGACCGCCTTGTCGACCGCTTCGTCGAGTTCCGCGCGCTCGATCGCGATACCGCCATCGGCCCATTCGAGCCGGCCGTCGCCGATGGCGATGTCGGGCTCGCCGAGCACGACGATCCGGCCGGCAAAGCCTGTCTCACGGGCGAGCCCGGAGAGTTTCCCCTCGACGGTCTCGACCAGGCTTTCATGCACCCGGATCGCCAGATGCGGCGCATGCCGGGCATGGGCCAGGCATTCGCGCGCCGCTGCGAGCAGTTGCACCAGCGGCTTGTCCGCCAGGGCGGCGCCGGCGAGGCTGCGCGCGGTCGCGATCGCAAGCTGCGCCGCCTGGGCCTCGATGTCCGCCAGGCGTTCGTCCTGCTGTGCCAGCAGCCGCTCGCCGTGGCGCACCAGCTGCGACAGCAGGCTTCCCAGCTGCTGCTCGGCCTCGCGCCGCGCCTGGTCGAGGCCGCTGTGGAAGCCCTCCGCCCTGGCAATTTCGAGCGCTGCCTCGTCGACCGCCTTGCGGCCATTGCCGCGAAAGTCGGTGTCGAACATGAATTTCTTGGCTGCTGCCATCTCAGTAGACCAACTCGTCTTCGGAATTGCCCTTGGCGATGACGATCTCGCCCTTCTCGGCGAGATCCTTGGCCAGGGTCACCATCTTCATCTGTGCCTCGTCGACTTCCTTGAGGCGCAGCGGGCCGAGCCCCTGCATGTCGTCCTGCAGGTTCTTGGCGGCGCGCTGCGACATCGCGCCGAGGAAGAAGGCGCGCATCTCCTCGTTGGCGCCCTTGAGGGCGCGGGCGAGCATGTCCTTGTCGACCTGGCGCATCAGCGTCTGCAGTCCGGCGGAATCGAGCTTGCCGAGGTCCTCGAAGGTGAACATCAGGGCGCGGATACGCTCCGCGGAGTCCTGGTTGGTCACGTCGAGCGCGGCGAGGAAGCGCATCTCGGTCTGGCGGTCGAAGCCGTTGAAGATCTCGGCCATCATCTCGTGCGGATCGCGCCGGCGCGTCTGTGTCAGCGTCGAGACGAACTCGGTGCGCAGCGTGTTCTCGATATGGTCGAGCGCCTCCTTCTGCACCGATTCCATGCGCAGCATCCGGCCGACCACCTCGATCGAGAGCTCGTTCGGCAGGTTGCGCAGCACATTCGCGGAATGCTCCGGCCGGATGCGCGAGAGGATCACGGCGATCGTCTGCGGGTATTCGTTCTTGAGGAAGTTCGCGAGCACGACCGCATCGATGTTGCCGAGCTTCTGCCACATGTTGCGGCCGGCAGGACCACGGATTTCCTCCATGATCAGCGCGACCTGATCGGTCGGCAGGATCTTCTCGAGCAGCGAGATCGTGCGGTCGAAGGAGCCGGTGACCGCGCCGGCGCTGGAGAGCCTGCCGACGAAATCGAGCATCAGTTTCTCGACCTGATCAGAATCGACCGTGCCGAGCTCCGCCATCGCACGGGTGATGATGCGGATTTCCTCGTCGTCGAATTCCTCCCAGATCGCCCGGCCGTGCTCCTCGCCGAGCACGAGCAGGATGACGGCCGCTCGCTGCGGACCGGTCATTCCCTCTAGCATCATCGGTCCGTCGTTATAGCTCGCAGACTCGCTGTCAGAACCGGAAGTCCCGCTGCGGGTTGCGATGGAGCGTGTCGCGGCCATGGCTCAGGCTCCCGTCACGCTGGTGCTTTCTCGTGGATCCAGCCTCGCAGCACCGCGACGGAATCCGCCGGATTCTGCGAGACCATGGCGCCGATCTTCTCGACCGATTGGGCCTTGAGCTGACCCTTGATCTGCGCGATCGCGAGCATCCGCTCCGATGGCGCCTCGACATCGACCTGGCCGGCATCTCGGCCGCCAGCCGAGCCCGCTCCGCCGGAGACGGAGGAGAAGGTCGACGGATCGCCGGTACCTTGGTCGACCACGAGCGTGCCGTTGCGCATGAAGCTCGGGAGTGCCCTGGCCTCACGATCCGGCGCGAGCACCTGCTTGAGCAGCGGGCGCACCACCACCATCAGGACAATCAGGATGAGCAACGCGATCACGCCCATCTCCGCGAAGCGGACGAGGTCCTCCCGGGTGAAGGAGGTGAGCTGCTGCATCAGCGTCTGCTCGGTCAGGTCGTTCGCGGCCTGAGGCGCCTCGGCGAAGCGCAGATTGACGACCTCGACCTGGTCGCCGCGCTGGCGGTCGAAGCCGATCGCGGTCCGCACCAGCTGGCCGATCCGCTCCAGTTCCTCCTGGGACCGCGGCTGGTAGTTCGTCTCGTTGCCCTGCCGGCTGTAGACGCCATCGACCAGCACGGCGACGGAGAGCTTGCGGACCCGCCCGCCATCCTGCACCTCGGTGCGGGTCGTGCGCGAGATCTCGTAGTTGACGACCTCCTCGTTCTTCGAGCTGGTGTCGCGCTGCTGGCCCTGCTGCTGGCCCTGGTTCTGCTGGGCGCCCGGCAGTTCATTACCGACGGTGACGCCCTCGCGCTGCTCGTTGCTGGCGGAGGCCTCCGTCCGGTTCTGGCTCGAGCGGATGACCTTGCTCTCGGGGTCGAAGGTCTCGGAACGGCTCTCGACCCGGTTCGAATCGAGCGTCGCCGAGACCTGGACGCGAGCGCGGCCCGGCCCGACGATGCTCGCGACGATGTCGTCGAGCTGCGCCTTGATCCGCCGCTCGATCGCACCCTGGCGCTCGTCCAGCGCCACGCCGACCATGCCCTGCTCGCCTTGCGCGCCGTCGGCGAGGAGCCTGCCACGCTCATCGACGATCGAGACCCGTTCCGGCTTCAGCCCATCGACTGCCGAGGAGACGAGGTGGCGGACCGCCCGTACCTGGGCGGCGTCGAGGTCACCGGCCAGCTTGAGCGCGATCGAGGCGCGCGGCGGCTCGCGGTCACGCTCGAACAGGCGCCGCTCGGGAATGACGAGATGGACGCGCGCCGCCTGGACCCGGCTGATCGAGCGGATGGTGCGCGAGAGCTCGCCCTCGAGCGCACGCAGATGGTTGATGTTCTGGACGAAGCTCGTCGAGGAAAAGGCATCGCCCTTGTCGAAGATCTCGTAGCCGACGCCGCCGCCCGAGGGGATGCCCTTGCCGGCGAGCTCGAGCCGCAGCCGTGGAACGTCGGCGCGCGGCGCCAGGATGGTCTGGCCGTCGCCGCGCAGCTCGTACTTCACGCCGCGCGTGTCCAGGTCCTTGACGATGGCGCTGACGTCCTGGCTCGACAGATCGGCGAAGAGCACGCCCATCGTCGGCTGCGACATGCGCAGCATCACGAAGGCGAAGAAGCCGATCAGCGCGAGCGTTACCGCCAGCATCGCCGCCAGCCGCGCCGCGCCGAATCTCCGGAACTGATCGACTAGCCCGTTCACGCCACGTTTCCGTTGCCCGGTGCCTGCGAAACCAACGCGCAGACACACCACTAGGCAAGTTTTTCCCAGTGCATGGTTAGCACCGGGTTAACAGCGGTTAGGAAACGGGCAATTCGGCAGGAAAGACACACCAGCGCGAACGCAAAAAGGCGTCGGCCGCTCGGCCGACGCCCGATAAACCTGGTGGATCGCCCGCTGTCTTACTGGCGGTAGTGCTGAATGCGGGTGGTGCGCAGGCCAGCGAGGCCATGCTGGTCGATCGACATCTGCCAGCTCAGGAATTCGTCGACCGTCAGCGTGTAGCGCTGGCAGGCCTCCTCCAGGCTGAGCAGGCCGCCGCGCACGGCGGCAACGACCTCGGCCTTGCGCCGGATCACCCAGCGTCGCGTGTTCATCGGCGGCAGGTCAGCAATGGTCAGCGGGCTGCCATCGGGCCCGATCACATATTTGACGCGCGGTCGCAGCGGCTCGGTCATGGTAACTCTCACACAACTCAACAGACCTACTGCCCAGGAGCCTAGCCCCGACGGGCTTAAATTTTGCCTAAAGCAATCACACAGGCTTTCGGCATGGCTCATGACCATGTCCGTCAGCTCGTGGCCTTCACCGATTTGACCCTGTCCAGAGGAACCTTGATCGCGCCGATCAGCAGCGTCGGCACGGTGGTCGAGAAGTCGATGCCGTCGACCTTGCCGGTGATCTCGGTCTTGACCGTGATCGCCGCGCCGGAAACATCCCTGCCGTCGATCGTGATCGTGTACTCGCCCTCGGGCGCCGCCGAACCGGTCGAGGTCTTGCCATCCCAGCTATAGGTCTGGTCGCCGGCCGTCAGCGTTTTCGTGCCACTGAAGACGACCTTGCCGCTGGCATCCTTGATCGTGACCGTGCCGGTGCCGCCCTTGGAAGCGTTGAGCTTCCACTCGGCCTTGCCTTCCTTGAGCTGCGTCGCTGCGCCATCGGCCGTGACGGTCTGGCCGACGAAGCCGATCGCGCTCGCACCCGTCGTCGCCTTGCTGACGCCGAGCAGCGCCGTCAGCGTCTCGTTCTGCTTGAGCTGCTGCTCGACGCCGGCGAATTGCACCAGCTGCTGGGTAAACTGGTTGGTGTCGAGCGGGTCGAGCGGGTTCTGATTCCTGAGCTGCGTCGTCAGCAGGGTGAGGAACTGGTCAAAATTATTGGCGATCGAAGTCCCGCTGCCGGTCGCTGTCTTGTTTTGGGCAGCGGCAATCTGGGAATCGGTGAGTTTGCCAGTATTGGAGACGGCCATCGTCCGTTCCTCCTTCAGATGCTGAGATCGACGCCGCCGAGGCGGCCGCCGGTTCGCGGCAATGTCGCCGCTTCCGTGATGAGTGCGCTGTCGTCCGTGGCCTGGACCCAGGCGCGGCGGCCGCGCGGCATCTCGTCATCCTGCCGTTGCTGGCGCGCGCCGGCCTGCTGGTCGCTGGAATCACGCAGGCTCATGTCGATGCCGCCCTCCGACGGCTTCAGGCCGGCCTGCTCGAAGGCGCGCTCGAGCGTGCGCGCGTCGCGTTGCAGCATATGCAGCGTCTCGACCCGGTCGACCGTCAGCTTGGCGCTGACCTCGCCCTTGTCGGAGATTTCCAGAGTGACATCGATGCGGCCGAGTTCGGCCGGATCGAGCCTGATGTCGAAGCGCTTGTTGCCGGCAAGTGCCCGGGCGCCGATCTCGACCGGCACGACGTGCAGCGGCGTCGCCCGGCCTGTCTCGCCCGAGATCGTCCTGTGGGCCGCCTCGGCCTGGGCCTGGGCCGTCGCCTGGGCGGCAGCGTCGAGCTCGGTCAGGGGTGCCTGCGGCGTCGCCAGGGTCTGCGGCCCCGCGGCGAGAATGGCCTGCGGGCTCACGGGCGCGGCAGCTTGCTGCGTAGCGGTCGTCTGAGCAGGATTGTCCGAGCTGGCCGGCTGCGCGGATTGACCCGCGGTTGTCGCCTCGGCGGCCTTGGCCTCACTGCCGGTGATGGCCGGCGTCGCCTTGCCGGCCTCGGCCGTCTCCTTCGGCACTGCCTGGCCATCGACCGGCTTGGCGTCGCCCTGCTGCACGTCGCCAGGCTTCGTTCCTGCCTTGGTCGCGACGCCGGCTGCCGGAAGCTGCGCCGTCACGCCGGCTTTGATGCCGGTGACCGCGGCTTCGCCACCCGCGCTGGCCTGACCGTCGACCTTCACCAACGCCGCCGGAACCGGAACGGCAACAGCGCTCGCCCCCGTCTGCACAGCTGCACCCGCCTCGGCGGTCGCCACGACCGCCTGCCCCTCCGGCTTGCTTTCCGGCGTAGCAGCACCGTCGGGCTTGGCCTGCTCGCCACCCTGGAGCGTCAGCGCCGCCAGCGCCAGGAACTCGGCAGATACACTGGGAACCGGCACAGGCTGCGGCGCGACGACCGCAACCGCCTGTTCCTGGGATGGGTCTTTGATCACGGCTGCGCCGTCGAGCATGGCGGCCAGTGCGGCCTTGTGCTCTTCGACCGTCTTGCCACTGGCCGGCTTATCGCCAGCGGCCGTCTCCGTCTTCTTGCCCTCGGGGGCCGTAGCGTCCTTCGTCGGTGCCTCGTCTGTTCCGGCATCCGCCTTTGCCTTGCCAGACTGCTCAGCAGCGCCAGCCGCTTTCTTGTCCTTGCCGGCCTCGTCGGCACGGGCGGGCGACTTGGTCTCGGTCGCGGCCTCCCTGCGGGTCCCCTCGTCGGATTTCGAGGGCTCGCGTGTCTCCGCGCTGTCACGCGCGCTACGGTCGTCATCGACGCGCGGACGCGGCCGATCAGCCGGCTCCGGCGGCAGTGCGAAGGCCTGCTCGCGCTCGCTGCGTTCCGGGCTGCGGCGGTTCGGAGCTGTAATCTCGGACAGCGCGGACGAACGCGAGACCGGCGCGGCGGACATGGGATACTCTCCGGAACGGAACCGTGACGTGGTGGCCACCACTCCTTCAGCAAGAGGTGAGCCAACCGGGAAACCAAGCCTTTTCAGCAGCTTGACCGAACCGAACCCTGCTTAGACCCGGCAGGAATCGCTTCCTTCGCTAGCGCGACCCGGCAGGAATTGCCGCCCGGATGCTGGCCCGCACCTGTCAAAACCGCTATAGAGCGCCCAAATCCTCGGGCTCCTCACGCCCGAACCCGCCCGGAACCCTGATGACCGCTCCGCTCAACTCCCTCGACATCGCCAAGCCGCCATCGGCGACGCGCGTCGTCGCGGCCATGTCGGGTGGTGTCGATTCCTCGGTCGTCGCGGCGCTGCTGAAGCGCCAGGGCTACGACGTCGTCGGCGTCACGCTGCAGCTCTACGACCATGGCGAGGCCGTGCACCGCGCCGGCGCCTGCTGCGCCGGCCAGGACATCCACGATGCCCGCCGCGTCGCCGAGGCGATCGGCATCCCGCACTACGTCCTCGACTATGAGAGCCGCTTCCGCGACGCGGTGATCGAGCGCTTCGCCGAGAGCTATCTCGCCGGCGAGACGCCGATCCCTTGCGTCGAGTGCAATCGCACCGTGAAGTTCCGCGACCTGCTCGGTCTCGCCCGCGAGCTTGGGGCCGACGCACTCGCGACCGGCCATTACGTCGCCAGCCGCGACCTCGGCACCGGCCATCGCGGTCTCTTCCGCGCTGCCGACGAGAGCCGCGACCAGAGCTATTTCCTCTATGCCACGACGCAGGAGCAGCTCGACCTGCTGCGCTTCCCGCTCGGTGGCCTCGACAAGACCCAGACGCGGGCGCTCGCCGCCGAATTCGGCCTCGCCATCGCCGACAAGCCCGACAGCCAGGACATCTGCTTCGTGCCGAACGGCCGCTATGCCGAGGTGATCGAGCGGCTGAAGCCGGGCGCCGCCCGCCCCGGCGCCATCATCCATCTCGATGGCCGCGTGCTCGGCGAGCACGAGGGCGTGCTGCGCTACACGGTCGGCCAGCGCAAGGGCCTCGGCATCAGCGGCGCCGAGCCGCTCTATGTCGTCGCGCTCGATGCCGAGAACGCCCGCGTCATCGTCGGCCCGCGCGAGGCCTTGAGCGTCAGCCGCGTCGACCTGCGCGACCTCAACTGGATCGGCGATGTTCCACTCGCCGAGCTGCCGCCCGAGGGCATCGAGGTCGCGGTCCGCGTCCGCTCGACCCGCGCCCCACGTCCCGCGCGCCTGCTCGCCGACGACAAGGGCGTCCATGTCCTGCTCGCGCAGGGCGAGGAGGGCGTCTCGCCCGGCCAGGCCTGCGTGATCTACGACCATGCCGGCAGCGGGGCCCGCGTGCTTGGCGGCGGCGTCATCATGGCCAACCGGGTCCCGCGCCCGGCGCCGCAGCCCGAACCTGCCTACGCCATCACATGACGACGACGAACGGTCTCGACGCGCAAAGGCGCGTCTATGCGGTCTGGGCGAAATTCTACGACCGGATCTATCAGGGCCTGCTCGCCCGCGCCCAGCGCGAGGCGGTGGCGGCGGCCTGCGCCAGCGGCCGCGACATCCTCGAGATCGGCGTCGGCACCGGTTTGACCCTGCCCTATTTCGAGCGCGACCGGCGCATCGTCGGCGCCGATCTCTCGCTCGACATGCTGCGTGTCGCCCGGGGGAAGATGCTCAGCCAGGGCCTGACCCATGTCCGGGGCCTGATGGTGATGGACGCCTGCCGGCTCGGCTTCGCCGATAACTCCTTCGACGCGGTCACCGCGCAATTCGTCATCACGCTCGTGCCTGATCCCGAGCAGGCGCTCGCCGAGATGGACCGGGTGTTGCGCCCGGGCGGCGAGATCGTGATCTCGAGCCGTCTCGTCGGCGATGGCGGCTTCGCCGCGCCGTTCTGGAAGCTGGTCGCGCCGCTGGCGAAGGCGATCGGCTGGAGCAGCGATTTCAAGGTCTCGCGCCTGACCGACTGGGCCGCCGCGACCGGCCGCTACGAGACCGTCCATGTCGGCCAGGGCTATTTCAAGGTGGTCAGGCTGCGGAAGCTCGGTTGACACACGCCATCAAGGCTTGACGCCGACGCCCCCCGCCCCCTATATCCGCGCCGTCGCGATTGACCGCCGTTCTTCAGGCGCGTCGCCATCGGGGCGGGGTAGCTCAGCTGGTTAGAGCAGCGGAATCATAATCCGCGTGTCGGGGGTTCGAGTCCCTCTCCCGCTACCAACTTATCCCCACCGTTCGACTCGTCGGGAAGTGATCTCTCCGATCAGGTTCGTCAGCTCTCGCAGTACGTCGATCTCCGGCGGCCGGCCCGCTGACGCCAGATGGATCTGGTACCGTCCTGATCGACTCGCGCCACCCTCTCCTTCGCACTCGTCACCCGAGGCGCTTCGCCTGTGGTGAGTTCGCGCCTCCCCCGTCTGGGCATTTCCGGCATTCCAAAATCCGGCCTATCATGCCCTAGGGTAAGGAACGGGGAATCGGGATCGTGGACCGGATCGTTGCGATGACGGCTTGGGCTGTGCTTTCCGGTTCTGCGCTGCCGGCGCAGGGGACCGAATGGATCGGGCGCTGGGGCACGCCGGGCTGCAGCGCCGACGACACGGTGATCGGCCTCGGCGCGAAGGAACTCGATTTCTCGACCTTCGAAGCGACCTGCCGGACGCTGCGCGCGGAGCGGCGGCGGGATGTTTACGAGATCGCCGGGGAATGCCACGGCGAAGGCCGGACCATGCGCGTCTCCTTCACCGTTCGTGTCGATGGCGACACGCTCTCGTTCATTCGCCAGAAAGGCTTCGACTTCAGCCCCAGGCGCTTCCGGCGCTGCCGCTGACATCCCGGCCAAGGACAGCGTTGTCGGGTGTCGGTCTATGCCCGCTCGCCTTCGCCGCTTCGTGGCCTTACCGGCGCATCGTCATCCTGCAGAACCCGCCAGGCCGCGCCGTCGAGATCGGCGTACTGGCCGCTGCGCATGCACCAGAAGAAAGCGCCGAGCCCCAACAGGCCTAAGCCGAGCGCCAGCGGGAACAGGATCACGATGATGTTCATGTCCGGACCTCCCTCGCTGCACGAGCACGCAGCGCATTGAGCGTCACCACCAGCGAGGAGCCGGACATGGCGACGGCAGCGACCAAGGGCGTCGCCAGCCCGGCGATGGCAATCGGCACCGCGACCGCATTGTAAAGCACGGCAAAAGCAAGGTTCTGCAGCATCAGCCGGCGCGCCTTGCGGGCGATCGTCAGCGCATCAGCGACCGGCGCCAGGCTCTCGCCAAGGAAGACGATGTCGGCCGCCGCCTGCGCCAGATGGGTGGCGCTGACCGGCGAGAGCGAGACATGCGCGCCCGCCAGCGCCGGCGCATCGTTGAGCCCGTCGCCGACCATCAGCACCTTGTGGCCATCAGCAGCCATCTGATCGAGCAGGGCGAGCTTGCCGCCCGGCATCAGGCCGGCATGCAGCTCGGTGACACCAAGCTCGGCGGCGATCGGAGCGACCGCCTCGAACCGGTCGCCGGAGAGGATCGCGACCTGAAGCCCGGCCCTGCGCAGGGCAGCGATCGTCTCGCGTGCCTGCGGGCGCAGCGCCTGCCCGAGCGCCAGCACGGTGCGGAACGAACCGTGGCGATAGGCGATCAGCGAGGCGCCGGGATGCAGCGCCGCGACCATGGCCGCCTCCGCCTGCGCCCCGCAGAAGGCGACGCTGCCGAGACGGCGCTCGTCGTCGCCCTCCCCCACGGAGAGGCCCTGCCCGCGCTCCTCGTGCACATTGCCGGCAGATGGCGGCGCACCGAGCGCGCGGGCCAGCGCCTGCGCCAGCGGGTGCCCGCTCGCCGCCGCCAAAGCGCCGATCTCGGCTCGCCGCTCGGCCGGCAAAGCCTCTGGATTGAGGATATCCGGCTCGGGCAGCGTCAGCGTGCCGGTCTTGTCGAAGACGGCGATGTCGGCTTCGGCCAGGCGCTCCAGCGCATCGCCCTCCTTCAGCATGGTCTTGCGTTTGAACAGGCTGGAGGCCGCGACGACCTGCACCGCCGGGATGGCGAGGCCGAGCGCGCAGGGACAGGTGATGATCAGCACGGTGACGGCGATCATCAGCGCCTCCGGCCAGGGAAGGCCCCAGGCCAGCCAACCGAGGAAGGTCGAGGCCGCCAGCGTGTGCACGACCGGGGCGTAGAGCCGCGCGGCGCGGTCGGACAGGCGGACATAGCGCGAGCGGTTGCCGACGGCCTGGTCCATCAGCCGGTCGATCTCGTCGAGCAGCGTGCCCTGCCCGGCTGCCTCGACCCGCACGGTCAGCGCGCCGGTCAGGTTGAGCGTGCCGGCATGGACGCGCTCGCCCTGCCCGATCACGACCGGCGCGGTCTCGCCGGTGACGAGGCTCTGGTCGAGCTCCGAGCGGCCGGTCTCGACGATGCCGTCGACGCAGATGCGCTCACCCGGCCGCACCAGCACGAGATCGCCCGGCGCGATCGCGGCGATCGGCATCACCGTCGCGCTGCCGTCGGCGGCGAGCCTCGTCGCGGTCTCGGCCTTGAGCGCGGCGAGATTGCCGGCGAGGTCGCGGGTGCGCCGCCGCATCAGTTGGTCGAGATAGCGCCCGATCAGCAGGAAGAAGAGCAGCATGACCACGCCGTCGAAATAGGCGTGGCGGCCATGGTTCCAGGTCTCGGCGACCGACATCATCAGCGCGAGCACGACGCCGATGGTGATCGGCACGTCCATGTTGACGGCACCCGCCTTCAGCGCCCGAAGCGCGCTCTCGAAGAAGGGCCGGCCGGCATAGGCCGCGGTCGGCAGCGCGATCAGGGCGGAGAGCCAGTGGAAGAAGTCGCGCGTCGTCGGGTCGATGTCGCCGCTGTTGCCGGACCAGACCGCGACCGAGAGCAGCATGATGTTCATCGAGGCGAAGCCAGCGACGCCGAGCGCGCGCAGCAGATGGCGTTCCTCGGCCGCCGCACCGTCCTCCTGCCGCTCGGGCGCGAAGGGATAGGCCTTGAAGCCGAGCGCGGCCAGCTTCTCGACCACGGCTTCTG
The DNA here is from genome assembly GCA_025846845.1 of Alloboseaceae bacterium BT-24-1. GTDB lineage: Bacteria > Pseudomonadota > Alphaproteobacteria > Rhizobiales > Beijerinckiaceae > Allobosea. The sequence continues at coordinate 387,822 of JAOYTL010000005.1, forward strand.
GCCGCAGCAGCGCCTCGCGCCATTCGACCGAGACGCGCTTCAGCGCGAGATTGACGCGGGCGCCCAAAATAGCCGGCTCGCGGGCGAGCCCGCCCTCGATCGCCTGCATGCAGCCGGCGCAGCGTATGCCATCGACCGCCAGCTCCATGCTGGCGACGCCACCATCGCGATGACGGACGAAGACGGAGAGGTCCTGCGCCGCCATCTCAGCGCTCCCTGAGGCTGACGCGGCTGCGCGAGACGAAGACGACCTCCTCCCCGCGCTTCGCCTGCAGTTCGAGGATCCAGGAACCGGCCTCGATCGTCTCGATACGGGCCTCGTAGCGCCCCGGCCGGCTCTCGCTCAGCCTGAGGTCATGATCTCGGGCGGCCGTCGCGGGATGGCGCAGGTGAGCACTGGTAGCTAGGCCGCCCAGCGGTCCGCCGCTGCGATCGACCAGAGTGACGGTAAGTGTCGCGCCCTCGCCCTGCCGGGCCAGCGTCGTCGCCGCGGACCAGCCACGCGCATCGCGTTCGTACTGGCGGGCGATCTCCTCGTTGAAGTGCTGGCTCGCCTCATAGGCGCTGCGGGTCTCGACGCCCGGCATGGTCCGCAGCGCCATCGTCAGGATCGTCGCATTGACCGAGACGATGACGCCGAAGAACAGGATCAGCATGGCCGCGACCATGCCGCCGGTCAGCTGGAAGGGACGGCGCGGTGCGGCAGGGGCCGGGTTCTCATAGGGCATGAAGATGACTCCACAGCAGCTCATAGCTGGCCTCCCGGCGCCATGAAATGGTCGTCGGCTCGCACCGTCTCGCCGGCAAAGAGATCGGAGGCGGTGATGGTGATCGCCTGCGAAGGCGAAAGCGGCACGCCGGCCGGAACGGTGACGAGCACGCGCACCTCGCGCGAGGAATCCGGATCGACGGTGACGACGGGCCGAAGATCGGCGCTCGGCGCGACGCCCACCGATTCGATCCGGATGCCCGGCAGGCCGGAGACGGTCAGGGCGAAGGGCCGGTGCTCCGGCCGCTTGTTGAGCAGGCGTACCGCATAGGCGTTGCGGATCGAGCCGTCGCTCAAGGTGACGAACAGCGGCGAACGCTCGTGCAGCACGGAGATGGCTGCGGTGCTGCGGGTCGCGAGCTGCCAAAGCATGGCACCGCCGACGATGACAATCAGCGCCGCATAGGCCAATGTCCGCAGGCGCACCAGCCGGTAGATCGCGGCGAGCCCGGCGAGACGGCGCTGGATATTGCCCTCGGTATCATAGGCGATCAGCCGCGTCGGACGGCCGATCTTGGTCATCACATTGTCGCAGGCGTCGATGCACAGGCCGCACTGGATGCAGTCGACCTGCGCGCCGTCGCGGATGTCGATCCCGGTCGGGCAGACCGCGGCGCACTGGAAGCAGTCGATGCAGTCGCCCGCCGGCGCGCCCTCGGCCCGAAGCTTCGCCGCCTGCTTCACCGAGACGCGCGGCTCGCCGCGGTCATAGCGATAGGTGACGTTGAGCGCCTCGTCGTCGGTCAGCGCTGCCTGGATGCGCGGCCAGGGGCACATGTATTTGCAGACCTGCTCGCGCATGATGCCGGCAAGCGCGTAGGTGGTGAAGGTCAGGATCGCGATCCAGACATAGGCCGAGAGCGGCGCGGTGAAGGTCGCGAGCTCGCGCACCAGCGTCGGTGCATCCGCGAAATAGAGCACCCAGGCGCCGCCAGTCCACCAGGCGATGACGAGCCAGACCGCGTGCTTGGCGCCCTTGCGCCAAAGCGTGTCGAAGCCCCAGGGCTCGGCGTCGCGGCGCATGCGCTCGCGCCGGTCGCCCTCGAAGACGCGCTCGACCGCGAGGAAGAGATCGGTCCAGACCGTCTGCGGGCAGAGATAGCCGCACCAGACCCGGCCGGCGACCGCATTCATCAGGAACAGGATGAAGGAGGCCAGGATCAGCAGGCCGGTGAAGTAGTAGACCTCCTGCGGCCAGATCTCGATGAAGAAGAAGTAGAAGCGGTTGTTGGCGATGTCGGCCAGCACCGCCTGGTTCGGCAGATACGGGCCGCGATCCCAGCGCAGGAAGGGCAGGAGGTAATAGATGCCTAGGCACAGGAAGAGGATGAGCCACTTCGCACGCCGGAACGGGCCCGACACGCTCTGCGGATAGACCTTCCGCGACGCCGCGAAGAGCGGGATGTCGTCAGGATCGGCCCCGGCGGCGCTCACGCTACTGCCCTCCCCCCAGCGAGTGGACGTAGACGGTCAGCGCCTTGATCGTGGTCTCGTCGAGACGCCCGGCCCAGCCCGGCATCACGCCGTTTCGGCTGTTGGCGATGGTCTCGGTCAGCGAGGCCATGTCCATGCCGTAGAGGCTGATCGCGTCGGTCAGGTTGGGCGCACCCAGCTCCTGGTTGCCCTTGCCCGCGGCGCCATGGCAGGCGGCGCAATTGTCAGCGAAGACTTTTCTCCCGAGGACCAGGTCCGCCTTCGGCTCGGTCGGCAGGCCGGCGAGCTCGCGGACATGGCTGGCGACGGCGACGGTTTCCTCGCGCTTCAGCACGCCGTCGCGCCCGAAGGCCGGCATCTGGCTGACGCGCGTGTCGTTGTCGCCGGCGACGCGGATGCCGTGGCGGATCGTCTGCTGGATCGCTGCGGGCGAACCGCCCCAGAGCCAGTCGTCGTCGTTGAGGTTGGGATAGCCCTTGGCGCCGACGCCGCCGACGCCATGGCACGCCGCGCAATTGTCGCCGAAGGCGGCCTTGCCCTGCGCCATCGCGATCTGGAACAGGGTCGGGTCGGCCTTGATCTGCGCCGGCGTGGCGTCCGCCATGCCGGTGGCCTGCGCGGCGCGCTGCGCCTTGAGCTGCGCCATCTCCACGCTGATCTCGGAGCGGCTGGCATAGCCGATCACGCCCTTGGTCGTGTCGGTCAGCAACGGCCAGGCCGGATAGACGATCCAGTAGCCGATCGACCAGAGGATGCAGGCGTAGAAGACGCCGAGCCACCAGCGCGGCAGCGGCGCGTTGAGCTCGCGGATCCCGTCCCATTCATGCCCGGTCGTGCTGTAACCGGTGACGGCATCGACCTGCGGGGCGTCGTGCTTCTGGTCCATCGGTCAGTCCTCGCGCAGCGGATTGAGCGCGGCTTCCTCGAAGCGGGCGCGGTTCTTCGGCCAGAAGGCGTAGACGCAGACCCCGAGGAAGACGGCGACGAAATAGAGGAGTCCGGCGGACTGGGCGAAGCCGGCGAGCCAGTGATAGGTGGTTTGCATGGTCGGGCTCAGCGGATGTTGGCTTTGTCGTCGTAGAGCTTGAAGTCGACCATCGTTCCGAGCGCCTGCAGATAGGCGATCAGGGCGTCGGCTTCGCTGAGGCGCTGCGGATTGCCGTCGAAATCGCGCGACTGCGCTTTGGGATAGCGCTTCTCCAGATCGGCCTGGCCGGGATGGTCCGGCGTCGCCTGCGCCTTCAGATCGCTCTGCGCCTGCGCGATCATCTCGTCGCTATAGGGCACCCCGCCGGCACGGTTGGCGCGCAGCTCGTCGACGATGTCCCCGAACTTCAGCTCGGTCTTCTCCAGGAAGGGATAGCCCGGCATGATCGACTGCGGCACAATCGCGCGCGGCTCGGCCAGATGCGCTCTTTGCCATTCGTCTGAATACTTGCCGCCGACGCGGGCGAGGTCCGGCCCGGTCCGCTTCGAGCCCCATTGGAAGGGCTTGTCGTACATGCTCTCGGCCGCGAGCGAATAAGGCCCGTAGCGCTCGACCTCGTCGCGCAGCGGCCGGATCATCTGGCTGTGGCAGTTGTAACAGCCCTCGCGCACATAGATGCCGCGGCCGGCGAGCTCAAGCGGCGTATAGGGCCGCATGCCCTGCACCGTCTCGATCGTGTTCCGGAGGTAGAAGAGCGGCGCGATCTCGACGAGGCCGCCGATCGAGATCACCAGCAGCGTGCCGATGACCAGGACGATCGAGTTGGTCTCGAAGATCTTGTGCCTGGCCCAGAGCGAGCGGCGCGGAGCTTTCTGTTCGGTGCTCGTCATGACGGCTCCTCAGGCGGTGGCGAGCTGGCGCGGCGGCAGCGCATGGGCCTGCGGCGTGTCGACCGCCTCCTCGCAGCGCACGGTCATCCAGAGGTTGAAGGCCATGATCAGCGCGCCGATCAGGAAGAGCGCACCGCCCAGCGCCCGGATCACGTAGAACGGATGCATCGCCGCGACGGTCTCGATGAAGGCGTATTCGAGGAAGCCGAGCGAGGTGTAGGCCCGCCACATCAGGCCCTGCAGGATGCCCGAGACCCACATCGCCGTGATGTAGAAGACGATGCCGAGCGTCGAGACCCAGAAGTGCCAGCTCACCAGCCGGAGCGAGTAGAGGCCTTTGCGGTTCCACAGCCAGGGCACGAGGCAATAGATCGCGCCGAAGGAGATGTAGGCGACCCAGCCGAGCGCCCCGGCATGGACGTGGCCGATGGTCCAGTCTGTGTAGTGCGAGAGCCCGTTCACCGCCTTGATCGACATCAGCGGCCCCTCGAAGGTCGCCATGCCGTAGAAGGCGAGCGAGACCACCATCATCCGCAGCACCGGGTCGGTGCGCAGCCGGTCCCAGGCGCCCGACAGGGTCATGATGCCGTTGATCATGCCGCCCCAGGAGGGCATCCACAGCATGATCGAGAAGGTCATGCCGAGCGTCTGCGCCCAATCGGGCAGCGCGGTGTAGTGGAGATGGTGCGGGCCGGCCCAGATATAGATGAAGATCAGGGCCCAGAAATGGATGATCGAGAGCCGGTAGCTGTAGATCGGCCGCTCCGCGCGCTTGGGCACGAAATAGTACATGATCGCGAGGAAGCCGGCGGTCAGGAAGAAGCCGACGGCGTTGTGGCCGTACCACCACTGGAACATCGCATCCTGCACGCCCGACCACAGGCCGTAGGACTTCGGCGACAGGATCGAGACCGGCACCGCGACGTTGTTGCCGATATGCAGGACCGCGATGGTCAGGATGAAGCCGAGATAGAACCAGTTCGCCACATAGATGTGCGGCTCGGTGCGCTTCCTCAGCGTGCCCAGGAAGACCAGGAGATAGACGACCCAGACGATGGTTAGCCAGAGATCGGCATACCATTCCGGCTCGGCGTATTCCTTGCTCTGTGTGATGCCGAGCAGATAGCCGGTGCCGGCGATGAGGATGAACAGGTTGTAGCCGAGCACGACGAACCAGGGCGAAAGGTCGCCGGCGAGGCGGGCCCGGCAGGTGCGCTGCACGACATAGAACGAGCTGCCGATCAGCACGTTGCCGCCGAAGGCGAAGACCACTGCCGAGGTATGCAGCGGCCGCATCCGGCCGAAATTGGTCCAGGGCAGGTCGAAGTTCAGCCCGGGAAAGGCGAGCTGCAATGCGATGATCAGCCCGACGGCAAAGCCGGCGATGCCCCAGACCATCGCGGCGACGGTCGCGAACTTGACCGGCCCCATAGTGTAGTTGGGCTTGCCATCGATCTCCTGCGGCGGGACTGCCGGCGAGCCGTCGAAGCAGCGATTGCCGATCAGGATCATGCTGGCCGCGGCTGCGGCTGCACCGAGCATGGCGTGGAAGGCATAGCCGGAGTTTTCGGTCAGCGCGCCGATCAGGATCAGCGGCAGCACGCAGGCTCCCGCGATCAGCATCCCGATCATCTCGCCGACCGTCATTGGCCTGACAGGGCTCGTCGCCGTCACATCCGACTCCCGCTTCATCGCAGGCGCGTGGGTCGCGCCCTCGACGGGAGGCTTAGCGGCCGGCTGGCCGGGCGGCTTTGATTCAGGTCAAGCGCGGGAAGGGGCAGGCTGCGGCGGGACGGCGCAGTTCACGCCGCGACGGCGCTCATCCGCTCGGGGTTCATCACACGCACGCCGCCGGGCACGATCAGGATCGTCTTGTCCTTGGAGAGACGCGTGAAGGTGCGGCTCACTGTCTCGATCGTCAGCCCGAGGAAATCGGCGATGTCCTGCCGTGTCATCGGCAGCGGCACCGTCACCGACGGCTTGCCGAGCCTTGCCCAGCGCTGCTGCATGCCGAGCAGGAAGCAGATCAGCTTCTCTTCGGCGGTCCGGCGGCCGAGCAGCATCATCTGCTCATGGGCGAGCGTCAGCTCATGTGTCGCGAACGCGTGCAGCCGCTTGAGCAGGTGCGGCTTGGCGTCGACCAGCGCCGTATAGGCGCCGCGCGAGAAGGCGCAGACCGCGACATCGCCGATCGCGTCGGCCGAGAAACCATAGGCATCGCGCATGGCGAGTCCGAGGAAATCACCTGGCAGCGCGAAGCCGACGACCTGGCGGCGCCCGTCGGACAAAAGCTTGTAGAGCCGGATGACGCCGCCAGTGACGTTGTAGACACAGTGCGCCTCGGACCCTTGCGAGAACAGCGTATCGCCGGAGGCAAAATGCGTCGGCGTCGCCAGCGATTCCAGCAGGGCGAGCTCGTCTTCCGACAACGATGCGCAGACGCTAACCAGCCGGACCATGCAGCTGCGGCATCCGCTCTCGCCGTGGACGGCGGCGCTGCACGCCGAGGGCTGACAATTCACGATCGCACCTTCCTGCTCATGCGCGGAGCTTATCGCATGCACGAAGGCCGACAAAGCGCGTGCCCCGTCGCAGGGCCGCGGATTTGATCCAGATCAATGCGGCGACAGGCCCGGCACAACGAGGTTGCTGCCTCGAAACTGGGGAGAGACGCGCGTGATGGGCGATGACATCTTCGAAGTCGCGCGCATCGTGCCGGACAGCGCCGACACGGTCTATGGGCTCGTCACCTTGCTGCATCCCGAGGTCACGCCCGATGGCTGGACAGCCTTCGTGCGCGACCATTCGCAGGATGGGGCGCAGCCACGCGGTGTCTTCGCCCTTCGGGATGCACGCCGGATGCCGCACGCCCTGTTCGGCTTCTGCATCGCACGGACGCTCGCCGGCGACACGACACTGGAAATCTCCGAGATCGCCATGCTGCGCCTGCCCGGGACCTGCCTCGTCGACGCGCTGCTCCGCTTCGCCAATCAGCTCGCGGCGCAGCTCGACCTGCCGCGCATTGCGATCTCGCTGGAGCGATCGGCTGCCTGGCCGCAGGATCACGACGCGTTGCAGCGCTGCGGCTTCCAGATCGACCGTGTGATGGTCCTTGGCCGCGCCCGGCTGGAGCCGGCAGCCTGATCGCCCGCGGCCGGCCGGTTCAGAGCCGCCATCGGTTCGTCGCCCACCATGCCGCCAGCGCAATGGCGACCATGCCGAGCGTGACAAGAAGCGCCTCGCCTATCGAGCCGGCTCCTTCCGTGCGCCCATGAAATTCGCGAACCAGGCGCCGTCGACGACCTCCTTGGAATCGTCGCGCCACTGCGCCGTCACCCGGCACAGCAGCTGGATCTCATCGTAGGATAGATCGAAGAACGGCAGCAGCATCGGGTTGCCGACGATCGAGCTATCGCTCTCGGCCACAGCTTCGCCGTCCATGAATCGTCCCCCCATGCGTCGCCCTCGCATCGGCTCCTTCCGGAGCGCGCCGAGGCAACATCAATCTTATGCGTCCCGCCACACCCAAATGGGGGGCGGCCGACGTTATTGTTCCTTATGGTACCGATTTCGGCGAATTCGCATAGAGCTTTCGGCACCGGCGCATCTTGAACGGTGGGGATCACGGCGCCAGATGGCGCGGGCGTCGGCTTTGCGGCGTGCCGTACCAGTCCCGGACCCCGCTTATGCCCGTCAATCTCGAACTCGGCCTCGACACCTTCGGCGACGTCACCGCGGGCCCGGATGGCGCCTTGCTCCCGCATGCGCAGGTGATCCGCGACCTCGTCGAGCAGGCCGTGCTCGCCGACGAACTCGGCATCGATTTCTTCGGCATCGGCGAGCACCACCGCGCCGACTTCGCGGTGTCCTCGCCCGAGACCGTGCTCGCCGGCATCGCGACCCGCACCAGCCGCATCCGTCTCGGTTCGGCGGTCACCGTGCTGAGCTCGGACGACCCGATCCGCGTCTTTCAGCGCTTCTCGACCGTCGACGCGCTCTCGAATGGCCGCGCCGAGGTCATCCTCGGCCGCGGTTCCTTCACCGAATCCTTCCCCCTTTTCGGCTTCGACCTGCGGCAATACGAGGTACTGTTCGAGGAGAAGCTCGATCTCTTCGCCGAGCTGATCCGCAAGAAGAGCATCACCTGGGAAGGAACCTTGCGCCCGCCGCTCAAGGACCAGCAGGTCTTTCCGCCATTGGAGAGAGGCGGGCTGACGACCTGGATCGGCGTCGGCGGCAGCCCGGAATCGGTGATGCGGGCGGCGCGTTACGACCTGCCGCTGATGCTCGCTATCATCGGCGGGCCGGCGCAGCGCTTCGCGCCTTACGCCCAGCTCTACCGCGACGCGCTTGCGCGGCTCGGCCATGCCGAACGGCCGATCGGCGTACATTCGCCCGGCTATGTCGCGGCGAGCGATGGTGAGGCCGCCGAGGAGTTCTTCCCGGCCTACAAGGCGATGCGCGACCGCATCGGCGCCGAGCGCGGCTGGGGGCCGATGTCGCGCGAAGAGTTCGAGCGCGAGGTTTCGGGCGGTTCGCTCTATCTCGGCTCGCCCGAAACCGTCGCGCGCAAGATCGCCGCGACGGTGAAGGCGCTTGGCCTCCAGCGCTTCCAGCTCAAGATCAGCGCCGGGCCGCTTTCGCAGGACAAGCTGCTGCGCTGCATCGAGCTCTATGGCCGCGAGGTCGTCCCGCTGGTCCGCGACATGGTCGGCACGGGCTAGCTCACACCGCCCCGTGCGCCTCGACATAGAAGGCGTAGAGCGAGTGGCAGCTCGCCATGTAGAGCCGGTTGCCCTTCGGCCCGCCGAAGCAGAGATTGGCGCAGCGCTCGGGCAGGCGGATGAACGCGAGCGGCTTGCCCGCCGGGCTGAATACCATCACCCCGTCGAGATCCTCCGGCTTGCCGCGCAGGCCAAAGACCTTGCGCCCGCCGACATCGGCGGGCTCGGCGTTGAGCGCGCCATTGCTGCCATAGCCACACCAGAGATTGCCGTCGCGGTCGACGCGGAAACCGTCCAACGCGCCGAAATCGGCGGCGTCGATCAGCTTCACCTTGTTCGAGACCGCCCCCTGCGCATCGACGTCGTAGCTCCAGATGCTGCGGTTCGGCGTGCCACGCCATTCAACGACGTAGAGCTTCTTCTCGTCGGGCGAGAAGGCGAGTCCGTTGGGGTTGACCAAATCGGTGATCACCGCAGTGAGCTTGCCGTCGGGCGCGAGCCGGTAGACGTTGGTGGTCGCCTGCTCCGGCTTGGCGCGTGAGCCCTCCCATTCGCCGTTAATGCCGAAAAGCGGATCGGTGAACCAGATCGTGTCGTCCGACCGGACGACGACATCGTTCGGCGCGTTCAGACGCTTGCCCTCGAACTTGTCGGCGAGAACGGTGATCCGGCCGTTCTTTTCGGTGCGGGTGACGCGCCGCGTCACCGAATGCTCGCAGGTGATCAGCCGGCCCTGCCGGTCGCGGGCATTGCCGTTGGCGTAGTTGGCTTTCTCGCGGAAGACGGTGAAGCTGTTCTTCACCTCATCATATTTCATGATCCGGTTGTTCGGGATGTCGCTGACCAGGAGATAGCGTCCTTCCGGGAAATAGACCGGCCCTTCGGCCCAGCGCATGCCGGTGCCGACCTGCTCGACCGTGCTCGAATAGATCCGGTACTTGGCGAAACTCGGATCGAGGATATCGACCGAAGGGTCCGGATAGCGCTGGTTCGGCTTGAACGGGAAGCCTTGCGCCAGGGCTGGAGCGGCCAGCGCCGAGCCGGCTGCCGCGAGCCCGCCCTTCAGCAGGCGACGGCGAGAGATCTGCACCATTGTTTCCCCCATGCTTTGTTGTCGTTGACGGTTCCGGGCGCCGCCGGCTGGCGGCGCCGGACAGGCGCGGGCTTTCACAAAGCTCGCCGCCGCATCAGCGGCGGGTGAATGCGGGACTCACTTCCAGTCAGAACGCCATTTCGCGAACTCGGCCTTGGTCTCGGCATTGGCCGGGTAGAGGCCGAAGATGCCGCGCCCTTCCCTAACCTTGGCCTCGACGAAATCCTCATAGGCGGTCTGCTCATAGGCCTCAGCCGCAACCTCGTTGGCGAGATGGGCCGGGATCACGCAGACGCCCTCGCCATCGCCGACGACGATATCGCCGGGATAGACGGCTACGTCGCCGCAGCCGATCGGCGCGTTGATGTCGAGCGCATGGTGATGGATCAGGTTGGTCGGCGCGCTCGGCCGGTTGTGATAGGCGGGGAAGCCCAGCGCCGCGATGTCCGGGCTGTCGCGGAAGCCGCCATCGCTGACGATGCCGGCGGCACCGCGCTGCATCAATCGCGTCACCAGGATACAGCCGGCCGAGGCCGCCCGCGCATCCTTGCGGCTGTCGATCACCATGACATGACCGGGCGGGCAGGTCTCGACCGCAACGCGCTGCGGATGCTGCGTGCCCTCGAAGACACCGAGATGGTCGAGATCCTCGCGCGCCGGGATATAGCGCAGCGTGAAGGCCTCCCCGACCATGCGGGCTGAAGGGTTCAGCGGCCGCACATCCTGGATGAACTGGTTGCGCAGGCCGCGCTTGAACAGCGCCGTGGTCAGGGTCGCGGTCGAGATGCGCTTCAGCTTCTCGTGGTTCTCGGGTGTCAGGGCGGTCGATGTCATGGTTTCCAAGGTCCTCCAGAGACCGTGCGAGGATTTCGTCAGCGTGAGACGGCTGGCGCGGCTGTCGAGAACCGGAGCGGAGCGTACGTTGGTACGTGAGCACCGGAAGCGCAGACAGTCGCGTCAGACGGCCGCGATGGCGGAATGATCGTGCGGTCGATCACTCGATCTTGACGTTCGCCTTCTGCGCCACTTCGGCCCAGCGCTTGGTCTCGCTGGCGATATGGGCGGTGAATTCGGCCTGAGTCGAGCCCACGGGGTCGACGCCGAGCTTCTTCAGCTGCTCGATCACCGCCGGCTCGCGCATGATCGCCTGCGTCTCGGTGGAGAGCTTGGCGACGATCTCCGGCGGCACTTTCGAGGGTGCGAAGAAGCCGTGCCAGGAGCTGGCGTCGTAGCCCGGAATGAACTCCGACAGCGCCGGCAGGTCGGGCGCGACGGCGAGCCGCTTCGGCGTCGCGGTGGCGAGCGCGCGGATCTTGCCGGCTTCGACATGTGGCCAGGCGATGGTGATGTTGTCGAAGGTGATCTGGATCTGCCCCGAGAGCAGGTCCTGCGTCACCTGCCCGCTCGACCGATAGGGCACATGGACCATATCGGTGCCGGTCGAGACCTTGAACAGCTCGGCTGCCATATGCGTCGAGGTGCCGGCGCCGGACGAGCCGAACGAATATTTACCGGGGTTTTTCTTCAAGAGCTCGATCAGCTCCGGCACCGTCTTGGCCGGCAGGTCGAGATTGACCATCAGGATGTTCGGCACGCTCGCCAGCTGCGAGATCGGCGCGAAATCCTTGATGTGGTCATAGGGCATCTTGGAATAGACGGCCGGGTTGATGGCATGGCTCGAGACCGTGCCAAGCGTCAGCGTGTAGCCATCGGGTTCCGACCGCGCGACCCCGGCCGCCCCGGTATTGCCGCCGGCTCCGACCCGGTTCTCGACGATGAACTTGCCACCCAGTCTGGCACTGAGACGATCCGCCACAATGCGGCCGAGCAGGTCGGTCGTTCCACCCGCGGCGAAGGGCACCACGATGGTGACGACCCTGCCTCCGGGATAGCCGCTTTGTGCCAGAGCCGGTGCTGCCAGCATGGCGCCGGCTCCGGCGAGCAGGCTGCGGCGTGTGATCGATGTCATCCAATCCTCCCTCGTCATTGTCCACCCCGGCCGATGCCGTTCCGGCGTCTTGCGGCCGTCTTGATCGAATGCATAGCACGCAATTCCAGATTTGAAATCTGAAATTTCAGACTTGATGTCGCTTGCGCTTTGTGCTGTCTGGTGAGGCAATGGCGAGGGGCCGGCCCGAGAGACGAATCGTGCTGCCGCCTCGCCAGAGGAACCGGGATGTCAAACGCGCTCGCCATCGAACCCGTCTCGCCGCATCTGCTGCGCTCCTTGCGCGAGCATGTGCATGAGCGCCTGCGCCGGGCGATCGTCGCCGGCAATTTCCGCGAGGGCGAGCGACTGAACGAGCGCCAGCTCGCCGACATGCTCGGCGTCTCGACCACGCCGGTGAAGGACGCGATCCGCATGCTGGAGAGCGAGGGGCTGGTCCGCACGGAGGCTCGCCGCGGCGTCTTCGTCGAGTTCTCGGCCCGCCAGGCGCTGGAGATGGCGCTCGGCCGCGCCGCGCTCGAAAGCGTCATGACCCATATCGCCGCCAATCGGATCAGCGCCGGCGAGATCGCCGAGATGGCCCGGCTGATCGACGAGATGGCGCATGCGACCGAGCACGGCGACCTTGAGGACCTCGTCAATCTGAACGAGGCCTATCACGGCATGATCCACCGCATCTCCGGCTGCGGCTATCTGGAGCGCCGGCTCGACGGCCAGCGCATGTACGACCATGCCCAGCGCATCGCCCTGCTGGGCGAGCCCTCCGAGCGCGCCCGGGGCTTCGAGGAGCATCGCGGCATCTTCGAGGCGCTGCGCGCGCACGAGCCGGCAAGGGCCGAGCAGCGCATGCGCAGCCATATCGTGCGCTCCGCCAAGAGCCATGTGCGCCAGGTCTTCGGCGCCGATGCGGAAGGATTGGATTACGATGAGTGACAGGGTTCGCAGCGCGCTGCGCGGCATCTCGGGCGTGCACGTCACTGCCTGGAAGGGCGATGGCGAGGCCGATTGGGCGCTGACCGGCAAGATCGTCGCGCGCATCGCGCAGGCCGGCATCCACAACATCGTCTCGGCCGGCAATACCGGCGAGTTCTATCCGATGACGACCGACGAAGTGGTGCGCAGCCACGCCGTGGCGGCAGAGGCCGCCGCCGGCAAGACGCTGGTCACTGCCGGCATCGGAAGGTCTTTGCGGGAGGCAATCGCGACCGGAAAGCTCGCCGCCAAGGCCGGCTGCGATGCGGTGATGGTGCATCACCCGCTCGACCCCTTCGCCGCCCCGCAGTCGCAGGCCGATTATATCCTCGCCATCGCCGAGGCGCTGGAAATCCCGCTCGTCGCCTATATCCGCTCGGATGCGATCGGCGTGAAGGACCTCGCCCGCGTCGCGACCCACCCCAACGTCGCCGGCGTCAAGTTCGCTTCGCCGAACGTGATGCTGCTCGCCGAATGCGTCCGCGCCACGCAAGGCAGCAGCGCCAACTGGATCTGCGGCCTCGCCGAGGGCTGGGCCGCGCCCTTCCACGCGCTCGGCGCCCGCGGCTTCACCTCGGGCCTGGTCAATGTCGCGCCGGAGCGCTCGCTGGCGATCTGGAGGGCATTGGAGGCCAACGACTACGACCGCGCCCGCAGGCTCGTCGACGAGATCGCCGGCTTCGAGACGCTGCGGACCAAATACGGCAACGGCGCCAACGTCACCGTGGTCAAGGAAGCGCTCGGCCTGCTCGGCACCAATGTCGGTCCCGTGCGTCTTCCTGGCCTGCCGGAGCTGAACGAGAGCGAGCGCGCCGAGCTGCGCAAGATCGTCGGAAGCTGGGGCGCCCAGCGCGCGGCGGCAGAGTAGCCTCTGTCATTCCGGGGCATCGCGCAGCGATGAACCCGGAACCCACGACCGGGTGAGCCCCTCGTCTAGTGAAAGTCGTTTCACCCAGTCGTGGGTTCCGGGTTCGACCCAGCGGGCCGCCCCGGAATGACAAGTCGTTGAATCAACAAAGAACACACCGAGGAAACGCCGATGTCCCATCCCCGCAAGACGCCCGACATGCTGCGCTCCAAGCGCTGGTTCGGCGCTAGCGATCTGCGCTCCTTCGGGCATCGCTCGCGGGCGCTGCAGATGGGCCTCAACCATGACGAGTTCATGGGCAAGCCGGTGATCGGCATCCTCAACACCTGGTCGGAGATCAACCCCTGCCACACCCATCTGCGCGACCGCGCCGAGGCGGTGAAGCGCGCGGTCTGGGCAGCCGGCGGCTTCCCGGTCGAGATTCCCGTGATGTCGGCCTCCGAGCAGTACCAGAAGCCGACGACCATGCTTTATCGCAACTTCCTGGCGATGGAGGCGGAGGAATCGATCCGCTCGCACCCGCTCGACGGCGCGGTGCTGCTCGGCGGCTGCGACAAGTCGACCCCGGCCCTGATCATGGGCGCCTGCAGCGCCGGCCTGCCCTTCATCTTCGTGCCGGCCGGGCCAATGCTGCGCGGCAACTGGGCCGGCAAGACGCTCGGTTCCGGCGCCGATGTCTGGAAATATTGGGCCGAGAAGGAGGCCGGCAACATCTCCGACGCTGACTGGCGCGACATGGAGAGCGGCATCGCCCGTTCGCACGGCACCTGCATGGTGATGGGCACCGCCGCGACCATGATGAGCCATGCCGAGGTGCTCGGCCTGACTCTGCCCGGCGCCTCCGCCATCCCCGCCGCCGATGCCGCCCATCCGCGCATGGCCGCCGCCGCCGGCAAGCGCATCGTCGAGATGGTCTGGGAGGACCTGACGCCCGACCGCATCCTGACCCGCGAGAGCTTCGAGAACGCGCTCACCGTCCACATGGCGGTCGCCGGCTCGACCAACGCCATCATCCATCTCGTCGCCATGGCCGGCCGCGCCGGCGTGCTGCTGACCCCTGATGACTTCGACGCCTTCTCGCGCACGGTGCCAGTGATCGCCAACCTGCGCCCCTCAGGCGAGTTCCTGATGGAGGATTTCTTCTATGCCGGCGGCCTGCCTGCCCTGCTGAAGCAGCTCGAGAGCAAGCTTCACACCGGCGCGATGACGGTGACTGGCAAGCCGCTCGCCGAGACGATCGCGCTCGCCAAGGTCTACGACGACAACGTCATCCGCCCGCTCGACAAGGCGGTCTCGACCGCCAACGGCCTTGCCGTGCTGAAGGGCAACCTCGCTCCCGATGGCTGCGTCATCAAGCCTTCAGCCGCCGAGGCGCGCCTGCTCAAGCACTCCGGCCCGGCGCTGGTCTTCGAGGATTACGATGCGATGATGAAGGCGGTGAACGACGAGAACCTCGACGTCACGCCGGACCACGTCATGGTCCTGAAGAATTGTGGGCCCGTGGGCGGCCCCGGCATGCCGGAATGGGGCATGCTGCCGATCCCCAAGAAGCTGCTGAAGCAGGGCGTGCGCGACATGCTCAGGCTCTCCGACGCTCGCATGTCCGGCACCAGCTACGGCGCCTGCGTGCTCCACATCGCGCCGGAGGCCTACATCAAGGGCCCGCTCGCAGCGGTGAAGACCGGCGACATCATCAGCGTCGATGTCGAGGCGCGCAGCATCTCGGTGAACCTGTCGGACGCTGAAATTGCGGAGCGGCTGAAGAGCTGGTCGCCGCCGGACCGCGACTATCCACGTGGCTGGGGCAAGATGTCGGCAGCCCATATCCTGCAGGCCGACAAAGGCTGCGATTTCGACTACCTCACCGGCACCGCGAAGGTGGCGGAACCGGAGATCCACTGACCGTCGTCACATCGCTGTAACCGCGGGCGACCAGCTTCGCGGCTCCCAAAGGAGCCGCCATGGTCACCCGCCGCAACCTTCTCGCAGCCGGCCTCGCCGCACCCGCCTTCCTGCCCGGATTGGTGCGGGCGCAGGCCGATACGCGCCCGGTGCTGCGTATCGCCGTGCAGGCGCTGCCGCCGACGCTGGAGCCGTTCGAGGCGATCTCGAATGTCGGGTTGCGGGGCACCTACAACGTTTTCGACACGCTCTGGCTCCGCGACTTCAACCGCGAGGCTGCCGAGGGCGGCCAGCATTTGCTGCCGCATCTTGCGACCTCGCTGCGGCAGCGCGACCCGCTGACCTGGGAGGCGAAGCTGCGCGACGGCGTGCGCATGCATGACGGCAGCGTGCTCTCGGCCGAGGACGTTCTTTCGACCTTCTCGCCCGAGCGCATGTACGGCAAGGAGGTCCAGCACCATGAGGGCCGCGTCAATTTCGGCCACCTCACTGCGGTGGAGGCAGAAGGGCGCGATACGGTCGTGTTCAGGACCGCGACTCCCGACGTGGCGATGCCGCAGCGCCTGGCCGCCTATGGCGGCTGGATCCATTCGGCGAAGTTCTACAGGGAGCAGGGCCTCGCCGGCATGCGCCAGAAGCCGGTCGGCAGCGGCCCCTATCGCATCGGCTCATTCCAGCGCAACCAGCGCCTCGTGCTCGAAAGCCATGACGATTACTGGATGGGCCGCCCAGCGGCGCGCCAGATCATCCTGATCGCCGTGCCCGAAGCCTCGACCCGCCTTGCCGGCCTGCATGCGGGCGATTTCGACCTCGTCACCAACCTGCTCCCGGAACAGGCCGAGACCTTCAGGGGCAGCCCGACGCTGGAGGGCGTCGAGATCGTGCTCGATCTCGCCCATATCCTCTATTACGACACCCGCAATCCAGTGGTCAGGGATGCGCGCGTCCGGCGCGGGCTCAACCATGCCGTCGACATGGAGACGCTCGGCAGATCGCTCTGGGGCCCGAACTTCCAGCGCATGGCGGCACTGCAGACGCCGGCCTTCGGTGACTATTACGACGCCGGCCGCCGCGGCCACATCTATGACCCGGACCTTGCCCGCAAGCTTCTGAAGGAAGGCGGCTACAAGGGCGAGGAGGTCGTGATCCGGATCGCGCCGGGCTACTACCTGCAGATGGACCTCGCCGTGCAGGTGGTCCAGCAGATGTGGGAAGCGGTCGGCGTCAGGAGCCGTCTCGAAGCCGCCGAGAACGTCGCCCAGGTGATTCGCCCCGGCGCCGATGTCCGGCCGATCTCGGTCTCGTTCCGCTTTCCCGATCCGCTTGGCGGCGGGCTGATGGTCAATCTGTCGAAGGACTATTCGACTCAAAAGGCCGGCTTCTGGCAGCCGGTGAAATTCAACGCCATCAGCGACGAGCTCAAGCTCGCGACCGATCCGGCCGAGCGCAAGCGGCTCTGGCTGGCGCTGATGGACGAGTATGAGGCGGAGGCCCCGGCGCTGACGCTCTACCAGGTGCGGGAATACTTCGCAAAGCGCCGCGACGTGAAGTGGAACCACTACCCGCTCTACTACATGGATTTCCGCCCCTTCAACCTGAGCTTCGCATGACCCGCGTCATCGTCCTCTCCGATCCGCACCTCTCTCCGACGCATGGCTTCTTCTGGCCAAACTGGCAGCTCGCCTGCGACGCCGCGAGCCGGATCGAGGCGGCCTGCACCATCGTCAACGGCGACCTCTGCATCGACGGGCCCGACAGCGACGCCGAAATGGAATTCGCTGCCAGCGCGCTGGCCGCGCTGCCTGGCACAGTGCTGCCGCTGCCCGGCAATCACGACATCGGCGACGAGCCACCGGGCCAGGATCCGAATCAGATCGTCGACGAGCCCCGCCTCGCCCGCTGGGACAACGCCATCGGCGCCGATCGCTGGCGCTTCCAGCTCGATGGCTGGACCTTGCTCGGCGTCAACGCGCAGCTCTTCGGTTCCGGGCTTGCCCGCGAGACCGAGCAGAACGACTGGCTCGATGCGATGCTCACGGAGAGCAAGGGCGACCGCGTCGCGCTCACCCTGCACAAGCCGCTCTTCGTCGAGAGCCCGGACGAGGCCTTGCCGACCCCTGCCTCCATCTGCCCGGCTCCCCGTGGCGAGCTGATACAGCGCCTCTGCAGGGCCGATATCCGGCTGATCGTCAGCGGCCATCTGCATGCGCATCGCGACCGCAGCATCGACGGCCTGCGCCATCTCTGGGTGCCGTCGCTCGCGTTCTCCGGCGAGCATGGCCTCAATGGCGACCAGCGCTGCGGTTTCGTCGTGCTCGACTTCGATGGCGACCATGTCGGTGTCGAGATCGTCCGGCCGGCGGGCCTCGTCTCGCATGACCTCGCCGCCATCAAGCAGCATGGCCGCTATCGCTTCCTGCGCGAGATGCCGCCCTGCCCGCCGCGGCTCGCAGCCTGAGTGCCAACTGGCGCATCCGGCGAGGCCCGGCTAGCCTTGTTCCGGGCAGCGGGCGCAAGGGCGGCAATGACGAAATCCGAACTGGACGAACGCCGCTTCGATCCTGCGGTCGCCTATGAGATGCCGACCAACTCGCAGATCGAGCAGGAGCGCTGGGTCTTCGCCATGTGCAATGGCCGCCGCGACGGTCGTTTCGCGGAAATCGGCGCCTTCGACGGCGTCC
This sequence comes from Alloboseaceae bacterium BT-24-1, assembly GCA_025846845.1. GTDB lineage: Bacteria > Pseudomonadota > Alphaproteobacteria > Rhizobiales > Beijerinckiaceae > Allobosea. The sequence goes on from JAOYTL010000005.1 coordinate 406,031, forward strand.
TGCACAGCAACAGCTATTTCCTCGAAAGCGAGCATGGCTGGCAGGGCGTCTGCGTCGAGCCGAACCCGGCCCTTTTTACTCGGCTGAGCGACAGCCGCAGTGCCATTTGTCTGGAGCGGGCGGTCTACCGCGAGTCCGGCCAGGTCATGTCCTTCATTCCTTCACAGGAAATCGGCACACTGGCGGAATTCGCGGGTAGTGACCGCTATGCGAAGGATCGCGCCGAGGCCGCAAGTCGCCATGGGTTGATCGAAGTCGAGACCATCAGCTTCGCCGAGATCGCGGCGATGGGCGACTTCGCCGAGACCGGCTTCGACTATGTCTCGCTCGACACGGAAGGCTCCGAGCTCGATATCCTGCGCACCATCGATCTTGCCCGCCATCGCATCGCGCTCCTCACCATCGAGCACAACTTCGTCGAGCCGCGGCGCGAACAGATGCGGCTTCTGCTCGCCGAGGCCGGCTATGAGCGGCTCAATGTCGGCTTCGACGACTGGTATTGGCACAATGCCATTCTCACCGAGCGCAACCGCGGGTTGATCGTCGACCACATCGCCATCAACCGGCATTTCAAGAGCATTTTCCAAGACTAGACGCCCGGTTGGCGCCTCGGCCCAGTAGCCGGGGCTACCATGCCGGTCAGCAGGACGCATGCCCAAGCGGAGGTTGACGTAGTTTACCAAGTCTGGAAGAAGCACGCCCGAGAAAATGGCCCAGTGGCCGACCTTGCCGACATTCCGGGGTGCTCTGTGACTTCGCCAACCGCGCAGCGATTTATTGAACGCGTCAACGACCGCTCGGTCGTGATCGGCATCGTCGGTCTCGGCTATGTCGGCATCCCGCTCGCTCTCGCAGCGCTTCGCCAGGGCATCAAGGTCATCGGCTTCGACATCGACCAGAAGCGAGTCGATGATCTCAACGCCGGTCGCAGCGCGATCAAGCACATCCCGATGGACCTGATCATCGAGAGCGCCAAGACCGGCAAATTCGTCGCGACCACCGATTTCGATCGCATGGCCGAGCCCGACGCACTGCTGATTGCCGTGCCGACGCCGCTGACCAAGTATCGTGAACCCGACCTGTCCTATGTCGTGAAGACGACCGAGGCGATCGCCAAGCGCCTGCGCAAGGACCAGCTCGTCGTCCTCGAATCCACGACCTATCCCGGCACCACCGACGAGGTCATGCGCCCGATCCTGGAGAAGGCGACGGGCCTGAAGAGCGCCGAAGAGTTCTTCCTCGCCTTCTCGCCGGAACGCGAGGACCCGGGCAATCCCGACTTCGGCACCTCGACCATCCCCAAGGTCGTCGGCGGCGACGGGGCTGACGCACTTGCCATGTCGCTCGCCCTCTATGGCGCGCTCGTCGTCAAGGCGGTGCCGGTCTCCTCGACCGCGACCGCCGAGGCGGTCAAGCTGACCGAGAACATCTTCCGCGCCGTCAACATCGCCCTCGTCAACGAGCTCAAGACCGTCTACGCGGCGATGGGCATCGACGTCTGGGAGGTGATCGAGGCGGCCAAGACCAAGCCCTTCGGCTTCATGCCCTTCTATCCCGGTCCCGGCCTCGGGGGGCACTGCATCCCGATCGATCCGTTCTACCTGACCTGGAAAGCGCGCGAATACGACGTCGCCACGCGCTTCATCGAGCTTGCAGGCGAGATCAACACCCGCATGCCCTATCAGGTCGTCGATCAGCTCGCCGCCCTGCTCGACTCCAAGGGTCACAAGAACCTCAGCGACGCGAAGATCCTGATCCTCGGCATCGCCTACAAGAAGAACATCGACGACATGCGCGAGAGCCCCTCGCTCAAGCTGATCGAGCTGATCGAGAAGCGCGGCGCGCATGTCGAGTTCCACGACCCCTTCATCCCGGTGATCCCGCCCACCCGCGAGCATGCCGAGCTGACCGGCCGCAAGAGCGCCCCGGTCGACAAGGTCTCGCTTGCCGGCTTCGACGCCGTGCTGATCGCGACCGACCATGACGACGTCGATTACAAGGCGATCGTCGCCGGCTCGAAGCTGGTAGTCGATACCCGCAATGCCTGCGCCCGCGCCGGCATCAAGGCGGACAACGTCTTCAAGGCCTGATAGAACGGCGCCGGCGAGGCTTAGCTGGCCGGCGCGACGTACGAGATCGAGACGGACAATCATGACGAGCTTCGCGCTGATCGGCGCCGCCGGTTACATCGCTCCCCGCCACATGACGGCGATCAAGGCCAATGGCGGCGACCTCAAGGTGGCCTACGATCCGAATGATTCGGTCGGCGTCATCGACAGCCATTTCCCGCAAGCGCATTTCTTCACCGAGTTCGAGCGCTTCGACCGGCATGTCGACAAGCTGCACCGGCGCGGCGAGGACATCGATTATGTCAGCGTCTGCTCGCCCAACTACCTGCACGACGCCCATATCCGTTTCGGCCTGCGTGCCGGCTGCGACGTGATCTGCGAGAAGCCACTCGTCCTCAATCCCTGGAATATCGACGGCCTCGCCGAGATCGAGCAGCACACAGGCCGCAAGATCAATACGATCCTGCAGCTGCGCCTGCATCCGGCGATCCAGGCGCTCAAGGAGCGCATTGCCCAGTCGAACGAGCGCCACGCCGTCGACCTGACCTACATCACCTCGCGTGGTCGCTGGTACTTCGCCTCGTGGAAGGGCGACGACAGCAAGTCCGGCGGCGTCGCCACCAATATCGGCGTCCATTTCTTCGACATGCTCGCCTATGTCTTCGGCCCGCTGAAGTCGCAGACCGCGAGCCTGCGCGAGCCCGGGCGCGCCGGCGGCCTGCTCTCCTACGAGAAGGCCGATGTGCGCTGGTTCCTGTCGGTCGATGCCAACGACCTGCCTGACGCCGTCAAAGGCAAGAAGACGACCTATCGCTCGATCACGCTCGATGGCGAAGAAGTCGAGTTCTCCGAAGGCTTCACCGACCTGCACACCCGCAGCTACCAGGAGATCCTTGCCGGCAAGGGCTATGGCCTCGAGGACGTGCGCTTCTGCGTCGAGGTCGTCTCCGAGTTCCGCAATCTGCCGATCGTCACCAATGGCGAGCGCCACCCCTTCGTCGACAAATATCTCAAGGCCTGAAGCCGATGGCCGCGTCGGAGATGCGTGACGATCCGCGCTTTCCCGGCGTGAAGATCCACGAAAGCGCCTATGTCGATGACGGCGTGACCATCGGCGCCGGCAGCAAGGTCTGGCACTTCGTCCACGTGCTTGGCGAGACCGCGATTGGCAAGGGCTGCGTGCTCGGCCAGAACGTCATGGTCGGCCCGCGTGTCAGCGTCGGCAATGACTGCAAGATCCAGAACAATGTCGCGCTCTATGACGGCGTCGAGCTCGAGGACGGCGTTTTCTGCGGCCCGTCCTGCGTCTTCACCAACGTCAACAACCCGCGCGCCTTCCTCAACCGCAAGTCGGAGTTCCGGAAGACGCTGGTCAAGACGGGCGCGAGCATCGGCGCCAACGCCACCATCGTCTGCGGCCACACGCTCGGCGCCTATTGCTTCATCGCTGCCGGCGCCGTCGTCGCGAAGGACGTACCCGACTTCGCCTTGATGGCCGGCGTACCAGCGCGCCGCATCGGCTGGATGAGCCATAACGGCGCCAAGCTCGGCGCCGACCTCGTTTGCCCCGAAACCGGCCGTCGCTATCGGGAAACTGGTCCGGATACCCTGGAGGAGATCGTCTGATGAGCGAGCGTCCCGCGATCGAGTTCATCGACCTGAAGGCCCAGCGCCAGCGCATCGGCAAGGCGATGGACGAGGCCATCCTCAAGGTCGTCCATGACGGCAACTACATTCTCGGTGAGCAGGTTGGTGAATTCGAGACCGGGCTCGCCACCTTCTGCGGCGCGAAGCACGCGATCGGCGTCGCCAACGGCACCGACGCGCTGATCCTGGTGCTCGAGGCGCTCGGCATCGGCCCCGGCGATGCCGTGCTCTGCCCGAGCTTCACCTTCGCCGCCACCGCCGAGGTCGTCGCCTGGATGGGCGCCACCCCGATCTTCGCCGAGATCGACGAGCCGACCTACAACATCGATCCGAAGGGCCTCGCCGCCGCGCTCGACACTGCCAGGAAGCACGAGCTCAAGCCGCGCGCCCTGATCACGGTCGATCTCTTCGGCCAGGCCTGCGACTACGAGCCGATCGAAGCCTTCTGCAAAGAGAACGGGCTCGTGCTGATCTCGGATTCGGCCCAGGGCTATGGCGCCCGCTACAAGGGCCGCACCGCGGGCGCGATCGGCGATTTCGCCACGACCAGCTTCTTCCCGGCCAAGCCGCTCGGCTGCTATGGCGATGGCGGCGCGATCCTGACGGATAGCGACGAGCACGCCGAGCTGCTGCGTTCGCTGCGCTTCCACGGCAAGGGCTCGTACAAATACGACAATGTCCGCGTCGGCGTGAACTCGCGGCTCGACACCATCCAGGCGGCCGTCCTGATCGAGAAGCTCAAGGTCTATGCCGAGGAGATCGAGCAGCGGCAGGTCGTCGCCGCGCGCTACACCGCAGCACTGAAGGATCTGGTCACCACGCCCTACGTCATGCCCGACAGCGTCTCGACCTGGGCCCAGTACACCATCCGTGTCGATGCCGGCCGCCGCGACGCCTTCCAGGCGGCACTCAAGGCCAAGGGCGTGCCGACCACGGTCTACTACCCCAAGCCGCTGCACCAGCAGACCGCCTACAAGCACTTCCCCGTCGCCGGCAACGGCCTGCCGATCTCCGAGCGCGTCGCGCAGGAGGTCGTGGCCCTGCCGATGCACCCCTATCTCGACGAAGCCACGCAGGACTACATCATCGCGCAGGTCCGCGAGGCTCTGGCGGTGCCCACGGCCGCGGTGGCATGAGCCGGCCGCCTCGGCTGGCTTATCTCTCGCTCGAGACGCCGCGACCGGGTCAGGCGTCGCAGACCCATATCGACGAGATCATCGCCAGCCTGAGGCAGTCCGGCTGGCAGGTCGAGCTCTTCGCCACCACGCGTGGCGGGGCGAGCGCACGTGGCTCCTATCTGCAACGCCTGATCGACTATGGCCGCGTCCAGCTTGCCTTGGCGCGGCGCCTGCGCGAGTTCGACGCGATCTTCGTCCGCTCGCACTTCATGGCGCTGCCGCTCGCCTCCTGGGCGCGTTGGCGGAAACTGCCGGTCGTGCACGAGATCAACGGCAAGCCGGCCGATATCGGCGTGACCTATCCTGGTCTGAAGCCGTTCTCGCCGCTCTTCGCCTGGCTCTACCGGACGCAGTATCGCATGGCTGCGCATCTGATCGCCGTCACCGAAGGCCTGGCCCAATGGGCGAGAGCCTTCGCCGGTCATGACCGGGTCAGCGTCGTCTCCAATGGCGCCAATACCGATCTGTTCACACCGGAAGGGCCCCACGCCGACATCGCCGGCCGCTATGTGATCTTTGTCGGTGGCCTCGTCGCCTGGCACGGGATCGGCACGATGCTCGCAGCATTGCAGGAACCGGCCTGGCCGGCGGATGTCAGGCTCGTCATCGTCGGCGACGGTGTCGAGCGCGGCAAGGTCGAGGCCGCGAAAGATAACTCCCGCCTGCTCTGGCTCGGCCGACGACCCTATGAAGCTGTCCCTGCCCTGTTGCGCGGCGCGCTCGCCGCCCTTTGCGTGATCGAGGACCAGGACGGCCGTTCGGCCGCGGGCGTCGCGCCGCTCAAGCTGTTCGAAGCGATGGCCTGCGGCATACCGGTGATCGCGAGCGACCTGCCTTTCCAGGCCGAGATCGTCCGGCAGGCCGGCGCCGGCCTGGTCATTCCATCTGCGAGCCCCGCCGCCATCGCTGCGGCAGTCCAGACGCTCGGCGAGGCTCCGGACAAGGCTGCCGAACTGGGCAGCAACGGTGCAATCTATGTTGCTCGCGAGGCCAGCTGGCAGCAGCGCGGCCGCGAGATCAACCGGATTCTGGCCGCTCAGATGAGCGGGGCCAGCGGATGACGCGCGTCGCTCTCATCTGCATCTCGCCCCTGCAGCACGATTCGCGTGTTCTGCGCCACGCCGCCCTGCTCGCCCACGCCGGCTATGAGGTCCGCATCTTCGCGCAGCCCCCGTTGCCCGAAGCGCCGCCGACGCCGGTGACTGCCCTGCCGGGACCGGGCAGCGACACGCGCGTGCGGCTCGGCATGGTGCTGAGGCAGGCGCCGGCCTCGCTGCTGCCGATCAGCGCCGACCTGCTCTATTGGGGCTCGGCGACGAGGCTGGCTGCACGCCGCGAGTTGCTCCGCTTCAGACCCGATCTCGTCATCGCCAACGACTGGCGCGCGCTGCCGATCGCCTACGCGGCCAAGCAGGCCTGCGGCGCAAGCATCATCTATGACAGCCACGAATTCGCCTCGGAGGAATTCGCCGACAGCTGGCGCTGGCGCCTGCTCGCCCGCCGGCACGTGATCCGGCTCGAAGAGCGCTATATCCGCGAGGCGGATGCCGTCGTGACGGTGAGCGATGGCATCGCCGACGCGCTGGCGGCGCGCTACGATCTGGCACGGCCCACGGTGATCTCGAATACACCTGCCTGGCAGGAGACCGCCTTCCGCCCGACTGGCAATCCCGTCACGGTGCTCTATCACGGCGCGATCGTGCCGCGCCGTGGTCTCGAAACGCTGATCGAAAGCGTCGCGCTCTGGCCTGCCGCCTTCCGCCTGGTGATCCGAGGGCCGGCCCAGGGCGGCTTCGACCAGCACCTGCGGACGCTCGCTGGCGGCCTCGGCGAGCGCGTGACCTTCAACCCCGCCGTGCCGCCTGACCAGGTGGTTCCGGCGGCTGCGCAAGCCGATATCGGCATCTTCCTTCTATCGAACAGCACGACGCATGCGCGCTTTGCCATGCCCAACAAGATCTTCGAATACATCCAGGCCGGGCTGATGGTGATCAGCAGCGACCTGCCGGAGATTCGCAAGGTGATCGAGTCGGCAGGCTGTGGGATCCTGCTCGATCAGGACACGCCGCAGGCCATTGCCGCCTGCCTCGCCGGCCTCGACGCCAGCCGCATCGACGCCTGCAAGCGCGCAGCACTTGGACGGGCTGGAGATGTCAACTTCGAGGCGGAGGGTAGCAAGCTGCTTACCCTCACGAGGTCAGTGCTCGGACAGTAGTCTGACTTTGCTGATCCCAGCCCGTCCGTCGAGCCTCCGGAGCTGGAGTTTCCGGCCTTCATGGCGCCGGGCGGGGCGTGCCGCCGGATTTCTGCAAGGAGGTCGGGGATCAGATCTCGCACTGCGCAGCAGCAGCGTCGTCACGGGATCTGCAACGCCGCATTCACGAGCCTGACAAGGGTTTGCGCCTCTCGTTCCCAGCACAGCTCGCGCGCTGCCGCCAGCGCGGCGGCCTTGCACCTGTCGATGGTCGCACGGTCAAGGCTATTGATCGCTGCCGCGATCGCACCTGGCTCCACCGTGCCAACAAGGCTTCCCATCGGAAACCGGTCGATGAGCCGCCGCATCTCAGGCAGATCGGACACGCACAATGCGAGGCCGGCCATTGCATATTCGAAGAACTTGTTCGGCAGCACGAATTGGTTCTGGAGAGAATGCGCCTTGATGACGAACAAGCCGACATCGAAAGCTTCCGCCCCAGCGACGAGCTCCGTCATCGGGAGCGGCGGCGCAAATACGATCCGGTCGCCCACACCCGTGCTACTCGCCAGGAGTTTGAGCTGTTCGAGATAGGTGGGCTCCGCCGGGCCGCGGATCGTAAGCCTGAACTCCGGCCTCCAGGACGCGACGCTCGCGATGGTCGCCTCCAGCGCCCGGCCCTGCGTAACGACGCCATGGTAAAGGACGTTGACCGGCGTCGCAGTGGGCCGGAGCCGAGACTTCCTATAGGGCGGGGCGTTGCGGATGACGTGCGGCCGTTCAAGCAAACGGTAGGCTTGGTGGAGATGGTCGGCGATCCCCTCGGACACACAGCTGACGAAGCGTGCACGCTCCATCCCGGCTCTTTCTATCTGCGCGATCAACGGGCGCAGGCCTAAGCGCCATTTGAGATTCTGGCTGTATTCCTCGATCGCAAGTTCGTGGGTGTCATATGCGAAGGGCGTGCCCTTGCGACGCTCGATGTCGAGAACGATCGGCAAGGCCGTCCAGTCATTGGCGAGCCAGAGGTCGACGTCCTGCGCCTCGGCGATCGCGGCCATCGCGCGATACGCCGGGTTCAGACGCCAATAGACAGACCAGGCATAAGATGGCCGGACGGCCTGCATCGGGATGTCGAGCGCGCGCCTCAGCGTTCGTATCAGTGACGGGCGGGGAACCGCCTGCATGGCGCTTCCTATGGCAAGGATCGGCCATTCCGGTGGCTTCGAATCCTGCTCCGGGAGCCCCACCGCAAGCACCTGGTGTCCAGCGGCAGTCAGCGCATCGCCCTGACGCCGGACGCGCGGGTCATTGGCGATCACGGAGTGGCTGATCAGGCCAATTCGGGCAGATGGCACAACAGCCTCAGGGCGAATGACACGCGGTGCATGTTCTGTACTTGCCCGGCGCTCCCGGTCAATCCGGTTCGCCCGGCCAATTACGAGTATTTGAGCGCCGGTGCAGCAAACGCGTGCAGATGACATTCAAAAGGGACCGTGACACAATCAGACAAAGGGGGTGCGCGAATGCAACCTCTGCAGGGGGTTTGAGTTGCTGTATGTTCAAGTCTTGGCGGGGGCAAAACCTTCGCTGAGAGATGCCAGATTTCGACGACAGATCGACGGTGGGCCTAGCGGGATATTCTTCGTGCCGCTGGGTCTTGATTATGAGCGCGATGACACCACCATCGGTCGCCGCCTCTTGAAGGACAATGCCGTCGAACTCGTCGCCGGCTTGACCGCTGGAAGCCTGGCGGGATGTCCAGATCTGGCGGGCTTGCTGATTGAAGCGCCGGATGCGGCCGCGATCTGCAAGCTTTTGCTCGAAATGTCCTATGCTGCTCCCGAAACACTCCAGTCAGCTTTCGGCCTCGATGAACGCGAAGCCGTGAGGTTTGCGGATATCTTGAGGCACTTTCTAAATCTTTCGGCGCGGTTGGCGGAGCTTTATGATGCACTGCCAGTGCCAGATATCGTTATGGCGACTGACATCGAGAGCCTGATTGCCGGTGTCATCGCGAAGTACAAGCATGGAGCACAACTGGTCTATGACGTTGACGCGAATCCGGCAAAGGACGACGGCTTCCCCGAAACAGTCACCCGGTTCTGGCTTGGCGTCGAGAAGGCCCTGATCAGGCATATCGACCAGGGCTTTGCCGCCTCCAAACAGATCGCCGACCATATGTCGGGCCGGTCTGGAGTGCTGTTCAGGGTATCATCGGGATTTCCCGAGGCTTTGGCCCCCGTCGAGCCGCGGGGGCATCGTGGGCCGGATTTCCGCGAGCGTCTCCTCGAGCAAGTGCCTGAACAACTGACGCCGAGCGCACGCGCAGTCTGCGAGGCCTATGTGGGGCGCCACAGGCTCCTCGAGATCAAGCCGCTTCGGATCAATGGCGCATGGACGAGTCGCTGGAATGGGGCCGCCAGCCGCGTTGACGAAATCCGTGCGGAACTTGTTCCAATGATCGGCGGCACGATCGGGCTCAGTATCGAGCTTCCGTATTCCACCGATGTGAATTGCCTGTTTCTGTCATTCGCCGGATGTGATCCGGATACAGTCGTCGAGGTCGATAGCTGGGGACGATTGGGCAGCGCGGCGCCGTTGCTGCAAGCTCTCCGGAGCGATGGCGATCTCTTCCTGCCCTGGAACGGCAATCTTGCAAGCCGTCTCAATGTGAGAATAACGCCAGGCGCAAAGGGTACCGCCCCTCGACTGCGATCCATCCGGATCTTTACGGCGTCAGGCATCTCCGCCTGACGAGGCGATTGCCGGGCCTTCAGATTTCTCCGCGGACGACCGCAGCCTCATAGGCCTTCGTGACCTCTTCCGCCGAACCGTCCATGCGCACCTTGCCGCCATGGATCCACAGGCAGCGGTTGCAGATGTCCCGGATCGCGGGAAGGTCGTGACTGGCAAAGCAGACGATGTGCGCATTGTCGACCAGATCCATCATGCGCGCCTTCGCCTTGTTGTAGAATTGCAGGTCGCCGGTCCCAAACACCTCGTCGATCAACAGGATATCGCCCTCGAGGAAGGTCGAGATCGCGAAGGCCAGCCTTACCACCATACCGGACGAATAGGCCCGCAAGGGAAGGTCGATGAACTCCCCGATATCGGCGAAGGCGATGATGTCATCGGCTCGCTCCCGAATCTTGTCGGGGTGCATGCCCATGACCAGACCCCGATAGAACACGTTCTCGCGGCCGGTCGCGTCGGTTTCGAAGCCGATGCCGATGTCGAAGATGGCTTGCTCTTTGCCGTGCCTGATCACCTCGCCTTCCTGCGGCAGATACACCCCGGCGACCAGCCTCAGGAAAGAGCTCTTGCCCGCGCCATTGCGGCCGACAAGGCCGACGCGCTCCCCCCGGCGGATGTCGAGCGTCACAGCGTCGAGGGCCGTTACGTATCGGGTCGTGACGCGCGCATCCTTCGCGCCACGCTTCAACAGGCCGGTCAGGTCGGCCTTGATGCTGCGCCGCTGGAGCGGCTGCAGCGGATAGCGGAGCGTCGCGCTGCGAAGGCCGATATAGGCGCCGTCATCCATGTCGTTTGATGTCATGAGCTGGAGTAAGACACGTTCAGAAGTGGAAGATCATATCGGGCTCAGTGCGCTTGAGCGCGAAGATCGCGATAGCCCAGAACACCGCCGCCCAGGCAAGGACCACGATCATGTCCTGCAATTCCGGCACCCGCCCATAGAGCAGCGGGTCCCGAAACAAATCGCAGATCGAGGTTATAGGATTGAAATCGGAGATCACCCGCAATCCGGGGCGGTCGAATTCCTTGCGGATGATGAAAACAGGGCTGATGTAATAGCCGATCATCAACAGGTGGCCGACCACCACCTGATAATCCCGGAACCGGGTATGCGCCACCGCGCTGATCACGCCGATCGGTGCGGCGAACACCACAAGCAGGACCATCGCCGGCAGGAGCCACGGCAACGTCATCAAGGGCAGACCTGGACGCGCAATGGTTACCACGACCAGCACGGCAGCCAGCCCGGCCAGCAGGCAGACGAAGTGATAGATCAAGGTGCGCAGGCAAAATGCGAACAGAGGAATCCGCTTCTGCCTGAGATAACCCTCGGCCGAGAGAATGCTCTGCGTCGATTGTCCTACGACATTGGAGATGAACTCCCACAGGACAATGCCGCTCAGGACATAAGGGGCATATTCGCGTACCGAGATATTGAAAATCGCCCCGAAGATGATCACAAAGATGCAGGTGTAGACCAGCGGATTGACCAGCAGCCAGAGCACGCCGAGATAGCTCCGGCGGAAGCGGTTGCGCAGGTCCGCACGTGCCAGATGTGCAATCAGGTGCCGGAAAGCGTAGACTGACTTCAGATAGGTCATCAATGTCGGCTTGACCGGCTCGAAGCCGGTTGGCTGCGTCATGTCGGATCCTCACGCGCCGCGTTCGCTGCGGCCCAATGGTTCAGTGTCGGGGGCTTGTTGGACTTTTCCGGCCTCTGCCGCAAGCGGAAATGCCGAAAAGTCAGTGGCGGAGTCAGGCGAGAAGACGCTCCAGCGCGGCAACGATGCGCTGGGCCGAGCGCCCGCCGCCGAAGAAGTCGCGCGCCGCCGTTGCATCGGCCGGCCGCGCCGCCTCGAACGCCGTCTGGATGCTGGCGCTATCGGTTTTGCCGATGGTCGCCCAACCATTCTCCAGGAGGTCGTGCCAGGTATCGACGCGGAACAGCATGACGCAGCGCTTGCCGGACCAGACGGCCTCGCGCGGCAGGCCGCCGGAATCGGTGAACACACAATCGCAGCCGTCGAGAAGTTCGAGCATCTCGAAATAGCCCACGGGTGGTACCGGCCGCAGCGAGCCGAGCTTGCCGCCCTGCGCCGTGAAGCGGTCGATGATCGGCTGCGTGCGGGGGTGGGCAGCGAAGATGACGGGTTTATCCAGCGTCGTCACGACGCTCATAATGTCGCGGAAGCGCGTCTCTTCGGCCAGATCCGTATTCTCCGGACGATGGAGCGTCATCACATGATAGCCGCTATCGGCCAGGCCGAGCTCTTTGCGAACCTTCGTGGATCGCCGCGGCCGGTAGATGTCGAAACAATCCAGCAGCACGTCGCCTGTCAGCTCGGAGCGAGCCCCGAGGCCCTCGCGCCGCAGGTTGTCCAAGGCGCGCGGGATCGGGGCACAGTTCAGTTCGCTAGCATGGTCGGTCAGGATGCGGTTGATTTCCTCAGGCCGGCGCCTGTCGAAATCGCGCAGGCCTGCCTCGATATGCGCGACGGGAATATGCAGCTTGACTGCAGCAAGCGCCGCTCCGAGCGTCGAGTTGGTGTCACCATCGACGACCACTGCGTCCGGTCTGACCTCGCGCAGCACCTCCTCGAATCGCTCGACAATCCTGCCGGTCGCCGCGCCATGGCTGCCGGAGCCGACTTCGAGATTAATGTCGGGCTTCGGCAGCCCCATGTCCGCGAAAAACTGCTCGGACATGTTGTGGTCGTAGTGCTGGCCGGTGTGAACCAGGACCTGCTGGTGTCCCGCGGCATCAAGGGCAGCAATGAGCGCCGGCAGCTGCATGAACTGCGGCCGGGCACCGACCACGCGGACGATCTTCATTCGGTATCTCCATCAACAGCGAGGTGGCAACGCATCTGCCCTGCGTCGCTTCAACCCGCCTTGCGCCGACCACGGAAATCAGCCGACGCAACAACTGGCTGCGTCACCTGCCCGTCCAGGGCGTTCGCAAGTGTCGCGCGCATCTCGGCGGCGCGATCGATGAACCGCTGGTGCCAAAGCTCGAGAGAAAGCAGGCCCCAGGTCTTCCGGCTGAACTTCCCGTTCTGCCCAAGCGCGGCGACGATGCGCTTGGTATCGTAGAGGCTCCGCTCGCGCGCGGCCCGGCTGGAGAAGGTATCCCGCACAAAGGTACCCAGTTTGCCATTGTACCATTCGGCCAGGGGAACCGGGAAACCCATCTTGTCTTTCCGCTCGAGGATGGATGGCGGCAGAAGGCCGGCATAGGCCTCCTTGAGCATGACCTTCAGCCCGCCATCCCTGAACTTGATGTTGGCGGGGACGGTCGCCATGAACGACACCAGCTCGTGATCGACAAACGGGACGCGGCTCTCGATACCGTGTGCCATGCTCATCCGGTCCTCGACATGCAGCAAAGCCGGCAACAGCGTCTTCAGGTCGAAATGCGTCATGCGGTCCAGGTAGGAGCGGCTCTGAACGTTCGAATGGTTGTTGAAGATCGCCTGGAAGCGCTCGAAGATCGCCTCGCGATTGACGTGCTCAGGCAGGATCTCGCCACTCATGTCGGAGAATCGGTCGATCAGGCGGAAGTATCGGCTGTCCGGTGCCTCGAACAGGCCGCTTTGCCAGAACGACGCCAGCATCGGCTTGTACTCTTTGAGCGAGGCCAGGTTGGGGATGATCGATTCCGCCGTGACCACGAAAGTGCCTTGACGGTTCGTGCCGTCGATCGCTGCCCTCAGCGTCTGCTCGAAGTAAGCGACGAGATAACGAGCGTAGCCGGCAAATATCTCGTCTCCGCCCTGCCCGCCCAGCACGACCTTGACGTGTTGGGCCGCAAGCTTCGACACGAGATACTGGGGGATGGAGCCAGGACCTGCGGTCGGCTGGTCGAGATAGTAGGTGATGTCCTCGATCGAGCCGAGAACGTCGTCCTCGGTAATGTCGAGCTGGTGCAGCGACTTGCTGGACTGCTCGGCGACGGTCTGCGCGTACGCGCTTTCGTCATAGCCGGGAAACTGGGTGAACTTCCCGTGGAAGCTGTGCTTGTTGCTGCTGTCGTGCTGGGTCGACAGAAGACTGATCAGGCTGGAATCGACCCCGCCCGACAGGTAGCAGCCGACAGGCACGTCCGAGCGCAGGTGGATTCTGACCGACCGATCGACGATGTCCTGAAGCTTCGTGTAAAAGTAGCTCTTCGAATGATCGGTATCGATGCGGTATTGCACATCCCAGTGCGCGTAGGTCTTGATCCGCCCCTCATCGACCGTCAGGACATGGCCCGGCGGCAGGGCGTATACGCCCTCGAACATCGTCTGAGCGCCGACATTGAACTGATAGGTCAGATACTCGGCAAGCCCGTCCTTGCAAACCTTCGTCTCCGGCAGGAACGGCAGGATCGCCTTGATCTCGGACGCGAAAATCAGGCGGTCGTCGACGATGGCGTAATAGAACGGCTTGATGCCCAGATTATCACGGGCGGCGAACAGCACCTTGCGCGCCGGATCCCAGATCGCGAAAGCATACATGCCGCGCAGGTGGTCGACGCAGCCGGTGCCCCAGCGCTGGTAAGCCGCCAGGATCACCTCGGTGTCCGAGCGGCTGGCGAAGGGCCATTTGTGCACGAGCTGATTGCGCAGCTCGACGTGATTGTAGACCTCGCCGTTATAGGTGATCACAGGCCCGGCGGCGCCGACCATCGGCTGCGCGCCGTGCTCGCTCAGATCGACGATGGCGAGCCGCCTGTGACACAGGCCGACAATGCCGTTGGGGTCGATCCACTGGCCATGGCCGTCGGGCCCGCGATGGCGCAATACGTCAGTCATGAAGGCGAGTTCGGCCGGGAGTGGGCTCCTCGCGCCGGTCGACAACTTAACGATCCCGCCAATTCCGCACATGACCGAGCAACTCCTGAGTGACGAACTGGGCGCGCAATCAGAACTGCCGCGCAGGATACGTCTCGACGATGGATAGCCTAGGGCTTCACCCTAAAGACTTCGCGAAGTCAACGGCCAGCAGCCAGCCACTGCCCCAGCTCCGGCGGGGGACGGCCCCGCCAGCCGGATTTTTTCAACCCTGGTCAGGCATCACGCCTGTAGGCCCGGTGATGCGCCCGCGCAGCAGGATATCGATGATGGCCGACGCCGCGTTGCCGTCGCCATAGGGCATCACGTCCTGCACCGGGGCCGACCCCAGAGCTTCGGCGATGGCAGCGTCGATACCAGTCTGGTCCAGGCTTCGCGGAATGCGGTTCCAGGCGAGATCGATGAGTTCGACCCACTCGGTCTCGTCACGCAATGTGACGCAGGGAACCTTGTGAAAGAACGCTTCCTTCTGAAGGCCGCCCGAGTCGGTCGCCACAAGCCGCGCACCCTGCAGCAGCCTCGTCATGTCGAGATAGCCGACCGGGTCGATGAGGCGCAGCGCATCTCCCGCCTCCAGCGCGATTCCCGTCCGCGCGATCACCGCACGCGTGCGCGGATGGAGAGGCAGGACCACGGGAAGCTCACGGCCAAGCTGGGCCAGAGCAGATAGGATCGCCTGCAGTCGCTCGGGGTCATCGGTGTTCTCGGCACGATGCACCGTCGCGACGCAATAGGAGCCCTCCTCCAGGCCCAGATCGCGCAGGATCCCGGACTGACGGCGCGCCTTGTCGGCGAAGAACAGGGCGACATCGAACATCACGTCGCCGACGCGGAACACCTGGCGCGGATCGACGCCTTCGCCGGCCAGAGCCTTCTCGCCGGCCGCCGTCGGCGTGAACAGCCACTCGGAGACGTGATCGGTGAGGACGCGGTTGATCTCCTCCGGCATGCGCCGGTTATAGGAGCGAAGCCCCGCCTCGACATGCGCGATAGGGATGTGAAGCTTGGATGCCGCGATCGCACCTGCGAGCGTCGAGTTGGTGTCGCCGTAAACAAGCACCGCATCGGGACGCTCATCCTGCAGGATGCGCTCCACGCCTTCGATCTGGCGCCCTGTCATCGCGCCATGCCCCTGGCCGCCGGTCATGAGCCGATGTCGCGGGGCATCTATTTCCAGCTCGCGAAAGAACACATCCGACATGTTCTCGTCGTAGTGCTGGCCCGTATGGACGATCACCTCCGAGAAACGGTCGGATTGCCGGGCCACCCGTGACAAGGCCGACGCCTTGATGAATTGCGGCCTCGCGCCGAGCACAGTCACAATCTTGAATGGCACCCGCGGGCACTCCACAACCAGCATCAATCGATCTTCGGGCATGCGGGTGCACCGGAAGAGGAGCCTGAGTCAACCCACAGACCGGTCCCAGGCCAGCACAGCGAACGCGTTCTTTTCGCGGCATGACCACGAGCGTAGCGGCGGCGATGCGATCGGTGCGGGACGTCATCATAGACAGAATTCAACCTGGGAATTCGTCGCACGTCGCATGGACACATTGATCGGATGGAGCCCTGTTAGTTGCGACAGACCTTCATGGCCGAGAGCGTCAGCGTCGCCGGCGCATGATTCAGCTTGTCGATCAGGACGCGAAACTTGCGGCTTTGAGCGTCAGGTCTGATTTGGAAGGATATCTTGCGCGTGCCTCGCTCGAGGATACCGTCCCAGACACGGGCATATCGCTGGAAGGGCCCTGTGGCAGAGTCGCCGTACTCACCAACATAAATGATGAAGTAGCCTTGTGAATCGCCGGTTTCGATCTCCACGCGCATGAGTGAATCGCCGGACGTCGAAAGCCATTCCTCCTTCGGTTCGACCCATACCGGGCCTTCTCCCGTATACACCCGATGTGTACGCGCAAAGGGGGATGTCAGCTTCGGGCTTACGCCCCCGCCATCTTGGCCGAAGGGGCGGAATTTGCGAATCTGCTCGTCGCTATAAGTGATCAGCTCGGGCCGCGCCGAGACATGAGCCAGGCGCGAGATGAGGCCAAGGCGATAGCTGATCTCCTCGAAGACGGCACGGTCGTCAAGCTGAGCGCAAGCATAACGGGCCGCGAGCGGCTCGTCCCTCAACCGGTATAGCCGCCAGCCGTCCTTGTCGTTGATCAGCAGCTCCGAATAGCGCTCGTCAGCGACAAGCTGTTCTGCGACCGAGCGCGAGAAGGTCGACAAGTAGTAGCCCGGCACAAAGACGTAGCGGACATTGCGGTCGCGCAGCCAAGCATACGCCGCATCGGGTTGGGCCAGCATATAAAACGGGATCATCTGGTCGTCGTGCTGGTCGATCCAAGAGCCCGTTCCGTAGATCGCGGTTCCGGGCTGGAAGAAGGTCAGCGTCCGCTCGCGAGGATCAGCATTAGTCTCAAGATAGGAGTAGATGCGGGCCGCGTTGTAGTTGCTGCCCCTGCGCGGAAAGGCGCGCTCCCCCGCGCTGAGAAAGTCCAGACGCGCGCCATGGAGGGACAGCCGGTTGATGGACTGATCGATCGTCCATCGCGCGGCGACGAAGGCGAACCCCGCAAGCAGGGCACCGAACGCAAGCTGTCGCGGAATCGCAAGCACGCGCTCGATCGGAAAGACGACATAGATGGGATGCCGCGACGCGCGACGGCGTTCCAGTTGCGCCACGGCGGAGCCCGCGATGATCGCGAGCGCCGGGACGGCGGTGAGCGGCAGATAGCGTGCGTTCTTGATGAGGAGCGTGATGTTGAAGGCCGCGCCGATGAAGCCCAGAATGCTGATGAACAGAAACCAGAGGATCGACACGCGGCATGTCACTCCGATCGCAGTCCAGTTCCTCAACAGGAAAGCAAAGGCCGCGAGGCCAACCCAGTAAGTGATGCCAAAAAGGTCAGGCGAAGCAAATCCAAAAAGCGGCCCCGCCGTCAGGCGCTCCGAGAAAGACGCCAGTTTCCTAATATCAATCAGGTCTTCGTAGAACCTCAGCTCCGGCAGCCCTGCCACCGCGACATGGTCGTGCAAGGGGACGCCTAAGATAATGATGTTCTTCACATATTGCGCGCCGCCGATCGCGACTGCGACGATACCGATTACCAGCGGCACGCCAAACCGCCGAAAGCGGTCGGAGGGCCCAAGGACAAGCCAGGCGAAAGCCGCGAGGACCCAGCAGAGCACGCCGATGGAATGCGAGAAGGCCGCGCAACCGAGCCACACGCCCGCCAGCACAGCCGTGCGCTTGTCTGGGTTCTCAATGACCCGCGCCATGGCGACGATTGCACCCGCGACCGCCATGATGCGCAGTCCGTCGACATGATATCCGACGAGCAGCAGGACGTAGATCGGCGTGCAGAGCATCACGATGATCGCCACGGCAACCGACCGGAGACCCTCGCGACTCAATCCTGCAGCGAGCAGGCTCATCATGCCGAAAAGGCAAAAGGCCGCGAGGACCCGAGACGGCGCGAAGTTCTCAATCCCGACCCAGCTGCTGCCCCAGACAAGAAACAGATGGATCGCCGGCGGATGGGCCGAGGGGGCGAACATGCCGCTTGGGGCGCTCTGCGTGAGCGGGTAGACGCTAAGACTGCCGGCTCGGAAGACCTCGCGTGCGACGGCGAGATACTCCAGAGAGTCGTTCTCGATCACGGGTAAACTGAGGACCTGGAGCAGGGTCGTCGCCGACAGGCCCAGAACCACGAGGCCAAGGATGAACCCAGTGATCGAAAAGCTCCCGCGCAACCGCGCGCGCGCATCCGACAGGTCGGCGCGCAACGCGGCCAGCTGGTCGCGCCCCATGGCGATCGCTGCAGCAATCAGAGCAATCACGAAGGCCAGGTGCAGCCAGATGGGAGTTTGCCAGGGCAGCGAGTAGAGGACCATCATCACGAGCGCGATGGCAAAGGGCGCTGCGGGTGCCATGAACAGGAACAGGGGCAGCGAATCGCCACGCGCCGGGCGCATCAGCCGGGCAGCGGCGATGAACACCGCAAGCGGTGCGGCAAGGCATGTCGTTGCGACAAACGCCAGCACCACGAGGGCCGTTCCCATCTCTATACTCCTGCAATCGACGTCGGGACGCCATCGGCCATGACCGCGCGATCTGCTCGTTCGCGCGGTCGGCGGATAGTGTCCCGTCGCTCATGTGAGAGCTGCGCCGTTCAGCGCAGCGTTGACAAACGGCGACAAGGGCCTCATCGCCGTCAGTAGCGATACGTTGCGAGGTACAGTGCGAGCGACCGAAACGAGCCCCCAGCGCAACGCTTCGACCTTCCGCAGCGGGCTCATCTGGAACCTCGCAAGCCTCGGGTTCCTAGCACTGGCCGGCTTTGCGCTCAACATCGTGATAGGGCGAGTCTACGGCGCCGCACAGCTCGGCAACTTCAATATCTGCTATGCGTTTTTTATCGTCGTGTCGCAGGTCGGGTCATTTGGACTGCACCTGTCCGCGCTGCAGGCGGTCGCAGAGCATTGGGACAGCGACATCAGGCTCGCCAGTTCCGCGATCCGCGAGGCGTTCCTCGCCTGCCTCGTCACCACGAGCATTGGAACGGCACTGTGGTTCGCCCTGCTCCCGGTCGTCTCCCTGTTCTATGGCGACAGCGACTTCGCAACCTCATGGGTGCTTCTGGCTCCGGGATTGTTCCTCTTCTCGCTCAACAAGGTGCTGCTCAACGTCGTAAATGGCGCAAATCACATGCGCGCGTTCGCCTTGTTGCAGGGCCTGCGCTACGCGCTCATTCTCACTTTCGTCGTCGTCGCGCTGGCTCAATCCTGGCCAGGCGCGCGCCTCACATTGATCCTGACCCTGGCCGAATTGCTGCTCTTCGTGCCGCTCGCTGGGTATGTCAGGTCCATGCTGCCGGCGAAGACTGCGCCCGACCCAGCCATGCGCCGCAGACATTTCTCCTTCGGCCGGCGCTCCTGCTGGTCAGGAGCCGTCATCGAGCTCAACACCCGCGTCGACGTGCTGGTGCTGGGGGCAATGATCGGTGCGGAAGCCGCCGGTATCTACACGATAGCGGGCCTTATGGCCGAAGGCCTTGCCATGATCATCTTCGCTGTCCGGAGCATGCTCAATCCACTGATCGGGCGCGCCCTCATGCAGGGCCGCCCGGAGGAAGTGACTCGGATGTGCCGCAGGGCGGTGCTCTGGCTGACGCCCACCTTGGCGGCGGCAAGCCTCATCCTGCTTTTGGCATTTCCGTTCTTCATCGAGATCGTCTTCGGCAATGACAAGTTCGCGGCCGCATTGGCGCCGCTTGCATGGCTTCTGGGTGGCCTGACGCTGGCTTCGGGCTGGCTCGCCTTCAACATGCTGCTGCTGCTTGCCAACCGACCCGGATGGCATTCCGTTTACATGACGGCGCTGCTGGCAGTGAACGTCACCCTCGGCGTTCTACTCGTCCCGCATTTCGGCCTCGCCGGAGCTGGCATGGCGGCAGGCGGCACATCGCTGGCCGGCGCCCTGCTCATCATCGCTCTGGCCCCTCGCGTGGCGCGTGTGCGGCTAGCGCCGCCATGGTCGGCATCATCGGAGCGGCTTGTTGGCCTCCATGTCGAACCACATGGCAAAGAACGCTGACTGCAGGGCCACGGAGAACGAGAACATCATCGCAAGGGCAGACATTCCAGGAACCTCACCCTCGGACGACCACAACACGACCACGCGCCCCGACATCCATACGAAAATCAGCGTCATGACGATCGACAGGAGATAGAAGAACACCAGCGGATGGAAATCCTGCACCACATACTTGATCCACATGCGCCGCAGCCACCCCTTCACCAGCACGTTCGATATCGTAAAGATGACGCGCCTGATCTTGATGCCGCTGATCTCACCGACGCCATAAACCGGACGCACCGGCACATCCCTCACGCGGAAATTGGCGATGTTCAGACTAATCAGCAGATCATTGGGCTGCCCATAGCGCTTGTACATGCGATCCCAGTCAATGACTTGCAGCACCTCGCGGTCGGCGACCGTGTAGCCTGTCTGGCTATCGGACACGTGCCAGTATCCTGATGCGATCTTTGTCAGCAACGACAGGATCGAATTGCCGAAAAACCGCCGCTTTGGGATCACGCTGTAAGCGCCACGCCACAGGAGCCGGTTGCCCTTCACGTAATTGACGCCCTTGTCGATAACGCAATCAAGCAGATTCGGCAGGTCTGCCGGATCCATTTGCCCGTCGCCTGCCATGACGACAGCCATGTCCATGCCATTGTCCCTGGCCCATTTGTAGCCGCTGGCAATGGCTCCGCCGACACCCTCGTTCTGTTCATGTCGGATCAGAACAATCCTCGGATCGGCCTTCGCCAATTCCGCAACCACTTCGGCAGTACGGTCGGGACTTTGATCGTCGACGACGACGATCCGATCCACAAAGTCCGGCATAGTGGATGTGACTTTCGCGATCTGGTGCTCTTCCTTGAAGCAGGGCACCACGACGGCAACTGATTTATCTCGATACATCCTGGCCCCTTTGAAGGTGCGTGGCTGATAGGCGGGTTGATAGTCGGCCGATCAATATCGGCAGCAGGGCGATGGTCGCGCCGATCAACACGCCGCTGGACGGGCGGCGCTGAACCGCGCTGGCCGATCCGTCCAATGGGCCATGTGGTCGAGGCTGCCGAGGCCGATCTCCAGCGCAGGAGCTCATCCAGCGTAAGCCATGATGCCGCAGCCGGAGGCGTTGACCGTTGCTCCCATGGACTGGCGCCGGTTCTGGTCGTGGAAGGCGAGATCGATGGCGCGCCAGTGCGCCCAGTCGAGATAGGCGGCATCCGCCACCGGACCATGCCGGTCGCCGTCGCCGAGCAAGGCAACGCTCATCGGCAAGGGATGATGTTTCGCCAGTCGAACGGCGCGCATCTGAAGGACCATCTGTCTTGGACGAAACCCGAAGCCGCTCCTCTCTCATGGTGCTCGCGGCGAGGCAAGGCTTCAGGCGCGCCGCTCGCGTTGACAAGGAAGAACGCCCTGTCTATCGACCGGGGTGCGATGCGATGGTTACGACACGCGTATTAAGTGTGAACGCCAACGGGGGCGGCATGGGCCGAATATCACCAAAGGCCAAAATCGGCGCCGGCTGCGACATCGCCGAAACCGCCATCGTCCATGACAATGTCGAGCTCGGCGACGGCGTTCGCGTTGGCGAATTTTGCATCCTCGGCCATCCGGCCCGCGGCGACGCAGCCGGGTCCCCGCTGCGGATCGGGCAAGGCTCGCACATTCGCTCCCACACGACGATGTATGAGGGCTCGACTTTCGGCCCGCGCCTGATGGTCGGCCATGGCTGCATGATCCGCGAAGGGGTCGAGGCCGGCGTCAATTTGCAGATCGGATCGATGAACGATCTTGAAGGCGACGCGACTTTTGGCGACTGGGTGCGCTTCCACTCGAACGTCCACATCTGCAGGGGAACCGTTCTGGGCGACCTTGTCTGGATCTTCCCCTATGTCGTGACCACCAACGACCCGGCTCCGCCTTCTGGACTGCAGTTCGGGCCCAGGCTCGAGCATGGATCGGTCGTTTGCACGCAGTCGATCGTGCTGCCGGGCACGACGATGGGGGTGGGGGCATTCGCCGGCGCCATGACGCGGGTTGGCGGCGCTGTCCCGGCCGGCGCGCTGGTCGTCGGCAACCCGGCCAAGCAGGTTGGTTCGGTCAGGCGCATCAAATATGCGCCCAAAGGGTATAATCATCCGTGGATGTCCCATCACGCCTGGTACTATCCGGAGGACGCGCACGCCCGCATCGCGGAGTTGGGCGCCGAAGTTGAGGCCGCCTGCGACGCGTTGGAAGCCAGTACGTGAAAACTCGCATCGGCATCGGACAGCGTCGCGGCCGCGCCGCCGGCGTGACGCGGCGGATTTGACGCAAGGCTTCCCCAGCCCATCCGGATGATCGATGTCTGCGGCTCTGGGTCGACGCTTTCGTGTCCGCCGGCATAACGTGGATGCAAGGCAGACGTAATAGAGCAGCGCTTCGGACCGGTCTGGAGCTACCGGATCCACGCACTGAACAGGATGTAGACGACCACATGCGCGTATTGATGTTGGACAGGAACTTTCTGATCGACCGGCGCATCACGCTGATGGCGCAGTCGTTGGCTGCGGCCGGGCACGAGATACGGCTCGTCCACACCAAGATGCCGGAGAGCTTTTCCGACCCGAGCGAGAGCCGGCGTCGGCTGCCGAGGCAGCCTGATGCGATGATCAATCTGGCGATCTCGGAGGATGGCGAGGACTTCGCGCTCAACGCCGACGGCGTGGGCAGCGCCCCGGCGCATATCGTCGAGAGCCGGAAGCGCGGCTATCGCAATGCGCGCATGCGCAAGCGCGTGGGCAACGAGTTCAGGCGCAAATTGCGCAAGACCGGCTCCGGCAAGCTCGGCATGATGGCAGAGTTCTACAGCCGCTATCCCGACATTGCCGTCGATCATGTCCGGGAAATTCCGCGCCTGGGCCCACTGCGGCATATCGCAGCCATTCCGTTCGCCATGATGGCACTTCCGACCTATGTCCGCTCCGCCCTCAATCGACCAACGCAGATACCTTCGGCGAAGATCAAGGGCGCTCGCCCACTCGACAGCTGGGAGGAAACAGTCGTCCAATACGCCTACGAGCAGTGGCGACCGGATGTCGTGTGCGCCAATGATGCTGTGACACTACGGGCGGGCGCGGAAATCAAGACGCTGCTCAACATCCCGCTCGTCTACGACGCGCATGAACTCTACAGCTACCAGCCGGGCATCCCCTATGAACAGGCCAAGCGCCTTTTCATGGAGGAGTTCGCCCTGATGAAGCTGGTCGACGAACTCATCGTCATCAACGCCCAGCAAGGCGCGATCATGGAGCGCGACTTTGACGCGCGGGGCTGGATAGCATGCTCAAACGCCACGCCCTGGCCCAACAAGTTCCAGATCACCGCACGCTACGACTGGATCCGCGACGAGACCCATATCCCTCACGACCACAAGATCATCCTCTTCCAGGGCGGCATCAACAAGGAGCGGAGAATCGATTTCATTCTGCGCGGGCTCGCCGGCGCCCGCAGGAAGGATCTCCATCTCGTCTTCCTCACCTTTGGCAGCGAAATCCCGTTCTTCAGGGAGATGGCGCGCGAACTCGGCATCAGCTCACGGGTGCATTTCCTCGATCTGGTGCCGTGGGACGAGATGCTGTTCTGGGCCGCGTCGGCAGATGCAGGGATCATGCCCTACCAGGCGACCGACCAGAACACGGCAATCTCGTCGCCCAACAAGATGTATGAGTTCATCATGGCAGGCACTCCGATGATCGGCTCATCGGAACTGGTCAACGTGCGCCGCATCGTGGGTGAGGAGCGCTTCGGCGTGCTGGCGCAATTCCGCAACGATGGCGACTACATCAGCGCGATCAACGAGATGTTCGACGAGCGCCTCGGCGGGCCGGAACGGTTCCGTCCCGCGCTGATCGACAATGCCCAGAAATATTCGTGGGAGAGCGAATCGCAGGGTGTGATGACCATGTACGACCGGCTCGCTAAGCGAGCCCAGACGCGCTCGGAACCCTCGGAACAGGGGAAGACGTGATGCGGCTGCTGGACAAGCGAGCGGTGTGACATGCCGAATCCCAACAAGAACGACAACCGGATGCCCGCGTCCGGGCCAGATTCGGTTTCCTCGGCCTTTTCCCTGATGGAACCGATGCTGCGACCTGGCCCTCAGGCCAGCATGGAAGTCCGATTCGGCGATTGCAGCCTGAAGCTCGAAAGGACAGAGAGCGCGGTTCGCGTACTCCTTGAAGGCGCGTCACCTGCGTTGCCGCGTCCGCGCGCCCTTGAAGACTATCTGGCGCTGCTCGCCTTGCATAAGAGCCTGCGGCAGATCGCGGTAATCGACGCCGACGCCCGGCGAATCGTGACCTTGCTCGACCACGGCGCAGTCGTCGACCGCATGTACCGGGCGGGCGACGGAAGCCAGGGCATATGGAGCGGTGTGCAGCTCGTGGACAGGCTGTCCAACCAGCGCATCGCCCCCGTCAGTTTCGATCTCGTCCCGTGTGCCGAACTGGGCAGGATCGTCCGCGAAGCCGATTTGGAGCTGCCGCTCGGCGAGGCGCCAAAGCTGCTGGCCCAGATCGAACGCTGGATCATCGAGCACACTGACGATGACGCTAAGTCAGCTCCTGACGTGCCGGAAGAAAAACCGCCCGCAGCGCGCTTGGGCCTCCGCGCACGCCTCGCCCGCGCGTTCAAGGCTAGCGTCAAGTCGGCGCTGATCGGCGCCCAGCCGGCTGAAGCCACTGACGACGCCGGCACAGTTGTCGCCCGCGCCCCGACCCCGGAAACGGCGGCCGGACCGTCGATCGTCCGTATCTCTGATCGACGGCTTCTGACGGCCCCAGAGAGCAAGCGCTTCTTGCGTGCGGCGCTGCTCGTGGAGGAAGCGCGCCTGCGGTTCATCGATCAAGACGATCCGCACTATGTCTACGCGCTGCGGAATTTCGAGGGCTTCCCGATCTCGCTCGCGCTGAGCATGCCAGTGTTTGAAGGCGCGCCGCCGACCACATTCGAGGCCACGATCGATGTGCAGAGACGATCGGACGGCGTGGACATGATGCGCCTCGTCCTCCCGCCGATGAAAGACCTGGAGGCAGCGGCGCTGCTCGGCTTGCGCCAGCTCATTGCCACCCGCACCGGCGCGACGGTGATCTTCGGCGAAATCTAGCAACATCAGCGCGAGCGCCGACTTCAACATGACATCCTGCCGAGCAGCAAGGGCAGAAGGATCAAGCCCCATGACTGACGTGTCGGCCCGTTTCGACGGCCTGTTCGCCGCCGATCCGTTCGCGGAGTTCTACAATCTCAACGGATTCTCCAGCTATGCGATGACGGCCGACATCGACTGGGCGCCGGACTACGCGGTGGCCGACATGTTGGAAATCTTTTCAGAGTTCGGTGTGAAGATCACCTGCTACGCCACGCATCGCAGCACTCTCCTTCGTGGGACGACGCCGGAGGTCGAGGTCGGCCTGCATCCCGACTATACCAGACCACATCCGAAAGACGGCTTCCGGCCCAAGCTTCTTGAGCTGAAGGACATGTTCCCTGACGCCGTCGGCGTCCGCTCGCATAGGAACTTCTTCGGTCAGAACACTGCCCATCTCGCTGCCGAGGCTGGGCTTCGGTATGATTCCAGCGTGCTGCTATGGCGTCAGCCCTTCTGCCAGATCTACCAGGACCAATGGGGTCTCTACCGGCTGCCCTATTGCTGGGAGGATGGCATTCAAGCCGATATGCGCCTGCCCTGGACACTCGACATCGTCCCGACGACGACGCCTGGGCTGAAGATCTTCAATATCCACCCGATCTTCATCTACCTGAACTGCCCGAACGATGATTATCGACGCGCCATCGTCAAGGACTATAAGGACTTGACGCAAGCGCCCAGGGCCGCCATCGAACCGCAGCGCTTCGATGGCTACGGGGCGCGGCGATTCCTCGTCGACCTGTTGACCGAGCTGAAGGCGACAGGTGCGCAGGATCACCGCATCGTCGACATCATCACGAACAAACAGAGATGATTTCATCTGTGAGCTTGGGCCGCCCCGCGCCTTTAAAGAGCCTGAACGCTGCATTCTTGATCGCGTCCGATCGATAGGAGTTTCTTTTGTGCGGAATTTTCGGCGTTTCGATCAAACGCGAGCATGCGCTGAGCTTTCCGCAATGGGACGTCGCGCTGCGTGACCTTTTCCTGCTGTCGGAGAGCCGTGGCAAGGAAGCTGCCGGCATCGCCTTAGCGACCTCCGACATGCTGGTCGTCCACAAGGATTCGGTGTCCGCCGGGCAGATGCTCAAGACGGACGACTACCGCCAGATCATGGAGCGGACTCGTCGCAGCTTTTTCGACGCTGCCGGCAGCTCGACGATCTCGGCGATCGCTCATGCTCGCCTGGTCACGAACGGGCTTCAAGGCATCGACGCCAACAATCAGCCGGTCAGGCGTGACGATGTCGTGATCATCCACAACGGCATCGTCGTCAACGTCGATGAGCTCTGGACCGAGCTGAAGCCGGAAGGCATCGAGCCGCGCGCCGACGTCGACACCGAGGTGATCGCCGCGATCCTGCAGCGCTCGATCTCGGCAGGGGTCTCGCTACCGCAGGCGCTGCGCGACGCCTACGCGAAGATCGTCGGCGAAACCTCGATCGCGGTCCTGCTCAAGCAGCACAATGTCATGCTGCTTGGAACCAATACCGGCTCGCTGCACTACGCGATCAGCAGGACCGGCACGGGCTTCTTCTTCACCTCGGAACACCTCATCACCAAGCGCCTGTGCACCGGTGACAAGGCCATTCCGGGCTTCGCGGACGCGACGATCGTCCAGCTCCGTGCCGGCATGGGAGCCGTGCTGCGGCTCGACACGCACGAGATCGAGACCTTCCCCCTGACCGGCGAGGCGCTCGCAGCCCCATCGGTCAGCCCGATGCTGCAGACCCAGCGCAAGATCGAGGACAAGGCTGAGCGTTACCGCGACGCCATGAAGGCGATGCGCCGGTGCTCCAAGTGCTTGCTGCCGGAGACCATGCCCTCCATCGCCTTCGATGCGGAAGGCGTCTGCAATTACTGCCACGTCTACAAGCCCTGGACGAAGCGCCCGGAAAGCGAGCTCGAGGACATGCTCGACCGGCTGCGCTCGAAGGATGGCTCGCCCGATTGCATCATGGCCTTCTCGGGCGGCCGCGACTCCAGCTACGGCTTGCACCTGCTCAAGCAGAAATACGGGATGACGCCGCTCTGCTTCAGCTATGACTGGGGCATGGTCACCGATCTCGCCCGCCGCAACCAAGCGCGTATCTGCGGCCAGCTCGGCGTCGAGCATCTCTGGGTCTCTGCCGACATCAAAGCGAAGCGCGCGAACATCCGCGCCAACGTCCTGGCCTGGCTGAAGAAGCCCGACATCGGCCTGATCCCGCTGTTCATGGCCGGCGACAAGCAGGTGATATGGCACGCCAACAGGATCATGCGCGAGACCGGCATCTCGGCCATGACCTTCTGCACCAATCAGTACGAGAAGACCGACTTCAAGACTGGCTTCCTCGGCGTCAGCTCGGCCGCCGCCACCATTCACAAGCCGTCGACACTACCTTCCGTCGAGAAGCTCAAGATGCTCGGCAAGTACGGGATGCGCTTTGCCGCGAACCCCGCCTATTTCAACCGATCGCTGCCGAACACGCTGACGGCGTTTTTCTCCTATTACGCCATTGAGCAGAACTACCTGTCGCTGTTCGACTTCCTCCCCTGGGTCGAGGAGGAGATCGACGATGTCCTGATCAATCAATACGACTGGGAGACCTCACCGGACTCGCCCTCGACCTGGCGCATCGGCGATGGCACTGCGCCCTTCTACAACTACATCTACTATACCGTCGCCGGTTTCACCGAGTACGATACCTTCCGCTCCAACCAGATCCGGCAGGGCGCGCTCAGCCGCGAGAAGGCGATGGCGATGGTCGAGCAGGAGAACCAGCCGCGCTGGCAGTCGATCCGCGAATACACCCAGCTGATCAACATCGACTTCGATGAATCAATCCGCGTGATCGACCGGATCAGGAAGCTCTACATCTGAGATGGGTTAACGGGCTGCCCGCCCCGCGCACGATGAAAGGTACTAACTCCGCCATGTTGCCCAAGACCCTGGTGAAGACCGTATTGCGGGCGACCGGCTTCGCAATCTACCGGATTCCGCGTGCCGCGAGCGAGCAGCAGGCCGGTTACTCCTATAGCCAGGCTCACCCCAATGCGACACTGGCGCCCTGGCTCAGCGACGCCGAATTCATGGCCGCCTTCGAGACTGCCAAGCACAACACGCTCGTCGACATTTACCGCATGTACGAGCTGTGGTCGCTCGTCCGCGAAACCGCCAAGGTCGGCGGCGACATCGTCGAGATCGGCGTCTGGCGCGGCGGATCCGGCGTGATGATGGCGAAGAAGGAGACGCTGCTCGGCGGCTCCGGCACCATCTATCTCTGCGACACCTTCGAGGGCGTCGTGAAGGCGGGAACCGAGGATTCCGATTATCGCGGCGGCGAGCACCGCGACACCGACACGTCGATCGTCGAGGACCTCGCCAGTTCGCTCGGCGTCAAGAACACCAAGACGCTCGTCGGCATCTTCCCCGACCAGACCGGCGCGCAGCTCCAGTCTGAGCGCATCCGGCTGCTCCATATAGATGTCGACGTCTACCAGTCGGCCCGCGACTGCGTCGATTTCGTGCTGCCGCGCATGCCGTCCGGCGGCGTCATCGTCTTCGATGATTACGGCTTCGTCGGCTGCGACGGCGTAACCCGTTGCGTCGACGAGTTGCGCGCGCGCGACGACCTGACCTATGTCCACAATATCAATGGCCACGCTCTGCTGATCAAGCGCTAGAGCCGTGCGGAGCAGCATCATGTATCCCAACATTCGTAAGGTCCTCGTCAACATCCCCCGGGCTCTGAAGGACCCGCGCCGCGCGGCTTCGCTCGCCTGGCGCCGCATGTTCCCGTTCGGCATCAAGCCGCGCGACCCGGAAGCCTACCGTATCGGCAGCTGGTCGTTCGGGGCGGCGCCGCGCGTCGATCTGCGCGACATCTTCCCCGGCATCGAGAGCGCCGACATCAAGGTCTTCCGCAGCTATGACCGTAAGCGCGACCTTTCGCTCGACGCGCAGGAAGTGCTGGCGATCTGCGCCATCGCCTCGCACGTCAAGGCCCAGTCCATGATCGAGGTCGGCACTTCGGATGGCAACACGACGCTGAACCTCGTCGCCAACGGTGCGGACAATGCACGCATGACGACGCTCGACCTGCCCGAGGACTGGTCGGGCGGCTTCGAGATCCACGTGCCGGAGATGATGAACAACATCACCGACCGCGCCCGCGTCGGCATCCAGTATCGCACCTCGCCCTATGCCGGGCAGGTCACGCAAGTCTTCGGCGATTCAGCCAAACTCGACTACGCCAAGCTGGCCAGCCCCTTCGATCTCGCCTTCATCGATGGCTGCCATTTCTACGACTACGTCAAGGTCGACACCGCCAACTGCCTCGCCCACATGAAGCCGGGCGGCGTCCTGATCTGGCACGATTACGGCATGATCGAGGATGTCAGCCGCGCCGTCGACGAATGGTCGCAGGCGACCGGCATCCCGATCTCGATCGTCGCCGGCACTAGGCTGGCGATCGCCCGCGTTCCCGAGGCCGGCGCGAAGCTGTCCTGAACCCATGCGGGTTCTGATCACCGACGTCTCGAGCTACAAGGCCGCAGTTATCGCGCGCTTCCTGCGGACGAGCTATCCGTCCGTCGAGCTGATCGCGACCGACCATCGCCCCTTCGTTCGCAGTATCCATACGCGCTGGGTCCAGGACGTCCGCATCCTGCCGGCCGGGCCGTCTGATCCGGAGGCCTATGTCGAGGCCTTGGCCGCGCTCGTCGCTGATCACGGCATCGACTTGCTGATTCCGATCAACAGCAAGGAGATCAGGCTGCTCATGGCGGCGCGCGAGCGCTTCGGCCGGGCGCTAGCCTATGTCGGATCGCCGGAGCTCTATGCAGCGCTCGACGACAAGCTCGCCTTCGGCGCACTGCTCCGGCGCATCGGGGCTCCCGCCCCACGCCTTCACGACACGCTCAACGCTCCGCTTCCGCTCGTCGTCAAGCCCGCGCGCGGCTCCTCTGCGGCCGGCGTCTTCTATCTTCGCAGCGAAGCTGATCGCCAAGCCATGCGCGAGCAGATGGGAACGGCGCCGCGCGATTGCGTGATCCAGGATTATTTCGAGGGCGAGGGCGTCGGCTTCTCCGGCTATTTCGAGGAGGGGCGCATCCTGGTCGGGTATGCCCACCGGCGCGTGTCCGAATACCCCGTCACCGGCGGCTCCAGCGTCGTGCGGGAGCGCTACCCCTATGACGACCTGCCGGCATTGCGCGCACTGGTCGAGCAGGTGCTGGTCGCCGCGCCCTGGTCTGGCTTTGCCATGTTCGAGCTGAAGCGACGCGGCCCCGGCGACTTCGGCTTCATCGAGTGCAATCCGCGCATCTGGGGCTCGATCCACCAGGGACTCGTCGACGGGGCCAACTATTTCGAACCCCTGCTCGGCCCACCGGAACAGGCTCCCGCCCGTTCGAGCGGCCTGCGCACCGCCCTGTTGCCGCTCACCCTGCTCGCGCTCGCAGGCTATCTCGCCCGTGGCCGGATCCGTGCAGCCTGGGCCGTCCTTCGCACGATGGTCAGCGCAAGGTTGGACATCAATCCGCTGACCGACCCGCTCGGCTTCCTCGCCCTGCTGCGGAGGGGCGCGTGACCGATCTTTGCGTCTTCGATCTCGACGGTACGCTGATCCCGCATGACAGCTTCGCCGAGCTCGTTCGGCAGAACCTGACACGCGATCCCTTGCTGCTCGCCGCCGCGCTGCTGCGCAGGCTGCGCCTCCTCGACCGCGCCGGCTTCGCCGCGCAGGCGCATCGACGTCTCGGACGCCAGTTCGCATCGCGGGAGGCGGTCGCGGCGCTGTCCGCGCGCCTGCAGGCGGCGGTCATCCCTGACAGGCTGGCGCTGCTGGACGAGTGGAGGGCGAAGGGTGCGACGACAGTGCTGCTGTCCGCCTCGCCCAATGATTATGTCGAACCGCTGGGACAGTTGCTCGGCTTCGACCATGCCTTCGGCTCGTCCTTCGTCGGCGGCGCCTACCGGCATCTCCACGGCGAGGGCAAGCTGCGCTTCATCGACGAACGCTTCCCGGCCGACGCTTGGCGCCGTGCCTTCGCGATCGCCGATCACCCCTCCGATGATCCGCTGCTCGCCCGCTTCGAGCAGGTGCTGCGGGTTTGAGACGCGCAGGCAGGCTCGAAGGGTCTACTGGCAGGCGAGGCGCTTGGCAGCCGCATCGATCGCCCAGATCTGGTTGTGATTGTCGAAGGGAGTCGCTGCCCGTCCATAGGCCGCAATCAGTGTCGGCGACAGCACCGGCGACAGGCCGAACTGGCGCAGCGATGCGGCCGCCATCGGATAGATCCAGCCCTGCTCGACAAGCTCCGAGACATAAGCCGGGAACCAGGCTGGTGCTACGTCGCCGAAGGTCTTCATGGCGTCGAGCACGGCCCGGACATCCATGGTCCGGTAGCTGACATGCGCCGTACTGGTCCTGGTCTTGTTACCTTCCCAGTTCGGCGTGTTGACCGACGTCCCCGAAGCCGCGCTCCAGCCCTCCTGACAAGGACCAGCGCAATATTGCCAGATGCGTGGGCGCTTCTCCGAGACCTCGGCAGCGAGGAACGATGCGATCATTCCACGAACGGTGCTCTGCAGTTCGGAGGGGATCGGCTTTAGGCTGTGCAGTTCGGTCAAGCCCTCGACCCAGCCGCTATGATAGTTCCAAGGTGTATTGGCACCATCGAGCCAAAACGGCGCGCCGCGCTTGATGAAAAGCTGTGTGCCATCGAGGCGCTCGACAGAGCGGTCGAAATCGATCATTTCCTGCCGCAACGCGATAGCCAGCCGGTCATCTCCGAGCAACCCTGCCCGCATGGCCCGGCCGACCACTCTGGCCATACGGCCGAGATGGACGATCGAAAGAATATCGACCCGCTCCTGAGAATATCGGCGCGACCAGAACCAAGGCTTTTCGGCTTCGGCGAGCCGTGACCACCAAGCGAGCTCGAGTACGACGCGGCGACGCATATCCTCGCGCAAAGCATCGAACCGTGGCTGCGGCAACGCCAGACGTTCGACCACGTCGAGCATGCCGTCGAGGACATAGACCTGGCCCCAGGGCAGCCGGCCCTCGTGGTTGTTCATGCCGAGATAGGTCAATCCCTGCCCCGGCATGCGCGCGATATCGCGGCGAAGCAGAGGTTCCACCTCGGCGCAGGTCTCCAGCGCTGCCGGTGTCCCTGCCGGCGTATAGCCCTTCGGCAACCAGTCCGCCGGCACGTCCCGGCAGTCGCCGAGCGGCCAGATCGCGCAATCTCGGTATATCACCTCGCCGGCAACCGGCGGCGAACGAAAGCGGTCATCATAATCGAGACGGAACAGACCGCGCACCCCGCCGTCGGCGGCGATCGCCTCGATCAAAACCCGTCCTGCCCAGTCTTCGCGCTTTATCTCCGTCAGGGAAATCTGACCACCCGCGTCCTCGGTGAGTCGCACGCAAGCCGTTTGCGCGCAAAGCAGGTGCCCGTCCGCCAGCGCGAGGTCCTGATAGCGGGCGTCGATTCCCGACAATGTCAGCTTGTCGGCGACCTTCTCCAATCGGAGCGTGTCGCCTGCCGGCGTCGCCCGGTAGATATCCACCCCGTCGCGCACGACGCGCCCGGAGCGGCCCGACGGCATCGTCTCTTCTACGTCATAGATGACGAGGTAGGCGTCCGAGCCCATGTTGAAGGCGTGCAGGAAATAGAGCCTGGCGGCCAGGCTCTCCTCGATGCCGAGGGCGCGGTAGCCGTCACCTTGCTCGACAGCGGCAGCAATGCCGTCCCGAAGCGCCAAGCGGCCAATCACCAGATTGCCGCCGGTCGAACGCTGCAACCGTGCCTGCGGTATGAAATCGTGAGGCAACAGCCTGGGCTGCTCGCCCTGGGCCCGGTAAGCGAATTGCCGACCATCGGCTGAAACCAGCAGGGCGGAGCCCTCGGGAGCTTGAGCCAAAGGAACCTCGGCCAAGGGCTCGGCTACAGCCACGGCCATCGTCGCAAGCAGGCATGCCGCTATCAGAGCTACTAGTCGCATTGCCAATTCCGCCTGCCGGCCACATCGCCGATCCTACGACATATAGACCTGGTACTTGAGGAGCAATCGCAACGAGACACGATTCAATCTCTGCAATTACTCTGCCGCCTGCACCCTTCCTCTTGCACGGCCGAGCCCGAGCGGTCACAAAGCCCCCAGTTTGGAAGGGGCTCATGGCGCGCGATTTTACTCTCAAGGCCTATGCCGGCATTGTCGATGCTGCTCTGGCCGCCGGGTATCGCCCGGTGCGGGTCGGCGACTGGCTGGACGGGTTCAGGTCGGACGAGCAGGTCATCGTCCTGCGTCATGACGTCGACCGACGGCCCGAGAACGCGTTGGCGATGGCGCATTTGGAGGCGGCGCGCGGTGTCCAGGCGACCTACTATTTCCGTACGGTCGGCAGCGCGTTCAATCCTGCGATCATTCGCGAGATCGCCGCGATCGGCCACGAGATCGGCTATCACTACGAGGATTTTCACACCGCGAAGTACGATGCCGACAAAGCCTATGCGCTGTACCTCAAAAATCTCGCCGCCGTGCGCAAAATCGCCCCGGTGCGCAGCATCGCCATGCACGGCAGCCCGCTGGCAAAACACAGCAACATGGAGCTGTGGAACCACCGTTCGTTCGCGGAGAGCGGTGTCAAGGACTGCATCCTCTCGGCGGATTGGTCGCAGTTCCTTTTCTTCACCGACACCGGCCGCAGCTTCGATGCACGGCTGACCAATCTGCGGGACGCGATTGGCGGCAAGCGGGCCCCCGGTGTCGCCACATCCGCTGCCGTCGCAGAGCATCTGGAAACGCACCGCCCCGTCCTCGTTCAGCTCAGCGTCCATCCGGAGCGCTGGTCGGACGAGCTCTGGGCATGGTCGCGCCAGCTTGCCACCGATGCCGCGGCCAACAGCATCAAACTCGGCTTGCGGATGCTGCGTTGATCGCCAGACTGTCGATTAAATCGTCAAGCCTCTGAAGTACGCTTTTAAACGCCAACTCCAAAGCGCTCGCCCCAGACACCGAGATTGACGATCCGCCAGAGCAGGAAGTCGACCGGCTTGCGGCCTTCCAGCATGTCGGCGGCAAGAGCGCGCACTCCGGCTGCGTTGAACAAGCCCGGATAGCGCGCCAGCGTCGCCTCGACGCCCTCGGTCATCATCCCCTTCAGTGGCCCGCGAAACCAGGCCTGCTCCGGGGTGGCGAAGCCGAGCTTGTCACGCCGCTGGAGTACTGCCGGCGGCAAAATCGTCTCCATCGCTCGGCGCAGCACGCGCTTGGTATCACCGCCCACGATCTTGTGGTCGTTGCCGAGCGCCAGGCTGAACTCGACAAGCGGATGGTCGAGGAAGGGCACGCGCGCCTCGATCGCATGCGCCATCGAGTTGCGATCCTCCCAATGCAGCAGCATCGACAGGTTCGAGCCATAGGTCAGGTTCATGCACAAGCTGCGCAAGTCCGTGACCGACGGCAGGCCGAGTTCCGTACGGGCACGCTCGAAGGCAGTGCTGTCGGTTCCCCGCTCGCGTAGGAGATCTCCGCCGAGCCAATCGTGCTGGGTCAGCGCCCTGTGCCGGTTCCGCAGCATGCCGGCGAGTCCGGTCGGCAGGAGCGGGATCAACGCATGCTTCATCTGTTGTGCGATTGGCGCACCATGCCAAGCTTGGCGCTCCTGCATGGTGCGCAGCGCCTCCATGAATCGGAGCTGCTTGATCAGCCCCGCCAGATGGAAGGAGAAACTGTGATGATAGCCGCCGAGTTGCTCGTCGGCACCCTGCCCATCCAGCATCACCTTGACACCGACGCGATGCGCCTCCTCGAAGACGCACCATTGCGCGAAAATCGATGTCGAGCCGAAGGGTTCGTCCTGATGCCAGGTGATATCGGAAGCACGCTGGAACACCTCCTCCGCCTTCGGGAAGATGAAATGCGGCTGCGTGTGCGCATGCGCCACCACCGCATCCATGAACGGCTTCTCGTCGACGCTCTTTTCGGCATAGCAGGCGGAAATGGTGTTGACCTTCGCCCCCCCGGCTCCGGAGCCCATCATCCCCGACATCAGGCAGACGATGCTCGAGGAATCGAGCCCTCCCGACAGGCAGGAGCCGACCGGAACGTCCGAGCGCAGATGCAGCTTGACCGCGTCCGCCAGCATCTCGCGAAAGCGCTCGGCCGCTTCGTTCTCGCTGATCGCGATCTCGCCCGCCGTCGCGGGGTACCAGCGCCGGACCGGCACGGCGAGCGCACCACTGCGACCGGCGGCGATCGTGACGCATTCGCCGCCGCGGAGCTGGACGATGCCCTCGAACATCGTCTCGGCCGTATGGTCGGAGACACCCGAGGCGAGGAAATCATGTACTCGGGCGATGTTCATCCGCCCGGAGATGCCGGGCAGGCCGAGCAATTGCTTGATCTCGGAGCCAAAGGCGACGCCGCGGGGCGTCGCGGCGAGATAGAGCGGCTTGATGCCGTAACGGTCCCGGGCGGCGAAGAGCTTCTTGTCGCGGTCGTCCCAGATCAGGAAGGCGAACATGCCGCGCAGCCGCGGTAGCGCGGCCTCGCCCCAGAGCATGTAGGCACGCAGCAGCACTTCGGAATCGGACTCGCTGACGAAGACCTCGCCCTTCGCCCGCATCTCCTCGCGCAGCTCGATATAATTGTAGATCTCGCCGTTATAGACCATCTGATATCGTCCAGAGGCGTCACCCATGGGCTGCAGCCCGGCATCCGAGACGTCGATGATCGCCAGCCGGCGATGGCCGAGCGCGACCGGTCCGGCCGGGCTGGCATAGGTCTGCCAGCCGCTGCCATCCGGCCCACGATGCGCGACCAAGTCGATGCGGGCCTGCTCAGGCTCGAATCCGACAGAAGCAAACAAGCCGCACATGCAATGTCCCCGTTGACGAGCGCTCCTCTTATCCGAGCGCTGCCCGCGGCAAAAGCCCAGCCTTGACTATGTTAGTGCAGGCAAGGCTGGCCTCAGAGCTCGGCGTTGAAGGCGATGTTTGTGAAGTTGGCATAGGCGTTACCGGCAGCCGAGGCACGGATCGATACGAGCGCGGCGCTGCCGGAACCGGGAGTGATCCCCCGTTCGATGAGATTGCTTTCCGATGTGACTGAGAAGTTCGCCGTTGGTGTGGCACGCATGGCCGTCGGGAATATCAGCAGCTGCCGCAGATAGCCGCCGGCCACTTGATAGCAGTCGAGGAACAGCGAGTTGTCCGGCCGCCAGTAAAAGCGTTCGCACAGCTGCCTCTCCTGCGTCGTGTTGCGCGCAATCCACGGGGTCGCACTGCTGCCGAGCTCCAGCTTGATCCGACGGAGGCTGACAGCGCCACCGGCGGGCCCGATCCTGATCGCGATATTGCCGCTGTCGCCGACGGCCGGCGTCAGGGAGAGCGAACGTCGGCCGCTGCCCGGGGAGATCGTTCCGGTCATGCTGCCGATCGCCACAGACAGGTCTCCGCCGCTCAGGTCCTCGACCGAGACGCAAAGCGGAATCTGCGCAAAGCTGTTCAAGCCCCACAGGCCGGGCTCAACCAATTGCACGATAGCCCCCGTGGTCAGCGTCAGATCGAAACCGCTGCGGGCGAGATTGGCGCCACCGGTATGTGCCTTCCAGCGATCGAAGCCATAGCCGCCGGCCGCGAGCGCACCACCGACGAAGGCACGCTGGTTGATCTGGAAATCGCCGTTGATCAGCAGGTTCGGCTGCGGCGCCTCGCGCGCCCAAGCACTCGCAGGGAGCGTTACCAGCCCGCTCGTCCGGTCGACGACCAGCGCTTCGGTCCAGCTCGCGCCGTCGGAGCTGACCTTGATCCGGAGCTGGTCGTCGCCGGCGAGCCCGATCTCGGCTCTGCCGGAGAAGCCGTCCTGGAACAGCAGACTCGCCGTCCGCGCCGCGCCAGCCTTGTTGAGCTTGAGCCGGTGATCGGTGCCCGCATGGTTGAACAGGCTGGCGTCAGCCGCAACGGCAAGGCGCGTCATCGTGTCGGCCGTCGCGTTGACGCCCCAGAGTTCCGCCCCGAGGCTGCTCTCCGGCTGCGAGCGACGCCATTGCGTGCCGATCCAGACATGATGCTCGGCCTCGTCGCTCACCCAGGCCTGCCAGCCGGCACGCGGCTCGAGGAAGCTCCAGGCGCCGTCCTCAAAGATGGCGAGATCGTCCGCATGCCCGGCGAAGACGCCGGAACCGGCGGCAGGAACGATATAGGCAGAGGTCTCTCCCGGAGTCGTCGGCGGCACGGTCTGCGTCCGGCTGGCGACGACGAGATGCACCAATGTGTCGAGCCGCATCAGCGCATCGTTGTGGGTGACGTGCTTCTGCGCCTGCCCGGCGGCGAGCAGGGGCAGGCCTAGACGCGGCGTATCGCTCATGGGACCTCGCAGGATCGGAGCGGCGCGTAGGGTTGCGCGCCATGCCGGCCGATTATGCGGGCGCCGGAGGCAGCGGGGATCGATTGTGAATCAATCCCCGCTCCAAAGCATTTTCGAGCGAAGTGGGCACCGGTTCGCGTGAAGAAAATGCGGAAAATGGAAACTCAATCGAGCTCGAACGCGTCCTTGTAGTCGAGCTTCAAGGCCGGGTCCTGCTCCTCCTTGCGCAGCAGGCAGTTGCCGACGACCAGCAATTCGATCTCCGAGCCCATGAAGCAGCGGAAGGCGTCGCTCGCCGTGCAGACGATCGGCTCGCCGCGGACGTTGAACGAGGTGTTGACCACGACCGGGCAGCCGGTCAGCGCCTTGAAGCGCGAGATCAGCTGGTGATAGCGCGGGTTCGTGTCGGCATGCACCGTCTGGATGCGGGCGGAATAGTCGACATGGGTGACGGCGGGGATGGTCGAGCGCGGCACGTTCAGCTTGTCGATGCCGAACAGCGCCTTCTCCTCGTCCGTCATCTCGCGCCGCAATTCCTCGCGGACATCGGCGACCAGCAGCATATAGGGCGAATCGCCGTCGAGCTCGAACCAGTCGCCGACATCCTCGCGCAGCACCGACGGCGCGAAGGGGCGGAAGCTCTCGCGGTACTTCACCTTGAGATTGAGCGTCTTCTGCATCGCCGGCGAGCGTGGATCGCCGAGGATCGAGCGGCCGCCGAGCGCGCGCGGCCCGAACTCCATCCGCCCCTGCATCCAGCCGACCGCCTTGCCGTCGGCGAGGCCTTGGGCGGTCGCCTCGATCAGAGCCGCCTCGTCCAGGGCGTCGAACTTGGCGCCGGCTGCGGTCAGTTCAGCCTCGATCTCACCCTGGCTGAACTCCGGCCCGAGATAGCTGCCGCGCATGGCATCGCCCCTGGCAGGCACCTCGCGCGGCTTGCCGTGGAAGAGGTGGTAGCCGGCCAGTGCCGCGCCCAAGGCCCCACCGGCATCGCCGGCCGCAGGCTGAATCCAGAGCCCATCGAAAAGGCCCTCGCGCAGCAGCTTGCCATTGGCGACACAGTTCAGCGCGACGCCACCGGCGAGGCAGAGATTCTTCTGCCCGGTCTCGGCCCGGATCGAGCGCGCCAGCCTGAGCACGATCTCCTCGGTCACCGCCTGGACCGAGGCGGCCATGTCCATGTGGAACTGCGTCAGCAATTGCTCGGGCTTGCGGACCGGCTCGCCGAACAAGGCGGCGAATTTGTCGTTGGTCATGGTCAGGCCAACGCCATAGTTGAAATAGCTCTGGTCGAGCTGGAAGGAGCCGTCCTCCTTCAGGTCGACCAGCGTCTCCAGCATCAGCTTGGCGAAGCGTGGCTCGCCATAAGGCGCGAGCCCCATGACCTTGTATTCGCCGGAATTGACCTTGAAGCCGATATAATAGGTCACCGCCGAGTAGAGCAGCCCGAGCGAATGCGGGAAGTGCAGCTCCTTGTGGACCTTGAGGTCGTTGCCCTTGCCGATGGCGAGCGTCATCGTCGCCCATTCGCCGACCCCGTCCATGGTCAGCACCGCCGCCTCCTCGAAGGGCGAGGGATAGAAGGCGGAAGCGGCATGCGAGAGATGATGCTCGGTGAAGAGCAGTTTTTCGACATCGAAGCCGGGCGCGAGCTTCTTCAGCTCCTTGGCGATGATCTGCTTCTGGAACAGCTTTTCGCGCAGCCAGAGCGGCATCGCCATGCGGAACGAGGTGAAGCCACGCGGCGCGAAGGAGAGATAGGTCTCGAGCAGGCGCTCGAATTTGATGAAGGGCTTGTCGTAGAAGACGACCGCATCGAGCTCATCCAGCCCGCAGCCGGCGACCGAGAGGCAGTACTCGACCGCGTGCTTCGGGAACTCGGCGTCATGCTTCCGCCGCGTGAAGCGCTCCTCCTGCGCTGCCGCTTCGATGCGCCCGTCGACGACCAGCGCAGCCGCGCTGTCATGATAGAGCCCCGATATCCCGAGAATGCGCATCGCGGCGGTGAGCTCAGAACAGCGTGTAGATGAAGGGCGCGATCGCGCTGCCCTTGGTCAGGAAGAGCAGGCCGCCGAGCAGCACGCACATCAAGAGGATCGGCACCAGCCAGAACTTCTTTCGCGCCGCCATGAAGCGGAAGAACTCGCGCAGGAACGACATCGGCTCTTTCCGGTCAGAATTGATCTTTCATCGAGACCGGCTCCGGTCCCGGCGGATCGCGGACGATCCAGTAGCTCTTCGCCTCCGGCCGCTTCTTCAGCCTGAGGAAGTCCTTGCCGACCAGCCGGGCGATGAAGGCCATCGGCGTGAAGACGAGGAAGAACAGGATGCCGAGCACGATCGGGTTGATGATCATCGCCAGCAGCAGGCCGAACTTCATCCAGAGCCGGTTCAGCGGCGCCAGCACCACCGGGCGGATCAGCGCGACCGCGAGGAAGCCGGCGGCGACCAGCGCGAGCCAGGGCCAGGCCCGGCCATGATGCCAGGCGTTGTAGAGGCCGATCAGCGCGAAGACGGCCGCGAAGACGAAGCCGAAGGAGCGATCGCTCGATCCTTCATGGTCGTCATGGCCGGCCCCGGCCCCAAATTCGTGATGGACGCCCTTCGACAAGCCGCCGCTCCTGTTCAGGCGGCATCCTCTAGGCGATTAAAGGAGCAAGGTCGAGGGTAGAGACAGCGTCGCCGCCACCAGCACGTCATGCTCGGGCCTGACCCGAGCATCGCAGGCCGAAGGAGGCTCCGGCCAGCGCCTTCTCGTCACAAGATTCCCGGGTCTGCGCTTCGCTTCGCCCGAGAATGACGCCATTCCCTCTCAGCTCAGCATCCGCGTATCGCCGCAGACCGAAATCTCCTGGCCGGAGATCGTCTTGGCGAAAGGCGAGGCCAGGAAGACGATCTGCTTGGCGATGTCGTTGGGGTCGACGAACTGCTTGATCGAGACGCCGGCGAAGAGCCTGTCCGTCATCTCGTCATGCGAGACGTTGAGCGAGCGCGCCTTGTTGGCGATCACGCTCTGGATGCGCGGTCCATCGACGAGACCCGGACAGATCGCGTTGGCGCGAATGCCGAACTCGCCGAGCTCGGCCGAGAGCGCCTTGGTGAAGCCGATAACGCCCCATTTCGCCGCGGCATAGGGCGAGCGCAGCGGGAAGCCATGCTTGCCGGCCTGGCTCGACAGATTGACGATCGAGGCGTTCTTCGACTGCTTGAGGTGCTCGACCGCGAGCCGCGTGCAGTTGAACTGGCCGGTCAGGTCGATGGCGACGCAAGCGTCCCAGTCCTCCGGCGCGATCTCGTCGACGCGGCCGGTCGGCCCGGCGATCCCGGCATTGTTGACGAGGCAATCGAGCCCGCCGAGCGCCGCCAGCGTCTCCTCGAACAGCCGCGCCACCGCCTTGCGGTCGGAGACGTCGCAGATCGAGCGCGTGATCGCCGGATCGCTCTCGGCCATGACCGTCAGCGCCTTCTCATCGACATCGCAGATATGAACCCGCGCGCCCTCGGCCGCGAAGGCGCGGGCCGTCGCGCGTCCGATGCCGCCCGCGCCCGCCGTCACCAGCACACGCAGGCCCTTGATCGTCAGATCCATCGTTTCCGTCCCTTTTCCTTCATTGTTCTCGCGGGGCTTACTCCGCCAGCCGCGCCGTCCGTTCGATATGCTCCGCCGCGGCGCTGATGTCCTCGACCAGCGCCTGCCGAGCCGCCGCCGGATCGCGCCGCCGCAACGCCTTCAGCAATTGCGCATGCGCGACGACGGCGCTGCCGCCGTCGAGCCTGCGGGGCTCGTGTCGCATATCGAGATTGAGGATCGGCCCGGCCTTGAGCCAGAGCCGGGAGATCATCTCGATCAGCGAGGGCATGCCGGCGGCCTCGTAGAGCGCGAAATGCAGGTCGCGATTGGCGCCGACCGCAGCGGCAGGGTCCGGCGGGTCGGCCCTCGCCGCGGCGAGGAACGCTGCCTCGTGACGGGCGACGATTGCGATCTGCTCGTCGGTGATGACCTTCGTCGCCTCCTCGGCTGCAAAGCCCTCGACCACCAGCCTGATCCGGGTCAACTCGCGGAACTGCGCCAGCGTCAGCACCGGCACGCGCACCGCCCGCCCCGGCAACACTTCCAGCGCCTTGTCGGCGGCG
The DNA here is from genome assembly GCA_025846845.1 of Alloboseaceae bacterium BT-24-1. Classification (GTDB taxonomy): domain Bacteria; phylum Pseudomonadota; class Alphaproteobacteria; order Rhizobiales; family Beijerinckiaceae; genus Allobosea. Next base: position 447,980 of record JAOYTL010000005.1, read on the forward strand.
AGCCGGCTCACCGCTTCGCGCACCGGCATCATCGAGACGCCAAGCGCCTCGGCGACGCGGCGCAGCGACAGCTTCTCGCCCGGCGCCAGCCGCCCGGCGATCAGCAGTGCCCGAAGCTCGCCAGTGACGCGCTCGCCAAGCGTTTCGTGCAGCAGCGAGCCGACCTCGTCGAGCGCCGACAGCTCCCCACCAGCGCCCGCCGCTGCAGAAGCGGGACGACGGCGCGAGGCATCTGAGGGCTGGACTCGGGCAACCATGTCTGCCAACCTAACTGTGATCACAGATCACGGCAAGCGGCTCCGTGGCCGCGCAAACCAAGAATGACGATCGACGTAATCCGACGCCAAAGCGCGCGGAAGAGTTCTGGGAGGAACCGAATGTCAGAGCAGTCAAGGATCAAGGGTCTCTCGCGCCGCCAGACACTGGTTGGATTGAGCGCAACAGCCACCGGTCTGATCGCCAGCCCGGCGGTCATTCTCGCGCAGAGCGCGGATGCGATCCGCTTCGGGCACCTGACGCCGCGCACCGGCTTTCTTGGGCCCCTCGGCGAATACGGCGTCATGGCCGCCGATCTCGCGGCCGAGGAGATCAACGCTGCCGGCGGCATCAACGGCCGCAAGCTCGAACTGCTGAAGGAGGATTCGGTCAATCCGCAGACCGCCTCGACCAAGGCCGAGCGCATGATCGAGCGCGACAAGGTCGCCTGCATCATTGGCGAGATCTCGTCCGCCTCGTGCCTGACCATTTCGCAGGTCGCGGCCCGCAACAAGACTCTCTTCCTCAACACCGGCGGCAATTCCGACGCGCTGCGCGGCGAGAGCTGCAACCGCTACATGTTCCATGTCGAGCACCAGAACTCGATGTATGTGAAGAGCTGCGGCCGTTCGCTGCTGGCGCAGGGGCTGGTCAAGGGCAAGAAATGGTTCTCGCTCACCGCCGACTATGCCTTCGGCCATGACCTCAGCAAGGTCGCCAAGCGCTTCATGGAAGCCAATGGCGGCCAGTTCGCCGCCGACAAGCTGGTGCCGACCGACGCGACCGACTTCTCGGCGCTGCTGCTCGAAATCCGCGCCGCCAAGCCCGATCTCGTCATCTCCAATCTCGCCGGCAACCAGATCACCAACTTCCTCAAGCAATATTCCGAGTTCGGCCTGACCTTCCCGGTCGCCGGCTTCGGCTTCGACACAGCTTTGGCCTGGGCCGCCGGCAAGGACAATTTCGGCGGCACCTGGCCCTGCGTCTGGCATCATCTGATCGATACGCCTTCGACCAAGGCCTTCGTCGCCGCCTTCACCAAGAAATACGGCAAGCCGCCGGAGAACCAGGCCTGGGGCGACTATGTCGGCGTCAAGGTCATGGCCCAGTCGATGGCCGAGCTGAAGTCGACCGAGACCGCCAAGATCCTCGAGCACTTGGAAAAGGGCGCGAAGTTCGACGTGATGAAGCCGCGCCAGGGCTATTTCCGCGCCTCCGACCACCAGCTGATCAGCGAGATGTACACGATCACCGCTTTGCCGGCGGCACAGGTCAAGAACCAGTGGGACCTCTTCACCTCCTCGGCCCCGGTGCCCGGCCCGAACGAGGACATGGAGGTCATCGCCACCCAGGGCGACGAAGCCGTCTGCAAGATGAGCTGAGGCATCTCACGTCATTCTCGGCCGAAGCGAAGCGCAGACCCGAAAATCTCATGACGGGTAGGCGCCGGCTGGCGCCCCCTTCGGCCTGAGATGCTCGGGGCAAGCCCGAGCATGACGAGCCCTTCGCCCGAGCATGACGGCGCTGCCCGTCTCGCCACTCTGTCGCGCAACCCCGCAAAGGCCATCCCTTGCTCACCCTTTTCATCCAGCAGGTGCTGAACGGGCTGCTCGACGGGGTCTATTACCTCCTGATCGCGCTCGGCCTGTCGCTGATCTTTTCGCTTGGCGGTATCGTCAACCTGGCGCACGGCGCCTTCTATGCGATCGGCGCCTATCTCACGATCGTGCTCGCCCCGCATATCGGCTTCGGCGGCGCCATCATCGCCTCGCCGGTGCTGGTCGCGCTGATCGGCATCGTCATCGAGCGCGGCCTGTTCCAGCGGTTCTACCGTTCCGACCCGATCCTCTCGCTGCTCTTGACCTTCGGCCTCGCCATGGTCGCCGAGCAGTCGCTGCGCATGATCTTCGGCGCGCCGCCGCTTTCGTTCTCGATCCCGCCGGCGCTGCGCGGCCAGATCTTCATCGGCGACTTCATCTATTCGCGCTACCGCGCCTTGCTGATCCTGATCGCCGCCGCCTGCGTACTCGGCCTCTGGTTCCTCCTGCAGCGCACCGCCTTCGGCCGCGTCGTGCGCGCCGGCGTGCAGAACCCCGACATGGTCGGCGCGCTCGGCATCTCCCTGCAGCCCTACATGATGACGGTCGCCGGCATCGGCATCGGCCTTGCCGGCCTCGCCGGCGTGCTGCTCGCGCCGATCTATTCGATCCACCCGGCCATGGGCCAGGAGATCATCACGCCGGCCTTCGTCGTCGTCGTCATCGGCGGTCTCGGCTCCTTCTGGGGCGTCGTCGTCGCCGCCCTGATGGTCGGCCTGGTCAAGGGCATCACCATCGGCCTTGGCCTGACGCAATGGTCGACCGCGGTGATCTACCTGATGATGCTGCTCGTCCTGCTCTTCCGTCCGCGCGGCCTGTTCGGCGAGCGCATCCAGCGCTTCGAGTGAGGCCGAGATGGACACCGGGCCCAAATCATTCGCCATCTCTGAGGAAGAAGCGCGCTTCTTCCCTTCTCCCCTTGCGGGAGAAGGTGGCTCGGCGAAGCCGAGACGGATGAGGGGTCGCGCGACGATTGCAGCGTCGGCGGCTTGGCATCGTCGCTTACCGGAAAGACCTGCGCGACCCCTCATCCGGCGCTACGCGCCACCTTCTCCCGCAAGGGGAGAAGGCAAAATCCCGCGCGCCCATCCACCTCTCCCCACCGCAAGCGGGGGGAGGGAGGAACAAGCGGCGCGCCTCGGGAAATCTTCATGACCAGCTCCCAGCGCGACTATCTCCCGCTCGTCCTCGCCGCTCTCGGCCTCGCCATCTTGCCCTCGCTGATGCATGCGGTCGGGCTCGGCACCACCTCGGCCACCGAGGTCGTGGTCTTCGCCATCGCCTGCATGGCGCTCAACGTGCTGGTCGGCACGACGGGCCTCGTCTCCTTCGGCCACGGCGCCTGGTTCGGCATCGCCGCCTATGCGGCGGGCCTGATCCAGCGCAACTGGCTGCCCGGCCAGTTCGCCCTGCCGATCCTGCTCGCGGTCGCGCTCGTCGCGCTGATCGCTTTCGCCTTCGGCGCGCTGATCCTGCGTCGCAAGGGCGTCTATTTCTCGCTGCTGACGCTGGCGCTGGCCGCCATGATCTATTCGGTCGCCTTCCGCTGGACATCGGTCACCGGCGGCGAGGACGGCCTCGGCGGCATCAAGCGCCCGCTCTTCGCCGGCGTCGATTTCGAGATCGCCCTGCCCTTCTACATGCTGGTCGCGACGATCGGCTTTGCGGTCGTCTACGGGCTCTGGCGCTTTCATCGCTCGCCGGTCGGCACCGTGCTGGTCGCGATCCGCGAGAACGAGCAGCGCGCCCGCTTCCTCGGCTATGCGACGAACCGCTACAAGCTCGTCGCCTTCACCGTCTCGGCGGCACTGACCGGGCTCGCCGGCACGCTGCTGCTGTTCAACAACCGCATGACTTCGGCCGAGCCGATCTCGGTCGCCTTCTCCGGCGAATTGCTGGCAATGGTGGTGATCGGCGGCATGCGCTCCTTCCTCGGGCCGGCGCTGGGCGCGCTCTTCTTCGTCGTCTTCCGCGACTTGCTCTCCAGCGTCACCGAGAACTGGCTGTTCTGGTTCGGCCTGCTCTTCGTCGCCTTCATCGTCTTCTCGCCCGACGGCTTGGTCGGCGTCGGCCAGCGCCTGCTGAAACCCTTCCGCAAGCAGGCGGCCGAGGATGCGGCGATGTCGGCTCGCAAGGCCGGCGCAGTCGAACTGCCGGCCTTCATGAAGCCTGGGGATGCCGGCGACGGCACCATCCTGACCGCGACCGGCCTCGCCAAGAGCTTCGGCGGCATCAAGGCGGTCGAGAACGTCGACATCACCATGCGCGACCGGCGCCTGCATGCGCTGATCGGCCCCAACGGCGCCGGCAAGACCACCGCCTTCAACCTGATCTCCGGCCTGTTCAAGCCGGACCGGGGGCAGGTCCGCTTGCGCGATCGCGACATTGCCGGGCTCTCCCCGGAGGCGATCACCCGGGCCGGCATCGGCCGCGCCTTCCAGATCACCAATCTGTTCCCGACGCTCTCGGTTGCCGAGAATGTCCGCCTCGCCGTTCAGGCGCGCTCAGCCGAGCGCTTCGGTCTCTGGCAATCCGCCGGCGACCTCGACCAGGTCAATGACGAGACCCGCCAGGTCATCGCGACCATGGGCCTTTCAGGCATCGAACAGGCGGAAGCCGGCTCGCTCAGCTATGGCGGCCAGCGCCTGCTCGACATGTCCCTAGCACTGGCAACGAGTCCGCGCGTGCTCTTGCTCGACGAGCCGCTCGCCGGCCTTGCCGCGACCGAGCGCGAGCGCGTCGGCAACCTGATCAAGTCGATCTCGACCGACCTGCCGGTGCTGCTGGTCGAGCACGACATCGACCGCGTCTTCGCCATCGCCGACCACGTCACGGTGATGAACGAAGGCTCGGTGCTGGTCGACGGCACGGTCGAGGATGCCCGCTCCTCGCCCAAGGTGCAGGAGGTCTATATCGGCTCCGGCGCCCATGCGCTGGCCGAGAAGCCACGCGAGAGCGCAGCGGGCGAGAAAGTGCTGCTCGGACTGTCCGGCGTCGACACCTTCTACGGCAAGAGCCACATCCTGCGAGACGTCACCTTCGACGTGCACGAGAACGAGATCGTCGCCTTGCTCGGTCGCAACGGCGCCGGCAAGTCGACCCTGCTCAAGACCGTGACCGGCATCGCCCCGCCGGCCTCCGGTTCGATCAGTCTCGCCGGCAGCGACATCGCCCGGCTGCCGCCGGCTGGGATCGCCCGCGCCGGCATCGCCTATGTGCCGCAGGGCCGCGGCCTCTTCGCCGGCATGAGCGTCAAGGACAATATGGAGCTCGGCCGCCTGCGCCGCCGCACCGGCAACGGCACCCATTGGGAGGACGAGAAGATCTTTGCCTTCTTCCCGCGCATTCGGGAGCGCTGGCATTCGCCGGCCGATTACCTCTCCGGCGGCGAACAGCAGATGGTGGCAGTGGCGCGCGCGCTCTCCGGCGACACCCGCGTCCTGCTGCTCGACGAGCCGTTCGAGGGGCTGGCCCCGGCCGTGGTCGAGGAGCTGTTCGAGGCCTTCGACAAGCTCCGGAAGGAGATCGCCATCGTCATCGTCGACCACCATCTCGACCTCGCGCTGGCATTGTCCGACCGCACCGTCGTGCTCGAGCGCGGCCAGGTCACCCATATCGGCCCCTCGCGCGCGCTGAGCCAGGACCTCGCGCTGCGGCGGCAGGTGCTCTGGCTGTGAGCGCGGTTCACCTCCACCGTCATTCCGGGGCTTCGCGCAGCGAAGAGCCCGGAACCCATAACCACTGCCGATTCCGGAAGAACCGTTGCCATTGTCGCGCCTCGTCTTTGGCCACCTGCGGTTCTGGGTTCCGGGCTCACGCCTGCGGCGTGCCCCGGAATGACGGCGTGGTTTCTACACCTCTGAACCCGGAACCCTTCGCATGACCAAGATCGCCATCGTCGGCTCCGGCCTGATCGGCCGCGCCTGGGCCACCGTCTTCGCCAGCCATGGCTTCGAGGTCGCGCTGCACGATGTGAAGCCGGAGGCCGCCAAGGCCGCCCGCACCCATATCGGCAAGAACCTCAAGGAACTCGCCGGCCACGGCCTCGTCGACGATCCCAAGGGCTCGCTCGCCCGCATCCGCGTCGCCAAGGATCTCGCCGATGCGCTGAAGGGCGTGGCGCTGGTGCAGGAGAACGGGCCGGAGACGGTCGAGGCCAAGCGCGAGCTCTTCGCGCAGATGGACGCGCTCGCGCCGGCTTCCGCGATCCTGGCGTCCTCGACCTCCTTCATCATGGCCTCGACCTTCTCGGAAGATCTGAAGGGCCGCGCCCGCTGCCTTGTCGCCCACCCGGTCAACCCGCCGCATCTGGTGCCGATCGTCGAGCTGGCACCGGCGCCCTGGACCGATCCCAAGGTCGTCGCCAGGGCCAAGCGCATCTACGAGCAGGCCGGCCAGGTCGCGATCATGCTGCGCAAGGAGAAGCCCGGCTTCGTGCTCAACCGCTTGCAGGCGGTGTTGCTGGCCGAGGCCTTCCGCCTCGTCGGCGAGGGCGTCGCCAGCGCCGAGGACGTCGACAAGACGATCCGCGACGGGCTCGGCCTGCGGTGGTCGTTCATGGGGCCATTCGAGACGATCGAGCTCAATGCGCCCGGCGGCATCCCCGACTATTGCGCCCGCTATTCGGAGTCGCTCGACCGCATGGTCAAATCCTCGGAAGGGCTGGGCAACCCGTTCAAGCCCGAGACGGTCGCCGAAGTCATGCGTGAATGGCGCGGCGCGCAGGAGGCCGGCCGCGTCAAGCGCCTGAGCGACTGGCGCGATAGCCGCCTCGCCGCGTTGCAGGCGCATAAGCGCGCTGCGAAGCGCAAGCCGGCGTGAACATTTGAACTAGGGATCAGCGAAGGACTTAATCGCATGGCCAAGAACCGCAAAGTCATCATCACCTGCGCCGTCACCGGCGCGATCCACACGCCCTCGATGTCGCCTTACCTGCCGGTGACGCCGGAGGAAATCATCGATGCCGCCGTCGGCGCGGCCGAGGCCGGCGCGGCGCTGGTCCATGTCCATGCCCGCAACCCGGTGACCGGTCAGCCCGACCAGTCGCCGGAAGCCTTCGAGCCCTTCCTCAAGGTGATCAAGCAGCGCTCGAACTGCGTCATCAACATTACCACCGGCGGCGCCCCGACCATGCTGGTTGAGGAGCGGCTGAAGCCCTGCGCCCATTTCAAACCCGAGGTCGCCTCGCTCAACATGGGCTCGATGAATTTCGGGCTCTACCCGATGCTGAACCGCTTCAAGGAGTTCAAGCACGACTGGGAACGCCCGTACCTCGAGGGCTCGAACGACCGTGTGTTCAAGAACACCTTCAAGGACATTGAGAACATCCTGACGACCTGCGCCGAGAACGGCACGCGCTTCGAGATCGAGTGCTACGACATCGGCCATCTCTACACGCTGGCGCATTTCGTCGACCGCGGGCTGGTGAAGCCGCCCTTCTTCGTCCAGTCGGTCTTCGGCCTGCTCGGCGGCATCGGCCCGCATCCCGAGGACGTCGCCCATATGAAACGCACCGCCGACCGACTCTTCGGCGACGATTATCACTGGTCGGTGCTCGGCGCCGGTCGCCATCAATTGCCGATCGCAGCGATGGCGGTCGCGATGGGCGGCAACTTGCGCGTCGGCCTCGAGGATTCGCTCTGGCTCGGTCCGGGCCAGCTCGCCAAGTCGAACGCCGACCAGGTCCGCGCCGCCCGCAAGATCATCGAAGGCCTCGGCCTCGAGATCGCGACGCCGGACGACGCCCGCGAACAGCTCCAGCTCAAGGGCGCCGACAAGGTCGCGTTCTGACAGCTCTCAACTCGCGTCCGGCGAGGTTGGCTCGTCGGATGCGGGTAGGATAAAGCTCGCGCCGACCCAGAGCGAACCGGGCCGGCAGCGCAGGCATGCACACCTTCACCTTCATCCTGATCCTGGTCATGGCCGTGGTGGCCTCGCAGCCGCTCACGCGGTTGCTAAGGATCGTCCCGCTCCCGATCGTCCAGATCGCACTTGGCGCGGCCCTGGCCTGGCCGACCTCAGGCTTCCATACCGCGATCGAGCCGGAGCTCTTCCTCCTGCTCTTTATCGCGCCTCTGCTCTTCGCCGACGCCTGGGAGGCGCCCAAGCGCGAATATCGCCGGCTGCTGCGGCCGATCCTGTCGCTGTCTTTCGGCCTGGTCTTCTTCACCACCCTCGGCTGCGGCCTCGCTCTGCACTGGCTGGTCCCCTCCATGCCGCTGCCGGTGGCCTTCGCGCTTGCTGCTGTGCTCTCGCCGACCGATGCGGTCGCAGTCTCCTCCATCGTCGACAAGGAGAGCGTGCCGAAGGACCTGATGCATATTCTCGAAGGGGAATCGCTGCTCAACGACGCCTCCGGCCTCGTGATCTTCCGCTTCGCCACCGCAGCGGCCCTGACCGGCAGCTTCTCGCTCTGGCAGGCCTCGCTCGCCTTCCTCTTCGCCGTCGCGGGAGGTGTCGCCGCAGGCCTGCTCGCGGTCGTTGTGGTCTCCTGGGCGCTGAAGCTGCTGGCGAAATTCGATCGAATCCCGCCGGAGGCACAGGTGCTCGTCATCATGTTCCTGCCCTTCGCAGCCTTCCTGGCGGCGGAAAGCGTGCATGCCTCCGGCGTGCTTGCGGCCGTCGTCGCCGGCCTCACCGTCGGGCGCACGCGCACCGCCAGCCAGCTCAGCGTCTCCGCCTACATGCTCGCCCACTCCTTCTGGACGATGCTGGCCTTCCTCCTGAACGGTACGATCTTCGTGCTGCTCGGCCTGCAATTGCCGGCGATCATCCGCACCGCTCCGACGGCTCTGACCGGCTGGCACTGGCTTTGGCAGCCGCTCGTCATCGTGGTCGCGCTGACACTCTGCCTGATCCTGCTGCGCTACCTCTGGATCACGGTGGCGGTCGCCGCCGGACGTCTCATCAGCCGGCTCAGGCACGAGGCTCCACTCAAGGCTACACCCCGCATCCGTCTCGCGAGCTCGATCGCCGGCGTGCGCGGTGCCGTCACGCTCGCAGGCGTGCTGTCCTTGCCGGTGCTGGCGCTCGACGGCTCGCCCTTTCCAGGACGGGACGTCGCGATCTTTCTGGCCGCGGGCGTGATCCTGCTCTGGCTCGTGATCGCCAGCGTCGGACTGCCGCCGGTCGTGCGCGGGCTCGTTGTCGGACACGCCGCTCATGCCACCGAGGTGCGCAGGGCGCGCATCACCGCCACTGAAGCCGCGATTGCCCGGCTGGAGGGCGTTGCACATCGCGGCGGGACGGACGGCGCCGCCACGGTCGACCAGGCGGTGGCGGAGGGTCTGATCGCGACTTACAGGCGGCGCCTCGCCTTGCTCGACGACGGCAAGACGCCGCAGGAGGAAGCGGTGACGCTACAAAGGGCCGAGGGTGCCTTGCGACACGCCGCCCTGACGGCGGAGCGCGAGGCTCTGCGTGGCCTGCTCAAGAGCGGCGAGATCGACGACGCCACCTTCAACGCGCTGGCGCACGAACTCGCTTTGCATGACGTGCTCGCCGAGGCCAAGGCCAGATCCCGCTGATTGCTGGCGCTATGTCCGAACCGCGAGGATGAACAAACGCGGGAAGCGCAGCAGCACCTTGCCGTCCGGCTCAATCGGATAGGCCGCGGCTATCTTCGCGCGATAGCGTGCGAGGAACGCCTCGCGCTCCCCCGCCGGCAGCGGGTCGATATAGGGCTTCAGGCCGGTGCTCTTGAACCACTCGACGATCGCATCGTGGCCGGCGAGCGCATGGACGTAAGTCGTCTGCCAGATGTCGACCTGGCAGCCTGCCTCCATCAGCCAGCTGCGGTAATCCGAGAACGAGCCGATCACCGCCTTCGATCCCCGCGCATTGGCAAGACGAGCCGCCCACGGCCCCTCGGCAGCGGCCTCGTCCATGGCGACATGCGAGGGTTCGCTGAGGTTGTTGGGCATCTGCACCGCAAGCGCCCCACCCGGCGCCAGTGACCGCGCCAGCCGCGCGAACAAAGCGGGATGGTCGGGAATCCATTGCAGCGCTGCGTTGGCGAAGATCAGGTCGTAGCGCCCATCCGCCGACCAATTCTCCAGATCGGCCAAGGTGAACGAAAGCTGCGGCAGGCGCTTGCGCGCCTTGTCGAGCATGTCCGGCGAGGAATCGAGACCTTCGACCTTGGCAGCCGGGAAGCGGGCGGCGACCAGCTCGGTGCTGTTGCCCGGCCCGCAGCCGAGATCGATGCAATGCTGCGGATCGGTGAGGTGCACGCGCTGGATCAGGTCGAGCGGCGGCCGCGTCCGCTCGTCCTCGAAGCGCAGATACTGGTTCGCATCCCAGTCGACCTTGCCCGTCATCGCGCCTGCTCCGTCCGTCCATCCGGCGTCGACGGCCTACGCCCCTAAAGCGAGCGCATCAAGCCGCCATCGACGCGCAGGTTCTGGCCGGTGATGTAGCCGGCGCCGTCCGAGGCGAGGAAGGCGATCGTCGCGGCGATCTCCTCGCTCGTGCCGTAGCGCTGCATCGGCACGCCGTCGCGGCGCTCGTCGGTCTGCGGCAGCGAGTCGATCCAGCCCGGCAGGACATTGTTCATCCGCACGTTCTGCGCCGCATACTGGTCGGCAAAGAGCTTGGTGTAGACGGCGAGCCCGGCCCGGAACACCGCCGAGGTCGGGAAGTTGGCAGCAGGCTCGAAGGCCCAGGCGGTCGAGATGTTGACGATCGCGCCTGATTTCTGCGCCGTCATCACCGGCGCGACCAGCCGGGTCGGGCGGATCACGTTCATCAGGTAGACGTCGAGCCCGGTATGCCATTGCTCGTCGGTGATCTCGGTGATCGGTGCGCGCGGACCGTGGCCGGCGCTGTTGACCAGCACGTCGATGCGGCCGAAGCGCGCCAGCGTCTGGTCGACCAGGCGCTTCAGGTCGTCGTTCGACTGGTTCGAGCCGGTGACGCCGAACCCGCCGAGTTCCTTGGCCAGGGCCTCGCCCTTGCCGGAGGAGGACAGGATCGCGACCTTGAACCCGTCCTGGGCCAGCCGCTTCGCCGCCGCAGCGCCCATTCCGCTGCCGCCGGCGGTGACGATTGCGACTTTTTCTCCTGCCATTGGAAGCTCCATCATTCTGCGAAGGACATATGGATGCTGCGAGTGGCAGCGCTCATTGTGGTCTTTCTCGCATTAGCCGCATAAACTCGCCAGTCAGTTGGCCAACATCATATCGATAGAAAAACTACTGAATGATCGAGCCGCAGCAGCGCCTGCCTTCACTCAACGCATTGCGCGCCTTCGAGGCTGCGGCGCGGCATCTCAACTTCCGCGCCGCAGCCGATGAGCTCGGCGTCACCCAAGGCGCGGTCGCGCAGCATGTCCGCGGGCTCGAGAGCGATCTCGGCCTGAAGCTGTTCGAACGTCAGCCGCGCCTGCTCGCACTCACAGGCGCCGGGCGCAGCTACGCGACCCATGTCGCCCGCGCCTTCGCTTTGCTCGCCGAGGCGACCGACAATCTTCGTCCGCAGCCCTTGCGGCTGACGATCAGCGCGACGCCAAGCATCGCGGCGAAATGGCTGGTGCCGCGGCTGCCCGATTTTACCGCCGCCCATCCGCAACTGGAGTTGAATATCCTCGCCAGCGATGCGCTGGCGAACTTCCAGTCGGATGGCGTCGACATCGCCATTCGCCAGGGCCGCCCGCCTTTCGGACCCGGCCTGACCGCCGACCTCTTGTTCGAGCATGAGATCGTCGCGGCCTGCCATCCCAGCATGCGTCCCGCCGAGGAAGAGCTGGCGCGCCTGCCCTTGCTGCGCGACGGGCACGACCTCTGGCCGGAGTTCTTCGAACGTGCGCTCGGCCGGCCGATGCCCCTGACGATCCGCAGCACGCGCTTCAACCAGACCGCGCTGGCGATCGACGCCGCGATCGCCGGCCAAGGCGTCGCGCTCGCCAGCCGCTTCCTGGTCGAGCCCGATCTCGCCGCCGGCCGCCTAGCCCTGGCGACGCCGGCCAGCACGCGCGGCGGCCTCGATTTCTACGTCGTCAGCGCGCGCAAGCCGCGGCATCCCGAGCAGACAATGCATGTCAGGGCTTGGCTGCTCGCCCAGCGTGGCTGACGTGACCGATCAGCCAGCCGCCTCAAAGCTCTCCTTGAGCCAGGCCTGCCATGCCGGCTCGCTCTCGGCGGCACGCCTGTCTGCATCGTCACCATAGAAGAACAGGCTGGCGCTGACATTGACCTTGTCGCCCATCCAGTAGCTGCCGATCAATGCGACGCCGTCCTCGGAGCGCAGCAGGATGTGGCGCTGTTTCTGGCCCTGCTCGGTCTGCTCGACCGTGCCGGCGAAGGCTTGCGGCGCGGCCGGCAGCTCGTGCCGCTCGCCGACATTGGCGCCGGCGAGGCCGAGCCTCTCGGTCAATTGCGTCCAGACGGCGAGATGTTCGCCTCCGGTCACCCGCATCGCCTGGAAGGAAGCGCCCTTCTTCCCGGCAAAGTGACTGAGATAGAGCCGCAGCACCGCGAAGAAGCCGGGCCAGCCGCCCTCGAACCCCTCGACCTGATCGTCCCAGTCGTCGCTGGAAGCAAAGAACGAGTGCACCATCCGCACCAGGCATTGGTCGCCGGAACGGCTGGTGATGGTGATCTCGGTCGCGACGGGCGGCGCCTTCTCGCCCCATTCATATTCGGTGTAGCCGAAGCGATGCGGCGGCTCCCAGAGATTGATCTCGCCGGCCGAGCTCATCTCCGGCCCGAAATTGAAGCTGAGCTTGCCGCCGACCCGCTCCTCGATCGTCGTGCGGGTGAACCAGGCGGTATTGCCCGGTCCCGTCGCCATCGCCTGCCAGACCTGTTCGGGCGTGCCGGGAACGAGAACCTCCATCTCGACCCAGCGCTTGCCGGTTCCGTCCTTCTTGATCGGCATGATCTTGATATCCTTTCAGGCACTGGCCGGTTCGGGCGCCGGATAGGCGGCGACCACGAGGCGGTGCGAGCGCCCGCCCGGCGCGCTGTCGTCGTGGTAGCGGGCGGCGAGCGCCGCCACGGTTTCGGTGAGCTCGCGGGTGAAGGCGGCGCGCTCGGTCGGCGAGCGGAAGCGGATGACGCTGTCGAGCGACAATGTCGCCAGCCGCTTCTCCTGCCGGCGCGCCTCGTTCCAGAGCGCTCCGACCTCGCGCACGATCCGGGCGGCGAGCGCAATCAGATAGCTCGCCGAGAGCCGGTCGGGGTTGCGCTCCGGATCGGCGCCGAGCGCACCCAGCACCGCCGGCGAGACGACGAAGGAAGCGGCACTCGCCACCATCAGGCGCTCCGTTAGCCCGCCCCATTGCCGCTCGCCCGCCGGCTCAACCAGCTGATGCTCCTCGAGCGCGCGTAAGTGGTAGTTGACCTTCTGCCGGGTCAGCCCGACCCGCCCGGCGAGCGAGGCGGCCGAGGCCGGCTCCGACAATTCGGCCAGGATCCGCCGCTTGACCGGATCGAGCGCCACGGCGGCGCGAGCGGGATCGTCGATGACGTCGAGGTCGAGCATGACCTGAAACTCTCATTGACAGATTTTTTTGTCAATTGATCGCGGCAATGGCCAGAAGAAGCCGCTTGCAACATACCAACTGAATGGTATGTATAGGCCATGCCACGGCCAACCAAGCAGTCCCCCGAACGCGGCAACGCCCGCACCCGGCTCCTTGAAGCAGCGCGCGACGTCATTCGCGCCAAAGGCTTCGCCGCCACCAGCGTCGACGACCTCTGTCGCGCCGCCGATGTCACCAAGGGCGCGTTCTTCCATCATTTCGCCAGCAAGGAGGCGCTCGGCGTTGCCGCGGCCGAATTCTGGACGCAGGAGGTCACGCCCTTCTTCGCGGCCGCGCCCTATCACCAACCGGCCGACGCCCTCGACCGCGTCCTCGCCTATGTCGCCTTCCGCAAGGCGATCATCACCGGCGACATCTACGAGTTCACCTGCCTGGTCGGGATGATGGCGCAGGAGGTCCATGCCAGCGCGCCCGACATCCGCGACGCCTGCGGCCGCAGCATTTTGGGCCATGCCGCGACGCTGGAGGCCGATATCGAACAGGCCCGCCGGAACCACGGCATCACCACGACCGGCTGGAGCGCCGAAAGCCTGGCCCGGCACACCCAGGCCGTGCTGCAGGGCGGCTTCGTCCTCGCCAAGGCCGGCAACGATCCCGATCTGGCGCGCGAAAGCCTCGACCATCTCGACCGCTACATCCGCCATCTCTTCCACGTCGCCGAGGAGCGCGCCGCATGAGCCAGTCCATGACGATCGGCTGCGCCTGCGGCCATACGCGACTGAGGGTCCAGGGCGCCCCAATCCTCGTCTCAGAATGCCTGTGCGACAGCTGCCGGGCCGCCGCAGCTCGGCTGGCGACGCTGCCTGGTGGCAGCGACATCCTCACCGCCTATGGCGCGACGCCGACAGCCGAATACCGCAAGGACCGGGTCGAGATTGTCGCGGGTGCGGAGAGCCTGCGCGAATTTCGGCTCACGCCCGAGGCCGGCTCGCGCCGTGTCGTCGCGACCTGCTGCAACACGCCGGTCTTCCTGGAGATGAAGGGCGCACACTGGCTCAGCCTCTATCTCCATCTCTGGCCTGATAATGCCCGGCCGAAAGCGACGCTGCGGACCATGACTGGAGATCTGCCCGACGCTTCGGCCCTGCCGGCCGATATCCCGAACCTGAAGACCCACACGGTCTCTTTCTACGCCAAGCTGCTCGGCGCCTGGATCGCCATGGGCTTCCGTAATCCGAAGATCACGACAGCGGGGACGATCGATGCCTGACGACAAGATCGAGATCGAGAACGTCAACAAGCCCGGCAAATCCGAGCGGGTCGACCGCGCCAAATATCTGGCGATGCGCAAGGCATTGCTCGCAGCACTTCCGGGCGAGGCCCCGGGGCTGACCGTTCCCGACGCGAAGGAGGCGCTATTGCCGCTCCTGCCGGATGATCTCTTCCCGCAAGGCGCCACGGCCGGCTGGTGGCTGAAGGCCGTCCAGCTCGACCTCGAGGCCAAGGGCGTGATCAAGCGCGCGCCACGCAAGCCGGTGCATCTCTACCGGCTCGCAGCGGGCTGAGTTTAAGCCGTCTCGGCGAAGGCCGTCGCCAGCGCTGCCGCTGCCTCGTCGAGCTCGGCGGTCTCATGAGCGGCGCTGACCTGGAGCCGCAGCCGCGCCTCACCCTGCGCCACGATCGGGAACGAGATCGCCGGAGCGAAGACACCCGCCCGGGTCAGGCGCGTGGTCATGGCACGCGCCCGCTCCTCGCCACCGACCTTCACAGCGGTGATGGCGCTGTCGCTGCCATGGCAGGCGAGCGCATAGAAGCGCAGCGCCTCGCGTAGATGGGCGACATTGCGCCAGAGCCGCTCGCGCGGGCCGGGATCGTCGCGGCAGATCTTCAGCGCCGTCAGCGCCGTCGCGGCATTCGCCGTCGTCATCCCCATGGTAAAGATCCAGCTGCGCGACTGCGCCTTGAGCTTCTCGACCAGCAGGCGTGGACCGGCGACGAAGCCGCCGCTGGCGCCACCCAGCGCCTTCGATAGCGAGCCGGTCAGCAGCATGTCGGGCGCGCCATTGGCGAGGCCGCAAAGCGGCGCGGTGCCGGCGCCACCCGGCCCGACCACGCCGGTCGCATGGGCCTCGTCGATCATCAGCAGCGCATCGAATTCGCGCGCCAGCGCCTGGATCTCCGGCAATGGCGCCGAGCCGCCTTCCATGCTGAAGATGCCGTCGGTGACGATGAGGCGCCGCTTGGCCCGCCGCGTCCCCTCGAGCGCCCGCCGCAGGCCGGCGACATTGCGGTTCTCATAGGTCTCGACCTCGGCCTGGCTCAGGCGGCAGCCGTCGATGATGCTGGCATGGTTCAGCCGGTCCGAGATGATGACGTCGCCCGCCCCGACCAGCGTGGTCAGCACCCCGCCATTGGCGCTGCCGCCAGAGGAGAACAGCGCCACCGCCTCGACGCCGAGGAAGGAAGCGAGGTTCTGCGCCAGCGCCTCGTGCAGCGGCGTCGTCACGAAGACCGGATAGATGCCGGTCCCGGTGCCATAGAGCCGCATCGCCTCGTTGGTCGCGGCGAGCACGCGCTCATCGGTCGAGAGGCCGAGATAGTCGTTCGCACCGAGCATGATCGTGTCGACGCCGTCGAGCAGGATGCGCCCGCCACAGCGGCGTTCGATCATCCGGCGAGCAGGAACATGCGCGTTCATGGCGCGGCCTTCGGCAGCGCGCTGGCGACGAGATTCTGCCAGTAGCGCAGGACATGCGGAACGATGCCGTCGTTGAAGACATAACGGTCGCCATGCAGGCCTTCGCCAAGGCCGACCTCGCCGGCGCCGATCCAGGCATAGCAGCCGCTGGCGGCGCGGATCATGAAGGCGAAGTCCTCGCAGCCCAGGCTCGGCTTGAACTCGGCCATGACGTTCTCCGGCCCGACAGCCGCAGCCGCCGCCCGCGCCACCAGCGCCGCTGCCTCGACGGTATTGATCACCGGCGGATAGCCGCGCTTGTAGTCGAGCGCGGAGGTGACCCCGTGCGAGGCGGCGACACCTTGCGCGATCTCGCCGAGCAGCCTCTCGCAAAGATCGGACAGCGCCGGATCGAAGAAGCGGCAGGTGCCCTGCAGCCAGATCTCCTTCGGCACGATGTTGCCGACATTGCCGCCATGGACCTGCGTCAGGCTGACGACGATCGGTGTCTGCGGGTCTACGGCGCGCGAGACGATGCGCTGCACGCTCTGGATGAAGGCCCCGGCGGCGAGGATCGGGTCATCGCCGAGATGCGGCATGGCGACGTGGGCGCCGAGGCCCGAAAAGCGCAGCTCGAAATTGTCGACCGCGGCCATCTGCGCCCCGGCGCGGGCCGCGATCGTGCCGAAGGGCTCGCCTGGCCAGTTGTGCACGGCATAGACCGCCTCGACCGGGAAGCGCTCGAACAGTCCGGCCTCGATCATCTTCATGCTGCCGCCCTCGTTCTCCTCGGCCGGCTGGAAGATGAAATGGACGGTGCCGTCGAAATCCGGGTTCTGACTGAGGAGTCTCGCGGCCCCGAGCAGCATGGCGCTGTGGCCGTCATGGCCGCAGGCATGCATCACGCCCTCTGTCTTCGAGGCATAGGGCAGGCCGGTGCGCTCGACGACGGGCAGCGCATCGAGTTCGGCACGCAGGCCGATGGCGCGCGTGCCGGAGCCGGCGCGCAGCGTGCCGACCACGCCGGTGCCGCCGATGCCCTCCTGCACCTCGAGGCCGAAGGAGCGCAGCTTCTCGGCGACGAAGCGGGCGGTCTCAACCTCCTGGAAGCCGAGCTCGGGATTGGCGTGGATGTGATGGCGCCAGGCGACGACCTCTGGTGTCAGCGCGGCGATCGGGTCATTGTGCAGCATGGTTCTCTCCTGTCCCACATGGATTAGGAGAGCGGACCGGGCAGCGTCTTGAACCAGATTGACCCAATCGGATCCGATCCATGAGCGAGCCGCGACAGGAGAGTCAGGAGTTCTGGCGCCACGCCGCCTTCCGCGAGCTCGGCCTGCTCAAGGCGCGCTTTCGCGAGCATCGCTATGACCGCCACACCCATGACGGCTACGTCATCGCGCTGATCACCGAGGGCTGCGAGCGCGTGCGCGTTGGCAGGCAGGAGGTGCTGGCTCCGGCCGGCTCGGTGCTCGTCGTCAATCCGGAGGAGTGGCACGATGGCGAGGCCGGCGCCGAGCAGGGCTGGGCCTACCGGACCTTCTACCCGTCGGTGGCCCTGCTGTCGGACATCGCAGCCGAACTCGGGCAGCCGCATCTGCCGCTCTTCCCGCAGGCCCTGCTCGACGATCCCGAGCTGGCCCGGCTGCTCGCTGCGGCCCATGCGGAATCAACCTCGCCGGAAGCCACCCGCGCGGAGGCCTCCCTGCTGACCGCGCTGCGCCGGCTGATCCTGCAGCATGGCGACGCCGACCGACCGGCCGAGCCGCTCGACCGCTCCGGCTCGCAGCGCCGCTTCTCACGCTATGAGCAGGTGATCGAGGAGAGGCTCGCTGACG
Organism: Alloboseaceae bacterium BT-24-1; assembly: GCA_025846845.1. Lineage (GTDB taxonomy): Bacteria > Pseudomonadota > Alphaproteobacteria > Rhizobiales > Beijerinckiaceae > Allobosea. The sequence continues at coordinate 465,830 of JAOYTL010000005.1, forward strand.
AGATCGACCTGCAGGGCCTGGCGACGGCGGCCGGTGTCACGCGCTTCCAGGTCATCCGCGACTTCAAGAAGCTGACGGGCTCGACACCGGCCACCTTCATCCGCGACCGCCGTTTGCGCCGCGCCAACCGGCTGATCCAGCAGGGCGCCAGCCTGGCCGACGCCGCCTTCGCCGCCGGCTTCGCCGACCAGAGCCATCTCTCGCGCAGCTTTCGCGCCGTGCACGGCATCACGCCCGGCATGTTCCGCAAGGCGGGCTGACGCGCTGGGCCTCTCAGAACTTGTAGACGAGGCTGGCGCGCACCGCGTGCGCGGATGGCTCGTGCTCGACCGTGCGACCAAGATAGGCGCCGGCACCAACATGGTCGAAGCGGCCATAGTCAGTGTAGCGATAGTCGACACCGAGGATGATATTGTCGGTCACGGCGTAGTCGACACCGCCGCCGACGGTCCAGCCGGTCCTGGAGGAATTGATCGTCTCGGTCAGGCCCGCCAGCGGGCTGACATAGGAATATTCGAGCTTGGTGAAGGCCACGCCGCCGGTGGCGTAGATCATGATCCGGTCGAGGCTGTAGCCGAGACGCGCACGCACCGAACCCTGCCAGTCCTGTCGCACGCGAACGATGCCGCCAAGATCGCCCTTCCCTTCAGCGGCATTCATGCCCTCGATATCGCCCTCGACGCCGAGCACGATCGAACCGAGCTGATAGTTGAAGCCGAGGCGCGCGCCGCCGATGAAGGAGGACGGGCTGTAATCGAATGAGCGACCGAGCGGTGCCCGGCCGGCGGTGGCAAATTCACTCGCCCGGTCGGAGCCCCAGGAATAGCCGACCTGGCCGCCGAGATAGACGCCGCTCCAGTTGTAGAATGTCGGCAGTTCCGGCGCCGGCGGCAGGAGGCCCTTCCTTGACAGGTCAGCCGCCAAAGAGGCGCCGCCGGCCATCAGGGCGACAGCTGCGATGGAGGCTTTCAGAAGGGCTTTCATCAAAATCTCGGCTCGAACGGCGGCGGCTTCCGGGCGGACGATCCGGCCGGCGCCGCGCTGGCGTCAGGAGCGGCATTATGAAAATGTTAAGGTTAACGAACCTCTAAGCGACCCGGCGCCCGTCCGCCTCCCGGAACGAAAACGCCTGCCGCAACGTTGCCAGCGCGACGGAGCTGTCTAGGATCGACTGCCCCTGGACCGGAGCGCGCATGGCCTATTTCAAGCGACTGACGGGCGCCGCCGGGCTCGCGGCGATGGTCGCCGGTTACGTCCACGGCCTGGTCTCGCGCCGGGTCGGCGAGCCCTTGCGTCAGGCCCGGCGCGGCCAGGGCGCCGTCAGCCCGATCGCCCTGCCCTGGCGCGGCTGGAAGGACGTGCTGCTGCGCTTCAGCACCCGCATCCAGGAAGCGCGCGTGCTCTCGCTCGCCGGCGCCGTCGCCTTCTTCACGCTGCTCTCGCTGGTGCCGGCCCTGTCGCTGCTGGTGACGCTCTACGGCATGCTGACCGACCCGGCGACGATCGTCGGCCAGCTCGATAACGTCACCATCGTCCTGCCCGAGGCGGCGCGCGAGCTCATCCGCGAGCAGGCGGTGCGACTGTCCGGCCAGAACGCGATGAATCTTTCGCTGACTTTCCTGATCGGGTTCCTCGTCGCGATCTGGAGCGCCAACGCCGCAATGAAGGCGATCTTCGACGCGCTCAACATCATCTATGGCGTGCGCGAGCAACGCGGCTTCATCCGCCTCAACCTGGTCTCGCTGGCGACGACGCTGAGCGCGCTCTTCGTACTGATCCTGGCGCTCGCCCTGATCGCGAGCCTGCCGGTGGTGACCGCGCTCTTTCCCTTCGGCCACGGGATCGAGGTCGTGATCCGCTGGCTGCGCTGGCCCGCCTTCTTCCTCGTCGGCATCATCGCGATCGGCTGCCTGTATTGGATCGGCCCGGATCGCAAGCTGCCGCGCTTCGCCTGGGTGCTGCCAGGCGCTATCGCCGCCGCACTGCTCTGGGTCGCAGCTTCGGTCGGCTTTTCATTTTATGTCAGCACGCTCGGCCGCTACACCGCGACTTATGGCTCGCTCGCCACCATCGTCGTGTTCATGACCTGGCTCTGGCTCTCCGCCACGATCGTCCTCGCCGGCGCCGAGCTCAATGCCGAGCTCGAGCATCAGAGCCGCTATGGCTCGGCGCCGGCGCCAGTGACGCAACTCACCCGCAATGGACCCGGCTGACGCTGAGGTCGCGGCTGGAGCATGATGCCACAGCCACACCCGCTTGACCTTCCCCTCAGTCGCGGCATCTCCTCCTCGGCACGTCAGGGCCCTTGCCCGGCCAGCCACACGGATATGCCCATGATCACCGCGACCCGCATCCATCTCACCATCGCCATGCTGATGGGGCTCGCCGGCGTGACCCTGCTCGCGGCCGGCACGCATGCCGGTGGCTCCGACAATATCCAGATCGCCGGGCAGATGCTGCTCTTCCATGCGCCTGCGGTGATCGCCGCCTGCACGGCGCGGCGCGCCGAATTGCTCGCGGACTGGCCGGCACGCCTTGCAATCTCGCTGCTGATCCTTGGCGTTGCGCTCTTTTCCGCCGATCTTTCGGTGCGCGGCTTCCAGGGCGAGCGGCTCTTCCTCGGCGCTGCGCCCGCCGGCGGCTTCATGATGCTCGGCGGCTGGCTCGGGCTCGCCCTCGCAGCTCTGTTCTCCAAGCGCGCCTGATCGGCATCGCCGCGCTTTCACAGCCTTTCGTCTTCAGTTAGAACGCGGCGCGGCGCGGCTGCCTCCCCGTGCCTTCGCGGAGCCTGCCGATGAACGCCCCTCACAATCTCACCCCCTCGCAAGCCGCCGAGCTGCTGGTCCAGGCGCTGCCGCACATGCAGCGCTATGACCAGGAGGTGATCGTGATCAAATATGGCGGCAACGCCATGGGTGACGCAGCCACCGCCGAGGATTTCGCCGAGGACGTGGTGCTGCTCGAGCAGTCCGGCCTGAAGCCGGTGGTCTGCCATGGCGGCGGCCCGCAGATCGCCCGCATGCTCGCCAAGCTCGGCATCAAGTCCGAGTTCAAGCAGGGCCTGCGCGTCACCGATGCCGCGACCGTCGACGTGGTCGAGATGGTCCTGGCTGGCTCGGTCAACAAGGAGATCGTCGGCTACATCTCGCGCGAGGGCGGCAAGGCGATCGGCCTCTGCGGCAAGGACGGCAACATGGTGACCGCCAGAAAGGCGACCCGCACCATCGTCGATCCCGATTCGAAGATCGAGCAGGTGCTTGATCTCGGCTTCGTCGGCGAGCCCGAGACGGTCGACACCACCGTGCTCAAGGCGATCCTGAAGGAAGAGCTGATCCCGGTGCTGGCGCCGGTCTGCGCCGCGGCCGACGGCCAGACCTACAATGTCAACGCCGACACCTTCGCCGGTGCGATCGCCGGCGCCCTCGGCGCCAAGCGCCTCTTGCTGCTCACTGACGTCCCGGGCGTGCTCGACAAGGACAAGAACCTGATCCCCGAGCTCACCATCGAGCAGTGCCGGCGCCTGATCGCCGATGGCACCATCTCCGGCGGCATGATCCCGAAGATCGAGACCTGCATCTACGCGCTGGAAAAGGGCGTCGAGGCCGTCGTCATCCTCGACGGCAAGGTCCCGCACGCGGCGCTGATCGAGCTCTTCACCGATACCGGCTCAGGCACGATCATCCGGAAGTAAGCGCGGGAACCCCTCTCCCGGATGGGAGAGGGGCAGGGGTGAGGGACCGCCGCTGATCGTTGGAGCGCGACGGCACCGTCGCATCCTCTGCGGATAAGGCAGTCCCTCATCCGGCGCTCCGCGCCACCTTCTCCCATCCGGGAGAAGGAAAGCCGTCGCTGCTCCCTCCTATGGACGACCTCGTCGTCGCAAGGACTTTGCAAGCATCTTGCATGTCATGATGGTGCCCCCCACATCACATGGCCCCATGAACCAGAACACGACCATTCCAGCCACTGCCATCCCGCTCCTGCCGGAGCAGGCGGCGTTCGGCCATGTCGACCACTGGATCTTCGACCTCGACAACACGCTCTATTCGCACGAGGCGCAGGTCTGGCCGCAGGTCAATGAGCGGATCAGCCTGTACTTGCTCGAGCTCTTCGGTCTCGACGGCCTCTCCTCGCACGAGCTGCGCCGCTATTATTACGAGCGTTACGGCACCACGCTGAAAGGGTTGATGGAGGAGCACGGCGTCGATCCCGACGATTTCCTCGCCTTCGCCCACGACATCGACCTCACGATGCTCGATCCCAATCCCGATCTCGGCGCGGCGATCGCCGCCTTGCCCGGCCGCAAGCTGATCCTGACCAATGGCTCGCGCGGCCATGCCGAGAACGTAGCCGGCAAGCTCGGCATCCTCCACCATTTCGAGGACATCTTCGACATCGTCGAGGCCGGCTTCCTGCCCAAGCCCGAGCGCGCCACCTATGAGAACTTCCTCGCCAAGCACGCGGTCGATCCCGCCAGGGCGGCGATGTTCGAGGACATCGACAAGAACCTGATCGTGCCGAGCGCGCTCGGCATGAAGACCGTGCTGATCGTGCCGCGCACGACCGATCCCTTCCGCGATGCCTCGGAGCAGGCGGTGGTCGAAGCCGCCCACGTCCATTTCGTCACCAACGACCTGACCGGCTTCCTGAAGCCGCTGATGCGGCCGGGCGAGAGCGTGTCGATCCCCGTTTCCAAATAAGCTGGGTCATCCTGGGCGACCTCGCCGTCTTTCCGGGGCTTCGCGCAGCGAAGAGCCCGGAATCCAGAACCGATGCGCTCAATCACGAAGAGGCGGAAATCGGGCGCTTATCGAATAGCGGCGTCGGTTCGGGATTCCGGGCTCGCGCCTCCGGCGCGCCCCGGAAAGACGCGGAGCCTATCTCCCTCAGCTGTAGCGCCTCGCCACTGCGCCGTGCGCCCGGCGCAGGGATGCCAGATCAAGCCCTGGAATCTCGCCGTCGACCACCCGCCAGCGGCCACCGACCATGACGCGGTCGGCCCGGTTCGCGCCGCATAGGACCAGCGCTGCAATCGGGTCGTGGGCCCCGGAAAAGCGCAATTCGTCGAGCTTGTAGAGAGCGAGATCACCCTGCAGGCCGATTGCGATCCTGCCGATATCGGAACGCCCGAGGCAGCGTGCCGAGCCCTCCGTCGCCCAGCGGATCGTATCGCGCGCCGTCACCGCGCTGGCACTCTTGTAGTGCAGCCGGTTGACCAGCAGCGCGTGGCGCAACTCCTCCATCAGGTTCGAGCCGTCATTGGAGGCCGAGCCGTCGACGCCGAGGCCGACCGGCGCACCCGCCGCCTCGAGCTCGCGGGTCTTGCAGAAGCCGGAAGCGAGCACACCGTTCGAGGTCGGGCAATGGCAGACCCCGACGCCGGCCTTGCCGAGCCGCTCGCATTCCTCGCAGGAGAAATGGATGCCATGCGCCAGCCAGGTCTTCGGCCGCATCCAGCCGACGTCCTCCAGCAGGTCGAGCGGGCGCTTGCCATAGACCTCCAGGCAATAGGCGTCCTCGTCCTCGGTTTCCGCCAGATGCGTATGCAGCGGCGCGTCGAAGCGCGCCGCGAGCTCGGCCGATCTCGCCATGAGCAAGGGCGTCACCGAGAAGGGCGAGCAGGGCGCAAGCGCGATCTGCACCATGCTGCCCGGCTTCGGATCATGGAACAGGCCGAGCACCCGCTCGCAATCGGCGAGGATAGTGTCCTCGTCCTGCACGACCTCGTCGGGCGGCAGGCCGCCATCCTTCTGCGACAGGTTCATCGAACCGCGCGAGATGGTGACGCGGATGCCGAGCGCCCGCGCCTCCTCGACAGCGATGTCGACGGCATTCTCCAGCCCGGCCGGATAGAGATAGTGGTGGTCGGCGGCGGTGGTGCAGCCGGAGAGCATGAGCTCGACCAGCGCAGCGCGCACCGCGAGGCGCAGATCCTCCGGCCGCAGGCGCGCCCAGAGCGGATAGAGCGCCTTCAGCCAGGGAAAGAGCTCGCGGTCGATCGCCGCCGGATGGGCGCGGGTCAGCGTCTGGTAGAAATGGTGGTGGGTGTTGATCAGCCCCGGCAGCACGACATGATCCGAGGCATCGAAGCTCTCGGTCACCGGCATAACCGGATAGGCGCCGCTCGCGACGAGCTCGACGATCACCCCATCCTCGACCACGATCCCGCCTCCGGCATTCTCGGCGAGGATGGCGAGCGGGTTCCTGATCCAGATGCGCATGACTGGTTCTATCAACGATTCTCAGCACTTGGCATAGGCTCAGATCGTTCGGCTTGCCAGCCTGCGCAGCTGGAGCCCCGTTGATCAAAGGGACTAATCAGACGGGAGAGCGTATCGCCGCTCAGCCATGCGCGTCACCGGCCAGCCCAGGTGCAAGCTGACCGGTGCGAACTATGCGGACCGGACTGGAGCGGCTCACGCCACCTTGGCGATCAGCGGCTTGGTCTCCCACTCCTCGCCCCAGATCATCACGGCGTGGCCGGGCGAGACCTCGCGATACTGGCGCACCGGCGGGACGTAGTCGGCCGGGCGGATCGGGCTCTTGATCTCGTCGTTCGAGACCGGGCGCTTTTCCAGGCGCCTTGCCGGATCGGCGATCGGCACCGCCGCCAGCAGCCGCTTGGTATAGGGGTGCTGCGGGTTGCCGAAGATAGCCTCGCGCGGACCGATCTCGACGATCTCGCCGAGATACATCACCGCGACCCGGTGGCTGACGCGCTCGACCACCGCCATGTCGTGCGAGATGAAGAGATAGCCCAGCCCCATGCGGGCCTGCAGGTCGAGCATCAGGTTGACCACCTGCGCCTTGACCGAGACGTCGAGCGCCGAGACCGCCTCGTCGGCCACGATCAGACGCGGCTCGACCGCAAGCGCGCGGGCGATGCAGATGCGCTGGCGCTGGCCGCCCGAGAACTCGTGCGGGAAGCGGCTCGCCATGTCGGGCAGCAGGCCGACGCGCTTCAGGAGATCGGCGACCTTGTCGCGCGCTTCGGAGCGCGTGGCGAGATTGTTGATCAGCAGCGGCTCGGCCACCGCCGCGCCGATGTTCATGCGCGGATTGAGCGAGGCGAAGGGATCCTGGAAGATCATCTGCATGCGCTTGCGCTGGTCGCGCAGATCGGTCTGGTTGAGCTTGAGCACGTCGACGCCGTCGAGCAGCACCGAGCCGGAGAGCGGCTCGACCAGGCGCAGCACCGAGCGGCCGGTGGTCGACTTGCCGCAGCCGGATTCGCCGACCAGCGCCAGCGTCTCGCCCGCCTTCAGGCTGAAGGAGACGTTCTCGACCGCATGCACTCGGCCCTTGACCGAGGAGAGCAGCCCGGAGCGGATCTCGAAGCGGGTGGTCAGGCCCGAGACCTCGAGCACCGGGCGCTCGGCCGCCTGGACGGTGTCGGGAACCTCGGTCGGCACGTCGGATTGGCCGGTCAGGCGGTCGACCACCGGGAAGCGCATCGGACGCCTCCGCCCTTCCATCGAGCCCAGCCGCGGCACGGCCGAGAGCAGCGACTTGGTATAGGGCTTCTGCGGATTGGCGAAGATGTCCTCGGTCGCCCCGGTCTCGATCTCGTCGCCATTGTACATGACGACGGTGCGGTCGGCGATCTCGGCGACGACGCCCATGTCGTGGGTGATGAAGAGGACGGACATGCCCTCCTCCTCCTGCAGCGACTTGATCAGCTCGAGGATCTGCGCCTGGATCGTCACGTCGAGCGCCGTTGTCGGCTCGTCGGCGATCAGGAGCTTGGGCTTGCAGGCCAGCGCCATCGCGATCATCACGCGCTGGCGCATGCCGCCGGAGAAGCGGTGCGGATATTCGTGGAAGCGCGACTTCGCCGCCGGAATCTTGACCTTCTCCAGCAGGCGCACCGTTTCGGCCTCCGCCTCGCTGCGCGACATGTTGCGATGCAGGATCAGCGCCTCGGCGATCTGGAAGCCGATGGTCAGCACCGGGTTGAGCGAGGTCATCGGCTCCTGGAAGATCATCGCGATCTCGTTGCCGCGGATCTCGCGCATCTGCGCATCCGGCAGGGTCAGGAGCTCCTTGCCGTTGAGCTTGATCGAGCCCTCGATCTTGCTCGAGCTGGGCGGGGTCAGCCGCATGATCGACAGCGCGGTCACGCTCTTGCCCGAGCCGGACTCGCCGACGACCGCCAGCGTTTCCTGCGGCTTGATGTCGAAGGAGATGTTGCGCACGACCGGCTTCCAGAGCCCCTCGACCCGGAATGAGGTCGTCAGGTTCGAGACCGAGAGGATCGGAGAGGTCATGCCAGGTCCTTTATTGCGATCTGATCAGAGGCTGCGGACTGGGCACGAACGCCCACCCCGCAGCCGGTGGGCCGCGTTCAAAAGCCGGATCAGAATAACCAGAGCGCGGCGGATGTCAGCAGGCTGCGTGATAAAATATTGAGCGCTCCTGCCGTTTGCACACGCCATAACCACAGAGAATACCTCATCCCGGATTTCGACTTGGACAGACTGGGATGGCGGTCCCCACTATCGCGTCAAGAATGATCGAGGGGATCACACCATGAAAACGCATGTCGCCGGGCTTGCGGGGCTGATGCTGTTCGGGGGCCTTCCGGGGCAGGCTTGCGCCCAGGAGACGGTCCTCAGGGTCAGCTCCGGCGCGAGCAATGTCTCGACCCTCGACGCCCACCGCGCCAGCGCGACCGACGACAAGTCGCTGATCGGCTGGCTCTATAACGGGCTCGTCCGCTTCAAGCCCGGCAGCGCCGATCCAAAGGACCTTGAGCCCGATCTCGCCGAGCGCTGGGAAACTTCGCCGGATGGCAAGGTCTGGACCTTCCACCTGCGCAAGGGCGTCAAGTTCCATGGCGACTGGGGCACGCTCGGCGCCGACGATGTCGTCTATTCCTTGCAGCGCTCCGCCGATCCCAAGCGCTCGACTTTCTCCTCGGACTTCTCGGCCATCGACAAGGTGGAGAAGGTCGACGACCTCACCGTCCGCGTCACCCTGAAATACCCGGACGTCAACTTCCTCGGCCGTGTCTCCAACTATCATGGCGGCAACATCGTCAGCCGCAAGGCCGGCGAGGAACTGGGTGACCGCTATGGCGCCAACCCGGTCGGGACCGGCCCGTTCACCTTCGTCGAGCAGGTGACCCAGCAATATGTGAAGCTCGCCGCCAACCCCGACTATTTCCGCGGCAAGCCTAAGATCGACACGATCATGATGCGAGCGATTCCCTCCGACAGCGCGCGCGAACTCGCCTTCACCTCCGGCGAGCTCGACCTGTTCCACGCCAAGCGTGAGCAGCGCTGGGTCGATTCCGCCCGCCGCCGCCCCGGTTTCAATGTCGAGATCTTCCAGCCCGGTGAATACCGGCTGCTGCACATCAACCGCAGCCAGCCGCCGCTCGATGATATCCGCGTGCGCCGCGCCATCGCCGCCGCGGTCAATGTCGACGATCTCGTGCGCTTCGTCGGCAAGGATGTCGGCCCCAAGGGCTGCTCGATCGTGCCGCCCGGCTATCTCGGCGAGGATTGCACGGTCCGCTACGGCTTCGACGTTGCCAAAGCCAAGGCGCTGCTGGCCGAGGCCGGCCACAAGGATGGGATCACCGTGAAGGCGATCGTCTCCAACATCTCGGCACAGCAGCCCTTCATAGAGATCATCCAGGCGCAGCTCGCCAAGGCCGGGATCAAGCTGGAGATGCAGGTCGTCGACCACGCGACCTATCAGAGCCAGACCCGCAAGGACCTGAGCGGGCTCGTCTTCTACGGCGCGGCGCGCTTCCCGATCGCCGACACCTATCTCAGCGAGTTCTTCCACTCGCGCGCGACTGTCGGCACGCCGACTGCCGCGACGAACTTCTCGCACTGCGCCATCGCCGACAAGGAGATCGAGGAGGCCAGGGTCGCACCGAGCGCCGAGGCCCAGAAAGGGCTCTGGAAGGAGGCGCAGCGCAAGATCATGGACGATGTCTGCGCCATTCCCCTGTTCGAGCTGCGCCAGGTCTGGGCCCGCAGCGACAAGCTCGATTTCGGCTATGAGCTCAAGGGTGCGCTCAACCTCGCTCCGCCGATCACCGAGGCGACCACGCTGAAGCGCTGAGGCAAAGGCGGCAACGCGACATGGAGACCGTGCGCCAGTTCGCCGCCTATGTCGCCGGCGCACACGAAAAGGCGCTGACGGACGATCTGCGGGAGGCCGCATGCCGCGCCGTGCTCGACCTCGTCGCCGCCACGCTGCCCGGCATCGATGCGCCAGGGCCGCGCGCGGTCCGGCGGGTCGCCGCTGCGACGATGGCCGGCGGCGTCCTGCCGGTCTGGTTCACCGGGCAGCGAGCCGGCCTCGCGGGCGCGATTTGGTGCAACGCCTCCGCCGCGGCGGCGCTCGATCTCGACGACGGCCACCGCATGGCGCGCGGCCATCCCGGCGCGGCGATCATCCCGGCGGCCCTCGCGGCAGCCGAAGAGATCGGCGCGACGACGGAGGAGCTGCTGCGGGCGATCGTCATTGGCTACGAGGTCGGCGTCGCCATCGGCGCGGTCCGCCGCTTCTATGCCAATACCGGGATGTGGTCGGGCTACGGCGTCGTCGCCGCGCTGGGCTTTCTCAGGCGGACGCCGCAGGACGCCCTGGCCCATGCCTTCGCCATTGCCGGCATCAGCGCGCCGAACCAACTGCATGCCGGCGCCGGCCCGCTCTTTCCCGCCCAGGAGGGCAACGACGTCAAGGAAGGCATCGCCTGGTCGAGCCTGACCGCCGCCAATGCCCTGCTCCTCGCCGAAGCCGGCCATAGCGGACCGCTCGCTCTGCTCGACCAGCCCGAGCACTTCCGGCTGGAGGGGCTGGCCGACAGCCTCGGCCAGCAGCGCTACATCGCCCGCAACTACATGAAGTTTCACGCCTGCTGCCGGCATGTGCATGCGCCGGTCGAGGCGCTGCTTGGGCTCATCGCAGAGCATCACCTTGCGCCGGGAGACATCGAGGCGATCGAGGTCGCGACCTATGGTGGCGCCCTGCGCATCGCCAACCGGCCGGAGCCCAGCGGCTTCACCGACATCCAGTTCAGCATCCCCTATTGCCTCGCGTTGGTCGCGATCGATGGTCCCGACGCATTGCTGCCGCTGGCACCATCAGCGCTGAATCGCCCGGATGTCGTCGCGCTGGCGCGGAAGGTCTCACTGCGCTTCGACCCCGAGCTCGATGCCCGCTTTCCGGCGGAGACGCTGTCGCGCGTCACCGTCCACAGCGACGGCCGTACTTTCCACTCGTCAGTGACGGCGCCGCGCGGGGAGGCGAGCGCACCGCCCCCCTGGGCCGAGCTCGAGGAGAAGCTGCGACAAGCCGGCCGCTTTTCCGCCATGAAAGCCCAGCAGGACAGGCTGATCGACGCCTGCAAACGGCTGCGCGAGGGCGACCATGCGCCGCTGCTCGACGCGCTCGCGGCGGTCAGGCTGGATTCGGCGTCAGGATAGCCCGCGAGATCTCCGCCGCCGCTTCGCGCGCGCTTGCCAGGAAGGCGTCGACCAGCCTTGCATTGCGGCTGTCGCGGTTGCGGCAAAGCTGGAAGTCGAGCTGGAATTCCGGCTCGAAGCGGCGGATGGCGATCTTGTCGCGCAGGCCGCCGACGATCAGCGGATGCACAAGCGAGACGCCGACGCCGGCCGCGACGAACTCGCACAAGGTCGGCGAGACGTTCGCGGCCATGACGACCTCCGGCGTGACGCCATGGCCTTCGAGCACCCGGCTGATGCTGCGGTGGGTGTGGCTCTCTGGGTCGAATGAGACGAACGGGACGCCGGCGAGATCCTCGGGGATGATGACTTCCTTCGCCGCGAGCGGATGGCCGAGTGGCAGGATGCAGACCACCGGATGACCCATCATCGGCTCGGCGGCGACATAGGGGTTGTCGACCGGGGCGATGATCAGCCCGACGTCGAGCCTGTGGGTGACGAGCGCGTCGGCGATCCATTGCGAGCTGCGCGACTGGACCGAGCAGAACACGCCCGGCTGCCGTGCGAGGAAGCGCGAGGTCGCCTCCTGGATGAAGGAGCCGGAGAGCGCCGGCATGACGCCGATCAGGAGGCGGCTCTGCTCGTCGCGCCGGATCGCCTCGACCGCGTTCTCGACCTGGCGCACGCCGGCGAAGATCCGGTCGATCTCCTCATAGAGCCGCATGCCGCGCCGGGTCGCCACCAACCGACCCTTCACCCGGTCGAAGAGGCGCAAGGCCGTATCCTCCTCGAGATGGGCGATGAGCTTGCTCATCGCCGGCTGCGAGACGTTCATCATCTCGGCCGCGCGGCTGACGGTGCCGTACTCGATCACCGCCTTGAAAGCCTCGACCTGACGCAGGTTGAGCCGTCTCACCATTGCATAACCCCTGGGAATAGAGCGCAGAGAAAAACGACTTTGACGAAATACAATGTCGCTCCCTAACGTCAAAGAGCGAAAGGGAATTTCATGCGGCCGGACATCGTCGTCATCGGAGGGGGAACGGTCGGCGCCGCCATCGCCTACGGCCTCGCTTGCAAGCGGCAGAAGGTGCTGCTGCTCGATGGCGACGATGGCGATTTCCGTGCGGCGCGGGCGAATTTCGGACTGGTCTGGCTGCAGGGCAAGGGCCTGGGCATGCCGGCCTATCAGGCCCTGACGCGCGACAGCATCGCGCTCTGGCGCGGCTTCACCGAGCAGCTCGAAGCCGAGACGGCGCTCGATCTCGCCTATGAGCAGAATGGCGGCCTCGCCTTCTGCCTTGGTGAGCAGGCCTTCGAGAAGCGCCGGCTCGACCTCTTACGCCTCCATAACCAGCGCGGCGACGACGAGCCGGATTGGGAAATGCTCGATCGCTCGGCGTTGGAGCGCCTGCTGCCGAAAGTGACGCTCGGTCCCGATGTCGCCGGCGCCAGCTTCGGCCGGCGCGACGGGCACGCCAATCCGTTGCGACTGCTGGCGGCGCTGCACGCCGGCGTGCTCCACCATGGCGGCGCGCTGCGCCACCGCGCCCGGGTGCAACGGATCGAGCGTTCCGGTACCGATTTCAAACTTGTGCTCGATGGCGAAACGCTGACAGCGCCGCGTATCGTCATCGCTGCCGGTCTCGGCTCGCCCGAGCTGGCACGCCAGGTCGGGCTCGACGTGCCGCTGCGCCCGGAGCGCGGCCAGGTGCTGGTCACCGAGCGGCTCGAACCCTTCCTGCCGCTGCCGGCGAGCGGCCTGCGCCAGACCTCCGAAGGCACGGTGATGATCGGCGCGACCAAGGACCATTCAGGCTTCGACGTCTCCACCACCGGCGAGGCCGCCGCGCGGCTCAGCCGCAAGACGGTGCAGATCATGCCTGCACTCGCCAAGGTCGGCCTCGTCAGGCAATGGGCCGGGCTGCGTATCCTGACGCCGGACAGCTACCCGATCTATGCGCAATCGCAGAGCCATCCCGGCGCCTTCGTCGCACTTTGCCATTCCGGCGTGACGCTCGCGGCCTTCCATGCCGAGGACCTCGCTGCGGCCATTGCCGCCGGCGCGCTGCCCGAGCGCTTTTCTCCCTTCCACCAGAGTCGGTTTGATGTTCCGCAAGCTGCATGACCCGGGGCCGCAGGCGGTCACCATCTTCATCGACGGGCGCCCCGTCACTGCCGAGCTCGGCGAAAGCGTCGCCGCGGTGCTGTTGCGCCAGCAGGAAGGCTGGAGCCGCACGACACCGGTCTCGCAGAGCCCGCGCGCGCCCTATTGCATGATGGGCGTCTGCTTCGAATGCCTGGTCGAGATCGACGGCCAGGGCTCGGTCCAGAGCTGCCTGACGCCGGTTGCCAACGGGATGCACATCGCCCGCCAGCAGGGCCGCCGGAGCCTCTCGGCATGAGCGACCGCACCGATCTCCTGATCGTCGGCGCCGGCCCGGCCGGCATGGCCGCCGCCGTCACCGCCCGCCGCCATGGCCTCTCCGTCCGCGTCGTCGACGACCAGCCGGCGCCCGGCGGCCAGATCTGGCGCGGCATCGAGACCGTCGCCGCGACGCCGCGCGCCAAGCGGCTGGGCGAGAGCTACCTTGCCGGCGCCGAGCGCGCCGCCGCCTTCCGCGCCTGCGGCGCCGACTACGAATCTGCAAGCCAGCTCTGGCAGATCGAGCCGGGTTTCCGTGCCTTCGTAACACGTGGTGGCAAGGCTCGCGCCGTGACGGCGCAGGCGATCATCCTCGCCACCGGCGCGCAGGAACGGCCCATGCCCTTCCCCGGCTGGACGCTGCCGGGTGTGCTGACGGTCGGCGCGGCGCAGATCCTGCTGAAGACAGCCGATTCCGTGCCGGAGCAGCCGGTCTGGATCGCCGGCTGCGGACCGCTGCCGCTGCTCTACATGACCCAGCTCCTTGCCGCAGGCGGCCGCATCGCCGGCTTCCTCGACACCACTCCGCGGGGGCGCCTCGGCCCGGCACTGCGTCATCTGCCGCGGGGCCTCGGGCGCCTGGGCGATCTCATGAAGGGCCTGTCCTGGTCGCTGGCTCTGCGCCGGGCCGGCATCCCGATCATCCGCCATGTCACCGAGCTACGTGCCGAAGGCGAAGGCCGTCTGCAGCGTCTGCGCTACCGCACAGAGGCCGGGCAGGAGGCCGAGGTTCCCGCCGAGGTACTGCTCGTCCATGAGGGCGTGGTGCCGAACATCCATGCACCGCTCGCCCTCGGCTGCGCGGTGAGCTGGCATGCCGGCCAGCACTGCTATGTCCCGGTGCTCGACGCCTGGGGCGAGACCTCACAGGCCAATATCTTCGTCGCCGGAGACGGCGCCGGCATCGGCGGGGCCGAGGCGGCCGAACCGCGCGGCCGGCTCGCGGCACTCCGCATCGCAGCAAAACTCGGCCGGCTCGATGACGCTACTGCCGAAACCGCCGCTGCGCCCGAGCGAAGTGCCCTTTCCAGCGCGCTCGCTTTGCGGCCGTTGCTCGATGCGTTCTACGCGCCGCGCCCGCAGCTCTATGCGCCGCCGGACGAGACGCTGGTCTGTCGTTGCGAAGAGGTCACGGCTGGCGAACTCCGCGCTCGCGCGGTCGAGGGACGGCCCGGTCCCAACCAGCTCAAGGCCTTCACCCGCGCCGGCATGGGTCCCTGCCAGGGCCGGCAATGCGGCTACACCATGGCCCACATCGTCGCGGCTGCGCAGGGCCGCTCCGTCGAGGAGGTCGGCTTCTACCGGATCAGGCCGCCATTGAAGCCGGTGACGCTCGGCGAACTCGCCAGCCTCGACGAGCAGGAACCGGCGGCATGAGCGAGGCCGCTGCATTCGACGTCGTCGTGGTCGGCGGTGGCCTGCACGGCCTCTCCGCTGCGCTGCATCTGGCGCGCGCCGGCCGGCGTGTTGCGCTGGTCGAGCGGCGCTGGACTGGTCGCCACGCCTCCGGCGCCACAGCAGCTGGCGTGCGCACCCTCGGCCGCGATATCGCCGAGATCCCGATCTCGCTCGAAGCGATGGCGATGTGGCACCGGATCGAGGCGATCGTCGGTGACGATTGCGGCTTCCACGCCCATGGCCAGATGCGCGTCGCTGAAATGGCGGAGCATATGCCGGCCCTGATCGAGCGGCAGGCGCGCACCCGCGCCCTCGGCTATAGCCATGAGGAAATCATCGACGCCGCCGAACTACGCCGGCTCGTGCCGGCGCTCAGTCCGCATTGCGTCGGCGCGCTAGTGGCGCGGCGCGACGGCGCCGCCGATCCCCATCGCACTATCGCCGCCTTCCGCCGCTGCTGCGAGGCTGAAGGCGTCGTCATCGCCGAAGGCTGCGGTGTCGAGGCGGTCGACCGGCAGGGCGGCGACTGGCTGCTCGTCTGCGGCACCAGGCGCTTTCGCGCGCCTTACGTCGTCAACGCCGCCGGCGCCTGGGCCGGACGGCTCGCGGCCCTCTTCGGCGATGCGATCGCGCTCGGCGTCCGCGCCTCGATGATGATCGTCACCGAGCGGCTCGCACCTCTTCTCGACCCGGTCGTCAGCGTCGTCGGCCGGGCGCTCTCCTTCAAGCAGGCGGGCCAGGGCACGCTGGTGATCGGCGGCGGCCTGCAGGGCTCGGCCGATCTCGATCGCGAGCGCAGCAGCGTCGACTTTCGCAACCTCGCCCGGGGCGCGCGGGCCGCGAGCGACCTCTTCCCGGCTGTCCAGGGCGTGCGCATCGCGCGCTGCTGGACCGGCATCGAGGCTGAGACGCGTGACCACATACCGGTCATCGGCCTGTCGCCGAACGCGCCGGGCCTGGTCCATGCCTTCGGCTTCTCCGGCCACGGCTTCCAGCTCGTCCCGGTCGTCGGCTCGATCCTCGCCGAGCTCGTCTGCGAGGGGCGGACGCGCCGCGAGATCGTCGCCTTCGCCCCGGCACGCCTGATGCAGGAAAGGGCAGTGGCATGATCGGCTATCTGGTCAGGCGCATCCTCCTCGCGATCCCGACGTTGTTCGTGATGCTAACCGCGATCTTCGTGCTGGTCCGCCTCGTGCCGGGCGATGCCGCCTCGGTCATCCTCGGCGACCAGGCGAGCGCCGCCTCGCTCGCCGCGCTCCGGGAAAAGCTCGGCCTCGATCAGCCGGTCCACGTCCAATACCTCAGCTTCCTCGGCAAGATCCTCACCGGCGATTTCGGCCAGTCGCTCTCGAGCGGGCGCAGCGTCATCCGCGAGGTGCTGCTCGTCCTGCCCTCGACGATCGAACTGACGGTCGCCGCCATCACGATCGGCCTCGTCTTCGGCCTGCCGCTCGGCATCGCCGCCGCGCTCGCCCGCAATGGCTGGGTCGACTATGTCTCGCGTGTCGTCTCGCTGGTCGGCCTGTCCTTCCCGGCCTTCGTTTCCGGCATCCTGATGCTGATCGTCTTCTCGATCCAGCTCGGCTGGTTCCCGGTGCTCGGCAACACCAGCGGCGCCGGCAGCTTTGCCGAGCGAATGCGGGCGCTGGCTTTGCCTGCCCTCAACCTCGGCATCATCATGACCGCCTATGTGATGCGCGTGACCCGCGCGGCGATGCTCGGCGTGCTGACCGAGGACTATATCCGCACTGCCCGCGCCAAGGGCGTCGGCCCGGCTCAGCTCGTGGTGACCCATGCCCTGCGCAACGGGCTGATCCCGATCATCACCGTGGTCGGGCTCTATTTCGGCACGCTGATCGGCAATTCGGTGCTGACCGAGATCATCTTCAACCGGCCCGGCCTCGGCAAATTGATCATCGGCGCGCTCAACGCCCGCGACTACACCCTGCTGCAGGGGCTGATGATCATCTTCGCGATCTGCGTGATCGTCGTGAACACGCTGACCGATCTCGCTTACGGCCTCGTCGATCCCAGGGTGAAATACTCATGAGCACGGCCGACACCCCCGTCGCGATCCAGCCCGGCGGCCTCTGGCTCGCCTTCACGCAGAACCGGCTCGCCTGGGTCGGGCTCGTCCTCCTCGCGCTGATCGTCTTCATCGCGCTGTTCGCGCCCTGGCTCGCACCGCATGATCCGCTCGAGCAGAACATCGTCGCGCGGCTTGAGCCGCCCTCCGCCGAATTCTGGCTCGGCACCGATTCCTATGGCCGCGACGTGCTCTCGCGGCTGATCTACGGCGCGCGCATCTCGCTCTTCGTCGGTTTCGTCGCCATCCTGATCGCGATGCTGGTCGGTACCGCGATCGGGGTGCTCGCCGGCTATGTCGGCGGGGTCTTCGACCAGCTCGTCATGGGCGTGCTCGACGTGCTGCTCGCCTTCCCGACCCTGCTGCTCGGCCTGATGATCGCCGCCATGCTGGGCGCCAGCCTGGAGAACCTGATCATCGCGATCGCGGTGACCGAGGTCGCGCCCTTCGCCCGCGTCGCCCGTGCGCCGACGATCACCCTGCGCCAGCGCGATTTCGTCGAGGCCAGCCGCTCCTATGGCTGCGGTCCCTTCCGGATCATGACGCGGCACATCCTGCCGAACATGATCTCGGACGTGGTGGTGATGAGCTCGCTCTGGCTGGCCTCGGCGATCCGCACCGAGGCCTCGCTCAGCTTCATCGGCCTCGGCGTGCCGCCGCCGGCGCCGACCTGGGGCGCGATGATCCGCGAGGGCTTCGAGAACATCCTCGACGCCTGGTGGCTCGCCGTCTTCCCGAGCCTTGCCATCCTCGTCACGGTGCTGGCGCTCAACCTGCTCGGCGATGCGCTGCGCGACGCCTCGGACCCCCGCTCCCGCGCGAGGTGACAGCGCCGCGGCATTGTTGCCGCGCAAAACCGGCGCCGTTACCGTCACCGCGACGACAGCCGCCGCCCTGTCCTCCTTCAGATCCGCTCTACAACATCCTGCTTGAACAGAAGCGACAGCTCCGGCGTCATGCCGTCGAAGACCGGCAGCGTCGCGGCGCCCAGCGCCGGCGTGTCCGGTCCCATCTCGGCGGCGATCAGGCGCGGCGTGTCGGCTGCCTTGTTGAGGCTGACGCTGCGCGGCAGCGGCTCGATCCGGGCGATCAGTGCCTCTAGCACCGGCCGCGGCAGAACGCCGCCAAGGATCACCGTCTGCGGGTCGAGCATGTTCTCGATCATCACCACGGCCTGACGCAGGCTGGCTGCAGCCTCGTCAAGCCAGGCGAGCAGGCGTGGGTCGCCGTCTTCGAGCGCCTTGGCGATGCGGTCGAGATCGCCGTGCCGGACGGTTGCCGCCTGGATGTCGCCAAGCGCCTTCAGCGCGAGCGAAACCGAGGCGTAGCGTTCGAGGCAGCCGCGATTACCGCATGGGCAGGGCCGCCCGTTGGTATCGATAACTAGATGGCCGATCTCGCCCGATTTGCCGTAGCCGCCGCGATAGGGTTGGCCGCGCAGGAAGAGCCCGCCGCCGATGCCGGCGCCGATGTAGATATAGGCGAAGTCGGTCAGGGTACGGCCGGCGCCGTAGAGCCGTTCACCGATCGCCGCCGCCGTGGCGTCGTTCTCGAGCAGCACGGGCAGGCCGAGCTTGTCCTGCAGCGCCTGGCGCAGCGGGAAGTCCTTCCAGCCGGGCAGGGCGATCTCGCCGAGCACCACGAGCCGGTCGTCCTGGAACAGCGCCGGAATGACGAGGCCGACGCCCCAGACGCGCTGGCGCGCCACCTGCTGGCGCTCGAGCATGGCCGAGATCGTCGCCGAGATCTGGTCGAGCACCGCCTCGGGTGCATCGGAAGCGAGATCGAGCTCAGCGCGATCGCGCACCGTTCCGGCGACATCGGTGAGGATGACCAGCAGCACGCCATGACCGAAGGACACGCCGAAGGTGAAGCCGCCATCGGGATTGATGTCGAGATCGACCGCCGGCTGGCCACGGGCGCCACTGCGCCGGCTGACGCTGCGCACCAGCCCGGCCTCGCTCAATTCCGCGATGATGTTGGAGATGGTCTGCGGCGCCAGGCCGGTGGCGCGGGTGATCTCGGCGCGCGAGAGCGGGGCTTGCAGCCGCACCGTCTCCAGCACGACCCGCCGGTTGAACCGGCGAGCATGGTCCATGTTGGCGCCGAACAGCTTCATCTTTGCGTCTGCCTCATCGCTTCTGCCTACACCCGGGCGCTTGCCAGTCGAAGTGGCTTCTGATTAAATCACTTCATTGGAATAAATAGGGCGGCGGCAAAAGACCGCCCTGAGCCAGCGGGGAACAGACCATGACGCAGCAGCGTGAAACGAAGAGCGGCCTGTCCCGCCGGACGATTCTGGGCGCGGCCGGCACGCTGGCGGCGAGCGCCTATGGTTTCGGCGCGCGGGCGCAGGAGATGAACGTCCGCTTCGTCGGCGAGCGCTACCCGGCGCTGGAATTCTACGTGAAGAAGCTCCAAAGCGCGCTGCCGAACGTCAAGGTCACCGCCGACCTGATGCCAAACGCGCCATTGAAGGAATTGCAGACGATCACGCTGTCGTCCGACGCCGACTCGATCGACATCATGCTCGGCAACGACCTGACGATCGCCAACTTCGCCCAGAATGGCTGGCTCGAGCCGCTCGACGAGTACATCGCCAAGCACAAGGACGAGTACAAGCTCGACGACTTCGCCAAGACAGCGATGAGCTCAGCCTCGTTCGGCGGCAAGGTCTACGGCCTGCCGGTGCTGACCAACACCCAGCTCATGGCCTATCGGCAGGACCTGTTCGAGGCCAAGGGCCTGAAGCCGCCAACTTCCTTCGAGGAATACATAGCTGCCGCCGGTGCGCTGAACTCACCCTCCGTCGCCGGCACCGTGATGACGCTGAAGGGCGACGGTGTCCTCAATGAGGGCCACTGGTATCTGAATGCGCTCGGTGACGGCTGGTTCGACGCCAACAAGAAGCCTGTGTTCAACAGCCAGAAGGGCATCGCGGCGATCGAGACGATGAAGTCGCTGACGCGCTTCGCGCCGCGCGGCTACACCGCCAATGGCAACGACGAATCGACCATCCTGTTCCAGCAGGGCGCGGCCGCCATGGGCATGCAGTGGTTGACGCGTACCGCCGCCATGGACCGCCAGGACCAGTCCAAGGTGATCGGCAAGATCAACTGGGCTCCGCCGCCGCGCGGCGGCCAGGTCGTCGTCGCCGACACCTTCGCCATCTCGAAGTTCTCCTCGCGCAACAAGGACACGCTGTTCCGCCTGCTCGCCGCGACGCTGTCGCCGGCGAACCAGCGCGAGGGCGCGAGCCTCGCCTGCCCGACGCGCGTCTCGGTGCTGGAAGATCCGGAGCTGCGCCAGCGCTTCCGCTACTACAACGTGCTGGTGCCGGCGCTGGACAAGGGCGCGATCTTCCCGAAATTCGCCGAGTTCAAGGAAGTCAGCGAGACGGTGACGCGGCGCGTCCTGCAGGCGGTCACCGGCGAGATGCCGGTCAAGGAGGCGCTCGACACCGGCGCCAAGGAGGCCGAGGAGTTCCTGACGCGCCGCGGCGTCTACAAGTGAGCAGATTCGCTTCCGGAACGGTCCGGGCCTGAACCGGGCCGCTCCAGCAAGGCATGGACTAATGGCGTCGTCGTCGGCGCGGGCCTATCCCCGCGAAAAATCGCTTTGGCTGTTCGTGGTGCCGAGCGCACTCGTCGTGCTCGGCATCCAGCTCTACCCGGTGCTCTACGCCGTCTATCTCAGCTTTTTCGACTACCACATCGGCCAGTCGCAGCCCCGTTTCGTCGGGCCCGACAACTACCTCGCTTTGCTTGGCCAGGACCGTGTCTGGGCCTCGCTCAGGACGACGGTGATCCTGGTCGCCTCGTCGCTCGCGGTCGAGTTCGCGCTCGGCCTCTTGCTCGCGCTCGGGCTTTACAAGCTGACGCGCGGCGCGCGCCTCTTCTCGACACTGATCTTCGTGCCCTATCTGATCACGCCGGTGGTCGCGGCGCTGTTCCTGCGCTGGATTTTCGCGGCGCGCTGGGGGCTGGCAGACGCGGTCATCGCCTCCTTCGACATCTTCCCGCCGGACTGGCTGGGCTCGCCGGTCTGGGCCTTCGTCACCATCATCGTCGCCGATGTCTGGCAGTTCACACCCTTCGTCATGCTGATCCTCTATGCCGGCCTGCAGGGCATGGACGAGGCGCTGCTCGAAGCCGGCAAGATCGACGGCGCGTCTGGCCCGCGCCTGGTCTGGCACATCATCCTGCCATGCTTACGGCCGCAGATCCTGTTCGTGCTGGCGATCCGGCTGATGGATTCCTTCCGCACCTTCGACAGCATCTATGTGCTGACCGGCGGCGGCCCTGGAACCGCGACCGAGACGCTGACCATGTACACCTACGCTTTGGCCTTCAAGCAGCTCGACCTCGGCCGCGCCTCGACGCTGGGCGTCCTGACCATGCTGATCGTCACCGGGTTGACGCTGATGATCATCTCGCTGATGTACCGGCGCGAGCGGGGGGCGTTCTGATGCGCCGCCTCCTGGGCCAGCCGCTGGTCGTCTTCCTGTTGTCGCTGTTCGCGCTGTTCAGCCTGACCCCGATCATCTGGGCGGTGCTGATCTCGATCAAGCAGCCGGCCGATGCCTTCGCGATCCCGCCGAAGCTGTTCTTCGAACCGACCTTCCGCTTCCACTACGAGATCTGGGCCGAGCGCCGCTTCGTCGAGTTCTTCGCGAACAGCACGATCATCGCGCTCGGCACCGTCTTCATCTCGGTGCCGCTCGGCACGCTTTCCGCCTACGGCCTGTCGCGGCTGGAGAGCAAGATGGCGCGCTCCTATCTGATGGGCCTGCTGGTGATCCGGATGTTCCCGCACATCCTGCTGCTGATCCCGTTCTTCATCGTGGCGCGCTCACTCTCGATGATCGACACCTATCCTGCGATGATCGCGGCGATGGTGGCGATCAACCAGCCTTTCACCGTCTGGCTGATGCGCAGCTTCTTCCTGGAGATCCCGCGCGAGCTCGACGAAGCCGCGACGATCGACGGCTGCAATGCCTGGACGACCTTCACCAAGGTGATCCTGCCGCTGGCCAAGCCCGGCATCGTCGTCACCTCGCTGTTCAGCCTGCTGCTCGCCTATAACGAGTTCCTGTTCGCGCTGATCCTGACCGGCAGCAACACCAAGACGCTGCCCGTGGCGATCGCCGAATATGGCGGCGAGGACCTGAACTACTGGTCGCTCTCGGCCGCCGGCGCGATCGGGATCATGCTGCCGATCCTGCTGTTCATGCTGTTCTTCCAGCGCCATCTCGTGCGCGGCCTGACCATCGGCGCGGTGAAGGGATGATCATGGTCGACCAGAGCATCATCGACGGTTTCATCCGGGCGCAGGCGCAGATCGTGCCGGCGACGATCGCGGCCGTACGCCAGCGGCTGCGCGAACGCACGCTTCCGCGGGCGGGGCACATCGTCCTCGTCGGTTCCGGCACTTCGCTCAACGCGTTGATGGTGGTGAAGCCGGCACTGGAGGCTGGCGGTGCCTTCGTCGAGGTGTTGAACCCCGGCGCCTTCCTGCAACGCGAGCCGGTGCTCGGCCGCGAGGCGTTGGTCTTCGCGCTGTCGCAGACCGGAACCAGCGAGACCACCGTCGCGGCGGTCCTGCGGGCGCAGAACAGCGGGCTGACCTGCATCACCATCACCGCCGCGGCCGATAGCCCGATCGGGCAGGTGGCGACAGCGAAAATCGTGATGCCGATCGGGCCCGAGCCGGTCGGTCCGAAGACCAAAGGTTATGGCGGCTCGCTTGCGGCGCTTGCCGAGCTCGTCGCGGCGCTCACCGGTCAGGCCGGGCAGGATGTCGCCGAGGCGGCGATAGCTGGCTTGATCGAGACGGCGACACCACCGGCTTTCGCACTGGCGGCGGAGCTCGATGCGGTCGATGGCCTGCTCTTTGCCGGCGAGGGTCGTCATCTCGGCACGGCGCTCGAAGCTTCGCTCAAGCTCGCGGAGATGACCGGCGTGCCGGCGGCGGCCTTCCCGACCGAGGAAGCCATGCATGGTCGCCTCCACGGGCTGACGGGCAGGAGCCTGTGCGTGATGATCGCGGCGGATGCGGCCGAGCGCAGGCTCGCGGCGCATGCCGCCGAGGTGATGGCCGGGTTCGGCGTCCGCATCTTGATTCTCAATTTGACCGATGAGCCGACACCGTTCGACTGGCTGCGGCTTGACGGGTTGGCGCCGCCCTATGACGCGCTCGCGGCAATCATTCCGGTGCAGCGGCTGGCGCAGGCCATGGCGGCGCGGCGTGGGATCCCGCCGCATCTGATGCGCTTCCCCGGCCTCTCGAAGAAGCTCGGCATCAAGATCGACCGCCTGCCATGAAGACCGTCTTCGCCTTCGATATCGGCGGCACTGCCGTCAAGTTCGGGCTGGTGACCGAAGGTGGCCGGCTCTTGCAGCAAGGCGAGGTGCCGTTCGAGCGCGACCTACCCTTCATCGCGCTCTGCGAGCGGCTGGCCCGGCTCTATGAGGACGTGATGGCTGGAACGCGGGCCGATGCACTGGCGGTCGCGATGCCGGGCTTCGCCTCGCCGGACAGCGGCATCGTCGTCGACGGCGGCGGCAATGTTCCGGCGCTACGTGACGGTTCGATTGCCCAAGCGCTAGAACAGCGGCTCGGCTTGCCGGTCTGGTTCGGCAATGACGGCGTTGCCGCCGCGCTGGGCGAGATCAGGTACGGCGCTGGCCGGGCGCTGAATCGCTTCGTCCTGATCACGATCGGAACGGGGGTCGGCGGCGCCGTCGTGCTCGACGGAAGGCCGGTCATTGGCCCGGATGGCCATCCTCCCGAACTCGGGGCCATCGTCGTCGGTCTCGACGCTGCGGGCAGGCCGCTTTCGCTGGAAGCGCGATCGTCGGCGCCTGCCATGCTGCAAGCTCATGCGGACCGGGTGGGAACTTCAGCTGTGTCGGTACGGACGCTGTTCGAGCTGGCCGATGCCTGCGACGCAGCGGCTGACGCGACCATCGATGCGGCTTGTCACGGAATCGCCCATGCGGCGGGCGCTCTGACCAATGCGCTCATGCTCGACGCGATCGTGCTCGGCGGCGGCGTGTCGGGTGCCGGCGAAGCTCTCGCGCGCCGGATCCGCGTCCTTCTGCCAACTTACGTCTGGCCAGCTTTGGCGGCGAAGGTCGACATCCGCATCGCCGAACTCGGTAACACGGCCGGGTTGCTCGGCGTTGCATCGCTTGCTTTCGAAGGACTATCCGCATCGGCCTACGACCGTAGTGTCAGGCAGGCCATCAAATCCTGATCAGCTAGCGTCAGTCGGTGTCGGTGAGGGCGCCCGGAATCGCGATGCCGAGGCGGCCGGCGCTGGCCTGAAGCGCAGCTAGCGTTGTCCTTGCGAGCGGACAGAAACCGTCGAAATGGCTGCGCGCCTGCATTGCGCGATCGCCCGGCAGGCGGACAGGAGCGCCGCCGGGAACCGATTTTGAATCCCGGATGCGGTCGGCGAACATCGCCGCGGCGGCTTCGAAATCGGCAAGAGGACGCATGCCCTCGATCTCGATCGCCATGAACAGGTTGGCGCTGCCATAGGGCCTGGAGAGATCGCCATAGAGCGGCTGCACCTCGCTGCCGATGCCGCCGGCCGATAGTCCGCCGGCGATGAGGTCGATCATCACGGCAAGGCCGAAGCCCTTTGCTCCCGCTGCCGGTAGCAGCACGCCCTTGATCGCCTCGGCCGCGTCGCGGGTCGGCAGCCCGTCGGCCGTCTGGGCCCAGCCCTCGGGAATGGGCTCGCCCTTGCTCGCCGCCAGCCTGACCTTGCCCATCGCCCCGGCGCTCATGGCGAGGTCGAGGAGGATCGGCTCGCCGCCGGTCGGAATGGCGATCGCCAGCGGGTTGTTGCCGACGACCGCTTCGGCCCCGCCGGGCGCCGGCAGCATCGGGCGCGTATTGGCCATGACGATGCCGATCTGGCCGGCGAGCGCGATCTTGCGGGCAAAGCGCCCCGCCGCGCCGAAATGGAAGGCGTTGCGGACGGCGACGATCGCGACGCCGTGCTCGGCAGCACGGGCGATCGCGAGGTCGCAGGCGCGCTCGGCCGTGACCTGGCCGAGCCCGTTCCTGGCATCCATCGTCAGGCGCGCGCCTGTGTCGACGACGATCTCGCCGCTGGCCGCCGGATCGACGGACTTGCGTTCGATCCGCTCCAGATACATCGGCAATTGCAGCAGGCCATGCGAGGCCAGGCCCTCGATATCGGCATCGACGAGAGCGTCAGCCACAACGGCGGCATTGCCCGGCGGCGTCCCGGCCGCCTCGAGCAAGGCAGCCGCGAAGGATCGCAGCGCCTCGGCGGGATAGCGGCCGGAAGTCGTCATCAGCGCACCGGCGGCGCGTATTGCAGGTCGCCCTTGGTCCAGAGCTTGTTGAGCCCACGCTCGATGCCGAGCTTCGAGCCCGAGCCGACATTGCGCTCGAAGACCTCGCCGTAATTGCCGACCTGCTTGACGATCTGCAGCGCCCAGTCCGGCTTCAACCCCATCGACTCGCCCAGATTTCCCGTACTGCCGAGCAGGCGCTGGACTTCGGGCGAGCCGGTGCGCTTCTGCTCGTCGGCATTGGCGGAGGTAACGCCGAGCTCCTCGGCCACGAGCATGGCATAGAGCGACCAGCGCACGATGCTGGTCCAGGTCTCGTCGCCCTGGCGCACGACCGGGCCGAGCGGCTCCTTCGAGATCAGCTCAGGCAGGATCACATATTCCGCCGGGTTGACCAGCTTCAGCCGATAGGCCGACAGCGCCGAGACATCGTTGCTGAAGACGTCGCAGCGGCCGGATTCGAAGGCCTTGGCGGTCTGGTCGCCGGCCTCGAAGGCGACGCCCTCGTATTTCATGCCGTTGCCACGGAAATAGTCGGCGATGTTGAGCTCGGTGGTCGTGCCGGTCGGCACGCAGACCGAGGCGCCGCCCAGCTCCTTCGCCGATTTGATGTTCAGCGCCTTGCGGACCATGAAGCCCTGGCCGTCGTAATAGCCGACGCCGACATAGCGCAGGCCCATCTGGGTGTCGCGCGACAGCGTCCAGGTCGCCTGCCGGGAGAGGAGGTCGATCTCGCCGCTCTGCAGGCTGACGAAGCGGTCCTTCGGGCTGAGCGGGGTATAGCGGACCTTGTTGGCATCGGCGAAGACGGCGGCCGCCACGGCCCGGCAGATGTCGACATCGAAGCCGCCCCAGCGCCCGGCCTCGTCCGGGACCGAGAAGCCGGCGACGCCCGGGCTGACGCCGCAGATCATCTCGCCACGGTTCCTGACGGTCTCGAGCGTGCCGGCGGCTGCCGGCATGACGCAGGCGGCCATCAGGCCAGCGATCAGCAACAGGCGTGTCTTCATTCGGATGCCCTTTCTTGGGAGGTTCGTATCCGACGTTTCCTCGTCAAACCCCATGATGATCCTGATGACTTTCTGCCGCAGGGGCAGGCGCACCTCCACCGATTTCGAGATGTGAAACGGGGCGACTTCGAGCGATATCCCGGAGCGGCAGTGCCATCATCCGATCATCGCAATCGGTACGGCCTACCCATGCAGCCCCCTGCCCTCGCCAGCTTCCGCCATCGCCTCGTCAGCGGCGCCTTCCTGGCGGGGAGCTTCGTCAAGACGCCGAGCCCGCACGCCACCGAAATTCTCGGCAATAGCGGCTTCGACTTCATCGTGGTCGATCAGGAGCACGCACCTTTCGACCGCGGCACGACCGACCTCGTGCTGCTGGCGGCGCGGGCGGCCGGCGTCGCCGGGGTCGTGCGCGTCCCGACACTGACGAGCGATGCGATCCAGGCTTCGCTCGATTGCGGCGCGGTCGGCATCCTCGCCCCGCATATTGCGAGCGTGGCGGATGCGCAGGCGCTTGTCGCCGCCTGCCGCTATCGCGGCGGCAAGCGCGGCTTCTCCGGCGTCACCCGCGCCGGCTGCTATGGTGGCAGCAAGATGTGGGATCTCGTCGACACGGCCGATGCGACGGTGGCGACGATCGCCATGATTGAGGACCCGTCGGCGCTGGACCAGATCGACGCCATCCTCGCGGTCGAGGGGCTCGACGCCGTCTTCATCGGCCGTGGTGACCTCACCGTCGCCTTCGGCGCTCCGACCCGCGATGCGCCCGAAGTCCGCAACGCGGTCGACACGATCCTTCGTGCCGCGAAGCAGGCCGGCAAGCCGGTCTGCGTAATGACCGACAATGGCGAGGAATCCGCCGCTTTCGCCGAGCGCGGCGCCAGCGCTTTCATCCTGTCCTCGGACCAGGGCTTCCTGCGCAAGGCGGCGAGCGAGGCACTGGGGCAGATGCAGACCGCCAGGAGCCGGGTCGAGAACCCAGGCTCCCGATAGGAGATACGGACCCGTGAGCTATCCCTCCAGCGATCCGCGCTCGAAATTGTCCGGGCCGGCGGCGGCGAAGGCCGCACCGGTCAAGGCCTATGCCGGCGCCGACTATGCCCGTTTCTACGCGCAGGAGCCGCAGCAGGCGAACGAGACCGAGCGCACCTGGCTGGCGCGCGGCCAGAACTTCATCACCGCCTATTCGGATGTGAAGCCGGGCGCCGTGCTGGCGCGCGCCGCGCAGCCGGACGAATACTGCCTGATCCTGCCGGAGAAGGAGCTGGGAGCGACCGTCACGGCCGGGGCCGAGACGGTCGAGGTCATGGGCGGCTCGATCGTGTTCGTGCCGCCGGGCGCCTCGCGCATCACCCTCAAGGGCGCTGGACGTGTCATCCGCATCTTCTCCAGCGTCGCCGCCGATCTCGCGGCCGCCTGCTCCAACGCCGCCTCCTATGCTGAGCCCCATGCCAATGTCGCGCTTCTCGAGCCTTGGCCGGAGCCGCGTGGCGGCTTCAGAATCCGCGCCTACAGCCTCGACGCCGGTGCTGGCGAGGGCCGTTTCGGCCGCATCTTCCGCTGCACCACGCTGATGGTGAACATCCTCGATCCCCGAAACGGCCTGCGCGACGTCACCGCGCTCTCGCCGCATCACCACGACGATTTCGAGCAAGGCTCTCTCGTGATCGACGGCGGTTACATCCACGATATCCGCTGGCCCTGGACGCCCGACATGCGGATCTGGCGCGAGGACGAGCACGAATTGATGGCGGCGCCGTCGCTGACCGTGATCCCGCCGCCCTCGATCCACACCTCGCGCTCGGTCCTGCCCGGGCTGAACCAGATGATCGACATCTTCTCTCCGCCCCGCCTCGACTTCTCGCTGAAGCCCGGCTGGGTCATCAACGCCGCGGACTATCCGATGCCCGGCGAAACCGCCTGAGGGCTCCCGACATGACCTCCACCGTCCAGCATGCCGGCGACCGTAGCCGGCAGATCGCCGACCTCCTCATCGGCGCCGTCGACCTGCACTGCCATAGCGGCCCGGCCGCGATGCCGCGCATCCTCGACCATCACGAGGCGATGCTGGATGCCGCCGCGGCGAAATTCCGCGCCGTCGTCTACAAGGATCATTTCTATCTCGGCACCGCCCATGCGATCCTGCTCGAGAAGCTGGTGCCCTATACCGGCGTCAGGCTGTTCTCGGGCATCGCGCTCAACAACGCGTCCGGCGGTTTCAACCCGCATGCGGTCGACCACGCCATCAAGCTCGGCGGTACAATCGTCTGGATGCCGACGCTCTCGGCCAAGAATCATATCGACGTGCTCGCCTCCGGGGCGGTGAAGACCTTCCCGAAGACGGCGCAGAAGATGCTCGATCCGATCCCGCTGACGCCGCTCAGTGCCGACGGCAAGCTGACCGACGACGTCAAGCTGATCCTCGACCTGATCGCGGCCGGCGACATCATCCTCGCCGGCGGGCATCTCTCGACCCCCGAGCTCTTCGCCGTGTTCGAGGAGGCGAAGGCGCGCGGCGTCAGGAAGCTGCTCGTCAACCACCCGACCTACATGGTCAACAATTGCAGCGATGCGGAAATCCGCGGCCTCGTCTCGCTCGGCGCGGTGATGGAGCATTCGATCTGCATGTTCGTCGAGGGCAAGTCGAAGAAGTTCGAGCCGCCGGAGCTGCGCCGGGTGATCGAGGTCGCCGGCGTCGACAACACCGTGCTGTGCTCGGATCTCGGCCTCACCGGCTCGCCGCGCCCGATCGATGGCTATCGCGAGGTCGTCGGCCACCTGCTCGACCTGCAGTTCACGGAAAGCGAGATCAAGCGGCTGACCGGCGGGCGTGCGGCGGAGCTGCTCGGGCTGGAGGCGGCCGCCTGATAGAAAGGCCAGGGAACTGGCGGGACAGTCAGCTCACGCCCCATTGCGGGCATTTGCAGTGTCCGGATTCGGGGGCCTGGCTGGCTAACAGCCTGACGTGATGGATGGCGTTTCGCGATCGACTGGCGCCGATGCCGGGACGCACATGCTCCGCGTTGCAATGATCAGCCTCTCACGTTCTGTCAGCCTTGAGCTCAATCTCAAGCGGACCGTGAGGCGGCCGAGGCGATGGGTTCAGCGAAAGTGGTTCGGGGGCAATGGCGGCTCTTCACTGAGCAGAGTGATCCTCACGCGTCGGTTCGGCGCGATGTAGGGATTGTCGAGGAAGACCGGCTCGGTGTCGGCGCGCCCCACCACGGAAGCGAAGCGGTCGTTGGGGAGCCCTGCACTCGACAGAATCTCGCGCACGGCGAGCGCGCGCCCGGTGGTAAGGCTCCAGGGATCGACGCCCGCCACCGAGCCCGGGCGCGCGGCGGCCGTGTGGCCGGTGACAGCCAGGCGGTTGGGCAGGCGGCGCAGAGTGGGCGCGAGCGTCTCCAGCACGCGACGGGTGCTCGGGTAGGGTTGGACCGAGCCCTCGGGGAACATGGAGCGGCCGGACTCGTCCATGAGGGCGACATCCAACCCCTCCTTGGTCGGCTCGATCACAATGTTGCGCGACAGATCGGCAATTTCCGGCATGCTCTGGAGCGCCTGCCGGAGGCTGGCTATCGCGCTGTGGCTGGCCTGCTGGCCGGCAGCCGAGCGGTTGACCTCGCGGTCGCCGGTGCCGCCAGAGCCGCTCCGGCGCGCCCTGTCCTCCGGCCTGGCGGCCCCCGTCGCCACCTCGCGTGGCGGCGACGGCTTGCTGCCTGATTTGTCGAGGGCGGTACCCCACAGCATGCCGCCAGCGCCACTGGTGCTGGGGCTCAAAGACCCCGGCGCGAAATACTCCGCCAGGCCTTCCTTCTGCTCCTGCGTCGTCATGCTGATCAGCCACATCAGCAGAAAGAACGCCATCATGGCGGTTACGAAGTCCGCATAGGCGATCTTCCAGGCGCCGCCATGGTGCGCATGAGCGGCCTTCCTGACCTTCTTGACGATAATCGTCTGGGCGGGCTTGGTCATCGAGTCCCTGCTGGAGATTGGGCCGGAGCTAGGCGGCCAGTTTGGCGGTTGCCGCTTCCACTTCGCTGAAGGTCGGGCGGACGTCGCTCATCAGAGCCTTGCGGGCAAATTCGACCGCCATCACTGGCGGCTGGCCGCTGACATGGGCGAGGAGACCCGCCTTGAGCGACAGGAAGTATTTGGCTTCCGCCTCGAAGGTGCTCTTGAGCGACGCCGCCATGGGCGCGAAGAAGCCGTAGGCGACGAAGACGCCGAAGAAGGTGCCGACGAGCGCGCCGCCGATCAGGTGTCCCAGCACCTCCGGCGGCTCCTTGATCGCCCCCATCGTCTTGATCACGCCGAGCACGGCGGCGACGATGCCAAGCGCCGGTGTTCCGTCGGCGAGCGACTGCATGGCCGAAACGAGACGCTCCTGCTCCTGGTGGTGCGTCTCCAGTTCCTCGTCCATGAGAGCGTCGATCTCGTGGGCGTTGTTGGCGCCCAGCGTCAACATGCGCATGTAGTCGCAGACGAACTCGACCGCATGATGGTTCGCAGCAAACGTCGGGAAGGCATTGAACAGCGTCGATTTGCTCGGATTTTCAATGTGCTCCTCGACCGCGAGCATGCCCTTCTGCCTCACGAGCTTGTACAATGAATACTGCATCCCGAGCAGTTCGACATAGCATTCCTGCGTGTACTTGGAGCCCTTCAGGATCGTGCCGAGCATGGAAGGCACGGCCTTGAGGACGGGCGGGGGATTGCCGATGATGAAGGCACCGATCGCTGCACCGAGGATGATGACGAACTCGAACGGCTGCCAAAGGACGAAGAGGTGGCCACCCATGGCCGCGTAACTGCCGAAGACGCAGACGAAGACGATGATTGCGCCGACGATCAGCCGCATGGTTTGCTACCCTCGCACCGCAGCAGCTACAGCCCGCGCGAAGCCACCACCCGTCTGTTCAATTGACCAATCAAGGTTAACGGCGAGTTAGGGACATGGCAGGCTTGGGGCGACAAATTGGCCCAGAGGAGAAAATCGGAGTGCAATGACGAGCCCGCGGCGCGCTTGGTGAGCAGCGACCTTCGCGAATACCCGCTGAGGGCCGATAGCGGATAGTAAGCAACGGTCGCCTGGTTATGTCTGCCTTCCGGCAGGAGTCGAACGTCGGCTGCTGGCCGATAGCGTTGAAAAAGTCGGTCTGGGAGCGAGGCTGTTGCGGCGCCCGAGGTGAGCGATTTGGGTGCCGCCTCACGATGCTGGCCTGAGCTGCGGTCCGTTTGGCATGAGCTTGGCGAG
>JAOYTL010000006.1 GCA_025846845.1 Alloboseaceae bacterium BT-24-1
ACAACGCCTCCTGCGCCACCTGTCGCTCGCCCATCATCGCGCCGCCCTCCATCCACGAGCACGACTGAATCAGGACTTCACCACCTCAGCAACGCCGACTTTTTCAACGCTATCGGCGCCAAGCCGACCAGCCCAGCTTGCCATCTGCCCTGAAAAGCGGGTCACGGTTTGTCCTAGGCGCGTGACCTCCCCGTCAACCACCGCTGCGGCATCCGCGATCTCTTCACCGCTGCTCAACGTGCGTTCTGCGTCGAAAGCCACTTGCTTCATCGCGCCAGTTGCCTGCTCGGCTTGAGTGATCGCGCGTGCCAACAGCGATGCAATTGTGTCTATCGTGCTGGCCTGTTCGTCGACGGCGCGTACGATCCCGCCGGTGGCGTTGACTATCGCCTCCGTCGACTGACCGATATTTCGCATGGCGGCCACGGACCGTTCCGTGGCGGTTCGTACCTCCTCGATCCTGGCCCCAATTTCTTGTGTTGCGATCGCAGTGCGGGCGGCCAGATCCTTCACCTCTCCTGCAACGACCGCAAAGCCCCGCCCGGCAGCGCCGGCTCGGGCCGCCTCTATCGTGGCGTTGAGGGCGAGTAGATTTGTTTGCGTGGCAATGCCCCGGATCACCTCCGAGACCTCACCGATGTCGCGAACCGCATCGGTGAGCTCGGCGCGGATGGCAATGGCCGCTTCAATATCCGCCGCGGCGGCGCCGACAAGGCCGCTCGTTGTGTCGGTTTCCCGACGAATCTGGCCGATACTGTCTGCGAGCCGGCGGGAGCATATCTCGACCGACAAGATATCGTCGCTGGCGTAGGCAACGCGCGAGACGGCACTGGTCAGAGAACTATGCGTCGCACCCGCGATAGTGCGCAGCATTATGGCGGCCTCGGTCATGCGTCCCGCTGAGTTCGTGAAGGCGTTCATGATGTCGCCGACCTCATCGCGGAAGCCGCGCGCATGTGCTTCGGCCCACTCCCTGCGGTCCTCCTCGCGGGCAGCGCGTGAAAGCGCCTCTTCCCGTAGTCTGGAAGCAACAAGCGCGGAGCGAATACGGTCAATATAAAGTCGCGCAAACGCGCGCAACGACACCAAAAGTATGATGCTGTAAATAATTAGAAGCGCGAGGTTGCTTAGTGCCTGATCGAGCGGTGTATAGATGACCTGAGCCAGGCGACCGAACATCACCATGCCTGAGAAAGTCAGCGCTGCGGCCGGCATGCTCGCCATGGTAAAGATGCCCGCGAAAATCAATCCAGCCAGGATCGTTGCTACGAGCGTTTCCATTTCCGGCACGAGGGACGGATTGAGCCAGAGCCCAGCAATGAGCCACGGCAAAGCCAGTATGGCCGAGTCAACAATCGTGCGCCGTGTGAAACGCTCTGAGGGCGGTTCCGCACGCTGGCGTGTCTCAAGCGCTCGAGTTCGGCGCAAGCCGGCCATGCCGATTACAACGACGCATGTAAACCAACCGACCGCAGCTAAAACCCAGCCGTGCCAAATCGCTACCGCCGCCGTAACTACCGCAGCCGCGATGTTGGAGATGAGAACCGGTGGCAAGATTGCTGAGAAAACTTCAGACTGCAGGCGCCGCAGCAATCCCGCCTCGGTTTCGTCGAGGTCTGGCAGGCCGAGTTTTTGGCCAATCCACAGATGGTAACGCTGCAATAGGACGCCCAGCCGCCCCTTATCGCTGGCGCCGTTGCGCGCCGTCATTGTTTCGATCCACGCCTCTACCAGCCCCCGGAAAATTGGTCGCATGCAGAAGTTAACGTTCTGTCGTGGATGTGATCTGAATGGTGGCAGAGGCGGGCCGCCTAGTGCCCTGCATCCGGAGCGCGCATACCTAGGCGACGCCAACACAACTATTAGCTTCTTGGCCAAGCGCCACGCAGGAGTTGGCGCATTGCCGAGCCAGTCGGTAGACCTGCAATGCTGTCGCCGTCAGGGTTTGCTCTGAGGGCGTTTGATCCACAAGGAAAACGGATCCGGAATTTTTGGTGAATCGCAGATTCAGCACGCAGTTACCAGTAAATGTCTAAAATTGCGCGTTCTCCTGCAATATTCCATTGATCGACAACTTTCAGCCGCGCTGCGATACCCCATCGTCAAGCTTCAAATCGAGCCGCAAGACCGGGCGACGATTCTCGGGGTCAACTGCTTGTAACGGCAAGGCTGCACATGTTCATCCGGGTTTTGGATTGCATACGGATCGACCATGATCCCAAACTCGTTATTCTGGCGGTTCTCGTCTCGCTCATATCGGGATTCACCGTTTTTGCGATTCTCAACCACGCCCGCGCGCAACAAGGTGGATCGCGGCACGTCTGGTCGCTCATAGCCGCCTGCGTGGCAGGCGGCGGGATATGGTCCACCCATTTTGTCGCAATGCTCGGCTTCGCGCCCGCGACTGCCGTCAGCTACGACATCACGTTGACGCTTGCCTCCGCGCTACTGAGCATCGTGATCGCCGGCATCGCTATGCCCCTCTTGATGTCAACGGCTCTCCCATGCGCGCTCGTCGGCGCTGTCGTGCTTAGCGCGGCTATTGCTGCCATGCACTTCACCGGCATGCGAGCGCTGGTGTTCGCGGGCACGTTCGCTTGGGAACCTGCTCTGGTCGCTCTCTCTGTGAGCTCCGCTATCCTGCTGCTCAGCGCTGCCATCTACATAGAACATCTCGCCAACAGGCGGAGACTCAGATTTATCGCCGCAACGCTATTTGGCGCGGCCGTCTGCAGCCTCCATTTCACTGCGATGGCAGCCGCCGTTGTGAAGACGGATCCGACGCTCGCTGTTTCTGACGGAGGTCTGTCAGAGTTTCTGCTTGGGCTTTCGGTCGCCTTCGTGGCGTCAGTGATCGTGGCTCTCAGTCTAATGGCCATCGTCTTCGACAAGCGCGCTCACAGGGCATCCGCCGATGCGGACCAGATGCGAAGCATCATCGAGGCGGCGCAGACCAGCATAGTCGTATGCGAGAACCAGAAAGTGATCGCAACAAACCGAACCTTCGAGCAACTGGTCGGCCTCGGTCAGGCGGAAATCGAAGGAACTCCCCTGACGAATTTTATCGCCAAGCCTGCACTAACCAGCGACCGCAGGAATAGCTGCCTCAGGGGAGTTGAGGCGCAGCTGATGACGGCCACCGGCACCCTCGTCGATGTTGCACTGAGCGCCACGCCGATCCTGTCCAGCGGTGCCCCGAGGCAGTTAATCGAGATCCGCGACATCCGCGTGGAGAAGGCCGCGCGCGAGCACATGACCTATCTTGCAAATCACGACGCACTGACGGGCTTGCCGAATCTTCGTCTGTTCCGCAGCGAACTTCGAAGGGCCATCGACATCGCCGCCGCGTCCGGTGACGAGTTCGGTCTCCTGTGGCTCGATCTCGACCGTTTCAAGAGCGTCAACGATACCTACGGGCACGCCGTGGGCGATGTTCTCCTCCGTTCGGTCGCCGGGCGGTTCCGTTCGGTCCTGGGAGAGCGGCACCTATTGGCACGGGTGGGTGGCGATGAATTTGTGGTTTTGTGCCGGCCCGAACAAAAGGGCGCCGACCCGACGGCCTTGGCTCTGCGGCTGCTAGAGGCGATGGTCGAACCGGTCCCGATAAACAACAAGAAACTCGACGTTGCCTTGTCGATCGGCCTGGCGGTTTATCCGCACGACGCGGATTCGCTCGATGCGCTCGTGCACAAGGCTGATACAGCGCTTTACGAAGCCAAGAAGATGGGCCGCGGCTGTTGGAGGCGCGCTGCCTGAATTGGCCCAATCGGCAGCAGTTCCGAGGAGTTCCGTTCTCGGATTACAGGACGGACGTCATCGGGTGCGACCTCTCCCTGGCGTCCCTTCCACCGCGGCGGGAGGCTGCCGCGAGGAGTTTACGGCCCATCTGGATTTAGCGCAGATATTCCCGCGCCGGGGCAGGCCTTTTCCTTTCGAGACGGCGTGCTAGCGTGAGTTTGGCGCTCCCCAACCAGCGCCACGCCTCTCGCCGATGGACAGCCGCCTCCCACGCGTCCCATCGGCGAGAGGTAGAAATTCTCCGAATGCCGTAATCGCAGCGGAAGCCATGAGTTACATTCGTGTCGTTGATCCCGACAACATCCCCGAGACTGTCGTCGCAGGCCCCTTCAACTGCTCGCTCACAGGCGAATTGGCCACCCTGACCTTCATCCACGGGCGGCCGATCGCAGAGAAAATGTTGGCCGGGCCAACCGCAGAAATTTCCATCGAAGCTGTCGTTCGGGCTCGTCTTGTGATGCCTGTCGAAGGCCTGAGAAACTTGCGGGATTCTCTCGATCAGCTTCTACGGGGGCGCCAGGCAGACGACTCGGCGCATGGCAAGAGGAGCGGTCACTAGCTAGCCATTTCCGGTTCGGCGCCATAGGAGACGCCTGGCTGACTGGCGTCGCAAGCGAGCGTCATCATACACCGGCACCCGCCTGCTTCAGATCGCTAGCTGACGTTACCGGATTCTGGGCGCTCCTGTCAGTTGTCTTGGTTGCCCCTGCTGCTCTGCTCACTGTTCAGTTTGCTGGCGCCGTTACCCGCCAGACCGCATTGCCGACGTCGTCCGCCACCAACAGGCCATTGCGCTGGTCGACGAGCACCCCGACTGGACGGCCGCGCGCTTCGCCTTTCTCGTTCAGGAAGCCGGTCAGGATCGGCCTCGGCATACCCGACGGCTTGCCCTCGGCGAAGGGCACGAAGATGACGCGGTAGCCGACTGGCCGCTGGCGATTCCACGAGCCGTGCTGGCCAATGAAAGCGCCACCGGCATAGGCCTGGCCCATTCGTCCCTCCTTGACGAAAGTGAAGCCGAGCGAGGCGCTGTGCGAGCCAAGCGCATAGTCAGGCTTGATCGCCTTCGCGACCAGGTCCGGACGCGGCGGCTCGATGCGTTTGTCTACATGCTGACCGAAATAGCTGTACGGCCAGCCATAGAAGCCGTCGCGTTTCACCGAGGTCATGTAGTCGGGAACGAGATCATCACCGATCTCGTCGCGCTCATTCACGGCAACCCAAAGCTCCTTGGTGACAGGATTCCAGTCGATGCCGACGGGATTGCGCAGGCCGGAGGCGAAGACCTGCGTGGCGCCCGTTCTTGTATCGATTTCGAGGACTGCCGCCCGCTGCTCCTCCTCGGCCATGCCGTTCTCGCCGACATTCGAGTTCGAGCCGACGCCGACATAGAGCTTGCTTCCGTCAGGGCTGGCGAGGAGGCTCTTCGTCCAGTGATGATTGCGCCCGGCCGGCAGGTCAGCGACCTTGACGGGCCTTGCCGCGCTTTTGGTTTCGCCGAGCGCATAGGGGACGCGGACGACCGCATCGGCATTGGCGATGTAAAGCTGGTCGCCGACAAGCGCCATCCCGAATGGCGAGGTCAAATTCTCAAGGAAGACGCGCTTCGTCTCGGCGACGCCGTCGCCATTCCCGTCGCGTAGCAGGGTGATGCGGTTGGCACTTGGCGTCTTGGAGCCAGCCTTTTTCATGAAGAGCCCCTGGACCCAGGCACGCACACCGCCCTGCTTGTCGTCAGGCTTCGGCGGTGCGTCGCTCTCGGCGACCAGAATATCGCCATTGGGCAATTCGTAGAGCCAGCGAGGATGTTGCAGCCCGGTCGCGAACGCCGTGACCTGCCCGCCATTGGCTGCCACCGGCTTCTCGCCCTGATTCCAGCCGATGGCGTCGGCAACCTTGATCGTCGGCAACCATGAGCTCTTGGGCTCGGGCAGGATCGGGGTGGATCCGTATCCAGCCTCCTCCGGCAAGGAGGGCTCGCTGCAGGCCGCCAGGGCCAGAAGGGACGTCGCGACTCCGCTCGCCAGAAGTGCATTCCGGAAATGCGCCATGACACCAACCTTCAGTATCCGTGCCCCCGCCGTTCTGAACGCCATCCGCCTTGCTTTGTTCGCACATACCGCAATCAGAGCGGAACCGTGGTCCCGATCGCAGGTTGTCGCCAAAGGGGGAGATCGCTTGCACCGCTCGCGGGAGTCCACAACGCAACATCTTGACGCGTCAGGGCCGATTACGATCGGGGCCGCGGTGCTGGCCGTGTCCGGCCTGATTACAGTGTCGGTCGTCGAACTCGGCCCGCTATCCCTTCAGATGTTGCAGCACTTGGCCCTCATGAATGTCGCTGCGCCGCTGGTGGCACTCGGCCTGAGCAAGCGCGGGCGCCTCGCCTCAACAGCGCTCCTGCCCGCAGGCTTCGTCCAACTCCTCGCCCTCTGGGCTTGGCATGCTCCGGCAGTGCAGCAACTCGCGGCATCGTCCGGGGCGAGCCAGT
Source organism: Alloboseaceae bacterium BT-24-1 (assembly GCA_025846845.1). Lineage (GTDB taxonomy): Bacteria > Pseudomonadota > Alphaproteobacteria > Rhizobiales > Beijerinckiaceae > Allobosea. Next base: position 6,290 of record JAOYTL010000006.1, read on the forward strand.
TCGGCCTCATGAGCGTGCTTGCTGGCGCCGCGGTCTGGTTCTGGTCTGCACTCATCGCCGCATCGGAATGGAGGGCATTGATCGCGCTTCTCCTGACCGGAAAGCTGGCCTGCCTGCTCGGCGCCCTGCTGATCTTCGCGCCGCGTGACCTCTACAATCTCGACGGCCTCGTCCTGGCCCTCTGCACGACAGGGCCGTCCAGCCTCGCCGACCAGCAGCTTGCGGGCCTTTTGATGATCACCGCCTGCCCGCTCAGCTATTTGATCACGGGCATCGCGCTTGTGGCGCGGATGATCGGGCGGCTCGAAGACGGCGAGCGTTCTGGCCATGTCGCCGCTCGCGCACGCTAGGCGAGTGGCCGTCTGGCTGCTCGCGACGCCGCGGCGCCTGCTCGGCGTCGCCGGCGCCATGGCCGTAGTGGTCCTCGTTGGGGCGTTTCTCTTCGCCTGGTCTGGCGCCTACAACGTCGCGGCGAGCACCGGTCATTTTCGGATCGTCGATTACTTCTTGCGCTTCGGCATGGAGAATTCGGTCAAGGCACACGCGCCCTCCATCAGCCTGTCTGAGGAGAACGATGAAGACCGGGTGCGACTCGGCGCCGCCCATTTCCATGCAGGGTGCGCCTATTGCCACGGCTCGCCCGGAACGCCGATCAGTCCCGTTGCCGCGAGCATGCTGCCGCCGCCACCCGATCTTAGCGACAAGGTCGGCCTTTGGCGCGACGGCGAGCTGTTCTGGATCGTCAAGCACGGGCTGAAATATGCCGGCATGCCCGGCTTTCCGTCGCTGCATCGCGACGATGAAATCTGGGCCGTGGTTGCCTTCCTACGCCGATTGCCGAGCCTGGACCGGCACGGCTATCGCGCTTTGGCGCTGGGTGAAATCGAACCCGAGCCGCAAAGCGGCGCGGAAATCGCGACGGGGCAGACCGAGGCGGACGCGATCGGCGCCTGCGCCCGGTGCCATGGCGCAAGACGCGGTCCGCCGAGCCGCCTTGTTCCGATCCTGCACGGCCAACCGGCAGCCATGATCGAGAACGCGTTGCATGCTTATGCCGCCGGCGAGCGCGACAGCGGCGTGATGCAAACTGCCGCGGCCGACCTATCGAACGCTGCGGTCGGCCGGCTCGCGCGCTATTACGCTTCGCTGCCGCGGCCTGTCGCGCAGGCGGAGAACTCCGAACCCGCCGCTAGCGCGCGGGGCGAAGCGATCGCGCGCGCTGGGATACCTGCGCGCGGCGTCCCGTCCTGTCTCGGTTGTCATAGTGCCGAGGCCGCTCCCGAATATCCGCGCCTAGATGGGCAACCCGCGCGCTATCTCGAAGGCCAGCTCGCAGTCTGGCGGGCCGGTCTCAATGATCGCAGCACGACGGGGAAAATCATGGCGCCGATCGCACGCCGGCTCGGCGAGGCGGATGCGCGGGACGTCGCCGCCTATTTCGCGAGCCTCGCTCCTGCGCCCGAGGCAAGTCGATGAGGCGAGGCGCTGTCATTCCCGCAGCCATGGTCGGCTTGGCGGGGCTTTCCGCCTGTTCCCCACAATCGGCTTTGTCTCCGGCTGGCGACGAAGCGGAAAGGATTGCGCTGCTGAGCTGGAGCCTGTTCGCCGGCGCCGCCGTGATCCTCTCCCTTGTCCTCGCAGCCCTTGGCGCGGCGATCTGGGGGCCGGCGCGCATCCGCCGAGTGCTCAGCGGCGATGGCCTGATCCGATGGGGCGGTACCGTCTTCCCGGTGGTCACGCTGAGCGTTCTGCTCGGCTACGGCCTCTGGCTGATGCGCGAGACAATCGCGGTGCCGACGCCGCCCGAGCTGCGGATCGATGTGACCGGTGAACAATGGTGGTGGCGGATCGCCTATCACCGTGAGGGCGCAGCGCCGGTTTCGGAGGCCAACGAGATCAGGATCCCGGTCGGTCGCGACATCGAGTTTACCCTGCGCTCCAACGACGTCATCCATTCGTTCTGGGTGCCGAGCCTCGGCGGCAAGCTCGACATGATCCCCGGCCGGACCAACCGGCTCCGCCTGAAGGCAGACCGGCCGGGCGTCTATCGCGGCCAGTGCGCGGAGTATTGCGGCGGGCCGCACGCATTGATGGCGCTCGAAATCGTTGCTGTACCGCAGGCCGAATTCGACGCCTGGCTGGCTGCGGCCGATCAGCGAGGCCGGCCTGCCGAGGGGCGCCTCGTCCGAGGCGAACAATTGTTCCTATCCGCCGGCTGTGGCGCCTGCCATGCCGTGCGCGGCACGCAGGCGGCGGGCGTGGTCGGCCCCGATCTCAGCCGCGTCGGCGGCAGGCGCTTCCTCGGTGCCGCGACCGTGCCCCACACCCCCGAAAACCTCGCCGGTTTCATCATCAACCCGCAGACCGTGAAGCCCGGCGCCCTGATGCCCCCCTTCGCGATCTTCTCGGCCGAAGAGATAAGCGCGTTGACCAGTCATCTCGGGAGCCTGCGATGAGTGCTCCTGAGCTCCCGTCCGCCCTGCCACGGCCCGCAGGCGAGCTTGAGCAGCTCGAAGCGGTCTGGAAGGGTCCGCGCGGCTGGCGCGTCGTCAGCGACGTCAACAACACCATCATCGGGTATTTCTACATCGCGACGGCGTTCCTGTTTTTTCTGCTCGCCGGTGTGCTCGGCCTCTTGATCCGCCTGCAGCTCGCGACGCCGGGCAACGATTTCCTCTCGCAGGACACCTACAACCAGATCTTCACCATGCACGGCACGGTGATGATGTTCCTGTTCGCCGTGCCGGCGGTCGAGGCGGTCGGCATCCTGTTGCTGCCGCCAATGCTCGGCGCCCGCGATCTGCCCTTCCCGCGGCTCGGCGCCTTCGCCTTCTGGGCCTATTTCATCGGTGGATCAGTCTTCTTCTGCACGCTCTTCTTCGGCGTCGCGCCCTCGGGCGGTTGGTTCATGTATCCGCCGCTGACCGGCACGCGCTTCTCGCCCGGCATCGGCGCCGACTGGTGGCTGCTCGGCATCGGCTTCATCGAGATCTCGGCCATCGCTGGTGCGATCGAAATCATCGTCGGCGTGCTGCGCACCCGCGCCCCGGGAATGACGCTGGCGCGGATGCCGATCTTCGCATGGACGATGCTGATCTTCGCCGCGATGATCGTCTTCGCCTTCCCGGCCGTCATCCTCGCGACCATCCTGCTCGAGCTCGAGCGGGCATTCGATTGGCCTTTTTTTATCGCCGAGCGTGGCGGCGATCCGCTGCTCTGGCAGCACCTCTTCTGGTTCTTCGGCCATCCGGAAGTCTACATCATCTTCCTGCCGGCAGCCGGCATGGTCTCGATGATCGTCCCGACCATGGCCGGAACGTCCCTCGTCGGCTACCGCCTGATCGTAGTGGCACTGATCGCGGTCGGCTTCTTCTCCTTCGGCCTCTGGGTCCACCACATGTTCACTACGGGCATCCCGGCCCGCTCGCTCGGCTTCTTCTCGGCCGCGAGCATGGCGGTGGCGATCCCCAGCGGCATCCAGGTTTTTGCCTGGATCGCGACGATCGCGGCAGGACGGCTCAAGCTGACGGTGGCCTCTCTCTTCGTGATTGGCTTTCTCGTGATCTTCACGCTGGGCGGGCTGACCGGGGTGATGGTGGCGATGGTGCCGTTCGATCGCCAGGCCCATGACAGCTATTTCATCGTCGCCCACCTGCACTATGTGCTGTTCGGCGGCATGGTCTTTCCGCTCTTCGCGGCGATCTACTACTGGACCCCGGCCTTCAGCACCCGTCCATTCTCGGAGCGTCTTGGCCGATGGGCCTTCGGGCTGATCTTCGCCGGGTTCAACATCGCCTTCCTGCCGATGCATGTGACCGGGCTGATCGGCATGCCGCGCCGGGTCTACACCTACCCAGCCGGAATCGGCTGGGACGGGCTCAACATGGTTTCGACGATCGGCGCCTTCATCCTTGCCGCCGGCATCGTTGTCTTCCTCATCGACGTCATCAGGAACATGCGGCTGACTGGATCGCACCCCGCGGGCGATGTCTGGGGCGCCAATAGCCTCGAATGGCTGCCCAACCATGAGTATGCCACGCGCAGCATTCCGCGCGTGATTGGCCGCGATCCGCTCTGGCAACAGCCAAATCTAGCCCGCGACATCGAAGCCGGCGGCTACTATCTCCCGGGAACGGCAACCGGCGCCCGCGAGACGATCGTGACCTCGCCGATTGAGGCCGAGCCGCAATATCTGATGCGCCTCAGCGGGCCCGGCTATGCGCATGTCAGCGCTGCCCTGTTCACTGCCACCTTCTTTCTGTTGCTCACCGTCAAGGCCGTGACGCTCGCTGCGATCTGCGGTGTCCTGGCCGTAATCTCAATTCTGGTCTGGATGTGGAACAGCGATCCGCCATCGGCCGGCCAAGTCGACATCGGCGGCGGCATCGTTCTGCCGACCTATGCGTCCGGGCCGGTCTCGCACAGCTGGTGGGCTATGGTCATCCTGCTGCTCGTCGCCGCTGCGCTCTATCTCTCCTATCTCTTCGGCTTCCTCTACCTCTGGACAGTGGCGCCGGAACGATGGCCGCGACAGTCGGACCTGCCGTCGTCAGCAAGCGCGTGGGCTTCGCTCGCGGCCTTCGGCATCAGCGGCACCTTGCTCGCGGGGGCCCATCACTTTCTCGATCGCAACGCGCGCCGCACCGGGCTGGTGGCCCTGCTTCTCCTTGCTGGGGTAACGGCCCTTGCGGGAGCGCTCGCGCTCGACCTCATCGGCCACTGGCGGAGTGGCCTGCGCCCGCAAGCCAGCGGCTATGCGGCAATGGTCTATGCCAATGCAGCGCTGCAGGCACAAATCATCGCAGCGGTCGTCGTCATCGCCCTGTTTGCGATTGCTCGCGTCCTGGTCGGACGGCTCGACAGCAGCAGGCGCGTTGTCTTCGATGTCCTTATGCTGCTTTGGGTCTACGCCATCGGGCAGGCATCCTTCGGCCTACTCCTCACCCACGGCTTCCCCAGAATGGTGGCAGAGCCGTGATCAGGGCCGCTCCCTTGCGTCAGGCGGCTGCCGCGCTCGTCGGCCCCACGGTCTGGGCCGCCCATTTCCTGACGATCTACGCGTCGGAATCGCTGGCCTGCCGCTGGAACCAAGCGGCGGTCCACGACACGATTGTCACCGCTGCGACCCTTCTGGCCGTTGTCGCGATCCTCGCCCACATCCTGATCCTGCGGCGGTGGAACCAAAACCCGGCAAAGTCATGGGGGCTCTTCCTGCTCCAAACTGCCGGTGCGCTTGATGCGCTCAGCCTCCTTGGCATTGGCTGGGCGGCGGTTGCGGCGGCTCTGCTCAACGCTTGTCGTTGAAGAGGGGCCTTCCTCACCGCGACGTCATTTCGCACGGCCTTTAGGTTGTCCCGTTCGCTCGATGAACTCGAGTATAAAGGCAAGAGCGGATTCGGCGCGCGTTTCGAGCAGGAAATGACTTCCGTCCAGGATGTGCGCCTCCATTCTCGGCAGGTCTCCCATCCAAGATACCGTCCCGGCTAGCGCGAAATATGGTTCGTGCCGGCCCCACAGCATCAACGCCGGGGGCTGCCATCTCCTGAGGTAGTCTGCGAAGGCATCGAAACGGGCGATTACGTTGGCATAGTCGGAGATCAGGGCGCGCCGCATGTCCATGCGGCCGGGCAGGTTCATCCCCGCTAGTCCTCGATCCAGGGCTCTCCCTTGATCCTTGCGGCGACCTCCTCCGGCAGCCCGCCCGTGTACTGCTCGCGCGTGAATTTGAAGGTGAGGTGTGAGGTCGCCTTTGCTTCGTTTTCTGCCGTGGGGTTTGCCCAGAACTCGAACGTCGTCTGCCATAACGGCCCGAAGCCGCTGCGATGCGCGTTCGCATTCTGGATGATCAGGCCGGAAACCTGTTCGGGGGACCGCATGGCGATATCGAGGCCCACAGGTGCTCCCCAATCAGGCAGATAGATTAAGCGATGGCTGATCGCGAGAGGGTCCAGAAGCTCCTGGATCGCAGTGCCGAATGCATCGAAGGTTGGCACAGGCAAGGGAGCCGACTGGCCATAGCCTGGCAAATCGGGCGCGATCAGTAAGCAACTATCCGGGAATGACGCCGCCGAACGTGCGTTACGAGCTTGGAAAGCCATGCAGGAGCAGCAGCGCGGGCTTAGCCACGTCGCCTGTGGTGATAAAGGACAGGTCGGTTCCGCCGGAAAGCCGCAGCCGCTGTTGCTTCGGTGACTCATGCCAGCACTCCTCGCGCTGGCTTGGAAACGCGCAAATGGAGGTTGGGTTGCGAACGGCCCGAGAGCACGGCGAAGGAGGGGCATCGAGCACCGCCAGCGATCCTGCGGGTTCCTCAACGAATAATGCGGACGACGAGCCAAACCGACATGCTGGTGGTGATGGTCGCTATTCGTGTGCCGACTGCCAATGCGGATAGGTGACATAGGCGGTCACGGCGCCTTCCTCGTGAGAGCGGATCGTCACGGCTTCACCTTTCGGCATATAGACGATTTCGTCAGGCCCCGCGGTAATCGTTCCGGCCTCTGTCTCAACCGAAAGTCTGCCCTCCAGAATGACCATGACGCCGTCGACAATCATGGTCTCGGAGAGCCTTTGGCCTGGCTCATAACGTCCAAAGCCGATGGTTATCGGCCCCCCGTGTCGCTCATCGATCAGATTGCCAACGAACACACCTGCCTGTTGACCAGGGGATCGCTCCATCGACGCATCGGCCCTTGTGAACTTTCGAACGTTCATTCGTCTTTCTCCGTGCGAAGTGTTTTCGCTGCCCCAAAACCAAGCATGGGAGCTCAAGTTACAAACGCTCGGCGAGAAAGTTCCCGCGCGCAGGGACGCGTCGCAATCGAAGCCAAGCGGTCAGCCGACCGATGGCCGCTGACATTTCATCTGTTGTCAGCTATAGAACATAATCGGAACAAATCGCTGACGAAGGCAATTTGGCGCCGTTATTCGACATTGCACCCTCCAACTGCCCCGTGCCGCGCTTCAACTCCGACAGGCCGAATCAATTATGAACGCGCACGTCTATCTAGACAGCCTCAATCCGGCGCAGCGGCGGGCGGTCTCGCATGGCGGTGGCGCGGATCCCGCTCCGCCTGTGCTGATCATTGCCGGCGCCGGCTCGGGCAAGACCAATACGCTGGCGCATCGCGTTGCCCATCTCCTCGTTTGCGGCGCTGACCCGCGGCGCATCCTGCTGATGACCTTCTCTCGCCGGGCCGCCTCCGAGATGATCCGCCGCGTCGAGCGCATCGCCCGCAAGGTGATGGGCGATGGCGCGGGCATCGCTGTGGATGCGCTGAATTGGGCCGGCACCTTCCACGGCGTCGGTGCGCGGCTCCTGCGCGACCTCGCCGAGCAGATCGGGCTCGACCCCGCCTTCACGATTCATGATCGCGAGGACGCCGCCGACCTGATGAATCTGGTCCGGCACGAGCTCGGGTTCTCGAAGACCGAGGCGCGCTTTCCAACCAAGGGAACGTGCCTGTCGATCTATTCGCGCTGCGTGAACGCCGAGCAGCCGATCGAGGAGGTGCTGAGGCTGTCCTATCCCTGGTGCATCGCCTGGGCGGAGGAGCTGAAGCAGCTCTTTGCGGCTTACGTGGAGGCCAAACAGCAGCAGAATGTGCTCGATTACGACGACCTGCTGCTCTACTGGGCGCAAGCGATGAGCGATGGCGATCTCGCCGCCGATGTCGGGGCGCGCTTCGACCATGTCATGGTCGACGAATACCAGGACACCAACCGGCTGCAATCTTCGATCCTGCTCGCTCTCAAACCGGATGGTCAGGGGCTAACCGTCGTCGGCGACGACGCCCAGTCGATCTATTCGTTCCGGGCGGCGACCGTTCGCAACATCCTCGACTTCCCGCTGGCGTTCTCGCCGCCGGCTGAGGTGATCACGCTTGACCAGAATTACCGCTCGACGCAAGCGATCCTTGGCGCCGCCAATGCGGTGATCGACCTTGCCGCCGAGCGCTTCACCAAGAACCTTTGGACCGATCGTGCCGCCGGCGCGGAGCCAGAACTGGTCAACGTCCGCGACGAAGCCGATCAGGCCCGCTTCATCGCGGAGACGGTGTTGGCAAACCGCGAGGCCGGCGCAACGCTAAAGCAGCAGGCCGTGCTCTTCCGCGCGTCTCATCACAGCGGTCCGCTCGAGATCGAACTGACACGCCGGAACATCCCGTTCGTGAAGTTCGGCGGGCTGAAATTCCTCGACGCCGCCCACGTCAAGGACCTGCTCGCGTTGCTGCGTTTCGTCGAGAATCCGCGCGACCGGGTTTCGGCGTTCCGCGTCATGCAGCTGCTGCCCGGCGTCGGTCCGACCTCGGCCCAGCGCGTCATCGAGCATCTGGCGCAGGCGCCGGATCGGGCAGAGGCTTTGCGCGAAGCGCCCGCACCGGCACGCGCAGGGGAAGATTGGACCGCGTTCGTCGAGGCGTGCGAGGCGCTACGCTCCGGCAGCTCAGGCTGGCCGGCCGAGATCGAGCGGGCCCGGCTTTGGTACGAGCCGCATCTGGAGCGGATCCATGAGGACGCAACGACGCGCCAGGCCGACCTCCTGCAGCTCGAGCAGATCGCCGGCGGCTATCCCTCGCGCGAGCGCTTCCTGACCGAGCTGACGCTCGACCCTCCAGACGCCACCAGCGACCAGGCCGGCGTGCCGCATCTCGACGAGGACTATCTGATCCTCTCGACCATCCACTCGGCCAAGGGGCAGGAGTGGAAGTCGGTCTTCGTCATGAATGTTGTCGACGGCTGCATCCCGATCGATCTCGGCGCCGGCGCCAAAGACGAGATCGAGGAAGAGCGCCGGTTGCTCTATGTGGCCATGACCAGAGCCAAGGATGATCTGCACTTGATGGTGCCGCAGCGCTTCTTCACGCACGGCCAGTCATCAACCGGTGACAGGCACGTCTATGCCGCCCGCACGCGCTTCATCCCGAACAATCTGCTGAAGTATTTCGAGCGGCGCGCGTGGCCGCTGGCGGCACCCACGGGTGCGCGGGCGCCGTCCGGCGGCCCAAAGGTCGATGTTCGCGCCAAGATGCGCGGCATGTGGCGCTGAGTCGATTGCTTGTTAGCGGGGCGCCTAATGGCCCTCAAGCTTAAGCTCTGCGACATACACTTGCGCACCATCTGCGTCCCGGACCGTCACCGTCAGCGCCAGAAAATCTCCGTTCGGCAGCTTCTCGCGGTTCATCCCGACCAAAAGCTCCTTGGCAGCGTTCTTTGCACTCGCATCATCAGGCAACTCGACGCCCTCATCATCCAGGTCGGTCTTGTCGCCGTCGCGGGTGTGGAAGAAGTAGCGCGTCATCCTCGCAGAATGCGTACCCAGCCATTCAGGTTCCAGCTACCCGACAATTACTTTCGCAGGTGCAGATAGCGCGCGTCGAATTCGCCGAGCTCGCACAGCTTATCCCAGTCGAGCACCGTGATGCGGTTGGCGCGGATCCGCACGAGCTTCGCCTGGCGCAATTCCCGCAGCTTCTTGTTGATGTGGACGGTCGACAAGCCGAGCGCGTCGGCAATCTCGGTCTGAGTCATCGGCAGATTGCAGGTATGACCATCGGAAAGCCCGATCGCCTTCATCTTGGTAATGAACTCGCACAGAAAATGCGCGATGCGGCTCGGGGCCGATCTCCTGCCGATACCAACCATCCATTCGCGAAAAATCGACGCGTCGATCAATGCCTCGCGCCAGAATGCTTCAGCTACCCGGTACGAGGCGCGCGTGATGCGGCGAACGGCATCATGTGGGATGAAGCCCACTGTCGCTGCAGTCAGGGTTCCCAGGCTGTGGTCCATCTCCTCGATGTGAAGCGAATGCAGGTCCGGGATATCTCCGGGAATGTGCAGCGACAGAATTTGACGCTCACCTGAACCGACGATCTTGTATCGACATACAAGGCCTTCGATCACCAGGCAGCACTGCTTGGTGCGCTCGCCCTCGCTGACGATATCTTGGTAAGCATCGAACGGCCGCACGCTGACCGGCAACTCGAGAAGCAGTCCCCGTTCCTCCTCGGAGAGCGATGTGATCGTTTCAAGCTTGCGGACGAGCTTTTCAAGATGCTCGCGTTTATCCATCCCGTCCGCTTCCTCGCTGAATGCTGTCAGACTGCGGTGTCGACTGGCCGCAGCACTTGCCCAATCAGGCCTGGATATTGAGCGCTGGAATGGATGACGGCAAGGACGATGACGGCGCCGTCCATCTCTTCGAAGCGCTGAAGAAGAGCTTTTCCCGGGCGGGCCTCACTGCTACGCCGCCTCCACCCGGGGCGCCAGCACACGACCCGTGACCGCCAGATGCTTGTCGCTGCGGTTCATGACCACGACCACCACGCATGTGCCATCGTCACAATCAAGAGCCAGTCGATGGCAAAACGAGCTGTCGTCGAATGCTACCGTGTCGAAGAGCAGATAGCCCGCCCGGTGGTCGTCGTAGTCGGCTGCAAATTGATACGCGACCTCTGTCCTGCTCCCGTCGCGCAGGTTCAGATAGCCATTTCCGGTAAGCATAGCCTGTCTCCGCCTAGCGGCGTCAACACGCGCCGCATAAAGGAGCGGAACGTGCCGTTCCTGCTGTCCAGTGCGTACGATCAGGCGACACTCATCAGCACCCCGCTTTCGATGGTGTGGCTAATATCGGCAAGCCCGCACCTCGGGAAAGGCTCCTCTCGACGCTGGCGTCGTTGCTAGCGACGTAGCCTTTTTCAGCCTCGTTAATTCTTCGGGATCGGGCAGACGCTGCCAAAGGGGGCGCGGATCCTCCGTTCCGCCCGACACATCGATTTCGAGGGCTGCCCGCTCGTGCTCTGAAGTTAGACGACATGCACGCGATGCGAGACTGAGAGATAACTCGGACCGATCCGAAATTGTGGCTGGCCGATATTGCCAGCAACAAGGCATGTTAACCCGATGCCTGTCGCCCCGATCGAAGAAATCCAGGTTCGCGGTCAGGATGACAGAACGGGAGCCATCGTTTCGTTCCCCTATGACGCGAGCTTGGTCGAACGCTTCCGCGCAAGGTTTCCGCGCGCGAGATGGCATGACGACAGCCGAACGTGGTTCGTTCCCGGCACGACGGCTGAACGCCGCGTCGGGCTCTGGCTTCAGCACGAGCTGTCAGAGCCAATGGCCTTTGCCGATGAGCGTGGGCGAGATGCATTTGCGTTCGATCCTATCGAGAGCCAGTACCTCGAAGCGAACGACGACCTGATCGTTAGAACTCCATATTCGCGGATTGTCATCGAGGAGCTTCGCGCCATTCCATGGGCCGCGTGGGATGCGGGCGAGCGCGCCTGGCGTGTGCCGTATCGTTCCCTCGAGGCGCTCAGAGAGCGCTGGCTGACCATCGAGATCGCTGCCCGACGGGCCGAGCCCGGCGAGCGCAAGCGGCGGCGCGAGGAGCTGAAACGCACGCCGGAGTTTGCCGCGATCAAGGAGCTGGCAACTGAGCGCCGGCGCAAGCGTCTTCCACTACCAAGTTCGGCGCTACCGCCAATCGGGCGACCGGTGATGACAGCCATTGGCATCGTGTCGGTGACAGGCAGTGACGGAGAGATAGCGGACCTGGCGACGGTTGCGACATATCCTGTCTCGAACACTATGGGCGACTATGTCTGGGTCTTCTGGCGCTCGCCGACGCTCGACGAACTTGTGCGAACCTGGCCAGCGCGGCGAGCGTCCAATGAAAAAGAACAGGCAAGGGGATGGTGGCTTCCGACGCTGGCGGAGCTGCGTGTGGCTCGCCGGAAAGCCAGGTCAATCGAGCGAGCAGCGGCAACCAGAGCCGCTCGCACCGTATAGCCTGCAACTGCCCCCGCTTCCGGCCTACGCATGTGAGAGGCTGCGACAGGTATCGCGATAGCGCGCAACGAGGCAGCCAAGGGAGGCGGCGATGGGGGCCTTGGATCGCAGCGGGTCCTACGCTCCATTGAGGTCACGGACCTGCATGTTTGCGGATTGTCACGCCCGGAACGCCCGCTCTTCGTTCTGTGCGGCAATAAACAGGCCCGGCCTTCACGAGAAGGCCGGGCCTGGGGATCGCCGAGAGCGACCGCGTTTCTCTAATTGGCCGTCCCCTTGGCCTCCGGACGGCGTCATCGAGCGACCGATACATCCACGGCTCGCTCGATGCCGGTTCCTTCGGCTCGCCCCAAACCTAGGCGGGCGAGCGACCAATGCCAGTGGCGATTCTGGAGAGGCCTGGCACCCTTCCGAGTGCCAAGCGGGGAATGCGGATAGGACGCGCGTCGTCAGATCAGAGGTCCGCGATAGCGCTCCGCCTTATCGTCGAACCTGCTCCAGCCTTCGTCCCGATATTCGGTAAGTCGGGTGTCTCGATCGATCGGCGTCGCGCTATCCATGATGGCCTCGGCCGAAAGGGCCTGATCCTCCGACGCCTTGACCGACACCACGGTGCCGCCACGTCGAACGGTCTCGGCGTGATAGTTGGCGCTCTCCTCATCCTCACCAGCGCTCGTGAACGCCCCGATGATGCCGCCGGTAGCACCGCCCGCCGCAGCACCCGCGGCAGTGGACGCAAGCCAGCCAGCCGCGACGACTGGGCCAATCCCGGGAATCGCGATCAGGCCAAGCCCGGCGAGCAGGCCGGCCGCGCCTCCAACCGCGGCCCCGATGCCGGCGCCTTCGCCAGCGTTGCCGTCATCGGCATCCTCGTGGCGGCCGACGAGGCTGATATTCGCGGCCGGGAACCCGGCTGATTCAAGTTCTTCGACGACTCGACGGGCGACATCGTAGCTCTCATAGGATCGCGTGACGGTGCGCATGAGTTTCTCCTCCTGTTGTCATCAAAACCGAATGTCAGTTGCGGGTGATGTTGCCCCGGTAATCGACCGAGACGGTCACCTGAGCGCCGGAGTGCGTCGCGTTCCCCTTCCAGACGCCGTTGTCGTCCTTCTTCAAGCCGGCGACATTGGTGTAGCCGTTGGCCTCAAGCCGGCTCTTGGCCTGTCCTTCCGTGAAGCTGTTGGCTCCCGGCAGGGGCGCATTGGCATCGGCCGGAGCAGTGGGCGAAGGCGTTGGCGCGGTTGTCGATGTCTGCGCGACGCCGGCGGTTGAAATCAAGGCGCAGAAGATCGACGTGATAATCACGTTGCGCATGAGAATCCCCTTGAATGTCAGCAGGTTATGCCAGTGATAGGAGAAACTTCCGGATTGAAGAGTGGTTCCGCCCGGTAAGTGAAAGTTGCGGTGAAATGCTGATTGCGGGTGCCCCAAGAGCGGGGTGGCTATGGCACCGGTGGATTACGAGAGAAGAACCCAGGCCGGCGCATGATCGCTCGCCTTCTCCCAGCCGCGTACATGCCGATCGACATCGGCAGCCCTAAGTCGCTTCGCGAGATCCGGGCTGAACAGCAGGTGATCGAGGCGCAAACCGGCGTTCCGACCCCACGCGTTCCGGAGATAATCCCAGAAGCTGTAGATGCGCTCGCCGGGGTGCACCTTGCGCAATGCGTCTGTCCAGCCCTGGTCGAGCAGCTCACGGTAGGCTTGCCGCACTTCCGGGCGGAACAGGGCGTCGTCGATCCAGCGCTCCGGTTTGTAGACGTCGAGCTCGGTCGGGATCACGTTGAAATCGCCGATCAAGGCCACGGGCACTTTGTGAGAGAGCAGCTCTGCCGCGTGGTCAGATAGGCGGTTGAACCAGTCCAGCTTGTAGTTGAATTTAGGTCCCGGTGCCGGATTGCCGTTCGGCATATACAGGCAGCCGATGAGCACGCCTTTCACGGCCGCTTCGATATAGCGGCTCTGCGCATCGTCTTCGTCGCCTGGAAGACCGCGGCGCGTCTCGATCGGATCGGCGCCGCGCGCCAGGATTGCGACACCGTTCCAACTCTTCTGGCCGTGCCAGATCGCGCCATAGCCGGCATCGCGGATCGCGGCTTCGGGGAATTTGCTCTGTAGTGCCTTCAGTTCCTGGAGGCAGACGACATCTGGCTCGGCCTCCGCCAGCCAGCGGAGCAGCACCGGCAGGCGCCCATTGATCCCGTTGACATTGAAAGTGGCTATTTTCACGAGCGAGACGGTTTGCGGTGACCACGTCTCGAGCGATCAGGGGCGAGCTGCTGAAGGACGCAGCTCAGAACAGCGAAGGTCAGCGGCGGTGTCCTAAGCCGCGAAACGAGATAGCCCAGAGGTAACGCCAAGGGCTTGGGGATTTTCCCACCCGCAATCTCGTTTGCGAGCAATAGGCCTCCCAGATGTACGAGTGTTCGCATGGCGAATTGCTCCGGGCTTTGGGGGCGACCTAATCGAGCTTTAGCTTGCCGAGGTTTCCGGGCAGCCCCGCGACGGCGAGGTCATCAGGACTGCGGTTCGTTCCCGGCTCAGGATTCGCTTCCGGCCCATTTCGCTGGTCTCGGCGGTGATCCTCATCCCATTGGCGAAGCGCTGCGACCAAGCCCTTCAGCTCTTCGGCAGCGGCAGAACCTTCAGGAGCATCGCTCAAGGTGTTGGCTCGCTCGGCCGCAGCCGCATAGTCAGTATGTGATTGAATTAGCATCGCAGCCTCCGTGTCGAATGTGCCTCGCCCGCTGTGGCTCGGCATATTTTGCTCTTGGACCGGAACCGCGTGCGACGCCCTTCGTTCCATGGGCTTCAGTCAGCCAGGGAGCGCGACATGGCCAATGAACCTAAAACCCTAAACGATCTGTTCTTGGATACGCTCAAGGACATCTACTATGCCGAAAAGCAGATCCTGAAGGCCCTTCCAAAAATGGCGAAGGCCGCAACCGCGCCGGAACTCAAGCAAGCGTTCGAGAAGCATCGCGACGAGACCGAGACCCATGTCGAGCGTCTCAGCGACGTGTTCGAGATCATCGGCAAGGCTCCTCGGGGGAAGACCTGCGACGCCATTCTCGGCATCATCGAGGAAGGCAAATCGATCATGGAGGAGTTCGAAGGCAGCCCAGCTCTCGATGCCGGTCTCCTCGCCGCGGCCCAGGCCGTAGAGCACTACGAGATTGCGCGCTACGGCACGCTGAAAGCGTGGGCTCAACAGCTCGGCTTGGGTAACGCTGCCAAGCTCCTCGACCAGACGCTGATCGAGGAGCTGAAGACTGACCAGACGCTCTCCAAGCTCGGCGAAAGCAAGGTCAACAAACAGGCTCAGGCCAAGGCCGCCTGACCTCTTGCGGCTCCGGTTCGCCGGAGCCGCCTTTCACTTACGTGGTCGCCATGCCAGACAAATCCGATCCGATATCTTGGCCGTTCGTCCTTTTTCACCCGGCTTTCGCAGGGTATTGCCCGCTATTCCGGCAAACCCGCCACAGCCTTCATCGCCCTATCGGTGGTTGTCATCTGGGCGGTGTCCGGCCCGATCTTTGGCTTCAACGATACCTGGCAACTGGTGATCAACACCTCGACGACGATCATCACCTTCCTGATTGTCTTCGTGATCCAGAACAGCCAGAACCGCGCCACGGCAGCGATGCAGATCAAGCTCGACGAGCTCCTTTCCAAAGTCGAGGGGGCGCGGGAAGAGCTGATGGACCTCGAGGAGCTCGACGAGGAGAAGCTCGCGACCATTCGCGATGAATACGAGCGGCGAGAAGCGAAGGCGCGTAGCCAGCCTGGGTGCAGCGTTCCCGGGATGACATGAGCAGGGTCGCCGCGCGACGCGGGCGCCACTCTGACATCTGCAAGACTCAGCTCGATCAATGAACCCACGGCTTCTTGGCACGCTAGCTCGGCGTCGGTCCGCGCTGGAGCGCTAGCGGGCGGCTGGATCGATAGATCTGGCGACCGCGTCCTCGCCCTGTCGATTCCGGCACGCCGCCCAAGCCGCCCGGCTCGGCCTGCCGCTGGCGCAGCGCGACCGGAAGGAAGAACAGAAGGGCAAGCACCGAACCCGCGGTCAGGACGACGGCGAGGGAAACGGACGGCGGAAATGGCAGCGTGCTGGCGAACGACGCACCGATGGCCGCGCAGCCCATTTGCAAAAAGCCGAGCAGCGCCGATGCCAATCCGGCCTGCCGCCCGAAGGGAGTGAGCGCAATCGCGGTGCCGAGCGGATTGATCAAACCCATCCCGAACAGATAGAGCGCGATAGCGATGGTGAAGGTCGAGAAGGTCGGCGCGGCCGCGAATGCGAACATGGCGATGCTGCCGGCGAGCGCGATGAAGAGGCCGATCATACCGATGGCACGCTGGCCCCGGCAATGCGCCAGCCGCGGGGCGAGAAAGCCCGCCAGGAAGACGACCAGAACCGTCGCCGCGAACGACAATCCGAGTTGGACCGCGCTCAACCCCAGTTCGTTCATCAGCACGCCGGGGGCGGCCGCAAAGAAACTGTAGAGCCCGCCGATGACGAGGCTCACCGCAAGCGCGGGCAGCAAAAAGCGGGTATCGGCGGCGAGGCGGCCATAGGCGGATGCCACGGCCGCAAGCCTCAGCGGCGTTCTGCGATCGACAGGGTGGGATTCCCCCATGCGGGCGACATAGTGCAACGCGAGCGCTACGCCGAAGACTGCAACGACCAGGAAGGTGATCCGCCACCCGAACAGGCCGGAAAGGATACTGCCGAGCAGCGGCGAAAAGCCCGGCGCAACCGCCCCGGCGATCATGGTCCGCGCCAGAGCCCGGCCGAGCGCTTCGCCGTCAAACAGATCGCGTGCAATGGCGCGCGACAGGACGGAGGCCGCGCATGCCCCCAGCGCCTGAATGACCCGCCCTAGAACCAGCACGGGCAAAGTACCTGCCAGTGCGCAAACGACGCTCCCCGTGGCAAAGACCGCAAGGCCTCCCAGCACCAGCCATTTGCGGCCAAAGCGATCGGAGAGCGGCCCGACCACGAGCTGCCCGAGGGCGAATGCGAGGAAGAAGCTGCTCAAAAGGAGACCGAGTTCCGCTGAGGAAACCGCAAGCTCGGCGCCCATCCGCGGAAAGGCCGGAAGGATGATGTTGGTGGCAAGCGCGCCGAGCGCGGCCAGACCGGCGAGCAGGAACAGTGTTCCGCCGGTCAGGCGGCGCTCGGAAGGGGCTGGGTTTGCGATCGAACGGGCGGACATCATGGCCTCCTGCCCACGACCAGGCAGGTCGAGGTGTCATGCGCACAGAGCCGCCCTTGCGCGTCCTCGATCCTGCCCTCCGGCGTGATGACGGTCCGTCCGCGCGCGACCACATGGCCGCTGACACGCACTTCGCCGGAATCGGCGAAGATCGGGCGGACGAACTTGGCGGTGGTTTCATGCGACGGGCAGATTTCGCCGGGCGCAAGCGTCGTCTGGGCGGCGAGTGCCATGACGGTGTCGAGCATCGTCATGGTCCAGCCGCCATGGACCGTATTGGTCAGGTTGCAAAAGCGCGCCTCGGGCGTGGCCAGGAGTGCCTTGCCTTCTTCCGGAGGAAACAAGGTGAAAGGAAGCGTCTCCGCCATCGGCGGGCGGTAGATGCTGCCGTCCGCCAGCCGCGCAACGAGCGCCAGCCCGGCCCAGCCCGCCAGCTCGGCGATTGAAGCAGTGGCGCTGCGCGCTTCAGCCGGAGACGTCATCATTGGCGCACTCCTTGCCCGGCATCGTCCGCAGTCGATC
Organism: Alloboseaceae bacterium BT-24-1; assembly: GCA_025846845.1. Lineage (GTDB taxonomy): Bacteria > Pseudomonadota > Alphaproteobacteria > Rhizobiales > Beijerinckiaceae > Allobosea. The sequence goes on from JAOYTL010000006.1 coordinate 23,833, forward strand.
CCGGCAGCACGCTCTCGGCGGCCGCTTGCAGGAATCGCTTCGACATCTGCTCGTCATTGACGGCGCGCGCGAGGACCACCGCACCGACCATCGTCGACAGAATGGCCATGGCCTTGCCGCCGGGCTCGCCTTCCTCCTCGCCAATCCAGCCGCCGAGCATCTCGAGATATTCCCTTATCCCGGCTTCGAAGGACGCTTTCACGTCCAGGCCTTGCCGGGCAGCGTCCGAGCCGAGCGCGACGACGGGGCAGCCTTCCATCCGCTCCCCGCGATGCCCCATGCTGAGATAGAAGGCGATCACCGCGGCGAGCGGGTTCTGCGGATTGGCCTGCGCCGCAGCGGACCAGCGGCCGGAGGCGCTCTCCAGGGCGCGCCGGGAGGCCTTCGCTGCCAGATCGTCCTTGGATTCAAACTGCTTGTAGAAGGCGCCCTGCGTCAGCCCGGCGCCCGCCATCAGATCCTTGAGGCCAATGCCGTCGAAGCCATGCTCGCGGAAAAGGCGGCTTGCCACATCGATAACCGTCTGCCGGTTTTCCTCTGCCTGCTGGCGACTGACACGCATCGGCGATCTCCAAAATTAGATTGCGTTCGACATCTATATTCGATATAGAGTGCGAATGCAATCTAATTGGGGCGAGACGATGGGAACGAGAAAGAGATCGGTCATTGCCGCGGCGGGCGTTGTGCTCGCAGCCTCAGCGGTGGCGGCATTCGTCGTGCTCTCGGCTCGCCCGCAGAAGGCGTCTGCCGTAAGCGACCCCAGGCAGGATGCTCCGATCGTCAGGCTGGTCGCGGCAACACCGGTCGCCGAATCCGAGCGCCGGTTCACGGGCGTCATCGCGGCCCGGGTCCAAAGCAATCTCGGGTTCCGGGTTGCCGGTAAAATCGTCGAACGGCTTGTGAATGTCGGCCAGGAGGTCAAAGCCGGCCAGCCGCTGATGCGGATCGATGAGACAGACCTTCGGCTTGCGCTCACGGCAAAGCGCAACGCGGCCGTGGCGGCGCGTGCGGTTCTGGTTCAGGCGCGTGCTGACGAGAAGCGCTATGCCGCACTGGCCAAGGACGGGTTCGCTGCAAGTCCGCAGCGCTACGAGCAGGCCAAGGCAGCGCTGGACACCGCCACGGCCCAGCTTGCGGCGGCGGAGGCGGAAGCGGGGGTCGCGGAAAACGAAGCGACCTATTCCGTTCTGGTAGCCGATGCCGATGGAACGGTCGTGGAAACGCTCGGCGAGCCGGGACAGGTCGTCCCGGCCGGCCAGGCCGTGGTCCGGCTTGCACAGGCCGGCCCCCGTGAAGCGCTCGTCGCGCTGCCGGAGACAATCCGGCCGGCCATCGGCTCGGCGGGGGAGGCTAGGCTCTATGGAACGAATTCTCATCGCTACGCCGCGCAGCTTCGCCAGCTGTCCAATTCGGCCGATCCGCAAACCCGTACCTACGAGGCGCGCTACGTGCTCGAGGGCGAGGCAGCGGCCGCACCGCTCGGGGCGACGGTCACCCTCCGGCTGGTCAACCAGGCAAGCCAGTGGGAGACGGAGGTGCCGCTCGGAGCATTATTGGACAATGGCCAGCGGACGGGCGTCTGGCTCTTGGATGGCGAGACCTCGACGGTGAAGTTCCAGCCGGTGAAGCTGGTACGTGTGACCAGCGAGACCGCTGTGATCTCCGGATTGAATTCCAAAGAGCCCGTTGTCTCGCTCGGCGCTCACCTGCTGCAAGACGGCGCTCGTGTGCGTGCCGCATCCCAGAGCAGGGGTAACTGATGAGCCTCAATCTTTCCGCGATCGCTGTTCGCGAACGGGCCGTCACGCTGTTCTCCATCATCATGCTCGTCGCCGCTGGCGCTTACGCATTCGTCAAGCTCGGGCGGGCCGAGGATCCGAACTTCACCATCAAGACGCTGACCGTCACCTCCGTCTGGCCGGGTGCGACGGCGCGCGAGATGCAGGACCTGGTCGCCGAGCCGCTGGAGAAACGGATCCAGGAGCTCACCTGGTATGACCGCGTCGAGACGACGACGCGCCCCGGCTACGCCTATATGACGGTCAATTTGAAGGACGCCACTCCACCATCGCAGGTACAGGAGGAGTTCTATCAGGCCCGTAAAAAAATTGCGGACGAGGCGCGCAACCTGCCGCCCGGCGTGCTCGGCCCCTTCGTCAACGACGAATATTCAGACGTTAGCTTTGCGCTCTACGCCCTGAAGGCCAAGGGCATGCCGATGCGGGAGCTGGCCCGGCAGGCCGAAACCATCCGCCAGGACCTTCTGCATGTTCCTGGGGTCAAGAAGGTCAACATCCTGGGCGAACGTCCGGAGCAGATCTTCGTCGAATTTTCCTACACCAAGCTGGCGACTCTCGGCGTCTCGGCGCAGGACATCGTCGCCGCCCTGCAGCGGCAGAACGCCGTCACGCCGGCCGGCTCGATCGATACGAAAGGGCCGCGGGTCTTCATCCGGATCGACGGCGCTTATGACAGCCTCCAGGCGATCGCCGACACGCCGATCGTCGCGGGCGGGCGCACGCTGAAACTATCCGACACCGCAGAGGTCCGCCGCGGCTACGAAGACCCGCCGAGCTTCGTCATCCGGCACCAGGGAGAGCCCACGATCATGCTCGCCGCCGTCATGCAGGAGGGCTGGGACGGTCTCGCGCTCGGAAAAGCGCTGGAGAACAAGACGGCCGCGATCGCCCAGACGCTGCCGCTCGGGATGACGCTCGACAAGGTGACGGATCAGGCGGTCAATATCTCCTCGGCCGTCGACGAATTCATGATGAAGTTCGCGATGGCGCTTGGCGTGGTGCTGCTCGTCAGCCTGCTCAGCCTCGGCTGGCGTGTCGGCATCGTCGTGGCGGCGGCCATTCCGATCACGCTGGCCGTCGTGTTCTTCATCATGCTGGAGACCGGCCGCTTCTTCGACCGCATCACGCTCGGCGCGCTCATCCTGGCACTCGGGCTTCTCGTCGACGACGCCATCATCGCCATCGAGGTGATGGTCGTGAAGATGGAAGAGGGCATGGACCGCATCAAGGCGGCGGCCTATGCCTGGAGCCACACGGCCGCGCCCATGCTGTCGGGCACGCTGGTCACGATTGCGGGCTTCCTGCCGGTCGGCTTCGCGCGGTCGACCGCCGGCGAATACGCCGGTAACATCTTCTGGGTCGTCGGCTTCGCGCTGATCGTGTCCTGGATCGTAGCGGTCGTGTTTACGCCCTATCTCGGCGTCAAGATGCTGCCAGAGATCAAGCCGGTCGAAGGCGGCCACCACGCCATCTATGACACCCCGAACTATCGGCGTCTGCGGCGGCTCATCACCTTCGCGGTCGATCACAAGTTCCGGACCTGCGCGATCGTTGGCATTGCTTTCGCGGCGTCGATCGTCGGCATGGGCGGCCTCAAGCAGCAGTTCTTTCCCACCTCCGACCGGCCCGAGGTGCTCGTCGAAATCCGCCTGCCGGAAGGCAGCAGCATTGAGACGACCACCGGCGCGGTCGAAAAGGTCGAGCGCTGGCTCGAAAAGCAATCCGAGGCCAAGATCATCACCAGCTATGTCGGCCAAGGCGCCCCGCGCTTCTTCTTGGCGCTGTCGCCGGAGCTGCCCGATCCGGCCTTCGCCAAGATCGTCGTGCTGACACCGGATGCGCAGACGCGCGAGGCCCTGAAGCACAGGCTGCGCGACGCCGTATCGAACGGGCTTGCACCCGAAGCTTATGTCCGCGCCACGCAGTTCGTCTTCGGGCCTCCGTCGGTGTTCCCGGTCGAATTCCGCGTGACGGGACCCGATCCTTCCGAACTCTACCGGATCTCCGACAAGCCCCTGGAGATCATACGCGGGGTCGCCGACGTCAGGGAGGCGAACCGCGACTGGGGCAATCGCACGCCTGTGCTTCGCTTTGTCCCGGACCAGGATCGCCTGAACCTGATTGGCCTCTCCCCGGCGCAGGTAGGGCAGCAGCTCCAGTTCCTGCTTACCGGTATCGTCGTCACCCAGGTCCGCGAGGACATCCGCAACGTGCCCGTCGTCGCGCGTAGCGCCGGTGGCGAGCGGCTGGACCCGACCCGTCTTGCCGACTTCTCTCTGATGAGTCGGGATGGGCGACAGGTTCCGCTCGACCAGATCGGACATTCCGAGATCCGCCTGGAGGAGCCGATCCTGAAACGTCGCGACCGTGTGCCGACGATCACAGTCCGCTCGGAGATCAACGACGCGACCCAACCCCCCGAGGTCTCCAAGCAGGTCCTGACGGCGCTTCAGCCACTGATCGCTTCACTTCCGGCTGGCTACCGCATCGACATGGGCGGCTCGATCGAAGAGGCAACGAAGGCGAACGATGCGCTCGGGAAGATCTTTCCACTCATGATCGCCGTCACGTTGATCGTGGTGATGCTGCAGGTGCGATCATTCTCGATGATGACGATGGTGCTGCTGACCGCCCCGCTGGGTGTGATCGGTGTGGTCCCGACGCTGCTGGCTTTCAACCAGCCGTTCGGCTTCAACGCCATCCTCGGCCTGATCGGGCTGGCCGGCATCCTGATGCGCAACACGCTGATCCTGACCGACCAGATCAAGGAAAACCAGGCTGCTGGCCTCGACGACTATCACGCGGTCATCGAGGCAACGGTGCAGCGCACGCGGCCCGTAATCCTGACCGCACTCGCTGCGGTGCTCGCCTTCATCCCGCTGACGCACTCGGTATTCTGGGGATCGATGGCCTATACGCTGATCGGCGGCACCGCCGTCGGCACCGTGCTGATCCTGCTGTTCCTGCCTGCACTCTATGCCGCGTGGTTCAGGGTCAAACCGACCACGACCGAGAAGCGCGAGGCCTCGGCGGAGGAATTAGAGCCGAGAGCCCAAGGAAAGTCTATCAGCGAGGTGTCTTCGTTCGGCGGTTCCATGGGCGTCATACATCAGTGGTGACCTCGCGCGGCGGCCTTGCGCCCTCCGAGAACACGCCCCGAATGAAGCCCCTCGAAACGGATCGGTCGGCATCCGCCAGCACGATCTTCAACGTCTCGTAGGTCACCCGCAGGGCCGCGCGTTCGCTGCCATGCGCATCGATCAATTCGACGAGCTCCCACTCCAATTCGTCGCGCTCCGGCAATGGCTCGGCTGACATGCTTCGCGGGTGGTGGCGCAGCGGAAGACGGTGCAGCACCATCCTTCGAAGGTTATGTCATGGCTACCGCTGCCCGATCGGGCAACCAAATCGGCCAGTAAGCAAGCTTTCCGAACATCGGCATCGGGTCCAGCTCCCCTACGACTAGGCAGCTTGCTGAACCGCCCAAAAGCGGACCTTCCCTGTGACCGCAAACGGCCAATTTCGGTCGCTGCCCAACGGGCAGCGAATGTCCGACTTGGGTCGCAAGCGGACCTAGCTGCCGTTGTCGACCTGTCGATTTCGGATGAAGAAGCTCAACAGGTTCGCGTAACCGCGAGCGTCGTCTATTGCCCGATGGGTATGTTCGACATCGCCGAGCCATTGAGGCGGATAATCCTTCACATCGCATTGCCAATGATCACGCCCGGTGCTTCCGGCAACCATGGACATCAGGCAAAGCGGAGCGTGTCGAAAGAGCCTATCAGAAATCCATGGTCCCTCCAGCAAAGGCCTTCCAATAAATCGCCTCAAATAGAAATCGAACCATGGCCCATCCAGGCTAATAGGGTGCGCGGCAAATATGGGTTGGCCATCGAAGGACCTGACCCAGCCAACGAAGCGTTCAATAACACGATCGGCAGGTTCCGGATTGTTGGTCGCTGCGGCCCATGCATCAGGGTGTATTTGCCAGAACGCCAAAATGTCCGGATCAGCTACGGCGCCATCGAGAGGTTTTAGGACGGCTTCAAACTCGCCCAATTTGGAACCCTCCGCGGAAACCGCGACCGAACCAAAAGATAGCATGGAGTTCTGGCCGGGCGTCGGTCCATCGAATTCGCAATCGGTAACGACATAGAACTGCGCCATTGCTCCCCCTGAGTCGCTCAGCCATTCTCAACGCTCAGCCCACACGGTAGACCGGCGCCTCGTCCGCATTCTCGCGCAGCCCCTTGAACGAGGCGTGGCGCAACTTCTCGTCATGCGTCCAGCCGCGATAAGCAATCTCGGCCGCGAGCTTCGGCTTCACCCAGACGACCCTCTTATCGGCAATGCCGCGCGCCGCGGGCGAGGCTGCCGTGACCCGGTCGAGCTGCTTGCGAAGGGCAGTCGCGCTGGTGTGCGTGAAGCCCGTGCCGACGCTGCCGACATAGTTCAAGCCGTAGTTTCCGTGCCCCGCCAGCAGCAGCCGGCCGACGCCGCCCAGCGCCGCGCTGGATGGCTCGTAGCCGATAATCAGGAAGGTGTCGGACTGGATGCATTTGATCTTGAGCCAGTCGCCGCCGCGGCCGGGGCGATAGGGCGCGTCGCGGCGCTTGGCGATGATGCCCTCCAACCCGAACTTGCAAGCGCTCGCCAGAAACTCGGCGCCATCCGCTTCGACCTCCTCGCTGAGTCGGATCGCGCCGCTTTCATGGTCGATCAGATCCTCGAGCATCTGCCGTCGCTCGATCAAGGCCATGCAGGTCAGGGCGCGTCCGTCGAGATAGAGCAGATCGAAGGCGAAGAGCATGGCGCGCTCAGCCTTGGCCTTTCCGCCACGTCCGCCGAGAGCCTGCTGCAGCAGTCCGAAATCGGCGCGGCCGGCCTCATCGAGCACCACCGCCTCGCCGTCGAGGATGAAGCTGCCAGCGTCGAGCTCTGCCGCCTCAGCCGCGATCGATGGGAAGCGGTGCGTCCAGTCATGGCCGCCGCGGGTGATGATCCGCACGCCAGAGGCATCACGATGGACGGCCAGGCGGTAGCCGTCCCACTTGACCTCAAACGCCCAATCCGGCCCCGCCGGCGCCTTCGACTGCAGGAGAGCGAGACAAGGCTCGATCCGTGCCGGCATTGGGTCGGCGACAAGATCGGGACTGGCAGCGCCGCGCCGCGGTTTGACGGGTGCGCTTCGTAGCGCCTCGCCGGTAGCCATAGCCTTCAGGACACGACGCGGCTGCCTCGCCATACTCAACACCACACAACGCAACAGAACTGGCGATTCAACGTTAGCGGAGGAGTGTCGTTCCTGAGCCGGGAAAAGATTCAAAAGGACAGGATGCAGGGCTTGCGAGGAGGCGAATGAATACCAAAATCAATCCCCGCCCTCAGAGAAAATGAGGGCAAAAGTCCCGGATCCATGTTGCTTTTCGGAGGATATGGCTATGGCAACGTTCCCACTTCGCCGCCGAAACAGCGGGGGCTTGCAGTCGAAAAATTCAGACCACTTCGAACGACCCGTCGTGATCCTGGTCGGGCTAGGTCATCCAGCGGCAATCTCGTCGATCATGGAGGCCTATATGTTTTTGGTCGACTGGCCGCCCAGCAAGCGCGACCCTGCTCATCAGTTCGCGATAAAGGCCTGCCTTGCTGCGATGCGAGGTGAGGTCGAGGCAGAAACCGTCCGGGGCATCTTTGCGACGCTCGCGGAGAAGTATGACATCTTGGCACCAGATGCCGTCGCGTTCACAGCGCCCTACAAGGAAGGTCCGCAGGGATGCGCCTAAGTCGCTCTTGCCCGGCCTGAATTAGGCCGGGTTCACCTTCAACAGTCCGGGCCATTGGAGAAGGCCATGACGAGGAAACCCGCGCTGCTTTTTCAAGTAGTCGATATCGCGAGCATAACCGTGAGCGACAATCCGATCGAGGGAGCCATTCTGCGATTCACTATGGATGGCGAGCTGAACGACCTTGAGCTCAAGTTGCCTGCCGTGACGGTTGCTCGATTGCAGACCCTGCTGCTCGAAGCTGATGCGCAGCAGGCGAATTTGGTGACGACGCAGTAGGTGGAACGTCAAGGATGCCTAGCGGTTGAGCCTCTATCAGTTGCGTTGGAGGTTGTCATGCGTACCCAGCCGAAGCGATCCAGGCTAAATGACAAGGTCGCAGCTCACCTCAATCCAGCCCATCTGAAGCTCTATCGCGAGTTCTGCCAGGACGAGGAGGGCAACCGCTACAGCGTCATCGTCTATCGGCCATTCCCCGATCTGAACGTCACACGTTACGAGCTTGAGGACGGCACGCCGGTGCGCTTCATCGACGATTGCTTGTTCGAAATTGAAGCGACAGGCAAGTAGCTCACGCGGTGCCCCTGATGCCACGCTCGTGATTTGGGGGGCGTTCATCGCCGCCATCCTTACCGCAATCGGGATGGCCTCCTTTCGATAGGAGGCAGCCGTGGAAACGACCATGTGGACGCTTGCGACCATCGGCGTCGTCATTGCAGTTCTAGTCGCCTACTTCCTTGCGGTGTACCGGGTAACGCGAACCGACGACGACAAATGACCACAATGTCCTACCGCGCCACATGGTCGGGAGAGTGGAAGCACGAATGCGAGATCTTTTTCTCACCGGACTTTCACCGGAGAAGCTTCGGGCGATGCTAGCTGACAGGCGCTTCCAAAGTGTGGCTGAGTTTTTCTGCTTCGACCGCCACAAAAATACCTTGCCCCGATGAGTAGAATCATCGAGCTGATTGAGGTTGAACGTGTATTCAAAGTGAGAAAAAGAAATGTCAGAAGATGATCAGGACGTTGTCGCCCTCGCAGCCCATATCGTGTCGGCTTTCGTGGCGAACAACAGCGTGCCGCAAACTGACTTGGCCGCTTTGATTGCTAGCACGCATGCAGCGCTGGCTGGCCTTGGGCAACCTCAGGCTCCCGCACCTGAAGAGAAGGCAGCGCCTGCGGTGTCCATCAAGAAATCCATCACATCAGATTATTTGATCTGCCTTGAAGACGGAAAGAAGTTCAAGTCGTTGAAGCGTCACCTGCGAACAGCGTTCGCTATGACGCCGGAAGTGTACCGCGCCAAATGGGGGCTTCCGCCTGATTATCCGATGGTCGCGCCGAACTATGCCGAGGAGCGCTCGCAGCTCGCCAAGAGGATTGGCCTCGGCCTGCAGCGTCGCAAGACTCCGCCTGCTCCAGTATCTGCGCCGGCTAAGCGGGCACGCTAAGCCGTAAGCTTAGACTAAATGGCGGTGAACTAGATTTCGATCAGCTCGCTGCCCGAGGCGACTGGTGCGCCGCTAGTTTAGTTTTGCGCAACGGCCGAGTGCTTACCAGCGGATGCAGCCTCTAGGACAATTGTCATTAGCTCTGCTGCATGACCTAGCGCAGTTAGGTTGAGGATTTCCAGCGCGGGAAAAAATCCTGCGGACAAAAACACTGCTCCCACGATTGCCGGCCGAGTGCGCGCAGCGCGACACCTTCGGTTTCTTTCTCCAGAGGTGGGAGCGCCCGTATCACCCGCGCCCCAATATGCCCAGCCACAATACGGTCGAGGAAAATAACAGCGATCAAAGTCAAAACCCAAGACACCGCAAAAGGCCCAGCCCGGCCCGCGAGAGCGAGTCCGGGTGAAACTAAAGAAGCCCCGCCGGATCGAGCCGACGGGGCTTAAAAATGGATGCCTCTCGCCGGCACGTGGCTGGGGAGCGACTGGATCAGCGAGAGGCATGGCGCTCGTTGAAGAGCACCGTGCTCAGGCTAGCAGGCTGGCTGAAAAGGAAAAGCCCCGCGTGGTCGAGCCGAAGGGGCTGAATTTCTGCCTCTCGCCGATGGGACGCTTGGGGCGGCTGGGGTTGCTGACCACCGGCGAGAGGCACGGCGCTGGTTGGGGGAGCGCCACCCTGAAGCTAGCACGCAATGCGAGGACAGAAAGCCTTTCACGTGGCAGCAGGCAGGGCTGGGATTACGCTGCTCGTCGGAATCGCTCGACGGCTAGGCGTGCGAGGTCATCCTCGTCCTTAGCATTGGCAACCAAGCTAGCGACGATGTACGCGAGCGGGTTCGTTCTCGCTCGTTGAATGGATCCTGCAAGGTCAACCGGACTTCATTCCAGGCAGCATCGAGCGCCGCGCCCGCCCGGGCAAGTTCAACCGGGTCCGTCAGTGATGAGAGTGGCATGTCCTTCCCCCATGCATCGTCATTAACCGGCGGAAGATTTAGTGCACTTTCGGCCTTCGGCAAGAGGCAACAAAAAGCCCCGCCGGCGTGTGCCGGCGGGGTGTTTGGGCCTCCAGCCCTTGCTCAACCGCGACCGGCGAGCACTACCGTAAATTCCGCCTTATCAACCCCAGGGCACGATGCTTGGTTCCCAACTCGTGCCGCCGTTGCGCACGAACTAAACAGCAAGAAGGCCCTCGCCGATGGGATGCATGGGAGGCGGCTATCTCTCGGCGAGAGGCATGGCGCTGGTTGAGTAGCGCGCGATCAAGCTAGTACGCTGCGTCGAACGGAAGAGGCCCAGGTTCGTCCGCTGGACGAATTCGAGCTACTGGCTCCGAAGGGCTGCCTCTCGCCGACGAGGAACGGGGCAGCTGCAAGTCGGCGAGAGGCGTGGCGCGAGGGACCAACTAACGCCGTGCAAAGAACTGACTAGTCGTCGGCCGGTTCCTCAGGCGCTCCATCTTTTCTCCGGCCGCGGCCTTTGAAGTCGAGCGAAGCGCGATAGACCTCATCACCGGCCTGATCTTGAACCCGCACTTTGAAGCGAGCTCGCTCGCCGTTCGGAAGAGTTTCCTTCGCCATGTCGACGAGCGCCGCTGAGCGTTATCAGTCGCGGCTTGCTCGGTGGGGAAGTCCATCGACTGGCGGGCTGAACCGCTCGGATCCTTTGTGGTAACCCGGAATTTAGGCATAGCGCTTCTCCCCTTGCGAGGACTGCGCCAGCACTACTCGGGGTTCCCTAACTCTGCCAGGAACCGGTCAATGGCATGTTCCGCCAAGTTACCGGCGGTCTTATTCCGAAGCAGGCCAGCGACAATATAGGCCAACCGTGTCCGCTCCCTTCCGGGTCATCGGAACAAAGCCCTCGCTTTCCGATTTCCGCCCAAGCAGCCTCAAGCACGTTGTGCTCGCTCGACAGAGGCGCGGTCGTGGAGCGATGACAACGGCATTGCTCCACACCATAGGGCGCCGCGATGCCAATTTGGAACATAATATGAGCGAGCGGCCGAGGCTGAGTGGCTCTACCTCATTGCGCTCGTCGTTGTTGCACTCGCGTGCTGCATCATTCTCGAAGCGCCAACACTGGGGCGATAGCAAGAAAGCCCCGCCTGCGGTGCTGGCGGGGCCGCGGTTATGCTGCACGTCGTCGATACTGCTCGATGGCGCGTTGCGTTAGATCGTCCTCGTCCTCTGCAATAGCGAGCAAGCTGGCGACAATGTAAGCGAGATGCGTTCGTTCGCGCTCGTCGAATGGGACGGGCAGGGTCAACCGGATTTCGTTCCAAGCTGCATCGAGAGCTGCGCTTGCCCGGGCAAGTTCGACCGGGTCCAATGATCGGAATGGCATGTCCTTTCCCCATGCAAAACCACCAGACGGGCAAAATTTAGAGCCCTGGCGTCCAACTGCAATATCAAAAGACAAAAAGCCCCGCCGGCGGATGCCAGCCGGGCCGAGAGTTGGGCTTTCGGAGGCTGTAAAACGCCGGAAGCCCATGCCGGTTCAAACCGATCCCTGTTCCGAGCGCGTTGTGCCAAGGTCTTGGTGCAGCGCATGGTGTCCTCGACCACCACGCTTGAGGTAAGGGGCAGCGCAATGCGAGCCGCGCCGATGCTTCCTCTCATGCTCGCTTGGTGTGAGGCCACCTCATTACTTGTCCAGACATGACCAGGCGATCGCGACCAGCCTCTTTGGCGAAATACAGCGCGCGATCGGCGGCTTCGACCAATGAGATACAGCCCTTCGAGGCGGCAGGATCGGGCCATGCGCTCGCACCTCCCATGCTTGCCATCACGAGTTCGGAGGGCGGGTTCAGCGCGTGCGGAATCTGGGCGTCGCGAAGGGCCTCGAGCAGCCTGGCGCCAACTTGCTCGCAGCCTTCGAAATCCGCGGTCGGCAGGAGAAGGGCAAGCTCCTCTCCGCCATATCTGGCTGCCAGATCTGCGGGCCGCCGCGCATGCGCGGCCAGGATGCCCGCCACGGTACGCAAGCAGCTATCTCCCGCCGGATGTCCGTAGCGATCATTGTATTTCTTGAAATGGTCGATATCGATCATCAGCAGGGATAGAGGTGTGCCTTCCCTCGCGGCCCTGGCCCATTCCTGCTCCAGCCGCTCGTCGAAGGAGCGGCGATTGGCGAGGCCCGTCAGTCCGTCCAACGCCGCCAGCGCTGCGAGCTTGTCTTCGAGGTCCTTGTGTGCCGTCATGTCGCGCGAAATCGCCACGACGCCGTCGACCATGCCGGTGACCGGCGTTCTCGTCGCGCGCAGGGCCGTCTCGATCCAGATCTCCGTCTTCTCTCGATGTCGTGTGCGATAGATGATCTTGGTCTCTTCGATATCGCCGCGCTTCAGTGAGGCGACCGTCTGTTCGACGCGGGGCAGATCCTCTTGGTTGACGCCCGCCAGGGCTGGCGTTCCCACGAGTTGCTCGGGATCCCAGCCGAGGACGCGCGTGGTCGATGGCGAGGCGTAAAGAATGCACTCGTCGAAGCCGATCCGCATGACCATGTCGCTAGACTCTTCCGCAAGCAGGCAGAAATCTGCCTCCGTTGCGGCTAAGGCCGCCGCGAGGCGTTGACGCGCAAAGAGCTGGCGCACGAGATACAGGCCGATGGCACCGATGACCGCTGTCAGCGTCAGGACGATGGCCGTCCGTATCAGGGCGCCCTGCCGCCACGGCGCCAGAACATCCTCCTGCGCTTCGGTCGCGAGAAGCAGCAAGGGATAGCGTTCGCTGAACCGGTAGGCGCTCAGGCGCCGCACGCCGTCTAGCGGCGATTTGAAATAGTAGATGCTGGCGAAGGGACGTGTTGTGCGCTCCTTCAGGAGAGGCGTCCTCGACATGTCGCGCCCGACATACGTGCCATCGTCGGGGCTGCGGGCAAGCAAAATGCCATTGGCACTGAGCAATGTGACAGCGCCGTTCGGTCCGAGATCGAACCGGCTGTAAAACTGCGAAAAATAGGCAGCGTCTATCGTCGCAAGCACAACGCCAGCAAAAGTCCCGTCGGGATGGTTGAGGCGGCGGGACACGGTGATGATCCATTGTCCACCTGACCGGCTCTTAACGGGTTGGCCCAAATGGGGGCGCTGATCATCCGACTGGCGGTGATGCTGGAAATAAGCCCGGTCACTATTGTTGAGACCAGCGAGGGGGACCTTCTCCGTGGTTGCCAGCCAACGACCAGCTTCATCGTAGACGAAAAGGCCCCTGATACGCCCCAAAGTCGGCTTGCGCAGGTCCAGAAAACTCTGGACACGGGCGATCGCGGCAGGATCTGTCCCATTTGTCTCAAGACGGCTGGCCAAACCAATCAATATCGCATCGGCAAGCTCGACAGTGTCCTCCGCATGTTGCGTGAGCGAGCGCGCCAGATTGGCCATATCGACTTCGGCAGTCTTTAGATCGGCGCTTCTGGACGTCCATTCCCGCCACCCGCTCAAGGCGAGCATCGTGGCGCAGGCCAACAGCACAAAAATGGCTGCCCAGAGGGGAAGGCGCGGCAAGGCTTCGGCGCGGTTATCAATGCGAACCGCCATACGGCAGGCTCCCTTCGAATCGAAGATTCGCATCGCCATCTTAACAAAGCGAGTCCGGGGCAGCTCGGATATTAACCTTGGGGGCAGCTGGAGACCGTCCAAAGATTGGCTCACGTTCGAGACGGGGACGGAAAGACGCTGCAGGCATGGCTGACCATTTCGGCGGATCTACACCCGAGCCGGTCACTCAAGCTGGGCAAATGTGAAGCCTGGGTTGCGCCAGAAACCGACCTTGGCACGGTGGCTGGAAGCGGACTTCGTCAATTGTTGGAGTCTCGCCACTATTGCCAAGTAAAAAAAGTATAATCTATCGCCAAAGGGGGATTGACTTAGCGGAAGTTAGCGGTTGAGTTGTGTTTTAATCAGGGGGCGAGATATGAATCGTCATCTGCAACTTAACGGCACCCAGCGCGCTCAGAGATGGAGCAGTGCTCGCCGCTCTACTGGCATAATGCACTTTTCGCTCTCTCCAACAATCCGAGGGGCACGCTATGACCAACCCTTGGAAGCCTGCGCTACCTGAACCGGTCGGCATGTTGCTGAAAGTCGCGACGCCGGCGGCGGCTTCGCGACTAGTGCCAAGGCACTGACACGCGGGGCCGAGCCACTGCTTCGCGTCGACGAGATGGACGATGGGTTGGGATTTGGACCAGCAGCGGCTGCAACTTGGTTCCGCACCGAAGCGAGTGAGAATCCCTGGGACCAAGCGCTTGCGATGATGCGCATGGGGTTTGCAGTGGGCAGTGGTGATCTTCTCGCAGCAGAACCCGAGTTCGAACAACAATGGGTCTCTGGTCCGCTCGCCTCGTCATGCGTTGCCGATTCGCAGGACGGCGGCGGTGGCCGCGCGATAGAACCACATCCGCGTTGGCATCTAGAGGCAGACTTCAATGGACTGGCCGATGCTCGGTCGATGGTTGCCGCTGCCGACCAAACTCAGGTGCTCGTTGCGCATCTGGATACTGGCTATGATCCTCGTCACCGGTTTTGCCCCACTACAATTGCCTTTGGGCTGCGCAATTAAGGAGAAGGCAAGCCCGACAGTGCAGAGGACGTGACGCCGTCGGGGGGCGTCCTTCGCAACCGTGGCCACGGTACAGGTACCATCGGAATTCTCGCTGGCCGCGAGATCGGTGGCGCTCCTGAGGTTTCTGTCCTGCCGATCCGGATCGCGGATTGGGTCGTCAGATACCGCACCGGAACTATGGCGCAGGGCTTCGACTATGCGCTCGGCCGTGGCGCCCACGTACTCTCCATGAGCATGGGCGGATTAGCGTCGGCCGTCCTCGCCGAGGTGGTCAACAAGGCCTATGCGGCCGGAATGGTGAGGGTCACCGCGGCGGGTAACAACTTCTCGGGCCTGCCCGTACGCTCGATAGTCTATCCAGCACGAATGCGGCGCGTGGTTGCTGCATGCGGCGTGATGGCGAACATGCGCTCGTACAGCGGTCTTGACACCATGGAAGGGTGCTACGGCCCCGCAAGCAAGATGCGCACTGCGCTCTCGGCTTCACTCCCAACATCCCGTGGCCGGAGATCGGTCGCGCGACGGTGGTTGATGAAGACGGGCAGGGTACGTCGGCAGCAACCCCACTGCTCGCAGCAGCCGCGGCCCTCTGGATTGCCAAACACTGGAGTGAGTTCAATCGCCTTGCTGGCTGGCGAAAAGGGGAGGCCGTACGGCAGGCGCTGTTTCGGTGGGCCTCTCTAGGTTCCAGAGCAAATCCCGACTCGAAGCTCGGCTGGGGGGCGGTGAGGGCTGCGGCGATGCTCGCCATCCGTCCCGCCGATCTTGGTTCTCATACCGAGTAGCCGCGCGCGACTGCGGCTTGGGCGTGGGTGAAACTGCTGACCGGACGTGGGACCGGCTTAGCTGCCGCCGGCCTCCAGTCCGCTGATGGTCTGCTTGGGCTCGAATTGGTTCAACTCGCACAGCGCGACGTCTCGGTTGCCGACGCGGTCCCAGACCCCGATGCCGACAGGCAGAGGCCAACCTCACGAAATCGGCTGCTGGAAGCGGCGGCAGCCTCTCCACTCGCGTCTCGGGCGGGCGCCCAGCGCGGCGGTCGCGCCGCTGACGGCCCCGAGAAAGCTGCGGCGGTCGAGATCTGTCGGCCTGCGGGTCGTCGTCTCGTCTCCTTCCAGCTCAGAATTGCCAGCCTGCGGGCACCCAGGCGTAGCCGCTGTCCGTCCGCAGCAGATGGCCGAGGCCCGGGAACGGATAGTGAAAGCCGAGAACCGGGATGCGGTCGGCCGCTGCGCGATCGAAGATGCGTCGGCGCGCGCCGAGCGCGGCGTCCCCGTCACGATCCGGGCCTGGCCGCCACGGCCTGTCGATGTTGACGACCGGGTGGTAGGCGAGGTCGGCCGTGAGAAGCAGCTGGTCACGGCCCGAATGGACGAGAAACGAGACCATGCCGGGAGTATGGCCAGCAGCCGCGATGGTCGTCAGTCCCGGAACGATCTCCGCGCCCGCCTCGTAGAGTTCCACGCTCTTGGCGATAGGCTCGACGCTGCGCTTGATCGCAGCGCCGAAGCGCCGCCGAAAGTCCTCGGGGACGGGCATGTAGGACAGGTCGGGCTCACTGCTGACGAAGAAATCCCAGTCCGCCTTGGGGGCGAAGACGGTCGCGCGCGGAAAGGCGGGTCCTCCGTCGGCGGTTCGCAGATTGCCGACATGGTCGGGGTGCGTATGCGAGACGACGACGACATCGATGTCGCGCGCGCTCAGGCCGATCTCGGCCAGGCGGGCGAAGACCCGGCCGCCGTTCGGGCCCATCGTCTGACCCGCGCCCGCCTCCAGCAGGATGCGCCGGGCTCCAACTTCGAGCAGGAGGGTGTTGAGATTCAGCGTCATGTGGTCTGTCGGCAGGAAGGCGCGCTGCAGGACGTCCTTCAGCTCCTGCTCTGGCGCGTCGCTGGCGTAGACGCGCGGCGGACCGCCGATCAGCCCGTCGCTAAGCACCGTCGCGCCGACCTCGCCAATCCGGAAGCGATAGTGACCTGCGTTGCCGCTCGGTGGTTGCAGCGCCTGAGCACGGGCCTCTCCGGCACCGCCTCCGGGAACCAGCCCGGTTGCGCCGAGGAGTGCGGACAAGACGATCTTGCGGCGGTTCATGGTGATGATCGTCATGGTTTCCCTCGCGGCCGGATCGGTCGATCAGGTTCAAGATGACGGTGCAAGATTGATCGGATAAGATATCTTCTCCCGATCAGCTTGATAAGTAAAATGCCGCAATGAGACCGCTCCGCCTCGACAGTCTCGACGTCTTCGCATCGATCGTCAGATGCGGGGGCTTTCGCGCGGCGGCGGCGGAGCGAGGCGTCTCGTCGGCGGCGCTGAGCCAGAGCATCGGCGCGCTGGAGGGAACGCTAGGCCTGCGCCTGCTGAATCGAACCACGCGCAGCGTCGCGCCCACGGAAGCCGGAGCGCGGCTTTACGAACGGCTTATTCCGGCCTTGCGCGACATCAGGCTGGCGATCGAGGACCTCGACCGGCTACGCGAGACCCCGACGGGCACGCTGCGGATCAATGCACCCGGCCCGGCAGTCGACCACGTGCTGTGCCCGCTGGTCTTTGACTTCATGCGACGCTTTCCGGAGGTGAAGGTCGATCTGATCAGCGACGCGGCGATCATCGATATTGTGCAGCAGGGCTTCGATGCCGGAGTGCGGTTCGGCAAGCACCTGGAGCAGGACATGATCGCGGTGCCGCTCGGGCCTGCCTTGCGCTACACGATCGTCGCCTCGCCGAACTATCTTCGGGGTCGCGCCGCGCCAGTGACACCGCCCGATCTGATTGGATTCGACTGCATCCGCCGTCGCTTCCCCGGAGGAACGATCGTCAGCTGGCAATTCGAAAAGGGGGGTGAGCGCCTGGCGATCACGCCTGAAGGCCGCCTGACGCTGAGCTCGGCGCATCAGGAGCTGCAGGCGGCGCTGACGGAACAAGGCATCGCGCATGTCTTCGAGGATTATGCGAAGCCGCATCTCAATGAGGGCCGCCTGGTCGAACTGCTACCCGACTGGTCGCCCGAGCTGCCGAGCTGGTTTCTTTACTACCCCAACAGGCGCCACCAGAGCGCGGCCATGTCTGTGTTCCTGCAGCACATCCGCGACTTCAAGTGGAACGCCGAGTCGTAATCGCGTTTCGCAGAACGTCGGCTTACGGGAGGGCAGCCAATGTCGCTGGTAGCGCACAAGGACGGTGCCTATAGCCTCACGCGGCGAGGCTGCGCATCTCCGCGATAAGGTCGGCTTTGCCCTCGAAGCCAATGCCCGGCAGGTCCGGCATGATGATGTGGCCGGCCTCGACGCGCACGCCGTCTGGGAAACCTCCATAGGGCTGGAACAGGTCGGGGTAGGATTCGTTTCCGCCGAGGCCGAGGCCCGCCGCGATGTTCAGCGACATCTGGTGGCCGCCATGGGGGATACAGCGGTGCCAGGACCAGCCGTTCTGCTTCAACATCTCCAGCGTGCGCAAATATTCGACGAGGCCGTAGCTCAGCGCGCAGTCGAACTGCAGCCAGTCGCGGTCCGGGCGCATGCCGCCATAGCGGATCAGGTTGCGCGCGTCCTGCATCGAGAACAGGTTTTCACCGGTCGCCATCGGGCCGGGATAATGCTCGGCGAGCCTGGCCTGAAGGTCGTAGTCGAGCGGATCGCCCGCCTCCTCATACCAGAACAGGTCGTACTGGCGCAGCGCCTTGGCGTAGGCGATCGCCGTCTCCAGGTCGAAGCGGCCATTGGCATCGACCGCGAGCTTGCACCTGGCCGGCAGCAGCTTCAGCACCGTCTCGATGCGCTTGCAGTCATCAGCGAGCGGCGCGCCGCCGATCTTCATCTTCACGACGGTGTAGCCACGGTCGAGATAGCCCTGCATCTCAGCCGCCAGACCCTCCAGGCCCTTGCCGGGATAGTAGTAGCCGCCCGCAGCATAGACGAAGACCTTCGGATCGGCCTGCGTGCCGTGGCGCTCCGCCAGCAGACGGAAGAGCGGCTTGCCGGCGATCTTCGCGACGGCATCCCAGACCGCCATGTCGATCGTGCCCATGGCGACGGAGCGCTCGCCATGGCCGCCTGGCTTCTCATTGGTGAACATCGCGGCCCAGACCTTGCCGGGGTCGAGATTGCCGCCCTCGGCATCGAGCAGGCTCTCGGGCGCCGTCTGGAGGATACGCGGGGCGAAGCGCTCGCGGATCAGCCCGCCCTGGCCATAGCGCCCGTTCGAGTTGAAGCCGTAGCCGATCACCGGCTTGCCGTCGCGGATGACGTCGGTGACGACGGCAACCAGGCTCAGCGTCATCTTCGAGAAGTCGATGAAGGCATTCGCGATGGGCGAGGCGATCGGAGCGGTGCGCTCCCGGATGTCGACGATACGCATTTAGAAGGCTTCCTGATCGGAGGGAGATCGGCTGGGTTCAGTCGGCGAACTGACCGGCGGCCTGGATCAGCGGACGCCAGCGGCCGATGTCGCCTTTCAGGGTCTGCGCCAGGGCGTGCGGCGTGGCTTTTTCCGGCGTCGGTACTGTGCTGATGTCAATGAAGCGGCTGGCGAGCGTGGGGTCCTGCAGAGCCTTCGCCAACGCTGCCGACAGCGTCCGAACCACGGAATCCGGGGTCTTTGCAGGCACGAAAAGGCCGTGCCACACGCTGATTTCCATGTTGGGAAGGCCGGCTTCGCCTACGGTGGGCACATCGGGAAGCGCGGGGATTCGCTGCGTGCTCGTGACGGCATAGCCCTTGATGCTCTTCGACCGCAGCTGGGGCGCGGCAGTGGTGGTCTGCTCGCAGCCAAGGTCGACCTGGTTCGCCAGCAGCGCCTGCAGGACCGGCCCGCCGCCCCGGAAAGGCACCTGAGTGAGCTTCTTGTCCACGGCCGCCATGAACAGCAATCCGCAGAGTTGCGAGGAAGCGCCCAGGCCCGAATGGGCAAATGTCACATCCTGCCCGCGCGCTTTGACGTCTTTAATCAGATCCGCGAGTGAATCAGGCTGGTATCCCCGCCGGGCGATGATCGCCATGCTGGCATCCGAGACGACGCCGACGGGCCTGAGATCGGCCGTCGGATCGAAAGGCAGCTTGCGATAGAGCGTGACGGCCGTCGCCAGTCCGAGATGGTTGAGCAGGATGGTGTGCCCGTCGGGATCGGAGCGAACGGCTCGATGGCTGCCGGTCGTGCCGCCAGCGCCGGCCACATTCTCGACGATGATGTTCTGGCCGAGAATGCGGCCCATCGTTTCCGCGGTCACACGAGCGACCGTGTCGGACGGCCCCCCGGCGGCAAAGGGAACGATCATCGTGATCGGCCGTGAAGGATAATTCTGCGCCGCGGCTGGCGTCGCGATCGCCGCCGCCAGCAAAATGCCAAAAGCCAGTTTCGCCATCGTTGCCTCCCCCGTAGTTGGTTGACGGGACGATAGAGCGAGCCGAAGGGAATATCAGCCACCGCTGGCGTGGTAATTTTTCATCCAAGCCGTTCCATTTGGAGATGGCTGTAAAGCTCTGCCGGAGGCTTCATGCGCAGTTTCGACCCGGTATCCTTGCGCCTGTTCGTCGCCGTCTGCGAGGAGGGCAACATCGCGGCCGCCGCCCAGAGGGAAGCGATCGTGCCCTCGGCCGTCAGCAAGCGCATCGCCCAGATGGAAAGCGAAGCCGGCGTCAGATTGTTTGAACGTGGTCGTCGAGGCGTGACGGTCACGGCCGCGGGCGAGGCGCTCTGGCGCTATGCGCGCGAGTCGCTGCAGATGCTCGACCGGATCAAATCGGACCTCGGCGCCTTTGCGCAGGGCGTGCAGGGCCAGGTTCGCGTTTTCGGCAGCAAGTCGGCGGTCGCCCAGTTTCTACCCAATGATATCGGTCGCTTCGCCAAGATGTATCGCGACGTCCGAGTGAGCTTGGAAGAGCGGGAAATCTGGGAGGTTGTAAGAGGCGTCGAAGAGGGACGAGCCGATATCGGCGTGTGCTGGGATGCGGTGGACTTTCGAGATCTGACCCTCTTTCCCTATCATAGGGATCACCTCGCCGTCGTCGTACCCGAGGGGCACCCACTTGCCAGCCGCGACTCGGTCGCCTTCATCGAGACTCTCGACTACGAGCACGTCGATATCCTGGCTCGCAGCATCATGCAGCAGAGACAACGGAGTGCTGCAGGAGCAGCCGGAAAGCAGCTGATCCACCGGATCCAGGTGTCGACGGTGGATGCTGCCTACCGGATCGTCGCCGCTGGACTGGCTGTCGCTATCGTCCCTGGCGAGGAAGCGCGCGCCGTTCAGCAGGCGCTGGGTCTGACGGTAGTGCCGCTGAATGACTCTTGGTCCCTCCGCCAATTTGTCATCTCGGTAAGGAACAGGGGATTGTCATTACCTGCCAGTCTTCTGGTCGAAAAGCTCCGACTTGCGGCCGACGTGGGAAACAATGATCAGCGAGCACATCCAACGTCTGCACCGTTGAATGTCCCCGTAGTGGCGCTGCGGAGTCTCTAGCTATTGGCCGCCCGCAGCCGTCTTCGGGCTATCGCAGGGAGCATTGACGTCCAAACGCCATCGACTAATAATGAGTGGCTAGCTACATGTGAGACTTCCGTGTCCGAGCGGCCCAAAAAGAGATCGGATCTGAAGCGTGGCGGGCGCTTGCAGATCATGTTGAGTAAGTCAGAGCTAGCTTTGATCGAGGAGTACCGCTTCCGAAAGCGGATGCGCAGCCGGTCCGATGCTGTACGGACACTGTTGCAGCGAGGCCTTGCTCAGTGCACCACTGTCCACGCCGAAGGTTCTGGCCATACAGGCAGTTAGGACTGGTCGCTGATGCCTGCTCCCAACCCGAGCGCCTGGAGTGCCACAGCCCTGCGCCGCGCAATCGGTGCTGCCGGCGTCGCGCTGTGGTCCTGGAATGTCCAGACGAACGCATTTTCCATGGACGAGCGCGGCTTCGAGCTTTGGGCGGTGCCTCAAAGTGACAACGTCAAGTTCGAGGACTTGTCGGCACGCATCCACCCTGCCGATAGGGACAGGGTTCGGGCAGCGTTCACGGCGACGCGGGCCATCATCGGCGCCTACGAGATCGACTTTCGCATCATCATTGGCGAAGAGATCCGCTGGATATCGGCTCGCGGAATCGGCGATGACTCGGCGCTGCACGAGAACCTTGCCTATGGCATCTTTCTTGACGTGACGGGCCGCAAGCAGGCTGAGGAGGGTCACGAACTACTCGCGGGCGAGATGAGCCACCGGGTGAAGAACCTGCTCGCGATTGCCGCTGGGCTGACTCAGATATCATCCAGATCCGCCACGACGGCCAAGGAGATGGCCGTTGAACTCACTGGACGTTTGGCCGCTCTCGGGAGGGCTCACGACCTGGTGCGGCCGCTTCCTGGCCATCAAGGACGTGCAGCGTTGCTGGGCGACCTGATCTCAATCCTGCTTTCACCCTATGAGGACAAGGGCGCGTTCAGCAGGCGCATTCGCGTCGCCGTGCCCCGGATGGGTGTCGGCGAAGTCGCGGCAACGACCATCGCTCTGATCATCCATGAACTGGCGACCAATTCGCTCAAGTATGGTGCCCTATTTTCCGAGGCGGGCACGCTCGACGTCTCAGGTTCTCTGGACGATGACAACCTAAAGATCGTTTGGATTGAGCGCGGGGGACCGAGTGTCGAACCTCCTAACGGAGCTGAGGGCTACGGCAGCCGCTTGGTCGTGCGGAGCGTGTCCGGGCAACTCGGTGGTTCCATCAACTACGATTGGTCAGCTGAGGGTGTCGTCGTCACGCTGATGATCAAGGCGTCGAAGCTTGCCACTTAGGCGGCTTGCGGACGGCTGGTAGGGCTTTCGTCGCCGGTTTGGCAAGCACCCCGGGCTCTTCATTTCATCGCAGCAATCAGGGCCGCCTCGAGCTGAGACTGCCAGAATGGCTTGGCAAGCATCACTACGCCATCGCGGGAGGGCGCCTCCAATTCCGCATAACCGGAAGCGAGAATGATCCGAATGTCTGGCCAGCGTTCTGAAACCGCGTCAATCAGCTGAGTACCCGTCATATTGGGCATTGCGTGATCCGTGACGAGCACATCGACGGGGTCTCCTGTTTCGAGTTTCGCCAGTGCCTCCCTGCCCGAGTTCGCTTCCATCACCGCGTGACCCAGATCTTCAAGCAGAGCGACGGTATTCATGAGAATCAACGCATCGTCGTCGACGGCGAGAATGCGTAGCGCCCGTGTGTCATGATCCACAGCTGGCTCTGAAGGTGTCACTTCAAGCGTGTGTTGCTCGGCCGTAGGCAGCCAAATCGTTGCGGTGGTACCCTCCCCAAGCGTGCTCGCAAGAGTCAGACGGCCGCCCAGTTGTTCGGCGGTTCCGGACACCATCGAAAGGCCGAGCCCAGTGCCTTTCCCGACACCCTTGGTCGTAAAAAACGGCTCAGACGCTTTCGCCAAGGTGTCTGGGTCCATCCCCAATCCCTTGTCTGCGACACTGATTTGAATGAAACCTGGGTGGGGAAGCCCAGCCTTCTTGCTGTCGCTGGCCGTTGCGTTCCTTGCTGAGATTGTGATTGAACCGCCCTCGGGCATCGCATCGCGCGCGTTTACGGCAAGATTGATGATGGCGAGTTCGAGTTGATGCGGGTCCGCCAGTGCATGCTTCAAACCAACACCGAACGAGTATTCGATCTCGATCGAAGGCCCCAATGAGCGGCTCAGCAAGTCCGTCATCCCACCAATCAGGTGAAAGACATCGACTGGTGCAGTCGCCAGATTCTGTTTGCGAGCAAAAGCTAGCATTCTTTGAGTGAGTGCAACGCCGCGTTCTGCGCCCGCCAAGGCATTCCTGATCAAAATTTCCCTGCGCTCAGGCGGTTGCGGCTTTCTGAGCAACTCAAGGCTCCCGATAATGGCATTGAGCAGATTATTGAAGTCATGCGCCACACCGCCGGTTAGCTGGCCCAGGGACTCCATCTTCTGGGATTGATAAAGGGCTTCCTTTGCCGCCTGCAAGTTCTCTTGGGCGATCTTTCGCTCGGTCAAATCTCGCGTGATCTTGGCGTAAGCGAGCAGTTCGCCCGTGCGGGTATCGAACACCGGGTCTATAATGACGTGCGCCCAAAACGTTGTTCCGTCTTTGCGGACTCGCCAGCCTTCGTTTTCAAATCGCCCCTGAGTTCTGGCCGTTTCCAGTGCCCGAGCGGGAAGGCCGGTCGCTTTGTCGTTTTCTGTATAAAATCGCGAAAAATGCTGTCCTAGAATCTCACTCTCGCGGTATCCCTTGAAGCGTTCGGCACCGGGGTTCCAACTCGTTACGAACCCGCCGCTATCGAGCATGTAGATGGCGTAGTCGGTTATCGCGTCGATAAGGATACGATACCTGTCGTCCGCCAAGTCGTTTTTGAAGGTCATATCCGGTTCCTGCGGTGACCTCCTATAACTGATATGCCGATGCTCCGTTCCGACCTCAACCAAATGGGTCCCCGTGACGATCGCCGCACTACCACGACAATGACTCGCAGATGGAACCGGGCAAGGTAAGGTTTCGCACGTCTTGAACAGGACTTTGCTCAAGGTCCCGCGCAGTCCATCGTAGCTATGTCCGCTGCGTTATTGGATTGGGTAGCGATACCGACGCAAGGCTAGAAGTCGACCTCGCCGCCGAGATCGAACGGGACATCGCCCTCTAGCAATGCTTAGTGAGCAAGGTTGTTCAGAGTTTCGGGCGCGCCATCGAAAGCGAAAGGATTGAGGAACTGTCGTCGCCAGAACAATTCTCTGTCGACGACGCTCAATGTCGCCTCGTTGCACACCGCCTGCCATTGCTCCTTGATGGTCGAGATCTGCGTTGCGGCGATCGCGGTCGCTTCCTCGCGAGACAAAAGGAAACTCTGCGCGGCATCCAGGCACATCGCGATCTGGCTGAAGCGTCGGTTGCCGTCGATCAACATGGCCTGGCTGGCTTCCCGACCGGTGCGGCCCTGCGGACAGATATCGTAGGCCGGCGTCAGCGACAGCATGCTGCCATTCCAGAACGCAGCATGATTGCGCGCATGGTCGTCGGTATTGCCGCACAGGATGTTGAACGTGAGGCGCGAGAACAACTCGCGCAATGTCGGCTTGGGATCGGTGAAGCGATGCCGGATGATCGTCGCTAGCTCTTGATAGCTGGCATAGCGCGCCATCATCTCGTCGAGGCCGAGAAGGGTGAGGGCCGAGACCATCGCGAGGCGCTCCCAGCCAGCGTTGATCTTGCGCCGATCGAAGCGCCGGATCAGCAGCACGTCCTTGCCTGCGACATGCGCGAGCCGGACCGGGGCCGTGTCGATGCCGACGAGCGCCGCCAGCCGCATCGCGATGAATTCCGCCTTCACGACGCTGTAGACGTCGGTCTGCGAAGAGAATTTGGCAATGTACTTCTCGTCACCGTCATCGATTATAGCCTTCGGCCGTGCGCCGCCGATCGAGCTGCCGTGCAGCAGGGCGGCGTCCAGTTCCGGCGGGAGCGGCACACCTTCTTCCACCAGCCGCGCGGCGTTCAGCAATTCCCCCAATGGCGCGGCGGACGCGGAGCGCGGCACATATTTCGATGCCGATATCTGGAAGTCGAGCACACCAACCCTGTCGGACCCTGAATCCAGCAGATAGATGAGCTCATCGAGATCGGCTTTGTCGGCTGCGCCCGCCTTTGCTCCCAATCGTCGATTGATGATGACGCGGCGGCCCCAGGCATCCGGCGCAGCATCACGCAGGCAATTGGGCATCGACAGTCCTGCCGCAAGCGGCAGGACGCCTGCGCGCAAGGGAAGCTCTGGTGCGTAGAGCGAGACCGCGTCTTCGCGGGCGAGATAGCTGCGGCCGTAGTTGAACAGGAAGTTGCTGCCCTCGCGGGCGAGGCGACCCGCGACCACAGGCTGCGTCTGTCCTGGCAACCAAGCCCAGACATACGCCTCTGCATGGCGCTGTTCAGAAGTCATCCTTCACCTTTCCCGAGGGGCGTACTGATTTGGGCAGCAAGGCGAGCATGGCATTGTTCGCGGACAGATGAGCTGCCATCGTCGGTTGATCGGCATCGAACAGGCGCACCCCGATAATGGCGGCGGCCTCGAATACCGCGCCGATTGCGGAGCCGGGGTCGCCGCGCTCGATTCTCTGAACGAGACCGCGTGAGATCCCCGCGCGGTCAGCGAGCTCCTGGGTGGTCAGCTTCCGCTCGATCCGCGCGCGCCGGATCATCTGGGCCAGCAGCTTCAGCGCGTCGTGGCTGTAGGAGGAATAGGCCCTTGTTTCTGGTTTTGCCATTGATCTGGTCCATAAACAGCCCGCGACTTAATTTCACGGCCCGTTAATGGCTCATTAGGCGAGCCGTCGACTGTAAGCAACCCACATTATGCGAATTGGTTCATAAATAGCCCATATGTCGCTTATATGGTCTAATAATGGACCATCGTTAGATGCGGTTGCGAAAAGGTCACCTCAATACACGGAAGGTCGGGGATACTGCCCCGCCTCCTTTGCCTGCCGCGAGCCCGGCTCGCCAGCGCGGCGCCAACCGCGGCGCGCTGCCGCCGCATCTGCCGCGGATCGAGATGATAGTCGACATCGAGAGCGACACATGTCCTTGCTGTTCCGGCAAGCTCCATCCCATCGGCGAGGATGTAGCCGAGCACCTCGATCGTGCCGGCCCAATTCCGTGTGCTCGTCTGCACCGCCCGAAATATGCCTGCCGGTCCTGCGAGGACGTCGTATCCGGCCCCGGCCCGTTGATCGAGGGCGGGATCCCGACCGAGGCGACGGTCGCCCATCTGCTGGTCTCGAAATACGCCGATCATCTGCCGCTGTATCGTCAGGCTCAGATCTATGCGCGCCAGCGCGTCGTACTCGATCGCTCGACGCTGGCCGACTGGGTCGGGCGCGCCGCCTTCCTGTTGCGGCCCGTGCATGAACGGATGCTGGCGGCGCTGAAGAGCTCGCCCCAGCTGTTCGCGGACGAGACCACGGCGGCCTGCGCTCGATCCCGGCCAGGGCCGGACGAAGGCGGGCCAGCTCTGGGCTCTTGCCCGAGAAACCGGCCCGGGGGCGGCGCCGATCCACCCGGCGTCGTCTGTGTCTATGCTCCCCACCGCAAGGCGGAACGGCCGATCGCTCAACTCGCCGGCTTCCGCGGCATCCTCCAGGTCGAGGCTACTGCGGCTACAAGGTGTTGGCCGAACGCGGCGAGGTTCGCCTGGCCCTATCTGACCCTGTGCCGGCAGAGTTCATAGCTGGGACCACTCTCCAGCGATTTCGGACGCCCCTGGAGCGGTGGTACGTCCACATGCCCCAACGCGCAATTTTGGCCCAATTCCGACTCTGAGAACGTCCGCTCCCAGGCATTCTGGTTCAGGAGCCAACCAAGGTACAAATTGGCCTCTTGCTGAATTTCGGAAGGCCCGCTTGTTATTCCTGAAGGAGATGAAGGAGCAAGCTTGGCTTTCAGATTTGGACGAGACGGAGTGGCAGCCGACGAGCTGTTCTTGCCGCCCAAGCCGCGACGAGATCACGATCAGTGCGATCAATCGCAACTTTCCGGGCCGATCCGGCCCGGGGAAGGTCTGGCTGGCTAGTCCCGCGACCGTGGCGACGAGCGCGATCGCCGGCGAGAATATCTCGGCCGAAGCGCTGCTTCGGCTGTACTTTCTGTGCGAAAAGTTTCGCGCGAGCCCTACCTCCCGCAAGTGAAGCTCGCCGCTTGGTCGGGGTCGCCGCCCTGATATCGGGGGTAGCTCGGGTATTCGCAGAGCGGGCGGGCCCGGCCCGGCTTGAAGTGCGTGTCAGTCACGATTGGAAAGGTCGGCGGGGTGCCACCAGCGGTCCACGCATCCAGTGCGCCGAGAGCGTCCCAGCTCGGATTGAAGGCGATTCCGAAGCCGCTATGGGCCGTGCCGGGCAACTCGTAGAACCGCAAGAACTGGGAGACAGCCTCATGGCCCATGGTGGCGACGAGGCGCTCGTAATAATCGACCGACGCTTGAGGCGGCACGATCTGGTCGGCGAGACCATGCATCAAGATGATCTTGCCGCCGCGCTTTTGGAAGCTGGAGAGATTTGTGCTGCTCATGTCGAGCAATCCGGCGAGCATGCTCAGGCGATCCCGCCACTCGCCCGGTTTTTCCGGGTCGATATTCTGCCAGCTTCCTTGCGGGTCTCGCGTGACGAAGAAGCGTGCGTACTGGTCGGCGAAAGCATGAAGGAACGGCATGCCGGGAGCGGCGGGATAAGCGGAGGCAACCTTGCCGAGCCCCTGCGCCAGAACGCCCTTTGCAAGGTCGTCCGTCTCCCGCGACCCCAGGTCCACGCCCCAGACGTAAAACCCCGGATAGCCGTTTTCCCCACTCGCGAGCGGTGCGTCGAGTTTTAACGGAGAGCCCATTACTTTGAGGGCACCAATTTGAACGTCCGAAAGGCAATTGTCGCGGTCGACGCCGCCTTCCAGACAGCGCAACGGTCTGCCGTTGACGGTAACCTTGTCGGGATCGAAGGTCTGCTGGCAGGCGCGGGCATTGGAGATCATTCCATCGCGGATTCCATCCAGCTCGTCGCAAGTCTCCAACGCAGCGTCCACGACGAGCTTGCGCTGGGACATCGACAGATAGGCGCCGGGCGCAGCGAAGGCGCGCGCGATGCGACCGAACTGGAGATGAGCCGTGCCAATGTGCGTCGCGGGCCAAAACACCATGGCGCCGTCGAGGTCGTCAGGATACCGCTGGATGAGGCCCAGCGCCTCCTTGCCTCCGTTGGAGCTGCCATGGAAGTAGAGCTTCTCGTGCGGCCGCCCGTAACGGAGCTTGATCAGGTGCGCCGCGACGTCTCGCGTCTTCTTGACGGCGTCGAAAGCGTAATTCCTCAGGGCCTCCTCATTGAGGGCAAAATCGCCGCGGTTCGCGCCCTCATGGCCGGAATCTCCACCGAAGGTGACGAAGCCGCGCGCGAGCGGGATCGGCATGTCGGGCCGCTGCAAGCGCAGGGTTCCGCTGGTGCTGAGAATCACGCCGTTGTAGCCACCCCCGCCATACATCAGCGCCTTGCCGTTCCAACGCTCCGGGAAATCGACCTCGGCCTTGATCGGTGGTGCCTTCGGATCGACTGGGGCGATCTCGACCAGTACGCGGCAGAATGCGCCCACCGCTTTGGCGCCCGTGCCGGAAGCCGGCTGCGCCGCCACAGACGTGACCTTGGCCCCGCTCGTTGCCAACGGCGTCACGCTTGCCGGGATGGAGAGCCCGGCAAGTTCGTCGCAGGCGATCGGCTTCGTCTCGGCTGCCGGCGCCTGGGCGACCTGGTCGGCCCGAGTCGTCGAGGGCAATCCTGCCATCGACGCCACGAAGACGGCAACGTGGGGCATAAGCCTATGATACCGCAACATGGTATACCTCCCTGCTAGCGAGTGTGTGTCCGGCTGCGAAGCCGACCGATGGTGTTAAGCACGCCGGCACGCCGGGGGAGTTCAAGGCTCCGCCGAGCGCTTATCTGAGTGGATGGTCCGGCACGACGTCTGGGCACCTTTTGTAGGGCCGGCAGCGGCGTCCACATTTCTCCAATCCCACTCTGATCTCGTACCTCTCGACCCGGGCTGCTGGCTCACTCGATCGAGATCCCGTTCTCTTTCACTACCGCGGCCCATTTGGTGATCTCCCGCCCAATGAACTGCGCGTAATCCTGCGGACTGCCGCCGCCGGCCACATAGCCGCCTGCCGCAAAGCGCTGCTTGATTTTGTCCTCCTTGAGGACCTCGTTGGCGAGCTTGTTCAGCGTTTCGACGACCGAGCGCGGTGTCTTGGCGGGCGCCGACAACCCGAACCAGCCTTGCGCTTCAAAACCCGGGAAACCACTCTCGGCAACAGTCGGGACATCGGGGTAGAGGGGGCTGCGGCTGGAACTCGTCACGGCAAGCGCACGGATTTTTCCGCCCTGGATATGTGGAAGCGGGATATCGGCGTTGACGATGCCTACCGAAACGTGCCCGCCCAGTACATCGGTGACGAGCGGAGCTGCTCCGCGATAAGGGACATGCCGCGCTTTGATTTTCGCGGCGCTCTCAAGCATCGCCAAAGAGAGGTGCCCCGATGACCCGGCCCCCGGGCTAGCGAAGGAGAGATCGCCACCAGACCGGCGAGCTCCGGCGATGAGTTCCTCCAGCGTTCGTATCGGCGAATTTGTCGGGACAATGATGACGTTTGGTGTCAAGGCCAGTAGGCAGATGTGTTCGAAATCCTTGGTCGAATCATAGGGCATCCGGGCATAGAGCGAGTGGTTCATGGCGTTCTGGCCGTTGCCGGACACGAGGATGGTGTAACCGTCTGGCTCTGCCTTCGCGACCGCCGCGGCGGCGATGTTGCCGTTCGCGCCGGGCCGGTTCTCGACCACAAAGCTCTGGCGCAGGCGTTCGGCAAAGCGTTCAGCGAATAGTCGCGCCACAACATCGGTGCTACCGCCCGCCGGGAACGGCACGACAAAAGTCGATGCGCGTTCGGGCCACTCCGCAGCGCTTGCCCCTCCCGTCGCGGCGACGGAGACAAGGGAAAGCACGAAGGTCCGCCTCCTCATGAGCATTCTCTCCTCCCATTTCTTTTTTTGATGGAGCTGCCGCCGCTGTCGGTTAGCGGCAGATCCATGTTTCGCTTCGCCAGGGCTCCAAACGCGCCGCATCGAGTTCGAGCCCCGTTCCCGGAAGATCGGGAATTTCAAGCGTGCCGGTCGCCGTGGGCCCGACCGCGCCCTGGAGCGAGTGAAGCGGATTGCCGGAAATATCGACTTCCACGAAGGGGTAAGGCGCCGGACCTCCACCGCGCCGCGCCGGAAGCAGGCTGGAGACCTGCAGTGCCGCCTGGTGATTGACGATCGTGCCGAAAACATGGGGCATGATCGGGAGGTCGAAGGCCGCCGCCAAGGCTGCGATCCGCAGGAAGCCGGTATAGCCGCCACAAACCGTGAGATCGGGCTGGAGAATGGACATAGAGCCCGCCACGAGGACATCCCGGAATGCCCCGGCGCTGGCGAGTGCTTCCCCCCCGGCGACGGCCGTCGAAACCGCCTTGGCGACCTCGGCATATCCCGCGATGTCTTCCGGCCCCACCGGTTCCTCGATCCAGAGCAAATCGGAAGCTTCCATCCGGCGAGCCGAGGCGATGGCAGCGCGAGCCGTGTATGCCTGGTTGATGTCGACCATGAGCCCGATCTCCGGGCCAACCAGCTTGCGAACTTGCGCCAGCATCGCACCGTCGGCTTGCGGAGAGACACCCGCGCGCGGCTTCAACGCGCGATAGCCTTCCTTTAGAGCGCGTTCGATCACGTCCGCGTAGTGCCCGTAGGGGTCGTTCCCTTCCGTGATGAACGGGCCGCTGCCGTAGGCGAAGACGTCGCTGCGAAGCGCGCCGCCCAACATGGCGGCGACGCTGACGCCGCGTTCTTGCGCAGCGAGGTCGCACAGCGCCATATCGAGCGCAGAGATCGCCATCATGGCAGGCCCTCGGCGATCATAGCCCAGGTTGGCGACCATGTGCTCCCAAAGCGCGCGGTAGCGCGCCGGCGCTTCTCCGATGACGAGCTGCGCATAACGTGAACGAATGATAGCGGCCGCCGCGTCCGGAGACGAAAACACCTCGCCCCAACCGCTTTTGCCGGTATCCGTGACGACTTCCAGCAGAAGGAAATCGCGGCGACGGATCATGGTCCGGGCGTTGCCGATCGCCGGCGCCGGAACGAAGCCGACATGATGGCCGCGGATCTCGGTGACTCGCATCGGGTTCCCACTCACGCGAACGATCGGTAGCGATCTTGACGCTGAAGGGTTCATGCGGGCCAATACAAAGATCGCCTGACTTAATGCTCGTGGATTATGACATTCGACTCCCGTGAACTCTCAGTGCTTCGTGCCGTGATCGAGAAGGGCAGCGTCACTGCGGCGGCCGCAGCCCTGAACGTGTCGCAGCCGGCCGTCAGCCGTACGCTGCAACAGATGGAGGAGCGCATCGGCATCGTCCTGTTCAGGCGCGAAAAGCAGCGACTGCATCCGACGCGGGAGACGGAACTTCTCTACGCAGATGTCGTGCAGGCGGTCTCTTCCATCGAGACCGTTACGCGGCGCGCCCGCGATCTCAGGGAGGGCCGGACGGGCGCGCTGAGGATTGCGACAATTGCCGCGTTCGCGAACTCGATCCTGCCTCATGCCATTTCGCGGCTCCGAAGCAGGAAGCCCGGCGTCGAGTTCGTCGTCGAGATCCTGACGGCACGTGACGTCGCCCACCGTGTGGCCAGCTTCAAGAGCGAACTCGGATTGCTCATCGACGCGGCGGCGGTTTCGGGAATCCTCCTGGAGGATCTATGCGCTTCGCGCTTTGGCTGCGTCCTGCCAAGCGACCATGCCTTGGCGCAAAAGCCGCACCTCACGATCGACGATCTTTCGCGGCAGCCTATCGTCTGCCTCGATCGGATGTTGCCGCTTGGAGCGCTTGCGCACCGAATCTTCGAGCGAGCCGACCTCCAGCTGCGGCCCGCCGTCGAGGTCTCACAATCGAACATCGCATGCGTGCTCGTTGAGGCTGGCGCAGGCATCGCCCTGATCGACAAGCTAGGCGTCCTCGGGCGATCGCGCTCCGATAAGCTGGTTTTCGTCCCGCTCTTCCCCACGGAGACGATTGTCGGACGGCTCGCGCTTCCCGTCGGAGCGGCCCAGAGCGCTTCATCGCTAGAGTTTTGCGCAGCGCTGCGTGAGGTCGTGGCCGAGCTGGCGGCGACAGACAGCGGCTTCTCGGCGCCGGCGCTGCTGGCCTGAGCCCGAAGTCAACGACGTAGCTTTCGCACGATGGCGGGCGCGTCAGGCTGTCGAGGCGGATACGCGCGAACTCTATACCGAGCACTTCCTCGCTCTGGCGCGGCAGCTGGCCGCTCAGCTCGATCCGCACCTGGCGGATCGGGGAGGGACTGCCATGTCCATCCTCGCGACCTCGATCGGCACGCTGCAGCTGGCTCGGGTCGTCGACAACGCTGAACTCTCGGATCGCATCCTCACTGCGGGTGCAAACGCCGCCCGCGCGCTGGCCGCGCTCAGTGCGGCGGCATGACTGTCTCGCGATCGGACCGAGTTTCGCGAAGGGGAGAGACGTCGTTTGCCTGCATTGGACCAAGTCCGGGCCTATCTTGCGTTGGCAGGCTGTGGGCTGATCCCGCCCTCAATCCACTCACGCGTCTGTTCCAGCACCTCATCCGAAAGCGTGGGATCGTCGATCGAGCGGGCAAGGATCACCGCTCCCACCATCGCCGCGAAGCTTCCGATTGCCGCGCGGCGCTTGTCTGCCGCATCCAGTTCCGGGAGCGCTTTGCCGAGACGGTCGATCTGCGAGCGGAGGCCTTCGGTCATGACGGCGCGTGCAGCCGGAGTCTGCAGGCGCACCGCCGCTGCAAGGCCCGCCGTCGGGCAACCACCGGCATAGTTGTCGCGATGCCGGGGTGAAAGATAATCGTCCAGATAAGCGCGAGGATCGCCCCCTTCGCCTGTATTCGCAGCGAGAACATGGGCAAGGGTCTGCGCGATCAGGTCGTTCTTCGAAGTGAAATGGCCATAGAAGCCGCCATGGGTGAGGCCGGCGGCTTTCATCACCTCTGCCACGCTGACCGCGTCGAACCCCTTGTCGCGGAAAAGCCGGCCGGCAGCCTCCAAAATCCGGAGACGGTTCTCCACCATCTGCTCTCGACTGACCTTCATTTCAAAATTCTCCGCCGGCTCCGTTGACATTTATATGATGATCATCATATTTAGTGTCAATCATGATTATCGTCATGAATACAGGTCCCAGCAGAGAAAAGAGCAACGCCATGACCACCATTCCCTCAGTCCTCGTCACCGGCGCCTCCACCGGCATCGGAGCTGCCTATGCCGAGCGCTTCGCGCGCCGCGGGCACGACCTCGTGCTGGTTGCCCGCGACATGGCACGCATGGAGGCTCTGGCCGCCCGTCTGCGTCAGCAAAATGGAGTGGCCATCGACATCATCCAGGCCGATCTCACCAAGACCGACGAGCTTGCAACCGTCGAGGCAAGGCTGAGCGACGACGTTCGCATCGGAATCCTCGTCAACAATGCCGGTACGGCTATCGGCGGAAGCTTCATCGAGCAGAGCACCGATGACGTTGCGCGGCTGGTTGCGCTCAACACGACCGCCCTGCTGCGGCTCGCCAGCGCGATTGCCCCGCGTCTTGCCAAGGCCGGCGAAGGCGCGATCGTCAACATCGGCTCTGTCGTCGGTCTGGCGCCGGAGTTCGGCATGACGGTCTACGGCGCCACCAAGGCCTTCGTGCTGTTCCTGTCGCAGGGGCTCAGCCTCGAGCTCGGGCCGAAGGGCATCTACGTCCAGGCCGTGCTTCCCGCCACGACGCGAACCGAGATCTGGGACCATGTAGGCGCCGACATCAACACGCTGTCCAACGTGATGGAGGTGGACGATCTGGTCGATGCGGCATTGGTCGGCTTCGACCGCCGCGAGCCGGTGACCATCCCGCCTCTTCCCGATGCCGGACAGTGGGACGCGCTTCAGGCCGCGCGCCAGGCCATGCTTCCGAGCTACCGGAACGAGCTTCCCGCCGAGCGCTACCGCAAGGTCGCTTGAGCGCCAACCAGGCCATTTCGACAAGCGACCCTGCTGCGGCAGCGACAACATGGGTGATCTATGACCAACAAGACGCTGTTTGAGCCCTATAATCTCGGCTCGCTGACCCTCTCCAATCGGATCGCCATGGCGCCTTTGACGCGCAATCGCGCTGGCGCGGGCTTCGTTCCCGGCGATCTCGCTGCGGAATACTACGGCCAGCGTGCCTCCGCTGGATTGCTCATTTCGGAGGCGACACAAATCTCGCAGCAGGGACAGGGCTACCAGGACACGCCCGGCATCTACTCCCAGGCTCAGATCGACGGCTGGCGCAAGGTCACGACCGCCGTGCATGCCAAGGGCGGGCGGATTTTCCTGCAGCTCTGGCATGTCGGCCGCGTCTCGCATATCGATCTGCAGGAGAACGGCTCCGCGCCGGTGGCGCCCTCGGCGATCCGGGCTGCGGCCAAGACGTTCGTGAATAACGGCTTTATCGACGTATCGGAGCCCCGCGCGCTGGAACTCGGCGAGCTTGCGGGGATTGTGAACGATTTCCAGCAAGCCGCCGCGAATGCCATTGCCGCCGGCTTCGACGGCGTCGAGATTCACGGCGCCAACGGCTATCTCCTCGACCAGTTCGCCAAGGACAGCGCCAATGTCCGCACAGATGCCTATGGCGGATCGGTGGAGAACCGCGCCCGCCTAATGCTGGAGGTTACGGCTGCTGTCGTCGCCGAGATCGGAGCCGGGCGCACCGGCATCCGGATTTCGCCCGTCTCGCCCGCCAACGGCGTCTCGAGCAGCGATCCCCAGGCGCAGTTCGACCATATCGTCGATCAGTTGAACGCCCTGGGCATCGTCTACATCCATGTCGTCGAGGGCGCCACGGGCGGGCCGCGCGATGTCGCGCCGTTCGATTTTGGATCGCTCCGTCGGCGTTTCAAGAACACCTATATCGCCAACAACGGTTATGATCTCAAGCTGGCGACGTCGCGGTTGGCGGAGGACAAGGCCGATCTGTTCGCCTTCGGCCGCCCCTTCATCGCCAATCCCGACCTTGTGGAGAGGCTCGAGGCCGGCGCACCGTTGGCGCAGGTCAACCCGGCCACGATCTATGGCGGAGGCGAGGTGGGATATACCGATTATCCGGCCATCGCAGCAAGCCGATCCTGACCCGCCGGGGGCGCGCCGGAGCGACTCTGATAGATCATCTGCATCGGGGTCTTCCCGGATATCGCGAAGGGACGGCGTCTCGCTGGTCTCGCGAGGTCTCGACCTGGTCGAGCGAATGGGCGCGGCAGTGCGAAGTCGATACTCTGCTTCGCATGCCACCCGCCCAACGGCTACGCTTCATGAACGGTTCGGGCAACCCGGAGGATGGTCGCGACGCCCGGCCGCTCGCGACTATTCGCGGTCAGGCTGGCGCAGATGCTTTGAAGACCGATCTGGAGCGTATGGAGCAGATTCTCCGAGCGCGTCCGAACTGATTGTGATCCGCGTCGCGATGAGATCGAGCAACCCGCCAACGGTCTGGACGCTCTCCAGCTCTTCATCATGAAGCAGATCCCTATCGAACTCTCGTTCAATTTTGTTGGCGATCAGGATGAGATCGTCCATCGTCAAGCCGGCTTCATCGAGCGTTGCCGTCGGCTCCAGCTTTACCCGATCGACCAATCCTTCTTC
Organism: Alloboseaceae bacterium BT-24-1; assembly: GCA_025846845.1. Taxonomy (GTDB): domain Bacteria; phylum Pseudomonadota; class Alphaproteobacteria; order Rhizobiales; family Beijerinckiaceae; genus Allobosea. The sequence continues at coordinate 59,678 of JAOYTL010000006.1, forward strand.
GGCGACAATATCGAGTAACCGATCGAGAAGCCTGACTTCTACAAGCCTCTTCTTAGACATAACCATCCTCGTTAACATTGGCCTGGTGGAAGCGCGCAAGCGACAAACAGGCAAAGAATCAAGTGGCCCCGCGCAGGAACACGGGGCCGCTCTCAAATCACTCGATCACGACAACGATCTCACGACTTTTCGGGTCAACGATCAGCACGTCGTCGCCGATCAGCGCGTAGTGAAGGCCGCGCAACTGCTGGTCCTGCTGCTCGACCTCCGGAGGAAGCGGTCGCAAGACAACCTGCGTCGGCAGGACCGCACCCTTCAAGCCGTCGACACCCTGGATTTCGCCTGGACGGGCATCGGCCAGGATCATTCGCGCAACTTCGTGCCGGTCCGTTGTCCCGTTCGACGCAGCTGGACTGGCTGCCGCCCTCGCGTCGGCAGGTGCTGCGGCCGCCGAGCGCGGAGCGTTCTTGTCGACAACATCGACGATGCGGCGTGTGCGCGGCTCAACGACCGCCACCTCCTCGCTCTCCGTCATGACGTACTGGTAGCCGCGCCAATCCGGATGACGCGCGATCACCTCGTCGGGAAGGTCGTAATAGGGTACGCCGACTGGCAGGATGACGCCTTGGCGGAAAACCACCGTATCCGGCCGGTTCCAGCGCCGGACATCACGCCGACGCTCGAAGGCCGCGTATATGTCGACGCTGCCACCTCTGCCGCCGCCGCCACGATCGATCACCTCCACAATGCGCCGGCTGCGCGGATCGACGATGACGATGTCCCGCTCCGAGACTGTATAGCGATAGTCACGGTATTGCGGCCGGATCGCAGCAATATCACTTGGCAATGGCTGTAGTTGGACGCGCGACGGCAATTCGGCGCCGACGGAGACGGAAACCCCGAGATTCTGGACAGGGCGGACCTCGTTACGCTCAACACGCCGGCGGACCGTGTCGGCGATGCGTTGATTGTCGCCGGCCCCTACCTGGGCGTTGTCGCTGTTCTGGCCGCTTGGCAAAGCGCGGTTCTGAGCAGGTTGTTGGATGGTTGCCCCGGGCTGCGTCGTGACCGGCCGCTGTGCATTGGTGGCCGGCCTCTGCTGATCGTCCTGCTTTGGAGCCGACTGGGCCGTACTGGGTGTACTCGGCCGACTCTCCGGCCGCTGCGGCTGGGCAGTTTCAGGAGACTGAGGCGTACGATTCTCGGGCTGCGCCTGATCAGACGATCTGCGGCCGTTGCGATCATCCTGTCGCTCGCGCTGTGCCTGATCGCGTTGCAGCTGCTCGTCTCGCCGCTGCTCCTGCTGAGCGCGCGGGCTCGGAGCCTGATCGGGCCGCTCGCGCTGAGCCTGGTCCCGATCGCGTCGCTGGGTCGGGCCGCGCTGGGGGTCCTGGCTTGGCTGGATGTCGCGGCGCTCAATGGCCGGCGATTCCGTGCGCTGTGTCGGGGCCCGATCTGGATCAAGCGCGCGCCCCGGGGCTTCGCGCGGTGGACGCTCCACCCGGACTGGCGCTTCCCCCGGGGCAACGATGACTGGTTGTGCCCATGCGACCCCAGCGTGGGCCATGATCGCAATGGTGGCGATGCCTGCAAATTGTTTCATGGAATCCTCCCTGAACTCAGGCGCCGGCACCTCGAAGAAAAAGTGGAAGCATGTCCCTGCTGACCGAGGGACGGAGGCACCTTCGAAGTTGCCGCTCGACCTGTGAAAGAACGAGCCCCGCAAAAGGCGATGCGGGGCCCACTTTGCTCAGTCGATGATCTGGACGACCTTGCGCGATTTTGGTTCGACCAGCACGGTTCGATTGTTCACCACCGTATACCGATAACCCTTTGCGCCATACTCCGCAGGGACCTCGCGATAGGTCACGCCCCGCTCTGGCAGCACCGCGCCGACACGGACTTCTTCGGCATAGGTGTAGGAGGGAACGCGCTGTTCGGTCACATAGGTTTTGAACCGCGGCGTGTTGTCCCCGATGATGCCGCCGACGACGGCTCCGCCCACGCCGCCGACGACCGCCCCGACCGGCCCGCCAACGACCGCGCCGCCGACAGCTCCAGCGGCCGCGCCGCCAGCCGCACCACCCTGGGCGCCTTGGGGATTTTGTGCGAATGCCGCGACCGGAGCCAGTGCGATTGCGGCCGCGAGAATGATCTTCTTCATGAGTCGACTCCTGGTGATCCCCCAGATCGAGGTCCCAACTTAGAATCCTTGTAAAATGTTCCGAGGAGATGATACCCCATATGCCAGCGGCGGCCGGGGCCGCGTCGATCTCGGCCAGACAGCGCTCGGCAAGGTGGCGCTGGAGCCCTTCGCCGGCCTGGCCTATGTCAACCTGCATACGGACGGGCTGACGGAGACCGGTGGCGCCGCGGCGCTGACGGCCGCGGCGACGACACCAGCCTCGTCTACTCGACGCTGGGCCTGCGCGCCTCGACCACGTTCGCACTGCAGGGCATGGACCTGACCTTGCGCGGCGGGCTGGCCTGGCGCCACGCTTTCGGCGACGTCACGCCGACCGCGGCGCTCGCCTTCGCCGGCAGCAGCTCATTCACCGTCGCCGGCCTGCCGATCGCACAAGACGCCGGCGCCGTCAGGTTCTGATAGGGGTTTGGTAGGACGCCTAGAACGCGATCGCCAGAGCGAGGGCGATGACAAGTAGTAAAGGACCCATCCACTTGAAATGACGAGCCAGCGACGTAACCCAAATGGGCCGGTTGGCGGCATTGCCAGGCAACGGCAGATAGCCAAGGCCGACTGCCGTCATCCACAGGCCCGCGCAAAACATGATCAACTCGTCGATATAAGCTGCGATCATAACCATTGCCTTCGGGATGAGGGCGCGTCTTTTGACGCGCTATCTGCAGGCAGAGGCAAAAAAACCTCGTAAATGGTGCGCCCAATCTCAAGAGCGCGCGCGGTACTCGGCGCGAACCGGTATTAATCCAGTCAGGAGGATCGCAGTGGCTAAGACGATCAATGCCATCGACCAGTACGTCGGAAACCGGGTTCGCTTACGACGTAGGACCCTTGGCTTCACTCAGCGCCAACTCGCAAAAGCCGTCGGTGTCTCCTTCCAGCAGATCGGGCCCTACGAGAACGGTATCTATCGGATCACCGCCGGCCGACTGGAGCAGATTGCAAAAGCGCTCAGCGTAACGCCATCCTTTTTCTTTGAACAAGACGTCTCCGGCCATCAGGTACCCTCAGAAGAGATTGCGGCGACCTTGCGGGCCACGGCCGAAGGAGTTGAGTTGATCAAGGCCTTCTCACGTATCCGCTGCCCCCCGGATGCGTGGCACTGTAATCGGTATCATCGAGCAACTGGCCGAGGAGGCAGTAGGCGGCCCGGTTTCGGAACAGCTTTCGCAAGCCGAGTGACGGTCAGTACCGGCCGAAAGCATGCGCAATAGCATCCGAGCTACCGAATAAGAGCGCGGCAGGCGAGCCCGCGTACCGGGTCCAAGCTACTCCAGGCGCCGCACACTAAACTCGCTTCAGTGTCCGCGATTATAGAAAGCGAGCGTACGGAGATGATAACCGCTCGCCGATGGGTGCTGGGAGACGACTGCACCGGCGAGAGGCCTGGCGCTGGTTGGGGATCGCCGAGATCAAGCTAGCACGCTGCGTCGAAGGGAAAAGGCCCAGGTTCGTCCTCTGGACGAATTCGAGCTACTGGCTCTGAAGGGCTGCCTCTCGCCGACGAGGACCGGGGGAGATGCAAGTCGGCGAGAGGCATGGCGCGAGGATCCCGAGAGCGCCGGGCTATGAACCGGCTAGTCGTCGGCGGGTTCCTCAGGCGCCCCCGCTTTTCTCCGGCCGCGGCCTTTGAAGTCGAGCGAAGCGCGATAGACCTCATCACCGGCCTGATCTTGAACTCGTACCTTGAAGTGGGCTCGCTCGCCGTTCGGAAGAGTTTCCTTCGCCATGTCAACGAGCGACCGCTGTGCGTCATCGGTCGCTGCTTGCTCGCTGGGGAAGTCCATTAACTGGGGGGCAGATCCGCTCGGGTCTTTGGTTATCACCCGGTATTTAGGCATAGCGCTTCTCCTCAGGCGAGGAATGCTCCGAATCCCGTCAGGTTCCGATATCTCGCTAGGAAGCCCTCAATAGTGCGGCGAGCGCATCGATTTGGCGACTAGACGGGCCAAGGTTCGGTCGCAAAGTGCACAGACAAGGCGCGCGAGGCAACGCGGCGGTTGCGTTGCTACCGCTCGTTTGGCTCCGCAATGAAAATGCCCGCCCCCCGTTAGGGTGGCGGGCCTCGTCGGAGCCCCGGCTGGGCAGCGTGCGGGCTCAGGCGATAGGGTCACCACGTCTGGCGGTTGTACCAATCGTCGACCTCGGTCCGGGCCTAGTCCTTCTCGATGCCGTAGCGCTCCTGAATTTTGCCCTCGAGCTGATCGCGTTTGCCGGCTACGACGTCGAGATCATCATCCGTGAGCTTGCCCCACTGTTCCTTCACCTTGCCTTTAAGCTGCTTCCAGTTTCCTTCGACGCGATTCCAGTCCATTGGACACTCCATTGAATTCGGGTTGCGATAAAAACGTCTCGAAACTGCGTTGGTTCGACGCAGAATTATGTTCACCGGAAAAATAAGCTGGCTCAGCGCACACCTGGTCGGAGGAGCCAACCCGGTGCGCATCAAATTGCGCCGTATCGATGCGGCGTGGCTGTCTCATCGAAGCGGCTCCAACCGCTCTGTCGGTATTCTGCTAGACGAGCCTCACGGTCGATCGGCGTTGCGCCGTCCATGATGGCTTCGACTTCCGCCGCCCGACTATCTTCAGCCCGGACAGAAACGACAGAGCCGCCTCGGCGAACAGTCTCGGCATAGTAATGCGCGCTGTCCTCGTCCTCTCCGGCGCTGGTCATCGCACCGATGATCCCACCCGTCGCGCCGCCCGCCGCCGCTCCAGCCAGCGTCGAAGCCAGCCAACCGGCGGCGACCACGGGCCCGACGCCCGGGATCGCAAGCAGCCCCAGGCCAGCCAGCAAGCCGGCAGTCCCGCCGACCGCGGCGCCGATGCCAGCCCCCTCACCAGCATTGCTGTCGTCATTGTCTGCTTTTTCGTGGCGCCCCAACAGACTGATGTCCGAACTGGCGACGCCGGCGGCCTCAAGCTGGTTCACGACGCCCTGGGCGGCGGCGTAATCATCATAGGCTCGAGTGATCGTGCGGGTCATTTGATGCTCCTTTTCAGTTGCGGGTGATGTTGCCGCGGTAATCGACTGAGACGGTCACCTGCGCGCCCGAATGTGTGGCGGTGCCCTTCCAGACACCGTTGTCGTCCTTTTTGAGCTCGCCGACGTTGGTGTAGCCGTTCGCCTCCAGGCGGCTCTTCGCCTGCCCCTCGGTGAAGCTATTCGCGCCGGGAAGCGGAGCGTTCGCATCGGCGGGCGCATTCGGCGCAGGCGTTGGCGAAGTAGTGCTGGTCTGTGCAAGGCCGCCGACCGGAATCAGGGCGCACAAAGCCATCGTGAGAAGCGCACGTTTCATGATTATCCCCATTTTTGAAGGCGCCGTGAGGCTGCTAATCAGAACGGCAGGCTGCTCAAGATGTTCCCGCGAATGAGGAATTTTCAGGCGGTTGGCTCCGGCCTCGTTAATCGCGCTTGAGCTTGACGAGGTTTCCCGGCAGGCCCGCCACCGGAAGGTCATCCGAGCTGCGGTTCGTCCCCGGGGCTGGATTGGCTTCGGGCCCGTGCTTGTTTTCGCCAGCGTGATCCTCATCCCATTGGCGAAGCGCCGCGACCAAGTTCTTCAGTTCTTCTGCCGCAGCTGAATCTTCAGGAACATCGCTCAAAGCGTTGGCGCGCTCGGCCGCCGCCGCATACTCAGTATGTGATTGAATTAGCATTGAATCTCCAGTCCGAATGCGCCTCGCGCGAAGGAGGCCGCAAGTTAGTACTGGAACCGCGCGCTGCTCCCTTCGTTCCATGGCTCTCAGCCGGACAAGGGAGAGCCAGATGGCCAGCGAACCGAAGACCCTGAACGACCTTTTCTGGGATACGCTCAAGGACATCTATTACGCCGAAAAGCAGATTCTGAAGGCCTTGCCGAAAATGGCGAAGGCGGCCAAATCGCCCGAGCTCAAGCAGGCCTTCGAAAAGCATCGGAACGAGACCGAGATCCATGTCGATCGCCTAGGCGACGTATTCGAGATCATCGGCAAGGCGCCGCGTGGCAAGACTTGCGACGCCATCCTCGGCATTATCGACGAGGGTAAATCCATCATGGAAGAGTTCGAGGGCAGTCCGGCGCTCGATGCCGGCCTCCTCGCCGCCGCGCAAGCCGTCGAACACTATGAGATCTCACGCTACGGGACGCTGAAGGCATGGGCCCAGGAACTCGGCCTCGGCAATGCAGCGAAGCTTTTCGATCAGACGCTGACCGAGGAGTTGAAGACCCATCAAGCGCTGTCCCAACTGGGCGAAAGCAAGGTCAACAAGCAAGCTCAGCCCAAGGCCGCCTGACGTTGTCGCGGCCTCGGTTCGCCGGGGCCGCCCATTTTTTGCGAGTGCGCGATGCCAGACAAAACCGATCCGATTTCACATCTCGGCCAGTCGTCTTTCTTCACCCGTCTGTCGCAGACCATAGCCCGCTACGCCGGAAAGCCCGCGACATCGTTCATTGCGCTTTCGGTAGTGATAGTGTGGGCACTGTCAGGGCCCCTCTTCGGCTTCAACGACACTTGGCAGCTGGTAATCAATACGTCGACCACGATCATCACCTTTCTGATGGTCTTTGTGATCCAGAATAGCCAGAACCGCGACACGGCTGCGATGCAGATCAAACTCGACGAGCTCCTTTCTAAGGTGGAAGGCGCGCGCGAAGAGTTGATGGATCTCGAGGAACTGGACGAGGAGAAGCTGGCTGCGATCCGCGATGAGTACGAGCGACGGGCCCGCCGTGCCCGCGACAAGCCAGAGTGCGATATGCCGGGCATTTCGAGTGGGAGGATCGATGACGCAGAAGCAGCCCGTGAATGAACCGAACTGGCGGTCGCGCGCAGTGGAAGTTCTACCCGGCGCGTCTATGCCGGAACTGGCATTGATGGCCGAGCTTTTGGTCGGTGAACTAACCAGGGCTGGCTTACGGCTGGCGGTAGCTGAATCCTGCACGGCCGGAGCGCTGGCAAACACAATCTCCACAGTAGAAGGTGCGGGGAAGGTGCTATACGGCGGTTTCGTCACCTACCAGGCCGCGGCCAAAACTCATCTGCTGGGCGTGCCACCGGCTACGATAGAGGCTTGCTCTTCGGTTTCGCTCAATGTGGCCCGCGCAATGGCACTGGGCATCTTCGAAAGAACGGAGGCCGATCTTGCGCTGTCGATCACGGGCGTCACCGGCCCGGTTGAAGACGACCGCGGCAATCCGCGGGGGCGCGTTTATATCGCGGCGGCCCGCCGACGAGCGGCCCATCTGGATTGCCATTGCGAGTTCGGTCCATTTCCCACCGCGGTCCTGCTCGACGCCGCCCTTCGCAACGGCGTGCTTCTGGCCCGGGACGCGCTCGCCTTAGATCATCGACCTTCGAAGCATCCGCCGGTTGTGAAAGGAGCAGAGTCTACAGAAAGCCCGGATTGACGACTGCCTCTCGCCGATGTGCGCGGGGGGCACCGGCGAGAGGCATGGCGCTGGTTGGGGAGCGCCATTTCCAAGCTAGCATGCTGCACTGCAGGAAAAGGTAGAATCGTCCGCCAGACAAACTCGATCTGCCGGCCCAGAAGGGCTGCCTCTCGCTGACGAGGGCTCGGGGGAGATGCAAGTCGGCGAGGCATGGCGTGAGGAACCAACTAACGCCGTGCAGTGAACTGGCTAGCCGTCGGCCGGTTCCTCGGGCGCACCAGCTTTTCTCCGGCCGCGGCCTTTGAAGTCGAGCGAAGCGCGATAGACCTCATCACCGGCCTGATCTTGGACCCGTACCTTGAAGCGGGCTCGCTCGCCGTTCGGAAGAGTTTCCTTCACCATGTCGACGAGCGAACGCTGAGCGTCATCGGTCGCGGCTTGCTCGCTGGGGAAGTCCATCGACTGGCGGGCTGAGCCGCTCGGATCCTTGGTGGTCACCCGGTATTTAGGCATAGCGCTTCTCCTCTTGCGAGGAATGCGCCGCATCCAGTCATGTTCCGTTATTTCGCGAGGAAACTTCACCTGATGAAGTCACCGCGCAGCGTCGGAAAATCCGGCATCGAGGTACCGACATCGCCTTACGCTGAAAGCCAGAGTCGGGGCTCGCACGCCTCATAAGGGGCAGGCGGCACCGTGCTCGATCGAGCGCTTTACCGCGTCTTCGTCATCACGACGCTGGCGTCGCTGTGCGCCCAGCGCTTCAGGACGTTTATGGTCACGTCGCTCTTGTTGCGATGCACGCGCAAGTCGAACTGGGAGCCCGTCAGTTTCAGACCCCGAAGGGTGATGTCGTCGAGGAAGGTCGGAAGCACCGGGTCGATCAACTTGACCTCGTCGGCCGCTGCCGGCATTTCCAGTCCCAGACAGGCAGCCAGCATCGCAAAGGGCGCTGCCGCAGCCTAGGCCTGGGGCGTGCAGGCAACGGGTATGCGGTCGGTCCACGCTGGCGCCGTCGCAGGAACCCGCAGAAGAGCTCCGGCAGGCGCTGCTGATCCTGGGAGGTGGACGCAGCGAAGGTCGCCTCGAACAGCCGTGCCGCCTCCAGCTTGAAACCATATTTGGCGAAACCGAGGGCGATCAGGGCGTTGTCGTGCGGCCACACCGAACCATTGTGATAGGACATCGGATTATAGCGGACTTCATCGGCATTAAGAGTGCGAATGCCCCAACCGCCAAAGCTGCCTTCACTCATCAATGTTGCTGCGACCGTGGCAGCACGCTCGGGCAGAGCGATGCCCGCGAATAGCGCATGTCCGGCATTGGATGTGCGCACCTGGCAGGGCCGCTTATTGCCGTCGAGGGCTAGTGCGTAGGAGGGGATCTCTTCGCACCAGAAGGCGCTATCAAACCTGTCCCTCAACGCGGAGGCGGCCACTTCGAGCTCATCCGCGCGATCGACTAGCCCCAAAGCTCTCGCCATCAAGGCTGCCGCTAGCCTCCGCGACTTCCCCGGCCTTACGCTTTACGAATCGAGTCGTACCCATTGCTCGTGGAGAGCCATGACAGCCCTGAAGATTGACACACCATTGCGCCGCGCGCGCATTGATGCGAGCTTCACCGCCGCGAAGAATGTCCGCTGGCGATATCAGCTAAAGTCTGCAAGGCCAGAGCGCGAGCAGCAGCCTCATCTTCTAAGACATGGCCGCCCAGATCGACGCGGTCTGACTCGCCATTGAAAATGTCGAAGAAGTAGCGCGGCATAGGCTTACAGAACTGGTTTCTTTCGCCTCTTCGGCACCGGCACCGGCACCGCCGCCGCTTGTCGTTCGGCCGCCTCTTTCTCCAGACGCTGTTGCCTCTGCCTGGCCATGTTCACATCGCGTTGATGAGCGATGCTGTCGAACTCAGAGGTGATCCGGTTCCGCGCGAGGGACTGGGTCTGGGTCTTCATAAAATTGTTCTCGGCAGTGATGCGCTGCGTCGATTGCTTAGACATTCCTAATTCCGATCGAAAGCGGCTTGCGCCCAGGACATAAAAAAAGGCCAAGCATTGAGCTTGGCCTCCCGGGAACTGTTGTCGACAATGCCAGTACATCCGTGGTCATCATCGACGAAACAGTTCGATTACGCCGTCTGAAGCTGCTCGGCGGCCATCTTGCCGGACTTGTTGTCCCGGGCGACCTCGAAGCCAAGCTTCTGGCCCTCCTGCAGATCGCGCATACCAGCACGCTCGACTGCCGAGATGTGAACGAAGACATCCTGGCTGCCATCATCAGGCTGAATGAAGCCGAAACCCTTGGTGGAATTAAACCATTTCACTGTGCCGGTGGCCATGAAAAACCCTCCTTTTGGCAAGACCTGTCGTTCGCCGAACAGAGTGCGCGGCGAATTCAGAACGATTTCGAAAGGGGGAGATTATCAGAACCGCGCCAAAGCGCGAAAATAACAAAGACCGACCAACAAATATCGATGGGCAGAAACATAACTGCATATATTAATATTGTCAATCGTCGCCGGATAAATTGCTTTTGCGACGAAAAAACATCAAATTCGATGAATAACTACAGTTTTTGTCGTTAGTGATCCGCTGGAAAGGCGGATCGTCAGACCGGCTCGCTCACGGCTTCGGGCACAGGCTGCCCTCTCGAATCAAGCTCGGCAACATGGGACAATGTGATGACGGTCCCCGGCTTGGCCCTGGTCACAGTGATCTCGGCACCCAGCTGCCCCGCGAGTGCCTTGACGATGCTCGTTCCCAGACCAGCCTTGGCGTCCTCGGCCGCCTTCGGTATTCCAACTCCGTCGTCTGCAACGATGAGAGACCAATTTGGGCCTGTCGCGCTGTAGCTCACGGTGATCCGCCCGCCTCGTTTACCGGGATAGGCGTGCTTCAGCGCGTTGATGACCAGTTCGGTGACGATAAGCCCGATGCTGATGGATTGGTCGGCTTCCACAACGCTCTCATCCACATCGACATCCAGAATGAGGGCATCACGGTCATGGATCATCGACGCTCCGATGCTCCCGCATAAATTGGTGAGATAGGGCTTCAGTTTGACGTCGCCGATCTGCGAGGTGGCGAGCTGTTGTTGAAGGGCTGCTACCGACATCACCCGGTGATGCGCATCCTGCAAATGGCCGCGCGTTTCATCTGACTGGACCTTGCGGGCGCTCTGCATCAGGACGCTTGCAATGATCTGGAGGCTGTTGGCGACGCGGTGCTGGAGTTCCTGAAGCAGGATCGCCTTCTCACGCAGAAGCTCGTCCTTCTGTTTCTCGCTGCGCCGGGCATCAGTAACATCGAGCACCGACAGAAGGATCCGGATTTCGGCGCCGTTCTGGTACTCGAGCTTGTGCGCGTTGATGATCAGGCGGCGCTGGCTGCTATCGATCCGCTGCAGGTTCATTTCATAGGCTTCGACTTCCGCGAAGCCCGAGGCCGTGGCCTTGAGGAGGGAACCGAGCTGAGGGATGTCCCATTCGCCAGCACCGATTTCGGTCATTTTCTGTCCGATGACGGCGGCTGGATCGAGCAAGAAGGCGCGGCAAAAGGATCGGCTCGCCACGACGATTTCCAGCCTGTCGTTGAGCAGGAGGAGCGGCGCATCGGATGACGAGATCACAGCGAGGGCCAGATCTGACTGAGACGATAAGATGGGATCGGCCATGACAGACCTTTCAGGCTCTGTCGGCAGCTCTCGGAGCGAAAGCGGGTCCACGAACTTTTCGTGGCTATAGCATAGCCCGAGCGGGCTCACATGCTCCTCTTGAACAAGCTGTAGCACGGGTACCAATCCCTATGGGAATTATTCGCCTCGAAATGGGCGGCGCTGTCCGTTTGAGAATCTGCGGAACCCTCGCCAGGCTGTGATAGGAGACACAGCTTTGGCTCCCGCCAACAGACGATTGCCAGTGGTGGCTCGATCTCAATGGCCTCTGCTGCAACGATCGCTCAACGCCTGCATGGAATCGACTAACGCTCTGACGGTCGAATTGTTTTAATCGTTTCGCTGGCGGACTAACGAACTGGTGACGCAATATGGATAATCTTTTCAATTCGACGCAACAACGATGGCTGACGTCAGTTAGGTCGGCTCACAGCAGCGAGCTCGCCATGACACAGACCGTCGTGCTTGTCGTCGAAGACGAGCCCATTATCCGCATGGACACGGTCGCAGTGATCGAGGACGCCGGCTACGCTGTAATCGAAGCGGCGAACGCCGACGATGCCATTATCTTTCTGGAGACACGGGCTGATATCCGCGTCGTATTCTCCGATATTGAAATGCCTGGGTCGATGGATGGCTTGAAGTTGCTCCATGCCATCCGTGAGCGCTGGCCTCCCATCGTCCTCATCCTTGCGTCGGGTCGCGTATCTCCGTCACGCGACGAAATGCCATCCGACACAGTTTTCTTGCGGAAACCGTATTCCGAGGCCTCATTGCTTGGTGCGATTCGAAGGGCCAACGCCGTTGCGAACGAGGCGCCAATCTGTTGAATGGGCTTTGAATTTGCGGGGGAAGGACAGCTAGAGTCCGACCCCTGCGGCTCTGATAGCGACAGCCAGCACCAAATCCATCCTTGATGGATCGCGAACGCGCTTTCCTCCTAGTTCGAGTCAAATGAGCCCGAGCCATCGGGCTGAATCTGGTATCCCGCCCCCTCCAATCCTTGCCTCAGCAAGGCACGCACAGCCGCTGACCTGCTCGGCATGCGACGCGAAAACCGAAAGTCGTCCACGGCCGCTAACTCGACGGCGTCCAGCATCACCTGGAGGCGTTCGCCGCGCGCCAGAGGATTGCCCTTTTTCGAGACTTCTGTCATCGGCTCCTCATCTCACTCATTTGCGTCATTTTACACAATACCTCGGTCGCCTCATTTGTTCCGAATGACGCGTCGCAGCACACGGAGGCATATGCCATCTGCGAGCGGGTTGGGCTGATCCCTCAGTCCGATTTCTCTGGGGTTTCAAGGCAAATCGGCATACGTTTAGGCAGCTTCCGGCCTCCGGAAGTCCGCATGCAGGTTACTGCATCGGGAACAGGGTCGGCATTTTGGCCGCCGCCGTTCATCAAGGCTCCGATACTAACTGCCGGCCCCCGCGCATCGGGCAAAGGATGCGCCGTGAAGGTCAAGTTAATGACCGGTTTCGGAACAATCGAGTTCCCTTGCGGAGCCCGTCACACGCTTCAATACGCCCTAAGCGACCGCAATTCCGATGGTGCAATCCACGGCATGTTGTTGGCTGACCTGATGGCGCTTCACCCTGAACCCATCGCTCAGCAACTGCGTCTCACATGTGCCGACGGCGCGACGCTGCGGCTGCTGATAACCCACCGAACCACCAGGGGTTCGACATTTATTGCCGCGGCCGTTTGATCAGGCGGCAATAGGCAAGGCAGTCGGAAGCCACGTCGGCGTCTTTGCTCCGCAGCAAGACGCAAGGGCGGAGAAGGGCACATAGTGCCCTGAACTGCTCCTTGAACTCCTCCGGGATTTCCCATGCCGCGCCAGGACAGCGATGGCGCTGACCTCGCGGTTTCGTTAGCTGCGATAACGTGCATCACGACCTCGGCGGATCAGTCGTCACGCTCATCGGCCGGCTGGAGGATCGATCTCATCTTCTGGCTCGTGGAGCATTTCATGGATCAACTCCGCCGCCTTCTCCGTCGAGATTGTCCTGACACCGGAGCTTGCAAGGCGATCGAACATTTTTGCGACCGCCGCGATAGCGTCGTGCTCGGCCAAAGAAAAGGCTAAAGTGGCCTGAGCGAGAGCTTTATCTCGATTGACCATAACAATTGGGGTTGGCGACGAATGTAGCGTCGTCGTGAACCCGTCGATGAGTTCTCGAGCCCGTTCTTCGGGCGTGTACCCCGATGGGGAACTGCTTTGTGTCACGTTGACGCAACCCAATGACCGATCGGGCTGCTGTTCAATGTCCATGCCAATGGCAGCGACGGGCTTACAGTGGCGGTTGTGAACTGCATCGCAACTGATGGCGGTGGTAGCGCTCGGACTCAAGGCGCCCGAGACCATAGGAATCCATCGGCACCCACGCCGCCCTTTAATCGGCGTGTCGCTCGTCGCTCGCGGATGGTCCGCCGCAGCTGCTTGCCCTTGAGCTCAACAAGCAGAACAAGCTACGCCCTTCTCGCTGGGGCACGGGACAAATTGGCCACGATTTTGGCGGTGCTAGCTGGCGACGCGAGCTACCATCACATCGTTCTGTGGCGGGAGCCTCTGGGCGAACCGCTGCAGGAGTCCTGTCACGACCGCATATGGCACGGCTCTCGAAAACAAATAGCCTTGGCCGAGCCTGCATCCGATGTCTGTCAAGAGGCCTGCCTGGCGTTCATTCTCGATGCCTTCCGCGATGACGCGAATGTCGAGCTTGCGGGCGATGTCGACGAGACCCTCGACAATCGTCAAGCTTGGATCCCCATGGCTTAAACGATCAACGAACGACTTATCGATTTTGATAATATCGACCGGAACGGTGAGCAGATGGGTGAGTGAAGCGTATCCGGTCCCAAAATCATCAAGCGCCACGCGCAGCCCATTTTCTCGCAGGGCTTTGATCTCACGGGCAACGACTGGATCGCGCTGGCCGAGATAGACAGACTCCGTAACTTCCAGAATGATGTGCTTCAAGGGGACATTCTGCCGGCCGAAGGCGGACTCAAGGCGGGAATAAAGCGTGCCGCTATGAAAATCGGCGGAGGCGATGTTGATACCCACATGCTGTAGCGGAATACCCTGCTCCAGCCACGAACGGACATCGGACGCGACAGCGGCCAACATGCGTTCGGTTAAGTTTGAAGCGACGCTCACGTCAGACGTCGCCTGATGAAAAATGGCCGCCGCGACGATCTCGCCATCGGGCTTTCGAAGTCGGCAGAGAGCCTCCAGGCCTACGATCGATCTTGTGTCGAGCCGAACGATGGGCTGGTAGTGCGCTTCTATCCTTCCCTCGCGGAGAGCCATATCAACGTTCCGGATCGCCTCTATCCTGGTTTTGATGGCGCTGCCCATTCCCGGCCAATACAGAACGAACCCGCCGCGCCCGGTTTCCTTGGCATGGTATAATGCGAGGTCTGCGTGCTCGCGCACAGTGGTGGCGTCACCGTCTTCTATTGCCAGCACTGCGCCACCGATCGTGGCGCGCGGCAGAATCATGTGCCCACCACAATCAGCAGGTGCGGCCAGCGCTTGAAAAATTCGCCCAGCCGTTCCCTCGATATCAGCGAGCGCATCTGCTCCCTGGAGTATCACGGCAAACTCGTCGCCACCCATGCGATACACCCGATCCGGCATTACGCCGTCGCTCACGCGGGCCGCTACGGTCTGCAACAGAGCATCCCCTGCAGCATGACCAAAAGTGTCGTTGATTGTCTTCATATTATCGAGGTCGATAAGCAGCAGCGCCCAAACGCCTGCTTCAGCGCAAGATAGTCGGGCTAGTGAAACGTCGAAACTTGCCCTGTTCGGCAGGTCGGTCAAGGCATCAACAAAAGCCCGGCGCTCGCGCTCGGTCACGCGTTGGTCGCGCTCTAAGGCAATGGCGCATAGGGCCGTACAAGACGCGACAATCTCTTTTTCGCGGGCGGTCGGATTGCGCGCCTCTTGAAAATAGAAGGCGAAGGTGCCGAGTACGACTCCCTTCGCGTCAAATATCGGACTCGACCAACATGCTCTTAATCCAAGGGCCAACGCTGGCTGCCTGAAATCAGTCCAGCGCGGATCCGTTGCGATATCAGCTGATGATACATCGGTTCCAAAATAGGCAGCGGAGCCGCACGAGCCGACCTGCGGACCTATCATGAGTCCATCGAGGCCCGCAGAATAGTCATCCGGGAATGTTGGTCCTGCGAGCGGATGTAGCAATCCCCCGCTATCTACCCGAAGAACGGAAACACCAAACACCCGGCAGAAGCAGCTCTATTTCACGACAAAGGCGATCAGTCGTGCACTCCAGGGATTCGCCCTTGGCGATCATCTCAAGGATACTATTTTGAAGCTGTAGCACGCCACCCGACTATCTGAAGTAGTAACCCCCGCCTTGTTATGCGCCCTTTTCGGTAAATCGTCAGTGACGAGGCATGCTTTCCACCATCCTATCAATAAAGCACGAGTTTTAAGGATCTCGCGCCAGATTGCTTCAGCAGCCACTCGCAAGCGCGCGACATGCGTGACCCGTCTTCGATTCCTATGGGATCGGAATCCGAATGCACCCCGTGCCCAAGACGAAACCAGCTCGAGCAAATGGTCAACCATCAACGCCACGATCGAAAGGCATTCACTGAAGGCTGAGGGTGCAAGTTTAAATCTGCGCGAAAGGGTATCTCACGTAATGCGAGTGATTTACCTGGATTTGAAGCTGTATAAGTGGTGATCGCCGTTGCTTCGGGTGGCAACGAGCACTTAGAAAAGACGGTGTCTGTACTAACGTTGGAAGCATAATGTCCAAAGATTCAACGGAACTACTCGAATTGTCTGCAATGGTCGTCGCGGCCTTCGTTCGCCATAACCGCCTTCCCTAGGCCGATCTTGCCGGTCTCATTGAACAGGCTTACGCGGCGCTAGGCCGTCTCGGCCAGGAGCCGGCAGCCGCACCGGCCGAAAAACCTGTTCCGGCGGTCCCGATCAAGAAATCTGTGACACCTGACGCCATCTACAGCCTCGAAGACGGCAAGCCGTTCAAATCGCTGAAGCGGCATCTGCGCTCGGCCTACGACATGTCGCCGGACGAATACCGCGCCAAATGGGACCTGCCGGCCGATTATCCGATGGTCGCTCCGAACTATGCCGAGGCGCGCTCGCAGATGGCCAAGAGTCTGGGCCTCGGTCGCAAGAAGGGGCAGAGCGCCCCAAAAGGGCGGAACCAGCGGAAATGATCGCAGCTCCAGCTCGCGTTCGAGCCTCTGCTTCAGTGCGGGCTGATTGTTTTTTACCTAGCTGACATCGCGCCAGTTCTCGCGGATTCTCCGCTTTGCCTCCTCAAGGTCGTGACAACGGCCGAACTCGGCTACGGACCGGCGTCTGCCCTTTGACATCACCCAGTGCCATCGCGGTGAGCCGTCAGGAGCATACTTGTCGTGCGTGATGACGGCGATTTTATCACCCCCTTCGTCTTCGACATGGAAGAGATGGTCGATGTCCGGCCACGTCCGCCGGACCCAAATTCGCGCCGCCATTGCTCGACTCCGCCAAAACATTGTTCTTAGTTTGTTCTCGATTGCGAAATCAAGGTATATCTGGCCACGAGCCGCGCGCCCTCTGGAAGCGGATAAGCGTGATTAGGTAGCCGGAGCGAGCGTTGATCCTGAGTTAGAGCCACCAGAAGATAATTGCGATTGCGTCGCGAAAATTGAGCGAGAAGACGCGATCTGAGATGCGGCAGCTGATCGAGATTGGCATGTTGTGTGCTCCTTGCGCCGGCACGATTATGCAGCTGCCAAAGGGGGCGAGGATTGATTGCCGATCTATCTCTATCCTCAAGGAGGTGCCGATGACCGATGCGCGCCCGCATCATGTTGTGGTGGAAATCGACCGGGACCGGTTCAGGACGAAGCTGCGCGAGATCGAGGCTTGGCTTGCCGAATGGGAAGTGGATGCCGAGGTCGGTTCCGTCCTCGGCGAGATGGCCGAGCTTCGAGTGAGGTTCGCTGACACGCGTGCCGCATATGCTTTCCAGCGCTGCCATGGTGGCAGAGCTGTACGGGCAGATGAGATTGCAGCCGCCAAGATTACCGATGCCACTGACGAGGACCTGTACGATCAGCTCGCGCGCGATTACCCTGATTGAGAAATCGGCACCGCCATGTCAGCAGATGGGATGCGAACTAGGCCCGATCCGCGACACGCCGGAAATCACGCTCCGAGCCCGCCGAGCCATCAGTGATGACCGTCTCAAGGTTGTCTGCGAGGACGCAAAATCGCCTCGTGAGAGACGCCGCGATTTTCAGAAGATCAAGCTGGCCGTCGATCAACACTGATTGAAGGTCTCGATTGTCGAAGTCGCCGCCGCGGTCCGGAAGCTGCTTCTCAATCTCACGATAGATCGCTTCAGCCAGCCGTTCGCATTCGCACGACATGCGTGATCCGTCCTTCGATTTCTACCTTTGCTACAGATGGGATGGAACCGTGAAAAGGAAAGTGCCCGGCAGTTTCCTCGACGCTATGGGATTGAGCACGCTTACCGGCTATATCTGGCGGGCTCTGGCTGCGACTGTCCCGGGCTTTCAGCCCGTGCCAGACGGGCACGTATTGCTGTCGGCGCGCATGGCGCGGATGAAGTCCCGCGCGGCGTGCTCGACGCCTCAGATATCGGTCACATGCCGACGGCTCAGATTCAGGCGCTGGGCGCGAGCGGGGCTCCGGGCCTGGCATTGGATCGGACTGGCTCGGCATGGCGTCGCGCAGATCTATCTGCACTGCGAAGGGCTCGATGCCGACTTTGCTCCGGCCAATCAGTTTGCACCGCGCAACGGATTTCCAGAACAGCTCTCAAGCTGTGAGCAGGCCGTCTTAGAGCGCTTCTCAGTCGCGGCGGCGGCGGTTGCATCCTACGATCCCTGCTTCGATCGCCAGATGCGTATTCAAGGCGAAGCCTTCCGATCTTGGAGCGCGTCGCGGCGAAGTACACCCGACATCTCTGTGCCTCCCTCGGAACTGACAAAACCCGGCTTTGCGTCAACTTGCCGGCCCGCCTGCGCAGCTCTGATGGGGGGGCAAACACTCGCCGAGGGCTGCGGCCGTCAGCAAAGTCCAGTGATCGTCAAGAGGCAGACAACTGAGAAGGGCTGTGTGTTTGCCGGAGTGAGGTAGAGAACCAAGCGCTGATTGCGCTGCTGCCTCGCTACAAGGTTTCCCTAATCACCATCCTGGAAGTTGCGCCTCGAGCTAACCTTGGCACGTCGCCCGGAAGCGGACGCTAGCAGCTTTGAGGCGAGATGCGGGCTCCCGGCCATGGCGACGTCGTCCGATTTTTGGCTCATCATTCGAAGAGCGAACCATTTAGCTGAGCGTACCGGATACACGCTCAACCAGCAGGCGGTAATGTGCCATCTGGCCTGCCGCCCAAGTCTCGAACTCGGATAAAAAGTCGGCCGAAACGATAACTCTGCGACCACCACGGTCGACGATGAAACAGCCACGCCGTTCCGCGCTCGCGAGGATATTGCCGACGTGCTGCCGTGAGACGCGAAAGCGCTCGCCTAGTCCCCGATAGGAGAGAGGCGCGGGCGGAGCAACTCCGGCCAGCGCGGCATAGTGCGCGGCCAGGACCGCCGTCAGCACCGGGTAACCGCAATCCCGCCCGGTGAACTCGACCACATTGCTAAAGGGAGCGAAGTAGAGGTCCTCCTGCCGAAACATCTCGTAAGAGGCGCCGAGCCAATTCGCGAGCCCGTCAGCATCTGACCGAAGCTTCGCCGCCATTGGCGAGTCCGGCGGATCCAGGCGTTCGCAGGCGTCGAGAAAAGCCAGGGGTGAGCGGCCGATCTCCCGGAGCAGCGTCATCGAGGGGCTTAACCGCAAAGCTCGGCCGTCTGCTGCGAGCCGGCTCGCGACGACATAACCGCTCAGCTTGAGTGTGCCGACCAGTTCCGCAATCTGCCGAGTGCTGGCTGGCGCGATGCGCTGGAGCGCAGCGAGCGTCGGCGCCTCGCCGACATTCCGGCGCCAGCGCGCATCGAGACCGATCAGAGAAAAAGAGACAAGGTAGCGCAGCCTCTGGCCGAAGAACTTGTCCGCTGGCCACGACAGCTCCGGCCGCTGGATCATCGCAGCGCAATATGAGCCCAAAGCCTCGCGAAAGCCGCTGCGGCGGATCAGGCCGGCGGCATAGGGCCATGGACCTTTGTCGACATGGGCGACGATCGCGCGGTCAAGCATGTGGGCGCGGCTGGCCGGTTCCGAGACATGACACATGGCCGGATGCCTGCAGATTTTGGACTTTGCGACGTGAGGTCGGCATGGCCTTGATGCGTTTGCCCGATGACAGTTGATTGAGCCGATCAATAGCCCGCCATGCGAAAGACCGCTACTCGCCCAGGGGAACTCAGAGGCATCCGGCCTAATGTTGGCAAAAGCGTCTATCTGCTCAAGTCAGATCGCTCGAATTTCCATGCAGCATTGCTTTTGGCGGCCCTGCTTATATCGCTTGAGAACTTTGGGTGCCAAGCTGCGCTTTCCCAAACGGTTGGTAACATCGGCGGCCTCGCCGAAGTGTCGACTGATAATCCATTCCCTTACAATAGAGTGAGATTCATTGGGGCCGCCGGCCACATCCGCGCCCTGAACGATCTCAATCTTGGCAGCAGCGTAATCGCGGATACAGGTTCCGTTGGTCGTCTGTCTGCTGTCGCCGGACACTCATTGAATATCTACTTTCACAGTTTCCTGACCGGGTCGACCGTGTATTTCGGGTCAGCCTCGGATACTGGCAATATCAACTTCAATGGCTGGGACGGGGCAGGAGGAATCGATCTCAATCTTGTCCTGGACGGAGGGACATTGACGGCTCTGACCGTTCAGCCCGGTGGTGTAGTCGTTCATTCCCTCAATGTCGTGCTGAGGCAGGCGAAGTCCCTCACAATCAACAACGATGCGACACTTTATCTATCGAGCGATGCAACCACAATCTCCCGTCTGGAGGGCAACGGGCGGATCGGCATTGCCGCTCCACTGACGATCGGCGGAGGATTATTTTCGACCAGCATAACGGGAGCGTCGCGTCTTACTTTCTCCGGGGACAGCACCTGGACGGGCGTCGGTACCGGCATCGGCACGCTCGAGGTTCGCTCCGGCGTGACGTTGACAACCACCAGCTCCGCGGCCGTCGAAAGCTCCACCAATCTCCAGATCGACGGTACGCACGAACTGAGCTCTTCGTTGGCGGTGAACGGCCTCAGCGGTAGCGGGCTGATTGTGCTGGGTCCCGGCGCGCATCTGACCGCTGGCTCGCAAAATGCCAGCTCCGTCTTGAGCGGTGCGATCTCGGGCAACGATGGCGGGCTCACCAAGGAGGGCACGGGCACGCTGACCTTGACGGGCAGCAACTCCTACTCCGGCGGCACCACGATCAACGCCGGCACGCTCGCGCTGAGCGGCGCCGGCGGCCTCGCCGCGAGCGGCAGTTTGAACCTCGCCGGAGGGGGCGCGGCCTTCGACATCAGCGCCGCGACCGGCGGCCGGACTATCCGCAGCCTGGCCGGCTCACCCGGCACCGCCATTACGCTCGGCGCCAACACACTGACCCTTGGCGGTGGCCCGAACACGACCTTCGGCGGTTCGATCATCGGCACCGGCGGTATCGTGAAGCAGGGCTCGGGCACGCTGACGCTGACGGGTGCCAACACCTACACGGGCGGCACCACGGTCAATGCCGGCACGCTCGCGCTGAACGGTGTTGGCAGCCTCGCCGCGAGCGGCAGCCTCTCGCTCGCCGGTGCCGCGGCGGCGTTCGACATCAACGCCGCGGCAGCCAACCAGACGATCGGCGCGTTTTCGGGCGTCACCAGCAGCACAGTTGTACTCGGCGCCAATACGCTGACCTTCGGCAATGCGACGAACCAGACCTTCGCCGGTTCGATCGGCGGCAGCGGCAGCATCGTCAAGCAGGGCACCGGCAGGCAGACGCTGAGCGGGACCAGCAGCTATAGTGGCACCACGACGGTTTCCGCCGGTGAGCTGCGCGTCGACGGCGCACTGACCGGGCTCGGTGCGGTGACGATTGCAGCCGGCGCAACCCTGTCCGGTACCGGCAGCATCGCCGGGGCCGTGGCCGTGGACGGCACCTTGTCGGCGGGCCACAGCCCCGGCACGCTGATAGTCGGATCGCTGACGCTCAACAGTGGCTCGACCTCGGTCTTCGAGCTGAACACGCCGGGAGTGGTCGGCGGCAGCAATCCCGTCACCGGCAACGACCTCGTCGAGGTCACCGGCGACCTTACGCTCGGCGGTGCGCTCGACGCGAGCGCGGCGGCGGCCGGCTACTATCGCCTGTTCGACTATGGCGGCACGCTCACCGGCAGCTTCGACAGTCAGCGCGTGACCTCGACTCGCGGCGGCTTCGCCATCGCAAGCGCGCAGGTCGATACAGCCGTGTCAGGGCAGGTCAACCTCGTTGTGCTCGGGGCCGGCCAAACCATGCAGTTCTGGGACGGTGCGAATACATCCGGCAATGGCACCGTCGACGGGGCGGCCGGCACTTGGTCCGTCTTTGGCACCAATTGGACTGACAACACCGGCAGCGCCAATGCCGGCTGGGGCGGCTCGGTCGGCATCTTCGCCGGGGCCGCGGGCGGTGCGGTGATTGTTGCAGGTACTGTGAGCTTCGACACGCTGCAGTTTTCGACCAATGGCTATTCGTTGAGCGGCGGTACGCTCTCGATCATGCCGGCGAGCGGAGCGGCTGGTACCTTCAACGTCGACAACGGTGTCGTGGCCAGCATCGGCTCGACCATCGTCGATGGCAGTGGGACGGCCATCGTCAAGGTTGGCGGCGGCACGCTCATTCTCTCGGGAAGCAACAGCTACACCGCCGGCACTGCGATCGATGGCGGCACGCTCCAGGTGTCGGGGGATGCCAATCTCGGCGCGGCCTCGGGCGGCCTGAGTTTCGACGGCGGTACGCTGAGGACGACAGCGAAATTCTCTTCGGCGCGCAATGCTGTGATCAATGCGGCCGGCGGCATCGTCCAGACCGATGCCGACCTGTCCTTGTCGGGTGTCATCAGCGGCAGCGGCGGGCTGACGAAGACCGGCAGCGGCATGTTGACGCTGACCGGAACCAATAACTACGTAGGCGGCACGATGATCACCGACGGCGTCCTGCAGATCGGCGATGGCGGCATCTCGGGCTCGATCACCGGCGCTGTCGTCAACAATCGCACGCTCACCTTCAATCGTTCGAACGACATCGCCTTCGCCGGCGCGATCTCGGGCAGGGGCGAGGTGCAGAAGCGCGGTGCCGGGTCGCTGACCTTAACCGGCAGCAATACCTATTCCGGCGGCACATTGATCGCGCAGGGCACGCTGATCGGCTCGGCCAGCAGCTTCGGCGTCAGCCAGATCGTGAATAATAGCGCTCTCGTCATCGACCAGCCGACGGATGCCAGCTTCGCCAATACGATCGACGGCACTGGTTCCTTCACCAAGCGCGGTGCCGGTAACCTCACCCTGACGGGCACGAGCGCGCTTACCGGCTCGACCACGATCGAGGCAGGCAAGCTTACGGTCAACGGCTCGCTCAGAGCGTCCACAGTCACGGTGCTGAGCGACGCGGTGCTCAGCGGCTCGGGCACGGTCGGTGGCATCGTCGCCGGTGCCGGCGCGACGGTGGCGCCGGGCAACTCAATCGGCACACTCAACGTTTCCGACAATGTCTCCTTCGCCAGCGGCTCGACCTATCAGGTCGAGATCAACGCTGCCGGTCAGGGCGACCGGATCGTCGCTTCGGGATCAGCGACGATCACCGGCGGCACGGTCGAGGTCGTCGCCGAGAATGGCAACTACGCGGCGAGCACCAACTACACCATCCTGACCGCCACAGGCGGCGTCAGCGGCCGGTTCAGCACGGTGACGTCGAACCTCGCCTTCCTGACGCCCTCGCTCTCCTATGGCGGCACAGATGTCACCCTGACCATGACCCGTAACGATACAGGCTTCGGCCCGGGCGGCGGTGGCAGCTCGGGGGGCAGTAGCTCCGGTGGCAGTTCCGGCAGCAGCGGCGGCGATTACATTGCCGCGACCCGCAACCAGGGCTTCATCGCGATCGCGGCGGAGCGTCTGGGGGTAGGCAATCCAGTCTATGACACGCTGATCTCGGCCACGGCAGCCGAGGCCCGCGCGGGCTTCGACCTGCTCTCGGGCGAGGCGCATGCGCAAGCCGTCAGCGTGATGATCGACGAGAGCCGGCTGGTGCGCGACGCGATCCTCTCGCGCCTGCGCGGACCGCTGCTCACTCAGCCGGGCCAGCAGGTCGCAGCCTCGTTCAGCGCCGACCTGTCGGGCCGCAAGGGCGCGGTCATGATCCAGGCTCTGCAGCCGCAGCCCCGCCACGCCCTCTGGGGCGAAGCCTTTGGCGGCACCGGCAGCAGCAATGCCGACGGCAATGCCGCGGGGCTCAGCCGCCGCAGCGGCGGCGCCCTGCTGGGCGCCGACATGCTGCTCTACGACGCCCCCGGCTCCTCTCTCAAGCTCGGCGTCGCCGGCGGATACAGCCAGTCGCGCTTCGATCTCGATGCGCGCCGCTCCTCGGGCAAGCTGGACAGCGGCCATGCGGCGCTATATGCCCGCGCCCGCTTCGGCAACTGGAGGCTCGACGCCGGCCTGGCCTATTCCTGGTCGGAGAGTGACATCCGCCGGCAGATCCAGACCCGCGGTTTTGGCGACAGCTTGCAACTCCAGCGCCCGGGCGCCGTGGCGCAGGGCTTCGCCGAACTCGGCTATGGCTTTGTCTTCGGCGGCTTTGCGCTCGAGCCCTACGCCCAGCTCGCCCTGATCCATGTCAGCGCCGATGCCGATACCGAGCAGGGCGGCGCGGCAGCACTGCGGGTGCTCTCCTCCGAGCAGACCCTCGGCTTCACCACGCTCGGCCTGCGGACCGAGGCGCAGATCGGCGCGATGCCGCTCTTTGCCCGCGCCGCGCTCGGCTGGCGCCATGGCTTCGGCGAACTCACCCCAACGGCGAAGACCGCCTTTGCCCTCGGCACGACGCCAGCGCAGGTCTTCGCCGCACCGATCGACCGCGAGGCTGTTGTCGCCGAGGCCGGCTTGGACTGGCGCATCTCCCAGGCCACCACGCTCGGCCTGACCTACTCCGCCGCCATCGGCGAACGCTCAAGAAACCACGCCCTCAAGGGAAGGGTAGAAATGCGCTTCTGAAGGGGCGGCCAAAGTCGACATCCACTCTCACTAGCCTGTTCGGACGTAGTGCGGACTTGGGCTCACCAACCCCACGTGCGGACATTTGATGCCTTCCAGAAAGCGGACCTCACGATCGGGAACACATTGGCAGCTCAGAACCCTGAACGATCTCTTCCCAAAACAGTTTCTTACTGGGCAGCCATTGCTGGTTGCACTGCTGGTTCCCCGAGCGAAACCTCACGGTTCTCAGCCGCAGTCGGTCTGATGCGGAACCACGCGGTGCAGAGCGCGGGAAGGAACAGCAGGATCAACACGGTGCCAACTGCCGTCCCACCGATCAGCGTGTAGGCCATCGATCCCCAGAATACGGAGTGCGTAAGGGGAATAAAGGCAAGAACGGCGGCGAATGCCGTCAGCATAACGGGCCGCGTCCGCTGCACGGTCGCCTCGATGACGGCGTTATAGTCGTCAAGTCCCTGCTGCGCGGTTTTCCTCGATCTGCTCGGTCAGGATCAACGTGTTGCGCATCAGGATGCCGGCCAACCCGATCAGGCCCAGAATGGCGTTGAAGCCAAATGGTTGGTTGAAGACGAGCAATGTCGGGGCGACGCCGATAACACCCAGCGGCGCTGTCAGCAGTACCATCGCCATCATCGAGAACGACCGAACCTGGAACATGATGACGATCAACGTGACAGCGATCATCACCGGGAAGACCTTGCCCAGAGCAGTGTTGGCTTTGGCAGCCTCCTCGATCGATCCGCCCAACTCAATGCGATAGCCGGCCGGAAGGGAGGCGATCAGCGTCGTCGAAGCTCAGCAGACTCATCAGCGTCCGGCTTAGAATACCGGCCGCATCATAGGCCCCAAGCCACCCCTGAAGCCGCGCCACATCTGGGCGATCAGGACATGGCTGCAGCACGAACATCGTGTGCGTGATCTGGCGATGTTCAATCTCGCGATCGACAACAAGCTGCGTGGCTGTGAGCTCGTCCGGCTTCGTGTGGCTGATGTTGTGCTCGGCGGAACCGTGCGGATGAGGACGTCAATCATCCAGCAGAAGACTGGCCGGCCGGTGCCTTTCGAGCTGACCGATCCGACCCGAGAGGCGCTGACCGCCTGGCTCAGGAGACGACCAGTAGGAGGCGGCGATTGGCTCTTGCCAAGCCGCAGCCGACCCGGCGATCAATTGACGACGAGGCAATACGGCCGCTTGCTCGATGGCTGGGTCGCCCTGATCGGCCTCGATCCCGCGCTCTACGGAACGCACAGCCTTCGGCGAACGAAAGTGGCATTGATCTATAAGCGGACCAGCAATCTTCGTGCCTGCCAGCTCCTGCTCGGGCACTCCAAGCTGGACAGCACCGTCCGGTACCTCGGCATCGAAGTTGATGATGCTCTGATCCTGTCCGAGCAGACGGACCTCTGAAGCGAAGCTGTCGGCACTTCTGACATCCCGCCAGTCGAGACTGCGATGCTTATCGCAGCCTCGACTGGGCACGATACTCGCGCGGCGTGATGCCCGAGATCCGACGAAAGGCACGGGTAAAGTGCGCCGGGTCCGCATATCCGGAGGAGAATGCAACCTCGATGATCTTGACGTCGGTACCACGCAGAAGCCGGGCGGCATTCTCGAACCTGGCCGCCCCGAGCAGATCGGAATACGAGAGGCCGGCGCCGGACAGCTTGCGCTGAAGGCTCCTGACACTGATGCCGGCTATCTCGGCGACCTCGGCCACGGTCGGCACTCCCTCGTCCAGATAGGAGGGCAACATCAACCTGAGCGCGCTGATGATGTCGCTGCCGGACGGTCCGGCCCCGTCGTCAGCAGGCGAAGCCGGCAGCTCGTTTGCGAGGTTTGGCAGGCCAAGGAGCGAGACGGGCACATCGATCCAGGATGCGGCCTGGCCCGACAGGAATCGTGTTTTCGGCCAGGAGGACCGGGTCTGCGCGCTGGGTATGTACCGGGCCTCGAAGGCCATCGTCGCCGGCATCCAATTCGCCCCGGCGAATTGCCGGACGATGTGAATGGGAAAAATATTCTGGAGCCATTGCGAGTGTTCGAGATGGGCGATGCCGGAGGTGCCAACCAGTGTGCTGCATATCTTCACGCGGTCATCGCAGCGTTCGAGCCACATATGCAGAACATTGTCCTCAAGCGATGCCCATTTGCAGACCTGCTGCAGTGCGGTGAGCAGCGTTGGCGCATAGCCGATCACCGTCCGAAGCTTCTCGCTGAGGTGGCAATATTGCAGCCGCTGCGACGCCTGAAACCCGAAATCAACGATCCCCTGCGATTTTTGAGCAGCCTCCGCGAAGCCTACGGCGCGCAGCAGCGGTACAAAGTGGTCCGCCTTTTCCGCCACGGATGTCGGAAGCCCGAACTTCGCCAGAAGTGGCGCTGTGGAGGCGCCGATCTCTTCATGAATGACGGTGAAGGGAATGAGGAATTGGCAACGGGTCAAAGGAATTGCGGCCATAATATTGCCCCCCGGCAGTGAACTGGATTCTTGTTCCGACCTTGCTGCTCCTCGGCGTCGTCGTCACGAGGACCGTAAAAGCGCGACAAGCCTTCAATCGCGTGGCTGTCGATTCTGTTGTTCGCAATGAGGCGCAGGCACTTGCTCGCCCGGCGCAGCAAAATGGTGCTCCTTCGAGCTAACTTTGGCGTCCAATGGCCAGACGGCCGAAAATCAGTCATTCGATATTGGCTGTCTGACCGGGACGCGAAGGTCCACATCTCTTCATGACGTGGCTATGAAGCTCGTCCATATGCCCTCCCGACACGCGGTGCGCGCAGCTATCGCTGCGTCGCTGCAGCATAATGGCGCCCCTCTTCAATGGACTGCAAGTCATCTGGGCGTGAGTGCGCGCTCGCTCCAGCGTCACCTTGCCATGATGGGGACGAGCTACAGCGAAATTGTCGTCGAGGTGCGCCTCGATAAAGCCTGCCGCCTGCTCGCCGAAACCAACGAGCACGTTTCGCGCATAGCGTTAAGCCTTGGTTACGCCGGCGCCAGCAGCTTCAGCCGCACCTTCATGCGCATAATGAAGGTTCAACCCGGGACTTATCGCAAGCAGAACGCGAATTGCAGGCCTGCCGCCAAGGTCAGGGGCTGATCCCGCCGAGATACATTGGCGCGAAATGGCAAGACACGCCCCGCCGACTGGCGCGAAATGTCTAGGCGGAACCAGCCATGGTTGCAGCGTCGAATGGTGCCGACGAGATGGCTGGCCAAAGGGGGCGTGATGCGGCGTGTCAGGTTTGAGGCAGCGAAGAGCATACGAGCGGCTCGGGCACCCTCTGCGGCCTGGCCCGGTGGCAACTTTCCGACGCCTTCCTGCAGGACAGGCAAGATGTCGGGCGTGCGCAGATCGTGCCAAGCCCTTGCCGTCGCCGCGATCTGTACCGTTACGTCGTCTTTCGCGGCCGACCTGCCGCCGCGGGCAACCACACCGCTGCCGCCCCCGATACCGGCCTGGACCTACATCGCCATGCCCTATGCATGGCTGCCCTCGATCAACGGCACGACCACGGTCAAGGGCCGCTCCACCAAGATCGATGCCTCGCTCGGCGAGATCCTGGACCGCCCGATCCCGGAGGAGCTCTTCGGCCTGATGGGCGCCTTTGAGGCCCGCAATGGACGCTTCGCCGTCATGACCGATCTGACCTACATGAAGCTGGGTATCTCCGACAGCGGCGCCCGCGTCCGCAGCGTCCATCCTGATATCGCAGGGACTCTGGCGGCGGCCGTCTCGGTCCGGTTCAAGATGTTCATCGCCGAGGCGGCGCTCGCCTATGAGCTCGTCCGCTGGGACGGCGCTACGCCCGGTACCGGGACCTCGATCGATCTCTACGGTGGCGGCCGCTTCTGGTGGCAGAGCGCCGAGGCCAGCCTGGCGCTGACGGCGGGCCTGACGATCGCGGATCTGACGCTGCGCCGCGGCCGCGCCGTCGCGACATCCGGCGACGTGACCTGGTTGGACCCGCTGGTCGGCCTGCGCGTGCGCCATCATTTTTCGCCGACCACGGAACTCGTGCTGCGCGCCGATATCGGCGGCTTCGGCGCCGGCAGCGATCTGTCCTGGCAGGCCATGGGCTATCTCAACTGGGAGTTCAACCGCACCCAGAGCGCGGCATGGAGCGGCATGCTCGGCTACCGGGCTCTTTATGTCGACTTCTCCAAGGGGCACGGCAGGTCGCGCTACGAGTACGACATGCTGACGCACGGACCGGTCGTCGGCGTGACGGCGCGCTTCTGATCAGCATGGCATTGAAAAGGCGCCTGCGCGCCTCCGAATTTTCCTTAGCAACTGGGGAGGCACACATGAAGATCACTCGTCGGTCCGCTGCACTCGGCGGATTGGGCTTGCTCGCCGGCACGGCGATGGCTCGCTCGGCGCTCGCCGAGCAAGGGGCGTTCCACGGCATCGGCGAAGGTCTCGAGGAGTTCTGGCTCGCGACCGACGCCTACATCTTCGGCTATCCGCTGGTGACGATGGAGATGACTCGTCGGATCATGACCAATGTCGCCGAGCCCGTCGGCACCCGAGCGCCGATGGGCCACATCATCAAGCTGCGCAATTATCCCGACGCTTCGTTCAAGGACGTCACGGCACCGAACGCTGACACGCTCTACACCACCGCCTTCTTCGACGTCGGCAAGGAGCCCTGGGTGCTCAGCATCCCGGACATGAAAGGGCGCTATTTCCTGATGCCGATGCTCGACGGCTGGACCACGGTGTTCCAGGTCCCGGGCAAGCGCACCACCGGCACCGACGCGCAGACCTATGCGATCACCGGTCCCGGCTGGAAGGGCACGCTGCCGGACGGCGTGAAGGAATACAAATCATCCACCGACATCGTCTGGCTGCTCGGCCGCATCTACTGCACCGGCACGCCGGAGGACTACGCCGCCGTGCACAAGCTCCAGGACGAGTTCAAGCTTCTGCCGCTCAGCGCCTATGGCAAGCCCTACACGCCGCCGGTCGGCAAGGTCGACCCGGTGATCGACATGAAGGCCGCGGTCCGCGACCAGGTCAACCGCATGGACGCGGTGGCGTATTTCACCTTGCTCTGCGAACTGATGAAGACGAATCCGCCTTCCGAAGCGGACGCCGCTCAGCTCGCGAGATTTGCCAGCATCGGGATCGTCCCAGGCCAGTCGTTCGACGCGAGCAAGCTCAAGGCGGATTTCGCCAAGCGCATTCCGGACATCGCCTTCGACAGGATCATGCTCCAGTTCAAGATCAACAAGGCGATCACGCATCAGAACGGCTGGGCGTTCACCACGAGGACCGGCATCTACGGCACGGATTACCTGATGCGGGCGCTGATCACGGCGATTGGGCTCGGCGCCAACCGCCCTCAAGACGCGGTCTACCCCACCTCGAAGGCGGATGCCGACGGGCACAAATACAATGGCGCGAACAAGTACGTCATGCGCTTCCCCAAGGGGCACCTGCCACCGGTCGAGGGGTTCTGGTCGCTGACCATGTATGACGACAAGTACTTCTTCGTGAACAATCCGCTGAATCGGTACTCCATCAGCGCGCGGCAGAACTTGCAGACCAATCCGGACGGCTCGACGGACCTTTACATCCAGAATGATTCGCCCGGAAAGGACAAGGAGTCGAACTGGCTTCCCGCGCCCGCCGGCGATTTCATCCTGATGCTGCGGATGTATTGGCCGAAAGAGACCGACCCGTCGATTATCAATGGAAGCTGGACGATTCCCGCGGCCCGGAAACTCGCCTGACGGTTCGGCTCCTGCCTTCTTCTGGGAAGGCGGGAGCCGCCTTCTACGCCGTTCGCTCGTGCAATTCGAGACATGGAGACGCAATCATGATCCGCCAGGCCCTCGCCGCATCGGCCCTCAGCTTGCTGTTGCTACAAGCCGCGAACGCTCAGACCCCGTTGAGCGCCTACGCCGATGCCAAGGGTTACATCGACGTCCAGAAATTGACCTGCGCCCAGCTCGCGGGAACCTTCCAGGAAGACGCAGATATGCTGACCGCCTGGTATAGCGGCTGGTACAACGGCCTCGCCAAGAAGCACCTCCTCGAGGTCAAGAGAGCCAAGGAGGCGGAGCATGAAGTCATTCAGTACTGCAAGGCTAATCAGGACAAGAAGATCATCGAGGCGATCGCCGTCGTGTTCAAGGACATGCGCGCGAAACTCGGCGTCAAGATGAATCCATAGCGTCGACCTGCAGAATACACGGAGTCCCGCGCAGGCTGGGCTTTACGGCCTCGATGCCAGTCAAGGATGCCATCCCGGCCGCAACTATGGCCTCACCAGCAGGAGAATTCGCCATGAGAGCTTTGGTTCTGGCAGCCGCCATGCTCGGACTTGGCGCGCTTGCCGTTCCGACGGAGGCGAACGCCGTCGTCTGTGCGCGCGGGGTCGTGAGAGCGGGATGTGTTGGCCCTAACGGGGCGGTCGTTGCGCGGCGCCCTGTTGCGGTCGTGGTGAGGCCGGCTCCGGTCGTCCGCTGCGCGATCGTCAACGGCCGAAGGGTCTGCCGCTGATCGGCGGGAGGCGGGGCTGCCCCGGAACGGCCTGCCAAGTGCACGGCGGACGCGACTGAATAAGGGCCGGAGGCCATTTGGCCGCCGCTAATGCTTCGAGCTTCTAGCGAGTGGGCCGATCGACAGCGTCCGCGTCTGGGCGGTCGCTCAACGTCAATAAATGGCGCAGGGCTGTCTCAGCCTATTTGACGGCGCTACCGATTGGATTGGAATAGGTGCGGACGAAATGATGTGAACTGCAGCAGGTCGAGGCGGATCGAGCCCTTGGCTTCCCGGATAGAGCACGCGTCGCAAAGTCTGGTCGCCTCATTGGCGAATGGCGTCCGGCGCGACGAAGCCGCCGTGCGAGCGGCCATCCTCTCCCCTGGTCGAACGGCCAGACCGAAGGCCAGATCACCCGTCTCAAACTCGTTAAGCGGCAAATGTACGGC
The DNA here is from genome assembly GCA_025846845.1 of Alloboseaceae bacterium BT-24-1. Taxonomy (GTDB): domain Bacteria; phylum Pseudomonadota; class Alphaproteobacteria; order Rhizobiales; family Beijerinckiaceae; genus Allobosea. The sequence continues at coordinate 91,089 of JAOYTL010000006.1, forward strand.
CGCGGAAAGATCGGCCTTCTCCAGGCGCGCCTGATCGGCGCGCAATGATCCCGAGCGTCAGCGAGATTGCGTCAGACCCAAACTTGCACGCCGAAACACAGGCAGCCAATACGCCAGCGAGCAGTTCCAGAAGCTCATGGCCGACAACGGCGTCACCTGCTCTATGAGCCGCTCGGGCAATGTTTGGGACAATGCCGCGATGGAGAGCTTCTTCACATCGCTGAAAACCGAGCGGATCGGGGGCAGGTCTACCGGACACGCGACGAGGCGCGGGCCGACGTGTTCGATTACATCGAGCGGTTCTACAACGCCGTTCTCAGGCACTCCACCATCGGCTACATCAGCCCGCTCGAGTTCGAAAAGAAGGTGAGATTAGCTTAACTCACCGTCCACAGAACCGGCACCCGGCCAGGGCGATTGAGTTCGAACAGGCGAAGCAGCCCTAAGGTCGCCCTCTCGGGGCACGGAGCGCCAAGTCCGACCGAACCTCATCGTGGGCGAACGATCTGTTGTTGGCGTCGATCCAAATGCTAAATTCATGTCGATGATGTGCCCTTGCCCGGCAATAGGCAGAACGTCCGATGACTGACAACGAAGACGAAATCGCGCTTTACGACTCCATTGAACGAGCGATTGCCAATGTTCGTGCAGCTCTCGACGCAATCGATCAAGCCTGGATTCGTGTAACCGCCGAGCGACCCAATCCGACGCCAGCCGCATTGTCTGCGCTCGACATGGCCGACGAGATGCTGACCGTGGCCCAAGAAGATCTGGCGCGTGCAAGAATAGCGCTGGCGGTCCATATGCCCCGTACGCAGTAGCAAAAACAGATGCGGCGGAACTTGTGCCCGCCGCATCGTTGGTTGGGCTGGCTTAGTTTGCCTTGACCGTGATCTTTTTCACCTGAGTGAGCGCCTCCTGTGTTTTCGGAAGCGTCACGGTTAGGACGCCATTTTTGAATTCGGCGCTGGCCTTGTCCGTGTCGACGCCGCCCGGCAACGGGATCGAGCGGTAGAACGAACCATAAGCGCGTTCCGAGAGGTGATAGCCTTTATCGCTTTCGTCGCGTTCACTCCTCTTCTCACCTTTGACGGTAAGAGTATTGCTGGTGAGCGAAATATCGATTTCACTCTGGTCGATGCCCGGAAGTTCAATCGAGATCTCCAGTGCGCTTTCCATCTCGGTAACGTCGGCTTTGGGCCCGTCAGGAGCCCAGCGTCCGAACGCCCCGAACGGCTGATCGAACCGCTTCCAAAAATCATCGAAAATCCGGTTCACGTCACGTTGGAGGGAGAAGACGGGGTTATCCTCCTCCCGTTTCGTGATTTCGCTCCCCTTGTTGCTCCCCCAGGGGATCAGGTCTCTGATTGGCATCGTCAACCTCCTTGTGGTGCATGACTTAAGCGGTCTTGAGCTCGATCTTGCGAGCCTTGGCCGGCGCTGCCTTGGGCAAGACCAGGCGCAGGACACCGTCTTTCTGCGACGCCTCGATGCCATCGCGGTCGATGTCCTCAGACAGCGTGAAAACGCGCTCATAGTCTCCCGCGCCATACTCGGCGTAGATCTGGCGATAGTTTTCGCGCTGCTGATCGGCGGCGTAACCGCGGATCGCCAACGTTCGCTTCTCGAGCGTGATATCAACTCCCTCCGAAGCGACCCCGGGCATATCGACGAGAAGAACCACCTCGTCCGTTGTCTCGTAGATGTCGGCGCGCGGCACGAATACCTGGCGCGAGCGGGTCCGTTCACTGCCGTCGAGCTTGCTCGTGACCTTTCGGTCGGTTGTCTGCAGTTCTTGAGCCATCTTCGCCTCCATTCATCCCCTGATTTGGATTTTCCTGGGCCGGTCCGCCTCCGGTCGATGCAGCTCGACTTCGAGCAGCCCGTTGGCAGAGCGCGCCTCCACCTGTTCCGGGTCGACGCGGAACGGCAGCTGGATCGTCCGGGAGAATCGTCCGTTGGGGCGCTCGCGGCGATGCCAGACGGACGCATCGTCCTGCGCCTTGCGTTCGCCCTTCAATGTCAGCGTATTCTCACGCACGGTCAGATCGACATCATCGGGAGCGATCCCAGGCAACTCGGCAGTCACTGCGACGCTGTCTTCGCCAAGCCAAAGATTGACCGGCGGAAACTCCTGAGCGGCGTCGGTCCTCAGACCACCCAGGCGCTGGTTCATCTCCTGTTGCATGCGCCGCATTTCCAGAAATGGGTCGAACCCGATGCGGCCAAAGTCCGATAACAGCATGTCATCCTCCATCGCTTCATGACTCGGCATGATGCCGCGCGCGCATGCGCGCTCCGGAGGCGTATCGATCAATGGCAGGCGAGATGAAGCGATCCGGGCAAATGCCGAGCCGGTCGATCGCATGAGCTCGCGAAACGCGAGTAGGAGGGGTTCGAACAAACACCGGACCACATCCTCCTTACGAAGCGACATGAGCCGAACTCGGTCCACTCGGGAGTCGGACCGTCGTTCCCGCGCCAGGATCCGATAGCGGCATCCGGCGACAACGAATTAGGGAGGGCAAAATGCGTTTCAAGGGGTGATCGCTCGCTGCCCCCCGCCCAAGCGTCACGCGCTTGCAGCCTCAGGCGGCCAACCTCACATCTCTGACCGTCGAGAATGCGGAGGTGAAAATGCGGTTCTCATCACTGGATTCGATTGATCTTGCTCGAGCGCAGGCCGCTTTGGACACCGCGTGGCGTGCCGTCAGGCCTGGCGTTCCCGTCGCTTCCATCAATGCCGAAAGAGAAAAGTTGGCGCAGGTCGTGGCCGACTTGGCAGGCCTCGCCGAGGATGAAGATGACTTGGCCCTTCGCGCCCTCCATCGTTACCGGCATCCATCGCACAGACGTTCGGACAGGCTGGCGCGAACGAGAGTCGGCTAGCACCGCGATCGGACTTCAAATCGGCTGCGCGGGCTCTTGAACCGAGCCGGCTTATTCCCAGATTTTTCGTCGCGAAGCTCTTCGCGCTGAAAGGAGTCATTGAGAGAGCCTGCGATGCCAAAGCCGAATGTTCCAGTTCCGTTTGCCTCAACCGTATGCGGTGACGCGACGATCGATCGGTTGCTGCGGCCGAGCTGTTTTTATCGAAGGCCGCGAGATGTCCTCGAGGATAGGGCTTTAACGCCGGGAGAGAGACGAGCGATCTTGTCCTCCTGGGCCTCTGATGCCTGCGCGGTCACCTCATGCCCGCAGCTGAGGCATCCTGATTTTGCCGCCGAGCCGGTCTCATTCGACGAGGTCATGGACGCGCTTATCGCACTCGATCGCGGTGACAGCCCAGATCGTGAGGTCGAGAGCCTGTCGCACGGCGCCGAGACTCTGTCAGCCTGATCGGAGGACATGGTGATGAGAACATTCCACTGCTTGGCCGGGGAGTATCACGATGAAGCTCGATGAGTTTAAGCGGCCAATTATCGTTCTGACCGCCTTCGGGCTGCCAACCGTGATCTCCTCCGCAATGGAAGCATACCTCTTCTTGGCAGATTGGCCCGCGGGACGACGTGATCCAGCCCACAGCTTTGCCATGAAGGCCTGTCAGGCGGCTGTGCGCGGCGACATCGAGGCGGAGACGGCACGCGGCGTCTTTGCCGCCTTTGCCGAGAAGCAGGATATCCTGGCTCCGGATGTCGCCCTCATGTCCCGCGGGCCCCGAGCGGACCCGCGGAATTTCGCCTGAGTTCGATCAGGAAGCAGCCCGGCGGGCTGCTTCCATTCAATGCAGCTGGAATTCGCCGTTTATCGGACTGAGATCGGCAGGCCCGATCAGATCCTTGTGCGTTACAGTGATGCGAAAGAGCTTGCCGTCGAGCTTGGCTTCCCAGAAGGCCAGAAACTTGTTGAGCTGCGGAAAGCGCGGCGCCAGGTCGTAGTCCTGCCAGACATATTCCTGCAGGATCGAAGGGTGATCCGGCAGGCGGTAGAGGATGCCGGCAGTGGTCAGGCCATAGCCCGCGATCTGGCGGGCGAAGTCGGTGGAAGCCATTCCTTTCAGCTCCATGGTTGCACTGCTCATGGCAGCGCATGTGCAACGCTTCCGCAAGGCAGAAGTTGCATTTGCGCTGCCTTATCAGCCTGTTAGCACTCGATTAAAAAAAGTGCTGCCAGCCTCTTGAAGGCTAAAATGCGGCAAACCAAATCATCGCACGGGCAGGCGCCTTAAGGGCGCGCGGAACCTTGCCGCGAGACCCGTACGGGCCGCCCATTGACATTGTGACTGATATGGAAATGGAGGAATTCATGCAGTTTCGGCCACTGCACGACCGCGTCGTCGTCAAGCGCATCGACGCCGAGGCGAAGTCGAAAGGCGGGATCATCATCCCCGATACGGCCAAGGAGAAGCCGCAGGAGGGCGAGATCGTCGCTGTCGGGCCCGGCGGCCGCGACGAGCACGGCACGCTTGTCCCACTCGATGTCAAGGTCGGTGACCGCGTGCTGTTCGGCAAATGGTCCGGCACCGAGGTCAAGATAGATGGCGAAGATCTCCTGATCATGAAGGAGAGCGACATCATGGGCGTGGTCGAGGCGGCCGCGACCCTCAAGCAGGCCGCCTGACGGGGCCCTTTTTCTGAACCATCAACCTGAAACCTCAAGTCTGAAGGAGTGAGGAATCATGGCTGCGAAGGACGTGAAGTTTTCGCAGGACGCGCGCGAGCGGATGCTGCGCGGCGTCGACACGCTGGCGAATGCCGTGAAGGTCACGCTCGGCCCGAAGGGCCGCAACGTCGTGATCGAGAAGTCGTTCGGTGCGCCGCGCATCACCAAGGACGGCGTCACAGTCGCCAAGGAGATCGAGCTTTCCGACAAGTTCGAGAACATGGGCGCCCAGATGGTGCGCGAGGTGGCCTCCAAGCAGAACGACGCCGCCGGCGACGGCACCACGACCGCCACTGTCCTGGCCCAGGCCATCGTTCGCGAAGGCGCCAAGGCGGTCGCCGCCGGCATCAACCCGATGGACCTGAAGCGCGGCATCGATCTTGCCGTCGAGGCGGTGACGAAGTCGCTCGGCGAGCACTCGAAGACCATCACCGGCTCGGAGGAAGTCGCCCAGGTCGGCACCATCTCCGCCAATGGCGACCGCACGATCGGCGCGATGATCGCCGAGGCGATGAAGAAGGTCGGCAACGAGGGTGTGATCACCGTCGAGGAAGCCAAGACCGCCGAAACCGAGCTCGACGTCGTCGAAGGCATGCAGTTCGACCGCGGCTACCTCTCGCCCTATTTCGTCACCAACTCCGAGAAGATGATCGCGGAGCTCGAGGATCCCTATATCCTGATCCACGAGAAGAAGCTGACGGGTCTCCAGGCCATGCTGCCGCTGCTGGAAGCGGTGGTTCAGACCGGCAAGCCGCTATTGATCGTCGCCGAGGACGTCGAGGGCGAGGCTCTCGCCACGCTCGTCGTCAACAAGCTCCGCGGCGGCCTCAAGATCGCGGCGGTGAAGGCTCCGGGCTTCGGCGATCGTCGCAAGGCCATGCTGGAGGATATCGCCATCCTGACGGGCGGCACCGCGATCAGCGAGGATCTCGGCATCAAGCTCGAGAACGTCACGCTCAACATGCTCGGCCGCGCCAAGCAGGTCCGGATCGAGAAGGAGAACACCACAATCGTCGATGGTGCCGGCAGGAAGATCGAGATCGAGGCTCGCGTGGCGCAGATCAAGGCGCAGATCGAGGAGACCACCTCGGACTACGACCGCGAGAAGCTCCAGGAGCGCCTGGCCAAGCTCGCCGGCGGCGTCGCGGTCATCCGCGTCGGCGGCGCGACCGAGGTCGAGGTCAAGGAGAAGAAGGACCGTGTCGACGACGCCCTGAACGCCACGCGCGCTGCGGTCGAGGAAGGAATCCTGCCGGGCGGCGGCGTCGCGCTCCTGCGCGCCGTCAAGGCGCTGGACGGTCTCAAGGCCGGCAATGACGATCAGAAGACCGGCGTCGAGATCGTCCGCAAGGCGATCACGGCGCCCGCTCGCCAGATCGTCGAGAATGCCGGCGGTGACGGTGCCGTCGTGGTCGGCAAGCTGCTGGAGTCTTCCGATTATGCCTGGGGCTACGATGCCCAGACCGGCGAGTACGGCGATCTGGTCAAGGCCGGCATCATCGACCCGACCAAGGTCGTGCGTACGGCGCTTCAGGATGCCGCTTCGGTCGCGGGTCTGCTTATCACCACCGAGGCAATGGTCGCCGAGCTTCCGAAGAAGGAAAATACCCCGGCTATGCCAGCCGGTGGCATGGACTACTGACGCGACACGGGCGCCGCGGCTTCCGCGGCGCCCACACGTCCGCATCGGCGCCCATCCACTTCGAGTGATCTTTTGCATTTTTGTTCGGGAATGGCACTTTCGCGAATGTCGGCTCTCGCCCGATTGCGTTGAAGAAGTCCGATCGGCGTGAACACCAGGCGGTATCTGCGTTTGGCAGAGAAGAAGGTTCTTTCCGCTTCAGGAAAATGCCCTCTAAGGCCGGCGACGCCGTCCGCATGGAGATGAAACTTCTACGCTCGGACCGACTTAACTCGCCCAAAGTATTGCGGCGGACTTTTTCAACTCAATCGACCCGCTGCAGACCGTCGATGTGTCTGCATGCGGGGCAATTGGTGACGATGGCTTAAATTGAATTGAGTGATGTCCATGCCCCGGAGCAAACCAAAAAATAGGCCCCGCCAGTTGAAGCTGGCGGGGCCTGACATTTGCTGCTTTGCGCGACTAGCGGTTACAATTTGACTGCCAGCACACCCTTGAAGGAATGGTCCTGAGCATCCTCGGCGAGCTCGCCGGCATAGGATACGCCAAGCGCCGCGCCCTTGCCGACGGCGACATCGAGCCCTGCTTCAGCGATAGCGGCGTCTTGCGCAATGGGCAGGCCGGAAATGCTGAACGCGGTTGATCCGGCGAACGCCAGCGTGGTCTTTGGTTCGACATCGCCGAAAGCGTGGCGCCAGCCTAGACCGCCGCGCACGGTCATCGCCATGCCCTGCAAATCGAACGGGAGGAAGCCAGCAGGCCGAGGGTCGAGTAGCCAACACCGGTATCATCACTCTGGCTCATGAGAGCGATCTCTGCTCCGGTCTCGCTGAACCCGTCGGTGTGGAGATTCACATAGGCCAGCGCCGCAAACGGCTCGAGCGCTACGCGACCGAGGTCGATGCGGTACCCGACTTCGCCGAATATCTGAGCGGTGGCGGCATCGTAGCTTGCCTGCGGCGCGCCGCCGATGAAGGTTTACAGCACGGCGCGTCTCGACATCGTGCCAGGTGTAGCTGGCGCCGGCCCGCAGATTGAGAGCACCCCACTGGCCGCCGCCATAGAGACCGAGGTGGTAGTTGTCGCTCTCGCCCGAGGAGAACCGGTTGTTGACGTCGAACTCGCTGCGGCTGTAGCCGGCGATGATGCCGAAGCGCAGATGGTCGAATACGGCCGCGTCAGCGCCGAGCAGCAGGCCGCCGGTCGAGCGCATCAACCTGGCGGCGTTGCCGTCTCTGTCGCTGCGACCCCAGGAGCCATAGCCCTGGCCCCAGCCCGCGAAGCGGTCGGATTTCAGGGCCGGCATCGGGCCCTCGACGCTCGGGGCGAGATGGGCGGTGAAGCCGTAGTTCAGCGTCGCCATCGGCGCCGCGCCGACAGCGCCGAGCGCCGTGCGCACGCGGTCGTTGATGGCCGCGCGCAGCAGCCAGATTTCGTCGATCAGCGCGGTCTTGGCCGAGGCAAGGATTTCGCCGGAGAGCTGGTTCAGGGCCCCCCGCGCCGCATCGATGCTCTGCTGATTGAGTACGCTGCTCTGGACGGGATTGCTGGTGGGCAGGCTGTCGACGCCCTTGCCGGTTTCCGCCTCGTTCGGCGTGGTGCCGATGCTGCCCACGTCCTGGTCTGGATCACCGTGAGATAGGCGTTGGTGGCGTCGTAGGCATCGCGCAGGTTGAGGAAGGGCGTCAGGATCTGGTCGCCGAGGCCATATCTCCCGGTCAACTCGATCGAGGTCAGGATCGTGAAACGCTTGCCGGCGACGAAGGGTGTTCCGGTGTAAGACATGAATCTATTGTCCACTCGCCACCGATACCGTTCTCTAACGGGTCAAGGTCTGGCTGCTGGGTCCTGCTCTCACTACGCGTCGGAATCGGCAAGCGGGCTCGTATCCTTCGGCTGGGAAGCAGGTTGCTTTGTCCTTTGTCGATGGTGGAGGTCCAGGGCCTCGTGATAGAACCGATCGAAGCGCGCGGAACGGGCGGCCCAGGTGAAGTGCTGCTGGACGCGGAGCCGGCCCCGCCGGCCCTTGGCGGCGGCGGCCTCACGGTCGGCCGCGACGGCTGCCATGGCGTCCCGAAGACCGGCCACCGCCTCTTCGGACGACGAGGCTGGCATGCAATAGCCGGTTTCTTCGTTGACCTGGCCGAGTATGCCACCCCGTTGCAAGCAGATGACGGGCTTGGCGAGCGCCATAGCCTCTAACGAGATCGCGTTGCCGGAATTATAGGTGCAGGCATGGACCAAGGCGTCAGCTTGCCGCAGCGTAGTCATCCACTCGACACGGGACAGGTTGGACAGGAACTCGACCCTATCGGCGATGCCGAGCCCCTTTGCCCGTTTCTCAAGGAAGGACTTCTCAGGTCCCTCGCCGACAATCGTGTATATCGCGTCATGCCGTCCAAGCCGGGCGAACGCCTCGAGACCGAGGTGGACGCCCTTCCAATGCAGGAGGCGATTCAGGCTGACAAATCGGACGGGCCCTTCCGGGGCAGTCCCGACGTCTTCGCCCAAGTCAAGGATCCAATCATCGATGCCGCTTTCCCCGAAGATGCGAATGCGCGTCGCGCCGAGCGACACCAGGCGCCGATGGGTTTCGTTCGAATTGGCTATGACAAGGATGCTGCGTTGGGCCGCCAGGCGGACGAGCGGATCGAAGGGCGCGAAGGCGTTGAGGAGCCCTCGTTTCGCTTCCTCGTACAGGCCCTTTCCGCTGATGCCGCGCAGGAACGTGCGCGGTAGCCTTTCCCCACCGCCTATCGGCCCCCAGATGAACGGGACCGGCAGGAGATGAAGCAGGCTCGGCGTGTACCAGCGCACCCAGGAGATGTGGTGAGCGAGGTCGAACCCGATCGTCCGGTGCGCACGCCGGGCGGTCAGATAAGCTTTGAGCTGCCAGAGATAGGCGACAGCCTGCACGCCGATCACGTGGCGCAACCAGCCCGGCAGGTCGCAGTAGAGGACATGCAGGTATGGTTGCGGATTACGCTTCAGCTCCGCTTCTATCAGGTCGCGATGGTTCCGTCCGAAACCGTGGTCGGACCTCGTCAGGACCCAAACCTCGTGGCGCTCCGCCGCAGTTCGGCTCGTGTTCCAGCCGATTCCATTCTCCGATCCGCTGCCGGGGGCACAAGAATAGGCCGAGATCAAAATCCGCAGCCGCCGCGCCGCGGTGTCCTGCAGCGCTTCGAGAGCCGGTCCATCGATCGCCTCGACAGCCGTGCCTTGCATATCGACATCCGCACCGTTCGACAGGTCATGCGTCTGCGAAGTTGCAATCATCACGACGCCCGGCGGGCCTCCAGATTCTCCCGCACAGTAAGCACATCTTCCACAGGCGACGCATTCTGCTCAGATGGATGTTCCATCGCGACGGGAGCCTCTTTCGGATTACCCGGCGCAATAGGATCATTCTTGAGTTGGTAATCCCGATAAGTGTTACGCAGGCCAGAGCTCCGACCTTTACCATCACGCTGTAAGTTCGACTCAACTCGCGGGCTAAGCGTATGGACGCACGTGATAAGCGTTACGACGAAGAAATCGAAGTCCGTCATCGACGGTCTGAAGTTTCCGGCGTCAAGGTGGTTATTCTTGCGGGTGGATTCGGCACACGGATAAGCGAAGAGACTTCTGTCATTCCCAAGCCATTGGTCGAAATCGGAGGGCGACCGCTTCTCTGGCATATCATGAAGCTTTATTCATATTATGGATTGAACGATTTTATCATTTGCTGTGGCTATAAAGGACATCTCATCAAGAAGTATTTCACTGATTACTATTTTCACAATAGCGATATCACCATCGATCTTTCGACCGGAGTGACGACGACGCATCGGCGCTGCCCCGAACAATGGCAGATCACGCTTGTGGACACCGGTGAAGCCTCGATGACCGGCGGTCGCCTCAAGCGCGTGCGCGACCATGTCGGGCGCAAGACCTTCTGCCTGACTTATGGAGACGGGGTCAGCAACGTCGATATCGGAGCGCTCATCCGGCATCACCGGCAGCAGGCCGCGCTTGCGACCGTCACCGCTGTCCACATGCCGGGACGGTTCGGCGCGCTCGACCTGTCGGCGGACCGGCCGCGGATCTCCAGCTTTCGGGAGAAATCCGCCTCGGACGGCAACTTGATCAACGGCGGCTTCTTCGTGCTCGAGCCGGAGGTGATGGATCTGATCGTCGACGACTCGACGGTCTTCGAGCAGGGGCCCCTGGAGCGGCTCGTCGCGGACGACCAACTCGCGGTCTATCCGCATCTCGGCTTCTGGCAGAACGTCGACACCCTGCGGGACAAGATGGTGCTCCAGAGCATGTGGGATAGCGGCGAGCATCCCTGGTGCGTCTGGGAGGCGGCCGATCCGGATCGCAGCCCTGCCGCGCGGTCCATTTCAACACAGTGAGAGCCTTTTGATGCGGATCCTGTTGACAGGGGCTGACGGCTATATCGGGGCAATCCTCGGTCCTAAGCTGGTCGAGCGCGGGTTCGACGCGATAGGTCTCGATACCGGCTTCTACCGGCGCGGCTGGCTCTTCGACGATCGGCGCACGCGGCCAAACGTGATCACCCGGGACGTTCGCCAAGTCTCCGTCGAGGATCTGCGCGGCTTTGACGCCGTTCTCCATCTGGCGGAGCTGTCCAATGATCCGCTGGCGGCCCAGGATCCGGAGATAACTTTCGCCATCAATCACCGCGCCTCGGTGAATCTCGCGCGAATGTGTCGTGACGCGAAGGTGGCGCGCTTCATCTATGCCTCGTCGTGCAGCATTTACGGCGCCGGCAGCGATCAGAAGACGGAAGAATCGGCCCCGCAGCCGCTGACCGCCTATGCGCAATGCAAGGTCCTGGTCGAGCGCGACGTCGCAAACCTCCGCGACGAGCATTTCACGCCCGTCTTCCTTCGGAACGCGACCGCCTTCGGGGCAAGCCCGCGCCAGCGCTTCGACCTCGTCCTCAACAATTTGTGCGGCTGGGCATGGACGATCGGCGAGATCCGGATGACGAGCGACGGCACGCCTTGGCGGCCGTTTGTCCATATCGAGGACATCGCGGATGCCATGATCTGCGCGCTGGAGGCGCCGCTCGACGCCGTGGCCGGGGAAGCCCTGAATGTCGGTGTCGACAGCCAGAACTATCAGGCGCGCGAGATCGCCGAGGTGGTGGCCGGCGCCTTTCCGGGATGCGGCCTGACGATCGGCGACAGCAGCGGCGATGACCGGAGCTATCGCGCCTCCTTCGCCAAGATCCGCGACCGGCTTCCCGCCTTCCGCTGCCGCTGGAGCGTCGAACGCGGCGCGGAGCAATTTCGGCGCCTCTTCGACGAGATCGGCTTCACGAAGGAGATGTTCCACGCCGCACCGTACACGCGGCTGTCGGAGCTGCAACATCTCCGTTCGACCGGACAGCTCTCCAGCAATCTCCACTGGACGTCTTCTGACGACGAGCGCGCTCAAATGCCATCCCGGTACAATGGCCACGACCTGTCCTTGTCCGAGATCGCCGTGACCGGCTCCGGCCAGGCGATGGAGAAGGCCGGATCGTCGAACCTGATGCCTGCCTCTGCCGCCGGCGTGTAGACATGGGTGACCTGGTAGATGATGTCGACGTCATCGGCGAGCGTCTGATAGCCGTTGGCGCATCCGCCAGGAACGTAGATTTGACGCCCATTCTCGAGGCTCAGTTCGAAGCCTTCCCAGCGCATATAGGTCGGCGAGTCAGGCCTCAGGTCGACGACGACATTGTAGCTGGCGCCGCGGATGCACCGCATGAGCTTCGCTTCCAGATGCGGCGGCCGCTGTAGGTGAAGCCCGCGCAACGTGCCGCGGCGATAGTTGAAAGAATGATTTGCCTGCACGAAATCCGCCGCAAGCCCGTGCGCGGCGAACTCGTCCCGACACATCGTCCGCGCAAAGAAACCGCGGTCGTCCCGATGGCTCTGTCCATCGATCACGAAGCAGCCGTTCAATGTCGCGGCGGTGAAAATCATCGCGGTCTCCAAATCTTGGCTTTGCCGCACGCAATCGAAGGTATCAGACGACCTCGGCAGCTTTCTGACAATCAACAATCGTGTTTTTCGAGGGAGATGGATTATGATTATCGTCGATGACGCGCTGCGGCGCCGAGTATCGTCCGGCCTTCCACCCATTCAAGTTGCGATCCTCGGGGCGGGGTTCCTTGCGCGCGGGGTGGCATTGCAGCTCGCAGCGGCCTTCAATGGGGCGATCCGGGTCGCCGGCATCGCCAACCGGACGCTCGATCACGCCCGCCGCACCTATGCGGCGGCAGGCGAGCGTGATCCGGCGGAATGCGTAACGACCGCGGAGGTGGAGGCTGCGCTCCGGGCGGGACGCCCGGTCATCTGCCAGGACCCGCATCTTCTCGCGACCGCGCCAGGCATCGATGTGATGCTCGAGGCGACCGGAACGGTCGAGGCCGTGATCTCGCCGCTTCTCGCTGCCATCGAGTCGGGCAAGCACGTGGTCGTCAACGCCGAGATCGACGGGACGATCGGCCCGATCCTTCGCTTCAAGGCCACGGCCGCGGGCGTCCTCTACACTGGGATCGACGGCGATCAGCCGGCGGCCACCATGAACCTTGTGCGGTTCGTGCGAGGTATCGGGCTCCGGCCAGCTTTGTGCGGCAACATCAAGGGTCTGCAGGATCCGTATCGGACGCCGACGACGCAGGCCGGATTCGCTCAGCGCTCGGGCCAGAGCGCCTCAATGGTGACCTCCTTTGCGGACGGGACCAAGATTTCCTTCGAGCAGGCCGTGACCGCGAACGCCACCGGCATGCGGGTCGCCAAGCGCGGTATGCACGGCTATGAGGTTCCGCCCGGCACGCCGATCGAAGAGGCGGCCCTGCTGTTCCAGCCGGATGAGCTCCTGCAAGGGCCGGGCCTTGTCGATTACGTCATCGGGGCCTCACCGGGGCCGGGCATCTTCGTCCTTGCCGCTACAGACAACGAGTGGCTGAAACCTTACCTTGAACTTTATAAATTGGGTCCCGGGCCGCTTTACTGCTTCCACACACCCTACCATCTCTGCAACCTGGAGGTGCCACTCAGCATCGCCCGGGCGGTGCTCTTCGGCGATGTGGCGATCGCGCCGATCGGTGCGCCGACCGTGGAGGTGGTGGCGACCACCAAGCGAGACCTCCGGGCAGGCGAGGTGCTGGACGGGATGGGTCGCTACATGACCTATGGGGTCGCGGAGAACGCCGATGTGACTAGACGGGAGAATCTCTTGCCGATTGGCGTCGCCGAGGGCTGCCGCCTGCGTCGCGACCTACCCAAGGACGCGACGCTCACCTATGCGGACGTGATCCTGCCGCCCGGACGGCTCTGTGACCGGCTGCGGGCCGAGCAGGCTCGCCTTTTTGAGACGGACGATCCTCAGGGCACGCCACGCTCCGCTCTCAGCCCGGCGTAACTGGGCGATCCGGCGGTCATGTTCGGAAACGGATCGGACTATGATCCAAGTTCGGCATATGGCGCAGCCGAGAAGGCTGCAAAGATTGCTTTACTCATCCCACCGCTTGCTTGGCTGGGAAACGATGTTGCGTAGATTTTGCCCATCACATAACAATCCTGCGGCCGAACGGCGATTTCGGCCAGGGCCTGCGGATCGCGGGTTCTATCAATGGGGAGGCTAACAAGCTCGGAGGAGACATCGATGACTCGACGTGTTCGCTTCGTGATGCCTTATGCCTTACTGACATCACTCATTCTGTCCGGGGCGGCAACGGCCCAAACTCCCGGACTTACCAGCACCGCCGTGATGTCAGGTCGTGACCTCACTTGGGATATGGCCTTCCTGCCCGACGGAACGATGTTCTTCACCGAGAAGTGTAGTGGGCTTTCTGTCCGACTACCGTCCGGCAAGATCAATTCCCTGCTCGGCATCAAGGATTCCAAGAACTACGCAGACACCGCATCCGACCTTTTCTGCGGCGGTCAGGCTGGCATGTACGGTGTCGCGATCGACCCTGAATTTGCCACCAACCGCTTCATCTACGTAGCCTCGGCGTCGAACATGACCGCGCCGGGAACCAATCGGGTCCTTCGGCTGACGGTCAATCCCGATCTGACCAAGGTCTCGAACCGGCAGGATATCGTCACCGACATCGCCTACAAACCGGCGCCCAGTAACCATCCCTTCGGCGATCCGGGCGCGCATAATGGCGGGCGCCTACGCTTTGGTCCGACGGACGGATTCCTGTATGTAACGACCGGCGACACCCACAATGGCGAGGTGCCGCAAAGCCCGACCCGCATCGGTGGGAAAGTGCTCCGCATCGATCGGGATGGTAAGGCCGCCCCCGGCAACAACGCGCCGCAAGGCTTTGACGCGCGGATCTTTACCTACGGACATCGCAACCCGCAGGGCATCTGCTTCCGCCCGGGCACCAACCAACCCTACACGGCGGAGAACGGCCCCTGGCATAGCGACGAAGTGACGGCGCTAACAGCCGGCGGCAATGCCGGCTGGGATCCGCGCCCCAATATGGCAGGACGCGCCGACTGTCCCGACAATTATTGCGGCTACTCGCCGAACCAGATGGGCGCGGTGGATCCGAAGGATCGCTCGGCCTTCATGCCAATGACCGATGCCAAGACCTATCCGAACGCGATGAAGCCGGCCTGGAGCAACGAAATGCTCTCTCAGGGTATGTCGTCATGCGTGTTCCTGAATGGCCCGCAGTGGAAAGACTGGAATGGCCGGATGGTGGTGACCTTCATGGGTATCGGCATTCATGGAACGCCAGTCGGCAACCGCCTCGACGTACTCGACATCACGCCCGACGGCTCGTCTGCCCAGCGCTCCACGATCTCCCTGCCGATGCCGGCCGGGCGCTTCCGCTCCGTCGTGCAGGCGCCTGACGGCAGCATGTACGTGGCGACCGACCAGGGCGATGTCTACCAGCTCAAGCCCAACTGAGCGCATCCGCCAATTGCGCCGCAGAAGCGGCGGCGCGATTGGCCTTTCCTCGCCTGAGATGCCACCCCTGCGATCCCGTCCGATCCGGATCGAGCATGAGGGAATTCTGCCCATGCCTGACTTTCGCCACTGCGCGACGGCCCTTTTCGTCGTGCTTCTGACCTCGTCGAGCGCCGTCGCGAGCTCCGAGTTGGCGAGAAGCAAGAACTGCGTGGCTTGCCATCACGCCGAGCGCAAGATGATCGGCCCGGCCTTCAAGGCCGTCGCCGAGCGCTACGGGAAGGATGAAACCGCGATCAAAACCCTAAGCGAAAGGGTCGTGAAGGGCGGCGGCGGCCATTGGGGGCAAACGCCAATGCCACCGCAACCCGGCGTTTCACCGGAGGAGGCCGAAACGCTCGTGAAGTGGATTCTCGCCCAGTAGCGAGACCTGAGTGTCGGTCCCGCGAGGAGGTGACGCGGGCCGATGTTGAGGGACGGCTCGTCCTTCGTCGACGCAGCGAGATGACGCCGCCCGGCCGTCGGCCTCGTTTGCAACACGCTGGAGCCGGGTGTAACCTTCTCCTGCTTTCCCGAGCGAAAGCTGGCGACGATCTGGAGATACCGATCATGCGCAAGTGGAAAAAGCCCACGATCATCGAAGTGACGGTCGGCTGCGAAGTGACGTCCTACGCTCCCGCCAAGCTCTGACGTTTCGGTTCCGAGGCCCAAAGCTAGTGTCCTAGGCGGGATGCAGAGGTGCCTTCTCGGATTGGCGCCGAGCAATGAGTATGGCGGCATGAGGATCGGCCTTCCGTTCGGGGAGCCGGCGGGAGGCCGATCCTCGCGCTTTTGTGCGATGCGTTCCGTATCGTCGCTTGTTCTGGTGCTTGACGAGTTCGCGCGAGCCGCCGCCTGATGAAAGCCGATATCGCACACGTTGAGATCGCAGCCATTGTCCCGGCACTGCCCCGTGGCGTTCGTCTGCGCTTCGACGAGACCCGCCGGCAATGGTTCCTGCTTGGTCCAGAACGCGTCTTTGAACCCGACGAGATCGCGCTTGAAATCCTGCAGCGCATCGATGGCGTGCGCAGCATCGAGGCCATAGCGCAGGAACTGGCGACGACGTTCGAGGCGGACCGCGACGAGATCGCCGCTGACGTCCTGGCGCTTCTGCGTGGCCTCGCCGATCAGAGGATGGTCGATCTGTGAGCGATGTCGAGACGCTCCCGCAAGCCACGCCCGCCCGGCCGACATTGCCGCCGCCCATGGGTCTGCTGGCGGAGCTGACACATCGCTGCTCCCTGCGCTGCCCCTATTGCTCCAACCCGCTCGAACTCGACCGACGCTCGCAGGAACTCTCGACTGCCGAATGGAAGCGGCTGATCGATGAAGCGGCCGCCCTCGGTGTCCTGCATATCTATTTTTCGGGCGGCGAGCCGATGCTGCGGCGCGATATTGCCGAGCTTGTCGCCCATGCCTGCGCCGCCGGTCTTTACACCAACATGATCACCTCAGGTGTCGGCTTTCAGCCGGCTGTGCTGGACGCGGTTGCCGAGGCCGGGCTCGACCATATCCAGCTCTCGGTACAGGCGATCGATGCCAATACCTGCGATCGCGTCGCCGGCTATGAGGGCGCCGCGGAGCGCAAGCATGCGGTCGCAGCCGCCATCGCCCGGCTCGGCCTGCGCCTCACCGTCAACGCCGTCATACATCGCGAGAACGTGCGCGAGATACCCGCCTTTGTTGAGCTTGCCGAAGCGTGGGGCGCCGCGCGGATCGAGATCGCCCATGTGCAGTATTATGGCTGGGGCCTGGTCAACCGCGCCAGGCTGATGCCGACGCGCCAGCAGGTCGAAACAGCGATGGCGCAGGTCGACGAGGCGCGGCGCCGCACAGCCGGGCGCCTCGTCATCGATAGCGTACTGCCCGACTACTACGCCCGCTACCCGAAGGCCTGTATGGGCGGCTGGGGTGCACGGCTGATGAATGTCACGCCGTCGGGCCGCGCCTTGCCCTGCCATGCCGCCGAGACGATCGCAGGGCTGAGCTTCGAAAATATACGCGAAGCCAGCCTGTCGGAGATCTGGTATCGCGGCGCGGCGTTCAACGCCTTCCGTGGCACCGACTGGATGAAGGAGCCGTGCCACAGTTGCGCCCGCAAGGAACAGGATTTCGGTGGCTGCCGCTGCCAGGCCATGGCCCTCGCGGGGGACGCGGCCGCGACCGATCCCGCCTGCTCTCTGTCACCGCTGCACGAAGAGGTGGTTGCGCTGGCGGAAGCCGAGGCGGCCTCCGAGCGCAGTGACTTCATCTACCGGGGCTATCAGGGCGTTTGACGAGAGCCGCCTTCCGGGCCGGAGTAACTTGCCTCCTTCTGAATCGCCGTTAAGGCGCCGGCACGAAAGCGCCGGGCGGAATATGGCTGGGCGCGACATAGGCGTGATGCAGCGCGTCCAGCATCGCCCAGAGCACGTCGCATTTGAACTCCAGCGCCGCGATCACTGCCCGTTGCTCCGCTGGCGTGCGGGCATGGGCCGTCACATAGGCGAGGGCGGTCTCGACATCGCGCCGCGCCTGCTCCGGTCGGGCGGTGAAATAGCTCAGGCTCTCCGGGGTGACGAAGTCGTAATGCGCCAGCATGCCTTCGACGCGGTTGCGGATGATTTTTGGCGAGAACAGCTCGGTCAACGAGGAGGCGACCGCTTCGAGCAGCGGGCGCTCGCGCACGAAATTGACATAGGCCTCGACCGCGAAGCGGGTCGCGGGCAGCACGCCGCGATGGGCCTGCACATCCTCGCGCGCCAGGCCCACGCTTTCGCAGAGCCGCAGCCAGCGTTCGATCCCGCCCTCGCCATCTCCTTCGCCGTCATGGTCGATCAGGCGCTGGCGCCAGGCCCGCCGGAGCGCGGGATCATTGGCCCGGGCGATGAGATAGGCATCCTTCACCGGGATATGGGCCTGGTAGGTGAAGCGGTTGAGCGCCCAGGCCTGGACCTCGCCCTTGCTGCACTGGCCGGAGTGCAGGCGGACATGGAAGGGATGCTTGTCGTGATAACGCTTCTCGCCGACCTCGCGCAGGCGCCGCTCCAGTTCCTCGGGCGATAGCAAAGCAGTCACAGCCTCACCTCCATGCCGTCATAGGCCACGGCGACACCGGCAGCTTCGATCATGAGACGCTCGGGCGATCCCTCGATCAACGCCGGATTGGTGTTGTTGAGGTGGATGTAGACTTTTCGCTCGACTAGGAGCCCGGCGAGCCAGGCGAGCGAACCGCCATCACCGGCGATCGGCATGTGCCCCATGCGTCGGCCGGTCTTTTGGCCGACGCCGGCCCGGATCATCTCGTCGTCGGTGAACAAGGTGCCGTCGAAGAACAACAGGTCCGCGCTGTCTACCTTTGCGCGCAGATCGTCGGACAGGGCGGCGCAGCCCGGGATGTAGACGATGGTGCGACCGTTTCCGCTGATCCTGACGCCCGCCGTTTCCCCGGCCTCGGATTCGAGCTTTGGATCCTTGTCCTCCAGGTAGAGCGGCGCCTTGCCGGGAACGGGAAAGAGCTCTGTCGTCAGTCCGCCGGCCAGCGTGATTGGCGCAGAGGCGCTCGCGGCCACCAGACGTGCCGGCACTGCGGCGAGGATCGGATTGGCGGCCATCGCATCGAGGACTGGCGGCAGCGCGACCAGATCGAACGGATGCCGCTCGCGCAGGCTGAGCAGCCCCGCGACATGGTCGATCTCGGCGCTGCTCAGGATGACAGCGCCGATCGGCGAATGCCGCTCACCACGGGGCCACAGGGCCGGCGTCGCGCGAATCTGGCTGCCGAGATCGGGAGACGCGTTCAGCACGGCCCAGCTCTCGCCGTCGGGGCTCACCGCGAGGCTCGCCTGCGTCCGCCAGGGCGCGCGCGGATCCCTGCTCCAGGCGAGCGCACAGAGCCGGCATCGGCAGTTCCACTGCGGAAAAC
The DNA here is from genome assembly GCA_025846845.1 of Alloboseaceae bacterium BT-24-1. GTDB lineage: Bacteria > Pseudomonadota > Alphaproteobacteria > Rhizobiales > Beijerinckiaceae > Allobosea. The sequence continues at coordinate 110,213 of JAOYTL010000006.1, forward strand.
CACCTCCGGCGGCCGCGCCGAGAACGATGACCTTCACCAACGCGCCTCACTCGCCGTCTTTTCGCAAGCGCACCGAGCGAGCGCCTCCGCTTCCGGCACCGTTATCGCGCGTTCGACCCATGGCATGTCCGGTTCCTTCGATTGCGCTGAGTGCTGATGAACGCCACCATTCGTCCCGTCCTGCTGAACGCAGCCTACGGGATCGCCTGCGTTCCGGATACGGGTCGCTCGGCGAGGCGTTTTTTTGCTAGCTAGACAGGGCAACGGTCGAAAGAGAGCTTCTCCATGAGCAGGACTGGCCATAAGGGTCAATGTCCGCTTCTCGGCGTGCGTCCAAAATCTTATTGCCCGTTACTGACTCTGCAATGTCCGGTTTCGGGCAATCCAATGCGCGCCGCGACGGCCGAAGCCGGCCCTCAGCTGTCATCGCGAATGTCGGCTTTATGACGAGTCAGCGATCAAGATAAGTAGCTTGGTCAATATCGGCTGACGCTTGGCTTCCCGCGCGATCGTCATCCACTTATCCACAGCCCCATGCGCCCCGCTCAGGACAGGCCTTCAGGACCGTCGACAGCGAGAACAAGACGGTCGCGCCGCGGCCGCCTCTGCTCGGCGAACTGTAGCTCAGTGGCGCGGCGACCGTGATGCCGGCCTCGACCGAATCGTTGAGCTGCAGGCGTACGCCGCCGCCTACCGCAGAGAGCGACTGGACGACGTCCCTCGGTGCCGCATAGCTGCGAACGGCTCCGCCTTCGACGAATCCGAAGAGCTGCACGTTCTTCAGGAAAGACAGCCCGGGCCGATAATCGTAGCGCAGCTCGGCCGAGCCGGCGATGCCGTTGTCGCCAGCGAGCCAGCCGCTCTGGAAGGCGCGCCCGAAGGCGCCGCCGCCGAGATAGAACTGCTGCCCGATCAGCAAAGCCTCCGAACTGACCTGACCGGAGCCGGCGAGCTTCATCGACCAGCTTTCGCCAAGGCCCTGATAGCGCGTCACCGCACCTTGCAGGACATAGAAGTCGCCCGAGCCGTCGAAACGCGAGAGCAACGGGTCGTAACGGCGCGAGGCATCGTCGATGCCGAGCCCCTTGCGCAGGCCGAGCGTCGCGTAGGTCGTGCCTTGCCAGTCGTCGCGAAGGCGATAATCGGCCGTCAGGCTCGCGATCCGCAGGCGGTCGCGATAATTGATGCCGAAGGCACTCTCCTCGACGATGTTGCTGATGCCCAGGCCCGCGGTCAGGGAGAGGGATTGCCGCTGTGTCTGCAGTGCTACGACCGTCGCCCTGGCTTCAAGGTTTTCAGCATCCGACCGAACACGGCCGAGCCGGCGCAGATCGCCGGGCCTGACGGCGCTGCGCGAGGCCGCGACGCCGACCCGCAGCCAGTCATTGCCGAGCGGCGCATCATAGGAGATGCGGCCATAGCGCAGCTCCCGTGTCGAGCCCGGGACCGACGACAGATTCACAGCGAGCGTGTCGCCGGGGACGATCAACGAATTCAGCGCGGCGCCGAAATAGGCCTGCCACGGACCGACGGCATTCGAAGCGGCATTGTCGAAGCCTGCGGAGACGAACACGCTCCAGCTGTGGAGGATCACGGTCAGACGGAACTGTCCGGATCCGGTCCCGACTTCCTCCAGCGTCGTGTCTTTGACGCGTACCCCCGGCAGATCGTTGACGAGCAGCAGCAGGCGCTCGAGCGTCGCCAGCCTGGCCGGCATCTCCTCGGCGATCGGCGCCAGCCTCCGGCGCGTGCCGAAGCGGTTCGCCTCGTCGCCCTGCACCACCAGTTCTGTGACGGCGCCGGGGATGATCCTGATGGTGACGACGCCGCGCTTGATGTCCTGCGGCGGTATAAGCGCTCGCGTGAGGTGATAGCCGGCGTCGCGATGAAGCCTGCTGATCTCGCCAGCGAGGGCGACGAGACCCGCCTGAGAGATCGGCTTGCCGAGCTTGTCGCGATAGGTGACCTCGATCTCGCCGGAGCCGAGCGGACTGTCGCCCTCGATCCTCACGGCAGCGAGCGTGAACAGCGTCCGTTCTTCACCGGCCGGTTGGTCGGGCGCGGACCTTGTAACCGGAACCGAAATCCCGTCCCGGGTCTCCTGCAGCCGCTCGACGCGTCGCTGCTGGAGCCTTTGATCGGCCGGCTGGATCGGCGGAGACTGGAGCCCGCTCTGGGCATGGGCGGGCCCGATCAAGGCCGGCGAGCACATGAGGAGCGGTAGGACCGCCGCTCGCAGACTACCACCGGATAGTCCGCCCACGCCCCGCCATGCCATGTCGAACATACATCCGTCTGTTGGGCTTTTGCCCAGCCTTCCCCGCCCAGAAACCGTAAATAGACATGGTTCATCAGAGCTTAACGCCTCCTCCTGTTTTAAACCCTCGCACTAAGCCGGCATTCAGAACTGCCTGTTAGAAGGCGGTATAGCCGGCTTTGCGACCTCCAGGACGGAGACTGCCTACCCATGCTGCGAACGACCCGCATTCTCTTCGCTGCGGGCCTTTTGGCCCTTTTGCATTCATTGGGCCCGAACGAGGCTTTCGCCGAGGACAATATCTGGCAGGTCGGGGAGGGGGTGGCGGCCGAGATGCAGGGCTATCTCGACCGCGGCTACACGGTAGTGAAAATGAAGATCGGCGGTGCGCCGCTGGCCGACGACTGCAAACGCATCGAGACCGTGCTGAAGATGCTGCCCGCCGGCTGCAGGCTCGCGGTCGATGCCAATGGCCGCTTCGACCTAGTGACGGCGATCGCCTATGCCAGGGCTGAGCCAATACGACCTGTTCTGGTACGAGGAGGCCGGTGATCCGCTCGACTACGACCTCCAGGCCAGGCTCGCCGAGCATTATCCCGGCCCGATGGCGACCGGCGAGAACCTGTTCTCGATGCAGGACGCGCGCAACCTGATCCGCTATGGCGGCATGCGCCCGGATCGCGACTGGCTGCAGTTCGACTGCGCGCTGAGCTACGGCCTCGTTGAATATCTGCGCACGTTGGAGATGCTGAAGCAGAACGGCTGGTCCTGGCGCCGCTGCATCCCCCATGGCGGCCACCAGATGTCGCTAAATATCGCGGCGGGCCTCGGCCTCGGCGGCAACGAATCCTACCCCGACCTGTTCCAGCCCTATGGCGGCTTCCCGGACGGCGTGCGCGTCGAGGCCGGCCACATCGTCATGCCGGACCTTCCGGGCATCGGCTTCGAGGGCAAGGCGGACCTTATCGCGGAGATGCGTAACCTCGCCGCGTGAGGCGATGGCTTCGTTATTTGACTAAGGCGCCGTCCTTACTCTGCCAGAAGAGACGGCGCATATGACAAAGGGCGCGAAACACGTCCTGCCCGACGGCTTCCACCGCATCCGCCACTACGGCCCGCTCGCATCAGGCCGGCGCGCCGGCGCCATCGTCCGCAGCAGGCAGATCATCGCGAGCAGGCCCCTGAACCGCATCCGCGATGCCCATGCTGCGGCGGTCGCATGATCCTCGTCGAGCGCTTCGCGCGGGGCACAGCGCCTCGCAAGATCTCGCCGTAAGGATCGACACCTCATGACGACGGCGTCGCGCCGACGACCAGACGGACCACCACCGCTCTTAGCCAGAGAGCGGGCGATCCTGCTCGCCCCGCCGGCGGGAATGGAGATTGCGGCGGGCCCGAATCCGTCCCATGCGAAGCCAAGCGCCGGCTCCCGGGCATCCCGGACGGAGCGTAGCGCACCCGATCCACGCCTCGCACGCTCCCGCAGACCACGCCGCGCGGCGAAATCCCCATAGCGCACGGCCCCGGGCCGCGGGTTCTTCCCCTGGAGGCTCTCAGACGCGGGCCCAGGAGCCCGCCATCAGCGCTCCGCAAGGGCCCGCATCTGTGACCCATCACAGAAGCGGACTCTGGGACTTCACCCGCAAGCGGGCATTGGTAGCTCCGGTGGGCGTGCAGGCTTACGCGCAACCTGTACGAGCGCATTCCATCAATTCGGAAATTCGCGCCGTCGCCTTGAGACCGGAACCGGTTAGAATGAGGACCGTGGTTTCCCCCGCCAAGATATCGCCGTTCTGTTGCAATTGCCGGAAAGCAGCGATGACACCGGCGGACGTTGGCTCGACATATAGGCCAGCCTCCGCGCTCTGCCAGACGGCCTGCTCGATCGCCTCCTCGGAAAGCGAAACGGTTCCGCCACGGGAGCGACGCAGTGCTTGCAGGATCTGGCGTAGCCGTACCGGCTGCGCGATCGCCGTGCCTTCAGCGATGGTCGGACCGGTCTCGACTGGAACGGCGCGCTCGCTTCCGGCCTGAAAGCTAGCATGGATCGGAGCGCATCGTGCTGGCTGAACGCCGAAAAGCCGAGGTAGCTTCGTAATCTGTCCAGCACGCAGCAACTCGCCGAAGCCGATATCGCAGCCGAGCACGTTGCTGCCGGCGCCCATCGGCATGATGACGTTGTCGGGTGCGCGAAAGGCGAGGTCTTCCCACAATTCGTATGCGAGCGTCTTGGTCCCCTCAAGGAAGAAGGCCTGCCAATTGTGGCTGGCATAAAAGAGCCTGTCGGACTGTCGGATTGCCTCGTCGGCTGTTGCTTGGCGCGGGCCTTCGACGAGCTCGATCTCAGCGCCATGGGCGCGCATCTGCACAGTCTTGCCAGGCTGGGTCGAGGCCGGGACCAAGATCTTGGCTCGCATGCCACCGGCGGCAGCATAGGTCGCGACAGCGGCACCGCCATTGCCAGATGAGTCTTCCAGCACCGCCATGATGCCCTGTTGGCGCAGGACCGACAGCATGACCGAGACGCCACGGTCCTTAAAACTGCCGGAAGGGGAGACCCATTCGAGCTTGCACAGTGCCGGCGATCCGCCGAGATTGCGCTCGACTAGCGGCGTCAGTCCTTCGCCTAGCGTGATCGGCGTATCGACCGGCAAGGCAAGGCTGGCACCATAGCGCCAGAGCGAGCGCCGAGTGGTGTCGATTTGGTCGCGGGCCATTCCCGGCAGGGGTGTTATCATCAGCGGGCGGCCCGCGGGTGAGCGCCAGCGTGGTTCCGCGATCGAGAAGACCTCGCCGCTTTCAGGATCCAGATAAGCGGGCGTCTGTCGGTCGTGCTGCATAGCGGCTGCTCCTGTTGGCTTTCAGCCATCTAGGACGCGTCGCCAACGAAGGCTTATGAAGCTTTGGCGATAGGTTATTCTCTAATGGAATATGTTAGTGTCGGTTGTCAGCGGCGCGAAATTGCGCTGAGTTGAGAAGATGGCGCCAAAGCGCCTCGCCGCGCGCCGAGAGGCCGCGATTGGAGCGGAACAGGCAGATCCGCATGGGCACAGTCCAGTCCGGTCCGGCTGCAGCCACCAGTCGACCGCTGGCTAGTTCGCCACCGACGAGGCTACGCGGCAGCCAGGCGAGCCCGTGCCCATTCACGGCCATGCTCTTCACGGCTTCAGTCAATGGGCTTTCAAATACGATCTCCAGCATCGGTGCCGGATCTCGTTCTGCGAGCAGGACCCTCACGGCGCTGCCGGTCCAGGAGCCTGCGGCGAGCGAGAGATAGGCTGTGCGCTGTCCGGCCTTGCCCGGTAACGGATAGGCGGGCGATCCGGCAGCATCAGGCACGCTGACCGGCACCGCGTCGTCGTCGTCGGCGATGACGACGCTGGCAAAGCGATTGGCTCCCAGGCTTTCCATCGGCCGGTCCGGCACATGACATATCGCGAACTCGACGTCACCCTGCTCCAACCACTGGAAGCAGCGATCGGCCCGGTGACAGTCGAGCTTCAGTGGAAAGCGGCCGAGATCGCGCTCTATCGCCGCTAGCCAGCCGGGAAAGAACGAGAAGGCAATGGCATGGGTCGCGGCCAGCGCGACAGCCGACTGGATGCGACCGGCAGCGAGCCGCGCCCGGTTGCGGCTCTGAACCAGCAGGTCAGCGATCTCCTGGGCTCCTGGCTCGAAAGCCCGGCCGGCTTCCGACAGCCGCACCGGCAGAGAAGAGCGATCGAACAGTTCGACATCGGCCCATTGTTCGAGCGCCCTGATCCGCTTGCTCAGGGTCGACTGCGTCGTGTTGCGATGCAGCGCCGCCTTGGAGAAGCTGCCGGCGCGGGCCAGTGCCAAGAAATCGAGCAACCAAGCGTGATCCATCGTCGGCTCCATTCCAAATCGGAATATCTTGCCGCGAAAACATCATCCCGTCGAGCTTACGTCACCCCTATGGTCCCGGACGTCTTCACGTCCCGGAGCCACCATGCCTGCTGCCATCGCCGCCATCGCCACCGAAAATGCCGCGGCCCCGTTCGGGCACTATGTCCAGGCGATCGTCGCTGACGATTTCGTCTTCATCTCCGGGCAGCTTGCCAGCCTGGCCGATGGCACTTTGCGGCCGGATACCGATTTCGAGGCGCAGGCGCGGCAGTCGCTTGGTAATCTGCTCGCCATCGCCGCCGCGGCGGGGGTTGCGCCCGAGCGCATCGTCAAAGTTACGGCCTACATCGTTGGCGCCGAGCACTGGCCGGCCTTCGACCACGTCTTCGCCGCGGCGTTTGGGATACATCGCCCGGCGCGCTCGGTCGTCCCGGTCCCGGCACTGCACCACGGCTATCTGATCGAGATCGAAGCCATCGCCCGGCTTTGACCGGGATTTTCACCAACAAGCAAAAATGGGGAGAAACATGATCGAATCCACTGCCGCTCCGAAGCGGCGGCGACTGCCGCCATTGCCGTTGCAGATGATGCTCGGTCTGCTCGCCGGGCTCGCCGTTGGCATGCTCTGGCCCAAGCTCGGTGCCGGGCTCCAGCCTTTCGGGACCGCCTTTATCGAGGCGATTAAGATGGTGGTGATCCCGCTGGTGTTCTCGGCGGTGACGCTGGGCGTCGCCCGAATGGGCAGCGAGCTCAGCCGCTTCGGGCGTGTCGCGGTGCTGGCGCTTGCCTGGTTCATGTTCGCGACGCTCGTCAGTATCGTGATCGGATTGGCGCTCAACGGAATCTTCCATCCGGGCGCTGGCGCCAGCCTGGCGAGCAGCGGCAAGCTGCCGGGCAATATTGCATCCTCGGTCGACTGGACGAAGTATTTCCTCGATCTGATCCCGGCGAATGTGCTCGCGGTGATGGCGGCACAGAAGGTGCTACCGACCATCGTCTTCGCAGTGCTGTTCGGCATGGCCCTGGCCTCGCTCGGCCCACCGGCCCGGCCGATCACGGACGGGTTGCAGGCGCTGCTCGACGCCATGTTCAAGCTGACGCAATGGATCGTCGCATTCGCACCGCTTGCAGTCTTTGCGGTGATGGCCTGGCTGTTCGCAACGCAGGGGCTCGCGACGATCGGTGCCTTGGCCAAGCTGATCGGCGTTATGTACATCGGCATCGCGATAGCAATCATGATGTCGTGGGTCGCGCTCTGGCTGATCGGCGAGCGGCCGCTGGCGGTTACGCGCAAGGTGATGGAGCCGCTGATCCTCGGCTTCACCACGCGTTCCTCAGAGGTCACGCTTCCCGTCCACATGGAAAAGCTCAAAAGCATGGGTGCGCCCGACCGTGTCGTCTCGGTGGTGCTACCGCTCGGCTATAGCTTCAATCTCGACGGCTCCAGCCTCTATATTGCGCTGGCGGTGACTTTCCTCGCTGAAGCCTACGGGCTGCAGCTCGACTGGCCGGCGCTTGCGACGATCCTGCTGACCACGCTAATCGCCTCGAAAGGCATTGCCAACGTTCCTTCGGGCGGCCTTGTCGCACTGGCGACGGTGACAACCGCGATTGGCCTCCCGGTTGAGGCAATCGCCATTATCGCCGGCGTGGACGCCTTCATGGACATGGGCAGAACCGCCGTGAATGTTTTCGGCAACACCGTCGCCGTTCTATTGGTTAAGAATGCAGCCAAAGATACAGAGGAAGAAGAGATTGTCCCCGATTATGCCCAAGATAATAGATTATCTCCAACTGCGTAAGAAAGCGGGCAGGGCGATCTCAAAGCGGAGTTCTTATTTCCAAATTCCTGCCAGATCGACTATGACTGCAGCTTGTGCTGAACGCACAAGCTGCAGCATCAAGCAAGCCGGGCAGTCTGCGCGATCCATGGAAGTTGTAAGCGGATAATATATTGAAATGGCAAGTTTCTGTCCGCTTTCGCTGCAGCTCCGATTTCACGCATAATTGGCGGACCTTCAGCCCACCGCGGCGTCACAGCCGTCCTCAGTGAAACGCGCAGGACCACGTTCCAGCGCGCTGCCTACCGAACAGCCCTGTTCGTCTCAGCGACGGCTGCTTGAAACCCGGTCCTGATGCCCGCCGGAAAGGAACTGCAGGAAAGCTGGCGGGATCTCAATGAAGCCGAGAGCTTCCTGGCGGATATCGAAGTCCGCGATAGCATCGATCAGCATCTCAAACTCCCCCTCACAGTCAGAGCCTCTCAAGGATGAGATCAGCTGTGCAGCTCGCAGTACAGCAGCCTTCCGTTGTTCATAAGACGAGATCATCACGGCATCGGCGTTTGGCATGACACCACCTCATCGCTACGCAACTCACACCCGCTACGCTAGCGACCCGACCGCTGAAATACGAGTCGCTTATCCAGGATTGCCCGGCATCCGGCCCGAAAGTCTCCATAAGCCGGCGGAAACCGCATCATGCTGCCTTATCCCGTCGAGCTTCCGGGCGGTTCGCGGAGCGGCAGGATTCCAGCTATTGCCGCCTGAGTTCAGCAGCGAGGTTCCTCTCGAGCGGCCGCGTGCCCAGGCCACGCCAGGATGTCTTGCCGTCGACGAGCGGCCCGTTGAACTCCTGCCGCCGCGAGACGACAGTCCGGCATGGTCAGGGCTGCCGCTGAGATCGAATCGGAACCCAAGGCTACCCTTTCGATCTCGCTCCTGCTGCACGAACTGGCCACCAATACTGTCAAGCACGGCTCGCACTCCGTTCGTGCGGGTAAAGTGGCCACGTCGCACAGTTGAACGCTGCGATCCCGAGCCAAAGACGCGTCAAAATCTAACCTTAGCGCCCGTGCTTGAAGCCGACATACGAACCTCCCAGGCGCCATGCCGGCTTCGACATCAGTGCGCAGAGCGTACACCGCGCAGCGTCCAAGCCCTATTTCGGCTCCCAGTATGACTGACCGGCGCCACTGCCCGATGGCAATGTGCTACCCGCGGCCCTCGATGACACGCCGTCGGCCTCCGGCTGCCGCCCCAATTCAGCCCGAATTGGAACGCCCGTTACGTACCTCTCTGAGAGATGCGGCTTTCCGCCTCTCCCCTAGCGCGATCGTGTAGGAACTTCATCGCCGCATCTTGGTTGCTGCACCAAGCACGCAATTCGGGAGATGGACATGAAGAATCTCGCATTCGCATTCGCACTAGTGGTTTTGCCCGCAACGGCTTTCGCGCAGAATTCCGGGGTGGTCGTCCGTGATCCAGCTGGCGGTTCGACGCGCGATCCGGCGCTCGGCGCCGGCACGGTCGAGGCTCCCCTGAAACGGGATCCGGCCGGAGGGGTAATGATCGACGATTCGCCGCGCTTCCGCACCTATGTGGTCGAGCAGCGCGTTCCGTCCTACGCCTACGCCGAGCCGATGGTGGTCGGCACAGTCCTGCCGGATGAGGGAGGCATCGTCTATCGCGAGGTGCCAAGTGAATACGGCGCGCAGGGCTACAGCTATACGGTTGTGAATGGTCGCACCGTTTTGGTCGAGCCGCGTAGCCGGCGCATCGTTCAAATCATCAACTGATTCCTGCCAGGGATCGCTAGCGAATGAGCGGGACGGCCCGAGGAGCGTGTTGGCGTATTGGGGTCGTCCCGCTTGCGTTCGGCCGAGGGGGCCGCGATTCTCGGGGTGCCATAATTTCGCCGCGGCGAGTTTAAACCTTTAGGGGGCTGTCCATGTGGCGGCGGACGCCGGGCTGACGACAGCGCCTCCCTCCCGAGCCCCATCGGCTCGGCGTCCACAGCCACAGAGGAAAAGGAGAGGGCAGCTATCGCCTTAAGCCTGATGCCCTCTCCCGGCTTCGCTACTTACGCGACGCCGTAGCCTTCTTTGCGGGCGGTGCCGATTGGTTGCAGTTGGCGGCCTTGGCCGGCGCCTTCATCTCCGCAGCGCCCCAGTCGTCGAACAGGTACTCCCTGACGACGTTCTCCGTCTCGCCGGTGTCCTGGCGTGCCTTGATGCCGATCTTCACCCGGAACTTGATGAAGTGCAGTCCCTGGCTGTCGTCCGGCGACAGCACACAGGTCGCGCGGCATAGGCCAGCAAAGTCGCGTTGGCCGATCTCCTGCGCGGCTTCGTTCTGATTCTCGATATTGTAGTTGATGTAGAAGGGACGCCCGTCGTGCGATCGTGGCACATCAAAATCTAACGCGCGAGGCGCTCGCCTCCCGATCGTCCAAAGATGCTGATATCTCCGCGTCCCAGGCATCCGCACGCAGATCGTCGACGCCAGCCAGCAGGTTGCGCTTTTCGATCTTATTGGAAACGGTTCGCGGGAAGTTCTCGACATAGGTGTAAAAGCGCGGAACCTTGAAGGCAGCCAGGCCCTTGCGGGCGTGTGCCAGGATCGCCTGGGGCGGCAGGTCGGCTCGCGAGAGGCCGGGCTTGAGCTGCACGTAGATTTTGACCTCTTCGCCGCGCTTGATGTCCGGCACCGGCACTGCCGCGCAATCCTCCACCTGCGGCAGTTGGCGGATCACAGCCTCGACCTCGCGCGCGGCGATGTTCTCCGATGAGCGCCGGATCATGTCCTTGAGCCGCCCGACCAGCTGGAGAAAGCCATACTCGTCGCCTTCGAACAGATCACCCGTCCGGAACCAGCGAAGGCCGCCGTCATCCGCGTCGCGAAAGGCTTCCGCGTCGGCATCGGGGCGGTTCCAATAGCCCTTGAGCAGACCACGCCCCCGCACCCAGAGCTCGCCGCGCTGTCCGGGTAAAACCACCCTGCTGTCCTCATCACGGATCGTGGTTTCGCGGAACGGCCCGTCGATTCCGACGGAGCCGGAATCGTACATCGCCTGGAAGCTCGCCGGCATCAGCGTGCCGAGGCCGATCTCGGTCATGCCGAAGCCCTCGCGCGCCCTGACGCCAAAGCGCCGCTTGAAGACCCGGCAGGTCTCGCCGTCCCAGCCGAAACTGGCGACCTGCCTGAGTGCCGTCGATCCGTCATCCGGCTCTTCAGGCTGGCGGGTCATCAGGATCGGGAACTGGCACCACTCGATGCCATATTGCTTCACCCAGCCGATGAAACGCGAGGAGGAGAGCTGCGGGGCGATGAACAGCGTGCCGCCGAGCACCATGGTCTTCAGCAGGTGCCATTGCGGATCCATGTAGAAGAACGGCTGAGCCGTCATCAGCCGTGAGATCGGCTCTGCATCCCATCCCGCCGCACTCTGAGCCAACACCATCCAGTAGTCGTGGCTGAGCATGCAGCCCTTCGGGAAACCGGTGGTGCCGGAAGTGTACTGGATGTTCATCAGGTCGTCCGGGCCGATGCCTGGATCGAAGGGCGCAGCGTCCGAGGCTTCCGCGGCAAGTGCATCGAAATCGATCATGCCCGGCCTCGCCTTGCCGTCGGGCACGAGGGTTCGGGCTGGTGGCGGCAGTCGGTCACGGTCCTCGACCGCCGCGAGCGTGTCCAGATGAGCCGGATCGATGATCAGCGCCGCCGCGCCGGAATCGCCGGCGACATAGGCGATCTCGCGTGGCGTGTAGCGCGTGTTGACCGGCACATGGATCGCGCCGAGCTTGGCCAGCGCCAGAAATAGCAAGGGGTAGAGGATCCGGTTCGGCAGCATGACCGCGACCCTGTCGCCCTTGCCGATGCCGAGGCCCGCGAGCGCATTCGCGATCCCGTTCGAGGCCCGATCCGCCTGCGCATAGGTCGCGGTCTCGCCTCGATCGAACACCTCCAGAAAAGGCTTGTCGCCAAGCTCGGCGGCACGCTTACGGCAGAATTCCCCGATCGTGGTGGTGAGAAAGCCCGCTTCGAGCGCCTTGATGCGAGCCCTTTCCGCCGCAAGTTCCGCAACGCTGATCTTTGTCGTCATCGCCCCCGGCCTATTGCTGGTCATCGTTCTTGCGGAAGAAGCCGGTGCCGGCGCCGGGGCCGTCATAGGCGACACGCTGGAAGCGGAAGAGCGTGCCGGCATAGTCCGTCGCCTGCTCGCGCGGCATGTCCATCGCCCGGTTATAGGCTTCGAGTTCGACCTGAACGGCGACCGGCGGATGCCTCGCGATCGCCTCCGCCATTGCCTGCGCTTCGGCTGCCAATCGTTCCGGCTGGACGACCCTGTTGATCAGGTGGACCGAAAGCGCCTTTGCGGCATCGATCCTCTCCCCGAGCAGCAGCATCTCCATCGCGACCGCCTGCGGGACGATACGGCCGAGGCGCGTCATCGCACCGGCGCCGCCCATGCCATAGGCGATCTCGGGAAAGCCGAACTGCGCGCGCTCGGTCGCGATCCTGAGCTCGGTCAGCAGCAGCAGGTAGATCAACCCCTGGCCGAGGCAATACCGGTCGACCGCGCCGATGATCGGCTTCACGCGGCGCAGGCGCATGACGTCCTGTTCCCAGCCCGGGCGCGTCAGCCCGATGCGCTCCTCATGGCAGTGCGGGGACAGATGCGCTTCCAAAGCCTCCTGCGGGGTGAGTTCCGGCAGTACCGTGCGGATATCGTCACCGGCACAGAAGCTCTCGCCGGCCGAGCCGGTCAGGATGCCGACCCGGATGGCTGGGTCGCGGTTGAAGTCGACCAGCGCGTCGTGAAGCTCGCGGTGCATCGCCGGGGTGAAGACGTTCACCTTGCCATTGTCGATGGTGAAGGTGGCGATGGCACCGGCCTTGGAATAGCTGAGCGGCATGGAGATCCTCAGGAAGCGGGACGCAGCCGCGCGGCGAGCAGCACGAGCGCGCTCATCACGAGCAGGACGAGTGTGGAGACGGCAGCCAGCAGTGGCGAAAAGCGCAGAGTCGCCTCGTCCCACATCAGCTTGGGCAGCGTCGATTGCAGCCCGCCGGACGCGAAGAGCGCGATATTGAGCTCGTCGAGCGAGATCACGAAGGCGAACAGCGAGGCCGAGACGATGCCGCCGGCGATCAGCGGCAACGTCACGCGACGCGCCGTCACCAGCGGCGATGCACCGAGCGAGGCCGCCGCCTGGTCGAGGCGCCGGTCATAGGTCTTGAGCACGGCCGTGACGGCGATGAAGACATAGGGCAGCGCGATCACTGCATGGCCGATGACCAATCCGGCGACTGTGCCGACGAGACCGAGCCTGGCGTAGACGTAGAACAGCGCCACCGCGATCACCATGCGCGGCACCAGCAGCGGCGCGATCATCGCGGCGAAGGCCGCGCTCGCCCCGCCACCCTGGAGCCGCTGGAAGGCCAGGGCCGCCGGCACCGCCACGACGAGGCAGACCGCTGTCGTCAGCAGAGCGACAATGAAAGAGCGACCGGCTGCGTCGAGCCAGACCGGCGAGGAGAATGCCTCCCGATACCAGCGCAAATCGACGCCAGCCGGCGGCCAGGACAGGAACTCCTGCCGAGAGAAGGAAACCGGAAGCAGCAGCAACAACGGCACGATGAGGAACAGGATCGCGAGGATGGCGAGCCCCTTCGTCCCGACACCTCCCTCGCCGGGTCTCGGCGGGCTCAGGCGCAAGGTCTCCGCCAGCCATGCAGCGAGTTCTCCCAGCGTCCCGCAGATCCGGCGACCCATGCCGCTCCCGGCAGATGCGCTGCGGCCGGCCTCGCCCGACAGGGTCGAGAGGCCGACGGCCTTGTCGAACAGCACGAACAGGACGAGTGCGGTCGCGAGAAGAAGCAGACAGAGAATGGCGGCGAAGGGCCAGTTCACCAATTCCATCACCTGCTGGATGACGAGCTGCGTGATCATCGTCTCGCGGGCGCTGCCGAGCAGGGCAGGAGCCATGAAGAAGCCGAGCGCCGTGATGAAGATCAGCAGCGCCGAAGCCGTGACACCCGGCATGGACAGCGGCAGGTAGACGCGGAAGAAGGCCTGCACCGGCCGCGCGCCGAGCGTGCCCGCCGCGACCATCAGGCCGCGGTCGATCCGCTCCATCACGCCGACCATGGTAAGGATTGCGAAGGGGACCAGCACATTGGTCATGCCGATCACGACCGCTGCCCAGCCGTAGAGCAGGTCCAGCGGCTGATCGCTCAGGCCCGCCGAGACGAGTGCGGCATTGACCGGGCCCTGCCGGCCCAGGATCACGATCCAGGCGAAGGTGCGCACGAGAAAACTCGACCAGAACGGCAGCAGGACGAACAGCGCCCAGGTCGATTTGCGCCGGGGGTCGGCGTTGGCGAGCACATAGGCCACGGGATAGCCGACGAGCACGCTGAGGACCGTCACCCACAGCGAGATCTTCACTGTCGTGACCATCACCTGCACATAGGTGCCGGCTGCCCACATCCTGCCGGCATGTTCCAGCGTCAATGCGCCGTCACGGTGGAGGAAGCCCTGGACGAGGAACCCGCCGATCGGCGCGACGAAGAACAGGCCGAGCAGCAGGGCGGCCGGCGCGAAGAGCAGGAGATGCCGGCCGGGATGCGTCACGGCACGCACTGCGTCAACGGCACCACATCCTCAGGCGCAATCGTCAGCGCAACGTCGCTGCCGACTTCGACAGGCCTGCCGCCACCGAGGACGGTCATGGTGAGACCGGCAGCGAGATCGCCAGCGATCGACAGGCGCCGCACCGCTCCCAGATCGATGACGTCGACGACCTTGCCTTGCAGCTGGGCCACGTCCGACGTCCCTGCGAAGCGCAGCCTTTCCGGGCGGATCAGGACGGTGACCGGCTTTCCTTCCGCGGGCAGGCGATCGCCATGGGCCGTCGCCAGCAGCTGGTCACCGATCCTGATACGTCCACCGGCGACGATGCCGTCGATCAGGTTGCTTTCGCCGACGAAGCCCGCGGCGAAGCGCGTGCGCGGCCGCTCGTAGAGAGCAGCCGGCGTGTCGATCTGCTCGACCCGCGCCTCGTTCATCAGGCAGACCCGGTCGGAGAGCAGCATCGCCTCGTCCTGATCGTGCGTGACGTAGACGATGGTCTTCTTCAGCTCGGCGTGGAGCTTGCGGATCTCGAGCTTGAGCTCGTCGCGCAGCTTCTTGTCGAGAGCGCCGAGGGGCTCGTCCATCAGCACGAGCTGCGGGTCGAAAACGATGGCGCGCGCGAAGGCGACGCGTTGCTGCTGCCCGCCGGAAAGCTCTCGGGGCAAGCGTCCGGCGAGATGGCCGAGCCGCACCAGCTCGAGCGCACGGCCGACAGCGCTCTTAAGCTCGCTCTCCGAGCGTTTGCGCATGCGCAAGGGAAAAGCGACGTTCTCGAAGACGCTGAGATGCGGAAACAGCGCATAGTTCTGGAAGACGACGCCGATCTCGCGTCGATAGGCCGGCTTGCGGGTGATCTCCTGGCCGTCGAGCAGGATCTCGCCGCCTGAGGTCTCGGTCAGACCGGCGATCATCATCAGCAGCGTCGTCTTGCCCGATCCGGACGGCCCCAGCAGGGTCAGGAACTCGCCGGCGCCGACCTGCAAACTGGTCGGACTCAGGGCGATCGCCTCGCCATAGCGCTTGGCCACGCTGCGAATATCGAGCTTTGGATGGGTCAAAGGACTAGCCTTGGTACGGGGCAGGCGGCGCGGCTCAGGTCGCCCATGGCGTTGAACGGTCGGATATCGGCGCCGCGCCTCAGCCGACGACCCATTTGGTGAAGCGTTCGGTCGCCTGGTCGCGTGTCTGCGTCCAGAAATCGACGTCGACGAGGATCGCGCTAGCCTTGTTGGCCGGGAAGGTGGGCATCGTCGTCGCCACGGCGGGTTCGATCTTGTCCAGCGCGGCCGGCACCGTCGGTCCGTAGCCCGTCGCCCTGGCGAAGATCGCCTGGCGCTCCGGCGCCAGCGCGAACTTGATGAACTCGCGGCAGAGATCAGCCTTTGGACCGCCCTTGAGGATCACCCAGCCCTCGGACTGCCAGAGGGCCTGCTCCCACATGATCGCCACGGGCGCACCGGCGTTGATCGCGGCCTGGATGCGGCCGTTCCAGCTTGGGCAGAAATCGACCTCGCCGGACTGCAGCAACTGGGTCGACTGGGCTCCGGAGGTCCACCAGGCGGAGATGTCCTTCTTGACCGCATCGAGCTTCCTGAAGGCGCGGTCGAAGTCGAGCGGATAGAGCTTGTCCGGCCCGGCACCATCGGCGAGCAGCGCCTGTTCGACGCTGTCGACCGGCGAACGGCGCATCGCGCGGCGGCCTGGGAACCTGGCGACGTCGAGGAAATCGGCCCAGCCCTTTGGCGCCGACTTCACCCGGTCGGTGCGGTAGCCGAGGACGGTCGCGACGACGTCGTTGCCGGCATAGAACGGCGAGCGGAAGGTGTCCGGCAGCGCCTGCCAGCTAGGCTCGCTCTCCAGCTTGAGGGACTCGAGATAGCCCTGCCCGTCGGCCGCGAGCTGATTGGCGACCTGGCGCGCGACGATCGACATGTCCCAGGTATAGGTCCTGGCGTCGACCATCTGCTTGATCTGGCCGATTGGATCGTTGGCGCCGGTGATCGGCTGCACCTCGATCCCCGTGGCCTTGGTGAACTCGCGACCATAGGCATCGTTGAAGGACGTGCCGATGCCGAGATCGCGAACGACGATGCGGCGTGCCTGTGCGCGGCCGATGTTCGGCATCGCCAGTGTCGAGGCAACGCCACCAAGCCCGGTGACGACATGACGGCGCGTCGGCTGCACAAGCTTTGCCATTGGTCGGATCCCCGTTTTATATTTGTGACATCGATGTCAGTTTTTGAAAGCTGACACGTACGTTAGTTTTTGGCAAGGTGCCTCATGACCGAAAAAACGAGACGATCCTGACATGGCCAATGACACCACAGCGGCCAGTTCGGTGATCGCAGCCCTGGGCAGGGATGGAAAGCCGGCGCCGCGCCTGACCGAGCTGCTCAACGCCGAAGCGTCCGAAATCGGGCTGCGTAAAGGCGAACGGACGCGCCGCCGGATCGTCTGGGCGAGCGCGGTTGCCCTGGAGCAAGCTTCGTTCGCGCAATTGTCGATGGACCGCATCGCCGAGATCGCCGCCGTCTCGCGCGCAGCGCTCTATCAGTACGTCGCCTCGAAGGAGGAGGCCGTGCGGCTCGTCCTCCTCGCGCTGCAGGACCTGACGCTCGGAATGCCCAGCGGAGGCGCCGTCGGACGCTCGCCGCTCGAGGCGATCATCAATACGAATCGCTACTACGTCGACTATTTCGAGAAGAACGCGGTCTTCATGGAGCGTGTCCGCGAGCTTCGCGAGATATTGCCGGAGCTGATGGCGGAAAAGCAGCGCGTCAACCGCCGCTGGGCAGAGCGGGTCCTGGCGCATGCCGGCCAGCACCGCCCATCACCGCTCGATCCGGTCCGGCTCAAGCTGCGCATCTTCGCCATGGAATGCATGGTCGACGATATCCTGCGCGAGATCTTCGTCATCCGAAATCCGGACATCATTGCAGCCGCGGCCGATCGCGAAGCGCTGATCCAGGAGCTGTCGGCGATCTGGTTCAAGGCCCTCTACGAGACCGATTGAGGCGTGCTATCGGCATGATCGCCTGCAATCCGATTTCGACGCGGTTCTACCGAGACGAAACCGCCCCGCGGTGAATGCAGCCACACCCGCTCAGGCGACCACATGCCTGCGCTCCGTGACGATGTCCTGCAATGCGGCCAGGAATTGCTCCGTCGCCGCATCGTCGACGGCCAGAGACAAGGCGATGAAGCCGCGACGGGCGAGATAGAAACCGCGCTCGAGCAGATCCAGGAAGACGAGCTCTTTGATGCGATCGTCGCTGCCGGCGAGGTCGTCCGGCGTGTTCACCGGGCCGCGAAAGTTATGGATATTCATCAATGATCCCTGTCCCGTGGCCTGGAGCCCGACATCGGCCCCGCGGAAGACCTCATTCACGCGGTTGCGCAAGCGCTCGCCGCGGGTGTGCAGAGCCTCGGCGACTTCCGGCGTGAAGACCTGGGTGAGGGCGGCAATGCCGGCCGACATGGAGAGCACGTTGTTGTTGAAGGTGCCCGCATGCGGCAACGAGTCCGGTCTCTCGGGATCGTACATCGCCATGATGTCGGCTCGCCCGCCAAAGGCCCCGAAGGACATGCCGCCACCGATCCATTTCCCGAGCGTGACGAGATCGGGGTCGAGGCCGAGCAGGCCATGGGCGCCGCTGCGGCCGAAGCGCGAGGTCATCACCTCGTCGAGGATGAAGAGCGCTCCTGCGGCGCGCGTCGCCTCGCGGAGCATGGCCAGGAAATCGGGCCGGGCGGGAATGCAGCCCCCCGATCCCATCATCGCCTCGGTCAGCACGCAGGCGAGATCGGCCGCATTCTCCCGGATCAGGCGCCCCGTCGCTTCGGCGTCGTTGTAAGGCGCGACGATGAAGTCATAGGGCGCGTTGATCGGGATGCCGCCGCCGCCGAAATAGAGCAGGCCACCATGGTAGCCGCCCCGGAACACCAGGACCTTCGACCGCTTCGTGAAGTCACGGGCCGTGGCGATCGCCATTAGGTTCGCCTCGGTGCCGGAATTGGTGAAGCGCACCTGCTCGATCGCGGTGAAGCGGGCGACCACATGCCGGGCGAGCTCCGCCTCGAACATGTTGTGACCGCCAAGATTGACGCCGCCATCGAGCGCCGCGTCGATCGCAGCTCGGATGACCGGATGGGAGTGCCCGAACAGGCCGGCGGTGTATTCGCCGAGCAGGTTGACATAGCGATGACCGTCGACGTCGGTCGCAATGGCTCCCTCGCCATAGGCAAGGCGCAGCGGGAACGGACCGTGATAGAGCACGGTCCGGGTGTTTCCACCCGGCATCACCTCGCAGGCGCGCTGGTGGACGGCCAGCGATTTCGGCCGCCGCTCCGCATAGCGCGCCCGGGCTTCGACCAGCTCGTCGTCGATCGTCCTGTTTCGCCGCGCCGTGCCCATGATCCGCCGTCCACCGGTTTGCCTCGCCGCGCTGCCTTCACGGCAGCACAGCGTCATCGAAAATAATTGTACGATGTACAATTTATTTGTCGAGAGCGATCGGCGAGGATTTGCCCTGCACGGTATCGCGACCTCGATGCGGCTGCTAATTGCGACGTGTCGGGCAGAAGCGGGCCCGATCGAAGCGAACGCCGGGGAGACATGCCGGAAGCCGAGCAACGCAAGCGTCGAGGCCGTCCCAAGCGTGACGAAGTGGTCGCGCTCGACCGCGCGCAGATCGTGGCGGAAGCGTTGCGGCTCATCGACGAGCGGGGACTGGAGGGCTTCAGCCTCCGCGAGCTCGCGCGGGCCCTCGGCGTGTTTCCGACGGCGCTGTACTGGCACATGCCAGGCGGCCGCAATGCCGTGCTCGGCGCGGTCGCTGCCACGGCCTTCACGGATGTCGTCCCGCCTGCCGAGGATGCGGTCGACGACTGGGAGAGCTGGGTCCGCGCGCTCTTCACCCGCTACCGCGACTCGCTGCGTAAGCACCCCAATATCGCGCCATTGCTCGGCGCCCAGATCGTCTCGAACACCGGCGTCGACATGGAGCTGGTCGAACGCATCCTCGCGGCCCTGGAATCTGCGGGCTTTGGCGGCGAACGGCTGGTCGATGCCTATAATACGGTGGTCGCGGGCCTGCTCGGCTATGTCACGCTGGAGCTCGCGCCCGGCCCGGCCGAGGACGCCAGCGAATGGGCGAGTGCCTTCGAGGCCGAGATTCGCGGCGTCGATGCCAGCCGTTTCCCGCGGCTTTCGCGCAATCTTGATGCGCTCGCCAACCGCGCCTTCATCGTCCGCTGGCAAGGCGGCGCCGAGAAGCCGATGACACACAGCTTCGACTTCTACGTCGAGACGATCATCACCGGATTGCGCGCGCTGTCGCGTAAAATTGGCTGAGCGACCCGGTCAGACGAAGGTCAACAGCCGGCGGGGATTACCGACCAGGATCGCCTCGATCTCGGCCTCCGAAAAGTTTCGGGAACGCATCAGCGGCACGATGTTCTCGAAGATGTGGGTATAGCCATGCCCGCCGAAGCTGGTCAGCCGCGTCTTGTAGCAGATGTCGTGGCTGATCACGATGCGCTCGAGATGGCCATGGTCGATCAGGCTGCGGATGAAGCGCAGACGCCCCGCATCGTTCGGCATGTCGATATCTGCCCAGGTGTAGAAGGCCTGCTCCTGGCCGAAGAGGTCGAACTCGATTACGCAGCCGGTATCGGCGAGCCGCAGTAGCGTGGCTTCGTCGAAAATCGTCCGGTCGATATGGCTGAAGATCACGCGCCCGATATCGCCACCATGCGCCAGGACGAAAGCGGCGATCGCCTGCGGTTGCTCGACTGCACGTCCGGGATGGATATTGACGGCAGCACCGGTCTCCTTCTGGGCGATCAGGGCGCCGCGCAGCACGCGCTTTTCCAGATCGGTCCACGGCACCTGGCAGCCGATTTCGCCGATGACCCCGGCCCGAACCGACGTGCCCCAGGCGCCCTCGAAGACCTGGTCAATCATCTCCGCCGCGAAGCTGTCGACGTCACGGTCGTCATTGGCACGGTCCTGGTAGTCGTGGACGTAGTGGCCGCAGCCCATGACGATGGTCGCGCCGGTCCGGCGTGCGATCTCGGCGAGCCCATCGGGATCGGGCCTCAGCCCGCCGTTGCTGAGCTCCACGATGGTCCGCCCGCCGGCATCGACCATGGCCTGCACTTCCTTCGCGGCCGTATCCCGGCAGCGCAGGACGAGATTGCCGGGCACCTTCCAGCGTCCGTAGTTCATGCGGAAGCAGTTGCAGAGCGAAATCTCGGGTCCCTGGTCGGGGTCGGCGGCCATCGCCGTCGTGCGGATATCCCAGATAAGGTGCTCGTGCATCAAGGTGGCCCCGAGGCTCGCCGGATCGACGAGCCCGAGCACGCTCTGGGCCTTGCCGCGCAGGGCGGCGCGATCGAGACGCTGTGTCATGCCCGGCCGAGCCCCCGGAAATAGGCCGAGCCCTGCTGCGCATGATGCGCGGTGCCATAGACCCTGCCGTCAGGATAGTACTCCGCGTTGTATTGCACGATGGAGGCTTTCTCCTCGCCGGCAACTGCCGCGATGAAGGCGAGCGTCAGATCGATGCCGGCCGATACGCCGGCGGAGGTCCAGACATTGCCGTCGCGCACGAAACGTTCTTCGACCGCTTCGACGCCTGCGATCTCCCGCATCCTCGGCAGCAGCTTCCAATGCGTCGTCGCCTTGCGCCCGTCGAGCAGCCCGGCGGCCTCGAGGATGAACGAGCCCGTGCAGACCGACAGGATGTGTCGGGCTTGTCTGGCCTGCATGGCGACGAAGTCGACGAGCTCGGGATTCCTCGCCTCTTCGAGTGCCGCAAAGCCACCCGGGACCAGCAGGTAGTCGAGCGCCGGGCAATCGGCGAAGGAATGGTCGGCCGCGATCTTGAGCCCCTTGGCACACACCGTCGGTCCGCCGGTCTGGCTGACGGTCACGCAGCCGGGACCGTCCGCATAGGTCTCCCACATCGTCGCCATTTCCCAAGGGCCGACGAGGTCGAGTTCCTCGACGCCGGGATAGATCAGAAAGCCGAACATTGTGCCTCTCCTTTGAAAGTCATGCGGGTAGCTTGCAGCCGGCTTGATCGACCGTTCGGAATGCCCGCTCGGGCGGCACGGTCGCAAGGACTTCCTGCACGTCGAAAGACCCCTTCGATGCGGCCGGCGCCTTGACGCGCATGACGTACATCGGGTGCATCACACGCCCATCCGGCCGGATCTCGACAGCCTTGTTGTTGAAGTCGTCGACGGGGATCCTTCGCATCTGCTCATTGACCTTGGCGGCGTCTGCGCCGCCGACGGCCCGAACGGCCTTCAGGTAATGCAGGACCGCCGAATAGACGCCGGCATGCGAGAGGTTCGGGATCTTGCCCGGCCGCTTCTCGTGGAAGCGCCTGGTCCAGGCACGCGTCTCGTCGCTCCGATCCCAATAGAACGACTCGGCGCTGACCAGTCCCTGCGCTGCCTGCAGGCCAAGACCGGGCAGATCGCTGGAGAACAGCGTGAGGCCTGCGAGCCGCTGTCCGGAACCGGCTGCGCCGACCCCGAACTCGCCGGCCTGCTTGATGATGTTGATGAGATCGTGCCCGGCCACTGCGAGCCCGATCGTCCCGGCCTTCGACGTCTGCGCCTGCAGCAGGAACGAGGAGAAGTCCGGAGTGCCCAATGGCGCGCGCACGCTTCCTGCGACCTTGCCTCCGAGCTTTTGCACCACAGCTGCAGCATCCCGCTCGAGCGCATGGCCGAACGCGTAGTCGGAGGTGACGAAGAACCAACTCTTGCCGGGCTTGTCGGTCAGATGAGTGCCTGTCGCCGTGGCCTGCGCATAGGTGTCGTAGGCCCAATGCGTCGATACCGGCGAGCAATCGCTGCCGGAAAAAGCAGGATTGCCGGCCGCCGAGATCATGAAGCTCTTTCCGGCGCTTCGGGCGACATTGAGAATGGCAAGGGCGCAGCTCGAATTGCCGCCACCGACCAGCGCCTCGGCACCCTCGACATCGAACCATCGCCTTGCGGTCGCCGAGGCGATGTCAGCCTTGTTCTGGTCGTCGGCCGACAGGATTCGGATGGGTCGACCCAGGACGCTGCCCCCAAAATCCTGCACGGCCATCTCGGCTGCGACGACCTGGCCCGGTCCGGAGAAATCAACGAAGGGCCCGCTCATATCGGCGGTCAGCCCGATGATGAAAGGCTTGGGTGCCTGCGCTCTGGCCCGGTGCGCAAGCATGGGAGCGGCAGCTCCCGCAATGAAAACTCGTCGGGTCAATCCACTTCTGCGGCGCATGGCCGGCTCCCCCTCTTTTGAGTTAATTGTACGATGGACAATTAATTCCGTCGATGTCAACCTGCCCGGATCGGAAAGCCGAGACATGGGGGGATGGCGACGAGACGGCGAGACTTCCTGGCGGCGTCGGCAGGGCTTGTGACGATCGCGGCGTCAGGCCGAGCGGGTGCTCAGCGGCGCGATCCGAAAATCCTCAAATTCGTGCCGCAGGCGAACCTGACCTCACTCGATCCGATCTGGACGACGGCCCAGGTCACGACGAACCATGGCTACGCCGTCTTCGACACGCTCTACGGCCTCGACAACGCGCTGAGGCCGCAGCCCCAGATGGCCAAGGGACATTCCGTGTCGGCCGATGGCCGCGTCTGGACCGTCGAGCTGCGCGAAGGCCTGACATGGCATGACGGCCAACCGGTGCTCGCCCGCGATTGCATCGCAAGCCTGCAACGCTGGGCCAAGCGCGACGCCTTCGGCCAGCTGCTCGACGCGATGGCGGACACATGGGAGGCGCTGGACGACAAGCGCTTCCGCGTGACGTTCCGTTCCGCCTTTCCGCTCTTCATCGAGGCGCTCGCCAATCCGGCCATGCGCGAGCGTGTCGAGATTGCGCTGGGCAAGGGGCAAGCGACGCAGCTTCAGGCCGCGCTTACAGTCGAGCAGGCGCTGTTGCCGTTGCAGGCCGCGGTGAAGGGCAATTCCACGACGATACAGCAGATGGTGGGGCTAGCTGGTGCTTGGGGGCGTTGGCGGCGCAGTCGGCTTCATGCAGGGCCGCGATACCGCCAGCACCGTTGCGGGCGCATCGCTGGTGCTGCGCTTCGTCGTGGCAACACGAAGATTCAGGAGGGCTTGGCCACACAGATCGGCAAGATGCTGGCTTCCAATGACCTGAAGCTGATCCAGCGTGCTACGCAGGCGGCAGCGAAGAGCCCGGTTGTGATGCGCTTCATTCAGGATTTCGCGGATGAGGCTGTTAAGCTAGGCGGCCTCTCAACCGCGCCACTTGAGGTAACGATCAGGCCGGGGAGTGGAGCGCAATATCTGCCAGCCGCAGCCGGCCAGGATCAACGATAGGGTCAGTGGATGCGGACCGAAAGCGATCAGCATGCCAAGAGCCAGCGCGACAAAGGGTTGGACCACGCGTCAGGCAGTTTCGCGAAAGCCGTTTATTACCCATGCGCCTCCATCATGACTGAGGCTGAGTGGATCGGGGTCTATGGAGAGGCCGAACATTCGCTACCGGATTAACGACGGGGAGAGACCCGCCGCGCCTAATGCCAATAAGAATGTGCTCAAGGATGGCCGGTATCCGGCTGGTGCTATCCGCTTTTGCAGGATGATTTCTGCACTCTTAGCCGAGGCGCGGCTGCCCAGCTTGCAAGCGTAAAAGAGAGATCCGCATGAACAGCGTGGCGCTGGACTGACTTAGAGGTATCCGAACTCAAAGGAGTCACTTGCCGCCCCTCTCGCTTTTGTCAATTCTGCGGGCGGGGGACGCGATGATTAATTGCTGGATTGAAACTGATAAGATTGCGAGCCGCCCGAGCGGCGTCCTAACGGCTAACGAGCAGAAGGCGGCGCTCAGTTTCGCTCGGTTAGCGCAGGACATCTATCCAGATCAGACCAATAAAAACCGCGGCAGCGCGTCATTAGTGATGAATTGGATCGAACTTCTGATGGATCCAAGAGAAAGGTCGCGCGGCATCAATATTGGCGCTCTGAAAACCGCATTTTTCAGATGCTTTGGGTTTAATGCGGCACTCTACAAACTGCGGCGGACCGGAGGCAATTTGTGGGTGCTATCTTTCGAGGGTAGCGGCAGCATATTGAGCCTTCGAGGATTGCCGGATTGGATACTCACAAACGTCCCAACGACTTTAAGTGCGGGAAATAAGCTGGAACGTTATGTCCCTGGCGGTACGTTTTCCAAGTTACTGAATCCTCGTGGGGCTCCATCGACGCAGTATGATGTCGCCGATCTGGTCACGAAAGCCGCCATAAAGCTCAAAGGCAACGCGGATCTTGTGCTCACTGGACACTCTCTCGGCGGCGGTCTTGCCCAATATGCAGCAATCCGCAATGGTCTTAAGGCAATTGTCTTTAACTCTGCTGGGATTGGGTTTTCGGTCCCAAACGGCTCCAACATTCGATCATTCGACACCTCGATCTGCCATCTGATGACAACAGCAGACGCAGGGTTAATCCAGAGCCTAGGGAGGATCGTAGAGGGACGGCTTTTCCAAATTATGGGAATGACACTGGCAGTAACCAATCCTGCGATTCAACGAGAAGCTATGACACTTTATTCAATTGGCGGGAAATTAGCCGCAGATAAACAGGGTGGATTCGAAATACTTAACAGCTTAGTCGGACAACACGTAAACCGGATGGTGACGACCTATACTAAGGTAGGCTCAAAGCAGGTCGGAACACCATACATCTTGGGATATGGTGGGCACGGCATGAACTTTGTAATCGACCTTCTGGAAAAAGGCGCTTCGAAAGCCAAGTGAGTTTATCGTGGCAGGTCGGTAGCGTCATGAGTGAATATTGCCGCGCATCACCCTACAGTTCTGACTGAGCGGCTGAACGCGAAACAGCGGGCCAATCCAATCGATCTCAGCCTGACAGCTGAACGATCCGCCGAGTTTGTGGATGCGAATGGAATGGATGAACCTAGTGCCCTTATTGGTCCAACGCCGAATCAGGCCCTCGTTCGTCCATTGAAATTGGCTCGCATCGCCTGTCTGACTGCCTGAGTAGACTAGACTTTGGTCAAAATCACTGCTTCTTAACGAGCTTTTCTGACGATTTGAATGAAATATTCTTCCCATGGTCGAAATATAGAGTTTGTCATTCCACGTATAGGGAACGGCCGCTGCCCCGCCACGGGAGACGGACTGCCTAACCTCCACAACTATCGAATGGCCTTCCAATTCGGCCTGCAGCGTTTGCGAATTCGCCGAGCTGGCACAGACCCACGACGTAGCAAAACATATTACGAACCGCCCAATCATCGAAGTGCCCCCGATTGACCCAGCTCGATGGCGCCGCAGCCGCCACCATTGCATAGACGATGAGTCAAAGAACATCGCATTGAGCTGTCGGATTTGACGGCTGGGTAAAGCGCTCCTTGATCTCGCCGCTAGGATGGCGCCACTCAAAGACGGTGTAACCAGGCTTTAGCCGCCACTCGACATCAGCTGTGCAGCGACTTCCGTCGACGCGCAGCCTCACCACATAAGTATGTGACGCTCGACCTTCGAGCCGCATCAATGTGTTGGCGTCCGAAACTCTCCATGCGGTCTCCCCTCGCACGCCCTTGATTTCGCCGAGAGAGCTCTCCTGTCCTCCGGCGCGGCTATTCGCGCGCTTGTTGCCAGTCGTTCGTTCAAATCGTTCCTCGACACGACCGTCCGGCCGTAAGGTGACGAGATAAACCGTCGCCGTCTTAACCGAGCGCGGGTGCGGCTCGATGAAGTTTGTGATCCAGAAGGTCGAAACGCGGAACCTGGCTTCTTTTGCATTTGCGGGAAGTGCCGCGAGAGCCAATGCTGTCGCGGCCGTTGCGATCAAGGCGCAAAAGCGATGCTGTGTCATTCGCAGAAGGCCTGTCCGTTGAAATTGAAGCAGCGCCCCCTGGGTGCTCGAGCCGGCGCCGCAGGAGCGGCGCGGGTCGCTGCCGGTCGGCTTGCTCGCTCTTGAACGACCTGCCGCGGCTTAGCGGCACAAGTTCCGTTTCGCTCAATTTGGTTTGAAGCGCAAACAAGAGGGCAAACACGGCCAGCTTGTCGCTTCAGTGCTTCCAAGAATTCCACGCTGGGCGCGGCCGGTGGACTGATGTTGGCTAGACGCGCAAATTCGCGAGCTGCTCTACTGGTTGGTTTGCTGGTCCATGCCGCATCTAGCTTGCCTTGATAGCAACCGATCCTTGTCAACTCGATGTTGACCGATCGTGTCAGCGACGCGATGTCCGGGACCAGCACCGCTTGGCTCGCTGGCGCAGTCAGAGTGTCTGCGGCGGCGTTGGCAATTCGGATTCCTTGCTGGCTTGCAGTCGCCTTCGCATCGTTGGCCCCGTCCCGCTGGATTCTTTGAAGCTCTTCGGTGGCGCGTCGACGCTCAGCTTCGAGCTCGCCGATCAGCTTAGCCTTCTCGCGTTCCGCAGTTTCTCGTAGAGCGTCTTCTGCCTTATGGCGGGCCGCTAGCTCGGCTGCTGCTCGACGGTTTTCGTCTTCAAGCTTTGCTAAGCGCTCTGCGATCCGATGCTCTTCATCCTGCCGCTGGCGGCGAGCATCAGCTTCAGCCGCGTTCATGCGAGCGTTTTGCGCCGCAGCGAGGCGATCACGCTCGGCAAGCTGATGTTCACGGTCCTTGTCATCTCTCGCTCTTTTCGCTTGCTCCGCGGCGCGCACTGCCAGCTCGGCCTGAGCTTTGCGATTTTCGATCTCCAGCTGAGCCAACCGCTCCTCATAGCGACGCTTCTGTTCAGCCTGCTGCCGGGTCGCCTCGTCCTCGGCCTTTCGTTTGGCTTCAGCCTGTTGGGCGGCCAATGCGGTTTGGGCCGCGCCTTCGGCAGCTGCCCTGGCTGCTTCGATCTTGCGCGCTGCGTCCAAAGAAGCGGCGGCTTTACCTCGCTCTTCTTCGTACTTGGCGATCTGCTGGCGTAGCGCCTCTTCTCGTTCTCCTCGTTCGACGATATCGAGCCGTGCCTTCGCCGCATCTGCAAGCAGGCTTCGCGGGTATCTCTCCAGGAAGGAGCGAAATTCCAACGGGGCGCTGCTGTCGCGCACCCTCGCCCAGGCCTGCACATCGCTTTCACTTCGATTGAAGTAGAAATCGCCAAGCAGGGAAATCGCCAACTCAGGGGTTTGCCGTCCGCCTGTTTTCTTGTTGACCTCGACAGCTACCCGCCTGAACAACTGGCCTACCTCCAGTCCCGGTTCGCGTAATTGCTCGACGAAAGCAGATGTAAACGGGCTGTTCCGGCCGATGCCGTCAGCTGCAACATCATTGGCTTGAGTGGCATAAGCCACAACCATTCCCTGGCTTTGATTGATGCGGGCCAACCCTCTGTTCGCCCCGATATCTCGGGTACGGTTGTTTCGCGCCAGACGATCGGCGAGAGGGTTGTTCCTGCAAGCGTCTAAGATGAGAATTCTTGTACCCACGGCATGTCCCAACGCTTCAATAACGTCGGCGACACGGGTGGTTTCAAACGGTATGCCGAACTCATCGCTCGGCGCGCTATCGGTGGAGACAAGATAGTTTTCTCCGCGAAACTGCAGGCCATGCCCGGCATAATAAAAGAGCGCCGCTTCAGCGCCGTCAGCAGCGCGAGCAAACCGGCCAAGAGCCTCGCCCATTCCCCGTCGATCGAGATTCCGCCCCTCGATAACCTCGAAGCCGTTCGCCCTCAATGCAGCCGCAACGTCAGTTGCGTCATTCTCGGTATTGGGAAGCGCCGGAACGGTCTTATAAGTGGAGTTGCCTATGACTAGCGCAACTCGCCTGTCGCTGTTCGGGTTGGCTTTGGCGAGCGTGCCGATCAGCGTAGCAAGGAATGCTGCCAGAAGCACAGCGGCTAGTCGGATCGTCGACACGGGTCGGCTCGCAATTGACCTTTGCTCCTATCGATACATTTACACAGTTCGAAGGCGCTTCAAAGCACTTCACAGGCTGCGGCTTCAACTTGTGGCTGACGGAACCGCACAACGGTGTCGCGCCGGCGTGCATGTCTCTCAAAGGCACGAAAGCCTGCCTTCAGGCGCCACTCAAGGGTCGCGGTGCAAGATTTCTGCCCGTCGGTGCGAAGCCAGATGGCAAATGTGTGTGAGGGCTCTGCAGAAAGACGTACCAGCGTCTGGCCATTCACGACTTTCCACCGTCCTGGAAGGCGGCCCTCAAGATCATCTCCAAGGCCACCTTCCTGTAGCCGCGAAAGTCCCCGGCGCCTCTCTATCCGCCTGAATGTTTCGCTGATGCGTCCGCCAGATCGCAATGTGATCTGCATAGAAAGACCGTGATGTCTGGTGCGCGGTTCGGGCTCAACCTCCTCGACCGTCCAAGCCAGCGTAAGCTGAAAGCGTGGCTCATCCGCCGCGCAATGGCCCTGCCACAGCACCATCGGCGCTGGCAAAATGGCGATCAATCGCAAGAGCTTGAGCACCATTATCTTCATGAGCCAGTACTCGTCCTGTTGGGCGCGACGCCCGCGATCGACGGGTACCGGCCTCAGAGCGCGCCGTCGTCGGACAGTTACTACGGAAGCGATATAGACATACCATTGTAGCCATATTGCTACCCCCAAGCGCAGAGGTATTCTCATCCGGCTGCGGCAGGGGGTGCAAGATGAATAGAGAGGGCAGGTCAAAAAATTGGAAGATCAAGGAGCATGGTTCAATTTCAGCAGGCTTCGGTCTCGCAGGCGGACATTTTGTCTTCAAAATGACTGCCCCCGGCGCGACATCGCCATTCACCGTAAGATTCACGGGCGGAGGTGTCGGCGGCGGAGGCGGTCTATCTGTTGACCCACAAAGCTTTTTCGCCAGCCTCGGCTGGAACGATATCAACCCTCTCATCAGCTTCTGCATGGACGATCTACATGGGGCAAAGGGCACTTTGAAGATTGCGTCAGCTGCGCTAGGCGCTGCTCTAGAGTACATTGCAATTTCCGCTTGGAAGGGAACGTCTTCAGCTGGGTACAGGCAGGGCATCCTTTTTCTAGATACCGTAATATCGGGTATCGAACCCGACACCCCGAAACTTCCTAAGGCAAAGCCAAAAGTGAAGGCAAAGCTGAAAGCGTCACTTCAGATCGCCGCCTTAACTGGGGTTTGGTCAGTTGATAGATAGCTGACAGCAGGCTGCATCTCGGGGCGCTAGCCCTCCGAGCGGTTCATCAGCTTCCATTCCAGCAGCGGCATATTCCTGCTCTCCATCGAGTGGCCATACGGCCATCGGCGAGAGGGACGGCAATCGTCGCGAAACCCAGCGTGCTGGTGAGGCGGGCCGGACCCGCCCACGCGGAATAGGGTGCCTGATGGCTGCCACCCAGAAAGTCGATTCCTAAAGGCGTCTGCTCTGCCGCCCATGACGCGTGGCCCAGCGAGCGCAGAAACGCTCCTTTCCAAGCGCGTCTCTTGAGCCGCTGCGCCGCCATCGTCAGGCGTCTCCGTTGGCGTTCGGCACGGCGGCCTCGCCTGCATTGGCGAGAAGAGCAGCGCGGCTTTTTACGGCGGCTCGGACTGACGTGACGAGCTGATCGGGAAAGTCCTTGGGCAGACTCGCAATGACAGCATCGGTTTGTTTTTCGGCGTGCGCGGCAAGGTCTTCGAAGATCGCGCGCATCAGCGGAGTGCCGACGCCGGCAAGTTCGGCGGTCTGCAGGAAGTGGCGCGGCATGATGGCGTCGACGGGATAGCGACGGTTCATGCCGACGGACATGGCGAGCTTGAATTTCTTCTGCTGGATTTGCCCGGCATCGAGGCTCGGCTGCGCGGTCAGCACGTCATAGAGCGGCGTCAGGCGGAAGCGTCCGCCGGGGCCCAGCGTGATGCTGAAATTCTTCGCGTGACCGTCGGTAGCGCCCAGCATCCAGAACAGGATGCAGGCGCGCATGAAGGTGGCAACATCCTGCTCCGGTGTATCGCTGCCCTTCAAGAGCTGGATGATGTCGCGCATGCCGGGGCCGCCGTCGGGTTGGTATTTGCGCGTTGGCGGCACGGAGAGGGCTTGGCACATATCTTCCTGCGGCAGGCGCAGCAGGCGGCCGTCGCTCGTCCAGCGGCGGTCGAAGCGTTCGACGATGAGCGTGCGGCGGTCGCCGAAATCAGCAATCTCGGTATGGGCTGCAGGTACGCCGATGGCAGCGAGCAGCTTCAGGCAGAGATATTCGTTCTCAACGCTGTTTGAGAGATCGATGCCGTTTGGTAGCTGGCCGATCTGCGGCTTGAGGATGTGGGTGGTGGCGGTGGTGCCTGCGGGTTTGAACCATTTCTTGTCCTTGCGCAGCAGAGCGGTCTTTTCCTGCGCGCCCGCGATCGAGATGCGGAAATCCTCGTCCTCGCCCATGCCGAGGGGGGCGGCAGCGAGGTTGTTTATGAGGGCGGCGATGTCGGCTCCTGTGACGGGTTTGCCGTCGGTGGCACCGGCTTTGCCGGGGTCGACGCCATCGGGGAGGAACTGCAGCGCGCCGACGCAGTCATGGCCGAGGGCTGTAAGCAGGCTGTAGGCGTCCGTGCCGCCTGCGCCAACGCGCTCGGCGACGCGCTTGCGGATGGCGTCGCTGTCCGGCAGCAGATTGTCGAAGACGTTGATGACGGGCGCGCCGATATAGCGGTCCTCGCGTAAAGGCAGGGAGAGCGAGACGGCGAAGGTGTTCTCCCAGGCGAGCCAGTCTTTGGCGTACTGAAAGTCGATGGCGCCGGTGGATTCACGGCGCAGAGTTCCGACTAGGCGGCTGTTCAGGAAAACATTGAGGGGCGCATGGGCCCGGCGGCGCGTCATCAGAACAGGTCCTCAATGTCGGCGGCGCTTGCCTTGCTGCGGGGGCGGACGACGAGTTCGAGGTCAAGAGCGGAGAGCGCGGCCATCAGGGTGCGCAGCTGGACGGCGGGTTCACCGGCTTCAAGGCGGGAGACGGTGCCCTGGCGCAGATGGATATGGTCGCCGAGTGTGCCTTGCGTCAGGCCGGCATGTTTGCGGGCGCGGCGCAGGATGGCGCCGAGCTGTTTTTCGTTACGGGCGATCGGGTCGGTCATGGGTGCCTCCACGGTCAATATACGGGAGTGCGTATAAAATATCAATATACGGGTTTGCGTATGAAACTGAGATATGCGCGTTCGCGTATAAAGCTAAGCACCCCAAATGCAAAACAGGCAGCCTGCCATGGCTTTAATCGATACTGTCGATACCATCATCGGCGTTCGTGCCCAGCGCATAACCGGACATTCACGGTGACGCGGTTTGACCGTGGCGTGGCTTGAGATCGGCTCTTGAAGCTGAGGTAAACTCGCGTGCGAGATTTATGAATTCCTTGAACGCGGCGGACGGATTCTTGCGCCCGGGATAATAGAGGCACAAGGGCGCCACGGGCTTCATCCAGTCTTCGAGGACGCGAATCAGGCGGCAGGCTGTGATGTCTTCACGGACGTCCGACTCCATGAATAGACCCAGGCCGATCCCGCGCAGGACGGCGGTCCGCGAAAGGCTGGCCTCGTCGAGGGTGATGGGGCCTTGCACGTCGATCTGGACAGGCTCGCCGTCTTTCTCGAAGTGCCACTTGTAGATGCCGCCATTTGGCAGCCGGATGCGGATGCAGGTGTGATTGAGCAGATCGAGCGGCACCTGTGGTCTGCCGTGCGCTTCGAGATAAGTCGGTGAAGCCACAACGACGTAGGATCGTGCCTGGCCGATCGGAACAGCGATCATGTCGCTGGGCACGAAATCCGCGCTTCTGACGCCGAGATCAAAGCCGTCGGCCACCACATCGAGCAAGCGCCCCTCGGTCACGAGGTCGATGTGCACCTGCGGATATCGGCGCAGATACTCCAAAACGAGCGGCTCCAGGATCTCGCGGGCGGCAGTCGGGAACGCGTTGATCCTGATCGTCCCGGACGGCACCTCCTGTTGCGACATGGCGCTGTCCATGGCGCTGTGAATCTCAACGAGAGCAGGGCCGATCTGTTCGACGAAGTTCCGCCCGGCATCGGTGAGCGAAACGCTCCGCGTCGTCCGATTGAACAGACGGACGCCGAGCTGCTTCTCGAACTTCGCGATGAGATTGCTCAGCGCCGTCGTGGAGATCTGCAGTTCCACAGCCGCTGCCCGGAACGATTTCCGACGCGCGACCGCCATGACGGCATCTAGCTCGATGAGATTATGGCCGATCATTGTCCCGGATTTCGCAACGTTTCATCCCAATTTATCCCGATTATCAGTCCCGCTGTCCATCGCTAAGTTGATGTCCGTGGAAGCAACCGCTGAGGCAAGATCTCAACAGGTCAGCCGGCGGCCAGGTCTGCAGAATTCAACGCTGAGGATGGCAACAATGTCTCTTGAACTGCCTTCACCGATCGCGCGGTACTTTACCGCAGACCTCGATCCCAATCCCCAAGCGATGGCCGATTGCTTTTCGGACACCGCTACTGTTCGGGATGAGAACCACGTCCATACTGGCAGGGACGAGATCCGTCAGTGGAAAGTGGAGTATTCGAAGAAATTCACCGCGACGTCGACGCCGATTGCGATTGAACGTGAGCGCGCCCGCACCGTCGTGACCTGCCACGTCGAGGGAAACTTCCCGGGCAGCCCGATCGACCTGCGTTATTTCTTCCGCCTGGAAGGCGACAAGATCGGCGAACTGGAGATCACCCTGTGAACCCGTTCATCAGCCTCGAAGGCAAGCGGGCGCTCGTGACGTCCGGCACCCGTGGCGCAGGCGCCGCAACCGTCAAGCTTTTCCGCGAATTTGGCGCCCGGGTCCTGACCAGCGCCAGGTCGAAGCCGGAAGACCTGCCGGCCGAGATGTTCGTCGGCGTCGATCTCACGACGCCGGAGGGCTGCGCGCAGCTGGCACAGGCCGTCCGGTTGCGCTTGGGCGGAGTCGACATCATCGTGCACATGCTGGGCGGCTCTTCCGCCCCGGCAGGAGGATACGAGGTGCTCACCGATGAGGTATGGCGCAAGGAGCTCGACCTCAACCTGATGCCGGCGATTCGCCTCGATCGCGAGCTGGTGCCGGCGATGACGGCGCAAGGCAGCGGTGTCGTCGTGCATGTCACTTCCATCCAGCGCGTCATGCCGCTGCCGGAAGCAACGATTGGTTACGCGGCGGCGAAGGCGGCGCTTGCTTCCTACAGCAAGAGCCTCTCCAAGCTGGTCTCTCCCAAAGGCGTTCGGGTCGTCCGTGTCTCGCCGGGATGGATTGCAACGGAGGGATCCATTCACTTCGCGGAGCGCCTTGCCGAGCAACAGGGCGTCAGCGTCGAGGCGAGCACGAAGATGATCATGGATTCCCTCGGCGGAATCCCGATCGGCCGCCCGGCCAGCACGGACGAAGTCGCAAGCCTGGTCGCTTTCGTTGCCTCTGACCGAGCGGGAAGCATCACCGGAACCGAATACGTCATCGATGGTGGGACCGTGCCGACGGTCTAGGTGGCCTCCGCCTTACCGTCAGACCTTGGGGTTGGGGTCCATACCCGGCTCTCCTGGGCCCAGGGCACCGGTATGGGCGTAGATCGCGTCGCGAAGTTGCCGGATCAACTCGTTGAGCTTCCCGAGCTGCCCAACCGTCTGGCCGGACGCTTCGAGCAGATTTGCGTTCAGGCAGCCGGCACGAAATCGAAGAGCGTCGCCTTCCGAGGTGAGCGCGATGATGACCTGGCGCTCGTTCTCGGGATTGCGGGTGCGACGCAACAGCCCGGCCGCTTCCATCCTCTTGAGCAGCGGCGTCAGCGTGCTGGACTCCAAGGCAAGCTGCTGAGCGATGCCGCCGACGGTCTGGGCGTCTTCGCGCCAGAGGACGTTGAGCACGAGATACTGCGGGTAGGTCAGCCCGAGACCATCGAGCAGAGGCTTGTAGGCGCGCTGGATCGCGATCTCGGCGGAGTAGATCGAGAAGCAAAGTTGGTCCTCCAGCGGCACTGGCGGAGAGGTGGTGGCGTCGGTCATCGGCAGGCCTTTCACTGCGGTTCACGGAACCGTGATCTCGAAAATATATATCGCGACAAATGTCTGATTGACAAGGATGGCGGTAACCGGCATATCTATTATCGCAATAACAGTTAGCGCGATATTCAAACGAAGGAGCACTGTCATGTACAAGCCCATCCGCAACACCCTCGTCGCCGCAGCCGCCCTCAGCGGCGTGTCACAGGCCGCTCTCGCCCAGCCTGCGAACACCCAGCTGGGCGCAGCGCAGCACGCCAGAAACGTCGTCCTGGTCCACGGCGCGTTCGCCGACGGATCGGGATGGCGGGGCGTCTATGATCTGCTGACGGCTCGCGGCTTCCGCGTGACGATCGTTCAGAACCCACTGACCTCGCTCGAAGATGACGTCGCAGCCACCAAGCGAGCGCTGGACCGGCAGGACGGCCCCACGATCCTCGTCGGCCATTCCTGGGGCGGCACCGTCATCACCGAAGCGGGCGTCGATCCGAAGGTCACTGGTCTTGTCTATGTCTCGGCTCTCTCGCCCGATGCCGGCGAGACGACCGCCCAGCAGTACGAGGGCTTCGCGCCGGCGACCGAGTTCGTCCTCGACAAGGCGCAGGACGGCTTCGCCTTCGTCGACCACGCCAAGTTCAAGGCCGGCTTCGCCCACGATGTCTCCGACGCGGACGTCGCCTTCATGCGGGACTCGCAGGTGCCGATCAACCTGTCGGCCTTCGGCACCAAGCTGAAGAACGCCGCCTGGCGCACCAAGCCGAGCTGGGCCGTCATCGCCAGTGAGGACAAGGCCTTCGATCAGGCGATGCTCGATCACATGGCCAAGCGCATCGGCGCCAAGGTCACGAAGGTCTCGGCCAGCCATGCCCTCTTCGTGACCCAGCCCAAGGTCGTCGCCGATGTGATCGACCAGGCCGCTCGCCAGGCGTCGTCCGCCGCGAAGTAACGGCCAGCCGCGCATCGCGGTCCCCGAAACGGCCCAGCGCCGAACTGAAAGATCAAGCCATGACTGACATGCCTGCCCCCGGCGATGCCGGGGGCCTCGAACGACGCGCACGCGAAAACCAGGCGGAGCGCAAAGCCAACCTCAAGACGACCTACGACTTCATCATCTGCGGAGCCGGTGCGGCTGGCTCGGTAATCGCGCGCCGCCTGGCCGAGAACCCGGCCTGCAGCGTTCTGCTGATCGAGGCCGGACCGGATGATGAAGCAGAATCCGTCCTCAATCCTGCCCTGTGGCCTACAAATCTTGGCTCGGACCGCGACTGGGGGTTCCAAGCCGAGCCCAATCCGCATCTCGACGGCCGAGCACTTTCAATGTCGATGGGCAAGGGCCTTGGCGGCGGATCCAGCGTGAACGTCATGGTCTGGGCACGTGGCCACCGCAGCGACTGGGACCACTTCGCGGCCGTGACGGGCGACGCTGGCTGGAGCCACCGTTCCGTTCTCGACATCTATCGCCGTATCGAGAACTGGCAGGGCAAGCCGGATCCGAAATATCGGGGCACGGCCGGCCCGGTCTGGGTTCAGCCCGCGAAGGACCCAAGCCCCATCGCCGGTGCCTTGCTCGATGCGGCGGAAGGCCTCGGCATTCCCCGCTTCGATCATCCGAATGGTGAGATGATGGAGGGCGAGGGAGGGGTTGCCTACTCAGACATGCTGGTGCGCGAGTGTAAGCGGCACTCCCTCTACCGGGCCTATGTCCGTCCGATTGCTGATCACCCGAACCTGACGATCCTCACCGAAACGCGTGTCCGGCGCATCCTGTTCGATGGGCGCCGCGCCACCGGCGTGGAGATCGAGCGTACCGGCACGATTACGGCCATCAACGCAGGAACGGAGGTCGTGATCTCGACCGGCGCGATCAATACGCCGAAGCTGCTCATGCTGTCCGGAATCGGCGATCGCGATGAACTCAAGCGGCTCGGAATTCCAGTCATCCATCACCTTCCAGGTGTCGGCCGCAATCTGCAGGATCACGTCTCGTTCGGATGCACGTGGGAATACCGTGAGCCGATTCCTCCGCGCAACAGTGGCAGCGAGGCAAAACTCTATTGGAAAAGCCGTCCCGACCTCACCGAGCCGGATCTCCTATTCTGCCAGGTGGAGTTCCCAGTCCCGAGTGAGCGGACGGCAAAGCTGGGGGTGCCGGCCCATGGCTGGACGATGTTCGCCGGACTTGCTCGGCCGTATAGCCGAGGACGGATACGCCTCAAGTCTGACGATCCCAGCACGATGCCTATCGTCGATGCCAACATGCTGTCAGATCCGCGGGACCTGGAGGCGGCTCGTGCGTGTGTGAAGCTCAGCCGGGAGATAGGTGGCAGCGAAGCCTTCCAGCCCTTCGTCAGTGGTGAGCGTATCCCCGGCAATGATCGGGAAATCGATGACGCATTCATTCGCGACGCAGCGGTGACCTACTGGCATCAGTGCGGCACTGCGAAGATGGGATCAGATGATATGTCGGTCGTGGACGCCAAGCTCGCGGTCCATGGTATTACCGGCCTTCGAATTGCCGATGGCTCGGTGCTGCCGCGTGTCACGACCGGCAACACCATGGCTCCTTGCGCCATCGTTGGCGAGCGAGCTGCCGATCTCATTAGACGGCAGTACGGGCTGTAAGCCAGGCCTTCTAACCCATCCATGCTGAAGCGCGCTGACCGCGCTTCAGCAATCACTGCATGGCGGTGAGGCGCATACCCCATCCCAGTCCGTTCCGTTCGATGGGCCCGCCGAGCTGCGCCAGGAGCGGACTCTGGATGGTTGCCCGGAACCGGACCTTCGGAATGCATCGACGCGAGGTCGGTTGGCGACCCGTTGCGGACCTTTGGAGGAGGGGCGCAAGCCGGCGGTCTTGCGTGCAGCGATTGCCCGCGCCCCGACCGCGTGGCTAGGCGGTCCATCCGCCGTCGATGGTCAGGCTAGCGCCGGTCATGTAGCCGGCTCCAGGGCCCGTCAGCCAAGCGACTAGGTCAGCGATCTCATCGGGCCTGCCGATGCGGCCCAGCGGCAGCTTGGGAACGATGTACGCCATGAGGTCAGCGGTCATATCGGTTTCCACCGGGCCGGGCTGAACGTTGTTGATGGTGATCTGGCGGGGCGCGAAGTCGAGCGCGGCTCCGCGCACCAACTGGGCCACGGCGGCCTTGGTCATGGCGTAGACGCTGGAACCGGGCGAGCCGATCCGGTCGGCGGTGTTGCTGCCAATGGTGACGATGCGCCCACCCTTCAGCAGGTGCGGGGCGGCGTAGCGGATCGCGGCGAACACCCCGCGCACGTTGATTGCCAGCATGCGGTCGAAGTCGTCCATGGCGAACTGATCGATGGCGCCGCCCATCAGGATGCCGGCGTTGACAACCAGCACCCCTAGTTTGCCGAAGCGCTCGACAGCGGCCTCGACCGCCAGGCGCACGGCCTCGGGATCAGCGCTGTCGGCGCGGATGGCAAGCACCGTCCCGCCGCCGGCTTCGATGTCCTGGACCAGCGCGGCGGCTCGATCCGGCGCGCTGACATAGGTGAAGGCGACGGGGCGTCCCTCGGCGGCGACGCGACGTACGATGGCGGCGCCCATGCCTCGCGCCCCGCCGAAAATCAGGGCTGGCGAGGTGAGGGAAAAGGTGGTGTTCATGTGCGATATCCATTCTTGACTGATTGGTCCGTAATCCATTCGTCATTCAGGACCATTGAGTCAAGAACGTTCTGGACTGATCGGTCAAAATTGATACAATACGGCCATGGCCAGACCTTCCGAGTTCGATCGAGACGAGGCGATCGCCAGCGCGATCAAGGTGTTCGCGCGCCAGGGGTTTGCGGCGGCCTCGACCAGCGACTTGCTCGAACGTATGGGCATCGCCCGGCAAAGCCTCTACGGCGCGTTCGGAGACAAGCGCGGCCTGTTCCTGGAGGCCCTGCGCCGCTACGCGGCCGGCTCACTTGAGCAGATGCGCGAGGCCCTTGCGGAAGGGACGGCGGCCGAAGGCATCGAGGCGGCCCTGCTGGTCGGGTTGGGGCCCAGCGACGATGTCGAAAGCGGCTGCCTGGGGGTCGGGTCGGTCGTCGAATTCAGCCGCTCGGACCCAGAGATCAATGCCCTCAACGACGCCGCCGGCGAGACCGTTGTCGCGGCCTTCGCTGCTCGAGTTCGCAATGGTGTCGAGGCCGGCGAACTTGACGCGGGGCTCGACACCGACGCCGTCGGCCGGATGCTGCTGGTCCTGCGTTCGGGCCTCAAGGTGGCAGCGCGTGGCGGGGCCAGCAAGTCTGAACTCCGCGACGCCGCCCGTTTGGCGCTGCGCGGCCTGACCTCAATAAGACCTAGGCGCTAGTGCTGCTCTCCACCCGAGCTTGCCCTTGCCGAAGGGCGAGTTTAGCACGGCGGGCTCCCGCCGTGCCTGACGTCAGAGGTCGGTTTGCTCCGAAAGGAGAAGTGCATCGTCAACCTCGATGCCGAGATAGCCCACGGTGCTTTCCAGCTTCGTGTGGTCCAGAAGGCAAGCGCGCAGTTGCCGGTGCGCTTAGGCTCCCACAGGCGTGGAGCCGTCCACAGCATCACTTCCAGAGTATACCGGGTGTGGATAGTCTAAGCTTGCCCTCTTTTTTGCAGGTTCGAACTGAGGCTGCCAGGTGCAGGGGCCAGCGATTTAGAATTTAGCCAGAACGGAAAAGTGTATTAGTTGCCGAGAAGCGGACCGTCGGCACGAATGGCCAACTGCGCGGTTTCGTTGCCGGAACAGCCATTTCGGTGACGGTGCGGCACCCCAGACCTAAACCCGGTATCGCTCGACCATCGCGACGATCCGGCGTGCGGCATTGAGCGCGGCGTCCCGGTCCTGCGAGAAGTTCAGGCGGACGCTGTGCGGATGCGGGCCGAATTCTGTTCCCAGGGTCACGATCACGTTCGCCTGCTGGCGAAGCAGCTGAATGAAGTCGAGCGGAGCGACGCGCAAGGAGGGCAGGGTGGGAAAGACGTAGCTTCCGGCCTGCGGACGCCGGGTCGGGAAGCCGGCTTCCGCAAAAATAACCAGCAGTTCGTCGCGAATGCCCTGATGCTCGCTCACCCTCTGCGCCAGCCACCCTGAGGGCTCATTGAACCAGGCGCGCAGAACGGCTTGATTGTAGCCCGCCGCCCGCAGAGACACTATCGCCTGTAACTTCTCCATTCGGTCGATGATCGCCGGCGCGCCGAAGGCGACGCCGAGGCGGTAGCCGCTCAGCGACTCGGTCTTGGACGGGCCCATAATTGTCACGCACTGCTCGTCGGGAAGGTCGCTGGCGCGGATATGCGTATAGCTTTCGCCGTCATAGCGCAGGCGGGAATAGAGCTGGTCGGCCACCACTGTGACGCCGTGGCGGCTGGCCAACTCCACGATCCGGACGATCTCGCGCTGCGAGTAGACCGCTCCGGTCGGGTTGTTGGGGTTGGAGAAGACGAAGGTCTTCGCGCCCGCGGCAAAGGCCGCTTCGAGCGCCGACAGGTCGAGGCCTGCTACTTCGGCACCGGCGAGATAGTCCATCGTCACTGGCAAGACCTCGCCGCCGAAGAACTGCACCAGCTTGCGGTTGGCGAAATAATCCGGCTGAACGATCGCGACCTTGTCGCCGGCGGTGACAGTCGCGGCCATCGCCAGGAACAGCGCGCCCTGCGTGCCAGGCGTGACGATGATGCCGGCATCGGTCGAGACCGGCGCCCCGGTGAAACCTTCGAGCTTCGCCGCCAGTTCCGCGCGGATGTCAGCCGAGCCGCGATATTCGGTATAGGCCTGCCGACCGCCGATCCGCACCGCGTCCACGAAACGCTCCATTGCACCCGGCGGCGGCGGGAAGGCATCGACGTCGCCATGCGAGAAATCGACCGTGGGGCCGGGCATGGTCTCTCCGACCATCAGGGCGCGGATGTCGGCATCTGAGCGCCGCACCTCCTGCCCGGGCGCGTTATCGGTCGAGAGAGCGGCGAACTTGCTGGCGAGCGAAGACATGGCGGTTCCTGTTGAGGCTCGGCGAGAGGGGCTTGGTGGTCGGCCGGTGAGGCCGAGCGGGCGTTCAATGGGGCGCGAGCGCCCTGCGGAAGATCTCCGGCTCGACATTGCCGCCCGAGAGCAGCACCATCGCGCGGCGCCCGCGCAAGGCGTCGGGCCGCGCCAGAAGCGCCGCCAGGGCGACGGCACCGCCGGGCTCGACGACCAGGCGCAGATGCTCGAAGGCGAAGCGGATGGCGGCGAGCACCTCGTCGTCGGAGGCCGTCAGCACCTGCGACAGCTTGCGGCGGTTGAAGGAGAAGGGCAGCTCCGCCGGAGTCGGTGCCAGGAGCGCATCGCAGAGCGAGCCGGAGAGGCGTTCGTTGACCTCGCGCTTGCCGCTCGCGAGCGAGCGGCGTGTGTCGTCGAACCCCTCGGGCTCGGCCGCCCAAAGCTCGGCCCGGCTGCCGACGGCCTCCATGGCGAGGCCCGTTCCCGCCGCGAGCCCACCGCCGCCGCAGGGGACGATGACGAGATCGACCGAGCCGTTTGCCTGCTCGGCAGCTTCGAGGAAGGCCGTGCCCTGGCCGGCAATGACGAAGCGGTCGTCGCCCGGCGGAACCACGGCCACCGGCATGCGCGCGGCGATCCGCGCCGCGATCTCCTCGCGCGAGTCGCGGCCGCGCTCGTAGAGCACGACTTCGCCCTCGTTCTCGCGCACCTTGGTGATCTTGTTGGCGGGGGCGTCGCTTGGCATGACGATGGTCGCGCGGATGTCCAGCATCCGGCCCACCGTCGCCACGGCCTGGCCGTGATTGCCGGTCGAGTAGGCGACGACGCCGCCGGGGAAAGCCGAGCGATCCAGGCGATGCAGCCGGTTATAGGCGCCGCGGAACTTGAACGCTCCGGAGCGCTGGAGATTCTCGCATTTGAGCAGGATCTCGCCACCGATTAGCCGGTCGAGCACGGGTGAGCGCAGCAGCGGCGTGCATACAGCCACCGGCTGCAGGAGGCGGGCGGCGTCGAGGACGTCGTCGGGGCTCGGGATCGTCGGGTCGGTCATGTCAGTGGGCCAGGATGCGGGAGAGGAAGAGGCGGGCGCGCTCCGAGGCCGGCTCGGCGAAGAAGCGCGCGGTTTCGGCGATCTCGACGATCTCGCCGCAATCCATGAAGACGACTCGGTCGGCGGCGGCCTTGGCGAAGCCCATCTCGTGGGTGACGACGACCATGGTCATGCCCTCGCGCGCGAGCTCGAGCATCACGGCCAGCACCTCGCCGATCATCTCCGGGTCCAGCGCCGAGGTCGGTTCGTCGAAGAGCATCGCGACCGGGTCCATGGCGAGCGCGCGCACGATGGCGATGCGCTGCTGCTGACCTCCCGAGAGCTGCGACGGGTAGGCCGCCTCCTTGTCGGTGAGGCCGACGCGCCGCAGCAGGCCGTGGGCCTTCGCCTTCGCCTCCTCGCGGCTGCGCTTGAGCACGTGGATCTGCGCCAGGCAGATGTTCTCCATCACCGTAAGATGCGGGTAGAGCTCGAAATGCTGGAACACCATGCCGATCCGCGCGCGGATCCTGGCGGCCGCGGCGGGCTTCGACGGGAGGTCCTCACCGTCGATCGCGATCCGGCCGGCCTGGGCCGGCTCGATCCCGTTGATGCATTTGACGAAGGTGCTCTTGCCCGAGCCCGATGGCCCGCAGATCACCACGACCTCGCCGCGCGCGACGTCGAGGCTGCAGTTCTTCAGCACCGGGACGTCGCCATAGCTCTTGGACAATCCATTGATGCGTATCATCTCGACCATGTCGTTCACGCTGTCCCGCAGTTGCAGGGGAAGGGATTGCCGGCGGCGCTAATGCGCTCGCTGCCGGTTGCTGCTCAGGCGCTGCGCCAGGGTGCTGCCTGCGGTGCAGAGGGCGAAGTAGACCAGGGCGGCGAACACATAGAGCTCGACGATGCGGTTCTGGGTGTTCGCGACGATGCTGGCCGAGGTCATGAAGTCGTGGAGCGACACGACATAGACCAGCGACGTATCCTGGAAGAGCACGACGCCCTGCGTGACCATCAGCGGCGCCATCTTGCGCAGCGCTTGCGGCAGCACGACGAGGCGGATCGCCTGGAGATAGGTCATTCCGGAGGCCTGCGCGGCCTGCCACTGCCCTGGCCGGACGCTCTTCATCCCGGCCCGGATGATTTCGGAATAATAGGCGGCTTCGAACATGACGAAGGCGATAAGCACCGAGTAGAGCGCACCGACCGGCCGGCCGAGCAAGAGCGGCACCAGAAAGTAGAACCAGAAGATCACCAGGATCAGCGGGACGGCGCGGAAGCCGTTCACGTAGAGCGCGGCGAGCGTCCCCAGGGTGCGGAAGCGCGAGAGCCTGGCGATGGCGATGATGAGGCCGAGTGCCAGGCCGCCGACCATGGCGATAGCGGTCAGCCCGAGGCTGAGGCCGAGCCCCTTCGCCAGGAAAGGCAGGGCGTCGAGAATGACGGAGACGTCGAAGCCGGACATTGCTCAAACCCTCGCGCTCTGGCCGGGGATCGCCACCCTGCGCTCGATGACCGTCATCAGTGTCGTCACCGTCAGGGCAATCACCATGTAGACCACGGTTGCGGCGGTGAAGGCCTCGAAGCCCTGATAGGTGAAACTCTGGATCTGCTGGGTCCGCGCCGTCAGCTCGTAGACGCCGATGGTCAGCGCGATGGAGGAGTTCTTGAAGATCGTCAGGAATTCGGAGGTCAGCGGCGGAACGACGATCCTGAAGGCCTGGGGCAGCAGGACGAGCCGGTAGGCCTGCACGGTGGAGAGCCCCGAGGCGCGTGCGGCCATCGACTGGCCGCCGGGCACGGCGGCGATGCCAGCCGCCACCTGCACCGCGATGCGCGAGGCGGTGAACAGACCC
Source organism: Alloboseaceae bacterium BT-24-1 (assembly GCA_025846845.1). Taxonomy (GTDB): domain Bacteria; phylum Pseudomonadota; class Alphaproteobacteria; order Rhizobiales; family Beijerinckiaceae; genus Allobosea. The sequence continues at coordinate 153,567 of JAOYTL010000006.1, forward strand.
AGCGCCACGATCGCCGTTATGATTTCCGGATTGGGCAGCTCCCGCTTCAGCCAGGTCCCGGCCGCCTTCGGCAGCAGCTCGGGCACGACGAAGAACCAGAGAAACATCTGCAGGAGGAGCGGCACGTTTCTGAACAAGTTGATGTAGGAGCCGGTGACGAGGCGCATCGCGCCGGAGGTGCTGCTGTGAAAAATGCCGATCAGAGTCCCCAGGCTCAGTGCGATGATCCCGGCGGCGATCGAGACCGCCAGCGTCATGGCGATCCCCTGGCCGAGCCATTCCAGATAGGGGGGCTGGACGAGGACGCCCCAGTTCCATGCATAGTTCATGGCGCGCTCTTCCCCGCCCGACACCCGAGGCTGCCGATCCGCCTCACTCGGGGATCGCGATGATCTGGAAGGTGGTCGCCAAAGGCGCCGAGAGCGGCACGCCCAGCGGCTCGAACCAGGTCTGGTAGAGCTTCTGAAGCTCGCCTTCGCGCGCAAGCCGGGCGAGCGTCGCGTTCACCAGCGACAGGAAGACCGTGCTGTTCTTCTGAACGAGGAAGCCGTAGCTGTCGAAGGAGAGCGGCTTGCCGACCACCTCGTATCCCGCGGGCGACGGCGCCTTGCTGCGCAGCCCGAACAGCAGGATGTCGTCGGTCGAGAACGCGTCGACGCGGTCGGTCGACAGCGCGAGGAAGCCTTCCGAATTGTCCCGCACCGGCACGATCCGGATGTTCAGCTTGTCACGCTCGATCAGGGACTTGATCAGGCGTTCGGGCACCGAGTTGATCGGTAGGGCGATCGACTTGCCCTTGAGGTCGGCGAGCTCGGCGATGCCGGACTTCGCCTTCACCAGGAACCGCGTCGAGGAGATGAAGAAGGGGCTCGAGAAATCGACCTGAGCCTGACGCCCGATCGTGTTCACCGCCGACTCGCAGGAGATGTCGACGGTGCCGTTGGCAACCAGCGGGATGCGATTCTGCAGGTTGACCGGCACCCATTTGATCTCGAGATCGGGCAGGCCGAGCGCCGCCTTTACGGTTGCAGCGACCCGCGTGCAGAGATCGGTCGAATAGCCGATCGGCTTCCCCTGCGCGTCGATATAGGAAAAGGGGATCGAGGCCTCGCGATAGCCGATCGAGATCGACTTCTTGGCCTTGATCCGGTCGATCACGGTATCCGTCGCCTGCGCACGCGCCGCCGACGCCACTCCCAGTGCCAGGCTGATGCCGATGGCGGCCAGCCCCACGATCCTGCCCTTCATGTCCCTCTCCATTCTCGTTGTCGGTTGATCGCAAAGGTCAGGCGATGGCTTCGAGGAGCTCCGCGAGGCTCGACACCGTCAGGTCCGGCCGGGCTTCGGCCGCGCCCTCGCCGGACAGGCCAAGAAGTCGGTTTGGCCGGTTGATCCAGACCGATTTGAGCCCGAGCCTGTTGGCGGGCGTGATGTCGGCGCGAAGGCTCTGCCCGACATGGAGGACGCGCTGCCGCGGGATCCCGGCCGCATCGAGATCGGTGAGCGCGGTGGCGAAGTGCTCGTCGCTAGGCTTGTATGCGCCGACGCGCTCGGCCGTGACGACGATGTCGAAGCGGATGTTCATCTTGGCGCAGGACGTGGTGAGCGAGGCGTTGTCGATGTTCGACAGCGCCCCGATCCTGGCGCGCGCTTGCAGCGCCTTCAGTCCCGCCTCCGTGTCCGCATAGGCCGGCCAGTCGTGCGGCGTCCGCGAGAACGCTTCGCGCCGGACTGGATCAATCGCTACGCCGTAGCCGGCCGAGATCCTGTCGAAGCAGCGACGTAGAACCTCGGGATAGAGATGGGCCGGACGCTCCTTCTGGATCACGGCGCGAGCCCGGTCGAAGGACATAATCAGCTCGTCGCCGGTCGCGGTCACCCGCTGCTCCTGCGCCCAGGCCTGGAGGAAGGCCACGATCGACGGCTCCCAGTCGATCAGTGTGCCGTAGACGTCGAAGGTGACGGCGCCGAAGTCGGACAAGCGAAGCATTAGAAAACCGTTCCGTTCAAGCTGGAGTAAATTAGCGATAATCGCTAATTTGAAAGCCGTCAACTCCCCGCCGAGATTGAATCGCCGCGCGGCATTTATTGATAGATTGCCCGCTCTGCGGCGCGATTGACTTCCTAGGGAAGCTCAAGGAAAAGAAGGTCAACCGAGGCTTTTAATCGCTAATCCCGCACAAGGCGCCATCGCTTGGATACTCAGAGCATCGTGGATCCGGCATCGCGCCGGTACAGCCGGTCGGCCGCCGCGGTCGTCGCCGACGATCTGCGCTCCGCCATCCTCCGCAACCGGCTCCCGGGCGGCGAGCGGCTGCGGCAGGACGCAATTGCGATGCAGTTCGGCGTCAGCCAGATGATCGTACGAGAGGCCTTCAAGCAGCTCGTCGGCGAGGGCTTCCTCACGGCCGAGCCGCGTCGCGGCGTCGCCGTCGCCGTGATGAGTCACGACGAGGCTTGGGAAATCAGCCAGTTGCGCGCGATACTGGAATGCCAGGCCCTGCGCTGGGCGATCCCCAACATGGTGCGCGCCGATTTTCTTGCCACTGCAAAGGTGCTCGACGAACTCGACTCTGCCACGGCCGTCGACGCAAAGATCCTGCTGAACGGCCGCTTCCACCAGATCCTCTACGCGCCGGCCAGGCGGTCGCGCACGCTGCAGATGATCGAGACACTGCGGATGAACTTCGAGCGCTACCTCCGCTACACTTGGGAGCAGACGCATCATCTCGAGCAGTCCCAGGCCGAGCATCGCAGCATTCTGACGCTCTGCGAGATGCGCGACGTCGAGCGGGCCTGCGACCTGCTGCGCAAGCACGTTCTCGCCACGGGCGATCTGCTGGTGGACAGCCTTACGCCGAAGGCCTAACCGCCCGCGGGGAGCAGCGCTAGTGGCAAATGTTCTTCATTTCCACAATTATCGCTAATCGCTAATAATGGTAAGAAATTGCCGCGCCTTGGCGGTGCGGCGCGTCATGACAAGCTCGCCGCTATTGCAGCGTCCACGTTGAACAACCCTCGCCTATGGGATTGGCGATCAAAATGCCCATGACCGGACGCTGCGAGAGTCCGCAACGGGCCAAAACGTCGGTCACTCGTCCGGGAGAAATGCGCCAGGAGCGGACTCTCACTCACTGCCCGACAGCAGACGCCCAGCTGCCGGGATCGAGCAGTGATCGTAGAATAGGTAATAGGCCGCCATCCGGCTGTCGGTCTGGCCAATCGCTCATGGCGATGGTCGATAGGCGAAGCGACGGAGATGTTTGACGATTCCGCCTGCACGCCAGTTTGCATGCGAAATTGGATACTGTTATCGCTTCAAGCCTCAAGCGCTCCCGCCGCATGGCCCCCGGCCATGCTGAAAGAGGAGCCGGCGGGAGGTTGGGATGCAGCTTTTGGCCATCCAACAGACTGTGGCCCCTGGCAGTATTCTGGCGACCATGCCGCAGGTCATCGAGAGCGTGGGCCGTCCGGATTTTTCGGCCGGGTTGTTCGAGATCGCCCGTCGCTTCACGGGCACCGAGATCGTCACGGCTTTCATGACCGCGCCCGATGGCGAGGTCCATACGCTCCTCGCCGAGAACCGGCAGGAACCCGGCAAGGCCGCGCTCGATGTCGCGCGTCGCTATGTCTCCCGCCACTGGCGCGCCGATCCTGCCAACGCGATCGCGCTCGATGAAGGCAGCGACCGCGATTGCTGGGGCGTCCGCATGCGGGCCAGCGACATCGCCAGCCCGACCTACCGCAGCGAATGCTATGTCGCGGTTGGGTTGTCGGAGCGCTTTTCGCTGATCCAGCGGCGGGTGGCCGGCACGATGCGACTCAGCATCTATCGTCGCCGCAACGAAAGCTTCAGCGACAAGGAAATCCTGCATCTCGTCGAAAGCGCGCCGCTGCTCATGGCGGCTCTCTGGCGCCATTACGATGCGGTGAAGCCCGCTGATGGGCACCGCGCTGCCGCAGTACTGCAAGCCCGGCTCCAGGCTGTCGCGCCCGGCCTGTCGAAGCGCGAGCGCGATGTCTGCGCGCTGATCGCGACCGGCTTGACCTCGGAAGGGATCGCGCTCGAGCTCGGAGTCGGCCTCAACACGGTGCTGACCTATCGCAAGCGCGCCTATGCCAGGCTGGGCATTTCCTCGCAGAACGAGCTGATGCGCATCCTGATGTAGAGCGTGGCAGCGACGGCAGGATCAGGCCATCCGGTAACCGCCGTTCACGTCGAGCGTGGCGCCGGTGATGTAGGATGCCTGTGCGGAGAGCAGGAAAGCCACTGCCCCGGCAATGTCGTCCGGCTGGCCGAGGCGGCTGAGCGGCACCGCCTGCGCCAGCGCGTCCAGTGAGTTTGGTGCGGCCGAGCGTGGCGTGGCCGCTGCCAACATCGGCGCGTCGATGATGCCCGGCGCAACGCAGTTCACAGTGATACCGAGCGGCGCGAGTTCGCGCGCCATCGCCTTGGTGAAGCCAAGGATCGCCGACTTCGACGAGATGTAGCTCGCCGAGCCGCGATAGCCGCCGAGTTCGGCGGCGACGGAGCTGGTCGTGGTGATGCGCCCGCCCTCGACCGGGCGCTCCCGGCGGCAGCGCGCATAGGCGCGGATGCTCAGGAAGACGCCGCGCGTGTTGACCGCATGCGTGCGTTCCCAATCGTCCAGCGTCATATCGAAGATCGTCGGTCGCTCGCCATCCGCCGCCATCAGCAGGATGCCGGCATTGCAGACGAGCGCGGTGACCGGGCCGTGAGCGGCCTCGACCGCTTGGAACAGCGTCTCGACCGAGCTCTCGTTGGAGACATCGACCGCCCAGCCGCTATGGCCCTCGCCTGGCAGCGACGTGGCCACCGAGGCGGCCGGTTCCTTCGTCAGGTCGCAGACAGCGACGCGCCAGCCGTCGATGGCGAGCTTGTGGGCAATCGCGGCGCCGATTCCACGTCCGGCACCGGTGACGAGGGCTAGCTTGGTCATGTCGGCGTCCGTTCATTCGCTGTAGATGCCTTGCGCGAGCAAGGCCCTGGAGGAGAAATCGCGGCCGTGGCTGCGTGTGAAGAAGCCGGCGGAGAGGCCACCATCGGCCATGATCAGGGCGCCATTGACGTAGCTCGCGAGGTCCGAGAGCAGGAACAGGCAGACATTGGCGATCTCCTCCGGCCGGGCGAGCCGGGCGAGCGGCGTGCGGTCCTCCATGACGCCGGAGACGAAGCTTTCGGGAATGCCGGCGCGGATCATCGGCGTGTCGGTCGCGCTCGGGCCGATGCAGTTCACCCGAACGCCATGCGAGCCCCATTCGATTGCGAGATCGCGGGTGAGGCCGACCACGCCCGCCTTCGACGCACAGTAGTGAGCCCGTCCCGACTGGCCGCCGAGCGAGGAGACCGAGCCGATGGTGACGATGGCGCCGCGACCGTGCGCGATCATGCGCCGGCCCGCTGCCTGGCAGGAATAGAAGGTGCCGGAGAGATTGACGCCGATCACCGCCTCCCAGCTCTCGGCTGACAGTTCTGTCGCGGGAGCAGGGCGCGAGATGCCGGCGGCGGTGATGAGCCCATCGAGCGGGCCAAGGTCGCGCTCGATCGTTGCTGCTGCTGCGTCGGTGGCGACCGGATCGCGCACGTCGAAGCTCACGGCGACTGCGCGGGCGCCGAGCGCCTCGATCTCCCGAGCCACCGCCGTAGCGCCTTTGGCGTTGGCGTCCGCGACCGCGACGCTGGCGTCCTCACGCGCCAGCGCGATGGCGCAGGACCGCCCGATGCCGGAGGCGCCGCCGGTGACCATCACCGTACGGCCTGAAAGCCCGAAACTGGCGCTCATATCCTGCCCCTCGAGATGAGATTCCGCTCCGCCGCTCAACCGAACTTCTGGCCGCCGAAAGCGGGTCGCTGTGTCAGGCGCGCAAACCAGGCGGCGGCCTGCGGTCGGCCGTCGCGCCAGTTCAGGTCGGCGAAGCGCAGGTCGAGATAGGCGAGGCCGCAGAAGAAGGTGATCGTCCCGATGTCGACCCTTTCGCCGAAGGACGGAGCTTTGTCTTCGATAATGTCGAGCACGGCCCGGACCTTGGCGAGCTGGCCGTTGATCCAGCGCTCCCAGCGCATCGCCTCCTCGCGCAGCAGCCCCTCGTAACGGGCGAGGAGGGCGGCATCGAGCAGGCCGTCACCGAATGTCTGCTCGTTGAGAGCGTTCCAGCGCGCGGCCCAGTCCGTTGGGAAGAGCGTGCCGCCGCCGCGGTGATCCAGGTACTCGCAGATCACGCGGCTGTCGGCGATCACCAAACCGTCCTCGGTCAGCAGGGTCGGGACCTGGCCGAGCGGGTTCGACTTGATGATGTTCTGCTCGCGCGCCAGCGGCCCGCCGGATTTGTACTCCTGCGAGACGTCGAGCATCTCGATCTGGCCGAGAAGGCCGAGTTCGGCGGCGGCGATCCGAACCTTGAGGACGAAGGGCGAGGTTGCGGACTGGTAGAGCTTCATCGCGGCGGTCTCTCTCAACGGGGCAGATGGTCGGGCCCGGCGGCGAGCGCGCGCCCGGCGATGAAGCCGAAGGTCAGCGCCGGGCCGAGGGTGATGCCGGCGCCGGGATAGGCGCCGGCCATGATCGAGTTCATGTCGTTGCCGCAGGCATAGAGCCCAGGGATGGGTCGCTCGTCGCGGCCGAGGACACGGGCCTGGGGATCGCAGATCAGGCCTGTGGCCGTGCCGATGTCGCCCGGCCAGACCTTCACGGCATAGAAGGGGCCGGTCTCGATCGGTCCGAGGCAGGGATTGGGCTTGTGAGCGGGGTCACCGAGATAGCGATTATATTCGCTCGTGCCCTTGCCGAAGGCGGCGTCCACGCCCGAGCGCGCCGCTTCGTTCATTCCTGCGATCTCGGCTGCGAGTGCCGCTGCGGGCACGCCGATCCGCTCGGCGAGAGCAGCAACGCTGTCGCCTTCGAACAGATAGCCAGCCTCGACGAAGGCCTTGGGCGATTTGAGGCCGGGATGGACGAGGCCAAGCCCATATTTGCGGAGGAAGGCACTGTCGCAGACGAGGAAGGCCGGCACGGCGCCGCTCGCATGCATGGCCTCGACGAAGCCGTGATACGAGGTCGCTTCATTGACGAAGCGACGGCCCTTGCCGTCGACGGCGATCAGTCCCGGCTTCGCCCGATCGAGGATCAGGTGCGGAAACTGGACCTCGCTACCGTCCGGCTTGCGCATCACCGAGACCGGCGCCCAGAAGGCGGCACCGATATTGTCGTCGCGCAGGCTGCCACCGGCGCCGAGCCCGAGCGCGATGCCATCGCCGGTGTCGGTCGCCGGCGCCATCGAGCGGTGAACGTCGGCATGCGGCAGGTGCTGGCCCCGCATCGTGGCATTGGCCGGGAAGCCGCCGCTCGCCAGCACCACGCCACGCCGCGCGCCGATGCGCTGCTCGCCGTTCGGGCCTTTCGCGACGAGGCCGATGACGGAGCCGTCGCTGACGATCAGGGAGCCGGCGGCCGTCCTGGTGCGCAGGTTGACGCCAGCCAGCCGTGCTGATTTCAGCAGCCGCCCGGCGAGCGCATTGCCCATCAGCAACCGTGCGCCGCGCGGATGCCGCAGGCGGTGCAGGCCGTGCTGAAGCAGGAGCTTCGCGCTATGCCTGAAATTCGCGAGACTGTCGAAGCGACCGACCAGCGCGTCGATATCCTTGCGGTTGACCATCATGCCGCCGAGCACCGTGAATTCCTTCAACGGCGGCCGCAGCAGGGCGAAATCGGCACCCAGATCATTGCCGTCATAAGGGGCGGGGTCGATCGTCCGGCCACCTTTCGAGGCGCCGGGTTGCTCGGGCTGATAGTCGGGCGAGTAGGCGCGTGCTTCGAAGCGCAGTGCCGTCTCGCTTTCGAAGAAGCGCACCATCTCCGGCCCGTTGTCGAGGAAGGCGCGCATCAGGTCCGGCCGCATGCGGTTGCCGAGCACAGCCTCGACATAGGTCATCGCCGCCTCGCGGCTGTCGGCATGCCCGACCTTCGCGGCATGCGGGTTCTCCGGGACCCACATGGCGCCGCCGGAGACCGCGGTGCTGCCCCCGACGAACTCGCTCTTCTCGATCAGCAGGACCTCGAGCCCGGCCTTGGCGGCGGTGATCGCCGCCGCCATGCCACCGGCACCCGACCCGGCAACGACCACGTCGCAAATCTCGTCGAAACGCTCGCTCACGGCTGTTCTCCGCTCAGATGCCCATGCCGCCGCCGAGCGACTTGCCGCCGTCGACGAGCAGGACCTGGCCGTAGATGAAATTGGTGCGTGGCGAGGCGAGGAAGGCGACGGCGTTGGCGATGTCCTCAGGCGCAGCGAGCGCGCCGGTCGGCTGCTGGGCGAGCAAGGCTGCGCGCGCCTCTTCTGACTGCTTCGCCACCATCTCGGTCGCGACTGCGCCCGGCGCCACGGCGTTGACCGCGATGCCGCGCGGCAGCAGCTCCATCGCCATCGCCCGCGTCAGCCCGACGACGGCAGCCTTCGAGGCGACATAATGGGCGTGGTTGCGCGCGCCGAGAAAAGTCCGCGAGGCGATGTTGACGATGCGGCTGCCCTTTTCCATCCGCCGCGCTACGGCCTGCGAAAGCAGAAAGAGCGCGGTGACGTTGACGTCCATCATTCCTCTGAAATCGCCGGCGGCGAGTTCGAAGAACGGCTTGTTCTCGAAGACGCCGGCATTGTTGACGAGCGCCTGCGCCACTGGCAGCCGTTCCGCCAGCGCAGCCAGACCGTCGTGATCGGCAAGATCGATCGGCTCGAAGAAGACGCTATGCCTACGCGCGGTCAGCGCAGCCACGAGTGCGGTCGCGGTCTCCGCCTCGCGATCGAGGATGCCAACCGCAAAACCGTCCGCACAGAGTCGCTCGACGATGGCCCGGCCGATCCCACGGGCGCCGCCGGTGACGAGGGCGAGAGGTTTGTCCTGCTGGGCAGCCATCAGCCAGTTCCTGTGCGCATGGTCGTCCCGGCTCAGCCGCCGAGATAGGTTCGGCGGACGCTGTCGTCCCGTCGCAGGTGTTCGGACGGCCCCTCGAGCGCCACCTCGCCGTTCTCGAGGATGTAGGCGTAGGAGGAGCAGCCGAGTGCGATCGCCGCGTTCTGCTCGACGAGCAGGATGGTGAGCCCCTCGCGGTTCAGCCGTTCGATGATCGCGAAGATCTGCTGGACGAGCAGGGGCGAAAGCCCGAGCGACGGCTCGTCGAGCAGCAGCAGCCGTGGCCCCGCCATCAACGCCCGGCCGATCAGCAGCATCTGCTGTTCGCCGCCTGAAAGGGTGCCGGCCTTCTGCTGCAGCCGCTCCTGCAGCTTCGGGAAGTACTCGAACACCCGCTCCAGATCGCGCCTGATTCCGGCCGCGTCGTTGCGGCGATAGGCGCCCATGTCGAGGTTCTCGCGCACGCTCATGTCACGGAAGACCTCGCGGCCCTCGGGCACCTGCAGGATCCCGGCGGAGACGACCTTGTGCGACGGCCAGGACTGAATCGCCTCGCCTGCGAAACGGATCTGCCCTGCCGTCACGGGCACGAGGCGCGACACGGTGTTGAGCGTCGTGCTCTTGCCGGCGCCGTTCGAGCCGAGCAGGGCGACGATCGCGCCCTGCGGCACCTTGAGCGAAACCTCCGAGAGCGCCTGGATGCGGCCGTAGGAGGCGCAGACGGCATCGATTTCGAGCAGGTCAGCCATGGGGCGTCTCCTGCGTGGTCTCGCGGCCGAGATAGGCTTCGATCACGGCGGGATGAGCGCGCACCTCGGCGGCGGTGCCTTCGGCGATCTTGGTGCCGAAACTCAGCACGGTGATGCGGTCCGAGATCGACATGACCAGCTGCATGACGTGCTCGACCAGCAGGATGGTGATGCCGTCGCGTTCGCGCAGTTCGCAGAGCAGCCGGTCGAGCGCGGCGATCTCGCGATTGCGCAGGCCCGCCGCCGGCTCGTCGAGCAGAAGCAGCCTGGGGCGGATCGCCAGGGCGCGGGCGATCTCGACCATCTTCTGGTGGCCGAAGTCGAGATTGCGCGCCTTGGTCTGGGCGTAGGCCGAGAGGCCGGTGCGCTCGAGCAGATGCTCGACATGTTCGACGATGCCGCGCGGCCGGGCGCTGATCGCATCGCGCCAGGAGCGGCCGGCATGGACATGCGCGCCGATCAGGACGTTCTCGAAGACCGTGAGTTCGGCGAACAGCTCGAGGTTCTGGAAGCTGCGGGCGATGCCGAGCCCGGCCATCTCCCTGGCGGGCATGCGGGTGATGTCGCGCCCGTCATAGGTGATGCGGCCTTCGCTTGGCGTGTAGAAGCGCGAGATGCAGTTGAAGGTGGTCGACTTGCCCGCGCCGTTCGGGCCGATCAGCGCATGAATGCTACCCTTCGCCACCTCCATGTCGAGCCCGCCGACCGCGGTCAGCCCGCCGAAGCGGATGGTCAGGCCCACGACATCGAGAAAGGGCGCGGCGGTCTCACCGGCCATGGCGCACCTCCCTGATCCGATCGCCGATGAAGACGAAGAGGCCGCGTGGCGCGTACATCATGAACAGGATCAGGATCCCGCCGTAGATGATCTCCTGATATTGCGGCGCCTGGCGCAGCACCTCGGAGATCAAACCGAAGACGATGGCGCCGCCGATCGCGCCGGCGATCGAGCCGAGCCCGCCGACGACGACCATGGTCAGCACCAGGATCGTGGTCTGGAAGCCAAGGCTGTCGGGATGGATGAAGGTCTGGAACAGGCCGAACATGCCGCCGGCGAAGCCCGCGATGGCGGCCGAGAGACCGAATGCGACGACCCGGGTGCGGCGCACGTCGATGCCCATCGCCATGGCCGCGACCTCGGATTCGCGCACGGCGCGGAAGGAGCGCCCGAGTCGCGAGCGCGAGATCGCGACGGTGACCCCGATCATCAGCAGGCAGAAGAACAGGACGAAGGGATAGGCCTGCTTGTCGCTGAGGATTTCGAGCGGACCAAAGCGCGCCGGGCTGATGCGCAGGCCGTTCGGGCCGTTGGTGACGCTGTCCCAGTTGGCGAAGACCCATTGCATCGCCTCGCCGAAGGCGAAGGTGGCGAGCGCCAGGTAGATGTCGCGCATGCGCAGCGCCAGCGCGCCGATGAACAGGCCGACGATACCGGCGACGAGCGCGCCGAACAGCATGGCGAATGGATAGGGCAAATCGACGGCGCGGTTGGCCAGCGCGCTGGCATAGATGCCGATGCCATAGAATGCCGCATGGGCCATGGAGAACTGGCCGTTCTCGCCGATGACGACGTGCAGTCCGAGGCAGAGCACCACGAAGACCAGCAGGAGATTGGCGATGTAGATGACATAGCCCGTGGTGAAGGCCGGTAGGGCGACGGCGAGAAGCGCCGCCAGCGCCAGACCTGCGATGGCCGGGCCCGAGAGGACACGCTTGCCGGATGTCGCCGATGCGAGGGGAGAGGACGACACGGGGTCAGACCTTCTTGATCGTCAGCTTCCCGCCGAACAGGCCCTGCGGACGCAGAACGAGCACGATCAGGATTGCGAGGAAGGGGGCGAGCACGATGGCGCGGGAGGAGATGAACAGCCCGACCATATTTTCGACGATGCCGATGATGAAGCCGCCGACGACGGCGCCGGGCAGGCTCGAAAAGCCGCCGACGATCGCCGCGGCGAAGGCGAGCATGACGATCGAGCCCATGTCCGCGGTCATCAGGATCTTGGGCGAGATCAGCAGCGCCGCGATCGCCGAGATGACGCCCGACAGGCCCCAGATCAGCATATGGCAGCGGCGCAGGTCGACGCCGACGAGCTGGGCCGCCTTCGGGTTCATGCCGACGGCGCGCATGGCGCGCCCCGTCTTGGTGTAGTTGAACATCCAGAAGAAGGCCGCCATCACGGCGACGGCGGTGCCGAAGATCGCAAGGTCGAGCAGGGTGACCGACGCCTGGCCGATCATGACGGAATCGGTCGGCACCAGAGCGGGGAAGGAGCGCGGCGTGTCGCCGAAGCCGGTGCGGCGCACGAGGCCCTTCAGCACATAGGACAGGCCGAGCGTGGCGATCACGAGATAGACGAGGTCCTTGGCCGACTTCGCGACCTGATCGAGCACGACGCGCCGGAACAGCGCCATGGCGAGGAAGGCTGCGAGCAACGTCGCCGGCAGCACAACCCAGATCGGCATCTGCTGGAAGACGAAGAGATAGAGCGCGACATAGCCGGCCGCCATGAAGACCTCGCCCTGGGCAAAGTTCGGTACGTCCGAGGTTTTGAAGATGATCACGATGGCGAGCGCCAGCAGGGCGTAGACGCTGCCCGAGACCAGTCCCGAGGCGATGCCTTGCTGCAGGAAGATCAGCGCGAGTTGCAGGTCCATGTCCGGCCCAGGCTCAGGTCAGGGGAGGGGTGGCGGCACCGAGGCCGCCACCCGATGTCGGGAGAGGGCGAGGCTGCCCGCGACGGTCACTTCGCCTCGTAGGTCCAGCGACTGGTGAAGACGCCCGGCAGCGGGGCCATCGTCGTGCCGTCGTATTTGATGAAGATCGTCGAGCGGTTCGCGGCGCGCTGCTGCGGTCCGAACTGCAAGCGCCCGGCCATGACGCCCGAGTCGAAATCCTGCGTCTTTAGCGCGGCGAGCACCTTCTCGCGGGTCGGATTCGGGCCGGCATCCTGCAGCGCCTTGACCAGGGACATCGCCGGAGGGATGCCGTACGGCATATAGGTCTGCGGATGGTCGGGCTTGGCGGCTAGATCGGGATAGGCCGCCTTGTACATGTCGTAGATCGGCTTGAGCTTGTCGCCACCGGGCGAGTCGATCATGACCTCCTGGGTATAGAAGTTCTTCAGCGCGTCCTTGCCGACATTGCCGACGAGCTGGTTGAGGCTCGCCGTGCCGGTGACCGAGAGGATGATCGGCTTGTTGAAGCCGAGCTCGGCCGCCTTCTTGATCAGCAATGCGGCCGGACGGGCATAGGTGACGAGCAGGATCGCGTCCGGATTGGCGGCGCGCAGCTTCAGGAAGGGCGCGGTGACGTCGTTGATGGTCGGATTGACCGATTCGACCACGAGCTTGACGCCGTTGACCTCGGCATCCTTCTTCGAGCCCTCGAGGTTCCAGGCGCCATAGGCATCGTCGTGGTTGATGTAGGCGACCGTCTTGGCGCCCAGGCTCTTGGCCGCGAATTCGACCATGGCGCCACCGACTGCGTATTGCGAGATCGAGAAGGCACCGAAGATGTAGTCGGTCGGCGGGAACAGCGCGCCGTCACCTGACGCATTGAGCATCAGATAGGGCACCTTGTTGCGGACGATATAGTCCTTGGCGGCGACGACGGCGGCCGAGCAGGACCCGCCGTTGAGCATGAAGACGTTCTCCTGCTCCACCAGCTTCTTGACGGCGGCGACGAGATCGTTGGCGTTGCAGCGGTCGTCCTCGACGACGTATTCGATCTTGCGACCATGGATGCCGCCATCCTTGTTGATCTTGTCGTAGTACATCTTCGCCGCGTTCACGACGTCGAAGCCATAGGCCATGTTCTGGCCCGAGAGCGGCCCGAAGATGCCGATCTTGATCGCCTTGTCGGTGACGCCGGGCTCTTGCGCGCCGGCTGCGAGGCCCATCAGCAGCCCGCCGGCCAGTGTCAGGCCGCGTACGATTCCGTTCGTCTTCATCATGTCCCTCCCTGTCATCGCTTTGCCTTGTCGTTGAGGCGGCCCGCTCCGGCAGGGCGGGCCGATCCTGCTGGCATCATAGCGGAGTGCGCCGCGACCTCTGTCACAGCCGCTTGGGACATACCGGTAGCGCGACGAGCCAGGCGATGGATAGGACAGCTTCCGGAAGATGTGGAAGGTACGCATGATGTGGCTGCGCATCGCGCCTGCTCGGCACGATCGGCATCGCGCGCCTGCAAGGCTGCGACGATGATCCCGTGATCCTGCTTTCTGACGCGGAGCTCCTCGACGAGGTCATCCGTGCCACGGAGTCGTTGAAGTAGAACCGCCCCGAACGAAGGATTGCGCCCTTCGCCTTCTGGTTGCCACAACCTGACATTGGCATCCTGCCAGAAACCGGACGCTCGCAACGGTTCAGGGAGAGGCTGCGGGGATCCAAGCTCGGTCCGCGCGACCGGCCGGTGCGCGAAACAATTGGGGGGCGGAACGCCACCGCTCGCTTCCAATGACGTCTTGCGGATCCGAAACCGCCAGCCTGGTCGTGCCACAGCATTGCTACCCGGCGGCGGTCGTCAGCTACGCAGTTATCCGATCACCGATCGCTCGCCATTGCATCACGACCGCAGTGTGGCCGTCCTAATTCCACTGACCACAGGATGCGCCGGTACCCAGGCAGCCAAGGCATTCGCTGCCAAAAAGCGTTCGCCCGGAAGCGCGGGTGCGCCTCCGGACGAACCGATGCCCTTGGTCAATAGCGATAGTAGCCCCGATCATGGCTGCGCCGGCCATAGGCGCGGGCGTGCGGTGGCGGACCATGGAAACGGCGACCGTATCCTCGGCCCGGGCGGTCCCAATGGCCGCGACTCGGGCGCCACGCGCGGTCCCCGCGATAGTACTGTGCGGCCTGGACGTCGGTGGGCGCAGCTAGAGCCGCATTCGAAGCGACGGGTGCTGCCAAGGCTGGCCCCGCGGCAAACGCGCCGAATGCCATAGCGGCAGCGAACATGAGATTGCGCATCGTCATTTCCTCTTTTCGTGTATATTGACGGGGCGCTCACGCGGTACAACGCAATGTGAACGCAATTGTTATCTCTCATTCATCCGATTTAGTATATTTCTAGTAGTTTTGAATAATGAATGGCGTGTGAACGGCGATCTATGCTTCAGAAATATTTGAATTATGGAACTCTTTTAAACTCACAACGTTTGTGCCGCACCTGTTAGGCCGCGGGGTTGTCTCAGTGATCGGCAGGCGGAGGATATCGTCATGATCAAGCAGATCGTTCTTGCCGCGGCGCTCGCGACCGTTCCCGTGATGGCGGTCGCGCAGAACCCGCAGGGCGCTCAGGGCGGGGCCGCCAGTGGCCTGGCTACAGGAGCCGTGGGAGGCGCCATCGTCGGTGGTCCAGTTGGTGCCGTCGTCGGTGGCGTAGGTGGCACAGTCGTCGGCGCCATCATCGGCGACAACACACCGCGCTTCAGGACCTATGTCGTGGAACAGCGCCGGCCATCTTATGCCTACGCTGAACCTGTCGTCGTCGGGGCCACGTTACCGCGCCAGGGCGTGACCTACTATGAGGTGCCGCGCGAGTATGGTGCCACAGAGTATCGTTACACCGTCGTCAACGACCGCGCCGTGCTTGATCCCGCCACGGGACGCATCGTGCAGGTCATCGAGTGATTAGCGGACCGACGCTGGCGCAACGGCCGACGGCGCGATCCAGCTTGGTCGGGTTCCCCGTGACTCGCACCTGACGAGCGGCCTGAGCCGAACAATTGGACAAGCCCGGTCACTCGTAAGGGTGACCGGGCGCTTCATGCACGGTTGCCTCGCGAGTACGCTGCTCGGTGAAGCCGGCCGCTATCCATAATGCGCGATTAGCTGAAGTTTGCATGATGCCCATAACCAGGCATCTATGCTAAGCGGATCGAAGTTATCTTCGAACTCCCGAAGTGAGGTTATGTCGGCCATCGAAGCTGTTGCCGGGCTCGAGGAGCCAAACATCTACTCGATCACGGCCAATTAAAAGGGTGCGGGAATTTCGCGAGGTCGACTTTACCGCAATCAGCTCTTTGGAGTGAGGTGGATTTCTGCGAGTTTATCAGATTTGCGATCTCGCAAGACTGGAGAGCCAGTCTGAAAACTTTTCAGTTGCCGCGCGATTTTGCCAGTCTGAGAAGGTGTAGGGCCTGGACTACAGAACCTGCTGCACGCTCTCGCGTATCGGGTTGCGATCAGGAAGGCGATTGAGACGCTCACATCGCGCTTTCCAGACCAGGCTTCAGCACCCGTCTGGAATCGCCGCCGTTCCTGCCACCCAGCCCATTCCCTTTATCGGACGGGCTCTAAGAGTTTAGAAGGTTGCCCGGCGACTCCTGATCCATTTCATTATTCTCTCGCAGTGAAGAGTTTATCTCTGCGTCGATTATTGTGGCAGCTCGATCACGCGAATAAAACAAGTAGACATAATAGGAAATTCGACTGCGGGATTATAATGTAATGCCAAGTATTCGGATTGAGGCCGGCGCGTGGCTGCTCGGTCGCGAACGTGAAATGATGCTGGCCGTGAACGCGGCCACGTTCGAGCCTTTGGGCGTGGGGTCCGAGCAGAACGACATCGTTATCAACTGCCGCGACGAGAGCACGCGGCTGATTGCGCCGGGCAAATCCGAACGGTTCTGCCGCATCGAGATCAAAATGCTCGTCGGACGATCGGACGATCAGAAGCGGCAGCTACGTTCGAATATTTGCCGATCTCTGCAGCCGTTCGGCATCGCCGACAACGAAGTAAAAATGATCATCACAGATGTTCCAAAGAGCAATCTCGGACGCTGACGAAAATGATCTTGCCGCGCTGCGGCGCGCCTCTGGAGTTCGCCATGCCTTCCTTTATCTGCTCCGCCTGCGGAACCTCCTATCCGCCTAGCGAAAAGCCGCCGGCCAATTGCCCCATCTGCGAGGAGGAGCGGCAGCTCGTTCCGGAAGCGGGGCAAAGCTGGACGACGCCGCAAGGGCTCGCAGCCCGCCATTTGAATGCCTTCCGTGAATACGAGCCGGGTATCATTGGCATTGGCTCGCGGCCCCAGTTCGGCATCGGCCAGCGCGCGCTGCTGGTCTGCACGCCTCACGGCAATGTCTTGTGGGACTGTATTTCCCTGCTCGATGCCGCGACGATCACCCTGATCAAGGGGCTCGGCGGCCTCAAGGCGATCGCGATCTCCCATCCGCATTTCTACAGCAGCATGGGCGATTGGAGCAGGGCGTTCGGCGACATCCCGATCTACCTGCACGGCGCGGACCGCAAATGGATCATGCGGCCCGAGCCCTCGATCATCTTCTGGGAGGGCGATGCGCAGGAAGTGCTGCCCGGTGTGACGCTCGTTCGGACAGGAGGGCATTTTCCAGGCGCGTCCGTGCTGCATTGGGCCGGGGGCGCGAACGGGCGCGGCGTGCTGCTCACGGCGGATACGACGACGATCACTCTGGATCGGAAGTATTTCACGTTCATGCGCGCCTACCCCAACTTCATCCCGCTCTCGGCGCGTGAGGTCGAGGCGATCGGCACAGCGCTCGCGCCTTATCCGTTCGATGCCGCCTACGGCCATTTCTTCGACCGGGTCATTCCGGCCCAGGCGAAGGAAATCTTCGAGATGTCGATCCAGCGCTATCTCGCAGCCATCGCGGGAACGGCGAGGCCCGACGGGGAGTAGGGCGGGACGGCAGGGCGTTCCGACCGCGCTTTGCAAGATCGTTACCGGTTTCATCGTTGGCCGCCGAAAGCGCGGACGGCGGCAGGAGCAGCACGAGCATGACGCTCGTGCTGACCGCTCACAGGAAGGGGCCGCCGTGAGGCCAATCTCGCCCGAAGCCGCCAAGCAGTTCGCGCCCACCGGCACGCTGCGCGCGGCGATCAATTTCGGCAATCCGGTGATCGCCCAGCGGCTCGGGTCAGCCGGAACGCCGGCCGGCGTCGCCGTCGACCTCTCGGACGAGCTGGGCAGCCGCCTCGGCGTCCCGGTTGAACTCGTCGCTTTCGAGGCAGCGGGCAAGGTTTTCGAAGCGGGCAGGTCCGGCGTCTGGGACGTGGCATTCTTCGGCATCGAGCCAGAGCGCGCCGCAGAGGTCGATTTTACGGCACCATACCTGTTGATCGAAGGCACCTACATGGTGCCGGCGGCCTCACCGCTGCGAGTAGTCGAGGATGTCGACCAGCCGGGTGTGCGGATCGCTGTCGGCAGAGGCTCGGCCTACGACCTTTTCCTGACGCGCGCCATCCGGCACGCCACCATCGTGCGCGCCGCGACCGGCGGGGCGCGGGCCATGATCGATCTCTTCCTGCAGGATCAACTGGAAGCGGTCGCCGGAGTTAGGCAGGCACTTGCGGCCTATGCCGATAGCGATCCTGCGGTGCGGGTCATGGACGGCCGCTTCATGGAGATCCGGCAGGCCATGGGCATGCCGAAGGGCCGCGCCGAGGCGATGGCCGATCTTTCCGAGTTCATCGAGGACATGAAGGCGTCGGGCTTCATCACCAGAGCGCTGGCGCGCAGCAACCAGCATGGCGTGCTCGTCGCGCCTTTGCGATCGGACATCGAAACGCAGGCGAGCTAATCGCCGCAAGAAAAGGGGAAGATGGGCATGGCGTGCAACACTCTGACCAGACGGCTGCTCATGAGCGTCGGTCTGGCTTTCTTGGCCAACGGCTCGGCCTCGGCGCAATCGGGTTATCCGTCGCGCAATCTGACAATCATCGTCGCCGTGGCGCCGGGCAGTCCCACCGACGTATTCGCCCGGCTGATAGCCGGCGAGCTCCAGACCCGGTTGGGCAAGCCGGTCGTCGTCGAGAATCGGCCTGGTGGTGGTCAGGTTATCGGAGCGGGTGCCGCCGCAAGGGCTGAGCCTGACGGCCATACCTTGTTTCATGGCAATGTCAGCGGCTTGATCATCTCGCCGCAGCTGCGCGAGCCGCCGACCTACACGACGCCGAAGGATTTCAGGGCGATCACGGCGACATTCTCCGGCCCGCAGGCGCTGATCGTCGATCCCAGCCTTCCAATCAAGGATGCCAAGGAGCTGATCGCCTATGCCAAGGCCAATCCGGGCAAGCTCAATTACGGCTCGTATGGCATCGGCTCGCTCAACCATGTCACCACCGAGCTCTTCAAGGGCATCGCCGGGATCGACATGGTCCATATTCCCTATGGCGGCGGGAGCACGCTCACGACCGCCATGCTGACTGGCGATGTTCAGGTGATGATCCTTGATCTCGGAAACGTCGGGCCCCTCGTCGAGGCCGGCAAGGCGCGCATTATCGCGCAGGTTGGCGACCGCCGCTCAACACAGTTTCCCGACATTCCGCTTCTATCGGAAACTGTAGACCCCGCCCTGGCTGCCGATCTGTGGCTCGGAATGGTTGCACCTGCTGCCACACCGCCGGCAGTTCTCTCGCGCCTGAACAAGGAAATCACCGAGATCCTGAACCTGCCGCTTCTCAAGTCCCGCGGCGAGGCGGCGTCGATGTCACCGGTGCCGATGAGTACGCAGGATTTCGACCAGAAGCTTGCGAAGGAATGGGAACGCTGGGGGAAGGTCCTCAAGGAGCACGATATCAAGTTGAGGTGACGTGGAACCAGTCGCCAGCAAGCATGATTTTCGCCCGTAACGACGGACAGATCTCATCGGGACTCCAGATGAAAATATTCGGCAAGCAAGTCGGGATCGCGCTGGCAGCGTTGAAAATCGCGGCCTGCACCGCAGTGCTCGACTCGGCTGTGGCGCAGGAACCGCCCGCGCTCAGCGCGATTACCGACCCGGCGGAAAGGGGCCGCGTCCAGCGGCTGATCGATGGCGCCAGGAAGGAAGGAGCGCTCTCCTGGATCGGCGTGCAGTTCGAGCCGGACCGGGCCGGGGCAGTCATTGCCGCGTTCAAGCGTCATTATGGGCTGGACGATCTTCGGGCAGGCTATGTCTATGCGCCGACCGGCGAGATCATCTCCCGGGTCGAGAGGCTTCTCGGCGAGAAGCGCAACAGCGTCGATATCGTCTGGTCGTCTTCCTGGGCATGGTACAAGGACCTGCTCCGGCGCGGCGAAATCATGCGTTACGAGTCGCCGTACTATAAGGAGTACACGCTGTCCGACAGGAACGGCATGTCGGAGCCAGGCTATTGGGCCTCCGATGCCTATTCCTTCTCGCCGCTCTACAGCCCCGCGACGATGCAACGGCGTGGCATCACGGATTTCCACCCGGCGAGCTGGGCCGACTTCGTCGACCCGCGGCTCGCCGGCGGCATCTCGATGATCGACCCTTTGGTCTCGGCTTCGGCCGCTCCGGTCCTCGCCGGCGTCGCCAGGGTGCTGGGTGACGACTGGCTCCGGAAACTCGGCGCCCACAAGCCTATGCTGCATGTCCGGGGCGCGCAGGGCCGGGACGCCATCGGTGCTGGCGAGATCGCCGTGACGCTGCTCGGCACCCCTGCGGACACTCTCTCGCTGATCGAGCGAGGCGTTCAGGTCAGGCAGGCCTTTCCGAGCGAGGGCGTGGTGCTGATACCGTTCACGCCCATCATCCTGAAGGACGCGCCGCACCCGAACACCGCTCAGCTCTTCATCGATTTCGTGCGCTCTGCACACGGGACGCAGGCGATCGCGACGCAAGCCGGCGCTCTGTTGTTCTTCGGCAGGCCCGGGGTCAAGCTGAAGCATCCCGACCTGATGCCGGCGGCGGAAGACGTCAAGGTTATCCCGTTCGACTGGAACAGCGAGGGCTCGGACGAAGCGATCGGCAGGTTCCGCGACAAGGCGCGCGCAGCCGGTATCGGCCAGAAATGAGGCCTCGATCGAAGCCACCAATTGCGAGGAGCGAGCCGTGACACAAGCCGCAACGCAGCATGTTCCCAGCAGCACGGACGAGCTCGCTGCGAGTGCCTTGGAAAGGCTGCGGCGCGAATGCCCCGAGAGCTGGCGGGCAATCGTCGAGCGTGTCTTGACGCAGCGCCGGACAAATTTCGATCGCGTTTCAATCGAGGAAGAGCCGGCGACAACGTTCGTTCCCAGCGGGCCGTGGTGATGAACGAGCTCGGCTATCTCTCTATTGCCGAGGCTGGGCACGCCCTGCGCCAGCGCCACATTTCCGCAGTCGAGCTCGCGTCGGCGCATTTGAAGCGCATTTCGCAATTCAATCCAGGGCTCGATGCTTTTCTCGATGTCGCGATCGATAGGGCGCTCAAGGCTGCCGAAGAAGCCGACGCGGCGTTCGCGCGCGGTGACGACGCAAGTCCGCTGCTCGGAATTCCCTATTCCGCCAAAGACAATATCAATGTCCGCGGCCTGTTGACGACCTGTCATTCCAGGCTGCCCAATCGCCTGCCTGCCCCTATTGATGCAGCCGTCGTCGCGCGGATGTCGGAGAGCGGTGCGGTTCTGCTCGGCAAGAATGCGCTGCATGAATTTGCCGTGGGCGGGCCCGCATTCGACCTGCCGTTTCCGCCGGCGCGGAATCCCTGGGATCGCGATCGCCATCCCGGAGGTTCCAGTAGTGGCGGTGGAGCTGCCGTCGCGGCCGGCCTCGCCATGGCGGCGATCGGCACTGATACCATGGGATCGATCCGGAACCCGGCGACCTGCTGCGGCGTCGTCGGGCTGAAGCCGACCTATGATCTCGTCCCGCGCGAGGGTGTCTTTCCGCTGGCGTTCTCGCTCGACCATGTCGGTCCGATCGCCCGCTCGGTGAAGGACTGCGCTCTCGTCCTCGACGTCATGGCGGGCGCCTCCGGGCAGCAGAACTATGCGACCGAGCTGGATGATGGCGTCGCCGGTCTTACGGTCGGCGTGCTCGACGGCTTTCACGAGGGCGAGACCGTGGATGCCAAGGTTCTCGCCGGATTTTCGCGCGCGCTCGACGTGCTGACCGACCTTGATGTCGAGCTCGTCGCCGTCTCGCCGCCGTCGCTTGCCGAGTTCCAGGCCTGCGGCCGCGTGATCCAGCAGGCCGAATCCTACACGGTCCACCGTCGTTGGCTGGCGGAACGACCGGCCGAATACTGTGAAATCAGCCGGCGCAAGCTAGCCGTCGGAGCATTTCTGAGCGCATCGGACTACATCGTGGCGCAGCAGGAGCGGCGCGCCCTGATCAGCCGTTATCGGGAGGCGACACGGGAGGTCGACGCCGTCATCTCGCTTTCGTCGTTCACGCTGCCTTGCCGGATCGACGATCCTGCCGCGATCGCCGCGACCTATGAGCGGCATGCGCGAGGGCCGTTCAATGTCACGGGTGATCCGGCCCTGTCTCTGCCCGTCGGCTTGTCGCCGGGCGGCTTGCCTCTCGCAGTCCAACTTGCGGCCGGGCCCTATCGCGAGCGGATCTTGCTGCGCCTGGCGCGGGCCATCGAGCGCGCGCTGGGGCCAATCGTGCCGATCAGGGCCTTCGCAGAAACGCGCAGGGACATAAGGGATTGTCGGCCACCTGAGGCAGATCGGGCATTGGCTTGACGTCGTGCTCTAGGACCGTCGAGCTTATCAATTGTAGCCGGGTGACCGGCGGAGGAGCTTGCGATGGATCGCTTTACAGCCATGCAGGTTTTCCGCCAGGTCGCGCAATTGAACAGCTTCGCGGAGGCCGGTCGCCGGCTCGGCCTGTCACCAGCTGCCGTCAGCAAGAACATCGCCGAACTCGAAACCCATGTCGGTGCGCGCCTGATCAACCGCACCACGCGGCGCATGGCGCTTACCGAGGAAGGCCGGATCTATCTCGATCATATCGTGCGCGGCCTGGATGCCCTGCTGGAGGCAGACCAGGCTCTGGGCTCGATCAAGGCGGAGCCGAGCGGCATCCTGAAGGTCAGTGCCCCGATGACCGTCACCCTTACCAAACTCTCTGCGGCGCTTCCCCGCTTCCTGGCTCGCCACCCCAAATTGGCGCTCGACGTGCACCTCGACGACAGGCGGGTCAATATCATCGAGGAAGGCTTCGACCTTGTCATAAGGGCCAGCGACAACCTTGGTGACACCAGCCTGATTGCCAAGAAACTCGCCGTCATGCCGCATGTGATCTGTGCCGCCCCGTCCTATTTCGAAGCATTCGGTAAGCCGACACAGCCCTCCGACCTGACGCACCACAACTGCATTCGGTTCAGTCTCTCAGGCCATGCCGACATCTGGGAGTTCAGCCGGGGCGGAAGCACCGAACGCGTCGCCATCCATGCCAGATATTCGATCTCGTCGAGCCTTGCGGTGCGCGATGCGGTGCTCGGTGGCTTCGGCCTCAGCCTGATCCCTTACCCCTATGTCGAGAACGAACTGCGCGAAGGGCGGTTGCAGCGCGCCCTCGATGATTGGGACACCGTCGTGACCACGCTCTATGCGATCTATCCGTCGCGCCAGCATCTCATTCCGAAAGTCAGGGCCTTCCTGGATTTCCTCTCGGAAGAATTTCGGGGCTGGTCGTCAATATAGGGTTCGGACACTGACACCGTCATTATCTGGTGGTGAACAGTCTCTTCTGGATTTCTCCCATTATCTGTTCCGCGCGAGCTTCCTACTTCCTTCGAGAGCGAGTGAAGTCTGGAACATAATGATGCACAGCAGCGTGGTCGAACTCATTGAGCAGCGCTTTTCGGCGAGCCTGTTCGACGCCTCCCATAGCTTGAGCGATCTCGCGATCACGGAGCTGACGCGTCTCGCGACCCGGGCGCCGACAGCCTACAACCTTCAGAATTGGCGCTTCATCGCGGTGCGGTCACCAGAGGCCAAGGCCCGGTTGCGCAACTTTGCGTTTGGTCAGGTGAAAGTCTCGGACGCCGCCGTCACCTTCATCGTCTGCGGTGTGTTGCCGGATCACGCCGCGCTCGCCGAGCGGCTGAGCCCGAGCGTAGAGGCCGGATACATGCCCGCGGCGCTGGCGACAGGCTGGCAGGAAAGCGTCCGGGTGAAATATGCCCATCCCCAGACGGCACGGGATGAAGCGGTTCGATCGGCTACTCTCGGGGCTGCAACCCTGATGTTCGCGGCCGAGGCATCGGGCCTGGTGTCAGGCCCGATGATCGGCTTTGACGCCGAAGCGGTGGCGCGCGAATTTGGGCTGGCGCCAGATGAAATCCCGGTGATGCTCGTGGCGATCGGCCGCGCCGCGCCCGGAAACTGGCCGCAGAAGCCGCGCCGCCCGCTCACCGAGGTCCTGCAGATCTCATGAGCAAGCGCTCCCTTGATCTGCTGCTGACGGCGGTCGCGCCCGCAATCTGGGGCACGACCTATATCGTCACCACCGAGTTCCTGCCCAATTTCTCGCCCATCACGGTTGCGATGCTGCGCGCCTTGCCGGCCGGATTGCTGCTGCTGCTGATCGTGCGACAGCTCCCCTCCGGACTGTGGTGGGGGCGCGTCTTCCTGCTCGGTGCCCTGAATTTCTCGGTCTTCCTCAGTCTGCTGTTCATCTCGGCCTACCGGCTGCCCGGCGGGGTGGCCGGCACCGTTGCCTCGATACAGCCGCTGTTCGTGATCTTTCTGGCCTACCTCGTGCTCGCCAGTCCGATCCGACGCTTGTCGGTCATCGCCGCCCTCGTCGGGATTTGTGGCGTCGCGTTGCTGGTTTTGACCCCGCGCGCCGCGCTCGACCCGATCGGTATCCTCGCGGGGCTCGCCGCGGCCGGGTCCATGGCCTGCGGGACGGTCTTGGTCCGCAAATGGCCGCCGCCGGTTTCCCTGGTGACCTTCACGGCGTGGCAGTTGACCGCCGGCGGGCTGCTCCTGGTCCCGGTCTGTCTGGTCTTCGAGCCCGCGATGCCGGTGCCGACCGTCGTCAATCTGCTCGCTCTGGCATGGCTGGGCCTGATCGGCATGGCCCTGACTTACATGCTCTGGCTGCGGGGCATTGCGCGGCTAGGCTCGCCCGTCGCATCCTCGCTGCTGTTGCTGAGCCCGGTGACGGCCGTCGTGCTCGGCTGGCTTTTCCTGGGGCAGAGCTTGGCGGTCCTCCAGATCGTCGGCGGCGTGCTCGTGATCGGAAGCATCTGGCTCGGCCAATATGCCTTTCGGAGTGCTGCAGCACCATCCCCGCCATTGAAAGGATAGACGATGCGACTAAGCCGCCTGGTACTGCCTTGGCTGGCCTTGCTTGTCGGCTCGCCAGCTCTCGCGAAGATGGTCGCCAAACCGGTCGGTTGGACGCTTGATGGGATCACCTTCGAGAGCGTGCTCGTCTATGACGACGCCTCCGGCGCCAAGCGGCCGGGTCTCGTCATGGTCCCCAACTGGTACGGCATCAGGGACATCGCCATCGAAAAGGCTAAGGCGATCGCCGGCAAGGACTACGTGATCCTGATCGCCGACATGTATGGAGAACGGGCGCGACCGCGCAGCGAGGCCGAGGCCAGGGCCGCTACCGCTCCGCTCTACAGCGACCGCAACCTGATGCGCGCCCGCGTCGGCAAGGCCTTCTCGGAACTCTCGGCTGCAACCAAAGCCGCGCCGATCGATCCGGCGCGCCTTGCTGCAATCGGCTTCTGTTTTGGCGGCAGCGCCGTGCTCGATCTGGCGCGCAGCGGCTCGGAAGCGAAGGCCGTGATCGCCTTCCACGGTGGTCTCAAGACCGACGATCCTGGTCTCGCCAAGAGCATCAAGGCGCGCGTGCTTGTCATCAACGGAGCGGACGACGCTGGAACCTTGCCCGACGTGCCGAAATTCAAGGACGAGATGCGGGCCAGCAGCGTGGATTGGCAGTTCGTCGAGATGGGCGGCGCCGTGCACTGCTTCACCGAGATCGAGGCGACCAGCAAGACCGGCAATTGCCGCTACGATGAGAAAGTCGCCGAGCGCGCTTACGCCATGATGCGTGCATGGCTCGAGGAAAGTTTCGTCAAGAAGTAATTCTTCCGTTCTGCGCCACAACCCGACATCAGCTAATCGCCAGAAACCAGACAGTCGGAGACACTGGTGACACTGACGCTTACCGATCCAATCAAGATCTAACGTGGGCAAGTCGCCTCGTGGGCTGGCTGACGCTAACTCGCATCCGCTGTCATCGCCTCGCTCGTCCTATTCGAAAATTTCCGCGCAACTGGGCGTCAGGTGCAACGCAATGAGGCGACGCACTTTCGATAGACCCATGCGATGCCGGGCTTAGGAATAATCCTAGCGCGGCCGCTGCATTTCAGAACGCCGCAGGACGCTTTCGAGGTGCCTCGCGGTACTTCGCAACCCACGCCACCTGGCTATGAACCGCACCGGGTTTCCCGGAGGCTCCAACTCCTGAGTATCGGTGTTGGTCAAGCACGGGTCGCGGTCAATTGACGGCCGTTGCGTCAAACGGCGGCAGCAAGGCGCAGCCGTCGTCGATGAGTAGCTGCCGCTTTGCGTGCAGCACTATGCCGAGTGCGCGGTCGGCGTTCGTGACGCCTTCCAGCGGGACATAGCAGTCGCTGCGGAGCGACCAATCGGGCTCGAAGATGGGCGGCTCGGTGTAATGGGCCTCCAGATCGTGTCTGCGCTCGATCAGGACAGTGCTGATTTCATGATCGATGTGCCCATTCATGGGGAGCAGAGCCGGGATCAGCGTGCGGCAGGCTGCGGGCGTGATCAGATAGGCGAACGTTCCGTTGAAGAAGTAGATCCGCGCCAGTTCCGAGCCTTGGGGCCTCTCGGCCATGCCATTCATGATGGCGCGGCCGAGAAAAACAAGACCGGCCTTGGGCGGGATGGCGCCGAGGACGTTACGGAATCGGTTCGCATCGAAACTCGCGGCCGGGTTGGCATCGTCTTCGAAGACCAGCAGCCGCGGCATCTTGTTGGCGATCAACCACTGCCAGGTGGCGATATGCGAGAGGAAACAGCCGATCGCGGGCCGCGTGAGTGTGAAATGGCTCTGCGGGGCTGCCTCGATCTGTGCAGCCGGTTGGCACAACACGGGTGCAATGGCCTCCAACGATAACCGGGCGCCCTCGACCGCTGGCACCTTGATCAGTTTGTTTAGTCCGATAGCGGCCATGCGCTTCGAGATGGCGTTCCACTTGTCCGTTCGATGCGGAATATTGATCACGGCGACGGGCAGGTCGATGCCAACCGCCTGAGCACTGTCCCCATCGAACGCGATGTCCGGTTTGGGAACGAGCTGCAGCATATGATCCATGTCTGGCTTGGTGCGAATCGGACGACAGCCCCCTTTTGATCTTCGTCAGCGGACATTTCAGCGCGGAGACGTGCGCTTTGTCACTGGAAAAAGAACGAAATGTACTCACCTTTATGGATCACTTCGAATTTGCGCCCCGCGATGGCTGAGAACAGGGTCCGGCTGGTGCCCTGCCCCGGGAACAGCCAATCATGCGTCTCCGCGATGAGCAGATCGGTGCGATCGAGCCAGCCCGTGTTCGAGCGGAACAAGGCGTCTTCGCCACCCTCGATGTCGACTTTGACGATGAGATTGCGCGTGGCGCCATACCGCCGCATGAGGCCGTCGATGGTGACGGCGGCGATCGCGCTTTGCGCGCCGGCCTGGGCCGGCCGCACCCGATAGGCGAACTTTTCGGCATGGGGGTCCACCAACTCAAGGCCGGTTTCCCGGTCGTGCACGGCGGCTTCGACGATCTCGATCAGGGGATTGTGCTGCGTGTTCTTACGCGCAAGCTCCGCGTTGTCTCGCGCGGGCTCAATGCCGACGATCCGCGCTGCCGGCAAATGCAATGCGAAGTATAGTGTGCTGAGCCCTATATTGGCGCCGCAATCGACGACGAGCGGGGTCTCGCCGGCGGCGATCAGCCGGTCATAGGCCGCGCGGATCCAGTCGAATTGCGGGGCGGTGCTGATGTTGAATTCTTCCGTGCGGAAGATCTGCTCGAGGACCGCGTAGTCGCTAGTGCCGTCGCGGATCCAAACCGGGCCGATGCGATCAACGTCAATTCGCCGTAGAGCTGGTGAGATCTCGGTCATGGGCTTGCTCCTCAAGTTCGGAGGCGGCGGGAACGCTACTGGCAGAATGCCGGAGTTGGACAACCTGCTGTTCGTGAACTCGCCGATGTAAAATGCATCTGATGCCAAGGCTTGCCAGAAATAGGTTCGGGCCCCCAAATTCATGCCGATGGGCGTGCCGAGCGTGTCGCACGTCAGGTTGCATGATCCCGGACGAGTTGCGCCAGGAGCGGTCCTTGAGCGTCCGCCGCAAAGCGGACATCAGAGGGCGATCAGTATCCACCAATTTGCTTTAGCTTCAGGGCCGCAGTCGCCGCGAGTGTGGTTTCAGCGCCGACCCGTCATCTCGGCTGCGACCAACGCTGCGATCGCAGGGAGGAAGCCGTCATCCTCGGCGATAGCCTCGCCCTGGGTGAAGACGGTGAGCAGGAACTCATGATCTCCAGGCAGGATCGCGCGCAGCGTGTCGTGCCGGCGGAAAGAGGCACGATCGTCGCCGAGCCAGCGCGTGCGTCCTGCCTTGGACCAGATCCGGGTGCCCTGCGGAAGCGCATCGCCGAGATAGCCCAGGAGTTGATAGGCACCGCGACCGCGATCGGGATCGTTGGCGTCGCGGGCGAGGTGGTCGCGGATGACGGCGCGCCGCGCCGGCGGCAGCAGGGCGGAGTCGCTGAAGATCTCGTGCATCAGCCGCGCCATGGCGATAGGCGTCAGGCAATTGTGCCCGACGGGCGAGAGGTCGAGTGCGACCTTCTCCCGGCCGTAGCGCAGATCGTCCATCAGCTTCTGGTTTAGGTTGATGCCGGCGAGCTCTGGCCAGCCCAGCCCAGCGAATATCCGGTTGATCTCCTCGCGGCGCTCGCACCAGGTGGCCATCTTTTGCTCGCTCAGCAGGGTGTCGCCGGTCGTGCCTGTCAGCAGGTCGATGATGTAGTTCGTCGCGGAGTTCGACGACCACAGGATCATGTCGCGCATGGCGCGGTCGAGCTCACCATGGACGGAGAGCCGCCCGTCATCCAGCCGCAATTGCGCGGCGACGAGATGGAACACCTTCACCAGCGAGCAGGGATAGGCACGCCAGTCCTGCCGCAATGCGGCACCCTCGGGCTTGCCGCCTGACTCCGGCGCGGGCCGGGTCAGGACATAGGCGAACTGCGCGAAGGGAACGTTGCGCGCGGCATAGATCGGGGCGGCATGGGCCTCGATCAGGGCGCCGATCCGCTTGAGGTCGGAACTGTCGGTGAAGAAGCTCATGGTCGTCTCGCGAGGCAGGTCGGTCGGGAAGATGGGTCAGCCTTTGGGGCGCAAGGCGGTGTCGAGGCCTTCGCCGATCAGGGCGAAGGTAACGCCGGTGTAGATGATGGCGAGGCCGGGAGCGGTCGCGATCCACCAGGCGTCGAACATGAACTGGCGTCCGTCGGCGATCATCAGCCCCCATTCCGGCGTTGGCGGCTGGATGCCGAGCCCAAGGAAGGAGAGCGAGGTTACGGCAAGGATCGTCAACACGACATCGGCCATGGCGTAGACGATCGCCGGCGTCACCGCATTGGGCAGGATATGCGCGGTTATGATGCGGCTGTCGGTGGAGCCGAAGCTGCGCGCCGCTTGCACATATTCGAGCTCGCGCAGCACCAGCACCTCGCCGCGGGTGATGCGGGCGAAGGAGATCCAGTTCACCAGCAGGAAGGCGAGATAGAGATTGGCCTCGCCCGGCCCGAGCACGCCGACGATGGCGATCACCAGCACATGGAAGGGGAAGGCCCAGAAGATGTCGGTGATGCGCATGATCACGGTATCGACCCGCCCGCCGACGAAGCCCGCCAGTGCACCGATCGCGATGCCGAGGAGCGCCGGGGCGATGACGCAGATGAGGGCGACCCGCAGGTCGACCAGCCCACCGGCCATCACCCGCGAGGCGACGTCGCGACCGAGGTCGTCGGTGCCAAGCCAATGCTTGGTCGAGGGCGGCTGCAGCGTGTTGCCGTAATCGACCAGGAAGGGATCGTGCGGGGTCCAGACCTGCCCGAGCCCGACGAGCAGGGCGAGCAGCAGGAGCATGACGAGGCCGACGAGGAGCGTCGGGTCGAGGCGGCGCTTGCCCATCGCTTCAATCCAGCCTGATGCGCGGGTCGGCCAGCGCATAGGCGATGTCCGTCGCAAGATTGATCAGGACGACCAGCACGGCGAAGACGATCGTCAGCCCCTGGATCATCGGGTAGTCGCGGGCGAAGATCGACTCGACGAAGAGCGAGCCGAGGCCGGGCAGCGCGAAGACGGTCTCGATTACCACCGTCCCGCCGATCACCCAGCTGGTATGGGCGCCGAGCACCGAGATCGAACTGATCAGCGCGTTCGGCAGGACATGGACGCGCATGGTGCGCCCGGTCGCGTTGCCCTTGGCGCGGGCGGTGGTGACATAGTCCGAGCCGAGCACGTTGAGGATGCCGCTGCGCAGGCTGCGGATCGTCAGCGAGGCCGTCGCCAGAGCGATCACGAAGGCCGGCAGCGTCAAGTGATGCAGGCGCGAGAAGAGGCCGGCGCCGTAACCGGAGGTCGGGAACAGCGGCACCCAGATCGCGAGGATGACGACCAGTACGAGCCCGAGCCAGAAGGAAGGGATTGCGAGCAGCACCGTGAAGACGAGCTTGACCAGGATATCCGGCGCCCGGTCGCGCTTGACGGCCGACCACAGCGCCAAGGGGATGGTCAGCACGACCGCGATCACGGTCGAGTAGGCGACGAGCCATAGCGTCGCCGGCAGGCGTTCCAGCACCAGTGAGATCACCGGCTGGCCGTAGACGACCGAGCGGCCGAGGCTGCCGGACAGGATGTCGTGGAGGAAGAGCAGGTATTGCCGCCACAGCGGCAGGTCGAGCCCGAGCCGCTGCTTCATCGCCGCGATCTCTTCGGCCCCGCCGCGGGCGCCGAGCAGCAGCGTCGCCGGATCTCCCGGCAACGCCCTGAGCAGGAAGAAGCAGGCGAGCGTGATGCCGAACAGCACCGGGACGAGCTGGACGAACCGCTTGAGGATATAGGTCAGCATGGCAGCGGGCCTGGGAGCGGGGCGGCCGGAGGCCGCCCCGTCCTCACTTTATGCCCCGTCCTCACTTCATCTTGACGTCTTCGAGGCGGAAATTGCCGGTCGGCAGTACTTCGAACCCGCTGACATTGCTGCGATACGCGTAGGGCGTGCCGGGGTAGAACAGGAAGATCGACGGCGCGCCCTCATGGGAGAGCTTGACCATTTCCCTGAACATCGCGCCCCGCTCCGGCCCGTCCTTGGTGGCGCGCTCCTTGGCGTAGAGCTCGTTGACGCGCTCGTTCTTCCACTCGGTGTGGTAGGCGTTGGCGCGCTCCGGATTGACGATCAGGAAGCCGGCCATCTGGTCAGGGTCGATCGTGTCGCTGGAGGCATAGGAGACGGCCATCTCGTAATCGCCGGCCTTGGTGGTCGACCAGTGGGTGCCGCCCTCGACGAGGCGGATCTCGGCGGTGACGCCGATCTGCGCGAGCGCGCTCTGCAGCGCCTGGCCGACCTGGCGGTGCAGCGGCCGGCCCGAATGCACCAGCAGCGAGGTCTTGAAGCCGTCGCCATAGCCCGCTTCCTTGAGCAGGGCCTTGGCCTTGGCGATGTCATGCGCATAGGGCTTCAGGTCGGGATCGGCATAGGCCATCAGCGGCATCGGCGAGTTCGCCACCTTGCCGGCGCCGTAGAGCAGGGCCTTGACCAGCCCTTCCTTGTCGATGGCGTAGTTCAGGGCTTGGCGGACGCGGACGTCGTCGAAGGGCTTCTTCTTGGTGTTCAGCAGCACGAAATCGGTGCGCAGCACGTTGGCGACGGCGGTCTTGACGGTGCCGGCGCGGCCGAGGCTCTGCATCTGGTTCAGCGGGATCTCGAGCGCGGCGTCGATCTCCCCGGCCTGCAGCTTCAGCGTGCGGCTGTTGCCCTCGGGCAGGACCATGATCTCGGCGCCGTCGAGGCTCGGCTTGCCGGCCTGCCAGTAATGCGCGTTCTTCTTGAGCGAAAGCGCCTGGCCCTTGTTCCAGGCGGCGACGGTGAAGGGGCCGGAGCCGATCGGCTTCTCGAAGAACTTGTCGGGCGCCGCTTCGAAGGCCTTCTGCGGCAGGATCGCCGAGGAGAACAGGGCGAGGTTGTTCAGCAACGGGGTGAACACGGTCTTCAGCTTGAGCACGACGGTGCGGTCGTCCGGCGTCTCGATGGCGTCGATGCCGGCAAAGAAGCGCTTCCAGCTCGAGGCATCGCTGCCGGCGCGCTTCAGCGAGAAGGCGACATCGGCTGCGGTGACGGGCGTGCCGTCCGAGAACTTCGCGGCCCTCAGCTTGAAGCTATAGGTCAGGCCGTCACCGCTCACGGTCCAGCTTTCGGCGAGGCCGGGTTCCAGCTTGCTGGCATCCGTGCTCGGGCGCAGCAGGGTGTCGTAGATCAGCAATTGCGCATGGATCGACGGGTTGTCGCTGGTCGCGATCGGGTCGAGCGAGACGAGGTCCTGCGTCTGAGCCAGCTTGAGAACGCCCTGTGCAAAGGCGTTGGAGGGCGCGACGGTCAGCGCGGGGCCGAGAATGGAGAGCGCAAGCGCGGCAGCCGACACCATGGAGCGGAATGTGGTCATGGATATCCCCTGATCTTGGCCGCTCTGCCTTGGCGGCGGCAGTTTGCAACCTTCCACGGGCACGCCTAGTCTCGCAAATGAAACATTCGGCAAGATTATCAACCAAATGGAATAGGCGGGATGAGGCTGGGAGCGCTCCAGGTGATCGATGCCTTCGTTCGGCTCGGCGGCACCGGTGAAGCGGCGCAGGGGCTGGGCGTCAGCCAGTCGGCCGTGATCAAGTCGTTACGCCTGGCGGAAAAGGAACTCGATCTCAGCCTCGTCGCGATCATCCAGGGTCGGCTCACCCCGACGCCTGAGGCTCTGGAACTGAGCCGACTCGCCCGGCCGGCCTTCAGTGCCTTGCGCCGGGCCCATCATGAAGCCGACATGATCCGCGTCGGCATGGCTGATCGCCTGCGGATCGCGACCGTGCCTGGCCTGGCGCATAGCATCCTGCCGCCGGCCATTGCCGGCGCGCGCAGCGACCTGGCCGACCGGGCCGCGGTCGAAGTGATGTTCGACCATGTCCGCGATCACCTTAGCGCCAACGAAGTCGATCTCGCGATCTCCTACGGCCCGATGGCGACGGAGGGGTTGCGGGATATCGTATTGCGCAGCAGTCCGCTCGTCTGTGTGCTCGACGAGGCGCATCCGCTCGCCGCCCATGACAAGCTGTCGCGCGACAGCCTCGAAGGCGAGCGCCTGGTCAGCTACGGGCCCGACGGCATCAGTCAGGCTGACAGCTTTCAGGACGCGCTGGGCCGGATCGGCCTGTCGGACCGGATTGCGATCACCGTTCGCCATACGGACAGTGCATGCCATCTGGCGCGCGAGGGCGTCGGCATTGCGGTCGTCGACGGCTTCGTCATCAGCAGCGGCCTGACTCAGGGGCTCGCTGTGCGTCCGCTCGACGAGAGCCCGCTCGTCACGGCGTTCGCCCATCACCGCGACGGCGCTCCGCTTGATCACGCGGCGCGCGTCCTGCTGGAGCATCTCGTGGGAACGGGCACTTGAAGGCCTTGACGCCGTCGCATGCGACGGTCCTGCGCGCCGTCGACCGCTGCGGAACCACCGTCGAGGCCGCGCGGCAGCTTCATCTGACGCAATCCGCCGTCAGCAAGATCATCGCCCGCAGTGAGACGGTCCTCGGCGTCCCGGTCTTCGATCGTAGCGAAGGCCGCCTCGTCCTGCGTCCCGAGGCCCACGGCCTGATGTCGGCGCTGGGCCATGTCCAGGACGAGTGGCGCGCCCTTCGTGGCGCCGT
Organism: Alloboseaceae bacterium BT-24-1; assembly: GCA_025846845.1. GTDB lineage: Bacteria > Pseudomonadota > Alphaproteobacteria > Rhizobiales > Beijerinckiaceae > Allobosea. The sequence goes on from JAOYTL010000006.1 coordinate 186,968, forward strand.
CGGCGACCTGCGCTCCGGGCGCGCCCTGCCGCTGCGGATCGCATCGACGCCCAGCATCGGCCAAGGGTTGATCGCGCAGGCGATCCGGCGGCTGGTGACGGACCATCCCCAGGCCCGCATCGAACTGATCATGGGCGATGCGCCGACGGAGCTGTCGAAAGGCGCGGCAGATCTCGGGGTGATGTTCTCGCCCCGCGTCACCGACGACATCGCCCTGACAACGTTCGCACAGGCCTCGATCATCGCCCTCGTTCGCGCGGATGATCCGCTGGCGCATCGCGGTCGGGTCAGCCTGCCCGAGCTTCGGGATCGGCGGCTGATCTGCTTCGATCGCGAGAAATCGCCGCTGGGATGGCTGATCGCGCGTGCCCATGAGCGGGCCGGAATCGACTATGCGCCGTTCATGACCGTGCCCTACAGCATTTCCGCCGCCCATCTGCTGGCGCGCCAGGGCGATGTCATCCTGATCGATAGCCTGCTGACCCAGGCTCAGCGCTTTGAGGGGCTGGTCCGCCTGGATGTGACGCCGGAATTGCCGATAACCATATGCCTGATGACGGTGCGAAGCCGGCCTTTGAGCCGCCTAGCAGCATGCTTCGTCGAGATACTGTTGGGTAGCAAGTAAGCCCTTAGATGGTCGCCACTACGGTAGGCTGCCGCGAGGGCGCTCGGCGCCACTTCCTGACATTGGTGCTCTGCCATAAAGCGGACGTTCCAGCGCACTGCGGCGCCATCCGGCTCCGTGGCGCAGATCAGGGGATTTTCGGTCCGCAACGGCGCGGCGGAAGCCGCCGCGCTGTGTCGATCAGATATCGGTCTGTTCGGACAAGATCAGGGCGTCATCGACCTCTATTCTCGTAGATCAACGCGACTTTGGTCCGACGTAGGCTGGGCGTGCCATACAGAGCGGGATTGAGACCGATAAGCGAAACCCAATCATCAAGCAGACGACCATATAGGCGGTTTGTGACGTGGTCGCCTTCTGGCTGCCGCTGGGAAACAGCCAGTCGGCATCAATGGATGGTCGCCGCCGGAGCCAGGCTGTCAACGCTTCGCGCGTCGGGTCCGTTAGCTCGAAGGGCACCGGTCGGCCCGTCTTCTGCTGGATGATCGAGGTTCGCAGTATCACCGTTCCGCCGAGTACGACATCGCCGATGCGAAGGCGAACCAGGTCGCAACCTCGCAACTTGCTGTCGATCGCCAGGTTGAACATGGCGAGGTCGCGTATGCGATGATCATGCTGAAGCCGGGTTCGATAGCCCAGATGTGACGGGGCTTCAGCGGCTTGGGACCAATCAGGCGTCCCGTGTTCCAGGCCGGACGCTGAGCGCCATTCTGCTGCTCAATCGGCATTGTGCATCCTCCTCAGGAGGCCGCATCCAACCGCATCTTACCACCACTCGACGCTCCCTGCCGCGCCTCATTGCCGGCTGATCGTTCGAACGTCGCGCCATGTGCCGTTGCGGGGGATGGTTCTGGGCCTGATTGCGCCGCACAGCTCTGGTCGGCGCAGGTTGTCGACTGCTGGAGCAGTTGCATCGGCCGTAGCGCAAGCTGAGAGGTCGCAACCCTTCGGCGATGGCCGCGTTGTTGCCGGTAGGCACCATCGAATCCTCCGACGGAACCTTCCCATGACGTCTCGCTGGCTTTGGCACGTCTCCCAGATCACGCGGAGGATGTGGTTCCGCGCCAGCCTGTTCTCTATCTTGGCTGTCGTGACGGCGCTCGTGGCCATTGTGCTCGGGCCCTATATTCCGGGCGATCTGCCAACCAAGATCGGTGCTGACGCGGTCGACAACGTGCTGGGCATCATCGCCTCGAGCATGCTCGCGGTCACGACCTTCTCGCTCAGCACGATGGTGGCCGCCTATGCGGCGGCGACCAGCAACGTCACGCCGCGCGCGACGAAACTGGTGATGGAGGACACCACGACCCAGAACGTCCTGGCGACGTTCATCGGCTCGTTCCTCTACAGCCTCGTCGGCATCATCGCGCTGAGCACTGGCGCCTATGGCAGCACGGGGCGCGTCGTGCTCTTCGTCGTCACCGCCGGGGTCATCGTCCTGATAGTGGTGACGCTGCTACGCTGGATCGACCATCTCTCGCGTCTCGGCCGGGTCACCGAGACGACGGCGCGTGTCGAGAAGGCCGCGGCAGAGGCGATACGCCTGCATTGCCGTCAGCCGCATATGGGCGGCTGTCCGATGACTGAAATTCCCCGTTCGGCCAGGCCGATCTACGCCACCAGGATCGGCTATGTGCAGCATCTCGATGTCGGGGCCCTGTCCGACGTCGCCGAAGGTGGCAAGGGGCAAATCTTCGTCTGCGCGACGCCGGGCGCCTTCGTCACCCCCGTCGATCCGATTGCCTTCGCTGAGGGGTCCGATGTCGCCGAGCAGGAGAGCGATATCCGCGCCTGCTACACCATCGATGATGTCCGCTCCTTCGATCAAGATCCGCGCTTCGGCTTGTCCGTCATGGCCGAGATCGCCTCGCGCGCCCTGTCGCCCGCAATCAACGATCCTGGAACCGCGATCGACGTCATCGGCCGTGCGGTCCGCCTTCTGGCGATCTCTGCCGAGCCGTCCGATGCGCCGCAGGAAGTCTCGTACCGCCGCATCCAAATCCCGGCGATCGCGCTCGGCGACCTCTTCGACGATCTTTTCACCCCGATTGCGCGTGACGGCGCCGGCATCGTCGAGGTCGGCGTCAGGCTGCAGAAGGCGATGCTGGTCCTGTCGCGTCTGGGGCCCGCTGAATTCGCCAAGAACGCAGCCCGCCATTCGCAGCTGGCCTTGCAGCGGGCGAGCCGGGGCCTGACCCTGGAGCACGACCTTGCGATCCTACGCGATCTGGCGGCGCAGGTCGGGCGGGGCTGATCCAGGCTTTCCTACCAAGCTTAGCCGTCGCTGCCGTCCGCCCCAATCCTCGTGCGGGGCGGAGCCTTTCCGAAACTGAGGGGTTGTTCCCATGTCGCTCCGCTCCGGCGGAGCCGAAAAGGGAGGCTACCATGCCAGCAGGACAGGCAAGCGGAACCGGCGCCTTGACCGAATTGCAGGATGAAAATGTTCGCAAGAACGACATCTTGAGCAATCGCGACAAGGCACAACGCCCACCCCGTCAGGGGCTCGATGGAAACGGCGTGCAGGTCGACGAATACATGGACATGCCGGCGAACCGGCGGCCCAAGCCCGACAGCGAGGAGCAGTCAGCATGAGCACGGACAAGATCAAGCCGCAGCCCCTCACCGATGCTGACAAGGCGAAGCAGGACTCGGAGACCAACCGTCCCGGCTTCGACCTCGGCGGCGCCAAGGGCGAGGACAGAGCTGGTCGCGGCCTTGGGCTGGGCCCGGACGCCAAGGATAACCGCGAAGGCCAGAGGCTGCCGCGCGACCGCGACAAGGCGTCGTGATCGCGTTCCGGACGGTTCGCCGGAGGGAGCCTGAAGCGTGAACGGGCAAGGCATACTGTTTCACGTATGCGCGCCTTCGTATGTCCCCAGTGAGAGCTAGCATGAAGTCCGAAGCCATGGGCGATCTTGGCTCGTTCGGCGGTCGCCGCCGCCTTCTCGCCGGCCTGATAGGGCTCCGACACAGTCCCTTGGGGTCACGGTAGAGGAGCAGGTGTTTCGTCCAGCGACCGTCCACCCACCCGACCTTGGCCTGCTGGGCTTACCAACGCACATTGCGCTCGACTTCGCTGCATGAGCGAGCATGTGTGGTGATGAACGGGCTCGAGAAGCCCAGCCTCCCTGGCACCGAGCCATCGATCCTGCGGTTGCGATCATCCGGCAACTAGGTTCAATCGATCGTGCGATCACGACGACCGGGATCTCGGCGACCCGCCAGTTACCAAATCGCAGTGCTACGGGGCTGGCTTACCTGCACTTTCTCGATCGGATTTCCAGAACCGCATCGCTAAGCTTCCAGAACTGCATTTTGGAAGCTCAGCGGTCAGAGGGCAGGGGCGGAATGCGCCAATTGCTGACGTTGGCGTCTTGCCCAGAAGCAGACGCTAAGCGCCCTATCGGGAATGCCACGCCGGCCAATAAAAAATTGCGGATCCAGCTAGGTTCTGAGAACGATTTTTGCTGCACCGACACGACCACCATCGATGTCGGCAAAAGCTTGGTCGCCCACATTCAGAGGTCGTTGCTCGATCCAGCCGAGGGCGCCGAGATGTCCTTGAGCCAGAGCCTCAACGGTCTGCGCAAAATCGGCCGGCGTATAGCAGTAGACGCCGGCCAGCGTGACTTCCTGGAGGGTGATCTTGCGAACGTCGAGGCCCCCTTGCCCGGGCAGCAGGCCAACATGCACGATCACGCCGCCGGGGCGCACGATGCGGCAGGCGGCCGCCCGGGTCGCATCGGCACCGACCGCGTCGATGACGAGATCGGCGCTGTTGGCGCCTGGCTCGTCCTCGCCCGGCTGATAGACCCCAATCCCTTCCGCCAGCACCGTCGCGCGGCGCTGCAGGTTGGTTTCGCCGATAACGAGATCGCGGGTGCCGAAAAGCCGCGCGACCAGCCCGGCGGCCAATCCGATCGCGCCGCCGCCGAGAACCACGACACGACAGGCCGCAAGCGGCTGGAGCAGGCGCTGCATGCCGGTCCGCACAGCATGCCAGGAGACCGCGACGGGCTCGGCCAGCGCCGCATGGGCGATCGGCATCGCTTCGGGGATCGGCGTCACATTGCGCAGCGGAATCCGGACTAGTTCGGCGAAGGCGCCGGGCCGCGGCGGCATTGAGATGATCTGCCGCGTCGGCGAGAGATGCCAACGCCCCTCGATAGCATAGGGACAGGCCGGGTCGACCACGAGGGGATTGATGGTGACGCGTTCGCCGGCACGGGGCCCCGTTGCAATACGGCCCGCCGCCTCATGGCCGAGGATCAGCGGCGGCGGGCGGCGGGCGTCGAAGCCGTGATAGGCGTGCATGTCGGAGCCGCAGATGCCGACCGCCTCGACCCGCACCAGAACTTCGTCGGCCTGCGGCACGGGGTCCGGCTCGTCGCGGAAGACGAGGCTATTAGGGCCGGTGTAGACTAGGGCCTTCATGCAGCGCTCATCCTCATTTGGCGGTGAAGCCGCCGTCGACCGCCAGCGTCTGCCCGGTGACATAGGCGGAGGCCGGCGCGGCGAGGAAGACCGTGGCGCCGGCGAGGTCGGCGAGTTCGCCATTGCGACCGATGGCGGTCTGCGCGGCATTTTTGGCGGCGCGTGCCGTGTCGGCGAAGACCGCCGCCGTCAACGGCGTCGGGAAGAAGCCAGGCGCGATGGCGTTGCAGGTAACGCCATGGCGCGACCATTCCTCGGCGATCGCGCGGGTCAACTGCACGACGCCACCCTTCGCGGCACCATAGGGAGCGCAGTCGGGGAAGGCCCGGTAGCTCTGCAGAGAGGCGATGTTGACGATGCGGCCATAGCCGCGCTGCGCCATGCCTGGCGCAAAGGCCTGGGTCAGCAGGAAAGGCGCACGCAGATGCACCGCCATGTGCAGGTCGAAGCCTTCGGCGGTGACCTGCATGAAGGGTTGGCGCAGGTTCAGCCCCGCGACATTGACGAGGATGTCGACGGCGCGGCCGAACCGCCCGCAAGCAGCAGCCAAATTCGTGCCTGCGTCCGGCGAGGCGAGATCTGCGGGAATGATGTCGGTCTCGATCCCTTCCGCCGTCAGCGCTTCGGCCGCCTCGCGCAGAGGTTCCTCGCGCCGCGCGACGATGACGACGGCTGCGCCTGCGAGCCCCAGCGCGCGGGCCATGGCGAGCCCGATGCCGCTGTTGCCGCCGGTGACGAGGGCCGTCTTGCCGGTGAGGTCGAAAAGCGAGGTCAGCCTGAACATCTCTCAGACTTCGACCGGCGTGCCAAGGTCGACATTGGAGCCTGGAGCATATTTGGCCATGCGCGCGTCGCTGGTGCGGGCATGGGCCTCCATGCCCTCCAGCCTCGAGATTCGGGCCGAGACGGGAGCGATGCGCTGGCATGCGTCGCGGTCCATGCGTTGCCAGGTCAGGGGCTTCAGGAATTTGTGCACCGACAGCCCGGCCGAGTAACGGGCCGCGAACTTGGTCGGAAGGATGTGGTTGGGGCCCGAAACCTTGTCACCGAAGGCGACATTGGTTTCCTCGCCGAGGAAGAGCGAGCCGTAATTGCTCAGATTGTCATGCCACCAGTCGAGGTCGCTGCAATGCACCTCCAGATGCTCGCAGGCATAGCGATCTGAGACGGCCACCATTTCCTCGCGCGTGTCGCACTGGACGATCTCGCCATAGTCGCGCCAGGCGGCTCCGGCCGCATCGCGCGCTGTTGGCGGCAGGGTCGCGATCAGTTCCGGCATCAGCCGGGCAACCTCGTCGGCCATGCGGCGCGAACTGGTGATCAGCCAGGCCGGGCTTTCGTGGCCATGCTCGGCCTGCCCGACGAGATCGGTCGCGACGATCAGCGGGTCGGCGGTCTCGTCGGCGAGGACCGCGACCTCGGAGGGGCCGGCGAAGACATCGATCCCGACCTTGCCGAACAGCATGCGCTTGGCCTCGGCGACGAATTTGTTGCCGGGCCCGACGATGATGTCGGCCGGCTGGCCGGTGAACAGGCCGTACGTCATGGCGGCGATGGCCTGAACGCCGCCCAGGCACATGATGATGTCGGCTCCCGCCACCGTCATCGCGTAAAGCACATGGGGATGGATGCCCTGGCCGCGAAAGGGCGCCGAGCAGGCGACGACGGTTTTCACACCGGCGGCCTTGGCGGTCGCGACAGACATATAGGCCGAGGCGATATGGGCATAGCGGCCGGTTGGCACATAGCATCCGGCGGTGTTCACCGGCACGAGCTTCTGGCCGAGATGCAGGCCCGGCGATATCTCGATCGAGAAATCCCGGCACGATTCGCGCTGCGCCTGCGCGAAGTGCCGGACCTGTCCCGCCGCGAAGCTGATGTCGTCCTTGACGCTTTGGGGGATGTCGCTGATGCGCGCGGCGATGGCCGCCTTGTCCATCACGATGTCACCGTCCCATTTGTCGAGCTTGCGCGCATAGTCGCGCACGGCCTGCTCGCCGCTGGTCTCGATCGCGGCCAGCATGGCGGTGACCACCTCGCGCGCCGCGTCGGTTTCGGTTTCGGGCGTCTTGGTGGCGGTTTTCAGATGCGTGATGGCCATGGCGCTGTCCGCTTGAAATCAGATTGAGGGATACGGCGGCGGCCCGGAGGCCGCCGCTGCTCGCCGTGTCGCTGTGTCAGGTCACTTCTTGTCGAACTCGGTCGCGAAGGCCTTGAGCTTGGGATCGGCCGCGACGCGCTTGAGGAAGTCGTCGGTGAGGTAGCTCTTGGCGTCCGGATTCGCCGGGATCGTGCCGACATCGGTGATGAACTTGCCGATCTCGGCGAACCAGCCGTCGACGGTCGAGGCGCCGGCGCCGCGCGCCATCAGCTTGAGCTGCTCGTCGAGCCCGAAGGTCGGGCGCAGATCGAACTCCTGGTCCATGGCGCGGGCCGTGACCTCGAGGCCGCCCTGCTTGTAGAAGTCGAGCGCCAGCGTGCGCGCCTCGGCCGGATTGGCCTTGGCCCAGGACCAGCCGCGCAGGAACACGGCCAGGAACTTCGCGACATCGTCTGGCCGTTCCTTGGCGAAATCGCCGCGCACGATCAGCGCACCCGGCACCACCGCGCCGGCATCCGCGCCGGAGCAGAGATATTTCGCGTTGGCGCGGTCCTCAAGCGTGTAGGTGTTGGGCGCCCAGACGCCCGCGACGTCGCCATTGTTGGAGGTGATCGCGGTGATGATCTGGGCCTGGCCGAGATTCACGAACTGCATGTCGTTCTGCGCCAGGCCGAATTTGGCCAGGCATTTGCGGGCCGAGTAGTCCACCGTGGAGTTGGTGGTCAGCAGCAGCTTCTGGCCCTTGAGCAGCTTCGGATCGGCCTTGATCGCGTCGAACTTGTCGCCGCGCACCATCATGGCGTTGGCCTTGGATTCGTCGTTGGTCAGGCCGATCGTCAGGATGTTGAAGCGCACCGCGCCGAGCACCGCCGGAACCGAGCCGGTGCCGCCGACGTCCCAGGACTTTGCGGCCGAAGCGGCGATTTGCGGCGCGCCGGCCGGGAAGGTCGAGAAATTCGGCGTCAGGCCGACATCCTTCCACCAGCCCTTCACCGTCGCGTAGTGGAAGGGCAGAGCCCAATAGAGCGAGGGCTGATAGCTGACGCCGATGGCGGTTTGAGCCCGCGCCGCGCCGGGTGCGCCAAAGGCGAGCGTCGCCGCGATACCCAATCCTGCAATGATGCGTTTCATCTTCGCTCTCCCTGTTGTCGTTGATCCGGCCTCAGCCAGTCGCGGCCCGCCCGGTTTCCCCTGTCTCCGCGCGTGCGGACACCACGGTCTCGATCGCCTCGCGCACAATCGCCGCGACGAGGTCGCAGTCCTGATCGGTCAGCGAGAGCGGTGTGCGGATATCGCAAAGGCCTGCGAGGACGGCATGGGTCTGGTCCATCGCGCCTTGGGGGCCGGCGTAGCGCCAGTGCCGCGGCGCGCTGGTGAAGCCATGCTGGCGGCCCGCCCCGAACCATTTCACCGGCAGTCCGCGCCCGGCGCAGCTTTCCAGAAACGCCCGGATCTCCGGCTCGTCGAAACCGAACAACGAGAACTGGACCGATGTGGCCGAGTAGCGCGCCTTGTCCGGCCGCTGCGGCAGCCGCAGATGCTGTGAGCGGGCTATGCCGGCCGCGATGCGGTCGTGAATCGCGTTCCAGCGCCGCGCCCGGCGCGGCAGATCGGACAGCTGCGGACGCAGCAGGGCCGCCGCCAACGCGGTCATGCGCATGCTGAAATTCGGCGTCTGCTCTTCCCAGCGGGCCATCTCGACCGGAGACGGCCTATTGAGATGCTGCCCATGCAGCATATAGCTGCCGGAATACAGGATGGCGCGCGCGGCGCGATCGGGGTCGTCCAGCACGAGGAAGCCGCCTTCGCCGGCATTGAGGTGCTTGTAAGTCTGGGCGCTGAAGGCAGCCGCCGCACCGAAGGTCCCGATCGCGCGGCCGTTCCATGTGGCGCAGAGCGCATGGGCGCAATCCTCGATCAGGATAAGCCCGAGCTCGTCGCAGGCCGCCGAGACCGCATCCATGTCTGCGATATGGCCGCGCATGTGCGAGAGCAGCAGAACGCGCGCGCCCGACGCCTCCACCTTGGCCCGCAGATCGTCGCAATCGATGACGTAGTCCGCTCCGATTTCGACGAGCACGGGCTTCGCTCCGGCATGGACGATCGCGCCCGGCACCGGGGCGAGCGTGAAGCCGTTGACGAGGACTGGGTCGCCTGGACGCACATCCAGCACCTTGAGCGCCAGGCAGAGGGCCGCGCCGCCCGAGTTCACCGCCACGCAGTAGCGCCGCCCGACGAAGGGGGCGAACTCCTGCTCCAGCAGGGCGACGTCGTTCTGGTCCGCCCCCATCTCGCCATAGCGGAACAGCCGGCCCGAGCGCATCAGTTCGATCGCACGCGCGATGCCGGCCTCCGGGATCGGCTCCGGCTCGGTCAGGTCGCGCGTCAGGCGCGGCGGGAGGGCGAGTTCAGACGCCATGGGCTCCCTTCTCCTCGCGCAGCGACTTCCAGATCTGGGTGCGCAGATGAACGAAGGATTCGAGATCCATTACGTCCTCGATGCGCTCATGCCGGTCCCAGCTCTCCGCCTGCCGCACCGAGCGGATGTCAAGCACCTCCTTGATGCGGCCCGGTCTGCGCGTCATGACCGCCACCCGATCAGCGAGATAAACCGCCTCCTCGACGGCATGGGTGATGAACAGCACGGTGCGCGGATTGACCCGCGCCAGACGCACCAATTCCTCCTGCATGACGACGCGGGTCTGCGCGTCGAGCGCCCCGAATGGCTCGTCCATCAGCAGCACTTCGGGATCGAGCACATAGGCTCGGGCGATGGCGACGCGCTGCTGCATGCCGCCCGAAAGCTGATGCGGGAAGGCATCGGCATGGCTTTCGAGGTTCATCAGCCTGAGTGCGCCCGCGACCAGTCCGTCGCGTTCCGCCTTCGGCAGGTTCTTGTTGCGCAGGCCCAGCTCGATGTTCTCCCGCACCGACTTCCACGGAAACAGCGCGAATTGCTGGAACACCACGGCGCGATCGGGCCCGGGCTCGGTCACGGCCTTGCCGTTGACGCTGACGATGCCGGCGCTGGGCGGCTCGAAGCCGGCGACCATGCGCAGGCAGGTGGTCTTGCCGCAGCCGGAGGGCCCGACGATCGCGACGAACTCCTTGTCGCCTATCTCGAGATTGATGTCGTCGAGCGCCTTCACGCCTCCCGAGGCGGGGCCGAAGACCTTGTCGACCTTGTCGAAACGGATCGATCCCATCGTCTTCGCCCCTTTAAACCTGGAGACCGCGGCGGCGGCGAAGCCAGGCCTCGCCCTGCCGCAGCATCACGTCGATCGCCATGCCGACGAGACCGATCGCGGCCATGCCGGCCATGACCGTCGGCGTGGCGACATTGGCCTGCGCCTGCACCATCATGAAACCGACCCCAGCCGCAGCCACGATCAGTTCCGCCCCGACCAGAGACTGCCAGCCGAGCCCCGCCGAGACGCGCAGGCCCGAGACGATCGAAGGCGTCGCGGCCGGCAGCAGAATCTCGAGGATCATCCGCAGATGCCCGGTGCCGAGCATGCGCGCGGCCTCGATCAGGCGCGGCTCGACGAAGCGGGCGCCGCGATAGGCGTTGATCAGGCAGGGCGGAAAGGCGCCCGCGAAGATGATCAGGATCGGCCCGCCTATGCCGACTCCGAACCACAGCGCCGCGAACGGCACCCAGGCGATCGGCGCGATGAAGCGCAGCCCGTCGAAGAGCGGCGTGACGACATCGTCGAGCCAGCGGAACCAGCCCATCAGCAGGCCGAGCGGTACGCCGATGAAGGCGGCGAGCAGCACGCCATAGGCGTAGCGCTGAAAGCTCGAGGCGAGATGCTGCGGCAGCGTCGCCCCGGCGAAGGGGTTGGTCAGCAGATGGACGAAGCGCGCCAGCACGTCGATCGGCGAGGGCAGGAACTGGCGCGGCACGATGCCGAAGGCAGACAACGCCGCCCAAAGTCCGATGAAGCCGAAAAGACCCAGCGCGCCCCAGGCCCATTTCTCGCTCATGCGCAGGGGGATCGGCTGCATCGGCTCAATCCCTGCCTGCCACGTTCCAGGCGAGCGCGCGGCGCTCCACCAGGCCCAGCACATAGGTTGTGGCCCAGCCGAGCACGCCGACAGTCACCATCCCGACCAGGATCATGCCGGGATAGATGTCCTGCTGGGCCATGTTCAGCACAAAGCCGATGCCAGCCAGCGCGCCGACCAGTTCGGCCGCGACCAGCGTGGTCCAGGACGCCTGCAGCGACAGGCGCAAGCCAGTAAAGATCATCGGGGCGGCGGCCGGCGCGATCACCTCCGTGATCAGCCGCCAGCGCGGCGTCCCCAGCATCTGCGCGGCCTCGATGATCGGCCGGTCGATGTTGCGCACGCCGGCGAAGGAATTGATGACCGAGGGCACGAAGGCGGCAAACCAGATCACCATGATCTTTGCGCCATCGCCAAGGCCGAGCCAGAGGATCGCCAATGGAATCCACGCCAGTGGCGGAATCGGTCGGATGATCAGAAAGATCGGGTTGATCGCCGCTTCGGCCCGCCGGTCCCATCCCATCCAGAGGCCGAGCGGCACGCCGGTTGCGATCGCGACGACGAAACCCATCACGACGAGCTTGACGCTCTGGAGAGCATGGGCCGCGAGCCCGCCGCCGGCATAGCCGCGCGTGGCGATCTGGTTCAGCGACAGCCAGAAATCCGCAGGCGACGGGAAGCGGCCGGGCGAGACGAAGCCCGTCGCCGTGGTCAGGCCGAACCACAGCAGCAGCACAGCCGCTACCGAGCCCAAGCCGACCCATACCCGTCGTCCAATCATGGCGTTCCCTGGCGCGTCTTCATTATGAAAGCGCTTTCAACAAACGTTTCAGATCATCTGCAGCGTGTCAATGGCTCGTATTCAGGGCCATAATGGCATGGTAGGTTGCAAATGGCCCGCAACTCCGGCTAGAGCGGATGAAAGAAATTTCATGAGGTCGGTGGTGGGCGGAGGGCGCGTTAAGCTGAGCGATGTGGCGAGGGACGCCGGCGTGTCGCCAGCGACCGTGTCGCGAGCCATCGCCCAGCCCGACCTGCTGTCGCCGGAGACGCTGGCCAGGGTCAGGGCGAGCGCCCTGCGCCTCGGCTACCTGCCCGACGGAGCGGCTCGTGCGCTCGCTTCCGGCCGTTCGATGACGATCGGCGCGATCGTCCCCACGCTGGACAGCGCTATCTTCGCGCGCGCACTCCAGGCGATGCAGGCCACATTGGCGCAGTCGGGCTATCTGCTGCTGGTCGCCTCGCACGAGGCCAGCCCGGCCGCCGAAACGCAGGCTGTCCGTGCCCTGCTCGGGCGCGGCGTCGACGGGTTGATGCTGGTCGGTGCCGAGCGGGCCCCGGAAACCACCGCTCTGTTGAAGGCGTCCAGCCTGCCCGTCGTGCTGACATGGTGCGGGGACGGACATTTCACGGCCGTCACCATCGACAACGCCCTGGCCGGGCGCTTGGCGGCCGAGCACCTGATTGGGCTCGGCCATCGCAGGATCGGCATGATCGTCGGACATCTCCAGTTCAACGATCGCCAGAGGGCGCGGCTCGACGGCGCACGAAAGGCGCTGGTTGCCGCCGGGTTGTCGCTCCCCGAGTCCCTGGTCGTCGAACAGGCGCTCACCCTCGCTGGCGGAAGAGCCGGCTGCGCAATGCTCCTGGGACTGGATGCTCCGCCGACCGCGCTGATCGGAGGCATCGACCTGTTCGCCATCGGCTGCCTCGAAGAGGCGCATGCACGCGGCATGGCGGTGCCAGACGATCTTAGCGTGGTGGGAATCGATGGATTGGACATGTCGGCGCACGTCTCGCCGGGGCTTACGACCGTTCATGTCCCTACCGGTCGGATCGGCAACCTCGCAGCGCAGACCCTGATGGCCATGATCGCGCATCAGACGGTCGACAGGGAGAGGGTCCTGCCCGTCGAGCTTGTGGTCCGCAGGTCATCTCAGCGGCTCACCGGATCATAGGCTTGAATGCCGCTGGGACTCGAATGGCGCCGAGAGGGACGTGGGTGCCGCACCGTGAAACGGACGTTCCGCATTTCGCATCTGGCAGTTCGGAACCGTTGTTGACGCGAGTGACGGCGCGACGGTCACCGCCGCGCCGTCTGGCTTTCAAAGATCGGTCTGCTCAGAGAGGATCAAGGCGTCATCGAACTCAACGCCAAGGTATCGCACTGTGCTTTCGAGCTTCGAATGGCCCAAGAGGAGCCGTCGCAGTGGACTACTCGGCGAGCTCGACAGTGACGGTGATATTGCCTCGCGTGGCTACAGCGTACGGGCAGGTCTGGTGGCCCTCATCGATCAGTTGAAAGGCCAAGTCACGCGCCATACCGGGAATACTAACGATGAAGCGGGCGCTGAGTTCGTGGCTCTCATCGCAGGTTGCCAGCGTTATCTCCGCGTCAATTGCGAACGCCGCAGGGAGCTTTATGCGCGCTCGACGCGCCGCGTTAAAGATCCCCGTCTCGAAACAGGCAGACCATGCGGCCGCGAGTAGCTGCTCCGGCGTGGTGCCGATGCGACCTGAGCCCGGCAGTGCGAGCCTGACGTCTAGGCAGCCGTCGAGACTGCGCGAGATGCCAAACTCACGACCGCCCCGCGTCCGCGTCCTTGCGACCGACACGACCTGTAATGGCTCGCTCATAGCTGTCTCGGCTCAGTTAGATCAAAGCCGCGCGACATCGAGGATCGCATCAGCGAACGCCTCCGGTGCCTCTTGAGGCAGATTGTGGCCGATCCCACCTCGCACATGCCGGTGCTGGTACTTGCCGACGAACTTTGCCGCATAGGATCGTGGATCAGGATGCGGCGCACCGTTCGCGTCGCTTTCCAGTGTGATCGTCGGAACTGTGATCACCGGGAACGTGGCGAGATGCTTTTCAAGCTCCGCGAAACGCGATTCTCCCTCCGCCAGCCCCAGACGCCAGCGATAATTATGGACCACGATGTCCACGTGGTCGGGGTTGTCGAAGGCGCCTGCGCTACGGGCGAAAGTCGCGTCGTCGAAGTTCCACTTGGGCGAGGCAAGCTGCCAGATGAGCCTGTTGAACTCTGTCCGGTTCCTTTCGTAGCCAAGCCGACCGCGGTCCGTTGCGAAATAGAACTGGTACCACCACTCCAGTTCGGCCTTCGGCGGCAGCGGCATCCGTCCCGCCTCTTGGCTGCCAATCAGGTAGCCGCTCACTGCGACCAGCGCCGTTACCCGCTCCGGCCACAAAGCGGCGACGATGTCTGCTGTTCGGGCCCCCCAATCGAAGCCACCGATGATGGCTTTCTTGATGTTCAGACTGTCCATGAGGTTGATGACGTCGACCGCAAGAGCGGACGGCTGGGCATTGCGGACCGTCTCGGTGGCGAGAAAGCGTGTGTCACCGAAACCGCGCAGGTAGGGGACGATTACGCGGTACCCTGCGGACGCCAGGCGCGGCACGACATCCGCGAAGCTGTGAATGTCATACGGCCAGCCGTGGAGCAGGATGACCGGTTCGCCATGTGATGGGCCCGCCTCAACGTAGGCCACCTGCAGGACACCGGCCGCGACAGAGCTGAGCGGTCCGAACGGCCTGTCCGCCACCTGCCCCGCACCGGAGGCAAGAGCGACGTCTGTTCTGCTCGTGACTATCGTGGCGGACAGAGCCGCAGCGGCGGCAGCGACGCCGAGGAACAGCCTGCGACCCCGATGGATCACGCCGGCAACGGTTTCGTTGGTCATGGGGCGCTCCTTACGGCGTGAGACGAGTTCAGGCTGCCGCCGTGGACGGACGATAGCGCTCCGGGACGGAACTGAGCGAGAGGTTGGGCATAAGCGTGCGCCGGGCATCCTCATAGGCTTGCCAGTCCTCCGCACGGGGAAGCGAGGGAATGGTAACCAGCTCGCCCTGGTCGAGGCCGGCCAGCGCCGCATCGACGGTGTCGTCGACCTGCATGACGATGTTTTCAGGCAGCTGCTCGACTGCACCGCCGGCGGCGCCCCAGAAGTTCGTCGCCGTCGCCCCCGGGAGAACGACCTGGACGCGCACGTTCTTCGGGGCCAGTTCCTGGTGAAGCGATTGGCTGAAGGCGAGAACGAATGCTTTCGTGCCGCCGTAAACGCCGTTCAGGATCTCAGGCGCGATCGCCACCACAGAGGCGATGTTGACGATCGTGCCGCCGCCACGGGCGACAAGAGCCGGGGCGACGGCATAAGTCAGCCGTGTCAGCGCTGTGGCGTTGAGTTCGATCATCGCCTCCATGGCGTCGATGTCCGATTGCAGGAGTGGCTGCAGCGCGCCGACTCCGGCATTGTTGATCAGCATCGTGATCCTGGGATCGGTGGCGAGGACTGCCTCGACCCGGCTGAGATCGTGCCTGTCGTTTAGGTCTGCGGTGAGGGTCTCGACTGCACGCCCGGTCGCCTGGGCAATACGGCTTGCCGTCGCAGCGAGCCGGTCCGCATTTCGGGCGACAAGGAGCAGGTCGTAACCGCGGCCGGCGAGGCGATCCGCGTAGACTGCGCCTATGCCCGCCGATGCCCCCGTCACGACGGCAAGACCTTTGGAAGTGATGGACATGATCGGTACTCCTTTGCATTCCGCTGCAGAACGCTCGGCTGTTGCCGGCTTCCGGATGTTCAGACGCTATGCGCCAAGGTGGATATGCGCCCGTTAGGCGTTGTGATGCGTCGTTAGTCGCTGGCGGCGGCCGGTTCAGCCGAACGTGAAGGCGAAGACGCCCGCGCCCGCGCCAAGGAATTCGACGTCGATTTGACGCTCGGCGACCCGTCCCGTTTGCCGGACGAGCGTGTACATGCGCGGCCCGTCGACGACGCCGTAGCCGTCGCGATCCACATCAAGCCCGTGCGCGTCTCCTGGCGGCTTGCCATCGACGAGGACACGGAACCTGACGCCTGCGCCGGGGGTGGACATCCCCATCACCAAATGAAGGTCACGCGCATGGAAACGGTTCAGAAGGCGTCCGCCCGGCAGATTGAGCACCGCCGCGTCGCTGCGCACAGTCCAGTCGCCGGCGAGCGCCCATTCGTTGAGCCGCAGGCTTGCGGGCGGGCGATAGAGGTGCGCGCTGTCGCGCACGATCCCTCCTGGAGAAGTGAAGCTCACGCTGAGGGCGAAGCCGAGATAGGCCTCGGGCGACCTGATGTTGATCCAGTCAGCAGCGACCTCCTGGCCTGCCGCCTTCACCAACGCCTTGTCCTCGCCGACCGTGGCCCCGGCCTCGCGCAGTAGGTCCCGAATGACCGCTTCGGACTGATCGTATGCGCCTTCGCCGAGAAAGCGGTGGCGAAGCATGCCTTGCGCGTCGATCAGGTAAATCGCCGGCCAAGCATTGTTGCCAAAAGCGCGCCAGACGGAATGGTCGTTGTCGACTGCGATCGGGTAGTCGATCTCCATGTCGCGCGCGGCCCGGCGGATGTTGCCGATATCGCGCTCGAACGCGAATTCGGGGGAGTGGACACCGATCACGACGAGGCCGTCATCCCTGTACC
This sequence comes from Alloboseaceae bacterium BT-24-1, assembly GCA_025846845.1. Taxonomy (GTDB): domain Bacteria; phylum Pseudomonadota; class Alphaproteobacteria; order Rhizobiales; family Beijerinckiaceae; genus Allobosea. The sequence goes on from JAOYTL010000006.1 coordinate 203,611, forward strand.
TGCTCTGCCATGCCCGGATGAACGGCAGTTGCCGGCGCCAGTTGATGCAGCTGTAGGTCCAGAAATTGACGAGCACCACCTTGCCGCGCAGAGCGTCCGCGTTGAGCGGCTGGGAGTTCAGCCACGCGCCTGCCAGACCGAGCGAGGCGAGCCGGCCCTGAGTGGTCGCCTGGGCCGAGGCGGCGCCGGGGAAAAGCGGCCCCAACTTGCGCGCGATTTCAGGTATGACACCGCCGACACCGCTCAGCGCCCCGGCGATTGGTCCGCCAATGGCCGTGGCGGCAACCGCACCGGTCAGAAATGCTCTTCTGTTCATGATATGTCTTTCTTTTGAACGAGTTGGCCGCCACACCTCGGCGCGGCCTTTGAGGCGCAAAAGGACAAGCGTCGCCGCAGCGGTCGTCGGGCGCGCGACGCCCGAACCACCGGGCGAGCCAGGACCAAGGATGGCCCTGTCGACCGCGTGTCGTTCCGCTGCGGATCCGTTAGTAGGGCGGAGCCTTGCGCATGCGCTGCGCCTGCGCCGCTTCCACCCACCACGAGAGATCGTCGGCAAATCGTGGAAAGGCCTGCTCAAGCGCCTGTCCAGGCGCGCCTGTCGGCTCGCCATCGGCGGTCAGAGTCTGCCCTATGGGCCCGACGGCGATCGTGCTCGATATGACCACCATGCCCATCTCGGACAGGGTGCCGTGCCACGCCGTCGCGGCCCGCACGCCCGACAATCGGCCCGCCGAATAGCTGACGATCGCGGCCGGTCGCCAGAACCATTCTTCGAGGAAATGATCGGTAAGGTTCTTCAGGCCAGGCTGGACGCCCCAGTTGTACTCGCCGGTCACGAAGACGAAGCCATCGGCCTCACGGATTTTCCCGGCCAATGTCTCCAGCGCAACCGGCGCCTGACCTTTCGGATATTCCTTGTACATCCGGTCGAGGATCGGCAGGTCGATCGCCTTTGCGTCGATCAGCTCGGCATGGTCGCCGCGACGCCCCAGCCGATCGAGAACAAACTTCACCAGACGGATACCGGCCCGGTCAGACCGATAGGAGCCGTAGAAGACGAGGATGCGATTTGCCATTGCTGTTCGACCTCATGCTGGACCTGGCAGGGAGAGGTGGATGCGCCGGAGCAGAGGCATGTTGAAGCCCGTGCCCGGCAGTCGTCGTCATCGCGGGAGTTCCAGCCCCGATTGTTCGGCCACCATGTACCGCGCATACCAATCCGGCCAGTCCGCATCCCGTTCGCCGGTGCGCTTCTCATGCTCACCGTGGGCCGCTTCGGCCCGGCGGAATGAAGCCGCGAGGTCTGATACCGAGGCGAAGGTCGTCACAGTTGCGTCGATCCGCCCGGGCAAGCGTGTGGTGACCTCCTGCAGCAGCCAGCCGTTGTCGTCCGGATCGTTAAAGGAGGCATATGAACTGTAGGTCCGCCGCTTGGGGTCCGGCCCCGAAACGCGCCGCCGTCCGAAGAGGAACGGCTCGTCGTTGCCGGTATGAACGTCGCCTTCGTGGTGAAAGATCTCGCTGACGGCGACGCCACGGTCGATCAGTTCCTGACGAGCGGCCTCGATGTCGGAGACGACGAGGTAGAGGCCCTGCGCCGCGCCCGGCGCGGCCGGGGTGACGTTTCGGCCGAAGATGACCGAGGCGCCTGAACCGGGCGGGGTGAACTGAACGACCTGAAAACCATCCGGCGCCGTGAATTCGGCGTCGAACCTCCAGCCCAAATCGCCGTAGAAGGTCTTTGAGCGCTCGACATCCGCGACCGGAATGACGATGACTTCAAGCTTCATGTCGTTGGAGACGCTCGGTCTGGTGCGCTGCTGCTGTGTGGTCGTCATGGTTAGCTCCTGAGGGTTGTGGGGTTCGCCGGAAAAAGCGCGGTCATTCGCTGCGCACGAGCAGCGGCTTGCCCTTCTCGACGATGTAGGTGGCCAGTTCGGCCGCCTTGCCTGTGCCAACATTCCGCACGGCGTGGGGTTTGCCGTGCGGAATGAACAGCACCTCACCCGCCTTGACGACGACCGGCGGCCTGCCTTCGAGCTGGTATTCGAGCGAGCCTTCCGTCACGAAGACGAGCTCCTCGCCGTGGTGGAAGTGCCGGGCGGCGACAACGCCAGGCCCGAACTCAACGAGCACTTGGATGACCTCACGCCCTGGTGCGCTAAGATCCTGGCGCAGCAGATCGGTGCGCTTGATATCGCCAAGGCTGACATCCTGCGCCTGGCCCGGCGACAGGGAGAGCCCGGCTGCGACGACCACGATGGCTGCTGCGAGCGTATTACGATATTGTTTCATGAGCTTGTCCTTTGCTTTCGATGCTGTGCGCCGTTAGCGGCAATAAAGAAGATAAGGTTCCCCGGTCAGACTGGTGTGTTAGTTGGCGTGAGGCGTTGTTATGATCCGTTCTTTGCGCTGCTCATCCATAAGCGACGCCTGCAGGGACAGCCGCCGTGACCGCGGATTTCACCGGCGCCTCCATGTCGATTGCTCAAAACAAGCGCATTCAGGCTCGCCGGAGTGGCCGAAACGCCGCGCGGAGCTCGCGTGTGAAGAGCGCGGGCTGTTCCCAGGCCGCGAAATGGCCCCCGCGGTCGACCACATTGAAGTAGGCGAGGTTGCGATAGGCGCGCCGTGCCCAGGTTTGCGGGGCGCGATAGACCTCGCCGGGAAACACCGTGATCGCCACGGGCAGGGAAATCTCGTGGGTTTTCTGCGCGGCGGAGAGAATGACGCTCTGGCCGGCAGTCTCCCAATATAGCCGGGCCGAGGAGGGTCCGGTATTGGTCAGCCAGTAGAGCGTGATATCGTCGAGCACGTCATTGCGGCTCAACAGGCGCGCAGGCTCGCCGTTGTTGTAGTCCAGGATCCAGGCAGCGAGCCCGATCGGTGAATCAGAAAGCGAATAGCCGATCGTCTGTGGCCGGGTGCCCATGAGCACGCCGTAGGCCCGATACTTCTTGAAAAAGATGTCGATCGAGACGAACGCCGCGCGCTCCTCGTCGGAGAGATCGTCGGGAGGCGCCCCCCCGGCCGCAAGCACTTTCGCAACCTCTGGCGGAACCGTCGCCGGCAGGTTGACATGAACCCCGAGCAGGCCCGCAGGCGCCTGTCGTGCCATCGCGCTGGAGATGGGTGAGCCCCAATCGCCGCCCTGGGCGACGTAATGGTCGTATCCCAGTCGCTTCATGAGTTCGGCCCAAGCACGGCCGATGCGCTCGGGGTTCCAGCCCCGGTCCCGCGGTTTGCCGGAAAAACCGAAGCCCGGGATCGACGGAATCACCAGATCGAAGGCGTCCGCTGCGCTCCCGCCATGGGCGGTCGGGTTGGTGAGGGGATCGATGATCCGCAATTGCTCAATGATCGAGCCGGGCCAGCCATGCGTCACGATGAGCGGCAGCGCGTTGGGGTGGCCGGATCGGACATGAATGAAATGGATGTCGACGCCGTCGATCTCGGTGATGAACATCGGGTATGCGTTCAGGCGCGCTTCGACCTTGCGCCAGTCGTAGTCCGTCGCCCAGTGATGCATGATTTCGCGGAAGGCGCCGAGCTGTGGGCCCTGCGACCCATCATCGACCGTCTCGCGGTCCGGCCAGCGGGTCGCGGCGATACGCTTCCGCAGATCAACGAGCTGTTCCTCCGGGACTGAGACGCGGAAGGGGCGGATGACGCCGTCGGCCCGTGCCGCAGCGGGCCCGATCGGAATCAGGCTGGCAGTGCCGGCGAAAACAAGACCCTTGACTACTGTGCCCAGGAATCGCCGGCGGCCGTCGTCGATCGCGTTGCTGGTGTTCATCAGATCCTCCTTCAGTTCGGGGCGCCATCTCGGTCAATCGAGACGTACGCCCATCCGGAAGCAGGGACCCGTTATGCGTTATGAGGCTCGGTGAGCGGGCGTTAGCGGACGCAGGACTGCCGTTTCCGACAGGCGACGGTCAGGCGCGATCAATCGGTCAGGGGCGGTTCTCCAACGACACCAGCAGCTCGCGCGCGGCCTTCAGATCAGGCATTTCTTCTTCGTCCGCGAAGGACAGGACGACAGGCCTCAGGAGATGACGGGCATCGCCGAGGCGATGCTGCGTCGCCCAATGCCCTGCTAGGTCCGTGGCTGCGCGCAACTCCCAGACGCCCGAGCCTTGGGAGCGGCTCAGTTCAAGCGCCGCGTTCAAGCACCGCTCGCCTTCTGCGAAGTCCTGTTGCACGCTCAGGAGAATGTTGCCCTTGATGCGCATGGCTTCCGGTAAGAAGCTACGCTGCCCGCTCGTCTCGATCTGCCGAAGCGTCTCATCGATAACCGCGAGAGCCTCTCCGGCCCGGCAACTCTGTAAAAGTCCTCGCGCGAGCGCGCATCTCAGCCGGACGGTGAACAGGCGGAAGCGGGCCGCATCGAGCCTACCTAATTGGGTCGTTAACTCGGTGACGCCGTAGTTCAGGTCGCCGCGCCCAATCGCCAGCTCAGCTCGGAATGCGCGCCCCAGGTCCAGGTATGGTTGCAACGAGTTCAGTTCGGCACGCGACACGAACCAATTGAGATGGCTCTCCGCTGCTTCAACCGCTCCGACTAACAGCAAAGCCGCCGTCGAATTGATCGTCGTGGCGAGGGACATCGGGTGATCCTTGGCGATCGCATCGCGAAACGCGCCATCGACGGCTTCGCGCATCGCCTTAGTCCGTCCGCCCAGACTAAGCGCCATGATGTGCGCCAGGCGATTCCAGCGATAGGCGTCGAAGCCGAAATGGATCGACCAGCCATCGACCGTGGCGGGTGCGTCGGCAATTGCGCGATCGAGCTTCTCCAGGCCGGCCCCGACCTCTCCCGTGACGGTGAGGCAAATCCCCATCAGCGTGAAGGACAGCGCGCTGGCACCGGGTTCGCCGAGCGTTTCGGCGATGTCCACGCTTCGGCGCGCGTGCTGCATGCACATCCGAATATCGCCGCAGCGGAAATGATAGAAGAAGAGCGGGCCGAGCAGGCGCGCCTCGCTGAGCCGGTCGCCGTTGGCGGCCGCGATCCAGACGGCACGCTCCAGTGCGGCGCGCGGGGCCTCGCCATGTCCGCTCGTATACATGAGCGACAGGCCCAGATGGGCCTGAAGTTGCATCTCCTCCAGACCGCCGCCGCTGGTCGCGTCCAGCGCTTGGATAGCACGCTGCGACCAACGCTGGCACTCCGGCAGCAGCGACATGGCGAGGAAAACCGGCGTCGCCGCAGCAGCAAGCGCGATGCCTCCCGGCACGTCCCCGTCCTCGCCAAAGCACCATTCCAGAGCGAGCCGGGCGTTGTTGAGACCGGCAAAATAGGGCTGCCGTTCGGCACCGGTCGTGAGGGACGTCCACTCCTCCTCGGTCTGTTGCAACCAGCGGCGATAGTAGCCAGCATGACGCCTCGATATGGCCGCCTTCTCCGCCCTGTCCAGGGGGATGTCCAAGGCATAGGCGCGGGTCGTATCCAGCAGGCGGTAGCGGGTCATGGCCCCCATCGGGCGAACCGCGAGAACGGACTTGGCGACGAGACTGTCGATGGCGTTGAACACCGACGCCCGGTCGATCTCGGCGCTGGTGGCGACATCGAGGGCAGCGTCGAGCGTGAAGTTGCCGACGAACACAGCGAGGCGACACAGGACCGAACGCTCGACCTCGGAAAGGAGGCCATAGCTCCAGTCCAGCGTCGCCTGAAGTGTCTTGTGGCGCGGCGGCGCCGTCCGCGAGCCCAACCATAGCCGCGTCAGGCTCTCGTTGAGCAGGGAGGCCGTCTGCTGCAGGCCGTGCGACTCGATACGGCGGGCCGCGAGTTCGATCGCGAGCGCAAGACCGTCGAGTTTGCGGCAGATCGCCGCCACGAGCGACGCGCTCTCATCGTCGAGATCGAGCTTGGCTCCGCTGGCCGTCGCACGCTCGATGAAGAGGCGCGTGGCTGGATAGTGCTGGAGCGTCTCTGCGGTCAGTTCGGAATCGTCCGGCGGGCAGGCAAGCGCATCCATCCGGTAGACCCGTTCGTCCTCGATGCGGATCGCCTCGCGGCTGGTAGCGAGGATGTGGACACCTGGCGCGCCGTCGAGGATAGCCGCCGCGAGCGACGCCACCGTGTCGAGCAGATGTTCGCACGTATCGAGGACCAGCAGAATGCGCTGTGGGCCAAGGAAGGAGACGAGGGCGGACGTAGCATCTTGGGATTGCACCGGTTGGCCCAGCATCGACGAGAGCGCCGTGGCGACGAGGTTTGCGTCGGTCAACATCGCCAGATCGACGAAGACCGTCGCGCCGCCGAAAGCCTCCTTGAGGACATGAGCGACAGCGACCGCAACCGTCGTCTTGCCGACACCACCGGGCCCGAGGATGGTCACGAAACGCGACTGGGTGAGTTCTGCCGCAATAGTCTCGACATCCCGGTCCCGGCCGATCATGCGGCTGAGGCGAACAGGCAGGTTGGCGTGCTGCGCCCCCGTCGTCAGTAGCGGCGAAGCGACCTTGGCGCCCTCGTCATGCACCGGCGCAACGAAGCAGTAGCCTTGGCCCGCCAGTGTCGTAATATAGCGGGCGCCATCCTGACCATCTCCGAGCGCCTTGCGCAGGCCCGCCATGTGAAAGCGCAGGCTGCCTTCTTCCACGGTGACGTCCGGCCAGACACGTGCCAGTAGTTCGCGCTTGCCGAGAACCTGGTTCGGCTTGGACGTCAGGACTATCAGAAGATCGAGCGCTCGGGCGCCGAGTTCAATCGGCACGCCGTGCCGCGTCAGCAATCGTTCATTCGCCGTCAGGATAAACGGCCCGAACGTCCGCCGCCCGTTGGTCAGGTCTGATCCGCCGTTCATCAGCCTGTGGCTCTAACTGGTTGGATACTGCCGACACGGTACCCGAGAAGCTGGTCATGTGCCACTCAACCGCGCCACAGCGTGGATCTTATGCAACCCGGTCTACGATGAATTTGGCGGGCTCAATGCTCCGAGAAGCGTCGAACGCTGGTTTCGGCGAGATGCGCCATAACCAGACATTCGATCCTCGCCCGGAAGCGGACATCGCGTGCGCCGGCCAGGATGACTGACGTCGGTCCGCAACCGTCAAGTCAGCGTTACAGGGTGGTGGGACCATCGAACCTCAGCGACGTGAGCTACGATTGGCTGGCTCCACTGAGGATGGGTAGCGGGCGCGATCGAGGTTTAGCCGAGATCTTCTACGCTGTGGCGCTGCCGGCTTTCGGCTGGCAGCGCCCCGAACAACCGCTTAGTAGTCCCACCAGGCGGGCACCCAGCGAAAGAGTTTCCCTTCCGCCGCCACGCGTCCGACGGACGGGAAGGGCATATGCGTGGAAACCAGCCAGGAGCCAGTCGTCGCCAGCTCCTGCATCAGGCGCAGCCGAACGCGGGTCGCCTCCTCGGGATCGTGTTCGAAGCCGTTATGCCATTCGGGATGGTCGAACGAGACCGGGAAGATGGCGTCGCCACCGAACATCAGCCTGTCGCTGCCCGATGCGATGCGGACCACGCTGTGCCCGGGGGTATGGCCTCCGGTGCGCGTGACGACCACGCCCGGCGCAACCTGCTGTTCCTGTTCGAATGTGCGCAACTGAGCCTGGTACATATCCAGGAAGCGCCTCGACGCATTTCTGGCGATCTCTGCAAGCGCCGGTGGCATGCCGGTGCGTGAGAAATCAGGCGCTTTCCAGAATGCGGCTTCCGCGGCGGAGACATGAATCCGCAGGTCCGGACGCAGCTGCTCCTTCACCCCTTCGACGAGCAGCCCGCCGACATGGTCGAAGTGCATATGCGTCAGCACCACATCGGTCACGGCAGCCAGATCGACGCCTGCGGCGGCCAGCCGATGGCCGAACAGCCCGGCACGCGTGAAGTCCGGAACTTCACCACCAATCCCGCTATCGATGAGAATGGTCTGGGCCCCGCTGCGCACCACGACAGCGTTCAGCGCCCAATCGAACGTGTCATGCGCCAGGAATGACCGGTCGAGCCACGCGTTCCGGGTCGCCGGGTCGGCATTGGTCGCCATCGACTCGGCAGGCGGCTCCAGAACGCCGTCGCTAATCACGAGTACATCGATCTCGCCGACCCGCACTGCGTAGCGCGACGGAACGAGGTCGTCAGGCCCCGGCCTGTCTTCGGTCTTAAAGGTCTTCATCGTTTGTGGCTGTCCCACGGGAGCCTCCTGCCAATCCTGCAACTGCGCCGCATCGGCCACGTTCTCGGTGGCAACGGCGTCGGCAAATAGGCTCGGAACGGGTGCCCGGCGGAATCAGGCAACGGTCTAGTCGATGCACACCAATGGATAGGAGTGGACCCTTCTGCGCCCGGCATTGGATGGGCGCATTCTCGCATCGCCCGCATTCTTGCCTTCAGCGGCGGCCCCTTTCGATGTGTTTGAGCGGCGCGCCCCTGGGCCAGGCAGCCAGCCGGACGGTGCGAACCTATGATTTGGTATGGCTCGCCCTATTCCTTGACCCAATCGACCGAAAAACGGGCTCCCAATAGCGTCTCCGGTGCCGTGAGCAGAGCGGCGTCAATAGGAGACAGTCATGAGCCTGGACACCGCCTCACGCCCAAGCAGGACAGGACCCGAAGAGCTTGTTCCATCGCGCTATGCGGTGCAGATCGGCGATATCGAGGTGCTGATCATCAGCGATGGCGTATTGCCGCTTCCGACCAAGATGTTGGGCCACAACGTCGCCGCGACCGAGCGGGCGACGTGGTTGAACGAGATGTTCCTGCCGCAGGACGCCTTCGACTGGTCGCTGAACGTGGTCGTGGTCCGCAGCGGCGACCAGACCATTCTCGTCGATGCGGGACTGGGACTGGACCCGAACCTGAACCTGCCCAAGGCAGGCCAGCTGATCAAGCGATTGGCGGCCGCCGGTATCGACCTCGCATCGGTCACCGATGTCGTGCTGACGCATATGCACATGGACCATGTCGGCGGGCTTCTGGTCGAAGGCGTGAAGGAGCAGCTTCGTCCGGACCTGCGGATTCATGTCGCGGCCGCCGAGGTCAAGTTCTGGGAGGCGCCGGATTTCAGCCAGGTCAACATGCCCGACGGCTTCCCGGATGCACTGCGGGCCACTGCGAAACGCTTCGCCCAGGAGTATCGCAGCCATCTGCGGCCGTTCGACGAGGAGCATGAGATCGCGCCGGGAGTGATCGTCCGCCGCACCGGCGGCCACACCCCTGGGCATAGCGTGGTCCGCCTGGCATCCGGCGGTGATCGGCTGACCTTCGCCGGCGACGCCGTCTTCACTGTCGGTTTCGACCACCCCGACTGGCACAATGGTTTCGAGCACGACCCCGAGGAGGCCGCCCGCGTCCGGGTTCGTCTTCTGACGGAACTCGCGGCGACCGGCGAGCAACTGGTGGCGACCCATCTGCCGTTCCCGTCCGTCGGCCGGGTAGCCGTCGACGGCGACGCCTTCCGCTGGGTCCCGGCCTTCTGGGACTACTGAACCTTTCTCGATCGAGCCGAACCGAGGCGCCTCCAGGGCATATGCGGTTCGGCCCAAGGCGGTCCCCACCGGCGCTGTTCGTCCGCAAGCCTGAGGAACGGCGTGCCGCAGGGATAGCAGCGAACGGAGACATCAGATGAAAATCGTGATTATCGGCGGAACCGGCCTGATCGGTTCCAAGACTGCGGAGCGCCTGCGCCAGAAAGGGCATGACGTCGTTGCCGCCGCCCCCAATACCGGCGTCAACACGATCACGGGCGAGGGCCTGGCGGAAGCGCTGAAGGATGCGAAGGTCGTGATCGACCTCGCGAACTCGCCCTCCTTCGAGGACAAGGCCGTGCTCGAATTCTTCCAGACATCGGGCCGGAATCTGATGGCGGCTGAGAAGAAGGCGGGCGTGAAGCACCATGTCGCGCTCTCCATCGTCGGCACCGACCGGCTGCCGGAAAGCGGCTATCTTCGTGCCAAGGTGGCGCAGGAAAGGATCGTCCGCGAGGCCGGCATTCCCTACACCATCCTGCGGTCGACCCAGTTCATGGAGTTCCTCGGCGGCATCGCCCAGGCCGGAATGGTCGGCGACACCACTCATCTCTCGACGGGCAATCTGCAGCCGATCGCATCCGACGATGTCGCCGATTTCGTGACGGAAGCTGCTCTGGCTGCGCCTATCAACGGCATCATCGAAATCGCCGGCCCAGAACGCGCGCGCCTTTGCGATTTCGTCGCGCGCTATCTCAAGGCGATCGGCAACCCGCGCACGGTCCTCGCCGACCCGAATGCTCGCTATTTCGGGACCAGGCTGGAGGCCGGCTCGCTCGTCTCCGACAACAATCCCCGTATCGGCCGCATCGACTTCGATCGCTGGTTCGCGACCGCTCCCCGGAAGTAACGGCCTGCCGATGAGCCGGCCCCGAACCGGCTCATCGGTTTCCTTCATGAAAGGACGATAAGCATGATCAGATCATTGGTACGTGCCGTTGCGTTGACGGCTCTCCTGTCTGCCCCGGCTCTGGCGCATGACACGCCTGGTGGCGGCGAAGGTGCGAAGGTCACATTGGTCTACGACCACGAACTGCCGAACGTACCGGGCAAGAGCATGAGGGGCGTGCTGGTCGAGTACGCGCCGGGCGGCTTTTCGGAGGGCCACACGCACCCGACTTCGGCCTTCATCTATGCGACCGTGCTCGAAGGGGCGATCCGCAGCCAGGTCAATGACGGGCCCGCCACGGTCTACAAGGCCGGCGAAAGCTTCTCGGAACTGCCGGGCGACCGCCACGGCATCAGCGAGAACGCCAGCAAGACGCAGCCGGCAAAGCTGCTGGCAGTCTTCGTCGTCGATACCGCCCAGCAGGAACTGACGTTCCCGCTCAAAAAGTAGACGAGCAAGCCGGGTTTCGACCCGGCACCGCCCTTCTCAGCCCGGGCGATCGTGATCGAGGCCTCCCTTCATGTTCGGCGATGACCACACCATCCCGCTTGTCCTGATCAACGTCCTGGGACTTGCCGGCATCGTCATCTGGCACATCCAGGGTTGCGACCGCCCGACAGACCGCCTGATTGTCCAGATCCTGTTCTTCGCCGGAATGAGCCTCGTGCTCTACCTGGGCGGCATCGCTCCGCATCAGCCCGACGATGCCTATGCCGAAGGCCTGACCGCGTTGCTCTCCAAATCCGCCAGGATTCTCTGGTGGACCCATCTCGCCTGGACGATCATTGGCTTCATCCACATCTATGTCAGGCTGAACCGCAAGCCGCGGGAAGCGCACCTGATCCTGGATATGGCAGTTGCGGCCATCTATCTCGGCGTGGCGCTGTCGGTGATGGGCTTCGTCTTCGGCCTGCCGATCGCCACCCTGGTGACGACCTCCGGCGTCGTCGCGCTCATCCTGGGCCTGGCGTTGCAGAATACGCTCGGCGACGTCTTTTCCGGCATCGCGCTGTCGCTCGGCAAGGCCTATGCCATCGGCGACTGGGTGCAGCTCAGCGACGGCACGGCGGGTCGCGTCACCGAAACCAACTGGCGCTCCACCAATCTTCTGACCGGGTTGAACAACATCGTCGTGCTGCCGAACAGCCTGCTGGCCAAGCAGAGCCTGACCAGCCTGAGCCGTCCCGACGAGTCCCATCTCATCACATTGGGCGTTCGCTTTACCGCCGGGCAAAGGCCGCGCATCGTCGAGGGCGCCATGCAATCCGTGCTGGAAGCCAGCACCCGAATCGTCAAGGAGCCGCCGCCGGCCGTCGCCCTGAAGGGCATCGACGCGAAGGCGATCGAGGTGGAACTGCAGTTTCGCGTCGCGAGCCTCGCCACGGCGACCTCCGCCAGGAACGAGATCATCGACCTCATCCATGATCGCTGCGAAGCAAGCGGCCTTTCGCTGGCCGAGCCGGCCTAGGCCTCGTTCTTCACGACTCGATTTTCCGGCAAGTCATGGATTTCCATAAGTGCGGCTGCGGCGTCCCGGCGCTAGTTTCTGGTGAGCTAGCCAGTCACGCCTTGGAAGACTGGTGCTAGACGAAGCTGTGACGGTTTCCAGGCATTCCGTCTCCGAAAGGGACAGCCGATCATGGTAGCAGCGCTTCGCCGAACGCCGCCGGCGTTGATGATCGTCTCGCTGGCTGTCGGTCTCGCGGCATGCTGGTCGACCGGGGCACTCTTCGGCGTCCTGGCTCCGCTGGGCGCATTGTTTCTCTATGCTCGGGGCTATTGGCTCCTGGCGGTCTGGATCGGGCTGCTGATCGCCTTCGCCGCGTCGGCCTTAGCTGCCTTGTTCTATCCGGGAGCCATAAGGGAAGCTGCGCTTTCGCTCGGGGCGCTTGTCGCGGTTGGCGCTTGTATCGGCCTGCTGCTTGTCCCCGCCCCGCTTCGTCGCGGCAACCATTCCGCTGTGCCGCGGCGACCAGAACCGGGGCAGCCGGAGGGGTTCGGGCCAGTTCCGGCGCACGGCGCGATCCACCCCGATGATCGGGCCGCGATCGCGCATGCTGCGGCCTACGCGTTCTGGACGGGCGTGCCGCAGGTGACGGGCTACCGGCTGCGCCAGCCGGACGGCAGCTACCATTGGACGGAGTTGCGCGCCGAGCCGGGCTATGGCGTGAGCGTCGACATCGACGCCATGGTCTCCCGACCGGATGATCGGTGGAGCGTCGCGGAATCCCTTGGAACGACCATGGAGGCGGTCAAGGCAGCCAAGGTGATCGAGAGCCTGCACGGCAAGGCCTGGGCCTTCGATGCGATGGGCAGGTTCACCTACGTCACGCCGGCTGCCCAGGTCGCGATCGACATGGCCCTGGAGGACCTCAATCGCCGCCTCGGCGAACGCGAATTCATCGACGGCGGCGAAGCCGGCTGGATGCGCGGCGTCCATCCCGACGATGTCGACAGGGCAGCCTCCACCCTGCGTCACTGCCTGAAGACTGGCGAGCCGTGGAACATTGAATACCGGATGCTGCGCGCGACCGGGCAATATGTCTGGCACCGCATCTCGGCGCGGCCGACGCGGGATGACAATGGCCAGATCACAGGCTGGTTCGGCACCTCGATCGACATCGACGTCTACAAGAAGACCGAGGCTGCCCTGCGCGCCAGAGAGCAACATCTGGAGCAGTTGATCGACACGGTCCCCGCCATGATCTGGAGCATGACCGGGGCAGGCCATCCCGTCTATCTCAATAGGCGGATGATGGAAGTGACGGGCGCCACGACCGAGACCGTTACGGCTCCTGATGGGTCACTCACGCTCAAGAGGATGATCCATCCCGATTTTCTGGAGCAGGCGGAGCGGACATTCGCCCGATCCGTCGCAACGGGTGCGCCGTACGCGATCAAATACCTTCAGTACCGCGCCGACGGCACCTATCGCTGGACTGAAACGCGAGCTGAGGCCCTGCGCGACGAGGCGGGCCAGATCATCCGGTGGTACGGCGTATCCGTCGATATCCACGACCTGATCACCACACAGACGGAGCTGCATCTGCGCAAGCAGGAATTGACGCGGCTCGTCGATCTGGTGCCGAGCTTCCTTTGGCGGCTGACTCCAACTGGGGCGCCGAACTTCTTCAACCGCCGCTTCATCGATTTCCTGGGCCTTGACGAAGGCAGCCTCGAACAGCCCCAGACGGAGCAATATGCGGCGGCGCTGAAGGCCGCGGTCCATCCGGATGACGCCGCTCGCGTCTGGGCCGGTCTCAAGGATTGTTTGGGTAGCGGCCGGCCTTTCGCCATGCGCTATCGCTTGCGCCGTCACGATGGCGTCTATCGCTGGATGGATGGGCGCGCAGAGCCGCTCCTGGACGAGGACGGCAGCATCATCCAGTGGCACGGCCTGTCACACGACGTTGATGATCAATTGCGGGTGGAGGAGGCTCTCCGGGAAAGCGAGCGTTCGCTGCGCCAATTGGTCGAGACGCTGCCCGCGCTCATCTACTGCGCCGCACCGAACGGGGAGCCGATCTATCGCAGCGAGAAGCTGCGGGAATTTCTCGGCTTCGGGCTCGGCGACAAGGATGAGGAGGGCAAGACACGACTGACCGGCACCCTCGACGCAATCATCCATCCCGACGATCTCCCCGACGTCAAAGAGAGATATGCGCATTCTCTGGCGACAGGTTCCCCCTATGCGATGAAGCATCGCCTCAGGCGGGCCGACGGCGCATACCGCTGGGTCGAGACGCGAACCGCTGCGATGCGGAATGCCGAAGGTGAGATCATCCAGTGGAACGGCATCTGCTTCGAGATCGAAGATCAGGTGCGGGCGCAGGAAGCGCTGACATTGACACAGGAGCGCCTCGCACGCGCGGCACAGGCCGCGAGCCTGGCAGAACTTTCCGCCTCGATCGCCCATGAGGTCAACCAGCCGCTCGCCGCGGTCGTCGCCAACTCGCATGCATGCCAACGCTGGCTCACCTCGGACCCGCCCAATTTGGAGCGGGCACAGAAGACCGTCGAGCGCATCATCCGGGACGCGAATTCCGCCGCCGACGTGGTCGGCAGGGTCCGTGCCCTGTTCAGGCAGACTGTCGAAGCGCGGAGCTTCTGGCAGCTCGACACGATCCTCCACGAGGCCCGGGACCTGATGCTGGAAGAGGCGACCCGGCGGCGGATCCGCATCGAGATCGATGTCGAGCCGGGACTGCCACCGCTGGCCCTGGACCGCATCCAGATCCAGCAGGTTCTGGTCAATCTGATCCGCAACGGCGTCGAGGCGATGGAGCCGACACAGCGCGGGGCGCTTCATATCCGCTCGATGCGTGCCGGCGATCTCATCCGGACCGAAGTCCGCGATACAGGCGCAGGTATCAGCGCCCTAGAGAAGGTCTTCGAGCCGTTCTTCTCGACCAAATCCAATGGCATGGGCATGGGGCTGGCGATATCGCGCACCATCATCGAATCCCATGGCGGGCGTCTCTGGGCCGAGGACAATCAGCCCAGCGGAGCGACCTTCATCTTCACACTCCCTGCCGAGGCGAAAGCGGACCATGATCGTTGACGACACCATCGTGTTCATCGTCGACGATGACGAGGCCCTGCGCGAGGCGCTGGGCGAATTGCTCGAGGCCAAGGGGGTCCGGTCGGCGCTGTTCCAGTCGGCCGGCGACTATATCGGCGCCGACAAGCCCGATCTTCCGGCCTGTCTCATCCTCGATGTCGAGCTTCCCGATATCAACGGGCTCGAACTGCAACGGCAGATCGCGCGGGACGACCATCCGCCGATCGTGTTCATCACCGGCCATGGCGACATTCCCTCATCGGTGCGCGCCATCAAGCATGGCGCCGTCGACTTCCTGACCAAGCCGTTCAGCGATACCGCGCTCATGGCGGCGATCGGTTCGGCGATCGCGCAGGACCGGGAAACCAGGGCGAAACGCGCCGAGGTCGCGCTGCTGCGGCAGCGTTATCAGGAGCTGTCTCCGCGCGAGCGTGAAGTCCTGCCTCTGGTGGTGAGCGGGCTGCTCAACAAGCAGGCCGCAGTCGAGCTCGGCATCAGCGAAGTCACCCTGCAGATCCACAGAAGAAGCGTCATGCAAAAAATGGCGGCGTCATCGCTCGCCGACCTGGTGCGAATTGCGGAACGGTTGGAAATCCCGATCCAGCATTCGCGCCGGATGGGAGGAATCTAGGCTTGCTCACGCACAAACACATCGTGGCTGTCGTCGATGACGATCCGAGATTGCTCGAATCGCTCGAGGACCTGCTCGAATCCGCCGGCTATGCCGTTCGTAGCTTCTCATCGGCGGCAGCCTTGACCCGGGCCGGTCTCTCCGGGTTCGACCTCCTCATCACCGATATCGGCATGCCGGGTCTGGATGGCTTCGAGCTGCGCGACCTTGTGAAAAGGAAGCGTCCGGAGCTGCCGGTATTTCTGATCACCGGGCGCCATGAGATCGCCGACCAGATCAGGGCGCGTGCCGTGGAGAGCTTCTTCTGCAAGCCCTTCGACGGCCAGGCGCTGCTCGCGGCGATCGCGCGTGCCCTGCGTCGATAGTGCGTCTTCCAGCGAAATGAGCGCCGGTTCGCGTGAACAAGAGCGACCGGCGCAGACAATGCTTCTGAGAGATGTGGAAGTTGAACATGATCATTGATCGCTCACTCTCGCCAAGGTCGAGGTCGCTGCCGGCACAACGCCAGGACGGGGCGAAGCATCCCCTCGTCATCATCGTCGATGACGACGCTTCGGTTCGTGAGGCGCTGTGCGAGTTGATGCTGTCGGCCGGCTTCGAGGCGATTTCGTTCAACTCGACCAAAGCCCTGCTTGAGACCAGCGCCCTCGATCAGCCGGGCTGCCTGATCCTCGACGTCCGCATGCCCGGTTCGAGCGGGCTCGATCTGCAGCGGCATCTGACGTCGAGCGGAAATCCCAAGCCGATCATCTTCCTGACGGCGCATGGCGATATCCCGATGACCGTCCAGGCCATGAAGGCCGGCGCCGTCGATTTTCTGACGAAACCGGTCCGCGATCAGACGCTGCTGGACGCGGTCAACGCTGCGATCGGGCTGGATGCGGTACGACGCGCGGAAGCCGCCAAGATCAAGGGCTATGTCGAGCGGGTGCAGACACTGACGCCGCGGGAGCGCGAAATCATGCATGAGGTGACGCGGGGACGTCTCAACAAGCAGATCGCCTTCGACCTCGGCATCAGCGAGGTCACGGTCAAGCTGCACAGAGGCAATCTGATGCGGAAGATGGAGGTCGCCTCGATCGGCGAACTCATCCGGGCCTGGGAAGCCCTGCCGGTGAGAATGCGCGCGACCAACGCCGCGTAGGGCCTTTGAGCGAAACCGGAAGTGGTCGCGGTGGCGCGGTGGGATGAACAACGGCATGGAGCAGGCTCCAGGCGCGGCAGTCCGATCACCGCGCCCGATGCGCAAGAACGAGCGCTCTGCCTGCGGTCAAGTCAGCGCCATGCCGCCATCGACGGTGAGATTGACTCCCGTCACGAAGTCACTCTGCGCTGAACACAGGAAAAGCGCGGCGTGAGCGAGCTCGTCGGCCTCGCCCATCCGGCCAAACGGGATCGCCTGTGCGGCCATGCCCTCGACCTGTGACAGCGCCTCGGCCGGGATGCCGAGCTTTCCGATGATCGGCGTCGCGGTCGGACCGGGGCTGAGCACGTTGACGCGGATACGCTGATCCTTGAACTCCAGAGCCCAGTTGCGGGCGAATGCCTCGATCGCAGCCTTGCTGCCGGCATAGACGGCGTGGCCGTCGAGCACCTTGCGGCTGGCGATCGAGCTGGTCAGCAGGATAGCGCCGCCATCGCGCAGCACCGGGGCGATCTTCTGCACGCCGAAGAAGGTGCCGCGCGCATTGGCGAGAAATTGCGCGTCGTAATCCTGTGGCGTCACCGCCAGGCTCGGCTGAACTCGGATACCGCCGGCATTCGCCATGTAGATATCGGCCTTGCCGAACCGTTCCGCCACGAAGGCGGCGACGCGTTCATGCGTGGTGAGATCGGCAACGTCGCCGGCAAGACCCATCGCCCTTTGCCCGAGAGCCTCCACGGCTTGATCGACCGCTTCCTGGCGGCGCCCGACGATCATCACATTCGCGCCTTCCGCCACGAAGACGCGCGCCGTCGCCAAGCCGATGCCACTATTGCCGCCGGTGATCACAGCGACCTTGTTCGACAGTTTTTTCATGAGGACCTCCATCTGGAGATTCCAGATTGAGGTGACGCCGGTCGGAATCAAATATTCAAAAGTCGATTTTATCTATCCATCAGTATAGGGCGGGTCGACATCGAGCTTATTGATCGAAAATTTGCTTGGCCCAAGATCGCCGAGTTTCGACAAGCCGCAAGACTCTTAAAATATTTGTAGCGGCCTCAATGCCGGCTCTTCAGGAGATGCTCAGCCAAGCATCGCCCGGAGGCGTCGATTGCAACCCCATAGCCGCGCCTTGGAGGCGCCAATGCCGAACGATCCATCGTCCAGCCCAACTGATTGCAGCCGGCGCGGCCTCTTGTGCGGCGGCGCTTGCGTGGCGGCGGCTGGCACGCTCCCGCTCTCGTCTTTCGCACAACCCGCCACCGTTTCCCCTCGGAATAGCAGAAGGAGCCAACGCATGAACTATGTGACGACCCGTGATGGCGTCGAGATCTTCTACAAGGATTGGGGCCCGAAATCGGCGCAGCCATTCGTCTTCCACCATGGCTGGCCGCTCAGCGCCGATGATTGGGACGCGCAGATTCTGTTCTTCCTGGCGCAGGGCTTCCGGGTCGTCGCGCATGACCGGCGTGGGCATGGCCGTTCCAGCCAGGTCTCCGACGGTCATGACATGGACCATTACGCTGCCGACGTCGCGGCCGTGGTCGAGCATCTCGACCTGCGCAATGCCGTCCATGTTGGCCATTCGACCGGTGGCGGCGAGGCCACGCGCTATGTCGCCCGTCACGGCAAAAATCGCACGGCAAAGCTCGTCCTGATCGGCGCAGTGCCGCCGATCATGGTCAAGACCGACCGTAACCCCGGCGGCCTGCCGATCGAGGTATTCGACGGGTTTCGCAAGAGCCTCGCCGCCAATCGCAGCAGGTTCTACACCGATCTCGCTGCGGGACCGTTCTACGGTTTCAACCGACCGGGCGTCGAAGCGGATCCGAGCCTCGTCCAGAACTGGTGGCGCCAGGGCATGATGGGCGCAGCCAAGGCTCACCATGACGGCATCAAGGCCTTTTCGGAGACCGACTTCACCGATGACCTCAAGGCGATCGAGGCCCCGGTGCTGGTGATGCATGGTGATGACGACCAAGTCGTCCCGATCGGCGACAGCGCTCCGCTCACCGCCAAGCTGCTCAAGCGAGTGACGCTGAACATCTACAACAAGCGGCCCCACGGCATGGCGACGACCCATGCGGATGTCGTGAACAGGGACATCCTGACATTCGTCGGGGGCTGACATGCATGGACGAGGCGGCAATCACAGCCGCCTCGTCCATGTCCACCGCAGGGCGCCATTGAATTCCGCTAGCGGCACGGTTTCTTTTGCTAGACCGGAAAGCTCACAGATCCGTCTGCTCAGACAGGAGCAGAGCATCATCTACTTCAATGCCGAGGTATCGGACCGTGCTTTCGAGCTTGGAATGGCCCAGTAGCAGCTGACAGGCACGAAGGTTGCCGGTTCGCTTGGAGATCAACGCAACTTTTGTCCGCCGGAGGCTGTGTGTCCCATAGACTGCGGATCGAGGCCGATCAGGGCAACCCAGTTATCGAGCAGGCGACCGTATTGTCGCGTCGTCAGATGATCGCCCGGCCGACTTCGGCTCGGGAAGAGCCAATCGCCGGTTCCCGCCGGTCGCCTCCTGAGCCAGGCTGTCAGCGCCTCTCGGGTTGGATCCGTTAGCTCAAATGGCACCGGCCGGCCGGTCTTCTGCTGGATGATCGATGTCCTCAGCCTCACGGTTCCGCCCAGTACGACATCGCCCACTCGTAACCGCACGAGATCACAGCCACGCAGCTTGCTGTCGATCGCGAGATTGAACATCGCCAAATCCCGCACGCGGCGTTCGTGCTGAAGTCGTGTCCTGATCGCCCAGATGTGACGCGGCTTCAGGGGTGGCTTCGGGCCGATTATGCGTCCTGTATTCCAAGCTGGACGCTGATGAGTCTGCTGAGCTTCGACACGCATGGCGCATCCTCCATCGGGATGCCGCATCCGAAATCATTACAGCGCCGTCGAGGGTGATTCCCGAGCCTTTACCCCCCGACGGCGCTGTGGCGCTCGGCAGAAAGCCCCCAGTCATTGCGATGACGACCGAGGGCTTTCAGATCACGCCGGGGCTGTTGGGAACCTAAGGTGACGCTTGCTTGTAGCATCACCCTCCGGCCGCCCGCCATGTCATATGTTAGAGCTTCTAACCGGCGCTTGAGACGCACTGTCTGTCGCATGCACGGCAAAATGTCTCTCGCCATGCGGGACGATACACGCGGCGAACGCCTTCAGATTATGCTCAGGGCGGAAGAACTGCGCGCGATTGAAGATTGGGGCTTCGCCAAGCGTATACCGTCGCGCATCTGCCGTCGGAAAGTTGGTGCGTCGCGGCCTCGCCGCCGAGGGTTTAATCTGGCAGGTGAATATCTCCGATCCAAGTAGTTCGGCAGGAGGCGCATCCCCGGCCGGCCAGCAGCCACACGGAGGCGCGGGTGAGCAAGCTCTTCCGGAGACATCGCTAGGGCCACATGATGACGTTGGAGGGCTGCCGCAAAGCGGACATCCTCGATCGATGGCGACTATAAGTTCTGGTATTGATAACGGTCGCCGGAGAATGCGATTTGGGGACCGTTGTGTCGAGCCTGGATCGTTACCTAAGGAGACCTGATCATCGCGGCTTCGTTCTAGCCCTTGAACAGGTCTCGATCCCAAACGGGTTCGCCGCCGAAGGCATCCACCAGGAAGTCGATGAACGCACGCGCACGGGCTGTTTGATTGCGACCGGATGGGTGAAGCGCATGCATCGCGATTGGCGATCGCATGTGCTGTGTAAGCACAATCGACAGTTCGCCTCGCTTGACGGCGTCGTGGGCGATGAAGGTCGGTAGCACCGCAACGCCAAGTCCGGCAATGGCCGCCTCGCGGACGGCGTCGCCATTCGCGAAGTCGATCCGGCTAGTCACCGTGGAGACGACGCCATTTGCGAACTCCCAATACCTGGTCTCGTCGACGTTTGAGTACGTCACCCCGGGAAAGCGGGAGAGGTCTTCGGGATTTTGTGGGGTCCCGAGTCGTTCGAGCAACGCGGGGCTGGCCACACACACGTGTCGGATGGTGACCAGCCGGCGTGCCACAAGAGAGGAGTCGGGCAGCCTTGCGATGCGGATCGCGATATCGAAATTTTCCCTTATTAGATCGACCATCCGATCATCGGTGTCGATTGACAGCGAGACCGCGGGATGGCGATCCAGGAACGGACCGATCGCCGGTGCCAGGCAGTGCGTGCTGAAGGACACCGGTGCACTGACGCGGATGCGGCCTTTCAGTTCGCCGCTTGCGCTCGATGCCGCCTCCTCCGCTTCATCGAGTCCAGCCAGGAGTTCGACCGCACGCTCATGGAAGCCGCGCCCCGTTTCGGTCAGCTGGATGCGGCGCGTCGTCCGGTCGAACAACCTGACGCCAAGGCGATCCTCCATCTCGCGGATGCGTCGGCTCACCGCCGACTTGGCTACGCCTAATCGTTGTGCGCCCGCGGCGAACCCGCCGGCCGAAACGACCGCCACCAAAGCTCGTAGATCTTCAAACCGGTCCGCCATCCACGGACTGTGAAAGCTGGACGACGAAATTTCAATCGATGTGTTCACGTTTGGAAAACAACATGTGCTCCAAACGATGCCTTCTCGAGAACCCGAATTGGCGTAGATCACGGGACTTCCTCAATGGAGACCCCCATGACAAGCGAAGTTATCCGTAATCCGAACACCGACCATCTCCTCACGCCTGAGAACTCTGCGCTCCTGATCATCGACTACCAGCCGGTCCAGGTCTCTTCGATCCGGTCGATGCCGCGTAAGGAACTCGTCTTCAACATCGCGAGCCTGGCAAAGGCGGCGGTCAACTACGGGCTGCCGATCATCCATTCCACGGTGAACGTGGAAAGCGGCCGCAACAAGCCGCCGATTCAGGAATTGCAGGACATCCTCGGGCTACTACCCATCTACGACCGCACGACCGTCAACGCGTGGGAGGACGTCGAATTCAAGGAGGCGGTGAAGGCGCTGGGGCGCCGCAAGCTCGTCATGACCGCTCTGTGGACCGAGGTGTGCCTGGCTTTCCCCGCGCTTGACGCCCTTCTGGAGGGCTATGAGGTCTATGTTCCCGTGGACGCCGTTGGCGGCACGTCGGTTGCGGCGCATGAAGCAGGGCTGCGACGCGTAGAACAGGCCGGCGGCAAGCTTATCAGCCGGGTCCAGTTTTACTGCGAACTCCAGCGCGACTGGGCCCGGGAGGCCACGATTCCCGGCTTCATGGACGTGTTTGAGAGCGCCGACGGCTTCAACCCTGAAAAGGCCGCCGCTGCCGAGGTAGCCTAAGCTCAATCGCACCAACTTTTGAGACGACATGAGCCCGGCGTTAGTCTCGCCGGGCTCTTTGCGCCATTACCTGACGTTGGGTGCCTACCGAAAACCGGACCTTCTCGGCATTTTGAAGTGCCACCTGAAAGCAAGCGAGAGCTGAGTTGACTGCCACACGTGCAGAGCCGAGCCGGGTGTGGGGCACTATGGCCCGCCATCCCGCCCGTAGCTTCGGAAGCCCGGCCGCTCGCAGAGCAGCTCGTAGTACCGATCGACGTTGACCAGGGCGGGCCGGTTGGGAAAGGACCGCCAGCGATGGATCGAAAGGCCGATCGCGATATCGGCCAAGGTGAAGTTCTTGCCGCAGAGATATTCGCCCGACCTGCCGAGCTGTGCATCAATGACAGCGACCATGCGGGACCAGGTTTCCAATGATCGCCGGATTGCCACCGGATCCTGATGATCGGGGTTTCTCCGGATCAGGCCCTGGAACGCGACCCGCCAGCTGTTGTTGAAGTCGGAGGCCTGCCAGTCCATCCACATTTCTATCTGCGCGCACGGAATCGGAGCCGCGGGCAGCAGGTCTTCGCGGCCGCGGCTCCGCGCGAGATAGCGAATGATCGTGTTTGACTCCCAAACGAGGGCCCCACCATCGTTGATGACGGGCACGAGGCCGACCGGGTTCAGGGCGAGGAAGGCCGGCTCGGAAGTCGACCGGAAGGGCCCAGCCCAGTCTTCCCGCTCAAAGGGGAGCTCCAGTTCCGCACAGGTCCAAAGCACCTTGCGGACGTTGATCGAGCCGGCATAGCCGTAGATGCGCAGGCTCATATCTCGGCTCGCCCCTCAAAATAGAAGACGCAGGAACCTTCGAGTTCGACGCGCTCGCCAAGCAGCCTGCAGCCGATCTCGCCGCCGCGACGCGACGCCTGGAACGCCCGAAATTCGCTCCTGCCGAGGCGCCCGGCCCAGTAGGGCGCAAGCGCGCAATGGGCGCCGCCGGTTACGGATCTTCGGGTATCCCTTTTGTTGGGGCGAAATAGCGGCTGACGAAATCGTAGTTCAGTTCGCCCTGGGCCGTAACGATCAGACCACTGCGCTCCAGCCTCGCGATCGCCGCGATGTCCGGCATCAGTTTTCGTACCTGCTGTTCCGATTCCAGCAGGGCGAGATAGTTGAACTCGTCAGCGACAACCTCAACGGGAATCTGCCCCAACGCTTCGGCGATGAGCGGCGGCGGGACGGCCACCGGTGCCGACCGCCGTGCCGGAAAATCCATCACGTAACCGGTTGCCGCGCGTGCGACCTTGAGGGGCCCGCTTGCCGAGTGGAACACGACCGCATTTCGCCCCGGTGAAAGGCGCTCCATCACGACCGCGGCGCTGGCCAGCGTCGCATGCCCGCACAGCGGCACCTCAACCGTCGGGGTGAACCAACGCAGAAGGTAATCCTCTCCATCGGAAACCAGAAAGGCTGTTTCGGCGAGATTGTTCTCCGCAGCGACTGCCTGGAGGACCGCATCATCCGGGAAATTCTCCAACAGCATGACCGCGGCGGGGTTGCCGGCGAAGCGTCGGGTGGTGAACGCGTCGACCTGAAAGATGGGAACGAGCACGGTTGGTCTCCTTGCGATTAGCGAGAGACAATTCGTGATTGTGCTCAGATTCAAACGGTTTAATGTATCGGATACAATTCTGGAGTCGGATCATGGCTGTTTGGGTGCCCCAACTCGCCTCATCGCGCGCGGTGCCGGTCTATCTGGCCCTTGTTCAGGCCATCGCTGACGATATCGGCAGCGGCAGGCTCGGCCCGGGTACGCGGTTGCCACCACAACGGGAATTGGCGCGTACGCTGGGGATCAGTGTGGGTGCGGTGACGCGTGCTTATGACGCGGCCGCGAGACGCGGCCTCGTCTTAGCCCATGTCGGGCGGGGGACTTTTGTCCTCGACGGTGCGCTCGACAGCATGCCGCAAGCCGGCATCATCGATCTCAGCATCAATCTTCCACCACCCGCCGCTATCGACCTGTCGGCCGCGGCGATCACCTCCCTGCGGCGGATGGAACCTCTGGCGGATAGGCTCGCCTATGCGCCGCCTGCCGGACACGAAGTCGACCGGCGCGCCGCCGCAGAATGGCTGGGCCGCTTCTGCGGGTTTGAGAAACCGGATTGGCGCAACCTGATCTGCTGCGGCGGGACACAGTCCGGGATGGCAATCGCACTCGCGGCGCTGGTTCGGCCCGGTGACGTGATCCTGTGCGAAGCGGCAACCTTCTCGGGCGCCCGGACACTGGCGGGCCAGCAGGGCTTCCAACTGCGCGGCGTCGACATGGACCACGAGGGCGCTCGCCCCGATGCGCTGGACAGGGCTGCAGCGGAAACCGGGGCGCGCTTCTTCTACACGTTACCGACGCTGCACAACCCCACGGCCCGAACGATGGGCCGGCGACGGCGCGAGGAGATCGCAAAGATCGCCCAGGCGCGTGACCTGATCGTCATTGAAGACGATGTCTATGCGGCCTATGCCCGCGATCTCGGCCTCCCACCGCTCGTCGCCCTCATGCCCGATCGCACGCTTTATCTAACCTCCCTGTCAAAGGTTGTGGCGCCTGGCTTGCGCGTGGGTTTCCTCGCCGCACCGGCTGGGGAGATTTTTGAGCGTTGCCTGCGAGCGGCCCGCGCACTGACGCACTCGCCGTCCGGCATCAATTTCGCCATCGCCACCGAGTGGATCAGGAGCGGCCGAGCAGAGGAATTGGCTATCGCGGCATGCGCGGAGGCCCACGCGCGGACCGCAATGGGTCTGGCGGCGCTTGGGGATGCGGTGGCTAGGCCACGTCCGGCGGCGAGCCTGCATCTCTGGCTCCCGATGCTGACTGAGATCGCCGAACGCACGGCTGCCCGCGCCATGGCGTCGGGACTCCGCCTCGCGCCTCCTGGGGCCTTCCTCACGTCGGGCGACCAGACCGTAGCTGGCCTACGGCTATGCCTCGGGGCTGCCGCGAACCGAGCAACGCTCGCTCAGGCCCTTTGCATTCTTAAAGAAGCGCTAGCGGGAAATAATGATTACGCAGCCATCGATCCACTCTAGTCGATGGGTCCATCAGGCATCTCCGTCGGCGACGTCGCCGGCGAGATGCGCCACAAGCTGACGTTGACGTAACGCCCGAAACCGGACGTAGCGGCGCGGCCTATCCGGCCCCATCTGTGTAGATCTATTTTTTTGAGCGGGCGAAGACCGGCACCTGGAAGCGCCGGCGGTAGGCGCCCGGCGTCATCCCGGTCACGCGTTTGAACAGCCGGCGGAAGAAGGCAGCGTCCTCATAGCCGACCTTCCAGCTGATCTCGTCGGCCGGCGCGTCGGTGCGTTCGAGCCGACGCTTGGCGTCCTCGATCCGCAGGCGCTGAACGTAGTCGATCGGTGCGAAGCCTGTCGCCTCTGTGAAGCGCCGCTTGAACGTGCGCTCGGCGAGCCCCGAACGGCGCACCATTTCCTCGACGGGGCTCGCGACGGAGAAATGCGCCGCGAGCCAGGATTGCGTGTCCGCAATAACGGCGTCGCCATGATCTGTCCGGCCCTGGAAGACGATATAGGGGGCGAGCCCGTCATGGTGCCATTGCAGCGCAAAGGAGCGCGCCACGGTCTGCGCTGCCGTAGCGCCGACGTAGCGGGCGATCAGATAGAGCACGAGGTCGTGCCAGGTCATCGAGGCGCCTGAGGTGATCAGTTCCTCGCGCGCGCCCGAGATCACCAGCACGCGATCGGGCCGCAGCGGCACGCGCGGGAACGCACGCGAAAACGGGTCGGCGTAAGCCCAGTGGACGGTCGTCTCCTGGCCGTCGAACAGGCCGGTCTCGGCGAGCAGGAACACGCCCGAGCAGGCCGAGCAGAGCAGCGCGCCCTCGGCATGCATGCGCCGAGCCCAATCGACGATTTCGGGATAGCGGCCGGGCGTCCAGCCATCGGGCCCAAGCAGGACCGACGGCACGATGATGATGTCCGTCGCCGCAACCTCCAAGACCGCCCGCCGGGCCTCCACAGGCAGGCCGCTGGCCAGCGCCACGCTGCCGCGCTCGGCGGCAACGATCTCGACCGTGAAAGGCGGCTCCTCAGGGAGCGTCGGCTCGGCGCGGCCGAGCATGCGGAACGCGCCCAGCACGTCGTAGATGCCGCTCAGCGTCGATATGACCGCGTCGGGAATGGCGACCAAGCTGACGTGCAGCGGTCGTGTCGTCGCTGACATTCGAGGGTCTCCTGGCACGAACGAACCGTCGCTGGCCGGTCTCGCACTCCCACGCCGACTGGCCAATCGCCATCCTGCTTTCAACACTCGGCGCAACGGGCGCGAGAATACAAGAATGGAGTGAACAATGACCGTCAACCAACAGAAGCTCGACACGCTTGTCGGGCGCCTGATCGGAGAGATTTCAGCCGGCTATGGCGGTGTCATGGTGGGCCTCGGCGACAAGCTCGGCCTTTACAAAGCCATGTCCGGCGCCGGACCCTTGAGCTCACAGGAGGTTGCCAGGCGCAGCGGCTGCGCGGAGCGCTACGTTCGTGAGTGGCTCAATTCCCAGGTCGCCGGCGGCTATATCGACTATCACTCGATATCCAGGACCTACGAACTGGCGCCGGAGCAGGCAGCGGTCCTTGCTGACGATCTGAGCCCGGTTTTCCTGCCCCACGCCTGGCAGATCGTTGCGTCGATGTGGGCCGACGAACCCAAGACGCTTGCTGCGTTCAAATCGGGCAACGGCGTAAGCTGGGGTGAGCATGATGAGCGGCTCTTCTGCGGCATCGCCGCATTCTATCGGAACGCCTCCAGCGCGAACCTCGTCAAGGAGTGGCTCCCGATGCTCTCGGGCGTGACGGCCAAGCTTGAGAAGGGCGCTATGGTCGCAGACGTTGGCTGCGGGCATGGCCATTCGACCGTCGTGATGGCGAAGGCCTTCCCCGAGAGCAGGTTCTGGGGCTTCGACACGCACGAGGGATCGATCGAGATCGCCCGCCGCGTGGCGCATGCGGCCGGTGTCGAGGATCGCGTCAGATTCGAGGTCGCGAAGGCAGATACCTATGCCAGGCGCGGCTACGATCTCGTCTGCTTCTTTGACTGCCTGCATGACATGGGCCGGCCGGTCGAAGCGGTGCGCTATGCTGCGACGGCGATGGCCGAGGACGGCACGCTGATGCTGATCGAGCCGTTCGCTGGGGATCGTGTCGAGGACAATATCAATCCGATCGGCCGGCTCTATTATGCTGGATCGACGACCATGTGCTGCGCGCACGCGATATCGGAGAACGGCACCCACGTTCTTGGCGCCCAAGCGGGTCCGAACCAGCTTGAGGCGATCCTGCAATCAGCCGGACTCAACACGGTGCGCAGGGCGGTCGAGACGCCGTTCAATCTGATCATCGAGGCTCGACGGTAACCCAAATTGCCGGATGCTCGGGGAGGCACACGGCTCCCCGAGCATCCGGAAGGAGTCGGCCTCGCGCCAGCAGCTGACGTTCGTACGCTGTCCAGAAGCGGACGTTCAACGTGTCGAACGTGACGTTGCGTCCGCGAGCATCATCAACGGAGCCTATTGGCGATTCCGTCCAATTGCGGTCCAAAGTCGCGATTGCAAGCGAACAAGCGCACTACTTAGACGCTCAGCTTCGGCATATCGGGTTTCGGCGTAAGGCGCTTTCGGCTCGGCGTCGGAAACCATGGCCTCCGAGCTTGCCGCCAGACGCCGCAGCGGAGTCGCAATCCATGCGGCTCCGAGGAACAACAGAACGAGCGCAACGAGCGCGCCTGCGCCAAGTGTGCTCCAGAAGCTGCGCACGAGCTCGCGCGTTGGTCCAAGTGCCCCATCGATATCTTGCCGGATCAACAGCGACCAGCCGAAGCTCGGCAAATCTGCATGGCCGATCGTCGGCATGACCACCGTGATGTAATCCTTGCCGTCGGGCCAGCGCTCGTCGAGCACGGCGGACGAGACGCGATTGGCCGCTTGGGCGGAGCCGATTTCGAGGGTCTTGTTGAGCAGATCCGGTGGGCCATAGAGGACGACTCGGTCGCGCGATAGGAGCAGCACGTCGATTCCAGGCGCCTGCAGGCTGGCGAGGTTTTCCTGTACCCAGCGCCAGTCGAGATGGGCTCCGAGCACGCCGTCAGGCGGTCCTTCTCCTCGTCTCAAGGGAGCGGCGAAATCGATGAAGCGATAAGGTTCGGGGGTTGCGGGGAGAAGCTTTGCCAGCAGCTGCGCCTCATGCACGTCGATTGCCGTCGGTCCCGTCAATCCACGCCGGAACCAGGGACGCTGCGCAACGCTCTCTCCCTGGAGCATCCCGCTGAGGGATACGAGCACGCGTCCTTGGACGTCTGTCACGCCGATCCAGGAGTAGCGGCGGTCGAGCCGGCCGATAAAGTCGATATCGCGACGGACCCCGTCAAGGTCGGCCATGTTGACGCTTCGTGAAAGCGTTTCCACCTCCTGCCAAAGCTGATGCAGGCGCCGCGCAAACAGTGACGCACTAAGTTCACCGCGTGCGGTCAGCTTCTCGACCTGCATGGCCTCGGCGCGCCGTTGCAATGCGCCGGTATAGAGCGAACCGGCGATCAGGGCGGGCACGAGCATCAGTGCAGCCCCTCCCACAAAGACCAGCGTGCGCAGGCTCAGGCGGTTCGACATAGATGGTCTCCGTCAGCGTGTCAGGCTTCGTGCGAGCTCTCGGACCATAAGCCCGATATCGCCGCGATCCGTCCCTGGCATCGCGTGGCCGGTATGCAGTTTCGCGATGATGCGGTCGCGCTGATCGGGCGTCGGATCGAGTTTGACCTGGTAGCCATCAGGCGTCGATGCCGCCACATGAGCAGCGATTTCGCCGACCAACGGCAGGGTCACGGTGCCGGCTGTGCCTGCTTCGAGCCCGGATGGACCGCTGATACGGGCCCCCTCGACGCCAAGATTGATCAACCAACCGCGCTGCTCGTTGCCGCTGAAGCGCACCGTCACAGGCTGGACGACTTGCCGAAGCGGGCTGCTGATACGCGGCTGCTCGATGCAGGCAGCGATGGCGACGAGCAGGACGAGCAAGTTGTAGACCGTCCAGAACAGGACGACGACCGTACCGTCGCTGGCCGCTCCCGCGTGATTGAAGGTGAAGTCGGAAGTGAGTGGCGCCAGCAATCCCCCGACGGTCAAGCCGAAGAAGAGCAGGAAAGGCCACATCAGCGGCCATTGCACAATGACTTTGGTCCGATCGCCGCCCTTTGCAGTAACGGAGAACTTGTGAGGTCCCTTGGTCAGGAGGCCGAGCGCGGCAGCGCGCATGATCGGCCAGGCGGCAACGAGCTGCGCCACATCGTTCAGGATCGGGATGAACAAGCCCTTGGAAAGCCAGTTCAACACCGCCATGACAGCGATGTAATAGGGAATATAATAGGAGACGATATCGACGACGGATGCGTTCACTACCATTACGCCGAAATACCAGTACAGCAGCGGGAAGATCAGGCTGGCGAGGCGGAACGAGAAGGTCGTCGTCCAGTAGAGCAGCGAGTCGAAGATGCTGAGGCGCTGCATGAAGCTCAGCCCGTGCGTTCCGAATGGGTTGTAGACGTTCCGGGCGATCTGCATCATGCCCAGGCACCAGCGGCCGCGCTGAACAATGTATTCCTGCAGTCCCTCGGGCGCGAGGCCTTCGGTCAAGGGCTCGTTGAGATAAACAGTTTTCCAGCCGTGCTCTGACAGCCTGAGTGTCAGCAGGAAATCCTCGGTGACGCTTTCGGTGGGCAGGCCGCCAATCGCCTCGACGGCGGCGATGCGCACCATGGAGGAGGTTCCGCAGCAGACAGCGATGCCCCAGGCATCGCGCGCCGGCTCGACATTGTCGAAGAAATGTCGCTGCTCATCCGGATAGGCGGAGGTGACGCCGAGATTGTGCTGGATCGGGTCGGGGTTGAAGAAGTGCTGCGGGGTCTGGACCAGACCCACCTGCGGGTCATGAAACAGGGCCAGGGCTCGTTCGACGAAGTCGAGATGCGGGACGAAATCGGCATCCAGCACCGCCGCGAACTGCGGGCGGTCACGATCCTTGGCCCGCTGCCTGAGGGCATAATTGATATTGCCCGCCTTCGCGTGAGCATTATCCGGCCTTGCAAAATAGCCGATGCCATGCCGTTCGCACGTCTCGCGCAGCCAACCCCGCTTTCCGTCATCAAGGACGAAAACGCGCAAGCCGGGCAAACCGAGCGCCTTGGCGCCGACGATGGTACGCTCCAGGACCTCAAGCTGCTCGTTATAGGTGGCGATGTAGATGTCGACCCTCGGTGGCGGACCCGGCCGCCACCACTTGGCATGCCGATCGACCTCGGCGCTGCGCTCCTTCACTCGCGACAGGATCAAGAAGGCGAAGCTGGAAGACAGCACGGTCAGCCCTTCCAGAGCGGCGAAGCCCCAGCTGAAGAAGGCGTCCCACGTCCAAGCGAGCGGCGCGAGGGTCTCGGCGAAGCGCCAGAACAGATAACGCCAGGCAAGCAAGATGGCGCCGCCGAGCACGACCGACCGCCAGAACCAGCTCCTGGGATCGAGCCAAGGCAGGACAACGAGCTTCAGCCCCATAACGATCGCCGCGCCAGAACAAGCTGCAAGCAGAGGCGGCAGCGTCAGCATCAGAGACCGTAGCGTGTGAGGAATCGTCGGATCGCCGACAGCGGACCGGCGGTGAAGATCACCCGCCCGGTGCGGCCGATTGCACAAGACAAGTCCGGCTGCTGCGTCAGACCCGGAACGCTAAGCGTCACATCGAAGCGCTTGAGGTGCTCGGCGCTGGGCCCGACGGCAAGATTGGCATACAGTTGCGCCGCGCCAGAACCGCCGAGCCGTGTAATCGTGGCGTCGAACACCCGTTGATCGCCAAACAGCCGGAATTGGGCGGGCGCTCCGATCGACAGTTTATCGTAGAGGGCTTCCGTTACGCTCGCAGTTACGATCAGGCCGTTGCAGTCGACGAGCTTGACCAGATCCTGGCCGCGTCGCGCATATTCGCCGTCGTCGACGAGGAGGTCCCAGGCCATCCCATCGATCCGAGCCGCCAGTGTGCTGGAAGTCAACCGGTTGACGCGCACGCGCTCGGCCTGGATTTGCCGCTCGAATTGCACCACGCGTGCCTCGATCTGTCGCTGCTCCGAACCCAGCTCCGCGAGCCGCAGATCCAGTTCGCGCACGCGCTGTGATGAAAACGGCGCGTCATTGTAGGAGTCGCCGATGAAGACGCCGCTGCGCGCCGAGGCGAGTTCCGTGGCGAGATAGTTCGCCCGCTGACGAGCGCTCTCTAGGTCCTGCTGCGCCACGTCATGGGCTGCGCGGGCCCGCTCGAGATTAGCAGCCGTCTGGACGCCGCGATCATTCAGCTCATTGGCTCGCTTGAGCGCGCTATCTGCCTCGCGTAACCGCGCCATTGCCGCGTCCTGAGACGCTTTTGCTTCTGCGATGCGCGCCTCGATCTGGCTGACCCGGCCACGCTGATAGTCGCCAAGCTGCGCGGCGAAGCCCGTGCGGGCTTCTCCCAGTACAGTGCGCTGCGATGCAACGCGCTGCAGCTCGATTTTCTGATGGTCCCGGTCGCGCTCCAAGTCGATTAGCCGGGCTGTGTCGAAGCGCTCATCGGCAATTTCCGCAACGAGCTCTCCTGCCTTGACGCGCGCTCCGATGCTGCGGACTGCCAGCCGAACCTGTCCTTCGATCGGCGCACGAACGACATTGATGCGGGCATTCACCGTGGCGTCAGCAGACGTTCCGGCAAGATGCTCACCGATCAGGACATAAAGGCCGCCCAGCAGAAGGAAGACACCCAAGCCGATACGTAGAAGCTTCATAGACCGCCTTTTCCGTCATCTCCGACACTGGAGCCGGTCACTCCTTGCCAGAATGTTAATGGAGCAGACGGCATAACCGGCCGCCAACCTTTCACCTTGGCGCGATCGGGTTCGTTAGCTCAACTGAAGCCGAACCAGCCAATCTAATAAAACAGCTCTTGTAGCGGCTGGGGGCGCCCAAGCAGGTACCCTTGTCCGTACTGAAAGCCGAGGTCTCTGAGCGTCTCAAATTCTCCTTCATTCTCGATTCCTTCAGCGACCAGAACTGTATTCGTTCGCCGGGCGAACTCTCCCAGCGCGGCTGCCATAGCCCTACGTACCGGATCGCGATGGACGTCTCGGGTTAAGCTGATATCAAACTTGATGATATCTGGCTGCATATCCAGAATGTGACGCATACTGGAATAGCCCGCGCCGGCATCGTCTATGGCGACCCGCATTCCGCGTGCCCGTAGCGGTGCTAAAGCTTGAAGGATCGGGCCATAATCCGCGATCGGCACGTGTTCGGTGATTTCGATGACAATACGCCCGGGATGAAAACCCGAAAGAGCCTCTGCGACGGGTGCGCTCGTCAGAGTATCCGGCGATACGTTGATGCTAATGCTTAAAGGTGCGGGCAAATTGGAGCAGGCATTTATGGCCTTCTGCGCAACCAGCAGCTCCAGCTCCGAGCCAATGGCAACCTCGTGGGCCTCAGCAAACCATTGGTCCGGCGGGCGGTGAGGTCCAGTCGTGAACCTGGCCAAGCACTCGACGCCGACAAGCGATCTGCCCGCTAGCTGCCGGATCGGCTGGAAGACGACTTGCGGATCCCCTTTCGCGATGGCCCCGCTGATTTTCTTCAAAGATGCACGACGTTCGATATCAACCTTCACATCAGCGGCGATGTCGGCGGCCAGGACATGTCCGAACGTCCGGAGCAAATCCAGATCGCGCTGACCGAGCTCCGGCCTGGGCCGATGGCTGAAACAGCAAAAGGTCCCAAAAATGCGGCCATCTTCCAGCTTGATCGGCACGCTCAGATGTGCGCCGATCGGAATGGAAGCGGTTTCAGGTATTGAGCGGGCCAGTTCCAGCTTGCGAGTGTCGGCAATCAGCTCAGGCAGTGCCCCGCTGACGACATGCCGGCAGTATCCTGATGCGAGAGGAATAATGTCACCCGCCTTAAGAGGCGCGTTGCGATCGGCGCAATCGACATTTCGGAAGATGCGGTTTGACCCGAGGAATTCTGCCACGAACGCCACATCCATATGCAAGTGCAAGCGGATCGCGTGCAGTATCCGGTCGATGTTTTCCGCGATATGCGGCGAGATCACCGTCGGTGCCAGGCTCCAATGAGAAACGTGCGTTAACATGTTGCCTCGAGCATGTGCAGGCTGCGGCTGAGGAGAATCCTCGCGTATCTTGGGAGCAGCTTCTTATTGTGTAGTAAAGTGGTTGTGATCCACTTCGTGTTATCGCCGCGGCCGCCAGCCCCTTGCAGCAGCAAGCGGAAATTAGTCCGGCCAAGTCGTAAATCACGACCGCTTGGCCGTCGTGGATGAAGCTGCCGGTGTCAAGCGCAGCCGCTTGGGCGGTCATCGAGGGGAGAAGCGCTCTGTTCGGTCAAAACCGCCGCGTGTGAGACGCGTCAAACCATTTTGCGTTCACCGCTGAGTTGGTGTGGTTATCGGCGAAGGGCGGCTGATAGCAATTTCCCGCCACCTTTTGCCGAATCATAACGATTTGATGCTGAATTAGCGCCATGCAGATTCGATACCCTCCGCTGATCTCCGCATGCGAAGCGGCACGCGAGCAAGCGCGCCTCGACGCACTTGCGCGTTACGACGTGCTCGATACGACTCCGGAGGAATCTTTCGATCGACTGACCCGGCTGGTGAAGGCCATCTTTAGCGTCTCGATGTCGACGATCTCCTTCCTGGACGGGCACCGGCAGTGGTTCAAGTCGCAGCAGGGCCTGACGATCTGCGAAACCGGGCGGGGGCCGGCGTTCTGCAATATCGCGATCCAGCAGCCGGCCGCCTTGGTTGTCCAGGATGCAGCATCCGACGAGCGCTTTGCCCGCAACCCCTTCGTCATCGGTGCGCCCCACATCCGGTTCTACGCCGGGATTCCGCTACGCTCACCGGACGGCCACGCGATCGGAACGTTATGCGCGATTGACCCGCGGCCGAGACAATTCAGCCAGCAAGACGACGAGATCCTCTCGGATCTCGGCTCGCTTGCGATGGAACTGCTTGAACTCAGGAGACGAGCTTCAGCGGGCAAGAGCGCAGCCGGCGCCAGTAACACTTCCTTCCCGCCGCCGGCTGAGGGATTCGCGCGCGGCCGCAGCGTTCTGAAGGCAGGTCGCATTGTCTTCAACAACAGCCGGGCGACGGTCAGCTGCACGGTGCGGCAGCTTTCAGCGGAAAGTGCGGTCGTCCATGTCCTTAACACGGCGAAGATACCCGACAGGGTCGTCCTGCTCGTGGATGCCGACGCCACATCACGGCTCTGCTCGGTGACAGCTAGGGCAGAGCAGCACCTCGCGCTTTCGTTCGAGAGCTGATTCAGCTTAAGCTCATCGCGCGAACCAACGTGCCCTTCAGGGCTGAAGCTGATCTTGCCAGCTGAAACTGGCCGGTGACTCGGCTTCTTCTGCGTCAACCAGGACAGCTCGCCATCGGCCCGCGTCTCATCTAGTTGCCAGGCGGCCCGCTGCCGGCGTTGAATCTTGTTAGGTTTGCTAGGGGCCGACCTGCGACCGCCAAGATGCGCTGACATTTTAGCATTCGCGCAGCCATCAGGGCCGCAAGGTTTCCGCCAAGATTTTGATCTCGGCATCGGAAAACTCGTGTGAAACCGCAAACCTCTCCTGGAAGAGCGGCGGTCGTGACCAACTTAGGTCATCGGGCGAGAGCCTGATCTCGCCTGTCGACTGGTCAACGGCGATGTTGCGTTCCGTAGATTGCCCGTCCGCCAGTACCGCGATGATCTTTAGCCGAACCTCATCGAGATCGATCGGCACCTCGCCGACAATCATGTCGCGGCCGGCCCGTTCGAGCCAGCTCGGCAGGGGCCTGCCATTCGCCTGGAGCACGCGATACTCGATTATCCGGGCATTCGGATCGGCAAGGCGACCACCGAATTCCAGGGTGAGCGTCCGATCGCGCAGGACCGATTGCGCGGTCATCTCGCCGGGACCGGGATCAGGCGCTCCCGGGCGCGACTGAAGAGCCATCGTGAGGATGAACCCCTGCGTCTCCGGCAGGGTACGGTCCGTCAGGTTGCTGAACGGGTTGACGGAGAGATAGCGCTCGATCTGGGACGGCTCGCGCGGATCATAACCGGGCAACGAGCGGCCGCTGACCAAAGGCTGGCCGGCGATGCCGTCCAGTGGCGCAAGGCCGTTCGTGGCCGACAGGATCGGACCCTGAATGGAAAGCGATGTCGACAGGTCGCCAAGATCCGACAGGGATCGGATCGCATCGAGGATGAACGGCTCGCCGACCGTGACCGTCTGGAGGGGATCCGGTAGTTCGACGACGGCGGGAGGGCGCGGCCCGTTCGAGCGCACGTGGGTATTCGGGGATTGGACACTGATGATCACCTGGCCGGAGGTCACGCCGCCCCGACCGTCCGATGATCCACCCCCGTTGAATTGGTCCACCCTGAAGTATGTCTTTTGGCAGACAGGAGGACCGAGATGCCGAAGAAGCGCCATAAGCCCGAAGAGATCGTCGCGAAGTTGCGCCAGGTCGATGTGCTGGTTTCACAGGGCCAATCCGTTGCCGACGCGATCCGTTCGATCGGCGTGACGGAGGTGAGTTACTACCGCTGGCGCCGCGAGTTCGGCGGCCTGAAGTCGGATCAGGTGAAGCGGATGAAGGATCTGGAGGCCGAGAACGCCCGGCTCCGTCGCGCCGTCGCGGACCTGACGCTCGACAAGCTGATCCTGAAGGAGGCGGCTTCGGGAAACTGGTAAGCCCCGCGCGTCGCCGTGCCTGCATTGACCATGTCCGGCTCGTTCTAAAGGTGTCGGAGCGACGGGTCTGCCGCGTGCTCGGGCAGCACCGTTCGACCCAGCGCCGGATCCCGCGTGGACGAGACGACGAGGACAAACTCACCGCCGACATCGTTGAACTGGCCCGCCGTTACGCCGCTACGGCTATCGCAAGATCGCCGAGCTGCTGCGATCGACGGCAGGCTGGGTCGTCAACGACAAGCGGGTCGAGCGCATCTGGCGACGCGAGGGGCTGAAGGTTCCGGCCCGACAACCCAAACGCAGCCGTCTCTGGCTTGCGGACGGATCCTGCATCCGGCTGCGTGCCGAGCGGCCCAACCATGTCTGATCCTACGACTTTGTCGAGGACCGCACCCATGACGGGAGAAAATACCGGATGCTCAACATCATTGATGAGTTCACGCATGAATGCCTGGCGATCCGCATCGACCGAAGGCTGAAGGTGATCGATGTCATCGACGTGCTCTCGGACCTGTTCATCCTGCGCGGCGTGCCGGAGCATATTCGTTTAGACAACGGCCCCGAGTTCGTCGCCAAAGCCGTGCAGGATTGGATCGGCGCGGTTGGCGCGAAGACCGCCTACATCGCGCCCTGCAGTCCCTGGGAAAATGGTTTCATCGAGTCGTTCAATGCCAGGCTGCGCGACGAACTCCTCGACGGCGAGATCTTCTACACCCTCGCTGAGGCGAAGATCATCGTCGAAAGCTGGCGGCGGCACTTCAACACCGTGCGCCCCCATGGCTCGCTCGGATACAAGCCTCCCGCGCCGGAGGTCTTCATCCCCACCATGACCGCGCGGGCGGCTGCGCAACTCGGACCTGCTACGCCGCCCGCGCTGGCCGCGAGGCCAACCATCCACTAACAATCACCTTGGACCTCTCCGCGGGGGCGGATCAGTCTTCCAAACGGAGATATCCATATTCGGCGGCATCTTCTCGAATTGTTCGACAGCACGGACGTCGAGCTCGACCTGGACACCCTGCCGCCAAAGCGATGCGAGGATATAGGCTAGCCGCTCTCTCTGCCCCGACGCGCTCAATGGATCACAGCCGTGGCGTTCAATGATAACCGCCCAAGCCGCTTCGAACGATTTCTCAAGCTGGACGAGGTCTTCCGGCGACGCAAAACTGAACGGCATGGCGTAGCCCCCCACACGGCAGCATACGCCTTTTGCCACACCGGAAACAGGCGCCTTGCAACCGGCCGAGATGCCGTATTGCGGCCACATGCCGGCGCGAGCCTGGGGCGCTGTCCCATGCCCGGACGGCAAAGGGCGCCGGATCATCATAAAGCCCCCCAGCCCAATGATCCGGCGTCCTTTCGACCCCCCTTGGCTCACTCCGCCTTGAGATTTTCCGCCGAGGACTTTCCTGAGCGCTTGTCCGCGACAACCTCGTAGGAGATCTTCTGCCCGTCGCGCAGCTCGCGCAGACCGGCACGCTCCACGGCACTGATGTGAACGAACACGTCCTGGCCGCCATCATCAGGCTGAATGAAGCCGAAGCCCTTTGTAGAGTTGAACCACTTCACTGTTCCGCTAGCCATGCCGCTCTCCTTGTCGAAGGCGGCACAATGGCTGTCTGCTGTCGAGGAGACAAGATCTTCAGTTCGCGACGCCTGCGCTGCCATATCCCCCTTTATGGATGGCCCGCCCCTCACCGGGTTGCGCTGCTAGGTTTGCAGCTCGGCTCACACGAGGAAGGAGCGGATTCATGCAAATCGCGGTGCTTGGTGTTGATTTAAGCAAGAACAGCTGCAGCCTTGTCGGGTTAAACGAGGCGGGCCACGTCGTCCTGCGCCACCGCATGCGGCGTGAGACGGTTCTGAACTTCGGAGCCTCACTGTCCCCCTGCGTGATCGCCATGGAAGCGTGCTGCGGCGCGCACCATATGGGTCGCGCGCTGGCAGCCCAGGGTCATTCGATCAGGCTGATGTCGCCGGAGTGTCCGGCCCTATGTGAAGGCGCAGAAGAACGACGATCGCGAAACAAGCCGCCTAACGGAGTAACCGCTGTGTATATCCCAACGTTGAACGACATGTTCCAAACGCGCGTCAATGCAGAGCGGCGCGATCGCCGGGCGCTGCTGCGTTGAGCGGGCCGACACATCCGCTCCAGCGAGATGACAAATCCGTCCCCATCCGGTCGGAAATCGGCTTGGGTGTCTTCAGGCAGCGTCGCGCTAACTGCGGACACAGGCTCACTGCCCGGAACCAGACACTCCGAGTCGGCGGGGATTATGCAGTTAAGGTGACCATGAGCGAATTGGGATGAGTCTGCCTTCGGCATCGGGCTGACTGACTTGGACTCGTATATGCCGTCACTGTTCTACAAGCTCATCTCGGCTACTCGTTAACAATGGCCCGCAGGAAGCGACGCGTGCGCTCGTGGGTGGGGCTCGCGAAGAAGGTCCGGGCGGGCGCCTCCTCGACGATCTCGCCGCCGTCGAGCAGCATGGCGCGGCTGCCGACGTTCCTGGCGAAACCGATCTCGTGGGTGACGACCACCATGGTCATGCCGTGATCGTGGTGGACCTGTCGGATCACCTGCAGCACTTCTTCGCGCATCTCGGGGTCGAGCGCGGAGGTCGGCTCGTCGAACAGCATCAGCGTCGGTTCCATCGCCAGCGCCCGGGCGATGGCGACGCGTTGACGTTGGCCGCCGGAGAGCTGGAACGGGAAGACGTCAGCCTTCTCCGCCATGCCGACGCGTTCGAGCAGCTGCCGCCCGCGGTCGGTCGCGTCGCGCTGGGAGAGTCCGAGGATCTTCACCGGCGCGATGGTGATGTTCTGCAGCGCCGTCATGTGCGGGAATAGATTGAAGTTCTGGAATACGAAACCGGTCGAGAGCCTGATTTTCTGCAGTTCGTCCGTCCGCGCGGCCGAAACCGAGCGCCCGTCCACGGCGATATCGCCGGAGTTGATCGTTTCCAGGCCGTTGATACAGCGCAGGAGCGTGCTCTTGCCGCAGCCGCTAGGGCCGCACAGCACCAGCACCTCGCCCTCGGCGACATCCAGCGAGATGCCGTTCAGCACGGGCACCGCGCCGTAGGACTTGCGGACGTCGCGGATGCGAATGAAGGCTTGGCGTTCGGCGGCGGGGGCTGTCGCCGCGGTGGCGATCAGATCGGTTGCCATTTTTGCAGCCTTTCGAGCATCCGCATGAGGATCGTGTAGCCCCAGATCAGCGCCACGTAGAGAACCGCCGCGCCGGTGTAGAATTCGAGCGGCCGGAAGAACTGCACAGTGAGTTCCTGAGCCCGGAACATCACCTCCGGCACGGCGATCAGAACCGTCACGGTGACGTTCTTGATGACGGTGATGTGCACGTTGGTCAGCGAAGGCAGCGTCGCGAAGAAGGCCTGCGGCAGCGTAATGTAGCGCATGACCTTCCAGCGCGAGAAGCCGAGCGACTGGGCCGCCTGCACCTGGGTCTGGGGTATGGCCTCAAGGCCGCCCCTAAAGGCTTCGCAAGCCAGCGCGGCGCCGTTCAGCGAGAGCGCGATCACCGAGCTCATGGTGGGGGAGAGCGAGACGCCGGTCAGGATCGGCATGACGTAGTGGATCCAGATCAGCAGCACCACGACGGGCAGCGTGCGGAAAAGATCGACGAAGACGACCGATGCGCCGCGCGCAATCCACAACCGAGACATGCTCATCGCAGCGAGAGCGACGCCGAGCACGGTGGAGAAGATGATCGCCGGAAAGCTTGTCCACCAGGCGTGCCAGAGGCCGCCTGCGAGATATGGTCCGTAGTCGTTGAGAACGCCGAACTGGAATGTGTAGTTCATGCTCTGGCCGCTCGGAAGGACGAGGAAAACGGAGCCGGTGCGCGAACCGAATGGCGGCGCACCGGTGGAGGCACGATCAGCGCGGCCCGGTCGCCAGTTCGGGCGGCAGCTTCCACTTCTCGGCGAGCGTACGGTACAAGCCACGAAGCTGCATGGCGCGCACGTATGTGTTGAGGAAGGTGACGAGGTCCGGATCCCCGTAGCGGACGGCGTGGTTCATGCTGGTCCATTCGGTCTTGTCCGCCGGGAACCGGATGTTGCGCAGTTCGTCGGGGCGCTCCTCCGCCCGCAGAGCGTTCGAGACCGAGTCACCGATATAGGCTGTGGAGCGGCCTTGCATCACCTCCAGCACGGCGGCGGCGGTGTCGGATAGCGGATTGACCTTCGCGTTCTTGAAGGTGCGCTGCGCGAATTGCTGAGCGGCAGTTCCGGTCACGACGGAGACGGTGTTGCCGAGCTTGTCGAGATCCTCGAAGCTATTGATCGGGCCCTTAGCCTGCACCATCGCGGTCGAAGACAGGTAGCCGATCGGGTCCGTGAAGGCGACGGCGGTGGCGCGCTCGGGCGTCGCGCCGAGGCCGCTCATGATCACGTCCCACTGGCCGGCTTGCAGACCGGCGACCAGTCCGGCCCAAGTGGTGTTGACGAGATGGACCTTGATGCCGGTCATCTGCTCGAAATTGCGGATGTCGTCGGCGATGAAGCCCTCGTACTCGCCCGTTTTCGGGTTCAGCAGGACGAAGCGGTTCCACGGCGCGACGCCGACGACCATCTTCTTTTCCTTGATGATCTTGTCGAGCGTCGGCCCGGCCTGGGCGGGCGAGGCGGTCAGCGCCATGGCGAAGGCCATGGCTGCGGTCACTGCTGCTGCTATGCGTCTGAACATGGTGCTCCCCTTTTTGATTGGGGCGACATGGCGCCGCCCATGATGAAAGGCTCCGTCAGTGGACGGCGTCGGCCGCCAGGATCGTCTCGAAGCCGACGATCGGCGCGGTCGCGTCCGGATCGATCCTGACGTCGAGCACGTAGGGCTTGCCGGCGCCGCGCGCGCGTTTCAGCCCCGCGGCGATCTGCGCCGGATCGGTGATGCGCTCGCCGCCGCACTTCAGCACGTGCCCCAGCTCGGCGAAGTCGATGTCGAGGAAATCGCACTCCAGATAACGGCCCATCACCTTCTGCTCCCAATGACGCTGGAAGCCGAGCGTGCCGTTGTTGAAGACGACGACCGTAACCTCGACGCCGTAGCGTGCCGCGGTCTCGAGCTCGTTGAAGACGTAGCCGAAGGCGCCGTCGCCGGTGACGCAAACGACGTCGCGCGCAGGATCGGCCATCTTGGCGCCGATCGCGGCGGGCAAGCTCCAGCCGATCCCACCGGTGCCGCGCGGTGAAAGGATGAAGCGGCCGGCGCGCGGCACGTCGACATGGCTCATCGCCCAGCCGGTGACGTAGCTCGCATCCGTCACGATCAGCGTGCTGTCGTCGCTGCTGTCCGAGATGTCGGCAAGAAGCCGCTCTGGCCGGATCGGAACCTGCGAGGACTTGCCGACGACGTCGAACTCTTCGCGCCAGCTCTTTGCCAGTTCGGCGACCCGCGCTCGCGCTACCCTGTCTGTCCGGGCGAGGCCGTGCTCGGCACAGTGCGCGAGGAGGTCGCGCAGCGTGTCGCGCACGTCGCCGACCATCGGCACATCGGTCGGGAAATTGCGACCGATCTCGACAGGGTCGATGTCGAGATGGATCAGCTTCGTGCCGGGCCTCGGCAGCGACCAGTCACTATAGCAGATCTGCCCGGTGCGCGAGCCGAGCACGAAGACGAGGTCGGCCTCGGCGAAGAGCGTGTTCGGGATGCTCCCGCGCCCATAGCGGCCGCCGGTCGTCGAACCCAGCGGCCCGGCCGCCAGCGGATGGGCATCGGCAATGGTGCCGCGACCGGTCATCGTCGTCGCGACCGGCATGTCGAACAGCTCGGCCAGCAGCCGCACCTCATCCTCCGCGCCGGAAATGATGGTGCCGCCGCCGGCGATCAGCAGCGGCCGGCGGGCGCCGGTGAGCAGCTCCGCCGCCTGTGCGATCGCTTCGCGGCTGGCCCGCACCCGGTTGGCCGGGAAATGGGTGTAGGCCGACTCTGCGTGTACCGCCGCTTCTGTCTCGGCCGCCATGACGTCACCGGGGCAAAGCAGCACGACCGGGCCCGGACGGCCCGTGGTCGCGATCCGGAACGCCTTGCGGACCGCGTCGCCGACCTGCTCGGGCAGGTCGATGCGGATGACTTCCTTGACGTAGGGCCCGAGCGCGCCGGCATGGTCGAGCGCGCTGCTCGCATGTTTGTTCTTCAGGCGCAGCGCATGGTCCTGCACCAGCGCGATGACCGGCACGGAGGAGCGCTGTGCCTCGAGCAGCCCCGTGATCAGGTTGGTCGCGCCGGGGCCGAAGGTGGCCGCGCAGACGCCGGGGCGGCCGGTTACCTGGGCATAGCCATGGGCCATGATTGCCGCATGCTTCTCGTCTCGCACGGTCACGATGCGCGTGAACGCGCGGTCGACGGCATGGAAGACGTGGATCGGGTCTTCCATGCCGAACAGGCAGGTTACACCGTAACTTTTCAGCGTCGCATAGAGCAGCGCCCCGCCTGTGCCTCGCATGGCCATCTCCGTTGACATTTCTATACAGTTGCGTATTATGCAACACGTTGCATAATCATCGTGACGCTGGTGTCGTGCCGCGTCAAGACGAGAAATCGAACGCGGATGAAATCGATCGAGAAGGCCGTCTCGGCCCTGCGGCTGATGGTGGATTCGGGAGGAGAGCTTCGGGTCGGCGACGTCAGTCGCCACCTCAAGGTCAACCGCAGCACGGCCTCGCGGCTGCTCGCCTCGCTGGCTGCCGGCGGGCTGATAGAGCAGGACCCCGTCAGCCAGCGCTATGGCGCCGGCATGCTCTCGGTCGAGCTTGCGGCGAATTTCCACCGCCGTTTCGACGTGGTCGAGCAGGCGCAGAAGGAGATGGATTCGCTGGCGCGGGAGATCGGGCACACCGTTTGGCTCGGCGTGCTGTCCGGAACCGAGGTGGTGGTGTTGAAGACCGCGCGCGGCTCGCAGCCGATCCAGTTCGCGGTCGAGCCGGGCCATCGGCTGCCGGCGCACGCGGCGGCGATGGGCAAGGCGCTACTTGCGCTGAAACCCGACTCCGAAGTACGCGAACTTTTCAAAGATGCGCTGCCTGCCGCCACCAAGCAGACGGTGGCGACTTTGGAGCGTTTGCAGACGGAGATCGTGCAGACAAGGCTGCGCGGCTACGGCGTCTCTGACCAAGAACTGTTTGAAGGGGTCAAGGCGATCTCGATCGCGCTGGAAAGCCCCCACGGTTCGCCCATCGCCGTCAGCGTATCCTATCCGCTGTTCACGATCGAGAATGGCAACGATCAGCAGATCGCCGAGGCCCTTCTAAGCTTCGGCCGTCGGTTCGGCGCCCGGATCGGGGACGTTCGCTGGACCCGTTAGAGTGGCACCGCATCAAACCCCAGATTTATTCAGTGCTCGGCCGCCCTTCTTTCAGGTGCTCAGCGTTGCAGTAACGCTGGATGATCGCGAGTATCGCCTGCTTCGGCATTCTAAGCGGTAGCGTCCGGCAAGCGATGTTGGGATAACGCGCGACGTGCCCGATACGCGCCTACCGATTGCGCCCTTCAATGCCACTCGTAGCAAAGCCGATCGCGAAAGCAGAACCGTAGCTTTCGCCGCGGTGCGCCAGTTTCGGAAGTTGCGGCACCGCGCGAATTTAGATTGCCAGAAAGCGGACGCTCCCGACGTCCGCAATGGGCCAGAATTGCGCGTTGGGCGTGCCGCCCTGCCAGCAACGCCACGTGCGTTTGAAATTGCTGAAAACCACTTATGGACTCTGCGGCAATGCGTCAGACCGGCTCCTTCGGGCCGCAACGCGGCCTCGGACGCAGGTTCAGTTTCTCGAGTTGGGGCACTGCGGCGTCGATGTGCGGATCATACGGATCGCTTGGCTAAGCGGACGCCGACGCCGCCCCCGTTCTCGGCAATAAACTCAATCCCCGCAGCCTCGAGGGCACGCCGAAGTGCTTCAATCGTCAAAATGTGCGCTCTTATCGGCCCAGACGTTGGCTCCAACCGCTTTATCGTAGCTATAGAAACCTTCGACAGCTTCGCGAGGGACTTTTGATCCATCTGCAACAGGGCGCGTGCGGCACGAAGCTGCGCTCCAGTAATGTTTATACCAGAAGTATCACTTGATACCATAGGGCTTGATTTTCGTCCTGCACGCTTGTAGCTTCTCTCTGTTCACACGCTCCAGTTGCCTTTGGAGCGCGTGAGCGGTCGAGCAAAGTGGTTGCGACACCGTGCCCGACCTAACCAAAACCAAGCTGTCTGGAGCTCGGATCATGGCTGATTCCGACAATAGCACGACTGTGCCTGTCGTCACGCCTCGGGGAAAGTGTTGGACGTCCCCAATAGCTCGCTCTGCGGATTGCGAGTTAGCGCGCACATCGACATTGGCGGACCCGGTCGTGGCGTTGTCACAGGCATGGGCCGAGGCTCATGCTGCGACGGCAGCGCACTGTCTAAAGCAACAGCAACTCGAGACGGCGCTGCTCGGGAGTTCCTCGGAAGGCGTCGATGGCCAATCTGCCAGCAGGGCAGGGGGCCGCGGCGGCATAAGGCGGGCCTATGCAGAAGCAAAAGCGGCCGAGGCACTGACCAGCGGGCGCGAACAAGAGCTGCTGGAGCGCCTTGCCCGAACGCCCGCACTTTCGCTTGCAGGGATCGCCGCGAAGCTCTCCGTCATCGTGACCGAAGCGGAGGACAATACCGACCTGGCGGATTTTCCCGTGGCACACGTCCAATCCGCTTTGGCGGATCTCCGGCGTTTGATGGGAGGGGCGATCGTTGATTCCTGCCTGGCTCCGGAGGACTACCGCGCCGACGTCGGCCGAGCCGACCTTTGCCGTTCGCAACGCGACGTATTCCAACAGGAGAGGTGAAATGGCCGCACAGGCTGTGAGAAGGATGGGGCTGTTCGGGATCGCCGCTGCTCTGCTGCTGATCTCGAACGGGAGCGGCGCGTCTGCCGAAACCACCAAGGAACGGATCCTGCGCGAAGGCAGGATCGTCGTCGGTATCCACAACCGCTCGCCCTGGGGCTTCCGCGACGAGAAGACAGGCAAAGCCACCGGATGGCATCCCGACATTCTCAAAGCCGCATTCGCCGAGCTGGGCGTGAAGAACCTCGAATTCCAGGTGACCGAGTTCGGGGCACTCATCCCGGGCCTCTTGGCGCGCCGGTTCGACGCGGTCGCGTCAGGT
Source organism: Alloboseaceae bacterium BT-24-1 (assembly GCA_025846845.1). GTDB lineage: Bacteria > Pseudomonadota > Alphaproteobacteria > Rhizobiales > Beijerinckiaceae > Allobosea. The sequence continues at coordinate 248,541 of JAOYTL010000006.1, forward strand.
CTGTCGATCACCCCTGACCGGTGCAAACAGCTGGCCTTCGGCGCGCCCGACCTCCAGGCGCCGGACGCGGCCATCGTCCTGGCTGGCAACCCAAAGAAGATCCACGGCTATTCGGACATCGCCGCTCAGGACGGCATCGTCATGGGGGCCGGCCGCGGCAGCGTCGTCACCACCAACGCCGCAGCGGCCGGCGTACCCAGCAGCCGCATGCTGCTGTTTCCGGATATCGAATCCAATCTCTCCGCGCTGCGCGCCGGCCGCATCGACACAGCACTGATGGCGTCGCCGACCGTGATCGGACTTCTGTCCGGGAAGGGCGGCCACGGCCTTGAGCGCGTGGCGCCGTTCGACGTCGGTAAAGCGCAGACCAACTTCGCGGCGATCGCCTTCCGAAAGGAGGATGTCGATCTGCGTGCGACCTATGACGAACAGCTGGCCAAGCTGAAAAGCACCGAGGCATTCGCTGCGATCATGGCGAAATACGGCTTCGGCGATCCGGAAGCCGTGCCGCCGGGCATCGTCACCGCCGAACTCTGCAAAAGGCAGCCATAGCGATGCCGATGAGCCTGTTCGAGATCTGGCTGGGCATTCTGCAGGGGCTCGGCACAACGCTGGCCGTTACCGCCTATGGCCTCGTCTTTGCCGTTCCCTTCGCGCTTGTGTTCGGCGTCGCCCAATATCTCACGCGCGGCGTCGCGCGTCTGCTGGTCACAGGCGTCATCGAGTTCTGGCGCAGCTCCGCCGTCATCATCCTGCTCTTCGTCTTCTACTACGCGCTGCCTGTCGTAGGCGTGACCTTGTCGGCTCTCACGGTGAGCGCCATGGTGCTTGGGCTTAACGCCGGCGGCTATGCCAGTCAGGCGGTGCGCGCCGGGCTTCAGGCGCTTCCAGCCGGCCAGAAGGAGGCAGGTGCGGCCCTCGGTCTTTCGCGCCCGGCGATCCTCCTCCTGATCGAGCTGCCACAGGCGCTGATCGCGATGAGCCCGACCTTCGTCAACACCCTCATTCAGTTGTTGAAGGCGACGGCGCTGGTGTCGCTCGTGACGCTGACCGACATGACGTTCCGCGCCAAGGAAATTGCCCAGGTCGAGTACAATCCCGTCGCGATCTACACGGCGCTGCTCCTCGCCTTCTTCGTCGTTTGCTACCCGATCGCCCTGGCCGGACGCTGGCTGGAGGCCCGTGTCGCCGCACCGGGGAGCCGCTCAAGTGGGATTTGATCTGGCCTTCGCCTTGTCCAGCGTGCCGACGATCCTCGGCGCGATCGGCATGACCCTATCCGTGGCGCTCGTCAGCTGTATTGGTGCTGCTGCAATCGGCTTCCTCTTCGACGTGGTGCGACGCGTCGGAGGCTTCGTCGGCCTCACGATCAGCTTCGTCATCGACTTCATCCGGTCGACGCCCTTGCTGGCCTGGCTCTATTTTCTCTACTTCGTTCTCCCCTTCTACGGTATTCGCCTCGGCTCGCTGACAGTCGGCGTCATGGGGCTCAGCCTCTATTACAGCGGCTATCTCGCCGAGGTCTTCAAGGCGGGGATCGACGCCATTCCCAAAGGCCAGTCAGAGGCGGCCCGGGCGCTGTCCCTCAGTCGGCGCGATGCTGTCATCTACGTGATCGCGCCACAGATGCTGCGCAACATCGCGGCCCCGCTCGGCAACTATTTCGTCTCGATCCTCAAGGCGACGCCCTATCTGGCGGTACTGGCAGTGCCCGAAATGCTGGGACGCGCCTTCGATATCGCCTCGGAAACCTATCGCTACACCGAGCCGCTGGTCGTGGCCGGCCTCATCTTCCTGGCGCTCGCATTGGTCATTTCCCATGGCGTCAAGCGCCTGGAGCGGCGCCTGCTAGCCGTCGGCGCAAGATAACTCACCGAAAGTCGGACCGGAGCATGAGCCAGCAATCAGAGCCGATCGTCGATATCCAGGGCCTCAACAAATGGTACGGCGCGCTGCACGTGCTGAACGACGTTGACCTTACGGTCGCAAGCGGCGCGTGCGTCGTGGTGTGCGGACCGTCGGGTTCGGGCAAGTCGACACTCATCCGCTGCGTCAACGGGCTGGGGAGCTATCAGAAGGGCACGCTGCGCCTGGCGGGAACGACACTTGGTGTCAATGCCAGGGAAACGGCCGCCGCGCGCCGCCAGACCGGCATGGTCTTCCAGAGCTTCAACCTGTTTCCACACCTGACGGTGCTGTCCAACTGCACGCTGGCGCTGCAGCGCGTCGCCGGCCGGAGCCGCGCCGAGGCAGAACACATCGCCATGTCACATCTGGAAAAGGTCAGGATCCCGGAGAAGGCCAAGTCCTATCCCGGCCAGCTCTCTGGCGGGCAGCAGCAGCGCGTAGCGATTGCCCGCGCGCTCTGTCTCAACCCGCGCCTCATGCTGTTCGACGAACCGACCTCGGCCCTCGATCCGGAGATGATCAAGGAGGTGCTCGACGTCATGGTCGCGCTGGCCCGTGACGGCATGACGATGATCTGCGTCACCCACGAGATGGGCTTCGCCCGTGAAGTCGCCGATCAGGTCGTCTTCATGGACGGGGGATGCATCCTCGATCGTGCACCCGCGCGCGACTTTTTCGGCGGGTCGGGACATCCCCGCTCGCGCCATTTCCTGAATACGGTCCTTAAGCACTGAGAGAACGCCGATGGCGGGTTACACGCAGGTTTGGACGCCGCTCGACTTCGAGGCGGATGGGAAGCAATGCGACTGGCTGCGCGTGCCGTATTCAACGGACTTGTCGGGTTATGGGGTGGTCCCGATCCCGATCGTCTGCATCCGCAACGGTGCAGGGCCCACGGCCCTGCTCATGGCTGGCAGCCATGGCGACGAATATGAAGGGCAGGTCGCGCTTGCCGCGCTGGTACGCGACATCGATCCGGCCGATGTGAAGGGGCGGATCATCATTCTGCCCGCGCTCAACGCCCCTGCCGTCGGGGCCGGCCGGCGCGTCTCGCCGCTGGACGCAGGTAACCTCAACCGAGCCTTTCCAGGCGATCCCGTGGGCGGCCCGACGGCCATGATCGCGCACTACGTCGCCACCGTGCTCCTGCCCATGGCGAACCTTGCTATCGACCTGCACGCAGGCGGACGATCTTGCGACTACATCCCCTGCGCCCTGATCAGAAGCGGGGGAAGCGAGACGGAGCATCGGCAGCTTGTCGATCTCGCAGTCTCGTTTGGCGCTCCGGTCACCTCCATCAGCGACGGCTCCGGCGGTGGTGGCAGGACGACATTCTCAGCGGTCGGGCAGGGGGCGGGAGTGCCGGTGCTGACCGCAGAACTTGGCGGTGGCGCCGCGCTGTCGCGGGACGGCCTGGCAATCGCGGAGCGCGGCCTGCGACACGTCTTGCGTCGCTATGGCCTGTGGTCGAGCGCAACCCCCGATCCTGCGCCGCCAACGCGCTTCATGCGGGTCCGGGGAAGGGGAGCCTTCGTCTATGCCATGCGCAAGGGGCTGTTCGAACCGGCAGCGAAGTTGGGCGCTGTCGTCAGGGCTGGCCAGCTTGCCGGTGTCATCCATGCCATCGATCGGCCGTGGCAGGCGCCGGAACCGATCTCGTTCACCGAGGATGGGATGGTTGCCTGTCGACGTGCCCCGGTCCTGACTGAGCCGGGCGATTGCCTCTACAAGCTCCTCGTCGACGTCGATCCCGCCTGACCGCCGCAAAGGCGCTCGATCGGAGCGATCATGATCCTCTGGAGACCGAGACGCCCTTCGACGATCCGTCCGGTGGGCGTCAATCCACAGGCCAGGTTCAAGTTGAAAGCGGCGAGATTGGCGACGTTCACGCTCGACATGACCAGGGTGACGATCGGCCGTTCCCGCGCGATCCATTGTGCGGCGAGGCGGATCGCGGCCTTGCCATAGCCGCAGCCCTGAACGCGCGTGTCGATCCGCAGATTGTTGAGGGTCATACAGCCTTTTTCCGCCCAGTCGGGCAGAGCCGCGCCCTCGCGCGCAACGATGAAGCCGACGACCCTGTCATCATCGACCAGCGCAAAAGGTGTCTGGCGTGGCGGTGAGGCTCGCAACTGAGCGAAGACGTCACCGATCGACCCGCCGGAATAGGGCTCCTTGTCGCGATCGACGGCAATGCCGGCGACCACGTTCTCATCGTCAAGACCGAGCACCCGCAACGAGACTGCCATTTGACGCCCTCCGGACCGTCCATGCTCCGGCCAGCTTGTTGTCAGTCTCCGAGCTCGGGGCTGACGGAATCCCGGGATGGACTTGATGCGCGGACGAGCGGGGACGGACGCCGCATCTGGCGAACCGAACCATGCCGGTGGCACGTGGTGCGGCCTGGCATAGTCCGGGCCCTTCTGTCTCCGGCAATGTCCGGTTTCAGGCTATCCAATACGCGCACCTACCATGGCGGCTGGTGCTGGTGGCCAGTAGCCAACGAGCAGTGCGGGCGTCGATTATAGTATCGCCGCCTCATATCCGATGACTGGCGATCCACAGCGCAAAGCCGGTTTGACTTAATTCACGAAACCATTCCGCTCGCACTTCGTTGGTTTACCCGAACGATAAAGAGCAGCGTATGAGCCGCCGCGTGTCTTTTGCCATTGCCGAGGAAAAAGCGACGTGTTTATCGGCCCCTGGCCCAACGTCGGGATTGAGGTCCTCCCGTACGGATTGCTTATCCGTGGTGGCCCAAGAGATATCGACAATCGCTGGAGGTGGATGTGATCAAGCCATTCGATAAGCCAGCCCTGACAGGCGTAATCGGGTTAGACGACGTTCTCGGGGGCGGATTGGAACGGCGGCGTCTGTTTCTTCTCGAGGGCAACCCCGGAACGGGCAAGACCACGATCTCGATCCAGTTCTTGTCGGCGGGAGCCCTGGCGGGCGAACGCACGCTTTACATCACTTTGTCCGAAACCGAGGAGGAGCTGCGCGCCGGCGCGGCCTCGCATGGCATGGACATGGCGGGCATCGAGGTCTTCGAGCTCGTTCCCCCGGAGCTCCTTCTCGACGAGGATCAGCAGCAGAGCCTGCTCTATTCATCGGACCTGGAACTTGGCGAGACAACCAAGCGCATCTTCGAGGCGTTTGAACGGACACGGCCCGACCGCATCGTCTTGGACAGCCTGTCGGAAATCCGGCTACTCGCCCAAGGCTCCCTGCGCTACCGGCGCCAGATCCTGGCGCTCAAGCATTACTTCGCGAAAAGGGGCGCGACGGTGCTGATGCTCGACGACCTGACGACGGACATCAACGACAAGACGGTGCATAGCGTCGCTCACGGCGTGATCCGGTTGGAGGAGACGTCGCCGGAATACGGCGCCGACCGTCGTCGCCTTCGCGTCATGAAGTATCGTGCCCGTCGTTATCGCGGGGGTTATCACGACTTCTCCATCCTCACTGGCGGCGTGCGCGTGTTTCCCCGTCTTGTGTCCGCCGAGCACAAGACGCGGTTTGTGCGCGATGAGCTGAAGAGTGGTTCGTCCCAATTGGATGCGCTTTTGGGAGGTGGAATCGAACGCGGATCGAGCGTGTTGGTCCTGGGCCCGGCGGGCACCGGTAAGTCGCTGCTTGGTCTCACCTTCATCGAAAGTGCCATCTCACGGGGCGAGGTCGCCGGCTTTTTCGTCTTCGACGAGGAGCTTGGCTTGCTCTTCGATCGAGCCAAGAAACTTGGCATCGACCTTCAGGCGATGGTCGATGGAGGCAAGCTTCTCGTCGAGCAGGTCGACGCCGCCGAGCTAAGCCCGGGCGAGTTCGCCGAGCGGGTGCGCCGTTGCGTCGAGAAGCACGGCGTCAGGACGGTGATCATCGATAGCCTGAACGGTTACCAGGCCGCCATGCCGCACGAACAAGCGCTAGTACTGCACATCCACGAGCTGCTGCAGTATTTGAATAGGCAAGGCGCCACGACGTTCCTGACTGTCGCGCAGCATGGGCTGGTCGGGGACATGAAGACACCGGTGGACGTCACCTATCTTGCGGACACGGTCATACTGCTTCGCTACTTCGAGGCTCTCGGCAGGGTACGGCGCGCGATCTCGGTCGTGAAAAAGCGCATGGGGGGCCATGAGGACACCATCCGCGAGTACCGGATCGGTGGTCGCGGAATCACCCTCGGCGAGCCGCTCGTCAACTTCCAGGGCGTACTCCGGGGCGTGCCGACCTTGGTCGGCGAGGGCCCGGAGCCAGTGCGGGCAGGCCAGGCGTGAAGCGTTCGACAGTCTCGGAAAGGGCTCTGATCCTAGCGCCCCGTGGACGGGATGCGTCAATCGCAGTCGCGATGCTCGGCGAGGCAGGCACCATTGCAGAGGCTTGCGAATCGATCCCCGGCCTGATCGGGGAACTCGATGTCGGCGCGGGTGTCGTGGTGGTCACTGAGGAAGCGTTGGCGAATGCCGATCTAAGCCCGCTGGCTGCCTGGCTCGCAGATCAGCAGGAATGGTCCGACATGCCCTTCGTGCTCCTGACAGGCCACGGTGGCGGGTTGGAGCGAAACCCGGCAGCGCGCCGATATCTTGACGTGCTTGGCCATACAACTTTCCTCGAACGCCCGTTTCATCCCACGACCTTGGTGAGTCTGGTCCGCGCCGCCTTACGTGGCCGCAGGCGACAGTATGAGGCGCGGGCACGCGTCGAGGAGCTGCGCTTCCTCGCTGAATTGGACGAGGCCATGCGAGGCGCACGCGATGCGCGGGCGGCAATGCTGATGGCGGCCACTCTCCTCGCAAACCGCCTGGGCGCATCCCGATGCGCCTATGCAGACGTCGACGTCGACAATGATCGCTTCTTCATCCGCAACGATTACGCCGCGCCCGAGATCGCAAGCTCGGCTGGCACTTACAGCCTCGACCTGTTCGGTCCCCGCGCCGCTGCCGACATGCGAGGTGGGCATACGTTCGTCGTCCGCGACGTCGCCGCTGAGCTGGCTTCCGGCGAGGGACGCGAGATGTTCCTGGCGATTAATATCTCCGCGATCGTGTGCTGCCCACTGGTAAAGGGCGGTCGCCTGGTCGCCATGATGGCAGTCCACCAAAGCCATCCGCGCGACTGGCAATCGCGTGAAATTGCCCTCGTCAAGTTAGTCGTCGAGCGCTGCTGGTCGCATATCGAGCGAGTCGGCGCCGAGGCCCGCCTTCGCGAGAGCGAGGAGCGCCTTCGGCTGGCGACCGAGCACGCTGACATCGGTTTCTGGGACGTGGACCCTGTCCACGATCAGCTCCTATGGCCTGCTCGCGTCAAAGCCATGTTTGGAATCTCAGCGGACGTTCACGTCACTATGCAGGATTTCTACGACGGACTGCATCCGGACGACCTGGAGGCGACGGGCGCGGCCTACGCCGCCGCAGCCGACCCGGCGCGCCGCGCGCTCTACGACGTCGAGTACCGCACGATCGGCAAGGAAGACGGCGTGCTGCGCTGGGTGGCGGCGAAGGGGCGAGGCGTATTCGAGGGCGACCGTTGCGTACGACTGCTTGGCACGGCCATTGACATAACCGCGCGCAAGGCGATCGAGGAGCAGCTTCGCCACCTTAACGAGACCTTGGAGCAAAGGGTCGTCAATGAGGTTGCGGAGCGGACCAAGGCTGAGGACGCGCTGCGCCAGGCGCAGAAGATGGAGGCGGTCGGGCAGCTGACGGGTGGCGTCGCCCACGACTTCAATAACCTTCTGACCATCATAAAGAGCTCCACGGACTTGATGCGCCGGCCGAACCTCCCGGAGGAACGTCGACGCCGGTACGTGGACGCCATCTCCGACACGGTGGACCGGGCCGCCAAGCTCACCGGTCAGCTCCTGGCCTTTGCGCGCCGCCAGTCACTGAAGCCGGAGGTGTTCGAGCCCGCCGTCCGCATCCGCGCCATCGCCGAAATGCTGCGGACCATCATGGGATCGCGCGTCGAGATACTTGCCGATATCCGTGCGGAGGACTGCTTCGTCGAGGCCGATGTCAGTCAGTTTGAGACGGCCCTCGTTAACATGGCCGTGAACGCGCGCGACGCGATGGACAGTGAAGGCACCCTGACGATTGCGGTCGAGGACCTTTCGCGGATGCCGCCTATCCGCGGCCATGCCGGGGGAGCGCAGCCGTTCATCGCGGTGTCGCTCTCCGATACCGGCATGGGCATCCCGTCCGAAAAACTCTCCCAGATCTTCGAGCCGTTCTACACAACGAAAGAGGTCGGTAAGGGAACCGGCCTCGGGCTTTCGCAGGTCTTCGGCTTCGCCAAACAGTCAGGCGGCGACATCGACGTCGACAGTACGGTCGGGGCCGGAACCCGATTCACGCTCTACTTGCCGCGGGTGGAACGTCGACCGGAAGCGGAAAGCGAGCACGGCGAAGCACGGCTTGCGACCATCAGCGGCGGAAGCGGTCAGCGCGTGCTGGTCGTCGAAGACAACGTGGACGTAGGGACTTTCTCGACGCAGCTCCTCAGCGATCTCGGCTATGAGACGACATGGGCCGCTAATGGCGACGAGGCGCTGAAGATCCTCGCCGAGGTCCACTGTTTCGACGCGGTGTTTTCCGATGTCGTCATGCCCGGCATGAGCGGCGTGGAGCTCGGTCTGGAGATCCGGAAGCGCCATCCCGGCCTCCCAGTCGTGCTCACTTCGGGGTACAGCCACGTCCTTGCCGAGGAAGGCCGGCACGGCTTCGAACTGTTGAAGAAGCCCTATGCGGTCGAGGACCTGTCCCGGATCCTGCGCTCAGTCACTCGAGCCAGGCCGAAAAATCGGCAAGACGGTACCTGAACGCCGAGGCGCTACAGCTTGCGAGAGGATTAGTCGGGCAGACAGGCCCGAAGCACCTGTTCGACGTGCTCAATTGTGTAAGGCTTCGCCAGCACGCGGCATCCGCTTGGCAGATCGGGCGCGCTGCCGCCGTAGCCCGTCGCGACGATGACGGGGACGCCGTTTCCGATGAGCGTCTCGATCAATGGATGCGACATGGTCCCGTTCAGGTTCAGGTCGACAATTGCGGCATCGCAAGTGTTCGTCCCAACTAAGCTTTGGGCTTGAGCGAGATTTTGTGCCGGTCCGACGACGCTGCACCCCAAATCGGCCAGCAGGTCCTCGAGCACCATGGCGATCATCGGTTCGTCCTCAACGACCAGGACCGCTTTACCTTTCAGCATCGGTTTGCCTCTAATTCCTTGGCGAAACGCTTCGCCCACCGGCTCCACCGACGGCCTTGGGGTTTCGCATGAAACCTGCTCTCACGTCCACGGCAGTCGGGCGGCACGAGCGCATCCCTGGCGTCTGTGTCACAGCCTGGCTGTGAAAAACAGAGCCTGTCGCCGGCCGCGAGGCCGACGCCAGCGACTTACAGCTTGCAATTTATGCAGCGCATCTCCTGCGACAGCGTGGTGCACAGCTCCCGTTGCTCGGTCGCCGTCAGCGAGGCGGGCCCGTAAACGGACGAAGGCGGCCCCAGTCCCAACGCGGTGGGGTCTGCTGCAAAACGCGCGCCTGCCGCCTCAACGCAGCCATTTGCTCGCGGGGCGATCTTGGCAAGCCGCTTGAGGTAGCGCTCCTTGGCGCTGTTTGCCTGCTTCGACGAGCTCCAGCGGGTTCTCCCCCCGCTCCTCGGCACCTCGCCCAGTGCCTCGCCATGGAAGAGATCGCGGGCAATGGCGCGGGCGAGCACGGAGGTGGCGCAGGCGCCCATGGCCTGGACGACGCGTCCGAGAACCAGCTCCGACAGGCGCCCGCCGATGCGGCGATCAGACTTCCCGCGATGAAGGTGAGGAGGCCGTTGGCGACCAGACTGCGTCTCCCGAAGCGATCCGAGAGCGGCCCGACGACAAGCTGGCCCAGAGCGAAGGTCAGGAATAAGCTGCTCAGGAGCAGTCCGAGCTCGGCGCCGTCAGACCCAGCTCGGCCCGCATTTGCGGAACGGCCGGCAGGACGATGTTCGTGGCGAGCGTCCCGGCGGCAGATGCAGGACGACGGCTCCGGTAACCTCCACGATCGAAGGGGGGCGCGCCCATCGCCCGCGCCTGGCGGCGGGTCGAGATGGCGCATCTCGGAAGGGGCAGCGCTCATTGCACGCGCTACGGCCGGTCCTCGGCCCCCTCGCTTCCACCCGTCGCAGCGGTGCCGGCGATGCTGGCGGCCGCCGTTTCCAGCAAGCGCCGCGCCAGAGCCTCGTCGTTGACGATCCTCGACAGCAGCAACGCGCCGACCATCGTCGACAGCATGACCATGGCATCGTCGTCCCGCGCCTCGCCGAGCAATGCCGTCATCCTGTCGAGATAGCCGCGAATACCGCTCTCGAAGACGTCCTTGACCGCGGGGCCCTGCCGCGCCGCATCCGAACCGAGCGCCACGATCGGACAGCCTTCGCCGCGTTGGGCGGAATGGCCCAGGCTCAGATAGAAGGCGCTCACCGCCTGCAAGCTATCATCCGGCCGCGCCGCCGCCGCCTTCAACCAGCGCTCGGAAACGCTCTCCAGCGCACGACGCGTCGCCACGGCGACCAACTCGTCCTTCGACGCAAACTGCTTGTAGAACCCGCCCTGTGTCAGGCCGGCGCCGGCCATCAGGTCCTTGAGACCGATGCCGTCAAAGCCGTTCTCGCGAAACAGCCGGCTGGCCGTCTCGATCACCCGCTTCCTGTTCTCCGCCGCCTGTTGCCGAGAGACCCGCATGCTGAACCTCAAAATTAGATTGCATTCGAACTCTATAAACGACATAGATGTCGAACGCAATCCAATTCGGTGTAGTCCATGTCTCGAAAATCCAAGCTCGCTTTGGCGGCCGCAGCCATCACCGTCGCTGCCGCAGGTGTCGGCGGCGCCGTCATGCTGGCCGGCCCGAAATCCTCGGCCTCCGTGAAGGTCGACTCGCGCCAGGATGCGCCGACCGTGCTCGTCTCGGCTGCCATCCCGGTCGTCCGCACGGAGCGGCGCTTCACCGGCGTCATCGCGGCTCGGGTCGAGAGCAATCTCGGGTTCCGCGTTCCCGGCAAGATCGTCGAGCGGCTGGTCAATGTGGGCCAGACGGTGAAAGCCGGGCAGCTGCTCCTGCGGATCGACGCGACCGATCTGCGATGGGCGCTGACCGCCAAGCGCAACGCCGCTACGGCCGCGCGCGCCGTCCTCACTCAGGCTACCGCGGACGAGGCGCGTTACGCGACCCTGGTCAAGAACGGCTTCGCCGCCAGCCCGCAGCGTTACGAACAGGCCAAGGCGGCGCTGGACACCGCAACCGCCCAAGCCGCCGCAGCCGAGGCAGAGGCGAAGGTCGCCGAAAACGAACTCGGCTATGCCGTGCTCGTCGCCGATGCGGACGGTGTGGTCGTGGACACGTCGGGCGAGCCGGGCCAGGTCGTGACCGCCGGGCAGGTTGTGATCCGGCTCGCGCAGGCCGGGCCACGGGAAGCGGTTGTGGCGTTGCCTGAGACGATACGGCCGGCGATCGGCTCATCCGCGCAGGCGACACTCTACGGTTCCTCTGGACGGAGCATCCCGGCCAGGCTGCGGCAATTGTCGGATTCCGCCGATCCGCAAACCCGGACCTACGAGGCCCGCTACGTCCTCGACGGCGATGCCGCCGCAGCGCCGCTCGGTAGGACCGTCACGATCAGCATCGCGGCAAGCGGGCCGGCAGCCGACATGGAGGTGCCTCTCGGGGCGGTCCTCGACAACGGCAGCAGAACCGGCGTCTGGCGCCTGGACGACACGGGGTCGCTCGTCACCTTCCAGCCAGTGCGTCTGGTCCGCGTGACCGGCGAGACGGCCATCGTCTCCGGGCTCGAGGCCGGGCGTCGCATCGTCTCGCTCGGTGCGCATCTGCTGCGCGAAGGCCAGCAGGTCAGGCCATCGTCAAGCTTCGAGGCGGCCTCACGATGAGCTTCAATCTCTCGGCCATCGCCGTCCGCGAGCGGGCGGTGACCCTGTTCACGATATTGCTGCTCGTTGCCGCCGGTGCCTATGCCTTCGTCAAGCTCGGGCGCGCGGAAGACCCGAACTTCACGATCAAGACCCTGACGGTCACCTCAGTCTGGCCAGGCGCGACGGCCCGCGAGATGCAGGATCTCGTCGCCGAGCCCCTGGAGAAGCGGCTCCAGGAACTGGCCTGGTACGACCGTGTAGAGACGACGACGCGACCGGGCTTTGCCTACCTCACCCTCAACCTGAAGGATTCCACCCCGCCCGGGCGGGTGCAGGAGGAGTTCTATCAGGCCCGCAAGAAGCTCTCCGACGAGGCCAGGAACCTGCCGCCGGGCGTGCTCGGCCCTTTCGTCAATGACGAATATGCCGATGTCAGCTTCGCCCTCTACGCCCTAAAGGCGAAAGGTCTGCCGATGCGGGAGCTGGCCCGGCAGGCGGAGGTCATCCGGCAGGATCTCCTCCACGTCCCCGGCGTCAAGAAGGTCAACATCCTGGGCGAGCGTCCCGAGCAGATCTTCGTCGAATTCTCCCATGAGCGGCTGGCGACGCTCGGCGTCTCGCCACAGGACGTCGTCTCGGCCCTGCAGCGTCAGAACACCGTGACGGCGGCAGGCACCGTTGAGACCAAGGGGCCGCGTGTCTTCATCCGCGTCGATGGCGCCTATGACAGCGTGCGCGCCATCGCCGACACACCCATCGTCGCCGGCGGACGGACGCTGAAGCTCTCCGACATTGCCGATATCCGGCGTGGCTATGAAGATCCACCCGGCTTCGTCATCCGGCACCATGGCGAGCCGAGTCTCATGCTCGCCGCCGTCATGCAGGACGGCTGGAATGGGCTCGCGCTCGGCAAGGCGCTCGAGGCCAAGACCGCCGCCATCGGCCGGGCGCTGCCGCTCGGCATCTCGCTGGAAAAGGTGACCGACCAGGCCGCCAACATCGCCTCGGCGGTCGACGAGTTCATGATGAAGTTCGCGATGGCGCTTGGCGTCGTGCTTCTGGTCAGCCTGCTCAGCCTCGGCTGGCGCGTCGGCATCGTCGTCGCCGCGGCGATCCCCCTGACGCTGGCCGTGGTGTTCTTCATCATGCTGGAGACCGGCCGCTTCTTCGACCGGATCACACTCGGCGCGCTCATCCTCGCGCTCGGGCTTCTCGTCGACGACGCGATCATCGCCATCGAGGTGATGGTGGTGAAGATGGAAGAGGGCATGGACCGTATTGCGGCCGCGGCCTATGCCTGGAGCCATACCGCGGCCCCGATGCTCTCGGGCACGTTGTTGACCATCGCGGGCTTTCTGCCGGTCGGCTTCGCCTCCTCGACGGCCGGCGAATATGCCGGCAACATCTTCTGGGTCGTCGGCTTCGCCCTGATCGTATCTTGGATCGTCGCTGTGGTGTTCACGCCCTATCTCGGCGTCAAGCTGCTGCCGGAGATCAAGCCGGTTCCCGGCGGCCACGCGGCGATCTACGACACGCCGAATTATCGTCGCCTGCGCAAGCTCATCACCTTCGCGGTCGACCACAAATTCCTGACCTGCGCCGTCGTCGGCGTCGCCTTTGCGTTGTCCGGAGTCGGGATGGGCGGCCTAAAGCAGCAGTTCTTCCCGACCTCGGACCGACCCGAGGTACTCGTCGAGGTCCGTCTGCCGCCAGGTAGCAGCATCGAGACGACGACGGCCGCGGTTGCGAAGATCGAGCGCTGGCTCGACGAGCAGCCCGAAGCCAAAATCGTGACGAGCTATGTCGGCCAGGGCGCGCCGCGCTTCTTCCTGGCACTCGCGCCCGAACTCCCCGACCCGGCTTTCGCCAAGATCGTCGTGCTGACGCCGGACGCCGGGACGCGCGAGACGCTGAAGCAACGCCTCCGGCAAGCCATCTCACAGGGGCTGGCGCCTGAGGCCTATGTCCGCGCCACGCAGTTCGTCTTCGGCCCGCCCTCGGTTTTCCCGGTCGAGTTCCGCGTGACGGGTCCCGCTCCGGCACAGCTCTATGCGATCTCGGAGCGGGCTCTGGCGATCATGCGCGGCGTACCCGATGTCCGCGAGGCCAATCGCGACTGGGGCAATCGCACGCCCGTGCTGCGCTTCGTGCCTGACCAGGACAGGCTCAATCTCATCGGGCTCTCACCGGCGCAAGTCAGCCAGCAGCTTCAGTTCCTGCTCAGCGGCGTCGCCGTCACGCAGGTTCGCGAGGACATCCGCAACGTGCCTGTCGTCGCGCGCAGCGCCGGCCCCGAGCGTCTCGATCCGGCTCGGCTCGCAGATTTCTCGCTGATCAGCCGCGACGGGCGCCAGATACCGCTCGATCAGGTCGGGCATTCGGAAATCCGCTTTGAGGAGCCAATGCTGAAGCGCCGCGATCGCGTGCCCACGATCACGGTGCGCTCGGAGATCAACGAAGCGACCCAGCCTCCGGAAGTCTCCAAGCAGGTCCTGACCGCGCTGCAGCCGCTGATCGCCTCGCTTCCGGCGGGCTACCGCATCGACATGGGTGGGTCGATCGAAGAAGCGGCTAAGGCCAACGACGCGCTGGCGAAGATATTCCCGCTCATGATCGCCGTCACCCTGATCGTGGTCATGCTCCAGGTGCGGTCGTTCTCGATGATGACGATGGTGCTGTTCACCGCGCCACTGGGCCTGATCGGCGTCGTTCCGACGCTGCTCGCCTTCAACCAGCCCTTCGGATTCAACGCGATCCTGGGTCTTATCGGTCTCGCGGGCATCCTCATGCGCAACACACTGATCCTCACCGACCAGATCGAAGAGAATAGGCAAGCCGGTCTGGACGACTACCACGCGGTGATCGAGGCGACGGTGCAGCGGACGCGGCCCGTCATTCTCACCGCGCTGGCGGCGGTTCTCGCCTTCATCCCGCTGACCCATTCGGTGTTTTGGGGCTCGATGGCCTACACCCTGATTGGTGGAACCGCCGTCGGGACCGTGCTCATCCTGCTGTTCCTACCGGCGCTCTACGCCGCCTGGTTTAGGATCTCTCCGATCTCGGCCAACCGCACCCATGCGGCGCAGTTGGGCCTCGGACCGTCGCGCGCAGCGGTTCATGGGACGTCGCTTGAACGACCTGCCGACCATGAGGCGCTGCAAGAGCAACGAGCGATATCTGATCCAAGCGGCGCGGCGGCTCCCGCCGTGCCGTAACACCGACGGACTAACGCATCCCGCCGGTCGATACCGAAGGGCGGGAAAACCCTCTTGCGCGACTGCGCCTCCAAGCGCGGCGGAATTGGTCGGGGCCCTCTCACGGAAGGCATCATGGCCAGCGGCTTTAAGTGCCGCACCAACAGGTCGAACACACGGCCGCACCGACCAGCGCTGCCGCAGTCCAACCAACTCTTGCCAACGGAGAGCCGTCCACACAGGGCCAATCCGCCCGGCTCGCAGCGACCGGCGCTCCGAGCCGAGCATGTAACTTCGCAAGGTGGACCAAATCCTCAGTGACGGTGGCCTGCGGCGCGCGACGCGTCAGGCCGTCGTCGCCGCTTCGGCGAATATCGGCTCCTGGATGCCATAGGCGCGCCTTGTGCTCGCGATCGCTTCTGGCGTGACGTCGATCAACAGCGCGATGACGTCGCCGTCTTCCTGCTTCTGGACATCTCCCAGTTCAGTGATGCTCCAGCCAAAGGCGCGCAGACGTTCGAGCCAGAATGATTCACATACGACGCTGATCTGCCGAGCGCCGAATGTGCGGGCCACCTCCAGCACACCGCACAAGATGACGCCGGCAACCGGAGACGATCTGCCGCCGCTGCGCAAAGCGGGGCTGATGAAGAAACGCGTCCATTCGAAAATGTCTGGCGCCCGCGGCGGCCCAGCCCGCGCCAGTCCAGGAAACACGTTGCCGAGCAAATGGGGCTGCAGCGTCGGGACAAGGCGCGACCCGCCGACGATCTTGCCGACGCTATCGAGTGCCAGCAGGTAGACGGCGTGCTCGGTGTCGAACGCATCCATCTCGATATTGATGGGCCGCGCCAAGGCATGCCATTGCCGCCGTTTGACATAAATATCGTAGCGGAGACGAAAGTATCTCTCTAGCTGAAGTCTGTATTTTCTTCTGTTGGCCCAAGTGACCACGTGAATCCGAACAACCATGAGCCCTCCCTATGGGGTGGGAGGGTAGTTCTCCGCTACCGGGCCCTGTGTGCCGGGATTCCGGGATTGCTAGATTTGGATCTCGTCCCTGCGCAAAGCCTTTACGACCGCGTGGACAATGTTGATTGCATCGAGCTTGTCGCGGATGTTGCGCTGGTGACTCTCGACGGTATGCGTTGCGATCCCGAGAATACAGGATATGTCTTCATTCGTTTTGCCTTGGGCGCTCCACTGCAACAGCTCGCGCTCTCGCGGCGTCAACGGTGAACCCTCGTCTTTGTCCGACCTATTCTCCCAGCCGCTGACTTTGCGAAACAAGTGGACACAGAGCGTTTCGATCAGAGGCATTGCGCCGGGTGGAACGTCGATGCGGTCGCTCGCTGCCGTCACCACTGCCGGGCCGGCAAGCGGGACATGGATTGGAACACAAATTCCATCCTTCATGCCGAATTCAGCTGCCTCGTCCATCACGAGACGGCCACGCGGTGTCAAACCACCAGCGGGCAATTGATGCCAGAAGAATGGCTTCGCGCTCAGGCGGCTGCGTGCGGCGCAAGGATCGTGAGGGAAGTGCCCTTCGGACTCGTAGCGAATGAACCATTCGCGCGACCATCCGTCATGCAGGATCGCACGATGCCATTCGCTGTCGTGAGGCACCGGCAATCCGGTGATCAGAAAACTGTGCAGGCCAAAACGCTGGAGGACCCCTTCAAATGTTTTGAGGGCGCGTTCAGATGTGGATGCGGCGTCGATGTCGGATATCGTCGCGAAAAGCTCCAAAAGGGCAGCGTTCATCATTCATAGACCTCGGCGGGTCTCGCAATGCCCCGCTCAACCTAAGCGTGCTTCGGGACCCCTTTCAATGCCGGGCACGCCGATTGTCTACTGTAGGAGTCAAAGCTGGCTCGCCGTTCTCGGCCTCAGGCGTAACTCGGCAAGACTGAAACTCAGTCCGTCGTATCAGGCCCGGACCGCTTGGCTGAACGTTCAGGGCGAACCTCTGCCGCTTTTGCGGTGATCAGATCCTGGGGCTGAACGTTCAACGCTTCTGCCAGGATTTCCAACGTATCCAGTGTGGCGTTGCGCCGTCCGGCTTCCACGCTGCTGATATAGGCCCGCGTGCGCCCCGAAACGAAAGACAACTGCTCCTGCGAGAGCTTTCTTTCCCTTCGGAGTCGCTGCACGTTCAGACCAAACACAGCGCGAAGTTTCATCCCGCAAAAGGTGCGGCGATGAGCACTATGGTGCGACACACTATAGTGAACATTCGGCGTTGACAGGCAGGTCATCGCCTGTTTGAACCGGCTGGCGACCGAACGATCCTGTGCAGGGGAATTGCGATGGCCGGCCAACCTGTTAGCAGGCTTTCAGCAGGCGGCGCGGCCCCAGCCTTCCACGATCGGGCGACGCTGGAGATCGAGCATCCGAAGGAGCACGCAGCGCCCGGTGCTGCGAACATCGTCGGGCTGTCCTGCATCCGCTGCGGCGCGTCCTACCCGGCCAGCATCGAGATCGATTCCAGGGGCTGTCCGGCCTGCCGCGACGCTGCGCCGGCCAATCTCAAGCCTGTCTACGCTTCGCCGGTTGAACCACTCTCGATCGCACCAAACGCGCCGCGATCATTGTGGCGCTACGCCCATGCGCTGCCATGCGCACTGGAGGACGCCGTTTCGCTCGGCGAGGGGCAGACGCCGTTGATCGAAGCTGCCCGGATTGGTCGTGCGTTGGGAGCCCGGAACCTCTTCATCAAGGACGAGGGCCGAAACCCGACCTGGTCGCACAAGGACAGGTTCTCGACGGTCGCGGTGTCGGTGGCGCGCGCGCAAGGGGCAAAGGTGGTGGCGACGGCTTCATCAGGCAATGCCGGAGCCTCACTGGCCGCCTACGCCGCACGCGCCGGGCTGGACTGCGTCGTCGCTACCTTTGGCGGCTCGGCCAGCGCGATGTTGGCGCAGATCAGGAAATACGGTGCAACCGTCTTGCCGCTCGCCAACAAGATGGAGCGCTGGACGCTGCTCGCCGAGGCCACGACACGCTATGGCTGGTTCGTCGCGTCGCCCTGTCATGCGCCAGTCATTGGCAGTCACCCCCTCGGCATCGAGGGCTACAAGACCATCGCGTATGAAATCGTCGAGCAGTCGGGTGGCATCGCCCCCGACTGGTGTGTTTTGCCGGTCTGTTACGGCGACGCCCTGTTCGGTGTCTGGACGGGGTTTCAGGAACTGTTCGCGCAAGGCGCGATTTCCCGATTGCCCAGGTTGGCCGCAGCCGAGGTGCATGGCTCGCTGGCGCAGGCGCTCGCCACAGGTAGCGACAGGATCGAAGAACGAAAGCTGGCCTTCGAAAGCCTTGCCGTCTCGATCGGCGCGCCGCGCAGCACCTATCAGGCCCTGAAAGCACTGCGCGAGTCCTCCGGCCGCGCCGTGCTGGTGAACAATGACGGGCTTGTGGAGATGCAGGAGCGCCTTGCCCGCGACGAAGGGATTTTCGCCGAACTGGCGTCGGTCACGCCACTTCTTGCGCTGGCGCGACTGCGTGAAGCAGGCGTCATTGCAGCCGATGATCATGTGGTGGCGGTCGTCACCGCCAGCGGGTTGAAGGATCTGGATCGATCGGTCGGCCAAGCTGGACAAGACACGATCTTTCAATCGACGCAGGATGCCTGGGATTGGCTTGGCCGCAATGCCACCGACCTGCTGGTTCGGTGAAAGCTGGACGGCCCAGGGATTAGTGAGAGCCTCCTTCCTTCCCGACTTCGTCATTGACGATCTGGTCGAGGCTGCGTCTCGCCCATTTGAGCCATGTCCAGTCGCCCTCGGACCCAGGCTCGACGATCGTGAGCTCGCGGGGCTCGGACGGCGGCGACCAAGGCCAGCCCGATAACGAGGCAAGCCAGGCATCATCGAAGACCGTCTCGGCGTATCGGTGACCCTCATCCGGCATGATAACCGCGATCCGGGCTCCGGGCCGAGTGCTCGCGGTCCATCTGCCGACCAGGGCCGCAGCAGCGCTGGTCGGCCCCTGAAAGATGCCATGTTCACGCAGCAGGCGGCGAGCCTCGCTGAAGGCCGGATGGGCCCCAACCCAGTGGACTTCATCGATCAGCTCATGCCGGAGATTGCCCGGCAGGATGCTGTTGCCGAGACCGCGCAACAACCGCTTGCCGGCAGCTTGTCCAAAAAGGACACTTCGATAAGTGTCGACCGCGATGACAATGAGTTGCGGGAAGACCGCGCGCAGAAACAGTCCCGTCCCGCACAGCGAGCCGCCGCTCCCGACACACCCGACAAGACAGTCGATCTCGCCGACCGTCCGCACGAGTTGTTCGGCAAGCCGGGCATAGGCGAGCGCGTTTCCCGGATTGTCATATTGCCGCGGCCAGAAGCAGTTGGGCTCCTCGCGGCGAATGTGCTCGAGCTGCTGCAGGCGGCCCAGCTGATCCCCATCGCCTGTGCGGTCCTGCGTGATGATCATCTGCGCGCCCAAACCATCGAGGCGTGCCTTATACTTTGCGTCGACAAGGCTTGAGGCGGAGATCAGTGTGAGCCGGTATCCGCGTGCCGCCGACAGCAGGGCAAGAGCCATGCCGAATGTGCCGGATGTCGTCTCGACGATGCGCATCCCGGCCTCGAGAGCGCCGTCGGCGACGGCGCGGTCCAGGATATAGCGCGCTGGCATGAGCTTCATCAGCGGGAAGGCTGCCGCGATCAGATTGGGAGCCAGCGCCGCCATGCGAGGCGTTTCCAGCGCGCGGAAATAATCACCGTCCAGGGCTACCATGTCGCGCCGTCATCGTTGATTTGGTGAAACTCGACGTCGCAGAAACCGGATCTACGCACCGAGGCCGCGACGCTTTGCGCGCGCTGTCGCAAGTTTTTGCCGGCGTGGTCGAAGAGAATGCCGAGCAGTGAGCCGCTATGCGCCACCTGGACGCCGCATGCGCCAGCGCCTTTCGCGATGTCGATGACGCGTTCGAGATGCTGTTTGGGCAGATGCCGCTGGCTGAGCAGCGCGCTAGCGGTCGCCGCTCGCCCAAGGCAATTGGGATCCTGATAGCGGACCGCATAGGCGATCAGGGCGCGCAGGACACGGAACTGTTGAATCTCGAGACTGTCATAGCGTGCAGGCGGCAGATCGAGCGTATCGATCGGCCGTCCTCCCATCGCCTTGAAGCCGACCAGCAACAGAGGTGGCAGCGAGCCGCCGAAATCCTCCAGGACGGCACCCTCTCGCTGCGCGAAGAGGACAGTGTGTCCATCGAAGGCTATGGCGTCGCTGGCGCGTTCGGCGGTGACCGCCAGCTGGCTGACACGAGAGGGCTGCAGCCGGACGGCGTGGGCTGCCGCCACAGCGCGAATGGCGGCGACGACATCCGCGGTGGAGGAGCCGTAACCATGACCGATTGGAATGTTGCTCTCGATATGGAGCAAACCTCCGTCCGAAACGCCCAAATGGCTCAGCGTCTGACGTGCAGCCAGGCTGGCCTTGACCTTGTCGCCCGGGCGCGTGGTGAGGTCGGCTGTGGCCGCAGAGGTGAAAGTCGCCTTCGAGACCAACTTGGTGAGCGGGAGGGTGACCAAGCCGCGATGGAGTCGCCCGTTCCGGTCTTCGAAGACCCCTTGCAGTAGCTCGCCATGGTGCCCGCTTGCAGCCCCGACGCCGATCCTCGGCAATGGTCTGCCATTCGGTGCATTTTCGCAGACTCCAGCCACGACTCGCTCCCAGCGATCAGCATCTGGGCAGTGGTGACTTCGGCGGCGCCAATCCGGCGTCATCAAATTCCGCCATTGACTCAAGGCCGACCGCCGCCGCCCGGTCGTTCAGGCGACAAAAACCCAATTGCCCTGGCGTCCCCCTAGCATCCATCTGGGCGGAGGCGAGGAACTTTGCTGTGCCTATGGTCCAGGCCGATACCGTCCCATGGCGGGAGCTTATCGTCGGCCTGCCGGGCGACAGGTCGCACTCGTCTTCGAATACGGCCTTCGCGCCGTTTTAAACCGACCGGAGGCTCTCTTCATCGGACGATCTTGGGTTCCAGCCGGTATCCGCTGCTGCCGACCGAAATCGAGCTTCCGGTGACGACTACGCCGCTTGGCGCCATCTCCCGCCTCGAGCATGCGCGCGACGGCTTCGAAGGTGATCGGGAGCGCTGCCGCCAGCGCCTGGCCGATGCGCGCCGCAGGCTTGAATCCTACCAGTCGCGCGGCGAGGGGGCGTTCGCTTTCGCCTCGGAGCTTGCTGAGAAGCACCGCCTGCTCGCGGAGGTCGCTGCGGCGCTGGCGAAGGATATCGACGGCATCGGTGCGGTTGACGCGATCGCAGCGTGATCGGCCCGGTGGCCGGCGCGCCCTCGGGCGAGGCCGGCAATCCTCAGGTCGCTCGTCAGGGCTGCCGCGAAAGTCGATGCTCGTCGTCGATCAGAGTGAGGCGGCATGGCGCCGTGTCGCCCCACCGCCAGAGAACGAGGTTGAGGTCGTCGGGGGTTGCCCCGGGGGCGAAGCTCCTGACCAACAATCCATGATAGCCTGAGGCGATGAGGTTTCGGGCGAAGGCCTGGGTTTTCGCTTCTCCCGCCGTCTTCATCTGATCGCGCCAGGTCGGATCATTGAGGGCCGCGGCATCCATCCCCTTCTCCTGAAGGGCGCCATCGTCCCGGCAGTCGAAAACGCGCTCGATGTCCGCGTCGTAGGAGACGAGGGTCGTCGGTTGCAAGCTGCCGACCTGGTTGGCTTCCCGCAAGGCCGTCATGATCGACACCGACGTGTAGAGCGCTGGCGTCCCTTTCCGGTTGAAGCGCCCCCCATACAGCTCAGCGCCGCGTCCCGATAACGGCTCGCGGGCATAGACCGGGTTCAGCGCCCGGTAGAGGACCCCCTGGAAGCGCATCAGCCAGGTTATGCGTGAACGCCGGCGTCGACCGCGTCGATATAGTCGTGCACTTCGTCGGCGCGGCCGTCACGGACGAGCTGCATCGCCGTCAGGCCGGAAAAGCCGGGCAGGGGCTCGGAGCGATACCAGGCATAAGCCATCAGCGCCGAGCCGAAGCGCGGCTCGACCTTATTGATGATTTCCGTCACTTCGCGCAGCCGGCGTTGCGTCTTGTCGGAGCGGATGCGCTCCTTGCGCTGGATCGCATCCTTGCCGAGACCGGCCGTGCGGGCGATCTCCTCGCTCGTGGTGCGCAGCGTCTCCGCGATCTTGCGCGGCGAGAACAACCCGCCGTCAGCATATTGGGCAAGTCCCATGGCGCTCACCTTCATTCAGAAATGCCAATCATTCTGACGCAATATAGCGTCGAAATGAGCGTGTTTCAATCCGGTCAGGAGAAGAGAAAGGGAAAGGGGAACGGCTGCTCGCAGACCGGGCGCGCCGCTGCCGCTGGCGCTCAACCGCGCCATTCGCGATCCCGGCCCGGCGTCCTGCGCAGGGCTTCACGCGCCCCGCTTGGCCGCCCGGCCGGGCTGCTCGGCCGCAATTGCTCCGGCCCGCCCGCTCCGCGGGCGTGAGGGGGTCTTCGGACAGAAGACGGAGAAGGGCCGGTGCGAGGCCGCGCCCACACCCCTGAACAGGAGCCTGCCATGCTACTCAAGAAGGTCGATCCGCGCGCCTTGAAGGACAATCCCGATCGCTCGCGCCGGACGAAGTCCACACCCCAGGCCGATGCCCTGCTGCTCGCTACCATCAAGCTCGTCGGCATCCTGCAGCCGCCCGTCATCGTCCCCGAGCAGGGCGGCGGTAACGGCTACCTCATCGAGGTCGGCCACCGTCGCGTGAAGCAGGCGATCGCGGCCGGTCTCGACGAGATCGAGGTTCTGGAGGTCGAAGCTTCGGACGATCACGGCGCGATGCGCTCGATGATCGAGAATGTCGCTCAGGAACCGCTCAACCCTGTCGATCAGTGGCGTGGTATCGAGCGGTTGGTCGTGCTCGGCTGGACCGAGGAAGCGATCGCAGCCGCCCTCGGGCTGGCGCTTCGGCGCGTTCGGCAGCTCAGGCTCTTGGGCAGCGTCCTTCCCGCCATGCTCGATCACATGGCCAAGGGCGACATGCCCAACGAGCAGCAGCTCCGCACCATTGCGGCGGCCCCGGTCGACGACCAGAAGGAGGTCTGGAAGAAGTACAAGCCCTCCAAGGACGATCCGAAGGTTACCTGGTGGAACGTCTCGAACGCGCTGACCAAGACCCGGATGTACGCCAAGCATGCCAGCTTCGACGACGAGCTCGCGCGCGCTTACGGCATCGAATGGGTCGAGGACCTGTTCGGACCCGCCGACGAGGACGGCCGCTACACCACCAATGTCGAGGCCTTTCTCGGCGCTCAGCAGGAGTGGATGACGAACCATCTTCCCAAGCGCGGCGTCATCGCCGAGGTCAACAGCTGGGGTGAGCCGGTTCTTCCGCCGAAGGCGGAGCGCGTCTACGGCAAGGCAGGCAAGAGCGATCGCGTCGCCATGTATCTCGATCGCAATGGCACGGTTCAGAGCGTGGCCTATCGGATGCCGGCGCCGAAGGCGCAAGGCAACGGCACGTCCCCGGCCGGAAACGCGGCCGAAACTCCAACGGGCCGTCCCGACGTCACGCGCCGGGGGATCGGGATGATCGGTGACTTCCGCACCGATGCGCTCCACGAAGCCTTGTCGCGGGCGCCGATCGCCAACGACACCCTGATGGCGCTCCTCGTGCTGGCGCTTGCCGGGCGCAACATCACGATCGCATCCGGCACCAGTGACGATGTCTATGGCTTTGCCCGCATGGACCGCCACGCCGTGCGGCTGATCGGCCAGGACGGCAAGCTCGGCTTCGACGAGGAGACGCTGCAGCAGGCTGCGCGAGGCGCACTGATCGAGGTGCTCTCGTGCCGGGAGAACCGCTCCGATTCCGGGATCGTGGCTCGCATCGCCGGCGAAGCGATCGGTGCGGATGCCTTCCTGCCGAACATGGGCACCGAAGAGTTCCTGTCCTGCCTGTCGCGTCCGGCGCTCGAGGGCTCGTGCAAGGACACGCCGGTCCTGCCGCGTCCGCGCGTGAAGGAAACCCGGGCTGCGCTCGTGGCGCATTTCACTGATGGCCGCTTCGTCCATCCTTCGGCGCTGTTCGCGCCGGATTCGACCGCGCTGGCGAATTGGCTCGCGAAGCACGAGGCTGTTCCCGAGGACGAGCAGGAGGAGCCGCACACGGAATTGCAGGACAGCGACTCCGGCGCCGAAGCCCAGGGCGACGATGCGGAGCAGTTCCGCGAGGTTGCCTAGCAGCGCTGCGCATCGTTCATCCAACTACAGCCGCCGCCGGCTCGTCCGGCGGCGATTTTGTTTCGGTCAGTACAACAGTCCTCGCGTTCAGCGCATATCGTCAAGCAGGCGGTACGGCGATCCTGTCGCACTTTTGCAATCGTGCGGCGTTGTGTAAGCGGGGCTTAACAAGGCGGCTCGCAAGGGCCGCAGAATGATGGCAGCTTGTTCGAATGAGTCTTATCGCGCGGAAGGCCGACGGCCCGGCGGTTGCCCCGATTTCTCCAGGGCGAGAAATCGGCGCGTATGAAGCCATGTGGCTTGAGCCGGCCGCGACATTCAAAACCATCGCGGATCGTTTTGCGGCCGATCCTACAGCCATGCCGTCCGACTTCGTCAGCCCCAGTCAGGCAACGGATTGCCTTCGACAGGTTCGCGAGCGCTTTGCCGCGGCCGGCATCAAGCAATATGGCATTCGAATCAACCACGCGGGCGAGTATCCGCGAAAGCTCCGGGATGCCAGACACCCTGTCGAGTTGCTGTATTATCGAGGCAATTGGGAGCTGACAGAAACCCGCTGCGTCGCCGTCGTAGGAAGCCGCGAGCCAAGCGAAGAGGGAGCCGATCTCGCTCGGCAGATCGCCCGTGGCCTGGTTAAGCACGACGTTACCGTAGTTTCCGGTCTGGCGAAGGGGATCGACACAGCAGCCCATTCAAGTGCGATGGAAGCTGGCGGCCGCACGATTGCAGTCGTGGGGACGCCTCTTGGCGCCGTTTACCCACGCGAGAACCAGCTTTTGCAGGAGCGCATCGCCCGCGACTTCCTGCTGATCACTCAGGTTCCGGCGCTGCGCTACGCGAAGCAGAACCCGAACCAGAACCGCCTGTTCTTCCCCGAACGCAACGTGACGATGAGCGCACTGACCGAAGCGACTATCATCGTCGAGGCCGGCGAGACATCGGGCACCCTCATCCAAGCGCGTGCGGCGCTCCACCAGAAGCGCAAGCTCTTCATTCTCGACTCGGCTTTCCGCCGCCCCGATCTGACTTGGCCCGCTCGCTTTGAGAAGCAGGGCGCCATCCGTGTCCGGTCGTTCAAGGACCTGATGGCTCACCTCGATGGCTGAGATGCGCTTTCAGCTCATCGATGAGACAACCCGGGGCGACCACTTCCATCTCATCCCGGAAGACGAATGTGCCTATCTCCGCGAATACACGTCCGGAGCCGGCTGGCGGGGTGGGGAAACCAATCAGCAGATCAGCAACCTCAAGAAGAAGCGCGGGCAGGGTGGCTACCAGTATAGGGCGGGGCGATCGCGCTCTGCGCCCGCGAGATGTTCGCGAGCCTAAGCGTCGACTGGCTGCGCATTGGCACCCTCGTCCCCATCCCTCCTTCGAAGGTTCGTGGCGATCCTGAGCACGACGCGCGCATGCTGAACGTCTGCCGACGCATCGCCGAGGCGGCTGGCTTCGCGGTGGATGTCCGTGATCTCCTCAGGCAGACCGTCTCGACCGCGCCATTTCACGAGGGCGATCGAATGAGCGTGGCCGATCTAGCCCAGCTCTACGAAATCGACACCAGCGTCGAGCTTCCGGAGCCTACCGAAATTGCTCTGGTTGATGACGTCCTCACGGCAGGAACGCATTTCAAGGCGGCGCAGGCGGTCCTGCATGCGAGATACCCAGCCGCGAAAATCTTCGGGCTGTTGTGGGCCCGTCGCGTCTTCCCGAACCCGTTCGAGAATCTCGACGCCACCTGATCCGGGTAAGTTACGGACATCCTGCCATCCAGGTATTCAAGCTACCCCTCGAACGCTCCCGAGCGTTCTTGCGCCACGCCCGCACGATCCCCGGCCAGTCGCGGCGCATCGCGAATTTCATCCTGGCCTGGTGGAATGCCGACGACCTCGGCGGCTTCGACCTTGCCGACATCTTCGCTGTCGACGGGACAATCGGACAGGACATGGCCTCGGTCTTCACCTGGCTAGCCGGCCGATCGGTTGCCGAGTACCCGGATGCCTATCGTGCCGAGATCGAGACGATCATCCGCCTCTGGCGACCGGAGATCTGGGCGCGCGCTGCGCAGACGGCCTGATCGGGCCCTGTTCGCGATAACAACCGTTGCGGCTCGGCTGGAACGTCGCGGGCGGTCGCGACACGATCCCTGACGCTGTGTCCCCCTTCAGGTGGCCTCTCTGGTGGCCGGTCCCCGCCGGCCCTCCCTTCGGCCGGGTTTGCGCTCTTAAACCGGCGGCCGGCCGCTTCAAGGCCGCGTTCCGCGCCGCTGCGCGGCCGGTTCGACCGCTCTCGGCAGGGCAGGTCCGCAGGCGGCACAGGGCCTACGCCCCGCTTGCCCGCAGACCTGCCCCGCTCGATTTGGCCGCCCCTAGCCCTGAAGCGTCCGTCTTTCCGCCGGTTTCGTTCGAGCGCGCCCGAAGGGAGGGCCGGCAGGGGCCGGTCCGCTTCTTCGGCACAACCGAAGGAAGGAAGCTCGCATGTTCAGGACCGCTCCCCGCCCGACCGCCCGCGTCGTCCAGCGCCGCAAGGGCACGACCCTCGAAATGGCCCGGCTCGCCTGCCCGGATGCAGCGCAGGCCATCCTCATCGCAGAGAGCTTCGGATTACCGGTGCTCGACAGCGACGGCATCCGCGACCTGCACGAACGGCTGATCGTCGAGACCGCCGATGCCCTGCGAGAAGGCCTCGCCGAGCGCGCGATGCAGATCCATCTGCAGCGGATCGTCGGCTCCTATGTCGGCTCCGCCCATGGCGCTGGCCAGTTCTACAGCCGGGCCGTCAGCGAAGCACGCGACCTGACGAGCAAGCTCGCCAACGAGGCCCGCGACGACGATCTCGACGGACCGGTCGGCTTCGAGAGCGCCGCGCAACGCAAGCGCGAGTTCGCCGCCGACATGGGCGTCCAGGCCCACGCGCTTCGGATGGCGGCTGAGGGCGCGGTCGCGGCCTATGAGCGGGTCGTCGGCGAGCACTGGAAGCCCTTCGAGCGTGCCGTCGAGAATCCGGGCCATGCCGTCGACCGCAAGGCGGCCGAGATGCAGATGGCGGCTTTCAGCTGAGTCGCTACGGGCGAGGCGGATGCCTCGCCCGTCTTCGCGCCAGCGACTGCGACAGGCCGGTCTCTCAAGAGGCCGACCTTTTTGTCGTCTATCTCACTCGGCCGGCTCGCGCGCTGAGCGGAAATTTCGCCGGATCGTTATTCCACGGATCGAAGATGAGCGCGCCGGATGGCCGCGCATCCTTCACGTTGCGGGTGACTAGGTAGAGATCATGCTCGATCGCCGTAGCAGCGAGCATCGTATCGATCACCGATGGTGGATGTCCGGATGCGCGCTTCACCTCGCCGGCGAGACGACCCCATCGCCGCACGACCTCGTCGGTCAGCGACAGGATTCGCTCCCCGAACCGCACTTCCAGCGCATCGCGCGCCGCGATGTATCGAGGCCGGTCGGCGTGATCGTCCGCAAGGTTGCCCTTGTCGTACTCGGCGAGTGTGAGAACGCTGATGTGGAAGAAGCGCTCGTCCTGCGCTGCCGCCCAGGACTTCACGGATGGCGCTCCCTGCGGATTGATCAGCGCGGCGACGACATTGGTGTCCAGCAGCCAGCCCTTCAAAGTTCGACGTCCCGTCCGCGATCCATCTCGCGCTCCAGATTGAGCCCGCCAAGATGAAGGCTTTCCATGAACTCGACGAACGGCGCCCGCGGCTTCTCCGGCACGAGGCGCTCAAACTCCTCGACGCTCATCACGACGACAGCGTCGTGCCCGCGCACGGTCACGCGTTGCGGCCCGTTCTCGCGCGCATGCCGCACCACCTCGCTGAACCGCGCCTTGGCGTCTTCGAGCTTCCACCGTCCCACCGGGGTCTGGCGTCCGACTGCCTTCACAGTCTTCAGGTTCGCTTGCTTGGTCATCGTCTCACACCTAGTCAGATGGTCAGATATCTAGCACGGCGCGGGCGGTTCCGCCAGATTGCGGATGGCCGGACCAGAAAATGAGGGAACGTACCATGCGGCCCGTCCCGGGCGGTGGTCCTGCCGGGGCCGGTTGTTCGCGCAACGGCTTCGCCGTCCTCCACTGCGTTTCGGCCGATGACCACCCGCTGCGCGAGCGCGGGCGGATGGTCGGGTGCGCGACCCTCCTGATTGCCCCGGCACCGGACCTCTGTGACCGGCCGCGATGGGCGCGGTCCCGAAACGGAGGACAAGACAATGACGGCCAAGGATAGGGAAACGCGCTCCGACATCTATACGCGCATCACCGAACGCATCGTGGCGGATCTCGCGAAGGGCACCCGTCCCTGGGTCCAGCCCTGGAATGCGGGCAAGGCGAGTGGACGGATCACCCGGCCGCTGCGCCACAATGGCCAGCCCTATACCGGGCTGAATGTCCTTCTGCTCTGGTCGGAAGCGGTAGCACGCGGCTACTCGACGACGATGTGGATGACGTTTCGCCAGGCGAACGAGCTCGGCGCCCATGTGCGCAAAGGCGAAAGCGGCGCGACCGTCGTCTATGCCAGCCGCTTCACCAAGACGGAGGTCGATGCCGCCGGCGGCGAGGTCGAGCGGGATATCCCGTTCCTCAAGGCCTATACCGTCTTCAATTGCGACTAGATTGAAGGCTTGCCCGATCACTATTACCAGCGCCCGGAGCCGCCGGCCGATCCGCTGGTGCGGATCGAGCACGCCGACCGCTTCTTCGCCAACACCGGCGCGGTGATCCGGCACGGCGGCTCGAGGGCGTTCTACGCGCCGGGCAGCGACAGCATCCAGATGCCGGAATTGCAGAGCTTCCGCGATGCCGAATCCTATGTTGCGGTCCTCGGCCATGAATGCGTCCACTGGGCGGGCGCACCGCATCGGCTGAACCGGGATCTCAGCCGCTATCACAAGGACCTGACAGAGCGGGCCCGGGAAGAGCTGATCGCGGATATCGGCGCCTGCTTCCTCTGCGCCGATCTCGATATCGTGCCGGAGCTCGAGCCGCGCCCCGACCATGCCAGCTATGTCGCCTCGTGGCTCAAGCTGCTCGATGGCGACCGCCGGGCGATCTTCCAGGCGGCTGCCCACGCCCAGCGTGCCGTCGCCTATCTCCATGATCTTCAGCCCCTGGCGAAATGCCGGCAGGAGGCGGCCTGAGGTTTATGTGTCGCCCGTCGCGTCACCGCGTCGCCCTACCGAGCTGGTAAAGCGGGCATCTCGCCCTGGCTCACGTGCCAGATCCAGCTATCCATCTCGGGCCGAGCGGCGATCATCTCCTCGAGCGCGGCCTCATAGGCATCGTCGGCGCTGGCCGGCACGACGAAGAGGGCGAGTGGCCGTGGCCGGTGCTGCATCAACAGCGCCGCCACGATCGGCTGGTCGGCTGGCGAGGCATAGCGCAGGCCCTTGATGCTCTGCTCGCGCGTCTTCGCCAGCACCTCGACGAGGCGTAGCTCCTGGGCGGATTCATAGGGGATCCAGTTCTGCGCCACGACCATCAACGCGATCTCCTCGACGATCGCGAGACCGGCGGCATTGAGTCCGAAGGTCGCGACCGTGATCAGGTGGGAGGCATCATTCGCCGCCCATAGCGCGAGCTCCGCTTCGAAGCGCGCCCGCACGCGGACCCAGCTCCTGTCGTCGAGCAGGAACGGAAAGCCGGGCAAATGCTTGACGATGAGCCGATGGCCGCCGCGCGCCGGCTGGAACTCCTTGACCCCCCCGACCAGCACCATGAGTTTACGCGGGCCGGTCTTCTGTGGCTGGACCGCGCTCAGCGCGGCGGCGCGCCGCTGCTCGATCGCATCCTTGTTCGCCGCGCGGAAAGGCTCGGGGATCAGCAGGACCTCGCTGAGCGGCGCACCCTTCACCAGCATGGTCCTGGCTGCTTCGATCAGATGGTAGCGGACGTTCCACCAGTGGCGCTTGCCGGCCCAGGCCGAGGTCCATTTGGTCAGGCCGGCCTCGTTCCAGAGCAGATGCAGCAACCCGCGCAGCGACAGCCGGCGTGCCTCGCTCTTCACCGAGGTCGATTCCGTTGCGCCTGGCGTCGGCGCGGCCCGGCTGCCGGTTCGCGTCAGGCTGAACTCCAGCCGCAGAGCCGCCATGCCGCTCGCAGGATCGAGCCGGATGGCACTGCCCATCAGCGGGCCGAGTCCCGACAGATCGACCGGCGGCTCATAAGAATCGCAGGTGGGATCGTGCTGGCCGCCGCTGAGCGGCATGCGTTTGACGACGAATTGCTCGCCCACCGCCGCGACATACATCGGGATGCCGGGCTCGCGGCACAGACACAGCGGGCGCATCCGATCGCGATAAGCCGCCGCGATCGCCGCCGGCACTGCCGGATCGTCTTCGGTCCGAATGCGTCCTGCGATCTCGAACCGGCGCATCCATCTCCTCCTGGCTTGGCCGTCGAAGTTTCGCCCGGCCGGACCGGCGCTGCAACCCGAGCGGGTGGGTCGCCGCAAGGCGCGCTTGCCATGGCGTGCTCCGAACCCCGCCCTGGCAGCGGAGCTCGTTGGGGGGCGAGAGGCCTGCCATGCTTGGCGGCCCATCCGGGAGCCAGTCCATCCCGTCCGCGCTCGGGGACTGCCGATGCGGCGGCGGAAAGCTGCTTGGTGGCGCCGGCGGAGATGCCGGCTCTCCCGATCTCAGAGCTCATTCGTTGCGCATCCACCCCCGGTCGTTGCGGCCCGGTGGTGCGGCATGACGTGGCTGGAGACGTCGGCGGACGGGCTGCGCAGAATCCGCACGGACAGTGCCGACAGAGCCAACGATCGTGTAGACGTCGGCGTATCCCTCGAACTCCACCGATGGAGAGCGGCCGGTTCGGGCCCCTTCCTGTTCGGCGTCACGGTTGCGCCCAGTTGCGGTCTCGATGGATTGGGTGTGACCGGGGGACGACTTTCGTCTCGATCGCCCATCCGCAACGGCCGGTCCCGGCTTTTTTCCGCCGGCGGCTGCGCCGCCTTTGCATCGCGAAGCAAAAAAGCCGGGACCGGCCGCCCTCCACTGCGTTGCGGCCCTAAGGACCACCCCATTGCGCAAGCGCAACGGGGACCCCGGCGGGTGCGGGGTCGAGCGCCCCCGGTCTTTACACCGCCATCGAGGCCGCGACGGGCGCGGTCCGAGCAAACCGGAAAGGATCCCATCATGGCTGTCATCGGCGAATTCAAGAGCAACGGCAACGGCTTAGGTTGCGTGCACGGAAGTGTCCTTTAGCGGTGCGCTTGTGATCTTGGCACGCAGACGTCCGGGTCAAGTGTTCCCGCAGCGTAGCGAGGACAACACTTGACGCGGCGGCGACGCCACAAGCTTTTCCATGGGGTGCAGGACAAGTCCTGCACCCCTGCCACGTGGCGAACGGGAGAGCGCGAGGGGAACCCCTCGCATCTATGAGAAGACTCGCGCCGTAGGCGCTCCGATTATCTTTTCTTCAGGTGCTGTCATTTGTCAGTTTCATCGACGGTGTAACCACTTGGACGATGTCGATGTCCTTTTGCGCCTCCGGGTGCCTTGCCTCCGGAGAGCAGGATGGTTTCGATCGTGCGGGCGATCGCCGGTGTTGACGGGATTCCGAACGGATTTCCCATTTTGCTCGACGCACAGATGTCGATCGTCGAGCCGGCCTTCAGCTATCTGCTCGAGCTTTCCACAATCCCCGGCCGCTCTCATGCGACGGAGACGCTGCGGACCTACAGCGAGCATCTTCATGACTGGTTCGACACGCTGGAGCAGAGCGAACTGGATTGGCGTCTCGCCAATGAGGGGACGATCGCAGCTTACCGCAACAGGATGCTGTCGGCGCCAAGCCCGCATACGGGCCGTCCCTATGCCCGTTCGACGGTCAACGACCGCGTCCGGACGGTCTGTCGCTTCTATTCATGGGCGCATCGGCGCAGGCTGATCGACGCGCTGCCGTTCGACTATATCGACGTGTCGCTGCGATCGGCGCGCCGACAGGGCATGCTGGCGCATCTGGATCATCGTCCGCCTGTTGTGATGGCGAACGTCCTGACGATCTCGGAAGCCGAACGGCTGCCGCGTCCGCTTCGCGTCGATCAACTCCAATGCCTGTTCCAGCATCTCGATCCGCCCTATGGCCTGATCGCCGAGTGGGCATTGGCGACCGGCATGCGCCGCAAGGAGCTTTGCGGCTTGCAGCTTCATCAGGTGCCGGAGGTCGCTCATCTCGATGTCGATCAGGCTCCGCTCGTCAGCATTCCGCTGACCATCACCAAGGGCGATCGGCCGCGATCGGTCTATCCGCCCTTGCGATTGATCGATCGCACCCACTGGTATGTCGGAGAGGAACGCGCTGCCCTCGTGAAGCGCCTGCGCAGGGCTCAACCCGGTTATCGGGTGCCGGCGGCACTTTTCCTCAACAGCAAGGGCAAGCCTGTTTCCCGAGCGAGACTCTCTGCGGCGTTCGGCACGGCGTTCCGCGCGGCAGGGCTTATCGGGTCGGGGCATTGGCTGCGCCACACCTTCGCGATGACGATGCTCGTGCGCCTGCAGAAGCAGGCGACGACGGCGCCCGACCTCAACCCGTTGAAGATCGTGCAGGTCCTGTTGGGTCACGCGTCGATCCAGTCGACGGCCATCTATCTACGCTGTGTCGAGCTTCACGCCGACACGCTCGCCGAGAGCCTTGCCTATCTCTATGGCGAGCTGGTGCCCCATGACCGGGCGTAGGAGGAGTGCGATCGACCGCCGGCTTCCGGTTGCCGCGATGGGGCTGGAGACCTCGGTATTCGCGTTGAGCACCGACACGATCGTTTTCGTAGATGCGTGGGGCAAGCCCGACCAGCGGTTCGATCCCGGTCAGTTATCCGGCCTGCCTGCCGATCTGCGCCGGCTTCTGGTTGATGCTTTCCGTGAGTACGGCGCCGGCCAGCAGCCGGCCACGCGTCGAACGACCTGGGGAGCTGCCCGTCGCTTTGCTCGCTTCGTCGCCGACGACGGCATGATCGAGACAGCCAGCGATCTCGATACCGCGGCCCTCGGCCGCTACGTGCTCTGGCTCAGGAAGGAAGGCGCATCACGTGCACCACGCGGCGCGCATGCCGTCGCCTTCGATGTCCTTCGGCCCTTGCTCATATGGTGTCAGCGCAATCGGCCGGGCGGTCTCGCGCGCGACCTGGAGATTCCCTGGAACCCGTTTCCCGGCAGGAGGACACACCAGCAGCCGCGGCGGCGGCTTCCTGCCGATCAGATCAAGGCGATCCTAAGCGCCTGCTACGAGGAGATCGACGAGGCTTGGGGGCGGTTTCAACATGGGCAGAAGGTCATGCAGCGTCCCGAGCTTCCACCGAAGACGCTGCGCGGCCAAGGGCTCGACCGATGGATATGGCGGATCAGCCGGATCGAAGGCGGCCTCATGCCAGACACTGCCGTCCTGGAGGAGCACGGCATCAAGTCCAGCACGTTGGTCAGGTTCTGGGGCGGTTCGCGCACCATGTCCCAATATTTCCACATCACCACCGACACGCTGGTGCCGTTCTTTCTGGCGATCGCCATCCAGACCGCCGCCAATCCGGAGCCGCTGCGCCATATCCGCCGCGACTGCCTCGTTCCCCACCCGCTCGACGAACATCGCGTCATCGTCGACTGGAACAAGGCCAAGACCGGAGCCCGGCTCCAGACGGCGCAGCGCCGGTCCTTCGATCGGCGTCGGCGATACGCCGCTCCGAACCTGATCGAGATGATGCTGGCCTTGACCGAACCGATCGTTGCGACGGCGCCACCCGGCGAGCAGAATCGGCTCTTCCTGACGCGCAGCATTCATAAGGAACCCATCCGTCGCTCGCTGCGCGGCCGCACCGAAGTCATCGAACACTCGGTTCTCCGGCGAGCCATCCTCAGATTCATAGAGCGCGCCAACCGCCGTATCGAGGCGTGGAACACCGCCCATTCCGACAAGCCCCGTGAGCCGATCGCCGGATTTGCTCCCGCGCTGTTTCGCGGAACGGTGGCGACCGAGCATTACCGCGCGTCCGGCGGCGATGTTCTCGCAGGGCAATCGATCCTGAACCATGCCAGCGCCGCCACGACCGAGACCTATCTCAAGAGCGAGGAAACCACGCGTCTCCAGCGCCAGACGGTAGCCCGCCTGCAAGACCTGATGATCGCCTGGGTGCGCGGGCCTGACGGGAGCGAGCCGGCGCCAAGCTCGGGTGAGACCGCCGCGGTCGCCCCCTTTGGTCACGATTGCCTGGCGCCTGTCGTTTCCGGTCGAGATGGCGGCAAGCGCCTGTGCCCGCGCTTCGGCGGATGCCTCGCCTGCCCCGGCCTGGTCATCCCGGTCGATCGGGAGCATCTCGCGCGCATTCTTGCTGCCATCGATCGGTTCGAGCAGGCCCGCAACCGGCTCGATCCACGGCGCTGGAACCTCCTCTACGCACCATCATGGCGTATTCTCACCCAGGACATCCTCCTGGATTTCCCCTCGGATATGCATGAGGCCGCACGCACCCTCGCTGCCAGCATGCCGGCCTTGCCAGAGCTGGAGTGATCATGCCAGCGCAAGCGCAGAACCTCGTCCGTTTTGACCGCCTACAACGCGTATCGTCACGGTCGCTCTGGGCAGACCCTCAATGGCATTTCGACAGCACGCGGCCCGACCTGCGAACCCACCAACTCTTGATAGACTGGGCTTTCGAACTGCCTGACGGCAGCCGTTTCACCGATCCACCGTGGGGCCGGTGGCTGGAGGACGCACGCACCTTCATTTGGTCGCTGCACATCGATCCGCCGCCAGGGCGTCGACAGGCGCGGGCAAGGTCGCTCGTCACGACCGCGCTCAGGCTTCGCGCCCTGATCCGATGGATGGCCGAGCAGGCGATGCGCAGCTTCGCCCAACTGGACCGCGATACAGCCGAACGGTTCATGCAGCACGTGGCAGGACGACGAACCCTCGCAGGAGCTCCGATCAGCCCCGGCACCAGGCACGACTACGCAAACCTTCTTCTCGCCCTCTATCAGCAACGGTCCAGGCTCGCTTTTGCGCCTCCCGAGCATCCTTTCGGCGACGAGCGTGCCAGCCGCTTCTCCGGGTTCAGCCGTCATACGGTCCAGCGCTTGCCCTTCACTCCGGACGCCATCGCCGTTCCACTCGTCTCGGCGGCGATCCGGTTGATCGGGCGCCCGGCCGATGATGTCATTGCGCTGCGGGACCGAGTTGTTCCGGTTCGTCTGGACGATCAGGGCCAATCCCTTTTTATCCACCGGGCGACAGTCCGGACGCTTGTGTCCTCCTTCCGCTTTTCCACGCTCGACGGTGAGGAGGCCCCGTGGCATGCGCCACTCTCCGGGGTGAAGGAGCTGCGGCTGCTGATCAACCGGATTCAGGAAGCATGCTTCATCACCATCGCCTATCTGGTCGGCGCAAGGGTCTCAGAGATCCTTACGCTGGAGGCGAACTGCATCGAGGAACATCCATCCGCGGATGGCAGCGAAGCCTTCGCCTACCTCCGCGGTCGGATATTCAAGACCGCCGCCAGCGAGGCCGGAACACCGCATCTGTGGCCGGCCCCGCCGCCTGTCCTGCGCGCCATCGAGATTCTGCATCACCTATCAGAGCCTTTTCGCGCCGACGCGGGCCGACCCGAGCTTTGGCTCTCCCTTGCCGGCAGCGGCATTGTCGACGCCCGAGCTCCAGAGGTCATCACCGCCGGTTCCCTAATCATCCGCCTGAACGAGCGGTTCGCCCCATTCATCGACATGCCTCTCAAGAAGGACGGCTTGCCCTGGCACCTGACCACGCATCAGGGCCGCAAGACCTTTGCCCGCTTCGTCGGCAAGCGCGACCGCACCGGCCTTCATGCTCTCCAGCATCATTTCGGGCACGTGACCCGCATCATGACCGACAGCGCCTATGTCGGCACGGATTTCGACCTCGGTGAGCTCGTGGACGCTCAAACCCTCGAAGAGACCCGCTCCGCTCTCGAGGAACTGCTCACCGCCTCGCGTCTCGGCGGCAAGGCTGGACGACTGCTGTCGTCGCGATCGCGCTTCCGGGGCCGTACCCGCAACGGCGAACTTGCCGCCTATGTCGATTTCCTGATCGAGGACAGCGGCATGCGGCTGGGCGTCTGCGATTGGGGCTATTGCGTCTATCGCGCCGAGACCGCCGCCTGCATGGGTGACGAACGCGGCCCGAACCCGCTCTGGCGCACCGAGAGCACCTGCCTGAGCTGCGCCAACTTCGCCGTCACCGAGCGCCATCGGCCGGTCTGGCAGGCCCGGCTCGATCGCAATCTCGCGCTGATCGCCGACCAACGGCTCGACGGAGCGAGCCGTGCACTCGCCAACACACGTATTGCGGAGTGCGAGCGCATCCTGTCCGATCTTTCCGCAATAGAGGGTCCCCATGGCCAAGCCGCCAGCCGCAAACCCGCATGATCGGCGCATGGAGGCGACGGCCGAGAAGCTGCGCCTCGCTCTCGAGCGCCTGGTCGGAGGGGCCGGGCAGCGCTCCAGTGCATCGATCGCGCGCCTGACCGTCGCCGCACTGGCACGCGAGGCCGGCCTCAGTCGCAATGCCATTTACGCCAATCACCGCGATATCCTCGACGATCTCACCCGAGCCCGCCAGCGGCAGCGCGTGCCCGACCGAATCGCCACCATGGAAGACAAGATTACTGAGCAGCGCGGTGCGATCGACGACATGCAGCTGCGGATCCGACAGCTCGCGACCGAGAATGCCGGGCTCATGCGGCGAGCCATCGAGGCAGAACGTCGCGCCGACAGGGCCGAGCGCCGCAGCGCTCAGTTGACGAAGGAGAGGGCATGGTTTCCGGCTAAACGATGCTAAGGGCGAACGATCGGTGAACACACCACGCCGCATGGCTTCTTGGCGAGAGGTTGAGCGGTTTTCGGCTTGTCGCCTGTGCGGCGCGATCCCAGAGGAAGTCGCCGGAGAACACGTGATCGGTTGTGCCGCCGGTGTCGGTGTAGTGCTCCGTGATGCCGAGATGGTTGCCATGGTGAAGTAGGCCATCGAGCACATAGGGAGCTTCATGGGTTGCCGCCGAGATGACTTTGACGTGGTAGGGCCCGTGCTGGTCGGAGACGTGGGTATAGAAGCTGAACTCCAGCATCGACAGCGTAGCGCGCATTGATATCGCCACCGGAGGCAGCGGGCTTCCCGCCTCGGAAGAACTGGCCATCCGAACTCGACGTTGTGCGGTCGCCCCAGATCGGTCCGGCAGGAGCGGGTAGCCAGTTCGCCTCACGCTCCGGTCCCGGAGATTCGTGCTGGAGGTAGAGCGTCACCGACCCGTCCGGGTCCCGTTTCAGTGAGGGCAGCATCGGCGAGTTGATGAGGTAGCCGTTGAGCGCATTCAGAATGGGTTGACGTAGTTGAGGATCGCGATCTGCCGGAGGATCACGCGGCGGATCAAATGAGCGGGCTTGACCTGATCGGTAAAGATCGCGGCGTCGCCGACGGCACCTGCGGGTAGGGCGTCTGCGAAAGCCGCGTTGTCGAGTTTGATACGCACGACGAACGGCGCAGCCGAAACGGCACGGGGCGCGACTGCGGTCCCCGAAGTCTGGGCCTGCCCGGTGGCGATCGCCTGTAGGACGCTCTCGACCCTGCCGGTCACGATGGCGCCGGGCTGTGTCTTGAACGTTAGTTCCACGGGCTGCCCCTGTGCCACATAGCGGACGGCGATCTGGTCGATCGCGACGCCGACGATGGTCTTCGACGTGTCGATGAAGGCCATCACCGGGGCGAGCGGCAGGCTGGCCACCCGCGCCCCCTTTCGTAGGGCAACATTCGTCACATAACCGTCGGCCGGCGCCCGGACGGTCGTCTTGTCGAGGTTCCATTGCGCCGCCTCGAGCTGCGCGCGCAACTGGCTGACCTCTGCCTCGCGTTGCTCGACATCAAAGCTTCTGCCGGTGCCGCGGCTCTGAAGCTGGCTCATTTGTTCGAGCCGCAGCTCAGCGAAGGCAAGTTGGGACTTGAGGGCCTTGACCGTCGCCTCGAACGGAATGGGGTCGATCCTGAACAGGACGTCTCCCTCTTTGATTGGCCGGTTCGCCTCGACGGGAACGTCGATCACCTCCCCTGCGACGGACGGCACGATGGCCACCGAATTGCGCACGACGAGCGCGGCGCCCTGGGGAGCGCCCCAATTCATCGGGATGAAGAGGCCGATGAGCAGGATCAGCAGAACGAGGAGCGGCGAGAACTTCCAGAACAGGTTGAGTCTGATGACCCCAAGCTTCACCAGCAGGAAGAGCAGGACGAGATAGACATTGAGGAGAACGATGATCATCGGGCCGCCTCCGCATCGGCGGCCTGCCGCACCGGCACATCGACATAGGCCCAGATCAGGACGACCGGCCACAGCACGAAGCCGAGGAAGAGCGTGACCCAGCCTCCGATGGCGACGGCCTCCGCCCACGGATGGCTGCGCCGCCGCGCAACCATTCCAGGTAGCATGGCGACCAGGACGACGATGGCGACCGTGCTGAGCAACAGCACGACCAGAACGAGCCAGGCGAAGAGGTCGAGCATGGACATGAGCGTCTCCGGCGCGCCGTTAGAACCGATAAGTCGCGGCCAGGATCGGGCCGTGCATGGTCGCGTCGTAAAGGAAGCGACCCTTGCGGTAGTCGACATGCAGGGCGCGATAGCCGGCGTGGACCGTCCAGTTTTCGTTCCAACGGTAGTTTAGGGTGCCGAGCGCCTGCCAGGTTAGCCGCGAGCCCGCATCGAAGCCCCCGACATCTCCGATCAGGGTCACGCTCCATGGCCCGCCGAGTCGAGCGATCAGCCTTGCGGCCACCACCGGATCGAGCCAGCTCTCCGCTTCGGAATGCTCAATGGCGAGGTTCAGTGCGCCCGGGCCGATCTTCAGGCGGTTGTCGAGATTCCAGAAGCGTAGCCCAGCACCGAGATCGACGTCGAAGCTGGCGTCGCTGTAGAGCCGATACAGGACGGAGGCCTGCAATATGAGCGTCTGCGAGCGCAGTTTCACGCTGGAAAAGTACGGTCCGGGCAATGTCGTACCCGACGTCACCTGGGTGAGCATGGCGTCGGCGATGAAGCCCCATTTGC
The DNA here is from genome assembly GCA_025846845.1 of Alloboseaceae bacterium BT-24-1. GTDB lineage: Bacteria > Pseudomonadota > Alphaproteobacteria > Rhizobiales > Beijerinckiaceae > Allobosea. The sequence goes on from JAOYTL010000006.1 coordinate 287,818, forward strand.
CGAACCGCATCTCGGCGACGCCCATCAGGCCGCCGTTGAAGTCCTTCAAGATGTCTCCGAAGCTGAGGTCGACCTTGGCTGCGGGCAGCGGCGGCAAGGTCGAGGCGCGCCCGTGCAGAGCCGAGGCCCAGCCATAGCCGGTGAAGGAGAACGTCGGACCAGAACCGCTGGTCAATGGGGCTTGGGCCGGCGGTTTAAGATCCGCCGCCTGAACGAAGGCAATTCCAGCAATGGTCGCGGCTGCGACGACGATCGATCTCATAGCTTGTTCCTTTTGGGTAGCAGCCCCCCAGGCAGCCCAGTTGGACCGGCACCTTCCGCGCTATTCAATTCAGCACCTGGATGGGCGGGGAATTCCAGGTCCCATCGAGCGCCACCGGTCGCTGCGAATAAATCCGCAAGCCGGGCTGGAATGCGCCGTTGGGAACCGGAGTGTTCTCGATCGCTGAGAAAGGGCCAGCCGCAGCGGTTGGCCGCGGCTAGCAAGGTGGGTCTCACCTCAGATACTTCACCGTCATGCGGTCGATCTTGCCGTTGAACTTGAACGGAGCGCGGCTGAAATAGGCGTCCGAGACCGGCGAGTAGCTGTCCATGCCGACGTCGAAGGTGTCGTTCGGAGTGAAGCCGATCGAAGCGGAGCGCGGTACGCGTCCGGCGGCGATCTGCTCACCGTTGGCGCGGATGGTGATATCCAGCGGCGCGGTGTGGCCCTTGCCTCGACGGGTCTCGATTTCCAGCTTCACCTTGCCAACCGGCAACGGCTTGTCGCTTTCGATCCGCGTCCGCTCGATCTGAAAGGTATTGTACTCGTAAGTCAGCTTGCCCTTCTCGACCCAGATCGACATGCCCCCGGAATAGGCGCCAACGGCGTAGATGACCCCCTCTGAGTCCGGCTTGAGCTCGAGATCGACCGTCGCGAGATTGCTGACGATGCCGACCTTGGCAGCGGAGGCTTCCGGCAGCCCGACGACGTCTTGCGTATAGTAAAACTCGGTTGCGGAATTCTGCGGTGCATCCTCCGGATGAAGTACCATCGACCACAGTCCGCCGCCAATCGGGTAGGCCTTGTTCTCTTTGGCGGTGGCGTTGAATGCCGCAACCATCTCCTTGACCTTCGCCGGATTCTGCTTGGCCAGGTTCACGGCCTGCGAGAAATCTTTCTTTAGGTCATAGAGTTCCCACGTGTCCTTGTCCGGTGTCCATGTGGCAATGCTAGGATCGATGCCTGGCTTCCAAGGGACGCGGGGACCGAAGACGGAGGCAAACCAGCCGTCCTTGTAGTAGCCGCGGCTGCCCATCACTTCGAAGTACTGGTTCGGCTTGTTCTCCGGAGCGTTCGCATTGCTGAACGTCGCGACCATGCTAACACCGTCGATAGGCTGCTGGGAGACGCCATCCACGAGTTTCGGCGGCTTGATCTTCAGCACGTCGTAGATCGTCGGAACGATGTCGTTGACATGGTAGAACTGCGAGCGCGGCTTCGGATCTCCCTTGATGGTCTTCGGCCAGGAGATGGCGAGCGGGGTGCGCGTGCCACCGAAATGCGCCGCGACCAGCTTGGTCGACTGGTAGGGGGTCGAGCCTGCCCAAGCCCATCCCGCATGATACATGTTGTCCGTCTTCGGGCTTCCAAGAGCATCAAGGCCACCCACGCCCTCAAGGGCCCGCAAGTGATCCTTGATTTCGCTCGTGACCCCGTTCTGCGCCATCAATTCGCTGATCGAGCCGTTCTGGCCCTCGGCGCTGGATCCGTTGTCGCCCCAGACATAGAAGACGAGCGTGTTCTCGCGCATCCCGAGCCGATCGAGTTCGTCGATCAGTCTCCCGGCTTGGGTATCTGCATGTTCGACAAATCCGGCGAACACCTCCATCAAGCGGCGCTGGAAAGGCCTTTCGGCTTCAGGAATGGACGCCCAGCCCGCCAATGAGTCCGGGCGTGGCGTGAGATTGGTGTCCTTGGGTATCCATCCGATTTCTTTTTGACGCGCGAACACCTGCTCGCGCATCGCATCCCATCCGTCGTCGAATTTACCTTTGTATTTGTCGGCCCAGTCTTTGAAGATGTGATGCGGGCCGTGCGCGGCACCGGGCGCCCAGTACATCATGAAGGGTTTGTCAGGCGTGACGGCCCGATGGTTCCTCAACCAGCTCAACGCCTTGTCGGTCATGTCCTCGGTGAAATGATGCTCCTTGCCATCGTGCCGTGGCGGAAGCACGGTCGTGTTCTCGACGACAGCCGTTTCCCACTGGGAAGCCTCACCTCCGAGGAAACCGTAGAAGTAATCGAAACCGACGAATCGACCTGTTGGCCAGCGGTCGTAAGGGCCCATGCGGGAGATGTCGGTGGAGGGTGTGTTGTGCCACTTCCCGAACGCGGAGGTGGCGTAGCCGTAGTAGCCCAGCACCTTCGCGACCGACGCAGTCGTCGCCGGCCACGCGCCTGTATAGCCGTCCCAGGCGTTGGCGAATTCGGCGATCTGCCCGAAGCCGGAACGATGTTGATTGCGGCCCGTCAGGAGCGCCGCTCGCGTCGGCGAGCACATCGCCGAGTTGTGAAAGCGATTGTAGGAGATTCCAGTTCCTGCGACGCGCGATAGCGTGGGCGTGTTGATCGGGCCGCCATAGGTCGAGGGCAAGGCAGGGCCCGTATCATCGAGCATGATGATGAGGATGTTGGGTGCGTTTGCGGGAAGCCGCTGCGAGGGCTTTGGTCTCACATAGGTCGATAGCTGCATGGTCCGTTCGGCCTTCGGGCCGGGCGCGGGAGGAAAGGGCAGGCTTTCCTGCGCTCTTGCGGTGCCGGTCGGCGTGCCTTGGGCGAGGGCCATGCCAAGGGCCGCGACGGAGCAGCGCGTCAGGAGGCTCTTCAACAGGGGCTTAGCAGACATGTGACGCTTCCTCCGCTTTCGGACTTGATCGGACGACGCAACGAAAGCCGACATGGCTCGTCGACGTATCGATGGGTTGAGGATGCCGGGCAGCTGGGCGGTAGCGCCGGCAATAGTTTGGGGCACAGAGGTGGGAACCTCCCTTGAGCACGCGACGCGGTACCCTCACTTGCGGCGTGCAGGGGTCGAAGGAAGCCTCGGCCTGCCCTCGGCGAGGATTGCTTGGAATGCAGCAGGGCTTGGATGCGTCCGCGGGATGCCGTTCGGTCCAGAAGTCGCTCGTCCACTCCCAGACATTCCCGATCATGTCGTAAAGGCCATAGGCATTTGGCGGGAAGGCGGACACCGGAGAGGTACCTTCGTAACCATCATCGGCACTGTTCTGATGGGGGAAAGCGCCCTGCCAGGTGTTCGCCAGATGGCGCCCTCCAGGCGTCAGTTCGCCTCCCCAGGCGAACTCGGCCCCGTCCAGGCCGGAGCGCGCCGCGAATTCCCATTCCGCCTCGGTGGGCAGAGATTTTCCTGACCAGGCGGCATAGGCCTCGGCGTCCTGATAGGTGATGTGGACGACCGGATGGTTGTCTCGACCGCGGAAGTTGCTGTTCGGGCCGCGCGGGCGACGCCAGTTCGCGCCGAACGCGAAGGTCCACCACGCCCCCCAGTCGCGCAGGTCGACGGCATGTCCTGGATCGACGAAGACCAGCGAGCCGGCCTTGAGTATGTGCGGCAAAGCGCCCGGATAATCTCCAGGATCCGGTGCGGTCTCGGCGAAGGTCACGTATCCCGTGGTCTCGACGAAGGCGCGAAACTGCGCGTTCGTCACGGGCGCGGCGTCCATGAGGAAGCCGTCCACTCGGACGCGGTGGGACGGCCCCTCTTCCGGATAGTGATGATCCGACCCCATCCTGAACGTGCCGCCCGGAACCCAAACCATGCCCTCCGGCCGAAGCATGGCGCTGTGTTCTGCATTCGATGGATGATCTGTCGTAGGCTGCGTCGACATGCTCGTTCTCATGCCTTGGTCGACGCCATCTCGTGCCGCGGGTTCATTTCGGGCAGACATCCCAGAACCCCTTCGTCCGGTCTGCGTCGGTGTAGTACCAGCAGTAGCCGGGCGCCGGCGGGGATCCGGCCCAACTCGCGGCGGCAGCGGCGGAGACGAAGCCGACGGCTGCGCCGGCCACGACTGCCATTCCCGGATGCCACCAGTAGGATGGCGGCCTGACCCATGGGCTGGGTGGCGGCAGCGGCCGCACGACCGGAGGCCGCGGCGGAATTGGATGATGATAAACTGGAGCGCGCACGCCCGGCCGGGACGGACGGATCGGAGGCGTCGTGACAACCGTTCGGCCGGCGGCGACTCCGCCCGCGAGGCCCTCGAACCACGCCCCCGCGGACCACGGCTGCGGCGAGCGTCGTCAATCCCGGATCGTGGGTGGGCATTCCGATCGGCATGGCAGGTGCCGGCGTCGTCGCCAGAAAGATGATGGCGGCCACCGCGCCGGCCGTCAGTCGGGCGCGACGTCGATCAACCGAATCTGCAACCACTGTTCCGGACAAACTACGCGACGATGTGTCCAGCGCGTTTCCTTCATGAGGGCGCGCATCATCTTCCCCCCCAAAGCCGCGGACCATATCACCGCCTCCGAACGCCATCTTGTCGCGCGCCAGTTGTCGAACGCCGTCCGTCTTGCGTAAGACCGGGAACAAGGAGGTGGCGGCGCTATGGCCGCTAGCATAAGCGCTCGGAAAAGCGTATTTGTCCGAAATCGGACAAAGTCGAGGTTTTTTATGGAGCAAGTCAGCAAGGCTCGCGCCGAGCAGATCATGAGCGAACGCGGCTGGCTGCCGTTGTTGCCGGAAGCATTCCGGAGCGAAGTGCTGCGGCGCTCGTCTTTGCTGCACTACGCTCCAGGAGAGACGGTGTTTCGCCTCGACGATCCCGCGGGCGGGATTTACGGGCTTGTGACGGGCACTGTCAGCATCAGCCTTGCCCCTGCCGGCTCGATGCCGCGGCTGATCCTTCTTGGGGTTCCGGGTCGTTGGACAGGTGAAGGCTGCTTTCTCACGCGGAAGCCGCGCCGGGGCGAACTCAGGGCCGTCGTCGAGACGACAATGTTGCATCTTCCCCTCGATGCAATGGACCAGATGGCCGCGCGCGATCCGGCAATGGTGCATCATGTCGCGCTCATGTTGATGATGAACGTCGAGTTCCTGTTCCGCGTGATCCACGATCTGCAAAAGCCAGAGGCAGACCGACGGATCGCCTCGGTGCTTCAGCGCACGACTTGGATCGGAGACGTGCCGATCCCGCTGACCCAGAGCGAGGTCGGTGTCATGGCAAACGCCTCGCGCAAGCAGGTCAATGCCGCCATCAAGCGCTTCTCCGAGGCCGGGTGGCTGACCAACAGCTACCGCTCGATCACCATCACCGACCCGGGAGCGCTCCGCCGCTTCGCCGAGGGAGACGGGACCGATTGAGTCGCGATCACCATTGTCCGACATCGGTAGCGCGACGCCGCGGATGCCTGGATATCCAGTTTCGAGGACATCATGCCATCAACCCGACACGGCCTGGCGCAGATCGCTTTGTTCCTCGCCCTCATGGCCAATGCGGCGGGTCAGTCCTTCCTGCTCGTGGTGTTGCCACCACTCGGGCGCCGTCTCGGCTTCACGGATATCCAAACGGGGGCAATCCTCTCCGTCTCCGCGCTCTTGCTGATGATCGCGGCGCCGACTTGGGGATATCTGACGGAGCGTATCGGACGCCGCCCGGTTCTCGTGATTGCTCTCGCCGGCGCGATGCTCGCTCCCCTGGCGTTTGGCTTCATCGTCGGGCGTCGGCTGGACGGGACTATGAGCGTCACTCTGGCGCTCGGCCTCTTCTTCGCAGCGCGATCGGCGCAGACGCTGCTGTCCGCGGGCCTCCTCCCCGCGTCCCAGGCTTATGTCGCGGACATCACGGCGCCGGAGGGGCGCGCCGGCGGCATGGGGATCCTCGGCGCGGCCTACGGGCTCGGCGCGATCATCGGTTCGGCTCTGGCGTGGCGCATCGGAGGCAGCGATGCGGTACTGGCCTTCCTGTTCGTTTCGGGACTTGCCGGGCTGGCGCTCGCGAGCGTGACCCTGCTCGCCCCGGAGCCACGGCGAGGCAATCCGGAGGCCGTCTCTCTGGCCACTGACCTGAACCTCTCCCGCATCTGGCCGTTCTTCGCGGTCACGCTCGTTTCCATATCCGCCTACAGCATCGTGCAGCAGGTCGTGGCGCTGCGCCTGCAAGATGCATTCGGTTTCGCTTCGGACGATTCCATCGCCAAGGCAGGACTGGCGCTGATGGCGACAGCCTTGGCGATGATCGTCGTGCAGGGCGCAGTGTTGCGCGCCCTTACCTTCAAGCCGGAGACGCTGCTCGGCGCAGGCGCTCTGCTGGCGGCCATGGCCCTGCTCCTCGCTGCCTTCGCGCGAGGCTATGCTGAACTGTTCGGCGCACTCATCTTGCTCGGCGTCGCGCTGGGGCTGATGCTGCCCGGCAATATGGCCTCGCTCAGCCTGCGAACGGGACCGAGTGCCCAGGGAAAGGCCGCCGGTTTCAACGTGGTCGGCCAGGGATTGGGCCTGGCGATCGGTCCGCTTACCGGGGCAGCCCTGCATCAGCTCTCGCCGCAAATGCCGTTTCTCGCCGCGGCGGTCCTCCTGATGATCGCCTTCGCCCTGGCGATCAGCACTTTTATCCGCCCAACTGAGAGCGGCTTCGTTGTGCGTATCACGCGGCGAAGCTCGCTTTGACTTTTCTGACGCCCGAGCAGATGGAGCGTTTTTTCTGGCAATCCTCCAACGTCCGCTCCCCACCTAAGTGAGATGTTCGACGCTCCAGCCATTTGGTGTTTACGATCTGATCTGCCTTAGCGTTGTTCAGCGGGAAATCAACGCGATGTCCTCCAGGAGGTCGACGCCGTCCGACAGTGCTGCGATCGTCAGATGGTGACACGGAGCTACGCTGATGCCTGCCGTGACACTCCCCGCCCATGCCATGCGGCCCATCGCCATGCGCCGGCAAGCTGATGCCGCAGGTGCAAAGTAGCGAGACTCGTCTTCCTTCTTGTCGCAGTGAACGGCCTGGGCGTGATGCACGGTTGCGCCTGATCTCGGCATGTCGTCATCGTCCGGATATCGGCGTCATGAGCCAGGACCTCTCCTTCGAAGCTGAATGGGGTGCGTCCACTGCGGCCTTTCTTGCTGGCGTATCTCACACCGCGTCCGGCTGCTGCGCAGCCCGACCTCGATCCCGCAACAGCGCGATGCCGATCTCCTTCCCCGCCGTGCTCGGCTGACGCCTGCGCGCGGCTTCCTCGCGAAGCAAGAAGCTCGCCCCCGCGCCGCCCTCCACTGCGTTCCAGCCCTTCGGGTGCGGGTCGGTCGCCCGGTGTTCTCCGATCGCCATCAAGGCCGCGGTGGTCGCGACCTGATACAGCAAAGGAGAAGTTCCATGGCTCAGATCGGCACGTTCACCCGCAACGAAGACGGTTCATTTGCCGGAGTTATCAAGACGCTCAACCTCAACATCAAAGCCCGCCTGGTCGTGGCCGAGAAGGAAAGCGACAAGTCGCCCGACCTTCGCGCCCTCGCGGGCACTATCGAGATCGGCGCCGGCTGGAAGAAGACCGCCAAGGAGACCGGCCGGGAATATCACTCGGTCAAGCTCGACGACCCGAGCTTCCCCGCACCGATCTACGCCACCCTGGTCGAGAGCGAGGACGGGTTCGCCCTCTTCTGGTCGCGCTGAGGCGGTCCGACCCTCGGACGCGACGCTCCACCTCGGGGCGCCGCGATCCGGCAAAAGGGCACCTTGAAAGTGTCATCTAACAAATAATGAAGCTACATCAAAGGCTTCCGCTCAAAATGACAGTTGACGGCTGACCTAAAACGGCATCGTCGGCAACGTCCGCACCCTCAGCGTCCGCTTCCAGGCCCGCCTGCTCCCGATCGAGCGTGTGTCGCGCGACGCCCCGGACTTCCGCGTCACCGGCAACGGCGCCGAGGTCGGCGCGGGCTGGAATGCGGTCTCCGGCGACGGCGAGCCCTACATCTCGCTCAAGCTCGACGATCCGAGCTTCAACGCTCCGATCACCGCGGCACTCTGGCCGGGCGAGACTGAAGGGAACTACACCCTGATCTGGAACCGCCCGAAGCGGGAGGCCTGATCCCCACCGCGAACGAGCCCCGCCGTCCAGGCGGGGCTTCTTCATGCCAGCGATGGCGACGGCGACGCCACGCCGCCAACCCGCAAAGCAGGTCCCGGTTCGCCGATGGACCGCCTTTTCGTGTGTCGAAGCCGAAGGCCGGCATCGAGCCAGCCTTCGGCTTTCTGGTGCTGACCGGAGCCCAAAAAATCTGCTCAGATCGTCAAAGGATGCCATGCCGGCCCGAAGGCCCCAAGGACGAGCGGTGCCCCCAATTTTGCCGCCGACCGCTGCCGCGCCCATCGACAAAATCGGCTCCCCCACTCGCCGCCTGCGGCGGTCGCTGCGCGATCCCTGACCCCTTCGGTCCACCATGACTGCCGGCGTCGTCTTTCACACTCAATCGAGGAGACGACGATGACGATCGAACAGCACATCGAGGAACTGCGCGCCGAACTGCGGGATGCAACCGACCGCACCGAGCGTCGTCAGATCGAGGCGGAACTGGAGTTCGCGCTGGCCGAGCGCGAAGTCATGCTGGCCGAAGCCGAGGGCCGCTACAGCAGCGAGCCTCCCTTCTGAGGACGCGTCGCGCTGCTGGCGCGCTCGCGGTCTCAGCCGTTGAGCGCGTCCTTCACGGCCTTCGCCGGCGTGAAGGTCAGCTTCTTCGATGCGGCGACTTTGATGGTAGCGCCGGTCGACGGGTTGCGTGCCTCTCGCGCTGGCTTGTCCTTCACCTTGAATTTGCCGAAGCCAGGAATATTCGTCTCGGCCCCGCCCTTCGCAGCCTCGGCGATCTGCCGGAACACGCTCTCGACGATAGCCTTCGCTTGCGCCTTCGTCAGCTTCTGCTCGCCGGCGATCGTGTCGGCAATCTCGGTCGCTGTGGTCATGGAAGAAAGATCCTGTGACGTTGATGATCTCACCGAGTATCGCAGTCGGTGCGCGGCGACGGAAAGGCGAAGAATACCGTGTCGCTCGCTATCCCCCGGAATTTCTCGATGTCGCCCACCCTCGACGTCGCCAGCCGGGCTGAATTCCCCACATCCGCTGCCTTTTTTGACGCACCAATCTCGCACCACGGCTGTTTCGGCGTCACGATGGTGGGGTGGACAGGTCTGGGCGAGCCCTTTTTGGGGACAGCTCTACTCGCGACAGGGCACTCCCGGAGCCCGCAAGCGGTCTCCGCGCCTGCGCGTGACGATCCTCTCGCGGCGCCCGGCTCCAGCGCGGAATTTCCGAACCTATGACGGGAGCTTGCGCGACCGTGTTTCACGCGCGAGCGTGCGCTGAGCCCGGTTCTTCTTGGCGATGGCGGAACTCAGATCGTCGTAGTCGACCCCGCCCTTCTGCAACGCCCGGCGAGCGTCCTCGACTTCGAAGCCGAGAAGCTCGAACACCGTCATATTCAGGCTCGAGGCGAGGCGTTCGAGCGTCTTCAGAGTCGGATTCCCGATACCACGGAGCAGTTGGTAATAGGTCTGACGCGCGAGGCCTGTCTTCGGCAGAAGCGCTTCCATGCCGCCGTTCTCGATTTCGAGCTGCTGCAGCCGGATCGCAATCATTTCATTGAGGATCGAGTGATCGATCGGCTGGGGTTTGCGAACGGGCATCGGGTATCGGGGGCAGGTTGGCGGTCACGATTCCCGGGACGATATATCAGGTCCCAACATTCAGGATAATAGACATTAGAGGAATTCAGAGAAAGCCCGTTGATTGGGCTGGCTTGCCCGTGCCAGCGTTCGGCCGGTTCAACCCTCGCGATGCTGACGATACTCGTCGGCCAGTCTTATGTCGGAGGCAGGCGCCCGACCCGACGGAGATGGTCATACAAAATCCGATCGATCACGCGCAGCGGGTGCGTGCGCTCCTCGGCGGCGAGCTGGCGAAGGACGAGATCGATCGCGTCCGGCAGCCGCAACGCGTAAGGCCTGGATGATGAGCGTTCGCCATAGGCCTCGAACGGGTTCCGCTCGGCTTTTGGTCGCATCGGTCGCCGTCCAGGCGCTTCGGCATTGTTGTGTCGACGCGGCAAGGCGTTGTGAGGCGCAGGATCACCAGCGCCGCGGTCGTCATAAGCGGGCGTCACGACCACAGGTCTTGGAGACGCCTCAGGGCTCGATGCGGCAACACGCTGCGGTCGGAATGCGTCGCGGGGCAGGGCAGGCCGCTCCGGCTTGCTGTCGGAATCGGGGCCGCTCATCTCAAACGGCCGCTTCGTCTGGCGCTGTGCCCTGGCGTGCCGCGAGCAGCTCTCGCACGACCTGGTCGGCATTGTAGCGCGCTTTGCGAACGGCCTCGTCGCCGTCACTCATCTGGTAAAGCGTGCCGTGCCCGCTGGTCAGCGTGCGAAAGGTGACACGGCGGTAGAGCGCGTTTGAACAGATCGGCACCTGTTCGGCATCGAGATAGGCGACGACCTCGCGCAATGGACGCGTGTTGCGGTCGAGACTGTCGTATTCGTTGAACAGCACGCGATGTTGGCTCATCGGCAAGGCGGATGCAGCCGCATGCTGTTCGAGATTGCGAATCGTACGCACGACTTGCGAGGCGTCAAACGTATGGACCTTGCAGGGCAGGACTACGAGATCGGCCCGAAGCGCCGACTGGATCAGAACATTGCCGTAATAGCCGGGGGTGTCGATCACCACGACGTCGTAGCGGTCGAGATCGGCGATCGCCGCGTCCAGTGCCGCCTCATCGGCCGCACGGACCAGATCGATTCCCTGTGGCGTCATCCCGCGTGCGATGCTTGACGCATGCCATTGGTAGGACGAGCCTTGTGGATCCGCGTCGATGATCGCCACCGCATAGCCATGGCGTGCAAACTCTCCGGCGAGGATGATCGCGACGGTCGTTTTGCCGCTGCCTCCCTTCGGATTGGCGACCGCAAAGATGCTTGGCATCGGTGCTCCTCGGGGCTGCAGACTCACTTGGGTAATGTACATTATAATAGATATTAGACAATGCTGCGAACTGCGATTGCCGCAACCGTGCATCGCCGCAGGCGGGAAATGCCGCATTACAGCGATACGGCTTCTCGGTCTTACCCAGACCACGGATAAATTGAATGGGGTAATGCGGCATTCCAGGACTGCCGCGATAGCGTAAAGCGTGAAGTGATCGATATCGAATGGCGCTGATGCTGGGATCCGATATTCCCTCACGCGCGAAATGCGACATTGCCGAAATGGCGCAACTGCGTGCTGGCGTCATGCAGTGAAACCGGAATTGCGGTAATAGCGCATGCGACCATGCGATGTTCCGGGAGGGACTTGCGCGAGGCGAGCAGGCTGAAAGGATGCCGCCTCCGCGTCGGCGGTCATTTGCTCGGCACCTGTCTATTTGAATAGATGTTGATTGACAAGATACCGGTTTGTGGGCCACAAACTCGGGGCGGCTGCGAGACGCAGCCGGAGATCGCCTCGGCGCTCGGTGCCGGCATCCGGCGATGTCGGTGGCCCGGCGGATCTGGCGATCCGCCGTTCGGCCGGAAGGGAAGAGGGCGATGGCTCGGTCCGCTGCCGTTCCAAGACGCAAGCCGCGGCTGCGGACCGAGCTCTCCGCGGCGGACGAGCAGCGGCTGCGTGAGGCAATCGTGCTCTTCGGTTTGCCGAAGGCGGAGGTGGTGCGCCGGTTGATCCGCGCCTCGGTGCAAGCAGGACCGGCGCTGTCGGCCGAGAACACCGAGGCGGTGGTCCTGCTGGCGAGTCAGGTTCGCATGGTCGGACGGAACCTAGCGCAGCTCCTGCGCGCGGTCCGTTCCGGCCAAGCGGTCGGGCTGGATGACACCGAACCGGTCTGGCAGGGGCTCTACGATGTGATCTCAGTGATCAATGACGAGCTCACTGAAATCACCGTCGCCTATGGCTTGAGGCTTCGACGTCTCGCGAAGCTCGAGCTTCCGGCGGAGTGCGACGTGTAATGAGCCGCGCCGGCCAGATCGCCTGGTGGACGGAGCGGGTCGCTGCGGCTCGCGACGGGATAGCGCAGGCGCGCGAGGAACGGCGCAGGCCGCAGGCTGCGCGGCTAGAGGAGCACCGCCAGCGGAGCCGCGGCTTCTCGGCGCGTCCAACCGCGATGCCCCACGCCCATAAACTCATCCGAGGTGAGACGATCGCAGGTGGGCTCGATGCGGAGCGCCAGAGGGAGCTTCCGCCCGGGCCGAAAGGCCGCGGCAGCGGTCCGGCCGGGGCGCGCCGTGTTGGGGCCCCTGGACCAATTGCCGGCGGCCTCGCCGGCGGGGGCGAGGCTGTCGGCCGGGCCAAGATGCTCGCGGCTGGCTATCAGCCTGCGGTCGTCAAGGTGGTGTCCTATGCCAGTGGCGTCCCCCGCGCGACGGCCACCGGCCAGTACGTGCTGCGCGAGGATGTTCCGCTCGAGACCCATGACGGACGGATGCTGGCGGATCGGGAGGCGGTCGCTGACGAAATCAAGGCCTGGGCGGTGGGCTTTTCGAAGCGCGCTGAGAGCCAGGATGTTGGAACGGTGCGCCTGACGCTCCGCGACGCTCCCGCCAGCCCGGGAGGCAGGGCGACCTATGAAAAGGCGGTCGCTGCGGCCTTCGAAGGCCATCGTTTCGCCTATCGGTTCGATACTACATCCGAAGGGATGCTGGAAGCGCGTGTGGTCCTCACGATGGCCGGCGCCGCGAAGGAGCGGTTTCGCTCTCGGATGGTGGAGGGCGGAGCGCCAACGAGGGGACAACGACAATTCGATCGGGCGTCGGAAGCGAAGATCAAGGACAGGATCGCTGCTGCGACGGCTATTCCGCCGGATCGGGTCGGCGTCGTTTTGGACGCGACCGGGCATGGCCGTGTCGGGGTGACCCATCAGTTGCACGGCTTGATCGCGAAGGGGCCGGCGGTGGACGACCGTAATAGAACGCTCGCCAACGTCGCAGACGTCAAAACTGCCGCGCGGGACTGGGGGCCGTCGCTGCGTTCGCAATCCACGCGCGATACCATGCATGTGATCTTCTCGGCCAAGGCGGGCACTGATGTGGAGGCATTGCGACGCGCCGCCCGGTCTTTCCTGCAGGACCGCTTCGCCGACCACAAATTCATATTCGGCGTCCATACCGACAAAGAAGCGGAGGGGCACATTCATGCCCATGCCGTTATCACGGTGAAGAGCGAATCCGGCCAGAAACTGCATCCGAGCCGCGACACCTTTCGTGAGTGGCGCCAGGCCTATGCCGAGCATGCGCAGGCCGAGGGCCTGAAGATCGTCGCGACGGGCGCGGGGGAGCGCGCCTCCTCGCAGAGTTATGGCCCGAGGGACAAGGCGATCGTCGAGGTAGCTGATCGACCACGGCCCGAGCGCGCGGCGCGGGATCGTACCTATGCCGCGGATCCGGCAAACCGGCGGATGATCGATAACGCTCGCCAACGCATCGCCGTGGCGCGGGCCAATCCGATTAGGATGGCCGTATCGGACTCCGAACTCCGCGCGGTGAATGACAGCATGCGTGCTTGGCGAGCCCTTCTCGGAGAACAGCCTGATAACGGGATCGCCAAGGAGATGCTTGAGCGTCTGACTTTTGCGCAGACACTCGGAGGCATTCTCAACACGATCGCGCAACGCGTGGAACATCTGACAAGGGAGGGATCCGATATGGCCGGGACGTCCGAACAAATGGCAAGGGATCTGCGCCTGATGAACGAGGCCGTCTCACGTACCAGTGACCTGCTCGACGGCGTGACGAAGCAGCAGTTCCGGGAGGCGTCGGCGCGCTATCTGGAGACCTTAGCCAATCGGCTCGATCTGCAGCGCGTCTCCGAGCGTGGCGTGCAGCAGATGAGCCGCGCCGAGATCGAGGTGATCGTCGGTGCCAATGCCGACCGGCTGATCCAGCGGGCGAATAGTGTTCAGGCGAAGGAGGCGCGGGAAGCACAGGCCGCTGCCAGACTGGCAGATCGCGCTGTCGAAACGGAACGGCAAAACGAGGCGACAGCCGGCCTGGATCCAGCGTACCAGCGTGACCTCGCGGCCTCACGGGATGTCGTGAGGGGAGCGGCGCGCTCCGCTGCCCAGGAAGCGCGTGAGGCAAGAGCCGCGACGGAAGCGGCGCGCTCATTGGCGCGGCATCCGGGAGAGCGGCTCTCGGTCGCAGTGGCTCAGACCGATGCGCTCGCGCAATTGCGCATCGAACAGGAGCGTGTCATCCGCGAGATCGAGGCGAGTGAACGCGCCGAGTCCCAATCGCAAAAGGGGCAGCGGATGGGCGAAGGACGGAGAGGGCGCTCCTGAACGCTATCGGATAATCATCTCGCGCAGGGCAATCGCGATCGCATGCGCCTTCGTGACAGCGCCGAGCTTTTCGCGCGCGGACAGAATATGTTTGGTCACCGTCGGCTTCGAAATGCCGAGGATGATAGAGATCTCCCAGTCGGTTTTGCCTCCGGCCGCCCAGAGCAGGCAGTCATACTCGCGGGCCGAGATGCGCCGGCCTGCACGACCAACGTTGAACCGGGCGCTGGAGCAAGGTGCCGAGCGCTTAGCTTGGTGCGAAGCCTAGCAGCGATTGGTCATCGGGGCTTGGATCAAGGCGATTTGCGGCGACCGCCCGTTGCGCTCTTACACGCGTAAGCACGCCGCGGCTTTCAAGGATGCGCTGGAACGGCTGCCCGCCTCGGCTGACTGGTTTCAGGCGACCTATCCGCGCGTTGCTCGAAGAGACTTAACCTCGACCGCCCCGTGCCGACATGTGAGCGTCCTGAAGTCCACAAAGAAGCCGACGCCTTCCGGCAGCCCGTCCGATTTATTCGGCTGGGGACAGTCAGACCGTTCAGGAAGAGGCTCCCGAGGCGATTACCTCCTCGGTGAGGATATCGAACCGCTGAAGTCCGTGCGGACCGTAGGTATGGATCATCGGGATATCCGCGGCGTCTCGCCCCCTTGCGACCAGCACTCGACCGATGCGCGGCATGTTGTGGCGGGCATCGAAGATGTACCACTTGCCCCCGAGATAGGCCTCGAACCAGGCGTTGTAATCCATCGGTGCAGGATCGCGGGGCACGCCGATGTCACCGAGGAAGCCGTTGCAGTACCGTGCCGGGATGTTCATGGCACGGCATAGAGCAATGGCAAGATGGGTGAAATCCCGGCATACACCGACGCGTTCATTCATCGCTTGAACAGCGGTGCGCGTGTTTCTGGCGAACCGATAGTCGAATCGGATTTGCGCGTTCACGTAATTGCAGATTTGCTGAACCCGATTCCAACCCGGTGCAAAATTGCCGAACAAATTCCACGCGGTCGCAGATAGCTCGTCGACCTCACAGTACCGGCTGGACAAAGTATATTCGATGAGCTCAGCCGGCAGGTCGCCTGGCCAGACTTCCGGTGCGTTCTTATCGAACTGGTCCGGAATCCCCGTGTCGCGGACGATCACATCGTTTGTGAAGATCGCTCCTCCCTGCGGTATAACCAGCCGGCGACACTGGTTGCCGAAGCCGTCCGTGTATTCCTCGACCGGCACATTCCTGCCGTCGATGATCGATTTAATCTGCGGCGTCGGCTGACCAACCACGTCCTTGCTGCGGCTAGGATGAGGGTCGAGTAGGACCACCGCCGGAGTTGTTTGTGCGGTGACGATCTCGATCCGGTAGCCGACGCGGATTTGCATTGCGCTGCCTCTGAGAGAGATGATGAAGCGCAACATCCCGGGGTGACTTGAGGTTCCCCGATAATCTCCCGTTCTGGACCAAGGGTTTGGTTTCGCCCATGGCGCGAACCCGTCGGAACTTGGCGCGGGGGGAGGCCACGCGGCCAGATCCTGAGCAGTAGGAGCGTCCGAGAGGAGCACCTGGAACCCCCGAACCTTATTGATGTTCTAAAGAAGCTCGCCTGATTGCAGGTGGCTGTCGCATTGGGGGGCACGGTGTCCAATCCGGATGATTGCGCGATTTTCGCCTCAATATCGAGCGCCTCGGTGTTTGCGAACGGCGCGGTGCGCGCTTACGCAGCAGCCCGCTCGGGCCCCAGCCTGCCCGAGGTCCGTGGGCTCAAGCGGACGCCCTGGGAGGAAAAACCCTCCCAGGGCACGACTGAGATAGTCGCTCCAAATGGCAGATTCACGCGGTCTTCGCGATCGAAGGGAACTGAGTAATGCCCGCGATCGAGTCTCCTTCCGCCATTCCGAGTTCGGTAACGAAGTCGCCAACTGATAGCGTTGCCAACGTTGCTACCGGCGCTTTCATCATTGCCGCGTTGTATTTCGGACGCGAGGTTTTCGTCCCGGTAGCGCTCGCAATCCTATTCAGTTTCGTCCTGGCGCCGCTGGTGAAGGGATTGCAGAAACTTCGTGTTCCGCGAGCATTGGCGGTCTTCACGGTTGTCCTGATTGCGTTTGCGACCTTGGCCATCTTGACGATGGCCATGGTTAGCCAAGCGACCCAACTGGCGGGGCAGCTGCCGACCTATCAAAGCACGATGCGCGCAAAGATCTCCGCTTTGAAGGGCTCGGAAGCGGGGAGTGGAGTGTTGAGCCGGGCAGCGGATATTCTGCAAGACCTGAGCAAGGAACTTGACCGCCCCAAGGCAGAATTTCCTCCTTCGACCGAGATAGCCGGCCGTTCTCGAGAGGGGCGTCCGATCCCGGTCGAAGTGCACCAACCCGAGCCTGGTGCGATCGAAACGCTGCAGGCATTTCTGTCGCCACTAATTCACCCTCTAACCACGACGGGTATTGTTCTGATCTTCGTGATCTTCATCCTTCTGAAGCGCGAGGATCTTCGAAATCGGTTCATCCGGTTGACTGGTACCCACGACCTGCAGAAGACCACGGCCGCGTTCGATGATGCCGCCAGGCGCTTGAGTCGATTGTTCCTCACTCAACTCATCGTCAATGCAGGCTTTGGAGTGGTGATCGGTTGCGGCCTTTGGGCCATCGGCGTTCCCAGTTCGCTGCTATGGGGCATTCTGGCGGCAATCCTGCGCTTCATTCCTTATCTCGGGGCGGTGCTTTCGGCCGTCTTCCCGATGGTGATCGCCGCATCGGTCGATCCCGGGTGGATGATGCTCGCATTGACAGCCGGATTGTTCGTCATCGCAGAACCGCTCGTGGGACATGTGATCGAACCGTTGGCCTATGGCCGCTCTACCGGACTATCGCCCGTCGCCATCGTGGTCGCAGCGACATTCTGGACCTGGTTATGGGGCCCCATCGGCCTCGTTCTGGCGACGCCATTGACCGTTTGCCTCGTGGTACTGGGCCGACATGTCGAAAGACTGGAATTTCTGGACGTCATGCTCGGGGATCGGCCTCCGCTGTCCGCCCCGGAGATTTTCTATCAGCGCATCCTTGCAGGAGATCCGGCGGAAGCAGCCGACAAGGCTGAGGAGGTACTGAAGGAACGCTCGCTCTCCGCCTATTACGACGAGGTCGCGCTCGAGGGCTTGCGGCTCGCGGCAGCGGATGAAGCGCGTGGCGTCCTCGATGCCGCTCGCCGAAATCAAATTCTCGCGACAGTGCGCGAGGTCGTTGAAGATCTGGCTGACCATGACGACAGCCGACCGGTACTCGACGCTGCCGCAGCAGATCCGGAGACCGAGGCCGCCGTTGAACAGACAGATGAGAGTGAAGGTACTTCCGATCTGCCGATTCTCGCCGCGGCTGAGCTTGGCGAGACGTTCGCGGGCCGAGATCGCGTTGTCTGCATCGGGGCAAGGTCACAACTCGACGAGGCGGCTGCCCTGATGCTGAGCCAGATTTTGGAAAAGCACGGATTGGCAGCGGAGGCCTTGCCGCCAAACACCTTGTTGACCTCGGGCATGGTGCAACTTGCTGAGCGCGATCCAGCCTTGATCTGCCTCTGCTATATCGGCCCGCAGAACGCTGCGCACAGGAAATATGCCCTTCGCCGCCTCCGCCGTCACATGCCCTTGGCAATCCTTGTTCTTGGGCAGCTGTCGCAAGTTTCGGATCCCAAAGCGGACGATAAAGGCCCGTTGCTGGCCGATGCTGTGGAAACCTCTCTCCGAGGCATCTGCAGGGTCTGTCTGAAATTCGCGGCGAAGGGAGCTCCGGCGTGACCACAAATCTACGATTCTCTATGCGCTCTTCTCTGCAACCTCACGCGCCAGCCTTTACGTTCCCGGGCCGATGAATTTTCGACGCCATCCACTCATCATTAGCTTGGTCTCGGCCGCTATCGGCGCCCTCGGTTGTCTGGTTATCGGCAACCTATTGCCGGCGCCCCAGGAGTTGCGGCAACCGCTTCCGCATAACTTGGCCTCCTCAGATAGCCAGCTGAGGACGTCGATGGGCGCGCTATTTGGATCAAACTACGTGCCCGGGAACCGCGTCGAGACGCTCGTCAACGGCGCCCAGATATTCCCCTCGATGCTGCGCGCAATCCGAGAAGCGCGGCAAACGATCACCTTTGAAACTTACATTTATTGGCGCGGCGCCATCGCAAACGAATTCGCGGACGCACTCTCGATCAAGGCCCGCGAGGGCCTGAGCGTGAAAGTCCTGCTCGACTGGGTCGGCAGCCTCCCGATGGACGAGGGCCTGATCAAGCGTATGCAGGATGCCGGCGTCCAGGTTGTCCGCTTTCGCCCACTCACCTGGTACACCGTCGATCGGGTGAACAATCGCACCCACCGGAAACTGCTGGTCGTTGATGGGCGCGTGGGCTTCACCGGCGGTGTTGGCATCGCCGATGAATGGAACGGCGATGCACGTTCACCGAGCGAGTGGCGTGACAATCACTATCGACTGGAAGGACCGGCCACCGCAGAACTCCAGGCGGCGTTCGCCGAACATTGGATTGAGGCAACGGGCGAGCTGTTGCTGGGCGATCGCTTCTTTCCAGCACTGCAGCCGATAGGGGATCACGCAACGCAGGTTGTCGTCAGCTCGACCCATCAGCGCAATGTCATGCACCTCATGCTGATGACGGCGCTTGCCTCAGCCCAGAAGAGTATCCGGATCGCCACGCCGTATTTCGTCCCTGATGAACTAACCAGGCGGCAGCTCCTGGAGGCTCGCAAGCGCGGCGTGGACGTCCAGATTATCGTCCCCGGACCTCAGACTGATGCGCGCCTCGTCAGGAAGGCTTCTCGGCATCTTTGGGGTGATTTGCTTGAGGCGGGTGTAAAAATCAGCGAATTTCAGCCCACGTTCTTCCATTGCAAGCTGGTGGTCGTCGACGACGTTTGGACCTCAGTCGGCTCGACGAATATCGATGACCGAGCCCTGAGGCTCAACGATGAGGCCAACATCAATCTGTTCGACCAGCGGTTCGCGAGCACCCAGATTGCCTTGTTCGACAAGGATGCCGCCACATCCAAGCCTTACACCTTCTCTGACTGGCAAAATCGCGCGGCAAACGAGAAGTTTTCAGACTGGCTCTCCAGCCTTGCGAGATCGCAGATCTGATGAGCTGACGGAATCCGATTTTGCGGGTGCGACGACTCGATTTGACGGATGACGAACGCTCGTCGCTGCGTGATCTCGTGGCGCAGCATGTGCTCGTGCCCCCAATGACCATGACCTCGTTCGCCGTTATGTAGCAGGCTTCCTCAAGACTCGCCGGAGGCTCGCAGGATAACCTGCGGGGCATCGTCCGATTTGTGGAACTTCGTTCGCGGCCGACCGGTTGTGAGAGGACACAGCGATCGGAGCAAACGGTATGACAACCCCCAGCGACCTCGAAGCGAAGCTTTGGAAGGCCCTGCGATCGGATATGACCGTCATGCTCGGCCTTTCGGACCGCCCCGATAGCCTTCTCCGGCCAATGACGGTCCAGATCGATGGCGAGGCCGATAGAGGCCCGCTTTGGATATTCTCAGCCAACGACACGGAATTGGTTCAGGCAGTGTCGGGTAGAACCGGTGGGTTCATATCTTTTGCATCGAAGGGGCACGATCTCTTCGCGACCATCAGCGGTGAGCTCAGCCTCGATAAAGACCGAGCCGTCATCGACCGGCTCTGGAACCGTTTCGTTGCGGCCTGGTACGAGGGCGGCAAGGATGATCCCAAGCTCGCGCTCCTACGTTTCGAACCGAGCCACGCGGAGATCTGGGAAGACGAGTGGAGTCTCGTCGCAGGCATCAAGCTCTTGCTAGGTGCCGATCCCAAGGAAGACTACGTCGACAAGACGGCTAGCGTGAAACTGAGTTAGCTCGAGGCGGCAAATCTTGCTCGGCGCTGGACCACGTTTCGGAGAGTTCCGTGAATTGGATCACTGTCGCAGGAACGTTGGCCGCAGCCTGCTCAATGATCAGCTTCATCCCGCAGGCGTGGCGCATCGTCAAAAGCCGCGATACCAGCTCGATCTCGCCGGTCACGTACAGCCTGACTGTCTCGGGCTTTGGACTTTGGACAGCTTATGGCTGGGGACTGGGCGAATGGCCGCTCATCGTCACGAATAGCGCATGCTTCCTGCTATCGGCGTTCATTCTTTGCATGACACTGCTTCCGCAGAACAAGAAGGAGGCCGTGGCGAAATCGATTGACCCGGCATCACGGTAGCTGCGTAGCCCCGCTATGCTTCGTATGCTGTGGGCGGTCGTTGGTTGGGCTGGTCAGAGCTAATAGCCCAATGGCTCGTCGATCCTGCAGGCATTCGGCAGAGGAGGCGCGACGCTCCTTCATCACCGTCGATAGCGGCTGCCAGGTTGCGGATCTTTCCAGTATTTCCCGCGCAAATCACGTCAGAGGGAACCAGCGGCGCAGTCCGCGGTCTTAATAGCGGTATGCAGCGCAACTGGCTGAGGCGTCCATGAAATTCCGTCCACTGTTCCTGTTGGCCGTGGCGTTCACTCTCGCTATCGGCGCCGGTCCCATCTCGGCGCTCACCGCGGATGAGGTGAACAAAGCCACCATGGGTCGCGATCTCCGCAAGAAGCCAGCCAGGCTGGACCCTTCCATCCTCAAGGCCCAAGTCCTTCTGAGCCGCCGCGGAGTATCGCCCGGCATGATCGATGGCCGCGATGGCGAAAACTACCGCAAGGCGATCGCCCAGTTCCGTCGGCAGGAGATGCTGGGCGAGGGCGACGCCATTGATGCAAGGACCTGGCAGGCGCTGGGAGGCGATACGGCCGGCGATATCGTCGTCGACTACGAGATCTCCGCCAAGGACAGCGGTCACCACTTCGCCAAGCGGATTCCGCGCGACTACGCCAGACAGGCGGCGATGAAGCGCCTGACCTATACGAGCGCGCGGGAAATGCTCGCCGAGCGCTTTCACATGAGCGAGCAGCTGCTCGTCGCCCTCAATCGTCGCGCAAATCTTCTCAAGGCCGGCGGAACGATCTCGGTCATCGCCCCGACGCGGGTCGACCCGCCGGGCAGCGCCCAACGTGTCGAGGCCATCAAGAGCACGGGTATGGTTGTCGTCTATGGCGAGGGCGATCGTATCCTCGCGAGCTATCCCGCTACGATCGGCTCAGGCGAGACGCCATCGCCCGAGGGCGAATTCCGGATCGAACGGGTCGTCAAGAACCCGACCTACCACTATGATCCCGACAAGAATTTCAAGCAGGGAAAGAATACCAAGAAGCTCGTCCTGCCAGCTGGCCCCAACAACCCGGTCGGCACGATCTGGATCGCTCTGTCGAAACCGACCTTCGGCATCCATGGCACGCCCGATCCCTCACGGGTGAGCAAGAATTCCTCGCATGGCTGCGTCCGGCTGACGAACTGGGATGCCGAGCATCTCGCCGCGTTGGTGAAGCCGGGCATGTCCGTGCGCTTCGTGGACTAGAGTGGCGAGGCAGTGCCGCCAGTGCTCGTGCTCCAGTTTCCGAACGTTCTGCATCCCTGCGCGTTGAAGCGGCAAACTGGAGATCAACGTTCATGAAACCGATCAGGGCTCTGCAGCTCGAGTCGCGCGGTCTTATTCCCAATAACCCGCGGCTGCCGGTACTGATCTATGAGTCAGCTTTCTCACCGGCTACCGGCGATCTTGCTCGCCAGATGGAGCAGCGCTTCGCCGAGAACGACTGGCCGCCGCAATGGCGCAACGGCATCTATGCCTTTCACCACTACCACGCGGAAGGACATGAGGTGCTCGGTATCGCCGCCGGCCATGCAGTGCTGATCATCGGCGGTGATGGAGGAGAGGAGCTTCGCGTCTCAGCCGGCGATGTTCTCGTGCTGCCGGCCGGCACAGGGCACTGCCGCCGCTCGGCCAGCGAGGATCTGCTCGTCGTGGGCGCTTATCCTCCCGACCAACAAGGCGACATCTTGCGCGAGGCGACTACGCCCGAAATTCGAGGCGCGATCGACCGATTGCCGTTTCCCCGCATCGACCCCGTGCTCGGTCGCGGCGGCCCGTTAGTTGATCATTGGCTAGCGAAGGGACGGGTAAAGCGCCGAGAGGGCGGGGTGCGATCCTCGTTAGAACCCACGACAAAGCTGGAACGGAGGTAGTCGTGATTCACCATGTTTCGGTTGGGACGAATGATGTTGGGCGTTCGAAGCGCTTCTACGATGCTGTTTTGCCCTTCGTCGGCATTGTACCGATGGCGGAGGACGAGGGTGGACTGGGTTATGGAAGCGGCACGTTTCACTTCAGCGTTCAGGTTCCAATCGATGGAAAGCCAGCGACCGTAGGCAATGGCAGTCATATCGCCTTTGCCGTGGAGGACCGTTCGATGGTCAATCGATTTTATGAAGCAGCACTCAAACATGGTGGCAGCGACGATGGCGCTCCAGGGCTGCGGCCGAACTACGATGCCAACTATTATGGCGCGTTCGTCCGCGATCCAGATGGTCACAAAATCGAGGCAGTGACCTACTCCGCAAAGTAATGACTGACGGAGGCGCCCGTGCCGACCCTTCCCTACGCCATTCTCGAAGCGCCTTCCACATTGGGCCTCGCCACGGACGGAGTAGAGCGCCTGTCAGACCGACTCCTGGATCTCGGTCTCGCGGAGCGCATCCATGCGCGCCGCGCCGGGCGGCTGGCGGTGCCTCCGAAGGACCCTACGCCCGATCCCGAGACTGGCACCCTCAATGCCAGGGCAATTGCGGCGTGGGCGCCCAAGCTCGCCGATACGGTGGAAGCGGTCCTTGACGCGGGCGAATTTCCAGTCGTGCTGGGCGGCGATTGCACGATCCTGCTGGGCTCGATGCTCGCGCTTCGACGGCGCGGCCGCTACGGCCTGTTCTTCATTGATGGCAACGCCGATTTCTTCCAGCCCGCGGCGGAACCCAACGGTGAAGGCGCCTCGATGGACCTCGCCTTCGTCACCGGCTACGGCCCGTCGCTCCTGACAGACCTTGAAGGTCGTGGGCCTCTCGTCCGTCCCGAAGACGCTGTCGCGTTCGCGTATCGCGATCATAAGGATCAGGAGGAGTACGGGAGCCAGCCACTCCCCAACGAGCTCAAGGCGATTGACCTTCCCGCCGTGCGCGCGATGGGCATCGAGGCCGCCGCCCGCGAAGCGGTCGATCACCTGACGCGAGAGGAACTGGACGGCTTCTTCATCCATCTCGACGCCGATTGCCTCGACGACGCCGTCATGCCGGCTGTCGATTTCCGTATTCCGGGAGGGTTGTCACGGGACGAGCTCGGGGTAGCGCTTCGGGTTGCCTTGGCGAGCGGCGAGGCAGTGGGCATCGAGATCACCATCTACAATCCGCGCCTTGATGAAGACGGCAGCGCGGGGCGCGGCCTCGCAGACGTACTCGCCGCAGCGCTCGGAACAGCAGCGCCCTGAACACAGTGAGCAACGTGTCGCAATTATGAGATGCAACGCAATGCACACTCTGCCTCGCGGGTGCGCGAGCCGCGGCCTTCTTTCAGACCAGTCGCCTACCAGCTCCAAGCCTCAGGAACGTGGCTTGTCCGCTTCCAACAGCATTGCCGCACGAAGCAATCCGCCCGGGACGATCATGTCCTGTTTCAGCAGCCAGGCGACGGATGGAATGCTCCGTCCCGATAAGCGAGCGAGCGCTTCGACCATGGCATCGTCGCTCAATCGAAGCAGAAGCCGTTCCCGCATGGCCTTCCCGCTGGGCGGGGCGCGGTGGCTGAGGGGAAGGGCGACGCTTATGAGTTCAGCGGGGTGACGGCTCATCGCTTCCTCCTAAAGCGCTGTGACAACGCGGCAGGAGGCGATGAGTTCTCTATCTCTGCCCAAGTTTTCAGCGGCCGGTGAAAAACTGCCGAAGCGCCTCGGCGACCTCTTCGGGCACCTCTTCCGCCATATGGTGACCACTCGTGATCGCACGGCCTCGCCGATCCGGTGCCCAGGGGCGCCAGACCTCCAGGACATCGCCATAGAGGTCAGGCAGGTCATCTCGTTCCGACCAAAGGCATAGCAGTGGACATTGCAAACTATGCGCTTGATCGCGATCGGCCTCGTCGTGGACGCGGTCGATCGCCGGGCCGGCGCGATAATCCTCGATCATCCCATGGATGACGTCCGGATTTTGGATCGCCGCGAGGAAGTCGGCGTAATTCTCAGACCCCATCGCCTGAGGGTCGGCGCCATACCATTTCAGTGGATCGGCCTGGATCGCCCGCTCGGGCTTGTCCGGCTGGCAAAAGAAGAACCAGTGCCACCAGAGCGTTGCGAACTTCTCCGTGCAGCGCTCCAGCGCTTCCAGGATCGGAACGCCGTCCATTACAGCCAGCCGTTCTACGGCGCCGGGATGATCCATCGCCAGCCGAAAGGCGGTGTACGAACCACGGTCGTGGCCTGCGAGGTAGAAGCGGTCGAATCCCAGCCGCGCCATCAACTCCAGGCAGTCGAAGGCCTTGGCGCGCTTCGATGACCCGGAGTGGTCGGGCAGGTCTGGCGGCTGCGAGGATTGGCCGAACCCGCGCAGGTCGGGACAGACGACGTGGAACTCCGTTGCCAACAAAGGCGCGACGCGGTGCCAGGTCGCATGCGTCCGCGGATGGCCGTGGAGCAGCAGCAAAGGCGGCCCCTCGCCACCATGGCGCACACGCAGCGTCGCGTCGCTGACCTGAACGAAGTCGAGAGTGAAGTCTTCAAACATTGCCGGGCGCCCGCCTCAGGTCGGATAGCTGTGGTCAACATCCGATGGCGTGCTTCGTTCCGATACGATTGGCGAGTTCTGCCCTGCCGTTCGGCGTGGAGGTCAGGACGGTCTCAGCGGGCTGGCGGCCTCCTCCGTCGCTGGCCTTGCGCGGATGGCGGCTACCGGATTTCTTTGGAATGGGCCCCCTGAAGAAGGCTCCGAACGGTCGTGCGAAGCCAGGTCGACACCGCCGGCTCGTCCGTGTGCTCGAGGAATGGAGCCCCTATTGTCCGGGCTTCCACCTCGATTATCCCGTATCCCCGCCGCACTGCGGGCCTTCATCGACTTCTTCCGCGGTGAGTGCGTCGTATCGTAGTGCAAATTCGTCGCCGCCGCCGAGGTTGGGAATGTCCGCTCTGCGGCCGAGTGCCAAGGTCAGCTTATGGCGCGATCATGAACAAAAGCCGCTTGTGCACGCACGCCCGCACAAGGATCGCAGAAGCATTGCTGCTATAGATCAAATCCTCAAGTGTGAGCACGCTGCAGGAGTGGATTGTGACTGAGCGATTTGAACGGCACCGCCAACCCTGGACTTCTGAAGAGCTTAAGAAACTGAAATTGCTCGCTGGAAAGGGCATGGCCCTGAAGGCGATTGCGAAAGCAATGACCCGTAGCGAAGAGTCCATAAAGGATCGCGCGAAGCTCGACGGCATCGGTATCGCCAAACTCCGCTAGAATAGGGGGCTATGGAGTCGTCATCTCGCGTCAGACCACGGCGTCTGCTCTCGGGATAAGCGGCGTCGTCAGCTGATGGTGCATGGCTGCCCTGGTCACTGGCTTCAGGCTGCTTGTGGATCAGGAAAGAAGTGGGGTCTGGCAATGCATCCTTGGCGAGGAGCAGCCTATGAATCAGTGGTTGGCGATGTGAAACGACATAGTTGTCACTAGCCCGGTGATATAAGTTGCGGCCTCCTTTCCACTGGATCCAGATCATCGTGTCGCCAGCTCTCCGAAACAATGTCCGGGTGTTTGGCTCGGGCGAACGCGTCATGATGTTCGCCCACGGTTATGGCTGTGATCAGACGATGTGGCGGTATGTCGTACCGCATTTCCAAGATCGCTTCAGGATCGTACTTTTCGACCATGTCGGCGCCGGCGCTTCGCACATCTTCGCCTAGAGCCCTACAAAATGCGGCACGCTCGACGGGTATGCGCAGGACCTGGTCGAGATTGCAGAAGACCTCGACCTGTCCGACGTCATTCTCGTGGGCCATTCAGTTAGCGCCATGATCGGTGCCCTGGCCTGCATCAAGGCGCCAACGCGCTTTGGGAAGCTGGTGATGGTGGGCCCATCACCGCGCTATATCGACGACGACGCCTATCGCGGCGGGTTCTCGCAGATGCAGATCGCCGAGCTTCTGGATTTCTTGTTGATCAACTATCAGGGCTGGGCGGTCGCCACGGCCCCAGTGATCATGGGCAACCCCGATCGACCAGAACTCGGCATAGAGCTGACAGACAGTTTTTGTCGTGCAGACCCCGATTTCGCCAAGGATTTTGCGCGCGTGACCTTCATGTCGGATAACCGAGAAGATCTTCCGCGCGTCGCGGTTCCGACACTGGTGCTTCAATGCAGCGAGGACATCATCGCCCCGATCGAAGTAGGCGAATATGTGAGAGACCATATCCCCAACAGCCAATTCGTGCTGCTGGAGGCTACCGGCCATTGCCCGAATTTGAGCGCGCCCGACGAGGTTGTCAGGGCGATCCGCGCCTTTGTCTGACATGACCGCCTTGGACCCTCGGCGCGGCCAGCTCGAGGACCTCTTCGACAACGCACCTTGCGGATATCTCTCCATAGCGTCGACCGGCGAGATTGTGCTGGCCAACCGCACGTTCGCTACGTGGCTGGGGCACGACGCGGCGGCGCTCAGGGGCAAGCGTCTTTACGATGTCCTCCCCTTCACTGGCAGGGTCTATTGGGAAACCCACCTGCGCCCGCTGTTGAAGATTCAGGGTAACATCGACGGCGTTGCGCTCGATTTCTTGAGCGCCGCAGGGGAGACGATTCCCTGTTTCGCCAGCGCAGTTGAATCTGCCGGCGACGCCCCCACCGTCAAGCTCGCGATCTTTAAGGCGGCCGAACGCAGACAGTTCGAGCAATCGCTCTTGAAAGCGCGAGCTGCCGCTCAAGAAAATCTGCGCTCTGAGCGGGCCACCGCTGAACTTCGAGAGCAATTCATTGCCGTGCTCGGACACGATCTACGCAATCCCCTCGCGGGGTTTACCGGAGGTGTGCGTCTTCTCGCGCGGGAAAATCTGAGTGAAAAAGGGGCAAAGATTCTGCCTCTTCTGATGGGCAGCATCGCGCGTATGTCCGAGCTGATCGACAATGTCATGGATTTTGCAAAAGCTCGGCTTGGCGACGGCATCACACTCGATCGCAACGCAGCCGAGCCTCTTACCCCGGCGTTGCAGCAGGTCGTTGACGAGCTAACGTCGACGTATCCGGATCGACGGATCGAGCTTCAATTCGCCATCGCTGAACCAGTTGATTGCGACCGCGCCCGCATCGCTCAGCTCGTCTCAAATCTGCTTGGCAACGCGCTTGCGCATGGAGCGGTAGACCAGCCGATCCGGATGCGCGCTCAAACGGCCGAGGGGTTTTTGCACGTATCCATTGCCAACGGCGGCGATCCCATTCCGCCCGAAGCGATGGCCAAACTGTTTCAACCGTTCTTCCGCGGCGAGGTGCGCGCCAACCTACAGGGGTTGGGGTTGGGCCTGCACATCGCTTCGGAAATCGCCAAAGCGCATGGCGGCACGATCGTTGTCGATTCCTCTGAACTCGAAACGCAGTTCACATTCCGAATGCCGCTCGGCTGAGCGCGACGTCTGTTTGAACTCGACCGCAGGCTCGATCGGAACAACCCGCCGAGGCCTTTGTTTTCTTGCCGCGCGACCATTCTGGCGCGCGTGGCGGGAGAGTTCCTATGAACGGCATCATCTATATCGTCGGCCTTGTCGTGGTCGTTCTGGCCATCTTGTCCTTCCTCGGCCTCCGCTAGGAGTTGATGTCATGGCAATGGACACAACGGATGTGGTTGTCGTAGCCCCCAGCACCGGCAACAGCTCGTCTTATCTCGACTGGAGTCCGATTATCGGCGGCGCGGTGATCGCCGCCGCCATCACCACGATCATGGCGGCATTCGGTTCTGCCATCGGGCTTTCGATGGTCTCCGCCGACACCTCTCGCTCCTCCGGTCTGACCGCGTTAGCGATCGCGGGCGGGATCTGGGCACTCTGGGTGACGATTTCTGCCTGCGCTGCCGGTGGATATTTGGCTGGACGGATGCGCCGGCCCACCCTCGATGCTACTGATCATGAACGCCATGTTCGCGATGGCGCGCACGGACTAGTCGTCTGGGCAGCTGGTGCCTTGCTTGTTGCGATGCTCACCAGTTCGGTGCTCACCGGTGCGGCCAAAACCGCGGCGACAGGGGTCACGGCAGCCGCGACGGGCGCGGGTGCGCTGATCAGCCAACAGGCCGACCCCCTCGGCTCAGCGCTCGACTCCGTGATGCGTTCCACCGGTACCGAACCCGTGTCGGCCGGAGAGCGCGAGGAGGCATCTCGCATCTTAAGTCGCAGCTTGGCGAGCGGTGCCCTCGATCCGGCTGACCGCACCTACATCGCAAACCGCCTCGCAGCGCGCGCGAATATCTCGCAACAAGACGCCGAGAAGCGCATCGACGATGCGTATGCGAAACTCAACCAGGCGAAGGAAACTGCGAAGCAGGCTGCCGAACGCGCGCGCAGGATGGGCGTCATAACCGCGTTCCTGACCGCGGCCGCGCTGCTGGCTGGCGCCGCAGCCGCCTGGTTTGCGGCTGTACTGGGCGGAAAGCATCGCGATGAAGAGATCGATCTCACCGCATTGTTTGGATCCCGCTAGTCTCCAGAATCTATCGTCGCTCAGTCGTGTTGTCGGCGCCGCGTTAAATTGCGGCGCCGACTGGCGAACTCGGATCGAATCCGCGCGGGAGGTAGGCGATTTTGTCCCCAGTGCGGCTCATCACTCTTCGATTGGGACGACAGCTCCTATGACATCGAAATCAAGCTTAGGACCTCGGACAACCTGCCGAGTGAGCCCGCGCCGGGTCACGAATTATGGAGCATCCGTCGCGAGCCTTGGCTGGGACATCAAAGGTGTGCCGAGCAGCGCGCGCGTGATCGCTACGATTCCAGCGCCTGACTTCCGCTAGTATGGACCGCCGTTATCCTCTTACCCTGATGGTCGCTATTTCCTTGTCGCTGGACGGCTCTGGCGAGCCACTGATCCGTCGATCCCCGAAGCGCGCAGGCAGGATTTGGTACGGGATTTGATGGGAGCCAGGCGGGCGGTGAAGAATGCGAAGCTTGGAGCTGGCGATCTCGAACCTGCTCGAGCGGCCGTATCCGCAGCCAAGATTGCGCTGGGCGAGCGAGGACCGGTCTGGTGGCGCGACGGAGCGCCCGATTTCAACCGCCACCTTGCCAAGGTCACCCCTTATGCCGAGTGGGCGGCAGCTCAGGTAGGTAAGTGTCTTTGAGCCGCCAAAATATGCTGCTGATCGGAAGTGGCCGCCTTGGACCCCTCAACAGAGACAGGGCCAACGCACGCGCGGACCGGAGCGGAAATTAGCTCATTCGGCGGCCTTCCCGTCATGGTTGCCGTCGATCTCCGCCAATGGGGCTACAGCCGGACCGTTGAGCACGCTGCCATCGGGAGCAAAATGCGAGCCATGGCAGGGGCAATCCCAGCAGGTCTCCAGACTGTTCCATTGCAGATGGCAGCCAAGATGCGTGCATACCGCCGAGCGCTGATAAAGGGTGCCATCTTCCGAGCGGTACGCTGCGATTTTGGTGAGGCCATCGCGAATGATCGCGCCTTGGCCTGGCTCCAACTCGTCGACCGAGCCGAGCTCGCCCAGTGCTAGATATTGAGCCATGTTGGCGAGCGCGGTGCTGTTCTCGGTCACGAAGGCTGCGGCCGCCTTGAATGGCTTGCGCACCGGATCATAGACAGCCGCAAAAGCGTTATCTTTGCCCTCGATGAGATCGGGAATAATTAGGCTGGCGACCACGCCATGGGTGATGCCTTGGCCTGAATCGCCGGTCGTCACATAGGTGCGCGCCCTCTTCGATTCGCGGCCGATGAAGGCTCCATAGTCGAGGGTGTCCATCACCTGGCCCGACCAGCGGTAAAGTTCAGAGCCGAGATCGGGGATAAGCGTTTTGATCCAGGATTCGATGGCTGCAAAACGTTTTGGCGCATCATCAAATTCGCCGGTCTTATGGTCTTCACCGCCGACGATGAGCACATCCTTGCCGTTCGCACCGGCGGTCAAGCGGACATAGTGGTAGGGGTCTTCCGTATCCCAATAAAGAGCATCGGCGAGCGCGCCACGTTCGATCTCGAAGCCCATGGCATAGGTACGATACGGCGCCTGTTTGGTGTGCAAGGCGAAAACATCGTGGATTGGCGAGTTCGTGGCGACCACGACGTCGGCAGCATCGACCGTGAGTCCGGAAGCCAGCCTGATTTGAACGCCATTCTGATCTTCGGATATCTTCTCCACGGCCGAGAAGGGATGCAGCCTGACGCCCTTGTCCTCCAGCGCTTTGGCAATCCCTTGTAGATATTTGAGCGGATGAAAGGTGGCCTGGTCGGGATAGCGCAGGTAGGGCCTGTCCTCCAGCGTTTGTAGGGGAAGCCCATTGCCGCGCTCGACCGCGACGCCAATGTCGCCGGCGGCCGAAACCTCATCATCCAACACGGATTTCTCGCTCTTCGGATCCAAGAAGAGGATGCCGTCCAGCCGACGAAACTCGCATTCGATGCCGAGCTGCGCCTGAATGGCCTCGATGCGGTCGACGGCCGCTGTTTGGCTGACTTGGAAGTCCCGGGCGAGTTCCAGGCCGCGCATTGAAAGAAGCGCGGACAGCGAGTCATCGCAAACCGGCGCGAGATGGGCCGTCGTCCTTGCCGTCATTCCCCCCGCAATCGGCCCGCGATCGAGCACAGTGACAGAATGTCCTCGCAGCGCGAGCTCAAACGCTATCGATAGTCCCGCAATGCCAGCGCCTACCACGGCGACGTCTGTATGGGTGTTTTCGGAAAGCGGCGTGGCGTCGGGCGCAACGTCGACATCCATCCAGACCGATTGGCTGTGCTCACACATCGCGTTCATTGGAGACTCCCATGTTGAGCCTCCAACGCTCTCGCGCTCTATCAGTTCGAGGGATTCTAAATCACCCGGGATGAATTTGGGGGCGCGGCATCACCGCGATCTCCAAACGTTGAGCCTGAAAGCGCAACATCGGACACCTCGCTGGGCTGAGCCATGGAACGAAGGGCGTAGCGGGCGGTTCCGATCCTAACGCGAAATGTGCCGAGCCCTCGGCGAGGCACATCCGACCGGGGAGACCGCAATGCTGACCAATCACATACAGAATTCGCGGCGACAGCCAAGCGCGCCAACGCCCTTAGCGATGCCCCGGAAGGTTCATCCGCGGTAGAAGAACTGAAGAACTTGGTCGCGGCGCTTCGCCAATGGGATGAGGATCACGCTCGCAAAAACCCGCATGGACCAGAGGCCAATCTCGTACCAGGGACAAACCGCAGCCCCGACGACCTTCCGGTCGCGGGTTTGCCGGGAAATCTCGGCAAACTGCATCTCGACTAATGAGCAAGGCGAGATGGTGATCAGCTTTCGCGAGGGCGTTTCTGGCGCCGATCCTCGGTGGGCGTACACAGCTGATAATTCACCATTTATGGGAACATCTTGAGCAGCCTGCCGTTCTGATTAGCAGCCTCACGGCGCCTTCAAAAATGGGGATAATCATGAAACGTGCGCTTCTCACGATGGCTTTGTGCGCCCTGATTCCGGTCGGCGGCCTTGCACAGACGAGCACTACTTCGCCAACGCCTGCGCCGAATGCGCCCGCCGATGCGAACGCTCCGCTTCCCGGCGCGAATAGCTTCACCGAGGGGCAGGCGAAGAGCCGCCTGGAGGCGAACGGCTACACCAACGTCGGCGAGCTCAAGAAGGACGACAACGGTGTCTGGAAGGGCACCGCCACACATTCGGGCGCGCAGGTGACCGTCTCAGTCGATTACCGCGGCAACATCACCCGCAACTGAAAAGGAGCATCAAATGACCCGCACGATCACTCGAGCCTATGATGATTACGCCGCCGCCCA
Source organism: Alloboseaceae bacterium BT-24-1 (assembly GCA_025846845.1). Taxonomy (GTDB): domain Bacteria; phylum Pseudomonadota; class Alphaproteobacteria; order Rhizobiales; family Beijerinckiaceae; genus Allobosea. The sequence goes on from JAOYTL010000006.1 coordinate 320,080, forward strand.
GGGCGTCGTGAACCAGCTTGAGGCCGCCGGCGTCGCCAGTTCGGACATCAGTCTGTTGGGGCGTCACGAAAATGCCGACGACGACAGTAACGCCGGCGAAGGCGCGGGCATCGGCGCCGCGGTCGGTGGCGCCGCCGGTTTGCTCGCCGGTTTGGGCCTCCTTGCCATCCCTGGAGTTGGGCCCGTGGTCGCCGCCGGTTGGCTGGCTTCGACGCTGGCTGGAGCGGCGGCTGGCGGCGCGACGGGCGGAATCATCGGTGCGATGACCAGCGCTGGAGAGGACGAAGACAGCGCGCATTACTATGCCGAGACTGTTCGCAGAGGCGGCTCTGTCGTTTCTGTCCGGGCTGAAGATAGCCGGGCGGCGGAAGTCGAAGCCATCATGGACGGTGCAACGCCGATCGACCGTGAGGCTCGTCTAGCAGAATACCGACAGAGCGGGTGGAGCCGCTTCGATGAGACGGCCGCGCCGTACCGATACGGCGCCGTTTGAGCTAACTCCAAGATCGGCGCTCCCCACAGCGCCGTGCCTCTCGCCGGTGGCTACCCACCGGCCCTTTAGCTCCATCGGCGAGAGGCCGAGATTTATGCGTTCCGGCTTTCGCGAACGCCATTTTCACCCGTCGGACTCTATGCGCCCGAAAATAAGAATGCACCAACCTGCCTAAACGCATGTCCGGCAGCTTCATGTGCATTTCATTTGGATAAGCCGCAACTATCGTAAGGGAGGCGCGTTGAATTCTAATCCATCAAAGAGTTTGCTCATGCCCCTAGTTGTCCTTGTTGTTGAAGACGATGCAATTGTCCGCATGGATACCGCCTCAATTATTGAGGAGGCCGGCTTTGAGACGATCGAAGCTGGAAATGCCGATGAAGCGATCGCCCTCCTGGAGGCCCGGGCAGATATAAAAGTTGTCTTCACCGACATTGAGATGCCTGGGTCCATGAACGGTTTGAAGCTTGCCTTCGCAGTGCGAGACCGATGGCCGCCGATACTGATTATCATCGCGTCGGGTCGCATCAGGCCTGATCCACATGAGATGCCCGCCGCCGTTACGTTTTTGCGCAAGCCGTACAGTGCGACCGCCGTACTTGACGCTGTTCGGCATGCCGCCTAGGCGGCCAGTTTTGACGTCTTCATCTTGAGGGTAACGATGACACCCTCGGCTGACCAGTTGTAGTTAATCGACCCGGCGAGCTGGCCCGAGATGCTGCGCACGACCAGGCGGCTGCCATAGCCACCTGCACCGTTAATGGGTTCGACGCTGGGGCCTCCGCGCTCAGTCCAGACGATCTTGACGTCCTCGTCGTCGAGGCTGCCAGAGACATCAAGCGTTCCAACGTCGGCAGAGAGAGCACCATATTTCAGCGAGTTCGTGGCAAGTTCATGGATGATAAGAGCTAGCGCCGTTGCGGCCAACTCGCCGACACCCATACGCGGAACGGCTACGCGGATTCTGCCGCTAAAGGCGCCGGTATCTTCATAGGGGGAGAGTAGGATCGAGAGGAGGTCGCCAAGCAACGCCGCTTGGCCTTGATGGCCGGGAAGAGGCCTCACCAAATCGTGGGCCCGTCCAAGAGCCGCCAGACGGCCCGTCAGCTCGATGGCCATCTCCTTGGCCGTCGTGGTCGAGCGGGACGAGATCTGAGTTAGTCCCGACGCGATAGCGAGCAAGTTTTTGACGCGATGGCTCATCTCCCCGGCAAGGAGTTCGTGGCCTTCCTCAGCCTGCTTGCGCCCGGTTACATCAAGGAAGATGCCGTACGCTAAACGATCGTGCGGCCCCGAGTCATCACCGATCCCGCGGGCTGAAATCCAGCGGATCTCGTCGCCGATGATAATGCGGAAGTCGATCTCGTAGGCACCGACGATGGCTCGGGTCGCCGTGAAGGCCGCCCTCACCCTATCCCGGTCCGCGGGGTGGATGCGGGCGGACAGGTCTTCAAATTTGACGTCGTCGCTTTGAGGTACGGCCCACAGCTGGAAGCCCCGCTCATCCATGGCGAACGCGTCGGTTTCGACGTTCCAGGACCACAACGCAACACCCGCGGCGCTTATCGCGCGGCGCAGGCTTGTTGCGCTCCAGGCGCTTGGGTTCGATTCGGACATCGGCGCACTCGGGCGAGATCAAAGCGGCGGCAAATGCCATCCACTATAGAACAAGGTGGATTTTAACCTAGGCACTCGGGAGATGGTCGCATCGGGTAAGCGTTCGGCCTGTCGTTTCGATCTCAAACACACAATCATCGATGAAGCGAACCGGCGTCCCGTCCTCTAGCTCATAGTCGGTTATGCTCAGATTTGGGAACGGCCGATAGACGATGACCGTGTACTCGGTACCGCCTTCATCCTGGCAGTACTCACGACAAAGCTCGCGGCAGGCGGAGCTCGCGCCGCTAGAGATCTTGGGGTTCATCAACGGCCTCGTCCTTGCACATGCATCTCCAACGCAAACGTCCCCCCAGCTTGCCATCTGCGACCGCTCAGTCCTTTTTGGTGGGCCGCCCAGGGTCGAGGGCGCTGGAAGATTCTGAAGGCTTCCGCTCGCCTTTGGAGCTGCGCGGCTTCGGTCCATCCTTGTTAACCGGCTCGCTAGCTGTCGGTGTCCCGGATCCGGGGCGCGGCCGGCTATCCGAGGCCCTACGCGGCTGGCCGACCGTATCGTCGTGCTCTGGCTTGCGACTGCTCATAGCATCCTCCCTTGTTGCCCTGTCTCCCTGAGCCCGCAGGTTTAATGCCGGCCGCACGGGAAGGTTCCTAACCCTGTTGGGTATGTCGCGTCCTGGGCGGAACACAGCGGCGCGCGAAAGGTTGCGCTCAGACAGCAACTAGTGAGAACCATCATGCCCAGCACCCCAGAGGTCGGCTTCGGCGGACGTGCCATATTGAATTCCGACGATTGCCTAATCGCAGAGGCGCGGATCGCAAAGCTGGCTATCGCGCCCGAAGGCTCGGACGAGGAGGCCGAGAGAGTCGGCCTGATCGATGCCGTCAACGCCTATCGGCTGGAGCAGGATTCTCCCGCAACGGCAGCCATGACCAACCCAATTAGCTCGCTGGAGCAGTATGAGGCGGCGACACAAAGAGTGGCGGAGCTCGCCAACTATGCCGAGGGTACGCCGGAGGCTGACGAGCTCGGTAGACTGGTTTCCGATATCCGCGCCTGGGAGGAAGCGAAGCAGGACAACGCACCGCGGCGGCAATGAGAACTGCTTCTCAAGCTTGCTACCTTGCTACGACTTCGACAATCGCCGCACGTTGGCTCGCACCTTGCGCCGATAGGCTTTGACGACAGCGCTAGGATGGGTGCCCCCCATCAACCTGCCGGCAGCTTGCATTGCGGCCGACAGCTTCTCGTCGACCATCAGCTTGGCTTCCCGATCGGCTGCTGGGCCGCCGGTGGACAGCTTGATGGTGCGCAACCAGATTGCCTGCTGCGATTCAAAGGCGAGCATCGACAGATCGAAGAACATGTTGGACATGCGTGTTGTGACCTCGTGGGTGGGGGCATGACGTGGCTAGGCCGAGGTGCTCAGCGCCCGAGCGATGGGCACCCCCGACCATTGGCTTAGCGAGACGATTTGTAGAGCTTGGTCGCAATCTCGAACATTTCCTCGGGCGCATAGTCCGGGGTGAAGGCGGACGGGACGCCGGTGAACTGATGGATCTTGCCACCTTCCGGCATTCCCTCCACCACCTCGAGTTCGCCTGGCGGATCACCCGGCAAGGCCTTCTCTCCGTTCCCCCAGATGCCGGACATCTCTTTGTAGTCGGAGGGACTGAAGGTGTAGAGGCGCCGGTGTGAGCCCTCGTCGAGGTACTTCTGGCACTCCGGGATCTTGTCGAGATTGATATTCGGCGTCGGTAGCATCTTCTCGATCTCGACGCCGGTGATCTGCTTCAGCGCCAGTGCATAGGCATGGGCGTGAACCGAGCCGCGGACCAGGAGATAGCCGCACACCTCGCGGCCAACCGGATCTGTCAGTGTCTCGTAGACCCGCAGCTTGTGGAGGCGAGCGCCGCACTCGAGGTGGAAATTGTGCAGCAGGTCGGTCACGACATTGCCGGTCGTCGTGATGAAGTCGTTGTTCCAGGAGACGCCGTTGGCGTTGACCGGGGTCGCGCCGCCGGCATTTGACAGGAAGGCCGTTGCCAGGCGGATGTCCTGCATCGCGTTATACGGCGCGCCGGAGATGTCGCCGCCGTCGCCCTCGTCGCCGCCCGGCTTGTCGGGCCCATTGTTGAGCATGGCAACGCCGTTGCTGACCAGCTCGACATGGCCGAGCTCCTCGGCGGTGATGCTTGCCACGAGGTTGTAGAAGGGGCGCAGCTTGTCCTTGCTGCGGAAGTTGAAGCTCTGGAACATGTAGTTCCCGAGGGTCGACATCTCGCCATACTTCCCGCCGAGCAATTCCTGGAGGGCGGCCGCGGCGTTCTCGTCTTTTTTCTTCGGGGCAGGAATGTCTATCTGCAGCTTGTCGACACGTAGAAACATTGGTCGTCTCCTCATTGGCCCCAGCCGATTTGGAGTGTGAAGGCCGGGGCGCCTAAGGGCGCAGGACGACCTTGATCACGCCGTCCTCCTTGTCGCGGAACTTCTTGTACATGGCGGGCGCGTCTTCGAGGCTGGCTGGGTGCGTGACGACGAAGCTGGGATCGATGAGACCTGCCTCGATCTTGGCAAGCAGCGGCTTCGTATAGGCCTGGACGTGGGTCTGGCCCATTTTGAAGGTCAGGCCCTTGTTCATTGCCGCGCCGATCGGAAGCTTGTCGGCCATGCCGACATAGACGCCGGGGATGGAAATGGTTCCGCCCTTGCGGCAGCACATGATCGCTTCCCGCAGCACATGCATGCGGTCGGTTGCGAGGAAGGTAGCAGCCTTCACCTTGTCGAGGATGGCATCCGCCGCACCGTGTCCCGAGGCCTCGCAGCCGACCGCGTCGATGCAGCTGTCGGGACCGCGGCCATTGGTCAGCGCCATGAGCTGGTCGTAGACGTCGGTCTTGGAGAAATCGATCGTCTCGGCGCCGCCCGCTTCGGCCATTGCCAGCCGCTCCGGGACTTCGTCGATGGCGATGACGCGACCTGCGCCGAGCATAAACGCCGACCGGATCGCAAACTGGCCAACCGGTCCGCAGCCCCAGATCGCGACAAAGTCGCCGTCTTGGATCTGGGCATTCTCCGCTGCCATGTAGCCGGTCGGGAAAATGTCGGAGAGGAACAGCGCTTGCTCATCGCTGACGCTGTCTGGAACCTTGATCGGGCCGACATCGGCCATCGGCACGCGAAGATACTCGGCCTGGCCACCGCTGTAGCCGCCCAGCATATGGCTGAAGCCGAAGAGACCGGCCGGCGACTGCCCCATGGCCTTCGCTGCCATCTTGGCGTTCGGATTGGTGCGGTCGCAGGCCGAGAACATGCCCTTCCTGCAAAACCAGCAGTCGCCGCAGCTGATCGTGAACGGCACGACGACGCGGTCGCCGATACGCAGGTTGGTCACTTCCGAGCCAAGCTCGACGACCTCGCCCATGTTCTCGTGCCCGAGAATGTCGCCGCTCTCCATGGTTGGCTGATAGCCATCGAGGAGATGCAGATCGGAGCCGCAGATCGCGCAGCAGGTGATCTTGATGATTGCATCCCGGGGATGTTGGAGTTTCGGGTCAGGAACCGTATCGACCCGAACGTCTCCTTTTCCATGCCAACAGAGCGCACGCATGCGTCGTCCTTCCAAAGCAGGGTGAGGAACCCCACCGCGCGTCGGAGGCTGACGACCTGCTCGCCACGTCGAGCATCACCACCCAACAACGGGGGCGTCGAACTGTTCCGCTGCAGGGCGAATTTATCCCTGATTAGCAATTGGCAGCGGATGAAGAGACAATTGGGCGTGCGGAAGCCTGACACAGCACAAGCGGCTGCTGGGTACCATTTCGACCAGCGCGATCTGCGCGTCGTCGATCACTGCTTTGGTATCGGCGAATTCCAAGGCCTCATCGGATCGCTCGGGGCCTTCGCCGCCGTCCGTCGTGATCGTGAACTTAGGCATTGCGGCGACTCCATCCCGGCGCCCCCGCTGACCGAACGGGAGATCCGCTTTCCGGTTCCGGCTCTGTACGGCACCGGACTGAACGGGGAGGTCACTGTCGAGCGCTGGCCCGCATAAACCCACGAGATATGCATGCCGCAATCTGGTTTGAGCCGCGCGGAAAAGCCCGCCGAGTGTCGCTCGGCGGGCCTCAATCGTTGCCGGAGCTCAGGCCGCCTTCGCGGTGGCGACTGCCGCTGAGTTCGTCGACTTGCTGATCTTCGTCAGCAGCTCGTCCGTCTTGGTCTCTTCGGCGAGCGTAGCGTCGAGCAGCGTGACCGCGTCCTTGTGGCCGAGCTGTTGAGCCCAGGACCTGAGCGTGCCGTAGCGGGTCATCTCATAGTGTTCGACCGCCTGAGCGGACGCTACCAGCCCGGCATCGAGTGCCGGACTATCGGCGTAGTCCTCCATGACCGCCTTGCCTTCCTCGAGAATGCCGAGGATCGCGTCGCAGGTCTTGCCGCGGGGCGCCTTGCCGATCACCTCGAAGACGTCGCTGAGACGCTCGACATGACCTTCCGTCTCAGTGCGATGGGTCTCGAAAGCCTTCTTGAGCTCGGCCGAATTGGCCGCCTTCGCCATCTTGGGCAGAGCCTTCAGAATCTGTTTTTCGGCGTAATAAACGTCCTTGAGCATGTCGTGAAACATGTCGTCGAGAGCTTTGGGTTCGCTGGCCATGGGGCGCTCCTAACTAGCTGAGAAGCCCATGCAACGTAGGGGGGCTCGCGTAGTTCCGTCCTTCAGGGATAAAGGCGGGCAGACGTTGGTGGGGCACGCCGCCAACCGCTTGCTCGAATAGGTCCTCAGCAGCGCGGGACAACTCCAAGGCTGTTCGAGCGGGATGTGGAACAGCGGGCCGTGCGCATCGTTTGATCCCCATCAGTGTAGGCCGCTGCGTAATGGCTCAGCTCAATTACGAGGGGTAAATCCATGGAAAACGGGTTCAAGGCGATGTCTAAGAGCGTCGACGAGCGCGGGGGAACTGCATCCGACGAATCCACGGAGGGGCAGACAGCTGACCGCCTTAAGGCGTACGGAGTTGATACCGACGTGATGGCGGAGGCTGCCACGGAGCGCGTGAGCGAACTTCAGCAATTGATAATGGACGAGGTTCGCGCCCGTCCCCTGCGCGCCCTTGGATGGGCGGCCGCTGCGGGCGTCGTTTTCGGTTTCTGGGCGGCGAAATAGATCGTGGGCGGGTTGCCGGTTTATTTCGCCTCGCGCGCAAGGGCTGCTCTAAAGCGGGCTGCTGTCACCTACAGCTTGATGGCCTTTAGCGGGCTGATCACAGTCTTCGCTTTGGGGTACGCGCTTAATGCTGGCTACACGGCGCTGATGTTCCGATACGGCGCGATTGCAGCCAGTCTCTCAATAGCGGGCATCTTGCTTCTGACGGCCGCAATTTTCCTGGCTGCAGCGCTCATCGTCAGGAGATGGCCTACGGCGCCACCGGCCTTGTCGAACCTGCAATTTGCGCGTCTCCATGCCGCGCGTCGAACGGGATCGCCCGTGCTTGCTCTGGGCGCAGGGCTGGCAGGGGCCGCCACGGTGGCTGCGGCAATAATTGGCTTCAGAAAGCGCGCACGTTCAAACGAGCTGGATACATAGGACGGGGCCTGTCGGCTTGAAATCGAGATCGAGGCCTTGCAGGCTGGCGCTGCGCGTACTCATGCAGGCTGGTGGGCGCTTTTCGCTTTACCAAGACACGTCGCGTTCCATTCCGCCAACGAGCTGCCCGCGGATCGGGCGAAGGATTAAGCAACGGCGATTTCCAGCGAGCGCCACTCAGCAAGTTGCGGACGGAGATCGGGCATCAGTGTTCCCGACGCTCAGAGGAACCTGTTAAAACCCCGTCATTTCCGACGTAGCCATTGTCGCAGTCGAGCCCATTGGTCAGCTCCGAATAATGTGAACCGCGCAACGGGATGTTGGAGGAAAGGTATATCGGCGGCCAGCAAGAGAAGGCCGAGGGGCAACATCCAAATGCCCAGGCCAGGCAGAATTGCAAAGACGCCACCAACCATCAGAAGCAAGCCAGCAGGTATGCGGACCCATCGGGAGGCTGGGTGACGGAGCCATCTTAGCGCTGACCCGACCCAGAGAGGCACTTCCCGCTCAAAGCGCTTAAATGCTTGTCGTAAAGCCTGCCTGCCGTCGAGCATGGCCTTGCTCCAAAACCGCCGGAACTGGTGAATGTAGCGGGCGGCCGACTGCGGCGACCCGCTACACCAAGCGGTTGCTTAACCGCAGATGCGCGTGCGCCTGATGACGACCTCACCAAACCGGTTAACTCGGCGCTTTTCCACCATCCGACAGTCGCGGTAGCGGCTGCGCACCACCCGCCGCTCCTCATATCCTCGCCGATCCCGATATCGCGGGCCGTCGTAGCCCGGGCGGTCAATGCGCGTTTCGATCCGCACTTGCGACTGCGCGGGCGCGGTGAGAAGTGCTGCCGATGCGATGCCGGCAGCCAATAGAATTGTCCGAAACATAGCGTATTCCTCTTTGTCGTGGGCGGAAACGTTCGGAGCCCACCCCGCTTGGGATGGGCCCCGACCTTTGATCATTCGATGATCTGAACGATCTTGCGCGACTTCGGCTCGACCAGGACGGTCTGATCATTGACGACCGTGTAGCGATACTCGGTCTTGCCGTAGCGAGCGGGCACCTCGTGGTAGGTCACCGTCGTCGGCAACGTGGCGCCCACGACGACCTTTTCCCGATATGTGACCGAAGGCACCTTTTGCTCCCTCACATAGGTGCGAAACTCGGTCCGCTTATCCGCGGTGATACCGCCGACCACCGCGCCGACTGTGGCGCCACCGACCGCGCCTACAGCTGCACCAGCGGGCCCACCGACGATTGCCCCTCCGACGGCACCGGTGCCTGCACCGGCGGCAGCGCCGCCAGCGGCACCCGAGTTCGACTGTGAGAACGCCGTCGCCGGGACAACGGCGAGCGCGGCGATAATAGCGAGGTTCTTCATCATAGCTCTTCTCCCTGCATGGCCCCTGCCACAGGACTAAACGGCCGCCTGGATCGCAGGTTCCATGAATAGCTATTCATAATTACTGCGCTTGTTCAGTATTAACGCCTATTCATCTCGCTGAGGGGAAGGCGTCTTTCAAGTTTTGATAACAGCAGCGGTCTGAACGTCATTTCTTTGAGATGGGCCGCCGCATCCTGTTGCTAAATCGCCCGACGCCACTGCGGCGTGGTTAGCGGCCGTATCGCATGTTGCCGCCCGACGTGATGCAGCAGCGGCCACCTTTAGGGCCAACGCAGACCCCGGCGTTGCTACATGCGCACGAGCCCGGCCGCCCTAAGCAGACATTCCCAGGGAGGAGCGCTACCTGATGTAAAAAATCGCGCTCCGTCGGCTTCGGCCGGCTGGGCTTTTTTATTGCGAACGGGTTCGCGCTCGCAGAATCTCTTCCATGCGATCCGAGTCGGCTTTCAATGAGGCGGCGCCAGCTGCGCCCCGGATCGCTTCGAGCGACCTGCCATCGCGCCCATCTTCCGGCCTGCCGGACCCGTTCAGGAAGCGCAGCCGTTAACCTGCCGGCATGGCGAGCAGCATGTACACTTCGCATTGCCGCGCCCACTCACTCGACTAGGTCGAGACCTCCCGGCCGGCTAGATGCGAAAAGACGAGCAGGACGGTGGCGCGGTCGGATGTCATGATCATTTGTCGTCGTCAGTTCGCGTCACCCGGTACACCACGACGAAATATGCGACTAGCACTGCGATGACGGCGCCGATGGTCGCAATTGTGCTCATGGTTATCTCGACGGCTGTGCGAAGGGATCCTATCGAAACGAGGCGATTCCGATGGCGCTAAGGATCGCGACAATGAGCAAACCCCAGATCACCAGCGCTTGCATCAGATGCACCGCGTCAACGTTTGTCCGGTCGACTCAATCTCGAACAGGCAGTCGTTGATGAAGCGTACCGGGGTGCCATCTTCAAGCTCGTAACGCGTCACGTTCAAATCGGCGAAGGGGCGATAGACAATGACCGTGTAGCGCTTGCCGTCCTGGTCATGGCATAGCTCGCGGTGGAGTACTTGGGGGTCGTAAGCTGGCCTACCGACGATTTTTTCGCTGAGCCTGGCGTGCTTCGCCTGTGTATGCATGGCAACCTCCAACGCAACAGCTGTTGGAACAGTCGACCACGACGCAAAGTTCCAGGGTCTCTACCGGTCCCAACGATCAGCCGCCGCCCATCCGACAGCCAGTGAGGCGAGCATGCCGACCGTGACGGTGAAGAACAGATCCATATACGCGCCCTCGTGTCGATAACAGCAGAACAGCGCGTAAGTTGAGCTTGTTCCCTTCCAGTCTCGTCCAGCGTGCAAATCTAGTTTCGTGTCATGAATATTTCGACAACTCAGGAACGTCACACATCGGCTGTCGTTGAATCGTCAGTTCGCAGCGGAGGTGTGTCATGGGACGTCACTGGTTCAACCCGGCCGTCTATGTCGAGACCGATCGCGCCGGCCATTCCTATGCAGTCACATCAGTGGAGAAGGCTGCCGAGCTGCTCATGGCGTGGCCAGAGCGCAGCAACGAATGGGAAGAAGCGTTTCGAGCTTGTGCAGCCGCTGTCCACGGCAAGAAGTCGGCCGATGAAGCTCGGATCGCGTTCGAGAAGGCTGCGGCAGCGGCCAACCGTCTGATTTTGACGACCGTTGGCTAGCAAGCTCCTTCGCACGATCGCTCTCTTGAACCGGCAAGCCCTGGCAGCGTTCAATACCTATCCGAGATGTGTCCAGTATGGCCCCGTCAGCTTCAGGTCAGTTGGCGGGGCCTTTGCTGTTTGGCGTCGATTGTCGCGCGAGATGGCGGACGCGGCGAAGGCCTATAGGCTGGGCTAGCCGCCAAGACTGTTGAAAATGCAACATACCGAACAAAAGGGGGTATACCCGCGCTGGTTCGCTAGCGCGCGAAGATGGTTCGTGTTCAAATGTTTGAGTAGTGGCCTTTGGTAGCGATTCCAACAACGCGGGCTTGCGTGCAAGCCGCCAAGGGCAGCTTCTTCCATGGACGTATTCACGATGGTGATTGTCGCCTGCGTAGCGGGTGAGCCCACCTGTTTGTCAACGCATATCAGTGAGATGAGCTTCGTCAGTAATGAAGCCTGCGAGGCTCGCATCGACGATATTGTGGGAGCGATGACCAAGGACTTTGCAAAGCGCCTGGAGTTGAAGGGGCGCCAGGTCAGCTACGACGTTTCGTGCATGAATAGGGTGCAGCTCGCCCAAAAATTTGGAATCACGCAGTCCGACACTTAGGGCCGCCCACGCAACAAAGAGGTCGAGTGGCGACCTCTTTGCCGTGAGTTTCGCTCGTCGCGATATTACTCGATGATCTGGACGATCTTGCGCGAGCTCGGCTCGACCAGAACCGTCTTGTCGTTGACGACCGCGTAGCGGTACTGGGTGACGCCGACGTCCGCCGGCAAGGTTTGGAGCGTAACCGAGGCCGGCAGAGCCGTTCCAACGGTAACTGACTCGGTCACCTTCATGGAGGCGGGCTTCTCCTTGACCACATAGGCTCGGACCTTGCTCTGTTGCTCGGTCGTGATCGTTGTGGTGGTCGTGGTTGACGTCTGGGCGAACGCCACCGCCGGAGCTAGGGCGAGAGCGGCTGCAAGAAAGATCTTCTTCATGGTGGCCTCCTTGGCAATCCCCCCACGGACGCCGCAACTTAGAGGCATTATAAAAGTTCCCCCGAGACTCGCTTTTTCTGCGGCAGGGAGGTCAACGCCGCATGCCGCACACCCATTTGCGAGCGTCGGCCGCCTGCGTGCAACGTCCGGTCGGCTTGACTCTCCCGGAGTGTTGTTCTCTTTATGTTCTCTTATTTGAGAGTGAGAACGATGTCAGCGCTGCCAGCCGATCAGCGGGTCGAAGACGTGTCCCTAGATGCTGAAATCACGGGGCTGATTGCCGAACTGCTAGAGGAACATGGGTCGGGGCCGGCCGCGCTGCGAGCGCTAGCGCATGATTTCATCGTTCTTCTCGCTGACGCCGATCGCTCTGTGTCTCGGGGCTTCTTGCGCGGCGCGTTTTCGCAGGGTGCCCGGCCTGTCCGCAGTGAGGACGAGCCATGAGGTGCAAGGGAGAGCTCTCGCCCTCCGGCATCGATAGGGATTGACCCTATCAGGTCGCGATTAGGGACGACGACGGCCAATATCTCGGTCACCTCCCAGCAAGCGGCCCGCTATCGTCCGTATGCATGCGCGGCCATACGCTCACCGGCGGCCGGCACAACCGGTACCGCATTTTTGCTTTTCCAATCGCGGCCAGGCGGAGCGCTTTCGAGATCTTCTCAGCGGCGAAGATTTCGACACTCGCGACCGATCCGGGAGGAGGTGGATCAGGGAACAGGAAGCGGCTCGAGACGCGAAGCGGCGATGAGTTGGACGCGACTGTAGCGGGAGATCCTCTGATCCAAAATGCCAATGGAACCGCCCCACGAAGAACCTCGCTGATCGATTTTCCCTGGGTCATCGTGCACTTCCGCTGCGAATTTTGCTCCCGCAGGATGCCCGTCTAGCCGGGCTGGCCTGGCTGTACGGCGACAACGCGACGTTGGGACGGTTGCTCGGCGTCTTCAGATTGTCGTGCGCCTGGGACCCGAGCAACGGGGCGCGCAAGCCGCAGAAGTGCGGAAGGAATGCGGCGCTTACCTCATGGACATTGGCCGCACCTCGCCGCCGGATCTGCCGCAGAAAGCCCGGCCGTGATGGATGGGTTGGATAGTTAAGCGAAATCAATGGGTTGTGAACTGTCGTGTGCAGCGTTTGTTCACGAATGTTCCCCTTCTCTCTAGTTTCCGTTCGCACGATTGAGACGCCGATAGGTCGCCAGAATTCTCCCTTTTCGCGGGGCTGCTGGCGCTTCATGATCTCGCATTTCAGATGCGTGATAATCCTTGACATCTGATTGCCGAGGCGAGAATGATTGCGCATCTGAAATTCGGGATAATTCTGTGCTCCATCTTGTCGGCGAGACGGTTGATGCCAAGCGCGCCCATTTGAGAGCTCAGGCGGGCGAACTGGTTCAGCTCGTCCGCGGCATCTACGTCGATGCAACGGATGACGTCGAGGCCACGGTGCTAGGCCATGCGGTGCGTATCGCCCGTTATCTTTATCCGACTGCCTATTTGTCGTCAGCTAGCGCGAGCCTCTTCGGGCCGACGCCGGATGGACGACTGTTTATCAGCGGGCGCCGCAACCAGCGCACGCGCCTGCGAACGCTCGAGATCGTCCAGAACGAGGCGCCCGCGTACCCCTCTACCGTCAGCGTCGTCATCGGCGACGACATGGGCGAGCTGAGAGCCGAGGCGTCGTCTCCGCGTCAGCGCTTCCTGGAAGCCTTTCGATTGCGCAGCGAGCATGCAACCGCGATTAACGAGCCCATGCGCGCGCAGATGGCGGCGCGGCTCGTCGAAGAATATGGGACACCACGGGCCGCTGCGGACGCAGTCTGGGCGCTTGCCCGCGAGAATGGATGGTACCGGGAAGGAGAGGGGGCAGAGCGTTACATGCTCGCCCGACCGAGCGCGGGCAAGATTACTGGCAACAAGGCGGCTCTGGAGTTTCTCCTAGCTTGGCACGGGACGCCGCTCGGATATTTGACCCATGACGGCCTCGAATGGCGATGGAAGGCTTCGGGACGAGGCGGCCGCCCGCCGCTCATTCGCGAGACGATACCGGGCAAGCTGCCGCCATTCATCGAGTCCCTCCTGCCGGAAGGTTGGCTTGCTCGGGTACTCCATCAGCGGGACGAGCGTGACGTGCTGCGCTCGGGCAAGCGCTATATGTCCAACATCGCGATCGTCCGAAACCGTGAGGAGCTCGCGAGGATCCCTGCGGACGTTCTTCAAGGCGAGCTTGCCGCCTTCTCGAGAAGCGGCCGCTTCATTGGTCGCTATTGCGGCCCCGGACGGGGAGAGATCGAGGAGACCTTTGAGCAGAATCTCGCGCGGCTCTATGCGCAGGCCCAGACCCCGCGCTTGTCCGGCGTCCAGATCAAGGCGCCGATGTGCCTGACCGCCGACGGCACTCTGGTGCCGGCGATCGAGCTGCCGTTTACGCATATATTCAAGCCGGCAGGCACCGCTGGCTTCGAAACCTTGCCTGTAGTCGAGTGGCTTTGCCTTGAGCTTGGCAGGGCGGTCGGGTTTGAGGTTCCCGCCGCAGCTTTGATCGACATGCCTGCCGGTATGCCACCGGCACTCGTTGTCGAGCGGTTCGATATCCGGCGGAACGCCGATGATCATCGCATATTGGCGATGGAGGACTTCTGCTCGATCCTGGAGCTCCCGACCTCAGCCAAATACGATGGCACGATCGAGCGCATGGCGCGGGGATTGCGTCCGCTGTCGACCGATCCGGCCGCCGATCTCGAAATCCTGTTCCGGCGCGCCCTGTTCGCCTGGTTCATCGCCGACGGTGACATGCATCTTAAGAACCTGGCGCTCTTGAAGAGCGCCGAGCCCGGATCACGTCAATTCGCGACCGTTCGGTTTGCGCCCCTTTACGATGCGGTCACGACCCGAATCTTCCCGGGTCTTGCAAGCGACCGGATGGCGTTGAAGCTCAACGGCAAGGACGATCGCATTACACGCCAGGATTTTCTGACACTTGCACGGACCATCGATCTGCCGGCTCCACGCGCCGAGGCGGCCATATCGGAACTCGCCATGCGCCTGAGTGAGACGGCGCCTCACATGGCGTTTCCCGAGCAATTGGGGGGAGGGGCCGCAAAGGCTGTGCAGGAGGCCATCCGCCGCCTCATCGCCGAGCGCGCCGTGACCTTTCGGTGACCAAAGTACGTGCGGCGGCTCCGGGCCGGACCAAGCCGGCTCCAATGAGTATTGTGGGGAGCGTCGCGGGAGAAGGCAAGCTGCGGGACGCAAAATCGGGCGAAGGCTATCGGCACGATGCCGGATGTCGTCAGTGAAGTCATGGCCCGGTTTTCGCGACCGGATGGCGTTGATGCTCAATGGCAAGGACGATCGGCTGACACCTCAGGATTTCTCGACGATCGCTCGGACGATCGACATACCGCCTGCTCGCGCCGCGGCGGCGACTCGCTAGACACCGAAGTCGGGACCAGAATTTATGAAGCCGGCTCGTTTTCAAGATTCCATCACGAGTTATTGATTTTCATGAAATTAGTTTTCAGAAATCGATTTTCACGCTCAAATATCGCATTTCACCCAACGGGGCCGGCTGGGGCCGTTTCAAAGCCATGGCCATTGCACGAGTCTGGCCCATTTGTATGGACGCAGCTGCGTTTTACAACGGGTTCGGCACGGTGACGCAAGTCTCTCGTATGTATCCGGCCTACTGATCGGCTCACCGCCGGTATTCGACGTCAAGGGCGGCCAGTGTGTGCACTATGTGAGCACTGGGAAATCTGCTACGACGCGGCAGCCTCGAACCAGAGGGCAACGGCGCAGAATAGACGCCGGATTGCACGGTTCCATCAGCTTGATTGTCAAGTCCATCCAATCGGGGTTGGACCGACTGGAACTCGAAAAGATCAATGAAATGAAGATGATAGCATGGCGTTTCTCCACGGCACCTAAGGGCTGGGCTCCTGGTACCCAGTGCGCTGTTAAATCCGCAGTCGCCAGGCAAGGCTATCGGGCAGCCTTCGCAAAACCGCCATGGAATTCGGAGCAGCCTGGAGGCCTAAGCCTTTGGGATGTAAAAGCCCGGCAATCGCGACGGGGAACATAGCCAGCGGGGTGTAGTTCTTTGGACCTAGGGATAGCGAGGGGCAACCTTCGGCTCAACCGTGCACGAAGGAATATCCGATGCTTAGGAACGCAATCTTTGCTGCCGCGCTTGTATTGCTCCCTGCGACCGCCATGTCCCAGGGTCAGGGTCAGCCCAATGGTTTGCCGGAACCGCCGTCGATGCGTAGCGAACTGGCGCCACGCTTCAAACAGTATGTGATCACCCAACGCCCGACGTCATTTACTTACGCTCAGCCTCTCGCTGTGGGTAGCGTCCTTCCGCAGCAGGGCGTTGTCTACCGGGAGGTACCTGCTGAATACGGTGTCAGCGGTTATCGCTATACCGTCGTGAACGAGCGGACCGTGCTGGTTGATCCGAATACCGGCCGTATCGTCCAGATCATCGAGTGACGACTCTAGCCAGCGCGCGGCACGCGCTGAGTGACGGCCCGCCCCTTTAGGGGCGGGCCAAATGTTGTCATGCAGCAACGCGAATACCCGACCTCGAAGGGGCGGGCTCTTGCTTCAGTTGGCTGGACGGGTTCGGCCGCCCTTTTGCTCGGGATCGCGCGTGTGATGCTCGTCGCGTTCGCCTCCGCCACCGGAGATTGTCGAATGGCGACGTTGCTCACTTTCAGGGCGCGGCTTCGTAACGACCTTCGGGGCCTTTGCATTTTCGTGAGAGGCCCCGGGGCCGCCCTGCCGGATTGTGGTCGGAGATTTCGTTGACGTCGACATTATACCTCCCCGATTTTACCGGTCCTGCTGGTGTCCCTGATGGGTGGTATTGATCTTGGTATTACCCTGTTGGCCTTGCGAGGCCGTGTTGGACGGACGGTCATTCGGTTTGGCCTCGTGGGCATCGGTACCCTGATGGCTGGGCTCGCCCGGCCCCTTGTCGCTGCGATTGGCGGGCGGGATCGGTGGCTGTTTGCTCATGGTTGTCCTCCTGTCTCAGGAGGCAACCAAATGTGCGTGCTAGAGTTCCGTGCACGCTCCGGAGCCGCCAGTCATTTTTGCTGACTGTCCTTGCTCCCGCGTTGATTAATGCCGCCGAATTCAGGCGCCGGTCAATTCGGGACTCGCAATCGACGCACATGCAAGCCCCAGGCATCGCCATGCGCCTGGTCTCTGATATCTCCTTGCCGCAAATCTGGCGGGTTGTTTCGCCCGGACTGTCAGGAAGCCTAGCGCGCACCAGGCCCACCGCGTCCGGTGACGGAGTGGTCGATCTGATCCTCAACTGTCTATCGGGAGCTCAGAAGACCGTGGATGCCGGAGCTCACGCGCCCTCTTGTCGCGGCTTGCCCTGCAATGGTCCGCTCATGGGATTGTTCAGCATGATGCGTTCAAATGCCCTGGCCAGAGAAAAGGCGGGAGCGCCAGAGCAACCGACCAACGACTAGCCGGTTCTTCTGCTCGGCGCTCGGGTACCCTTGCGCCAAGCCTCTCGCCGGCTATCGGCGTCGCGTCCTCGGTCGGCGAGAGGCAGCCCTCCGGGAGCCTGCGTGGTTCGAAATGCGTCCGGCGGAGAAGCCTGGCCTTTTCCCTTCACCATGCCGTGCTAGCTTAGGCGCCGGCCGGCCCTCGCACTGCAGCTTGGCTGAGATGCGTGCGCGAGAGTTCATCGCGTCTTCATCATCAGAACGCTGGCGTCGCTTTCCGCCCATCGCCTCAGGACGTTGATGGTGACGTCGCTTTTGTGGCGATGCACGCGCAAGTCGAACTGGGAGCGCGTCAGTTTCAGGCCCCGAAGCGTAACGTCGTCGAGGAACGCCGGGAGCACGGGGTCAATTAACTTGACCTCATTGGTAGCGGCCGGCAATTCCAGCCCCAAACAAGCGGCTAACATAGCAAAGGGCGCTGCCGCGGCCCAGGCTTGGGGCGAGCATGCGACGGGGTATGCGGTCGGCCCGCGCCGGCGCCGTCTCAAAAAGCCACAGAACAGCTCCGGCAAGCGCTGCTGATCCTGATACGTCGACGCATCGAAGATCGCCTCGAACAGCCGTGCCGCTTCAAGTTTGAAGCCATATTTGGCGAAACCAAGGGCGATCAAGGCGTTGTCGTGTGGCCACACCGAACCGTTGTGGTAGGACATCGGATTGTAGCGAATTTCGCCGACATTCAGTGTTCGGATTCCCCAGCCGCCAAAGCTGCCTTCGCTCATCAACGTCGCCGCGACCCTGGCCGCGCGCTCGGGCAGGGCAATGCCGCCGAACAGCGCATGTCCGGCGTTGGATGCCCGCACTCGGCAGGGCTGCTTGTTGCCGTCAAGCGCGAGCGCGTAGGAGGCGATCTCTTCGCACCAGAAAGCGCGATCAAAACGCTCCCTCAGCGTCGAGGCCGCCTGGTCGAGTTCATCCGCGCGAGCGATCAGGCCCAAAGCTCTGGCCATCGTCGCCGCCGCCCGTTTGGCGGCGTAAACGTAAGCCTGCACCTCGACCAGCGCGATCGGACCTTGGGCGAGAGACCCGTCGGCGTGTGAAATCGAATCGTGGCTGTCCTTCCATCCCTGATTGGCCAGGCCACTATCAGTCTCGCGGTAATATTCGACGAAGCCATCGCCGTCGCGGTCACCAAAGGTATCGCACCACTCCAGCGCCGCGTGGATGTGGATCCAAAGCCGCTCGATTGTCGCAAGGTCGCCAGTTCGCTCAAAATACTGCCCCGCCAGCATTACAAAGAGCGGCGTGGCATCCACCGAGCCATAGTAGAATCCGAAGGGCACCTCTCCGAGATTGGCCATCTCTCCGCTGCGCCGTTCGTGAAGGATTTTACCGGGCTGCGCGTCCGCCATAGGGTCGGTCGTGACGGCCTGGGCCTTGGCCAAATGCAGGAGGACACCTTTCGCCACCTCCGGATCGGCCCACATCAACATCATGGCCGTGATGATTCCGTCGCGACCAAACATCGTCGAAAACCACGGAATGCCGGCATAGGGATAAATGCCTTCGGGGCTGCGCGTCATCAGCGTATAAAGATCTGAGGTGGAACGCGTGATCAGATCTGTAAAAAGGGTATTCGTCGCCTCGATTTTCGCGACATTGGACGTCAGTGCGCGCAGATCCCTGCGGGCATTCTGATAAGCCTTGGCGAAGCCTTGAGCCGGGACCCCGGATGCGCTCTTGATTGGCGATGTATTCAAGCTCGAGGCATCGACCAGATCGCAGGCGACAGTGACAAGCAGCGAGGTTCGCTCGCCTGGGTTGAGTGCGAACCGGAACGAAGCGCAATCCTTCGACAGTTGGCTCGGGTCCGGGCTAAAACGCAGGACAGTTCTGCGAATTCTGTCGTCGAGACCACGATAGGCAAAGCGGGCGAATTGCGAAGTGACCTCCGTTCCCATTTCACCGCGTCTGGCCCGCTTCATCCCTCGAACTTCGAAGAGATCGCAAAAATCCGCTGCGAATGTCAGGGACAACCAGAATTCATGCGGGACGCGGTCGAAATTACGTAATCCGATCCGCTCGTAACAGACGGAGTCCCAGAGGAACTTGGTTCTTCCAATCGCGATGGCGTCACGTGGAATTATCGTCGCCCCATCCGAACGAGTGATCTCGGGATTGGCCAGATCCACAGTCAGGGACGCATTGTCGTCTTGAATCACCGAGCTCAGCAGAAGTGGACGCTTGTCCTGAAAAAACAGCTGCAGGCGCGAAAGATGTCTGGTGTCGTTGCAGAACAGACCTTCCGAAGTGTCCGGGGTAATTCCCAAGTCGCCATAGCTGTCGAGAACCGCGAAGGCATTTCCGGATTTCAGGGTGCGTAAGGGACGATCGACCAGCGATGGATGTGCATCAAGCGCATCGTCGGCAAATCGCTCGGCCGGACGCGGAATTTCGCGTTCGCTTGCAGCGACGCTGAATTCAACCATTCGACTGTCCTCTGCTGGGATCAGGTTCGAACCGATTGGGCCATGGCTCTGCGTCTATTCTGCGGCCCTGCGCGGTTCTCGTGATGAAGCTAGCAGACGCTCGAATGCGTCCAGATAGTCGCTCGCCATCCTCGCCGCGGTAAAATGGCCTTCGAAATACTGCCGCACCTGGAGGCGATCTATCATCGCGCTGCGATGGGCGGCGGCGACCGCTTCAGCCATTGTGTCGACTATGATCCCGGAAACACCATCTTTGATGACTTCGGGCACCGATCCATTGCGCCAGGCAATAACAGGTGTTCCCGCCGACATCGCTTCGATCATGACGAGCCCGAAAGGCTCGGGCCAGTCGATCGGAAACAGGAGAGCCCGCGCGCCCCCGAGAAATGCTGCCTTTTGTGTTTCATCGATCTCGCCAATGAATTCGATCAGGGGATGATCGAGGAGCGGCTTGATTTCGGTTCTATGATAGTCGGCATCAACCGGATCGACCTTTGCGGCGATCTTCAGAGGCATGCCCGCTCGCTTGGCGATCTCGATCGCGCGGTCTGGTCGCTTTTCGGGCGTGATGCGTCCGAGGAATGCGAGATAGTCGCCGCCTCGCTTGTCGAACGGACATAAGCCAGGCCCAAGCCCATGATGGACCGTCGCCAGCCAGTTCGCCGTGTCGGGCATAGGTTGCCGTTGGCAGTCGGAAATTGAGATCAGTGGCATTTGCGGGAACGCCCAATAGACAGGGAGAAAATCCGGCAGATCCAGGCGGCCATGCAGCGTCGTCACGCATTTGTGGGCGAGATCGGTGAACAACGCGTGCTGCAGCAAGTCGAGATGGAAATGGATAATGTCGAATTCCGCCGACCGCTCCCGGACCTTGGCAAGCATCGCAAGGTGGCTCGCAGTGTGATCGCGAATACCCGAAAGCCGCAGACCTTGTGGCGCGCAGGCGACAAGTTCGGCAGAGGTTTTTGAGTCGCCCGAGGCGAAGAGTGTGACCTGATGTCCTTGCCGAACGAGTTCTTCAGTCAGCCAGGACGCAACCCGCTCCGTGCCCCCGTACATCCTGGGTGGAACCGACTCCGCCAGCGGTGCAACCTGCGCAATCCGCATCCCATTTCTCCGGATCCCAACGCCACTAAACTCGGGCTAGCAAGCAACGCCGCTTCGGCCCAAAAGTTCGAAATCAGGCGCCGTCGGTGCTTTTCCCCGTTTGGACTCGGGGGACTGTTTCGGGCATGGCCACAACCATCAGAAGAAGGGCTATTAGCGCCACGCCGGATAGGACGGCAAAAGCGACGCTGTATCCCGCCCAGACGACGACACTGCCGGCAAACACGTAACTCGACGCGCCGCCAATGCCTTGAATTGTGCCGATGATGCCGCGCGCCAGGTTATACCGGCCGCTACCTTTGACCGCGCCGAGGAGGACCAGCGGTAACAAGACGTCAAACAACCCTGCTCCCACCCCGTCCAGTAGCTGGAAGCCGATCATCCAATAAGGATCGTCGACAAGGGAAAACAATATGCCGCGCAGCGGGACGGCGGCGAAAGCCAGAATGAGCAGAAGTTTTCCGCCGATCAGATTGGCCCGCATGACGAGAAAAGCCATGGGGATCGTCGCCAGTTGGGCGACGATGATCGCTGCGGAGGTCACTGCTGACTCAAAGCCCTTGGCCTCGAGGGCGAGCTTCTGGCTCGCTAAGGCCAGCATCGGAGCATTTGCAAAATGAAACAACGCAGTGCCGAGCGCCAAGACCACGAAAGGTCGTTCGGCAAATAACTGCCGCCATCTGAAGGGACGGCTCCGAGCGAGAGTGGCCTGATCAAGACCCCGAGCCAGTTGATGATTAATGGCGCTTTGCGGGATCGAGAGGACCGCGATGGTCGTCAGTGCCGCGAATAACGGTAGCATATAGAAGACGCTGCGTTGCCCAAAGTAGGTGCCTACCAGCGCCGCCAGCGCAGCGATAAACAAATTCCCGAAGCGGTCAAATACCGCGTTGCGGCCGAGCTGAGCGGCGACGCCGCTCGGCCCGAACAGTCCAAGTGTGATCGCGGCGACCGTCGGCGCGAACACCCCACCCAAAACAGCCATAGTGACGTCCGCTGCAAAGACCACGGCAAGCGTCGGGAACGTCACAATTGCGACCCCCAGCAGCGCCAGCGCCCAGGAACCGCTAACAATCAGAGCCCGCTTGGAACGCGTACCATCGATCAGGGCGCCGATCGGTGTATGAAAAGCGATTCCGATTAGCCCGCTTGCGGTCAGGACACCCCCGATTGACGCCTGATTCCAACCCGCCTCTGTCAGCAGAAACACATTGACATAAGGCCCCAGGCCGCCCCGCAGGTCAGCCAGCAAGAAGTTCAACCAGTCGAGGCTTGGCCGATACGACACTGGGTCCTCATCTGGGTAATTCTTAGATCGTCTGACGCTACAATGCGCCGCGAGCACCGTATATCGAGCTGAGCTAGAGTGTCTTGCCGAGTTGGCGCGCGACTTCGGTAGCGCTCACGCCAGCCTTGGCAACGGCCTTTTCGAGTTCAGCTTTTGAGACGCCCAACTTCTGCGTCCAGTAGCGCACTTCATACTCTTCGCTGAGGTTGATGCGGCTGCGGTCCTGCGGGCCACGATCTGTCTTGTCGTCCGGCATGGAATTTCTCCTTTGCTGGGAAATTCGCCAGCTCGGCCGTTGGTTCCAGATGGGCCTTTAGCGGCATCTCTGGCTTGAAAATTCCCTGCTCGGTTGACCTGCCTTTTCCGGCAGCATCCCGATTTGCGCGAGCGGATCGTCAGTCTTCGATACCGCACCAGTCGGCGGCGAAGAGCGCGAGAGCTTTGGTGACCCGGCGCAGCGAGGGCAAACTGACGCGTTCGTCGATGCCGTGAATGTTCTCCGCTATCGGTCCATAGACGAGCGAAGGGATGTTGCCGTGGACTGCGAAGATCGCTGCGTCGAGGTAGGCGGTCATGACATAGGAATTGAGCTCGTTGCCGCCCTGGGCGCGTCGGTGAGCGGTCCGTAAGCACGCTTCGGCTGTCGAGCCTTCCGCGAGCTCGTAGCCGGCATGCATTACGCCAACCCAATCGACGTCGACGAGATCGCCGCTGGCAAAGGTCAGGTCGTCTTCCTGAGCCTTCGCCACGAAGGCTTCGAACTCGTCAGCCCGCGCTTGCGGGTCCTCTCCAGGGTAAAAGCCGATGCGGCCCTCAACCACACAATCGCTTGGGATCGAAGCGATCCAGTCGCCGCCGGCGATCGTCCCGAATGTCAGCGCAACGGGATTAGCAATGCCGTCGAACCCGCGCTTGCCCTTCGCCTCGCCAATCCACTTGCGCTCCAGTGCTCGCAAGTGACTGATCAGCTTGATCATCAGATCGATCGCGCTCTGACCCGCCTCGGGTTCTCGTGGGTGAGCTGGCCGTCCTCGCGTCGTCAGGCGGAACTTGAGGACACCGGAGTTGGCGCGAACAAGTTGCTCGTCAGTCGGCTCGGCACTGACGATCGCATCGGCAATGAAACCGTTGACGAAGGCAGTCGCAGCGCCGTTTCCCGTGATCTCCTCTTCGACCACCGACTGGATCTGGACGTCTCCGCGTAGGGTCAGTCCAGCGTGCGCGATCGCCTCAAGAGCGTAAAGCGATGCCGATAGTCCAGCCTTCATGTCGCCGGCGCCGCGACCATAGAGCCAGTCGCCGTTCTTGCGCGCTTTGAAGGGTGGGGATGACCAGCGCGCCTCGTTGGCCGCGGGCACGACGTCCATGTGGGAGTTGAAGGCCAAGGAGCGCCCGCCGCGCTGCTTGGCGGGCCTGAGACCGACAACGTTCCAGCTCGACCGATAGTCGATGGTCGACGGCGAAAAGGCCGGATGCTTGCCAATCTGGGTAGCGTCCGTCTGAAGCCGCCTGACCTTGTAGCCACGCTTCACCAAGGTCGCTTCCAGAAAGCCCTGCGCTTCAGCTTCATTTTCGCGAAGTGTGCGGTAGCCCACGAGTTTGGCGAGGAACTCCACCTGCTCTTCGAACAGATCGTCGACGGCCTGCAGAATCCGATCTTCGGGAGAAGTCATGATCGATATCCGAAGCTGAAGGACACGCGGGTCTGGCTAGATTTCGGATCGCTCAAACTAGCTTCGACGGACCTTGGCGCCTGATCGGGATTTCGGAGTTCCCTTCCGAACCGGAGACTTGGCGCGGGATTTCGGCGTCACGTCCTTCGCGCGCTTGGCTCGGCCTTCGATGTTCAAGCGATAGAGGCCGTAACCTATCGCCCCGGCGATGAGCACAGGCGCCGGAAGCCGGGTGGCCAAGAGCGTGAGCGGCACAGATAACCCCTCTGCAATATCTCCCCGCTCCGCGTCACGTGCGATCCAGGCGCCGGCCAAACTGGCGAGTGTTGCTCTGATCATTTGCGATGCTCTTTTTCCATTGCGGTTCTCGAATTTCGGGTGTCACGACACACCCTGAACGCCGACGGAGCCGTCCTGGATCCACGCACCATTGTCATCGATCGAACTTGCTTCCGGCGGCCCGTCTCCGTGCAGCAAGAAGGCCGGTTTGACCGAGCCCGGAACTTTCGGGGCACCGCCTGGGTTGAGCTTGGCCAGGCGCGTGTCGCGCCCAAGCGAACATCAGGTGCGGAGGCTATCCATGGGCATCATTTGGACGATCATTATCGGGTTCGCTGCCGGCATCATCGCGAAGTTCTTGTCGCCGGGATCGAATGAGCCCTCAGGTTTCATCCTCACGACCATTCTCGGCATCATCGGCGCCTTTGTAGCCACTTTCCTGGGGCAGGCACTGGGCTGGTACCTGCCAGGTGAAGGCGCTGGGTTGATCGGCGCCGTCATTGGAGCGGTGATCGTATTGATGGCCTGGTCGATGATGAGCCGCCGTAGCGCTTGAGTTCCGAACCGAGGGAGAGAATCACATGAGCAA
This sequence comes from Alloboseaceae bacterium BT-24-1, assembly GCA_025846845.1. Taxonomy (GTDB): domain Bacteria; phylum Pseudomonadota; class Alphaproteobacteria; order Rhizobiales; family Beijerinckiaceae; genus Allobosea. The sequence goes on from JAOYTL010000006.1 coordinate 344,729, forward strand.
CGAGAACAGCGGCTTTCCATCTATGACGGCCTTGCTCGGCCTGCTTGCAGTCGCGGGGTATCAAAACCGCGACAAGCTTGCTGAATGGTTCGGAGGCTCGCAGCAGGGCAAGGTTGCACAGGATGCACCGGCCGGCTTGGACAGGATCACGGAAGGCTCACAAGCAAATTCGGCTGGTGGCGTCGGGGGGTTTTTGGGCAACGGCCTCCAAGAGCTCATTGAACGCTTCAAGCAGGCCGGCCGCGGCGATGCTGCCGACTCTTGGGTTCGAACGGGCCCGAACCAGCAGATTGAGGAGCGCGACCTCGAGCAGGCGATTGGCCCTGGCGTCTTGGATCGCCTTGCGACGCAGACCGGCCTCAGCAGAGAAGAAATCTTGGCGCGGCTGTCGAAGCAGCTGCCAGAGGCGGTAGACAAGTACACGCCGGACGGGCGAGTCCCAGCTTAGCGCAGCGAGCACTCGACAGCTACCCTCAAGCTCCTCCGCAACCAGTATTGTGCACACTCGCAAGGCGTTTACCGACGCGCGCATTGCTCTGCCCTGGCACGATCACTCAGAGTATTGTCGCTGGTCGGCACGTCGAGTCAGATCATTTTTCCTGCTCCGCAACCACCACGATGCTGTAGGAAACGAATTGTCTCCTGCTCTCAATCCGTCGGGCAGCGGATTTGATTTCTACCCATGAGCGCCTGCAGAGATTGTCAATCGTCGTTGTCGACACGACGTTTTATCTCGGTATTGGTGGCTACTTCCATAGCGCGGGCGATTTCGCCGGGCAGGTCGGGATACTCTGCCTCGATTTCCTCTTGGGGAATCCCGGCAGAGTTAGCGTCGAGCAGGAGTTGCGTCGCTAGGTGCATGTTCCGCTCGTCTGGTCCTTCTTCATCGTGATAAACATCAGGCTGGACACGCTCGGCGATCCACTGTTCGACATAGGCAATTGCTCGCGTTGACATGGCTTGGTCCTTTACCAGTTTAGGAACGGCGCCTGCATTGCGCTCTACGATGATTTTTTTCGCGCCTGTCCTTTGAAATCGAGTGAGGCGCGATAGACTTCTTCGCCGGCCTCGTTTCGGACATGAGTCTTCATTGAGAGCCGTTGGCAATTTGGCAGATCGTACTTCGCCATATCCGCCAGTGCTCGCTGAGCTTCTGCCGCTGCGCCTTCCTCACTGGAAAAATCGATTCTAGTTGGTCGAACTACCTTTTGAGTCCTTGGTGGTGATCCGAAATTGGCCATGACCAGCTCCTCCGATGATGAGAATGCGCGAGCGTGCCTCTCGTTCCGCCCGTGCAGGCGACGATGAGCGCAAACCTTTCGTACCAATCGTGATGATGTTCGCTGCTGCTGGGGAACTGGGTCGAAGCGCGGTGGGGCGGGAACTGAGTTCTGCCATCGCGGTTTAATCGATGGGGGACACAGGGAGTATCGCCATGAGAGACGGCAAGGGAAATAAGCTAACTGCGGAAGAAGAAGCTCAGGTTAAATCCATCGAGGTCACTCCAGGCAGTGACTCGCTGAAAAAAGTCTCGATCGATCCGAAACCAGACCCAGTTCAGGATCGCGATCGGCGCACCGAGACCGGGACACCGCATACCGAAACGGCACCAAAATTTTAGTCGTCTTCGAAAGGTGAGGCGTGTCCAGGCAACGGAGGAGGGGCAAGCTTGACTCGCACCGCCAGAATGAGAACAAAGAGGGAACTTATTCACGACGGGTCATGTTCAATTGCGGTCTCAGCCCGCCCTTCAGTCGTTGCGAGACCAGATCGAACGGATCGAAGGACGCAGCACGCGTGATCGAACGGCGCTTCCATTTGGTGTCGCGGCCATGGATTCTCGGCTTCCCGGTGGAGGATTGGCGCTAGGCGCGCTTCACGAAGTTGGGGGCGGCGGCCAAGGAGCAATCGATGGCGCTGCGGCAGCGCTTTTTACTGCCGGCGTCGCCGCACGGACGCCAGGAAAAGTTCTGTGGTGTATGACCCAGTGCGACCTGTTCGCGCCGTCTGTCGCCCAGGCAGGATTGCTGCCCGACCGTGTGATCTATGTAGAAGCCGCTGACGACAAGACAGTGCTGGCGTGCATGGAGGAAGGCCTCCGCCATGGCGGTCTCGGCTCTGTCGTCGGAGAGGTCACCCGCCTTTCGATGACGGCATCTCGACGGCTGCAACTGGCCGCGGAGGGCACAGGGTCGATCGGGATTGCTCTACGTCGGTGGCTACGCGAACCGGACGTATCGGACTTCGGACAACCCACCGCAGCCATGACGCGATGGCGGGTTTCTGTTCTTCCGTCGACGGCTCTTCCGGTTACCGGGGTCGGCCGACATCGGTGGCTGGTTGAACTCATTCGTGTCCGGGCGGGTGAAAGCGCAGATTTCGAATTGGAGGCTTGCGATGACACGGGTCGTCTCGGTCTTCCTGCCGAGCTGGTCGATCGACCGGTTTCGGCGGGCGGCTGGCGACGCGGCACCTTCGCCTGAGGTCCCGCTCGTCCTGATCGCCCGCGACGGAAGTAGGAGGTTGGTGCAGGCAGCGAGCGCCACGGCGTTCGCCGCGGGGCTTCGTGTTGGCATGCCAGCCACTAAGGCGCAGGCGCTAGTGCCAGGATTGGCAGTTGAAGAGGCCGATTTAGCAGCCGATGCTCAAGAGTTAGAAGGGCTGGCAATCTGGCTATACCAACGTGCCGCGCCGGTCGTGGCGCCAGACCCGCCCAGCGGCATCGTCATCGATGCCAGCGGAGCCGACCACCTCCACGGTGGCGAGACGGCGATGCTTGACCAGATAGTCGGTCGCCTCGCGATGTCGGGCGTCGAAGCGAGGGCTGCGGTGGCCGATACCTGGGGTACAGCTCACGCCTTGGCGCGATACGTCGCTCGATCGACCGTCGTGGCTCCGGCCGGGCACGGCGCGTTGCCCATCGTCCATCTCCCCCTGGAATGCTTGCGGATTCCAGTGCGGATCGCGGCAGACCTTCGCGTACTTGGCTTTGAGACCGCCGGCGATCTCATCTCCCAGCCGCGGTCCCCGCTCACGCTCCGTTTCGGGCCCGATATCGCACGCCGATTGGCCCAGGCGCTTGGCGAAGTAGCGGAGCCGATAATCGCGATACGGCCGCCCGATCTTATTGAGGTCCGGCGTGCCTTCGCCGAGCCCATTGGCGCTCCCGAAACGATCGCCCGCTACATCGGTAAGCTCGTCGCCGAACTCTGCGAACGCCTCGAAGAGCGCGCCCTCGGTGGCAGGCGCCTCGATTTGATCTGCCACCGCCTCGACGGAGGTCTTCAGACCGTACGGATCGGGCTTGCACGGCCTGTTTGCGACGTCAGGCGCCTCACACGTCTGCTCTGCGATAAGATAGAAACACTCGCGCCCGGCTTGGGGATCGAGATCATGACGCTCGCCGCAATCTTGGCCGAACCGCTGGAGCGCAAGCAGATTGCGAGCTCGCTCGTGGAGGAATTCGACCCGGACGTCTCCGGGTTGATCGACATCCTGGCAAATCGCGTCGGCGACAAAGCCGTCTACCGCCTAGTCCCCGTTGCCAGCGACGTCCCGGAACGATCCGTCCGCCGGGTTGCAGCACTTGCCGAGGAAACCGGAGCCGTATGGCCGACCCACTGGCCGCGGCCCGCTCGCCTGCTGTCGCGTCCGGAGCCGGTGGAGACGCTGGCGCTACTGCCCGACCATCCGCCTGCCTGGTTCAGCTGGCGCGGCATTCGGCGCCGCGTCAGGCGCGCGGACGGGCCCGAGCGCGTGTTCGGGGAGTGGTGGAAGCGGGACGCAGAGATGGCGGCGGTTCGTGACTATTTCCAAGTCGAGGACGACGCGGGAGAGCGCTACTGGCTGTATCGCGCCGGCGACGGCGAGGACACCGCAACGGGATCGCACAGGTGGTTCCTCCATGGGGTGTTCGGATGAGCACGCGCTACGCCGAGCTCCAAGTCACCAGCCACTTTAGCTTCCTGCGCGGCGCGTCCTCCGCCGAGGAGCTTTTCGCGCAGGCTGCCATGCTGGGCATCGAGGCGCTGGCCGTCGTCGATCGCAATTCGCTTGCCGGGATCGTCCGCGCCCATGAGGCCGCGAAGACGACGGGCATACGGCTCATCGTCGGATGCCGCTTGGATCTCGCCGACGGGATGTCGCTCCTCGTCTACCCCATCGACCGCGCCGCCTATTCCCGTCTCTGCCGGCTGCTTTCGATAGGGAAGAAGCGTGGCGGGAAGGCACGCTGCCACCTCGAATGGTCGGATGTCGTTGCCCATAGCGAGGGATTGGTCGCCGTCCTTGTACCAGACCAAGCCGACGACGAATGTGCCTTCCGTCTGCGCAGGCTTCGCGACGGCTTCGGCGACCGGGGCTACGTCGCGCTGTCGCTGCGGCGCCGGCCGAACGACGCTCTCCGGCTTCACGAGCTTTCGAACCTTGCAACCCGGATGCGCGTGCCGACGGTCGTCACCAACGACGTGCTGTTCCACAAGCCAGCGCGGCGTATCTTGCAGGATGTCGTCACCTGCATCCGGCACAATGTTACGATCGACGCCCTCGGCGACCGCCGCGAACGCCACGCCGACCGCTACCTGAAGCTCCCCGAGGAGATGCATCGGCTGTTCGCGCGCTATCCCGAGGCATTGGCCCGAACGCTCCACATCGCCGACCGCTGCCGGTTTTCGCTCGATGAACTCGCCTACCAATACCCGGAGGAGCGCGACGATCCCTCGCTGACGCCGCAGGAGACCCTGGCGAAGCTGACTTGGGCAGGCGCCGCAGCCCGGTACCCCGAAGGCATTCCGGACAGTGTCCGTGCCAGTCTGAACCACGAGCTGATTCTGATCGAGAAGCTCGGATATGCCCCCTATTTTCTGACGGTCAACGCGATCGTCCGTTTCGCTCGTTCGCGCGACATTCTCTGCCAGGGACGCGGCTCGGCTGCGAACTCGGCCGTTTGCTTCGTCCTGGGCATTACCTCGATCGACCCAGGGCGCAACGATCTCTTGTTCGAGCGGTTCGTGTCTGAAGAGCGGCGGGAGCCTCCCGACATCGACGTCGACTTCGAGCATGAGCGGCGCGAGATCGTCATGCAGTGGGTATTCGATACCTACGGCCGGGACCATGCGGCGCTTTGTTCGACCGTCATCCGGTACCGGACCAAGGGCGCCTTGCGCGATGTCGGCAAGGCGTTGGGGCTTCCCGAAGATTTAATTAGGGCGCTGTCGTCTCAGGTTTGGGCGTGGTCCGAGGAGGGCGTCGAGAAACGCCATGTCGAAGAGCTCAATCTCAACTTGACCGACCGCCGGCTTCGATTGACGCTCGATCTCGCCCGTCAGCTCCAGGGAGCGCCGCGGCATCTATCCCAGCACCCGGGCGGGTTCGTGCTGACGCATGATCGCCTTGACGACCTCGTTCCAATCGAACCGGCTGCCATGGCCGACCGCCAGGTGATCGAGTGGGACAAGGATGACATCGACGCCCTGCGCTTCATGAAGGTCGACGTGCTCGCACTCGGGATGCTGACCTGTATGAAGCGGGGTCTCGACATGCTGGCCGATCACAAGGGCATTAAGCTCGACCTGGCCTCAATCCCGGCGGAGGATCCTCGGACCTACGCGATGATCCGCAAGGCCGACACGCTTGGGACATTTCAAATCGAAAGCCGGGCCCAGATGTCGATGCTTCCGCGTTTGAAGCCGCGGACCTACTACGACCTCGTCGTCCAAGTCGCCATCGTTCGGCCTGGCCCGATTCAGGGCGATATGGTCCACCCTTATCTGCGACGGCGTGAGGGGCGCGAGCCCGTGCAGTATCCAAAACCCGAACTGGAAAAGGTGCTTGGCAAGACGCTTGGGGTACCGCTCTTTCAGGAGCAGGCCATGCGGGTCTCGATCGAATGCGCCGGTTTCACGCCCGGCGAAGCCGACATGCTGCGAAAGAGCATGGCGACGTTCAAGTTCACCGGCGGCGTTTCTGCTTTCAAGGAAAAGCTCGTGAGTGGCATGGTCGCCAATGGCTACGAGCAGCCGTTCGCGGAACAGACCTTCCGGCAACTCGAAGGCTTCGGCAGCTATGGTTTTCCCGAGAGCCATGCCGCCTCGTTTGCCCTCATCGCCTATGCATCGGCTTGGCTTAAATGCTGGCATCCCGACGTCTTTTGCGCCGCTCTGTTGAATAGCCAGCCGATGGGCTTCTACGCGCCCGCCCAGATCGTTCGCGACGCGCGGGACCATGGCGTCGAGGTTCGGCCGGTCTGCGCAAACGCTTCGCGCTGGGACTGTTCACTGGAGCAGACAGACGACGAGGTGCGCTTCGCCGTCCGCCTCGGTTTGCGCATGGTCAAGGGTCTCTCCAATGCTCACGCGGCTGCGATCATCACGGCGCGCGCGGGCTTACGCTTCTCCTCAGTCGAAGATCTCTGGCGCCGTGCTCGTGTGCCCGTCGCCGCCCTGGCGCACATCGCCGAGGCCGACGGATTTCGGCCTGCCTTCCGGCTCGCCCGTCGGGACGCGATTTGGGCCATCCGGGCCCTGCGCGACGAGCCCTTGCCTTTGTTCAAAGTGGCTCCAGACGGGTATGCCGAGGAAGCTCCTGAACCTGCGATCGCGCTGCGGCCGATGACCGCGGGAGGCGACGTCGTCGAAGATTACCGGCATGTCGGCCTGACCCTCGGAGATCACCCAGTGTCATTCCTGCGGAGGGATTTGCAGCGCAAACGCATCGTCAGCTGCCAGGCTGCGATGGAGGCGCGCGACGGTCGTTGGCTTGAAGCGGCAGGCATCGTGCTCGTGCGTCAGCGACCGGGCTCGGCGAAGGGCGTCATGTTCATTACCCTGGAGGACGAGACCGGCATCGCGAACTTGGTGGTCTGGCCGGCGGTATTTGAGCGCTTTCGCAGGACGATTCTTTCCGCGGGGATGATCTCCGCGCGAGGCCGCATCCAGCGCGAGGGCGAAGTCGTTCATCTCGTAGCCCAGCGGCTGACTGATCTTTCTGCTGACCTTGCCGGTATCGGGCAGCGAGACCGGCCGTTCCCGCTGCCGCACGGACGAGGCGATGAATTCCATCATGGGTCGCCAACCCCCGATCCGCGGGATCTCCCGCCGAAGGGGTTGCGGACGCGGGATATCTACATCCCCGATCTCCACATCGACACGATCAAGGTAAAGACGCGGGATTTCCGCTGACCGCTTGGCTAGCGGCCGAAGTTCCCCGCCGGATACCCGCTCCTGACTTGTAACAGTCGAGGCGGATGCTGATGTGAGGATCATGCCGAACCAACGCGTCAGGGTCATCGACCTCGAGACCGCCGGAGGCGGAAAGCAGGACGTCTGTGAAATCGGATGGCAGGACGTATCCGTCCGTCCAGATGGCCGATGGCATGTTGCGCCCGAACGGGGATCGTATCTCGTCAATCCAGGTCGACCTATCTCGATCGACACGATGGCCGTTCATCACATACGCGACCAGGACGTCGCCCATGCGCCGTTCTGGAAGGAAGTCGCGCCAATCGCCCTGCGCCCGTCGGGCGGCGTCGATGCGCTCGCCGCCCACCGCGCGGCGTTCGAGCAACGTTACTGCACGCCGAACCTGAGCGGTGGCGCCCCCTGGATCTGCACCTGGAAGTGCGCTTTACGGCTCTGGCCGCATTTGCCAAGCTTTTCGAACCAGATGCTTCGCTATCAGCGCATGCCCGAAGGGCTCGTCCACGAACTCGGCCTACCGGCGCACCGGGCAATGCCTGATGCCTATGTCACCGCGCACCACCTGCGCGACATGTTGAATGAAGCCTCTCTGGAACAACTGCTCGCCTGGAGCCTCGAGCCCGGGCTCCTGCCGCGAGTTCCCGACGGACCGCATCGCGGCAAGGGCTGGGTTCAACTCAACGGCGACGCCTTGCAGGAACTAGCAAGCGCTCGCGATGCCGACGTGCGTTTCAGTGCCAGGATGGAACTAGAGCGGCGCGGAGATGTAGACGTTATTCCGCCGAGGGAACCTGCACAGCCCTCGCTTTTGTAACGTGGGTGGCGAGAATTCTCCTGACCCGGAACAGCGACAGGGCAGGGCGAGTTGTTTCTTCCTTTCGACCCGGAACAGAATGAAAGCGGCATGGTAAACCCCGGCGAATGACGCTCCCAGCTTCCCAGCGCTCGATCGAATGGCCATTGGCGTCATCGGCGACGCTTGGCTCGGCGACTCGTATGAAGGGGCTCGAGCGTGAGTTGCGGCGTCGCCTTCCCCTCGCATTCCGAAACGATGTCGCCGTCGAAGCCGGGCGCGTCCTGCTATGCATGCCCGAAGCCGAGCCCGGCGAGCTCACAGCTGCTTCCGAGCAAGTCGGCGAGGCGCTGGCGAAGGTTGCCGATCTCCCCGTGCTCCCGCGGGAGGTCGAGGATATTCTCTCGATCTCCTCTCGAGAGCGACACAAATGGCTGAAAGACGGACGCCTCAAGAGCATGGGGACACGCACGATCAAACTGCGCGGACGCTCAAAGGCAGTGACGTTTCACGTCTTCGATCCTCGGCACATCGAGGACGTTCTGGATGGCGACTTGCCCGTGCTGTGGAGGGATGAGGATGCGCAGGCTGTTGTCGAAACCCGCCGGCGGGCGGCAGCCAAGGCGGCGCTAACCCGAGCTGGCAAAGGCAAACGCAAGACCGGTGGCAGGTCAAGCGAGCCTGATGTGCACGCGTCACTGGAAGGATGGGACGCCTTCGATGCGGAAGGTCTGCTACGCTAACTTATGCGTCATACACTTCGGCCATAGGGCGGGACCGAGCTGCTCCGGCAAAACGCTAATCGCAACCTACGCATCGGCGGCGAGTGGATTCATCGCTCTCGCTAGCGAGCCAAGCGCTGCCTCACTGAGTTGGCGCAGGAGCCGGACGATGTCCCGAAGCCTCGCGCCATGCGGCATCGAGGTAGAGCTTGAGCCCATTCCGAACCGCGGCCGTCAGCTCAACATCCTCTCCTGCGTCAGACTTACCGCGCATGGCCAAACGGCCTATTTCTCGATTGATGGCGTCATATAGCGTGGGATGCTCAGAATTATCTGCCGCAGTTTCTTGCTCATGGATGAACGCCGCCACGAGAAGCCGGCGTAGCCCGGCGTTCAGAGCCTTAGCAATGACGGCGTCTTCGTTCGACATCGGCCTGTCCAGTCCGCGGGTGAGGGTCTGAAACTGGAACCATCAGCATCGCCACCAAGTTCCTCCGCATAGAGCAATCACCAATCCAGCTTGAGGGATATCCATGGCACCGCGCGCTGTTTGGAAAGGCGTCCTCAAAATCGCCGAGGTGACATGCCCCGTATCGCTGTACACCGCGGCGTCCACAGCGGAACGCATTTCGTTTCACACGCTCAACCGCAAGACGGGCAACCGCGTCCACCGCCAGTTCATCGATGAGGTCTCAGGTAAGCCGGTCGAGGCGGAGGATCAGGTCAAGGGCTATGACAAGGGGGATGGTGACTATGTCATCCTCGAGCCTGAAGAAATCGCCGCCGCGATCCCTGAAAGCGACAAAATCCTAACCGTCGAGACATTCCTGCCTTGCGATGAGATCGACGACATCTTTTTCGACAAGCCTTACTACGTGGCACCGAGTACGCCTGTTGCGTCCGAAGCGTTCGCGCTAATCCGCGAGGGTATGAAGGGCCAAAAGTCAGCCGCCCTCGCTCGGACCGTGATCTTCCGCCGAATGCGCTCGATCCTGGTCCGCCCGCAGGGCAATGGGTTGATCGCGACGACGCTGAACTTCGACTACGAGGTGCGTTCGGCCGAGAACGCTTTTAGCGACGTGCCCGCCATCAAGATCGATGACGAAATGCTCGAACTCGCCGAGCACATTATCAAGACAAAGGCTGGCGCGTTCGATCCCAAATCCTACGACGACCGGTACGAATCGGCACTAGCCGAGCTTGTCCAGGCGAAGATCGAAGGCCGGAAGATCAAGCCTCATAAGCGGCCAGAGCCAACCAAGGTTGTTAATCTCATGGAAGCGCTGCGCCAAAGTGCAAAGGCGAGCGGTGGAAAGTCCGCGACAAAGTCGAAGCCGGCCGCGAAAAATGAGGCGCCCCGCAAGAAGGCAAGCTGATCACTTCCGCTTCGGCTCAAGGCTCTTCTTGAGCGCGTCCATGATGCTGATGACGTTGCCCTCAGAGGCTTGACGCGGCGCCGCCTTCGCAGGTTTGCGCCCCTTCTGCTTGGCTTTAATGATCCCGAGCAGTTCATCCTGCACGGGGTCCGTTGCCAGATCGGGAGACCAGTCTTTGGTGCGGGTCTTGATCAGCTTGTCCATTAGCGGGCGCAGATCGGCTTCAGGCTCAGCCTTACCGATTCCGCCAAAATAATCCTTTTCGGGCCGGACCTCATCCCCATAGCGCAGCGTCCAAAGAACGATGCCGTTATCGCGAGCGTCGAGCAATACTGCGCGCTCACGGCGGTAGAGGACGACGCGCGAAATCCCCACAGTCTTGGTTCGCTTCATCGCTTCGCGGATGACCGAGAAGGCCTCCTCGCCAACCTTGGCATCGGGGACGAGGTAATGCGGCGTATCGTACCAAATCCAGCCGACCGATGATCTTGGCGCGAAGGTCTCGATATCGATCGTGCGCGTGCTTTCCAAAGCGACAGAGTCGAGCTCATCATCTTCGAGCATGACGTATTCGTCGTCGCCCTTGGGATAGCCTTTGATCTCGTCATCATCGGCTACTGGCTTACCGGTGACCGCATCGACGAACCGGCTCTGGATGCGGTTACCCGTCTTGCGGTTGATCGTGTGGAAGCGAACCTTGTCGCTTTCTGACCGAGCCGGCATCATCGCCACGGGGCATGTCACCAGCGAAAGCTTCAGGTAGCCCTTCCAGAATGTCCGTGGCGCCATGGTCAGATGTCTCCCGATTCTCCCGGTGAACGCAGCGCCATAGCCGATCGTTCCGCGAGGTTTGCAAAGCGATCAGGCCGCCTCGGCGCGTTTCCCGAGTTTCTTGATAGCGTCCGCGATCGATCCCGCTGCGTCGTCATAACCGTCCCAAGCCTTGGTTTTCTTGAGCAGGCCAGGCAGGGTCCGCACCGTGTAACGGCTTGGGTCGAGACCGGATTTAACTTGCGACCATGTCAGCGGCATCGAGGCGTGGGCGCCGAGCCTGGCCCGAGGCGAGAGCGGGGCGACCGCCGTCGCCATGCGATCATTGCGAAGATAGTCGAGGAAAATCCGGCCGTTTCGCAGGCGCTTGGCCATGTTGACGACGTAGCGCGACGGCTCCTCGTTCGCCAATTCGGCACAGACCCCTCGGGCGAAATCCTTTGCGGCCGGCCAGCCGACTTTGCTGCGTTTTGCGGGCGCGAGCGGCGCAACCACGTGCAGGCCCTTTCCGCCAGTGGTCTTGCAGAAGCTTTCGAGACCGAGCGCAGCGAGCCTCTCGCGCATCTGCTTCGCGGCATCGATGACGTCGCCGAAGCTGACGCCTGGTCCCGGATCTAGATCGAAGACGAGGCGCCCTGGAACCTCAGGATCGCCGGGCACGCAGTTCCAGGGGTGCAGCTCGATACCTCCGATCTGAGCTGCTGCGGCCAATGCTTCAATTCGATCGATTTGAAGATAGGGCTTCTTGTCGCCGAAAACGCGGACGAGCTCGAACAGGTTCGACGTGCCCATGCCGGCATGGCGCTGGAAGAACATCTCACCGTCGATGCCATCCGGTGCACGCACCAGCGAGCAGGGGCGCCCCTTGATATGCGGTAGCATCCAGTCGCCTACAGCTGCAAAATACTCGGCCAGATCCTGTTTGGTGACGGGACGACCATCCTCGGCATGTGGCCACAACGGCTTGTCCGGATGGCTGATGCTGACGCCGATTACATCGACCCTACCTCCGCGTCCGCGAGTGCGAGCTGGGCGCGGTTCTGGAGTTTCGATCTCTTCGGGATCGGCTGGTAGTTCAGTCTCGACCTCGTCGGCGGGCTTGTCTTCACGCAGGCCCTTGAAGGCCGCCTGCCGAACCATGCCATCGCCGGTCCAGCCGGCGAACTCGATCTCAGCGACGAGCTCGGGCTTTAGCCAAGTGACACCAGGCTCGCGCTTGGGAGCGCCAGCTCCGGTGAAAGGCGATGTGTTCGCGGCCACTGCCTTCAGCCGCGGCAATAACGCATTGACCTTGGCGGCGCTGTAGCCTGTGCCGACCCGGCCGATGTAGACGAAGTGCGAGCCTCGATTGACGCCGACCAGGAGCGATCTGAACTTGCCTGCCGTCGTGGACCAGCCGCCGATGACAACCTCATGCCCGGCACGACATTTAGCCTTCGTCCATGTGTCACTGCGTCCGGAAACATAAGGCGCTTTGACGGCCTTCGAGACGATGCCCTCTAAGGACAATTTGCAGGCCGACTTCAGCACGGCGTCGCCGCCGGTTTCAAAATGCTCGACATAGCGAACAACAACATCGTCGGCATGCTCATAGAGATAAGTCTTTAGCTGCTCCTTCCGCTCAAGAAGCGGCTCTGCGCGCATATCCTTGTTCCTGTCGAAGAGCATGTCGAATGCAAAATAGACGAGATCCTGCGTCTTACCTTCGGAGATGGCGGCCTGGAGTGCCGCAAAATCAGGCGAGCCGTGGCCGTCGAGTGCGACGATCTCGCCGTCGATGATGGCATCGGGCAAGCCAGCTGCGGCCTTCGCAATCCCGCGAAATTTCGAGGTCCAGTCGAGCCCCTTGCGCGTCTTCAGGGTGACTTTGCTGCCTTCGATCCGCATCTGAACGCGGTATCCGTCGAACTTGATTTCGTGAACCCACCCATTGCCATTGGACGGCCGCTCGACGCTGCGGCATAGCTGGGGTGCGATGAAGGGCGGCATCTTGGCGGTCCGCGCTTGGTCTTTTGAAGCGGGTCTCTTCGCACTAGTTCTCTGCTTCGCCGCAAGACCCCTTCGGCTGTCCCACTCCGCATCCGGAGCCAGGACGTTCTCGGCAAGCAGGAATGGTTCCGGAGAGCGCCCTTTGCCCGCCGCTATCGCAGGCATCTTCCGGCCCGATGCCACCGAGGTCTCGGCTTTCAAAACCGCTTCGCCGTCACCATCGACCGCATGCTCATCGCGATGCTTGATGAGCAGCCAGTTGGTCCGCTTGCCACCGTCCCTATCGCTGCGCATGCGGACGAGGACGAAGCTGCCCTGAAGCCGTTTGCCCTTCAGGGTAAACTTCAGATCGCCTTTTTGCAGTTGGCGCTCGGCGCTGAGCTTGCCTTCTGGCTCCCAAAACCCGCGATCCCAGAGCTGGACCGTGCCGCCTCCATATTCCCCCTTAGGGATCGTCCCTTCGAAGTCGCCGTAAGCCAGCGGATGATCTTCCACCTCGACGGCCAGCCGCTTGTCATGGGGATCGAGCGATGGCCCCTTCGTCACCGCCCAGGATTTGAAGACCCCATCGAGTTCGAGACGCAGGTCGTAGTGGAGCCTGGTGGCGTCGTGCTTTTGAATGACGAACCGCAAACGATCCGAGGACGCCACGGGCGCGTTGTCACTCGGTTCCTTGGTTTTCTGAAAATCGCGTTTGGCGCGATATGCTTGGAGTTTTCCGGCCACCGAGATGTCCTCTGTGACGACGTCAACGCACGCCGATTTTCAGGGTTCCATTCGTGCTAGGCGACGGCCGTAGCCAAGATCGTTCGCGGAGCTCGGATCCGGCGCTCGGCGCTGGCGACTACTAACTGGTCGAGCGCGATAACGCCAGGGAGGGCAACAAGGCCGATATGCCAGCGCGAGCTTTACGAATACTTCAGCGCGATGTTCGCTGCGGTTACCTTGGGGCGTAATCGTATCCAGCTGGATCATTGCTTTGGCAGACGTTTCGCCTGCTCTTGACTGGCGCGGGCGAGCAGCGCCTCAAGCTCTGCGATTACAGTCGGCGGCAATCTAAGAGCGATATCCGCCTCCGCCTCAGTCGCAAACGTGATCAGAGAATCCTGCGTCGGGTCAGAGCTGACCTCGATCGCCACAACTTTCACGATAGGAATCTCGATGATTTGCTTATCGGCCATGCGGGAGCGACCAGTGTAGCGGCCTCGCGTGCCCGGCGAGGCCGACCGGGTACCAGATCCTATTCGGCTTTCAAGTTCTCTGCAGATGATTTGCCGGAGCGCTTATCGGCGACAACCTCGTACGAGATCTTTTGTCCATCGCGCAACTCTCGGAGACCGGCACGTTCCACGGCGCTAATATGGACAAATACATCCTGGCCGCCGCCGTCTGGCTGGATGAAGCCGAAGCCCTTTGTCGAGTTGAACCACTTCACGGTTCCGGTAGCCATGCTTCTCTCCCGTTGTTGAGTACCCGAGAATGCCGAGCGTCCGTTTGGGACGCAAGTCGGACCATCTGTGACCAACTCGCGGTTTCCTAGCAGTGGCACAACGACATCACTGGCTCGCTGATCAAGCTGCCTCGACAATCAGAGCGGTGACCTCTTTGGGACGTGAGGCGAGCGATGCGTGGCTTGCATCGAGGGAAATGACTTTTCTGGCATTCATGCGAGCCGACATCGTCTTCTGATTTTCAGGGTTGATCATGCGACCTGCGGTCGAGATCTGATACCAGGCCGGCTTGCTCTTCCAGGCAGGCACGCTGACCGCATCGCCGAGGTCGCTGTGACGGGCGCTTTTTGAGTAACCGCCAGGATAGCCGATCCAGCTCGGTTTATCCGCGTCACCGTGCCCGATACAGGCTGCGGAATGAGCAAGGAGACCCTTGCTCAGGTGTTCGAGCCGTTCTTCACGACCAAACCCAGTGGCGACGGCACCGGTTTGGGTTTGAGCCAGGTCTACGGTTTCGTGACGCAATCGGGCGGGCACGTCCGGATTGATAGCGAAGTCGGACGGGGCACGAGTGTGCATCTGTTCTTGCCCCGAAAGTAACGGCTATGCCTATCTACAAGCGTGGTTTCGGCGCTCGAACGCGCTACTGTTGGCGACCGGCCTGGGGATACTCGTGCTGATCGTCTCGGCTTCCTTGTGGCTGACGGCTGCAAGCGAGCGCTACTTCGCACAGGTCACCGCGGCACGCGCCGTCCGCAGCACCACCGCCGATCTTCTTTCCCTGGTTCAGGATGCCGAGACGGGGCAGCGAGGCTATCTGCTGACCAACGACGAAAGCTATCTGGAGCCCTATAGCGCTGCCGTCGCCAAGATTCCCGCGCAGCGCGAGCGCCTTCGGCAAGCCGCGGAGAAACTGCGAGAGGTCAATGACGACGTTGCGGGCCTGACCGATCGACTCGATCTCAAAATGTGAGAGTTGGCGGCGACGGTCGAGGCAAAACGAAAAGGCGATGGCGAGGCCGCTCTTCAACGCGTTCGCGACGGAACCGGCAAGATTTTGATGGACGATCGCCGTCATGGGAAATAAGTTCATTGCCCATGCGGCCGACGAGCATTCGCGCATGGACGTTGCCACCGGCTTCTCGCTCAACGCTTTGGAGAAGTGCCACAAGGCGATCTGCAGGGTCGCCGCGACGATCTACGGGCCAATCCTTTATGAGAGCGCCATGGGCATGTTCCCGGTGCCTCAGTTCGATCATTTCGAGAATCTGGAGGAGGTCTGGCTGAAAGCCGGATGATGTGACGGAACTCGAGAAGTTCTGGGACGATCACATCGAGAAGGTCGATGCCTGGAGCAACGATTGCATCCTTGTCTCAGCCTCTAACGTGACGGGAGGCTGAAGCGATCGAAGCGGGCCTCTGGGAGGTTATTGGCCGAAAAACCGAGCTGTTCCTTGAGCATCTACAGACACAGCAAGATGCCCGAGGATCAGCTGGTTCGCACGCTGCCCTGTGAAAGAGCGAGCACGGCCTGAAATCGTCATTTTACATTCTCCTCGGTGGTCGGATTATGCTCGAATCTGTCATGCCAACTAAGGTTAATTGTCGCAATGGGCTCTTTATTGCGTCCTGTCGCAGGTTTGGACGCTGACTTTTGCGGGCCGCAGGCTGTAAGCGACCTCGAAATCATCGACATCCTGGCGCGCATGGAGGCGATCAATTCGTCCGGCGCGAGCCTCACCAAGCTCGCAAGCTCGGTCGGCTTGAGCCCCTTTCAACTCAATCGCAGGCTTAAACGGGTGGTCGGGGATACGCTGGGAAACTATCAGCGCCGGCTCCGCCTGGGCCTCGCAGCCGCACTTCTCACACGCAGCGATCACAGCATTCTCGATATCGCTCTCCAAACAGGATACGGAAGCCAAGCGGCCTTCAATCACGCGTTCGCCCGGCAGTATGGCCTGCCGCCGCACAAGGCGCGATTGATTGCCAGGTCAAAGGCTCCTCAGCCCGAGCTCCGCCATCGGGCATTCGCGGATACGACGAAGCCACACCGGCATCACGCGCTTCCCGTTCTCGCCATGCGGTTTCAAGGGGGCTACGCCCACGTCCCAAGTTATTGGCGAGCCTTCGCCACGATGTTGCGGCGAGCAGGAGTGGATCTGTTCAGCAGGCAAGCGGTGGGCATTTTCTATGACGATCCAGGCGTCACCCCAGAACAGCTCATCCGGTATGATTGCTGCATTCTCGATCACGAGCGCTTGTCGGAACGACTGACTGGGCCGTTTCGGGGCGACGTCGTCCGCAACGGTGAGTATGCCAGCCTTGATGTGGCAGGTCCCTATTCCGCCGTGGCTGACGGAGTATTCGCGATTTGCGCCGTCTGGATGCCCATGCATCGGCGTCGTCTGACGGCCAGCCCCGCCTACGAGTTTCATCGGCGAGCGCCGTGGAACGACAACGGCGTCATCGATGCTTCGATCTTCATCGGTTTTGAGTGAGCCGCCGCAATAGCGATCAAAACCGTCGCGCGGAACGCTGGTAGCAGGATCCCCGAGCAAGGGGGAAATGCGAGCCGTTCGCTCTGGTGCCCTCTTCGAACAGAGGGCCGGCATGCGAGCGACACCCGATTCAAAGACCAACGCTCGTTATCTGCTCGGCGCCTCTGGACGATCCTGGAGGCTCCTCGCCTCGACGGCGCTCGTGAGCTGCCTTGGAGGCCTGCTGGCCAGCGTTTCCGCTTCGGCACAAAGCGTCACGATCTCCGGCGACGTCAATCCATCCCCGGCGACCTCACCCATTTGGAATGTGGGCGGGGTCTTGGATGTCGGACGATTCGGTCCGGGCATGCTGGCTATAGAAGGAGGCGGCGCGGTCATCAGCACATATGGCCAAATCGGCGTCTATGCCGGCGCCGCCGGTACGGTGAGCGTGACCGGCACGGGCTCGAGCTGGACGAGCAACAGCAGCATCTATGTCGGCCATTTCGGCTCAGGGACGCTCACAGTCGGGAACGGGGGAATCGTCGACATCGACACGTCCAGCATCATCGGCAACCAGGCGGGCTCCGTCGGCACGGCAACGGTGACCGGGATCGGTTCGACCTGGACGAGCGGCAACTATCTCACCGTTGGCCATTCCGGCTCCGGCACCCTCACCGTGGCGCAGGGCGGCACGGTCACCAACACGGATAGCATGGTCGGCTTCAATTCCGGCTCTACCGGCAAGGTGACCGTCACTGGAGCAGGCTCGAGGTGGACGAACAGCGGCTACATCGCTGTCGGCCAGGACGGCAGTGGGGCGCTGAACATCGAGGATGGCGGCGCGGTCAGCAATACGTCCGGCTATATCGCCGGCGGGGCGGGCTCCACTGCTGCTGTGACGGTGACGGGCGCCGGCTCGACCTGGACGAACAGCCGTGATTTCGCTGTCGGTGTCTCCGGCAGTGGCACGTTGACTGTCGCGGCCAGCGGCGCGGTCAGCAATTTCGACGGCTATATCGGCTATAACGCCAATTCAAGCGGTACCGCGACGGTGACCGGTGCCGGCTCGACCTGGACGAGCTCCGGCCAGCTCATCGTTGGGTATCACGGCAACGGCGCCCTGACCGTCTCAAACGGCGGGGCGGTCGGCAGTGCGGCGGGCTGGATCGGAGACAGTCCAGGCTCCATAGGCACGGCGGTAGTGACAGGCAAGGACTCCACCTGGTCCATCTCCAACAACCTCGCCGTCGGATTGAATGGCAGTGGCAACCTGACCATTTCGGACGGCGCCACGGTCAGCAGCGCAACCGGCTATATCGGCTTCGGCACACATTCCATCGGCGCCGTGACACTGACAGGCGCAGGTTCGACCTGGACGAATTCCGGCAATCTCTATGTGGGATTGTCCGGCGTCGGCGCGCTGAATATCGGCGCGGCGGCGGGAGCGAGCGCAGCGGCTGCGGGTGTGCTCGACGCAACCGCCGTCACGGTTGGCGCCGGCACGCTCGTCTTCAATCACACCGACAGCAATTACGGCTTTGCCCCGCAGATCGGCGGCACAGGCGCGGTCGAGGTCCATTCCGGCACGACCGTGCTGACCGGCGACAGTTCCGGGTTCAGCGGCAGAACGACGGTTTCGGGCGGCACCCTGCTCGTCGGCGATGCGGCCGGCAACGGTGTATTGGGCGGAGCGGTCACTGTCGCAGCGGGCGGTACCCTCGGCGGCTCCGGCACGCTGACCGGCGCGGTGACCATTGATGGCACGCTGTCGGCCGGGAAAAGTCCGGGGACGCTGACCTTCGACAGCAACCTGACGCTCAATGCCGGTGCAACCTCGGTCTTCGAGCTCAATACGCCCGGCGTGGTGGGCGGCGCTGGAGCCGGCGGCAATGATCTGGTCGTGGTCAACGGTACGCTGACCCTGGGCGGGCATCTCGATGCGCGCGTCGCGGCGGCAGGCTATTATCGGCTGTTCGACTACAACACGCTGGCCGCCGGCAGCGCCTTTGCAAGTGAAAGCGTCACCTCGACCCGCTCGGGCTTCACGGTGGCCAGCCATGAGGTGCAGTACGCGATTCCCGGCCAGGTGAACCTGTCGGTGCTCGGCGCGGGCCAGACCATGCAGTTCTGGGACGGTGCCAGCACCACATCCAACGGCACGGTCGACGGCGGCACCGGAGTCTGGCGGGGATTCGGCACGAACTGGACGAATGTCTCAGGCAGCGGCAATGCTGGCTGGGCAGGCTCGGTCGGTGCGTTCGCGGGCACGGCCGGAACCGTCACCGTGGATGGAACCCAGCGCTTCGACACCTTGCAGTTCTCCACTGACGGCTATGTGCTGAGCGGCGGCACCCTTCAGCTGACGCCGGCAGCAGGCAATGCCGGTACGCTCAATGTCGACCGCGGCGTCTCGACGACGATCGGCTCGGTCATCGCCGCCGGCGGCGCCAACGCACTCGCCAAAGTCGGTGGCGGCACGTTGGTGTTGACCGGGACCAACACCTATACCGGCGGTACGACGCTTGCCGGCGGCGTGGTTTCGGTTGGCTCCGACGCCAATCTCGGCGCGGCAGCCGGTGGCCTGACCTTCGATGGCGGCACCCTGCGGGTGACGGGGACCGGCTACACTGCAACCAATAGGGCCATCGTGCTCGGAGCAGGTGGCGGTGGCTTCGACATCGACGATGCGGCCAACCGCTTCACGGCCGCCGGCGACATCACCGGCTCTGGCGATTTGCACAAGCAGGGCGGCGGTACGCTGGTGCTCACGGGCAGCAATGCTTATGGCAACACGCTTGTCCACGCCGGAACCCTAGTGGGCCATGCCGGATCGATTTCGGGCGCGATCGGCAACGCCGGCACGGTCGTGTTCGACCAGGCCGGCAACGCCCGTTTCGGTGGCGATATCGCCGGCCTGGGCGGAACCGCTGGCACAATGATCAAGCGCGGCGCCGGCAACCTCACTTTGGCCGGCACCTCGTCTCTCGACTGGGCGATCGAAGCAGGTGGGATCGTCTCGGCAACAGGCCGCTTCCGCGGCGACGCCAAGATCGATGCCGGCGCATCTCTCACCTTCGATCAGGCGACCGATGGCAGCTATGCCGGGTCGATCTCGGGCCCAGGGGAATTTGCCAAATCCGGCGCCGGAACGGCTCGCTTGACCGGCGATAGTTCCAGTTTTTCCGGCATCACGACGGTATCGGGTGGCCAGCTACTGGTCGGCGATCTCTCTGGCGGCCGGCTCGGAGGCGCGCTCACAGTCCTGAGCGGCGCCACGCTCAGTGGGCCGGGCACCATCGGCTCGGCTGGATCGCAGATAACGATCAATGCTGGGGGAGATCATAGGCCCGGCGACGGCACTGCATCCGGCCAGCAGGTGGTTGCAGGCGACTATGTCAATCACGGCACCCTGACCATTGTCGGCGGGCCTTCAGGCACCAGCCGGATCGTGGTCGCCGGGTCCGTCGACATCACCGATGCCAGGCTCGACCTTTTGCTGTCGCCCAAGAATGCCGCCGACTGGTCGATCACCAACGGACCCTTCATCATCGTCGAAAAGCAGGGGACGGGAGCCGTCACCGGCATCTTCGGCAAGGTCACCGATCTCGACAGATTGTTGTTCCTCGACCATGTACTCGACTATGCCGGCGGCGACGGCAATGACGTCACGCTCACATTCCGCCGCAACGATCTCGACTTTGCCGGTGTCGCGCGGACCCGCAACCAACAGGCTGCCGGAGCCGCTGTCGACAGCTTGCCCCAGACGAGTCCTGTCTGGAACACTGTCGCGGGAATGAGCGATGCCAACGAGGTGCGCGCCGGCTTCGACCTGCTCTCAGGCGAAGCTCATGCACAAGGCGTCGCGGTCGCGATCGGGGAGAGTCGGCTGGTGCGCGAGGCGGTGCTCGGGCGCCTGCGCGGGCCCTTGCTGACGCTGCAGAGCGCGTCGGTCGCGGCGGGATTCTCGGCTGACCGGCCTAGCGCCAAGGGCGCGACACTGATGCCGGCACCGGGTTTCGACGAGCGCTTCGTTCTCTGGGGCGAGGCGTTCGGCGGCCTGGCTGATACCAATGCCGACGGCAACGCGGCCGGGCTATCGCGCCATACCGGCGGCGCCATCCTCGGCGCTGACCTCAAGCTCTACGACAGCGGTGCGAGCGCGCTCCTTGTCGGCGTCGCCGGCGGCTACACCCGGTCGAACTTCGACGTTGATGGCCGGCTCTCCTCCGGCCGGCTCGAGAGCGGTCATGCCTTGCTCTATGCCGGTGCCCGCTTCCGCGCCTGGCGCCTCGATGGCGGCCTGGCCTTTGCCTTCGGCGAGACCCGCTTGACCCGCCAGGTTCGGATCCGCGGCTTTGGCGACACACTGCGCTCGCAGCGCGACAGCGAGCTGCTGCAGGGCTTTGCCGAGCTCGGCTACGCCTTCCGCTTCGAGCGCTTCGCGCTCGAGCCCTTTGCTCAGCTTGCCTTGATCCGGGTCTCCAGCGGCTCGGATCGCGAGCAGGGCGGGGCGGCGGCGCTACGGGTCTTCTCCGGCGAGCAGAACCTCGGCTTTGCGACGCTCGGCCTGCGGGCCGAGGCGCAGATCGGGGCGATGCCGCTCTTCGCCCGCGGCCTGCTCGGCTGGCGCTACGGCTTTGGCGATCTCTCCCCGCAGGCGCTAACCGCCTTTGTCGCCGGCACCACCCCGGCCCGGATCTATGCGGCGGCGATCGATCGCCATGCACTCATCGCCGAGGCCGGGCTCGAATGGCGCGTCACCGCCTCTACCAACCTCGGCCTGGCCTATTCCGCCGCCATCGGCCAGCGCACCCGCGACCACGCTCTCAAGGGACGGTTCGAGGTCAGGTTTTGAAAGAAGCGTCTGCAACAGCATAAACAGAAGCCGACCGCTCACGGACGGACTTCCGGCTCGGTTTCATCCAGTCGGTCCTTTTGTCGGTTTGAACGCGTCTCATTCGGCTGCAGGATGCTAGATGATTCCGCCGACTGAGGAGTTCAAGGATGTGCTGAGATTGGCGGCCGTTCGTCAAAAATGGCCACGTCACCCACGCGTGGCACCGTGCCCGTTGACCGGTTCCCGCCGGTATTGAAGCAGGAGTCGCACGTCATTCTGGCAAATGCCGCACGTAAAATTCTTTGCCATCAACTCGATATCGAGCAGTGTTGCTGCGAAGGCCGATCTGCATTTTCCAACCGTCCATCCTCGTTCGGTCTTTCCACATTTCATCGATTCGCCTCGCCAGCGCATCATCTCGTGCGCCCGCACAAGGGTAGAATCCGCAAGGCCCCAGCGTTATGGCGTTCATGACGGGATATCCACTTTCTGCCAAGACCATCGCGCCCCATCCACGCGAGCCAGTTATTGGCAGCAAAATCCGGCCGTTCGGCTTAAGGCGATCCAGCCAAGGCTCAACCGGATGTGTCACTCCCGCGAACGCAACAATTAGGTCGAATGGACCATCGCCCTCCTGCAAATCGACTGCTCCGTCGCCGTGGCGAATATCAACCGATCTCTGCGCACCAAGGTTTTCGCTTGCGAGATCCGCCAGCGTCTTCTGTGTTTCAAACGCGAGAACTCCGCCCGCATGCGCGAGCTTCGACAGAATTGCTGTGTAGTATCCAGTCCCGGCGCCAATCTGGAGTATTGATGCGCTCTCGGCGACATCAACTCGCGCCAGGAGGCGGGCCCACATCGTTGGTTCACCGATATTTATCCCCAGAGCTTCATCAAGTACAACGAGGGCACAGTGATAAAGATGCCTCGGGTCGGCATTCGGTGTAAAAATTGCAGAATTACTATAGAGCGGCGAACGTAGTTTCCAGGGTCCTTTGCCCGCAAAGGGCTCCCGAGGCACTTCCCGAAAGGCTGTCAAGACCCGCTGAAGGCTGTTGTTCAATTCTAAGCCAGACAGCACGCGAATTTGATCAATATAGGCATCGAGATAGCTGCTATCGATATTCATCTGCGCCCCTCACATTGGCTGGCTATCAATGGCACCTTTCCTGAACCAAGTGTGATTCAAGCCCGCAATATCGGTGAAGAACAATACGCGAAGGTTTCGTCAACGACCTATCGTAGAATGTGCCGTAGATAGCCCCATCCTCCTGCAAAGAAAATGTCAGCGTAGAGCCCTCATTTAACGGGAATACGAGCGTTCGGCCTGAGACACGCCGTATATAGTGCGGCTTCCGCCTTCCCTCAACAGTAAATTTGTGCCCCACGTATAGCAGGCTCGAACTCTATCGCCCATTCCGTCGAAAGGAATGAAAATCGCGTCCAATGTTCCTTCCCACTGCCCCCTCCATACTCCGCGATAGTCCTGAGATCATCAGGAAGTTCGGGCGCCTTCGGAAATCCCGCCGGAGCGGGGGCAGGATGAAGTGAAGCTATTACTGAGGAAGCTGGCCGTGGCACGTTGGGGGTCATCGAGCCGGATCTTGCTTGCGCCGTCGCCGGCATGTTTTTTAGGGTTTGTATGGCCGAGAAGGAGCTGACAGGCGCGCAGATTGCCGGTGCGCTTTGTAGATCAACTCAACTTTTGTCCGCCGCAGGCTGTGAGTTCCATAGAGCGCGGGATCCAATCCGATTAGAGCCACCCAAGTGTCGAGGAGACGGCCGTACTGGCGCGTTGTGATGTGATCGCCACAACATCAGCCACACGAAGCCGGACGATATCACAGCCACGCAGCTTGCTGTCGATCGCGAGATTGAACATCGCCAGATCACGCACACGATGTTCGTGCTGCAGCCGTGTCCTGATCGCCCAGATGTGGCGCGGCTTCAGGGGTGGCTTGGGGCCTATGATGCGGCCGGTATTCCAAGCCGGACGCTGATGAGTCTGTTGATCTTCGACAAGCATGACGCATCCTCCATCGGGATGCCGCATCCGAGACACTTATAGCGCAGCTGTCGCTCGGTAGTGGCGGCGGCGCTTCGGTCCCCGGAGGGGATCTCTCAACGCCCTCTTCAGCAGCTCTGCGCTGCGAGGGCCTTTCGCCTTCGATCAGGCGGAGCGCAGCCAGCAGCAAGTCCTCGGGCGGCATGACGTCATGTTGCAGATGCCATTCGACATAGTCGCGCTTTTTGCCGAGCAAGTCGGCGAGGTCGGCGACCCAGTCGGTTCCGGGGAAACGGCTAGCCATTCCCAAGGCAAATGTCGAACTGATCTGAACGGAGAGGGCTGCGAGATCGTCGCGCTCTCCGGCAGCTTCGCCACCGCTATTCCGGTGCCAATCGTCCGCCGCCCCGAGGAGCGCCTTGAGCTCGCTCGTCTCGGCGACCGTCGCCGGGCTCGTCCGCAACGCACGGATACGCGTCAGCGCGGTCCTGTATTCATCCTGGCTTCGGATCGTCACTGTCATGGCAGGTGCCTCCCGGGCCTGCTGTGACTACCCGCTACTGGACGGAAGGTTCGGACCTATGACCCGGCTTGGTGCGGCAGCGTACGAACGAGACCGAAATGCTGATCCGTCGGCTCGGTCAAGCACGCTCCGCTTCAAGTCGACGCCGAAACTGCATAGGCCTGAAAAATGGCTCCGTAGAAGCAACCGGAAGCCGCAAGCACGAAGCTGTGCCAGATTGCGTTCTGGAAGGGCAGGGCATGCCAGACGTGAAAGACCACGCCCAGTGTGTAAAGCAGGCCGCCAGTCACGATCAGCCACAAGGCCATGCCAGGGAGCTGGGCGACGCTCTCCCAGGCGAATACGCCGCTCCAGCCGATGAGCAGATAGAGCGCGATGGACAGGCGATCATACCGGCCGGGAAGGGCGACCTTGAGCAGGACCCCGGCGGCCGACGCGATCCAGACGGCAGCAAGAAGGATGTGCGCCACCGCGCTCTCGCCCATCCTGGCCAGGAAAGGCGTGTAGGTGCCCGCGATCAGGACGTAGATCGCCGAGTGATCGAAGCGTCGGATTAGCCATTTCATCGGCGAAACTGGCCACATGTTGTAGACTGCGGAGATAAGGAGGACTGCCATCAACGCGCAGCTGTAGATCACAACCGGGATCAGACCAGGCATCGGGTCTGCTGCGACGACCCGCGCGATCAGGAATGCGACCGCGCCAATCCCCAACATGATTCCGAGCCCATGAACCAGGCCGTCCGCCCAAAGCTCGGCGCGATTGAAGTGGAAGCGCCCTCGTATTGGTTGGTGCAATTCGTACCCTTTCAAGCTCGTGCCGTGACGCTCTAACCCGTAGCGCCTCTCATAGATCCAACGTCGTTCTCGCGCGTTGTATTGGCTTCAATGATTGGCCGCTGATGGGATCGTGATGCCTGAACAGCTTGATTGCCTTGTCATCGGCGGCGGACCTGCCGGCCTTACGGCGGCGATTTATCTTGCGCGATTTCACTTGACCGTCGCCGTTGCGGACGGGCGCCAGAGCCGGGCCTTGCAGATCGCTTGCTCTCAAAATCATGCTGGCTTTCCGAATGGCATTTCGGGTCGCGGCCTCCTGACGCGCATGCGTGCGCAAGCAGTTAGATATGGCTCGCAGATCGTCGATTGCCAGATCGACGAAATCGACCGCGATCGAGTCGGGTTCTCGGCCCGGGGGGACGGCCACGCGTTCAGTGCGCGCTCGGTGCTGATCGCCACCGGCGTCACGAATTGTCGCCCTCCCATCGATGACGCACTGCACGCCGAGGCGCTGAGCCTAGGACGTCTTCGCTATTGCCCGGTGTGCGACGGCTACGAGGTCACGGGCCAGGACGTCGGGGTAATTGGCTCCGATGCTCGCGCGGCGAAAGAGTGCGAATTTCTGAGGTCGTTCACCGACCGCGTCAGTCTCGTCCTGAACGAGCGCGGCGACCTGCCCGGGGCCATCGCCGCACGACTCGCCACCATCAGAGTCCGGGTCATAGGCGGCCCGGCCCAGGATTTTCAGCTCGAAGCAGGCGGCTTGAGCATGTCATCGGCGACTGGGCGGGTCTGCTTCGAGGCCGTCTACCCAGCCCTGGGATCTGTCGTCCACTCGGAACTTGCGACCTTGCTCGGAGCGGCCGTGACGCAAGATGGCTGCATCAAGGTGGACAGCCACCAACGCACAGCATTGCCGGACTATATGCAGCAGGAGACGTCGTGATCGGTCTCGATCAGATCAGTCACGCGATGGGAGAAGCCGGAGTGGCCGCCACAACCATCCGGAATGACCTCGCTTTGTCCAGTCCGAGATTTCGCTAGAGGCGCGACGGTTGAAGCGTCAACTCTGCGGGGCCCGCACGCTTCATAAACATGGCGTCGTTCGGGGAACTCGCCCTTTGGCTCCCGGATTGTAGGTGCAAGGCCCCTCTCTGCGGCCGACGCGGAAGGAGAGCCAATGCGCTCGCAGGAATCCAGGCAGCATATTCTCCGCGATAACGGCCTGACCATCGTGCTGATGGCGCTGTTCATAGGCAGCCTTGCCGGGATGGCGTGGACAGGCTGGCACGCCCATAACCAAGAGCGCGCCGTTCACGGCATAACCTCGACACCGTTCTTGGAGTATCTCACGGGTGGATCCTTCATATCTGCCCTGTTCGAGAACTGGGAGAGCGAGTTTCTCCAGATGGCGTCGTATGTCGTGTTGACCGCGGTGTTGGTACAGCGCGGATCGGCCGAGTCGAAGGATCCAGATGAAAGGGAGGATGAGGTGCCGCTCGCGTCCGATAGTCCATGGCCCGCACGACAAGGAGGTTGGATACGCGCACTTTACGCGCGGTCACTAGGCATTACCCTGATTCTGCTATTTCTGATTTCGTTCGGGCTTCATTTTTGGGGAAGCCTGCACGCGGCGAATGCCGAAGCCCTCCAGCATGGCCAACCGCTTCTGGCCGCGGCAGACTATCTTCTCGACAGTCGGTTCTGGTTCGAGTCCTTCCAAAACTGGCAATCAGAGTTCCTCTCGACGGCGGTGATCGTCGTCTTGTCGATCTTTCTACGTCAGAAGGGCTCGCCGGAGTCAAAGGCCGTCAACGTGTCTCACGCTACGACCGGCGCATAGTTTTGCCTCCAATCCGCGTCGGCTCTCGGACTAAGGCAGACCAGTTGCCTCATGGACTCTGGCCCGGCCTCGTCCGTTGCCGACGCTCGAACGGTTTGCTGAGATGCGGGGACCTGGCAAGGCCAAAGCGCCAGGGTCGCTCCGCAGCCTTGGAAATGCCGATGCGCGGCCCACACAGGATTTCCGGTTCACTGTCACGCGGAACGATGGCGAAAGGCGGCTCTGCCAGGCTCAAGCCGTTATGGCGCGAGGTTAACCCCAGCGCCCGCGCCACGCGTCCTGGCCCCGCGCAGAGGTATGCGCTAGTGCCACGTCGCGCGATCATCCGCTCCACCCCCTGTTCTGGCGCCAGCGCCCTGATCAGCACCGCACCGTAATCAGCTGCGACGACGTTAAAACACCAGTGCAAGCCATATGACCGATAAACATAGGCACGCCAGGGCGGGCCGAACATCACCCTGTTGGCCTGCGTCGGGCCCCGAAAGCTGTGCGAGGCCGGATCGCTGCTCAGATAAGCCTCGGTCTCGACGATCGTTCCGCCAACACCGTCGACGAGAAGCACAGCTCCAATCAGATGTGGCGCCAGTTCGAGTGCGTCCAAATCAACCGCAAGGAATGCCACGTTGTCCAACTCCGCCGCAGGCCTGCATGGTGGCGAAGGAACGATCATGCAAAAAGGAGAATCTAGGCTCGGTCGCCCAATTTTCGACCAGGGGCGTAACAGAGACGGGAATCTGCACGACGATGATGACAATTGCGGATCGGGCGCGCGATTGGGCGATCTGGCTGACGCGATTTGCCAGCGTTACGGGAACGCAGGGCGAGCGTGATTTGCCAGCAGCGCTGGCGGAGAGATTGCGAGCCTCCCTCCTCTGGCGAGGTTGCGAGGTGTGGCTAATCCCGGCACCGGATGACGTGCTCGGCCGCAGCTGCCTTGCGGTACTCGCTCGTGGCAAGGGAGACAAAGCCCTATTGTTAACCGGGCACTTTGATACTGTGCCCGTCGACGATTATGGCGAGCTGCGCGAGCTTGCGACCGACCCAGAGCCGCTGCGGGAGGCGCTGCTTCGGCAGCTTCGATCGCCGGCGACGCCGGCAGAGGAACTTGCAAAACGCGATCTCGAAAGCGGCCTTTTTCTGCCTGGGCGCGGGCTCCTCGATATGAAGGCGGGCCTCGCTGCCGGACTGGCCGCGATCGAAGAATTCTTGCAAAGCTCCGAGCGGCTGGGAAATTTGCTTTTTGTCGCCGTACCGGACGAAGAGGTGAATTCGGTCGGCGCGCGCGCGCTGGCAACGGCGATGCCGCAGATCGTGCAGGAGCGCGCCATTCGCCTCGTCGGCGCGATCAACCTCGATTGCATAGGCGATAGGGGAGACGGGACACTGGGTCGCTCCGTGGCGCTCGGCAGCGTTGGCAAGCTCCTGCCGACGGCGCTGGTAATCGGGCAACCGACCCATGCCAGCCACCCGCTACAGGGGATCAACGCAGCAGCGATCGCCGGGGCGATCGCGTCGCGCCTGGAATGGGCGACGGAGTTGACTGACAGACCGGACGGCGAGCCTGGCATTCCACCGACGCTGCTCAGCCTCAAGGACAGCAAGCGTCATTACGACGTCACGACACCCGATGCTTGCTTCGCGAGCTGGAATATCCTGACCATGGGCCGCGCCGCGGACGACGTGCTTGGCGCCTTCGAGGACCTGATCAGGGATGCCGTGGCGGCTTTTGCCCGAACCCTCGCCGAACGGCAGGCTTTCGCGACGACAACCAATTCGACGCCGCAGGACATTCCGATCTTCCGGGCCTCGGCGGTCGTCGCAGAAGCTAGCCGCGATCCTTCGAACGCTGATGGTCTGAAACAGATGGCACGGCAGCTGTCATGCGATGGGCTCTCGCTGCCGGACCAGAACGAAAAACTGACGTTTAGAGCTTGGCAGCTCGCCGGCCGTAGCGGGCCGGCGGTGGTCATCGGCTTCGGCTCGCTGCCCTATCCGCATGTCGAGATCGACCAAAGCGACCAGGCCCAGGCAATGTTCGCGGCCATCGAGGTCGCGCGCGCTCAAACGATGGCGACCCGTGATACGGTAGTCGGATTGTGTCGGCATTTTCCCGGGATATCGGACATGAGTTTTCTCGGGCAGGCCGATACGCAGAGCCTTGGTCTCATCGCTGAAAACACGCCCGCCTGGGACAGTGGCGTGCGTTGGTCGGGCGCGGTGATCGGCGTTCCCACGGTAAACATCGGGCCCTGGGGCCGCGATTATCATACGGCGCTGGAGCGGGTGGAGACCAGATACGCTTTCGATCTTTTGCCGCGCCTTTTGCTGGACGTGGCGCGAGCGCGGTTCAGGACGATCACCCCGGCGCGGTGACCAAAAAGTTTGCCGGGCGCCACTGGTCGGTATGACATGAACGGTCGCCCTGCTTTCGTTGCTGCGTCCCATCCGCGCGGCAGGCTGGTTTATGGTGGCCCGCTGGGGGAGACTCGCCGGCGGCACCGCAGGCGCCCTGGTCGATGCTGGCGTGCCGGAAGCGGATGCCAACCGGCAAGCTCAGGATCTGACCGACGGTTCATCCCTTGTCGCCGTGCAAGTGGAACCGCAGGAGACGTCTTCCGTCGAACCGACAATGGATGCCGGGCTGCCGATCGCAGGTGCTGAGCCCAAATCGGGCACGCCAGCGGACGAAAGAGGGGCCAAGGTTCTGTAGCTTTGTCGGCCATCGTTCCTGATCAGATCGTATGCCGTCTTTATGGCGCTTAACTCAGGTTAATGCGCCAAATTCCGAACCGGGGTTGATTTCGATACCGATGCATGGAGCCCCTCATGGAAGCCGCGCTCGGGGGGAAAGAGACGTCACCGTGTTTATTGCCCGATTCGGGTGAGCAGCTGTCCGGCGCCGGCGAACTCGTCTGTCTCAACAAGGGGAGCTCGCTGCGGGACGAAGCCATTTATTTTCCGCTCGACTCGGCCGTTTCCTTGACGATGGTTCGCGGGCAGGCGCGCATTCCTGTGGGAATTGCGCGACGAGGAGATGTCGTTGGCGTCCACCAAGTCCTCTGCCGAGCTTTCCTGTGCTAGATGCGGTCGTGCTCAGAAGCGGCAATGCGGTTCGCCTTGGCCTTGGATCATTGTCGCGTGCCTTGGCGCGAGATCGCAGCCTTTACGACCGGTTGCTGCAATGCGCTTATCGGACGTCTGCCGACTTCCTGTCAGAAGCGGGTGCGAGCCTCGCCCTGTCGCCGCAGACGCGGTCGGTGGAAGCGCCTGCGCTGCGCTCGCGACAGCCACAGGCCGGCTTCCTTCATCCAATGCCGCACCGTCTCGCGCGACACCTTCAGCGCGTGCCGCTCGGCCAGCTTCTCGGCCCCGAGTGTCGGGCCGAAGTCGGCGTAGTTCTCGCGGATCAGCGCCAGCGCGTAGTCCCGAACGCCATCCCGGATGTGGTTGTTCGACCGACGGCCACGCGCCTTGTGGCGAAGCGCCGGAGCGCCTTCAGCCTCGAAAAGCACCATCAGACGCTGCACTTGTCGCGGACTGAGCGCTAGCAGCACCGCGGCTGACGCCATGCTCGCAGTCCCATCCCGGACCCACGATAGAACCTCGATGCGATGCAGCTCGCGTTCGCTCATGAGAACCAGCCCCATCGTCGCCTTCGCCTCGCTCCGAAGGAGCGGGGCGTGACACTTCTGCTTTGCGGAAACCAGACATTCCAACTTTGCTTCTACAAAGCTTGATTCGCATAAGGTATCTTATGGAACCTAGAAGCGATTTCATGTCTGTTGCGTTCCGGTGCGTGAGCGGGCTGGATTTGGCCATCCACCGCATGGAATCGCAAACAATATGCATCCGGCAAAAGGGCTCGAAGAACTGAGGAGCATAGCCCGATCTCACTGACCAAGTAAGCGGCGCTCAAGCAACGCTTGTAGGTCGCGGCGACCATCGGCGACAACGAGGATAAAGACCTTATTGCCGCTGACGCGATAGATCAGGCGGTAGGGATCGAGCAGAATCTGCCGGAATTCCCGGACCCCTAGCACCTCGAGTTCCCTGGGAAAGCTACCTCGCTCCGGGTGGTGTTCCAGTGTCTGGATTTTCTCGAGGAATGCGTCGAGCAACGACTCGGCCGCCTCCCTTGAACGGTGTTCCAGCAGGTATCGGTGAATCGATTCGAGGTCATCTTCCGCGCCTCGCGTCAGTTCGACCTCGAAGCGGCCTTCCTTCATCAACGATCGGCCGCTTTTGCGCGCAACCTTTCGACAACGCCGCGAACGGGCGAGGTCTTGCCGGCATCGATATCCTGATTGCCGATGGCTAGCAGCTTTAGCAGTGCGAGCGTCTCTTGCGTCTGCTCGAAAGAGGCGACGTCCTGGATCACGGCCCTGGCTTCGCCATTCTGCGTGATCACCATGGGCTCCCGCTTCTCGGCGAGGCTTAAAAGGATATCGGCTGCATTGGCCTTCAAATAGCTGATCGGTTTGACCTGGGCCGAGTATCGCATGGCTGCCTCGATCTAAATTCAGACCGAATTTAGTCTGAGCGCGTGCGGGCCGCAAGAGCTAATCGTCCGGTCTGAGCTCAAGTGGCCGATCTGTCGGCATCGCCAAACCCGCGCTGCAGGCTCTTGAGGTTTTCCGCAGCTTGAGCGACGGAACTGCTTGTAGAAGACGGTTCGCCAAGAGCCTGCATCATTGTGGCGAAGGTCGCCTCCTGTTCGTCCCCGGCAGCCGCGATGATCCCGCGCAGATCGCAATTTTCGCCGACCGGCGCCGGCGGTGTCCCGAGGCTCAATTCCCCGGAAGGCTTCGTACTCACCCGAGGTGCAGAGGCCTTGACGGGCTCTGACCGCTGCGTGGGGCTGGTCATGGTGACTGGCGACATATCCGGAGGTTCCCAGTTCGTCGGTGCTCTCTCCGAGGCCGCCCGCTCGGCCTTTGCAGCGGTTCTGGGGAGCTGCTCCGTTTCGCTTTGCCGCGCATCCGCCGATGGGCTGATCGTCCCGCCAAGCGGCTTATCCCGCCAGCCATCGAGGCGCGGCAGTGCGGGTGGAGACCCCTTCGCGGCCTCATAGAGCCGGCGATACGGCTTGTCGCGATAGTGCCGAATCTTGGTGA
This sequence comes from Alloboseaceae bacterium BT-24-1, assembly GCA_025846845.1. Classification (GTDB taxonomy): domain Bacteria; phylum Pseudomonadota; class Alphaproteobacteria; order Rhizobiales; family Beijerinckiaceae; genus Allobosea. Next base: position 376,608 of record JAOYTL010000006.1, read on the forward strand.
GCTCGAACGATGGGGAGTTCTTCACCATCAGGATCGAGAGCCGCGCCGACATCTCGCGCAGCTCGAGCGGGCTTCGGAGCGGGCGCGGCGTGTAGTGCGGTGCCCAGACGCGTGGGGAGAAGATGCCCTGCCCGGGCCGCATGACCGGCGTCTTGTAGATCTGCGTGGTCTCGCCAAGCATCTCCGACACGAATCCTGAGGTTTCCAGGTCGTTGATCTGGATGAACAGCTTGATCTGCGAGCCCGAGACCGTGGTGATGCGGGTGTTGCGGCCATAGAGTTCGTCGAGCTGGGCGATGTCCTGCATAATAATCGCCATGCGGAAGCCATAGCCGGCGGAGATCGTGATTTTCGAGATCAGCGAGTCCATCCGCCCGACATGGTAGAACTCATCGAGCATGAGCAGGACCTGATGCGGCTCGTCGGGCCCTGGGATTTTTTCCATCAGCAGGTCGTGGATCTGCTGGAACAGGATGCGGATCAGCGGCCGGAAGATCGCGAGCTCCGCGATGGTGCAGCCGATGAAGATGGTCATCGGGTAGCGGCGCAATGCGCGGATGTCGAAGTCGGAGGTCTCGGTCGCGGCCGAAATCAGGCCGTTGTTCCACAGGCTCATCGCCATGTTGACGTTGAACACGGCGCTGTTGCGGGTTTCCGGCTCGAGCGCGATGTACTGGTTGAAGCTGTCGACGACCCAGGTCGGCAGATGCTCGCTTTCAGTCTTCACGATCGCCCGCAGGACGGTCGAGATGTCCTTGCCGGTCGTCGTCATGCGCGCAACGCTGCGCATGTGCTGTGCGGCGGCCGTCAGCGGCGACGAGAGTACGTACCCGATCAGCGCCGAGAGCAGCAGGCGCCCTGCCCCGGCCCAAGTGTCGTCGGCCTTTTCGGGAATGACAAAGCTCGCGACGACAAGGCAGTCCGTTGCCATACGCTCGTCGCGGCGCACGAAATCGAGCGGATTGTAGCGATGGGTATCGGGTGAGCCCGGCGAGAACATGAAGACCTTGTTGCCCTGCTGCTGCCGGTGGCCGGCGAGGGCTTCGAAATTCTCGCGCTTTGGATCGAAGAACACGGCCGAGCCCTGCCAGAGATAGCCGTTCGGCAGCACAAAGCCGGTGCCCTTGCCCGACCGGGACGGTCCGACGACGAGGATATGGGCCGGCTCGTCCGAGCGGATGGTGACGCCGTTCAGCGTGCCGAGGATGATGCCTCTTTTGGCGGTGAGGCCCTGTTTCGCGGCCTCCATGAAGGTTCCGAAGCGGGCCGCGCCAAACGGCATCTGCCGACGATTGATCAGCCCGATGACGACGAGGCCGACGCCGAGCGCGATGACGGCGCCGGCAGCATAGCCGGCGCGGATCAGCGCCTCGGTGCGGGTCGGCGGAAAGATCAGCCGCTCATGGAAGTGCCGCCAGGCGATGAAGGCGAAATCTGAGGAGCGGTCGGCGTTCTGCATCCGAAGCAAGGCCCAACGCTGCGATCCTTCGCTCGGAAACCGCGACGGCGCCCAGCGCAGGCCGACAACCACCTCATAGGCGAGGCCCCAGAGCAGCCAGAAGGCAATCAGCGCCAGGATGGCAATGCCGATCCTATAGACGACGATGCGCGCCATGGCCCCCCTCCTCTCCCTGGCGCTCCTTGGGCCATTCCGCCATCCGCGCGAAATAAACCGCCGATGTGCCGCGCCAGCCGCCTATCTTGGTCTGCTGGATCACGATCGGCAGGACCGACTTGATGTAGGCGATAATCTCCTCGCGCTTCAGGCCGAGCCCGGCCTGCATCACCATGAGTGCAAGCTGCTCGAAGGCGCCGGCGGGGCTGTCGGCATGAACCGTGGTGATGCTGCCGGGATGGCCGGTGTTGATCGCACGGAGAAAGGAATAGGCCTCCGCGCCCCGGATCTCGCCGAGGAAGATCCGGTCGGGGCGCAGGCGCAGCGACGCCTGCAGCAGCATCTCGACGGTGACGCGCGCCTCGCCCTGGTCGCCTTTCGAGGCGATCAGCGGCAGATAGTTCTGCTGGATCGGCCTGACCTCGCGGGTATCCTCGATGGTGATGATCCGCTCGTCGGCCGGGACCTCTTTGAGGATCGCGTTGAGGAAGGTGGTCTTGCCTGAGCTGGTGCCGCCGGAGAGCAGGATCGAATACCGACTGACCACGGCGAGCTTGATGAAATCCTCGATCCGTCCCGCATCGAGATGCTCGCAGAGCGCCTGGTCGGCTGCGGTCAGAAACCCCTCCCCGGCCGTCTCCACCTGCTTGAACGAGCCGAGCTTGCGGTAATCGTCGAGTCGCATCTCCTTGATCACCTGCTTGCGGATGGCGAAGGCACCGCCAGCTGTAGTCGCCGGCGGAATGACGCCCTGGAAGCGTTCGCCAGTCGGAAGTGCCGCTGACAACAGCGGGTGCTCCTCGTTGACACTCTGCCCGGAATGGCCGGCGATGCGCTCGGCGAGATGGCGGATCGCCTGCTCGGTCAGTTGCGGAACGTCGTGACGCTCCATCGCGGATTGGCCGAAGCGCTCGACCCAGATCACGCCCGGGCCATTGGCGCAGATCTCGACGACCTGGTCGTCGTCCAGCCAAGGCCGCAGCGGCGAAAGCGCGCGGTCAAGGAAGACCGTGAGGTTTCTGGATGGTGCGCTCACGCCTGAGCTCCCGCAGCGCCTCCTTCACCGGATCGGGATAAAGGGACGAGAAATCGAGATCCCGCCGGACGAAGACGATGATCCGGATACCCTGGTCGAGATGGATCGTCGGCGGGATGTTGATCGAATTCTTGAGCGCCTCCTGTGCGATGTTGGTCAAGGTTTGCGAGACATTCTGGGCGGCGATCTGCCTCGCCTGCAGGGAGAGCTGGTTCTGCCCGACCCCGGTCTGGGTCTGCGTGACCGCGCCAGTGACGGGGTCGGTCGTGGTGACGACCGTGCCATTGCCGGTGCTGTCGTAGTTCTGGCCGAAGCCGCTGAGGAACTGCGCGGCGCCGCCGACGAGGGACAGCATGATCGCCGCGCCGAAGCGCTCAAGATAATGGTTGTCGACGGTGCCGGCGCTGCCGGCCCGGCCGAGATCGTCGGTGCCGTTCGAACCGAGCTGGATCGAGACGCCGTCGAAACGCAGCAATCGTGTCCAGACGACGAAGACACGGGTCTGGCCGCGGGTCAGGCCGGATTTGTACTCGCCGACGAGCCGGCTGCCGGCCGGGATCAGGATGCGTCGGCCGTCGTACGACCAGACATTTTCGGTAACGACGGCACGCACCATGCCGGGCAGGTCGCTCTGGACGGCGGTCTCCAGCACGCCGCGGATCAGCGTGCCCTGGGCGACCAACGCATCGATCCGATTGTTCCTGGTTGCGCGCGAGATATCGACGCCGGCGGCCGACACCGAGGCGAGGAAGCGGCGATTGGGATCATCGTCTGCGGCCGTCGCGGTTCCCGATGAGCTCTCAAGATTCCCGGCACCGGCGGCCGTCGCACTATTGTCCGAGATCACCTGCGGGGCGCGCAGACGCTCCCATTTGCGGCGTTCCTCTTCCGCCAGCCGCTGGCGTTCGAGCTCGGCCAGACGGCGCGCCTCGTCGTCGTTAGCCGCTGCGGTCGGGAGGGGAGGTTCGGGCGCGGGCGGCGGCTGGATCGTCTGGGGCGGTGGTGGCGGAGGAGCCGGCGGTTCGACCGGCGCTTGCGGGATGACGATCGTGCCCTGGTCGGTCTGGGGCCGCGGCGTCGACAGCGACGGCGCCGGAAACTGCGTCGTCGTAAACTCCTCCTTGTCTGGCGTGGTCATGATGGTCGGGCGCTGATTGGTCGTGCGATAGAGCAGCCAGCCGGCCACGACGAGCGCTCCAGCCGGAATGCCGACCGTAAGCAGGCGGCCGAGCACGGTGCGGCCGCGGGCGACCGAGGTCGCGGCCGCGGCCTCCAGCTCGAAAGCGCGATAGTCGTCAGCGCTCGGCATCGCTTCTCCTCATTTGCCGGTGGCGCCGATGCGCTGCGGCGCGTAGGGCTCGAGCCCCGTGGGCTCGTGCAGGTTGGTGCGGCGGCGGTTGAAAATGCAGGTCGCATCCTGGCCATTGCGCAGCGTCCACTGCGCCGCGACCTTGTCGACGACGACATAAGGGCCTTCCGTTCGGAAATTAACCAGGCTCTCGTTGCGGTCGCCGTCGACGATGTAGATCGCCGGCGTCTCGCCTTCGAAGCGGAACCAGGTCTTGGTCCCGTCGTCGAACACCGTCATCGGCTTGTTGGCCGAGGCGCCCTTATAGCCATAGTCGCTATTGGCGTTGGCGATATTGAGGGCCTTGAGATTGGGATGGGCCGCGCGATCTTTGGCGGTTGCGAGCAGACGCGCATCGGCCTCGTCATCCGGGAAGCGGAAGCGCACGGCGTAGGTCTGGTCCCGTGCGGGGTGCGTGTTCGAGCGCAGCAGGAAGACATAGACGCGCTTGGTGGTGACGACATTGAGGTTCGACAGGGCGTTCTTCTCGACCGGCTTGACGAAGATGATGTCGCCCTTGCGGTTGGGCTCGACCTTCCAGGCGATCGCGTCGCCAAGCGCCAGCGTCTCGATCTTCTCGTCGGACTGAAGCTGGATCATCGTCGAGGTGCCGTAGCTCGCGTCGATCGCCGTGACATTGTCGCGGTTATAGGTGACGTCACGGATCCGGGCGTCGATCCGGCCAGGCCGCGGCGTCGCCTCGGCGAAGGCTGCGGAGATCGTCAGAGCTGTGATCGCGAGGCCGAGCAGAGTGCGCCGCATCACGGCTGGCTCCCTGCCGTGCCCGGTGACGGAGCCGTCTCCTGGTCGCGGCGATATTCGAGTGCCTGGAATCCGAGCGGATTGTCGAAGCGCCATTGGTTGCGCATCGGTGTCGCGGTGTAGCGGAAGCGCACGAGCGAGACCCAGTGTCGGGTCAGGATGTTGGTCGCCGATTTCTGATCGGTCGAGAAGCGCACCAGGGCCGTGCGGTGGTTCGGGAAGGTCACCGATTTGATGGTGACGGCAACCTCGGTGTTCGAGCCGAACAGCTTGACCGGATTGTTCGGATTCGCCGGCGAATAGATCTCGGTGAGTTCGCGCGAGGCGTCGCCGGCCGAGAGCAGCTGGGCGAGGTCGAAATTGTCCTTGAGTGCACGCGGATCATAGGTCTCGCGCGCCTTGATATAGCGCACGACGCTGAACATGGTGACGGCTTCGTCCTGCGTCAGCGCGCCCTCGGCCATCGGACGCTTGACCTCGACGAAGCCCGTCGTCTTGTCGACCACGACCATATAGGGCTCGTAGGTCTTGAGCGGCACGAGCAAGGCAAGCAGCCCGAGCGCGACGACGGCAACGACGGTCATCACCGCGGCGACGATCCAGGCGAGGGCCCGTGAATTCCGATTACGGCGGGCGAGATCATGTTCCCAGGTCGCGCCCTCGGCGTAATAGCGCGGATCGACCCGAGGTGTTTCCGATGCGGTGACCTCGCTCATGACCGCCCTCCTCGCTCGCCGGTTCCGGGCGCGGCAGCCTGATTGCGAATCTGGTCGGCGAGCCGGCGGAATTCGGGGGTCTCGGCCCAGGAGCCGGCGCGCAAGCCGACGCGGGCACGCTGACGGGCGGTGAGTTCCTCGCGCCGCGACAGCGAAGCCGGTCTGAACGGATTGCGCAGATCGAGCCGGGTCCGGTTTGCGGCGAGGCCGAGGCGATAGCCGGTGGCGGTTGCGAGGACGGCCCCGATCCGCGGCGCGTGGACAGGAACGCCGCCGGCGATCGCCGCGGCGACGTTGTTGATCTGAGCGAGCAGCAGAATGCCGATGATGGCGAGCAGAACGACCGGACCGATCGTCGCCCAGGTCGCGGATTTGCTGCCCGCGACCCCGTTCAGCGCATCGATCGATTGCTGGACCAGCGAGACGTAGAAGGCGAGGAAGGCGTAGACGAGGACCTGCACCACGAAATACTGCGCGATCGCGCCGAGCCAGCCGCTGAAGGAGCGGCTCGTCACGCCAAACAGCAGCAGGATGATGAAGACCGGCGCGAGTGCGAGCAGCAGCCACATGAACATCTTGGACAAGATGATCAGGAAGATCGCGAAGCCAATCAGGATCGCCATCGCGACATAGAAGACGGCGGCGAAGATATAGGGTCCCCAATTGGTGATGCCGGCATTCTGCAGGAAGGCTTCGGTTGCGCTGTTCGTCGTGTCCCACAAGTTCTGCAGGGCATTCTGGACGCCGTTGACCGACGTGAGGTTCGCCGAGGTGCCGGTGTTGTTCGCGGTGGTGACGACGCTGAGCAGCGCGTTGCCGATCGCCGAAGGACCGCTGTTCATCGCGTTGTAGACGAGCGTCTGGAAGTCGCTCCAGCTTGTGGCCAGCGTGTAGATCAGGAATGCCCGAAACAGCCGGAAGGCATGGTCGGCCGGGCCGCCAGTCGCGGTTCCCTGCCAGATGCCGACACCCCATAAGATCACATAGAGCGTGAGCAGGAGCCCGGCGACGCTGGTGGCGCCGCCAGAGGTCGCGGCGTTCGCCAAAGCCTGGTAGGCGCTCGAGACGTAAGTCTCGCCGATCTGATCGACAGATTGCAGGAGCGTGGTGACGCTGAAGGACTTGGCCATCGTCGTCCTCAGATCGGCCGCATCGGGCCGCAGGGTGTGAGGGAGGTGAACGCGGCCAGCGGCAGTGATGGGTCGCCCTCGCGGGATGCGATCGAGGCCGCGTCCTCGTCGGCCGAGCACGGCGCCTTCAGCGGCTTGTAGGCGCAGCCGCCGAGAAGGCCTGCGAGCAGCGCGAGGGTCGCCAGCCTGCGCGCGAGGGTCACGGCACCGGCGCCTTCGGCTGTGTGAAGGCATGGCGCGGGACGCTGCCTTTGCCGCATCGTCCGAACTTTGCTGGGTATCGGGTGTTGCCGGGCGGTTCGACGGGACTGCCGAAGAGCCGATCGCAGCCGCGACGAAGGCGACGACCAATCCGCCAAGACACCACAGAACGATCTTGCCGGTATCGGGCCCTCATTGGGTGAATTTCATGGCGCGGGCCGCTGCCGATTCCGCTGCGAGGCGATCGAGATTGGCCTGGTTGGCCGCAGCCGCCGCGGTGTTGACCGTGCCGGTGAGCTCATTGATCGTCTGGCCGGTCTGGACCTGAACCTGGGTGTTCTGGTCGACGCTGCCTTTGAGATCCTGGGCCTGCCCGATCTGCTGGCCCCCTTGCGTGAAAGCCTGCGAGCGCTGCTTCACCGCGCCTTGCGTGGAATCGATCAAGCCCGACAGGGTCGCCGCGACGTTCACGGAGTTCTTGTAGGCGGTGTCGACCGGATGGGTCTTGCCGCTCACCATCCCGGTGATGGTCTGTACGAGCTGAAGCCCGTTGATCAGGGTCGAGACGATATTCTGCGATCCGGAGCCCATGCCGGCGAAGGAGAGCGTCCCGCCCGAGATCACCGAGCCGAGCGAGGGGGCCGACCCCATGGAGAAGCCACCGCCCAGTGCCATCTGCGCGAGCGAGCCTTGCGCCTGAGACGAGCGATCCCCGGTGACGGCGGCCAGCGTCTTTTGCGTGAACTGCATGATTTGCTGGTCGGCAGTGAGGATCTGCCGTGTCGTCGAAGCGATTTCCTGGGCTTTGATGAGATTGGCACCGTCACGGGTCGGGACCTGCGCGAAGACCGGACTGGTAATCGCGATCGCAAGGCCTGAGAGCAGCAAGCGGAGGCGCATCGATCTCTCCCTTATCGGTTGCTGGCGGCAGTGGCCGCGTTCTGGGTCTGCTCGAGGAAGAACAGGACGTTGCCAGCGGTATCGACATAGCGTGGCGTGACACAGGCCGGATCGCCCGAGGTGCCGGCTTCCGGCGACGGACAGTTCGACGTGGAGCGACAGGGATCGAGCGCGGTCCCTGAACCGGCCGTGCCAGCTGGACAGACCGTTCCCGTTGACGCCGGGTGGTTGGGACTACCTGCCCGCATCCCACCGGCGGCACGGCTTCCGTCGCTGAAGCGCGCGAGATTGAGGGCATTCAGCGCCGTCACCCATAAATTCGTGGAGTTGATCGCCTCGTTCCAGGCGAGGTTGTTCTGGATCCGGGCCGAGCTGTTTGCATCAAGGGCCGCCATCACCGTGTCAGTCGCGCCGACCTGCTGCCCCGTCGTGCGAAAGCCATTCTGCGCCGCCTGCAGGGTCGAACGGCTGGCATCGAGACCGCCGACGACGTTGCCAGCGGACTGGAAGAGCGTCTGGTCGTTGAGGGCCGCGCCCTTCGCACCGGCAGCGGGCGTGACGGAACTCTCTGGGCTGTAGGCCTGAATCTTGCGGGCACCGTCACCGCTCTGCGGCTGCACGGTCGGGTTGGTGACAGCGGCCTTCTTGCCCGTCGTCACGGCGCATTTGACGCCCTTATTGGCATCCTTGCGCTTGGTCTTGATCGGAACGAGCTTGACCGTCGTCCCGGCGGTCTCCGATCGCTTCGTCAGCAGGGCGGCGTCGTTGACGGGGACATTGGCAAGCGTCGGCGGCACGCCGAGCAACGTGATCATCGTGACGATGAGGTGCGTCCGTTTCATGATCCCTCCCTCCCGAGGAAGATCGGCAGCCAGATTGTAGGGTCGTCACCCAGGTGGGCGCGCAGCGCGTCGAGCTCGGCCACCGTCTCGGTCCGGCCGGACAAGACCTTGATGAGATCGGGCATGCCGGCGAGGTTCAACCGTGCCACCACGCTGTCGCGCCCGTGCTTGATCAGGAAGGAGCGGCTTTCCGGGGCGGTCGAACGAATCCACGCGACCTCGCGGCCGGACAGACGGAAGGCCTGGGCGTAGCTGTCGTCGTCGGCCTTCGGGTTCGGGAAGAAGATGTTGGTGCTGGTCTGTTCGATCAGCGTGTTCGACGATCTCGAGCGAACGATATCGGCCGCCGATTGCGTGCCGAAGCCGATGATGCCGTTTTGCTTGCGGATCGTCTTCAGCTTGTCGCGGATGAAGAAGGCGAAGACATCGTCGTCGAGCAGGCGCCAGCCCTCGTCGAGGAAGATCATGACCGGATCGCCGGTCAAGAGCTCCTCGGTCCGATGGAAGATGTACATCAGCGCCGCGGTGCGGATGACCGGATCGTCGAGCACCCGCGTCATGTCGAAGCCGAACACGCTCGAGATCGAGAACCGGTCCTCGTCATTGTCGAAGAGCCAGCCGCGCTGGTCGGCCCGCATCCAGCTTTCGAGCCGGGCGAGCAGATCCCCCTCCCCTGCCCGGATCCGGCCGCGCAGCAGGGTCGAGAAGGCTTTCAGCGTCCGCCCTTCGGGCCCGGCACCGAGCGAGGCCGCGATCGCGTTGCGGATCACCTGCTCCTCGGAGGCCGAGAGCTCGCCGCCATTCGCCGGCCGCAGCATGAAGGCGAAGAGCTCGAACAGGAATTCGCGGTTGGGTGCGGTATCGGGCAGCGAGAGCGGGTTGAAGCCGGTCGCCTCGCCCGGGACGAGTGTTTCGTATTGGCCGCCGAGCGCGCGGATGAAGATCTCGGCGCCGCGGTCCTTGTCGACGAAGACGAGCTTTGGCCGCGGTTCGATCCGCTGGGTCTGCGCCGCGATGAAGGACAGGAACACCGTCTTGCCCGAGCCCGTCGGGCCGACCACGGTGAAATTGCCGATGTCCCGGATATGGTGGTTGTAATAATAGGCCGTCTGCGAGGTCGTCTCGAAGACCGAGATCGCCGGTCCCCAATGATTGCCGGCTGGCCGGCCGCTCGGATAGTTGTGCAGGGAGGTCAGTCCCGCAAAATTCTTCGACGAGAGGATCGACTTGCGGGCGATATAGGCGAAATTCCCTGGAAGCTGGGCCCAGAAGGCCGGCTCGCAATTGAGGTCCTCGCGCACCCAGATGACCGAGCGATCGGTGAGTGCAGCCCCAATCGCCGTGACTGCCGCGCCGACCTCGGCAAGATCGCGACCAAGGCACATCACGGTCATGTGGTGCTCGCCATAGATCGCCTCGGAGGCGAGGAGCTCGTCGCGCGCTGCGTCGAGATGCTCGGCGACGATCGAGCCGGCTTCGTCCGACATGTCGACCTGGCGGGAGACGCGCTCGATCTGCTTGGCCGCCTCCGGCCGGTCGACGATCGCAAAGCTCTGCGTCGCGATGAACTCGTGCGGGACCCGCAGGAGATTGTCGAAGGAGCCGGGGCCGGTTTGGGCCGGGTATTCCCGGATCGAGACCATCGCGCCGAAGCGCGTGTCGGCGGGGCCGGCGCCACGGAGTTCGATCGCGTTGCGGCCGAAGAAGATGCGCTTCATTGCCAGCGCATCCGCCAGATCCATGCGCGGCAGATGCATCGGGCGCGGCTGGCCGCCGTTCAGCAACTGGACCAGGAATTCCAGCGGTTCGGAGAACCAGACGTCGCCGCGATTGACGACGCCGAGCTGCCGGATTCCGTAGCCCGAGAGGTTCGCGCGGACGGCGGTCGCGACATCGCGCAGCTCGGTGAGCGCTGTTTGCTGTGCGACCGACGCGCCCGCCTCGTCCGTGCGGCCGAGCAGCTTCGCCATCATGAATTCGAAGGTGCCGGCCTGGCCCTGTAGCGGCCGGCGAACGATCGTAAGGTACAGATCGTTGACGAACATCCGCCGTTTCGATAGCGCCGCGTTGTAGCGTTCGTCGAGCTCCCGGCAGAACGGATTGTCGAAGCTGGAGTCGATCCGGGGCTGAATCTCGCGCCGCACGATATGCGAGACGAGTGCGAAGCGAGAATTCGCCAAGGTGCGGACGACATCGTTGCGGCCGAGCAGGCGCGCATTGACCTCGCTGATATCGGAGGTCTCGAAGGAATAGCCTTCGAGCTTGAAGACGGTCAGCATCAACCCGTTAAGCGTGCGGATGACGTGATCGTCGACATGTCGCGTGTAGGGTACATGTGAGCTGACCGGCCGCTCGCGCCGCGAGACCGCCCCGAAAGTCAGCTCGTCGAGAAGGGCGCGGGCGACCATCTTGCCCTACACGCGATAGCTGTCGGCACTCCAAAAGGAGCGCGAGCGAGGCGGGCACCTGGCGGATCTGACGAAGAGGATCTCGAAGATCCGATCATCCCGCACCGTCATGACGAAGCCGAGCAGATGCAACGGAATCGCCACCAGCAGCATCAGCAGATTGTGCGAGACGAGGAAGCAGACGCTCGTCACCACACCGTTCAGCATGAAGTACATGTAGGGCACGCCCATCAATGTCGGCGCTCGCGTGAGTCCCTTGACCAAGGGCGTGATCAACGGATCCTCCAGCTCGGCTTCGGTCATTGGCCGACAGCCGACTGGAAGAACTGGACGATCTGCGCCGACCCAAAGACCAGGACGATACCGAAGATGACGCTGCCGGCGATGCCCCAGGTCAGCCGTGCCGTCCAGGCGAAGAAGCCGCAGGCGATGACCGCGAGCGTCGCGAGCGAGGTCGCGATCGGGCCGGTCATCGTCGAGACCAGTTGCTGCAAGGTGGACTGGACCGGTTGCAGGGTGCCGGCCTGGGCGAACACCTCGCTCGCACCGAAGCCGAGCAGCCAACCGACGATGGCGGCGTGAGAGATCGTGATCCTCATGGAAGCTCCTGTTCAGTCGATGTGCATGACGAAGCCGTCGCTCCAGCCGGTGCTGGTCGATGACTTGGGCGGAGATTTGCCGGCGGCGCCGCGGCCGAGCGCAGGCAACGCGTAGAAGTCGTTGATGACCTCGGCGACGTAGCGCAGGGTCTCTGCGTAGGCGGGAACGCCCCGGCTTTTCTCGACCGCGTCCTCGCCGGCGTTGTAGGCGGCGAGGATATAAAACGGATTTCGGTACTTTTCGTGCAGCACGCGCAGGAAGCGGATGCCACCGCGCACATTTCCGGCCGGGTCGCACAAATCGACATCGAAGCGCTTTGCCGTCGTCGGCATGAGCTGCATCAGCCCAAAGGCGCCCTTCTGCGAGATCGCGACCGAGTTGAAGCGGCTTTCGGTCTTCGCCACCGAATGCACGAAGTCCGGATAAAAATTCTCTTCGCTGGCGATGCGCGCCACCAGCGCACGCGCCGCTTCGGGCGAAAGCGGCTTGTCGATGGCGCAAGGCGGCGTCCGTCCTCCCTTCTCGGCCTTTGGAGGAGCTGGAACAGGCGCCGGCGAGACCGGCAGCACCCGGCCCGATGCGCCGACAATGGCCAGCCGCGACGCTGCGCGGTCCTGTGCATGCGCGGCGGTCAATCCTGCCGCGACGAGCCCCAATCCGACTGCCATGCCTCGAATACGCATCTCTTGCCTCTTCCATCTAATATCTATTAGAATAGATATTGATCATGTCGTAACCGCTTCGGCATGATCCGGTCAAGCCCGGTGGCGGAGGAACGATGAGAGCTAGAGCTGCCTTGGGGATGTTGGTGCTAGGCGCGTTGGGCCTGTTTTCAGCCGTGCCAGCGGCGGCGCAGGACGCGTCCTTCGGCTGCAAGGTGCTGCTCTGCTCGGCCGCGACCTCGCCCGGCTGGCCAAGCATCCCCTATTGCGTGCCGGTGATGCAGACCCTGTTCCGGATTCTCGCCAAGGGCGGGAGCTGGCCGAGCTGCCCGGAAGCTCGCGCCAGCGGCCTTGGCTATGAGCCTTATCAGGCTTGTCCCGCTGGCCAGACGCCCGTCCAGGCTGGCGACGATGCCGCAGCAACACCGACGGAAGTGCCGAACGGCAATCTCTGCGCCGACCTGTCGAAGCCGCAGCAGGACTGCTCGACGGATGCGGGCTGCCGCACGCACTATCCGACGACCCCGCGCGCCATGCGCAGCGAGCCGCATTTCGTCGATATCACCACGGAGAACGGCGTCCAGCGCTTTTACTTCGCGCTGCGGGGCTATTGAGATGAGGCGCGCGCGATCAGCGGTCTTCGCGATCATGTCGCTTCTCACGGTTGCCGGCGCGGCGGCGCAGACGGCGTCGCGCTGGTACCCGGTCCCAGCGCAGGCACAGTATCTGACCGGCGACAGCTGGTCGAATGCGGGTACCACCTACCGCCTCTATGGCGTGCAGTCCTGCCTGCGAGGCACCAGTTTCACCAATGCCCATGGCATCCGCCGCGACTGCGGTGAAGCCTCGCTGGCCATGTTGATCGCGCTCACCCGAGATCTGAAGCCGCAATGCTATGACGCGGCCGTGCTGCCGCAGAGCCGGACCGTCTTCGTCCTTTGTGTTGCCGCACGCAGCGAAGGATCGGGGGCCGGCTCACGGATCGATCTCGGCACCGCCCTGATCGCAACGGGATTCGCCTTTGCCGCGCTGAAAGCCGACGGAAAGCCGGTGCACGAAGCCTATCTCGTCGCCCAGAATGTCGCGCAACAGGCCCGCGCCGGACTCTGGGCCTTTGCCGATCTCCCCGACCCCAACGCGATTATCCTGCGCGCGCTTCGCCAAGCTCCGGCGGGAGCATCATCGCGATGATGAGCGACGCTCACAGGAAACAGCATGCGCCAGCTCCGCAGGCGGTTCAGCGCATGCGGCGCGCCTGGCTGGTGCTCGCGCTCGGGATTGCGGGCATGACGCTGGCGACCGGCGCCCGAGGTCAGGATTCCAGTCCGGGCCGCTATCAGCCGAAGCTGACCACGCAGGTGCCGCCAATGCGGGTCGAGGTGATCGACGGCGTGCGCGTCCGCGATATCGAGACGGGCAGGGTCTATCGTCTCTTCGGCATCGACGCCTGTGCTCCCGCTCAGACCGCGATGCTGGATCGCCAATCCTGGCCATGCGGGACTGTTGCCATCGCCTGGCTGGTCAACGCGACGCTGAACAAATGGCTGACCTGCGCGCCGATCGGCGAGCAGGCAGGCGAGCAAGTCGCCCGCTGCGCGACCGCCAGCCATCCCGATCTTTCTGCGGTCATGCTGAAAGAAGGGCTCGCAGTCGCCGCGCCGGCCGCCGATGGCGACCCCGCGATCCGGGCCTATTCCGCGGCTGAGGAGCAGGCCCGCAAGGCCTTTCGCGGCCTCTGGTCGAGCGCCTTCCAGATGCCGTGGGACTGGCGGGGCGAGCACGGCGATCGCGGGACATCCGCCAATTCCGGGCAGGCCGCGCGATGATCCGAGCGGGCACCATTCCCACGGTGATGCTGCTCGCTGCCCTCGGCGGCTGCGCGGCATCGGAGCCGACATCCATCCTCGTCGAGGTGCCGGCGGATACAGGAATCCCGGAGCCGCTTTACACGCCTGATCGCGTGGTGCCCGGCCAGCTCTCATACGCTCCCGACCGCGCGCGGTTTCCGCCGGTACTGACCGAGCGCTTTTCCTATCCGACCCAGCCGGAGGCCAATGCAGCCTATCGGCGGCTGATCGCGGCCATGCCCGGGGACCATGCCCATCCGATGGCCATCACCCTGTTCGGATGTAGGCCCGGCGCCCTCGATGCACAGACCGCACGGATCACACGCTATCGCGGAGCGGTCGTTCATTGCGCGACGGATTTCCTCGATGGCGGCGGCCGCCGTCTTCGGCGCGAGACCGCGAATTTCTATTACTACCGCGATCGCTGGATGATGCAGCCGATCCACCCGCCGCGCATACCGGTCGTCTGGACCAACCGCGAGAGCTCGCCCCGAGACTTGTGGTGGTGGGTGCCGGGCCGATCTCGATATCAGTAGGAGGTCGGGGTGGTCTGGCTTGGTTCGATCGGAAGAAGTGATGATCACCGGGCGGCGCGGCGCGGCGTGGCCGGCGGACAACCCATGCCGATCCTGCTCGGCCTGGCACTGATTCCGATGGGTGCCGCGCCGCTGCTCGGACAGGCGCTGACCCCAGATCCCGGCGCGTGGCGCCCCCTCGCCTATTCCGATCTGCAGCGCCCGGCGGCGCGCAGCGCGATCTATGCCGACATCTGGAAGGATCAGATCGAGGCCAATAACGACGCCTACCGGGCGCGTGGCGATCGGCGCTTCGTCGACGCAAATGCCCCAGCGACAGAGGCGCATTTCGTGATCTGGAGCGCGAAGCGCTCCGTCGTGCTCAGCATCCTGAACACGGCGCTCGGCTGCAAGGAAAAGGCGGGTGACCGCAATGCGGCCGTTGTCGTCAAGCTCTGCCCGATGCGCGTCGCGATCTACGACGGTCTGCAGGTCCGGACCATGGAAGCGGGACAAGCCTGCTTCATCGAGCCCGCCGCGGGCACGGCGCTCAAGCCCCAGATGGCAGGGGCCTACGGCGCCTACGATCTCGCCGGCAGAACGCTGAAGCTCGGGCTGGTCGTCCGCCACCGCCCGATCGACGGCTGTTCATTCAACGTGCCGCTCGGTCGAGAATGATCATTCCCTCCTCCCCTCCCCGCCGCATCAGAAAGGGATTGCCATGCCAGTTCATCTGCGTTCCGGGATCGCCCTCTCGATTGCATATCTGCTGATGGCGGGTTCCGCAGAAGCAGCCGAGGCGAATTTCACCTTCAACTCGGCCCGCCGCGATGTGACGGCCGATCCGGATGGCATCTGGACGGGCGATGCCTTCGCTGGCGGCAAGGCGAGCATCTTCAACTACGAGATGCGATCGGGGGCCGGCAGCCTGATCGTCTCGCAGATCTGGAACGAGGATTGCTCATCCAGCGTCTGCCCGACCAGGCTGGTTCGCCTCGAATCCGACGGCCGCCGTATCGTCCTGGTCGACGACATGATGCACCAGGTCGTTCCGCCGAATGATCCGCGCTTTGCAGGGCTCCCGAAATCGGCCGAGCAAGCCGAATACGAGCGCCATCCCTTCCGACTGAGCCGAGACGGCAAAAAGCTTCTCAATGACGATTTCAGCTTCGACATCGATGAGAGCAAGCCGTGATGGCGCGCTTGCGCATTCGACGGACACTGTTCGAAGGCGGACTCGCTTTGAGCCTGTCGGCAACCCTGGCCCTCGCCGGCGAGTCCGCCGCAAGCCTCGTCGCGGCCGGCATGCCGGCGAACTGTGCGCCCTTTGCTGCCAAGGTGTCAGCTTCGGAGGGAAATTTTGGCTCGGTCAACCAAGCGCGTTGTCTCGGGGCCTTTCAGTTCTGCCCGGGGACCTTCGAGCGCTACTATAAGGGGGACGCGCAGAGTTTCCTCAACGACCCGCAGGCGCAGGTCGCCGCCTGGTCGAAATATGAGCGCGATTCCTGGTCGCAGGCAGAGCGAAACGGCCTGACCTCGCTTGTTGGCCAGCAAGTCTGTCATGGTGGCCGCTGTGCCATGATCGACCAGTCCGCAATTCTATTCGCCTGCCAGTTCGGCTGTGGCAAAGGCGGGAAGCTCGCCAACTATGCTGCGAATGGCGACTGCAATGCTCGCAACGTCAAGGACGGCAACCTGGTCAGTGTCTGCTCCTATATGATCAAAGGCGCAGGCTACGATGCCTCGTGCTTCACCGGCCAGCAGTCGACCGCCTGTGTCCAGACCCCGACCAGCCCCGGCGACTATCCAACCTCGACGGGGATCGCGGCGAACCCGCCCTCCCCCGGCGACGCTTCGGTCATCGTTGGACCGACGGATGTCTGAGACTGATCCAAGCGAAGTTTGAACAAAAGAGGCCGGCGTCCCTTTGGGGAGCCGGCCTTGAAAGTTTGAGAACCCGGCGACATGCCGAATATCTCAGAGGGGAACGGCTGAAACGGGGTCGACGCCGGGAGGAAATAGCGGAGCCCGTTCCGAACAACCGTGCGTGCGATATCGACCTGGGCTGGTGATTTTGCAAGGCAACAAGACCCGCTGCCGCCATGCACCAATCGCATGTCAAATCGGGCGCGCGCCGGTGCCCCTTTCATGATCGCGGGGCTTAATTGGTTAGCCGAGTTTCACGTTCAGGTTCTGCTCGCGGCGAGCTGCCTGCTCGAGCTCGGATTGGCTGACGAGGACGCCTTTCTCGAACACCGCGCAGGACGTCACGCCAGAGCCGGCCTGCATCTGCCGAAACAGGCGCAATGCATCGCTGGCGGACGTGGCGCGATTGGACACCTTTGCGCCTCGCGCGACGGCTTTCACTTGATACACGACATCCTCGCGATTGATTGCTGTCCGGCGATAATGGCTGGCAGCGCGCATGAAAAGCATCGCGAACCACATTGGCGTGGAAACAGCTGCTTCCGTCAGCTCCATTGAGACGGACCGCGCAGGATAAATGGCTCAAAGGCGTCGAGCTCGCTTTCAACAGCTGGAGAGAGATCGCCGCCACAGTAATGTGCGTAGACGAGCGCCCAGAACATGACCTCGTCCGGACGACCTCCAAAGAGGGCTTTCTGCGAGACGCGTCCGATCAGCGTGATCGCCCGGGCGTGCTCATAGCGAGCGTGAAGCTCCTGAGCGATCACCTTTGCATCGGGAATCCGAATCATAGTGGCAAAATTGCGCATGGCCGCGCGCTTACGCCGCGGTGGGAAGTGCGGCTTCGTGCAGCACCGGTGCCTCGGACCCCCTCGCCTCCTGGATCGACTGCAGCGTTTCCCGATTGAACGACATCCGTAGGGCGACGACGAGGCCGCCGGCATGGTCCAGATCCGACCAGTCCCTGTCATCGACGAAGATCTCGTAGCAAAACTGAAAGGCACGCTCCATCGGAGCGGCATACGGGTGGATATCTGTGCCCGGTATGACCAAATGCATTTCGTGCCTCCTCGATTGATAAAGGGGCGTCGAACTGGTCACACGGGCAGCGTCACGGTTATGGCCATAAACGACCATTGACAGCGAGAATTAGCGGCTAAGTGCAGATCGGATGATCTAGCCTCGCGGAACTTGCCTGGGCAGCCAAACTTTCGAAGCGCCGGCTTGAGCAGCCCTCCCCTTCCTGCGCCTATCGGGTGGGCTTGTTCGATCAGGCAGATTGCCGAGTTGGCGCTAAAGATCGCGGAACTGACGCGCTTGCGTTCTTTCTTTCACCTATGCGGTCAGGCTCGCAGCCGCGAGCTTGCCGATCGAGCTCGCAGGGCCACGCGTGTTGGTGGTCGCTTGATGGTTCGCGCTTGGTCCCAGATCTCGAGAGCATCGAGATAGGCTTGATGGGCGTTGGAGGTTTGAGCGTCGAGCTCGACGAGCATGATCTCCCGGCAGTCTAAACCGATCCCGGTGCCGCATCGGCCGGAGCCAAACCACTCCTAGGGGTTTCGACGCCCCAAGACAGCCCTCGCTATGACAATAGGCATACCGGAGGCTGGTCTACCGGGCTTGAAAGGTTTTCTGGATCGGTGCTGCAGCCCGCACGATCAGAGCTGGAGCATCCACCTGCGGCAATGACAGTGCCTGCCCCTGATCAGTGCTGCGGAGTCATATGGCTGCCTTGCCGCCGGATGTCCTGCGCTGCCGGCCAAGGCCCATCTTCGTTGCAAGGCTTGATCGTGTCTCGGCGTATGACGGGGCGACCATCGGGTAGTCGAGTGGCAGACCCCATCGCGCTCGGTATTCCTCTGGCGACATGCCATGGGCGGAGCGCAGATGCCGCTTGAGCGACTTGAACTTCTCCCCGTCCTCGAGGCAGACGATGTCGTCCGATGTGATCGACTTTTTGACTGTCACCGCTGGCGTGGGCTTTTCCTCGACCGCCACTACCGCCGATTCAGGTCCTAATCCAATGATGGCCGCGTGGGTGGTCGCGATGATGTTCGGAAGGGCGGCGGTTGGGACAGTATTGTTCGAGACGTACGCCGAAACGATATCGGCGACGACGCCGGCAAGGCCGTTGGTGTTGTCTGCCACTGCAATCTCCCACAATGTTGCTGTGGTGCGTATGAAACGAAAGCAATGAAGCCTGATTGGAGCAATCGATTAGGTCGACAGCACGAGAATTCTAGGCTTGAGACTACAGAAGTCTAGCACGCTGTCCACAAGATAAGGTTCTCCAGCAGCGTAGACGTGCTGTGTCGTGGCGAAGCTTCAAGGCTGGCGGTCGTCAACATTCTACCCGCGCATCGGTCGATCGAAATAGACAGTCCCGGGAGCTCCTCTAGTCGCGGATCTAAATGGCGAATTGCAAGCCTCATGGACTCACGTTGAAGGTTGGTGCCACGACATGCTCGGGTGTCGAAGGCGCCATCTGCAGAAGCGCCCTCCCCTCGCCTGGCTGATTCTCCAAGGTTCAGGAGAGAATCTTTTAAGTGGCGGCGTCGTGCGGTCAGGCAGCGACGGACAGTATGTGGCCCTTTCTGGCCGGATTCACGAAACTTGGTGGCGTTAACGTTTGATTAATCTTAAAATCCTTGTCACCGGCTCCGACTCGCGGCAATCCTATGACTACGAAATTCACCCGTAGTTGGAGCCTATCGCGTAGTTATGCTGAAAGCGCGTAATACCCCCTCCTCCGAGGAGCCGGCCCGCCTCGCGGTCGCAGATATCATCGCTGGCGACGGATCAGCGCTGTCAACCGAGCTGCACGCGATGCGTGAAGCGCTATTCCCGCCTGTCTCGAAAAAGACCTTGCGATCATTTTCCTCTATTGAAGCCGCAAAGCTCATTGGAATTGCGGACGCTTATCTTCGGCAAGTGTCTCTCCAAGGCAAGGGACCGCAGCCGGCAATCACTGCCGGCGGTCGTCGATCGTATACTCTCGACCAGATCAACGAGCTTCGCGCGGTTCTGGAAGAGGGCTCCAAGAACAAACGCTATGTTCCTCACCGCCGAGGGACCGAGCACTGCCAAGTCTTGGCAGCTGTCAACTTCAAGGGGGGCTCCGGTAAGACGACAACCGCTTCGCACCTCGCGCAATATCTCGCACTGCACGGCTATCGCGTTCTGGCGATCGACCTCGATCCGCAGGCCTCGCTTACCGCCCTTCATGGCTATCAACCTGAGTACGACATTCAGGCCAACGAGACGATGTACGCGGCCGTTCGCTACGACGATGAGCGGCGGCCGCTGCGGGATATCATCCGCAAGACCTACTTCGCGGGGCTCGATCTCGTCCCGGGCAATCTGGAGCTCATGGAGTTCGAGCACGACACGCCGCGCGCCCTCGCCGAGCGGTCGACAGAACCATTCTTCGGACGAGTCGCCACTGCCTTGGGTTCGGTGGCCGATGACTACGACGTCATGGTTGTCGACTGCCCTCCCCAACTCGGCTTCCTGACACTTGGCGCGCTTTGCGCCGCAACAGGTCTCCTCATCACGGTTCATCCGCAGATGTTGGACGTCATGTCGATGTGTCAGTTCCTGTTAATGGCCTCGGACATGCTCAAGGTCGTCCAAACCTCTGGTGGTACGCTCGATTACGATTTCATCCGTTACATCGTGACGCGGTTCGAGCCGGCTGACGCTCCGCAAACGCAGATGGTTGCTTTCATGAGGTCCCTGTTCAGAGACCGGGTGCTCAACAGCACGATGGTGAAATCGACGGCTGTCTCGGACGCTGGGTTGTCCAAGCAGACGCTGTATGAGGTCGGCAGGGAGAATTTCTCCAAACAAACCTACGATCGCGCGGTCGAGTCCCTTGACGCCGTGAACGGCGAGATTGAGCGCCTGATCGCTCAAGCGTGGGGGCGTGCTGCATGAGCGCTCGAGACCATCGTCGGTATCTTCCGGAGCGAGTTGCCACCTGGCAACTCGCTCGCTTGTATCGCCTCGCTTTCAAGATCCGCCATGCCGGCCGCAAAATTCCGCGTCCGCTTTCTCCGGACCAAGGTTGGGACGGCGCCAGGTGGCGTCGCTTTACGTGCATCGCCAGCGGCGCGTCGCAACTGGACGCACTCTCATCTTGTCTGCCCTTCGAGTTGCCAGGTGGCAACTCGAAGGCTGGAGCCGGTGCAACCGCGGTCAGCGGAGGGAGTGTGCGACCATGAGTCGAAAGGACACTCTTCGCGCGATGCTCACCCGCCGTACTGACGAGTTGCCAGGTGGCAACTCGTCAGTTGCGACGCCTCCAGCAACGCCTCCGCAGCATGTTCGCGCTGGCGCTGTGGGCGCGATGGGGCGCTCCCTTGAACACATCGCGTCTGCTGCCGAGCGCGCAAAAGCGTTAATCGCATCAGGCGCATCCGTCATCGAAATCGCGCCGGATAAGCTGACGAGTTCGTTTGCTCAGGATCGCCTCGACGACGAGGGCATCGAGCAGACGACGCTCTATACGGCGATCAAGGAATCTGGTCAGAAAAGTCCGATCCTTGTCCGGCCGGATCCCAGCAAGGCTGAGCACTTCCAGATCGCCTATGGTCACCGGCGGGCAAGGATTCTTCGCCTGCTTGACCGGCCAGTCCGTGCGGTCGTCCAGAACCTGTCTGACGAAGAGTTGGTCGTCATTCAGGGTCAGGAGAATTCGGCCCGGAAGGATCTGAGCTATATCGAGCGCGGCCTCTTTGCTCTGACTCTCGAGGAGAGGGGGTTCGAGCGCGCGGTCATTATGTCAGCGCTGAGCATGGAGAAGACCCAGCTTTCGAGGCTGCTGGCGCTTACGAAGTCCATATCCAAAGACCTCATCGTCGCGATAGGCCCCGCGTCGAAAGCCGGGAGGCCGAGATGGACGGCATTTGCGGAGCGGCTTGAGGCAATCGACGACAGGTCGCGGCTCGACGGACTGCTTTCCAGTCCAGAGTTCAAGGATGCTGATAGCGATCAGCGCTTTCTCCTGGCATTCGGCGCATTGGCTCCAAGGCGGCCGACGAAGGAGAAAAAAGTCATTCTGAGAGCTGAGGCGGGTGAGCGAATCGCCACCATTGAGCGGACAAAGAAAACATTGTCGGTCGTGGTCGATACCTCGGCGTCATCGGCATTCGGGGAGTTCGTCGCGGCGCAACTCCCGGAACTTTATCGCCAATTTCAGTCGAAAGGAGTGGCCTGACGAAGCAGGTTACAACGTAAGAGGCCGCAAAAGAAAAAGGCCCCCAGAACGAGTTCCGGAAGCCCTTCTCCTGTGTAGCAACTAGAGAATCACACTTCCGCGAATCGCTGTCAAGAGTCACGTCGAACGCAGTGTCGTTTTGGCGAGCCCAATTCTTTTGCCTAACCACAGGTAAAGGAACATGGTTTCGCACATCTCAACGACGCCCTTTGGGCGGCGAACGCTGACGCTTGCGCATGTGGCAAGCCAGGCGGACGCGAAGGATAGACCGCCGGAGAAAGCGGTCCACAAATGGAACATCTTCCGCGCGATCTGCATGGCGAAGAACCGTCTGGGGGTGACCGAGCGCGCCCTGGCGGTCCTGGACGCCCTGCTGACGTTTCACCCGGAGACAGTCCTGACAGGGGAGGGGCTGGTGGTCTTTCCCTCCAACCAGCAGCTCTGCCTGCGGGCGCATGGCATGTCGCCGGCGACGTTGCGACGTCATCTCGCGGTCCTGGTCGACTGTGGCTTGATCATCCGGCGCGATAGCCCGAACGGGAAGCGCTATGCCCGCAAGGGCAGGGGAGGGGAGATCGAGCTCGCTTTCGGCTTCGACCTGGCGCCACTGGTTGTCCGCGCCGAGGAATTCGAAGCGCTGGCGGAAGAGGTCCTGGCCGAAGACCGGGCTCTGAAGCTCGCGCGGGAGCGGATTACAATCTGTCGGCGGGACATCTGCAAGATGATCGCGACGGGCATCGAAGAGGGCGTTCCGACGCGAAGGGATGGCCGGGGGCCGGCCAACTGGGCCGAACTGCATGAGCTCTATAGGGGCATTGTCGGCCGGCTTCCGCGGACCGCCACGCGAACGCTGCTCGAAGAGATCGCGACCGAGCTGTCGATGCTTGCCGACGAAATCCTCAACCTTCTGGAGATGCACATTAAAACTCAGAAACCGAGCGGCAATGAGTCTCATTCTGAGCGTCACAAACAGAATTCAAAACCAGACTCTCTTATTGATCTTGAACCACGCTCTCCAGAGAGCAGGGGGGCGATTGTCGCGTTCGATCCTGAACCGGAGCGGATGCCGGACAGGACGTATCCCTTGGGGATGATCCTGGACGCCTGTCCCGACATTATCGACTACAGTCGCGGCGGCATCGGCAATTGGCGCGACTTCCAGGCGGCGGTCGCTGTGGTTCGGCCGATGCTGGGAATCAGTCCGAGCGCTTGGTTCGATGCGCAAACCGTCATGGGCGAAAGCGAGGCGGCCGTCGTCGTGGCCGCCATTCTGCAGAGGGGAGAAGCGATCAGCAGTGCCGGCGGCTATCTGCGCGGCCTGACCCGCAAGGCCGCAGCGGGGGAATTCTCTCTGGGACCGATGCTGATGGCCCTGATCGGCAGCAGAAAGCGGGAGAAGCAACGTGCCTAGCCGGTACCGTGGTCCGCTCTGTCATAAGCTGCGTGAATCGGTGGCGCCGGATCGATTCAACCTTTGCGTTGGACCGGGCGGTCGACAGCGAGCGACATGTCCGCATGGACAGAGCCCTGACCTCGAATGGACCGCGGTTGCAGATGCTGGTGCTGGACCGGACCGATCCGCACCAGAACATGGCGCGCTTCTACGTACTCTCCCTCGAACCGACGCTGTTCGGCGATGCGGCGCTCGTGCGCGAATGGGGACGCCGGGGCCGGCCCGGCCGGCGGCGGTTGGACCTGTTTGCGGATATCGAGGCGGCCTCCGAGGCGCTCGAGGACTGGTTGCGGAAAAAGACCAGGCGCGGCTATCGCGTCGCCGACAGTGCGGCCGGAGCCGAGGATCGCGACAGGCGCGTCTAGTTGCTAGGTGGCAACTTGGCGCGCGCATGCTGCATTGGGCCTGAGAGATTCCGGTTGTGTCGATGCAGGTGCTGCGGGAAGCTGCCTTCCCTAGGGAGGCGATGACATGCGGACGCATAAAACTGCCGAAGCCGGAATGGCCCGGGTCAATGGGATCCTCATTCGCAGCGCGATTGTCGTGGCGATTGCTGCAGCTTTGGTCGCGCCGCTGTTACGTTGAGCGTGGTACTATCGGTCGAGCACGTTGCGACGCGGCGCGGCAAGCTCCGTGTTTTGAGATCGGCGAGCTTGGCAGAGCCGGACGCGCAGCAATGGCTAGAGCGCCAATCGGGCAGCCTTGCTGCGCTGCCGGTCAGCTTCGTTGTAGTAGCTCGCCGCCTGCTGGACCGAGCGGTGCTGCGACTGCGCCATCGCCGCAGGCAAGGGCACGCCGTTCTGGGCAGCTTCGGTCAGATAGCCGGAGCGTAGGCCGTGGGCGGAAAACGCGAGTGGATCGAGTCCGGCCTGGGCGCAGCGGCGTTTCAGGATCAGATTGACGGCTTGTGGAGTGAGGGCGCGATTGGAGAGCCCCTCCCAGCGATCGATTGCCCGGAACACTGCGCCTTTGCTGATGTTGGCGCGTTCGAGCCAGTCGCGCAGGGCTACGACCGGCGGGCCGACAATCAGGACGCGGGCATCCTCGTCGGCAGCCGCGGTCTTGGTCTTGCCGAGCGCGATCGCCAGGCAGGGCAGGCGCGGCGAATCCGGATCGTCGGGATCGCGCGGCACCGGCGCTTCCTCGCTGAGCTGCTCGACCCGCAAACGGGCGATCTCGCTGCGGCGGCGGCCGCCCGAGCCGAACGCGACCAGCAACAGCGCCTGGTCGCGGCTGTCGCATAGTCGGTCACTGCCGCAAGTGGCGAGCAAGTGATCGAGGATCGTGCGGGTGACGGCCCGCTTGCTCTTGCGCCGGCGCGGTCGGGCGCTGGCCCGCACCGCCAGTCGCACTGCCGTTCGTAACGATGGCGCGGCGAACGGGCCCAAGAGCCCCTTCCAGCGGTGCAACGTCGCCCAATGCGCGAGACGGCGTTTCACCGTCGCGGGCGCATGCGGACCGTCAACGCGCAAATGACCGCCGAGGCGCAAGGCGCTTGCGATAGCTTCGGGCATGCCGTGGCTGGGATTCGCCTCGCGTTGGGCTGGGTCCCAGAGATGCTGGGCCAAAAATTTCAGCGCCAGCGCTTCCGGAGCCGGCCAGGGCAGGGGCGACCCGGTCGCAGCGATCGCCCAGGCCTCGAGATAGGCCAGGTCCGAGGCCAAGGCGCGCAACGAGTTTTCGCCCATGCCCTCCTTGGCGAGGTGGCGCAGGGTCGCGACGTCGTTGTCGGTCAGGATTTTGGCGAGCTGGTCGCGCCGCTCCATCGGCAAAATGCCGGCGAGCGCGTCGAGCTGCAGGGCGCGGCGGGTTTCGGCGCCGCCGATCGCTGTGATGTCATTCATGGCATGCCCTGCGCTGGCCGAGGGTCGCTTTTGAGAACCTTCGACTGAGGACCAGCATCATTCCGCTGTCGGCCGCTTTGGTGTACAACTCCTCCATGACCCGCGAGCAAGCTATCGCCGAGATCGCTGTCAGCGCCCCCGCCTTGCGCGCTCGCGGAGTCGAGGCCGCATATCTGTTTGGCTCGACCGCGCGCGGTGAAGCGCGGCCCGACAGCGACTTCGACGTCTTCGTTGACATCGCGCCGGACGCAAAATTCTCGCTACTTGATCTGGCCGGCGTGCACCGCCTGTTGAACGAGTCGATCGGGCGCAAGGTCGATGTGACCACGCGAGAAAGCCTGCATCCCAAGCTGCGCAGCGAGATCGAGCGGGACGCCGTGCGCGTGTTCTGATGGCGCGCCGCATCGACGTTGTTCTCGAGGACATCCTCGTCGCGATCGACATTGTCGACGGGGCTGTCGACGGGCGAACGCAGGCGAGTTTTCAGGCTGACGTGTTTCTCCAGCTCGGAGTGGAGCGGGCTCTTGAGATCATCTCGGAGGCGGTTCGGCATCTGCCCTAAGAGCTTTTGGCGACGCAGCCAGATATCCGCTGGCCGGACGCGCGTGCGCTCGGCAACCTGATCCGCGACGAATATTGGCGTGTCGATCCCAAAATCGTTTGGCGGATCGTCGCCGACGATCTCCCGCCGCTGCGCGCCGCGATCGCGGATCTGCTCCGGTGACAGACGGCCTGAGCCATCCGGCGCTCGGGTTAACGGCCTTTCGCCGACGAACCGATCGCATCGCTTCACCGCTGATCCCTGCGCTTCCTATTCGCCATTCTCGCCGTCCGGAGGCCCGGCTGACGTCATCGTCGGTGTTTTGGAGCGCCAGAATCGCCGATTACGGAGGACATGTCCATCACTATCGATAAGAGGTAATTATCGATGGTGATGGATATGTTCAAGCTGGTATCGACGTGAAACAAGTTAGTGGCTATTTGGCTTGGTTATGATAACTTATGAGGCGTGAATTCAATCGCCTATCATATTTCGCGCCCTGTGCGCCAGGCGTTGGTTTCGGACTGCGCCGCAGTCGCCGAAACCGCGGCAATCGCGCTTGCCCGCTGCGACGAACGCCTGGCCCACGTCGAGCCCGTCCTGGCTGAAGGAGCCCGTCAGCGCGGCCACGCCTTCGAGGCCCAGGCGCTGATCGCGCTTGCCGGCGGGCTCTGTCCGCTCGAGGACCTCGTCCTGCACGACGCCGGCATGGATGTGCGCAGCCCAACCCACGAGATCACGCGCGCCGCCGCGATCCTCAACGAGCGTCGGCGCCTGGCGCGGCGCGAGCCGGACGAGATTTTAAGCCAGAGGGCCCTGCGGCAGCGGCTCGGAATCGAAGGATCCGAGCAACCGGAGCAGAGGGACAGGCGTGAGACCACGGCAGTGCCCCCGAAAAAGCTCGCGGCACCCTGGGACCGGATCGGGCCGGAGGATGACGATGAGCACCAGGCCGATGAGGATGACTTGGACCAGGAGGACGAGCCCGATCTCGCCGATCCGGCCATTGCCGAGATCGACGCGCTGCTGGCGCGCACGCGACAAACGCTCGACGCCTGGAACGATTTTTCGTCGGACGAGGGCCGCAAGAATTTGACCCTGCGCGATCCCGGCTATGACGCCGCCGGGCGGCTCGAGGCGTGGCTCGCCATCCTGGAGGAGGGGAGGGGGCTGCCGGCTTCGCTCGCGGCGGCGCTCGCGCTCGACGCCTGGCTTGTCCTCGAGCCGTCGGAACGGGCCGGCGAGCTTGGCTTTGCGTTCGCGGCCACGGTGTTGCGGCAGCGTGGGCTGGCGCAGGCGCATTTGCCGGTGGTTGGGGTTGGGCTGAGACGGGGGAAGTTCCGCTGGAGCCCACATCAGGCGGTCAGCGTCCGGATCGCGGGGTTGCTCGGCGCGCTGACCGAGGCGGCTGTGTTTGGTCTGGGGGAGCTTGATCGTTTGTCGCTGGCGCGGGAATTGATGCTGCGGCGGTGTGAGGGCAGGAGGGGGAATTCGAAACTGGCCGAGCTGGTAGACCTGTTCGCGGTGTCGCCGCTGGTCACCGTGCAGCTGGCGGCGGCGCGGCTAGCGGTCTCGCCGCAGGCAGTCGAGGCGATGCTGAAAGAGCTCGGCGGCAGCCTGCCGCGCGAACTGACAGGCCGGAAGCGGTATCGGGCCTGGGGGATCGTGTGACCAGGCAGTTATATGCACTTGACGGCATAATGCCGTTCAGGGCATATCGAACGTATGGTCTGGGCCGTCCAATCCGTTGCCGAATTCGAGCGCTGGTTCTTGACTCTCGAAGGCGGAATTCGGACCGAGGTCGCGGCAAAGATCAACCTGCTGCAGCAAGTCGGACCGACGCTTGGCAGGCCCCATGCGGACACGTTGAAGGGTTCGGCCTATCCGAACATGAAAGAGCTGCGGATCCAGATCGGTGGCGATCCCTGGCGGGTGTTCTTTGCCTTCGATCCAAGACGCTCAGCCATCTTGCTGGTTGGCGGCAACAAGGGGGGCGATGGCCGCTTCTATGAGGTCAATCTGCCGATCGCTGACGAGCGGTATCGCGACCATCTCGCGACTCTGATCGTGCCACCACCATTGAAGAGAGGGCCAAAACGATGACCACCTCCTGGAATGAGACGCTGGCCAAACTCCCAGTCGACGAACAGGCCGCAATCGCAAAGCGTAGCCGCGAGGTGATGGCCGAATATGTCGGCCTCAAGGAACTCCGCAAGGCGCGCCGCCTGAGCCAGGCGGCATTGGCTGCGAGGCTGCACACTGATCAGGCCGGCGTCTCAAAACTTGAGAAGCGCGCCGACCTGCTGCTGAGCACGCTCAAAGGCTATGTTGAGGCAGCGGGCGGCAGCCTCGAGATCGTGGCGCGGTTTCCGGACGGTCCGACCTTGCGCATCGACCGGCTGGGAGATGTCGGGCGGCCAAAGAAGGCTGATGCCGCGTAGTCTCTCGCTTCTGCTTGTGGCCCTTTTCGGACTCTGGCAACGCCCGCTTTCCGGCAATCTAGTTCTTGCGCGAGAGGATAGGGCACCTCGGGCGAGTGAATTCCAGAATGCCGTCGGGGTCGTAACTTCACCAAGTTCAGCTACGGGCGCGGCGAGCTCGGAACGCGGCAGCTCGCGCGCTTCGTTCCTGAAGATAAACGCGGTATTGAGCGAGCAGACCATTCGCATCGGTCGCGTCCGCCAACAATTTGTCCGTCTCAGCCAAAGCCTGCTCATAGGTAAGGCAGCCTGTGCCGTCGCCTGTGAGTCGACTTGCCAACTGGTCCTCGATCTCCAGCCGCGCCGGTTCAGAAAGAACGGCCCGTGCCTCGACATAAATGAGGCGAAGCCCAAACCATCGCAGCCGCTCATCTACGAGACTCTGCACGATGGCCAGGCGATCCGACCAAGAAGCTTTATGGAAGGCGGCCATGCGCGCCTGGTCATTCGGCTCCGGAAAGCCGTTGTGGATGCGCTCCTCAATATGCGGGGATAGCGGAAAAGGTTCACGCGAAGCGACATAGTTCAAGATAAGCCGATCACGCGGAGCCGCGTCGTCCTTCACCCGGCGAGCCCGACTTTCAATAGCGTCGATCGAGCCACCGCCGAGCATGTGAGCGGGCGCATCGAAGAGCGCTGTCAGGGTCGGCGCCGCGTTGATCCTCAAGCGTCGAATAGGTGAAGGCTTCTCGGTCAAGCGGGATTGCATCTCGATGTCGCTCATCGCCGCGAGTCGCCCGATGTCCTCGTCCAAGTTCAAGCAAAGCCGCCCATTGGCTTGATCTGGATCGCGGCCCACGCAGACGACAGCCGTGTGATAAGCTTGCCCACTGAAGAACTCGGTGAGCACGAACCCGTCCTCTGCGTCGACAAAATCCGCAACGGTTGCCTTGTTGGCGAACCGCACGAAGCGCTGCCACAACTCCGGTGACCGTTGGAAAACGAGCCGACTGAGCTCCAGAGTCGCCAGCGAATCCGACATCGCGTCGTGAGCGCGCGCATGAGCGACGCGATTTGCCGCCGCAAGGGCCTGCAAGCGAAATGTTCGGCCGCCTTCTGCACCAAGCGGCACCACGAGATGTGCTGGCGACACGGCATCCGCAGCCATCACCAGGCTCAGAGCGTCGGCCCGGCAGTTTCTGTGGTTACTCGTAAGGTAGGCGGGATAAAGGCACTGAAACAGTGCGTGGCGCAGCATCTCCTCGTCGAATCGAATCGAGTTGAATCCGACAAAGATCGCGGGGCTCCATGCCAGTAGCACTCGCTGGATCTCACTGACCATGGCGTAGTGAGAAGAAAGGCTAGCGTCCGTGAGCCTCTCGATCGCGAGCCCGTTGGTTCGCAGCGCCGAAGGGTGTGGAAGCACATACGGCAGCAGTCGAGATCGCGCCTCGAACCGCGCAACCTCGTTTAGATTCGCGTCTGTCCGAACAGCGGCAAAGTGGAGAATCTGGTCGAAGCCGCGTTTGAGTCCCGTCGTCTCTGTATCGAAAAAGACGAAGCTCATGCGCCCCCTCTAGAATCGGCTCAGCCGAAAGCGCATGGCTGACGCACTGACTCGAAATCGCCGCGCTAGCGCCTCGACGCCGGCCTCGTCCTCGAGATCCACACCGCCGTCCTCCAGAGCCGCCGCCAAGAGTTCGCCCGGAATCAGGAGCTCCGAGGCAAAAGCATTCGCCTCGATCTCCATAGGCTCGGTTCCGAGTGAGGACATGTCGTCTCGCGGCCTTCGAGCGTCAACGCGACGTCAGGCGCTGGCACCGGCCGGATTCGGTCGTCTTCCGTCAAGGCGTTGTTCTGCCTGCCGGCGTGCCCTATCATGACGTCCCTGACGAGCTGATCGAGCGCCATCCCGACTGGCGCGGCTATCAATACGTCATGACCAAGAGCGAGGAAGTCGCGATCGTGGAGCCGCGCACGCGCCGCATCGTCGAGGTCGTCGACAAGCGCGCATCGCAATCGGCCGCCGCGGCGCCTGCTGGCGCAAGTCCGCCTCCGTCGAACGGTACGGCGGACCGGCACGAACTTGCCCGCATGATCCTAGCAGATGCCAGGCCCGGTGAGATCCAGGGCGTCGACGGCCTGAAGGGCGCGATCCTGCCGCCGCAGGTCGCGTTGCGGCCGCTGCCGGCCGAGGTCGAGCAGCAGGATCAACAGTTGCGCGGCTATCAATACGCGCTGATCGGCGACGATGTGCTGATCGTGGATCCCAGAAGCCGCGAGATCGTTGAGGTCATCGAATAGTGTCCTGACGATCTAAACACGCATGGTACGCCCGGTCTCGCATTTGCGAGGCCGGGTCTCTTATCGTTGAGCAAGAGCTGTGGCCCTGTTGGCCACAGGAGCAACTTCACCAGCTCGGCTCGCATCAAAGTGAACATTCCCGATATCGGGTTCAGGCTGGACTCGGCGCTGACCGCCCGCGACTAACGTCTGCTTCCGAGCACCCAGCTAACGTCGGCTTCTGGCGGATAGCGTTGAAAAAGTCGGTCTGGGAGCGAGGCTGTTGCGGCGCCCGAGGTGAGCGATTTGGGTGCCGCCTCACGATGCTGGCCTGAGCTGCGGTCCGTTTGGCATGAGCTTGG
>JAOYTL010000007.1 GCA_025846845.1 Alloboseaceae bacterium BT-24-1
AACATGCTTCAGAAGCCCATGGAAAACGCTATTCTGATGCCGCATGGCGTCGATCCCGTCTCGTGTCCAAAACACCGGCAAGTGCTTGGAAACAAGTAGAATCAACGCCATGCACAACGCCTAGAAATTTAAACCGGACAGCCGTGGGCTTGTCCCGACCATCCACGTCTTCGCCTCGCTGGTCCAAGGTGGCGTTCAAGACGTGGATGCTCGCCACAAGGGCGAGCATGACGTGTGTTCCTTGAGCGAGAGACGCGAGCTTCTAACCCCGCCGCAGCTTGTTGTAGCGGGCGATCAGCCGGTCGCGCTTGAGCCGCGACAGGCGGTCGATCCAGAAGATGCCGTCGAGCTGGTCGATCTCGTGCTGATGGCAGATGGCGAGCAGGCCGTCGGCGTCCTCGCTCTGCTCCGTCCCATCGAGACCCTGATAGCGCACACGGATGCGGGCATGGCGTTCAAGCTCGTCGGTGACGCCCGGCATCGAGACGCTGCCCTCGGTGTGACGGATGGTTTCACGCGAGACCTGGTCCAGCTCCGGATTGACATAGATGCGGACCTCCCCGGGCGAAAGCTCGAGCACCACGAGCCGGGTCAGCACACCGACATGCGGCGCCGTGATGCCGATGCCCGGCGCGGCCCGCATCGTCTCAAGCAGATCCTCGGCTAGCGCACGCAGATCCGCATCGAAGCGCGTGACCGGCGTGGCTGGCAGCCGCAGACGCGGATCGGGAAAGCTCAGGATCGGACGAACCGGCATGGCGAGATCGTAACGCTTTCCCCGACTGAAGCGTCATTGCGAGTGCAGCGTAACAATCCAGGTGGGCGGTCTCTACGCTCCCCAGGTTGCTACGCCTCACTCCTCGCAAGGATGCTATTGCAATCGGATCAGCCTGATCAGGCAGCCGCCTTCTTCTCGGCGCTGCCGTAGAAGCTCTCGCCGGTCTTGGCCATGCGCTTCAGTAGCCGGTTCGGCTTGAAGCGTTCGCCATGCTTCTTCGCCAGCCCTTCGCAGAGCTTCACGAAGGCGGCCGCGCCCATGTTGTCGATATAGGAGAGCGTACCACCGCTATAGGGCGCGAAGCCGAAGCCGATGATCGAGCCGACATCAGCCTCGCGCGGATCGGTGACGACGCCTTCCTCATAGGTCTTGGCCGCTTCGAGCGCCTGGGTGACCAGGAGCCGATGCCTCAGCTCCTCCATGTCGACCAGCTCGGGCTCGAGCCGGTTCTTGGTGAGCTCGGCGAGGCCGGGCCAGAGCCGCTTCGGCCCGGCTTCCGGATAGTCGTAGAAGCCCTTCCTGTTCTTGCGGCCAAGGCGGCCGTGCTTCTCGACCATCTCGGCGAGCAGCTTCTCCTGCGCCGGATCGACGGCGGCTTCGCCGAGCTGCGCCTTGGTCGCCTTCAGCACCTTGTAGGCGAGGTCGACCGCGACCTCGTCATTGAGCGAGAGCGGGCCGACCGGCATGCCGGCTTGCTTGCCGGCAGCCTCGATCATCGCCGGCGGCACGCCTTCCATCAGCATGAGGTGGCCCTCGCGGATGTAGTTGCCGACGCAGCGATTGGCGTAGAAGCCGCGGGTGTCGTTGACGACGATCGGCGTCTTCTTGATGGCGCGGACGAAGTCGAGCGCCATGGCGAGCGCCTTCTTGCCGGTCTTCTTGGCCATGATGATCTCGACCAGCAGCATCTTCTCGACCGGCGAGAAGAAGTGGATGCCGATGAAGTTCTTCGGGCGCTCGCTATGCTCGGCGAGGCCGGTGATCGGCAGCGTCGAGGTGTTGGAGCCGAAGATGGTCTTGGGGCCGACCACGGCCTCGACCTTGGCGATGACCTCGGCCTTGACCTTGGGATCCTCGAACACCGCCTCGACGATCAGGTCGCAGCCCTTGAGGTCGGCATAGTCGGCAGAGGCCTTGATCCGGCCGAGCAGCGCGTCACGGTCGGCGGTCTTGGCGCGGCCCTTGGTGATCTGGTCGGTGACCAGCTTGTGCGAATAGGCCTTGCCCTTCTCGGCCGCCTCGAGGTCCTTGTCGACGAGGACGACTTCGATGCCGGCATTGGCGGTGACATAGGCGATGCCGGCGCCCATGAAGCCGGCGCCGATGACGCCGACCTTCTTCAGCTTTGAAGCCGGGACGTCGGCCGGGCGACGGGCGCCCTTGTTCAGCTCCTGCATCGAGACGAAGAGCGAGCGGATCATCGAGGCCGCCTCCTTCGTCCGCAGGATCTTGGCGAAGTAGCGGCTCTCGACCTTGAGGGCGAGGTCCATCGGCAGCTGCAGGCCCTCATAGACCGCGCTGAGGATGGCGCGGGCAGCCGGGTAGTTGTCGTTGGTCTCGCGGCGATAGATCGCGCTGGCCGGCGGCCAGATCTGCATGCCGGCCGGCGAATGGACCTTGTTCGAGGGCAGCTTGAACTTCGGGTCTTCCCAGGGCTGCTTGGCCTGCGGATTGGCTTTCAGCCATTCCTTGGCGGCGGCGACGATCTGGTCGCGCGGCAGGACGGCGTGGACGAGGCCGGAATTGCGGGCTGGCAGCGCCTTGATCTGCTCGCCCTTGAACATCATCTGCAGCGCGTCGCCGGTCTGCATCAGGCGCGAGACACGCTGCGTGCCGCCGGCGCCGGGGAACAGGCCGACCTTGATCTCGGGCAGGCCGACGCGGGTCGAGGCATCGTCCGAGACGACGCGGAGCTGGCAGGAGAGCGCGAGTTCGAAGGCGCCGCCGAGGCAGACGCCATGGATCGCCGCCGCGAACGGCTTCCCGCAGGTTTCGAGCTTGCGATAGAGTTGGCTGAGCTTGCGGCTCTCGTCGAAGAAGCGCTGCATCGCGATCTGCTCGCCCTGCTCCTTGGCGAGCTTGACATAGAGGTCGCGCAGGCCCTGCAGCATGGTCAGGTCGGCGCCGCCGGAGAAGGCTTCCTTGCCGGAAACGATGACGCAGCCCTTGATCGCCTCATCGGAGGCGACCTTGTCGACGACCTGATTGAGCTCTTCCATCACCTGCGGGGTGATGACGTTCATCGAGCGCTCGGGCATGTCCCAGGTCAGGGTGGCGATGCCGTCGGCGTCGGTCTCGAAGCGGAAATTGACGAGGTTCATGGATGGTCCCTCCGGGGTCCTTGGCGGGAAGCGTTCTTGATGAGGCGCTTCCCCTCCCCCTTGTGGGGAGGGGAGAGGGGTGGGGGTCGTCCAACCTGGCGATCGGTCACCAAGCGGCACCACCCCCATCCCCGGCCCTTCCCCACAAGGGGGGAAGGGAGGGAGCTTCAAACCCGCTCGATGATGGTGGCGACGCCCATGCCGACGGCGACGCAGAGCGTGACCAGAGCGACCTGCTTGTTGGTGCGCTCGAGCTCGTCGAGCACGGTGCCAAGGATCATCGCGCCGGTGGCGCCGAGCGGATGGCCCATGGCGATGGCGCCGCCATTGACGTTGAGCACGGCGTCATCGATGTCGAAGGCCTGCTGATAGCGCAGCACGACCGAGGAGAAGGCCTCGTTCAGCTCGAACAGGTCGATGTCCTTGACGCTCATCCCGGCCTTCTTGAGGACGAGCTCGGTGACGTCGACCGGGCCGGTCAGCATCAGCGCGAGATCGGAGCCGGTGGTGGCGAAGGCGCGGATGCGGGCGCGGGGCTTCAGGCCTGACGCCTTGCCGGCCTTCTTCGAGCCGACGAGCACAGCGGCGGCGCCGTCGACGATGCCCGAGGAATTACCGGCATGGTGGACGTGGTTGACGAACTCGACATCCGGATGCGCCGCGGTCGCGACCGCATCGAAGCCACCCATCTCGCCCATCTGGACGAAGGAGGCCTTGAGCGCGGCCAGCGCCTGCATGTCGGTCGCCGGGCGGATGGTCTCGTCGCGGTCGAGGATGATCAGCCCGTTGACGTCGGTGACCGGGATCACCGAATTCTTGAAGTGGCCGGCCTGCCAGGCGGCCGCGGCGCGCTTGTGCGAGCGCACCGCATAGGCGTCGACATCGTCGCGCGAGAAGCCGTATTTGGTGGCGATCAGATCGGCCGAGACGCCCTGCGGCATGAAATAGGTATCGATGGCGACCGAAGGGTCGACCGCGATGCCGAAGCCCGAGGCGCCCATGCCGATGCGGGACATGCTCTCGACGCCGCCGCCGATCGTCATCTCCTTCTGGCCGGACATGACCTGCGCCGCGGCGAGGTTCACCGCATCGAGGCCCGAAGCGCAGAAGCGGTTGATCTGCACACCCGGCACTTCCTTGCCGTAGCCGGCCTTGAGCGCAACGGTGCGGGCGATGTCGGCCCCGGCCTCGCCGACCGGATCGACGCAGCCGAAGACGACGTCCTCGACCAGCTTGGTGTCGAGATTGTTGCGCTCCTTGATGGCGCGCAGGGTCTGCGTGCCCAATTCGATCGCGGTGACTTCGTGGAGCGAACCGTCGGCCTTGCCCTTGCCGCGCGGCGTCCGGACGTGATCGTAGATGAAGGCGTCAGCCATCAAGGCCTCCCGGGCTGGCCGCGATTGCGGCTCGTTTCGGTCCCCGCCGTCATGGTCGGGCTTGGCCCGACCATCTCATGACGAGGCAATTCTGCAAGAGATGCCCGGACCAGGCCCGGGCATCGCGTTCACGTTCAGAACTGCTCGGCGCTCAGCGCCATGGTCGAATCCGCCCCCGTGGTGATCCGCGCCAGATGGGCGGCGGTCTCGGGCAGCGAACGCTCCATGAAGAAGCGGGCGGTGACGAGCTTGGCGTTCATGCGCTCGGCCTGGCCATTGGCGCCGGCCTTGAGCTTGTCCTGCGCGACCTTGGCCATCTTGGCCCACATATAGCCGAGCGAGACCAGGCCGAGCAGGTGCATGTAGTCATGCGCGCCGGCGCCGGCATTGTCCGGCTTGGCGAGGGCGTTCTGCATGAACCACATCGTCCCCTGCTGGAGATGGCCGAGTGAGGTTGCGAGCGACACCAGGAGCGGCTTCAGCGCCTCGTCGGCCTCGTTCTCCTTCACGAAGGCGCCGACCTCGTTGAAGAAAGCCATGATGGCGCGGCCGCCGTCGCGGCCGAGCTTGCGGCCGACCAGGTCCATCGCCTGCACGCCGTTGGCGCCCTCGTAGATCATGGCGATACGGGCATCGCGGACGAACTGCTCCATGCCCCATTCGGCGATGTAGCCATGGCCGCCATACATCTGCTGGGCCTTCACCGCATTGTCGAAGCCGACATCGGTGAGCACGCCCTTGAGCACCGGCGTCATCAGGCCGAGCTGGTCGTCGGCGGCCTGGCGCTCTGCGGCGTCGGTCGAGCGGTGGGCGACGTCCGACTTGATCGCGTTCCAGAGCACGAAGGCGCGCGCCGCCTCGTTGAAGGCCTTGATCGACATCAGCGTGCGGCGCACGTCCGGATGGACGATGATCGGATCGGCGGCCTTGTCGGGGTTCTTGGCGCCGGTCAGCGCGCGGCCCTGCAGGCGGTCCTTGGCGTAGACGACAGCGTTCTGATAGGCGACCTCGGACTGGGCCAGCCCCTGGATCGCGACGCCGAGGCGGGCCTCGTTCATCATCACGAACATGGCGTTGAGACCCTTGTTCTCGGTCCCGACCAGCCAGCCCTTCGCCCCGTCATAATTCATGACGCAGGTCGAGTTGCCGTGGATGCCCATCTTGTGCTCGATTGAGCCGCAGGAGACGTGGTTGTTCGCGCCGACCGAACCATCGGCGCCAACCTCATTGCGCGGCACGACGAAGAGCGAGATGCCTTTGACGCCCTGGGGCGCGCCCTCGATACGGGCGAGCACGAGGTGGACGATGTTCTCGGTGATGTCCTGCTCGCCGGCCGAGATGAAGATCTTGGTGCCGGTGATCGCATAGGTGCCGTCGCCGTTCGGCACGGCCTTGGTCTTGATCAGGCCGAGATCGGTGCCGCAATGCGGCTCGGTCAGGTTCATCGTGCCCGACCAGGTGCCTTCGGCCATCTTCGGCAGATAGGTGCGCTTCACCTCGTCGGAGCCGTGGACATAGAGTGCGGCCATCGCGCCCATGGTCAGGCCGGGATACATCGAGAAGGCCATGTTCGCCGAGGAGGAGAACTCGTTCATGATCGCGCCGAGCGTATAGGGCAGGCCCTGGCCGCCATATTCGGGGTCCATGGCGAGCCCGACCCAACCGCCGGCAGCGTAGGCTTCATAGGCCTGCTTGAAGCCCTTCGGGGTGGTCACCGAGCCGTCGTCGTTGCGCTTGCAACCTTCCTTGTCGCCGGAATGGTTGAGCGGCTGCAGCACCTCCTCGCAGAGCTTGGCGCCCTCGCCGAGCACAGCCTCGACCAGATCGGGCGTCGCCTCGGCGAAGCCCGGCAGATTGTTGTAGCGCTCGAACTGGAAGACGTCGTTGAGCAGGAACAGCGTGTCTTCGACGGGTGCCTTGTAAACCGGCATCGCATCCCTCCCTGGCGTTTTGACAACGATCTTGGACGAAGCTTGCCGGCTCTATATGACAGCGGCGCCTCGGAATAGTTCATATATAAACTATCTGGTCGCAACTTGCCAAGGGGCTGCACCAATTTTTTCGCCCGGACAGCGCTGCCGGGAGAGATTGGCGCTAGCGACGACAGGCTTGCAAACGAAAAATGCCCCGAACCGGCGAGGTTCGGGGCATCGTGGTCTCAGTGGGATGGGCCGATCAGGCGTCGAGGCGCGCGAGGGTCGTCTCGAGTTCGGCGATAGCGGCCTCGATCTCGGTACGCTGGCTGCGCAGCAATTCGAGCTGCTCGGCGATCTGGCCGCGGCTGAGTTGGAGGCCGCCGACGGAAGCGGACGGCTCCTTGCCCTTGATCTCCTTGCCTTCCTCATTGGCGAGCATGGCGCGGATCTCCACCAGCGTGAAGCCGAGCTGCTTGCCCTTGAGGATGAGCGCGAGGCGGGCGCGGTCGCGGCCGGAGTAGATCCGGGTCAGGCCCGAGCGGGCCGGTGCGAGCAGGCCGCGCGATTCATAGAAGCGCAATGTGCGCAGGGTCACGCCGAACTCGCGGGCGAGATCGCTGATGGTGAAGCCACCGGCTTCGGTGTCGTTCGTCGTCTGAGAGGCGGAGCGGCCGTCGTGACTCGGTGTGGCCGCCAGAGCTGAGCCTTGGCGCGGCATATCTGATCCTTGCGGGTTGCGGGGCGGAGCTGCCTGACCCATCGGAAGGCACTCCTGCGTTGCCGGCAATGTAGGGGCGCGGCTCCCTTACGTCACGTTATCCGCCTCCGGCTGGGGGTAAGTTACAGTTATGCCTCCCCAATAGCGCGCACCGCGGGGGCTGTCCCGACGCAAGTTTGGACAAAATTAACGTCCGCCCCCTCGATCTTAACGCTCTGTTTACCGTGACTGCGAAAAGTCGGTACCGCGACCTCCAGCATCAGCTGCATCAACCCGATGTTCATGAATGCCGAGATCGCAGGGGCGCCGCCGTATGAGGGGGCTGCGCGCTCGCCAAGCCAAGACCGGCCCCTCGAGGCGAACGTGACATGGCGACCAGTCTGCCCTGGAGCGTCAAGGGCGTCGACCCGCGCACGCGCGATGCGGCGAAGGCTGCCGCACGCCGGGCAGGGATGACGCTCGGCGAATGGCTCGACAGCAAGATCCGCGAAGAGGCCGGTGAGCCCGATCCCGTCGTCGACGAGACGCAAGACCAGGACATCGTCGCGCTGTCGGAACGCCTCGCACGCCTCTCCCAAGGCGGGATGCAGACGGCCGCCGCGCCGCAGCCAGCCGCGGCAAGACCGGATTTCGCGCGCGACCGCATGGACGCATTCATCACCCAGGCAGCGATGGTGGAGCGCCTGACACGCGACAGCAATGCCAGGACGGCCGGGGCACTCGACTCGATCGCCAAATGGATGGAGCGCACCGAAAGCCGCCTGTCGCACGGCGAGCGCGCCACGGTGGAGCGGCAGGAACGCACCACCTCCGTGATCGCCGATTCCATCAAGGCGATGAGCGAGCGACTCGTCGAGATGGAGCGCCGGGCCGAAGAGGCGAGCCGCCGGCCGGTCGCGCAGCCGCCGCGTCCGGTGCTGAGCCGCGACGGCCTGGCCGCCGCCGTTTCCGATATCCGCTCGCGCCAGCGCACCCTCGACGGCGATGCGCGGGCTGCCGCCTTCGACCGACCGAGCCCTGCGCCATCTCTCGCGAGCCTGCGCGACGATCTCAGGCAATTCAGCGACCGGATCGCCCCGGCCCCGCAACCCGCGCTGCGCAGCGAAGACCAGCGCAGCGCTTACCGGCCGCTGGAGCGCGCAATCGGCGAGCTCGGCGCCCGGCTCGATCGCTTCGACGGACGTGACCGGCTCGATCCGGTCCTCAAGCCTTTGGCGCGGATCGAAGCCGAGATCGGGCGTCTCGCCGAGTCCCGCTCGGGCGAGAGCTACAACCGCTTCGAGCTGGAGATCGCCCATCTCGCCGCCAAGGTCGATGCGCTCGCCACGCGCGGCGGCGACCACCACACGGTGGCGCCGATCCTGCGCGAGATCGCCGAGCTGCGCGACGTGGTCTCGGCGACCGACGGGCGCCGGCTCGACGACCTCTCGCTGCAGCTCAATGCGCTGACCTCGGACGTCGGCCGCCTGCGCGAGGACACGCGCGATCTGCATGGCCTGTCGCTGGCGATCGAAGATGTCCGCGAGACCTTGCATGCCGACCGCCTGCGCGAGCGGGCCGGCGACAGTGGCCCGCTCCTGGCCCTGTCGCGCCAGGTCGAGGCGCTCGCCCAGAAGATCGATTCCCTGCCGGCGATGCAGACCTCCGTCATCGACGGCCAGGTCGATCAGCTGATCGCCCGTCTCGGCGAGCTCGACGCCAGCGGGCGCCCGGCGTCCAATGAGCTCGCCGAGCGCATCGAAGCCCTGGTGATCAAACTCGAACACCTCGCCGACAAGCCCCCGAGCCGGCTCGATGACCGGATCGAGGCACTGACCAGCCGCGTCGAGCAGCTCGCGGCATCGAGCACGCTCGCTCACATGGTCGACGATGGCGGAACCCCGCTGGCGCGGGTCGACATGCGGCCGGTCGAAGAGATGCTGCGCGGCCTTGCGGCCAAGCTCGACGAGGCAGGCAGACCGGGCGCCGGTTCGGATTCCTTCGACGCGCTGGAGCAGCAGATCGCGGGTCTGACCCGGCGGCTCGACGAGCAGGCGGCGACGCGTACGGCCGAAAACGGCATCGAGCGGACGCTGCAGGATCTCGTCGTCCATCTGCAGAGCATGCGCGAGGACACCGCCGTCACCGCCGAGCGCGCTGCACGGGCCGCGATGGCCGATCTGGCGCCTTCGCGCGGCGCAAGCCTGTCCGAGCTCAGCGATCTGATGACCGGCCTGCGCGAGACCCATGTCTCGGCCGGACGCGAGACGCAGGATGCGATCGGCGCGGTGCACCGGACGCTGGAGACCATCATCGGCCGCCTCGGCGACCTCGAATCCGAGCTCGGTGTCGACCGCGGCCGTCGCGGCGGCGCAGCGGCCCCACGGGCTCAGGCCGCAATCGAGGCCGAAGATGCGAGGGCACCGGCCCTCACCGCTCCGATGATGGCCGAGCGCTTCGCCGCCGAGCCGCGGCTGCCGCGCACAGGCGGGCTCGACCTGCCGCTGGAGCCCGGCTCCGGCCGGCCGCGCCCGGATGCGCCCGCCCCGCAGGCCAATGATCCCCAGGCCGTGCGCCAGAGCCTGATCGCTGCGGCACGACGCTCGGCCAAGGCCGCCAGCGAGGCGGCCTCCGCCAATCCGGCCGCCATGGCCGAGGCGACCAAGCCCGGCAAGCCTGCCTCCAGAGGGCGCCTCAAGGAGATTATGGAGAAGCGCCGGCGGCCCCTGCTGCTCAGCTTCGCCGCGCTTATCCTGGCGGTCGGTGCCGCCGGGACCTACCTGTCCCAGCAGGGCGCCAAGAAGCAGGTGGCGAACGAAAGCATCCAGACCGCCCCCTCCAAGGCCGCGCCCGCCGAGATGCCGGCGATCCAGCCGACGCCGCAGTCCGCCCCGATCGAGCCGGTGGCTCCGCCGGTGAAGGATCAGAATTCCGCCTTGCCACCGCTGCAGCTCGGCACGACACCGGCACAGGCAGCGGCATTGGCGCCTGTCCCGACCTTGCCGGCAGCGAGCGTGGACGCGCCGACGGCCTCGGTGCCCTCCCTGGTCGCCGCGCTGCCTCTGCAGAGCCCGTCCGAGGCGACCGAGACAGTCACCGGCATCGGCGATCTGCCTGCGGCGCTCGGCA
Organism: Alloboseaceae bacterium BT-24-1; assembly: GCA_025846845.1. Classification (GTDB taxonomy): domain Bacteria; phylum Pseudomonadota; class Alphaproteobacteria; order Rhizobiales; family Beijerinckiaceae; genus Allobosea. The sequence continues at coordinate 10,218 of JAOYTL010000007.1, forward strand.
GCGCCGGCCTGCGCAAGGCGGCGCTCGCGGGCGATGCGCGCGCCGTCTACCAGCTCGCCGTCCAGGCGGCCGACGGCCCGACCAATCGTGACCCGAAGCTGGCGCTGCGCCTGTTCGAGCGTGCCGCCGTCGCCGGCCTCACGCCCGCCCAGTTCCGCCTCGGCAACATGTTCGAGAAGGGCATCGGCACCAATCGCGACCCGGCCCTCGCCAAGGTCTGGTACGGCCGCGCCGCCGAACGTGGCAACGCCAAGGCGATGCACAATCTCGCGGTGCTCTATGCCGAGGGCGCCGGCGGCAAGCCGGACTACGCCACGGCGACCGAATGGTTCCGCCGCGCCGCCGAGCACGGCGTGCGCGACAGCCAGTACAACCTCGCCATCCTGCTCGGCCGCGGCCTCGGCGCGCCGGCCGATCTCGGCCAGTCCTATCGCTGGTTCGCGATCGCCGCCGCCCAGGGCGACGAGGATGCGGGGCGCAAGCGCGACGAGGTGGCCGGCCGGCTGCCTGCGAGCGATCTTGCCGCCGCCAAGGCAGCCACGGAGAGCTGGAAAGCCAAGCCGCTCGAGGCGAGCGCCAACGAGGTGACGCCGCCGGCAAAGGGCTGGGACGAGCAGCCGGTCGCCGCCAAGAAGCCGGCGAAGCCCGGTCGCGGCTGAGCCGTCGCGACGCTTGTCGCCTACGGAGCGCCCGAGAGCGGTTCAGAGCTGCACAAATTGAAAAGGTTTCGGCTGTAGCGTCGCGGTCTCGACGCTGCAGCGCGTTCCGTTCAGCCGGAACCGACCGGGCGATGGGAATTCGCGCCGGCCCGGCGGATCGGGCACGTTCTCGTCGCAAAAGTGGTGTCCACTTCTGCGGACCATGCCCGGCGTGAAGGCGTCGACGGCGGACGGGGTTTGGAAGAGTGCAGATCTATCTCCCGATCGCGGAACTGCCGATCAGCGTTTTCCTCGTCCTTGGTCTGAGCGGCGCGGTAGGCTTCATCTCAGGTCTGTTCGGCGTCGGCGGCGGCTTCCTCCTGACGCCATTGCTGATCTTCCTCGACATTCCCCCGGCGGTCGCGGTCGCGACCGTGGCGGCCCAGGTCGCCGGCTCGTCGATGACCGGCGTTCTGACCTATTGGCGGCGCAATGCGCTCGACTTCAAGCTCGGCGGCATCCTGGTCGCGGGCGGTTTATTCGGCACGATCATGGGCGTGCTGTTCTTCAACTCGATGCGGCGCCTCGGCCAGCTCGAGCTGGTCATCACCCTGTCCTATGTCACGCTCTTCACCTTGATCGGCGGGCTGATGCTGTTCGACGCAGTGCGCGCCGCGATGCGCGACCGGGCCGGCAAGCCGACGCGCCTGCGCCGCGAGGCCGGCTCGCACCCCCCCTGGATGGGCCTGCCGCTGCGGATGCGCTTCCCGCGCTCGCAGCTCTACGCCAGCGTGATCCCGATCGCGGGCCTCGCCGTCATCATCGGCTTCATCGGCGCCGTGCTCGGTGTCGGCGGCGGCTTCATGCTGGTGCCGGCGCTGATCTATTTCTTCCGGATTCCGCCGGCGGTGGTGGTCGGAACCTCGCTGTTCCAGATCCTGGTCACCATGTCAGGCGCGACGGTTCTCCACGCCGTCACCAACCAGTCGGTCGACATCATCCTCGCCATGCTGCTGCTGGTCGGCGGCGTCATCGGCGCGCAGTTCGGCGGCCGGGCGGCGCGCAACCTGAACGTCTCGTCGTTCCGGCTGCTGCTGGCGCTGCTGATCCTCTCGGTCGGCCTGCGCTTCGCCGTCGATCTCTTCCTGCCGCCGAACGAGCCCTATTCGGTGGTGGTGCCGGAAGGAGCGCAGCGATGAGACGCGCAGCGCTCGCTTTGACCGCGGCCTGCCTGGCGGCGCTCGCCACCATCCCGGCGAAGGCCGAGACGCTGATCGCGGCCCTGTCGACCCACCGGATCGCGATCGCCTCCAACTTCACCGGAGACCAGCTCGCCGTGTTCGGCCTGGTCGAGCGCGATGGCCGCTCGGTGGCGCGCGCCGACCCCTTCGACATCGTCATCACCGTGCGTGGACCGCAGCGCATGCTGATCGTGCGCGAGAAGGAGCGCGTCGGGCCGATCTGGATCAACCGCAGCCAGAGGCGCTTCCCGGACCGCTCGATCTATCTCTCGGTTGCGACCAACCGGCCGATCAAGGAAATCCTGTCGGAAGACGCAGCACGACGCGACCGGATCGGCCTCGCCAATGCGCAGCGCTCGCAGGCCGGCTTCGATTTCGACTTCGATATCGGGCGCTATCGCGACGCGCTGATCCGAACCCTCGAGGGCAAGCAGCTTTATCTGCTCGACGAGCGCGGCGTCACCTTCCTGTCGCCGGCCCTGTTCAGCTCGCAGATCAAGATCCCGGCGACGGCGCCGACCGGCCCTTACGACGTCGAGGTCCTGCTCTATGCCGGCGGCTCGGTGCTGGCGCGCCAGACCACCAATTTCGAAGTGGTGAAAACCGGCGCGGAACAGAGCATGGCGTCGGCGGCGCATGAGCGGCCGTTCCTCTATGGCCTGGCGACCGCTGCCCTCGCGCTGCTGTTCGGCTGGCTGGCGACGGTGATCTTCCGGCGCGACTAGAGCCCGTTCCGATCAGCTTGCACCGCAAGCTGATCGGTAAAACGGTCTCTGACTCAAAGTGAGAGACGGATTCACCGATCAGGTTGATCCAACCTGATCGGATCCGGCTCTAGTTTCAGCCGGTCAACATCTCATAAGCAAGGAAGGGCGCGATCGTACCCTCTGCGACACCAGTCAATTCGTCGGCGAGTTCGACCAACCCGTCGGTCTCGGTCAGCGAGGTCAGCACACCGGCCCCGTCGCGGGGGTGTTTCTGCGCCACCGCGATGCCGTCCGCGCCGGGCGTGAGCGTGACCCGGACATATTCGCGCCGGCCGGCCTTCTTCTTGTAGGGGAAACCGAGCCTGACCGGCAGGCCGTGCAGCCGTGGCGGCGTCGTGCCGGCGAGGAGCGCGATCACCGTGCGGGCGACGAAGGCGAAGGTGACGAAGACCGCCACCGGGTTGCCGGGCAGGCCGATGAAGGGCGTGCCGGCGACGAGCCCCATCGCCACCGGCCGGCCGGGCTTGATCGCGACGCGCCAGAAGGCGAGCTCGCCGGCGCGCTCCACCGCCGCCTTGACGTGGTCCTCCTCGCCGGTGGAGACACCGCCCGAGGTCAGGATCAGGTCGCAGCTTTCCGCCGCCGCGAGCAGTCGCGCCGCAAGGCTCTCAGGCTCGTCGCGCAGGATGCCGAGATCGACGACCTCAGCTCCGGCGCGAGCCACCATTGAACGCAGCAGGCTGCGATTGGCGTCGTAGATGCCGGCTGGCGGCAGGCTCGTTCCGGGCTCGTTGAGCTCGTCGCCGGTCGAGAAGATCGCCACACGAACACGGCGGCGCACCGCGACCTCGGTCAGCCCAAGCGCGGCAAGCAGCGCCAGATCCTGCGGGCGCAAGCGCCGGCCGGCGGCAAGCGCGAGGCTGCCGCATCCGATGTCCTCACCAGCCGGGCGGGCATTGGCACCGCGCTTCAGGCCGGCCGGGAGAACGACCACACTGCCTTCTAGCCCGACATCCTCCTGCATGAAGACGGTTTCGGCGCCGGCGGGCATCGGCGCGCCGGTGAAGACGCGCACCGCCATGCCCGCCGCCGCAACGCCAGCAGCATCTGCGCCGGCAGCAACGCGACCGGCCAGCGGCAGCCTCGTCTCGCCGGTCGCCGCCAGATCGGCAAAACGGACCGCATAGCCATCGACCGCCGAATTGGCGAAGGGCGGCAGGTCGACCGGCGCGGCCATATCCACCGCCAGCACGCGTCCATCGGCCGCCGCAAGCGGGACTGTCTCGGTGCCGGCCACGGCCACGATGTGCTCAGCGGCGCGCTCGCCCGCCTGCTCGATCGTCAGCATCGGCCCGAAGGCGTCGGCATCCGCGCTGAGCTGCGCCATCGTCAGAGACCCTTCTTTACCCGCGCCAGCACCGCGTCGAGCGGCTGCGCCTCAGCGAAGAGACAATCGGCGATGGCCGGGACATCGTCGAGCCCGATCACCGGCCGGCCGGCATCCGGAAAAGCGGTATCGCTGGCGATCGCGACAATGCTCGGGTCATCCGGATGCAAGGGCGGCTTGCCATTGGCGGCGCGATAGACCTCGAGCTTGGCGTGCGGATCGCGCTTGAAGCCCTCGACGATGACGAGATCGACGGGAGAGAGCCGCGCCAACAGCTCCGGCAGCGTGGCCTCTGGCTCGTCGCGCAATTCATGCAGCAGCGCCCAGCGCTTCGCCGACGAGATCAGCACCTCGGACGCACCGGCCTGCCGATGAGCCCAGGAATCCTTGCCGGGGGTGTCGAGATCGAAGGCGTGATGGGCGTGCTTGATCGTCGAGACCTTGACGCCCCGGCGGTTGAACTCCGGGATCAGCCTGGTGAGGAGGGTCGTCTTGCCGGCCCCGCTCCAGCCCGCCAGTCCGATCACACGCATCGACAAGGACATCCCCAGAAAGACAAAGCCGGACGCAAGAGGCGCCCGGCTGTCATCGTGCAAATCGGTTCAGCCGGTCAAGGCTCGCCGTCATTGCGAGGAGCGGAACCACGAAGCAATCCAGAGCCGTCGAGCGAACCCTGCTGGATTGCTTCGCGGAGCCTGTCCTCGGGCTTGCCGAAGGCAAGACCCGGGGGCTCGCAATGACGTCAGCGTTTCTACTCCGCCGGCTGCAGCTTGCCGCTACCGACGTGCCCCTTGCGCACCTCGTCGGCGACCCAGAGCGAATGATGCTCCTTGGCCCAGTTGAGATCGACCTCGCCGGAGCCCATCGCGTCGAAGGCGCCCTCCATGCCGATCGTGCCGATATAGATGTGGGCCAGGATCGCAGCGACCATCAGCACGCCGACGACGCCGTGGATCACATTCCAGAATTGCAGGTCGAGCACTCCGCCGGCAACCGCCGGGAAGAGCAGGTAGATGCCGGAAACGCCTAGCGCAGCGCCGCCGAGCACAACCGTCCAGAACACGATCTTCTGGCCGCCGTTGAAGCGCTTCGCCGGCGGGTGGGCCTTGCCGACGATGCCGCCGCCGGCCGCGAACCAGCGGACGTCGATCATCGAGGGTATGTTGTCCTTGATCCAGACCAGGAACATCAGGGCGATGCCGAGCATGAATGGCCAGGCGAGGTAGTTATGCGCCCATTTCGCCACGATCGAGATGTTGGTGAACGCCTCCGGACCAATCAGCGGCAGCAGCAGCGACTTGCCGAAGGTGACGTTGAGACCGGACAGCGCCAGCACGATGAAGCAGGCGGCGGTCAGCCAGTGGACGAAGCGCTCGAAGCCGTTGAAGCGCGTCAGCGTCTGCCCGGACGGGCCGCCCTCGATCCGGATGCGACCGCGGAAGAGATAGAAGGCGACGAGCAGGATCAGCATGCCGAGCACGGCGACCGCGCCGATCTTCGTCATCGTGTTCTGATGGAAGGCCCGCCACTCGCGCCCGGCCGGGCGCTCCAGCGTCGCCGCCTTGCTGTCGGGGATGGTGATGCGACCTTGCAGCTCGGCCGAAGGGTTGCCCTTCAGCGCGTCGAGGAACTGCTTTTCCTTGACCGAGTCGGCGGTCGGATTGACCTGCTGGGCGGCGCCAGGCTGGGCAAAGCCGACCGCGACGGCCAGCAGCAGCGCCGTGACGAGGAAGCGGAGATGAGCGCCGAGCGACATTGCGAGCGTCCTTTTCACGAAGGCGGTATCAAGCTGGGGAGGAACGCACCCGACCCTTTTCGAGCCGTGATGCGCCCCCCTCCCCCAGCTCAGATCGTGATGGTTTCCCGGTAGGCGGTCTGCCAGCCCCAGGCTCCCGAGCCATAGCCGCGCTTGACCACCCGTTCCTTGTAGATCTGCGCGATCACCTCGCCGTCGCCGGCGAGCAGCGACTTGGTCGAGCACATCTCGGCGCAGAGCGGCAGCTTGCCCTCGGCGAGGCGGTTCGAGCCGTATTTCTGGAACTCGGCCGGCGAGAGATCGACCTCCGGGCCGCCCGAGCAATAGGTGCACTTGTCCATCTTGCCGCGCGAGCCGAAGTTGCTGACCTTCGGATATTGCGGAGCGCCGAACGGGCAGGCGTAGAAGCAGTAGCCGCAGCCGATGCACAGATCCTTGTTGTGCAGCACCACCGCATCCGCCGTGGTGTAGAAGCAGTCGACCGGGCAGACCGCGGCGCAGGGCGCGTCCGTGCAGTGCATGCAGGCCATCGAGACCGAGCGCTCGCCGGGCTTGCCGTCATTGATGGTGACGACGCGCCGGCGATTGATGCCCCAGGGCACGTCGTTCTCGTTCTTGCAGGCGGTGACGCAGGCGTTGCACTCGATGCAGCGGTCGGCGTCGCAGAGGAATTTCATCCGGGCCATGGTTCAGTTCCTCCTCACGCCGCCGCGATCTGGCAGAGCGTGACCTTGCCTTCGTGCATGGCGGTCACGGGGTCGTAGCCATAGGTGGTGATGGTGTTGACGGACTCGCCGACCACGATCGGGTCCAGCCCCTTGGGGTAGTTGCCGCGCTGGTCGACGCCCTGGAAGACGCCGCCGAAATGGAAGGGCATGAAGGCGGCGCCCTTGCCGACGCGTTCGGTCACCAGTGCCTTGACCCTGGCCTTGGAGTTGTTCTCAGGACCGGTCACCCAGACGAGAGAGCCGTCCCTGATGCCGCGCGCGGCTGCGTCCGCCGGGTTGATCTCGACGAACATGTCCTGCTGCAATTCGGCCAGCCACTTGTTCGAGCGCGTCTCCTCGCCGCCGCCTTCGTATTCGACGAGCCGGCCGGAGGTCAGGACGATCGGGAAGGATTTGGCGATGCCCTTCTCGACCGCCGCCTTCTGCACCGAGGTGTGCAGGTTGGGGATGCGCAGCGTGCGCTCGTCCGGCCGAGCCGGCCATTTCGCCACGAGGTCGACGCGCGGCGAATAGATCGGCTCGCGATGGACCGGGACCGGATCGGGCAGGTTCCAGGCATTCGCTCGCGCCTTGCCGTTGCCATAGGGCACGCAGCCATGCTCCATCGCGACGCGCTGGATGCCGCCCGACAGGTCGGTCGACCAGGAGACATTGTCGATCGTGTTGCCGCCGATCCAGGAGATGGTGGCCAGTTCCGCCGGCGTCAGGTCCTTGTCCCAGCCGAGCTTCTTCAGCACGCCCATGGTGAACTCGGGATAGCCGTCCTTGATGTCCGAGTTGAGGGAGTAGGAGCCGCCCTCGGCGAGCAAGGTATCCTCGACCTTGCTGCCATCAGGCAGCGTGCGCTCGCGGGTCAGGCCGAAGCGCGGGCGGAAGGTGCCGCCGCCATCCTTCGCGGCGAGCGCGGTGTTGTAGAGGATGTGCGTGCCGGGGTGCTTGTATTCGGGCGTGCCCCAGCATGGCCAGGGCAGGCCGTAAAAGTCGTTCTCGACCGGGGAGCCCTTGGCACCGCGCAGCGTCACGATGTCGAACTTGTCCTGGTTCGCCATGTGCAGCTTCAGGCGCTCGGGCGACTGGCCGGTGTAGCCGGTCGACCAGCCGCCGCGGTTGATCTCCCTGAGGATCGATTCAGCCGTCGGCTCCAGCCCGATCTTGCCCTGGACCATTTCGTAGGGCCTGAACATCTCGGTGGCGAAGCCGAGCTTCTGCGAGAGCTTGTAGATGACCGCGTAGTCGCTGGCGGATTCGAAGATCGGCTCGACGACCTTCTCGCCCCATTGCACCGAGCGGTTGGAACAGGTGCGCGAGCCCGAGGTTTCGAACTGGGTGCAGATCGGCAGGATATAGGTGCCGTTCTTGCGGCCGCCGAGCGAGACGAAATTGGTCGGGTGGGGGTCGCAGACGACGAGCAGCTCGAGTTTCTCGAGGCCCTTCACCGCGTCGGGCATGCGCGGGATGGTGTTGCCGCCATGGCCCATGACGAACATGGCCTTGAGGTTGTCTTTCTGGTCGACCTGCTCGGCCGGCAGGTTGGCGGCGTCGAACCAGCGGGTCGAGGTATGACCTGAGGTCTCCATGTTCTGCTTGCGAGTACGGGCGGCGCGGCCGCCCTTGGCCGGGACCTCATCGAAGCGCGAGACGAAGTAGTCGTAATCGACGCCCCAGACCCGGGACCAATGGCGCCAGGCGCCTTCGACCAGGCCGTAATAGCAAGGCAGGTTCGAGATATCGAGGCCGAAATCGGTCGCGCCCTGGACGTTGCAGTGGCCGCGGAAGATGTTGGCGCCGGTGCCGTTCGAGCCGACATTGCCGGTCGCCAGCAGGAGGGTGCAGATGGCGCGGACATTGGCCGTGCCGACCGAGTGCTGGGTCACGCCCATGCACCAGACGAAGGTTGCCGGCTTCACCGTGGCGAAGGTCTGGGCGACGCGCTTCAATTGCTCGCCCGGAATGCCGGTGATGTCCTCGACCGTCTTGGGATCGTATTTCGCGACCTCCTTGCGGACGTCGTCCATGCCGTGGACGCGCGCGGCGATGAAGGCCTTGTCCTCCCAGCCGTTCTGGAAGATGTGCCACATCAGGCCCCAGATCACCGCGATGTCGGTGCCGGAGCGGAAGCGGACATAGTCGGTGGCGTGCGCCGCAGTGCGGGTCAGGCGTGGGTCGAAGACGATGACGTTGGCGCGCTGCTCCTCCTTGCCGGTCAGGATGTGCTGCATCGAGACCGGGTGCGCCTCGGCCGCGTTCGAGCCCATGAAGATCACGGTCTTCGAGTTGCGGATGTCGTTGTAGGAATTGGTCATGGCGCCGTAGCCCCAGACGTTCGCGACGCCCGCGACCGTCGTCGAGTGGCAGATGCGCGCCTGGTGGTCGACGTTGTTGGTGCCCCAGAAGGCCGCGAATTTGCGGAACAGGTAGGAGCCTTCATTGGAGAACTTGGCCGAGCCGAGCAGGTAGACGGAATCGGCGCCGGACTTGGCGCGGATCTCCATCATCTTGTCGCCGATCTCGCTGACCGCCTGGTCCCAGGACAGGCGCTGCCATTGCCCGTCGACCAGCTTCATCGGGTACTTGATGCGGCGGTCGCCATGGACGAGCTCGCGCACCGAGGCGCCCTTGGCGCAGTGGCTGCCGCGATTGATCGGACTCTCCCAGGCCGGCTCCTGGCCGACCCAGACGCCATTGGCGACCTCGGCACGGACGGTGCAGCCGACCGAGCAATGCGTGCAGATGTTCTTGACGACCTTGGTGCCGGTCGCGGGACCATAAACGGCAGCTTCCGCCTTGCGGACGGAACCGATCTGCAGGGCGCCTGCAGCCGCGACGCCACCGGCGACGAGGCCGGAGCGGCGCAGGAAGGAGCGGCGGTCCATCACGCCGGAGGCGAGGCCCCCGAGGGCGCTCTGCAGGCGGCCGCGCTGGACGTCGGCGGATTTGCGCTTGATCAGCATGACGCCGGCCTCCTCAGTAGCGGTTGACGCGGTAGAAGTCTTTGACGTGCTCGCTCTCGCGATAGCGCGCCTTGGTCTCGTCCTTGCCGGGATCGACGGCGGCGGCAGGCGTGACCGCGACGGGGGCGACGGCCGCAGTCGCGCCGGCGCCGAGCGCCTTGAAGAAGTTACGGCGGTCGAGCCCCGCATCCTTGTTCTTTTGCGACATCGTCGTCTCCTCCGTGCCGTAACTCATGCGGGCAGGCTCGCGGCCTGCGTCTCGATCGAAAGGTAGAGGCTGCCGACCCGGCCGACGGCGCGGTAGAAGCGCGCCGCCTGCGCCATCTCGAGATCGGCGAAGAAGCGGTCGGCCCAGGGCCGGATATGGCGGGCGAAGAAGGAGGCCTCGTCGACGCCCTCGCCCGCGACCTCGCCGCGGATCAGCCTGGCCTGGATGTCCATCAGCACGGCGATGTGATCCTCGGGCTCGCCGACACGCTCGGCGCGGGCGAGGCCGAGCTTGCCCATGTCCTCGCGCACCTGAGCGAGCGGGCGCTCGTGCAGGAAGCCCGTGAGATAATAGGAGGCGTAAGGCAGGAGCTCGCCGCGGCCGACGCCGATGAAGAGCTGGAAGAACTCGTCGCGGACCTGGTCGGGGCTCGCCTCGGCCGCCGCTTCCGCCAGCGCCAGATGCGCCATGCCGAGCGGCGAGGCATCGCCGCGCAGGCCTTGCAGGGCAGCCAGTGTCTCAGCCGTCGGCGCGCGCCAAAGCAGCGCGCCGATCAGTTCGAACTCGTCGGCGCGGGCAGCGTCGATCTCGTCGATCTCGATGGCGGCGGCAGGCGAAACGATCGGTTCGTGCGGATAGAGGTCGGGCCTGAGCTCGCTGCGCGAAATCCCGGTCAGAGTCTCGACGGATAGCACGCGGTCGGCCGGGACGCGCTTCCAGCTCGAGATCGCCGGCTGCGAGACGCCGACCGCCCGCGCCAGCGCGCGTACGCCGCCGGCCGCTCCGATCGCCCGTTCCAGAGCCTGGTCTCGCATAAACGAAGGCGTCTCCGATCCCGCACCGGCACGTTCGGACGTGCTGGTACACGCGGTGATAATGAGACCTTATCGCTCTAGATTGCAATTGTTCTCAACTGAAACTCAAAGGGGTGTCGCACCACCGCCGCGTCGCCTTGTTCGCTGCTGGGGCGGCTGAATTTCGGGCGCTTCTTGCACTGCAGCAGAACCACCGCCCGGAGAAGCGCCAGATTCAGCGGCTTTTTCAACGTATTTTCGGGAAACACCCTCGTCGCTCAGCCGCACCGGCTGGTGATCATCAGCCGCCCTTGCCACCCCCTGCTGCGGCGCAGCAGAATCGGCCTCGCCTCCCTCATTAGACGAAGGTTGAACACCTGCGACGTCATTACGCACCGCTTCGCCTTGCTCGGCGGCGGGTTCCGGCGGCTTGCCGAAGATATTGGCCAGCATCTCCTCGACATTGTCCGACTCGCTGAGCGGGCCATAACCCGGCGCACCGCCCGGCGTGTTCCAGTCGAGGGCGTAGTCGCGGGCGGGGTCGAGATAGCCGGAGATCATCGGATCGCTCTCCCAGGCGCGCCGCAGCGCCTTGAGCTTCCACTCCTCCGGCACGTTCTGCTTCAGCCAATGAGCGAGGTCGAAATCCTTGTCGATGAGGTCGAGCGAGGGCGGCTCGACCATCTCCGCTTCGGGTTCTTGTGGAGAGGCCTGCGAGGCGGGAGCGGGAGCATCTGGCTGCTCTGCGGCGACGGGCGTGGCCGGTTGCTGAGCCTCTTTCTTGCGACGCGCCCAGCGCCCGAGGAAGCCTTCCTCACGATCCTCGTCGTCGGGGGGCGACATCAGTCCTCTCCGCGCTCGATGCCCGGGCGCGGCCGCAAGCCGCCCTTGCGTGGATCATGCTCCGTGCGCTTGCGCTTGATGAATTCGCGCTCGACATGATGCGCCTCGAAGAAGGCGAGCACGGCCTCAGCAATCGCCGCCGGCATCGGCACGGCCTCGACGATGTCGTCGACATTCTCCAGGAAGACCTCACCCTCGGACGGATCGGCGGTGACGCCGACCAGCTCCAGCGCCGGCTCGATCCCTGTCGGCCTGACGGCGACCCAGAGCCTGGCCTGGCCGGTGGCGAAATTCTCGCGGAAATGGGCGGTGTCGACCGAGTGCAGCGTCAGCACGGTCGCGCCGAGATAGAACTGCTCGCGCTTGTCATCGCCGGCGAGCCTGCTCCAGGGGGCGAGCGGCGGCGGCTCGGGCAGCACCGCGATCGGCGCCCAGGCATGGTCGGCCCAGGGCGAGTCGAGCTTGCGCCGCTCGACCACGACACCGACCTCGTGATGCTGCTGCATGGCCTCGTCCTCAGTTCGCCATCTCGCGGACCGCGAGCGGCAGGCCGGTCACCAGGTTCTGCGGCTTCATCCGGACGATCCGGTCGCCGTCCATCGCCAGCATCAGATAGATAGGCGCTCCCTTGGCCGCTGGCAGCACCGGCACCTCCGGCGGCAGCGTCAAACGGTAGAGCGCGATCAGGCGCAAGGCCTTGTCCTCGTCGAGCGTCTCGCCCTTCCAAAGCGCATTGCCGATCGCAGTCGCCTGCGCATCGAGGCCGACGAACCAGCGCCAATCGGCGTCGCGGACATTCTCGACGGCTTCGATCTCGACCGAAAAGCCATGGACCTGCGCGATCCAGTGCGCAATCGCCTTGCCGAGCGCGGCACGGCCCGACGGTTTGCTGCCGAGATCAAGCACCATGTCGAAGGCGTCGGAGCGCTGCCAGTAGCGGTCGGCATCGGCCTGTTTGAGGATGTCGAGCGAAGTCACCGCAGGTCCGCCCAGCATGGCGAGCAGCGGCGAAGCATGCCGGTCGGTCTCGTGGCCCTCGATCATCTCGGCATCGGCGAGCAGGATCGTGTTCTCGTGCAGGGTGGCGCGCTGTGGCCGGAACAGGCATTCGGCGGCGCGCACCACGAAGGGGTCGCTTTCCTCGTCGAGCCCGGCGCGCAGGATGACGTGGACGAGCTGGTCGAGGAAGACAGGCGGAATGCCGGAGACGCCGCCACGGATGATCCCGGCATAGGCAGCCTGGAGCGTCGGCGCCGCCAGCAGCCGCTCGCGCCAGCCGAGCAGGAAACGCCAGTTCTCGCGGGCATCGGCATCGGCGATGGCGGCGATCTCGCGCTCGGTGACCTCGGCCTGCGGTTCCGACATCAGCCTGGCATGCAACGCCCGTTCGGCCGCGCAGGCCTCTTCCGGCGGCAGCACTTCCGGGCGCGCCAGATAGGCTTTCAGGAAATCATCGGTGACGACGAGGCCGCCGCTTTCCTTGCGGTCGAGCAGGAGATGGCCGGAGCTCGCCCAGAAATGGGTCATCGCGGCGCGTCCCTCATCAGCTGCATCAGGTCGACATGCTCCTGCGGCTCGTCCTCGTCATCGACCTCGACGAACTCGAAGGCGCGGAAGGCATCCTTCGGCATGTCGCCGCGCGGCATCAAGGTTCGGAAACGTTCGCGGATCTCGCCCTCCTCCAGCGTGCGGTGCAAGGCGAGCAGCATTTGCGCCGGATGATCGCAGAGCGAGGCGGCAAACGCGATCTCTTCCTCGGCCGCAGCGCGCGCGGCCGCGAGGTCAGGCGCGCCGAGCTTATCAACGAACTGTGCCGCCAGCTGCGCCACCGCCTGCTCGCGCTCCTCCGCTGTCGCCTCGCTGACAATGGCGAGCGTGCTCCAGCCGAGGCTGCCGATGCCAAGGAAACCCGAGCGGAAGGCGACCCGTCCCTTGGTGTCGAGCTTGGCGACGCTCTCGGGCGTGAACAGGAAGGAGCCGGTGACCACCCATTCGCCAGGCTCCGCGGCCTTGCGGAAGACGAAACCGTCTGACGGGTCGAGCCGAATTGCGCGCGGGAGCTTGAGGGCGCTCACAGCTTCGGCGCTCCGCTGTCGCGGTCGAGCCAATCGACCCTGGCCAGCGCCTCGACCATGCTCCTGCGCTCGGTACCGAACTGCGAGGTTGCGATCAGGTCGCCATTGGGCTCGATGCCGTGGCGCACGCCCACGATCTTCTCCAGCCGGTCGAGCCAGCGTCGCGCCGCCGCCTTGGCGCCCTCCTCCTGCCAGTGGCTGACGCCGAGCATGAGGTGGCGGCAGAAGGCTTCGATCAGGTCGACGGCATCGACCTCCTCGAAACCCTCCTCGGCCATGCCGACACCGGTCTGGCCGAGCTGGAAGGGAGACATCGTCGTCGCCCGGACCATCACACCGAAGACGAGCCAATCCGGCACCTGGTTTTCCGGGCAACCCGCCGGCCAGCCGAGACGCCCGCCGCCGATCAGGCCGAGATCATAGGTCAACGCGTCGGGCCAGCGGAACAGCACCGGCCGCTCCGGCGGCGAATGGACGCTAAGCGCATCGGCCAGCGCGTTCATGGCGAGGTAATGCGCCAGCCGGGCCTCGGCGAGAATGGCATCAGGCTCCAGCACCACCGCGAACTCGACGATGTCGAAACGTCGCACCCAGACCAAAGTCGCAGCGCCGGCCTCACCCGCAATCGCCTGCGCATGGGCGAAGGCGTCGCCCGATTCGCGCAAGGTGACGAGCGAAAAGCCCGGCGGCAGCACCGGCTCGCGCCTGAGATCGTCCTGCCTGACCGGCCCTGCCGCCATCGTCCCTGCCCTGCGCCTCTCATCCCAAGGAGAGAGGCTTGCTTCTTTGGAGCCATTCCAATTCCATATAAGATGAGATTATCGCAAGCGCGACCAAAGACGCTGCCGCGATCATGAGGATGCCTGCCCGATGACCGATGTCGCCCGCACGCTGATGGTCTGCTCGTGCGAGGATACGATGCCGCTCGACGGCAAAGCGATCCAGCGCGGCTGCGGCGGCGCCGAGATCAGCGAGCACCGCCATCTCTGCCGCAGCCAGATCGAGCGTTTCCGCGATATGCTGGCAAAGAGCGAGGCGATCACCGTCGCCTGCACGCAGGAGGCGCCGCTGTTCGAAGAGGTCGCTGCAGACCTCGACTATGCCGGCGACCTGACCTTCACCAATATCCGCGAGGCGGCCGGCTGGTCCAACGAAGCCAAGGCCGCCGGCCCCAAGATGGCCGCCCTGCTCGCTGCCGCGAGCGAGCCGCTGCCGCCGGCCTCCTTCACCACGTTGACCAGCAAGGGCGTCGCGCTGATCTATGGCCGCGACGAGGTCGCGATCGCGCTCGCGCATCGCCTCGCCGATCATCTCGACGTCACCGTACTGCTGTCACGGCCGGGCGAGATCGCGCCGCCGCGCACTGACGAGTTCCCGGTTCTGAAGGGCACGATCGCGCGGGCGAGCGGCTGGCTCGGCGCCTTCGAACTCACCGTCAACGACTACGCCGCGCCCTCGCCCTCCTCGCGAGGCAAGCTCGTCTTCGACACCCCGCGCAATGGCGCAGTCTCGCAATGCGACGTCGTGATCGACATCTCCGGCGGGACGCCGCTGTTTCCGGCCGGCGATTTGCGTGCCGGCTATCTGCGCGCCGACCCACGTGATCCGACCGCGGTCGAGCGATTGGCCTTCCAGGCCAGCGGGCTTGTCGGCGAATTCGACAAGCCGGCCTATGTCGCCCTCAACGAAGGGCTCTGCGCCCATGCGCGCTCGCAGAAGACCGGTTGCACACGCTGCCTCGACCTCTGCCCGACCGGCGCGATCACCCCGGCGGGCGACCATGTCGCGATCTCGGCCGAGATCTGCGCCGGCTGCGGCGCCTGCGCCGCCGTCTGCCCGACCGGCGCGGTGACCTATACGCTGCCGCCGGCCGATGCGCTGCTGCGCAAGCTGCGGACCCTGCTCGTCACCTATGCCGAGGCGGGCGGGCGCGAGCCGGTCGTGCTCCTGCATGACGGCGACCACGGCGAGCCCTTGATCGAAGCGCTTGCCCGCCACGGCGCCGGCCTGCCGGCACGTGTGCTGCCCTTGCGCGTCAACGAGATCACCCAGCTCGGGCTGGAGACCTTCGCGGCGGCACTCGCCTTCGGCGCCTCCGCCATCCGCGTGCTCGGCCGGGCCAAGCCCAAGCACGACATATCCGGCCTGACGCGCAATCTCGACTATGCCAACGCCCTTGCCGGCGCGCTCGGTTATGGCGAGGTCCGCGCCGCGCTGATCGAGACCGACGACCCTGACCTGTTGGCCGCCGCGCTCGCGAGGGTTGCGCCCGGCACGAGCGCCGCGCAGCCCGCCCGCTTCCGGCCGATGGGCGCCGGACGCCCGCTGCTGCGCCAGACGATCGGCGAGCTGCATGCCATCGCGCCAGCTCCGGTCGCCAACGTCGCGATGCCGCCGCTCGCGCCCTTCGGGACGGTCCATGTCGACACGGAAGGCTGCACGCTTTGCCTCGCCTGCGTCTCGGCCTGCCCGGTCAGCGCGCTCGGCGATGATCCCGAGCGGCCGACGCTCAGCTTCCAGGAAGACCTTTGCGTGCAGTGCGGGCTCTGCGCCGCGACCTGCCCGGAAAAGGTGATCACGCTGGAGCCTCGCATCGATTTCGATGCTTGGAAGGGTGGCCGCCGCATCGTCAAGCAGGAGGAGCCGTTCCACTGCATCGCCTGCGCAAAACCCTTCGGCGTCCGCAGCACGATCGAGAAGATCGCGGCCAAGCTCGAGAACAAGCACTGGATGTTCGCCGGCGAAGGCGCGAAGCGAGCCTCGATCCTGCGCATGTGCGAGGATTGCCGGGTCGAGGCCGTGGTCAACGAGAGCTTCGACCCGCATCTCTCGCCTCAGCGCCCGCCGGTGCGCACAACCGACGACTATCTGCGCGAGCGGGCGGAGCGTGGCGAGGACCCGCTGGGATGATCTGCCGTCATGCTCGGACTTGACTCGAGCATCTCAGGCCGGAAGGGCGCCTTATCCTGCCTGAGATGCCCCGGTCTGCGCTTCGCTTCGCCCGGGAATGACGCGCTCTTTCACCGCGTCACCTTCTCCAGCCAGTCGACCAGCGCCTGTCGGTCTTCAGCCGAGCCGATGGTCTGCTCCGGCATCTTGGTACCGGGCGTATAGGCGCTCGGGCCGACCTCGAACAGCTTCGCCACGCTCTCCTTGCTCCAGACGATGTCCATGCCCTTGAGGGCGTCGGAGAAGGCATAGCCCGGCGCGGTCGCGATGCGGCGGCCGAAGATGCCGTGCAGGGTCGGGCCGGCGCGGTTGCCGTCGGCCGGGGTCAGGGTGTGACAAGCCGCGCAGGCGCGGAAGACCTGCGCGCCCCGCTCGCCCTGGAAGGCGGCGAGCGCATCCTCGCCGGCCCGCGGCACCACCGCCCCAACATGCTCGCCGGTGACGGCGTTCCAGCGCCGGACCAACCGATCGGCCCCCCCGGAAAGGAGCTGCCTGCCGTCGGGCAGGAAGGCGAGCGACCAGACCGGCAGTCCGGGGCCGACCAATGTGGCGCGGATCGTGCGCATCTTGCGGTCGATCAGCGCGACCTGGCCACGCAGACCACCGGCTGCGATGGTCGCGCCGTCAGGCGAGATGGCGAGCGCGATCAATGGTGTCTCGCCGACCGCGATCTCGGCGCGTTGCGCTCCGTCCGGGCCGAACAGGCGCAGGCGGCCGTCGGCAGCGGCAACCGCGATCTCGCCATCGGATGCAGTGATCACGCCGTTGAGCGGCGCGGGCGTGGTTACGATCAGCGGCGCGCCACCATCGGCGGGCCAGAGCCGCAAAGTCGTATCATAACCCGACGAGACGACCATGCCGCCCGGAGCGAAGGCGACGCCGTTGACCGGCCCCTGATGGCCTTCGAGCACGCGCGCAGAATCGTCGGCCAATGCATTGACCCGGACCGTTCCGTCCCAGGAGGCGGAAGCGAGATGCCGCCCTTCCGGCGAGATCGCCAGCGCGGCGACCGGGCCCTTATGCCCCTCGATGACCTTGGCCGGCTCGGGCGCATCGCCGCGCCAGAGCGCGATCCTGCCGTCCTCGCCGCCGGTGGCGAAGCCGAGGCCGTTGACGGACACCGCTGCATTGACCGCCCCTTGATGGAAGCGCAGCACCTTGATGGCGCTGCCGCGTGCCAGGCCCCACAGGATCGCCGACTGATCGAAGGAGCCGGTCAGCGCCGTTGCGCCATCGGCCGAGACCGCGGCGGCGCGCACAGGTCCACCATGGCCGCGCAGCTCCTGGGCGGAGGCCGGAAACGCTGCAATGAAAAGCGCGAGAAGCGCCACGCGAGCCCTTCTCCCCTTGGGGGAGAAGGTGGCAGCGCGAAGCACTGACGGATGAGGGCGTGAAAGGCGTCGGCGCATGACTTCCCTCATCCGTCTGCTTCGCAGACACCTTCTCCCCCGAGGGGAGAAGGATAGGTGCTGTTGCTCCCACGCGAAATGCCATCATATGAAGCACAGCTTCATTCGAATGGCCTCGCCCAAAACTCGCCCATGTCTTCCATTCCGCTCAACCTGCGCGGCCTGAAGTGCCCTCTTCCGGCCCTGCGCGTGCGCAAGGCGCTGAAAGGCGCGGCGCCGGGCGATCTGTTCCTGGTCGAATGCACCGACCCGATGGCGGCGATCGACATCCCGAACCTGATGCGCGAGACCGGCGACGCGATCGAACTCAGCAGCAGCGAGGGCGAGCTGCTGGTCTTCCACATCCGCAAGGCCGCGGCCTAGCGTCGCGCAACAACCGGAGCCCGCCATCGTGGCCCTTTCGCAAAACGACATCCTGCGCGCGCTCGAACTGGTGAAACTGCCGGCGAGCGGGCAATCGCTGGCGGCCTCCGGCCGCATCGGCGACATCCTGATCGACGGCGGCAAGGTGATCTTCGCGATCGGCATCGATGCGACCGAAGCCAGTGCCATGGAGCCGGTGCGCAAGGCGGCCGAAAGCGCGGTCGGCGGCATTCCCGGCGTGACGCAGGTGCTGGTCGGCCTCACCGCCGACAAGGCGCCGGGCCGTCCGGCGCCATCGCAGGCGGCGGAAGCGCGCCGGCAGGCGCATGGCCAGCCCGGTCCCGGCGGGCCGGTGCCGAAGGCGGCCGGCATTCCGGGCGTCAAGCAGATCATCGCGGTGGCGAGCGGCAAGGGCGGCGTCGGCAAGTCGACCACCACCGCCAACCTCGCTGTCGCCCTCGCGACACTCGGCCTCAAGGTCGGTGTGCTCGATGCCGACATCTACGGCCCGTCCGTGCCGAAGATCTTCGGCATCACCGGCAAGCCGCGGCTGGTCTCGGGCCGCACGCTCGCGCCGATGGAAGCCTATGGCCTCAAGATCATGTCGATCGGCTTCCTGATCGACGAGGAGACGCCGATGATCTGGCGCGGCCCGATGGTGATCTCGGCGATCACCCAGATGCTGCGCGAGGTCGCCTGGGGCGAGCTCGACGTGCTCGTCGTCGACATGCCGCCCGGCACCGGCGACGCCCAGCTCACCATGGCGCAGCAGACCCCGCTCGCCGGCGCCGTCATCGTCTCGACGCCGCAGGACCTGGCCCTGCTCGATGCCCGCCGCGGCGTCGCCATGTTCAGGAAGGTCGAGGTGCCGATCCTCGGCATCGTCGAGAACATGAGCTATTTCATCTGCCCGGAATGCGGCCACCGCTCCGACATCTTCGCCCATGGCGGCGCGCGGCATGAGGCGGAGCGGCTCCACGTGCCGTTCCTCGGCGAGATCCCGCTCGCCATGTCGATCCGCGAGACCTCGGATGGCGGCCGCCCGATCGTGGCGAGCGACCCCGACAGCCCCCATGCCAAGGCCTATGTCGCCCTGGCGCGGCAGGTGAAGGCCGGCCTCGCCGGGCCGGCCAGGGCAGCGCCACGGATCGTGATCGAATAGGTTTTTTGGATCGCCGCATCGGATTTTCCCAA
Source organism: Alloboseaceae bacterium BT-24-1 (assembly GCA_025846845.1). Lineage (GTDB taxonomy): Bacteria > Pseudomonadota > Alphaproteobacteria > Rhizobiales > Beijerinckiaceae > Allobosea. The sequence goes on from JAOYTL010000007.1 coordinate 29,461, forward strand.
AAAAGTGGCCCCCACTTTTCGGTCCGATGCTCTAGTTCCGCAGATCGAGCCCGCTTGAGCGCTCAGCCTGCACTGCGAGCTGGTCGGGAGACACTCTAGCCGACTCCGTCTGCCGTTCGATCAGCACCCAGATATGCCCGAACGGGTCGAACAGAGAGGCGACCCGCCGTCCCTCGACATCGGTCTGGACCCGGTCACGCAGCGCCGCCCCGGCCACGATCGCCTGTGCGAAGCAGGCCTCGATATCCGGCACCGTCAATTGCACGATCGTGCTGACCGCGCCGGCCGCCTTGGGGAAGAACGGGCCACCATAGGATGGCTCCTCCTCGCGGCGCGGATTGGAGCCGGCGACGGAAATCCGTGTTCCACCCATCAGCATGTCGACCCCGGCGAGCTCGCCGTCGACCCTGTATGTCTTGAGCTGCCGTGCTTCGAACGCCTCGCTGTAGAAGTCCGCGGCCTCCTGCTCGCGTCCATGCTGCACGAAAATCGTCAGGCCGACGCCGATACTCTGCTCCATCGCGAATCTCCTCATCCGTCGCCGCTGGAAAATGGGCTGGCGAAGCCGGCGGAATCTTGATCGATCCGCGGCAGGCTCAGACACAGCCCATCACCGATACGCGATGACATCCGATTTTGTTCATGTTATGTTCTAGATGAAATCCACGGAGACTAAGGCGATGCCCGTCCTGCCAGCGCGCCATATCAGCATCTCGATCGAGAGGCCGGTCGAGGAGGTCTACGGCTTCCTCGCCGAGCCCATGAACTTCCCGAAATGGGCGGAGGGCCTCGGCGGCGAGTTCCACCATGTCGAGGGTATGACCTATCGCGCGAAGACGCCGATGGGGCCGATGCGGGTGATGTTCAGCGAGCCCAATCCCTACGGCATCCTCGATCACGCCGTCGTTCCTGATGCGGGCGCACCAATGCACAACCCGATGCGGGCGTTCGCCAATGGCAGCGGCAGCGAGGTGGTGTTCACGCTGTTCAGGCGGCCCGAGATGACGGAGGATGCATTCGCGCGCGACGCCGAATGGGTGGCGACCGATCTCGCGCGCTTGAAAGCCCTGCTGGAAGGCTAGGCCGGACGCTTCACAGCCGAACGTTGCTGGTCGCGTAGGCGACGTCGACCGGACGCTGATAGGTCGCCAGCACCAGGCTCGCGCCATAGGCGGCGATCGCGGCGAAGGCGACGGCAATGACAAAGGACTTCATGCGACTTCCCCCAGAGGCAGGCGAATAAGCTTCGCTTATCGGTTGAATCTAGGGGCGGCACGGTCCCCGATCAAGCGTCGCCAAGCGCGGCATGGAGCCGCTCGGCCTCGGCAAGATCATCGGGCCGATTGGCGTTGAAGAAGGGGTCGACCGGCGTCACCAGCCATTCGACCGAAACGACACCGTGGCGCGCCGTCCAGCGGTCGATCTTGCGCTCGTCCTCGACGGTGAGCGCATGGCGCAATTGCTCGCGCAACGAAACCGGCCAGAGCCCGATCACAGGGTGGGTCCAGCCGCCGGAGGCGGCGCAGGCGAGCGGGACATTCGCCGCCACGCGCGCCGCATGCAGCCGCGCCACCAGATCGCGCGGAATGAAGGGCGTGTCGGCGGCGACGCTGACCAGCCATTGTGCGCCCGGCCGGTTCGCTGCGAGCCAATCGAGCCCGGCGAGGATGCCGGCGAGCGGCCCGGCGAAATCCGGCACACTGTCAGCGACCACAGGCAGGCCGTAATCGGCGAAGCGGGCGGGATCGCCATTGGCGTTGAGCAGGAGCCCGTCACATTGTGGGCGGAGCCGCTCAAGGACATGGGCAAGGATGGTGCGGCCGGCGATGGTACGCAGCGGCTTGTCGCCGCCGCCCATGCGGCGGGCAAGCCCGCCGGCGAGCAGGAGGCCGAGGGTCGGCGGGCTGGGATCAGTCATCGCCGGATCCCTTGCGGCGATGCTTGCCGCCCTCCTCCTCGACGCTGTCGGGGTCCTGGTCGAAGACGATGCGGTCCTCGCCGGCGAGCGCCAGGAAGCGCTTGCCGCGGGCCCGGCCGATCAGGGTCAGGCCGGCCTTGCGGGCGAGTTCGACGCCCCATTCGGTGAAGCCGGAGCGCGAGACCAGGATCGGGATGCCCATCCGCACGGTCTTGATCACCATCTCCGAGGTCAGCCGGCCGGTGGTGTAGAAGATCATCCTGCCAGGATCGACATCGTGGCGGAAGAGCCAGCCGGCGACCTTGTCGACGGCGTTGTGGCGGCCGACATCCTCCATGTAGACCAGCGGCTTGTCGCGCTCGCAGAGCACGCAGCCATGGATCGCGCCAGCTTCCAGATAGAGCGAGGGCGTGGTGTTGATCTTGCGGGTCAGCCCATAGAGCCAGCTCGTGCGCAGCTCGGCTCTCGGCAGGACGATCTCGTCGATCGCCTCCATCAGGTCGCCGAAGGCGGTGCCCTGGGCACAGCCCGAGGTCAGCGTCTTCTTCTTCAGCTTCTGCTCGAAATCGGTGCGCTCGGGCGTACGCACCACGACGACCTCGAGCTCCTCGTCGTAGTCGACGGCCTCGACCGGGTCGCCGCGCCTGAGCATGTTCTGGTTGAGCAGATAGCCGAGCGCCAGATACTCCGGGTGGTCGCCGATCGTCATCATCGTGACGATCTCCTGGCTGTTCAGATAGAGCGTCAACGCGCGCTCGGTGACGACGCGGGTCTCGACGCGGGCGCCGCTATGGTCGATGCCGGCAACCGTCGCGCCAAGGCGAGCAGCGGCCGGATCGGGCCGGATCAGGTAGTCGTCGAGGAAGTCGCTGCCAACAGGCACGGGATAGCTCCTTGCGAGCCTTCAGGCCGGCTGGCGCAGCGCCGCCATCGCCCAACCCGTAACGGCGGCCGATTCGGGCGGCAGGCGCTGCCAGTCCTCGCCGGCGAACTCCGACCAGGCGGCGAGCATGTCGTCGCGCACCGCGGTCAGCAGCGGCAACCCGGCAACGACGCCGGCGGCGATCTCAGCGCGCAGGCCCTGGCCGAGAACCTCCTGCTTGCCGAACTTGTTGACGATGACGAGATCGACCGGCCCGGACAGCGCGCCCGAGACGGCAGCGCCGGCGGCGGCGAGCCCGGCCGCGTCGAGCCGGCAGCCGGTCGAGCCCGCGCCGCGATCCTCGCTGATCGGAAAGAGCTGGCCGGAGGCGAGATCCTCGAGCGCCATGCTGGCACAGCCGCTCGCGCAGTCACCGTTATTGTGCTGGACGACGCCGCCGAGCCGGACGGCCTCGCGCTTCAAGGTGTCGGCCACCTCCGCCATCAATTCGTCGATGGGGAAGCCGGTGGAATAGACGATCGCGGCGAGCGGAGCAGTCATCGTCTCCTACATCTCACGGAACGGCCGGCGCAGCCAGTGAACTTTAGAGGCTGTAGTGACCTTGGACATGGTTTGGGCGTCGGCGATTTTGTCCGAGTGCCAGGAGCTTGGTGCGGCCAAGCCTTCCGGCTTGGCCGTGACGAGCGACGCCGCAATCGGGCAAAATCGCCACGCCGCTGCGCGGTGAGGTGAAACCGGCCGACTGCGGCGTCGCATCGCTTGCCGATACCAGCGGTTTCGGCGGCGCAACGCTCCTGGCATTCGGACGGTTTGACCTCACCCAAATCAGGTCCAAGGTCACTACAGCCTCTAGGTGTTCCAAACTGCGCGAGATGCTTTGCCAGTGTTGCAGCGCACCTACAGTCGAAGCTTGAGGCAGGCGCTAGGGTGGCGTGGGCTGTTCCCGGCATCCTGGCCGGGCGCGGCTCGCCGAGTACCCGCTTGCCCATGATCCGCTCCAACGCCCAGACGCCCCTCGACCCCGCGACCGACGCCGCGCTGCTCTTGCGCCGCATCGGCTTTGCGACGCTCGCGCTCGCTCTGCCGCTGGCCTCGCTGGTCTCGCGCCGCGCCGCCGTCGTGCTGGTGCCGATCGGCGTCATCCTGCTGGCGATCGCCGCGCTGATCGAGGCGCCGCGCTGGTTCGCCGGCAATATCAGGGCATCGCTGTTCAGCCGCGCCGGCGTCACGCTCTGGGCGCTGGTCGGCTGGGCCGTGCTCTCGCTGGTCTGGAGCCCCTATACCGGCTCGGCCACCGAGAAGGCCGCCAATCTCTTCCTCGCCGTGGCGCTCGGCTTTGCCGGCGCCGCCGCGCTGCCGGAGCGCATGCGGGCCTCGAACCTCAACCTCGCGGCGCTCGGCGCCGGCACCGCGGCGATCTTCGCCCTCGGCCTGCTCCTGACCGAGGCGCTGAGCCCGATCGACTCGCGCGCCGCAACCGCGGCCGGCAGCGTCGAGCGCGGCGTCAGCGTCGTCCTGATCATGGCCTGGCCGGCGCTCGCCTGGCTGCTCTCGCGCGAGCGCGGCCTGACCGCGCTGGGGCTGGCGCTGGTCGTCGGCCTGCTCGCGCTCTCGCGCATCGAGGATGGCGAGGCGATGGCGATGCTGTGCGGCGCGATCGCCTTCGGCGCGGTCAGCGCCAACCGCGTCGTCGGCGCCAGGCTGATGGGCGGCATCATGGCCGGGCTGATGCTGCTCGCCCCGCTCCTGCCCTTCCTGCTGTTGCCGTTCTTCCGGCTCTCGCCCGCGGTGTTCAGCACAGTCGGCATCGGCCTCGACATCTGGGCCGACATCATCTCCAGCCGCCCCGTGCAGCTCATCACCGGCCATGGCCTCGACACGGTCCTGCGCGGGCGCACCACCGGGGCGCTTCCGCTCGAGGTGCCGACCACGATCCTGTTCGAAACCTGGTACGAGCTCGGCCTGGTCGGCGCCGCGACGAGCGCGCTCTGCCTCTATTTCGCGGTCAGCGCCGCCGGCCGCATGCCCGGCGCACTCGCCGCCGGCGGCGTCGCCGCCTATGTCACGGCCTTCGCGCTCGCGGCGCTCGGCTTCGCCTCGTTCCAGACCTGGTGGCTGATGACGCTGACCGCCGTCGCGCTGCTGTTCACCGCGATCGCGCGCGGCCAGTACCGCACCGAGCGGCCGGTCGCACCGCTGAGCCGCCGTCCAAAAGCGCCGAGCGTGTCGGCCGGAGAATAGCGAGCGGTCGCCGTCATTCCGGGACAGGCCGATAGGCCTGGGCCCAGAAGCCACGAGCACGATGCTCTTCCAGTTCGTCATGCTCGCCCTTGTGGCGAGCATCCACGTCTTGAACACGGCCTTCGACCAGCAAAGACGTGGATGGTCGGCACAAGGCCGACCATGACGAAAAAGGTGGTGCTCATGGGTTCCGGGCTTGCCGCTACGCGGCGCCCCGGAAAGACGGTGTGTCCGAGTGTCTACGCCGCCACCCGGCCCGCATTAACCGCATGGCAGGCGACGCCGTCGATCACAGGCGGGTTCTCGACGCGACAGCGGTCGAAGACCAGCGGGCAGCGCGGATGGAAGGTACAACCCGAGGGCGGATTGATCGGGTTCGGAATCTCGCCCTTCACGCCCTCGCGCGGCTTGCCGACCATGGCGAGGTCGGGCACCGCGTCGAGCAGCATCCTGGTATAGGGATGGCGCGGGGCGGCGAAGAGCTGCTTGCCGTCGGAGACCTCGACCAGGCGGCCGAGATACATCACGCCGATCCGCGTCGCCATGTGCCGGACGACCGCGAGGTTGTGGCTGATGAAGAGATAGGTCAGCCCGAACTTCTGCTGCAGGTCGCGCATCAGATTGAGGATCTGGGCCTGCACGGAGACGTCGAGCGCCGAGGTCGGCTCGTCGCAGACGATGAATTCGGCATTGGAGGCGAGCGCGCGGGCGATGGCGATGCGCTGGCGCTGGCCGCCGGAGAATTCGTGCGGAAACTTCTTGCCGTCGTCAGGGTGCAGGCCGACCAGCGAGAGCAGTTCGCCGACGCGCTCCGTGATCGCCGCATCGCCCTGGATGATGCCGAAGGCATGGATCGGCTCGGCGATGATCCGGCCGACGCGCCAGCGCGGATTGAGCGAGGCATACGGGTCCTGGAAGATCATCTGGATGCGCTTGCGCAGGCGTTGGCGCTCCTGGGCGGCCTTCGCATCCGACATCGAGACGCCATCGATCGAGACCGTGCCGCCGGACGGATGCAGGAGGCCGACGACCATGCGCGCCACGGTCGACTTGCCCGAGCCGGACTCGCCGACGAGCGCGAAAGTCTCGCCCTTGCGGATGTCGAAGGAGACGCCGTCCACGGCCTTGAGGAACTGCTTGTCCTGACGCTCCAATACCCGGTTGAGCCAGGGCTTGGAGACGTCGAAGACACGCTTCAGGTCTCGGACCTGGACGAAGGCTTGCTCGCTCACGCCGCGATCTCCGTCTTGCCGGCCGATGCCTGGTCGTAGAGGTGGCAGGCGACCTGGTGGCCGCCGACATCGATGAGTTCGGGCCGCTCGACATGGCAGCGGGCGAACACCTTGGAGCAGCGCGGGTTGAAGGCGCAGCCCTTCGGAATGCTGGAGAGCCTGGGCATCGAGCCCGGGATCTGCACGAGGCGCTCGGCCTCGCCGGTGATCGACGGGATCGCGCCCATCAGCCCCTGGGTATAGGGGTGGAGGGGCTCCTTGATGACGTCGCGAACCGGGCCGACCTCGGCGACGCGCCCGGCATACATCACCGCGACCCGGTCGGCGGTCTCGGCGATCACGCCCATGTCGTGGGTGACCAGCATCACCGAGGTGCCGCGCTCCTTGCAGAGCCGCTTGATGAGCGTGATGATCTGGGCCTGCACGGAGACGTCGAGCGCGGTGGTCGGCTCGTCGGCGATGATGAATTCAGGCTCGGCGCAGAGCGCGAGCGCGATGACGACGCGCTGGCGCATGCCGCCGGAGAACTCGTGCGGATAGCCGTCGATGCGCCTGTCGGGCGCCGGAATGCCGACCTCATCGAGCAGCGCGATGGCGCGCTTGCGGGCATCGGCCGCGTTGAGATCGGTATGGGTCTGGATCGTCTCGACCAGCTGCTCGCCGACCCGGTAGAGCGGGTTGAGGCTGGTCAGCGGGTCCTGGAAGATCATGCCGATGCGCTTGCCGCGGAGGCGCCGCATCTCCTCGGGCGGGAGATTGTCGACACGCTCGCCGGAGAGCACAACCTTGCCGCCGGCGATGCGGCCGGGCGGATCGATCAGGCCGATGATCGCCGAGCCGGTGACCGACTTGCCGGCGCCGGATTCACCGACGACGCCGAGCACCTCGCCGCGGGCGACGTCGAAGGAGACCTTGTCGAGCGCTCGCAGCGTGCCACGTCGCGTGACGAACTCGACAGTGAGCTCCTGAACGGAAAGGACTGGCTGGGTCATCGCTGCTCCAGGAAAGCGAATGAAGGCGGGAGGCGTTTCATCGTCACCTCAACTTCGGATTGAGCGCATCGCGCAGCCAGTCGCCGAACAGGTTGATCGACAAGGCGAACAGGATCAGGACGAGCGAGGGAAAGAGCAGGATCCACCACTCGCCGGAGAACAGGTATTGCTGGCCGAAGCGGATCAGCGTGCCGAGCGAAGGCTGGGTCGGCGGCATGCCGACGCCGAGGAAGGAGAGCGTCGCCTCCTCGATCACCGCCAGCGCGAGGTTGATCGTGGCGATGACGAGGACCGGGCCGGCGACGTTGGGCAGGACGTGCTTGAGCATCACCGGCCAGGCCTTGAGCCCGATCAGCCGGGCGGCATCGACATAGACCTTGTTCTTCTCGACCAGCGTCGAGCCGCGCACGGTGCGGGCATATTGGGCCCAGTTCGACAGGCCGATGGCGATGACCAGGACGAGCAGCGTCATCTGCTCCTGCAAGGCCGGCGGGATCAGCCCGCGCGCCACGCCGAAGACGAGCAGCGCCACCAGGATCGCGGGGAAGGAGAGCTGAATGTCGGCGACGCGCATGATCAGCGCCTCGGTGCGGCCGCCGACATAGCCGGCGACGAGACCCAGGGCCACGCCGAGCACCAGCGAGAGCAGCACCGAGGCCGCCCCGACGATGAGCGAGACGCGCGAGCCGTAGAGGATCGCCGAGAAGATGTCGCGGCCCTGCCCGTCCGAGCCGAGCCAGAAGACCTTGCCGGTGATCTCGTTCGGCTGCATCGGCCGCGAGAAGCCGTCCGAGAGGTCGAGCGAGGCCGGATCGAACGGATCATAGGGCGCAATCAGCGGCGCGAAGACCGCGGCCAGCACCAGCACCAGCGCCATGATGCTCGCCACCACCGTGATCGGCGAGGAGCGGAAGGAATAGACGAGATCGGAATCCCAGAGCTGCGCCAAGCGGCTCGGCGGGAGGACCGGAAGGGGCTTGTCGGTCATCGCGGCCTCACTTCGCCGGAACCAGGGCGCTGCCGCGCAGACGCGGATCGAGCGCGACATAAACGATGTCGACCAGCAGCGAGGTCAGCACGAAGACGAAGGCGACGAAGAGCAGGTAGGCCGACATCACCGGCACGTCGACGAACTGCACGGCGTTGACGAAGAGCGCACCCAGCCCCGGCCACTGGAACACAGTCTCGGTGACGATGGCGAAGGCGATGACGCCGCCGAGCTGGACGCCGGCAATGGTGATCACGGGGATCATGGTATTGCGCAGGGCATGGCGGAACTCGATCTTGCGTTCGGGAATGCCGCGGGCGCGGGCGAAGCGGATGAAATCGGCCCGCATCACCTCGAGCATCTCGGAGCGAACCAGGCGCATGATCAAAGTGAGCTGGAGGAAGCCGAGCGTCAGCACCGGCAGGACCAGCGATTTCAGCCCGCTTACGGTCAGCAGGCCGGTGGTCCACCAGCCGATCTTGACGGTGTCGCCGCGGCCGAAGGACGGCAGCCAGCGCAGTTCGACGGCGAAAATGTAGATCAGCCCGATGCCGATCAGGAAGGTCGGCAGGCTGACCCCGATCAGGGAGATCGACATGACGAGGTTGGCGATCCAGCCGTCGCGGCGGATCGCGGCATAGACGCCGAAGGCGATGCCGACGACGAAGGCGAAGATCGCCGACAGCACGGCCAATTCGACCGTCGCCGGCAGGCGCTCGAGGATCAGCGACGAGACCTTGCGGCCCTGGCGATAGGAGATGCCGAAATCCCCCTGTGCCGCGTCGGCTACGAAGCGGGCGAACTGGAGCGGCACCGGATCGTTGAGACCGAGCCGCTCAGTCAGCTCGGCGCGGTCCTGCAGCGTCGCCTCCTGGCCGAGCATGTTGACGACCGGATCGCCGACGAAGCGGAACATCGAGAAGGCGATGAAGGCGACGGCGATCATCACCACCAGCCCCTGCATCAGCGAGCGCAGGATATAGGCGAGCATCGCGTCTTGAACCCCTTACGAAGAATAAGTCGCAGGGGCCGTCTTGGCGCGGCCCCTGCGACAGGTTGCCGGCTCTACGAGCCCTTGAACGAGACCATCTTCAGCTTCGGCTGGTTCTGGACGTCGACGGGCACGTCGAGCGTCGAATTCATGCCGTAGCTGAGTGTCTGGTGGTGGATCGGCAGGTAGATCGTCTCATCCTTCATCTTCGCCCAGATCTGGGCGATGGTGGCGTCGCGCTTGGCGATATCGATCTCCTTGGAGAGCGACTGGATCTGCGCATCGACATCCTTGTCGGCATAGCCGGTGGCGTTCCAGCTGCCCTGCGAGCCGGTGCGGCTGTGGTACATGTAGGAGAAGACATAGTCGCTGTCGAAGGTCGGCACGCCCCAGCCGACCAGATAGAACTCGGTCTCCGGCGGGTTCTTCTGGATCAGATTGAAGTGGATCGACTTCGACTGCGAGACCAGGTTCACCTTGACGCCGATCTGGCCGAACATGCCGACCGCCGCCTGGCAGATGCCCTCATCGTTGATGTAGCGGTCGTTCGGGCAATGCAGCGTCACCGAGAAGCCGTTGGGATAGCCGGCCTCGGTCAGCAGTGCCTTGGCCTTGGCGACGTCGGTCGCCGGCGCGGCGTCAAGCTCCTTGGTCCAGCCATTGGCGAAGGGCGGCAGGATGACGCCGGTCGGGATCGACTCGCCGCGCATGACGACGCGCTGGATGGCCGAGCGGTTGAGCGCCGCATTCATCGCCTGACGGACGCGCTTGTCGGCGAAGGGGTTCTTGCCCTCGACATTGTCGCCCTTCAGGTCCTTGGACGCGACGTCCATGCCGAAGAAGATGGTGCGGTTCTCGGGCCCGGTGGTGACGCGGACCTTGGGCTGGCTCTTCAGCCGGGCGATGTCCTGCACCGGCACGTCCTGGACGAGGTCGACCTCACCGGAGAGCAGCGCCGCGATGCGGGTCGCGTCCTGCTTGATCGGCACATAGGTGAGCTCGGTGATCTCGAGCGGCACCTTCGCCTTGGCCCAGTAGTTGTCGTTGCGCTTCATCACCGTCTTCACGTCGGCTTCGCGCGAAACCAGGATGAAGGGGCCGGTGCCGTTGGCGTTGCGGACGGCGTAGTTTTCTTCCTTGTTCTTGAAGTCCTGCGCCTTGGTGGCGTTGTTCTTCTCCGCCCAGGCCTTGCTCAGGATACGGATGGCGGATGTGTTGTTGACCAGCAGCGGGTTCGGTCCCTTGGTCTTGATCCGGACCGTCAGGTCGTCGACCTTCGAGACCTTCTCGACCGAGGTCAGGTAACCCTTGAAGTCCGAGGTCGGCTGCATGGCGCGCTCATAGGAGAACACCACGTCATCCGCGGTGAAGGGCGTGCCGTCATGGAACTTGACGCCCTCCTGGAGCTTGAACTCCCAGGTCGTCGGATCGTCCGGCAGGACCTTCCAGGACGAGGCGAGCAGCGGGTGGAGCTTGCCGGCGTGGTCGCGCTCGGTCAGGCTCTCATACATGTGCTGGTTGACCGTGGTCGTCAGACCCTCGTTCTGGCCGTGCGGATCGATCGTCAGGGCATCGCCGGCGGAGGCCCATTTGACGGGCTTCGCTTCGGCGGCGCCGAGCGCCAGCACGGAGACGCCGAACAGCGCGGCGGCAAGCGCAAGATTACGCGGTTTCATCGGAATTGACCTCCCAGTCGCGGCCCGGTTTCGGGCCCGCCGAAGCGCCGGATGTTAGGACCGGCCCCTTTGTCTGTCACGGGTCTAATCTGCGTAAAACATATGGCATCGGCAGGCATTTGCTGCGCGAAAAGGCAGCTTGTGCAGCAAATCATGCTCATCGCAGCCTCGGATTGAGGGCGTCGCGCAGCCAGTCGCCGAGCAGGTTCACCGCCAGCACCAAAATGGCGAGCGTCACACCCGGGAACGTCACGATCCACCAGTCGCCGGAGAACAGATAGCGATTGCCGATCGAGATCAGCGTTCCCAGCGAAGGCTGGGTCGGCGGCAGGCCGACGCCGAGGAAGGAGAGCGTCGCCTCGGTGATCACGGCGAGCGCGAGGTTGATGGTCAGGATGACCAGCACCGGGCCGATCACGTTCGGCAGGACATGGCGCAGCATGATCAGCGGCGCCGGCAGGCCGACGAGCCTGGCAGCCTGGACATAGTCCTTGTTGCGCTCGACCAGGGTCGAGCCGCGGATGGTGCGGGCGTACTGCACCCAGAAGCTCAATCCGATCGAGATCACCAGCACGTAGAGCGCGGTGTCCTCGCGGTTCGCGCCCTTGAAGATGCCGCGAACGACGCCGTCGATCAGAAGCGCGATCAGGATCGCCGGGAAGGTCAGTTGCACATCGGCGATACGCATGATCAGCGAATCGACCCGGCCGCCGAGATAGCCGGCGAGCAATCCGAGCGTGATGCCGATCGTCGCCGCCAGCGCGACGCCGAGCAGGCCGACGATCAGCGAGACGCGCAGGCCGTAGAGGATCGCCGAATAGAGATCCCGTCCCTGGTCGTCGGTGCCGAGGATGAACTTCGGATCGCCGCCATCCTGCCAGGCCGGCGGGATGTTGGCGTCGGCGAGGAAGACGGTCGCCGGGTCGAACGGGTTGGTCGGGGCGATCCAGGGCGAGAATGCGGCGCCGATGAACAGCACCAGCACGATGACGGCCGCGACCATCGTCACCTTCGAGCGCAGGAAGCTCGCAAGGATGTCGCTGTCGAGGATGCGGGCCCAGAGGGAGGGCGGCTGTTTCGGGGACGAAGCGGGTTGCACACTCATGACCGACCTCAATGCGCCCCGATCGTCGCGCGCAGGCGCGGATCGACCAGCGCGTAGAGCAGGTCGACGATCAGGTTGATGCTGACGAACAGGAAGGAGATCAACATGAGATAGGCCGCCATGATCGGGATATCGACCTGCTGCACCGCCTTGAGGAAGAGCAGGCCCATGCCCGGCCACTGGAACACCGTCTCGGTGATGATGGCGAAAGCGATGATCGAACCGAGCTGCAGACCGGCGATGGTGATGACCGGCACCAGCGTGTTCTTCAGCGCATGGCCGAAATGGATGGCCCTCGTCCTGAGGCCGCGCGCGCGGGCGAACTTGATGTAGTCGGTGCGCAGCACCTCGAGCATCTCGGCCCGGACGAGGCGCATGATCAGCGTCATCTGGAACAGGCCGAGCGTGATCGACGGCAGGATCAGCGCCTTCCAGCCGGAGCCGGTCAGGAGGCCTGTGGTCCACCAGTTGCCGATCTTGACGACCTCGCCGCGTCCGAAGGAGGGCAGCCAGCCCAGCGTCACCGAGAACAGGTAGATCAGGAGGATGCCGATCAGGAAGGTCGGCAGGCTGATGCCGACCAGCGAGACCGTCTGGAAAATCTTCGCCAGCCAGCTGTCGCGGCGCAGCGCCGTGTAGACGCCCATCGGTATCCCGACCAGCAGCGAGAACAGCGCCGACATGAAGGCGAGCTCCAGCGTTGCCGGGGCGCGCTCGCCGAGCAGCGAGATCACCGGCAGGCGGAACTGGTAGGAGACACCGAATTCGAGCCGCGCGGCGTTGTAGATGTAGCGCGCGAACTGGACCACCACCGGCTCATCGAGGCCGAGCGTCTGGCGCAGCTGCGCGACCTGCTCCTGCGGCGTGTCGACGCCGACCATCTGGTTCACCGGATCGCCGACGAAGCGGAACATGGTGAAGGCGATGAGCGCGACCGCGAGCATCACCATCAGCGACTGGAACAGCCGGCGCAGAACAAATGCGAGCATGTTCGCCCTTACAAGGAATCCGAGGCCGCCCCACGCGGGACGACGTCTATGCTGCAGATAGAGAAAGGGCGCGTGGGCTCTTCGCCCGCGCGCCCTTCAGGCCCTCACTGCTCCTTGGTGGCGTAGTAGAGCAGCACCGAATTGTCGGCGCGCTGGGCGAGCTTCACCTTCTTCGAGACACCCCAGGCCAGGGCCTGCTGATGCAGCGGGATGTAGGAGAACTCGTCGACGGTCATCTTGTAGGCTTCGCCGATCATGGCGTTGCGCTTGGCGGTGTCCGACTCGACCAGGATCTTGTCGGTCAGCTCGTCGACCTTCTTGTTGCAGTAGTTGCCGAGGTTCGACTCGCCGCGCGAGGAGCCGGCGACATCGCGGCAGCCGAGGATGTCATAGAGGACGTTGTGGCTGTCGAAGGTGCCGGGAGTCCAGCCGAGCAGGTAGAACGAGGTCTTGTAGCCGCCGGGCTTCAGCACCTTGGCGAAGTACTGCGCCTTGGGCTGGGCGTTGAGGCTGACCTTGACGCCGATGCGGGCGAGCATGCCGACCACGGCCTGGCAGATCTGGCCGTCATTGACGTAGCGATCGTTCGGGCAGTCCATGCCGAGCTCGAAGCCGTTCGGATAGCCGGCCTCGGCGAGCAGCTTCTTGGAGGCCTCGGCGTCGAACTTGGCGCGGGTGAAGCCGGCGGTCGGGAACAGCTCCGGCGCGATCATCAGCGGCGACGGCGTCGCGAGCCCGCGCATGACGCGGCTCTTGATCGTCTCGATGTCGATCGCCTGGTAGAAGGCCTGACGGACCTTGACGTCCTTGAAGGGGTTCTTGCCCTTGACGCTCGATTCGAGCAGCTCGTCGCGGGTCTGGTCGAAGCCGAGGAAGATCGTGCGCAGCTCCGGCCCGGTCAGCACCTGGGCGTTGCCCGCGGCGTTGACGCGCTGGATGTCCTGGATCGGAACCGGCTCGATCACGTCGACTTCGCCGGAGAGCAGCGCCGCGACGCGGGTGGCGTCCGAGGAGATCGGCGTGAAGATGATCTCCTTGATGTTGCCCTCGATCTTCTTCCAGTAGTTCTCGTTGAACTTGAAGACGGTCTTCACGCCCGGCTGATGGCTCTCGATCTTGTAGGGGCCGGTGCCGTTGGCGTTGAGCGAGGCATGGCTCGGGGTGGTCGCGGCCGCCGGGGTCGGGGCGACGGCGTTGTTCGCCTCCGCCCACTTCTTCGACATGATGTACCAGGTGTCCCACTGCGCGTTCAGGATCGGATTCGGCGCGGTCAGGACGACGTCGACCGTGTGGTCGTCGACCTTGACGAACTTGGCACTGGTCGGGATGCGGGTGGTGAAGTTCGAGCCCGTGGCGCGGACGCGTTCGGCCGAGAAGAGCACGTCATCGGCGGTGAAGTCCGAGCCGTCATGGAACTTGACGCCCTTGCGCAGGGTGAAGCGCCACTTCAGGCCGTCCGGCGAGATTTCCCACTTCTCGGCGAGCGCCGGCTCGATCTTGAGGTCCTTGCCGCGCGCCGTCAGGCCTTCATAGGGATGGCCGAGATGGGCGTTCGTCGTGGTTTCGTTGACGGTATAGGGGTCGAGGGACTTGAGCTCGCCCTGGTTGGCGTATCGCAAGGTCTGGGCTTGCGCAGCCCCGCACATCAAGGCCAGGGCCGCTACGGCTGCCAGGCAATGGGTCTTGAACGACATGTGAGACTGCTCCCGATTGGTTGAAACCACTCCTCCCCAGGAGCGGTGCCGGCTGCCTGCTTATTTTGGCGGCACACCGACGAAGGCGGCAGATTAATGACGGTTCGAAGCCCGCGTCCAGTGCGTCCGATCGACTTCGTTCCAGATCGAACTTTGTTGCGAATCTTACTAATGCGACGCACGAAGCTGCGAAGGGAGCGCCAAAGGCCCGCAATGAAGCGCCCCGCTTTTCGTGCTCAGCGGGCCAGCTCCGCGATCAGCGCGCGGACGAACGCCGTCCCCGCGTCGAGCTGGGCCACTGTGAGGAACTCGTCCGGCTGGTGCGCCTGGGCGATATCGCCGGGTCCGCAGACCACGGTCGACCAGCCGGCCGCCTGGAACAGGCCGCCCTCGGTGCCGTAGGCGACGACGTGGCTGGCATTGTCACCGGTGATGCGACGCGACAGCATCTCGGCGACGCCCTCCTTCTCCGGCGCCAGCGGCGGCGTCTGCGAGGTGATCTCCATGGTGATGCCGGTTTCGGGCGCGATCGCCTTCATCGGCGCTTCCAGCTCGGCGATCTTCGCCCGGTAGCGCGCGACATAGTCGGTATCGTCGCCGGGCATGACCCGGACCTCATGGCTGAAGCTGGCGTGCTCGGCGGTGATGTTGACCGCCGTGCCGCCGGCGACGACGCCGACATGCAGCGTCGAATAGGGCGGCTCGAACGGAATGCCGGGCTGCACCTTCGCCTTGTTCTCCTGCATGACGTCGTCATGCCAGGCGATCAGCTTGCCGGCGACCATCACGGCGGGCACGCCGATATCGACACGGCTCGAATGCACGGCGTGGCCGCGCACCGTCGTCTTCATGCGGGTACCGCCCTTGTGGCCGGTGACGACCTGCATCATCGAGGGCTCGCCGACGATCACCGCGGACGGCTTCAGCCCGGCCGACGCCATTGCGTCGATCATGATCGCAGCGCCGATGCAGCCGACCTCCTCGTCATAGGAGAGCGCGATGTGGAAAGGCCGCTTCAGCCCGGCCTCCAGCATCTCCGGCACCAGCGCCAGCGCGATCGCATCGAACCCCTTCATGTCGCAGCTGCCGCGGCCATAGAGCTTGCCGTCGCGCTCGGTCAGCGTCCACGGATCGGAGCTCCAGTCCTGGCCCTCGACCGGCACGACGTCGGTATGGCCGGAGAGGACGACACCGCCGGCAGCCTGCGGCCCGACGGTCGCGTAGAGATTGGCCTTCTCGCGATCGGGGCTCGGCACGATCGTGCTCTCGACGCCATGCGCAGCGAGGTAATCGCGGCAGAAATGAATCAGATCGAGATTGCTGCGCCAGGACTCGGTGTTGAACGACACCAGCTTGGCCAGCATCTCCTTGGGGGAATAACGCACGGGTAAAAATCTCCGATGAACTGACCGACAGGCATGAACCGTGCCGCAGGCTACGCTGGCATTGCCTGTCGTCAATCGGTTCTCCGCGCTTGACCGGGCTGCGCCCGGCGCGCTCATGTGCCGGCCAAGCAAGCTTCTCCGTGAGTCCGCCATGTCCTTCGACGTCACCCTCGCCGACATCCAGGCCGCCGCCACCCGCATCGCCGGCAAGGTCAGGCGCACCCCGACCTTCCTGAGCGCCGGCCTTACGGCGAGGCTCGGCGTCGAGACCGTGGTCAAGGTCGAGAGCCTGCAGCTCGCCGGCTCGTTCAAGGTCCGCGGCTGCTACAACAAGCTGCTCGGCCTTTCCGAAGCCGAAAGGGCGCGCGGCGTCGTCACCGTCTCCGGCGGCAACCATGCCATCGCCGTCTCGCTGGTCGCCAGCATGCTCGGTATCAAGGCACTGGTGCTGATGCCGAAGAACGTCGCCCCGCTCAACATCCGCCTGACGCAGGAAGCGGGCGGCGAGGTCGAGCTCTGCGAGGATGCGCTGGCCGCCTTCTCCAAGGCGGAGGAGTACGAGGGCAAGGGCATGACCCATGTCCATTCCTATGACGATCCCGCCATCATCGCCGGCCATGGCACGGTCGGCCTCGAGCTCGCGGCCGATGCCGGCGGGCGGATCGACCATGTCTTCATCTCGATCGGCGGCGGCGGCTTTTCGGCCGGCGTCGGCGCGGCACTGAAGGGACTCGACCCGGCGGTACGCATCCATGGCGTCGAGACCGAGGGCGCCACCACGATGACGCAGGCGCTCGCAGCCGGAAAGCCGGTGCCGATCCGCCCGACCTCGATCGCCCGCACGCTCGGCGCTCCCTTCGCGACCGAACGGACGATGGCGGCGGCGCGGCAGTTCCTCGAGGAGATCATCGTCGTGTCCGATGCCGAGGCTGTGCGCGAGCTGGTCTGGGTGCTGCAGAACGGGCGCGTCCTGCTCGAGCCGGCCGCATCCTGCACCGTGGCTGCCGCAATGGCGCGCAAGGACCAGTTCAAGCCGGGCGAGCGCGTCGCGCTGGTGCTGTGCGGCTCGAACGTCGCGCTCGACGACATCGAGCGCTGGCGGCAGGAATTCGGGGTTTAGATCGCTCAAAAGGGCGCGCCGACGATCGGCACGCCCTCCGCATTCAGGTTTGGCTATGGAATGACGCTGCCGCGAGCCCGTCCACCCGCAACGCGGCACGAGCAGCCAGCGCCGAGATCGGCCGGATTGATCAGCTGACAGGTGCGGACAGGCGTCTGGCAGTAGTTGCCGATGCCTGAAGAGGCCGGAGCCGCATAGTAGGGCTCGGCATAGTATCGCCGGGGGTAATAGGGGGGCGGCTCTTCATAATAGGGCGTGCCGTAATAATAGGGATACGCCGCAGCGCCCCCGAGGATCGCGCCGGCAGCCAAGCCTCCGGCACCCCAGCCCCAGCCACCGCCATAATAGCCGCGCCGCCCATAATAGCCGCCGCCATACCAGCGATTGGGCCGGTAGCCCCAGCCCGCGCCGCCGCGATTGAAGCCACCGCGATAGCCATAGCCTCCGCCGAGGCCGACACGAGAGCCGCCAAAACCTCCGCCAAGTCCGACGCGGTTGCCGCCGCGGAAGCCTCCGCCGGACAGCGCCCCTCCTCCACTGAGGGCGCCGCCCGCACGGACACCGCCACCAGGGAAGGCGCTGCCACTGATCTGCGCCGAGACGTCATTGGCGGCGAAAGCCAGCAGGGGAACAACAGAAGCGGCGAGAACGATCAGGCGGCGCATGGCGGCCTCCCATTCGAGAAAGGATCGTCAAGCATCAACGCGCGGACACTTTGGCTGTTCCAAGGCGGCCGCCGCTGCAGAGATCAAGCCTCGGCTGCGAGCATTCGCTTGATCTCGGTCAGGAAGCGCTCGCTCGCCGGCGGCAGGGTCCGCCCGCGACGCTTCACCACCGCAATCGGGCGGACGAAGCCGTCGCCCTCGATCGGCTGCGAGCGCAGGCTGCGCTCGGCCCGGACCTCCATGGCCGCCCCCGGCAGGATGGCGACGCCCAAGCCGGCGCGTACCATGCCGACGGCACTCGACATGTAAGTCACCTCGGCGCCGACGAGCGGCACCGTGCCGGTTTCGGCGAAGGCCCGATCGACCACCTGCCGGACGCTGGTCGCAGCATCCATGAGCACGAGCGGATGCCGTGCCAGATCGGCGATCCCGATCTTTGTCAGGCGGGCAAGCGGGTGGTCTTTCGGATAGACCGCGTGCATCCGGTCGCTACCACGCAGCAGGATTTCGAGGTCGGCATTCGAGACCGCGCCGCCTGTCAGGCCGAGATCGGCCTCGCCGCTGGCGACCAGCTCGGCGACGCCGCTCGCGATCACGTCGCGGACGATGAAGCCGACGCCCGGATGGCTCGTGCGAAAATCGGCGATGACCTCCGGCAGCATGCCCGAGGCGAAGGACGGCAGCACGGCGAGCCTGACGATGCCGCGCTGCATGGTCGAGAGCTGGCGCGTCTCGGCGAGCACGCCGTCGAGGTCGCGCAGGATGCGGCCGAGCGTCGGCAACAGCTCGGCGCCGTTGCGGGTCAGTGCCACCACGCGAGTGTTGCGATCGAACAGGCGCACGCCCAGCGCCTCTTCGAGCTTCCGAATCTGAACGGTGAGTGCCGGCTGCGACAGGTTCAGGCTCGCAGCCGCGCGGGTGAAGCTGCCGCTATGGGCGATCGTCACGAAGGCTCGCAGTTGCCCGACATCGAGATTCATAATCTTTATCTATTACTGATATCCAATAATTTCAATTGTTTAATCAATGAGAGCCTGCGCCTGATATCCGGACGGGAGGACGCATGAAAACGGTGCGGATCGGAGCAGGCGCTGGTTATGCGGGCGACAGGATCGAGCCAGCGCTCGAACTCGCCCAGAAAGGCGCGCTCGACTACCTCGTCTTCGAATGCCTGGCCGAGCGCACGATCGCCCTGGCCCAGCAGGCGCGCCGCAAGAACCCGGCTGGTGGCTTCGACCCCTTGCTCGGCGAACGGCTCAGGGCCGTTCTGGCACCCTGCCGGCGCGCCGGCACGCGCATCGTGACCAATATGGGCGCAGCCAATCCGCTGGCCGCCGCCGAACAGGCGGCCAACATCGCCCGCGAGCTCGGCTTCCCCGGCCTCAGGATCGCCGCCATGACCGGCGACGACGTGCTCACACAGGTCACGGGCAACGAATGCCTGATCGAGGAGAGCGGCGCACCCGTCTCCTCGCTAGGCGGGACGCTGGTCTCCGCCAACGCCTATATCGGCGCAGAGGCGATCGCCGCGGCCTTGGCCGAGGGCGCCGACATCGTCATCACCGGCCGCGCCGCCGACCCCTCGCTCTTCGTCGGACCGCTCGTCCATGAGTTCGGCTGGGCCTTCGACGACTGGCACCGGCTCGGCCAGGCGACGCTGATCGGTCATCTGCTCGAATGCGCCGGCCAGGTGACCGGCGGCTATTTCGCCGATCCCGGCTTCAAGGATGTCGCCGGCCTCGCACGCCTCGGCTTCCCGATCGGCGAGGCCTCGGAAGACGGCAGCGTCGTCGTCACCAAGGTCGAGGGCTCGGGCGGCCAGGTCACGCCGGCGACCTGCAAGGAGCAGATCCTCTACGAGCTGCACGACCCGGCCCGTTATCTGACGCCCGACGTCACCGCCGATTTCTCGCAGGTTCGCGTCACGCAGATCGGGCCGGACCGGGTACGCATCGAGGGCGCAAGCGGCCGGCAGCGACCGGAGCAGCTCAAGGTCTCGCTCGGCCTCGCTGAAGGCTTCACCGGCGAAGGCCAGATCTCCTATGCCGGCCCGGGTGCAAGAGCGCGCGGCGAACTCGCGCTCCAGATCGTGCGCGAGCGGCTGGCGTTGACCGGCGTCGCCGCCAGCGAGCTGCGCTTCGACCTGATCGGCCTGAATGCCCTGCATGGCGAGGCGCTCTCGGCCCGCAGTGGCCAGGAGCCCTATGAGGTCCGGGCCCGCGTCGCCGGCCGCACCGCAAACCGAGCCGAAGCCGAGCGCATCGGCCGCGAGGTCGAGACGCTCTATACCAATGGCCCGGCCGGTGGCGGCGGTGTCACCACCTCGGTGCGCGAGGTGCTCGGCGTGCTCTCAACCTATCTGCCGCGCGAGCAGGTCGTTCCCGCCGTGCATATTCTGGAGAGCTGAGATGAAGCTGCGCCAGATCGCCCATGCCCGTACCGGGGACAAGGGCAACACCTCCAGCATCGCCCTGATCGCCTTCGATCCCGCCGATTATCCGCGGCTGGCGCGCGAAGTCACGGCCGAGCGCGTCGGCGCGCATTTCGGCGCGCTCGTCGCCGGCGAGATCACCCGCTACGAGGTGCCGAGCCTGGGTGCGCTCAACTTCGTCATGCGCCAGGCGCTCGGCGGCGGTGTCACCCGCTCCCTCATCCTCGATACCCACGGCAAGAGCCTGAGCTCGGCCCTGCTCGATCTCGATCTTCCCGACCTCGACCTGCCCGACGACTGAAGACACCGCGCGAAGCGGGTGATGATCCACGACAATGGAGGAGACGATGATGAAGACGAGGCGTTGGCTGCTCTCGACTGCGGCCATGATTGCGACCGGACTGGTGCTGCCGGCAGCCGCGCAGGACTTCCCGGTTAAGAACATCCGGTTCGTGGTGCCCTTCGCCGCCGGCAGCGCGACCGACGCGCTGGCGCGCATCCTCGGCGAGCATTTGTCGAGGAGCCTCGGCAAGCCAGTCGTGATCGAGAACCTGCCCGGCGCCAGCGGCATCATCGCCGCGCAAAACGTCGTGCGGGCCGATCCCGACGGCCACACCCTGCTGATCACGACCAACACCACGCATGGCGCCAATCAGAGCCTGCTCAAGAACGTGCCCTATGACGCGGTCAAGGATTTCGAGCCGGTCGGCAAGCTCGGCACGATCACCCTGGCGCTCGCGACCCACCAGTCCGTGCCGGCGAAGACGGTGCGGGAGCTCATCGCTTACGCCAAGGCCAACCCCGGCAAGCTCACCTTCGGCGCCGGCTCGAGCTCGTCGCGCATCGCCGGCGAGATGCTGAAATCGCTCGCCGGGCTGGACCTCACCTATGTGCCCTATCGCAGCAACCCGCAGGCGATCACCGACTTACTCGGCGGCCAGATCTCGATCGTCTTCGCCGACATCTCGACGACGCTGCCGCAGATCAAGGCGGACAAGGTCAACGGGCTCGCCGTCTCGACCGGCAAGCGCAGCCCGCTCGCGCCTGACCTGCCGACCATGGCGGAAGCCGGGGTCGCCGGCTACGACCTCGCCGCCTGGTTCGCCGCCTTCGCCCCAGCGAAGACGCCGCGTCCTGTCATCGAAAAGCTGAACCAGGCCTTCGTCGCTGCACTCAACGACAAGGCGACGCAGGAGCGGCTGCTCGCCGCCGGCATCGAACCGGAAACGAGCACGCCGGACGAGCTCAAGGCCTTCGTGCCGGTCGAGATCAAAAAATGGGCCGACATCGTCAAGGCAGCCGGCATCCAGCCGGAGTGAGCCGCCGAACGAACACCGAAGCCGGCGTCGGCCTCCGCCGGCTCCGGCTGCGCGAGATGGAGCTCCGCCTCGTCACTGCAGCCTGAATTCGCCGGAGATCGCCCGCAGGTCCGCCGGGCCGATCAGGCCGCTATGGCTCACGGTGACGCGGAAGAGCCTGCCTTCGAGCGACCTCTGCCAGAAGGCGAGGAAGCGCTTCAATTCCGGGAAGGACGGCGCCAGATCGTAATCCTGCCAGATATATTCCTGCAGGATCGAGGGATGGTCCGGCAGGCGGTAGAGGATGTCGGCGGTGGTCAGACCATAGCCGGCGAGCTGGCGCGCGAAGTCGGACGAGGCCATTTTCTGCTCCGTGACTGCTGGCGAAAGATCGCGGCGCCAAGTCAACGGCCCGGCAACTAAAAAATTGCCGTTTCACAATATTTCCAGTATCTTAGCACTAAATCGAGGTGGGCGCCACCTATCTCTCGGGCGCAAGGGCGGCATAGGCTGTATCTTCCAGGGTACAGCGCCCGGGTGGCATACCCATCTCACCGCGGGCCGAGCGGCCCCCGTCGGATATGCGAACCGCAAGGAACCGGGGGAAAGCCTAAGGACATCACCATCATCCCGACATCACCAGGCACGAAGATCGCCGCACCGGCATCCTGACCGAGTGCCGCGCCATTTCATCCCCGACCAGGAGGATCGGATCATGGCTGCCAAGGAACTGCGATTTTCGTCGGAAGCTCGCGACAAGATGCTGCGCGGCGTCGAGATCCTCGCCAACGCCGTCAAGGTCACGCTCGGCCCGAAGGGCCGCAACGTGGTGATCGAGAAGTCGTTCGGCGCTCCCCGCATCACCAAGGACGGCGTCGCCGTCGCCAGGGAGATCGAGCTTTCCGACAAGTTCGAGAACATGGGCGCCCAGATGGTGCGCGAAGTCGCCTCGAAGCAGCATGACGCCGCCGGCGACGGCACCACGACCGCGACCGTGCTCGCCCATGCGATCGTGCGCGAGGGCGCCAAGGCCGTCGCTGCCGGCATGAACCCGATGGACCTGAAACGCGGTATCGACATGGCGGTGGAAGCCGCGGTGGCGGACCTCAAGAAGAACGCGAAGAAGGTCACCTCGAACGCGGAAGTCGCGCAGGTCGGCACGATCTCGGCCAATGGCGACAGCGAGATCGGGCAAATGATCGCTACTGCGATGAAAAAAGTCGGCAACGAGGGCGTCATCACCGTCGAGGAGGCGAAATCGCTCGCCATCGAGCTCGACGTCGTCGAGGGCATGCAGTTCGACCGTGGCTATCTCTCGCCCTACTTCATCACCGACGCCGAAAAGATGCGGGCCGAGCTGGAGGACGCCTATGTCCTGGTTCACGAGAAGAAGCTGTCGTCGCTGCAGGTGATGCTGCCGATCCTCGAAGCCGTGGTGCAGACCGGCAAGCCGCTGCTGATCATCGCCGAGGACGTCGAGGGCGAGGCGCTCGCCACGCTCGTCGTCAACAAGCTCCGTAGCGGCCTCAAAATTGCGGCCGTCAAAGCGCCAGGCTTCGGCGACCGCCGCAAGGCCATGCTCGAGGACCTCGCGATCCTGACTGGTGGCACGGCCATCAGCCAGGATCTCGGCATCAAGCTCGAGACCGTTACGCTCGACATGCTCGGCCGCGCGAAGAAGGTCATGATCGACAAGGAGCACACCACCATCGTCGACGGCGCCGGATCAAAGAAGCAGATCCAGGCTCGCGTCGCGCAGATCAAGGCGCAGATCGAGGACACCACCTCGGACTACGACCGCGAGAAGCTGCAGGAGCGCCTGGCCAAGCTCGCCGGCGGCGTCGCGGTCATCCGCGTCGGCGGCGCGACCGAGGTCGAGGTCAAGGAAAGGAAGGACCGCGTCGACGATGCCATGCACGCCACCCGCGCCGCGGTGGAAGAGGGCATCCTGCCGGGCGGCGGCGTCGCCCTGCTCAGGGCGCTGAAGGCGCTCGCCGACGTCAAGCCGGCCAATGCCGACCAGCGGACCGGCGTCGAGATCGTACGGCGCGCGCTCCTGGCTCCGGCCAAGCAGATCATCGAGAACGCCGGCGAGGACGGCTCGGTCGTGGTCGGCAAGCTGCTCGAGTCGAAGGACTACGCCTATGGCTACAACGCCCAGACCGGCAAATATCAGGATCTCGTCGCGAACGGCGTGATCGATCCCGCCAAGGTGGTGCGCACCGCACTGCAGGACGCGGCTTCGATCGCCGGCCTATTGATCACCACCGAGGCCCTGATCGTCGAGGCACCGAAGAAAGACGCTCCGATGCCTCCGATGGGTGGCGGCATGGGTGGCATGGATTTCTGACGTTTTTTCGCGACGGGCCCCGCCCGGCGGTGCCGCTTCGGCAGCCGGCGGACCTGAGTTCCATCAGGTCAGAAATAGCGCGCCAGGTTCCACCTGATCCGCTCCAGCGGCGCCACATCGGCCGCCGGCGGCGTGAAGGTCTGGCCGGTGATCGCCTCGAAGGCCCGGATATAGACCTGGGAGGTCTGCTCGATCAGCTCGTCCGGGATCTCCGGGATCGGCTCGTTATAGGGATCGCAGCGGGCCGCGACCCAGTTGCGGACGAAGTCCTTGTCGAAGCTCTCCGGCTTTTCACCCTTCGCGAAGCGCTCCGGATAGCTGCCGGCAAACCAGTAGCGGCTCGAATCGGGGGTGTGGATCTCGTCGGCCAGGATGATCCTGCCCTCGGCATCGGTGCCGAACTCGTATTTGGTGTCGGCGAGGATCAGCCCGCGCTCGGCGGCAATCTTCTGGCCGCGGGCGAACAGCGCCAGCGCATAGTCCGACAGCGTCTCCCATTGCGCCTTGGTCAGCAGCCCCTGCTCCAGGATCTCGGCGGGCGAGAGCGGCTCGTCATGGCCGCCGTCGAAGGCCTTGCTGGTCGGCGTGATGATCGCCTGCGGCAAGGCCTCGTTGTCGCGCAAGCCCTCGGGGAAGCGGGCGCCGTACATCTGTCGCTGGCCCTGCTTGTACATGGTCAGGATCGAGGTTCCGGTGGTGCCGGCGAGATAGCCGCGCACCACGATCTCAACCGGCAGGATGTCGAGCCGCTGGCCGACCACGACATTGGGATCGGGATAGTCGAGAACGTGGTTCGGGCAGATGTCCGTGGTCTGCTCGAAGCAGAAGCGCGCGGTCTGCGTCAGCACCTGGCCCTTGAACGGGATGCAGGCGATGGCGCGGTCGAAGGCGCTGAGCCTGTCGGTCGCGATGATGATCCGGCGCCCATCCGGCAGGTCGTAATTCTCGCGGACCTTGCCGCGATAATGGTTCGGCAGCTCCGGGATCGTGACTTCGCGGATGGTGTTCGCCTCGGACATCGCAGCACTCGTCAGGTCGGGACAGTCCGGAGCGACACTCTCCGGCTCCGCCGCTCTTAGCCGTTTCACCACGATGTGGACAGCAGCGCGCGACGCATTCGCCAGCCTCCGCCCCCTCATGCCGCAATCGGCTTGGACAGGACACACGGCTCCGCGCTAGCTTGCGCGGCTGGCAACCCGTTTTCTGCCAAACCCGTTTGTTGCAAAGCCGCGACCTGTCGAGGACAAGATGCCCAAATCCGATCTCATCGCCGCGATCGAACCCGAGATCAGCGCGATCCGCCGCGACTTCCACCGCCATCCCGAGCTGCTCTTCGACGTCGAGCGCACCGCCGGCATCGTCGCCGACAAGCTGAAGGAATGGGGGATCGACGAGGTCGTCACCGGAATCGGGCGCACCGGCGTCGTCGGCGTGATCAAGGGCAAGGGCCAGGGCTCGGGCAAGGTCATCGGCCTGCGCGCCGACATGGACGCGCTGCCGATCCACGAGGAGACCAATCTCGAGCATCGCTCGACCGTGCCCGGCAAGATGCACGCCTGCGGCCATGACGGCCACACCGCCATGCTTCTCGGCGCCGCCAAGTACCTGGCGCAGACCCGCGACTTCGACGGCACTGCGATCGTGATCTTCCAGCCGGCCGAAGAGGGCGGCGGCGGCGGTCGCGAGATGTGCGCCGACGGCATGATGGAGCGCTTCGGCGTGCAGGAGGTCTATGGCCTGCACAACATGCCGGGCCTGCCGATCGGCCAGTTCGCCATCCGCAAGGGGCCGATGATGGCGGCCGCCGACAAGTTCCTGCTCAAGCTCGAAGGCCGCGGCGGCCATGCCGCCAAGCCGAACGAGACGATCGACCCGCTGGTCGCCGCCTGCCAGCTCGTCACCTCGCTGCAGACCATCGCGTCGCGCAATGCCGACCCGCTCGATTCCGTCGTCGTCTCGGTGACGGCGCTGCAGGCGGGCACGGCTTTCAACGTCATCCCGCAGCATGTCGAGATCAAGGGCACGGTCCGCACGCTCTCCACCGAGATGCGCGACCTCGCCGAGAAGCGCCTGCGCGAGATCGTTGCCGGCACCTGCCAGGCCTTCGGTCTGACCTTCACGCTCGAATACGATCGCGGCTATCCGGTCACCTTCAACCATGCCGGCCAGACCGACTTCGTCACCAGCGCGACGAAGAGCACCTTCGGCAAGGAGGCAATCGACACCACCGTGCCGCCGACCATGGGCTCGGAAGACTTCTCCTTCATGCTCGAGGAGCGTCCGGGCGCCTATATCTTCATGGGCAATGGCGACTCCGCCGGGCTGCACCACCCCGCCTATGAGTTCAACGACAAGGCGATTCCCGTGGGCATGACCTACTGGGCGAGCCTGGTCGAAATGGCGATGCCGCAACGCGCGGCGTGAATAGAGGCGCGGTCGTTCCCTTCTCCCCTTGCGGGAGAAGGTGGCTCGGCGAAGCCGAGACGGATGAGGGGTCGCGCCTTTTCCAAAAAGCTGATGATGACGAGAATGAGCGAGCGTAGCGCGACCCCTCATCCGGCGCTGCGCGCCACCTTCTCCCGCAAGGGGAGAAGGTTTCGATGAGCGATATCGACTGCCTGGTGATCGGGGCCGGTGTCGTCGGCCTCGCGACGGCGCGCGCGCTTGCGCTCGCCGGCCGCGAGGTCGTGATCGCCGAGGCCGCGGACGGCATCGGCACCCAGACCTCGGCCCGCAACAGCGAGGTCATCCATGCCGGCATCTATTATCCGCCGGGCTCGCTGAAGGCGCGGGTCTGCGTCGAGGGGCGCAAGCGCCTCTACGCCTATCTGCGTGAGCGTGGCCTGCCGCACAGGGCCTGCGGCAAGCTGATCGTCGGCACCCATGCCGGCCAGCGCCCGGCGCTGGAGACGATCGCAGCCCGCGCCGAGGCCTCGGGCGTGACTTCGGTGCGCTGGCTCGATGGTGCTGAAGCGAAGGCGCTGGAGCCGGAGGTAACCTGCGAGATCGCCCTGCTCTCGCCCGAGACCGGCACGGTCGACAGCCATGCGCTGATGCTGTCGCTGCTCGGCGAATGCGAGGCCGCCGGTGGCTCACTCGCACTCAATACGCCGATCCTGGCCTGGCGGCGCGAGGCCGATGGCTTCAGCGTCAATTTCGGCGGGGAGGAGCCTGCGACCTATACCGCGAACACCGTGGTGAACGCGGCCGGCCATAGCGCGCCGCGCCTGCTCGGCAAGCTCGACGGCTTTCCGGCCGAGCTTGTGCCGAAGCAGTATTTCGCCAAGGGCAACTACTTCTCGCTGCTCGGCAAGCAGCCGTTCAGCCATCTGGTCTATCCGGTGCCGGAAGCGGCGGGCTTAGGCATCCATGCCACAATCGACATGGCCGGCCGGGTCAAGTTCGGCCCCGACGTCGAATGGGTCGACGATGATCAGGATCTGGTCGTCGACCCCGCCCGCGCCGAGAAGTTCTATGCCGCGATCCGGACCTATTGGCCCGGCCTGCCCGACGGCGCGCTCGTCGCCGACTATGCCGGCATCCGGCCGAAGCTGCATGGGCCGACCGAGCCGATTGTGGATTTCCGCATCGACGGGCCCGCGGTGCATGGCGTGCTCGGGCTGGTCAACCTGCTCGGCATCGAAAGCCCGGGGCTGACGAGCTCGCTGGCGATCGCGGACATCGTGGTGGAGCGGCTGGCGGACTGACGCGTCAGCTTGCACGTCATGGTCGGGCTTGCCCCGACCATCTCAGGACGAGAGGGCGCCCTATCCTGCCCGAGATTCCCGGGTCTGCGCTTCGCTTCGCCCGGGAATGACGCCCACCGCCTCATATCGCCTCCGCGCCCAACTCCGCACACCAATGCGCCAGCCGCGCCTTCATGACACGCTCGCGGCCGGCCTCCAGCGCCTTCTCGCCCAACCGCTCGATTTCCTCGAAGGCGAAGGCGCTCTCGCCATGTGCTTTCCAGGCCGCCTGCAGCTTTCGCGCGCGATGGCCGCCATGGCGCAGCGTGAACCAGATGCGGTTCTGGATGGTCGAAAGATCCGGCGCCTGGCCGGCCCAGCGCTCGCCGGTGGCGAGGCAGCGCAGCAGATAGATGCCGGCCACAACCTTGCGCTCCTTATAGGCCGCGACGGCAGCCCTCCTGTCCTCGTGACGCATCGCGCCCTCCTTGTGTGAGGTGCGGCAAATATCACCCGGGCAATATTGACTCAAGTATTTTTATCCGGGTATTTTATTGCCTCACTCAGGAACCGACCATGTCCGACGCCGACCGTCTTTCCACCGCCTTTGACGGCAACACCATCCTCGCCCGTGGCCGCCTGGCCGACGTGGCGGTCGCCGTGCAGCAGCGCCTGACCGAGCGGCCCGAAGCGGCTGTCCTGACCTTCGACGACGCGACCGGGCGGGTGGTCGATCTCGACCTGCGCGGCACTTCGGCCGAGATCGTCGCGCGTCTCAGCAGTGAAGCGCGCGGGCGCGGACGGCCAAAGCTCGGCGTGGTCGCGCGCGAGGTGACATTGCTGCCGCGGCACTGGGAATGGCTGTCGGCGCAGCCGGGCGGCGCCTCGCAGGCGCTGCGGCGCCTGATCGACGAGGCGCGGCGCGGCGATCGCGGCGAGACGCAAGGGCGCATCGCCCGCGAGACGGCCTATCGCTTCATGAGCGCGCTGGCAGGCAACCTGCCCGGCTTTGAGGAGGCGACGCGCGCGCTCTTCGCCAATGACGAGATCGGCTTCTTCCGGCAGGCGGCGGGCTGGCCTGCCGACATCCGCACCTACGCCCAGGAGCTGGCCTGGAGCGGAGTGCGGAGCGAGGACTAGCCGCGCAGCTCGGCGACCTTCTCGCGCGCTTCCCGCGAGAGCTTCGTCACCTGCGCCCAATCGCGGTTCTTCACCGCATCGGCCGGGACGAGCCAGGAGCCGCCGACGCAGATCACCTGCGGCAAAGCGAGGTAACTGCCGAGATTGGCGAGCGAGACGCCGCCGGTCGGGCAGAACTGCATCTGCGGGAACGGACCGGAGAGGGCTTTCAAGCCAGCGACGCCGCCGGCCTGCTCGGCCGGGAAGAACTTGCAGGTCAGGCGGCCGGCCGAGACGGCACGCATGCAGTCGGAGGCCGTGGCGACACCGGGCAGCCAGGGCAACCCGGTCTTGCGCATGGCCTCGTCGACGCTTTCGGTGAAGCCGGGGCTGACTACGGCGAGCGCGCCGGCATTGTGGACCTCGGCGGCCTGCGCCGGCGTCACCACCGTGCCGGCGACGGGCAGGATGCCCGGCACCTTCTTGGCCACGACTTCGAGCGCCGCCATCGCGGCCGGACGGCGCAGCGTGATCTCGATCACGTCGATGCCGCCGGCGAGCAGGGCTTCCGCCAGCGGCACGGCGATCTCGGCCTCGTCGATGACGACGACGGGGACGACGCCGCAGGCCTTGAGGCGGGCGATCTCGGGAGCAATCGACATCGGCAGAATTCCTTTCGCGCCTCGCTTACGCCTTGGCCCAGTAGACGTCGAGCCCCTGCGGGCGGGCGAGCAGCAGGCCGACCGGGAAGGCCGCCGGCATTTCGACTGCCGAAGCCAGCACGCGCTCCTTCTCCTGCCCCGAGATCAGCAGAGCGACATGGCCGGCGCCCTGCAAACGGGCCGGCGACAGCGAGAGCCGCGGCGGCAGGTCAGGTGGGCTCGCGGCGACGGCGTGCACGGAAGCCCGCGCTGCCAGCGCCGCCGTCTCGCCGGGGAAGAGCGAGGCGACATGCCCGTCCGCCCCCATGCCGCTGACGACGATGTCGAGCGGCGGCAAATCCTTCAGCACGCGGTCGAGACTGGCCGCCGCGACGCCAAGATCATCGCCGGCATTGTGAAAGGAGACGAAGGGGCTCCGCCCGTCGCGCAGGGGCGCGAAGGCGGCGCGGATCATGCGCTCGTTCGAGGCCTGGTCGCCGGGAGCAACGAAGCGCTCATCGGTCGGCATCAGCGTGATGCTCTCCCAGGGCAGGTCATGCGCGCCGAGCGCCGCGAGGAAACGTGCCGGCGTGGTGCCGCCCGGCACGGCGACGAGCGCCCTGCCCTGCTGCGCGACGAGCGCCCGCAGCCTGACCGCGACCGCCTCCGCCAAGGCCTCGGAGGCATCGGCCAGCGTCTCGAAGCGATGACGGACCAGCGGGCCGGCCGCGCTCATTCCGTGAACTCCGGATCGGCCCAGGAGCGGCTCTCGCGCTCGATCAATCCGATCGCCTGCGACGGCCCCCAGGAGCCGGCGGCATAGCGATGCGGCTGCGGATAGTACTCCTGCCAGCCGGTGAGGATCGGGTCGATCCAGCTCCAGGCCTGCTCGACTTCGTCGCGGCGCATGAACAGGGTCTGGTCGCCGCGGATCACATCGGTCAGCAGGCGCTCATAGGCGTCGGGCGTGCGCACGTCGAAGGCGGTCTCGTAGCGCAAATCGAGCTGGCGCGGCACGACCTTGAGCTTGCCGGAGCCCGGCACCTTCATCATCAGCTGCAATTGCACGCCGTCATTGGGCTGGAGCCGGATGACGAGGCGATTGGCATAGAGCTCCTCGCAGCCGGGAGCGCGGCCGAAGATCGAATGCGGCACCGGCTTGAAGGTGACGGCGATCTCGGAATAGCGCTGCGCCATGCGCTTGCCGGTACGCAGATAGATCGGCACGCCGGCCCAGCGCCAGGTGTCAAGCTCGCAGCGGATCGCGACGAAGGTCTCCGTGCCGCTGAGATGGCCGAGCTCCTCGGAGTAACCCTTGACGCGCTGGCCATCGATCGCGCCCGGCCCGTACTGGCCACGCACCGTCATGCGCTGCACGTCGGGGCCGACGATCGGCCTGAGCGCCTTCAGCACCCTCACCTTCTCGTCGCGGACGGCGTCGGCCTCGAGCTGGTTCGGCGGCTCGATCGCGAACAGGCAGAGCAGCTGCAGCACATGGTTCTGGACCATGTCGCGCAGATGGCCGGCCTTGTCGTAATAGCCGGCGCGGGATTCAAGCCCGACCGTCTCGGCCACCGTGATCTGGACATTGTCGATGTCGCGGCTGGACCAGGAGCGCTCGAACAGCGTGTTGGCGAAGCGCAAAACCAGGAGGTTCTGCACCGTCTCCTTGCCGAGATAATGGTCGATCCGGTAGGTCCGGCTTTCCGGCAGGATGCGGGCGACGGCGTCGTTGATCTCGCGCGCCGAGGCGAGGTCGCGGCCGAGCGGCTTCTCCAAGATGACGCGCGAGGTCGGCGTCAGGATGCCGGCGCTCGCCAGATTCTCGCAGATCGGAATGAAGAGGTCCGGCGGCGTCGAGAGATAGAAGGAGCGCACGCGCTGGGAGTCGCCGAGCGCCTCCTTCAGCGCGCCATAGGTCTGCGGCTTCACCGCATCGAGCAGCACCATGGTGAGGCGGCGACGGAAGGCGGCGATGCGATCCTGCGACAGGCCGGCGGCGGCGAGCTTGGCGGCGATCTCGCCCGGGATACCCTCGACATCCTCCTGCTTGCGGACGATGCCGATTACGCGGCTTTCCTCCGGCAGCACACCTTCCTCGTTACGCTGGGCCAGCGCCGGGAAGAGCTTGCGCAGCGCAAGGTCGCCGCCGGCGCCAAAGATCACCAGATCGAAGGGCGGGACCGGCGTGCGCTCCGGCGCAGCCTCCGGCTTAAGCAGGCGTTCGGCGATGGCGTCCATGGCGGCATACTCCTGATCGGCCGACACGAGGTCGGCGCGAATTCTCGTCGATCGATCCGTTCCGGTCGATCGGAAAGCGCACCAGTCGAACCGAATCCTGCGACGACAATGCGACCGAGCCGGCAGCTTGCCAAACGCTTTGGGTGCAGAGTTGCCGTGACCTGTCCCCTCTCCCCTTGCGGGAGAGGGTTAGGGTGAGGGGTCACGCGACGCTTCATCGTCATGGTCGGGCTTGTTCCGACCATCCACGCCTTCCGTGATGGAAGGCAGCGTTCAAGACGTGGATACTCGCCACAAGGGCGAGCATGACGGAAAGGGCGGCGCGACCCCTCATCCGGCCCTCCGGGCCACCTTCTCCCGCAAGGGAAGAAGGGAAGCGCGCACTATCCCGCCCGCCTAAAACCCTCGCTCGCCGTCAGCAATTGCTGGGCATAGGCCGTCTGCGGGGCGCGCGCGGCGAGCGTTGCCGCCGTCATCTCCTCGACACCGCGGCCGAACTGCATGACGAGTAGTCGCTCGCACATATGGCCGACCACGGCGAGGTCGTGGCTGACCAGAATATAGGTCAGCTTGCGCTCATGCCGCAGCGCCTGCAGCAGGTTCAGCACCTCGGCCTGGAT
Source organism: Alloboseaceae bacterium BT-24-1 (assembly GCA_025846845.1). GTDB lineage: Bacteria > Pseudomonadota > Alphaproteobacteria > Rhizobiales > Beijerinckiaceae > Allobosea. The sequence goes on from JAOYTL010000007.1 coordinate 61,726, forward strand.
CGAGACGTCGAGAGCCGAGGTCGGTTCGTCGAGCAGCAGGATGGTCGGCTCGAGCACAAGAGCGCGGGCGATCGCGACGCGCTGGCGCTGGCCGCCGGAGAGCTGGTGCGGATAACGGAAGCGGAAGGAGGTCGGCAGGCCGACATCCTGCATGGCGCGGCTGATCTTCGCCTCGGCATCGCGGACGCCATGAATGGCGAGCGGCTCGGCCAATGTGTCATCGACCGTCTTCTTCGGGTGCAGCGAGCCGTACGGGTCCTGGAAGACCATCTGGGCCGCGCGGTAGAAGGCCTTGTCGCGGAGCTTCGGCTGGCGCTTGCCGAGGATGTCGACCTCGCCGCTCCAGTCACGGTTGAGACCGGCGAGCACGCGCAGCACGGTCGACTTGCCCGAGCCGGATTCGCCGACGATGCCGTAGCTCTCGCCCGGCGCGACCGCGAAGGAGAGATCCTTCACGACATGCGAGTCGCCGAAGGAGACGTTGAGCTTCTCGACGGAGATGGCGTGTTGAGTTGTCATGCCAGCCATGCCGGGTCGCGGGTGAGGGTCGCGAGCTTTTCGCGCGGATGGTCGAGATCGGGCAGGCAGCCGAGCAGGCCGCGCGTATAGGGATGCTGCGCCTTGTCGAGTGCGCCCGCGGGCAGCGTCTCCAGTGCCTTGCCGCCATACATGACGATGACGCGGTCGCAGAACGACCTCACCAGATGCAGATCGTGGCTGATGAAGATCAGCCCCATGCCGCGGCTGGTGACGAGGTCGTCGAGAATCTTCAGCACCTGCAATTGCACGGTGACGTCGAGCGCCGAGGTCGGCTCGTCGGCGATCAGAATCTCCGGCTCGGCGATCAGCATCATCGCGATCATCACGCGCTGGCCCATGCCGCCCGAGACCTCGTGCGGATAGAGATCGTAGACACGCCCCGGCTCGCGAATCTGCACGGCCTCGAGCATGGCGAGGCTGCGTTCCTTGGCCTCGCGCGCGCTCGCTTTGTGGTGGACGCGATAGGCCTCGGCGATCTGGTCACCGACGGTCTGGACCGGGTTCAGCGAGAACTTCGGATCCTGCATCACCATCGAGATGTGGCGGCCGCGCAGCTTGCGGCGGCTCGCCTTGTCCATCGCCGTCAGGTCCTTGCCGCGGAACTCCATGCGCCTGGCGCTGACCACGCCGGGATGCGGGATCAGGTCGAGGATGGCGCGGCCGGTCATCGACTTGCCGGAACCGGATTCACCGACGATGCCGAGCCGTTCGCGGCCGAGCGTGAAGGAGAGACCGCGCACCGCGTTGACGATGCCGGTCGGGGTGTGGAAGTCGACGCGCAGGTCGTCGAGCGTCAGCAGAGGTGCATCAGAGGTTGCAGTCATCTCGGCGCTCACCTCGCATCCAGCACGTCGCGCAGGCCGTCGCCGAGCAGGTTGAAGCCGAGCGCGACGACGCAGATGGCGATGCCGGGGAAGGTCGCGACCCACCACTGGTCGAAGATCTGCTCGCGGCCGGTCGAGATCATCGCGCCCCATTCCGGGATCGGCGGCTGGGCGCCGAGGCCGAGGAAGCCGAGGCCGGCGGCGATGATGATGATCCCGGCCATGTCGTAGGTGGTGCGCACGATCAGCGAGGGCACGCACATCGGCACGATATGCTTCAGCACGATCCGCATCTGGCTCGCGCCCTGCAGGCGCATCGCCGAGATGTAGTCGGCGTTGCGGATGATCATCGTCTCGGCGCGGGCGACGCGGGCATAGGGCGGCCAGGCCGTGAAGGCGATGGCGATGACGGCGTTCTCCAGTCCAGGGCCCAGTGCCGCGACGAAGGCGAGCGCCAGGACGAGGCGCGGGAAGGCGAGGAAGACGTCGGTGATGCGCATCAGCACGGTGTCGATCCAGCCGCCGAAATAGCCGGCGGCGCAGCCGATCAAGAGGCCGAGCGGCCCGACCGTGATGACCACGAGCATGACGATGACCAGCGTGACGCGGGTGCCGTAGACGATGCGGCTGAAGATGTCGCGGCCGAGCGCGTCGGTGCCGAACCAGTGCTTGGCCGAAGGCGCCAGCAGGCGCTGGTCGAGCGCCTGGGCGAGCGGATCGTATTGGGCGATCAGCGGCGCAAAGGCCGCGAGCAGCAGCAGGGCGAGCACGATCACGAGGCCGACCACGGCGGCCGGGTTCTTCTTGAAGGCGAGCCATTGCCGGTAGAGCTGGCCGAGCTTGGCCTGCCGGCGCGATTCCGGCGAGGTCGTGGTCAGCCAGGAATGCCAGCTGACGGGAGAGGTGGCGTGATCGCTCATGGCCATCCTCCTCAGCGTGCCCGCGGATCGGCCAGCCGGCCGAGGATGTCGGAGAACAGGTTGACCGCGATGAAGACGGCGCCGACGACGAGCGTGGCGCCGAGCACGGCGTTCATGTCGGCGTTGAGCAGCGCGTTGGTGAGGTAGCGGCCGAGCCCCGGCCAGGCGAAGATCGTCTCGGTCAGCACCGAGCCTTCGAGCAGGTGCATATAGGAGAGCGCGATCACGGTGACGAGCGGCACGAGGGCGTTGCCCAACGCATGGCCGCAGACGACGCGCCATTCCGACAGCCCCTTCACCCGCGCCGCCACGACATATTGCTGCTGCAGCTCGGTGATCATGAAGCTGCGGGTCATGCGGCTGATATAGGCGACCGAGAGCAGGCCGAGCACGGAGGCTGGCAGGATCAGGTGCCAGAAGGCGTCCCGGACGGCCTCCCATTCACCCTGCATCGCGGCGTCTAGCATGACGATGCCGGTGATCGGCGTGACGAAATCCTCAAAGGCGATCGAGAGCCGCCCGGGACCTGCGACCCAGCCGAGCTTGGCGTAGAACAGCAGGAGGCCCATCAGCCCGAGCCAGAACACCGGGATCGAATAGCCGATCAGGCCGATCACGCGGGCGATCTGATCGATCCAGCGGCCCTGGTTGACGGCGGCGAGGATGCCGAGCGGTACGCCGAGCGCGACGCCGATCAGCGTGCCGAGCGTCGCGAGCTCCAGCGTCGCCGGGAACACGGTCTTGATGTCGTCGGTGACCTTCTGGGAGGTCAGCACCGAGGTGCCGAGATCGCCGGTGAAGACCTTGCCGATATAGGTGGCGAATTGCTGCCAGTACGGCTTGTCGAGGCCGAGCGCGAGCCGCGCCTTGTCGTAGACGTCGGCAGGCGCGCGGTCGCCGACCACGGCGAGAACCGGATCGATCGGCATGACACGCGCGATCAGGAAGGTGACCAGCAGCAGGCCGAAGATCGTGATCGCGACCGTGGTCAGCTCGCGGCCGAGGATCTTCGCCCAGCGGACAACGCCACTCTTGGCGCGTGGCGGCGGTGCGGGCGGGGTCGGTGCAGTGATGGAAACCATCGTCGGCTCCGTTCTTCTTGTTCTTGGAGGGCCTCGGCCAGACTACGCTGGCGCCAATGGCAAGAACCCGCCGCAGCCTGATGATGGGCTACGGCGGGTTCCGCGGGGCAAACGCCTCAGTTCTTGGTGATCGGAGCGTAGAAATTGGTGTCGGAGGTCGGTCCGATCACCCAGCCGGCAATGCCCTTGCGGTCGGCCGAAACCTCGACCTGCTGGAACATGATGACGAAGGGCGAGACCTTCTGGTGGTCGCGCTGAAGCTCGCCATAGACGCTGGCGCGCTTGGTCGCGTCGCTCTCGAGCACGTTGGCCTGGGTGACCTTGGTCATGTCCGGGATGTCCCAGGTATTGCGCCAGGCCAGCGTCTTCGACTTGGCCTCCTCGCCATTGTCCTCGTTGATGGCGAAGGTCTCGGCATTGGTGTGCGGGTCGAGATAGTCCGGGCCCCACTGGCCGATATAGATGTCGTGGGTGCGGGCGCGGTACTTGGTCAGCGTCTGCTTGCCGTCGCCCGGAAGGATCTCGAGCTTGATGCCGGCTTGGGCCCAGGTCGACTGGATCGCCTGGGCGATGTCGGTGATCGGGTTGACCGAGCGGGTGTCCATGGTGACGGTGAAGCCGTTCGGCAGGCCGGCCTTGGCGAGCAGTTCCTTGGCCTTGGCGACGTCGAGCTTGTAGGGCTTGTCGGTGATCGCGCCGAGGAAGCCCTTGGGCAGGAAGCTCTCATGGCCCTTATAGGTGCCCTCGACGATGTTGCGCTCAATCGAATCGTAGTCGACCAGCCACTTCAGCGCCTCACGCACCTCGGGCTTGGCGAGGTTCGGGTTCTTCTGGTTCAGGCCGAGATAGAGGATATAGCCCTTGTCGCCCTGGACGATCTCGACATTGGCGTTGCTCTTGACCGCAGCGAGCTGGTCCTTGGAGAGGTTGCGGGCGATGTCGATGTCGCCCTTTTCCAGCAACAGGCGCTGCGAGGCCGGTTCGGCGACATGGCGGACGATGACGCGCTTGGTCTTGGGCGCGCCCTTGTACCAGCCCTCATTGGCATCGAGCGCATACTGCTCGTTCGGACGGTAGACGCGGACCTTGTAGGCGCCGGAGCCGGCCGAGGCGAGCTTGAGCCAGCCATTGCCCCAGTCGCCATCCTTCTCATTGGCCTTGACCAGCTTGGAATCGACGATCGAGGCGACGCCCGAGGTCAGGCAGTTCAGGAAAAAGGTCGGCGCGAACGGCTTGGAGACCGTGACCGTTACGGTCTGGTCGTCGGTCGCCTTGACCTTCTCCAGCACGGTGTCCTTGTTCAGGCCGAACTGGGTGAGGATGAAGCCCGGCGACTTGTTCAGCGTGACCGCGCGCTGGAAGGAATAGACCACGTCGGCCGCAGTGAGCGGATTGCCGGAATGGAACTTGACGCCCGGGCGGAGCTTGAAGGTGTAGGTCAGGTTGTCGGGGCTGACGGTCCAGCTCTGGGCGAGCTCGCCGATCAGGGCGTTGTTGTTCTTGAGATCGACGCCGATCAGCTTGTCATAGACATTGGCGCCGACCTCGACGCCGGAGAATTCGAAGGCCTCGGCAGGATCGAGCGTGATGATGTCGTCGATCTGCTTGGCCATGACGATCGTGTCTTTGGGCGTCTGGGCCTGGGCGGTCGTCGCCAGCAGAGCGGCGAAGGCGGAAGCCGCCATCAATTTCGCAACATGACGCATGGAAAATCCCCATTGTGCTGTCTGCGAGCGCTCCCGGGCGCCCGTTGGCGCGCACTCTGTGGCCAGATCGTGTCCGATGTCCAGCAGGGCCAAAGCAGAGTTCGGCGGATGGCGCGCAGCATGCACGCTTCTTGCGCAACAGCCTGAATTGCCGGCGCATTCCTGCGCATGAACCTGCTTGCTCCGGCGTCTTCTGCCGCTATCGTGACAGGGTCCGGCCGCTCCGGCCGGCTTCGAAGCAAAGCAGGCGCTCGCTCTTGGCCATCATCGCTGCACTGCATCACGTCACGCATTACCGCTATGACCGGCCGGTCACGCTCGGCCCGCAGATCATCCGCCTGCGGCCGGCGCCGCATTGCCGCTCGGCGGTCAAGAGCTATTCGCTCAAGGTCACGCCGGCGCAGCATTTCGTGAACTGGCAGCAGGACCCGAACGGCAACTGGCTGGCGCGCTACGTCTTCCCGGAGCCGGTGACCGAGTTCCGCATCGAGGTCGACCTCGTCACCGAGCTCTCGATCATCAACCCGTTCGACTTCTTCGTCGCGGCCGAGGCCGAGGAGTTTCCCTTCGCCTATCCGGACGAGCTGCGCGACGAGCTCGCGCCCTATCTCGTCACGGAACCGACCGGACCATTGCTCGCCGAGCTCCTCGCTGGCGTACCGCGCGAGAAGACCAACACCGTCAACTTCGTCGTCGATCTCAATGCCCGCCTGCAGCGGATGATCGCCTATGGCATCCGGATGGAGGCCGGCGTGCAGGAGCCCGAGCAGACGCTGGCGATCAGATCCGGCTCCTGCCGCGACACGAGCTGGCTGCTGGTCCAGATCCTGCGCCATCTCGGCCTCGCCGCCCGCTTCGTCTCCGGCTACCTGATCCAGATGAAGGCGGACATCGATCCGCTGGAAGGCCCGCGCGGCACCGACAAGGACTTCACCGACCTGCACGCCTGGGCCGAGGTCTATCTTCCGGGCGCCGGCTGGATCGGGATGGACCCGACCTCCGGCCTGCTCACCGGCGAGGGGCACCTGCCGCTGGCGGCGACGCCGCATTACCGCTCGGCCGCGCCGGTCAGCGGTGTCGCGAGCTATGCCGAGACGCAGTTCGCCTTCGACATGAGCGTCGCGCGCGTCCATGAGGTGCCGCGCATCACCCTGCCCTTCTCGGACGAATCCTGGCTCGAGCTCGATGCGCTCGGCGAACAGGTCGAGGCCGATCTCCAGGCGCAGGATGTCCGGCTCACCATGGGCGGCGAGCCGACCTTCGTCTCGATCGACGACCAGACCGGCGAGGAATGGAACATCGCCGCTGTCGGCCCGACCAAGCGCGAGCGCGCCGACGTGCTGATCCGGCGGCTGCGCGAGCGCTTCGCGCCGGGCGGCATGCTGCATTACGGCCAGGGCAAATGGTATCCGGGCGAGAGCCTGCCGCGCTGGGCCTTTGCGCTCTACTGGCGCGAGGATGGCGAGCCGATCTGGCGCAATGCCGCGCTGATCGCACGCGAGCCGGGCGCCAGGACCGGCGGCGACCGCGAGCACGAGGTCGTGCCGACTTCGGCTGCGGTCGAGACACTCGCTGCCGGCCTGTCCGAGCGGCTCGGCCTCGGCGCCGACTACGTGCTGCCAGCCTATGAGGACACCGGCCACTGGCTGGTGAAGGAAGGCCAGCTGCCCGAGAATGTCGACCCGCTCGACCCGAAGCTCTCCGACCCTGAGGAGCGCGCCCGGATGGTGCGCGTCTTCGAACGCGGGCTCGGCAAGCCGAGCGGCTATGTCATCCCGGTGCAGCGCTGGCAGGCGGCGGCAGAAGACCGGCGCTGGCGCTCGGAGAAATGGAAGCTTCGGCGCGGCAAGCTCTTCCTGGTCCCCGGCGATTCACCCGTCGGCTTCCGGCTGCCGCTGGGCTCGCTGCCGCATGTCCCGGCGAAGGCCTATCCGCATATCCACCCGCAGGACCCGCTGGAACCGCGCGGTCCGCTGCCGGGCTCCTTTGCCCCGGCCCCACCGCCGGCCGGCCGCATCAGCGCTGTCGCGGCACCGCCTCCTGCACCGAGCCCGGTTCAGCCCTCGCGCCCGGGCGCGGCTCCGGCAGGATCGACCGCGCAGGACATCGTCGAGCAGGAGCTCGGCGCCGAGTCCGTGCGCACCGCGCTCAGCATCGAGGTGCGCGATGGCGTGCTCTGCGTCTTCCTGCCGCCGGTCGAGCGGCTGGAGGACTATCTCGACCTGATCGCCAGCATCGAGGCGACCGCGGAAGAGAGCGGCCAGCCGGTCCATATCGAGGGCTATTCGCCGCCACACGATCCGCGCCTCAACGTCATCAAGGTCACGCCCGATCCGGGCGTGATCGAGGTCAACATCCATCCGGCGAAGAGCTGGGCGCAGGCGGTTTCGATCACGCGCGGCGTCTATGAGGAGGCGCGCCAGTCGCGGCTCTGCGCCGAGAAGTTCATGGTCGATGGCCGCCATACCGGCACCGGCGGCGGCAACCATGTCGTGCTCGGCGGCATGACGCCGGCCGACAGCCCGTTCCTGCGCCGGCCCGACCTGCTCAAGAGCATCGTGCTGTACTGGCAGCGCCATCCGTCGCTGTCCTACCTATTCTCCGGCCTGTTCATCGGCCCGACCAGCCAGGCGCCGCGCATCGACGAGGCCCGGCACGACCAGCTCTACGAGCTCGAGATCGCGCTGGCGCAGACGCCCGGCCCGAACGCTCCGGCAATCCCGCTCTGGCTGGTCGACCGACTCTACCGGAACCTCTTGGTCGACGTCTCCGGCAATACCCACCGCACCGAGATCTGCATCGACAAGCTCTATTCGCCCGATGGCCCGACCGGCCGGCTCGGGCTGATCGAGTTCCGCTCCTTCGAGATGCCGCCGGATGCCCGGATGTCGCTGGCGCAGCAACTCCTGATCCGGGCGCTGATCGCCTGGTTCTGGCGCGAGCCGCAGATCGGCAAGCTCACCCGCTGGGGCACGAGCCTGCATGACCGCTTCATGCTGCCCGAGCTCGTCTGGCAGGATTTCCGCGACGTGCTCGCCGATCTGGAGCGGGCCGGCTACCGCTTCGATCCGGCCTGGTTCGCAGCGCAGCACGAGTTCCGCTTCCCCTTCTTCGGCAAGGTCAACCAGGGCGGCGTCGAGCTGGAGCTGCGCCAGGCGCTCGAGCCCTGGCACGTGATGGGCGAAGAGGGCGCGATCGGCGGCACGGTGCGCTATGTCGATTCCTCGGTCGAACGCCTGCAGCTCAAGGCGAGCGGACTCAACCCGGGCCGGCATGTCATCACCTGCAACGGGCGGGCGCTGCCGATGACCGAAATCGCCGCCGGGGTCAGCATCGCCGGCCTGCGCTTCAAGGCCTGGCAGCCGGCCTCGGGCCTGCATCCGACGATTCCGGTGCATGCGCCGCTCACCTTCGACATCGTCGACAGCTGGGTGGGCCGCTCGCTCGGCGGTTGCGTCTATCATGTCGCCCATCCCGGCGGTCGCAATTACGAGACACCTCCTGTGAATTCCTACGAGGCGGAAGCCAGAAGGCTGGCTCGCTTCGAGGCGATCGGCCATAGTCCGGGACCGCTGGCGATTCCCGCAGAAGAGCGCAATCCGGAGTTTCCGATGACCCTCGACCTGCGCCGGCCGATCGGGGTTTGAGGTCAAGGATGGCTCTGCAGGGCCGATCGAGCTCGACACGGGTGCGCAACGAGCGCCGCAATGCCCTGCTTTCGGGTTACCGGCCGCTGCCCGGCGCCTATGACGAGCTCATGGCGGCGGACGGCACCATCCGGCCGCAATGGGAGCCGTTCCTCGCGGAATGGTCAGCGCTTACGAGCGACGAGTTGCAGCGCCGCTTCGGCCTGGCCGACCGGCATGTCCGCGACACCGGCGTCTCCTATCGCGTCCATGGCGACCTCGACGAGAACGACCCCCTCGCCAGCGAGCGGGCCTGGCCGCTGAACCACGCGCCGCTGGTGCTCACTGGGCAGGAATGGAAGACGATTGCGGCCGGCGTCGCCCAGCGCGCGCAACTGCTCGATTCCGTGCTCGGCGACATCTACGGACCCGGCCGGCTGATCGCCGGCGGCGCACTGCCGGCGGCCGCCATCACCGGCAGCCCGGATTATCTGCGGCCCGTACAGGGGGTGACCGGCGCCGGGCAGCTCCAGATCTATGCCGCCGATCTCGGTCGCGGCCCGGACGGGCGCTGGTGGGTGCTGAACGACCGCACCCAGGCTCCTTCCGGCGCCGGCTATGCGCTGGAGAATCGGCTCGCGATCGGACGCGCCTTCCCGGACCTGTTCCGGACGATGAATGTCGAGCGGCTCGCCGCCTTCTTCCAGGGTTTTCGCGCCGGCCTCGTCGCCCGCGCGAAGCGGGTCGAGCCGCGGATCTGCCTGTTGACGCCAGGACAGCTCAACGAGAGCTATTTCGAGCAGGCCTATCTCGCCCGCTATCTCGGCTTCCTGCTGGTCGAAGGCGGCGACCTCGTCATGCGGGACGGGCTGGTGCATGTGCGCACCATCGCCGGCTTCAAGCGCGCCGACGTGATCTGGCGGCGCATCGACGGCGATTTCGCCGACCCGCTCGAACTCAACGCCCGTTCTGCGCTCGGCGTGCCCGGCCTGGTCGAGGCGGTGCGGGCTGAGAACGTCGTCGTCGCCAACGGCCTCGGCTCCGGCGTGATCGAGGCGCGGGCACTGATGGGCTTCATGCCGAAGCTGGCGCGCGAGGTCCTCGGCGAGGAGTTGATCCTGCCGAACATCGCGACCTGGTGGTGCGGCCAGCCGCGCGAGCGTGGGATCGTGCTCGACCGCCTCAACGAGATGAGCGTCTCGCCTGCCTTCCGCGCCACCGGAGACGGGCTCGACGGCGGCACTGTGCTCGTCGCCGATCTCGACCGGAATGAGCGCGAGGTGCTGCGCACCCGCATCACGGAGCGCGGGCTCGACCATGTAGGACAGGAAGTAGTCCGGCTCTCGACCATGCCGGTGATGCAAGGCGGGCGGCTGGAGCCACGGCCGATGACACTGCGCGTCTTCGCCGCGGCCACGCCCGATGGCTGGCAGGTGATGCCGGGCGGCTTCTGCCGCGTCTCGGACGAATCCGATGCGCGCGCCGTGACGATGCGCTCCGGCGTCCGCTCCAGCGATGTCTGGGTGACTTCGGACCAGCCGGTGGAACAGGTGACGCTGCTGCCGAGCCCGGACCGGATCCCTATTCGCCGCATCGTCGGCATCCTGCCGAGCCGGGCCGCGGACAACCTGTTCTGGCTCGGGCGCTATCTGGAGCGCAGCGAGGCGACGCTGCGCCTGGTGCGCGCTTTGCTCGGACGCCTGATCAATGCCGACGACCAGGCGCCCGGCCATGCCGAGACGATCAAGCGCCTCGCCAACCTGCTCGTCGCCTGGGGAGCGGCGCCGGCGACGCCCAAGGGCCGGCCAATCGCGGCACAGGCGCGCTCTGCGCTCCACGATATCGAGCAGTACGGCTCGGCCGCGGCCTCGGTGCGTGAGGCCAGGCGCACCGCCTCGGTCATCCGCGAGCGGCTTTCGGTCGACGCCTGGCGGCTGTTCGGCGATCTGCAGCGCCAGCTCGCCGCACCGCCGGGCAAGCCGACCAGTGAAGGCGAGGCCTTCGAGATCGCCGACACGGCGCTGAAATCGCTCGCCGCCTTCTCCGGCCTCTCCCAGGAGAACATGGTGCGCGGCGCCGGCTGGCGCTTCCTCGACATCGGCCGGCGGATCGAGCGCGGCGTCACCACCTGCCGCTTCGCCCGCCATTTCATCGAGAACGACGCGCCGGGCAACTGCCTCGACGCACTGCTCGACCTGACCGACTCCCAGATCACCTACCGCTCGCGCTACATGCTCGGCGCGTCGTTGCAGCCGGTTCTCGATCTCGTCATGCTCGATCCCTACAACCCGCGCTCGGTCGCCTTCCAGGTCGAGCAGCTCGATGCCGAAATCGCCGCCCTGCCCTCGCTCAACGACGATGGCATGCTGGAGGAGCCACGCCGGCTCGCGCTCAAGCTCGCAGCTGAAAGCCGCACCGCCGAGGCGAGCCGACTCGACCGCACCAGCGTCCTGTTCTTCGAGCAATTGCTGATGGGCCTCTCCAACGCGGTGGCCGAGCGTTATTTCCTGCAGAACTCCAGGCCGGAAGGTTCGCGGATGACGCGACTCGCGTAAGAGGGTCCGCGTGATCTACGACATCCGCCATCTCACCGCTTACGCCTATAGTCGGCCGGTGCCGTTCGCGCGCTGCATGCTACGTGTGCTGCCGCGCGATGGGGCCGGCCAGCGCGTGCTGACCAGCAAGCTTTCCGTGACACCGCGCGGTGCCGAACGGAACGATGGCATCTGCTTCTTCGGCAACCGCACGACGACGCTGACCATCGCCAGGCCGCATCGTGAACTGCGGATCGAGATGACCTCGCGGGTCGAGGTGACGCGGCCGGCCGCCCCTTTTCCGGCCCTGACGCGGCAGTGGGAAGAAGTCGTCGAACTCGCACTCAAGGCACAGAGCCTCGCTCCGGATTCCCCGGCGCAATATCTCTATCCCAGCCGCCTGGCACCGACCGTGCCGGAGATCACCGACTATGCCCGCAGGAGCTTTCCGGCCAGGCGGCCGGTCTTCGAGGCGGCCTGCGAGCTGATGGCCCGCATCCGCAAGGAGTTCCGCTACGATCCCGAAGCCACCGAGGTCGCGACCCCGATCCGCGAGGCTTTTGCTGCCCGCCACGGCGTCTGCCAGGACTTCGCGCACATCATGATCGCGGGCCTGCGCGGACTTGGGTTGCCGGCCGCCTATGTCAGCGGCTATCTACGCACCATTCCGCCGCCCGGCCAGGCGCGCCTCGAAGGCGCGGACGCGACCCATGCCTGGGTGATGGCCTGGACCGGGCCGGGGACCGGCTGGATCGGGCTCGACCCGACCAACGACCTGATCGTCGCCGACGACCATATCGTCACAGCGACGGGGCGCGACTATGCCGATGTCTCACCACTCGACGGCGTGCTCGTCGGACCGGGCAGCCAGAAGCTCGACGTCAAGGTCGACGTGATCCCCGTCATATGATTGCCGGTGGCTTGACGGCTCTGCCGGCAATTCGCGGCTTGCTGTTCGACAAGGACGGCACGCTGATCGACTACCAGGCGAGCTGGGCACCGACCAATCTGAGGGCCGGACGGCTCGCTGCGCTGGGCGATCCCGACCTCGCGGCGCAGTTGCTGACCGTGGCCGGCGTCGACCCCGTAACCGGCTATACCGTCTCGGATGGGCTGCTCGCCTCGGGCAACACCGAAGACGTGGCAGAGGCCTGGGCGGAAGCCGGCTCGCCCTTCGGCGCGGCCGAGCTGACCGATCGGCTCGATACTCTGTTCCGCTCGGTCGTCGTCGCAGCGGTGCCGGTCTGCGACCTCGCCGCCCTGTTCGCCAGCCTAACCGGGCGCGGGATTCTGCTCGGCATCGCCTCCAGCGACAGCGAGGCTGCGGTCGCCGCCACCGCCGAGCGCTTCGGTCTCGAACCGCATCTCGCCTTCCTGTGCGGCTACGATTCCGGCCATGGCGCCAAGCCGGGGCGCGGCATGGTCGACGGTTTCTGCCGCGCGACGGGGCTGCCCGCGGAAGCCGTCGCCGTGATCGGCGATTCCAGCCACGACATGCACATGGCGGCGGCGGCCGGCGCCGGACTGCGCATTGCGGTCCTGACCGGCGCCGGCAACGCCGAGACCTTGCGCCCGCTCAGCCACCTGCTGCTACCCAGCATCGCCACGCTGGAACAGGCGCTGTTCGATTAGTCGACTGCCGAGCCGACACGAAAAAAGGGCCGCGCCTCGCGGCACGGCCCTTATCATCGTTCGGCCCGAAAGCTCAGGCGAGCGTGTAGGAGGTCTTCACCGTGGTGTAGAACTCGCGGGCATAGGCGCCCTGCTCGCGCGGGCCGTAGCTCGAGCCCTTCCGGCCACCGAACGGCACATGGTAGTCGACGCCCGCCGTGGCGAGGTTGACCATCACCATGCCGGCCTCGGCATTGCGCTTGAAATGCGTCGCATGCTTCAGCGAGGTCGTGCAGATGCCCGAGGACAGGCCGAACTCGGTGTCGTTGGCGACGGCGAGCGCCTCCTCGTAATCCTTGACGCGGACGACGTTGGCGACCGGACCGAAGACCTCTTCGCGCGAGATGCGCATGGCATTGGTCGTCTCTGTGAACAGCGCCGGCTGCAGATAGAAGCCGGGGGTCTCGCGATTCAAAAGCTCACCGCCCCAGGCGAGCTTGCCGCCCTCGTCACGGGCGATCTGGATGTATTTCAGGTTCTGGTCGAGCTGGCTCTGATCGACGACCGGGCCGATCGTGGTGCCGGCCTTCAGCGCGTCGTCGACGGTGACGCCCTTCAGCCGCTCGATCGCCGCCTCGACGAAGCGGTCATGGATGCCGGACTGGACGATCAGGCGCGAGGACGCCGTGCAGCGCTGGCCGGTGGAGAAGAAGGCGCCCTGCACCGCAGCCTCGACTGCCGTCTTGAGGTCGGCATCATCGAGCACGACGAGCGGGTTCTTGCCGCCCATCTCGAGCTGGACCTTCTTCATCGGGTTGCCGGCGATGCAGGCGGTCGCGACCTTGCGTCCGGTCGAGACCGAGCCGGTGAAGCTGATCGCATGCACGTCCTTGTGCTCGAGCAGTGCCTGGCCGACGACCGAGCCGCGGCCCATCACCAGGTTGAGCGCGCCCTTGGGCAGGCCGGCGCGCTGGATGATGTCGACCAGCGCCCAGGCCGAGCCGGGGACGAGATCGGCCGGCTTGATCACGACGCAGTTGCCGTAGGCCAGGGCCGGGGCGATCTTCCAGGCCGGGATCGCGATCGGGAAATTCCAGGGCGTGATCATGCCGATGATGCCGACCGGCTCGCGGGTGACCTCGACGCCGACGCCGGGACGCACGGAGGGAATGCTCTCGCCGCCGAGGCGCAGGCATTCACCGGCGAAGAAGGCGAAGATCTGGCCGGCGCGCCCGGCTTCGCCGATGCCTTCCGCCAGCGTCTTGCCCTCCTCGCGCGAGAGCAGGCGGCCGAGCTCGTCCTTGCGGGCGAGGATCTCGTCGGAGGCCTTCTTCAGGACCTCGTAGCGCTCCTGCGGCGTCGTGCGGCTCCAGGCCGGGAAGGCTGCCTTGGCGGCGGCGACGGCGTTGTTGAGGTCCTCGACCGAGCCCTGCGCATACTCGCCGACGACGTCGTTGGTGTTGGACGGGTTGATGTTGCGCGAAGCGTTCTGCGAGCTGGCCCATTCGCCGGCGATCAGATTCTTGAAGGGAGCATTCATCGCAAAACCTCGTGCCTAACCGAAAGAGGAGCCGGTCTTAACCGTTTTACATCGGCAAGGCCATGCGGAGTGGCCCGATGAAAGGCGATGCAGGCCCCGCCGCCAGCGCATGCAGCCCGGCAGCTGGCCACGGTCGCCGCGGCGGTTTTACTACTCCTGTTTCAGCTTGCTTTCACACTTGTTTGGTTTGCTCTCGGGCAATGATGCTTGATCGCGACCTTCCTCTTCGACACGCTCCGGCGGGCTCCGACACCAAGCCGCCCAGCATGGCCGCCTGGCGGAGCGCGGCGCTGATCGCAGCCATCGTCTTCGCCGCTGCGCTGTTCGGCCATCTCACCCGGCCGCTCGGCTTCCTCTCGACCTTCTGGCCGGCCAACGCCCTGCTGATGGGCCTGATGGTGCGCAATCCCGGCTGGGCCGGGCCGCTCGGCTGGGTGGGCGCCGCGGCCGGCTATCTTGCCGCCGATTTCGCCATGGGCGGCGACCTCGGCATCACCCTCTGGCTGACGGCAGGCAACCTGACCAACGCCTGCGTGGGATATCTGCTGTTCCAGCGGATCGCGGCCGCGGATCGCCAGCTCGAACGGCCGCAGGCCTTGCTGTCGCTGCTGCTCATCGCCTTCGCCGCCGCCGTCGCGGCGGCCTGCGTCAGCTTCGGCTGCGTCGTCGTGTATTTCGGCCATGCGCCGCTGCAGGCCTTCGAATTCGTCCTGACCAGCGAATTCGCCAGCAATCTCGTCGTCCTGCCGATGGTGCTGACCGCATCACGGCTCGCAGAGATGATGAAACGGCCGGTTGCGCGCCCTGTGCCGCATGCCGGCCGGAGCCAAACGTTCCAGCCTGCGGCCGCATTGATGGCATCGATCCTCGCCGGCACCGTGATCGGCGGACCGACGGCAATCGCCATTCCGATACCGGCGATCCTCTGGTGCGCGCTGAGCTATGGCGTGTTCCCGACCGCCCTGCTCACTTTCGGGCTCGGCCTCTGGCAATGCACGGTGCTGGTCGCCAGGCTGGCGCCCGGCACGGCCGACTACGCCGCCGCCCTGACCTCCCATCGCTTCGGTGTCGCCCTGTTCTCGCTCGGGCCGATCATGGTGGCGGTGATCAACGCCGCCCGCGCACGCCTGCTGAACGAGCTCGACCAGGCCGCCAACCAGGACGCGCTCACCGGGGTGCTCTCGCGCCGCGCCTTCCTCCTGCGCAGCGAGGCGATCCTGACAGGGACGCAGGCCGTGCCCGGGCCGGTGGCGCTGCTGATGCTGGATGTCGATCGCTTCAAGCGGATCAATGACGAACACGGCCATGCGGCCGGGGACGAGGCCCTCGTCGCGCTGGCCGGGCACATCGCGACGCTGCTGCGGCCGGGCGACCTGTTCGGACGGCTGGGAGGCGAGGAGTTCGCGATCATGCTACCGGGTCTGTCCCAGCCCGCCGCCTTCGCTCTGGCCGAGCGATTGCGCGATGGCTGCGCCCGGCTGCGCATTCCGGTCGACAAGCGCGCGCCACTCGCACTGACCATCAGCATCGGCCTGGTCTCGGGCGCGGCGGGGGGCTCCCTGCAGCACTTGCTGCAGGAGGCCGATGCCGCGCTCTACCGGGCGAAGCAGGCCGGCCGCGACCGCGTCGTCGCAGCGCGCCTCGCAGCCTGATCTCCGGCGCCCTCAGAATTCGGCGTCGAGCTCCTCGAGTTCGTCCGGCTCGGTCTTCGCGGCCGCGATCCAGCGCTGCAGCGCCGGCCAGCCCAGGATCGTCTGGCAATAAGCCTTGCTGAGCGGGTCGAGCGCGACGTCATAGGTCAGGAAGCGCAGGCAGACCGGCGCATACATCGCGTCAGCCATGGTAAGCCGCTCGCCGAAGAGATGGGGCCCGCCATAGCTGGTGATGCAGTCGCGCCAGATCTCGGTGACGCGGTCGATATCGGCCCGGGCGCCGGCCCAGAGCTTGAAACCGGGATAATGTGCCTTGAGATTCATCGGCAGGGCCGAGCGCAGATTGGCGAAGCCCGAATGCATCTCGCCGGAGATGGCGCGGCAATGGGCGCGCGCCCCGACCTCGACCGGCAGCAGCCCGGCTTGCGGTTTCAGCTCGTCGAGATAGCCGGCGATGGCGAGCGTGTCCCAGACCGTCGTGCCGTCATGGCGCAGGCAGGGTACCAGGAAGGAGGGCGAGAGCAGCAGCAGTTCGGCCCGCGCCGAGGGATCGTCGACCGAGAGCATGATCTCCTCGACCTCGAGACCTGCGAGCTGGCAGAGCAGCCAGCCGCGCAGCGACCAGGACGAGTAGTTCTTGCTGCTGATGGTCAGCGTGGTGGCAGGCATGCTCGGCATCCTCGGCGCGCGGAGAAGCGGCGTAGCAAGAGACGTTCCAGCCCCGCCGGCACGAGCGCAGCGGCGCGGGCACGCCGATTGCACGGGCAAAGCGCCTGATGCAGGCGCGGCACGATCGGGATCGCCAGACGGATGCTCTATCTCGCCTATCAGGCCCAGTCCGACCTGTTCGACCCGGCTCGCGCCCTCGCCCAGGCGGCGATCGTGACGCTCGGCAGCCGCGCCTTGCTCGGCGAGCCGCTGAGCCTGCGGGCCGCGGCCGCCGGCTACGAGATGGTGACGCGGGCCGGGCTCACGCATGAGCGCCCGCCCTACGGCATCGCCAGCGTCCGCACCGGCAATCGCGACGTGCCGGTCACCGAAGAGGCGGCGCTGACCCTGCCCTTCGGCACCCTGCTGCATTTCCGCAAGGACAGCGATCTCGCCCAGTCGAAGGTGCTGGTGGTCGCGCCGATGTCGGGGCATTTCGCCACCTTGCTGCGCAACACTGTCGCGACGCTGCTGCAGGACCACGACGTCTACATCACCGACTGGCACAATGCCCGCGACGTGCCGCTCGAGGCCGGCCCTTTCGGCTATGACGACTATGTCGACTATCTGATCCGCTTCCTCGATGTGCTCGGTCCGCAGGCACATCTCGTCGCGGTCTGCCAGCCTTGTGTGCAGGTGCTCACCGCGGCGGCAGTGATGGCGCAGGCCGGCCATCGCGCCCAGCCCCGCAGCATGACGCTGATGGCCGGGCCGGTCGACACCCGCATCAACCCGACCGCGGTCAACCGGCTCGCCAACGACAAGCCGATCGAGTGGTTCCGCAGCAACCTCATCTCGACCGTGCCTCGGCGCTATGGCGGCGCCGGCCGCCGGGTCTATCCCGGCTTCGTCCAGCTCGGCGCCTTCCTGGCGATGAACATGAGCCGGCACGTCAACGCGCATATCGATCTCTTCACCCACCTCGCCGCCGGCGAGACCGAGAAGGCGCAGACGATCAAGGCTTTCTACGACGAGTATTTCGCGGTGCTCGACCTGCCGGCCGAATTCTATCTCGAAACCGTGCAGTGGATCTTCCAGGAGGCGCGGCTGGCGGCGGGCACGCTGACCTATCGCGGCGAGCGCGTCGATTGCAGCGCGATCCGCAAGACGGCGCTGCTCACAGTCGAGGGCGAGCGCGACGACATCTGCTCGCTCGGCCAGACCGCGGCGGCGCACGACCTCTGCCGCGGGCTCAAGCCCTTCCGCAAGCGCCATCACATGCAGGCCGGCGTCGGCCATTACGGCGTGTTCTCGGGCCGCAAATGGGAGAGCCAGATCTACCCGATCGTCCGCAACATGATCCTGGCGAACAGCTGAGCGGCCAGCCTACTTCTCCTTGATCGACAGGCCGTTCTTGCCGACCGAGATCTCGACGCCCTCGGGCTGCTTCTTCTCCTGGTAGAGCGCGTAGCTGACGGCCCCGAGGCCGACGACGAGCAGGCCGACCAGAAGGACAAGCGTATTGCGGGACAGCGTCATCAAGAGCTCCGTTGCAGGCGCCAGAACGGCGCGCCCATCAACGCTGGCGGAGCCGTCCGGTTCCAGCCCGCCTCATATTGCAGGCTCGCCGCGTGCCGTGGTGGCCTGCACCATCTCCGCCTCCGTCCGGGCCGCGAAACGTCCGATCAGGAAGAGGGCAAGACCGGACCAGGCGACGCCCAGGCACCAGCCGCCGAGCACATCGCTCGGCCAGTGCACGCCGAGATAAATCCGACTCACCCCGATCGCGATCATCAGGGCCCAGGCGATCCAGAGGCAGAGCCGGGCAATGTCGGCGCGGCGCGAGGCGATGCCGACGAAACCAGCGATGCCGAGCAGCACCACCGCCGAGAGGAAGGCATGACCGCTCGGGAAACTCGCGGTGAAGGTCAGCGCCGCATGTTCGACGATGCCCGGTCGCTCGCGGCCGAAGGCGAGCTTGAGCAACGTGCTCGTCCCCGTCGCCGCCAGGACATTGACCACCAGGCCGATCGCCAGCGGTCGATGGCCGCAAAGTCTGAGCGTCAGCGCTGCGATCACCGTCGCGATCCCCAACCCGACGAAGCTGCCGAGCGCGGTCAGGTCGCGCATCATCTCGCGGAACCACGCCGGGCCGATCGGCACGGAGGGGTTGGCCGGGTCGCGGAACAGCATGACCAACGCGCTGTCGACAGCAGAACTGCCGTCGGAGACGACGTAGAAGGCCAGGCCCAGAAAGGCGAAGGTAGCCGCGACAGGCAGGAGGAAGCGCGGCTGGAGGAGGAACATCGAACGCCTCATGAAGGGAACTGGTACTCGGCCGGGTAGGACGGAAGCTCGGCCGGCCGGGCAGCGATCACCTGCAACGCACCCGGCAGCAGGCGATAGGCGAACGGGCTGGCGCGGCGCTCGACCTCGCCGTCGAAGGTGACATGGCCGCGGCGCTTGTCGCGGCGGGTCAGGGTGACGGCGGTGCCAGTCAGCGAGATCAGGTGCCGGGAGTTGCGCCAGCCACCGGTCAGCATCGAGAACGCTGCTTTGGCGCGCGACAGCGGGCCTCCGGTATCGAGGATATGGATCTCGAACTCGCCACCGTCGAGGCGGTTGCGACGCCATTCGGCGCCGTCGAACTGGTTGACGGTGACCAGGACCGCATCGGCCTCGACCAGACGACGCTCGCCGGCGATCTCCATCTCGATACGGATCGGGCGCGTGAACAGGATCGAGCGCGTCGCGGCGAAAAGAAAGGCAATGAGACGGCTGAACGGGAACTGGCGCCGCGCATATTCGCGCTGGCGCGCCATCAGGCTGAAGAAACCCATGCCCGAGATCGAATGGAACAGGTGGCCGTCGACGCTGCCGAGATCCATCGACACCGGCTCGCCCTGGCAAAGCGCAGCGATCTGCTGCTCCACCGTGCCGATGAGGCCGAGATCGCGGCCGAGCACGTTGACGGTGCCGAGCGGCAGAACGCCCACCGGCCGCTTGCAGCCGACGAGAACAGGCAGGGCGCCATTGATGGTGCCGTCACCGCCGGCGATGACGGGGATCGTGGCTTCGTCGGCAACCGCAGTCCGCAGGCGCTCCAGCAATTGGCGCGGCGGCACCAGCTCGACTTCGGCGCGGCAACCGGCAGCCTCGAACGCCGCTTCGATGCGCTGCGCAAAGGTGTCGGCTCCAGCCTCCAGAACCGTGCCGGCGCGCGCGTTTGCGATGACGCGGAAGCAGCGCGCTCGCGCCTGCGTTTCGAGCTCGGGTGACGGATCCGACAGTTTCGCCATCTCAGGCGGCGATATGGGCGTCTCTCTTGGCGGGAACAAGGCGGGTCGCCGCCGGCGCAAGCCGCAGCGGCTCATCCTCGACCTCTTCAGTGATTACCTCGAAGCGCCGCAGCCAGTGCGGACCGAAGGAGGTCAGCATCGGCACGTCGGTCGCGTCACGACCGCGAGCCAGGACGATGCGGCCGATGCGGCGCTGGTTATGACGGGCGTCGAAGGTATGCCAGCGCCCGCCGAGCCAGACCTCGAACCAGGCATTGAAGTCCATCGGCGCAGGATTGGGCACGACGCCGATATCGCCGAGATAGCCGTTGCAATACCGCGCCGGGATGTTGAGGCAGCGGCAAAGCGCGATGGCGAGGTGGGCGAAGTCCCGGCAGACGCCGATACGCTCGTCGAAGGCCTCGGCCGCAGTCCGGGTGTTGCGCGCAAAAGCGTAGCCGAAGCTGACATGGTTATGGACGAACTCGGTCACCGCCTGAACGCGGGCCCAGCCCGGCTCGACCTGGCCGAACAGGCTCCAGGCGGTGTCGGCCAGCCGATCGGTCTCGCAATAGCGGCTGCCGAGCAGATAGGGCAGGACCGCATCGGGCAGTTCGGCCGGCGCACCCCCGGAGGCGGTCGGGTCAGCGGGATCGGGCTCGCCGCTATCGTGGATGAGGCCTTCGCATGCGAGCACGACACCGCCCGCCGGCGCGGTGAAACGGCGACAGATGTTGCCGAACGGATCGAGATGCTGGCTGATCGCGATCGGCTCAAGTTGAGCCATAACGGACGCAACGCGCATCTCGTCCGGACGGATCAGATCGTGCCGGCGCGAGGGGTGGACATCGAGAAGCGTGAGCAGGGCAGTCGGCTGCTCGCAGACGACCTCGATCCGGTAGCCATAACGAATGTGCATGGTGACCTCGATGATGCACGAAGGGAGTTGCCCACCGTGGTGGGAGCGGTGCCCAGCCGGCACTCAATGACGCGCAGCTCCTGCCGAGGTTCCCCGTGATGCAGCCCAAAAAAAGGTGCGGGCCTTTCGGCCCGCACCACGCAATCACGACGATCCGGCTGGGGGGATAGCGACCGCCGCGAGTTGCGCCTTGGTGTGGAACGCAGGCCCTGCGGCGCGCTCTCACATCATCCAGTACGGCATCGTGCCGTAGTAGTCGTGGACCCGCTTGCCGTACTCCTTGTCGTGCCAGTCGGGCTCGCCATCGGCGCCGTACATCGGGGCGGCTTCGAGCTTCTCGCGGGTCAGGGGGACGACATAGCCGCCCTTCTCGACGTCGTAATCGAGCATGCTCCACGGGATCGGATGGTACTTCTCGCCGAGGCCGAGGAACCCGCCGAAGGACATGATGGCGTAGGCGACCTTGCCCGTCGCCTTGTCGAGCATGACGTCATAGATCGAGCCGAGATGCTCGCTGGCGGTGTTGTAGACCTCGGTACCGGCAACGCGAGCGCCGGCGATCAGCGGGTTGGCGGCGTGAGAGGCTGCGGTCATCGTAGCGCTCATCGGTCCCTCCATGAATAGCTTATTGGGCCGACCTTCGAGCCGGCTCGTTCCATCAACCCGATGGGAGCGGCCGGGTTCCCAATGCGCAGGACAAAAAGATCGTGCCGTCCGGAAGGCTCACGAGGGCAGCCCCGCGAGCGTCGATCATGGGCGCGGTGGCCTGCGGGCGGAACAAATGCCGGCTAACACGGTTTGAAGGGTCGATCGAGCGTGCAGCTTCAGCCGACACGCTTCAGGCGGCAAGCGATCACCAACGAGGCGCTGCCGCACGACCTGCCGAGGGCTCTTTGCAAGCTCGTTCTTGCATGTCGCGTCGCGACGCCGTCGGCCCTCGCCATAAAGGGAAGGAACGTCCGATGATGAAGAAATTTCTATTGGTGACCGCAGCGGTAGCCGCACTCGGCGCCTGTACGCCCCGCGAAGAAAGAACCGCGACCGGCGCACTGATCGGCGCTGGAGCGGGCGCCCTCATCGGCGGCGCCGCGACAGGTCGCGCCGGTGGCGCTCTGGCGGGCGCTGCGATTGGCGGTGCTGGCGGCGCGATCATCGGCAATGCGACCTCGCCGGACCAGATCTGCTACGGTCGTGACGAATGGGGCCGGCGCGTCCGGTACGCTTGCTGATAGGCAGCATATCGCGAATGGCGGGAACCACCCGCCATTTGCCTCAAACCGCCCCGTAGGGCCCGAAACGGCCGACGAAGCGGTGGCGCCCGCCGGGATAGAGCAACCGCACGGCGGTGATCGGCTCGGCGTGATTCCAGGTCCGGCGCTCGACCAGCAGGCAGGGCTCGCCGGCCTCGATCTTCAGCAGCTCGGCTTCCTGTGGCTCGGCCGCGACCGCGCTGATCGCGTGCTCCGCCTGCGACCACAGAGAGTTCTGGAGGAGCCAATCGCCCGGCGGCGTCTCGGCGAAGCTCTCCTCCG
The DNA here is from genome assembly GCA_025846845.1 of Alloboseaceae bacterium BT-24-1. Lineage (GTDB taxonomy): Bacteria > Pseudomonadota > Alphaproteobacteria > Rhizobiales > Beijerinckiaceae > Allobosea. The sequence goes on from JAOYTL010000007.1 coordinate 84,138, forward strand.
CGGCCTGTGGGATAGTCCCGAGATGGATCACCCGGTCCTCCAGCACATGCGGCGCGCGGCCCGCGAAATGCAGCAGGGTCAGGTGCGCGATCTCGGCGGAGCGGCCGAGATCGAAACGTGCGGCGATCTCGCGCTGCGCCTTGCCGTCGCGCCGTTGCAGGATGCGATAGCTGTAGTCCTGACCGAGCTCGCGCACCTCCTGCGGGATCGAGAGGATGTCGAGCATGGCGTGGCTTGCCGGCGGGCTCGCGACGATCGTGCCCGAGCGGCGGCGGCGCGTGATCAGCCCCTCGCGGGCAAGCTGCGCCAACGCGCGGTGCACGGTCATGCGCGAGGCGCCGAGACGCTCCATCAGCGCATGCTCGGGCGGCACCGACGTTCCCGGTGGCCAGGTTCCGGCCAGGATCAGATCGCGGATGGCGCGACGGATCTGGTCATAGAGCGGACCTGATCCATCCAGCGTCACGGCATCGATCTGAGTGGCTGACATGGCTCCCTTGTCTTCAGGCGAGGAGATTGCGGATCACCTGGCCATAGCGCGCAGCGATGCGGGCGCGGTCAATGTGCCGGCCGGCGCTGACCACAGGCTTTCCACCGACGATCACCTCCGCGACCGGCAAAGCGGGAGCGGCGAAGATCGCGCTGTCGAGCGCGAAGTCGCCGCCCTTGCCGACGATGGCGGGATGCTCGGCATCGAGCGTGACGAGATCGGCGCGGTGGCCGACAGCGATCGCGCCGATGCTGCGACCGCAGGCCTGCGCGCCGCCGGCGCAGGCGTCCTGCCAGAGCCTGAGGCCGGCCGAGACGCCTGCTTCGGCCCAGAGTGCGCGCCGCCGGTCACGCAGGCGCTGCGAATATTCGAGCAGGCGGAGTTCGCCGCCGGCGCCGATCTCGACATTGGAATCGCTGCCGACGCCGATGCGTCCGCCCCTCTCGCGGTAGCGCACGCCATCGAAGATGCCGTCGCCGAGATTGGCCTCGGTGATCGGGCAGAGGCCCGCGACCGCACCGGAGAGCGCCATCGCATCACGCTCGGCATCGCTCAGATGCGTCGCATGGATCAGGCACCAGCGCGCGTCGACCGCGACGTTCTGCATCAGTAGCTCGACCGGACGGCGGCCGGTGATGGCGAGGCTGTCCTCGACCTCGCGGGTCTGCTCGGCGACATGAATGTGCAGCGGTACGCCTTGGCGCAGCTGCGCGAGCCAGCCGAGGTCGTCGAGCGCCACCGCCCGCAGCGAATGCGGAGCGAGGCCGACGCGGGCGTCCGGCAGGCTTGCGACCGCTCTCTCGCTGCACTCGATCAGGCGCGCATAGGCATCGCGGTCGTTGAGGAAGCGGCGCTGGCCGGGCGCGGCCGGCGCGCTGCCGAAATTGCCATAGCGATAGAGCACCGGCAACAAGGTCAGGCCGATGCCGGTTTCTTCGGAAGCCGCTGCGATCGCCGCGGCCATCGCGGCGATGTCGCCATAGGCGGCGCCATCCTTGTCGTGATGGAGATAGTGGAATTCTGCGAGCGCGGTGAAGCCGCCTTCCAGCATCTCGACCATGGCCTGCGCCGCGATCGCCTGGACGTCGTCGGGGTTCAAGCGGTCGAGGAAGCGATACATCACCTCGCGCCAGGTCCAGAACGAATCCTCGGAAGCGCCGCGTCGTTCGGCGAGGCCCGCCATGCCGCGCTGGAAGGTGTGGCTGTGCAGATTGGGCAGGCCGGGCAGCGCGAGCCCGGCGAGCTTCGTTGCACCCGCAGGCGCCACCTGCCCTGCCGCGACCGACATGATCGTTCCATGATCGAGCGTCAGCGTGACGTTCTCGGCGAAGCCCTCGGGCAGCAGCGCCTGAGCGAGATGCAGTGTCGTATGTCCGGTCACGCTGGCGTCCTCGTTTAATTGCATATGCAAATGAAGCTTGCTATTTGCATATGCAATTGTCTAGCATAGCCATAAGGCAAATGAAGTCGAGAGGAGGCGACGTGGCGACGACCCCTTCCAACAGCAACCGAGTGTGGACCAACGCACGGCTCGCGACCATGGCGGCCGATGCAGGCACGCCCTATGGCGCGATCGAGGACGGCACCGTCATTGCCCGCGACGGCCGCATCGTCTTCGCCGGCAAGCGGGCCGATGCGCCCGCCTTCGGCCAGGCCGAAGTGATCGATTGCGAGGGTCGCTGGATCACGCCGGGACTGATCGATTGCCACACCCATCTCGTCTATGGCGGCGACCGCGCCAATGAGTTCGAATTGCGCCTCAAGGGCGCGAGCTATGAAGAGATCGCCCGCGCCGGTGGCGGCATCGTTTCCAGCGTCAAGGCGACGCGCGCGGCAACTGAAGGCCAGCTCTTCGCCAGCGCCGACAAGCGCCTCGCCGCGCTGATGGCCGAGGGCGTCACCACGGTCGAGATCAAATCGGGCTACGGGCTCGATACCGACAGCGAGGTCAAGGTGCTCGCGGTCGCCCGCCGGCTCGGGCGCGAGCGTCCGGTCGGAGTGCAGACCAGCTTCCTCGGCGCCCATGCCGTGCCGGCCGAATTCAAAGGCCGTTCCGGCGACTACATCGACCTCGTCTGCGGCCCGATGCTCGATGCGATCGCGGAGCAGAAGCTCGCCGACGCCGTCGACGTGTTCTGCGAAGGCATCGCCTTCTCACCGGAGGAGACGGCCCGTGTGTTCACCGCCGCCAAGGCGAAGGGCCTGGCCGTCAAGATCCATGCCGAGCAGCTCTCCAATCTCGGCGGCGCGGCGCTCGCGGCCAGCTTCGGTGCGCTCTCGGCCGACCATCTCGAACATCTCGACGAGGCCGGCGTGATCGCCATGGCCAAGGCCGGCACCGTCGCCGTCGTCCTGCCCGGCGCCTTCTACTTCCTGCGCGAGACACAAAAGCCGCCGATCGAGCTTCTGCGCCAGCATGGCGTGCCGATCGCGCTCGCCACCGACGCCAATCCCGGCACCTCGCCGCTGACCTCGCCGCTTTTGACCATGAACATGGGCTGCACCCTGTTCCGGCTGACGCCGGAGGAGGCGCTGGCCGGCATGACCCGCAACGCCGCCCGCGCGCTCGGTCTTCAGGACGAAATCGGCACGCTGGAGGCCGGCAAGGCCTGCGATCTCGCGATCTGGGAGATCGAGCGCCCGGCCGAGCTCGCCTACCGCATCGGCTTCAACCCGCTTCACACGCGCATCCGGAACGGACAATGACCACGCTCTCTCTCACCCCCGGCGAGGCCCGCCTCGCCGACTGGCGCCATGTCCTCGACGGCGCCACCGTCTCTCTCGCGGACACCGGCGCCATCGCCGCAGCGCAAGCGATCGTCGACGAGATCGTCGCCGCCGGCACCGTGACCTATGGCGTCAACACCGGCTTCGGCAAGCTCGCCAGCGTCCGGATCGCCGACAACGATCTCGCCAAGCTGCAGCGCAACCTCATCCTCTCGCATGCGGTCGGCACCGGTCCTGCCTTGCCGGACGAGGTCGTTTCCCTGATCCTCGCCATGAAGGCGGCGAGCCTGGCGCGCGGCGCCTCGGGCGTGCGCCCCGTCGTGGTCGAGGCGCTGATCGGCGCGCTCAAGGCCGGCGCGCTGCCGGTCGTGCCCGCCAAGGGCTCGGTCGGCGCCTCCGGCGACCTCGCCCCGCTCGCGCATCTCACCGCCGCGCTGATGGGCGTCGGCGAGATCAGGCTGAAGGGCGACGTGCTGCCCGCGGCCGAGGCGCTGAAGCGCATCGGCCAGGCGCCGCTGGCGCTCGGCGCCAAGGAAGGCCTCGCTTTGATCAACGGCACGCAGGTCTCGGCCTCGCTGGCGCTGACCGGGCTCACCAGCATCGCCCGCGTCTTCGATGCCGCGCTGATCGCCGGCGCACTCTCGGTCGATGCCTTGAAGGGCTCGGACACGCCGTTCGACCCGCGCATCCAGGCGCTGCGCGGCCAGCCCGGCCAGATCAAGGTCGCGGCATTGCTGCTGGAGCTGATCGCCGGCAGCGAAATCCGCGAGAGCCATCGCTTCGGCGATTCCAAAGTGCAGGACCCCTATTCGCTGCGCTGCCAGCCGCAGGTGATGGGCGCGGTACGTGACCTTCTCGCCAATGTCGCCGCGACGCTTGCGATCGAGGCCAATGCGGTCACCGACAACCCGCTGGTGCTCGGGCCAGGCGAGATCGTCTCGGGCGGCAATTTCCACGCCGAGCCGGTCGCCTTCGCCGCCGACATGCTGGCGATGGGCGTCTGCGAGATCGGCAATCTCGCCGAGCGCCGCATCGCGCTCCTGGTCGATCCCGTCATGAGCGGATTGCCGCCCTTCCTGGCGCGCGATGCCGGCCTCAACTCCGGCTTCATGATCGCGCAGGTGACCGCCGCTGCACTGGCCTCCGAGAACAAGCAGCGGGCCTATCCAGCTTCGGTCGACACCATCCCGACCTCGGCCAATCAGGAAGACCATGTCTCAATGGCGACGCATGGCGCCTTCCGCCTGATCGAGATGGCGAAGAACGCTGCGAGCATCATCGCGGTCGAGCTGATGGCCGCCGCCGAAGCGATCGAGCATCACCGCCCGCTGAAGACCTCGCCGCGGCTCGAGCCGGTGCTGGCGCTGATCCGCGAGCGGATCGCGCCGCTGACCGAAGACCGCTATCTCGCGCCCGACCTCGCCGCCGCGACGGAGCTCGTGCTCTCGGGCGCGCTCGGCAAGGCCGCCGGCGTCGACAGCTTCGCGGAGCTCTCCGCATGAGGCGCACGAACCGCAACCTACCCCCTCTCCCCTTGCGGGAGAGGGCTGGGGTGAGGGGTCGCGCTGCCCTTCCCCGTCATGGTCGGGCTTGTCCCGACCATCCACGCCTTCCTTCGTCGCGTGCGGTGTTCAAGACGTGGATGCTCGGCACAAGGCCGAGCATGACGGAAAGCTCGCGCGACCCCTCATCCGGCGCTTCGCGCCACCTTCTCCCACAAGGGGAGAAGGGAGGACGCCCATGACCGCCATCGTCTCCATCACGCGCGGCGCCTCGCCGCTCGTCCTGTCGATGCCGCATCCGGGCACCGGCCTGCCGGCCGAGGTCGCGGCGCAGCTCAATGCGCGCGGCAGCCAAGTCGAGGATACCGACTGGCATATGCGCCGGCTCTACGCCTTCGCCGAGCGCTTCCAGCCGACGATCGTTGAAGCGCAATTGTCGCGCTTCGTCATCGACCTCAACCGCGACCCGGCTGGCGTCTCGCTCTATCCCGGCCAGGCGACGACCGAGCTCGTGCCAACCACCACCTTCGACGGCGCGCCGATCTGGGCGACCACGCCGGACGAAGCCGAGATCGCCCGCCGGCGCGAGGACTATTTCCAGCCCTACCACAATGCGCTCGCGGCCGAGATCGCGCATGCCAAGGCGCAGCACGGCTTCTGCCTGCTCTGGGACTGCCATTCGATCAAGTCGGTGATCCCGCGCCTGTTTCCGGGCACGCTGCCGACGCTGAACCTCGGCACGAATTCCGGCGCGAGCGCCGCGCCCGCCGTTGAAGCCGCCGCGACCGCTGCTATGGCCGGCAGCGCCTTCAGCCAGGTGGTCAATGGCCGCTTCAAGGGTGGCTGGATCACCCGTCATTACGGCCGCCCTGCCGAGCACGTCCACGCACTCCAGATGGAGATCGCGCTTTCAGCCTATCTCGAAGACGAAGCCGCGCCCTGGACCTTCGCCCCGGCCAAGGCCGCCAGCCTGCAAGCAACCCTTTCCGCCATGATCGAGGCTGCGCTCGCCGCCGCCACCCAGCTCGAACGGAGCAAGCCATGACCCGCATCGACAACAGCCGCGTCATCCGCGCGCCCCACGGCAACGAGCGCAGCGCCAAGTCCTGGCTGACGGAAGCTGCGCTGCGCATGCTGATGAACAATCTCGACCCCGACGTCGCCGAAAAGCCCGGCGAGCTCGTGGTCTATGGCGGCATTGGCCGCGCCGCCCGCACCTGGGAGGATTTCGACCGGATCTGCGCCTCGCTGCGCTCGCTCGAGGCCGACGAGACGCTGCTGGTCCAGTCAGGCAAGCCGGTCGGCATCTTCAAGACGCATCCGGACGCGCCACGCGTGCTGATCGCGAATTCCAACCTCGTCCCGGCCTACGCCAATTGGGAGCATTTCCACCATCTCGATAAGCTCGGGCTGATGATGTACGGCCAGATGACGGCCGGTTCCTGGATCTATATCGGCACGCAGGGCATCGTTCAGGGCACCTACGAGACCTTCGTCGAGGTCGGCCGCCAGCACTACAATGGCAGCCTCAAGGGCAAATGGGTCCTGACCGGCGGGCTCGGCGGCATGGGCGGCGCCCAGCCGCTCGCCGCGACCATGGCCGGCGCCTCGATGATCGCCGTCGAGTGCAGGCCGTCCTCGATCGATTTCCGGCTGCGCACCCGCTATCTCGACGAGAAGGCCGACAGCGTCGATGAAGCCCTGAAGATCATCGAGGCCGCCCATGCCAAGGGCAAGGCCGTCTCGGTCGGCGTGCTCGGCAACGCCGCCGAGATTTTCCCCGACATGGTCCGCCGCGGCATCCGCCCGGACGTCGTCACCGACCAGACCTCGGCGCATGACCCGCTCAATGGCTATCTGCCGGCCGGCTGGACGCTGGAAGAATGGGAGGAGCGCCGGGAGCGCGACCCGGCCGGCACGATCGAGGCCGCCAAGACGTCAATGGCAAGCCACGTCAAGGCGATGCTCGACTTCCAGACAATGGGTGTGCCGACGCTCGACTACGGCAACAATATCCGCCAGATGGCGAAGGACATGGGCGTCGACAACGCCTTCGATTTCCCCGGCTTCGTCCCGGCCTATATCCGCCCGCTGTTCTGCCGCGGCATCGGCCCGTTCCGCTGGGCGGCGCTGTCCGGCGATCCGGAGGACATCTACCGCACCGACCAGCGCGTCAAGGAGCTGCTGCCGGACGACAAGCATTTGCACAACTGGCTCGACATGGCGCGCGAGCGCATCCAGTTCCAGGGCCTGCCGGCGCGGATCTGCTGGGTCGGCCTCGGCGACCGTCACCGGCTCGGCCTCGCCTTCAACGAGATGGTGGCCAAGGGCGAGGTCAAGGCGCCGATCGTGATCGGCCGCGACCATCTCGATTCGGGCTCGGTCGCCTCGCCCAACCGCGAGACCGAGGCGATGAAGGACGGCTCGGACGCGGTCTCCGACTGGCCGCTGCTCAACGCCCTGCTCAACACGGCCGGCGGCGCGACCTGGGTCTCGCTGCACCATGGCGGCGGCGTCGGCATGGGCTATTCGCAGCATTCGGGCGTCGTCATCGTCGCCGATGGGACGCCCGAGGCGGCCAAGCGGCTGGAACGCGTGCTCTGGAACGACCCGGCCACCGGCGTGATGCGCCATGCCGATGCCGGCTACGACATCGCGCTCGACTGTGCCCGGGAGAAGGGCCTGAAGCTGCCGGGGATTTTGGGCTGAACCCACATGTCATTCCGGGGCTCCGCGTAAGCGGAGAACCCGGAACCCACGACTGGGCGAGTCCGACCGATCACTACGTCGCACCCCGTCGTGGGTTCCGGGTTCGCCCTCCGGGCGCCCCGGAATGACAAGGGTGGCGCTTGAATTCGAAGGAGCCTCCCATGCGCATCATCCGCGCCGCCGACTGCCTCTCCATGCCGTGGAAGAACGGCGGCGGGACGACGACCGAGATCGCGGTGGCGCCGGAGGGCGCCTCGCTGGGTGATTTCGACTGGCGCATCAGCATGGCCCATGTCGGGCAGGACGGGCCGTTCTCGTCCTTTCCCGGCATCGACCGGACGCTGTCGGTGCTGACCGGAGCCGGCATCACGCTGGCCTTCGGCGATGGCGAGCGCATCAGGCTGGATCGCACCAGCGCGCCCTACCCCTTCGCCGCCGACCGGGCGGTCGACGGGCTGCTGGTCGACGGGGCGATCGACGATCTCAATGTGATGTCTCGACGCGGCCGCTGGCGGCACCGGGTCGAGCGTCTCTCCAGCGCAGGGGCGCTCACCGCGAGTGAGGGCCTGCTGGTGCTGGTCGCCCGCAAGGGCGACTGGCTGGTGAACGGCGCGGCGCTTCCCGCTGGCGACAGCGCGGTTATCGATGCTCCCGGGCGCGTCGAGCTGCCCGCCCGCGGCGATGCAGTCGAGCTTTATGCAGTCTGGCTGACATCCGCGTAAGGCCGAAGGACGCACGGCCCGCATCGCGCGCCGCCCCAACAAGCATGCCTGGCCAAGGTTAGCGGATGCTCCGCTATTCGGCCGCCTCGCGGCGCGGCAGCACCCAATCCGGGCGGACCCAGTGGCAGGTGTAGCCGGCCGGATAGCGCTCCAGATAATCCTGGTGTTCCGGCTCCGCCTCCCAGAAATCGCCCTCGGGCTTCAGTTCCGTGACCACCTTGCCCGGCCAGCGGCCGGAGGCGTTCACCTCGGCGATGACCTCCTCGGCGGTCTTCTTCTGCGCTTCGTCGACATAGTAGATGCCCGAGCGATAGCTGGTGCCGAGGTCGTTGCCCTGGCGATTCAGCGTCGTCGGATCATGGATCTGGAAGAAGAACTCCACCAGCTGCTGGTAGCCGATCTTGCCGGGATCGAAGGTGATCTCGATGCCCTCGGCATGGGTGCCGTGATTGCGATAGGTCGCATTCTTCACGTCGCCGCCGGTGTAGCCGACCCGGGTCGTCTCGACGCCGGGGAGCTTGCGGATCAGGTCCTGCATGCCCCAGAAGCAACCGCCTGCGAGTACAGCACGTTCCGTCATGTCAAACCTCCTTGATCCCGGTGAGATAAGCATCGAAGCCTGAGTTCGCCATTGCGTCTCGTTTGGTTACGGCTGGCAAGGCTGATCGCTGCAAACGGCCGCCCCGTGACGGCTGCTCTTCTTTCCTCTCCGCCAAGCCCCTTTCAGCGAGATTCCTCTGCAAAACGCTGCTCGCCCGAACTCCTCCCTTCCCCCTTGTGGGGAAGGGTATGGGGATGGGGGGCGGACGACCGGGTGATCCTTGGCTTGTAGAAGCGGACTAGTTTGGTTCCTGGCGAGTGCGCTTCGACTTTACGCCCCCCACCCCTATCCCCTCCCCACAAGGGGGGAGGGGTTTCTCGCACCTCTTCGTGTTACCCTCAAATCACCGCCTCGATCAGGAACGGCCCCTTTCGGCCGAGCGCGCCCTTGAACAGCCTGGTGAACTCCTCGGCCGTCGTGGCGCGGCCGGCCTCGACGCCCATGCCCTTCGCCATTGCGACCCAGTCCAGCGCCGGCTCGTCGAGGTTGAGCATCAGCTTGGCGTTGCGGCCGAAATCGTTGACGCCGACGGCGCGCATCTCGCCGTGCAGGATCGCATAGGTCCGGTTGGCGAAGATCACGGTGACGACGTCGAGGTTCTCGCGCGCCTGCGTCCACAGGCCCTGCACCGTGTACATGCCGGAGCCGTCGGCCTGCATGCCGATGACCTTGCGATCGGGGCAAGCTACCGCGGCGCCGACGCAGAGCGGGATGCCTTCGCCGATCGCGCCGCCGGTGAGCTGGATGTAGTCGTGCTGCGGCGCGCTATGGCAGTCGTAATAGAAGCTGCGGCCCGACGAGACCGACTCGTCGCAGATGATGCAGTTCTCTGGCAGGAGCGCCGAGACGATGGCGCAGGTCTTGTCGGCGTCGAGCGTGCCGGTCGGCAGCGCGGGCTGCTCGGTGCGCGAGGGGGCGATATAGGCGGGTGCGATTTTGGTCGCGCCCATCTCCTCGGCGAGCGCCGTGACCGCAGCGGGCAAATCGTCGCCGGGCCGCGCCAGCGTCGCGACCTCGCAGCCGTCATGGACCAGTCGGCCGGGCTTGCCGGGATAGGCGAAGAAGCCGACCGGCACCTGCGCGCCGATGAGCACGAGGTAGTCGATGTCCTTGAGCTGATCGAGCGCCTTGTCGATCGGGTAGAACACCTTGGGCATAGCGACGCGGCCGGCGCCGCGCTGGATCCGGCCGTTCGACATCTGGCTGAAGATTTGGGCGCCGGTCGCCGCGCAGGCGCGGGCCGCCATCTCCATCGGCTTCTCGCGCAGCGCCAGCCCGGTCAGCATGATCGCGGCGCGGGCACCGTGCTTGCGCAGGCCGGCCGCGATCTCGCGGACCGTGGCGGCATCGACGCTCTTCAGAGCCGGCAACGGCGTCGGCTTCAATTCGGCCGGCTCGACGCTGCCCCAGGCGCAATCGGCCGGCAGGATCACGGTGGTGACGCCGGGCAAAGTGAGCGAGGCGGCATAAGCCTCGCCGATCGCCGGGCCGACATCTTCAGGCGAGGCGATGCGGCGCACGAACTGCGACATCGGCCGCGCCAGGCTCTCGATGTCGCTGGTCAGCGGCGCATCGTGCTGCAGATGGTAGGTCGCGTGGTCGCCGACCACGTTGATCATCGGTGTCCAGGCGCGCCTGGCGTTGTGCATGTTGGCGAGCGCGTTGGCCATGCCGGGCCCGCAATGCAGCAGCGTCGCCGCCGGCTTGTCGGCCATGCGGGCATAGCCATCGGCCGCGCCGGTGACCACGCCCTCGAACAGGCCGAGCACGCAGCGCATCTGCGGCTTGCGGTCGAGCGCCGCGACGAAGTGCATTTCGGAGGTGCCGGGATTGGCGAAGCAGACATCGACATCGTTGACCAGCAGCGTGTCGCACAGGCGGTCGGCGCCATTCATCCGGAAGAACCTCTCGATAGCCAAAGGCGCTTTGCGCCGATGCCTGCGAGGGGAAGGGATCGCTCCTGCAGTGTCAAACAAGAGAATGTCATTGCTTTCCCAAGCGGCGGTGATCAGCGCGCGCTCCGTCCGGCCGGGGTCGGCCGGGCGAGTAGAGTTCGCGCAAGACCAACAAGCGCAGCGCCTTGACGGAATTGCATATGCATTTAACGTGAATTGGAACGAAGCTTGCTTTCTCGGATGCGATCGGGCTGCGATGGCCGGGGCATCCGCTGCGGGCGGAATCAAGAGGGGAAGAGGTTCGTCATGACAGTTGTGAAGCGTATCGGGGTAGCCGCCGGGATCGGCCTTGTGGCTCTCATGGCCGCAGGCGGCGCGCAGGCGCAGACCAAGGTCAATATCGGCATCTCCGGCTGGACCGGCTTTGCCCCGCTGGTGCTGGCCAAGGAGGCCGGCATCTTCGCCAAGAACGGCCTCGACGTCTCGATCAAGAAGATCCCGCAGAAGGACCGCCACCTCGCCATCGCCTCGGGCGACATCCAATGCGCCGCGACCACAGTCGAGACCTGGATCGTCTGGGACGCCGCCGGGATCAAGACCAAGCAGATCTTCCAGCTGGACAAGAGCTATGGCGCCGACGGCATGGCGGTGCGCAGCGCGACCGGCTCGATCAAGGACCTGAAGGGCAAGACGGTCGCTGCCTCCGCCCCCGGCACCTCGCCCTATTTCGCCCTGGCCTGGATCCTCAAGGAGAACGGCATGTCGGTGAAGGACGTCAGCGTTGTCAACATGGAGCCCGGCCCGGCGGCGCAGGCCTTCATCGCCGGCCAGAACGACGCGGCCATGACCTATGAGCCCTATCTCTCAGCCGTGCGCGAGAAGCCGGATGCCGGCAAGATCATCGCCACCACGCTCGACTACCCGATGGTGATGGACACCTTCGGCTGCACGCCGAAATTCCTCGGCGAGAACGACGCGGCCGCCGCGGCGCTGACCAAGAGCTATTTCGAGGCGCTCGCCCTGATCAAGGCCGATCAGGCCAAGGCCTATGGCATCATGGGCGCCGATGTGAAGCAGACCGGCGAGCAGTTCGGCAAGTCGGCCGGCTACCTGCGCTGGTCGGACGCCGAGGGCAACAAGGCCTTCTTCTCCGGGGAATGGCAGGCCTTCACCAACAAGGCCGCCGACCTTCTGCTCGAGATCGGCCTGATCAAGGCCAGGCCCGATATCACCACGCTGGTCGACACGAAGTACGTCGCCGGCAAGTGACTGATCACGTCCTGCCGGACGTGCTGGGGCCAGGCTTGCGCGTCGTCTTCTGCGGCACGCAGGCCGGTTCCATCTCGGCCAGGCGGGGCGCCTATTATGCCGGCCCCGGCAACAAGTTCTGGAAGACGCTGTTCGAGACCGGGCTGATTCCTGAGCCGCTCGGCCCGGCGGATTTCCTGGAGTTGCCGCGCTACGGCATCGGCTTCACCGATGTCGCCAAGGGGACGTCCGGTCCCGACACGGCGCTGATGCGGCACCATGTCGATATCGCCGGTTTTCTGGCCAAGATTCATGAGCACGCTCCGGCGATCGTCGCGTTCAACGGCAAGCGTGCTGCCCAGTCTGTGCTGGGAGGAGGTAGCGGAAGCAGGCTCGCCTATGGCCTTCAGCCGTCCCTCCTCGTAGGAAGCCGCGTCTTCATCCTGCCCTCTACCTCCGGAGCGGCATCCGGCTACTGGTCCATCGAGCCCTGGCGCGAACTCGCCGCTCTTGTGAAGGAAACAAGTTTCTGACGATGAAACCACTTCAGCCGGTCTCCGCCAGCGCCCGCGTCGGCTACGGCATCGCCTTCTTCGCGCTCTTCGTCGCCGTCTGGTCCGTCGCGACCTTCGGCGGCTATGTGCAGAAGCTCTTCCTCGCCGATCCCCTGACCATGGTCGCCGAGGGCTGGAACCTGCTCGTCAATCACGGCTTCCTGTTCGACATCGGCATGACGATCTGGCGGGTGCTGGGCGGCTTCGTCCTGGCCGTGGTCCTGGCGCTGCCGTTCGGCATCCTGATGGGCGCCTACAAGGCGGTCGAGGCTTTCCTCGAGCCCTTCGTCTCCTTCGCGCGTTATCTGCCGGCCTCGGCCTTCATCCCGCTGCTGATCCTCTGGGCCGGCATCGGCGAGACGCAGAAGCTGCTCGTCATCTTCATCGGCTCGTTCTTCCAGCTCGTCCTGATGATCGCTGTCGCCGTCGGCGGCATCCGGCGCGATCTCGTCGATGCCGCCTATACGCTGGGTGCGAGCGATCCTTCCGTGGTGCGCCGTGTGCTATTGCCCAATGCCGCGCCGGAGATCGCCGAGATCTTCCGCCTCGTGCTCGGTTGGGCATGGACCTATGTCATCGTGGCCGAGCTCATCGGCTCGTCCTCCGGCATCGGCCATATGATCACCGACAGCCAGGCGCTGCTCAACACCGGGCAGATCATCTTCGGCATCATCGTCATCGGCCTGATCGGCCTGATCTCGGATTTCCTCTTCAAGGCGGTCAACCAGCGCCTGTTTCCGTGGGCGCAGGCATGAGCAAGCTCCTGATCGACCAGGTCGGCAAGGTCTTCCCAGCGCGCGGCAAGGGCCAGCCGACACGCGCGCTGATGCCGACCTCGCTCACCGTCGCCGACAACGACTTCATCACCATCCTCGGCCCGTCCGGCTGCGGGAAGTCGACGCTGCTGCGCATCATCGGCGGGCTGGAGACGGCGAGCGAGGGCAAGATCCTGCTCGATGGCGCCCCCGTCACCGGGCCGGGCGCCGACCGTGGCTTCGTCTTCCAGAGCTATACGCTCTTCCCCTGGCTGAATGTCGCCCAGAACATTGCCTTCGGCCTGCGCGAGAAGGGCGTGCCGGAACGCGAGCGGCTCGATATTGCCCGCAAATGGGCCGAGCGTGTCGGGCTCGCCGGCTTCGTCGACCATTTCCCCAAGCAGCTCTCCGGCGGCATGCAGCAGCGCACCGCGATCGCCCGTGCGCTCGCCAACGATCCCAAGATCCTGCTGCTCGACGAGCCTTTCGGGGCGCTCGACAACCAGACCCGCGCACTGATGCAGGAAATGCTGCTCAGCATCTGGGAGCGCGAGCAGAAGACCGTGCTCTTCGTCACCCATGACATCGAGGAGGCAATCTTCGTCGGCTCGCGCGTCGTGGTGATGAGCGCCAGGCCCGGCCGGATCAAGGCCGACATCGCGGTCGAGTTGCCGCATCCCAGGCCCTACACGATCAAGACCTCGCCAGAGTTCGTCGCCCTGAAGGAGCGCCTGGTCGAGGAGATCCGCGTCGAAGCCGTGCTGGCGGCCGAGGGGCACTGATCCTGGAGCTTAATGTGCTTCCGGCAGGTCGAGGTGCTGCTCGACCCGGCGCAGGCGGGCTTCAAGCTCGCTTATCAGCACGCCGTGGCCGATGACCGAGGTGTGGTATTCCACCACAGCTCGGCGAAGCCCGACGATGCGGTCGCCCAATTCCTTGCGTAGGCCGATCGTGTCCGACGCGATATCGGCCCTGAGCGAATTGAAGTCGGCCTTCAGATCGCCGAATTGCGATTGCATGGCCGCGATGTCGCCCTTCACGGCCACGATATCGTCCTTCGTGGCCATGTCGGCGCGCATCTCGCGCAACATCTGCAGGATCAGGCTTTCCGGTTCGGTGCTCATATGGGTTCCGGACAGGGCGGTGTGGCGACGAATTGTACCCTGCTCGCCCATCATACCGCAATTGTACCCGTATCCCGCAAATGCGCCGGTTGACACCAGACCGGTATGGTGGTTCCTTCCCTGCCGAAATTGGCCTGACCACATGGCCAAATTGCTGCCGCATAAAACGGGCGGCACAGGGAAGGGTCCGGGGAGCCGATGCCGCTCGCAGTCGTCGAGTCGCCGCGCCTTTATCGGCAGATCGCCGATCAATTGCGCCATCTCATCGACCAGCATGAATTCCCGGTCGGCAGCCGCCTGCCGCCCGAACGCGAGCTCGCGGAAAAGCTCGGCGTCTCCCGCCCCTCGGTACGCGAGGCCCTGATCGCGCTCGAGGTCGAGGGCCGCGTCCGTATCCGCATGGGCTCGGGCGTCTATGTCGTCGATCCCGCCCAGGCTGCGGCGCAGCACGCCGGGGCCGGCTTTCCCGCCGAAGGACCGTTCGAGGTGCTCGCGGCGCGCAGGCTGATCGAGGGCGCGGTTGCGGCCGAAGCCGCAATGCAGGCGACACCCGCGCAATTGGCCGGGCTCGCGGGCATCCTCGACCAGATGGAACAGCCGGGCCTGCCGCCCGAGCGGCTGATCGCACTCGACCGCGCCTTCCATGTCGAGATCGCCGCGATGCTCGGCAACACCGTGCTGGTGCGCTGCGTCGGCGAGCTCTTCGACCAGCGCATGAGCCCGTATTTCCGCCAGCTCGCGCAATATTTCGAGAACGAGCAGTCATGGCGCGCCGCGGCCATCGAGCACCGCGCCATCCATACGGCGCTCGCGCGCGGCGACAGCGAGGCGGCACGCGCAGCGATGCAAGCTCATCTCCAGGCCTCGCAGGAGCGCTTTTCGCAGAGCTTCGGCGATGTCGACATCAAGCGGGCAGGCGAGCGTCAACGCCGACCCGGCCCGATCAAATGACGCAAGGCCAATCGCATCAGAACCCTTGGGAGGACATGAGATGAAATTGCACTACGCTCTTGCCGCGCTCGCCGCCGGCGCTCTTTTCGCCGGCGCGCCGGCGCAGGCCCAGACCAAGCTGAAATGGGCCCATGTCTACGAGACCTCCGAGCCGTTCCACACCGAGTCGGTCTGGGCCGCCGAGGAGATCAAGAAGCGCTCCAACGGCAAATACGAGATCACGGTCTATCCGGCTTCGCAGCTCGGCAAGGAGACCGACATCAACCAGGGCCTGACGCTGGGGACGGTCGACATGATCATCTCCGGCTCGAGCTTCGCCGCCCGCGCCTATCCGCCGATCGGCGTGACCTACTACCCCTTCATCTTCCGCGGCCCCGACCATCTGCTCGCCTATGTGAAGAGCGACGTCTTCAAGGAGATGGCCAAGGGCTATGAGGAGAAGAGCGGCCACCAGATCCTGGCCGTGACCTATTACGGCACGCGCCACACCACCTCGAACAAGCCGATCAAGACCTGCGCCGACATGAAGGGCCTGAAGATCCGCGTGCCCGACGTGCCGGCTTATCTCGCCATGCCGCGCGCCTGCGGCGCCAACACCACGCCGATCGCCTTCGCCGAGGTCTATCTCGCTTTGCAGAACGGCACCGTCGAGGCGCAGGAGAACCCGCTCAACACCATCGACGCCAAGAAGTTCTACGAGGTCCAGAAGCACATCGTGCTGACCGGCCATATCGTCGACCATCTCAACACGGTCGTCTCGAAGCAGCTCTGGGCCAAGCTCTCGGCCGAGGACAAGAAGATCTTCACCGACGTCGCCCAGGAGGCGGCGACGCGCGCCACCAAGAAGATCCAGGGCGATGAGGTGAAGCTGGTCCAGGTCTTCAAGGACAAGGGCCTCTCGGTCACCGAGATCGACAAGGCCGACTTCCTCGCCGCCGTGGAGAAGAATGTGAGCTTCGAGCAGTACGGCTATCGCAAGGCCGACTGGGAGCGGATCCAGGCGATCAAGTGAGCTGATCCGTCCTTCCGGAGCGGGCCGCAGGCCCGCTCCGGAACCGATGCACGTCGCCCTTTCCCGTCATGGTCGGGCTTGTCCCGACCATCCACGTCTTTGCATCGCTGACCAGGCGCGGTGTTCAAGACGTGGATGCTCGCCACAAGGGCGAGCATGACGGCTGGAGCGATGCCGAAGCGAAGAGCGAGCCATGACCACGACGCCGGAAGTCCATACCCAGGTCACCAGCGAGGAGATCGCCCACGTCTTCGACGAGGCGCCGCCGCCGGCCGATCTCTCCGGCTACGGCCTCGAGGACTGGGTGACGCTCGCCGCCTTCTGGCTGATGGTCGCATGCGTCGTGGCGCAGTTCTTCACCCGCTATGTCCTCAACGACAGCTTCGCCTGGACCGAGGAGATCGCGATCTACGCATTGATCGTCGTGGTCTTCCTGGGATCCTCGCTCTGCGTGCGCGCCTCGCGCCACATCCAGGTCGACTTCCTCTACCGCTATCTGTCGCATGGCGCCGGTCGGGCGCTTTCCACCTTCGTCGACATCGTGCGCATCGGCTTCTTCGCCTACGGCACGGTGCTGACGCATCGCTATGCCGAGCTCATCCCGGACGAGATGATGACGACGATCCAGTTCCCGAAATCGATCGTGTTCTATGCGGTCGTCATCGCCTTCGCCCTGATGACGCTGCGTTCGATCCAGGTCGCCTGGCAGAACTGGCGCCGCGGCTATTCGGTGCTGGAGCGTCCCTCGGCCTTCGACGGCTCGGAGGCCTGACCCATGCTGATCCTGCTCGGAAGCTTCCTTTGCCTGATGGTGCTCGGCGTTCCCGTCGCCATCTCGATGGCCGTCGCCTCGCTCGCCTTCATCCTCGTCTCCGGCACGGTGCCGGACGTGATCCTGGCCCAGCGCATGATCGCCGGCGTCGAGAGCTTCCCGCTGCTGGCGGTGCCGTTCTTCATCCTCGCCGGCAACCTGATGAACATCGCCGGCGTCACCGGCCGCATCTATGCCTTCGCCGTCGCCCTCGTCGGCTGGATGCGCGGCGGCCTCGCCCAGGTCAACATCATCGGCTCGGTGATCTTCTCCGGCATGTCGGGCACCGCGATCGCGGACGCCGCCGGCATCGGCACCATCGAGATCAAGGCGATGAAGGACCACGGCTACTCGGCCGAGGTCGCCGTCGGCGTCACTGCCGCGTCCGCCACGCTCGGGCCGATCATCCCGCCATCCCTGCCCTTCGTCATCTACGGCATGATGTCGAACACCTCGATCGGCGCGCTCTTCCTCGGCGGCGTCATCCCCGGCGTGCTGATGACGCTGTTCATGATGGCGACGGTCGCGATCTTCGCCCGCATCTACAAATGGGGCTCGGACACGGCATTCTCGCTGCGCGATCTCGGCTCGGCCGGCGTCGAGGTACTGGTCGTGATGGGCTTCCCGGTCCTGGCCTATGGGCTGGTCTTCGCCGGGCTCGACCCCAACCTCGCCATCGGCATCGCGCTCGCCGTGCTGCTGGCCATGGACTATTATTTCGACTTCTCGGCGGTGATGGCGCTGATGACGCCGGTCATCCTGATCGGCGGCATGACCATGGGCTGGTTCACGCCGACCGAGGCCGCCGCCGCAGCGGTGATCTGGTCGCTCTTCCTCGGCCTCGTGCGCTACCGCTCGATGACGATGCGCAGCCTGACCAAGGCGACCTTCGACACGATCGAGACCACCGCCTCGGTGCTGTTCATCGTCACGGCCGCCTCGATCTTCGCCTGGCTGCTGACAGTGTCGCAGACGGCCCAGCTGCTCTCCGACCTGATCCTCGGCTTCACCCAGAACAAGTGGGTGTTCCTGATCCTGGTCAACCTGCTGCTGCTCTTCATCGGCTGCTTCCTCGACACCATCGCGGCGATCACCATCGTCGTGCCGATCCTGCTGCCGATCGCACTCAAGCTCGGCGTCGATCCGATCCATTTCGGCCTGATCCTGACGCTGAACCTGATGATCGGCCTGCTGCATCCGCCGCTCGGCATGGTGCTGTTCGTGCTCTCGCGCGTCGCCAAGCTTTCGGTCGAGCGCACCACCATGGCGATCCTGCCCTGGCTGATCCCGCTCTTTGCGGCGCTGTTCGCGATCACCTTCATCCCCGAGCTGACGCTCTGGCTGCCGCGCACCATGGGCATGATCAGATAGGGCGCGCTGGAGCATGCTGAAACGAAGAGCAAGATCGCCACTTTGCGTCGGGCAGGACGCATGGCGATCTTGCGGCGGACTGGCGAGAACGGCTCGCCACCCCCATTTTCTGTCAGGGGACTGACAGCTGCGGCATGCGGCAGGCGGGGATCAGCTTTGCGCAGAACCCACTGTTACGCTGCTGCAGGTAATTGCCATCTTTGATGGCGAAGGGGCACTGCCGCGAGGTGGAGCCATGCGGGCGCTGATTGCGAAGATGTTGTCCCGGTTGGTCCGGGAACCCAGGATTGACGTCGTATTTGCCGACGGATCGCTCTATTCGGCCGGTCAAGGTGCTGTGCCGGCGATCAAGCTGCGTATCGCTGATCGCGAAACCGAGTTCAAACTGGCACTCGATCCCGAGCTGGCGCTCGGCGAGGCCGTGATGGATGGCCGCGTCATCGTCGAGCGCGGCACGATCTACCAGTTGCTGGAGACTTTGGTCTGCGGGCTGTCGCGCCAGCCACCCTCGGCTTTCGCCGGCACGCTGACGAAGCTGCGCACCTCGATCAGGCGCCTGAAGCAGCACAACACCCCGGCCTGGGCGAAGCGCAACGTCCATCACCATTACGATCTGAAAAGCGAGTTCTTCCGGCTCTTCCTCGATGCCGACCAGCAGTATTCCTGCGCCTTCTTCGAACATCCGGGCGCGACGCTGGAGGAAGCCCAGACTGCCAAGAAGCGCCGCATCACGGCGAAGCTCGCCCTGAAGCCGGGCCAGCGCGTGCTCGACATCGGCTCCGGCTGGGGCGGGCTCGGGCTCTCGATCGCGCGCGAGACCGGCGCCAGGGTGACCGGGATCACGCTGTCCGAAGAACAGCTCGCCGCTGCGAGCAAGCGGGCGGAGGAAGCGGGCCTGCCGGTCGAGTTCCGCCTGCAGGATTACCGCGCCGTGAGCGAGCGTTTCGACCGCATCGTCTCGGTCGGCATGTTCGAGCATGTCGGCGTCGGCTATTATCGCGACTACTTCCGCAAGATCCGGGAGCTGCTCGAGGATGACGGCGTCGCCCTGATCCATACGATCGGACGCAGCACGCCGCCCGGCGCGACCAACCCGTTCATCGCCAAGTACATCTTCCCCGGCGGCTATATCCCGGCGCTGTCGGAAGTCGCGGCGGCGGTGGAGCAGGAAGGGTTGATCATCACCGATGTCGAGGTGCTGCGCCTGCACTATGCCGAGACGCTGAAGGCCTGGCGCGAGCGTTTCCTCGCCCATCGCCAGGAGGCCGTCGCGATGTATGACGAGCGCTTCGCCAGGATGTGGGAGTTCTACCTCGCCGCCTCCGAAGCGAGCTTCCGCTATGACGGTCTCGTCGTCTTCCAGCTCCAGCTCGCCAAGCGACTGGGCACGCTGCCGATGACGCGGGACTATATGAGCGAGAAGGGCAGGTCTGCCGAGCCGGTCGAACGGGCGGCCTGACCGCGATTGAGCTCCTGCAATGCCCCCGCTAGGCTCGGTGCCGGCGGGGAGCATAGCGGAGGTCCGATCGTGCGATCATCGATGATTGCGCTTGCGGTGGCAGCGCAGATGTCAGCTCTTCCAGCCCTTGCCCAGGAGCGCCAGCCGCGCGACGAGTTCTTCTGGCTCGGCGAGATCAACAAGGCCACGGCCGTGATCAACACGGATGAGGGCCTGCTCGACAAGGCGCTGGCGCCGCGCATCGCGGGAGGTCTCGGCAAGGTGCTGCAGGAGGGCGCCAAGCCCGGCGCGAAGCGGCCCTCGACCGTGATCAGCTTCGAGCCGCTGCTGATCGCGGCCGCCGGGCAGGAAGTCACACTGCTGCATGCCGGCCGCTCGAGCCAGGACATGCATGCGACCTATCGCGCCGCGATCCTGCGCGACGACATGCTGGCGCTCGCCGACCAGCTCAATCGCACCACGGGGATGCTGGTCGGGCTGGCGGAGAAGCACGCCGCGACCATCGTGCCGAACTACACCAACGGCGTCGCCGCCCAGCCGAACAGCCTCGGCCACACTTTGCTCGGCCATGCCGCCGGCCTCGAACGCGATGCCCAGCGTATCCGCGAGGCCTATTTGCGCATCGACCGCTCGGCGATGGGCACGACCGTGCTCAACGGCACGAGCTGGCCGCTCAACCGCAAGCGCATGGCCGATTATCTCGGCTTCGCGGCCATCGTCGACAACGCCTATGACGCCGGCCAGATCTCCTCGGCCGAACATCCGGTCGAGGCGGGCGCGATCGTCACCAGCATCGCCCTGCATGCCGGTGCCTTCGTCGAGGACGTCATGACGCAATACGCTTTCGCGCGGCCCTGGATGCTGCTGCAGGAAGGCGACGGCAACACCTATGTCTCCAGCGCCATGCCGCAGAAGCGCAATCCCGGCCTGCTCAACGCCACGCGCCAGCAGGCCTCGACCGCGATCTCGCTGGCGATGGGAGCCGCGATCCAGGCCCACAACATCACGCCGGGCATGAGCGACCCCAAGGACGTCAAGCCCAACAGCGCGATGGTGAAGAGCGCGGTCACCGTGCTCGCCAACTGGGACCGCATCCTGAAAGGGCTGGTGATCAGCCCCGAGCGGGCGCTGGAGGAATTGAACAGCGACTGGACCGCCTCGCAGGAGCTGGCCGACCTTTTGATGCGCAAATACAAATTGCCCTTCCGCGTCGGCCATCATTTCGCCTCCGAGGTCGTCACCCACGCCAAGGATCACGACATCAAGCCGCTCGATTTCCCCTATGCCGAGGCGAAGCGGATCTATGCCGCGGCGGTCAAGGGCACGGACTATCCGGCCGAGCTTCCGATCGCCGAGGCCGAGTTCCGCGCCACGCTCGACCCCGTCGCGATCGTGCGCAACCGCGCCACCGTCGGCGGCCCGCAGCCGGCCGAGATGGAGCGGATGCTGGCGGCGGCCAAGGGCAAGATTACGGAGCAGGGCGCCTGGCTCAAGGAGCGGCGCGAGCGGATCGCGACCTCGCTTGGCAGGCTCGACAAGGATTTCGAGACGCTGCGCGCACAGGCGCAGTAGCGTAGCCTCGTCATCGGCGGACGTTCTCAGGCGGGCGCTGGGCCGACATAGCGGGCGCGCGGGCGGATCAGCTGGCCGGTCTCGTTCTGCTCCAGCGCATGGGCGAGCCAGCCGGTGCAGCGCGCCGCCGCGAAGATCTGGAACGGCGCGGTCTCCGGCAGGGCAAGCCGCGCTGCCAGCGCGCTGAGGGCGAAATCGATATTCGGCTCCTCGCCGGTCAGCATGCCGATCGCGGCCTGCGCCTGCGCATAGGCCGGCGGCGGCTCGAAGGCTGCGAACAGGGCGCGCGCCCGGGGATCGCCGCCTGGATAGAGCGGATGACCAAATCCGGGCAGCTTGGCGCCGGTCTCCAGCCTTGCCGCCAGCGCCGTCTCCAGCCCGTCGCGTTCGATCTCCCGCATCAGCGCGAGCACGCGCGGCGCGACGCCGCCATGCAGGGGGCCGGACAGCGCGGCGAGCCCGGCCATGGCGCAGGCGGCGAGCGAGGCACCGGTCGAGGCGGTGACGCGCGCCGCGAAGGTCGAGGCGTTGAGCTCATGATCGGCGAGCAGCACCAGCGCCCGCCGGATCGGCTCGGCACCCTCGGCTTCGCAGCTCCAGGCGCTTGCCAGCCGCGCATGGATCGGCCCTTCGCCCGGCCCGCCGGCGATGGCGTCGACCAGCGCGTCGAGCACGGCGGCGGCTTCGAGATAGAGCGCCTTCTTGGTTCGCCCCGCCATCGGCCGGTCGGTCGCGGCTCGTGCGGCGATCACCGCGAAAATGCGCGCGAGCGGCTCGCCCGGCGGGACGATCGTCGCCAATGGCGGGAAGCGTTGCGTGCCGCAATTCCAGAGCAGGCGGGCGATGTCCTCCAGCTTGGCGCTCTCGGCCAGGCGCGCCGCATCCTGCCCGCGATACCACAGGCCGCCGCGTTCGATCGTGGTGATGCCGGAGGCGAGGACCGGCTCGCCATAGGCGATCGCATCCTCGGCGATCGCCGCCGGGCGCCGGCCGCGCGCCTTGCGATGCTCCAGCCGGGCGACGTCTTCGGCGCGGTAGAGGCTGCGGCGCGAATCCCGTTCGTCGCCGCGCGCCTCGATCAGCCCGCGACTGACATAGGCGTAGAGCGTCTGCGGCTTCAGCCCGAGCCGCGCCATCGCCTCCTGCGCCGTCAGCCAATCCTGCATCGCCCGTCCATCGATATATTGATTATATTGTTCAAGATTGATTCTAGCAGTGCAGAGGCCGATCCTCAAGGCGAGTGTTCTTGAGGAGTTTCAGCCATGTCCGATGGTCTCGATGATGTCGTCGCCGCCCATACCGTGCTCTCGGAAGTCGACGGCGCCGCCGGTCGCCTGGTGATCCGCGGCCACAGCCTCGCCGAGCTCGCCGGGCGGACCAGCTTCGAGGAGATGGCAGCGCTGATGCTCGACGGCTTGCTGCCCGGCCTGCCGCAGGGCCGCGACTTGTCGTTGGCGCTAGGCCGGGCCCGTGCCGATCTCTTCGGTATCGTCGAGCGTACAGCGCTCGCGGAGGGTCTCGGACCGGTCGAGGCGGTTCGCGCCTGGACCGCACAGATTGCCGACGGGGAGGGACCCGAGACGGCGCTGAAGCTGCTCGCGGCGCCGGCCGTTTTCACCGCCGCCGCCGTTCGCAAGCGCCGTGGCCTTGCGCCGAGCGCGCCTGATCCGGCCCTGTCGCAGGCGGCCGACACGCTGCGCATGCTGCACGGCGAGATGCCGACCGCTGCCCAGGCCGCAGCACTTGACACCTATCTCGTCACCGTCGCCGATCACGGTCTCAACGCCTCGACCTTCGCCGCGCGCGTCGTCGCCTCGACCCGGGCCGGGCTGGTCTCGGCCGTGCTGGCGGGGATCAGCGCCTTGAAGGGCCCGCTGCATGGCGGCGCGCCGGGTCCGGTGATCGAGATGCTCGATGCGATCGGCGAGCCGGCCAATGCCCGGCCCTGGCTGGAGGACGCGCTGGGCCGCGGCGAGCGCTTGATGGGCTTCGGCCATCGCATCTATCGCGTCCGCGATCCGCGTGCCGATGCACTGAAGCAGGCGATTGCGAAGCTCGGCGCCGATGCCGGGCGCCTGCGCCTTGCCGAGGCGGTCGAGCAGGCGGCGCTCGCCATCCTGCGCGAGCGCAAGCCCGGCCGTTCGCTCGAGACCAATGTCGAGTTCTACACGGCGCTGCTGCTGGAGGCTCTCGGCTTCCCGCCCGAGGCCTTCACCTGCGTCTTCGCGCTCGGCCGCACCACCGGCTGGCTCGCCCATGCCCGCGAGCAGATCGAGACCGGACGATTGATCAGGCCGCAATCGGTCTATGTCGGCCCGCAGCCGAGGCAGGCGGCTTGAAACCTGAAGAGCTCGTCATGCTCGGGCTTGACCCGAGCATCTCAGGCAGAAAAGCCTTCTGGTCCCGAGATGGTCGGCTCAAGGCCGACCATGACGCCAGGCCCTACCCCTTGAACCCGCCGAGGAACGCATCGAGGCAATCGCCGATCGCCTCGATCGCGTAGCCACCTTCCTGCACCACCAGGGTCGGCAGGCCCAGCACCTTCACCCGCTCGCCGATCGTGCCGAAATCGGCGGCTTCGAGCTTGAGCACGCCGATCGGATCGTCCTTGTGGGCGTCATAGCCGAGCGCGATGACGAGAGCCTCGGCCCCGAACTCGCGAATGGCGCGGCCGGCGCGATCGACGGCGGCTTCCATTTCGGCGCCGGCGGCACCGGGGGCGAGCGGCAGGTTCAGGTTGAAGCCCTCCCCTGCCCCGTTGCCGCGCTCGTCCTCATAGCCAGTGAAGAACGGGTAGTAGTTCACCGGGTCGGCATGGACCGAGATGGTGAGCACGTCGTCGCGGCGATAGAAGATCTGCTGGGTGCCGTCGCCATGATGGGCGTCGACATCGAGGATCGCGACCTTGCCGAACTTCGAGCGCAGGCGCTGCGCCGCGATCGCGGTGTTGTTGAGATAGCAGAAGCCGGAGGCGCGATCGGCGCGGGCATGATGGCCCGAGGGGCGGCAGAGCGAATAGACGGCGCGCTCGCCGGCGAGGATCGCCTCGGCGCCCGAGACCGCTGTCTCGGCCGAACGCAGGGTCGAGAGCCAGCAATGCTCGCCGACCGGCACCGACATGTCGCCGAGATACCAGCCCATCTGGCCGACGATGCCGGTCGGCCGGCAGGGCGGGCGGACATCCTCGTCGGTGCGGCCGCTCCAATAGGGGAAGGTGTTGGGCCAGGCCTCCGGTCCCCGTTCGGGCAAGGCGAGCCAGCGCTGCCACAGCCCCTCGAGGAAGCGGACGAAGCCTTCGTCATGGACCGCCAGGATCGGGCCGGTGCCGTGCTCTGCCGGACGCTCGGGCGTGATGCCATGCCTGGCGAGCGCACCGAGCAGCCGCTCGGTCCGCTCCGGCAGATCCTTCGGCGCCACGATCTGGCCGAAGCGCATATATTGCTGCGGATCGTGCTTGGACTGGTCGGGATGATAGAAGGCGCGCATGCAAGGCTCGTGGCTTTGATCCGGAAGCGCGCATAGCGCCACGAAAACCATTCCACGACCAGTGCGCCGGCTCAGGCGGCGGCACTATCCCCATGCATGGCGCCGTTTTTCGGCAGCAGGTCCGGCAGCTGCAGCAGCCGGGGCACGCGGCCGGCGGGCGCGGGCTTGGCATAGCGATAGCCCTGGGCGAAGCGGCAGCCATGCTCGCGCAGGAAGGCCTCCTGCTCGGCGGTCTCGACCCCCTCGGCGATGAGATCGAGTCCGAGATCGGCCG
Organism: Alloboseaceae bacterium BT-24-1; assembly: GCA_025846845.1. Taxonomy (GTDB): domain Bacteria; phylum Pseudomonadota; class Alphaproteobacteria; order Rhizobiales; family Beijerinckiaceae; genus Allobosea. The sequence goes on from JAOYTL010000007.1 coordinate 109,401, forward strand.
CGAGCCGGATCAGCGCCCGCACGATCGCCGCATCGTCTTTGCCCTCGGCGACATGGCTGACGAAGCCGCGATCGATCTTGAGGGCGTCGACCGGGAAGCGCTTGAGATGGGTCAGCGAGGCGTAGCCGGTGCCGAAATCGTCGAGCGCGACACGCAGGCCCGCCGCACGCAGGGTCTTCAGCGTGCGCTCGGCCTCGTCGGCATCGCGGGTGAGCAGCACTGTCTCGGTGACCTCGACGCCGAAGCGATCGGCCGGCACGCCGGCTGCCGCGAGCTGACTGAGGAGGCGCTCCGGCAGCGCCGGGTCGCGGAAGACGCTCGCCGCGAGATTGACATGGACGTGGCCGACATCGAGGCCGGCGTCGAGCCAGCGCCTGAGATCGCTTACCGCCGCGGCGATGATCGCATCGCTGATCCCGTTGGCGATCTCGGCGTCCTGGAAACCTTCCTGGAAGGCGGCGGCCGGGATGATGCCGCGCTCGGCATGGCGCCAGCGCGCCAGCGCCTCGAAACCGATGATCCGGCCGGTATCGAGCGCGACCTGCGGCTGGTAGAAGGGCAGGATGCGCTCCTCCTTCAGCGCGCCGGCCAGCCCCTGGCAGACGGCGACGCGGCGTGCCATCGCGGCCCGCATCGCCGGCTCGTAGACGATCGCCATGTTGCGGCCGTTCGCCTTGGCCCTATAGAGCGCAAGATCGGCGTCCTTCATCAGCTCGACAGCGTCCCGATCATGCTCGGGCGCGAATGCGATGCCGAGGCTCGCACGCGTCGCGATCATCTGCCCGGCATGTTCGCAGGGCTGGCGCAGCACCTCGATCAGCCGCTCACCCTTCGCCAGGGCCTGCATTGCCGTCAGTCGCTCGGCGGACAAAACGATGAACTCGTCACCGCCGAGACGAGCGACGAAGTCCTCCGGGCCGATCGCTGCGGCGAGCCGCGCCGCCGCCTGGATCAGCAGCGCGTCACCGGCATCGTGGCCGAGCGTGTCGTTGACCGACTTGAAGTCGTCGAGGTCGATCAGGAAGAGCCCGACCGCGCCGCCCTTGCGCGCCATGCGCGCCAGCCCCTGCTGCAGTCGCTCGCCGAAGAGCAGCCGGTTCGGCAGGCCCGTCAGTGCATCGTGCGTCGCCTGCAGGCGGGTCCGCGCCTCGGCCGCCTTGCGGTCGGTGATGTCGACGATCCCTGCGACAACCGCCGGCGCCTCGCCGATCGGCAGGGTCGTCGCGGTAATCAGGACGTCGCGCACGGCGCCGCTGCCGTCGCGGACCTTCGCCTCATGGCTCTTGATCTGCTCCTGCTCGTGCAGCAGGCGGGCGATCATGCGCCGGTTGCCGCCGTCGAGCAGGATATCCCGGACCTGTGCCTCGGTAACTTCCTCCCCGAAATAGCGCTTGGCGGCATCGTTGCCGCGCAGGAAGCGGCCCTCGTCACGCGAGGTGACGATAAGCGGGATCGGCACCGCCATGAAGATGCGCTCGATCATCGCCTGGCTGGCGACGAGCTCGTCCTTGGCCTGGCGCTCGGCCTGTGTCGCCGCCCATTCGAGCCGGCGCAGGCGGTTGCCGTGGACGACGACCAGCCCGAGCGCGAAATTGAGCATGACAAGGACGAGGATCAGGCCCGGCAAGGTCGTGGGCATCGGCCCGCGGCCGAGATAACCGGCGAGCATCAGGGCGCTGCAACCGACACCCAGGACCATGCTCCAGCGAAAGGCGGTCGGTGCCACCAGGTAGAAGATCGAGGGCAGCATCATCACGACGAAGAGCGCGAGATCGCTGCGCGAGGACACCAGCAGCGCAACGGCGAGGGCAGTCGTGACCTCCCAGCCGATCAGCACTGCTTGCGCCTGCGAGAAGCGCGTCGCCCGGTGCACCAGCGCAAAGCAGAGCAGCGAGGCGAAGACGACCGCGAGCCGCGCCGGCACGGCTACGAAGAAATGCGGCGTGCCGTGGAAGCGCCAGTCGCTGGCGAGGAAGAGCGTGTTGAGGATCGCCGAGATCAGGAAGATCAGGCGGCACTGCCGGAGCATCTCGGCAAAGCGCGCATCGCGGAACGCCGCCTCCCGGAGGGAATCGCGGAATTCACCACCGAATCGAAACAGGCCGTCGCGCGTCATGCGCGTACCGTCACCCGGCGCTGGTCAAAGCGAGGTTAAGGTGAAATGGCCAGCTGTCTTGGCCAATAGTCTTGGCTAGCTGGTGCATCCGGCCCTGACCGGCGCGACCAGCGCCGCAAGTTCGTCTGTAAGCTGGGCGATGTCGAAGCGATCCGGGCGATACCAGTCGACCGAGCCGTTCATGGCCCCGAGCAGGAAGAGGCGCAGCCGCTCCGGCGCAGCCCCAGCCGCCAGCGCACCCGCGTCGGCAAGCTCCTCGGTCAGCAAGCGCCAGACATCCTCATAGTCGCGGCGGATGCGCCGGACGCTCTCCGGCGTCGGGTTGTCGCCGAAACTGAAGACCTTGATGCTGGCGCAGGTGTAGTCGGAATGGCCGTGCAGCGCCGACAGATGCGCCGCGATCGCCGCTGCGAGCCGGCGGCGCGGATCGGCTTCACCGGCGGCGGCGAGCGCTGCCGCCACGGCCTCGTGGACGAAGCGGACACCGTCGTTGACGACCGCCTCGACGATCTCCTCCTTCGAGGCGAAATGGTGGTAGAGGCTGGCCTTGCGGATACCGACGGCTTCGGCGATCTCGCGCAGGCTCGTCTGGTGATAGCCATTGCTGCGCAGCAAACGTGCAGCATGATCGAGGATCAGGCGGCGCGCACCGCCCGCCAGCTCCGCCCGTTCAGCGCGTCCTATCACGACCGTCACAGGCGCTTTGCCACCTCTTCGAGCATGACTTCTGTGGCGCCGCCGCCGATCGCCTGGACGCGAGCATCACGGGCCATGCGCTCGATCGCGCTCTCGCGCATGAAGCCCATGCCGCCATGGAACTGGACGCAGGCATACATGACTTCGTTGACCAGCTCGCCACAGTAAGCCTTGACCATCGAGACCTCGCGCGTCGCGTCGAAGCCCCTGGCGTCGAGCCAGGCGGCATGGTGGACGAGCTGGCGCCCGGCCTCGACCTTCGCAGACAGCATGGCGAGCTTCTGGCGGATCGCCTGCTTGTCCCAAAGCGGCGCGCCGAAGGCCATGCGCGTGCGGACATAGTCGAGCGTCAATTCGATCGCGGCCTGCGCCTCGCCCATCGCCATGGCGCCGATCACGGTGCGCTCGTTCTGGAAGTTGCGCATGATCGCATAGAAGCCGCGCCCCTCGCCGCCGAGCAGGTTTTCGGCGGGAATCCGGCAATCCTCGAAGATCAGCTCGGCGGTGTCGGATGAACGCCAGCCATGCTTGTCGAGGGCGCGGCCGACGCGAAAGCCCGGCGTGCCTTTCTCGACGAGGAACATCGAGACCGCCTGCGAGGGCTTCGCCGATGGATCGGTCTTGGCGGCGACGCAGTAGAGATCGGCGTGGACGCCGTTGGTGATGAACATCTTGGCGCCGTTCAGCACGTAGGAATCGCCCTCGCGCCGCGCCGAGGTGCGAATGCCCTTCACGTCGGAGCCGGCATCGGGCTCGGTGACGGCGATGGCGCAGATCACCTTACCGGCGATGATGTCGGGCAGCCAGCGATCGCGCTGCTCCTTGCTGCCGGCATTGAAGACATGGACCGAGGCCATGTCGGTGTGGACGAGCGCGGTGATGGCAAAGCCCGAGAAGGTCGAGCGGCCAAGCTCCTCGGCCAGCACCACGGTGGCGAGCGTATCGAGCTCGGAGCCGCCGTACTCGGCCGGGTAGCGGATACCGAGGAAGCCGAGCTCGCCCATACGGCGCAGCACCTCGCGCGGCACCATGCCGGCCTCTTCCCAGGCGAGCCCGTGCGGCTTGACCTCGGTCGCGACGAAGCGGCGCAGTTGATCGCGCAGCGCCTCGTGTTCCTCGCTGAAATAGGGCGAGCGGAGTGTCCCGCCGCCAGCCGCATCGAAACTGTCCATCGCCGCCAGCATGCTCCCATGTCTCCGCGATAGCTTACCCTACCGGTCGGAAGGTAGGCAACTCTCGAATGCCGTGAAGAAGAGAGGAGCGGCGTTCGCTCCTCTCTTCCTCCGGGCCGGTCGTCGACCGGCCTGGCTCTCCTCAGGGCTCAGTTGCAGCCGCAGCCATGCCCGCCATTGCCGATGCCGATACCGCCGCGGCCGACGCTGACCCGGTTGCCGTTCAGGATGCCGTTGCCGCTCAGCACCGAGACGTTGTTGAGCACCTTGACGTTCGAGACGGCGGTCGTGACGGACGCCACCGAGGTGACCAGTCCGCCGAGAAGGCCGCCGCCACGGCCGCCCTTGCTGCCAGCGAAGGCGGGGGTGACGGAAAAGGCAGCGATCGAGGCAAGAACAATTGCGTACTTCATCTTTCTCTCCCTGCACTCGCTCCGGGTGTCGAAGCGATAAACACGTTATGGTTGTGTTTTACTTTGAGCACAATCTGAACGCATTGTTAACCATACTTGCTAGCCTTAACCGGAGAGCGCTTGAATACAGAGGCCAATATTATCTCGGCTGCAGTGTATTACATCAAATCTATTCTTGGAGTTACCAGCGACATCTTGATAGTATTAACTGGCCGTTAGGCATGATCACCTATCTTTGTCTGAGAGGGGTGATGTCATGCGTCCTGTCCGTACGGTATTCGTGCTTTGCTGCGCCTTGCTCTGCACCGCTCCGGCTACGGCCGGAGAGAAAGCGGAGGAGACTCTGGTCTCGACGGCGGTGGTCGGCCTGCGCGGTGGTTTCGATTCCAGCCCGACCAACAGCAAGGGCGAGAAGGGCAGCCCGACGCTGACCGGCTTTGCGAGCTGGAACTATCTGCGCGGCACGGTGCAGGACGGCTACGGGCTCGACCTGCTCCTGGTCGACACCCAGTACGATCCACGCCAGCTCGCCGCCAGCCGGCTGCATACGCTGACGCTGAAGCACGCCACCGGGATCGGCGAGAACCTCACCCTGCAATCCTCGCTCGCGCTCGAGAACGAGCAGACCTGGTCGCGTCACCGCAGCAGCCTGACCTGGCGCGAGCGGCTCAATCTCAGCCTCGGCTCCATCAGGCTCTTTGCCAATGCCGAAGCGCGCCTCGCCGCGCTGAACGAGCGCAACGTCTTCGCCAGCGGCGATTTCCTGCCACAGGACGAGAACCTCGCCACGCTCGGCATCACGCCGGGTATCGCCTGGCGCCAGGGTGAGACCGAGATCGGCGTCTCGTTCATGGCGTCACGCACGCGCTTCACCAACGGCACCGACTATCTCGGCCTGCGCCGTGACAACTACCGGTTGCAGCCCAATTTGTTCGTCTCGACGGCGCTCAAGGGAGCGAGCTTCGAGGCCTCGCTCTCGCCGCTGCAGATCCTCTTCCCGGACAAGGAGTTCGAGAACGAGAAGAAGCTGCTCTATACGGCGAAGCTCCGCGTTCCCTATGAATGGCTGACGCTCGACTTGTCGTCCGGTCGCACCGTCGAGGACACCACCCTGCCCTTCGCCGTGGTCAATCTGGTGACGCAGCACGAAGGCAAGCTCACCGCCCGCTTCAACGAGACGAACGCGCTCTCGCTCACCGTCCGGCAAAAGCTCGAAGACTATCTCGGGCTCGACTCGACGACGCGTACGTCCAGCATCGGCCTCGACTATGCGCGCGGCCTCGGCAACGGCATGACCGCGACCGCCTCGGCCGCCTGGCGCAAGACCAAGGACACCGGGCTGGAGGCGGTACCGGCCTTCGTCGTCCAGCTCGGGCTGCAAAAGCAGCTCGATTTCAGCGAGCCGGGCAAGGCGGCGAAGAAGGGTGGTTGAGCAGCCGCGCTACGGCCGGCCACCGCCGTCGTGCTCGGCCTTGTGGCGAGCATCCACGTCTTGAACACAGCCCTGCAGCAAGGAAGACGTGGATGGTCGGGACAAGCCCGACCATGACGGTTGTGGTTCCGTAGTCCGAAGAACTCAGGCCAGCTTGCCGCCGACCGCCTTCTCCAGGATCGCCCAGGCCTCGTCGCCGTATTTGCCCTTCCACTCGCCGTAGAAGCCGGCCTTCTGCAGCGCGGCGCGGAATTCATCGGCCTTGGTCGGGTTGATGACCATGCCCTTCGAGGTCAGCTCGGCCTGCAGGCCGGCATTGAGCTTGGCGACGTCGGCCCGCTCGAGCAGGGCGGCGGCGTCGATGTTCTTGGCGACGATCGTCCGCAGATCCTGTGGCAGCCGGTCCCAGGCGCGGCGATTGGCCAGGAACCAGAAGCCGTCCCACATATGGTTGGTGAGCGAGAGGTACTTCTGCACCTCGAACAGCTTCGCCGTCGCGATGATCGCTAGCGGGTTCTCCTGGCCGTCGACGATCTTGGTCTGCAGCGCGGTGTAGACCTCGGCGAAGTTGATGCTGGCCGGGGCCGAGTCGAAGGCCTTGAACATCGAGGTCCAGAGCGGCGAGACCGGCACGCGGATCTTGAAGCCCTTGAGGTCGGCCGGGCTGGTGATCGGGCCCTTGGACGAGGTCATCTGGCGGAAGCCATTGTCCCAGATCTTGTCGAGGACGTGCAGGTTCGCCTTGGCGATCTGGCCGCGGACATAGGCGCCGAGCTCGCCATCCATCGCCTTCCAGACGGAGTCATAATCCGGGAAGGCGAAGCCGATGCCGCTGACCGAGGCGTTCGGCACCAAAGTCGACAGGATCAGCGGCGACAGCGTGAAGAACTCGACGCCGCCGGAGCGGACCTGGTTCAGCATGTCGGTGTCGGAGCCGAGCTGGTTGTTCGGGAAGATCTGGATGACGACGCGGCCGTTGGTCTCGGCCTTGATCTTCTCCATCGCCTCGGCGGCGCGGACGTTCATCGGATGCGCCAGCGGCAGGTTGTTGGCGTATTTGTAGGTGAATTCCGGCGTCTGGGCGCGGGCGATCGAGAAGGTCCCGACCGTGGCGGCGGCGGTGGCGCCCTGCAGGATCGTACGGCGTGAGATCGACATGGTCTTTCCTCCCTGAAAGTTCTTCATGTGTCAGCGCGTCTTCGTTCGGATGCGCAAAGGCGTTTTGGTCATGCTGGCGCGGGTTTTCGCCATCCGGCAATCGACAAGCGCGACGGGCGGTCATGATGGAGCGGCATGGCGCGCCTCACAGGAACATCGTCGAGAAGGACGGCACATAGGCGATGATGGCCAGGCCCGCGAGCAAGGCCAGCAGATAGGGCCAGATCGCGCCCATCGCCTCGTCCGGTTCGACATTGCCGATCTTGCAGGCGATGTAGAAGCCGATGCCGATCGGCGGCGTCATCAGGCCGATGTTCATCGCGGTGACGACGACCATCGAATAGTGGATGTCGTTGATGCCGAGGCTCTTGGCGATCGGGAACATCAGCGGCGCCATCAGCACGATCGCCGGAAGGCCCTCGAGCACGCAGCCGAGGATCATGAAGACAACGATCGTCACCGCCATGAAGCTGATCCAGCCGCCAGGCAGATGCGACATCGCGGTCGCGAGATCGCGGGCGAAGCCGGTCTGGGTCAGCGCCCAGGCCATGGCCGAGGCGGTGCCGAGGATCAGAAGGATCGCGCCGGACAGCGCCGCGGTCTCGACCAGCATGCCGTAGAAGGTGCGCCAGCTGATGCCGCCATAGAGGACGATGCCGACGATCAGCGCGTAGAGCACTGCGATGGTCGAGACCTCGGTCGCGGTGGCGACGCCGCCGCCGACGGCGCTGCGGATCAGGAAGGGCAGGACGAGGGCGGGCGCCGCGACCAGTGCCGTCTTCCAGATCGTCGCGAACGGCGCACGGCGCACACCCTTCAGCATCTCGCCCCGAGCCTTCCAGCGCGCCAGGATCGCGAGCACGAGCAGGAGGACGGTCGCGACAACGAGGCCGTTGGTGAAGAGCCCAGCGATCGAGACGCCGGCGACGGAGCCGAGCACGATCAGTACGATCGAGGGCGGCACCGTCTCGGCCATGGCCGCTCCGGTCGAGAGCAGCGCGATCAATTCCTTGGGCTGGTAGCCGCGCCGCTTCATCTCCGGGAACAGCGCCGGCGCCACCGTCGCCATGTCGGAGACCTTGGAGCCGGAGATGCCCGAGACCAGGAAGAGCGAGCCGAGCAGCACATAGGACATGCCGGCGCGGACATGACCGAGCATCGAGGCGAGAAAGTCGACGATCGCCTTGCCCATGCCGGTGGCGTCGAGCACGCAGCCGAGCAGCACGAAGATCGGCACCGAGAGCAGGATCAGGCTCGACATGCCCTCGTCCATGCGCCCGATCATCACGAAGATCGGCACGGTCGTGCTGAACGACAGGAAGCAGAGCGCGCCCAGGCCAAAGCAGAAGGCGATCGGGATGCCGGCGACGAGGCAGAGGCCGACGACGCCGAGCAGGAAGATGGCGATGTTGACGTAGCCCAGCGTCTTGAACACCGGCGTCAGCAGGAAGAAGGCCGCCGCGACGACGCCGATCACCGCCGCGGAGATCAGGAGGTCGCGCGGCGTGCAGGTCTTGACCGCATAGGTCAGCACCAGCGCCAACATGGCGATGATGCCGAAGGCGATGGCCGAGACGCGGTAGCTCGAGGGAATGTTGAGCGCTGCCGAGGTGACGTAGGATTCCTCGATGACATAGTCGATCGCCGGCCAGGTCATCACCGCGAGGAAGGTCGCAACGGCGAGCAGACCGAAGGCGTGGACGAGGCCGCGCAGGCGCTCCGGCAGCATGCCGACGAACAAGGTCAGTCGCAGATGCTCGTTGCGGTCGATCGCGATCGCGGCGCCCAGCATGGCGAGCCAGAGGAAGCAGATCGAGGCAGCTTCGTCGATCCAGACGACCGGGATCGACAGGACATAGCGCGAGGTCACGCCGGCGAGCAGAAGTGTGACGATGGCGACGAGCAGGATCGCGGCGATGACCTCGAGCGGGCGCACCAGCGCCGAGCCGACACGCTTGGGGGTATGGTCGAGGCTTTCCAGGACCGCGGCGACGCCATCGCTGGCATGCGCGCCGGTGGCTGCGCTCGTGTTTGCTCCGGCCATAAGGGCCGCTCCTCCCATCCGCCCGCCGCGTCGGCATCGCCGATCGCAAGGGTCCACATTATGGCGATTTAGCTCGCTCGTTCCGCCTGGAACATACACGGATCGGCCGTTGTTGCAATCGCCGACGCGGCCATCTACACCTTTAAAGCAGAAGAGAGGTCCGTATCATGGACCCAATATGGTGGAGGACATGCAGCCCGATTCCGTGCCGACGCCCGATCTGTCAGGCTCGCAGAGCGTCGACCGCGCCTTGCGATTGCTGGCGCTCGTCGGCCGCGAGACGGCATCGGGCCTGCCGCTCAGCGAGATCGTCGAGGAGAGCGGGCTGAACAAGCCGACCGTCCGGCGCCTGCTGCTGGCGCTGATGCGGGCTGGGCTCGTCGAACAGGAGGCGCGCACGCGGCGCTACCATCTCGGCGAGGAGGCCTTCGTGCTCGGCCTGCTCTCGGGCCAGCGCCATGGCCTGCTCGACTTCGCCATGGCGAGCCTGCACAGGCTTTCCGACACGACGCAGGACACCAGCTTCTTCTCGATCCGGCGCGACCGCTTCGCCATCTGCCTGCATCGCGAGGAAGGCACCTGGCCGGTGCGGACCCACGCCCTCCAGGCCGGCGACCAGCACCCGCTCGGCGTCGGTGCCGGCTCGCTCGCCATGCTGGCGCTGATCCCGGACGCCGAAGCCACGGCGATGATCGAGGCCAACCGCGCCGTCCTCGCCGCACGCTATCCGGCCTATGCGCCAGCCCAGCTCATCACCGACATCGCGCTGGCAAGGGCACAGGGCTTTGCGCTCAACCCGGGTCGCATCGTGACGAATTCGTGGGGCATCGGCGTCGGCGTGCGCTACCCGGATGGACGTGTCGCCGGGGCACTCAGCATCGCCGCGATCGATTCGCGGATGCAGCCGCAGCGGCAGGAGGAGCTCGCTGTCCTGCTGCGTCACGAGGCACGGCAGGTCGAGCACAGGATCGCCGCCATGCTCGACCGGCGGCAGGCAAAGACGGCGCAAGACGAGATCAGGACAGCGGAGACGACATCATGACGAGCGCTGCGGACACCGGCCCAGCCGGTGGGCAAAAACCCGTCACCACTCGCGTGATGAACCTCGCGCACTTCCTGACACGCAATGCGCGCCGCTTCAGCGACCGGCCAGGCCTGATCTGGGGCGAGCGGCAATGGAGCTGGGGCGAGCTCGACGCAGCCGCGCATGCACTCTGCGCGGCGCTGTCCGCCCGCGGCATCGGCAAGGGCGACCGCATTCTCGTCCATTCGAAGAACTGCGACGAGATGTTCGTCTCGATGTTCGCCGCCTTCCGGCTGGGCGCGGTCTGGGTGCCGACCAATTTTAGGCTGATGCCGGACGAGGTCGCCTATCTCGCGACCTCCTCGGGCGCCAAGGGCTTCCTCTGCCATGGCGATTTCCCCGACCATGCCGCAGCGGTCGCTGAGGAGAGCAAGGCGCTGCAGTTCACCTGGCGGATCGGCGCAGGCAGCTTCGGCGAAACGTCGTTGACCGAAGCGATCGCCGCGCATCAGGGCAGCCGCGTGGCCGACACCGCCGTCGACCGCGACGATCCCTGCTGGTTCTTCTTCACCTCCGGCACGACCGGCCGCTCCAAGGCCGCGGTGCTGACCCATGGCCAGATGAGCTTCGTCGTCACCAACCACCTCGCCGACCTGGTGCCGGGCTCGACGGAAGCTGACGCCTCGCTCGTCGTCGCCCCGCTCTCGCATGGCGCCGGCGTGCATCAGCTTGTGCTTTCCGCCCGCGGCGCACCGACGATCCTGCTGCCGACCGAGCGCTTCGACATCGACGAGGCCTTCCGGCTGATCGCCAGGTACCGGGTGACCAACATCTTCACCGTGCCGACCATCCTGAAGATGCTGGTCGAGCATCCGGCCGTCGACCAGCATGACCACTCCTCGCTGCGCCACGTCATCTATGCCGGCGCACCGATGTATCGCGAGGACCAGAAGACGGCGCTGGCCAAGCTCGGCAAGGTGCTGGTGCAGTATTTCGGCCTCGGCGAGGTCACCGGCAACATCACCGTGCTGCCGACCTATCTGCACGAGGAAGAGGACGGGCCGGCGGCCCGCATCGGCAGCTGCGGCGTCGAGCGCACCGGCATCCAGGTCGCGATCCAGAACGATGCGGGCGAGGCGCTCAAGCCCTTCGAGACCGGCGAGATCTGCGTGATCGGCCCGGCGGTCTTCGCCGGCTATTACGAGAACCCGGAGGCCAATGCGAAATCCTTCCGCGACGGCTGGTTCCGCACCGGCGATCTCGGCCATATGGACGAGCAGGGCTTCGTCTACATCACCGGCCGCGCCTCGGACATGTACATCTCTGGCGGCTCCAACATCTATCCGCGCGAGATCGAGGAGAAGATCCTGACCCATCCTGCGATCGCCGAGGCCGCCGTGCTCGGCGTGCCCGATGCGGTCTGGGGCGAGATCGGCGTCGCGGTCTGCGTCGCACGCAGTCATGTCGATGAAAATGAGCTGGCAAACTATCTTGCCGAGAAGATCCCGCGCTACAAGATGCCGAAGCGCTTCTTCTTCTTCGAGGAGCTGCCGAAATCGGGCTATGGCAAGGTGCCGAAGCGCCTCGTGCGCGACGAGCTTGAGAAGCGCGGTCTGCTCGATTTCGTCCGCGCCCCGGGAGCCTCGGCGTGAGGACGATCCAGCAGCCGGGGCCGGCCGAGGCCGAGCGCATCCAGTGGATTGAGGCGCGCGGCCGCAAGCTCACGCTGGAGTTGAAGCCCGGCCTCCTGCTCGATGCGATCGCCGAGGCCTTCGCCGCGCAAGGCTTTTCCAGCGGCGTGCTGCGCTTGCCGGTCGGGCTTCCGCTCGCGCCCTTCGCCTATGTGATGCCGGCACTCTCGGCGACGCCGGAACATGCGGCCTTCTACAGCGAGACCTTCCGGCCTGATGGCGTGACCCGGATCGAGACCGGAGCCCTGACCTTCGGCGAGCGCGATGGCGCCCCGTTCTTCCATGGCCATGCGCTCTGGCGCGAGGCGGACGGCCGGCACAATGGCGGCCATATCCTGCCGGACCAGAGCTTCCTGGCCGAGCCAATCAGCGTCGATGCGGTCGGGCTGGATGGCGCCGGCTTCATCGCCGGCCATGACCCGGAGACCAACTTCAAGCTGTTCATGCCGGCCGAGCAGCCGAGCACCGGAGCAGACGCCGGCGGCCGATTCTTTGTGCTGCGGCTACGGCCGAATCGCGATGTCTTTACCGCGCTGGAAGCGTTCTGCGCCGAGCGCGGCATTGCGCAGGCGATCATCCATGGCGGTGTCGGCTCGACCATCGGCGCCCGCTTTGCCGATGACCGCGTCATCGAGCCCTTCGCCACCGAGATCGCGATCACCGCCGGCCATGTCGCGCCAGGCGAAGATGGCAAGCCGGAAGCGGCGCTCGCCATCGCGCTGGTCGACTATACCGGCGGCATGGCGCAAGGCGCGCTCGAGCGTGGCGAGAACCCGGTGCTGATGACGCTGGAGCTGGTACTGGAGGCGCAGTAGCGCGCCTTCCCGTCAGAACTTCATTTCGACCCTGCCCTTGAGGGCGTGGTCGCGCGAGCGTTCGCCGATTGCGGCGGAGTAGGTCAGGCCGAGCGCGGTGGCAGACGAGATGCGCCAGTCGAGGCCGGCTTCGGCGACGAGCGCCTCGCGGTCGATCTCGGCAGCGAACACGCGCGCCGGGGTGGTGCCGCTGGCGAAGGCGGTCTTCGCCTGCGGGGTGAGCTCGCCAAAGCCGTGGCGCCAGCCGAGCATGGCGCGGGCGAACAGCGGGGCGGAGCCGAGCTGCGCCTCGGCGCGCAGGCCGAGCGTGCTGAAGCCGAGCACCTGCTCGGAGGAAAGCACCCGCAGCGCCGCGGCGCCGCCCTGCTCGGTACCGGCGTCGGCGCTGACCCGGATCAGCGCCAGTTGCGCGAAGGGTTCGAGCGCAAAGCCGCTGAAGGCAAAGCCGTAGCCGAGCTCGGCAAAACCTTGCGCCACCGCGCCCGGACGCTGCAGGCGCAAGCTGTCACCGAAGCCACGGATCTGGACCTGGCGGCGGATGTCGGTCTCGGACCAGGTGTAGGCCGCGCCGGCGTCGAGGCGCAGATTGCCGAAGCGGGCGCCGGCATAGAGCGCGGCATGGCCGCTCTCGAGCTTGCCGGTGGAGAAACGGGCGTCGAGATCGAAGCGCGACTGGCTGTAGCCGCCGGCGACGCCGACGCGCAGGGACGAGCCGGGCGCGTCGTAGAGCATGACGTCGGCACCGAGCAGGGCTCCGCCGCTGCGGCGGCTGAGGCTGGCCGCATTGCCATCGGCGTCGGTGTTGCCGGCGCCGCCAAAGGCCTCGCCCCAGAGTGCGTAGCGCGGCTGCGGCGCGGTCATCAGCACCGCGCCCTTGCGGCCGGGCAGGTCGGCGCTGAAGGCGGCCGCGACCTGACCGGGCGCTTGCGTCAGCAGCGGCCCGCGCAGGCGATTGAGGATGGTTTCGCGCACCAGCCGGCTCTCGTCGATCATCACGGCGACACCTTGAGCATGCGCCTCGCCGGAAAGCAGGTCGAAGCCTGCCCGCGCCTCGGCGGCGGTACCCGAAAGCAGCATGTCATAAATCGGGTTGCCGACGCCGAGCGCCTCGGCCGCATGCCCGATCGAGGCCTGATTGCGAGTCCCTGCCACCTCCGGGAAAGTCGTGGCGGTGCGGGTCATGGTCAGGACGACGTTGTTGCTGCCATAAGCCAGCGCCGACGTCAGGAAGACGAGATCGGAGGTGACGTCGGCGAAGCGGCCGCTGACCCCGCCCGCCGCGGTCAGGATGGTGTAGCTGGTCGACGCCGCGTAGGTGCCCCTCTCGGCCAGGACCTGGACCGTGCCGCCCGAGAGCGTGGCGCTGCCCGACGCGACGACCTTGTCGCTCTGCCCGGCCGGGCTGATCTCGACCCGATAGATCGAGCCACTCGCGAACGAGACATTGCCGGAGACATTGAGCGTGCCGATCGAGTTGCCGGGCGCGACCGTGCCGCCGGCATTGGCGGCGATGCCGCCGACCGTGCCCGTGCCGCCGAGCTCCGCGCCGCCATTGACCGTCGTCACTGAGTTCGCGACCGAGCCGTTGACCACGAGCTTGCCGGCGTTGACCGTGGTCGCGCCGCTATAGCTGCTCGTCCCCGTCAATGTGAACGTCCCGGTGCCGGTCTTGGTCACGCCGCCATTGCCGGTGATCGAGCCCGAGAAGGTCGTCGAGCTGTTGTCGGAGCCGGTGGCCAGCAGGCCTGCGCCGAGGCTGACCGTGCCGCCCCCAGCAAGCGAGGTGATCGTCTGATCGAAGCCGGCAAGGTCGAGCGTCGCGCCGGCCGCAACCGTGAAGGCTGAGTTCGACGAGAACGCGCCCGCCCGCCCGGCCCGCAGCGTGCCGCCCGAAACCGTCGTCGTGCCGGTGTAGCTGTGAGTGTTGGTCAGGAGGAGCGTGCCGGCCCCTGCCTTCGAGAGCGAGCCGGGGCCCGAGAAGGACTGCGTCACGGTGAAGGTGTTGCCGGCTGCGGCGATGTCGAAGCCGCCACCATTGGCGCCGAAGACGATGTTGCGCGCCGTCTGGTTAAAGGTCGTGCCCGTCACCCGCAGCACGCCGCCGTTCAGCGTCAGCGCGCTAGAGACACCGCCGAGATTGGCCTCCGCCGCGACGCTCAGCACGCCGCCGCTGATCGTGGTGCCGCCGGTATAGCTATTGGTGCCGGTCAGGGTCAGCACGCCGGAACCGCGCTTGGTCAACCTTCCCGAGCCGGAGATGTCGTAGGGCAGCGTTGCCGTGTCGGTGAAGTCGGCGACGATGGCGCCGTCGTTGCCGATCGCTCCCGCCGTGATGGTCAGCAGACCGGCCGTGCCGCCATTGCCGAGGTTGAGCGTGCCGAGCGTGTCGATCTGGAGGTCGCCCGCAGTGATCCGGAGCTCGCCGCCCTTGGCGAGGGTGACGGACGTCGGATCCGCCGAGCCGGGACCGATGGCGAAGGTGTTGGGGATGGTCCAGAGCGAGCCCGCGCCGGTCACCAGCGCGCTGGCGCTGCCGCCGAAATCGGCCTGGACCGCGGCGCCGAGGGTGACGGTCAGCGTCGCGCCGCCCGAGATGATCAGCGAAGCGTTGCTCGCCAGACCCTGCAGCAGGAATATGTCGGTCGTGACCGAGGAACCGACGCCGTCGATGCGCAGATTGGAGAAGACGACGAGGCCCGTGCCGGGATTGGCGGTGGTGAGCGTTCCGCCCTGGTCGACGACGAGCGTTCCGCCGTTGATCTCGATATTGTCGCCGAAGGTCAGCGAGCCGCCGCGGATGATGAACTGGCCGGTGTCGCAGGCGCAGATCGAGAAGCCGCCGCCGAGCGTGCCAGTGCCGGTATAGATCTGCGTGCCCGCGCCGGTGAAAGCGAGCGAGCCATTGCCGGAGAAGTTGCCGGCAAAGGTCGCGGTCCGGCTGGTCGCGCCGGTGGCCAGCGTCGCGCCATTGCCAATCTCGACGTCGCCGGCGCCCGAGAGCGAACCGACCGTGGCGAAGATGCCGGGCACGTCGCTGACCTCGAGCACCGCGCCGCTGGCGATCGTATAGTCGGAATTGGCCGAGAAGGCCGTGTCGGAGCTGGCGACCAGCCGGCCGGCCTGGACCAGCGTGGCGCCCCTATAGTCGCTGGTGCCCTGGATGGAGAGCGTGCCGGCGCCGGTCTTGGTCAGCCCGCCATCGCCGGTGATGGTGGCAGCGCTGCCGAGCAGTGCTGCCCGGCCGGCGACGACTTCGATCGTGCCGTTGCCGGTGCCGAGCGTGAGCGCGCGGTCCGAGGTGAGATTGCCGGCGATCTGCAGCGTGCCGCCATCCAGCGTCAGCCCGCCCGCAGCGTCGCCGAGATTGTTGTCGGCCGCGATCGAGAGCGTGCCGGCGTTGATCGTGGTGCCGCCGGTATAGGTGTTGACGCCGGTCAGCGTCAGCGTGCCCGCGCCGGTCTTGGTCAGCCCGCCGCCGCCGGAGATCGTGTTGGTCAGCGTCAGATTGCCGGTCGTGGTCTCGACCGTGCCACCACCGGCGCCGAGCACCACCAGCCGGTTCGAGGAGAACGTGGCGGAGACGGTCAGCGTGCCGCCATCCAGGGCAAGCCCGCCGGAGGCGGCGCCGAGATTGGCGTCGCTCGAAATCGAGAGCAGGCCGTCATTGATCGTCGTGCCGCCGGTATAGGTGTTGACGCCGGAGAGCACGACCGTGCCGGCCCCGCTCTTGATCACCGCGCCGGCGCCGCCGACGACATTGGCGACGGTGACGTCTGTCGCCTGGGCGAAGGTCAGCGTCCCGGCCGCGACCGTGATCCCGCCGATGATGCCGGAGGTGGCGTTGCCGAAGCTGAGCGAGTTGTCGCCGCCGGCGAACACGATCGCCGAGCTGCGGACGCCGCCGCCGGAGAGCCCGCCCGAGATCGTGCCGTTATTGGTGATGTGCAGATTGGAGCCGACGATGCCGATGCCGCCGAGGCCGTTGGCGCCCAAGCCGTTGCCACTCAGGCCCGTGTCGCCCGCGCCTGCCGCGCCGCCATTGCCGCCCCGGACCGTGCCGTTGACGACGAGCGTGGTCGGCAAGGTGCCGTCGGTGAAGAGCAGGCCGATGCCGCCGGAGCCGCCGGAGCCGCCATAATCGGCGGGGGAGCCGCCGCCGCCGCCGCCGTTTCCGCCGGTGATCGTGCCGGTGACCGTCCCCGTCGTCCCGGTGCCGGTGACGACGGCGCCATAGCCGCCGGCGCCGCCGCCACCGCCGCCGCCCATGCCGCCGCCGGCGCCGTGGCCGCCATCGGTTCCGGCACTGCCGCCAGTGGGCAGGGCAGCCCCGAGCGCACCGTGCACGCCGCCGGTTCCGCCCTGGCCGCTGCCGATTGCGCCCGGGAGACCGCCGGTTCCGCCGGTGACCGCGCCGGCGCCGCCGCCGCCGCCGCCGGAGAGGCTGCCTGCGCCATCACCGCCCGCACCGCCCGCGCCGACCGGGTTGTCGACGCCGCCCGCGCCGCCGCTAGGCGAGTTGTCGAACGGATTGCCGCCGCCTCCGCCATTGGCGGCCGCCGGCGGGGCCAGCAGCGCGGCGAGCAAAGCGAGAATCGAGATAGCCGCGAGCCTGGCGCGAAGATGCCTGACGATGGGGGGCGGGCTCAGCGAACAGGCGCCGTCGAGCGAGGCCACCATAGGCCGCATCAGCGCATGGCCAAGCGCAGGCCGCGCCCCTCGCGCCGGCAAGACGCACTCCGCCGTCGGCCGCATCGGGCTCGCCTGCATTCTTCGTCTGGCTGACACTGTCCCACCCCGGCCGTGGGGCTACTTTACGTTAGGGCGCAGCCGGCGCAATGAACCGCTGTTCACATCCGATTAACGCTTCGACATGTGGCAAGGAGGGCACAGTTTGGTCGGCGGCCTACCACCTCCCCTCCTGGAAGGAGGTGCGCAGGCGGGGATTCGCGACCCTGAACCTGGTCGCGCGGTCGCACGCTCGCGCACCTGGTCGCAAGGGCCATCCCCTGCCCTATCCGCGCCCTACCCGTCATGGTCGGGCTTGCCCGGCCATCCATGTCTTCCTTCGTGAAGCACGGTGTTCACGACGTCGATGCTCGCCACAAGGGCGAGCATGACGGTGGCGGCAGCGGGGACAACTCGCCAATCAATCCCCGCCCCTGAAACCTGCCGTATGCTTATCCCGTCCCGTCCGACCAAGGGGGCTGTCGCGAGGCGTCGTGCGGCCGGGCGGGAGAGCGGTGTCCGTCTTGAACAGCCGTCGCGGGCTGGAATGGCGGAGGGGTCTCGTCCGGGCGAAGCCGGATCCTGCCGGACCTGAAGGCGCGGCGAGGCACCTTGAGAGAACCGCGCGCGGGGTTCGGGAGCGGTGAGCATCAGCCGCTTCGACATTTCGACATCGACATTCGACACAGCGGCGAAGGCTGCCGCACCCGGACCCCGCGCACCCCTTGGGCTTGCGCTTGCCTTCAGACCCTCGCGGTGGAAGCCGGCGGGGATTTTGGCGCGGTTCCCGAGCCCTCGCCTCGACCGGACAGTCTTCGCAACCGTCTGGTATTTAGAGCAAATTCGATCACTCCTGAAAGATGCGCGACAATAGCCGCCACGTTCCGAGGCTTGTCGATCGATCGGACACAGCCTCGCCCAGCCAAATCCACTCCCAAAATGGCCATTGCCGCGCCCAATCGGTTGGAAGGCCGGCGCGAATCATCTGTATTGGCGACAAGGTACTCGACCGATGCGCTCCCCAGACCGCCTGCGCACGGGAGTAACGACTCGTTAACCAATGTTAATCGATGGTCAATTCATGACGGCGCGCAACAACCGCTTCCGGCGACAATGATGATTCATCGGCGAGTGACGATCGCGGGTCGCGCGATCCCGTCAGCGCAGAAGGCAGCACTCCTGTGGGTCGCCGCCACGGCGCTGGTCGTGGCGGGCTGTGGCGAGCAGCGGCTCTCCGACGCCGAACTGACCTTCGCGACCCGCGCCATCGCGGTCGACCCCAGCCGGGCGCTGATCGCCTTGCCGCCCGGTGGCCCGCCCGCGATCGGTGTCACGCAGCGCAGCTATGAGAATGCTGTTTCGCAGACGATCTCGCTGGCGACTCGCGGCCGGACACCCGGCGAGAACACGATCCAGGTCGCGTTCTTCACCGCGGCCGACCTGCCGGAGAGCACTGGCGTCGAGGGCAACCTGCTCAAGCTGCCGGGGATCGACGATTTTTCCGTCGCGCAGGACATGGAGGAGCGCCTGCCAGGCGTCGCCATGGCGCCCTCGGCCGTCTTCGTCCAGAACAAATACGGGCCGTTCAGCTACGCCTTCGGCCGCGGCGTCGGCGGCGACGCCTGCCTCTATGCCTGGCAGCGCATCGCCGAGGGCGACAGCGTCTTCAGGCCGAGATCGGGCGCAGTCTCGGTCCGCATGCGCATCTGCGATCCCAAGGCGAGCGAAGCCTCGCTGCTGCGCCTCGCTTACGACTACTCGCTCAACGCCTCGCTGCGACGCAGCGGCTGGGGACCGATCGGGGACGCGCCGGCGCCAGCGCCGGGACTCGGCAAGGCCGGTGCGCCGATCTACCCGCTGCCGCAGGCTTCGACCCCGGAGGTAGCAGCGCCCCGCCGGGTTGCGCGACCGCTGCCGGCGCGAGCTCCGCAGACCGAAGCCGGCCGGGCCCATGATTCTCAACCAATCCCGGACAGGCCGCTGGAGGGATACCCAACCGTTCCGCCACCACCTGCGCCCTGAGACAACGAAGCGTCAGACGAATCGATGCGAACCGCGAGCTACGTCATCTTCTGGGCCATCGCGACTGCCGTGGTCGTCGCGCTCATCACGCTGCCGATCAGCCTGCAGGCGCATCTGATTGCCGGGACGATCGTCGTCGGGGCGATGATCCTGCTCAAATTCCTGCGCCCCTACGGGGTCTGGCGCCTGATCGCGCTCGGCCTCGGGACGGCGATGGTGCTGCGCTATGTCTACTGGCGCACGACCAGCACGCTGCCGCCGGTCAACCAGCTCGAGGACTTCATCCCCGGCCTGATCCTCTATCTGGCCGAGCTCTACAATATCGGCATGCTGTTCCTCAGCCTGTTCGTCGTGGCGATGCCGCTGCCGCGGCGCAAGACACCGCCGCCGCTTCCCGCCGACGCCCCGGCCGTCGACGTCTTCGTGCCCACCTACAACGAGGAGCCGGAACTCCTGGCGACGACGCTCTCGGCAGCGCTCGCCATGGACTATCCGGCCGGCCGCCTCACGGTCTACCTGCTCGACGATGGCGGCACCGACGAGAAATGCAACGCCGACAATTTCGTCGCCGCCAGCGCGGCCCGGGAGCGTCGCGCAGCGCTGCAGGCGCTTTGCGAGGGGCTCGGCGTCACCTATCTGACACGCGAGCGCAATGTCAGCGCCAAGGCCGGCAACCTCAACAACGGCCTCGCTCATTCCAGCGGCGAGCTCATCGTCGTCTTCGACGCCGACCATGCGCCGGCGCGCAGCTTCCTGACCGAGACGATCGGCTACTTCGACCAGGACCCGAAGCTGTTCCTGGTCCAGACACCGCACTTCTTCATCAATCCCGACCCGCTGGAGCGCAACCTCAAGACCTTCAAGGCGATGCCGTCCGAGAACGAGATGTTCTACGGCATCATCCAGCGCGGCCTCGACAAGTGGAACGCCTCGTTCTTCTGCGGCTCGGCCGCCGTGCTGCGCCGTACGGCGCTGCAGACGACCAGCGGCTTCTCCGGTCGCAGCATCACGGAGGATGCCGAGACTGCGATCACGCTGCACGCCACCGGCTGGAACAGCGTCTATGTCGACAAGCCGCTGATCGCCGGGCTGCAGCCGGCGACCTTCGCCAGCTTCATCGGCCAGCGCTCGCGCTGGGCACAGGGCATGATGCAGATCCTGATCTATCATCGCCCGATGCTCAAGAGCGGCCTCTCGCTGCCGCAACGCCTGTGCTACTCGTCCTCGGCCCTGTTCTGGCTGTTCCCGTTCGTGCGCCTGACCTTCCTGGTGGCGCCGTTGTTCTATCTGTTCTTCGGGCTGGAGATCTTCACCGCCTCGGGCGCCGAATTCATCGCCTATGTGTTCAGCTACATGGCGGTGAACCTGATGATGCAGAACTACCTCTATGGCCGCTATCGCTGGCCATGGATCTCCGAGCTCTACGAATTCATCCAGTCGGTCTACCTGCTTCCGGCGGTGATCTCGGTCCTGCTCAATCCTAGCAAGCCGACCTTCAAGGTCACTGCCAAGAGCGAAGAGCTGGGGACGCGGCGCGTCTCCGAGCTCGGCCTGCCCTTCTTCATCATCTTCGCCGTGCTGGCGCTCGGCGTCGTCGCCACCTATTGGCGCACCATCGCCCAGCCCTACAATGCCGACACGACCCTGGTGGTCGGACTGTGGAACATCCTCAACCTCTTGATGGCGGGCTGCGCCCTCGGCGTGGTCTCGGAGCGACCGGAAGGGCGCGGTGCCCGGCGTTTCCCGGTGAAGCGCCGCGGCGAGCTCAGCATTGACGGCCGCACCGCGCCGATCGTCACCGAGAACGTCTCCGTCGACGGCGTCGCCATCCGGGTCCTGTCCAAAGGCTTCGACAGACTGGCGGTGGGAAGCAAGGGCGAAATCTCCTTCGAGACCTCGATCGCGATGCCATCAGGCGCATTGCCCGTCCGCGTCGCCCGCCTGGCAGCGGACGAGAAGGGGCTGGTGCTGGGCTGCCAATACGAGCCCAGCGCGCCATTGCACAGCCGCATCATCGCCGACCTCGCCTTTTCCGATGCCAGGATCTGGAGCGACTTCCAGAAGGCGCGCCGCCAGAACATGGGCGTCGTCTACGGAACCTTGCGCTTCCTGCGCCTCGCCGTATTCCAGACCAGCCGCGGCCTCTCCTATTTCTTCGGCCTCGCCCGCTTTTCCCGCTCCAATCCTGCACGGAGAGCGGCGGAATGAGTGCGCGTCTCCTGCCCATCCTCGCCGCGGCAGCGATCCTCCCGATCGGGGGCTCCGGACTGCGCGCTCAGGATGCCCAGCCTCCGCAGGAGCCGGCGCCGTTCATGATCGCGCCGCCGGCCCAGCAGCCGGTCGCCCCTCGCCCACCGGAGCCGCCACGAGCCGCCGTGCCCACGCCGGCCACGCCCGCCATCCCCGCCAGCTTCGCCTTCAAGCCGCTGCTGCCGGCCGCCCGCGTCACACTCGAAGGCGAGAGCGACACGCGCAGCTGGGCCTTCTACCTGACGCAGGACGAGGCGGGCGCCGATCTTAATCTCGACATCGCCTTCCAGAACGCGCTGGTGGTGATGCCCGAGGCCTCGCGGCTGACAGTCCGGATCAATGGCGAGCGCATCATGGAAGCGCCGATCGCCTCCTCCGACCGCCTGAAGCGCACCTCGACCGCGATCCGCAAGGGGCTGCTCAGGCCTGGCCAGAACACGATCCGCTTCGAGGCCGCGCAGCGCCACCGCACCGACTGCACGATCGCCTCCACCTATGAATTGTGGACGCGCATCGACGGTGCGGGCACGAGGCTGTCCTTCAGGAACCCGGCGACGCAGCAATCGCGGCTACGCAGCATCGACGATCTGCCGGCCGTCGGCTCCGACGAGAGCGGGCAGACGACGATTCATATCGTCGCGCCGGGTGCCGCGCGCGCTGTTGCCGCGAACAGCATCCTCGCCGTCGCACAGGCCGTCGCGCTGCGTGGCCGCTACAGCCAGGCGGCGGTGCGGGTTTCCGAGCGGCTGCCGGAACGCATCCGTCCCGGCGTGCTGACCGTTCTGCTCGGCACCGGCAAGGAATTGCGCGAGCTCATCGGCGCATTGCCGCCCGAGGCGGGAGCCGGCAGTTTCCTCGGCTTCGTCGCGAATCCGAAACTGGGGCCCGCTGCCCTCCTCGTCACCGGCGAGACCTGGCCGGATCTCGAGGCGATCATCGCCAGGCTCCTGACCGGGCCGGTGTCCAGGCCAACCAACATCAACCGCAAGACGATGGACACGGCGAGCTGGCATGTGCCGGATGCGCCGTTCATCTCGGGCAAGCAGGCGCTGCGCTTCTCCGAGCTCGGCGTTCCAACCCAGGAATCCTCGGGCCGGCGCATGCGCGTGCGCACCGTCGTCGCCATGCCCGGGGACTTCTACGCCAACGCCTATGGCGAGGCGACGCTCTATCTCGACGGCGCCTATTCGGAGGACGTCCTTCCCGGCGACAGCCACATCGAGATTTTCGTGAACGGCAACGTTGCGGCGACGGTGCCGCTCAATGCGACAAGTGGCGGGCTCTTCCAGCAAACCCCGATCACCGTGCCGCTCCGGCACTTCCGGCCGGGGATCAACGAGATCTGGTTCGAGGCGGTCATGCCGACACGTTCCGACCTCGCCTGCGGGCCCGGCGCGACCTTGCCCGGAAAGAAGCGCTTCGCGCTGTTCGACACCACGGCGCTGACGTTCCCGGATTTCGCCAAGATCGGGGTCAGCCCCAATCTCGCGGCCGTCGCCGGCACCGGCTTCCCCTATTCGATCGCCTCGCAGGTGGCGCTGGTCATCGGCCGGCAGGACCTGCCCAATCTCGGCGCCGCCGCCACGCTGCTCGCCCGGCTGGCCCAACGCGCCGATCGGCCGATTCCAATCGACATCCTCGGCAGCGCCGCGACCGTCGGCAACCGCCCCGCTCTGATCGTCGGCGCCGCTGGCCAGCTGCCCACCGGGCTTCTGCCGCGCGTCGGCATCGCGGACAATGTCCGCAACACCTGGCCGCAGCGCGCGGACGCGGTCGTCGTCGTGCCTGAGACCGAAGGCACGGCCGTGTTCGACGCGGTGATCAACCGCTTCCAGGGCCGGCAGACGACGCCGGAGGATTCAGGCGGCTCGACGCCGACGACAGAGGGGGTCCGCGACCGCTGGCGCGGCTCGCTCGGCGGGCCGCTCGCCCGCTACTTCATCGGCTTCGACCAGTGGCTGCAGCGGACCTTCGACCTCTCCTTCGCCCAGCTGCGCGCGCCCTCGCGCACGCCTTCGCTCTACGAGCCGGCCGAAGGGGCCGAATTGATCGCGGCGCAGGCGACCGATCCCGACACAAGGCAGGTCTGGACCGCCTTCGTGGTGCGCCAGGAGGAGGCGCTGGAGCGGGCGGCCGACAGGCTCGTCACCCCGGGCAACTGGGCCGGCATGGCCGGCCAGGTCACGGCCTTCCGCAGCGGCCAGGACAATCACGTCATCTCGGCGGACAGCACCGCCTTCGTCATGACCCGGCCGTTCAGCCTGGCCAATATGCGTCTCGTCTTCGCCAACTGGATGTCGAGCAATATCGGCATCTACGCGCTGACGCTGCTTGCAGCCTGCATCGGCCTCGGCATCGGCACCTCCCTGATGCTCGGGCGGCTGGGGAGGCGCTCATGAGACGGCTTCGCGCAGCCCTGGCCGCGACCCTGCTTTGCCTGGCTCCCGGCGCACAGGCCGCGCTGCCGGCCGGCGCCTGGGAGCTCTACCGCCAGAAATTCGTCACCGCCGAAGGCCGCGTCGTCGACGACGCCAATGGCAACATCAGCCATAGCGAGAGCCAGGGCTACGGCCTGCTGCTGGCCTGCCTCGCCGACGATCGCGGCAGTTTCGCCAGCATCCTCTCCTTCACCCGGACCGAGCTCCTGATCCGCGATGACGGCCTCGCCGCCTGGCGCTGGGACCCGAAGGCGAGCCCCCGCGTCACCGACATCAACAATGCCAGCGACGGCGACCTCCTGATCGTCGAGGCCCTCGCCTGCGCCGGGACACGCTGGTCGATGCCCGCCTACACCACCGCTGCCCGCCAGATCGCCCGTTCGCTGGCCAAGGTCGCGCTCCTGAAGCGCGGTAGCGAAACCTGGCTGATGCCTGCGGCGAAGGGTTTTTCGGAGCAGGAACGGGCGGACGGCCCGGTGATCAACCCGTCCTATTGGGTGTTCGAGAGCTTCCCCCTCATTGCCAAGCTCACCGGCGATCAGGCATGGATGCAGGTGCAGGCCAGCGGGCTGAAGCTTCTCGACGACCTCGCCAAGCGGAAGATCCCGGCAGCGGACTGGCTCTCGCTCAACGGCGAGCCGAAGCCGGCCGACGGCTTCCCGCCGCAGTTCGGCTACAACGCGCTGCGCATTCCGCTCTATCTCCTGCGGGCGGGCCTTGCCGACAAGCAGCGCCTCGAGCCGTTCCGCCAGGCCTGGGCGGGCGGCACCGCCGTGATCGACGTGCCGACCGGCAAACCGGCCGAACCGCTGCCGGATGCCGGCTACCGCATTCTTGCCGCGGCAATCGCCTGCGCGGTCGACCGCACCCCCGTTCCAGCCGAGCTCAAGACCTTCCAGCCGACGGCCTATTATCCGTCGACGCTGCATCTGCTCGCCCTCTCGATGCTGAGCGAGAGGTATCCGCAATGCATGTGAAATCCGTGCTGATCGCGGTCGCGGCCTCGAGCGCCGCCTTCTACGGGCTGGGCCGCTACGGCCATAATCTGACATGGCCCGACGCACCATCGCCAGCTGTCCAGCAGGCGCTGGCCCAGGCTGAAACAAAGCCGGATCCCGCTCAATCGACCGGAACCGTGCCGGGGTCGGCAGAGACCGAACTGGCCCAGGCCCCGGCAGGACGGCCGGGCTCGCCGCCATCGGCGCAGGCGCAGAAAGTCGACGAGACGGCGCTGCGCTATTTCGCGACGCAGGGCGACACCCGCCGCTACGAGGCGGAGCTCGCCCGGTTGCGCGCCCTTTATCCCGAGTGGAAGCCGCCGACCGACCTGACCTCGCCGCAGCCGACTGGCGATCCCGAGCTGGAGCGGATCTGGCGGCTGTTCGCCGAAGGCAAATATGGCGAAGCGCGCGCCGCGATCGGACAGCGCAGCAGCGCCGATCCGAGCTGGCAGGCGCCAGCCGATCTGATCGCCCAGCTCGACCGGGCCGAGGCCGGCCAGCGCCTGGCCAATGCCTCCAATGCCAGGCAATGGGAACAAGTGATCCGCATCGGCACCGAGACGCCGGCGCTCCTGACCTGCGCCAATGTCGACGCGCTCTGGCGCGTGGCCGAGGCCTTCGTCCAGACCGGCGCGCCGGAGCGGGCCCGCGACGCCTATGCCTATGTCCTGACCAATTGCACCAACCCGGCCGAGCGCGTCGGCACCCTGCAGAAGGCACTCGCCAGCCTGCCCGAGGCGCTGGTCGTCCCGCTGCTGGCGCAGGAACGGCAGAACGAATTCTCGGGCATCCGCGACGAGATCGCCCGGCGGCATGTCGGCAAGGCCGCCGAAGATCCGACCCTGACCGCAACGCCCGAGGAGATCCGGCGCATCGAGGCGCTCGCCAATGCGGCGACGACGCCGGACGATCCGATCCTGCTCGGCTTCTACAGCTTCCGCCATAACGAGCCGGCCAAGGCCGTGACCTGGTTCCAGATGGCGCTGGCGCGCAATGGCGGCGCCAAGGCCGCGGAAGGAGCCGTGCTCGCGCTCGGCGCGCTGCAGAAATACCAGGAGGCGGAAACCCTCGGCACGCAATGGCTCGAGGCCGGCCCGGCCAACCGGAAAGCCTATCTCGACGTCGCGACCGCGCTGATCGCCCAGGAGCCGGCGCCCCGGCTCGAACGCGCCGTGATCGAGCGCATCGCCAAAACCGTGGGCGTCGACCGCTATGCGCCCGGCGGGGCCGCGCTCGGCTGGTATGCCTATAATTCCGGGCAGATCGCGCCGGCCGAGACCTGGTTCGAGACAGCCCTGTCCTGGGATCGCGGCTATGAGCCGGCCGCTTACGGCCTGGCACTCGTGCACCAGCGCCTGCGTGACCAGAGGGCCTTGCGCGCCATCATCGCCGAATGGCGCAGCCGTTCACCGCGGATCGCGGATCTGCTGAACCCGGCGCGCGGTCGTGCTCCCAGCGCAGTGCGCGAAGCCCGGCCCCTGCCCGAGACGAGTACGACGGCCCGGACGGTCCCGGCGCCCG
Source organism: Alloboseaceae bacterium BT-24-1 (assembly GCA_025846845.1). Classification (GTDB taxonomy): domain Bacteria; phylum Pseudomonadota; class Alphaproteobacteria; order Rhizobiales; family Beijerinckiaceae; genus Allobosea. The sequence goes on from JAOYTL010000007.1 coordinate 135,919, forward strand.
AACCGGCCGAGCGGGCATCGCGCCGTGTCGTCCGCGCCGAACCTGCACCGCCGTCCCGCTACGAAGACGATAGTCCCGCCGTGGTCGTGGCACGCCGCCCGGCGCCCGAGCGCCCGCGCAGCGGTTCCTGCGGCGCCGGCACAAGCGGAGCCGCCGCGCTCCAGCGCGGCTGGTGCCTGCTCAACCTGAAGCGGCCGGCCGCTGCGGCAGAGGCGTTCGACGCGGCCCAGCGCAATGGCAACGCCCAGATCGCGGCCGATGCCGCGGCGGGCAAGGCCTATGCGAAACTGCAGCAGGGGCTGACGGGCGAGGCCAGCGCCGCGGCCGCGAGTGCCGCCCTGCCGCCGGCACGCCGCAAGGAACTCCAGACCCTGCTCCTGTCCGAGCGCTTCTACGCCCAATACGAGGCCAAGGACTTCAACGGCGCGCTGATCACGCTGGGCGAGCGGGCGCGCCATGCCTCCGAAAGCACCGACCTGATGCTGATGCGCGGCTGGTCCTATTTCAATCTCCGTCGCTTCGACGACGCCGCACAGGTCTTCCAGGCGCTTTACCGCGCCAATGGCTCGCCGCAGGCGATGTCCGGGCTGACAGCGATCCGGGACCTCACCCAGCGCAACCGATATTAGCGCCCGATCGGCGAAGACGGCGGAAACCGGCACAAGCCGGCTTGATCGACCCTGTCCGAGAGTGACATGAATGCGCCTTGCAGTCCTTGCCACCATCGTCGCCGTCGCGACCACGGCCGCAGCCGCAGCGGAGCGGCTACCGTCCTTCCCGAAAGGCACGAGCTATCATGAGGCGCGGCAAAGCCTGATCGGCCTCGGCTACACCCCGGTCACGCTTCCCGGCGCCGACAAGTGCCATGCCGGGGACGAGCGCTGCCAGGGGCGCCCCGAAATGTCGTCCTGCTCCGGGACGGGCCTCGCCTATTGCAATTTCACCTGGCGCTCCAGGCGCGACATGCTGATCGAGATCACCACGATCGGCGAAGGGATCAACAAGGTCCACGCCGTCCGCTGCCGGGCGAATTGCAGCTAGAGCCAGCCGAATGATCGCTCCCTGTGGAAGCGAGGGCCGACACGGCGATGTCCGGAAAGGAAAGTGGTGCCGCAAGAGGGATTCGAACCCCCGACCCCCTCATTACGAATGAGGTGCTCTACCAGCTGAGCTATTGCGGCGACGGGTGGGGCTGTATCAGCCCGACCCCATTTTGACAAGGCGCAGATCGCTCGCCGATTTGCCGCCGGGTCACCCTGCCTAGGCATCATCAGGGGCGTTCCTCGCAGTTGACGAAGAGTCTGTGGCAAACGACGCCGCCATGGCGGTCGCCGCCGTCGGCCGCTCTCGGAACGAGGATCGAAGATCCTTGCATAAATGGATCCGGCGCCTCGCAGCTGACGAAAATGACGTAAAGTCACTCGCCAAAAAACCTTCACTGAAGCAGTGTAGCGTTCTGCAACTTCCGGGTGCAGACCCTGTCAACATGACTATCCACGGCCGAGATCCGGCCAAGACAGCAAGGGGGATCTGATGAGCTATCTACAAATCGCCAGCTGGAATATCGAGCACCTCGGCGGACAGCCGCGGGCGCAACGCAAACAAAGCGCCTACGCTCTGGCGGATCACATCGAAATGTCCGGCATCGATGTGATCGCCCTGCAGGAGATTTATCTCACGCCGGAAGACGAAGAGCTCAGGCTTTCGCCGACCCAGCCGGTCATCGCCAGTCGAGCCACGACGAACCGGCGCAATTCCGACCTGGATATCGTCTGCTACCTGCTCGAAGAGCACCTCGACGACCCTTGGGCTTACCAGATTCTCCAGAACCGCCAGGCCGGCGACAAGTCACAGCTCTGCGCGGTGATGTGGAACACGAGGCGCGTCGCCCTCGACAGGGTGACGCCGCTCGACGTCTCGCATTCCGATGGAGGCGATGCACTCTGGGACCGCAAGCCGCATCTCCTCAGCTTCACCTCCGAGCACAAGATCTGGCGGCGCACCCAAGACGGCGAATGGCAGCAGATCGCGGAGAGGCGCCGGTTCAGCCTGGTGCCGCTGCACATGAAATCGAACTATGGCGGTGTAACGCAGAACCGCAAGGTTCGAGCCAAGGAGGCCGCGACGCTTTGCGCCGCACTGAACAGCCTCGCCGAGCCGTTCGACCCGTCGCTCATCCTGATCGGCGACACGAACATTCTCAACAACGCGGAACCGGCGATCGAGACCTTCATCGACAACGGCCTGATCGACCTCAACAACAATGACAGCGCAACCTACTGGAGCCAGCAATACAACGAAGCCCCGTTCGATCGCGCTTTCGTCGCATCGGGCCGACTCGAATTCCGCTACACGCGGCAATACGTCATGCGCTCATCCGACCTGACAGCCCACGACCGGTTCCTGTCCGACCACTACATGATCAAGATCAGCGTCAAGGACTATGTGGACGACGCCGACCCTCGCTAGCAGACCGGCAAGCGGATTGTGCGGTTCGATATGGCGTGCCGGTGATCGGCCCGCCGACCCGCCCTCACCCCTTCTTCAGCTTCTCCGTCTCGGCCTTCTCCTGGCCGAGCGCGACGATGCCGCGGCGGATGGTACGGGTGCGGGTGAAGTGCTTGTGCAAGGTCTCGCCGTCGCCATAGCGGATGGCGCGGGTGAGCAGCGCCAGATCCTCGTTGAAACGGCCGAGCATCTCGAGCACCGCCTCCTTGTTGGCGAGGAAGACATCGCGCCACATGGTCGGGTCGGAGGCCGCGATGCGGGTGAAATCGCGGAAGCCGCCGGCCGAGAACTTGATCACCTCCGACTGCGTCACCGCCGCCAGATCCTCGGCCGTGCCGACGATGTTGTAGGCGATCAGATGCGGCAAATGGCTGGTGATGGCGAGGACGAGGTCGTGGTGCTGCGAGCCCATCACCTCGACGATCGCCGCCATGCCCTCCCAGAACTGGCGGGTGCGGGCGATCGCGGCTTCATCAGTGCCGGGCGGCGGCGTCAGGATGCACCAGCGATTGAGGAAGAGGCTGGGGAAGCCGGCATCGGGGCCGGAATTCTCGGTGCCGGCGACCGGATGGGCCGGGACGAAATGCACGCCCTCGGGCAGATGCGGCATCACCGCCTCGACCACCGCATGCTTGACCGAGCCGACATCCGACAGGATCGCACCCGGCTTCAGCGCCGCGGCGATCTCGGCGGCAACCGCGCCGCAGGCACCGACCGGCACGCAAAGCACGATATGGTCGGCGTCGCGGGCGGCCTCGACGGCGCTTTCGGCGATCTCGTGACCGAGATCAAGCTCGCGCGCCCTACGACGGACATCGCCGTCGGTGTCGCTCAGCACGATATGGCCGGCGAGATTGAGCTCCTTGGCCGCATGCGCGATCGAGGAGCCGATCAGGCCGATGCCGATGATGGCGAGCCGCCCGAAGAGCGGCTCGTCGCGGCGCGGCGCGAAGCTCTCGGGAGCGCTCACGCGGCCTTGCCCAGGAACTCGGCCAGAGCCGCGACGACGAGGCGATTGGCCTCCTCGCTGCCGATGGTCATGCGCAGCGCGTCCGGCAGGCCATAGGAGGCGACCGACCGCAGGATCAGCCCGCGCTGGCTCAGGAAGTCGTCGGCCTCCTTGGCGCTCTTGCCGGCACCCGCCGGGAAATGGATCAGGATGAAGTTGCCGACCGAGGGCGTGACGGTGAGGCCGAGCTTCTCCAGCTCGGCGGTCGTCCATGCGAGCCATTTGTCGTTGTGCTCGATGGCGGCGGCGATATGCGCATCGTCGGCGATCGCGGCGATGGCGGCCTCGATCGCGGCGCCGTTGACGTTGAAGGGACCGCGGGTGCGGTTCAGCGCATCGATGATGTGGGCGGGACCATAGGCCCAGCCGAGGCGCAGATTGGCGAGGCCATAGATCTTCGAGAAGGTGCGCGTCATCACGACGTTCTCGCTGGTCGCGACCAGTTCGAGGCCGGAGGCATAGTCGTTGCGCCGGACATATTCGGCATAGGCCGCGTCGAGCACGAGGAGGACATGCGGCGGCAGTCCGGCCTGCAGGCGCTTGACCTCGTCGAAGGGCAGATAGGTGCCGGTCGGGTTGTTGGGGTTGGCGAGGAAGACGATCTTGGTGCGCGGCGTCACCGCCGCGAGAATGGCGTCGATATCGGCCGTGAGATTCGTCTCGGGCACGACCACCGGCTTGCCGCCGGCGGCGAGGATGGCGATCTTGTAGACGAGGAAGCCGTGCTGCGTGAACACGCCCTCGTCGCCGTCACCGAGATAGACCTTGGTGATCAGCTGCAGCAATTCGTCCGAGCCGGTGCCGCAGACGATGCGGTTCGGATCGAGGCCATAGCGGCCGGCGATCGCCTCGCGCAGCTTCGTCGCCGAGCCGTCGGGATAGAGCTCGAGCTTGCCGGCGAGGCCGCCATAGGCGGCGATCGCCTTCGGGCTCGGGCCGAGCGGGGTCTCGTTGGAGGAGAGCTTGTGCAGCTTGACGCCGGCCGGGGCCGAGGACTTGCCGGGGACATAGGCCTCGATGTCGAGGACACCGGGGCGCGGGACGGGGCGGGGAGCGGGCAGAGCCATGGGGCTGGACCTTGAGAGCGGCGTGAATTGATCAGCGAACGGATTTGAAGGCGAAGCGGGCGGCGTGGCTGCCGATTTCGGTCAGCTCCTTGAGGCCGGCCGGCTCGAGCGCGCCGCGGATGGCCTCGATCGGAGTCTCGCCGGAAGCCGCCACCAGCAGCGCCAGATGCGAGCCGTCGGCGGCGCTGGCCGAGACCTCGGCGAGATGATGGGCAAGGCCATGGCGGAGCTGCTCCGACCAGCGCTCGACGCGGGCGGCATAGAGCACGATCTCGCGCACCGCGGCATCGGTCAGCGGCTTGGCGATGCAGTAGACCGGCGTGCCGGCGGGATGGTCGGGCCGCTCGATGAAGGGCAGGCGCGCGATGATCTTGGGCTGGGCGGGACCGATCAGGTCGCGCCACCAGACGCCGGCGCTGGCGCCCAAGTCCATGCGGAAGATGCCGAGATCACCGGCCGAGTCCGCCACCGCCTTGATCACGGCGCGCGCGTCCTCATGCGTGACGAAAGGCACGGTGAAGCCGAAATGGAAACGGGCGCTGTCGCGCATCGCCACATCGCCGCCCGAGATGTCGGCATGAACCGAATAGTTCGCCTGCACATAGGTGAAGGTCGCGATGATGATGCGCCAGATGCTCTCGACCGTGTCGAGCGGCAGCAGGCCCTGATGGCGCAAGGCGAGACGCTTCATCATGTCGGCCTCGCGGCCGGGGCGGAAGGCCGAGCCGGACACTTGCGTCTTCTTGATCGCGATCAGCGTCTCGATGATCTGCGAGCGCTCCATCAGCAGGCCGTGCATCGCCGCATCGATGCGGTCGATCTCGCTGCGCAGATCGGCAAGCGTGGTCGGTGCGGCTTCGGTCATGGGGCTTGACCAACCTCTAGAAGGAACAGCCTCCAGCCCTCATCCTGAGGAGCCGCAGAGCGGCGTCTCGAAGGATGCTCCAGAGCATGCTGGAGCACCCTTCGAGACGCGATCCTTTCGGATCGCTCCTCAGGATGAGGGCTGAGGTTCGAAAGCCTCTTACGCGCGCTAAGCCGCCTTGGCAAAGCGCTCGCCACGCATCGCCGCGTTGACAGGCGGGAAGAGCCGCGCCATCGGTAAAGTCCGCTATTACGAACGGACCGGGCGACAAGACAAATCCGAATGCCGAACCGGACGCAAGTTCCCGAACTCCTCGCCGACCCGCTGGCCGAAGCCAACCAGCCATCGAGCCTGCTCGCCCGGTTCGGGCCGGACAAGGCGCTGCAGCTCGATTCCGGCGCGGTGCTGGAGCACTGGCAGATCGCCTACCAGACTTATGGCGAGCTCAATGCGGCGCGCTCGAACGCCGTGCTGGTCTGCCACGCCCTGACCGGCGACCAATATGTCGCGAGCCGCAACCCGGTCACCGGCAAGGGCGGCTGGTGGACCGCGATGATCGGACCAGGCAAGCCGATCGACACCGACCGCTTCTTCGTCATCTGCGCCAATGTGCTCGGCGGCTGCATGGGCACCACCGGCCCGGCTTCGACCGACCCTGCGACCGGCAAGCCCTGGGGCCTGTCCTTCCCGATGGTGACGATCCGCGACATGGTGCGGGCCCAGGCACATCTGATCGACTCGCTCGGCATCGACAGCCTGTTCTGCGTCGCCGGCGGCTCGATGGGCGGGATGCAGGTGCTGCAATGGGCGGCGAGCTATCCGACGCGGGTGTTCTCGGCGCTGCCACTCGCCACTGCCGCCAAGCATTCGGCCCAGAACATCGCCTTCCACGAGGTCGGGCGCCAAGCGGTGATGGCCGATCCGGACTGGCGCCAAGGCCGCTATCTCGACGAGGGCACGCGCCCGGCCAAGGGGCTTTCGGTCGCGCGTATGGGTGCGCATATCACCTATCTCTCGGAGCCGGCGCTGCACCGCAAGTTCGGCCGCAAGCTGCAGGAGCGCAGCGCGCCGACCTTCACCTTCGATGCGGATTTCCAGGTCGAGAGTTACCTCCGCTATCAAGGCATCAGCTTCGTCGAACGCTTCGACGCCAATTCCTATCTCTATGTGACGCGGGCGATGGACTATTTCGACCTCGCCGCCGATCATGACGGCGTGCTGGCCAAGGCCTTCGCCGGGACAAGGACGCGCTTTTGCGTCGCGTCCTTCACCTCGGACTGGCTGTTCCCGACCACCGATTCGCGCGCCATCGTGCACGCGCTGAACGCGGCCGGCGCCTCGGTCTCCTTCGTCGAGCTCGAGAGCGACAAGGGCCATGACGCCTTCCTGCTCGAGGAGCCGAACCTGTTCGCGACGACGCGCGGCTTCATCGGCGCCGCGGCACGGGCCAGGGGGATCTGATGATGACTTGGCTTGCGACGCCCCCCGCTTCCCTTCTCCCCTTGCGGGAGAAGGTGGCCGCGAAGCGGCCGGATGAGGGGTCGCGCTGCGCCAGCCTTCCCCCTCAGGAGACCGCCAACAACAATCGTCGCGCGACCCCTCACCCCAGCCCTCTCCCGCAGGGGGAGAAGGGGCAGTCTGCGCCATGACCCTACCCGACACCCAGACCAACCGCATCGACCTGCGCCTCGTCGCCGAGATGGTGACGCCGGGCTCGCGCGTGCTCGATGTCGGCTGCGGCGATGGTGAATTGCTGTCGCTGCTCGCCGAGACGCGCGGTGTCGACGGGCGCGGCATCGAACTCTCTCGCGAGGGCGTCGCCGGCTGCGTGGCGCGCGGGCTCTCGGTGATCCAGGGCGATGCCGACACCGACCTCGCCGACTACCCCGACGACTCGTTCGACTACGTCATCCTCTCGCAGACGATCCAGGCGACGCGCAATCCGCGGCTCGTGCTGGAGCACATGCTGCGCATCGGCCGGCGCGCCATCGTCTCCTTCCCGAATTTCGGGCATTGGCGGATGCGTACCCAGGTCTTCTTCCTCGGGCGGATGCCGGTGACCGACTCCCTGCCCTATGCCTGGTGGGATACGCCCAACATCCACTTCTGCACGATCCGCGATTTCGTTGCGCTCTGCGACACGGTGGGCGCGGAAAAGGAGCGCGCGGTCGCGCTCGACGTCGCCGGCGGCAAGGTTGGCGTCAGCGCGCCCTGGTGGTTCTGGAACCTCTTCGGCGCGCAGGCGGTGTTTTTGCTGAAGCGGGGGTAGCGCATGTCATGCTCGGGCTTGACCCGAGCATCTCAGGCCGGAGAAGGCTCCAATCAGCGACCTCTCGTCATGAGATTCTCGGGTCTTCGCTGCGCTCCGCCCGAGAATGACGGCCTTGTTTCAAAACGCCTCTTCCCAGTTGCGGCTGAGCCGCATCGCCGAGTTGATCAGTCCGACCATCGAATAGGTCTGCGGAAAGTTGCCCCAGAGCTCGCCGGTCTCGAAATCGGCATCCTCCGAGAGCAGGCCGAAGCTGTTGCGCCGCGTCAGGATGCGGCCGAACAGCTCCTTGGCCTCGTCCTTGCGGCCGATCGCATGCAGCGCATCGACATACCAGAAGGCGCAGATCAGGAAACCGGTATGCATGAAGCCGAAATCGTCTTCGGTGCCGTAGCGTAGGATGAAATCGCCGCGGCCGAGATCGCGGCCGATCGCCTCGACGGTCGCAATGTAGCGGGGATCCTCGGGCTTGACGAAGCCGAGCTCGGCGATGAGCAGCAGGGTCGCGTCGAGATCGGCCCCGTCGAAGGTCGAGACGAAATGGCCCTTCTCCTGGTTCCAGATCCGGTCGGAGATGATGCCCTTCAAGCGCTTGGCCTCAGCCCGCCAGAACTCCTTGCGGTCGCTGCGGCCAAGCGTGCCGGCGATGCGGGCGAGCCGGTCGCAGGCCGCCCAGCACATCACGCTGGAGAAGGAATGCACAACCTGCTTCTCGCGCAGCTCCCAGGGGCCGGCGTCAGGTTTGTCGAAGACCGCGATGGCGCGCTCGCCCAAGCGTTCGAGCTGGGCGAAGAGTGCCTCCTTGCCGGGCTGGATCAGGCGACGGTCGAAGAAGGACTGGGTCGCGGCCAGAACGACCGCGCCATAGCCGTCGTTCTGGATTTGCGTCGCCGCGCCATTGCCGACGCGCACCGGCTGATGGCCGCGATAGCCGGCGAGGTTCGGCACCTCGAACTCGCGCAATTCGCCGCCGCGGGTGATCGGATAGAGCGGCGGCAGATGCTCGGCGCCGCTCTCCGAATAGGTGTCGACGATGTTGGTGATGAAGCCGAGATAGTCCTCCATCGTCCGCGTCGTGCCGAGACGGTTCAGCGCGTGCACGACGAAATAGGCATCGCGCAGCCAGCAGAAGCGATAGTCCCAGTTGCGCTGCGTGCCAGGCGCCTCCGGGATCGAGGTGGTCAGCGCCGCGACGATGGCGCCGCTCTCCTCGAAGGAGCAGAGCTTCAGCGTGATCGCGGCGCGGATGACCTCGCGCTGCCATTCGAAGGGTATCGAGAGCGAGCGGACCCAGTCGCGCCAATAGTCGGTGGTCTTGTCGAGGAATTCGCGCGAGGTCGTCTCGATCTCGGCGCGCAGCGCCTCGTCCGAGCCGATGAAGAAGGAGAACGGCTTCTCGACCGCGAAGGGGATGCTCTCCAGCACGTAGGAGATCGGCGCGTCGGTGGTCAGGCGGATCGTCTGGTCGGCGCCGACGAAGCGGACATGGTTGGAGCCGCGGGTGATCTCGTCCGGCTCCTCGCCGAGGCCGAGGCAGGGCTTGACCACGACGCGGATGCGCGGGCGGCCGGAGATGCGGCGGACGCGGCGCACCAGCTGCGGCGGCCGGAAGAAGCGCTCATAGCGGACGAAGCGCGGCGCGAAGTCGAGGATCTCGAGCGCATTGCCCTGGTCGTCGGAGAGCACCGAGGAGAGGATCGCCGTGTTGTCGAGATAGCTCTGCTCGCAGCGGGTCATGCCGACCATCTCGATGGCGAAGACGCCCTTCTTCGGTATGGCGTCGCCGTCGTCGATCTGGTTGTCGATCAGCGAGCAGAAGACCGGGTCGCGGTCGAAGCGCGGAAAGCAGCCCCAGACGATATGGGCGCGCCGGTCGATCAGCGCCGCGATCGAGCAGTTGCCGATGACGCCGAGGTCGAGCGAAGCGACGCGCGGCGAGGCGGTGGTCGTCACAGTCATGCCTGTTCCTGAAAATCAGTTCTGGAGAAAGGTTTCGAGCGTGAGGTCGCCGCCTTCGGCGGCCGCCAGAAGAACATGATGCAATGCGGTCGGCGAGGCCAGACGATGGCGGGCGCAGGTCTCGCCGCCGCCGATCCGGATGGACAGCCCTTGCACGGCATTCACCGTGGCAAAACCGTCCTCGTCGGTGATGTCGTCGCCGATGAAGACCGGCGTGCGGCCGGCATAAGCGTCCTGCTGCATCAGCCAGGTGATGGCACCGCCCTTGCTCGCGCTCGCGGGGACCAGCTCGGCAACCGCCTTGCCGCGCTGCAGGCGCATGGACGGACCGATTTCGGCGGCGATCTTTTCCATCAGCGCCAGCGCCTCGTCGGCAAGCGAGGGCGCAAGCCGCCAGTGCAGCGCGACCGACTGGCGCTTGTCCTCGACGATGACGCCGACATTCGTATTGGCGAAGCGGACCATGGCGCGGACCGCGGCGTGCAGCGCCTCGGAAGGCGCCGCGAGCGGAGCGTCGTCGCTGCCGAGGCGGACCTGGGCGCCGTGCAGGCCGGCGGCATCGAAGCGATAGGGCGCCATCATCTTGTCGAGCAGCCCCACGGGGCGCCCGGAGACCAGCGCCAGCGCGCCGCCGAGCCGTTGGCGCAATGCGTCCAGGGCTTCCGGGAGGCGCCGGTCGATCCGGACATCCTCCGGCGACGGCGCGATCTCGACCAGGGTTCCGTCGAAATCCAGGAAGAGCGCGATCTGCCCGGTCCGGGCAGCGGCCTTGGCGGGAGGTTCGGCGATCTCGGGACTCAGCATCTGTGGCATGGCGATCTGGTTAGAAGGCGAAACGGGCGAAAGGACGACAATCGGGAGACGGTCCCCTCATCGCCACATTCAAGGTTCAGTTTGGCGCACAGTCGCCATGATCCGGTCACGGCGGCGACGCGAACCAGCCGGGATGCCGGCGTGCACACGAAACATTACGCCTGCCCGCGCGTTCTGTTCCCGCGCCCTCGCGGCAGCGTCAGCAAAAAGTGAGGCATCATGCGTCTTGTCGTCGTGTCCAACCGCGTCACCATGCCCGAACGGGGCGAAAAGGTGGCGGCAGGTGGATTGGCGGTCGCCTTGCGCTCCGCGCTTGAAGAGCACGGTGGCCTCTGGTTCGGCTGGAGCGGAGCGACCAAGGCGGAGCCGGCGAGCAGCGTCGAGCCGGTACGACACGGCAAGGTCACCTACGCCGTCACCGACCTGACCGAGGCCGAGCGCCAGAGCTACTATCTCGGCTTCGCCAACCGGGCGCTCTGGCCATTGATGCATTACCGGCTCGGCCTGACCGAGTTCACCCGTACCGATTATGCCGGCTATCTTGGCGTCAACCGTCGCTTCGCCAGGCTGCTGATCCCGCTGCTCCAGCCGGACGACATCATCTGGATCCACGATTATCACCTGATCCCGCTCGCTGCCGAGCTGCGCCGGCGCGGCGTCACCAACCGGATCGGCTATTTCCACCATATCCCCTGGCCGCCGGCCGAGGTGTTCGGCGCCCTGCCCTTCTCGGCGACGCTGATCAGCACGATGGCGGCCTATGACCTGATCGGCATGCAGACACCGAACGACGTGGCCAACCTGATCGGCGGGATGGTGGCGCTCTGCGGCGCGCAGCGCGAGGGCAACCGGGTCAAGGCCGGCCAGCGCGAAGCCGTGGTGCAGGCCTTCCCGATCGGCATCGATGTCGAGGCCTTCCGCAAGCTCGCCGTCGCGTCCGTCCGCGCGGCGACGCAGCCGATCCGCGCGACGACCGGGCCGCTCGGCGGCCGCAAGCTGGTGATCGGCGTCGACCGGCTCGACTATTCCAAGGGCATCGTCCAGCGGCTGGAGGCCTTCGGCACCTTCCTGCGCAATCACCCGGAACACCGCGGCGAGGTCGGTCTGCTGCAGATCGCGCCGCCGTCACGCACCGACGTGCCCGAATATGCCGAACTCGACCGGATGTCGGACGAGGTGGCGGGCCGACTCAACGCTGCGCTCGGCGAATTCGACTGGACGCCGATCCGCGTGGTGAAGAAGGCCTATTCACGCAGCGCCCTCGCCGGCCTCTACCGGCGGGCGCAGGTCGGGCTGGTGACGCCGATGCGCGACGGCATGAACCTCGTCGCCAAGGAATACATCGCCGCGCAGAATCCCGACGATCCCGGCGTACTGGTCCTCTCGCGCTTTGCCGGCGCGGCACAGCAGCTCGGCGAGGCGCTGATCGTCAATCCGTTCGACACCCACGAGGTGGCCGAGGCAATCAGGACGGCGCTCGCCATGCCGAAGTCGGAGCGCCTGCGTCGCTTCGAGCGACTCTATGCGACGATCTCCTCGACCGACATCGAATGGTGGACGTCGCGCTACCTCGCCGCCCTCTCCGGCCTCGACATTCCCAGCGGCGACATCGTGCCGCCGGGACAGCCGAAACCGCTGCGCAGCACACGCAAATCGAGCGGCAATGCCAAGCTCACACGCGACAATACACTCCCCCATGCCTCGCGGTCCGCGCACAGCAAGTTCGACCTGGTGCCCGCAAAGGCCTTGCCGAACGCTCCCTCGGCTGGCTAGAAGCTCGTCGCCAGGGGCGGCGAAAGCCGGCTTGCGCTTGCGACTCAGCCGTTGCGGTGTCAGGTCTGCTGAGGGTATCCGGCTGAAACGGCCGAGAAGGCGGGGCGGAGGGCTTTCTTGATGCGAGGCGCACTCGGGGGATCGGGCGTGCTGCTGCGCCGTCTCCGCGAGGTGATGGCGGCGCGGGTCAGCCCGCAGGAGCGGCTCGACCGCCTCGTCGTCGTGATCGCCGGCAACCTCGTGGCCGAGGTCTGCTCGGTCTATGTCCTGCGCGAAGACTCCTCGCTCGAACTCTACGCCACCGAAGGCCTCAATCGAGAGGCCGTCCATCTCACCACCATGCGTGCCGGCGAGGGCCTGGTCGGCCTGATCGCCAGCGAAGCCGAACCGCTCGCGCTCTCGGACGCGCAATCGCACCCGGCCTTCTCCTACCGGCCGGAGACGGGCGAAGAGATCTATCGCTCCTTCCTCGGCGTGCCGATCCTGCGCGGCGGCGCGGTGATGGGCGTGCTCGTGGTGCAGAACCGCGCCTCGCGCCTCTACAGCGAGGACGAGGTCGAATCGCTGCAGACCACGGCCATGATCATGGCCGAGATGATCGCAGCCGGCGGCCTGAAGGCGCTGTCGAAGCCCGGCGCGACCATCGGCCTCGACCGGCCGATCCACAGCATCGGCACCACGCTCGCCGACGGCGTCGGCCTCGGCCATGCCGTGCTGCATGAACCGCGCGTCGCGATCACCAATCTGATCGCCGAGGATCCAGGCCGCGAGGTGCAGCGGCTGGAAGCGGCGATCGCGACGATGCGGCTCGCCATCGACGAATTGATCGAGCGCGGCGACGTCGCCCATACCGGCGAGCACCGCGACGTGCTCGAGACCTTCCGCATGTTCGCGCATGACCAGGGCTGGCTCCGGCGCATGCGCGAGGTGGTGATGACCGGCCTCACCGCCGAAGCCGCCGTCGAGCGCGTGCAGTCGGACACCCGCGCCAAGATGTTGCGCCAGACCGATCCTTACCTGCGCGAACGCCTGCACGACCTCGACGACCTCGCCAATCGGCTGCTGCGCACCCTGGTCGGCAAGTCCAATGGCGTCACGCGCGAGGAGCTGCCCGAGAACGCGATCCTGATCGCGCGCTCGATGGGGCCGGCGGCCCTGCTCGACTACGACCGCAGGCATCTGCGCGGCGTCGTGCTCGAGGAAGGCGGCCCGACCAGCCACATCGCCATCGTGGCGCGGGCGCTGGGCATTCCGGCCGTCGGCGAGATCGCCAATGCGACGGCGCTGATCCAGGCCGGCGACGCCGTCATCGTCGACGGCCAGGCCGGCGAGGTTCAGATCCGGCCGCAGCCGGACGTCGAGAACGCCTACAAGGACAAGGCGCGCCTGCGCGCCCGCAAGCAGGAGCAGTACCGCAAGCTCAAGACGCAAGCCGCGGTGACCAAGGACGGCGTCGAGATCCAGCTGCAGATCAATGCCGGCCTGCTGGTCGACATGGCCAATCTCGACGAGACCAACGCCTCGGGCGTCGGCCTCTTCCGCACGGAATTGCAGTTCATGGTCGCACAGCACATGCCGACCACGGCCGAGCAGCAGGCGCTCTACGCCGCCGTCCTCAAGACCGCCAATGGTAGGCCGGTGACCTTCCGCACGCTCGATATCGGCGGCGACAAGGTGCTGCCCTATATGGAGCGGCTCGAGGAGGAGAACCCGGCGCTGGGCTGGCGCGCCATCCGTATCGGGCTCGACCGGCCACGGCTGCTGCGCGGCCAGGTCCGGGCGCTGCTGCGCGCCGGCGCCGGCTGCGACATGAAGATCATGCTGCCCATGATCGCGACCGTGAACGAGTTCCTGCGGGCGCGCCTGTTGGTGCGGCGCGAAGTCGCCATGCTCGAGCGCGACGGCCGCCAGGGACCGACGAGCCTCAAGCTCGGCGTCATGGTCGAGGTGCCATCGCTGCTGTTCGAATTGCCGGAGATCGCGCGCGAGGCGGATTTCCTCTCGATCGGCACCAACGACCTGATGCAGTTCCTGTTCGCGGCCGATCGCGAGAACAAGCGCGTCTCCGAGCGCTTCGACCCGCTCAGCGCGGCGGGCCTGCGGGCGCTGCGCAGCATCGTCGACGAGGCCGGGAAGGCGGATTGCCCTGTCACCGTCTGCGGCGAGATGGGCGGAAAGCCGATCGAGACGCTGGCGCTGATCGCGCTCGGCTATCGCTCGTTCTCGATGTCGGCCGCCTCGGTCGGCCCGGTCAAGGCGATGCTGCGCGCGCTCGATGCCAGCAAGGCCCGCCAGCGCCTCGACGCCTGGCTCGACTCATCCGACGGCGCCGCCACCCTGCGCCCCTTGCTTGCCGCGCTCGCTGCCGAGATGAAGGTGCCGGTCTAGCGACGCTTTCGTCGTCGTCCGCGCACGCCTCCGTTCCGTTCAGATTGTTTTCGCATCATGTCGCTCCAACTTCCGCAAGACCGCCTCGACTCGATCGTCGCCCGCCATGCCGCGGCGAGCGACGCCATCAACCATGCGACCGAGGCGACGCGCGTCGTCGAACTGTCGAAGGAACTGGCCGAGCTCGACCCGGTGGTCGCGGCGATCGCCGCCTGGCGCAAGGCGCAAGGTGGGCTCGAAGAGGCGCTCGCGCTGATCGACGATCCCGCGACCGACGCCGAGATGCGTGACCTCGCCTATGAGGAACGCGATGCCTCCCGAGCCGAGATCGAGGCACGGGCTCGCGAGATCCTGATTGCGCTCCTCCCCAAGGACGCGGCCGACGAGCGCGGCGTCATTCTCGAAATCCGCGCCGGCACCGGCGGCGACGAGGCCTCGCTCTTCGCCGGCGACCTGCTGCGGATGTATCAGCGCTACGCAGCCAGCAAAGGCTGGAGCGTCGATGTCCTCACCGAGAGCGAGGGCACGATGGGCGGCTTCAAGGAAGTCGTCGCCGAGATCGCCGGCAAGGGCGTCTATGCAAGGCTCAAATACGAATCCGGCGTGCACCGGGTCCAGCGCGTCCCGGACACCGAGGCGAGCGGGCGCATCCACACCTCGGCCGCGACCGTCGCCATGCTGCCGCTCGCCGGCGAGGTCGACGTCACGCTCGACGAGAAGGATTTGCGCATCGACACGATGCGGGCCCAGGGCGCCGGTGGCCAGCACGTCAACAAGACCGAGTCGGCCGTCCGTCTCACCCATATTCCGACCGGCATCGTCGTCCTGGTCCAGGACGAGCGCTCGCAGCACAAAAACAAGGCGCGTGCCTACGATCTGATGCGGGCCAAGCTCTACGACATGGAGCGCAGCCGCGCCGACGCCGAACGCTCGGCCGACCGGCGCTCGCAGGTCGGCTCCGGCGACCGCTCCGAGCGTATCCGCACCTACAACTTCCCGCAGGGGCGGATCACCGACCACCGTATCAACCTGACTCTCTACAAGCTCGACGAGATGATGCAGGGGCTCGTGCTCGACGAGGTCATCGACGCGCTGACGGCGCAGCGCCAGGCCGAGCTGCTCGCCGAGCAGGGCCGCGTGTGAAACCTTCGCCTCCCTCGCGCGTTCTGGACGCACTGACCGTTTTCATGGGGAGGATAGAGAGATGAAAGTTCTGTTCAGCGCCATTGCCCTCGCCGCCGCCGTCGCCTTCGTGCCGGCATCCGCAGGCGCGCAGGAGCGAACCGCGAAGAAGATCCTCAGCGGCCAGCCGGCGACGCTTCAAGGCGCGAAGACCGAATCGCAGGCACGGCGCGATTGCCAGCGCCAGTATCGCGGCGCTAGGGAAAGCAAGTCCGCTCTGCGGATCAAGATCAACGCCTGCGTCCAGGAAGGCATGCAGGGCAGATGACCGGCCAGGCGCCGGCCAAGGACGCGTTTGACCGGCACTGACAGAGCACGACATGACATCGCGCCCGTTGCATCTCCGGCAACGGGCGAAGCTGTGTCTGCTGTCCGCAAGGCCATTGCGCGGGTGCTGAAGCGCTCCGGCATCGCCGACTTCACCTTTGAGGCCCGCATCCTGATCGAAGACCTCGCCGGCAGCGAAGACCGGCTCGACGAGGCCGCCGCAGCGCGGCTGAATGATGCGCTCAGACGACGCCTCGCCGGCGAGCCACTATGGCGCGTCCTTGGCGTGCGCGAGTTCTGGGGCCTGGACTTCGCCCTCTCTGCAGGAACACTGGAACCGCGGCCGGACAGCGAAACCCTGATCGAGGCTGCCCTCACCCATCTCGCCGCTCGCCGGCACGAGCCGTTGCGGATGCTCGATCTTGGAACCGGCACCGGCTGCCTGCTGATCGCGACGCTGCGCGAGTTTCCGCAGGCGACCGGGCTCGGCATCGACCTCTCGCCCGACGCCGTCGCGACCGCCACCGGCAATGCCGCCCGCAACGGGGTCGCCGAACGTGCTGCTTTCCACGAGGGCGAGTGGACCGACGGGGTGGAGGAACGCTTCGACCTCATCCTGTCGAATCCGCCCTATATCGCCAGCGACGAGGTCGTGGGGCTCGACCGGAACGTGCGCGAATATGATCCGCATCTCGCCCTCGACGGCGGCCCGGACGGCCTTGTCGCCTATCGGGCCCTCGCTGCCGCGCTGCCGGGCCATCTGAATCCCGGTGGCCTTGCCATCCTGGAGATCGGCGCCGGACAGGAGGCGGCGGTCGTCGCCTTGATGGAGCAGGCCGGCTTGCGCCATCTTCACTCCCACCGCGATCTCGGCGGCCATATTCGTGCCCTCGTCTTCGGGCATAGCCCTTGAACGGTGCACAGCAAGTTGCGCGAATTTGCTTGGAACAGGCCGCAAAACCAGCTATGCACGCATGGTCTTGAAGACAGTGTCGACAGCACATGACCTTTGGCTGGGACCTGCTGAGCAGACCAAGCCCTCGGATCACTGCAAGAATCGACGTTACTGACATAGCGAGACCGAGACTTCGAATGCGCGAGACAGCCGTTCGGAGAGGGGGCCGGTAAGGCTCCATTGGAAAGAGCGCGTGAAGACCCATATCGGCGCAGAGCCCTTTCAGGTCGGATTTCCTACGCACGGCGTCGCAACCCGCCGCGTGTCACGACGCGCATGACGACCTCAAGGTTGCTTTGAATGAACGGAACGCGAGACAGACGCGAATGAGACCAGGTCAGAACCGGCGCATGCGCGGCCGTAGCAACGGCAGCAATAACAACAATAATAACAATAGCGGAAACCGTAAGTCTCCCAACCCGCTGCAACGCAGCTACGAGTCGAATGGCCCGGACGTCAAAGTCCGAGGCACGGCGCAGAACGTGGCGGAGAAGTATCTCCAGCTCGCTCGCGATGCACAGTCCTCCAGCGATCCAGTCGCCGCGGAGAACTATTTCCAGCACGCCGAGCACTATTATCGCATCTTGCTGGCGGCTCAGGAGCAGATGACCCAGCAGTTCGGCCACAGCTTCCAGCCGAACCGCGCTTTCGTCGAAGATGCTGACGATGGCGAGGAAGAAGGCGAGGAGGACGTCAACTTCCAGGGCGGCCAGCAGCAGGGCGAACGCCAGCACAACGGCGTGAACGGCCAGCGCCAGGAAGGCGAGGACGTCGAAGGCGGCCAGAACAACGGCCAGCGCTTCGACCGGCCCAATAACAATAACCGCCCTGAGCGCAATTTCGACCGGAACGGCCAGCGCCGCTTCGACCGGAACGACCGCCAGGATCGCGGCGATCGTCCGGACCGCGGCGAGCGGCAGGACCGTGGCGAGCGTCGCTTCGATCGCCCTGAGGGCCAAAACGGTTCCTACGCTCCGCGCCCCGAGGCTCAGCCCGGTGCCGAGCAGCCGGACATCGCGCCAGTCCAGCCGCCGATCGAACAGCGTCGCTTCGAACGGCCGGAGCGCCAGGACCGTCCGCCGCGCAGCGAGCGTCCTTCGCGCCGTGACCGTGACGAGGCTCGCGCCAGTAACGCCAATGAGGAGCAGGATGTCGCCGCGGCGCTTCCGGCCTTCCTGACCACACCGACCCGCGTGCCGATCGCGATCGCGGAGGAGCCCGAGGCTCCGGTCACCGCAGCAGCCGCTCCGGCGGACGCAGCGGAGGGTGCGCCCGAGGCCGGCGAGAAGCCAAAGCGCCGGGCGCCCCGGCGGCGTTCGCCGCGCGAAGTCATGGACGCACTCGGCGGCGAAGGCGGCGAGACGCCGGCGGAGTGATCCTGCCGAGGTCGATTATGAACACGAAAGAGGGCCCGAAAGGGCCCTCTTGCCGTTTCAGGCGACGCCGAGCGCTGCCGGCTCGCTGGCCTCGACCAGGGTCAGGCGCTCGCCCTCGGCCAGCGCGCCGCCGGCGATGATCCGGCAATAGATGCCGCAATCGACGTGGCCATAGCCCTGCATCAGTGCCTTCGGGATCTGCAGGTCGCGCGCGCCTGTCACCGGGTCGACATTGGTCGCGGCGCAGCGCTCGATGCGCTTGATCACCGAGAGGCGTAGGCCTGACGGCGCGGTGAGCTCGCGCCCGACCAGATCGAGCTCGGCCCAGGCCGGCAGATCCTCGACCATGACATTGCCGCGGAAGCGCAGCGGGTCGACCGGCACGCCGAGCCTATCCTCGAGATCGGCGACGCTGGCAAGGTTGATGATCGAGACGAAGCCCGAGCGCGAATCGGTGAAGCGGTAGCCCTCCGGGGCCGCGAGCAGGCGCGGCTCGCCGCGCAGTTCATCCGGCATGAAAGTCCTGAAGAAGCTGCCGAGCCGTTCCCGGCCCGCCGCCGCGCCGGTCGCGATCCTTGTCTCCGCGCCGTCATGGCCGATGACGAGATCGCCGCTGCCATCGTCATAGCGGGTGTGCAGGCGTGCCAGCGACTCGTTGCGCATCAGCATCAGGTATTTGATCTTCGGCTGGTGCACCGGTTCGGCCGGATCGAAGCCCGATGGGCCATTCTCGATGGCGAAGAGCCGGTCGCCGGGGAAATAGCCATCGGTCGGCAGCTCGGCCCGGCTCAAACGCTCGGGCGACAATCCCTTGACCGGATAGCGATACAGCGAAGCGACACGCATAGGCTCGGCCCTTCCGATTGCGAAGGGGCGGAAAATGCCATGCCGATCACCACGACGCCACCACCGCAGCCATCATGGTCGATGAAAGGATTGCATCGATCCGATCAATGCGGCTGCTCTGCGCCCTCTTCCACGGCTTCCTCGGCAATCGAGCGCTGGCAGCCCCAGCCGGAAAGCACGTCGTCGATCGCGTCGGCGACAAAGAAGCGGGCTGCATCGCGCTCGTAGCCCTCGGCGAGCAGGCTGTCGTAGTCGGTATGGCTGTGCCGGACATGGCTGCCGAGTGCGAGCCAGAGCGCGGTCGACGGCGGCAATGCCTTCATCTGCACGCGGCCGGCGAGCGCCAGCACCGCCTCGGCATCGAGCAGGGGAATGCCGGGTGCGAGCGCCCGCAGCGCCTTGCGAATCGCCTGTTGCCGCTTGGTGCCGACCATGATCGCAAGCTGGGCGAGACCAGCGGGTAAGGTCAATGCGAAAGCAGCGCCCTCCCCCTTCCGTTGCGCGAAAGCAACACTATCTCTCCAGGCGAAGGGCTGCCCATCAGGGGGCCCTATCCCTTTGAAAGGCAGCCGGCTCCGTCGCTTCGGGGCGTGACCGGCGGGCGGAGGTAACTGAATGAACATCGAGAAATATACGGATCGGGCGAAGGGTTTCCTGCAGGCCGCGCAGACAATTGCGATGCGCGAGGGCCATCAGCAGTTCACGCCCGAGCATCTGCTGAAGGCACTGCTCGACGACAGCGAAGGCATGGCTTCCGGCCTGATCGACCGGGCCGGCGGACAGTCGCGACAGGCGAAACAGCTGGTCGACGCAGGCCTCGCCAAGCTCCCCAAGGTGAGCGGCGCGGGCGCCAACAGCTTGCACCTGACCCCTGCGCTGGCACGCGTCTTCGACACGGCCGAGAAGGCCGCCGACAAGGCCGGCGACTCGTTCGTCACGGTCGAGCGGCTTTTGCTCGCGCTGGCGATCGAGAAGGACAACGAGGCGGGCAAGATCCTGGCCAAGGCCGGCGTCACGCCGCAGGAGCTGAATGCCGCAATCGAGGCGATCCGCAAGGGGCGCACCGCCGACTCGGCCTCTGCCGAGCAGGGCTATGACGCGCTGAAGAAGTACGCGCGCGATCTCACCGCCGCCGCCCGCGACGGCAAGCTCGACCCAGTCATCGGCCGCGACGAGGAAATCCGTCGCACCATCCAGGTGCTGAGCCGGCGCACCAAGAACAATCCCGTGCTGATCGGCGAGCCTGGCGTCGGCAAGACCGCCATCGCCGAAGGCCTCGCGCTGCGCATCGTCAATGGCGATGTGCCGGAAAGTCTGAAGGACAAGGAATTGCTCGCCCTCGACATGGGCTCGCTGATCGCCGGCGCGAAATATCGCGGCGAGTTCGAGGAGCGGCTGAAGGCCGTGCTCTCCGAGGTTTCGGCCGCGGCGGGCGGCGTCATCCTGTTCATCGACGAGATGCACACGCTGGTCGGCGCCGGCAAGACCGATGGGGCGATGGATGCCTCGAACCTGCTGAAGCCGGCGCTTGCCCGCGGCGAGCTGCACTGCGTCGGCGCGACCACGCTCGACGAGTATCGAAAATATGTAGAGAAGGATGCGGCGCTGGCGCGGCGCTTCCAGCCCGTCTTCGTCGACGAGCCGACGGTCGAGGACACGATCTCGATCCTGCGCGGCCTGAAGGAGAAGTACGAGCAGCACCACCGCGTGCGCATCACCGACTCGGCGCTGGTCTCGGCCGCGACGCTGTCGAGCCGCTACATCACCGACCGCTTCCTGCCCGACAAGGCGATCGACCTCGTCGACGAGGCTTCAGCGCGCCTGCGGATGCAGGTCGACTCCAAGCCCGAGGAGCTCGACTCGATCGATCGCGAGATCGTCCGGCTGAAGATCGAGCAGGAGGCGCTGAAGAAGGAGAGCGATGCCGGCTCCAAGGAGCGGCTGAGGCGGCTGGAATCCGAACTCGCCGAGCTCGAAGCGCGCTCGGCTGTGATCACCGCAACCTGGAAGGCCGAAAAGGACAAGCTCGGCCAGGCAGCGGAGATCAAGACCAGGCTCGACAACGCCCGCAACGAGCTCGCCCAGGCGCAGCGCAAGGGCGAGTACCAGCGCGCCGGCGAGCTTGCCTATGGCGAGATCCCGCAGCTCGAGAAGCAGCTCTCCGAGATCGAGGCCAGGGGCGATGCGCCGGGCATGGTCGAGGAGGCGGTGACGCCGGACCATGTCGCGCAGGTCGTCAGCCGCTGGACCGGCGTGCCGGTCGACAGGATGCTGGAAGGCGAGAAGGAGAAGCTGCTGCACATGGAGCAGAGCCTCAGCCACCGCGTCGTCGGCCAGGCGGAGGCGGTCGAGGCCGTCTCCAAAGCGGTCAGGCGGGCCCGTGCCGGGCTGCAGGATCCGAACCGGCCGATCGGCTCGTTCATGTTCCTCGGCCCGACCGGCGTCGGGAAGACCGAGCTGACCAAGGCGCTGGCGTCGTTCCTGTTCGACGACGACACGGCGATGGTCCGGCTCGACATGTCGGAATACATGGAGAAGCACTCGGTCAGCCGGCTGATCGGCGCGCCTCCCGGCTATGTCGGCTATGAGGAAGGCGGCGCGCTGACGGAAGCCGTCCGGCGCCGGCCCTATCAGGTCGTGCTGTTCGACGAGGTCGAGAAGGCGCATCCGGACGTGTTCAACGTCCTCCTGCAAGTGCTCGACGACGGGCGCCTGACCGACGGCCAGGGCCGCACGGTCGACTTCCGCAACGTGCTGATCATCATGACCTCGAATCTCGGTTCGGAATATCTGGTGAACCAGCCCGAGGGCCAGGACAGCGACGCCGTGCGCGACGAGGTGATGGGCGTGGTGCGTCATGCCTTCCGGCCGGAGTTCCTGAACCGGATCGACGACATCATCCTGTTCCATCGCCTGCGGCGCTCGGACATGGGCGCGATCGTCGACATCCAGATGGCTCGGCTCGGCAAACTCTTGGTCGACCGCAAGATCGCGCTCGATCTCTCGGAGGAGGCGCGCGACTGGCTGGCGGAGAAGGGCTACGATCCGGCCTACGGCGCGCGCCCGCTGAAGCGCGTGATCCAGAAGTCGGTGCAGGACCCGCTGGCCGAATTGCTGCTCGCCGGGGCTGTTCGCGACGGCGAAAGCGTGCCGCTGACCGTGGGCCCGGCCGGGCTGATGCTCGGCGAATTTCCCGCCGCGAGCGAGAGCCGTCCGGCTGGGGTCGCGTTGAACTAAGCGTCTCCTAACTCAAAACGAAGGGCGCCGCTCACGCGGCGCCCTTTTTCTTTCTAGGGCGTCATTCTCGGCCGCAGCGAAGCGTAGAGCCGAGAATCTCAGGACCAGAAGGCGTTAAACGGAGCCTCCTCCGGCCCGAGATGCTCGGGTCAAGCCCGAGCATGACGTGGTTCCGTCACTCCATCCTGGCCGCGGTCCGCATCACCGCCAGCGCCAGCGTCTGCGCCGCCGGGACGATGCTCTCGACCTCAAGGAACTCGTCCGGCGTATGGGCCATTCCACCGACCGGACCGACGCTGCACAAGGTTGGGCAGCCCTGCGCCGCCGTGAAGCCTGAATCGGCGCAGCCGCCGGTGTATTCCGCCGTCACCGCGATGCCGAGGCCCGCCGCTGCCTCGCGATAGGTGTCGTAGAGCAGCAGCGAATCCGGCGTTTGCTCCAGCGGGTAGAACTCGCCCTTGATGATCAGCTTGGCCGAGGTGCCATCGACGACCGGCATTTCGACGATGTCACGGATCGCCTCGACAAGCTGCTCGCGTTGCGTCGGCGTCTTGTAGCGCAGGTCGATCTCGCACCAGGCCGATGGAGCCACCGTGTTGACGGTCTGGCCGCCGCCGATCAGCCCGACATTGACGGTGACGCCGGCCTGAAGGTCGGTCAGCCCCTGCAGGCGCGGGATCTTGTGGCCGAGATCGACGATGGCCGAGACACCCTTCTCGTAGTTCGCGCCGGAATGCGCTGCCTTGCCGAGGAATTCGGCACGCATGAAGACGCCGCCCTTGCGGCCCGATGTGATCGATTGCTTGTGGTCGCGGCCGTAGTCCGTACCTGCCGGCAAGCGGCTCGGCTCGGCATTGAAGACGCAGCGGGACTCGCGCGCCGCGGCCTCGATCACCGGACGCGAGGACGGCGAGGCGATCTCCTCATCGCTGGTGGTCAGCATCATCAGCGGCGCCTTCATGCCGCCATTGGCGGCGAAGGCGGCCGCGACGAAAGCCTCGATCACCAGCCCGGCCTTCATGTCGGCGACACCCGGCCCATAGGCGCGCCCACCCTGGATGGTGAAGGGCCGGCGCGTCGGCTCACCCTCCGGGAAAACGGTGTCGCGATGGCCGAGCAGCAGGACCGGCCGCTGGTCGTTGGCGGTCGGGTTGGGCAGATGCGCCTTGACCGCGTCGCCATAGCGCGCATCCGGCACGATCTCGACGGAAAGCCCGTTCGCTTCGTGGAAGCGCGCCAGGACCTGTCCGGCCCGGTCGACGCCGGCCTTGTCGTAAGAGCCTGAATCGGTGTCGACCATCTCGCGCAGCAGATCGATCATCGCCTGCTTGCGCTCGCCGAGCCAGGCGAGGACGCGGGCTTCTTCCTGTGTCGTATCGGTCATGATCGGGCTTCCGGCTGCTAGGACTGCCGCGAGCTTAGCCAAGCCCTTCCGGCGCCGATAGGACGAGTGTGCAAGCCCGGCAGACCTCCGGCGCGGCCGGGCGTGCGAGGCCGGTTAAGCGAAAATTCAGCGAGAGAAGGCAGACTATCCAAGGGGGATAGGCTTGCCAGCAGCCATCCCGGATCGCGCGCTCACAGGCTCCCGCCCGCATGCACACGGATTCCGCCGAAATCTATCTGACGCAGCTGCGGCTGCGCGTCGGCGGAGCCTTGATCCTGCTGCTCTGGCTTTTCGTGCCGGCAACGATGCTGGCCTCGTTCGTAACCGGCGGCGTCGAGCCGCTGCCGCCTCTGCTGCTCACGATCGGGCTGGCAGCGCTCGCGACCCTGGCATGGCGGCGCGACCCGACCAGCGTGGCGACGCAGATCATCCTGTCGCTGGGCGCCGCCAGCAGCGCCCTCGCCTTCACCTTCGCGCTCAAGGGCCCGGGCTGGCATGAGGCGAGCGATGCAGTGCTGCTGATCATGCTGACGCTCTCTGCCGGCTGGTGCGCCTGGCAGCCGCTCGTCGCCACCACGATCCTGGCACTCGGCCATGCCCCCCTGCTCCGAATGTTCCTGTCCGGGGCCAACCTCTCGCTGCGCGACGAAGCGCTGTTCCTCGCCTGCATTGTCGTCCAATTGGGCTTACTGCTCTGGATCACGCGGCAGCAGGCCAGGACGCTCGCGGCGGCTGGCGACATGGCAGCGCAGGCGAGCGACGCCGCCACGGCCCAGGCCGAGGAACTGCATCAGGCGCAACTGCGCGACATGGAGCGCGAGGCGGCCCGCCGCAAGGCGACGAAAGACATCGTCGCCGGCTTCAACACGCAGTTCCTCGCCACGCTCGACACGGTGTTGGGAAACATCCGCGACCTGAAGGAGCGCGCCGCCTCCCTGAACGAGATCGCCAACATCGCCAATGGCGAAGTCACCGCCGTGGCCTCGACCTCGGAGGAATCCTCGCGCAACGTCTCGGACGTCGCCACCGCGACCAAGCAGCTCTCGACCGCGATCACGGCGATCGACCGCCAGCTTGCCACCACCCAGGCGCTGGTCGCCGACATGAATGGCAGCGCCCGGACGACGGCCGGCTCGGTCAACCTGCTCGATCAGGCGGTCCAGCGCATCGACGGCATCGTCACCCTGATCCGTGGCATCGCCGAGCAGACCAATCTCCTGGCGCTCAACGCGACGATCGAGGCCGCCCGCGCCGGGGACGCCGGCAAGGGCTTCGCCGTCGTCGCCAACGAGGTCAAGAGCCTGTCGCACCAGACTGCAATCGCGACGCAGGACATTGCCGGGCAGATCGGCGAGATCAAACAGGCCACGGCCGGCGTGGTCGAGACCATCGCCAGGCTGACAGCCGGCATGGCTGATATGGACGAGCGGACGCTTTCGATCGCGGGGGCGCTGGAGGAGCAGGGGCAGATGACCCATGTCATCAGCCGCAGCATCGCCGAGGTCGCGACCGGCACGGAATATCTGGCGCAGACCACCAACAACATCCGCGGCTCGGCCAACCAGACCCACGAGGTTGCGACCGCGGTGCTCGCCTCGACCACGGCGCTCGAAGGCCAGGCCGAGGACCTCGAGACGGCGGTGCACCAGTTTCTGCAGCGCGTCTCCGCCGCCTGAGGCGATATTCCGACGATCTGCCTAGGCGCTATGCCTAGGCAGCCACCTCGCGCGCATTAGCGCCGAGATAGGCGATCGCAGCCGCGACACCGCCGCTGCCATGCGGGATGCCCTTCGCCTGCAGGGCCATCTCGACCGCGCCCAGGCTGCCCAGCACCATCGGCGCGTTGACATGGCCCATATGGGCGATGCGGAAAGCCTTGCCGGATAGGTCACCTATGGCGATGCCGAGCGTTACACCGCAGACCTGTTGCGCATAATCGGTGATCGCAGCCGGGTCGCCGTCGACAAGGATCGTGGTGACCGAGGGCGCCCGCTGGGACTGCTCGACGACATTGTAGCTCAGCACCTGGCCCTCGGCCCATTTCGACATGGCGGCGTGGGTCGCCGAAGCGAGCAGCGCGTGGCGCAGCCAGACGGCCTCGAGGCCCTCAATGAAGATCATGTCGAGTGCCGCGCGCAGGCCGAACATCAGATGCTCGGGCGGGGTGCCGCAATGCTTCATGTAGAGCAGCGGGTTCAGGCGCGCCGTCCAGTCCCAATAGGGCGTGCGCATCGTCGCGCGCTGATGTGCATGCAGGGCCTTCCCGTTCGCGGCGACGAAAGCGAGGCCCGGTGGCGTCATCAGGCCCTTCTGCGAGGCCGACATCGCGATATCGACGCCCCAGGCGTCCATCTCGAACGGCATGCAGCCGATCGAAGCGACACCATCGACCATGTAGAGCGCCGGATGGCCGGCCGCATCGATCGCGCGGCGGATCGCCGGGATATCGTTGAGCACGCCCGAGGCGGTGTCGATCTGGACGGTCAGGACCGCCTTGATCTCATGGCCGGTGTCCCGGCGCAGGCGCTCCTCGACGGCAGCCGGATCGACCGCCGCGCGCCAGGAACCGGCGAGCACTTCGACCTCGGCCCCCATGAACCTTGCCGTCTCGCCCCAGCCGATGGCGAAGCGGCCGCTGGCGAGCACCAGGATCTTGTCGCCGCGCGCGAGGACATTGGTGAGCGCCGCCTCCCAGCCGCCATGACCGTTGGCGGCATAGATGAAGGTTTCGCCGGTCGTGCGGAAGATCGCCTTGAGATCGTCCAGCAAGGTTTCGGTCAAGTCGACGATCGCCTTCGACGAGAGCTCCTCGGCAGGCCGCATCATCGCCTGCAGCACGCGATCGGGAACATTGGTCGGACCCGGCATCGCGAGCAGGGCCCGGCCATTGGCGACACTCATGGAGAACTCCTGCCTTGCGCTGCGGCGAGCGCGACGAGCCACTAGCGGCCCGATAGCGCTATGCACAAACCCTGCTAACGGTGCAAAAAACGTTGCGGGCGGCCTTGTCAACGACGGGCTTCGGCCGCCATGCGCACGGCAAAACCCGCGAGCATGGTGGCCATCAGCCAGCACTGCACCAGCGCCCAGAACGGGCGCGTGCGCAGGAAGATGGCGATGCCGCCCGCGGCGAAGGTGATCAGCGTGTTGACGCTGACGCTGACGATGATCTGGATGAAGCCGAGGATGATCGACTGCGCCAGCACGCTGCCGGCGGCGGGATCGATGAACTGCGGCAGCAGCGCCAGATAGAACATCGCGATCTTCGGGTTGAGCAGGCTGGTGAGGAAGCCCATCGCGAAGAGCTTGCGCGGCCCGTCATGCTTGAGTTCGCGGACATGGAAGGGCGAGCTCGCGCCCGGCCGAACCGCCTGCCAGGCAAGCCAGAGCAAATAGGCGGCGCCAGCCAGCCGCAGCGCGTCATAGGCGAAAGGCACCGCAAAAAGCAGCGCGGTGATGCCGAAGGCGGCGCAGACGACATAGAAGACGAAGCCGAGCGCGATGCCGCCAAGCGAGATCAGTCCGGAGGCCGGCCCCTGCGAGATCGAGCGCGAGATCAGGTAGATCATGTTCGGCCCGGGCGTCAGCACCATGCCGAAGGCGAGCAGGATGAAGGCGATCAGATTGGTCGTGTCGATCATGGCGCGCTCCGGCGGCTAGAGCAGGATGCGAAAAAGTGGAAACCGGTTTTTCGCAGGAATCCTGCTCTAACTTTTCGATGAGAGACGGATTCAGATTTCAGATGGAGCCGCAAAGCGATTCCATCTGAAATCTTCCGGCTCCAGGTGCAGGACCATGGCATTGCCGGCGAAACGACCGCAAGGCGCAGCTCATGACGCCGCCGCATCGCCGCCATCTCGAAGCCGGGGGCTCCTGACAGGAGATGGCGGGAACGAGTAGCGCTCTGGCGGGTTTCATGGCGCACGGTCTCCGGGGGGAGTTGCATCATGACCTTGTTCAGTCGCCTGCTTTATTCCGCCATCGCCGGCGTCCTGCTGCTCGCCGCAGTCCTGCTGATGGCGGTCGCGATCTCGCAGACCTTCACCGGCTTCTGGACCGGTGAAGGCGCGCTCGACACCATGCTCGACGGCATTGGGCTGGTGATCATCGCGGTCGCCGTCGCCGATGTCGGCAAGTTCCTGTTCGAGGAGGAGGTCATCGCCGACCGCGAACTGCGGCGTCCCGCGGAGGCGCGCGGATCGCTGACCAAGTTCATGACGATCATCATCGTCGCACTCAGCCTGGAATCGCTGGTGCTGATCACCAAGGCAGCGCGCGACAAGCCGGCCGACATCCTGTTCCCGGCCCTGCTGATGCTGGTCGCGGTGGCGGCACTGGTCGGCCTCGGCCTGTTCCAGAAGCTGAGCCAGCATGCGACGGCGGTGATTCCCGACGATGTCGACGATAGCGAGAGTGATGAAGAGAAGCCGCTAGCAGCTCGGCGGGTGACGAAGACCACCGGGGCCAAAAAGGGCAATCCAATAAACCAGTGACACGCGGGGAACCCTCTCCCGGAGGGAGAGGGCAGGGTGAGGGGTAGGCCCTGTGACCAGTTCCGCGAAACCTGACCGCGCGGTCAGGTTCAGGCCAACGTTTCCAGTCCGAACACCTCACCCCTGCCCCTCTCCTTCCAGGAGAGGGGTTCTCCGCGCTACCTCCGCAAATCCACCAGCATCAGATCGGTGTCGCCAGGCTTGACGTCCGCCGCGGTCAGCATGGCATGGACCTGGCCGCGATGATGGGTCTGGTGATTGAAGAAGTGCATGACGAGCTGGGCCTTGGGCTTGGTCAGCTCGCGGCGGGAGATGCCGGAGACCCAAGTCAGATCGCCGGCGAGCCAGTCCGGTGAAAGACCCGCCGCCCAGTCGCCGATGAGCACGTCGGTAACCTGCCGCTCGGCGACCAGTTCCTCCCAGGCCTCGATCATCCGGGAGGATTCGCTGCCGGGGACGGGCGGCTTCGGCGTGCCGGCGAAACGAGAGAGCCACATCCGGTCAGCCCAAAGGAGATGGCAGAACGTGCCATGGATCGAGCCGAAGAAGGCGCCGCGATCCTGCCGCCGTGCCTCATCGCTCAAGCTCGCGGCCGCGCCGTAGAGATTCTCGTTCTGCCAGGCGTTGTAGCGCGCCATGACAGCGACATAGGCTGGATCGATCACCGGGCCGTGCTCCTCAAATGATATTGGCCTCGCGCAGGGGACGCCCGGCTAAGATCCGCTCATGGCCGAGATCGGACAGATCGAGCGAACGATAGCGGCTGGAGACGATGTGCTCGGCGAGGCCACGTCCGACCGCCGGCGATTGCTGCAGGCCATGACCGGAAAAGCCGTTGGCGAGATAGAGGTTCGATACGCCGACTGCCGGCCCGAGGATGGCGTTGCCGTCGAGGCCGTTCATGTCGTAGGGGCCGGCCCAGGCGCGGCCGGGCTTGATCGCCTCGAAGGCGGGGACACGATGGGCGAGCGGCGCCCAGACATACTCCTCGAAGAAGGACCAGTCGACATCCTCGACATCGGCGTCGGTCTCGACCCATTCGCGGTCGAGCTCGGCCGGCGGCGAGGACCCGCAGATGAACAGCTGCCCCTCACTGCCGCGCTTGCCTTCCGGGCGGACATAGGCGCCGGAGGTGTCGATCAGCAGCGGGCAATTGTCGACCTCGCCCTTGCAGGTGAAGCTGTAGACATAGCGCTTCATCGACCTGACCGGGATGTCGACGCCGGCGGTGGCGGCAAGCCTGGCACCATGCGTGCCGGAGGCGTTGACCGCGGCGGAGCAGGCGATGCGGCTGCCGTCGGCCAATTCGACGCCGGTGACGCGCCCGCCCTCGACCACGTAGCCGACGACCTCGCCCTGACGATATTCGACGCCGAGCGAGCGCGCCTTCTTGCGGAAGGCCTGCAGCAGGGCCCAGCCATCGAACCAGCCTTCGCCGCTGACGCCATAGGTGCCGCAGAGGAGGTCAGACGTATTTAGCCAGCTGAATTTGCTGCGCAGCATTTCTGCAGCATAGAGCGCGACATCGGCGCCTTCCTGCTGCTGAAGGCTTTGATTCTGCTCGAGAACCTTGCGTCCCTCGTCGCTGGCGACATAGAGATAGCCGCCCTCGTGCAGGTCGATCGACGGCACCTCGCCATCGACTGCGAGATGCTGGCCGATGTTGCGCAAAAAATCGATGCCGAAGAGCGAGACCCGGATGTTCACCGCGCTGGAGAACTGCTGGCGGATCGAGGCGGCCGAAAGCGCCGAGGCCGAGAGCCGGTAGGTCGGATCCTTCTCGACGACGATGACCTTGCCCTTGAAGCCGGGATCACTGGCGAGGTGGTAAGCGATCGAGGAGCCGATCGCCGCGCCCCCCACGATGACGATGTCGGCCGAGCCTGTAGCGGAAGACATGAGTGACCTGCGCAAGCGGTGGTTCGTGATCTCAGCGCATGAATGACGCCTCGACCGGCGCTTGTCGAGAGGCTAGCTCGTCTCTCCGCATTCGCCGAGCAGCCAGTCGCGGAAGGCGATCACCGCCGGCAGGCTCGCCTTGGCCTCGGGATAGACGAGGTAATAGCCCTCGGGACCGCGCACCGGCCGATCGACCGGAATGACCAGCGCGCCGGAGCGCAATTCCTCTTCGATCAGGAAGCGCGGCACGATCGCAACGCCGAGCCCCGCCACTGCCGCCTGCGCCACCATGGCGAACTGCTCGAAGCGCGGCCCCATCAACGCCCGCTCCGGCGGCAGGCCCTGCTGCTCCAGCCAGTTGGCCCAGGCGCGCGGACGGGTCGATTGTTGCAGCAGGGGCTGGCGCAGCAGATCGGCGGCCTCCCGAATGCTGGCGCGCGCCACCAGTGCCGGCGCTGCGACCGGCACGACCTCCTCGCCCATCAGTCGGTGGAGGTGTGCGCCGGGCCAGACCGGATGGCCGAAATGGATGGCGGCGTCGGCCTCGTCATGGGCGAAGTCGAAGGGCACGAGCTTGGTCGAGAAATTGATGGTGACGCCGGGATGGGCCTCGGTGAAGCGCGGCAAACGCGGGATCAGCCAGCGCGTGCCGAAGGTCGGCAGGATGGCGAGATGGAGCAAGCCGGCGCCGCCGCGAAAGGCCATGGCGGAGAGCGTCGCGGCGGCCAATCGCGAGAGCCCGTCGCGCACTTCGGCGGCATAGGCACCGCCTGCGGGGGTGAGGCTGACGCGCTTCTTCACCCGCTCGAACAGCTTCAGGCCCAGATTCTGTTCCAGCAGCGCGATCTGGCGGCTGACCGCCCCTTGCGTCAGGTTGAGTTCCTCTGCCGCGCGGGTGAAGCTGCCATGGCGCGCCGCCGCCTCGAAGGCGGCGAGCGCCGAGAGCGAGGGCACCGAGAGGCGGCCGGGAACGATCTCCGAGTTCATGATCCCATCTCATCAAGTCGTGAGAACATATCGATTGCGGAGCGCGGCTGGAAGAGGGCATTGTGCAGCCGAACTGGCAGGCTTCCGGCAAGCCGCCATCCCTGGGTGGACCGGCATCCGGGTTTATTTGCGTTGCTGATACTGCGCGAAGACCCGATGGCGGCAGGAGCATAGGCGAACGATGACGACCTCCCTTCCGAAAGACGCCCTCGCTTTGCTGAAGCGCCTCGGCGTGCAGGAGAGCGCCTATGCCAGCGCCGGCCTCTCGGCCTCGTCGCCAATCACGGGCGAGACGGTCGCGACGCTGCGCGAGACCTCGCCGGCGGAAGCCGAGGCCGCTATCGGCCGGGCGCAGGCCGCCTTCCTCAACTGGCGCAAGGTGCCGGCGCCGCGGCGCGGCGAGTTCGTCCGCCTGCTCGGCGAGGAATTGCGCGCCGCCAAGGCCGACCTCGGCCTGCTGGTGACGCTGGAAGCCGGCAAGGTCACCTCCGAGGGCCTCGGCGAGGTCCAGGAGATGATCGACATCTGCGACTTCGCCGTCGGCCTGTCGCGCCAGCTCTACGGTCTCACCATCGCCACCGAGCGCCCGAACCATCGCATGATGGAGACCTGGCACCCGCTCGGCGTCTGCGGCGTCATCTCGGCCTTCAATTTTCCGGTCGCGGTCTGGTCGTGGAACGCGGCGCTTGCCTTCGTCTGCGGCGACAGCGTCGTCTGGAAGCCGTCCGAGAAGACCCCGCTGACCGCGCTCGCCGTGCAGGCGATCACCCTGAAGACGATGAAGCGCTTCGGCCCCGAGGCGCCGATCGGCCTGTCGGAAATCCTGATCGGCGGCCGCGAGATCGGCGACATCCTGGTGCAGGATCATCGCGTTCCCATCCTCTCCGCCACCGGCTCGACCCGGATGGGCAAGGAAGTCGGCCAGAAGCTCGCCGCCCGCTTCGCCCGCGCGATCCTCGAGCTCGGCGGCAACAATGCCGCGATCGTCGCGCCTTCCGCCGATCTCGATCTCGCCCTACGCGGCATCGCCTTTGCCGCAATGGGCACAGCCGGCCAGCGCTGCACCACTTTGCGCCGTCTGATCGTGCATGAGAGCGTCTACGACAAGCTCGTGCCGAAGCTCGCCAAGGTCTACGGTTCGGTGAAGATCGGCGATCCGCGCGAGGCCGGCGTTCTGGTCGGCCCGCTGGTCGACGAGGCCGCCTATCACGGCATGCAGAAGGCGTTGTCCGAGGCCAAGGCCGAGGGCGGCAAGGTCCATGGCGGCGAGAAGGTCGATGTCGGCGCTGGCGGCTTCTATGTCCGTCCCGCGCTGGTCGAGATGCCCCGTCAGTGCGGCCCGGTCGAGCGCGAGACCTTCGCGCCGATCCTCTATGTCATGAAGTACAAGACTCTGGCCGAGGCGATCTCGCTGCAGAACGCGGTCGGCGCCGGCCTGTCCTCCTCGATCTTCACCCTCGACATGCGCGAGGCCGAGACCTTCGTCTCCGGCGAGGGCTCGGATTGCGGCATCGCCAACGTCAATATCGGCCCGTCCGGCGCCGAGATCGGCGGCGCCTTCGGTGGTGAGAAGGAGACCGGCGGTGGCCGCGAGGCCGGCTCTGACGCCTGGAAGGCCTATATGCGCCGCGCCACGAATACGCTGAATTACGGCACCACGCTGCCGCTGGCGCAGGGCGTCAGCTTCGACGTGGATGCGTGATCGATAAGCCGTCATTCTCGGGCAAAGCGAAGCGCAGACCCGAGAATCTCAGGACCAGCTAGCTGGTTTCCGAGATGGTCGGGTCAAGCCCGACCATGACGATCAGACAAACAGGGGAGTTGAGATCATGGCCGAAGCCGCGCGCAAGACCGCCCAGAGCCACAAGCTGGCCGAGTTCAACTGGGAAGACCCCTTCCTGCTCGACGACCAGCTCAACGAGGACGAGCGGCTGATCCGCGACACCGCGCGCGACTATGCGCAGGAAAAGCTGATGCCGCGCGTGGCCGACGCCTATCTCGAGGAAAAGACCGAGCGCGGCATCTTCAACGAGATGGGCGAGCTCGGCCTGCTCGGCGTCACCGTTCCCGAGGAGTATGGCTGCGCCGGTGCGAACTACGTCTCCTATGGGCTGGTCGCCCGCGAGGTCGAGCGAATCGACTCCGGCTATCGCTCGATGATGTCGGTGCAGTCCTCGCTGGTGATGTACCCGATCTACGCCTATGGCGACGAAAGCCAGCGCAAGAAGTACCTGCCCAAGCTCGCCTCGGGCGAATGGGTCGGCTGCTTCGGCCTGACCGAGCCGGATGCCGGCTCCGATCCCGGCGGCATGAAGACCCGCGCCGAGAAGGTCGCCGACGGCTACAAGCTGACCGGCTCGAAGATGTGGATCTCGAACTCGCCGATCGCCGACGTCTTCGTCATCTGGGCGAAGTCGGCCGCGCATGACAACCAGATTCGCGGCTTCATCCTCGAAAAGGGCATGAAGGGCCTCTCCGCCCCGAAGATCGGCGGCAAGCTCTCGCTGCGTGCCTCGATCACCGGCG
Source organism: Alloboseaceae bacterium BT-24-1 (assembly GCA_025846845.1). Taxonomy (GTDB): domain Bacteria; phylum Pseudomonadota; class Alphaproteobacteria; order Rhizobiales; family Beijerinckiaceae; genus Allobosea. The sequence goes on from JAOYTL010000007.1 coordinate 169,722, forward strand.
AGGTGGTGATGGACGGCGTGATCGTGCCGGAAGAGAACCTGCTGCCGAACGTTTCTGGCCTCAAAGGCCCGTTCGGCTGCCTCAACCGCGCCCGCTACGGCATTTCCTGGGGTGCGATGGGCGCCGCCGAGGACTGCTTCCACCGCGCCCGGCAATACGGGCTCGACCGCAAGCAGTTCAACAAGCCGCTCGCCCAGACGCAGCTCTACCAGAAGAAGCTCGCCGACATGGTGACCGAGATCACGCTCGGCCTGCAGGGCTCACTGCGGGTCGGCCGCCTGCTCGACGCCGGTCAAATGGCGCCGGAGATGATCAGCCTCGTCAAGCGCAACAATTGCGGCAAGGCGCTCGATATCGCCCGCGCGGCTCGCGACATGCACGGCGGCAACGGCATCTCGATCGAGTACCATGTCATGCGCCACGCGGCGAACCTCGAGACGGTCAACACCTATGAGGGTACGCACGACGTCCACGCGCTGATCCTGGGCCGGGCCGTCACCGGGCTGCAGGCGTTCTTCTGATCCTGGACCTTACCGTCATGCCCGGGCTTGACCCGGGCATCTCGTGCCGTGCGAACTCCCCCTGAGATGGTCGGGTCAAGCCCGACCATGACGGCAGCGCCGAAGTCGGAATGACCGCCATGACCCCTCCCCTCGCCGGCCTGCGCGTCCTCGAACTGGCGCGCATCCTTGCAGGCCCGTGGATCGGCCAGCTCCTCGCCGATCTCGGCGCCGACGTCGTCAAGGTCGAGGCGCCGGAGGGCGACGACACCCGCAAATGGGGACCGCCCTTCGTCGAGGGCGTCGGCGAGGAGCATCTCTCGGCCGCCTATTTCCACTCGGCCAATCGCGGCAAGCGCTCGATCACGGCCGATTTCCGTACGGCGGAGGGCCAGGCGCTGGTGCATCGCCTCGCTGCCCATGCCGATGTGGTGATCGAGAACTTCAAGGTCGGCGGACTCGTCAAATACGGGCTCGACGCCGCTTCGATGCGCAAGGCCTATCCGCAGCTGATCTACTGCTCGGTCACGGGCTTCGGCCAGGACGGACCCTACGCGCCGCGCGCCGGCTACGACTTCCTCGTCCAGGGCATGGGCGGGCCGATGTCGGTCACCGGCGAGCCCCAGGGCGCACCGATGAAGGCGGGCTATGCCGTCGCCGACATCTATACCGGCCTCTACGCCACGACCGGCATCCTCGCCGCACTGCGCCAGCGCGATCAGACCGGCGAAGGCGCGATGCTCGACATGGCCCTGCTCGATGCGCAGGTCGCGGTGCTCGGCAATCAGGCGATGAACTACCTGACCTCCGGCAAGGCGCCGCAGCGGCTCGGCAACGCCCATCCCAACATCGTGCCCTATGACGTGTTCCCGGTGGCGGACGGGCACATCATCATCGCCACCGGCAATGACGGGCAATGGCGCAAGCTCTGCGAGGCCGTCGGCGATGCCGGTTTCGCAGCTGAGCCCGATTACATCGACAACCGCTCGCGCGTCGCCAACCGCGTCGCCCTGACGGCGCGCCTCAACGCGCTGACCAGCCGCTTTGCCAAGCTCGACCTGCTGGCGAAACTGGAGGCTGTCGGTGTGCCGGCCGGCCCGATCAACACGATCGAGGAGGTCTTCGCCGACCCGCAGGTCAAGGCGCGCGGCGTGCGCGTCGATTTGCCGAACCCCGCGGCCAAGGCCGGCGCGACCCCGACCGTCGCCTCGCCGATCGTGCTCGACGGCGTCAGGCAGGTCGCGAGCCGGCCGAGCCCGCGCCTCGGCGAGCACGCCGACGAGATCCTGAACGACACGGCCTGGGGCGGAGGCGGCTGAATGGCCGGTTCACCAGAGGCGGCGGGCGCCGAGCGCATCGAAGGCGGTGTCGGGAGTGACGATCGTCAAATCCTCGACGATGGCTTGCCCAGCAAGCATGCGATCGAAGGGATCGCGGTGCTCGCCAGGGATCATGCCTCCGACGAGCGCATGTTCATGGCTGAGCGGCAGCAGGTCGAACCCCTCCACCGTGCAGTGGGCGGAGAAGCCTTCGACGAGCGGGCGAACCTGCGGCAGCTTGCCGATCCTCAGCTTGGTTGCCAGTTCCATCGCGGTGACCGAACTGACGACGATGCGCTCCGCGGAACGGATCGCAAGGTTCGCGGAGAGACTCAGGCGCCTGTTGTCCAGCACCCACCAGATCAGCGTCGCGGAGTCGAGGAGAAGTCCCAATCGTCCCGCCCTTCCCATAGACGCAGTTCGTCCTCGGGCAGCGGATCGAAGATTTCATCTCCAACCTCGAACTGGCCCTTGAAGCGCCCCGGCTTGCGCTCGGGCCGCGCCGTCTCGATCGGCACCAGCCGCGCTACCGGCTTGTCGCGGCGCGAGATCACGACCTCGCCGCCCTTCTCGACTTGCTCGATCAGGCGCGAGAGATTTGTCTTGGCTTCATGGATGGTGACGCGCGTCATCGCCGTCTCCTCGTTCAACCTGACCAACTTAGCTAATTAGGGCGGATGTTTCAATGACCGGACCTCGCACAGGCGGGCAGATCCTCGTCGACCAACTCCTGATCCATGGCGCGACCGACGCCTTCTGCGTGCCGGGCGAGAGCTATCTTGCAGTGCTCGATGCACTGCACGACGCCGAGATGAAGGTCACCATCTGCCGGGCCGAGGGCGGCGCGGCGATGATGGCGGAGGCCGCCGGCAAGCTGACCGGCAAGCCCGGCATCTGCTTCGTGACGCGCGGCCCCGGCGCGACCAATGCCTCGCCGGGCATCCATATTGCCGACCAGGACTCGACGCCGATGATCCTGTTCGTCGGCCAGATCGAGCGCGGCATGCGCGAGCGCGAGGCCTTCCAGGAACTCGACTACCGCGCCGTCTTCGGCACGATGACGAAATGGGCGACCGAGATCGACGATGCCGCGCGCATCCCCGAGATCATCAGCCGCGCCTTTCATGTCGCGACCGCCGGCCGCCCCGGCCCGGTGGTAATCGCGCTGCCCGAGGACGTGCTGACCGACCTCGCCGATGTGCCGGACGCAGCGCCCTACCAGGTTACCGAAACGCATCCCTCCCTGCTGCAGACGATCGACCTGCAGAAGCGGCTCTGGGCGGCAAAGGCGCCGATCGCGATCCTTGGCGGCTCGCGTTGGGACCCGCAGGCGATCGCGCGCTTCCAGCGCTTCGCCGAGCGCTTCGACCTGCCCGTCGCGGTCTCGTTCCGCAGGCAGATGGTCTTCCCGGCCGATCATCCGAACTTCGCCGGCGATCTCGGCATCGGCCCCAACCCGAAGCTCTTGAAGCGCATCCAGGACAGCGACCTCGTGCTGCTGGTCGGCGGGCGGCTGTCAGAGATGCCGAGCCAGTCCTACACGCTGTTCGGCATTCCCAATCCCGGCCGGCCGCTGGTGCATGTCCATCCCGATGCGGAAGAACTCGGCCGCGTCTACCGGCCGGAGCTGGCGATCAACGCCTCGCCGACCGCCTTCTGCGCCGCGCTCGAGACGGTGCATCCGCCGCAGGTGATTCCCTGGGCCGGTGCGGCCGCCGAGGCGCATGAATCCTATCTCGGCTGGAGCGAGCAGCCGGCCCCGGTGCCGGGCAAGTTCCATCCCGGCGAGATGGTGACCTGGCTGCGCCGCAACCTCCCGGCCGATGCGATCATGTGCAACGGCGCCGGCAATTACGCGACCTGGGTCCATCGCTTCCACCGCTTCACCAAATTCGCGACGCAGCTCGCGCCAACCTGCGGCTCGATGGGCTACGGCGTGCCGGCAGCGATCGGCGCCAAGCGGCTCTGTCCGGACCGGACGGTGATCGCCTTCGCCGGCGATGGCTGCTTCCTGATGAACGGCCAGGATTTCGCGACGGCGGTGCAATACGAGCTGCCTGTCATCGTCATCGTCGTCGACAACGGCATGTACGGCACCATCCGCATGCACCAGGAGAAGCACTATCCCGGCCGTGTCTCGGCGACGACGCTGAAGAACCCCGACTTCGCCGCCTACGCCAAGGCCTTCGGCGGCCATGGCGAGCGCGTCGAGACGACCGAGGAATTCGCACCGGCCTTCGAGCGGGCGCTGTCCAGCGGCAAGCCGGCGATCATCCACTGCCTGCTCGATCCCGAGGCGATCACCCCGGCAAAATCGCTCTCGACGATCCGTGCCGAGGCAATCGCCGCGCAAGGTTGAGCCCGCACTGAACTTTCCCGCCCGTGCCTCGTTTGAAAGGAACGGGCGCCTGATCTGCTCGATTGCGGCGCTGACACGAACAAGCGCAACGCAGACCGGGCAATGCAGGAACAGGAGGTTCGGGAATGACACGGCGGATGATCCTGGCGATGGGCGTGGCCGGCAGCATCGGCCTCGCCATGGCCCCGCAAGCGCAGGCTGCGGGCTTCTTCGACGATCTGGCGCGAGCCGTGTTCGGCAATCCGACGCCGCCGGCCGCGATCGGCGGCCCGGAGGGGCCGGCCATCAAGCCGAAGCCCAGCAAGCCACGGCAGGCCAGCACGAAACCAGCAGAGCCGGCAGTCAAGCTCGACCCCGCCAGCGATGCCTACTGGTATCTGCGCGATCCCACGCTGCGGAAGGGCGACATCGTCGTCACCCGCAGCGGTATTGTGGTCTTCGATGGGCAGAAATCTTCAGAACACGCGAGCAGCGCGTTCACTGCCCTGGAAGATACCAAGCGCCTGCCAAAGGCCCAGCAGCAAACGCTTGAAGCCGCAGCAGCGCGGGGACGGATCTACTTCACACCGTCCACCACGGCACCGGTCGTTCCCGTAATGCAGACGAAGGCAGACGCCAGCACAACCGCGCAGGCTCAGTAAGTCGCGCGGCCACCCGAGAGATCGAAGACCGCGCCGGTCGAGAAGCTGCATTTCTCGCCGGCGAGCCAGGCGACCAATTCGGCCAGCTCATCGACGGTACCGAGCCGCTTCAGCGGGCTCTTGCCGATCATGATCGCGACCGTCTCGGCGCTCATCTGCAGCAGCAATTCGGTCTCGATCGCCGCCGGCGCCACCGCGTTGACCAGCACGCCAGTGCCGGCGAGTTCCTTGCCATGGGCCTTGGTCAGCGCGATCACGCCCGCCTTGGCAGCGCTATAGGCCGAGAGCGTCGGAGTACCCTCCTTGCCGGCGAGCGAGGCGATGTTGACGATACGGCCATAGTGGCGCAGGACCATCACGGCCGCGACGGCGCGCGAGCAGAGGAAGGTGCCGGTCAGGTTGACCGCCTGGACTGTCTGCCATTGCGCCAAAGGTGTACCGGCGACCGTGGTCGAAGGACCGGTCAGCCCGGCATTGTTGACGAGCACGGCGATAGCGCCGTGCTCGCGCTCGGTCCTGCCAAGGGCTGTGGCGACCTGCGCCTCGTCGGTGACATCGCAGGCGATGAAGGCGTGACCACCCTCGCCTTCCGCAAGATCCCAGACGACCGGGATGAAACCGTCCAGCGCCAGCCGCTCGCAGACGGCGCGGCCGATGCCCTTGGCGCCGCCGGTGACGACGGCGATTTTCGCCGAAGCCTCCGTGCTCACGCCGCCTTGGCCTCGCCGAGCTTGGCGGCGACGAGCTTGCGCAGGCTGCGCAGATCCTTGACGAAGCCGCGAATGCCCTCAGCGAGCTTCTCTGTCGCCATCGGATCCTCGTTCATGGCGAAGCGGAAGGCCTTCTCGTCGAGCGTGATCTTCTTCGCACCCTCGGGAGACGCGACCTGCGGCGAGGATGCCGGCGAGAGCCTGCGCGGCAAATCGCCGGTCGCCGCCGCAAGCTCGTCGAGCAGGCCGGGGCCGATCGTCAGCCGGTCGCAGCCGGCCAGCGCCTCGATCTCGCCGGTGTTGCGGAAGGAGGCGCCCATGACCACGGTCTTGATCCCGAACGCCTTGTAGTAGGCGTAGATGCTCTTCACCGAGACGACGCCCGGATCGGTCTCGGCCGTGTAGGGGCCGCCGCCGGCCTTGACGTGCCAGTCGAGGATGCGGCCGACGAAGGGCGAGATCAGGAAGGCTCCAGCATCCGCTGCCGCAATGGCCTGCGGCATAGCGAAGAGCAGGGTCAGATTGCAGTCGATGCCTTCCCCCTGCAGCACGCGGGCGGCCTGCAGCCCTTCCCAGGTCGAGGCGAGCTTGATCAGGACGCGCTCGCGCCCGACGCCGCGCTCCTTGTAGGCGGCGATGATGGCGCGCGCCTTGTCGATGCTGGCCTGGGTGTCGAACGAAAGGTCGGCATCGACTTCGGTCGAGACCCTTCCGGGGACGATCTTGGTCAGCTCGGCGCCGAAGGTGACGGCGAGCCGGTCGCAGACCGCCTCGACCGCCCCTGCACCGCCCTGGCGCTTGCCCCAGGCGATCGCCTCGTCGACGAGCGCGGCATAGGCCGGCGTCTCCACCGCCTTGAGCAGCAGCGTCGGATTGGTGGTGCAGTCGACGGGCTTCAGCCGGCGCACGGCCTCGATGTCGCCGGTGTCGGCGACGACGGTGGTCATGGCGCGGAGCTGGTCGAGCTTGGAGGCGGTCATCACGTCATCCATAGGAGTTGTTGCGGCGTCCGACGCCATTATGCGGTCTAGCGCCTGTCATTGCGAGCCAAAGTGAAGCAATCCAGCCCTGCATCAGGCCCGGCCGGATCGCTTCGTCGGCGCTCCGTCAGCTCTTCACCGCGCCCGCAGTCAAGCCCGAAACCATGTTCTTGCGGAAACCGTAATAGATCACCGCCGGCGGGATGGCGTAGATCAGGCCGGCCGTCATCAGGAGGTTCCAGGGCGCGTCGTCGGCCGAGAGGAAGAGGCCGAGGCCGACTGCCAGCGGCACCGCGCGCTCGCTGGAGAGCAGCAGGAAGGCGTAGAGATACTCGTTCCAGGCGAGCAGCAGCGCATAGATGCCGATCACCACCATGGAAGGCTTCATCAGCGGCAGGTAGACCAGCCGGAAGAGCTGCAGCGAGTTGGCGCCGTCCATGATCGCGGCCTCGTCGAGCTCCTTGGGCAGCTTGTCGGAGGCCTGTTTCAGCACCCAGATCGCATAGGGCGAGGCCAGCGCGACCATGGCGAGGATCAGCGCGATACGGGTGTTGAGCAGCCCGAAGGTGCCCATCGCCTTGTACATGGGGATGGCGAGGAAGGCGGCCGGAATCAGGTAGGTCGCCAGCGCGAAATTCATGATCGAGCGCCCGCCCGGCGCCTTCAGCCGCGAAATGGCGAAGGCGGCGCAGGTCGCGATGAACAGCGTGAGCAGCCCGGTCGCGATCGCGATCAGGAAGCTGTTGAACAGCTGCAGCCAGAAATTCGTCAGATAGTAGTGCTGCTGGTTGAAGACGATCTGGAAGTTCTGCAGCGTCGGCTTCTCCGGCCAGAGCCTGCCGGCCAGCATCGATTCCTGCGTCGAGATCGACAGCACGAAGAGATGGTAGATCGGCAGCAGCGTCCAGATCAGCACCGGGATCGCGATCAGGATCAGCTTACCCTCGTCGAGAACCTTCTTCATCATTCGGCTCCCTTCGAGAGACGCTTCACCATGAACCAGACCATGGGCAGGATCAGCGGCATCGCGCAGATGATCGAGGCGATGCCGAGGTCGAGATTGTTGTTGCGCATATAGCGGATGCCGAGCGTCGCCAGCACGTGGTTGAGGTCGCCCGGGCCACCGCCGGTGAGCAGGTAGACGCTGTTGAAGTCGCCCAGCGTCCAGATCATCGAGAGCAGTGTCGAGGTGACATAGAGCGTCGCCAGCGAGGGCCAGGTGATGAAGCGGAACTGCTGCCATTTGTTGGCGCCGTCGACGCTCGCGGCCTCATAGAGGTCCTGCGCGATGGCAAGGCGCCCGGTGACGAGGATCAGCGTCCAGAACGGCAGCGATTTCCAGATATGGACGAGGATCGAAGAGGCGAAGGCGAGTGTCGGATCGGTCAGCCAGCCCGGCCCCTCGACGATGCCGAACCAGTGGAAGAGCTGCTGGTTGATCATGCCGTTCTCGGGGTTGAGCATCACCCGGAAGGACAGGATGGTCGGGATCGAGGGCACCGCCCAGGGCAGGATGAACAGCACCAGCATGAAGCGCACCCAGGCGCGCTGCTGGACGAAGAAGCCCGAGAGGAACAGCGCCATCAGGAACTTCAGGTTCACCGCGATGAAGAGGAAGACGACGGTGTTGACCAGCGTGCGGACGAAGATCGGATCGGCGAAGAGCGCCTTGTAGGACTGCCAGTTGAGGCCGAGCCAGAGGCCGTAGGCGACCGGGTAGACCACCATCACAGCGAAGACGAGGAGATAGGGGGCGAGCATGAGCACGCCCCAGAACACGCGGTCGCGCGCCTGCCCGGAGGTTGCATCGCTCGAAGCCATTGCTGGGGGAGCCATCGCTGCCGTGGTCATCTTGTTGTTCTCCCTCGATACGCGCCCGTCGCAGAAGACGGGTCGGCATCCCGCGGCGAAGTCGCGCCGCGGGATGCCGTGTTTGTCGGCTTGCCTTAGGCCGGTGTCAGCCGGCGATCTGCTTGATGCGGGCGATCATCTCGTCGACAGCCTGCTCCGGCGTGACCTTGTCAACCAGCACACGATTGACCGCCTTGGCCCAGACGTTCTCGGCGTTCACCGTGGTGAACTTGTAGTTGTAGACGAACTGGAACGGCGTGGTCCCGTCCGTGTACTGCTTGTAGACGATCTTGCGGTGCGGATCCGCGCCCGTCCAGAACTCGGCCTTGGCGGCCTCGACCGTGGTCGGGAACCAGCGACCGACGGAGCCCTCGACGAAGGGCCGCAGGTTCTCGTCCTTCATCATGAAGGCCATGAATTCCTTGCCGCGCTTCTTGTTCTTGCCGTCGGCGAAGACGACGGCGGTCTTGACCGCGGCGAGGTTGGTCATCGGCGAGCCGTCCGGCTTGTTCGGGAACTCGGCCGTGCGGATGTTGTCGTAATAGTTCTTCTTGGCCTGGTCGCGCTGCTCCTGCGTCAGAGCCTGGTTGTTCATGTCGTCGAGATGCTTGGCCGCGATCGAGATCGTGGCGTTGTGGGTCAGCACCGTCGTGCGGTTGTGGAAGGCGACGTTGTTGTCGGGATCGAGCCAGTTCACCGAGGACGGCGGGGTGCAGCCGCGCTGGGAGATGTTGGAATAGTCCTTCACCGCCTTGACCATCGCCGCCTTGTTGGCCGGCTGATCGAGCACGATCTTGCCGTCCTCATCGACGACCTTGGCGTTGTGGGCGTTGGCGAAGGTCAGGAAGGAGTAGAAGGTGTCGGAAGCGGCGACGCCCATCGGATGCCCGACGGCATAGATGCGCTTGCCCTTGGCGCGCAGCGCGCCCTGGACCTTGTCGCACCAGAAATCCCAGTAGCCATCCCAGCCCTTCGGGATGTCGCTTTCCTTGAAGCCGGCCTCTTCCAGCATGTCCTTCCAGTAGGTGATGTGCATCATCTGCTGCTGGACCGGGAAGGCGTAATAGGCCTTCTTCTTGGTCTTGTCGTTCATCAGGAGGGTCGTCGCCAGCGCCTGCGGCTGGATCTGCGCCTTGAGCGGCTCCAGCACATCGGTGACGTCCTCGAGCTTGCCCTCGAAGGCCCACTGACCGGTGGTGCGGAAGTCATAGGTGGTGCAGAAGCCGACATCCGGCGGTGTGCCCGCCTGGACGGCGCCGACCGACTTGGTGACGCAGTCTTCAGTCGCATAGAGGGAGAGGTCGACCTTGACGCCGGTCGCCTTCTGGAATTTGTCGACAACGGCGAGCAGCGCGTCGTCCTCGCCCTTGTAGAAGCCCTTGGTGAACCAGACGGTCACCGTCTCCTGGGCAAACGCCGCTCCGGACCAGCCGGCGGTGATGGCGGCCAAGGCTGCGCCGGCAGCCAGAGAGCGCACAAATTTCATGGTATCCTCCCATTTAAAACGTTTAGATCGAGCTTTTTTGCCCTTCTCCTCCTAAACACTAGTCGAAGAGCCCTGCAAGAAACAAGCGGCTGGGTTGCACGATTTTCATGCGACGCCCGGCCGAGAGCTTCTCCGCCGATCCCTGCCCTGGGCTTGCCAAACGCCTTTGACGGCGCAGCCCGGCCGCGTCAAAGAGGACGATGTCACGGATGTGTCATCAGCGGAGCTTACCCCGCGCCACACGATCCATGTCCTGACGTTCGCGCGATCTCGCCGCGCGGCAGACCAAGCGGAGTTTTCCATGCGCACCCTCGCAACAACTGCCATCCTCGCGCTCGGCCTGGCTCTGCCGGCGCTCGACGCCGCCATGGCGGTCGAAGGCAAGCTCGTGCTCTACACCAGCCAGCCCAACACCGACGCGCAGCAGACGATCGACGCCTTCAAGGCCAAGTACCCCAAGGTCGAGGTCAGCTTCGTCCGCGACGGCACGCCGCGCGTGATGGCCAAGCTCCGGGCCGAGATCGAGGCCGGCGCGCCGCAAGCCGACGTGCTGCTGATCGCCGACGCCGTGACCATGGAAGGACTGAAGAAGGAAGGCCGCCTGCTCGCCCATGACCAGGCCGATGTCTCGGCCTTCCCGACCGGCGTGCACGACCAGGCCAAGATGTGGTTCGCCACCAAGCTGATCACCACCGGCATCGTCTACAACACCAAGGCGGGGCTGAAGCCGGAGAGCTGGCTCGATCTCGCCAAGCCCGAGGTCAAGAACCAGCTCGCCATGCCGAGCCCGCTGAATTCCGGCGCGGCGATGATCCACACGATCACGCTGACCGGCAACCTGCCGGGCGGCTGGAGCTTCTACGAAGAGCTCAAGAAGAACGGCACGCTCGCCGCCGGCGCCAATGGCGACATCCTGCGCCAGGTCGCCACCGGCGAGAAGCTCTACGGCATGATCGTCGACTTCATGCCGATCCGCGAGAAGGCCAAGGGCGCCCCGGTCGAGTTCGTCTTCCCGAAGGAAGGCGTCTCGGCGGTGAGCGAGCCGGTCGCGATCCTGAAGAGCAGCAAGAACCCGGAGGCCGCCAAGGCCCTGGTCGACTTCCTGATCTCGAAGGACGGCCAGGAACTCGCGCTGAAGCAGGGCTATGTCTCGGCCCATCCAGACGTTGCCCTGCCGGCCGGCTATCCGGCGCGCAGCGCGATCAAGCTGATGCCGTTCGACGCCGCCAAGGCGCTGGCCGACGAGCCGGCCGCCCGCAAGCGCTTCAGCGCCATCTTCGAAGGCTGATCAGGGCAAGCTAGTTCCGGCATCGACGCGATGACTCTCGCCGCCCCCGCGGAATTTCGGCAGACCGGTATCCGCCCGGCGCTGCCGAGGCTCGCCTTGCCGTCAGGCCTCGGCCTGCCGGCACTGGTGCTGCTCTGCGCGACGCTGTTCGGCGCCCTGCCCTTCCTGCGACTGCTCGCTGCCGCCTTCGCGCCCGGCTGGCAGTTCGCGCCCGAGGGTGCGCTGGCGGAGATCAGCAGCCGCGCCGCGGTCAACGCGACCCTGCACACCTTCGAGACCGCCGGGCTCTCGGCCCTCGGCGCGCTCCTGATCGGCGGGGCTGCGGCGATCCTGCTTGCCGTCACCGATGTCCGCGGCAAGCGCCCGCTTGCCTTCGCGCTGGTCTTCTCGATGATGATCGCGCCGCAGGTGGCGGCGCTCGCCTTTCTCAGCCTGTTCGCACCGAATTCCTTCCTGCTCGGCCTTCTCGGGCTCTCGCCGGCGCCGGGCACGCCCAATCCGCTGCTCGGTCGCGGCGGCATCATCCTGGTGATGGCGCTGCATCATGCGCCGCTGGTAGCGATCACGCTCTGGACCGGTTTGCGCAGCGTGCCACATGCGCTGATCGAGGCGGCGCAGATGGAGGGCGCAGCGCCCGCCACCATCGTTGGCCGCATCCTGCTGCCGGTGCTGCGGCCGCAGATCATCGCCGCGGCGCTGCTCGCCTTCGTCGCCGGCATCGGCAATTTCGGCATCCCGGCGCTGCTCGGCCTGCCGGTGAACTATCTCACCCTGCCGACGCTGATCTATCGCCGGCTCTCGAGCTTCGGCCCGGCGGGCCTGCCCGACGCAGCGGCGCTCTCGCTGCTGGTCGCGCTCGTCGCGGGCCTGGGCATCACCGCCGGCCTGCTCGCGACGCGGCGTGCCGGCGGCAAGGTCGAGATCGAGCGGCCGCTGCAGCCGTTCTGGCATCTCGGCCATGCCCGACCTGTGGTCTTCGCCGGGCTCTGGCTCCTGATCGCGCTCAAGCTCGGCCTGCCGCTGCTGGCGCTGATCGGCGAGGCGCTGACGCCGGCGCTCGGCGTTGCGCTCACCTGGCAAAATCTCACCTTCGACAAGTTCGCCGAGGTCCTGCTGCGGCAGGACGTGACGGTGCGCGCCTTCCGCAACTCCCTTCTCTTCGCCGGCTCGGCCGCGGTGATACTGGCGCTGCTTTCGATCGCCTTCGCCTATGGGCTGGAGCGGCGCATGGGCAAGCTCCGACGCGTGGTCGAGGTGGTGATCGAGCTGCCCTATGCCTTGCCTGGCGTCGTCCTCGCCATCGCCTGCATCCTCATGTTCCTGAAGCCATTGCCGCTCATCGGCGTCAGCATCTACGCGACGCCGTTCATCATCCTGTTCGCCTATATCGCCCGCTTCCTACCGTTGGCGCTGAAGGCTCCTGTCGCGGCGATGGCCCAGATCGAGGCGCATCACGAGGAAGCCGCCAAGCTCGACGGCGTCACGCTCTGGCAGATGCTGCGCTTCATCGTCGCGCCGATCCTGGCGCCAGCAGCCGCCGTCAGCGGCCTGATGGTCTTCCTCGTCGCCTTCAACGAGCTCACGGTCTCGGCCCTGCTCTGGTCCTCCGGAACCGAGACGCTCGGCGTCGTGCTGTTCAGCCTGAAGGAAGCCGGCCTCGCCGGCGAAGCTGCGGCGGTGGCGATCAGCGCCTGCGTGGTGATCCTTGCCGCGATGCTCGGGCTCGACGCGCTGGGCCGCAAGCTGCCGGCCAACATCCTGCCCTGGCGGATCTGAGCGGCACCCCTCTCGCCGTGCCGATAAGCGTTCCTTATCGGCCGCGGACGGCAGGTGCTCAGTTAAACCCAAATTAACGTTGCGGCAGGATGGTCGGCCGCATGGAGTTCGCCTTTCCATCGCGAAGCAGAGCTCGAAACCTGCCGTGCAACTGCGCGGCGCCGACCGGGGACCTGTGAGCTCAATGGCCTATCGCGCAACCGGCCGCCGTCAGAGCGAACCCATCGCCGAAGAGCTCAAGGTTCTTCTCGTCGAGGATTCTCGGACCTATGCGCTGGCGCTGTCGCGTCGCCTCGAGGCCGAGCTTGAGCTGCCCATCGTCGTCTGCCAATCGCTCAACGAGCTGCACGAGGTCGTCACCGAGGATCGCGCGGCCTTCACCCTGGCGGTCGTCGACCTGAACCTGCCCGACGCGCCGCGCGGCGAGGCGATCGACTTCACCGTCCAGCGCCGCATCCCGACGATCGTCCACACCGCGAGCTTCGACCTCGAGACGCGCAACCGGATCATGGAGCGCGACGTCATCGACTACGTGCCGAAGGACAGCGCCTTCACACTGGAGACCGTGGTCGAGACCGCCAGGCGTGCGCTCCGCAACCGGCAGACCCGCATCCTTGTGGTCGACGACACCGCGGCAACCCGCAAGCTGCTCACCCATATGCTGAAGGTGCAGCAGTATCAGGTGATCGAGGCAGAGTCCGGGGACGAAGCGCTGGCGCTCATCCAGGACAATCCCGACATCCGGCTGGTCGTGAGCGACTACTACATGCCGGAGATGGACGGCTACGAAATGACCCGTCGCATCCGCCGCCAGTTCGCCTCGGACCGACTGCGGCTAATCGGCGTCTCGTCCTCCAGCGACCGCATGGTGTCCGTTGGTTTCCTCAAGGCGGGTGCCAATGACTTCATCTCGATGCCCTTCATTCCCGAAGAGCTGCAGTGCCGGATCGCGAGCAATGTCGAGACGCTGGAGCAGATCGAGCAGCTGCATAACCTTGCCTCGCGCGATGTCCTGACCGGCCTGTTCAATCGCCGGTATTTCTTCGAGAGCGCCGAGAAGCTGATCGCGGAAGCACGCGCGAAGAATCTGCCGAGCGCCATCGCCATCCTCGACATCGACGATTTCAAGCACCTGAACGACAGTCACGGCCATGATTTCGGCGACCGGGCGCTGGCCAAGGTGGCGCGATACCTCGCCCAATCGGTCGACGGCGCCGGCCACCTGCTTGCCCGGATCGGCGGCGAGGAGTTCGCCATCCTGTTCCCGGGCCTGAACACCAAGGCAGCGCTGCGCCTCAGCGATCATATCCGCCTCGACCTCTCGCACGAGACATTGCTGGTCGACGATCAGCAGATCACGCTGACGGTCTCGATCGGCGTCGCCGAAATCCACGGGCAGGGCAGCCTGGACCAGTACCTGATCGCGGCCGACCGCGCGCTCTATACGGCCAAGCACGAGGGGCGCAACTGCGTCCGCGTCGCGGCGTAAGCCAACCCAGTCTCAGCCTGTCGCAGCCAGACGCGGGGCGCCTGCAGCCGCCAGCTCACCCATCAGCAGCGCGCGATTGGCCTTCGACTCGCGCACGATGAAATCGACGACCGCCCTGACACGGGCGACATCCTTGAGATCGGCGTGGACGAGCAGCCAGAAGGAGCGTGTGATCGAGACGCTCTCCGGCAGAACCGGGACGAGCCGGGGTTCGTCCACCGCCATGAAGTGGTGGATCACGCCGATGCCGGCGCCGGCCGCGACCGCATTCATCTGCGCCAACACGCTGGAGCTCTGGATTTGCGCGCGCAAGCCTTTGGCGACCTCGTCGAGATAGTCGAGCTCCGGCGTGAAGATCAGGTCGTCGATATAGCCGACGATCCGGTGACCGAAGAGATCCTCCGCTGCCGTGACCTTCGGCATCGCGTCGAGGTAATCCTGCGAGGCGTAGAGGCCGAGGCGGTAATCGCAGAGCTTGCGGGCGACGACCTTGCCCTCCTTGGGTGGAGCCAGCGTGATCGCGACATCGGCCTCGCGCTTCGACAGCGAGAGCAGGCGCGGCATGGCGATGAGCTGGAGTTCCAGGCCCGGATAGGCTTTGCCCAAGCCGGCGAAGCGCGGTGCCAGGAAGGTCGAGCCGAAACCGTCGGGCGCGCCGATCCGGACCGTGCCGGACAGCGCCATGTCGGCGCCGCCGATCTCGCTCTGGATCGCCAGCGCCTCGGTTTCCATGCTCTCGGCCTTGGCCAGCAACTGCTCGCCATGGCCGGTCAGCGCGTAACCCTGCGGGCGCCGCTCGAACAGCTTGGCCTTGAGCGATTCCTCCAGCGAGGTGATGCGGCGCGAGACGGTGGCGTGATCCGCGCCGAGACGGCGCGCGGCGGCGGTGAGCCGGCCGGAGCGGGCGACGGCGAGGAAGAAACGCAGGTCGTCCCAGTCGAACCGTTCCATGGCGCTGCTCCCGTATCTGTGTTTTTGCACGACGTTAGCCGATATCTGCCTATAGCCGTGCGCAAACGATAATGATAGGGGTAGCGTCAATCAGCGTCACACGACTTTAGGGGAGGATGCCATGCGTCAGATCGGTCACTTCATCGGCGGCAACCACGTCGCTGGCACCTCGGGCCGGACGGCCGACGTCTACCAGCCGATGGACGGCTCGGTGATCGGCAAGGTCGCCCTCGCCTCCGCCGCTGAAATGCGCATCGCGGTCGAGAACGCGCTCGAAGCCCAGCCGAAATGGGCGGCCGTGAACCCGCAGCGCCGCGCCCGCGTGCTGATGAAGTTCCTCGACCTGATCGCGCAGAATAATGACGAGCTCGCCGAATTGCTCGCCCGCGAGCACGGCAAGACCATCCCCGACGCCAAGGGCGACATCCAGCGCGGCGTCGAGGTCGTCGAGTTCTCGCTCGGCGTGCCAAACCTGATGAAGGGCGAGTTCACCGACGGCGCCGGCCCGGGCATCGACATCTATTCGCTGCGCCAGCCGCTCGGCGTCGTCGCCGGCATCACCCCGTTCAACTTCCCGGCGATGATCCCGCTCTGGAAGCTCGGCCCCGCCATCGCCTGCGGCAACGCCTTCATCCTGAAGCCGTCCGAGCGCGATCCCGGCGTGCCGATGCGTCTCGCCGAGCTCTTCATCGAGGCGGGTGGCCCTCCCGGCATCCTCAACGTCGTCAACGGCGACAAGGAGGCGGTCGACGCCATCCTCGACGACCACGACATCAAGGCGATCGGCTTCGTCGGCTCGACCCCGATCGCCGAGTACATCTACGCCCGCGGCTGCGCCAATGGTAAGCGCGTGCAGTGCTTCGGCGGCGCCAAGAACCACATGATCATCATGCCCGACGCCGACATGGACCAGGCGGTCGACGCCCTGATCGGTGCCGGCTACGGCTCGGCCGGCGAGCGCTGCATGGCGATCTCGGTGGCGGTCCCGGTCGGCAAGGCGACCGCCGACGAACTGGTCAAGCGGCTCATTCCCCGCGTCGAGAGCCTGAAGATCGGCCCCTCGACCGACACATCAGCCGATTACGGCCCGGTCGTCACCAAGGCGGCGATGGAGAAGATCAAGTCCTATGTCGACATCGGCATCGGCGAAGGCGCCAAGCTCGTCGTCGACGGCCGCGACTTCAAGATGCAGGGCTACGAGAACGGCTTCTATGTCGGCGGCTGCCTGTTCGACAACGTTACCAAGGACATGCGCATCTACAAGGAGGAGATCTTCGGGCCCGTTCTCTCCGTGCTGCGCACCGAGAGCTATGACGAGGCGCTCAAGCTGACCAACGACCACGAATACGGCAACGGCACTGCGATCTACACTCGCGACGGCGATGCAGCCCGCGACTTCGCTTCGAAGGTCCAGGTCGGCATGGTCGGCATCAACGTGCCGATCCCGGTGCCGCTGGCCTACTACACCTTCGGCGGCTGGAAGCGCTCGGTCTTCGGCGATCTCAACCAGCATGGACCGGACTCGATCCGTTTTTACACCAAGACCAAGACGGTGACGGCGCGCTGGCCGTCCGGCATCAAGGACGGCGCGAGCTTCGTCATCCCGACGATGGGTTGAGCTACGCACCCGATAGTGCTATCATTTTTGATAGCACTATCGGAGACAATATGATGGGACAGGTGCTGGTTCGAAGCATCGATGACGATACCATCGAGAGCTACCGCATCAAGGCCAAGCTCAACGGACATTCGCTCGAACAGGAACTGCGCGACCTGATCGAAGCGAACAAGACTTTGACGCCGGAGCAACGGGTGCAACTTTCGCGACAATTGCGCGCCCGGACTAAGGCTTCGCCTGCCCTGACCCTGGATAAAATCCGCGAAGGGCTGGAATGACCGGCATGGCCGTGGTCGACGCCAGTGTGGCGATGAAGTGGTTCATCAATGAAGAGGACGCGGACAAGGCGGAGCTTTTGCTGAGATCACGCGAACTCATCGCGCCTGCCATCATCCTAAGCGAGGTCGGCAACGGATTATGGAGCAAACGAAGTACTAGCAACATCGATCGCGATCTGGGCCAGGACCTCATCGCTGAGCTTCCACAGCTGTTGAAAGAGATCGTGCCGATCGAAGGCCTGATGAGAAACGCGATACAATTCGCCTTCGACCTGGACCATCCGATTTATGACTGCGTCTATCTTGCACTTGCGATTCAAAGGCGGCTGCCGCTGGTGACTGCCGACAAGCGCTTCATCGGCAAGCTCGAAGGACGAGACCTCGCCATCCCCGTGATCGCCCTGCCCCGGTACGAGCCATGAGCGCCTTCTCCCTCACCGAAGACCAGATCGCCATCCGTGACATGGCCCAGGGGTTCGCAGCCGAGACCCTGGCGCCGCACGCCGTGCGCTGGGACGAGGAGAAGCACTTCCCGGTCGAGGAAATGCGCCAGGCGGCGGCGCTCGGCATGGGCGGCATCTACATCCGCGACGATGTCGGTGGCTCCGGCCTGTCGCGCCTCGACGCGGCGGTGATCTTCGAGGCGCTGTCGACCGGCTGCCCGACGGTCGCCGCCTATATCTCAATCCACAACATGTGCGCCTGGATGATCGACCGCTACGGCGCGGACGAGCAGCGGCAGAAGTTCCTGCCAAAGCTCTGCAGCATGGAGCATCTGGCGAGCTATTGCCTGACCGAGCCGGGGGCCGGCTCCGACGCCGCCGCGCTGAAGACCAGGGCCATGCTCGACGGCGACCATTACGTGCTCGACGGCCAGAAGCAGTTCATTTCGGGCGCCGGCGTTGCCGACGTCTACGTCGTGATGGTTCGTACCGGCGAGGCCGGCCCCTCCGGCATCTCGACCATCGTCGTCGAGAAGGGCACGCCCGGCCTCTCCTTCGGTGCCAACGAGAAGAAGATGGGCTGGAACGCCCAGCCGACGCGGGCGGTGATCTTCGAGAATTGCCGCGTGCCGGTCGCCAACCGGATCGGCCCGGAAGGCATCGGCTTCAAGATCGCCATGGCCGGGCTCGACGGCGGCCGGCTCAATATCGGCGCCTGCTCGATCGGCGGAGCGCAGGGCGCGCTCGACAAGGCGCTCGGCTATGCCCAGGAGCGCAAGGCCTTCGGCTCCCGCATCGCCGATTTCCAGGCGCTGCAGTTCAAGCTCGCCGATATGGCGACCGAGCTGGAGGCGGCCCGCACCTTCCTCTGGCGTGCTGCGGCAGCGCTCGACGAGAAGACACCGGATGCCAGCAAGCTCTGCGCCATGGCCAAGCGGGTCGCGACCGATACCGGCTTCGAGGTCGCCAACCAGGCGCTGCAGATCCATGGCGGCTATGGCTATCTCGCCGATTACGGCATCGAGAAGATCGTCCGCGACCTGCGCGTTCACCAGATCCTGGAGGGGACCAACGAGGTGATGCGGATGATCGTGGCGCGCTCGCTGGTCGGGCGGGCGAAGGGGAATTGACGCTTGGCGCGGACTACGACCGAACGGTGGCGGAAACGTACAGCTCGCGGTTCGTTCGCAAGCACGGTCATCGCAGCGGTAATAGGTGCGTTCGGCCTGCCTCCAGCGTGGGTGCTGCTTTCGCTCGGCTCCGCTCTCGTCCTAGGCTTCGCTTGGCTGCTCCTTCTCTTTTGGCGAACTAAGCCGAAATCCCTGCAACCACTGCCTATGGCGCCATCGATGCGAGCTCTTCAGTTTCCGCTCTCTGATCAGCGCAAAGAGCGAGACCAACCATGAATTCCGCGGAGGAAACGATCATGAGCACCATCGCCTTCATCGGGCTCGGCAATATGGGCGGGCCGATGGCCGGCAACCTGGTCAAGGCCGGGCACAAGGTCTTTGCCTTCGACCTGTCGCAGGCTTCGAAGGATGCGGCGGCCGCGCTCGGCGTCGGCATCGCGGCCTCGGCCAAGGAAGCGGTCGCAGAGGCCGAGATCGTCGTCACCATGCTGCCGGCCGGCAAGCATGTGCTGGGCGTCTGGACCGACATCCTCTCCGCGGTGAAGCCGGGCACGCTGCTGATCGATTCCTCGACCATCGACGTCGAAAGCGCCCGCAAGGCGCATGCGCTCGCGGCCGAGCGCGGCTGCCTCTCGCTCGATGCGCCGGTCTCGGGCGGTGTCGGTGGCGCCCAGGGCGCGACCCTGACCTTCATGGTCGGCGGCAGCGCGGATGCCTTCAAGCGCGGCGAGCCGATCCTGTCGGCGATGGGCAAGAAGGTCGTGCATTGCGGCGACGCCGGCAACGGCCAGGCGGCCAAGATCTGCAACAACATGATCCTCGGCATTTCGATGATCGGCGTCTCGGAAGCCTTCGTGCTGGCCGAGAAGCTCGGCCTGTCGCACCAGGCGCTGTTCGACGTCGCCTCGACCTCCTCGGGCCAGTGCTGGTCGCTGACGACCTATTGCCCGGTGCCGGGCCCGGTCCCGACCTCGCCGGCCAACAACGACTACAAGCCCGGCTTCGCCTCGGCGCTGATGCTGAAGGATTTGAAGCTCGCGCAGGAGGCGGCGCAGGCGGCCGGAGCCTCGACCCCGCTTGGCGCCGCCGCGGCGCAGGTCTACGGCATGCACAATGCCTGGGGCGAAGGCGGCACCGACTTCTCCGGCATCATCCACCTGCTGCGCGGGCGCGGAAACACCTGAGCGCCGGCGAACGTTCGCATACGTATAATTCTGCTTTCGACCCCGTTCCGATCGGGACGAAAGCGGAGTAGGACGGGAGGCATGAACGACGCCTCCCGCCGCAAAGAACGCTCAGCCCAGACCGGCTTCGCCACCAGCCCGCTCGACCGACGCGCCGATCTGCGCGACCGGGCGGACGAGGTCGCGGAATTGCGAGCTCGCAGCGACACACGCTTCACCGTCGTCGCTGGCGAGACGCCGATCCTGCTGCGCAACGGCGCCGAGACCCAGACCGTCTGGTTCGAGGAGAGCGGCGCCGACGGGCTTGGCCCGGCGCTGGAAGAGGTCTTTCTCGGGCTCGATCCGGAAGGCGCGCCGCGCTTCGGCCGGCTGATCGATCGCGAGCTGCTGGAAGGCCTGCGTGAGCAGGCCGTGCTCGTCGTCACCGACCTGCGCAGCGTCGCGCTGAAGCGGCTGGTGCCGAAGGATGAGCTCGGTCCGCTCGGCGAGGCCAAGGCCCTGCTCGACTGGCATGCGCGCCATCGCTGCTGCGCCCAATGCGGCGCACCGACCAAGCTCGGCTCGGCCGGCTGGAAGCGGCAATGCGAGGCCTGCGGCGCCCAGCATTTCCCGCGCACCGACCCGGTGGTGATCATGCTGGCCGTGCGCGGCGACAACTGCCTGCTGGCGCGCCAGTCGCGCTTTGCGCCCGGCATGTATTCCTGCATCGCCGGTTTCGTCGAGCCGGGCGAGACTTTCGAGGACGCGGTCCGCCGCGAGACCTGGGAGGAAGCCGGCTTGCGGACCGGGACGGTGCGCTATGTCGCGTCGCAGCCCTGGCCCTTCCCGGGGTCACTGATGATCGGCTGCATCGCCGAAGCACTGAACGACGACATCGTCCTCGATGGCACCGAGCTCGAGGCCGGCCGCTGGTTCAGCCGTGCCGAGGCACTGCAGATGCTGGAGGGCAAGCATCCCGACGAGCTGTTCTGCCCGCCGCATATGGCGATCGCCAACACGATCCTGAAGGCGTGGGCGGTGGACGGCGAGGAGCCCTGACGCGCCTCGCCTCACCCTGACGAATATGTCCTTGCGGAGCCCTGGATGACGGACCCGGTCAACGCCTTCGTCCCCGGGCTGCGCGCCCATATCGCCGGCCATCCGGGCGGACCGCTCTCCGGCTTAAGCTTCGCGGTCAAGGACCTGTTCGATGTCGCCGGCCTGCCTACCGGTGGCGGCAATCATGACTGGGCCAAGGCAAACCCGATCCCGACGCGCCATGCCTGGGCGGTACAGACTCTGCTGGATGCCGGGGCAGAGTTCATCGGCAAGACGATCACCGACGAGGTTTCGCTCGGCATTCTCGGCGAGAACGCCTTCGACGGCACGCCGATCAACAGCGCCGCGCCCGAGCGCGTGCCCGGTGGCTCCTCCTCGGGCTCGGCAGCTGCCGTCGCAGCTGGCCTCTGCGACATCGCGCTGGGCACCGACACCGGCGGCTCGATGCGGGTGCCGGCGAGCTTCTGCGGGATCTACGGCATCCGGCCGACACATGGCCGGCTCGACCTGACCGGGCTGATCCCGCAGGCGCCGAGCTCGGACACTGCCGGCTGGTTCGCGCGCGATGCCGGGACCTTCGCCAAGGTCGGCGCCGCACTGCTCGGCGAAGCGCCCGGGCCGCTGCCGACCAAGCTCCTGATCGCGATCGATGCCTTCGGCTTCGCCGATCCCGAAGTCGCTGAGGCCCTGCAGCCAATGATCCGGAAGCTGGAACGGATCACCGGCCCGGCACGTGAGGAGATCATGGCGCCGCAAGGGCTTTCGGTCTGGGCGCGGGCGCAGCGCAGCCTGCAGCCGGTCGAGGCCTGGCAGACCTTCAGGCCCTGGATCGAGCGGCATAATCCGCGCATGGCCTTCAGCGTTGTCGCCGGGCTGATCGCCGGTTCGCAGATTCCCGCGAGCGAGCGCAACTGGGCAGCGTTGATGCGCGAGGAAGCTCGGGCGCGGCTGCGCTATCTCCTGCCACCCGGCACGATCCTCTGCCTGCCGACGACGCCCTTCCCGGCGCCGCTGCGCGGCCTGCCGACGCCAGAGTTGCAGCCATTGCGCGATCGCATCACCTGCCTCTGCGCCCAGGGCGGCCTCACCGGCTCGCCGCAGCTCAACTTGCCCGGCGCCACGGTGAACGGCGCGCCGGTCGGTCTCTCGATCATCGGCGGCCGCGGCACCGACGCCAGCCTGATCGCCGTCGCCCAAGCCATGGAGGCCCTCTCGTGACCGACCTGACCCCGAACCTGCCTGATGTCGTCGCCGAGATCAGCGCCCTGTTCGAGCGCTACGAGCAGGCGCTGATCGACAAGGAGGTCGATGTCCTCGACGCCTCCTTCTGGAACAGCCCCTACACCATCCGCTACGCGCTCGGCGAGAACGGCTATGGCTTCGACGAGATCCACGCCCACCGTGTCGCGCGCCCGCCGGGCCCGGGGATCAAGGAGAAGCGGATCCGCCTGGAAATCCTGACGCTCGGCCGCGACTTCGCCACGGTCAATCTCGAATTCAAGGTGCGCGGGCGCGAGATCGTCGGCCGCCAGAGCCAGAGCTGGGTGCGCTTCCCCGACCTCGGCTGGAAGGTGGTCTCGGCCCATGTCTCGACGATGGAGGGGCCGCGCCCCTGGTGAGGGCGCGCCGCCTACGGGACCAGCTTATTCGCCCGGTTCGGGGAAGCTGTCGCGGAATCCGTGGGCGGGGTAGACGCCCAAAATCTTCATCTCCTTGGAGAAGAAGGCGAGCTCGTCGAGCGCGCGGCGCAGCGCCGGGTCGTCGGGGTGGCCCTCGACGTCGCTGTAGAACATCGTCGCCGAGAAATGGCCGTCGACCATGTAGCTTTCGAGCTTGGTCATGTTGACGCCGTTGGTGGCGAAGCCGCCGAGCGCCTTGTAGAGCGCCGCCGGCAGGTTGCGGACCTGGAAGATCAGCGTCGTCACCGTCTTGCCGGCGCCCTGACGGGCGAATTCGGGATATTTCGAGAGCACGACGAAGCGCGTGGTGTTGTGCTTCTCGTCCTCGATATCCTCCATCAGGATCTTGAGGCCGTAGACTTCGGCGGCGATGTGCGGCGCGATCGCGGCACGCGTCGGATCACCCGCTTCGGCAACCTGACGGGCAGAGCCGGCGGTATCGGCCGCGACCTCGGCCTTGAGGCCGAGCTTGCGGATGATCTTGCGGCACTGGCCGAGCGCATGGATGTGGCTCTGCACCGTCTGCAGCGTCGCCAGCGTCGCGCCCTCGACAGCCATCAGATGGAAGCGGATCGGCAGGAAATGCTCGCCGATGATGTGCAGACCGGAGCGCGGCAGGAGGTGGTGGATGTCGGCGACGCGGCCGGCGATCGAGTTGTCGATCGGGATCATGCCGTAGCGGGCAGCACCATCCGAGACCGCGGCGAGCGCGTCCTCGAAGGTCCGGCAGGGCAGCAGCTCGCAATCCGGGAAGACCTGGAGGGCGGCCTGCGAGGAGAAGGCTCCGGGCTCGCCCTGATAGGAAACGACGACTGACATTGGGGTCTTCAGGCTCCGGCGCGGGATGTCAGGAACGCGCGGGCGCGGTCCAGGTCGGGGGGCGTGTCGACGCCTCGTGGCACGTGATCGATGATCATGGCGTCGATGCGCATGCCGTCCTCGAGCGCCCGCAGCTGCTCGAGCTTCTCGCGCAATTCGAGCGGCGACTGCGGCAGGCTGACGAAGCGATCGAGCGCGCGGCGGCGATAGGCGTAGAGGCCGACATGGTGATAGAGCGGGCCATCGCCGTAAGGCGCCGTCGCCCTGGTGAAATAGAGCGCCCGCATCCGGCCGGGAGAAACCTCGCTGCCGATCAGCTTGACCACGCTCGGCGCGGTCTTCTCCTCGTCGTCGGTGATCTCGCCGGCAAGCGTCGCGATGTCGACGGCCGGATCGGCGAGCGGCTCGACCGCGGCCGCGATCGCAGCCGGCGCCAGCGTCGGGAAGTCGCCCTGGACGTTGACGATGATGTCGTGCTCACCCTTCGGGTCGATGATGTCGGCGGCCTCCTTGATCCGGTCGGAGCCGGTCTGGTGCGCGGGGCTGGTCATCACCGCACGGCCGCCGACCCCCTCGATCGCCGCGAGGATGCGCTCGTCATCGGTCGCGACCACGACATCACCGACACGCGCTTCGATGGCACGGCGCCAGACGCGAACGATCATCGGCTCGCCCAGGATGTCGGCCAGCGGCTTGCCCGGCAGGCGCGTCGCCTGCATGCGGGCCGGGATCAGGATCAGCGGATTGGGCATTGGCTGGGGAAAGCTCGCGGGGCGGCAAAAGGTCTCAAAGCGGAGCGTGCTTATACGAGTTGCAATGCAGCGCGCAAAGCGGTTAAGCAGCGCTGACGTGCCGGTTCCGCAAGGGCCCGGCCGCAGCGCTGTCTTGCTTCGCCGACGGGCGGGCCGGGGGTTGTGAGAGACGATGAATATCGAACTGAACAAGATCGCTGGCGCAGGGCTTTCGACCCTGCTCGTCGTGATGGCCCTGAACATGGGCGCCGGCATCGTCTTCGCCCCGAAGAAGCCGGCCGTTCCCGGCTATGATCTGCCAAGCCTCGAGCCGGCCGCCGCTGCCGGCGCTGGCGCCGCAGCAGCAGTTGCCGAAGAGCCGATCGCGGTGCGCCTCGCCAAGGCCGACGTGGCCAAGGGTGAAAAGGCTGTCGCCGCTTGCAAGGCCTGCCACACCTTCGAGAAGGGCGGCGCCAACAAGGTCGGCCCGCATCTCTACGACGTCTATGGCCGCAATGAGGGCTCTGTCGCGGGCTTCGGCTATTCGGCCGCGATGAAGGGCCGCGGCGACAAGAGCTGGGACGCCGACGCGCTCGACCACTTCCTGAAGAATCCGAAGGCGTATGTTCCGGGTACCATCATGGCCTTCGCCGGCATCAGCAGGCCCGAGGCCCGCGCCGACGTCGTCGCCTATCTCAACAGCCTCGCCGATTCGCCCAAGCCGCTGCCGAAGCCCTGATCCGGCAGCGCCTTTCGCGCCGATGTGACCGCACGAGCCGGGCCCGAAGAGGCTCTGGCAAGATCTGAGCGGGTCTGGACGCCGGCAATTCGTCTGATCCGCCAGGAGCGGCGCGCAGTCGATACCGTTGGTATCGACAAGCGACGCGACGCCGCGGGCGGGCGAATTCCCGGCGCCGAAGGTGGGTTTTGGAGGGCCGCCTGCGGCGTCGGACCGACTTGCCGATATCGAAGGATATCGGCTGCGCGCTCCTCCTGGCATTCGGCTCTCCAAAACCCATCCAGACCTGCTCAGATCTTGCCAGAGGCTCTGCGCCCGGCTTTTGCTTGTCGGCGCCATGCAATTGCCGTCACCATGACAGGGAATGCGCGCAAGGCTGGCGTTAGCTCGGCGTGACGACATAATCGGACAACGAATCGCAAGGGGTTTTGCATGGCGATCCGGATCACCCGCCGCAGGCTGCTCGAAGCTGGCGGCGCGCTCGCAGGTGCGGCTACGCTGCCGGCCTCGCTCACGGCAGCTCTGGCGCAGGAGAACGAGATCCACGGCCTCTCGACCTTCGGCGAGCTGGCATTGCCCCCAGACTTTCCGCATTTCGCCTATGTCAATCCGAAGGCGCCCAAGGGCGGCTCGATCACCATCCAGATCAAGCGCGCCGGCGGCAATCAGAGCTTCGACACCTTCAACACCCTCAACACCTATGTGCTGCAGGGCGACGGCGCGGCCGGCATGGACGCCTGCTTCGACAGCCTGATGGCCGGCTCGGCCGACGAGCCCAACACAGTCTACGGCCTGCTGGCGAAGAGCGTTGCCGTCTCCCAGGACAAGCTGACCTATCGCTTCCGGATGCGGCCAGAAGCCAAATTCCATGACGGTTCGCGGGTCACGGCCGGCGATGCCGCCTTCTCGTTCAACCTGCTCAAGAGCAAGGGCCATCCGACCTACCGGCTGATCCTCGGCGAAATGGAATCGGCGGTCGCCGAGAGCGACGATATCCTCGTGGTCAAGCTCACGCCGAAGCGCGACCGTGACCTGCATCTCGTCGTCGCCGGCCTGCCGATCTTCTCCGAGAAATACTGGTCGACCCGCAATTTCGAGGCCTCGACGCTGGAGCCGCCGCTCGGCTCGGGCGCCTACAAGGTCGGCAAGTTCGAGCAGGGCCGCTTCATCGAGTTCGACCGTGTGCCGGACTACTGGGCCAAGGATCTGCCGCTGAATGTCGGCCAGAACAATTTCGACCGCGTCCGCTGGGAGTATTTCCGCGACCGGCAGGTGGCGTTCGAAGCCTTCAAGAGCGGCGTGATCACCTTCCAGGAGGAATTCACCTCGCGCATCTGGGCGACTGGCTACGACTTCCCCGCGATCAAGGAAGGCAAGGTCAAGAAGGAAGAGCTGCCGAAGACCGAGCCGATCGGCTCGCAGGGCTGGATCTACAATCTGCGCCGCGAGAAGTTCGCCGATTCGCGCATCCGCGAAGCACTAGGCCTCGCTTTCGACTTCGAATGGACCAACAAGAACATCATGTTCTCGTCCTTCTCGCGGGCGACCTCCTATTTCGAGAACTCGGATTCGAAGGCAGTGGGCAAGCCCTCGCCGGAGGAACTGGCGCTGCTGGAGCCGTTCCGCGGCAAGGTGCCGGACGAGGTCTTCGGCGAGCCTTATCTGCCACCAGTCAGCGACGGCTCCGGCAGCGACCGCGCTCTGCTGCGCCGCGCCGACGAGATGCTGCGCGCCGCCGGCTGCAAGCGCGACGGCAATGTGCTGAAGTTGCCGAACGGCCAGCCCTTCGAGATCGAGTTCCTCGATTCCACCCCTTCCCTGCAGCCGCATACCCAGCCCTTCCAGGCCAACCTCAAGCGGCTCGGCATCAACGCGACCTCGCGCATCGTCGACGGCGCGCAGTACCAGCGCCGGCTCGACGAATTCGATTTCGACGTCATCAGCCGGGCGATGACCGGCAGCGTCATCCCGAGCGACACGATGCGCATCCTCTACGGCTCCGAGGCCGCCAAGACGCGCGGCTCGCGCAATGTCGGCGGCATCGCCGATCCGGCGATCGACGCGATGATCCAGAAGGTCGGCCAGGCCAAGAGCTATGCCGAGGTCGTCGTCGCCGCAAAATGCCTCGACCGGCTGCTGCGCGCGGGGCGCTACTGGATTCCGATGTGGTGGAACGCCAGCGAATGGCTGGCCTATTGGGACATGTATGAGCGCCCTCAGACCAAGCCGAAATACGGCTCCGGTGCGCCGGGCACATGGTGGTACGATCCGGAGAAGGCCAAGCGAATCGGAAAGGCATAAGCCGGCATGCTGAGCTACATCGCCCGGCGTCTGGCGCTGATGGTGCCGACCCTGTTCGGCATCCTGCTGATCTCCTTCGTCATCGTGCAATTCGCGCCGGGCGGCCCGGTCGAGCGGATCATTTCACAGCTCAATAACCCCAATAGCGGCGCGGCCGAGCGCGTCGGCGGCGGCTCCGGCGGCGATGCCGGGGCGCAGGCGATCGATTCAGGCTCGGCCTATCGCGGCGCGCAGGGGCTCGATCCCGCCTTCATCAAGGAATTGGAGAAGCAGTTCGGCTTCGACAAGCCGGCGCATGAGCGCTTCCTCAAGATGCTGAAGGACTACGCCACCTTCGATTTCGGCCGCAGCTATTTCCGCGATGCGCCCGTGCTGCAGTTGATCAAGGAGAAGCTGCCGGTCTCGATCACGCTCGGCCTGTGGATGACCCTGCTCTCCTATGCGATCTCGATCCCGCTCGGCATCCGCAAGGCGGTCAAGGACGGCTCGCGCTTCGACACCTGGACCAGCGCGGTCGTCATCGTCGGCTACGCCATTCCCGGCTTCCTGTTCGCGATCCTGCTGATCGTGCTCTTCGCCGGCGGCTCGTTCTGGCAGATATTCCCGCTGCGCGGCCTGACCTCGGAAAACTGGGCGCAGCTCAGCCTCATCGGCAAGGTCGGCGATTATTTCTGGCACATCGCCCTGCCGGTTCTGGCGATGGCGCTCGGCGCCTTCGCGACCTCGACGCTGCTGACCAAGAACTCCTTCCTCGACGAGATCAGGAAGCAATACGTCCTGACGGCGCGGATGAAGGGGCTGTCGGAACGCGGGGTGCTCTATGGCCACGTCTTCCGCAACGCCATGCTGATCGTCATCGCCGGCTTCCCCGGTGCCTTCGTGCATGCCCTCTTTGCCGGCTCGCTCCTGATCGAGACGATCTTCTCGCTCGACGGGCTCGGGCTCCTCTCCTTCGAGGCGATCGTCAACCGCGATTATCCGGTGGTCTTCGCCAACCTCTTCATCTTCTCGCTGATCGGCCTCGTCGTGCACCTGATCACCGACCTGACCTATGCCTGGGTCGACCCGCGCATCGACTTCGAATCGCGGGAAGCCTGACATGTCCGACACGCTCCTCGACGCTCCGCCACCGGCCCTGCGCTCTGCCGAGCCTGTTCGTGCTCCGGCCACGGCCAAGCAGGGCTGGCTCAAGCTCTCGCCGATCAACCGGCGCCGCCTCGACAGCTTCAAGGCCAACAAGCGCGGCTGGTGGTCGTTCTGGATCTTCCTGACGCTGTTCGCGCTTTCGCTCTTCGCCGAGTTCATCGCCAACGACCGGCCGCTGATCGTCCGCTACAAGGGCGAGACGCTGTTCCCGGTCGCGGTCAACTATCCCGAGGAGAAATTCGGCGGCTTCCTCGCCACCACCGATTATCGCGACCCGACCATCGCCCGGGAGATCGCGGCCAATGGCTGGGCGCTGTGGCCGCCGATCCGCTACTCCTACCGCACCCATAATCTTGACCTGCCGGTGCCCGCCCCTGCCCCGCCGACCTGGCTGCTGAAAGACGAGCAATGCCGCGGAATCGCCGAGCGCACCGGCGGCATGACTTGCCGCGAGCTCGAATGGAACTGGCTCGGCACCGACGACCAGGGTCGCGACGTGGTCGCGCGCCTGATCTACGGCTTTCGCATCTCGATCCTGTTCGGGCTGATCCTGGCCTCGATCTCCTCGGTGATCGGCATCGCGGCCGGAGCGATCCAGGGTTATTTCGGCGGCTGGACCGACCTGATCTTCCAGCGCGTCATCGAGATCTGGACCTCGATCCCGGCGCTCTATCTCCTGATCATCGTCGCGGCGATCATCACGCCGAGCTTCTTCGTCCTGCTCGGCATCCTCCTCTTGTTCTCCTGGGTCGCACTGGTCGGTGTGGTCCGCGCCGAATTCCTGCGGGCGCGCAATTTCGAGTATGTCCGCGCAGCGCGGGCGCTCGGCCTCTCCAACCGGGCGATCATGGTCAAGCACCTGCTCCCCAACGCCATGGTGGCGACGCTGACCTTCCTGCCCTTCATCCTCAACGGCTCGATCACGACGCTGACCTCGCTCGACTTCCTCGGCTTCGGGCTGCCGCCCGGCTCGCCCTCGCTCGGCGAATTGCTGGCGCAGGGCAAGGCGAACCTGCAGGCGCCCTGGCTCGGTCTCTCCGGCTTCGTGGTGATCGCGCTGATGCTGTCGCTCTTGATCTTCATCGGCGAAGCCGTCCGCGACGCCTTCGACCCGCGGAAGACCTTCGCATGAAGGCCGTGCTATAACCGCTGCGAGGAGAGAGGCGATGAACAAGATCGTGCGCGAGCACTATCCGGTCGAGAAGCTGCCCGAGGATTTGCGGGTTGCGGTCGGCACAGCGACATCTGTGCGCCTGACGATCGAATCGTCTGAGACCTCGACGGATTCGTGCACGCGATCCGCGCTTCGGCGGGCACGTGAGTTGGTCCGTTCGGGGCAGATAAAGCGCGTGACCTCGCAAGAAGCCGTGGACCGTATCCGCAAGCTACGCGACGAATGGCCTTCGTGAGCAACCGCAAGTGACGTCAGTCTATTTGGACGCGAACGCCATCATCCGATTTGTGGAGACCGACGACGATCTGTTCGACTCGCTGCTCGATCATACTCGGGACGGTGAAAATCGACTTTGCACGAGCGAGTTCACATTGGCTGAGGTGCTGGTCCTGCCGCTTCGGGAAAACAACATCGAATTGCTGTCTGTCTACGAGACGCTGTTCGCGGCGGACAACGAAATTGATATTATGCCTGTCGATCGTGCGATCCTGCGCCGAAGCGCAGAACTGCGCGCTACGCTCGGCAACAAAGCTCCCGACGCAATTCATATCGCCACTGCGGTGCTTGCCGGGTGCTCGGTTTTCATATCCTCCGATCTGCGCATCCATCTGCCCGACGGCATGAGGCGCATCGACGCCGAGGCCGTTAGAGAGATGAATATCTGGGAATGACCGCCCCCCTACTCTCCGTCCAGGACCTCTCCGTCGCCTTCCGCCAGGGCGGGCAGGAGACGCTCGCAGTCGACAAGGTCTCGTTCGAGATCGCCAAGGGCGAGACGCTGGCGATCGTCGGCGAGTCCGGCTCGGGCAAATCGGTCTCGGCGCTGTCGATCCTGAAGCTCCTGAACTATCCGGCGGCGTATCATCCGTCGGGCAAGGTGCTGTTCAACGGCCAGGACCTGATCGCCGCCGACGAGGACGCGATGCGCAAGGTCCGCGGCAACGACATCACCATGGTGTTCCAGGAGCCGATGACCTCGCTCAACCCGCTGCATCCGATTGCGCGGCAGATCGGCGAAATCCTCGAACTGCACAAGGGCCTGCGCGGCGAGAAGGCCCGGGCGCGGACGCTCGAACTGCTCAGCCTGGTCGGCATCCGCGATGCGGAAAGCCGGCTCGATGCCTATCCGCACCAGCTCTCGGGCGGCCAGCGCCAGCGCGTGATGATCGCCATGGCGCTCGCCAACGAGCCCGACCTCCTGATCGCCGACGAACCGACCACGGCGCTCGACGTCACCGTGCAGGCGCAGATCCTCACGCTGCTGAAGGAACTGCAGGCGCGCCTCGGCATGGCGATCCTGTTCATCACCCATGATCTCGGCATCGTCCGGCGTATCGCCGACCGGGTCTGCGTGATGCTGAAGGGCAAGATCGTCGAGCAGGGA
Source organism: Alloboseaceae bacterium BT-24-1 (assembly GCA_025846845.1). Lineage (GTDB taxonomy): Bacteria > Pseudomonadota > Alphaproteobacteria > Rhizobiales > Beijerinckiaceae > Allobosea. The sequence continues at coordinate 200,736 of JAOYTL010000007.1, forward strand.
CCCGTCGCCGAGATCTTCGGCGCGCCCCAGCACGCCTATACCCAGCGCTTGCTCGCAGCCGAGCCGAAGGGCCGGCCGGAGCCTGTGCCGGACGGCGCGCCGATCCTGCTGGAGGCCGGCCCGGTCAAGGTCTGGTTCCCGGTCAAGACCGGACTGCTGCGCCGCACGACCAGCCATGTGAAGGCGGTCGACGGCATCTCGGTCACGGTGCGCGAAGGCGAGACGCTCGGCATCGTCGGCGAATCCGGCTCGGGCAAGACCACGCTCGGCCTCGCCATCCTGCGTCTGATCTCCTCGGAAGGGCCGATCGTCTTCCTCGGCGACCGCATCGACGGGCTAAAGGCCGCGGCGATCCGGCCGAAGCGCAAGGACTTGCAAGTCGTCTTCCAGGACCCCTATGGCTCGCTGTCGCCGCGCATGTCGGTCACCGACATCGTCGCGGAGGGGCTGACCGTCCAGCAAAAGGGGCTGAGCTATCAGCGCCAGCGCGAGATCGTGGCGCAGGCGCTCGCCGATGTCGGACTCGACCCTTCGACGATGGATCGCTATCCGCACGAATTCTCCGGCGGTCAGCGCCAGCGCATCGCGATCGCCCGCGCCATGGCGCTCGACCCGAAATTCGTCGTGCTGGACGAGCCGACCTCGGCGCTCGACATGTCGGTGCAGGCGCAGATCGTCGAGCTGTTGCGGGGGCTGCAGGCCAGGCGCAAGCTCGGCTATCTCTTCATCAGCCACGACCTCAAGGTGGTCAGGGCGCTGTCGCACCGGGTGGTAGTGATGCAGAACGGCAAGGTGGTCGAGGAAGGGCCAGCCGAGGAGATCTTCCAACGTCCGCGCGAGGCCTATACGCAGGCGTTGCTAGCGGCCGCGCTCAACCTCGAGCCGGCGGCCAATAGCGCCGCGGTGCGGGACTGACGATGGCGCGCGCCATCCTGATCGTGCTCGATTCCGTCGGCTGCGGTGGCGCCGAGGATGCCGCCACCTACGGCGATGAGGGGTCCGACACGCTCGGCCATATCGCGCAGGCCTGTGCCGAGGGGCGCGGCGACCGCGAGGGCCTGCGCAGCGGGCCGCTCCATATCCCCAACCTCGCCCGGCTGGGCCTGAGCCATGCCTGCGAGGCCTCGACGGGCAAGCCGCTCGCCGGCGTGACGCGACCGGACGCGCCGCAGGGGCAATACGGCTACGGCGTCGAGATCAGCCAGGGCAAGGACACGCCCTCCGGCCATTGGGAGATCGCCGGCTGCCCGGTCCCGTTCAAATGGGGTTATTTCACTGCGCTGGAGAACACCTTCCCGCCAGACCTCGTCGCCGCCATCATCCGCGAGGGCGCCCTGCCTGGCATCCTCGGCAACAAGCATGCCTCCGGCACGGCCGTGATAGACGAACTCGCCGAGGAGCACATCCGGGCGGGAAAGCCGATCTGCTACACCTCGGTCGACTCGGTGCTGCAAATTGCGGCACATGAGGAGCATTTCGGCCTGGAGCGGCTCTACGATCTCTGCAGGAAAGTCCGCGTCCTGGTCGATCCCTTGAAGATCGGCCGCGTCATCGCCCGGCCCTTCGTCGGCACGGCCGAGACCGGGTTCACCCGCACCGGGAACCGCAAAGACTTTTCCATCCCGCCGCCGGACGAGACCATCCTCGACCGGCTCGCGGCCAAGGGCCGGCCGGTGGTGACGGTCGGCAAGATCGGCGACATCTTCGCCCACCGGAACACGGGCGAGGAGATCAAGCCGTTCGGCAACGCCGCCATGTGGGCAGCGGCGCTGGAGGCATTCGCGCGGCTGCCCGATGGCGGCTTCTGCTTCGTCAACCTCGTCGACTTCGACACCGAGTACGGCCATCGCCGCGATATTCCAGGCTACGCAGCGGCGCTCGAAGCCTTCGATCGCGACCTGCCGAAGCTCGAAGTGCTGCTCGGGCCCGGCGACCTCGCCATCATCACCGCCGACCACGGCAATGATCCGAGCTGGCCTGGATCCGACCATACGCGCGAGCACGTGCCGATTCTCGGCTTCGGGCCGGCTGTGCCGGCGCGAGAGATCGGCCGCAGGGCGAGCTTCGCCGACATCGCGGCGACGCTTGGCGAATGGCTGGATGTCGGGACGGTCGGCCCCGGACGCGCCTGGTAGACAGAGCCCGTTAGTTTAGAGACGGTTTCACCAATCAGGCACTAGGCCGCGGCGACGCGCTCGCAGAACTCGGCCACCTCGCGGCGGATGCGCTGCGCCTGCGTCGCAAGGTCCGACGACGAGCTCTGCAGGCTGCCGGCTGCGGCATAGGTGCGCTCGGTCACCGCCTCGAAGCTCTGCAGGGTCTGGGCGCTGCGGTTGGCACCATCGGAAGAAACCTGGACTTCGCGCGCGATCTCGGCGGTGGCGCGATCCTGCTCGCCGACCGCATAGGCGATCGCCACCGAGACGGTCTCGACCTCGCCGATCGCCGTGACCATCTCGCGGATCGATTTGAGCGAGCGCTGCGAGGCGGTCTGGATCGCTTCGATCGAGCGCGCCACCTCCTCGGTCGCTGTCGCCGTCTGCGCCGAGAGCGTCTTGACCTCGCTGGCGACAACGGCGAAGCCCTTGCCCATCGCACCGGCACGCGCCGCCTCGATGGTCGCGTTCAGCGCCAGCATGCTGGTCTGCGCCGCGATGCCGCGAATGATCTCCGCCACGGCGCCGACGCTTTCGCCGGTGCGTGCCAACGCCTCGATCTCGGTGCTGGCTGCGCGTGCTAGCCTGGCCGCCGATTGCGAGCTGCCGGCCGATTGCGTGACGTTGCGGCCGATCTCCGCGATCGAAGAGGCGAGTTCCTGGCTGGCCGCCGCAGTCTGCTCGATGCTGGTCGTCACCTCGGTCGAGCTGCGCGAGACGAGCGAGATCTGCTGGCGCGCCCGGTCGGAGGCGCCGGTGAGGCCACGGGCGTCGACCTGCATCGCCTCGGACGCCTTGTCGAGGACGGCCATGGCGCCGTCCATCTCGTCGCGGAAATGTTCGACCATGGCACGCAGGCGCTCGGCGCGTGCCTCAGCCTCGTCGGCGAGCGCCCGCTCGCGTTCGCCCGTCAGTCGCTCGCGCTCGGCGACCTCTTCGGCCCGGCGCAGATTGGCATCGGTCTGCGCGAAGATGCGCGCGGTCATCACTGCGATCGCCGCGAGGAAGGCAGTTTCGACAACCACGATGACGGCATGCAACAGCACCCGCAGCAGATTGCCGCCCTGATAGAAGACGGCGGCCGGCAGGACGAACTGCAGCACCAGATGGTGCACAGCCGTAAGCGCGGCGCCGAGGATGATCGGCCGCCAGTCGCAGAAGCCGGCGAGCAGTGCGAGCACGGCGAAGTAGTACATGTGCATGTCGGGCTGCCAGGGATGCCCGGAGAAGACCGCGACCAGAATCGAGACCTGGCCGATCAGGGCGACAGCGATGGCGCATTGCGCCAGCAGCGTCGCACCGACAGCGCGATAGGCCAGCAGTGCCGCGAGCGCGAGCAACAAGGCGCCCAGCCCCGGCACCAGCCCGTCGCCGGACTGCAGCAGGGACGCCATCGCGAGCAGCGGGACGTGGAGGAAGGCGAGACCGACGAGGCAGCGCGCGACGAGGTCGCGAAGGCCAGACAAAGTCAGAGTCATAGGCGGTTCGCTTCGGCCTCCGATGAGATGATGCAGCCGGCAAGCCCATCGAGGCGCAGCATCAGCATGGCGCCGACCGGCCTCGCAGGCGGCACTGTCGCTGCCTCTGGCGCAAGGACGACGACGAAGGGCATCGCACCTTGGCGCAGGAGCCTGGCGCCGGTGGCAAGGCTGCGCGCCACGGCCTCCTCACCGGAGACCCAGGGCGGAAAGATCACTGCCAGCGGCACGGCCGGGCCGGCGACAGGGCCGGGCAAGCTGGCGAGGGTTACGAGGCCGGAGCAGAGTGCCAAGCCTGCGATCAGACCGACATCGCGCCACTGTCGGAGCTGCCGAGAGCGGACATTGGTCGGTATCGCGACGGTGCTCATTCGTCAGGTCGATTCTCGGCTTGGCTAACGTAACGTTGCCCTCAGTGAAGCTCCTGGGCCCTGTCCCTTAAATTTCGATTAATCAGGCAACTTGGCGTCAATGATTACCCCCCGTCTTAGACTATGGCTTTTACTGATTATAAAGAAGGCAGGAGTACACCCTATGGTTGTAACTTCCCGTGGAGTGAACATGCCATGCGCTCGTTCATCCGCCGCCTGCGGATTGATTGTTCCGCCGCCACCGCCGTAGAATTCGCCTTCATCGCGCCACTTCTGCTGCTGCTCCTGTTCGGCATCATCGGCTATGGCCACGCCTTTGGCGTGTATCACGGCGTACAGCAACTGGCGGCGGAGGCGGCCCGCGCTTCCGTCGCCGGGCTCGACGATGCCGAGCGCGAGCGGCTGGCACGCGGCTTCATCACCCGTAGTATCGGCTCTTACGCCTTCCTCGACCCAAGCAAGCTGACGGTGCGGACGACCGCGACCGGTGCGCCCTCGCCGAGCTTCGAGGTGGCGGTCGCTTACGACTACTCGGACAGCGTCTTCAACCGCCTCAACTCCATAGTTGCGCTGCCGACACCGGTGGTCGAGCGCCGAGCCGTCGTGCAGCGCGGTGGCTACTAAATCCGTCCGTCGACGGAAACGGTCAGGGAGGCCGTCATGATCAATCTCTTGCGGAAGCTGTTTGCGGATCGCCGCGGCCTCTCATCGATCGTTTTCGCCGGCAGCTCCATGGTTCTGTTCGGCTTCGGCACGATGGCGGTCGACGTCGGCAGCTTCTTCTACCAGCAGCGCCGGCAACAGACCGCGACGGATCTCGCCGCGCTCGCCGCCGCGGCGGACCTCGGAAGGGCGGACGCTGCCGCACGATCAAGTGCCGGACGCAACGGTTATACCGCTGCCGCAGTCGAAAGGGTGCAGCTGGGCACCTATACGGCGGACGCGACACTCGCGCCCGAGATGCGTTTCCAGCCGAGTTCAGCGGCCAGTGCGAACGCTGCCCGGATCGAGATGCGCGCGACCACCCCGATGATCCTTGGCCGGGTGATAGGAGCGAGCGGCCTCGGGAACGAAGCCGGTGACGTCACAATCCTGACGCGTGCGACCGCCGCACAGGACATGCAGGCCGCCTTCGCCATCGGCTCGCGGCTGGTCCGGCTGGAGGGCGGCGTGCTCAACGGCCTGCTCGGTGGCCTGCTCGGGACGAGCCTGTCCCTGTCGGTCATGGACTATGAGGGGTTGGCGAGGGCCCGGATCGACCTGTTCGGCTTCGCGCGGCAACTGGCGACGCGCGCCTCGATCTCGGCATTGACCTTCGACGAGGTCATCCGCGCCCAGGTCCGTATCGGGGACGTCATCCTTGCGGCCCAGGATGCAGCGCGCGCGCAAGGCGCGGGCAGTGACGCGGTTGCAGCGCTAGGGCGTCTGGCGCCGGTGCTCGCCGGCTCGAGCCAGCGCCTCAACCTGCAGAGCCTGGTCTCGTTCGGCACCTATGGCAGCCGTCAGCTGAGCGAGGAGGCGCCAATCAAGGCATCGCTATCGGCACTCGACCTCGTCTCGGCCGCGGCGCAGATCGCCAATGGCGCGCGCCAGCTCGATCTTGGCCTTGCGGTCAACGTGCCCGGCCTCGCTTCGGTGTCACTGAAGCTCGGCATCGGCGAACGACCGGTCGGCACCAGTCTGGTGCGCGTAGGCCGCAACGGCGCCACGGTCCACACTGCCCAGACGCGTCTGTTGCTTACCCTCACCCTCGTCGGCAGCGGCCAGGCTTCGCTGGTCAAGCTGCCGCTCTATCTGGAACTCGCTTCCGCGACGGCCCGCCTGACCTCGATCTCCTGCGGCGCCGGCGACATCACCAGCGCACGGGTGACGCTCGGCGTGACGCCGGCCGTCGTCGATGCCTGGATCGGAGAGGTCTCCAACGCCGAATTCAGCAATTTCAGCACGCGGCCAAACCCTCCGGCTGCAACACTGCTCAACCTGCTCGGCCTCGCAAAAGTGACGGGCCGGGCGCATGTCACGATCAGCAATACCAGCGAGACCCCGGTCAGCTTCAGCTATGCCGAGATCCAGCGAGTCGAGAAGAAGACGACCTCGACGCAGAACTTCGTCGCCAGCCTGCTGTCGCGCCTGGTCGGCGACCTCGATCTGCGCGTCGAGCTGCTGGGGCTGGGCCTACCCATACCCGGGCTCGACGGAGCCGTCTCCGGCGTCATCGCCGGCGCGGCGGCGCCGCTCGACCAGGTGCTGACCAGCCTGCTCAACACGCTCGGGATCGGGCTCGGCCAGGCGGACAGCTGGGTCAGCGGCGTGCGCTGCGGCGGCGCGGTCTTGATCCTGTAGAGCTTCAGGATCGCAGCCTGGTCTTGATCCGCTGCATCAGGCCGTCGCGGACGGCGCGATAGGCCTCCAGGACCTGCTCGCGCGAGCCCTGCACGACGGTAGGATCGGGCGTCGGCCAGTATTCGACGTCGGACGCGACCGTGCGGGTCAGGTCGAGCGCCTTGTGATGCGCCTCAGGCGAGAGCGTGACGATCAGGTCGAAATTGAGCCCCTCCCATTCCTCCAGCTCCTCGAGCGATTTCGGCTTGTGCTTGCGGGCGTCGATGCCGATCTCGTCGAGGACCTCCAGCGCGAAGGGATCGATCTCACCTTTGCGTGCCCCGGCCGACTGGACATAGACCGACTTGCCGAAGAAGTGCTTGGCCATCGCCTCGGCCATCGGCGAGCGCACCGCGTTGTAGGCGCACATGAACAGCACGCTCTGAAGCTTGCGCGGTACCTGCGGCTCCAAGCGCTCAGCCCTTCCAGTGCAGCGCGTAGATCAGGGTGAAGAGGCGGCGGGCGGTCTCGTTGTCGATCTCGACCTTGTTGGTCAGCCGTTCGACCAGCAGGTGAGCCGCCTCGTCGTGCAGACCGCGGCGCCCCATGTCGATCGCCTCGATCTGCGACGGCGTCGCCGTGCGGATGGCGGCATAGTAGCTGTCGCAGACCAGCTCGTAATCCTTGATGATGCGCCTGAACGGCGTCAGCGAGAGAAGATGCGTGACGACCGGGGCGCCCTCGGCGCTCCTGATCTCGAAGGCAAGGCGTCGCTCGACCAACGCCAGATGGACGGCATAAGGTCCGCCGTCGAAATCCGGCACAGCGAAGTGGTTGCGCTCGATCAGGTCGTAGATCGCGACGGCGCGCTCATGCTCCTGGTCGGCGCCACCCCGGCCGAGTGAGGCCTCGTCGAGCGTAACGGCGACCAGATGGTTGCGTTCCGACATGTATCCTCCGCGCAGCCGGTCGCGAGCGCAGAATCGCCGCGCCCGACGTCAGCCGTTGAGTCGGATCGTCACGGAACGCGCATGGGCCTGCAAGCCCTCTGCCTCGGCGAGCTCGGTCGCAGCGCCGGCGAGCGCCCGGAGCGCTGTCGAGTCGCACTTCAGCAGCGAAGTGCGCTTCATGAAATCGGGCACGCCGAGCCCAGAGGAGAAGCGTGCCGACCGCGCCGTCGGCAGGACATGATTCGAGCCGCCGACATAGTCGCCGATCGCTTCGGGCGTATGCCCGCCGAGGAAGATCGCACCGGCATTGCGGATGCGCCCCGCCAGGCGCTCCGGTTCGGCGGTGATGATCTCGAGATGCTCCGGCGCCAGCCGATCGACCAGCGGGATCGCCTTGTCGAGCACCCCGACCAGGACGACTGCGCCGAAATCACGCCAGCTCGCACCGGCGATCCCGGCGCGCGGCAAGGTCCTGAGCTGGCCCTCGACCGCGCGCTCGACCGCATCGGCGAGCGCGGCATCGTCGGTGATCAGGATCGACTGGGCGGCGGTGTCGTGCTCAGCCTGGGCGAGGAGATCGGCAGCGATCCAGTCGGGATTGGCGCTGGCATCCGCCAGGACCAGCACCTCGGACGGGCCGGCGATCATGTCGATGCCGACCGTGCCGAAGACACGGCGCTTGGCGGCCGCGACATAGGCGTTGCCGGGGCCGACGATCTTGGCGACGGGTGCGATCGTCGCGGTACCGTAGGCCAGCGCGGCGATCGCCTGGGCACCGCCGATCCGATAGATCTCGTCGATGCCGGCGAGCTTCGCCGCAGCGAGCACGAGCGGATTGCCCTCGCCGCGCGGTGTCGGCGCGACCATGACGAGGCGCTCGACGCCGGCGACCTTGGCCGGAATCGCGTTCATCAGAACGGACGAGGGATAGCTCGCCGTGCCGCCCGGGACATAGAGGCCGACGGCCTCGATCGCGCTCCAGCGCCAGCCGCTCTCGACGCCGAGCACATCGCGCGACCAGGAATCGGTCGGCTTCTGGCGCAGGTGATAGGTCTCGATCCGGGAGCGGGCCGTCTCGAGCGCATCGAGCTGTTCCCGCGTACAGGCCGCCACCGCCGCCTCGATCTCGCTATCGGTGACGCGCAGGGTCTGCGGCGTCAGCGAGAGCTTGTCGAAACGCTCGGTGTACTCGATCAAGGCAGCATCGCCGCGGGCGCGCACATCGGCGATGATCGCGGCGGCGACCTGGTCGACATCCTCGGAAACCTCGCGCTTCATCGCGAGCAGAGCGGTGAACTGCCGCTCGAACCCGGCGTCGCGTGCGTCAAGCCTGATCGGCATCGGAAATCCTGTCCGAAGTAGGGTCAGCCGGCGTCGGGATGGGCAGGCGTCGCGACCGCTTCCCAGATCGGGCCGAGATCCTTCATCTGCGCCTCGATGCACTCGACATCGAGCTGGATGGCGGCACCATCGGAGAAATGCAGGGTGACTTGCCCGGCCGGCCCATCGCTCTCGGCGAAGGTGACAGCGAGCAGGCTGAGCACGGCGCCCTCGCCTGCCGCGATCTTGGTGCTGCGCGCGGCCGTCACGCGCTCGAAATGCAGGGCCGTGAGCCGGCGGCGCTTCTGGCCCTGGGTCGCGCCTTCCCAGTCGAAGCGGCGCAGCGCCAGAGCGAAACGCTTCTCGGCCGGCAGATAGGCGATATCCCCGCGCTTCAGCACCGCATCCTGCAGATGCGCCGAGATCACCGACAGATCGTCGGTATCCAGGGCGATCAGTTTCAGCGGCTCGGCAACGGGATCGGACATGCGCCTTATCTGGCGGGGGTGTGGCCCTGCGTCAACCGCTGATGCGCTCGACCTGAGCGCCGCAACGGCCGAGCTTGGTCTCCAGCGCCTCAAAACCGCGATCGAGATGATAGACACGATTGATCATCGTCTCGCCCTCGGCGACGAGACCACCAATGACGAGCGAGACCGAGGCGCGCAGATCGGTCGCCATCACCGGCGCGCCGGTGAGCTTCTCGACGCCGTCGACATAGGCGGCATCGCCATCGAGCCGGATCTTGGCGCCGAGCCGGGCAAGTTCCTGGACGTGCATGAAGCGGTTCTCGAAGATCGTCTCGCGGATGCGCGAGGTGCCCTTGGCTCTGGTCATCAGCGCCATCAGCTGGGCCTGGAGATCGGTCGGGAAGCCCGGGAACGGATCGGTGGTGACATCGACCGGCTCGAGCGCAGCGCCATTGCGGCGGACGCGGACGCCTTCATTGGTCTCGGAGATGTCGACGCCGGCCTGGCTGAGAACATCGAGCGCCGATTGCAGCAGATCGGCGCGCGCGCCCTCGAGCAGCACGTCGCCACCCGTCATCGCCACCGCCATCGCATAGGTGCCGGTCTCGATCCGGTCGGGCAGGACGGCATGGTGCGCGCCGCCGAGACGCGAGACACCCTGGATCGTGATCCGTGACGTCCCCGCCCCCTCGATCTTCGCGCCCATCTTGTCGAGGCAGGCGGCAAGGTCGACCACCTCGGGCTCACGCGCAGCATTCTCGATGACGGTGGTGCCGTCTGCCAGCACCGCAGCCATCAGCGCGGTGTGGGTGCCGCCGACGGTGACTTTCGGGAAGACGATCTCGGCACCCTTGAGCCCCTTGGGCGCACGGGCCAGCGCATAGCCGCCCTCGATGGTGATCGTCGCGCCGAGGCGCTCCAGCGCCATCAGCAGGAGATCAACCGGGCGGGTGCCGATGGCGCAGCCGCCGGGCAGCGACACCTTGGCCTCGCCCATGCGGGCCAGGATCGGCGCGATCACCCAGAAGCTCGCCCGCATGGTCGAGACCAGATCGTAGGGTGCACAGGTGTCGACGATCTGGCGCGCGGTCAGAGCGACGGTCTGGCCGGTTTCGGCGCTCTGGCCGATGCGCTTGCCGGCGACCGAACGATCGACGCCATGATTGGAGAGGATGCGCGAGAGCGCGCTGACGTCGGAGAGGCGCGGCACGTTGGTCAGCGTCAGCGTCTCGTCGGTGAGGAGGCTCGCGATCATCAGCGGCAGCGCTGCGTTCTTCGCGCCGGAGATCGGGATCACGCCATTGAGGCGCTGGCCGCCGGTGATGCGGATACGGTCCATCGGGCTCGTCCTGCAGGACGGCCGGCAGAGGAGCCGGCCGGAAAAGGGGGGATCAGGACCGGGGAGGTTCGGCCTGGGCGGGCGGTAGCTGGTCCTCAGCCGTCGTGTCCGAGATGCGCCGAGCCCGAGCCTGCGCCTTGCGGCGCTTCAGATTCTCGCGGAGGGCGGCGGCGAGGCGCGCCCGTCTTTCATCATCGGCTTCGGTCTGGCGGCTCAAGGCGTCAGCTCGTCGGAATGTCCGCAGCCATTCGGCGGCGGGCGTTGATTGATGGTTAGCGGCTCGACCGGGTCCGGACAAGACCGGTTCGCCGGGACGCCTCTTCTTAGCACGGTCGATTGCGGCACAACTGCGGCGCCGCGGGTCTCGGGATGGGACAGCCCTGTTCCGCGCCGCTGTCGGTCGACCTCCTGCGGCTGTGGGCACGCTGTTCCAGGCGCAGGCGCCCGCCCCACCGGGAAGCGGCGCAAGGCTCTGTCCCGTTTGGTAAAATTTTCCTTATCTCGGCAACCCTGACCGAACGGTGGTAGGGTGGCACGCCCATTGCGTGCATCGCCAGCACGATGGCAGCACCGGCGAAACAACCGAAGGGGACGCTTCTCACTGGTGAGCCGACTTGGGACGTAACCGATAAAACTTAAGTAAATTAACCATTTCCGGCAGTTTGCGTTTACAGATCATTAACTTTGTCTACCCTCGGCGGCGTCGAGGGGTGCGATGCGAGGCGGAGACAGGACGATGTTTCAGAGCTATGCACCAACGGCTGGCGGCCAGGCCGTTGCCGAGCTCACCAACGGCGATGTGATCGAGGCGATCCGTCACCACGCCGGCTTCCTCCCGGAGGTCCAGCTCGCCTATGAGCCGCAGCTGCGCCTGCTCTGGGTGACCATCAAGCCGGAGCTGAAGCCGGTCTTCACGCTGCAGCTGCTCGAGAGCCTCGGCAAAATTCAGCAGGCGATCATCGATCTCTGGGGGGCATCGGAGCAGTATCACAACGCCCCGGTGCGTTTCCTTGCCTTCCGCGGCACGGGCCCGTTCTTCACGCTCGGCGGCGATCTCGACTTCTATCTCGACTGTCTTGCCAAGAACGACCGCCCTGCGCTGGCGGAGTACGCCCGGCTCTCGGTCGAGGATGCGCTGCGCAACGCCAGCGGCCTCAACGGCATGGTCGTCACCCTGTCGACGATCCACGCCAAGGCGATCGGCGGCGGCATCGACGCGCCTCGCTCATGCAATGTCATGATCGCCGAGGAGCAGGCCTCGTTCGTCTACCCGGAAATCAAGTTCAACCATTTCCCGATCACCGCCGTCGGGCTGCTGTCGCGCCGGATGGGGCAGCGTGCAGCCGAGCACATGCTGCAGTCAGGCGAAGAGATGAGCGCCGCAGAGTTCATGGCCGCAGGCGGGCTGGAAGCCGTGGTGCCGGCCGGCACGGGTGAGGACTGGCTCCGCAAATACGCCGCCGATTCACTGCCGATCCACGCCGCCAGGACGGCATTGTTCTCGGCCTTCAACCGCCGTTCCGGCAACCTGCGCGAGGAGCTCGAATATCTCGGCCAGCTCTGGACCGACTGCATGCTGCGCCTCCACCCGAGCGCGATCTCGAAGCTGCAGCGCATCGCCCAGACCCAGGACCGCATGCTCTCGCGCGTCTATCAGCGGGCCCCGGAAGAACGGTTCGCGGGCGCCGGCGCAGCCTGAACCGCTCGCAAAAGCCGGCGCTGCCGGCTGTCGCGGCGATTATGCGACTCTACCGTGTAACTCTCATGAAACTTTTACCTTTCCCTCTTAAAGCCGTTAGGTGACGCGGCATGGGATAGGTCGTTCAGCCGCCTCTCCGGAGACCGTCAAAAGGCAGGAGCGGATGGCGGGAGTGCCGAACCGGTTGCGCAGCGCCAGCGCAGACAGGGCGATCGCGGAACAGCCGGCCGAGCACGACGGCCGGAGCGCGGTCGACCTTGCCGATTATCGCCTGCTGGTCTCCTCGCTGTTCTCCTCGCCGGGCTCGATCATCCCCGGCGGCATCGCCGGCATCCTCACGCCATTCCTGTGCTGGATCTCCACCAGGGCCGAGCTGTTCATGACGCTGACGCTTTGCGTCGCGCTGGTCGTCGTCATGCGGATCATCACCGTGGTCCGCTATCGGCGGCTCGACCATTCCGAGGATACGCTCGCGCAGACCCGGCGCTGGGACCGGGAGTATTTCCTGGGCGCGACCGTGTTCAGCGCGGTCCTGGGCTTCAGCTGCTATGTAGCACTGGCCTGGACCGACGATCCCGCCGCCCATATCACCTCGGTATCCTCGACGATCGCGCTCGCCTCCGGCTATGTGGCACGCAATGCCGGGCGGCCAAAATTCGTCGCCGTCCAGCTCCTGACCTTCTGCGTGCCGATGGCGATCGGCCTGATCCAGGCGCACAACCCGTATTACCAGTATATCGGCTATTTCGCCTTCCTCTATGTCGGCGCCAATATCGCGATCACCAACTCACTGCACCGCAACCTGCTGGCGCTGAGCGACGCGACCAAGCAATCCAAGGCGCTGGCGACCGCCCTGCGCTCGCAGAACCTGACGCTCGACGCCGCGCTCAACACGATGATCCACGGGCTGGCGATGTTCGATCGCAAGCTCGATCTTGCAGTCTCGAACGCGCCGCATGCCGCTCTCTACGGGGTTCCCGAGACGCTGGCGCTGCCGGGCACGCCGATCAGCGCGATCGCCCGTTTCCTGGTCGAGCGGCAGGTGATGACGCCGGAGCAGGTGCGCGACATCAAGGCGGCACTCGACGGCGTCCGGACGACGCAGCAGGCGGCGATCTACGAGCTGCAGTCGCGCAATGGCCGGATGCTCGTCGTCACCATCGCGCCCGCGGCCGAAGGCGGCGTCTTGATGCTGACCGAGGATGCGACGGAGCGGAAGGCGACCGAGGCCCGGATCGAGCAGATGGCGCGCTTCGACGAATTGACCGGGCTCGCCAACCGCTTCGAGTTCAACACCCACCTGGCCGACGCTTTCCGTCGGCACGAGCGGACAGGCGAGACCTTCGCGCTGCTCTATATCGATCTCGACGGCTTCAAGCAGGTCAACGACAATCTCGGCCATGACATCGGCGACCGGGTCCTGATCCAGACCGCCGAGCGCCTGAAGAGCGCGATCCGCCACAACGACCTGCTGGCGCGCTTCGGCGGCGACGAATTCGTGCTGATCCTGCCGGCGACCGATGTCGCGACGGTCCGGATGATCGCGCAACGCATGATCGAGACGATGGACCGCGCCTTCGAGCTCGACACCAAGACCGTCTACGTCACCGCCAGCATCGGCATCGCGCTCGCGCCCGCCGACGGCGCAACGCCCGCCGACCTGCTGCGCCATGCCGATACGGCGCTCTACAAGGCCAAGGCAGCCGGCCGCAACACCGCGACCTTCTTCGACCCGGCCATGGCAGAAGAGATGCTCGAGCGCCACGAGATCGAGGTCGATCTGCGCCTGGCCAGCGCCGAGGGCGCGCTCGAACTATACTACCAGCCGATCATCGACCTGCGCACGCAGGAGATCGTGACGCGCGAGGCGCTGATGCGCTGGCGGCACCCGACGCGCGGCATGGTGCCGCCCGGCGTGTTCATCCCGATCGCCGAACAATCCGGTCTGATCGCCGGCATGGGTGACTGGGCGATCCGGCAGGCCTGCCGCGATGCGGCAAAATGGCCCGATGGTATCGGTGTTTCCGTCAATATCTCGCCGCTGCAGTTTCGGGAGCCGCGCCGCATCGTCGAAACCGTCAAGACTGCGCTGCTGCTCGCCCATCTCGCGCCTGGTCGCCTGACGCTCGAGGTGACGGAATCGCTGCTGATCGAGGACAACAAGACGACGCTCGAGGTCATCAACGAATTGCGCGGGATCGGGGTGAAGTTCGCACTCGATGATTTCGGGACGGGCTATTCCTCCCTCGCCTATCTCTCGACCTACCCGTTCTCGCAGGTGAAGATCGACCAGAGCTTCAGCCGTGACGTCAACAGCGACGAGGCATCCAAGGCCGTGATCGAGGCGGTGTGCCAGCTCGCCCGGCGCCTGTCGATGAACGTGGTCGTCGAAGGTATCGAGACAGAAGCGCAACGCATGGCGGTGCAGTTGCTCGGCGCCCAGCGGGCGCAAGGCTATCTGTTCGGCCGGCCGCAGCCGGTATCGGAGTTCGGCAAGGACGAGCCCCGCAAGATCGCCTGAAGACAGGCGTCCAACCATCGTCCTGCCCAAATTGACAGCTTCGACCCTGGTATCGCAACGGCACGCTTGATTCCGCCGGTGCGGCAACGCATCTGCACCAGCAGGCTAGAGCAGGATGCGAAAAAGCGGGAACCGGTTTTTCGCATCGATCCTGCTCTAACCCTATGATGAGAGACGGATTCAGATTTCAGTTGGAAGCGCCTTGCGATTCCAACTGAAATCATCCGGCTCTAGCGACCGGAGACGTGGCGTGAGCCAAACCGCCAGCCCAGCAGCCAGCACGGAGCCGCTGACACCGGATATCTGCGTCGTCGGCCATGGCCCGGGTGGGCTTGCGGTTGCGACAGCCGCCGCGCTGTTCGGCGCGCGAACCGTCCTCATCCGGCATGACGGGAGCGAGCTTTCCCCGAACGAGGGTGCACGCGGCCAGGCATTGCGCGCGGCCGCCGGCCAGGCACGGGCCATGGCCGACGCCGTGCCCTTCGGCATTGCGGAGGATGCGGGCCAGGTCGATTATGGCCGCATCCGGGCTCATCTCGACCGGGTTGCGGCCCGATCCGCCACGAACGACTCCGATGAGCGCCTCACCGCCCTCGGTATCCTCGTGCTCAAGGGGGACGCGCGTTTTCAGAACCGTCACCAACTCGCCGTCGGCGAGTCGGTAGTCAGGGCACGGCGCTTCGTCATCGCCACCGGCTCGCTGCCGGCGCAGCTCTCGGTTCCGGGGCTCGCCGACCTGCCCTATCTGACCGAGGACAACGTCTTCGATCTGGCGAAGCGGCCGGACCGGCTGACCGTGCTCGGCGAGACGGCGGCAGCCGTCGAGCTGGCGCAGGCGATGCGCGCACTCGGCAGCGAGGTCGCCCTGATCGCGCGGGAGGGCCTGCTGCCCGACGAGGATCAAGAAGCGGTCGGCGTGCTCAGGCGCGGCCTGCTCGGGAACGGCGTTACCTTGCATGAAGGCCGGCCGATCCTGCGTGCCGAGAGCCACCGGCAGCGGCCACGCCTCGTGCTCGGCGGCGATATCACCATCGACGGCACGCACCTTCTTGTCGCGAGCGGGCGCAAGCCGAATATTGCGACACTCGAACTCGACCTTGCGGGCGTTCGCAGCGACGATACAGGCGTCATCGTCGATGCCTCGCTGCGTACCGCCAATCGTCGTATCTACGCCATCGGCGCCTGCGCCGGCGGCGCAACAGCCGGGATGGCGTCCAGCCACGCTGCCCAGCATCAGGCCGGGCTCGTGCTTCGCAACGCCCTGTTTCGTCTGCCGGTCCGCTTCAGGCCGGAGCAGGTGCCGCGCACGGTTCACGGACGGCCGGAATTGGCGAGCGTCGGCCTGGGTGAGGCGCAGGCACGCGTGCAGGGCGCGATCCGGGTGCTGCGCTTGCCTTATGCCGAGAGCGGGCTCGCGCAGGCCGAACGGCAGGCGGAGGGGCTGATCAAGCTGATGACCGACAGCAAGGGCACCATCCTCGGCGTCGTCATCGCCGGGGCGCGGGCCGCCGAGCTGATCGCGCCCTGGGTCCTGGCCGTGCAGAAGCGAATGAATGTCCGCGACATGGCCGGGCTCATCGCTCCGTCCCAGAGCCTGTCCGAGATTTCGCAGCGCGCGGCGCTCTCGTTCCAGGCGCCGCTCGCAGCAAAACCGGGCATTCGCCGATTGATCGGCTTCTTGCGCCGTTTCGGGTAGACTGGCTCTTGATGTCGATAAGACGGTTCGATCCCAATGCCCTGTCGATCAGCGTTCCGCGCGGGCCGACGCAGCTCGGCCTGTCGGCCAAGCTGCTCGTCCTGACCATCCTGTTCGTCATGCTGGCCGAGGTGCTGATCTATCTGCCCTCGGTCGCGAACTTCAGGCGCAACTGGCTGAACGATCGGCTGGCGGCGGCACAGATCGCCGTGCTCGTGCTCGAGGGCGCTCCGGCCGAGGGCATGCCCGAGGGCAGCGAGGAGCGCCTGCTCGCCGGCGTCGGCGCCTCCGCCATCGCCGCGCGTGTCGGCGGCGCACGGCGCCTGCTCAGCCTCGACTCGATGCCTCATGAGGTCGCCAAGACCGTCGACCTGCGCGACCAGAGCTGGATGCAGTCGATCGTGGAATCGGTGGCGACGCTGGTCAGCCCATCGCATGAGATGCCGATCCGGGTGGTCGGACAGGCGGTCGGCGCCGCCGACTTCGTTGAGATGGTCATCGACGAACGGCCGCTGCGGCGCGCTATGCTGAAGTTCTCAATCAACCTGACGCTGGTCACGCTGATCATCTCGATCCTGACGGCGGGACTGGTCTATCTTTCGCTGAACTGGCTGATCGTGCAGCCGATCCGGCATCTCGCCGCCAATGTGATGGAGTTCGAGCACGACCCGGAGAACCCGCGCCGGATCATCGAGCCGACGCAGCGGGCCGACGAGATCGGGGAGGCCCAGCGGGCGCTGGCGCGCATGCAGGCGACGCTCGCCGACGACCTCAGAGCCAAGAAGCATCTCGCCGAGCTCGGGCTCGCGGTCAGCAAGATCAACCACGACCTGCGCAACATGCTGGCCGCGGCGCAATTGATGTCGGACCGGCTGACCGAGACACGCGATCCGAAGATCAGGCGTTTCGCGCCACGGCTGATCGCAACGCTCGGGCGCGCCATCGACTTCTGCCAAGCGACGCTCGCCTATGGCCGGGCGACCGAGGCGAACCCGACGCTGCGCGACGTGGCGCTGCGCCAGCTCGTCGCCGAACAGGCCGAGCTGCTCGGCCTCGGCGAGAACGGCACGATCGTCTTCGCCAACGAAGTGCCGGCCGAGGTGATCGCGCCCTGCGATCCCGACCAGATGGCCCGTGTCCTGTCCAATCTGATGCGCAATGCGATCCAGGCGCTCGACAGCATCGCGGAAGCCGGCGAGCGGACACCAGCGCTCAGGATCAGCGCCGGCCGGCGCCATGAGGAGATCGTCCTGCGCATCGCCGATAACGGGCCGGGCGTGCCGGCGCGGGCGCGCGACAACCTTTTCCAGGCCTTCCGAGGCTCGGTCAATCCCGGTGGCACCGGGCTTGGCCTCGCCATCGCCGCCGAACTGGTGCGGCTGCATGGCGGCATGATCGCGCTCGAACCGTCCGAGACCGGCGCAGTGTTCACGGTATCTCTGCCGGCGCAGCGCGTATTGGCCTGAGACTGGCCAGCTCTCTACTGGCTCGCCCAGATCACCCGCGCCATGAAGGCGATCTCGGCGAGCGCCAGCACACGGTCGGAATGCTCCGGATTGAGCGAGGCGAGCTCGACCGTCTTCGCGGTCTGGCGCCTGAGCTGCTTGGCCAGCACCTCGCCCTCGACGGTCTTGACCACGACGCGGTCGCCGCGACGAATCGCGGCACCAGGCGAGACGATGATCGTGTCGCCGTCGCGATAGAGCGGCAGCATCGAATCACCGGCGATCTCGAGCGCGTAGGCCTTCTCGTCCTGCAGACCGGGAAAGGCGACCTCGTCCCAGCCGGAGCCGAGCGGGAAACCGCCATCGTCGAAGAAGCCACCGGAACCCGCCTGGGCGAAGCCGATCAACGGAATCGTGCGCGCCGGCGGCACGCCGCGCCGGAGCACGTTCATGAACTCGTCGAAGGAGGCCCCGGTAGCAGCGAGTATCTTGGCGATCGATTCGGTCGAGGGCCAGCGCTCACGCCCGTCGGTGCCGACACGCTTCGAGCGGTTGAACGTGGTGGCGTCGAGCCCGGCCTTGCGGGCGAGGCCCGAGGGCGTCAGGCCATAACGCTGGGCGAGCGTATCGATCGCGCTCCAGATCTGATCATGGGACAGCATCGCGGAGAGGCCTCTTTCCTGACGGTGCCGGCGTGGCGCTAAGCGGGGATACAAATAGGAAATATCCCCTATTAGATAAGAATTCAATCTGATTTCTGCGGCTACCGAGCCGAGCTGTTCCGGGCGATCGCCGGGAAATCCGGGACGACCAGGACCGCGGTCAAATGGACAATCGGAAATGCCGCCCCGGGTGCGGCACGGTTTCCGCTTTTGCCGGTGGCCGTCAGGCGATATGTCCGGCGGCATGCCGCTCATCTACAAGATCTGCCCCGAACCTCTCTGGCGCGAAGCCGAGGCCGCAGGCCTCTTCCGGGGCGCACCTGTCGATCTCGCCGACGGCTTCATCCACTTCTCGACCGGCGCGCAGGTTCGCGAGACCGCGGCCAGACATTTCGTCGGCCAGGGCGGCTTGCTGCTGATCGCCATCGACGACGCCGCGCTCGGCACAGCCCTGCGCTACGAGCCATCACGCGGCGGGGCAATGTTCCCGCATCTTTATGCCCCACTCGATCCGAAACAGGCGCGCTGGATCGCGCCCCTGCCGCGCGGTGAAGGCGGCCATGTCTTTCCGGAGGATGTCGCGTGATCGGAGCGTTGTTCGGCCTGGCGCGGCCCCTGATCCACAAGCTCGACGCCGAGCAAGCCCACCGATTGACGATCGCGGCACTGGCGGCTGCGCCACCGCTACGGCCAGCGGCCGATCCGCCGTCGCTCGCTGTCGAGGCCTTCGGCCTGCGCTTTGCCAACCCGGTCGGCCTCGCCGCCGGCTTCGACAAGAATGCGGAGGCGGTCGACGGGGCGCTCGGGCTCGGCTTCGGCTTCGTCGAGATCGGCGGGGTGACGCCGCTGCCGCAGCCGGGCAATCCGCGCCCGCGCGTCTTCCGCCTGCCTGAGGACGAGGCAGTGATCAACCGCTACGGCCTCAACAGCGAGGGCATGGAGGCGGTCGCAGCGAGGCTGGCAGCGCGCCGGAAGAAGGGCGGCATCGTCGGCGTGAACCTCGGCGCCAACAAGGATTCGGCCGACCGCAGCGCCGACTATGCGACGCTGGCGGCGAGGCTCGCGCCGCTCGCCGATTTCCTCACCGTCAATGTCTCCTCGCCGAACACGCCGGGCCTGCGCGACCTGCAGGCTGAGGATGCGCTCGACGATCTGATCGCGCGCACGCTCGCCGCTCGCGACGAAGCCGCTGCCGGGGCCAAGCCGACGCCGGTGCTGATCAAGATCGCGCCCGACCTGACCATGCCCGAGCTCGACGGCATGGTTTCGGTCGCGCGGCGCCGCAAGGTTGACGGCATGATCGTCTCGAACACCACGATCGCGCGGCCGGACAGTCTGCGCAGCGCCCACAAGGCCCAGACCGGCGGCCTCTCGGGCAGGCCGCTCTTTGCGGCCTCGACACGGATCCTCGCCGAGACCTTCCTGCGCGTCGAGCGGCAGTTCCCGTTGATCGGTGTCGGCGGCATCGATTCGGCAGAGACCGCCTTCGCCAAGATCCGGGCCGGGGCGAGCTTGCTGCAGTTCTATTCGGCGATGGTGTTCAAGGGTCCGGGGCTGGTCGGCGAGGTCAAGCGCGGGCTCGACATGCAGATGCGCAAGGCCGGGCTGCCGCGGCTCGACGTGCTGGTCGGGCGCGATGCCGAGGCGATCGCGCGCGGCGAGACGATCTGAGCTGCGCGCGAGCTGCCAGTTGGCGGTGCGCCGAACAGGTCTTCACCCGGACGCGGACCTGCCGAGGGCTTTAGCCAGAACATCTGCCAGGCCGCTGCCGGCGCCTCCATCATGGTCGAGGTCCGGATTATAGATGGTGACCTCGAGGCCGATCGCTTTTCCACTCGCCAGGGCTATGTCGAGCACCGCCTCAAGTTCACTCCAAGACATTCCGCCCGGGATCCGGAATTCGACCGCCGGCATGATCGCGTCATCGAGAACGTCGGCGTCGACATGGATGAAGAAGCCATCCAGTTCGTCCCGCGTGAGGTGGTCTATTGCCGCGCGTGCAGCGCTCTCGCCGCCCAGGCGGCGTATTGCGGCAAGATCATAAGCCTTGAGCTTCGGGGGCAAGGGCTGGCTGCCATATTCAGCCTGATCTTCGTGATCGCGATAGCCGAATGCAACGGCATCCTCGGGCCGCACCAGCGGACCGCGGCCTTCCAGATCGGTGAGCAGCGCCGGGCCATATCCTGTGACGAATGCCAGGTCCATGGACGCGCCTTCACCATGGGTTTCGGCTTCCGGCTGGAAGAAATCGGCATGACCGTCGACGAAGAACAGGCCGTAGCGACCACGCCGCCTGAGCGCGAGCGTCGTCCCCAGAAGGATCGTACAGTCGCCGCCGAGCACCACCGGGAACTCGCCCGTGTCCAGCACCGCCTCGACCGCGTCTGCCAGCTTCGGCGACCACCCCGCTATAGCCTTGGCGTTCAGCGTCAAGGTTTCGGGATCAGGCTTGGAGTCTTTCGGCGGAACCACTAGCCGTCCGGCGCGGCGCGCGCCGATCCGTTCCGCCAAGCCCAGCTCCAGGAGGCGGCCAGCCAGCCCCGCCACGCCGCCCGACCTCAGGCCCAGCGTCGAGGGTGCCTCGATAATCGCATAGGGACGGCTCGGCATCGGAAGCTCCCCTCTCGCAGCTCAACGGCGGAGGGGCAGCTTGGGTTCCGGCGGGAATGTCCTACGACAGAGCTCGTGCGAATGGCTCTATCGCTTCGAGGCGAAGAGCCGGCTGAGCAGCCAGAGCGGCACGACGATCAGGGCGCCGGCGATTGCCCAGCCGCCGACCTCGCGGACCGCGTCGAAGCCGAGATCGGTGATCGAGCGGACGAAGCGCAGCGCCGAATCGAAGAGACCGCGCGGCGACAGGCCAAGGAACGCCATGGCCGCGCCGACCAGCAGCGAGATGAAGAACAGGCGCACGAGGACGCTGAGGACGGAACCGCCCAGAAAACGCTCGGTGCCACCGCCATTGGCCATGGAAATCCCCTCCGGATCGTCAGCGGGACAAAACCCGCTCGCGGTTGAACCTGCGCTGAACGCCGCCGTCAACCGCCGCGCGCCTCAGCCCGTCGCCGAAGCGCCCTGCACGGCCCAGCCGGCGCCGGCGATCTTGGCCGCGGCGATCACGGCCTGCGTGCGGCTGTCGACGTTGAGCTTGGTCAGGATCGCCGAGACATGCGCCTTGACCGTCGCCTCGGAGACGCCGAGCTCATAGGCGATCTGCTTGTTGAGCAGCCCCTCCGACAGCATCATCAGCACACGCACCTGCTGCGGCGTCAGCGTGGCGAGGCGCCGGACCATGTCGGCGGTCTCGTGGTCGACCGGGGCTGAAAGGTCGACTCCCGGCGGGGTCCAGACGCCGCCATCGAGCACGGCCTGGATCGCCTCGCCCATCTGCCCGACCTCGGCGGTCTTTGGCAGGAAGCCGAGCGCCCCGAACTCGATGCAGCGGCGGATCACGGCGGGATCGTCATTGGCCGAGACGACGATCACCGGAATCTCGGGATGGGCGGCACGCAGGAAGAGCAGCCCGGAAAAGCCCTGCACGCCCGGCATGCTGAGATCAAGGAGGATGAGGTCGGTATCGGCAGCCTCGGCGAGCGCCTGGCCGAGCGCCTCGAGCGAACCGACCTCGCTGACCTCCGAGCCGGCCAGCGCATGCGACACCGCCTGGCGCAATGCGCCGCGAAAGAGCGGATGATCGTCCGCGATCACGATCCGGGTCGACGGCTGACGACTCATTGCTGGCATTTCCTCCCATCGATTGCCGCACAGTCTGGCCCTGCGCGGTCGCGATCTCAAGCGCCACCGGCGGTTTCGGCGGGGACGATGCCCGATCACCGCGATGTCGCGCAGATCGAGTGCGGCTGCAACGCGGTCGCGGCTTGGTCTTTCGGTGGGACTTACGTCTTTAGTACGCATTCTTTCGTCGACCCACTTCAATTAACCTATCGTTAGGCGGTTGGGGACCGGACAGGCGCGAATCACGAGAATCCGACAACAGCCGGAGTTGCGAAAGAAGAAACAATAAACCTCTGGGAGAAACGTTTCATGGATTCGCAAAAGGAAGACCATCACTGGCAAAGTACAAGCAAGTTGATGCTCGTCATGATGGCGCTATGGCTGTTCTTTAGCTATATCATCCATATGTTCGTGACGCCGCTCAACGGTATCAAGATCTTCGGCTTCCCTCTTGGCTTCTATATGGCCTCCCAGGGATCTCTCATCGCTTTCGTCGTGATGTTGTTCTGGTTCGCCAAGGCGCAAGACAAGATCGATCGCGACGCCGGCGTGGCCGAAGACGATTGAGCCGGGAGGACTGAATCATGTCGAGCGAAACACAAGCCGGCTCGGGAAGCTTCACCTCAAGCCTCGGCCGCATCTACGGGATTTATACAGGCGGTTTCGTCGCCTTCATCATCCTGGTCGCCATCCTGGAAAAGGCCGGCGTCCCGAACAAGATCCTCGGCTACATGTTCGTCGGCTTCACCATCCTGGTCTATGCCTTCATCGGCATCATCTCCAGGACGGTCCAGGTCTCGGAATATTATGTCGCCGGGCGCTCCGTGCCGGCCTTCTACAACGGCATGGCGACCGGCGCCGACTGGATGTCGGCGGCGTCCTTCATCGGCATGGCGGGCTCGCTCTTCCTGCTCGGCTATGACGGCCTCGCCTTCGTGCTCGGCTGGACCGGCGGCTATGTGCTGGTGGCGGTGCTGATCGCGCCGTTCCTGCGCAAATTCGGCGCCTATACCGTGCCCGACTTCCTGTCGGCGCGCTATGGCGGCAACGTTGCGCGCTTCCTCGGGGTCATCGTGCTGCTGGCCTGCTCCTTCACCTATGTGGTGGCGCAGATCTTCGGCACCGGCCTGATCGCGCAGCGCTTCCTCGACATGGACTTCACCGTCGCCGTCTATGTCGGTCTCGCCGGCATCCTGGTCTGCTCGATGCTCGGCGGCATGCGGGCGGTGACCTGGACGCAGGTTGCGCAATACATCGTGCTGATCGTCGCCTATCTGGTCCCCGTGGTCATCCTGTCGGCACAGAAATACGGACTGCCGATCCCGCAGCTCACCTATGGCCAGGCGCTGCAGGAGATCACCGCGCTCGAGCAGAGCTTCCTGCAGAACAATCTTGCCACCGCGGCCACGCTCAAACCGCACACGACGCCGTTCCTGAACTACAGCCCGGCGAACTATTTCGCCCTGATCCTGTGCCTGATGGTCGGCACCGCCTCGCTGCCGCACGTGCTGATGCGCTACTTCACCACGCCGTCGGTGCGTGACGCCCGCATCTCGGTCGCGTGGTCGCTGCTGTTCATCTTCCTGCTCTACTTCACGGCGCCGGCCTATGCGGCGTTCTCGAAGCTGGAGGTCTACTCGACCCTGATCGGCAAGAACCTTGCCGACATGCCGCAATGGGTCTTCAGCTGGGGCAAGCTCGGCCTGGTGACGATCTGCGGCAAGGCGGCGGAAAGCGTCCAGGCGATCACGGCGGCCTGCGGTGCGGTCAGCGGCCATACCGGCGTGCTGCGCCTGCAGGATTTCGGCATCAACACCGACGTGGTGGTGATCTCGACGCCTGAAATCGCAGGCCTGCCCTATGTCATCACCGGCCTCGTCGCGGCCGGCGGCCTTGCCGCCGCGCTCTCGACCGCGGACGGCCTGCTGCTCGCCATCGCCAACGCGCTCTCGCACGACGTCTACTACAAGATGATCGACAAGAACGCGCCGACGGCACGCCGCCTGATCGTCTCGCGCGTGCTTCTCGTCATCGTGGCGGTGCTGGCGGCCTATACAGCCTCGACCAGGCCTTCGGACATCCTCGCCATGGTGTCCTGGGCCTTCTCGCTGGCGGCGGGGGGACTGTTCCCGGCGTTGGTGCTCGGCATCTGGTGGAAGCGCGCCAATTCGGCGGGCGCCGTCGCCGGCATCACGGTCGGCTTCGGCCTGACGCTGTTCTACCTGGTGGTCAGCCGCTACTACCCGCATCTCGGCGTGCAGTATTTCGGGATGAGCTCGCTGCTCAACCCGGTCTCCGGCGCGCCGTTGATCTCGGCCGAGAACATGGCGAAATTCCTGGCCGACCCGGCGATCGCCAGCGGCCCGGCGCTGGTGACCAACCCGCTCGCCTCCAAGGTCGGCTGGTTCAACATCAACAACATCTCCTCGGCGCTGTTCGGCCTGCCGGCCGGCTTCCTGGCGATGTATGTCGTGTCGATGCTGACCGCCGCGCCCTCCAAGGCGATGATGGACTTCGTCGACGCCTGCCGCCGTCCGCGCGGCGGCACGATCATGGAAGAGAAGACGAGCTGATCGCCTTCTGGCCCTGAAACCAACGAAGGGGCGGGACTTGCTTCCCGCCCCTTCCCGTTCACATTACCGCAAACCGAGATTTCGCCGCGCGCCCGGCCGGCCACAGGAGAAAGCTGCTTGACCGATACCGTCGGGTTCTGGGTCTTCCACCTGCCCAATCTCATGCTGGCCGCGCTGATCTACACGCTGCTCGGGCGCTACATCCTCTCCCTCTTTTTCCCACCCGACAGCGACAAGGTGATCTGGCGCGTCTTCTGCCAGATCACGGATCCGATCCTGAACCTGGTGCGGCTGGTGACGCCGGCGCTGGTGCCGCCTCCGCTGCTCAACCTGTTCGCGATCGTCTGGCTGTTCCTGGCGCGCTTTGCGCTGTTCTACATCGTCCGCATGCTCGGGCTCCTGCCCGCCGCCACGGGGTGACGCCATGAACCAGACCACAGACAATGGCGACGATCGCGACAGGCTGGTGCGGCAGGACGGGCTGCTCGTCGGCATCGCCGGCTTCTCACTGCTCTCCGGCATGCATTTCTCGCCCTATTTCGACCCGGCCTTCATCCTGGTGAAGTTCCTGCTGGCACCGTCCTTCTTCGTCTCCTCGTCGATCCTGCTGTATTATTTCACCTCGCTCTTCGTCTCGGTCGCCTGCCTGATCCTCGCCGGCGTCCCGGCCGCTGTCTTCGAGCGCCTCACCGGTCGACGGAATAGTGATGCGACCTCGCTTGGCATCTGGCTGGTCGGAGTGCTTATTCTGGCGCTGCCGGCGGTGACGGGGTTCTAGAGCGGCCCCCGACCGCCCTCCGCATGGGGCACAACATGTCGAGCGCTGGCGACCCGGACAAGGCCGACCCGCTGCGCCGCCTGCGGACGCTCGCGGAAATCTCGACGGCGCGCGCCTGCGGCTTTGCCGGCCTTGCCACCTTCTGCCTGATGGTCGGCCTCTCCGGCAGCCCACCCGCCGCGCTCAAGGCGGGGGGCTATTGCGCACTCCTCGTCGTCGCGGTGCTGCTCATGCTGGCACAGCAGGCGCCGCTGCGGCCCTATAAGCGTACCGAGATCTGGCTGATGCTCGACCAGGCGGAGCGCCCGCCGGAGGCCTATGCGCAGGGCGTGTTCGCGCGGGTGCGCCGTGAAACCTTCCTGCGTTTCGCCGCCTATCACGCGCTGGCGGCGACGATCCTGCTCGCTGCGGCCTTCCTGGTCCGCTGAGCCCTCCGCATCAGCCACCCGCCGGCAGCAGCGCCTCCAGCGCCTCGATCCGGTCGGCCTCGCCCGGCGGCTTGTCCCAGCGGATGCGGCTGATCCGGGGAAAGCGCATGGCGATGCCGGATTTGTGCCGTGTCGAGCGCTGCAGACCCTCGAAGGCGACCTCGAAGACCAGCCCGCTCGACGCCGTATGCGTTACCTCGCGCACCGGGCCGAAGCGGTTCAGCGTGTTCTTGCGGACATAGCGGTCGATCTCGATCAGCTCCTCGTCGGTGAAGCCGAAATAGGCCTTGCCGACCGGCACGAGCTCGTCCGCCCCCTCCTCCCCGACCCGCCAGACGCCAAAAGTGTAGTCGGAATAGAAGGAGGAGCGCTTGCCGTGGCCGCGCTGGGCATACATCAGCACGCAATCGACCAGCCGGGCATCGCGCTTCCATTTGTACCAGTAGCCCTTCGGCCGGCCGGGCAGATAGGGCGAGTCGAGCCGCTTCAGCATACAGCCTTCGACCGCCTCGGCATCCGCGCCAGCCCCAGCGGATGCCGGATCGGCGCGAGCCTCGGTCAGCTCCTCCCAGCTTGCGAAGGGAATGCACGGCGAAAGATCGAAGCGGGCGCTGTCGAGTCTGCCGAGGAAGGCCTCGAGCCTGTCGCGGCGCTCGGTATAGGGATGGGCGCGCAGGTCATCGTCGCCCTCGGCCAACAGGTCGTAGGCGCGGATATGGGCCGGAAACTCGGCCAGCATCTTCGGCGTCACCTGCTTGCGGTTGAGCCGTTGCTGCAGTGTGTTGAAGCTCTGGACGACGCCATCGCGCATCACCAGCAATTCGCCGTCGAGCGCGCCATCCTGCGTCAGCGCCTCGGTCAGGTCGGGAAAAGCGCCGCCGATCTCCTCGCCGGTGCGCGAATAGAGCCTGACGACGCGGCTGCCATCGGGGCGCGTGCCGGCGACGGCCTGGACGCGGATACCGTCCCATTTCCATTCGGCGGCGAACTCACCGGCATCGAGCTTGTCGAAATCGCCATCCTCGATCGCATGCGAGAGCATGACCGGGCGGAAAGGCGCGGGATCGGTCGCCTCCGGCCGCGCGCCTGAGCCCTCCAGCCAGGCGAAGAGCGCGGTATAAGGCGGCTCGAGCCCATGCCAGACCTGCTCGACCTCGTCCGGTGCGATGCCGCCGAGGCTCGCCGCGGCCGTCTTGGCGAGGCGAGCGGAGACGCCGATGCGAAGCGAGCCGGTGATCAGCTTGAGCAGAGCCCAGCGCCCGGTCTCGTCGAGCGCGTCGAGCCAGGAGGCGATCAGGCGCGGCATCTCGGTCTTGCCGGACTTTTGCAGGCCGGCGACGACGTCGGGAAGCGTTAGCGGGGCACGATTGTGGCCGGACGCGACGCTTACAGACAAAGGCGCCTCTCCTCCCCCTTGTGGGGAGGAGAGAGAGGTGGGGGGCGCCCCGCCTGACGAGCGCTCACCCGGTCGCTCGCCCCCCACCCCTGCCCCTCCCCACGAGGGGGAGGGGTTCGCGTTGGCGGCAGGCCACATCAGCGCGACGGTCTCGGAGAGATCGCCGACATAGTCGTAGGAGAGCGCGAACAGAACGGGGTCGGTGCGCTCGGCGATCAGGGCGCGGATCAGGCCGGGCTTGGCGTTCTGGAACACCAGCCCACCGGTCATCGCCGCCAGCGCATAGCCCCGGTCGGGATCGGGCGTGGTGCGCAGATAATCGGCGATCAGCGCGAGCTTGCCGTTGCGGCGCGGCTCATAGGCGAGGCGGTCGAGCAGCCAGGCGAAGCGGTTCATGCCGAAGCCTCCTCCGCCGGCTTGGCGTCCGGCTCGGCTTCGCCCTCGTCGCCATAGCCGACGAGGTGGAGCGGCGTGCCCTTCAAGCCGACCGTACCGCACCAATGCGCCAGCGCCTCGGCCTCGCCATGGGTGATCCAGATCTCGCCGGCGCCGACCTCGCGGATCGTCGCCTGGAGATCGTCCCAGTCGGCGTGGTCGGAGATGATCAGTGGCAGCTCGACGCCCTTCTGGCGCGCCCGTGCCCTGACCCGCATCCAGCCCGAGGCGAAGGCGGTGACCGGATCGGGGAAGCGGCGCGACCAGAGGTCCTGGATCGCACTCGGCGGGCAGATGACGATCTCGCCGGCAAATGCCTTGCGTCCCTCGGCCTTGCGCTCGCCGGGCTCGACCTTGCGGATCTCGCCGAGCGGGATGCCCTCGACCCGGTAGAACTCGGTGATCTTCTCGACCGCGCCGTGGATATAGATCGGCCGCTCGTAGCCGGCCTCGCGGATCAGTGCCATCAATCGCTGCGCCTTCCCCAGCGAATAGGCCCCGACGATGTGGGTGCGCTCGGGAAAGAGCCGGACGGAATCGAGCAGCTTGGCGGTCTCGGCATGGGCCGGCGGATGGCGAAAGACCGGAAGGCCGAAGGTCGCCTCGGTGATGAAGACGTCGCAGGTTATCGGCTCGAAGGGCGCGCAGGTCGGGTCGCGCTCGCGCTTGTAGTCGCCGGAGACGACGATGCGCAGGCCCTTGTGCTCGACCACGACCTGGGCCGAGCCGAGGACATGCCCGGCCGGGACGAAGCGGACATCGACCGCGCCGATGCGGACGGTCTCGCCCGGCGCCGCCGCCTGCTGCGAGCTCGTGAAGGCCTCGCCATAGCGCAGCGCCATGATCGCCAGCGTCTCGCGCGTCGCCAGCACGGCGCCATGGCCGGCTCTGGCATGGTCGGAATGGCCATGGGTGATCAGCGCCCGCGCCACCGGGCGGACCGGGTCGATGTAGATGTCGGCCGGCGGACAATAGAGCCCGGCCGGGGTCGGCGTCAGCAGATCGGAAGGCTTCATCGTCTGGCCAGTGTCATTTGGCTCGGTTAAACCCGCAGCATGATCGAAAAGGGCAGCAGCGTGTACTCCGCCAGTTCCGGGGATGAGCGTCTCGACCGTCGCTATGCCTGGGCCGAGGCGGCGCTGAAGGATGGCGATGCGCAGGCGGCGATCGACATCCTCGATCAAACGCTCGCCGAGAATTACGGTTTCACCGCCGCCTGGCATCTTTACGGGCTGGCCCAGGAGACGCTCGGGCACAATGAGGAGGCCGCGACCGCCTGGCGGCAATGCCTCGACCTCGACCCGAACGACCATGTCGGCGCCAAGCTCGACCTCGCCCGCATCGGCGCGCTGCCGGCCGAGCAGGCGACCTCGGAGAATTTCTCCGGCGTGCTGTTCGACGGCTACGCCGACCGCTTCGACAGCCACCTCGTCGGCACGTTGCAGTACCAGGCGCCAACGCTGCTGAAGGAGGCGCTCGCACGCTGCTGTACGCAGGCCGGCAAGCCCTTCCATTTCGGAACGGCCTACGATCTCGGCTGCGGCACGGGACTGATGGGCGAGGCGATCCGCGCGCAGGTGGACTTCCTCGCCGGCTGCGATCTCTCGCCGCGCATGGTCGCCAAGGCGCGCGACAAGTTCAGCGCCGACGGCCAGCCGCTCTACGACAAGCTCGCCACCGCGGGCTTGACCGCCTTCCTGGCGAGCCGCCCCGACGCCTCGGCCGATCTCGTCATCGCCGCCGACGTCTTCGTCTATCTCGGCGACCTCGCGCCAAGCTTCCATCAAAGTGCGCGCGTCCTCAAACCGGGCGGGCTCCTCGCCTTCACGGTGCAGAGCCATGACGGCGAGGGCGTCGCCGTCGGCCAGGACCGGCGCTTCGCCCATGCCGAGGACTGGCTCAGGGAGAAGCTCGACGAGGCGAGGCTGGAACCGGCGCTGATCGAGCCGCAGAGCACCCGGATCGATCGTGGCGAGCCGGTGCCGGGGCTGCTGGTCATCGCCGAGCGCCGCTGACGGCACGAGGCCAGCGGTCGCTAAGCCGCTTCCGAACGCGTATCCCCGGCATCGACCCCCTCCACGGCGCGCAAGGCCGGGATCGCGAAATCGGTAAAGGCGCGCACGACCGGGCGCATGAAGCGCACGGAGGGGAAGGTCCAGAAGGCCTCGGTCGGCTTGACCTCATAGTCCGGTAAAATCCTGACGAGCCGCCCAGTCGCGAGTTCGTTCGAAACCAGGAGCTGCTGAACCGGGCCGGCAGCCCGGCCGGACAAAAGGGTCGCCGTGATCGCGTCGGCATGGTTCGTGCGCATGATCGGCCGCACCGCGACGTCGACCGCCTCGCCTCCACGCAGCAACGTCAGCATATCGCCCGGCGCCAGCAGTGTCGGCGTCGTCACCACGTCGATTTGGGAAAGGCGTTCCGGCGTCTCGATCGGCCCTGATCGGGCGAGAAACTGCGGGGCAGCGACGAGAATGCGGCGCACCAGGCCGAGCCGCCTGACGATCAGCTCCTGGCTATCCGGGCGGCCATAGCGCAACGCAAGATCGAAGCCTTCATAGACCAAATCGACCGCGCGATTCTCCAGCACCAGGTCGATGGTCACGCCGGGATGGCGCTCCTGGAAGGCCAGCGCGATCGAGTGGAGATGCCGGACGCCGATGCAGGACGGCGCATGCACGCGCAACAGCCCTTCGATCGTGCCCATCTCGTGGCGAACGCCCTCCAGCGCCGCATCGATGGTGGCAAGGGCGCTCCGGCTGGCCTCATAGAGCGCCTTGCCCTGCACGGTGGGGCGAACCATGCGCGCCGAGCGCTCCAGCAGGCGCGCGCCGACATGACGCTCGAGATTGCGCAGATGCTTGGTGACGGCGGGCTGCGACACGGAAAGATCCCGCGCCGCGGCGGTCACCGAGCCGCGCTCGACAGTGCGCAGGAAAGCTCTGAGGGCGACCGCGATATCCATACATAGCCATTGGTTATGAGTACGATCACCTTATAACGGATCGACGCTACCGCGGCAAATTGCTCTATCGCGTCACCAATCCCAACACGCGAGCTGACAGCCTAAAATGCCCATCGACAGACGCCGCCTGCTGCTCGGCAGCCCGTTCCTTCTGTCCGGCTGCGTGACGAGACCGACGCCCGATCTGTCCAGCCAGGCGCCCGCCAATCGCCCCGACATGGTCGACGCCGACTACGCCTCGATCTATGCGGCTGTCGCCGGCGAGCCCTTTCCGGTGCCGGCCGTCGATCTCGACGAGATCGAGCCCGAGTTCCTGCGGCGCGAGGTCGGCTATCGCTCAACCGAACCGCCCGGGACCGTCATCGTCGACCCGGCAGAGCGCTACGCCTATCTCGTCGGCGAACGTGGGCGTGCGATCCGCTATGGCATCGGCGTCGGCAAGGAAGAAGGCTTCAATTTCCGCGGCGCCGCGACGATCGCACGCAAGGCGCAATGGCCGCGCTGGACGCCGACGCCGGACATGATCCGCCGCGAGCCGCAACGCTATGGCCGCTATGCCGGCGGCCTCGCCGGCGGCACGGGAAACCCGCTCGGTCCGCGCGCGCTCTACCTCTATCGCGATGGGCGCGACACGCTGTACCGGCTGCACGGCACCGTCGAGCCCTGGACGATCGGGACGATGGTCTCGTCCGGCTGCATCCGGCTGCTCAACCAGGACATCCTGGACCTCTATCGACGCGTTCCCGTCGGCAGCAGGGTCGTGGTGCTGGGATCGAACGCCGGCGCGGGCGTGTGAAAGACGCCAGCCTGCCGTTCCCTTTTCGTTCGGCAGAGCCTATCTCTGTCCTCCGATGGATGCGCCCTCGCCTCTCCCGCCGGATTTCTCCGCCTGGTTCGCCAGCCGCGGCTGGAGCGTCCGGGCGCATCAGCTCGCTCTGCTGGAGGAGGCGCGAGCCGGGTGCTCGACACTGCTGGTCGCGCCGACCGGCGCCGGCAAGACGCTCGCCGGCTTCCTGCCCTCGCTGGTCGAGCTGACCCAGCGCGGCACAGAGCGCGACGGGCTGCACACGCTCTATGTCTCGCCGCTGAAGGCGCTCGCGGTCGACATCGCCCGCAATCTCGAGACGCCGATCCGCGAGATGGGCCTCAGCGTGAAGGTCGAGACCCGTACCGGCGACACCTCGCCGGCCAAGCGTGCGCGCCAGATCGAGCGGCCACCCGACATCCTCCTGACCACGCCGGAACAGCTCGCGCTGCTGGTTTCGCATCGCGATGCGAAACCGTTCTTCGCTGGCTTGCGCCGTGTCGTGCTCGACGAGTTGCACGCGCTCGTCACCTCCAAACGCGGCGACCTGCTCTCGCTCGACCTCGCCCGCCTGCGCGCCCTTGCGCCGCAGATGAGCGCGGTCGGCCTCTCGGCAACGGTGCGCGAACCGGCGGATCTGCAGGCCTATCTCGGCGGCGCCGAGACGCCGTCCGGCCTCGTCACCGTCAAGGGTGGCGCGAAAGCCGAGATCGGCATCATGGCGACGAGCCGCCGGCTGCCGCTGGCAGGGCATATCACCGCCCATGCCGTCGGCGACATCTATGCCGCGATCCAGGCCCACAAGCTGACGCTGGTCTTCGTCAACACCCGCATGCAGGCCGAGTTCATGTTCCAGGCGCTGTGGAGCGTGAACGAGGAGACGCTGCCGATCGCGCTGCATCACGGCTCGCTCGATGCCGGCCAGCGCCGCAAGGTCGAGGCGGCGATGGCGGCCGGCAAACTGAAAGCCGTCGTCTGCACCGCGACGCTCGATCTCGGCATCGACTGGGGCGATGTCGACCTCGTCGTCAATGTCGGCGCACCCAAGGGCGCGAGCCGCCTGATGCAGCGCATCGGCCGCTCGAACCACCGCATGGACGAGCCCTCGCAGGCGCTATTGGTACCGTCGAACCGCTTCGAGCTGCTTGAATGCCGCGCCGCGCTCGATGCGGTGGCGGAGGCGGCGCAGGATACCCCGCCGCCACGGATCGGGGCGCTCGACGTGCTCGCCCAGCATGTGCTGGGCGTCGCCTGCTCCGACGGCTTCGATCCCGACGCGCTTTATGAGGAGGTCCTGACAGCCTCGCCCTATGCCGATCTCGCCCGTGCCGATTTCGATGCTGTGGTCGATTTCGTCGCGACCGGCGGCTATGCGCTGAAGAGCTACGAGCGCTTCGCCAAGCTCCGGCAGAGCAAGGACGGGCTCTATCGCGCCAGCAATGCCCGCGTGATCCAGCAATACCGGATGAATG
This sequence comes from Alloboseaceae bacterium BT-24-1, assembly GCA_025846845.1. GTDB lineage: Bacteria > Pseudomonadota > Alphaproteobacteria > Rhizobiales > Beijerinckiaceae > Allobosea. The sequence goes on from JAOYTL010000007.1 coordinate 233,752, forward strand.
TCGGCACCATCGTCGAGTCGACCATGCTCAAGGTCCGGCTCGGCCGTTCGCGGCCGGCCCGTCCCGGCGGTCAGAAGATGCTCAGCCGTGGTGGGCGCATGCTCGGCGAGCTGGAGGAGTATTTCGCCGAGACGATGACGACGGGCGACACCTTCATCTTCGCCGGCGAGGTGCTGCGCTTCGAAGGCATCGTCGAGAACGAGGTGGTCTGCTCGCGCACCGCCGCCGGCACCGATCCGAAGATCCCGTCCTATAATGGCGGCAAGTTCCCGCTCTCGACCTTCCTCGCCGCCCGCGTCCGCGCCATCCTGGCCTCGCCGAAGGAATGGACGAAACTGCCCGACGAGGTCTCGTCCTGGCTGCATGCGCAGCGCCTGAAATCACGGCTGCCCAAGCCGGGCGAGCTTCTGGTCGAGAGCTTTCCGCGGGCGGGGCGCTTCTTCCTCGTCGCCTATCCGTTCGAGGGCCGCCTCGCCCACCAGACGCTCGGCATGCTGCTGACCCGCCGGCTGGAGCGGGCGCGGTTGAAGCCGCTCGGCTTCGTCTGCAATGATTACGGCATCGCGGTCTGGACGCTCGGTGACATGGCGGCGGCGATCGCACGCGGATCACTCTCCCTGGACGAGCTCTTTTCGCAGGACATGCTCGGCGACGATCTCGAGGAGTGGCTGGCCGAATCGGCGCTGATGAAGCGCACTTTCCGCTCCTGCGCCGTGATCGGCGGCCTGATCGAACGGCGCTTTCCCGGCCAGGAGAAGAGCGGGCGGCAGGTGACGATCTCGACCGACCTCGTCTACGACGTGCTGCGTCGGCACCAGCCCGACCATGTGCTCTTGCGCGCCGCACGGGCCGATGCTGCGACCGGCTTGCTCGATATCGGCCGTCTGGGTCAGATGCTGACACGGATCAGTGGGCGAATCGTGCATCAGCCGCTCGCTCACGTCTCGCCGCTCTCGGTCTCGGTCATGCTCGAGATCGGGCGCGAGGCGGTCCATGGCGAAGCGGCCGACGAGATCCTGGCCGAGGCCGAAGCGCAGATGCTCGAAGAGGCGATGGCGTGACCCTGGCGGCGAAGGACACAGCAGGCGTAGCGTCCGAAGCCTTCATGCTCGGCCGGCTGGCGCTCGTGCCCGATCTCTCCGGCGCGCTCTACCTGCCGGACGAGCGCACGCTCGTCGTCGCCGACCTGCATCTGGAGAAGGGCTCGGCCTATGCGGCGCGCGGCGTGCTGCTGCCGCCCTATGATTCCGCCGCGACGCTCAGGCTGCTCGGCGCAGCGATCCTGCGCTACCAGCCGGCACGCGTGATCGCGCTGGGCGATTCCTTCCATGATCGCGGCGCCGAAGCGCGGATCGACGAGAGCTGTCTTGCGACTTTACGCGCCTTCCAGGCCGGCCGCGACTGGCTCTGGATCAGCGGCAACCATGACCCAATGATCTCGGCCGCGATGGGGGGCACGGTGCTCGACGATCTCGACCTTCGCGGCGTCAGGTTGCGACACGAGCCGAGCCCTGCCGGTGCGCTGCCCGAGATCGCCGGGCATCTGCACCCGGCCGCCAAGGTGCGGATGCGTGGCCGGGCGCTGCGCCGGCGCTGCTTTGCGCTGTCGCCGAGCCGCTGCGTCATGCCGGCGATGGGCGCCTATGCTGGCGGCCTCAATGTCCGCGACGCCGCCTTCCGGCCGCTCTTCGGCCTCGGCTTTTCCGCCCATCTTCTCGGCGACGGCCGCCTCTTCCGCATCGACCAGCGCCTGCTGCTTCCGGATTGAAGAGGCGCGGTCGCGGCGAGCTAGAGCGCTCCGCTGGTAATGGAGAGGTCGGGTGCCCTTCATTTTCAGATGCAAGGATATGTGCGTAACAGGTTGCGTCGGCGCAGGGCTTGTGGCATCAGGACGCCGCTTCGGAACGGCGCGGCGCCTTCCGGGTCCTCACTCGACCCGAAACGCCAGCATAAGCACGGTCCTGCTGCGGTAGCTCAGTGGTAGAGCACTCCATTGGTAATGGAGAGGTCGAGAGTTCAATCCTCTCTCGCAGCACCAGTCTTTCCTCTTGAAATCATTGACGATTTCGCGGCCCCGTCGAGAATTGCCGCTTGTCGCTTTGCGCAGCTGGCAACAGACCGGTAACACGCGGCGGCGATTGCGCGCCGTTGATATGAAAAAGGCCGGCCCCGAAGGACCGGCCTTTTTGAGCTAGTTGCTGCGCTTCATGCGCCAGTCGGATCGACCATCGGATCCAAGCCGGCGAACTTGAGCAGCAGACGCCGCGCCATTGCGATCTCCCAATTCAGATCCTGGTCATCGCCGAGCCAGCTTGCCGGCATGACGTGATTTAGGAGCATGCGGACCTGCTTGGCGCGATCCTCATCGGACGTGGCCGGCATCGCCAGGGCCTTTTCCACCAGCGCCGAATGCTCATCGAGAATCGCGTCGGATTCCTCAGTGCCGGCCCCTTCAAGAGCGTAATCGAGCTCGACAAGCTGGTTTTCTGCCAGGGAGAGCATCGAAGAGGTCATGTTGGCGGCGGGAGTGAAGGAAGCGAGGGAGAGCTGAGCGGTCATGGCTTATGTCCTTAGGGGTTGCGATCAACAGTTTCTGTTGATAATGTGCCTCACATACCCTGTCAACAGAAAATGTTGAAATGACACCCAATCAGTGCCGAGCCGCTCGAGCTCTCTTAGAAATGACGCAGCCCCAACTGGCAGCCGCAGCCGGCTTCGGGCTATCGACGGTGGTTGATTTCGAAAAGAGCCGGCGCGCCGTGCCTAGCGACAGCGTGGCGAAGTTGCGTGTGGCACTAGAAACGGCCGGGATCCAATTCATCCCTGAGAATGGCGGCGGCGCTGGCGTGCGCTTCAAGCTGCCAAGCGATCCCGCCCAGCCCGCCGCCTCGTAAATTCGAAGCCACCCCCTGGGGAGGGGGCGGCCGGTATTCTCCGCGACGCCCGATTGCAGCTCGCCAAATTTTTGGATTTTTGAAAACCTGCCGCTGGAGCGAGACATCAATTAGCCGTCCTTTGCCGCCCTGCAGGTCTGGATCATGCGGCGAACCATCATGTCTTGAACCTTCGCCCAAGGGCCAAATTTCGGAGTTCTCTCCAGCGGAATAGTGGTCAGCATATTCCGGTATGTAAGACCGCCGAAAATTACGTCCAGGCTGATGTCGGGCAACTCAGATTCGAGGACTCGCTGCCATCGCCTGGCATAAGAGGCGACGTTCAGAAGGAAATTGAGCTCTTTCCGAATCTGCCTATAGGCCCACTGCAGTGATTGTTCCGAGATCATATCGGAGACCAACTCTTGCCTTCTGAATTCTGCGTATTCCCGGCACTGTCGTGCGTTTATTTCTTGAAAGCACGATCCTCCAAAATATTTATCGATCCTTTTTCTTATGTCTTCCAAATCTCTCGATTTACTAACGCGCCGAAATTCGGGAGAAGATAAGTACTCATTCATCGCAACCCGGACCGATATCGCCGAAAACGGCCAAGGAAATGGAATAGTGTATTTCTGAATATCATCTCCAGACCACCATTCAAATAAATAAATAGCTTCTTCATGATTTTTTGCTTTAAGTTCAATAGACAGCTCCTTTTTTACACGTTTATCATGGAATATTATAACCCATGACTTTCCTCTGTATATTAGTTTTCCATGCCGATTGCTAACGAGCGATGTCATTGTTCAAGCCCTGGTGAGGGCTGCTTATTTTCATTGGTTACGACAAGAGTCAATGACAAAAAAATGTCTCCTTATAGACTCTTCTTCAATTGGCGGAACATCCGACAATTGGCGAAAGAGGAGACAAATGGATACACGCAGGATACAGCGCTTGATCCGAAAATGAATTTTGGCTATACTAGAAAAAGCGTTCGTCCTCTCCCTGGTTTCGCCGCGCCAGACCCTGAATTTTGCAGGCGAGATCGATGGCGCAGCCGACCCCCTACAACCGCCAGTTCAATTTCCAGAATCAGCAGGCGCAGACTCCGACGACCCCGCTGCCGGCCGATGAGGTCGACAACGAGCTCAACGCGGTCAAGGTCACGATCGACCAGACGCTGGCCAACCTGGCGAAGATCCAGCGCGACGATGGCGCGCTCAAGAACGGCATCGTCACCCAGGATACTCTGTCGGATTCGCTTTCGATCGGTTTCACGTTGCGCGGCCCGTGGACGCTCACGGTCAACTACGTCGTCGGCGACGGTGTCACCTTTGGCGACAGTTTCTATCGCGCGTTGCTCGCAAACCTGTCGACCAATCTGAACCGACCGGATGTCGATCCCGCCACCTGGGAAGAAGTCGCCGATTTCGCTGTCATCTCGGCCGATGCTGCCGCATCAGCCGCGGCTGCGCTGGCGAGCGAGAATGCGGCGGCGGCTTCGGCCGCAGCGGCTTCTGGTTCGGCGACCGCGGCCGACGGATCTGCGGACGCTGCGGCAGCATCGGCGACCGCGGCCGATGGATCCGCGGATGCTGCGGCAGTGTCCGCTGCCACAGCCGCCAATCTCATCGGGGGCACCGTCACCCAGGCCGTTCGTTGGGACGTGGCGCAGTCTCTGTCCGCGACGGAGAAGGTGCAGGCTAGGGACAACATTTCCGCCACCAGTCTGCCGCAACTGCAGAGCTTCTACTCTACTTTAGCACTCGAGCTCGCGGAATCTCGTACATCTGCGGTCCGGGCCGGTCCAGACGGCAATGGACTCTATGACGGGTTCGGCGGGCTGACCCATGTGGACGTGGCGGGGGCGACAAATCTGAGCACGACCATTGCCGGCGAGTTGCGCCCGACCACGACGGGAGCGACATCAGGTGGTAGCGCTACGCCGGGCGGGTCCAGCTCATTCACCGGGCTCATCATTGGCGACAGAGGTTGGTCGGTCACGAATGGGAAGACCGTAACAAAGATCGGTATGCATAGCTCAACCGCTCATACTGATGCCAAGGTCGGCATTGTTAGGCGGGATTCTGCCGGTAACTATACGATCATCGGAGCATTCGAGTCTTTCAGCCATCCAGGTAGCGGGTGGGCGGACAAGACGCTGTCATCGCCTATCGTAATCCCCGCAACCGGCACGTTCTATGCGGTTGTGTTTTCGGGAAGCACCGGCCCATGGTCAAGCGCGTCGTCTTCGCGGATGTTCATTGCGAGCAGTGCGAGTTCTGGCACTCTTCCTGGCGTAACCGAAGACACTGGCAATACGGTAGCCACTCGCGTCGAGTATGCCGGCACGCCGAACCAGATCACCGTCACGAGCGCAGACATACCGCTCTCGGAAATCCCCGATTGGGGGCGTGTGCTGGCATTCGTTGACCGCGGTGGGGGAGTCCTGAACTCCGAGATCCATTTCTCACTCAGCCGAGATGGCGCGGACTACACCGAGGTCACCACCGCAGAGAAGTACGCTCGCGCCGATGGCGTTGTAGTGAGCAGCGACATTGTCGACCTGTCCTCCATCGCATCGGGGGTTGAAGCGCGCTGGAAGATCACGACGACGGCTGCTGTCCCACTCAGAATTCTCGCCGTTGGAATTGAGTTCGGGAGATATTGATGCGGTATGTAGGAGCTTTGCAGAACCCACCGCGCGAGAACTATATTCTTGCCGGTGAAAGCGATTTGTCCGGTCGCGGGCTTTTGTCAGAAGTGCCCACGTTCAGCCGCCGACGATGGGTCAAGTCTTTTGGCAATGACTGGACCTGGAAGCAAGCGGCCGAGCCACTTGATGACCCAACCGGGCAGATTGACACGGTATCCTTAGACGGTATCGCCGCGGCCAGCCCATCGTTGGCTTTTGGAAATGCTCTATCTGAGCTGCGCCCAGACCGTCAGATCGGCCTAATCCCTTGCGCTCGCGGCGGTAGCCAGATGGTCGAATGGTCTCGCGACCTCAGTCGTTCAACCCTGTACGGCTCGATGATTGCGCGTGCCAAAGATGCCGCGCTTTCCGGGCCGATCAAGGGGGTTGTCTGGTATCAGGGCAAGAATGACACCGACGACGCGACAAGGGCCAGCACTTGGGCGGCCGGCTGTACGCAGCTGATTGCCGGACTAAGGGCCGACCTCGGCGTAAACGTTCCAGTGGTCATCGTCGTTATCGACGACCTGGTCGGCGTTCCGGGGCTGCCCTACGTTTCGACCGTGCAAGCGCAGCAGCGCAGCATGTCCGGTTCCGGGATTACCCTCGTTGAGAGCAACGGCCAGCCGATGAAGCCGGATGACGCGCGCCATCTCGCTACGGCCGGTCTTGTCGCGATTGGGGAGTTTTGCGCAACCGCGATGGCAGGAATGCTGGCTTAGACGGACTTCCGCGTGTGGACGCGGCTTAAACAATTCTGGCGCGACTGCGCCTTGCTCGTACTGCAAGAGAGATCCCGTGGCACGGCCCCTTTCCAAACCTCCGCAGCCGGATTCCTTTCCCCCATCTGGCCAGCCGCCTCGCAAGCTCGGCGTTGACTACGAGGCGCTTGGCGACCGGTTCGGGCGCAACCTCGCACTCGATTTCCTCGAACTCGGAACCGGCAAAGGGATGGAGTTCTGTGATCAATGGCGAACGGAAGAGCATGCGTTGTTCCTGGAACGCTTGGCCTTTCTGGTCCGGCTTGGCGCATCCATCCCGGACATCACGAACTTTACCGAGGCTGCCTCGGTCGGCTTGCACAGGACATTTCGCGAAGCCGATGTCGCAAGAGCCCAAAAAATCGTCGGCAGGTCGAGCATCATCGTCGTCCCCCAGACGAGCTTTCTCCAATGAATGCATCCGCGTTCCAGAGGGCATAAGCCATGGTCAATATTATCGGCCGCCGCGTCGGCATCCAGGAAGTCGGAGCACCCGCCGCTGACGACAGCCTCGGGAAGGTCTTCGCCACGATCGGCACAAAGCTCTTCGCTGATACGCTGACGCCTGCCGTGAAGCAGGCCGCCCTACAGAAGCTGAACGACGAGAACGAACTGCGGAAGTTCGCGGTCGATAACATCGGCGCAGATGGCAATTTTGCGGACCCCCGCGCGTCGTCCATCGCCGCGGCGCTTGGTGCGATCGATCCGAGCAAGCTCGGCCGCATGCGCGCGCTCGAGGGCTACCGCCTCGGTGGCCTGGACTCTCAGGAAGGCCAGAGGGCATCCGCTGGCCTCGGCGAGTTCAACGCCACGCCGGAGCACCAGCGCCGTGCGCTGGCGAATTCACTGGCGCTCAAGGATCGCGAAGAGCAGACGAAGACCGCGCTGGCAGGGAACCTTCCCGAGACCGTCTTGATCGAAGGCGTTCCGACCATCGTCCCGCGTTCTGATTCCTATGGCCGTCCTGCGGTGCAGTCGAGCGACCAGGTCAAGGCCGGCGTGCAGCAGAAGCTGCTTCCGACCATCCCGCAGGAGCGCCAGCAGGACTTCGCATTCGGCACCGAGAGCCCCGGAGAACTCGGCAATGCGTCGGTCGGTGGCAAGGTGCTGCCCGCTTTCGCACGCAAGGGCGGCATTTACAACGCGCAGGACGGGAGCCGGATCGAGCAGCCGGTCGAATCCTTCGGCAAGCTGGCCGCGACCAAATCTGATGATCTCAACCCGAGTGGCGGCGACAAGAGCAAGCTGCTGGAGACACGCGTCTCGTCTCGCACGGCAATGTCCGCGATCGACAACCTCGACAAGCTACTCTCGACCCCGACGGCCGGCGCCGCGATTGGCGTAATCGGCAAGGGCGCGTCGATGTTCAACAATCTCCGCGCTCAGGTGGAATCGGCCAGTAAGCTGATCTCGCCCGGCTTCGCGGCGGAGGCCAATGCACCCGGCGTCAAGGAAGCCGTCGATGGCGCCATGAGCCGTCTGTTCTCGGACCAGAATTTCAATACTAGGGCGCGTGACCTCGGCGTCGAAGCCAACGTGCTGCGCTCGCAGGTACTTGATCTGGCCTACACGCTGGCCAAGGCCAAGGGCAACACGAACATCTCGAACCAGGACATCAACCACTCGACCGAGATCATCGGCGGTTCGCTGATGGATCCGATGGCGGGCCGGCAGGTACTGGCCAACATCCGCGGCCAGATCGAGCAGGCGCAAGGCATCCGCGAGCAGGAATATGAGCGCATGTTTGGCGCGCCGCAGGGCCAGCCGGCGGGCGCCGGCGGAGCTTCGCAGCCAGGCGTGCAGCCGGGGGCGGCTCGGCAGATGCAGACCCGAAGCGGCGCGACCGTCACGATCGAACGGGTGCAGTAATGGCCACCTACAAAGTGACGGGTCCGGACGGCGCGATCTACAAGATCGACGCCCCGGACGAAAATGCCCTCAACGAAGCCGTCGATCAGCTATTCTCCGAGCAGGGCGCGCAGCCGGCCGCTCAAGCAGCTGATCCTGCCCAAATCCAGATATCTTCGGAGCGCCCCTCGCCGCCCCTCGCCGCGCTCCAGCCGTCAAACAACGCACAGCAGCCGACGCCCCAGCAGCGTGCCAGTGATCCCCACTGGCGGGTCTCCAGCGAGCGCGCAGCGGAGGCACGCGACCAGGATGCCAAGTATGAAGCGCTCGGACATGGCCCGCGTCGGCAGTCCAGCGTCCCGCTCGACCAGCGCGGGTACGCGCCCATAGAGGCGGCGGTCCAGGGTGGCGCCCGCACAGCGGCTGACCTGGCTGGAATGCCCGTTGATCTGGCTACCGCGCTACACAATGCCACTCGCGGCATCATCAATTCGCCTGGCGCGATTTCGAGTGCAATCACCGGCCAGCCGCGAAATCATGTCGCGCCGTTTATCACTGAGCCGACCGGCGGTAGCGACTGGATTGCCAATCGCGCTTCGGAAGTTGCCTCGGCGGCTGGCGCCACGCCGATCGACTACTCGAAGATGGATGGGCGCGCCAAGACCGCCTACCAGGCGACCCGCTTCGGCTTGGCTGGATTGCTCCAGGGGCTTGGCCTGCGCAGCGTCGCGGCTTCCCGCGCGCCTTCCGACAAGCCCCGACTGGCGGACGCTTTTCTGGACGTCTACGAAGGCCAGCACGCCAGCAAGGCCATCGCGCGTGACACGGCTGCAGGAGTTGGGACCGGGACAGGCCTCGCCGCTGCGGACACCATGCTTCCGGAGGATTCCCGCGGCCCGTTCACATCCCTTCTCGCTGGTCTCGTTGGGGGCGTTGGTGGTGCCACGCTGAGCGACGCGCTCACCGTTGGCCCGAAGGCGACCTATGCCTGGGCGACCGCAGCCCGTCCGGATCGAGACGTCTCCTTCAACGCCGGCGGCTCTTATGTTAGCAAGGCGACCTCACGCGATGCGGCGAAGTTCCTGCAGGCGGAGGCAGGCGGCCCGGCGAAAGCTCGCGAGGCTGCCGAAACAATCGGCCGGAACGCTGACGAGTTCGTCGCGATGGGAGCGCCCGTGCCGGCCACTGGCCAGATTTCCGAGAACGTCGGACTGGCGCGGGTCGAGCGCGGCGTGCGCAACACCTCATCGCCCGCAGCGACGCCGATCTTCGAACGCGATCGCGCCATCAACACTTACGCCGGCCAGGAAATTCGCGGGATGGGGCCGGAGGGCGCCGATCCAAACCAATTCCCCAAGGCGGCCGGCCAAGTTGCATCCGACATGCGCCGCCCCGTCGAGGCCGATCTTGCCAGGGCGCAAGCATCGCAGGACAGCGTCAACACTCAGCGCTTAGCCGAGGGCACTGCCCTGGCCGATGGCGCCGCGACCCGACAGACGACCGCCAGTCAGTCCCTCGACGCCGCCATCACAGGCGACATGAGGAACCTTCGCGCAGAGCGCGCCGATGCGCTGCGCAGCTCGACTATCGACCCGACCAACGAGGTCCGGCTCGACGCCACACCGATCTATGATGCGGCCGATCGCGCGTTGGACGTCAGCGTCAACCTGCCGGATGCCTTCCGCAAGCGCGTGCCCGGCGCGTCGGAGCTCGCTGGCAGGCGCCCGCATGATGTGACCGTCGAAAGCCCTATCCTCGACGCCAGCGGCGCCCCGATTACCCGTACGGAGACGCGCGGCATCGCGGAAATGAGCCTCGCGGAGCTCAACGATCTGCGACCTATGCTTTCGCAGTTGTCGGACACCTACGCGAAGGCGATCGGCAATGGCAACACTGTAGCGATTCAGCAGAAGGAAGCTGTCGACGGCGTCCGCGCAGCGCTCAACCAGCAGCTTCGCGGTTATGCCGAGACGGGCGGGACACCGCAAGCCGACCGCTTGGCCAAGGGCCTGGAACTCGGCGACGAGTTCAACGAGCGGTATCGCACGCCCGGCCCCGGCGACCCTGTCGTCGAACTGTATCGCGACATGCGCAAAGAGCGCGGCGATCTCACCGGCCGCACACTGACGCCGCCCGAGCAAACCGCCGGCCGGTTCATCAAGCCGCCGGCGCAGGGCGGTATCCAGGGCATGCAATCGCTCAACCGCGTCATGGAGACCGCCAGCGATCCGACGGCAATCGTGCAAGCCCGCAGGGACTTTCTCGTCGGGCTGGCCGCGCAGAAGATTGTCGAGAACGGCAAGGTCAATCCGCAGCGGCTTGGCAAGTTCATCGACGAGTACGGCCCCGTGCTGGCCGCCGCTCCCGAGAGTCGGGTGCAATTCGACCACATGATCGCCAACGCCCGCGCTGGTAAGAGGCTTGAGGACGGCTTCACGCAGGCCGTCGAGGCCGTGAAGGGGCGCCTGAAGCTCACCGATGCCGAGATCGCCGACAGCGCACTGGTCACGGTGATGGGCGCGAGCGGCCGCAAGGGCGTCCAAGCCATCATCGGGAGCCGCAACCCGCCGGCGCAGATGGCCGACCTTGTGACGCGCATCGAGAAGGTGCCCGGCGGCGTAGATAGCCTGCGCCGCGCGCTGGCCGATTACCTGGCCGATCGCGTCACCAACACCAACCGCCAGGCGACGACCGACGGCGGGCTGCCGCCCTCATACGCCAAGCTCGTCGGCCTCGAGAAGGATCCGGACCTCGATCGCGTCATCGCCGCGGCGTGGAAAGACGACCCTTCCGCCATGCAAGCCCTCCAGCGCGCTCGGCGGGTGCTCGAGCCGCGGGAGTTCCTCGCAACTGTCCAGGGAACGTCCGGCTCACCCACGGCCAGCAACATGGCAGCCGCTATGCGCGTGCTGGAGCTCGGCCTGCGCACGGTCCAGGGCGGCTTCCGCGGTGGAAATACCGCTCGCAACATCAAGGTCGGTCTCGGCACACTGCTGCAGGGTCGCGACAATGAGGTCATCAACTTGGTAGCGCGCAGCCAGGTCGATCCCGCCGTCGCCCGCCACCTCCTCTCGAAGGAGCTTCCCGAGAACCCGACGCAGTGGGCCTCGAAGATGCGCCAGATCCTGAATTGGGAGGAGGCAGCGCGCCAGACGAACGAGGGGGAGGATTGATCATGCTTCCGTCCAACGACCGCCAGCGCGCCTACCTCGCCCGCGGGCGACGGTTTAGATCGACGACGCCGACTGAGCTCGCACGGCTCTTCGTGGCCGGGTACGACGCCTGGCTGGCGACGTTCCCGCGTCGCGATCGTTCGGTGGACGACGTGCAAGCTGAGCTCGAACTGCGCGGCGAAGCGCCACCGTTCGAATCGGTGTCGAAGCAGATCGAACAGATCGCAGCCCTCACGTCGGAGCTAATGGGTTTCGCGGACGCGCCAAGCGGCTCGGGGTTCATGCGGGCTTGAGCTTCGAGACCAGCATGACCTTTGGCCCAGATACGAACGCTAACGACGGCTAATTCCGGCCCATTGCGGACACTCGCAACGTCCGCTTTTAGGTCATCTAACTAACGACCCCATCGCAGAATAGAGGCTGGCTTGGTCCACTGACGAGCGCAGTGCGTTATAGTCACGCGGCGTCGATTGATACTAGGGATACAAGCGGCGGCTAATTACGCTTGGCTTCGGTCGTAAAGTTCCTTGACCCATGGCGAATGGTGATGTTCTTGAAAAACAAGGTTCAATTCTTTGCGCGGGCGTGTAACGCCGACATAGAATAGTCGACGCGCTTCACGCAGGCCCGTCGCACTCCTCTTGTCGCGGTCACTGGGAAAGTTGCTCGCATTCACGCCATACATCACCACCGCGTCGAACTCTCTGCCTTTCGCGCTGTGCAGCGTACTGAGGCTCACGCAACCCGTATCCTCAACCCGGCCAGCGAAATGGGGAAGCGGGATATCCAGATCATGCATGGGATCGGTGTTTGCGATCATCTCGGCGCAGACGTCCCACTCTTGCTCCGGGTTTCGCGCACTCGCCCGCCATCTCGCAATCAACTCGCGTTCGAAGCGTAGCAACCATTCGTGCGTGCTGCCGCTGAAGGCAATCGTCGCCTGCAGGAAGCTCATCAGTTGGTGGGAAAGACGCTGCTCCTCATTGTCTCTGGCATGCCGGCCATAGACTAAGGTGAGCGCCTGACTTAGCAGGCGACCGAAGCGTGGCTCGGCATTTCGCCAGCCTCCGACCACCCACTTGGCGCAGTCTTCGATGAAGCGAGCGAGCCGTGAACTGCGACGGACAATAGCATTTCCGTCAGTGCGGACGTAGGGGATACCGGCTGTCTTCAAAGCCAGAGCGACTTTGTCACCGAGATAGGCAGCCCGATAGAGCACGGCGATCTCATCGAGCCCAATGCCTTTCTCGATAAGCTTCGGGATCACCGTTTCGGCTATCGCCAACGCCTGCATGTCCAGGCCCAAGGGCACCGACCAGAATGTAAGCTCTCCCTCTGGCGCGCCAGCAACCTCGCGATAGTCCCGCTCCTCGCCAAGTGCGCCGAGGGAGGCGCGCACGATCTTGGCTCCCGACCGGTAGTTGAAACGCAACTTGATCGTCCGAACGTCGGTACGCCGGGTGAGGCTCTCAAGCAATTCCGGATTCGCGCCGGTGAAGCCGTAGATCGATTGGTCAGCGTCGCCGACCGCGAATAGGCGTATGCCACCGCCGAAGCACAACAGGAGGACGAGCTCATGCAGGGCATGGCCGAGGTCCTGATACTCGTCGACGAACAAAACTGGAAAGCGGGCGCGAAGCGCATCTCTGATCCATGCGTGCTCTCTGATCATGCGATAGGCGAGAAGCGGCATGTCATCGAAATCGATCAAGCCCTGCCTTCGCAGTTCACTCTCATAAGCCTCGACGAACGCCGCGAGTTCCGGACGCCGACCTCGCCAATCCGGCCGGCTGCGATCGACGTCGCGGCGTCGCTTCTCTGTGGCGAAGCCCCACCGATGATGCGGATCATCGGAACCACCGATCACGGTAGCATATGCGGTCTCGACCGCTGCCCGTGTTTCCGCCCGTGTCGCGACCCTGAAATCGGCCGTCAGTCCAACTGCCAAGCATCGCGCATAGGGCGCGATGACCTGGCTCAGCGCAAAGCCATGCACTGTCCCGATAAAGGCGCGATCGCCGGTCGCGACGCCCAAGCGGCGGAGGCGCGTCTCAAGCTCGATCGCGCACTCGTTGTTGTAGGTGATGCAGGCAACGCCGCGCGGATCAGCTACGTCTTCCGCGAACGTGCGCGCCATCGCGGTGGTCAACGTCTTGGTTTTTCCGCTGCCGGGCCCGGCGAGCACAACGCAATGGCCGGTCTCCCGCGCGGCAGCGAGTTGCTCCGGGTTTGCGCTGAGATCGTCGATCGCGCGGAGGAGCGGCAGACTACTGGACACGGCTCACCACGAACCCGATCGCATCGGAAATGTACTTCGGAGCCTCAAGCCCCACTGCTTTTTTCGAGAGCTTGGCGCTCAACCGCCCCTTGCCAATATCGGCTACCATGGCCAGCAATTGCGAGGGATCCACTGTCGCGCTACCGGCGCGCCAGTTCGCGATGCGCTTGGTGCGGATCGAGCCGAAACTCTGATCGCCGAGGATGTCGAGCAATGGGCTCAGCAACGAGGGTGTGTTTGCAACAGAGACTTCGAAGGTCTGGTCATTGAGGAAAATGCCCGACCCGGCTGCTGTCCCTGCGAACTCCCCATAGGCTTTGGCATTCCACTCAGCGTGCTGCGCCGACGTCAAGGGCGGCTTACCCCTGACCTGGAGCATGGCTTCCCACAAGTCGATCGTCCGCTTCCTTCCCAATGGCGGTTTCGTCCCGTCCAACGGATCCCAGTCGGTTATCACCGCGTAGGGCAAGCCGAGGCCCTCCGCGAGCTTCACGTAGGGCCCGAAATTGGTACCGGCCACATTGCAAACGGTGATCCCGAGATCGTCGAGGTGATGGCCGATCGCCGACGAGAAGACCGGCAGAAGCGCCTCTTCGGCATCGCCTTCGACGAAAATCACGCCGCGGGCGAACAGGAGCTCGGCGCGGGTGGCGTCAAGATACCTCTCGACATCGTCCAACTCGTCAGGTGTTACCGGCAGATTGGCGAGCGAAAACGCGTGGGTCGAACCCTCGCGCGTTCTCAGTTGAATGATCGACCGCAAGGGTGTGACGCCGGCCAATGTCGGTGAATGGCTGGTGACGATGAGCGCTTGCGCCGCATTTGCCCCGCTGAGCAACTTCTTGAAGACAGACCGTTGCAGCTGCGGATGGAGATGCGCCTCGGGCTCCTCGATGCAAAGAAGGGAGAAATTCCGCTCGTTCTTCTTTCGGCGCCAGGCGAACTCCGCCAGCTTCAGCGCCAGCAACGCAACATTGGCGGAGCCGAGGCTCGCCTCGGCGATGCCGCGCTTGCCGCCATCGATGAACATCGCGATCGACCGGAAAAGCCGTAGCGGGTCGGACGGTGCAAACCTCAATCGCGCGTCGATGTCATGTGCCTTTCCGGACAAGTGAAGGATGCCGGCGCGCAGTTCGTCTTCCAACGCCTTGACCGTCGCAAAGCCCTCCAATGTCGTTGTCGCCTTGTCGAGCTCGCCGGCAACGGCATCGAGATCCGCGCGGCCGATGCCGCCAATCGCCTCTTCGAGTAAATGACGAAGCGGCGAGCTGCGCCATGAGCTGAGCTGGCCCTCGGCATCGCGCAATGCGTCGAGAACGTCGATCGCGATGCGCCGGCGGACCTTGCTTGGCACCAAGCGGGCTTCGTCACCGCCACCAAAGACGATAAATTCGCAGTCCTCACTCGATTGCGGGATCCCGACAACGTCTGCCTTCTTGCGAAAGACATAGCTCAGCCGGGCGATCGTCGGATCGTGGGCGGTCCGAAAATCGGTGAGAAGCGCTACAAGGCCCAGATCGCTGGTGAAGTCGGCAATCTCCAAATGGACCTCGATCACCTCGCTGAAATCCGGCGGAGCGCCGTCCCAGAGGTCCGACAGCTTGAGCTGCCGCGCCGAGTCCGGAAGCGTCGGGTCGAGGATAAGCCGGATCGCAAACAGCAGGTTGCTCTTGCCGATCCGATTCTCGCCCAGCAGGACGACGTTGTCGGATAGCGGGATTTCGACCGAGCGGAAGTTCCTGAAATTTCGAATGATGAGCTTGCTAAGGCGCATGACGACCGATCTGATTGTGTTCAGTCAACGACGATCGGGAGCGAGCCCGGCAGTTGGTTAAGGGAAGCGTTCACAGCGGGAATAGGGTCCGCACCCGCTCCAATGGATTTCGATATTCCGATGCGTGCCGAACTTTGGCGGCGATGATGTCCGGGATCGAGAGGCGCCGCGCCAGGGCGTCGTAGATGTCCATACCATCAGCAAGAATGATCTTCCTGGCTGTGAATGCCTGCAGGCCGACCTCCGTGAACCCGGAAAAGCTGACGAACAATCCGCGCGTCCACTCCGGCCGCTCGTTCACCTTGCCCTGGAATCCATGAAGTGTGGTGGCGTCCGTCTTCGCGCGATGCCATTTCGCCTCAAGCAGGTACGTGTCATTGCCGTGCTGGAAGGACCCGTCGATCTGCTCGCCAACGACGTGGAAGCCGCCGCGCGCAGCCATGCCCCAGGCGTTGAAAAGATCTGTGAGTAATGTTTCGAAATGGCGTCCGCGGGACTGCGGCTCATCCGACATCTCATGCAGCGCTAAGAAGCGCTCCTCAAGCTGGCGCAGGATCGACTCATCGGCACGGAACGGCCTCGGAGCCGCCGGTGGAGTCGTTTCGACTGCGGGAACGACAGGCTCGTAGTTCGGTAGCGTGGACCCACCGAGCCGCTCTACGATCGCACTGAGCCGACGTTGCGCGTGGACGACCATCTCGGCCTGGCCTCGTCCTAGGCGATCCGTTTCGCGATATTCCCAGAGCGCAGCCAATGCCTTCGCAATCGCACGCGGCTGGCCAATTGTCAGAAAGGCGCGGAGGCGCTTGCCTTTGCTCGCGCCATTGATCGCATAGGCATTGTCGTAAATGTCGATCCCGATTTCCCGTCGGAAGAAATCTGCGAAGGTGCCGTTGGTGAAGTCGAGGACGTAGCCCGAGCTCATTCCGAACAATTCATCAACGAGCTTTAACTCGACAGGCCGCAGCTGTTCCATTGGTCCCCCCAGTTGCGGCTCATCCCAGCAGTCGCGAGATAACGTTGTTATCGCGCTGCCGGTTTTCTGGCAGACAACCAAGGGTTGGGCGGTATAGTCAACCTCCAAGGCTAAGGGGACAGGCTTCACAAATGGCGGTGGAAATCGAAGAGACGCTTTTCGACGACCGCTTTCTCGACAAGCATGCCGGCGCCATCATCAGCGATCTGACCGTAGCCCTCGTCGAATTGGTCGCCAACGCGTGGGATGCCTACGCCACCCGCGTCGAAATTCAATGGCCCGACGGCACGCGCGATCGGCCGTTTTCGATCCGAGACAACGGCAAGGGCCTGACTCGCGAGCAGTTCGCCCAGCGGTGGCGCACCCTGAACTACAATCGGGTTGCGGCTGAAGGCGAATTTTCCTTGCCCCCGCCGGAGATCGAATGGAGCAGGCCGCGCCGTCCCTATGGCCGCAACGGACAGGGGCGCCTTGCCGGGTTCGCTTTCTCTGATCCCTACGACGTGATCACACTCGCCGCCGGGGAGGAGGTGACGTTTCGTGTCAAGCGCACCAGAGGAGCCTTGCCGTTCGACTGGCGCGAGACATCTCATCATGCCGCCGACGGCCACGGCCTGGAAATCCGCGCAACCCACGCCACTCGAACTCGGACCAGCGCGGCGGCCGTCCGTGAGATCCTCGGGACTCGGTTCCTTACTGACCCAGACTTCACCGTGGTCGTCGACGATGTAACAGTCACGTTCGACGATATCCCGGACGGTTACCTGCGTGAGAGCTTTGTCGAAGTGCCCGATTACGGCCTGGTCCGCATCGTCATGATCGACGCGCAACGTGCGGATCGCACGACACGTCAGCACGGCATCGCTTGGCACGTGAACAACCGGTTAGTGGGCGAGTGCAAATGGCTGGGCAGTGACTACACGCGGATACTTGACGGCCGCACGAGCGAAGCGAAGCGGTTTACGTTCATCGTGACGGCCGACTTTCTGGCCGCGGCTGACGCAGTGCTATCGGATTGGACCGGATTCCAGTCGACCAACCAAGTTTGGCAGCAGACCCAGTCGCTGGTCCAAGACCGGATTCGGGAGGAGATTTTTGCCCATAGCGCTCAACGCCGTAGCGAGACCAAGGAGACCGTGCGCGGGCGGCTCTCCAACACCATTCGACACGCACCGCCCTTGGCGCGCGAACGCTGGAACGAGTTCGTCGACGCCGTCGTCGACACTTGTCCCGGAATTAGCATCGAGCAGATCGAGCAGGTAGCTGAGATTCTCGCGAATCTTGAGATCTCAAGCTCGCGCTATGGGCTGATCGATAAGCTCCATTGTCTCAAACCCAACGAACTGGACCAGCTAGATGCCATCCTGGGCGACTGGAGCGTGGCAACGGCAAAGGTAGCGCTTGACGAGATTCAGAATCGTCTGAAGCTCATTGCGGAGCTTCACGAGAAGTTGCGAGACGAGCGCGCCGACGAGGTCCGCGAGTTACAGCCGCTTATCGAACGCAGCCTCTGGGTGTTCGGGCCTGAGTTCGAGAGCATCGAATTTACTTCCAACCGAGGTATGTCCGAAGTCATACGCAAGCTGCTCGGCTCTCCCGCGCGCGGAAGCCTCAATCGCCCCGACTTCGTCATCCTCGAAGACGGCAGCGTCGGATTGTTCGCCCGGCCCAAGTATGGCGAGGGCTACGAAGTCGAGGGTGTTGAGCACTTGGTGATCGTCGAACTAAAGCGTCCCGGCATCCCGATCAGCATGGAACAAAAAAACCAGGCTTGGAAATACGTCACAGAGCTTCTCGACCAAAGCCTAATCGAGGAGTCGACCAAGGTGACCTGCTTCGTGATGGGCTCGAAGCTCGCCCCGCGCGAGCGCATCCGGGAGGAGGGCTCAACGCGGATTGTTCCTCTCGCCTACGATACGTTCATCCGGCGGGCGGAGGCTCGCATGCTGAATCTGTATGCCCGCCTGAAGAGCGCTCCATTCCTGTCGGATCAGGGCATCGACGCCGAGCAATTCTCCCAACCTCCAGCCGCACGAGGATTGGATCTACAATCAGTGTGACTAAGGACCGGCGCCGGTATTAGGCGCTCATAAGTCCGCTTTCCGGGGCTGATGTAGTTTTCTGGCATTACCTGGGCCGCTACGGCCACAAAGATGCCAGCATCGCCTCGCGGACCGCATCGCGGAAAAGCAGCAGCTTAAACTCATCGAGTAGTAGTTCGTCGCGAAGCGTGCGTGGCAGTTCCAATTGCACGCCGCCTCCAGAAGTCCCGCGGTTGCAGATGTTCAGGGCTTCGCGGCCCGCTAGACGCCGTTCGGCAACCATGACCTCGAATCCTGCGGTGCCAATAGATTGGGCGATAGCAGTTCCTAAAGAGGTGTTTCGCCCGCCAAGCCAGACAGTTCGTGGATCATCGCCGTCACCACGCCCATGAATCGCGATTGCTGTTTGCGCAGAGCTGACGAGACGCGTGGCGAGCGGCTCGTCAAAGCGGGTGGACGTTATGTGTAGGTCTCGATGTGGCCGGCCCCTGCGGATTCCTTCAAAAAGATACAGCGAGTGATCCTCGCACGCGATCGCCGTCGCAACGTTGGATGAGCCCGGTTCTATCCATCCTCCATGGGGTGCCAGTACAACAATCGGCGTGCTGAGGTCCCTGAGCAAGATCCGGTAGTCGAAATCTATCTTCTCGACCTTCGAGAGTTCGGCAAAATTCGCGTACCGGTCTGCCATGGCTGCCTCGGCCCCTTATCCAGAGAATGTCCTGTATTCGGCAGATCGCCAACGTCGGTTTATAGCGCACCGCGGCCGCCAAGGGTCTCGATCCCTCCAATGACCGACATGCGTGGTAAGCTGCGCGCTGGTAGAGGCTGAAGTTCGTGAAGGCTATGGCGGCAGCCGCGTGGTCATGAAGAAGTCGAAGCACGCTAGCCGCTCGTCCTCTTCTCGCTTGAACCGGCAGTCTTCCATCTTGGTGGCGGTGCTTGGTTTCGCTTTGGGTGCCGGCGGCATCAGCGCATCGTAGCAGTCCAGGCGTTCTTTCGTGCCCGGCTCGCGAGCACCGCAGGCTTGGAACCCCGCAGGGACCAGCGCATCAGCTCCGGACGCAGAGAAACCAAAAGCCAGAGCGGCGACCGCGGCGATAATCCAAATACGCAACCTTGCCTCCTGCTAATTGTCGATAGCGGAGCACGCGGTATGGGGAGAGTCGATCTAAACGCGGGTGGACTGACCGGCGGGTACGCCCACCGATATTGCCGAACCTTTTAGGCTCCTCCGCGTTGGTCTCCGTCGGCCTACCGGAGATGCCTATGTTGGCAGACCTCACAACGCTCGCCGGCGTCACAATTGGAATGCTGATGAGCATCGGGGTCGGCTGGCAGATCGGTAGGATCATGTCGCCGAGGCCCCGTGAGTTGCGCGAGACGGCCCGGCTTCTGCAACGCTCGTCGCGGTCCGGATCGGTTAGCCGAGGCGCCGCGTGGTCTCACCAAGGAGATGGCAATGTTAATCCAGTCGTACACGGAATATGCGGCCGCAGCAGAGCGGGCCAATGCAATCAGTGATGCTCAGGAGGGTTCGGAGGAGGCCGCGGAGCTGGCGAACTTGATCGCCGCAATACGTCAATGGGACGAGGACCACGCCGGCGAGAACAGCCACGGCCCCGAAGCTAATCCGGAACCGGGAACAAACCGCAGCCTCGACGATCTTCCGATCGCCGGCCTTCCGGGCAACCTCGGGAAACTGAAGCTCGACTAAGGAGCAGCCCTGTCAGCCGGCAGCGAGCATACGGCGGCGAGATGCAGTCTTGATAAACCCCGCTAGCACCCGCCGGCGGGGCTTTTTTTAATGCACTGGGGTCGGCACGCCCAGCATGATGCAGCAGGCCAATCCGATTGCCGCCAGCGCTGCGAGGTAGAGCAGAGTCTCTGGTTTCATGGTCGACCGGAGTGTTAGAGTGGGTGGAACGGCCCCGCGCGAGGATCGTTCCGTCCGGTGCATTCTGGTACATTCCCGCGCGTCCCAAAGGGTGTCGTGGCCCATGGGGGATACGTGCCATTCTCATCACTCAGGGACCCCAATGACCTAGCTCGAGCGGGAGCAGCGCTCGATGCCGCTTGGGCGCAGATCAAATCGAGCGTCCCCCAGGCGCACATGGAACAAGAGCGAACGCGGCTTGCCTACATCGTGGCGAGCTTTGCGACGGTTGCCGAAGATGAGGATGATCTGACGCGGCGCGCCGTCGAGCGGTACCGGCACAAGGACGGCGGGCGCTAAGCAGGAACGGCTATCGCCGGCACGCGTAGCATCGTCAGTTTCCCGGTAGCCTGCTAGCCTGAGCGCGGCGTCCCACCAGCGCCATGCTCCCGCCGGTGCAGTCGCCCCCAGCGCACATCGGTGAGCGGGAGTCCAATTCGGCGCGGCCAGCTCCACGTGCGGCCTCGTCGCTGGTCTCGTGATCCGGGGGCGGATCAACTACCGCATGCTGCAGGCCTCTGGACGATCTGGGAGGAGCTGCCGAGCGTCCGCGTGCCGCGATTGCCGAGCTGATCTCGGCGCTCGCCTGGACCCGAAGGGGCTTCCATAGAGCCGTGGACCCGCTTTCCAACCGGGGGGCGACGGAGACATTCGCCGGCCGTCTTCTCAGGTGACTTCGTCAGCGCCGAAAGACATTGTGGTCTGGATTTTGAAGCCACGTCCGCGGGTGGTCGTAAGGTTAATCGGCACCTCGAATTTGATGGGGGATCTAGACCGGCACATCGATTGTCTTGTCGCCCTATCGTCCGACCTAAGCAGGCGATTATATTTGTTAACTCCTAATAACTGTGTTTAGTTCACGGTCAGGTAGCAGAAAAATTGGAAATTTAACCGGCCGAAGTGCTGCGGAATCTCTGCTCGCAGCCGCCGTCGTGACGTAAACCTACTGTTCCTGGAGAAGTATGTCATGGCCATGTCAGTGACTAGTGGTAGCCGCTTTAATTTCCCGTTGTCAGACTTCATTCCCGAGATCGGAACAGGTTTTGACATCATTGGGGGCCAACCCATCAATGCCGCTGCATTTGCACCGCCGCTGCTGGTCGATCTCAGCGCGACGCCGTCCGTGGTGCACTCGTCCAGGTATTTCTCGATCTACGACGCCTCATCACTGGAGGACGTCGCGAAATTCGAGGTGGAGAGTTCAGGCGGAGGATGGGGCGCCGAGGAAGGGATGACGGCTTCCGCGAGTGCGCGGCTTAAGGCGACGGCGACATCCTTCACGGTCCATTTCAATGGTGTTTCGACGTCGGCACAGAGCACGGTGAAAGCCGATATGCCGCTCTCCGACAAAGCACGAACAGTTCTGGATTCTGGGATAGCGAAATTCATCGAGAGTTATGGCACGCATTTTGTAGCCGGCTACATTTACGGCAGATTATGCAGACTGTCCTACAACATGAAATTCCAATCGGTTGAAACGCAGATCGCATTCAAGGCCAAATACGACGAGTCGGCGACCGAACTAGAGTTCAGCGAAACCACAGAGGCGAGCCTCAAGAATACCCTGACCACGTCCAACACGAAGTGTTCGATTGATGTGGAAGCGAGTTGCCGAGGTTTTCAGACAATAAGTCCCGGCAGCAATTTCAAGGACTTGGCTACGGTCAAAGCCGACTTCGACAAGCCTCCGGGCGATCAGGACGACCCGACGCCAATCGCCGTCATCTTGATGCCGTGGTATTATCTGAACGAAGTTTCCAGCGAAGCGGGCCTAGCGCTGAATGATCTTCAAATACTGACGCCGCTCCTGAACAAATGGATCTATGTCAGCAAGACTTGCCAGAAATTTATCGACGATCGCCTCTTCACCGGTCACACCCAGCTGAGTGCGCTTCGCGCGGTGAAAAGCGAGGCGGACGCTGCCCGAAGCGGGCTTCTGCAAGTCCTGACCAAAGCCAACAAGAAGGGCGCCTCTCTTCAAGTGCAACAGGATGCCGTCGGCGTAACCGTCGAAGGGACCAGGTTCGCTTATCCAGAGCAGATGATCAGCGACATGAATTTCGCGTTGAAGAACTTCGTGCTCAGTTTTCTGGTGGGAACCAGCAACGGAACAGTTGTTGGAACCGTGATGACCGACCTTAAAGGCAATCCAATTGCTGCGGTGAACGATGCCCGAGGCAATAGCGTGAATGGGCACGCCGGCTCGTATTTCACCTGGTCACTCGTCGGCAACGACGAATGGGAGGGAACGAGGGGAAAGCAGAGCAATTGGCGTGACTTGGGCTGGGCGGGCGATGACAGAAATGTCGCCCGCCTGGTCTTGGATCGTGACAACGGTACGGTTCAGTGCTGGTTTTGCAGACCGGGCGAATACCTGTCTGACAACCTTCACAATGAAGCGATCTCGATCAGAGGCAAATCAACCAGCCAAAATTGCGAGGATCCGACCAACCGTGATCGTATCATGGCCAAGCTTGGGGGGCTGATCGTTCACGTGTCGCCAATGTAGCTCGCCTCGAGCCTATGCATCCGCTGCAGTCATGCAGAGCTTTTACTTTAGTATTGGCGAAATTATCTTCACGGAGCGATCATGATCGACAACGGAAGCATAACGGATTTTCGCAGGTTCATCGATGAGGTCGCCTCCGCCAAGCGGGATGCTGTCGACGCAGTGGGAGAGGCTACTGTCGCTGACGTGGAAGCGTTCGAGACGATGCGGCGGCATGTGCTTGGCCTCTACGAGGGGGTCGAGGCGCAGCACACGTTCATGGATCACGGCGGCCAGATCTTCGATTGCATTCCGGTCGAGCAGCAGCCGTCACTACGAGGGTCTGACGCGAAGGTTGCGGTGCCGCCGGCTCTGCCGCCTCGTCGTCCCGACAGCGGGAACGGCGCCGACAGCGATGTCGTCATACGATCTTCGCTGAGCCCGGACCGATATGATCGCTATGGCAACTTGGCGTGGTGCCCGAATGGGACGATCCCGATGCGCCGTGTCACGCTCGAGGAGCTGGCGCGCTTCGACTCGCTGCAGCATTATCACCATAAAGCTCCGCTCGTCTCCGATGACGCTCCCGCGAGCCTGAAAGTACCGCCGACGTCCGGTAAGCACTGCCATGCGGAAGGATACCAGGGGATCGCAAACCTCGGCGGTTCCAGCAGGCACAGCATCTGGCGACCCGCCTGCGGCAAGGAGCAGATGAGCCTGTCGCAGTGCTGGTATGTGGGCGGCGTCGCAGAGAAAATGCAAACGATCGAGGCTGGATGGATGGTGCAGCCGAGCAAGTTCGAAGGCAGTAGGAACCCACGCCTGTTCATCTTCTTTACCCCCGACAATTACATCAAAGGGGGCTACAATTTGGAGTGCCCAGGCTTCGTGCAGACGGGAAAGCTCTTTGCGCTCGGAGGAGATTTGGGGAAGTGGGTCAGCAAAAGAGACGGCACGCAATACGCTCTGGAGTTGACCTGGATCCGTGACCGGGATGAACGGGGTGATGCTTGGTGGCTTTATGTCGGCGGCGCCGAGCCCGGGTTCGCGTTGGGCTATTATCCGGCATCGCTGTTCGAAGCGGGCCAGCTGTCGCAGTACTCGACCTACGTCGCTTATGGTGGCGAGACCGCTGCGCAAAAGCGATGGCCGCAAATGGGATCGGGCGCTCGCGCGGACGAGGGCGCAAGGAAGGCGGCCTCGATAAGCCGGATCACAGTCTATGACGAACACTATCACGATTGGGATGCCGACTTGCTATACACCGTCACCCGCGGGGAGCAATGGTACTCGGTGACCGGAAACGTTTCACATGAGAGAGGGGCCAATATCTATTTTGGCGGTCCCGGAGGGGCCATCTAAACCGAGCCGATTCCCCGGCGTTTGATCGATGATCCGCTTCGCCCTGCCACGGACTTTCATGGCCATTGTCGCCGACGATGATTTGATCGTGCACGGACGGGCCTAGCGGAGGTGGTATATCAACGATCGCCAAGGATTCCCCGAGCGACGGGGCCGCTAAAAAGCCTCGCAGAGATAGCTCAGCTCGATATACCTCTTGGCGGGTATATCTCGACATCCTTCTTGGCCCGCCGCGGGAACATTCCGATCTATCAAGCTACGACGATCCTGACTGGGAATGCCTCCGTCTCGATTCCTAGTTGAGGGCCTGTGGGAACCGGGGTCGTATTTTCGCGTTTGATCAACTTCCGAAAGCCAAACTCTCGGCCTTTCTGGCACCTGCTGGGAGGGCTTTTTTTGTGCTACCACCCCAGTGTCGCCGCTTCCAGGATGATGCAACAACCAAGTGCGACAGCAGCGAGCGCGAAGAGATAAAGCCAGCTCTCTCCCGGCAGCCTGCTCATGACATATTTCCAGGGGGAAACGCGCCTATAGTGCGAGACCATGCAATTATCATCATTCCACGAGCCCGACATCCTCGCCCGAGCTCAACGCGTTCTTGAGGCTGCTTGGGCCGAAATTGAAAAGCGCGGGCTTTGTTCCGAAGATGCAGTACGCGATCGGACCTGGCTCGCCTACCAGGTCAGCACGTTGCTGCGCGATGATGCTCAAGGCGACTTGGTTGAGAAGGTCGTTGAACGGTTCGCCAAGGAAGTGCGGAATCGCGGGTAGCGTTCGCGGATTGCAGGCGGAAGAAATGCTCATCACCTGCGGAACCGGCGACATCTGGCAAGTTCCATGGGGTTACCCCCCAGCCGCCGCGGCGAGGGCAATCTGAGCCCCGCCGATTCGCGCCGGCGGGTTTTCGTTTGTGCACGGCGTGCTAGCTTGATCTCGGCGCTCCCCAGCCCAGCGCCATGCCGCTCGCCGGTGCAGTCGCTCCCCCGTGCACATCGGCGAGAGGCAGATCAAAGTCCCGTCGGCTGCCGGCGGGGGGTTTTTTTTATTGCGGCCGAGTGCGCGTTCGCAGGATCTCCTCCATCCTCTCCAAGTCGGCTTTCAGCGAAGCAACGCCGGCGGCGCCTCGGACTGTCTCCAGCGGCCTGCCGTCTCGGCCGTCCTCCGGATTGCCGGAGCCGTTCAGAAAGCGCTGCCGCCGGACCAGGGGCATGGCAAGAAGCGTGTCGACCTCGCACTGCCGCGCCCATTTCGCTCGACCAGGTCGAGACCTCGCGCTCGGCAAGATGGGAATAAACCAGCGGTGCCGTGGCGCGATGGGATGTCCTGATCATTCGTCGTCGTCAGTGCGCGTCACGCGGTTCACCACCACGAAATAAACGATCAGCATGATGATGGCGGCGCCGATGGTTGCGAGCGTTCGCATGGTCGTTTCCACGGCTGCAAAGACTCCTATCCAAACGACGCCATTCCGATGGTGGCAAGGATAACGGCGATGAGGAAAACCCAAACCACGAGCGCTAACATCACGGGCACCGGGACAGCGTTTGGCCAGTCGACTCGATCTCGAACAGGCAGTCGTCGATGAAGCGCACCGGCGTGCCGTCTTCAAGCGCGTATCGCGTGAGGTTGATGCGCGGGAAGGGACGATAGACGATGACGGTGTAGCGGTTGCCGTCTTCGTCTTGGCAGGCCTCGCGATACATCTCACGAGGAGCTGGCGCCTGGACTGCGACCTTGTCGCTGAGCCCGGATCGTTTCGGCTGGGTACGCATGACAACCTCCAACGCAACTGCTGACGAAACGGCCTTGCACCGCTGGCGTTCCGGTCGGTCGTTAGATTCTTCGTCATGAGCCGGAACGCGGCCGGCCGGCTAACGTTGAGTCGCCAGTTCATTGCGTTCCAGTGGTGTCGAGTATGGCGAGGCAGCCGCGTCGTGTCCTGAAGGCTATGCCTGCCGGCGACGCGCTGCGCAGCGCGCCAGTCACAGCGCGGCGCGGCGCTGCCAAACCCGACCTCTTCTCCGACCCGATGCCGGTCCGGATTGAGCCCTGCCTGGCCCTCCTCCAAGCGAAGGCGCCGGCGGGGCCAGACTGGGCCTTCGAGGTGAAGTGGGACGGCTACCGCCTGGCCGTCCACCGCGATGCCGTTGGCGTCCGGATCATCACCCGTGGCGGGCATGACTGGACGCACCGCTTCCCGTCGATCGTGGCAGAAGCGGCAGAGCTCGACGCCGGCAGCTTCGTCCTCGACGGCGAGGCCGTCGTTCTCGATGAGGCCGGTCGCGGTGATTTCGGCCTGTTGCAACAGGCGCTCGGCGGCCGCGGCGGCAAGCGCAATGCCGATCGCGCCATGCTCTTCGCTTTCGATCTGCTCTATCTCGACGGGCACGATCTGACACGCATGGCCTTGGTCGAGCGTCGGCACATGCTCGAGGATCTGCTCGATGGTGAAAGCGGAACCATCCGGTTGAGCGAGGAAGTCGAGGCGGACGGCGCCGAATTCCTGGCGAGTGCCTGCAAGTTCGGCTTGGAAGGTATCATCGCTAAGCGCCGCGATGCCCCCTATCGGCCTGGCCGCGGCGGCGACTGGCTCAAGATCAAATGCATCCAGTCCGACACCTTCCTGATCATCGGCTATGAGCCCTCCAGCGCGGCGCTGGGTGGGATCGGCCGGCTGCTGCTGGCGGGGCATGGCAACTACGGCCTGACCTATGTCGGCAGCGTCGGCACGGGCTTCACGCACACCAGCGCCACAGCGCTTCGCAAGCAGCTCGATCGGATCACCGCCGGTTCTCCGCCGGCCCGCGGCCTCAGCCGCAAGGGCGTCGTCTGGGTAAAGCCGAAGCTCGCGGCTGAGATCGCCTATCGCGGCTGGACCCATGACGAGAAGCTGCGGCACGCGTCGTTCAAGGGCCTGCGCGAAAAGGCCGACGAGGCGAACGTCTACCGGGTGGGATGACGTCTGCTTTCGACCCATACCGGGCTCAATGCGAGTTAATCAGAGCGCGTTCCATTACAATGGTGCGTTCTTCCCCATGGTAGCTGTCTCTGACAGCCCGGAAGCCGAGTTTTGTATAGAACGGCTCGGCCGTGACCGACGATGGAACCGCAAGTATCTCCACGCCTCCCTCGGTCGCCGCTTGTTCAACTTGCGCCATCAACAGCCGGCCGACGCCTAGGCCTTGGCTCTTGGGCTCGACAAAGACGCTTCTCACGACGCGCCCGTCCAAGCTGGCAGTGCCGACGATGCGCCCTTTTAGCATAGCGACGAACATGGTTCGACGTTCCATCAGGTCAAGCACTGCCTCTGGAGGGAAGCTTTGCTCAACGCGCTGGATCACCGCCTCCGAGTAGTCCTTGGCGTTGGTCTCACGGAGGGCCGAGACAATCACTTCGCTGACCTCCGCTGCGTCATCAGATCGCGCGAGCCGGACGATATATGTCATTGCGGAAATTCCGTTCGAGCAGGTGAGGTAGGCTTATATCGCTAGATCCCTCAGCTTCCGGTATCGACCCTTAACTGACATCGCGTTTCCGCGTCACATGTCCGCGAGGCTCATGGACACTCGGCCGCGACATCAGGTTCTTGCTGCCGCATTTTGAGCATCGATAGCGCAGGCAGATATCAGGAATCGGAAAATCGTCCGGCAGACCATCCGTGCTGATCTCGGCATTATGGATGCAGACATTGCACCAGATCTCGACCCGGCTCAGCCCCAGCGCACGGTGGCTCGCAACGGTCGCTGGTTGCACCATGGAGCCGTCCTTGTTGTAGGCGCGGCGCGGGTTTCGGATTGGGATCAGGGTTGACTCTTCGCCTTGCTCGTTCTCATTATGTTCTCATACCTGAGGACGCGGAACATGTCAGCCGAGCCATTGCCGGAGCGCGACGAATTGGAGTGGGAGCTCGTCGAATTGATCGACGCGCATGGCAGCGAGCGCGCAGCTCTGAGGGTGACCTACGAGACGTTGAAGAGCGTGCTTGCTGATGCCGACCGATCCGTTTCGAGGGGCTTCATTCGGGGCGTGTTCTCGGAAGGCGCCAGGCCGCCGCGCGAGGTCACCACTGATGCATGACGCCCATGGAACCGCCGAACGAAGATACCTCGCTGCTCGACTTCCCTTGGGTGGTCGTGCGCTTCCGCTGCCATTTCTGCACGCGCAGCAAGGATGCCCGCTTAGCCGGGCTGGCTTGGCTGTACGGCGAGAACGCGACGCTGAACTGGCTGCTGGCCGAATTCCGGAAGCCCTGCGCATGGAACCCTGCCAACCTCGAGCGCAAGCCGCAGAAATACGGCCGCAAGTGCGGCGCCTACTGCATGGACATCGGCCGCACCTCGCCGCCGGACCTGCCGCCAAGCATGTCCGGCCTGACCCTGATCGAAGGAGGCAAGGATGATCAGCTGGGAACAGAATCAACGCCCGGTCCGAAGCGCCGCAGAATCGGTGGCAGCTAGGCAGCTCGCCATTTCGAAGCTGACAGTTGCTGCGCAAGCCGCCCGAAAGACTGGCGAGCCCCAGCCGGTGGAGGACGTCGAATTCCATACCTCGTCGGACGACGACGGATGGCTCTGGCCCACACTGGCCGAGCAATACAAATGCGACTTCGCGGGACCTTACGGCGACTTCACCAGTTCGCGTGGCCATTTCCTCGTGACGCCGCGGAAGGAAGGCCCGCGCCCGCTTTGGAAGAACGTCATCGTCTACGATACTAAGGTCGATGGCGTGCAACTGGTGCGAGCGACGATCGAGGCCTGGCTCGACGTCAGATGGCATCCGAAGCGGATCGTTGAGCGGCCAAACCTCGATCTCTTAGAAGTCCGCCTGCAGACGCACGAGACGACACACGAGTTGGTGGAAGCACATGGCGGCTTGCACTTGCGCGCCGGGGCCCTGGGCGAGCCGAGCTCGCGCAAGGATTTCTTCGTCGGTGCCCTATTCGATCCGAAGCTTCTGCGGCTCCGGTATGAGCCTGAGGTCGCTGCAGAGCCCGAGTTCGCCTTCTTGTGAGATTCTGAGTGCGTCACTAGCATCCGGCTCATGTGCAATCTTTATAGCCACACCCGTAACGTAGAGGCGATGCGCAAGCTGTTCGCGCCGTTCAACGACGGCGGACCGAACTTCGCCAACCTGCCGCCGATGCCCAACATTAATCCCGACCGGCCTGCACCGATCATTCGGAACAACGAGGCAGGGCCAGAGCTGGCCATGGTCCGCTGGGGCATGCCGTCTTCTCGCAAAGCTCTGTACGACGCCGCAAGCGAGCGTGCCGAGAAGCTGCGGGCGAAGGGCAAGCCGGTGGATTTTGAGGAGCTGTTGCGTCTGGAGCCGGACCGGGGAACGACGAATATTCGTCGCACCGACAGCAAGCATTGGCTGCGCTGGCTCGGCGTCCAGAACCGGTGCCTCGTGCCGTTCACGAGCTTCAGCGAGTTCAACAAATTTGAGGGCGGCGATGTCTGGTTCGCCTTCGGAGAAGAGCGCCCCACCGCGATGTTTGCCGGGATCTGGTGCTCTCAATGGACGAGCGTCCGCAAGATCAAGGATGGCGAAGAGACCCTCGACCTGTTCGGGTTTCTCACGACTGACCCGAACGCCGATGTTCGCACGATCCACCCCAAGGCCATGCCGGTGATCCTGACGACCCCGGAGGAGTGTGAGACGTGGATGACAGCGCCCTGGGATCAGGCGAAGGCGCTGCAGCAGCGCCCGTTGCCCAACGGCTCGCTATCGATAGTCGCACGTGGTGTGAAGAAGGATGATCCGACGGATCCTGCGCTGTTCCCAGCGGTCAAGCCGCCGGCGCAAGGCGACCTGTTCTGAAAGCCAACCCCCGCGAGCAGGAGAACGCACTTGCAACAGGCTGGCAAAAATTGGCGTTTAGCCGGTGTTCTAAGGCAATCGGAGAAGGGGTGCATGACCAGCAATTGTCGACCCGGCCATCCTGAGGCACCCGTCGTAGTCATCGATACCGAGCAGGAATATGTCGATGCTCTGGGCAAAATCGAGCGGCTGAGGAGCGCTCCCGAGGGCTCCGTCGAGTATCTACTGATGGTTGCCTACGGGGACGCTATCGAGCGTTACCTGGACGCCCGCAACAGTAGCCGCAGTCCTCGTCAACCGGCGTGATCATCTCGCCATTCTACCACCCCACTCGCCATCTCAGCCAGACCGCGATCAAAGCCGTGAATGTCGTCACGGCCAGCGCGGCGAGGAGGATGCTGCTCGGCCGGGTCACTGTTTCGGCAGCCGCTTCGCCTGTTCCAGGCTGGCGCGCGCGAGTAGGGCCTCCAGCTCCGCCACGACCGTCGGGGGCAAGCGCAAGACAACGTCCGCGTCCGCCTCAGTGCTGAAGGTAATCAAGGAATCCTGCGTCGGGTCGCCACTGACTTCGACCGAGGCGACTCGGACAACTGGGATTTCAATGGCCCGCTTGTCTGGCATCGCCCTTGACCTTGAGAGGCAGCTTCATCCCTCCAGATTACGGCGTCTCCTTGACGGTGGCGAGGGCGGCGCGGCCGAGCGCAAGCGGGTGGTCAGCCAGGGGTTTCGGGCTCGTGGAGCATTTCATGTATCAGCTCGGTCCTGCAGCCCGAAACGCGCACCCTTTAACCGTGGACGTCAGCTTGGGTCACTTCAACTGGCTGTCCTTGCTGCCGCGGCGATTGATGCCGCCGATAGTGGGGCGGCGGTCGAGACCAGATTGGCAATCGACACACGTGCGCGCGCTCGGCATCGCCTTGCGTCGGGCCTCAGGAATTTCCTCGCCACAAACCTGGCAGTAAATTTCGCCGGGACCAGTGGCCAACTTGGCGCGAGCCAGTCGCACCGCATCGGTAATGGAGTCGTCAATCTGATCTTGAACTGCCCCATCCGGAGCCCAGCCGCTCGCCATCGCCGTGCCCTCCGCCCGATCCCCATAAATCAAGATCGATGGCATTGGTTCCCAACGCGGTGAGTATGGACCGGCGCCATCTGCTCAAACGGACGGACGATCGGTGTTGCATCAGCTCTCGAAGGCGAGCGCGAGGTGCTGTTCGGCCCTGGACGTCACCGAGCAGAGTCGGGACATCACGTCGGCATCGATCAAAAGAGCCACGCGATCTGGTATCTTCGCAGTGTTGATGACATGAATCACAGCGTCTTCTGGCGACAGCTGCCTCACCGTACAGCGGATCGCCGCACGGCTGTTGTTGAAGACGATGCGGCCAGCTTTCAGCACGCTGCGGCCGTGCGCGAACTTTTTGGCCAGTGATAGTTCGGAGCTTTCGCCGAGGCCTGCCTCGGTCTGGCCGGCCAAGGCGCGTCGCCTGAGTTCGAGGATATCCATCGCCAACCCGCCGAGATCGGCAAGCGTCTCGTCGTCCTGCTGGCTGAATACCCGCGGCCTTGGGTCAAACGCGCAAAGTGTGCCAATAGCGTGGCCGTCGGATGAGCGCAGCGGAACACCGGCGTAGAAGCGGACATAAGGCTCGCCGACCACAAAGGGGTTGGTAGCGAAGCGCTCGTCAGCGGTGGCGTCCGGGATGATCAACGCTGCCGGCTGTTGGATCGTGACATTGCAGAACGCCGGGGCGCGGTCGGTCTCGCTAGCTCCGAGGCCTTGCTGCGACTTGAACCATTGCCGGTGGCCATCGATGAAAGACATGGTCGACATCGACACGCCGAAGATGCGCTTCGTCAGCCTGGTCAGGCGATCGAACGATGCCTCAGCCGGCGTGTCGAGCACGCCATAGCGCGCAAGCGCATCGAGACGCGCCTGTTCGCGTGTCGCATCAGGCCCAGGACAAGGGGAAGGCAGCCGTATCTGCACGGCACCAATTGACCATGCAAATGCTTACAAATTCGCGAAAGCGTTGCGCTCAATTGCATAGTCAATCATCCGTGCCGCCTTGTCGCCTGTCTGCGATCGGCCACAGGGCCGTCAGCGATAACCGTTTCAAGGTTGTCGGCGAGAACACAGAACCGCCTTGTGAGCGATGCCGCAATTCTCAGAAGATCCACTTGGCCGTCGATCAAGACCGCTTGAAGATCATGATCGTTATCACCGCGGCCACGCTTCGGCAGCTGCTTTTCAATCTCGCGATAGATCGCTTCAGCTAGCCGTTCGCAATCGCACGACATGCGTAATCCGGTCCTTCGATTTCTGCCTTTCCAACAGATGGGATTGGGAAGTCCGAATGAAAGACCGTGCAAAAACAAATCGACACCGCGTTAGAAGCCGCCATGCTTGCCTGGCTTGGACTTTACCGTGAGCAGGAACTTATCCCCTCCAGATTACGGCGCCTCCTTGCCAGTGGCGAGGCAGCACATTCAGGTGCTTCCTCGAGCGAGGCGAACTGACCTCACCGCAAGCGTTTGCAGTCGAAAGTGCTCCCTGAAGCAGGCGAGGACCAAATCATCGTCCGCCGCGTAATATTCAAGAGCGCAACAACATAGCCGTCAGGCAAGACCAAACGGACATCATTTCCCTTACCGAACTCGATCGACGAGAATTTCATCGTCTTGGCGCCGTTGTTGTATGTCCGGCTCGTGAATTGAAAAACTTGAACTCCACAGTCCCACCGGCCAGCAAACGCAGGTTCAGATGCAGCCGCTTGGCCAAAAGCCAGTAAAGCACCAAAAAGACCAACGCCAATTTTGAGCAAGCAGACCTCCTTTAACCGCCTTCCGTATCACGACTCGACTCTAGGTTAAGCACTGTTAAGGATTGCCAGGAGCTGGGGGAAACAAAAACAGATGCGCTCGATATTGGTTACCGGTGCCTTGGCAATGGCGGTTTGGCCGGCGCTCGCTCAGTCCGAAGCGGAGAAGCGGCGCCAGCACGTGCCGTATGTTCGGGCCGCGACTGACTGCGTTGCATCCGTCGTTCGGCGCGATGACCAGTTCGACAGCGCAGTCGCGTATGACAGCTTCCAACCTCTTCTCAATCGCGCCGTGTCAGTGTGCCAGCAGTCGATGGCACTCATGATTTCAACCCACGACACGATCTATGGTTTTGGTGGCCAAACGTTCTATTCTGGCCCCTATCTGACCGATCTAGAACGCGCCGTTCGCGGTCGCCTGGCCACGCAAATCGCGAGTTCCCGTGCAAACGCCGAACGTCAGGCCACCGAACGCCAGGCAGCAGAAGAGCGTGCCAGAGCAGAACGGCAGGCTCAGCAGGAACGCGAACGCGCCGAGCGCGAGGCTGCGGCCGCGCGTGCGGAAGCGCAACGCTTGGAGGCCGAGACGCGTGCAAGGGTCGCCCGGGTTGAGAAGCTCGAGTTGCTGGAGAAAACACGCGATCTGATCCGTACGAAAACATTGGCATGCATCGGTAAGGAAGGCGCGACCATGCTTCTGACCGATGAAAAGGCGGAGGTTGTGGCCAAAGCGGCAATGATTTTCTGCGAGTCTGACATTGACGCGCTGATTCGCGTAACGACGCAGATCGTCGAGGTGGAGTCCGGTTCGCAGTCCAACCGGTCGCAGGTCCGAGAGCTCGCTGAGACACGAGTTCGTGACGTTGTCACTGCCTACGTTGTCCGCTCGAGGGGCGATCTGATCGGCAAGAATTTGAGAGAGCAGCAAACGCCTTCGTCGGCGCCGGGCTCCACGCGAAACTCGCCGACCCTCTAGCAGCATGCTTCGCGCAGCACTCTTCGGCACTTTCCTGATTTACTGCGGCCCCGTGCTCGCCGCGGGCTGCCTGCTGGACTCCAGTCCATGCAGTGGATGCGGTTGCAAAGGCGGTCCCGGCTACCGGCATATCGCCAGCGGAAAATGTGTTGGCTTCCGAGAAATGGTCAAGAAATGCGGCGCTCCGGCGGGAAGCGCATGTGTTTTCGAGAATGCACCTGGAACCGGCGCCAACAAGGAATGTGCTCTCGCGCCTCGTGGCAAGGCAGGGTTACAGCCTGGGGGGCGCTCATGACATTGATGGCGCGACTGTCGTTTGGCTTGC
Source organism: Alloboseaceae bacterium BT-24-1 (assembly GCA_025846845.1). Taxonomy (GTDB): domain Bacteria; phylum Pseudomonadota; class Alphaproteobacteria; order Rhizobiales; family Beijerinckiaceae; genus Allobosea. Next base: position 267,907 of record JAOYTL010000007.1, read on the forward strand.
TCGCGGCAACTTTATTGTCAGGATGCGGCGAGGAAAATTTGGAGCGCGCGGATTTCAATGCGTACTTCTATTACCCACATTCACAGCGCGAAGAATTCCTGGGCCTTGTGAAAGGTCTATCGGCCTGCCAGTCAGCAGCCAGCGCTCGCGCTAGGGCGCTTAACATGAGCGCGTCGTCGCCGTGGCAATACATCTGCTGCAAGAAGACATCGTCCGCATCCTGCGAAAGCAAGCACAAATAGCCGGGGCCATCAGCCCAACGGATCGACCTCTTCGAGGTCATAGGCCTCGACCACCTCGCCATCGATCTGCTTGCCCTCCTCCAACGCCCGCTTCTCCTCGAGCGTGACGACCAAGCGCTCGAGCTCCTCGATCGTGTACTGGCTTAGCAGCCGGTCATCAGGCCCCGAAGGCTTGGCCGCGGAGGAGAACCCTGCACGATCGAGCACGGCCTTGGCAGCATCCACGCGCACACGGCCGGCCACCTTCTCATCGAGCATGATCTCGCTCAGAACCTTGATCGCCTTGGGCGCCAGGTCGTCGGCCAGGTACTTCGACAGCGACTGCCGCAGGACGACGGAAAACTCCTGCGTCTTGGCGAAATTATAGGTGCGAACCGAGTTGGGCAGACCCGCTCGCTTCGAGGCTTCCTCAGGACTGCAGCCCTTCGCAATCCACCAGCAGAGCTCGCGCTGCGTCGCATCGTCGAGGCCGGTTCGGCTCGGTGGGCGGGGCATTTATCGGATCTCCGATTTCGTGATTTAACCACAGGGCTAAATCATAACGGGTCCGAAACGATTTAGCCAGAACTACCCTGGTGCCAGATCGTCCGCAGTAGGGTGTTTTCGGCGCGCGGCCTGCGCTCGCTCCAAAGATTTCGCCTTCCGACGCGCTTCGCGTAGCTCTTCGATCGTCGCCCGCCACCAGCCTCGCGCCTTATCAGATGCCTCTGCCGCCGGGCGGGCGGGCCACGTACGCACCAATTCGTCGTGCGAGGGGCGCCGCCATAGCCCCACACGAAGTCACCAGCGGTTTCTAAGCTCCAAGGGCTCCAAGGGCTCCAAGGGTAGAGCTCCTGCGCAACATCGTCCCCCACGACCTCGCCAGTGACCTCTGTGAAGGCCAAAGCGCCTTCGTGCGATAGGAGTGGTCGATCGAGCGGAGGCAGCCTATGGACGGGGACGGGATAACGCCGCCGGCGTCCAAGGAGCAGAGCGGGATCCTTGAGACCGCTTTTGAGTGGCGCGCTCTTCGTCCGATGTCATGCCGGGCGGATTTGTCCGCATTTTACGAACGACGGAGGGCAGAATTCCAAACTCCCGGGCAACTTCTTCAGCCGAACGCTTGTCCAGGCGGATGCGAACGCTGTCGACCATCGTCAATGTAGCTTTTCCTGTCATCGCTTCCCCCTTCACATCACACAGGATACGTTTAGCGCGTTCGCCGACGTCTGGCGACGATAGCTGTCAATGAAGCATGTCGCGCTCGTCGGCAAAGGCCAACACGCCGGAGAGCTCGCGCTCGAGCCATTGGTTCAGCCGACGCTCAGCCGTGGTACCCGGCACGAACCAGGCCCTGCGGCCATCACGCCAGCGCGCCCTGGGGAACGCCTGACGGAAGCGCTCGACTAGCGTCGCATCGTAGGGGAACGAGGCCGTGGCGCCAGGGGCGTCTTCGGCCGCAGACTCGACACTGACGCTGATTTCAGGAGTCGTTGCCATAGTTTCTCGTCGCCCGCGGGGGCCCACGTTGATAAGCAACGCGATATCAAGTGCGTGGTTCAGGTGGACAATAGATCGACCGTGCGCGGATCCATTTGCCCGCCATTGTAGCGGTCTAAAGCGGCTTGAAAGGCGTTTTGAGCATTATCGGAGGCTAACGCAAACAGTGTCATGCTCGAGACGAATTTCATGTCGTCGGGCGAGCCGAAAATCTGGTGCAGCGTCCGCCGCTCAAGCGAAAGCACAACGCTGGTGCAGGCGAAAATCCGGCGGCCGAGCAGCGGGTGCGCATTATAGGCCTTCGCTTCCACCATATCGGCGATACCAAAGCGATGTGAGGTCGGCGAGCTGCCAAGCCCGCGGAGCTGCGGGAATACGAACCACATCCAGTGGCTTCGCTTCTGGCCAGCGTGAAGCTCCGCCAGGGCGCCAGCGATGACGTCTTCCTGGGCTGCGATGAAGCGTTCGAGGTCGAATGGGTCGGCCATGCCAGAGGAAGCTGGCCGGCATAGCGCATCGCTTCAAGGGGCGGCCTGCGCCTGCTCCTACAATCCGAAGCCTGTCTTAACGAAGACCGAGCGACGTTCGACCGTTTCCCATTTGCGAGCGAGCATGCAGTCCGTCAGCAACTCGGCATTTGTTGAGCGGCTATCTGGCAATGAATTGATTTGAAAGCGGCACGCGGCCTCATCAGCGCTCATATCTGCGTCCGTACGAGCGCGGCTGGCACTGAGGTCGCGATACTTGCTGTGGAACGCTTCCTGCCGTTCGGCGCAAGCAGAGAGCATAATCCCTGCAGCCATAAATATGCTGAGTTTCATCATCCCGCCCCCGTAGACTTCCCAAGAAAGCATCACTCGGAAAAACCAAAAACACCATAGCGATAGGGGCAAACGGCGTCGGCGAAGGGGCTAACGACTCGGCTACGCGAAGGCGGCTTCCGCTCGCCGCCTGGCGCGCTGCTCGATTGCAATCGTGGCAATCTCCGAGAGCGGCAGGCCGAGTATCCAGGCCGCTCGTTGATGGGCCAGCCGGGTCTTGCGGATGTGGCGCTGCTCGGCCTGGAACAGGTCGCGGAGGCTGATTTCGGGCGGCACGGGCCGCCCCATGGCCGCGGACAACTTCTGTATGCGGCGCAGGTGCAGCGCGTCCAAGCGGAGCTTCTCGGCCTCCGCAGCCTTCTGGCGGCGCCGCTCGCGCGCCAAGAATGCGCCGGCGCGAGTGGGTTTGCCGGGTGACTTACACCTTTCGCATCTACGGCTGAGTTCGTCGCGCCGGATCGCAGCCCGCGTCGCAGACTGCTGGAATGGGATGTCGCAATCCTCGCACTTCATTGCCAGTCGATAGTGGCGGATGCGAAAGCCCATATTCGTGGACTCGAGTTGGCTCCCACGAACGATGACCACCCGCCCGACCGATAGGAACCGCTCGCCCTTGATGAAGAGACGGGTACGGTTCCGCAGGGCGTGCGACATCAGCGTGCGGGGCTTCGCGGGCGAGACCTCGCTACCAGGGGGAATGGCGAAAGCATCTGGCTTGCTGCCCGGAACCCCGAATGACGACGTTTCGGCCCCCTTAAGGGTGGCCGAAACTCTCGTCATTTCATTCGGAGTGCTCAAATCCATCTCGTCATTTCTCGTCATTCTCGTCATTGGAGGGCAACCCATTGAGCACGCTTGATTTTTTTGACGAGAGTTTTCTCTACAAGCGCCAGCCTGTGCGTATCGAGGGTTTGCCTGGAGCGCCCGCCAATTGGCGAATGACGAGAGCCCGTCTCGTCAAATTCGGCGTCCCATTCCTTCGAGGTCAGCACGAAGGCGTCGCTCCCTGGTCTATAGCGATCGCCATACTTCTTGGCCGCCGCTGACTTGAGGGCGCCCATCATGCGCTCCTGCGCCGGGGTGAGGACGTCGCCAAAGTCTTCGAGCGGCGCGACATCCATTTTAGCGATGGCAGAGCTCACGGGCGCCCCATCTGCATCCAGCCCGAGGTCGACGCTTTCCAGCCGGAATCCGATCGGCTTTGCAAACTCCAGATCACGCTGCTTGGTGACGTGAAGCGTCTTGTCGATGATCTCCAATTCTGTATCGAGCGCTGCTTTGAAGCCCGACCACCCGCGCGCTCCCTTGCTCTCGTTCTTGCCTGTGTGGTGAACGACAATGACGTGACTAGCGATGGCCTGGCGGATCTCGTCCAGGTTCTTGATCAAGGCGCCGCCGTCCACCGAGCTGTTCTCGTCACCGCCAGCGAGCACGCGTGAGAGCGTATCCACGACGAGCAGGACGCATTTCTCTCCGGTGGCACTTTCGAGCTCTCGAACGGCAGCAATCAGCCTTTTGCAGTCCACCTTGTTGCTGCGCAGGTCGGCGGAAACCTGCAGAATTCCAAGCGGCAGCTCAGCTGCGAAGCCATGGCACTTTTGAAGCGCCATCACGCGTTTGGCGAACCCGCCACCGCCTTCGGCCACAAGATAGATGACCAGCCCCCGATGGCATTTCCGGCCGGCCCATGCAGTTCCGCTCGCGATGGCATATGCGATTGAGAGCATCAGGAACGTCTTGCCTGATCCCGGCGGCGCATAGAGCATCGACATCGCGCCGCAATCCAAAAGCCCTGTTACGAGCGGTGAAGCCGATTGCAGCAGCGCCCTCGCAGAAACATCCGCAGCCATGCGAATTTGCCAAGGAGTGTTTGCGCCCGTGACGGGCATGTCATCATGCTCGGGTTTGACCCGCGCATCTTCCGGCGCCAGTTCGACCACATCGAACTCAACGTCAGCGCTGTCAGCGCCGATTGGCTTCTGCCTATAGGCTGCCGCATTGTTGACGATCACGGCAAGCCGCTCATCCTCCCACGGCGGCTCGCAGCGATCGTTCCAGTGGTCGAGCATCAGCTCGAGCGCATCGTCTGGCGAAAGCCCGAAGTCCATCACCCTGGCGGCGACGCGATAAGCCGCAGTGTCGCCGCCATCGCCCTCGATCGAGAGTTCGGCGTGATTTTTTAGCCATTCGTCGACCCGCGCCCGCGCGATGTCGGGGTCGACGCCTTTGAGCGCCGCAACAGATCCGACCATCTTTGAGGGTCGGGGGGCCTCTATGAGACGCACCAGCCATTCCGGGATCGGCGCGATTGGCACCCCGTCATACACCTCATACGCCTTACCGTTGATGATGGAGCCTGGTCCGACGACATAGCCGCCGTCGCCTCTGATATCGAGCCCTTCGCCTAGTTTCCCCGCAGAGATAGGAAACCAGCGCCCACTCCCATCCCTAAAGTAGAGATGCACGCCCCGCCCCGGCGTGCTCACGGCCAACGTTCGGGGCGCTTGCCCATATTGTTTCTCGAGCCTCTTCCAGGCTCCGACGCCGTCCTTGCCGTCTTTGGTGTCGATGTCGACGACTATCAGCCCGTCACCGGTCGCGATGCCGATATTGTAGTCTAACGGCTCATCCGTCATGGCCTCGGACCAGAACCGGCGGACGCGCTCGGAATCCGATGACGCTTGGTGGCATCCACCTTCAACCGCTGGCGTCTTTCCGTTCGGGAGAAGCGGGACAACGCGAAAGCCTTGGTCGGCTAGGGCGACCGCCTGGCTGCGAAGACCTTCGGTATCCGTTGCTTTACTAGTAGGTTTAGCGTTAGAATGCATATGCTTAGACTCGATATGGCCCGGCGTACCGCGTGCTGGCGGCGTCGGGCTTCTTCGTTCCAGGGCGGCGGCGTCTCGCGATCTAATCATCGCCCTGCGCCGGCGCCGCTCAGCCACGCGCGCACTTCTCCCAAGCGGTACCGCGGGCGCCCTTCGACCTTGAATTGTCTGGGGCCTCGCGGCTGTTCGCTGCGCGCCCACAGGCGTAAGGTGACGGTCGCAAACCCACTCAGAGCGGAAACCTCGGCGATCGTGACGACTGTTTCGTCCGGTGCGTCCGCAATACCTTGCAGAGGAACGCGGCGACGCGAGCGGCAGGCAGCCGCTTCGCTTGCGGACTGCGAAGCAGACGCTTCTGCGAGCGTGGCGCGATTGAGAGACGGGGAACTTTTAGACTGCGTATGCATAGCGATGCTCCTCATTTCAGGAGCGGTGGCTCGGGCTGATCAATCGCCCTATGTCGCTATTTCGCAGTCGTCTATTTGGTTCAGCTCGACCCGCCGCGGGGCGTTGTCGATAGACACTGTCTCACATCGCTCCCTGAACTGCAAATCGCCGATCAAATTCGCTAATCGTAGGCCCTTTATTGTCGAATCCCTTCATGATGCTTTCGCGCGAGAGACTATGAGTCCTCGCGCCTTCCGCGAGCTCAGACGCACTACGTTAGACCTCTCGGGCGCCGGGCCGGCCGCGAGCGTCTCAACGAAGTCCGTCCAGCGCTTCGCGGCATCGACGCGCGCCTGCCAACGATCGTGCTTGTCGTAGATCCTGTCCAACTCGGTGCCGCGCTGGTGTCCAAGCATCATCTCGGCCGTATCCTCATCGACCCCAAGCCGCGTAAGGCCGGTTCGCATCGTGCGGCGAAAATCGTGAAGCGTGAAATGCACTCCAGATGCCTTGCGCACCTTCGCTACGTGCTGCGTCCAGCCGCTCATTTCGCGACCGGTGAGAGGTGAGGCAAAATAGAGCCGCTCTTGGGTGAGCTCGCACGCCGCCAGGATGCTGCGAAGCATCGGGGTGACGGGGATGCGGTGCGATCGCCCCTGCTTGGTGTGGTACGGCGGCAGGTCCAGATGGCCGCCGGCGTCCATACTGACTTTCAGCCGTGCCATCTCCGCGCGCCGTGCGCCAGTCAGGATCATGGCGCGGATGTAGCGGCCTAAAACCGTATCCGGCGCCGCGGCGTGCCAAATGACCGTCAATTCGGCATCGGTAAGCGCCCTACCCTTTTCCTCGGTGTCGATCCGCTCCGCCTTGGTCGAGCGCTCCCGTCGCAGACCTGCCAAGACGTTGAAGGGAGCCAGTCCTTTATTTGTGCACCATTCCAACCAGGTGCGCGCGTGGCAGCGAAAGTCCGCCGCGGCGCCGGGCTTCCCTTTCGCCTCGAGCCTTTCAATCAATCTTGTCACGTCGACGCGGCGCAGCGTCGCTACGTCCCGTGCCTTCAGGCTGGCAAGGTTTCGGCGCAGCGTGCTCATGGCCGGGGCCACGTTGACGTATCGCCGGCGCTTCAGCGACGCCTCGTAGTCATCCAGCGAAGCCGACACTTTGGCCTTGTCCTGGCGCCCGGTCTCACGGCGGGTTGCTGCGGGATCTTGCCCCTTGGCGACCTTGCCCGCTTCGACCTGAGCAGCCTCGCGGGCCTTTTCAACAGACAAGGCAGGCCACGCGCCGAGCGGCAATTTGATCGGATTGACGCGCCTGCGCGTGCCGTCCGCGATTTCTGTATAGGCGCCCGGCGGCCGATAGACATAGATCCAAGCGCGCCGCGCCTTACCGATCCGCAAAGCTAGTCCCGGCATCTTCTCATCCCATAGGAGAGTCTCGCCCTTTTCAGGCGGCGGGAGAGCTCGCACAGCCGCCTCTGTAAGCCGCAGCTTGAGCGGTTCACGGCGGCGGCTGGCTGCCGGTGCAGGCGTTGGTTCGGGGAATAGCATTTCGACCTCCGGTAACAGCATGGTAACACGCTGCACCACCGATCGCTATCGCCCGATAGCAACAGTTATCGCTGTAATATCAGCGTTTTCGATGATTCTGTATCAAGCCACATCATCGGCTATCATCGCGAGCACTCCATTGGTAATGGAGAGGTCGAGAGTTCAATCCTCTCTCGCAGCACCAGCCCATCCCCTTGAAATTGCTGAGGCCTCCAGCGCTACCAAGCGCTCGTCCGCTTTGACATTGCAAATGCCGTGAGGAATCGCCTGGAGCCCCAGCGCTCGCATGGTGTCGGCATGAAAATGCTTGGCAGGGGAAGTCTTTTTGTCTTGGACCGGAGGTGCCGCGCGCGGTCTAGTCCTGCGATCAGGCGTGCCAGCCAGCATCATCGGAGGGTTCATCATGCCGCTCATTCGCATCGAGCCCGTCGAGGATCACGCGACCGGCCGCTTCGCGATCGAGATCTATTATCCGGCAGACGCCGAGCGCCCGCTGGTGACCACGGCGCCCCGCTACAAAAGCGCTGCGGCGGCCGAGCAGGACACGATCGCGATCCTCGCCTCGAACGCCAACAATCCCGCTCCGGAGGAGCCCGCCAATCGGAGGTAGCAGGCTTGCCACGTCAGATCAGCCTGGTGCGACCTGATGCTGGAGCGCGATCTCGCGGCCGGTGCGCGCCGATTCCAGGATCGCGAGGCAGATCTCGAGGGTCGCCATGCCCCATGCGCCGGAGTGCAAGGGCGCAATGCCGGACCGGATGGCGGCATGGAGTTCGTCGACGACCTCGGCGCGCGGCACGGTCGGCGCCGGCAGCGCCTCCAGCCAGCGACGGTCGTCGGCGTAGATCATCACGCCTTCGGCCAGCGGACGAAGATCGGCCTGCTCGCAGCAGACCGTGATCGGGCCGAAATGATTGTGCCCGAGGGCGGCCGACAGTGGCGCGACCGAGCTCTTGGCCACGCCGTAGGTGCGGGTGTTCTTGAGCGCGGCCTCTTCCTGCGGCGTCGAAACCTCAGCCAGTCCGCGCCGCGCCATGCCGTAACTCTCGGGATCGCGCCGCTGGCCCATCTCGCCGATCCAGCCGAGCTGCTCGTCGCTGTCATAGCGGCCATAGCCGCTATAGGTCAGCGTCGCGCTGGCTCCGTCCGCGAAAACCAGGAGTGCCTGATAGGCGCCTTCCGTCGGGCGTGCCGGGTCGAACCGGCCGGTCGTGGCCCGCACGGTCGAGACCAGCCCGCCACCGAGCAGCCGGGCGATGTCGACCTGATGGGCGCCCTGGCTGAAGACGACGCCGCCGCCTTGCGCGGTGTCGAGCTCTTCCGGCCGACGCGGCCGGTAGAGGAAATCGGTGTGGTTCGAGGCCGTGAGCATCCGGGCACGGCCGAAGCGGCCCGAGCGGATCAGCTCCGCCGCCTTGAGATACGGTGCATCGTAGGAATGGCTGTGCCCGACGAGGAGATGCACTCCGGCGGCATTGGCCGCTTCGATCATCGCCTGGCAGTCGGCGATGGTCAGCGCCATCGGCTTCTCAACGAGGACATGCTTGCCATGGGCGGCCGCGAGGCGGACATGGGCGACGTGGAACTGATGCGGCGAAGCGATGTAGAGCGCCTCGACCGCGTCGTCGGCGCACAGCCTCTCGACACTGTCATAGCTGCGGGCCGGCGCACCCGGCCGGGAAAAGTCGCTCTCGAATTGCTGCCGCGCTTCCTCACGCGGATCGGCGGCGGCGACGAGCCGCACGAGGGGGTGATGCGCCAGGGTCGGCAGCATCAGCATGAAGGCGCGTCCCAGTCCGACGACGCCCAGACGGAGCGGCTCAGTCATCGCAGGCATCCTAAAGGTCGAGCACGAGTTCGGCGGATTTTGCCCGCGATACGCAGATCATGATGTTGCGGGCGCGCTCATGCTCGGCCAGCGCCAGATCGCGATGATCGGGTTCACCCGAAACGAGCCGCGTCCTGCAGGTACCGCAGGTGCCGCTTTCGCAGGAGGAAGGCAGCACCTTGCCGGCCTCTCGCAGCAACTCAAGGATCGACTTGTCGGCCGGCACTTTGAGGCGCTCTCCGCTTTTCGCCAGCACGACGGTGAACGGCGCATTGTCTTCCGACCGGGTTCTGGCCGCGCCGAAATCCTCGAAATGCACGGCAGCCGACGACCAGTGCCCGGTCATGTCGCGCACCGCTTCCATCAATCCGCGCGGCCCGCAGCAATAGAGATGGGCCCCTTTCGGCTCCTCCAGGATCGGCCAGAGATCATAGGCCTTGTCCGGGTCGCCGCCGTCATGGTGGATCACCACCTTGCCGCGGAACTCCGGCGTCAGGAACTCGTCCCGAAAGGCCATCATCTCCGGGCTACGCGTGAAATAGTAGAGCCTGAACGGCTTCGCCCGCGTCGCCAGCAGATGCTTGATCATGGCGCGGATCGGCGTGATGCCGATGCCGCCGGCAATGAAGATGTAGCTGGACGGGCCTGGCTTCAGCGCGAAATCGTTGCGGGGCGCCGTGATCGCGATCTCGTCGCCGACATTGGTCCTGTCGATCAGGCTGATCGAGCCGCCACGCCCGCCGAGTTCCTTCTTGACGGCGATGACATAGCGGTCGGCCTCGCCCGGATCGTTGCAGAGCGAGTATTTTCGTATCTCGCCGGAGGGGACCCTGACGCCGAGATGGGCGCCGGGCGCGAACGGCGCCAATGGGCCGCCGTCGGCCGAGCGCAGCTCGAACAGGCAGATGTCCTCTGCGGCCATCTGCTTGTCCGCGATCGTGACCCGGATGGTCGCTGCTTCGTCGCTCATGTTCCCCTCCGCGAGCCGCTCTCGACAAGCGTTTCGAACCGGATTAATCTTACACTTAGATATCTAAGTAATTTGCCGTTGGCTAGCCCGAGCGGCATTTTGGGAGGGGTCCGCATGCTCACCCGCGAAGAGAACGAACTGCTCTGCCGCGTCGAAGGCGACACTCCGATGGGCGGGCTGATGCGGCGGCACTGGGTGCCGGCGCTGCTCTCCGAGCAACTCGTCGAGAGCGACGGGGCGCCAGTTCGTGTCCGGCTCTTCGGCGAGGATCTCGTCGCTTTCCGCGACACCGACGGGCGCATCGGCGTGCTCGGCGAGTTCTGCCCGCATCGCAAGGCCTCGCTGTTTTTCGGGCGCAACGAGGAGTGCGGTTTGCGCTGCCTCTACCATGGCTGGAAGTTCGACGTAGACGGCAAGGTGCTGGAGATGGTCTCCGAGCCGGCCGAAAGCGGCTTCGCCGAGAAGGTCGAGCACAAGGCTTATCCGACACAGGAAGCCGGCGGTTTCATCTGGGTCTACATGGGGCCGAAGGAATTGATGCCGGAATTCGAGCCGCCGGCCTGGGCCCCGACGCCGGAAGCCAAGGTCTCGATCGTCAAGATCGACCTGCCGGTGAACTGGGCGCAGATCATGGAAGGGCAGATCGATTCCGCCCATTCCTCCAGCCTGCACTCATCGGACATGAAGCCCGCCCGCGTGACCACGGCGGGCACGACGGCGACGCACTGGACGCGGCCATCGACCGACAAGAACCCGCGCATCCAGGTTCAGCTGACCAATTACGGCTTCCGCTACGCCGCGATCCGGCGGCCGATCGTCAACGCGCAGACGCATGACTACATCCGGCTGACGGTCTTCGTCGCGCCCTTCGCGGCGCTGATCCCGCCCAACGCCTCCTACAATGTCGCCACGGTGATCGTGCCCAAGGACGATGTATCCAGCTATTTCCACTTCATCGCCTGGGGCAATGACGACTGCATCGACCAGGAAAGCTGGCGCAAGTTCTGCGTCGCGCAGGTCGGCATCGATCTCGACAAGACCTACAAGCCGATGCTGCGCAACAAGGCGAACAACTACCTGCAGGACCGCAAAGCGATGAAGCTGGGTGACTTCACCGGCGTGCCGGGGATCCCCAACCAGGACATCATGATGTGGGAATCGATGGGGCCGATCGCCGATCGCACCAGCGAGCGCCTCGGCGCCAGCGACATCGCCATCGTCCAGTTCCGCCGCGTGATGATCGATGCCGCGCGCAAGCATGCCGCCGGCAGCGAGGCGATCGGCCTGATCGAGCCGCATATCCCGCAGGCCAAGCTGCGCTCCTATCAGGGCATCGTCCCCAAGAGCGAGGACTGGCGCAAGCTCGGCGCGGCGAGCGAGGAGGTCGCGGTGCTCGACGGGATGGAGCAGGACGGAACCGAAGCCGAGATGGCGGCTGCGCGGGGCTGAAGCATTCCGCGCCAGCATATTCCCGTATCGGTGACCAATTGCGAAAGTCTTGGATCGCGCTGCAGCCATGAGGGAGTGTGACAATACGAGCTCCGGCGAACCCCTCCCCCTTGTGGGGAGGGGCAGGGGTGGGGGGCGGAAAGCAGGACACTTCGATGAGACAGCGGGCGATGCCGTTTACGCGAGACAAGAAGGCAGTCGCATCGCCATCTGCGCGACGTCATGCTCCGTCGCTTCGCCGGATGCAGACCGAGCCGGAGAAAAAGCTCTGGATGCTGCTGCGCAAGCGGCTTCCGCAGGAGGATACCCATTTCCGCAAGCAGGTAGCGCTTGGATCCTACGTCGTCGATTTTCTCTGCCTGCGAGCCCGACTAATCGTCGAGGTCGACGGCGATCAGCACGGGGCCGAGACAGCGCTACGCTACGATGAAGCCCGGACAAATTGGTTGGAGGCCGGAGGTTTTCGGGTTCTGCGCTTCACTAACCGGCAGGTCATGACAGAGGCGGACATGGTGATCGACACGATCCATGCCGCCTTGACCGGAACGCTGGAGCTCTGTCCGACGCCCCCCACCCCTATCCCCTCCCCACGAGGGGGAGGGGAAGAGCCTTACATCTGATGACGAGATTGCCGATGCTCGACAAGCCCGCGCCGACCGGCCGCAGCCTCTATATCGGCGGAAGCTGGCGTCATCCTTTGTCCGGACGCTATGCCGCGACGCTGAACCCCGGCACGAACCAGCCCATCTGCGATGTCGCCGAGGCGTCCGCGGCCGATATCGATGCTGCGGTCGCGGCGGCGCGGGCGGGCTTCAGGACCTGGTGCCAGGTGCCGCCGCTCGAGCGCGGACGCATCCTGAAGGCGATCGCCGCGGTCGTGCGCGAGAATGCCCGCGAACTTGCTGCACTCGACGCCGCCAATTGCGGCAATCCGGTGCGTGAGATGATCGGCGACGCCGCGATCGCCGCAGCCCAGCTCGACTTCTTCGGTGGCCTCGTCACCGAGATGAAGGGCGACACCATTCCGATGGGGCCCGATGCGATCAATCTCACGGTGCGCCAGCCGCTCGGTGTGGTCGCCCGCATCCTCGCCTTCAACCACCCCTTCATGTTCTGCGCCGGCAAGATGGCGGCGCCGCTGGCGGCCGGCAACGCCGTCATCATCAAGCCGCCGGAGCAGGCACCGCTGTCCTCGCTCAGACTGGCAGAGCTCATCGGCGGCCTGCTGCCGGAGGGCGTCCTCAGTATCGTGCCTGGCGGGCGCGAGGCGGGAGCGGCGCTCGCGTCCCATCCCGGCGTCGACAAGGTCGCGCTGATCGGCAGCGTCCAGGCCGGCCGCGCCGTGATGAAGGCGGCGAGCGACACGATCAAGCCGGTGCTGCTGGAGCTCGGCGGCAAGAATGCGCTGATCGCCTTCGCCGACGCCGATCCGGAGTGCGTCGCCGCCGCGGTCGTCGCCGGCATGAACTTCACCTGGTGCGGCCAGTCCTGCGGCTCGACCAGCCGGGCTTTCATCCACAGCGACATCTACGACACCGTGCTCGCCCGGCTGCCGGCGAAATTGTCCGCCTTCGTGCCCGGCCTTCCCACGGACGAGGCGACGATCATGGGCGCGATCGTCAGCGGAGCCCAGCATGCCCGCATCCTCGATTTCATCGCCTCGGCCAAGGCTGAGGGCGCCAGGCTGGTCTGTGGCGGCCGCGTGCCGAACGATCCCAGGCTCGCCGGGGGTTTCTACATCGAGCCGACGATCTTCGCCGATGTGACATAGCAGATGCGGATCGCGCGCGAGGAGATCTTCGGCCCGGTCCTCTCGGTCATGCCCTGGAGCGACGAGGCGCAGATGCTGGAGACGGTCAACAGCGTCGAGTACGGGCTGACCTGCTCGATCTGGACCAATGATCTCGTCAAGGCACACCGCACCGCGCTGGCGGCGGAGGCGGGCTTCGTCTGGATCAACGAGGTCGCGAAGCATTTCCTCGGCACGCCTTTCGGGGGCTGGAAGCAGTCGGGCATCGGCCGCGAGGAGTGCCTCGGCGAGCTCATCGCCTTCACCCAGGAAAAGAACATCCATGTCAGCCTGAAATTGCCGGGCTGACGCGTCAGGGACAGCCGGGATCGCTGCCCCAGGCAGCTGGTCGCAGCGTCGTTCGAAATATCCATTCGGGGAAACGCCATGAACGACCTGACGCTGTCCGGTATCGATGTGCCCGTCGCGTCGAGCGACAATGGCATCTGGGGGAGCGACGTCGTCGCGCAGATGCTGCGCACACTCGACATCCCCTATCTCGCGCTGAACCCCGGCTCCAGCTTCCGCGGCCTGCATGACAGCCTCGTCAACCATCTCGGCAACCAGCAGCCTCAGATGCTGCTGTGCCTGCACGAGGAGCATGCCGTCGCCGTCGCCCATGGCTATGCCAAGGTGACGGGCAGGCCGATGGGCGTCATCCTGCACAGCAATGTCGGCCTGATGCACTGCGTGATGGCGATCTACAATGCCTGGTGCGATCGCGTGCCGATGCTGATCCTGGGCGCGACCGGCCCGGTCGACGCGGCCGAGCGCAGGCCCTGGATCGACTGGCTGCACACCGCCAAGGATCAGGGCGCGCTGATCCGCCCTTACGTGAAATGGGACGACCAGCCCGTCTCGGTGGCGGCCACCGTCGATGCGCTGATCCGCGCGACCAACCTGACGCGCAGTGCGCCGCAGGCCCCGACCTATGTCTGCCTCGACGTCTCGATGCAGGAGAAGCGGCTCGACGAGATGCCGCCGCTGCCGGACCCCAAGCGCTTCGCCGTCGCTTCGCCGAGCGTTCCGGCAGCCGCCGAGATCAGCCGGGCGGCGGAGCTGCTGCGGGACGCGAAGGCGGCGCTCATCCTGTTCGGCCGGATGTCGCGCTCGGAGCGTGATTGGGGCCGCCGCATCGCGCTGGCCGAGCATCTCGGTGCTTCCGTGCTCACCGACATCAAAACCGCGGCCGTCTTCCCGACGGACCATCCTCTGCACACGGCCAAGCCGTCCTTCTTTCTCGATGCGCAGGCGGTCGATGCCATCCGCGCCGCCGACGTCATCCTCGCCTTCGACTGGGTCGATCTCGGCGGCACTCTCCGCCAGGCAGATGGCACCTCGTCGGCCCGCGTGATCAGCGTCTCGCTGGACCATCATCTGCACAATGGCTGGAGCCTGGACCATCAGGCGCTCGCGCCGGCCGATCTGCATCTCGCTGCCGATCCCGACGCGGCCATGCACCTGATTGCCGATGCGTTGGAGGTCGGCCAGGGCACGGCCCCGGTCGTCCGCCCGACCTTGCCGGCGCTGGCCTTCGACGGCGATCGCCCGCTGGACGTCGTTTCGCTCGCCGCAGCCATGGGCGAGGCGCTGCGGGACGAGGTGATCAGCCTGGTTCGCCTGCCGCTTGGCTGGGCCACCGAGTCCTGGCATTTCCGGCATCCGCTCGACTATCTCGGAATCGACGGCGGCGCCGGCATCGGCTCGGGGCCGGGCATGCTGATCGGCGCGGCGCTGGCGCTCAAGGGCTCGAGCCGGCTCCCGGTGGCGGTTCTGGGAGATGGCGACACCATGATGGCGGCCTCCGCCTTGTGGACGGCGGCGCACTACAAGCTGCCCTTCATCGCGATCGTCTCGAACAACCGCTCCTTCTACAATGACGAGATCCATCAGGAGCGCGTTGCAAAGCAGCGCCAGCGTCCGGTCGAGAACAAGTGGATCGGCCAGCGCATCGACGAGCCCGATATCGACATCGCTGCCATCGCCCGGGCGCAGGGGCTCACGGGCATCGGCCCGATCCGGACGGTCGATGCCCTGCGTGACGCGGTGATCGAAGCGGTGAAGGCAGCCAAGGGCGGCGCGTCGGTTCTGATCGATGCCCGCGTCCTGCCGGGCTATAATCCGGCGATGGCGGCCGGCATGACGCGCCATGCCGGGCAAACGCCGAAGGACTGAGCGCCGAAGAACGGCTCAGGCGGCTCCGGCAGGGTCGGCGACGTCCGGCACATCGGCGAGATTGCGCTGGACCGCGGCGAGATAGCCGAGGAAACGGGCCTTGTCCTCCGGCGTGAAACCGGCAGTCGCCTGCTGGACCACCTCCTGCGCCAGCGGCAGGAGCTCGGCCCTGAGCGCCTGGCCCTTCGGGGTCAGCAGCACGTGCAGCTTTCGCCTATCGTGCAGATCGCGCTCGCGGCTGATCAGGCCGGCCTTCTCCATGGCGGCCAATGCAGCCAGCGTCGTCGGCTCCATCGTGCCGATCCGGCGGGAGAGCTCGCGCTGGGTCAATCCGTCTTCCTGCCAGAGGGCCCGCAGGAAGTACCACATGCCCGTGGTGACGCCGTGCGGCTCGATCTTGCTCTGCAGATAGCGCTGTGTCGCGCGGTTCGCCATCCGCAGCTGGTAGCCGACACTACTCTCGAACGGCAGGTCGTCCAGCGCTCCGGCCCGCCCACCGTTTTCATCCCCTGTCGTCGCCACGATCGTTCACGCCTCCGAGGCCAGTATAGGCCGCAACCGCGCGCTCGATAGCGCCCGCACCTGCCCATCCTGAAAAGTTTGACTGGCCAAGCAAGATAATCTTGGACCTTGCCCGCGCCGCCTCACTAACGTGGCGACTGCGTAGGCCGCGAACAGAAGCGAAGACGGCCGCGCGAGGGAAGGATGATATGCCGCCGACTCAGTCGGGCCTCGACCGCTCCGGGCGCGCCAGCGTCGCGCGCCGTTCAACTGCGACAGCAGCTGGACAAGGGTTGAGACGATGAGCGATGGCCAGCCAAGGGATGAGCGCGCAATGCCCGCTTCGGCCGCCAAACTGCGTCTTGCCGAGACCGTGAAAGAGGCCGACCTGGTCATCGACGGCGTGACGATGCGCTTCGAGACGCGCGAAGGCGCCATCACCGCCGTCGACGATATGTCGTTCTCGGTCGAGCGCGGCGAGTTCGTCTCGATCATCGGCCCGTCGGGATGCGGCAAGTCGACCGTGTTCAACATCCTGGGCGGGCTGGTGCGCGGCTATGAGGGCAAGGTCAGCGTCGGCGGCGACGTGATCTCGGGCCCGCATCCCTCGATCGGCATGGTCTTCCAGGAGGAATCGACCTTTCCCTGGCGAACGGTGCTCGACAACGTCGCCTTCCCGCTCGAGGTCAAGGGCGTGCGCAAGGCCGAGCGCCACGAGGCGGCCAGGCACTTCATCGACATGGTCGGCCTGAACGGCTTCGAGCAGCGTTACCCGGCCGAGCTCTCCGGCGGCATGCGCCAGCGCGTCGCCATCGCCCGCACGCTGGTGTTCGAACCCAAGATCCTGCTGATGGACGAACCCTTCGCCGCGCTGGACGAGCAGACCCGCCTGCTGCTCGGCGACAAGGTCCTGAAGATTCAAGAAACGCTGAAGCAGACCACCCTGCTGATCACGCACAATATCACCGAGGCGGTGCAGCTCTCCGACCGGGTCATCATCATGACGTTCCGCCCCGGCAAGGTGAAGCGTATCGTCGACATCCGCCTGCCACGGCCGCGCACGGGCGACGTCGTCGGCAGCGAGGCTTTCGGCCGCCATGTCGCCGAAATCTGGAACGATCTGCGCGAGGAAGCCTCGCGCGGCATGGCCGAATCCGAGGCGGGCGCCCGCCGCCGGAAGGGCTGAACCATGCGGCTCGCCGGAATTCCGCCTCTCGCGATCGGCTTCGCCACGGTCGGCCTCGTCCTGGGTGTCGTCGAGCTCCTCCTGCTGCTGGGCCTCCTGAATCAGTTCGTGATCCCGTTGCCCTCGGCAGTTCTCGGCAGCTTCGGCCGGTTGTTCGCCGAGGAACAGTTGCTCGAGCGATTGATGATGACGGGCAGCGAGGCGCTGGCAGCGAGCGTCCTCGTCTCGGTCGTCGGCATCTCGCTCGGCGTGCTGCTCTACAAGGTCCGCATCCTCGCGCTGGCGACCGAGCCCTGGGTGGCCGCAGTGGCCGCCGCACCCGTGGTTCTGGCCTATCCGCTCTTCCTCGTCATCTTCGGGCGCAGCGCGGCCACGATCATCGCGATGGGCTTCGTGGCCGGCCTCGCTCCGGTCATCCTCAAGACGCTGGAAGGACTGAAAGGCGTCAGGAAGAGCCTGATCAATGTCGGGCTGAGCTATAATCTCACGCCTTCGCAGCAGTTCTGGAAGATCGAATTCCCCGCCGCCATCCCGACGATCTTCGTCGGCGTTCGCCTCGGGCTCGTCTTCGCGCTGATCAACCTGATCGGCGTCGAGTTCCTGATCAATTTCGGCGGGCTCGGCCAGCTGATCAACGACCTCGCGGAGCGCTACGACCTCGCCGGCGTCTTCGCGACGATCGTCTTCGTCATTCTCGTCAGCGTCGTCATTTTCGCGGCACTCGAGCGCATGGAGCGCTGGCTCCGGCCCGGCCGCTGACGGCAGGCCGCGCCTTGTGGCGACTGCTGAAGCGCCGCATGATGGCCTCCAACAAGACATGCCCGGGAGGCCGCGATCAATCTCCGCCAGCTTCGATATTTCGTCGGGATCGCCGAAGTCGGGAACATCACCAAGGCAGCGGAGCAGCTCAACGTCGCGCAACCTGCGCTGGGCCTGCAGATCCGGCAGCTCGAGCAGAACCTCCAGACCGAACTTCTGCTGCGCCATTCGCGCGGCGTCGTGCTGACGCAGGCCGGAGAGCTGCTGCTGGAGCGCGCACGACGCATCCTGCAGGAGGTCGAGGACGCCAGGCGCGATGTAAAAGCGCTGGCCGGGAACGATCAGGAGATGCTGACGATGGGGCTGACGCCGAGCATCATGCTCCAGCTCGGCCCCGATTTGCTGATCGATGCCAAGAACCAGATGCCCTCGGTCTCACTCAGCCTGGTCGAGGAACTGAGCCACGGCCTCATCGCCGCGATGGAGCGCGGCGAGCTGAACGCGGCCTTCGCCTATGGCATCGACCAGCCGCGCCCGGGCATCGAGCGGACGGCCCTGTTCGAAGAAGAGCTGGTCCTCATCAGGCCGATCGCCGACGAAGCGCTGCCGGAGACGGTGACCCTGGCCGAGGCCCTGAACCACGACCTCGTGCAGGCAGGCGAGCGTGACATGGTCCAGCAGCTGCTCAAGGCCGCTGCCGAGAAATTCTCGCTGCCGCTGCGCATCGTCTATGAAGCGCAATCGGTTCCGGCGATGCGCGCACTCGTCGTGCGCGGCGTCGCGGCGAGCATCATGCCCTATGGCACGGCGATCGAGGAGCTGCGCACCGGCAAGCTCGCCATGCAGCGCATCTCTGACCAGCCGCCGAAGCGGACGCTCTACCTGATCAGGCCCGGCAACGCGCCGGCTTTCCGCCAGCAGGAGGCGGTCGACCGCTTCTTCGCCTCGGTCACCGAACACCTGCTGGAATCGCTGGGCTCGCTCGCCCGTCGCGTCGGTTCCTGAACCGCCTCCCATACGGCCTACGTCTTGTTCTCATTTCGCGGAAGTCTTTGTGCCCTCCGCCGGCACGGCGCACTCTGCCGCAAAATGATGGCGCGCCCAACGTGCCGGCCGGGAGGAATGCGTGTCCGATCTGCGCCTGTCCATCGCCATCGGCGACTATGATCGCAATCGCCCCTTGCTCGACGGCGCGGTCCAGATCGACGGTGTCGACCCCATCTTCATGAAACTGGTGCCGGAGGAAATCTTCTTCCGTGCCTTCCGCCATGCCGAGTTCGACGTCTGCGAAGCCTCGCTGTCGAGCTTCACCCTCAAGACGGCGCGTGGCGACAGCCCCTATGTCGGCGTTCCCGCCTTCCTGTCGCGCGCCTTCCGCCACACCGGCATCTTCATCAGGACCGATCGCGGCATCGCTCGTCCCGAGGATCTCAGGGGCAAGCGTATCGGCTGCCCGGAATATCAGCTCACCGCCTGCGTCTGGATCCGCGCGATCCTCGAAAACGACTATGGCGTGAAGCCGAGCGAGGTGACCTGGGTTCGTGGCGGCCTGGAGCAGCCGGGCCGCTCCGAGAAGATCAGCATCGAGCTGCCACCGGAGATCACGGTCGTGCCGGCCCCGGCCGACCGCTCACTCAACGAGATGCTGATGGACGGCGAGATCGACGCCTATATCGGGCCGCGGTCACCGCCGGCCTTCGAGGCCGGGCACCCCAAGATCGCGCGCCTGTTCCCGGATCCGACCGCCGCCGCGTCGGACTATTATCGGCGCACCCGCATCTTCCCGATCATGCATGTGCTGTGCGTGCGCCGCAGCATCGTCGAGACCCAGCCCTGGCTGCCGGCCGCATTGCTGAAAGCCTTCGAGCAATCCAAGGCCGCCGCCCTCGCCAAGCTCGCGGACACATCGGCCACCAAGATCACGCTGCCTTTCGTCGAGGAGCAATTGCAGGCGGCGCGCACCCTGATGGGGCAGGATTTCTGGTCCTATGGTGTCGGCCCAAACCGCCACGCGCTGGAGACGTTCCTCGAGGCCCATCATAGCCAGGGGCTGTCCTCGCGGCGGCTCTCGGTCGAGGAGCTCTTCCATTCCAGCACGCTGGAGGCCTTCAAGATCTGAGGCAGCCGAAGAGCTGCCGGACTTTCCACTTCGCCAGAGAAGCGAAGGCAGGACGATGAAGGCCAGCCGCACCGAGCTGGCGACAGGGGAGGACAGGATGACGACATTCAAGACGGTCATGTCGACGCTTGCGGCACTCGGCTTCGCGCTCTCGATCGCGCAGGACGCCGCCGCCCAGGACAAGCTCAAGCTGGCGATCGGCCAGCGCGGCAACTGGGATACCTCGATCTCGGAAGTCGGCACGAGGCTCGGCATCTTCAAGAAGCACAATATCGAGCTCGAGATGCTCTACACCCAGGGCGGCGGCGAGACCCAGCAGGCCGTGCTCTCCAACAGCGTCGACATCGGCGTCGCCGGCGGCATCATGGGCGCGCTCTCGGCTTACTCGAAGGGCGCGCCGATCCGCATCATCGGCGCGGAGACCACCGGGGCGAAGGATCTCTACTGGTATGTCAAAAGCGATTCTCCGGTGAAGGCGCTCAAGGATCTGCAGAACCATACGGTCTCGTTCTCGACCAATGGCTCGTCGACCCATGGCGTCGTCAACGCCTTCATCAAGGAGAACAGCCTCAAGATCCGGCCGACCGCGACCGGGGGCCCGGCGCCGACGCTGACCCAGGTGATGTCCGGCCAGATCGATGTCGGCTGGGCTGCGCCGCCCTTCGGCCTGCCGCAGCTCGACAAGGGCGAGATCCGCGTCGTCGCGACCGGCAACGACACCCAGGCCTTCAAGAGTCAGACGGTCCGCCTGCTGATCACCAACACCAGCGCGCTCCAGAACAAGAAGGCCGTGATCGATCGCTATATGGCCGCCTACCGCGAGACCATCGACGCAATGTATTCCAGCGATGCGGCAATCAAGGCCTATGCCGATTTCGTCGGGATTCCGGAGGCCATCGCCAGGCGCACACGGGATGATTTCTTCCCGAAGGAAGCACTCGACCCCGACAAGATCGTTGGGCTGGACACTATCGTTCCCGACGCGGTGGCGCTCAAATATACGGCCCAGCCGCTGACCAAGGAACAGCTCGCCGAGCTGATCCAGATTCCGCCGCGCAAATGAGCCGGCGCATCGACGGCCTCGTCTACCCGGAGTGACGGCGCGATGACGACAACGACCCTCGGCCGGACGGAAACCCGCCCGGCGAAGATGGACCAGGCACGGGCCGTGCTGTTGACGCGGATCGGCATCGTCGTGGCACTTCTGGCGATCTGGGAGATCGCAGCGCGCTCGGGGTTGCTCTATCGCGACGTCGTGCCGTCGCTGCTCCTCATCCTGCGCGCGCTCGCCCGTCTCCTGGTCGAGCCGACCTTCTACGCCAATCTCGGCGTCACCGCCGGCGAGGTGGCGCTCGCGATCTTCATCGGCGGCGGCGGCGGGGTCGCCGTCGGCATCCTGCTCGGGACCAACCGTTTCCTGCAGCGCGCCTATGAGCCGCTGCTGCATTATCTCGGGCCTACCCCGAAGATCATCTTCTTTCCACTGCTGATCATGTGGTTCGGCGTCGGGCCGGGTTCCAAGGTCGCGATGGGCGCGCTGTCCTCGTTCTTCCCGGTCGCGATCAGCGTCGCCGCGGCCATGCGCGAGATCGACACCGTGCTGATCCGGGTCGGCCTGAGCTTCCGGCTCAATGTCGGCCAGATGATCTCGAAGATCTATTTGCCGGCAATGCGCGCTCCGGTCATCAACGGCCTGCGCATCGGGCTCGGCGTCGCCATCATCGGCACGCTGCTGGCCGAGACCAAGCTCGCCAATCAGGGACTGGGCTACGCCGTGATCCAGACCTACGCGACCTTCGACATGCCGCGCATGTATGCGCTGCTGATCATGGTCTTCCTGCTGGCCGTCGGCGTGAACGTGGTGCTCGGACGCTACACGGAGTTGCCCGGCACCAGGCGCCCCTCGGATGCGCACTGAACCTGTCGGCGGGACGATCCCGGCCACGAAGCCGCAGGCAGGCATTCCGCGCGCGGCCTATTGGCTGGCGATGCTTCCGCCGCTGTTCTGGTCGGGCAATTTCCTGATCGCGCGGCTGATGCGCGAGACGATACCGCCCGTGCAGATGTCGTTCTGGCGCTGGAGTCTGGCCCTTCTCATCCTGCTCCCGTTCTGCTGGCGGCCGATCGCCAGCTCCTGGCCGCGCATCCGCAGCAACCTGCCATTCCTCGCACTGCTCGGCGCAATCGGCGTTACCGCGTTCAACTGCTTCGTCTATGCTGCGCTGCACTACACGCCGGTCGCGAACGCAGCACTGGTCAACTCCCTGCTCCCTGTCGTCACCTTCCTGCTGGCCTATCTGATCCTGAAGCAGAGCCTAGCGCGGCAGCAGCTTGCCGGAATCGCAGTCTCGCTCTGCGGGGCGGTTCTGGTGATCTGCCGCGGGGATCCAAAGATGCTTCTGAACGTCGCGCTCAATCGGGGTGACATTCTAGTCTTCGCCGGCATGAGCTGCTGGGCGTTGTACACCGTGCTGATCCGCTGGCGGCCGGCAGGGCTGCCGCCGATGGCATTTCTCGGCGTGACCGTGTTCTTCGGCGTCCTGTTCCATCTGCCGGCCGTCGCCTGGGAATACGCAGTGCAAGGCGGCTTCCAGCTCACCATGGCGACCGCCGGCGCGCTGGTCTATTTCGCGCTCTTCCCCTCGATCCTGGCCTATGTCTTCTGGAATCGCTCGGTCGCGGTGCTCGGCCCCGGCAGGACCGGCATGTTCATGCATCTCCTGCCGCCAACCAGCGCTGCGCTGGGCTTCATCGTGCTCGGCGAGCAGATCGCCTGGTTCCACCTGGCAGGCTTCGCCATCATCGTTTGCGGCATCTGGCTCGTGACATCGGCACCCCGCAAGGCGTGACCGTAGAATAGCGCCAGACAGATTCACCCTGGCCCGGCAAGCCAGGTCGGCAAACGGGCGGGCGCGATACCGGTGAGAGCAGCCTCGATGCAGTCGTCGAGGGTTCCGAGCCTCACCGTGCAGCCAGAGAGGCCCGGCCCGTAATGGGCGTATTTGCCGGAAGTCGTCAGGACGACCTTGGCCTGCTCCGGGAAGACCGGACGCGTGATCGAGCACCAGCAGAGGTCTGGAATGATGTCGACGCCGCTCTCGCGCAATCTCGTCAGCATGCCATCGGCCTCTGCCGCGGCCACGACTTCTCTTCCCGCCGTGATGATGACGGAGACGGCCTTGGCGAGCGGGCGGCCACCAAGCCGCTCCGCGACAGCCCGGCATTCGTCGAGAGAAGCATGCGGGCTGCCGATTGCGACGAGATCGACGTCCGAAGGCCCGCTGCTCAGCTTGCGCCAGCCGGCAGCAAGGTCTTCGCGCGTCACCAAAATCTCGTCTTCAGTAGCGTCACCAAGACTTTCCGCTTCCGGCGTGATGCCCTCGACATGCAGCATGGCCGCGGCGGAGGTCGTGCCGAAGGCGGCGCAGAGCGCCTTGAGATCGTCTTGTGTCGGCTGGGTCTTCGCGAGGCCCTTGATCAACGGGATTCGATCGGGCGAGGCGAGGCCGGCGAGATAGCCGATCAGCGGCCAGGCCGAGGCACCCGCGCCATCAGGCAGGTCGATCCGAACCGCACGGCGCGCTCGCCGGCCTTCGTCGAGAAACGCTCCGGCACGCGGTGCTCGGCCGGTGACGGCGATGCAGAAATCCAGAAAGTCCGGGTGCTTCGCCGTCCGGGCTCCGAGCACGGAGTTGGCGAAGATCACCGCATTCGATTCCGACCAGCCGATCGCCTCTCCGAAACCCGGGGGATCCGGCAGGGAATAGGGCGCGCAGGTGAAGGTCGCCCGGCATCCCATGCGCACATAGGCGTCGGCCAAGCGCGTCGCGGGCTCGCCAAAATCGCGTGCCACGCCCTGGCGGCGCCAGTTCGCATGATCGACCGAGATGGCATTCATCGTCGTCGGGACGCGGGCGCGAGCGCCCAGCTCTTCCATCTTCTCGGCGAAGACCAGATTGGCCGGGCCGGCATAAATGCAGCCGTCGACATGGGCCCGCGTCACATCGATCAGGTCGCTCGCCCCTTGCTGGCAAGCCATGGCGCAGATGATGCGCATCGCCTGCCGGGCAGCGATGCCCTCGGCCCCGGCGAGCATGCGATGGTCGGCAGGGGAAAGCTGCAGGTCGCCATGTGCCGTCGCGGAGAGAGAAATCCGCACACGCCCGCCATCCGCCGATATGCCGTCCGGCGCGATCGTCGCGTCCGGCGCAGCCGACAGGGCGGCAAAGACCGCTTCCGAAAGGCGAATGACGGGGATGTGGCGCCCGAACATCGCCGAGGCGACGATTGCGCCCAGCGTCAGCGTGTCCTCCGGGCCCGAGAAAATCAGCGCCGCAGGGCTTTTACCCGAGAGCGCGAGTTCCAGCAGCACGCCCGAACCGGAGCAGGAGCCTCGGCTGCTCGGCATCATCACGATCGCACCGGCGAGCGAGACGCCATGCGAGGGGTGGTGCACGTCGATGACCGCCCCCGTGGCGGGATCGACGCCGCCCCAGAAGCTCAGGGCCTCGCTCAGGACGACGATTGGCCCGGCAGCGTCGCCAGGAGCGACCGCGATCCCGTTGTCGTGTCGTGCGGCAGAGTTCATGGGGGCTGTGTAGCGGAAACAGGTGTGGGATTGGAACAAGGCCAGGGTGCGAAATCGCCCGTCCTTACAGACGTGATATCATCGAATGGGATGCGCGTGTTGAAGCAGCACTCGCCGTCCTGGCTCGTCTTTTCCACCTGCCGCAACCTGAAGCTGCCATGACAATCGGGCAGGCGTCCGAACGCAAGAGCGTCGGTCGCCTGCCCGGTCTTCTCGTTCAGCCGGCGTTCGGCCGCGCAGTCACCAGCGCCGCCACGGCATCAGCCGTTGCGGCCGACAAGGTCCAGCCGAGATGGCCATGCCCGGTATTGTAGAACACCCGCGGATTGCGCCCCCGCATAACCCTCGGCAGCATATCGGGCATCATCGGCCGCAAGCCGGCCCAGGGCGTGACCTGGCGCGTGCTCATCCCGGGGAAATGCGTGCGACACCATTGCACGAGCGGCTCGATCCGGCTGGCCCGGATGTCCTTGTTGTAGCCGTTGAACTCGGCCGTGCCGGCGACGCGGAAACGGGTCGCGCCGAGCCGGCTGGTGACGATCTTCGCACGGTCGTCCAGGAGGCTCGTCCAGGGCGCCGCCCGCTGGTCTGACGCTTCCGGCAGCTCGACCGTGATCGAATAGCCCTTCACCGGATAGACGTTGACGCGATCGCCGAGATCAGCGGCGAGCCGGCGGGATGCGACTCCGCCACAGACCACGATACGGTCGAACCGGTCGGTCTGCGTGCCGGCCTCCGCCGCTTCCTCCGTCGGCCTCCAGGTCACCTCGACGGCGTCGCCGGCACCGTGCTCGATCGAGAGCACTTCGCTCGACAGGCGCATCCTCACACCCCGGCGCTCGCAGGCGCGGGCGAGCCCGTTGGTGAATTTGTGGATGTCGCCGGTGAAATCCGACGGGGTGTAGAAGCCGCCGTAGAACTCGCCCTTCAAGGACGGCTCGATCGCCCGGATTTCCTCCGGCGTGACGGCACGGCGCTCTAGTCCTCCCCTGGCGAGCAGCGCCGAGACGCGGGCCGCGGCCTCGAATTCCGCCTTGCTGTGGTAGAAGTGCAGGATGCCGCGCTCCTCGCAATCGAACGCAATGCCTTCGTCCCGTGCCATCTGCATGAGATGAGCGCGGGCTTCGATCGCGAGGCGGGCGGTGGTGAGCGTGTTCTCCTCGTATCTCGGGATCGAGGCGACGAACTGCGCCATCCAGGACAGTTTGTGCCAGGACGGCCTGGGATTGACGAGCAGCGGCGCTCCCGGCGTGAATATCCACTTGATGCCCTTGAGAACCGTGGCCCAGCTGTTCCAGACCTCGGCGTTCGAGGCCGAGAGCTGGCCGCCATTGGCGAAGGAGGTTTCCATCGCGGCATAGGGCTGGCGGTCAAAGACCGTGACCTCGCAGCCGCGCCGGGCCAGGTTGTAGGCCGTGGTGATGCCGGTAATGCCCGCGCCGATGACGGCGACGCGCGAGATGTCGGATGTGCTCATAGGTGCTCCTGCCCGCTCAGCGCGGGTCGTCAGCACCCCCTCTGTCATTGGCCTGAGAGCTTCGTCGCGCCCAATCAGCTGGACTGTCGACTTGCACCATCGGCGCAGAACTGCGGTTCTGCTTTTCAGAGTCGAATCATCGGCAGCGGTACGTTTTGCCTGAGAGTTTCCGGGGCGGTTGCTCCGTCGGCGCCGATCCGATTTTGACGTCGGACCGATCTCTCCCGCTGCCATGAGTGCTAGTTTGTCTGCCATTTCTGTCAAGCGCGATCTGGCCGGAGCATGGCCGTGCTCGCCAACCTTCAGCACCGACCGTTGGATAGCCAACGACTCGGCGACGTCATCCCCCAAGGCGCCTCCTTCATTGGTTTTTTAATGGCTGCGCGTCGGCGCGAGAAAATAATAAATATTTGATATATAACGGTTTTATACTGAATTGCGGCACTTCCTCGGGTCGTTCTCCCCGATAATCGCCCCAGCGATTTACCGCTCGTTAACCATTCGATTCTTACATCTGAGCAACCGAAAATTTACCAAGATGACCGCCGTGTTAACCAAACCCCGGCCGATCCGCCTCAAGGGGCGATCCTACCTTGCGCTGACGCTGACACCCGAGCTGCCCTTCGAGGACTGGCTGGTGCGGCTCGACGATCTTGCTGGCCGCTCCGCCGGCTTCTTCCTGCGGCGGCCGGTCGTGCTCGATGTCGAGGGCCTCGAGATCGATCGCGCGCAATTGCGCGATCTCGTCGGCAAGCTCGGCGCGCGCAATGTCCGGATCATGGGAATCGAGGGCGCACGCCCCTCCATGCTCGGGAACGATCTGCCGCCGGCCATGTCGGGCGGAAAGACTACCGGAGACATCGAAGAGCCGGCGGCCGAACCGGCCAGGGAAGCCCCTGTCACTGAGACCGTGGCAGAGGCGCCCGCCGCGCCGCTGCCCACGAGGACTGCGCCGGCATCGCTCGTCGTCACCCAGCCGGTGCGCTCGGGACAGTCGATCTTCGCCGAGGGCGACGTGACCATCGTCGGATCGGTCGCCTCCGGCGCCGAGGTCATCGCCGGCGGTTCGATCCATATCTACGGCACCCTGCGGGGGCGGGCGATGGCCGGCACATTGGGCAACGCAGAGGCCCGCATCTTCTGCCGCAAGCTCGAGGCCGAGCTGGTCGGCATCGATGGTTACTACAAGACGGCCGAGGACCTGGAGCCCGGCCTGCGCGGCAAGCCCGTCCAGTTCTGGCTCGAAGGTGAAACCTTCACAGCCGGATCACTCGCCTGAAACGACAACACGTCCACCGGAACTAGGAGAGGTCAATGGGCAAGGTCATCGTGGTCACATCGGGCAAGGGCGGCGTCGGCAAGACGACGTCCTCCGCCGCCCTGGGCGCAGCTTTGGCGCAGAGCGGCGACAAGGTCGTGGTCGTCGACTTCGATGTCGGCCTGCGCAATCTCGACCTGATCATGGGTGCCGAACGGCGGGTGGTCTATGACCTCGTCAACGTGATCCAGGGCGAAGCGAAGCTGACGCAGGCGCTGATCCGCGACAAACGGGTCGAGACGCTCTATTTGCTGCCGGCCTCGCAGACCCGCGACAAGGACAACCTCACCTCCGAGGGCGTCGAGAAGGTCATCGGCGCCCTGAAGAGCCATTTCGACTGGGTGATCTGCGACAGCCCGGCCGGCATCGAGCGCGGCGCCACCCTCGCCATGCGCCATGCCGATATCGCGATCGTCGTCACCAATCCGGAAGTCTCTTCGGTGCGCGATTCCGATCGCATCATCGGCCTGCTCGATTCGAAGACACTGAAGGCCGAGAACGGCGAGCGCATGGAGAAGCACCTGCTCCTCACCCGCTACGACCCCGCCCGCGCCGAGCGCGGCGACATGCTGAAGGTGGACGACGTCCTCGAGATCCTGTCGATCCCGCTGCTCGGCATCATCCCCGAAAGCATGGACGTGCTGCGCGCCTCCAATATCGGCTCGCCGGTCACCCTGGCGGATGAGCGCAGCGCCCCGGCGCTCGCCTATTTCGACGCCGTGCGCCGCCTCAAGGGCGAGAACCTGCCGATGACCATCCCCGGCGAAAAGCGCGGCTTCTTCGGCAAGATCTTCGGAAGGAAAGCGGCATGAACCTGCGTCGTCTCTTCTTCCGGCCCCAGTCGGCTCCCGCCGCGCGCGAGCGCCTGCAGGTCCTGCTCGCCCATGAGCGCCTGTCGGCCGATGGTTCCGACCTCGTGACCAAGCTGCGCGACGAAATCCTGCGCGTGATCGCCAAGCATGTGCAGGTCGACGACGACAAGGTCACCGTCCGGATGGAGCGCGGGCCCCAGGTCTCGACGCTCGCCGTCGACATCGAGATCCCGTTCGACGCGGGCAAGAAGGCGGCCTGAGGGCCGCCTTTCCCATTCCAGGGCGCAGCGATCTACATCACCGCCGGCCCGCGGCCGTCGTATTCGGCGTCCGAGACCTTATCGAGCCAGTCGACGACCTTGCCGTCCAGGGCCTCCTGCACAGCGATATGGGTCATCGCCGTCTCCGGCCCGGCGCCATGCCAGTGCTTCTCGCCCGGCGGGAACCAGACCACGTCGCCAGGCCTGATCTCCTCGACCGAACCGCCCCAGCGCTGCACGCGGCCGAAGCCGGCCGTGACGATCAGCGTCTGGCCGAGCGGGTGGGTATGCCAGGCCGTGCGCGCACCGGGCTCGAAGGTGACGCTGGCGCCCTGAACGCGCTCGGGCGCATGCGGATTGAACAGCGGATCGATGCGAACGGCGCCGCTGAACCAGTCGCTCGGCCCTTTCCCGGATGGCCGTGTCCCGGCGCGGATGATGTCCATGCTGTCTCCTTGGGCCTGCGTTCGCACTGAAAGCGAGATCGACAATTTAGTCACGCTCATGCTTGCGTTGAATGGGCAGCCGACCTCAATGAAAATCCCGCGATTTCGGTAGAATCCGGACATTGCGGGGATGGCGTGCTCGCGGGGCCTGCGGATGCTTGAACTCGTCGGCGCGGGTGAGCACGATCTCGGCGCGATGGGTGTCGGACAGGCTGAGCAAGTCGGCCGAGCGGTCGACGACGCGCTTTGCCATCAGGTGGATCACGCCCTCGGGGCTCTTCTGCACCCTGCCCTCGACGAGGAGCAGCCGCGCCGCCATGACCTCGCGGCGGAAACGCTCGAAATCGCGGGCCCAAAGCACGACATTGGTGATGTCGGTCTCATCCTCCAGCGTGATGAAGATGGCATTGCCCTTGCCGGGGCGCTGGCGCACCAGCACGACGCCGGCGACGCTGGCCCAGGTCCCGTCGCGCATGGCTGAAATCTGCTCGCAGCTGGCGATGCGCTCGCGGGCGAAGCGGGGTCGCAGCAGGCCCATCGGATGGCCCTTCAGCGAGAGCCGCGCCGTCTGGTAGTCAGCGACGACGTGCTCGGCGAGGGGCATAACTGGCAACGCCGTGGTGCGTTCCGCCCCGAGCTCGCGTGCCTGCGCCGCCTCGAACAATGGCAGCGCCGCGTCATCCGGCAGGCGGCGCACCGCCCAGAGCGCCTCGCGCCGGTCCAGCCCCATCGAGCGGAAGGCGTCGGCATCGGCGAGCAGGCGCATGGCGCGGGCCGGCAAGCGGGCGCGGCGGGCGAGTTCCTCGACATCGCGATAGCCCTCGCCGCGGGCCGCGACGAGGCGCTCGGCCCAATCCTCCTTGAAGCCGTCGAGCTGGCGCAGGCCGAGACGCAGGGCGAAGCGGTTCTTTTTCTCCCTCCCCCCGCTTGCGGTGGGGAGGGCCGGGGTGGGGGGCAGTTCCGCTTGGCGTGACGACAGGGGACAGAGCTCCGGCTTTCCGGCCCCCCACCCTAACCCTCCCCACCGCAAGCGGGGGGAGGGAATCGTGTCCGCCGGTTCACGCAATTCCAGCAGATTGTCCCAGGCGCTGGAATTCACATCGATCGGCCGTGGCTCGACGCCGCCATTCTCCTGCGCCTCCCTGACGATCTGGGCCGGGGCGTAGAAGCCCATGGGCTGCGAGTTCAGCAGCGCCGCTGCGAAGATCGCCGGGTGATGGCATTTCAGCCAGGAGGAGACATAGACCAGCTTGGCGAAGGAGGCGGCGTGGCTCTCGGGAAAGCCGTAGCTGCCGAAGCCCTTGATCTGCTCGAAGCAGCGCTGAGCGAAATCACGCTCATAGCCGCGCCCCACCATGCGCTCGACCATCAGCCCCTCGAAATGGCCGATGGTGCCGACATTGCGGAAGGTCGCCATCGCCTTGCGCAGGCCGTTGGCCTCGGGGTCGGTGAACTTCGCCGCCGTCATGGCGAGTTGCATCGCCTGCTCCTGGAAGAGCGGCACGCCGAGGGTACGGTTCAAGACATGATAGAGTTCGTCTTTGTCTCCATGTTCTGGCGACGGTGAGGGGTAACTAACATCCTCAAGCCCAGAACGCCGCTTCAGATAAGGATGCACCATGTTGCCCTGGATCGGACCGGGGCGGACGATCGCCACCTGAATGACTAGGTCGTAGAATTTATCGGGCTTCAACCGCGGCAGCATGTTGATCTGCGCCCGGCTCTCGACCTGAAAGACGCCGATCGACTCGCCTCGCTGCAGCATGGCGTAGGTTTTCCCGTCCTTTTGCGGGACGTCGGCAAGCCCTAGATCGATGTTTTCCTTATCGCGCAGCAGGTCGAAGGCCTTGCGGATGCAGGTCAGCATGCCGAGCGCGAGCACATCGACCTTCATCAGGCCGACCGCGTCGATATCGTCGCGATCCCATTCGATGAAGGTGCGATCGTCCATTGCGGCATTGCCGATCGGCACCGTCTCGTCGAGGCGCTTGCGCATCAGCACGAAGCCGCCGACATGCTGCGAGAGATGGCGAGGGAAGCCGAGAAGGCGCACGGCGAAGCGCACCGCCTGCGCGATCACCGGGTTGTCGGGATCGAGTCCGGCCTGGCGAATCTGGGTGCGGGTGATGTCGGAGCCCCAGCTGCCCCATTGCGTCGAAGCGAGGCGGGCGGTGACGTCCTCGGTCAGCCCCAGCGCCTTGCCGGCCTCGCGCATGGCGCTGCGCGGCCGGTAATGGATCACAGTCGCGGCGATACCGGCACGCTCGCGGCCGTATTTCTCATAGATCCACTGAATCACCTCCTCGCGCCGCTCATGCTCGAAATCGACGTCGATATCGGGGGGCTCGCGTCGCTCGGTCGAGATGAAACGTTCGAACAGCACATCGCTCTCGGCCGGGTTCACGGCGGTGATCCCGAGCACGTAACAGACGGCGGAATTGGCGGCGGAGCCCCGCCCCTGGCAGAGGATGCCCCTGTTCTCGGCGAAGTCGACGATCTGGCGGATGGTGAGGAAATAACGGGCATAATCGAGCTTGCCGATCAAGGCGAGCTCCTTGGCCAGCAGATCGCGGACCTTCTCCGGCACCCCCTCAGGATAGCGGATTTCACCGCGCTTCTGGACGAGGTCTTCGAGCCAGGCTTGAGGGCTCCAGCCGGGTGGAATCGGCTCGTCTGGGTACTCGTATTTCAGTTCCTTGAGATCGAACTCGATACGGCCGAAGAGATGCTGGATCTCCTCAATCGCCTCGGGCGCCTCCCTGAAGAGCCGGGCCATTTCCTGTGGCGGTTTGAGGTGGCGCTCGGCATTGGCCTCGAGCAGGCGGCCGGCCTTGTCGATCGTCGTGCCCTCGCGGATGCAGGTCATCAGATCCTGCAGGTCGCGCTGCTCGGGCGCGTCATAGAGTACGTCGTTGGTCGCGATCAGCGGCGTGCGGGTCGCAGACGCGATACTTCTGAGCCGGGCGAGGCGGCGGCGGTCGTCGCCGCGGCGCGACATGCTGGCGGCGAGCCAGACCGCGCCGGGCGCGGCGTCGTCGAGGCGGACAAGGATTTCGGAGAGGCCGTCAAGCCGACGCTCCGGCATCACGATCAACAGGAGATCGCGAGCATCGTTCAAGAGATCGTCGAGGGTGAGGATGCACTCGCCCTTGCCGCCGCGCAGATTGCCAGATGTCAGCAGGCGGCAGAGTCGGCCCCAGCCGGCGCGGTTGGCGGGATAGGCGACGATGTCGGGCGAGCCGTCGGCGAAGACGAGCCGGCTGCCGGTGACGAGCCTGAAGGCCTTCGCCATCGCTCGCATCTGCTCTGCGGTGAAGGGCAGATCGGCGAAGGCCGGGTTCTCGACCCAGATGTACTCGCCGGGGCTGCCGCCCTCGCGCACCTTCTCCGGAGAGGGCAGGCCGAGCTCGCGCAGGTCGCGGAGCGCGCTCCAGGCCCGCACCACGCCGGCGACCGTATTGCGGTCGGCGATGCCGAGGCCGGTCTGGCCGAGCAGCAGCGCGGTCATCACCAGGTTCGGTCCCGGCGAGGCGCCGCGCAGGAAGGAGAAATTGCTCGCGGCGACGGGCTCGGCGTAAGTCGTCATGCGAACAGCCCGTGCAGATACCAGCGCGGCGCCGTCGTCTCGCGGCCATAGAGGCCAGCGCGGAAGAGCCAGAAGCGGCGCCCCTGCGCATCTTCGACGCGGTAATAGTCGCGGGTGTGCTCGCTAGGCCCGTCGCGCCACCAGTCCGGCGCGATCCGCTCCGGCCCCTCGGCTCGGGCAATCTCGTGCAGCACGCGCCGCCAGCGGAAGCGCAAGGGCGGGCCGTCGGGCACCTCAGCCAAAGTCTCGACCGGCTGTGGTGGTTCGAAGAGCTGGAGCGGGCGGGCCGGCGGCTCGTCCGGCTGCGAGATGAGCCAGGGTGCCGCGTCCACCTTGCCGGACGCGGCCGGAACCAGCGCAGCCTCGCGCTCAGGCTGATGACTGTCCTGCGCGACGAAGCGCAGCACGCGCTCGCGGCCGAAGCGGGCGACTAGCCGGTCGACCAGATCGGCGACCGCCTCCTCCTCGACGGCACGCCCGTCGAGGCTCGCCTGCGGCGTGCCGAGCGGCTCGCAGACCAGCACCCCGAGCCGGATCGCGTCGAAGCCGAAGCCGGGATCGAGCGGGTCGGCCAGGCTGTCGATGCGCTCGCGATAGAGCCGCAGGATCGCGGCCGTGTCGCGCGACGGCCGGCCGGTCTCCAGCGCCAGCCGGCGCACGGCGCCGTCGCTGCGGAAGAAGCTGATCTCGAAGGCGCGCCCGCCCTCGCCGCGGGCCTCGAGCAGGCGGCCTGCTTCGCCGAGCAGGCGGGCGACGATCGCCTCGAGCCCGTCGGTATCCTGGAGCGGATCGGGGAAATGCCGCTCGACCACGCAATCGGGCGGCGGCCGCACGGGCGTGATGCGGGCATCCTCACGGCCGAGGATGCGGCGCAGCTTCGTGACGAGCGCCTCGCCGAAGCGGGCGGCGAGCGTGTGCGAGGGCCGCCCAGTGAGATCGCCCAGCGTCTTCAGCCCGGCGCGCGACAGGGCGATCACCGTCTCGGAGGAAGCCTCCAGCGCCGCCACCGGCAGCGACAGCGTCCGTCGCTCGTCCTCGCCCGGACGGGAGACGGCGCAGTCGCCGAAACGGCAGAGGGCACGGGCCGCCTGCGGCGTGCCGGCGATACTGGCGAAGAGGGTCAGACCGAGCCGGCGCATACCGAGGCCGAGCCGCTGGCGCAGGGCCACCTCGCCGCCGAAGAGATGAGCGCAGCCGGTGATGTCGAGCACCAGCCCATGCGGCGGATCGAGTGCGACGAGCGGGGTGAAGCGGTCGCAGAGCGCGGCGAGCCATTCGATCAGGCGCTGGTCGGCGGCGGGATCGGCCTCGACCACCGTCAGCTCGGGTATGCGGGCGCGGGCATCGGCCAGCGTCAGCCCGCGCGTCAGGCCGAGCGCGACGGCTTGGCTGTCGCAATCGGCGAGACGGAGCGCGCCGCGATCCTTCTCGACCAGGACGAGCGGGCGTTCATCCGGCCCGGCGGAGCCCCGCCGGCGCAGGCGCTCGCTCGCCAGATAGGGAAACCAGAGGGCGAGATAGCGGCGCTGCATCCCTTTTGCCTCCCTCGCTCCCGATCCTGTCCCGGAAAGATCGTTCGTCACGGTTCCACTCCACACGCCACTCACGCTCACCAAGGCCGCCGCGGTGGCGCAGCAGCCGTAACCCGAAGGCTGGGTCGCCCGGCGCCTCCGCCTCCCGCGCTCGCGACGGCAAAGCGCGCACCTGCCAGCGCGTGCTGGCGGCGCTGGGCTGCGGCTCAGCGGCCACCCGCAACAGCAGGGTCAGGACGCCGGAGGCTTCCGCCGCCAGCGCGAGGCGGCGGCTGGCGGTCAGGTCGAACTGGCGCGGCGCGCCCCAGGGCTCGATCAGCGTCGCTCCGAGCGCGGCGCAGCGCGCCGCTTCCGCCCCTGCCCGCAATGCCCCCTCGCCATCCCGGACCCTGACCAGCAGGATTTGCGAGGGATCGAGCCCGAGCTCAGCTAGGCCCGGCGGGTGCAGGCGCCCGGCCTCGGCGTCGAGGAAATCCTGCCGGACCCAGAGCAGAGGCCGCGATCCGGCGGCGCGCAGCGCCAGGGCCGCGGCGAAGCCGGTAGCGGCAGGAAGGTCGGCACCGGCCGAGGCATAGACCTCATGCAAAGCGGCGCGCGCAATCCCACCCCCCAGCGGCTCGTCCAGGGAGGGCGTCCCGAAGGCGATGCGCTCCACCGGCGAAAGCTCGCGCGCCAGCCCCGCAAGAGCGAGGTTCTGCCGCAGGGCAGCCAGGGATCGGGTGGGTGCATCGGCCATTGGAGCGTATGTTCACTTTTTGTTCCATGCATAAAGCGACTCCAAACCGCTCCGGAGTCAAGCCCGCATCTGCTCGCGCTTGCCTGCGGGCGCCTCGCTGCTGTCATATCAGGGCAAATCGGATTGCTTATCAGCTGCGTGCCGCCCTCCCCGCGGCCTCGCCTGGAGACCGCCATGAGCTCGGGACTGTTCGCCCTTCTCGACGACGTCGCAGCCCTGGCCAAGGTCGCCGCGGCCGCGCTCGACGATGCCGCGGCGCAAGCGACCAAGGCCGGCGCCAAGGCGGCCGGCATCGTCATCGACGATGCGGCGGTGACGCCGCGCTATGCCGTCGGCTTCGCGGCGGAGCGCGAATTGCCGATCATCGGGAAGATCGCGCTCGGCTCGCTGAAGAACAAGCTGCTCTTCCTCTTGCCGGCGGCGCTGGTGCTCAGCCTCGTCGCGCCCTGGGCGATCACGCCGCTCTTGATGGCGGGCGGTGCCTATCTCTGCTTCGAAGGCTTCGAGAAGGTCTATGAGCTCGTCGTGCCGCATGCGCATCATGACGAGATCATCGGCGAGGGCGGTACCGACATCCTCGACGCCAAGCAGCTCGAGGAGCAGAAGATCGCCGGCGCGATCAAGACCGATTTCATCCTCTCGGCCGAAATCATGGCGATCACGCTCGCCGGCGTCACGGCCTCTTCCTTCTGGATGCAGGCGCTGGTGCTTGCCGTGGTCGGGCTCGGCATGACCGTGCTGGTCTATGGCGTCGTCGCCCTGATCGTGAAGGCCGACGATGCCGGCGTCGCGCTGTCGCGCAGCGGCATCCTGCCGATCCGGCTGCTGGGGCGCGGCCTCGTCACCGGCATGCCGCCCTTCCTCAAGGTGCTGAGCGCGGTCGGCACGGCGGCGATGCTCTGGGTCGGCGGCGGCATCATCATCCACGGCCTTGCCGGCTACGGGCTCGCCGGGATCGAGCATGTCATCCATGACGCCGCCGTCGCGGTCGGAGGCGCCTGGCCGGCGCTCACAGGAGTGCTCGAATGGCTGACGACCGCTGCCGCCTCGGCCGTGTTCGGGCTCGTCGTCGGCGGGCTCTGCCTCGTCGGCATGCATTTCATCGTCGAGCCGATACTGAAGGCCCGGCGCGGCAGTGGCGCCAAGGCGGCAGCAGCCGAGACGCAGCAGCACTAATTCCGCTTCCGCGCCCTTCTCCGTATACGACCGGACGCTCGCCCCTGCCTGCGACCCCAGGACTCGACATGCCCAGCCAGCTCTTCCAGCCCTTCGATCTCGGCGGCCTTCATCTGGCGAACCGGGTCGTGATCGCGCCGATGTGCCAGTATTCGGCTGACGACGGCTCGGCGACCGACTGGCACCTGATCCATCTTGGAAACCTTGCTCTGTCGGGTGCCGGGCTCCTGATCATCGAGGCGACCGCAGTCGAGGCGGACGGGCGGATCAGCCCTGACGATCTCGGCCTGTGGAGCGATGCGAACGAGGCGGCGCTGGCGCGCGTGCTCGATGCGGTCCGTCGCCATTCCGACATGCCGATCGGCATCCAGCTCGGTCATGCCGGCCGCAAGGCCTCGGTCCACTCCCCCTGGACCGGCGGCGGCCAGCGCCCGCTCGACGATCGTGGCTGGCAGACGCTCGCACCCTCAGCACTGCCGATACAGCCCACGGATCGGCCGCCGCTGCCGCTCGACGCAGCCGGGCTGAAGCGGGTCCGCGAGGCCTTCGTCGCGACGGCGCGCCGGGCGGTGCGGCTCGGCCTGCAGGCGATCGAGCTGCATTGCGCCCATGGCTACCTGCTGCACCAGTTCCTGTCGCCGCTGTCGAACCAGCGCGACGATGCCTATGGCGGCTCGCTGGAGAACCGCATGCGCTTCCCGCTAGAGGTCTTCGACGCGGTGCGCGAGGCGGTTCCGGCCGCGATCCCGGTCGGCGTGCGCGTCTCCGGGACCGATTGGGTCGAGGGCGGCTGGGACATCGAGCAGACCCTCGCCTTCTGCGAGGCGTTGAAGGCGCGCGGCGTCAGCTTCATCCATGTCTCCAGCGGCGGGGTCTCGGCCGCGCAGAAGATCGCGCTTTCACCCGGCTACCAGGTGCCGCTGGCCCGGGCAGTGAAGGCGGCGACGGGGCTGCCGACCATCGCCGTCGGCCTCATCACCGACTACGAGCATGCCGAGGCGGTGGTCGCCGGCGGCGATGCCGACATGGTCGCGCTCGCCCGCGGTATTCTCTACGAGCCGCGCTGGCCCTGGCATGCCGCCGCCCACCTCGGCGCCAGCATCAAGGCGCCGAAGCAATATCTGCGCTCGCAGCCGAGCCGGTTCCGGACACTGTTCGAGAGTTGAGGAGGGGCTCCGTCATTCCGGGGCTTCGCGCAGCGAAGAGCCCGGAACCCATGGACACGACGCCGTTCCAGTTCGTCATGCTCGCCCTTGTGGCGAGCATCCACGTCTTGAACACGACCTTCAACCAGCGAAGGCGTGGATGGTCGGGACAAGCCCGACCATGACGGAGACGGCAGCGTTCATGGATTCCGGGCTCGGCCCTGCGGGCCGCCCCGGAAAGACGGCGTGTTTCCGGGCAGCCGCTCAGTCGCCCGGCTGCGCCCCGTCATAGCCGCCGATGATAACGAGATCGACCGCGCCCACCTTGGCGAGATGCTGCACCGCCGCCTGGTATTCCGGCGATTCGTAGCAGGCGCGCGCCGTCTCGATGTCCTTGAACTCGATGACGACGTTGTGCTTGCGGCCCTCGCCGCGGGCGAGCTTGTACTCGCCGCCACGGACGAGGAACTTGCCGCCGTATTTGGCGAAGGCGATGGCGTTGAGCGAACGGTAGGTCGCGTATTCCGACTCGTTCTGCACGTCGAGGCGAGCGATCCAGTAGCCTTTCGCCATGGTCACACGCCCTCGACCGCGACGAGGTCGATCTCGCCGGCGCCCTCGCGCAGCTTGCGCGCCTCGGCATATTCGGCCGAGAGCAGATAAGCCTTCGCCGTGGCGTAGTCGGGAAATTCGAGAATGACGTTGCGGGCCCGGCCCTCGCCCTCGCCGACCGTCATCTGGCCGCCGCGCACCAGAGGCGTGCCGCCATATTGCTTGATCGCCTCGGACGCCTTCGCGGCATAGGCCGCCCATTGCGTCGCATTGGTCACCTTGGCGCGACCGATCACATATCCCTTGGGCATTGCCGTATCCGTATCCGGAGGAAAGGAGCGGCAGACTAAGCGGCGCCCGCAATCTCGTCCATGACCGCGGCGGCCGCTGCACGCGGGTCAGCCGCGCGGATGATGGGACGCCCGACGACGAGGTGGTCGGCGCCGGCCCGGATCGCCTCGGCCGGGGTCAATGTGCGCTTCTGGTCGCCGACGGCACTGCCCGCCGGGCGGATGCCGGGTGTGACGATGACCATGTCGGGGCCGATCACGCCGCGCACGATCTCGGTCTCGGCGGCGGAGCAGACGATGCCGTCGACGCCGGCGGTGCGGGCTTGCTGGGCGCGCATGCGCACGAGATCGCGCACGGCGAGCCCATAGCCGGCATCCTTGAGGTCGCCATCGTCATAAGAAGTCAGGGCGGTGACGGCGAGCAACTTCAGCGCCGCCTCGCCGCGCCCCTCGACCGCGCCGCGCATGGTCTGCGGATAGGCGTGCACTGTCAGGAAGGTGACGCCGAGCTTGGTCAGCGATTCCACGCCCTCGGTGACGGTGTTGCCGATGTCGTGCAGCTTGAGGTCGAGGAAGACCTTCTTGCCCTCGGTCACCAGCTGGCGGGCAAGATCGAGCCCGCCAGCGAAGGCGAGCCGGTAGCCGATCTTGTAGAAGCTCGCCCCGTCACCGAGCGTCGAGACGATGCGATAGGCGTCCCAGACCGTCGGCACGTCGAGTGCGACGATCATGCGGTCCCGGAGATCGTTGATCTTCTGCGTCATCGTCCTGCCCTCCGCGCTGCCCGGCGGGGGATGGCGCACGATTCGACCGCGAAGGCAAGCACTTCGCCAGGAGCGCCGTGCCAGAGGCGAGATCAACGGTCCTCGTCATCCTGACGCCCGCCTGCCA
Organism: Alloboseaceae bacterium BT-24-1; assembly: GCA_025846845.1. Taxonomy (GTDB): domain Bacteria; phylum Pseudomonadota; class Alphaproteobacteria; order Rhizobiales; family Beijerinckiaceae; genus Allobosea. Next base: position 306,799 of record JAOYTL010000007.1, read on the forward strand.
GCACCTGCGCGAAGACCTGCGTCCAGACTTCCGGCGGCTGGGCGCCCGACACCGCAAGCTTGCCGTCGACGATGAAGAAAGGCACGCCGGTGACGCCGACCTTCTGGGCATGCGCCTCGAGGCCGATCACGGTCTCGCGCAACTCGTCATTGGACAACTCGTCGCGCGCCGCCTGCTCGTCGAAGCCCTGCTCGCCGGCGATGGCGACCAGCGTATCGAGGTCGCCGATGTCGCGTCCGTCCTGCCAATAGGCCTTGAACAGCGCCGCGGTCATCTCGCCGCCGCGCTGCACTGTCGCCGCGGCGGCGACGAGCATATGCGCCATGCGTGTATTGACGCTCTTCGTCACCTTCGCCCAGTTGAAGGTGACGCCGCTCTCCAGCGCCGCCTCGGAGAGGCGCAGTTCGATCTCGCGGCGCTTGCCCGGGCCGAACTTGCCGTCGAGATAGGCGGTGCGGTCCATCCCCTCCGCCGGCATCTCCGGATTGAGCTCATAGGGCAGCCAGGTGATGGCGACGCGCTCGGTGAGGTTATGGTTGGCGAGCGCCGTCTCGAGCCGGGTCTTGCCGATGAAGCACCAGGGGCAGGCGATGTCGGAGACGATCGCGAGCGGCATCTTGTCGGGCGCAGTAGGATTCAACATGGCTCAGTCCTTCGCGGATCGCCGCGACAAGGGCATCTTCAGACCGGCGGATAGGCATGGAGGTCGCCATGGCGATCCTCCGCGAAGCCTTGCGCGCCGGGCGTCTCGCAGCCCGAAAGGAAGGCGGGCCCGACCGGGATCTTGCCGGCCCCGCCTGGGATGTCGAGGATATAGGTCGGCTGGCACAGGCCGGAAAGGTTGCCGCGCAGGCTTTTGACGAGTGCCTGCCCCTCGGCCAGCGAGAGCCGGAAATGCGAAGTGCCCGGCGCGAGATCGGGGTGGTGCAGGTAGTACGGTTTGACCCGGTTCTCGACGAAGGCGCGCATCAGCGCCGACAAGGTCTCGATATCGGCATTGACGCCCTTGAGCAGCACGCTCTGGCTGACGAGGACATGGCCGGCATCGGCGAGCCGCGCCAGCGCGGCCTTCGAGTCCGCCGTGAACTCGCGCGGGTGGTTGGCGTGCACGGCAATATAGCTCGCCTTGCCGGGAATGCGCAGGGCGCGGGCATAATCCTCGGTAATGCGCTCGGGCTGGACCATCGGCACGCGCGTATGCCAGCGCGCCACCTTGATATGCGCGATCTCGGCGAGGCGCCTGGTGACCTCGCGCACCCGCCGGGCGGAGAGGATCAGCGGGTCGCCGCCGGTCATGATCACCTCCCAGATCTCCGGGCGGGAGGTGAGATAGGCGAGCGCGGCGTCGAGTTTTTCACCCGTCAATGCATCGCCGCCCGGGCCGACCATCTCGCGGCGGAAGCAGAAGCGGCAATAGACCGGGCAGGCATGGACGAGCTTGAGCAGGGCCCGGTCGGGATAGCGATGGACGACGCCCTCGACCGGCGAATGCACTTCGTCGCCGATCGGGTCGGCGAGCTCCTCCGGCAAGGTCGTCAGCTCGGCGGAGGCCGGAATGAACTGGCGGGCGATCGGATCGGCTTCGTCGGACGAGTCGATCAACGCCGCGATCGCCGGCGTCACCGAGACGGCATAGCGCTTCGCGACCTCGGCCAGCGCCTCTCGCTTTGCGGGCGCGACGAGGCCACGCTCGACGAGGGCGTCGACCGTTTTCAGCGGCTGGCCGGGCGGCTGGTGGATCGTCATCGCCCTCCCCTGCCCGGTTCGGCGACCGGCGTCCAGAGCACATCCTCGATTCGGCGCGCGCCGGTGGCGAGCATGACCAGCCGGTCGAAGCCGAGGGCGATGCCCGAAGCCTGCGGCATCAGCGCGAGCGCGGCGAGGAAATCCTCGTCGACCGGATAGCGCTCACCATAGATGCGCTGCTTCTCGTCCATGTCGGCCTCGAAACGCCGGCGCTGCTCATCCGGGTCGGTCAACTCGCCGAAGGCATTGGCGAGCTCGACGCCGCAGGCATAGAGCTCGAAGCGCTCGGCGACGCGCGGATCGCCCGGTTTCGGCCGGGCCAGCGCCGCCTCGGAAATCGGGTATTCGCACAGGATGGTGGCGCGGCCGCGGCCGAGATCAGGCTCGATCTTCTCGGAGAGGACGCGGCTGAAGATGTCGGACCAGCTGTCGTCTTCGGCGAGGCGGATGCCGGCATTTCGCGCCTGCGCAGCGAGCGCCTCGCGATCGGTCGCGCCATCTCCCGCAAGCGTCGCCATCAGGTCGATTCCGGCATGACGGGCGAAGGCCTCGTGCAGTGTGAGGCGCTCAGGTTCGGCGAAGGGATCGGCCACGCTGTCGCGCCAGCGCAGGACCGTCGTACCAGCGGCACGCGCGGCCTCGGCGAGCAGCGCGGCACAGTCCCGCATCAGCGCCTCGTAATCCTCCCCGGCGCGATACCATTCCAGCATGGTGAACTCGGGATGGTGCAGGGCGGTGCGCTCGCGATTGCGGAAAACGCGGGCGAAATCGAAGAGGCGCGGCTCGCCGGCCGCCAAGAGCTTCTTGGCAGCAAATTCCGGCGAGGTGTGCAGATAATAGGGATGGCCGGCGCCGGCATCGTCGAGCAGCGTGGTGGCAAACCCGTGCAGATGCGTCTCGTTGCCGGGCGAGAGCTGCAGGATCGCCGCCTCGACCTCGACGAAGTCACGCGCCTCGAACCAGCGCCGCAGCGCCGCCTTGATCCGCCCGCGCGCCAGCAGGGCAGGACGCCGGTCGGCATGGATGTCCGGACGCCAGAAGGGCGGGTTACCGTTGCTCACGACGATCGCGGTCAACCCGCCTTCTTGAGCAGAGCTTCGCGCAGGATGTCGTTGATCCGCGTCTGCCAGCCGGGACCATCAGCCTTGGCGCGCTCCAGCACGTCCTGATCGAGCCGGATACTGACCAGCTTCTTGGTCGCTGCCTTCTGCGGGCCTCGTGCCGCGCGATGCCGGCGCATCGCCTCGAGAAACTCCGCTGGCAGGAACTCCGAGGCAGGCCGCATCTCGGCAAAGTCTTCGGCCGTCAGCTCCCGCACTTCGCCTTCGGCATCGGTCAGGGGCTCACGAGACTTCCTGCTCATATTTTCTGATCTCCCTGTCATTGGCCTTCCGAAAGCTGATGACGCGGATGCCATTCACTGTCGGCGTGTAGCAGAGCACGTGGAGGCGGCTCTCGACGAAGCCAGTCGCAATGAAGCGCCTTTCCGGGTAAGCGAAACGCTGGTCCTCGTTGATCACCGCCCGGTCGAAGTCAAAGTCGTAAACACGATCGAACGACAGTCCGCGCTCTCGCGCATTGCGTTCGCTCTTGGCCGGATCGTAGGCGATCTCCACCATCTAATTGTATCTACATCGCTGCAATGTCAATGGATCGTGGCGCGTTTCCGGAGACCGAGCTTCCGTTTCAGCCCCCAATGCGGTAGTGGCGCGGCACAGGAATTCGCATAGCGCGCGGATGAAGCCCGCGCCAGCCAGGGAAAATCCACGTGGTCAAGGTCATCGCCTCCTCCGTCCGCAAGGGCAACGTCCTCGAGCTCGACGGACATCTCTGCACGGTCATCTCGGCCGAGAGCTTCTTCCCGGGCAAGGGCACGCCGACCACGCAGATCGACATGCGCCGCATCTCCGACGGCGTGAAGATGACCCAGCGCTACAAGACGACCGAACAGGTCGAGCGCGCCTATGTCGAGGATCGCGACTTCACCTATCTTTACCAGGACGGCGAGCAATACGTCTTCATGAACCCCGAGACCTACGACCAGATTCCGGTCGATGGCGGCGTCGTCGGCGACATGGCGCCTTATCTCCAGGAAGGCATGAAGGTCTCGCTCTCGGTGTTCGAGGACCGGGCCGTCGCGATCGAGCTGCCGCAGCGCGTCACCTGCGAGGTCGCCGAGACCGAGCCGGTGACCAAGGGCCAGACCGCTTCGTCCTCCTACAAGCCGGCGATGCTCACCAATGGCGTGCGCACCGCCGTGCCGCCGCATATCGGCCCCGGCACCCGCATCGTGGTGATGACCGCCGATGGCTCCTATGTCGAGCGCGCCAAGGACTGACGCCGGCGCCCGCTGACATCGGTGGGGAAAGGCTTATATCGGCAAACGCAGCGGGCCCTTTCCGGGCCCGTTTTCGTTGGTGAGGATTTCCGATGCCGCTTTCCGCTTATGCTGCCGTCTTCCCGGGTTTCATCCAGACCCTGAAAGCGCTCGACGCGATCCTCGACAAGGCGGGCGCCGAGGCCTTCGAGCGCAAGATCCAGCCGGAGGTGCTGCTGTCGAGCCGGCTCGCCCCGGATATGCTGTCCTTCACCCGGCAGATCCAGCTGATGTCGGATTTCGCCAAGAACGCGGCCGCCCGGGTGAGCGGAGCCGAGAACCCGCGCTTTCCCGATGAGGAGAAGAGCTTCGAGGAGCTGAAGGCGCGGATCGCCAAAACCCTCGACTTCATCGCCTCGGTCGACAAGGCGGCGCTGGATGCCGGGCTCGACAAAGACGTGACCTTCCCGCGCGGTCCCTCGGCGACCGTGACGATGAAGGGCGCCGACTACATCACCCGCTTCGCCGTGCCGAACTTCTATTTCCACGCCACGACGGCCTACGACATCCTGCGCGAAAACGGCTTCCAGGTCGGCAAGCAGGATTTCCTCAAGGGCGTGTTCGACGCCTGAGGCTCCGCACCGTCATGCTCGCCCTTGTGGCGAGCATCCACGTCTTGAACACCGCTTTGCATGAAGGAAGACGTGGGTGGTCGGGACAGGCCCGACCATGACGGCACAGGCCGCTTCGAAACGCCGCCCGCCTCACAGATACGGCGACCAGAGCCAGAGCATCCGGTCGAGCAGGCGCAAGGGGAAGGGCCGTGACAGCAGCCCCTTCAGCGTGACCGGTCGCGCCTTGGCGATCGCGGCATCGATACGCTGCTCGATACCAGCAGCGAAGCCTTCGTCGAGCACTTCGAGGTCGATCTCGAAGTTCAGCCGCAGCGAGCGCGCATCGAGGTTGGATGAGCCGACATAAGCCCAGGCACCATCGATCGCGAGCAGCTTGGAATGGTCGAAGGAGCCGGTGGCGCGCCAGACCCGGCAGCCATCCTTCAGCACCTGGTCGAACTGCGCCCGCATGGCACGGTCGACCAGGACGAGATTGTTGACGTCGGGCACGACGATGTCGATGGCGACGCCGCGCCGCGCCGCGGTGATCAATGCGCTGATCAGTTCGCGGTCCGGCAGGAAATAGGGCGACATGATCCGGATCGAGGTCCGCGCCACCGAGAAGGCGCCGATCAGCAGCTTGTGGTTGGTCTCCAGGCTGGCGTCAGGGCCGGATGCGACAGCACGCATCAGCACCGTCGGGCTTTGCCGGGCCGCCTCCGGCGTGACCGCCCAGATATCGCCAGTGAGCTCCTCACCCGAGGCAAAGCGCCAATCCTCGGCCGCGACGCCGAACAGATCCTCGACGACCGGCCCCTCGATGCGGAAATGCGTATCGTGGGCCGCAGCCTCACCGGCGAATTCGGAGGTGAAGCCCTGGCGGATGTTCATGCCGCCGGCGAAGGCGGTCCGCCCGTCGACGATCAGCAGCTTGCGGTGGGTGCGCAGGTTCGCATAGGGCAATCTCAGGCCGATGATGATGTTGCCGTTGAAGACCTCGGTCGGCACGCCGTTCTTCTGCAGGTGGCCGACGATGCTCGGCACCGAATAGCGCGCGCCGACAGCATCGATCAGCACGCGCACGTCGATGCCGCGCCGGACGGCCGCAATCAGCGCGTCGGCGATGCGCAGGCCGAGCGGATCGCGATCGAAGATATAGGTCTCCAGGATGACCGAGCGCTCGGCCGCCGCGATCGCCGCGGCCATCGCCGCATAGGCCTCGTCGCCGGTCCTGAGCACGGCGATGGCATTGCCCGACTTGAGATGACGGCGCGTCGCCCTGTCGCCCAGGGTCTTCAACGCGGCGAAGCGGCGGCCGACATCGCGGGCGACTTCGGCGTTCGAGACCTCGAATGTCTGCGCCAGCGGATCGGCGCCGAGCTTCGGCTTGCGCTGCGAGACGATCGCGGCACGGCGGATGCGGTTGATGCCGCCGACCGCATAGATCAGCGGCCCGATGATCGGCGAGAGCACGATGACGCCGACCCAGCCAATGGCGGCGCGCACCTCGTCCTTGGTCATCGCGGCATGGCTGGCCGCGACCACGGTCAGCGCCAGCGAGACGACGCCGAGGATATGCGGCCAATAGGTCGAGAGAATCTCCCACATGGCCGCGACTATCGCATGGGCAGCGAAACCGGCAACGCGAGCGGGCGCCTAAGGACGCGGCCCGGTTTTCATGGAACCGCCCCTTGCAATGGCAGGATGATAATCCCATATCGGGATCACGGTGATGTCGAGGGCGTTCCACTGCCCTCCGTTCCGTTGAAGACGGCCATGAACCCGAAGCCAGCGACGCCGGATGTACGCGCGCCCTTCCGGACATGGCCGTTGGCGTTTCTGGAGCATCACCCTTTCCCGTCATGGTCGGGCTTGTCTCGACCATCCACGTCTTTGCTCTGGCTATCGAACGCGGCGTTCAAGACGTGGATGCTCGCCACAAGGGCGAGCATGACGGCTGTGGCCTAATGCGAGTTCCCCTGCAGGAACGGATTGGTCCGGCGCTCCTCGCCGAGCGTGCTGGCCGGGCCGTGACCAGGCAGGAATTGGACGTCGTCGCCGAGCGGCAGCAGCTTGCCCTTGATGCCGCCGATCAGGTCCTTGTGGTTGCCATAGGGGAAATCGGTGCGGCCGACCGAGCCGGCGAAGATCGTGTCGCCGGCGAGCAGGAAGCGCAGATCCTTCTCGAACAAGGTGACATGGCCGGGCGTGTGCCCCGGCACATGCTGCACGGAGAAGCTGACATCGCCGACCGAGACGGCATCGCCCTCGGCAAGCCAGCGCGTCGGGATCACAGCCTGCACGCCGCGCATCTCGAACATCAGACCCTGCTGCGGCAGGGCGTCGAGCAGGAACTTGTCGGCCTCGTGCGGGCCGATGATCGGCAGGTTCAGCACGCCGGCGAGCTCGGTTGCGCCACCGGCATGGTCGATATGGCCATGCGTCAGCCAGATCGCGACCGGGGTTACGCCCAGTTCCGTCAGCGCACCGCGAATGCGCTCGACATCGCCACCGGGATCGACGATCGCCGCTTCCTTGGTGCGCGTGCACCAGACGATCGAGCAGTTCTGCTGGAAGGCCGTCACCGGCACGACGGCGATACCGAGCGGGCTTTCTGTCTGGTCGGTCATCGCATGCCTTTCGTCAGGAGAGCCGGAGCTGTCTACCGGCCTCCGCAGCGATTGGCGAGCAGCACGCGGTAGTCGGCCAGCGACTGGTCCATCTGGCCGACGTTCTCCTCGCGCTGCCGGCCGCTCTGGCAGGTGGCGAAGACGGAGCGTGCCTTCTGCATGAAAGTGACATGGTCGCGCCAGGCCGCGCACTGCGTCGCCTGGTCGGCGGTGGCGACCTGCTGCATGCGGTATTGCCGCTGGCGCATCGCCGCCTCGTTCTGGAACAGGTCGCGCGTGCAGGTCGCCGGAACGGGGCGAGGCTGTGCCAGCGCCAAGGCAGGCAACAGGATCAGCAGGGCGGCGAAAGCGACGCGAGCGATCATCCGAGATTCAGCTCCTTGAAGAAGTCGTTGCCCTTGTCGTCGATGACGATGAAGGCCGGAAAATCCTCGACCTCGATGCGCCAGACCGCTTCCATGCCGAGCTCGGGATATTCCAGCACCTCGACCTTGCGGATGCAGTCCTGGGCGAGGCGCGCCGCCGGGCCGCCGATCGAGCCGAGATAGAAGCCGCCATGAGCCTTGCAGGCTTCGCGGACCTGGGCCGAGCGGTTGCCCTTGGCGAGCATCACCATCGAGCCGCCGAAGGACTGGAACTGGTCGACGAAGGAATCCATCCGGCCGGCCGTGGTCGGGCCGAAGGAGCCGGAGGCGAAGCCCTCCGGCGTCTTGGCCGGGCCGGCATAGTAGACCGGGTGGTTCTTCAGATAGTCCGGCATGCCCTGGCCGTTCTCCAGCCGCTCGCGAATCTTGGCATGGGCCGAGTCGCGCGCGACGATGATCGTCCCGGTCAGCGAGAGCCGGGTCTTCACGGGGTATTGCGTCAATGTGGCGAGAATCTCGCTCATCGGCCGGTTGAGGTCGACCTTGACGACGTCGCCGCCGAGTTTGGCCTCGTCGATCTCGGGCAGGTATTTTGACGGATCGGTCTCGAGCGCCTCGAGGAAGATGCCGTCCTTGGTGATCTTGCCCTTGGCCTGGCGGTCGGCCGAGCAGGAGACGCCGAGCCCGATCGGCAGCGAGGCGCCATGGCGCGGCAGGCGGATGACGCGTACGTCGTGGCAGAAATACTTGCCGCCGAACTGGGCACCGACGCCGAGCGCCTGCGTCAGCTTGTGGACCTCCTCCTCCATCTCGAGGTCGCGGAAGGCGTGGCCGGAGGGCGAGCCCTCGGTCGGCAGCCCGTCGAGATACTTGGTCGAGGCGAGCTTGACGGTCTTGAGATTCTGCTCGGCCGAGGTGCCGCCGATGACGATGGCGAGGTGATAGGGTGGGCAGGCAGCAGTGCCGAGCGTCAGGATCTTCTCCTTCAGGAACGCCATCATCCGGTCCCTGGTGAGGAGCGAAGGCGTCGCCTGGAAGAGGAAGGTCTTGTTGGCCGAGCCGCCGCCCTTGGCGACGAACAGGAATTTGTAGGCATCCTCACCCTCGGCATAAATGTCGATCTGCGCCGGCAGGTTGGTCGCGGTGTTCTTCTCCTCGAACATGGAGAGCGGCGCCACTTGCGAATAGCGCAGATTGCGCTTGAGATAGGCGTCGTAGACGCCCTCGCCGAGCGCCGCCTCGTCTTCCCCGTCCGTCCAGACCTTGCGGCCCTTCTTGCCCATGATGATCGCCGTGCCGGTGTCCTGGCACATCGGCAGCACGCCGCCGGCAGCGATGCCCGCATTCTTCAGCAGGTCATAGGCGACGAAGCGGTCGTTCGACGTCGCCTCGGGGTCGTCGAGAATCTTGGCGAGCTGGGCGAGATGGCCCGGACGCAGCAGGTGGTTGATGTCGATGAAGGCCTGCTCGGAGAGCCGCTTGATCGCCTCGCGCGAGACGCTCAGGACCTCGCGCCCGCCGACCGTCTCGACCGTGACCCCGTCGCTGCCGAGCGAACGATAGGGCGTCCTGTCCTCGCCGAGCGGGAAAAGATCGACATGGGTATAGGCCATCGGGCTGTGCTCCGGCGGTTGAGCGGCGCCATGCACAGAACGCGCGGCGCTCGCGACGTCGGCCGCGTCATAGCCGCTCGGGCCAAGGCCTCCAAGCCCAGATTGAGATCATTCCAGGGAAGCGGCGACCCGCTTCCGTCCGCCTCAGGCCGCCTTGGCTGCCGTCTCCGCCAGGATGGCGTAGATCGCGGCCGGGTCATGCGCATGGCGCACCTGCTCCAGAACGGCCTGGTTGCGCAATACGCGCGCAACGCGGGCCAGCGCCTTGAGGTGATCGGCCCCCGCCCCTTCCGGAGCGATCAGCACGAAGACGATGTCGACCGGCTGCCCGTCCAGCGCTTCGAAGTCGATCGCCTTCTCGGCGCGGGCGAACAGGCCGACGAGCCGATCTATGCCGGCCATGCGGCCGTGCGGAATCGCGATGCCGTCGCCGATCCCGGTCGAGCCGAGGCGCTCGCGCTGAAGCAGGGCTTCGAAGAGTTCGCGTTCGGGCAGGCCGGTCAGCAGGGCGGCGTGTTGCGCCAATTCCTGCAGAGCCTGTTTCTTGCTGTTGGCACGCAGCGGCGAGATCACCGCGTCGGGTCGGAGAAGATCGGTCAGCGTCATAGGCCAATCCATGCATGTCCCGTGCCGGAATGCAGGCGCCACCGGCATCCCGGCCGGCGCCCGAACTCCATCAGCGGCGGGACTTCAAGAAAGAGAAGCCGGCGGATCGATCCAGCCGATATTACCGTCACGGCGGCGGTATACGACGTTCATGCGGCCATTGCCAGCATGGCGGAAGATAACCACAGGCGCACCGGTCAGGTCGAGTTCGGCGACCGCGTCGCCAACCGTCATCTGGTGCAGGGATTTGGTCGATTCCGCCACGATCACCGGGTTCTCGCCGGCGTGATCGGCCTCGTGCTCCTCGATATCCTCATCGGGGGCGGCGATCACATAGCTGGGGATTTCCAGCCCGGGCTCGCGCCCGTTGGCCGCCGCAGCGCGATCTTTCAGTCTTCGCTTGTAGCGACGCAGCCGCTTCTCGATGCGCTCGGCCATCTTGTCGAGGCTGGCATAGGGATCATGCGCGGTGGCGGAGGCTTCGAGCGTGATACCGGAGGAGAGATGCAGGACGCCATCGGTCTTGAAGGCTGTGCCGTCCTTGCCGACGGTGACGTGGCCCTGGTAGCCGCCCTCATAGTACTTGCCCAACGCCGCGGCGACCCTGGTTTCGGCCTGCCCGCGCAGGGCCTCGCCGACATCGAGATTCTTGCCGGAGATTCGCAAGCTCATGGAGTGCTTCCCCTTCTTGTCGCCATGGTCAGTAGCCGACCATCCTGAGGAGGTAAGGACGGCCCCCCGAGCTTGTCAATGCATCGACGGGGTGAGCTGCACAGACGGCATGACAGGAGGCGCGTGACTTGCGGCTGGAGGCGCGGTGCGATGCCGGCCAGGCGGGGCGGCGGCGAGCGCCCCCGGGGCTCAGCGCCCGGCGAACGCCATCGCCGCCTTTTCGCGACGTCGCTCCATCGAGGATGGAATGCGCAGCGATTCCCGGTACTTCGCCACGGTCCGGCGGGCGATGTCGATGCCGCTATCCTTCAGCCTGGTGACGATCGCATCATCCGAGAGCACATCCCTTGGCGCCTCCTCGTCGATCATCTGCTTGATGCGGTGGCGCACGGCCTCGGCCGAATGTGCCTCGCCATAGCCGGTCGCGGCAATCGCGGCGGAAAAGAAGTACTTCATCTCGAAGACGCCACGCGAGCAGGCGAGGTATTTGTTCGAGGTGACGCGCGAGACGGTCGATTCATGCATGCCGATCGCATCGGCGACTGTCTTCAGATTGAGCGGGCGCAAATGCTCGACGCCATGGGCGAAGAAGCCGTCCTGCTGGCGCACGATCTCGCTGGCGACCTTCAGGATGGTGCGGGCGCGCTGCTCGAGCGAGCGGGTCAGCCAGTTCGCCGTCTGCAGGCATTCGGCAATGAAGGCCTTGTCCGCATCGCTGCGTGCCACCTTCGAGACGCGGGCGTGGTAGGTCTGGTTCACCAGCACGCGCGGCAGCGTGTCGGGGTTGAGGTCGACCAGCCAGGAGCCGTCCGGCGCAGCGCGGATGAAGACGTCCGGCACCACCGTCTCGGCCGCCGAGCCGCCGAAGGCGCGGCCGGGCTTGGGATCGAGCCGCCTGATCTCGGCGACCATGTCGGCGATGTCCTCGTCGTCGACGCCGCAGATCCGCTTGAGGGCGGCGTAGTCGCGCCTGGCGACGAGCGGCAGGTTGGCGAGAAGGGCCTGCATGGCCGGATCGTAGCGGTTGCGGTCACGCAGCTGGATCGCCAGACACTCGCTGACATTGCGGGCGGCGACGCCGCTGGGATCGAAACCCTGGACAATGGCGAGCACCGCCTCGACCCTGGCGAGACCGACGCCGAGCCGCTCGGCGATATCGGCCAGCGGCTCCGTCAGGTAACCCGAATCGTCGACGCCATCGATGATGTGGCTGCCGATCAGCCGCTCCGCCGGGGCGGTGATCGCAAGGTCGAGCTGGGCGCTGAGATGGTCGTGCAGCGAGAGCTCGCTGGTCAGGCCATTTTCGAAGCCGTCCGGCCCCTCCTCGAAGGAGCCGCCGGAGCCGCCATAGCTGCCGCCGATGATCGGCAGGCTGTCGGCCCCTTGCGTCTCGAGCCGCGCCGCCTGCGGCTGCTCGTTCTGGAAGACGTTGTCGAGACCCGTGCCGAGCCGACCCTCCATGCCCTCCTGGGTGTTGAGGCTCTCTGCACGAGCATAGGTCTCTGCGTCAGCTGTATGCGGGCTTTCCCCCGCACCATTCAGCGAACCCGGCTCCGGAGCCTCGTCAGTGCGCTCGAGCAGCGGATTGCGCTCCAGCTCGCCCTCGACGAAGCTCTGCAGTTCGAGATGGGAGAGCTGGAGCAGCTTGATCGCCTGCAGCAACTGCGGCGTCATCACCAGGGACTGGCCCTGACGCAGCTCCATGCGTGGCATCATCGCCATCGCGATCCCGACTCCTCAGCCTGCGGCAATTCGGCACGGTTCTTGCCTGTCCATCAGACTAGCCGGAGGCCGCCGCGGCGTCAAAGCTCTTCGAGGGCTTTCGCCCCGGGAAGTTAATGCGCTGCAACATCCACAGGCGGCGCGCCGCTGATCCGGCTCAGAGGCGGAAGTCCTCGCCGAGATAGACGCGGCGGACATCGGCATTGGCGATGATCTCGGCCGGCGAGCCTTCGGTCAGCACGCGGCCGGAATGGATGATGTAGGCGCGGTCGACCAGGCCCAGAGTCTCGCGGACATTGTGGTCGGTGATCAGCACGCCGATCCCGCGATCGGTCAACTGCCGCACCAGTTCCTGGATGTCGCCGACCGCGATCGGGTCGATACCGGCGAAGGGCTCGTCGAGCAAAATGAAGGAGGGCCGGCCGGCGAGGGCGCGGGCGATCTCGCAGCGCCGCCGCTCGCCGCCGGAGAGCGCGATCGAGGGCGCCTTGCGCAGCCGGGCGATGTTGAACTCGTCGAGCAGCTTGTCGAGCTCGCGCTCGCGCTTCTTGCGGTTCGGCTCGACCACTTCGAGCACGGCCCGGATATTGTCCTCGACCGAAAGGCCGCGGAAGATCGAGGCTTCCTGCGGCAGGTAGCCGATGCCGAGCCTGGCGCGCTGGTACATCGGCAGGGTGGTGATGTCGTTCCCTTCAAGCGAGATCACGCCCATATCGGCGCTGACCAGACCGGTGATCATGTAGAAGATCGTCGTCTTGCCGGCGCCGTTCGGTCCCAGCAAGCCGACCGCCTCACCGTTGCGGACATATAGCGAGGCCTCGCTCACGACATTGCGTGCGCCATAGGTCTTGCGCAGGCCGCTGACGGCCAGGATGCCGGTGCCACCGACAGCGCTCGCGATGGGTCCGGGCTGCACGTCCTCTTCAGGCGCCAGCTTGTCCTTGCCCTTGCCGAAGAGCCCGCCGAGCCTGGCGAACAGGCCAGCGCGCGCCGCCGGCACCTTGGCCGGCCGCGTCACGCCGGGCTGCGCCTGCTGGCCAGCCGCGGGAGGAGGAGAAAGAGACACCGTCACAGGAAAAAGCGCGAGCTGCTGGCGTTCGACATGGGTCCGCTCTGGTATGCGAGGCGCGCCCAACTGGCAACGCCTTCCTGCGGCCGCCCCAGCCGCAAAGGAAATCAGTTGGTCGGCGTGGCGGCCGGCTTGGCGCCCGCCTTGTTGTCCTTCTTGTCTTTGCCTTCCTCGCCCGAGTTCGGCACGAAGAAGCCCTGCACGCGCCCCTTCGAGGTCACATTGGCGACGCCGGTCTGCGTATCATAGACGAGCTGGTCGCCCCGCGTGATGTTCGGGCCGTCGTTCAGCGCGACGTTGCCGGTCATGATCACCTTGTTGTTGGCGCGGTCGAAAACGGCATTGTCCGAGGTCGCGGCCTGGGTCTTCGAGACGACAGTGACCGGCCCGGCGCATTCGATGCGCTTGATCGCGCCGTCATTGCCCTGGCCCTGCGCGGCCGGCTGAGCCGGCTGAGCCGGCTTCGGCGTGCCGCCCTGGCCACGGCCTTCGTAGAACACCGTCATCACCGAGCAGCGCACGGTGGTCTCGCCCTGCACGGCGACGACATTGCCGGAGAAGACCGCCCTGTTGTCCTTGTCGAGCACGTCGAGCTTGTTCGCATCGATCTTGATCGGCTCCTTGCTGTCGCCGCCCATGCCGCCGAAGGGCGAGCCCGGCGCGCCGCCACGTGGCTTGGCCGGCTTGGCAGGCGTGGCGCTCGCGGCGGCGGGCGCAGCAGCAGGCGCCGAACCGGACCGCGCGGGCTGTTGCTGCGCCAGCGCGCTAACGGACAGGGCCGGCGCAATCAGGACAGCGAGAGCAAGAACGAAGGGTTTCATCGGCGACCTGTGGTTGACCTGCATGGCTCGGTACGATGGTCTCACGGCTTAGCAGTAGAACGAAGGGCTTCGAGATTGGGCGTACTGCCCTCGCGCTCGGGGCCAGCCAGGCTGCGCGCCGGCGCGTTCTCGATCAGGACATGCACGCGGCCCTCGAAGGTGATCAGCGCACCATTGTCCTTCACGTCGAGCGTGTCGGCGTCGATCGTGGTGGTGCCGAGATTGACCTTGACCGGCTCGCGCGAGTTGACGGTTCCGCCCTTGAAGTCGACATCGGCCGTGCGCATGCGGACATCATAGCCCGACTCGGTGCGGATCTTCACATCGTCGACCAGCTTCAGCTTCTCCTTCTGCTGGTCGAAAAGGCCGCTTTTGGCATTGATGTTGATCCAGCCCTCGTCCTTCATCAGCACGCGTGCCGTCATCTTGATCAGTTCGATCTGCGTCGGATTACGCACGTCCTGCAGGGCCGAATCGGCCGTGACCTCATAGGGGCTGTTGTCCTTGCGATAGCCGGCGAGCTTGGGCGCCTCCATCACGACCTTGCCGCCGGACAGGCTGATTCCGCCCAGCGAGAAATTACCGGCCTGACGCAACGGATTGAGGAAGGGGACGACGATCAGGCCGACCACCGCGACGATGGCGCCGACCGGGATCAGCCGCCGCAGCAGGCGCACGAGCGCAGAATGCCGGCGCGCCGCCCGGAAGGCGCCCTGCCGGATCTGCGCCCGGATCGCCGCCGGGCTACGCGTCTCAGGGGTCGTGATCGCCAAGGTCATGCCTGCCCATTGCCAGTCACCAGCGGCTTTTTCATGTCGAACCGGCGCACTCCAGCGGGGGTGCGCAGCCGGCGCGACAGCCGCTCGCGAATAGCTCTAGTTCAAATAACTCAACTTTACGTATGTGCGAAGATGTCCACTTCGGGCCAGCCCGCGAGGTCGAGTTCGGCGCGCGTCGGCAGGAAATCGAAGCAGGCCTTGGCGAGATGCGCGCGCGCCTCGCGCTCCAGCATCACGTCGAGCTTCGCCTTCAAGGCATGAAGATGCAGCACGTCTGCAGCGGCATAACCGAGCTGCGCTTCGGTCAGCGTATCGGCACCCCAATCTGAGGATTGCTGCTGCTTCGACAAATCGACGCCGAGCAGCTCCCGGACCAGATCCTTCAACCCGTGCCGGTCGGTGTAGGTGCGCACCAGCTTGGAGGCGATCTTGGTGCAGTAGACCGGCGCAGTGACGACCCCGAACGCCTTCTCCAGCGCTGCGATGTCGAAACGGGCGAAGTGGAAGAGCTTCAGCACGCCGGGGTCAGCGAGGACGCGGCAGAGATTGGCCGGCGCCGGCGCATCTTTCGGAATCTGCACCACGTCGGCGGTACCGTCACCGCGCGAGAGCTGCACCACGCAGAGCCGGTCGCGTTGCGGATTGAGCCCCAAGGTCTCGGTGTCGATCGCCAGGATCGGTCCTGGCTGGAACCCATCAGGCAGATCGCCGCGATGCAGACGAATGGTCATCCTGGAAACCTCGCTCAGCGGCACAGCGCACCGCTCGGACATTCTTGGCTCGCCGGTCGGCCGAGCAGCCTTTACCGAAACCCGGCGGACGTCCCGCAGCTAGCGGGGCGGTCTCTCGCATTCAAGCATTTTCTCTGGCGATACAAGCGGTTCGCGGGCATTAACCTTTTATTAAGCATGTGCTTCATTCGGGCGCCCAGGCATGCGAGAATACGAAATCGGAGCCTGACGCATGTCCGCAATCCGCCTCTTCACTGATCTCGACGGCCGCATCGGCCTGCGCCAGTTCTGGCTCGGCAGCATCGCACTCGCGCTTTGCCTGCTGGCGATCCAATGGGGCGCACCGCGCCTGACGGATAAGCACAGCGCGGCGATGATCGTCGCCTTCGCCAACACCTTCGCCCTGTTTCCCTGGGCTGCTTTAGCCGCCAAGCGGGCCACCGACCGGGGGGGCTCGTCGCTCTTCGGCATCCTGCTGGTCTGCGCCATCGTCCTGCCGCGGGAATTGCAGCCGCTGCTCGGCTATGCTTGGGCGCCTTCGCTGGTCGCGATCTCGACGATGGCCTGGCTGGTCGCGCTGGTCGATCTCGGCCTGATGCCGGGCGTCGATCCCGATGCGGCGCTTGCGGAGCAAGAAGGGGCTGCTAAACGGGCGTCATGAGCCCGAACGCGCCCACCCTACTCGACTTCGATCCCGCCGATCCGATCGCCCTCACTCAGGCTTTGATACGCTGCCCCTCGGTGACGCCGATGGAGGGCGGTGCGCTCGCGCTGCTCGCTGCCGTGCTGAGCGCCGAGGGCTTCAATGTCGAGCGCCCCATCTTCTCCGAGCCCGGCATGCCGGATATCGAGAACCTCTATGCCCGCATCGGCAACGAAGGGCCGGTCCTCGTCATCGCCGGCCATACCGATGTCGTCCCGCCCGGCGACGTCGTCGCCTGGACGCGTGACCCGTTCGCTGCCGAGATCGTCGACGGCGTGCTCTATGGCCGCGGCGCCTGCGACATGAAGGGCGGGCTCGCGGCCATGGTCGCGGCTGCGATCCGCTATCGTCGCGAGAATCCGGATGCACCGGGCTCGATCGCCTTCCTCGTCACCGGCGACGAGGAGGGGCCGGCCGTCAACGGCACGGTCAAGCTGCTGACCTGGGCCGACCAGCGCGGCGAGCGCTTCGACCATTGCCTGCTCGGCGAGCCGACAAACCCGGCGACGATGAGCGACATGATCAAGATCGGCCGACGCGGCTCGCTGACCGGCAAGCTCACCGTCCAGGGCGTACAGGGCCATGTCGGCTATCCACACCTGGCTCAGAACCCGATCCGCGGCATGGTCCGGCTGCTGGCGGGGCTCGAGGCGACGCCGCTCGACGCCGGCACCGAGCATTTCGACCCGAGCAATCTCGAGGTGACGACGCTCGATGTCGGCAATCCCGCGACGAACGTGATCCCGTCGCAAGCCCGGGCCGTGTTCAATGTCCGCTTCAACGACCTCTGGACGCCGGAGACGCTCGCCGCGGAGATCGAGCGGCGACTGCGCGAGGCGGCCGGCAATACCGTGCGCTACGAGATCACCTTCGAGCCGACCAATGCGGTCGCCTTCCTGACCCAACCGGGACCGTTCGTCGCCCTGGTCGCGGACGCAGTCGAAGCCGAGACCGGCAAGCGCCCTGCCCTGTCGACGACCGGCGGCACCTCGGACGCCCGCTTCATCAAGAACTATTGCCCGGTGGTCGAATACGGCGTCGTCGGCCAGACCATGCACCAGATCGACGAGCGCGTCGCCACCGCCGATCTTAAGACGCTCGAGCGGATCACGCGCCGGCTGCTGACCACCTATTTCGCCACGCCGCTGCAATCTTGACGGAACCCCGCCAAGCGATCACAGTTAGACGAAAGTCTAATGCCGTGACGTCAGGAGGGTTGAGCCATGAGGCTGGCTGCCGACGATGTGACGCGTTCCCTGATCGCCTCCTGGCGCCTGCTCACAGCCGACGCCAAGGCCCTGCCCGATCTCGACCTGAGCCGCGACGGCTTCTGGCGCTCCTATCTCGCGCTGATCCTGACCATTCCCTCGATGATCCCGGTACTGGCGGCCGAGCGGACGCTTGCCGGCCTGTCGAACACTGGCGGGCTCTTCGATGCGCCCGGGCTGCTCGCCGCGGTGGTTACCGCCGAGATGCTGGCGGTGCTCGCCGTGCCGGCGCTGCTGGTGGGAATCGCGCCGAACCTCACCCATAATCCGCACTTCACCGGCTTCATCATTACCTGGAACTGGGCCGGCATCCTCTCGGCTGCGATGATGGCGGTGCCAGCGACGGTCTTCGCGCTGGGCTGGTCCAATCCGGGCATAGCGACCTTCCAGACCCTCGCCTTCGCGACGATCGTGCTGCGATTGCGCTATTGCGTGGCGCGCGCCGCCTTCGGGCCTGAGAGCGGCGTCGCCGGAGCGATCGCCTGCGCCAGCCTGCTGGCGGACTATGCGGTGATCAGGACATTCGGCCTGGCCGGGTTTTAGGCCAGGCTCAGTAGTCGACACCCGCGAGATAGAGCCCGCTGGGCGGCGCCAGCGCCGCGCATTGCGAGCGGTCGCGCGCTGCCAGTACCTTGCCGACCTTGTTCTCCGGCCAACGCCCCATGCCGACCATCTTCAGGCAGCCGACCATGGAGCGGACCTGATGATGCAGGAAGGAGCGGGCATGGACATAAGCGACGATCTCAGCCCCCTCGCGCCGGCAGTCGAAGCGGTCGAGCGTCCGCAGCGGGCTGTTGGCCTGGCATTCGGCGGCGCGGAAGGTGGTGAAGTCGTGATGGCCGATCAGCGCCTTGGCGGCGCGGTCCATCGCCTCGTGGTCGAGCCTGACCGGGACATGCCAGACGCGGTTCGCGTCGAGCGCCGGCTGCGCCCGCCGGTCGAGGATCCGATAGATGTAGTAGCGGCGCGTCGCCGAGATGCGGGCGTCAAACGTGTCCGGCACCGCCTCAGCGCTCAGCACCGCCACCGGCAGGCGTTTCAGCCTGGCGTTGCTGGCATCGCGCACGACATCGGTGCGCCAATCCTTGTCGAGATCGACATGGGCGACCTGATGGGTGGCGTGGACGCCGGCATCGGTGCGCCCGGCGCAATGCAGGCGCACGGCATGGCCGCAGAAAGCCTCGATCGCCTCCTCGACGCTCTGCTGCACGGACGGCCCGTTGAGCTGGCGCTGCCAGCCTGAGAAGGGCGTGCCGTCATATTCGATGACGAGCTTGTAGCGCGGCATCTCTAGAGCTTTGCGCCCGCCGAGAGTCGTGCCCCCCGCAGGAACTCCTGGGCGCTCATCGGCCCCTTGCCGGCGCGCTGGACCTGGATCAGCTTCACCGCCCCGACCGCGCAGGCAACCGTACCCTCGTCGTCGAGCAGCGTGCCCGGCTCGGCCGCGCCGCCGGCGCGGGCGGTGCGCAGCAACTTCAATCGCTCCGCCCCCTTGCCGAGATCGACCTCGACGAAGGCGCCCGGAAAGGGCGAGAGGCCGCGCACCACGTCATGGACCTGCTGCGCCGGCCGATTCCAGCTCAGCTTCGCCTCGTCATTGCCAATCTTGCTGGCATAGGTGACGCCCTGTTCGGGTTGCGGCGTGAAGCGTAAGGCCCCACGGCCGAGGGCCGGAAGCGCCCGCACCATCAGGTCGGCGCCGAGACCGGCGAGCCGGTCATGCATCTCTCCGGCCGTGGCATTGCCGTCGATCGCCAGCGTCTCGACCATGGCGACGGGGCCAGTGTCGAGCCCCTCCTCCATCTTCATCACGCAGACGCCGGTTTCGGCATCGCCGGCCATGATCGCGCGCTGGATCGGCGCGGCGCCACGCCAGCGCGGGAGCAGCGAAGCATGCAGGTTGAGGCAGCCGAGCTCCGGCACGTCCAGGATCGCCTTGGGCAGGATCAGGCCATAGGCGACAACGACGGCGACATCGGCCTGGTGCGAGGCCATGATCTCGGCGGCCTCGGCGGTCTTCAGCGTCTTCGGCGAGAACACCGGGATGCCGAAGCGCTCGGCCGTGACCTGGACGGGCGAGGGTCGCAATTCCATGCCGCGCCCGGCCGGAGCGGGCGCGCGGGTGTAGACGGAAACGACCTCGTGGCCCTGGCCGATGATCTCGGTCAAGGTGGGCACGGCGAAATCCGGCGTGCCCATGAAGATGACGCGCAAGCTCATACGCGGATTTTACCCCAAAACGAGCCCGTCATTCCGGGCGTAGCGAAGCGAAGACCCGGAATCCATCGAAGGGCTCCGGCATTCTACGATGGATTCCGGAATGGCGCCGCTCACGCGGTTTGTCCGGAATGACGGCGTGTTTCGTCGCCCAATCTTAAGCGGCACTGTCCCGCTTCGCCGCCTTGGCGAAGCGCTTGGTCACGCGCTCCCGCTTCAGCCGCGACAGATAATCGATGAAGAGCACGCCGTTGAGATGGTCGATCTCGTGCTGCAGGCAGGTGGCGAGCAGGCCGTCGGCCTCGATCTCCTGCGCCTTGCCGTCGAGGTCGCGATAGCTGACCTTGACGCGCGCCGGCCGCTCGACCTCCTCGTAATATTCAGGGATCGAGAGGCAACCCTCCTCATAGGAGCTGAACTCGTCCGAGCTCCAGGTGACTTCCGGATTGACGAAGACCATCGGCTCGCGCGCCTGCTCCTCGCCGTCCTCGGCCTTCTTCGAGACATCGAGGGTGACGAGGCGGACCGGCTCGCCGATCTGGATCGCGGCGAGCCCGATTCCCGGCGCGTCGTACATCGTATCCAGCATGTCCTCAGCGAGCTTGCGGATCTCGGGTGTGATGTCGCCGATCGGTGCGGAAACCTTGCGCAGCATCGAGTCGGGCAGGATGACGAGGGGGCGGATAGCCATAGGGCGCTCTGAAACGATTGTCGGGAGTTGCGGCGACATAAAGCACTTGTGGGGAAGCGGTCAAACTGTTCCGCTTTCGTTCTAGAATTGCCACACGAATCGTGTAGGCTTACGCGATGAACCAGATCGCTTTCGTCCTGCTCGAGCGGCCGGTGAGCTGGGCCGAGGCCGCCTTCGGCTTCGCCGGGCTCACGCTCATCCTGCTGACATTGGCGTTGTTGACGTCCTGGCGCGGGTCGCGCCGGCGCGAAATGGAAGCGGCGATGGCGGCCGAGCGTGCCCGCGAAATGGACGACAAGGTCGCCGAAATGAACCGGCTGCAAGCCGAGCTCACCGGCCGCATGCAGACCATGGCCGAGATCCTCTCGACCCGGCAGGGCGACCTCGCCCGTGTCATGGCCGACCGGATGGACGGCTTGCGCCAGCAGGTCGGCGCCGGGCTGGAGCAGAATGTCCGCCAGACCAGCGAGAGCCTCGGCAAATTGCAGGAGAGGCTCGCCGTCATCGACAGCGCCCAGAAGAACCTGACCGAGCTCACTGGCGAGGTGGTGACGCTGAAGGACGTGCTCTCCAACAAGCAGGCGCGCGGCGCCTATGGCCAGGGCCGGATGGAAGCGATCATCCGCGACGGCCTCCCAGCGGCGTTCTTTTCGTTTCAACCCACGCTTTCGAGCGGCAAGCGACCGGACTGCCTGGTCACCCTGCCGGGAGACGGGCGCGGGCTCGTCATCGACGCCAAGTTCCCACTGGAGAGCTTCACCATGCTGCGCGAGGCGCGCGGCGACGAGGCGAAGAAGCAGGCTTCGGCGCGGGTACGCGGCGATGTCGGCCAGCACGTCAAGGACATCGCCGAGCGCTATTTCCTGCCGGGCGAGACGCAGGACATGGCGCTGCTCTTCGTGCCGTCGGAATCGATCTATGCCGATCTGCACGAGCATTTCGACGACGTGATCCAGAAGGCGCACCGGGCGCGGGTGATGATCGTCTCGCCCTCGCTATTGGCGCTGGCGATCCAGCTGATGCAGTCGCTGGTGCGCGATGCGCGGATGCGCGAGGAGGCGCAGGTGATCCAGTCGGAGGTCGGCAAACTGCTCGACGATGTCCGCCGCCTCGGTGAGCGCGTCGACAAGCTCGACAACCATTTCCGCCAGGCGCAGGACGATGTCAGCCAGATCAAGACCTCGGCCGGCAAGGTCACCGGCCGGGCCGAGAGAATCGGCGCGCTCGAATTCGACGATGCGCGGCCCAATGAGCCGGCCTTGCCGTTCGCCAAAGAGGTGAAGCTGAAGGCGGCGGAGTAAGCTCCGCCATCGACCTCAGCGTGGCCGCGGCAATTGCCGCTCGGCCTCGCCAATCAGGCTGTCCTGGCCGTCGGTCGGACCGCCATGCAGCGCGGCGACACGGCGCAGCATCGAAAAGAGCTCCTCGAACTCCGCCCGATTGAGATGCGGCCGCAGCAGGTCGCGCAGATCCATCAGTGCGATCGTCTTAGAGGGCGAGGCCTTGACGGCATGGCGCGCCAGGACGAGGCGTTCGTCGAGATCGGCGCCGTATTCCAGCATGACGCGCATCTCGCTGCGGATCAGATCGAGCTGCTCGGTCGTCGGCTCGCCGCGCTCATTGGCGACGAGGCACATCAGCGCAACGGCGCCGTCGCGGCTTTCCGGCAGCGTCTTCAACGCCGTGCGGCGCGCCTCGGCTTCGGCCTCGGCGCGACGCTTGCTCAAGAGCTCGCGCCGCTTCTGCTCGCTGCCGGCGCTGAGACGTTGGCTGACATATTCCATGCCACCGCCCCAGATCATCCAGTAGATCACGCCAGTGGTGATGGCGCCGACGATGGTCGCGAGAATCGGCATACGCGTCTCCTGTTGCAGCGCCTGCAATCGGGGCGAGCAATGCAGGACGGTTCGGGCTTGGCCTGATCAGAGCCTGTATCGCACCCGCAGAGCCGCTTTTGTGACGAAGTCCTCCCTCGCCAGCCTTACAGCGGCGCTGGGCGCAACATATCGTCCGAACCGGGTCTGCCATGGCGAGATCACATTCCGGCGTTGAATTGCAGGCTTCCCCAGACTGCGCCGGAGGCCTTCAGACGTGCTCGTCCAGATCGGAACGCTCATCGCCGCGACGAGCCTCGTCCAGCTCGCCAACGGCTTCTTCAACACGTTCCTGTCGCTGCGCCTGACGGTGGAGGATTTCGGGGCGACGCTCACCGGCATCGTGCTCAGCGCCTATTTCGTCGGCTTCTCGATCGGCGCCATCGGCTGCGGCCGTGTCATCCAGCGCATCGGCCATATCCGCGCCTACGCCGCCTTCGCCGGCCTGGTCGTGGTGGCGACCGCGGCGATGCCGCTCTTCGTCTCGCCGCTCGGCTGGATCGCGAGCCGGATGGCGATCGGCATCGGCTGCGTCGGCCTGTTCATCACCACCGAGAGCTGGCTCAACGCCAAGGCTCCGCCCGAGCAACGCGGCCGCATCTTCTCGATCTACATGGTCGGCACGTTCCTGGCGCTGGCGGCCGGCCAGCTGCTGATCGGCAAGCTGCCCGTCGCCTCGACGACGCCGTTCAACATCGTCGTCGCGCTCTTCGCGCTGGCGCTGATGATGGTGAGCGCGACGCGGGCAGAGGCGCCGCCGCTTCCGAGCGACACGTCCCTCGCCTATGGCGAGCTGACACGACAGGCGCCGGTCTCGGTGATCGGCTGCATCGTCTCGGGCATCGTCACCAGCGCCTTCTACGCGCTGTTCCCGGCCTGGATGGCCCGAAACAACATCCCCCAGGAGACGATCGCCCTGTTCATGCTTGTCGCGGTGCTGGGCGGATTCGCCTTTCAGGTCCCGGTCGGCAGGCTGTCGGATCGGGGCGACCGCCGGGTCGTACTGGCAGGGCTCGCTCTCGGCTTCTCCGCTGCGGCAGTGCTGCTCGATCTCGTGCCGCGCCATCTCGCGCTGGTGCTGCCGGTCGCCGCCCTGCTCGGCGGCTTCATGTCGACGCTCTATCCGGTCTGCGTCGCGCATGCGCTCGATCGCATGCCGCAGGACCGTATCGTCGCCGTCAGCGGCCGGCTGATCCTGGTCAGCGGCATCGGCTCGGCGTTCGGCCCGATCCTCGGCGCCCAGGTGATGGCGCGCCTCGACATCAACGGGCTGCTCTATCTGATGGCTGCCGCGACCGCCGCTCTCGCGGCCGTCGCCGGCTTGCGCATCCGGCAGCGGGCGCCGGCCGAGCAGATGGCCGAGCGGCCCTTCGCGATCATCACCCCGCTGACCGCGCCGATCTCGCAGGAGCCGGAAGCGACGGACCCTGACGGGACGCCGCGTCCCCTGCCCGGCTGAGCGCGTCAGCTCAGGCGGTCTGCAACACCGCGGACAGCTCCGGCTTGACGTTCAGGGTCTGGAAAACGACGCAATAGCGCTCGGTCAGCTTGAGCAAGGTATCGAGCTTCTCCTGCGGCGCGTCGGTCTCGACATCGAAGGAGAGGCGGATCGCCTTGAAGCCGACGGCGGCATCCTTGGCGACGCCGAGCGTGCCGCGGAAATCGAGATCGCCCTCGGCCCGGACCGTGCCCTTCTTCAACTCGATCTCGAGCGCGGTCGCAACCGCCTTCAGGGTCACGCCGGCGCAGGCGACGAGCGCCTCGAGCAGCATGTCGCCCGAGCAGAGCTCGGCGCCAGAGCCACCGGTCGCCGGGTGCAGGCCAGCGAGCGCGATCGCCCGGCCGGTCTCGACCTTGCAGGCGATGTGCTGGTCGTCGAGCTCACCCCTGGCTTTCAGCGTGACCACCGCCGCATCGGGCGCCTCACGATACTTGTCCTTGAGCGGAGCCTGCAGAGCGCGCAGCGCGGTGACGTCCATGATCGTGGTCCTCGGCAGAAACGGGGCACGGCCTGTCTAGCCGGTTCAGGCAGCGGCCTCCACCGCGGCAGGGACATGCCGGCTTTCCTTTTCAAGCGCCCGCCGCAGCTCCCGGCGGAGGGCGACGAAGCCGACGGAGCGCTCGTCGCGGGGGCGGCTCAGCAGATTGTCGAGGCTGAAAGCGACAGGCCCCGGCTGCTGCGGCAGGATAAGGATGCGGTCGGCCAGCCGCACGGCCTCGTCGACGGAGCCAGTCGCGATGACGACGGCGGGGCGTCCTTGCGTACAGAGCTCGGGCAGGAAGGCGGCCAGCCGCTCTCGAGCCTCGGCGTCGAGCGCCGCGAAGGGCTCATCGATCAGCAGCAGCCGCGGCCTGACCAGCAGAAGGCGGGCGATGGCGAGTTGCAGCAGCCCTTCCGGCGAGAGCGCGCCCGGACGCTGCGTCGCCTGCGCGGCGAGACCGACGCGCACCAGCACATTGGCGATCAGGCCCTCGCGCTCGAACGGCGTCGCCTTCGGCAAGGCGAACGCCAGGTTCTCGGTGAGGCTGAGCCAGGGGAAGAAGCGCGGCCGGGCACAGAGCAGGCCGATCTCGGGGGTCGGAACCGGCCCCTCACCGGATGCGAGACTCGCAAATCCACGCAGCGTCGCCGAGCGCACCTCGATGGAGGCGCCGAGCAGCGCCACGATCTGGCCCGCCGCCGGGTGCGGCAAAGCGGTATCGAGAGAGCTGGAGAGGCTGTGAAGAACGGCCGACATAAACTGGCTCCTTCCAAGACAAGGCGGAGGGAGCGTCAACGGCATCAGGCCATCTCATGTTCCCGCGCTTTAGCTGCATTTGTTTCGCGCCCGCAAGCTGAGGCTCAAATCGGCGCGTATGTCCTTTCATACGGTCTAGGCGTCCGTTTTGTCAAACGGACGATCGCGCTCGACGAACTCGTCCCGCATGAGCCGGTAGCGGCATTGCAGCCCGATCTCGCCGCGCGATCGGGAGGGGCGCTCGACTTCGTCGAGCAAGCGGAAACCCAGCCCGGCCAGAACCCGGCCCGAAGCGGCATTGTCCGCCGCATGGCCAGAACGAAGCGCCGACAAGCCCCGCTCGGCGAAGGCGAACCGCACCACCGCCCTCGCCGCCTCGGAGGCGAAGCCCTGCCCCCAGGCCGCCTGCTCGAACCAGTAGCCGAGCTCGCCCTCGCCATGAGCGATCTCGTCGATATCGACCAGACCGATCATCCGGCCGTCCAGCGTCGCGGCGAAGCGATAGGCCTCGCCGTCGCGCCACTGGCGGGGGTGATCGGCGAACCAGGCCTCGGTCTCCGTCCGGTCAGGCGGGAACGAGGCCATCCGCAGCATGCGGGTGACCGCCCAGTCGGACTGGATCTCGAAGGCGCGTTGCGCACCGGCGGCGCTGGATGGCCGCAAGACGAGCCTAGCCGTGGCGATCATGGTGCGAGGGATAGGAGAAGCCGTCATCGCCGCCAGATTGCCATGGCGAGACGAGGCCTACCACCACATCCCGGCGCTCTCGGCCGCCTTGTGCTGGCGGGGCTCGCTGTCGGTGAGCGAGCGGTCGAGCGTGCGCAATGCCTCGCGCTTGATCGCCTCGAAGGCGGGCGAGAGCCGGTCGCGCGGGCGGGTCAGCGGATTGTCGAGCTCATCGAAGATGCGGCCGGGCCGCGGCTGCATCACGACGATGCGGTCGGCCAGCGTCACGGCTTCCTCGACATCATGGGTGACCATCACCACGGTCGGCCGGCTCTCCTCCCAGAGCGCCAGCAGATGACCGTGCAGGCTTGCCCTCGTCGTCGCGTCGAGAGCGGAGAAGGGCTCGTCCATCAGCAGGAGCTTCGGCCGGGTGACGAGGGCGCGAGCGATGGCGACGCGCTGCTGCTGGCCGCCGGAAAGCTCGCGCGGCCAGCGCGCCTCGTAGCCGGCAAGGCCGACGCGGGCGAGCGCGCCGGTGACGAGGCGGTTGCGCTCCGCCGCGGGCAGATGACTGAGGCCGAAGCCGGCATTGTCGGCAACCGAGAGCCAGGGCAGCAGGCGCGGCTCCTGGAAGATCACGCCGACATCGGCCCGAGGCTCGGTGATGATGGCGTCGTCGAGCAGAATGCGGCCCTCGCTCGGGCGGTCGAGCCCGGCGACGAGGCGCAGCAGTGTGGTCTTGCCGCAGCCGGAACCGCCGACCAGTGCCAGGATCTCGCCGGCGGCGACGGAGATGTCGATGCCGGACAAGGCCCGGGTGCCGGCGGCATAGGTCTTGGAGAGGTGATCGAAGGTGAGCATCCCGTCCTCAGAGCCTGTCCCTGGCGGTGTCCTGCCAGGCGAGGAAGGGGCGGGTGATGGCGAGCAGCAAGCCGTCGGCGAGCTTGCCGAGCACGGCGAAGGCGATGATCGCGGCGATGATCGTGTCGGGGCGGCCGAGCTGCTGGCCGTCGACCAGGAGATAGCCGAGGCCCTCGCTGGCGCCCATGATCTCGGCCGCGACGACGAACATGAAGCCGAGGCCGAGGCCGCCGCGCAGCGCCGTGAACCAGTCGGGCAGGATCGCCGGCAGCAGGACGCGCCGGACCATGGCGAGGCGGCTCAGGCGGAAGACGCGGCCGACCTCGACGATCTTGCGGTCGATCGAGAGGATCGCGGCCGCGACGCCGAGATAGACCGGGAAGAAGACGCCGACCGCGATCAGCGCCACCTTCGAGGCCTCGAAGATGCCGAACCAGAGGATGAAGAGGGGTACCCAGGCGATCGACGGGATGGCGCGCAGGGCCTGCAGGGTCGGGTCGAGCAGGCCGCGCGCCAGCGGCAGCGCGCCGGTCAGGGCGCCGAGCGCCGTGCCGACGGCAGCGCCGATGCCGAAGCCGGCTGCGACGCGCCAGAGCGTCGCCAGCGCATGGGTCCAGAGCTCGCCGCTGACAGCGAGCTGCCAGAGCGTCTTGCCGACCACGCTGGGCGGCGGCATCAAACGGCCATTGGCGAGACCGGCCCGAACCAGGATTTCCCAGATGATCGCGAGGATGACGGGCAGCAGAAATCCGGCGAGCCGCAGGCCGACGCGAGAAGCCGGCCGCGCAGGCGGCGCGGCCGGCTTCCCGTCGATGGCTTCTGCGATCTCGATCGAACTCATTGCGACGGGATCATGCCCGCTCAGTTGGTTGCGGCAAAGCGCTTGTCGATCAGCGCGTCGACCGTCGCCTTGACGTCGGCATTGGCCGGCAGGACGCCGGCCTGCTGCAGGGCGAGGCCCGCGGCGAGGATCGTCTGCGCCTGATCCGGGCCGATCGTGCTGTGGGTCAGCTCGGTCCGGGTCAGTTGGCGCTCGATCACCGCGTCGGAGAGCTTGGTCGCCTCGACCAGCGCCTTGCGGACCTCGGCCGGGTTGGCGAGCGCAATGGCGCGCGCCTCCTCATAGGCTTTCAGCACCTTGCAGACGAGTTCCGGATTCTTCTCGGCGAACTCCTCGCGGACATTGAGGACGCCCCAGGTGTTGTCGGCGGCCTTGCGATGGAAGAGCTTGGCGCCGGCCTCAACCTCGGCAGCGGCCATCATTGGGTCGAGCCCGGCCCAGGCCTCGACATCGCCGCGCTCCAGAGCAAGACGGCCATCGGCGTGCTGCAGCAGCACGAGCTTGACGTCCTTTTCGGTCAACCCCGCCTCGGCGAGCGAGCGGACGAGGAAGATGTGCGGATCGGTGCCGCGGGTGACGGCGACGCGCTTACCCTTGAGGTCGGCGACCTTGGTGATGTCGGTCTTGGCGCCGGTGACCAGCGCCGTCCATTCCGGACGCGAATAGACATAGATCGACTTGATCGGGTTGCCGTTGATCTTGGCGATCAGCGCGGCGGCGCCGGCGGTCGAGCCGAAATCGAGCGAGCCGGCATTGAGGAATTCCAGCGCCTTGTTCGAGCCGGCCGAGAGCACCCAGCGCACCTTGATGCCATCGGCCTCCAGCGCCTTTTCGAGGATGCCACGGTCCTTCAGCACCAGGCTGACGGGGTTATAGGTGGCGTAGTCGACGCGAATCTCCTTCGGCGCCTGCGCCTCAGCGCCGCTCCAGGCAAGCGAGGTTGCGGCGAGGCCGGCGAGCACGGCGCGGCGGGTCAAAGCTGAGATGATCGGCATGGCGTCCCCTTCGAAGACTTTGCGCGAAAGGGTGGAGGCTATTGCCTCCGGCGCCCCCGCTTTAGCTGCACTTGTTTCGCGCCCGCAAGCTGCTGGCTCAAATCGGCGCGTGTCCGATTTTTAGGTGCGCACGTTCTGTTTGTCAAACAAGACGTCCATCGATGTGAGATTGATATTTCCACATCTGTATTGTGTTGAATTGGAACTCCGCGCCGCGCCGCAATCGTGCTAGGAATCGCTGGCCGCCGCTTCTGCCGAAAGCCCGAAGAGCCTCGTTCAGTGCCGCCCTCCCCCGACAAGCCAGCCCCCCGCCTCGCCGAATTCATCGACAATCCCACGGCTGCGGTCGGCAAGCTGGCGCGGCCGTTCGACAAGGGGGACCGTGACGGCCTGCGAAGCGCCCTGGTCAGTGCCCTGCGCGACAATCTCGACGAAGGGCGCCAGTCGGCACGGGAGATCCTGGCCCGCACCCGCAACGGCCTGTCCTGCGCCAAGCGGCTCTCCGGAGTGATGGACAGCGTCGTCGCCAGCCTGCATGCGGCAGCGACGCAGCATTTCTATCCGGTCGAGAACCCGTCCGCCGGCGAGCGCATCGCCGTTGTCGCCGTCGGCGGTTATGGCCGCGGCACGCTGGCACCGGGCTCGGATGTCGACCTGCTCTTCCTCTTCCCCGACAAGCAGACCGCCTGGGGCGAGAGCGTGGTCGAGGCCATGCTCTACCCGCTCTGGGACCTGAAGCTGAAGGTCGGCCATTCCGTGCGCTCGGTCGACGACTGCATCCGCGAAGGCCGGGCCGACATGACGATCCGCACCGCGCTCTTGGAAGCGCGGCTGATCTGCGGCGATGCGGCGCTCTTCGCCGATCTCGTCAAGCGTTACGGCGCCGAGATCGCCGAGGGCACGGCGGCTGCCTTCACCGAGGCCAAGCTCGCCGAGCGCGAGACCCGTGTCGCCCGTGCCGGCTCGTCGCGCTATCTGGTCGAGCCCAACGTCAAGGACGGCAAGGGCGGCCTGCGCGACCTCAACACGCTGTTCTGGATCGCCAAGTATTCCTACCGCGTCGACGATTCCGCCGAGCTGGTCGAGGCCGGGCTGTTCGACGCGCGCGAGTTCGCAATGTTCCAGCGCTCCGAGGAATTCCTCTGGCGGGTGCGCTGCTGGATGCATTTCATCACCGGCCGGGCCGAGGAGCGGCTTTCCTTCGACCTGCAGCGTCAGGTCGCCGCTGCCATCGGCTATGCCGGCCGCAGCGGCCAGGCCCCGGTCGAGCGCTTCATGAAGGCCTATTTCCTCGTCGCCAAGGATGTCGGCGACCTGACCGCGATCGTCTGCGCCGCGCTGGAGGCGCGCCAGCAGAAGCCGCGCGCCAGCCTGACCAGCCTGATCGGCACCTTTACCAAGCGCCGGCGCGTGCGGGCGCTCGGCCATCCCGACTTCACTTTGCGGGGCCAGCGGCTCGCCGTCATCGACGACGAGGCCTTCAAGCGCGACCCGGTCAATCTGCTGCGGCTCTACGAGATCGCCAGCCGCGACGACCTCGCCATCCATCCCGATACCAGCCGCCTGGTGACCCAGTCGCTGCGGCTGGTCACGCCGCAGTTGCGGCAGGACCGCGAGGCCAACCGCATCTTCCTGGAGATCCTGACGGCGCGGCGCTCGCCGGAGGCTGTGCTCAGGCGGATGAACGAGTCCGGCCTGCTCGGCCGCTTCATCCCGGACTTCGGCCGCATCGTCGCGATGATGCAGTTCAACATGTACCATCACTACACGGTCGATGAGCACCTGCTCCGTTCGATCGGCATCCTCGCTGAGATCGACGGCGGCAAGCTCGAAGCCGAGCACCCCCTCGCGAATTCGATCTTTGCGACGATCACCAATCGGCGCGCGCTCTATGTCGCGCTCTTCCTGCACGATATCGCCAAGGGCCGGCCGGAAGACCACTCGGTCGCCGGCGCCCGCATCGCCCGCAAGCTCTGCCCAAGGCTCGGCCTCACCGACGCCCAGACCGAGACGGTGGTCTGGCTGATCGAGAAC
Organism: Alloboseaceae bacterium BT-24-1; assembly: GCA_025846845.1. Lineage (GTDB taxonomy): Bacteria > Pseudomonadota > Alphaproteobacteria > Rhizobiales > Beijerinckiaceae > Allobosea. Next base: position 337,372 of record JAOYTL010000007.1, read on the forward strand.
CATCTGGTGATGTCGACGATCGCCCAGAGCCGCGATCTCGGTGACCCGAAGACGATCGAGAGCTTCGCGGGAATCGTGCAGACGCTGGAGCGGCTGAAGCTGCTGCTGGTCTTGACCGTCGCCGACATCAAGGCGGTCGGACCCGGCGTCTGGAACGGCTGGAAGGGCCAGCTCTTGCGCACGCTCTATTACGAGACCGAGGTCGTGCTCGCCGGCGGCCATTCCGGCATCGAGCGCAAGGCCAGGGTCGAGCGCAAGCAGGAGGCGCTGGAGCTACGCCTCGCCGATTGGACAGCGGAGGAGCGGGACGCCTATCTCGCCCGGCACTACCCGGCCTACTGGCTCAAGGTCGAACCCGAGCGGCAGGAGCAACATGCCCGCTTCCTGCGCGAAGCCGAGATCGCCGGCCGCACCACCGCGACAAAGGTCGAGACCGACCAGTTCCGCGGCGTGACCGAGCTCACCGTGCTGGCGCCCGATCATCCGCGCCTGCTCGCCATCGTCACCGGCGCCTGTGCGGCGGCCGGCGGCAACATCGTCGACGCGCAGATCTTCACCACCACCGACGGGCTCGTGCTCGACACCATCTTCGTCTCGCGCGCCTTCGAGCGCGACGATGACGAACTCCGCCGCGCCGAGCGCATCGCGGCCGCGATCGAGCGCGCGCTCAAGGGCGAGATCAAGATCGCAGACCTCGTCGCCCAGCGCCGCGCCCCGCCACCGCGCGGCGGGACCTTCCAGGTCGCGCCCGAGGTGATCATCGATAATGTCCTGTCGTCGCGCTACACGGTGCTGGAGGTATCCGGCCTCGACCGGCCCGGCCTGCTCTACGACCTCACCACCGCAATCGGGAAGCTCAACCTCAACATCGCCTCGGCCCATATCGCAACCTTCGGCGAGAAGGCGGTCGACGTCTTCTACGTCACCGACCTCACGGGAGCGAAGATCACTTCGACCGGCCGGCAGCTGCTGATCCGCCAGGCGCTGCTCGCCGTGTTCAGCCTGGAGCTCGACAAGCCGGCGCCCGGCAAGGCGAAGGCCATGGCCCGCGCTTGATTTCGCCCCGCCGAAGCCCGATATCGGCGACGAAGCCGGTGTGCCCCGAGGTTACGCCGCAATGATCCATGACGATCAACGATTGGGATGATGGAATGACGCAGAACCCTGCGAAGGACGATCCGAAGCCGGAAACCGAGAGCCAGGACGTGGCACAGACCGAGGCGGTCGAGACGCAGACGCCCGATCCGCTCGCCACGGCCGAGGCCGAGCGCGACGACTTCAAGGACAAGCTGCTGCGCACCCTCGCCGAGATGGAGAACCTGCGCCGGCGCACCGAGCGCGAAATCGCCGACGCCAAGGCCTATGCGGTGACCAGCTTCGCCCGCGACCTGCTCGGCTCGGCCGACAATCTGCGCCGCGCGCTCGAAAGCCTGCCGGAGGGGGCCCGCGCCACCGCCGATACTGCGCTGAACGCCTTGGTCGAAGGCGTCGAACTGACCGAGCGCGAGCTGCTCAAGACGCTCGAGCGCCACGGCGTGCGCAAGATCGATCCGCAGGGCGAGAAGTTCGACCCGAACCTGCACCAGGCCATGTTCGAGGCGCCCGATGCCGCGATCGCCAAGGGTCTCGTCTCGAAGGTGGTGCAGACCGGCTACAAGATCGGCGAGCGTGTGCTGCGCCCGGCGCTGGTCGGCGTCTCGGCCGGTGCGCCGAAGCCCGCCGCCAACGGCTCGGACAGCCCGGCCGCGGATGCCGGCGACAAGCCGGCGCACTGACAGGTGCTCGAAGCTGCGGGCGTCGTCGTTTTCGCCCTGACCGGGGCACTCGTCGCCGCCCGCAAGCGGATGGACCCATTCGGCTTCATCCTGCTCGCCACCGTCACCGGCGTCGGTGGCGGCACCTTGCGCGACCTCCTGCTCGACCGGCGCGTCTTCTGGATCGAGGCGCCGGCCGACGTGATGTTGTGCACCGCCGCCGCCCTGACGGCCTGGGCCATCGCTTATTGCAAGCCGGGAATGCTCGACGGCTGGGGCGCCAAGCGCCTGCTGATCTGGGCCGACGCTGCGGGGCTTGCGCTCTTCGCCGTGGTCGGGGCGCAGAAAGGCTTGGCGGCAGGTGTCCCGATCCCGTCGGCGATCGCCTTCGGCGCCATGACCGGTACTTTCGGCGGGATCATTCGCGACATTCTGGCCGGCGACCGGCCGATGGTGCTGTGGAGTCGCGATTTCTACGTCACCGCCGCCGCGGCCGGCGCCGGCGCGACAGTCGCACTCGCGCAGCTGGGTCTCGATCCGAATCTGGTCATGCTCGGCGGAGTCGCCATTGGATTCGGCTTGCGCGCCGGCTCGATCCTGTTCGGCTGGTCGTTCCCGAAGCTGCCGGGCGACGGCACACCGCCTCCGTCAGGCTGACGGCTTCGTCACCCGCCGCAAGGTCAAGTTGATCCGCCCGGCCTGCGGCAACAGGCTCGACGATCCCGCGAGGATGCGGTCGATGCCGTGAAAAGCGAGCCGGGCCTCGCCGCCGAAGGCGAGCGCGTCGCCCGAAGCCAGCTTCAGCGAGACCGTCTTGCCGCCGCGGCTGGTGCCACCGATGCGGAAGATCGCGGTGTCGCCGAGCGAGAGCGAGAGCACCGGCGCATCGAAATCCTGCTCGTCGCGGTCCTGATGCAGGCCCATCTTCGCGCTCGGCTCGTAGAAATTGACCAGGCAGGCCTCAGGTGGATGCGGATAGCCCGCGAGTTCCCGCCAGGCCCGCAGCAACCGGGCCGGAATCGGTGGCCAGGGTGAACCGGCCTCAGGGTGCAGCGGCTGGTAACGATAGCCGCGCTCATCCGAGACCCAGCCGAGCGCGCCGCAGTTCGTCATTTTGACCGAGAATGGTTTTCCGGTCTTCGGCATGCGCGGCGTGTAGAAGGGCGCCTGCCGCGCCGCCTCGCGCAAATCGGCAACCAGCGCAACCTGCTCGGCTGGATCGAGATAACCCGGCCAATGCGTCACGCCCGGCGCGACGGGGAGCGCAGTCATTCGGGCACTCAGAGGTTATCGAGGCCGAGCACGTCGGCCATCGAATAAAGCCCTGGCTTGCGGCCGCGGCCCCAGAGCGCCGCCTTGACCGCGCCTTGCGCGAACAGGCTGCGATCCTCGGCGACATGGGCGAGTTCGAGCCGCTCGCCGGCACCGGCGAAGATCACCTTGTGGTCGCCGACGACGGTGCCGCCGCGCAAAGCGGCAAAGCCGATCGAGCCCGGCAGACGCGCCCCGACCTGACCATCGCGCACCGCGACACGAGACTCCGCCAGATCGACGTCACGGCCTTGGGCCGCTGCCTCACCGAGCAGCACGGCGGTGCCCGAAGGCGCGTCGACCTTCAAGCGGTGATGCATCTCGACGATCTCGATGTCCCAGTCGGTGCCGAGCGTCGCCGCGACCTTGCGCACCAGCGCCGCCAGCAGGTTGACGCCGAGGCTCATATTGCCGGAGCGGATGATCGCGGCATGGCGTGCCGCCGCCTCCAGCTTTGCCAGATGCTGCGGCTCCATGCCGGTCGTGCCGGCGACATGGACAATGCGAGCCTGGGCAGCGAGGCCGGCAAAGGCGACGGTGGCATCGGGGGTGGTGAAGTCGAGCACGCCCTCGGCCTCGACGAAGGCGGCCAGCGCGTCGTCACTGACCAGCACCCCGCTGGCGGGCAGGCCGGCGAGCACGGCGGCATCCTGGCCGAGCGCAGGCGAACCCGGGCGCTCGATCGCGGCGGAAAGCACGCAACCTTGCGTGTCATGGATCGCTTTGACCAGCGAGCGGCCCATCCGGCCGGCGGCGCCGACGACGACGAGACGCATGTCGCTCATGGGGATCGCTCCAGTCAGTATCCAGGCCGACCCGCGAGCCGGACGAAGCAAGCCTATAAGGCGCTTCGCCCGACCCCGAAACGAAAAACGGCCGGGCTGAGCCCGGCCGTGCAGATTTCGGATGTGATAGCTGGTCTATTCGACCGGCTGGATTCCAGCGACCTTCCATTCGCCGCCGCGCGAGCGCACGAAGGTCCAGTGCTCGATCACCTCGCGTGGGATGGTGGCGTGACCCTCGACGACCTTGCCGCCATTGCGCTCGACCATGGCGGTGAGCAGGCTGAACCGCATCGCGACGGTAGCGTAGTCGTAGCCATCCTCGCGCCAGGACTCGGCAAGGTCGCCCTGCAGCAGCTTGACCTCGGCAGCGCGCTCGACCAGGCCCTTGCGGGCGTTCTCGGCGAACTCTTCCTCGAGCGCACCGGAAATCTCCGGCGTCGCGATCTGGCGCAGGCGCGCGACATTCTCATCGGAGATCGACGTCTGCACCTCGGTGAGCAGGCGCTCGAAGGTGCCGTAGTCGGCACCGACCAGCTCGAACTCGACCGGCTTGGTCGCCGCCGCCGCGGCAGCACCACCGCCGAGACCGCCGGCCATGGCCGGAGCAGCCTGCGGCTGATAGGCCTCACGGCCGAGCGGGCCACCAGCGCTTGCGAGCTGCGGCTCGCTGCGACGACGGAAGAGACGCAGCGCCAGCCAGATCAGGCCGCCGATCAGCGCGACCTGGAAGAGCAGGCCGAGCATGCCGGCAAGGCCGCCGAAGCCGGCGCCCGAGAGCAGGCCGAACAGGCCGGCGCCGAGCAGGCCGCCAGCGACGCCCATCATCAGGCTGCGCGCCATGGATGGGCGAGCCGCCTGCGCGGCGGCACCCGCTGCGCCTGCAGCCGGGGCGGCGGCAGTCGTGCCGGGCGCCTGCGTCGGGCTACGCTGAAACGAGGAGCCGGGTGCGGTCGGCGTCGGCGCGACCTGCGACTGGCTGCGCGAGCCGCGGTTGCCCATGCTACGACCGCCCGGAGCGGCCTCGGCGATGATCGGCACCAGCAGAAGTGCGCCGGCGATGAGGGCGATTGCACGGCCACGACGGGCGAGCGAAATCAGAGACATGGTTCCTCCCGGAGCCGGATTGGCTCTCTGAACCCGGAATATGGTCGGGTCGTACGACTTTCGCAAGGTGAGCTTGCGGAGATCCGTGCTGCTGAGCCGACTATCCCACCATTGGGGGTTCGCTGCTGCCATGCTATGGTTTCCGTCACGTTAGCCTTTAGGCGAACGACGGGAGCGAGCCATGATCGGATCCCCTCGGAGGCTACCTTGCTCGGGCGCGGCGGCGCTGTCCTTTTGGGCGCTCTTTGCGACAATCGCGCTACTGTTCCAAACCCCTGCCCTTGCGCACGACCGCGCGACCGCGCTCGACAGGCCGCGCCTGGCACAGGCTCCGGAGCCCTACTGCTTCTGCTGGAGTGACGGCAAGAAGATCGCGGAAGGTAGTATGGCCTGCATCCGCACCACTAAGGGCCGCCGCCTCGCCACCTGCGGACGCGTCATCAACATGATGTCCTGGGAAGTGACCGAGAACCCCTGTCCAGAAAGCTGAGCGGACATCGTACCCAATTCAAAGGAAAAGCGCCGCAGGGCCTCTCCCGCGACGCTTCCCAATTGGCTTGTGGTCTTTGGACTTGAGACTGACTTCCCCGTCAGAACGCTCCGATCACGATCGCCAGAACCAGCGCAAATGCCGCACCCATGGCCAACCGGTCGAGACTTAGCGCGAGGTTCATGTGAACCCTCCTTTGTCATTGACCTGACATGGAAGCTAGCAGAAACGGCGGCCGCTGCAAGTGCCTGCGACGCCGCAGCGAGCGCCACACCAGAGAAACGTTCTTAATCAGCGGTTAAAGCATTGAACTGCTTTGTGGATAGTTCCAAACAAGACCTTCTCGCCAGAGCTTTTTAGTATTCCAAAGAGCAGTATAGATCCCTACCGTCACAATCGAGCCTGAGTTGTTGCAGCGCAATATTGTCCCAGGCGGGACCAGCGCCCAGATTTAGCCCAGTTGTCGTCATGCCGGCATCAGGATCAGGCGCTCGAGCGCACGTGCCACGGCGATGACTTTCGCATCGTCACCGAAGCGTCCGACGAGCTGGAATGAGACCGGAAGGCCGCGCGGGCCACGCATCAGTGGCACGGTCAGGCAGGGCGTGCCGAGCAGCGTCCAGAGCCGGTTGAACTTGGAATCACCGGTCGAAGCGAGGGTCTCCGGTGCCTCGCCCGGCGCAGCATAGGTCAGGACGAGGTCGACCTCGCCGAACCAGCGCTCGGCTGCCCGACGCCCACGCCGAGCGGTTCCGCGCGCGACATCGTAATCCTGCGGGGTCGTCTTGCGGGCCTCGTCGAGATAGGCGCGCAGCTTTGGCGGCAAGGCCTCGTGATGATTGGCGTATTCCCAGGCGAGCGCCTGCGTCGCCTCCCAGTTCTGCAGCGGGCCGTGGGCGTGGAAGGTCTCGGCGAGTTCGGCGGGCGTCGCAACGTCCAGGACCGTTGCGCCGCCTTTGCGGGCGAAATCGGCGATGCGCTGCAATGCTCCTTCGCAGGACGGCTCGGGCTTGTCGGTGACCTCCTGCCGGCAGAGGCCGAGCCTGAGCCCATCCAGCGTCGCCTCGGGCGCATCGAGATCGGGCCTGCCGGTCAGCGCCGCCAGGGCAAAGCCGAGATCGTCGGCACTGGCCGCCATCAGGCCGAGCGTATCGAGCGACCAGGAGAAGGGCTTTACCCCGACCGTCGGCAGAAGTCCGTAGGACGGCTTGATCGCGGCGACACCGCAATAGGCGGCCGGCCGGATCACCGAGCCGCCGGTCTGTGTGCCGATGGCCAGCGGGATCAGGCTCGCGGCGACCGCCGCGGCCGAGCCGGCCGAGGAGCCGCCGGGGCTCGCCGAAGGATCATGCGGATTGCGGGTCGGGGCCGGATCGAGGAAGGCGAAGGCCGTAGTCTGGGTCTTTCCCGCCACCGTCGCGCCGGCCGCCTTCAGCGCCATCACGATCGGCGCATCGGCCTTGGGTTGATGGCCGTCATAGATCGGCGAACCCATGCCGGTCGGCAGGTCGGCGGTGTCGATGATGTCCTTGACCCCGACGGCGATGCCGGCCAGCGGCCCCTCGCCCGGCGAAAGCGCGCCCGGGCGAGCCGCGAACGCTCTGAGATCGCCATCCCGCTCCTCGATTCGCCGCTCGCTATCGGCAAGGGCAGCTTGAGCCGACATGGCGCCATTGGCGACGCGGCGAGCGATATCGCGAACCGAAAGCATGAATCTGTCCCTGGAATCCGCAGCCGAACGGCCGATGGAGCCATGCTGGCACAAGCCCGGCGCTTGAAGGAAGCCAGGAACGGGACCTTGCAGACGGGGCATGCGCCTCGCGCGGCGCTCAATAGGTCGCGCGACCGCCCGACAGGTCGAAGATTCCTCCAGTCGAGAAGGAACAGTCGTCAGAGGATAGCCAGAGCACCATGCGCGCCACCTCCGGCACCTCGACGAAACGCCCCATCGGAATCCGCGACATGATATCGGCGCGCCGCTCGGCCGAGATTTCCCTGGCCATGGCGGTCTCGGCGGCCGCCGGCGTCACCGCTGTAACGATGATGCCCTGCTTCGCCGTCTCCTTGGCGACACTCTTGGTCAACGCGATCAGCCCCGCCTTCGAGGCGGAATAGGCCGCGGCTTGCGCCATGCCCTCCTTGCCCTGGATCGAGGCGATGTTGACGACATGGCCGCGCAAGGGATGCCCATCGGGCGAGCGCCGCGGTTCCTGGCGCAGCATCCGGCCGACGACGGCGCGGGTGACCAGATAGGCGCCGAACAGATTGACCTGCAGCACACGCTGGAAATTCTCGGGCGTCGTCTCCCAGATCGGCCTGACTTCGCCGAGAACGCCGGCATTGTTGATCAGGATGTCGATGCGGCCATGGGCGGACAGCGCGGCATCGGCCGCCGCCTCGACCGCGTTGACGTCGCGGATGTCGAGCTGGCGCTGGCTCGCCCGACGCCCGAGCTCGGCCACGGCCTGCGCCAGACTGTTCGCATCCTGGTCCCAGAGCTCGACGCTGGCGCCGGCTTCGATCAGGGCCTGCGCGATGCCACGGCCGAGTCCACCGGCACCACCAGTGACGATAGCATGCCGGCCGGAGAGATCATGACGCGCACTCATCAGCCGGCAGTCCAGGAGGTCTTGGTCCGGGTGACCTGGTGACGGTAGAGGCCAAGAGAGAAAGGACCTTGGCCGCCGAGGACTTCGAACTCCTCAGCGGCAAGCTGATCGCGCGCCAGCGCAATGAACTCGGCCTCGTCGCCCCAGCCTTCGACCAGCAGCACCCAGCGCGGCACGGCGTTGGCGATGCCGCGCACCTTCTGCTCGGCCGTGGCGACGCTGCTCGCCTCGGCATCCGCCGCCAGCACGTGGACGCCGGCGACGCCGCGGGTGGCGAGCAGGTCCGGCACCAACCCGCGCAGCAGCGCCGCCTTGTGAGCCGAGGCGATGTTATCAGGCACGTCGTAGCGCAAGGTCGCGATCAGCCCACCCTGGGCCGGCCCAGTGGTGTGGGAGACACGGCAGATCGCACGCGCCACCGAGCGGAAGTGCTTCACCGTCGACAGCGTCCAGGGCGTCGGCGCGTTGACCCTGGCCGTATAGTCCTGGCTTTTCAGGACTTCGAGGCTCTGCGCCTCGTAAAGGTTGAAGAATTCGAGATCGGCGTCGATCGCGACATAGCGGCGCCCACGCAGGAAGCCGGGAATGCCGACCCGCTCCGGCATGTGCTCCTCGCCATGCCAGGCATAGAATTCCGCCCTGCCTTCCGGTGCGATGTCATGCCAGATCGCGACCGCCCCCTCACCTGCCAGGCTCATCGTTCCTCCATGGGCTCACCCTGCGAGGCGCGTTGACTTGGCCTCGCCCCATCTCTATACGAAAATGAAATCCAAATTGGAAATGATTTCCAATTATAATCAAAGCGGGGGTGGAGACGGGTGGCGATCGCGGCGGTCGAACGTGCATTCAAGCTGCTGGAGGCGCTGGCGGACGAGGCCGAGGGCGCCGATCTGACCGTGCTCGCCGAGCGACTGGACCTGCCGGTCAGCGCGACCCACCGACTGCTGGCGACGCTGGCCGAGCGCGGCTTCGTCACCCAGGATGCGCAGTCAGGCGCCTATGGGCTGACACTGAAACTGTCGCAGCTGGCCTTCCGCAATCTCGACCTGCGTGGCTTGCCCGATGCCGGCCAGATCGTGCTCGACGGGCTCGCCCGCGCCACCCGCGAATATTGCCGCCTCGCCGTGGTCGAGGGCGAGAACCTGACCTGGATCGCCCGTGCGCAGGGCGCGACCGCCGGCCTGCGCTACGAGCCGCCGATGGGCATGGGCATCGTCCTGCACGCCACCGCGACCGGCAAGGCCTGGCTCGCTTCGCTGCCGGAGGCGGAGGCGCTGCGCATCGTCTGCGCACGCGGTTTCGACGCAGAGGGCCGCGCCGGCCCGAACGCGCTCGGCGACGTCGACGCCTTGCGCCTGCATCTCGCGGAGACGCGCAGCCGCGGCTTCGCACTGGCCATCGAAGAGGGTGAGATCGGCACCGTCGCGCTGGCGACGACCTTCCGCGCCGGGCCCGATGCGGGGGCGCCGATTGCAGGCACGCTCAGCGTCGCCGGGCCATTGCCCCGCATGCAGGAGGCGCGTCGCAGCGAGATCGCGGCGGCGCTCGCCACCGCCGCGCGGGACATGGCGGCGATCTGGCCGCTCAGGCGGCGGCAGATCGGCGCCCTGCCAACCGTTTCGAGCGAGGCATCTACGCGGATCGCGCCAACAGAGACATCAGCATGAGCAGCGACAGCGCTACCAGCGCGACCACAGGGACGACGGTTCAGGCCTCCGGTAGCGCCGCCGCCTGGATTTCGGCGATCGCCTGGCCGCTGGCGAGCTTCGCCGTGCTGCTCGTCGCCTGGCAGCTCCTGGTGCCGATGGCTGGTATCCCCGAATACATCCTGCCCGTGCCGAGCGCCTTCTTCGAGCGGCTCTGGATCGATCGGGCGCTGATCTTCCAGCACACGCTGGTGACGGCGAACGAGATCGTGCTCGGCTTCCTGATGGCGGCGGTGGTCTCGATCCCGCTCGGCTACGTCATCGTCTCGGTCAGGCTGCTGGAGAAGGCGATCTACCCGGTCATCGTCTTCTTCCAGCTCGTGCCGAAGATCGCGATCGCGCCGCTCTTCGTCGTCTGGTTCGGCTTCGGCCTGTTCCCGAAGGTGCTGCTGACCTTCCTGCTCTGCTTCTTCCCGACGCTGGTCGCGAGCATGACCGGCTTTCGGGCGCTGGACGAGCGTGTGCTTTATCTCACCCGCTCGATGGGCGCCTCGGCCTGGCAGACCTTCCGCTATGTCCGGGTGCCGGCGGCCCTCACTTATATCTTCTCGGGGCTGAAGGTCTCGGCCGTGTTCGCAGCGACCGGTGCGATCGTCGGCGAGTTCGTCGGCGCCAATGCCGGCCTCGGCTACCTCTTGCTGCGCGGCACGAGCTTCCTCGACATGCCGCTGATCTTCGCCTGCCTGGTGGCGCTCAGCGTCGTCGGCATCCTGTTCAGCTATCTCGTCGACGGGCTCGAGGTGCTGCTGATGCCGTGGCAACGCAAGGGCTGAACCTACGAAATCGACCATCAATCCGGGCAAACCGGAACCACAGGGAGAACGATCATGCTGAGAAGGACATTGCTCACCGCCGCCGCCATGCTGGCGCTCGGCACGAGCGGCGCGCTCGCCCAGGCCGGCGGCAAGCCGATGAAGATCACGCTGAACTTCCTCGCGGCCGCGCCCAATGCCGGCTTCATGATGGCCAAGCAGATGGGCCTCTACGAGAAGGCCGGCATCAACCTGACGATCGAGGAAGGCAAGGGCTCAGGCACAACCGCGCAGATGGTCGCGACCGGCCAGACCGATGTCGGCTTCGCCGACGCGCCGGCTGCGATGCAGCTGCGCACCAAGGGCGCGCCGGTGAAGATCGTCGCGCCTGTGCTGCAGACCAACGGCTTTGCCATCATCTCGCTGGAAGACAGCGGCATCGCCTCGCCCAAGGACCTCGTCGGCAAGAAGCTCGCGGTCCAGCCCGGCACGGCGCAGACCATTCTGCTCGACGCCATTCTCGCCTCCAATCAGATCGACAAGACCAAGGTCGACATCATCAACATCGATCCCGGCGCCTTCGTCGGCGCGCTGCTGGAGAAGAAGGTCGACGCCATCCTCGGCGGCGCGGACTTCCATTCGGTGCAGATCCGCGAGCGCGGCTTCAAGGTCCGCGACCTCTTCTACCGCGATGTCGGCGTGCCGACGGTCGGCCTGTCGATCATCGCCCGCGACGACAAGATCAAGGCCGATGCCGAGCTCTACAAGAAGTTCATCGAGGCGAGCCTGCAGGGCTGGGACGCCGCCCGCAAGAACCCGGACGCAGCAGCCGACGCGGTCGTCGCGCAGTTCCCCTCGGTGAAGAAGGCGCAGGTGCTGGCGCAGTTCGACGTGGTCAACAAGCTGCTCTGCGCGCCCGGCGCCGCCTCGCTCGGCAAGGTGCCGGAGAAGAACTGGAGCGTGAGTTTCGATCTGCTAACGCAGTATCTTGGCCTGCCCAAGGACAAGCCGATCACTGACTACTACACGACCGAGCTGCTTCCGGCCTCGGCGCCGGCCTGCTCGTAGTCGACGGGGAGAACGCATGACGGCAGCAGTCGCCTCTCCCGCCGCCTCGATCCAGGGGCGCGGGATCGTCAAGAGCTTCGGCGGCTTCACCGCCGTCGATGGGCTGACGCTCGACATCAGGAGCGGCGAGTTCGTCAGCCTGATCGGCCCGTCCGGCTGCGGCAAGAGCACGTTCATGCTGATGGCGGCCGGGCTGATCCCGACCAGCGGCGGCGAGCTTCTGGTCAACAGCAAGCCGTTGACCGAGCCGCTGACCGATATCGGCATCGTCTTCCAGGACCATCTGCTGCTGGAGTTCCGGACGGCGCTGGAGAACGTCATGCTGCAGGCCGAAATCCGCGGCCTGCCGCTGGCGCCGGCGAAGGAGCGGGCGCTCGAACTCTTCGCCAAGCTCGGCATCAGCCATGCGGCCGACCGCTATCCGAAACAACTCTCCGGCGGCATGCGCCAGCGCGTCTCGATCGCCCGGGCGCTGATCCACAACCCGTCGGTGCTGATGATGGACGAGCCCTTCGGTGCGCTCGACGCGATCACGCGCACGCAAATCCGGCACGACCTCGAAATGCTCTGGCTGGAGACGGCCAAGACCGTCGTCTTCATCACCCATTCGATCGACGAGGCGATCGGTCTCTCCGATCGGGTGCTCGTGATGTCGCCGACGCCGGGGCGGGTCGTCGACGAGATCAAGATCGAGCTGCCGCGGCCGCGCCCGGCCCATCTCGGCGACTATCCGAGCTTCAACGCCTATGCCGACCGTATCCATGATGCGTTCCGGCGCTTCGGGGTGATCAAGTACTAGATGTCATTCTCGGGCGAAGCGCAGCGCAGACCCGAGAATCTCCTGACGAGAAGGCGCCGACCAGCGCCTCCTCCGGCCTGAGATGCTCGGGGCAAGCCCGAGCATGACGGAGGTGTTACGGCCGCTTCGGAATCTCCAGCCCGCGCTGCACCGCCGGACGCGCCAAGCCGCGCTCCAGCCATTTCGGCACCAGCTTGAGCTTGTCGTATTCGACGAGCTCGCCGGCGCCGTAGAAGCCGACGAGATTGCGGACCCAGCCGAGCGTCGCGATGTCGGCGATGGTGTATTCGTCGCCCATCAGCCAGTCGCGGCCCGCAAGCCTGGTCTCGAGCACGCCGAGCAGGCGCTTGCTCTCGTTGGCGTAGCGGTCGCGCGGGCGCTTGTCGTCGTATTCGCGGCCGGTGAACTTATGGAAGAAACCGAGCTGGCCGAACATCGGGCCGATCGCCGCCATCTGGAAGAAGACCCATTGCAAGGTCTCGTAGCGGCGTGCCGGATCGACGGGGAGGAACTTGCCGGCCTTGTCGGCGAGGTAGACCAGGATCGCGCCGGATTCGAACAGGCCGAACGGTTTGCCGCCAGGACCGTCGGGATCGAGGATCGACGGGATCTTGCCGTTCGGGTTGAGCGAGAGGAATTCCGGCGTCCAGGTCTCATTCTTGCCGATGTCGATCGTGTGCGGCTCGTAGGCGATGCCGGTTTCCTCCAGCATGATGGAAACCTTCACGCCATTTGGCGTCGGCAGCGAATAGAGCTGCAGCCGGTCGGGATGCTGGGCCGGCCAAAGCTTCGTGATCGGAAAAGCGGAGAGATCGGACATCGGGGAGATTCCTCGGATGGCGGGCTTGGCACCGGCATTGCCGGCTCGCCCCATAGGCGGGACGCCAGTGGCACGGGGGCCATGACGTTGGGGCGTAACTTGGAGTGGCAATGGGGGCGGCGCAACCACTTGGACCTTGCAGTGCCGCCGAACCGTCAAAGCAAATCGGAAATGCGAAGGTTAAGACCGGTGCCGGCCCGCGGAGCTGCGTTAACCGCCATTTAACGCCATCGGCAAAGTTAATCCGTCCGTGGCTTCCAGGACGCAGCCGGTCAATAAACCGTTCACCCGACGCCTCGCATTTGATCTGTCATGCGTCGCGTTCATCTCACCCTCCTCGCGCTCGGCGTCATCGGCGTCGGCCTTGCCGGCTGCGGCAAGTTCCAGAAGCCGCAGCGCGCCGCCTGGCGCGACCAGGCCGAAGCCGCCTGCCTGGCTTCGCGCCAGGTGCAGCTCTCGGCCTATGTCAGCCTGCGTGAGAAGGCGATCGACGGGCCCGGCACCTGCGGCATGGAAAAACCGCTCAGGGTCGCGGCGTTCGCCAATGGCAGCGTCGCCCTGACCAGCAATGCGACGCTCGCCTGCCCCGTGGTCGCGACCACCGACAAATGGTTCACCGAGGTGGTGCAGCCGGCGGCGATGAACGTGCTCGGTGCGCAGGTGATCGAGATCCGCGCCGGCTCCTATTCCTGCCGCGCCATGAACAACGGCACCGGTACGAGCCGCACCTCCGAGCATGCCTTCGGCAACGCCGTCGACGTCTTCTCCTTCCGGCTGAACGACAACCGCGTCGTCACCGTCAAGGATGGCTGGCGCGGCGCGCCCGAGGAGCAGGCCTTCCTGCGCGAAATCTTCGTCGGCGCCTGCGAGCATTTCTCGACGGTGCTCGGCCCCGGCGCCGACGCCTTCCACTACGATCATTTCCACATCGACCTGGCGCGCCATTCCAAGGGCCGGCACATCTGCAAGCCAGTGATCAAATACGAGCCCAACTACAACCTGCCGCCGCCGGATCCGGCGCGGCCGGACCGCATGGCGCTGCAACAGCAGCAGCACGATACGCGTCAGACGCTGCCGCCGCCGATGGTGGCAGGCGGCTCGGGCGGGCTGCTGCGCCAGCCGAGTGGTGGCTTGCGTCCTCCTGGCGCGGTCGATGGCGGCTACTCGGTTGCGCATCGCTCCGGCCAGGGCGGGCTGGAAGCGCAGCGGCGCTACATCGAAGAAGGTCCGCAGCAGGCGAGCCCGCGCTACCAGCCGCAGCCGGCGCCGAGCGAGATGCGCGGCCCGTTGCAGTTGCCCGGTGCCACGCCGCCGACCGAAGAGCTGATCGTCGGCGATGACGAAGGAAACGGCATCCTCGACGGGGCGGGCGAGAACGAGCCGCCGATCAACCCGCGCAACGACCCGTTCGCCTATCGGCCCGGCCAGCCGACGGGACTCCGGCGGTAAAGGCAGCGGCGATCCAAAGCGGAACGCCGCCCGCCATTCCTCAGGCCTTGGCGACTTCCTGAGCCGCCTCGTCAATCAGCGCCGCGACCTCCCCCGCCCGCGAGGCCAGGGAGGCGTGGCTGGCATCGAGCGTGAGGATGCGGCGCGGCCTCATCCGCTCGGCCATGCGGTGCTGGTTGTCCGGATGGATCATCCGATCGTCGGTCGAGAGCTGATACCAGACCGGCTTCTTCTTCCAGGCCGGCGCCGTGATCGTATCGCCAAAAGTGCTCGCCAGCGGTGCCTTCTGCGCGACCGCCATGGCGAGGGCCTCGTCGGCGCTCAGGTCCTGGCAGAAGCTCTCATGGAACTTGTCGTATTTGACCCAGAGATAGCCGTCGCTGTCGGGAGCAAGATTCGCGAAGGCCTCCGGCGGGGCCGCCTGGCTGATGCCGCCGGGGCTTTCGCCGGCATCCGGTGCGAAAGCGGCGATGTAGACGAGGCCGACGACATTCGGCAGGTCACCGGCCTCGGTGATGACGGCGCCGCCATAGGAGTGGCCGACCAGCAGGACCGGGCCCGCCTGCTGCTTCACCATCTTGCGGGTGCGCTCGGCATCGTCGGCGAGCGAGGTCAGCGGCATCTCGACGGCCCGCAAATCGGCATGGCCCATGCGCGCCAATTCGACGATGACCTTGCTCCAATGAGCGGCCCCGCCCCAGAAACCGTGAACGAGAACGATGGTCGGCCTGGCACTCATTGCGCTCTCCTCTGATCGGCCGCATGACCGCGCGGGACGGAACGCTCCGCGCCAAGCCAGGCTGCGGCATCACTATGACAGAGAAAATCCGCGCCGGCCTACTGCCACCGGCTAACGCGACACCAGCACTTGCCGGCACTCGGCCGGCAATGCGTCGAGCGACATGGGCGGCTTGGGCTTCGGCTTGGGGCCCGGCTTCGGCTTGGGCGGGTTGAAGATCGCCTGATGCTGGCGCTCGACCCAGCCAGAGAGCTCTTCACCGCAGCCATCGCCAAAGTTCGGAGGCTCCTGGCCGTCACAGCCCTCCACGCCCGGCGGACAGCTCATCCTGATGTGGAAATGATAGTTGTGGCCCCAGATCGGCCTGACCTTGTTCAGCCAGGTCTTGTCCGCACCGGCCTCGCGGCAGAGCGCGACCTTGAGTGCCGGATTGACGAAGATACGCTCGACCCGGGGCTCGCTGGCAGCGGCCTTGATCAGGCGGGTATGCGCCGGAGTCCAGTTCTTCGGATCGACATCGCGCCAGTCGGAACGGGCCATGTTGACCGCCGACATGTTCTCGCGGTCGTCGCTGTCGAGCCGCTTCCGCGGCATCGGCGTCAGCCAGATGTCGGCGTCGAGCCCGATCTGGTGCGAGGCATGGCCGGTCAGCATCGGCCCGCCGCGCACCTGCGAGATGTCGCCGACGAGCAAGCCGGACCAGCCGGTGATCTTCGGCACCTCGCGCGCGAAACGCTCGAGGAAGGAGATCAGCTCCGGGTGGCCCCAGTTGCGATTGCGGGCGAGGCGCATCACCTGCCAATTCTCGCCATCGACCGGCAGCGCGGTCGCGCCGGCGAGGCAGCCGCGGGCATAGGAGCCGATGGCGCGCGCCCTCATCGCGGCTGGGGTGGTCTTCTGGCCGAACAGGGCGCGGGCTGCTTCAGGGTAGGCAGCAATATTGGCGGCGCGGGTTTTCGCCTCCGCTTCGGAGGTCGATTGCGCGTGAGCCGATCCGGACGCGATCAGCATCGGCAGGAGAATCAGGCGGGCGAGGCGACGAAAGGGCTGCATAGACGCAGATTCGCAGGCTGCTCGCGCTCAGGTCAAGCTGGTGCCCGATCAATGGGCTGGACAGCGGGAAGGAGAGCCGGCAGCGTCGGCAGTGCCGAAGCACGGGTGGCAAGCCCTCCGGCGACCACAAGTGGAGGAGATACCTGACGATGAGCCGTTTCACCCTCGACCGCCGCACCTTGCTCAGCGGCCTCGGCGCCACGCTCGCCTTGCCGCCAGGCGCCGGCCAGGCCCAGGGCGCCTGGCCGCAGGGGCGCACGCTCAAGCTGGTCGTCCCCTTTCCGCCGGCCGGTGCGACCGATGTGCTCGCCCGGCTCGTCGCCGACAGGCTCGGCCAGAGCTGGGGCACCCATTTCGTCGTGGAGAACCGGGCGGGCGCGGGCGGCAATCTCGGGACCGATGCCGTCGCCAAGGCGGAGCCCAATGGTGACACGCTGCTAATCGTCTCGGTCGGCCTTGCGACCAACCAATACCTCTATGCCAAGCTGAACTACGATCCGGTCAAGGATCTCGCGCCCATCACCATGGTCGCGATGGTGCCGAACCTGTTGGTCGTCGGAAAGCACCTGCCCGTGCAGAGCGTGGCCGAGCTCGTCGCCTACGCCAAGGCCAATCCCGGCAAGCTGACTTACGGCTCTTCGGGGATCGGGACCTCGGTGCACCTCTCCGGAGAGCTTTTCCAGAAGCTCTCAGGCACGAAGATGGTGCATGTGCCCTATCGCGGCACGGCGCAGGCGACACAGGACCTGATCGGCGGACGCATCGACCTGATCTTCGACAACATCACCCAGGCGCTGCCGCATGTGCGTGCCGGCTCGATCCGCGGACTGGGAATCACCACGGCCAAGCGCTCCCCGACGGCGCAGGAGTTCGCTTCGATCGCCGAGACGGTCCCGGGCTTCGACGTCTCGTCCTGGTTCGCCCTGTTTGCTCCGGCGAAGACGCCGCAGGCGATCATCGACAAGATTCAGGCCGACACCCGCAAGGCGATCGCCGACCCGAACGTGCGCTCCAAGATGGATCTGCTCGCCGCCGAGCCGGTCGGCAACACACCGGCGGAGCTCGCCACTTTCCTGCAGGCGGAGATGAAGCGCTGGGGCGATCTGATCCGCGAGGCCGGCATCAAGGCGGAGTGACCGGGAACTTACAGTTCGCGCCCGACGTTGTTTGGACGCTTGCCCGTCGATAACGATTAGGCAGCGGCCGAAAAAGGGGCGCGAACCATGTCCACCCTCCTCATCATCATCCTGCTCATCGTCCTGCTCGGCGGCGGCGGATATTACGGTCACCGCAGCTATGGCGGCGCCGGCCTCGGCGGCGTGGTCGGCCTCGTGCTGGTGATCGTGATCGTGCTGTGGCTGCTCGGAGCGCTCGGCGGTCCGATCGTCAGAGTCTGACGCCACGGCAAGCGCAGGGCCGGGGCCCTGCGCTTCAGGACGCCAGCTTCCAGACCAGCATGGCGGCAGCTAGATCCTCGAGCGCGGTGCCGACCGATTTGAACAGGGTCACATCATCGCGCTCGACCGCGGGGTCGTATTGCCCGCGGCAGAGACCGGCCAACGTCCCGGAAACCTGCTCCGCCGTGTAGGCGCCCGTCTTGATTGCGACGGCGACATCGCCGCCTTCATGCAGCGCGGCCTGCGTATCGACGAAGACATGGGCGCGTTGCAGCGCCTCGTCATCGGCCTCGCGCATCGACAGGTTGAAGGCGCCGACCAGATCGAGATGGGCGGTGCGCTTCAGCCAGCGACCGTGGATCAACGGCTCGCGCGACAGCGTCGCACAGGAGATGAGGTCGGCCTGCCGCGCTTCGGCTTCCAGGTTCTCCGCGACCCGCGCCTCGATGCCGTCGCGCGCCAGTTCGGCGACGACTTCGGCCGCGGCTTCCGGACGTCTCGCCCAGATTGCGATGTCCTCGAAGGTGCGTACGCTGCTATGCGCCTTGACCAGGAAGGTCGAGAGCGCGCCGGCTCCCACCATCAGCATGCGCTTGGTATCGGGCCGTTCCAGCATGCGCGAGGCGAGCGCGGACGCCGCTGCAGTACGCCAGAGCGTCAGCCGTGCGCCATCCAACGCCGCGAGCGGCGCACCGGTCGCGCCATCCATCAGCAAATAGGTGCCCATCACGCTCGGCAAGCTGACCGTGGCGTTGCCCGGGAAGACCGTGACGACCTTGGTGCCGAGAAAGGCCGGATTCGCCTCCGGCGCCGTCCAGGCCGGCATCAACAGCAGGGTCGCCGCCGCATCCGGCCTCTCGATCTCATGGTGATGGCGCACCGGCGTGACGATATCGCCGCGGAAAGCGTCGGCGAGCGCATCGATCAAGGCAGGGAAGTTGAGCAGGCCGTCGATCTCGGCCGCAGAGAAAAATCGCATGGCAGCTGCTTCAGATGCGGCTGGTCAGCGCTGGGAGCGCTGAATCCGGCACCGCGGCGCGCAGCGACTGCGCTTCGCCGCGCAGCTTGTCGGCCTCGCGGCGATTGACCCTGGCAGCCTTGCGATGCTTGCCCTGCGCCAGCCAGGAGGCGAAGCCGCCGATCAGGATACCGATGGCGATGGCGGCGAGGACCACGGCGAAGAGCGGCAGATCGAAGGCGAGCGCCGGCGCATCGCGGCTGATCGGATCGAGCGAGACCCGGACCGGGGCGCGGTTCGCCACCGAGAACAGCACCACGAGAAGTGCGACCGGGACGAGCACCAGCGCCTTGAAGAAAGCTTTCATTCCGCTCCTCCAGCCGGCTCAGCCGGCCTTGCCGTTCAGCCGCATGCGCAGCTCCTTGCCGGTCTTGAAGACCGGCACGAACTTCTGATCGACCTTGACGGAATCGCCGGTGCGCGGATTGCGGCCGACACGGGCGGCGCGTTCCTTGGTCGAGAACGCGCCGAAGCCGCGCAGCTCGACACGATCGCCGCGCGAGAGCGCCTTGACGATCTCGTCGAGGATCGAGCCGACAATGTTCTCGATGTCGCGCTGATAGAGGTGAGTGTTGCGCTCGGCGATGCGCTGGACGAGTTCTGATTTTATCATGGGCCCAATATAACCGCTTGTAACATCGTCACTTTTCGACGGCAGGCTGCCAGAGCGCCAAGGGCGCGTCAAGCCGCAGTCCGACCGGGATTTCGGCCGCGCGCGCGAGCAGCGCCGCAACCGCCTCCAGGCCCGCCGCACGCGCCAGCGCCTCGCCCGCGCTCCACAGGCCGTAAGAGGAGGATTCACTACGGCGGCGCCAGTCACGCACTGGCAGCGACTTGCCGACGCCCTTCTCGCGCTCAAGCCAGGCGATCGCTTCCAGCTCGCCACCAATCTCGTCGATGAGCTTGAGCGTGACCGCCTGGCGGCCCGAATGGACGCGCCCGTCGGCAACCTTGGCAACTTCGGCCTCGCCGAGCTTGCGGCGCTCGCCGACCAGCCGCTTGAACCAGTCGTAGTTATCCGCGATGACGCGCGCGATCTCGGCGGCGGCTTCAGGCGAGGTCGGCTCGAGGCCGCTCGGAGCAGCCTTCAAAGGGCTCGAACGTGTGATCTCGAACTTGACGCCGATCGTGTCGAGCAGCCTGGCGACATTGGGAATCTGGGCGATCACGCCGATCGAGCCGACGGGAGAGGTCTGGCGCGCGACGATGCGCTCGCCGCCGAGAGCGACGATGTAGCCGCCGGACGCGGCCATCCCGTCGACCACCGCGACGACGGGCTTCTTCGCGGCAAGCCGGCGAATCGCCTCATACAGTGCTTCCGAGCCGGTCACGGTGCCGCCGGGGCTGTCGATGCTGAGGAGCACGGCGCTGGCGCGGCTGTCCTCGAGCGACTTGATCAGATCGAGCGTGCGACGGTCGCCAGAGATGAAGCCGGAAATGGTGACGCGGGCGATATGAGCTTGCGCGGTGCTGCCCGGCAGACGTCCACTCCAGGCGAGCGCGCCGGCGACGGCCAGAACGATGACCCCGCCAAGGGCGAGCAACCGCCAGAGCGAAAGCTTGCGGCGCAGGCTGCGACGATCGGCGAGCAGATCGGCGTCGGACGACATCTCGGCGGCTCCGGTTAGAGCCGGATCCGATCAGGTTGAAACAACCTGATCGGTGAATCCGTCTCTCACTTTGCGATAGAGACCGCATTTCCGATCAGCTTGCGATGCAAGCTGATCGGAGCGGGCTCTAGGGGCCTGTGGTGTAACTCCGCGGTGCCGGGGCGGCAAGGCGGCAGTTGTCGCGCCGACAGCCAGCAGGCCCTGCACGATCGTTCAAGACACGACAGCGGCGGGCGCCGAGCATACCCGGCACCTTGACCCGGAGCCCTGCCGAGATGCCCGAAAACACCTATCGCGCCATCAACTTCGCCGAGAAGCTCGGCCGGATTCACGAGCAATGGCAGCCGCGCGTCCTGGCCGAGCTCAACGACTACCAGATCAAGATCGTCAGGATCGAGGGCGACTTCATCTGGCACGACCATCCCGAGACCGATGAGGCCTTCATCGTGATAGAGGGCTCGTTGCGGATCGACTTCCGCGACGGTTCGGTCACTGTCGGCCCCGGGGAGATGTTCGTCGTGCCCAAGGGCAAGGAGCACAAGCCCTTCGCCGAAAAGGAAGTCCGCATGCTGCTGATCGAGCCGCGCGGCACACTCAACACCGGCCATGAGGGCGGCGAGCGGACGGCGCAGAACGATCGCTGGATCTGAGCGGCCTTCAGGCGTCGGCCAGCGCCCGCTGCCGGTCGAGCGCAAGCAGAGCAAGCCCGCTCGCGACCGAGCGGAAGGCGTCGCCGATATGGATGCGCTGCGGGCTGAAGCGGCGATCGAACAGGGCGCGTACCGCCGGGACATAGGAGGTGCCGCCGGTCATGAACACCGCCTCGATCTGCCCCGCCTCGACCCCGGCGGTGGACAGCGCCTCGTCGAGCGCGCCTTCGATCGCCGCGACATCCTCGGCGATCCAGCGCTCGAACAGGGTCCGTGTCACCGTGCGGTCGATCCGGACGCCCATCTGGTCGAAGACGAGGCGCGCCTCCTCCTGCGCGGAGAGCGTGATCTTGGTCGCCGAGACGGCGCGATAGAGCTCGTAGCCGAGATCGTATTCGATCACCGTCATCAGATCCTCGAGCCGCTCCGGCTCGACCGCGTCGCGGATCAGCGCCTTGAGCTCGGTCATGGTCTCGCGGCTCTTCATCAGCGAGAGCCGGTGCCATTGCGCGAAGGCGGCGTGGTAATGCGCCGGGATCGGCAGGCGCTTGCCGAAGGAGAGGTAGTCCGAGCCCTTGCCGAGCAGCGGCGAGACCGCATGCTCGATGATGCGATAGTCGAAACTGTCACCGGCGATGCCGACACCGGCATGGGAGAGCGGGATCGCCTGCAGCCGGCCCGCGCCGCCGGGCTCGAAGCGCATCACCGAGAAGTCGCTGGTGCCGCCGCCGAAATCGGCGACCAGCATGGTCTGCGGCGTCTTCAGCTCGCGGGCGTACCAGTAGGCGGCGCCCAGCGGCTCATAAGCGAAGTCCACAGTCGGCATGCCGGCCTTGCCGTAGGCTGCCGAGAGGCGCGAGAGCGCCAGCGCCTCGTCGGGGCGATCGCCAGCGAAAACGACCGGGCGGCCGGAAAGGACGGCGCGCTCGCCGAGATCATCGAGGCCGGCGGAAAGGTCCTTCAGGAAGACCGCGATCAGGTCTTCCAGCCGGAAGAGCTTGCCGAACAGACGGGTCTCCTGGAAGGCACGGCTCGACAGATAGGTCTTCAGCGATTGCAGGAAGCGATGCTCGGTCGTCATGCCGAGCGCCATGTCGAGTGCGTCGGGGCCACTGACATGGGTGACATGGGCGTGGGGTGGTTTGCCCTCGCGCCAGAACATCAGGGCCGAGCGATAGGCGTCGACGGCGCCCTGCTTCGTAGCAAAGCTGCGGGTCGTCACCGAACCATCGGGACGTGCGAGCGCGACCACGCTGTTGGTGGTGCCGAAATCGATCCCGATCGCCGCGGTGGTCATGCTCGCTTCCTTCAGCCGAAACAAAAGCCCGCGCGGATTTCTCCGCGCGGGCCGATGGATTGGTCAGGCCGCGAGACGCGGCCCGATGATCACTTCTTTTCGGTCGTAGCCTTCTTGAGGGCCGCGCCGAGGATGTCGCCGAGCGAGGCGCCGGAGTCGGCGGAGCCGTACTGGGCCATCGCCTCCTTCTCCTCGGCCATTTCCAGAGCCTTGATCGAGACCTGGATCTTGCGGGCCTTCTTGTCGAAGAGGATGACGCGGGCATCGACCTTCTCGCCGGCCGCGAAGCGCTCGGGGCGCTGCTCGGCACGATCACGCGCGATTTCGGCGCGCTTGATGAAGGTCGTCATGTCCGTGCCGGAGATCTTGACGTCGAGACCACCGTCCTTGACGTCGACGATCTCGCAGGTCACGACCTGGCCCTTCTTGAACTCGCCGGCATCCACGAAGGGATCGCCGCCGAGCTGCTTCAGGCCGAGCGAGATGCGCTCCTTCTCGACGTCGACATCGAGAACGACCGCCTGGAGCATGTCGCCCTTCTTGTACTCCTCGATCACCTGCTCGCCCGGACGGTTCCAGTCCAGGTCCGACAGATGGATCATGCCGTCGATGTCGCCTTCCAGACCGAGGAACAGACCGAACTCGGTCTTGTTCTTGACCTCGCCCTCGACCACCGCACCCGACGGATGCTGCTCGGCGAAGACCTCCCACGGGTTGCGGAGGGTCTGCTTGAGGCCGAGCGAAATACGGCGCTTGACCTGATCGACCTCGAGGATCGCGACGTCGACTTCCTGCGAGGTCGAGACGATCTTGCCGGGGTGGACGTTCTTCTTGGTCCAGGACATCTCGGAGACGTGGATCAGGCCTTCGATGCCCGGCTCCACTTCAACGAACGCGCCGTAGTCCGTGATGTTGGTGACGCGACCCTTCAGGCGGGTACCGACCGGGTAGCGGGCGGCGATGCCATCCCACGGATCGGCCAGCAGCTGCTTGATGCCCAGCGAGATGCGGTGCGTCTCCTGGTTGATCTTGATGATCTTGACCTTGACCGTCTGGCCGATGGTCACGACCTCGGACGGATGGTTGACGCGGCGCCAGGCCATGTCGGTCACGTGCAGCAGGCCGTCAATGCCGCCGAGGTCGACGAACGCACCGTATTCGGTGATGTTCTTGACGACGCCGTCGATGACCTGGCCCTCTTCGAGCGAGGCGACGAGCTCGGAGCGCGCCTCGGCGCGGGTCTCTTCGAGCACGGTGCGGCGCGAGACGACGATGTTGCCGCGGCGACGATCCATCTTGAGGATCTCGAAGGGCTGCGGCTGGCCCATCAGCGGGCCGACGTCGCGGATCGGGCGGATGTCGACCTGCGAACGCGGCAGGAAGGCGACGGCGCCGTCGAGATCGACGGTGTAACCACCCTTAACCGTGTTGAAGATGTTGCCCATGACCTTTTCGCGGGCCTCGAACGCCTTCTCGAGCTTGACCCAGCTCTCTTCGCGGCGGGCCTTGTCGCGCGAGATCACGGCTTCGCCGAGCGCGTTCTCGATCCGGTCGAGATAGACCTCGACCTCGTCGCCGACCTTGAGCTCCTCGTCCCGGCCCGGGCCGGTGAATTCCTTGAGCGCGACACGACCTTCGGTCTTCAGACCGACGTCGATGATCGCCATGTCCTTCTCAATGGCAACGACCTTGCCCTTGATGACGGTACCTTCGAGGGCCTCGTTACGGGTGAACGATTCCTCGAGCAGGGCGGCGAAATCCTCGCGGCCCGCGTGATAGCTTTCGACAGCTGACATACATGCTCCTGAACGCCGGCCGCGTATCCCGCGGATGTCCGGCATGGCGCCGATTGGGTTGGTGCTGCACACCGGACCGGTCCGCGCGGTACTCCGCATCACGGAGCTTGCCGTCCCTCAGGACGGCGGCGCCTGGCCGCATGGGCCGATCCGCATCAAAAGGCCCGCTTTTTCAAACACGAAACGGGAGCAGGCCGATCGGCCGCCCCCGGCTGTGATCGATCACGGCCCTTCGGACGAGGCTGACCTAGCGATTATCGCGCTCTTCTGCAAGCGGATTGCGGCGGACAGCGCCGGTCGCGCATGCGCACAGCGGCCTTGCGACCCGCCCGAAGGCTGCCGATCTTTCCCGGCGAAGCCAGGCGCCAAGCCGGCGCGATGCAAGGGAAGTCCCATATGTTCCCGCTCTCCATTCTCGACCTCGCCTTCATCGCCGAAGGCTCGAGCGCAGCAAATGCCCTCCATAACAGCCGTGATCTCGCCCAGCATGCCGAAAGGCTCGGCTACACTCGCTTCTGGCTGGCCGAGCACCACAACATGACCGGCATCGCCAGCGCCGCGACTTCGGTCGCGATCGGCTATGTCGCCGAGGGAACCTCGACGATCCGCGTCGGCGCCGGCGGGATCATGCTGCCGAACCATTCGCCAATCGTGATCGCCGAGCAGTTCGGCACGCTGGAGACGCTCTATCCCGGCCGCATCGACCTCGGGCTCGGCCGCGCGCCCGGCACCGATCAGCGCACCTGGCGGGCGCTGCGGCGCGAGGCCGATGCCTCCGAACGCTTCCCGCAGGACGTGCTCGAATTGCAGGCGCTGCTCGGGCCATTGCAGCCGGACCAGGTGATCCAGGCGGTGCCGGGCACCAACACCAATGTCCCGCTCTGGATTCTCGGCTCCAGCCTGTTCGGCTCGCAGCTCGCCGCCGTACTCGGCCTGCCCTATGCCTTTGCCTCGCATTTCTCGCCGGATGCGCTGATGGACGCGCTTTCGGTCTATCGCGAGCGCTTCCAGCCTTCGACGCAGCTCGACAAGCCCTATGCCATGGTCGGCTGCAACGTCATCGCCGCCGAGACGGATGCCGAGGCACAGTACCTCTTCACCTCGGTGCAGCAGCGCTTCGCCGACATGCTGCGCGGCCGGCGCGGCCTGTTGCCGAAGCCGATCGACGACATCGAGGACTACTGGTCCGGCCCGGAGAAGGCGCAGGCGCAGCGCATGCTCGCCTGCTCCTTCGTCGGCTCGCGCGAGAGTGTGCGGGCGCAATTGCAGGCCTTCATCGAGAAGACAAAGGCCGACGAGCTGATCGTCGCCTCGGCGATCTTCGACCACGCGGCTCGGAAGCGCTCCTACGAGATCCTGGCCGAAATCCAGCCTGCGCTGGGATTGGCAGCGATTGCCGCCTGACCGAATCGCCGCTCAGGAGCGGCCTTCATGCTCGGCTGCGACGAGATTGCCGCGCAGCCGCACCATCTCCTCGCGCAGATGGCGCTGCTCCTCGGGGGCGAGGCCGGTCGCACGCTGCATGCTGACCCTGACCGCCCTGCCCCGCTCGCGCAGAGCGCGGCCTTGGGCCGTCAGGTTGATGCGGACCTGCCGCTCGTCCTGCGGATCGCGCTGGCGCGTCACGATGCCCAGCGCCTCGAGCCGCTTCAGCAGCGGCGTCAACGTGCTCGAATCGAGGAAGAGCTTGTCGCCGAGTTGGCCGACGGTCTGGTCCGCCTCCTCATAGAGCGCGACCAGCGCGATATATTGCGGATAGGTCAGCCCGAGCTCGTCGAGCAGCGGCTTGTAGACGCGGTTGAAGGCGAGATTGGTCGAATAGACCGCAAAGCAGAGAAATTCGTCAAGCCCCGGCAGCCTGTCGGCGCCGGCCTGCTGAGCCGCCTGCCCTGAATCGCTCATCGCGCTCGCCTCCGGCAAATGATCGTTCACAGATATTTGATGCACGATTTATTTTCAAGCGATTGATCAACGTTTCACGCCCGGTTATTTGTCGAGCGATCTAATCTCTTGGCATGTAAATGATGGAGCTTGCCGTGATCCGCACTCAACCGGCCGCCAAGTCGCTCGCACAAGCCCAACCCGAGGCCATCCCCGCCCCGCGTCGCCTGTTGCTGGCGGCGATGCTGGCGGCGGCCACGAGCTTCGCCATGGCCTGCAGCGCCTTCACCGGCCCGCGCAGCTACGGCTCCGCTCCGGTCGTGTCATCGAACCCGCCGCCACGGCGCGGCGCAGCCCGTTTCTGACAATCGACCCTGCCGCGGAAATAATCCCATGACCTTCGCCCTGGCCTATCTCGCAGGCGTCCTGACCATTGCCAGCTCCTGCATCCTGCCGGTCCTGCCCTTCGTCCTGACGCGCGTCGGCCAGCCTTTCCGCAGCAGCACCTTGCCGATGCTGCTCGGCATGGCGCTAGCTTTCGCCGCCGTGGCAAGCCTCGCCGCGGTCGCCGGCAATTGGGCGATCGCGCTCAATAGCCACGGCCGCAGCGTCGCGCTGGGTCTCGTCGCCCTGTTCGGGCTGGCCCTGCTGTTCCCTGCTCTGGCGACACGTCTCGCCGCCCCGCTGACCAGGCTCGGCGAGAAGCTAACGCGCGTGGCGGGAGCGGACGGCCGCACCGATCTGCGCCCGGCATCGTCCGCTTTGCTCGGCGTCGCCACCGGCCTGTTGTGGACGCCCTGCGCCGGCCCGGTGCTCGGCCTGATCCTGGCAGGCGCAGCGCTCGGCGGACCGAGCCTCGCCACTGCGCTCCTCCTCTTCGCCTATGCCGCCGGCGCGGCCACCGCACTGGCGGCCGTGCTGCTCCTCGGCAACCGGCTGCTGAGCCGGGCCCGGCGGTCCGCAGCCCTGTTCGAGCCGCTGCGTCGCGGCCTCGGCCTCGCGGTGCTAGCGAGCACTATCGCGATCGCATTCGGCTTCGACACCAGCGTGCTCACTCGCCTGTCGGCGCCCGCCACGACTGCAATCGAGCAGCGCCTCCTCGATATCGCGATGCCCGCCGCGCCTGGCCTCGTCACGACAGCGCAGGCACAGCCCGCCTCCAAGCCGCTGTTCAGCGCCAGGCAATGGCTCGACCGCGAGCCACTCACTGCCGAGAGCGTGCGCGGCAAGGTCGTGCTGGTGAACTTCTGGACCTATTCCTGCATCAACTGCCTGCGCACGCTGCCTTACGTCCGTGCCTGGGCCGAGAAGTACCGGGATCGCGGCCTCGTCGTAGTCGGCGTGCACACGCCGGAATTCGCCTTCGAGAAGGATCCGGCCAATGTGCGCAAGGCCGTCGCCGCGCTCGGCGTGACCTATCCGGTCGCGATCGACAACGACTATGCGGTCTGGCGTGCCTTCAACAATCGGGCCTGGCCAGCGCGCTATTTCATCGACGCGCAGGGCCGCACCCGCCATCACGAGTTCGGCGAGGGCGACTATGCCGCCTCCGAGCGCATGATCCAGTTGCTGCTCACCGAAGCCGGCGACAAGATCGAGCCCGGGGTCGCCAAGGTCACGGCAGAAGGCGCCCAAGGCGCACCCGATTTCGCCAATCTGCGCTCGCCCGAGACCTATCTCGGCCATGCCCGCAGCAATGGCTTCGCCTCCCCAGGCGGCATCAGGGCCGATGCGCCGGCCAGCTACGAGGCCGCCACCTCCCCGCGTCTCAACCAGTGGAGCCTTACCGGCACCTGGTCCGTCTCCGGCGAGTTCGCGGCGGCGCAGCAGGCCGGCAGCCGGATCAACCATCGCTTCCATGCCCGCGACCTGCATCTGGTGATCGGCCGCCTGCCCGGCAGCCCGCCGGTCCGCTTCCGCGTCACCATCGATGGCGCTGCGCCCGGCAGCGCCCATGGCGCCGATATCGACGCCGACGGCTACGGCACGATCGGGGACGAGCGGCTCTATCAGTTGGTCCGCCAGGACGGGCCGGTCAAGGCCCGCGATTTCAGCATCGAGTTCCTCGATCCCGGCGTGCGCGCCTACGCCTTCACCTTCGGCTGACCGAACCACCAACGCAAAAAGACAATGGGGGAAACCATGAAGCTCTATCTGAACGAAGTCTCGTCCGCGACCGCGCGGGTGCGCATCGCGCTCGCCCTGAAAGGCCTCGCGGTCGAGGAAGAGCGCATCACCATCTTCGGCGATGATGCGACCAGCAGGCAGCCTGAATTCCGTGCGCTCAACCCGCAAGGGCTGGTGCCGGCGCTGCTCACCGATAGCGGCGCGCTGATCACGCAGTCATTGGCGATCGTCGAGTATATCGACCAGATCGCTCCAGAGCCGCCGCTGCTGCCGACGGAGCCGGAGGAGCGGGCTTTCGCCCGTTCGGTCGCGCTCGCCATCGCCGCAGAGATCCATGCGTTGCTGCCACCGCGCGTCGGTGCCCGCCTCAGGAGTCTTCCCAGTGTCGGAGCCGAGGAGGTCGCGAGCTGGAGCCGGCATTGGATCAGCGAAGGGCTCAGCGCCGTCGAGAGGCTGATCGCGCGGCGGCGCACGGGCCGCTTCGTCGTCGGCGATCGGCCGACCATCGCCGATATCGTGTTGTTCCCGCAGGTGGTCGGAGCCGCCCGCGTCGGGCTCGATGCCGCGCAATGGCCTGTTATCGCCGAGATCGCCGGCCATTGCCGTGCCATTCCCGCCTTCGCCGAGAATGCGCCGGTCTCGCCCAAGTAGCGGGTGTCAGCCCGCCCTGACCTGCGAGGGCGAGCGGCCGAAACGCTTGCGGAAGCTGCGGTTGAAATAGGAGAGGTCGCCGAAGCCGACCTCGAAGGCGACGCTGCTGATCGAGATGGCGTCGTCCTCGGCCGACATCAGCTTGAGCCAGGCGCGCTCGAGCCGGCGCTCCATCACATAGTCCGAGAAGGTGCGCCCTTCCGCGCCGAAGGCCTTCTGGATGGCGCGCGGGGTCACGCCGTAGAGCCCGGCGATCATGTCGATCGAGAGCTCGCGGCGCTCCAGCCTGGTCTCAATATCGGCCTTGATCGCAGCGAGCCGGCCGCCGCGCCGTGGCGTCGCGGTCACCGGCGGCGCGCTGCGATCGGCCAGCATCACGCCGATCAGATCGTGGACATGGCCGATCGCGAGGTCGCGCAGCGGCACTGAATTGAGCGGAAACAATCCGCGCAGCAGCAGCGCGCCGTAATGCGCCAGCACCTGCAGGCCACGATTTCCGCGCGGAATCGCCTGCATCAGTTCGTCAGGGGCAAGCTGCGTCAGCGGCGGCAGCCGGGCCGGGTCGAGTGCGATCAGGTCGATGCGGCCGAGCTCGACCAGAGTGAAGCGCGTCTCCTGCGCGAGATCGACGACCGCGGCATCGCGGGCCCGTAGCGAGATGCGGCGGCCCGCCTGCTCGATCACGCAGCGGCCATCGGAGGGGCGCACGAGAATATAGCGTGGCTCCTGCCCGCCCTGGCGCGCCGGCCAGGTCCAGGGCGTCACCGGAGCAAAGCAGGACATCAGCCCGATATCGGGCCGCGTGGTCAGCACACTGCGGGCGGCGAAAGGCAAGGCGGTATCGGCGCGGATATCGTCGCCACCCGGGGCGTGGCCGAAAATCCTGAGCGCCATCGTCCGGATCTCATCCGGCGCGGCCTCGCCCGAGACCAGCCAGAACGGCGCGAAGGTCTCGGCCTCGATTGCCGTGGCGCTCCCAGACCGTGACATCGCTGCCACAGGCGCTTCGTCCCGCATTGGAGTTCGCTTTTGTCTCATAGCGCGTTCGCGCAAGTCCAAGATGATGCTTTAGATATAACTTTAGAGATCGCAAGAACACAACGCAGAGCGATCCATTCGCCGCAGAGATCAATGAATAAAACTAGTTTATTCTAGTTCTAAACTAAGATCGAAACGGCACCACAACTTCAGATCGAGCGCCCGCGAGCGATACTCTCGCGTACAGACGCCGACCCGGACCGACGACGACAGGTGTCTTCATGAGCAAGCGCGCTTCCCTCGCCATCAGCCTGCCGGCTCTGCTTTGCGCCTCGGCGGCGATGGCGCAGTCGACGGCCTCGCCCGTGATCGATCTCGACACGATCACCGTCACGGCGGCGCGCACCGAGCGCAGCACGGCCGAGACGCCACAATCGATCCAGGTGCTCGACCGGGCGCAGATCGAGGAGCAATTGAAGTTCAGTCCGAACGCCGCCGCCGCACTCGGCAAGCTGGTGCCCGGCTATTCGATGGCGACGCAGACCGTGTCGAGCGCCTCGGAAAACTATCGCGGCCGCGACCTTTTGGTGCTGATCGACGGCGCGCCAATGAACACGCCGCTGCGCGATGTCTCGCGCATCCTTTCGCTGATTGACCTCAACACGGTCGAGCGCATCGAGATGGTCGCCGGTGCTTCTAGCCTCTACGGCGCCGGCGCGACCGGCGGCACGGTCAACTTCATCACGAAGAAGGCCGCGGACGGCAAGCCGCGGGTGACGGTCAACACCGCCGTGCGCGGCTTCACCCAGGCTCTCGGGCGTTCTTTGGCGCCGGAAGCCTCGTTGACCGTCTCCGGCAAGATCCCCAATGGATTCGACTACCTGATCTCCGGCAGCGCCCGCGGCGCCGGCCGCACCTATGACGGCGCCGGGCGCGAACTGCCCTCGGATGGTCTGCTCGGCCAGGGCGGCGGCGACCGCTACAAGGCCGGCAACCTGCTCGCCAAGCTCGGCTATGATTTCGACGCCAGCAAGCGCATCGAATTGCAGGGCTCGCTGATCGCCTTCGACCAGGACCCGAAATACCTGACCAACTACGCCGCGCCCTTCGCCCGGCCGGACCGGACCCGGCTCTACACCGGCGAGAACGTGATCGAGGACACCAAGTCGGTCTCGTTGCGCTACAGCGACAGCGACTTCGCGCTCGGCAAGCTCAGCCTCCTCGGCTACTACAACGACATCAAGAAGCGCTTCAATTTCTCGACCTTCTCCTACCCCTATAATTCGCAGGTCTACTATTCCTTCAATCCGGCCTCGCCGACGAGCCCGGACAACCAGACCACGCTCTATTCGCAGCGCGGCGGTGTGAACCTGACGATCGACACGCCGCTCGATCGCATTCTGCCCGGCGCAAAGTTCACTTGGGGCGGCGACCTCAGCCAAGAGAAGACCTGGCAGACGCTGACCAATGGCCAGGACGTGTTCACGCCATTGAAGCAGACGACCAGCGCCGCCTTTGGCCAGCTGCAGATACCGATCGGCGAGCGCATCACCCTCCGCGGCGGCCTGCGCTACGAGTACTTCTCGCTTGATGTCAGCGACTATACCCGCCCAGCCGCCTATGCAGCGGTCGCAGCCAACAACGCCCAGGGCTTCCAGAGCTTCGTGCTGCCGGCGCTCAACGTCACCGGCGGCAAGTTCGACTACAAGGCCTGGACCGGCAATCTCGGAGCGACGGTCAAGCTCTCGGAGAGCAGCGAGATCTTCGGCGGCTTCTCGCAGGGCTTCGCGCTGCCGGATGTCGGGGCCTTCACCCGGCGGGCCGGTATCTCGACCGCCTTCGCCTGCCCGGTCGCCACCCCGAACTGCCTGCCGGCGAACCGGCGCAATGTCAGCTATGCCTCGATCGCGCCGGAGGCGCAGATCGTCAACAATTACGAACTTGGCATCCGTGGCAGCCATGGCATCTTCAAGGGCTCGCTGACCGGCTTCATCAGCACCTCCAGCAAGGGCGTGACCTTCGACCAGGCGAGCAACACCATCTCGCAGCAGCGGGAGCGGATCTGGGGCGTCGAGGCGACCGGCGACGTCGCCGTCACCGAGCAGTTCACGCTGGGCACCGTGCTGTCCTATCGCGAGGGCCGCTACGACACCAATGGCGACCGCAAGCTCGACAGCGCCCTGCCGAACAACCGGATCGGCTCGCCCTATCGCGGCATGCTCTATGGCAGCTACCGCTTCACGAACGGCATGCAGCTTCGCCTCGAGGGCGAGGCCTTCTCCGATCGCGACGTCGCGACCGACCTGCGCGGCACCCGCAACAGACTGAAGGGCGCGACGACCATGAACGTCGCCTTCACCGCGCCGGTGCTCGAGGGCGAGGCCTATGTCGCGGTCAACAACCTGTTCGACCGCAACTACCAGAACCCGACCGCGACCTCGGTGCGCAACCTCGCCAACTATGCCTGGGGCCGCACCGTGACGCTCGGCTTCCGCAAGACCTTCTGACCATGGTCAGCCTCGACAGCGACGCCGACGGCATCGTCACCCTGCGCTTCGCGCCGCCCTATGCCGACAATGACGAGCGCGCCTATCTGGACGCGCTCGCCGAGCTCGGCCGTCGGCAGGAGCCGTTCCTGCTGCTGACCGTCTTCGGCGGCGGCGGCAAGCTGTCCCAGGCCGGCGAGCGCGAGCAGGCGCTCTGGTTCAAGCGGACGCGGGCGCAGTTCGGCACGCTCTGCGGCGCCTGCGCCATCGTGCGCCCGGGCGCGACCAAGGCGATGGCCGATGTCTTCCGCCGGCTCTGGCCCTTTCCGATCAGCCTGGAGACCGACGAAGCGGCGGCCCGCGCCTTCCTGCTGAAGCACCGGAGAGCGGCATGAGCGCGAGCGAGGCGACGGTCGGCGCAGTGCCGGTCAGCAATGCGGCACGCTACCGGCTCTTCGCCGTGCTCGGCGGGCTTTATCTCGCGCAGGCGATCCCGTCCTATCTCTTCGTCGCGGCGCTGCCGCCGATCATGCGCGAGGCCGGCGTCTCGCGCACCGCCATCGGTTACATGAGCATCCTGCTCCTGCCGCTGGTGATCAAATTCGTCTGGGCGCCTTGGATCGACCGGATAAGGCCGTTCGCGCGGGCGCACCGGGCCGGCTGGGTCTTCATCACCCAGACCGGCACGATCCTGTGCATGCTCGCGCTGATCGCGGTCGGGCCGCTCGATGTCGGCAAGATCATCGCGATCGGCTTTGTCGCATCGCTGCTGATCTCGACGCAGGACATCGCCACCGACGGCTATGCCGCGAAATACCTGCCGGAGGCCGACCGCGCCATCGGCAACGCCATCCAGGGCGGCTCGATCGCCTTCGGCGTCGTGATTGGCGGCACGCTCGGTCTCGTGCTGCACCATTATATCGGCTGGACCGGCATGCTGGTCACCATCGCGGCGATCTCGCTCTTGTCGCTCGTCGCGGCGGCGATGATGCGCGAGGGCGATCCGACGCCGAGCGAAGCGGGCAAGCGCCCCTCGATCCGCGCCTTCCTGCGCCGGCCGGAAGCCCGCCAGATCCTCTGGATCGCGCTGATCTACCGGGCGAGCGAGGGGCTGGTGAAGGCGATGGAGGGTTCGTATCTGGTCGATGCCGGAGTGCCGCTCAACCAGATCGGCTATCTCTCCGGGATATCGGCGACGACGGCGGGCCTCGCCGGCTCGGCGATCGCCGCCTGGCTGGTGAAGCGCCAGGGCGTCGCCTTCGTGCTCGCTCTTCTCGGTGCCGCGCGCACGCTCTGCTTCCTGCTCTTCGCCTGCCATGCGCTGGGCGCCGTCGTCGGGGCCTGGCCGCTGTTCGGCGCCGCCGGCTTCCAGACCTTGATCCGCTATATGGAGATCGTCGCGCTCTATTCGCTGTTCATGGCAGTGACGACCTCGGACCAGCCGGGAACCGACTTCACCATCCTCGCCTGCGCGCAATTGCTGGTCTACCTCGCCGGCTCGATGCTGGCCGGCAAGCTCGCCGATACGCTGGGCTATAGCGCGCTGTTCTCGCTGGCGACCGCAATCTCGGGGATCGCGGTGATCGCCACGGTCAGGATGATCGCGCGCAGCAGCGTCGGAAAGCCGGCCTGACCAGCGCAAAGCGCTCGCTGCGAGCGGCGGCGCCTTCCCTAGCGTCGTCCTTCATGCAAGGTTGCCGGCGAGATCGCCTGTGCCGAAGGAGAACACCATGGGTTGGGTCGTCCTTGGACTGATCGTCGTCGTCGTGGTCTGGCTGATCATGACCTATAACGGCCTCGTCGCGATGCGCCAGCGCGTCAACCAGGCCTTCGCCGACATCGACGTGCAATTGAAGCAGCGCCACGACCTGATCCCGAACCTGGTCGAGACCGTGAAGGGCTATGCCAGCCACGAGAAGGAAACCTTCGACGCGGTGATCAAGGCGCGCAACCAGGCGCAGGCCGCATCCGGCCCGCACGACCAGGCAGCGGCCGAGCAGCAATTGACCGGCGCGGTCGGGCGCCTGCTGGCGCTGGGCGAGGCCTATCCCGACCTGAAGGCGAGCGCGAACTTCCAGCAGCTGCAGCAGGACCTCGGCAATGTCGAGGACAAGCTCGCGGCGGCGCGGCGCTTCTTCAACAACGCGGTCAGCGAGTTCAACGCGGCGATCCAGGCCTTCCCGGCCGTGTTCTTCGCGCCGCAGATGGGCTTCACGCCGCGCGAGTTCTTCGATGTCGGCGAAGAGACGCGGGCGCAGATCGAGGTTGCGCCGACCGTGAAGTTCTGAGCGCCTCCAGGAGCGTCATAGCGGAGCTGCGGCGATGCCGGGGGAAGCCTTCGGGCTCTACACCCATCAGCGCAACAACCGGACCCGGTCGATCGCCCTGATCATCGGGCTCTTCCTGATGGTCTATCTCACCGTCTGGGGCGTGATGCTGGTCGGCTACGGCTATGTCGGCGTGCCGCGCGGACGCACGGTGCTGAACTTCGTCGGCCAGCGCTTCTGGGCCTGGCTGCCCTTCATCACGCTCGGCACGGCCGCCTGGGTCCTGATCGGCTTTCGGGTCAATGTCGGGCTGATCGCGTCGGTCTCGGGCGCTGAAGGCGTGACGCGGGAGGCGCAGCCCAAGCTCTACCGGATGCTGGAGAACCTCTGCATCTCGCGCGGCATGGTGACGCCGAAGCTCGCCATCATCCAGAGCGACGCGCTCAACGCCTTCGCCAGCGGCGTCAACGACAAGCAGTTCACGGTGACGCTGACCACCGGCCTGATCGAGCAGCTCAACGATGCCGAGATCGAGGCGGTGATCGCCCATGAGCTGACCCATATCCGCAATGGCGACGTCCGGCTGATGGTGATCGCGGTCGTGATCGCCGGCATCATCTCCTTCGTCGGCGAGGTGCTGTTCCGCAATCTCGGCCGCGTCCGCATCTCCTCGGATGGCGACAAGAAGGGCAGCGCCTTCGCGATCGTCCTCGGCTTCGCGGTGATCGCCGTCGCCTGGCTGCTCGCCGTGCTGATCCGGTTGTCGCTGTCGCGGGCTCGCGAATACCTCGCCGATGCCGGCGCAGTCGAATTGACCAAGAACCCCGACGCGATGATCTCGGCGCTGCTGAAGATCTCCGGCCGCGCCGACATCGACAATGTCCCATCGGGCGTGATGGACATGTGCTTCGAGAACGATCCCGACGACTTCGCCGACCTGTTCTCGACCCACCCCTCCGTCACCAAGCGCGTGCAGGCGTTGGTGCAGACCGCCGGCGGGCGCCTGCCACCCCAGGCAGCACCCGGTCCGCCGAAGATCAGCGAGCGCCAGACGCTGCCCGAGATCGCCGAGACCTCGGCCGCGCACGGGCCATGGTCGCGGCCAGCGCCGCCGGCCGGCGGTTAGCCGACGGGATACCGACGCGACCAGCGCTCGATCTGGTCGAGGATCGGCATCAGCCCCCGCCCCGACTCGCTCAGCCCGTAGCTGACCTCAATCGGAAAGCCGCGCGTTTCGCTGCGGACGAGCAGTCCATGCCGGCACAGATTTTCAAGCCGCTCGCTCAGCACCTTTGCCGTGACTTGTGGCAGCCGCTCCTTGAGGTCGCGAAAGCGTAACGCTCCGTCCTGAAGATGCCAGAGCAAGAGCGCGCTCCAACGATGGCCGAGCAGGGCCAGCCAGATCTCGACAGGGCATTCCGACGGCAAGCGCGGTTCCGGATGGTCGAGCGGGTCGGTGGTCAGGGCGAGAGCTGCGGTCATGTCGGTATCGATTTGGGTAGCGCCGAAACGGCGTGGTTCGACGGCTGAACACTCTGTTTGCGGAGCACGCCATGTTCAAGGTCACTGAACCCCATCTGATGAACGAGACCTTCGCCCGCGCCTTCAACAGCCGCAGGATCGAGAATCTACTGTCGCTTTATGAGCCCGAAGCAACGTTGCTCGTTGACGGCGGCGGTCGAAACTTCATCGGGCTTGCGGCGATCGCGGAGGAACTTGCTCGGCTGCTCGCAGCGCCTGGCACGATGATCTCGCGCAACAATTTCTGCATATGCCATGGCGACATCGCGCTGCTACGGGCCGATTTCACCCTGCGCGACGGCGAGCGCTTGATTGTTGCGGGCAGCACGGCGGAGGTCGTCCGACGGCAAGATGACGGCAGCTGGCTCTACCTGATCGACCACGCCGCAGGCGCGAGCCTGCCGACTGTGATCTAGCGCGTCAGCGCCCGTCCTTCGCCCAGGCCAGTGCTTCCTCCAGCCTGTCATCGCCCCAGAACAATTCGCCGTCGCCGGTGACGAAGGTCGGCGCGCCGAAGATGCCGAGCGACTTGGCGAGCTCGATCTCGGCCTTGAGCCGCCCCTTGATTTCCTCGCTGCGCGAGGCGGCAAAGGCGGCGGAGGGATCGGCGCCCGCCTCGCGCAGGGCTGCGCTCAGCACGGCCTCCTCTGCGATGTTGCGGCCCTCGCAGAACTCGGAGCGGAACAGCGCCCTGGAGAAGGTCGGCAGCCAGCCGGCCTCGCGCCCCGTGAGCGCGAGCCGCGCCGCGACGAGAGAATTCTGCGGGAAGGTCTCGGGGCGCGTGATCGTCAACCCGCTGCGGGCGGCACGGCGCGCCACGTCGCGCCACATATAGCGGCCCTTGTTGGGGTAGAGATTGAATGGCGAGTTGGTCCAGCCCTGGGCCGCGAAGATCGGGCCGAGCAGGAACGGCCGCCAGCGAACGCTGACACCGGCCGCATCGGCCAGCTCTTCGATCCGCAAGGCACTCAGGCAGGAATAGGTCGATGCGAACTCGTACCAGAAATCCAGAACAGGACGATTCGGCATCAAACCTCCGCGCAGGAGCGGCTTAAAAAACTGGATCGATTCTCCGCCCCCGCGAATCGACCCGCAAGCCAGAAGCCGCAAACGCGTTACCGACAGCGATCCATCAAACGACGACGCGTAATCGATCAGAAGGTTCCGATTGCGTCGCCCCAAACCCTGCGATAGTGCCCGGTTACGTCCGAAATGCGGCCGGCTAAGCC
Organism: Alloboseaceae bacterium BT-24-1; assembly: GCA_025846845.1. Lineage (GTDB taxonomy): Bacteria > Pseudomonadota > Alphaproteobacteria > Rhizobiales > Beijerinckiaceae > Allobosea. The sequence goes on from JAOYTL010000007.1 coordinate 374,719, forward strand.
GCATTCTCACACTGTGCACGATCCGTCGTGCCGCCACTGCAGGAACTGAAGTCCATGACCGACAAGCGCGTCAACAAGGTCGTGCTCGCCTATTCCGGCGGGCTCGACACCTCGATCATCCTGAAGTGGCTGCAGACCACCTATAACTGCGAGGTCGTGACCTTCACTGCCGATCTCGGCCAGGGCGAGGAACTCGGCCCGGCCCGCGACAAGGCGCTGCTGCTCGGCATCAAGCCGGAGAACGTCTATATCGAGGACCTGCGCGAGGAATTCGTGCGCGACTATGTCTTCCCGATGTTCCGGGCGAATGCCGCCTATGAAGGCGTCTATCTGCTGGGAACCTCGATCGCCCGCCCGCTGATCGGCCAGAAGCTGATCGAGATCGCCGAGAAGGTCGGCGCCGACGCGATCTCGCATGGCGCGACCGGCAAGGGCAACGACCAGGTCCGGTTCGAGCTGACCGCCTATGCGCTGAAACCCGACATCGTCGTCATCGCGCCCTGGCGCGAATGGGACCTGCGCTCGCGCGAGCAGCTGCTGGCCTTCGCCGAGCAGCACCAGATCCCGATTGCCAAGGACAAGCGCGGCGAGGCGCCGTTCTCGGTCGACGCCAACCTGCTGCACGCCTCCTCCGAGGGCAAGGTGCTGGAGGACCCGGCCCAGGAAGTGCCGGACTATGTCTATTCGCGCACGATCTCGCCGGAGGACGCCCCCGACAAGCCGACGGTGATCTCGATCGACTTCGAGAAGGGCGATGCGACCGCGATCGACGGCGTCAAGCTCTCGCCCGCGACGCTTCTGGCCAAGCTCAACGAACTCGGCCGCGCCAACGGCATCGGCCGGCTCGACCTGGTCGAGAACCGCTTCGTCGGCATGAAGAGCCGCGGCATGTACGAGACGCCCGGCGGCACGATCCTCGCCGTGGCGCACCGCGCCATCGAGTCGATCACGCTCGACCGCGGCGCCGCCCATCTCAAGGACCAGATCATGCCGCAATATGCCGAGCTGATCTATAACGGCTTCTGGTTCTCGCCCGAGCGCGAGATGCTGCAGGCGCTGATCGACAAGAGCCAGGAGTTCGTGGCGGGTACAGTGCGCTTGAAACTGTACAAGGGAGGCGTCCACGTCATCGGCCGCTCCAGCCCCTATTCGCTCTACGACCAGGACCTCGTCACCTTCGAGGAAGGCGCGGTCGCCTACGACCACCGCGACGCCGCCGGCTTCATCAAGCTCAACGCGCTGCGCCTGCGCACGCTCGGCCAGCGCAAGAAGAAGCTGGGGCTGTAAGAGCAGGTTTCAGAAACGCGGCGTCATTCCGGGGCAGGCCGAAGGCCTGAGCCCGGAACCCATGAACACCGCCCTTTCCGTCATGGTCGGGCTTGTCCCGACCATCCACGTCTTCCTTCCTGGAATGCAGTGTTCAAGACGTGGATGCTCGCCACAAGGGCACGGCTGTCCGGTTTAAATTTCTAGACGTTGTGCATGGCGTTGATTCTACTTGTTTCCAAGCACTTGCCGGTGTTTTGGACACGAGACGGGATCGACGCCATGCGGCATCAGAATAGCGTTTTCCATGGGCTTCTGAAGCATGTT
>JAOYTL010000008.1 GCA_025846845.1 Alloboseaceae bacterium BT-24-1
GATCACGCCAGGACTCCGCTCAAAACGGCCCTCAAGCGCCTGAAATCTCAGGCCAGAGACCCAAGACCACCGCTCCAGCGCCCCCTGTCCCCAAATCAAGCCTTATCGCAACGGTCCCCCGAGGGGAGAAGGAAGATCGCGCCCAAGCATCATCCCCGCCCGCAGGTTCTTCCTGCGGACGTTGTCGCAATGAGGGGCAGCGGAGCGCCGCGAGGCGCGGTTTGGTATCCGCTTCCATTGAGCCAGGAAGCGGCGCGGATGGGTTACATCCGCACGCCCCGTGGCGCTCCGCCTTCGGCGATTTTAAAGCTCCGGGCCGCGCTTCTTTCGGACCTGCCGCCGATCCCGCCCGCCGCCTTCGCCAGTTCCCCTCATCGGGTCGTCGCGTCGGCGGCCAGGCGGTTGGTCATCGGCGGGCCGTCCAGCTAGCGAGCTCCTCGCGCAGGGGCCGTAGTACCCCCAGGTCGGTTCCCGAAGCCTCCCGGGAGCGAGGCGCAACCCCCGCCCGCAGGCGCCGCACCCACCCCGCCAAACGACATGCCTCCGGATGGCCGCCCCTCGGGGATGGGATAGCCGCGAGTATACGGGAGGTCGGAAGGGCGGGGATAAGGTTGTGGACTGTCCCCGCGTTTACCCTCCCCGTCATGGTCGGGCTTGTCCCGACCATCCACGTCCTTGCACCCGAGCGACCGGTACTGTGCTGGCCAGCATGTCATCAGCGCCGCAAGACGTGGATGGTCGCCACAAGGGCGACCATGACGGGAGAGGCATTCGCGCCCTTGCCGGTAGCCGGGCCGCCCGCCATCCTGCTGGTATGAAGCGCAAGGGCGGCTGGGTTTACATCATGACCAATCGGCGCAACGGCACGCTCTATCTTGGCGTGACGAGCGATCTGGCGCGCCGTGTCCATGAGCATCGCGAAGGGTTGGTTGCCGGCTTCACTAGGACACACGGCCTCAAGCGCCTCGTCTGGTACGAATGGCATGACGAGATCGAGGCCGCGATCCAGCGCGAGACCTCGATGAAGCGCTGGTACCGCGCCTGGAAGACCCGCGCCATCATGGTGCGCAACCCGGACTGGGACGACCTCCACGACGAACTGGCGTGACTGCGCCGGGCGCGATCCCACGCTCACCCGTCATGGTCGCCCTTGTGGCGACCATCCACGTCTTGCGCCAACGAGACTTGGCAAAGCGGACGTCAGAAACACGTCATGGTCGGGCCTGTCCCGACCATCCACGCCCTTGCTCGGTGGAGGCTGGCCACAGCTTTCGTTGCAAGCAGCCCATCAGCAGTGTCGCAAGACGTGGATGCTCGGCACAAGGCCGAGCATGACGGTGTGAGGCACTGAAACCTCGCCCCCTTTTAAAAGACAATCGCAACGAACACTCGCATCCCTCTTGCGAATCGTCAGTTCGCAACTTTAAATTTACATGACGTAGAGGGAGAGAGCGAACTTTGGCGATTCATAAAAAGAACCTCCGCAATTTTCTTCAGCTATTTTATGCACCCGAACGGCTTAGGCTACGGCTGATCCGTGACGACGTGATACAGGAAATCAAAAAAGCGGAAGGAAGCGGCGGCGGGGGGCCGTTCTTTTACGGACCGTTCTGGGCAGACGCCAAGGATCATGCCGCCAGCCTGAAGGATTTGACGACAGAAACAGAACTAAGAATTGCGGATAGCAAACTAAGGCGGAAAACCTATCCACTTTTACGAGATGGTTTTCTTCAATGGTGGAATGAAAAGCGGCGCTGGCGAAACGAACCATTCGAGGTTATTTCTCATACAATACCGGTACAAGCAGCCATCCATGAGATCGGCTGCACCGTAAAGATCGAGAATATGTTCAGTGTTAAAATTGATGATAATAATAAACGATTAATATATCCTTATTTTTCGGAAATACCTCCGATATCGACCGAAGCCGCTAGGCTTGGGATATCGATCATCGGAAACACAATGCCACAATTCAAAATGGATGAAGTTCGAATCTTAGACGTTCGGCGAGGCGTTGCTTATGGCACTATAGACGCTCCTCTTAAAGGCGACGAGCGGCAGTTGTTCTCAACATACTATAGGCGCGCCTTGGCAGATTGGGAAAAGATCAAAAAAGAACTCGGATAATTTACCTCCGCCTTCCCCGTCTCTCCCCCGCTCCCTTCGGCCGGGCCTCCGGCACCGGTCCCATCTCGTCCAGCGTCGGCTTGCGCGGCCGCGCCACGCTCGCCTTTGGACGCCCCTCGCCGCCGCCCCAGTTGTGCGGGCCCATATCGGCGTCGGTCGGCTTGCGGGCGCGGGTCGGCAGATTGGCCGAGGCGCCGTAGCTGCGCTCGCCGCGATACTTGCCGGCGGAGGACTCGACATCGCTTTGGCGGGCGAGCGGGTCGTCGGCGATGGCGAGCTCGGTCGCCTGCAGGCGCTTGATCTCGTCGCGCATCCGGGCGGCGGTCTCGAATTCGAGATCGGCGGCGGCCTCGCGCATGCGCTTCTCGAGATCGGCGATCGCGGCCTTGAGGTTGTGGCCGCTGGTCGGGCCTTCGATCAGGCCCTTGTCGACGGTGACATGGTCGCGCTCATAGACCGAGCCGAGGATGTCGCCGATGGCGCGCTTGATCGTCTGCGGCGTGATGCCGTGCTGGGCGTTGTAGGCCTCCTGCTTCTCGCGGCGGCGATTGGTCTCGGCCATCGCCCGCTCCATCGAGCCGGTGATGTGGTCGGCATAGAGCACGACCTTGCCGTCGACATTGCGGGCGGCGCGGCCGATGGTCTGGATCAATGAGGTCTCGGAGCGCAGGAAGCCCTCCTTGTCGGCGTCGAGAATGGCGACGAAGCCGCATTCGGGGATGTCGAGGCCCTCGCGCAGCAGGTTGATGCCAACGAGGACGTCGAAGGCGCCGAGTCTTAGATCGCGCAGAATCTCGATGCGCTCGATCGTGTCGATGTCGGAGTGCATGTAGCGCACGCGCACGCCGTTCTCGTGCAGGTACTCGGTCAGGTCCTCGGCCATGCGCTTGGTCAGCACGGTGACGAGGGTGCGATAGCCCTTGGCGGCGACCTCCTTGACCTCGTCGAGGAGGTCGGCGACCTGGTGCTTGGCCGGGCGGATCTCGACCGGCGGGTCGATCAGCCCGGTCGGGCGGATGACCTGCTCGGTGAAGACGCCGCCGGTCTGGTCCATTTCCCAGCCGCCGGGCGTCGCCGAGACATGGACCGAGGACGGGCGCATCGCGTCCCATTCCTCGAAGCGCAAGGGCCGGTTGTCCATGCAGGAGGGCAGGCGGAAGCCGTATTCGGCCAGCGTCGCCTTGCGGCGGAAGTCGCCTTTGTACATTGCGCCGATCTGCGGCACCGTGACATGGCTCTCATCGGTGAAGACCAGGGCATTGTCGGGCAGGTATTCGAACAGGGTCGGCGGCGGCTCGCCCGGCTTGCGGCCGGTGAGATAGCGCGAATAGTTCTCGATGCCGTTGCAGGAGCCGGTCGCCTCGATCATCTCGATGTCGAAGGTGCAGCGCTGGTCGAGCCGCTGCGCCTCCAGATAGCGGCCCATGCGGTTGAGCTCGTCGAGCCGGCCCTTCAGCTCCTGCTTGATCGACTTGACCGCCTGGTTCAGCGTCGGGCGCGGCGTGGTATAGTGCGAATTGCCGTAGACCTTGATGAATTCGAGCTCGCCGGTCTTCTGGCCGGTCAGCGGATCGAATTCCGAGATCGACTCGACCTCGTCGCCGAACAGGCCGATGCGCCAGGCGCGGTCCTCATAGTGGGCCGGGAAGAGCTCGACCGTGTCGCCGCGCACCCGGAACGAGCCGCGGGCGAAATCATGCTGGGTGCGCTTGTATTGCAGCGCAACGAGATCGGCGATCAGCTGGCGCTGCTCGATGCGCTCGCCGAGCTTCAGCGAGAAGGTCATCGCCGTATAGGTCTCGACCGAGCCGATGCCGTAGATACAGGAGACCGAGGCGACGATGATGACATCGTCGCGCTCGAGCAGCGAGCGCGTCGCCGAATGGCGCATGCGGTCGATCTGCTCGTTGATCGAGGATTCCTTCTCGATATAGGTGTCCGAGCGCGGGACGTAGGCCTCCGGCTGGTAATAGTCGTAATAGGAGACGAAGTATTCGACCGCGTTGTCGGGGAAGAAGCTCTTGAATTCCCCGTACAATTGGGCGGCGAGTGTCTTGTTCGGCGCCAGGATCAGCGCCGGACGCTGCGTCTTCTCGATCACCTGCGCCATGGTGAAGGTCTTGCCCGAGCCGGTGACGCCGAGCAGGACCTGGTCGCGCTCCTGCCGGCTGATGCCATCGACGAGATCGGCGATCGCGGTCGGCTGGTCGCCGGCCGGCTCGAAATCCGACTTCATCTGGAAGCGGCGGCCGCCTTCCGACTTCTCGGGGCGATCGGGCCGATGCGGCGTCCAGGGTTTGCCGGGCTCGATGAACGGGCTGCCGGTCTCGAGCAGCGCCTGCAGCGACTTCGCCGTCAGCGACGCCGCGCTGTCGCTGTCGGGATCGAAGGCCGCATCGGCCTTCTTCGAGAGCTTGCGCGGCTTCGACTCGCCGGTATCGCCCGGCCGCGCCTCGTAGCCGGCCTGCGGCGCGTCGCTGAAGCCGGAGGCGCCGCCCGGAACCGCCTTGCCGCGGTTGATCGCCGGGTTGAGCAGGTCGGCGAGATAGCCTTCGAGCGGCTTGAGATCCGGCTTGGTCGCCTTGGAATTGGGCGTGCGGGCGCTGGCGGGCTTCTTGGCCGCCTTGGGCTTGCCGGGGGCGGTGTCGGTGGTGTTGTCAGTGCTCTTGGGCATGGCCGCAATATGGATGCGATCTGCCGTCGGTGCGAGAGGGCAGCGCGCCGAAAGCGCCATGCTGATGACAGGAGTTGACAGCAGTCGACCTGCCCGCATTAATTGCATCGATAACCAACGATCAACCATAAGGCGGCGACCATGTCGGGGGGCGGGGTCGAAGCGGGCGACGACGCTGTCGAAGCCTTCATTACGCGCTGGCGTGCATCGGAAGGGGCCGAGCGCGCCGCCTATGCGCAGTTCCTGGCTGAGTTCTGCCGATTGGTCGGCGTCGAGACGCCGCTGCCGCCGACCAGCGATGCCGAGGCAGTGACCTACCGCTTCGAGTATCCGGTGAAATTCCGCGATCCGGCGGGCGCGAGCACGACCGGACGGATCGACCTCTACAAGAAATCCTGCTTCGTGCTCGAGGCCAAGCAGAGCCGGCTGAAGGGCCAGACCAAGGAAATCCTGGCGGCGCAGGGCAACCTCGCCCCGGCCGAGCCCTGCGGTCCACGCGGGCGGCGCGGTGCCGATCGCGGCTGGGACGTGCTGATGCTCAACGCTCGCCGCCAGGCCGAGGACTATGCCAAGGCGCTGCCGGCGGCGCATGGCTGGCCGCCCTTCCTGATCATCTGCGATGTCGGGCACTGCTTCGAGCTCTACGCCGACTTCACCGGCCAGGGGAAGAACTACGTCCAGTTCCCGGACCGGCAGCGCTACCGGGTCTATCTCGACGATCTGCGCGAGCCGGAGGTGCGCCGGTGCATGGCCGCGATCTGGCGGGAGCCGCTGACGCTCGATCCGAACCGGTATGCGGCGCGCGTGACGCGCAAGATCGCCGAGCGGCTCGCGGCGGTCTCGAAAGCGCTGGAGCGCGAGCACGACCCGGAAGAGGTCGCGCTGTTCCTGATGCGCTGCGTCTTCACCATGTTCGCCGAGGATGCCGAGTTGATCCCGAAGGATTCGTTCAAGGCGCTGCTGCGCGACTGCCGAGACAACCCGACCGCCTTTCGGCCGCTGGTCGAGGAACTCTGGCGGATGATGGACAAGGGCGGCTACTCGATCACGCTGCGCACGACGATGCGGCGCTTCAACGGCAAGCTGTTCGAGGATGCCCGCGTCTTCACGCTGGAGAAGGCCGAGATCGGCGAGTTGCTCGCTGCCGCCGAGCACGACTGGAAGGGCGTCGAGCCGTCGATCTTCGGCACCATGCTCGAACAGGCGCTCGACCCGGTCGAGCGCGCCCGGCTCGGGGCGCACTACACGCCGCGCGCCTATGTCGAGCGACTGGTGGTCGAGACGGTGATCGCGCCGCTGCGCGAGGACTGGCGCCATGTGCTCGGGGCCGCGCAACAGGCTCGTGACGCCGGCGACCACCGCAAGGCGCTGGCGCTGATCGAGGAGTTCCATCGCGCGCTGTGCGAGACCCGCGTGCTCGACCCGGCGTGCGGCACCGGCAACTTCCTGCATGTCACGCAAGAGCTGATGAAGAAGCTCGAAGGCGAGATTCTCGACGCCGCCGGCGAACTCGGCAGCCGCGAGAAGCTCGGCGGCATCGCCGACCGCCATGTCGGGCCGCACCAGTTTCTCGGTATGGACATGAATCGGCGCGCCGTCGCGATCGCCGACCTCGTGCTCTGGATCGGCCATCTGCAATGGCATTTCCGTACCCGCGGCTATGCCCCGCGCGAGCCGATCCTGGAGCGGCTCGACCACATCTATCGGCGCGACGCCGTGCTCGAATGGGATGGCTGGCCCATACCGCAATGGCGCGACGGCAAGGAGATGTTGCCCAACCCGCGCCGGCCGGCCTGGCCGGAAGCCGAGTTCATCGTCGGCAACCCTCCCTTCATCGGCGGAAAGGATATCCGCTCGCGCCTCGGCGGCCTCTATGCCGAGGCCCTGCGCGCCGCGCATCCGCAGATGAACGAGAGCGCCGACTATGTGATGTACTGGTGGGACCGGGCGGCGGAGCTGTTGACGCAGCCGGGGAGCAAGCTGCGGCGCTTCGGCCTGGTGACGACGAACTCGATCACCCAGGTCTTCCAGCGCCGGGTGGTCGAGCGGCATCTCAATGGCAAGCGCCGCCTCTCGCTGCTGTTGGCTATTGCCGATCACCCCTGGACCAAGGCCGGCCGCGACACGGCGGCCGTGCGCATCGCCATGACGGTCGCCGAATCCGGCCATCAGGAGGGGCGGTTGCGCGAGGTGACATCCGAGGCCGCACTCGACGGCGATCAGCCGGAGATCACGCTGAACGAGCGAAAGGGGCGGATCAATTCCGATCTCACCGTCGGGACAGATGTCACCACGGCGCGAGCACTGCGGGCCAATGACGGTCTCTGCTCACCCGGTATGAAGCTGCATGGTGCTGGCTTTCTGGTCACGCCAGCAGAAGCCGAAAGCCTGGGACTGGGTCGCCGGCCAGGGCTCGAAGGCCATATCCGCCGTTATCGCAATGGCCGCGATCTCACTGCTCGCTCGCGCGACGTCATGGCGATCGATCTGTTCGGGCTATCCGCCGCCAACGTGCGCGAGCGCTTCCCGGAGGTCTACCAGCACGTCAAGCTCTCCGTGAAAGAGGCAAAGGACGTCGATGGAAAACTGATCGGCCGAGACGCAAACAACCGCCAGACCTATCGCGACCTCTGGTGGGTGTTCGGCGAGCCGCGAAAGGAATTGCGCCCGGCCCTGGCAGGCCTCCAACGCTATATCGCGACGGTCGAGACTACCAAGCATCGCGTCTTCCAGTTCCTCGACGCCGGTATCCTGCCTGACAACATGCTGGTTGCCGTCGCGCTGTCCGACGCCTTCCATCTTGGGGTGCTGTCGTCGCGTATCCATTGCGCCTGGGCTCTGCGCGCCGGCGGCTGGCTCGGCATCGGCAACGACCCTCGCTACTCCAAATCGCGCTGCTTCGATCCGTTTCCTTTCCCCGAAGCAACGGAGACCCGGAAGCAGACGATCCGCGAGTCAGCTGAAGCCCTCGACGCCCTCCGCAAGGGCGTGCTGGAACGACACCCCGACCTGACATTGACCAAGCTCTACAATGTCCGGGAGGCGATCCTCGCCGGCAGGCCACTCTCTGCTGCGGAGGTCGATATCCGCGACCGCGGCCTGATGCTCATCCTCAACGAGCATCATGAGGCGATCGACACCGCAGTCGCGGCTGCGTTCGAGCTGCCGACGAACGCCGATGACGGCGCGATCCTGGCCGCTCTCATGGCTCTGAACCAGGAGAGGGTTCGCGACGAGGAGCGAGGCGTCATGCGCTGGCTGCGCCCTGATTATCAACGCCCGCGGTTCGGGCGCGAGGCCGGGACCGACGAGCAGATCGAGGCGGCCGCGTTGGTGTCGTTGCCGGCGCCGGCAAACGACAAGCCGGTCTTTCCTACACAACCAGTGGAGCGGGTGGCGGCGGTCCTTGCAATCCTTACTGCGGCGAACATCCCGCTCGACGCCGGAGCAATCGCCCGACAATTCCAGCAGGGCTTCAGGGTCAGACCTGCGGTACGTTCCATCCTGATCTCGCTCGCCCGCGTGGGCGAGGTCTCGACCGGGGATGGTGGGGCGAGCTTCGCACGCAGGCTTCTTGCTACCGGCTGAGGATCACGCCCTCTTCCGCTCTCCCTGCCCGGCGATCTCGGCCATCTTGCGCCGGGCCCAGTCGCGGCCTTCTTCGCCGCCCCAGAGCAGCCAGGCGATGTAGCCGGCCGAAGGTTCCTTGCTGTCGCCGAAGCCCTTGGCCTGCTTGTCGACGGCGTGGCGGGCGAAATAGCTGACCATGCGCTCGACCGTCTCGGCGCTGAGACGACGGCGGTTGCAGAGATCGCGAGCCCGGGCGACGCCGATCACGGTGCCGCCGCGACTGAAGTCACGGCGCAGGCGCAGGCCCTTGCCGGCATTCTCGGCGACGCGAAGCGGCGGAGTCAGGTCGACATGGGCGATGCTCATCGCTTTTCCTCGAGTTCGCTGTGCGACTTAAGCGCGTAGCCACCGCGCGGTTGCGTCACCAGATAGGCCGGGTTTTCCGGCGAGGCGTTGCGGCGAACCTCCGTGCCCTTGATCGTGCGGGTCACCGGCTCGGTGAAGACCTGCTCGACGCGGCCTTCAGCTGTATGGGCGCCCCAGCGCCAGCTCACTTCGGTGCCAGCCTTGAATGTCGTCGTCACGTCGCAGCTCCGTGCTCTGCTGGTGGAAACGCCGCGGCCATGATTTGGTTTCGGCGGGAGCAGGGAGGTCAAGATGCGACGGGGCGGTTTTTCCGGCGGCGCGTTGGCGCTGCTTTTCTCACTCGGCGCCGCGCAGGCGGTCGGCCCCGACTGGACCTATCTCGACGAGGACCCCGATTATCGCCAGGCGCGGCGCTGGATCGAGGAGAAGAACTACGAACCGGCGATCGACAAGTTGATGGGCCTGCTCGTCCGGCAACCGAACTCGCCGGAGCTGTTGAACTGGATCGCCTTCTCGCACCGCAAGCTGAAGAACTATCCGGTCTCGAAGCAGTTCTACGATGCCGCGCTGCTGCGCGACCCGACCTATCTGCCGGCGCTGGAATATCAGGGCGAATGGTTCCTCGAGACCGGCGACATGGCCTCGGCCAAGGCCAATCTCGACAAGCTCGCCAAGCTCTGCGGCCGCTGCCATGAGTGGCAGGATCTCGACCAGGCGATCCGGGCGGCGGAAGGCAAGTAGCGCCGTCACGCAAGCGTCACGGCGCTGTCGCGCGACTGCAAGATGCGGACGCGAAGCGGGGTCGTCCCGCTTTTCCTCTGACCGGAGCTTCCCATGCGCCTGCGCCTCGTCGCTGCTCTTCTGCTGTCGTCCACCATGCTCGCCGGCGCACAGGATGCGCAAAAGGAGTTCCCGGCCAAGCTGGTCGGCCACACTTTGCTGCCGGCCAACACCATCATCCCGGCCCCGGCCGATGCGCCGGCCGATCTCAAGGTCTCCGGCAAGTTCACCACGCCCGGCAAGCGCATCGAGCAGGCCGGCACGGTGATGGGTCTTTCGGGCGGCCGCCCGACCGGCCTCTCCACCCCCTTCGCCGGCCAGCCGGTGCAGGGCTTTTCCGGCATCCGCTCGCTGGGGAATGGCGAGTTCCTGGTGCTGACCGACAACGGCTTCGGCGCCAAGGCGAACTCGCCGGACGCGATGCTGTTCTTCCACCGCCTCAAGGCTGATTTCGAGGGCGGCAAGATCGAGCGCACCGCGACCACCTTCCTGCATGATCCCGACAAGAAGGTGCCTTTCCGCATCGCCAATGAGGGCACGGACAAGCGCTATTTGACCGGCGCCGACTTCGATCCTGAGTCGATCCAGCCGATCGGAGGCAAGTACTGGATCGGCGATGAGTTCGGCCCCTATCTGATCCGCGTCGATCAGACCGGCAAAGTCGAGGCCGTGTTCGAGACCACGGTCGACGGCAAGCCGGCCCGCTCGCCCGACCACTACGCCGTGACCACGCCCGGCGCCCCCAACCTGCCGGTCGAGTTCAATGTCCGCCGCTCCAAGGGCTATGAGGGCATGGCGCAGTCGCCGGACGGCCGCTTCCTCTACCCGCTGCTCGAAGGGCCGCTCTGGAACGCCGAGACCAAGGGCAATGAAGAGGTCGACGGCAAGGAGGTGCTGCGCATCCTCGAATTCGACGTCCAGGCTGAGAAGTGGACCGGCCGCTCCTGGTTCTTCCCGCTCGAGCAGAAGGGCCTCGCCATCGGCGACTTCAACATGATCGACGCCACCACGGCGCTGATCATCGAGCGCGATAATGGCGAAGGCACTGCCGACCGCGCCTGCGCGGCCGGCCAGAAGGGCTCGGACTGCTTCCACGACCTCGCCAAGTTCAAGCGCATCGTGAAGATCGAGATGACCGACGCCAATGTCGGCAAGAGCGTGCGCAAGGTCGGCTATATCGACCTGATGAAGATCGCCGATCCCGACAGACGAGCGAAGCAGGGCGCCATCGACGGCGTGCTGCCCTTCCCGTTCTTCACCATCGAGAACGTCGACGTGGTCGATCTCGCCAATGGCATCATCGTCGTCGGCAACGACAACAATCTGCCGTTCTCGTCGTCGCGCGACCCGAAGAAGGCGGATGACAACGAGCTGGTGCTGCTCTCGGTGAAGGAACTGCTCGCGGCCAAGTGAGCCTCCCGGCTCGCCCAAGTTACGGCGAAGTTGAATACCGCCTGCGCCAAGTTGTCAGGTGTCGTCATGGCCGGCTCACGCCGGCCATGACTGTTTATTGACTAGTCCTTGAGCTGTTTCGGCGACAGGCGTATAATGTGCTGGACCAAGCGCCTCGTGCGTGAGGCGCCGTGGTTGGATGATCTTCACCGATGGAGGTGATCATGTTGACCGCGAATATGAGTGGAAAACGGCCGCAGGACTGGCTCAACCTGATCCTCGGCGCACTCCTGTTCATCTCGCCCTGGATGATGGGCTTCCTGGCCGACACCATGCCGACCCGCAATGCCTGGCTGGTCGGCGCCGTGCTCGCCCTGATCGCGATCGCAGCGCTCTTTGCCTTCGCGGAATGGGAGGAATGGGTGAATCTGGCGCTCGGCCTCTGGCTGATCGCCGCGCCCTGGATCCTCGGCTTCGCCGGCAATGCCGGCGCGTTCCAGACACATCTGGTGCTCGGCGTGCTGACGGCCGCCGTCTCGGCCTGGGCGGTCTGGGACTACCGGCACGAGCCGCATGCCACAGCCTGAACGACCGGCCGGGTCTGCTCTACCCGCGGACCCGGCCGCACGATCCTAACCCCGCAGCGCCCCTGGGCCAGCGACCGCGCCGGGCGGGCATTTGCCCGAGATGATCATGCCCAGCACCTCGTCCTGAGTGACGTCGCGGACATGGGCGGTGCCGACCACCTTGCCGTTCTTCATCACGCTGACGCGGTCGGCGAGATCGAAGACATCGTGCAGATCATGGCTGATCAGGAAGATGCCGATGCCCTGCTTCTTCAGCTCGAGGATGAGGTCGGCGACTTGCCTGGTTTCGGCCGGGCCGAGTGCCGCCGTCGGCTCGTCCATGATCAGCACGCGGGCGTTGAAATAGATCGCGCGGGCGATCGCGACCGACTGGCGCTGGCCGCCGGAGAGCGCTTTCACCGGCTCCTTGAAGCGGCGGAAATGCGGGTTGAGCCGGCCCATCACCTTGCGCGTTTCAGATTCCATCGCGCTGTCGTCGAGCGTGCCCCAGGAGGTCAAAAGCTCGCGGCCGAGGAAGATGTTGGCGGCGGCGTCGACATTGTCGGCGAGAGCGAGCGTCTGGTAGATCGTCTCGATGCCATAGCGCTTGGCATCACGGGGCGAGGCGATCGAAGCCGGCTCGCCGGCGACCCTGATCTCGCCGGCGTCGGCGCGATAGGCCCCCGACAGGATCTTGATCAGCGTCGACTTGCCGGCGCCGTTATGGCCGAGCAGGCCGACGACCTCGCCGGCATGGAGATCGACGCTGGCATGGTCGACCGCCTTGATGCCGCCGAAGGCGATCGAGATCTCGCGCATCTCGAAAAGGGGCGTGGTCATGTCCATGGCGCCCTCCTTCAGCCGAGCCGCTTGCGATAGAGCCCGTCGAGCCAGACGGCGAGCACGAGCACGATGCCGACGACGATGTTCTGCAAGGGCGTGTCGACGCCGATCAGCACCATGCCGGACTGCAACGACTGCATCACGAGCGCGCCGAGCATCGCGCCGGCAATGGTGCCGACGCCGCCGGCGAGCGAGGTGCCGCCGATCACCGCCGCGGCGATGACGTAGAGCTCGTCGAGCTGGCCGGCGGAGTTGGTCGCGGCATTGAGGCGTGCTGTCGAGATACAGGCGGCGATGCCGACCAGCGCCCCCATCAGCCCGTAGACCAGCATCAGCACTTTGCGCGTGTTGACGCCGGAGAGCTGCGCCGCTTCCGGATTGCCGCCGATGGCGAAGACGTAGCGACCGAAGCGCAAACGCGTCGTCAGGAACGTTATCGCGACGCCGACCGTGAGCGCGAGCAGGACCGGCACGGCGAGGCCGTGGCCGATGACAAGCCCGCCATCGGGCCAGGTACCGCCTTTCGCCTCGGTGAGGCGGCGGGCGATGCCGGCCGGCAAGGCATAGGCATTGGCGATCATGACGCTGCCGAGCACCGTGCCGCAGGCAAGCATGGCGAGCGCGAGCTCGGCCCAGAGCGGGCGCAAGGCGAAGCCGTAGCGCTTGCGCCGGCGCCGCGCGAAGGCGATGCCCGCGACGATCAGCGCGCAGATGACCAGGCCGATCGCCCAGGAAGCGGAGGTGCCGATTGCACCCTCGATGCCACCGCCGAGCGGGCGGAAGCGCGAATCCATCGGCGCGATGGTCTGGCCTTGCGTGACCCACCAGGCGCCGCCGCGCCAGACCAGAAGGCCACCGAGCGTGACGATGAAGGAGGGGATGGCGAGATAGGCGATCAGCGCGCCCTGGAACAGGCCGATCAAACTGCCGAGCGCGACCGCCGTCGCGATCGAGATCAGCCAGGTCGCCGGATGCTCGAAGCCGATCAGATCGGGCAGCAGCCGCGCCTGGACGAGGCCGACGACCATACCGACGAAGCCGAGCATGGAGCCGACCGAGAGGTCGATATTGCGGGTGACGATGACCAGCACCATGCCGCAGGCCATCACCGCGACCGAAGCGGTCTGGACCGAGAGATTCCAGAGGTTGCGCGGCGTCAGGAAGGCGCCGCCCGAGAGCCAGTTGAAGCCGAGCCAGATCACCGCCAGCGCGGCGATCATGCCGACCATCCGCGCATCGAACTCGATCGCGCGCAGATGGTCGGCGAACGTCTTCACATCCTGCGACGGCGCTGCCGGCGCGGGTGCGAGTTCAGTCACAGGCCTTGACCTTGCCGGCGGCAACGCCCTGGCAGACAGCGGCCTTCGGCGCCCAGCCTGCCTCGATCACGACGTTAAGATTGTCCTTGGTGATAGGTACCGGCGTGAGGAAGAGCGCGGTCATCTTGGCCTTGCTCGGTCCCTGGTCCCAGGCGGTCGCGCCGGCGATCTCGGTCAGCTTGGCGCCGCCGGCGAGCTTGATCGCGATCTCGCCTGCGTTGCGCCCGAGCTCGCGCGCATCCTTCCAGATCGTCACTGTCTGGGTGCCCAGCGCGATACGGTTCAGTGCGGCACGGTCGGCGTCCTGGCCGGTGACCGGGACCGAGCCGGCGAGTCCCTGGGCGGCCAATGCCGCAATCGCACCGCCGGCCGTGCCGTCATTGGCGGCGACGACGACGTCGACCTTGTTGGCGTTGCGCGTCAGGATCTGCTCCATGTTGCGCTGGGCATTGGCGGGCAGCCAGTTATCGGTGAAGGCCTCGCCGATATTCTTGATCTTGCCGGCGTCGATGGCGGGCTTCAGGACCTCGATCGAGCCATTGAAAAAGAAAAGAGCGTTGGGATCGGCGCTCGAGCCCTTGATGAAGGCGTAGTTGCCCTCGGGCTTCGCCTTCAGGATTTCGCGCGCCATCATGCGGCCGACCTCGCTATTGTCGAAGGTCAGGTAGAACGCCTGCGGAATCTCGATCAGCCGGTCGTAACCGACGACCGCAATGCCCTCGTCGACCGCCTTCTGCACCGCCGGGCGGATCGCCTGCGCGTCCTGCGCCAGCACGATGATGGCCTTGGCGCCGCGCGCGATCAGGCTCTCGACATCGGTGAGTTGCTTGGCCGGCGAGGATTGCGCGTCGGCAGAGAGATAGGTGCCGCCAGCCTTCTCGATTGCCGCCTTGATCGCGGCCTCGTCGGTCTTCCAGCGTTCCTCCTGGAAGTTAGACCAGCTGACGCCGATCACCGGGCCCTTGCTCTGGGCGAAAGCTGGATATGCGCTGCCGAAGGCCGCGAGCGCGAGGCCCGCGGCGAGAAGATGGCGTCTCAACACGGCGTTTCTCCCTCATTGCGGCCGCGCGCATTCGTGCGGCGCGTCGGATCGGAGGGCAGGTGAGCTTATCGGGTCGCGGGCTGTCAAGCACACATTGAGGGCAATGCCGATTGCACGCGCCGCGTGTATGTAATCGATTGCGCCTGCCTTGAAGCGATTGGTTCCGGATGGGATTTCACGCAGCGGCATGACGCCCGGAGAACAGGCGGATTCGAGCGCTCTAGCGGCAGAGGGTGGTACGCAGGGCCGGCAGGCGCAAAATCTCGGCAGCGGTTCCAGTGCGCTGCCAGCTGGCGGGGTTGCTGTCCTCGGCCGGCGGGTCGACACGCAGGAAAACCGAACTCCGGTCCGTCAGGCGGCACAGGAATTCGCGCTGGATCTCGGCCGTCATCGGCCCTTCGGGCGCCGAGCCATCCTCGTTCGACGCGACGATCAATGGGCTTCCCGGCAGGGTGATCGTGACGGTCCGCAGCCGTGTCGAAAGAGCGGCCTGGCCGACGAAGAGCTGAAACTGCAGCGCCGCCGTCTGCTGGTAGCGTCCTTCTCCGACCGACAGCGCCAACCGCAATTTACCGCCGCGGTGCGCGCCGAGTTCGACGGAACCGACCGGAGTGGAAGGCGCGACCAGCGTCGCCGGAAGCACAGGCGCTGCGCTGAAGCTCGCGGGCGTGTCGGGCGCCTGCGAGGCCCGCAGGCTGGAAAAAGCGAGCGAGGCGGGCCCGATCTCGGTCGCGATCGTCGTCGCGCGCATCTCGTCGGGCTTGAGGTAGCGCATCGTGTCAGCCGGCGTCGACACCGTCGTCTCGAGAAAGGAGCGGTCGAGCCCCATCGCATCGAGATAGCGCCTCATCTTGGCGTCGATTTCGCCGGTCGCCTGCTCCTGCTTGACCGTCCGCGTCTCGGTTCTCTCGTCGACCAGTTCCTTGCGCCCGCGCACGATCTTGTAGTCGCGCACCGTCGTCGTCTCGGTCTCGACGATGGTCTGCTGATGCACGCCGATGCGCGATTGCGGCGGAATGATCCGGCGTTGCCCGCCGGCGAGGAAGAGCGTGCAGGCCGAGGCGCAGAGCGGGCTGCGCTCGTCGATCGTGCCGAGTGCCGGGTCACGCTGGGTGAAGACGGTGCGGGCGACCGCGATGTCGAGGCCACTCTTGCGGACGAGCTCGCCCATGGCGATCGCGGCCTCGACCGTGCCGCCGGTCGAGTAGACCAGCAGCGGCAATTTGCGCCCGTTCAATTCAGCGAGCGCACGGCGCAGTTCGGCGACCGTGTCGTTGCTGATCGCGCCCTGGGCCGCGAGCCATTCGCGGCACTCGGGCTCGCACGGCTCGGCGCTGCGCGTCAGCACGATACGCATCGGCTCCGGCCGCGGCGCCGCGGCAGGCTTGTCCTGCGCCACCGCCGGCAAAGCGAGCAGCGAAAATGCCAGGGCCAGAAGAGGAACGATACGCATCAAGAAACCAGCGTTATCCGCCGCAGTCGGCGCAAGGAAGCCCCAGGCGCGATGATTTGACAACAGCCCCCCTGCCCCGTCGCACGGGCAGGGAGGCTGGATTGACGATCTCACTTGGCCGTTGGGCTTCTTTGAGGCGCTCTCGCGGCGGATTTCAGCGCGTGATCGCGTCGATCTCAGCCAGCTCCTCGGCCGTCAGCGCCCAGTCGGCCGCCTTGACGTTGGCGGCGATCTGCTCGGGCCTGGTCGCGCCGGCGATGACGCTGGAGACGACCGGCTGGGCCGCCAGCCAGGAGAAGGCGAGCTCGAGCAGCGTCTTGCCGCGCGCCTCGCAGAAGGCAGCGAGCTTTTCGGTCTTCAGCCAGTTCGCCTCGATCAGCACCTCGCCGGCCCGCTGCGCCTCACGGGTCATGCGGGCTCCCTCCGGCATCGGCGCATTACGCTGGTACTTGCCGGTGAGGAGTCCGTTGGCGAGCGGGAAATAGGGCAGGAGCCCCATGCCGAAATGTTGGGCGGACGGGATCAGCTCCTTCTCGGCACCGCGCACCAGCAGGCTGTACTCGTCCTGACAGGAAGCGAAGCCCTCGACGCCGAGCGTCTTCGCGGTCCAGTGCGCATCGGCGACCTGCCAGGACGGCAGGTTCGAGCAGCCGATATAGCGGATCTTGCCCTGGCGGATCAGATCCTCGAGCGCCCGTAGCGTCTCCTCGATCGGGGTCAGCGGGTCGGGCCGGTGCAGCTGATAGAGGTCGAGCCAGTCGGTCTTCAATCGCTTCAGCGAGGCCTCGACCGCCTCGATGATATAGCGCCGGGAGCCGCCCTTCTTCACGCCCTCCTCGTCCATGTTCATGCCGAACTTGCTGGCGAGCACGATGTCCTTGCGGCGGGCGCCGAGCAGTTCGCCGAGCGCCAGCTCCGAGCCGCCGCGATTGCCGTACATGTCGGCGGTGTCGAACAGCGTGATGCCGTGCTCGATCGCAGCGTCGACGACCTTGCGCGCCGCCTCAAGGTCGATCCGACCGCCGAAATTATTGCAGCCAAGGCCGACGAGCGAGACGCGTAGGCCAGAGCGGCCGAGATTGCGAAACTGCATGGTGACATCCTTCCCCTTTGAGCGGAGCGCAAGGGAGCAGAGCCAAGAGCGGGAGACAATGGCGCCTGCTGCAGGACAGGTCCGCGGCGATCGAACGGCCGAGGCCGTTCAGCCCAGCGTGGACAGCCAGTTCGTCTTGCCAAGCACTTCACCGGCTAGCTCAGCCGGTGTGCGGTCATCCGTTTCGACGACGATGAAACCGCTCACTGGCTCATCCGTCATGCGTTTCGCCTGGCGCAGCGAGCGTTCGATCTGGGCATCTCGGCCCGCTCCGGTCTCACGCCGGTCGAGCCGTTCGAGCAGGGTTTCGTCACCGGCGCGTAGGCGCACCACGGTGATGCGGGCGTCGGGAATGGCGGCGAGGATCCAGCTTTTGTCGAAACCGACATGCAGCATCACGCCCGACATGATCAGGCGGGTATGGCCGAGCGCGCGATAGGTGCCCCAGAGAGCGGCGAGATTGAGCTGACTGACGTCGCGGGCGCCGGGCGCCAGCGGGGCCAGTTCCTCGGCGCCGGGTTTTGGGAAGACACGGTCGAGCTCGTCGCTCTCGATCGCCACATGGGCGATGCCGGCCTCGGCCAGCACTGTGCCCATCTCCCAGCACAGGGTCGACTTGCCGATCCCGGCCGGGCCGGTGATCAGCAGGATCTCGACCGAAGCGCAGAAGGCCGAATTCAGGCGACTTCGGCCTTCTGCTTCTGCGAGCGCTTGCGCTCGTTCGGGTCGAGAATGCCCTTGCGCAAGCGGATCGACTTCGGCGTGACCTCGACGAGCTCGTCATCGTCGATCCAGGCGAGCGAGCGCTCCAGCGTCATCCGGATCGGCGGGGTGAGGCGCACAGCCTCGTCCTTCGAGGTCGTGCGGATGTTGGTGAGCTTCTTGCCCTTGAGCACGTTCACTTCGAGATCGTTCTCGCGGGTGTGCTCGCCGACGATCATGCCCTGATAGACCTTCCAGCCCGGCTCGATCATCATCGGGCCACGGTCTTCGAGGTTCCAGAGCGCGTAAGCCACCGCCTCGCCGGTCTCCATCGCGATCAGCACGCCGTTGCGGCGTCCCCCAATCTCGCCCTTGTAGGGGAGATAGTCATGGAACAGCCGGTTCATGATCGCGGTGCCGCGCGTGTCGGTGAGCAATTCGCCCTGGTAGCCGATCAGGCCGCGAGTCGGGGCGTGGAAGACGAGGCGCAGGCGATTGCCGCCGGAGGGACGCATCTCCAGCATGTCGGCCTTGCGCTCGGACATCTTCTGCACGACGACGCCGGAATGCTCCTCGTCGACGTCGATGATGACCTCCTCGATCGGCTCGAGCAGCTGGCCGGCCTCATCGCGCTTCAACACGACGCGCGGACGCGAGACGCCGAGCTCGAAGCCCTCGCGGCGCATCTGCTCGATCAGGATGGCGAGCTGGAGTTCGCCGCGGCCGGAGACGATATAGGAGTCCTTATCCTTGGCCTCCTCGATCTTCAGCGCGACATTGCCCTCGGCCTCCTTGAACAGGCGGTCGCGGATGACGCGGGTGGTGACCTTGTCGCCCTCGGTGCCGGCGAGCGGGGAATCGTTGACCATGAAGGTCATCGACACCGTCGGCGGATCGATCGGCTGCGCCTTGATCGGGGTCTCGACACTGGGATCGCAGAAGGTGTCGGCGACCGAGCCCTTGACCAGGCCGGCGATCGAGACGATGTCGCCGGGGATGGCTTCCTCGATCGGCGTGCGTTCCAGGCCACGGAAGGCAAGGATCTTGGTGATGCGGCCGTTCTCGACCAGAGTGCCGTCGCCCGACAGCACCTTGATCTGCTGGTTCGGCTTGGCCGAGCCCGAGACGACGCGGCCGGTGATGATGCGGCCGAGATAGGGATTGGCCTCGAGCAGCGTGCCGAGCATGCGGAACGGGCCTTCCTCGATCCGCGGCTCCGGCACATGCTTCAGGATGAGGTCGTACATCGGCGCCAGGCCCTGGTCCTGCGGGCCTTCCGGCGAGGGCGCCATCCAGCCCTGCTTGCCCGAACCGTAGAGGATCGGGAAATCGAGCTGTTCGTCGCTGGCGTCGAGCGCGGCGAAGAGGTCGAAGACCTCGTTGATCACTTCGGTGACGCGGGCGTCGGGCTTGTCGACCTTGTTGATCGCGACGATCGGGCGAAGGCCGAGCTTCAGCGCCTTCGAGACCACGAACTTGGTCTGCGGCATCGGGCCTTCGGCTGCGTCGACCAGAACGATCGCCGAGTCGACCATGTTCAGGATGCGCTCGACTTCACCGCCGAAATCGGCGTGGCCGGGGGTGTCGACGATGTTGATGCGGACATCCTTCCAGACCACCGAGGTGGCCTTGGCCAGGATGGTGATGCCGCGCTCTTTCTCGAGCTCGTTGGAGTCCATCACGCGCTCGATCACGCGCTGGTTGTCGCGATAGGTGCCGGACTGCTGCAGCAGCTTGTCGACCAGCGTGGTCTTGCCATGGTCGACGTGGGCGATGATGGCGATGTTGCGCATGGACATGCGGTCGGGGCCTTGTTTCATGACCGCGAGCCGGCAGGGAGACCCCGGCCGGCACAGCCATCTGTCTGAGTGAATCTGGAATTCGTTGCGCTGCACATAAACGCTTGATGGCGTTTGGGCAACCGTAATGGGGCGACGCCCGCTCTTCGCGGAGCGCTTGACAGGCTCCATTTCATGTAACACATAAAGTTACATGAAACAGGACAGCCGCCTCTCAGCCACCCTGCACGTGCTGCTGCACATGGCCGATCGCGGCGCCCCGATGACCTCGGAAGAACTCGCCGCCTGCCTCGGCACCAACCCGGTCGTGATCCGCCGGACCATGGCGGGGTTGCGCGAAACCGGGCTGGTGCGCTCGGAGAAGGGCCATGGCGGCGGCTGGACGCTGGCGCGCGCGCTTGATACGATCACGCTCGGCGACGTCCACCGCGCACTCGGCGAGCCCGCTTTGCTCGCGCTCGGCCATCGCAGCGAGAACCCGCAATGCCTGGTCGAGCAGGCGGTCAACGCCGCGCTGGGCGAGGCGTTCGTCGAGGCGGAGGCGCTGCTCGCCAACCGGTTCGACCGGGTGCGGCTGTCCGATCTCGCGGCGGATTTCAGCCGCCGCTTCGACGAACGGAGACAGATCCATGCCAAGCACGACCACACCCTATGACGCCATCATCGTCGGCGGCAGCTTCGCCGGCCTCTCGGCCGGATTGCAGCTGGCGCGGGCGCGACGCCGCATCCTGGTGATCGACGAAGGTAGCCGGCGCAATCGCTTCTCCAGCCATTCGCATGGCTTCCTCGGCCAAGACGGACGCGAGCCGGCGGCGATCGTCGCGGAGGCGAAGGCGCAGCTCCTCGCCTACCCGACCGTCGCTTGGCGGAATGCCAAGGCGGCCGAAGCCGGGCCTTCAGACGACGGCTTCGGCGTTATCGATTCCGTTGGCGGCGAGCACCACGCGCGGCGCCTGCTACTGGCGACCGGCGTGCGCGACGAATTGCCTGCGATCCCCGGCTTGAAGGAGCGCTGGGGCAAGAGCGTGCTGCATTGCCCCTATTGCGATGGCTATGAGCTCGGCGGCGGCAAGCTCGGCGTGCTGGCGAGCGGTTCGTTCTCGGCCCTCAAGGCGGCGCTCGTCGCCGATTGGGGCGAGGTCACGCTGTTCCTGAACGGCGAGGCCGAGCCTGACGCCGAAGCGACCGCCCTGCTGGAGCGGCGCGGCGTCGCGATCGAGCGCGTTCCGATCGTGGCAGCCGAGGGCGAGGGGACGGCGATGGCGGGCCTGCGCCTCGCCGACGGCCGGCTGGCGCCGGTCAAAGCCCTGTTCGTCGCCGCCGGCATCTGCCCGGCGAGCCCGCTGGCGGAAGAGCTCGGCTGCGCTTTCGACGATGGCCCCTTCGGTCCGCTGCTGCGCGTCGACGGCATGAAGCAGACCAGCGTCGCCGGAGTCTATGCGGCGGGCGATGCCGCAACCGGCCGGCACAGCGTCGCGCTAGCCGTCGCCGACGGCGTCCTCGCCGGGACCGGCCTGCACATGTCCCTGCTCTAGCGCCGGGTCACGACTTCCGGCAGGCGTAGGGCATGAAGGTCGAGGAGAGCCTCGCATTCATGCCCGCCATCACCATGACATTGGCGAAGTTGAGCTCCTCGGCGCTGCGCGGGCAGACGTCGAGCGGGCTCTGACAGCCGGAGGCGATGAAGGCCTCGTTGCCAGCAATGAATTCCTGCCCCAACCCCTTCCTGCCGAAGCGCTTCAGCGCCTCGTCATAGGCGCTGCGCCAGCGCTCGCATTTCACCTGCGGCCAATTTTCGGGGGCCTGGGCCTGAAGCGGCGCGGCGGCGGAGAGGGTGAGCAGCGCCCCGAGGGCGAGCGAGATGAGAGCGGAGGTCATGCTGGGAGTCTCGAGCTGTCGGGGGCGGCCGCGCCACCCGCATGACCCGGCTTTGCGGCAGGAATAAAGCTGATCACTCCGCGGCGGCTTCCAGCAGTGCGATGCGCCGCTCGGTGGCCGCGCGGCCGAGCTGGTCCATGGCGAAGCGATAGGCGCCGATCCCGCCGGAATCGATGTCGCCGCGCGCATAGTTCGCCAGCACGCCGGCGAGGATGGCGTCGGCTTCGCGCTCCATCGCCGCGAGCTCCGGCTCGTCCGCCGCCGTCCGCATTCCGCCGAGCAGGACGACGAGACGGCTCAGATCCGCCATCGCCCGCTTGCGCCGCGCTACGCTCTCGACGCCGAACAGGCCGGCCGCGCCGGATCCGACCAGCGAGAGCGCCATCACGCCGAGATAGAACCAGTCGCCATATCGCTCGAAGAAGGTCTCCTGCTCGCCGTCGATGAAGGCGGCGGCCCCGGAATGCACCGCCAGCGGCGCGTCCTTATCGGTCTCGGGTGCCTCCAGCCCCTGGATCGCCGGCAGCTCGGTGGCGAGCGTGACGCGCAGCGACAGGATCGCGCCGACGAGTTCGCCGACCCTGGCATCGTCGAGCGACTGCGCCGCCATCAGGCGCGAGGTGATCGAGATGCTCGGCAGGTTCTCGGCCGGCAGTGGTGGATCGCCACCGAGCGCACCGCGGACGATCTCGCCGCTCTCGATGGCGCGGTTGCGGGCGGCGAGCGCGTCGGCCTCGCGGATCGGGATGATGGTCGGGGTCTCGCCGAAGGCCCGGTGCAGGCGCGAGCCGACCTCGGTGACGACGCGGGCGTTCAGCACGTTGACGGCGAAGAGCACGTCGATATGGCCATCGGCGATGGCGGCGGCGACATCTTCCGGCCCAAGCGGGACGATCGTCACCGCCTCCGGCGAGACCTCATATTGCGAGAGCACCAGCTTCAAGAGGTCGAGATTGCCCGATGGCGCGCGCACCACGCCGATGCGCTTGCCGCGTAGCCCGGAGATGCGGTCGGTGCCCAGATCCTTGGAGCCGATGAAGAAGGGGAAGGAGCGGCGGGTGATCAGCGCCGTATCGGCCTTGGCCGGCAGGGCGATGTCGGGCCGGATGATGGCGAGGTCGACCTTGCCGGCGTCGATCTTCAGCGCGCTCTCGGCCGACCCCTCGGTCAGAACGAGGCGCAGGCGCACCGGCTTCTTCTCGCGGCTGAGGCCCTGGACGAGGGCCGCGGCAAGCCTGGCATCGTCGGAGCCAAGCGGACCGACTGCGAGCTTCAGCGTCCGTGGCTGGCTCCACATGTAAACGCCGAGCGCAATGAGGCCGGCCATCAGCAGAAGCGCCGCCAGACCTGCAAAGAAACGCCGCCCCATTCGTCGTCCACTCTCGCCCTGGACCGTCGCCCGGTGGTCCCTCGGGCTGCATCATGTCACGAGTGCAGCAGCGAGGGCTATTGTGCTACAGCGCCGGCATGACACGCGACGACGCCTTCCCAATCAAGATCTGCGGCCTCTCCACTTCGGAGACGCTGGAGGCGGCGCTCGCCGCCGGCGCCGGGATGATCGGCCTCAACTTCCATCCGAAGAGCCCGCGCTACGTCTCGCCGCAGCACGCGGCCGAGCTCGCCGCCCAGGCGCGCGGCAGGACCGGGATCGTCGCGCTGGTCGTCGACTTCACGCCGCAGCAGGCGGCCGAGCTCGCCGATATTGTCAAGCCTGACTGGCTGCAGCTGCATGGCAGGGAGACCCCAGAGCAGGTCGCCGCGATCAAGGCCGCGACCGGCCTGCCGGTGATGAAGGCGCTCGGTGTCGCCAGCGCTGCCGATCTCGACCAGGTCGCGCTGTATCACGGCGTCGCCGACGCCATCCTGCTCGACGCCAAGCCGCCGAAGGACGCCGCCTATCCCGGCGGCCACGGACGGCCCTTCGACTGGGGCCTTCTCGCCGGTCTCGACCCGGCTTTCCGCTTCATGCTATCGGGCGGGCTCGATCCGGCGAATGTCGCTGATGCCATCCGCATCGCGAGGCCGGCCGGCGTCGACGTCTCCTCCGGGGTCGAAAGCGCACCCGGCGTCAAGGATGTCGCGCGGATTGCGGACTTCGTCAGGGCAGCCCGCGCGGCGGCCGAAGCTTTTAATGACGACCAGTTGAAGAAGGCAGGCCAGGCATGAACGCGCCGCACGCACGCAACAGCTTCCGCAACGGCCCCGACGAGAACGGCCGCTTCGGCCAGTTCGGCGGCCGCTTCGTCGCCGAGACGCTGATGCCGCTGATCCTCGAGCTGGAGCAGGCCTACAACGCCGCCAAAGCCGACCCGGCCTATCATGCCGAGACCGCCTACGGGCTGAAGCATTATGTCGGCCGGCCCTCGCCGCTCTATTTCGCCGAGCGCCTGACCGAGCATTTCGGCGGCGCCAAGGTCTACCTGAAGCGTGAGGAGCTGAACCACACCGGCTCGCACAAGGTGAACAATGTGCTCGGCCAGATCCTGCTTGCCCGGCGCATGGGCAAGAAAAGGATCATCGCCGAGACCGGCGCCGGCCAGCACGGCGTCGCGACCGCGACGCTCTGCGCCCGCTATGGCCTCGAATGCATCGTCTACATGGGCGCGGTCGACGTCGCCCGGCAAGCGCCGAACGTTTTTCGCATGCAGATGCTCGGCGCGACCGTCGTGCCGGTCGAGTCCGGCACCAAGACGCTGAAGGACGCGATGAACGAGGCGCTGCGTGACTGGGTGACGAATGTCGCGTCGACCTTCTACTGCATCGGCACGGTCGCGGGGCCCCATCCCTATCCGGCGATGGTGCGCGACTTCCAATGCGTCATCGGCAATGAGACCCGCGTGCAGATGCAGGAGCTCGAAGGCCGCCTGCCGGATTCGCTCGTCGCCTGCATCGGCGGCGGCTCCAATGCGATGGGCCTGTTCCACCCCTTCCTCGACGACAAGAGCGTCGAGATCTACGGCGTCGAGGCTGCCGGCCATGGCATTCCGTCCGGCCTGCACGCGGCCTCGCTGACCGGCGGGCGCCCGGGCGTGCTGCACGGCAACCGCACCTATCTCCTGATGGACGAGGACGGGCAGATCAACGACGCCCATTCGATCTCGGCCGGGCTCGATTATCCCGGCATCGGCCCGGAGCATTCCTGGCTGCACGAGACCGGCCGCGCCACCTACCTCTCGGCGACGGACGAGGAGGCGCTCGAAGCCTTCCAGCTGATCTCCAAGCTCGAAGGCATCATCCCGGCGCTGGAATCGGCGCATGCGCTGGCGCGTGTCGCCGAGCTCGCCCCGAAAAAGCCGAAGGACCATCTGATGGTCGTCAACCTCTCCGGCCGCGGCGACAAGGACATCCCGCAGGTGGCGGAGATTCTGGCGGGGCGCTGATCTGAGCGCCGGATCGGTTAGGGGGTATCGATGAAGCGGCTGCTTGCGCTTGGCTTGTTGCTTGTTTCCGCACCTGCCGCGCTGGCGGATGACAGCTCCAAGCAGGGCATTTTTATCGTGTCCGAAGGCGTTGTGCGGCTTCCACCGGATCTCGCGATCATTCAGGCGGGCGTTGTCACCGAAGGAAAGACTCCCGAAGAAGCGTTGTCGAAGAGCCGCCCGGCGATGAATCGGGTTGCGGAGATGGTACGCAAGTACGGCGTCAGCTCTGCTGATGTCACAACCTCTGAGCTCAGGCTCAGTCCTAAATTCACTCAGCAGGCTGCAAGCCCAAATGGGCAACGACCAGCTCCGGTCATTGATGGCTATGACGCCAGGACCAGCTTAAAGATTGTTGTCAGAGACCTGACCAAATCGGGCCCGCTTGTAGATGACTTGGTGAAGTCGGGTTCAAACTCGATATCGAGCCTGACATTCGCGCTGGCAGAACCAACCAAAGCAAAAGATGCTGCTCGTCGTAAGGCTGCAGAGGCGGCACGAACGAGAGCATCGCTCTATGCGGAGGCGCTAGGCCTGCAATTGGGTGATCTGATTTCGATCATGGAAACGGAGTATTCCCTAGCTGAAGGGAACGCCATGGCCGATCTGCCGAGACTGAGAGCGGCGCCGCTTGGGGCAGCTCCGCTGATGGTCGAGCCCGGCGAGATCGAGGTGAAGGCTTCGGTACAGACGGTGTGGCAGATCAAGAAGTGAGCGTCGCCGAGATTCGTCAACCTCTCCGGCCGCGGCAACAAGGACATCCCGCAGGTGGCGGAGATTCTGGCGGGGCGCTGATCCGATCTGTCGGGCTGGTAGCGCTGGTATTGCAGATGTCGCTTCCGGCCGTCGTCCATGGTCAAGCATTGGATGATGGCCGGACGAAACTCCATGTTGGTGACCTCGAAACGTCGAAGGGCTGGTTCGGATATGATGCGATACAGCATCTCGGCATCGAGAATTTGACCGGCCAGCCGATCGCATCGGTCGTGATCGAGTGTGGCTTTTCATCAGAACACGGCTACACGGATGGCAACGGTGGCATTTTTGGACCTATAGCCGCGCGTCAAACACTTTGGGCCAAGGTTGGCGGCTCCAGCCTAAACCGCATCGTCCAAGCCGACTGCGGGATTCCCGAAGGAGGCGTGCGATGACGCTGACGAGGCAATGCCGCCAGCGGCAATCCACGTTCTACATTCGCAGGCCGGAGGTTTTGGCATCGGGGTGACGGGCATCGTCCTGATGCTGCCCCAATAGGTTGCGCATGGTCGCGCCGCAGGAGCGATGCTTGCTTCTGCGGACCACCCGTCAGCGAAGGACGATCATGTCGAAGACCAAGAAGGCCCTCATCATTGCCGCGCTCGCGGCGCTCTCCGCCCCGGTCCAGGCCCAGACTGCCGGCCCGCTCGCACCGGCGGAGGGCATCGTGATCCAGACCACGGGCGAAGTCAGGGTTAAACCCGATCTCGCTACCGTCCAGGCCGGCGTGGTCAGCGAGGGCAAGACCGCAGCCGAAGCGCTGTCGAAGAACACCCCGGCGCTGGCCAAGCTGATCGAGGCGGTGAAGGCCGCCGGCGTCGCCCAGGGCGACCTCTCGACCTCGCAGATCGCATTGACGCCGCGCATGACGCAGCCTTCGGCCTCGTCCTCGCCGCAGGCGCGCGCTCCCAAGATCGACGGCTACGAGGCCCGCACCGGCATCACCGTGATCGTGCGCGACCTCGCCAAGGCCGGCCCGCTGATCGATGCGCTCGTCGCTGCCGGCGCCAACGACATGTCCGGGATCAGCTTTGGCCTCGCCGACGAGGACAAGGCCAAGGACCAGGCGCGCGACAAGGCGGCGGAAGCGGCGCGAGCCCGCGCCGAAATCTATGCCAAGCGCCTCGGCGTCAAAGTCGGCGAGCTCGCCTCGATCGTCGAGGCCGAGGCCGAGCCGCCGGTGCGACCGATGGCCGATACGCGTGCCTATCGCATGGCCGCCGGCGCCGCGCCGATCCAGGTCGAGCCGGGCGAGGTCACCGTCAGCGCCGCGTTGCGCACGGTCTGGCGGATCGAGAAGTAAGCCGGCTCAGCCGCGATGCCGCAGCGCATCCGCCAGGAGCGGATGCAGCGGCTCGGCGAAGGGATTGGCGACGGTGACGCCGCGGTAGACGAAACCGTTCTGCATGTCCTCCGACAGAAGCAGGGCGCAGCCGGCCTCCGCGGCGGTGACGAGGATGAGCGCATCCCAGAACTGCAGACTGTGATTGGCGGCGAGTTCGAGCGCACCGTCCCAACAGGCGGCATCGACCAGCCGGAAGCCGGCGGTGGCGCGCCATTCCAGGCAGATGTCCTTGGCACGAGCGCGGGGGACGCCGAGCTTGCGTGTCAGGGCATTGAAGAGCTCGCCGATCACCTGCGATGGCAGCACGATGCGATCTTCGCCCAACGCCTTCCTGATCTGCCGGGCCTGCGCGACGCGCGGCTGATCATTGAAGCCTTCGGCATAGATCAGGATGTTGGTGTCGAAGCCGACTTGCATCGCTTCAATCGTAGAAGTCGTCGCGGGTCAGGCGCGGCAGGTTTTGGGCAGGCTGAGAGTTCAGCCGCTCCGTCAGTCGGTCGAACGCCTCGCGCCGCTGCGCCTTCTCGGAGTCGGCCTCCTCGACGCGTGTAATCTGCACTTTCGGCTGTCCGCGCGAGGTCACGACGACGCGCTCGCCCCTCTCGGCGAGCTTCATCAGCTTCGAGAATTCGCGGTTGGCCTCAGCGGCCGAAACCGTCTTTACCATGGCGGTCTCCGAATGTAGTGATATCACTACTTTATGGATAGCGTGCGGCGAAAATGCAAGCGCGATCTAGCGAAAGGACAGACGCATGAGCCTTCGCATCGTCCGCCTCGGCAGCCCGCGCCATCCGGCTGAGGGTACGCGCATCGGCACGGTCCGGCGCGTGCCACGCGGCGTGCCGAAGGAGCGCTATGCCAGCGAGGACTGGTTCGACGTCTGGTTCCCGGTGCTGTCGCCGACGCCGGGGCTGATGGCGCAGGCCAAGGCGGCCGAGAGCGAGAAGGATTGGGCTGGCTTCATCCGCGCCTTCAAGGCCGAGATGGCGGAGCCGGCGCCGCGCCACGCGCTCGACCTGCTCGCCACACTGTCTCAGCAGAGCGATGTCTCGGTCGGCTGCTATTGCGAGGACGAGGCGCGCTGCCACCGCTCGGTGCTGCGGGCGCTGTTGAGCGAGCGCGGCGCCAAGTTCGCCTGACCGGCAAGCGGACGCGCCCTCTCGCCAGCCGGGCGCGGCCATGCTAACCGCTCCGGCATGACCGAGACCGGACAAGCCCGCATCGAAGCCCGCTTTGCCGCCTGCGCTGCGGCTGGCCGCGCCGCGCTGGTGACCTATGTCACCGCCGGCGACCCTGATTTCGACACCGGCAGCGCCATCCTGAACGCCTTGCCGGCAGCCGGGGCCGACATCATCGAGCTCGGCGTGCCCTTCACCGACCCGATGGCCGACGGCGTGCCCGTCCAGCTCGCCGGCCAGCGCGCCCTCAAGGCCGGGCAGACGCTGAAGAAGACGCTCGCCATGGTTGCGGCCTTCCGCAAGGCCGGAAACGACACGCCGATCGTACTGATGGGCTATTACAACCCGATCTGGGCCTATGGCGTCGACGCGTTCCTGAGGGACGCCCGCACCGCCGGAATCGATGGGCTGATCGTCGTCGACCTGCCGCCCGAGGAAGACCAGGAACTCTGCCTGCCGGCGCTCGCCGCGGGCGTGAGCTTCATCCGCCTGGCGACGCCGACCACCGACGACAAGCGCCTGCCGCGCGTGCTGCAGAACACCTCCGGTTTCGTCTATTATGTCTCGATGACCGGCGTGACCGGTGGCGCGATCGCCAATTACGACGCGGTCGGCGCGGCAGTCACCCGGATCAAGCAGCACACCAAGCTGCCGGTCGCCGTCGGATTCGGCGTCAAGACACCGGCAGATGCAGTCGCGATCGCCAGGGATGCCGACGGCGTCGTCGTCGGCTCGGCCCTGGTCGAGCGTGTCCGGCTCTCGCTCGATGCCGACGGCAAGGCCACGGAAAAGACGGTTTCGGCTGTCACCTCGCTGGTCGCCGAACTCGCGGCCGGCGTCCGCTCAGTCGCGAAAGCGGCTGCCTGAGCCCATCGCGCCAGCCTATTTCAAGGATGATCCGATGAACTGGATTTCCGAAGTCGTCCGTCCGCGCATCAAGACGCTGTTCAAGCGCGAGACCCCGGAGAACCTCTGGATCAAGTGCCCGGATTCCGGGCAGATGGTTTTCCACAAGGACGTCGAGGCCAACGGCTTCGTCATTCCCGGCTCCGACCACCACATGCGCGTCACCGCGCAGGATCGGCTGCGGCTGACCTTCGACGAGGGCAAATGGGTCGACGTGCCTCTGCCGGAGGCAGTCGCCGACCCGCTCAAGTTCCGCGACGAGAAGCGCTATGTCGACCGGCTCAAGGACGCCCGCGCCAAGACCGGAGCGGCCGACGCCTTCAAGGTCGGTTACGGCCGCGTCCAGGGCCTGCCAATGACGATCGCGGTGCAGGACTTCCACTTCATGGGCGGCTCGCTCGGCATGGCCGCCGGCGAGGCCTTCATCAAGGGCGCCGAGACGGCGCTCGAAAAGAAGACCCCCTATGTCGTCTTCGCCGCCTCGGGCGGGGCGCGCATGCAGGAAGGCATCCTCTCGCTGATGCAGTTGCCGCGCACCACCGTCGCGACCCGCATGCTGCGCAAGGCCGGCCTGCCCTATTTCGTCGTGCTGACCAACCCGACCACCGGCGGCGTCACTGCCTCCTATGCGATGCTGGGTGATGTCCACATCGCCGAGCCCGGCGCGCTGATCGGCTTCGCCGGGCCGCGCGTGATCGAGCAGACGATCCGCGAGAAGCTGCCCGAGGGCTTCCAGCGCTCGGAATATCTCAAGGACCACGGCATGGTCGACATGGTCGTGCATCGCCACCAGATCCCGGCGACGCTGGCGAGGCTCGGCCGGCTCCTGACCAAGCAGAAGCTGCCGGTCGCTGCCGCCCCGGAACCCGAGCCGCTGCCGGCTGCCGCCGTCTGACAACCCGCCGGCCGGAGCCGGTCCCGCATGAGCACATCCGATCTCCTGCTGGCGCGCTTCCTCGCGCTGCATCCCAAGCTGATCGACCTCTCGCTCGGACGCATCTTGCGCCTGCTCGAACGGCTGGGCGATCCGCAGAAGACGCTGCCGCCAGTGATCCATGTCGCCGGCACCAACGGCAAGGGCTCGACCATCGCCTTCATGCGGGCGATCCTGGAGGCCGCCGGGCTCTCGGTCCACGTCTACACCTCGCCGCATCTGGTGCGCTTCCACGAGCGCATCCGACTGGGCCGGCCCGGTGGCGGACGCTTCGTCGACGAGGCCGTGCTGGTCGAGGCGCTGGAGCGCTGCGAGCGGGTGAACGCCGGCGAGCCGATCACCTTCTTCGAGATCACCAACGCCGCCGCCTTCCTGCTCTTTGCCGAGCACAAGGCCGATGTCGTCCTGCTCGAGGTCGGGCTCGGCGGGCGCTTTGACGCGACCAATGTGATCGACCATCCCGCCTGCACGGTGGTGACGCCGGTCTCGCTCGACCATTCCGAATATCTCGGCGACACCGTCACCAAGATCGCCGGCGAGAAGGCCGGCATCTTCAAGCGCGGTGCCCCGGCGGTGATCGCGCCGCAGGAGCCGGAGCCGACCGCCGTTCTCGAAGCGGCGGCCGAACGCGTCGGCGCCTCGAAGATCCTGGTCGGGATGCAGGACTTCAGCGTCCATGAGGACAGCGGCCGGCTGGTCTACGAAGACGGCGACGGCCTGCTCGACCTGCCGCTGCCGCGCCTTGCCGGGCGCCATCAGCACACCAATGCCGGCACCGCGATCGCGGCCTTGCGCGCCGCCGGTTATGGCGGCCTGCCGGCGATCGCCTTCGAGCGCGGCATGACCGAGGCCGAATGGCCGGCGCGCCTGCAGCGCCTGGCACGCGGCAGGCTCGCCGAGCTCGCGCCCGCCGGGGCGGAACTCTGGCTCGATGGCGGCCATAATCCCGATGGTGGCCGCGTGCTCGCCCAGGCGATGGCCGATCTCGAGGAGAAGAACCCGGCGCCGCTCGTGATGATCGCCGGCCTGCTCGCGACCAAGGATGCGCGCGCCACGCTCGGCCATTTCAAGGGGCTGGCGCAGGGCCTCTTCGCCGTGTCGATGCAGAACCAGCTCGCGGCGCGCTCGGCGGAAGAGGTCGCGACGCTGGCGCGCGATGCGGGCCTCAAGGCCGAGGTCGCTGGTTCGGTCGAGCAGGCATTGCGCGAGATCGCATCGCGGACCTGGCCGGCGCCACCGCGCATCCTGATCTGCGGCTCTCTCTACCTCGCCGGCGAGGTTCTGGCCGCCAACGGCACGCCGCCGGTGTGATCGGCCGCGCGCCGCGAGGAGAGCCATGCCCGTTCCCGGAATGACGACGCTGGGCCTGATCCTGCTCTGCAGCGCGCTCGGTGGCTGCGTGACCTCGGGCGATGTCGGCGCCGACGGCATCGACCGCGCCGTCGCCGGCGAGCCGACCTTCATGCAGCAGACCTACATGACGATGGACACGCGTTGCCGGCAGGTGAAGCGGCCGACCGCCATGCTGACGCAGAAGCCGCAGCACGGCACGGTCCGGATGCTGACCCGCAAGGCCAAGGCGGTCTATGGCCCCGGAGCCTACCAGCATTGCGACGGCAAGGTCGGGAAAGCGCTCGCCTTTGAGTACACCTCCGCTCCCGAGTATCGCGGACGCGACAGCTTCGAGGTGCGCGTGCGCTATTCCGACGGCGAGATCCGTCATGGCCGCTATGAGGTCGAGGTCCGCTGAGGCGCTGGTCAATGTCGACCGATAAAGCCAATCGCCACTAGGAAGCTGTCGACCTTGCCGCGCCATTGCTCGATCGCGCGGATATAGCGATGCCCGTCATCGCCGGATGGCGGGGCAGCGACGAATTCGGCCCTGCCCCCCGCCTCCTGAAAGGCACGATGGAGTCGGCCGGCGACCTCCGGGCCGAAGAAGCGGTCATTGCGACTGTAGAGCCAGAGCTGCGGCACGCGTGAGCTGCCGCCATAGCGCGCCGCAGCGCCAACCAATGCGTCGAGAGAACAGACCTCGCCGGCCTTCAGCGAGCCGCGGCCGCCGGCGAAATTGACGACGCCGAGCAGGCCAGGAACGGATTGCGAAGCTGCGGCGATCGAGCCCCAGCCGCCGGCCGACACGCCCATCAGCACGACGCGACGACGATCGGCGTCCGGCCGGGACAGGACGGCATCGACAGCTGCACGAATATCGCGGGCACTGCTCAATCCGGCGCTGTGGAAGTCGGCGCGCTCGCAAGCGCCATAGCCTTCCGCCCAGGCGCCACCCTCCGCGCCGTATCCGCGCCGGATCGGCACGGCAACCATGACGCCGCGCGCAGTGAAATGGCGCGCGACCGCAGCGAGCGTGCCTTTGCCGAGCTCAGCCCGCCCCGCCGCATCGCGCGGGCTGCCATGCGACAGCACCAGGACGGGGAAAGGTCCGGCTCCCGCCGGCCGGTACACGTAGACGGCGATCTGCCGGTCATCGATGCGTGCCTGCAGGGCCTCGAGCATTTCGGCCGCCGCCATCGCAGCGGTGAGCATGACGGCCAGTCCGGCCAAGGCCAGCGCTGCGACAACCCTGCGCATGATCAGCTCCCCAGCTGCAAAGCGCTCCCTGGATGGCGGCTTCATCCTCAGATGGCAAGGGTGCTCGCCACCATGGCCTTGCCCGCATGCCGCCGCTAAGCTCATGCGCATGACGACACCGACTTTCGGCACGGGCGGTCCAGCGGTCTCGCGGATCGGCCAGGGCACCTGGAACATCGAACGCGCGCCGCGAGGCGAGGCGATCGCAGCACTCAGGCGCGGGCTCGATCTCGGGCTCTCCCATATCGACACGGCCGAGATGTATGGCGATGGCCGCGCCGAGGAGATCACCGGCGAAGCGATCGCCGGGCGACGCGACGAGGTTTTCCTGGTCTCGAAGGTGCTGCCGCACAACGCCTCCAAGGCCGGAGCCCGCAAGGCTTGCGAGCAGTCACTGCGCCGGCTCAGGACCGACCGGCTCGACTGCTACCTGCTGCACTGGCGCGGTTCATACCCGCTTGCCGAGACCTTCGCGGCATTCGAGGACCTCAGGGCCGAGGGCAAGATCCTGTCCTGGGGCGTCAGCAATTTCGATGTCGCGGATCTCGACGAGGCGCTGAAGCTCGCCGGCCCCGGCAAGATCGCCTGCAACCAGGTGCTCTATCACCTGCGCGAACGGGCGATCGAGCATGCAGTGATTCCGTGGTGCGAGAAGAACGGCGTCGCCGTCACCGCCTACAGCCCGTTCGGGCAGGACGATTTCCCGGAAGGGCACTCGGCGCAAGGCAAGGTGCTGGCCGAGATCGCCGCCGCCCATGGCGCAAGCCCGCGTCAGGTCGCGCTCGCTTTCCTGACGCGCAGCCCATCAGTCTTTGCGATTCCCAAGGCGGCGAAGGCAGGCCACGCCGAAGACAATGCCGGTGCGCTCGCGCTGCAGCTCGGTAATGCCGACATCGCCCGGCTCGACGCCGCCTTCCCGCGCGGGCCGAAGCCGCGCGGCCTGCCGATGCTGTAGTCTCAGGGCACCAGGCTCTTCGGCAGCATGCAATGGATGCCCTTGGAGCCGTTGACCGTCTGGGTCACCCTGAGGTCGGCGGCGAGGCTGCAGAGCATATAGGCCTCGTCCCGCGTCAGCTTCGTCCGCGAGGTGATCAGCCCGATCATCTCCCTCAACGCATTCTGGGCACAGATATCGAGGTCGGGATCGATGCCCATGGTGATGTGGTGGGTCCTGGTCTTGCCCCGCGGCATGGCGAAGGAGAGATCCTCGCGCAGATGGAATTCGAAGGTGCCTTCCAGCGCCGTCTCGATCGCGGTGATGCAGACCTCGCCATCGCCCTGGGCGCCATGACCGTCGCCGCAGGAGAACAGCGCGCCCTCGACGAAAACCGGCAGATAGAGCGTCGCGCCGGCGCCGAGTTCCTTGTTGTCGAGGTTGCCGCCGAAGGCGCGCGGGATCAGCGAGGTCACCCGGCCCCAATGCGCCGGCGGCGCCGTGCCCATCACGCCGAAAAAGGGGGCGAGCGGCAATTCCATGCCCCAGGGCAGGTTGGCGACGTTCCGTTCGCGGTCGAGATGGATGTAGCGGAAGGCGTGATAGTCGAACTCGTCCGGCAGCGTGCCGCCGAGCGGGCGGAACATGGTGTAGCCGAAATCGGTGCGCGGCTTCACGCTCCTGATCTGCACCTCCAGCACCTGGCCGGGCCTGGCGCCCCTGACCGCGATCGGCCCGGTGAGGATATGGCCGGGCACCATGCGCTCGGCCCTGGCATGGATCTCGTGAATCTCCGGCGGGATCGTCGCATTGCCCTCGGGCAGATGAGCGGGACCGCCTGTGACGGTGCGGATGGTGACGCTGTCGCCGCTCTCGATCTCCAGCACCGGCTTCAGCCCAGCATCGAAATAGCCCCAATGGCAGGTGGCGAGGGAAGCATCGAGCTGATGATGCGTCATGGGGCGTCTCGTGGCTTGAGTGTCAGGGCGGGGTGGACAGATCGGCACCAATCCGGCCGCGGGCATTGCGGCGCATGGTGTAGAGCGTCGCGCCGATGACGATGGCGGCGCCAATGAGCGTCGTCAGCGTCGGGATCTCGGCGAAGAAGACGAAGCCGGTGAAACCAGCCAGGATCAGGCGGCTGAAATCGAGCGGCGCCAGCGCCGACGCCTCGCCGACCTGATAGGCCTTGGTGATCAGCCATTGCCCGGCGGTGCCGAACAGGCTGAGCAGCACCAGCCAGAACCATTGCTCGGCTGTCGGCCAGACCCAGAGCGCCCAGGCCGGCCAGGCGAGCACGACGATCAGTACCAGGCCCTGATAGATCAGGATCGCCTCGGTGCGCTCGCTGGTGCCGAGGATGCGCACGCTGATGGTGATGCCGGCGCCGAACAGCGCACCGCAAAGCGACATCAGCGCCCAGAAGTTCAATCCGTCGGCCGACGGGTTGAGCATGATCAGCACGCCGACGAAGCCGAGGACGGTCGCGACCCAGCGGGCGGTATCGACGCGCTCCTTCAGGATCAGCACGGCGGCAACGGTGACGAACAGCACCTGGCTGAAGCTGATCGAAGTCGCCTGGGCGAGCGGAATGTGGATGAGGGCGCTGAAGCCGCAGAGCATCGAGGCCAGCGTGATCAGGCCGCGGAAAATCTGCAGGCCCGGCCGGTCGGTCTTCAGCGCCTGTTTCAGGCTGCGGCCGGCGATGGCGACGATCACGGCGCTCATGATGATCTGGCGGATCATCAGTGTTTCGACCAGCGGGATCGCCGTGCCGAGATGTTTGAAGGCGCCGACCATCACCGCGTAAACCAGCAGCGCGGTGATCATGTAGACGGTGCCGCGCAAGTTCGGGCTCGCTTTGCGCCACCATAGGCCGGCGCGGTTGCGGCGGGTCGCGAGCCAACCCTCGCGAGACGGAGCGGATAGAACCGGCGGCAGCGGCCGTTCAGGCCGGCGTGATTCGGGAGGCTCTGTCGGGTCGCCGTCCTCGTCGACCGAAACAGGCAGCGCTTCGGCCAAGCCGAGGCCTTCGCTGCCGCGACCGGTCGTTTCCGAAAGGCGGTCTTCGCTCATGGCTGCCTCGAGCCGGGCGGAAGACGCCGACGGCCTATCAGATATCTGCAGAACTCGACTGTCGCTGATTTTCTGCCCGTTCGTCAGTGGCTTGCGAGCATGGCGGGGTTGCCGCCACATCCGCCCGCTCCGCCAAGAGGGCAAAGGCGCCATGCCGACAACGCCCTGTCATCGCCATGCGGATGGCGTATAGCAGCGCCGTGACGGTGCCGGGCAGGATGCGAAAAAGTGGGAGCCGGTTTTTCGCATCCTGCCCAGTTTCTTGGATGAGAGACGGATTCAGCTTTCAGTCGGAAACGCAAAGCGCTTCCGACTGAAAGCATCCGGCTCTCGGCATGCGTCTCAGGGAGGTGATCGGGGCGATGCGGGATCTGCTGAGGGATGCGGTCAACGGCATCAGCGAATTGTCGCCCCGACGCTTTCCCTGGCGCCGTTTCCTGTTCGCCCTCGCGCTCGGCACGCTCGGTGGCTGGCTCTTTGCGTATTATCGCCTGCCGCTGCCCTGGATGCTCGGTTCGATGGTGTTCTGCACCGCCGCCGCGATCGCGCGTACGCCGGTGGCGGCGCCGTCGGTGATCCGCCCGCCGATGTCGGCGGTGATCGGCGTGCTGCTCGGCTCCGGCTTCAAGCCGGAGATCGTCGCGCAGATGCCGAATTGGCTGCCGACGCTCGGCGGGCTTGTGCTGTTCATGGTCGCCTGCGGCCTGTGCTGCGTCACCTATTTCCGCCGCGTCGCCGGCTACGACCCGGTGACCGCGTTCTTCTCCGGCATGCCGGGCGGCCTCGTCGAGATGGTGATCACCGGCGAGGAGAAGGGTGGCGATGCCCGCACCATCGCGCTGATCCACTCCGCCCGCATCCTGCTGGTGGTGATGACGCTGCCCTTCATCGTGCAATGGCTCGAAGGCGTCTCGCTCGGCATCAACCGCAACCAGGGCCCATCGATGTTCCAGACATCGGCAATGGGCTGGTTCTGGCTGGTCGCCAGCGCCATCGCCGGCGTGATGCTCGCCCATGCGCTGCGGCTGCCGGCGAAGCAGTTGCTCGGGCCGATGCTGGTCTCGGCCGTCGTGCATCTCGTCGGCCTCAGCGATTCCGTGCCGCCCTACGAGATCGTCAACGTGGCGCAGCTGATCCTCGGCGTCACCATCGGCTGCCGCTTCGTCGGCACCCCGCCGCAGGCGATCCTGCGCATTCTCCTGCTCTCGCTCGGCTCGACCGTGATCCTGGTGGCGCTGACCCTGGTCTTCGCCTTCGCGGTGGCGCATGTCTCGAGCTACAAGCCGGTGCCGCTGATCCTGGCCTACTCGCCTGGCGGCCTCGCCGAGATGAGCCTGATTGCGCTCGCGCTGCACACGGAAGTCGCCTTCGTCGCGGCCCATCACATCATCAGGGTCTTCCTGGTGATGATCGGCGCCGGCCCGCTCTTCGGCGTCATCGTCGGGAAGAAACCCTAGGAGCGCTCAGGCGCCGCGCCCTGCCAGCTTCTGGCGCAGCACGCGCATCAGGAAGGCGGGATTGCCGACGACATAGCGCCGCCAGAGCCGGCGCGGCTCGAGCCAGAGCCGATAGATCCATTCCAGCCGCAGGGCGCGCACTGTTTCCGGCGCCCGTGCCACCTCGCCGGCGAGGAAGTCGAACAGCGCTCCGATCCCGGCCGCGACCGCGCAGTGACGGGCATCGAGCCGGTCGGCGATCCACTGCTCCTGCCGCGGATTGCCGAAGGCGACCAGCAGCAGGTCGGGCCGCTCGTGCGCGAGCCGCGCCAGCAGGGCCGTCTCCGCTTCCGGTTCGAAATAGCCATGGCTCAGAACCGCGAAGCGATGCTGAGGGTAGTCGGCGCGCAGCCTCGCCGCGGCGCGCTCGGCAACGCCCGGCTTGCCGCCAAGCAGCATCACCGAGAGCGGCCGCCTGCGGGCGGCGAGGATCGCTGGCGTGAAGTCGGTGCCGTTGAGATTGGCGGGGAATGTCGTGCCGTAGAGCAGGCGCGAGGCGATATCGACGCCGATCCCGTCGGGCAGGACCAGGAAGCCGGCGAGGCGCTCGCGCAGGCCGGCATCGCGCGCGGCGATATTGACGAGGTTCGCGTTGCAGTAGGCCAGATGCAGATGGCCGCCGCCGTCGAAAGCATGACCGACCAGTGCGAGCGCCTCGTCATGCGTCAGCGCTGCCACCGGAACGCCGGCGATGTCGCGGCGCGGCGGTTCGGGCGGGGCGGAATGGGCAGCCCGTCGCTGCGAAGACTGGAAGAGAACGACGTTCATCTCGATCGCTGCTGGCGCACACGTCGCCATGCTGACGGCGTAGGCTGTTGTCTTCGTTGCGTTTCTTGCAAGGGTCAAGCGAAACCCCGCCATAGGATGAACGCTGTCTTTCCCTGATCGGAGAGAGGGTCTTGTCGCTCCGCTGCACCTCTGTCCCGCGGGCTGTTCCGTAATGGGACGCCTCCGGCCGAGCTCCATTTGAAACCGGCCCGATTGGGCCGATTCCAGCCTATTTTCCGCGAAACCGGCTTCATGCCTCTGCGGCATCGCCCTTGCCACTTCGACGGGTGAGGCGGCCTTTCGGCGCATCCCCTGTGCCGAATCCGGACCGCCCATGACCGAGCGAGCGCGGCATGATGAGCGTCAACGACCTGAACTATGAAGTCACCACGGCAGCCGACCAGCGCGCCAATGTGCTGCGCCACTGGATCGGCCTGATCACTGCGCTGGTCGACGCCGTGACGGTCCTGACCGTGGTCGGTGGCACCTCGATCGTCTATCACTTCGTCGCCTATCGCCATCTCGGCAACGACAAGGTCACCGTCGAGCTCGCCTCGATGATCGCTGCGATCTTCGTCTTCACCAATCTGATGCGCGGCCGCTACCGGCTGGAGAACTACCTCTCGACCAAGGGCCAGATCACCTCGGCCTTCACGGTCTGGAACCTGACGATGATCGCCTTCGTCGCCATCGTCTTCATGGCCAAGGTCAACGACCAGTATTCGCGCGCCGTCGTCCTCGTCACCTATGTCGCCGGCGTGCCGCTGATCGCGCTCGCTCGCTCAGCCATCGTACGCACCGTCTCTATGGCCTCGAAGACCGGCAGGATTACCTCCGAGCGGGTGTTTCTGATCGGCCGCGAGAGCGAGGTGATGTCCTTCGTCTCGCGCCACCAGCCCTGGAACATCGGCTTCTCGATCGTCGACGTCGCCTTCCTGCGCAGCAATGACTCGCGCCGGATCAACGATCCCGCCGCGGCGCTCGCCGCCGACCTCGCCACCGCCTCGGCCAGGGCCCGCGACCTCAAGCCGGACGCCGTCTTCATCGCCCTGCCCTGGTCGGACCACGAGACCATCGACGCCTGCATCGATGCCTTCATGAACCTGCCGGTCGCGATCCACCTGACGCCGGAGCGCGTCATGGACCGTTTCGACAATCCCCATATCGTGCGGATCGGCTCGCTCGCCTCGCTCAGGCTGACGCGCCCAGCCCTGTCC
The DNA here is from genome assembly GCA_025846845.1 of Alloboseaceae bacterium BT-24-1. Taxonomy (GTDB): domain Bacteria; phylum Pseudomonadota; class Alphaproteobacteria; order Rhizobiales; family Beijerinckiaceae; genus Allobosea. The sequence goes on from JAOYTL010000008.1 coordinate 39,226, forward strand.
TTCGTCCAGATCCTGTTCAAGCGCGTCTTCGACGTTCTCGCCGCGAGCGCGATCCTGACGCTGAGCCTGCCGGTGCTGCTGCTGGTCGCGCTTGCGATCAAGCTCGACTCGAAGGGTCCGGTGCTGTTCCTGCAGCGCCGCTATGGCTTCAACCAGCAGCCGTTCCGGATCTTCAAGTTCCGGACGATGACGACGACTGATGATGGCGAGGTGGTCAGGCAGGCGACGCGCAACGATCCGCGCATCACGCGGATCGGCGGCTTCCTTCGGCGCTACAATCTCGACGAGCTGCCGCAGCTGCTCAACGTCATCGCCGGGCAGATGTCGCTGGTCGGCCCGCGCCCGCACGCGCTCGCCCATGACCGCGAGTTCCAGCGCAAGATCGCGCTCTATGCGCGGCGCCACAACGTCAAGCCGGGCATCACCGGCTGGGCCCAGGTCAACGGCCTGCGCGGCGAGACCGACACCGACGAGAAGATGGCCCGGCGCATCGCCTATGATCACTGGTACATCGACAACTGGTCGTTCTGGCTCGATCTCGGCATCCTGCTGCGCACCGTGTTCAGCCCAAGCGCCTTCCGCAATGCGCGCTGAGCAGCCAGCCTGACGCAACCCTCCCTTGAGCCATCGCGACTTTGCGACGGACGGCTTTGCGCTAAAGTCCGCGCATAATTCCAGGGAGGGACATCGTTTCAATGAATCAAATCGATTTGAACGGCAGGGTCGCCATCATCACCGGTGGCGCGCAGGGTATCGGCCGTGCCGTTGCCGAGCGTCTCGCCAGCAGCGGCGCCAAGGTCGCGATCTGGGATCTCGACGGCAAGCTCGCCAATGAGGCGGCGGCGGCGATCGGGCCGGCCGCAAGCGGGCTTGCGATCGACGTGACCGATGCGAAGGCGGTGAACGCCGCCGCCGCCGAGCTGGAGCAGCGCCATGGCAGCGTCGACATCCTCGTCACCAGTGCCGGCATCGCCGGGCCGAACCTGAAGACCTGGGAATACCCGCTCGACGAATGGGCGAAGATCATGCGCCTCAATGTCGACGGCACGCTGCATTGCTGCCAGGCGGTGATCCCCGGCATGATCAAGCGCAATTACGGGCGTCTCGTGCTGGTCGCGTCGATCGCCGGCAAGGAAGGCAACCCCAACGCCTCGGCCTATTCGGCCTCGAAGGCGGCGGTGATCGCGCTGACCAAGTCGCTCGGCAAGGAACTGGCGCAGCAGGACATCGCGGTGAACTGCATCACCCCGGCCGCCGCCCGCACCCGCATCTTCGACCAGATGAGCGAGGAGCATATCGGCTACATGCTGGCCAAGATCCCGCGCGGCCGCTTCCTGCAGCCTGACGAAGTCGCTTCGATGGTCGCCTTCCTCGCCTCGGCCGAAAACAGCTTCACCACCGGCGCGGTCTTCGACCTGTCCGGCGGGCGCGCGACCTACTGACAGCCAAATCGATCCTGCCACGCTAAAGCGGGCTGGCCACGTCCATGACCAGCCCGCTAGATTGACCTCATGACTACGCCCCTGCCTTCGCCCGCCGTGCTCGGCGCCCGCGCCTTCGCCGCTCTTGCCGGCCTCAACCGGTTCACCGACGAGCCGGGCAAGCTGACGCGGCTCTATCTCTCGCCGTCGCATCGGCAGGGGGCGGAATACGTCAAAGGCGCGATGGAGGTGTCGGGCCTGACCGCCTTTATCGATGCGGCCGGCTCGGTGCAGGGCCGCCGCGAGGGCAGGGCACCTGGCCTGCCGGCAGTGCTGATAGGCTCGCATATCGACACGGTCCGCGATGGCGGGCGCTTCGACGGCAACCTCGGCGTCGTTGCCGGCATCCTGGCGGTGCAGGCGATCCGCGACGCCGGCATCGCCCTGCCCTTCGCGCTCGAAGTCGTCGCCTTCGGCGATGAGGAGACGGTGCGTTTCCCGACCTCGCTCTCGACCTCGGCGGCGCTGACCGGCCGCTACGACCAAGGCTGGCTCGCGGCGCGCGATGCCGACGGCGTCGTGCTGCGTGACGCGCTCGCCGCCTTCGGCGGCGATCCCGCCGGGATCGCAGCGCTCGCCCGCAAGCCGGGCTCGGTGAAGGCCTATCTCGAGGTCCATATCGAGCAGGGCCCGGTGCTGGAGGCTGAGAACGAGGCGGTCGGTATCGTCACCGCCATCGCCGCGCAGGGACGCGCCGGCGTCCGCGTCATCGGCGAGGCCGGCCATGCTGGCACGGTGCCGATGGCGTTGCGCAAGGATGCGCTGACAGCTGCAGCCGAGATGGCGCTGGCGCTGGAGGCGATCGCCCAGGAACATGAGCGCGCGGTCGGCACGGTCGGCGTGTTCCGGGCCGATCCCGGCGCGACCAATGTCGTGCCGGGCGCAGTCGACTTCACCATCGATTTCCGTGCGCCCGACGGCGAGACCGTCGCCAGCATGGACGAAGAGATCAATCGCCGCTTCGCCGAGATCGCCGCGCGCCGCGGTGTCGGCCTGACGATCACACCCTATTCACGCGGCAACGCCGTGCCGATGGACGAGGGCCTGCAGGAGGCATTCGCTGTTGGCATCGCCCGCACCGGCTCGAATCTGACGGCGCGTCGCCTGGCCTCGGGGGCGGGTCACGACGCCATGGAAATGGCCAGGCTCTGCCCCTCGGCCATGCTGTTCGTGCGCTGCGAGAAGGGCATCAGCCATTCGCCGCTGGAGAACATGACCGAGCTCGATGCCGGCATCGCCATCCGCGTGCTGATCGAGACCATCCTGGAGCTGGCGCGGCGCGAGGGCTGAGGCTCAGCCGCCGGCCGCCTCGGAGGCCATTGCCGGCCGGCGCTCACGCCTTGCCGGCTTCGGCGCCGGCTTGCGGAAGAGGTGTAGCACCGCGAGCGCGAGCCCGACGAGCGCAACCCAAAGGCCCGGCCGCAGCGCCGTCCAGTCCTGATAGACGACGATGTCGGCATTCGCCTGGAAGATCAGCCAGGCCGAGGCGCCGGTGGCGAAGGCGTACCAGGCAGTTTCAGCCAGCGCGGTGGCAAGGCCGGTCGCGAGCGCCGTCAGCGCCAGCGAGGTGAAGCTCAACGGAATGCCCAGGCGATTGAGGCCGCGATAGGCCATCAGCAGCGCGAACAGGCCAGTCAGCAGCACGGGCTGGGTGACGTCGATCTTCGACTGCAGCGCGAAATGGAACAGGCCGAGGCAGGCGATCAAATAGACGAGGTTATGCAGACGCTGCCAGCGCCCCGAGCCGAGACGGCGGATCATGCCATCGGTCGAGGTGATGCCGAGCACGACGAGGCCGATGAGCGCGGTGATGCCGACGACGAGATAGAAGCGCTTGACGATCTCAGAGAGGATCAGGCCCCAGTCGAAGGCGAGATCGATGCAGTACAAGGTGAGATGGCCGAGCGCATAGGCCATGGCCGAGAGGCCGAGCATGCGGCGGATGCCGATCAGCTTGTTCCAGTCGAGGATGCGGCGCAGAGGCGTGACGGCGAGCGTGATCACGAGGATGCGCAGCGCCCAGGTGCCGGTGTCGTGCACGGCCTGCGTCCACGGCTTGGAGCCGAGCTGATGGCTCCAGGCCTGCCAGGCGAGAAACAGGGCGGGAACGAGCACGAGCGCAAAACAGCCGGCCCGCAGCGCCGAGAAGCGCCCCTGCCGGTCGTTCCAGGGCCAGTAGCTGCCTATTGCTGCCGAAGCCATCCGTCGCGCCTTTGCTGATCCTTTACGCGAATACGCCAAAAGCCTTGTGAAGGTTACGCGCGTCCGTGCACAAGGGCGTGAGTTGCATCGGTTGCGTCGATGCACGCCTGACTGGAGAAGCCTACCGATGCCTGCAAATCGCAAGGTCGTGTTCGATGTCGGCAACGTCCTGTTGCGCTGGGATCCGTTCCATCTCTATCGCGACCTGATCCCCAATGACGAGAAGCGCAGCTGGTTCCTGCAGAACGTCTGCACATCGGCCTGGAATCTGGAACAGGACCGCGGCCGACCCTGGACCGAGGCCGTGGCGACATTGATCGCCAGCCATCCGGAATGGGAAGCCGAGATCAAGGCCTTCGACGAGCGTTGGCACGAGACCGTGCCGGGCACGATCGAGGACAGCGTCGCGGTGCTGGCCGATCTCAAGGCCAAGGGCGAGCATGTCTACGCCATCACCAATTTCTCGCGCGAGAAATGGGCGGAGTGCCTGATCCGCTTCCCGTTCCTGCAGGGCTTCGACGGCGTGATCGTCTCAGCGCATGAGCGGCTGCTGAAGCCCGACCCGGCGATCTACAACGTGCTGCTGGAGCGCTACGGGCTGAGCGCCGGCGAGTGCATCTTCGTCGACGACAGCGCCAGGAACGTCGAAGCCGCCCGCTCGATCGGGATGCAGGCGTTGCACTTCGTCGAGCCGATCGATCTCAAGGCCGAGCTTCGCGGCCTCGGCGCCAACCTCTGACCACTGCTACGCCCTGCGCGGTCCGAGCTGCGCAGGGCGGTCAGGTGGCTACCAGTAGCGGCGGCGATAATAGTAGCGCGGCCGGTAATAGCGACGGCGGTAATAATAGCGCGGACGGTAATAGCGGCGGCGCCAGTAGCGCCTGCGCCAGCGCCGACGACGGCGATAATAGTACTGGGCGTAATCGGCGTCGGTCTTGTCGAGCGCTTCCGCATCGACCTGCGGCGCAGCTTCAGGCGGGTCGGGCTCGGCTACCACCGGCTGCGGCTGCGGCCTGGCAAGCGCTGCCGTGCCGAAGCTCGCCGCGGCCAGGCCACCGACCAGACTCGCGAGAAAAGAGCGTCTGTCCACGATGCTGTCCTCCCTTTTGTTGAGGGTCCGGATCAACATCGCATCTGGCGAAATGGTTCCCTAACGCGCGTACGCTGCCACCGATCCTGCGCTCAGTCGTCCATCTTCAGCGCGGCGATGAAGGCTTCCTGCGGGATCTCGACCCGGCCGAACTGCCGCATCTTCTTCTTGCCTTCCTTCTGCTTGTCCAGGAGCTTGCGCTTGCGCGAGGCGTCGCCGCCATAGCACTTGGCGGTCACGTCCTTGCGCAGCGCCCGGATCGTCTCGCGGGCGATGATCTTGCCCCCGATGGCGGCCTGGACAGGAATCTGGAACATATGCGGCGGGATCAGCTCCTTGAGCTTCTCGCACATCGCCCGGCCGCGAGCATCGGCACGGGAGCGGTGGACCAGCATGGAGAGCGCGTCGACCGGCTCGGCATTGACCAGGATCGACATGCGAACGAGGTCGCCCTCGCGATAGTCGGTGATCGCGTAGTCGAAGGAGGCATAGCCCTTCGAGATCGACTTCAGCCGGTCGTAGAAATCGAACACCACCTCGTTCAGCGGCAGGTCGTAGACGACCTTGGCGCGCGAGCCGACATAGTTGAGGTCGATCTGCAGGCCGCGCCGGTCCTGGCAGAGCTTCAGCACCGAGCCGAGATACTCGTCCGGGGTGAAGATCGTGGCGCGAATCCAGGGCTCCTCGATGAGCTCGATCTTCATCACGTCCGGCATGTCGGCCGGGTTGTGCAGTTCCAGCGTCGTGCCGTCGCGCAGCTTGAGATGGTAGACGACCGAGGGCGCGGTCGAGATCAGGTTGAGATTGAACTCGCGCTCCAGCCGCTCCTGGATGATCTCGAGATGCAGCAGCCCGAGGAAGCCGCAGCGGAAGCCGAAGCCGAGCGCCGCTGAGGTCTCCATCTCGTAGGAGAAGCTGGCATCGTTCAGGCGCAGCCGCGACATGGCGCTGCGCAGCACCTCGAAATCGGCGGCGTCGACCGGAAAGATGCCGCAGAACACCACCGGCTGCACCGGCTTGAAGCCCGGCAGCGGCTCGGCGATCGGCTTCTTGTCGTCGGTGATGGTGTCGCCGACGGCGGTGTCGGCGACTTCCTTGATCGAGGCGGTGAAGAAGCCGACCTCGCCGGGTCCGAGCTCCTTCACTTCCAGCATCTTCGGCTTGAACACGCCGACGCGGTCGACGCCATAGACGGCGTTGGCCCGCATCATCCGGATCGTCATGTTCTTCTTCAGCACGCCGTCGATAATGCGCACGAGCACGACGACGCCGAGATAGGCATCGTACCAAGAGTCGACCAGCAGGGCCTTGAGCGGCGCTTCGAGGTCGCCCTTGGGCGCCGGCAGCTTCTTGACGATCGCTTCGAGCACGCCCTCGATGTTGAGACCGGTCTTGGCCGAGATCGGCACGGCCTCGGAGGCGTCGAGGCCGATCACGTCCTCGATCTGCTGCTTGATCCGCTCCGGCTCGGCCGCGGGCAGGTCGATCTTGTTGAGGACGGTGACGATCTCGTGGTTGGCGTCGAGCGCCTGGTAGACATTGGCGAGCGTCTGCGCCTCGACGCCTTGCGAGGCGTCGACGACCAGCAGCGAGCCCTCGCAGGCCGCCAGCGAGCGCGAGACCTCATAGGCGAAGTCGACGTGCCCGGGCGTGTCCATCAGGTTGAGAATGTAGGTCTTCCCATCCTCGGCCAGATAGTCCAGCCGGACGGTCTGCGCCTTGATGGTGATGCCGCGTTCCTTCTCGATATCCATCGAGTCGAGGATCTGCTCGCTCATGTCGCGCGCCGCGACCGTGCCGGTCTGCTGGATCAGCCGGTCGGCAAGCGTCGACTTGCCGTGGTCGATATGGGCCACGATCGAAAAATTGCGGATGTTGTCGAAACTGCGGGTGCTCATGCGCGCGCCATAGCAGTGCGCGCCCCTTGCGCCAAGAGTGCGGGGCAGATCGGGCCCCGTTTCACTCCGCCGCGAGCAGGCGCTCCTGCGCCCAATTCAGCCTCTTATAGTCAAAACCGGCCTCCAGGGTCGGCTTCACCACCGAGAAATAGGGCGAGATGTCGAAATCGCGCGGCATATAGAGCGAATGGTGCCGGATGTGCAGGATCTCCTCGAAATCCTGCTCGTCCATCGCGCTGGCATATTCGACGGTCGGCAGCACCGGATAGCGCGCCGCCTCGAAGGCCTGAGCGATCAGGGTCGAACAGATCGCCCGCGTCGGATCGCCGGAGCCGAGCGCGATCATGCGGCGGCGGAAGCCGGCTGGTGCCCAGGGAATCGGGATCAGCCAGCGCGCCAGGTCGAGGATGTTCTTGAGGTCATACTGGGTGCCGAGCCGCTCGAGCACATAGTCGACGGCGGTCTGGCGGCCTTCCCGGTCGAGGGCCTGGGGTCGGCAGATGCGGGTGCCGAAGGCGCCGTATTTCGACAAGGGCGAAAGCACGCAGCCGACATCCATCTCGACCTCGGCCAGCACCAGCGGCTCGCCTTCGGGGCTGAACTTACCGGTGTCACCGACATAGAGCGCCGCATGCGACCAGGTCGACTGGGTCAGGTATTTGATCGCCGCCGAGACCTTCATATGGCCTTCGACCAGCAGCACATCGCCCGGTCTGAGCGCGGCCTTCAGGCGGGCCAGAGCCTTACCGTCGACCGGGCCGGCCTGCGGCTTGCCGCGCGTGATGAAGCGCACCACCGACCGGCCGACATATTCCAAGCCCCTGTTCATCGACGCCTCCCCTTGCGCCGGCGCCGTTCCCGGCGTCTTCCGGCCTTGAGCAAAACGCGAGCCCGTGACTTTTTCGGAAATCACCTGCCGGATTTGGGCCGGGGAGACCGGAATTCGCCAAACGTCGTAAAATCCGGGTTGACGATGCCATCCAGCGCTCTTGCGGAGAGCAATCCACTATGTTGGAATTAATCTTGCATAATGGATTACACCGCTAATTGGCGGCGCATTTACGGACTTGAGGAAGCCGGCCGCATGACCATCGAACAGCTCGACGCCGCGGGGACGCAGGCCGCAATTCCCGCGCTCACTGGAATCCTGCGCGACGCCGTCGCCAATGGCGCCTCGGTCGGCTTCATGGCGTGGAATTCGGACGCCGACTATGACCGCTTCTGGCAAGGCATCGCCACCGATGTCGCAGCCGGGCGCGTCCTTCTGTTCGTCGCCAGCGACGAAACCGGCATCGTCGGCACGGCACAGCTCCATCCGGTCGGGAAGCCTAACCAGCCGCACCGCGCCGAGATCGCCAAGGTGCTGGTGCATTCGCGGGCGCGGCGACGCGGCATCGGCGAGGCGCTGATGCGGGCGGCGGAGGCTGCCGCACTGGCGCTCGGGCGCGACCTGCTCGTGCTCGACACCGACGAGGCAGGCGCGGCACGCCGGCTCTACCACCGCCTGGGCTGGACAGAAATCGGCACCATCCCACGCTATGCGCTGATGCCGGACGGGCGTGATTGCGGTTCGACCTTCTTCTACAAGGCGCTTTCGCGAGAAGCATGCTAGCTCTGGTTGTACGCTCTGCGAGAGGGAGACCCGGTTGCCATTCGGCGATGGATACGAGGCGCTGATCGACGGTCTCTACGAGGCCGCCGTGATTCCCGAACGATGGCAGGGCTGGCTCGAGGGGCTGGCGCGCGACTGTGACGCGACGGCCGCGCTGTTCTCCCGGATCGGCGAGGCACGCTTGTCGGTCGTCAGCACGAGCGACACGTTCAAGGAGATGTGGGACGAGATCTGGCTCGCCCAGGGCGGCGCGCAGAACGAGCGCACCAAGCGGGCCGTCGCCTACCAGCACGCCGGCTTCATCACCGATGGCGACGTCTTTGCCCCCGGCGAGGCCGAGCAACTGTCCCTCTACCGCGACTTCCTGATTCCACGTGGCTACGGCTCCGGCGTCGCGACCGCGATCAGCATCCCCTCCGGCGACTTCGCGATGGTCAACCTCGAAAAGCCCTTCGCGGACGGCCCCTTCCCCCGGACGATCGTGGCGGCGCTCGACCGGGTCCGACCGCATCTGGCACGGGCAGCCTTGATCGCCAATCATCTGGAGGTCGAGCGCGCCCGCAGCGCCGCAGCGGCGCTGGAGCTTATGCGGCTGGCAGCAGCCGTGCTCGGCAAGGGCGGCCGCATCCTCGCCGCCAACAGCCTTCTCACGCGGCTGATGCCGTCCGCGATCGAGGATCTTCCCTCCCGCCTGAAACTGACCGATGCCGGCGCCGATGCGCTGTTCGCGACCGCTCTGGAGGCGCTGGGCCAGGGCGGGCAGATGGCTGCGGTCCGTTCGATCCCGATGCGGGCGCGCAATGACCTGCCACCGATCGTTTTTCACCTCGTCCCGATCAGGGGGGCCGCCCACGACCTGTTCAGCCAGGCGACCGCGATCCTCGTCGCAACTCCGCTGGTCCAGGCCGAGGCACCGTCGGCCGACCTCGTCGCCGGCCTCTTCGACCTCAGCCCGTCGGAAGCGCGGCTCGCCGCGCTGATCGCGGGCGGCCACGCTCCGCGCGAGGCGGCCGTCATGCTCGGCTGGACCGAAGGCACGGCCCGCACCACGCTGAGGCAGGTCTTCGCCAAGACCGGCGTAACCCGCCAGGCCGAACTCGAGGGCCTTTTGCGCGGCGCCGTGCCGAGTTGATGTCGACCGGCAACGCCGCTCGCTGCGGGCACTGACCTAGCCGAGCTCGGCACTGCGCGAGAGTGCCCCGACGATGCGGCGCAGGCTGGATAGAACGGCCTCGCGCTCGTCGTCGGAAAAGCCAGCCAGTGCGCGCGCATTGACGTCCTTTGCAGCAGCAAGCGCAGGCTCCTGCAGCGCCCGTGCCCGCGCAGTGAGCTGGATGCGGCGGGCGCGGGCATCGGCCTGGTCCGGCCGGCGCTCGATCAATCCGTCGCGCTCCATGCGGGCGAGCGTCGCCGCCATGGTCGCCTGCTCGACATCGAGCCGGCCGACCAGGTCCTTCTGCGTCAGCCCCTCCTCGCGCCAGAGCTCGAGCAGCACCATGAACTGTGCTGGCGCGAGGCCAAGCGGACGCACCGCCTCGGCCAGTTCGCGCGCGAATAGGCGGGCGACATGGTTGGCGAGATAGCCGGCGGAGCTGGTCTTGAAGCTGGTCATGCAGGACTCATCCGGCGAGATTGCAATTGAACAGCATGCTATGCAATAATGGATAGCATGCTGTTCATTTCAAGGAGGCGGCCATGCCCGAATCCAGTCTCGATACGACCACGCAACGCCGCGGCGTCTCCGCCATCGGCCTCGCCGCCCTGATCCTGGCGACGCTGTTCGCCGGGGCTGCGATCTACATTCTCGTCGCCGAGCAGCCGGCGCGACTCGCGCTGGAGGATCGCTCGCTTCTGCTGCAGTGGCAGGAAAGCTATCCGCGTGCAGCGCGGATGCAGGCCGGGCTCGCTGTACTGGCGAGCCTTGCCGGCGCAGTCGCCTTCTGGCGGGCCCGCGATCCATTCTGGCTGGTCGGCGCAGCGCTGATGCTGGCCAATCTGCCGTTCACGCTGATCGTGATCGCGCCGGTGAACGAGGCGCTGCTGCCACTGAATGCCGAGCAGGCCGCGACGAGCCGGGCGCTGATCGAGCGCTGGGGCGCGCTGCACGCCGTGCGCGCCGGTCTTTCAGTGCTGGCGACCGCAGCCTTGATAGCTGCAATCGCCCGCGGCGAGCTTCACTCGGCGTTGCGGAAGTAAGGCTCGACCTCGCCCTTGAGCTTGATCGTCATCGGGTTGCCATGGCGGTCCTTGGCATTGCCGGCGGTGAGGCGCACCCAGCCCTCGCTGATGCAGTATTCCTCGACATTGGTCTTCTCGGCGCCCTTGAAGCGGACGCCGATGTCCTTCGCGAGCAGCTCTTCGTTGTAGAAGGGGCTGTTGGGGTTGGAGGACAGCCGGTCGGGGAGGGTGTCGGTCATGGCGCTACTCGTCGGGTCGAGGTGATTTGCCGGACAGGTAGCAGGCCGTGGCGCGTTCGGCAAAAAGCCGCTGCGCGCGTCATGCTCGCCCTCGTGGCGAACATCCATGTCTTGAACACCGCACGTGATCAGTGACGTGAAGACGTGGATGGTCGGGACAAGCCCGACCATGACGGAAAACGCGATCGCAGACGCGCCTCAGCGTTCGGCGAAAGCCTTCTCGATGACGTAGTCGCCGGCCTCGCCGTGATTGCCTTCCTCGAGGCCGCGCTCGTCGAAGATCTGCCTGAGGTCAACCAGCATCTGCGGGCTGCCGCAGAGCATGAAGCGGTCGCCGGCCGGGTCGAACGGCCCCATGCCGGTGTCGCTGAAGAGCTGGCCGGAGGTGATCAGGTCGGTGATGCGGCCGCGATTGCGGAAGGGCTCGCGCGTCACCGTCGGGTAGTAGATGAGCTGCTCGCGGATCATCTCGCCCAAAAACTCGTCGTTCGGCAGCTCCTGCTGGATGCGTTCGCCATAGGCCAGCTCGGAGACCTGGCGGCAGCCATGCACGAGCACGACCTTCTCGTAGCGCTCATAGGTCTCGGGATCGCGGATCAGCGACAGGAACGGGGCAAGGCCTGTGCCGGTGCCGAGCAGGAACAGGCGCTTGCCGTCCTTGAGGTTGTCGAGCACCAGCGTGCCCGTCGCCTTCTTGCCGATGATGATGGGGTCGCCGACCTGCAGGTTCTGCAGGCGCGAGGTGAGCGGGCCATCCGGCACCTTGATCGAGAAGAACTCGAGGTTTTCGTCGTAATTGGTGCTGGCGACGCTGTAGGCGCGCAGCAGCGGCTTCTCGCCGACCTTGATCCCGATCATCGTGAACTGGCCGTTCTTGAAGCGGAAGGTCGTGTCGCGGGTCGTCGTGAAGCTGAAGAGCGTATCGGTCCAGTGATGGACTGAGAGCACGCGCTCCTCGTAGAAATTGCTCATCTCATCGATCCTCAGATAGTCTAGCGATTTAGCAGATTATCGGATACAGGCCACCCAATATCACATTGCCGGGCGTTCGGAAAGCAGGTCGATCTTGTCCGGTATTCCCTTCCAGTCGTCGGCATCGGCCGGCGGCTCGCTCTTCTGCGTGATGTTCGGCCAGAGCGGCGCCAGCCTCGCATTCAATGCCAGCCATTGCTCGGCTCCGTCGGCGCTGTCGGCGACGATCGCCTCGGCCGGGCATTCCGGCTCGCAGACGCCGCAGTCGATGCATTCATCCGGGTGGATGACGAGCATGTTCTCGCCCTCATAGAAGCAGTCGACCGGACAGACCTCGACGCAATCCATGTATTTGCAACGGATGCAGGCGCTGGTGACGGCGTAAGGCATGCGCGATCCTTGCTGCTTGACAGCCGGGTTCGGACGGGGCAGAAATTCATTTGTATACAAACAATATCTCGCATCCCACCGCGCTTGTCAATCGGGCTCCCGACGCTGAGGATGGCGCCAGATTTCACCAACGGACGACAGGGCGGATACGATGGCTGAACAGCAGGCGACGACGGTCAGCAGCACCCACAAGCTGGTAGTGAAGAATATCGGCCTGATGCTCTCCGGCGATATCGAGCGCCCGATCCTGGAAGCCGACACGCTTGTCGCCATCGGCGGCAGGATCGCCGCGGTCGGCCGCTTCAAGGATCTCGACACGGACCAGGCCGACACCGTCATCGACGCCAATGGCACGGTGCTCTCGCCCGGCCTGATCGACAGCCATGTCCATCCGGTCGCCGGCGACTGGACGCCGCGCCAGAACCAGATCGGCTGGATCGACTCGACCATGCATGGCGGCGTCACCACCATGATCTCGGCCGGCGAGGTGCATACGCCCGGCCGGCCCAAGGATATCGTCGGCCTGAAGGCGATGGCGATCTATGCGCAGCGCGCCTTCACCGCCTTCCGCCCCGGGGGCGTCAAGATCCATGCCGGCGCGCCGGTGATCGAGCCCGGCATGGTCGAGCAGGACTTCAAGGACCTGGCCGATGCCGGCGTGACGCTGCTCGGGGAGGTCGGTCTCGGCGGCGTCAAGGATGGCGCCCGCGCCAAGGAGATGGTGGCCTGGGCCCGCAAATACGGAATCCAGTCGACCATCCACACCGGCGGCCCCTCGATCCCCGGCTCGGGGCTGATCGGCGCCGACGTCGTGCTGGAGGCCGACACCGACGTGGTCGGCCACATCAATGGCGGCCACACCGCCCTGCCGGACAAGGAGATCCGCTGCATCTGCGAGGGCTGCAAGCGCGGCCTCGAACTGGTGCATAACGGCAATGAGCGCGCCGCGCTCTATACGCTGCGCGTCGCCCGCGAGATGGACGATCTCAAGCGCGTCATCCTCGGCACCGACGGACCGGCGGGTTCGGGCGTGCAGCCGCTCGGTATCATCAGAATGGTCTCGATGCTGTCCTCGCTCGGCGATGTTCCGGCCGAAATCGCCTTCTGCTTCGCCACCGGCAACACCGCCCGCATGCGAAGCCTCGATTGCGGTCTGATCGAGGTCGGCCGCAGCGCCGACTTCGTCTTCATGGACAAGGCCCAGCATTCGGCCGGCACGAGCTTCCTCAACTCGATCCAGCTCGGCGACCTGCCGGGTATCGGCATGATCGTGATCGACGGCATCGTCCGCAGCGGCATCAGCCGCAACACCCCGCCGGCGGAGAAGATCCCGTCGGTGGGGCACTGAGCGCGCAATAGTGCGCGGGATCCCCTCTCCTATAAGGAGAGGGGTAGGGGTGAGGTGTTCGGGAGCTGAATCGTTGGCCTGAACCGAGTCGCGCGGTGAGCGCTCACAGCACTGGTCACAGGGCCTACACCTCACCCTGCCCTCTCCTTACAGGAGAGGGTTCCCCGAGCGTCTGTCGTCTAAGTTAAGTACCGGCATGACGTGGTGCGCCCCGCAGAAATCCCGCTTGCAGCCTCCTTCGATTTGTCATTATTCTCATTCGTATACGAACGATCTCGGTGGCTGTGACGATCAGGACGATCAGGCGCGCCTCGCCCCGCTCGGGCGAGCCATGAGGGCGACGCGGCGCTTTGCGCTTCGCGTCAATGGCGCGAGCCATGAAGTCGAGGGCGAAGCCCAGACGCCGCTGCTGTTCTTCCTGCGCAACGACCTTGCACTCAACAGCCCGAAATTCGGCTGCGGCCTTGGCGAATGCGGTGCCTGCACGGTGCTGATCGACGGCCGGGCGGCGCGCGCCTGCGCCCTGCCGGTCAGGCTGGCGGCGGAGCGGGAGATCGTCACGCTCGAAGGGCTCGGCAGCGTCGAGGCGCCACATCCGCTGCAGCAGGCTTTCATCGACGCGCAGGCGGCGCAGTGCGGCTACTGCATCGCCGGGATGGTGATGACGGCGAAGGCCTTCCTGGGTGTTCGCCCCGCCCCCAGCGAGACCGAGGTGCGCGAGGCGCTGCGCCATAACCTCTGCCGCTGCGGCACCCATGTCGAGATCGTCAAGGCGGTGATGCTGGCCGCCGAGCGCGGGCGGCAGGACGCGGCCACATCATGAGCAAGCCGGCTGCCCCCCTCTCGCGCAAGATGCTGCTGAAACGCGCCGGCGTGATCGGCGTTGTGGCGCCGCGCAAGGGCGCAGCCGCGGACGCCGCGCCCGAGGACGGGCTCGACCTGCATGTCTGCCTGACAGCGGAAGGCCGCGTCCTCGCCTTCAACGGCCATGTCGACCTCGGCACCGGCATCCGGACTGCGCTGGCCCAGATGGTCGCGGAGGAGCTCGATTTCCCCTTCGATGCGGTCGAGATGGTTCTCGGCGACACCGCCGAGACGCCCGATCAGGGCCCGACCATCGCCAGCGAGACGATCCAGGTCACCTCGATCGCGATAAGGATCGCGGCGACCCAGATTCGCGCCAGATTGATCACGCTCGCAGCCGCGGCGCTGAGCTGCGGCGAGGACGAGATCGCGCTGAGCGAGGGCGTGATCTCGCGCAAGGGCGAGACAGCGCCGGCCATCGCCCTCGATACGCTGCTCGCCAATGAGCGCATCCTGCTGCCACTGGCCGAGAGCGCGCAGTTCAAGCAGGTCGATCAGCACAAGCTGGTCGGGCGCTCGGTCGCCCGCGTCGACATCCCCGCCAAGGTCACCGGCAGCTTCGCTTACGTCCATGACGTCCGCGTGCCCGGCATGCTGCATGGCCGGGTGGTGCGCCCGCCCTATGCCGGCATGGATGCCGGCGACTTCGTCGGCAGGAGCCTGATCTCGGTCGATCGCGACTCGATCGCGGACGTGCCCGGCGTCCGCGCCGTCGTAGTCGAGGGCGACTTCATCGGCATCGTCGCCGAGCGGGAGGAATGGGCGGCGGAAGCGGCGCTGAAGCTGAAGGCGCACTGGCGCGACTTCACAGCACCCGATCTCTCCGATCTTGGCCAGGCGCTGCGCACCCATCCCTCGACGCCGCGCCTCCTCGCCGAGGAGGGCGATGTCGACGCTGCGCTGGAGAACCTGGAGACCCGGCTCGACCGCACCTATGTCTGGCCCTACCACCTGCACGGCTCGATCGGCCCGTCCTGCGCGGTCGCCGATGTGCGCGAAGGCGGGATCACCGTCTGGACCGGCAGCCAGAATCCCTATCCGCTGCAGAACGACCTTGCCGTGCTGACCGGCCTGCCGAAGGAGCGGATCGACGTCATCCGCTTCGAGGCGGCCGGCTGCTATGGCCGCAACTGCGCCGACGACGTCGTCGCCGACGCGGTCCTGCTCGCGCGCGCGGTCGGCGCGCCAGTGCGGGTCCAGCTCACCCGCGAGCAGGAGCATCTCTGGGAGCCGAAGGGCGCGGCCCAGCTGATCGACATCAAGGGTGGGCTCGGGCCGGGCGGCTCGCTGAAAGCCTATGACTTCCACACCTGGTACCCGTCCAATGCCGCGCCGACCCTGGCGCTGCTGCTGACGGGCAGAATACCGAACCAGCCGGCGACGCTCAGGATGGGCGATCGCACCGCGTTGCCCTCGTACAATTACGAGACCATGCGGCTGACGGCCTATGACATGCCGCCGATCGTGCGGGCGTCCTGGCTGCGCGGCGTCTCGGCCATGCCGAACGTCTTCGCGCATGAGAGCTATATCGACGAACTGGCGCATGAGGCCGGCGTCGATCCCGTCGAATTCCGCCTCCGCCACATCAATGACGAGCGCGCCGCCGAACTGACGCGGGCGACGGCCGAGCGCGCCAACTGGCAGCCGCATGTCGGCCCGCGCATGGAGCAGGACGGCGAGGTGCTGCGCGGCCGCGGCTTCGCCCAGGCGCGCTATGTCCATGGCAGCTGGCCTGGCGTCGGCGCCGCCTGGGCCGCCTGGGTCGCCGATGTCGCGGTCAACCGCACGACCGGCGAGGTCACCGTCAATCGCGTCACGGTCGGCCAGGATACCGGCATGATGGTCAACCCGGCCGGCGTCACCCACCAGATCCACGGCAACGTCCTGCAATCGACCAGCCGGGTGCTGCGCGAGGAGGTGACGTTCTCGCAGACCACCGCCGTCGCCAGCCGGGACTGGGGCTCCTATCCGGTGCTGACCTTCCCGGAATTGCCGGCGATCGACGTCATGCTGATGGACCGCCAGCATCTGCCGCCGATGGGCGCGGGCGAGTCGGCCTCGGTCCCGAGCGCGGCGGCGATCGTCAACGCGGTCTTCGATGCGACCGGGGTGCGCTTCCGCGAACTGCCGCTGACGCCGGAGCGCGTGCTCGCCGGCCTCAACGGCACGAAGTTGCTGAAGCCACCGCCGCACGAGCCGGCAAAGCGCCTGCCCTGGTGGAGCAAGCTCGGCGCCGCGGTGGCGGGCGCCGCCAGCTTCGCCGCTGTCTCGCTCGCTTTTGCGCCGTCGATCGCGCCGATCGCGCGGCCCGATCCCTCGACCTGGTCGGCGGCGACAATCGAGCGTGGCCGCCAGCTCGCAGCGCTCGGCGCCTGCGCCACCTGCCATACCGGCAAGGACGGCGTGCCCTATGCCGGCGGGCTCGCTCTGCCGACCCCGTTCGGCACGGTGACGACCACCAACATCACGCCGGATCCCGAGACCGGCATCGGCAACTGGTCCTATGCCGCCTTCGAGCGGGCGATGCGCGCCGGCATCCATCGCGACGGCCGCCAGCTCTACCCGGCGTTCCCCTATCCAAGCTTCGCCAAGGCGAGCGAAGCCGACCTGCAGGCGCTCTACGCCTTCCTGATGTCGCAGCCGGCGGTGCGGCAGGGGAACGAGCCGAGCCGGCTGACCTTCCCCTTCAACCTGCGCCCGCTCATGGCCGGCTGGAACATGCTGTTCAACCGAGCAGGCGAATTAAAGCCCGATCCGACCCGCTCTGCCGCCTGGAATCGCGGGCGCTATCTCGTCGATGGGCTCGGCCATTGCGGCGCCTGCCATACGCCGCGCAACGCGCTCGGCGCGGAGAAGGGCGGTAGCGCCTATCTCACTGGGGGCGAGGCGGAGGGCTGGCAGGCTCCGGCGCTAACCAGGCTCTCCGCCGGGCCGATCCCGTGGAGTGAGGCACAGCTCTACGCCTATCTGAAGACCGGCACTTCGCAGCACCATGGCGCGGCGGCGGGGCCGATGGCGCCTGTCATCGCCGAGCTCAGGGAATTGCCCGATGCCGATATCCGGGCGATGGCGACCTATCTCGCATCGCTGAACGAACCTCTAGCCGCAGCTGAAGCCGAAGCGCTGGCGGCGCATATCGAGCAGCAGACGGCGCGAGCCGCCAACCCCGCGATATCGCCGGCCGCGCGCCTCTATGAGGGCGCCTGCGCCGCCTGCCATGAGACCGGCCGCGCCGCGCCATTGTTCAATGCCGGGCCGGCACTCGGCCTGTCGTCGAAGCTGCATGCGGCAACCCCGGCCAATCTCGTCAACATGCTGCTCGAAGGCGGCCAGCACGGCATCGGCTCGATGCCCTCCTTCGCGACAGCGCTCGACGATCGGCAGTTGGTGGAACTGGCGGCTTATCTGCGCGGGCGGTTCGCGCCCGGGAAGCCGGGTTGGGAGGGGATCGAGGCGGCGGTGGCGCGGGCGCGGAAGGCTGGGAAATGAGTTTTCAGCAATGGCGCACGCTGCCTTATTCAGCGAGTTCCTGGATTAGAACTGCCCAATCCTCGTCAGCGACATCTGCAGCTTGAAATGCAAACTGGCCTTGAACGAGAAAGAGTTTTTCGAACCGCTTGCCGGATAACGAAGGCACGATCTCCAGTGCGCGATCTCTAGATAATTGCCGACGCGGCGTACCTAGCGGCTTAATTGAGAACGGAAGAACCCAAGACTTCGACCATACTTGCGACTCAGTTCGCTCGGCGTCAGCTTTGGAGTAAACAACAAACGGAACCGTGAGGCTGCGGGTCTCATTGCAATAAAGAATGCCGAAAGCGCCGATCGGCATACGAGCGGCCTTCGTGATGCGCCCCTTAACAAACGTCGAATCGTCGCTCTCTCCGACCGCCCATAGTCCGGCGCCGATTCCTGCCCAGATATTCGTCAGATTGTCGGAGGCGAATGAATAAAGCTTCATGGCCCAGCCCCTGTATAAGGTTGAGCCATATGAATGTAGGCTCCTAGTCCTCAGCTTCATCGCCTTTCGCGCCATTCACAAGACGTTCCGAGGAGACGGAAATAGACTACCGCAGCCCGTCCTCGCCCTTGGCCTCGGCATCGGTGAGCCCGCCGACACGTGGCAATGGCCGGCCGCCGCTGGTCAGGGCAACCGCGACGACGATCTCGCCGGCGCGGGGAGCATCCGAAATCCGGACCTCCATCCCGTCGAAATGGCTGCGGACATAGGCGGCCGCCTTGTGGCCGAGCGGTACGTCGAGGACGACGCCGAGCGAGCCGCGCTTCTTCGAGGACGGGATCAGCGCCGGCGCCTTGCCCAGAAGCTTGCGCAAGGGAGCGCCGAGCTTCGGATGCAGGATCGCGGCGGCATGCTCGAGCTCGCCGTCTTCGCCGACGGCTGCGGCCTTGCCATAGCCCTGGACCGCCTCGCCCGCGATGCCGAGCGCGGCCAATGCATGGCGGCCGAGCAGGTCGCCGAGCTCCTCGCCGATATCGATCAGCTCGGAGAGATCATCCTGGTATTGTCCCGCAAAGGGATTGGCGATCACGGCGACCGCGGCTGCGCGGCGGATCGGCGGCGAGACGGGACGGCCGAGCTCGCTATGGGTCTCGTCGACGACCGTGACGATCTTGCGGATCCGCGCCTTCATCGCAGGCCGTCCTCGCCCTTGATCTCGCTCGCCTTGAGCCCACCGACGCGGGCGTGGATGCGCGAGCCGGTCGTCATCACCAGCGCGAACAGCAATTCGTCGGCCCGGGGGGCGTCGGTGATGCCGATCTCGAAGGCGTCGAAATGGCTGCGGACATAGGATGCGTTGACATGGGTGACAGGGATGTCGAGCCGCGTGCCGGGGCCGCCGACCTTCTTGGTCGAGGGCACGATCGCCTTGGCGTCGCCCAGCAGCTCGCGCATGGCGTAGCCGCCCGGCACATGCCAGAGCGCGCCGTGCTCGAGCTCGCCGGCGGCGCCGACGATGGCACCCTTTCCGTAGCCCTGGATCGCCTTGGCGTCGCCGCCCATCGCGGCGAGCAGGCGCTGCGCCATGGCCAAACCGAAGGGCTTCAGATCGTCCATGAAGCCCTGGATGTCCTCGACATAGCGGCCGGCATAGGGGTTTGCGATCACGGCCAGCGCCGCACCACGCTTCAGCGGCACCGCTGCAGCCGGGCCACCCTCGTGATGGATTTCCTCGACAGTGACGGCGTATTTTCGGACGGCGATCTCAGGCACGGGCAAGTCTCCTCTCGGGGTCTTCTTGAACGATCATAGGCGTGGCGAGCGCACGGCTCACGCCCTGCAGATGCATGGCGGCCGAGACGATCAGGCCTGCGGCACGCAATCGCTCCGCCTCGGCGAGGCCGGCGGCGAGCGCGGTTTCGATCTCGGCGACGGCCAGCGGGCCGACGTTGCGGGTGACGAGCCTTTCCCCGAGATCACTATCGCTCTGGACGGAGCTGGCCGACAGGCGCTCGATCGCCGGATGGCCGGGCAGGTCGATCGCGTTGGCGATCATCGTGGCCGCCGCATCGGCCATGGCGGCGGTGGGCGCCAGCACGGTCACCGCCTCGGCGATTCCCAGCGAAAAGCTGCGGCCGGGATAGCCTGATGTGGCGATGCCGGCGACGCCGTCCTCAGGGCGGATCGTCGCGGTGGCGAAGAACTCCGGCCGGTCGGGACGCTTCACCAGCCCGATGCGGAACTGCTCTCCGGGAGAAAGATGCAGGGCGATGTCGCCGCCATTGTTGACATAGGCACGGGTGAGCGGCGCGGCCGCGCACATCACGCCGAGGATCTCCTGCGCCACCGAGCCGGCGACGGCGGCCATCGGCGTAATGAAGCTGGTCTCAGCGAAGGGGCTGACCGCCGCATGCATGCGCCGGGCGACCGGCCCGAGCGGCCGCGGGCTCGTCCGGCTCACCGCCGTGCGCAGCAGCTGCAGCTCGTCGCAGAGTTCGGCGAGCAGGCCGTCGAAGCGCAGAATCGCCGCCTCATGCGCGGCCCTGACGGCTTCGGGCTCTCCGACGGCGTCGACGACGAGATCGATCGGCCCCTGCTGCAGGAGCAGCCGCCGGCCATCCGGCAGGAAGCGCGCGGAGGGAGCCTCGAAGCGCATCAATAGAATCTTCCTGCTGCGTGCAGAGCGAGCCGCGAATCCCTTCTCCCCTTGCGGGAGAAGGTGGCCCGCAGGGCCGGATGAGGGGTCGCGCAGATCCGGACGGCTTCGCCTGACGGGGCCGGACGTTTACGATCGGCGTCGCGCGACCCCTCACCCCAACCCTCTCCCGCAAGGGGAGAGGGGGTCGGTCGCGCCTCACGCGCTACCTGACCTAAAGAAAAGGGTCGAACGAGCCGGGACATCGCCCTACCCCAGCGAGCGGCGCGGCTGCTCCGGCGCCAGCGGCCAGGGATTGTCCGGGCGCTGCGGCAGGCGCAGCTGGCTGCCGCCCTTGAGCGAGGCCAGCGGCTGGATCGCGTCCATATGGCCGCCGAGCGCCTCGTAATCGGCCCGGCTCATGGTGAATTCGAGCGGCGCGACCAGCGCCGGCGTCGGCACATAGCCGAAGGCGTTCTCGGGCAGGCGGGTGACGTCGACCATGAAGGTGATGCCGCCGCCCGGCCAGATATAGACCGGGGCACCGCCGCAGGTGACATAGGTCAGCGCATCCTTGACCGAGCGGGTCAAACGGACCGGATTCTCGGTGACGCCGGCGCGCAGCGAGCCGCCGGCGCCGCCGATAAAGAGCACGGTCGAGAGCGCCGGCTCGCAATTCTCGGCGATGCGCTCGACTGGCTCGACCAGCGGCTGCGGCATCTGCGTCTCGACCGGGACGAGGTTCTCGTCGAGCTCGTAATAGGCGGCGTGCTCGCCGGTGGTCGAGACCATCAGCAGGCGCAGGCCGGGATAGGCGACCTTGGGATCGAAGGGCCCGAGAATGGTCAGGGGATCGCTGATATTGGTGCCGCCCCAGCCGGTGCCGGGCTGTGCCACCTGGAAATAGCGGCCGGGTGTCGAGCGCCGGCCTTTCAGCTTGATGCCGGTGCCGGCCATGCCGAGCAGCTTGCCGGCCTGGTGCTCGGAGAGCACGCCGGTGATGTGGTCGTCGACGACGACGACCTCGTCGACCTTGCCGTGCCATTGCTTGGCGAAGATGCCGATCGTCGCCGAGCCGCAGCCGACGCGCATCCGGCTTTCCTGGATGCCGTTGACGATCGGCGGCTTGCCGGCCTGGACGATCACGCTCTCGCCATCGTCGATGGTGAGCTCGACCGCCTTGCCGTTGCTGAGCTGGAGCAGCGCGTCGCAGGTGACGCGGCCCTCCTTCTTCGAGCCGCCGGTGAGATGGTGGACGCCGCCGAGCGAGAGCATCTGCGAGCCGTATTCGCCGGTGGTGACGTGGCCAATCGCCTCGCCCTCGACCCGCACCGTCGCCTGCTCGGGGCCGAGGAAGCGGTCGGTGTCGATCTTCACCTTGACGCCGCAATAGCTGAAGATGCCCTCGGTCACGACGGTGACCATGTCGACACCGTCGACCTCGGAGGAGACGATGAAGGGGGCGGGCTTGTAGTCGGGATAGGTGGTGCCGGCGCCGATCGCGGTGATGAACGTGCCCTGCTGATGGACGATCTCGCCTTCCCATTCGCGTGATCCGGCGAAGGGCACGATCTCGCCGCCATGCTCCAGCGTGCGCTCGAGCACGACATGCGGCTCCATCCGCACCAGCTCGCCCTCGACATTGCCGTAGCGATCGCAGGCGCCGACAGCGCCGGGCTTGATGAAGCACATCACCGGGCAGGCATCACAGCGGATCTTGTCGTCCGCGACCGGGCTCGCTTCGTCCAGCGCCATGCTTGATCCTCCCGCAAAGCGGGTGTTCGGATTTTGTTTGTGTACAAACGATACTGGCGCGCCTCTTAGACCAAGTCAAGACAAGGCGAGGCGCGGGACGGCTGCCACTCTACGCCCGATCTCAGGATTGGCCACGTTCTCAGCCGGCGCGGCCAAGCCAGCGCTGGTCTGTCGGCGGGACGAAAGCCATAGCCGGCAATTCTTGCATACAAGATTACTTGCAGTGGCACCGAAGCATGATTTTACCCGGCGGAGATGACCCCGCCATGACGCGATTGCTGGTTGCAAGCACGGTTCCGATGGCGCATTGACAGCCAAATTTCCCCGCTGCTATTGTTTGCATACAAACATGTTTCGAGCGGCACCGCCGCGGGAGAGAGGGCCTGCCATGTATGACAGCTTCGCCACGGATCGCCTGATCGACCACTGGCTGATCGAGGACATCGGCGCCTGCGACCTCACCGTCCAGGTGATGATCGAGCCCAATGAGACCGGCAAGTTCCAGATGAACGCCCGCGAGCCGATGATCGTCGCCGGTGTCGAGGTCGCCGCCCGGGTGTTCAAGCGTTACGATCCCGAGCTCAAGGTGACCTTGCTGGTCAAGGACGGCGACAAGGTCGAGAAGGGCGCGATCCTGGTCGAGATCGAGGGCGCCGCCCGCAGCGTGCTCACCGCCGAGCGTACCGCGCTCAACATCGCCCAGCGCCTCTCCGGCATCGCCAACGAGACGGCCCGCTATGCCGCCGCCATGGCCGGCAGCAAGGCGCGCCTGATCGACACCCGCAAGACCACGCCCGGCCTGCGCATGATGGAGAAGCACGCCGTGACCTGCGGCGGCGGCCTCAACCACCGCCTCGGCCTCGACAACGGCGTGATGATCAAGGACAACCACATCGCCGTCTGCGGCAGCATCACCGCCGCCGTCGAGCGCGCCCGCAAGAAGCTGCCGGTGCTGACCAAGCTCGAGGTCGAATGCGACCGGCTCGAGCAGGTCGAGGAGGCCGCCAAGGCCGGCGCCGACGTGATCATGCTCGACAACATGTCGGTCGCCGACATGACCAAGGCGGTCGAGCTGATCGCCGGCCGCGCCAAGGTCGAGGCCTCCGGCGGCATCAACATCGACACGATCGGCCCGATCTCCAGGACCGGCGTCGACTACATCTCGACCAGCAAGATCACCCAATCGGCGCCGGCGGTGGATATCGGCCTCGACGAAGCCTGAGCAACGATGCGGCCCGGTACCTTCTTCCTGATCGTCGGCCCGAGCGGAGCCGGCAAGGACTCGCTGATCGACGGCGCCCGCACCTTGCTGGAGCCGACCGGCCGCTATGTCTTCGCCCGTCGCGTCGTCACCCGCCCGGCCGGATCGCCGGGCGAGGACCACGACGCGGCGACGGACGAAGCCTTCGATGCGCGCGAGGCCGAGGGCGACTTCCTGATCACCTGGGGCGCCCATGGCCTGCGCTACGGCCTGCCGGCTGAGCTCAAGCGCCTGGTCGAGACCGGCCGCAACGTCATCGCCAACGGCTCGCGCGCCACGATCGCGGCGCTCGCCAACCGCCTGCCGCGCTTCGTCGTGGTCGAGGTCACTGCGCCGCCCGAAGTGCTCGCTGCCCGGATCGCCGGGCGCGGGCGCGAGAGCGGCGAAGCCATCGAGAAGCGCCTGTCGCGCACGGTCGAACCCCGTCCGGAAGGGATCAGGGCGGCGACGATCTGCAACGACCAGAGCGTCGAGATCGGCGTCGAGCGCTTCATCGCCGCGGTCGAGGCCGCCGCCAACACGATGCGGCTGCGCCGGCTGCCGCTCTTCGCCGGCCGGGCGCATTGCGCCTACCTTCCGGCCAAGGGCGAGATCGTCAACGGCTTCGATTATCTTGGGCCGGGCCGGATCGAGATTTCGGGAGCCACAGCCAGCACCCGCTCGGACGTGCAGGTCATCGACCTGCCCTCGCTACTCGCCGGCGACGAGATCGGCCTGTCGGCCGAGGCTTTCGACGAGCTCGGCCTGCCCGAGGGTAGCGAGGTCACGCTCCGGCGCACGCCTTCGCCCGAGAGCCGCGCCGCGCTGACTCGCAAGATCCAGGGCGGCGAGCTCTCGGAAGAGCAGTACCACACGCTGATCCGTGACATCGTCGAGGCCCGCTATCCCGATGGCGAAGTCGCGGCGTTTCTGGTCGCGGCGACGCAGAAGCTCTCCGATAACGAGGTCGTCTCGCTGGCGCGGGTGCGCAGCCGCTTCGCGCAAAAGATCACCTGGCCGGACAGGATCGTCGTCGACAAGCATTCGATGGGCGGGATTCCCGGCAGCCGGATCACGCTGATCGTCGTGCCGATCGTCGCGGCGCACGGCGCCTTCCTGATGCCGAAGACCTCGTCGCGCGCCATCACCTCGGCGGCGGGCACGGCCGATGCGATGGAGGCGCTCGCCCGCGTCGAGCTCAATCCGGCCGAATTGCGCACCTGCGTCGAAAAAGCCCGCGGCTGCATCGCCTGGAACGGGCGGCTCAACCATTCCGTCGTCGATGACGTGATGAACGCGATCACGCGGCCGCTCGGCATCGATTCGAACCGCTGGTCGGTCGCCTCGATCCTGTCGAAGAAACTCACGGCAGGCTCGACCCATGTCATCGTTGACCTGCCCTATGGCCCGCGCGCCAAGCTGAAAAGCGGGGCGGAGGCGGCCGAGCTCGCGAAACTGTTCGAGACGGTCGGAGCCGGGCTCGGCCTCGTGGTCAAGGCCTTCCCGACCGACGGCACCCGCCCGATCGGGCGCGGCATCGGCCCGGCGCTGGAATGCCGCGATGTCGGCTGGGTGCTCGACAACGACCCGCAGGCGCCGACCGACCTCGTCGAGAAAGCGCTGTTCTTCGCCAGCCGCATCCTCGGCTGGGACCCGGCCCTGGGCTCGGTCGCGGCCGGGCGTGCGCGAGCAGAGGAGCTGCTGCGCTCCGGCGCGGCGCGCGCCGCTTTCGAGCGGATCATCGATGCGCAGGGGCGGCGCGAACCGCCGGTCGCGCCCGGCCTGCTCGTCCATACAGTGCGCTCGCCAAAGGCCGGCACGGTCATCGAGATCGACGGCTGGGCGGTCGCCGGCATCGCCCGGCGCGCCGGTGCACCCTTCGACAAAGCGGCCGGCATCGACCTGCGCCGTCATGTCGGCGACACCGTCTCCGTCGGCGATCCGCTCTTTGCCATCCATGCCAGCGCCTCAAGCGACCTCGATGAGGCGAAGGCGATGGCGGAAGGGTGTGACTGCTACGTGATCGGGTAGCGGCGAAGCCTCAGCGCAATTGCTTCAACAGCGCGATCAGCGTCGCCCGCTGGTTGGTGGCGAGCGGGGCCAGCGTCACCTTGGTCACCGTCTCCGCCTTGGGCAGGAGTTCGCGGGTGTAGTCGACGCCGGCCGGGCTGAGCTCGACGATGAGCCGGCGGCCGTCCTCGGGATCGGGCTTGGTCTGCACCAGCTTGCGCTTGAGCAGCCTGTCGACCACGCCCTTGATCGTGGCGGCGTCCATCGCGGTCTGGCGGCCGAGCAGGTTCTGCGAGGAGCCGCCATCCTGATAGAGCCGGGCCAGCACCGCCCATTGCGTCGGTGTCAGGTCACTGCCCATGATCTCGTTGAAGATCGAGACATGGCGCTGCGCCGCCTGGCGCATGATGAAGCCGACCTGCTCGGCGAGATCATAGCTCTCGTCGGCAGGCTCGGGTGTCTCGGCCGCACTACCCGGTCGCGCCATTGTTGATCCTCGTTCGTATACGAACGATATCCCTAGCGTGGTTTCCGGCCGACCGAAACCGGCCCGATATACGAGAATTGCACTTTGTCCCCGCCGAGCCAGCGAAACAGCCCGTCAGACCGTCGTCCAGCACCCCTCACGGAAACTCCTGGCCGCGGCCTCGACCGTGCGTTCGATCCGCAGGCCGGCCTCGAAATCGAGGAGATGTGCCGGTTCTCCCGCAATGGCGCGGAGCAATTCACGGCATTCGATGATCTTGAGCTCGTTGAAGCCGAGACCGTGGCCGGGCGCCGGGATGAAGCGGCCATAGGGCTCGTGCGCCGGCGCGGTCAGGATGCGGCGGAAGCCCTGGAGATCGCTGGCGACCTCGGCGGTGTAGAGCTCGATCTCGTTCATCCGCTCCTGATCATAGGCGATCGTGCCCCTCGCGCCGAAGACCTGCAGGGCGATCCGGCCCTTGCGACCCCAGGCCGAGCGATTGAGCGCGACGAGACCGGAGGCGCCGGATGACAGACGCAGCAGGAGCGTGGCGATATCGTGCGTCTCGACCGGACGGCTGCCACCGGCCGCGAGCGCGCGCTCCGCATAGGGCCTGGCCATGTCGGCCATCACCGAAGCGACCTCGCCGACCAGCACCTTGAGCAGCGAGAAGGCGTGCACGCCGAAATCGTCGAGCGCGCCATGACCGGAGGCGGCCTCGCTCTTCCAGGAGAAGAGCGCGCCGGCATCGGCCATGAAATCCTCGTCCATCTCGACGCGGACATGGTTGACTTCGCCGATCGCACCCTCCGCGATCAGGCGCTTGGCCAGACGGATCGCCGGGTTCTGGATGTAGTTGTAGCCGAGCGCGGCAACCGTCCCGGCCGCTTTCGCCGCCGCCAGCATGGCCTGCGCATCACTGATGCTGGTCGCCATCGGCTTCTCGCACCAGACATGCTTGCCGGCCTCAAGCGCTGCGATCGCCATCTCAGCATGAAAGGCGTTCGGCGTCGTGATCGAGACGACATCGACATCGGGATGGGCGATGAGCGCCTTCCAGTCGGTGGTCGACTCCGTGAAGCCGAACTCGCCGGCGCGCTGCGCCGCAAGGGCTTCGTCGACCTCGCAGAGCACCGCGAGCTTCGGACGGGGCACATCGCCGAAGACCGGCGCGACGGCGTTCCAGGCGAGCGCATGGCACTTGCCCATATAGCCGGTGCCGATCAGGCCGACGCCGAGCGCGCGCATGAGCAATCTCCGTAGCGAAATGGGAGGAGTGGATATGCCTTGGGCGTCAGACCGTGCCGCCGAGCTCCTCCGAGACCGCCTGCAATTCCTTGCCGCCGGCCATCAGGTTCTGCAGCTCGTCCATGGCGATACCGGACTTGGCGTAGGTGCCGAGCGTCTTGCCGCGGTTGAGCACGGTGAAGCGGTCGCCGACGGCATAGGCGTGGCGGACATTGTGGGTGATGAAGATCACGCCAAGGCCCTTGGCACGCACGAGATTGATGTATTTCAGGACCATCGAGGTCTGGGCGACGCCGAGCGCCGAGGTCGGCTCGTCCAAAATCAGCACCTTGGCGCCGAAATAGACGGCGCGGGCGATGGCGACGCATTGGCGCTCACCGCCGGAGAGCGTGCCGACCGCCTGGTGCGGATCGCGGATGTCGATGCCGATCCTGTGCATCTCGTCGCGCGTCACCGCATGGGCGAGGTCGAAATCGATCCATTTGAGCAGGCCGAAGCCGCGGATCGGCTCGCGCCCCATGAAGAAGTTCCGCGTGATCGACATCAACGGGATCATCGCCAGGTCCTGGTAGACGGTGGCAATGCCGGCATCGAGCGCATCGCGCGGGCTCGAGAAGGCGACCGGCCGGCCCTCGACCAGGAACTCGCCCGAGCTCGGCTTATGACAGCCCGACAGCGTCTTGATCAGTGTCGACTTGCCGGCTCCGTTGTCGCCGAGCAGGCAGAGCACTTCGCCGGCGGAGACCTTGAGCGAGACGCCCGAGAGCGCGATCACCGAGCCGAAATGCTTGACGATGTCGCGGACCTCGATGAGCGGGGCCTGTTCCGGAGCTGTCGTCATGCTCAGCGCTCCCCTGTCGCCTTGCGGCGGATGTAGTTGTTGAACAGCACGGCGAGCAGCAGCATGCCGCCGAGGAAGACCTGGAACCAGTCGCTGTCGAAGCTGGTGTAGGTCAGGCCGATCGAGACCATGCCGAAGATGATCGCGCCGAAGAAGGCGCCGATCGCCGAGCCATAGCCGCCGGTGAGCAGGCAGCCGCCGATCACGGCGGCGATGATCGCCTCGAACTCCTTCTGGAAGCCGCGGCGGGCATCGGTCGAGCCGGCATCGAGCACGGTCAGGATGGCGACCAGCGTGGCGGCGCAGGCGGTCAGCACGAACAGGGTCGTCTTGACCAGGTTGACCGGGACGCCGGAATTGCGGGCCGCATTGGGATCGCCGCCGGCAGCGAAGATCCAGTTGCCGAAGCGGGTGCGCAGCAGGACATAGGTCGCAAGCGCCGCAATGGCGAGGAACCAGAGGATCGAGACCGGGACGCCGGTCACGGTCGGCGTGCCGTTCGGGAACTTGGCGATCCAATCGGCTTTGGCGAGCCAGGCGAAGAGCGGCTCCAGCGCCTGACCGGAAAAAAGCTCGCGAATCAGACCCTCGCCCGCCTTGTCGCCGATGCCGCGCAACTGCGTCGAGCCGCCCGTCGCCCATTTCAGCCCGACCAGCGAGAGCCCGCGCAGGATGAAGAGGAAGGCGAGGGTAACAATGAAGGAGGGCAGGCGGGTGCGGATGACGATCTGGCCGTTCACCGCGCCCATCAGCCCGGCGAAGACGAAGGTCGCGACGATCGCTGCCAGCAGCGGCAGGTCGCCGACGACGATCAGCGCGCCGAAAACGAGGCCGGCGAAGGCGATCATCGAGCCGATCGAAAGGTCGAATTCGCCGCCGATCATCAAGAGCGCGGCGGCAATCGCGAGAATGCCGAGCTGGCCCGCCGGCGAGAGGACCGTCATCAGGCCGGCGAGGGTGAACATTGCCGGATTGGCGGTGAGTGCGAAAAAGATCGTCACCAGCACGAGCCCGGCGACAGCGCCGAGCTCGGGCCGGCGCATCAGCCGGGCGATCAGCGAGACGCGGCGCAGCCGTTCGTCACGAGCTTCTGCGGCCGGGTCAGCGGAACGGGACGGGCCCGCGGCGAGATCGGCGGTCGATGTCGTCATGGCGCGCCTCCTGAGCTTCTGAACCGTCCGGGAGGAGCGCAGCGGCGCGGGGCGCGCCGCTGCGGCTCACTCAGCGGATGCCCTTGGCCGAGAGGTCGACGACCTGGGCCGCCTTCTCCTTGGTGACGAGATTCGGGCCGGAGGGGACATTGCCGCCGGGGACGAGGCCGTATTCGGCGTTGAGCGCCAGGAAGGCGACCGGCAGATAGCCCTGCAGAAACTGCTGCTGGTCGATGCCGAAGGCCGCTTCGCCCGCCGCGATCGCCTTGAGGAAGTTGGCCGAGAGATCGAAGGTGGCGACGCGGACGGTGGCGATCTTGCCGGCTTCCTTGACGCCCGCCAGGGTCGGCTCGCCGCCGAGCGAGGCGCTCAGCGCCATCACCGTGTCGACGCTGGCATCGGAGAGCGCCGCCTTGACCTTGGAGCGGATCTCGGACGGATCGTTCGAGACCGGCAGGGTCGTGACCTTGCCCTTGAAGCCTTCGGCGAAACCCTTGCAGCGCAAATCGAGCGCGACATTGCCGACCTCGTGGTTGACGCAGACGCCGACCTTGCCGCCCATGCTGGCGAGCTTCTCGCCGGCGGCCTTGCCCGCATCGAACTCATCCTGGCCGACATGCAAGAGGGCGCCGAGCTTCTTCGAGACGTCGGAGCCGGAGTTCATCGAGATCACCGGGATGCCGGCGGCGACCGCCTTCTGGATCGATGGGCCGAGCGCCGAGGCGTCGGGGATCGAGACGACGAGACCGGCCGGCTTCTGGTTCACCGCGGCGTCGATCAGCTGGCTCATCGCCACCATGTCGAAGGTCTCGGGGGCGCGATAATCGACGGAGACCTTGAGATCGGCGGCCGCCTTGGCGACACCGTTCTTGACCACCGACCAGAACGGGTCCGCGGCCTGGCCATGGCTGACGACGATGATCCTGGTGCTCTGGGCGACGCTCGGCGTCGCACCGGCGACGGCGATGGCGGCGGCAGCAATCATCCCTGCGAGAAAACGCTTCATCTCATCCTCCCATGCGGGGATGTTCCCCGCTTTCGTTGTCGGTCCGATCGGGCGCGATCGGCCGGTTGTCGGGCGATTTGGCGGCCCGCGGAGCGTCGCGGACTACCTGGATGGCGAAGGCGGGAGGACGCGCTCCAAGCGCGACCACCAACTCTGCGCTTCATTCAAAACGAAACAAAAAAACCGTTTTTAATACCCAATAGAATAATCATTCCACTGCGCATGCACGCCTGTCAAGCGCCTTCTGCGTCGATGACATACCGGAGCGTGTGCCTGTTCATTCCACACGGACCGGCGAAACCCATCACCAATATCGATTTGCCAGGAATGGGCAGCGGCCCCGATTGTCCTTCGATCGAAGCGGCGCCACCGGGCGTCCGATATCGGGGGAATCCATGGGCCTGCCAGCAACTGCGCGCATCGATATCGGGCGCTTCTGGACGACGATCGAACGCTCCGGCGAGATCGGCATCGGACGGCCGGGCGGGCTGTCGCGGCTGGCGCTCGGCGATGCCGACCGGGAGGTGCGCGACGTCTTCATCGACTGGTGCCGGCAGGCGGGCCTGAGCGTGCGCGTCGACGGCATCGGCAACATCTTCGCGCGCCGGCCAGGCCAGGACGAGAGCCTGCCGCCGGTGGTGATGGGCAGCCATCTCGACACGCAGGTGAATGGCGGGCGCTTCGACGGCATCGCCGGCGTGCTCGGCGGGCTCGAGGTCTGCCTAACGCTCGACCAGCTCGGCCATCGCACGAAGCGGCCGATCGAAGTGGTCAACTGGACCAATGAGGAGGGCGGGCGCTTCTCGCCGCCCATGGTCGGCTCGGGCTGCTTCACCGGCGCCTACACGCTCGACTGGGCGCTAGGCCGGCGCGATGATGACGGCCGGGCGATCGGCGAGGAGCTCGATCGCATCGGCTATCGCGGGCAGATGGAGACGGCTCCCCACCCCTTCGACGCCTATGTCGAGTTCCATATCGAGCAGGGGCCGATCCTCGACCGCGAGGGCATGCAGGTCGGCGTCGTCACCGGCGGCTTTTCCAGCACCGGCATGCTGGTCGAGTTCAAGGGCGAAACCGCCCATACCGGCCCGTGGCCAATGGAGCGGCGCAGGAACGCGCTGATCGCCGGCGCGCGCTTGCTCGTCGCCGTCGACGATCTCGGCTGGGAGCATGCCGGCAGCGGCGGCAAGGCGACGGCCTCGCGGCTGGTGGCCTGGCCGAACAAGCCGGGCATCCTCTCCGACTGGGCGCAGGCGACCTGCGACGTCCGCCATGCCGACCCGGAGACCGCGGCCGTGATGGCCGAGCGCGTGCGCCGCGCTGTGCACGAGGCGGCGGCGCGAGCCGATTGCACCGCCGAGATCCTCGATGTCTGGAACTGGGGCGGCAAGGTCTTCGCCGAGGAGCTGATCGAGCAGGTCCGCTCGACCTCGCTCGGTCTCGGCTACCGCACCCGGGACATCCTGAGCCAGGCCGGGCACGACGCCTATTTCGTCGCCCGCCACGCGCCGACGACGATGATCTTTTCGCCCTGCAAAGGCGGCATCACCCACAACAATCAGGAACTCTGCACGCCCGAGGATCTCGAGCCAGGCCTCAACGTGCTCCTGCACACGGTGGTGGCGCGGGCGGACCGCTGAGGCAGCTTCTAGATCGCATTTTCTTCACGCGAACCGGTACCCACTTCGCTCGAAAATGCTTCAGTCGATCGCGGCGACGCACTCGATCTCGATGTCGAACGGCAATGGCCAGGGCCGGATCGCCGCGCTGGTCCGGGCCGGAAAACCATTGGTGAAATAGGTCCGATAGACCGCGTTGACGCCGGACATCAGCGCCGGATCGGTGACGAAGATCGTCGCCTTGACCACGGCGCCGAGGGAGGAACCGCCATGGCGCAGGGTCACGGCGAGCGCCTCCATCGCGGCGCGCGTCTGCGTCTCGATATCGCCGCTGACGATCTCGCCGGTCACCGTGTCGATCGGTGGCATGCCGCAGGTGAAGAGCAGACCTCCCACTCTCGCCAGCGCCGAGGTCGGCGCGCCGAGCTGGCGGATCGCCTCGGAGATGACGGGGACTTCGATGATCTCGCGGCGCATGATCTGATCCACTCTCCCTTGCCTGCGGCCGGATGAACCGGCTCAGCGGCCTTTCAACAAACCATTGATGCCCGCGGCACAGAAATCCGTCAGGCGTTGCAGCAGGAGATCGGCGTTCTCGGCCACCGGAACGGAGTCGCGCGCCTGATCGAGCCGCATGGCGCGGTCGCCGGCGGCCATGGTCATGACCAGTGCGCCGACCATGAAGAGATAGGCGTCGACCAGAGCGCCCTCCGGCGCCTCCGGATAGAGCTTGCCGAGCGCGGCGAGGAACTGCCGCGCCGTCGGATCGAAATGCTCGGCGAGAACACCGCGCGCCGCCTCGCGCGGGTCGACGGCCTCGCGCGCGGTCATCATGGCGAAGGCCGCGCCCTGGACGCCCTCCGTGAAACGCTGGCGCACGGAGGGGCCGATGAAGGCGGCGACAATCTCGCCGATGTCGAGCGCCGGCCGGGCCAGAGCCTCGCCGAGCGCCTGGGCGCGCGCCAGCGCCAGGGCATGCGCCCGGCGGGCGAAGACGGCACGATAGAGCGCCTCCTTCGAGCCGAAATGATAACTGAGCTGCGAGAGTCGCACGCCGGCCGCCGCAGCGAGATCGCGCATGGAGGCGCCGTCGGCGCCGCCGCGCTCGGCGAAGAGCCGCTCGGCAGCGTCGAGAATGCGGTCGCGCGTCGGCATCGCGGACATCGTGCCCTCCGGAAATCCAGCGAATCGCTCTTACCAGAAACGCAGTGCCTTGCTATAGGTCGGACGTTCGTCCAAATTCGAACCACAGAGAACATGCCTCAAGGGAGGACACACCGGCATGCTGCCAGGCCGCCTCGTCGATCTGTCGATTCCGCTCGAGAACGACGTTCCTGCCGATCCGCCGTTCCAGAAGGTCAGAATCGACTATCGCACGCATGAGGCGACGGCGAAGGACATCGCGGCGGCGTTTCCGGGCCTGAAGCCCGAGCAGCTGCCTGATGGCATGGGCTGGGCGGTCGAGCTCGCGACGATCTCGACCCATAACGGCACCCATGTCGATGCGCCCTGGCACTACCACCCGACGCAGGATGGCGGTGCGCCGGCGCTCAGGATCGACGAATGCCCGCTCGATTGGTTCCTGCAGCCGGGCGTGAAGCTCGACTTCCGCCATCTGCCCGATGGCCATGTCGTCACCCCCGCCGAGATCGACGCCGAGCTCGCACGGATCGGCCACATCCTCAGCCCGCTGGAAATCGTCGTCGCCAATACGCGGGCCGGCGCACGCTATGGCCAGGCCGATTATGTCGATTCCGGCTGCGGCTTCGGCCGCGAGGCGACGCTGCATCTGGTGCGGCAGGGCATCAAG
This sequence comes from Alloboseaceae bacterium BT-24-1, assembly GCA_025846845.1. Classification (GTDB taxonomy): domain Bacteria; phylum Pseudomonadota; class Alphaproteobacteria; order Rhizobiales; family Beijerinckiaceae; genus Allobosea. The sequence goes on from JAOYTL010000008.1 coordinate 72,741, forward strand.
GTCGTCGGCACCGATGGCTGGAGCTGGGATGCGCCGTTCAGCCACACCGCCCGGCGCTTTGCCGAGACGGGCGACGCCTCGCTGATCTGGGAGGGCCACAAGGCCGGACGCGAGGCCGGCTACTGCCAGATCGAGAAGCTGCACAATCTCGAAGCGCTGCCGGCGACCGGCTTCACGATCAGCTGCCTGCCGGTGAAGGTCCGCAACGGCTCGGCCGGCTGGACCCGCGCCGTGGCGATCCTGCCGGGCTGACGAAGGAGAACGCCATGAGCAAGGTCATCATCACCTGCGCCGTCACCGGCGGCATCCATACGCCGACCATGTCGGACCACCTGCCGATCACGCCGGACGAGATCGCCAGCCAGGCGATCGCGGCGGCGGAAGCCGGCGCGGCGATCCTGCATCTGCACGCCCGCGACCCCAGGGACGGTCGCCCGACGCCCGACCCGGCCGTGTTCATGGAGTTCCTGCCGCGGATCAAGCAGGCGACCGACGCGGTGGTGAACATCACCACCGGCGGCGGCCTGACCATGACGGTCGAGGAGCGCCTCGCCGCGCCGCTCAAGGCCGCGCCGGAGATGTGCTCGCTCAACATGGGCTCGATGAACTTCGCGCTGCACCCGCTGGCGGAGAAGTACAGCGACTGGAAGCATCCCTGGGAGCAGCCCTACCTCGCCAACACCAAGGACTTCATCTTCCGCAACACCTTCGGCGACATCGAGCGCATCTACAAGCTGCTCGGCGAGGGGCACGGCACCAAGTTCGAGCACGAGTGCTACGATGTCGGCCACCTCTACAATCTCGCCCATTGCCTCGATCGCGGCTGGTTCCGGCCGCCGGTCTTCCTGCAATTGATCTTCGGCATTTTGGGCGGCATCGGCGCCGATCTCGACAACCTGATGTTCATGAAGCGCACCGCCGACAAGCTCTTCGGCAAAGACTATCACTGGTCGGTGCTCGCGGCGGGTCGCCACCAGATGGCGTTCTGCACCCAGGCGGCGATGCTGGGCGGCAATGTCCGCGTCGGATTGGAGGACAGCCTGTTCATCGGCAGGGGCAAGCTCGCGACGTCCAATGCCGAGCAGGTCGCCAAGATCCGCCGCATCGTCGAGGAACTCGGCTACGAGATCGCCACACCCGAGGAGGCCCGCGCCACGCTCGGCCTCAAGGGCGGCGACCGCGTGAACTTCTGATGTCGCCTCGCCCCAACCCGCTCGACGGTTTCGTCATCGACCCCGCAGCCATCGCTTACATCGGCGAAGGGCTGCAGCGGCCCGAATGCATTCTGGCCGAGCGCGACGGTTCGCTCTGGAGCGCCGATGCGCGCGGTGGCGTCGTCCATATCAGGCCGGATGGCACGCAGGAGCTGATCACGCAGACGGCGAGCCGCGGTTTCGCCGAGGCGGCCGACGAGGAGGCGCGCTTTGTCTCCGGCACCTTGCCGAACGGCCTCGCCTTCGCCCGCAATGGCGACGTGCTGATCTCGAATTTCGGCACCGACCGGCTGGAAGTCATGACCCGCTCCGGCGAGAGCCGCGTGCTTGTCGACAGCATCGACGGGCAGGCGATCGGCAAGGTCAATTTCGTGCTGCGCGACAGCAAGGACCGGATCTGGCTGACGATCTCGACGCGGACGACAAACTGGATGCGGGCGATGAGCCCTGACGTCCGCGACGGCTATGTCGCGCTCTATGATGGCGGGCGGCTGCGCATCGTCGCCGACGGCTTCGCCTTCACCAACGAGATCAGGCTCGATGCCAAGGAAGAGTGGCTCTACGTCGCCGAGACCTGCGCCTGCCGGGTGACGCGGCTGCGTGTTGGGTCCGATGGCAGCCTCACCGATCGCGAGATTTTCGGCCCGAACGACCATGGCGCCTTCATCGACGGCATCGCCTTCGACGCCCATGGCAATCTCTGGGGCACGCATGTGATGCTCGACCGGGTCTTCGCGATCACACCCGAGGGCGAGCTTCGCATACTGCTTGACGACGACCGCAGCAGCGAAGCGGGCAAGGCGCTGATGGCCGCCTTCGCCCGCGACGAGGCCACGCCCGAACTGATGCTCGCCTGCGGCGGGGCGATCGCCCCCTGGTTCGCCAGCATCACCTTCGGCGGCGCCGATCTTCGTACCGCCTATATCGGCAGCCTGCGCGGCAGCCGCATCCCCTGCTTCAGATCGCCCGTCGCCGGCCTGCCGATGGCGCACTGGTACGACCGCTAGCAACGACGAACAAAACAATGGGAGGAGTTCACATGAAGGATCTGGTCTCGGCGCTCGCTGTCGCCACCGCATTGCTCGGCGCCCTGCCCGCCGCCGCCGAAATCTCCGACGGCGCCGTCAAGATCGGCGTGCTGACCGACATGTCCGGCGTCTATTCCGACATCACCGGCAAGGGCTCGATCACTGCTGCCCGCATGGCGGTCGAGGACTGCCTCAAGGCCGAATGCGCCGGCATGAAGATCGAGGTGGTCTCGGCCGACCATCAGAACAAGGCGGATGTCGGCTCGGCGATCGCGCGCGAATGGATCGACCGGCAGGGCGTCGACGTGCTCGCCGACATGTCGAACGCCTCGCTGCAGCTCGCCATCCCGCCGCTGCTGAAGGACAAGAACCGCGTCGGGCTGTTCCCCGGCGGCACGGCGCGCCTGACCGGCGACGCCTGCCAGCCCGACCATATCGTCCAGTGGATGTGGGACACCTATGTCCAGGTCGCAGGGATCGCCAACCATCTGACCGAGCCCGGCACCAAATGGTATCTGGTCACCGCCGACTACGCGCTCGGCCACCAGCTCGAAGCGGACGCCAAGACGCTCGTCACTGCCAAGGGCGGCGTCTATTCAGGCTCGGTCCGGCACGCTTTCCCCGCGGTCGACCTCTCCTCGCAGCTCCTGACGGCGCAGGGCTCGGGCGCCGACCTGATCGCGCTCGCCAATGCCGGCGGCGACACTGTCGCCGGGATCAAGACGGCGCGCGATTTCGGCATCGGCCAGGACAAGCAGAAGCTGGTCGCCTTCTTCCTGACCGCGATGGACGTAAAAAGCGTCGGCCTCGCCTCGGCGCAAGGCACGATCCTGACCGAGGGTTTCTACTGGAACATCGACGAGCGCACCCGCGCCTTCTCGGAGCGCTTCAAGACGGCACATGGCGCGGTGCCCTCGGCGATCCAGGCCGGCGTCTATTCCTCGGTCCGGCATTATCTCAAGGCCGTCGTCGCGGCGAAGTCGGACGAGGCCAAGACGGTGATCGCCAAGATGCGCGAGCTGCCGATCGAGGACGAGGTCGTGCGCAATGCCAAGCTCCGCGTGGACGGGCGCATGGTGCACGATTTCTACGTCTTCCAGGTCAAGAAGCCGGCGGAGTCGAAGGGCGAATGGGATCTCTACGACCTCGTCGCCACCATCCCCGGCGACCAGGCCTTCCGCCCGCTCGCCCAGAGCGCCTGCCTGGCGATCAAGAAGTAGCAATCACACCGTCTTTCCGGGACTTCGCGCAGCGAAGGGCCCGGAAAGACGTGGTGGTTCGCCTCAAGCGACGCGGCGTAGTTCCTCTCCGGTGACGCCGAGGCTGCTCAGTAATTGACCGCGCACTTCGGCGAAACGCCGCTGCCTCGCCCCGGCTTCCGCCGGCAGGCCGACATCGAGGTCGACAACGAAGCGCCCTTCGTCGAGCACCAGCACGCGCTGGGCGAGGTGGATGGCTTCGTCGACGTCATGGGTGACAAGCAGCACGGCGGGACGATGACGGGCGCAAAGATCGAGCAGCAGCGCCTGCATGCGCAGCCGGGTCAGCGCGTCGAGCGCGCCGAAGGGCTCGTCGAGCAGAAGCAGCTCAGGCTCGCGCACCAGCGAGCGCGCCAATGCGGCGCGCTGCTGCTCGCCGCCGGAAAGCTGCGTCGGCCAGGCCTGCGCCCGCGCCGTCAGCTCGACCTCGGCGAGGGCGTGCAAGGCGCGCTCGCGTGGTGTCTGCCCGTTCAGCCCGAGCGTGACGTTGTCGACGACCCGCTTCCACGGCAGCAGGCGCGCATCCTGGAAGACGACCGAGACGGCATCGGGCGTACCGAGCCGACCGGAGCCGGGCACACCATGATCAAGCCCGGCGAGCGCGCGCAGGAAGGTGCTCTTGCCCGAGCCGGAGCGGCCGAGCAGAGCGACGAACTCGCCGCGGCCGATGTCGAGATCGACGCCGTCGATGATGGTGCGCGCGCCATAGCGGCGGGTGAGGCCGCGGACTTCGACGACCGGCGGCTGGTTCAGTCGGCCAGAATCTTGCGCCATGGCAGAGCCTTTCGGGTGATGAAGCGGACGAGCCAGTCCGAGCTCAGGCCGAGCGCGGCATAGACGGCGAGGCAGAGGATGATGACCTCGGTCTGGCCATAGGTGCGGGCGAGGTTGATCATGTAGCCGAGGCCGGAGGTGGCATTGACCTGCTCGACCACGACGAGCGCCAGCCAGGAATAGGTGACGCCGAAGCGCAGGCCGAGCAGGAAGCCGGGCAACGCCGCCGGCAGCACGACATGGCGCAGGAACTGGCCATTGGAGAGGTCGAGCGTCTCGGCCAGCTCGATGAAGCGGGCATCGGTCGAGCGCAGCCCGTCATGGGTCTGGATGTAGATCGGCGCGAAGGTGATCAGCGCGATCGTCAGGATCTTCATGCCCTCGCCGATGCCGAACCAGAGCATCAGCAGCGGGATCAGCGCCAGCGCCGGAATGGCGCGCTTGATCTGGATCGGGCCGTCGACGAGGTATTCGCCGATGCGGCTGAGGCCCGCGATGACGCCGAGCGAGGCGCCGGCGACGATGCCCCAGAACAAGCCCCAGAAGGAGCGCTGGAACGAGGTCCAGAGGTTCTCCTGCAGGCGCCCGTCCTGGATCAGCTCCCAGCCGGTGGTCGCGACCGTCCAGGGCGCCGAGAGGATGCGGTCGTCGATGTAGCCGGTCGCCGAGCCGATGCTCCAGAGGATCAGCAGCAGCACCGGGCCGAGTGTGGCGCCATAGGGAATGGGGCGCCCCGGGCCGAGCTTGCGCCGGCGGCGGGGCTTGTCGGCCACGCCGACAGGCTGGCTGCGGGCGAGCTTGAGCCAGGCGGGGTCGACGACGCCCTGTCCGCCGGTGAGCGAGAGATCGGCCATGCTCATTCTCCCTGATAGGCCGCACCGGCGACCTGCTCGAAGCGCCGGTCGAACAGCGCCGCCGCCTTGAGCACCGGCTTCTTCAGCTCGGCCGCGAGGAGGTCGATGGTTTCCTGCTGGCGCTCGATCGCCCCATTCCAGTCGAGCGGTACGTCCGGATCACCATTCGACTCGACCAGAAAGCGGCCGGAATCGGGCTTCAGGCCCTGATCCTTGACGTAGTAGCCCTTGATCCACTCCTCGGGATGGGTCTCGATCCATTTCGTGGCACGCCCCCAGGCCTGGACATAGGCGCGGATCGCCGCCGCCTTGCCGGGGTCCTCCAGCGAAGCCTTCACCACGTAGAGATAAGCCGGATCGTCGCGCAGGCCGTGCGGCAACGCCTTGGCGCCGTCGCGCTCGTAATTCTGGACGAAGCGCTGCTTGTTCGCCTCCGCGATCGGCGCCGCGTCGACGAGCTTGCTCGCCAGCGCGTTGACGTAGGCGTCGCCGACGCTCGGCAATTCGACGAGCTGGACCTCGTCATGCCGGAGGTTGAGTTTCTTCAGCACGCGCAGCACAAGCGCGCCCTGCGCCTGGCCAGGGCTGAAGGCAATCTTGCGGCCCTTGATGTCCTCGAGCTTCGCAATGCCGGAGCCCGGCGCCGTGGCAATCACATAGATCGGATGTCCGACCGGATCGCGCCGGAACTTGGCAGCGACGATCCTGACCTCGAGCCCGGTCCATTGCGCATGGATCGGCGGAATATCGGCGACGGAGCCGATGTCCAGCGCTTTGGCCCGGAAGGCCTCGATCGTCTGCGGGCCACCGGAGATGTTGGCCCATTCGACCTTGAACGGCAGCTTGGCGAGCTCGCCCGAGAGGGTAAGGGCGACCCTAGTCTGCGGATCGCCGATCACCAGCGTCGTTCCCGGCGGAACACCGTCGGGGATAGCTGCGGTCTCCGACAGCTTCTGCGCTGCGGCGGGGCCAGCCAGCAGAGCGGCGGCAAGTGGCAGGGCGTAGGTCAATTTCATCGGATGTCCTCTGCGGGGCCCGGCAAGGCCCGTCGCGTCATGGCTGGATCGGGAATTACCGGCGGGCAGGCTCAGGCGCTCTTGCGCTGCTCCGCTGCGAAGACGCTGTCCGGGCGCGGCAGGCCGTAATGGTCGCGCAGCGTCGCGCCGGAATACTCCTCACGGAACAGGCCGCGCTTGCGCAGGATCGGCACGACTTCGGCGACGAAAACCTCGAAGCCGCCATGGATCCAGGGCGGCATGACGTTGAAGCCGTCGGCGGCGCCCTGCTCGAACCAGGTCTGGATCTCGTCCGCGACATGCTCCGGCGTGCCGACGACGACGCGATGGCCGCGCGCGCCGGCAAGCCGCTGGATCAATTGGCGGATCGTCGGATTCTCGCGATCGACGATGTCGACGACGAGCTGGAAGCGGCTCGCCAGACCCTTCGGACCGTTGGTATCGATGATGTGGCGCGGCACGGGGCCGTCGAGATCGTAACCGCTGAGGTCGACGCCGATCATGCGCTTGAGCTGGTCCAGCGAAGCGGCAGGCTGGATCAGGTCGTTGATTTCCTCCTCGAGCCGGTCGGCTTCCGCCTGCGTCGAGCCAAGGAAGGGGCTGATCCCCGGCAAGATACGCAAATGATCCAGCCGGCGGCCGAGGGCGGCGGCGCGGGCCTTGATGTCGGAATAGAACTCCTGCGCGCTTCCAAGCGTCTGGTGCGCGGTGAAGATCGCCTCGGCGAACTGGGCCGCGAAGGAGCGGCCATCTTCGGAGGAACCGGCCTGGACGTAGACCGGCCGCCCCTGCGGCGAGCGCGAAACATTGAGGGGGCCGCGCACCCGGTAATGCTTGCCGGCATGGTCGATGCGGTGGACCTTGCCGGCATCGGCGAAGATGCCGCTCTGCGGATCGGCGACGAGGGCATCGTCCTCCCAGCTGTCCCAGAGCCTGGTGACGACGTCGAGGAACTCGCGGGCCTTCTCGTAGCGCTCGCCATGCGGCGGGTGCTCCGGCAGCCCGAAATTATGGGCGGCGCCGGCATCGCTGGTGGTGACGATGTTCCAGCCGGCGCGGCCGCCGCTGATATGGTCGAGCGAGGCGAACAGCCGGGCGAGATTGTAGGGCTCGTTATAGGTGGTCGAGGCCGTGCCGATCAGGCCGATCTTCTGCGTGGCCGCGGCGATCGCGGTCAGCCAGGTCACCGGTTCCAAGCGAACGCGCGAGGAATAACGCACGTTCTCCGCCAGAGACGGCCCGTCGGCGAGGAAGACCGCATCGAACTTCGCTGCCTCCGCCTTCAGCGCCAGTTCCTGATAGTAGCGGATGTCGAGCACCCGCTCGGGCTCCGACTCTTTGTAGCGCCAGGCGGCCTCATGATGGCCGCCGGGATAGATGAACAGGTTGAGCGTGAGCTGGCGGCCGGCACTGGACATCGCGGACCTCGCATCGAGCGACTGTTCGGCGGGATGCGAGCCTCGCGATCCCTTACATTCACGATGGCGGACGACTCCGCGCATGGTCAAGAGAAGTGTTTTTTAAAAAGAACGCTCGTGAGAGCATATTTCATTGGATAGCACGAAGCACATTAAACGTATCAACAGAATAGAATTCTTATGTTACGCATATTCTTGATAAATATTCTCCGATTCTGGTTCACGAATTAAAATAATGACCTTTAGCAAGCCTTGCGACCTCCGCATAATCATTCAACAGCATCCCGAGCACCGAGCAGATAAGATCGACCGCTTCGAACGCCATCCGGTTTTTTGAAGGATCGCATGTCCGGGCAGTCGAACTCATGCCAGGATGGCAGGTCGTGCCGGAGCCAACGCCACGTTTCGTATTGCGGGCCGAGTCAGTCGCTCGGCCGCCAATCGATCGGGAGACCGGCTAAGCCCGACCGCCGCCCTTGCGGCGTCAGAACCGATCAAGCCTCAACGAAGCTACTCGCGGCGGAAAACCAGATATCGATCGGTCGGGGAGATTTGGTGGAGCCAGGCGGAATCGAACCGCCGACCTCTTGAATGCCATTCAAGCGCTCTCCCAACTGAGCTATGGCCCCACTCTGCCGGCCTTCTTGGGGAAAGGCCGGGAAATCGTCGCGGTCCTGAAGGCTCTCTGGAGCCGGTCCGCGCCCGCCGCCGCAGCGACGAAGCGCTCTATAGGCAAGCTTGCGCCGAGACACAAGCACTGATGTCACGTTCCTGTCGCGCTTTTTTCCAAGCCGCGACTTCGGCGGGACTCAGACGTCCTCGTCGCCCTCGATATCACTATCGATCAGGTCGGCGACGTCGTCGTCGCCTTCCTCGTCCTCTTCCAGGAAGGTGTCGTCATCGGTGGCGGCGACATCATCCTCGATCTCGATGTCGTCGTCGCTGGTGACGACCGGCTCCTTCTCGGCGACCTCCGCATCGGCATCGTCGAGCGAGACGAGCTCGACCGCGCCGTCGGCGGCATCGACCTCTTCCTCGTCATCGGTCGGCTTGGGCGCAGGCGCCGCCTTCCCCTGCGGCTCGAACATCGAGCGCGGATAGGATTGGCCGGTATAGGGCGAGACGATCGGATCCTTGTCGAGATCGTAGAATTTGCGCCCCGTGACCGGGCAAACGCGCTTGGTGCCAAGTTCCGGTTTCGCCACTGCGTCGGACCTTTGAGTTCGTGCTGAGTTCGAAAAAAGCAGGGGCGTCCGTTAGTCGGGCCAAGCGCCCCTGTCAAATCTTGATTTGATCAAGGCGCAAGTCCACGACGCCGGCCGCGAAACCGCTTCGCATCATTGCCCCCGGTGATTTAGAAATCTGCCCGACTTCTTGCCAGATGAAAGACGATGCCGTGCCCGACGTCCAGCCGCCTGCTTCCGCGACTCAGAGGGTAGATCGGCTGGTCATCGCCGTCGATGGGCCGGCCGCCTCCGGCAAGGGCACGCTGGCGCGCCGGCTCGCCGCGCATTACGGCCTGCCCTATCTCGATACCGGCCTGCTCTACCGCATGGTCGCTCGCATCATGCTCGATGCCGGCGAGCCGCTCGACGATAACGAAGCCGCCGCCGCCACGGCCGCAGGCTTCGACGACAGCGCCATCGACGAGGCCCGGTTGCGCGGCCGTGAGATCGGCGAGGCCGCCTCGGTCGTGGCGGCGCTGCCCGCGGTCCGGCGCGCCCTGATCGACCGCCAGCGCAGCTTCGCCGCTGCGGGTGTCGGCGCAGTACTCGACGGACGCGACATCGGCACGGTGATCTGTCCCGACGCCACGGTGAAGCTCTTCGTCACCGCGACACCCGAAGTCCGCGCCGCGCGCCGGCACAAGGAACTCGCCGGGCGCGGCGAGGCCGCGACGTTCGACGGCATCCTGGCCGATATCCGCCGCCGTGATGCCAGGGACTCAGGCCGCGGCGATGCGCCGCTGAAGGCGGCGGAAGACGCCGTCCTCCTCGACACCTCGGCGCTCGGCGTCGAGGAGGCCTTCCAGGCGGCGCTCGCCATCGTGGAGAACCGCAGGCGAGACTAGCCCTCGGGAACACCGGCTCATCCGAGGCAGTGCCCAGTTTTCAGGCTGGTTCTCTCGCTTTCGTGCGCTTTCGTGCTTGGCGCGAATCGAAACTGGGCGCAGACTTCGATGACATTCGTTTGAAGCCTGCCTTCGCCCGAAACTCGACCTCCTTTCGGCGTCACGCTTCGACGACAGATGACGGAGGTTTCGATGCGGCGCTGGCTGTTCGGTCTCTTTTGTCTTGCGGCCACTGGGTTCTGGCCGGCATCGGCGCTCAATGCGCAGCAAGCGGCTGCGCCGCCCGAGGAAGTCGACGTCGCACTGGTGCTGGCGGTCGACGTCTCCTACTCGATGGATCTCGACGAGCTCGCCTTGCAGCGCAACGGCTATATCGAGGCTTTCCGATCAAAGCAGCTGCACGAGGCGATCGCCAAGGGCGCCATCGGCAAGATCGCCGTCACCTATTTCGAATGGGCGGGCGGCGACTTCCAGCACATTGTCAAGCCCTGGACCGTGATCGAGAGCCCGCAATCGGCGATCGCCTTCGCCGAGGAGCTCGGCGAGGCGCCGACCCGGCGCGGACGACGCACCTCGATCTCCGGTGCGATCGACCTCGCAGTCTCGCTGCTGGAGACGAGCAATGTCACTGCGCTGCGCCGCGTCATCGACATCTCCGGCGACGGCGCCAACAATGACGGGCGCCCGGTGACGCAGGCCCGCGACACCGCCCGCGACAAGGGTATCGCCATCAACGGCCTGCCGGTGATGCTGAAGCAGGCGAGCTATTTCGACATCGACAATCTCGACGTCTACTATGAGGACTGCGTCATCACCGGCATCGGCGCCTTCGTGATCCCGATCCGCGAGCGCAAGCAGTTCGCCGATGCGACCCGGACCAAGCTGGTGCGCGAGATCGCGGAAATGCCGGCCTCGGGACCTGAATCCCTCGTCCAGAAGGCGCAGCAGGTCCCAGCGTCGCGCCTCTCCTGCCTCCAGGGCGAGCGGCAATGGCGCGACCGGATGGGGAACTGACCTTCAGGCCTTGCCGGCCCGGATCGCGGCGCTGGCGTGGAAGAGGATGAGCGTCGCCACGCCGATCACCGACATCACGACGGGCAAGGGCAGCGCGCTGCCCTTGAGCAGATGGCCGACGAGCAGGCCGACGCAGGCTGCAAACAGCATCTGGCACAGACCGGTCAGGGACGAGGCCGCGCCCGCCCGCTCGGGGAAGGGCATCATCGCTGCAGCCTGGGCCTGCGGCATGGTCAGGCCGATGCCGCAGGCATAGAGCGCCATCGGGCCGATGACGCCGAACGGCCCGCCGAAACCGGTCGCGACGCAGGCCAGCATGGCGAGCCCGCCGCCGGCGAGGCAAGCGACACCAAGCGCGATCACGCCGTCGAGCCCGCGCCGTCCGACCAGGCGCTGGGCGATGATCGTACCCAGGATGAAGCCGAGCACGGCACAGCCGAAGGAAAGCCCGTAGACCGGCGCCGACAGGCCGTAGACGCCCATCAGCACGAAGGAGGAGCCCGAGATGAAGGCGAAGAGCCCGGCATAGGCGAGCGCGGTCAGGGCGACATAGACCCGGTAGGCCCGGTTCTGCAGCAGCAGGCGATAGCCGCGCAGGATCGCAGGAAGCGACAGGCCGTCCGGCGAGCGCTGGCGCAGCGTCTCCGGCATGATCGTCACGATGATCGCCAGCATCGCCACCGCGAAGACGAGCGAGGCGAGGAAGGTCGAGCGCCAACCAAAGGCGTTCTGCAGCACACCACCGATGACGGGCGCGATCGCCGGGACGAGGCCCATGATCATGCCCATGCGGGCGAGCTCGCGGCCGGCACGCGGCCCCTCATAGAGATCGCGGACCATGGCGCGGCCGAGCACGATCGGGCCCGACGCGCCGAGCGCCTGGGCGAAGCGGGCGCCGACCAGCGCCTCGACCGACGGCGCGAAGGCGCAGGCGAGCGTGGTCGCGATGAACAAGCAAAGGCCGACCATCAGCACCGGCCGGCGGCCGAGCCGGTCCGAGAGCGGGCCCCAGATGACCTGGCCGGCGGCATAGCCGAACAGGAAGGCCGAGAGCGTCGCCTGCGCGCCGGCAAAATCCGTGCCCATCACCCGCGCGATCTCGGGCAGCGAGGGCAAGTAGAAATCGGTCGAGAGCGGCCCGAGCGCCGTCAGCATGGCGAGGACGGCGGTCATCGCCAGCGTGTCGGGGCGCAGGGGCATCAGGTTTTCCTTCGGGCGCCGCCTTTAGACCATGTCGGTGCACTGCGAAACCACGCTGTCATTCCGGGGCGGCCGAAGGCCGAGCCCGGAACCCATGACCACAGCGGTGGTTGGGAGGGCGACGGTCACCCTGCCTTGGTCGGCAGCATCGGCGGATATGGGTTCCGGGCCCATGGCTTCGCCATGTCCCGGAATGAGGCCAATCTCAGCGGAAGAAGATCAGCGTCTGCAGCAGGAAGAGCGGGATCAGGATCGCGCCCGACCAGAGCATGTAGCCGAAGAAGCTCGGCATCGCGACCTTCCGGTCCTTGGCGATGGCGTAGACCATGAAGTTCGGCGCGTTGCCGATATAAGTGTTGGCGCCCATGAAGACCGCGCCGGCCGAGATCGCGGTCAGCGTCAGTGCTCCGGTCGTCATCAAAGCCTGCGCATTGCCACCGGCAAGCTCGAAGAAGACGAGATAGGTCGGGGCGTTGTCGAGGAACGACGACAGGCCGCCGGTCAGCCAGAAATAGGCGACGTTGTTGTTGCTGCCGTCAGAATTGCTGACGAGCGCGACCAGCGGCGCGAAGGCGCCGTTGCGCCCGGCCTGCAGCATCGCCAGCACAGGGATGATGCAGGCGAAGATACCGGCGAAGAGCTTGGCGACCTCCTTGATCGGCCCCCACGAGAACTCGTTGCCGGCGCGAACCGGCTTCGGCGTCAGGACGAGCGACAGGCCGGCGAGCCCGAGCAGGACGATGTCACGCACCACGTTCTGCAATTCGACATGGACGCCATGGATGTCGAAGACGACGCCCGGCTTCCAGTTCGCCGACATCAGGATGGCAAGGATGACACCACCGAGCAGGAGGATGTTGATCTTGCCGAACAGCTTGATGGCGCGATCCGGCGTCGGGTCGCGCAGCGGCGGGTAATTCTCCTCCTTGCGGAAGAACCAGCTGTCGAATGCGAAGAACACAGCGAGCAGGACCGCGACAGCGAACAGCGTCTCCGGCAGCAAATGCGTGGTCGTCCAGAAGAAGGAGACGCCACGCAGGAAACCGAGGAAGAGCGGCGGGTCGCCGAGCGGCGTCAGCGAGCCGCCGATGTTCGAGACCAGGAAGATGAAGAAGACGACGACGTGGACATTGAAGCGCCGGTCGTCATTGGCCCTCAGCACCGGGCGGATCATGATGATCGAGGCGCCGGTGGTGCCGACGAAGCTCGCCATCAGCGTGCCGATCGCGAGCAGCACCGTATTGGTCGCCGGCGTGCCGTGCAGGTTGCCGGTGATCAGGATGCCGCCGGCGATGGTGAAGAGCGCAAAGAGCAGGATGATGAAGGGGACGTATTCGAGCAACCCGGTATGCAGCAATGCGCCCAGCGCCGGATCGAAGCCGCGGAACAGGAGGAGCGGCACGACCACCAGCACGGCCCAGAAGGCGGCGAACTTGCCGTAGTTCAGCTCCCAGAAATGCGGGAACAGGATCGGGCCGAGCGCGATCGAGAGCAGCATGCCGGCGAACGGCAGCGCCCAGGCGACGCCCATGGTCGCACCACCGATGTCGCCGGCCGCGATGGCGGCCTGAGGAATGAGAGAAAACAGAAGTGCCGCGCCGGCGAGCTTCGTCAGCATGAAAATCGGCCCCTTCCCTGCCCGCTTGCCGCGGGACGTCGTCGTCACCCCATCGCCGCGACGGTTATAGCAAGGCCATGCCGCTCGCAACGACGCAGGCTCTTTCTGGCATCGGCCCCCCGCCCTCCGACAAAACAGACCCGGACGAGCGGGCGAGAGACGAATCGTTATGCCGGCATTCATTCTCGTGGAATAATCTTCTCCTGCGGCGTCCCGCCCGCACCTGATTCGGGACCACCATGTGCCGTTTCCTCGCCTATGCCGGCGCCCCCGTCTTCCTCGAGGACTTCATCGCCTCGCCCTGCCACTCGCTGATCCACCAGTCGCTGCATGCCGAGGAAGCCAAGACCGGTACCAATGGCGACGGCTTCGGCGTCGGCTGGTATGGCGAGCGTGAGGAGCCCGGCCAGTATCGCGAGATCAGGCCGGCCTGGTCGGACGAGAATCTGCTCTCGATCGCGCGTCTGGTGCGCTCGCATCTGTTCTTCGCGCATGTGCGCGCCGCGACCGGCACGGCGACGACGCGGGCGAACTGCCACCCCTTCGTCCATGGCCGGCACCTGTTCATGCATAACGGCCAGATCGGCGGCTACGCGCTGATCAGGCGCAGGCTCGAGAGCCTGATCCCGGACGCGCTCTACAGCGCCCGCGTCGGCACCACTGATTCCGAGGCGCTGTTCCTGCTGGCGCTGGCGCGCATCGCCGCGGGCGCAGCGCCCGGTGATGCACTTGCAGGCGCCTTGGGTGACGCGCTGGCGCTGATGCAGGAGGCCGGCGTGCGCGAGCCGCTGCGCTGCGCCGCCGCGCTCGCCGATGGCGAGACGATCCATGCCGTGCGCTGGTCCTCCGACGCAAAGCCGCCGACGCTCTATCTCTGCGATCGCGGCGATGCGGTGATCATCGCCTCAGAGCCGGTCGATGCCGCCCGCGACTGCTGGCAGGCGCTGCCTTGCAACACGCTGGTTTCGGCAAGGGCCGGCGCGGTCAGCATGACGCCGTTCGAGGTTGGACTGAAACAGGCCGCCTGAGCAATTCTCGCTTGTTTTGCTGCGTCGCATCGCACCATATGCGATCTTATGCCCATGAGATCAGCCTTGGCTTTACTTTTGGGCGCGCTTTTTCCGGCTTTCGCCAGCGCGCAGAACAGCGCCGGATTCCGTTCTCCCTCCGGCAATATTCATTGTCGCTATTTGGAGGATGCGGACGGCGCCGCGTTGCGCTGCGACATCCTGCGCACCGATACGCGGCCGCCGCGCCGCCCCCGCGATTGCGAGCTCGACTACGGTAACGCCTTTGTGGTGCAGGCCGAATCCCCTCCCAGTCGGCGCCTTCCCTCGCCCTCCGAAATGCGCGCCAAAGGTCCCCCTGCGATGCGCATCTGTCATGGCGATACGGTGGCCGATCCAAGCTCCCCCGTCCTGGCTTACGGAGCCAACTGGGTGCAAGGCGGCTTCATCTGCAGTGTCAGTGCAGAACTCGGCATCAGCTGCCGCAACGCCCGCGGCGCCGGTTTTCGGTTGAGCCGGAATCGTCAAGAGCTATACTGATCTGGACATTTATTCTGTATTCTCAATCTATTACAGGAATTTCGACGGTATCCCGGGCAGCCTCGCTTGCCTCGGGGCGCGTGCTGCGTCACATCGCAGGCTGATGCGTTCCTTTGATACACCGCTCCCGATCGACGCCGTTCTCGACCAGCTCGCAGCGTCGCTGCGCGTAAAGCCGAACGCCGTGCTTGTCGCTCCGCCCGGCGCCGGCAAGACGACGCGCGTGCCGCTTGCTCTGCTCGACGAACCCTGGACGAAAGACGGCAAGCTGATCGTGCTGGAGCCGCGGCGCCTCGCGGCACGCGGCGCGGCCAACCGCATGGCGCAGACGCTTGGCGAGCGTGTCGGCGAGACGGTCGGCCTGCGCGTCCGGCTCGGCTCGAAGATCGGGCGGAAGACGCGGATCGAGGTCGTCACCGAAGGCGTCTTCGCCCGGATGATCCTCGACGATCCCACGCTCGACGGCATCGCCGCCGTGCTGTTCGACGAATTTCACGAGCGCTCGCTCGACGCCGATTTCGGGCTGGCGCTGGCGCTCGATGCGCAGGCCGGTTTGCGCGAGGATCTGCGCATCCTGGTGATGTCGGCGACGCTTGACGGGGCGCGAGTCGCCCGGCTGCTCGGCGATGCCGCGATGATCGAGAGCGAGGGCCGCGCCTACCCGGTCGAGACCCGTTATCTCGGCCGCGATCCGCTGAAGCGGATCGAGGACCAGGTCACCGAGGCCGTGCTGCAGGCGCTGAACGAGCAGACCGGCTCCTTGCTCGTCTTCCTGCCCGGCCAGGGCGAGATCCGGCGCGTCGAGGAGCGGCTGCGCGAGAGGGTTCGCGATCCCGCGATCGAGATTGCGCCGCTCTATGGCGCGCTCGACCAGGCCGAGCAGGACCGCGCCGTGCTGCCCGCGCCGAAAGGCAGACGCAAGGTCGTCCTCGCCACATCGATCGCCGAGACCTCGCTGACGATCGAGGGCGTGCGCGTCGTGATCGATGCCGGCCTCGCCCGCGTGCCGCTCTACGAACCCGATATCGGCGTCACCCGTCTCGTCACCCAGCGGACAAGCCGCGCGGCGTCCGACCAGCGCCGCGGCCGCGCCGGCCGCGCCGAGCCCGGCATCTGCTACCGGCTCTGGGACGAAGCGGGCAATGGCGCGCTCGAAGCCTTCGCCCGGCCGGAAATCCTCTCGGCCGATCTCGCCCCGTTGTTGCTCGACTGCGCCGCCTGGGGGGTGTCCGATCCGACCACGCTCGCCTTCCTCGATCCGCCGCCCGCGCCGGCGCTGAAGGAGGCGCGGGCACTGCTCAATGATCTCGACGCGCTCGATGCGGACGGCCGCATCACTGAAGACGGCAAGGCCTTGCAGGTGCTTCCATTGCCGCCGCGGCTCGCGCATATGGTCGTCGGCGCCGCGCATCATCGCCAAGGCGAGCCCGCCGCACTGCTGGCCGCTCTGCTGGTCGAGCGCGGGCTCGGAGGCGACGCGATCGACCTCGCCGAGCGGCTGGAGCGCTTCGGACGCGAGCGCGGCGGCCGCGCCGCCGATATGCGCCGCCTCGCCGAGGGTTGGGCCAGGCAGGCCGCTAGCAAGGTGGCGGCCGGCGCGGAACAAGCGCTCTCGCCCGGCTTTCTGCTCGGTCTCGCCTTCCCCGACCGCGTCGCCAAGGCGCGCCAGCCCGGCTCCGGTCAATACCTCCTCGCCAATGGCCGCGGCGCCGCGCTCGAGCCCGGCCAGAGGCTGGCGCGCGAGCCCTATCTTGTGGTCGGCGAGATGACGGGCAGCGCGCAGCAGGCCCGCATCCTCAGCGCCGCCGCGATCAGCGAGGCCGAGATCGCGGCGCTCGCCGGCTCCGGCCTGATCCGAATCGCGCTGTCCGAGCGCAACGAGACCGTGTTCGACCGGCAGGCGCGGGCGCTACGGGCCCGCGCGGCCCGCAGATACGGCGCGCTGGTGCTGGCCGAGCGGCCTTTGCCAGTCGAGGCCTCACCGGAGAATGCCGAGGTGCTGGCAAAGGGCATCGCCGCGCTCGGCATCGAGGCGCTGCCCTGGAGCAAGGCGCAGGCTCAGCTGCGCGAGCGCGTCGCCTTCCTGCGTGCGGCCGAAGGGGAGGATGCCGGCTGGCCCGATCTCTCCGACGTTGGCCTCGCCGAGACCGCCACGGACTGGCTGGCACCGCACATCGCCGGGCGAAACTCGCTGTCGGCGATCGCGCCGGGCGATCTCGACGCGGCGCTCTCGACCCTGCTGCCCTGGGAGCTGAAGCGACGGCTCGATGCGGAGGCGCCGACGCATTTTGCGGCGCCGACCGGCTCGCAGCTTGCGGTCGACTATGGCGCCGAAGCCGGGCCCACGATCTCGGTCCGCGTGCAGGAGCTCTTCGGGCTGGCGCAACACCCTTCGCTCGCCGGTGGGCGGGTGCCGCTGGTGCTGGAGCTGCTCTCGCCTGCGCACAGGCCGATCCAGGTGACGCGCGACCTGCCGGGCTTCTGGCGCGGTTCCTGGGCGAGCGTGAAGGCCGAGATGAAGGGGCGCTATCCGCGCCATCCCTGGCCGGACGATCCCGCGGCGGCGGCGCCGACGACCCGCGCCAAGCCGCGCGGGACGTGAAGGGGTGCCTTCGTCTTTTCGGAGCTTCGCGGAGCGAAGTGCCCGGAATCCATGAACACGACGCTTGTGTAACAGGCTGCGGTTGTCGGCGTTTCGTCTGGGATGTCCTGTGTTCATGGGTTCCGGGCTCGCCGCTGCGCGGCGCCCTGGAATGACGGCTAGGCTCAGCCGCCGAACAGGCGCTCGAAGAAATTCTTCTCCTGCGGGGCCGGCGGCGTCCAGGCGCGGTCGCCGCTGGCGGCCTGCTGGGTCCGCGGCGACGGCGCGACGCCGGCGACCGGCTCGCCCGTGTCGAAGATCGACTTCGGCGCCGACTGCCAGAGCCCGCCCGGCAGCTGCACCGGCTGCTGGCCGGCATGGGCCGCCTTCATGTACTTGCCCCAGATCTCGGCCGGCAGGCCGGCGCCGGTGACGCGCTTCATCGTCGAGTTGTCGTCATTGCCGACCCAGACGGCGGTGACGAGGCGCCCGGTGAAACCGACGAACCAGGCGTCGCGATAATCCTGCGTCGTGCCCGACTTGCCGCCGACCTCCCAGCCGGGAAGGTTGACCTTGCTACCGGTGCCGCCCGTCATCACCGCGTGGAACATGGCGTTCATCATCGAGAGCGTCTGCGGCTGGATCACCGGGCCGAAGTTGTTGGCCTTGCGGGCGTAGACGACCTTGCCGCTCGTCGACCTGACCTCGCGGATCGCATAGGGCAGCACCGACTGGCCGCCATTGGAAAAGGTGGCATAGGCAGCGGTCATCTCGAGCGGCGTCACTTCCGAGGTGCCGAGCGACAGCGACGGATTGGGCTGCAAGGACGAGTTGATGCCGAGGCGCTGTGCCGTGCGAACGACCTCGCGCGGCGTCACCTCCTGGATCAGGCGCGCCACGACCGTGTTGAGCGAATGGGCAAAGGCGGTCTGCAGCGTGACCGGGCCACGGAAGGTACGGGAGAAGTTCTCCGGCTCCCAGCCCTTGATCGAGACCGGGGAATCGTCGCGGATCGTATCCGGCGTCAGGCCCTTCTCGATCGCGGTGAGATAGACGAAGGGCTTGAAGGACGAGCCCGGCTGGCGATGCGCGGCGGTGGCGCGGTTGAACTGGCTCTTGGTGTAGTCGCGCCCGCCGATCAGCGCGCGGATCGCCCCGTCCGGCGCCAGCGAAACCACCGCGCCCTGCGAGGCGTTGAGCTTGCTCCCTTGCGCCGAGAGCGCATCGACCAGGATCGTCTCAGCCGAGCTCTGTAGCTTGGTGTCGACCGTGGTCAGCACGGTGACGTCGCCCTCGATCGCGCCGATGAAGTCGTCGAGCACGTCCATGACGTAGTCGGCGGCGTAGTTGACCGAGCCGGCCCCGACGCGCTCGGGCACCTCGGCCGGCGCGACGAGCGCCGTCTTGGCTGCGGCCTGCGAGATCAGACCCTGATCGGCCATGGCGGCGATGACGAGCTGGGCGCGCTTCTCGGCCGCCTCGGGGTTGCGGTTGGGCGCAAGCCGCGACGGCGCCTGGACGAGGCCGGCGAGCATGGCGGCTTCGGCGATCGAGACCGAGCGCGCCGACTTGTTGAAATAGCGCTGCGCCGCCGCCTCGACGCCATAGGCGCCTGAGCCGAAATAGACGCGGTTGAGATAGAGTTCGAGGATCTGGTCCTTGGTGTAGGTCCGCTCCAGCCAGAGCGAGAGGATCGCCTCCTGGATCTTGCGCGCGGCGGTGCGCTCCTGGGTCAGGAACAGGTTCTTGGCGAGCTGCTGGGTCAGGGTCGAGCCGCCCTGCACGCCGCCGCGCTTCGTCAGGTTGTTGACGACGGCGCGGCTGAGGCCGATCGGGTCGATGCCGAAATGCTCGTAGAAGCGCTTGTCCTCGATCGCGACGAAGGCTTTTGGCAGATAGGGCGGCACCTCGCCGATCGTGATCGTGCGCCCGCCGGTCTCGCCGCGATTGGCGAGCAGTGTACCGTCCGCAGCCAGAATGGCGATGTTGGGCGGCCGCTTCGGCACGGTGAGCTGGTCGATCGGCGGCAATTGCGCAGCGTGATAAGCGACCACGCCGCCAAGCCCGAGCACGACCCACAGGCCGAGCACGAAACCCCAATAGACGATGCGACCGAAGAACGAGCCGCGCTTGCGGCGCTGCTTGCGGCCGCCACGCGGAGGGGTCTTCTGGCGGCTCGGTTGCTGGCGCGGTGCCACCGGGTTCCTTCCTCCGCGATAGGGGCGATCCTCGGCCGACAGGCGCAGATCGCCGTCGTCGCGCTCGTAATCGTCGCGCGCACGCTCGAATGACGGCTCGCGCCGTTCTCCGCCTCGTTTCGACCGGTCGTTCATTCCGCCCCGTTCAGGCCCGCCATCGCGCTGCGAGACGCAGCCCGACGATTTTCCAGACAGGATTCAAACATGGCGCTTTTAAGAGGCGGTTAAGCCCGATTCCGGCGATTTTTCTGCAATGGTGAACGGAGCTTGCCGCTGTTGCCGATTTGCCGCTCACCGATTTTGCTGCACTGCAAACGAAAACGTGACTTGATCGACCATTGCCGGCCGAAGACAAGCGCCGAGCGGCAGAAGGGCTTCTTCGCCAGCAAACACAATTGCTTAGACCAATTCAAATCGGACGGAAGGTGCCCCGCCCATGCAGGCTCTCAATTCATTGAATCGCTATGCGCCACAGGCGCTTGCGCTGCTGCGCATCGCCACAGCGCTGATCTTCATCGCCCATGGCACGCAAAAACTGTTCGGCTTTCCGGCTCCTCCGGCCAGCGGATTGCCGGCGATGTTCACGCTGTTCTGGTTCGGCGCGATCCTCGAAGCCTTCGGCGGCCTGCTCATCCTGATCGGCCTGTGGACCCGTCCCGTCGCCTTCATCCTCGCCGGCGAGATGGCATATGCCTACTGGATGTTCCATGCGCCGCGCAGCGTGTATCCGTTGCTGAACAATGGCGACGCGGCGATCCTCTACTGCTTCGTCTTCTTCTACCTGGTCTTCGCCGGCGCCGGCGCCTGGGCGCTCGACAACCGCTCGAAGTGACCCTGCACCAGCTTGAAATGGAGAAGGCCCGCCCTCGACGAGGGCGGGCCTTCTTGATTCTACGACCGCTAGAGATCAGACCGCGGCCGAGATCCAGCGCGAGAGATCGCTCTTGGGGGCTGCGCCGACCTTCTGCGAGGCCAGCTTGCCGTCCTTGAACAGCATCAGCGTCGGGATCGAGCGGATGCCGAACTGAGCCGGAATCTGCTGGTTCTCATCGACGTTCATCTTGACGATCTTGACCTTGCCGTTCATCTCGCCGGCAATCTCCTCGAGCGCTGGGCCGATCATCCGGCAGGGACCGCACCACTCGGCCCAGAAATCCACCACCACCGGCTCGCTCGACTTCAGCACATCGGCCTCGAAGCTCGCATCGGTCACTTTGATCGTCGCCATGGCTCATCGCCTTTCGATTCGCGCGCGGCAACAACGCCGCCATTCGCCACCGAAGCTATGAACGGGCGGGCACAGGGTCAAGGCTGGCTCACCTTCCGGTGAAGCGGGGCTGATCCGTCATGGTTGCCAGGGTGGCGTCGAGCAGCTCGGCCCCTGGCTCCAGCGGCTTCAGGCTCGCCGTGTAGATCGCGATCGCCCTGACGCGCCGCCCGGGATAGATCTCGCCGACGAGCCGGCGATAGACCGCGAGCTGCGCCAGCGTCGACGCCGGCAAGGCAGCCGCGGTCTCTGGCGGGCGGGCCGCCGTCTTGAAATCGGCGATCAGCACCTCGTCGTCGCCGACCGCGAGCCGGTCGATCCGGCCCTGCACCGGGCGCCTCATGCCATCGGCCATGATGATCTCGCCCGCGAGCGGCACCTCGGCGAGGCTGCCCGGCCCGAATAGTCCGCCGAATTCCGGTGCGGCAATGAGCGCGAGCGCGTCCTCGACGATCCCGGCGCGCCGCTCCTCCGGCAACGAGCCACCACGCGCGCCTGCCAGCGCCCGCGCGGTGCTGACGCGTCGTTCCGGCGGCACGTCGGGCAGGACCTGCAACAACAGGTGCGCGAGCCGGCCGGCCGCTGCCGCTGCCGCGAGGAACGGCCCGTCATTGGGGCGCTCCTGCGCGTCGGCCGCGGCGAGCGCGCTCGACGGACGCAAGGGCGGCGCCGGCTCGGCCTCATCAGGGGCGGCACGCGTCAGCCAGTCCGGCGGCGTGATCACGGCCACAGCGGCGGCGCCCTCATCGGCCTCGACCTCTCCCGGCTGCGAAACCATGAAGCGACGGACTTCGCCGTCGCCATCGGGGGCCGGCACGTCCCGCAGCCAGGGCTCCGAGCCGGCGAGGCCGATCCCGGCCATGGCGTACCAGGAACCCTCGGGCGCCTCGCCCTTGGCTTGCGTGCCGCAGAGGATCAGTCGCTCCTCGGCCCGCGTCAGCGCGACATAGAGCAGGCGGTGATGCTCCTCGACCATCTGGGCGACGATCGCGTCCTTGGCGCGCCGCATCGCGGCGGGATCATCGGCCCGCTTCGTCGGCCAGACCGGCACCTGCGCGCCGCGCGGCGGTTCGACCGCCATCAGCTTCGGCAGGCGGCGCTCGCCCGGCGCGATGCCGAGATCGGCGAGGATGACGACCGGCGCCTCCAGCCCCTTCGAGCCGTGCACGGTCATGACCCGGACCTCACCGGCGCTGGCCGAGAGATCGCGCTTCACCTGCGTCGCCACCGCACCGATATGGTGCAGGAAGCCGGCGAGCGAGGGGCCGTAGCGGCGCTCATGATCGAGCGCGGCGCTGAGGAAGGCGTCGAGCGCATCGCCCGCTTCCGGACCGAGCCGGGCGAGCGCGAGATTGCGGCCGCCACCGGGACCGAGCAGGCCGGCGAAGAAGCGGAACGGGCCATGACGCCCGGCCTCCTCGGCGAGATCGACTAGTCGCGCCTCGATCGCGGCGTAGCGCGGCTCGCTCTGCGCCGCCGCGCGGAAAGCTTCGCGCAGCGAGCCCTTCCGCTCCGGCGCGAGGAGCATCAGGTCGTCGTCGTCGAGGCCGAAGAGCGGCGTCTTCAGCGTGATCGCCAGAGAGAGATCATCCTGCGGCAGCAGGATGGCGCGGCCGAGCGCGACGAGGTCCTCGACCGCCGGATGGTCGGCAAGCGTGAGGCGGTCGCGCCCGGCAACCGGTACGCCGCGATCCTTCAGCGCCTTGACGATCGCCTCGAACAGCGCGCCGCGCTGGCGCAGCAGGATCATCACGTCGCCGGGCTTGAACGGCCTGCCGATATCGTCGCGACCGGCATCGCTCCAGCGCTTCAGCACATCGGCGATGCGGGCAGCGAGCTTGACCAGGCCAGAGCGTCGCTCGGGCGCATCGACCGGCGCCGTCCAGGCATCGGGCTTGTCGCCGGCATCGTCGCCAGAGACCGGCCAGAGATCGACCGCGCCGATCGAGGCGCGCCTGACCGTGTCGTGCCGCTCGGGACCTGAGCCACCATCGAAGACCAGGCCACGCCAGTGCTCCGTCGGCGCGAACACCGCATCGACTGCGCGCATGATGTCGGGGGCCGAGCGGAAGGAGGTGGTGAGGCTGATCGGCTCGAAACGCTGCCCAGCCTCTGAAAGGCGCCGGCCGAGCAAACGCCGCTCCTCGCTGAAATGCGCCGGCGCTGCACCCTGGAAGCCGTAGATCGACTGCTTCTCGTCGCCGACGACGAAGACGGTGCGCGGCCGGACAAGCTCGCGCGCCCCTTCGCCGGAAGAGAACTCCTCGGCGAGGCGGCGCAGGATCGCCCATTGCGCCTCGCTGGTGTCCTGCGCTTCGTCGAGCAGGATGTGGTCGATGCCGGCGTCGAGTTTGTAGAGCGCCCAGGCCGGATCGACCCGGTCGAGCAGCGAGCGCGCCTTGGCGATCAGATCGTCATAGTCGAGCAGGGAGCGCTGCGCCTTCAGCCGACGATAAGCGGCGAGGATATGCGTCACCAGCACAGCCAGCGCCGCGCTGCGCTCGCGCACGGCAACGGCGTTGAGCTGCTCGATCGCTTCGCCCAGGGAGGCTGCGAGCGCATCGAGCGCCGCGTC
The DNA here is from genome assembly GCA_025846845.1 of Alloboseaceae bacterium BT-24-1. Lineage (GTDB taxonomy): Bacteria > Pseudomonadota > Alphaproteobacteria > Rhizobiales > Beijerinckiaceae > Allobosea. Next base: position 96,375 of record JAOYTL010000008.1, read on the forward strand.
GAGATCGGCCGGCAGGGCGCTATTGCCCTTGCCACGGACGTGCTGGGCGACGTTGCCCTCGGCGGTCAGCAGGCCGGCGCGGCAGGCCGCCACCGGGTCGATGCCGGGCGCGTCCGACAGGACGAGCCGGATCGCCGCAGCCGCCTTGATGCGTGTCGCGCTGCCGGCCTCGAAAGCCGCGAGCAGCCGGTGCAGGTCGGGTATAGCGGCCAGTTCGCGTTGGAAGCGCTCGCGCACCGTCTCCGCCGTCAGTTCCGGCGCGATGCCGAGGAAGGCGCTGAGCCCTGAAACGATCTCCTCCGGCCGCCGGGCCCGCCCTTCCGTGTCGCTGAACACGGCGCGCTGGTGCAGCGCCTCGCGCATGATCTGGTCGAAGGTGTCCTGCGCCGCATGCTCGGCCATGAAGCGCAGCGCCTTGGCCTGCGGCCCATCAGGATCGGCCTCGGCAGCGGCGAGCAGGTCGCGCCTGGCATCGCGCATCAGCTCGGCCTGGGCGAGATCGTCGGCGACCTCGAAGCGCGGCGGAACGTTGGCCTCGAAGGGCGCGCTCTGCAGCACGCGGGTACAGAAGGCGTGGATCGTCTCGATCTTGAGGCCGCCCGGCGTCTCCAGCGCCTGCGCGAACAGCCGCCGCGCCCGGCTGATATCGCTCGCGGCGGGCAGCTTTCCCGTCAGCGCCGACAAGGCTGCCCACAGCACCGAATCGGACGCCACCGCCCAGACCGAGAGCGCCCAGAACACCCGGTTCGACATGTTGGCGGCGGCGGCCTTGGTGTAGGTGATGCAGAGCATCCGGCCGGGCGCGACCCCGTCGAGCAGCAGCCTGAGCACGCGGTTGACCAGGACATGGGTCTTGCCCGAGCCGGCATTGGCCGAGACCCAGGCGCTGAGATCGGGTTCGGCCGCCAGCGCCTGGTTGCGGCGCGTCTGCTCGGGAATGGTCCAGCCGGCGGGCGTCATGCCTCGTCTCCGGCATCGCCGCCGAGATCGGGTGCGGCCGACCATTCCTTGACCCGGGCGAGCTGGTCATAGGGGCTGGCATATTTGATGTAGGCTGGGGCGCGGCGGGAGAGCCAAGGCTCGCGGCCGGCACGCAAAGCGGCGAGGTGATCGAGCAATTGTGCGAGATGGCGGGCGGTGACGTCGGCCTGTGCCTCGTCCTTGAACGACAGCTTCTTGTCCTTCTCCCAGCTCTTCGGATCGTGGTTGAGCCGTAGATACATCAGCGCCTCGACCGGGCCGGGCAATATGTCGGGCGAAAAGCCGTGGCGCTGGGCGAGCTCGGCTTCCAGCGTCAATTGCGGGGCGAAGCCGAGACGGACCTGCTCCTCGCTTGGCGGCGCGCCGGTCTTGAAGTCGATGATGCGCAAGGCGCCCTCGCGCGTGATCTCGACGCGGTCGGCGCGGCCGGTCAGCAGGATCGAGGAACCGTCCGCCAGCGGAAATTCGCCTTGCGTATCGCGCTCGACCGCGATGCGGGCGAGACCCGGCCGGCGCCGCTCCTCCCAGCCGAGGAAATTCTGCGCGATCAGGAGGAAGCGCGGCCACCAGAAGGCGCGCACCTCGGGCGTCTCCTCATAGGCACGGAAAAAGCGCTCGCCGATCTCGATCAGGCTGCCGAGGGCGCCGGCCGGCACCTGTTCGGGATAGGTCTCTGCGAAGGTGCCGACGATGTCGTGCAGCAGCGAGCCGCGATCGGTCGCGCCGGGATCCTCGACCAGCTCCGGCAGGGCGTCGAGCCTGAGGATCTTGCGGGCATAGAGCGCATAGGGGTCGCGATAGAGCGTCTCGACCTCGGTGACGCTGAATCGGCGCGGCTGCAGATGCGGCGCCGGATAGGGTTTTGGCCGGGGCACCGGCAGAAGCTCGGGAGGAGCACCGAGCAGCCCGGCCCAGGCGGTCAGCTCGCGCCCGCGCGCCTCGGCGGCTACCCAGGCATCCGCCGGCGCGACCGCCTTGAGCCGCTGCCAGAAGCGCGAAGGAATCGTCTCCGCTTCGCCCGCCTTGCGGGCGCGGGTCAGCGTCACCCTGCCGGCGAGCGCCGCCGCGACGAAGTCATGCGCGGTCTGGCCGATGCGCCGTTCCGGCGGCGAAAGGCCGAGCTCCGCCCGCATCGGTCGGTTGATGAAGGAATCCGCCTCGGTCGCCGGCGGCCAGACGCTCTCGATCAAGCCGCCGAGCACGACATGCTCGGCCTCGAGCAGGCGGGCTTCGAGCAGGCCCCAGATCTTGACCCGGGGATGGCCGGGATCGCGGCGCTGCACCACGCGCTCGCCGATCAGCCCTTCGAGGATCGCGATCCAGTCGCGGGCGCGGCTCTCGCCCGGCGCCTCCGGCAGCGCCGCGTCGAGATCGTCGAACAGGGCGGCCAGCGCCTCGCCATCCGGCCCGCGCCAGGCGAGGACGGCGCCTTTGTCGTCGCCGCTCAGTTTCTCGACCGCGCGCCGGGCCTGCGCCGCGATCTCGCGCAGGTCGGGTGCCGGGCCGGCCAAAGCCACCACGAGCGGCGCAAACGCGTTCTCGAGCCCGGCGAGCACTTGTTCAGCCGCGCCGATGTCCTCGTCGGTGAGCTTGCGGCGTGGGCGCGGCGCATAGGTCGCCTCGCGCAACTCCGGCATCGCCTCGAAGGCGCGGCGCAGGCCGACAAAGCCGGGGCCGACGGCCTCACCACGCCAGCAGCCGATCTCCAGCGCCGCCGCGCCCTGTCGCAGGCGTGGCTCAGGCAGGCCGAGCCGGCAGAGCGGGTGGGCGAGCAGCGCCACGAGGCTCGCTGGCGACAGCCCGCCCTCGACCGCATCGAGCGCCAGCCGCAGCAGGGCGCCGGCGGGCCAGCGGCTGAGCGGCAGGCCGGCTGAGTCATCGGCTTGTATGCCCCAGCGCCGGAGCTCGATGGCGACGCGCTCGGCAAGGCCGCGATCAGGCGTGATCAGCGCGGCACGGGCGCCCGGCTCCTCCAGAGCCTCGCGCAGAGCGAGCGCAGCGACCAGCGCCTCCTCGCGCTCATCCGCGGCTTCGACGATGCGCAGGCTGTCGAGCGCCCCGGGTGCAAGGGGGGCGGCGCCGGCCCAGTCATCGGTGATCGAGGCCGGCAGCAAAGCACGACGCAACAGGTCGCGACGGGCGATCAAAGCCGGCGAAGGCTCGGCGAGGGAGACGATTTCATCCCGGCTGGCGCCAATATCGTCGAGAAGGCGATGCAGCGCCGCCTGCGGATGCGACGGCGCCGGCTCCTGGACGATGGCGCGCCAGCCCTGCTCGGAGAGCGCCTCATCGAGATCGGGCAGGACGACGACGCCGTTCGGGGCGCGGGCCAGCGCGGCGAGGAGGCGGGCCGTCGCCGGCACCGTGCCGGTCGAGCCCGCCGCGATCACCGGCCCGTGGAAATCGCCGGCGAGCAGGCGGTTGCGCTCGGCTGCGAGCATGCGGTTGCGGAACTCTGCCGGATCGCATTCACCACGCTGTTCCAGGATCGCCGGCCAGGCCTCGGCGATGATGTCGAGGAAGCGGGCGTTGAACTGCCAAATCTCGTCGAAGCGGGCGGCATCGAGCCCCTTCAGCCGCGCCGGCGAGACGCCTTCGGTCTGCAGCTGGTCGAGGAGATGGGCGAGGTCGCCGGCGAGCCCCCAGGCCTCGGCCAATGTCGCCGGCATCAGCGAGGGCTCGGCCGGGTCGAGCTTGAGATGCTGGCGGTTGGCGGTGCGACCCCAGGCCGAGATCAGCGTCGTCAGGATGAAGCGACGGCGCAGCGGATCGATCGGCGCGGTCCGCTCCAGCGCCAGGGCATCGCTGGCGCCGGCGATCAGCGCCGTCTCGGCCTCGTCGACATCGCCGAGCGGGACGATGCGCGGCAGCAGCAGCGGCCTGCCGCCGAGCTTTTCCGCGAGCACCGCCGAGAAGGCACGCGCGGCGCGACGCGTCGGCAGATAGAGCGTGGTGCGCGAGAGCGCGGTGGGATCGCCCGGGTCGAAAGCCCGGCCGAAGCGCCCGGCGATGAGCGCCTCGGCGAGCACGGACAGGAAGGGCGCGCCGGCCGGGATGCTGAACAGGTTGAGCCCGGCCATACCGTCAGCTGCCCTGATGGGCGGCGTAGGCCTCTTCCGCCAACGGGATCGCCTCGGGCGTGCCGACATGGAGCCAGCGTCCATCGAGCAGGTGCCCGAAAAGAGTCCCCGCGGCGATGCAACGATCGAACAGCAGATTGAGCGAGAACGGGCCCTCCGGCGTATCCGCGAAGAGCTCCGGCTTGATGATCGCGACGCCGGCATAGACGTAAGGGGCGCTCAAAGCCTGCCCACGCCGTGCCAGCCTGCCGGCCTCGTCGCGGAAGAAGTCGCCGGCGCCGTCGAAGCCGACGCTGCTCTCACGCTCGGCGAGCAGGAGCAGCATATCCATGCGCTCCGCATCCCAGGCGGCCGCCATGGCGGCGACATTGGACGCCCCGCGCTCGCTCCATAGCGAATCCGAGTTGATATGGAAGAATGGTTCATTGCCGAGCAACGGCAACGCCTTCTTCACGCCGCCGCCGGTTTCGAGCAGCAGGGCGCGCTCGTCGGAGATGACAATGCGCGGCTGGGCGCGCCCGGCGACGCGCGCCTCGATCTGCTCGGCAAGATAGTGGACATTGACCACGGCATCCGCGACGCCGGCTTCGGCCAGGCGGTCGAGCGCATGGTCGAGCATGGTCTTGCCGGCGATCGCCACCAGCGGCTTCGGCATCGTGTCGGTGATCGGGCGCATGCGCTTGCCGAGCCCGGCGGCGAGCACCATGGCCCGGCGGATCGGCGGCGAACCGGTCTGCATGACGTGAACGAATCTCCTGCCGACGATATCGGCCTATCAGCCATGGCCGGCAGGAATGCTCAAGTGCGGCAGCGGCCTCAGAGGAAGCTCGCGATCTCTTCCAGCGGCTTCTTGCCGATTGCAGGGACGACACAGCCCTCGGCGGGATAGCCGACGACCAGCAGGATCAGCGCCTTTTCATTGTCGGGCCGGCCGCAAAGCTCGTTGAGGAAGTTCATCGGCGCCGGCGTATGGGTCAGCGTCGCCAGGCCAGCCTGATGCAGCGAGGCGATCAGGAAGCCGGCGGCGATGCCGACCGATTCCGGCACGTAATAATGCTTCACCTTGCGGCCTTCCGCGTCATAGCCCCAGCGCTGGGCGAAGATCGCGATCAACCAGGGAGCGGTGTCGAGGAAGGGCTTGTGCTCGTCGGTGCCGAGATGGGCGAGCGCCCCCAGCCATTCCTCGCCGGCCCGGCCGGAATAGAAGGTGCGCTCCTCTTCCTCGGCGCCCTCGCGGATCTTTGCCTTGAGCCCCGGATCAGAGATGCAGACGAAGGTCCAGGGCTGCTGGTTGGCACCGGACGGCGCGGTTCCGGCGGTCGCGACCGCTGCCTCGATCACCTCGCGCGACACCGGCTTGTCGGAATAGTCACGGACGGTGCGGCGCTTGCGCATCGTCTCGAGGAACTGCGCCGCGCGCGCCTTCATCTCCGCCTCGGGCAGGCCCTGGAAGGCGAGCGGCATGGTGACATAGGCGTTCATCGATTTCCTCCTGACAGCTTCTTGCGAGCCGGCCTGCTTGCACAATAGACCATCCCGGCGCGCAGCCCTATGGTCCCGGCCATGACGAACGACAGCTCCCAGCTCAAGCCCGGCGACCACCTCTTCCTGGTCGATGGCTCGAACTTCATCTTCCGCGCCTATTTCCAGTCGATCAACCAGGACCGGAAATACAATGCCCGCTCCGACGGGCTGCCCTCCGGCGCGGTCCGCTTGTTCGCGACCAAGCTGTTCCAGTTCGTGCGCGAGGGCGTGCTCGGGGTGAAACCCACCCATCTCGCCATCGTCTTCGACAAGAGCGAGAACTCTTTCCGCAAGGAAATCTACCCTGCCTATAAGGGCAACCGCTCGGATCCGCCGCCGGATTTGATCCCGCAATTCCCGCTGATGCGCGACGCGGTACGCGCCTTCGGGCTGATCCCGGTCGAGCAGGACATCTACGAGGCCGACGACCTGATCGCGACCTATGCGAAGCAGGCGCGAGAGGCCGGCGCCGATGTGCTGATCGTCTCGGCCGACAAGGACCTGATGCAACTCGTGCGGCCAGGCGTCGCGATGTATGATCCTGCTTCCGGCGATGCCAAGAAGGGCGTCGGCTTCCGGCCGGAGCGCCGCATCGGCGAGCCCGAGGTCGTCGAGTATTTCGGCGTCACACCCGACAAGGTCACCGATGTTCAGGCCCTCGCCGGCGACGCCACCGACAATGTCCCCGGCGCGCCCGGCATCGGCATCAAGACGGCGGCGCAACTGATCGGCGAGTATGGCGATCTCGAGACGCTGCTGGCGCGCGCCGGCGAGATCAAGCAGCCCAAGCGCCGGGAGACGCTGACCAATCCCGAGGTGATCGAGAAGGTCCGCATCTCGCACAAGCTGGTCACGCTGGTCGAGGATGTCGCGGTCGAGACGCCGCTCGGCGAGCTCACCCTGAACCAGCCCGATCCGGCCAAGCTCATCGCCTTCCTGAAAGCGATGGAATTCACCACCATCACCAAGCGCGCGGCCGAGGCCTATGAGGCCGATGTCTCGGCGATCGATGCGGATCCCGATCTCGCCCCGGGCGGCGCCCGCGCCGCTGCGCTGAAGGCGCTCTATGCCGAGACCGACGTGCCGGTCGCGGGAGCAGGCGAGACCGCCGCGGCTGCTCCCGCCGCGAACGGCGCCGCGCCGGCGACGTCCGCTCCGGCCGATGGCTGGCTGCGGCCGGCCGACCTCGCCGCCGCGCGCAAGGACGCGGCACTCGCGGTCAAGATCGACCATGCATCTTACGAATGCGTCCGCACCGTCGCCGACCTCTCGCGCTGGATCGGTTGGGCCTATGAGGCGGGCTTCGTCGCGCTCGACACCGAGACCAACTCGCTCGACGTGATGCAGGCCGACCTGATCGGCATTTCGCTCGCGGTCGCGCCGGGCAAGGCCTGCTACATCCCGCTGCAGCACCGCGCCGGCGACGGCCTGTTCGATTCAGGCCTGCTCGAAGGCCAGATCCAGCTCGATCAGGCACTCGCCGAGCTGAAGCCGCTGCTCGTCGATCCCGGCGTGCTGAAGATCGGCCAGAACCTCAAATACGACATCGCCGTGTTCAACCGGCACGGGGTCGAAGTCGGCCCCATCGACGACACGATGCTGATCTCCTACGCCCTCGATGCCGGCAATGGCGGACAGGGCATGGACCGGCTCTCGGAGGTTCATCTCGGCCACAAGCCGATCCCCTATTCGGAGGTCGCCGGCACCGGCAAGAGCCAGGTCACCTTCGACAAGGTGCCGCTCGACAAGGCGACCGCCTATGCCGCCGAGGACGCCGACGTCACCTTGCGGCTCTGGCTGGCGCTGAAGCCGCGGCTGGTGCCCGAGCGCAAGACCACGGTCTACGAGACGATGGAGCGTCCGCTGGTGCCGGTGCTGGTGCGGATGGAGCGCCGCGGCATCTCGATCGACCGGCAGATCCTGTCGCGGCTCTCGGGCGAGTTCGCCCAGTCGCTGGCGCGGCTGGAGGATGAGATCCACACGCTCGCCGGCGAGAAATTCACCATCGGCAGCCCCAAGCAGCTCGGCGACATCCTGTTCGGCAAGATGGGCCTGCCCGGCGCCAAGAAGACGGCGACCGGGCAATGGGCGACCGGCGCCGGCGTGCTCGAGGAGCTGGCGGAGCAGGGCCAGGAGCTGCCCGCCCGCATCCTCGACTGGCGCCAGCTCGCCAAGCTGAAATCGACCTATACCGACTCGCTGCCGACTTACGTGAACCCGCAGACCCACCGGGTCCACACGTCTTACGCCTTGGCTGCGACGACCACCGGGCGGCTCTCCTCCTCCGAACCCAACCTGCAGAACATCCCGATCCGTACCGAGGCCGGCCGCAAGATCCGCACCGCCTTCGTCGCCGAGAAGGGCCACAAGCTGGTCTCGGCCGACTACAGCCAGATCGAACTGCGCATCCTCGCCCATATCGCCGATATCCCGCAGCTCCGGCAGGCCTTCGCCGATGGCGTCGACATCCATGCGATGACGGCGTCCGAGATGTTCGGCGTCCCCGTCGCAGGCATGCCGAGCGAGGTGCGCCGGCGCGCCAAGGCGATCAATTTCGGCATCATCTACGGCATCTCGGCCTTCGGCCTCGCCAACCAGCTCGGCATCTCGCGCGAGGAGGCCAGCGCCTATATCCGCAAGTATTTCGAACGCTTCCCCGGCATCCGCGACTATATGGACCAGGCCCGCACCACGGTGCGCGCCAAGGGCGCGGTCGAGACGATCTTCGGCCGCGTCTGCCATTTTCCGGCGGTCGCCTCGAAGAACCCGTCCGAGCGCGCCTTCGTCGAGCGCCAGGCGATCAACGCGCCGATCCAGGGCTCGGCCTCCGACATCATCCGCCGCGCCATGATCCGGATGGAGGATGCGCTGGCGGAAGCCAAGCTCGACGCACGCATGCTGCTGCAGGTGCATGACGAACTCGTCTTCGAGGTGCCGGAGGCGCAGGTCGAGGCGGCGCTACCGGTGATCCGCAAGGTCATGGTCGAGGCGCCGCAGCCGGCGGTCGCGCTCAGGGTGCCGCTCGTCGTCGATGCGCGCGCCGCCGACAATTGGGACGAGGCCCACTGAGAGCAGCAGCCCGACCCCCGGAACCTTCGCCGTACGCACCGCGTTGAGCAGGCGAAGTGCGCCGGGGGGCGCCATTTGCGCGCTGGATTCGCCGACATGCTCAACGCATCCGCCTGGAAGCCGTTTCCGCGCTACATGGCCGAGCCGGAGGTCGAGGAGACCACCTCCAGCGAAATCACGCCGCAGGACCATGACCTCATCGTCCGTTACGCGATCGTCGGCATCTTCGTCATCCTCGCCACCGCCTCGCTCTACCTGACCCGGGTCATCGCGCTGCCGATAACCGCCGGCGTGATCTTCGGCCTGGTGCTCGGACCTCCCGTCGATGCGATGGTGCGGCGCGGCGTGCCGCAGCACCTTGCCGCCGGCCTCGTCGTCATCGCCGGCATCGTGCTGCTGCTCCTGCTGATCGGCACGCTGACCGTGCCGATCGCCGCCTGGAGCGACCAGTTTCCCAAGATGGTGGCGGCGCTGAAGTTCAAGCTCGTCGGCGTGCTCGCCTTCATGGAGGACTTCAAGAAGTTCGCCGAGAACTTCTCCAGCGGCGACGGCGCCAAGGTCAGCGTCTCCGACGGCAATCCGCTGGTTTCGATCGCGGTCTCCTCGACCACGGCCGCGGGCGGGCTCCTGATCTTCGTCGCGACCGTCTATTTCTGGCTGGCGACGCGGCGCCATCTCAAGGCCCGTGTGCTCAGGCTCTGCTTCGGACGCGGCGCACGTCGATCGGCAGGATCCTTCTTTGAAGAGATCGAGATCCGCACCGCCCGCTATTTCGGCCTGGTGACGCTGATCAATCTCGGCATGGGCGTGATCTCGATGGCGATCGCCTGGGCCGCCGGCCTGCCCTATCCGGTGTTCTGGGGGGCACTCGCCTTCTTTCTCAACTACCTCGCCTTCATCGGGCCGATCATCGTCACGGTCGCGTTCTTCGCCGCCGGCCTGCTGTCGCCGTCCTCGCTGCTCGTCGCGGCCTGGCCGGCGATGGCCTATTTCATTGTCCACCTGATCGAGGGCAATGCGGTTACGCCGATCTTCGTCGGTCGCCGCCTGACGATCTCGCCCTTCCTCGTCTTCATCTCCTTCATCTTCTGGCTCTGGCTGTGGGGACCGATCGGCGCGGTACTCTCAACGCCGATCCTGCTTGTCGGCCTCCTCGCTCGCGAGGAGATCGCCAACTACCGTAAGGCGCAGCAGGACGCCGAACAGGCCGCGAGCGAGGTGGCGCCCCCCAGCGATGCCCCGTCCGGAACTGCGCCGGCACTGGCGCGTTGAGCTTTGCGCCATGCCATTGCGCATGGCATCGTCGCCATTCCAACACCAAAGGAGCCGTTTGATGGCCGCCACCAGCACCACTGCGAAGCGACAGGCCGCGGCCTCGGTCAAACGCGCCAAGGACGAAGTGGCCGACGCCGCCTCCGACACGGCTCAGCGCGCCCGCCGCGCCGGCCGCCGCGTGCAGAACGAGGCCGAAGAGATCGAGGCCAGCCTGACGCGCGGGGCCGAAGACCTCGCCGCGACCGTCAGCAGCAAGCTGAAATCGGTTGGCGTCGACACCGACCGCATGGTCGAGATCGCCCGCGAGCAGGCCGGAGACCTTGAAGAGCTGATCATCCGCGAGATCCGCGAGCGGCCCTTGCGGGCGCTCGGCCTGGCGGCCGCGGTCGGGCTGTTCGTCGGCTTCCTCTCGGCGCGCTAAGGCCATGCTGGGGGGGCTGACAGGTCTGGTCACGCGCGAGATCGGCGGCGTCGTGCGCCGCAACGTCACGGTCGTCGTGCTCTATCTGCTGGCCGGCGTGCTGGCGACTGCTGCCGTCGGCTACGCGCTCGACGCACTGCATACGGTGCTGACGCTGCACTACGGCGCCATCATCGCCAGCCTGTCGATTGCCGGTGGCCTGCTTGCCACCGCGCTGCTCGCCCTTGGAATCGCGCTCTATGTGAAAAATCGGCCACGCCCGGACCGGCGCCTTGCCGCCGCCGTCGCCGCTGCCCCGATCGCGGCATCGCTGGTCGGCAGTCGCAAGCTCGGCTGGCGCACCGGGCTCGTCGGCGGCGTCGTCCTGCTCGGTCTCATCCTGGGGAGGCAGTTCGCACAGGGCGACGACACTGAAAAATAAGGCGTATCGCTCCTGAAGCGGCGGTCTTTGCAGGGACGCCCTGCGGGGATGTGTCTTTTTACCTTTGGCGATCCGTCATCAGCGTCTATTCAAGGCATTGATGAATGCCCAGCTGAAGCTCCGTCCACGCTGGCTGTTGCCGGGACTACCCTTGCTCGGTGCGCGCCTCTACACCGCCTCCTCGGCGGCGATCGCGATCGCTGTGGTCACGGCCGCAGTGCTTATCGCCACCTGGATCAACATGCAGGCTGACGAAGCCTCGCGGCTGGTCGCGCGCTCGATCGACATCCGTGAACGCAGCGAACGCTTCCTCGGCAATCTGCTCGACGCGGAAACCGGGCAGCGTGGCTTCATGCTCATCGGCGACGAGCATTACCTCGAACCCTATAATGAAAGACGGGCAGAGCTGCTGCCGAGCCTCGACCAGATCGAGCAGCTCGTAGCCTATAGCCCGACGCAGCTGCAGCGCCTCCAGCGCGCCCGCGCCATTACGACCAGGAAGCTCGGCGAAATGGCCGAGACGATCGCGCTGGTGCGGCGCGGTCAGCGCAGTGACGCCATCGCGCTCGTCGCACAGGGTACCGGCAACCGGCTCACCCAGGAGCTGCGCGAGGTCGTTAGCGCGATCCAGCTCGAAGAGAACCTTCGCCTGAACGCCAGCAGCCGCCGCGAGGCCCGGCGCCGCGTCCTGGCCAGCGTCGGCATCCTGGTCGCTCTCGCCGGTCTGTGCTTCGCGGCCTGGCTGCAATTGCGGGTCCGGCATCGCCGTGCCGTCTCACTCTCCAGCTCGAACGCCGAGCTGGAGCGGAAGGTCAGCGAACGAACGCTCCAGCTCGAGAACGAACGCCTGCGCATCGAGGCTCTGCTGCGCGACGTCAACCATCGCGTCGGCAATAATCTGGCGATGGTCTCGGCGCTCCTCAACGTCCAGAGCCGGCAGACGCGCGAGCCGGCCGTCAAACAGGCGCTCGCCCAGGCGCAGTCCCGCATCCAGGCGATCGCGGCGGGCCAGCGCCGTCTGCGGCTCGACATCGAGGCCGACGAGATCGAAGCCCAGCCCTATCTGGAAGACTTGCTGGCCGAGATCGGCAAGGCCGCGGAAGGCCGACCGATCGAGATCAATCTGGCGATGGATGCGATCCGCCTGCCGGGCCGCGATGCCGTCTCCTTCGTCGTCGTCATCAACGAGTTGGTGACCAACGCGATCAAGCATGCGTTTCCCGATGGGGCCGCGGGGAAGATCACGATCCGCCTCGGCCGCACGCCGGAGGACGACCTCGTGCTCTCGGTCGAGGATGACGGCGTTGGCATGCCGGAGGATCAGCAGACGGCCGGACTCGGCAAGTCGGTGATCAACGCCCTGTTGCGCAGCATGCGGGCTACCATGGAGGTCACACCACTCTCCTCGGATGCCGCCACGCGCCCCGGCACGCGCGTCGCCGTCACCTTCCCGAAACGGGAGCAGCCGGCCGAAGAGGAGGCTGCGGAGTAACCGGCCGGCCTCAGGCCTTGTTCACGATCTTGGAGACGAAGCGGCCAAGCTCGTCGGCGGAGAAGGGCTTGCGCACGAAGCGGACGTCACGCAGCTCGGGCGGCACCTCGCTCGGCGCCGAGCCTGACACGAACGCCAGCGGCGTTCCCTTGGCGCGCAGGCTGGCGGCGATGCCGAAGGTCTTGCCGCCGACGACGTCGATGTCGAGCAAAGCGCATGAGAGCGGCAGATCGGCAGCACGGCGCGCCTGCGATATCGATTCGACCACGATCAGCTCGGCGTCGTCACCGAGCTCTTCGCTCACGGCGCTCTCGATATCCATCGCGATAAAGGGATCGTCCTCGACGATGAGGATCCGAATACCGGACATGAGCCCCAGATAACCTTCTAATTTCACGATACGCCCCAAGCTGATTTATCTGCTTGTGAGCTTCATGAACGCCCGCTCGATCAGCCTTGTTCCGCTCTGGGTCGGATTCTCTGCTCTAAACTCTTCAAATTCAATTCAAATTGGTTCAATATGGTTAGGAAAGCGTAAGTATCCGAGGTCAGCGCTTGCGTGGCGACCGGACCAGGTTGAGCTCGAAGGCGGTGACGCCGAGCGCGACATTGGCGCCGCGCTGCAGCGGCAGGGCCCGCGGCACCAGCCGGACATCGCCATCGACGCTGCCGGTCAGGGCGACCTCGCCCTGCTTTCGAGCATAGGGGCCGGTGAGAACACCGAGCGGCGCACGCGCATAGGGACCAAAGACGCGCCAGGCGAGTAGGCTACGCCCAACCGTCCTGGCATCGAGCGCGAAGCCGCGAATCACACCTGAATAGGTCTGCAGGGGCCCGCGCCGCGGCCGGAAGCGGCAGTCGAGCGGCTTTTGGGTCGCGACGGCCTGCGCGAGACCCGCGCCGATCGTGCAGGTGAGGCGGCCGGCCGGCGCACCGCTCTGCGCCAGGGCCGGAGCCGCGGCGAGACTCGAGCCGGCTGCCAGGAGGATCATTCCGATCAAACGTCTCATTCACTATCTCCTGCGTCCTGTCCCGGAAGCATCCCGCCCTCGATCCGGCCCGGCTCTACCATCCGCGCCGCGCCTCGAAACCGCACCAAAGCGCCGCAATCGCTCCATAGTTCCCAAATAATCCGGAACCTCAATCCGGTGCTTGCGTTAACGGGAACAGAACAGTGGACGCGCAAATGCCAAAGCAAGGACGGGCCGACCCGGTGCGGATATTCCCAACGCCCACGCTGGCGCGCGATCTTCCGCCATTCTGGGACCTCGAACAACTTCTGCGCGAGGGTTTCGACCATGATTCGGCGCTGGCGGAACTCGCGCGCCGGCGTGAGAGCTGGTCGAGCGGCAGATGCCCACCGCCAGTGGTGGCGCAGTCCGACGCCCCGGACAGCATCTTCACGATCGCGTCATAGGCCTGAGCCGAACTCATTGGCAGAAGCGGCTCGATGCCGCCCTGCGCTGCTGAATGTCGACATGGAGGTGATTGGCGTGGGCTGCGTCCGAGCCGGGGCCAAGCACCGTCATGAAGGCGCCGCAGGCCGATTGGCGCACCGCATCCAGGAAGCGGACCTGCTCCAGACCGTTTGGTCGCTCGACTGACACAGCGACGCCCCCCTGCTTCTCGTCGCCGAGCTGAAAGGCGAAGATGTCGAGCGCCCGCCCCGTGGCGTGCTCGCTCAGCTGACCTTGCGTCTGGCGGTTGCGCCTGCGGCATTCATGCCCGCCACCGACGCGAAGTGCGGTCAGCTCGCGAGCAAACGCTCCACGCGCCAAGGGCTGCAAACTCGTGTCGAGCCAGAGCGAAACCGCGCGCGCCAGCTCGCAGCTCACTGTCGGCGGCGGAAGCAGCCTGACCTGCGCCGGTCCCGACGGGGTGCGGACCGCCAGCGCCTCGACCACGACCGGATCGACCACCCGGCAACCCTCCGTTTCCGGTTTTGCGGCCGGCGCCACCGGGCGAATCTGGTTTCCGGCCACGCCGGTCAGAGTCCGGAGGCAACCGTTGCCTTCTGTAACAGCGGCAGGTTCGGCATTCACCGGCGCAGCTGGCGGCGCCGGAGCGGGTATCGGAGCTGCAGCCGGTAAAGAGGCGGGTCGCGGCGGGGGCAAAAGCGTGTTTGCCGGCCGGGCCTCACGGCCCCATGCGAGGCCGATGCAGCCAAATCCGGCAATCGCGATCACGACTGCATAGCCGCCCTGCCTGACGAGCGAGCGTTTTCGCATGCCGTCAGCCGACGGCCGAGAACAGGACCGTCAGAGAGGCTGCGACGATCAACGCTGCAAGCAGAGCCATGGACATGACCGATCTCCTTCGCATCGCCCGGGCCGGGGCAACGCGAGGGACGGCCGGTTTGTTCCCAGTCACCTCCGCTGGCGGTCAGGCGGCCTTGCGACCGGCGCGGCGGTCGAAGAACAGCGCCTGGCTGATCGCGGCCTTCACGGCTTCCGGCTGGAACGGCTTGGTGATCAGGAAGGCCGGCTCCGGCCGGTCACCGGTGAGCAGCCGCTCCGGATAGGCGGTGATGAAGATCACCGGCACCTCGATCGCGCTCAGGATCTCGTTGACCGCCTCGAGGCCGGAGCTGCCATCCGCCAGCTGGATATCGGCGAGTACCAGGCCGGGGCGCTTCTTGGCAACGAGCGCGATCGCCTCGCGATGCGTCCTGGCGACACCGGTGACCCTGTGGCCGAGCTCCTCGACCATGGTCTCGATGTCGAGCGCGATGATCGGCTCGTCCTCGATGATCAGCACATCGGTGGCGACCTGCTCGGCAATCTCCTGACCGGCGGATTGTACCAGGCCGGCGGCGTCGCTTGTGGTGACGTTCATGATCTGGGCGACCTCCTCGATCGGGAACCCTTCGACCGTCCGCAACAGGAAAGCCTGGCGCGAACGCGGCGTCAGCGCATCGAGATTGCGCTCTGCGGCCGAGCGGTCCGCCTCTGGCGCCGCAGCCTGCGTGTTGAGGCCCACGGACGACCACATCTGCAGGAACAGGCGATAGAGGCCGACCCGCGGGCCGAACTCGCGCGGGAAGGTGCCGGGGTCGGCGATGAGCGCTTCCAGCGAGGCGACGACGTAAGCGTCGCCGCTCGCCTGCGTGCCACTCAACGCCCGCGCAAAACGGCGCAGATAGGGCAGGTGCGGCGCAATTTCAGTGGCGATCGACATCGTGCTATCCCCCGAAGCTCGTTCCGATCAGCTTCCAATCCAAGCTGATCGGACGGGCTCCAACCAAAAGTGGAAGACGGATTCACCGATCGGATTGGCTCAACCCGATTGGATCCGGCTCTAGACAAAGTTGGCGGAGAAGAGCACCCAAGTCACTGTTATGACAAGAAAAATATTTTTTGTTCCCGGCGGAACCTTTTTCATTCCGCCTCGTTATTGGGCCGAATGAAGTGCGTTTCGGGGCAGTCGCGTGCAAGCGTGTCAACGGGCGTGCGACACGTGGAAAGGCGTGATCGACGGAATGTCGGCACGCCGATGGAGCGAGGGATCATGAATCTGATGAATGCCGATCCGCCCGAAGCGGCCCCTGTCGACTCCGACGAGGACGTGGTGCTCGACCCGAGGGTGCAAGAGTCGATCGGCCGATCTCTCAAGGCCCACTATGAGGACCTCGTCACCGCGCCGATCCCGGATCGCTTCCTGGCTTTGCTGGCCCAGCTCGAGGCGACCGAGCGACGCCTGAGCACCGAGGATGGTGCCAATGAGCGCAGCTGACTTCAAGGAAGGGCTGATCGCCGAAATCCCGAACCTGCGCGCCTTCGCGGCGTCGCTGTCGGGATCGATGCAGCTCG
The DNA here is from genome assembly GCA_025846845.1 of Alloboseaceae bacterium BT-24-1. GTDB lineage: Bacteria > Pseudomonadota > Alphaproteobacteria > Rhizobiales > Beijerinckiaceae > Allobosea. The sequence goes on from JAOYTL010000008.1 coordinate 112,447, forward strand.
CCGACGATCTGGTCCAGGACACGCTGCTCAAGGCCTGGGGCAATGCCGAAAAATTCCAGCCCGGCACGAGCCTGCGGGCCTGGCTCTTCACCATCCTGCGCAACACCTATTATTCGCTCTATCGCAAGCGCGGACGCGAAGTGCAGGACAGCGACGGCACCTATGCCGACCGGCTCGCCACCCATGGCAACCAGGAGAGCCATCTCGACCTCGCCGATTTCCGCAAGGCGCTGGCGAAGCTGCCCGAGGAACAGCGCGAGGTGCTGATCATGGTCGGCGCCACCGGGCTTTCCTATGAGGAGACGGCCGAGATCTGCGGCGTCGCCATCGGCACGATCAAGAGTCGCGTCAACCGGGCGCGCGCCAAGCTGGCGGAGCTTTTGTCGATCGGCGGCGTCGACGATCTCGGTCCCGATCGCCGGATCACCGCAGCCGTCCAGCGCGCCGGACCCGAAACCGTCGGCAGCTGATGGCGCTCTCGCTGTTCAGGACGGTCCGCGGCCGCCTGCTGGCACTGATGGTCGCGATCGTCCTGCCGATCGCCTGCCTCACGGCGGCGGCGGCGGTTGCGACCTACCGGACCGTCTTCGAGGCGATCGAGACGGCGCAGATGCGGGCGGCGGATGATTTCGCCGTGCGCGCCCGCGTCTGGTATCGCGGCGCGTTGCGCTCACTGGTCACCAGCTCTTCGGCGATCCGGGCCGTGTCACCGGCGTCGGACACCTGCGACCGGATCGCCGAAAAGACGCTCGCTGCAGTCTCTGGCTACGAGGCGCTGCTGCTGCGTGTTTCCGGGCGACCGGCCTGCATCGGCAGCCTCGACGGCAGGATTCCAGCCAGCGAGCTCGCCGCCGTCGCCGACAGGCTCGCCGCGCGTCCTCCAATCAAGCTCTGGGGCGGCACTGAATTCACCAAAGCCCGCTATGATCAGGTCACACTCGCGGGCCGCTCTTATCTGGCGGTCTACAGCGAGTTCGATGAGGGCGACGCGCTCCTGCTCACCAAGCCAGACCCGCTCGACGACGTCTTCGAGCTTGGCAGCAACGACAAGGATATGATGGCAGCGCTGCTGCGAAGAGGCGGCGACGTCGTGGTTGCGCGGGGCGGCGCCCAAGCCGACGCGTCATGGCTTCCGAAAGTCGAGACCGTGCCCGACGATACTGTGCATTGGGCTGCCCCGAGCCGGGCCGGGCCAGGCAGGACCTACGCCGCCCGGATGGTGGCGGAGCCGAATCTGTATGTCGTGGTGAGCTTCGACGGCACGGCCGAACGGGCTGCAAAGACACAATTCTACATCCTGCTTCTCGCGCCGCTGCTGACCCTCGCCTTGCTCGGGCTGGTCTACATGAAGGCGATCGACCAGCATTGCGTGCGCTGGCTGCGCGGCATCGAAGCGACCGCCAGGGCGAGGTCGAGCTCAGCCAGTGCCCATGTCCCGCTCTCGGATGAGATGCCACGCGACATCCGCAGCGTCGCCGAGGCGTTCAATACGATGGTTGACGAGCAGGAGGTCCGTCAGAGCAAGCTCAGGCTCGCACTCGACGACAATCGCTTCCTGGTCCGCGAGCTGCATCACCGGGTCAAGAACAGCCTGCAGGTGGTGCAGAGCTATATCGGCCTCACCAAGCGCGACCATCAGGGCGAGGCACGCATGGCGCTCTCGGACGCCGAATGCCGTGTCCACGTGCTGTCGGCGGCCTATCGCTTCACCCTCGCCGACGGCGAGATGCAGCCAGTGCGCATCGACCTCTTCCTCGACGACGTCGTCGCGATGATCTCGAGCCTGATCCTCGCCCGGACCCAGCGATTGGAGAGCCGGATCGAGACGGAAGTGGCCCTGCCGATCGACCGCATCATCCCGCTCGGCTTCCTGATCGTCGATGTCATCACCCGCGCGCTGCGGGCCGCTCCCGGCATCGGCATCGACCTTGCCGTTACGCATGCCGGAGCGAACCTCATCGACATTGCGATCACGACCGATCGCGATGCTCCGCGGATCGCGCCGCCGCGCCTGTTCGCCGGACTGCTGATGCAGATCGAGGCAACCGAGATCAGCCCGCCCGAAGGCCGCAACCTCGGGGTCTGGCGTCTCGGCCATGGCGTTCCGCACAAGGGCGACGAGGTTCAGCCCAGTCCTTCCGCCGGCGTGATCGCCACTCCGACGCTGAGTCCGAGGAAGGCGCCGGCCGGGCCGACATAGCTGCCGGCGATCGGCGAGGCATCCTCCGGCACTCGCGCCACTGCGACGCGCAGCAATTGCCGGTCGGCCACGAGGTCGTTGGTCGGATCGAACTCGACCCAGCCATCATTGGGAATGAAGACATCGGCCCAGGCATGGGTCAGCCCGACCACGGAGGCCATCGCCCCGCTCTCGGGCGACCGGTCGTGGATGTAGCCGGTGACGAAACGGGCGGCGAAGCCGAGCCGGCGCGCCAGCTCGATGAACAGCCAAGCATAGTCGCGGCAGGAGCCCGCTGCCATCTGCAGCGTGTCGAGCGGGTGCTGGGTACCCTCGTCATAGCGGACCGCATAGGTCAGGCCGGTGCTGATCTCGTGCGCCAGCGCCCGCAGCAGATGGCCGCCGTTCAGCCTTGCCCTGAACTCCTGTAGCCAGGCATCGAGAGCGCCGTCTGGATCGGCCGCAGCCAGATCGAGATAAGGCTGAAGCACGGCGCGCTCGGCCGACGTGTAGCTCACCTCCGAGCTCTCGATGTCGGGCTCCACCCTGCTGCGCGGCAAGGCCGATCCGAAGCGCTGGACGACGAGCTCGCTGACGATATCGAGTGTGTCGGAGCTGCCCGTGAACGCCGCCATCGCGACCGGATTGCCATAGGCGTCGTGCATCCAGCGCAGATTGGCTTGCGGTGAAATCGTGATCGCCGTGTCGATCACGCGCAGATCGAAGGAATCGCGCGGGCGCAGCATCAACCGGTGCGGGCCGAACCGCACCGGCTGCGCATAGCGATAGGTCGTCGCGTGGCGAATACGCAGATACATGTTCGTCCCCAGCCGGCCTGAGCATCTCCGTACAGCAAAAAGCCGCCTCGCGGCGGCTTTGCTGATCGGGCACAGGGACTACGCGCGAGCAGCGGATCGGTTCCGCCGGATGCTCGGATCAGCGCAGGACGGTGTTGCCCTTGAGGCTCGCCTCACGCTGCGAGGTCGGCACGACCCGGTGGGTCAGGTCACGGCGCATCTCGGCCGGGTTGACCGCGGCGAACTGGACGTCGGCCGGAGCGCCGCGCTGGATCTTGGCCTGGGCGACCGCTTGGGAGCTCTCGCCGAAGCCGTTCTGCAGGGAAGCGCCCATGGTGAGTGCCGTCACGACCAAAGCCATGCCGCCGAAGAAGGTGGCAGCGCGCTTGAGGGGGGCAAGGCTGGCGGTGGTCATCTTCGCTCTCCCGTTCGTGTGGTCGCCCATAAAGGCGGGGACGGCTTCTCAACCCGTTCGGCGAGGATTTGTTCCGGTTTGCCCGGATTTCGCAGCGATCCGGATTCTTTTTCAGGCTGCGCGCTCGTCGTTGGCGACCTCGCGGCGTCGGAACAGCCGCCAGAGCGACCGCGTCAGGCGCTTCGAGGTCAGGTGCGCGCCAGCCTCTCGCTTCTCGAAGGTGATCTTGCGCTCGTGGAAGTCCTCGAGGCCGGGGCGGTGTCCGACGCTGATGATCGTCGCATAGGAGAGCTCGCTCTCGATCAGCCCGAGCAGCGAGTCCTGGCTGGCCTCGTCGAGCGCCGAGGTCGCCTCGTCCATGATGATGATGTCGGGCTTCTGGATCAGCAGCCGCGCGAAGGCGACGCGCTGACGCTCGCCGCCGGACAGGGTCTGGTCCCAGCGCTCCTCCTCGTCGAGCCGTCGGCCGAGCGAGGCGAGGCCGCAGCGTTTCAGCGCATCCCTGACAGCCTCGTCATCGACGCGGCTCTCAGCTTCCGGATAGAGCATCACGTCGCGCAGCGTGCCGATCGGCAGATAGGGCTTCTGCGGCACGAAGGCGATGCGCTTGCCTGGCGGCAGCTTGATCGAGCCCGAGCCCCAGGGCCAGAGGCCCGCGATCGCCCGGATCAAGGTGCTTTTGCCCGTTCCGCTCTCGCCGGCGATCAGCACCTTCTCGCCGGCCGCAATCACCACAGATGCGTCGGCGATGACGATTCGCCCATTGCTGTGAGCGATCGAGAGATCGGCGATGTGGATGCCGTCATCCTCGCTCTCGCCCAACTCGATCCGGGTCTCGCCGTCCATGATCGTGCCGACATCGAGCGCCTCCAGCGCCTCCGCCAGCTCGTCGACGCGGGTCACCGAGGCGAACCACTCCGCCAGCCGGACGAAATTGTCGACGAACCAGATCAGAGCCGCCTGCACAGCGCTGAAGGCGGCGACGACCTGCATGACCGCGCCGAGCGTGATCTCGCCCGACAGGTATTTCGGTGCGATGAGCAACAGCGGCACGATCGGGAACAGCGCGCCGTTGGTGTTGAGCACGATCGCGATGACAGCCTGCTGGCGGATCACCTTCAGCCAGGCGGCGACGACCCGGCCATAATTCTCGCCAACCGAATCGCGCTCGTCGGCATCGCCCTTGATCAGGGCGATGCTCTCGGCGTTCTCGCGCAGCCGCGTCATCTCGGCGCGGAACTGCGCCTCGGCCTCGTTCTTGGCGGCGATGCGCGGGACGAGCGGGCGCCCGGCGAAATAGGCCGCGAGCGAGGCGATCACCGCATAGACGATGGCGGCGATCGCCATATAGCTGGGGATCACGATCTCGGACCCACCAAGCGTGAAGTGCGCCGAGCCGGCGACCTGCCAAAGGATCGCGGCAAAGGTCACCGCTGTGACGAGAGCGCTGAGCAGTCCGATCGCGAACTCGACCAGGGGCTCGATGGCGAGGCGGACATCCTCGGCGATGCGGTACTCGGGCGCACTCTGCTCCCGCGCGACGAACTGCATCCGGTAATAGCGCTGGTCGGCGATCCACCAGCCGGCGAGGCGGTGCGTCAACCATTCGCGCCAGCGCATCTGCAGCAGCATCCGGCTGATCACGAGGCAGGACAACGACGCAGCCGACGCCGCGACGATCAGCGGCAGCCAGCCGACAGCCAGCCAGACCTTGTCGAGGTCGCGCTTCTCCAGCGCGTCGAAGAAGAGCCGGTTCCAGGCGTTGACGCCGACTGCTGCGCCAAGCTGGGCAGCGACGAACAGCAGCACCGCGAGGGTGAGCACCCAGGCGCGCAGCCGACTCTTTCCGGTCCAGAAGCGCCGGGCCACGCGAAAGAACTGGCGCAGGCGCGAGCGCCGCAGCCCGGAGGCGGGTGGTTTCATGCAATGGCCTCCAAAGCCGATCGGGTGTGCTGAGACAGGCGCGATTGCTAAGCCGCAACTTTCGCGCCACACAGAAAACGCAAGCGTTCGCCATGAGTTCCGGGCGGACGAGGGGGCCCGGCGTGATCGTCGCATCGAGCAATCATCGCAATCACCGCAGCCCGTCCTGCCTCGCCTGTCCCTTGCGGCTGAAGCCGGCCTTCAAGGACAAGTCCGATGAGGAAATCCGCTTCATTCAGGCGATGAAGCTCGACCACCGGCAACTGCCGGCCGGCAGCGACATCATCCATCCCGGCCAGGAGGATGCCGAGCTCTACACGCTCTTCTCGGGATGGGCCTTCCGCTACAAATCCCTGCCGGACGGGCGCCGTCAGATCCTCAACTTCCTGCTGCCCGGCGATCTCGTCGGCCTGCAGGCTTCGCTGCTGAGCGCCTCCCAGCACGGCATCGAGGCGCTGACCGAGGTCGAGCTCTGCGTCTTCCCGCGCCGACGCACCTATGAAATGTTCGGGCGGATGCCGGCACTGGCGTATGAGCTCGCCTGGCTCGGTTCGCGCGAGGAGAGCCTGATCGACGAGAACCTGACCTCGGTCGGCCAGCGCAATGCCCAGGAGCGGATCGCCGCGCTGGTGATCTCGCTCTATCGCCGGGCCGAGACGCTCGGCCTCGTCGCCGAGAACAGCTTCGCTTTCCCGCTGACGCAACAGCAGCTCGCCGACGCGCTCGGCCTGTCGCTCGTCCACACCAGCAAGACCTGGGCGCGGCTGCGCAAGGCCGGGATGTTCTCGCTCGAGCGCGGCCGTCTCACCGTCCGCAATCCACGTTTGACCGAGCGCATGGCGATGCTCTTCGACAGCGAATTGCAGCCGCGTCCGCTGATCTGAGCACTCCGCTCCGCGATCCCTTGAGAAATCGCTGGCTTCGACCTGCTCTTGACCCCATATGACAGCGGCGTAACGTCACATCGTTGTCATGTCGCTTCGGCGCGGGCCATTTCCGTCGCCAAACTGAGGTTCTGGATGGCCCACTCCGCTTCCGGTCAGCGCTTGCGCACCACCCGCCTCGGGCGCTCGTCCGTCGCCGCGCGGCTGGAGCACGAGGTCAGGTTGACCGCGGCCGATCTCGTCGACAGCGTCGCCGAAGCGAGATTGCGGGTCGCTGCGGCGCGCTACAAGGTCGAGGACGAGGTCCGCAACACCGCCGACAAATTCAAGTCGCGCGTCCGCAAGGCGGCCGACGAGGCGAAGGCCCGATTTAGCGACGATGCCCGCTTCCTCAAGTCCTGGATCGATTCGCCCGGGCGCACCGGTGCGGTCGCGCCGTCGAGCCCGTTCCTGGCCAAACGCATGGCTTCTTACGTCGACCCGCTGGCCGAGGGGCCGGTGGTCGAGATCGGCCCCGGCACCGGCCCGGTCACCGAGGCGCTGATCGCGCGCGGTATCGACGAGTCCCGGCTGATCCTGGTCGAGTACAGCCCGGAATTCTGCGAGCTGCTGCGCCGCCGCTTCCCGCAGGCCACGGTCATCGAGGGCGATGCCTATGCGCTCTCGACCACGCTCGCGGGTCACCTGACCGAAAAGGCGAGCGCGGTGGTGTCCTCGCTGCCGCTGTTCAACAAGCCGCCGGCCGAGCGAACCGAGCTGGTGCAGGACGCCTTCAGCAATGTGTTGCGTCCCGGCGCGCCCTTCATCCAGTTCACCTATGCGGTGATCTCGCCGGTGCCGCGCAAGGGATCCCACCTCAAGGCGCAGGTCTCCGACTGGGTGCTGCGCAACATCCCGCCGGCACGCGTCTGGGTCTACCGCCGCGCCAAGCCCTGACAATGCGGACTTGACGGGACACCCGCATCGCCTCGACATCGCGACATGAGAAAGCCGGGTTGCTCGGCTTGCTGCCTGTCGGAGTGACCATGCCCAAAATCCTCGTCTTCGCCGGCTCCTGGCGCCCGGGCTCGATGAACGCCCGGCTCGCGACCCTGATCGCCGGGAATCTCCGGGATGCAGGGGCCGAGGTGACCCAGATCTCGCTCGGCGACTACCCGCTGCCGCTGATCGACGCCCGCGCCTATGACAACGACCCGCCTGGCGAAGCAAAGGCTCTGGCGGCGCTGGTCGATGCCCATGACGGGCTCTTCATCGCCAGTCCTGAATACAATGCCGGCTACCCGCCGGCGCTGAAGAACGCACTCGACTGGATCAGCATCGTCCGCTCCGGTGGACCCGGCCTGCGCGAGAAGGTCGTCGCGATCGGCGGCGCTTCTGCCGGCAATCTCGGCACCTATCGCTGCCTGACGCAATTGCGGACCGTGCTCGAACTCGGTTTCGGCGCGCTGCTAGTGCCGGAGATGCTGGCGGTCAACGGCGCCGACAAGGCCTATGGCGAGGACGGCGACTTCACCGACAAGCGCCTGCGCGGCATGCGCGACAAGATGGTGGCGCGGCTGGTGAAGGTGGCCGCGCTCCATCCTTGAGCGCGGCTACTCGATCTCGCAGCGCCCGCTTGCCGGCGACAGGCGCCAGAGCATGTCGTCGGGCTTGGCCGGGATGCTGACCGCATCGTCTGCGATCTCCTCGGCATCATAGGGATTCGGATTCGCGGTGATGCCGGCATTGCGGATGTCGAGCGCCCCGTTCGGGCCGCGCTCGATCCGCCAGCTGCCCGCCTCCCATTCCGGCACGCAGCGCAGGCTCTGCCCCGCAGCCTTGCAGAAGCCGCTGAGCTGGTAGTCGAAGCCCGTGATGGCGTTGCGCTGGCGCAGATTGAAGTAGAGCATCACGAAGAAGCTGCCGCCCTGACGGGGCTGCCAATTTTCCGGCAGGTGGACCAGCCGGATATGCGTCACCAGCTGGCGCGGATGGGCGCGAAGATGCGCCTCGTCGTATTTGCGCTCCCAGCAGGCGGCCGCCCGCGGCGGCAGCTCACGCTCGAGCGGCCTTGCCTGCACCGTCGCAGCAGCGCTCAGGGCCAGGGCGAAGACGAGTGGCAGGCGCATGGCAGCTCTCCGACGGCGCTCGGCAGCGTGGATCGCCGCCGCCTGACGATCAAGCCGGTCTTGCAAGGGTCGGGGAGAAATTCGCGCTGCGGCTGGTCATCCCGCAGCGAATCCGGCACATCCGGGCCATGTCGGCGCCCCGCGAATCAGAAGCCCGCGCGATCCTGAAGTCGGTCTTCGGCTATGACGATTTCCGCCCCGGGCAATGGGAGGTGATCGAGGCAGCGCTCGCCGGCCGCGATGTCTTCGCAGTGATGCCGACCGGCTCGGGCAAGTCGATGTGCTACCAGCTGCCGGCGCTGGTTGCAGGCGGGCTGACGCTGGTGGTCTCGCCGCTGATCGCCCTGATGCGCGACCAGGTCGGCCAGCTGGTCCGTGCCGGCGTGTCCGCCGCCTCGCTCAACTCGATGAACAGCGAAGCCGAGGCGAACGAAGCCTGGGCGAAGCTCAATGCCGGCGAGCTGCGGCTGCTCTTCGTCTCGCCGGAGCGGCTCGCCGGAGAGGGCCTCGTCGCCCGCCTGCGGCGCCTGGGCGTGACGCGGCTCGCCATCGACGAGGCCCACTGCGTCTCGCAATGGGGCCATGACTTCCGCCCGGAATACCGGCTGCTCTCGAAGGTGCGCGAGGCGCTCGGCGATGTCCCGGTGACGGCACTGACCGCGACGGCCGACCGCCAGACGCGCGACGACATCGCCCAGCAGCTCTTCCCGGCGCCGCCGCATCTCGTCGTCCACTCCTTCGACCGGCCGAACCTGAAGCTCGCCTTCGCGCCGAAGGAGCAGCCGCGCCGGCAGATCGACGATTTCCTGAAGGTCCATCGCGGCGGCTCGGGCATCGTCTACTGCTCCTCGCGGAGCCGGACCGAACGGTTGGCCGCAGGCCTGAGCGAAAAGGGCTGGAAGGCCTATGCCTACCATGCCGGGCTGGAGCAGGCGGAACGCAACCGCAACCAGGACATCTTCCTGCAGGAGGACGGCGTCGTCGTCTGCGCCACCATCGCCTTCGGCATGGGCATCAACAAGCCCGATGTCCGCTTCGTCGTCCATGCCGACATGCCGGGCTCGATCGAGAGCTACTACCAGGAAATCGGCCGCGCCGGCCGCGACGGCCTGCCCGCGGATACGCTGACCCTCTACGGCGTCGACGACATGGCGCTGCGCCGCCGCCAGATCGACGAGAAGCAGATCGACGAGGAGCGCCGCCGGATCGAGCACAAGCGCCTCAACGCGATGATCGACCTGTGCGAATCGGCGCTCTGCCGGCGCTCGGCCCTGCTGTCCTATTTCGGCGAGGCGGTGCCGCCCTGCCGGCATGGACATGCACCGTTCCGCTGCGACCTGTGCGGGTCGACCACGCCCGAGCTCGCCGATGCGACGCTGGATTCACGCAAGCTGCTTTCGGCGGTGGCGCGTTCGGGCCAGCGTTTCGGCGCAGGCCATCTCGCCGACATCCTGACCGGCACCCAGACCGAGGCGATCCGCCGCCAGAACCATGACGGGCTGAAGACCTTCGGCGTCGGCAACGACAAGCCGAAGGGCGCCTGGATGGCGCTGACCCGCAAGCTATTCGCCGCCGGCGCGCTTGCCGAAGCCAGCGTCGAGCATGGCGGCTTCTGCCTGACGCCGAAGGGCGAGGACATCCTGTTCGGTCGCGAGCCGATCGCGCTGCGTGTCGACCCACTCGCCGACCGGCGCCCGCGTCGTGGCCAGCGCGAGGCGGCGCGTGCCGACGGGCTCGACGGCGACACCGCCGCGCTCTTCGAGCATCTGCGGCAGCTGCGGCTTTCGCTCGCCCGCGAGGAAGGCGTCGCCGCCTACATCATCTTCACCGATCGGACGCTGATCGCGATGGCGCGCGAGCGGCCGCTCGGCCTCGAGGAGATGCGGGCCATCGAAGGGGTCGGCGAGCGCAAGCTCGCGCAGTACGGCGAGGTTTTCCTCGATGCGATCGCGACATTCTCTGGCTAAATCCACCGCTCTCGCGTACGCGTGCGTGCGCACGTGAAAAAGCCATCCTGAGCGCTTATATTCGGTAGACGAATCAAGCTGATCGCGGGCGCCACGCTCGCCCGCCGAAGGACCCCCTGCATGACAGACGTCACCAACGGCGCCGAAGAGTACGGCGCCGACTCGATCAAGGTGCTCAAGGGCCTCGATGCGGTGCGCAAGCGCCCCGGCATGTATATCGGCGACACCGATGACGGCTCGGGCCTGCACCACATGGTCTACGAGGTCGTCGACAACGCCATTGACGAGGCGCTCGCCGGCCATGCCGACCTCGTCACGGTGACGCTGAATGCCGAGGGCTCGGTCACGGTTTCCGACAACGGCCGTGGCATCCCGACCGATATCCACACCGAGGAAGGCATCTCGGCGGCCGAGGTCATCATGACCCAGCTCCATGCCGGCGGTAAGTTCGACCAGAACTCCTACAAGGTCTCGGGCGGTCTGCACGGCGTCGGCGTCTCGGTCGTCAACGCGCTCTCGGTCTCGCTCAAGCTGCGGATCTGGCGCAGCGGCAACGAGCATTTCATGGAGTTCCGCCATGGCGACGCGGTGGCGCCGCTCGCGGTCGTCGGCCCGGCCGGCGACAAGCGCGGTACGGAGGTGACGTTCACGCCCTCCCAAGAAACCTTCACGATGATCGAGTTCGACTACAAGACGCTCGAGCACCGGCTGCGCGAACTCGCCTTCCTGAATTCGGGCGTGCGCATCGTCCTGACCGATGCCCGCCATGCCGAGGTCGTCCGCGAAGAGCTGATGTATGACGGCGGCGTCGAGGCTTTTGTGCGCTATCTCGACCGCGCCAAGACGCCGATCATCTCCAAGCCGGTGATGCTCTCGAACGAAAAGGACGGCATCACCGTCGACGTCGCCTTGTGGTGGAACGACAGCTACCACGAGAACGTGCTCTGCTTCACCAACAACATCCCGCAGCGCGATGGCGGCACCCATCTCGCCGGCTTCCGCGCGGCGCTGACGCGGCAGGTCACCGGCTATGCCGAGACCTCCGGCATTTCTAAGAAGGAGAAGGTCTCGCTCACCGGCGACGATTGCCGCGAGGGCCTGACCGCGATCGTCTCGGTCAAGGTGCCCGATCCGAAGTTCTCCTCGCAGACCAAGGACAAGCTGGTCTCCTCGGAGGTTCGCCCGGTCGTCGAGAACGTCGTCAACCAGGCGCTCTCGACCTGGCTCGAGGAACATCCGAACGAGGCCAAGACCATCGTCGGCAAGGTCGCCGAGGCGGCCGCCGCCCGCGAGGCCGCCCGCAAGGCGCGCGATCTCACCCGCCGCAAGGGCGCGCTCGACATCGCCTCGCTGCCCGGCAAGCTCGCCGACTGTCAGGAGCGCGATCCGGCCAAGTCCGAGCTCTTCATCGTCGAGGGTGACTCGGCCGGCGGCTCGGCCAAGCAGGGCCGGGCCCGCGAGTACCAGGCGGTCCTGCCGCTGCGCGGCAAGATCCTCAATGTCGAGCGGGCGCGCTTCGACAAGATGCTGTCCTCCGACCAGGTCGGCACGCTCATCACCGCGCTCGGCACCGGCATCGGCCGCGACGAGAAGGACTCCAGCGCCTTCAACGTCGAGAAGCTGCGCTACCACAAGATCATCATCATGACCGACGCCGACGTCGACGGCGCCCATATCCGGACCCTGCTGCTGACCTTTTTCTATCGGCAGATGCCGGAGCTGATCGACCGCGGCCATCTCTTCATCGCCCAGCCGCCGCTCTACAAGGCGGCGCGCGGCAAGTCGCAGACCTATCTCAAGGACGAGCGTGCGCTCGAGGACTACCTCGTCGACAGCGCGCTCGACGGCGCGGTCTTCCGCACCGGCGACGGGGCGGAGCGCGGCGGCCCGGATCTGCGCGCCCTGATCGAGGAGGCGCGCGGCGTGCGCAATACGCTGGCGCAACTGCATTCGCGCTATGACCGGCGCGTGGTCGAGCAGACCGCGATCGCCGGCGCCCTGCGCCCGCAAACGGACCAGAGTGAGGAACAGCTTGCCGAGGCCGCAGCCTATGTGGCGCGCCGTCTCGACGCCGTCTCGGACGAGATCGAGCGCGGCTGGGAGGGCAAGGTCGCCGACGGCGCCTTCATCTTCTCGCGGCTGGTGCGCGGCGTGAAGCAGGTCGCGGCTCTCGATGCCGGCCTGCTCGCCAGCTCGGAGGCGCGCAAGCTCGCCGCCGCCGCCGTCTCGCTTCGGGAAGCCTATGCCAAGCCGGGCGTGCTCAGCCGCAAGGGCGACGACCACTTCGTCAATGGCCCGAGCGACCTGTTCGACGCGGTCAACGCCATCGGCAAGAAGGGCGTTTCGCTGCAGCGCTACAAGGGCCTCGGCGAGATGAACCCCGACCAGCTCTGGGAAACCACCCTCGACCGCGACGTGCGCTCGCTGCTGCGCGTCAAGAACGACCAGAATGACGAGGCCGACGACCTCTTCGTCAAGCTGATGGGCGACGTGGTCGAGCCGCGCCGCGAATTCATCCAGACCAACGCGCTGAATGCGACGGTCGATACCTGAAACCGGGCCGCCTCTATCGATAGATTGCGCGTCACGTTGCCAATGTCATCATGCTCGCCCTCATGGCGAACATGACACGTCTTGGACACCGCGCTCGATCAGCGAAGACATGAATGGTCGGGACGAGCCCGACCATGACGAAGGGACGGCGCTCGAGCCCCCCGGAACCGTCCGCTGAGGCCTGCCTCAGAAGCCCTGCGGCAGAGTACCGGCCCCATAAAGTTCGCCTTGCCGAGGCGCGCTGCCGATGCCGGAGCGGACATAGGCTGGCCCGCCCTCGCGAGCCGGAGGCAGGCCAAGATCGAGCGTGCTACCGTCCGGCGGCGGTGCCGTCCGCACGACGCGGGTCCGCACCGGGGCGGGCTCCGAGACACCGACAGGCTCCTCGCGCGAGACGCACCCGCCCAGCAGGGCGACGAGAACGGCGGCGGCGCCGAGATGATGGAGGTTCATGGGTTTTCCAATGCGGGGCGCAGCCCGCGGCGAGCGGGACGACTCAACCGCAACCTGCATGACTGGTACGGCAGGCGCAAGCCGCCGGAAGGCGTTTTAGCGGTGCGTCAGGCGCCGGTCGAAGCGCATCATCAAGGTGTTGCAGGTGACCGCGAAGACGGTCAGCAGCAGCGCGATCGCCATGATCGTGTCGATCTGGCCGATATTGATCGCGCTCGTCAGCATGAAGCCGAGGCCACGCTGCGAGGCGAACATCTCGCCGATCAGCACGCCGAGCAGCGTCAGCGAAAAGCCGAGCCTAACGCCGGAGATGATCTCGGGCAGGATCGCCGGCATGATCACGGTGAAGGCGTTCTGCGAAGGCGACAGCCGCATCACCTGCGAGGTCCGGCGGTAGACCGGCTTCATCTGGCGAATCGCGTTCATCGAGAACAGCGTGATCGGGATGAGGCCGTGCATCACGCCGAAGGCGATCTTGGCGGAAATGCCGAGGCCGAAGCAGAGCAGCACCAGCGGGTAGAGCACGACCTTGGGGATCGAATAGAGCGTCGTCAGGATCGGCTCGGCGACGTTGCCGGCGAGCTTGCGGACCCCGAGCACGATGCCGAGCGTGATGCCGCCGGCGAGCGAGATCGCGAAGGCGGCGACGAAGGCGCGCATCGTCTCGGAGACGTTGAGCCAGAACTCTCCGGTCGCGAGCAGGGCGGCAAGCTTCGTGACCGTCTGCACGGGCGAGGCTAGCGAGGAGGCGCCGACCAGGAGGTGCAACCCCTGCCAGAGGACGATGAGGGCGAGGAGGACGAGGAGCGTGCCGGCCGACCGTGGCATGAGAGCTGTCATGGCGTCACCGCTGCCGGCGCGCCTGGAGGCGCCGGTCGACAATGTTGAGGAGGGTGTTGACGACGGTGACCACGATCAGGACGAGCAGCATCAGTGCGTACATGTGCCCGTTCTCGAAGAGATTATAGGCATAGGCGATGGCATAGCCGACGCCGGCGCCCGACAGGATGAACTCCGAGGCGATGACGCCGATGAAGGAATAGGCGACCGCGAGCTTTACCCCGGTGAAGAGGTAGGGCATCGCTGCCGGCAGCTCGATCAGCAGCGCGGTCTTGACCCGCGACATCCGGTAGATCTGGCCGGTCTTGCGCAGCACGCGCGGGATGCGGTCGAGCCCGTTCAGCGTCGCGGTGATCATCGAGACGACCGCGAGCAGCACGGCGATCGCGATGATCGAGGCCGAGCCGACGCCGAACAAGGTGATGAAGATCGGATAGAAGACGAAGGTCGGGACGGCGTAGTAGCTCGCCAGCAGCGGCTCGATCGCATCGCGCAGGCTCGGCAGCGAGTAGATGATCACGCCGGCCGCGAAACCGAGCAGCACCGAGAGCACGGTCGAGATCGCGATATTGGTGAAGGTGATCTGGATATCGGCCGAGAACTGCCCGGAGGCGAGGAGCTTGCCGAGCTCGACCACCATGTCGGACGGCGCGATCATCACCATGCGCGGGATGACGTCGATCCGGCAGAGCGCCTCGACCAGCAGGATCATCGCGGTGACGACCGCAACACGCAGCCATTTCTCGGACATGGCTCAGGCCTTTCCGGCCGACATGATCTTCAGCGCCTCGATGCGCAGCTTTTCCCAGAGCCGGGCGGTGATGTCGCCGAAATGCGGGGTCGAGACCACGCGGCTGTCGCGGTCCCGTTCCCAGCCGGTCTCGACGAAGTCGATGAAGGTGCCCGGCCTTGTCGACATCACGCCGACGCGGTCCGACAGCATCGCCGCCTCGTCGAGCGCGTGGGTGATGAGCAGCACGGTGGCGGAGGTCTCGCGCCAGAGCCGCAGCAATTCGTCGCCCATCAGCAGCCGGGTCTGCTGGTCGAGCGCGCCGAAGGGCTCGTCGAGCAGGATCAACCGCGGCTGCAGGACGAGAGTGCGGGCGATGCAGACCCGCTGGCGCATGCCGCCGGAAAGCTGCGCCGGATAGGAGCCGGCGAAGTCCTTCAGCCCCATGAAACCGACGGCATAATCGACGCGCCGGGTGATCTCGGCCGGATCCATGCCGGCCCGCCGCAGCCCAAAGGCGACATTGTCGCGGACATTGAGCCAGGGAAACGACGCGTCTTCCTGGAAGACGACACCGACGCCATCGGGCACGCCCCTGATCGGCTTGCCCTCGAACTCGGCCGTGCCGGCTTGCGGCTCGCTCAGTCCGGCGAGGATGTCGAGCAAAGTCGACTTGCCGCAGCCGGACGGGCCGACCACCGAGAAGAACTCGCCCTTGGCCAGGTCGAGATCGATGGGGCCGAGCGCATGCAGGGTCGATTTCGGCAGCTCGAAGACTCGGGTGACGCCTCGCAGCCTGGCGTGAGCCTCGGCAGCTGCGACTTGGGGGGCGAGCGGCACGATCTTGGCCCCGGATGCCGCCGCGCTCATTGCTTCGCCTGCAGGTCGGCGGGCAGATAGGACTTGTCGAGCACGGTCGACCAGTCGACATCGGCCTTGACCTCGCCGATCAGCTTGAGACCTTCGACCATGCGGTTGAGCTCGGCGAGGCTGAATTCGCCCTCGCTCCACATCTTCGGCCCGATCATGTTGTCTACGGCTTCCTTGGCGATCGGCGGATCGAGCTTGTAAATCTTCTCGATGATCTTGGCGGTCTCGGCCGGATCCTTGTAGATCGCCTGCACCCCGGCGCGGCGGCCGGCGATGACCGCCTTGAGCTTCTCGGGATTCTCCTGCGCGAATTTGCGCGTGGTGATGCCGACCGAGGTCGTCATCGGTTGCAGGATGTCGCCGGCCCTGTAGAGCGTGCGGTACTTGTCCTTGCGGATGATCGAGAGCGGCTCGATCAGCACCGAGCCGACGACGGCGTTCTGCTCGAGCATGGTCAGGGCCGGGACATAGCCGCCGGCTGCGACCCGCTGAACCTTGCCCTGGTCGACGCCCTTCTCGCGCAGAACCATCAGCAGCAACATCTCGGAGACCGACTTCGGCGAGGTGATCGCGACCTTTTTGCCGGTGAGGTCCTCGACGCTCTTGAGCGGCGAATCCGGCATGACGACCATCGAGGCCTCGGCGACGCTGCGCGTGCCGGTGTTGACGATGATCAGGTCGAGCCCCTGCGCCTTGGCGGCGAGCGCAGCGGAGACGGCGACCTCGCCATAAGGCGTCGCACTGGCGAGGATGTTGCGGACCGTGGTGCCGCCGCCGCCCGAGCCGATGATGCCGGTGATGTCGATGCCGGCCTGCTTGAACAGACCCTTCTCCATCGCCACCGCATAGGGCGCGCCATAGAGGCTCGCGCCCCATTGGGTGACGGAGATTTCCTCGGCACACACCGGCGCCTGCAAAGTGAGCACGGCCGCAGCGGCCAGGGCCGCGAGACGGTTGAACGAAGTCAGGCCACGCCAAGCGGTCATGTCACTCTCCCATTGAGGCACGCCGCCGATCGTTATCGTTGCAGCAGGCCGGACATTCACGTCCAAATTTCATTTGTATGCAAACAACGATCTCAACGGAGTCGAAGCTTGTCAAGCGATTTGAGACCGACGAATTGCAAACGGCGGGCCGCAGCGAGGAAGCGAGACTATCGCGCCGAAAACCGTTCGCAACCGCGAAATGGAACGGGGCTCAATCAGGAGCACGCCAGCTGAAATCGGCGTAGAATCACCGACTTGCGGTGCGCGCCCGTGCCTCAGGTGCCGAAGTGCCGAGCACGAGGCGCTCCGCCATGGACGTCGGCAATCCCCGGCATCGAGATGGCTCCCTTCAAACGCGGCCGCTCCTTTTATTTGTATGCAAATGACCAGACGAGGCCCTGACCACTGCCGAGAACCGGACTTCCCGGTCGTCTCGCCTTATCCCGGACTCGACTCTGACGTTACGATAAGCAACCATAAGTTGCCGCCGAGTGGAGGAGCCATCAGCCGCGGCTGGGGGACGGGGATGAGGGCTCAAGCTTGGCCGCAAGCCGGCGCAGGCCAGGCGCTCGCGCTCGGCTTGCCCGCTGAGATCGCATTTCTGGCTGATCACGGCGTGCCGCCCGCACGGCTGCGGGAGGCCGCGCGGCTGTCGGAGCGCATCGGCGTCTCTCCCAGCAGGCAGGTGATCGCATCCGGCCTCGTCAGCGAAGAGCTGTTCTACCGAGCTCTGGCCGCCGAACTCGGACTGCGCTTCCAGCCCCGCTCCCCGCCCTTGCAGCCCGGCGGTGACGTTCCGGCGATCCTGCGCGAAGGCGTCGCCGTCACGGTCGCTCGCCCCGAAAGCCCGGTGCGCTTTGCGGTCGCGCCTCCACCCGGGCCGGCGCTGCGCCGCTTCCTTGCTGCGAAGCCCGATGCTCGCGAGGATATCGTGGTGCTGACACCTTCGGCACTGGCAGCCGAATTGCGTCGCGTCAATGCCGGAACATTGGCCCGCGCGGCTGCCTGGGTGGACGAGGCGGGGCTTCAGCGCTTCAGTGCCAGAACCGGCATGAGCTCGGCCCAGAAGGTCCTGGCCTTTCTCCTCATCGGCGTTCTCTGCGCAATCGGCGCATTCAAGCCAGTCACGACACTGATCGGCATGGCTCTGGCGCTGGCCCCGCTCTTCTTCGCCACCGTGGTCCTACGGCTCGCCGCTCTGCTGGAGAAGGCACCAGTCGATCTTTGGCGCGAGCATCGCTGGCAGATCGACGACAGCCGGCTGCCGGTCTACACCGTCGCGGTCCCGATCTTCGGTGAGGAGGCGGTGCTCGACCAACTGATCGAGGCATTGTCGGCCATCGACTACCCTGCCGCCAAGCTCGACATCCACATTCTCGTCGAGGAAATCGACTGGGGCCTGCGCCGCGCCCTTGCGGCTCGCGAGCTTCCGCCCTTCATGCAGATCGTGGTTGTTCCACGCGGGCTTCCGCAGACCAAGCCGCGCGCACTCAACCTGGCACTTGCCGAGGCACGTGGCGAACTGTTCACCATATTCGACGCCGAGGATGTACCCGATCCCCGGCAACTGCGCCTGGCGGCGGCCCGCTTCCTGCGCTCGGATTCCGAACTCGTCTGCCTGCAGGCCCATCTCGTCATCGACAATCCGGATGACGGCTGGCTCGCCGGTTGCTTCGCGCTCGAATACGCCGGCTTGTTCGACGTGCTCAATCCCGGCCTGCTGCAATCGGGCCTGCCGATCATGCTTGGCGGTACCTCGAACCATTTCCGGACCGAAGCACTTCGGCGCATCGGCGGCTGGGATCCCTGGAATGTCACGGAGGACGCCGATATCGGCTTTCGACTTGTCCGTGCCGGCGGCTACATGGCCGACCTGCCCTGCCGCACGCTCGAAGAGGCCCCGCATCACCTGCCAGCCTGGCTCAAGCAGCGCAGGCGTTGGCTCAAGGGTCATCTGCAGACGCTGATCAGCCATCTGCTCAGGCCCGGTCGCTTTCTGGACGAGGCCGGCTTCACTGGCGCGCTGACCCTTCTGGCGCTGCTGCTGGGCACTCTGCTCGGAACACTCTTCTACCCGCTATTCATCGCAATGACGGTGATGGCGGTGTTCGATGGCTCGCTTTTCTCGCCACGTAGCCCTTTGGAGCTGCTGTGTTCTTCACTCGCGCTGGGGCTAGCCGGAAGCGGAATCTGCGCAGCTTTTCTCGTGCCCGCTCTCGGCGCCTGGCGGCGCGGCGCTACCGATCTATGGTGTTGGCTTCCGGCCCTGCCGGTCTACTATCTGCTCGCCTCGCTGGCCGCCTGGCTCGCGTTCTACGACTATGTCCACGACCGGTTCGGCTGGCACAAGACGGTGCACGGCCTGGCCCGCTCCTCGCGCTACCGCAATCGGGCGCAGCCCGCCACGCCTAGAGCCGGATGATTTCAGTTGGCATCGCAAGGCGATGCCAACTGAAATCTGAATCCGTCTCTCATCAAAGAGTTAGAGCAGGATCGATGCGAAAAACCGGTTCCCACTTTTTCGCATCCTGCTCTAGAGATGGCGCAGCCATTCCTGCGCCGCCTCGGCGGGCGGGCGCTCGATATTGAAGGCGCCGACGAAGCCGCCATTCTTGTCCATCAGGTAGACCAGGGCGGTATGGTCCATGGTGTAGTCGCCATCCTTGAGCGGTACCTTGCGCGAGTAGGCGCGGTAAGCCTTGATCGCAGCGTCGATGGCGGCACGCTCGCCGGTCAGCCCGACGATGCGCGGGTCGAAGGAGCCGAGATAGCTCTTCATCGTCTCGGCCGTGTCGCGCTCGGGATCGACCGTGACGAAGAGCGCCTTGAGCTTTTCGCCCTTGGCTCCGGCCGCCCGCAGCACCTCCGAGATCTCGAACAGCTTGGTCGGGCAGATGTCGGGGCAATGGGTGAAGCCGAAGAAGACCAGGAAGGGCGCGCCGCGCAGATCCTTGTCGGTCAGCGTCTTGCCCTCGGCCGTGGTCAGTGCAAAGGGCCCGCCAACGCTCGAGGCGAGGCTCTGCCCACCCTGGCGAGAGCCGGGCGCGAAGGTGATGAAGGCGGCTGCGGCGAGCGCGGCGGCGCCGAGCACGAAGACCAGCAGGGGCAGGAGCAGGCGGCGGTTCACGGGGGACATCCTCGAATGCGGGCGAAGCGCCGCTCAGAAGCAGGCGAGGAGCGCGGCGATCAGCCCGTCGGTGAACAGCCGATCGCCCTCGCGCCACCAGAGCAGCAGGCCTGTCAGCAGCAACAGGCCGAAGCCGCCGCCGAGAAGCCAAAGGCCGACGCGGGACGCCGGGGCTGCATCCTGAGTATCGATCTGCGGAGATGCGCTCATCTGCGCAATCTAGCGCTGCGGAGGCTAAGCCGAAAGCGGCGTTCATGCCGCAGGGGCACACCGCGAAAGCGGAACGCTCGACAATGTCGGAAATTGGAGCGGGCGATCGGGATCGAACCGACGACATTCAGCTTGGGAAGCTGACGTTCTACCACTGAACTACGCCCGCGTGCCTTGCCCGTATAGCCGGGCGGAGCGGCCGGCGGCAAGCCGCTCGAGGTGAGATTCCCGGTCGCGGATAAAAAACCGCGCCGGGCCCCTGTCGCCCGGCGCGGCTTGGTTTAGACGTAGGACGCCTTACCAGCAGCCGTAATAGCCACAGCCGCCGTAGCCGTAGTAGCCGTAGCTGCGCCGGGAGGACGCCGCGATGACCGCGCCGCCGACGGCGCCGGCGACGACGCCGGCCGCGACTGCGTTGCTGGCCTGGGCGTTGGAGCGGCGGAAGCTCTGGAACACTTCGCTGCGGCAGCGCTCGAAGGCGCGGGTGCCGGGCCGATGGCCGGCGTCGAGGCAGACCTGGTCCGACTCGGCCGCCGATTGCTCGACGGACTGGCAGCCGGCAAGGCCAGCGGCGAGAACGCCGGCGATGATGAGGGCGCGCATGAGAAATCCTTTCCCTGTAGACGTTTGGCTAGAAAAGCCATTGAGCGGGAGGCCGTCAACTGCGCCCCGCTGGTGACACAAGCATGAACACGCCGCAGGCCAGGGGCCGGCGGCGTCCTCCGCGCTTGCTGCCATCTGACACGGAATCGCCACCATGTCGCCCCGAAGGTTGCGGCCCGGGTAACATTCTCTGGCAAAACAGGAATCTGCAGCTAACGAAGACTTGAGCCGAGCATGCAGAGTGAGCGGTTCTTGCAGCCAGGCTAGCTGCGGAAATGCTTGGAGAGCTTCAGCGCCTGGCCCTGATAGTTCGAGGTGCCGATTGCGCCATAGAGGGCATCGGGCTCGGCCGCCATGCGCTCGAAAGCGAGGCGCCCCACCACCTGCCCGTCCTCGAGCAGGAAAGGCACCTCGTGGCTCCGGACCTCGAGCACGCCACGACTGCCGGGCACGCCATCCGTGCCGACGCCGAAGCCCGGATCGAAGAAGCCGGCATAATGCACGCGGAACTCGCCCATGGCGGGGTCGATCGGCGCCATCTCGGCGGCGAAGGCCGGCGGGATATGCAGCCGCTCCTTGGAGGCGAGGATGTAAAACTGGTGCGGGTCGAGGATGAGCCGCTTGCGCTTGGCCGGGATCGGCGTCCAGAAGTCGTCGATCTCGTAGGCGCCGATACGGTCGACATCGATGACATCGGTGAAACGCTGGGCCTGATAGCCGATGATCTCGCCCTCGGCATCACCGAGATGGATGCTGAACAAGAGGCCGTTGCGGATCGCGGCCGGCCCATCGACCAGCGCCGTGCGGCGATGGACCTCGCGCAGCTCCCGGTCAGAGACGCGAAAACCCTCCGCCTCGTCCTGACCGGAGCCGCGGCGGCGGAAGCGCAACTGGTTGAGGCGGCTGCCTTTGCGCACCTTGATCGAGAAGCTCGACGGCGAGATTTCGGCGTAGAGCTTGCCGGAATAGCCGCCAGCGACGCTGTCGAAGGCCTCGCTCCGATCGGCGATCAGGCGGGTGAAGACATCGAGCCGGCCGGTCGAGCTCTTCGGGTTGGCGAAGGCAGAGATCGTCGCCGGCAACTCGTGCAGCGATTCCATCAGCTCGACGACATAGACGCAATTCTTCTCGAGGATCGCGCCCTCCTCGAGCGAAACCTCGTCCTGAGTCAGGTCGGCGAGCATCTGCGCGACGCTCTTGTTCGGCCCCGGCAGGAAGCTGGCGCGCACGCGATAGGCCTTGTGCCCGAGCCGAAGGTCGAGGCTCGCCGGCTGGTACTGGCTCTCGGCGAAGGCGCCCGAGGTCGAGCGAACCATGCCGCGATGGACGAGCTTGCGAATGTCCTGGCGCGGCAGCACGCCGGACGGGCCGGCAAGCGAATCCGGCGCGGTCGCGATCTCGGCCAGCATGTCGGGCGATGTCGCCATG
Source organism: Alloboseaceae bacterium BT-24-1 (assembly GCA_025846845.1). Lineage (GTDB taxonomy): Bacteria > Pseudomonadota > Alphaproteobacteria > Rhizobiales > Beijerinckiaceae > Allobosea. Next base: position 134,520 of record JAOYTL010000008.1, read on the forward strand.
GCGCTATCAGACCACCTTGTGAAGTGCGGCGCAAAGCCAGGCCCGCCGCGAGATTGATCGTTCTTCTTGCCGCGCCGGGACGCTGCTGGCGAGTCCGGCTGTGGGTTGTCCACATGCCCGCTCGCCGTCGGACCGGCGCAAAGGCACAACCGCTGGGCGGCATTGACGCTGCGCCGCGCCAAGTCATAACAAGGCCTCTCCGCCCTGCCGGCACGGAACCGCGATCATGTACCAGGCCGAAACGCATGGCGTGCGCGTCACCGCCTCGCCCAAGTTCATGGACTCTGAGTCCACGCCCAACCAGAGCCGCTATTTCTGGGCTTATACGATCGAGATCGAGAATCTGTCGCCACGCACCGTCCAGTTGATGACGCGCCACTGGTTCATCACCGACGGCCGCGGCGAGGTGCACGAGGTCCGCGGCGACGGCGTGATCGGCCAGCAGCCGGTTCTGCAACCGGGCGAACGCTTCAGCTACACCTCGGGCTGCCCGCTGATGACCCCCGACGGCAGCATGCGCGGCTTCTACGCCATGCTCGGCGAGGACGGCGTGATCTTCGATGTCGAGGTGCCGCTCTTCCCGCTCGACTCGCCCTATGTGAAGAAGGTCCTGCATTGAATACTGCAACGCCGACCGGGCAGCGCTACCAGCCGCTCGACATGCTCGCCCGCCTCGTCGCCTTCGACACGGTGAGCCACAAATCCAATCTCGACCTGATCGCCTTCGTCGAGGACTACCTCACGGGCTGGAGCGTGCCCTCCGTGCGCTTTCCCAATGCGACCGGCGACAAGGCCGCGCTCTTCGCCACAATCGGCCCGCAGGACAAGGGCGGCGTCGTGCTCTCCGGCCATACCGATGTCGTGCCGGTCGAGGGCCAGGCCTGGTCGCGCGATCCGTTCACCCTGCATGTCGAAGACGGCCGCGCTTACGGTCGCGGCTCGGTCGACATGAAGGGCTTCGTCGCGCTGGCGCTTGCGCTGGTGCCGGACTTCCTCGCGGCCAATCTCAAGACGCCGATCCACCTGTTCTTCTCCTATGACGAGGAGGTGACCTGCCTCGGCGTCGTCGACGGCATCGCCGCGATGGGCAAGAGCCTGCCCAAGCCGCGCGCCGTCATCGTCGGCGAGCCGACCTCGCTCGAACTCGCCGACGCGCACAAGGGCATCCGTACCTTCTTCACCACGATCTCCGGCTTTGCGGCGCATTCCTCGAAGCCGCATCTCGGCGCCAGCGCGGTCCATGCCGGGACGCGGCTCGCCGCCGGCCTCGTCGCCATGGCCGACGAGCACGAAGGCCGCCTCGACGAGAGCGGTCGCTTCGATCCGCCCTACGACACCGTCCATATCGGCAAGTTCCATGGCGGCATCGCCCGCAACATCCTGGCCGATCGCTGCGATCTCGCCTGGGAGGTGCGCACCTTGCCGGGCTCGGATCCCGAGGCGGTGCCGGCGCGCTTCGCCACGCTGTCGCAGGAGGTGCTGGCGCGCATGCGCAAGACCGCGCCATCGGCGGCGATCGAGACGGTGATGAGCTCGGACGTACCGGGCCTCGCGCCCGATCCCGGCTCGGAAGCCGAGACGCTGGTGATGCGGCTTGCCGGGCGCAACAGCACCATCGCCGTCGCCTACGCGACCGAGGCCGGGCATTTCCAGCGCGCAGGACTGCCGACGATCGTCTGCGGCCCGGGCTCGATCGACCAGGCGCACCAGCCGGACGAGTACATCACGCTGGAGCAGTTCGCCGCGGGCGAGGCCTTCATGCGCCGGCTGATGGCGGAGTGCCGGGCGTAGGCTCTTCCCTTCTCCCCTTGCGGGAGAAGGTGGCAGCGCGCAGCGCTGACGGATGAGGGGTCGCGCACCCCTCTCCGCATTTCACGCTTCACAAGCGCAAGATCGGCAATCGTCGCGAGACCCCTCATCCGGCGCTTCGCGCCACCTTCTCCCGCAAGGGGAGAAGGGAGGGAGCCCTTCACTCTCCCGCCGAAATCTCCACTTCCACCTCGGCCGGGTCGAAGCTGTAGCGGCGCGAGCAGAACTCGCAGGTGACACCGAGCGTGCCGTCGTCGGCGATCATCGCCTTGCGGTCATCCGCCGAGAAGCCCTTGAGCATGCCGAGCACGCGCTCGCGCGAGCAGCGGCAGGCCTCGTGCACCGCGACCGGCTCGAAGACATGGGCGCCGCGCTCATGGAAGAGCCGGTAGAGCAGGCGCTCGCTCTCCAGAAGCGGATCGAGCAATTCGTGATGCTCTATCGTCCCAACCAGCGAGCGTGTCTCGGCCCAGGCGTCGTCGCTGATGCCGTCATCATTGTCGGCGGCGAGAATCTCGTGCCCTTCCGGCGCATCGCCGGGATGGAGATCGGCGGCGCGCATGCGATCGGGCGAGTTCGGCATGAACTGCACGATCAGGCCGCCGGCGCGCCAGGCCAGGCCGCTGCCGGTCAGGACCGTACCGACGCCGAGGCGGATGCGGCTCGGGATCTGCTCCGACTGGCGGAAATACTGGTGGCCGGCCTCTTCCAGGCTCTGCCCGTCGAGCGCGACCACGCCCTGATAGCGCGTCGCCTCCGTGCCCTGGTCGACGGTCATGGCGAGATGGCCCTTGCCGAGCAGCTCGCCGGTCGAGACCGCATTCGCGTCGATCGCGGCGGCCAGCTGGTCGGCATCGTAGCGGGCCATGGCGCGGTAGCAGTCCGGCGCGTTGAAGTCGACAACCAGCATCGAGACCGGTCCGTCGCTCTTGGTCTGGAGCTGGAAACGGCCCTCGCCCTTGAGCGTGGTGCCGAGCATCACGGTCAGCGCTGCGGCCTCGGCAAGGACGCGGGCGACGGGCTCGGGATAATGGTGCCGTTCGAGGACCTGGTCGAGCGAAGGGCCGAGCCTGACGACCCGGCCGCGGACATCGAGCTCGGGCACGGCGAAGGGCAGCACCCGATCGTCGGGTGCGCCCGCTGGCGAGGCTTCGGCCATCAGGCCGCCACCGCGCCGAAGCACCAGGCCAGAATGCCCTTCTGGGCATGCAGCCGGTTCTCGGCCTCGTCGAAAACAGCCGATTGCGGACCGTCCATCACCTGATCAGTCACTTCCTCGCCGCGCGAGGCCGGCAGGCAGTGCATGAAGATCGCATCCTTCTCGGCGCGGCCGAGCAGGCGCTCGTCGACCTGATAGGGCCGCAGCAGATTGTGGCGCGTGCCTTCCTGGTCGCCCATCGAGACCCAGCAATCGGTGATGACGCAGTCGGCGCCTTCGACTGCCGCCTCCGGGCGCGAGGTCAAGGTGAGCTTCGCCCCCTGCTTGCGAGCCCAGTCGAGCAGCGCCGGCGGCGGCGCGAGCTCCTCGGGCGTCGCGATGGCGAGCTCGAAATCGAGCCGGCCGGCGGCATGGACCCAGGAAGTCAGGACGTTGTTGGTGTCGCCGGTCCAGGCGATGCGCTTGCCCTTGATCGAGCCCTTGCGCTCCTCGAAGGTCATGACGTCAGCCATGACCTGACAGGGATGCTGGCGCTTGGTCAGACCGTTGATCACCGGCACGGTGGCGTATTTCGCCATCTCGACCACGGCATCATGGTCAAGCATGCGGATCATGATCGCGTCGACATAGCGCGAGAGCACGCGGGCCGTATCGGCGATGGTCTCGCGCTCGCCAAGCTCGATCTCCTGGCCGGTCACCATCATCGGCGAACCGCCGAGCTCGCGGATACCGACATCGAAGGAGACGCGGGTCCGGAGCGAGGGCTGCTCGAAGATCATGGCGATGACCTTGCCTTCGAGCAGGCGGTCGCCGGCAGCGTCCGGCGTGCGCCGGCGGGCCTTGATCTCCTCGCCTGCCTTCAGGATGGAGCGCAGCTCGCCGGCGGAGAAATCCGAGAGATCGAGAAAGTGACGCACTGGAGCCCCCATGCTCATTCCGCCGCCGGCCGGGCGAGCTCGGCCTCGACCGCGCCCGCCGCCTTGTCGAGCCGTGCCACAGCTTCGGCGACCTCGCTCTCACCGATGATCAACGGCGGCAGCAAACGCACAACATTGTCGCCGGCCGCGACCACAAGCAGACCGGCGGCCCGCGCCTGGGCGACGAAATCGGTGTTCAGGGTCTTGAGCTTGAGGCCGAGCATCAAGCCCTCGCCGCGGATCTCCTCGATCACGCCCGGATGATGATCCTTGAGCTGGGCCAGCGACTGGCGCAGGCGCAGCGCCGTCTTCTGGACCTGATCGAGGAAGCCCGGCGCCAGGATGACGTCGAGCACGGCATTGCCGACCGCCATGGCGAGCGGGTTGCCGCCGAAGGTGGTGCCGTGCGTGCCGAGCGTCATGCCGGCGGCGGCCTCCTCGGTGGCGAGGCAGGCGCCCATCGGGAAGCCGCCGCCGATGCCCTTGGCGATCGACATGATGTCGGGCGAGACGCCGTAATGCTCATAGGCGAAGAACTTGCCGGTGCGGCCGACACCGGTCTGGATCTCGTCGAAGATCAACATCAGACCGTGCTCGTCGCAGAGCTCGCGCAGCAGCTTGAGGACACGCATCGGCACCGAGCGCAGGCCGCCCTCGCCCTGGATCGGCTCGATCATCAGCGCCGCGGTCTCCGGCCCGATTGCGGCCTTCAGCGCCGCCTCGTCATCGAACGGCACCTGGTCGAAGCCGTCGACCTTCGGGCCGAAGCCGTCGATGTATTTCTGCTGGCCGCCGGCGGCGATGGTCGCGAGCGTGCGGCCATGGAAGGCGCCCTCGAAGGTGACGATCCGGTAGCGCTCGGGCTGGCCCTTCGCAGCATGGTACTTGCGCGCCATCTTGATCGCGCACTCGTTCGCCTCGGCGCCCGAATTGGTGAAGAAGACGCGTTCGGCGAAGGTCGCCTCGCAGAGCCGGCGCGCCAGCCTCTCGCCATCGGGCATCGTGTAGAGGTTGGAGGTGTGCCAGATGCGCTGAGCCTGCTGGGTCAACGCCTCGACCAGATGCGGATGGGCATGGCCGAGCGAATTGACGGCGATGCCGGCACCGAAATCGAGAAAACGCTGGCCGTCGGTCGCAATCGCCCAGGCGCCCTCGCCGCGCTCGAGAGCGATCGGGGCGCGGGCATAAGTCGGCAGGAGAACAGAGGAAGCGGCGGAAACGGAAGCGGTGCTCATGGAGCAAAATCCTTGCGGCGAGACAGGGAGGAAGCGCGGAACCTCAGATCGGGAACGGAGATGCGGAGCGCTCTCGGCATGATGCCGGCATGATGCGACCCGCCGGCGACATTATCGTCGCTGGCCGTTCCCGCCGTCTCGTCGCGCGTCAAGCCGCATCGATGGAAAGTCCCGATCGCTCAAAAACATAAGCGCCGCCCGATAGGGGCGGCTGCGTAATGCGACTATGCAAAACCGTCCCTGCGCTGTCAATCGCAGCTGACCTCGCGGCAGCGTTGCCAATTAGACTCACTGGACGGCTCTCTGCAGTGATTGGCTGGGGAAAAGCCGAATTACGATTCGGCGACTCTTGTGGCCGAGTCAGGCCATCTTGTATGGTCTCTCTCGTCAGATACGACATCTCGTGCGGCGTCTCCAGTATCGTCAGTTCCGGGCGTAACGGCTTCCGTTCAGCGACGGACGCTGCCGGTATCGGATTCCGCCATGATCTCTCCCTATGCCTCGCCGGCGTGCCAGCGAGACATGACGAAGACAGGTGCAACTCCATGACCGAAGCCGGAGCCTGGACCGAGGAACGCGTCGAGCTGCTCAAGAAGCTCTGGAACGACGGCCTGAGCGCGAGCCAGATCGCCGCCGAGCTCGGCAATGTCACGCGCAACGCCGTCATCGGCAAGGTGCATCGCCTCGGGCTGTCGGGCCGCGCCAAGAGCCCGGGCTCGGCGACGCCGCGCCCGCGCAAGCCGGTGGCCCGCCCGCCGAGCCATCCGGCCGGCCATCACAGCAATGGCGGCGCCGGCCTGATCCGCGGCAACACCGCGCTCGCTCCCCAGTTCGCACCCGAGATCGAAGCCGAGGCGCAGGTCGCGCGCGAGCCGGCTCCGTCCGAGGACGTGGTCGTGCCGTTCTCCGAGCGGGTCACGATCATGGAGCTGCGCGAGTATATGTGCCGCTGGCCGATGGGCGACCCGACCACTCCGGAGTTCCGCTTCTGCGGCGGACGTTCGGCAACCGGAATGCCCTATTGCACCTATCACGCCCGCATCGCCTACCAGCCGGCCGCCGACCGCCGGCGCGACCGCAAGGTCATTCGCGCCTGAGCAATTGACGCGAGACGTCCAGAATTGCGGAAGCCGGCCGAAAGGCCGGCTTTTTTCGTCGACAGCCAGGCTCGATGCACGAGGCATCCATGAACACCCCCGGACCTAGCTCGATCGAGTATGCCTGTGCGTTACCAATCAAGGGGCAGCGTCTCCTGTTGGGCTTGCGAGCCCCGCACCGCCGGAACCGCCCGTCCTGCTGGGACACGATCGGTGGTCACATTGAGCCCGGCGAAAGCGCCGAGGCCGCCCTTGTCCGGGAGCTCCAGGAGGAGATCGGCCTCACGCCGACGGGTTTCTGCCGCTTCGAGACCATCGAGACGACGGAGACAGACGGCGTCACTCCCGCTCACTGGCATCTGTTCACAGTCAGCGACTGGGCCAGCGGCGCGCCCAAGATCAGCAATGACGAGCATAGCGAAATCCGCTGGTTCACCTTCGACGAGGCTCAATCGCTGACACCACTGGCGTCGGAAGCCTATCGTCCGGTCTTCGCTCGGCTCATCGCAACCTTCGGCCCGGGCTCGTAATGGCTACGATTGCGATCTATGCAGGCGCCGCGCTGGCCGAGATTGCCGGCTGTTTCGCCTTCTGGGCCTGGCTGAAGCTCGGCAAGCCGGTCTGGTGGCTGCTGCCCGGCCTGATCTCGCTCGTAGCCTTCGCCTGGCTGCTGACCCTCGTCGAAAGTCCCGCGGCCGGGCGCGTCTTCGCTGCCTATGGCGGCATCTATATCGTGGCGTCGCTGGCCTGGATGGCGCTGGTCGAGAAAGTTTCGCCGGACCGCTACGATCTCACCGGCGCAGCGCTCTGCCTTACCGGCGCGGCGGTCATCGTCGCAGCGCCGCGCTGACGGAAGCGTCAGGCGCGCGCAAAGGTCTCGTCGAAAGCGTAACCGGCGCCGCGCACGGTGCGCAGCGGATCCTTGGCGTTGGCCGGAGTGATCGCCTTGCGCAGGCGCCCGACATGGACGTCGACGGTGCGCTCGTCGATGTAGACGTCGCGGCCCCAGACTGCGTCGAGCAGTTGTGCGCGCGAATAGACCCGGCCGGGCGCCTGCATCAGGAATTCGAGCAGGCGGAACTCGGTCGGCCCGAGATGCAATTCGGCTCCGGCGCGGCGGACGCGCCGCGTCGTGCGGTCGAGCTCGAGATCGCCGGCCGCGAGCAGGCCGGCGACATGACCGGGCTTGGCCCGGCGCAGCAGCGCCTGGATGCGGGCAATCAGCTCGGGCAGCGAGAACGGCTTGACGACATAGTCGTCGGCACCGGTGGCGAGGCCGCGCACGCGTTCGGTCTCCTCGCCGCGGGCGGTCAGCATGATGATCGGGACGCGCTCGGTGTCGCGCCTCGTGCGCAGGCGCCGGCAGAGCTCGATGCCGGAGAGGCCGGGCAGCATCCAGTCGAGCAGGACGAGATCCGGCGTGTGATCGCGCAGATGCAGCTCGGCGTCGTCGCCGCGCGCCACGCTATCAACCTCGAAGCCTTCGGCCTCGAGATTATAGCGCAGGAGCAGGGTCAGCGGCTCCTCGTCCTCGACGATCAGGATGCGTGCGGGCATTGCGTCTCGCTTTCGCTCAGACTGTTCAGTTGCGCGAATTCTGATCGTTCAGCCGATTCCGGCTGAACGGAAAGCGCGCCGCCTGCCGGTTCAGCCATTGGCTGCCGGCAGGTCGACGAGGATGTTGGTGGTGTCGAGTTTCGGCCGGGTCTCGTCGATCGACTGACCGGTGACGAGGTAGTGGATCGTCTCGGCGATATTGGTGGTGTGGTCGCCGATGCGCTCGACGTTCTTGGCGCAGAACAGGAGGTGCGTGCAGAAGGTGATGTTGCGCGGATCCTCCATCATGTAGGTCAGGAGCTCGCGGAACAGCGAGGTGTAGAGCGCGTCGATCTCGTCGTCGCGGCGCCAGACCTCCATCGCCTTCTGCTCGTTGCTGGCGGCATAGGCGTCGAGCACGTCCTTGAGCTGGGCCTGGACCAGGCGGCTCATATGCTCGAGGCCGACCACGGCGCGATGGGGCGGCGAGAATTGGCCGGAGATGGCGACGGCACGCTTGGCGATGTTCTTGGCGAGGTCGCCGACGCGCTCGATATCGGCGGCAATGCGGATCGCCGAGATCAGCTCGCGCAGGTCGTTGGCGAGCGGCTGGCGCCGGGCGATGGTCAGCACCGCCTTCTCCTCGACCTCGCGCTGGAGATTGTCGAGGCGCTGGTCGGCGCTGATGATCTTCTGGGCTAGCGCGGTGTCGCGGCGGACCAGCGCCACGGTCGAGTCGCCGAGCATGCGCTCGGACATGCCGCCCATCTCGGCGAGGCTGCGGCGCAGCCCTTCGAGATCGGCGTCGTAGGAGCGGACGATATGGTCGGACATCGGAGCGTATCCTTCGGGGCTGGCCGACGCTGAGGACTTCAGCCGAAACGGCCGGTGACGTAGTCCTGCGTCTGCTTCTTGTGCGGATTCATGAAGATGGTGTTGGTGGCGTCGAACTCGATCACCTCTCCCAGATACATGAAGGCGGTGTACTGCGAGATGCGCGCCGCCTGCTGCATGTTGTGGGTGACGATGACGATGGTGAAGTCGGCCTTGAGCTGCTCGAGCAGATCCTCGATCTTGCCGGTCGAGATCGGGTCGAGCGCCGAGGTCGGCTCGTCGAACAGGATGACCTCGGGCTTCTGCGCGATGGTGCGCGCGATGCACAGGCGCTGCTGCTGGCCGCCGGACAGGCCCATGCCCGAGCTCTTCAGCTTGTCCTTGACCTCGTCCCAGAGGGCAGCGCGGCGCAGCGCGCCCTCGACGCGGTCGTCGAGCTCCGACTTCGGCGGCTTCTCGTAGAGGCGGATGCCGAAGGCGACATTGTCGTAGATCGACATCGGGAACGGCGTCGGCTTCTGGAAGACCATGCCGATGCGCGAGCGCAATTCATTCACGTCGACATTGTTGGAAATGATGTTGCGGCCGTCGAGCAGGATCTCGCCGGTCGCCTTCTGCTCCGGATAGAGCGAGTAGATGCGGTTGAAGATGCGCAGCAGGGTCGACTTGCCGCAGCCGGAGGGGCCGATCAGCGCCGTGACGTGCCGGTCGCGGAAGTCGAGGTTGATGTTCTTAAGCGCCTTGTGCTCACCGTAGTAGAAGTCGAGATTCTTGACGGCGATGCGGACGGGAGCGTCGGCGTCCAGCGTCTGCGGGCTCAGTTCCAGGGTCGAGAGCATCTGCATGGTCCTTCCGATCGGACGCTACTTGGATCACTTGCCGCCGCGCACGATGCGCCGGGCGATGATGGAAAGCACGAGGATTGAGACGGTGATGATCAGCGACCCAGCCCAGGCGAGCTGCTGCCAGTTCTCGTAAGGGGCGGAGGCGAACTGGTAGATCGTCACCGGCAGGTTGGAGACGCCGCCGAGCAGGTTCGGCGAGAACCAGAAATTATTGTTCAGCGCGGTGAAGATCAGCGGCGCGGTCTCGCCGGCGATACGGGCCAGCGCCAGCAATATGCCGGTGACCATGCCGGACTTCGCCGCCCGCCAGGTGATCGAGGTGATGACCACCGAGGGCGGCGCGCCGAGCGCCGAGCCGGCCTCGCGCAGCGGGCCGGGCACGAGGCGCAGCATGTCCTCGGTGGTGCGCACGATCACCGGGATAGCGATGATGCCGAGCGCGACGCCGCCGGCCCAGCCGGAATAGCCGCCGAGCGGCTCGACCATGATGACATAGACGAACAGGCCGATCAGGATCGACGGCGCCGAGAGCAGGATGTCGTTGATGAAGCGGATCAGGTCAGCCAGCTTCGAGCCCTTACCGTATTCGGCGAGATAGGTGCCGGCGAGCACGCCGATAGGCGTCGCGACGGCGATGCCGAGGAAGGTCAGCACCATCGAGCCGACGATGGCGTTAGCGAGGCCGCCGCCTTCCGAGCCGGGGCCGGGCGTGATCTGGGTGAAGGTCGCGGCCGAGAGCCCGCCGAGCCCCTTCACGACCAGCATGCCGAGGATCCAGAACAGCACGAAGATGGCCAGGAAGGTGAATCCGGCGGCAGTCACCTTCATGATCCGGTCGGCGGTGCGGCGCGACTGGCGCACGCGGCCCCAGGTGACCTGCGGCAGGGGGCGAACGGTGGAGGGGGTCGTCAGGCTCATGATCCGCTTCCGCTCAGAAGGCTTTGACGCGCGCGACGAGAATGCGCGCGATCACCAGGACGACGAAGGTGACGAAGAACAGGATGCACCCCAATGCAATCAGGGCGTTGAGCTGCAGGCCGAGCGCCTCGTTGAACTCGTTGGCGATGCGCGAGGCGATGGTCGAGCCGGGATCCATTATCGAGGCCGAGAGCCGGTTGGCGTTGCCGACGACGAAGGTCACCGCCATCGTCTCGCCGAGCGCACGGCCGAGCCCGAGCATGACAGCGCCGATGATCGAGACGCCGGCCTGCGGCACCAGCACATGGCGCACCACTTCCCACGTCGTCGCGCCGATTCCATAAGCGCTCTCGCGCAGCACCGAAGGAATCTGGTCGAGCATGTCGCGCACGATCGAGGCGATGAACGGGATGATCATGAAGGCCAGGATGATGCCGGCGGTCAGGATGCCGAGACCGGATGGCGAGCGCGAATAGAGGACAGTGCCGATGATCGGCATACCCTCGATGATGTTGGACAGCGGAACCTGAACATAGGCGGCCCAGAGCGGCACGAAGACGAACAGTCCCCACATGCCATAGATGATCGAGGGCACGGCGGCGAGCAGCTCGATCGCCGTCGAGACCGGCTGCTTGAACCAGGGCGGGGCGAGCTGCGTCAGATAGACGGCGATGCCGAGCGAGAGCGGGACGCCGATCACGAGCGCGATCAGCGCGGTCGAGAGCGTGCCGACGATGGCGGGCAAGGCGCCGTACTGGTCGTTCTGGGTGTCCCAGACGCTCGAGGTCAGGAAGCCCAGGCCCATCTCGCGAAAGGCGGGCCAGCCGCCGATGACCATCGAGAGCATGATGCCGGCGAGCAGCACCAGCACGAACAGGGCCGACAGGAAACTGGCGTTGCGGAAGACGATGTCGAAGGTGCCCTTCGGAGTCTTGCGAGCGACATGCGCGCCCGGCGCCATCTGGTCAGTCACGGCAGCCATCCCGTGGAACTCCGATCACTTTAAGACGGAAACAGTCGGTCGCGTCGCGCAAGGCAGCGGGGGCCGCATTCGGCCCCCGCCGGTCGTTCTAGAGGCAGGCGATCAGAAGATCGGCTTGCCGGCCGGGTCGGTGACGCCCTTCCAGGCGTTGCGGACCTGGTCCTTGACGTTGGCCGGGAGCGGCACATAGTCGAGGTCGAGCGCGAGCTGGTCGCCGTTCTTGTAGGCCCAGTCGACGAACTTCAGCGCGGCCTGCACCTCTTCCGGCTTCTCCGGCTTGGCATGGACCAGCAGGAAGGTGGCGGCGGTGATCGGCCAGGCCTGGGCGCCCTTCTGGTTGTTCAGCGAGATGCCGAAGCCAGGAGCCTCGTTCCAGTTGGCGTTGGCCGCGGCAGCCTGGAAGGACTTGTCGTCCGGCGCCGGATAGTTGCCGTCGGCGTTCTGGATCAGTGCGAAGTTGAGCTTGTTCTGCTTGGCGTAGGCGTACTCGACATAGCCGATCGAGTTGGCGACCTGCTTGACCGAGGCGGAGACGCCCTCATTGCCCTTGCCGCCGATGCCGACAGCCCACTGGACCGAGGTGTTGGCGCCGACCTTGGACTTCCAGTCAGCCGAAACCTTGGAGAGATAGTCGGTGAAGACGAAGGTCGTGCCAGATCCGTCCGAACGATAAACCGGGTTGATGTTGGCGTCCGGCAAGGTGACGCCGGCGTTGAGCGCGGTGATCTTCGGGTCGTTCCACTTCTTGATCGTGCCCATGTAGATCTCGGCGACGATCGGGCCGGTCAGCTTGAGCTTGCCAGCCTCGACGCCGGCGATGTTGATCGCCGGAACGACGCCGCCCATCACGGTCGGGAACTGGATCAGGCCGTCCTTGGTCAGGTCCTCGCCCTTGAGCGGGGCGTCGGTGGCGCCGAAGGCGACAGTCTTCGCCTTGATCTGGCGGATGCCGCCGCCGGAGCCGATCGACTGATAGTTGAGACCGATATTGGTCTCCTTCTTATAGGCCTCGGCCCATTTGGCATAGATCGGGAAGGGGAAGGTCGCGCCGGCGCCGGTGATGTCGGCAGCCTGGGCAACGCCCGACAGGCCGACGGCAGCGGCCGCGAGAATGAGAATTTTGCGCATGAGATGTCCTCTCTGGGTCGCAAGAGCAGCGGCCCTGCTAGAACACCGGCTATATGACAGCTGCATGACAGACAGTCATGAAAGCACACCCGCCGTCGTCACAAATCATTAACGGACCGCCGCGGGCAGGCGCGGCAGGATCGCCCGAAAGGTCGCGCCCTGACCGACGACACTCTCGATGGTCAGGCGGCCGCGATGGCGCAGGACGATGTGCTTGACGATCGCGAGCCCCAGCCCCGTGCCGCCGGCCTCGCGGCTGGCGGCGGTATCGACGCGATAGAAGCGCTCGGTCAGTCGCGGCAGATGCTCCGGCGCGATGCCCGCCCCGTCATCGCGTACGGCGAGACTGGCTTCCTCGCCGGAGACAGTGACGACGATATCGACCTCGCCGCCGCGCTGGCCGTATTTGATCGCGTTCTCGACCAGGTTCTCGATCAGCCGCAGCAATTCGTCGCGGTCACCGGCGACGGTGACGGGCTGCGGCGGCACGTCGAGCTTCAGCGTCACGTCGCGCTCGCGCGCCATCAGCACGAGCGAGTCGAGGATCTCGCGGGCGATGCCGGCGAGATCGACCGGCGTCTCCGGCGCGAGATGGGCGCGCAGCTCGATGCGCGAGAGCGAGAGCAGGTCGTCGACGAGCCGGGCCATGCGCAGGCCCTGTTCGCGCATGATCGCCAAAAAGCGGTCGCGGGCGGCAGCGTCGTTGCGCGCCGGGCCCTGCAGCGTCTCGATGAAGCCGAGCACCGAGGCGAGCGGCGTGCGCAATTCATGGCTGGCATTGGCGACGAAATCGACGCGCATGCGTTCGGTCATGCGCTGCTCGCTGAGGTCCTCGAAGGTCAGCAGCACCGCCCGGCGCCAGCCGCTGCCGGCGAGCGCCGCGATATGGATGCGGAAGGTGCGCTCGACCGGCACGCGCTCGATCAGCTCGACGGCGCGGCGGCCGCCATGGCGCGAGACCTGCTCGATCGCATCGATCAGATCGGGATCGCGCATCACCAAAGCGAGCGGCTTGCCCTTGGCGAGCGCCGCGACCAGCGCCGGCGCCGTCGGGCTGAGCGCCTGGATCACGCCCTGCGGGTCGAGCAGCACGGCGGGAACGCCGATGGCCTCGATCAGCGCCGCGGTGACCGGCGCCCTTGGATCGACCAAAGCGTGCATGCGGTTCCTGCCTTTGCGTGGCCTGCGGCGAGGCTCTTATGCCGGAGTGGCGGCCCAGCGCAATTCCCTTGTGCCACCGGATACGACAGTGCCTCAGATCTCGTGCCGCCTGATCCGCCGGATCATCTCGTTCAGCGCCAGCAGCGCGAGCGCCAGGATGAAGGGCAGGATGTAGTAGATGATCCGGAAGAGCAGCAACGCGCCAAGCACCTGCTCGAAGGGCAGGCGGCTGAGCGCGATCAGCATGGTCGCCTCGAAGACGCCGAGCCCGCCCGGCGCATGGCTGGCAATGCCGATCAGGCAGGCGAAGATGTATGCCGCCAGGAAGCTCTCATAGGGCAGGTTGTGGCCGCCCGGCAGCAGCACATAGAGCACCGCCGCGGCGGCGCAGACCTCGGCGGCGCCGAGCAGCATCTGCGTCAGCGTGACACCGAGACCGGGCAGCGGCAGGTTCCAGCCGCGGACCCGCAAGGTGCGCTCGCCCGTCGCGACCCAGAAGAGATAGCCCGCCGTGCCCAGCGCCACAGCGGCGCCGACTGCCCGGACCACCAGAGGCGAGGTCCGGGCCAGCTGGGCCACCGAATCCGTCGCGTAGAACAGGCTGGCGCAGAGGATCATGCCGAGGCCGAGCCAGAAGGTCAGGCCGGCGATCACGGTCAGGCTCGCCACCTCCGAGGCGCGCACGCCCTTGGCCGAGTAGATCCAGTAGCGCACGGTGCCGCCGGTCACGATCGGGAAGCCTAGGGTGAAGGCGACGGAATAGCTGGTGAAGGAGGCGAGCGCCGTCGTCCGGTACGGGATCGACAGGCCGAGCCGCCGCAGCGCCACTGCGTCATAGCCGGTGAGCAGCAGATAGCTCAATGCGGTGAAGCCGAGTGCGAGCAGGAGCTGGCGCTGACTGGCATTGGCGAAGGCACGGGCAAGCTCGCCGGGCTCGATCTCGCGGACGATGTAGTAGAGCACTACCAGCGAGGCGATGAAGATCACCGAACTGGCGAGCGGGCCGAGCCACCACCAGCGACTGCGCTTGCGCAGCGGCATCCCTGGCTCGTGCGGGCCAAACGACATCAGCACTCTTGTCGGGTTGTGCTCGCACGCAGAATGCGGCGAGCAAGGCGGGTTGCTGGCGGCTGGCCCTGACGGCCGGACCCGAGAGATAGCGCCTCCGCCGCGATGCACAAGCCGGTGCACCGCGGCGAATGCGCGCCATGAAGCTGGCGCAGGACGCGCCGACCATCCCGGGGAGCGGAGGGCGCGATTGCTAGCCCTCGCCCGCCATCGCCTCCTCGAAGAACGCCTCGGGATCGTCGACCTCGAGCAGCCGCCGCCTGTCGATCAACCAGAAGCGGTTGCCGATGGCCCTGACGAAGCTGCGATCGTGCGAGACCAGCAGGCAACTCGTCTCGCCGGCGGTGAGCTCGGCTTCCAGGGCTTCCTGCCCCTCGATGTCGAGATGGTTGGTCGGCTCGTCCAGCAGGTAGAAATTCGGCCGGGCGAGGCGCAGCGCCAGCATGGCGAGCCGCGCGCGCTGCCCACCCGAGAGCGCGCCGATCGGGCCGGTCTGGCGGTCGATGGCGATGCCAGCGCCAGCGAGCAGGCCGCGCGCCGGCTGGTCGCCGACATCGAAGCGACGACTGATCAGCCCATGCGGCGTGTCGGCATCGGGCAGCTCGGCGAGGCTCTGGCTGGCATGGCCGAGCACCAGCGACGGCGTCGGCTTGATGCCGGGCTGATCGTCACCTGCAATCGCCTTGTGGAGCATCGCGATGAAGCGCGACTTGCCGGCGCCGTTCAGGCCGAGCAGCACGATGCGATCGCCGGGGCTGATCCAGCGCTTGCCGGTCTTGAACAGCAGCCGTCCGTCCGGCGTCTCGACCACGACGTCGTCGAGCGCGATCAGCACCCGCGCATGCGTGCCCTGGCTGGCGAGCCTGATCGCGCCGGCCGAGCGCTCGCGATGAGCCGGGCGGGCCACGGCTTCGAGCTCGTCAGCGCGTCGCTTCAGCTGCTTGGTCTTGCTCAGCAGAAGATCGCTACCGGAGTTGATGCCGATATTATTGAGCTTCGCCGCCTGCCGTCGCATCTGCTGGACGGCCTTGAGATCGCGCTCGTTGCGGCGCGCCATGGCGGCGTCGCTTTCGTCGAGCGCTATGCGGGCGCGCGAATAGGGCAGCGCGAAGAGCTGCGAGTGCTCCTGGCGCAGGAACAGAGTCCTGCCGGTCGCGCTGTCGAGGAAGGCGCGATCGTGGCTCGACAGGATCACCGCCATGTCGCGTGGCAGACCGGCGAGCCAGCTTTCAAGCAGGCCGATGCGCGCGAGATCGAGATGGTTGGTCGGCTCGTCGAGCAGCAGCAGGTCCGGCTCGGCAACGCTGGCACGTGCAAGCAGGACGAGCCTTTGCCAGCCACCACTCAACTGCCCGAGCGGGCGCCGGCGCAATTCCTCGGGAATAGCGAGCGCATCGAGCGCAACCTCGACGCGCCAGTGCTCGCTCTCGCGCTGCTCGGCTGGCAGGGCATCGAGCATAAGCTGGTCTACGGGCCGGTCCAGCAGCTGGGGCGGAACATCCTGCTCGACATGGCCGATGCGCAGGCCGCGCGAGCGGGTGATCTCGCCGGCGGATGGCTCGACGAGGCCGGCAAGGCAGCGCAGCAAGGTCGACTTGCCGCGGCCATTGGCAGCGATGAGGCCGAGGCGATCGCCGGCGACGAGCGAGAAGGAAAGGTCGGAAAAGAGCGGTGTTCCCAGCGTGACGCTAAGATTGCGCAGGGTGATCAAGGTCATGGTCGGTCTCGAAACTGCCCGAGCCGCGCGCCGCCATTCGCCCGGAGACCTATCGCCTCCGACCATCACGAATGCGGAACGCCGTGCTCGATGAGGAAACGAAGCGCAGCCGACCGAGCTTCAAACTCGGAAATGCTGCGCCCTCAGGAAGGGCAGACCTGGAAGAGAACCGTGGGGATCGCTTGTGCGGTCAGCCCTGCAAGCCGGCTTGCAGGGCCTGAACGGGGCCGCGCTGACGATGGTGACGAAAGAACGTGATCACGCAGCCCTCCTTGGTTCGTGTGGAACGACCGGACCGAATTAGCGCCGTTCGTTGGCCAGCGCAATCGCATCAGGTGGTCTTGCAAGGATCATTGCGTGAACAATGGGGATCTGTCGGTCCGTGCGGAGCTCATGCCCTCCCCCACTTGCGGTGGTGAGGGTTGGGTGGGGGGCAGCGCCGCTCGGCCTAAGCTCGAAGAATGGCCGCGCCCTGCTTTCCGGTCCCCCATCCCTAACCCTTCCCACCGCAAGCGGGGGAAAGGAACTCAGGCGGTCTTGCGGAAGATGCGGAGCGTCTTGAACTCGCCGATCTCCTCGACCGCGCGCGATTTGGCCCAGTCCGCGATGATCGGCCTGGCCGCCTCATAGGCGAAGGAGCCGGTGTAGAACAGGATATAGCCGCCGGCATCGGTCTGGTCGGTGAAGAGCTGCATCACCTCGAGATCGGTCAGCGCGCCATAGGCGTCGTTCTTCTCGCTGCGGAACTCGCAGGAGTGGAACAGCGAGACGACGTCGAAGCGCGGCAGCAGCTTGGCGTTGCTGGTGTAGATGTCGCCGAAATAAGCGCTGTAGGTCTTGGTGATCGTCGGGTTGTCGATCGCGAGCTTGACGAAGGCCTCGTATTCCTTCGGCGAGGCAGTGATGCCCAGCACAGTGTTGTCGAACTCCGGCTCGGCGCAGCGAATGCCGACATAGTGGTGGCCGCCGGTGCCGAAATGGTAGATGCGCCTGCCGGTCAGGCCCTGCTCTTCCAGCCATTCGACGAAATGCACGTCGCAGGGGCATTGCTCGACGCGCAGGCCCCAATAGACGTCCCAGATGTTCAGCATGCGAAAGCTCCGTTTGGAAAGGGCCGGTCTAATCGGCACTGAATGGAAAAGATCCTGAACCTCGCTTGAACCTCAGCCGCCACCCGCTTCGGCGAGCGCTGTCGGTCGCACGCCATCGGACGAGGCGATGCGGGCGACGCCACCGGCGCGACGCATTGCGAGGTGGCGATCGGCAGCCTCGGCAAAGCCGGGGCTCTGGCCGATCAACAACATCACCGCATTGGGCCGGGCGACCCGCAACCGCGCCAGCAGCTCCAATGCAGCATCGGTCTCGAGCCCGCTCGTGGCTTCGTCGAGGACGAGGATGTCGGGCTCGGCCAGCTCGGCCCGCGCCAGAGCGAGGCGCTGGCGGTCACCGGTGGTGAGCGCCTTGTCCCAATCGCGCGACAGATCGATCTGGGGCACGAGACTTGAAAGGCCGTAATGGCGCAACACCTCGCTTGCCTGTTCGGCGCTATGCCCCCCGATCGGATCGAGCGCGGCCCGAAGGCTACCTTCCGAGAGATGCAGATGCTGCGGCAGCACCGCGATGCGCGCCTCGTCCGGCAAAGCCACCGAACCGCGGCCCCAGGGCCAGAGACCAGCAACGACCTGGATCAAGGCGGTCTTGCCGTGGCCCATTTCACCGGCGACGTGGACCGTCGCGCCGGCCGGCAGCGCCAGGGCGAAATCGGCGAGGAGCGTGCGGCCGTCGCGATCGGTCAGAGTCAGATCCTCCAGCCGCAGGCCGCCTTCCTCGCTCGGCAGCACGACGATGTCACTTTCCGCCGAACCGGCCTCGATCGCGCCCAGCGCGATGGCGAGTTCGTTGACGCGACGCGCCGAAGCCAGCCACTCGGCAATGCGCATGAAGTTGTCGAGCACCCAGTTGAAGGCGTTCTGCACGGCGACGAAAGCAGCAGCGACCTGGACGACATCGCCGAGCGACATCTCGCCCGACAGATATTTCGGCGCCGCCAGCAGGAGCGGCACCACCGGCACCAGCGCGCCGCTGCCATTGGTGATCCAGGTCAGCCGGCCGCGCTGGCGGATCATGGCGAGCCAGCGCGTGACCAGCGTGTCATAGGTCGCGGCGACGGCGCGGCGCTCGCCGGTCTCGGCTCGCGAGAGCGCGATCGTCTCGCCATGGTCGCGGATGCGCATCAGCGAGAAGCGCAGGCGCGCCTCGCCCTCGTTGCGGGCGGCGATCAGGCGCGGCAGCGGCCGGCCAACCCAGGTGATCAGGCTGGAGACCAGGACGGCATAGACGATCGCCGCCAGCACCATATAGGCGGGGATTTCGAAGGCGACGCCGCGAATCTCGACGCTGAGCGAGCCGCCGATCGACCAGAGGATGCCGATGAAGGTGATCGCGGTGATGACCGCCGAAAGCAGGCCGATGGCGAAATCGACCACCGGCTCGGTCGCCCAGCGGACATCGTCGGCGATGCGGTATTCCGGATTGGCCGGCTCGTAGCCGGACAGCCCGAGCCGGTAGAAGCGGCGCTCGCCGATCCAGCCATCGGCGAGCTTGGCCGTGACCCAGGCGCGCCAATGGACCTGGAAGGTCTCGCGCGAGATCAGGATGATGACGCCGAGGCCGGCCGCGATCAGCACCAGCACCGGGAAGACCGCCATGGCGATCAGCGCGCTCTCGCCGTCTTTCTTCTCGAGCGCGTCGAAGAACCAGCCGTTCCAGCGGTTGACGGTGACGTTGGCGAAGACGGAGAGGATGATCGCGCTCGCCAGCGCGACCGACCAGAACCAGGCCCGGCCGGCGGCGCCGCCGCGCCAGAAGCCGCCGGTCAGGCGCGCAAAGCTCTTGGCGACCTGCCAATCGGATGGCGGGCCGGCGGCCTGGATATGCTGGTCGACGGCCTTGAGCACAGCCGAAAGATCCCCCCGGATCGTGACATCGGTGGCGCGGCCCGCCGGGTCTTCCCGGTCAGGCTGCGCTACCATGCCGCTTAGCCGGCGGGGGATGAACTGCCGGTGAATGGCGGATGAACGGCGCTTCGTGCCTCACGCTGCCGCGTCGGCCGGCTCGCCGAGCAGCTTCGCCAGCGCCTCCAGCAGCTCACGCGAGCCTTCCTCGCGGTGGATCGGGCCGTCCTTGCCGTCGAGATAGGCGCCCTGCTCGGTGAAGACGAACCTGGTGCCGGTGCCTTCGGGCATGAATTCCATGGTCAGCAGCGAGCCCGACAGCGGCGCGCCGTCGATCGCCATCGCATAGGCGAGGATGATGCGCTCGTTCGGCTGGATCACCTGGTAAACGGTGTCATTGGTGATCGGCGGGCCGCCCTGGAAACGAAAACGGCTGCGCTCATGGCCGCCGACGCGGAAATCGACGTCGAACTGCTCGACCTCCCAGCCCTCGCCTTCGGCGAACCAGCGACGCTTCTGTTTGGGGTCGGCGAAGGCGGCGAAGACGCGGACCGGGGAAGCGGCATAGCTGCGCTCGATGGTGAAGCTGGCATGGACGACGGGATTGGCAGTCATGGTCATTCCTTTGGGCGGTGGTGAGGGTTGAAGAAGGCCGGACTAACGGGACAGCCCGGCATCGCCCGGATTGCGCGGGAAGAACTGGAAATAGGGCTCGGCCTCGGCCAAGGCGCGGGCGTAGGACGGACGTGTGCGCAGGCGCTCGAAATAGGCGGCGAGCCGCGGATAGCCGACCTGGAAGGAGAGGCAGCGCTCGGCATAGAACAGCGCCGGCGCGGCCGAGCAGTCGGCCATGGTGAAAGCGTCGCCGGCCAGCCAGCGCCGGTCGCCGAGCTCGACCTCCAGCACCGCATAGGCGGATGCCAGCCGCTCCCTGGCCTCGGCAACGCCGATCGGATCATGCCCGCCCTCCGGCCGGAGCCGGTCGAGCACGATCTTCTGCATGGGGATGGCGACATAGAGGTCGAGGAGCCGGTCGAGCCGCCGGACCTCGAGCGCCGCGACCGGGTTCTCCGGCAGAAGCGCCACCGGGCCGGGATAGTGCAAGGCGAGATATTCGATGATCAGGCTGGCTTCCGGCACCAGCCGGCCGTTGGCGTCGTCGCGCAGCAGCGGGAACTTGCCGATCGGCCAGAGCTTCAGGAAGTCCGCCCGCTCAGTGGAATCGCCGAAATCGACGAGCTGCGCCGTGAACGGCGCGTCGTTCTCGTAAAGCGCGATCAGCGCCTTCTGGCAAAAGCCCGAGAGCGGATGGAAATAGAGCGTCAGGGACATGGCTGTGCATTCCTGCTTCTGAAAAAGGAGCGGGCTGAAAGGGTTTTGGTGGAAGATGGGCGCGGTTCAGGCTGGCGCCTGCTCCTGCGCGAGATAGTCCGCCAGCCGGTCGAAGCCGATGCGCGAGCCCTGCTCGCGCCATTCGGGCCGGTCATGGCCGTCAAGGAAGGCAGCCTGCTCGGTGAAGAGCAGCCTCGTGCCGGCGCCGTGGCGGTGGAACTCGATCGTCGCCAGCGAGATCGACAGGCGGATATCGTCGCGAAGCAGTTCGTAGCTGTAGATGATGCGCTGTTCCGGCACGATCTCCTGGAAGGTCGCGTTCATCGCAAAGACGCCGCTTTCCGCCGGAGCGCCGCGCATGGTCTCGCGGCCGCCCTCGCGGAAATCGAGCCTGTGCTCGCCGAGCCCGCCTTCGTCATGACAGGCCGACCAGCGCCGCTTCGCCACCGGATCGGCAAAGGCGGCGAAGACGCGGGCCGGGCTCGCATCATAGCGACGCTCAATGGTGAAATCGGTATGGACGACGGTCCGTTCGGTCATTGTCCGCCTCCTTCCTTCAAATCCTGGTCCTGCTCGGCGAGGAAGGCGCCGAGCCGGTCGAAACGTCGCTCCCAAAGGGAGCGGCGCTCGCTGATCCAGCGTTCCGCCGCCTGCAGGGCCTGCGTGTCGAGCTGGCAGGTGCGGACCCGCCCGACCTTCTGCGAACGCACCAGCCCGGCTCCTTCCAGAACCGCGAGATGCTGCACCACAGCCGACAGCGTCATCTGCAGCGGCTGGGCCAGCTCGCTGACGCTCGCCGGCCCCTCGCAGAGCCGTTGCACCATCTGCCGGCGGTTCGGATCCGCCAGCGCCTGGAACATCAGGTCGAGCTGCTCTGGTTGGTGAAGCATGCGCTTAAGTATCGTGGCCCAGTTGAGCTGTCCAGAGAAAACTTTAGAGCCTGCTAAAGTTTCATTCCGGAACTCTAGGCGCACCGGCGCATTGCCTCCGGGGGCTACGAGCGGCTATGAATCCCGGCACGCTCCCTCACGCCGCGTGCGCCGTTTCACCGTCTGCGCCAGCCGCCGGAGCTTTTCATCATGCGCATCGAGAACGATCCGAAGCTCGACTTCCGCGACGTGCTGATCCGGCCGAAGCGCTCGACGCTCGGCAGCCGCGCCGAGGTCGACGTCAACCGGAGCTTCCGCTTCGCGCATACCGGCCGCGAATGGACCGGTTTTCCGCTGATCGCCGCGAACATGGATGTGGTCGGCACCATGGCGATGGCGCGCGCCTTGCTGAAGCACGGCGCCATGGTCGCCCTGCATAAGCATTACGAGGCCGACGAGCTGATCGCCTTCTTCAAGGAGCCGGGCTCCGCCAACGCCTTCTATTCGCTGGGCACCACCGATTCCGACCATGACAAGCTCAAGGCGGTCCACGCCAAGGCGCCGATCGACAAGATCTGTCTCGACGTCGCCAATGGCTACACCGAGAAATTCGTCGACACGGTCAAGGCGACGCGGGACGCCTTCCCGAACGCGGCGATCATGGCCGGCAACGTCGTCACCGGCGACATGACGGAAGCGCTGATCCTGGCCGGCGCCGATATCGTCAAGGTCGGCATCGGCCCGGGCTCGGTCTGCACTACCCGCAAGATGACCGGCGTCGGCTATCCGCAGCTCTCGGCGATCATCGAATGCGCCGACGCGGCGCATGGCCTGAAAGGGCTGGTCTGCGGCGATGGCGGCCTGACCGTGCCGGGCGACGTCGCCAAGGCCTATGGCGGCGGCTCCGATTTCGTGATGATGGGCGGCATGCTCGCCGGCCATGACGAATGCGAGGGCGAGATCCGCTACGAGACCCATGACGGCGAGACCGTGCCGGTCGCGATGGTCTTCTATGGCATGTCCTCGGACACGGCGATGAAGCGGTATTCCGGCGGCGTCGCCAAATACCGGGCGTCCGAGGGCAAGACCGTCGAGGTGCCCTATCGCGGCCCGGTCGAAGGCACGATGCAGGAGATCATGGGCGGAGTGCGCTCGGCGATGACCTATATCGGCGCGGTCCGCCTGAAGGAGATGCCGAAGCGCACCACCTTCATCATGGTCGGCAGCCAGCTCAACACCGTGTTCGGCAATTGAGCGAACCCGATATCGCCATCATCGGCGCCGGTCCGGCCGGGTTGATCGCGGCCGAACGGTTGGCGAAGGCTGGCCACAGCGTCGCGATCTACGAGCGGATGGCTTCGCCGGCGCGAAAATTCCTGCTCGCCGGGCGTGGCGGGCTCAACCTGACGCATTCAGAGCCGCTCGACGTCCTTCTCGACCGCTATGGCGAGGCTCGGCCCTGGCTGGAGCCGGCGATCCGGGCCTTCCCGCCACAGGCACTGCGCGACTGGGCCGATGGGCTCGGCGCCGAAAGCTTCATCGGCTCGAGCGGGCGCATCTTTCCCAGGGCGATGAAGGCCTCGCCACTGCTGCGCGCCTGGCTGGCGCGGCTCGATGGGCTCGGCGTGACACTGCATGCGGGCCGGCTCTGGAGCGGCTGGGATGAGAACGAGGCGTTGCGATTTGCGCTTCGCGACGGCGGCGAGGAGAGCGCGAGGCCCCGTGCGGCCTTGCTGGCGCTCGGCGGCGCGAGCTGGCCGCGGCTCGGCTCAGATGGCTCCTGGGTCGAGTTGCTGCAACAGAAGGGCATCGCCATTGCGCCCCTGCGTCCGGCCAATGCCGGTTTCTCGGTCGCCTGGTCATCCCTGATGCGCGAGCGCTTCGCCGGGCAGCCGCTGAAGCGGATCGCGCTGAGCTTCGCCGGGCAGCGCGTCCTCGGCGAAGCGATGATCGACGCGGATGGCATCGAGGGCGGAGCGATCTACGCCTTGTCTGGCCCGTTGCGCGAGGCGCTTGCCCGCGATGGCGCGGCGATCCTGACGATCGATCTGCGTCCCGACCTGACCGAGCCGGAGCTTGTGAGCAGGCTGGCCAAGCGGCGCCAAGGCGAGACGATGAGCAATCATCTGCGCAAGGCGGCCGGGCTTTCGCCGGTGGCAGCAGCCGTGCTGCGCGAGGCGACGAACGGGCCGTTGCCCGCCGAGCCCAATGCGCTCGCCGAACTGACCAAGGCCGCTCCCTTACGACTGACCGGCATGGCCTCGATCACCCGCGCCATCTCGACCGCCGGCGGCATCCCCACCGAGGAAATCGATCGGGATTTCATGCTGAAGCGCCTGCCCGGCGTATTCGTCGCCGGCGAGATGCTCGACTGGGAGGCACCGACTGGCGGCTATCTGCTGCAAGCCTGCTTCGCGACAGGCGTTGCAGCGGCGGAGGGGATCGGGCGGTTTCTTACTACGCGTCATGCTCAGGCTTGACCCGAGCACCTCCGGCCGGACGAGGCTCCGAGAACGACTCTCGTCCTGAGATTCTCGGATCTACGCTTCGCTTCGTCCGAGAATGACGGCTGATCAGTTCAGCCTCTTGAGCTTGTAGAGCGCTTCCAGCGCCTCGCGCGGCGTCATCTCGTCGGGGTCGAACGCACCCAGTGCCTCGCGCAGCTTGTCGGGCTCAGAAGCTGCCGCTGCGGCCGGCGGGGGCTTGCGCATCTGCACGGCGAAGAGCGGGAGATCATCGACCAAGGCCGCGACCGGCTTCTCGCGCTCGCTCTTCTCCAGCTCGGAGAGGATGGCGCGGGCCCGCTCGACCACCGCCGGCGGCAGGCCGGCGAGCTTGGCGACCTGGATGCCATAGGAGCGGTCGGCCGCTCCCGGCACGACCTCGTGCAGGAAAATGACCTCGCCATTCCATTCGGTGACGCGCACGGTGGCGTTGACGACGCGGTCCAGCCGCTCCGCCAGCGCCGTCAGCTCGTGATAATGCGTCGCGAACAAAGCCCGGCAGCGATTGGCCTCGTGCAGATGCTCGATTGCGGCCCAGGCGATCGAGAGACCGTCGAAGGTCGCGGTGCCCCGGCCGATCTCGTCCAGGATGACCAGCGCGCGCGGTCCGGCCTGGTTGAGGATCGCGGCGGTCTCGACCATCTCGACCATGAAGGTCGAGCGGCCGCGCGCCAGATCGTCGGCAGCGCCGACGCGCGAGAACAGCCGGTCGACCACGCCGATATGAGCATTCTGCGCCGGCACGAAGGAGCCCATCTGCGCCAGCACCGCGATCAAGGCGTTCTGGCGCAAGAAGGTCGACTTACCGGCCATGTTCGGGCCGGTGATCAGGCAGATGCGGCCGTCCCGGCCTTGGCCAGCCGCCGAGAGCTCGCTGTCATTGGCGACGAAGGGTTGGCCCTGCCGCTTCAGCGCCGCCTCGACCACCGGATGGCGGCCGGCCTTGACGGTGAAGGCGGCACCGTCGTCGACGATGGGGCGCGTCCAGCCGCCGTCGATAGCGAGTTCGGCGAGGGCAGCCGCGACATCGATCACCGCGAGTGCCTGGGCCGCCGCCTTGATCGGCTCAGCCGCAGCCAGCACGGCCTCGGTCAGCGCCGCGAAGATCGAGAGCTCCAGCTTCAGCGCCCGGTCGGCGGCGGAGGCGATCTTGGCTTCGAGTTCGCCGAGCTCGACCGAGGAGAAGCGCATCGCATCCGACATGGTCTGGCGATGCACGAAGACCGCGCGCCAGGGCTCCCTGAGGAACGTCTCGCCGACCGCCTGCGGCACCTCGACGAAATAGCCGATCATCGAATTGTGCTTGATGCGCAGCGTCCGGCAATCGGTCTCTGCGGCATAACGCGCCTGCAATTGCGCGATCACCTTGCGCGAATCGACCTGGAGCAGACGCAATTCGTCGAGCGCCGCGTCGAAGCCCTCGCGCACGAAACGGCCGTCGCGCTTCAAGAGCGGCAACTCGTCGGCGAGCGTGGCGGAGAGGCGGGTCGCCAGATCGGGATCGGTACGCCCCAGCGCGAGGGCAGCCTCGCGCAGTTCGTCGGGCAGATCGCCCTGGCGCAGCAGCGCTGCCGCAACGCCGCGGCCCGCGTCCAGCCCGGCGCCGAGCGCGGCGAGATCGCGCGGCCCACCGCGGTCAAGCGAGAGCCGTGCCAGTGCACGGGCAATGTCGGGAACGCGCGACAGATCGCGCCGCAGCGCCTCACGCAGCGAGGGCGTCTCGACCAGCAGCGTGACGGCATCGTGCCGTCTGCCGATCGCGACCGGATCGGTGAGCGGACCGGCCAGACGCTCGGCGAGCAGACGGCTGCCACCCGGCGTCTCGGTGCGGTCGATCGTGGCGAGCAGGCTGCCCGCACGCTCGCCTGCGAGCGTGCGGGTCAGTTCGAGATTCGCACGCGTCGCCGCGTCGATCAGCATGGTCGCGCTCTGGCCCTCGCGGACGGGCGGCGACAGAGGCGGGCGGGCGCCGAGCTGGGTGCGCTCGACATAGGCGAGCGCAGCAGCGGCAGCGGCGATCTCGGCGCGGGTGAAGGCGCCGAAGGCGTCGAGTGTCGCAACGCCGAAGAATTCCTTCAGCCGGCGTTCGCCGGAGGCCGGGTCGAGCCCCTCGCGCGCCATCGGCGTCACCGGAGCTGCGACGTCGCGCCAGAATTCCTTCAGCTCGGGATCGTCATGGATCGCGTCGGGGCAGACGATCTCGCGCGGCTCCAGGCGGGCAAGCTCGACGGCAAGCCCGCGCTGGTCGGTTTCCAGCACGGCGAAGCGGCCGGTCGAGATGTCGACGGCAGCGATGCCATAGGCATAGACCTCGTCCGAGAGCCGGCGCCGCGCCACTGCGACGAGCAGGCTCGCCCGGCCGGGATCGAGCAGGCGCTCCTCGGTGATGGTGCCGGGGGTGACGAGACGGACGACGTCGCGCTTCACCACCGACTTGGCGCCGCGCTTCTTGGCTTCGGCCGGATCCTCGATCTGCTCGCAGACGGCGACCCGGTGGCCGGCGGCGATCAGCTTCTGCAGGTAGTCGTCGGCGCGCTCGACCGGGACACCGCACATGGCGATGTCCTCGCCCAGATGCTTGCCGCGCTTGGTCAGCACGATGCCGAGCGTGCGCGAGGCGATCTCGGCGTCCTGGAAGAACAATTCGTAGAAATCGCCCATTCGGTAGAACAGCAGGCAATCGGGATTATTCGCCTTGATCTCGACGTACTGCGCCATCATCGGCGTGACGCGGCCGGGATCGGCCGATCCGGCGGGCTTCGCTTCCGTAACGTCTGTTGGCGTGGTGTGGCGCATGGGGCGCGCACGCTAGCAAATCGCGCCGGCAAGGCCATCCGTTAGGACTGCTTTCAACAAATTAAAGCAGCCTCATTGGGCCGTTTCCGGCCAAGGGCCCGTCATGTCGCTGTTCATCAACCTGATCGAGAGCCTCTCTTTCCTGCTGCTGGCTGCCCTCATCCTGACGGCGGCTGCCACCTGGATCGATCAGCGTCCGCTGCTGCGCCAGCTCGCCGTCGGCGCCCTTTTTGCGGCCGGCGCCCTCTGCAGCATGGCAAATCCCTTCGTGATCCAGCCGGGGCTGGTCGTCGATTCGCGCAACACCTTCGCGATCCTGGCCGGCCCGATCGGCGGACCGCTCGCCGCATTGCTGACTGCCGTCCCCCTCGCCGCTGCGCGCTACAATCTGGGTGGCGTCGGGATGCCGACCGGGATCGCCGGCATCGTCCTGCACGCCGTTGCCGGCGTGATCTACGCCGCCTGGCTCGGCCGGCAGAAGCGCTCGCTGACGCTGCGCGACCTCGTCCTGCTCAGCCTGATCAGCGCCGGCTGTCTCATCGCTTCGAACGTCTTCATGCCGAACTGGGCCGCGGCGGAACGCTTCCTGCGCGAGGCTGTGCCGATCATGATCGTGGTCGGCACGATCGGCACCGTCCTGGTCGGGCTCGTCCTCAGCAACGACCGCGACCGGCGCGAAACCGCCTATCGCCTGCGTACGCTCATTCAGCGCGCTCCAGGAACGCTTTACCAGCGCATCGTCAGTCCGGATGGCACATTGCGCTATCAGTTCGCATCCTTCGCCATCGACAAACTCCTGGGCGTGACCAAGGAGGAGGTCGAGCGCGACCCCGAAGCCTGGCTCGGCAAGATGCTGCCGGAGGATCGGCAGCGTTTCGAGGCCGCGCGCGCCGCTCTGACAGCCCTGGACGACGTCTGGCGCTTCGAGGCGCGCTATGCCGCGCCCGATGGCGGGATCGTCTGGCTGCGCAGCGAGGCGACGATGCGTCGCCTGTCCGATGGAACGGCGATCTGGGATGGCATCCTGCTCGACGTCACGCCCGAGAAGACACTCGAGACCCGCCGGGACGAGATTGAAACCTTGCGCCGCGCGGCGCTCGAGGAGCTCGCCGCAAATCTCGAAGTGACGGTCGGCAAGGCATTGCGCCGCGTCGGCGATTCGGCGCGCGGCATGCACGAGGCGGCGCGCGGCATGGCAGCGAACGCCGACCGTACCACCTTGCGGGCGGGCGAAGCGACGCAACAGGCGGAGCTCGCCTCGCAGCGCGTCGGCAGCGTCGCCCACGCGGCCGAGCGGATCGACGCCTCGATCCGCGAGCTGACGCGCCAGACCGATCTCGCCGCCGAGACCGCCCTGCAGGCGGCCAAGCATGTCCGCTCGACCAGAACCGACGTCAACGGGCTCGCCGTCGCTGCCGACAAGGTCGGTGCCGTGCTCGCCTTCATCGAGGACATCGCGGTGCGCACCAATCTGCTCGCGCTCAACGCGACGATCGAGGCCGCACGCGCCGGGGTTGCCGGGCGCGGTTTCGCGGTCGTCGCCGGCGAGGTCAAGAACCTCGCCGAGCAGACCCAGAAGGCGACGCAGGACATCGGCGCCACGCTACAGGAGATTCGGAGCGCCGCTGCCGCCGTCGCCGGTGCCGTCGCGCAGATCGAAGGCACGATGGAGACGATCGAGACGACCTCGGGCGCGATCGCGCTGGTCGTCAACAGCCAGGGCACGATCGCCTCGGGCATCGCCCTCGATGCCCAGGCCGTGGCAGGCTCGGCCGCCACCGTCACCGAGAACGTCGCCGGAGCCGGGGGCGAGGCCCGCGCCACTGGCGAGGCCGCCGCCCGTGTCGTCGAGGCGGCGCGTCTGGTCAGCGAGCAGGCGGTCGAGCTCGACCGCTATGTCGGCGAGAGCGTCGCACGCATGCGCGCCGGCCTCTGACGCTTTCGGCGCCGCCTACCCCTACCGCCACAGGAAAGGTGCTGTCGCGCAATCGCGCCTTGTCGAGGAAAGCGGCGCTACCCTATGGTCGGCTCCCCCGAGGAAACGCCTTTGAAAAAGAACAAGCGCATGAACGATCGCTCCCCGCCGCCCAAGCGCACCCGTCCGACCTTCACCGACCAGGAGGCGCTGCTCTTCCACTCGCAGGGGCGGCCAGGCAAGCTCGAGATCATTCCAACCGTGCCGATGGCAACGCAGCGCGACCTGTCGCTGGCCTATTCGCCCGGTGTCGCGGTACCGGTCCTGGCCATCGCCGAGGACCCCAGCCGCGCCTATGACTACACCGCCCGCGCCAACCTCGTCGCGGTGATCACGAACGGCACCGCCATCCTCGGCCTCGGCAATCTCGGCGCGCTCGCCTCCAAGCCGGTCATGGAAGGCAAGTCGATCCTGTTCAAGCGTTTCGCCGATGTCGATTCGATCGATCTCGAGGTCGACACCGAGGATGCCGACAAGTTCATCGAAGCCGTGCGCTATCTCGGCCCGTCCTTCGGCGGCATCAACCTCGAGGACATCAAGGCGCCGGAATGCTTCATCATCGAGCAGCGCCTGCGCGAACTGATGGACATCCCGGTCTTCCATGACGACCAGCATGGCACCGCGATCATCGCCGCCGCCGGCCTGATCAACGCGCTCGACCTGACGGAGCGCGACGTCAAGTCGACGAAGCTCGTCATCAACGGCGCCGGCGCCGCCGCCATCGCCTGCATCGAACTGCTCAAGGCGATGGGCTTCAAGCCCGACAACGTCATCCTCTGCGACACCAAGGGCGTGATCTACCAGGGTCGCACCGAGGGCATGAACCAGTGGAAATCAGCCCATGCGGCGATCACCGACCGACGCACGCTGGCGCAGGCACTGGAAGGGGCCGACGCCTTCTTCGGCCTGTCGCAGAAGGGCGCGGTGACCCCCGAGATGGTCGCCTCGATGGCGGAAAACCCGATCATCTTCGCCATGGCCAACCCCGATCCGGAGATCACGCCGGAAGAGGTGCACGCCATTCGCGACGACGCGATCATGGCGACCGGTCGCTCGGATTATCCGAACCAGGTCAACAACGTCCTCGGCTTCCCCTTCATCTTCCGCGGCGCGCTCGATGTCCGCGCCACCACGATCAACATGGAGATGAAGATCGCCGCGGCCGAGGCGCTGGCCTCCCTGGCGCGCGAGGATGTCCCCGACGAGGTCGCCGCCGCCTATCAGGGCGCCCGCCCGCGCTATGGCAAGGACTACATCATCCCGGTGCCCTTCGATCCACGGCTGATCCATGTCGTGCCGATGGCGGTCGCCAAGGCGGCAATGGACACCGGCGTCGCCGGCAAGCCGATCGTCGACACCGGCGCCTACAAGGCCCAGCTCTCGGCAAGGCGCGACCCGGTCACCGGCGCGCTCAACCGCATCTTCGAACGCGTCCGACGCTATCCCAAGCGCGTCGTCTTCGCCGAGGGCGAGGAGGAGCAGGTCATCCGCGCTGCCGCCTCCTTCGTCAATCAGGAGCTTGGCAAGGCGATCCTGGTCGGCCGCGAGGAGCGCATCAACGAGACGGCCGAGCATCTCGGCGTCGACCTTGCCGCCAAGGGCATCGAGATCCAGAACGCCAGGCTCTCGCACCGCAATTCGGCCTATGCGCAGTACCTCTACGAGCGGCTGCAGCGGCACGGCTACCTGTTCCGCGACTGCCAGCGCCTGATCAACCAGGATCGCAACCATTTCGCCGCCGCCATGGTCGCGCTCGGCGATGCCGATGCGATGGTCACCGGCGTCACCCGCAATTACTCGATCGCGCTGGAGGAGGTCCGCCGCGTCATCGACGACCGGCCGGGCCACCGCCTGATCGGCGTCTCGCTCGCGATCACGCGCGGGCGCACCGTGCTGGTCGCCGACACCGCGATCACCGAGATGCCGACGGCGCAGGAGCTCTCCGAGATCGCGATCGAGGCCGCCGGCGTCGCCCGCCGGCTCGGCTATGAGCCGAAGGTCGCGATGCTCGCCTTCTCGACCTTCGGCCATCCGGCGGGAGAGCGCTCGGAAAAGGTGCGCGATGCGGTGACGATCCTCGACGGCCAGCGCGTCGACTTCGAATATGACGGCGAGATGGCCGCCGATGTCGCGCTCAATCGCGATCTGATGGCGCAGTATCCGTTCTGCCGCCTGACCGGGCCGGCGAACGTCCTGGTGATGCCGGCGTTCCACTCGGCCTCGATCTCGACCAAGATGCTGCAGGAACTCGGCGGTGCCACCGTGATCGGGCCGTTGCTGGTCGGCCTCGACAAGCCGGTGCAGATCGTACCCCTCGGCGCCAAGGATTCCGACATCGTCAACATGGCGGCGCTGGCGGCGTTCAACATCGGCGGGTAAGGCCTACCCCGTCATTCCGGGGCGGGCCGAAGGCCCGAGCCCGGAATCCATGAACACGGCAACCATATAAAAAGGGCGGCGATCGTGCCGCCCTTTTCTGTCGTTTCAGCGGATATGGGTTCCGGGCTCGCGGCTTCGCCGCGCCCCGGAAAGACGCCGAAGCGTCAGTTCGTCCGCGGGCCGAGATCGCGCGGGGCCGCGTTGACGGTGACGATCTGGCCGTTGCGCAATTCGAGCACGGCAAGACCACGCTCGTTCAGCCCGTCCGGACGGAAGCGGAAGACGCCGTCGGCGCCGGCAAAGCCCGAGGCATTGGTCAGCACGCTTTCGGAGAAGCGCTGGCTGCCCTGGGTCCGGGCGAGCGCCGCCGCCAGCGAGACCGCGTCATAGGACAGCGTCGCGGTGCGGGTCGGGGCGCTGTTGAAGCGCTTCTGGTAGCGACCGGAGAAGGCGTTGAAGCCGGCGGTGTCGGGCGAGGCGAACCAGCCGCCCTGGATCGCCGGAACGCGCGCGACATTGGCGTCGTTCCAGACGCCGGTGCCGAGCGGCTTGACCTTGGCCGGGTCATAGCCCGCCTGCTGCAGGAGAAGTCCGAGCGGCGGCATCGCCGCGGCATCGGCCGGCACGAACAACGCATCCGCCTGCTGCAGCGCCGGCACGAGACGCGTGGCGGCAGCGCGCATGCTGTTCTGGTCGGAGCCGAAGCGCTCGATCACCACGACACGGGCACCCTGATTGGCGACCGCCTGCTGGAAGGCGCCTTCGACGACCTTGCCATAGGCGGTCTCGGGAACCAGCGCGGCGAAGGATTTGCGCCCCTGCGCCGAGGCATAGGCGATGACGCGGTTGACGTCGTTCTCCGGTGGGAAGGAGAGGAGGTAGATGCCGCGCGAGGCGACATTGCTGTCGCTGGAGAAGGCCATGACCGGCTTGCCGGCACCACGGGCGACCTGACCGACGGCCTGTACGGACGGCGCGAAGAGCGGTCCGATGATCAGCTCGGCGCCCTCGCGGAGGGCCTCCTGCGCCGCGGCCTGGGCGCCCTCCGGCGTGCCGCGATCATCCTTGACCAGCAAGGTGAGGTCGGCGCCAGGGAATTCGGCGAGCGCCATTTCGGCGGCGTTCTTGAGCGAGTTGCCGACGGTCGCGCCCGAGCCCTCGGCGGTCAGCGGCAGGATCAGCCCGACCTTGACCGAGCCGGTGCCGATGGTCGGACCGCTGGGCTGGGCACTGCCGCCCTGCGGCGTCGTCTGGCTGTCGAAGCCGGGAAGGCCGCCAGTTCCGCCGCTGCAGGCCGCGAGCACGGCGCCGACGCCGGACAACAGGATCAGTCGACGGCTCGGCGGGACGAGGAGCTTCAAGTGACGCGACACGGTTTTCGTCTCCACTCCTCGGCGAGACGCAAGGCAAGCTCGCGCCAGCTGAATGTCTTGTCCCGAACCGTGAACAAGTCCTGCCAGTGAGCGAAGCTATTTTCAAGTTGTTAACTCTAGGTTGCCGGGCCAGCGGTGGCATCTTGCCGAGCGCTGTGGCAGTTTCGCCGCCATGTCCGGCCCCGTATCCGCCCCGCCCGCCACAGGTCGCGCTCCGAGCTATACGGCCTTCGGACTTCGGGCCGAAGCCGAACCGCTCGCACCCGGCCTCCACATCGTCGCAACGCCGATCGGCAACCTGAAGGACATCTCCTTCCGGGCGCTGTCGACGCTCGCGGCCGCCGATGCCGTGCTGGCCGAGGATACCAGGACCTCGAAGACGCTGCTGGCGCATTACGGCATCGCGACGCCGCTCCTGCCCTATCACGAGCACAACGCGGCGCAGATGCGCCCAAAAATCCTCGAGCGGCTGCGCCAGGGCGGCAAGCTCGCGCTGATCTCGGACGCGGGCACGCCGCTGGTCTCCGATCCCGGCTACAAGCTCGTCGCCGAGGTGGTCGAGGAAGGGTTGCCGGTCACCGGCATCCCCGGGCCCTCGGCCGTGCTGGCGGCGCTGGTGCTGGCGGGGCTGCCGACCGACCGCTTCTTCTTCGAGGGTTTTTTGCCGCCGAAGAGCGCGGCACGGAAAGCCCGGCTGACCGAGCTTGCCGCCATTCCCGGCACGCTCGTTTTCTTCGAATCGCCGCGCCGGCTTGCGGAAATGCTGTCTGACGCCGCCGCAGTGCTGGGCGCCCGGCCCGGCGCGGTCGCGCGCGAATTGACCAAGTATTACGAGAATGTCCGCCGTGGGCTGCTGTCCGAACTTGCAGCGCATTATGCCGAGGCCGAGGAGGCCCGCGGCGAGATCGTCGTGCTGATCGGCCCGCCCGACGCCTCCGCCGCGGCCGCGCAGGGCGACACGCTCGACGAGGCGCTGCGCGTCGCGCTCGAAAAGGTCTCGCTGAAGGAAGCGGTGGCACAGGTCGCGGCCGCGAGCGGGCAGCCGCGCCGCGTCGTCTACGCCCGCGCCCTCGAATTGACCCGCGCGCCATGAGCGAGGCGCTGCGCAGCCGGCGCGCGCGCCTGTCCGGCCTCGCCGGTCGCCGCGGCGAATGGCTCGCTGTCGCCTTCCTCACCATCAAGGGCTATCGCCTGCTGCAGCGCCGCTTCGGCGGCAAGGGCGGCGAGATCGACCTGATCATGGCGCGCGGCGACGATATCGTCTTCGTCGAGGTCAAGGCGCGCGCATCGCTCGACGATGCAGCCATGGCGATCACGCCGGACAAGCGCCGGCTGATCGAAGCGCGCATCCGGCAATGGCTGGCGCGCAATCCCTGGGCGATGCAGCGGAATCTTCGCGCCGACGCCGTCTTCCTCGCGCCCTGGCGCCTGCCCCGTCATGTCCCCCGCGTGTTCGAGCTCGTGCTCTGACGCAAGGCAGAGCCCCTTGCATGAGCGGGCTGCCGCAGCCGATATAACGGCCGCAACCGGAGCTTTCGTCCATGCCGCTGAACGTCGCCATCCAGATGGACCCGATCGGACAAGTCCGCATCGCCGGCGACACCGGCTTTTCGCTGATGCTGGAAGCGCAGGCGCGCGGCCACAGGCTCTTCACCTACACGCCCGACAAGCTGACCCTGCGCGACGGCAAGGTCACCGCCGTGATCAGCCCGGTCGAAGTGCGCGATGTCGAAGGCGACCATTATACGCTTGGCGCGCCCGAGCGCACCGACCTCTCGACGCTGGACGTGGTGCTGCTGCGCCAGGACCCTCCCTTCGACATGGCCTATGTTTCCTCGACGCATATGCTCGAGCGCATCCATCCGAAGACGCTGGTGGTCAACGATCCGACAGAGGTCCGCAACGCGCCGGAAAAGCTCTTTGTCACGCATTTCCCCGATCTGATGCCGCCGACACTGATCACGCGCGACCGCGCCGAGATCGAGGCCTTCCGCGAGGAGTTCGGCGACATCGTCATGAAGCCGCTCTACGGCCATGGCGGCGCGACCGTGTTCAAGACCGGCAAAGGCGACCCGAATTTCGGCTCGCTCTACGACCTGTTCTCCAACCTCTTCCGCGAGCCCTGGGTGGTCCAGGCCTTCCTGAAGGAGGTCTCCGAGGGCGACAAACGCATCATCCTGATCGACGGCAAGGCAGCAGGCGCGGTCAACCGCGTGCCGGCGGCGGGCGACCTGCGCGCCAACATGGTACGCGGCGGCGCCGCAAGGCCGACTGACCTCTCCAAGCGCGAGCTCGAAATCTGCGAGCGCATCGGCCCGGCACTGAGGGAGCGCGGCCTGCTGCTCGTCGGCATCGACGTGATCGGCGGCAAGCTGACCGAGATCAACGTCACCGCCCCGACCGGCGTGCGCGCCATCAAGAAGCTCGGCGGTCCCGATCTGGCGGCCCAGCTCTGGGACGTGATCGACGCGAAGCGCGCCGCAAAATAGCTCAGGCAGCGACGCCGGCTGCCGTCCCGTTCAGCGGATTGTCCGGATCCCAGCCATATTTCATCGTCTCGAAGCGCATCGCCATCGCATCGACGAGCAGGAGCTTGCCGACCAGCGGCTCGCCGAAGCCGGTGATCGCGCGGATCACCTCCAGCGCCATCATCGAGCCCATGACGCCGGCGAGCGCACCGAGCACGCCGGCCTCGGCGCAAGGCGCGACTGTGCCGGGCGGCGGCTCCTGCGGGAACAGGCAGCGATAGGTCGGGTTGGGCCGCCCGTCCGAAGCCTTCTCATGCGCCCTAATCGTGGTCAGCGAGCCGTCGAAGCGGCCGAGCGCCGCCGTCACCAGCGGCTTCTTCTCGTGGAAGCAGGCATCGGAGACGGCATAGCGCGTCGCGAAATTGTCCGAGCCGTCGGCGACGACATCGTAGAAGGCGACGAGGGCACGGGCGTTGTGTGGGTCGATCCGCGTGACGTATTCCTCGATCTCGACCCGCGGGTTGAGCCGCGTGACGAAGTTCGCTGCGGCGACCACCTTGCGCGCGCCGATATCCTCCGCCCCGAAGATGATCTGCCGCTGCAGGTTCGAGAGCGAAACGTGATCGTCGTCGACGATGCCTATCGTGCCGACGCCGGCGGCTGCCAGATAGGGAATCAGCGGCGCGCCCAAGCCGCCCGCGCCGATCACCAGAACCCGGGCGCGCTTGAGCTTCGCCTGGCCGGGGCCGCCGATCTCCGGCAGCACCAGATGGCGGGCATAGCGCTCGATCTCGGCCTCGTTCAGCGTCATGGCGGCAAGCTAGGCTGAACTGCTCGCGCCAGCAATCGGGTGCGATGCCGGGGCAGGAAGCGGGTGTCTGCACCGCAGCGTACCTGCGACGAAAGGATCCGACAGTCTCGAACGACAACAAAGGTCCCAAGATGACAGCTCTCACCAACAAGGTCGCGATCGTGACCGGCGCCAGCTCCGGCATCGGCCGTGCCGCGGCGCTGCTTTTCGCCGCTGAAGGCGCCAGGCTCGTGATCACGGCGAGACGACAGGGCGAACTCGACGCCCTTGCCGCCGAGATCAAGGCGGCCGGCGGCGAGGCGGTGGCGATCGCCGGCGACATTCGCGAGGAGGCGCTGGCGCAGCGCCTGGTCGAAACTGCGACCGAGCGCTTCGGTGGGCTCGATATCGCCTTCAACAATGCCGGCACGGTCGGCGATCTCGGACCGGTCGCCGAGATGTCGCTGGCGACTTGGCACCAGCTGATCGAGACCAACCTGACCAGCGCCTTCCTGGGCGCGAAATACCAGGCGCCGGCGCTCGAGGCCCGCGGCGGCGGCTCGCTGATCTTCACCGCGAGCTTCGTCGGCTACACCGCCGGGCTCGCCGGCATGTCGGCCTATGCGGCGAGCAAGGCCGGACAGATCGGCCTTACGAAAGCGCTCGCGGCCGAGCTCGGCGGCAAGCGCATCCGGGTCAACGCCCTGCTGCCCGGCGGCACCGACACGCCGGCGAGCATCACGAATGATCCGGCATCCGGCCCCGAAGTCACCGCCTTCGTCGAGGGCATCCATGCGCTGAAACGGATGGCGCAGCCCGAGGAGATCGCCCGCGCGGCGCTCTTCCTTGCCTCGGACGCGTCGAGCTTCGTCACCGGCACAGCCTTCCTCGCCGATGGCGGCGTCTCGATCCAGCGCGGCTGAGCGAACCGTTCATATGTGACATATATCGCCAGGCGGGCTCTCCAGCCCGCTTGGCCCCGCCGGCAAGCCGTGCCATCGTGATCGCAGGCAGGGATGGGGCAACCATTCCGCGCGTGACAGGGGAACGGCTCGATGCAACTGAAATCTCTCGCGCTCGCGCTGGCGGGCGTCGCTCTTTCGGCCATGACGGCCATGGCCCAGACCGCCATCAAGCCGGCGATCGTCTATGACAAGGGCGGCAAGTTCGACAAATCCTTCAATGAGGGCGTCTTCGCCGGGGCTGAGAAGTTCAAGGCCGAGACCGGCGTCGAGTTCCGCGATTTCGAGCCGACCAATGACGCCCAGATCGAGCAGGCGCTGCGTCGCTTCGCCCGCGACGGCCATTCGCCGATCATCGCCGTCGGCTTCTCGCAGGCGACCGCGCTGCAGAAGGTTGCGGCCGAGTTCCCGAACCTGAAGTTCACCATCATCGACATGGTGGTCGAACTGCCGAACGTGCAATCGGTCGTGTTCAAGGAGCATGAGGCCTCCTACCTCGTCGGCCTCATCGCCAGCATGGGCTCGAAGACCGGCAAGGTCGGCTTCGTCGGCGGCATGGATATCCCGCTGATCCGCAAATTCGCCTGCGGCTATGTCCAGGGCGTCAAGGCCGGCAAGAAGGACGCCGAGATCTTCCAGAACATGACCGGCTCGACCCCGGCCGCCTGGAACGACCCGGTCAAGGGCGGCGAACTCGCCAAGTCGCAGATCGACCGCGGCGCCGACGTGATCTACCACGCCGCCGGCGGCACCGGCATCGGCGTGCTGCGCGCCGCGGCGGACGCCGGCAAGCTCGGCATCGGCGTCGACTCCAACCAGAACATGCTGCACCCCGGCAAGGTGCTGACCTCGATGCTGAAGCGCGTCGACGTCGCCGCCTATACCTCGTTCAAGGAAGCGCGCGACGGCACCTGGAAGCCGGGCGTCTCGGTGCTCGGGCTGAAGGAAGAGGGCGTCGGCTGGGCGCTCGACGACAACAACAAGGCGTTGATCACGCCCGAGATGAAGGCCGCCGCCGACAAGGCCCGGGCCGATATCATCGCCGGCACGGTCAAGGTCCACGACTACATGTCGGATTCCAAGTGCACGATGTGAGCTTGCGCCGCCGGTGACGAGCCTGCCCCCTGCCATCGCGCTGATCGGCATCAGCAAGGCGTTCGGCCCGGTCAAGGCCAACAAGGACGTGTCGCTCACCATCGCCGCCGGCTCGATCCACGGCATCGTCGGCGAAAACGGCGCCGGCAAGTCGACGCTGATGTCGATCCTCTACGGTTTCTACGAGGCCGATTCCGGCGAGATCCGGGTGCGCGGCGAGCCACGCCGCATCCGTTCCTCCTCGGATGCGATCGCCGCCGGGATCGGCATGGTCCATCAGCATTTCATGCTGGTGGAGCCGCTCAGCGTGGTCGAGAACATCGTGCTCGGCGCCGAGGGCGGCGCGTTGCTCAAGGGCGGCATCGCCAAGGCAAGAGTGGAACTGGCGCGGCTCAGCCAGGAATACGGGCTCGCCATCGATCCCGACGCGATCGTCGGCGAGCTTTCTGTCGGCCTGCAGCAGCGCGTCGAGATCCTGAAGGCGCTCTATCGGGGCGCTGAGGTGCTGATCCTCGACGAGCCGACGGCAGTGCTGACCCCGGCCGAGGCCGACCAACTCTTCGAATTGCTCAGGGCGCTGAAGGCGCAGGGCAAGACAGTGATCCTGATCACCCACAAGCTGCGCGAGATCATGGCGGTGACGGACCGCGTCTCGGTGATGCGGCGCGGCGAGATGGTCGCCCATGTCGAGACGAACCGGACCTCGCCGGCCGAGCTCGCCGAGGCGATGGTCGGCCGGCGCGTGCTGCTGCGTGTCGAGAAGAGCCCGCGCCAGCGCGGCGCGCCGGTGCTGGAGGCCGCCGGCCTGACCGTGATCGACGAGCGCGGCTGCGAGACGCTGCGCGATGCGAGCCTCACTCTGCACGAAGGCGAGATCGTCGGCATCGCCGGCGTCGCCGGCAACGGCCAGAGCGAATTGCTCGACGTGCTCGCCGGTCTGACCCAACCGGCACGCGGCGTGATCCGGCTCGGCGGTAAGATCCTCAACGCCGCCGACCGTAACCCGGCCAATCTGCGCCGGCTCGGCCTGATGCACATTCCCGAAGACCGGCTCAGGACCGGCCTCGTCACCGCCTTCGCCGCGGCCGAGAATGCCATTCTCGGCTACCATGACGACCCGGCCTTCGGGCGCGGCCCCTTCCTGTCGCCGACATTGATCGAGCAGCATGCCCGCGCCGGCATGCAGGACTACGACGTCCGCCCGG
Organism: Alloboseaceae bacterium BT-24-1; assembly: GCA_025846845.1. Taxonomy (GTDB): domain Bacteria; phylum Pseudomonadota; class Alphaproteobacteria; order Rhizobiales; family Beijerinckiaceae; genus Allobosea. The sequence goes on from JAOYTL010000008.1 coordinate 173,628, forward strand.
TCGATCCCGGCTTGAAGACGGCGAAATTCTCCGGCGGCAACCAGCAGAAGATCGTACTCGCTCGCGAGATCGAGCGGGCGCCAAAAGTGCTGCTGGTCGGCCAGCCGACGCGCGGGGTCGATATCGGCGCGATCGAGTTCATCCATCGCCGGCTGATCGCGCTCCGCGATGCCGGCGTCGCGATCCTGCTCGTCTCTGTCGAGCTCGAGGAGGTGATGGCGTTGTCCGACCGCATCCTCGCCCTCTGCGGCGGCCAGATCACCGGCGAGCGCGAGGCGACCACCACCGACGAGCGCGATCTCGGCCTGCTGATGGCCGGCGTCAGCGAGCGCGCGGCATGAGCGCGGCGCCGATAGATCTCCCGCGCTGGGCCGACACCGCGCTGGTGCCACTGGTTTCGGTCGCCGCGGCCCTCGTCGTCGCCGGGCTCGTCGTGCTCTCGATCGGCGAGAGCCCGCTGGAGGCGACGGCGCTCTTGCTGAAGGGCTCGCTCGGCAGTCTCGAAGGCCTCGGCTTCACGCTCTACTACACCACCAACTTCATCTTCACCGGCCTTGCCGTCGCCGTCGCCTTCCATGCCGGCCTGTTCAATATCGGCGGCGAGGGCCAGGCGACCATCGCCGGCATCTTCGCCGCTATCGCCTGTCTCTGGCTCGCACCGCTTCCGGGCATCCTCTTGGTGCCGCTCGCCATCCTCGCCGCGGCGGCGGGCGGCGCGCTTTGGGCCTTCATTCCCGGCTATCTGCAGGCGACGCGCGGCAGCCATGTCGTGATCACCACAATCATGTTCAACTTCATCGCGGCGACGCTGATCGTCTATCTCCTGGTCGAGGTCATGGGGAAAACGGGCTCAATGCAGCCGGAGACCCCGGATTTCCCGAAGCAGGCGGTGCTGACGCCGATCCACGAGCTGCTTGGTGCCTTCGGACTGAAGCTCCCTTCGACACCGCTCAACACCTCGTTCCTGCTGGCACTGGCATCGCTCGTCGCGGTCTGGGCGTTGATCTACCGCTCCCGGCTCGGCTATGCGATCCGCACCGTCGGCGCCAATCCGCGCGCCGCTGCCTATGCCGGCATCTCGCCGGCGCGGATCATCATGGTGGCGATGGCGATCTCGGGCGCGCTCGCTGGCGGGCTCGCCGTCAACGAAGCCATGGGCGTGCAGCACCGGCTCGTGCTCGATTTCACCGCCGGCTATGGCTTCGTCGGTATCGCGGTGGCGTTGATGGGGCGCGGCCACCCGGTCGGCGTCAGCCTCGCCGCCTTGCTCTTCGGCGTGCTCTACCAAGGCGGGGCCGAGCTTTCCTTCGACAAGCCGACCATCACCCGCGACATGGTGGTGGTGATCGGCGGCATCGTCATCCTCTTCGCCGGGGCGCTCGACGGACTGTTCCGGCGGTTGGTGGCAACCTTGCTGTCCTCCGTCGCGAGGAAGCCCGCATGATCACGATCGCCTCCGGCACGTCATTGCGAGCGCAGCGAAGCAATCCAGGAGCGGCAGCGCTCGACGTCCCCCTGGATTGCTTCGTCGCTTCGCTCCTCGCAATGACGGTCAGGAGCTAGGCGATGGAGATCGTCCAGACGCTCGCCGTCATCCTGGATTCGACGATAAGGCTGTCGATCCCGCTGCTCTGCGCGGCGCTGGCCGGGCTCTGGTCGGAACGCTCGGGCGTCGTCGACATCGGCCTCGAAGGCAAGATGCTGATCGCCGCCTTCGCCTCGGCCGTGGTCGCCTATCAGAGCGGCTCGGCCTGGGCCGGCCTCGGGGCCGGTATGCTCGCCGCGATCGCGCTCTCGCTGGTGCACGGCTTTGCCGCGATCACCTGGCGCGGCAACCAGATCGTCTCCGGCGTCGCGATCAACATGCTGGCGGTCGGGCTCACCGCCATTCTCGGCAATGCCTGGTACGGCCAGGGCGGCCGCACGCCGAACCTCGAAGGCGCGGCCCGTTTTCCCGAGCTCCACCTGCCTTTCGTCGGGGCGCTCAAGGAGATACCGGTCTTCGGCCCGATCTACGACATCGCGATCTCCGGCCATGCCGCGCCGGTCTATCTCGCAGTGCTCGCCCTCATCCTGACGGCGCTGACGCTGAAGCACACCCGCTTTGGCCTGCGCCTGCGCGCCGTCGGCGAGAATCCGGCCGCCGTCGACACCGCCGGCGTCTCCGTCGCCGGCCTGCGCTATGCCGCGGTGATCATCTGCGGCGCGCTCTGCGGATTAGGCGGCACCTATCTCGCCGTCTCGCAATCGGCCGGCTTCCTGCCGCAGATGACCGCGGGCAAGGGCTTCATCGCGCTCGCCGCAGTGATCTTCGCCAATTGGCGGCCATGGCCCGCCTTGTTCGCCTGCCTGCTCTTCGGCCTGCTCGACGCGGTCGCGATCCGGCTCCAGGGCGTGAGTTTGCCGGGTATCGGCCTCGTCCCGGTGCAGGCGATCCAGGCCCTGCCCTATGTGATGACGGTCGTGCTGCTCGCCGGCTTCATCGGCAGGGCGACGCCGCCCAAGGCCTCGGGCCTGCCCTACGTCAAGGAACGCTGAGTGACCGCCGAACCCGATCTCGACGCGCTCTTCGCAGCGGCCAGGGCCGCACAACAGCGAGCCTATGCGCCCTATTCGCGCTTCAAGGTCGGCGCCGCCATCCTGGCCGATGACAGTGCGATCTATCCCGGCTGCAATGTCGAGAACGCCGCCTATCCCGTCGGCGCCTGCGCCGAGGCCGGAGCGATCTCGGCGATGATCGCCGGTGGTGCGCACACCATCCGCGCCATCCTCGTCCTCGGCGACGGCGCCGAGCTGGTGACGCCCTGCGGCGCCTGCCGCCAGCGCATCCGCGAATTCGCGACACCGGAGACGCCGATCCTGATCGCCGGGCCGGAGGGCGTCCGCGCCCGCTTTTCGCTGGCCGAGCTGTTGCCAGCCTCGTTCGGACCGGCCAATTTGCCGAAGTGATTTGCGGGCGCCTACAGAGTGACCCGATGAGCGCAGACAACGCGCCGATGGAGCAGACAATATGGCGGCGGATGCGCTTTTCGACCAAGCGGCATCGGTACTGATCGATCGTGGCATCGATGGCGGCATCGACTGCGCCGTCGTGCTCGGCACCGGGCTCGGACGCATCATCGACGATATGGTCGATCCGATTTCGGTGCCTTTCGAGGAAATTCCGGGCTTCCCGAAAGGCTCGGTCTCGGGCCATGCCAAGCGGCTCAGCTATGGCGTGCTGCACGGCAAGCGCGTGCTGGTCTTCGAGGGGCGCGCGCACTTCTACGAGACCGGCGACCCCGCCATCATGCGCGTGCCGCTCGGCATGCTCGCCGCCTTCGGCTCGCCGCCACTGATACTGACCAATGCCGCCGGCTCGCTGCGGCCGGATCTGCGGCCTGGCAGCCTCGCGCTGATCACCGACCATATCAACTACAACGGCCCGAACCCCTTAGTCGGCGATACCGGGGACGGGCGCTTCGTGCCGATGATCGACGCCTATGATCCGCATCTGCGCGCGCGCTTGAAGAAGGCGGCCTCCGCCAGCGGCGCCAACATGGGCGAAGGCGTCTATATGTGGTTCTCCGGTCCGAGCTTCGAGACACCAGCCGAGATCAAGATGGCCAAGATGCTGGGCGCCGACCTCGTCGGCATGTCGACCGTGCCCGAGGTGATCCTGGCGCGGCGCTACGGCCTGCGTGTCGCCGGCATCTCGATCGTCACCAATATGGGTGCCGGCATCCTCGGTGGCGCGCCCAGCCATGGCGAGACGCGCGACGTCGCGGCGACCGCGACCACGGCGCTCCGGCGTGTGCTGCGTTCCTTCCTGAGCGAGCTCTGACCATGTCCGACGCCGATCTCGCCCTGCGTGCGCTACGCCTGCTCGATCTGACGGATCTGTCCGACCAGGCCAGCGAAACCGGCACGCTGCAGCTCTGCGCCCGCGCCGTCGCGGCGCCTGGCCCGGTCGCGGCGATCTGCATCTGGCCGCAATACGTCAAGCTGGCGCGCCAGACGCTGAAGGCCTCGCCGGTCAGGATCGCGACGGTGATCAACTTCCCGGCCGGCAACAGCAATTGCAGCCTGATCGGCAGCGACATCAATGAGGCGATCGCCGATGGCGCCGACGAGATCGATCTCGTACTGCCTTGGCGCGCCTTCCTCGCCGGAGATGCCGAGATCGCCCGCGAAATGGTCGCCGAAGCACGCGGCAGCTGCGGCGACAAGACGCTCAAGGTCATCCTCGAAACCGGCGAATATCCGGATCAGGCCGCGGTGCGGGCCGCATCCGAGCTCGCGATCGCGGCCGGGGCCGACTTCATCAAGACCTCGACCGGCAAGTCCGGCACCTCCGCCACGCCGGCAGCCGCACGCACCATGCTGGAGGCGATCAAAGCCTCGGGCAGACCGGTCGGCCTGAAACCTTCCGGCGGCCTGCGCACGCTCGCCGATGCGAGGACCTATCTCGATCTCGCCGACGAGATCATGGGGCCTGGCTGGGCGACGGCGAAGACCTTCCGCTTCGGCGCCAGCGGCCTCTACGGCGTGCTCGCCGACATCATCGCCGGCACCGCCCCGGCGGAACGGACCGACGGAGCCTATTGATGCGCCTGCCGCAGGAGATCATCGCCGCCAAGCGCGACGGCGAGCGCCTCGGCGCCAACGACATCCGCCAGATGATCACGGGCCTGACCGACGGCTCGGTCAGCGAGGGCCAGGCCGCCGCCTTCGCCATGGCGATCTTCTTCCGCGACATGGATGCCGAGGAGCGCGTCGCGCTGACGCTCGCCATGCGCGATTCCGGCACGGTGCTGGACTGGCGCGATCTGCCGGGCCCGGCCCTCGACAAGCACTCGACCGGCGGCGTCGGCGACACGGTTTCGCTACCGCTCGCCGCGGCGGTCGCGGCCTGCGGCGGCTATGTCCCGATGATCTCGGGCCGCGGCCTCGGCCATACCGGCGGTACGCTCGACAAGCTCGACGCGGTGCCGGGCTATGTCACCCAGCCGGGGATCGACCTCTTCCGCCATGTCGTGCGCGAAGTCGGCTGCGCCATCATCGGCCAGACCGCCGATCTCGCCCCGGCCGACAAGCGCCTCTACGCAATCCGGGACGTGACCGGCACGGTCGAATCGATCCCGCTGATCACTGCCTCGATCCTGTCGAAGAAGCTCGCCGCCGGCCTGCATGGCCTCGCCATGGACGTGAAGTTCGGCTCCGGCGCCTTCATGCGCGATTTCGACAAGGCGGAGGCGCTGGCGCAGAGCCTGTCGGATGTCGGCAACGGTGCCGGCCTGCCGACACGGGCGCTGCTCACCGATATGAGCGAGCCTTTGGCCTCCGCCGCCGGCAATGCGCTCGAGGTCGCCTATGCGCTCGATCACCTCACCGGCCGTCGGCGCGAACCACGCTTCCACGAAGTCACGGTGGCGCTGTCCGCCGAGATGCTGCTGCTCGGCCGGCTGGCGGCGACGCGCGAGGAAGCGATCGCGAAGATCGAGGACGCCTTCGCCAGCGGCGCCGCGGCGGAGCGTTTCATCCACATGATCGCGGCGCTCGGCGGCCCGGCCGACCTGCTGGAGCATCCCGAGCGACATTTTCCGCGAGCACCGATCGTCCGCCCGGTCTTCTCGGATCGGCCCGGTCTGGTCGAGGCGGTCGACACACGCGCCGTCGGCCTCGCCGTGGTCGCGCTCGGCGGCGGGCGCACCCGCCCGCAGGACGAGATCGACCATGCGGTCGGCATTACCGAGCTCGCCGGGCTCGGCGACCGGGTCGGCCCCGACCGGCCGCTCGGCGTCATCCATGCCCGCAGCGAGGCCGGCTTCGACGCTGCCCGCATCCGCCTGAAGAGCGCCTATCGCCGTGGCGAGACCGCTGTTACGCGTGGGCCACTGATCATCCCCGCCTAGGAGATTTCTTTCTCATGAGCCTGCTTCTGGCGATCACCGGCTGGCATGTCGAAAGCTGGCGCGAGCGCTTCGCCGCGCTGCTGCCCGAGCTGCCGATCGTCACGCTGGGCGAGCCCTTCGACCGGCGTGCCGTCCATTATGTCGCGAGCTGGAAGCATCCGGAGGGGAGTCTCGCCGGCCTGCCGAACCTCGCGGCGATCTTCTCGCTCGGCGCCGGCGTCGACCATCTCTTCGCCGACAGCCGCCTCCCGGAAGTCCCGATTGCACGGGTGATCGATCCCGACCTGACGACGCGGATGAGCGAGTATGTCGTCATGCACTGCCTGATGCAGCTGCGCCAGCAGCAGCGCTACGACCGGCAGCAGCGCGAGCAGTCCTGGGACGACGACCGCCACCAGCCGGCGGCGCGCGAGGTCCGCGTCGGCATCATGGGGCTCGGCGAGCTCGGCCAGGATGCGGCACGCAAGCTCCAGATCATCGGCTTCGACGTCGCCGGCTGGAGCCGCTCGCCCAAGACGATCGAAGGGCTCGTCACCTTCTCTGGCGAAGATGGCATGGCGGCCTTCCTAGCCCGCACCGACATTCTGGTCTCCCTGCTGCCGCATACGCCGGAGACGGAAGGCATCCTGAACCGCCCGCTGCTTGCAAGCCTCGCCCGCAATGGCCGGCTCGGCGGGCCGGCGCTGATCAATGCCGGGCGCGGCAAATTGCAGGTCGAGGCGGACATCCTGGCGGCACTCGACGCCGGCGAACTCAGGGCTGCGGTGCTCGACGTCTTCGAGACCGAGCCGCTGCCGCACGATTCGCCGCTATGGAACCATCCCGCCGTGACGGTGACGCCGCACAACGCCGCGATGTCGGCGCCCGAGGCGGTCGCTGACCAGATCGCCGCGCAGATCGGGCGACTGGAGGCCGGCGGGGAGCTCGAGAACGTCGTCGATCCGGCGCGGGGTTACTGAGACGCCAGCCGCTTGATCGCGGTGATCGGCCCGCCATTGCGGGCGAGGATGCGGTCGCGCGCCGGGCGGAGGGGCTCGCTGATCACGCTCATGGTGAAGGCGGTGGCGTGCAGCAGCGTCTCGGGATCGGTCATGATGCCGACATGGCCCTTCCAGAACACCAGATCGCCGCGGCGCAAGCCATCGAGGCTGTCATTGAAGGCGACAGCCTCGCCCAATCCTTGCTCTTGCATGTCGGAATCGCGCGGCGCCGCTACCCCGGCAGCAGCCAGCGAAAGTTGGACCAGGGCGGAACAGTCGAGGCCGAGGCTGGTCTTGCCGCCCCAGAAATAGGGCACGTGCAGGAAGCGCTCGGCAACCGCGACGAAATCCGGCTCATGCTGGTCGCGCGGACAGAGATGCTGCTTGAAGATGTAGCCACCGCGCTCGGTCGTGAGGAAATCACCGCTCTCGCCGGTAACCGCCAGACCCGCGCCAATGGACAATGCCTCCAGCGGCGGCAGTTTGATCGAAGGTCCGGGATAGATGAAGGTCCTGAGAGCGCTGACGCGATGTGTCGGCACCGGCGCGTCGCCGGCCAGGCAGTCCTCGGGCAGGTAGCCGACATAGGAATCGCCGACGAGCTGGCCCCAGGCCCAGCCCTCATGCTGCTCGTAGACCCTGACCGCTTCGCCGGCGAGCGCTTCGGTGTCGAGCGGCGCGTCCGGCCGCGGCTCGCGCCGCAGGGGCGCCGAGGGCGTCACCACCCGCATCGGGATCGGATCGGCGAAGGCGAGCGCCTCGACCTTGCCGTCGAGATGACGGGCGGCGAGATCGGGGCGGGCGGGGGTGAGGCGGCGGTCGAGAATCGCGGTCATGGCTATACTCTAGCGTCGTCGGGTTAACGGGCGAAGCGCTCAGGCCGTTCCCAGCTCGCGCGCCCGTGCCGTGACCAGATCGGCGAGATGCTCGACCGCGAGGGCGCCCGCCACGGTGCGCTGGATCACGACGTTGCGCTTGTCGAATTCGTCGCGCTTGCGGGTGACCAGACCGAGCTTGCCCATGCTGTCGAGGGCACGGGTGATCACCGGCTTGGTGACACCGAGCCGCGCCGCGAGGCCGCGGACCGTATGCGGTGGCAGCTCGAGATAAATCGTCAGCAGGATCGCGGTCTGGCGGACCGACAGGTCGGACTGGGTGTCGCGCACCAGGTCGAGATGCACCTCGCGCCAGAGCCTGAGCGCCTGCGTCGGCTTGATCTCCAGCGCCATGCCGCCCCCGGATCGTTACGGGGCCGTATCATTATCGCACCGCGGACAGTGCGCAACCGAAGTCGCAAGGCAGGCTTAACGGACGCCGTAGAGCTGCCTCGCCAGCGCGTAGGTCAGCCGCGCCGCCTGGCATTCGCCGCCTTCGGGGCGGCCCGGCCTGGTCGAGGGGTTCCAGCCATAGATGTCGAAATGGGCGTAGGAGCGGCTCTTCTCGACGAAACGGTTGAGGAAGAGCGCGGCCGTCACCGAGCCGGCGAAGGCGCCGCCGGAGACGTTGTTGAGGTCGGCGATCTTGGAATCGAGCATGCCGTCATAGGGCGGCCAGAGCGGCATGCGCCAGACCGGATCGTTCACCGCAGCGCCGAGGCGAGCGATCTCGGCGGCGAGCCCGTCGTCATGGGTATAGAACGGCGGCAGGTCGGGCCCGAGCGCGACACGGGCGGCGCCGGTCAGCGTTGCGAAGTCGATCAGCAATTCGGGCGCCTCCTCGTCGGCGAGTGCCAGTGCATCGGCGAGGATGAGCCTTCCCTCGGCGTCGGTGTTGCCGATCTCGACGGTCAACCCCTTCCGGCTCTGCAGCACGTCGCCGGGACGGAAGGAGGCACCCGACACGGCGTTCTCGACCGCGGGCACCAGCAGGCGCAGGCGAACCTTCAGCTTCGCCTGCATGATCATGCGCGCCGCTGCGATCGCCGCCGCCGCCCCGCCCATGTCCTTCTTCATCAGGAGCATGCCGGCATCGGTCTTGAGGTTGAGCCCGCCAGTGTCGAAGGCGACGCCCTTGCCGACCAGCGTCACCCTCGGGTGATCGTTCGCACCCCAATGCAGGTCGATCAGCCGCGGCTCCCGGGGCGAAGCCCGGCCGACGGCATGGATCATCGGAAAATTGGCCACGAGCAGATCGTCGCCGACGGTGCTGCCGACCTCGGCGCCGTAGGTTTCAGCCAGCGTCCGCACGGCCGCCTCGATCTCGACGGGGCCGAGATCGGCAGCGGAGGTGTTGACGAGATCGCGCGCCAGCGCACTCGCCTCGGCGAGATTGGTCAGCTCGTCGCCGTCGACCCCCTCGGGCAGGACGAGCCGCGCCGCGACCGGCTTTGGCTTGCGATAGCGCTCGAAACGATAGGCAGTCAGCAGCCAGCCGAGCGCCGCGAGACCGGCATCACCGATATCGCCCGCCAGAGTGTAATCGCCAGGCGGGAGGCTCGTGACGAGGCGGCCGGGCGCGAACGGGTCGCGCCGGCGCGGGCCTGACGGATCGACCCCGAGCAACACCGCGCAAAGCGAGCCGGCGGCATCCGGCAGCAGAACATGCTGGCCCGGCCGCGCCTCGAAGCCTTGCGCCTGCGCGAAGCTGCGCGGCACCGGCGGGAGCCCGTCTCGCAGTCCCGGCCAATCGGCCTTGGCGACGCAATGGACGGGAATGGCGGATGTTCCGGCAGGCAGCAGCAACGGATGCACGATCGACGAACCTCGGATGGCGAAACCTTGGAATGCCGGCGTGCAACGCCGGTCCAAGCAGCCTGATTAACAGTCCGTTAGGGTTAACGTTTTATCACCGAGGGCAACAGCTTTCCCGTACCGGCGAGGCATTCCGGCTGATGTCCATTCGCATCCGCGCACTCCGTTTCGGCCATTTCGCCGCGGCTTCGGCCCTCTGCCTCGCGCTCGGCGCCTGCCAGATGCGCAGCGGCCCCGGCGACGTCACCGGCTCGATCGGCGCCAGGCAGACCCAGCCACGCAGCGAGGCGCAATGGCGCAGCGAGGAGGCGCAATGGGGCCCGCGCTACGAGGCGAACCAGAAGGACCGAAACGCTGCCTTCTTCTACGCCCGTGCCTTGCGCGCACTCGACAAGAATGCCCAGGCTCTCGCCATCCTGGAAGGCGCGGTCATCGTCCATACCGAGGATCGCGAGCTGCTCGGCGCCTATGGCCGCTCGCTTGCCGACAATGGCCGCCTGAAGCAGGCCGACGACGTGCTCGGCCGCGCCCATCTGCCGGAGAGGCCCGACTGGCGAATCCTGTCGGCACAAGGCACCGTCGCCGACCAGCTCGGCGAGCATGAGCGTGCCCAGCAGCTCTACGCGGCTGCGCTGAAGCTGGCGCCGAGCGAACCGACGATCATGTCCAATCTCGGCCTGTCGCTCGCCCTGTCGAAGCATCTCCCGGATGCCGAACGCGTTCTGCGCGAGGCTGCGGCCGTACCTGGCGCCGACGCCCGGGTACGCCAGAACCTCGTCCTGGTGCTCGGCCTGCAGGGGCGCTTCCAGGAGGCCGAGCAAATCGCCCGCCAGGACATGAGCCCGGCCGAGGCCTCGGCGACCATCGCCTATCTGCGCCGCTCGGTCACCCAGCCGAACAGCTGGGATTTGCTGCGCGGCGGCAAGGCAAAGCCGGCGGCCCGCGCTGGAGCACCAGCCTCGAGGCCACAGCAGGCCGACGCTCAGCCCACGAACGGCTGAAGACCCGCGGCGCTCTCGATCTACCATTCCGGCAGCAGGCGGCGGAGCCCGTGCCGGATCTCACGCGGGCGGAAGCAAGGTTTCGTCGATCGGATGGCAGATCGTGCACGCGCTCGCTGTGGCATCCGCTAGCGCGGATGCGGCAGGCGCCGACGGCAGCCCAACCTTCGCTCGCATGTTTCCAAGCCAGCGCGAGGCGTGCTGGCATGACTTCACCAAAGCAACGGCGGCGGCGGCTTCCCGGCGGAACGGATCTGTCCTTCGTCACCGCGGGCGATGTGCCCAGGCCTGCGCTGACGCCGCCTTCGCAGGCGGGATGGGTCTCACGGTTCCACTTAGAAGTTGGCGAAGACTTTGATCAGCGCGGGGGTCATGATCACCACGAACAGCACCGGCAGAAAGAACAGGATCATAGGCACTGTCAGCTTTGGCGGCAGGGCCGCGGCCTTCTTTTCCGCCTCGTTCATCCGCTGATCACGGCTTTCCTGCGCGAGCGTGCGCAGCGCGGTTCCCAGCGGCGTGCCGTAGCGTTCAGCCTGAATCAACGCCGTACACACCGATTTCACCGATTCCAGACCAGTGCGCAGGGCAAGATTTTCGTAAGCCTGCCGGCGCTCAGAGAGGTAAGACAGCTCGGCCGTGCAGAGCGAGAACTCTTCTGCCAAGGGCACTGACTGGCTGCCGATCTCGGTCGAAACCTTGCGGAAGGCAAGCTCGATCGACATGCCCGATTCGACACAGATCAGCATCAGATCGAGCGCGTCGGGGAAAGCGCGCCGCATCGAGTGCTGGCGCTTTGTCGTCACATTGGACAGGTAGATTTCGGGCGCCTTGATGCCGATATAGGCAGCGCCGATCACGATGCCGACCCGCACGATAGAGGTCTGGCCGAAGCTGTTGATCACGAAGAGGTAAAACAAGGCGAACAGGAAGAGGGCGATCGGGGTGATCAGCCTGAAGAAGAGAAAACCCACTTCAGCCTGCTGACCACGAAAGCCAGCCATGGTGAGCTGCTTCTTGGCGTTCTCGGTGCCGAGCCAGTCGCTGAGCTTGAAGCGCTCGACGACGTCGCGCATGAAGACCTTCGGCTCCTGCCGGAGCGAGACTCGCTCGTTCTGCCGCGCCAGCCGGTCGCGCTCACGTGCGCGGAGCTTGTCGCGTTCGGTGGCGACGGATTTCATGCGCTTGCCCAGCACATTGCCTTCGAGCAAGGGCGCCGCCACGGTCATGATCGTGACCGCGACGGCCACCCCGCCGACCAAAGCGAGCAGGACCCTCATATCGGTGAGCTTGTCGATCAGGAGCGCGAGCATGCCGTAGGCTCCTCAGATCTCGAAATTGATCATCTTGCGCATCACCAGCACGCCAGTTGTCATCCAGACGGCGCAGCCGACGAGCGCTGCTCGTCCCGTATCGGTCGTCCAGAGGGCGTCCATGTAGCCCGGGCTCGTCAGGTAGACGAGGCCGGCGACAGCGGGGGGCATGCAGCCGATGATCGCGGCGGAGGCCTTCGCCTCCATCGATACGGCGTTGATCTTGTCGCGCATCTTGCGGCGCTCGCGGATCACGCGCGAGAGATTGGCCAGGGTTTCGGCGAGATTGCCGCCGGTCTTCTGCTGGATCGCCAGGACGATGCCGAAGAAATTGGCCTCGGCGCAGGGCATGCGTTGAAACAGCTTGGCGACAGCGTCCGTCAGCGACAGGCCGAGCGTCTGCGCCTCGACAATCAAGCGGAACTCGGTCTTGACCGGCTCCTGGGCCTCGTTGGCGATGATCCGCAGGCAATCGTTCAGCGGCAGGCCCGACTTGATGCCGCGCACGATGACATCGAGCGCGTTCGGGAATTCATTGGTGAAGCGCAGCATCCGCTTCTTGCCGAGATAGCCCAGATACCAGCGCGGCAGGCCGAAAAGACCGACGAGGAAGCTGACCAGCACGACGCCCCAGTTGCCCGAGACGATGAAGAGCACAACCGCCAGGGCAATGCCCAGCGCGACGCCGAGCAGCCAGTACTGCTTGCGCGACCAAGACAGCCCTGCCTGCTCGATTCGCCCGTCAATCGTGAGCTTGTGGCGTGCCTTTTCGCGGTTCTCGATATCCTTCAGGCTTTGCGCGACCTGCCCGCGCCTGACCTGGCTCTGCGCTTCGCGATCAGCGGCGGCACGGACCGCGGCCGGGGCGGCGAACTCTCGGCGGCGCTGCTCGGCGCGCGCCTGGCCGCTGAGCCGAGGGTAGAACAGGGCGTAGGCGATCCCGCCAGCCGAGACAGCGGCGAGGATGGCGGCGGCGATCTGGCCATAGTCCATGACGTGCCTTCTCCCGCGCTAGGCCTCGGCCCGGCCTTCGAGCTCGAGCTGGTCGAGCGCCGCGGCGAGCCGCTGCTCGTCGCCGAAATAGCGCGCGCGTTCCCAGAGGCGCGGCCGGCCGATTCCGGTCGAACGGTGCCGGCCGATGAGCCTGCCGTTGGGGTCCTCGCCGAGCACGTCGTAGAGCATCAGGTCCTGGGTGATGATCACGTCGCCTTCCATGCCCATCACCTCGGTGATGTGGGTGATGCGGCGCGAGCCGTCACGCATGCGCTGCGCCTGGATGATCACATCGACCGAGGAGCAGATCATCTCGCGCAGCGTCTTCGAGGGCAGGCTGAAGCCGCCCATGGTGATCATCGATTCGATACGGCTCAGGCATTCGCGCGGCGTGTTGGCGTGCAACGTGCCCATCGAGCCGTCATGGCCCGTGTTCATCGCCTGGAGCAGGTCGAACGCCTCGGGACCGCGCACCTCGCCGACGATGATGCGTTCGGGCCGCATGCGCAGGCAGTTCTTGACCAGATCGCGCATCGTGACCGCGCCCGACCCTTCCAGATTGGGCGGGCGGGTCTCGAGGCGGACCACATGCGGCTGCTGCAGTTGCAACTCGGCCGCGTCCTCACAGGTGATCACGCGCTCATCGTGTTCGATATAGTTGGTCAGGCAGTTGAGCAGCGTCGTCTTGCCCGAGCCGGTACCGCCCGAGATCACGATATTGCAGCGGACCCGTCCGATGATCTTCAAGATCTCGGCACCGGGCGGCGAGATCGCGCCGAAGCGGACAAGCTGATCGAGTGTCAGCTTGTCCTTCTTGAACTTGCGGATGGTGAGGGCCGGCCCGTCGATCGCGAGCGGCGGAGCAATGACGTTGACGCGCGAGCCGTCGGCAAGGCGCGCATCGCAGATCGGCGAGGATTCATCGACGCGGCGTCCGACCTGACTGACGATGCGCTGGCAGATATTCATCAGCTGCGCATTGTCGCGAAAGCGGATGCTGGTGAGCTGGATCTTGCCGCCGGTCTCGATAAAGGTCCGGCCGGCGCCGTTGACCATGATGTCGGCGATGTCGTCGCGCGCCAGGAGCGGCTCGAGCGGCCCGTAGCCGAGCACATCGTTGCAGATGTCGTCGAGCAGCTCTTCCTGCTCGGAGATCGAGAGCACGACATTCTTCAGCGAGATGATCTCGTTGATGATGTCGCGGATTTCCTCGCGGGCCGATTCGCCGTCGAGCTTGGCCAGCTGGGAGAGGTCGATCGCTTCGATGAGAGCACCGAAGATCATGCTCTTCATCTGGTAGTATTCGTCGGATTTTTGCGCCTCGACCGGCACAGGCGGCGGCAGACGCCGTGCCTCGACGGCGGCTGGGCGCGATTCGACCGGGCGCACCGACGTGAGCGGCGCTGCATTCGGCTGAGTCGTCGGAGCCGGGGCAGTCGCCTGTCGCTTGCCGAACATCTTCAGGCCTTCCGACGCATCAGCTTGGCGACCAGAGGCTCGAACAGGCCGCGCTTGCCGCGCTTCTGCTCGCCGCGCCCGGTGAGAGCGGTTGCGATCTGGACGAAGGCCTCCGCTGCCTTCCCGCCCGACTGGACCTCGGCGATCATCTGACCGTTGTTGGCTGCCGTGCCAAAGAGCGGCGCATCGAAGGGGATGGAGCTCAACACCTCGATCCCGAGGGCTTTGGCGAACTCGCCAGCCTCGATCTCCGGCCGCTTGGGCAATCCGACCTGGTTAAGGATCAGGCGCGGCACGGAATCGTTCGGCCGGGCCGCACGCAGGAGGTCCACCAGATTCTTGGCGTTGCGCAGCGAGGCGAGCTCGGGCGCGGCGACGATCGCCACCTCATCGGCGCTGACGAGCGCGCGCTTCGCCCAGCCGGACCACAGATGCGGCACGTCCAGTACGATGCAAGGCACGCTTGCGCGCAGCAGGTCGAACAAGAGCTCGAACGCGTCGTCGCCAAGATCGATGGTCCTGTCCAGCATGGCCGGAGCTGCGAGCAAAGAGAGGTTATCACTACAACGCGACAGAAGCCGGTCGAGCATGTTGGCGTCGAGCCGCTCCGGTGCGAACACGGCATCGGCGATGCCTTGCGGCGGATCCTGGTTGAAATCCAGGCCCGCCGTGCCGAAGGCGATGTCGAGGTCCGCAATCACGGTCGAGGCACCGAGACCGCGGGCGATCGCCCACGCGACATTATGCGCGACGGTGGAGGCGCCGACCCCGCCTTTGGCGCCGACGATGGCCATGGTCCGCCCGAGCGTCGCAGAACCCGACGCGGCATAGAGCTCGGACAGGGTCCGCAGCAGGTCGAGAACGCCGAACGGGGCGACGAGATAGTCGCTGACGCCGCGCCGGATCAGCTCGCGATAGAGTTGGATGTCGTTGACATGCCCGATGACGACGACCTTGGTGCCAGGATCGCAGCTCGCGGCGAGCGCATCGAGATTTGCTATCAGCCCTGATGGCTCGCTGACCGTTTCCAGGACGATCACATTCGGTGTCGGCGCGCCGCGGAAAGCCTCGACCGCCGCGGCCGGCCCCCCCATCTGAACTCGGGCCTGGACCTTGTCCAATCGGCGGTCGGCGGCGACCGTCTGCATGGAGTCCGCGACCTCCCGTGTCTCGCAGAAGGCCTGCAAGGTGACGCGCGGCAGCGGGGCGATGATCTCCTCGCCGCCGGTATCCGGCTCAAATCCCGGCATGTTCGCCATCATTTGCCTCCGACGGCGTCACTGACCTTGGTCTGTTCCTGGCGATACTGCGTGGAAGGATCCTGGCCTTGACGCAGTTTCTTGATCGCTTCCATACGCTTTTGGGTGTCGAGGCGACCTTCGCTACGCGCGCGTACCAGATCGAGCGGATCGGCGATCTGCGCCGCGAGATTGGCCTGGGTAGCGCAGCCGAAGTTCCAGTAGGGCTCGTTTGCAGCGCTCGTCCTGTAGCTGGAGGCGCCGAGATCGGTCGGCCATTGGCCGCAGGAATGAGGCAGCCCGGCTTGCAGCGAGGCATAGGTCAGGCGGATCGGCGAGGCGAGCCCGGGATCGGTTATGGGATAGGTCCTGACCGAAAGAGCGCCGGGCGAGACACCGGCCCGGGCGAGCGAGTTACGGATGCCATCGAGCGTATCGCGCGCGGCAAGATCACGCCCGGTTCCCGTCGGGACCTCCGCGACGAGACCACCCTTGCCGCTGCGACGATAGTCCTCGCCGAAGCGGGCGACGTCATCGGCCTGGCGTGGATCCAATCCCCGACCGGCCCGGCCGACGAAGACATCCAGCGAATGCGGCGCATCGCGCAGCACGATCGGATGGCGCTCGCGGGTATCGATGGGGATGCCCGAGTTCGAGATGTCGCCCTTGGCACAGGCCCCAAGCAGGAGCGCAACGCCGAGCACGGCCGGCAGCGCCCAGCCTGCGTGGTACGGCTTGCTAGTCACGGTCACGATTGCCATCCTTGTCGTGTCCTCAATCGGCAATGAAGCCGACACGGCCCTTGTAGGCCTGCGGGACCGGCCCGCCGCTGGTCGACCCGTAGATCTTGTTCAACCGCCCCATCAGGATAGTCTGGGCATCGTGTGCTTCGACGAAGCCGTCATCCGGCCGCTGCAGCGCATTGGGTCCGACCGGCTTCACGATGTAAGGGGTCACCGCGATCATCAGCTCGGTCTCCTCGCGTTGATAGTCGCGCGATCGGAAGAGCGTGCCGATAATCGGAATATTCATCAGCCCAGGCATGCCGTTGATCGCCTGGCGCGAGACGCGCTGAATCAGGCCAGCGGTCGCCAGTGTTCCGCCGGAGGGCAGCTCCACCGTGGTATCCGACTTGCGCGTCCGGAATCCCGGCGCGTTGACCGCACCAGTCTGCGTGGTGTCGGCAAGGCGCAGCTGATTCTCGGCGTCAAGTTCGGTGACCTCGGTTCCAATCCGCATCGAGATCCTGCCATCTGACAGCACGATCGGGGTGAAATTCAGCGAGACGCCGATCGTCTTGTAGACGATGCTGAGATTGCAGCGCCCCGTGATGTCGCAGCTGTAGCCGTTCGGTACGGGAATCTCGCCGCCGGCTGTGAACTTCGCGCTTTCACCCGAGATGGCCGTGACCGTGGGCTCGGCGAGGATGCGCGACATCCCGGCCCGCTCGAGCGCGCGCAGGGTGACGTTGGTCGAGTTGCCGATCCCGGCGGCGATCGAGGTCGCGGCAAGCGTTTGTGGCTGCACCGAGAACGGATTGTCGATCGTGGGCGTGATGTTGAGCTTGCCGAGCTTCCACTCACCCGTGGAGTTGATGCCGAGTTGCTTGATCGCCTTGCGAGCGACCTCGGAAACCGTGACCTTGACCATCACCTGGTCGCGGCCCCGAATGGTCAGCGAGTTGATGACGGCACCCTTGGACGAGCTCTGGACAAACCCTCCCGTGGTGGAGCTGCCGACGAAGGCGCTGGCGATATCCACGGCCTGCGTCGCCTCGGAGGCATTCGCGACCGTGCCGACGAGGAGGATCGAATCCCCGGCGGGCTTGACCTGGATGTCCGCGCCCGGCATCGCCGCGCGCAGGGTCTGACGCAGCACGTTGAGGTCGCGGCCGACCTCGATTTCAAGGGCCGTGATCTGCCTGCCTTCGGCATCCATCACGAACATCGAGGTCGAACCGTCGGCCATGCCGATGACGAAGAGCTTGCGAGCCGAGCGCACCACGGCGTTCGCCACCTTGGGATTGGCGACAAAGACCTCCTTGGCGTCGCGCGGCAGCTCGACGATCAATGAGCGGCCAATCGAGAGATCGAGCCGACGTGAAATCGCGTGCTCGCTGGCGCCGACATTCAGGACCGGCGCGGCGCCCTTGGTCTGCGCCAATACCGGAGCAACGGCCAGCGGCGTAGCGACAGGCAGGATCGCCAGCGCTAAGGCGAAGCTGCGCAAATGAGCACGGTATAGCGGCGGAGTGGAATTCGGCATGGGGGTCATGGTTTCACCGCCTTGGTGACGACGCCAAAGCGCACGAGCGTAAGTCCGCCCTCATCGCTCGGCGGGCTCTTGTCGCCGGCATCCTGCAGGCTGCGCAGCGCCAGAGAGAGGGAGCTGGTCTTCTGCGCCAGCGTCACCGCTTCGACATGCTTCGGATCGAGCTCGAGTGTCGCGGTCTCGCCGACGACGACCCTCTCGCCGTTCTTCTCCTGGATGTTCTGGCCGATGGCGAGCACGCGGACATTGGAGACCAGGGTTTCGCTGATCGGCGGCGCGCCATCTCTCGAGTTGCTGTCGTCACGGGTGGTGCGGATGATATCGACGCGATCATTGGGCAGGATGAAGCCGCCAGCTGTGTTGGCTCCGCGATTATCGGTCGCGATCGCGACCGCGCGCTTGCCAGGCGGCAGGATCGCCGACAGAAAACCGGAATCGGCCTTGATCAATTTCTCCCGCCGGATCGGCTCCGAACTGTAAAGCTGCGCGCGGGCGATCTGGCCGACGAATTCGCCCTCGCCTCCGGGGAGGTCCTGACGACGGATCACCTCGGTCGGCAGGCTCGCCAGCGGCCAGGCCAGCCATTTGAGATCACCCGCGGCCAGCTTGTTGCCGAGGGGGACGTCAGCGGCCGCGACCAGTACCTCGACCGTGGGAGCAGGCTCGTACGTGGTCTGCGACGGGGTCGTGACCTTCGGCGGCTGACTGATCAGCAAGGCAGCGCCGAGACCAGCGACGATCGCTACAGCCAAGATGATGATGCGGGCGGGACTCATGGCACACGATCCTTGGCCGGCATACGCCGACCCTCAGCCGGATCGTGACCTTCGAATCGTCAACTTATGGTTAACCGGAGGTATCTTTTTGCGCGGATCAGCCGTTTCGCGGCAGGATGGACCTCTCAGGCACCAATCGCAGCACGCCAGATCGCCGTATCCGGCAGCACGACGAGCGCGGCGAAAGCAAGCGCAACACCATATGGCACGCCCTCATCCTTATCGTGCAGGCGCTGCGCCCAACTCCATCCCACCGCTGGGCGGGGCAAAGGCATTTTTCTCAGCCTGAGCAATGCGAGGGTCAGCGCGCCGCCTGCGAAGGACGAGATCAGAACATAGGGCAGCAACTGATCGAAGCCGAACCAAAGCGCCGTCGCGGCGGCAAGCTTGGCGTCGCCGCCGCCGATCCAGCCAGCAGCGAAGAAGCCAAAACAAACGGCTAGCACGAGAAAACCGGAAGCCAGATGCCAACCCAGCTGGGTCCAGGTCATACCGACGCTGATCGCACAAAGGGCGAAGCTGGCAACCAGTACCAGGCAAAGGCGGTTCGAGATCGTCATCGATACGATGTCGCTGGCCGCGGCATAGGCCATGGCCGCAGGAAAGATGACGAGAATCAAGAATAGCGGAATCGTCATTGCAGGCACCTGATACGGAGTCGCGTGATCTTGCCGTAGCTGCCTCACCAAAGGCTTACCAATTCGGACGCAGGGGGAGAGATTCTCGCCTGAAACGGGAAGCGCCCTGGAGAACCCCCAGGGCGCTTCCTGCCATCTCGCGATGGTTGACCTTGACGGCGCGCTTACTTCTTGAGCGCCGTGTCGATCGAGCCGAACTTGGTGTTCAGGCTGTCACCGATGGTGCCCCAGACGCCGATGCAGACGACCGCGATCAGGGCGGCGATCAGGCCATACTCGATGGCGGTAGCACCGGACTCGTCCTTGGCGAAACGCGCGAAGAGATTTCTCATCACAACCCCCTTTTTTCGACGCTTACTTCTTGAGCGCCGTATCGATCAGGCCGAACTTGGTGTTCAGGCTGCCGCCGATGGTGCCCCAGACGCCGATGCAGACGACCGCAATCAGAGCGGCGATCAGGCCGTACTCGATGGCAGTGGCGCCCGACTCGTCCTTGGCGAAACGCGCAAACAGGTTCTTCATGGTAGTCTCCTTTGCACCACGTTTGACTGCTGCCTTCGCTCTAGGTGGCTTCGGTCAGCGACAGGAGTGACACTACAGAGCCCCCCTTGCAGATCGGTTAAGGCGACTGAATAATTCGCTGAATTTTATAGGTCTTCGCCCGATGGTTAATGAGTTTTTATCCCGAAACTGTAGTTAACGACTGGTATAAAACTTTTCTCACAGCCAGTTTATCTGAAACAACCTCGCAGAATTGCAAAATATTACGCTACGTCAAACGAAGCGACGCAGCCCTACATCTGCATTTTTCACCGCACACCGACGACATTCGATGACTGTCGAGCCGACGGGCACCTCGTTCAAATCGCCATCTTAGGAAAGCATTCATCATTTTCGGCTTACCTCATCCCGTTCGAAACCTTGGGGCGCGGACCATGTCCATTGCGATGCCGGGATCGCGGCTCTCCAAATCCTTCCTGGCGCTCGTTTGCGCCGGACTTGCGGGAGCCGTGGGCACGAGCTTCTCAGCCGATTCCGCACGCGCGCAAGCCAGGCTCGTGCCGGCGCCGGTACCGGAGAGTCCGAGCAACACCGGCAGTGACGCGAAAATCGACGCCGTTACGGTGTCGGTCGATCATGCCAAAGTGCTGCGGTTGCCCGAGCGGGCCCAGACGGTAATCGTCGGCAATCCCGCGATCGCCGACGTCACGGTCCAGCCCAACGGCGTCATGGTCGTCACCGGCAAGAGCTATGGCGTAACCAATCTGATCGCACTCGACGCGACCGGGGCCCTGCTGGCGGAATCCAGCGTGCGCGTCGGCGCCGCCAGCGACTCGATCCTGACCGTGCAGCGCGGCCTCGAGCGCGAGAGCTATTCGTGCACGCCCGCCTGCCAGCCGAGCGCTCAGCTCGGCGACGCACAGCGCTACTTCAGCGAAGCCGGCGGACAAGCGGCTGCCCGCAATGCCGCGGCGGGCGGGGGCCAGAAAAGGTAGCCCCGCCCGGAGGCGATCGTCAGATCGTCTGATTGTAGGCGCCGACCTCGGGATTCTCGCGCAGCACGCCGTCGATCGCCTTGAACATCTCGCGCATGCGCGCTTCCGAGACCGGGCTCTCGCAGACCACGACCAGCTCGGGCTTGTTTGATGAGGCGCGGATCAGGCCCCAGGTGCCGTCTTCGTTGACGACGCGCACACCGTTGACGGTGATGACGTCGACGATGTTCTGCCCGGCGATCTTGTCGCCCGCGGCCTGCATCGCCTGGATCCGCTTGGTGATCTTGTCGCTGACGCCGTATTTGATCTCGTCGGCGCATTTGGCCGCCATGGTCGGCGTGCCCCAGGTCTTGGGCACGGCGGCGTAGAGCTCGGCCATCGACTTGTCCGGGTTGCGGTCGAGCATGTCGATCACCGCAATCGCGGTGACGACGCCGTCGTCATAGCCGCGGCCGACGGGCGCATTGAAGAAGAAGTGGCCCGACTTCTCGAAGCCGGCGAGCGCGTTCAGGTCGCGGACGCGGCGCTTGATGTAGGAGTGGCCGGTTTTCCAGTAGTCGGTCTTGACGCCGAGCCGCTGCAATTCCGGATCGGTCGAGAACAGGCCGGTCGACTTGACGTCGACGACGAACTGCGCGCCCGGGTTGAGCCTGCCGAGATCGCGCGCCAGCATCACGCCGATCTTGTCGGCGAAGATCTCCTCGCCATGGTTGTCCACCACGCCGCAACGATCACCGTCGCCGTCGAAGCCCAGCGCGACGTCGGCGCCGTGCTGCTTCACGGCATCGGCCATGGCGTGCAGCATCTTCATGTCTTCGGGGTTCGGGTTGTAGCGCGGGAAGGTGTGGTCGAGCTCGGCATCCATCGGGATGACCTCGCAGCCCAGCGCTTCCAGGATCTGCGGCGCGAAGGCGCCGGCCGTGCCGTTGCCGCAGGCGGCGATGACCTTGAGCTTGCGCTTGATCTTCGGACGGTTCGTCAGATCGGCGATGTAGCGCGCCGGGAAGTCGGGCACGAATTGATAGGAGCCGCCGCCCGGCAGGTCGAAATCGCCGGCGAGCACGATGTCCCGCAGCTGCCCCATCTCGTCGGGACCGAAGGTGACCGGGCGCTGGGCGCCCATCTTGATGCCGGTCCAGCCATTGTCGTTGTGCGAGGCGGTGACCATGGCGACGCAGGGCACGTCGAGCTCGAACTGGGCGAAATAGGCCATGGGCGACATGGCGAGGCCGATATCGTGGACCTTGCAGCCGGCCGCCATCAGGCCGGTGACCAGCGCCATCTTGATCGAGGACGAATAGCTGCGGAAATCATGGGCAGTGACGATCTCGGGCTTGACGCCCATGCGCTTGATCAGCGTGCCCAGCCCCATGCCGACGGCCTGCACGCCCATCAGATTGAGCTCTTTCCCGAAGAACCAGCGCGCATCGTATTCGCGGAAGCCGGTCGGCTTCACCATCGGCAGCGATTCGTAGTCGAAGGTGTTCGGGAAGAGCTCGGGCAGGGGCTTCGGAAACATCGGGCCATCCATTTTCGAGGAGCGCCGGCCGTGAAGCCTGCGCGGAAACCATGCAGCAAGACGCGTGCGGAACGGACAGGCCACAGGCTACATGAATGCAGCCTGAGCATGACAGGGCGGGGACGCAAGGCCGGCATAGCCGATCAGCATAAGGTTGGAAACCGACGGCCGGCTGCTCAGCCGCGCAGGACCATGCGGCCGCCCTGGACTTCATAGCCACGCAGCCGGCGCAGGAAGGACGTGCCGAGCAGGCTGATCGACAGGGCGCCGGCGGGCAGCACGACGGCCTCGACATCGCGCACCGAGATGTCGCCGAGCCGCACCTCGCGCAACATCGTCCTGGCACCCCGCACCACGCCGTTGGCGGTGCCAAGCCCGACCGAGTAGGCGGCGCGGTCCGGTCTGATCCCGAGCGCCCGGGCATCGGCATCGGTCAGAGCGACCAAGCTTGCGCCGGTATCGACCATCATCTTCACCCGGTAGTTGTCGATCGACGGGTGGACGAGATAGTGGCCGCGATAATCGGCATGCACGGTCAAAACACGGTCGGCATTGGCGGGCGCCCGCTCGCTCGTGCCAGCATTGGCGAGCGCCGGCGCCCTGTTCGTCATCCGATCAAGCGTGCCGGCAGAGCCGAGCGCGAGCAGTGCCGCAAGTCCACCAAAGCCCAAGAATAAGACCGCTGGCCGTGCCATGATCGGCTTCCCTTTCGCGCGCTGCCGGCAACGCTGCGTGCGAAGATGCTGACCAAGCGTAAATCCGTGAGCAGAAACCGCCGCCGCAAGCGAGAATTCGCGTTGCGGAACGCGGCCAGCCTTAACCGCCGGTCAATGAAGCAGCCGGTGTTCTACAGGACACTTTTGCCCGCCAGCGCCTCGATCGCCTCTCGGCGCGGCACGCTCGGTTGGGCGCCCGCGACCGTGCAGGCGAGCGAGCCGGCGGCGAGCCCGCGCTGGAGCGCGCCTGAGAAGCCGAAGCCGGCCTGCAGCGCGGCGGCGAAGGCGCCGACGAAGCTGTCGCCGGCCGCCACCGTATCTATCGCCTCGACGACCGGCGCCTCGAGCTTACGCCGGACGCCGCCATGCCAGCCGACCGCGCCGGCCGCGCCGAGGGTGACGATGCAGGCGATGCCGCGCTCGCCATCGACGCGCTGCGCGATCGCATCGGGCTCGGTCTCGGCCCATCCGAGCGAACGGGCCAGGATCAGCGCCTCATGCTCGTTGACGATCAGGATGTCCGTCAGCGCCAGCAGCTCCGGCGCCGGAGCCCCGGCGGGTGCGAGGTTGAGGATCACCCGCCCGCCACCGGCCCGCATCGCCCGCGCGGCGCGTAAGCACTCACTCTCCGGAACCTCGCGCTGGAGAAGCAGGAGATCGCCCTCGCCCGGCTTCAACTCCTCGACCACATCGGCCTTCGCCAGCGCATTGGCGCCGGCCGCTACCACGATCTGATTGGCGCCATCGGCATCGACGGCAATGAAGGCCGCGCCGGTCGGTGCCTCGATCCGTGCGACATGGGACAGATCCACACCATCCTCGCCCAGGAGCCCGAGCGCGATCTCGGCGAAACCATCGCGGCCGACCGCGCCGACCAATGCGACCTCGGCACCGGCCCGGCGCGCCGCCAGCGCCTGATTGGCGCCCTTGCCCCCGGGATGCAGCACATAGCCCGGCCCCATGACGGTTTCGCCCGCACCCGGCAAGCGCTCGACCGGCGTCACCAGATCGACATTGAGCGAGCCGAAGACGATGATCATGCCTGCAGCCCGGCGGCGAGCCGGCTCACGCCGGCGACGAAGGCGTCCTCGGGCGTGGTCAGCGTATGGTCGAGGCCAGCAGCCGCGAGCGCCCGGCCATAGCTTTGCGCCAGCACCCCATCGGCAACGAGATGGAGATTGGTAAGGCCGCCAAACAGCGCGTCTGCGCCTTCGATCTCCTGCGCCACCAGCAAAGCGGAGAGATAGGGCCCGACCGCGCCGCCTTGCATCCGCCCACCCAGAACGTCGCTGCGGGCATGGAAGGCGGCGTTGAGCAGGCCACCCGGCCACTTGGCGGCGGCAAGCCCGCGCCGCGCGCCCTCGGCTGCATCATCGCCCACGGGCTCGCTTGCCAGGCGCGACAGGATCGAGTGCTCGCGCAGCAGGCCATAAACCTCGCCGGTCATGAAGCTGGCGAAGCGGGTGATGCGGCCGCCCTTGATCTCAGCCCATTTCGAATGGGTGCCAGGCAGGCAAGCGACGCCGTCGCTCAGCCCGAGGCCGACGATCAGCGTCTCCTCGCCGCGCATCACGTCGAAGGCGCCCTCGTCGCAGGACAGGCCCGGCAGGATCGTCGCTTGCGTGCCGTCGTCGAGCGTGACGACCAAGCCGGCGGCGGCGATCTCCTCCGGCGCCGCCGGGCAGGCGACATAGGGCGCTTCGACCCAGCCATTGCGGCTGCCGACCATGCCGGCGAGCAGCACCGCCGCATCAGGCCGCGCTTGGCGGAACTCTCCGGCGATCTCGGCGAAGGCTGCCGCGAAGCCGCCTGATGACACCGACTGGATGCCACGATCGGCGCTGCGCTTCGCCAATACCGTGCCATCCTCGCCGATGAGGAAGGCGCGGGCACGCGTCGTGCCCCAGTCGAGCGCGATCAGGGGGTTGGACATGGCAGGCTCCGGCGAGATGCGTGCCTCATCCGATATCCCGGTCGAGGCGAAGCGAAAGGGCGGGGAATCTCTCCGGCCAGCAAGGTCCGGTCAAGCCCAGCGGCGGCTGATCCGCCCCCTGGGCGAATCCAGCCCTTGACGACATCGTCGGCGAGCGCAATCGAGGCGACAATGAATGAGTTCGGCCTTCCTGCGCAGATATGGCGCTTGCGGCTGCCGCGACGCCCCTGATCGCCTTAAAGGACCCCGCAATGCTGCTTCTCTCGGCGGGCCGCTACTGCGCCCGCATCGCGCCGGAAGCCGGCGGCATGATCGCCGCGCTCGACTGGCAGGGACCGGACGGCAAGGCGCATCCGCTGCTGCATGCGCCGGTCGGGCTCGCGCCACAGACGGAAACGCCCAACAAGTTCGGCGCCTGGGCGATGCTGCCCTTCGCCAACCGCGCCTTCGACAGCCTGGTCGATGACGGCCATACCCGGTTCACCGTGCCCGCCAACAACCCTGCCGGCACGATCCACGGCTTCGGCTGGCAGTCGGCCTGGCAGGTCGAGCAGCGGGACGCCGGCCATACCGTCCTGACGCACCGCCGCAATGCCGGCCCTGATCCCTATCGCTACCTGGCGAGACAGGAGATCCGGCTCGACGAGAGCGGCATGACCATCACCCTGTCGCTGACCAACGAAGCCGATCGGGCCCTGCCCTTCGGCATGGGCCTGCACCCCTGGTTTTCCTGCGCCGCCGACACACGTCTTGGTATGACCGCGACCGGCGCGCTGATCTTCGGCGACCTGTTCCGCGCCACCGGCACGCAAGCCTTCGCCGATGGCGGCCCCTATGCCGGCAATCCGGTCTTCGCCACCGGCGCCGAGAGCGCCTGGAGCTTTCTCGGCTGGGACGGAAGGGCTCGGATCGAGACGCCCTCGACCGGGCTCGCCATCACGATCACGGCGAGCGAGAGCCTGCGCTGCCCGGTGGTCTGGGCGCCTGCCGGCGCCGATTTCCTCTGCGTCGAGCCGCAGAGCCACGCCTCCGGCGCGCCGAGCGAACGAATCGTGCGCGAAGTCTCGCCACTCGCCCGACTTCAGCCGGGCGAAACACTCAAAGGCTGGGTGCGGATCGCGGCGGACGCGATCTAGCGCCAGCCTGGCCCCACCGGCTGGAAGCCGATCGCGCCAGCGGGTATGGCCGGCCTGAGCAGCATCTGCTCGCGTGCCTCGCCCCAGGCCGGACCCTGGCGCTGCTGCTTGGCCGTGAGCACGGCCTTCTGCGTCTTGATCTTGGCCTTGGCGATCTTGTGCTTGGAGCCGGAAGATGCCTTGGCGAAGCGCGAGAGATTGTCCGGCGCAGCGCCGTTCAGCGCGATGCGGGTGCTGCCGGCGCCGTGCTTCTTGACCAGCGCGAAGAGCTTGGCGGCGTTGGCGGGATGCAGGCGGATGCAGCCATGCGAGGCCGGGCGGCCGAGCGCGCCGACGGCAGTGGTGCCGTGGATGGCATAGCCGCCGCGGAAGAACACCGAATGGGGCATCGCGCCACCATATTTGCGCGAATACCAGCTGCGCTCGAGCCGCGTCGGCCGATAGACGCCGTTGGGCGAGCGGAAGCCCTTGCGGCCGGACGAGATCGCCCAATTGTAGACCTCGCCATCACTGGTGGCGACGCTCATGCGCTGGGCGACGATGTCGACGCGGACATCGAGCTTGGCCTGCGCCGACGCGAGGCCGGCGAATGACGCGCATAGAAAGGCCAGAATGCCGAGAAGGCGAGACATGACGCTGCTCCTGAACGACGCAACCTGAAGAATCGGCTCTTTGGTTGCTGCCGCAGGGACGCATGCGCTCTGCGAGGGCAGCTCCGGCCTTGCCGTAAAGGAATCCCGAGGGTCCGGCGCTTGTAAAGCGCAATCCGCTAAAATGGTTTCCAATCGCGCTGGGTCAGGCGTCGCTCGGTGGCTAGTCGAAGAACACGATCCAGGCGAGCAGGGCCGCGATCAGCCAGAGCGCCCAATTGCCCCAGCGATTGCGCGCGGCTTCCGCCCGGCCGATCGCTTGCACGCTCGTTTCGTCCAGAGAGAAACCGTGACGCGAGGAATCCTCGAGCTGGCCGAGGACGCGCTCGGCCCGGCCGACCGTCTCCGGCAGGTTGGCGAGGCTGGCGGCGAGGGTGCGCACGCTGCGGCCGGCATCCTCGAGCTTGCCGATGGGTCCCAGATTGCGCGTCAGCCAGTCGCGCACCACCGGCTCGGCCGTGGTCCACATGTCGAGATGCGGATCGAGCGTGCGGGCGACGCCCTCGACGACCACCATGGTCTTCTGCAGCATGACGAGTTCGGTGCGCGTCGCCATGTCGAACAGGCCGGTGATCTCGAACAGGAGCGTCAGCACCTTCGCCATCGAGATCTCGTCGGCGCGCTTGTCATGGATCGGCTCGCCCACGGCACGGATCGCCTGGGCGAAATCGTCGACCGAATGATGGGCCGGGACATAGCCGGCCTCGAAATGCACCTCGGCGACGCGCCGATAGTCGCGGGTGATGAAGCCGAACAGGATCTCGGCGAGGAAGCGCCGCTCCTTGTGGCCGAGCCGGCCCATGATGCCGCCATCGACCGCAACCAGCCGGCCTTGCGCATCGACGAACAGGTTTCCGGGATGCATGTCGGCGTGAAAGAAGCCGTCGCGAATGGCGTGCTTCAGGAAGGACTGGATGACGTTGCGGCCGAGCGCCGCTAGGTCGTGGCCAGCCGCGCGCAATGCCTCGACATCGGAGAGGCGGATGCCGTCAATCCATTCGTCGACCAGCATCTCGCGTGCGGTCAGCTGCCAGTCCGGCGCCGGGACGCGGAAATCGGCATCCTCCTTGGTGTTCTCGGTGAATTCCGAGAGCGCCGCCGCCTCCAGCCGCAGGTCCATCTCCATGGTGACGGAGCGCGCCAGTGTCTCGACGATGGCGACGAAGCGCAGGCGCCGCGCCTCGGGCGAACGGCTTTCGGCAAGCTGGGCGCCGAAGCGCATGGAGGCGAGGTCGCGGTGGAAGCGGTCGCGGATCCCGGGCCGGAGGATCTTGACCGCGACCTCGGAGCCATCCTTGAGGCGCGCGCGGTGAACCTGCGCGATCGAAGCGGCCGCGACCGGCTCGCTGAAGTCGACGAAGATCGCCTCGACCGGCTTGCCATGGGCCGTCTCGATCGCGGCGCGCGCCTGCGCCATCGGGAAGGGCGCCATCCGGTCCTGCAAGGCAGACAGGTCCTCGGCGATCTTCATGCCGACGACGTCGGGCCGGGTCGCCAGGAACTGGCCGAATTTGACATAGGACGGGCCGAGCCGCGTCAACGCCGCGGCAAGACGCGTCGCGGAGGAGCCGGCGCCGCGGCGCTCGATCAGCCGGCCGAGCGCGATCAGCGCCCGCGCCGCCGGCGGCAGCACGGAGGGGTCGACCAAAGCGAGCGCGCCTTCGCGCGCCAGCACGAAGCCGACCCGCGCCGAGCGGGCGAGATGGGCGAGGGCGGAGATCATGCGTGGGCGACCTCAGCCGTCATGGTCGGGCTTGACCCGGCCATCTCATGCCGAAAGGGGCTTCCTTCGAGAGATGCTCGGGTCAAGCCCGAGCATGACGAGGCAAGACCCCTCACAGCTTCCAGCCGGAATGCAGCGCCACCACTCCACCGGTCATCGGCGTGAAACTCGCGCGGCGGAAGCCCGCCTCCGCGATCATGTTGGCGAAAATTTGCGGACGCGGAAACTTGCGGATCGACTCGACGAGATACTGATAAGGCTCGGCCTCGCCCGTCACCATCCTGCCCATCGGCGGGATGACGTTGAAGGAATAGGCTTCGTAGACCTTGTCGAGCAGCGGCACGTCGACATGGGAGAATTCGAGGCAGAGGAAGCGGCCGCCGCGCTTCAGCACACGGTGGGCCTCGGCCAGCGCCTTCTCGATGCGCGGCACGTTCCTGATGCCGAAGGCGATCGTATAGGCGTCGAAGCTGTTGTCAGGCAGCGCCAGCTCCTCGGCATTGCCCTGGATGAAGCGGATACGCTCGTCGTCAGGAAAGCGCTTCTGCGCCCGCTCGCGCCCCACGGCCAGCATCTCGGCGTTGATGTCGAGCACGGTGACCTCAGTCTGGGGCCCGCCCTCCTCCAGCACCTTGAAGGCGACGTCACCCGTGCCGCCGGCAACGTCGAGATGGTGGAAGGGCCGGTCGCGCGGCGGCTTCAGCGCGGTGAGCAGCGCCTCCTTCCAGGCGCGGTGCAGGCCAGCCGACATCAGGTCGTTCATCAGGTCATAGCGGCCGGCGACCTTGTGGAAGACGTCGTCGACCTTGGCCTGCTTCTCGCCGAGCGGCACGCTCTCGAAGCCGAAATGGGTGGTGTCGGAGGCTGCTGTCACGGTTGGGCCGCTCTTGTGTTCGGGTGAGGCGATGAATAGCGAAAGGCTGGGCCGTTGTCGCGGGCCCTCTCGACGCATGCTGAAGAGCCGATGCCATGCCTGAACTTCCCGAGGTCGAAACCGTCAGGCGCGGGCTCGAGCCCGCCATGCTCGGCGAGCGCTTCGCCAGGGTCGAGCAGAACCGGCCCGATCTGCGCTTTCCGCTGCCCGAGCGCTTTGCCGAGCGCCTGATCGGGCGGCGGATCGAAGCGCTGTCGCGGCGAGCGAAATACCTGATCGCCGATCTCGACGACGGGCAGGCGCTCGTGATGCATCTCGGCATGAGCGGGCGCTTCATCGTCGAAGCGCCCGGCACGCCACCGACCGAGCCCGGCGTCTATTACAACGAGATCGGCCGGCACCTCATCCACGACCATGTCGTCTTCCATCTCGGCTCGGGCGCGCGGGTCACCTATAACGACGTACGCCGCTTCGGCTTCATGGACCTCGTGCCGCGCGCCGGGCTGGAAACCTCGAAGCATTTCGCCGGGATGGGCATCGAGCCGCTCGGCAATGAGCTCTCCGGCGAACTCCTGGCGAAGCTGTTCTCCAGAAAGATCGCGCCGCTGAAGGCCGCCCTGCTCGACCAGCGGCTGATCGCGGGCCTCGGCAACATCTATGTCTGCGAAGCCTTGTTCCGTGCCGGCCTGCATCCGGAGGCCGAGGCCGGCTCGCTGGCGACACCGACCGGCAAGCCGCGCGAGAAGGCCCATCTCCTGGCGCAGATCATCCGCGACGTGCTGGAGGAGGCGATCGCCGCCGGCGGCTCGACCCTGCGCGACTTCGCCCATGCCGACGGCTCGCTCGGCTATTTCCAGCATCGCTTCAAGGTCTATGACCGCGAGGACGAGCCCTGCGTCACGCCGGGCTGCGAGCATCTGGTCAAGCGACTCGTCCAGTCCGGCCGCTCGACCTTCTATTGCGAGAGCTGCCAGAAGCGGGGCTGAGGGCGCGACATGTCCGATACTCCTCGCCCGCCCGGCAAGATCATCCTGCTCAACGGAGCTTCCAGCAGCGGCAAATCCTCGCTGGCGCGCGCCGTCCAGGCCCGGATCGAGGAGCCGTTCTGGCACATCTCGATCGATCATCTGCGCGATTCAGGCGTGCTGCCGACGGCGCGCATCCGGAGCGGCGAGTTCCAGTGGGCCGCGATGCGCGACGCCTTCTTCGAAGGCTTCGAGCAATCGCTGCTGGCCTATGCCCGCTGCGGCAACAACCTCATCGTCGAGCACATCATGGAAAACCGCGACTGGCTGCTGCGGCTGGTGCGCTTGCTCGCGGATGAAGATGTTTTCTTCGTCGGCCTGCACTGCGATCTCGCCGAGCTGGAACGCCGCGAGATCGCGCGCGGCGACCGGAACGTCGGCGACGCCCGGCGCGACTATCACCAGATCCATAGCTACTGCCTCTATGACACGGAGCTGGATTCGGCGTCTCCGCCAGAGACCAATGCTGACAGGTTGATCGCCGCCTGGCGCTCGCGCACGGCGCCTTCGGCATTCCAGCGTCTTCTCGCACAGGCCGAGCCGGTGGCTGACGACTCGCGGATCAGGCCGTTTCGATGAAACGCGCCAGATTCTCCAGCGTCAAGCGCAATCCGGCGTCGTGATCCGCCTTGCCGATGCCGGCCGGCACGTTCTCGCAGAGGATCGCCACCTCGGTGCCGTCGCGGACCTCCTTGAAGCGCCAGCTCATCGTCATCGTGCCGGCGAGGGCCGGATCGTCCGAGACGAAGCCGACCTCCCAGACGATGCGCTCGCGCGGCACGAGTGCGACGAAGCGACCCTCGACGATATCGCTGTCGGTACTGGCCTTGCCGGGCGCTCCAGTGGGATCGTCATAGGTCAGGACCATGCGGTAGAGGCCGCCTGGATGCGGCTCGAACCGTTCGATCCTGGCTCGCATCCCCTTGGGCGGCAGCCATTTCGATAGCGTGGCGGGATCGACGAAGGCGTTGTAGACCGCGCCCGGCGAGGCCTTGATCAGCCGCGAGGCCGTGTCGGTTCTGGTTTTGCCGGTCATGCGTACCTCCCTGCTCGGCAACCATGGATCATCAACGCACGAAGCGGCGCCAAGGGACCAGCAGCAGCGCCAGCTAGCCCCGCGCGACGCTTCTGAACGCGGCCGAAAGCGCGGCAAGCGCATCGCGCGTCCGGTCGCCCTTGGCCCTTGTGTGAAGCAGGATGGGCAAACGCGGCAGATCGGGCAGCCCGAGTCTCGGCCCGACATCGACGGCACCGAATGGCAGCATGCGCGGCGCCAAAGCCGCGACCCCGAGCCCGGCCGTGACGGCCGCCACGACCGCCGTGACACCACCGCCGACGAAGATCTCCGTCCAGGGCACGCCTGCCGCATCGAGGAGTTGCCCCGCAAGAGTGCGAACGCCGCAGGGTTCCGCCATCGTGGCAAGGGGCAGGGGCTCGCCTGCGCGATGCTGCCAGCTCGGCGCCGCGAACCAGCCGAATTTTTCGTCCGTAAGCAGCTCTCCATCGCTGCGCCCGGCATGCAGGCGCACGATCACCGTGTCGAGCTCGCGCCGGTCGAAGCTCTGGAGCAGGTCGCCCGAGGTTCCGATCCGGATCTCGATCACCAGCTGCGGGTCCTGCGCATTCATCCGCGCGATCAGCGCCGGCAGCTCAGGCCCCGCGACATGATCGCTGATGCCGATGGCCAGGCGCTCCCGAGCCGGGACGAAGGCGGACAGCGCGCGATCGTGCACCTCAAGGAGCTCACGGGCGTGGTCGAGGAAGGCTGCGCCGCGCGCCGAAAGCTCGACATGCCGCGGCGTCCGCTCGACGAGCCGGCAATCCAGCCGCTCTTCGAGGCGCTTCAGCTTCAGGCTGACCGCGGCCTGCGTCGTCCGCATCGACTCGGCCGCCCGCGTGAAGCTGCCAAGATCGGCGATGCGGACGAAAGCCTGAACGGAATCGAGGTCGAGGGGAGGCTTCATCATTTTCATTCGTTATTACTGCTATCGATTTCAATAGCATATCAAAATCACGATGCGCGCTCTACCGTCGAACCTGCGCGATCGCTTTTCGTGACGCCCGCGCCGACCGTGGGCCTGACAATGGGAGTTTGCGATGACGGTGATGACCAAGGAGCCCGCGATGCAGGACCGTCCCCAGAGGGCAGCCACGGCCAGGCCAGTGGTCGACCGCTCATCCGTGCTGGAATTGACCGAGGCGATCGAGAAATACTTCGACCTCATGTACGACTGCGACACGTCCCGCTTCGAGCAGACATTCGCGCCGACGGTCCAGCTCCACGGCTTTCGCGATGGCAAGATGATGGCGTGGCCGACACAGACCTACCGCGACATCCTCGACAAGCGCCAATCGCCGAAGTCGGTCAATGCCGTGCGCGAGGACGAGATCCTGCTCATCGACTTCGCGTCCACGACCCAGGCGATGACGAAAGTGCGGCTGAGGGTCAACACGATGGTGTTCGTGGATCATCTGACCTGGCATCGGATCGACGGCACCTGGCTGATCACCTCGAAGGGATTCCACGTCGAATCGCAGGACGGCCCGCCGATCTAGCTGCCGCTCCGCTTGGTCGGCCCCTGGTCGCCATCAAAATCGAGGTCTGCGATGCCCCTCCTTCACATCTCGCTGCGCGCCGGAAAGCCCGAAGCCTATCGGAAGGCGATCCTCGACAGCCTCTATCACGCGCTGCGCGAGGCGCTCGACGTGCCCGAAGACGACCAGTTCATGACCATCAGCGAGCACGACGCCGCAAACTTCCGCTATGGCTCGGCCTTCGGCGTGCCCCGTAGCGACGATCTCGTCTACATCCGGATCATCGTGTTCGCGTCGCGGACCGCCGAGCACAAGAAGGCGCTGTTCCGGCGGATCGCCGCCTTGCTTGGCGAAAGCCCCGGCATCCGCCCCGAGGATGTCTTCGTGGTCGTGCTCGATGCGGCCAAGGAGAACTGGTCCGTCGGCCACGGCCTGGCGCAATTTGCCTGAACCGGGCCGCCTGCGCCGAGGCTCGCATCGCGCCGTGCGTCCGCGCGCATGGACCGCGGCCCGGGTGGCCGCTATTCGTGGCCAGGACACAGCGCATTGGGAGGCCGCCATGGCTTATGAGACCATTCTCGTCGAGGTGAAGGGCAAGGTCGGCGTCATCACGCTGAACCGGCCGCAGGCCCTGAACGCGCTGAACGTCCAGCTCATCGCCGACATCAACGCGGCGCTCGACGGTTTCGAGCGGGATGACGGCATCGGCTGCGTCGTCATGACCGGCTCGGAGAAGGCCTTCGCCGCCGGCGCCGACATCAAGCAGATGCAGGAGCGCAGCTATCCCGGCACCTATCTCGACGACAAGTTCGCCGACTGGGACCGGATCGGCCAGCGCCGCAAGCCGATCATCGCCGCGGTCGCGGGCTTCGCGCTCGGCGGCGGCTGCGAGCTCGCCATGATGGCCGATTTCATCATCGCCGCCGACAACGCCAAGTTCGGCCAGCCCGAGATCAACCTCGCCGTCATCCCCGGCGCCGGCGGCACCCAGCGCCTGACCCATGCGATCGGCAAGGCCAAGGCGATGGACCTGTGCCTGACCGGCCGGCTGATGGATGCGACCGAGGCCGAGCGCGCCGGGCTCGTCGCCCGCATCGTCCCGCTCGCCGATCTGATGACCGAGGCGCTGAAGGCGGCCGAGCAGATCGCGGCCAAGTCGCTGCCCTCGCTGCTTTCAGCCAAGGAATCGGTTAACCGCGCCTTCGAGACGACGCTGGCCGAGGGCCTGCGCTTCGAGCGCCGCGTCTTCTCGGCGCTGTTCGGCACGCACGACCAGAAGGAAGGCATGGCCGCCTTCATCGAGAAGCGGAAGCCCGAGTTCAAGAACCGCTGAGGCCGGGAGAGCCCGGC
This sequence comes from Alloboseaceae bacterium BT-24-1, assembly GCA_025846845.1. Lineage (GTDB taxonomy): Bacteria > Pseudomonadota > Alphaproteobacteria > Rhizobiales > Beijerinckiaceae > Allobosea. The sequence continues at coordinate 207,837 of JAOYTL010000008.1, forward strand.
CGATCAGCGCCATGCATGGCCGGGGTCACGTTCTTTCACTTGAAAGGCCGGCTCCGCTCCTGACACCATGCGTGCTGATCGCAAGCACGCAGGATTTGCCATGACCGCCGCAGCCCGCTCCCTCACCGACGGCATCGCACTGCCGACCTATGCGGATGTCGAGACGGCAGCGAAACGAATTGCCGGCGTCGCCCACCGCACACCGGCGCTGACCTCGCGCACGGCCAATGAGCGCACCGGCGCCAATCTCGTCTTCAAGGCCGAGAACCTGCAGCGCATGGGCGCCTTCAAGTTCCGCGGCGCCTTCAATGCGATTTCCGCCCTGAGCCCGGACCAGAAGCGCGCCGGCGTCGTCACCTTCTCCTCGGGCAACCATGCCCAGGCGATCGCGCTCTCGGGCAAGCTGATCGGTGTGCCGACGGTGATCCTGATGCCGCAGGACGCTCCGGCCGCCAAGGTCGCGGCGACGCGCGGCTATGGCGCCGAGGTCGTGCTCTTCGATCGCTATAGCCAGGATCGCGACGCGCTCGGCCGCGAGCTGGCGCAGAGCCGCGGGCTGACGCTGATCCCGCCCTATGACCATCCGGACGTGATCGCCGGCCAGGGCACCGCGACCAGGGAGCTGATCGAGGAGGCTGGCCCGCTCGACATGCTGCTGGTGCCGCTCGGTGGCGGCGGCCTGATCTCGGGCGCGCTGCTTGCGGCGAAGGCGCTCAATCCGGGCTGCAAGGTCTATGGCGTCGAGCCAGAGGCCGGCAATGACGGCCAGCAATCGCTGCGCAAGGGCGAGATCGTCAGGATCGACGTGCCCAAGACCATCGCCGACGGCGCGCAGACCGCCTTTCTCGGCAATTATACGTTCCCGATCATCCGCGACCTCGTCGAGGACATCGTCACCGTGCCGGACGCCGCCCTCATCGCGGCGATGCGCTTCTTCGCCGAGCGGATGAAGCTCGTGGTCGAGCCGACCGGCTGCCTCGCCGCCGCCGCCGCGTTCACCGGAGCCGTGCCGGTCGAGGGCAAGCGTGTCGGCGTCATCATCAGCGGCGGCAATGTCGATCTTGCCAGCTTCGCCCGCTTTGTCGGCGAAGGCGCATGAGCGAGATCGAGACGATCCTGTCGCCGCAAGTTCCGGCGCCAGCAGGGCATTATTCCCAGGCCGTCGCCTACCAGGATCTGGTCTTCGTCTCGGGCCAGCTCGCGCCGCGCCCCGACGGCAGCCATACCGCCGGCCAGCCTTTCGCCGTACAGGCACGCCAGGCGCTCGCCAATCTCCTTGCCGTGCTCGCCGCCGCCGGCTGCAGCCCGGCCGACGTGCTGAAGGTCACCGCCTATCTGGTCGGCGCGGCGCACTGGCCGCAGTTCAACGCGATCTATGCCGAGGCCTTCGGGCCGCATCGACCGGCGCGCGCCGTCGTTCCGGTGCCGGAACTGCACCATGGCTACCTCATCGAGATCGAGGCCGTGGCGGTCCGCCGCAAGGCGGGTTGAAAGCGTCGACGATTCCACCGTTGACGCCACGCGCGGCAGGAACTATAGGGTCGGGCCTCGCGGCGGTCTTGCTCCGGCAGGACCGTCGCTCGCATTTTCACCAGAAGGTTCGTGGTCGTGCCAGCCGGCGATAGCCAGGCGCTCACCGCGATGAGGACGAGGACAGACCATGGCCAACACGACTTCGGCCAAGAAGGCCGCACGCAAGATCGTGCGGCGCACCGAGGTGAACAAGGCGCGCCGCAGCCGCATGCGCACCTATCTGCGCAAGGTCGAGGAGGCGATCGCCTCCGGCGACAAGACCGCCGCCGCAGCCGCGCTGAAGGCCGCCCAGCCGGAGCTGATGCGGGCCGCGCAGAAGGGCGTGGTTCACAAGAACACCGCTTCGCGCAAGGTTTCGCGTCTGGCTCACCGCGTGGGCGCGCTGGCCTCCTGATCACCGTTCCGTAGAACGGCTTTCAGCTGATTTCGACCCGGCCGCGAGGCCGGGTTTTTTGTTTGCCGGATTGCTGGCGGAAAGCGCCCCGATGCTGCGGCGCAACACCGGCTGTCAACGCAGATTCCGCAATCTTTCCACTGCTTTACCAGCTTGACTTCGAGGCGGTTTTAGAGGTCGTAAACCACCCCGTTTCGAGCTTTCGACCGCACAAAATTCCTCCATATTTTTCATGACCTTAGTGGGCAAAGCAATTCGCCCCGAGGAATCACCCTCCCCCGGAAGGGGTAGACCACCCCCTTCGAAAAAAAAGATTCGGAGCCGGCACGAGACTCTCCCGGTAAAGAAAAGCTTAACTTCCCCAACTGATTGCGAGGCACTTACCGGTAGGTCAGGCGGGGGGTCATTACCCCCTGATCCGTGAAGCCGGCTGAGGGGGATATTGCCCCCGTTCGAGACCGCCCTGTAAGGTCTTTTTCATCGCCGGGCGGACAGAGATGTGCGGCCGGCTCTCCACAGATTTGTTGATGGTTTTGGCTTACAACCAGGCGGGGTTGGAAGAATGAGCTTTTATGTCTCAAAGATTTAAATTCCTTGAAATGAAGCGCAGCCGCAACTGAACTTTCAGAGCGCGCGGCACTACCCGGAAAAGCGTTGGGATGACCTCGCTTCGTGGCGTTTTTCGCCGACGAGGAGAGCGACGCTTTTTCTAAAACCGAAAATATTGCACAGCCGACCCCAGAACGGGGAGGTCAAGTGCGTGGCACTGAAACGGGGCAATTGGAATGTTCGAGCGGATGGAGACTGGCAACTTGACCGACGCAACCACCACCACGGTGCTGACGGGACTTGTCCTGAGCGAACCGACGGGTGCTGCCGGGATCAAGGATCGCTGGGACAGGGTCCGCCGGCGTCTGCGCGCCGAGCTCGGCGAAGACGTGTTCTCCAGCTGGTTCGCCCGCGTCGAGATCGGTGCGATCGTCGAAGGCGTCGCCCATCTCACCGTACCGACCCGCTTCCTGAAGAGCTGGCTCGAAGCACACTATGCCGAGCGCCTGCGGGCGCATTGCATGGCTGAGCTCGATGCCCTCAACGGGATCGCCCTCTCGGTGCGCCAGGTGGCGCGGGATAGCTCCGAGCCCTGCCTGGACACCTCGGCCCAGCGGGCACGCATGGCTCAGCCCCGTGCAACAGCTCCCGTTGCAGAGATTGCTCCCGCCTCGGCGACCCATCAGTCCGGCGAGCGCGATGCCATGGATGCCAACGGCACGCTGCTCGACCGGCGCATGACCTTCCAGAGCTTCGTCGTCGGCAAGTCGAATGCTCTGGCCTTCGCCGCGGCCGAGCGGATCTCGGCCGCGCCGGCCGGCTCGACGCCCTACAATCCGCTCTACCTCCATGCCGGCGTCGGCCTCGGCAAGACGCATCTGATCCAGGCGATCGCCCAGGATGCTCGCCAGCACGGCAAGCGCGTCGCCTATTTCACCGCCGACCGCTTCATGTACGGCTTCGTCGCGGCGCTGAAGTCGCAGACGGCGCTCGCCTTCAAGGAGAAGCTGCGCGGCATCGACCTCCTGATCGTCGATGACGTCCAGTTCATCCAGGGCCGTTCGATCCAGCAGGAATTCGGCCACACGATCAACGCGCTGATCGACGCCGGCAAGCAGATCGTCGTCGCCGCCGACCGGCTGCCTACCGATCTGGAGGCTCTCGACGAGCGCATCCGCTCGCGGCTCGCCGGCGGACTGGTCGTCGAGATCGGCGAGCTCGACGAGGCGCTGCGGGTCAAGATCCTGACGACGCGTCTCGACGGGCTGAAGGCCGCCCATCCGAGCTTCCACGTCAACCCGGACGTGATCGCCTATGTCGCCCGGGCGGTCGCCACCAATGGCCGAGACCTCGACGGCGCCGCGAACCGCATCCTGGCCCATGCGACGCTCACGGGCGCGACGGTGACGATGGAGACCGCCGAGGCGGCGATCCGCGACCTGGTGCGGACGCGCGAGCCACGCCGGGTCAAGATCGAGGACATCCAGAAGCTGGTCGCGACCCGCTACAATGTCAGCCGCGCCGACATCCTGTCGGAGCGTCGCACGGCGGCGGTGGTCAAGCCGCGCCAGATCGCGATGTACCTCGCCAAGGCCCTGACGCCGCGCTCACTGCCGGAGATCGGCCGCCGCTTCGGCGGGCGCGACCACACCACCGTGCTGCATGCGGTGCGCAAGATCGAGAAGGCGATCGTCGAGGACCGCCTGCTGCATGACGAGGTCGACCTCTTGAAGCGCATGCTGCAGGAGTGAGCCTGTCTGTCGTGTTAGCTGTGATTGCCGGCATTCCCGCCCTTGCGCGGGAACCGGCCCTCCGGCAATGTCGCGGGCCATTCTCTCGCCCGCGCCCCTTGCCGCGCGGGCGCCAGCACGCCAGAAGACGCCCATGAAGGTTACGGTCGAACGCTCCACGCTCCTGAAGTCGCTCGGGCATGTCCATCGTGTGGTCGAGCGGCGCAACACGATCCCGATCCTGTCCAACCTCTTACTGCGCGGCAGCGAGGACGGGCTGAAGCTGAAGGCGACCGATCTCGACATAGAGGTCGTCGAGACGGTGCCGGCCGACGTGATCGAGCCCGGCGCAACCACGGTGCCGGCGCACACGCTCTACGACATTGTCCGCAAGCTGCCGGACGGCTCCCAGGTCTCGCTGGAGACCACCGGCGAGACCGGCCAGATGCTGCTGCGCTCGGGCCGTTCGCGCTTCACCCTGCAGACCCTGCCGGAGAGTGACTTCCCGGACATCACCGCCGGGGAGATGGCGCATCGCTTCGTGCTGCCGGCCGGTGAGTTCAAGCGCCTGATCGACAAGACCCAGTTCGCGATCTCGACCGAGGAGACGCGCTACTATCTCAACGGCATCTATCTGCACGCCATCGACGTCGACGGGCGCCCGGTGCTGCGCGCGGTTGCGACCGATGGCCATCGCCTCGCCCGCGTCGACACCGCTGCCCCGCAGGGCTCGCTCGGCATGCCCGGCGTGATCGTGCCGCGCAAGGCGGTGTCCGAGATCCAGAAGCTGCTCGAGGATGGCGAGAGCGAGGTCCAGATCGAGCTTTCGGCCACGAAGATTCGGGTCGCCACGGCCGCGGTCGTGCTGACCTCGAAGCTGATCGACGGCACCTTCCCCGACTATCAGCGCGTCATCCCGTCCGGCAACGACAAGCTGCTCACTGTCGACAGGGGCGATTTCGCCGCGAGCGTCGACCGCGTTTCGACGATCTCGTCCGAGCGCGGCCGTGCCGTGAAGCTCTCCATGGCCGATGGCCGCATGACGCTCTCGGTGACCAATCCTGATTCCGGCTCGGCGACCGAGGAGATCGAGGTTGATTACGACGCCGGCCCGCTCGATATCGGCTTCAATGCGCGCTACCTGATGGACATCGCCGCCCAGCTCGACGGCGACACCGCGCTGCTCAAGCTCGCCGATCCGGGTTCGCCGACGGTGATCCAGGACCGCGAAGGCGCTTCGGCCCTCTATGTGCTGATGCCGATGCGGGTCTAGTGCCTGTTGTGGCATGCGAGTCTGCCTGAGGAAGCTGAGCGCGGGAACCGCGACCGGCCATCTCTCCCGGAACGGGGGAGAGATGGAGAGGGGGCCAGCCCTTATCTCCACGGTTGTCGCCGCCCCCTCCCAACCCTCCCCCGTTCCGGGAGAGGGCTCCCGCGCTTGACCGTCTGGGAGAAAGCTAAAGATGGTTCCTGACGCCTTTCAGCTGCGCGCACGCCCTTGACCGCGGTCGCCCGCCTCACTCTGCAGAATTTTCGCTCATATCCGGCCCTCGATCTGGCGATCGAGGGCCGGCTCGTTGCGCTGTGCGGCGAGAACGGCGCCGGCAAGACAAACCTGCTCGAAGCGCTCTCGCTGTTCGCACCCGGTCGCGGCCTGAGGCGTTCCGATCTTTCGGAGATGGCGCGCCAGCCCGGCGACGGCAGCTTTGCCGTCTCGATCGCGCTCGCCGATGACGGACCCAGACTCGGGATCGGACTGGAGCCGCCGGATGCCGAGGGGCGCCGGGCCCGGCTCGCCCGCATCGACGGCGTCTCCGCCGGTTCGGCGCTCGCCTTCAGCGATTATCTGCGCCTGGTCTGGCTGACGCCCGATCTCGACGGGCTTTTCCGCGGCTCGGCCGGCGAGCGCCGACGCTTCCTCGACCGGCTCGTGCTTGCGGTCGATCCCGGGCATGGCACGCGCTCGAACGCGCTCGAGAAGGCGCTGCGCTCGCGCAATCGGATCCTCGAGGAGAGCCCGCACCAGCAGCGCTGGCTCGATGCGGTCGAGCGCGAGATCGCCGAGCTCGGCGTCGCCGTTGCCGCCGCCCGGGCCGAGACGGTGGCACGGCTCTCCGCCATCATCGCCCAGAACCACGATGACACCTCGCCCTTCCCGCAGGCGGACATCGCGCTGGAAGGCGAGATCGACGCGCTGGTTGCGAGCCTGCCGGCGCTCGATGCCGAGGACCGCTATCGCGAGCTGCTGGCCGGGATGCGGCCGCGCGACAAGGCGGCCGGCCGCACGCTCACCGGCCCGCAGGCCTCCGACCTCGCGGTGCGCCATGCCGCCAAGGACATCCCGGCCGGACAAGGCTCGACCGGCGAGCAGAAGGCGCTGCTGATCGGGCTCGTGCTCGCCCATGCGCGTCTCGTCGCGACGATGAGCGAGCTGCCGCCGCTCGTCCTGCTCGACGAGGTCGCCGCCCATCTCGATCCGCGCCGGCGCGCGGCGCTCTATGGAACGCTCGCCGAGCTCGGCTGCCAGGTCTGGATGACCGGCGCCGATCCGGCCCTGTTCGGCGACCTCCCTGATGGGGCGCAACGCTTCCTGGTCACGCCGGGCGAGGTTCGTGCCGTATCCTGACAGCTGCGGCAGTCCATGATCGGTCAGCCCGGCTGATCCGTGCCATCACGCATGCCGATAGGACGCTGGGCGTGCTTGCTGCTAGCATGGCGTGAAGAACGTCATCATCAGGGATGAACGCCGATGGATCTCGCCGGACTTCTGGTTTTCGCCGGTGTCTATTTTCTCGCCGTCGCCTCACCCGGCCCGGGTATCGCCGCGATCGTGGCACGCTCGCTCTCGACCGGGTTCCGGCGGGCAGTGCCTTTCGTCCTCGGCATCGCGGCCGGCGATCTGGTCTGGCTGACCTTCTCGGTGCTCGGCCTGTCCGTTCTGATGCAGAACTTCCACGGCCTGTTCCTGGTCATCAAGTACGCGGGTTGCGCCTATCTGATCTATCTCGCCTGGAAGCTCTGGACCGCGCCGGTGAAGAGTCTGGAAGACCAGCCGGCGATGCGCGGCGAGGGCGTCCGCCTCTTCCTCGGCGGTGTCGCGCTGACGCTCGGCAATCCCAAGGTGATGGTGTTCTTCGTTTCGATCCTGCCGCTGATCGTCGACCTCCAGGCGATCACGCCGCTGGCCTTCGTCGAGGTTGCAGTGCTGACCATGCTGATCATCAACACCACCTTGCTCGGCTATGCCTTCGCCGCCGACCGGGCGCGGCGGCTGGTGGCGAGCCCGCGCACCATGCGCCGAATCAACCGCGTCACCGGCGGCGTGATGGCCGGCGCGGCGGCGGCGATCGCGGCGCGTGGCTGAGATGGCGGACAACAGCGCAGAGCCTCGCGCCATTCGCCGCGAGGACTGGACCGAGACACCCGGCGAATGGCATGGCGAGGTCCAGGGCTTCGGAGGCGAGGTCTCGCTGATCTTCGTCAGGGCCGAGCCCGGCAAGGGGCCGCGACTGCACAGCCACCCCTATCCCGAGACCTTCATCGTGCGCGCCGGGCTGGCGCTCTACACGATCGGCGAGGAGGAGATAGAAGCTGGTCCCGGACAGATCCTGGTCGTGCCGGCCGGCGTGCCGCACAAATTCCGCAGCGTCGGACCAGAGACGCTGGAATCCATCGACATCCACGCCAGCGAGCGCTTCATCACAGACTGGCTAGAGTAGCGCTCAGCGGCCACCGGCGGCCGTGATCAGCTTGGCGACCTCGCTCTGGCCGCGCTTGCGGGCATGCTGAAGCGGGGTGACGCCATCGCGGTCGGCGAGGTTGGGATCGGCGCCGGCATCGAGCACGAGCCTGGCCAACTCTCGATGTCGCGGCCCGCCATCGCCGAGGATCACGATCTCCAGAAGGCAGGTCCAGCCGAGATTGTTGACGTGGTTCACGTCGATGCCTGACGTCAGCAGCAGCTTGGCGGTCTCGACATGGGCGCGCTCGCAAGCGGGGATCAGCGCATTGCCGCCATAGCGGTTGCGCAGCGAGAGATCGGGCTTGAGCGGCAGCATCGCCGCAATGATCTCGGTACGGCCGCTGGCGCCGGCGAGCAGCCAGGGCGTGTCCTGGTTCGCGGCCTGGGCGTTGGGGCTGGCGCCCGCGGCGAGCAGCGCCTTGGCGACGGCGACATGGTTGCCGGCGACGGCGAGCAGGAGCGGCGTCTGCCTCTGGCCGTCGCGCTGTTCGAGATCGGCGCCGGTCGCGATCAGGCGGTTCACAGCAGGAAGATCGCCGCGGCTAGCCGCATCGAGCAGCCCGGTCTGTGCTTCGCTTACCCCCGCCATAAGCAACACTCCCGCCAGGATCGCGGCAGCGCGCAGCAATCGCCTCATCGCCCGCTGTCGAGCAGGCGCCCGACCACCTTGGCGGTATAATCGACCATCGGCACGATCCGGGCATAGTTCAATCGCGTCGGGCCGATGATGCCGACGACACCGACGATGCGCTGGCCGCCATCGCGGAAGGGCGCCGCGATGATCGAGGAGCCCGACATCGAGAACAGATTGTTCTCCGAGCCGATGAAGATACGCACGCCGTCGCCGGCCTCGGCGCGCGAGAGCAGGTCGATCAATTCGGTCTGCGTCTCCAGATCGGCGAAGAGCAGGCGGATGCGTTCGAGATCCTCCTGCGCCTTCAAATCCTCGAGCAGATTGGCCTGGCCGCGCACGATGAGGTGCCGGTCGCTGGAAGGCCCCGAGCTCGTGGCGATGCCCGTCTCGACCAGCCGGGCCGTCAATTCGTCGAGCTCGCGCTCCATCAGCGCGCGGCTGTCGGCGATCTCGCGTCGGAGTTCATCCAGTGTCTTGCCGACGATGCGGGCATTGAGGAAGTTGCCGGCTTCGACTAGCGCCGAGGCGGGCAGGCCCGGTGGCAGCGCCAGAATGCGGTTCTCGACCGTGCCGTCATCGGCGACGAGCACGGCGAGCGCCCGGGCAGCATCGAGCCGGACGAACTCGATATGGCGCAGGCGAGCATTGGCCTTGGTGGTGACGACGACGCCGGCGCCGCGTGACAGTCCCGAAAGCAGCGCCGAGGCCTCGGTCAGCGTCTGGTCGAGCGAGCGGTTGCTGGCAGCCGCCCTGATCTGCACCTCGATGCGAGCGCGCTCGTCCGAGGTGAGGTTGCCGACCTCCATCATGCCATCGACGAAGAAGCGCAGGCCCCTTTCGGTCGGCAGGCGCCCGGCCGAGGTGTGCGGGGCATAGATCAGCCCGGCCATTTCGAGGTCGGTCATGACATTGCGTACCGTCGCCGGCGACAGCGCGATCGGCAGCAGGCGGGCGATGTTGCGCGAGCCGACCGGCTCACCGGTGGTCAGGTAACCGTCGACGATCTGACGAAAGATCTCGCGCGAGCGCTGGTCGATCTCGACCAGGCCGCCGGGCGAATCCGGGCGGGAATGGGCGCTCATCGCCTCGTGAACAGCCTTGTGACCATCGCCCATTGTCCCCGGCGCGCGCGGCCGGATCAAGTCCTCATGACCGGCTCGCCTTGCCGCTCTCCGGTTAAACGCCTACAAGCCGCGAATTCAGAAGACAGGATGGCACGATGAGACCCTCGAAGCGCGCAGCCGACGAGATGCGCAAGGTCACGCTGGAACGTGGCGTCGTCCGCTATGCGGAAGGGTCGTGCATGGTGACCTTCGGCGAGACCAAGGTGCTCTGCGCCGCGACCGTCGAGGAAAAGGGGCCGCCCTGGCTGCGCGGCACCGGCAAGGGCTGGGTCACCGCCGAATATTCGATGCTGCCGCGTGCCACCCATGAGCGCACCCGCCGCGAGGTCACTTCCGGCAAGCCGTCCGGCCGGACGCAGGAAATTCAGCGCCTGATCGGGCGCAGCCTGCGCGCCGTGGTCGACCTGACCGCGATCGGCGAGCGCCAGATCGTCGTCGACTGCGACGTGCTGCAGGCCGATGGCGGCACCCGCACCGCCTCGATCACCGGCGCCTGGGTCGCGCTGCACGATGCGCTGAAATGGATGGAGGGGCGCGGCCTGCTCAAGGGCGCCAACCCGCTGAAGGACCATGTCGCCGCTATTTCCTGCGGCATCGTCGCCGGCAATCCCGTGATCGACCTCGACTATGTCGAGGATTCCGGCGCGCAGACCGACGCGAATTTCGTCATCACCGGCGCGGGCGGCCTCGTCGAAGTACAGGGTACGGCCGAGGGCGCGCCGTTCTCCGAGGAGGAGCTGCTGGCGCTGCTCAAGCTCGCCAAGGGCGGTGTCACCAAGCTGGTCGCGCTGCAGAAGGCAACGGTGGCCTGACGCCATGAGCGCAAACCGCCTCCTCACCGGCAAGGTCGTGATCGCGACCCATAACCAGGGCAAATTGCGCGAGATGCGCGAGCTTCTGGCGCCCTATGGGGTCGAGCTGGTCTCGGCCGGCGAGCTCGGCTTGCCCGAGCCCGAGGAGAACGGTCACATGTTCGCCGAGAACGCCGCGATCAAGGCGGTCGCGGCGGCGCAGGCCTCCGGCCTGCCGGCACTCGCCGACGATTCCGGCGTCTGCATCGACGCGCTCGACGGCGCGCCCGGCCTGTTCTCGGCGAACTGGGCCGGGCCGGGCAAGGATTTCGCCCCGGCGCTGGCTCGCGTCCAGATGGAGCTGGCCAAGCGCGGCGCGACCACACCCGAGCAGCGCAAGGCGCATTTCGTCTCGGCGCTGGTGATCGCCTGGCCGGACGGACATCAGGAGCTGTTCGAAGGCCGCGTCTTCGGCGAGATCGTCCACTCACCGCGCGGGCTTTCCGGCTTCGGCTACGACCCGATCTTCCAACCGGCCGGCCATGCCAAGACCTTCGGCGAGATGACGGCGGAGGAAAAGCACGGCATTCCGCAGGACGGTTCGCCCGGCCTGTCGCACCGGGCCCGCGCCTTCCATGTCCTAGCCGCCGCTTGCCTGAGGACGCCCGCTTGACGTCGGCAGCCGCCCTGGCGCGGCGGCCCGGCGTGCCGGCACACCCGACCGCGGATGCCGGCTTTGCCGTCTATGTGCATTGGCCGTTCTGCCTGGCCAAATGCCCCTATTGCGACTTCAACTCCCACGTCCGTCACCAACCGCCGGACCAGGCGCGCTACATCGCAGCCTTCCGCCGCGAAATCGCCCAGCGCGCCGAGCTCGCCCCGGGACGCACTGTCTCCTCGATCTTCTTCGGCGGCGGCACGCCCTCGCTGATGGATGGAGCCACCGTCGGAGCGATCCTCGATGCGATCGGCGAGCGCTGGGCCGTCGCTTCCGACTGCGAGGTCTCGCTCGAAGCCAACCCGACCAGCGTCGAGGCCGGCCGCTTCCGCGATTTCCGGGCGGCGGGCGTCAACCGCGTCTCGCTCGGCGTGCAGGCGCTGAACGATGCCGACCTCAAGGCGCTGGGCCGGATGCATTCGGCGCAGGAAGCGCTCGACGCGGTCGCGATCGCCCGGCGCTATTTCGAGCGCTACTCCTTCGACCTGATCTATGCCCGCTCGCCGAACCAGACACCGGCGCTCTGGCAGGCCGAGCTCGAACTCGCGATCAGCCACGCCGCCGAGCATCTCTCGCTCTATCAGCTCACCATCGAGCCCGGCACCGCCTTCGAGCAGCTCTTCCGCGCCGGCAAGCTCGCCATTCCCGACCCCGATGCTGGCGCGGCGCTCTACGAGTTGACGCAGGAGATCACGGCCAAGCATGGCCTCCCGGTCTACGAGATATCGAACCATGCCCGGCCGGGCGCGGAATGCCGGCATAACCTGGTCTACTGGCACTATGGCGAATATGCCGGGATCGGCCCGGGCGCCCATGGCCGGCTGGTGACCGCCGATGGTCGCTATGCCCAATCGACCGAGAAACGTCCCGAAACCTGGCTGGAGCGGATCGAGGCCGGTAGCGACGCACTGGTCGAGAACGAGCGTCTCTCGGCCGAGGCGCAGGGCGACGAGTATCTGCTGATGGGTCTCAGACTGGTCGAAGGCATCGATCTCGACGTCTTCGAGGGACTCGCCGGCCGAAAGCTCAACGGAAACCGGATCGGCAGCCTGATTGCCGAGGGCTTCCTCGCGCGCAAAGCCAATGGCCGCCTCGCCGCAACGCCAGAAGGCGCCCTGCTGCTCGACGCGCTCGTCGCCGATCTGGCGGCCTGAGGACAGATCGCGGCAACGATCTCCGGACTCGGTATCATTAAACCGATTTAAGTCGATGAGAAGCCCTGCTGGAGCAAGGCTCGCCATGACGAAGCAGCCACCTTCCGCCACGTCACCGCCGCAATCGGCGCCCCCGATGTCACCCGCAAGGACGGGACAGTCCGGCTCAGGGAGGTCAAGATGCAGCAGAGCAAGATCGACGAAACGCGTCCGGCGCTGTCGCGCCGCCGCTTGTTGCAGGTCGCGGGAGCAGGCGCGCTTGCCGCCGCTGCTGACACGGCCCTGGCGCAGGCCCCGGCGGCCCGCCCCGGGCCGCCGAGCACGATCACCAGCCCGCCGCGCGATTTCAGCCGCGGTGGCGCGCCGACCACCTATTTCTGGGACCCGGACGTCATCGCGGTCGATCCGGCCTTCGAGGGCCTGGCCCAGCCCAATGCGCCGATCCAGCGGCTCTGGACCGGCGCGCTCTGGGCAGAAGGGCCGGCCTGGAACGCGCAGGGGCGCTACCTCGTCTGGAGCGACATCCCGAACAACCGGCAATTGCGCTGGCTGGAAGACGATGGCCGCGTCAGCGTCTTCCGGACGCCGTCGGGCAACAGCAACGGCAACAGCTTCGACTTCCAGGGCCGGCAGCTCTCCTGCGAGCACCTGAACCGCCGGGTCGTGCGCTACGAGCTCGACGGCTCGGTGACGATCCTCGCCGACAAGTTCGACGGCAAGCGGCTGAACTCACCCAACGATGTCGTGCAGCATCCCGACGGCAGCTACTGGTTCACCGACCCACCCTATGGCGGCCAACTCTATGAAGGCGCGCCCGATGCGGCTGGCGGGCCGAGCAATGCGAGCGGCAAGCTCAATCCGCGCCTCGGCCAGCCGCCCGAGATCGGCTCCTACAAGCGCGAATTGCCGACGAACTGCTACCGCATCGATCCGAGTGGCCGGGTCGACCTCGTCGTCACCGAGCAGCAGGTGCCCGACCCGAACGGCCTGTGCTTCTCGCCCGACTTCAAGAAGCTCTACGTCGCCTCGACCGGCAAGGGCCCGGGCGATACCGGCCCCGGCGGCAAGGGCGACATCCATGTCTTCGATGTCGGCACCGACAACAAGCTCTCGAACGGCAAGCTGTTCTCGGACTGCATGGTCGACGGGGTGAAATGCGGGCCGGACGGGCTGCGCTGCGATGTGCAGGGCAATCTCTGGGCCTCGTCCAATGCCGGCCGCGCCGTCGGCTATAATGGCGTGCTCTGCTTCAGCCCGGAGGGCAAGCTGATCGGCCGCATCCGGCTACCGGAGGTCTGCGGCAATGTCTGCTTCGGTGGGCCCAAGCGCAACCGCTTGTTCATGGCGGCGAGCCAGTCGATCTACGCGGTCTATCTCGGCACGCAGGGCGCGGCGCCGGGGTGAGACGGCTGCCCTCTATCAGAAGCGAAACATACCCCTCTCCCCTTGCGGAAGAGGGCTGGGGTGAGGGGTCGCGCCGTTCTACCCGTCATTGTCGCTGTCATGCCGAATAAGTCGGCAAGTCCGGCGCGACCCCTCATCCGGCGCTTCGCGCCACCTTCTCCCGCAAGGGGAGAAGGGAAGGTTGCGCTGGTTCACTCGGGCTGAGCCTTTGGATCAGCCTCGTCCGGCGCGTTCGTTTCCGGCTCCGACGCCGATTCCTGCCTCGCATAGAGCTTGGGCAGATAGGTCTCGTACCAGGTCTTCAGCTCGGCCAGGGCCGGATGCTCGAGATTGCGACGCAGATAGGCTTCGATCCGCGGCAGGTGCTTGAGATAGCCCGGCTTGCCGTCGCGCCGGTCGAGCCTGGCGAAGATACCGGCGATCTTGGTGTTGCGCTGGGCGCCAAGGATCGCATAAGCGCGGGCGAAGCCCGGCAGGTCGAAGCCGGGATCGGTGCCGCGCCGCGCTCCGGCATAGGCGGCGAGCAGGCGCAGCTCCAACGCTGCCGGCACGTCGACCCGCGCATCCTGCCCGAGCGCGACGAGGTCGTAACCGGGATGACCAAGCACCGCGTCCTGGAAATCGATCAGGCCGAGCCTGGCATGGCCGACGCGATCCGGCAGCCAGAGCAGATTCGGCGAATGGTAGTCGCGCAAGGTCCAGGTCGCCGAGGTCTCGAAAAGCTCGTCGAACAGCTTCTCCCAGACGCGGCTGAACTCCGCCCGCGTCACCGCTGGCAAGGTCACGCCGGCGATATGCGGGGCATACCAGTCGAGCACCAGCTCGGTCTCGATCGCGAGTGCCTCGCGGTCATAGTCCGGCAGGACGTGGTCGCGCCCTTCGGCTACCGGCAAGATGGTCGGCAGGGCGTGCCGGTGCAGTTCGGCAAGGAGCCGCGCCGCCGCCTCGTAGCGCTCGGGAATCGGCCCGTCCGCGCCGACGACCGGCTCGTCTCCGAGATCCTCGATCAGCAGGAGGCCGGTGACGAGGTCCTGCGCCAGGATCGCCGGCGCGGAGAGGCCGAGCGAGCGCAGCCCCTTGTCCATGGCGACGAAGGCGTCGACAGTCTCGGCGAGATGGGCGATGGCGCTGTAGGGCTTGCCCTGGCGGATCGCCGGCCCGTCGGCCCGCGGCGGCGAGATCATCAGGATCGCGGTCTCGCCCGAGGGCCTGATCAGGCGTTCATAGGCGCGGCTGGAGGCATCACCGAGCATGAATTCGCGCCGCGCCTCGCTCCAGCCGGCCTCGTCGATCAGCTGCCGCGCGCCAATCGCGAGCGCCAATCGCTGGCGCCAGAGCACACCGCCAGAGAGCGTCGCGATCCGGCCCTGCTCGGGATTCTCGGGATCGACCTCGAGCACGATGTCGAGCCGCCGGCCGGCCGGCAGACGCGTGCCGGCCCGATCCGGCCATTCGACGATGGTGATCGCGAGATCGAGATCCTCGACTAGGCCGATATCGTCGAGCTCGTCGGGATTGCGGACGCGGTAGAGATCGGCGTGCAGCAGCAGCCCGCGCGGGCTGTCATAGCTCTGCACCAGAGTGAAGGTCGGGCTCGGCGCTTCCAGAGCGGGATCGTCGGTGAGGCGGCGCAGCATGGCGCGCGCCAGCAGCGACTTGCCGGCGCCGAGATGGCCCGAGAGCGCGACGATGTCGCCGGTCTTCAGGATATCGGCGATGTCCTGCGCCAGCCGCACCGTCGCGGCCTCGCTCGACAGGACGACGACATGGCTGCCCGCCCGCGCGGCCTCGTCACTCATTCGGCGGCGTCCGAGATGCGCATGCCCTCGGGCGGAAAGACGGCCGTGACGCGCGTGCCCTGGCCGAGGGCAGAGTCGAGCTCGACACGGCCACCATGCAATTCGACGATCGAGCGCACCATCGACAGACCGAGTCCGACCCCGCGATGGCGCGATCCGAGCGCATGGCTCTCGAACCGGTCGAACACCTTCTCCTTGACCTCGTCGGGAATACCGCGGCCCTCATCGGCGACAGTGATCCGGATCTCGCCGCCGATCCGTCCGGCGCTGACGCGGATGGTCTGGCCTGGCTGGGAGAAGCCGATCGCATTCGAGAGCAGGTTGAACAGGATCTGGCGCAGGCGCTTGGGATCGGCGCGAAGCGGGCCGGTCTGGGGGGCGATATCGACCTGGAGCCTGAGCTTGCTGTCGGCGAGGCGGTCCTGCAGCCCGGTCGCGGCCTGGGCGATGCTCTTGGCGACGTCGACCTCCTCGAGATCGAGTGCGAGCGCGCCATTGTCGATCGAGGCGAGGTCGAGAATGTCGTTGATGATGGCGAGCAGCGCGCCGGAGGAGCGAACGATGTGGCCGGAATAGTCGCGCTGCTTGTCGTTCAGCGGCCCGACCGTCTCTTCGCCGAGCAATTGCGCGAAGCCGATGATGTTGGTCAGCGGCGAGCGCAATTCGTAGGAGACGTGATGGACGAATTCCTCGCGCAGCCGCGAGGCCTTTTCCAAGGCGTCGTTGCGCTCGGTCAGCGCGCGCTCGACGTTCACGCTAGCGGTGACGTCGGCGAAGGTGATCAGCGTCGCACCGTCAGGCAGCGGCGCGGCGGTGCAGTCGAGCACCATGCCGTCACGGCGCTCCATATGGCAGCGATAATCCTCGCGCGCATCGCGCACGCCGGCGACAGCGCTGCGGATCTCGGTCCAGACCGCATCCTCCGGGAAGAGCGGCCGGCTCAGGGTCACGACCTCGTCGATGTGCGGCGCAGCGGCGACGCGATCGGGCGAGAGCTTCCAGAGCTGGGCGAAAGCCGGGTTGGAGAGCTTGAGGCGGCCATCCGAGCCAAACACGGCGACGCCTTCACGCAATGAATCGAGCGTCTCACGCTGGGTGCGCGAGAGCGCGTTGAAGCGCGATTCGAGCGTGAAGCGCTCGGTCTCGTCGTCGAAGAGATAGGTGACGCCGCCCTGGGGATTCGGGCTGGCGACGACATGGATGGTGCGTCCGTCGGGTAGGTACCACCAGTCCTCGCTGGCGCGCGTCGCGGTGTAGGCGGCGTGCACCGAGGCCTTCCAGGTCCGGTAGTCGCCGAGCTCGGGCAGGCGGCGCTCGGTGCGCAGGCGATCGAGGATCTCGCCGTCGCCCGGGGCGCTGTCGAGGAAACCGGGATCGAGCGACCAGAGCGCCTCGTAGCCGCTATTGCGATAGACCAGACGCTGCGAGGCATCGAAGACGGCGACGCCGGTCTTCAGCCGGTCGAGCGTGCGCACATGCGCATCCATCTGGCGCTGCAGATCGGCGCGCACCGCCTCCAGCTCGCTCATGTCGGTGGCGATGCCGGCATGGCCCGAGGGCGTCGGCGTTTCCAGGATATCGACGATCCGGCGCTGGCCAGCCATGACGACAGGTGCGCGCAGCTGGAAGACGCGACCATCCTTGCGGGCCTTCGTGGCCGCCTCGCGCTCGCTGCGATCGAAGAGTTCGAGCCCGGCCTTGACCACCTGCTGGCCATCAGCGGCCTCGACGGCCCGGGCATAGGCTCCGTTGACCCAGGTCAGGCGACCATCGGTGGCGCGCGTCCAGACCGGCTGCGGCACGCCGGCGAGCAGTGTCGTCAGCGCGGCATGGTCGCTGGCGAGCTTGCCGAGCTCATCCTCCAGCGCCAGCGCCCGGGCGCGCTCACCGTCGACCTCGCGCAGGCGGATCACGGCTCGGCCGACCACGGGCCGGCCCTCGGCGTCGACATAGCGTCCGGTCTTGGCCTTGAAGGTGAAGGCGAAGGCTTCACCATCCTCCTTGAGAGCTTCCGTCGCGAGTTCGAGTCGCTTCGCATCGGCCGGCGGCGCCCAGGTGCCATAGGCCAGCGCCGGTGCCGAACCGCCAATGCCGAGAAAGCCGCTGTCGCCCTCGACCACCGGGCTCGCCTTCGGTCCGTGCCAGCTCAGCACGACCTGCCGATCCGCCGCGAGCAGTGCACCGAGGCGCTCCTGATGGCCACGCGTCGCCTCGAGGCCGGCAGCGAGTTCACTTTCCCGCCTTGTCCAGCGCGAGCGCTCGCGGACATAGAGAACCGAGGTGGTGGTGGCGAAGACGACGAGCCCGACGAAGATGAGCGAGAGACCGCCGGCATTGAGCCAATCGGCCCGCAATGGGATAAGCGCTTCAACCTGAGCGAAGGCGGGGGCCGGCGCTACGCCGGCAAGCCCGGGCAGGAGAAAGCGGACCGCTCCGTTCATCTCCTGTCCGACCTGCCTTACCCGTCTCATTCCTGCGTCCGTCCTGTCCCAGGCCAACCTGTGGCCGCAATTGGCGAGGTGCCGTCGGCATGGCAACCGACCATGGCTCCCCTTAAAGGATCCACGCCCGCAACCTGCGCAAAGCCACCGCTGCACGAAACCGGACGCCGCGTGCGAAACCTGCCGGCAGCCCGAATCAGTGCCACTGTAATCACCGCAGGACTCCGTCAGGAAGTGCTTAATCGACAGTAAAGGCCGAATGGCGACGGCCGCGGCCGGCGCGTCCCGGCGGCAAACAACAAGTAGAGGCTACCCAACAGCAGGCGTCTATTAGTAGTGCCGGAGCGCCCTATTGTCC
Organism: Alloboseaceae bacterium BT-24-1; assembly: GCA_025846845.1. Taxonomy (GTDB): domain Bacteria; phylum Pseudomonadota; class Alphaproteobacteria; order Rhizobiales; family Beijerinckiaceae; genus Allobosea. Next base: position 226,208 of record JAOYTL010000008.1, read on the forward strand.
CTCGAATACGACAAAGCCCGGCACGAGGCCGGGCTTTCTCATCATTGCAGCCGCCGCCCGAAGGCAGGCTCCATGCGGCGTGGCGTCGCCCGGCCGGCCACGGCCGGCCAGAACGCCGATCAGTAGCGGTAGAGTTCCGGCTTGAACGGGCCGGTCGGCGCGAGGCCAAGATACTTCGCCTGCGCATCATTCAGTACGGTCAGCTTGGCGCCGACCTTGGCGAGATGCAGCGCCGCGACCTTCTCGTCGAGATGCTTGGGCAGGGTGTAGACCTTGTTCTCGTATTTGGCGTGGTGGTTCCAGAGCTCGATCTGGGCCAGCGTCTGGTTCGAGAACGAGCAGGACATCACGAAGGACGGGTGGCCGGTGGCGTTGCCGAGATTCACCAGGCGGCCTTCCGAGAGCAGGATGATGCGCTTGCCGTCGGGGAACTCGACCTCGTCGACCTGCGGCTTGACGTTGTCCCACTTGAAGTTCTTCAAGCCGGCGACCTGAATCTCCGAGTCGAAATGGCCGATATTGCAGACGATGGCGCGGTGCTTCATCGCGCGCATGTGGTCGACGGTGATGACGTCGAGATTGCCGGTGGCGGTCACGAAGATGTCGGCGCGCGGCGCGGCGTCCTCCATGGTGACGACCTCGTAGCCCTCCATCGCCGCCTGCAGCGCGCAGATCGGGTCGATCTCGGTGACCATGACGCGGCAGCCGGCCTGGCGCAGCGAGGCGGCCGAGCCCTTGCCGACGTCGCCATAGCCGGCGACGAGCGCGACCTTGCCCGACATCATCACGTCGGTGCCGCGGCGGATGGCGTCGACCAGCGATTCACGGCAGCCATAGAGATTGTCGAACTTCGACTTGGTGACGGAGTCGTTGACGTTGATCGCCGGGAAGGGCAGGCGGCCGGCCTTGGCGAGGTCGTAGAGGCGATGCACGCCGGTGGTGGTCTCCTCGGAGACGCCCTTGATCGCGGCGCGGGTCTTGGTGAACCAGCCCGGATTGGCCTTGAGTTCGCGCTTGATCAGCTTGAAGAAGATCGTCTCTTCCTCATTGCCCGGCTTGTCGAGGAAGGCGGCGTTGCCGGCCTCGGCCTCGGCGCCGAGGATGACGAGCATGGTCAGGTCGCCGCCATCGTCGAGGATCATGTTCGGCGTGCCGCCGTCACCCCAGGTCGCGGTGCGCAGCACGTATTCCCAGTACTCCTCCAGCGTCTCGCCCTTGATGGCGAAGACCGGCACGCCGGAAGCGGCGATCGCGGCAGCGGCGTGGTCCTGGGTCGAGAAGATGTTGCACGACGACCAGCGCACATCGGCGCCGAGCTCGGTCAGCGTCTCGATCAGCACGGCGGTCTGGATGGTCATGTGCAGGCAGCCGGCGATGCGGGCGCCCTTCAACGGGTTCTTGCCCTTGTGCTCGGCGCGGATCGCCATCAGGCCCGGCATCTCGTCCTGGGCCATGTTGATTTCCTTGCGGCCGTAATCCGCGAGGCTGATGTCCTTGACGACGTAATCCTGCTTCGACACGGGGACGCTCCAATCGATCGTTCTTTGAATGACGGCGGCTCTCTAGCAGGGCGCCCGACGGAAGGCAATCAAAGATATAAAGATGTCTTTATATCCACTCCAAGAGCGAATTGGAGCGCCCATGACGCAGCCATGCTGCGCTCCTGCGGCTTGATTCTGCGATTGTGACTCAGGCTGCCGCCAGCTTCGTCAAATCCGCGCCATTTGCGAGATGCTCGGTGGCGTCCAGGATTTCCACCGCGACAATTTTGCCGTCAGCGTCAAAGTCGAAGACGATGCCAGGGCGCACTTCCTCGCTCTCGCTCACCGGGGTATCGGCAAAGCGGAGATAAAGGGCGTCAGCCTCAGCATCGTAGTGGGTCTTCATCGTCTGCGGCTCCGATCGAGGAAGAGCGTGATCACGCGACACGTCTGACCTGACTGGACATATACCACACGCAGAACTCTTCCGTCGCGCTCAGGCAAGGCTTTGTATGCCCTTGTCCGATCGAGGTGCTTCGGATCGGTTTCGATTGCATCGGGATTCAAGATTGTCCGTTCGATCCACTCGCGCGTGATGTTGCGTTCGATCAGCATGGCCATTGCATGGTCGGAATAAGTGATGCCCGGCGGATCAACCGTTACCACCAACGCCTCTCGCGCATGGCGCGGAGCGAAATTCGTCCCGTGAAGAGCTTTACGAAGAACCAAACGAGGACGAGAACGATGCCGACAGCCTTGGCGTAAGCCATGAGCGCCTGCATGTCGCGCCACATCGGGACGACTACTCCCCCTCGCCGAACCTGTCGGCGACGAGCGCCCCGAGCGCCTGCAGCGCGTCCTTCGCATCAGCGCCCTTGGCGACCACGGTGATGGTCGAGCCGATGCCGGCGCCCAGCGTCAGGATGCCCATGATCGAGGTGGCGCCGACCGTTTCGCCGCAGCGGCTGACGGTGATGTCGGCGTCGAACTGGCTGGCGCATTGGACGAATTTCGCCGTGGCGCGGGCGTGCAGGCCCTTCTTGTTGATGATCTGGAACTCGCCATAGACGGCGCCGGCCGGAATCTCGACCTCGGAGCAGTCGCAATCCTCGTCGCGAATGTCTTCTTCGCGCATGTCCTGCACGCCGGACCTCATTTGCCCGCCAGTACGCGGCTGGCGACCGTGATGTACTTGCGGCCGGCATCCTGCGCGCTGCTGACAGCTTCGTCGAGGGTCTTTTCCTCGCGCACACTGGCGAGCTTGATCAGCATCGGCAGGTTGACACCAGCGACGACGTCGATCCGGCCCGGCTCCATCACCGAGATGGCGAGGTTGGAGGGCGTGCCGCCGAACATGTCGGTCAGGACGATGACGCCCTTGCCGTTCTCGACCTGCTCCACCGCCGCGATGATGTCGCGCCTGCGGCCCTCCATATCGTCATCGGGAGCGATGGCGATGGTGGCGAGATTGGCCTGAGGGCCGACGACATGTTCGAGCGCGGCGCGGAATTCCGTCGCCAGGTGCCCATGCGTGACAAGCACGAGTCCGATCATTCAGTACCACCGGAGAGCGCCAACGGCGCCCGGACAAGGTCGCGGTTTATGCGGCAGGTGCGAAAGATAGGCAAGGCTTGTCTCGAACTCCTCGAAACCAATTCACTCCGCTCCGGCAAAGAGCGCAAGCGCCGCGAGCACTAGACGTTCGTCGCCAGCCTTCGGAAGCAGGAAGAGCCGCGGCAGGGTGACGCCGGCGATCGTCTCGACCAGCGCCTCCGGCTCCGGCATACGTTCGGGTTCCGAGCCGCAATCGACCACCAGCCGGACCACTGCACTCGCGAGGTGCGGTTCCGGCGTCAGACCGAGACCGCGCCGCTCGACCAGCCCCTCGAGCGGCGATACCGGCCCGGCGATGACGCGGCCGGCGCGGACGACGAGTTCGGTGCGGTCATCGGCGACCAGCCGGGCGAAGCAGCCCTGCGACTGCGCGAGGCCGATCAGCGCCAGGGCCAGGCTCGACTTGCCGACGCCAGAAGGGCCGCGGATCAGGATGCCGGCCTCGCCGACGACGACGGCGCCGGCATGCAGGCGGAGCGGAAGCGCAGCGCTCATGCCGACTGCGCCGCCGCCGGCAAACGCACGACGAAGCGGGCACCCAGACGCTGGTCCTCGCCCTCCGACTGTTCGGAAGCGTAGCGGTTCTCGGCCCGGACCGTGCCGCGATGGGCCTCGACGATCTGGCGCGAGATCGAGAGGCCGAGGCCTGAATTCTGGCCGAAGCCGCTTTCCGGCCGGTCGGTGTAGAAGCGCTCGAATATCCGCTCCAGCGCATGTGGTGGAATGCCCGGCCCGTCGTCCTCGACCGCGATCAGCACATCGCCGGCGACGCGCGACAGCTTGACCCTGACCGGCTTGTCCGCGGGCGAAAAGGAACGGGCGTTCTCGATCAGGTTGACGAAGACCTGGCCGAGGCGGGAATCGTGACCGAACACCCGGAAGGGATCGCTGCCGGGCCGCTGGCCGCGCCTATCGACGGAAAGTTCGACGACCGGCTGGCCTTCCCGGCGAATCTGGTTCTGGACCGAGACGACCGCTTCGACGAGCTGGGCCACGTCCAGCGGAGCGGCATCGTCGCGTGCGAGCTCGGCATCGAGGCGCGACGCCTCCGAGATGTCGGTGATCAACCGGTCGAGCCGTTTCACGTCATGGCGGATGACCGCGAGCAGGCGGCTGCGCGAATCATCGCTCTTCGCCAGCGGCAAGGTCTCGACGGCGCTGCGCAGCGAGGTCAGCGGGTTCTTGAGCTCATGGGCGACATCGGCGGCGAAGCGCTCGATCGCTTCCATGCGATTGTACAACGCCTGGGTCATCTCGCGGAACGAGCCGGAGAGATGGCCGATCTCGTCATGGCGGCTGGAGAAATCCGGGACTTCCTCGCGTGACTTGACGCCGCGGCGGACGCGCTGGGCTGCATCCGCCAGCTTGCGGATCGGCTCGGCGATGGTGCCGGCGAGCAGCACCGACAGCACGATCATCACCCCGGCCGCGACCACGAAGACCTGGAAGATGGCGTAGCGCTCGGAGGCGATGACGGCGTCGATGTCGCCGCCTTGCGTCGACAGCAGCAGCGCGCCACGCACCGCCCGGAAGCGCTGCACCGGCACGGCGACCGAGACGATCGTCTCGCCGCGGGTGTTGACCCGCACCACGCTCGCCGGCGAGCCGGCCAGCGCCCGGGCGACCTCCGTGTAGGATCTGCCGTTGGCATTGGCGAAATCGTCATAGGCCGGCACGTCGGCCCGGCCTAGCCGGTTGCGGAACAGGTTCCAGGTGCGCTCGAGCAGCGGCGGCTCGTCGCTCTCGCCGATGCGCGGCAGGTCGAGGCGCAGGATGTCGCCGCGCGAATAGAGATTGCGCGAATCGAGCGTCAGCATCCCGTCCTTGTCGTAGATGCGGGCGCGGGTCTTGGTCGGCGTCACCAGGCGGCGCAGCAGCGGCGCGACCTTCTCGGGATTGATCGAGAAATCCAGTGGATCCTCGGCAATGGCCCCGCTCTCGCCGGCCTGCATCTGCAGGAGCTTGTCCGGGTCGATCGCGATCGTGTCGGTCTCGACCGTGGCGGAGGCGGCGATCGCCCCCGCGATGATCTCGCCCTGCGTCAGCAGGCTCTGCACGCGCGCCTCGATCAGGCCCTCGCGGAATTGGTTGAGATAGAGGAACCCGACGAGGAGGGCGACGAGGCCGGCGAGGTTGAGGACGACGATGCGCCGGGTCAGGCTCGAGGCGGCCCGCCCGGAGATGGCGCGCCAGATACGGCGACCGAACAGCACGGCGCGGCGGCGCAGCGTCAACCCCGTCCGCGGCCCACCGGCGCGAGCCCCTTCCTGTTCGATCGTAGCCATGAACGGCTCATACCCTGTCCCGGCGCCCGCGCAAACGCGGTCTTGGGCCGCGCCGGAGCGCGTCTCAGCCTTCCTTGAAGCGGTAACCGACGCCATAGAGCGTCTCGATCATGTCGAACTCGACATCGACCTGGTTGAACTTCTTGCGCAGGCGCTTGATGTGGCTGTCGATGGTGCGATCGTCGACATAGACCTCGTCGTCATAGGCCGCATCCATCAGCGCGTTGCGGCTCTTGACCACCCCCGGCCGCTGCGCCAGCGACTGCAGGATCAGGAATTCGGTGACGGTGAGCGTCACCGGCTCGCCCTTCCAGGTGCAGGTGTGCCGCTCCGGATCCATGCGCAGCAAGCCGCGCTCCAGCGCCTTGGCATCCTCGGTGCGCGGTGCCGCGCTCGCGTCCTTGGCGCCGGCGCGACGCAGTATCGCCTTGACGCGCTCGACCAGCAGCCGCTGCGAGAAGGGTTTGCGGATGAAGTCGTCGGCGCCCATCTTCAGGCCGAAGAGCTCGTCGATCTCCTCGTCCTTGGAGGTCAGGAAGATCACCGGCAGGTCGGATTTCTGGCGCAGGCGGCGCAGCAGCTCCATCCCGTCCATACGCGGCATCTTGATGTCGAAGATGGCGAGGTCGGGCGGATTCTGCTTCAGCCCGTCGAGGGCCGAGGCGCCATCCGTATAGGTCTGGATGCGATAGCCCTCGGCTTCCAATGCGATCGAAACCGAGGTCAGGATGTTACGGTCGTCGTCGACCAGCGCAATGGTTGGCATAAGCTTTTCCAGCTCTTTGTGTTCTGGCGTTGCAATCAAAGGGTCCACTCTCGCGCGAGAGCGGCCAAAGCATGGCTGCAATCTAGCCAAGCCAAGGCGGTTTCGCTACGTCTCCCCTTCGAAAACACTTAAGACAGCGAAAAGTGCCATGACGATCGATCCGATCAGGCCGACCGATGCCAGCGCGCGCGGACTTGCACGAGGGCTGCTGCGCAGCGCACGCTCGGCTTCCCTGGCGACGCTGACGCCGGACGGACACCCCTTCGCCAGCCTGACCAGCCTCGCCACCGATATCGACGGGACGCCGCTGATCCTGGTCTCCTCGCTGTCGGGGCACACAGGCAACCTCGTCGCCGATCGGCGCTGCTCGCTGCTGATCGCGCCGGGGGGCAGGGGCGATCCGCTCGCCCATGCGCGGATCACGCTCCTCGCCACGGCCGAGACGATCGACCGCGAGAGCGCGTTCGGCCAGCGCGTGCGCCGCCGCTTCCTGGCGCGCCAGCCGAAAGCTTCGCTCTATGTCGATTTCCCCGACTTTTCCTTCTTCGCGCTCAGGCTCGAGCGCGCCAGCCTCAATGGCGGCTTCGGCCGGGCCTATGAGCTCGACGCTACCGACGTGCTCAGTGATTGCTCGCAGGCGCACGCCCTGATCGAAGCCGAGGAAGGCGCGGTCGAGCACATGAACGAGGACCATGCCGACGCCATTCAGCTCTATGCGACGAATCTTCTCGGTGGCGAGGACGGCGCCTGGCGCCTCTCCGGCGTCGACCCTGATGGTGCCGACCTTATGCTTGGCGACAAGGCCCTGCGCCTTGCCTTCGACGAACCGGTGACGACACCGGATGCGCTTCGCAACACCCTGGTCGCGCTGGCTGGAAAGGCGCGCAGCGCTGCGTGAGCGCCATCATTCACCACGGTTGAATTTTTAAACGATTTAGATCCGAGATCGTCATTGGCGGGTTATGGTCATGACTTGAGCCGGCGTCGTCATCCGCCTAAAGAGCCCTCCACTTCACCGGCCCATCGGGCCCATAGTGGGTCTACCCCACTCCAATCACGGCGCCGGCATTATCAGGCGGCGGCTTCTCGGCAGGAGGAATTGCCAGTGGAGACCATCGGTCACGTCAACCCGAACAGCGGCGCCGACAGGTTCGGCTTCCGCGGGCTCAAGGCGGTCTACTGGAACTTCGAGGCGGCACGCCTCTACGAGGAATCGCTGCGGCGCGGTGAATCGCAGCTCGCTCGCGGCGGCGCGCTCTGCGCCGATACCGGCACCCATACCGGCCGGTCGCCCAAGGACAAATTCGTCGTCAAGGACGCGCTGACCGAAAAAACCGTCTGGTGGGAGAACAACGGCGCGATCTCGTCGGAGCAATTCGAGACCCTGCTCGGCGACTTCCTCAAGCACGCCGAGGGCAAGGAGCTGTTCGCGCAGGACCTCTATGGCGGCGCCGATCCGGCCCACCGGGTGAAGGCACGGGTCTTCACCGAGCTCGCCTGGCACTCGCTGTTCATCCGCAACCTCTTGATCCGGCCCGAGGCGAGCGAGATCGCGGGCTACGTGCCCGAACTGACGATCGTCGACCTGCCGAGCTTCAAGGCCGATCCGAAGCGCCATGGCTGCCGCAGCGAGACTGTCATCGCGATCGATTTCTCCCGCAAGATCGTGCTGATCGGCGGCTCCGCCTATGCCGGCGAGATGAAGAAATCGGTCTTCACCTATCTGAATTACACGCTGCCGGCCAAGGGCGTGGTGCCGATGCACTGCTCGGCCAATGTCGGCAGCAAGGACGATCCGGCGATCTTCTTCGGCCTCTCCGGCACCGGCAAGACGACGCTCTCGGCCGATCCCGACCGCACCCTGATCGGCGACGACGAGCATGGCTGGTCGAAGGACGGCATCTTCAACTTCGAGGGTGGCTGCTACGCCAAGACGATCCGGCTCTCGGCCGAGGCCGAGCCGCAGATCTTCGCGGCATCGCAGCGCTTCGGCACCGTGCTCGAGAACATCGTCATGGATCCGATCTCGCGCGAGGTCGATTTCGACGACGAGAGCAAGACCGAGAACACCCGCTCGGCCTATCCGCTCGACGCCATCCCGAACGCCTCGCGCTCGGGCCGCGCCGGCACGCCGAAGAACATCGTGATGCTGACCGCCGACGCCTTCGGCGTGATGCCGCCGATCGCCAAGCTGACCCCGGCCGAGGCGATGTACCACTTCCTCTCCGGCTACACCGCCAAGGTCGCCGGCACCGAGCGTGGCCTCGTCGGCGTGCAGCCGGAATTCTCGACCTGCTTCGGCTCACCCTTCCTGCCGCGCCATCCGTCGGAATACGCCAACCTGCTGCGCGACTTCATCGCCAAGCACCATGTCGACTGCTGGCTGGTGAACACCGGCTGGACCGGCGGCGGCTACGGCACCGGCCGGCGCATGCCGATCCGCGTGACCCGGCGCCTGCTGACCGCAGCGCTCGACGGTTCGCTGAACCGCGCCGATTTCCGCCGTGACCCCTATTTCGGCTTCGCGGTGCCGACCTCGGTGCCCGGCGTCGAGCCGCACATCCTCTATCCCGTGAAGACCTGGGCTGACAAAGCAGCCTTCGCCGAGACGGCCAAAAAGCTCATCGGTATGTTCGCGGAGAACTTCGCGAAGTTCGAGCCCCATGTCGACGACGCCGTGAAGGCGGCGGCGCCGACGAGCTCGCTGGCGGCTTGAACGCAACCAGCACAAAAGCGTGCTATGGGAGGCGGCGATGCGCCGCCTCCTGATCGTTTTGCTTCAGCTTCTCCTGACTCTCGTCGTCCTCGGCGCTGCCAGCTGGGGCGCCGGGCTGCTTTTCTTCCGGCTGCCGGGAGCGACCGGCATCGCCGCCGCGATCGGCTTCGGCCTCGCCGGACTTGCCGGCGCCATCGGGCTCTGGACCGGTGCACCGCGGCTGCCGCTCGCCTTCGCCGTGCTCTTCGTCAGCCTGCTCGGCTGGTGGGGCAGCATGAAGCCCTCGCATGAGCGGAACTGGATCCCGGAGCTGGCGCACCTGCCGCAGATCGCACGCGACGGCGATCGTCTGACCGTGACCAACCTCCGCGATTTCCGCTGGCGCACCGAGGCCGACTACGACCAGCGCTGGGAGACGCGCAGCTACGATCTGAGCAGGATCGAGGGAGTCGATCTTTTCCTGTCCTACTGGTCGGGCGAAGCGATCGCCCATCTGCTTGTCAGCTTCACCTTCGCGGACACCAGCCCGCTCACCTTCTCGATCGAGGTGCGGCGCGAGAAGGGCGAGGAATGGTCTTCTCTCGCCGGTTTCTTCCGGGTCTACGAGATGGCCTATGTCGCGGCGGACGAGCGCGATGTCGTCGGCCTTCGCACCCATGCGCGAGGCGAGGATGTCCGGATGTTCCGGCTGCGTATCTCGCCGGAGCGGGCGCGTGACGTGCTGCTCGCCTATGTCGCGGACGTGAACCGGCTGGCGCGCGAGCCACGCTGGTACAACACGATCACCACGAACTGCACGACGGTGGTCTACCGGCTGGTCGGCTCGGTCGCGCCGGGCTGGCAGTTTTCACTGCCGCTCGACCCGCGCGTCGTGCTCTCCGGCTATCTGCCGGGCTATCTGCGCGACATCGGCGCGATCGAGCAGGATCTGCCGCTGGAGCAGCTGGTGCAGCAGAGCAAGATCAGCGCGAAGGCGCGGACCGTGCCGCTCGACAGCCCGAATTTCTCGCGCGTCATCCGCGAGGGCGAGCCGGCTGCGCGGAACTGAAGGCTCACGCTCTTAGCACACGATCGGCCGATGCTCGCGGAATGCGGCGGCGAGCGTGCGCAGGGCCGCGCGCGACCTGGCATCGGTGAGGGTCGAAACCATCACGATCTCCGATGTCGGCAGGTCGGGCAAGCCGAACCGGTGGCTGACCTCGACCGTCCCGGCCGGCGCGAGCCGACAGGAAAAGACCGAGGCGGCAAGCCCTGCGGCCACGGCCGCATCGACCGCGATCGAACCGCCCCCAATGAAAACCTCGACCCAGGGGATGCCGACAGTGTCGAGCGCCTTGGTGGCGATGTCGCGCACCCCGCAGGAGGCCGAGAGCGTCGCAAGCCGCAGCGGCTCGCCCTGGCGGTATTCAAAATCCGGTGCCGCGAACCAGCCGAACGATTCCGGCGCCAGAATCTCGGCTGGCCGGCGATCATCGTCACGGCGGACGATCGCCGCATCGAGATCACCCTTGTCGAAAGCCTCGAGCAGGGGCCGCGAATGACCCAGCTGCACCTCGATCATCAGGCCGGGGTCGTGCGCATTGAGCCTCGCCAGCAACGTCGGCACTTCCGGCCCGAAAACATGAGCGGCGATGCCGAGACAGAAGCGGCGGCGCGCATTGCACAGCGCCGACAGCGCGCGGTCATGCGCGGCGAGGAAGGCGCGGGCTTCGTCGAGGAACATCGCGCCCTGCGCAGACAGGCGCACGAGCCGCGGCGTCCGTTCGATCAACCGGTGACCGAGACGCTCTTCCAGCCGCTTCAGCCTGAGGCTGATGGCAGCCTGGTGGCAGCCCAGAGCCGTCGCGGCACGGGTGAAGCTGCGCAGCTCCGCAATCGTAACGAAAGCTCTGACGGCATCGACGTCGAGTGTCATGGTAATCACCATATCAATTCATCATCACTGAAATAGCAAGGCATTCTGTTTTGTTATTGCGAGCCGCCCGCTAGCTTGCCCGCGACTCGCCGAGGGCCGCTTGCGCGCCCGCCGACTGGAAAGATCCGCCCCTATGGATGTCACTCAAACGCTGCCGGCGTCGCGTTCGCGCGGCATGCCGGCCCTCATCGCCGCCTGCCTGATGGCGCTGATGTTCGGTCTCGAGATTTCCAGCGTGCCGGCGATCCTGCCGACGCTCGAAAAGGCGCTGCCGGCCAATTTCAAGGAGATGCAGTGGATCATGAACGCCTACACCATCGCGGTGACGGGCGTGCTGATGGCGGCCGGCACGCTGGCCGATCGCTACGGCCGCAAGCGTGTTTTCCTGATTGCGATCATGGCCTTTGCCGTCGCTTCGCTGGCCTGTGGAATGGCGCCCAATGCGACGGTGCTCATCGTCGCACGCATATTTCAGGGCCTGAGCGGCGGGGCGGGCCTGATCTGCAGCGTCGCCATCCTGTCGCAGCAGTTCCGCGAGCCGGCCGAACGGGCGATGGCCTTCAGCGTCTGGGGGGTCGTCGCCGGCATCGGCCTTGGTTTCGGACCGATCATCGGCAGCGTCATCGTCGCGTTCTCCAGCTGGCAGTGGGTCTTCCTCGTCCATGCGCCGATTGCTGCCGGAACGGCGCTTCTGGCTCTGGCTGCCATAGCGGAATCACGCGACCCCGCGGCGGAACGGCTCGATATCGGCGGCATCACGACGCTGTCGCTGTCGGTGTTCTGCCTCGCCTATTTCATCACGCAGGGCCCCGATCTCGGCTTCGCCAGTCCGCAGGCCTTGACCATCCTCGCCATCGCGGCGGCGAGCTTCATCGCCTTCCTCCTCGTCGAGCGGACGGTCCGCCGCCCGATGATCGACGTTTCCGTCTTCAAGATCCGCGCCTTCTCGGGCGCCATCATCGGCGCGGCGGCGATGAACGTCAGCTACTGGCCGTTCATGATCTACCTGCCGATCTGGTTCGAGGCCGGGCTCGGCTATGACGGCCTCACAGCGGGGCTTGTGTTGCTCGCCTATACCCTGCCCACCCTGGCGGTGCCGCCGCTGGCCGAGCAGCTGGCACGACGCTACCGGGCGGGCATCGTCATTCCGGCCGGACTCTTCACCATCGGGCTCGGCTTCATGGCGATGAAGCTCGGCACCTCCGTCGCCGCGCCAAGCTGGCTGACCATGCTGCCGGGCTGCCTGCTTTCCGGCATCGGCATCGGCCTCGCCAACACCCCGGTCACCAACACCTCGACCGCCGCCGTGCCGGCCGAGCGTGCCGGCATGGCCTCGGGCATCGATCTCAGCGCCCGGATGATCTCGCTCGCCATCAATATCGCGCTGATGGGCTTCATCCTCGTCGAGGGCGTGCGTGCGTCGCTCGCGACCGAGCTGGCGCCCGGCACCGATGCCACGGCCTTGCGCAGCCTGGCGGAGAAGGTCGCCGCCGGCGCTCCCGTCCCGGCCGAGATTGGCCTGTCGGCAACACTGGCGCGCCAGGCGCTCGCCGACGGTTTCGGGGCGGTCATGCTCTATGGCGGGATCGGCGTATGGCTGCTCGCGGCGGCGAGTCTCGTCGTCTTTGCTCGAACGCCGGCCTCCAGGAACGCGGTGTCTTGCCAAACGCAATGAGAGCAGGCGATCAACCGTAGCCGTGCAGGCTCGCGCCATGGCGCTTGAGCCAGGCTTCCGCCTGATCGGTGCCCGGGCAGAGCTTGTGCGTCAGCGCCCAGAAGCGGTGCGAATGATTCATCTCCTTGAGATGGGCGACCTCATGGGCGGCGAGATAGTCGAGCACCGACGCAGGTGCCAGGATCAGCCGCCAGGAGAAGCTGAGATGCCCCTTCGAGGAGCATGAGCCCCAGCGGCTCGTCGTATCGCGCAGCGTGATCTTGCGGGCGGGGATGCGGAGCACCGCGGTATGGGTGCGCACCGCCTTTTCGAGATCGGCCAGTGCCTCGCGGCGCAGGAAATCCTTGACCCGGCGGGCGACATGGCCGGCCTCGCCGCAGACCGCGATGATCGGCTCGCCCTCGGCGGAGAGCGTGGCGCGGGTCAGCCCGCGCACCCTGGTCCAGTGCACGATGCGGTGCGGCACACCGCGCAGCGGCACGACGGCGCCGGGCTCGAACGGCACGCCCTGCGGCCGCTTGGCGAGACGCGCCGCGATCCAGCCGCCGTGATTCTCGGCGAAGATACGCCCCGTTGCGAAATCGACACGTTCGGGGAGGGTCAGCGTGATCTCGCCGGTCGCCTGCGAGACGCGCAGCGTCAGCCGCCGCGCCGTCGAGCGCCGCCTGACGGTGACCGGATAGAGCAGGCCGGCATGGCCGACCTCGATCCGGTCGGGATCGGGCTTGCGCCTGAACAGGGAGAACCGCATCCCGGCGATTGTGCGGGATTCGCAGCGGGAGCGGAAGAGGGCGGCGGACGCTCCTTAGAACGCGCATCTTTGCGGCTGAAGGCAACAACTTCGATAGCCTCGATTGTGTACCGCCACCGCGTTCCACTTGCCTCTTTCGGGCATCGCGTATTCTCTTTGTTCTCGCTCGGAATCAGAGACACACATGACGCAGGATCAGACTGAACCGGTTCGGTTGGAAGAAGATGCCGAGACCGGCGATCTGTTCCTCGTCTATGGCACCGAGAAAGGCCTGCGGATCGATATCCGCTACGAGGGCGAAACACTCTGGATGACGCAGGCGCAGATCGGGCAGCTCTTTGGCCGCGATCAATCGGTTATCTCGCGGCATATCGGCAATATTCTCGCCGAGGGTGAACTGACCGAAGAAGGCAATATGCAGAAAGTGCATATTGCCAAGTCTGATCGCCCCGTGACCCTTCACGGCCTCGATATGGTGATCTCGGTCGGCTATCGGGTTTCGTCCGCCCAAGCGACCCTCTTTCGCCGCTGGGCCACCAAGGTTCTGGTCCAATTCGCCAAGAAGGGCTTCGTCGTCGACACGCGGCGGCTTAAGGAGCCCGGCAGCTTCGATCGTATTGCGGAACTGCGCGAGATCATCCGCGACCTGCGTTCCGAGGAAGCGAACCTCTACGCGGAGCTGCGCCGAATCTGCTCGCTCTGCCAAGACTATGACGGATCGACCGAGGCGGCCCGGACTTTCTATCAGCGTGTCCAAGCCAAACTGGTCTATGCCGTGACCTCGCACACGCCAGCCGAGATCGTGGCTGGCCGCGCCGATTGCGAGGCGCCGAACATGGGTCTGCAGGCATGGCCGGCGGACAACATCCGCAAGCAGGACGTTGCGACCTCGAAGAACTATCTCGCCGATGGAGAGATCAGGGAGCTCAACCGCCTTACCTCGATTCTGCTCGACATCTTCGAGGATCAGCTCGCGATCGGCCGCCTCGTCATGATGGAGGATGCGCGCGCCTTGCTTGATCGGCAGCTGCAGCAGCTTGGCCGCACCGTGCTTCGTGGCGGCGGCTCGACCAGCGCGGACCAGGCGAAGGCGCAAGCCGAAACGCAATACCTCGAGTTCGACCGCCGCAGAAAGCTGGAACGCCAGCGCGAGGCCGATGCACAGATTGCCGAACTCGCCGCCGAGGCGAAGCGCCTGACCAAGCGGCCGCGATGATCGTCGCCTAGCTCAGCTCGCGACCTTCAGCGCCTTGCGCGCCGTCGCTGCCGTCTCGCTGCGGCGCTCACTGGCTGCCTTCATGTCGAGGGTGAGCATGAAGTCGGCGATGCGCGGCGCAATCTCGGAGCGGAAGCGCGAGCCGTTGAAGACGCCGTAATGGCCGACGCCCTTCTGCATGTACTCGACGCGCATCTCGGCAGGGATGTTGACGCACAGATCATGCGCCGCCTTGGTCTGGCCGACGCCGGAGATGTCGTCGTTCTCGCCCTCGACCGTCATCAGCGCGACGCCACGGATCGCCTTGAGGTCGACCGGCTTGCCGCGATGCATCATCTCGCCCTTCGGCAAGGCGTGCTTGACGAAGACGGTGTCGACCGTCTGGAGGTAGAACTCGGCGGTCAGGTCCATCACCGCCATGTACTCGTCATAGAAATCGCGATGCTTCTCGGCCGAATCGCCGTCTCCTTCGATGAGATGCTTGTACATGTCGTAATGCGCGGTGAGATGGCGATCGAAGTTCATCGCCATGAAGCCCGAGAGCTGCAGGAAGCCGGGATAGACCTCGCGGAAGGCGCCGAGATGCGGGAAGGGCACGCGGGTGATGCAGTTGCGGCGGAACCAGTCGGTGCCGCGCTCCATAGCGAGCTGATTGACCGCGGTCGGCGAGCGGCGCGTGTCGATCGGACCGCCCATCAGCGTCATCGAACGCGGCGAAGCCGGATCGCCCTCGGCCTCCATGCGCGCGATCGCGGCGAGCACGGGCACGGAAGGCTGGCAGACGGCCATGACATGGGTGTCGGGACCGAGCTTGTGCAGCATGGCGATGACATAGTCGATGTAATCGTCGAGGTCGAAACTGCCGGCCGCGAGCGGCACCAGGCGAGCATCGATCCAGTCGGTGACATAGACCTCGTGATCGGGCAGCAGGGTCTCGACCGTGCCGCGCAGCAGCGTCGCGTAGTGGCCCGACATCGGCGCGACCAGCAGCACCTTGGGCTGCGGCTTGCGGCGCGCGCCGACCTGCCGGTCGAAATAGATCAGATTGCAGAAGGGGCGCTGCCAGACGATCCGCTCCTCGACCGCGGCCTTGACGCCGTTCATCGTCGTGGTGTCGAGCCCGAAGGCCGGCTTGCCATAACGGCGCGTGCTGCGCTCGAACAGTTCGCAGGAGGCGGCGACCGAACGGCCGAACGGGGTATAGGTCAGCGGGTTCGCCGGGTTCTTGAAGGCGAGCTGCATGGCGTCGGACAAAGCCCGCGCCGGGCTGACCATCATGTGAACCGCTTCATAGGCGTGGTAGGCGAACGACATGGCGTCCCTTTCGCGCTTTCGCAGCGCCGCATCCCACGATGCAGTGCAGCAAGGGAACGCAGCCTAAGTATAATTTGTTCTCATTCAATCGTTCAAAGGGCTAAGATTTCCTTGTGATGCCGATTAGCCACAGCTTATTCCTCCTCGGCCCGCTCCCGCCTTGCGAAGATTGCGCGCCGTGACGATCACCGACTTCATCTCCGCCCCTCCCGGGTCCACGCCGCGTCATTTGCGGCTCGACACGCTGGTGCGGCTGCGCTGGCTTGCCATCGCCGGCCAGAGCGTCGCCGTCGCCGGCGTCCATTTCGGGCTCGGCTTTGCCCTGCCCTTCGGCTGGTGCTTCCTGGTCATCGCGGTCTCGGCCTGGCTCAACATCGCGCTGCGCATCCGCTTCCCGCTCAGCCACCGCTTGCACCAGAGCGCGGCGACGGCGCTGCTCGGCTTCGACATCCTCCAGCTCGCAGCACTGCTCTATCTCACCGGCGGCCTGCAGAATCCGTTCGCCATCCTGTTCCTGGCGCCGGTCATGATCTCGGCGACGGCGCTGCCGCCGCGGCATACGCTGGCGCTGGGCCTGCTCGCCGCCGGATTGGCGACGCTGCTCACTGTTCTGCACTGGCCCTTGCCCTGGGCCGGGACCGGGCGGCCGGTGCTGCCGCCGCAATACCAGGTCGGCAACTGGATCGCGCTGCTGCTCGGGCTCGGCTTCACCGCCATCTATGCCTGGCGCGTCGCCAAGGAGGCGCGCGATCTCTCGGAGGCGCTCGCCGCAACCGAGCTGGTGCTGGCGCGCGAGCAGCATCTTTCGCAGCTCGACGGGCTCGCCGCCGCGGCCGCGCACGAGCTCGGCACGCCGCTCGCCACCATCGCGCTGGTTGCCCGCGAGCTCTCGCGCCTCGCCCCGGCCGAGGGCGAGATGGCGGAGGACATCACCTTGCTGCGCGAGCAGGTCGAGCGCTGCCGCGGCATTCTGGGCAAGCTCGCCTCGCTGCAGGACGACGATGCCGGCCCGCTCGACCAGCTCTCGCTCAGCCTGCTGATCGAGGAAGCGGCCGGGCCGCAGCGGCCTTTCGGCGTGCCCTTCGAGATCGCGCTCGTCGGCGAGAAGCCCGAGCCGGTCTGCCGGCGCAATCCCGGCATGATCTACGGGCTCGGCAACATCGTCGACAATGCCGTCGACTTCGCCGGCTCGAAGGTGACAATCACGGCACAGTGGACGGAAGGCGCCGTCCTCCTGACGATCGCCGATGACGGGCCGGGCTTCACACCGGAGGTGCTGATGCGGGCGGGTGACCCCTATCTCTCGCGCTCGCATGCCAAGGAATCGCGCGCCGGCGGCGGCCTCGGGCTTGGCCTGTTCATCGCCAAGACGCTGCTGGAACGCAGCGGCGCGACGCTCGAATTCTCCAATCTGCCGTTGCCGGCGACTGGCGCCAGCATCCGGATCACCTGGCTGCGCGCGGTCTTCGAGCGCGACGATCGCCCGGCCGGACCTTCAAACCCGGAGCTTTTGGCCCCATATGCGACAGAATGAGGCGTTGCGGCGTTTCAACGCGTCGCGCAATCGGTACAGTGGATAGTGAGCCGGGCAGGTTCGCCCGGAGGAGATGATGGCGATGGACACGGCGCCGACGACAGGCGAGCTCACCGACAATGCCGGCAGGGACATGTCCCTCCTGCTCGTCGACGACGACAAGCCGTTCCTGAATCGCCTCGCCCGCGCCATGGAAGGGCGGGGCTATTCGGTGCGGATCGCCGAATCCGTCCAGGCCGGGCTCGCGGCTGTCGAGGAGGAAGCGCCGGCCTTCGCCGTGATCGATCTGCGCCTCGGAGACGGCAACGGGCTCGACGTGATCGCGCGCCTCAAGGAAAAGCGCCCGGATGCGCGCGGTGTCGTCTTGACCGGCTACGGCAATATCGCGACGGCGGTGAGCGCGGTGAAGCTCGGCGCCTTCGACTTCCTCGCCAAGCCCGCCGATGCCGACGAGATCCATTCGGCATTGGCCGCCGGGCCGAATGCACGCCCAGTGCCGCCGGAGAACCCGATGTCGGCCGATCGCGTCCGCTGGGAACATATCCAGCGCGTCTACGAACTGTGCAGTCGCAATGTCTCCGAGACCGCGCGCCGGCTCGGCATGCACCGGCGTACCCTCCAGCGCATCCTGGCCAAGCGCGCCCCGCGATGAGCGGAATTCCGCTGCCGGAGCAGATCTCGGAAGAGCTGATCGCGGAGCTCGTCGAGACCTTCTACGGCCGCGTCCGCCAGGATCCGCTGATCGGCCCGATCTTCCTCATCAAGCTCGGCGAGGACTGGGGCCCGCATCTTGCCAAGTTGTGCGACTTCTGGTCGTCGGTGACGCTGATGAGCGGGCGCTATCGCGGCAAGCCCCAGCAGGTCCATATGCCGCTCCCGCTCGAGATGCAGCATTTCGAGCGCTGGCTCGCTTTGTTCGAGGCGACGGTCGCCGAGCTCTGCACCGGCCCGGCCAAATTCCTGTTCATCGACCGCGCCCATCGCATCGCCGACAGCCTGCAGATCAGCCTGAATATCGGCCCGAAGGCGCTCAAGCTGCCGGAGCACCGCAAGGCGGGCTGATGCTGCAACGAGCGTCAATCACAGAACAGCGCGACTCAGCAGCGTAGCTTCGACAAGCGCCAGCGATGACTGAGCGAGGCGATGTCAGCGATCTTCCAGAGTTCGCCCGCACGCACAAAATCGTAACGGATATGGTTCGGCTCACCGAAATTCCGAAAGCGGACGTCGATTGCGGCGCGGTTGCTGTCAGCTTTGCTCTCGATCCGCAAGGTGCGCGTGATTTCGTTATCGTCGTAGTCCTGCCCACTGCCCGTGATGGCAAAATCGATGCAGAGGTTTTCGGTCCGATCGTCGGCAACAAGCAGCTTGACGAGGCCCGGCTGAAAATACCGGGCCCGATTCTCGGGCGAGCGCAGGCGCCCGATCGAACTCTGTGTCAGGCCGCCCGCATATATCCCGCGGACAATCGCTTCAGGCGTCTCGGCAGAAGCTGTGCCTGCCACGAGGGCTCCGAGCAAGAAGACGGGAAGCCAGGGCTTCAGCACGATCCGACCCCCACGGATTGTCGGTGGACCCGGATCGCTAACCCAATTCTTACCTTGGGTCATGCACCCTAAAGCGGTAATCCGACTAGCCAACGACCGGCGCAGCTCTCAACCCAGGCCCGGATCCTCGCTGACCGCCAACCGCCCAGCCGCCAGCCGGGCAAAGGCGATGGTCAGCATCTTACGGCGTGCTGGTGCCAGCTGATGGCGCGGCGGCTCGCGCAGCAGCTCGCCGCCGAAGGCGTCGGCGACGATCAGGCCGACATCCTCGGGCAGAATCTCCATAGGAAATTCGGGCGCAACCGCGAAGAGGAAGCCGTCGCAATAATCGCGGTAATCAGACCATTTGCCGTCGACCCGGTAATCCTCGATCCCGGACTTGACCTCGACGACGAGGAGCTCACCGGAGGGCGAGAGCGCGACGATGTCGCCGCGCCTGCCGTTGGCGAAGGTCATCTCCTTGACGACGGCGTAGCCGCGCTCACGCAGGTGGCGCGAGGCGCCGCGGCAAACGGCTCGGGTGATATCCGGCCGGGCAGGCGGCGGATTGAGGACGGAATCGGCGGCGACCATGCCCGTCATGTTCTGCTTTTGTGCTCGCCGACGCAAGAGCCGCTTGCAGCAAGGCTTGGGTTGGCTATGGTCCGCGCGCCTTGGAACGCTTCGCTCCCCTCCTGCTGATCGCCCTCGCCGCCGGCCTCGCCTTTGCGCTGTGCCTGGGCTTGCGACCCCTGATGATGCGCTATGCGCTGGCGCGGCCGAATGCCCGCTCCAGCCACCGCACACCGACGCCGCAGGGCGGCGGCATTGCTGTGCTCGCCGGCGCTTTCCTGGCACTGAGCCTGGCCCTGGTCTTCATTCCCATCGAGGCAAACGCCAGGCAGGGCCTCGTCCTGGTGATGGCTGCCGCCACCCTGCTCGCGCTCGTCGGCGCCTGGGACGACATCAGGCCGCTGTCGCCGGGCTTGCGCCTGCCGCTACAATTCCTCTGTGTCGCTATCGTCGTCTTCTACGCTGCGCCTGAGATGCGCCTGCTGCCGGAGGCGCTGCCGCTCTGGGCGGAGCGCGGTCTCGCTTTGATCGCCGGCGTCTGGTTCGTCAATCTCGTCAACTTCATGGATGGGATCGACTGGATCACGCTCGCCGGACTGGTGCCGCTGACCGGTGCGATCGCATTCGCCGGTGCCACTGGCATTGTCGATCCCGCCACCGGGCTCCTGGCTGCGACACTGCTCGGCGGCCTTCTCGGCTTCGCCCCCTTCAACAAGCCGGTGGCACGAATCTTTCTCGGCGATGTCGGCTCACTACCGCTCGGCCTGCTCGGCGCCTATCTGCTCTATCGCCTCGCCGGCACCGGCGCGCTGACCGCGGCGCTGATCCTGCCGCTCTATCACGTCATGGACTCGACCATCACGCTGCTGCGCCGCCTCGCACGTGGCGAGAAGGTCTGGCAGGCGCATCGCTCGCATGTCTATCAGCAGGCGACCGATAACGGCTTCCGGGTGATCGAGATCGTCACGCAGATCGCCTTGCTCAATCTCTGCCTGATCGTGCTCGCAGCGACGAGCATCGCCCTGCCGGGATTCTGGATACAGCTCGTCTGTCTCCTGGCAGCGCTGGCGCTGACTGGCGCGCTGCTACGCCGCTTCTCGTGCAAGCGGACGCAGCCGTGAGTGGTGAACATGTCCTGCTCACCGGTGCGACCGGCTTCGTCGGCCGGCACCTGCTGCACGATCTCGTTGCGCGCGGCTATCGCGTGCGGACGGCAGGCCGCGGAGCGGTTCCCGCCATCCCCAATGTCGAGCATGTCGCGATCGACGACCTCGGCACGCCGATCGACTGGCTGCCGCTGCTCGCGGGGGTCGATCACGTCGTCCACAGCGCCGGGCTCGCCCATGCGGACGGCGATATCCCCGAGGAGCGGTACCGGGCGGTCAATACCGATGCGACGCTGGCGCTCGCACGGGCCGCGCAGGTAGCGGGCGTCCAGCGCTTCATCTTCCTGTCCTCGATCCGGGCGCAGAGCGGGCCGGTCAGCGACCGCCTGCTGAGCGAGGCCGATGTACCTTCGCCCACCGACGCCTATGGCCGCTCCAAGCTCGCCGCCGAACAGGGCCTGGCCGGGCTCGATCTCGACTGGGTCGCGCTGCGGCCGGTGCTGGTCTATGGGCCGGGCGTGAAGGCCAATATGGCGGCGCTGCTGAAACTGGCGCGATTACCGATGCCGCTGCCGCTCGGCGCGTTGTCGGCAAAGCGTTCGCTGCTGGCGATCGAGAACCTCGCCGAGGCGGTCGCCTTCGCGTTGAGCGAAGCCTGCCCGGCAAGGCGCAGCTATATCGTCTCAGATCCAGAGCCCCTGTCGGTCGCCGAGATGCTCACCGCGATGCGAGCTGGCCTCGCACGCGGGCCGGGCCTGATCGCAGTTCCACTGCCTCTGCTTGCGCTAGTAGCGCAGCTCAGCGGTCGTTCGGCCGCTTTTAAGCGCCTGGCCAAGGGGTTCGTCGCCGCGCCCGGCGCCTTGATCAGCGCTGGCTGGCAACCGCCTGCGGAGACGAAGGCTGCGCTGGCACGGCTGGCGGCGGGCCCGGCTGGCGGCGGCTGAAATCGGGGATCGCCGCTTCGAGAACCGCCTCGGCGCCGAGCCGGTCCTGCGCCGCGAGCGCCCGCTCCAGTTCATCGAGCCAGCCTTGCAGGCGGGTGCGGCCGGCGAAGATGGGCTTGGCCGCCATGACGCCGTCAAGCCCGGTCTCGGCCATCGGCTCATCCTTGGCGAAGAGGATCTCGTTCAGGCGCTCACCCGGCCTGACGCCGGTGATCGCGACCTCGATGTCGACGCCCGGCTCATAGCCGGCGAGGCGAATCATGCGCTCGGCGAGATCGATGATCTTGAGCGGCTGGCCCATCTTCAGGACGTAGACGGCGGCGCGCTCATCCTGCGCCTCGTGCTCGGGCGCATGCGAAGCGGCGGTCAGCACCAGGTCGCAGGCCTCGCGAATGGTCATGAAGTAGCGGATCATCTCCGGGCTGGTCACGGTGACCGGCCCGCCGCGCTCGATCTGCGCCTTGAACTTCGGCACCACCGAGCCGACCGAGCCGAGCACATTGCCGAAGCGGACGGCGACCAGGCGCGTGCCGCGATTGCCAGCCGCGAATTCCGCGTCGCATGCCTGGGCATACATCTCGGCGAAACGCTTGGTCGCGCCCAGCATCGAAACCGGCTCGATCGCCTTGTCGGTCGAGATCATCACGAAGATGCCGGCACCCGCGGCGATCGCCGCCTCGATCGCGACGACCGAGCCGAAGATATTGGTCTTGATGCCCTCGCTCCAATCGGCCTCGAGATAGGGCACATGCTTCAGCGCCGCGGCATGGATCACGATATCGGGCGCGAATGCCTTGAACAGCGGGCCGATGCGGGCTTCGTCGCGGACATCGGCGAGTGCGCCGGTGACCCGCATTGGCAGGTCCTGCGCCAGCAGCGCCTCGGTGACGTGGAACAGTGCCGGCTCGGAATTCTCGACGACGAGCAGTTCCGTCGCACCGAAGGCTGCGCAACGCAGGCAAATCTCGGAGCCGATCGAGCCGCCGCCACCGGTGACGATGACGCGCTTGCCCGCAAGGAAACCTTCAAGCCGCTTGCGGTCGATCTTGACCGATGGGCGCACCAGGAGATCCTCGATTTCGAGCGGCGCCAGCTCGCTGCCGCGCACGCCTTCGCCAAGCGAATCGAGGCGCGAGATCGGGATGGCGAGCTTGCGCGTCTTGGCGAGCCACTTGTCCGGCTCGGCTTCCGGCGCCAGAGCGCTCGGCGTCGCGACGATGCGGCGGAACGGCTCGCCGCGTTCGCTGGCGTCGGTCGCGACGATCTCCATCTGCGAAAGCAGACCAAGTACCGGCACGCCCCGAATGGATTGACCGAGATCGTCACTGCGCGGCGAGAGAATGCCGGCCGGGCGCATCTTGCCCATGGTGCCCGATTCCATGGCGCGGATCACCATTTCGATATCGACGCCACGGCCGAGCAGCAGGGCCGGGAGCGTCGCTTCGCGCGCCGCCTGGTGCTTGGTGCGGGAGTATCTGAAGTAGCGATAGGCCAGACGCGGCCCGCCAAGGAGCGCGATCTGGACCAGCCAATAAAGGACGATGGTGATCTTGCCGAAGAAGAAATAGCCGTAGAGGTTCGGCGCGACGAGCACATAGTCGACGACCAGCAAGGTCAGGGTCAGAACCGTGACCGCCCGGACGATGTTGGACAGGTCCGGCAGCGAGGCGAAGCGCCATTTCGAGCGATAGAGCTGGAAAAACCAGTAGACCGCACCGGCATAGGCCACAAAGAAGGGCAGGATCGTCGGCAATTGCCGCATCCGCTCGTCGAACAGCCACCCGTCGAAGCGCACGGCGAAGACGAAGACGATCGCGAGCGCGGTCATCGCCAGGTCGTGGACGATGACGGCGAGCTTCTTGGCGCTCTGTTTGGTGAGGGTCAGCATGTGCGGCGGGGTATCCCGCTCCCTCGCCGCCTTGTCAACGCAGGCGGGGCCGGTGGATCAGGCTGCCAGGCGCCTGGCACCCAGCCCGGCGAGGATGAAGTCGATCATCTCTTCGATGCTCGGGCCCGGCAATTCGGCGCATTGGCCGAGCAGGAGCGGGTGACAGAAGCGCAGCATCGCCATGCGCACGCAATGGGTCGCCGTGACCGGATCGCGGGCGCTGAACTCGCCCTTGGCGATGCCGTCGGCGACGACGGCGCGCAGGATCGCGTCATAGCGCTCGATATGGCCACGGATGACGTCCCAGCTCTCCTCCATGGCGCAGGCAACCATCTCGTGCAGGCGGTGATTGTCGAGATAACGGGCCGCGTTGATGCGACAGGTCGCAGCGAGAATGTCGCGCAAACGTTCGGCGGCGGGGCGCTTTTCAGCCGCGATCGCGGCAACGGTCGCCTCGAGCTCGGTCATAGAGCGCTCGGCGACAGCCTCGTTGATCGCCTTCTTGGAGTCGAAGAAACGATAGACGTTCGCCGGGCTCATGCGCAGCGATTTGGCGATGTCGGCGACAGTGGTCTTCTGGTAGCCGATCTGGCGGAAGAACCGCTCGGCGACGTCGATGATCTCGTGCCGTGTATCGCGCTCTATTGTGCTCATGCCAGGGGCAACTTCCCGGTCTGGTGACTTGTTCCCATAGGCCGTCTGCGGACGCCATTGTTGAGTATGACGAATTTCGTCAGTCGTCAACAAATTGAACGGCAAAGCTTTATTTGTGTGCTCCTGACAGTTTTTCGCCAAACGAGCTTCCGATGTCAGGATCGAGAGCGCGCCAGTTCAAGCAACGCTCTCGTGTCGAGATGGCGCTCCAGATGCTCGGCCAGGCGGCCTAGCGCCGCCTCCACCGCAGGCTCGTAGGCCTCTCCGGCCGCCAGTGGCTTTCCGGCCAGATTTTCAAGCCAGGCACGGCGCAGCGGATCCGACGTCAGGACGCCATGGAGATAGGTCCCGACGACGCGACCGTCGGCGCTGCGAGCGCCTTCCGGACGCCCCTCAACGCGAAAAGGCGCGGAGCGCCGGTCCGGCCCGTCACTGACGCCGAGATGGATCTCGTAGGCGCGGCCAATGCTGCCGCTACCGGGATGCTCGACCGCGACTTCCCGCACCGTCTTGTCGGGCGTCAGCTCGGTCTCGACATCGAGCAGGCCGAGCCCGGGGGCCGAGCCGGCCGGCCCTTCGAGGCCGAGCGGATCGCGCACGACCGTGCCGAGCATCTGATAGCCGCCGCAGAGGCCGAGCACATGACCGCCGCGGCGGCGATGGGCGAGGATGTCGATATCCCAGCCCTCTTCCCGCAGCCGGGCGAGATCGCGCAGTGTCGTCTTCGAGCCCGGCAGGATCACCAAAGCGGCATCGCCCGGCAGCGGCGTGCCGGGTCCGACGAAGACGAGTTCGACGCCCGGCTCGAGTTTCAGCGGGTCGAGATCGTCGAAATTGGCGATGCCGGGCAGGACCGGAACGACGATCTTGAGCGCACCGTCGCGGACCGGCACACCCTGCATCAGGTCAAGCCCGTCCTCAGCCGGCAGGCGCACGGCGTCGCTGAACCAGGGTACGACGCCGAAGCTCGGCCAGCCGGTCGCCGTGGTGATCGTGTCCAACGCCGGCGTGAACAATCCGACATCGCCGCGAAAGCGATTGATCGCGAAGCCGCGGATCACGGCGCGATCATCTGCATCAAGCACGGCATGCGTGCCGATCAGGCTCGCTATGACGCCGCCGCGGTCGATATCGCCGATCAGCACAGCCGGAACGCCGGCCGCGCGCGCAAAACCGAGATTGGCGATGTCGCGGGCGCGCAGATTGGTTTCCGCCGGCGAGCCCGCCCCCTCGACCAGGATCAGATCGGCGCCATCGCTCAGCCGCGCGAAGCTTTCCAGCACCTTGGGCATGAAATCACCGCGCCGGCTGAAATCGCCCGAGGCGAGATGGCCGGCGACACGGCCCTGCAGGATGATCTGGCTGCCGCGCTCGCTTTCGGGCTTGAGCAGCACAGGATTCATGTCGACATGTGGCGCGATCCGGGCCGCCCGCGCTTGCAGCGCCTGAGCCCGGCCGATCTCGCCTTGCGCGGTCGCCGCGGCGTTGTTCGACATGTTCTGCGGCTTGAAGGGACGCACCTTCAGCCCGCGATCGGCGAAGAGCCGGCAGAGGCCGGCCACGAGCAGCGATTTGCCGACATTGGAGCCGGTGCCAAGCAGCATCAGCGCAGGAGTTAGGCGGGAGGAACGCATGGACCTTGCCTAGCGCGCTTCCAGCTCAGCCGGAAACTGCCGATGTCTTCTCGCCCCTGAAAAAGCTCACCGATCCACGTCAGCGTCCCACTGCTCCAAAGGGGCGAAGAAGCAGCAGAAGCTGGCGTGAACCGGCTGAGCCATAGACAATACTGACTTCTGACGAATGTCAATATTCATCACTCCGCAGATTCTGCCGCTTTTCTGAACCGATGCGCGCGGGCATTGCGCGTGCTATGGGCGGCATCCCAGCCTTCCGGACGTGAAGCAAGCCGCGATGAATCCGATCTTCTCCGCCCTTCCGACGACGATTTTCGAAACCATGTCGCGGCTCGCGCGCGAGCATCAGGCCGTCAATCTCGGCCAGGGCTTTCCCGACGACCCGGGCCCGGAGGATGTGCGCCGCAAGGCAGCCGAGGCGGTGATCGACGGCTGGAACCAGTATCCGCCGATGATGGGCCTGCCTGAGCTGCGCCAGGCGACAGCCACCCATTTCCGCCATTGGCAGGGCCTCGCGCTCGATCCCGAAGCCGAGGTGATGATCACCTCCGGCGCGACCGAGGCGATCGCCGGGGCGCTGATGGCGCTGGTCTCGCCCGGCGACGAGGTCGTGCTGTTCGAGCCGATGTACGACGCCTATCTGCCGCTGGTGCGCCGGGCCGGTGGCATCCCGAAATTCGTGACGCTGACGCCGCCTGCCTTCGGGCTCAGCGAGGCAGCGCTGGCCCGGGCCTTCTCGCCGAAGACCAGGGTGGTGCTGTTCAACAACCCACTCAACCCGACGGCGACCAATTTCAGCGAAGCCGATCTCGATCTGCTGGCATCGTTCTGCGTCCGGCACGATGCGGTCGCGATCTGCGACGACGTCTGGGAGCATGTCGTCTTCGACGGGCACCGCCACGCGCCGCTGATGAGCCGGCCGGGCATGCGCGAGCGCACGGTCAAGATCTCCTCGGCCGGCAAGATCTTCTCGCTGACCGGCTGGAAGGTCGGCATGGTGATGGCGGCGCCCGAGTTGATGCGCGTGCTGGCCAAGGCGCACCAGTACATCACCTTCACGACGCCGCCGAACCTGCAGGCCGCCGTCGCGTATGGTCTCGGCAAGGACGACGCCTATTTCGAGGGGATGCGCGCCGATTTCCAGCGCTCGCGCGATCGCTTCGCCGGCGGCCTACGCGATCTCGGCTTCAGCGTGCTGCCGAGCGCCGGCACCTATTTCCTCAATGTCGACATCGGCCCGCTCGGCGAGGCGGACGACGTCGTCTTCTGCCAGCGGCTGGTGAGCGAGCACGGCGTCGCGGCCATTCCCGTCAGTGCCTTCTATGCCGAAGGTGCGGTGCGCAATGTCGTGCGCTTCTGTTTCGCCAAGCACGACGCGACGCTGGACAAGGCGCTGGAGCGGCTCGCCGCGCTGCGGATCTAAGGCCTGATCAGGCCTTCCGGAGGGCTTCGACCAGGGCTGCGGCCCGCAGCAGCTTCGGCTCGCGCCGCTTGGCTTCGGCGGCGAGGCCATGACCGCGCAGCGTCTCGATCGCCATGACGAGCTCCGTTGTCGCTGTCTCGGCCTCGGCGCGCTCGCGTGTACGGTCTGCGAGCTCCAGCCGCGCCTCGGCCCGGTTGGCGGCGCTTTGCGCCCAGAGCGCGGGTACGATCTCGCGGCGCCGAACCTCCAGCGCCGCGTCGAAGGCAGCGATCGCCTCCTCCAGCACGACCGGCTCGCGGTAATAGGCGGCGAGGCCGACCAGCGCGGCGCCGATCCGATCCTGCACCTCGGCCCAGTCGAGCGGAACGCTCTCGCGAGGACGATCCTCGAGCACGAGCTTGAAGCAGTTCACGGCGGCTTCGAACGCCGCCACGCCGCTCGCACGCAAGCCGAGCGCGACATGCGCCTTGCCGAGTTCCCACTGCAGCCTCGCCCATTCGCGCGGCATGTCGGCACGCGCCATGCCGGACAGCCCGGCACGAAAAGCGGCGACGCTCTCATCGAGCAGGCCCGCATCGTCCTCGGCCTCGCCAAGACGCAGCAAAGTCTCGCCGAGCCTGGTCTGCAAGGCGGCCCAGAGACGCGGCGCCCTGGCGCGAGCCAGATCCTCAAGGGTGGTGCGATAGATCTCGGCCACCTGCCGCAGCAGCCTGCCGCCATCGTCGAAATGCGAGAGGCCGGTGAGCGAGCGAGCCAGCCGGAGCTGCGTCTCGGCCCAGGGCACGGTTTCATCGAAATTGTCGAGCTTGGCGAGCATGCCGCGCAATTGCTCGATCGCGGCGACGAAAGCGGACCTGTCGGAAAAGTCGGCGCCCTTACGCGCCAGCGCGTCGGCCTGCATCCAGGCGTAGCCACGCCCACTCTCGGCGTCGGCCGAAGCCGCGATCAGCGCGGCCTCCGCGAAGCGCTCCGCCGCCTCGCCATAGGCCTTCGGATTGAGCTGCAGGATCGCGGCGGCAGCGCGATCGGCACGGCCGGCAGCGGCGGCCAGAAGCCGCTCCTTCGACATCTTGTCGAGCGCGACCGTACCGTCGAGATTGCGCTGCTCCGCCTGGGCCAGGATACGATCCATGTCCGCGAGGCGTCCTTCGGCCAGCAGACGTGCTGCCTCCACGCGCAAGCGATCGAGTTCCAGATCGACGCCGGACGGCTTCAGCAGGCGGGCATGCAGAGCCTTGTAGTCGCCGGCTTTGCGGATGAGATCATGCTCGATGCGACTGAAATCGGGCTTGCCCGATGTTCCCATCGAAGCGAGCACGCCGAGCAGCAGCGCGGGGGGAACACCCTCGCGCTGCGTGACCCGCGACAGGATGGTGGCGAGTTCCGGATTCATTTGATCAGGATCGCCACCCCTGTGCGCCTACGGTCAGATCGCGGCGATGACCGCGATCTCGACGGTGTATTGCGGGCCGGCGAGCTTGGCCTCGACCGTGGCGCGGCCAGGCGTATTGCCCGCCGAAACCCAACCGTCCCAGACCGCGTTCATCTCGGCGAAGGTCGACATATCCGAGAGCCAGATGTTGACCATCAGCAGCTTCGACTTGTCGGTGCCGGCCTCGGCGAGAAGCCCGTCGATGATCGAAAGAATGTCCTTGGTCTGCTCGCCGACGCTCTTGCCGGCCGCCTTGTCCGCGACCTGGCCGGCGAGATAGACCGTATTGCCATGCACGACGGCCTTCGACATGCGCGGGCCGGGGGCGATGCGCTTGATGCTCATGATCTGGTCTCCATCAGAATGGGCCTCGCTGGTAGCCCGAGACCGGAATACGCGCAAATGCTTATGCGGCGACCACCCAGCCCGCCCAGAGCAGGGCATAGCGTGCCGCCTTGCCGATGAACACGAGCAGAATGAAGCGCGGAAGCGGATAGTTCAGCGACCCCGCGACGAAGGTCAGCGGATCGCCACCGATCGGCAGCCAGGCGAAGAGCAGGGACGGCCAGCCGAAACGGGCGAACCAGCCCTGCGCCTTGGTGAAGCGCACCGGGTCGGGCCGCAGCCGGGCCGGCAGCCGCTCGACGCCACCAGTCGCGATCAGCCGGCCGAGCCACCAGTTGACGACCGAGCCGGCTGTATTGGCGAGCGAGGCGACGATGAAGAGAAGCGTCGGATCGACGCTCTTCGCCGCCAATAGCCCGACAAAGACGACCTCCGACTGCGCCGGCAGCAGCGTCGCGGCGACGAAGGCGGCACTGGCCATCAGGCCGAGGGAGGAGAGATGCTCCAGCACCGTCAGGGTTCCTATCGCGCCGAACGAACTGGCTGGCGCATCAGTCCAGCATCGCGGCAAGGGCATTGACGGTATTGGCGTTGCGCAGTGTGCCGACGCCGAGTTTCCTGGTCGTCAGATGCGAGAGCAGCTTCGTCTCGCTCGGCTTGCCGCTGAAATCGATCCATAGATCGCCGTCCGCGAGGGCGAGCCCGATGCCCGGCGCCGCGATCCTGCCGAGCCTGGCCAAGGCATCCGGGCGGAGCGGCTTTCGCATGACGCGGATGCCAATATCGGCGCCATTCCCGTTCGGAAAGGGATTTTGGGCAGCGAGCCGCCGCCAGCCCTGCGCCGTGCGCAGGATGATATCGACATGCTTGCCGAAACGGGCGCGGAAAGCCGCTTCCAAGCGGCTCTCGATCGCGGCGATGGGCGCATCGTCGGCTTCAAAGATCAGATTGCCGGTGGCGACCCAGGTGCGCGGGTCGCCAAAACCGAGATCCGCAGCCATGGCCTTCAGATCCGCCATCACCAGGCGCTTGCCGGGGCCGAGCACGATCGAATGCAGAAGGGCGACATAGGTCGTCATGGCGGTTTTCAGAGCCGGCGGTCTCGCGCCCGCGCTACAACCGCCTCAGCGCGACCTGCTGGATGCGATGGCTGGCGCCCTTGGTCAGGATCAGGCCGGCGCGCTGGCGGGTCGGGACGATGTTCTCGCGCAGATTGGGCAGATTGATGCCGGTCCAGAGGTTCTCGGCGATCGAGAGCGCCTCCTCCTCGCCGATCTCGGCATATTTGCGAAAGAAGGAGCGCGGATCGCGGAAGGCGGTCTGGCGCAGCGTCATGAAGCGATTGACGTACCAGCGGTGCAGGTCGTTCTCGTCGGCGTCAAGATAGACCGAGAAATCGAAGAAGTCCGAGACGAACGGGATGATCGTGCCGTCGCGCGGCATCCGGCTCGGCTGCAGCACGTTGAGCCCTTCGAGGATCAGGATGTCCGGCCGCTCGACCGTGACCTGCTCGCCCGGCACGACGTCATAGACCAGATGCGAATAGACCGGGGCGCTGACGGCGCGCTTGCCGGCCTTCACCTCGGAGAGGAAGCGCAGGATCGCCGCGCTGTCATAGCTCTCGGGGAAGCCCTTGCGCTGCATCAGGCCGCGGCGCTCGAGCTCGGCATTGGGCAGAAGGAAACCGTCGGTGGTGACGAGCTCGACCTTGGGGGTGTTCGGCCAGCGCGAGAGCAGGGCCTTGAGCACGCGCGCCGTGGTCGACTTGCCGACTGCGACCGAGCCGGCGACGCCGATGACATAGGGGACCTTGACCTCGGCCTCCGCCATCAGGAAGCGCTGCGTCGCCTTGAACAGCCCTTGCGTCGCGGCGACGTAGAGCGAAAGCAGGCGCGAGAGCGGCAGATAGATCGCAACGATCTCGTCGAGCGAGATCGGGTCGTTGATCGATTGCAGCTTGGTCAGGTCGTCGACCGAGAGCGTCAGCGGCGCGTCGGCACGCAGATGCGCCCACTCGTCGCGCGTGAAGCTGCGATAGGGTGAGACGAGGTCGGGGCCAGGCGGCGCCGCGATCGGACGCTGGTCCATGATGCCCCCCGTATTCCAGGCTTCGAGGTTCAACGCGACACTCGCCTCGACTTCAACGGGGCCGCGCCGCTTTCTCGGCCAGGCCGGAACGCGCGGTACGGGCCTCAAGCTGGCTCAAGACGTCCCGCAATGCAACATCGCGGGCCTTGAGCACGACCAAAAGATGATAAAGCAGATCGGCGCTCTCGGCGATAAGCTCGTCACGATCGCCTTTCACGGCCGCGATCACGGCCTCGACCGCTTCTTCGCCAAGCTTCTTGGCGGCGCGCTCGGGCCCAGCGGCGAGGAGCTTCGCCGTCCAGGACTCCTCCGGCGAGGCGCTGGCGCGCTCGGCGACGATGCGTTCGAGATCGGTCAGCGAAAAAGCTGTCATCACTTAATCCAGCCGCATCGCCAGCCCGGCCGCCGCCATATGCGCCTTGGCCTGCGGGATGGTGAAGGTGCCGAAATGGAAGATCGAGGCGGCGAGCACGGCCGAGGCCCGGCCCTCGCGCACGCCCTCGACAAGATGGTCGAGCGTGCCGACGCCGCCCGAGGCGACGACTGGGATCGAGACCGCATCGGCGACGCGGCGGGTGAGATCGAGGTCGAAGCCGGTCTTGGCGCCGTCGCGATCCATCGAGGTCAGCAGGATTTCGCCTGCGCCCAATGAGGCGACCTCGCGGGCATAGGCGATTGCGTCGAGCCCGGTCGGGTTGCGCCCGCCATGGGTGAATATCTCCCAACGACCGGGCGAAACCTGCTTGGCGTCGATCGCGACGACGATGCATTGCGCGCCGTATTTCTGCGCCGCTTCGCGCACGAATTCGCGGCGCTTCACCGCCTCGGTCATGATCGAGACCTTGTCGGCCCCCGCCAGCAGAAGCTGCCTGATGTCCTCGACCGAGCGCACGCCGCCGCCGACGGTCAGCGGCATGAAGCAGGCCTCGGCCGTGCGTGTGACGACATCGAACAGGATGCCGCGGTCCTCGCTGCTGGCGGTGATGTCGAGGAAGCAGAGCTCGTCGGCGCCGGCCGCGTCATAGGCCTTGGCCGCCTCGACCGGATCGCCGGCGTCAACCAGATCGAGGAACTGCACGCCCTTGACGACGCGACCGTCCTTGACGTCGAGGCAGGGGATGATGCGGGTCTTCAGGGTCATCAGCGGGCCTGCCCGGGCGGAACGACAAAACAATCGGGCGCATATAGCGCTGCGGCCGCACCGCACGCAAACGCAGCGCGCGCCGGCCGGATTGATCACCGCCACGATCCCTGCTCTGATCCCTGCTCTCTTGCGCGCCATAAGCAAAACCGAGGGGGATTTCCATGACGATCACATCGTCCTTCAAGGCCCTGAAGCTCGCGGCGCTGAGCGCCGCCACCGGGCTCGGCCTCAGCGCCGCCGCATTGGCGCAGGCCCCGGCCAGCCAGCTCGAGGCGATCCAGAGCCGCAGCGCCCTGCAGGTCTGCACCACCGGCGACTACAAGCCGTTCACGCTGGCCAAGGACGGCAGCTTCGAGGGCATCGACATCGAGCTCGCGAAATCGCTGGCAAAGGCCATCGGCGTCGAGGCCAAGTTCGTGCAGACGAAATGGGCCGATCTGATGAACGATTTCACCGCCGGCAAATGCGACATCGCCATGGGCGGCATCTCGGTGACGCTCGACCGGCAGAAGCGCGCCTTTTTCTCCGCGCCCTACCTGATCAATGGCAAGGCGCCGATCGCGCGCTGCGCCGACAAAGCGAAGTTCCAGACCGTCGCCGATATCGACAAGCCGGAGACCCGCGTCATCGTCAATCCCGGCGGTACCAATGAGCGCTTCGTCCGCGCCAACTTCAAGCAGGCCAAGATCGAGGTCTACCCCGACAACGTCACGATCTTCGACCAGATCCTGGCCGGCAAGGCCGACATCATGATCGCTGAATCGATCGAGACAAAGGTTCAGGAGAAGAGCAAGCCGGGTCTGTGCGCGATCAACCCGGACGAGCCGCTGCAATATGGCGAGATGGGCTATCTGCTGCCGCGCGGCGACGTCGTCTTCAAGGCCTTCGTCGACCAGTGGCTGCATCTTGCCAAGGCGACCGGCGAATTCGGGAAGATCTACGACCAGTTCGTCCGCTGATCGGGCCGGCGGGCGGCGCCGCTGTAAGCTCTGGCCTCGTCGAGATCGACGAACCTCGGATCTCGACGAGGCGACCACGCTTGACGTTGAGGCAGAGGATGATGCGTATTTTGGTATTGGTTTTCAGGATCGTACTTTCATCCGATGCCTGCCTTCTCAGACTATATCATCTATGTCGATGAGAGCGGCGACCACGACCTAACGTCCGTAGCGCAGGCTTATCCGATCTTCGTCCTTGCGTTCTGCATCTTTCGGAAAGCCGATTACGTCGGGTTGATCGTGCCCCAAATTCAGGATTTCAAGTTTCGTTGGTTCGGCCATGACAACGTGGTTCTCCACGAGAACGAAATCCGCAAACAACGTCCGCCCTTTAAGTTCCTCCAAAATGAGGAGCGGAGGGGTCGCTTCATGGCAGAGCTGACGGCAATCCTTGAGAATTGTCCGACAACCGTCATAGCCAGCGTGATCGACAAGCCTCGATTGGCACGACGCTATGCCGAGCCTGACAATCCCTATCACATCGCGATGCAATTCTGCATGGAGCGAACGCATCGATTCTTGACCGAACAAGGACAGGTCGGGAGGGTGACAACTGTTCTATTCGAGAAGCGTGGGGAAAAGGAGGACTCCAAGCTGGAACTGGAGTTTCGCCGAATAAAGGATGGAGCGAATTTTCGCGGCGCTGCGATGGCCGAACTAGACATTCAGATGGTCGACAAACGGGCCAACTCGTCCGGGCTACAGATCGCCGACTTGTTTGCACGCCCCATCGGGCTGAAAACGCTTCGTCCTGACCAAGGCAACCGGGCGTACGACATTATCGAAACGAAGTTCAGACGCAGCCCAGCTGGCGAAATTCGCGGCTATGGCCTGAAACTGTTTCCATAAGCGAAAGGCCCCGGTCGAAACCGAGGCCCAGCGCCGACCAGGAACAACCCCCAGTCCATTTATGAAAACAAAATAGCGATTCACGAATCAATGTCAATAAAATACTTGACTCTTTAGCCAATTCGAGTCCTCGTTCCGATTCTTGCCAGCGCCTCGCCTGCGTCGATGCGACCGTCATAAAGGGCGCGGCCGGTGATCGCGCCTTCGAGGATCGCGGCGTCGGGCGCCATCAGCCGCTCGATATCGGCCATTGAAGCCAGACCGCCCGAGGCGATCACCGGGATCGTCAGCGCATGCGCCAGCGCGATGGTGCCATCCCA
The DNA here is from genome assembly GCA_025846845.1 of Alloboseaceae bacterium BT-24-1. Lineage (GTDB taxonomy): Bacteria > Pseudomonadota > Alphaproteobacteria > Rhizobiales > Beijerinckiaceae > Allobosea. Next base: position 260,399 of record JAOYTL010000008.1, read on the forward strand.
GTTGATGCCCTGGAGCATGCCGTCGCGGGCGATGTCGGTGTAGACGATCGCGGCGACGCCGGCGTCCTCGAAGCGCCGTCCGAGATTGTCGGCGGCCAGCGCCGAGGTCTCCGCCCAGCCTTCGACCGCGACGAAGCCGTCGCGCGCATCGATTCCGACCGCGACCTTGCCGGGAAAGGCCCTGGCCGCCTCGCGCACGAAGCCGGGATCGCGCACCGCCGCCGTGCCAATGATGACGCGGGCGATGCCCTTCCCGAGCCAGCCCTCGACCGTCCTGATGTCACGGATGCCGCCGCCGAGCTGAACCGGGAAAGAGACACGCGCCAGAATCTCTTCGACAGCAGCCGCGTTCATCGGCTTGCCGGCGAAGGCGCCGTCGAGATCGACGACGTGCAGCCACTGGAAGCCTTGGCGCTCGAAGGTCGCGGCCTGGGCGGCGGGATCGTCGTTGAAGACCGTCGCCTGGCCCATGTCGCCCTGCTTCAGCCGGACGCACTGGCCTTCCTTAAGGTCGATGGCGGGAAAGAGGATCACGGCGCCCATCTCAGGAAATTGCCGATCAGCTTCAGGCCGAGCTTCTGGCTCTTCTCCGGGTGGAACTGCGTGCCGGCAATGTTGCCCTTTGCCACGATCGCGGTGACCGGGCCGCCATAATCGGTCAGCGCCAGAACCTCCTGCGGGTTCTCGGCTGTGAGCGCATAGGAATGGACGAAATAGGCATGCCAGCCGGAGGGGCCAGTCTCGATGCCGGCGAGCAGCTTGTGCTCGTCCTGCGGATGCAGCGTGTTCCAGCCCATATGCGGGATCTTCAGGGCATCGTCCTGCGGCCGGATCAGCGCGACGTCTCCGGCGATCCAGCCGAGCCCCGGCGTGGTGACGTATTCGAGCCCGCGGCTTGCCAGCAATTGCATGCCGACGCAGATGCCGAGGAAGGGCCGGCCCTTGGTCCGTACCGTCTCCTCCAGCGCCTCGACCATGCCGGGGACGGTGTCGAGCCCGCGCCGGCAATCGGCGAAGGCACCGACACCGGGCAGGACGATGCGGTCGGCGGCGCGGACCTCGGCGGGATCGCTGGTGACGCGGATGGTCGAGGGGATGCCGGATTCAGTGGCGGCGCGCTCGAATGCCTTGGCGGCCGAGTGCAGATTGCCCGAGCCGTAATCGACGATGGCGACGGTCTGGCTCATCGTCCATTCGCCTCGGGGAAGAGGCCGATCACCGGCGCGGGGCCGGCTGCGAAGCGAGCAGGCGCTGGAGCCGACGGCGCCTCGACGACACGCGATGATGTGACAGCCGGCAGCGCCCGCTCGAAGAAGCGGCGTTCGGCGCTGGAGAGATCCGGCGCCTCGACCACGTCGACTAGCCGCCAGCCCTTACGCAGCAGCTTGCGCGCGATCAGGTTCTGACCCTCGAGGCCAAGGAAAACCGCCAGAGCGGTATGCGAGAGCATCACCGCGAGAAAGGAAAAGCCCATCTGGCGCTGGAGGTAGATCAACCCAGCCCAGACCAGGGCGTAAACGATGAAGGCGAGCCAGAGCCGTTTGAACAGCAGCCAGACGCCGCCGAAGATCAGGGCCGGCCAGGTGAAGCTCTCCGGCAGGAGACGGGCCTGCTCGATCTCCTCGCGCAAGCCTCCCGCGTCCGGCGGCGGGATCAGAGCCTGATAGAACGCCATGGCAGCGATCCCCTCGACAATTTAGAGCATTGCTCAAGCAAAAAACCGGTTCCCACTTTTTTGCGCAATGCTCTAGAGGGCACCCTTGGTCGAGGGCACGCGGCCGCCCTCGCGCGGATCGACCTCGATCGCCTGGCGCAGCGCCCGCGCCAGGCCCTTGAAGCAGCTCTCGGCGATATGGTGAGCATTGTCGCCATAGAGCGTCTCGACATGCAGCGTGATGCCCGCGTTCATGGCGAAGGCCTGGAAGAATTCGCGCACCAGCTCGGTGTCGAACGTCCCGATCTTTTCCGCCTTGAACTGGGTGCGGAAGACCAGGAAGGGCCGACCGGAGACGTCGACCGCGACGCGGGTCAGCGTCTCGTCCATCGGCAGGTGGACGTCGGCATAGCGACGAATGCCCTTCTTGTCGCCGAGCGCCGCTTTGAGCGCCTCGCCGAGCGCGATGCCGGCATCCTCGACCGAGTGATGGTCGTCAATATGGGTGTCGCCCTTCACGCTGACCGTGGTGTCGATCAGCGAATGGCGGGCGAAGAGGTCGAGCATATGGTCGAAGAAGCCGACCCCGGTCGCAATCTCGGCCTTGCCCGCGCCGTCGAGCACGAGCTTGACCGCGATATCGGTCTCATTGGTGCGGCGCTTCACTTCGCCAGAACGCATGATCGTCTCTGTCGCTGGTGGAATTTCGCGTCGCTTTAGCAGGCGACCGGCCGGAAGGCCATGGCGATCGAGGCGGGCCTGCTGACAGAAGGCGACAGCCAGGTCCGCTACGAGCGGCGCGCCGAGGCAAGGAGAGGTTCGATGACCCAAGCCGACAAAGCAGGCCAGCTCGCCGCACTTCATGTCAAAGGCCAACCGCTGGTCCTCTACAATATCTGGGATGCCGGCAGCGCCCGCTCGGCCGCCAAGGCCGGCAGCAAGGCGATCGCCACCGGGAGCTGGTCGATGGCGGCGGCCCATGGCTTCGACGACGGCGAGGCGATCCCGCTCGACTTCATCGAGACGATCGTCGGCCGCATCGCCTCCGCCGTCGCGCTGCCGTTGACCGTCGATTTCGAAGGCGGCTACGCGAAAGACCCGGACGGCGTCGCGAAGAATGCGGCACGGATCATCAAAGCCGGCGCGGTCGGTCTGAACTTCGAGGACCAGATCGTCGGGACTGGTGCGCTCTATGCCATCGCCGACCAGGTGCAGCGGATCAAGGCGATCCGGAGCGCGGCGGATAATCTCGGCATCGCCGTGTTCATCAACGCCCGGACGGATCTTTTCCTGCTGGAGGCCGACAAGACGCGCCACCCGGACCTGATCGATGCGGCGATCGAGCGGGCGCTGGCCTATCAGCAGGCCGGCTGCAGCGGCTTCTTCATTCCCGGACTGCTCGACGAGAGCGGCATCGCGACGATCTGCAATGCGCTGACGCTGCCCGTGAACGTGATGGTGATGGGTGGCGCGCCCGATCGCGAGACCCTGAGCGGGCTCGGCGTGTCACGGATCAGCTATGGCCCCGGACCCTATCTGGCGGCGCAGGCCCGTTTCGTCGAGCAGTGTGCCGCCAGCCTGGCGGGCGCCTGACGGCGGCGGCCCGAAGCGCGCCAGGAGCGCCCGCGCCCGCGGCATTGCGTCGTGAAGGAACTGGCCGGGCTCGCGCAGCAGGAGCCCGTCATATCGCTGCGACTTGGCGTTGGAGATCAGCACGTCCTGCGGCAAGGGCACGAGCGTGCCGTCCCAACCCGGCCACCAGAGCCGGCCCTTGGCCCAATGATGGGCGACCAAGGCCTCTTCGCAGCGATAGCCATGGAAATCGAAGGCGGTCTTGCCATTGCTGACGAAGACGTGGTTGCCGGTGAAGCCCTCGGCCGGCCTGATCCAGACGGCGTGGAAACCCTGCTCCGGATAGGCCTCCAGGAAGGCGTAGGCGAGGATGTGGCAGGCGCCGCAGGCGAAGAAGACGCGCTCGGACAGATTCCAGCGTTTGACCGGGTCGCTCTTGATACCGGGCTTCAGCCTGAACATGTTGGCGGTTCCTGACTGCCATTGATCGAGATCGAATCGCGATGTCCGAGACTAGCAATGCCTCCGTCATGCACGCGACCACCATCCTGATGGTGCGCAAGGGCGGCCATGTCGTGATCGGCGGCGACGGCCAGGTCTCGCTCGGCCCGACGATCATGAAGGGCAATGCCAAGAAGGTGCGCCGCCTCGCCAAGGGCGCGGTGATCGCCGGCTTCGCCGGCGCGACCGCCGACGCGTTCACTCTGTTCGAGCGGCTGGAGGCCAAACTCGAACAGTTCCCGACGCAATTGCTGCGCGCCTGCGTCGAGCTCGCCAAGGACTGGCGCACCGACCGCTATCTGCGCCGGCTGGAGGCGATGCTGCTCGTCGCCGACAAGGAGGTCTCGCTGCTGATCTCCGGCACCGGCGACGTGCTTGAGCCGGAGCCCTCCGAGCATGGCTCGGTGATGGCGATCGGCTCCGGCGGCAATTTCGCGCTCGCCGCGGCCCGCGCGCTGGTCGATGGCGAGGGCGATGCCGAGACGATCGTGCGCAAGGCGATGAAGATCGCCGGCGACATCTGCGTCTACACCAACCACTCGCTCGTCATCGAAAGCCTGGAGACCGCATGAATTTCGTCGCCGACGGCTATGCCTTCGTCCCAGCGACGCCCGACGACTTCCCGCTGCTGGCGCGCTGGCTCCAACAGGACCATGTCCGGCGCTGGTGGGGCGATCCCGACGAGGAACTCGCCGAGATCGCGCGCATCTTCGGCGATCCGAGCATGGAGGCGCTGATCGTCAGCCATGACGGGCGGCCTTTTGCCCACCAGCAGAGCTGGGATCCGTCGCTCTGGCCGGACTATCCGCTGCAGGACCAGCCGCCCGGCACGCGCGGCATCGATCAGTTCATCGGCGAAGCCGACATGCTCGGCCAGGGCCATGGCGCCCGCTTCATCGGCGCCTTCGCCCGGCATTTGCTGGCGCAAGGCGCGCCGCGGGTGGTGATCGATCCCGACCCGGAGAATCTCGCCGCGATCCGTGCCTATGAGAAGGCGGGCTTCACGCCCCTAGACATCCGCGAGACCGGCGACGGCCCCGCGCTGATCATGATCCAGGAACCCGTTTGATGACGTCGTTTTCCCCCCGCGAGATCGTCTCCGAGCTCGACCGCTTCATCGTCGGCCAGAACGACGCCAAGCGCGCCGTCGCGATCGCCCTGCGCAATCGCTGGCGCCGGCAGCAGCTCGAGGGCCCGCTGCGCGAGGAGGTCGCGCCCAAGAACATCCTGATGATCGGCCCGACCGGCTGCGGCAAGACCGAGATCGCCCGGCGCCTCGCCAAGCTGGCGAATGCGCCCTTCCTCAAGGTCGAGGCGACCAAGTTCACCGAGGTCGGCTATGTCGGCCGCGACGTCGAATCGATCGTGCGCGACCTGGTCGAGGTCGCGATCGGGCTGGTGCGCGAGAGCCGGCGCAAGGACGTGCAGGCCAAGGCGCATGTCGCCGCCGAGGAACGCGTGCTCGACGCGCTGGTCGGCGCCACGGCGAGCGCGACCACGCGCGACGCCTTCCGCCGCAAGCTGCGCGCCAACGAACTCGACGACAAGGAGATCGAGATCGAGGTCGCCTCCGGCGGCTCGACCCAGCCGATGTTCGAGGTGCCCGGCATGCCCGGCGCCTCGATCGGCGCGATCAATCTCTCCGACATGTTCGGCAAGGCCTTCGGCCAGAAGGGCAAGCCCCGGCGCGTCCAGGTCAAGGATGCCTATGGCCCGCTGCTTGCCGAGGAGAGCGACAAGCTGATCGACCAGGACGCGATCATCCAGGCCGCGATCCGCGAGGTCGAGAACAGCGGCATCGTCTTCCTCGACGAAATCGACAAGATCTGCGCCCGCGAGGGCCGCGGCGGCGCCGACGTCTCGCGCGAGGGCGTGCAGCGCGACCTCCTGCCGCTGATCGAGGGCACGACGGTCGCAACCAAGCACGGGCCGGTGAAGAGCGACCACATCCTCTTCATCGCGTCCGGCGCCTTCCACGTCTCGAAGCCCTCCGACCTCTTGCCGGAGCTGCAGGGCCGCCTGCCGATCCGGGTCGAGCTCTCGCCGCTCGACGTCGAGGATTTCAAGCGCATCCTGACCGAGACCGAAGCCAGCCTGATCAAGCAGTCGGTGGCGATGCTGGCGACCGAGCAGGTCGCGATCGAGTTCACGCCCGACGCGATCGCGGCGATCGCGCGCATCGCGGTCGAGGTCAATTCGACAGTCGAGAACATTGGCGCGCGAAGGCTCCAGACCGTGATCGAGCGCATCCTCGACGAGATCTCGTTCACCGCGACCGACCGCGGCGGCGAGAGCGTCACCATCGATGCGGCTTACGTCGAAGCGCGCATCGGCGACCTGGCGCGGAATGCTGATCTGAGCCGGTTCATTCTCTAGGGCAGCACCGCGGCGTGACTGGCTTTCGTCTTCATTCTTGTTCATATTGAAGACAAGGAGCGAGCCCATGCCGCGCACGACCACCATGACCGTTCGGCTCAGCGGCCCATTGAGCGACTTCGTCGCCGAGAACGTAGGGCCTGACGGCGACTATGAGAATGTCAGCGAATATGTCCGCGACCTGATCCGTCGTGACAAGGAACAGGCGGAGCGCGTGGCCTTCGAACGGCTGAAGGCCGAACTGCAGCACGCCTTCGCCGCCCCCGATTCCGCCTACCGGCCGCTCACTGCGGCCGAAGTGATCGCACGCAACCAAGCCTGACAGGCCATGGCCGCGATCCGCATCCAGGAAGCGGCTTCGTACCGCCTCGACGAAATCTATCGCTACACGCGCGAGCGTTGGGGCAAAGACCAGGCACAGCGTTATATCGAGGGCCTGTTCGAGACTTTCGGTCGTATCGAGACGCATGCGGTGATGTCGCGTCCGGTTCCAGCCGAATTCGGCGTCGATGGCTTCATGGTGCGCCATGAGCGCCATGTCATCTATTGGCGCCGCCTGGTGAATGGCGACATCGGCATCGTCACGATCCTGCATCAGCGCATGCACCAGATCGACCGCCTGCGCGAGGACATTGGGCTGTGACCGGGGACAAGCGGTCATGAGTGGCACATCGCCCCAGCCATCCTCCCGCCTCGCCCGCGATTCCCTCATTGTCGGCGCCGCGACGATCCTGTCGCGCCTGCTCGGTTTCGCCCGCGACGTCATGATCGCGCGACTGCTTGGCACAGGTCCGGTGGCAGACGCCTTCCTGGCGGCGCTTCGGCTGCCGAACCTGGTCCGGCGCGTGCTCGGCGAAGGCGGGCTGAACGCGCCTTTCGTGCCGCTCTACCTCGCCATCAAGTCCGAGCGCGGCGAAGAAGCGGCGCAACGGTTTGCCAGCACGGCGGTCTCGCAGCTCACGCTACTCCTGATTATCCTGATCGCACTGGGTGAAGTCTTCGCCCCCTGGGTCGTTCTGGGCATCGCGGGCGGGTTCTCCGACGAGCCGGCGACACTCAAGCTGGCGGCGATCTATACGCGCTGGATGCTGCCTTTCGTGGTGTTGACCACGCTCGCATCGCTGCTGGCCGCCATTCTCAATGCCGAACGGCGCTTCACCATGGCCTCCCTGGCGCCGGCGCTGACGAACCTCGTCCTCATCCTGACCTTGCTGATGGCGCTGATGACGGGAGAAGAGCCGGAGGAGGGAGCAGGCGAACTGGCCTTGGCCATGAGCTTTGCCGGCTTGCTGCATTTGCTGTTCATGCTGACCGCGCTCTCATCCAGCTCTGCCGGCCTGCCGCGTCCCAATCTGCGCTGGTCGCCGGACATGACGCGGCTGATCAGGACGGGCGGAGCGACGCTGCTCGCCGCTTCCGCCGCCCAGCTTGTCCTGCTGGTCTCGACGCAGATCGCCTCGACCGAGCCCGGTTCGGTCTCGGCCTTGTACTACGCCGACCGCGTCTTCCAGCTGCCGCTCTCCTTTTTTGGTGTCGCCATGGGCACGGTCGTGCTCTCGGCCATGGCCGGCGAGCAATCGCAGGCAGGTCACGACGCCCTGCTCGGCCGGGCGCTGGCACTAGGCCTGGCGCTAGCGATCCCGGCGGCGACGGCCCTGTTCGTACTGGCCGAGCCGATCGTCTCGGTGCTGTTCGAGAACGGGCAGTTCGGCGTTGCCGATCGCGAGCGCACCGCCGCCGCGCTGGCGGCCTTCGCCTGCGGCCTGCCCTTCGCGCTCGCCGCCAAGGTCTTCGGGCAGGTCTATTTCGTGCGTCGACAGCCGCGGCTGCCGCTGATCGCCGGCCTCGTCGCGGTCATCGTCGCAGCGCTGGTCGGCTTCCTCCTGCTCGGCTGGCGCGACGCGGCAATGATCGGCGCACTGGCCGCAAGCCTCGCCTTCATCGCCCAGATGGGCTTGATGGGCGTGCATCTCCTGCGAGCCGGCCTGTGGCGCCCGCGCTGGACCGATGCCAGGACGATCCTGGCGATCCTGCTGGCCACCGCGCTCATGGTGCTGGTGCTGAACGTCGCGATCGGACCGTTCCTGCCCGCACTGAACCCTAGCGAGCCGGCACTGCGGCGCGCTGGCGCACTGATGCTCCTGTGCAGCACAGGCGCCGCGATCTACGCCGTCGCCGGCTTCCTGTTCGGCGCCTTCGACGCTGTCCTGCCGCCGCGGCTCTTGCGCCTTCGCGGCGCTTCCGTCAGAACGCCGCGTTCCTGAGCGGATCGACCCTCGACTCAAGATTTTTTTCGCCCTGACGACGGAGCGCCCCATGGCCGCTTTCTCTCCTCGCGTCTTCTCCGGCATGCAGCCGACCTCGACGCTCCATCTCGGCAATTATCTCGGCGCGCTGGTGAACTGGGTCGCGATGCAGAAGACCCATGACTGCATCTATTGCGTCGTCGACATGCACGCGATCACGCAGGGCTTCGACGTCTGGGGCGGCCCGGCCGAACTGACCCGTGCCACGCGCGAGGTCGCGGCCGCCTATATCGCAGCCGGCGTCGACCCGAAGAAGAGCATCATCTTCAACCAGAGCCAGGTCCCTGGCCATTCCGAGCTTACCTGGGTGTTCAACACGGTCGCCCGGCTCGGCTGGCTCAACCGCATGACCCAGTTCAAGGAGAAGGCCGGCAAGGACCGCGAGAACGCCTCGATCGGGCTCTACGACTATCCCGTGCTGATGGCGGCCGACATCCTGCTCTACAAGGCGACGCATGTCCCGGTCGGCGAGGACCAGAAGCAGCATCTCGAGCTCACTCGCGACATCGCCCAGAAGTTCAACAACGACTTCGCCGAGCAGATCGGCACATTGGGCGTCGGCACCGGCGAGCTCGGTTTCTTCCCGCTGCCCGAGCCGATGATCCAGGGCCCGGCGCCGCGGGTGATGAGTCTGCGCGACGGCACCAAGAAGATGTCGAAATCGGACCCGTCCGATTACTCGCGCATCAACCTGACCGACGACGCCGACATGATCGCCCAGAAGATCCGCAAGGCGAAGACCGACCCCGAAGCGCTGCCCTCGGAGGAGAAGGGGCTGGCGGGCCGGGCCGAGGCCGAGAACCTCGTCGGGATCTATGCCGGTCTCTCCGGCGAGACCAAGACGCAGGTGCTCAGCCAGTTCGGCGGCAGCCAGTTCTCCGGCTTCAAGGCCGCGCTGGTCGAGCTCGCCGTCGGCAAGCTTGCGCCGATCGCCGAGGACATGCGCCGCCTCCTGGCCGATCCCAGCCATATCGACGGCATCCTCAGCGACGGCGCCGACAACGCCGCGACGATCGCCGAGCCGATCATCCGCGACGTCAAAGACATCGTCGGCTTCGTGCGCCGACGCTGATCCGGCAGCCGCCGCGGGGAGGCTTGCGCTGACCTTGCGACGCCTGTCACCATGAGACGTCCCGAAACCGGCGGCAGGCGATAGCAATGGTCAAGAGACGGCGGTCCTACGAGACGGGCCATCGCCCGAAATTCCTCGCTGTCGTCGATGACAGTCCGGAATGCGCCAAGGCGGTGCGCTTTGCGGCGCGGCGCTGCGCCCGCCTCGGCGCGTCGATCGTGCTGCTTGGCGTGGTGACGCCGCCGCCGGACGAGACCTGGCTCGGCGTCGGCGACATGGTGCAGGCCGACGCTGAAGCCGAGGCGGAGGAATTGATCGACGTGGCCGCCGCTGCCGTGCGCTCGCTCGCCGGGCTGGAGCCCGAAAAAGTCGTGCGCACCGGCATCAAAGCCGACGAAATGGTCAAGCTGATCGAGGCGGACGAGGACATCTCGCTGCTGGTGCTCGCCGCCGGCACTGGCCGCGATGGGCCGGGCCCGCTCGTCAGCGCGCTTGCGGGCAAGGGCGCCGGCAGCTTCCCGATCCCGGTTGCGATCGTGCCCGGCCATCTCGCCGACGAGGAGATCGACGCGCTGGCCTGACGCATGTTGTCGAGTTGCCGCATGTCCTGACGGCGAACCGGTTTCCACCTCGCCTGGACATGCTCCACCGCTGGAATGATTCCAGCTCTAGGCCTATATCGGTGTCAGGAACGGCGGCCTTGACCCGCCGGCGCCGGAGACAAAGACATGTTCATCCAGACCGAAGCGACACCCAACCCCGCCACCTTGAAGTTCCTGCCCGGCCGCAGCGTCTCGCCGCAAGGCCCGGTCGAATTGCGCGACCCGGCGCTTGCCGAACGCTCGCCGCTCGCCACCCGCCTGTTCGGCGTCAAGGGCGTTTCCGCCGTGTTCTTCGGCTCGGACTTCATCACCGTGACCAAGGCCGAGGGCGAGTGGCCGCATCTCAAGCCCGCCATCCTCGGCGCGATCATGGAACATTACATGTCGGGCGCGCCGCTGATGAGCGAAGGCGCTCCGACCGACGAGCTCGCCGAGAGCGAGGAGGAGTTCTTCGCCGACGAGGACGCCGCGACCGTCGAGACGATCAAGGAACTGCTCGAGACCCGCATCCGCCCGGCCGTCGCCGGCGATGGCGGCGACATCACCTTCCGCGGTTTCAAGGACGGCACGGTCTACCTCGTGATGAAGGGCTCGTGCTCGGGCTGCCCCTCCTCGACCGCGACGCTGAAGCACGGCATCCAGAACCTGCTGCGTCATTTCCTGCCGCAGGTGCGCGAGGTCGAGGCGGTTTGATCGCCGTTAGATTCAGGGCATGTTTCTGGCCAGCAGCCGCATCGTAATCGTCCGGACCCAGCCCTGATGCGCATTCTTGCGATAGACACCGCGCTCGGCGCCTGCTCGGCCTGCGTCCTCGACGCTGGCGAGCTTGCTCCGGTCGCGATCGAGCAGACCGCCATGGAGCGCGGCCATGCCGAGGCGCTGATGCCGATGATCGAGCGCGTCATGGGCAAGGCGGAAGGCGGCTTCTCCTCGCTAGACCGCGTCGCCGTGACCATCGGCCCCGGCAGCTATACCGGCCTGCGCGTCGGCATCAGCGCCGCCCGGGCGATCGCGCTCGCCGCCGGCATCCCCGCCGTCGGCATCTCGACACTGGCTGCCAGCGCAGCGCCCTTCATCGGCCGCGAGGGCGGACGCGTCGTCGCCGCTGCGGTCGATGCCCGGCACGGCCAGGTCTGGTTCCAGGCGCTGAACGCGCATGGCAAGCAGCTGGTTTCGATTCGCCAGGTCAACCATCGCGACGCTGCCCGCGCCATCGGCGCCGGCCCGGTCTCGCTTGTGGGCTCGGCCGCGCTCGCCGTCGCCAACGAGGCCTGGGCGATCGGCCTCGACGCGCTGGTCGTCGACGACGCCAAGGCGCCCGACGTGATCTGGGTGGCCCGGCTCGGGCTGATCGCCGATCCCGAAAGCGCGCCACCGCGGCCGCTCTACCTCAAGGCACCGGAAACGACGCCGCAGGATCGCGCCCGGCTGCCGCGGCGCTAGAAGACGATGGGCTGGCTCCAATCCCTGTTCAGGCGCCGGCGGGCAACGGGCCGGACCGGTCCACTCGATGTCCGTCATGCCAGGCAGGTCGCAGCCCTGCATCATCAGGGCGGCTTCGCGCGGCTCTGGGATCCCGGTGAATGTGCCGCGCTGCTCGCCGACCGTGCGGTCGTCACCGAGGGCGTGTTCATCGGCAGCGCCAGCGACCCTTGCGGCTTCGTGATGTCGCGGATCGCAGCCGACGAGGCCGAGATCCTCAGCATCGTCGTCGCCGGCTCGAAGCGCCGGAGCGGGCTCGGGCAGACGCTGCTTGCCGCCCATCTCGCACTGCTCGGGGCGCGTGGCATAGGCCGGCTCTTCCTCGAGGTCGAGGAAGGTAACGCCTCCGCGATCGGCCTCTATCATCGGCTCGGCTTCGAGACCGTGGGGCGCCGCGAGGGCTATTATCCGAAGCCCGACGGCAGCCGCGCCGCAGCGCTGGTGATGCGGCGCGATCTCGGGTGAGCCTCCTCGCGCCGGCGGCATAGACGGCCGTCAGAGGTCCGACTATAGCCGAAGCCGCAGAAGCGGGGCGCCAACGCAGGGAATGAACGGCTCAGCATGAAAGGCCTCCGTCCCGGCGCCATGGCTCGGCTCGCGTTGCTCGTCCTCGGCACGCTCATCCTGATCCCGCCGCAGCTCGTCGCGATGCGCCTCGGGCGGCCGTTCTATTTCACCCGCCTGTTCCAGAAACTGGGCTGCCGCTGCTTCGGGGTGCGCATCAGCACGCACGGCGCGGCTCCGCCGGCCGGACAGGGCGGGTTGATCGTGGCCAACCACACCTCCTGGCTCGACATCCCCGTCATCGGCACGACCGGTCCGCTCTCCTTCGTCGCCAAGGCCGAGGTCGCGACCTGGCCGGTCGTCGGCTGGCTCTCGACCCTGCAGCGCACTGTCTTCATCGACCGGATGCGCCGCGGCGCCACTGCCGGCGTCGCCAGCGAGATGGGTCGCCGCCTGCAGGACGGGCAGTGTGTCGTGCTTTTTGCCGAAGGCACCACCGGCGACGGGACACGCGTCCTGCCGCTTCGCTCCTCGCTGCTCGGGGCCGCTCACGAAGCCGTGCGCGGGGCTGACGAGGCCGAGACCACGGTCTATCCGCTCTGTGTCACCTATACCGGCTTCCATGGGCTGCGCGGCGGGCGCGTGGAGCGCTCAGCGCTATCCTGGTGTGGCGACACCGAACTCGCGCCGCATTTCCAGGCGATGATCAATTCCGGCGCCATCGATGTCGAGCTTGCCTGGGGCGAGCCGATTCGGATGGGTCGCAAGCTCTCGCGCAAGGAGGCGACGCGCCTCGCCGAGATCGCGATCCGGCGGGCGCGGCAGGACGCCGTCACCGGCCGGTCACGCAGCTGATCCAGACTCGCTTCGCGTTGGACGGCAGCGGCCCGGATATTGCCTGCCTGCCATCGGAAGCGATATGATTCCCATTCGACGGGCGATCGGGATAAGGAGACGCGGTTGAGGCCGGATCAGCGTTGATGAAGAAAGTCCACATCAAGTCCTATGGCTGCCAGATGAACGTCTATGATGGCCAGCGCATGGCCGACGTCCTCGGTCAGCAGGGCTATGTCGAGACTGCGACGCCTGATGACGCCGACCTCATCCTGCTCAACACCTGCCATATCCGCGAGCGGGCGGCGCACAAGGTCTATACCGAACTCGGCAAGCTGCGCGACCTGAAGCGCGAGCGGAAGGCGCAGGGGCGCGAGACTACGCTCGTCGTCGCCGGCTGCGTCGCGCAGGCGGAAGGCGCCGAAATCCAGCGCCGCCAACCGGCCGTCGACCTCGTCATCGGCCCGCAAACCTATCACCGCCTGCCGGAGCTGCTTGCCCTGGCCAAGGGCGGCCGCGTCGTCGACACCGAACTGCCGCCCGAGGACAAGTTCGGCCATCTTCCGGCGCCGAAGCCGGCCGTGATCGTGGCGCGCGGCATCTCGGCCTTCGTCACGGTGCAGGAAGGCTGCGACAAGTTCTGCGCCTTCTGCGTCGTGCCCTATACGCGCGGCGCCGAGTTTTCTCGTCCGGTCACGCAGGTGATCGCCGAGGTCGAACGACTGGCGGAAGCCGGCGTGCAGGACGTCTCGCTGCTTGGCCAGAACGTCAACGCCTATCATGGCGAGGGACCGGATGGTGGCGTCTGGACGCTTGCGCGACTGATGCGCCGTATCGCCGAGGTGCCGGACATCACGCGCATCCGTTACACGACGAGCCACCCCCGCGACATGGACGAGGAGCTGATCGCAGCTCATCGCGACCTGCCGCAGGTGATGCCCTTCCTGCATCTGCCGGTGCAGGCGGGCTCGGATCGGATCCTCGCGGCGATGAACCGCAAGCATACTGGCGACGAGTATCGCCGGCTGATCGACAGGATCCGCGAGGCGCGGCCGGATATCGCGTTGTCGTCGGACTTCATCGTCGGCTTCCCCGGCGAGAGCGATGCGGACTTCGAGGAGACGCTGCGGCTGATCGCCGATGTGCGGTTCGCCTCGGCCTATTCGTTCAAGTACTCGCCGCGTCCCGGCACACCGGCGGCAGAGCTCGCCGGGCAGGTCCCGCTCGCGGTGATGGACGAGCGGCTGCATCGGCTGCAGGGCCTGGTCGAGGAGCACCGGCAGGACTTCAACCACGCCATGGTCGGCCGCACGGTCGAGATCCTGATCGAGCGCACAGGCCGACATCCCGGCCAGCTCGCCGGCAAGACGCCCTATATGCAGGCCGTGCAAATCGAGAGCACGACACATCGTATCGGTGACCGCATCATGGTGGAGATCGAGCGTGCTGGGTCGAATTCGCTATTCGGCCGCGCTGTGGAGCGGCCGGAGCTGGCTGCCTGAGTGAGTTGGGTTAGGTAGCGTACGATGGCGTCGGCGTTGCGATGATAGCTTCTGACTGCGCCTGTCCGACTCATTCCCAATGGAGACAATGGCATTGGCCCAGGCCGATCAATTCAATCCGAGAGCCGAGCGCGGCGCACGCCGCGACGAGACGCTGACGCGCGAGGGCTTGCCCGGCGCCGAGGTCGAGCTCACCTTCGACAACAACCAGACCGCCGGCCTGGTCTTCGGTCATTACGACCAGAATCTGGCGCATCTGGAGCGCCGTCTCGGTATCGTCGTGAGCCCAAACGGCAATCACGTCACGATCAAGGGCCCGCGCGAGACCGCTGAGCAGGCGAGCCGCGTGCTGCGGACCCTCTATGCCCGCGCCAAGACCGGTGCCGCCGTCAATCTCGGTGAGGTCGACGGCGCGATCGAGGAGAGCAATGTGCAGCGCTCGCTCTTTCCCTCCGATAACGCCGGCAAGGCCGCCTTCGACGCGGTGGTGACACGCAAGCGCGGTCCGGTCCGGGCCCGCAATGCGGCGCAGGACGCTTATCTGCGTCAGCTCAAGCGTCACGAGCTCGTGCTCGCCGAGGGCCCGGCCGGCACCGGCAAGACCTGGCTCGCGGTGGGCCATGCCGTCTCGCTGATCGAGCAGGGCGTGGTCGAGCGCATGGTGCTGTCGCGGCCGGCCGTCGAAGCCGGCGAGCGACTCGGCTTCCTGCCCGGCGACATGCGAGAGAAGGTCGATCCCTATCTCCGGCCTATCTACGACGCGCTCAACGACTTCATGGAACCGCGCCATGTCGAGCGCGCTTTGCAGACCGGGATGATCGAGATCGCCCCGCTCGCCTTCATGCGCGGTCGGACATTGACCAACGCCGTGGTCCTGCTCGACGAGGCGCAGAACGCCACCTCGGTGCAGATGAAGATGTTCCTCACCCGCCTGGGCGAGGGCTCGCGGATGATCATCACCGGCGATCCGTCGCAGGTCGACCTGCCGCCGGGCCAGCGCTCGGGCCTGGTCGAAGCGGTCCGGCTCCTCTCCGGCGTCGAGGGGGTCGGGCACGCCCGCTTCGAAGAGGGCGACGTGGTGCGCCACGAGCTCGTGCGCCGCATCGTCATGGCCTATGAGGACGCTTCCCGGAAGGAGCGCGACGAGCGCGAAGCCCGACTCGCCGCCTTGCCTGCGCCGGATGGGCCTGTCGAGGGTGATGCCGACGGGCTGAAGCGCATGTTGTCGCGGGAGCGGCCGCGATGAACGATCGACCTCGATCGCGGCGCGCGGCGCCGCGAACCGGGACATCGGAGCCCGCCATAAGCGGGCCTTCGCTCGATATCCGTACCCAGTCGCGGCGCTGGCGCGAGGTTGCGGACTTGCGGCCCCGTATCCTGGCCGCCATCGAGGCGGGGCTGGCGCTCGCGCCGGTCAAGACCCTGCCGGGCGCGGAGCTCAGCCTGCTCCTGACCGACGATAAGCGCATCCGCGTCGTCAACTGCGACTGGCGCGGCTTCGACAAGGCGACCAACGTGCTCTCCTTCCCGGCCGCACCGCCGGAGAAGATCGCCGCAAGCCCGATCATCGGCGACATCGTGCTCGCCTTCGAGACGGTCGCCCGCGAGGCCGAAGCCGAGGAGAAATCCTTCGGCGACCATCTCAGCCATCTCGTGATCCACGGCCTGCTGCACCTCGTCGGCGAAGACCATGAGACCGAGGAGCAGGCGCAGCGCATGGAGGCGCTCGAGACCGCGGCGCTCGCCCGGCTCGGCATCGCCGACCCCTATGCCGGCTCGGACCCCGAACCGATTCGACCTCGCCCGAAGACCGTGAAAAACCCGAGCCCCCAGCCTGCGTCATGAGCGACGACCCCCGATCTTCTTCTTCGTTGGAACCAAGCGGCCGCGGCCTGTCGCACTGGCTCGGCCAGTTCCTCGACAAGCTCGGCCTGCGCCATGGCGGCTCGATCCGCGAGGACATCACCGAGGCGCTGGCGCAGAACAGCGGTCAGATCACCGACCTCAGCCCGCAAGAGCGGGCGATGCTCTCGAATGTGCTGAGCCTGCGCGAGCGCCGCGTCGCCGATGTGATGGTGCCGCGCGCCGACATCATCGCGGTCTCGTCGGAGGCAACGCTCGGCGACCTGCTCGCGCTGTTCCGCACCGCCGGCCATTCGCGCCTGCCGGTCTATGGCGAGACGCTCGATGATCCGCGCGGAATGATCCATATCCGCGACTTCCTCGATTTCATCGCCGCTCGAGCCAAGCCGGGCCGGCGCGCGCGCGGTGAAGCGGAGGTCAATGCCGGGCCGAGTCTGGGGGCCATCGATCTGTCGATGACGCTGGCCCAGGCCAAGATCCTGCGGCCGGTGCTCTATGTGCCGCCCTCGATGCCTGCGGTCGATCTTCTGGTCAGAATGCAGGCGACCCGAACCCATATCGCCCTGGTCATCGACGAGTATGGCGGCACCGACGGGCTGATCTCGATCGAGGATCTGGTCGAGATCGTCGTCGGCGACATCGAGGACGAGCACGACCTCGACGAAGCCCCGGCGATTGCGCCCGCCGGAGAGAACCGCTTCATCGCCGATGCCCGCGCCACGCTCGACGAGCTGAAGCAGGCGACGGGGATAGATTTGTCGAGCGCCGAGGTCGCCGAGGAGGTCGATACACTCGGCGGGCTGATCGTGACATTGGCTGGCCGCGTTCCAGTGCGGGGCGAATTGATCAAGGGGCCCGAGGAGCTCGAATTCGAGGTGCTTGACGCCGATCCGCGCCGGGTCAAGCGCCTGCGCATCCATCGCCGAGACCCAGTCACCGCCGAACCGCCAGCAACGCCGGACGCCGCATGACAAGCCTGTCGGCGCTGGCCGATCGTGCCATCCTCGCCTGGGGCTGGCCGCGCAGACTGATCGCGCTCCTTTGCGGCGCGTGCGGAGCGCTGGCGCTGGCGCCGCTCGATCTCTGGCCGCTGATGGTCGTGCCAATGACAGCCGCGGTCTGGCTGATCGACGGCTCGGTCGCCGAGACCCGGCGCGGTCGTCTCTGGGCGGCCGCCACGGCGGGCTGGTGGTGGGGCTTCGGCTATCACCTCGCCGGCCTGTGGTGGCTGGGCGCCGCCTTCCTGGTCGAGGCCGACAAGTTCGCCTGGGCGATGCCGCTCGGAGTCGTGGCGCTGCCAGCCTTCCTGGCGCTCTTCCCGGCACTCGGCTTCGTGCTGGCGCGCGCGCTCTGGCCCACCGGAGCCGGTCGCATCCTGGTGCTGGCCGCGGCGCTGGCGCTGAGCGAATGGCTGCGCGGCCATATCCTCACCGGCTTCCCCTGGAACATCTACGGCATGATGCTGGCCGGGCCCGCCTGGTTCGCCCAGAGCGCCAGCCTGATCGGGCTCTACGGACTGACGGCACTCGCGGTCGCGATCGGCGCAGCGCCGGCAGTGCTCGGGACGGGCGAGGAGGGCGTGGCGCGCTGGCGAGCTCTGATCCTGGCGACCCTGGCGCTTGCCGTTATGGCCGGCTTCGGCGCCTGGCGGATTCCGGCCGAACCGGTCGCGGCGGTCAGCGGCGTGAAGCTGCGCCTGATGCAGCCGAACCTGCCGCAGGATGCGAAGTTCAGCCCGCGCAACAGCGAGATGATCCTGTCGCACTACCTCGCGCTGAGCGATCGCGCGACCAGCCCGGCGACGACGGGCGTGCAGGACGTCACGCATCTGATCTGGCCCGAATCGGCCTTCCCTTTCCTGCTCGGGCGCACGCCGCAGGCACTGGCACGGATCGCCGCGCTGCTGCCGCCCAACACGACATTGATCACCGGCGCAGCCCGCGCCGGCGAGACCCTGCCCGGCGAGAGTCGGCCGCCGATCTACAATTCGATCCAGGTGGTGAACGACGAGGGCGTGATCACCGGCAGCTACGACAAGGTGCATCTCGTCCCCTTCGGCGAATACCTGCCGCCCTTTCTCGAGCGACTGATCCGCTCTGTCGGCCTGTCGGAGTTCGTCTCGGTTCCCGGCGGCTTTGCGTCGGGCAGCCGGCGCACGCCCCTCAATATCCGCGGTCTGCCACCCGCTGCTGCGCTGATCTGCTACGAGGTGATCTTTCCCGGCGAGGCGATGCCGAGCGGTCCACGGCCGGGCTTCATCCTCAACCTGACCAATGACGGCTGGTTCGGACAGACGAGCGGGCCCTATCAGCACCTCGCCCAGGCGCGCCTGCGCGCCATCGAGGAGGGGTTACCTCTGGTGCGCGTCGCCAATACCGGAATCTCGGCAGTCGTCGATCACTATGGGCGAATCCGCGCGGCCCTGCCCATCGGCGAGACCGGTGTCCTCGACACCTCACTGCCGCGGGCAGGGCCGGCTACGCCCTATTCACGCTTCGGCGACCTTTTCTTTGCAGGTGTAGTTGCCAGCCTAATGCTCGCTGGAGTATTAATGCGGCGACGGTGATCCCATTTGGAACTTTCTTACGGGAAGACCGCCGAATGGTCGGTGGCGCCTGGCCTTCAATAGGCCGCCGACAGGTCTGGACGAAGAAAAACTAAGGGGACCGGCGAGCCATGTTGAAGAAAGTACCCAACCCGATCGATCGTCATGTCGGCAGCCGCGTCCGGATGCGCCGCATGCTTGCCGGCGTCAGCCAGGAAAGGCTCGGGGAAGCGCTCGGCCTGACCTTCCAGCAAGTGCAGAAATACGAGAAGGGCACCAACCGGATCAGCGCCAGCCGTCTGCAGCAGATCTCGAAGATGCTGGGCGTTCCCGTTGCCTTCTTCTTCGACGGGGCTCCGAACGACGACACGATGGAAAGCGGCTTCGCCGATTCGTCGGCCACGACCTATGTCGCCGACTTCCTCGCCACCAGCGAGGGCGTGCAGCTGACCAAGGCTTTCGTGCGCATCAAGAACCCGCGCGTGCGCCGGCGTATCGTCGATCTGGTCGATTCGCTCGCCGACGCCCCGGCCGAGACCATCGAGCAATAGCGCTCGGATTACACCGGGCCGACGGGAACCCGATGGCCGATCCGGTCAGGCCGCTTCAGGCCTGACCGGCAGTTCGCGTTGCCGCGAATTGGGCACCGCCGTCGACCGGCTTCAGTGCAGAACCGGCGCCCTATCCTGCGTCAGGACGAGCGTGCTCCGGTTGAGCCGCTGCAGCTGCGGATTGGGATTCACCAGCAGGAAATCCCGCAGCTTCACCTGATCCGGTTCCGACATGGAGAGAATCTGGACGGCGAGCCAGAGTTCGTCCGGCAGGTCCATGCGGTAGGCGACATCGACCAGTTCCTGATGAACCGGCCGGTTGCGCAGGAGGTTGGTCAGCAATCCCAGGGCATATTCGATCTTGTCGCGGCTACTGCCGGTATCATGTTGGCTAGCCATGCGAGATCCTCCGCTCGCCCGGCGCCTGCTTTACGGCGCGGCGCGGCACGATGACGGGCGCATCGATGTCCTTGAAGGCGAGCGTCCGGCGATAGGCCGCCTCGTTTACCGTGATGATCGTGCCGACGCAGTTCATCCCGTCGATCATCGTCGGCAAGCCAAGCGGCCGGACCTCCCAGCCCAGTTCCAGGAAACGCGGCATCCACCAAGTCTCCATCACCACCGTGATCGCAGCGATGTCGTTGGCCAGGCAATGCTCAAACATGCCGGCGAGGACGGTGTACAGCACCTTGCTGTCGCCCCCGCGCCGCTCCGGCACGACGAAGATGCGCGTCCACTCGACGATGTCGCTGCCGCGCTGAAGCCCGCGCACATCAGCCAGGAACGGAAACACATCCGCCATCAGATGCGGACCCAGCGTCGGGACGAGCCTGGTGCCGCCGACCACGCGCCCCTTTTCGATCGCGAGCAGATAAGTCGCGTCCTCATTGTCGAACTGGTCGACCTCACGGCCATCGGGCCGCTCAAGCGCCATCCATTTGCGCTCGCCGACATAGATCTGGTGCCGAATCTTGAAATGCTGCTCGACTTCGGCGCCATAGAGATGCCGATTGCCGGCATCGATAACGTGGATCATCGCCGCCTCCCCCATTCCTGAGGGATGCAAGCTGGCTCCTTTCAGGTTTCATGGGTATTCCGGAATTCCGGAAGAAGCGGTCGAATTCGCGCTAGATGCTGATCTCGCCCCGGCGATAGGCTTCGATGACCGTGCGCGTACGCCCGCGTACGCCTAGCTTCCGGGCAGCGTTCTCGAAATGTGCCTCCGCCGTTCCGGCCGAAACGCCCAGGCGTTCGGCGACGCCCTCGGTCGTTTTGCCCGTCGCGAACCAGGTCAGGACCTCGCGCTCGCGGACAGTCAGGACGTGATCGAGCCGCGCCGGCCGTAAGCAATCCGCCGCCTTGCCATGCGCATAGATCGACATCAGATGGATGGCCGAGCGGGCCTGGCGCGACAGGTCCGGCCGATCCCCCGCCATGGTGACGACGGCCTGGAAGCCCGCTTCGCCATGGATCGGAACACAGAAGCCTTCGATCATGTTGAAGTCGCGCGCCCGGTCCATCACCTCACGCTGGCGAGTAGATGCCTCATCCTCGTGGTAGACGTCGCCCCAGGCGAAAGGATCGATCGTCGTCTTGCAATAGGCCGCGATCGGATCCCAATCCGAGAACGATCTTTCCAGATAGAGCTCGAACCAGCCCGGCGGCCAGCCATTGAGGAGGACGAGCGGATCGATCCGGTCCCCGATCTCCGGCAGCCCGGTGATCAGGAAGGCGTGGAAGCCATAGCCTGCGAGCTTGTCGCGCAGGGCGCCGACAACCGCGGTCGGATCGGTGAGGGTGCTCAGCCGGTCGATGAAATCGAGCGCGTCCCGTCCCGCGTTGAAATGCCGTCCCGACATGTCCCGCCTTCCCTGACGGTGACAGTTTCGGCCTAGAGCGGCCAAGAATCAACGCATACCAACGAATAGCCGTCTATTTCCCTCAGGAGGGGGCGGTGGACGCGAGATCGGAAGTGCGATTGAGTATGTCAACGAGGTGAACGCCCATGCTGAAGAAACTCCCGAACCCGATCGATCGCCATGTCGGCAGCCGTGTGCGCATGCAGCGGATGCTGGCGGGAATCAGCCAGGAGAAACTCGGCGAGGCGCTCGGCCTGACATTTCAGCAGATTCAGAAATACGAGAAAGGCACCAATAGAATCAGTGCCAGCCGGCTGCAGCAGATCGCCAAGATGCTGGGCGTGCCCGTCGCATTCTTCTTCGAAGGTGCTCCAACCGGAGAGGTGACTGCCAGCGGCTTCACCGACGCTGCCGCGACTGCCTATGTCGCCGACTTCCTCACCACGAGCGAAGGCATACAGCTGTCGAAGGCCTTCGTGCGCATCAAGAGCCCGCGCATACGTCGACGGGTCATCGACCTGGTCGAAGCTCTGGCGCATGACTCCGGGGAAATTGCCTGATTTCGCATTTTTTTGTTCGCCTCGACGAACGAAATGTCGATGAAAAGAATTTCTCGCCTTGACGGCGAACCTTTCCGCTGCAAAAGACGCTGCGCTTTTTTATTTGCGCCCGGCTATCCGCCGGCATCGCATCGCAGCTTGGGAAGGATCCCCCGACCGTGTCCCGCCAGAACTATCTCTTCACCAGCGAATCCGTCTCCGAAGGCCATCCGGACAAGGTCTGCGACCGGATCTCGGACGAGATCGTCGATCTGTTCTTCAAGGAAGCGATCAAGGCGGGGCATGATCCGGCGCAGGTGCGGGTCGCCGCCGAGACGCTGGCGACCACCAATCGCATCGTGATCGCCGGCGAGGTCCGCACCCATCTCGACGAGAAGCAGATCAAGTCGAAGGTCAAGTCGGCGGCGCGCAAGGCGGTCCGCAACATCGGCTACGAGCAGGACGGCTTCCACTGGAAGAAGGCGAAGATCGACGTGCTGCTCCATCCGCAGTCGGCCGATATCGCCCAGGGCGTCGACGAGGCGAGCAACAAGGACGTCGGCGCCGGCGACCAGGGCATCATGTTCGGCTATGCCTGCCGCGAGACCCCCGAGCTTCTGCCGGCTCCGATCTACTACGCCCACAAGATCCTCGAGGTTCTCGCCAAGGCTCGCCATGCCGGCGAAGGCGCAGCGGCCAAACTCGGCCCCGATGCCAAGAGCCAGGTCACGGTCAAGTACGAGAACGGCAAGCCGGTCGGCGTCACCCAGATCGTGCTCTCGACCCAGCACCTCGACGAGAAGCTCTCATCGGCCGATGTCCGCAAGATCGTCGAGCCCTATATCCGGCAGACCCTGCCCGATGGCTGGATCTCGAAGGACACCGTCTGGCACGTCAACCCGACCGGCAAGTTCGTGATCGGCGGCCCTGACGGCGACGCCGGCCTGACCGGCCGCAAGATCATCGTCGACACCTATGGCGGCGCAGCTCCCCATGGCGGCGGCGCCTTCTCGGGCAAGGATCCGACCAAGGTCGACCGCTCGGCGGCCTACGCGGCGCGCTATCTCGCCAAGAACGTCGTCGCAGCCAAGCTCGCCGATCGCTGCACGATCCAGCTCGCCTATGCGATCGGCGTCGCCGAGCCGCTGTCGATCTATGTCGACCTGCACGGCACCGGCAAGGTCGAGGAGGCCAAGCTCGAGGCCGTGCTCGGCAAAGTCATGGACCTGACGCCGCGCGGCATCCGCACCCATCTGGCTCTCAACAAGCCGATCTACGCCAAGTCGGCAGCCTATGGCCATTTCGGCCGCAAGGCCGGTCGCGACGGCAGCTTCTCCTGGGAGAAGACCGATCTGGTCGATACGCTGAAGAAGGCCGTCGCCTGATCCAGCCGTCACCGCACGAATCGAGGCCGGGGCAACACCCCGGCCTTTTTCTTTTGGCCCGCGCGCCGTAAAGGCGTCCCTCATGACAACAGACCAGCACGATTCCGAAAGGGCCTTCTTCGGCCGGCGCAAGGGCAAGGGGCTGCGCCAGGGTCAGGCCGAGCGCATCGCCGAGACCCTGCCGGCGCTTCGCCTGCCCGAAGGACCGATCCTCGACCTGAAAGCGCTTTTCCCCGTTCCGGTCGAGGCCGTCCGGCTCGAGATCGGCTTCGGCGGCGGCGAGCATCTCCTGTCGCGTATGCGGGAGAGCCCGCAGATCGGCTTCATCGGCGTCGAGCCCTTCGTCAACGGCATGGCCAAGTTTCTGGCCGTGATCGAACAGGAGGGTCTGCGCAACATCCGGCTCTGGGACGGCGATGCCGCACTGCTCCTGCCGCTGCTGCCGGCCGGGAGCATCGACGCGGCTGACCTGCTCTATCCGGACCCCTGGCCCAAGCGCCGTCAGCGCAAGCGCCGCTTCGTCTCCGAGCGGACACTAGCTCTGCTCGCCAGGGTGCTGCGGCCGGGTGGCCGCTTTCGCTTCGCCAGCGACATCGACGACTATGTCGGCTGGACGCTGGCGCGGCTCATCGCTTCGCCCCATTTCGATTGGGCCGACGAGGGCGCCGAGGACTGGCGCCAACCCTATCCCGGCTGGGTCCGCACGCGCTACGAGGCCAAGGCGGTCAAGGCCGGGCGGGTGCCGAGCTATCTGACTGCGCACCGTCGCGCATCCTGAGGAAGCCGAGCACACGCTGGGCCGTCGTCGGCGTGAGGTTGCGGAAGCTCTGACGGGCCCGCTCGAGCAGTGACGCGGACTTGCCATCGCCCTTGCGCAGGCCGATCAGCGCCTTGGTCGTCTCCCAGGACCAGCCCATGCCGCGCGCGACCAGCAGGACGGCGTCGCGATCCGGGCCGAACACGATCTGCTCGGTCGCCGGCAGGGTCAGGCGAGCCAGAGTGGCTACGCCGCAGATGGCGTGCTCCACCGCGCCGGACGTCGCATATTGCGCGATCACGGATTCGTCGAGCCTGGCGGCCTCGTCGAGGGCCTTGACGTCAGCCAGTGCCTTGCCGAACCGGCCGAGCTCGTCCCCGATGGTCGCGTGGACCGAAACGGCCTCGGCGCCGCGTTCGACCGCGCCGGCGACCGCACCCGCCAGGGCCGGTTCGAGCGAGGCTTCGAGCCGGCGGCGGACCGAGGTCTTGGCCGCAGCCATCAGCTGTTCGGCGAGATCGGCCGGAATGTCGGCGCGGGCGCCGAGCGTCGCCTGCAGGGCATCGTCCTGAGCAGCCCGCATGACCAGGACGCCCATGCCATGTCGCGAGAAGCGGGCGGTCTGGTTGGCCGCGACGGCATGCGTCACGACACGACCGCCGCGCAGGATCAGGAAATCGGTGACCGGCTCGCCGAGATCGGGGCGCTCGGTGATGGCAAGCATGTGATCGCGCCCCTTCGCCGCCGCGACGGCGACGAGATCATGATCACTGAGGCGGGGCGAGCCGACGAGGACCGGTCGGGCGACCGCGATCTCGTCGAGGGCGAGCTGGCGGACGACGCCGCTCGGCGCGTTGGGGACGGGCGCCAGCCGCTCTGCCAGCTCGATGCGCGCCCTGATCTCGATCGCACGCGCGAGGCGGCCGATGACCACATCGAAGATACCGACCTGATCCTCGCCCATGGTTTGAGCCGTGCTGAGGAAGAGATCGGTCAGCCGCGCCAGGATCGTGGCGCGCTCGCTGTTCGAGCCCCGCGCCATCGTCGTCTCGAGATCGCGCAGCAATGTACCGACAGGACTCATCACGCAACCTCGCGACACACCATCCCCCTGTCGTAACAGCGAAGAATGACCAGTGGGTTAGCGGGATCGCCGCAATCGCGGAGACGCTTGCAAGATCGTCGAAACAGGACTAGATAGCGGCCAACAGCTCTGGTTTCGGTGTAAGCCGGCGATCAAGAGCGGGCCCACCGGCCCGCTCTTTTTTGTTGGCCGGACCCTACCTTGAGCCTAGAGCCGGATCCAATCAGGTTGGAACAACCTGATTGGAGAATCCGTCTCTGAATTTTTGGTAGAGAATGCGTGGTCCGATCAGATTGCGTTGCAATCTGATCGGCGCGTGCTCTTGCAGCCGCAGGAGACGGGCGAGCCATCGGAATGGGCGAGCAGAACGGCCAGGACCAGGAAGCACGGATCGTCGTCGAGAGCGGCGTTGCCGCACGCGTCGCCACGATCATCGAGCCGGCGATCATGGATCTCGGCTACCGGCTGGTGCGCGTCCGCGTCACCGCCCAGAACGGCTGCACCGTCCAGATCATGGCCGAGCTGCCCGATGGCACCATGAACGTCGAAGGCTGCGAGGCGGTGAGCCAGGCGGTCTCTCCGGCACTCGATGTCGACGATCCGATCCAGGCAGCCTATCATCTCGAAGTGTCGTCACCGGGCATCGACCGGCCGCTGGTCAGGCCCAGCGACTTCGAACGCTGGGCCGGCCATCTGACCAAGATCGAGACCAGCGAGCCCCATGCCGGCCGCAAGCGCTTCCGTGGCATCCTGCGCGGTGCCAGTGGCACCGATGCCCTGCTGACGCGCGACGATGCCAAGACGGAAGAGGAACGCGATGTCGCGATCCCGATGCGGCTGATCGTCGAGGCGCGCCTGATGCTGACCGACGCGCTCATCACCGAATCGCTCAGGCGCGGCAAGTCCGGCCTGGCACCGCAGATGCCGCCTGCCGACGAGATCGCCCAGCCCGCGCCCGGGCGCGGCAAGTCGCTCGGCCCCCGCGACCCCAAGGCCCGCAAGCCGGGCAAGGGTGCCAAGGGGCCCGTGCAGAACACACAGGAAGAGGAGTGAGCGCCATGGCTGTTAGCGCCAACCGGCTCGAGCTGTTGCAGATCGCCGACGCCGTCGCCCGCGAGAAGTCGATCGACCGCCAGATCGTGATCGACGCGATGCAGGACGCGATCGCCAAGGCGGCGCGCTCGCGCTACGGCGCCGAGACCGACGTCCACGCCGAGATCAACGCGAAATCGGGTGAGCTCAGGCTGGCGCGCCATCTCCAGGTCGTCGATCTCGTCGAGAACGGCGCCGTCGAGATCACGGTCGACGAAGCCAAGCGCCACAACCCGGCTGCCCAGGTCGGCGACGTGATCGCCGATCCGCTGCCGCCGTTCGATTTCGGCCGCATCGCCGCCCAGTCGGCCAAGCAGGTCATCGTGCAGAAGGTGCGCGAGGCCGAACGCGACCGGCAGTACGACGAATACAAGGACCGCATCGGCGAGATCGTCAACGGCGCGGTCAAGCGCGTCGAATATGGCAATGTCTTCGTCGATCTCGGCCGCGGCGAGGCGATCATCCGCCGCGACGAGATGATCCCGCGCGAGACCTTCAAGGTCGGCGACCGCGCCCGCGCCTATGTCTACGACGTGCGCCGCGAGCCGCGCGGCCCGCAGATCTTCCTGTCGCGTACCCATCCGCAGTTCATGGCCAAGCTGTTCGGCCAGGAAGTGCCGGAGATCTATGACGGGATCGTCGAGGTGAAGGCCGTCGCCCGCGACCCGGGCTCGCGCGCCAAGATCGCGGTGATCTCGCGCGATTCCTCGATCGACCCGGTCGGCGCCTGCGTCGGCATGCGCGGCTCGCGCGTGCAGGCCGTGGTCGGCGAGCTGCAGGGCGAGAAGATCGACATCATCCCGTGGTCGCCGGATGTCGCGACCTTCGTCGTCAACGCATTGCAGCCGGCCGAGGTCGCCAAGGTCGTGCTCGACGAGGAAGCCGACAAGATCGAAGTCGTGGTGCCGGACGAGCAGCTCTCGCTTGCCATCGGCCGCCGCGGCCAGAATGTCCGCCTCGCCTCGCAGCTCACCGGCTGGGACATCGACATCCTGACCGAAGCCGAGGAGTCGGAGCGCCGCCAGAAGGAATTCCTGCAGCGCACCGAGCTGTTCATGAACGCGCTCAACGTCGACGAGACGGTCGGCCAGCTGCTCGCCTCGGAAGGCTTCCGCTCGGTCGAAGAGGTCGCCTATGTCGAGCCGACCGAATTGTCCTCGATCGAGGGCTTCGACGAGGACACCGCTGGCGAGATCCAGAGCCGGGCCCAGGAGTATCTCGCTGCGGTCGAGGCCGAGTTCGACGAAAAGCGCAAGGC
Source organism: Alloboseaceae bacterium BT-24-1 (assembly GCA_025846845.1). Lineage (GTDB taxonomy): Bacteria > Pseudomonadota > Alphaproteobacteria > Rhizobiales > Beijerinckiaceae > Allobosea. The sequence continues at coordinate 287,737 of JAOYTL010000008.1, forward strand.
GCTCGGTGTCGCCGACGAGCTGCGCGAGGTCGAAGGCGTCACCACCGCGATGATGGTCGCGCTCGGCGAGAACGATGTGAAGAGCATCGAGGACCTCGCAGGCTGCGCCACCGATGACCTCGTCGGCTGGACCGAGCGCAAGGATGGCGAGAGCACGCGCCATTCCGGCTATCTCGACGGCTTCGACCTGTCACGGCAGGAGGCCGAGGCCATCGTGATGGCGGCGCGCGTCAAGGCGGGCTGGATCGAGGCGCCGGAACCCGACGCTGAGACCGAAGCCGAGACCGAGGAGTCGCAGGCCTGAGCCGGAGCGACACCGAGATGAGCCGGCGCGGCCTGCGCGAGGGTCCGGAGCGGACCTGCGCGGTGACGCGGCAGGCGCGGGCGCCGGAAGATCTGGTCCGCTTCGTGGTCGGTCCCGGCGACGTATTGGTGCCGGATATCCGGCGCAAATTGCCGGGGCGCGGCGTCTGGGTCTCGCTCAGCGCCGCCGCAGTCGGCGAAGCGGTCAAGCGCCGCGCGTTCGAGCGCTCGCTGAAGACGAAGGTGACGGTGTCGCCTGATCTCGCCGCCGAGGTCGATGCCCTGCTGACCAGGGACGCGATCCAGGCGCTGGCCATGGCGAACAAGGCGGGGCTGGTCTCGACCGGCTTCGCCAAGGTCGAGGCGCAAGCGGGAGCAGGACGGCCCGCCGCAGTGATCGCCGCCAGTGACGGCGCCGAGGACGGCAGGCGCAAGATCGGCCAGGCGCTCCGGCGGGCGGCGACGCCGAAAGAGATACCGGTCGTAGCGATTTTCGCCGCGGCTGAACTGGAACTGGCGCTCGGGCGTGAGCATGTGATACATGCAGCGCTTGCTCCGGGTCCGGCGACTGAGGGTTTCCTCGCGCGCTGGCGTCGGCTCGTCCGCTATCGGACGAACGATGCTGGCGAAACGGCGTTCATGGACCCGACTGAATCCGACGCACGTGACCAGACGAAGACCGAACCGGTAGGACCGAACGCGGAATGAGTGATACCAAGACCCCCGGCGACAAGACCCTGAGCGTGACGCCTCCCAAGACGTTGTCGCTGAAGCGGCCTGTCGAACAGAGCACGGTCCGGCAGAGCTTCTCGCATGGGCGCTCGAAGCAGGTCGTCGTCGAGGTCAAGCGCCGCGCCGCCGGTCACGAGCCGGCTCCGGCTCCCGTAGCGCGCGCCCCCCAGCCGCCCCAGGCGCCGACGCCGCCACGGCCGCAACCGCCCCTGGCGGCGCCGCAGGTCAACCGGCCGGCCAGCGGCATGCTGCTGCGCACGCTCTCGGACGACGAGAAGGATGCGCGCCAGCGCGCCCTCTCCGATGCGCGCGCCAGCGAGGCCGAGGCCCGCTCACATGCCGAGGAGGAAGCGCGCCAGCGCGCCGCCCGCGAACAGCGTGAGCGCGCCGAGCGCGAAGCCGCCCAGGCCCGCCAGCGCGAGGAGGAAGATCGCCGCCGGCAAGAAGACGAGCACAAGCGCCGGGCCGAGAGCGCGGCCCGCCAGCGCATGAGCGAGGATGCGGCGCCGCCGCGGCCGGCGCCGGTGCGCGACCCTGCTCAGACCGCCGCTCCCTCTGCCCAGCCCTACGCACCGACGCCGCGCCCCGCTCCGTCGGGCCCGCGAGAGTCGCGCGAATTCGGTGGGCCGCGCCCGCCGGCGCGCGATGTCGGTGCCCGTCCGCCGCGCCTGGACTTCCGTCCGCCCCGTTCGGATTCGCCGCGTCCGCCGCGTCCCGATGCGAGTGCACCCGCCGAGCCGGTCGTCGCCCGGCCGGTCCGTCAGGCACCGTCTGCCGGCGCCCCGCGCAGCCGCCCCGATGACGGCGAGGCGCGTCCCGCCTTCCGCCGCCCGGGTGGAGCTCCCGGCGCCCCCCGAGGCGCGCCGGCCCCTGCGCCGAAGACGCCAAAGGTCGGCGAGAAGCCGCGCGGCCGCCTGACGCTGTCGACCGCGACCGGCGGAGACGATGAGCGAACACGCTCGCTCGCCTCCTTCCGCCGCCGCGTGCAGCGCATGACCGGCCATCGCGCTTCGGATGTCGCCAAGGAACGCGTGATGCGTGAGGTGATCATCCCGGAGACGATCACCATCCAGGAACTCGCCAACCGCATGACCGAGCGGGGCGTCGACGTCATCCGCCTGCTGATGAAGCAGGGCGCGATGCACAAGATCACCGACGTGATCGACGCCGACACCGCCCAGCTCGTTGCCGAGGAAATGGGCCACACGGTCAAGCGCGTCGCCGAATCCGACGTCGAGGAAGGCCTGTTCGACACGCCGGACACCGACGAGACCCTGGTTTCGCGCCCGCCGGTCGTGACCATCATGGGCCATGTCGACCACGGCAAGACTTCGCTGCTCGACGCGATCCGGCAGACCCATGTCGTGACGGGCGAGGCCGGCGGCATCACCCAGCATATCGGCGCCTATCAGGTGACGACGCCGAACGGCGCGAAGGTGACCTTCATCGACACGCCCGGCCACGCCGCCTTCACGGCGATGCGCGCCCGCGGCGCCAAGGTGACGGACGTCGTCGTGCTCGTGGTCGCGGCCGATGACGGCGTCATGCCGCAGACGGTCGAGGCCATTAACCACGCCAAGGCGGCCAAGGTGCCGCTGATCGTGGCGATCAACAAGATCGACAAGGCCGACGCCAACCCGGATCGCGTGCGTTCCGAGCTGCTGCAATACGAGATCCAGGTCGAGACGCTCGGCGGCGAGACGCTGGAAATCGAGGTTTCGGCCAAGACCGGCAAGAACCTCGACAAGCTGCTCGAGGCGATCGCCCTGCAGGCCGAGCTGCTCGACCTGAAGGCCAATCCCGAGCGCGCCGCCGAAGGCACAGTGATCGAGGCCAAGCTCGACCGCGGCCGTGGCCCGGTCGCGACCGTGCTGGTCCAGCGCGGCACGCTGCGCACCGGCGACATCATCGTCGCCGGCTCGGAATGGGGCCGCGTCCGCGCGCTCATCGGCGATACCGGTGCCCAGATCAAGGAGGCGTCGCCGTCTCTGCCGGTCGAGGTACTCGGCTTCAACGGCACGCCCGAGGCCGGCGACCGCGTCGCGGTGGTCGAATCCGAGGCGCGTGCCCGCGAGATCACCGATTACCGCGAACGCCAGAAGCGCGACCGTATCGCCGCACGCGGCGGCGGATCGGGCGCCGGCCGCTCGCTCGCCGAGATGATGCGCGACCTCAAGGAAGGCGCTGGCCGCAAGGAATTCCCGCTCGTCGTCAAGGGTGACGTGCAGGGTTCGGTCGAGGCCATCGTCGGCACGCTCGAGAAGGTCGGCAATGACGAGGTCCGCGCCCGCGTGCTCTCGTCCGGCGTCGGCGGCATCACCGAATCCGATGTCACGCTCGCCCAGGCTTCGGGCGCCGCCGTGATCGGCTTCAACGTCCGCGCCCACAAGGAAGCGCGCGAGGCGGCCGAACGGGCCGGCGTCGAAATCCGCTACTACAACATCATCTACAACCTCGTGGATGACGTGAAGGCGGCGATGTCGGGCCTGCTGGCCCCGACCCTGCGCGAGACCATGCTCGGCAATGCCCAGATCCTCGAGATCTTCAACGTCTCGAAGGTCGGCAAGATCGCCGGCTGCCGCGTCACCGACGGCACGATCGAGCGCGGCGCCAATGTCCGCCTGATCCGCGACAACGTCGTGGTTCACGAGGGCAAGCTCGCCCAGCTCAAGCGCTTCAAGGACGACGCCAAGGAAGTGGTGGCGGGCCAGGAGTGCGGCATGTCCTTCGAGAACTACCAGGACATGCGCGCCGGCGACGTGATCGAGTGCTATCGCGTCGAGGAGATCAAGCGGACGCTCTGATCGGCCCGCTTGCTCCCGGATAGTCCAGATGGCCGGGCTTTCGCCCGGCCATGACGTTTCAAACCCGTCCATCCGGTCCGATCCCGGAGAACGAGATATATGGCGAAACGCAGTCCCATCCCGTTTTCGGCAGGCTTGGCCCTGCTCGTCGGCCTCGGCTTGTGCGCACAGGTCACGCCTGTGCTCGCAGAGGTTTGCGACAAGGTCATCGGTGAATGGTGGATGAAACAGCATGGGGCGTTTCACCATGAGTTGCTGTCACCGTCCTTTTTGATCGTGCTTCTCCCTGTCGCGGCAGCATTTATCTTAGGCAGCTCTCTCGGCTCGCGGTTTTTTGCTCTTGTCCTCGTCGCGCTATCGGGGCTGGTAGCCCTCAACGAGCTGACCGACCCGATTGCGCTCTCTGCGATACACGAAGGGTGCCTCAAGTCCGGCTGGCGGTCCTACAGGATGACTGCTCTCGTAACCGCAGCTGCAGCGATATTGATCGTGGTGTTTCGCTTCATCCGATACTCCACCCGCGTGAAGAGTGTCTCTAATGGCTAAAGCCACCAAACCGTCCGGCCCGTCACAACGCCAACTCCGCGTCGGCGAGTTGATCCGACATGCGCTCGCCGAAATGCTGGCGCGCGGCGACATCCATGACGACGTGCTGGCCAAATACGTCATCACCGTGCCGGAGGTCCGGCTCTCGCCCGATCTCAAGCTCGCGACCTGCTACATCATGCCGCTCGGCGGCCAGGACGTCGCGCCGGTGCTGAAGGCGCTGGCCTCGCATACGCGCTATATCCGCGGCGAGATCGCCCAGCGCGTGAACCTGAAATACGCGCCGAACGTCCGCTTCCTGCAGGATGAGAGCTTCGCCGAGGCCGAGCGCGTCGATGCGCTGCTCTATTCGGACAAGGTGCGCCAAGACATCCTGAAGCAGCCGCTGCGCATCGATCAGGATCTACCGGACCAGCAAGACAAGAACCATGACGATGACTGACGAGAACCGCCCGGCCGAGACCGATGGCGGCCGGCTCCCGCGCCCGAAGAAGCGCGACGTGCATGGCTGGATCGTGCTCGACAAGCCGGTCGGCATGACCTCGACCCACGCCGTCGCCGTGGTGAAGCGTGCCTTCTGCGCCAAGAAGGCCGGCCATGCCGGCACGCTCGACCCGCTGGCGTCAGGGCTGCTGCCGATCGCGCTCGGCGAGGCGACGAAGACCGTCCCCTTCGTGATGGACGGGCGCAAGGCCTATGAGTTCACCGTCGCCTGGGGCTCGCAGACCGACACTGACGACACTGAAGGGCGCGTTGTCGCGACGTCGGAACATCGTCCGGATGAGGCGGCGATCGCGGCCCTGCTGCCGCGCTTCACCGGAACGATCCAGCAGGTGCCGCCGAAGTTCTCGGCTATCAAGATCGCCGGCGAGCGCGCCTATGACCTCGCCCGCGACGGCGAGGAGGTGACGCTGCAGGCGCGCCCGGTCGAGATCACCGCGCTGCGGATCGTCCGGCACGACGGCCCGACCACCACCTTCGAAGCCGAATGTGGCAAGGGCACCTATGTCCGCGCCATCGCCCGCGATCTCGGCCTGGCGCTCGGCTGCCTCGGCCATGTCGCGCATCTGCGCCGGACCCGCGTCGGGCCGTTCGCGGTGGCGGATGCGGCGACCGTCGAGGCGCTGCGCGATGGCGACAATGCCACGGAAGCACTGCTGCCCGTCTCCGCGGCGCTCGCGCTGATCCCCGAGATCACCGTGCACCGCGACGCTGCACTGAGGCTCAAGCGCGGCCAGAGCGTGCTGCTGCGCGGTCGCGACGCGCCTCTGGAAGCCGAGGCGGTCTATGCGGTAAGTGGCGGCGTCCTGATCGCCACCGGCTCGATCACACAGGGCGAATTCGTCCCGCATCGCGTCTTCAACCTGTAGGCGAGCTGACTTCCGGGCTGCACGCATACGTGCGGAAAGTGCTCGGAAACAGTACCTAAATTGCCTGAAAGCCGTGGTTTTTGGGCCGAAATACCCCCCTTTAAAACGAAATTTACCAGTTTAGAGACCTCCTTGAGTGCAGCCTGCCCCGGCAACCCAAGGAGCCACTCGTGAAGAAGCTCGCCTCGCTCTGGCTACCCATCTCGAACCGGCTCGCCATCCTCGGGGTCGTCATCATCGCCGCCGCCGTGGCTGCGTCGGTCGTCCTGTCGATCCGCGCCGCCGACAGCGCGATGCGCGAACGGGCCCAGGCCAGCCTGATCGTCAACAGCAACCTGCTGCGCGATGTCCTGACCTCCAAGGGCGAAGCGCGGCTTGAGGGAGACAAGCTCTATTTCGGCTCCGAGCTGGTCAACGGCAATTTCGCCGCGGTCGACAAGGTCAAGGCGCTTTCCGGCGGCACGGCGACGGTGTTCATGGGCGACACCCGCGTCTCGACCAATGTCCAGAAGCCGGACGGCTCACGCGCGGTCGGCACCAAGCTGGCACAGGGCCCGGCCCATGATGCGGTCTTCAAAGAGCGCAGGACCTATTCCGGCGCCGCCGATATCCTCGGCATTCCCTATTTCACCATCTACGAGCCGATCGTCCAGACGTCGAACAACGCAGTGATCGGCATTCTCTATGTCGGCATCAAGCAATCGGACTTCCTCACCGTCATCGACGAGATGATCCGCAACAACATCGCCGCAGGCCTCGCGATCGCCGCGATCGGCGGAGCGCTGCTGTTCTGGCTGACGCGCCGGATGTTGAGGCCTCTCGGCCAGCTCAAGGAAACGATGCTGAAGCTCGCTGCCGGCGACTTGGCCAGCGAGCCGCCAAAGCTGCGCAGCGGCGACGAAGTCGCGGCCATGGCCGATGCGGTCGCCATCCTGCGCCAGGCCGCGATCGAGAAGGCGCGGCTGGAAACCGAAGCGACGGAGCAGTCGGAACGCAGCGACTCCGAGCGCCGCAGCAACCAGGCCGAGCGCGAGCGCGCGGCGGAGCAGCAGCGCGACCATGCGCGACAGCAGGAGGCGATCGTCCATGCCCTCGCCTCCGGGCTGGAGCGGCTCGCCCAGGCCGACCTGACCTGCCGGCTCGAGGATGCCTTCCCGGCGGAGTACGAGCAACTGCGCGCCGACTTCAACGAAGCCGTCGATCGCCTCTCAGCAACGGTGTCGACGATCCAGTCGACGGCTTCGGAGGTCGGCATGGCGGCGCGCGAGATCAACACGGGCGCGGACGATCTGTCGAAGCGCACCGAGGAGCAGGCCTCCTCGCTGGAAGAGACCGCGGCGACGACCGAAGAGCTGGCAGCCTCGGTGAAGGCTTCCGCGCAAGGCGCGCGTCAGGCGGCGGCGATCGCCGAGGAGGCGATGAAGGCGGCCGAGAGCGGCGGCGCCATCGCCGGCGAGGCGGTCGCGGCCATGGCCCGGATCGAGGAGGCCTCGAAGAAGATCTCCGACATCATCCGGGTGATCGACGACATCGCCTTCCAGACCAATCTGCTGGCACTCAACGCGGCGGTCGAGGCCGCCCGCGCCGGCGATGCCGGCAAGGGCTTTGCGGTGGTTGCCAGCGAGGTGCGGACGCTCGCGCAGCGCTCCAGCGAGGCGGCCAAGGACATTTCCGGACTGATCTCCTCCTCGAACAGCGAGGTCGAGACCGGCGTCAAGCTGGTCCGCCGGGCCGGCGACTCGCTGGAGAAGATCCTGTCGGCCTCGCAGAAGGTCACCGGCACGATCCAGGAGATCTCGGCGGCCTCGGCCGAACAGGCGCATGGCATCGACGAGATGAGCCAGGCGGTCGCCCATCTCGACGAGATGACCCAGGCCAACGCCGCGCTCGCCGAGCAGAGCGCTGCCTCGGCCGGGGCGCTGTCAGGCCGCATCGGCGAGCTCAACACGCTGGTGGCGAGCTTCCGGACCGGGAACGCCTCGGCCGGACCGGCCATGGCCGGGACAGGTTCCGCTGGCACCGTGACACGCCCGGCGGCGAGGCCTGCGGCCCGAACGCCGGCGCGCGCCGGCGCCCCGCTCCACCCGGCAGGCTCGGCCGATCGCGGCAGCGGCCACGCCCCCGAGCCGGAACGGCTGCGCCAGCTCGCCGAGGCCGCCTTCGCCCAGCAGCAGACCGCGCCACGCCGCGAGCCGGCGCGGGCGACAGCCGCACCTGTCCGCAAGGCCGCCAACGGCCGCGCCGGAGACGATGGCTGGGAAGAGTTCTAGGAAGCGCTAGGCCGAGCGCTCAGCCGCTGTAGATCGCTTCGCCGCCGCGCAGGCGGGCGACATCGCGCAGCGGTGGAGCGCCGAACAGGCGACTATATTCGCGGCTGAACTGCGAGGGGCTCTCATAGCCGACCTCGAACCCGGCCGAGGCCGCGTCCTGCGCATTGGCCAGGATCAGCCGGCGCGCCTCCTGCAGGCGTAGCTGCTTCTGGTATTGCAGCGGGCTCATCGCCGTCACCGCCTTGAAATGCTGATGCAGCGCGGAGGGGCTCATCCGCGCCTCGGTCGCGACGATCTCGATGCTGAAAGGCTTGCGGTAGTTGCGCTTGATCCAGCCGATGGCGCGGTTGACCTGCTGCAGCTTGCTCTCCGCCACCGCGATCTGACGCAGGCGCGACGCCTGCTCGCCAGTCAGCAGACGATAGAGAATCTCGCGCTCGGCCAGAGGCGCGAGCACCGGAACGTCGGCAGGATTGGCCAACAGGCCGGTCAGCCGGAGCACGGCATCGAGCAGGGCTGGCGTCATCGGGCTGACCGTCATACCCGGGCCAGGCGGCAGCTCCCGCTCGGCGAGAGGCGCAGATTCCAGCATCAGCGCACTGATCGCGAGCGGATCCAGCTCGAGCTTGACGCAGAGATAGGGCTTTTCCGGCGTCGCCTCGATCACCTGGCCGATGACGGGCAAATCGAGCGAGACGATAAGGCAGTGAGCCGCATCGTAGCGATAGATCCGGTCACCCAGAATCACCTGCTTGGCACCCTGGGCGATGATGCAGAGCGCCGGCTCGTGCAGACCGTGCATCGGCTCGCTCGGCTGCGAGAGACGGACCACCTTCAATCGCGGGATCGGCGTCGCGTGAACGCCGTCGGTCGGCGCAAAACGCGCGATCAGCGCGGCGAGTTCCTCGACCTGGGCCATGCGAGAATCCTCCTTCGCCAGCGACCGGCAGCCGCCTCGGCTTCGGACTTTCATATAAGGAAGGGCGGGAGTTTTGCGATGGCTTGGCTATATCGCTGGAGGATCAGGCAATGATCGCGGCGGATCGATCTACCGCTTCCCGCCGGTGCCGGTGCATTGTCCGACCATACCGGCAGCGTTGGTGAACAACGGACCTAGGGGCGAACGCCCCGGCGTCCTGTGCCGGTCACTACTGACATGTTCCTGTCAGAGGCGGCGCTATCTGCACCGCCCAACACCCTGAACAAAAGGAGGACATCATGCCCTTCAGCCAGGTCATCCAGTCACTCGGCGCGATCGCGTCGATCATCGCGCCGGCCAAGCCGATGGTTCGTCCGCTCGAGATCGATCTCGAACTCCCGGAGCCATTGACCAAAGCCGAGCTCGCCGTGCTCGGCCGCTGGATCAGCGAGGACGGTGCCATCCGGCTCGATCTTCGCCCCAATGGCCGCTTCGGCAAGCAGCGCGATCAGACGCCGAGCCATGGCGGCCGCTACGAGGTCGATGCGTCGCTGCTTTATTTCGAGAGCGACGCCGGCCATGTCTGGCGCGGCGAACTTCGCCGCGGCCAGCTCGCTTTCGGCGAGAAGCGTTTTCGCCGGACCATGCAGCTCGATCCGGCCAGAATGATTCAATCCGGCCGGTGAAGCCCTGGGCTACTGAGGCAGGACCCCGTGTCCTGCCTCAGTAGCCGACAGTAAAGCGCTGACGCGCATGCGCCGGCGTCTCCAGCTCGTCGACCAGGGCGACGGCATAGTCCTCGGCCGAGATTCGGCTCTGGCCCTTGCCGTCGGCCAGGAGCTGGTCCCTGCCGAGACGGAACCGGCCGGTGCGCTCGCCCGGCTCGATCAAGGCGGAGGGCGAGAGGAAGGTCCAGTCGAGGCCGCTCTCGCTCTTCAGCAGATCGAGGAAGGCACCGCCCTTCCTGGCTTCATCGAGATAGATCGTCGGGAATTCAGGTGTGTCGAACAATTTCACGCCCGGCGCGACCTCCAGGCTGCCGGCGCCGCCGACGACGAGATAGCGCTTCACGCCGGACTGCTTCACCGCCGCGAGCAGCGTCGCCGGATCGCTTGCGGAGAAGTGCACCGCGCTGATCACCGCATCATGGCCGGCGAGCAGGCCTGCGAGCCCGTCCTTGTCGTAGACATCGCCGGTCTTCGCGGTGACGCCGGCGCCCTGCGGCACCTTCTCCGGATTGCGGACGATGGCGGTGACCTGATGGCCGCGGCTGGTGAGCTCGGCGAGCAGGCGCGAACCGATGAAACCGGTGGCGCCGATGAGGGCAATCTTCATGACGAGTGTCCTTAGGTATCCAACGGGAACCAACATCCCAATGGACACCAGATGGCGCATGTGCGATTTTTGCTCAAGAAGGCACTTTCACGCCACAAGGTCACCTGCCGGAAACCTGCCATGCTGCATCGCCCCGACGCATTCGACGCCCGCTGCCCGACAAGGCAGGTGCTCGACCGGATCGGCGACAAATGGGCGGTGCTGGTGCTGATCCTGCTCGAGCGGGAGACACTGCGCTTCAATGTCCTGCGCCGCAAGATCGAGAACATCTCGCAAAAGATGCTGTCGCAGACGCTGAAGAGCCTCGAGCGCGACGGCCTGATCACCCGCCGCGCCTTCCCAACCGTCCCGGTGACGGTCGAATATTCGCTGACGCCGCTCGGGCGCACGCTCGCCGGCACGGTCGCGGCGCTGACGCAATGGGCGGAAGCTCATATCGGCGAGATCGAGGAAGCCCAGCGCCGCTATGACCGCGGCGAGGTCGCTGCCTGATCAGCGTTTCAGCGCTCGCTTTGGCTTGAAGAAAGCGGCCCAGGCGTCATCAGGAGGGCCCTTCTTCGTGACTTCCGGCGCCTTGAAGGCATCGGGCGCCAGACCCTTCTCCAGCAGCTCCCAGGCGACCGGCATGGCGACCGCGGCGCCGGGGCGGGCCCTTGTCGAGAACGGCGCGATCGCGGTCGAGCCGCGGCCATTGCGGAGATAGTCGATGAAGATGCGGCCCTTGCGCGCCTTCTTCGACAGGGTCGCGGTGTAGAGCTTCGGCTCGGCCTGCTCCATCGCCTTGGCGAAGTCGCGGGCGAAGCCCTTGACCTCGTCCCAATCGGCCTTGGGCTTCAGCGGCAGCACGACGTGGAAGCCCTTGCCGCCGGAGGTCTTGAGGAAACTCTCGAAGCCGAGCTCGTCCAGGCGCTGGCGCACGGTCAACGCCGCCTCGCGCACCCGCTCCATCGGCACGCCCTGGTCAGGGTCGAGATCGAAGATGATCTGGTCGGGCGTCTCGACCGCGCCGACTTTCGCGCCCCAGACATGGACTTCGACCGTGCCGAGCTGGACCAGTGCGGCGAGGCCGTCGAAGTCGTGGATGAAGAGCAGCTCCTCGCCATCCTTGTCCTTCATCCGCGAGACGGCCTTGTGCAGGCCGGCGCCGGCATGCTTCTGGAAGAAGACCTGGCCGCCGACGCCGTCCGGCGCGCGCAGCAGGCTTAAGGGGCGCTCGACCACAAACGGCGCCATGTGCTCCCAGACGCTGGCGTAGTAATCGAGCAGATCCTGCTTGGTGAAGCCGATATCGGGCCAGAGCGGCTTGTCTGGATTGCTCAGCGTCACGGTTGTCTCCGGTCCAGCTGCGGGCTTGCGCGACGTTTTCTTCGCCGCCCTGTCCGGCTTGGCCCTGGCAGGCCTCTCCGCGACGACCTCCTGCGCCGGCTTGTCCTCGCGCAGACCGAGGAAGGCCGAGTGCCGCAGGGTCTTCGAGGTCGTCCAGGAGCCGAAGGCGATCTCGGCGACGAGCTCGGGCTTGACCCAGACGATACCACGCTCGCGGCCGGCTTCACCTTTGAAGGGCGAGGCTTTCGCGGCGATGGCATCGAGCTTTTTCTTCAGCGCAGCGGCGGAATTGCGGGTGAAGCCGGTGCCGACCCGGCCAACGGGCTTCAGCTCGTCATCCTCATGATAGCCGAGGAGGAGCGAGCCGAGCTGGTTGCGCGAGGCTTTGGACGGGACATAGCCCGCGATGACGAATTCCTGACGCTGCGTGCATTTCGACTTGATCCAGTCACGCCCAAGGCCACTGCGGTAGGGCGCCTCGGCGCGCTTCGAAATCACGCCCTCCAGCCCCATGCGACAGGCATGGCGCAGCATGATCTGGCCCGGCTCGATGAAATGCTCGGAATAGCGCAGCGGCGAATCCGGCCCGGCGGCGCGTAGCAGCTCCTCCAGCCGCTCCTTGCGGGCGAGCAGCGGCTCGGCCTGCAGATTCTCGCCGTCGAGATGGAGCAGGTCGAAGGCGAAGAAGACGAGGTCCGCAGTCTCGCCGTCCGACAAGGCGGCCTGCAGGGCGGAGAAGGAGGAAATGCCGTTCTCGCCCAGCGCCACGACCTCGCCGTCGATCAGCGCGGTCTCGCAAGGCAGAGCGGCGAAAGCATCGGCGATGCCGCTGCCGAAGCGCTCGGTCCAGTCGAGCCCGGTCCGCGTGAGCAACTTGACCTTTCCAGCGGATATCCTGCCCTGCAGTCGGTAACCATCGAACTTGACCTCGTGCAGCCAGGCTTCGCCGGCCGGTGGCTTGTCCTGCAAGGTCGCGAGGCATGGCTCGACGAAACGCGGCAGCGGCTCGCCCTCGGTCTTTGCCGAGCGCCCGGCTGCCTTGGCCTTCGCAGGCTTGGATTTGGCACTCTTGGGCTTGGCATTTTTGGGCTTGCGGCCCTTCGCGGGCTTCTCATCGGTCGACCAGACGTCCCCTTTGGGATCCTCGCCGATCTCCTCGACGCTCCTGCCCGACTTCACCGAATCCGGCGCTGTCTCCAGGAGGTCCTCGTCGTCACGGGCGAAATCGTCGTCGACCTTGATCAGCAGCCAGTTGTCGCGCTTCTCGCCGCGGCGGGGCTTCAGACGCACCAGATGCCAGCGGCCGCCGAGCTTGTGACCTTCGAGCGCGAAGGCGAGATGGCCTTTCTCCATGCCGCGAACGGGATCGCTCTCGGGAATCCATTTGCCTTCGTCCCAGATGACGACCGAGCCGGCGCCGTACTCGCCTTCGGGAATCGTGCCTTCGAAGGCGCCGTATTCGAGCGGATGGTCCTCGACATGGACGGCGAGGCGCTTCTCACCGGGATCGAGGCTAGGCCCGCGCGTCACCGCCCAGGACCAGAGTACGCCGCCGTATTCGAGCCTGAGATCGTAATGCAGGCGACGGGCCGCATGCTTGTGGATCACGAAGGCACCACCGGCCTGCGCTGCCTTGCGACGGCGTCCTGCGGCGCCTTTCGGCTCGCGGGTGCGGGAGAAATCGCGTTTCGAACGATACAGGTCGAGATTGGCCATGGCGCCCTCCGACGCGCGTCAGGCGCTCTTCCTGGCCTTGCCGGCAGCGGGCTTTTTGGTCGGCTTTCGGGTGCCGGCTGGCTTCTTGTCGCGAGCGGAAGATTTGCCGGACGGACCGCTCTCCTCGCCGAGGCTCTTCTTTAGCGCCTCGAACAGGTTGACGACGTTGGAGGGACGCTCGGCCGGCTTCGCCACCGGCGGCTTCTTGCCCTTGCGCTTGGCTGCGATCAGCTCGAGGAGCGCCTCTTCATAGCGATCCTCGAAACCGGTGGGATCGAACTTTGCCTGCTTCTTGTCGATGATATGGGTGGCGAGATCGACCAGTTCCTCGTCGAGCTTGCCCTTGCGCAGGCCGTCGAAGATCTCGGCCGGCTGGCGCACGGTCTTGTCGTAGCGCAGCGTGGTGAGCAGCAGGCCCTTGTCGAAGGGTTCGATCATCACCGGACGCTCGCGGCGATAAAGCACGATGCGGGCGATTCCGGCCTTCTTCTGCTTTGCCATCGCCTCGCGGATCACGGCGAAAGCCTCCTCCGAGACCTCGTCGGAAGGGCTGAGATAATAGGGCTGGTCGAAATAGATCTGCGGGATCGCGGCGCGGTCGACGAACTGCTCGATCGACAACGTATGCGAGCTCTCGATCTGGACCGCGTCGATCTCATCCTCCTCGATAAGCAGGTATTCGTCGCCGCCGATCTCGTAGCCCTTGACCTCGTCGTCGCTGTCGACCGGCTTGCCGCTGACGCTGTCGATGTACTGACGGCGCACGGTATTGCCAGTCTTGCGGTTGATGACGCGGAAGGAGACCTTCTCGCTATGGTCGGTCGCCGAGGTCAGTTCGACGGCGCAGGAGACCAGCGAGAGCTTGAGATAGCCCTTCCAGGCCGGGCGGGGCGCCATCAGGCTGCCCTCAACGCCGGACGGGCCGGGAAGGCCGGCGGCAAGCCCCGCAGCCAGGCCTCGGCGCGGACGATCTCGTCACGGGTCACCACCGGCACGGGATCGGAGAGAATCGCCAGCAGCACCTCACGGTCGAGCTGGCCGTTGGCGATCACGTCGCGGAGTGCGTCGCGGGTCTCGCGCTCGGCTCGGAGCTGAGCGCCGAGCGCAATGATGAGGCGGTCCTTCGGCATGGCGGACATGGGCGTCGGCCCCCAATTGCTGTGTCGCCGGAGTCAACCATCGGGAACGGCGCGGGTTCCGCCATAACGATGGTCTTTCGGCTGGTCTTTCGGCGGATTTCGTGTATATGCCCAGCCAACCGGCCCAACAGCCGGCTGCGCATCCCTTCCACGATGAGGCGGATGCGGGCTTCGGACCTTGCTGGACGACATCCCGGCCTGGCCCGCCAGATCAACACCCAACCAAAGGACATGACGATGTCGATCACTGCCGAGCGCAAGACCGCGCTCATCAACGAACACGCCACCAAGCCGAACGACACCGGTTCGCCGGAAGTCCAGGTCGCGATCCTCACCGAGCGCATCAACAACCTGACCGGCCACTTCAAGTCCCACACCAAGGACAACCATTCGCGTCGCGGCCTGCTCAAGCTGGTCTCGCAGCGCCGCTCCCTGCTCGACTACCTCAAGGGCAAGGAAGAAGCGCGCTACAAGACGCTGATCGAGAAGCTCGGCATCCGCCGCTGATCGAGACCGAATTCCGCCCGGTGCCTCGCTGCTCCGGGCGGTTCTGCTAGGGGCCGTATCAACGGCCTTGTCCGGGAGCGCCGCAATGACGCGACGCCCCTTCCAGTGCGGCAGCCGCATGGGGCGGCCTTCCGCACGATCCGCCGGCGTCAGCGACGTCCATGGCAGGATCGCCGAGCGCCCGGGCGCCGCTTCCTTCAAGCATATCCCGGACGTTCCGCCGTCTTGCCCATGGGCTCGAGCGACGCCGGACGGATCGCATCCGATCGA
This sequence comes from Alloboseaceae bacterium BT-24-1, assembly GCA_025846845.1. GTDB lineage: Bacteria > Pseudomonadota > Alphaproteobacteria > Rhizobiales > Beijerinckiaceae > Allobosea. Next base: position 302,974 of record JAOYTL010000008.1, read on the forward strand.
AAGAAAATCCATGTTCGACATCCAAACCGAAGAGCTGATCTGGGGCGGCCGCAAGCTCGTCCTCGAAACCGGCAAGATCGCCCGCCAGGCCGACGCCGCCGTGCTCGCGACCTATGGCGAGACCGTCGTGCTCGCCACCGTCGTCTCCGCCAAGTCGCCCAAGGCCGGGATCGACTTCTTCCCGCTGACCGTGAACTACCAGGAAAAGACCTTCGCCGCCGGCCGCATCCCCGGCGGCTATTTCAAGCGCGAGGGACGCCCGACCGAGAAGGAGACGCTGGTTTCGCGTCTGATCGACCGGCCGATCCGCCCGCTCTTCGTCGAGGGCTACCGCAACGAGACGCAGGTCGTCTGCACCGTGCTGCAGCATGACCTCGAGAACGACCCCGACATCGTCGCCATGGTTGCGGCCTCTGCCGCCCTGACGCTCTCCGGCGTGCCGTTCATGGGCCCGGTCGGCGCTGCCCGCGTCGGCTATTTCGACGGCGCCTACAAGCTCAACCCGCTGGTCGACGAGATCAAGGAATCGCAGCTCGACCTCGTCGTCGCCGGCACGCCCGACGCCGTGCTGATGGTCGAGTCGGAGGCCAAGCAGCTCTCCGAGGAGATCATGCTCGGCGCCGTGATGTTCGGCCACAAGCACTTCCAGCCCGTGATCGACGCCATCATCCGCCTGGCCGAGAAGGCCGCCAAGGAGCCGCGCGACTACACCCCGGCCGACAACTCAGTCGTTCTGGACGCCGTGCTCAAGCTGGTCGATGCGGATATCCGCGCCGCCTACAAGATCACCACCAAGGCCGAGCGCTACAAGGCGCTGGACGCCGCCAAGGCCAAGGTCCAGGCGCTCGTCTCGGAGACGCCGGACGGCAAGACGACCTTCACCAAGGAGCAGGTCGGCGGCCAGTTCAAGGAAGCCCAGGCCAAGGTCGTGCGCTGGACCATCCTCGATGACGGCGTCCGCATCGACGGCCGCGACCTGAAGACGGTCCGCAAGATCGTCTCGGAAGCCGGCATCCTGCCGCGCACCCACGGTTCGGCGCTGTTCACCCGCGGCGAGACCCAGGCGCTGGTCGTGACCACGCTCGGCACCGGCGACGACGAGCAGTACATCGACTCGCTGGAAGGCACCTACAAGGAGACCTTCCTGCTGCACTACAACTTCCCTCCCTATTCGGTTGGTGAAGCTGGCCGCATGGGTTCGCCCGGCCGTCGCGAGATCGGCCATGGCAAGCTCGCCTGGCGCGCCATCCGCCCGATGCTGCCGGCGAAGTCGGAGTTCCCCTACACGATCCGCGTCGTCTCGGAGATCACCGAGTCGAACGGTTCCTCCTCGATGGCCACCGTCTGCGGCACCTCGCTGGCGCTGATGGATGCCGGCGTGCCGCTTAAGGCGCCGGTCGCGGGCATCGCCATGGGCCTGATCCTGGAAGGCGAGCGCTTCGCGGTGCTTTCCGACATTCTCGGCGACGAGGACCATCTCGGCGACATGGACTTCAAGGTCGCCGGCACGGCCGAGGGCATCACCTCGCTGCAGATGGACATCAAGATCGCCGGCATCACCGAGGAGATCATGAAGGTCGCCCTCGACCAGGCCAAGGGCGGCCGCGACCACATCCTCGGCGAGATGAACAAGGCGCTGTCGGTGGCGCGCGGTCAGCTCGGCGAGTATGCGCCGCGCATCGAGACGATGAAGATCCCGGTCGACAAGATCCGTGAAGTCATCGGCTCCGGCGGCAAGGTCATCCGCGAGATCGTCGAGAAGACCGGTGCCAAGGTCAACATCGAGGACGACGGCACCATCAAGATCGCCTCGGCCGACGGCAAGTCGATCGAAGCGGCGATCAAGTGGATCAAGTCGATCGTCTCGGAAGCTGAGCCGGGCATGATCTACGACGGCACTGTCGTGAAGGTCATGGAATTCGGTGCCTTCGTGAACTTCTTCGGCGCCAAGGACGGCCTCGTCCACATCTCCGAGCTCGCCGCCAAGCGGGTTCAGAAGGTGCAGGACGTCGTCAAGGAAGGCGACAAGGTCAAGGTCAAGTTCCTCGGCATGGACGAGCGCGGCAAGGTGCGCCTGTCGATGAAGGTGGTCGACCAGGAGACCGGCGAGGACATCACCGAGAAGCTGAAGGCCGAGCGCGACGCCGAGAAGTCCCGCGAGCGCCAGGGCGCGGAAGACTGATACGCGATCAGCGTTTCACGTGAATCAGACGCCCCGCATCGAAGGATGCGGGGCGTTTCTTTTTGAGATCACCCACTGGTGCAGTGCAGCTAAACCGAATAGTCTAGACTTATCGACATCCGGAGGCTGGTATGACCGCGCACCGCATCACTTCGCCCGAGCAGCTCGCCGCGCTCTATCCGAACCCGATCGCGCCGGCCTCGATGATCAAGGAGATCGATCACATCGACGCCAATTACGGCGCGCTGATCGCGGCCTCGCCGTTTTTCGTGCTGGCGACCAACGGTCCTGATGGCCTGGATTGCTCGCCGCGCGGGGATCTGCCGGGCTTCGTTGCGGTCAGCGACGCGAGAACGCTGCTGATTCCGGACCGAAGAGGCAATAACCGTCTCGATTCATTGAAGAATCTTCTGTCCGACAATCGAATCGGAATGCTCTTTCTGATCCCCGGATACGGCGAAACCCTGCGCGTCAACGGCACTGCGGTGCTCTCGACCGATCCGGAGCTGTGTTCCTGCTTCGAGATGGGCGGGAAGCTGCCGGCCTGCGTGATCGTCGTCACCGTCGAGGCGGCCTATTTCCAGTGCTCGCGGGCGGTGGTGCGCGCCGACCTGTGGAACCCGGCAACGCAGGTCGACAAGCGCTCACTGCCGAGCGCCGGCACGATCCTGCGGGAGATTTCGGCGCGGGCCGCGGCAGAGACGTTCGATGGCGAGGCCTATGACAAGGCGCTGCCTGAGCGAGTCAAGGCGACGTTGTACTAGAAGGCGTCATTCTCGGGCGGAGCGCAGCGCAGACCCGAGAATCTCAGGACGAGAAGGCGCCGGCTGGCGCCTCCTCCGGCCTGAGATGCTCGGCTCAAGGCCGAGCATGACGCGCGCACTTCGGCGGTGCTTACTCCAGCACCCCAACCGCAGCCTCGACCGCCTCGACGATCGCGCCGGACCGCACCAGCGCCGTCGCCTGATTCATCTCGGCGGCGTACCAGCGGTCGCCGTCGAGCGCCGGCGGGATCGTCTCGCGCAGCGCGTCGAGCGCCGCCTGCGTGCCTTTGCCCAGCGGATGGGCCTTGGCGGTGTCGGCGATCAGCGAGAGCGCCTGGCAGGCCATCAGGATCTCGGCAGCTATGATCATCTCGACATTCTCGACGATCGTCCGCGCCTTGCGGCCGCACCAGGTCGAGTTCGAGACATGGTCCTCGGCATTGGACTTGCCGGGTATCGAATCGACCGAGCCGGGCGAGGACAGCGTGCGGTTTTCCATCACCAGCGCCGACATCGAGCACTGCACCGTCGCAAAGCCGGTGTTGAGCCCGCGCTTGCCGGCGAGCAGGTTGCGCGGCAGGCCGTAGCTCATGGTCGGGTCGACCAGCCGGGCGAGGCGGCGCTCGCAGATCGAGCCGAGATCGGTCATGGCGATGGCGAGCAGGTCCATCGCCTGCGCGACATACTGGCCGTGGAAATGACCGCCTGAGATGACGCGGTAGCCGTCATCCTCGGGGAAGATCAGCGGGTTGTCTGTCGCCGAATTGGTCTCGGTCGCGATGATGCGGCTGACATAGTCGAGCGCCTCGCGCGCCGGGCCATGGACCTGCGGGGCGCAGCGCAGCGAATAGACGTCCTGCACGCGCGGCGCCGGCGGCTTGCCGGGTGTGCGGCCGATCTCATCTGGATAGATCATCTCGCGGGCCGAGGCCGAGCAGCGCTTCGAGCCCTGCGTGATCTTGATGAGGTTGCGCGCGACCAAAGCCTGGCCGGGATGCGGGCGGGCGGCGTGGACGCGCGGATCGAAGGCGGCGAGCTCGCCGCGCATCGCCTCGAGCGAGAGCGCCAGCCCGATATCGGCGGCCTTGATCAGGCGCCTGGCGTCCTCGGTTGCGAGCACGCCGAGCGCCAGCGAGACGGTCGAGCCGTTGATCAGGGCCGACGCATCCTTGGCGCCGAGCTTGAAATCCGGCTCCAGCCCGGCCTTGGCGAGGGCCTCGCGCGCCTTCATCCGCCTGCCCTTGTAGACGGCCTCCCCCTCCTCGAAGCCGCAGACCGCCGCCGACATATGGGCGAGTGGGGCGAGGTCGCCGGAGGCGCCGACGGAGCCCTTCTGAGGGATCACCGGATGGACGCCGGCATTGAGGCAGGCGAGCAGCCGCTCGACCAGCGCGACCTGCGGGCCGGAATAATTCGAGGCGAAGGCGTTGGCGCGCAGCAGCATGGTGGCGCGCGTCACATCCTCCGCGAAGGGTTCGCCGATGCCGGTCGCATGGGCATAGACGCTCTTGCGCTGATATTCGACCATCTCCGACATCAGCACGCGCTGGTCCTTGAACAGGCCGACGCCGGTATTGAAGGAGTACATGAACGGCGCTTCGTCGTTCATGAAATTGGCGTCGATATGGGCGCGCGTCGCCGCGATCGCCGCGCGCGCCGCCGGCGCGAGATTCGCCTTCTCATAGCGGCCGGAGGCGCCAGGCCGGGCCACGCGCAGCACCTGCCTGCCCTTCAGGGTCCGTCCGTCGATCGTTACCGCCATGGCCTGTCCTCATCAGCTTTACCCGATCTAACGGGCCATCGCGCCAAAGGGAAAGACCCATTCCCGCCCGGAAGCGAAAAGCACCTTGTACGATGCAACGCAGCCTGCGCTAGGATCGAGCGCCGCGGCCTTGCTGCGGCGCGACATCGGCGCGCCTTTACGCGGCGCCTGGAATCCCTAAAAGGTGCCGCCAGGAGCGTCACGATGGATTTCGAAGCCTTTTTCCGCAGCGAACTCGACGGCCTCAGGGCCGAGGGCCGCTACCGCGTCTTCGCCGACCTCGAGCGCCGCGCCGGCCGCTTTCCCCGCGCCGCCTTCCACGGTCCGAACGGGCCACGCGAGGTCACCGTCTGGTGCTCGAACGACTATCTCGGCATGGGCCAGCACCCTGCCGTGCTCGCTGCGATGCGCGAGGCGCTCGACAGCTGCGGCGCCGGCGCCGGCGGCACCCGCAACATCGCCGGCACCAATCACTACCATGTCCTGCTCGAGCGCGAGCTCGCCGACCTGCACGGCAAGGAAGCCGCGCTGCTGTTCAACTCCGGCTACATGTCGAACTGGGCTTCGCTCTCGACGCTGGCCGCGCGCATTCCCGGCTGCGTCGTGCTGACCGATGCCGCGAACCACGCCTCGATGATCGAGGGCATCCGGCATTCGCGGGCCGAAAAGCTGATCTTCACCCATAACGATGCTCAGGACCTGCGCCGCAAGCTCGCGAGCATCGATCCCGCCAGGCCGAAGCTGATCGCCTTCGAGTCGGTGTATTCGATGGATGGCGACATCGCCCCGGTCGCCGAATTCTGCGACATCGCCGAGGAATTCGGCGCGATGACCTATATCGACGAGGTCCATGCCGTCGGGCTCTACGGCCCGCGCGGCGGCGGCGTCAGCGAGCGCGATGGCCTCGCGCACCGGCTCGACCTGATCGAGGGCACGCTCGCCAAATCCTTCGGCGTGATGGGCGGCTATGTCACCGGCTCGTCAGCGCTCTGCGACTTCATTCGCAGCTTCGCGTCCGGCTTCATCTTCTCGAGCTCGCTGCCGCCGACGCTCGCCGCCGGCGCGCTCGCCGCGATCCGGCATCTCAAGACAAGCTCGGCCGAGCGCGAAGGGCAGCAGGACAGGGTGCGCAAGCTGCGCGGCCAGCTCGATCAGGCCGGTATCCCGCATTTGCCGAATCCGAGCCATATCGTACCGGTGATGGTCGGCGATGCCGCGCTGTGCAAGCGGATCAGCGACGAGCTGCTGGAGCGTTTTTCGATCTACGTCCAGCCGATCAACTACCCGACCGTGGCGCGCGGTAGCGAGCGGCTGCGCATCACGCCGACGCCGCTGCATTCGGACGAGGACATCGCCACGCTGGTCGGCGCCCTCAGCGAAATCTGGGGCGCCGTTGGGTTGAAGCGGGCGGCGTGACAGATCCCCTCTCCCCTTGCGGGAGAGGGTTAGGGTGAGGGATCTCGCGACGCTGATCGCTGACCCAGCGCAACGCTTTTCCAGAACTTTCGAGACCTGCTCGACCCCTCATCCGGCCCTTCGGGCCACCTTCTCCCGCAGGGGGAGAAGGGAAAGGCGGCGGTTCAAAGCAGGCCGTTGTTGCCCGCCAGCGTCTTCAGGTTGACGTCCGGGCGCGCGCCGACATGGCTGATGATCTCGGCGGCGGCAAGCGCACCAAGCCGCAGGCAGTCGCGGGCCTCGCGGTTCGTGGTCAGGCCGTGCAGGAAGCCGGCAGCGAAGAGGTCACCGGCGCCGGTCGCATCGACCACGCGCTCGATCGGGAAGACCGGCTCGGCGACGATGCCGTCGGGCGTCAACGCCAGCGCGCCGTTCTCCGAACGGGTGATGACGGCCAGGATATTCTCGGCTCGCAGCGCCGCCAATGCCGTGTCGAAATCGGCGCTCTGATAGAGGCTCTTCAGCTCGTGCTCGTTGGCGAAGACGAGATCGACCATGCGGTTGCGGATCAGGCCGAGGAACTCGTCGCGATAGCGGTCGACGCAGAAGGAATCCGACAGGGTGATGGCAACACGGCCGCCGGCCTTGTGGGCGAGTTCCGAGGCCTTGCGGAAGGCGTCCTTGGCCGCGGGCGGATCCCAGAGATAACCTTCGAGATAGACGATGTCGGCATTCTCGACGGTCGCGGCATCGACATCGGCCGGCGACAGGCCCTGGCAAGCGCCGAGATAGGTGTTCATCGTGCGCTCGCCATCCGGCGTGACGATGATGAAGGAGCGCGCCGTCGCGGGGCCCTCATTCGCAGCGTCCGTGCCGAAGGCGACGCCGAGCGAGGTGAGATCATGCCGGTAGAGCTTGCCAAGTTCGTCGGCCTTGACCTTGCCGATGAAGGCGCCCTTGCCTCCGAACGAGGCGAGGCCCGCGATGGTGTTGGCGGCCGAACCGCCCGAGACGACCTTGCCCGGACCCATCGCGCCATAGAGCAGCTCGGCCCGCGGTTCGTCGATCAGCGCCATCGAGCCTTTGACCAGCTCATATTTGGCCAGGAAGTCTTCCTCCGCCGCAGCGAAGACGTCGACGATGGCGTTGCCCAAGGCGAGCACGTCGTAGCGCTTGGAGGTCATGGAGATGTCCGTGATGGCGGGAGAATGGCGGCGTGTGGCATTGCCGGCTGGTGAGGTCAAGCGCTGCCACGGCGGCGCGCTGCGCTGTCGAGGATCGACGTCAGGGCGGCCAGATCGGACGGCCCGAGCCATTCAACCTCATGCGCGAGGCGATTGGCGAACAATGTCGCCTCGGGTTCGAGGCCAGCCGTGTCAATCACGACGCGCGGATGGGAGAGCTCGGCGAGGCGGATCAGCTCGTCGGCATCGTCCCAGATCACGCCGAGCAGATGGATCGCGCCCTGGATCAAAGTGAAGGTCGGCTGGCCGCGCTTGCCGTGCTCCAGCGCCGAGAGATAGGCCGGGGTGACGCCGAGCGCCTGCGCCATCTGCGCCAGCGTGACGCCGCGGGCCGCACGCAGTTCGCGGACGCGGCGACCAAAGGGCGTCATTCGCCAAGCTCCCGACTGCGGCGTAGGCGGATATAGAGCGCGCCCGTGCCGCCATGGCGCTGTTCGGCCTCGTCGAAGCCGAGCACGAGGGGCCGCAGATCCGGCAGACGCAGCCAATGCGGGACGTTGCGGCGCAGGATGCCGCGCTCCTCGCCGTAGGGCACATCGCCGACGATGCCCTTGCCGGTCACCACCAGCACGAGCTTCGCGCCGCGCTGCTGCTGCAGGTGCAGGAAGCCGCGCAAGGCCGCATGCGCCTCCTCCTGACGCAGCCCGTGCAGGTCGATCACCGCTTCGACGCCCTGCTGTCCACGACGCAATTGCGTGCGCATGCGCCGCTCCAGCGGCACCAGCGGCGGCGGGGCGGGCTTCGTTGGGCGGCCCTTGAGCGCGAGCGCTGCCGGAGGCTGGGCACTCTCTACAGGCGGTGGCGGCTTTTCCGATTTTGCTTCCGGCTCGGCCTCGATGGGCGTGCGGCCAGGCAGCGGCTTGATCGTGCGCGCGACCTGGCGCCAGAGTTCGAGTTCCGCTTCGGAGAGGAGCTTGCCGCGCCGCCGCATGGCTCAGCGCGGCCAGAGCACGAGGAAATCGAAGGGGTGCCGGATCAGGCCGGCACGATGACCGGCTTCCGCGCCGGAGCCGATGAAGAGATCGATCCGGGCCGGGCCGATGATCGCCGTGCCGGTATCCTGCGCCAGGACGAGTCGGGCCAGTTTTTCACTGCCACCCTTGCCGTCGGGGATTTCGGTCTCGATCCAGGCCGGCATGCCATAGGGCCAGAGCGAACGGTCGACCGCGACGCTGCGCAGCGGCGTCAGTGGCAGGCCGGCGCCACCAATCGGGCCGGAGCCGGCCGGCAGGTTGTCGTTGCGAGCGAAGAAGACGAAGGATCGGTTGAGGCGGATCAGCTCGCGAGCGAAGCCGGCATCGGCCTTCAGCCGGGCGATGAGCTTGTCCATCGTCATCTGCTCGGGCGGGATGTTCTCGCGCCGGCTGAGCTCGCGCCCCAGCGAGGTGTAGGGGTGGCCATTGCGCCCGGCATAGACGAGACGAATCACCTCGCCGTCCGGCAGGCGGATCCGGCCCGAGCCCTGGACCTGCAGGACGAAGCGGTCGACGGGATCGCGCATAAAGAGGATCTCGAGCCCCTGGCCGGCGAGCGCACCCTCCTCGATCGCAGCGCGGTCCGTGAACGGCTCCAGGCCCTTGGCGGTCCGGCGTGCCGAGGTCAGGGCCGAATCGAGGCCTGGCCAGTCATCGCCTGGCATCTTGGTCACCAGATCGGCGGGGCGGCCATAGAGCGGCGTCGGGAAGGCGTCGGACCGGGTGAGAGAGCCCTCGAATTCCGGCTCGAAATAGCCGGTCATGAAGCCGCGTTCGGCGCCGGCCGGACGGATGCGCCAGAAGGTGAAGTTGTCCTCGAAAAAGCCGCGCGCCGCGTCCTGCCTCACATCACCCGCAGCGAGCAGGGCCGCGGCCTTCGTGCACAGGGCCGGCAGAGGGGGGGGTGGAACAGCGCCTAGCCGCAGCGGTGGATCAGTCTCGCAGCCCTGCGCGAACAGGCGCAGAACCGCGAGCTGATCGTCAGTGCCCCAGCCAGCAAGCGAAGCGGGCGCCACGGGTTCGGCCCGGGCGCCCGACGGCAATGGTGGGGGCGAGGCTTGCGCGCCGGTCATCGACAAGCCTGCGGCAAGCAGGCCCAGAACGAAACCGGCGGCACGAATCACGCGGCCGATTCGGTGGCGACCAGCAGCCAGTTCGGATCACGGCTGGCGAGCTGGCGTGAGAAGGTCCAGACGTCGTTGACCTCGGAGACGGCGTCGGCGCTGCCGTCGACGACATTGCCCTGCGCATCGCGGACCGCGCTGATCAATTGCGAGACAAAGGCGATGGTGATCTGGGCGGCCTTGCCCTTGACGTCGACTGCGGTGATCTCAGCCTTGTCGATCGAAACGAAGTTGGATTCGGCCTTCTCGCCGCGCTTCTCGCGCTCGCTGATTGCCTGCTCGAAACCATCATAGACTTCCTTGGCGAGCAGGCCCTTCAAAGTCTTGCGGTCACCACGGGCAAAGGCCGTGACGATGGTCTCATAGGCCGATTTCGCGCCACCGAGGAAACCCTTCGCATCGAAGCGCGGCTCCTGACGAACGATCGCATCGAGACCGACGGCGATGGGCGAACCCGGCTCCGCAATGTCCTTCCAGCGTTCCGCATCGACCACCGGGGCAGCAGCGGCGTCGTTGGCGGCGCCCGGCAGCCGGACGACATTGTCGCGTCGCTCGCCATTGCCCGCCTGATCAGGGCGCATCGGAGGCGCCTCACGGCGCGCGAACGGATCGACCGGCGGCTTCTCGTGCCCGGTCTTCTGGCCCAGAACCGAGCGCAGTTTCCAGGCGACGAAAACGGCCAGGGCCAGGAAGACCAGGGTCGTCATATCGAAATTCTGCATCGCCGGCTGATCCGAACCTCGAAAACTCGTTCCCGCGCGGGCGCGCTTCTGCCGCCCGTCATCGAACGGATATGGTGAGGGAGGCTCGTAACATCCACCCCCGGGGCGCGACAAGGGATGAAAGCTCGCTTCGCTTGTGCCAGCCCCGCTGCCATGATAGCCGACGCGAGCCTGGCGCCGCCGCCTTGCCAGGCAGTTCCGGCCGAGGCACGGAATTCTCCGATGATTTTCTGCAGATAGTGATGGGACCGATGGCCAACGAAAACGGCAACGGCGCCGGCGCCGCCAACCAGCAGGGGCCCAGCCTCAACACGCTGATCCAGTACATCAAGGATTTCTCCTTCGAGAATCCCAATGCTCCGCGTTCGCTGACCCAGCAGCAGCAACAGCAGGGCGGCCCGCAGATTGGCCTGCAGGTCAACGTCCACGCCAATGCGCTCGGTGAGAACGACGTCGAAACGATCCTGACGCTCGAGGGCAAGGCGACGCTGAACGACGAGACGCTGTTCGCGTTCGAGCTGAGCTATGCTGGCGTCTTCCGCATCCTCGGGGTGCCGCAGGAGCAGCTGCACGCGGTTGTCATGATCGACTGCCCGCGCCTGCTCTTCCCGTTCGCCCGGGCGATCGTCGCCGATGCGGTACGCAATGGCGGCTTCCCGCCGCTCTATATCGACCCGATCGATTTCGCCCAGCTCTACCGCCAGCGTCTCGAGGAGATGCAGGCGCAGCAGGGTGCTCCGAACGCCTGAGCGGTGTCCGCCAGACATAAGAGACAGAAAAGAGCCCTCCAGGGCTCTTTTTTATTGTTAATTCCTGCAGCCGCTTGCGAAGCAGCCAGTCGCTTTCCATCTCGACTTCGCCAGAGGCGCCCGTTCCGGCGCGCCGTTCCCGCGAGGTTCACGATTTCCATGGATGCCCTTATGACGCTCGCCGCCGACCCAGCCATATGGGCGGCGCTCGGCGCCCTGATCGCCATGGAGGTCGTCCTCGGTATCGACAACCTCATCTTCATCTCGATCCTGACCAACAAGCTGCCCGAGCATCAGCGCGCGCGCGGCCGTAGGATCGGTATCGGTTTGGCGCTGATCCTGCGCCTCGCTCTGCTCTCGACCGTCGCCTTCATCGTACAGCTCACCGCGCCGGTGTTCTCGGTCTTCGGCAAGGCCTTCTCCTGGCGCGACATGATCCTGATCGCCGGTGGCCTGTTCCTGGTCTGGAAGGCGACCAAGGAGATCCATCACAAGGTCGACCCCGAGCACGGACCAGACATGTTCGATGGGGGAGCAGCCGCGGCCGTGACCTTTGGCGGTGTGATCTTCCAGATCCTGCTGCTCGACCTCGTCTTCTCGATCGACAGCATCATCACCGCGGTCGGCATGACCGAGCATGTGCCGGTGATGGTAATCGCCGTCATCGTCGCGGTGCTGGTGATGCTGCTCGCGGCCGACCCGCTGGCGCGCTTCATCGACAAGAACCCGACGATCGTGATGCTGGCGCTCGGCTTCCTCCTGATGATCGGCGGCACGCTGATCGGCGAGGGCTTCGGCGCCCATATCCCGAAGGGCTACATCTACGCCGCCATGGCCTTCTCGGCCTTGATCGAGGGGCTCAACATGATGTCGCGCCGGGCGACCCGGAAGCGGGTGGAGTAATCGACGAGATCGTCATGCTCGGCTCCGGCCGGGCCTGACGGCCGGCCTCACGCCTCCTCGGGCAGGCCGAAATAGCCGTGCCAGAGCGGCCCCTTGAGCTTCGCCACGAAAACTTCATGGGCCGCGCGCTCCTCCGGCGTGAGACGCGCGGCCAGCGGGCGCTGGCGAACCGGCCGCTCGATCGCGACAGCAACCCCAACACCAGATCTGCCAGCGACGGCGGTGCCGAGGCCGAGGCTCGTCTGCTTGCCGCCGATCAGCTCGATATAGACCTCGGCCAGGATCTCGGAGTCGAGCAGCGCGCCGTGCTTGGTGCGGCGGCTGTTGTCGATGCCATAGCGGGCGCAGAGCGCGTCCAGGCTGTTGCTGGCGCCCGGATGCTTGCGCCGCGCCATCGCCAGCGTATCGACCACGAGCGCCGGCACGATCGGCGGCAGTCCGAGCCGGCCGAACTCCATATTGATGAAGCCGACGTCGAAGGCCGCGTTATGGATGACCAGCCTGGCATCCGCGATGAAGGCGGCGAACTCGGCAGCGACCGCAGCAAATACCGGCTTGTCAGAGAGGAAGGCTTCGGAAAGCCCATGCACCCTGAAGGCGCCGTCCGGCATGTTCCGCTCGGGATTGATGTAGACGTGGTAGTTGCGGCCGGTCGGGCAATGATTGACCAGCTCGACGCAGCCGATCTCGACGATGCGATCGCCCTTCAAGGGTTCGACGCCGGTGGTCTCGGTGTCGAGAACGATTTCGCGCATCTCAGTCCGCCCTTTCGGTTCGGCCGAAGCGGCCGGCGACGGCGTTCAGGATAGAGCGGACCTGGCGCTCGGCGGCCACGAGCCCGCGCGAGGTGTCCACAAGGAAGTGCGCCCGGCGGCGTTTCTCGGCATCCGGCATCTGGCGGGCAAGGATCGCCGCGAGCTTTTCCTCGTTCATGCCGGGACGATCGAGGACGCGCTTGCGTTGGACCTCCCCCGGTGCAGTTACGACGACGACCGCGTCGTAACGTCCCTCCCCGCCTGTCTCCAGCAAAAGCGGTATGTCGAGCACGGCAACGGTCGCGCCGCTCCTGCGGGCTTGCGCCAGGAAGACATGTTCCTCAGCGCGCACCAACGGATGGACGATCGCCTCGAGCTTCGCCAGTGCCTCCGGCCGGCCGAACACGGCCGCCGAAAGCCTTGCCCGGTCGACGACACCATCCGCCGTCGTTCCCGGAAAGGCGGCCTCGATCTGCGGCGCCCCCGCGCCGGCATAGAGCTTGTGCACCGCTTCGTCGGCATCGTGGACGGGCACTCCGGCAGCGCGGAACATCGCCGACGTCGTCGATTTGCCCATGCCGATTGAACCCGTGAGACCGAGCAGGAAGGTCATCGCAGTGCCTCCGCCATCATGCTCATCCAGCTGGAATGTCGGCTTCGAGCTTCGCCCGCAGCGCGGCTGTCACCTGCGGGCGAACGCCGAACCAGCGCTCGAAACCCGGCACCGCCTGATGGAGCAGCATGCCGAGCCCGTCGACCGGAATGCCGCCACGGCGTCTGGCCTCGGCAAGCAGGGGGGTTTCCAACGGAACGTAGACGATGTCGTCGACGATGGTGCCAGGACGCAAGCCGGAGAGATCGACCTCCAGCGGCGGCTGGCCGGACATGCCGAGCGAGGTCGTGTTGACGATCAGATCACTCTCCCCGATCAGCTGGGGAAGCTCCTGCCAAGGCCGTGCCTCGACCGCCTTGGGAAAGGCCGCCGACAGTTCGGCCGCACGGTCCGGGCTGCGATTGACCAGCAGAATGCGGCTGAGGCCGCGTTCAACGAGACCATAGATCACCGCGCGGGCTGCACCACCAGCGCCAAGGATGAGCGCCGTCTTAGTCCGACCTGCCCAACCGGGCAGGCAGGCATCGAGGTGGGCAAGGAAACCATAGGCGTCGGTGTTGTCGCCATGGAGCCGGCCGCCTTCCATCCAGAGTGTGTTGGCGGCCCCCATGGCGCGCGCCGTCTCGCTGGCCCGATCGAGCAGCGGCAGCACGATTTCCTTGTTCGGCACGGTGACGTTGCCACCCACAAACTCGCCGGCACGCAGCCGCGCGATGAGAGCGGGCACCTCGGCAGGCGGCACCTCGACGCGCTCATAGCTACCCGTCAGCCCGTGCTCGGCGAGCCAGTGGCCATGGATCAGCGGCGAGCGGGAGTGAGCGACCGGATGGCCGATGATGAAGCAACGCTTGGTCATATGAAGTCTGGGACGATGGTCATGCGACGAGATCGAGTTCGCGGAGCGTGGCGAGCAGGCTCAGCATCGGCAGGCCGAGAATGGTGAAATGATCGCCCTCGATGGCCTCGAACAAGTGGATGCCGAGACCTTCGAGCTGATAGCCGCCGACGCTCGTGGTCGCCGCCCGGCCGGCCTGGGCGACGTAGTGCTCGACGAAATTTTGCGTCAGCGGGCGCATTGCGAGCATCGCGCTGCTGGCACCGCGCCCGATGACGGTGCCATCCCGCGCGAGCACGAAAGCGGAGGTGAGCTCATGCCGCCGGCCGGCGAGCGCCGCGATCTGCCGATGAGCAGCGACGGCATCTTCGGGCTTGTGGAAAGGACGTCCCTCGCAGGTCAGCATCTGGTCGGCCGAGAGCACGACGCGGCCAGGAGTGAGCGGCGAGACCGACAAGGCCTTGGCCTCCGCCAGTGCGGCAGCGACCCCCGCCGGCGGGCCGCCCATCGCAAGGTATTCCGCTTCGATCGCGCGCTCTTCGACGACCGGCTTGATCACCTCGACAGGAAGCCCCGCGGCTTCGAGCAGCTGCAAGCGCGTCGCGCTGCCAGAGGCCAGGACAAGCCGCGTACCGCCGCGCCAGAATGTGGCCCGACCAGTCACGTCGCGATGAACTTCATGCGGTGATCGCGCAGCAGATCGAGAATTCCCGCCGCGGTCTCCTCGATCGAACGACGGGTGACATCGATGACCGGCCAGCCCCGGCGCGCGCAGAGTCGGCGTGACTGGGTGACCTCGTCGGCAACCGCGTCGGGATCGACATAGGGCGTCTCGTCATCGGCCTTCAGCGACAGGAGCCGGTTCTGGCGGATCTGGATGATGCGTTCGGCACTGGCGACGAGACCGACGACCAACGGCCTTTTCAAGCCCTCGAGCTCGGCCGGCAGCGGCACGTTGGGTACAAGCGGGATGTTGGCGGTCTTGATGCCACGGTTGGCGAGATAGATGCTCGTCGGCGTCTTCGAGGTCCGGCTGATACCCACGAGGATGACATCGGCGCTTTCGAGGTCGCCGCCGAGCTGGCCGTCATCGTGCATCAGCGTGTAATTCATCGCGTCGATGCGCCGGAAATACTCGGCGTTGAGCATGTGCTGGGCGCCGGGCCGAGGCGCTGCGGCCTGTCCGAGATAAGACTGGAACAGCGACAGCACCGGCTGCAGCACCGACAGGCATGGGCAGCCGATATCGCGGCAGAAGGCCTCCAGCCGCTCCGACCATTCCGGCTCGACCAGCGTATAAAGCACGACGCCTGGAGAGGTCTCGATCTCGGCGAGCACGCGCGACAATTGGTTCTCGGAGCGAACCAGAGGATAGACATGCTCGATCGCCGAGACCGCTTCATATTGCGCAGCGGCGGCCCGGCTGACAGCAATCAGGGTCTCGCCGGTCGCGTCCGAGACGAGGTGGAGGTGAAAATAGTTGCGCGCCAAGGCTTCCCCCGCCGGCTGTTCTCGATTCAGCTCTAGAGCCGATCAGCGGGCGAGGGAATCCCCTTTCCGTCCGACCACTGCAGCAAGAGCTAATTTCATGCGGCTGGGACAAGTGGGGATAACCGGGCACAACCAGGGCCCTGTCGCAAAGGGACGGGATAACCCTGCTCAAGGCTCAACAGGCATCGGCCTGTGGGCTGAATCTGGATGTTTCACGTGAATCATTTTCGGGACGCGGCGCGAGGTCGCGTCTCAGGCCAAAAAGCAATTCGTTAAGAAACTGTTAAGCACCCATCATCGGGGCAAATGCCGTCATGCTCACCGAAGCGCGGCCTGTGGACCGGTTGTGGACAATCTTGGGGCGGGCTATGTGCCCCCATCCAAGAGTCAAAACAGAAGACTCTCTTAGAAGAGATTCTTTTTAGAAGAAGCGCCCAGAGCCCGGTGCCTTTGATGAGCCAGAGCCCTTTCCTCCGCACTCTTTCCGGTGAGACCCTGCCGAAGCCGCCGCTTTGGATGATGCGTCAGGCTGGGCGCTATCTACCGGAGTATCGCGAGCTTCGCGCCAAAGCGGGTGGGTTTCTCGAGCTTTGCTACAATCCGGATATGGCCGCGGAAGTCACTCTGCAGCCGATCAGGCGCTTTGGCTTCGATGCCGCGATCCTGTTTTCGGATATCCTGGTGATTCCCCATGCGCTCGGGCAGAAGCTCTGGTTCGCGCAGGGCGAAGGACCACGGCTGGAGCCGGTTGCCGACGAAGCCCGATTTGGCGAGATCCGCGAGGAGATCGATCCGGCCGTGCTGGCGCCGGTCTACGAGACGGTTCGCCGGGTCAGGGAAGCTCTTCCTGTAGGAACCGCACTGATCGGCTTCTGCGGTGCCCCTTGGACGGTGGTGACCTATATGGTCGCAGGACAAGGCACGCCGGATCAGGGGCCGGCGAAGGGTCTGTTCCGGCGCGACCCGCAGCTGTTCGCCAGGCTGATCGACCGGCTCGTGGTCAACTCCGCAGCTTACCTCAATGCCCAGATCGAGGCTGGCGTCGACGCCGTCCAGATATTCGACAGCTGGGCCGGCTCGCTCGGGCCGGAGGATTTCAAGCGCTGGTGCATCGAGCCGACGCGGCAGATTGTCGATCTCGTTCGCGCTCGCCACCCTCAAGCGAAGATCATCGGCTTTCCGCGCGGCGCCGGCACCGGCATTCCGGACTATGTTCGTGGCACAGGCGTCGATGCCGTGGGGCTCGAAACCGAGATCGACCGGACTTTCGTGCGCGAGGCGATCCAGACGCTGGTCCCGGTGCAGGGCCACCTCGACCCGCAGCTTCTGCGCGCGGGCGGCCCGGAGCTGGATCGCGAGATCGAAGCGATCCGTGCGGCATTCGGCGCAGGTCCGTTCGTGTTCAATCTCGGGCATGGCATTTTGCCGGACACGCCGATCGCTCATGTCGAGCGGCTCGTCGAGCTGGTGCGCGCCTAAAGGATCGATCCGATGGCTTACGAATGGATCAAGGCTTTCCACGTGATGGCGGTGATCGCCTGGATGGCCGGGATGCTCTATCTGCCGCGCCTGATGGTCTATCATGCCGAGGCGCAGACCGGCTCGATCCAGTCCGAGACCTTCAAGATCATGGAGCGCCGGCTGCTCAAGGGGATCATCAATCCTTCGATGATCGTCGCCTGGGTGCTCGGGCTCTACCTGGCCTGGAGCGCTTTCGGCTTCAAGGGCGGCTGGCTGCATGGCAAGATCGCCCTGGTCCTTGTCCTCTCTGGCCTGCATGGCTATCTGTCCGGCAGAGTCAGGGCCTTCGCCGAAGACCGCAACGACAAGTCGGCGCGGTTCTATCGCATTCTCAACGAGGTGCCGGCGCTGCTGATGGCTGGAATCGTCATCCTGGTGATCGTCAAGCCGTTCTGAGATCGGCGCCGTTTCCCGCTTGAGCCAAGCGGTGAAAGCGGTTATCAAGCCTCTGCGCCTTCTGTTCGCGTCCTTCCCTATCGTCGACGGTTCGTGCCGCGGCTGCTTTCGCCAGCCGACACGACTTCCTGACAAGTGGGGCTCCCAGCCCTTCGTCCCGTCGATCCCTCACTGCCGTCTGGCTCGCTTCTGTGCGGGCCTGCTCAACCCGGGTGCCCCATGCGGGAAATCAAACTCCACGAACTCAAGGCGAAATCGCCGACCGAGCTGCTCACCTTTGCCGAAGGCATGGAGGTCGAGAACGCGAGCACGATGCGCAAGCAGGAGCTCATGTTCGCGATCCTGAAGCAGCTCGCTTCCCAGGAAACCGAGATCCTTGGCGAGGGCGTCGTCGAGGTTCTCCAGGACGGCTTCGGCTTCCTGCGCTCCTCCGATTCCAATTATCTGCCGGGCCCGGACGACATCTATGTCTCGCCCTCGCAGATCAGGAAGTTCGGCCTGCGCACCGGCGACACCGTCGAGGGTCCGATCCGCGGACCGAAGGACGGCGAGCGCTATTTCGCCCTTCTCAAGGTCAACACGATCAACTTCGAGGATCCGGAGAAGATCAAGCACAAGATCCACTTCGACAACCTGACACCGCTCTATCCCGACGAGCGGCTGAAGCTCGAGGTCCAGGATCCGACCAAGAAGGACTTCTCGCCGCGCGTCATCGACATCGTCGCACCGATCGGCAAGGGCCAGCGCGCCTTGATCGTGGCGCCGCCGCGGACCGGCAAGACCGTGCTGCTGCAGAACATCGCGCAGTCGATCACCACCAACCATCCCGAATGCTATCTGATCGTGCTGCTGATCGACGAGCGGCCTGAGGAAGTCACCGACATGCAGCGCTCGGTGAAGGGCGAGGTCGTGTCCTCGACCTTCGACGAGCCGGCGACGCGCCACGTCCAGGTGGCCGAGATGGTGATCGAGAAGGCCAAGCGCCTGGTCGAGCATGGCCGTGACGTCGTCATCCTGCTCGATTCGATCACCCGTCTCGGCCGCGCCTACAACACGGTGGTGCCGTCTTCCGGCAAGGTGCTGACCGGCGGTGTCGACGCCAACGCGCTGCAGCGCCCGAAGCGCTTCTTCGGCGCGGCCCGCAATATCGAGGAAGGTGGTTCGCTGACCATCGTCGCGACGGCGCTGATCGACACCGGCAGCCGCATGGACGAGGTGATCTTCGAAGAGTTCAAGGGCACCGGTAACTCGGAAATCATCCTCGACCGCAAGGTGGCCGACAAGCGCATCTTCCCGGCGATCGACATCATCAAGTCCGGTACCCGCAAGGAAGAGCTCATCACGCCGCGCTCCGACCTGCAGAAGACCTATGTGCTGCGCCGCATCCTCAACCCGATGGGCCCGCAGGATGCGATCGAGTTCCTCCTGGACAAGCTCCGCCAGACCAAACAGAACTCCGAGTTCTTCGACTCGATGAACACCTGACGGTTTCAGCACCGCTGCAAACGAAAAGGCCACGGCAGTTCGCCGTGGCCTTTTCGTTTGCAGCGAGGATCCGTCTCAGCGGGCAACTGCAACTACCTCAGCCAACCGATTCGGTTCCGTGACAGGTGGCAGGCAGCGGCCATGCAGGCAGACGAAAGCGGCGCCAGTTCCTGCCTGCTTCGCGTAAGCATGCGCCGGATGCTCGGGCGGTAATCCGTACGGGTCGGGACAGTCGACAAGCATGGTCGTCAGGTGCGGTAGTGCCAGGACTGCCTGACGGAATGCCTCCCGGTTGGGCCCGGCCAGTACGATCTCGACGCCATTGCGGGCGAGGTCGTAGGCGTTGAGGACCGAGCCATGCGCCATCGGGGCATGCGCGGCTGCAGCGAGTATGACCGCCAAGAATCGATCGGCCCGCTCCCGGTCCTCGGGCAATCCGGTCTGAGCCGCGATCCGCAACAGGTTGGCCGCATGCAGTCCGTTGGCGTTCGGTACGGCGTCGTCGTGAGTCGGTCTGGGTATGACCGGTAGGGCCGTGCTGTCGCCGCGAGTCATCCGTAGAAGGCCCGAGTCGGCCTCGCGGTAGTACCGATCGAGATGCGTGCTCCAGCGCGTGGCGAGGTCAAAGTAGTGCCGCTCGCCTGTCGCGTCATGAAGGGCGAGCGCCGCCTCGGCCATGGCGGCATGATCGAGCGCGAAGCCCGGGGCTATCAGGCGGCCGGCGCGGTAGGAATGAGCCAGGCCGTCGCCATCAGCCATGGATTCGGCAGCGAAACGAAAGGCGTCGGCCGCGAGGTTGATCCAATCCTTGCGGTCAGGAATGCCGGCAGCACGGACGAGACCTGAAATCATCAGCCCGTTCCAGTCAGCGAGAATCTTGTCGTCGCGGCCGGGCGGGATGCGCAGGCTGCGAACGGTCAGCAAGCGTTCGCGGAGTTCCGCAAGTCTGGTCGCGATATCCGGTGACGGATCGGGCGTATCCAGCCGATTGAGGATGGCGTGGCCTTCCCAATTGCCTTCGGCGGTCACATCGTAGTGCTGGGCGAAGAAGGCAGCGTTTTCCGGGCCGAGGATCTTCGTCAGCTCGGGAAGCGTCCAGACATAGAATTTGCCCTCTACCCCCTCGGAATCCGCATCGAGGCTGGCGGCAAAGGCGCCTTCCGGCAAAAGCATGTCACGCTTGAGCCAGCCGACGATCCCTTTGGCAGCTTCGAGCAGAAGCGGGTCGCCCGTGCGTACCGCCTCCAGCGCATAGAGCGGCAGCAACTGGGCATTGTCGTAGAGCATCTTCTCGAAATGCGGTACGAGCCAGCGCTCGTCGACGGCATAACGAGCGAATCCGCCGCCGAGATGGTCATGGATGCCGCCTCGCGCCATCTGCACCAGGGTGCGATTGGCAGATTCGCGGGAGCCCTCGTCGCCGCTGCGGACGCCATGGCGCCAAAGCACCTCGACCAGGCCGGGGTTCGGGAATTTCGGAGCGCCGCCGAGGCCGCCATGATCACCGTCGAATCGACGCGCGATCTGGCCGGCGAGATGGTCGAGATTTGGCTCATCAGCCTCCTGGATGCGCTGCAGGCTTTGCTGCAGCGCCTCACCAATCGCCGTGGCATTGCGTCCGACGCGCGCGCGATCGCTGCGATAGATGCTGGCGATTTGCCGGAGCACGTCGACGAAGCCCGGCCGTCCATAACGCGAGGTTGGTGGAAAATAGGTGCCGCCCCAGAACGGCGCGCCCTCGCTGTCGAGGAACATGGTCAGCGGCCAGCCGCCCTGCTCTCCGAGCGTGTGCAGGGCGCTCATATAGACATGGTCGATGTCGGGCCGCTCCTCGCGGTCGACCTTGATGTTCACGAAGAGCTCGTTCATCACCGCTGCGATGGCGGGATTCTCGAAGCTCTCATGCGCCATGACATGGCACCAGTGGCAGGCGGCATAGCCGACGGAGAGCAGGACGGGGCGATTGCTGGCACGTGCGTTGGCGAAGGCCTCGTCGCTCCATTCCCACCAATCGACGGGGTTCTCGGCATGTTGCAGCAGATAGGGACTGGCGGCGTGCTTGAGGCGGTTCATCGCGAAAGCTCCAGCCCTGGTAGAAAGGGCGCCTGAGGATGCGAGCCTATCCCACCATTGTTGCACTGTCCTCCGGCGCTGGTCGTGCCGGTGTCGCGGTGGTGCGGGTCTCGGGCGAGCGCGTCCGATTCGCTCTCGAAACGATCGCGGGCACCATACCAGAGGCACGTAAGGCCGCCTATCGAGCCCTGCGCGATCGCGATGGTGCGGTCATTGACCATGGCCTTGTGCTGTTCTTTCCCGGCCCGGCCAGCTTCACCGGCGAGGATATCGCCGAATTCCATATCCATGGCTCGCGTGCCGTGCTGTCGCGCCTGCTGGCCGTGCTTACCGGGCTACCCGGTCTGCGCCTGGCGGAGGCTGGCGAGTTCACCCGCCGCGCCTTCGAGGCTGGCAAGCTCGACCTCGCAGCCGTTGAGGGCTTGGCCGACCTGATCGATTCGGAGACGGAATGGCAGCGCAAGCAAGCGCTGCGGCAGATGGAGGGCGCGCTCGGCCGCGCGGCTGCCGAATGGCGCAGCGCGCTGATCAAGGCGATGACGCTGCTCGAGGCCGAGATCGACTTTTCCGACGAGGGCGATGTCGGCGGCCCGCTGATTGCTGGCGCCGTTGCTGAAGCACAGGGTGTGCTTGGCAGCCTGCGCGGCGCGCTTGGCAGTTTCGTAGCCGGCGAGCGCGTCCGCGAAGGCTTCGTAGTCGTCCTTGCTGGGCCACCCAACGCCGGCAAATCCAGTCTGCTCAACGCACTGGCTCGGCGCGACGTCGCGATCGTCTCGCCGATTGCGGGGACGACCCGGGATGCGATCGAGGTCAGGCTAGACCTGGGCGGCATCCCCGTCGTGCTGGTCGATACTGCCGGTTTGCGCGAGAGCGGTGACGCGATCGAGGCCGAGGGTGTGAGGCGCGCCCGGCAGAAGGCGGCTCACGCTGATCTGGTTTTGAGGTTGCGCCCGCCCGATTCGGTTGCGGAACGAGCCCGCAGTGAAGACGCTGACCTAACTGTCGCGACGATGATCGACCTTGGTGGAGCTGCCCTGCCCGGGGAAGTTGGCGTGTCGGCGGTCACTGGCGCTGGCCTGCCCGAACTGATCGGCATCATCGCAGCTCGCCTCGGCAAGCTCGGCCAGGCGGAACCTGCGCTCGTCACCCGTGAACGTCAGCGTATCGCGGTGGCCGATGCGGCGGCCGCGATCGAACGCGCCCGCGTGCTACCGCATGAGCAGCCGGAGCTGATCGCCGAAGAGCTGCGCCTCGCGGTCAGGGCGCTGGAACGGCTGATCGGCAGGGTCGATGTCGAGGATGTGCTCGACAGCCTGTTTTCCGGCTTCTGCATCGGCAAATAGGCGGTTTTCGTTGACCTCGCCGCCAGGCTTGGCTAGCGAATGCTCATGTCGAATGCGCAGGCGAACGGGCACTACGATGTCGTCGTGGTGGGCGGCGGCCATGCCGGGGCGGAAGCCGCGGCCGCTTCTGCACGCGCCGGCGCCAGGACCGCGCTGATCACCCAGCAGATCGCCACTGTCGGCGCCATGTCGTGCAATCCGGCGATCGGCGGGCTCGGCAAGGGCCATCTCGTGCGCGAGATCGATGCCCTCGACGGGATCATGGCGCGCTGCGCCGATCAGGGCGGCATCCAGTTCCGCATGCTCAACCGACGCAAGGGACCGGCTGTACGGGGACCGCGGGCCCAGGCCGATCGCAAGCTTTACCGTGACGCGGTTCAGGCTGCGCTGGCTTCACAAGAGGGTCTCTCCCTGATCGAGGGCGAGGTCTTCGATGTGGAGGTCGTTGCTGGCCTGGTCGCCGGCGTCGTGCTCGCTGACGGTCGTCGATTCGCTAGCGGAACGGTCGTGCTCACGACGGGTACTTTCCTGCGTGGCCTGATCCATATCGGCGAACGGAAGATTCCGGCCGGCCGGGTCGGCGAGGCGCCCTCGCTGGGCCTCTCCGTTACTTTGGAGCGGCATGGCTTTCCGCTCGGCCGGCTGAAGACCGGGACACCGCCGCGGCTCGATGGCGGCACCATCGACTGGTCCGGGCTGGAGATGCAACCGGGTGACGACCCGCCCGAGCCTTTCTCGGCGATGACAGACGCAATCACCACGCCGCAGATCAGCTGCGGCGTGACGCGGACGACCCTGGCGACGCATGATCTGATCCGCGCCAATCTGCACCGAGCGCCGATGTTCTCCGGCCAGATAGAGGGGCGCGGGCCGCGCTATTGTCCGTCGATCGAGGACAAGGTCGGCCGTTTCGGCGATCGCGACGGGCATCAGATCTTTCTCGAGCCCGAGGGCCTTGACGACCCGACGGTCTATCCGAACGGGATCTCGACCTCGCTGCCCGAGGATGTACAGCTCGGGCTGCTCAAGACGATCCCGGGCCTGGAGCGGGCTGTGATGCTGCGGCCAGGCTATGCGATCGAGTACGACTATGTCGATCCGCGCGCGCTGAAGCCGACGCTGGAGACGCGGGCGATCTCCGGGTTGTTCCTTGCCGGCCAGATCAACGGAACCACCGGCTACGAAGAAGCTGCGGCGCAGGGCCTGCTTGCCGGACTCAATGCGGCGCGCCGAGCCGGCGGCAGCGAGCCGGTCAACCTGGATCGGACGCAATCGTATGTCGGCGTGATGGTCGATGATCTCGTGACGCGCGGCGTTACGGAACCGTATCGAATGTTCACCTCCCGCGCCGAATTTCGATTGTCGCTCCGCGTCGACAATGCCGATGAGCGCCTGACGCCGCTTGGAATCGCGCATGGCTTGATCAGCAGTGGCCGCCGTGAGCGCTATGAGAGCCGGCAGTCAGAGATCGTTAAGCTTACCGAAGTGTTGCGTCAGCGGACCCTGTCACCGAGCGAGGCGGCAGCCGCCGGGCTGGAGCTGAACCGTGATGGAGTCAGGCGCTCGGCCTTCCAGATCCTGTCCTATCCGGCAGTCGATTTCGCGGCACTGATCCAAGTTTGGCCCGATCTTGAAGTGTTTTCCGGGGCGGCGCGGGCGCGCGTTGCAGCGGATGCGACCTATGCCGTTTATCTCGATCGACAGGCGGCTGAGATTGATTCCTATCAACGCGACCTGGCCCTCCCATTGCCGACCGATCTCGATCTCGATGGAATCTCGGGCTTGTCAAATGAACTTCGCGCCAAGCTCCGTGCCTCCTGGCCGGATAATCTGGCGCAAGCGGGGCGCATCGAGGGCATGACGCCGGCGGCGCTGACCCTGCTGGCAGCGCATGCCCGTAAGCGCCATGCTGGTCGCTTGGCCGCCAGCGCTGGAGCATCTAGCCTGTGAGTTCTGTTGATAAGGAGGATAACGAGGACCGCCGCTGCGCTTTTCGCTTGACGCCTGTTTCACGTGAAACAGAGGAGCGGCTCTCCATCCTGGTCAGCGAGCTCAAGCGCTGGCAGCAGGCGAAGAACCTGGTCTCGGGCGCGACACTGGACGAGGTCTGGACGCGGCATGTCGCAGATTCACTGCAATTGCTGGAGCGCGCGCCGCAGGCTCGACGCTGGCTCGATCTCGGCTCCGGCGGCGGTTTTCCAGGTCTCGTGCTCGGTATCAGACTTGCCGAACTGGGTGGCCATATCGACCTGGTCGAAAGCAATGCCCGCAAATGCGCGTTCCTGCGCCACGCCGCACGGCTGACCGGGGCGCCGGTGACGGTGCACAATGCGCGCATCGAGGATGTGGTCGACGATTTCGTCGGCAAGATCGATGCGGTGACGGCGCGGGCGCTGGCGCCGTTGCCGCTTCTGCTCGACTGGTGCAAAGAGCTGTTGAGAACCGGGGTGACGGGAGTCTTTCCCAAGGGACAACATCTAGAGGCGGAATTGACCGCGGCTGCTAAATATTGGAAGATTCAGGCCACAACGTTTCCATCCTTGACGGATTCGGCGGCCGCTATCCTGGTGATCAGCGGCGCCGAGAAACGGGCCAATTGATGACCGATTCTCAGCCTATCTCCATTCCCACGCGCCCGCGCGTGCTGGCGCTCGCGAACCAGAAGGGCGGGGTCGGCAAGACCACGACCGCGATCAACCTGGGGACTGCGCTCGCCGCGATCGGCGAGCGCGTGCTGATCATCGATCTTGATCCGCAGGGCAATGCTTCGACCGGTCTCGGTGTCGATCGCAAGAGCCGGAAAGCGTCGACCTATGACGTGCTCTGCGGCGATATCGGGCTTGGCATGGCGATGCAGGCCACGGCTGTTCCTAATCTGTTCCTGGCGCCATCGACGCTCGATCTCCTTGGTGTCGAGCTTGAGATCGCGAGTGCCAGAGATCGGGCGACGCGGCTGAAGAAGGCGATCGACGAGCTTGTCGACGACCAGCGCTGCAGCGACTTGACCTATATCCTGATCGATTGCCCGCCTTCGCTCAGCCTGATCACGATCAATGCCATGACCGCGGCGGATGCCGTGCTGGTGCCGCTGCAATGTGAGTTCTTCGCGCTGGAGGGTCTCAGCCAGCTGCTCAAGACGGTCGAGCAGGTGCGTGCCGGCCTCAACCCCCGCCTGATCATCCAGGGCGTGGTGCTGACCATGTATGACCCGCGCAACAATCTCTCCGGCCAGGTCATGGCCGATGTCCGCGATTTTCTCGGCGACAAGGTCTACGAAACAGTGATTCCGCGCAATGTGCGGATCTCGGAGGCGCCGTCCTATGGCAAGCCGGCGTTGCTCTACGACCTGCGCTGCGCGGGTTCGCAGGCCTATCTGAAGCTGGCCTCGGAAGTGATCAGGCGCGAGCGCAGCTTGCGCGCCGCCGCCTGATACGGGTGAAGGGTTCAAGAGGAATGGCAATGGTCGAGGAACAGGGACGTTCGCGTCTTGGCCGTGGTCTCGCTGCTTTGATCGGCGATGTCGGAGACGAAATCGGTGCGCTCGAGCGGGCACGCGGGCAGCGTAAGGTTCCGGTCGAGTTCCTGCGTCCGAATGCGCGCAATCCGCGCAAGACTTTCAACGACTCGGAACTGGAGGACCTCGCCGCCTCGGTGCGCGAGCGCGGCATCCTGCAGCCGATCATCGTGCGCTCGATCCCGGGCATGATCGACGCCTACGAGATCATTGCCGGCGAGCGGCGCTGGCGTGCGGCGCAGCGCGCCGAATTGCACGATGTCCCGGTCATCCTGGTCGAGGCCAATGATCGCGAGGCGCTCGAGATCGCCATCGTCGAGAACGTCCAGCGCGCGGATCTCAATGCGATGGAAGAGGCGGCCGGTTATGAGCGGCTGATCGCCGAGTTCGACTATACGCAGAACGATCTCGCCAAGGTGATCGGCAAGAGCCGCTCGCATGTGGCGAACACGCTGCGCCTGAGCAAATTGCCGGAGCCGGTGAAGCTGCTGGTCAGCGAAGGCTCGGTCTCGGCTGGTCATGCCCGTGCGCTGCTCGCTGTTTCGGACCCGGAACAGGTCGCGAAACGCATTGTCGAACAAGGCCTTACCGTCCGCGATATCGAGCGGCTCGGCCAGGACGAAGCGCGCAGCGAGAACAAGCCCGTGCGGGCCGCAGCACCGAAGCCGGACAAGGACCCGGATACCCGCGCCGTCGAGAAGGCGCTGGAGGAGGCCCTCGGCCTCGGGGTCTCGATCCAGCACCGTGCCAATGGCGGCGGCGAGATGAAGATCAGCTACAAGACGCTGGAGCAGCTCGACGCGCTCTGTCGGCGGCTGAAGGCCTGATCAGCGCGCCTTGCCGGACATTCGGCTGAGCGTCCACAGCGCACGGGCGGCGATGGGCTTCGCCATGTCGCCGTCGCGGCGCACGGCGAGGATTGCCGCTCCCAGGATCGTCACGGCGTCGCGCAATCGGGCCACCGGCCAGGTATTGAGCGCTGATTCCACGGTCGCGAGGCGCGGATAGGGCATTCGCATGGCGCCGATCGCTTCGCGCGCTGGCTTGCCACCCTCGATAGCCAGCTTCGCCTTCAGCAAAGCCAGCGCATGGCGCAGCACCGCGCCAAGCAGCACGCCTTGGTCGAGTCCCTCGCCGGCGAGCTTGGCAAGGGCGAGATCGAGGCTCGGCAGGCGGCCAGCGAAGACGGCATCGACCACCCCGGCCTGCTCGCGCTGAGCGGTATCGCCGACGACGGCTTCGACATGATCGGCCGTCAAGGTTTGGTCATTGCCGGCATAGACGATCAGCTTGTCGATCTCCTGGCGGGAAGTCTGGCGGTCGCCGCCGAGCAGACTGGTCAGAAGGTCTCGGGTGCCTCTGTCTATGCTCTTGCCCGACGCCCGGACCATCTCGTCGACGATGGTGCTGAGGTCGCGCGCTGCATCGCCATAACAGGGTACGGCAAGCGCGGATTTCGCGCGTTCGCAGGCGGTCCTCAGCGGGTTGCTCTTTTGCAGGTCGCCAGCTTCGATGACCACGATCGCATCCTGCGATGGCGTCGCCAGCAACGGTTCTATCGCGGCTGCCAGCGGTCGCGAGGTCGGCGACACGCGGATTGCGCGGCGCCCGCCGAACAGCCCGATCGTGTTGGCTTCATCGACCAGCTTCAGCGGATCGGAGGCGACCGCGTCGCCATCCATGCGGATCAGCTGGAAGGCATCCTGCGGATCGTCGACGCTGCTGCGCGCCAGCGCGGCCGCCCGTTCGGAGATCAGCCCGGCATCGGGACCATAGAACAGGAACAGGCGCCAGGACGGGTCCGGGCGCGCGAGCGCGCGATCCGCCTCATGCGCCTTGATCATCGCCATCGAAAGCGGCCTCAGCCGCTGACGAGCGCAGCGGCGACGCGAGCCTTGATCAATTGAGCCAGGTTCTTGGCAGCGCGGACCTGAGCGTCGCGTGCGGCGCGGAGCGAGGCGAAACGCTGCTGCGAGCGCTCATAGGGCGCGCGGACGACGCTCTGGCCTGAGGCTACCACCTCGTTCGAGCCGGCGCGCACCAATTGCCAGTCGGCAGTGGCGACCAGGACGGCCGAATCGGCGCGGCCATTGGCGTAGTCGACCGTGATGACTTCGAGCGATTCGCTCGTGGTCGCGGTGAGCTTCAGGATCTTCTGCCGGTCCGGTGCACCGCCGCCATCGAACTCGAAGACGAGCTCGTTGCGCAGATAATGGCCGACCAGGCCCTTGATCTCAGGCACCTCGATGCCGAGCATCGCGTTACGGACGTTGCCGCCGACCTTGCTGACCGTGCCTTCGCCATAGAGCGGCTGTAAGCAGCCGCCGGCGAGTGCGGCAAGGGCGAGGGCCGCAGCCAGCGCCAGCGGGCGGCGGCGGGTCACGGCTCCGGTCTCAGACGACGACATTTACGATCCTCCCCGGCACCACGATCACCTTGCGGATCGGCCGGTTCTCGAGAGCCCTGGCGACTGCCTCGGAGGCGCGCACGATCGCCTCGACGGCCACCGTATCGGCATCGGCGGGCACCGTCACCTCTGCCCGCTTCTTGCCGTTGACCTGTACCGGCAGCACTTTGCTGTCATCCTGTAACAAAACCGTTTCCGCCACAGGCCAGGCGGCTTCGCCGGCGAGGCCGGGAAGCCCGAGAACCTGCCAGCATTCCTCGGCCAGATGCGGCATCATCGGCGCGACAAGCTGCGTCGCGATCATGGCGGATTCATGCAGCGCGAAAGCGATGTCGGCCGGGATATCGGCCGACTCGGCGGCAGCGTCGAGGGCTTTGCCGATGGCGTTGGTCAGAGTGTAGATATGCGCGACGCAACGGTTGAAGGCGAGCCGCTCGATATCGGCGCCGACAGCATGAAGGGCGCGATGGCTCGCCTTACGCAAGGCCAGTGCGGGCTCCGAGAAGTTCGCCGGCCGAGCGGGCTTGCTACCGACGCGTTCGCCGATTTCGGCGACGAGGCGCCAGAGCCGCTGCACGAAGCGGGCTGCACCCTGCACGCCTTCGTCGCTCCAGATCACGTCACGATCCGGTGGCGAATCCGAGAGCATGAACCAGCGGGCGGTGTCGGCACCGTAAGAGGCGATGATGTCGTCGGGATCGACGACATTCTTCTTCGACTTCGACATCTTCTCGATCGAGCCGATCTCGATCGGAGCTCCGGTCTCGACATCGAAGCCGCGACGCTCATTGCCGGCTGCCTCGATCCGGACATTGCCGGGCTCGACCCAGGAGCCGTCCTCAGCCCGATAAGTCTCGTGGACGACCATGCCTTGGGTGAACATGCCGTCGAACGGCTCGTCCAGGCCGGCATGGCCGGTCGCCTTCATCGCCCGGGTGAAGAAGCGCGAATATAGCAGGTGCAGGATCGCATGCTCGACGCCGCCGATATACTGGTCGATCGGCAGGAAGCGGTCGACGGCCTTGCGGTCGGTCGGGCTGTCCGTGCGCCACGGGTCGGTGAAGCGGGCAAAGTACCAGGACGAATCGACGAAGGTGTCCATGGTGTCGGTCTCGCGCCGCGCGGGCTTCCCGCATTGCGGACAGGCGACATGCTTCCAGCTCGGATGATGGTCGAGCGGGTTGCCGGGCCTGTCGAAGGAGACATCGTCGGGAAGCTTGACCGGCAAATCCTGCTCCGGCACCGGTACGACGCCGCAGCTCTCGCAGTGGATGATCGGGATCGGGCAGCCCCAATAGCGCTGGCGCGAAATGCCCCAGTCGCGCAGGCGGAAATTGACCTTGCGCTGGGCGACGGGGCGGTTGCCGAGGGTTTCGGCTTCCAGACGCCTGGCGACGTCTTCTTTCGCCTCCGGAATGTTCATGCCATCGAGGAAGCGCGAATTGATCATCCGGCCGTCGTCGACATAGGCGGTGTCGGTGATGACGAAGCTCGCCGGGTCCAGGCCTTCAGGGCAGACGACGGGGGTGTTTCCGAGCCCGTATTTGTTGACGAAGTCGAGGTCGCGCTGGTCGTGCGCCGGGCAGCCGAAGATCGCGCCGGTGCCATATTCCATCACGACGAAGTTCGCGACATAGACCGGCAAAGTCCATGACGAATCAAAGGGATGGACGGCACTCAGGCCGGTGTCGAAGCCCTGCTTCTCGGCCTTGTCGATGTTCTCCTGGGCAGTACCAGTCTTCTTGCATTCGGCAATGAAGTCCTGCAGCGCCGGATTCGTTTCGGCGGCGGCTTTGGCCAGCGGATGGTCTGGGGCGACCGCGATGAACTTCGCGCCGAACAGCGTGTCCGGGCGCGTCGTGTAAACCTCGACTTCACCCTGGTTCAGCGGATTCGATTCGAGCCCGAAACGAACCAGCAGCCCTTCTGAGCGACCGATCCAGTTCTTTTGCATCAGCCGGACCTTGTCCGGCCAGCGGGTGAGGCCCTCGAGCGCGTCGTTCAGCTCCTGGCCGAACGCCGTGATCTTGAAGAACCATTGGGTTAGCTCGCGCAGCTCGACCGGCGCGCCCGAGCGCCAGCCGCGGCCGTCGATGACCTGCTCGTTGGCGAGTACGGTCTCGTCGACCGGATCCCAGTTGACCTTGGCGGTCTTGCGATCAACCAGCCCGCCTTTAAGGAAATCGAGAAAGAGCTTCTGCTGGTGCTGGTAATAGCTGGCGTCGCAGGTGGCGAGCTCGCGGCTCCAGTCGAGCGACAGGCCCATCGACTGCAGTTGGCCGCGCATGGTCGCGATATTGGCATAGGTCCAGTCGCGGGGATGGACCTTGTTTGCTTTGGCGGCATTCTCGGCCGGTAGGCCGAAGGCATCCCAGCCCATCGGGTGCAGGACGGCAAAGCCTTTGGCGCGCTTGTAGCGCGCGACTACGTCGCCCATCGCATAGTTGCGGACATGGCCCATATGGATGCGCCCCGACGGATAGGGGAACATTTCGAGCACGTAATAGCTCGGCCGCGGGTCGTCGTTGCGGGTCTCGAAGAGCTTGCGCTCATCCCAGACCTTGCGCCATTTCGGCTCGGCTTCCTTCGGATTGTAGCGTTCGACGGCCATGCTGATCGTGTCGTTCTTGCGTGATCGGAGTTGCGCGGGCGAGAGCCGGAGGCTTTGAGATGGGCGCGCACAACGCGCCCATCTCAAAGCTGAATCCGTCTCTCACTCAAGAGTCAAAGCAGGATTCGGGCGAAAAACCGGTTCCCACTTTTTCGCATCCTGCTTAGGACACGAAGCAGCGCGCCCGGTCAACGTTCAGAACGGCTTGGGCGCCGTGCGTGGCGGACGAAAGGCGATGGCGATGCAGGATGTTGCGGCAAGGCTGCAGGAGACGCGGGCGGTGATCGCACGTGCCGCGCGCGATTTCGGCCGCAAGCCGGAAAGCGTGACGCTGGTCGCGGTCTCCAAGACCAAGCCGGCGGAGGCGATCGTGCCGGCGCTGGAGGCCGGACAGGTCGATTTCGGCGAGAACTACGTCCAGGAGGCCAGCGCCAAATGGCCGGCGCTGCGTGAGCGCTTCCCGCAGGCCAGGCTGCACATGATCGGGCCGCTGCAGTCGAACAAGGCGCGCGATGCCGTCGCGCTCTTCGACGTGATCCACTCGCTCGACCGCGAGAGCCTCGCCAAGGAGCTGGCGCGCGAGATCGAGCGCGCCGGCAGGGCGCCGCGGCTGATCGTGCAGGTCAATACCGGCGCCGAGCCGCAAAAAGGCGGTGTGCTGCCCGGCGAGGCCGATGCATTTCTCGAATTGTGCCGGACCCGTTACGGGCTGACGATCGAAGGGCTGATGTGCATTCCTCCGGCCGAGGACCAGCCCTCGCCGCATTTCGCCCTGCTGGCCAAGGTCGCCAGGCGCAATGGCTTGGCGGTCCTGTCGATGGGCATGAGCGCCGACTACGAGGCGGCGATCCAGCTTGGCGCCACCCATGTCAGGGTCGGCAGCGCAATTTTTGGCGCGCGCGGCTGACGAAGCTGGATATCGGTCGCCTAGATCACGCTTTGATCAGAGTGAGTCGAGAGAATCGTCATTGCGAGGAGCGCAGCGACGAAGCAATCCAGGGCCGCGGAACTCTGCGTCCCCCTGGATTGCTTCGCTACGCTCGCAATAACGGCTCAATCTGGTCAAAGGCAGCGCTAGATCGGCTGGCCGACATCGATGCGGTTGCCGTCAGGGTCCTCGAAGACGAAGGCGCGCAGGCCGTAATCCTGGTCGCGCAGACCCTTGACGATGCGCAGCCCGTGGCTGCGGCAAAGCTCGTGAAAGGCGGCGACATTGTCGACCATCATATGGGCGATGTTGAAGGGCGCGGTCTCGTGACCCTTCTGCAGGGTCAGATGGATTTCGGCCCTGCCCTTCTTGAGGATCATGAAGCCGACCGGCTGGCCGTTCTCGAAGGTTTTGGTGAAGCCGAGCACGCCGACATAGAAGGCGCAGGCGCGCTCCATGTCCTTGACGGGGAACATCGCGGCGACACGGCCGAAGCCGATCTCGGTCGAGGGTGAATCAGTCACGGCACAGTCTCATGCTGGAAGCCGACCTCGCTGAACGGGACGGTGCCCGCGCAATCTGGCGCTCCTGAAATCGATCGGTGAGACGGTGCTCGAAGCGAGTATCCTCGGTCCGCGTCAGCTTGCAAGCAGCTAGCGCACTACGATGGCGCAGCGCCGCGCCAGTCGCGGCAGGACCTTGCTGAAGATGTCGCGGGTCACGGCGACGCAGCCGGCTGTTGGGGTGAAGCCCGGTCGGGCGAGATGCCAGAAGATGGCGCTGCCGCGACCGCGCTGGACAGGCGCATCGTTCCAGCCGAGCTCGACGATGACATCGTAGAGGTTGTCGGCGCGAGCGAGTCGCTCCTCGGCCTCGCCGGGCGGGCGGTCGATCAGGCGATTATAGCGCCGGTCGTTCTGATCGTCGCACCAGGCGTCGCGCGAGGTGATGGCGCGGACCGGCAGGAGGCAGGGTGGCCGCGGCAGTCTGTCGGCGCGGTAGAAGACGCGGCGCAGCGGCAGCTTCGCCCGCGGCGTGCCGCCATCGCCCTCGCGCTTGGCGACGACGACGCCGGAACGGCCGAGCGCGCAGGGAAAGGCAGCCGAGCCGGCAATCAGGAAACCCTGGCGACGATCGCGCACCGAGCGCACCACCACGATCCGGGTCAGCCGCTTCCCGGCCGCGCCGCCATCATCACGTCTTTTCACAGGACATCCATCTTGCGTGATCTGCTGCCCATTTCCCGTGACCCGGCTCGCTTTCCGTTTGACCGGCCTCGGCTGGGCAGTCAGAATCTGCGCTGAACTCAATATGTTGGAGCATGAGCCCTTTGCAAAGGCGGCTCCCACTTCTCCCGAACATGTTCTAATGTCGCGCCAACGCAAACGGGCTGAATCGCTCCATGTCGGCTACCCACCATATCCTGCTGGTCGATGACGACCAGACCTTGCGCGATGCGCTCGCCGAGCAGCTCGCGCTCTATGACGAATTCAAGGTGTCATCGTCGCCGACCGCGACGGCGAGCCTGAAGGCCGTCCAGGCCGAGCGTATCGACCTCGTGGTCATGGATGTCGGTCTGCCCGACATGGATGGTCGCGAGGCCGTGAAGCTGATGCGCAAGAACGGCTTCAAGGGGCCGGTGGTGATGCTGACCGGGCAGGGCTCGGACGCCGACACCGTGCTCGGGCTCGAGGCCGGCGCCAACGATTATGTGGTGAAGCCGTTCAAGTTCGCCGTGCTGCTGGCGCGCATCCGCGCGCATCTGCGGCAATACGAGGCGAGCGAGGACGCCATCTTTCAGGTTGGGCCGTATACATTCCACCCCGGCTCCAAGCTCCTGGTCAGCGCCAAGGGCTCGAAGACCAAGCTGACCGAGAAGGAAACGGCGATCCTGCGCTTCCTCTATCGCGCCGGGCGCAAGCCGATCGCGCGCGAGACGCTGCTGCAGGAGGTCTGGGGCTATAATTCCCAAGTCACGACGCACACGCTCGAAACCCATATCTACCGCCTGCGCCAGAAGATCGAGCCGGATCCCGCCAATGCACGGCTGCTCGTCACCGATGCCGGCGGCTACCGGCTGAACCCTTAAGCGCCGGATGTCGCTCAACGACGACATCACTTTGCTGGCTCGTCAGCCGCTGCTGGGCCTGATGGATCGCGATGCGCTGCGTCTCGTCGCCTTCGCTGCCGAGACGCGGACCCTGCGCGCCGGCGATGTGCTGTTCCGGCGCGGCGAGGGCTCGGACGGAGCTTTTCTCGTCGTCTCGGGGACGGTGGCGCTGAAGCGCGAGGATGATGGCCGGCCGGCAGACGAGGTTGTCGGGCCGGGTACGCTGATCGGCGAGCTCGCGCTGTTCACGGCACTGGAGCGGCCGGTGACGGCGATCGCGCGCGAGCCGGCACAGGTAATGCGGCTGGCGCGCAGCGTGATGCGCCGTGTACTCGGCGAATCACCCGATTCGGCGCAGGCGATCGCCACTGCGGTTGCCGAGCGCCTGCATGATTTCAACAGCGAGCTCGCCTCGGTAGGCGCGGCGCTCAGGGCGATCGACCTGCGCTGACGGTAGTCAAAGCCCCAGCTGGACCGTCACCGGGACATGGTCCGAAGGGCGCTCCCAGCCACGGGCCTCGCTCAGGAAGGAAAGGTCGCGCAGCGTCGGCTTCAGCCCGTCCGAAAGCCAGATATGGTCGAGACGGCGGCCGCGGTTCGAGGCCTGCCAGTCGGCGGCGCGATAGCTCCACCAGCTGTAGAGCTTCTCCGGCTCGGGCCGCAGCGTGCGGGCTGCATCGGTCCAGCCGAGCTCGCTGCGCAGCCTCTCCAGCGTCGAGGTCTCGATCGGCGTATGGCTGACGACGTCGAGCAGCTGCTTATGGCTCCAGACATCGTGCTCATAAGGCGCGATGTTGAGATCGCCGACCAGAATGCTCGGCCGTCCTGCCGGATTGCGGGCGATGCCCCAAGCGCCGATCGCGTCGAGGAACTGCAGCTTGTGGGCGAACTTCGGATTGGCCTCGGGATCGGCAATGTCGCCGCCGGCCGGGATGTAGAAATTATGAATGGCGATACCAGCTGCTGGGCCAGCGCCCTGGTCGAGCACGGCGGTCATATGCCGAGCGTCATTGCGCTCGCACATCGCCATCGCCTCCTTCTCGGAGAAGGGCAGCTTCGAGACGATGGCGACGCCGTTATAGCCTTTGTTGCCGATGAAGGCCTGATGGACGTAGCCGGCCTCGGTGAAGGCCCTGGCCGGAAACTGCTCGTCCGGTGTCTTGGTCTCCTGCAGGCAGAGGACGTCAGGCTGGTGGGTCTTCAGGAAGTCTGTGACCATCCCGATGCGCAGGCGCACCGAATTGATGTTCCAGGTGGTGACGGAGAGCTGCACGCGGGGAATCCGGCGGAAGGGGAAGCCGGAAACTGGGTCGTCGGCCTCCGAAAAGCAAGCGCTGCCGCGCCGCTCAGAGCACCCGCTCGTAGTTGATCACGAAGTTCTTCTGGTCGGGCCGGCGCTGGGTGTCGAGATTGTAGACCGAGACCGAAGTCTCGTAGCCCTGCGGGTCAATCACCACCCATTGCCGCAGCGCGTTGGCGGCAAGGTCGAAGTTCAGTGTGATCTTCGAGGTGCCGCCCAAGGTCGAGCGGTCCTCGAGCTTGAGCGAGAGGATGTCGCCCTTCGTGCTGACGCCGGTGACGATGCTGTCCTCCTCCAGGTTCATCTGCTCCTTGAGCAGGAATTTCAGCGGGGTCTGGCCGATCGAGTAGAGATCCTGGGTGGCGAGCTTGCGGTCGCGGATCGCCACCGAAGTCCCGTCGGCGATGACCTCCATCGTCACCGGAGGCCGGTATTCGAAGCGCATCTTGCCCGGGCGCTGGATATAGAGCTTGCCCTCGAAGCGGCGGCCGTCGGCGGCAAACTGGATGAAGTCGCCCTGCAGCGTCGAGAAACCGTTGAAATAAGCGTTCAACCGCTCGACAGCCTCGGCCTTCGACAGGGGCGTGCTGGGCCTCGACGGCTTGGCGGTCGGCGTCGCGCGCGGCTCGTTGTTCGCGGTGACGACCGGCTCTGATGCGGGCGGCGGTGCCGATGCAGTCGGGGCGGGCTGTGCCGCAGCCTCAGTCCGCGGCAGGCCGAGGCCCGCTGGCCGGATCGGCGGCAGGGGAAACGCCCGCTGCGCGGCGCGCGGCGCCGCTGGCTGCGCCGAAGGCTTGATGTCGAGCGGCTGGGCGAGGACCGGACCCGACGCCAGCGCGAGCGCCAGGGCGGCGGCTGCGAGGGCTGGCATGGGCGAGAGATGGGTCATGGAGCTCGGATGTCCGGTTGGCGGCCTTCTGGCGGAATATCGTGCCGCCAAGGCTGGCCGGCAAGGGTTCAACGCTTCAGTAGGTCGCGAGGTTGCACCGGGGTGATGGCATTTTCAGGACCGGTTTCGCGCACGTGGCCGCAGCCGCGCCTCAGTCCTCGTCTTCCCTGGCTCTACCGGCCTCGACGAGGATTTCGCGTTTGCCGGCGTGGTTGGCCGGTCCGACGATGCCTTCGTTCTCCATCCGCTCCATGATCGAGGCGGCGCGGTTGTAGCCGATCTGCAGCCGGCGCTGGATGTAGGAGGTCGAGGCCTTCTTGTCGCGCAGCACCACCGCGACCGCCTGCTCATAGGGGTCGTCGCTCTCGGCACCCATCGCGCTCTTGTCGAAGACCGCCCCGTCCTCGTCCTCAGCCCCGGCTGCCTCCTCCTCGGCGGTGACCGCATCGAGATAGTCCGGCCGCGCTTGCGTCTTCAGATGCGCCACCACCTTCTCGACCTCGGCATCCGAGACGAAGGGGCCGTGCACGCGGGTGATCCGGCCGCCGCCCGCCATGTAGAGCATGTCGCCCTGGCCGAGCAGCTGCTCGGCGCCCATCTCGCCGAGGATGGTGCGCGAGTCGATCTTGCTGGTGACCTGGAAGGAGATGCGGGTCGGGAAGTTCGCCTTGATCGTGCCGGTGATCACGTCGACCGAGGGACGCTGCGTCGCCAGCACGACATGGATGCCGGCCGCGCGGGCCATCTGGGCCAGGCGCTGGATCGTGCCCTCGATCTCCTTGCCGGCGACCATCATCAGGTCGGCCATCTCGTCGACGATCACCACGATATAGGGCAGAGGCGACAGGTCCATCGCCTCCTCCTCGTAGATCGCCTCGCCCGAATGCTTGTCGAAGCCGGTCTGGACCGTGCGGGTGATGACCTCTCCTGCCGCGGCCGCCTCCGCCACTCGTAAATTAAACCCGTCGATGTTGCGCACACCGAGCTTCGACATCTTCTTGTAGCGCTCCTCCATCTCGCGCACCGCCCATTTCAGCGCGACCACCGCCTTCTTCGGGTCGGTGACGACGGGGGTGAGCAGATGCGGGATGCCGTCATAGACGGAAAGCTCGAGCATCTTGGGATCGACCATGATCAGCCGGCACTCCTCCGGCTTCAGCCGGTAGAGAATCGACAGGATCATGGTGTTGATCGCGACCGACTTGCCCGAACCGGTGGTGCCGGCGACGAGAAGGTGTGGCATCCGGGCAAGGTCGGCGATCACCGGCTCGCCGCCGATGGTCTTGCCGAGGCAGAGCGCCAGCTTGTGCTTGGTGCCCTCGAAATCCTGGCTGGCCAGGAGCTCACGCAGGAAGACGGTCTCGCGCTTGGCGTTGGGCAATTCGATGCCGATCGCGTTCTTGCCCTGCACCACCGCAACACGCGCCGAAATCGCGCTCATCGACCGTGCTATGTCGTCCGCAAGCGAAATCACCCGCGAGCTCTTCGTGCCGGGGGCCGGCTCAAGCTCGTAAAGCGTCACAACCGGGCCGGGGCGAACCTGGCTGATCTCACCGCGCACGCCGAAATCTTCGAGCACGCCTTCAAGCAGAGTGGCGTTCTGCTCCAGCGCGTCGGTCGAGACGGTGTTGGCCGGCAGCTTCTTCGGCTCGGCGAGATAGGTCAGTGGCGGCAATTCGAAGCTGTCGCGCTCAAGCAGCGAGGGCTGTGCCTCGCGCGACAGGCGCTTGCCTGGCTTGGGTGAGCCGAGTGGCGGCGTGACGCGCGGCGCGTTGAGGTCGCGCACGTCCTGAGCCTCGAACGGCTCGTCATCGTAGGCCGCGGGAACATTCGCTTTCGGCCTGACGGCTGCGGCGCGTGCGAGTTCGGGCGCGACGACAGGCGACCTGTAAGGCTCCGCTTCGCCGGCGAAATTGGGTTCGCGGCGGACCCGGCCGGTCTGTGTCGGCACAGGCACCGAGCCGGCGCCCGCCGAGGCCGGCTGTGGCGGTCGCGGCAGACGGCGCATGATCGCGGCCTTCAGCGCCATGGCACCATGGGCGAGCCAGCCGATCAGGATCACCGACAGGCCCGGCTCGTCGTCGCGACGGTCCTCCGAATCGGCCCAGGCCGGATCATCGTCGTTGTCGAGCTCGGGATCCGCGTCCGTGACGAGGCCGAAGCCGGCTGCCGCCGTGACCGAGAGGATGGCGATGCCAGCGAAGACGAAGGCGACGAGGCCGCCGAGCGCAGTGCCCGAGAGCCCGACGATATTACGGGTGCCATGCAGCAGGGCGTCGCCGATCACGCCGCCCATGCCGGTCGGCAGCGGCCAGCGCGGCGTTGCCGGCAGGGCGCTCGCCACCGCCGCGGTCGAGACGATGCCGATGACCCAGAGCACCAGCTTGAGCGCGCTGCGATCGAACAGATGGAAGCGGATCAGCCGGAGCGACCAGAGCAGCGGCGGCAGCAGCAGCGCGACCACGCCGAGGCCAAGCAACTGCATGGCGAGATCGGCAATCATCGCGCCGGGACGGCCGAGCAGGTTGCGCACGGTGCCGCGCGTTGCATTGTTGAGGCTGGGATCGTCCACCGACCAGGTGGCGAGGGCGACGGCGACGGCGACCATCAGCGCGAGCATCGCCATGCCGCCGATCTCGGCGGCGCGGCGCGACAGGAACTCGCGCACCGGATCGGGCAGGCGGTCGATCAGCGATGAGGAGCGTCGGATCGTGCGCATCGGGCCGTGGTCTGCGGGCATGAGGAGAGCGGCAAAGACCGCCCCATCGAACCGGCAGGTTAGGAAGGTCCGGTTAAGGCCCGCTTAACCTTGCACTGCCGCCGTGCGCTGTCACCGGCCTCGGGAACGATGGCGCGACCTAAGCATTCTTCGACAAGCGATAGCGAGGAGGGCGAGATGGCCGAAGGTGATGACAGAATCGCGCGGATTGCCCGGATCTGGCGCGGCCGCACCGTACCGGAAAAGGCCGATGCCTATGCAGCCTATCTGCTCGAGGTCGGGGTCAGGCCACTGGCCAGGAAGGCGCTTGGCGCGCAGATGTTTCGCGAGGATCGCGAGACCGAGAGCGAGTTCGTGACGATCTCCTATTGGGAGAGCGTCGAGGCGATGTCGCGCTTCGCCGGACCCGACCCGCGCAAGATCCATCATCTCGAGCGCGATGCCGAATACCTGATCGAATTGCCGGAGGCAGTGCAGGTGCTCGAGATCGTGCTCGACCGTGCGGAAAGCCGCGATTGAAAGGCCCAATAAAAAGCCCCGGCGGTTTCCCGCCGGGGCGATGTTTCACGTGAGACCAGCCAGCGCTCAGTCGTGATAGGCGCGCTCGCCGTGCTCGGCGATGTCGAGGCCCTCGCGCTCCTGGTCGGCGGGGACACGCAGGCCGATGATCACGTCGACGATCTTGTAGAGGATCGCCGAGCCGACGCCGCTGAACACCAGGGTGAACAGCACCGCCTTGAGCTGGGCCATGAAGGCGGTCCCGAACTCGTAGGTCGCGGCGACCAGTTCGCCCGGCTTGGTCGCATAGTCGGGGATGCCGGCGCCGCCGAGCGCCTGGTTGACCAGGATGCCGGTGCCGAGCGCGCCGATGATGCCGCCGATGCAGTGGATGCCGAAGACGTCGAGCGAGTCGTCGTAGCCGAGCGCGTTCTTCACCGTCGAGCAGAAGACGAAGCAGACTGCGCCGGCAACGAGGCCGAGCACGATCGAGCCCATCGGGCCGGCAAAGCCCGCTGCCGGGGTGATCGCGACGAGGCCGGCGACCGCGCCCGAGACCATGCCGAGCATGGAGGGCTTGCCCTTCACGGCCCATTCGACGAACAGCCAGGCGACCGCCGCCGCCGCAGTGGCGACGAAGGTGTTGATCATGGCGAGACCGGCCGTGCCGTTGGCTTCGAGGTTGGAGCCGGCATTGAAGCCGAACCAGCCGACCCAGAGCAGGGCGGCGCCAATCAGGGTCATGGTCAGCGAATGCGGAGCCATCAGCTCGCGGCCGAAGCCGATGCGCTTGCCGATCAGCATGCAGCCGACGAGGCCCGCGATACCGGCGTTGATGTGCACGACGGTGCCGCCGGCGAAGTCCAGCGCGCCCCACTTGAAGAGCATGCCGGCATCGGCGTTGACCGCGTCGAGCGCCGCCTGGGCCGCGACCTTGCCGTCCGCGCCGGCCTCGGCGAGCGCCTTGGCGGCATTGCCGACCGCGTCAGGCCCGCCCCAGTACCAGACCATGTGGGCCATCGGGAAATAGATGAAGGTGACCCAGAGCACGATGAAGAGCAGCAGCGCCGAGAACTTCATGCGCTCGGCGAAGGCGCCGACGATGAGGGCCGGCGTGATGCAGGCGAAGGTCATCTGGAAGGCGATGTAGACATATTCCGGGATGACGACGCCGTTGGAGAAGGTTGCGACGGTCGAATTGCCGTCGACGCCGCGCAGGAAGGCCTTGGAGAAGCCGCCGACGAAGTCGTTGAGGCCGCCGCCATTGGTGAAGGCGAGCGAGTAGCCGAAGATGATCCACATCAGCGAGACGATGCAGACGATGGCGAAGACCTGGGTCAGCACCGAGAGCATGTTCTTGCTGCGGACGAGACCGCCATAGAAAAGAGCGAGGCCGGGCACGGTCATGAGCAGGACGAGGATCGTCGAGCTCATCATGAAGGCGACATCGCCCTTGTTGGGCACGGGGGCAGGTGGCGCGGCGGGGGTCTGCGCCAGCGCGGCGCCGGCCATCGCGGCGAGCGCCAGCCCGACCAGCCCAGCCCGGTTAAGGGTCTTGATCTTCATTGCTAAAACTCCTGGACGGAAGGTCGGGATCAGAGGGCGTCGCCGTCGGTCTCGCCGGTGCGGATGCGCACGGCCTTCTCGATCGACGAGACGAAGATCTTGCCGTCGCCGATCTGGCCGGTGCGGGCGGCAGCGGTGATCGCCTCGATCACCTTGGGAACGAGATCGTCGGTGACGGCGACCTCGATCTTGATCTTCGGCAGGAAGCTCACGGCGTATTCGGCGCCGCGGTAGATCTCGGTATGGCCCTTCTGGCGGCCATAGCCCTTGACCTCGGTCACGGTGAGCCCGTGCACGCCGATGGCGGTGAGCCCGTCGCGCACCTCCTCCAGCTTGAACGGCTTGATGATAGCCATCACGATTTTCATGGCTGGGTTATCCCCGCTTGTGCGCGCCGGACCGCGGTCCAAGCGACGTCGTTGCGCCTCTCGCGCCCTTTCGAGCCAGGCGCGTCGGGGTGGACCTATCAAGGCCCGTGCCAACCGGAAGATGTGGCGCGCGAGCGGGCAATGCCGCGATTCCGCCATGATCAGGCGGTGCTCAGCGAGCCAGAATGGCTAATATTTAGGCAGATGCCGTGAAAGCAGGCGGTCGCCTGCTCAGGCGCGGTCTGGGCGCGGCCGGATCAGGCCTTCCTGTGCGACCGAGGCGACGAGATGCCCCTCTCGATCGAAGATCAGCCCGCGCGAGAAGCCGCGCGCGCCCGAGGCCGAGGGACTGTCCTGGGCGTAGAGCAGCCAGTC
This sequence comes from Alloboseaceae bacterium BT-24-1, assembly GCA_025846845.1. Taxonomy (GTDB): domain Bacteria; phylum Pseudomonadota; class Alphaproteobacteria; order Rhizobiales; family Beijerinckiaceae; genus Allobosea. The sequence continues at coordinate 344,590 of JAOYTL010000008.1, forward strand.
ATCGGCCCGGAAGGGGCGATGGAACCACATTGCATGGTCGAGGCTGGCGCTCTGGACGCGCCGGTCAAAGACGCTGGTGCCGTGAGCGATCAGGCTGGAATCGAGCAGCATCAGGTCCGAGGCATAGGCGAGGACGCTCTGGTGCAGCGCTTGTTCATCGGGCAGTCTCTGCGATGCCCTGACCCAGACATTGAATTTCGGCTCCCGCGGCCCATCCGCCGCATAGCGGCTCATTTCGACGGGGCGGATCTCGATCGGCCGCTCGCGTCGGTAATAGGCGCGCACCGCCTCAGGCATATGAGGCAGCACGTCGCGTTCCATGCCGTCACGACCGGGAAGCTCCTCCGGCGTCGGCACGGCAGGCATCGGCATCTGATGGTCGTAGCCGGGTTCGGCGATCTGGAAGGAGACCGACATGGCGAAGATCGCCGCATCCTTCTGCAGCGCCAGCACGCGCCGCGTCGAGAACGAGCCACCATCGCGCAGCTGCTCGACCTCGTAGACGATCGGGATCGTCGGGTCGCCAGGCAGCATGAAATAGGCATGCAGTGAATGGGGCTGGCGTTCCTCGACCGTCTTGCAGGCGGCATAGAGCGCCTGGCCGATCACCTGGCCGCCGAAGACGCGGGTCCAGCCATTGTCGGGGCTGCGACCCTGGAACCGGTTGTGTCCGAGCGGTTCGAGATCGAAGATCGGGAGCAGTGTGTTCGCGGCTGGGTTCATCGGCTGGAAACCGGCTCGGCACGGGCTTGCGGCACGGGCCGGCTATGGGCAAGACGGGAAGCATCAGCAACGAGCGATCCGGCGGCGTCAAGCGGCGCGATGCGAGGAAGGCCATGATGCAAAGTCCAGAAAGCGCGAGCCGGCGTATCGTCATCGCTGGCGGCGGCGTCGCCGGGCTGACACTGGCGGTCGCGCTGAAGCAGGCGCTTGGCGAGGGCTTCCGCATCATCATCGCCGATCCGGCGCTGACCGGGCCAGCGCGTGCCGACAGCCGTGCCTATGCGGTCGCGGCGGCGGCGCGCAACATGCTGGAGGCACTCGGCGTCTGGCGTCTGGTGGAGACAGCATCGACGCCGATGACCGAGATGGTCATCACCGACAGCCGGACATCGGATCTGGTGCGTCCGGTCTTCCTCAGCTTCGACGGCGAGGTCGAACCCGGCCAGCCCTTCGCCCATATGGTCGAGAACGGTGCGCTGATGGCGGCACTACTCCAGGTCTCGCGCGCCAATGGCGTCGAGCTGCGGGCCGAGGGCGTCCGCTCGGGCGCAGTCGACGACGGCGGTATGACTGCGGTGAGCTTCGCGGGCGGCGAGAGCCTCGATTGCGCCTTGCTGGTCGCGGCGGACGGGGCGCGTTCCAAGCTCCGCGAGCAGGCCGGCATCGGCTGGGTCGGCTGGTCCTATCCGCAATCGGGGATCGTCGCGACCATCGGCCACGAGCGGCCGCATGAGGGACGGGCAGTCGAGCATTTCCTGCCGTCCGGCCCATTCGCGATCCTGCCGCTGCCCGATGGCGGCAAGCTCGGCCATCGCTCCTCGATCGTCTGGACGGAAGCGAGCGAGAACGTCCCGGCGCTGCTGGCGCTCGACGACAGCGACCTCCTGCTCGAAGTCGAGCGCCGTTTCGGCCTCGAGCTCGGCGAGATCACCATGGAAAACCGCCCGGGCGCCTATCCCCTGTCATTCGGCGTGGCGCGTCGCTTCGTCGGCGAGCGGCTGGCGCTGCTCGGCGACGCCGCCCATGTCATCCATCCGATCGCTGGCCAGGGGCTCAATCTCGGGCTGAAGGACGTCGCGGCCCTTGCCGAGGCGATCGTCGATGCTGCCCGGCTCGGCCTCGATGTCGGCGGTTCCGAAGTGCTGGAAGACTATGAAAAGGGGCGGCGCTTCGACACGGTTGCCATGGGCGTCGTTACCGACGGGCTCAACCGGCTGTTCTCGAACGATTCGACGCCGCTCAGGCTGGCGCGCGATCTCGGCCTCGGCCTGGTCGAGCGCATGCCGGGGCTGAAACGCTTCTTCATCCGCGAGGCGGCGGGGTTGGGAGAATCGACGCCGCGCCTGCTCAAGGGCGAAATGCTGTAGGCGCTACCTGTTGCCGTGACCCAGAGTCAGACCCGGTCATACCGGGTCGGGCCGGACGGTTATCGGCAGATCGCGCAGCAAACCTCCGCGCTCCTACCCGAATCTTACTTGAGTCAGCCCAAGTAGGACCGCGATTTCCCGGCGTTACCCTTCGAGCTGCCGCGCCTCTTCCGGCAGCATGATCGGGATGCCGTCGCGGATCGGATAGGCGAGCTTGGCGGCGCGGCTGATTAGCTCCTGGCGAGCGGCGTCGTATTCGAGCGTGGCCTTGGTGACTGGGCAGACGAGAATCTCCAGCAACTTCGGATCGATCCGCGTCGCCGCTGGAACCATGCTCTCGTCTTCGGGGCTCATCGCCAAACTCTCTTCTCGGCCTCACCGGCGCGGCAGATCGGCCAGCATGCCGGCCGCGACCATCAGTTTTGGCAGGGAGAGGCCGGACATGGCAATGGCCGAGACGGTGGCGCGGGTGCGTTCGGCGTCGGCGCCGCGTTCCGCTAGCCACTCCTTCAGCGCATCAGGGCCCGATTTGCCAGTGGCGATCTCCTGCGTCATCCCGGCATGGGCGTCGGTCAGCGTCTCGACCGCGCGCTGGCGCGCCAGGCGCTCGTAATCGTCGGTCGCGGGCACGGACGCTGCCGCCGAGGCCAGCGTCGAGAAGCCGAAGACCGAATCGGCAGCGAAATGAATCCGCGCGACCTCGACGATGTCGCGCTTGGTGCGGCTGGCGATGTCGACGATGTCGGTCGCCTCGGCGAGCCAGGGCAGGCTGGCGACGCGCACGGCCAGCGGCTCGGGCACGCCTTCGGCCGTCAGCGCGGCGATGCGGGCGTTGCGCGCTTGCGCTGCCGCTTCCGGCAAGAGCTCGGCCAACGCACCCTCCAGCGCCGCGACGCCCTTGGCATAGTGCGCCACGGTCTGCTCGATCGTGCCGGGCGTGGCGACGCCGCGGCGCAGGAACCAGCGCATCCGGTCGACGACCAGTTCCTGCGCGGCGGCATAGAGCCCGGTCTGGGTCTTGCCCGGCAGCTTGGCGTCGAGCGCATCGATGGCGCCGTTCAGCGCGATCAGGTCGAAGGAATCGCGGGCGACGGCGTAGGCGGCGGCGATCGCCGGGGCCTCGGCGCGGGTCTGGTCGGCCAGCGTCGAGACGATGGCCGGGCCGCCGCGATTGATGATGGCGTTGGCGAGCTGGGTCGCGACGATCTCGCGGCGCAGCTTGTGGCCGGCGATCTCGGCGCCATAGCCCTCGCGCAGCGGTTGCGGGAAATAGCGGACGAGCTCGCTCTTCAGATAAGGATCGTCCGGAATGGCCGAGTCGAGCAGCGCGTCGTGCAGAGCGAGCTTGGCATAGGCGAGCAGGACGGCGAGCTCCGGCCGGGTCAGGCCTTCGCCGCGCTTCTCGCGCTCGATCAGCACTGCGTCGGACGGCAGGTACTCGACGCTGCGGTCGAGGCGGCCGTCCTCCTCGAGCTGAACCATCAGCCGGCGCAGATGTGGCGTCGCCTGGATGCCCTGCGCCTCCGTCAGCGAGAGCGCCAGGCTCTGCAGATAGTTGTTGCGCAGGACGAGAAGGCCGACCTCGTCGGTCATCTGCGCGAGCAGGGCGTTACGCTTCTTCTCGGGCAGGCGGCCGTCGCGAACGGGGTCGGCGAGCGCGATCTTGATGTTGACCTCGACGTCGGAGGTGTTGACGCCGGCGGAGTTGTCGATCGCGTCGGTGTTGAGGCGCACGCCATTGCGGGCTGCCTCGATGCGGCCGCGCTGGGTTGCGCCGAGATTGGCGCCCTCGCCGATCAACTTGGCGCGCAGATCGGCGCCGGTGACACGGATCGCGTCATTGGCGCGGTCGCCGACCTGGGCGTCGGTCTCGTCGCCGGCGCGGATATAGGTGCCGATGCCGCCGAACCAGAGCAGGTCGACCGGCGCCTTCAGGATCGCCGTCATCAATTCGGCCGGCGTGACCTGCGCCTTGTCGAAAGCGAGCGCCTGCCGAACCTCGGCCGAGAGCGCAATGCTCTTGGCCTGGCGCGAGAAGATACCACCACCCTTGGAAATCAGCGACTTGTCGTAGTCGGCCCAGGAGGAGCGCGGCAGGGCGAAGATGCGCTGGCGCTCGGCCAGGCTCTTGGCCATGTCGGGATCAGGGTCGAGGAAGATGTCGCGGTGGTCGAAGGCGGCGACCAGCTTGATCGCTGGCGAGAGCAGCATGCCGTTGCCGAAGACGTCGCCGGACATGTCGCCGACGCCGGCGACGGTGAAGGGCGACGTCTGGATATCGACGTCGATCTCGCGGAAATGGCGCTTCACCGCCTCCCAGGCGCCACGCGCCGTGATGCCCATGCCCTTGTGGTCGTAGCCCTGTGAGCCGCCGGAGGCGAAAGCGTCACCGAGCCAGTGATGCTTCTCGGCCGAGAGCGCATTGGCGGTGTCGGAGAAGGTCGCGGTGCCCTTGTCGGCGGCGACGACGAGATAAGGATCGTCGCCGTCATGGCGAACCGTATCCGGCGGCGGCAGGACTTTCTCGCCGTCGAGATTGTCGGTGAGCTCGAGCAAGGTGCGCACGAAGATGCGGTAGCTCTCCGTGCCTTCGGCGAGCCAGGCCTGGCGGTCGCTCGCCGGCGGCAAATGCTTCGGCACGAAGCCGCCCTTGGCGCCGACCGGGACGATGACGGCGTTCTTGACCTGCTGCGCCTTGACCAGCCCGAGCACCTCGGTGCGGAAGTCCTGCGACCGGTCCGACCAGCGCAGGCCGCCGCGCGCGACCTTGCCGAAGCGCATGTGCACGCCCTCGACGCGTGGCGAGTAGACGAAGATCTCGTAGAGCGGGCGCGGCAGCGGCATGCCGTCGACCTGACCCGAGGCGAACTTGAACGAGATCGTACCGCGCGGATGCCCGTCGGGGCCGATCTGGAAGAAGTTGGTGCGCTGGCCTGCGTCGATCAGGTTGACGAAGCGGCGCAGGATGCGGTCCTCGTCGAGGCTGGTGACGTCGGCGAGCGCGGCTTCGATCCGCTCGCGCTCGGCTTTCACCTGCTCGGCCCGCTTCTTGTCGGACAGGCGCGGATCGAACTTGGCGATGAAGAGCTTGACCAGCCCGGTGGCGATGCCGGAATGCCGGGTCAGTGCATCGGCGATGTAATCCTGCGCATAGGGCGCGCCGACCTGGCGCAGATAGCGGCCGAGCGCCCGCAGCAGCGCCGCTTCACGCCAGGCGAGGCCGGCTGCGAGGACGAGCTGGTCGAAGCGGTCGGATTCGGTGAGACCGCGGAACTGCGCCATCAGCGCCGCCTCGATCGTCGGATCGAGGTTCTCGATGTCGATCTCGCCGCCGCTGGCGCGCTCCAGCGTCATGTCGTGCAGCCAGACGCGCGCGTCGGTGCCGGTTCCACCGTTCTGCTGCGGCGTGATGTTGAAGGTGCGCTCGTTGACGACGCGGAAGCCCATGTTCTCCAGCATCGGCACGCGTTCCGACAGCGAGATCGCGGCGCCGCGCGAGAACAGCTTGAGATTGGCGCGGGTCGGGCCGTCGCCCTCGCGGCGGTAGAGATTGACCGCGCGCGGCCGCTCATCCGACAGCTTCTGCAGCATGTCGATGTCGATCAGCGCGTCCTCGGCGGAATAGCGCTCGCGATAGGCGGCGCCGAAGGCCTCGGCATAGCGCTCGGCCAGTGAGCGTGCGGCCGGGCCCGCCTTCTGCGCGTCGAGCGCGTCCTTGAGCCCATCGCCCCAGGTCCGGACGATCGCAGTGATGCCGGCTTCCAGCGTATCGCGGTCGATCTTGGGCGTGCGGCCCTCGTCGCGGCCGATGATGTAGTGCGTCCGGGCGAGCGGACCTTCCGGATAGGCCGGATAGGCGGCGGAGACGCGGCCCTGGTAGAGGCGCGCGAGGAACTCGCCGACCCGGCGGCGCACGGTGGTGTCGTAGCGATCCTTCGGGATGAAGACGAGCGCCGAGACGAAACGGTCGAACTCGTCGGCGCGGGCGAGCGCGCGGATACGCGGCCGCTCGGTCAACTGCATGATATCGAGGGCAAAACGCTCCAGCGTCTCGATGTCGATCTGGAAGAGCTCGTCGCGCGGGAAGGCGTCCAGCACATTGTAGAGGGCACGGCCGGAATAGCTCGACGGATCGAAGCCGGTGCTCTTGAGGACGCGCGCGATCTTGAGGCGCAGATAGGGAATGGAGCGGGCGGTGCCGGTATAGGCGTTCGAGGTCAGAAGGCCGACGATGCGCAACTCGCCGTCGAGCCGGCCATCGGCGGTGAAGAGCTTGATGCCGACATAGTCGAGATGGACGCGGCGATGGACGCGGCTCTTGACGTTGGCCTTGGTGATGATCAGCGCCTGCGGCTTGGCGAGGAAGGCGCGGATTTCCGGCGTCATCACCACGAGCTCGCGATTCTTGCGCAGCACCCGCACGTCCGGGTCGCGCAGAATGCCTAGGCCCGACGAATCGACGGGGTCGGCGGCGGTGTCGCCGCCGGCGAAGCGATAGGCGCGCACGCCGAGCAAAGTGAAGTTGTCGCTGGCGATCCATTCGAGGAAGTTCAGCGCCTCGGTGACTTCGTCTTCCGGCAGCGGCGGCGGGTTGGCCCGGTAGGACTGGATCACTTCGGTGATGCGGCCGCGCATTGCGGCCCAGTCGTCGACGGCGAGCCCGACATCGACATAGACGCGGGCGAGGCCGGCGGCGAGCCTGTCGCGTGCTTCGGCGGTGTCGATCCGGTCGAGATGGATATGGATCAGGCTCTCGCGGCGCGTGCCCTCGACGGCGCGGCCGGCGGCTTCGCCGGCGAGCGATTCGAAGGTGCCGTTGTCCTTGCGCACCACGGCGAGGATGGGGTGGGCGACCAGGCGGGGTTCATAGCCCTGCTCAGCCAGCTCGGCGAGAGTGGAATCGAGCAGGAACGGCTTGTTGTCGTTGACGACCTCGAGGATCGTGATCTGGCGTTCGCGCCCATCCTGCTTAACCGCCTCGTCGCGGAAGCGCAGATTGGGCTCGCCGGGTTTGCGCCGGCTGGCGAGGTGGGCATAGGCGGCATCGGCAGCACGGGCGAGCAGGTCCGCCGGCAGCGCGACAAGATCCTCGGCGACGGTGCGGCCATAGAGCAGCTTGGGGAATTCCGCGGGCATCGCCGAACCGAGCTCGCGGGCAGCGGCCTCGATCGCGCTGACAGCTGCAGCCGTGGCATTCGCTTCGCGCTTGGCCATGGTCGTCTTCCCCCTGCTAGTTTGCCGCAGCGATGACATAGCTCACAGGCCGCTGCAACTTTCGTCGCATGGCCGCAGCCAGATTGCACCAATATGGCGCGGAAACGGCAGCTTGTGCCCGATCCGCGCGGATATCACCGCAAGGAATGCAGAGATGACGAAGAAGCATGACAAAGCGATGGTGGGCGAAGCGCCAGCGAAACAGGATGCGCCGCCCGCTGTGATGGCACTCGCGCTGACCAAGGCCGAGCTCTCGCAGGAGATGCAGGCCTATTTCGCCAAATGCGAGGAGAAGCTCGGCTATGTGCCGAATGTCCTGCTGGCCTATACGCATGACGACGCCAAGCTCCAGGCCTTCGCCGCCTTCTATAACGACCTGATGCTGGCGCCGTCCGGGCTGTCGAAGCTGGAGCGTGAGATGATCGCGGTCGCGGTCTCCAGCGTGAACCGCTGCTATTACTGCCTCACGGCACATGGCCAGGCGGTGCGGCAGCTCTCCGGCGATCCGGTTTTCGGCGAGATGATGGTGATGAACTATCGCGCCGCGCAGCTCTCGCCGCGCCACCGCGCCATGCTCGATTTTTCGGTGAAGCTGACCGAGACGCCGCATCGGATCGAGGACGAGGACCGGGAAGCCTTGCGCAAGGCCGGTTTCAGCGAGCGCGACATCTGGGATATCGGAGCGGTCGCTGCCTTCTTCAACATGTCGAACCGGATCGCCTCGGCGGTCGATATGCGGCCAAACTCCGAATATCACGGCGCCTCTCGATAGCGGGCAACCCAAAGAAAAACGGCCGGCGGAAACCGCCAGCCGTGAGTTGGCCTGGACCAGTGGCCCGACCCGCCACAGCGCCGGAGGGGCTGGGGGGCTGACGTGTCCGGAGCCGGACAGGTCGGGCCGTCTAGGCAACGAATCGGAGTTGAATGCCGCAACGGGGCGCTCGCTTGGCGCAAGCGCGGCAAAATCATGGCAATCGCGATGAAGGCGGAGGAAGGCGTCGGCACTGTCGTCAAGCTGTCTTGCCAGCGCCGAGAGGCAGGCGCATCATCCCTTGCCGGGCAACGGCAGGCGATGAACAGGAGGCGGGATGAGTGAAAGCGAAACTCCGCCAGCGCAGCGAGCCGGCGCTGTCGTCGCCTTTCCGGCTGCCACCGCGCCCTCTTCCGTCACCTTCGACCGCCGCGAACTGAACGAGCTGCTCAATCTCTATGGCAGGATGGTCGCGGCCGGCGAGTGGCGCGACTACGCCATCGATTTCCTGCGCAACAAGGCACAGTTCTCGGTCTTTCGCCGCGCAGCCGAGGTGCCGCTCTACCGGATCGTCAAGGATCCGTCGCTGGCGCGGCGACAGGGCACTTATTCGGTGGTGACTGCGACCGGGCTGATCCTGAAGCGCGGAGCCGAGTTGAGCCGGGTGCTCAAGGTGCTCGACAAGCGGCTGAGCGTGGTGAGCTGAGATCGCCGCGCAGGCTGGTCCAAAAAGAAAAGCCCCGGCCTTGCGGCCGGGGCTTCGTGTTTTCAGGCTATCGCCCTGATCACTCCTGCTTGGAACCGAAGAGCGAGAGCAGCATCTGGAACATGTTGATGAAGTTCAGGTAGAGCGACAGGGCGCCGTTCACCGAGAGCTTCGCTGCCGACTCGGAGTCGAGGTCCGAGTACAGGTACATTTCCTTCAGGCGCTGCGTATCCCAGGCGGTCAGGCCGGCGAAGACCAGCACGCCGATCACCGAGATGGCGAAGGACAGAGCGCTCGAGGCCAGGAAGATGTTCACGACCGAGGCGATCACGAGGCCGATCAGGCCCATGATCAGGAAGGAACCCATGCCCGACAGCGACTTCTTCGTGGTGTAGCCGAAGAGGCTGAGGCCGCCGAAGGCCGCCGAGGTGATGAAGAACACCTTGGCGATCGACTCACCGGTGAAGACGACGAAGATCGACGACAGCGAGATGCCCATCACCGCCGCGAAGACGAAGAACATCGCGCGGGCCGTCGACGAGCTCATGCTCTCGGCCTTGAACGAGAAGAAGAAGATGAATGCCAGCGGCGCCAGCATCACCACCCACTTCAGCGGGCTGAGGTAGAGCGCCTGGCCGAGCGGCGTCAGCGCAGTGACCTTGCCCGAGGGCGAGTAGCCGGCGATCGCCAGCATCGAGATGCCGATCGCCATGAGGCCGGTGATGGCCAGGCCGATCGTCATGTTGTTGTAGACGCCGAGCATGAACGAGCGCAGGCCCTGGTCCAGCTCAGCAGCGCTGGTCTGCTGTGCGCGGCCGGCACCCCAGACTTGAGCGTTGCGGTCGAAATCGCTCATGGAGAGAATTCCCCTTGAAACCTTGCCGGGCGGACATCGCCCTTGCGACGCCCACCGTCGCGCACCATCGTGGCGACAACCGGAAATATGATGGGGATCACGCGGCCTTACAAGAGGCAAGCATGGTTAGCGCCGCCGCCGGCATAGAATTTCGCCGGCCAGTCGATGCAACATTACGCTCCGTTCATGTTTATGCCGCGCTGCGGCGAGTCAGAACTCATAAATTCCTCAGATGAGAAGCCGGCGCTTTCGATAGTATTTGTAGCGTTCCGACCAATCCGAACACGACGGTGACCACGACGGCTGCAGTCGCGGCGATAATAGCGCCTGTCGGATCGGGGACGAAATCTATCTTCATCACTTGCGTGACGACACCCCATCCGGCCAGGGCACCTGCCAGGAGCCCGAACAGGGCAGAAACAATGCCGATACCTGCGTATTCGAGGACGTACGACGAAAGTATGAAGCGGCGAGTGGCGCCGAGCGTCTTCAGGATCATCGCGTCATAGAGCCGCGCCCTCTGCCCGGCCGCCAGCGCCCCCGCCAGAACCAGAAGGCTCGCTGCGATGGCGAGACTGGAGGCGCCGCGAATTGCGCCGGCGAGCTGGGAGACGATGGTGTTGACCGCTTCCAGCGCGTCCTTGACCCTGACCGCCGTCACGGCCGGGAAGGCGATGGCGAGCTGGCGCATCAGGACCGCATCGCTGGCCGTGGCTGGCGCGCCGTTGTCGGTCACGGTGGCGAGGTTGGTGTGCGGCGCGCCGGCGAAGGTGTTCGGCGAGAACACCATGACGAAGTTGATGCCGAGCGAGCGCCATTCGATATCGCGGAAATTGGCGATGCGCGCGGTGATGTTGCGGCCGAGCACGTTGACGGTGAGCTTGTCGCCGAGCTTCAGCCCGAGACCCTCGACGGCGCGGGCATCGAAGGAGACCAGCGGCTCGCCGCGATAGCCTTCCGGCCACCATTCGCCTGAGGCGAGCCTGGAGGCCTCGGGCATGGCGGCGGAGTAGGTGATGCCGCGGTCGCCTTCCAGCACCCAGGCCATCTGCTCGCTCGCCTTGATCTGCTCGGCGGGGACGTCGTTCACGCTGACGATGCGCCCGCGCATCATCGGCACGCGCTCGACATGCGCACCGGGGCGCTGCTCGCTGAGGAACCGGTCGAACTCGGCCGCCTGGGCGTTGGGGATGTCGAGGAAGAAGAAGCTCGGCGCCTTTTGCGGCAGCGACTGGGTCAGTTGCCGCCTCAGGCTGACATCGATGAAGGCGAGGGTCGACAGGAGTGCGACGCCGAGTCCGAGCGACAGCACCAGCGACTGGGTCAGCGCGCCCGGGCGATAGGTATTGGCGAGCGCCATCCGCAGTGCCGGCCGGCGGGGACGCCCGGCGCGGCGCGCGGCCGCCATCAATCCGAGGGCAACGAAACGCAGCAGCAGGAAGACGCCGGCGGCGGCGGCGATGTAGATCAGCGCGATGCGCCGGTCATAGGCGAAGGCGAGCGCGACACCGACGAGGCCGGCGAGCGCGGCCAGGAAGATCGCCCTGTAGATCCAGCGCGGCTGGCGCCGGTCAGGCTCGACCTGATCGCGGAACAGGGCCGAGACCGGCACGTCATGGGCGCGCCCGAGCGGGATGATGGCGAAGACCAGCGCAGTCAGCAGGCCGTAGAGGGCGGCGATGGCGAGCTCGGCCGGGGCGAGTGTCGGCTCGAATGGCAGGGGCAGGATGTCGGCGAGCGCATAGCCCAGTGCGAAGGGCGCCGCCGCGCCGAGCGCGAGCCCGATCGCGATGCCGAAACCGGCGACCAGCATGACTTCGATCAGATGGATGGCGACGACCCGGCCGCCGGTGGCACCGATCGCCTTCAGCGTGGCGAAATCGAGCCGCTTGGCCTCGACGAAGCGGCGCACCGCATTGGCGACGCCGACGCCGCCGACCAGGAGCGCGGTCAGGCCGACCAGGGTCAGGAACTGGGTGAAGCGCTCGATATTGCGCTGGAAGTTCGGCGCGGCATTGGCGCGCGAGCGGACTTCCCAGCCCGCATTCGGCTGTTCGCGTGTGGCATTGGCCAGCAGGGCGTCGAGGGTGGCGTCGGTGTTCGCTCCGGCCGGCAAGACGACGCGAGCCGTCCAGCGTACCAGACTGCCGGGCTGGAGCAGCTCCGAGGCGCGCAGCGCGTCCTGCGAGACGATCAGGCGCGGGCCGAAGCCGACGCCGGCCGCGATCTTGTCGGGCTCGGAGACGAGGCCGGCGCGCAATTGCACCCGAGCCGAACCGATCAGCACGGTGTCGCCGGGCTTGAGGTCAAGGCGGCCGAACAGGACGGGATCGGCGATGCCGCCATAGACGCCGTCTCGCAAGGCAAGCAGATCGGCGGCCGAGGCTGGCGGATCGGTGCGCAACTCGCCGATGCTCGGATAGGAGCCGTCGACGGCCTTGAGCTCGACCAGGGCCGCGCCCTTCTCACCGGCATTGGCCATGCTGCGCAGCGTCGCGATGGTCGAGACGTCGCCATGGCGGGCGAGGAAGGCGCGCTCCTCCGCGGTCGGCTCGCGATGGATCAGGCTGAAGGCGGCATCACCGCCGAGGATGCGTCGACCCTCGCGGCCGAGGCCTTCGCTCAAGCCGCGCGAGGCCGATGAGACGGCGGCGATCGCCATGACGCCGAGCGCGAGACAGGCGATGAAGACGCCGAAGCCGCGCAAGCCGCCGCGCAGATCGCGCCAGGCGAGACGCAAAGCGAGCTTCAGGCCGACGGGACGGCGTGTGGGGCTGGAAGGAGCAGCCGACGGTCTGACGGGAGCGTGCATGTCAGATCGCCAGCGCCTCGGTCCCGGCCTCGGTCTCGATGCGGCCGGCCCGCAGGCGCACGGTGCGGTCGCAAGTGGCGGCGAGCGAGAGATCATGGGTGACCAGTACGAGGGTGGCGCCGCGCTCACGCCGGAGCGCGAAGATCAGGTCGACGATCGAACGGCCTGTGCTCTCGTCGAGATTGCCGGTCGGCTCGTCGGCGACGAGGATCGCCGGGTCGGGAGCGACGGCGCGGGCGATGGCGACGCGCTGCTGCTCGCCGCCGGAGAGCTGGGCCGGGTAGTGGTCCATGCGTTCACCGAGGCCGACATTGCGCAATTCGGCGCCAGCGCGCTCGAGAGCATCGTCGACGCCGGCCAATTCGAGCGGCAATGCGACGTTCTCGCGCGCCGTCATGGTCGGCACGAGGTGGAAGGACTGGAAGACGATGCCGATATGGCGGCCGCGGAAGATGGCGAGCGCATCCTCGCCGAGTCCGCCGAGATCCTGGCCGGCGACCTTCACCAGCCCGGAATCGGGCCGCTCCAGCCCGGCCATGGTCATCAGCAAGGTCGATTTGCCGGAGCCGGAGGGGCCAACGAGGCCGGTGGCCTGCCCTTGCGGGATCGTCAGCGAGACGCCTTTGAGGATATGGACGCGGGCGGCGCCGCGCCCCAGACTGAGCTCGACGTCGCTCAGTTCGATCACCGCCGGGGTTCCTTCGCTCACCGCCATGTTTCCGCTTTCATCCCATCCGATGTCGCCGCTTCGACTGTCATTCCGAGCCGAAGGGACCAGAACCGCCATGCGTCGCGCCGCCAACCGATATGGGCGCTTAGCCTCCCGAATCCAGCTGTCGCCGCGCATTTGGGCGGCGCTGCTGCTCGTCTTCGCCAGCCTGGGTTCTTTTTTGATGAACAGCCCCGCCTTCGCCCAGACCAAGCCTTTCAAGCTGGTCGCGCTCGGCGACAGTTTGACTGCCGGCTACAATCTGCCGGGCAGCGCCGCCTTCCCGACGGTGCTGGAGAAGATGCTGCGCGACAAGGGGATTTCGGTCGAGATCGCCAATGCCGGCGTCTCCGGCGATACCTCGCAGGGCGGACTGGAGCGGCTCGACTGGTCGGTGCCAGACGGAACCGATGGCGTCATCCTCGAACTCGGCGCCAATGATGCCCTGCGCGGGGTCGATCCGGCGCTGACCGAGAGGTCGCTTGACGCAATCGTGACCAGGCTGAAGGCGCGCGGCATCCTGGTCCTGCTCGCCGGCATGTACGCGCCGCGCAGCAATGGGCCTGATTATGTCGCCCGTTTCGACGCGATCTATCCGAAACTCGCCGAAAAGCACGGGCTGGTCCTCTATCCCTTCTTTCTGGACGGGATCGCCGGAGACCGGGTATTGAACCAGCCCGACATGCTGCATCCTAAGGCTGAGGGCGTGCGCGTCATCGCGCAGCGCATCCTGCCGACGGTGGAGCGGTTCCTTTCCTCCCTGCGCCCACGCTCCTGAGCAAGGGCGCATCCTGCCATCACCTCAATCATGCGCGGCGCGTCCTCGATGCGCCCGCCATCGGAGCCTTTCGCCATGGACTACCGCCGTCTCGGCCGCACCGACCTCAAGGTCTCGGCGATCTGCCTGGGTACGATGACCTGGGGCCAGCAGAACACGGAAGCCGAGGGCCATGAGCAGATGGACTACGCGCTCGATCAGGGCGTGAACTTCTTCGATACGGCCGAGCTCTATTCGATTCCGCCGACGGCCGAGACGCAAGGCTCGACCGAGCGGATTATCGGCACCTGGTTCAAGGCGCGCGGCAATCGCGACAAGGTGATCCTGGCCTCCAAGGTGGTTGGTCGCTCGGCCAATGACTGGTTCCGCGACGACAAGGGGCCAACCCGCGTCAACCGCAAGCAGATCGAGGAGGCCGTCGACAAGAGCCTGCAGCGGCTGCAGACCGACTATATCGACCTCTACCAGATTCATTTCCCTGACCGGCCGATGGCCTGGGGCTCGAACCCGACGCGCTTCAACCATGAGGCCTTCACGCAGGCCGAGGACGAGACGCCGATCGCCGAGCAGCTCGACGCCTTCGCTGACATCGTCAAGGCCGGCAAGATTCGCCATCTCGGCCTCTCGAACGAGAGCGCCTGGGGAACGATGAACTTCCTCGCCGAGGCCAAGGGCAATGGCCGCCCGCGCGTGCAGTCGATCCAGAATGCCTACAACCTGCTGAATCGTACCTTTGAGACGGCGCTGGCCGAGATCGCCATGCGCGAGCAAGTCGGCTTGCTGGCCTACTCCCCGCTCGCCCAGGGCTACCTTTCCGGCAAGTATCTCGACGGTGCCCGGCCGGCTGGCGCGCGCACCACGCTGTTCGATCGCGGCCAGCGCTACCAGACCGCCGGCGCAGAATTGGCAATCAAGGCCTATATCGCGCTCGCCGACGAGGTTGGGCTCGATCCCGTGCAGATGGCACAGGCCTTCGTAACCTCGCGCTGTTTCCTCACAGCGAACATCATCGGGGCGACCAGCATGGAGCATCTCAGGACGGCGATCGGCTCGGCCTCGGTCGTGATCTCGCCCGAGCTCGAGGCGAAAATCGATGCGATCCACCAGCGGGTCGGTAACCCCTGCCCATGAGCGGGAAGCAGAGCCGGCTTGTCGGCAGCGGCGCAGGGTGCGAGGCTGCCGTCTCGCCAGAGTCACAAATCACTGGCACTGATTCGCCATGCCCCGGCTATTTACCGCCCTGGAAGTTCCTGCTGAGGTCGCCTCAAGCCTGACGCTGCATCGCGGCGGATTGGTCGGCGCCCGCTGGATCGAGCCCGCCGACTACCACATCACCTTGCGCTTCCTCGGCGATATCGACCGGCGCACGGCCCATGACGTGGACAGCTTTCTCAACGAGGCCGGCAGCGAGCCGCTGGCGATCACGCTCGATCAGCTCGGCAGTTTCGGCGGCGACCGGCCGCGCGCCGTCTTCGCGCGCGTGCAGCCCTCGCAGAAGCTCAACGAGCTGCAGGCCGAGCTGGAACGCTTGATGCGCCGGCTCGGGCTGCCGCCCGAATCGCGCAAGTTCATCCCGCATGTGACGCTGGCGCGGCTGCGCGATGCCTCGCCGGCCGAGGTCGCGCACTATCTCGCCACGCATCCGATCGTACGCCCGATCAGCTTCACGGCACGTCGGTTCGCGCTGATGTCCTCGCGCGATTCGATCGGCGGTGGGCCCTATGTGCTCGAGGCGGCCTATCCGCTCGGTCTGCACTATCCGAATCGCCCACTCGGCGCGATTTCGCAGCGGAGGTGACATTGGGACACGACCGGCCGAAACGCTTGAGTCCGGAGGCTCGCAAGGAGGCGTTGTCGGTCCTAACAGGCTGGAGGCTGGTCGAGGGCCGCGAGGCGATGAGCAAGCGCTTCGTCTTCCGCGACTTCAACGAGGCTTTCGGCTGGATGAGCCGGGTGGCGCTGCTCGCCGAGAAACTCGACCATCATCCGGAATGGTCGAATGTCTACAAGACGGTCGAGGTGACGCTGTCGACGCATGATGCCGGCGGCTTGACCGAGCTCGACGTCAGGCTGGCACGCGCCATGGATGCGATGGCGAGCTAGCCTGGACCAGCGAAGCGCCTGACCCAGCTTGGAGGCAGTCGCTTGGCGATCGCCTTCAGCGTCGGGCGCAGATGCGGCAGGGCGAAATCACAGGCGAGTTGTCCGCGCCAGCTCAGCGGCACGGTGAAATCGCGTACCGGTACGACCCCATCCGCATGCTCCTGCTTGTAGGGATCGGCGGGGGCCAGCAGGTCGAAGATCGAGCTGCCGCGTGCCCTGGCGCTGGCGAAGGCATGATGAACCAGCACGCGGCCCAGACCTTCCCGCTCGAAGCCCGGATCGCTGGCGATGACGTGGCCGAAGCTTCGGCCTTTGCAGTCGAAGGAGAGATCGATCCCGATCGGCTGGCCGTCGCAGCTGACGACGGAGAGGCGCAGGCCGGCTTCGTCATCCAGGTCGGCAGCAAGCCCCGCGAAGAAGCGAGCGAAGCGGGGATCCGTGACTGCGGGTGCGACGATGCCGTGCTGGGCAAGCGCCTCCCGTTTCATCGTAGCGGCCTGCTCGGCCAGCGCGCCCGCCTCTTCGCCCGGCGCGATGCTGGTGAAGGCGATCTCGCCTCGCTCTGTGAGGCGGCGCAGGCGACGGCGGTAACTGGAGCGGTCGCGCGCGGGATAGGCAAGGCTCGGTCCGTCTGGTGCCACGCGCAAGGCCAGATCGGCGAACGGCGCCTCCTGGCTCACCACCGGAGTGGAAAGACCAAGTCGGTTGCAGTGGCCGAGCGCCCCGTCGTCCCGTACGAGGCGCAGTTCGACCAGATCGACACCGCGCCGGCGCAGCGCCTCCCAGCCGCGCTCCAGCCAGTGTTCGCGTTGCGGGTCGGCCTCGATGAGGACATCACCGAATTGCGCGACTGGCGCTCCCATCAGACGCACCAGTTCGAGGCCGAGGCGGTGCCGACGTTCCAACGGCCAGAGCATCACCACGCGCCCGGCCTCGCGACCAACGACGAGGCAAAGGCGATCATCGGCAACAAGGTAGTGGTCGCACCAATGCCGCAGGAAAGCATGACGCTGGAAAAGCTGATGCGGCAGGCCGGCGCGCGCGAAAAGCGCGTCCCATTCCGGCTTCAGAGCCAGAAAGGCATCACGGCCCGTCAGAATCTCGACGGTAAAGCCGGGAGCTGCCCTGCCATCGGGCGAGGGCGATCCTTCGGCAACCGCATGCATGGGCTTGGCGCGCATGCTCAACCCTGGCCGCGAAGATGGTCGATCAGGCGCCGTCCACCTGCCATACGGAACTTCGCGAGATAGGGCAGGAGCAGGAGCGGATGGCGGGCGGCGAAGGGGGCGTCATGCTCGACCATATGGCGGATGGCGAGCACCGGCAGCGGCGCCCGCAACGGTCGGAAGTCATGGTTCCACAACCCCGGCGCCTCGGAGGCTTCGTGCATCAGCCCGATCATGCGGCCGCGGGCGAGGGAGTAGACTTTGTGCCGCTTCTGGACGCGTTGCAGCATCGCGATGCCGCGCTCGCCGGCACAGCCGGGAAAGCCGATGATGACCGTGCGGAAATGCGCCATGCCCGGCTTGCAGGGAATCGCGTCGAGCGCCCCGAAACAGCTGCGGATCAGCGTGAAGGTGCGCTCCTCCTCGTCCGGGCCGGCAGTGCAGATCGCAAGGCGCGCCGTATCGATACGGGCTGCCTGGCGGGTGAAGGGACAGACGGCGCCGGTGCGGCCGAGGTCGGCATGCTCGCGCATCAGATAGCCCTCGACCCAGCCCAGCAGGGTGGCGAGCGCGGCATTCGTCTGGGGCTCGGCGGCGATGTCGGCGCGTGCCTGTGCGAAGGTCAGCAGCGCGTCGCGCGCTTCCGCCGTTCTCGCCACCTGGTCCAGCATGAAAAGCCCCGCGATCTCTGCAACCGGGGATAGCAGGAACGCCTTAGAGAATGGTTGACGAGGTCTTGTCGCAAGCCATCGCGGCGTTAGGGTTTAGGAAAGCTTATCGTCGCCGGGCCAGCCGCAGGCGGCGAGTGCGGCATGCATATGCTGTGGCGGCGGCGCGGCGACCTTCACCGGCTCGCGCTTCGGATTGAGCGGAATCGAGATGCTTTGCGCATGCAGGTGCAGGCCCGGGCCGGCCTCGCGTGGCGCCGAGCCGTAGATTTCGTCGCCATGAATCGGCCCGAAGCTGGCGGCGCAGTGCACGCGCAATTGGTGCGTGCGGCCGGTCAGCGGCTCGAGCGCCAGCCAGGCGATGGTCGTGCCGTTGAGCCGGCCGCGGCCGAGCACGCGGTAGCGTGTTTGTGAGGGCAGGCCGGCGGGGTCCGGCTTCATCCACCAGCCGCGGTCCGGCGCCCGTTTCCCAAGCGGCAGATCGATCAGGCCCTCGTCCTCGGCGGGATCGCCTTCGACCACCGCCCAGTAGGTCTTTTCGATGCCGCCGTCGCGGAAAAGCTGGTTGAGCTGCGCCATGGCGCGCGGGTGACGGCCGAGCACGAGGCAGCCGGACGTGTCCTTGTCGAGCCGGTGCGCGGCTTCCGGCCGCCGCGGCAGGCCGAAGCGCAGGGCGTCGAGATGATCGGTCAGCACCGGGATGATGCGGCCTTTCGCCGCCGGGCCGCGATGTACCGGAAGCCCCGCCGGCTTGTCGATGACGAGCATCATCGCATCGCGATGCAGCAGTGCGAAGGGGAGGTCGTCCTGCGAAAGGGCTGGTCGCTCGGGCGTGGTCATGGCATTGCGCTAGATAAGACCGCACGCCGGTGCAACCCCTATAAGTCGTCGCGCGTAGCGGCAGAGTGGGCAATGAGCGAGACCGAACCGAAGAAACGCGGCTTCTTTTCGAAGCTGTTCGGACTGGATCAGCCGGCAGCGGCGCCGCTGCCGGAGCCGCCGGCCGAGCTTGTCGCGGAGGTTGTGTCCGAAGCGGAGCCCGAGGCACCGCTCGCGCCCGAGATCCTGCTCGGCGAAGGCGCGCCTCTGCCGATCGTGGCATCCGAGCTGGAGCCGGTACAGCCGAAGCGCAGCTGGTGGCGCCGGCTGCGCGACGGGCTGTCGCGCACCTCTTCGGCGCTGACCACCGGCATCAGCGACCTCTTCACCAAGCGCAAGCTCGATGCGGGTACGCTGGAGGATCTCGAGGATATCCTGATCCAGGCCGATCTCGGCCTCGCGACCTCGGCCCGGATCGCGAGGGCGGTCGGCGAAGGTCGCTATGACAAGCAGATCGAGCCGGAGGAGGTGAAGGCGATCCTGGCGCGCGAGGTCGAGGCGATCCTGATGCCGGTCGCCACCCCGCTTGCGATCGACGCCACCAAAAAGCCGTTCGTGATCCTGATGGTGGGGGTCAATGGCTCGGGCAAGACCACGACGATCGGCAAGCTCGCGGCCAAGTTCCGGGCCGAGGGCAAGTCGGTGATGCTGGCGGCGGGCGACACGTTCCGCGCCGCGGCGATCGAGCAGCTCAAGGTCTGGGGCGAGCGCACCGGGGCTGAAGTCATCGCTGGCCAGCAGGGCGCCGATGCGGCGGGGCTCGCCTTCGAGGCGTTGCAGAAGGCGAAGGCCAGCGGCACCGACGTGCTGCTGATCGACACGGCGGGACGGCTGCAGAACAAGACGGGGCTGATGGACGAACTGGCCAAGGTGGTGCGGGTGATCCGCAAGCTCGATGCAGAGGCGCCGCATACCGCGCTGCTCGTGCTTGATGCCACCGTCGGCCAGAACGCGGTCAGCCAGGTCGAGGCCTTCCGCGAGACCGCCGGTGTCACCGGCCTGGTGATGACCAAGCTCGACGGCACGGCGCGCGGCGGCATTCTCGTAGCATTGGCGGCGCAGTTCGGCCTGCCCGTGCATTTCATCGGCGTCGGCGAGAGCGTCGACGACCTCGAACCATTCTCGGCGCGCGATTTCGCCCGTGCGGTGGCAGGATTGGGAGAAGCGGCATGAGCGAAACGGCGGCGAGCCCAACGGGGGCAAAGCCGATCAACCCGCTCGTCAAGCTCGCGCTTGAATTCGGGCCGCTGGCGATCTTCTTCTTCGTCAATTCCTATGGCGACCGCTGGTTCGGCGTGGCCGAGGACCGGCGCATCTTCGTCGCCACCGGCGTCTTCATCGCGGCGTCGCTGATCGCGCTGGTGCTTTCGAAGATCGTGATGAACCACCTGCCGCGCATGGCGATCGTCAACGCCGTGGTGGTCACGGCCTTCGGCGGGCTGACGCTGGCGCTCGACGACGCCTTCTTCATCAAGGTCAAGCCGACCATCGTGAACACGCTGTTCGGCTGCATCCTGCTCGGCGGGCTCTATTTCGGCCGCTCGCTGCTGGCACTGGTGCTCGACAGCGTGCTGCAGCTCGACGAGGAGGGCTGGCGCAAGCTGACCCTGCGCTGGGGCCTGTTCTTCTTCGTGCTCGCGGCGCTGAACGAGGTGGTCTGGCGCACGCAGACCCAGGATTTCTGGGTCGCGTTCAAGGTCTGGGGCGTGATGCCGCTGACCATGATCTTCGCCCTCGCCCAGACGCCGCTGATCCTGAAGCACGAGATCAAGCGGCCGGAAGCGGCCGAATAGCCCTTTTCAAGCCAGCCCGCCGCCGTCGACGCCGACGGTCTGGCCGTTGACATAGGATGCAGCCGGGCTCGACAGCCAGAGCACGAGTTCGGCGACCTCCTCGGGCCGGCCGATGCGCTTGGCCGGATAGGCCGAGGCGAGCTGCTCGCTGGTCACCTTCCAATCACGGCGCACACGCTCGAGCATGGCCGTCTCGATCGGCCCGGGCGCGATCGCGTTGACGCGGACGTCGAGCCCGTATTCCTGCGCGGCCGCCTTGGTCATGTGGATCACCGCCGCCTTGGAGGCGCCGTAGCCGACGATGTTGGGGAAGGCGTGGCGGCCGCCGATCGAGGCCATGTTGACGATCGCGCCCTTCGTCCGGACCAGATGCGGCAATTCGTGCTTCATCGCCAGGAAGACGCCGCGCAGATTGGTCGCAATCAGATCGTCGAAGCCGTCAGCGGCCGTATCCGCGATCGGAGCAGGCGGCTTGTCAGCGCCGGCGTTGTTGAAGGCGATGTCGAGCCGGCCATAGCGGGCGATGACCGCATCGACAAAGGCCTTGACCTCTCCCTCGTCGCGGACATCGGCCCGGACATAGAGGGCATCGCCGCCTTTGGCGCGGATGCCGGCCTCGACCTCGCGGCCGAGCGCCTCACGCCGGCCGCAGAAGGCGACCTTCGCGCCCTGCGCGGCGAAGAGCTCGGCAGTGACGCGGCCGATGCCGGAGGTGGCGCCGGTGATCAGCACGACCTTGCCGGCAAAGGCGCCGGACGAAGCCGGCTGGGCGCCGGCAGTGGCGATCAGGCCGACGCCGAGGCCGGCGGCCATGGCGGTGCGGATGAAGGTGCGGCGATCCTCGGTCCCGTTGATCATGGTGGTCTCCTGCGAACGGTGTCGAGCCGATGCGGAAACCCTATCGAGGCGCGATATCTGCGATAATCCGCTGTATTCTGAATGTATCTTTCAGTACTGCTACATAATGCGGCGTGGCGATCTCGACGGGCTCGTGGCCCTTCTGACCGTGGCGGAGAAGCGCTCCTTCACCGCGGCGGCGGCGCTACTCGGCGTCACGCCCTCGGCCATCAGCCAGAGCGTGAGGGCGCTGGAGCAACGGGCCGGTGTCGC
The DNA here is from genome assembly GCA_025846845.1 of Alloboseaceae bacterium BT-24-1. Taxonomy (GTDB): domain Bacteria; phylum Pseudomonadota; class Alphaproteobacteria; order Rhizobiales; family Beijerinckiaceae; genus Allobosea. Next base: position 366,225 of record JAOYTL010000008.1, read on the forward strand.
GCTGCTGGCGCGCACCACCCGCGACGTTGCTCCTACCGAGGCAGGACGGCGTTTCCTGGAACGAGCCCGGCCCGCGGTCGACGACATCCTCGGCGCGTTCCGGGAAGCCGCGAGCCTGAGCGACAGGCCGAGCGGTCTGCTGCGGCTGAATGTGCCGCGCGTGGCCCTGCCGAGCCTGATCGAGCCGATCCTGGCGGAATTCTGCGCGAGCTATCCGGAGGTCCAGGTCGAGATCCATGTCGACGATCGTCTTGCCAATATCGTCACGGAGGGTTTCGACGCCGGCATTCGCATCGGCGAGCTGGTCGAGGCCGACATGGTCGCGGTGTCGCTGAGTGCGCCGTTCAAGCTCGCGGTGGTCGGCTCACCCGATTACTTCGCCCGGCATGGCCGGCCGCAGCGCCCGGAGGAGCTGAAGCGGCACGCCTGCATCAATTTCCGCCAGAGCGACCGCAGCCTTTACCACTGGGAGTTCGAGGAGAACGGGCGCGAATTCGCGCTCGCCGTCGACGGGCCGATCATCACGAACGAAGCCAATGTGATGATATCGGCGGCCGTGATGGGGCTGGGCCTCGCCTATATGCTCGACCCCGTCGCCGAGCCGCTCTGCCAGCGTAGCATGCTCGAACGCGTGCTCGAGCCGTTCTGCCCGCAGACGCCGGGTTTCTTCCTGTATTTCCCCTCGCGCCACCAGGTCCTGCCGAAGCTCAGGGCCTTCATCGATTTCGCTCGGATGAGGCTGCGCTAACCGAGGCTGCCGGCGAGGCGCCGTGCCAGCTGCTCGCGGCGGAACGCCTCGCTCACGTGGTCGATGAAGGCGCGGGTCTTGGCCGGCAATAGCTCGCGGCTGGCGTAGTAGAGCGAGATCGCGCCAGCGTCGGCGTACCAGCGGGGCACGAGACGGATCAGCGCGCCGCTTTCCAGATGCGACAGCACGTCGGGTACGGCGAGCAAGGCGACGCCCAGGCCAAGCAGCGCCGCCTGGCACATTGCGGCGGGGTCGTTCAGCACGATCGTTTCGGGCAGCGTCGCGGGCATCTCGGTACCGGCCGTGTCACGCATCGTCCAATGGCGGACCCGGCCCGTGCGGCTCGCGCGCATGACGATGCCGTCGAAGGCCGAGAGCCCAGCGGGATCGAGCGGCAGTGGCCGCCCTGCGAGATAGACGGGCGCTGCGACGGCGATGATATGAGCCGGTGCCAATGTGCGCGCGACGAGGCCCGGAGCGAGTTCGAAGCCGGCGCCGATCGCGGCGTCATAGCCTTCGGCGACGAGGTCGACCGGACGGTTCTCGAAATGCCATTCCGGCTTGATCCGTGGATAGCGCGCCCGGAAAGACGGCAGTAGCGGAAGGATGTGGCTCGTCCCGAACGTTGGACTGAGCGAGATCCTGAGCAGGCCAGTGGGCTCGCCGCCCGCCGACGAAATCCCGGCGATCGCCGCCTGCAGCTCCGTCAGATTGCCCGCGATCGCGTGCCGGAAGCTTTCGCCCGCCTCGGTCAGGGCCAGCCTGCGCGTCGAGCGCTGGAACAGCCGGACGCCGAGATTGCGCTCGAGCATCGCGATATTGCGGCTGACCGCGGCCGGTGTCAGCCCGAGCTGGCGCGCGGCGGTCGAGAAGCTGCCGCCTTCGGCGCTACGGATGAAGGATTCGAGGTTGGCGAGCGACTCCAAGACATTACCTTCAAGCATCAGTTGAAAGTCATTCCAGTCATTACCGGCTAAATCCCGCAAAGGGAATGGGCGATATCCAATCCCTACAGCGCCGCTCCGGCGCTCACATCCGAAGGGATCAGACAATGACCAGTTCCAATCCTCTGGCCGGCAAGGTCGCTCTCGTCACCGGCGGCTCGCGCTCGATCGGCGCCGCCATCGCCAAACGCCTCGCCGCCGCCGGCGCGGCCGTCGCGCTGACCTACTCCGCCTCGCCGGCCAAGGCCGAGGCGGTGGTCGCGGAGATCGAGGCGAAAGGCGGCAGGGCGCTCGCCATCGCCGCCGACGCCGGCAATCCGGCCGCGGTCCGCGCCGCGGTCGCCCGCACCGTCGAGGTCTTCGGCGGCATCGATATCCTCGTCAACAATGCCGGCATCGCGCTGGGTGGCCCGATCGAGGAGATCGCCTTCGCCGATTACGAGCGCATGATCGCGGTCAACGTCACCGGTGCCTTCGTCGCGACGCAGGAGGCGGTCCGGCAGATGAAGCCGGGCGGCCGCGTCATCCATATCGGCTCGTCGATGGCGCGCTATGCCGCGTTTCCGACCGCCTCGCTCTACACGCTGACCAAAGGCGCACTCTCCGGCTTCAACCGTTCGTTGGCGCGCGATCTCGGTCCAAAGGGCATCACCGTCAATATCGTCAATCCCGGTCCGACCGACACGGACATGAATCCGGATGGCGGGCCGGTCTCGAAGATCGTCGGCCCCGGAATGGCGGTGGGCCGCTATGGCAAGCCGGCAGAGATCGCCAGCGCGGTCGCCTATCTCGCGAGCCCGGAGGCCGGCTTCATCACCGGCGCCGAGCTGATGGCCGATGGCGGTTTTACCGCCTGATCCCGCAACCTTTCAGGAACGGAGACATCCCATGTCCAGCATCGGAATCATCGGCGCCGGCCAGATCGGCACTGCCTTCGCCCGGGCGCTCGCCAGAGCGGGCATTCCGGCAACCATCGCCAACAGCCGCGGGCCGGACTCGCTCGCCGGCCTGGTGCGCGAACTCGGTCCGGCGATCACGGCCGGAACACGCGAGCAGGCGGCAAACGCCGACATCGTGCTCGTCGCCGTGAACTGGTCGAAGCTGCCGGCGGCGCTCGCCGGGCTGCCGGATTGGAACAGTCGCATCGTCATCGACGCGAACAACCCGATCGAGGCGCCGCTGTTCAAGCCGGCCGAACTCAATGGCCGGGCCTCGAGCGAGATCGTCGCCGGGCTGGTGCCGGGCGCGCGGCTGGTCAAGGCCTTCAACCACCTGCAGCCCGGGCTGGTCGCCGGCGACCCGGCGGCCGAAGGTGGCCGACGCGTGCTCTTCCTCTCCGGTGACGATGCCGCGGCGAAAGCCGAGATCGCGGGTCTGATCGACCGCCTCGGCTTCTTCGGCATCGATCTCGGCGCGCTGGCGATCGGCGCGCGGCTGGCGCAGTTCCCGGGCGGGCCGCTGCCGGCGCTGAACCTGGTGAAGTTCGGCTGAGCGCTATTTCGGCGCCAGCCGGATCGCGCCGTCGAGGCGAATCGCGGTGCCGTTCAGCATGTCGTTCTCGACGATGCTCTTGACCAGCGCCGCGTATTCCGAGGCCCGGCCGAGACGCGAGGGGTGCGGCACGGAGACAGCGAGCGAGGCGCGGGCCTCGTCCGGCAGGCCGGCGAACATCGGCGTCTCGAACAGGCCGGGCATGATCGTGACGACGCGGATGCCGACGCCGGCGAGATCGCGCGCGACCGGTAGCGTCAGGCCGACGACGCCGGCCTTGGAGGCGGCATAGGCGGCCTGGCCGATCTGGCCGTCCTCGGCGGCGACGGAAGCCGTACAGACGAAAACGCCGCGGCCGCCATCCTCGGTGACCGGGTCGAGCGCGGCGAGCGCCACCGCCGATTTGGCGATGACGCGGAAAGTACCGGTCAGGTTGATCGCCACCGCCTTCTCGAAGGTGGCGAGGTCATGGGCGACGAGCTCGCCGGTGTCGCGCTTCTTCGAGACGACGCGGCGGCCGGGCGCGATGCCGGCGCAGTTGACGACGATCCGGGCAACGCCATGGGCGGCGCGCGCCTTCTGCAGAGCGGCGTCGACCGATTCTTCGCTGGTGACGTCGCAGGCGCAGAACAGTCCGCCGATCTCCTTGGCGACTTCCTCGCCGCGCTCGGCGTTGAGGTCGAACAGGGCGACCTTGACGCCATGGCTGGCGAGCATCCGCGCCGTGCCCTCGCCGAGGCCGGAGGCGCCGCCGGTGACGATGGCGGCGATGGAGGAGTCGAGCTTCATGGCGTCCCTCGCGTCTTTTGACATTGCTGCATGGGCTTTAGAGGCGCGATGCTCGGCATCCAAGAGGGTTCGACGTGCGATTCTGGGTCGATCCCTTGTGCAGCCCTTCATGCGGGGCCACATTTTTGCGTCGACGGCAGGCTAGAACCGGCCTGCCAAGGGAGAGGACGGATGAGCGACAGCTTCGGTTTCGGACAGAGTTTCACGCGCGAGGAGATGGCGGCGATCCGCAAGAGCCTGCGTGACGAGGCGCGTTTCGGTTCCGAGTTCATCGGCCGACTGAAGCGGGTGGCGAAGCGCATTCCTTTCGCCGAGGATCTGCTGGCCGCCTTCGTCTGCGCGCGCGACCCGGCGACCCCGCGGCGCGTCAAGCTGACGCTGCTGGCGGCGCTCGGCTATTTCGTGCTGCCGCTCGATGCCCTGCCCGACGTGATGCCGTTGCTCGGCTTCACCGACGATGCCGCGGTGATCGCGGCTGCGCTCGCCGCCGTCGCCGGCTCGATCACGCCGCAGCACCGCGAGAGGGCCAAGGAGATGCTGGCCGATCTGTGATCGGTCAGGGCACCAGTACGACCTTGCCCTGGACCTTGCGGCCGGCGATCAGCGCCAGCGCCTCGGCCGCCTGCTCCAGCGGGAAGGCGGCATGGACATGGGCGCGGATCTGGCCGGCGGCCGCCCAGGCCAGCAGGCGCTCCATGTTGGCGCGGTGGCCGGCCGGATCGCGCCGGACGAAATCGCCCCAGAACACGCCGCGCAGGTCGCAGCCCTTCAGCAGCAGCAGGTTGAGCGGGATCCTGGGGATCTCGCCGCCGGCAAAGCCGACGACGAGATAGCGCCCGCCCCAACCCATTGACCGCAGCGTCGGCTCGGCGAGCTCGCCGCCGACCGTGTCGTAGAGTGCGTCGACCCCGTTGGGCGCCAGGCGCCGCAGCCCGGCCCGGAGATCATCGGCGGCATAGTCCAGCTCCTCCTGCGCGCCATGCTCGCGGGCGAGGGCGAGTTTCTCCGGCGAGGAGGCGCAGGCGATCACCCTTGCGCCGAGCAGGGCGCCGATCTCGACCGCGGCGAGGCCGGCGCCGCCGGCGGCGCCGAGGATGGCGAGCGTCTCGCCCGGCCTGACCTCACCGCGCTGGATCAGCCCGTGCATCGCCGTGCCATAGGTGACGAAGAGGCCGGCGGCCTGATGATCGCTTAGCTTGTCGGGAATCCGGATGGCGGCCTCGGAGGGAACCACCACCGTCTCGCGGGCCGCGCCATGGCCGAGCCAGGCGGCGACGCGTTCGCCGACACGCCACTCGGTGACGCCGTCGCCGACGGCGCTGACCACGCCGGCGCATTCAGCGGAGGGCGAGAACGGCAGGGGCGGCTTCACCTGATAGCGGCCCTGGATAACCAGCGTATCGAAGAAGTTGAGCGCCGCGGCCCTGACGCGAATCGCGATCTCGCCGGGTCCGGGCTTCGGCTCGGGCAGGTCGCGGATCACCAGGGTCTCAGCCGGCCCGAGGGCCTCGCACAGCAGTACCTTCATCAATCCTCCACCCCACCGGGCCGGTCTCTTCGCATCTGCACAAGGCTGGCACAGGCGGAAGCCGAACGGAACCGGGCCGAAGCCGTCCCTAAACTATTGAAGGAGAACGCCTCGTCCGATCGGCGCATCGGCAGCAGGCATTCGCATTTTTGCCAGGATCGTGACATTCTATCCGGCGCGTTGCGTCAATCTGGATTGCCGATCCCGCGCATTCTCCATTCGGCGTTAAGATTTTTGTTGGTTAGTGGCGATCCATGATTCGCATTCCGGCTCTCTCTTCCGCCCGTCTTCCGCTCCAGGCCGCTGCCCTGCTCGGCCTGACGGCCCTGATCTTTGCGAGCGCGCCAGTGCAGGCGCAGCAGCGCGCGCCAGCCAGCAAGCCGCAGCCGGCAAAGACCGCCGCGGCCGGCGGGCAGGGGCAGGCGCTCCTGCTCGAAACCGCCGGCAAATGGCAGGCCTTCTCCTCGCAGCAGGGCCGCTCGAAGATCTGCTACGCCCTGTCCAAGGCTGAAACCCGCATTCCGGCCAATCTCAAGGACGTCGAGGGCCTGCTGTTCATCTCCAGCCGCCCGGGCGAGGGCGTGCGCAACGAAATCAGCCTGGTGATGAATTTCGACCTCAAGGAAGATGTCGAGCATCAGGCGATCATCGGCAGCGACCGTTTCGCGCTGGTCGCCAAGGGCCAGAATGTCTGGCTGAAGAATCCGGCCGAGGAAGGCCGCATGCTCGATGCGCTGCGCAAGGGCGCCGGGCTTGAGATCAAGGGCACCTCGAAGCGCGGCAACCCGACCAGCGACAAGTATTCGCTCGCCGGCATCTCGCAGATCGTCAAGCGGGCCGAGGACGCCTGCAAGTAAGGCGATTTCGCGATAGGCCGCTCTCGTGCTATGAGGCAGCCAATTCCGGGCGGGAAGCGCCCGTTGCGAGCCGAGTTCCGATGAATCTCTCTGTTGCTGAAGCCGCCCTCCCGGCGGCCGAACCTGTTATGCGGCGGCCATCTTTGGCCGGGCGCACGCGCGCCGGTCTCGACGAGGCCCTGGCCGAGATCGGCGTTCCCGAGAAGGAGCGGCGCATGCGCGTCGGCCAGCTCTGGAACTGGATCTACCATTACGGTGTCCGCGACTTCCAGGAGATGACGACGATCGGCAAGGGCCTGCGGGCGCAGCTCGCCGAGCATTTCACGCTCGACCTGCCCGAGGTCACCGCCGAACAGGTCTCGACCGACGGCACGCGCAAATGGCTGCTGCGGATGGCGCCGACCGGCCCGCGCGATCGCGGCGCCGAGATCGAATGCGTCTACATCCCCGAGGTCGACCGCGGCACGCTCTGCGTTTCCAGCCAGGTCGGCTGCACGCTCACCTGCACCTTCTGCCATACCGGCACGCAGCGACTGGTGCGCAACCTCACTACCGAGGAGATCGTCACGCAGTTGATGGTGGCGCGCGAGCGGCTCGGCGATTTCCCGAATCGCGCCGCGCCCGATGGCGCCTTCGTGCCCAATGATGGCGGACGTTTCGTCTCGAACATCGTCTTCATGGGCATGGGCGAGCCGCTCTACAATTTCGACGGCGTGCGCGACGCGATCGCGGTGATCTCCGACGACCAGGGCCTGTCGCTCGGGCGCCGGCGCATCACCGTCTCGACCTCGGGCGTCGTGCCGCAGATCGAGGCGCTGGGCGCGCAGATGGGCACGATGCTGGCGATCTCGCTGCATGCGGTGCGCGACGAGCTGCGCAACGAACTGGTGCCGCTCAACAAGAAGTATCCGATCAAGGATTTGCTCGAGGCCTGCCGGAACTATCCGGGCCTGTCGAACGCCAAGCGGATCACCTTCGAATACGTCATGCTCAAGGGCGTCAACGACAGCGATGCCGAGGCGCGTGAGTTGGTTCGCTTGCTCAAGGGCATCCCGGCCAAGATCAACCTGATCCCGTTCAATCCCTGGCCCGGCACCCGTTACGAGTGCTCGGATTGGGAGCGGATCGAGCGCTTTTCCGAGATCGTGTTCAAGGCCGGCTATGCCTCGCCGGTGCGCACGCCGCGCGGCCGCGACATCCTCGCCGCCTGCGGCCAGCTCAAGAGCGAGACCGAGAAGCTCTCCGCCCGCGCCCGGCTGATGCTGGAGCAGGGCGAAGCCGACACCGCTGCGGCCGCGCACTGACATGCTGCGCTGGCTGTTGTTGATTCCCTTTGCGCTGCTGTTCGCCATCGGCACCGGCCTGGTTGCGCTGATGATCGCGGGTGTCGCCTCGCCCGATCTCGGCCTGCTGATCGGCGGCGGCTTCGAGCGGCTGCTGTCGGTGCTGTTCGACCAGGCCGAGCGCGGCTTCGATCCCGGCCCGACGGCGCAGGCGGCCTTCTCGCTGCTCGGCCGGCTCGGCTTTGCCATCCTGGTCCTGCCGGTGGTGCTGGTCGCCGTCGGGTCCGAGCTCTTCCGCCTGCGTAGCGGGCTGATCCAGAGCGGGCTCACCGGCCTCTTGGCGGCTTTGCTGCCGCTCGCCATGCTCGGCATGGCGCGGGCGCCGAGCGCCAGGGAACTGCAGGTGGTGGCGGCGCTCTTCCTGGTCGGCGCCGCGACCGGCTTCGTCTACTGGGTGATTGCCGGACGCGGGGCGGGGGGAGAACCGAGGGCGCCGGCACCACACCAGGTCTGATCTCGCGCGTCATGCTCGGGCTTGTCCCGAGCATCTCAGGCAGGACTAGGCTCCAACCAGCGCCTTCTGGTCACGAGATTCTCGGGTCTGCGCTACGCTCCGCCCGAGCAACTGTGTTGATTGCTGTCAAGCAGGCATGAGTTTTCGCATGTCTGCGTTGAGGGCGACGAGGAGTTTTCTGGCGAGGGCGACGAGGGCGAGCTTGGCAGGTTTGCCGCGGCGCGCAGGGCTTCGTAGACGGGCCGCCAGAGTTGGGTTCTGGCGGCGCTGAGGGCGGCCATGTAGAGGGCGTCGCGAACGCGCTTGCGGCCGCCGCGGACGCTGCGTTTTCCGCGCGAGAGGCCCGAGTCATGCGCGATCGGGGCCAGGCCGGCGAGCGAGGCGATGGCCCTGCGGTCGACCTGTCCCAGCTCGGGCAGGCAGGCCAGCAGGATGCCCGCGGCCACCGGGCCGATGCCACTGGCCGAACGCAGCAGCCCATGGCGTCGTGCCAGATCGGGGGTCTCGTCGATCAGGCGCGCCAGGCGCGCGTCGATCCGCCGGATCTGCTCGTCGAGAACCGCGATCAGTTCGCA
>JAOYTL010000009.1 GCA_025846845.1 Alloboseaceae bacterium BT-24-1
CGGCACGATTTGTAGTGGTAGCTCGAGGTGTCGAACTCCAGGACCGCACAGGCCCGCCGGATCGACACCTGCCACTCACCACAGACCAAGCCGACGAGCTCGCGCTTGCGACCAGGCCTTAGATTTTTCGGCGGATGACGTCCTGCAGCATCTCACGGTCCAGCGCGAGGTCGGCAACGAGCTTGCGCAGCTTCGCATTCTCGTCCTCAAGCTGCTTCAGCCGGCGCATCTCGGCCGGCAGCAGCCCGTCGTACTTCTTCTTCCAGTTGAAGTAAGTCGCCTGGCTAATCCCGGCCCGCCGGCAGATCTCCGCCACAGGAAACCCGTCCGCGCCCTGCTTCAGGATGAACGCCTTCTGCGCATCCGAAAACTTCGAATCCTTCATCGTCTTCCGCTCCTCCCAGCCCATGGGAAACGACGCAGAAAACTCTAGCTCAAAGCGATCCAGTTTTAGGGACTCGGATCACCCGCTCGTCGGCGAGGTGCGCGGCCTCGGCCTGATCGCGGCCGTCGAGCTCGTTGCCGACAAGGCGACGAAGCAGAAATTCGATCCGCCGGGGAAGGTCGGCCTCTATCTGTTCGAGCGTGCGCAGGAACATGGGCTGATCGTCCGCGCGATCCAGGATCAAATCGCTTTCTGCCCGCCAATGATCATCACGGAGGCGCAGGTCGATACGCTGATCGAGCGTTTCGCGCGCGCGCTCGAGGAAACGCAAGCCTGGATCGCAGCCGGCATGCTGGTGGTCTGACGCGACGCATAGTGCAAGCTGCATTGCCTAGCTCGGGAGAGCCAGGCCAAGCGGCATTCGGTCTGAACGTCGGACCATGACATCTCGCATCAACGCTCCTGCAGCTTGGGATTCAGGGCGTCGCTCAGGCCCTTGCCGACGAGGTGATGCAGAGCACTGTGTCCAGGATCAAACCAGCCAGAAACGAACTCAGCGCTGGATAAAAACTGGGGGCAACGTCAGGCGGACTCGCCTGGCGCGCGAGGCCGCTACCACTGGTTACTTCTACATGGCCCGACAGGAAATCATCGAGAGCCCTATCCCGAAGCTCGTGACGATCGAGGTCAGCTCTGACCCGATGCTGGATTCATTGATCACGTTTGTGGTTGAAGCGAAGGCCGATATCGCTCTTCTGCTACCGCCCGCACTGTCACCGCACACAAAGATTCTTTGGGCCAATTGATCCATGTTAGCTGCGATGCGGGCCCTTCGGAGGAGAGCTGCCAATCTTTGACCGCCCGAAGGCGCGCGCCAAGCGTTCAATGAACGCGGAGCCAACAAGACTGACGGAGCGTTCGGACTGTCGCCAACTACGCTTTCTCACGAATGCATAAGAATCGCGCTTCCATAATAGGATGATCGAAAGCATGCCTCGTCACTGAGGGTTTACGGAAGAGGCCGCATACAAAAGCGGCGGCTACTATCTAGATAGTCGGGCGGCGTGCTGAAACTTCAAAATAGCATTCTCGAATTGATCGCAAAGGGGGAAACCCTGGAGGCGACGACAGACCGTCTCTGCCGTGAAATAGAGTTACTTCTCCCGGATGTCTGGTGCTCCGTCCTGCGCGTGGACAGCGGAGGATTGCTGCATCCGCTCGCTGGACCGACATTTCCCGATGAGTATTCCGCCAGCCTCGACGGACTCATGATTGGTCCACAGGTTGGCTCTTGCGGCTCCGCTGCCTACTTTGGAATCGCTATTGCTTCTGCTGATATAGCAACCGATCCGCGCTGGACGGATTTCCGGCAGCCGGCATTGGCCCTCGGATTAAAGGCATGTTGGTCCAGTCCGATATTTGACGCAAAAGGAGCCGTGCTCGGCACCTTCGCCTTCTATTTTCGAGAGCCACGAAATCCTACCGCGCGCGAGAAAGAGATTGTCGCGTCTTGTACGTCCCTATGCGCCATCGCCATAGAGCGGGACCAACGCGTGACTGAGCGCGAGCGACGGGCTTTTGTTGACGCGTTGACCGACCTGCCGAACAGGGCAAGCTTCGACGTTTCATTAGCCCGGCTATCCTGTGCGGAAGCGGGCGCCTGGGCGCTTCTGCTTATCGACCTCGATAATCTGAAGACAATCAACGACACTTTTGGTCACGCTGCAGGAGATGCTCTTTTGCAGGCCGTCGCGGCCCGTGTGGGCGAGTGCGTGCTGCCAGGCCGCGTGTTTCGCTTGGGCGGGGACGAGTTTGCAGTGATTCTCCAGGGAGCAGATGCGCTCGCTGACGTCGCGGGAACGGCAGCACGAATTTTCCAGGCGCTGGCGGCGCCCGCCGATTGCGGTGGGCACGTGATTTTGCCGCGCGCCACGATCGGTGGCGCGGTACTTTCAACAGACGGTGGTGACGCCACAACAGTGCGAGAGCATGCTGACCTCGCCTTGTACCATGCCAAGGAAACTGGGCGCGGCCGATTTGTGCTATATTGGCCAGGAATGGGCAGCGCCATTAAAATCAGGATCGCGGCGATCCGTGACGTCGATATGGCTCTGCGCGAGGGTAGATTAGAGGCGCACTATCAGCCCGTCGTAAGGCTCGACACGCGGTCGATCGTAGGCCTGGAGGCTCTCTGCCGCCTTCGAAAGCCCGATGGTGAAATCATCACAGCTGCCGCCTTTCATGAGGCAACCTCTGATGTGCGCATCGCTTCGAATTTGACTGAATACATGATGGCCGCGGTCGCTGCAGACATCCGCTCATGGCTTGACCAGCGTATTCCGGTACAGCATGTGGGTCTCAACATCTCTTCCGCAGATTTTCACAGCGGAACTCTATTTTCTCGCCTCAAGAACGCTTTCGGCCGGCGGAACGTGCCACTAAAACACATCATTCTTGAGGTTACAGAATCCGTCTACCTCGGCCAGCGCGACCCGGTTGTCGCTCGTGAGATCAAGGCTCTGCGAGAAAACGGGCTGCGCGTCGCGCTCGATGACTTTGGTACTGGGTACGCCTCGCTCACCCATCTGCTCACTGTACCGATCGATATCATCAAGATCGATAAGTCGTTTGTCGATCGATTAGGTCACGGAGATCCGAGCTTGACAATTGTCGAAGGTCTCGTCGACATCGCCCGCAAGCTCGACATTCGCGTTATCGCGGAAGGCATCGAGAATGAAATCCAGGCAGGTCTCTTGACCGCCATCGGATGCAGGCTCGGTCAAGGCTATTTGTTCTCGAAAGCCGTTCCATACGAGGTCGTTACAGGACTTTTGCAACGCTTCGCGCAGAGGCTGCCGCCACAGAACGATGCTATGGTGGCTCGCGTTGCCAGCTAGCGCGGCTCTTGTCGCGGCCAATCTCCACATAAATGATCCATCAAAAGAGGGTTAGTTCGGTTTTCTCGGCCTGACGACCTCTCGGATGAACCCACGCCTTGTGTCCGAGTGCTTCTACCCCCTAGTCCGCACCGATGAATGCCGTATTGCAATGGCGATGTAACTCACATCACGTCGCCAACAATGGCACGAAGATTGAACAGCAGCCTAGTCCGTCATTGGGTTGCGTCAGAGTGGCACAAAATAGTTCTCCATCGGGGTACACGCCCGAAGAACGAGCTAAAGAGCTCATCGACGGGTTTACGACGACGCTGCATTCGTCGTCGATCCCGATTGTTCTTGCCAATCGAGAGAAGGCCCTAGCTCAGGCCACGTTGGCCATCTCGGCTGCTGAGCACGACGCTATCGCAGCGGTGGCAAAAATATTCGATCGGCTTGCGAGCTCGGGCGTCAGGACAATCTCGACGGAGAAGGCGGCCGAGCTGATTCACGAAATGATTGACGAGTCTCAGGCCTCCGACTGACCGTGCGAAGCAGCCGGTCGCGCTCCGCGGCATTGTCCCGGCTGAGTTGCCCCAGTGGCCCATCAGAAAAGGCTGCCGTGTGGTGGTACCGGCGGGGCATCGGGCTTTTGCCTCAGCGCGTCAGCGTTCATAATCGACTATTGTCGGACGCCACAGCTCGCTCGGCTTACGCCTAGCAATTTCGCGGTCGTCCTCCTGCCGGCGCGCCTGAATTTTCGCCTCGATCTGTGCGGCACCGAGGAAGTACGCGAGGGGTCCCAAGCCCTGAGCATTGGTGTCTGAGATTAACGCCTACCTATGAGATCATCAGTCCGACGCAGGGGAATCCACGGTACACCTGAAGGCATTCCCCAATATCAGCCATGCACTTCCCCATTTTAATCAGGGCATTTGCGCGCGAGCTGATCGTACAAGTTCTCGTCTGCCACGTCCGCTTTCAGCGCGTTGGCGGTGTCTTCGTCAGGTGCCGATCGATCTGCAAAGTAGCGCTGGAACGCATAGGCTGCCTTTTCGTCGGCAAAGCGCACTCGAAGCAGGCCGGACGATCCGAGTACGGAACCGATCTCGGCATCTACCTCCCACTCAGCCAGCCAGCCCTCGATATCGCGGAGCTTCGTTCGGAACCTGGCTCGGCCGATCTCTACGACAACATGGTGCGGGCGCGCGTCGCTCATCGGCACCTCCCTGAGCATAGATCGACAATCAATCCCCGCCCCCTTCGACGGCAGCATAATCGCCTCTGCACAGGGAGCACGCTTTGGCTTCTCGCTCAATCTACGCGACACCATCGCTCTCATCTTCTGGTGGCTCTGACGCTCCGATTGCGACCATAGCCAGCCGGATCTCGCCTTGGCGTCGTCGAGTGCCGCATTGAGCTGCCGCCCGGTCCATTCCATCGAAAACGTGAACCTAGGAGGCAATCGCCAGAGCGATAGCGATGGCAAGTAACAAAGGGCCCATCCACTTGAAGTGGCCAGCCACCATCGTCACCCAGGGGGGTTGGTTAGCGACATTGCCGGGCAACGGCACATAATTGAAGCCGACGGCCACCATCCACAGACCCGCACAAAACATGATGAACTCGTCGATATAGGCTGCGATCATGACTCTTGCCTTGGGTATGAGGGCGTGTCCCTTTTCACCAGTCGAAGACACCCGAAGTCCGGCCTATGGCGCCTCATGCTAGGTCCGCAAGGGGTGGGAAGCTGACGTTTGTGAGTCAGCTCATTTGTCCCGCTTCCGCACAAGAATCAGAGCCTCGCATTCCAGCTCTGAGACTAAACGTTGGTATTCATCGGCGAGCTTTGTCCCGGTAGGAGTAGTCGATTTTGCCCAGTAGCTGGCAGCCTCGCATGCAAGCTCATAGGCTTCGCAGAACTCGAGCAGCATGCTGCGGGAATCGCAGCTCATTTGGAGCCGCGCCCGTTTGTGAGGCCAGCGGAGCATTAGCCGAGCTAGACCGTAGCGCTGCGACTGCGTCATGCCAATCACCTGAGCAAGGAACACTATCATTGTCGCCGTCACGCGGAAGTCCGAAACGGGTGGCAAGCGGACAGCGACTGCATTCCCGCAAGCAGACATCGTTTTCGGCTGCGCCGAGCACCATGTCATGCGTTTGGCAAGCGGCTCACTCACGCCAAGCTACAGCTTGCCTCTTGCCTTTCAGAACCTGACCGCGAGGCTTGCCTTTCGCCAGCGGGGCGGCGGGGACGACTGAAACAGGCGAAAGGCCCGGCGCTGGCAGTGGGAGGCGCCAAGCTCAAGCTAGCACGCTGTAGCCGAGCTCGAATCACAGCTTCGAAGCTCAATTCCGCGGCTGGGCCGGCAAGCATTTTCTCTGCAATTGGCCGGCCGTGCGTAAATGTCAGACCTCTGCAATTTCGATCCCGGCCATGAGCTCGACCTGCTCGTCACGACTTCCTTGCGTACGATGACAGCCGTTTGGATGGGGCTGACAATGATCAAGAAGGAGTCCGGACAGCGGACAACTTGAGATCGATGGCGATCTCTCGCTGGCAAGGCTCCATGCAGCAATGGCTGGGACTCAGCGCCTTCGCCTCCGAACCGCGTCGAGTGCAATAACAGAGAAAACTGTTCCCTCGACGGGGCGACTGTCGCGCCAATGCCGAGGTTGGCTAGCGTCCCGATCGGAGACCTTCGATATGAGGTCCTGGGCGGGCCGTTGCTTGCGTGCACCTGCTCGTAAGATGGCTAAGATGAGACTCTATCAGCCCAGTGCCACATCGATTTCTCTCACGCTGCCATCCAAGGCAAAGCGTTAACTTCTGCGTGCGACCAATTTCCCGGGGGCTAGTAGAGGCGTGGATCGAAACGATGACGGCGCGCACCGGCGCCAGCGATAAGGGGCGGCTGGACGCTCTATTGCAGTGTTACCATCTGTGGATCGGCCGAAAACTTGGCCTGCCAGACCTCGACGAAACTGAGGCGGGATTGCTGCGGCGCCTGCAGTCCGAAGTGTTCTCGGCCATCTTGCCACCGGTTCTCATCTCCAACATCGCGGCTGCGATCGTCACGGCGGCGGTAGCGATTTGGCACGGTTGGGTTTTAGCTGCGGTCGGCTGGCTCACATGCGTCGTTTTAATCGGCTTCGCCGGCTTGCGCCGGACGCAGGCACTCGAGGCACGCCAGCGTGTGCAGCCACCCTCAGAGCGGTTCACACGGCGCACGATTGTCGATTCGGCGATACTGGCTTTGCCGTGGCTTATCGCCGGGCTCTGGCTCAACCCGGCCCTCGTGCCAGAAATGGAAACGCTCGTCGCAACGATCATGGCTGGATTGATCTTCGCGGGCATCTTTGCCATGGCGAGCATGCCAGCTGCAGCACTGACCTTTTCAGGCATGGTCATGCTCGGGCGCTTGGCTCAGGTTATCTACACACCTATTGATCAGGCGCTTTCTAATCTTGCATTGCTCCTTATCTATAGCGCCATACTGTTGGTGTCGTTGCGTGCTTTTGCGCGCCTTTATATTGACCGTATTCGCTCCGCGCTTGTTGCTTCCAGATTGCGGGAAGAGGCACTGTCACGCGCAGCCCGCGAGGAGGACCGTAGGGAGGCCGCTGAGGCACATGCGCGCGGCTTCCGCGATGAGGTAGGCGACATCATGAACGCCTTCACGAACTCTGCGGGACGCATGACCGAGGCAGCCGTCATGCTGCGTACCATTGCGGGGGCGACGCATGGCTCTCTGACCAGAGCCGTCTCACGCGTTGCTTGCGCCAGCGACGATCTCTCATCCGTTGAGATCTGCTCTCGCCGCCTCGCAGACAGTGTCGGCCAAATCCGCCGCGAGACCGACACAACGAGCGGCCTTGTCAGCGCCGCCGCCGAGGATATCGAGGCCGCCATCGCCATCCGGGCCGAACTTACCGATGCGGTTCGCGATATCGGTGAGGTCTCGGAGGTGATCCGCGGCATTGCCACGCAGACAAATCTACTCGCTCTGAACGCCACGATAGAGGCGGCCCGAGCCGGCGCTGCCGGGCGGGGCTTTGCTGTCGTCGCAGGGGAGGTGAAGGATCTGGCTGCGCGCACTGCGACCGCAACGCAAGAAATCGGGATCAGGATCGAGGAGGTACGAACCGCCACGGAACGGTCTCTAGCGCTATGCGAAATATCGGTCAATCGACGGAAGCGATAGTCGACGCTACCAGCGGAATCGTGCACGCCGTCGACGAACAGGCGAGCACGATAGACGCCATCGCATCTCTGTTGGCACGAGCTATCGCTCAGGCCGAGGAGGCAACAGGCGCGATGAAGCAGGTGGCTTTCGATGCGGAGCGCACGCTAAGCAGTGGCGAAGAGATCGCGGATGCCGCAGCGGTGGTTGATGGGGAGGTCACGCGCCTAGGGCAAACCGTGACGCGTTTTTCAGGGCAGATGACAGGCTAGGCCTCTTTGGCGCCGATAGTTGACCCTACCTGTTCGCCCGAAAGCTGACACTAAAGAACCAGCCCGCAAGGAAGGATCTCGACGCGGCTGCGGCTGCGATCTGGAGTGACCTCCTGATCAGGAACCACCTTGTGCACTGCAGAAGGCGCACGCATCGGCAGGGCGGAAGCTGAGCCAGACCTCGTCGCCGCGTGCCAGCGAGCCGACCACCTCGTGCCCGAAGGGCAGGCGAACCGACAAGGCCCGCCCGTCCAGGGTCGCTGCTGCGACCTGGAGATGGCTACCGAGGAAGGTCAGATCGCCGATGACAGCGGGCAAAGCCGGCCCGGAAGCCGGCATCGCACGCGACAGGCTGATGCGTTCGGGCCGCAGCATCAGCTCGGCCTTGCCGGCAGCGGGGTTGCCGTGGAGCGGAACGCCGTCGACGGCCAGACCACCGCTCAGCCCGATGCTCGCCAAGCCGTCACGCACGGCAAGAACATCGCAAGGCAGGAAATCGCTGTCGCCGATGAATTCGGCGACGAAACGTGTGGCGGGGTTCTCGTAGAGCTCCGCGCCAGTACCGATCTGATCGATCACGCCCTTCGAGAAGACGGCGATGCGATCGGAGAGCCGCAGGGCTTCCTCCTGGTCATGGGTGACATAGAGGATCGTGACGCCCGTCTCCCGATGGATCCGGCGGATCTCGCACTGGATTTCCTCGCGCAGCTTCTTGTCGAGCGCTGCCAACGGTTCGTCCATGAGCAGGACCGGCGGCTCGTAGACGAGCGCGCGGGCGAGCGCGACGCGCTGCTGCTGGCCGCCGGAGAGTTGCCCCGGCTTGCGCTGCGCGAAATCCTGCAGCCTGACCAGTTCGAGCATGCGCCCCACCTTCGCCGCAATCTCGGCCGCGGGCCTACGCCGAACGCTGAGCGGGAACCCGACATTCTCAGCCACGGTCAGATGCGGGAACAGGGTGTAGCGCTGAAAGACCATGCCGATATTGCGTCGATGCGGCGGCACGTCGAGGATCGATTTTCCCTCGATCCTGATGTTGCCGCTGGTCGGCGTATCGAGTCCCGCCAGTGCGTAGAGCGTCGTGCTTTTACCCGAGCCGGAGGGGCCGAGGAAGGTCATGAACTCGCCCTTGCGGATCTCGAGGTTCACGTCCCGAACCGCGACGAACGAGCCGAAGTGCCGGCTGAGGCCGGCGATTTCGAGAAAAGGCGTCATGAGGATTTGGCGAACCTTCGGGCGAGGCTGACGAGCAGCATGAGGACCAGGGTCAATGCGATCAGCAGGGTCGAGACGGCGGCGACGACAGGCGTGAGATCTTGGCGCAGCGTGCCCCAGATCTTGACCGGCAAGGTCTGGAGCGACGGACTCGCCATGAAGATCGCGAGCACGACCTCGTCCCAGGAGGCAAGGAAGGAGAAGATCGCGGCGGAGAACAGCCCGCTGGCTATGGCCGGCAACGTCACCCGCAGCACTGCTTCGAGCGGGGTCGCGCCGCACAGCACCGCGGCATCCTCGATCGACTTGTCGAAGCCTTCGAGCGCCGTGCCGATCGAGAGGATCGAGAATGGCAGCGCCACCACGAGATGGGCGAGCACGAACCCCGTCACGGTGCCGTCGAGACCAACGCGCAGATAGAAGGCGTAGAGCGCGACCGCCAGCACCACCACCGGCAGGATCATCGGGGTGAGGAAGAACGCCTTCAGCGCCTCGCGTCCGCGGAAGCGGCCTCGGACCAATCCGAAGGCCGCCAGCGTCCCGATCAGCACCGAGAGCAGCGCGACCACGACGGCGATCTTGAAGCTGGTCCAGGCGGCGTCGAGCCAGCTTGGATCGGCGAAGAGCTCGTCATACCAGCGCAGCGTCCAGGACGGCGGCGGGAAGATCAGCCATTGCGACGAGCCGAAGGACAGCGCCGCAATGAACAGGATGGGCAGGAGCAGGAAGACCGCGGTCAGGATCGTGACCGCAAGGAGCACCCAGCGCCACCAGCCGAGCTTGTCCCAGTGCAGCAACATGTCAGCGCCCTCCGAGGCCGGATGTGCCGAACAGCCTGAGCTGGAGGGTATAGAGCGAGAGAGTCACGCTCAGCAGGACCAGCGCCGCAGCGCCACCCATGCCCCAGTTCACCAGCGACTGGACGAACTGGGCGATGAGCTCGGCCAGCATCATGTTGGCCGTGCCGCCGAGCAGGGCTGGGGTGACGAAATAGCCGAGCGACATCACGAAGACCATCAGCCCGCCGACGGCGATGCCGGGCATGACGAGCGGCAGCAGCACGCGCCGGAAGGCCTGGGCGCGCGTCGCGCCGCATAGCGCCGCCGCCTGCAGGATGGCCGGGTCGATGCGGCGGATGACGCCATAGAGCGGCAGGATGACGAAGGGCAGCATGATGTAGGTCATGCCAATGGTCACGCCCGTGAGGTTGTTCACGAGCGGCAAAGGCTGGTCGATGATCCCGAGGTCGATCAGCGTCCGGTTGATCACGCCCGTGCGCTGGAGCAGCACCATCCAGGCATAAGTGCGCGTGAGCAGGTTCGTCCACATCGAGAGCAGGAGCACGCCGAAGACCAGGCGCGACCAGATGGGCGGCATCAGTGCCAGCGCCCAGGCGGTCGGGAAGCCGATCAGCAGCGTCACCACTGTCACCACCGCCGATACGGTGAAAGTGTTGACGAGGATGCGGCTATAGGTCGACGAGCCGAGCAGGGTGACGTAGTTGCTGAAGCCAGGCGCCGGCTCCAGCACGCTGCGCAGCAGCAGCGCCAGGACCGGCAGGGCGAAGAACACGATCAGGAGCGACAAGGCCGGCAGAGCGAGCAGCAGCGAGGTTCGGCGCTGCCCTCGAGATGGCCCCACCAATGCGGTTGCTTGCGGCATGTGCGGCCTCATCGCCCCTGATCGTTCAAGCTGCCATGGTCACTTCGATTGCCAAGCGTACCAGCGCTCGGCAATCGCATCGCGGTTCTTGGCCCAATAGGCCATGTCGGCATTGATCTGCCTGGCCGTTTGCTTGTCCGGCAGGGTCTTGGCAATGTCCGGGCTCATCAGGGCCGCCGAATCGAGATTGGTCGGGGCATAGCCGGTCCTCGCGGCGAAATCGGCCTGGGCCGGCGCCGAGGTCGCGAAGGCGATGAACTCCATCGCCGCCTTCTTGTCCTTGACGCCCTTGGGCATGACCAGGCTGTCGGCGGCGGTGATGTTGCCGTCCCAGGACGCCTCGACCTTGATGCCGGTCTTCTCGATCGCCGTGATGCGCCCGTTCCAGAAGCTGCCGAAGGGTGTCTCGCCCGAAGCCAGGAGCTGCTGCGACTGCGCGCCACCGGTCCACCAGACGATGTCCTTCTTGATCGTGTCGAGCTTCTTGAAGGCCCGGTCGAGATCGAGCGGGTAAAGCTTGTCGGCCGCGATGCCGTCCGCGAGCAGGGCGGCCTCGATCACGCCCGGCGCTGACCATTTGTAGAAGGCGCGCTTGCCGGGAAATTTCTGGGTGTCGAAGACCTCGGCCCAGTTCTGCGGGCAGGTCTTAGCTGCCTCCTTGTTGCAGCCGATCACGAAGGAATAATAGAAGCTACCGACGGAGTAGTCCGTGACGAAGCGCGGATCGAGCTTCGACTTGTCGATGATGCTGAAGTCGAGCTTTTCTAGCAGCCCCTTCTCGCCGGCCTGCACCGCGTAGTCACCCTCGACGTCGACGACGTCCCAGGTCGGCTTGCCAGCCTCGACCATCGCCTTGATCTTGCCGTAGTCGGTCGGGCCGTCCTGCAACACCTTGGTGCCGCTCTTCTCGGCGAACTTCCCGATCCAGGCGCTCGTCTGCGCGGCCTGCGTCGTTCCTCCCCATGAGGTGAAAACAATGTCGGCACGGGCCGGCGAAGCCAGCGCGAGCGCGGCGGCCAGAGCCGCCAGCGATACCTTCAGCGTCATGTCCCTCTCCCTTTTCTCGTGTTCTGCTTCTTTACGTCCCTGCGCTCAGGCAGGTGGCTGCGGGCGCGGCGAGAACCGCGCCAACCTCATGATCTTGTTGTCGCCGGAGACGATCAGGTCGCGGATCTTCGGCAGGAAGGCCTGCCAGTCCGGATCGGCCTGGAGGCGAGCGCGGCGCGCCTCGCGCTCGTCTAGACTCGCATAGGCCCAGATGTGGACAATCTCGTTGAGCGGGCCGATCTCGGAATGGAGGTAGGCGACGAGCGTACCAAGATGGCGGGACTGGATGGCGATGCCTTCCTGCTCGACCGCGTCGAGATAAGCGGGAAGCGAACCGTTGCTGAGCCGATAGGTCCGGACCTCGTAGAACATTGCCGCCCCCTCACCGCATGACGAAAGGGTCGGGGATGGGGGCGTCCGAGGTCCGCAGCCAGACCGTCTTCGTGCGCGTGTAGTCGAGTGCGGCGGCAAGACCGCCCTCGCGGCCATGACCGGAGAGCTTGGTGCCGCCGAATGGTGCGATCGGCGAAACGGTGCGGTAGGTGTTGACCCAGACGATGCCGGCGCGCAGCGCCCGGATCATCCGGTGCGCGCGCGTCAGGTTTTGCGTGAACAGGCCGGCCGCCAGGCCGAAGGCGGAGTCGTTGGCGAGCCTGACCGCCTCGTCTTCGCTCTCGAACGTCACGACCGAGAGCACCGGCCCGAAGAACTCATCGCGCAGGGCCGGCAGCGTCGCCGGATCGCAGCCGTCGCAATCGATGATGGTCGGCTGGAAGAAATAACCGGGACCGTCGATGGTGTGGCCGCCCGCGACCACCTTCGCCCCCAGATCGACGGACCGTGCGAGCGTGCGCTCGATATGCTCGCGCTGGCGCAAGGTGCAGAGCGGGCCGATCTCGGTCGCCATGTCGAGCGGGCTGCCGATCCGCGCCGCAGTTGCCTTGGCCGAGAGTCGCGACAGGAACTCGTCCTTGACGCGCCGGTCGAGGATCAGTCGGGAGCCGGCAACGCAGCTCTGGCCGCTGGCTGCGAAGATGCCCGCGACCTGCGCATTGACGGCGCTGTCGAGATCGGCGTCGGCAAAAACGATGAAGGGCGACTTGCCGCCGAGTTCCAACGAGGTCGAGGCGAGGTTCTCAGCCGACTGTCTAACGATATGGCGCGCCGTCGAAGGCCCACCGGTGAAGGCGACATGGGCGATCTTTGGGTGTCTGGCGAGAGCCGCGCCGCAACTGGGGCCGAAGCCGGTCAGCACATTGACGACGCCTGGCGGGACGCCGGCCTCGTCGACGAGCTTGGCGAATTCGAGCAACGGGCCCGGCCCGTCCTCGGATGCCTTGACGACGAGCGTGCAGCCCGCGGCGAGCGCGGGTCCGATCTTCACGGCGGCGAGGAAGAGCTGGCTGTTCCAGGGCACGATCGCAGCGACGACGCCGATCGGCTCGCGCCTAAGCCAGACATCCATGTCGGGCTTGTCGATCGGCAGCGTCGCGCCCTCGATCTTGTCGGCAAGCCCGGCATAATAGCGATAGTAGTCGGCGACATAGGCGATCTGGGCCGAGGTCTCGCGGATGATCTTGCCGGTATCGCGGGTCTCGATCTCGGCGAGGCGCTGTGCATTGGCCGCAACCAGATCAGCGAGGCGGTAAAGCAGGCTGCCGCGCTGCGTTGCGGTCATCGCAGCCCAAGGGCCGGAGTATAGCGCGCGCTCGGCTGCCGCGACGGCGCGGTCGACCTCCTCCTCGCGCGCTTCTGGCATCTCGGCCCAGGCCTGCGCGGTGGCCGGATCGAGGCTCTCGAAGCGGGCAGCTCCGTCCTCGAAGGCGCCGTCGATATAGGCCTGGAAGCGCCGCATCGCTCTCACCCCACGAAGGCCGGCATGACATCGGCGATGAAACGCTCCAGCGACGCCTTCTTGCGCGCGAAGCTCATGCCCGTGTCGATCCACAGCGAGTATTCGTCGTAGCCCATCGCCTCGTAGGACTTCAGCCGGGCGATGACCTCCTCTGGCGTGCCGACCGGCAGGTTCGTGCGCATCACCTGCGGCGAGACGGCGGGATTGGCCGCGAGCTCCTCCTCGCTCAGCGGCGCGATCAGGGCCTGGCTGATCGGGCGCTCGTTCTTGAACCAGGCGAAGAAGTAATTGTAGTAGACGCTCATCTCGCGCGCCGCCTGGGCAAGATCGGCCTCGTCGGTCCCGACATAAGTGTGCGCCAGCAGCATGATCCGCGGACGCGGCATGTGGGGTGTCGCCGAACAGGCCGCATTGAACTTGCCGATCAGACTCTCGACCTCGGCATCGCCGTTCCAGAGTGGCGTGACCTGGACGTTGCAGCCATTGGCGACCGCGAATTCGTGGCTGTTCGGATCGCGCGCCGCGACCCAGAGCGGCGGATGCGGCTGCTGCAGCGGCTTGGGCGCCGAGGTCGTCTTGGGAAACTGGTAGAACTGGCCGTCATGCGTGTAGTCGCCGGCCCACAGCCCCTTGATTGCAGGGATAAGCTCGCGCATGCGCAAACCGGCGTTCCAGGCGTCGAGCCCCGGCAGCAGTCGCTCGTACTCGAAATTATAGGCACCGCGCGCGATGCCGATATCGAGCCGCCCATCGCAGATGATGTCGGTCATGGCCGCCTCACCGGCGAGCTTGATCGGGTGCCAGAACGGCGCGATCACTGTTGAAGTGCCGAGCCGGACGTTCTTCGTGCGCCGCGCCAGATCGGCGAGATTGATGAACGGGTTCGGCGCGATGGTGAATTCCATCCCGTGATGCTCGCCGGTCCAGATCGCGACCATTCCGCCGCGATCGGCGATCTCGCAGAGGCGGCAGAATTCCTCATAGAGGGTCTTCTGATCCTGGTCGGGCGTCAGCCGCTCCATATGGACGAAGAGCGAGAACTTCACGGGACTGCCCCTCCCATCGACAGCGGATGGACCTGGCCGGCGATCTCGTTGCCGACATAGACCCCGAAATTGCCGAGGCTGCGCTCGGCGGCGAAGCGGTGCAGGATGTCTGCCGTCTGCGGCGAACTCAGCCGTTCAGCCGGCAGCTCCTCAGGCGCGAAAAGCCTACCTCGTGGCTCGGGCCCGGCTTCGATCGAGGCCCTGTAGACGATGTGTTGGCGCCTGCTGCTGCGATCCCCGAAGACCGAGAACAGGAAGCCGACCGAGGCTGGACCGCCGCAGATCTCCGTCAGGTGCCGCGCCAGCACCTCCGCCGGATTGCCCTCGGCAACCATGATGCCTGGCAGCGCCCAGCGGCCGTCCTGATCCTCGACCAGCAGGATCCGTCCGTCCTGCTCGGCGACCGCCGCAGCGTCCACCAAGCCACCCTGCCCCAGAGCCTGGGTCTGTGCTTCCAGCGCCGCCGCGAAATAACCGCCGCGCGCATAGCCCAGGCCGTTGCGACCGCTATTGCGAAAGCCTTCGACGCGCCCAAGCAGGATGGCGTGATCGCCAGCCTCGACGACGCGCTCCATCGCACAGTCGAACCAGGCTGCAGCACCGTCGAAGACCGGCGAGCCGGCGGGGCCGCGCTGCCAGTCGACCGAGGCGAAGCGATCCTCGACCGGGCGCGCGAAGGTATTCGAGACGTCCTTTTGATCCTCGGCCAGCACATTGACGGCGAAGCCGGAAGCCGCGGTGACCGCGGCATAACTGCGCGAGGTTCTGGCAATGCAGACCAGCAGCAGCGGCGGCGACAGCGAGACCGACGCGAAGGAGTTGGCGGTGAAGCCGAGCGGCTTGCCATCCGCTCCAAAGGCCGTGACCACCGTGACGCCGGTCATGAAGGCGCCGAATGCATCCCGCAGCGCGCGCGGGTCGTCGATTCCGCTCGTCATGCGGCCCTCCTTCCATCGAGCCAGGCCGCGAGAGCGGCGTTCACGAGATCGGGTGCTGTCAGGTTCACCATGTGGCGGTGACCTGCCACAATCACCGCCTCGCCATATGGCGCGGCCGCAGCCATGGCGCGCGACATCTGCGGGGTCGAATTCGGGTCGTGCTCGCCAGTGAGGAACAGCGCCGGGCAGTTCACATCGGGCCAGGCGTCGGCATAGACGTCGTCGCCCTCGGCGAAGGCGGCATAGGCCGTGCCATAGCCTGCGACATCGACGCTGGCGAGCCAGTCGCGCACCAGTGCATAGGGTCCGCTGCCGACCTCCGAGGCCGAGAACCAGCGGGCCAGCGGCGCAGCGAGATCGACATGGCCTGCGTCGATCTCGCGCGAGCGGGCGATGACCGCGGCGCGAGCCTCCGGGCTACGCCGATAGACGCCGTTGATCAGCGCGACGCGGTCGATGCGCGCGCCATAGGTGGCGGCAGCACCCCCGGCGATCAGCGCGCCCATCGAATGCCCGGCGACCGCGACGCTGGTAAGGTTCAGATCGTCGAGGAAGCGACCGAACCACGCGACGAATTCCGGAAGCCGCGCGCCATACGGCAGACACTGGCTTCCACCATGGCCGGGCATGTCGATGGCAATGACGCGACGCAAACCGGAGAGCGCACGCAGTTGCGGCTCCCAGGCCTCGAGGCGCATGCCGACACCATGGATGAGGACCAGGGGCTCACCGCTGCCCGCCTCCTGATAGGTCGTGCCGTCGGCGGCCCTAGACCGCAGCAGGGTTGCTGACGTCATGACCCAGATCCTTGAGGTCCTGATAGCGGTCGCCGATCCGGTGATGCGGACGCCCGCCGACCGAAGCTCCGAGCGCAACGAGAATCTCGTCGGCGGCTGGCGCATCGGCGATGGCGGTCTGGATCGTCAGATAGTGCGAGCGCCTGCCCTCGTCGTTCTTATCCATCAGCGGGATCATCACCGGCGCATTGGCGGGACCGCGCGTATTGCAGAAGGCGAGATAGGATTTGGCGCCGACGGCCGTGCGGTAGTAGTTGCCGAAGCGCAGTGTGTGGATCAGCGCTGAGGCATGCTCGACCTCGCCGTCGAGCCCGACCACCGCAGCCTTTCCGTAACCCTCGACGAGCTCGCCCGAGCCCACCGACTTCAGGATCATGCTGGTCAGCAGCTCGCCGAGCACCGGCGCGACTGCCTGGATTTCCGGCTTCAGATCCTCGACGAAGCCGCGGCCCGCCCAAGGGTTCTTGACCACGGCGATCGCCGCATGCAGCACCAGCGGCCTCGGGGCCGCCCTTCCGCCCTCGATCAACGTCGTCTCGACGTGAAGCGATGTCTTGCGGATCTGAATACCCATATCTGAGCCAGCCTCAAAAATTGGAATACGATATTATGGTATTCCAAAATACAGGACGTCAAGCATCAAAATGACGACGCGCGGAAGCCATGATATTTCAATTGCTTATGTTGTGGCCCGTTTGAGCGACCGCAAATCGGCGGCGGTCCACAGCGCACTGTGTGGACTCCGGCTGACTTCCTCGATCTTGGAAGCCGGGACGCGGTCGATAAGACGCTGCAGCGGCTGGTCACGGGCAACATCCTGCGTCGGATCGATCGCGGCCTTTATGATCGGCCAAATTTCAACAAGCTCACAAATCAGAAAAGCCCACCCGATCCGCGCAGCGTTATCGACGCCGTTGCACGCCGCGATCAGATTCGCGTTCTGGTGGACGGGATGACGGCGGCCAACGATCTTGGTCTAACCGACGCCGTGCCAGCCAAGATTATCGTCCACACCGACGCGCGCTTGAAGCCGATTGCCCTCGGCAACCTCGAGATCACCTTCCGTCCCACAGCCGCCAGCAAGCTCCATTGGGCCGGTCGCCCGGCGATGCGTCTTGTCCAGGCGCTGCATTGGCTGCGCGACATGATCGAGCGAGAGGATGAGCGCGACGTGCTGCGTCAGCGGCTGCAGCGCTTACTAGACGACCCAGACCAGGGCGAGGGACTTCGCGCGGATCTGGCCGAGGGCCTGTCGACGTTGCCCGCATGGATGCAGGTCCTGTTGAAACCCATGCTGAGCAGAAATCCGGTTGAGGCGATTGGCCGGCGCAGTCAGGAGACGTCGTCGCCCATCTCTTCGTTACCGCGAGATCCACAGGCGTCGCGTCGATGAAACCCGCCTACGATCAAGTCTTGAGCGCTGATGACGAGACGCGGATGGGTCTCTTCTCCACCACGGCCCAGCGCCTGGGATCAACGCCGCAGAATGTCGAGAAAGACTTCCTACTCGCACCACGCTGACGGTTTCGCTGCGTGACGCAAAGTCTGCTTCCAGGTGGGGGGCAAATTCCGGTGTTGGCCACATTGTATGGACCGGCTGCGTTTCACAACGGTTGGGCGCGGCAACGGAAGTCGCTCATATGTATCCGGCCTACTGATCGGCTCGCGGGCCGTGGCCTTGATGGAGTACGCGCGCACCTTTGGCCTCATTAGCAGATCGGCCGTTCAGCGGCCAAAAGGGCCACCAGGCTCAGGGTGCGCATATTGAATCCGTTCCATATCTGTTCCATCACGAGCTCCTTGAGATGTTGTTAGATGGCGAATTTGTTGGTTCACGATACGAGCGGCGAGAGCGGCCCGCCATGAGTGCAGGGCCAAGTCGCTTGCGGCTGGAACCTCGTCACGTGCTATGGGTTCCCCGACCAACGGGTTTGAGGCCAATGTCGAAACCGACGCTCGAAAGCACGATCCTGAATTTGGCACATAGCTACGCGGAACCTGCTGATCTGCTGAAGGCGGTCCGCAAGGTGCACCCGAGCGCTTCCAAAAAGGACATCATGCACGCGACCTTGCGCACGATGATCGAAGCTGCAGAAGGCAAGGAGGGCATTGCCCGCCACCTGCATAAGCTTGTCATGGATAATCGCAGCGGCGAGTTCGAAGGCGCATAGCGCCCGTTTTGATCTCGGACAGTGGAGCGATGCCGCAGCCCCGGTGTTCTCGACAGCGCCGAGCGCGCCACAACTCTAACAGAGGCCGCGCAACGAGCCCAGGAACTGCGGGCGGATCAACGAGCTCGCTTCTGACGCGAGACGCTGTTGCAGTTCTTCGAGCGGGCAGCACCTACGGTTGTGGGAATGGAATCGTGCGCGGGCTCTCCAAAGGATCGCCAGAAAGCTTCAGGCGCTGGGGCATAAAGTTCGCCTTATACCCGCACAGTTTATGAAGCCGTACGTGAAGTCGAACAAGAGCGACATCATTGATGCAGAGACCATCGCCGATGGCCGCCATGCGGCCTGGAGAAGCTGCCTTGCCTTGCAAGATAAGGCCAGCAATGCCGAATTGTCAGGTCAGAACGGATTCCAGGTCGCCTCGGGCGTGAACTTGAGGTAGCTGAGGTTGACACCGAGCCGCCAGCCGACGCCGGTGCGGATCGGCACGACCGTCACGCCGCCGGCGGTCAGCGCGGTGAAACCGAAGCCGCCGACGAAATAGACCGAGCCGTCGACCCCGGCGAAGCGCTGATAGAGTGCGCTCACGCTCGGCAGGTTGTAGATCAGCATCATGGTGCGGGCGCCGTCGCCGCCGAAATCGAAACCAACTGAAGGTCCTTGCCAGTAGACCTTGTGGTCTCCGGCATTGCGGGTGAACAGCGTGCCTTCGCCAAAACGCAGCCCACCGACAAAGGCGCCTGACGCCTCTTGGCCGAGCACATAGCCGTTCGGCTTGCCCCAGCGGCGCCCCGCCTCCTCAATCGTCCGTGCCAGCCCGCGTGAGGCATTTCCGAAGAACTGATGACCGGAGGCGACTAGCTCGCTTTGCGAGAAGGACCGCTCACTTTGCGCGGCGGCGGAGCCGGCGGCGAGCCCCGCACCGATCAGCAAGGTGCTGACGAGCAGAGTGCGGCAGATATGGTTCATTCCATCGCCTCCAAGGCAAGAGTCGGCATTGGGCACCTGGCCTCCTGCCAGGGCTGTGTCGACGACCGAACGCCTCAATTCGCGCGACCGCGGTACCTTCTGGATACGCTGCATAGGTACCCAAGGGGTGTACTGCAGTGCAGCACACGACTCAAAAGTCAAGGACTGGTGTCGATGAAGGCTGCAGCCAGGCATGCCAGTATCGTCCTCTACGCCCGCCGGATCGTCGGCTAGCGCGTATTGCGGACCGCCCAGGCCGGCTTCGTGCTCGACGCGCTGGAGCAGGCGCTGCATGAGCGACGCCCTGTCTATCGCGGTGGTCTCGTGCACCACTCTGACAGGGGCTCTCAAGGCGGATTCAAGCAGTCGTCGCAACACCACGGAGAATGTTGCGATGAAGAAGACAAAGCGGTGGTCGGACAGGTCGGGACGGAAGCCTTTGCATTCGCCCGGGCGCCCGCCTGCCTCCGGTCGCGCCGAGCGCACGTCATTCTGGGGCGCGGATGACTTCTGGCAAAGTTGGCCTGCCCCCCGGTCCTCCCTGACGTAGGCTTTCGAGCCTTTGGAGGGCGCCAGGAATGACGCGCGAAATTCCGCAAGGTGCTTCACAACGGTATCGTCTTTTGGGGCGGCGCTCCGTTCCTAACTACCACCAGTAGCCCGGGCCATAATAGTAGTCCGTCCCATAGTAGTATGCGGGTTCGTAGTAAAAGCCGGGGCCATAATAAGGCCGGGACGCGCTAGCCGCGATCGCGCCGCCGACGACACCCGCCGCCACGCCCGCGGCAACCGCACTACCGGCTTCCCTCGAAGTACGGCGGTTTTCGATAAAGTTGGCCGAACGGCACTGACGATAGGCACTTGTCCCAGGGCGGAAACCCTGAGACTGACAAGTCATTCCAGCTTCCACAATCGAATCCCGTGTGGTCTGGCAACCCGCAAGTAGTGCAGCCGCAGCGCCCAGAATTAAAATGCATCGCATTATCGTTTCCTTTGCAGTTATGCGGTGTCGCCAAATCGATTTAGGCCAGTCCAAAATTGAAAAACATAAATACTGGAGATCATTTTGGTTCTCGGGGCGCCTGGCAGTGGTAATATTCACATGGTAGCTGAGTTATAGGCCGTTGGAGACAACAATTATTTCGAGGGAGGCGACGTCATGTGCCTCCAACACCGCTTTGGTCCGAAGCGCGGTCGATCATGCCCTCGACTGCAATGACTTCGAGAAGCCGCAAAATCAGCATAGGATCGGCGAAGCCGGACCAAGTGTTAGGGGCGGAAGAGGACACCAATTCTGACATCTTACATGGAAAGCTGACCAGCGAACTAACGAGGGTCTAACATTGCGAGAACATTACGATATGCTTCGCTGCTCATGGTCACCTCGGGCAGCATGTGCTCGACGATAGCGGCGGACTGACTAACGGCAATCCATGCGGCGCAATGTCATGCGCATTAAGCTCTCAGACTGTTTGCCTATGCGCGGGCAGGTTTTGACCGAGACCGACACTTGCTGCCCGTGGAGATTTGAGGTTGTTTTACGCTGTCGAGACATAGCTCGGCAACTCCGACGCTCTTGCGGGCGTCCGGACGTGGCATTTTGTAATAGCTCGTGGGGCTAGCGAGTAAACACCGGAATGCTTCGGCGCTTTGCAACGCCCCGCCGCGAGCCAGATCCAATCGGGCGGCCTTCCTCCGCGTGGTATGGAAATGATCGGGCGATTGTGTTGGAGAAGTCGGCGTTTGAGCGGGGCTTGATCGGCACTGGACCTGCTGAACGGAGTCGCACCTCCTCAGGCGGGTTGAGCTTGCGGTTCGCTCGGCATGAGCTTTGCCATTTTCCTGAGGTTCTGGGCGGTGGCTGCGAGGAGGAACTCGTTGCGGGCACCGCATGGTCCTCGCAGTCTCAAGCGGTCGAGTTTGAGGATGCGCTTCAGGTACGCGAACAGCATCTCGACCTGCTTCCGTTCGCGTCGCGAGGTGACGTTGGCATCGGTGGCGGCGATGTCGTGCCCATGTTGCGGGCGCCCTCGTGGATGGGGCGCAGAAGCTTGCGAGCAAGTTCCTTCGGACAGCAGCGCGGCTTCAGGGAACAGGTATCGCAGTCGCGCTTGACGGCTCTGTAGCGCATGAGGCCTTCACGATCGATGCCGCCGCGCGGCACCGCGACGGCGCACCGGAACTGCCAAAGCTCCTTGCCGCCTGGGCAGATGTAGAGATCGCGATCATGATCATAGGCGAAGTCGGATCGGCTGAAGGTGCCGTCCCGGCGCTGGGATTTGTCGAACACCGGAACATGCGGCTCGATCCCGCGCTCGTGCACCAGCCAGGCGAGATTCTCGGCTGAGCCATAGGCTGCGTCCGCGACCAACTTCTTGGGCCAAGCGCCGAACCTGTCCTGGGTGCGCTCGATCATCGTCCACGCGGCGCCGACTTCGGCGTGCCGCACGGCCGTCGTCGCCTCCAGATCCATGATGGCGGCGTGCTTGAGGTCGATCAGATAGTTGGTCGCGTAGGCGAAGAAGGCTTGCCCGCCATGGGCAGCCGTCCAGCGTGTAGCAGGGGCTGCGGGCGAGATGAACTTCGGCGACCGGCGTCGCCGCGCCGAAGGCAGCGTCGTCCAGCACGGCCAGATACTCGCGCACCGCATGGTTTGCGACCTCGGGCGGCAACCCGTCACCGCCCGGCACCCGCTTTGGCGGTTTGCGTCCGCCTTGATCAGGCTGGCATCGACCGCGAAACCCTCGCCGCCGACCAGCCCTTCGTCCATGCAGCACCGGACCGTCGTCTCGAACACTTCGCGCAGCAGATCGCTGTCGCGGAAGCGGCCGTGGGGGTTCTTCGAGAAGGTCGAGTGATCGAGCACATCGCCCTCAAGCCCGAGCCGGCAAAACCACCGATAGGCGAGGTTCGGATGGACTTTGTCTGAGAGCCTGCGCTCGGAGTGGATGCCGAAGCAGGAGCCGGCGATCAGCATCCGGATCGTCAGTTCGGGATCGATCGAGGGCCGACCGGTCTCGCTATAGAACGGGCACAGATGCCGGACAGATCGACGAAGCGGTCGATCGCGCGAAGCAGGTGGTGGCCGGGACATGCCGCTCCAGGCTGAACTCGCAGAACAGAGCTTCCTGCAGCACCGTCCGCTCGCCCATCATCACGTTGCCCCCCATCCCGAGGACGGCTGAATCAGAACTTCAAACCCGCAGCAATGCCGACTTCTTCAACACCATCGGTCGAGAACGGACATCAGTCAGCTCACTTAGAAAGTCCGGTTCCGACTGCCGTGCCAACTTCCGCTTATGCGCCCCGTAGAACCGGTGCGAATAGCTTTGAACTCCATAACACGGATGTGCCGCCGGCCCCCGGTTCGACCTCCCGTTTGCCGGCGGCTACTCACCCGGGTCAAAAGCGGGGGAGCAGGCAAACCATCTCTCTAGACCACTAAACCAGCAACAAAGAATCTTGTAACATTAACAGCCATAGCTCGGTTGATTTATGAACCCGGAGCCTTCCCTCCGTGGCGCGAGCCTAGCAGTCGACCTCAGCGCGCCGGAAAGCGGTCATGGCGAGCTGCGCGCCCGGCTCTGCAGAGATATTGAGACGCCTCAAGCTGGCGGTGAGGAGCGAAGGGAGGCTCATCATGGGGAGCGGCTTTCCGGCAGCCGTAATGAGAAACCACCAGCCGCTGCGGTTTGTGCCTGCATGAAATTATGGTATTCCATACTACGGTATTATATCTGACGTGCTGAAACTGCTGTGCGCATGTCCAAAATGCGCGGTCACGCATAGGCGCGTTCAAAACTGCGAGGGGAATATGCGCGGCTTTGCCACCACAGCTATTGCGGCCCTGCTGGCTACGATCGGTTCGGGCTTGTCGCCGGCCAGGGCGGAATACCCCGAGCGACCGATCAAACTCGTGGT
This sequence comes from Alloboseaceae bacterium BT-24-1, assembly GCA_025846845.1. Classification (GTDB taxonomy): domain Bacteria; phylum Pseudomonadota; class Alphaproteobacteria; order Rhizobiales; family Beijerinckiaceae; genus Allobosea. The sequence goes on from JAOYTL010000009.1 coordinate 23,336, forward strand.
GCCCTATGCGGCCGGCGGCTCGTCCGACATCGTCGGCCGCCTTTTCGCCGAGCGGCTGGAGAAGAAGCTTGGGCAGCCCGTCGTGATCGAGAACGCCGGTGGGGCCGGCGGCGCCGTCGGCGCGCAAAGGGTAGTGGCGGCGGAAGCCGACGGCTACACGCTCCTGATCGGGGCCGGCTCGGAGATATTGATCCGCAAGCTGCTCCAGCCGACTCCCTATGACGGGCTAAAGGACTTGAGTGCGATCGCGATGATCGGAACGGGCCCGATGGTACTTGTCGGCAAGGCCTCCCTATCCGCCGCCGCGCTTCCCGACGTGCTAGCGCTCGCAAAAGCCAAGCCCGACTCCCTGTCCTATGGCAGCGCCGGTGCGGGCACGTTTATGCATTTGGTCGGCGAAGCCGTAAAGTCGCGCACGAGCACGCAGATAAGGCATGTCGCCTATCGCGGCGCCGCGCCGCTCATGACCGATGTCATCGCCGGCCATGTCGAGCTCGGAGTCGCCTCGCTTGCCTCCGCGCTACCTTTCATCAAGGGGGGGCAGGCGAAAGCCTATGCGATCAGCTCAAGCAGCCGCGTCGCATTCGCGCCGGATATTCCTACCCTTGCGGAGTTTCCGGGGCTGGGAGGATTCGAGCTCGATCTCTGGATTGGGCTCTTCGGGCCGGCAAAGCTGCCTGCGGCGATCGTCGGCAAGTTGCGCGCCGCAACGGATCAGATCCTCGACGACCCGAAACTGAAAGCGAAACTGTCGGACCAGGCCATCGTCGCCCGCAAGCTGCCCGGGCCGGATCTCGTGGCGTTCCTGCTGGATGCGAACGAAAAGTACAGGACGATTATCCGGGATGGCGGGATCCGGATCGAATAGTGGCGCGGTGCCGTCCGGCCGCCAGCGAATGAGGCTCCTGCCGCGGGTTGATCGGGCGCCGGGCAAAGGCTAGGCAGCGCTGGTAGGCCATAATATCGATTGGGGCGCGGACATTCCTGTCGCGAGATTACGAGGCACGCATGGCGAGCGCCTTCACCACTGAAGCCATCCGGGTCGAGCGTCCCAACAAGACTTTGCGGGAGCTGACCCTCGACAAGGTGCGCGACGCCATCACCAGCGGCTATTTTCGCCCGGGTGACCGGCTCATCGAGCGCGACCTCTGTGCGCAGCTCGGCGTCAGCCGCACTGTCGTCCGCGAAGTGCTGCGGCATCTGGAAACCGAAGGGCTCGTCACCAACCTGGCCAATCGGGGGCCGACCGTCGCGGAGCTCGATACCGACGAGGCACGTCAGATCTACGAAATCCGCGGCGCTCTCGAAGGCATGGCGGCACGGCAATGTGCGGAGCGCGGCGATGCTGGCCTGGCCGACCGCCTGGCGACAGCGCTTGCCGCCATCGTCAAGGCCTATCGGGACAAGGACATGGCCGGCGTCCTCAGTAGGACGACGGATTTCTACGAGCTTTTGTTCAACGGCGTCGGGCTGCATGTCGCCTGGGATATCGAGAAGCAGCTCACGGGGCGCATCAATCATCTGCGCTCGATGACTATCCGGACCGAGGGGCGCGCCGTAGATGGTCCCGCCCGCATGGGCTCGATCGTCGAGGCTATCTGCAAGAAGGATGGCGAGGCCGCCCAGGCTGCGGCCATCGCACATGTCGAAAGCGCCAGCCGCATCGCCATAAGCCTGCTCGAAGCCGAACGCGCCGCGCGCGACTGACAGCGCGGCGGCAGCTCGCATCCTGCCTTGATTATCCGGCCACGGAAATCGAGGACCATCGTGGTCGCCGAGCTTTCGCGAGCGCACCTGACGGACCGCCTGAGATCCACGCTTGAACCATCATCTTCAGATCGGATCGGCTCTCATTCATGTCCGAAATAGGCATACACATTTCGGACATAAAGCAACTGCGTCCGTCCGAAAAATACCTACAAACTTCGGACAGACTTTTTGCGCTCTGGGCGCTAACCAGTCATCTGATCAGCGGGACCAGCAGGATCGCCCCGACCACAACGACGATCGCCGCTCGAATCAGGATTCCATTGGCGCGTGCCATCTCTGTTTCAGAGGGGTTAGACGCAAGCATCGGCACTCGATCTGGCCGTGACGTTCTCGCGACCTTCTGAGTTCGACAAGAGATGTTACGTGGCTGAAGGCGATTCTCATAAGCGGCGTGACCGACATGGCACGCGTGCTGTTGCAGCGAAAATTCGCATCCTGCCGCTTCCAAACTCCAAAACCATTTTGATGGCAATGCAGCAACCGAGCGAAGCGGCCACTGGCCAAAAAAAGACCGGCATCCAAAAGGAGCCGGCCTGAAAGTGTGAAACATCCGGCGCAAGCGCCAAACATCTCAGAGGGGAACGGCTAGAACGAACTCGACTTCGGGAGGAAACAGCAGAGCCCGTTCCAAACAACCGTGACTGCAATGTCAGGCAGCAGATGCCTTTTTGCAATGCAGCATTAGCTTCCCTTTGCCATGCGTCAGGCGCATGAATTTGCCCACATGCCTGCCATCATCCTGCAAATCAAGTTCGCCGCCGGGGCCGTTTGGCTCAGGTTACGGCGCGTTGCGAATGCGGTCAGGCGCTTGGCTTTGCGCGGGCCGCGCGCTTCGCCCTGGTCGGCTCGGCGGGCTCGGGAATCGGCGCGGCCTTGCGACCAAGCCCCATTGACCGTGCCAATGCGGAGCGGGCTTCAGCATAGTTGGGCGCGACCATGGGATAGTCGACAGGCAGGCCCCATTTCGTGCGGTATTGCTCCGGCGTCAGGGCGAACTTGCTGCTCAGGTGCCGCTTCAACGATTTGAACTTCTTACCGTCTTCTAGGCAGATGATCGCGTCCGGAGTGACGGACTTCCTGATCGGAATCGCGGGCACGAGCGCCGCCGCCGGAAGAGGTTCGGGCTCTCCGCCAAGTTTCCGAAGTGCAGCATGAGTGCTGGCGATGAGCTCGGCCAGATCGCCGCGCGGGACATTGTTGTGCGCGACAAAGGCTGCAACGATCGCTGTCGTCAGATCGAGAAGTTCTTCTTTGGCTTCGGGCATTCGATCCTCACCTGAAAATTCAATGCGGACGATATCTATCCACCTGCGCCTTTTTACAAGCGTTTTGGCGATCGAGGCGGATCTTGCCGTGACGCCACAGGAGATTCTTCCCTACATCATAAATCTTTGAATCAACCGGCCAGCCCCTTCTAACTTCGCTCACCGAGAAAGCAGAGGTTAGATCTTTTGTTGGATGACTGGGGTGCCTAATTCCAACCTGAGCGAACCTTGTTTCGCATCCGCGATGATCGCTAATGAGTGTCATTGCAAACCAGCAGCAAGCTCGTGAACGGTGGCGTCCGGGCATACCCGCCGCGCGATCTCACAAAGATGCGGATGATGGGTGAGATAGATCATCTGCCCGACCTGCGCCATCTCAACGAAAAGGCGAAACGCCTCCTCGGCCCGGAAATCGTCAAAAGTCTCCATGATGTCGTCGGCAATAAACGGAACCGGCTGCCGAGAGGCGACGAACTCGTAGTACCCAGCCACCCGCAGCGCGAGATAGAGCTGGAAGCGCGTCCCCTTCGATAGCGCGGCGGCTTCTTTCGAGCCTCCGCCGGCCGCGAGCGCGATCAGGATCTCGCTGTCTTTCTCAGGCTGGGCGGCGAGCCCGGTATAGGCGCCACGGCTGATTGTCGCGAAGGCCTCGGAAGCACGCGCCAGGGCTGCGCCAGCGGCTCTGGTACGGCGGCGGCTCCGTCCGCTCGACGCGATGGGCGGGCGAGAACAGCCTCCACCTTCTCGTCAGCAATCTCAACACAGCCAAGGAGACGGACGAATTCTTCACGACACAGCGGTGCCATGTCGAGACCTTCCACACGCATTGGTCCGGTGAGGGCAGGATCGCGTGGCTGTCGGGCGGGTCATCCTGCCGCTCGATGGCGCCGATGCCACGACGCGTCAGCGCTATCTCGACTATGCGACACGCCGGCATGCGCGCACGCTTGCGCCCCAGGGCGCGAGGCGCACCCTGTTCACGCCTGATCTCGTCGGCACGGCCGATGAACTCGTCCAGAGTCTGGCGCGTGATCCCATCGTGCCGCTTGCGGATACGCTGCGGCTGGAGCTCCCCTACAACTTCGCCGCGGCGAACTACCGGCAGATTATCGGCGATTTCGCCCGTCTAGTTGCTCCCGAACTCGGTTGGAGGTTGGCAGGCTCGATACCGGCCAAAGACCAGCCCGCCGCTGCTGCGGGGTAAGCCGAGGCATCGTCCGCTTGGCTCCCGGTGACGCGGGATGCCTTCACCTGGACACCCCATAGCGTGCAATCGATCCATCTCCACGAACCAATGGCGGCGGGTGGGCACCAAATCCGATATAATGGCTCAATCCGTCCGTTCTTCGTCTGGGCTGGGTATTTCCAGTTTTATTTCAATGATTAGCCTGCCTCTCGACCCACTACTCAAGGAGGCTCCAATGTCCGATACCGCTCTCATCGTCATCGATGTGCAGGAATCCTTTCGGCACCGCGACTATTGGGACGAGCAGGCCGTGCCGGCCTTCATCGAACGCCAACAGGCGCTGATCGATGGCGCGAAGGCTGCCGGTATTCCTGTCATTCAGGTTTTTCATGTCGCCGATAGCGGCTTTTTTTCGGAAGCCTCCAGGTTCGTCACAACGCTGACGCCGCTCAGGATCGCGCCCGACGCCGTTTTCAGGAAGCGCCGCCATAGCGCCCTGGTGGGATCGGGTCTCGACGTCTGGCTGGTCGGTAACGGTATCCGACGTGTCATCATCTCCGGCATCCGCACCGAACAGTGCTGCGAGACCACAACGCGCCACGCCTCCGATCTGGGCTATGCGGTCGACTATGTGGGTGAAGCGACACTGACCTTCCCGATGACGGATGCGTCCGGTCGCGCCTGGAGTGCAGCCGAAATTCGCGCCCGCACCGAACTGGTCCTCGCCGGTCGTTTCGCCCGAATCGCAACGGTGGAAGTAGCGCTTGCGGGCCCCGCGGAGAAGATCGCTGCATGAAGGCGTATGCGCAGCAGCCGGTCGAGATCCCTGTTGTGGTGGTTGTGCCGCCGCGCGTGCTGCTGCTCGACATAGCGGGGCCCGTCGAGGTGCTGCGCAAGGCCAATCTCGAACAGGACAAGGTGTGTTTCACGATCGCCTATGTCGGCCCCTCGCCCGAGACCGGCAGTTCCATCGGATTGAGCGTCGCAGGCGTCCAGCCTCTGCCGGAGGGCCTCCCGGACCATGCGCTCGTGATTATGCCGGGTAGCGCCGAGATACCGCTCGGCCCGCCTCGTCCGGACTGGGAGCGGGATGCGCCCCAGGAGGCCGCCATCGTCGCCTGGCTGAAGCAGGTGATCAGACCGGGCATTCGCCTGGCGTCGATTTGTTCCGGCGCGCTCATTGCAGCGCGTGCCGGGCTCCTCGACGGTTACGAGTGCACCACGCATCATGCCTGCACCGCCGAGCTTGCCGAGTTCGCTCCGGCGGCGCGCATTCGGGAAAACCGGCTCTATGTCGAGGATGGAGAGCGGCTGACAAGCGCGGGCATCACCACCGGCACCGATCTGATGCTCCATATCGTGGCTCAGATAAGCGGGCATGCAGTGGCGCTGGCCGTCGCCCGCTACCTTGTCGTCTATCTTCGCCGCGGCGGAGCCGATCCACAGCTTTCTCCGTGGCTGGAGGGGCGTAACCACATTCACCCTATGATTCACCGCGTGCAGGATGCGGTCACGGCCGATCCCGCGGCCGATTGGTCGGTCGAACGTTTGGCGGATGCCGCGGCCGCGAGCCCACGTAATCTCTCTCGCCTCTTCAACCTGCATTCCGGCATGAGCGTCACCGATTATGTCAACCGTATGCGGGTAGCGCTCGCGCATGATCTGCTGGCGGGCTCCCGGCTCGACATGGAGACAGTCGCCGAGAGGAGCGGCTTTGCCTCTTCCCGGCAGTTGCGCCGCGTCTGGAGTCGCCTTCATGAGGTCCCGCCAAGCAAAATTCGCGGCGGTGCCGTCACATTCGAGCGAGGCTAGCGGCCGTGCGCGCATTGCAGGGCACGCGGCTCCACCTTCCCGAATCTGGTTAGGAAGCCAGCCCTCCTCGCTGGCTATGATCCAAATGGCCTTCTAAAGCCGGATCACTCCTCGCAGCACGACGATCCCGGCGCCGGAGAGTTCCGGCTCGGGCGTCAGCCGGATACGCAGAATGCTCCGGCGGCCCATTTTCGTACCTTGCTCGATCGCCAGTTCGTTGTTCCCGAGATTTCCCGTGGCGGCGAGATAGGCCGCCAGGGGGCCGGCAGCGGTTCCCGTCGCCGCATCCTCCCACAAGCCCACCGTGGGATTGAAGAAGCGGGTATAAGCCGTATCCGGCGCATCCGCATCGAAGGCGTAGATGTAGCAGCCTTCCGCTGCTGTCGTTTCAAGAACGGCCAGCAGTTTGGCAGCGTCCGGACGCGCCCTGTCCACTGCCCCGGCATCAAGAACACGCACCATCAGATGGGCTGCCCCGGTATCGGCGGGACGCGGCTTGGGTTCGCGGAGAATGTCCGCATGATCGAGACCGAGGGCGGCTGCCAGCGGCGCAACATCATCCAGCGGCTCCGACAGGCGCAACGGCGCCTGCCGCATACGGCCATGGACGCGACCGTCGATCGCTTCAAGCTCGATCCGCAGAACATCCGGGCCGATTTCTTGTTGAAACGTCCGAGCGGTTTCCAGCGAACCGAGATCGCCGTGCTCACCAAGCCAGAGCCAAGCGCCGAGGGCGTTGTGGCCAGCACCGAACACCTCCGCGCCGCTGGCGGTGAACGAGCGCAGTTTCCAGTCCGCACGCGCACTCCGCATGACGAATGTGGTTTCGGCCTGATTGAACTCGCCCGCGATCCGACGCATCGCGTCATCACTCAGTTCGTCGGCGCCTTGCACCACTGCGAGCGGATTGCCCGTCAATGGCGCATCGGCGAAAACATCGATGAGGCCTGCGACCAATTCCACCATTCCTTTGTCCACCATGAATAAAATTGGCCATTACCCGATTTTGAGAGTTATAAACTTATTCAAATCTGGGGTAAAAATCGAAATTCTCAGCTTCAAGCTGAGGTGGATTCAGCATGAATCGTACACGCCTTCCGTCACTATCCGCACTTCGCGCCTTCGAAGCCGCCGCACGGCGTGCGAGCTTCACGACGGCAGCCGAAGAGCTTTCGGTCACGCCCACCGCCATTAGCCATCAGATCAAGCAGCTCGAAGCCTATATGGGCTTACGCGTTCTGAACCGAACCCCACGGGGCGTGACGCTGACCACGCAGGGCAAGATTCTCTATGAGGCGACAGCCTCCGGTTTCGGCGAGATAGAAAGGGTTGTCGCGCGATTGCGGGCCGTTACGGCCCCGGCAATCGTCACCCTCTCATCCACATCGGCATTTCTGAGCCACTGGCTGGTGCCCCGGATGGATGCGCTGCGCCAAACCATTCCGATGATCGATCTACGGCTGCACGCATCGAACGCCGTGGAAGACTTGCGCCCCGGAGGTATCGAAACCGCGATACGCTACGGGCGCGGCCCCTTCCCTGGCGTGGTCAGCTCATTTCTTTTCGCCGACACGATGACCCCCGTCTGCAGTCCTCGCCTAGGCATATCGAGGCTGGCCGATCTACCGGGCGCGACATTGATCCATATCGACGGGCGAAGTCACCCGACGCCTGCACCGGATTGGTCGCGTTGGTGCACGCAGGCGGGCGCCACAGGCATGGACGCCGATGCCGGCCCCCGTTTCCCAGACAGCATGCTGGCCGTCCAGGCAGCCATTGCTGGCCAGGGTGTGGTCATCGTCAGTCGGACATTGGTGGCGGACGCAATTGCCGCAGGCCTCCTGGAGGCTCCATTCTCCGGTGCGCTTGCTGGCGACGCCTATCATTTCGCCTGCGCCATAGGGCTGGAAACACGGCCCGACATCGTGGCACTCAGGGAGTGGTTTCAGCGTTCCCTTTGCCAACATGGTCTTTGATTTGATTATGAAACGGATCCCAACCAAGCCTGAGCGCTCGCGAAGGATTGGCGCTGCGCTTGGACAGCGGCCATTGGCCTCTGATAGTTTGATCTGACAGCTAATTTGCTCGCGATCGCAAAAGCCTATGGCCAGATGCTCTGCGATCAAGAGCGAAACGGGCTCATTCTTGAAATTGGCTGCCAAGCTTCACGTTGTCTCTTCGTTGCAACCCTGATTGTCCGAACGACAATGACGCTCAAATTTATGCACCACCTTGGACTGCTCATTTGAGTCGCTTCAAGCGAAATCCCATCGTCCATTGCGACAGGCAGAGGCGGATATGCCGCCTTACCGGCAATCTTTGAAAGGACGTTTCATCGACGCTTGGCCTCTCATCAAGAAATATCGGAGCATTGTCTTTGCGATTATTAGACTGATCGTGGGATTTGCTGGAACATATTGCGCCGCGTCAACAATGATAAAAGCACAATGATACATTAGTGGGCTACTATATCTTGAGAAACGCTGATGATCGATATCCCGTTCTTTGCAGGAATCATTCTGGCGAACGCGCCATCCTGTCGCCGCTGCAAATGTTGATGGGCTTAATAGGTCGGGCCTGATCGGCCACGCGCACAACAGACTTCCCACGATCCAAATTCAATGACGTTGCCTGGTGGTCGGCGATCGAGAGCTCATGCCCGCCAACCCTATGGCCGCGTCTACCCGCCAAACCAAGCCACCGAGCCGCGCCGAAGTGGTCGCTCATCGCCCGTTCAAGGAGAATCTCGTGTCTGTACCGCGTTCAAGTTCGAGGCATGTCCCGCATAGACCGGTCGCCCTCACCGCCCTGGCCTCGCTCGCTTCCGCCTGGCTGCTCGGCATCGTCGTTGGACCGGCCGCAGTTCAGGAGCCGCAGCGCGGCGGCGTCATCCAGTATGGGCATGCCCAGGAGCCACCTTGCCTTTACGGCTCATGGATCCAGCAATGGTATTTGCAGCGGCAGTTCGCCTCCGACGAGCCAGGGCGAGATCGAATCTATTTGCTTCGCGCTCATCAACCAGGTGTTTCCGGCTGCCAAAGGCATTCGCTTGCTTGACGTGACGTTGTCGTCTCTTGTGGTGAATGCGAACTTCGGGGCTGGGCAGCTCGACTGGCACTCTAGCACCCAAGCCGCACAATCTGGACAACTCAGACAATCTGGACTATATCAACCTCCAACGGGTATGGAGGCCAACATGGTCGCAACGGTTCGCAAGTCGGACGGTGGAGCACAGTTCAACGTGAACAGCGCCGCCGTCGCCGACATTCTCGACGTGCTCGCCCGGCACAATCCCGGAATTTCCAGATCCGTGCTGAAGGGCAAGAGCAAGGTCGTCGCCGCGCTCACGGCGGCCGCTGTCCGGCTGTCTGACGAGCAGCAGCGCCAGATTCTGGCCCACGAAAACAACCTTGCCGAGGCAATGCAGACCGTGGTTGCCGGTCTCGCCGGCCGCCCCACTGAAAAGCTGCTTCAGCTCAAGGTCGAAAAGCCCGTCGAGGTCAGTCAGGGAGCCGGCTTGGCCGGCATGATGGATCTCGACGAAGGCCGCCGGCGTCTTGCTGCCTACGCGACGCCTGTTCGCCTTGAGGACTGGGCGGGGCCGGTTGCCGGACCGGGTGACATCGAAAAGGCATTCGGCACCAAGCGATCGACCCTGCATGACTGGCAAAGGCGAGGCGCTATCGTTGGGTTGCTCAAGGGCGAGCGCAAGCATGTCTTCCCCCTGGCGCAGTTCGTCGACGGCCGGCCGGTGGAAGGCATGTCGGACGTCACCAGGATCATCCGCAACCCGAGAGCCGCCTGGCAGTGGCTCATTCAGTCCAAGCCCAGCATCGGTGGAACACCGCTCGATCGGCTCAAGGCTGGACATCTGGACGAGGTCATCGACGCGGCCAAACGTGACTTCGGCTGATCGTGAAGCTTGATCCAAGGACCGTCGCGGAGCTTGCCCTAGCATTCCGGCCGCAATCCTACCTGCGCGTCATGCCGGCCGCACATGCCGCAACCCCGCTCGGCATGGGTTTTGGTCATACGCGCTTTTCGAGTCCCGATCGGGCGTTTCGGCTGGTCCACATCGCACGTGATCTCGCAACGGCAATCGCGGAGACCATTGTCCGGGACCGCTTCGAGGGTGCGACGGAACGCGTGCTCGACTACAGCGAGATCGAGGAATGGGCCGTTGCAGAGGTAACTGCGCCATCTCCTCTCCTGGTACTCGACCTACGAACGACGGGATTGCTGAGGCTCGGCGTCAGTACTGACGCGGCCCGCGCCAAAGCACATCGAGAAGGACCGCAGCTCAGCAAGGCGGTCTACGACGCCTTCACGGTTGACGCCCTGCTCTATTCCTCCCGCCTGACCTCGGCCGAGTGCCTCGCGGTCTATGACCGCGCGGTGGACGTCAAACTGGTCTCCTCACCGGCGGTGAATCTCGTGCGCCACCCGGATCTGGTTCCCGCGCTGAAAACCGTCGGTGTCGCGATCCACAGAACAGCCTGAGCGAGCTTGCGGAACTCACCCACGCACTTGGAGCTCATGAATTTTCGCGCCCGGGCAAACCCGTCGTGCGATCTCGCAAAGGTGTGAATGATGCGTGAGGTAGATCACCTGCCCGACCTGCGCCATCCCGCCGAAGAGCCGGAACGTCTCCTCGGCCCGGAAATCATCGAAGGTCTCCATGATGTCATCAGCGACGAACGGAACGGGCTGCCGAGACGCGACGAATTCATAATAACCAGCCACCCGCAGCGCGAGATAAAGCTGGAACCGCGTTCCCTTTGACAGCTCCGCAGCCTCTTTCGAGCCTCCGCCAGCCGAAAGCGCGATCAGGGTCTCGCCGTCCTTTTCCGGCTGGGCGGCGAGCCCGGTATAGGCGCCACGGCTGATCGTCGCAAAGGCTTGGGAGGCTCTTGCCATCATCGAGCTGCGATGCCGGTCGCGATAGGCGCGCAGCGCCTGTTCGGCTGCAGCAGCGCCGAGCTTCAGCCTGAGATAGCGGAGTGCACGATCTTCGATGTCGAGCAGCAGCGTGCGCTTCTCCTCCTCGATCCTTGCCACCGCGCCATCGCCGCCGACGGCCTCGACCCGATCGAGCGCCTTGCTGTGGACTGAAAACATGTCGCGGCTGCGCTGATCCTGATCATCGAAGCGAGCCTTTAGCTCGACAAGCTCAGCCTCCAGGGCGATGTGATCGGCACGATCGAGGACGGCTTCCGCCTCGTCCATCGTCGGCAGCCGAAGAGCAGCAAGGATGTCACGCTCGGCAACCTCGACCTGCGCCACCAACTCTGCCCTCTTTTCGATGGCAGACAGCTTGCCGGCAACCTCCGCCAGGGTCGCGACGCCGAAGAACGCGGTCATTTCCGTCTTGCGGTGATCGTAAACCGCCAAGGTCTCGGCGACCGTACGTTGCCGGGCTCGAGCAGCCTCAAGGTTTTGGGCCGCGGTCACCCGCCGTGTGCGTTCGGCGTGGGCTTGCTGAAGCTGAGCACTGACCGCCTGCGCCAGATCCAGGATATCGCCCGACGGCACAACGATCCCCATCTCACTGGCGAGCGCTTCAGCCTCGTCGCGGAAGGCGGCCAGATCCTTCTCCATCTTGCCGATGCGATCGGCGAGACCGGCCTTTTTCTCCAGCACCGGGCCGAGTTCGGTGATGGCCGCGAGGATTTCGCGAACGGTCGCGAGCGCCGGTGTCATACCGCCCTCTCCTAGCCAACAGGCCGAGCAGGCTTTGGTCCATGAGGCGCTCCAGTCCCGGTCGGCCCCCGTGGCCTTTCCGACTTCGCGTTCGCGGCTCATCAGGTCGCGCTGCCGGTCATCCACACTGACACGCAAGGCCTTCAGCTCGACCTCCCGGTCGATCGCCCCCTGCCCCGCGACGAGCAGCGCCTCGAGCCGGGCATCGGCGCCCTGCGGGAGACCGGCCGCATCGAGCGCCTTAGCTAGCCTATCTCGCACGGCCAGCGCGTCGGCATCCGCCTCGCGGAGATCGTTCTCCGCCGCACGGACGAGCGCCCTCGCCTCCAAAGCCTTGTCTCGACGGCCGAGCCAGGCCTCGAACTGAGGGAGCGACATGCTGTCCGACAGCGCCGGGCAGGTCGCAGCTACGGCTGCCGCGATCGCGCGCTGGAGGCCCTGCATAGCCGATGTCGCGGCATCTCGAAGTTCGCTGGCGCGATGGCCCTCCGCCTTCACGATGGCCAGTGCCTGGCTCGCCTGGTGGAGCTTTGCGACCTCCGCCATATGACCGAGCCGTCCGCTTGTGACGATGTCATCCCGCCGAAGCGCCGCCTCGAAGCCATCAGCGGAAGCCGTGTCGAGCTTGCCTCGATGATCCGCCCAGGCCTGCTCCCGGATTGCGCGGATGCTCGCGGCTTCCTGATCAGAGACGAGACCTGAGATCCCACTGAGCGCGTCCAGCTCGGCCGTCAGCCGGATCTGCTCCGTCGTCAGGCGCTCGACCTCGCCGGCATGCTGATCGGTCCGCTTCTGAGTCTCGGCGATCGCCAGCGTCCAGCGCTGAATCTCCGCCGCATCGGGAGCAGGCAGGTCGATAAGCTCGTCGCTATCACCGTTCCAGGGCCGCAGTTCGCGCATGCGATCCGCCAACGCTACGCGGGCGGCGTCACGGGCCCGTTCGGCCAGTCGACGGCGCGCCGCGTGGTCGTCCGCCCGCGCGGCCGCAACGGTCGCCGCGAGCGATGCCATGCGCGTCTCTCGTCCCTGCGCGGCTTCCGGATCGCCGCCGGCCTCGCGCAGTCTCGCCTTCGCCTCGTCCAATCGCCGGCCAGCCTCGGATAGCTCATCGGCAGCCGAATTCAGCGCGGCCTCGATGCCGGAACGCGTTTCGATCAGGGCGCGAAGCGCGCCCACGATGGAGGCTCCCAGAACGAGGCGATCAGGGTCTGTCTCTCCGATCCGCTCGATGCGACCCAGGATCGTGCCGATCGCGAATTCGGCCTCGCGCAATTGCAGGCGGCGCTCAGGGATATCCTTCTCGGCCGTGACATGGCGGGCACGAAGATCGGTAAGCCGCTCGACCTTGTCGGCCAGCCGCAGCGCCGTCTCATCGACCACGATCGCGTCGAGTTGTCCTGACAGCTCCGCGATCTCCTCGGTGAGGCCTTGCGCGCGAATGCCGAGCTCGATCTCGTCCTTCTGCAGCTGCGGCAGCTCGTCGGCCCAGCCGCGCGGAGCGTCAGGAAGGTCGGCCAAGGGCGCGATACGCTCACGGAGCGCGCGCAGATCCGTCAGGCGCGGCAAGGCGTTCAGATGGCGCTGGATCTCGTCCATGCGCGCCTGAATCCGGCTGCGGCTGACGATGGCCTCCTCGTACTGGATGGCAGCCCGATCGCGCGCCTCGATGAGCTGCGCATAGTCCGACGCCAGGGTGTCGACCCGCTCCCGCTCTGCTTTGAGTTCCCCGAGCCCGGCCTTGAGGTCCGACAGCTCGCCGCTGCGGGCGCGGTACTTATAGAAGCCCTCGGCCTCGGTCTTGAGATCGACGAGACCTTTGCTGAGATCGGCCAGACCCGCGCTCGCGGAAAACAGGAGTTGGCCGAGATCGCCCTTGCTCGACAGGATGCTTTCGCCGCCTGCCTCCAGCGTCGCATCGTCGAGCGAGAACATGGTGCGATAGGATTCGCGATCGATGGCGCCGAGTTCTCCCAGGAGGACGCCTTCAGCAATTGGCTGGTCCCGCACATCGAGCAAGCTGTTCTGTGGCCGCTTGATCCGGACGAGTTCCTGGGGACCGCCGGCGAGCTCAAAGGTCCCGCCGACCCGCATCGTCGGATAGGGGTGGATGAAGTTGAAGCGGCTGCGCGTCTCGATCCCGAAAAGGAGATCGAGAAAACCGGCCAGTGCCGTCGATTTTCCCGCCTCGTTGGGTCCGTAGACGATATGCAAGTCGGGCTGGCCTTCCACCCGCTCGCCAAATTCGATGCGATGATCGGTGAACTTGCCGTAGCGTGTGAGATCAAGGCACTTCAGGCGCATCAGGAAACGCCGCCTTCCGCACCAGCATGAAGCCGGGCGAGCACGTCTTCGGACCCGTCCTTCGCTAGGGCCGCGATCGTGGCCTTGAACGCTTCCTCGTCTGAGCCGAGCAGGCTGCGGCATTCCTGCGGAAGCTGAGTCCTGAGCTCCTCGGCAATGGCCGCGACCTCGGTCTGGTAGACGTCGGAGCCGATGACCTCCTCGTCGATCAGGCGGCGCAGTTCAGTGAGCGGATCTGTCGAAGCGCTGGCCGCCACGCCGGGAGCCCGACAATCGACCTCGAGCTTCTCGACCCAGCAGCTCCCGATAACGGATGCCCGATCGTCAGCTTCCGTCTTGAGGAGATCGAGATCACGCCGGATGCGCCAGGCCAGGGGTGTTGCTCCCGTCACCCGCAAACGGGCGACAAGATGCTCCGAGGCGACATCGCTGCGCACCTGCTCCAGCGCTCGCGCCAACGCTGTGACGAGATCGCGCCAATCGTCGATCCCCGTCACATCGACGGCGACCCTCTCGAACTGCGCGATGCTGGTGACGCGCTCCTCGATCCGGATCGAGCGATCGTCGCCGATCGTGACCAGGGTCACGGATTTGGCGCCGGCCTCGTTGATGTCGCGGCCCTGCGGCATGCCGGGCATCACGATCGCGCAGCCGCCCTCGACGACCGAGCGTTTGTGGACATGGCCGAGAGCCCAGTAGTGGAAGCCGGTGCCCTGCAGATCAGCCAGGCTGCATGGCGCATAGAGATCGTGTCCTGCCGCGCCGGCCAGACTGGTATGCATCAGGCCGATATTCACGGCGCCCTCGACCGGTGGTCTGTACTTGCCGATCAGGCTTTCGGGGGCATGGGACTGCGCGAAACTGAGACCGTGAATCGCAACCGCGAACTGACCCCTGTCCCGCTCGATCGCGATCACCTCGGCGCGGCCGCCGAATAGCTTCACGGAATCCGGCAGCGTCAGCTCCTTGGTGATCCGCGACAGCGCATCATGATTGCCGCGGATGACGAAGACGCGGATGCCGGCCTCGTGCAGCCGCCGGAGCTGCTCGGCCAGGAACCGCGCCGTCTTCATCGAGGTCTGGTCGCCGTCATAGAGGTCGCCGGCCAGCAGCAGCGCATCAACCTGCTCGTCGAGGCACAGATCGACGACGCGAACGAAGGCGCGCCGGGTCGCGTTTCCGATCAGATCGGCGAGGTCCGGGTCACGCAGCGCGAGCGAGCGCAGCGGTGAATCCAGATGGATGTCGGCCGCATGAACAAAGCGATACGTCACCGAATCTCCATCTCAAGGGCCTGCTAATCTGCTACTGCATATATTGAACAACTTGCCCAGCGCGAATGATACTGACGGCAGAATGGTCCGCGACCACCCAAGAGCCGGCCTCGAAATTGCCGGCACTGAGCATCAGCGCCGCTTCTTCGGCTGCAGAATCTCAATGCACCGGTCAGCAGTCTTGCTGTCGATTGCGAACTGCTCGGGGCGAGCTCTTAAGACCGGATGGTAATTTCGCATCCACAATTTGGTGCGTTCGTCTCCCAATAGCGCCTTCGCAATATCTTTTACCTTCTTCTGGGCCTCTTCCTTCGCCCGGGCTTGGGCACGTTCCAACTCTTGTTCTCGGATTCGCTTCTCCAGCGCACGCTCGGCGCGTACATACTCATCGTCGCTGACCGCGGCGACTTCTGACGGGATCCGCCCGTCGAGCCGGGCGTTTGGGGCAGCCAACCATTCGTCTGCTACGGTCCCGAGGTTTTGCCGAGCCCAGGATCTCAGATTCGCAATCCGCCTGTTGGCTGCGGCCTGGAGCTCCAGTTGATGAGCTTCCTCGCGAGCTGCGAGCGCTTCGGCTTTCGCTGCCACCGATCTGGCGAGCTCAGCGTCCAGAGGAAGGCCGAGAAGGTCCAGATCCGGCTTCGGAAAAATGGCGATCTGGTCCGACAAATTCGCCAGCTCGCTGTGCAGCGAGCGCCAGGCAGGTACATCGAAATGCAACGCCTGCCGGAGCGAATATCCACGCCCGGGCAATGGCTGCCGGGACCACGTGTCCAAATCGAACGATGCAACTTCGCCCGCAGGCAGCGCATTCAGTTTGTGCGTGATGACTGCTTTAATCTCCTCGAACCTCTTGGCCGGCCGCTGTCGAAGCTCGCGCGCGCTGGCAACAATTCTCGTAAGCGTGTCCGCAGCCCACCATGTGCCGGCGTCGCTGGATATCAGCAGGCCATCAGCCTGGAGCAGTTTAAAATAGAGCTGAATCGATCGCGCGGGGAGTTCGAAGGCCGGCACAAGCCTGCGAGCACCATCGATGGTGTCTCTTCCCGCTTCCTGAAACCACGTGTCGATCCAGCCTCTTTTCTCAAGAGCGGAATAGACATCAAACTCGAGCACTCCGTGCCGCCCGGCCTTCAGGAGTTCCTGCAACGCAGCCGCTTGCCACTCTGCAAGCGGAACTTTGAAACAGCCCGCCCCCTTCACATCGAGATTGATGTGCCCGCCGAGACCATCGCGGCGGAGCGCGCTTTCATAAGCACCGCGGCCTCCTAGCTTGGCGGGTGGGCGATGCTGATACTTGCCCGCGAGTTCGCGAACCCTGGCAGCGAGTGCCTCAGCTTTTTCTTGTGACCGCTTTCGCGCCCGATCGCGGGCAGCGGAGCTCTTCGGATTATGAAGCCATTTGCGATCGGCCTGGAAGAGGATCTTCTCGACCAACTCCCCCAGCTTCACGTTGCGATAGGCTGACAGGTCGATTTCGATGGCCCCAATATCGAGCGTCCGGATGAACTCGATCTTCTCGGGACCACAGGCATGTGTGACCATGAACTCGATCATCAGCTGACGATCGCCTTTGACCAGAATGACGTCAGGTACGATCTTGCCGGTGCGCTGCTCCAACGTTGCGGCATCGAATTTGAACGGGCGCTCCCTTACGATGACCTCTGCCTCACCGGCTTCCGTAACGGTCAAAGCTGGAAGACCAATCTGGAGACGCTGGTCCAGCACCTCTTTGGCGAACTTGTGGAGAGCGCTCTCTCCTGCTGAGGCGCAGGTAACCCCGACTATTCCATGGTGAGCGAAATGATGGGCGAGTTCCTTGCCCTTCCGCGCAACCATACGCCGATCACAGCCGGGGCATTTGCAAGTGCAAGCCAACCCCGAAGGCACGTCATGAATCGAGACCAGCTTGCCGTGCTCGTTCTCCGCGACAACCGAGGTGCCATATCGACCGCAGTCGAAAAGTTCGCCCAAGCTCAGCTGATCGAGCCCCGCAGCACCTTCAGCAGAATCCGCCATGGATAGAGACGACCATAGGAGAACTCGGGACACAAGGATCGCAAATCTATCTGCAAAGCACTCCTGACATTCCCCGGGTTTGGCGATCTCTAGATGCGGGCTCCGCTGCTCGCAATTCAGGCACGTATGCAGTAGCTCCGATGTTAGCCGCCACACATGAGAGGGATTGTCGCCTCGTGAAAACGGCCGGAGTCGCAATCCAAGGAAATGGCAACCCCAACGGCCCTAGAACAAAGTGCCGAGTACCTTCCAGGTCTGCTCGACGACTGGAATACCCGGTGTCGGTGCGATGCCGGTCACCGGAAACTGCACAAACTCCCCCTCGCCTGCCTGACCGACATTTTCGAGATAGTAGACGGTTTGGGACCCCGGCATCGCTTTGCCGAGACGCTTGAGGTAGGCGAAGTGCTCGCTCGAAAATTCGTCTGCCCTGGTTACGACTGCCAGAATACGACCATCGAGCAGCGAGATGTCCGGAGCGATACCTAGAAGAACATGGCCTGCGTCGAGCGCCACGGGGAAGGCGCTGTCGCCAATGACACCCGCTGCGGCAACAACCTGCTCGAGGACCGGCGACCGATCCGCTTCGATGGCCTCGTCCTGCGACTTCGCAGGCGTGGTTTCATCGAAAAGCACGCCGATCACCTTGCTCAAATGCGCGCTGCTGCGCTGAACGAAATGCGTTTGCGGCGCGCGGGGATTTGTCGACGGCATCGTCTCCAGCGCGATCCGAGAGCGGTCCGACTTATCCAGCCCGATCCGCCGCGCATAAGTCTTGCCTGGTGTGCGAACGATCGCGAGGTCGCCGTTTCTGACCTCCGCCGCCGCCGACACGATGAGAGTCTGCCCTGGAAAAGCGACTATCCCTAGCGTCGGCGCTCTCAATGTGAACAGCGAGACGTCGCCGAGCGACGACAGGTCCAATCGATCTGTCGCCTGGTCGATCGTAGTCAGCGGAGCTCCGGCTGCACGAGCAGCCAGTCTGCCAACCACCGAAATCGGTGTGGTACGAAGTGTCGCGAGCTTCAAATCCGAAGTGGACTTTTGGGCCTCCGCCACGGCTTCCTCTGGCGGCAACCTGCCCATGAATCTCGCATAGGCGAGCCAACAAGCATCGATCGCCGAGAACACGTCCTCGTAGCTCCGTCTGACGGTCTCAGCCTCGACCGGCGTGATCTGATCAGCGCGCCCGTGGTGCGCTTTGTTGATGACATCCCGAAAGGGGGCACCGGACTTCAGCGCCGGCAGCTCCAGGAGCCGCCGAAACGGTTCTTCGTTGAATGGTTGCTCTCCACGGTTGCGGGCGTTGGCAATCTTGCCGAGCAAATCGCCCATCGTCGGATCATGTAGGACCGCAGGATCAGACGCGAGCAGATCCCAAAGCTTGATTTCAATGCGTACTCGAACCGGATAGACGAACGCGCGGGCCATGCCGGCGTCGTTCGGGTCGGTCTTCTGCCAATGCTCGCAACGGACGCGAACCTCATCGACTACCGGGGCGAGACTCACCGTGCATTTCGAAGTCGAGATCGCGGAAAACTCCCACGTCTCGGTTCGTACTGCCCCCAGTGCGCGTTTGTCGGCGGCGACAAAGGCCTCAATTGTGGGAATGAACGCGAAATCATTGCTGACGATGATCGGATTGATGCCCTCGGCGATCAACCAAGGCACCGTAGCGGCGAGGTTGGCGATATTTCCCGGATCGAGCAGGTCCTGGGGGTCATCCATGAGGACGGCCGAAATGCCGCCCGATCGTGACCAGACCTGTTGCCAAAGCGCCAGCACGAAGGCGGAGAGAAAGGCGCGCAACGCCGACGCATTCATGACGTGATGGGCCTCAACCAGATGCTGCCCGTGGGCCGCGAGGAACGTGAAGCCGTCGCTCTTCGCAGGGTCTAATCCTGCATATTCCGGAGCCTGAACGAAATGGGCCCTGTACATGCGATGTGACCAGGACGTCGCCTTCTCCTGCAAATCTGTGATCAGTCCGGCAACCTGATTATGCACGAGGTCTGGGAAGCTCTTGAACGGCTCGACGGCATTGGCCGCCCGGACCAGCTTTTCAATTCGCGCCCGAACCTTGGCCCACCGCTCGCAGGTTTCTTTGATTTGGCCCAACTGGCTACGAATGCCGGCGAAAACGCTGGCCGCATCAAGGTGGCCCTTCAGGACGTTCATTTGCCCATGGATGGTCCGTTCGTTGGCCGAGAGCGCCGTTTCGTCAGCATCGGTGCGCATCACTTTCAGGACAGCGGCTCGCGCGAAGTCGGCGTTGATGGTGCGATAGCGGGAAAGCGCAATCGCTCGTCGCACGGTGCGCATCGCCGCACGCAGCTTCTCGTTGTCGGGAATCTGAGCTGGTAGATTGACACCGGGCAGCGGCTCGCGCTCAGGAGCATCCTTCCAAGCCGCCGCGCAAAGCGCGCCGATACCCTTGGCCATCGGCTTGAGGGGATCCGGAAACTCGGTGAGCTGGAAGATTTCCTTCGACAGAGCCGTACCGTAAACCGAGCCCAGATCGTCCGGAACAGCGTCGTCGACAAACCTACGCAGCTTCTCGGGAAGACGATCGCGTAGGCCTTTCTTCGTGTCGCGCTCCCATTCGGCCGCCGTCTTCAACATCGCAGCGTCAGCGTCGCGGGCATCATCAAGCGCCTGCGCCACCGATTTATTCAGCAAGGCGTCAGTGGGGATCGCGCCGGGCTGGAGGAGATCACGCTCGCAAACCGGACAAGCGGTGAAGGCGTGGTCCGGATGCACGGTGTCATGCCATTTCGCCACAAGACCGTAGAGGCGAAGTCGATCTGCCCGCTCGGCATGGGAAAGCTGCGCGACGAGCGTCGCCGCCTCCCGCTCGACGTCCAGCAACACCGTCGCAGCCGCCGTTAACTCCGCGTCGCTCAGTTCGCCAAGGCTTTGCGCAAGCTGCATCGACGGAAGCCCCTTGAGCGCGACACCGCTGAAGCAATGCTCGGCCGCCCTGATAGCCTCACCAAAGCGTTTGATCTGGCTGTCGTTCGTAAGAGGCGGGAGAGAACCGAGAATCAGTAGCGCGTCCGCTGCAGCTTTTTCCTCGGCCGACTTCAGGAGTTGCTCGGCCTGATCGAGACCGCCCTTCCAGTCATCCGGGGCCGTCTCGCTAGGCGTGGCAACGCAGCTCAGATTTGGCAGACCCTCGCTGTCCTTGAGGAGGTCCTGGAGCGTCGACAACTGTTTGGCTGCAATGCCCTCGCATTGCTCCTTTTCCTCTGTGGCCTGCTTCGGGTATTTTTCGGTCAAGCGCTCGTGTAGGCGGCCACTGCGGGTTCCGAAGTGAGCCAGTGGCCGTAGGCCGGTCAAAGTCGACACCGCCTGCGATAGGGTCGTCTTGTCATCGAAGCGGGTCGCCGCGGCGATCCCAGGCATCAAGGTGCCGACCTGCAACGCCAGTTCCGACAATCGGAGTGTTTCGAGCCCGATAGCCGTCGTCTTGAAGGACTTTTTCCCGTCTCGCTCGAGGCGGCGCTCGACCTCGACCTCGCTTCCATCGACCAATGACCTGAACTTCAGGCGCACCCAGGTATCGATCTGCGGCTGCCCGTCGACGGCCAGCAACTCGTCTTCCGTTGGTATCGGTACGATCGGCGGCAGCTCGAACGTGGTGTTCGGCTCGCCGCTGTCCTGGTTGGCGATCTGGACCGTGATGGGCGTGTGCAGGGCGGAAGGAAGGCCTTGGGAACGATGCCCATAACCCGTAAGGCACCAGCAAATGGCGCTGATCAGCGACGTCTTGCCTGCGCCATTGAAACCGCGAAAGAGCGTGACATGCCGGGAAAGATCGAGTGCGAAGGGACTAGGGGCCGCCCCCTTCTCATCGCAATGGCGGTGCAATCCACGGAAACGGTGCGCTGTAATCCCAATTAATTGCCACCGTTGTTGTTGGCTTGCTGGCCGCGTTGCCGGAGCGGTTACCTTGGCGGGTTTGTCCAATGCCTCTAATAGTCGATCAATCTCGCCATCGAGGATGTTCGTGTCCTTGTCGGGGTTCCAATAGGCCTGCCGGCTCTGATTGTAGAACGCCAGCACTGTGCGACTGTCTTGAAGCGGCAGTGAGAAATCGGCTCCGCCCGAAACCTGCAAGGCGTTTCCAGCCGCCAAATGCAGGACGACTTCATCCAACGTTAGGTCTGCAATATTGATCGCCACATGACCCCCAGTAGCCGTGCGAGCATGGCCCTCGGCCTGCCGATTCTGCTGCAATTCTGATTAAACGAACAAAGACGCAAGATTCCCTCAAATCTCGACGCTCTCAACAATTAATCGCTGAGGGGCTCCCGGCGCTGTCCGAAGAATGCAGCATTGTTAGGGCACCCTCGACAGCGTCCGAAATTTGCATCATATTTCGGACATGCTCGATCAACCGGCCACGGACCTTCGGCGGCGCCTTATGGCGCGTATTGACGCGACGCCGGCAGAGGTGTGGACGCCCAGCGATTTCGCCGACCTCGCCAGCCGCGCTGCCATCGACAAGACATTGCAACGCCTCGTCGCGGCAGGCGAACTCCGTCGCATCGATCGTGGGCTCTACGACAAGCCGCGAAAAAGCAACCTCACCGGCAAGACGGCGGTCCCCGACTATCGCGCTGTGATCAGAGCCGTAACGCGGCGGGACCAAGCCCGCGTCGTGGTCGACGGCATGACCGCCGCAAACGACCTCGGCCTCACCACGGCGGTCCCAGCGCGCATTGAAGTGCTGATCGATGCCCGCTTGAAACCGATCACGCTCGGGAAGCAGGTCATCCATTTCAAATCGGCCGCACCCAGCCGTCTCTACTGGGCGGGACGCCCAGGCATGCGCGTCGTCCAAGCACTCTACTGGATGCAGGATATGATGAGTACGGAAGACGATCTACGGAGCGTCGAGAACCAACTTCGCAGGCTGCTCACCGCTCCAAAGCATGGAAAGGAGATACGCGAGGATCTTCGCGCGGGGCTCTCTGCCATGCCAATCTGGATGCAGGATTTTCTCCGGCCCCTTCTCGATCCTATGAATGGCGAGCTGGAGAAGCACTCGTGAGTGCTGTTGCCTATGCCGAAGTCATCTCAGCCGCACCCGCCGAGAAGCTCGACCTCTTTTTGACCACAGCAAACCGGCTCGGCACGCCGATCGGCAATGTCGAAAAGGATTTTTGGGTCTGCTGGACTCTCGACGCCCTCTATCGTGAACGACCAGCGGGAGGGCCGCGCCTATTGTTCAAGGGCGGAACATCGCTATCGAAAGCCTATGGGCTCATTGAGCGGTTTTCGGAAGACATCGACGTCACGGTGTTTCGTGACGATCTCGACGAGCCCGCTTCCGTGGAAGAGCTCGAGGCACTGTCGAACAACAGGCGCCGCGCTCGTCTGGACGCGATTCGCGACGCTTGTCGCAGCTATATCACCGGCGCGCTGCACGAATTCCTGGCCGAACACCTTGCTGCAGCGACGGACGGAAAAGGCCGAGTCGAGATCGATGAGGCAGACCCCGACCGACAGACGCTTCTGGTCTGGTATCCAGAGGTTGAGCCGCGCGATGAGTCATACGTGCGACCGGCAGTGCGGATCGAGTCCGGCGCCAAGTCGGCACTCGACCCCAACCAGCCCAGGAACATCCGGCCTTACATTGCCGACGATGCGGGCGGACTCGATCTCACGGTTGCGAATGTCACAACGATCAATGGGGAACGCACGTTTTGGGACAAGGTGGTGATCGCACACGGCCTGCGGCGCTGGTTCGAGCGCCGCGGCGAGCTGCGCCAGGCAGGCCAGCGGGTTTCGCGCCACTTCTATGATCTCCACTGCCTCTTCGCATCGGACATCGGCCGGACAGCATTAGCCGATGCTGCGCTGGGAGCAGACTGTGTTCGCCATGCGCTCATGTTCTTCAATCGGACCGACTACGACCTGGCCACGGCCGCAGCCGGATCATTTGCACTCGTGCCAACAGCAGCAATGATCGACGCGCTTGCGCGCGACTATGCAAACATGACGCCCATGATTTTCGGCGAAGCCCCTCGCTTCGAAGAAATCCTAGCCTCGATGGAAATGATTGAACGAGCGGCGAACGGAGCATAGCAAGGACAGGCGAAGCGTACGCCAGGCCCTGCATGGGTGAGAGCAAATAGCGCGCACATCCTCAGTGCCGGTGCAGTAGAGCGCGGAGGATGTTGGCGATGCCGCCGATAAAGACAGCGATCAGCAGCAGGACCAGGAAGCCGGGCGGCAAATCGGGGGATTCTGCGCGGATGCCGCCCCATGCGCCCAGCCGATCACCAAGAGATAGACAAGCCATGCCGTCCGTGATGGTTGAACTGCAAGGCGGAGAGCATGTTCAAACGAGCGGATGAATTGCACACGCCCGACCCCTACTTTTCCGGGGTGGCCGGTTTCGTTGGCAGCGGCCTTGAACAGCTGCATGATGACATGAGCAGGATGGAACTACACGAAGGGGTCCCGGACGCAGTCCGTAGATGCCATGACGCACTGCGTCACACCTATATCTACTCGTACTATTCCTACGACCTCTTGACCGTTGCGGCGGCACAGACCTTTCCGTGCCTTGAGTTGGCGCTGCGGGAGCGCCTGGGTTCTCAGTTCGTCGGCAGACTCGATAGGAAGGGAAAGGCGAGACCTCCTCCCATGCTCGACGAGTTGCTCAGGGCCGCAAAGGCCCAGAATCTGATCTCGGCCGATGTGGAAGGGCTGAATCATCTGCGAAACATGTTCGCCCATGGCACCGACACGGTTCTGAACCCGCCAATGTTTCTGATACCCTTCCAACTGGTCACCGAAACGATCGCCGAGCTGTTCGCGAGCCCGTCACAGCCCTCGAAAAAGCTTCAGGCAGGCTGACATTTCACGCGGCCGCGGGCAGACGCTTCGCACGATCTCGCACAGATGCTGGTGACGGGCGGCCAAGCATTATTTGCGCACGCCGACCTATATCGAAAATCGGGATAAGCGCGGATCGGAGCTCGAGCTAAGCCGCCTCGTCCGCGTGAGCCTCGCCACAGGCGGTGCAACGCAAGTGCGACCATGGCCAATCAACCGTTCGCACGCCGCTGTGATGCTCACCATATTCAGACAGCCACGCTTCGCTTAGGCGACCGCCGAGATCGGCGATACGCCGAGCCGATGTGACGAGTACCCGGCTGAACGACTGCGACGGCGGCGTGAGGAGGCAGTCGAGCGCCAGTTCGCTGAGCATTGCGGTCACGTAGTTGAGCTCGACCGGCCCGTAAGGTTGGTAGTGCGCGCCACACGCGGGCTCTTCCCAATTGGCGTCGCCGCCATCCGGCCAGTCCACGACCCTGAACGCCGGCGTGCCGGTCCGACCGATGTGACATTGCAGACAACCGCCCTCACCTGCGATTGCCACGCCGTGCCCGGCGCAGGCATGAACTTCGGTCCAGCTGTACAGGATCGGCTGAACCCGACCCTGGGCAAGATGCCAGCGGTTGAGCGCATTCTCGGCGGCCCAGCTGCCCGTCGCAGCGACGATCAGGTCGGCCGCTTCCAGGAGGTTAGGATCGTTTGCGAGCACATAATGCAGATCGCAAACCCTGTGCTCGACCTGAAGATGGGGAAAATCAGCCTGCAATCGCTCAGCCAACGCCTCGGACTTGTGCCGGCCGACCGCTGACGCGCCCAACGGGTGGCGGCCGACGTTCGGCCAAGAGAGCTTTTCGGGGTCGATCAGGACAAGGCGACCGACGCCAGCCTGCGCGAGGGCGCAGGCGATCGGCGCACCGACCGATCCGCAGCCGATCAACACGACCGTCGCGCCCAACAGCCTCTCTGTGCGGGAATCGCTGCCGCGGCCATGAACCCACATTGCATCCGCCCGTTGAAGTGAGCTGCGAATGACAGGGCCGGCGCCGAAAAAACGGGCCAGCAAGACCGGCTTAGGCGTGTGGCCAGGCCGAAAGCCCTTCGACAGGGGTTCCCGTGTCGACCGTGGAGTCGACTTCAGGTATTTCGGATTGGGCACCTTGACGCCGACCAAGCCGACGCCGCCCCGACCCGTCGCACCCAAGATAACGGCGAGAGGCATTGCAGACGCTCCATCAGGAAGAAGCCAGTCAGGTAGGTTACTCAGGCTAACATGCCGCCAAACCGCAATTCTGAAAGGCTTTCAGCCGCGTGCTTCGCCCGTTGAGCCGCTCCGCAAACGAGATTGCCGGAAAGCGGGCGTTGCGCGAGGCGGCTAAGGGCCACCCACGGAAGTGAGCCGGACCTGTTGCCACCAGTCGCGGTGCTCCAGCTTGCCGATTTCGCGCGCCGTGGCATGGTGCGGTGTCTGACCAAGGAGCTGCGCGATGGCGACAGGTACAGTAAAGTGGTTCAATTCGACCAAGGGTTTTGGTTTCATTCAGCCGGATGACGGCGGCCAGGATGTCTTCGTTCACATCAGCGCCGCCGAGCGGGCCGGTCTGCGCGACCTCCGGGACGGGCAGAAGATTTCCTATGAGCTCGTTCAAGACAAGCGGTCGGGCAAGGCGTCGGCGGACAATTTGCGCGCCGAGTGAGGCTCTGGCGCCGGACCGGCACGCTGCAATGGCGCTTGCCGACCAAGGCTGACAATCAGGACTCCAAACCGTCCGCGGCCTCCGGTTCGTCGATGGTATCGCCGCTGGGCCCCTCTTCGTCCGATCCTTCATCACCAATCCCGATCGGGATCTCATCGGCCAGAAGGCTGTCCTTGGTGAGCAGCCCGGCATCCTCGAGCTTTTCGATGTCGGGCAGGTCACGCAGGCTGGCGAGGCCGAACACACACAGGAATTTCTCGGTCGTCACATAGGTGTAAGGCGCCCCGGGCTCCGGGCTGCGCGGCCCAGCCGCGATGACGCCGGCGCGCTTCAGCGCCGCGACGGTGTCGCGGCTCATCTCCTTGCCAAAGACCTTTCCGAGCTCACCGCGGGTGATCGGCTGGAGATAGGCAATGCCGGATAAAAACAGCATCTCGGTCGCGGACAGGCCGACCATCGGCTGCGGCACGCCCGACACCGCCCGGATCGCCGGCGCAAAGGCCGATCGCGTGCGGTGGTGCCAGCCGCCGGCGACGGCGACGAGATCGTAGGGCCGGCCGCGCAATTCCTCGCGGATGTCGGCGATGATCAGGTCGAGCGCGCAGTCGCGGCCAACGACCTGGGCCAGCGCCTCGCGCGGCACCGGCTCGGGCGCGGCAAAGATCACCGCCTCAACCCGGCCCATCCATTCGCGCCAGCGTAAGTCGGACGGCAGATCGGCCAGTTCGGTATCGATTGCGATCTCAGCTTTTGGACGACGCACCATGGCTCAGAGCCCATAGATGCGGAAGGTCGGCCGGCCCGACAATTCGCGCAGGGCACCGAGCGCCACCAGGCGGTCGAACAGCCGGCGCAAGCCGCGATCCGAAATGCCGCCGATGTTTGCCGAGCTCGCCAACGCATCCTCGCTGAGCAAAGCCACGATTACCGCTCCCGACCCTTTTGCCCGCAGTTTTGGCGCCGCGGCCTGGAGGACCTCGGCGCGACGCGCGAGCTCGCCGGCCAGGTCGATCGCGCCGGCCGCCGCTTGCGCATAGGCCAGCGCGAGCGCCTGCTGCCAGCCCTCGCCGCCTGGGCGCGGCCGCTTGCCGGCCGCGCCGCGCCGGGCGTTTGGATCCAGGATCGCCGAGGTCACCAGCGGCACCGGCACAGGCCATTTGAGTTTTTGGGCAAGCACGGCGTCGGCCAGCCAGAGCGCCAGCACTTCGGCATCCGGGCGAACTCGCACGACACGCTCGGTCAGCTCGGCCAACGCCACGATCGCCGTCCGATCCGATCGGGTCGCCTCGATAGCCCGATCGGCCAACGCTGCGAATTCGGCCGCGTTCAAAACCAGACCAAAACCGGCCGCGGCCCGCGCGATCGCATCTGGCGAAAAATCCGGAGAGCGCGCGACGAGCTGGCGCCAGGCGAGCAGGACGCGCCCGGCGGGACCAGGATCGTCGCCGGGCCGGCGCAGCAGCTGGACATCGCGCAATTGGTTCTGATCCTCCCGGCGGCCGATCAGGCGCAGGCTGGCGGCCGCGGCCTGTAGCGCCAGGCGCTGGCGCCAGACGCCGCTCCAGGGCGGGTTTTCGCGGGCGATCGCGTCGAGCGCGGCCAAGCTGGCGCCGGCCAGAAATGCCGCATCAACCACCTGAGATGACTGCGCTTTTGGTCGCGCCCAGGCAGGCACGGGACGGATCGTCGAGGGTGGCGAAGCCAGGGGCGCGGCACGGCGAAGCATGTGCTAAGTCTAGCGTGAGGCGGCGCTTCAGGCCACAGAATTTCATACAAAGCGCCGAGCTTGTCGTGCGATAATAACGACTGATAATCTTGTATTATCGTTCGTTTGGTTCTTTATAGAGAGCCCTGGTGCGAAACACGCTTCTGGGCGATCAGAGGCGCCTGCGCGCCGGGACAACGCGGCGCATTCGCCGTGCGCGGGTGTTGTGCTTTGACATCGGGCGAACATGCGCTTAAATAGCTAGCTAGTCTAGCTAGGAGTATAGGGATGGACTGGCCGCTTCAGGACGCCAAGAACCACTTTTCGAAGGTGGTGCAGCGCGCGCGCAGCGAGGGACCGCAGGTCGTCACCTTGCGCGGAGAACGCGCGGCCGTCGTGTTGTCGGCACGCGACTATGACGCGCTCCGTGCCGGCCGGCCGACCCTGGTCGATGATCTGCTCGCCGGCCCCACCTGGGACGATGACCTGGTCGAGGCGGTCTCGGCACGCGCCAAGACCCCAAGCCGGGATATCGCGTTCTAATGTACCTGGTCGACACCAACATCGTGTCCGAGGCGCGGCGGGGCACCGCGGAGGCGGTCTCCTGGCTGCGCTCGGTCGATCCGTTCAGCGTGCATCTC
Source organism: Alloboseaceae bacterium BT-24-1 (assembly GCA_025846845.1). Lineage (GTDB taxonomy): Bacteria > Pseudomonadota > Alphaproteobacteria > Rhizobiales > Beijerinckiaceae > Allobosea. Next base: position 51,555 of record JAOYTL010000009.1, read on the forward strand.
AGCGTCATCACGCTTGGTGAGGTCATGCGCGGGATCATGCTGAAGCAGAAGTCCGATCCGAAAGCGGCCGGCCATCTCGGCGAATGGCTGCGCAAGCTACGCCATGATCATGGCGATCGGATCCTGCCGATCACTGACCAGATCGCCGTCGAATGGGGGCGTGTTGCCGCGCTACGGCCGCGCGGCGATGCCGATGGCCTGATCGCGGCAACGGCCATCGTTCACGACCTGATTGTGGTAACCCGCAATGCCGGCGATTTCGACGATACCGGCGCGTCGGTCATCAACCCGTGGGAGCTCGCCTGACCGAGGCACCAAGATGATGGGAGTGCCATGAGCGACGATCTGGACGAGCCGCGGGGTGCTCCGCCCGCCCCTCTCGTGACTCAGAAGCCGGCCGAACCCGCAGCGCGCGGATCGGCAGGCGTGTCCGCGCAGCTCTACGACCTGGCTGAGCGCGCCCGCAACTACGTCGAGGCCGCAAGTTCGGCCAACACGCGGCGCGCTTATGCCAGCGACTGGAAGCATTTCTCGGCGTGGTGCCGGCGCCAGAACCTCCCTCCCCTCCCCCCGGATTCGCAGATCGTCGGGCTCTACATCACAGCTCAAGCCTCCGGCGCTGCGACCGCGAACCGGAAACCCTCGTCGGTGGGAACGATCGAGCGCCGCCTGTCGGCGCTGAGCTGGAATTTTGCCCAACGCGGCCAGCCGCTCGACCGCCAGGACCGCCACATCGCCACGGTGCTGGCCGGCATCCGCAACACCCACGCCGCCCCTCCCCGTCAGAAGGAAGCCGTGCTGCCGGAGGACGTCATCGCTATGCTCGAGACGCTTGGTCGCGGCTCTCTGCGCGGCCTGCGCGATCGCGCCATGCTCCTGCTCGGCTTTGCCGGCGGGCTGCGCCGTTCCGAGATCGTCGGGCTCGATGCCGACCGCGATCAGAGCGAGGACGGCCGCGGCTGGGTCGAGATCCTCGACAAGGGGCTCATCGTCACCATGCGCGGCAAGACCGGTTGGCGTGAGGTCGAGATCGGTCGCGGCTCGTCGGACGCCACCTGCCCCGTCGTCGCGCTGCAGACCTGGCTCAGGCTCGCCCGCATCGCCCATGGGCCGCTGTTCCGGCGCGTGACCGGCCAAGGCAAGGCGGTCGGGCCCGAGCGATTGACCGATCAGCAAGTCGCCCGCCTGGTCAAGCGCACGGCCCTTGCCGCCGGCGTCTGCAGCGACCTGCCGGAAGGCGAGCGGGCGGGGAAATTCGCCGGGCACTCGCTCCGCGCCGGCCTCGCCTCGTCCGCGGAAGTGGACGAGCGCTATGTCCAGAAGCAGCTCGGTCACGCCTCGGCCGAGATGACCCGGCGCTATCAGCGTCGGCGCGATCGCTTCCGCGTCAATCTGACCAAGGCTGCGGGGCTGTAAGCGTCCCCTCCCCTGCCGACGTGACGCGTCAAGGATCCCTGTGGAGGGTCAGGAAGGCCGCAGCTCTTCCCTACCTTCTCGTGCCATTGGTTTCCAATCACGCCATCCCTCCCGTCACTTCGGGGAAAGCCGCCCTTCATCATCGATGAGGATCAATTTCGACGGAGTGCTTGGTCCCCAGGACCAGAGGACAAGGTTCATCTCGTCCATGCCAGCGCCGGCGGCAAAACTGCGAACGAGGATGCCGTGATAGCCGCCCAAAATCAGCTTGTTGGCGAAGGCCTGAGTCTGAGAGACCCCGAGTTTCATCATGTCGTTGCGCCACGTATCGGCCGCAAGCTGGTTGGGCGTGATGCCTTCCGCTGTGAGCGCGCCGAGATTTCGCGTGTCGAAGATACGTTCAATCTCGGCCTCGTAGCAGACCAAAGTCGTTGGCTGAAGATTGCCAATCTGGTTGGCTTCACGCAACGCGGTTAGTGCAGTGCGAGAGGTGTAAAGCGCGGCGACGCCCTTGGCGTTGAAGCGCCCTCCGTATTTTTGCGCGCCCGCACCGGACAGGGGATCGTGCGCGTAGATCGGATTGAGTGCGCGGTAGAGCTTGCCGCTGTAGCCCAGAGCCATGGTCAGGCATGCACTCCGGCGTCCACTGCATCGATATATTCGAGAACGTCATCGACCCGGCCAGCCTTCACCAGTTGCATGGCCGTCTGTCCCGAGAAACCTGCAAGCGGCTCAGAGCGATACCAGGCGTAGGCGATCAGGTTGGAGCCGAAGCGCGGCTCGACCTTATTGATAACTTCGAGCATTGTGCGCAGGCGCTTCTGCGTATTCGCTGCCGCGATGCGCTTCTTCCGCTGCATGGCGTCACGCCCAAGCCCAACGGTGCTGGCAAGCTCGGCGCTGTTTGTCATGAACGCATCGGCAATCTTCTTGGGATCGAAAATGCCTCGCTGGGCAAAATTGGCGAGGGCCATGATCATGCTCCGGGGTTCGCGCCTCATCAAGTGACGCAGTATCGCGTCAAAATATGTGGACTTCAAGGCCCCTCCACTTTCCCCACTAACCACACCCCAGCCTTCTTAGCCCGAGTGCCACTTCGCCATTCTGAGCAGTCAATCCTCGAGTTGTCTCGACGGCATCGAGATCTCCGTAGAGATTCAGACGCTGCCGGTCGGCGCTGCCCCCAGCGTCCCCATTCGCGCACGACGGTCGCGTGCCCGGCGCGACAGGGTCGGTGGAGAATGGCCACGAGGCGGTGGCAACAAAGTCCCCTCGCCTGCTGCTCAATGTCAGCGCCAGGACAGTTGCTCTTTCGGAAGCCGACCACTCGGATCGACGACGATCACCTTGTGCGGCAGCTCCGGCCCCCATTTCCAAAGCACCAGGTTGAGATCATTCGCTTCGGCGCCTGGTGCAAAGCTGGGCACGCAGATGCCGGCAGCGTCCTGCGAACTCAGTCGTTCATAGATCGACCAGGACTGGGGCCGACAGCCATCGGCGAGGGCTGCGGCCCAAGCGCAAGCCATCACATCAAATTCGACCGCGTGCTCCCGCCGACCCTCCGCGGTCGTCAGATCGGCGATATCCTCGCAATCGATCTCGTAGGAGCATAGGACGCATGGGTCGATCCGATGCGCGAAGCCCTGATTGGCCTCCTTGATCGCCGTCATGATGCTCAAGCCCAGATAGAGCGGAGGAACCCCTTTCGGGTTGAAGCGAGCCCCCCTGATTGCGGCGCCGTCCCCGGACGTCGGCTTGAAGGCCCACCGCGGATCATGCGCTCGATAGCAGATCCCGACGAACCTCACGCAAATCCGCCGACAGCCATATGGTCGAGGTAGTCCCGGACGGCCGCGGCCTTGCCATCCTTGACGAGGGCCTCGGCGGTCCGCCCGCCGAAGGCCGGTAGTGGCTGGGCCCGATACCAAGCCATGGCCTGTTCCTTGCCACCAGCCCACTCGGCGACGCGGCTGATGATCTCCAGCATTTCACGAAGCCGCCCCTGGGCCTTTGGCGCAGTGCTGCGCTCGACCCGGTAGAGGGTCTCGCGCGCAAGACCAGCCGTGTCCGCGAGCTGGGACTTGGACATCCCAAAGCCGTCCGCGAGCTGACCGATCGCGATCCTGCCAGCCCGATCCATATAGGACAGGACCAACGACTCGCTCCGAGATGAAGCCTTCAAGGCTTGAGCCATCATCGCCGCCATATCAGCTGCCACATTATCTGTGCGCAATATATGGCATCCTCAACCTAGTTGCAATCAGCCGTCGGACCATCGCCCAATCATCGGCGCCAGATCCCTCTCGTTGCAGAAGTCAGCTTGCGCGGGCGATCGACGTGGGCGCGCGTCCAGAGAGAGAGGCCCCTTCAGCTCTCCATGTCTGCTGGAGCTGATTCCGCTATTGCAGATGGGTCCGATATGCGTAGCTCCAGGCCTTGCAGGTTCAGCCAGGCCGCAATCTCGCGTGCCCGGGTCAGGCCAATACCCAGCTCCTTCAGCAACTCGCCCAGAGAATAGGCCGCGGCAATTTCGCTGAGCTTCAGACCGCGCTGTTTCAGGCTACGCCCACCCAAATGAGCATAGCGACCGTGCAAGAGCACGTTTCGGGCAACGCGGGGGAGGCGATGCGGCATGAAGGCTATTATCGCTGCTCCATCACCACGATCAAGAAGCACGGCTACCGGCGCGACAAATCGCATTTCCTGCGTCTGCGGCCGAGGAACCCTATATCTGTCGAGCTCGATCAAGATCCTCCCAGCCCTTTCCCGTCTGCAGCACGATCCGATAGCCACGCTTCGTTTTTCTGCGTAGCCAATCCTCGAGCGCCTCAGCGGCTTCATCGAGATCTCCGTAGAGATCGAGACGGCGCCGGCCGGGCCTGCCCCATCGTCCCCATTCGCGCACCAGAGCCGCGTCGCCAAACAGCGTTGGTTCCACGGCCAGCACATAGAACCGAGCCATGTTTTGCCGCGGGTCGCTGCGATCCAGCACCAGCATCTGCAGGCGGGGCGAGGTCGTCTCGATGGAGCTGTCCATGCGCGCATCTCGCGCCTGGTCCAAGCCCCCGTCCAACGCAAAGGTTGAATCGATCCGCCGCCACCGATTCACATCGTCGATGACACGTTCCGTTTGCGAGCTCTCCGCGGCTAGGCACGTTGCTTCTCACGCTTGCGGCTGCCGATCAGCGCCATCAACATCGGTCCGAGTGAGAATTCACCCGCTTCGGCCCTTCGTGTCAGCCCGCGCAGATACCCCCCAGCGCTACTGATCGCTTCGCCACGTTGCAGAATGGCCGCCAAGACGACCGCCGCCTCGCTCTCGCCCATAACGCTTTGCGCATCGAACCAGGCGCTGGGGCTGATCCCCAGCATCGGGCGCACAACCGCCACCGCAGCCTGGAAGTCTCGCCAGTTGCTGATCCCGCCTCGGCTGTAGTCGATGATGTCGGGGCAAGCGTCCAGAACCATCCCTAGCGGGTATGTCCTTTCCGGCATCCGCACCGGTTCCGGCTCGAGTGCGACAATCGCCCCCCTGCTCTCTGGAGAGCGTGGTTCAAGATCAGTAAGGGAGTCTGGATTTGAATTCTGTATGTGACGCTCAGAATGAGACTCATTGCCGCTCGGATTCTGAGTTTTTACATAATCTTCCAGCAGGTTGAGGATTTCGTCGGCGAGCAGCGATAGCTCCGTCGCAATCCCCTCGAGAGCCTCACGCGGTGCAGCGCGCGGAATCCGACCAGCGATACTCCGGTAGAGCTCATGCAGCGTCATCCAGTCGGGGCCCTGGCCGCTGGACTGCGTCGGTACGCCCTCCTCCATCCCCACCGCGATCATCTTGCAGATGTCCCGACGGCAGATCGTGATCCGCTCTCGAACGAGCTTCAGCGCACGGTCTTCGGCGAGGACCTCCTCCGCCAGCGCTTCGAATTCTTCGGCGCGGACGACCAGCGGGGCCAGGTCGAAGCCGAAAGCGAGCTCGATCTCCCCGCCCCTGCCCTTGCGGACATAGCGCTTGCCGTTCGGGCTATCGCGACGGATGATCAACCCGCTATCGACGAGGACCGCGAGATGGCGGCGCAATGTCGCCGGCGGCATGCCATGAGCACGCAGGCAGAGTTGCTGGTTGGACGGAAACACCACCAGCCCCTCGCCTGTCAGCACCGTCTCCGGATGAAACGTCAGCAGCGCGTCCAGGACGGCCAAGGCACGCTCCGTGACGCCCAGCCGGTTCTTGGCCGTGCAGATCGCTCGGAAGATATTCCATTTGTGGACCGCCTTTTCCGGCGGCCGCTCCTTCGCGTTCGCCTGACTTGCCACATGCGCAAGCGTCAGCATCCGCCGCCCAAAGGGCGTCGTCGACAATCTCGGTTCCATTCCCTTTGCCTTTCCTTAGGCAAAAGAAGTCGGCTCGCCGAAACGACGCTGAATCTCAAATGAGACTCTTGACGGTGATTCTTGGAAGTGCGATTCTCAGAGTTGCCACACTAGGAGAAGGGCTTCCGGAACTTTGTTTCGGGGGCCTTTTTCTTTGCCGTTGGTTATCCTTTGATGGCTGCGTAATCCGGAGCGACCGCTCCGTCGTGTCATCCAGAACGGCTCGCCTTGAATGCGGCGAACAATTCCGGAAGTTCTTTTTCGACGAATGCGGCGAAATCATCGCCGTGCTCGCCATGCACGATTGAAATGATAGTTCGCTTTTTTGAGCTCGACACGCTCGCGAGCTCGTCACCCGTAGCGGCAGTAATTCTGCGCGAGCCTCCGCCAGAGCGCGCGGAGCTTCCTTTCGACAACGCAGCCTTAAATACTGCGAGGAACCGATCCTCCGAAGACCGCCGTTGAAATTCATGCGCAGCCACACATTCTGTGACGCGCTTCTCTGCGCCTGTCTCTGCCAGCGCCTCAGCAAGCCCTAACCACCGGGCTCGACCGATCTTAGGGGCGCGACCAATTGCGTGCACAAAATCAGCTGGAATCGAGCGCGCAACTGCCACAAGCTTGGAAACCTCGGCGCGGTCAATCGCCAGAGCCTGCTGAACAATGGATCGGCTGTGGCCGGCCTGTTCGAGTCGGAGGGCGAAGACGGCGCGCTCGATAAACGTTAAATCTTCGCGCGCAGCGTTTTCGATGCCTTGTGCAATGGCAAGATCCGCATCCGATAACGGTCGGATGATAGACTTTACCGACAGCCCAAGCTCGCGCGCGGCACGAACGCGCCTATGCCCATAGGCAATCTGGTATCGATTGGTAGCGGTAGGGTCCTCTCGCAAAAGTACCGGGACGCCCTGACCTTGCTCGCGTATCGACTCCTTCAGCGCTTCGAACGACTGCGTATCCTGGTCGTCGAAACGGTCGCGAAATGGCGAAGGAGCGATCAGGACAGGGTCGATTTCAACGACCGCCTGCCCCGCTCCCATTCGCCGGCGAAGCTCTTCGTTTTCGCGTTCGACATCGGAGAAAGTGTTTTGCAGGGAGCGGATCGAACCAGAGGCAACCCGCGGTAGAGCTGAGGCCGTGTTGTCTGCGGACAACACGGACGAAGGGGTGCTGGCGAAAAGCGATTTGATTGCGTCGGCGCGCTTGTTCATCGGCCCCAGACCTCTTTCATGAGGGTCACGATCTCTGCGTTCACCGAATCGACTGATTCCAGGGCGCGATCATAAGCCGCGCGGCCTACAGAGCCGCGATCCAACTCGTAGAGCGATTGCTTGGTAAGGCCTGAGTTGGCGATCGCGGTCGATTTCCAAGCCGTTGCCTTGAGCACATCGTCACCGAACAAATTCCGCAGCAGAGCGACGATCTGCGACTCCGGCACGTCATTGGGATCATGCCGTGTTACGACATAGCGGATGAAATCATAGTCGAGTCGTCCACCAGCATTCTCGATGATTGCCATCAGATCGGACGTCATTAGCAAAAACTGGCTCATCGACGCGACGTCAACCATCTGAGGATGGATCGTCACCAACATAGCCGTCGCTGCGTTTAGCGCCCCCATTGTTAGATATCCAAGCTGCGGTGGACAGTCGATGACGACAACGTCGAACTGATCGGCGACCTGATCGATAGCGCCGGCGACCCGGCGAAAGAACAGCTCATGCCCCCTCACACCGCGATCGAGCATGGCGCGCGGTGTATGATGCTCGAACTCCATCAGTTCCAGATTGCCAGGCACAAGCCCGACGCCTTCAAAATAGGTTTCGCGAACGACCTCTTGCATCGGTCTGCGCTGATCATCGTATCGAATCGCTCCGTAGAGCGTTGCGTTCTCTGGAATGTCGAACTCAGGCTGATAACCAAACATCGCCGACAGCGACGCCTGGGGGTCGAGGTCAATCGCTAGCACCCTGAAGCCCTGGAGTGCGAGAAACTGCGTCAGATAAAGCGCTGTCGTTGTTTTGGCCGAGCCGCCTTTGAAATTTGCGACCGTAATAATTTGCAGTTTTTCACCGTTTCGCCGGCTGGGCGAAAACTGGAGGGCTTCGCGCGGGCGCGCCGAGCTCAGATAGCTGCGCAGCTCGTTAACCTGCCCAAGGGTGTAAGATCTGCGGCCAGCTGATCCAATCGCAGGGGCAGGGCCGAGGCCGTCAATCGACAACTGCCTGAGATAGCCGTCCGACACTCCCACGATCCGTGAGACTTCGCCCGAGGTAAAGGACCGTAGCGACTTGCGTGCAGACGGAGGAAAGAGCGATGTTCCGAGGGAGCGCAATTGGTTCGACAACGCCGCGGCATGCCGCGACACTCGCGACGACGCGAGCTCGATTTGTGCTGAAGGGGCGGCGGCTGTCATGTCGTTTCTCGCTCAAGACGGATTGCGAGCGTCAGACGCCCTCTTTCCGTCTCAGGAAGACGCCATGATTCTACGCCGGCGGCAAGAAATTTTAGGTTAACGAGTTCTTAACGGCCCACAGCTGCGTTGTCCGCAGACAACAACGCCCCGAAGAAACCCACTCGCAGGTGGAGTGGCGGGGGATTGGTTGGCAGAGTTTCGTGGGAGCGACCTGCGCATGAAACGCATACTTCGCCCCACCGGCCAGCCGCTCGAGCGGCTGCGCGCGCGATGGATATCGGTTCGACGGTCGCGCTCACCCGCGGCTGCCGAGTGTAGCCCCCGCGATCGACGTCGACTTCCGCAACGGGGGCCTAGATACACCGACTGTGCTGCTTGCCACTGCGCTTCCGATTGCGGCCTGATCCGCGAGGACGAGTTCTTCACGATCCGGTCAGCGTCTCTTGCCGTAGGCTTGGCCTGCCTGCGGCGCGGCGCCTCCCGCCTGATGACGGGGCTGTCAGGCGCTGCTGTGCCACTCAAATCTCCGTGACAAACCCAATATGCCGCGTGCATCCCGCCAGTCAGCCGGCTCCGGTCGCACCTGAAGCGGGGAGGGGGGTCCGATCGATCGCACCGGCGGTGGGATCGCGTCGAATGTCAGTCATGACCATCTTGCGTCTTACGTTGATCTGGCCTCTGCACCCTTTCGGTCGAGGCCTGTAGCCTCCCGCTTCGCTGTGCTCGGACCAGTTTGATATCGTCCTGGCGAGCCTTCCCCCAGGCTAGGGCTTCGGAACGTGCTTCTCCCGACGATAGCCGTGTGCGTGCCCCGTCATTCCTTCAGCAGGTCCGCCGCTTTCACGTTGAGAGCAACCGCGGCCCGATGAAGTGTGGTGACAGTTGGATTGCGCACCCCACGCTCGATGCCGCTCACGTAAGTCTGCTCCACCCCCATCCGGACAGCCAACTCTTCCTGGGAAAGCCTTGCCGAGGTACGGAGAGCCCGCACGTTCCTCCCCAAGATTTGCCGCACATTCATACATCGACGGAAGCGGAGTGGGGCTTGCACCGCTAGGTATTATAGTATCTAAATTGACTTCATTAGGGACGGTGAGCCGAGGGCGCAGTGAGCGGTCGACAGTACGAGCTCAATGGGTTTACACGCCTGACCTTCGAATTCTCGATCGACAAGCTGGAGCATGAGCCGACGCGCATGGAGTTCGGCATTAGCGCGACGGGAGCACCGACCACTTGCGAGCGGTGGCTGAGCCTTTTCGAGCATTGGTGCGAGCTTCGCGACCTCCGCCCAGAGGTCTTGCCTGGAAGCTTGAACAACGACACCGCAACGACACGAGTGGTGATGACTCTTGAGGTGGCTACCATCGGCGAAATGATGGGCTCGGAGTGGAAGCGGTGCCTCGAGGATGAATTTGGCTACTCATTTGCGGAGTATGCCGCCCAATAGCTCGCGCAGGCATGTTTCTCACTGAGCTCTCAGCTTCGCCGCGGTGGATTGCCTGTTGCCACAGAGCGGTCCAATCGCAACGAGCGCACTGGGTCTGGCGAACTTCAAGGCCTGGTCACGATCCATCTGGAACGGCTCTCCGCGCGGCCGTTCGCCCAACCCGGCCTGCAAGGACCTGATAGTGAAAGAACCGACCGACGAGGAGCGTGCGCGCGTCAGCGGCCCCGTCATGCGGACGTTCGAGAACATTGCAAAGCGGTGGGATCTGCCCGAGCGGCGGCGGCTTCAAATCCTTGGCTGCAATCAGCGGGACTTTCGCAACTGGGTTCGCCTTGCTCGACGGCACCAGCCGCTAGTCCTCGAAACAAACACCTTGATGAGAATCTCGGCGATCCTCGGAGTCTTTGCTGGCTTGCGACAGTTCGGAAAAACGGCCGAGGAGGAAAAGCACTGGCTGTTGAGCCCAATTCCTGTCGCTCCGTTCGCAGGCCAGGCGCCGATCGGTTTGCTGAGTGAGTCTTTCGAGCGTCAGATCGACGTTCGGCGCTACCTGGAAGCAATTGTTCCCAGCAGCATTCCCAATGAAGCCGACGCGATCGTCGAGCCGTACTCCATCGAATGGCACTGACGGGTTATGGCTGAGGTTCGAGCCATTTGCTTCGATGCGTTCGGAACGCTGGTCGAGATCAGCGATAAGCGCCGACCATTCCGGGCTTTGCTCGCAGGGCAGGGGAGGGGACAGCCACCAGATGATCCGTTGATCCGCCCCTTAAGCCTGCGAGATCTCGCTCGGAAGCTCGCCATCACGACTAGCGAAGCTCGCCTTCTGGAGTTGGAACAAGACCTCGCGTCCGAGTGCTCATCGATCCGACTGCGAGCAGGCATGGACCGAATCTGGTCTGCAATACGACAGTCCAATCTACGGATCGGTGTCTGTTCAAACCTTGCCCAGCCCTACGCCGAGCCGTTCCTAGCTCAACTACCGGATATCCCGGACGTGATCATCCTGTCGTTCGAGGCAGGCCTGCTCAAACCACAGCCGGGAATCTTTCATCTCGTATGCGCGCGGTTCGGCCTTCCTGCCGAGCAAATCCTGTTTGTCGGCGACACGTTAGAGGCCGACATCCTGGGGCCGCGAGCGATCGGCATGCCCGCGATGAGCATCGCCGATCTCGAAGCCGCTCTATCCGGACAATCGTCCGGATCATCTCTTGCCGAGACCCCATCCCTTCCGATCCGCCAGCTACTCGATCGATTGCACCAATGCGCCTGCTCGTGATCTCAGATCTGCACCTCGAATTCGGCCCGTTCAAATTTCCTTCGCCTCTACCGGACTTCGACGTCGCGGTGTTCGCCGGCGATATCGGCAAACCGATCACTGCCGCGGTCGACTGGATGCAATCGGAGCGGCAGAAAGCCCTGAAGGACCGTCCGATCGTTTACGTGCCTGGCAACCACGAATTCTACGGCAGCGAGCTGAAGTCGGCCATTGCCGACGGCAGCGCGGCGGCAGAGTTGGGGGACATCAACCTGCTCACCCGCCAATCGGTCGTCATCGACGGCGTGCGCTTCATCGGCTGCATTCTGTGGACGGATTATCGGCTGCTCTACAAGCCCAAGATATCGATGATCATGGCCGGGCAGGAGCTCAACGATCATCGGCTGATCCGGTATCGCGAGGATGACGGCCACTACAGCCGATTCATGCCATGGCACGCTGCTGCCGAGCATAGGCTCGACCTGGCATTCATCCGCAGCGAACTCGCGACGCAGCACAATGGGGCTACGGTCGTTGTCACTCATCACGCGCCCCATCCAGGATCCGTGCAGCCCCGTCATCAAGGAAGCACGCTCTCGCCCGCCTTCGCATCGGATCTCAGCGCCTTGATCGAGGAGTACCAACCCGAGCTCTGGATCCATGGTCATGATCACGGATCGCACGACTACAGAGTGGGGCGCACGCGCATCCTGGCCAATCAGGCCGGCTACCCAAATCTTCACGAAGATCGAGAGAATCCAGGCTTCGATCCCGCCTGCGTTGTCGAGGTCTGAGCGAACGACCAGCAGATTTGTCCGATTTCTCTACTATGCCTAAGCCGGACCACCCAATCGGGGCAGGCCAGGTGCCCGAAATCGCTCGAAAATGGCGTTCTACGAGCTGCACGCAGGGGTTAGATGCGCCACTTCCAGACATTCGCCGGCTGCCCTAAAGCGGACGTGGATCACCAGCAGTGACAACGTCGGGCAGAGCCGAGCGCCTCCTCAATTGCGGAACTTTTCCTGCAATCGCGGCAACACTATGCCTCGCTTTTCACAGGCGGCCTCGGCGCGATACACGGAACCGGCAGCGCCCCCTTCTTTCTACCCCTGGTTGATGTTAGGGTCATGTTGTAATAGATTCCGAGGGGCTTCCATGGTACTTGACATTGCTTCGGCTTCTGAATTTGTCCGAGCAGTTGAGCTCCCACTCGCACAATTGTCGGACGCGCTGAGTGCAGAGCAGGCGCTTGAAGCCGGCAAGACTAATGCAACCGTTGTCGGCTCGGATGTAATCTCCTTCACCGCCGAGGTGAAGCCAGAGATGCGTCAGGCGATCATCGATTCCGCTTTACTCGCGCAACTCGCTGCGACGCGCAAGGTCGCCGACGCCTCGAAGGTCTACGACTGGTACGACACCTACTTTACGACGCTGAAGAACGTCGGCTGGGTGGTGCAGGACCACGGGTTCGCCGAGTTCACCGAGACGGCGAACGACGTCGAAGCGCACAAGGCGGTGCTCGACATCGCAGCCGGTCTCCTGGGACCCGGCAGCACAGCGCTGTCGCTGGTCAAGACCGCGCTCGACAGCTTGCTCCGGGCGCAGGAGAACGAGCCGTTCTTCGTCATCTTCAACCGTGAGACGCGGCACGCCGAAAGCGCCCGATTCCAGGTCTCTGTGGCCGAAGGGGAAGCCTCCGGCCACCTCATCACACTGGTTGCCTTCGGGATGAAGGCGAGCACGAGGCTCACCCACGTGCTCATCGTGAAGCTGCGCAGCAGCGAGGTCGAGATCAAACACCAGTCCGGCAAGGCGACCATCAACGCCGATCTGCTACAGGCGGTGCATCCCCTGATCCAGAGCCGGATCCTCGCCCATCAGAGAAAGTTCATCGTCGACCTTCCGATCTGAGCGGCGGGCGACCGCGCGATCTGCGCGCCACCCACGCCGGCGGCGCGCGTCTACTCAAAAAGCTGTCAATGCCGGGAGGACGAGATGGAGGAGCGAGAGGTCCTGATCGCGCGGCTGCGCGACGTCGCGCGCGAGCTTGCAGCGCTAGAGGCAAGCCTCACCGACGAGGCGAAGGTCGCGCACCGTGACGCGGTGAAGGAGGAGTTTGAGGACCTCCTCGATCGCCTCAACCCAGCCGAAGCGATCCCGCCGCCCCCGCCGAGCGACGCGCTTGCCCCCGAAGGGCTCGCGATCGTCGTCGGCCACACCGCCCGCAGCCAGGGGGCGGAGGCGCTGAGCCCGCCGTTCCCCGCCGACAGCCCGTCGACGCCGTTGTCAGAGCGGAACGAGTATTCATGGAACCGCGACCTCGCACTAAAGATCAAGGAGCGGGCAGACCAGGCGGGAATCCGCTGCGCCATCTTCTTCCGTGACGGGGTCGGCATCGAGGGCGCGTACGCCGCCGTGCGCGACTGGTCTCCGAAGGCGACGGTGGAGCTGCATTTTAACGCCGCTGGCGGGAACGCCCGCGGCTCGCTCGTGCTCTACGGGCGGGATACTTCGAAGAGCTGGGCGACGGGGCTTCAGAACGGGTTCGTGAAGCTCTACGACCGGCAAGGCCGCAGCGAGGATCGGGGCGTTTTCATCCCCGGCCCGGACAGTCCCTACAAGCGCGGCATCGCGAGCGTCACCCAGCTCCATCCGTCGGCCCTGATCGAGCCCTTCTTCGGCGACAACCACTCCGACGCGACCCTCGCCGTGCGGAAGAAGGACGGTCTCGCGGACGCTATCCTCACCGCATTCGCAAGCTTCGTTGGTATCGCGGCGCCTGGCCCCACGCCGGGAATGGGATCGGGCCCAACGTCGGGGCCGGGGCCGGTCGTGCCGCCAATCACCGTCGCGATACCGGACGTGCCTCTCTTGCGCGAGCTGATCGCCACCTATCGCGCATTCACCCCGACCGTCCCGGGGCTCGCTCCTGGAGTGGTCGCGCGGCTAAAGAGCATCACGCTCGCGCAATGGATCGAGGAGACCGGCTGGGCACGGTCCGAGCTTGCCACACGGCACTTCAACTTCGCGGGCATGAAGGCGAAGAGCGAGGTTGATGCCATTCTCCGCGAGGTGCCAGCGAGAAAGGTTCAATACCTCGCTCACGACGGGCTCGACACGTATCTGGAGTTTGGCAGCATCCGCGACTTCATACGCGGCTACTTCATGTTCCTGGAGCGCTCGCCGTATCGCGGCTGGCACGCGATGGCGGAGCGCTCGCCGCACGATTTCATCCGCTTCATCGGCCGCACGTGGGCGCAGCGGGACGGCTATGCGAGCCGGGTGATTGGGATCGAGCGCCAGCTCCTGGCGGCGGGGATCGCCCGTCCCGACGGCACCCTCGCCGACAGTTCGACCCATCCCGCCGAGGACGGCGGGGCGATGCAAGGCACCGCCGGCGTCAGCATAGCGACGGTGAAAGCGCAGGGCGCGACTGCGGACTTTCTAGCCCTCGTCGACGCGGTTTCGGCGGATGCAGCGTTCGGCGGACTTCAGGCGGTGATCATCGCGCAATGTGCGCTTGAATCCGACTGGGGACGCTCTGACCTAGCCCGGATCCACGCCAACTTCGCCGGCATCCCCTGGTCCGCCCTCTTTGGAGAGGTCGCGGCGGTCGTGCCGCACCCCGTCGACCCGGCTCGTGGCACGTTCTGCCGCTTCCTCTCCGCAGCGACCTTTCTGCGGGCGTACCGGCACCGGCTCGACAACGATCCCGCGTTCGCCGGATGGCGGATGGCCAGCGACCCGGCCTCTCTCGCGCGGTTCCTAGGTAAGACTTGGCGCCTAAGCGACCCGCAGTACGAGCGAAAGATCATGGACATCGTCGCCCGGATCGCATCGGGCGGTCGCCCTGCCGGTGGCACGGCGGGGGGCGCCGGCTCGACCGGCCCGCAGGCAGGTAGTGGTGCCGGCGGCACGGCGGTTGCTGGCGTAGTCCTGCAGATCAAACGTCTGCGGGCCGAGAAGCGCCGCGGCAAAGGCGAGCGGACCACGAGCACCTACCAGCTCTTCATCGACGGCCGCCCTGTCGACGGTGTCAGAGGCATGTTCCTCGAGCCGCGCGGCCCGGGTGACAACTCGTCGGCCGGCGTGCAGCTGCACACCCGCATCAAGGAAGGCAGGTATCCGCTCCTGGCCCATGCGGGCAGCCGCCAGGTCGGCGGCGTGACAAAGTTCAAGACAATCGGCTTCACAACCAGCGAGGCAGTCGGCGCGCCCCCGATGCCCTCGATCCGCGTGGGCAACACGAAGAGTCGGACTGGCATCCTCATCCATCCAGGCGACGGTTATCTCTGGAGCATCGGTTGCCTCAACCCGACCAAGTCGCTCGCCGATGCCAACGGGAACATGGTCTACACGGACAGCCGTAAACGTGTGATCGAAATCCTGGACGCACTGCGCGACGCGCTCGGAAGCCGCTTCCCGACCGGTAACAACGAGACGATCCGCGACGTCACGCTGGAGGTGATCGGCGAGCCGGGACCGGCCGGCACCGACGCGCTCGCCAGTGGTGAAGCGCTGTCGACCCGAGCCTTCGCGCAGCAACAACTCGCCGTCGCTGACGCGACGCTGACGGAAGCGGCCGGCGATGCGCTTGCCACACCCGATCTCGTGGCGGTTTACGATGCGCTCGCAGCGAAGATGCTTGCCGCGGCGCTGCTTGGTCAAGTGGAAGACGGTGCTATCGACCGCATCGTTGGACAGGGCATGTCCCTTGCCGAGGTGCGCGGCGCGACCGGCGAGACGCTGTGGACGCCGTGGGCGCTCGCGCTCTCCGCGGCTGGCTCGACAGGGGCAATAGTCGACCGTCTCTCGGTCGTCGCCGGCCGTCTGCGCGACGCCGGGGTGCCTCTCGACGACGCGGTCGGCGCGCACAGCGCTTTGGTGACCGCGGCCTCCGGTAACGACGTCGCCGCGATCAACGCGCTGCTCGACGCAGGCGCGTCAGTCGCCTTCCGCGACCGCTCTGGAATGACGCCGCTCCTCGCCGCTGCCTTCTTCGGCGCGCCGGAGGCGGTCGCTTCGCTCCTCGCGCGAGGGGCCAATCCGCGCGTCGTCGTCGGCGCGGCGGACGAGCGGACAGAGTTTGCCGATAGCGAGATCGCGTCACCCGGTGACGGCGCCCTCGACTGCGTCGCCGCTGGCGCTGCACTGGTCACGGACGATCCCGCCCGTCTTGACGATTACGAGCGTGCCACCGCGTTGCTCTGGGATGCCCTAAATCGCCCCTGAACGTCGCAAAGGAGCCGCCCTATGCGCTATCTTCTCGTCCCGAAGGTCGACGATCTCAGCGACGCGCTCGCAGCGGGGACACGCTCTATAGAGCCGGTGGCACGGGCGCGTCGGCTTGAGGCGCTGGTGCGTGCTCGGCAGGCTGGCGTCGCCAGGGACGGCCGCCTTGACGATCTCCTACGCCGGCAACGCACGTTAGAAGCGCCGAGTGGTCCGCGCACCAGACGCCCGGCGACAGCCGACGACGCGATGAGCCGCGACATCGACCGCGGCAATGCGAAGAGGCGCGCACCGCCCGCTATCTCAGTCCTCGCCACTCCGGCCCTCGAAACCCCGCTCACAGGAGTTACCGTGCTGGAGGCCGACCCGCAGGCAAAGGACTCACTGGAAGAGGCCTTTCCCGACCACGACGTGGTCGAGGATTTCGAACTTGATCTTATCGCGCCAGCATCGCGCGACGCGCTCGCTAGCAACGGCGCTATCGGCGGGGCCAACGCCATTACCGAGGCGGAGCTATGGCACCTTAGGGAGATCGGCCTCCTCCACGCTCGTCGTCTCGGGCTCGGTCTCACCGGCGACCGCATCGTGATCGGCCTTCTCGATACGGGCATCGCCGACGTCCCGGAGCTCGCCGGACGCATTGTCGAGAACCGCATCTTCAACCAGGAGAAACTTGACTACGATAAGGCTCCCGCGGTCGACACGGATTGGCACGGGACCCATGTCGCCGGCCTCATTGCTGGGCGTTCGGTCGGCGTCGCGCCGGGTTCCAAGATCGTCAGTCTGACCATGATTCCGAAGCGCGTTGGCTCGTTCAGCCACTACGTTTTTGCGCTGGAGCACGCGCAGGCGCGGCCGGAGATCCAGATCCTCAACGTGTCGGCGGGAAAGTCAGGGCAGCACTCACAAATGCGAAACATGGCCCGCATCGCGCAGCGCCTAGACGTCTTGTGCGTCATGGCAATCGGCAACAGCGGGGTGAATACCAACTGCAGCCCAGGCAACTATCCGGAAGTGATCTCCGTTGGTGCCTCCGACGCCAGCGGCGGGGTCTGGATCGGCAGCAGCGGCGGCGCAATCACCTGGGACGGCATGCAGCATTCGACGCCGACCCTCGTGGCACCCGGCGTCGACGTGGTCTCGTCGCTTCCCGACGGCGGCTATCGGGCAGAGAGCGGCACGTCCATGGCGGCCCCAATCGTGACCGGCCTCGCAGCACTCCTGATCGAGAAGCATCCCGACATCACAGTGCGCCAGCTGCGCGAAGAAATTCTTTCCGCCTGCGTCAGTCTCAACCTCGACGCGGGGCGGCAGGGCGCCGGCGTGGTGCGGCTGCCCCCGTCGCTCCTCGTCGGACCGCCCCCGCAGGACCTCATCGCCGGCCCGCCTGGTCCCGCCGGGCCGGCTTGAGCAATAATAAGCTGGACAAGGCTGATGCGGCGCTGAGCGACCGGCTCGCAGGAGCTGCGCCAGACGAGAGATCAGCGCCGTCGTGGAGCTCGCGCTGCGCCCGTCGCGTCGGCAGCCGGCCCCGCTCCGCGAAACGCCGGCCGCGACGGCTCGCCGCCGAGAAGGCCGCAAGAAAGCCGTCGCCGAGATGGAAGAGCACACGTAGGCCCTCGTGGCGGAGCTGGCGCGGACAGGCTGTCGTCGCGGAGCGGCCGTTATCTACCGCTCGCTCTGGCCCGGAGGCCGGCGACCGGATCCGCGAAGCGCTTGCGCTCGACGGCGTTATCAGCGCCGTCCTCCAGCCGGCAACGCCCGGCGAAACCGCTCTGAAGATGGTGCCTGTTGATTTCCACTGAGAAATGACCACCTCCGCCGAACTTGCCCCGGCGCAGTATAGAGATTGTCTTCCAGCACGGGCCCACGCACATGTAGATCGAGCAGCCTCTGCCGTCCCGCCGCGAATTCCAGCCGCCAGCCTTACTCTCGGCCATCTCGGCAACCAAAGCCTCGGCGTCTGCCCAAGGCTGCTCGGCGGTATCTCGGACTAGGGTCTTTTGAGATTCATCGGCTATCGCGTGCGCGGTCTCAAACAGCTCGCCATCGACCTCGGCGCGGAATGAGAAGCTGGCGCCGCCTTCGATGAGGCGCCGCCCGATCATCGCGGCGACGCCGTCGAGATTTTCACCATTCACAAGGCCAAGGGACTCGAATGGCGAGTGATCATCCCCGTTAATCTCGCGTCGATGCCCCACGCAGCGACGAGTTCTTCTTCAAGCCTGGTGCAGGCACAGATGCTAGCACCGTCCACTGGCGCGATGCGGCCCTGGCGGCCGGCGCGGGGCTTCGGCCACACGCTTGTTGACGAGGTCGACGACGTTGAAGAAGCGGTCGCGTGCGCCGGCGTGGATGCAGGCCCGGGCGATCGCGATGGCGAGATGAGTCTTGCCGGTCCCGGTGCCGAGGACGAGAAGCATCTCATTTTGGGTCGCTGACACGACGGCTATCGTGGTCGGCGGACGAAAGGACGCCTGCTAGCTGAACACGCGGAACGTGGGGTCGCCGTAGAGTGTGAACGACGCCCAAGTGATCCCATCGGTATGGGCCTTTTGCACCTCGATACGGGCATGGCGCCCTGCCTCGCCGATCATCTCGCCCTCGATCACCTTATTATAGAAGGCAACGGCGAACTCGGCCGCGGGACCGTCGAATACCGGCCAGATCGCGCCAAGGCAGCCGAGCGCTCCGCCATAGATGAACGCGGCGGCGAGCCCTTCCGGCTGCTGCAGCTCGTAGCGGGTTTCCGGCGCCTGCTGCCCGCTCGCGGTCGCGGCCGACTGGCAGGCATTCAGCACGACGAGCGGACGACCTTTGAGCAAGCGGCGGATTTTCTGCGCATACAGCGGCTCGTGCCCGGACAGGAGCAACGCGCTCAGCTCCGGCTTCTCGACGTTGAAGGCGGCGTGCCCCGCATAGTGGATGACGTCGAACCGGTTGCCGCGCAGTACTTCGTTCATCCGCTCGCCGGTCGCCTCGGTGCGCTCGATCACCTCGACCTCGACGTCGTTCTTCCAGCGGTCCTTCAGAGCGGTCTCAATCGCCCTCACCTCGTGGCGCGCGCCGACGAGATTTTCGTCCGGATCCGAGTAGATGAACAAAAAGCGCTTCTTCTTCGGCGGCGGCGCGTCGAAAAAGTCCAGCCGTGGGATGACGTAGCCCATCGGCAGCCGGGCTACCGGACGCTCGGTGCAGACGAACCCGCCTTCCATCAAGCCGCTGTCGGTCAGCATCAGCTCCCAGGGAACCTCGAGATCATTTGTTGTCAGCGTCAGCGAGCATGGCTGCGCGCGCAGAAACTGCGCGATCTGCTCCGGGATGAAGATGCGGAACATAAAGTCGCCGACCTCGCGCAGCTGCAGGTTCGGGTTGACGACCGGGACCCCATGCTGGCTGCCCGGGGCGCCCAGATGGAGGTCGCGTGTTGCCCCGGCCGCAACCGGCTCCGCAGCATCGGCGCCGGAGGTGCCGATGTCGGCCTTGCGGCGCGTGGCGTAGTTGAGCGCCACTGTCACCTTGCGGAAATCCTCGATCACCCGATCGCGATCGGCTTTGACGACCGTGCTGGTGCCCTGGACATTGACCCCGTGGCTGCCGGGCCGGCTCGGTGTCCGCAACAGAACCGTGTACTCATATTCCTCCACCCCCCGCCTGTCACTCAGGGGCGGGCGGAGCAGCAGCAGGTCGGCTTGGCGCGCGAAGTGCTTTTTGCCTTTTACGCGCTCTTCGATCTTGTCCGTCTCCAGATGGGCCGGCTGTCCCTTCTTCTCGACCTCCTCGATCAGGCCGGGGACGGTGAGGAAATTCTGCTCTTGGATGGCGCGATCGAGGCTGATGACCAAACCGTCGAGAATGAGCAGGAATCGCTCGTCCTCGATCAGGGGAACACCGTCATTACGGGCGAGCGTCAGATCGCGGCGGAGCGTATTGAGGTAGACGCGCGCCTTGGCGAGCGCGTCGCCGTAGCCTCGAATGCGCGCGTCCTGCGCGGCAACCTTCTGCTCCAGCGCGGGAACCAACTCATCGAGCACGTCCCAATCTACCTCATCGAGCAGCTCGCCGAGCTCCTTTACGAGCGGCAGGAAGTCGGCGCGCGCGGTGCAATCACGGATGTGCGCGAGTAGATCCCAGCCACGGTCTTGTCGCGGCTCGAGCTGCAGCAGCAGCCAACGCTCGCCTTCAATCGCTTCGAGCTTGCCCTTGTCGAGCTGCTCGACCAAGCGCCGCGCAATCGCGAGCGTTTTCGACTTGTGGTCGAGGTCGAGCACGAGCCTGCTCAGCGTGGTGACGTCTCGCGCCATCGGTCTGCGCTAACCCCCGCCCAGAATGCGTATTCGATGCTGGATGTCGGCGATCGTGCTGCTCAACCTCGAGATCTGCGCCCGCAGGTCCTTCACCGAGCCCTGGCTGATGGTGCGCACGGCCTCGCCAAGCGTCTCGGTCCTGGTCAGTCCTTCCAGCATATCCGACAGCGCTGCCTCATTGCGCTGATTGAGCTCGAGCTGCTGCTTCAGCTTGCGCCATTCGCGCGCGCGCGTGGGATCGGACGGGGCAAACGAACCGGCGTCCTCGGTCCCAGCCGGCCGCGCGGAGCGCTGCGCCGAATTCGCAAGTTGGACCGGCACGGGAGCGCTGGTGCAGAAGACCGCCGAGCCCCATTCGCGGCCGCCTGGGTTGACGGTGTCGCTTAGCGCTCGCGCAGCGGTGATCGCCTCCTCGATCGAAAATCCTTGCACCAAGCTGCGGTAGAGCCCGTTCGCGAAGGTCACGCAGAAATCGGTCGATACCAGCTCGCGCATCCCAATCACGTTCGGGATGCGCGTCGCGAGTTGCTGCGCCAGACGGTGCGTGTTGCACGCGTTCAGACACAGCAGCTGCGGACTGAGCGACCGTTGAGGTATCCGCATCAACATCTCGGCGGGAAAAACGTCCGTATCGCCCGGGCCGAAACCTGCCAGCTGGAGCGCCTGCGGCGAGAGTGGCGCGCCCGGCATCTGCTCGGTGGCGTGCCCGGAAAAATGCACGACGTCGAAGCTGCCCGAGGTCACGACCTTGAGCAAGTCGTTCGGTGACGCGGACGGAATACGTTCAACATGGAGGCGCGCAGGCTCACTATCAGCGATCTGCCGCAGCACCTCCCAGTCGCCCACGGTGTTGAGATAGTTGCCTGGATCGGGCGTCGTGATGAAGGCGATGCGCAGGGCGTCGGCCACCGGCGCGCCCTCGAAAGGCGCGTCAGCCATGACCTGACGAACGATCGGACGGCGCGAAGAGAGCGCCAGGAAGTCATTGCGCAGCGGATCGTAGAGGAATTCCCACGGCAGCTCCTCGATCAGGGTGCCGCGCGTGGCAGAGATGCAGATGCGCAGCCGCGCATCCTTCTCGTCCCCGCGCGACACGCTTTCGCGATAGAGCGCTCCGAGCTCGGCCTGGAATAGGGCATTGAAGAGCCTGGCGCCGAGGTCCTTGATGGGATCGAGCAAGTGGGTCGCACTGCGGCGCGACGCGCCTCGTTGCGAGGGGGAGCGAATTGTGTCGTAGGCCTCGCGCAACTCCTGGGGCAGAATCTTGAAATAGACCGTCTCGGAGGCAATCCGGTCCGGAACGATGTCCGATTGACAGGTCGCAACGGCCTTCAACTCGAATGGCGACGATGACGGAACGTCCAGCCGAATATTCAGGTTCACGTGGCTGCGCGACTCGGGGTCGCTCTCGGCAAGCAACGACAACATGCACCGTCCTTTTGGCTACCAGCTTCACCGGCCCCATTCTGGCGCCGAATTCTGCGCGGCGCCCCATTACCCGCCAATCGCGCCGGCGTAGTGCTAAAGCGAAGATACTTCTACGCCCCCTTTCCGAATATCGCCACGCCGCATTGACCGCTTCATCGGCCCATAGTCTAGTTGTGATAAGTCTAGTTAAGGTTGCGCAGGTTGCAAGCGGCCGAGGAGCGGTCGCGCAGGCGAGGGGACGCTGATGGCCGGATCGTTGTATGCGTTGCTCGTCGGGATCGACGCCTATCGCTCCCCCATCCCGCCGCTACGCGGCTGCGTCAATGATATCGAGGCGGCTGCAGCCCTATTAGCGGAACTCGCCCGCGACAGCGCCTTGACGCCCGAGTTTCGCGTGCTGAAGGATGCGGACGCTACTCGCGCCGCGATTATCCACGGCTTTCAAGGGCATCTGAAACAAGCGGGCGCGAACGACGTCGCGATGTTCTATTATGCCGGTCACGGCTCGCAGGAAGTGGCACCGCAGGAATTCTGGCATATCGAGCCGGACCACCTCGACGAAACGCTGGTCTGCCATGACAGCCGCGACCCCGGTAACTGGGACCTCGCCGACAAAGAGCTCGCCGCCTTGATCGACGACGTGGCGCGCGGCGGCACGCATATGCTGTGCGTGCTCGACTGCTGCCATTCGGGCAGCGGAACGCGCGCCGCGGACGATGAAGGCACCGCGGTGCGGCGCGCACCGACCGACTGGCGTGCGCGCCCGATCGAGAGCTTTCTTCCCGGCGCGCAAGCCGGCGCCAGAGCAGCCGACGCCGCCGCCGACGGCTGGGCCGTGATGCCGGTTGGACGGCATGTTCTGCTCGCGGCCTGCCGCGCGAGCGAGACCGCCAAGGAGGTGATTGACGAAGGCCGCTCGCACGGCGCCTTCTCAGCCTCGCTGCTTGCCACGCTGCGCCAGACCCGCGGCGCGATCTCGTATCGCGATCTGGCAAAGCGCGCGGAAGCGCAAGTCCGGCTGCGCGTTTCGCAACAGATCCCGCAACTCGAGGCGAGCAATCCGGACGATTTGCAGAGCTTGTTCCTGGGGCGGCCCGCGGGCACACAGCTTGCGCATTTCACTTTGCGCTATGATCGCGATCAGGGCTGGGTGATCGATGGCGGCGCGATCCACGGCGTAGCCGCCCCGGTGGGCACCGAGACGACGCTGCTCGCGATCCATCGGCTCGATGCTAGCACGGCGGATCTTCGCCTGATCGACAGGGCGCTGACCACCGGATCGGTGACTAAGGTGCAGGCGAACCTCAGTCAGGTGGAGCTGAAACCCGGCGGTGCGGCGCTCGATCGGCAACTCACTTACCGGGCGATCACGGTCGCGACACCCCTGCCGCCGCTCGCGGTGCTGTTGTCCGGCACGGCCGCAGCACTCGACCTCGTGCGCGCCGCGCTCGCACCGACCGACGGCACCGCATCGCTGCTGGTGCGCGAGGCCACGGCCGACGGTGCTGCGCGGCTGCAGGTCGAGGTGGTTGACGGAAGCTATCGCATCGGGCGGGTGGGCGCGGCGCGCCCACTGGTCGCCGACGTTCCCGGCCTAGACACAGCCGGAGCGCGCCGCGTGGTCGAGCGGCTTGAGCACATCGCACGCTGGGAAGCCGTCGCGGCACTGAGTAATAGCGGCAGCCGGTTGCCTGCAGGCACGGTCAAGATCACGATTCTGCGGCCGGAGCGGACGCAGAATGGCGAACACTGGAATGAGGCGGACGACCGCCACGGGCTGCGACTCTCCTACACCTACGCAGACGACACGTGGAGCCCCCCCCGCCTGCGCATCAAGCTGACCAACTCCGCGCAGGAGGATCTCTATTGCGCGCTGCTTTGGCTGGGTGAGAACTTCTCCATCAGCTCGGGCCTGATGCCCGGCGGCGCCGAACGCATCCCGGCCGGCAGATCGTTCGCGCTGAACAACGGCAAGGACATCCACGCCAGCGTTCCTAATGACAAGTGGAAGCGCGGTCAGACCGAGGTGCATGATCTAGTCAAACTCGTAGTCAGCACCGAGCAGTTCGATCCGACACTGTTTGATCAGCAGGCGCTCGACGCGTTTGTGACACGAGGCGAACTGCGACGCACGATACCGCGCAACGCGCTCGAGCGGCTCGCCCGCCGTGTCCATCTCCGTGACCTCTCGCTCGCGCCGGACGACGACATCGTCCCGGAATGGACCACCGGCGAGGTGACCCTGGAAGTGGTCCGCCCCCTCGATGCGATCACGGTGCCGCCGCCCAATGAGCAGCGCCAGATCGGCGCCAACGTCACACTCTTGGGGCATCCGAGCCTCAAGGCCATGGCGAGCCTTGGTTCGCCGGCCGATGCCGGACGTGCGCTCGGGCCGCTCGCCGTGCCAGCGATCCTGCGGGACGATCCGGCCGTGTCCCAGCCGTTTCTGTTCGAGCGGGCGCGCGGCACGGATTCGGGGCTCAGCACGCTGCAGCTGACCGACGTCCAGAACCCCGAGGCGGTCACCAAGGATGCGCCACTGCGCATCCGCACCACGGTGCCGCTCGGCGCAAACGAACACGTTCTAGCCTATGCGTGGGACGGCGCGTTCTTCCTCCCGGTCGGCGCCGGGCGCCACGCGGACGGCGTCACTGAGATCGAGCTGCGCCAGATTCCCGCGCCGCTTGCGCTCTCCGAGGATCAGCAACGCGGCATCGGCAGCTCGATCCGCATTCTGTTCCAAAAACTCACCAGCCCGTATCTTGGAACGGATTTCGACTATCCGCGCCTTGCGGCGGTGACCTTCGACGGTGCCGACGAGCCCGCCTACGACCACGCGATCGAAACGGTTCGCCAGAAGGTCACGGCGGCGCAGCGCATCCTCCTCTACGTGCACGGCATCCTCGGCGACACGATCGGCATGACGGCGTCGGCGCGTGCGTCGGTCGCGCTGCTCAATGCTGCGACCCAGCGCATTGGCGACCGCTATGATCTCGTGCTCGCGTTCGACTATGAGAACATTCACACCGACATCGAAGCGACGGCGCGCGCGCTGAGGGACAAGCTCGCGGCCGTCGGCCTTGGGTCACAACATGGCAAGACGCTGCATGTGGTGGCGCATTCGATGGGCGGACTGGTGTCGCGCTGGTTCATCGAGCGCGAGCAAGGCGACCGCGTGGTGCACCATTTGATTACGCTCGGCACCCCGCATGCCGGATCGCCTTGGCCGACCATCGAGGGCCTTGCGACCACTGCCCTAGCGCTCGCGCTCAACGGCCTCAGCGCGGTGGCATGGCCGGCCAAGTTGCTCGGCAATCTCGTCGGCGCGATCGAGACAGTCGACGTGACTCTCGACCAGATGGCACCCAATTCGCCATTTCTCGCCACGCTCGGCCAAAGTGCCGATCCCAAGGTTCCGTATACGCTGCTAGTGGGCAACACGTCGATCATTCGGCAGGCGGTCGGCGACGGCGTTGTGCAGACGCTGCTAGCGCGGCTCGCGCCACAGCGCGTGATGCATGCCGCGACAGCGCTTGCGTTCTTCAACAAGCCCAACGACATCGCGGTCGCAGTCACCAGCGCCACCGCAGTGCCGGCAGCGCGCATGCCTGCGCCCAGGATAACCGAGGTTGCCTGTGATCACATTACCTTCTTCAGCACCGATACCGGCCGGCAGGCGCTCCTCGAGGCCTTGAAAGCGCTATGAGCTCGCCGAGAGCGATCGAAGGTTTCGACCAAAGCTGGGCATTCCTGGTTGCGATCGATCGGTATCGGAACAGCGTACCCGAGCTCCGCACGCCGGTTGCGGATGCGACGAAGCTGGCAGGGATCCTGCAGCGGCACCATGGCTTCAAGGCCGACGTGGTCGCCAACGAGGAGGCGACACTCGACAAACTGAGGAAGGCTCTCACTGATCTGTGCACGCGAGTGGGCAAGGACGACCGAGTCTTGTTCTACTTCGCCGGTCACGGCATTGCGCTAGACAGCGATGAAGGGCCGCGGGGCTTTCTTCTTCCCCAGGATGCTGCGAGGGACTCGTCGGCTCGCTACCTGCCGATGGTCGAACTCAACGAAGCTCTCTCGGCCTTGCCGTGCCGGCACATGCTGATCATCCTTGACTGCTGCTTTGCGGGCGCCTTCCGCTGGTCGAGCACAC
Organism: Alloboseaceae bacterium BT-24-1; assembly: GCA_025846845.1. GTDB lineage: Bacteria > Pseudomonadota > Alphaproteobacteria > Rhizobiales > Beijerinckiaceae > Allobosea. Next base: position 77,589 of record JAOYTL010000009.1, read on the forward strand.
GTGATCTCGCCCTCTCCCCGGAGAATCTGCATCGCGAGCGCTACGCCTGGTACGTCCAAGATGCCGCCTGGCAGGCAATCGCGTCGTCTGCGCACGACCAGAAGGCGCTCGATGTCGCGGTCGGCGAGGCTCTGGGCGAGCGCGGCCAGACGGTGGGACACTCCCCTTTCGCCAAGGCATTGATGGAGGGATTAGCAGGGGCAGCCGACCGCCTGCGTCCCGACGGCACCGGCGATGGCGTGATCACGGCGACGGAGCTGTTCCTCCATTTAGAGGAGGAACTCGCTCCGCCGCTCGGTAGCGGCCGACCGCGACAGACGCCGATCCTGTGGCCACTACCCAAGCACGACAAGGGGCAGTTCGTGTTCCTAGTGCCTGGCAAGGAGCTGGACCTCCCGCCAGCCCCGCCACTAAATCCAGACGCCAATCCCTGGCGTGGCCTGAAGCCGTACGAGAGCACGCATGCCGACCTGTTCTTCGGGAGGCGGAAGGCGCGCGAGCGGCTGGTCGAGCAGGTTATGAAAGACCCGCTCGTTGTGGTCACGGGGGCGTCAGGGATTGGCAAGTCGAGCCTTGTCCAGGCCGGGCTGCTGCCGCATCTGCCAGCCTCAATCCACTCGATCGTGGTGCGGCCAGGTCCCGCACCCTTCGCCAGCCTCGCTGCAGCCCTGCAGGCGAATTCGCCTGGTGCGCCGAACGCGGACTACCTGAGAGCCGAACCAAGCGCGCTTGCAGACTGGGTGACAAAGCAGAACTCAGCCGGACGCGAGATCCTGCTTATTATTGATCAGGCTGAAGAGCTGATCACGATGAACCGCGATGAAAAAGTCATCCCCCAATATCTTGCGCTCGTTGACAACGCGCTGAACGCGAACCAGCGGTTGCGGATTGTTGTTACGGTCCGGTCGGAGTTCGAGCCGCAGTTTGCTCAATCAGCTCTGAAGAGTCGGTGGCTGTCATCGCGCTACTTGGTCCCGCAGATGACCCAGGACGAGCTGCGCCGCGTTATCGAGAGGCCTGCGGCCGTTAAGGTGATGCAGTTCGAGTCGGCTGATCTCGTGGACACTCTTGTCAACGAAGTGGTGCAGATGCCGGGCGCGCTGCCTCTCCTCTCGTTCGCGCTCAGCGAGATGTACGCGAGCTACCTCCGCCGGCCCGCCAATGACCGCACGCTCACGCGCGAGCACTACGACTCGCTCGAAGGTGGCGTCACCGGTTCACTCCGGGTCCGGGCAAATCAGGTCGTCGACGGCGTCGACAAGCAGCACGGCGAAACCGCGCGGCGCGTCCTTGAGCGGCTGGTGTCGGTTGACGCAGGGGCGTTCGCGAGACGCCGTGTGCGGCGCCGGGAACTTCAAGCGGCCGATCCCGAAGAGAACGCGCGTGTCGTCGAGGTCCTGCGACGCCTGGATGAAGCGCGTCTGATTGTCACCGACCAGGTTGAGGAGGAACCGTATCTCGAGCTGGCGCACGACGCGTTGATTCTCGGATGGGATCGCCTGCTGGGTTGGGTGCGCCGGGATGCTGTCCTTATCGCGGCTCGTCGGCGATTGACCCTCGATGCCGAGCAGTGGTCTGCATCATGAATCGGCGATCCGGGCTGCGCCAATTCAATGCCGGGCGAGTGGTGCCGGCAAAGCAATTCCTAAGTAGGAACCCTCACCGGCCGCATTCAGATCGTCAGCAGTTTGAGCACGCAAGAGTTGTTCGGCGTGCCCGGCGTAGTCAACTTGTCCGACTGAACGTTGCGGCCGCGTGTCTGTCGCTCGAATTTGCCGTCAGCGATGCCGCCTTCCACGATGGCGCGGCTCGACGTCGGTGAAAAACTGAGAAGACGGAATTGGGGCGAAAGGGCGATGCAAATTCTAGAGGTGGCACTCCCATGAGCGATAAAATCGGACTCCTTTGGGTTGATCCTGCGCGCCTTGCGTTGATCAAGGAGTTGGAAGCCGCACCGTTTCCAGGATTGAATCGCGTCGAGCGAGAGTTTGCGCGAGAGAGCATCCGACGCGCACAACGAAATCAAAAAATCCGCTTTGCCGTAGCTGCAACACTGATCGCTTTGACGCTGACATCCATAGCGGCGGCCATTTATGCAACCATCCAGAAGGACGCGGCAACCAGTCTTCTCAATACCGCAATTAAGGAAGCATCAGAGCGACTGCTGCAAGTTGGTCAAACCAAATTGACAGATGATCCAGCCACGTCAATTCGCTTGGCCGAAGCTGCTAGCCGTCTTAATCCAACTCTTGCTCCAGCCGAGATCAGAGCGTTGTTAACTAACGCCGCCCACCGGAACCCAGTGTGGGCTCGCGTCCCCTCAGATACTTCGGCGAAAGATGGCAGTAACATCTTCCCGCCAGTATACGAACAGAAGCAGGTACCGTTCGCGGTAAACCGCACATTTTCTCATGCGCTGCTTCGTGACGCAGGCATAGGACGTGGCCTAGCACTCTATGATTTGGACAGCGCAACGATAGTTGCGAGACTCGATCTGCGATCTGGTAAGCTAATTGATGAAGAGCCTTATTCCCGCGATATCATCGGAGTTCTTCATAGCTCACCGGAATCGCGCCTGGAAATATATGATCTGAGCGTTTCCGGATTGGCATCTCCGGCGGCAATTGTTCCTAACGCGATGCTTATGTCATGCGCAAATGGTAGTTGGCCATGCGCCGCAATAAAACAAGATGGCTCTGTAATACTTCTAAACAAAACTCCCTCATCGTCTATCGATATTAAAGAGATTGGGAGGTGGCAGCATATTGTTGGCGCGAGCCTTCATCCAACTGGCCGCGCGTTAATCCTGAAAATTCGCGACCAAAAGGCTCTGTGGATCGGCGACCTTGCCGAATCGACCAAGCCCAGCGAGCGGTGGCTCGAACTAAAATCGCACGCTGCATATCTGTACGAAGAGCTCTTTCCGTGGATAGCTTGGGGACCGGCGCCAAGCCAGTTTATTGCCCTTGATATTAGCGAGTCTACTTCCTCCGGGTGGGCACCAAATGCGGTTGCAACGTTGAGTGCGCATGAGGCATTGAGTGACCGCAAACTTGTTTTACGCCAAGTTGAATGGAGACACAGCGGGATAGGCCGGCAGGCGCTGGCATCCGATCAAGGCGCAAACCGTATCATCTGGATCAGAACCGACCAGAGCCGCGGCATGGTGCCCGAAGTCATAACGATCGAGTGGCCAGGCAATCCTGCCGCACCAGATGAGGTCGCAAAACTCGTGCAAGATCGCGACTCTGGACTTCTGCACGGTGATCTGCCTGCCACGGCGACCGCCAATGTCCAAGCAGTTGCGTTATCCGCCAATGGGAACTTTGCCCTCGTGGCGAACGACATCAGGGGGACATCGGGAACGCAAGCCGGAGTTGGTCGATTGGAGAGCTGGAATCTTACTCTACTGCCAGAGAACACGCCTGATGCCGCAGAATTTTTGGTTCCTAACAAAGCACACGCGGTAAAAATTGCATATTCGCAAGACTCAAGTCGAATAGCTGTTCTAGACGCCTTAGGTTCTGTTAGTATCTATCGTGTCCGCACTTCTCCGCCGCCGATACTTAGCACTGGGTTACGTATTCCAGAGGATTTGTACGAGCGACTTACGCCGGACGTCCGCTCGGCTGGCCAGAACCGACGGTTCTGGCTGGTTCGTTACTCAGGTAACGATCACCGTCTCTATGATCTTCTAAATTCCAAAGAGAATAAACTGGAAACTATTCTTGGAAAAAGAATCATTTCTGCTGCATTTTCTGGGGATAACTTGGATATCGTCACAATAAATAGTATTGTGCGGTTCCGCGACGGAGCGATTACAAGCACCAGGGCGCTGGCCACGGAAGCTGCCAAAGCGTATATTAGTGATACCGTAATTTCTGTCCAAGCTGCGAGCAGGTTTTCGTTTTTTAGTAGATCAACCTTTGCGGAGTTGGGATCTGCCGATATCGACGATGGACATCCCATCTTGGGTGCATTTCCAGACGATGAAGTCGATTCCTATCGACCTAGCGTAGTTGTTGGGTTTCCAGAGCATTACTCTGCCGGAAACAAGCTAACAATGCGCTTCGTTAGCAATTGGACCCTCCATTTCTGGGAGACTGAAATTCAACCCAAGCTCGAATTCCGGCAACGGTGGAAGCGAGAGCTACCGTCTCAATTTACGAATAATCGATGGTCTTCCCTTCGCCGATCACACGGATCAGACACCGATCTTCTGCTCGTTGGATCCAATAACCCAGACGAATTCCCGATCCTCATGCAACTAAATGCCACGTCAGGTGCTGCGAAGGAGCATTTCGTAATCCCGCCCCAAGCAACAGCCAACGGCCGAAGAATATTTGAAATTGTTAACGCGATGCCCCTCTCGAATTCTCGCGTAGCTGTATTATTTCGTTTCTACCCAGCTGCTTTTGCGGTTGGAGTATGGCGTGCTGGGGGGGGAGAGGTATTGAAATGGCAGGAAGTTGCCGCGGAAATGGACGAAGAGGTGGTAGATGTAAGAGCAGGTCCGGCCGGCGAAAACGAGATGCTTGTCGTGGTGCGAGGTAGTTCGGATAAAAGAAATGGCAATTTTCGCCTCTTGTCCATCTTGAGTGGAGTGACGCTCTGGTCGGGCGAATTTGATCACCTATTAGCACCACCGTACCTCGCACCTGCATCTGGCCGCTGGCAGGTTGTGAATGAAGCAGCTTGGCAACAAGCGGCTCGTACCGTTCTTACTGGAGGTGGTTCTCTTGGCGACCGAATAACAAGAATACAACTAAATCCTGAAGAACGTCGACGGATCGACTCGTTAGGAGAAAGATAAAGCATGCTTGAGTGCAGCCTTCATTTAAGAGAGGCCGCGCAGAATGATCGGAACGCGCGCGACCATTGGCGATTGCTGATTCCTCGCCTAGGGCTTCCAACGCCTCCTGAAATGGCTGTGAGGGACACGGGAGACGCTGGCCTCGCCCCTGATTGCCTCCGCTCATAACCAGAGTTCTGGTTATCGTAATAAACCGGGCTACGAACCCGTTCGGGGTTAGGTTGCCAAGGCTGCCGATGAAGATGGTAGTCGATTGCCAAGCTTCGGCGATGCGGCGAACAGACGGCAATGCTCGGACGAGGTGCTCGTTCAGGCACAGATCCCGGACGCAGCCGTTCAGCCCTCTCCGCGGAGCCGTTCCGCTGCGGCTTTCCGGGAGCGATGAGGTGCCATTCGGCCCCGCAATCGTTCTACCAGTGCAGGACGAGCGCGGCGTCAGTTCGGTTCCATTGTCACTCGCAATCATGAGTGGCACCGCGTCCCTTGCGATTGATCGCGGCATCGCACACCGCGAGGTCGCGGACACGGCCCTGGTGCCGCCATCGCGTCCGACTGGTCCAAATATGCTTCGGCCTTGTCTCAACTCGACTGGCCGGCAACTCGTAGATCGCGATCTCGATTCCCCTCAAAGTTATTACGCTCGCTGGTCGGTCATGGACCTGCTTTCGCATTCTACTGCTGCCCCATCAGCTCGCCTGAAAACGGACATTCGGAGCGTCGGCCATGGGCCAAAATCGTCGGTCGCTCGTCCGGGCGAGTTGCGCCAACTGCGGACATTAGGACTTTGCCTGGAAGCGGACCTTCCGAGCTCTGGTTCGGGCGCCAGCTCGCGTCCCCTTGCCGACGAGCTCAAGGCCTGTTGCCAAGAAGTTCCTACATGTATGGACGACGCACCATCGCCGCCAAGCTGCACGCTGACACACTGCTGGTTGTAATTGGAAAGCACTCGACTTGCCGGTGCTGTCTCACCTTGTGTAGCTTCCAGCATGTGGCGAGATCATCGTGAGCGGCCAAATTAAATGTCATCACAGCATTATCAGCCACGCTGGACCCGTGATCTCGTTCGCTTCCTGCCCTTAAAAGGCCAGTTCCTTCTGACCGGCAACGTAAGGGATCTGCAGACCCGCCAAGCTGGCACCCAGATCATTGCCCAGCCGATGGGCGCCGTGCTCTCCGCGACGCTCACCGAGTCCGGGTATGCCAGCGTCGTCGGCTTTGACCCGATAAACGGCTTCTCTGTCCTCCAAACCTCCGAATCCGACGGCCCGGACGCGGTGCTCTCGAGGCTGGGGCTCACGCCGGTCGATGGCCGTGCTCCCGGAGGCCTCGACCTCCTCGGAATGACATTGGAGAGGCTCGTCGGACAACCAGGCGAGCCAATTGCGCTAGTCGCCGATTTCGCCGCGCGCTTGACGATTCGCCCAGACGCCCTCTCGGCGGCCGAGCATCACCTTTTTACGCGAGCCCTTATCCTCAGCCACACCGCCAGCGCACGTCCCTGGGGGCCGAGCCGCGTTCCTCGATTCAACACGGTGATCTGGCTCGCAGACAGGGAAGGAGACCTTCCCGATTGGCTGATTGTCGGGAATCCTAGGCTCCGACATATTCCCGTTGCCGCCCCTGACAGCGCAGCGAGAAGGGCCGTGGCCCCGTCTCTTGTCCGAGGTCTGCCTGGTGCGCGAGAGGCCTCGCCAGAGGACACTCGCAAGGCCGAGGACGACATGGTTGGGTCGACGGAGGGAATGCTTCTCAGCGATCTCAGCGCCGTCGTGCAGTTGGCTCGTGCCGAGGGGGTCGCCGTCGGTGACGTCTCGGAGGCCGTCCGCCGTTACAAGGTTGGCGTGACCGAGGACGCTTGGCGGAAGATCGAGACCGGCCGCATCCGTGGCGGCGCAGAGACCCTCGCTCGCCGGGTCATGGGCCAGGACCATGCGGTCGTCCACATGCTGGATATCGTCAAACGCGCTGCCATCGGCATCGGGGGCCGACGAGGCTCCGGGCGACCCCGGGGAATCGCTTTCCTCGCCGGCCCGACGGGTGTTGGAAAGACCGAACTCGCCAAGTCGGTGACGGAGCTGCTCTTCGGCGACGAGACCGCCTACATCAGGTTCGACATGTCCGAGTTCAGCGCGGAGCATGCGGACCAGCGCCTCATTGGCGCTCCGCCCGGATATGTCGGCTACGACGCCGGCGGCGAGCTTACCAACGCGATCCGGGAGAAGCCCTTCAGCGTCGTGCTCTTCGACGAGATCGAGAAAGCACACCCCCGCATCCTCGATAAGTTCCTCCAGATCCTTGACGACGGCGTCCTCACGTCTGGGCGGGGCGACCGGGTCTATTTTTCGGAGGCCCTCATCGTTTTCACCTCGAATCTGGGCATCTACTCGACGGCGGCGGATGGGAGCCGCGTCGCCAACGTGCTGCCAGAGCAGCCGTATGAAGAGGTCCGATCCCGCGTGCGCGTCGAGATCGCGAACCACTTCAAGCTCGTCCTGAACAGGCCGGAGATTCTGAACCGCTTCGGCGAGAACGTGATCGTATTCGACTTCATCAGGCCGGAGGTGGCTGAGCGCATCTTCGCGTCCATGGTCGACGGCGTGCTCCGGGACGCCACGGCGGCCGGGCATTCGGTGACCCTCGGGAACGAGGCGCGTGAGACCGTGCGTCGCCTCTGCACGGCCGACCTCTCGAATGGCGGGCGCGGTATCCGCAATATGATCGAGGCGCACTTGATCAACCCTCTTGCCCGCGCCCTGTTTGACCGCGACGCCAAAGGACCGGTGCAGATCGTGGCGATCAGGCCCGGCCCCGTGACCGAGCTGGAGGTCATGGACGCGTGAAGGTCGCAGTGTCGCGCTTGCATTTTCCGGTCACGGCGCTAGGGCCTGGACAGCGCGTCGGTCTGTGGTTGCAGGGTTGCTCGCTCCGCTGCCCCGGCTGCATCTCCGTGGACACCTGGGACGCAAGCCTAGGTGGCACCACGGTCGCCGACCTGCTGGGCGCCATGGGGCCCCTCGTCCCGGACGCATCCGGCCTGACCGTCTCCGGCGGCGAACCGTTCGAGCAACCAGCGGCACTGGCGGAGGTGCTGCGCTTCTGGCGCCGGCGCTCGACGACGTCGATCCTGGTCTTCACCGGTTACGAGATCGAAGACGTCGCGCCCTGGCTCGGCCGGAACCCCGGCCTCATCGACGGTCTCATGACGGGTCCGTACCGGTCAGGGCTCAGCCAGACGATCGCAATGCGTGGCAGCGACAACCAACGGCTCCACAAGCTCACCCCCCTTGGGCAGGAATTCGGGGCGTTCGACCGGCCGCTGACGCCCGCTGACCGGACGTTGGATGTGATGTTCGACGAGGACGGGTCAGCCTGGTTTGCCGGGATTCCCGCCCGCGGGGACTTCGCACGCCTCAGGCGCGCGCTGTCGGCCGCCGGCCATGACGTTCAGATGTCGGACTCGATCCGGAACTTGGCACCATGATGCGCTTCTGCCCCAACTGTGAGACCGAGCGACCGGTTGCCGAACTCCTGTGCGAGGGAGAGACCAACGGGCATCCCTGCGGCTGGGACCTATCCGGGCTGACCATCCGGCCAGAGGGCTGGCGGCCGGAAGCGGCAAAGCCTCCAGCTCAAGCCGCGCCCGCCCAGTCCTGCCCGAACGGGCACCCTGTCGATCCAGGGGACTTGATGTGCCCCGAATGTGGCGCCGACCTCGATGTTGGGGTTGATGCTCCCTCCGCCTCCGAGCTTTCCGGTTCGGATGAAAGCAGCCAAACGGGAGAGGTCGCCGGGCTTCCATCCGCGCCGGATGGATGGCGCATCGTGCGGCGGCTGCCGCCTGCCGGACATGTCCGTGAGAGCTTCGTCGTCGAACGCGCCAGCGACTGCAGGAGCGGAATCCTCTCGATCTACGCCTCCGAGAGCGACCCTGACCCGGAGATCTACCTCGCGCTGAGGACCGTCTCAACCGGTCACGTGCCCGAGGTTCTCGAGACCGGCCGCGTCGGCGAGCGGTCATATGAAATCACCGAGTTCATCAGTGGCGGGACGCTGGCCGATGTCGGCGTTGCCGCAGGTGACATCGCCCACCTCCGGCAGGTCCTGTCGGAGGTCGGGACGGCGCTCGCGGCCCTTGGGGAGTGCGGCCTGCGCCACCGGGACCTACGGCCGGACGCCATTCTGGTCCGTTCGCGACAGCCGCTCGACCTCGTCATCGCCGACTTCGGCTCAGCTCGGCTCTCGGACTACGACCTCGATGTCGTCTCGCCGCTTGAGACGACCCGCTACACCGCCCCGGAAGCGCTCGCGGGAGGTGTTGCGGCAGCGAGCGACTGGTGGAGCCTCGGCATCATCCTGCTCGAGCTGATGACGGGCGGCGACTGCTTCGGCGGGGCCGATGACCAGACCTTCCTCATCAGCGTGATAACGAACGGGGCTCCGATTCCCGAAGGGCTCCCGCCTGACGTGGAAGCGCTGTTGCGGGGCCTGCTCTCCCTCGATCGCAGGGCGCGCTGGTCCTGGCCGGAGGCACAGCGGTGGATCGCCGGGGACATCCCGGACTCCCCCTCGGCGCGGCGCGAAACCGAAACCGCTGAAGGCCGGCGCTCGATCACTCTGGGCGGAAGCCGCCACTCGTCGCCCCAGGCATTCGCCCTCGCCGCCGCCGAAGCGCAGCGCTGGGACGAGGCAAAGGACCTTCTGGAGCGCGGGGACCTGTCGACGTGGTTGGAGGAGGCCGGCCATGACCCCGTGCTTCGCCGCGCCGTCAGGGCGGCCGCTACCTTGGAAGAGGCGTCACCCGACCTGCGCCTGTCCCTGGCGCTCAAGGCGATGAACCCGCTGATGCCGCTCGTCGTCCGGGGGGAGATCGTCACGCCCGGATGGCTTCTGGAGCATCCCGAAGAGGGATATGCGCTCGTCACCGGGCCGATCCCCGAGCGGCTTGAGCGCGAGGGAAGCGAGGGATGGCTTCGACGGCTTCAGCGGAGGGAGGCCCGTGTCCGCGAGCGGGCGCGGCAGCTCGACGTCGAGATCGACGAGGCCGAGTTGCGCGTCGCCGCCCTCTCGACCTCCAGAAGCAGGCTCGCGGCGGTCTGGGATGAGAAGCGCCGGATCCTCCCGGATACGGACCATGCTGGGCTGGCAGCTCTGACAGAGCGTCGCGTCACCGAGGAGGAGGACCTGATCCTGCTCCTCAGCGCCGCCGTCGGCCAATTCAGGTCTGCCGACGCGATCGTCGACGAGGCCGCCACGACCGCGGGACGCGCCGGCGTCACCACTTTCGACAGGGACGCCGCTCTCGCGCTAATCGCCCGTCCACGGCGAGACATCCACTCCGAGATCGAGCGCCGGCTCGAGGGCTTCTCGCGATGCGGGCTCGATCGTGTTGACGAGTGGGCCGACCAGTTCCGCCTGGAGCGCCGTCTGCCGCTGGCCAGGGCGCTGTCGCTCTTGGCGGTGCCGGAGGACGCGTGGCGCCAGCCTCCTCGCCAGACCTATGTCGCGACGCTCCTCGACTTCTTCGCCAAGCGCATCACCGGGGCCATCATGCGGGGGCCGCTGACGCGCATGGTGATCGGCAAGGCGTCCGCGAGGATCGACCTGCCCGAGATCAACGGGGAGAGGCGCTCCGCCGCGAGCATCCTCGACCACATCCTGCTCCGCAACGACCAGGCCATCGACATCGACCCGGCTGTGTTCGCGGCGAACCCTCAGGTGGAGCGCCGGATCCGCACCCTGCACTCTCACGCAACCCTCTACCGGCGCGACACGGGCATAGACGGCCTCTACATGGGCTTCCCCTTCCTGGTCATGCAGGAGGCTAGGGCGACGACCCGGCCGCGGATTGCGCCAATCATGCTGTGGCCGATCAAGGTCAATCCCGAGGTCGGCGCCCGCGGGCGCATCTCGGTGTCCTTCGACCGCGACCGCGAGGAGGTGCGGCTGAATCCCGCCCTTGAGGCGCTGCTTGGAGCCGAGGAGGCGCGGCGGTGGCAGGAGGTCTGCGACGACGTCCTCCGCCGGGCGACGGTCACCGCCTCGGAGGCAGTCGAGGCATTCTCGGGCTTCGTCACCGTGGGCAGCGATTCGCTCCGACCACTTCCCGGGTCGGATTTCCGTCTAAAGCCTGGGGAGGACCGGGTCGAGGCATGCGCGGCGCTGTTCCACCTAGGCTTCATGGGCCAGGCCGTCATGGAGGACCTCCGCCAGCTCAAATCCAGGCCGCCTGAAGGCACGAGCCTCGAAACGGCGCTGAGGATGAGCGAGACCGCGCCTGCCGAGGAAGGCCCGTCGGAGCGGGTGCCAGAGCGATCCCGGTTCTTCACCTCGGAAAGCGACCCGTCGCAGGAGGCGGCCGTAATTGAGGCCCGCGCCGGCAAGGGCCTGCTGGTCGAGGGACCGCCGGGAACGGGCAAGAGCCAGACCATCGTCAACATGGTCGCAGACGCGATCGGCACCGGCAGGACGCTCCTGGTCGTCTGCCAAAAGCAGGCCGCGATCGAGGTCGTGCACAAGCGCCTCGAGGCGGCCGGCCTCGGCGGGCGCGTCGTGATGGTCAACGACGTCAACAAGGACCGGGAGCCGACCCTGCGGGCGGTGCGCGATCAGCTTGAGGAGATCTTCCAGCGGCCGCGCGGCCCCGCCGGATGGCAGCAGCAGCGCGAGCAGGCCGCAGCCCGCGTGGAGGCGCTGGAGCGTAACCTGGACGAGCACCACGGGGCTCTGCACGCACTCGACGAGCCGACGGGGCTATCCTACCGCTTGATTCTCGGCGACCTCATAGACCTCGCGAGCGAGGGGGCGGCGCCGTCCCTGCCGGCGCTCCGCCAACACCTCGCGGCGCTGGACGTGGGCGGCTTGACGATGCTGCAGGAGGAGCTTGCGCCGACCGCACGGCTCTGGTTGGCCGCTCGTTTCGAGGGCAGCCCATTGGCGAACACGCGCCCGTTCGCCGCGGACTCCGGAACGGTCGAGGTCTTCTCCGCTGCATTGCGCGGCTTCGCCGAGGCCGAGGTTGAGCGGGCCGCCGTCATCGAGAGGACGCCGGGCGCCCTCGCGATCAGCGAACCGGAACCCTACCGGAACTTCGCGGCGAGCCATGGGGCCGCTCTGCGCCAGCTTGACGAGAGTCAGCGGTCACTCCTCGCACGTTGGATCGACCTCCTGGCGGGCGTTGGCGAACGCGGGCCCGGAAAGACGTCTGTCCAGGTCGAATTGACCTCCCTTCAGCAGGCACTTGCCGAACTGCCTCCCGACGACACCTCCGACGACGCCGTAAACCTCGCCCGTTCGCTCAATGACGCCGACCTCCGAATGTGGCAGGCCATCTCCGACCGCCTCCTCGCGCCCCCGACCTTCCTTCAAAGGCTATCCCCTGGCCGTTGGATGGCCGCGTCCCGGCGCCGCTCCCTCTTGAAGTCCGCAAGTCTATCTGACCCGCGCGCCTTCGGCAGTGCCCTCCATCGGGAGACCAGTCTTCGGCCGCTGCGCGCCCGCATCATGGTCGCCCAACAGCAGATCGGCGAACCAGACAGCCGTCTGCCCTTGCGCCGGGTCCCCGAGCTCGCCGAAGCCGTCACCAGCGCCATCGCGCGCCTGTCGGCCAGCGAGGCGGTCGTGGCCAGGTTGGAGGACTACCCCTCCCGCGAAGCGGCCTTCGCGGTCGCCCGCAAGGCAGATCCCGCTGCGGTGGACGAGCTCCTCCTCGCGATCGGCCGAGGCCTCATGAGGCACGCATCGAGGGAAAGGAGCCGCGAGGCGCTCGCTGCGCTCGGCCCCTGGATGACCGACGACTGGCTGGATGCCTCGGCCTCCGCCATTACGGCAGACCAACCGAATGCCGGTAGGATCGACCCCGTCGTCGGCGTCATCGCCCGGACGTCGTCCTATCAGCGGTTCCGGGCCCGAGCATCCCAACTCGGATCGCTGACGATGGCGACGTTCTCGAGGCTGTCGACGATCAGGGAGACCCTTGAAAGCCTCCCTGCGGATCAGCTGGAGGCCGTCGTCCGAAGAATCATCGGGACGGAGGGCAGGCTCGCCTGGAAGGGACGCCTTGAGCAGGCCCACCCGGCACTCCTTCTCGATGCCGGTGAGCTCGAGGGCAAGGCGCAGCTCCTCGCGACGGCCGACCGTGAACTGAGGGCCTTCAACAAGCGCCTCCTAGTCGAAGGCATCGACGTCTCGAAGCTACGCCCGCTTCGCGATTGGGAGGATATAACGCGGCTCCGGGGAGCCCGCGCGCGTCGCATGCGGGAGTTCGTGGAGCGCGGGGCCGACCTGGGGCTGATGGCGTTGCGCCCGGTCTGGCTCGTGAACCCTGACGTCGCAAGCCGCCTCCTGCCGCTCCGCAAGGCGTTCTTCGACACGATCATCTTCGACGAGGCGTCGCAGATGCCGATCGAGTACGCGCTGTCGGCCCTGTTCAGGGCCCGGACGATGATCGTCAGCGGCGACGAGAAGCAGATGCCCCCTACGGCCTTCTTCTCGAGCCGCGTCGAGAATGACGAGGCTGGGATCTTCGAGGGTGCAACGGCCGAGGAGGATCTCGACGACGAAGAGCGGGAGGCCGCGCAGGAGACCTGGAACCGGCGCGAGATCAAGGACTGCCCCGACCTGCTGCAGTTGGGCAAGATCGTACTCCCGAGCCGCACGCTGGAAATCCACTATAGGTCGGCCTTCCGCGAGCTCATCCAGTTCAGCAACGCGTCCTTCTACGCCGGCCGCTTGAACGTGCCGGCACGCCATCCGGCGGAGGAGATCCGCCGCATTCGGCCGATCGAACTTATCCGCGTCGACGGTGTCTATGGTGACCAGACCAACCCCGCAGAGGCAGAGCGCGTCGTCGACGTCGTCCGCGACATTTGGCTCAGCGCCGCGGGAGCGCCGCCGACCGTCGGGGTCGTGAGCTTCAATCGGAAGCAGGCCGACCTGATCGAGGAGGCCCTTGAGGCGCGAGCCGAGGCCGACCCAGCCTTCCGGACGGCGCTGTCGCGGGAGCGGGACCGGGTCGACGGCGGCGAGGATATGGGCTTCTTCGTCAAAAACGTCGAGAACGTGCAGGGCGACGAGCGCGACGTCATCGTCTTCTCATCGACCTTCGGAAAGAACGCGCAAGGGACTTTCCGACGGTCATTCGGCGTGCTCGGCCAGGTCGGCGGGCAGCGGCGGCTCAACGTTGCCGTCACCCGGGCGCGCAAGAAGGTCATCCTCGTGACCTCGATGCCCATAGGGTCGATCTCGGACTTCCTTTCGACGAGGCGGCAAGCCTCAAGCGCGCGGGACTTTCTTCAGGCGTACTTCGAGTATGCCGCCCTGGTGTCGAGCGGCGACCTCGACAGCGCGCAGTCGCTCCTCTCGCGCCTCAGCCCAGAGCGATCCCGGCAAGCGGCCTACGGCGGTGGACGTGACGGCCTCGAGGCGGCCGTCACGGAGGAGCTTAGGGCATTGGGCTGGGAGCCGACGAACGTCAGGGAGGACGGCGCCTTCGGGATCGACCTCGCTGTCGAGGATCCACGTACGGGTCTGTTCGGCATCGGCATCGAATGCGATGCGCCGCGCCACCCGCTCCTTGAGCGTGCCCGGGCCCGTGAGGTCTGGCGCCCGCAGGTCCTGCGGCGGTCGGTGCCGGTCTTGCACCGGGTTTCGTCCCACCGCTGGTTCCACGAGCCCGACATCGAGCGGGCACGGCTTCGGGACGCCGTCACGCATGCCTTGGGAGAGCGGAATTGAGTGGCCCCAAAGTCGTCAGGATCGTCACGCGGGAGGAGAATGAGGCGATCTGCAAGGGCATGCTGGCGCGGATCGACGCCGCGCTCGCGGAGTGGGCAGAGGCAGGACGCCGAAACGATTGCCTTGACGCGGCGACAGTTGAAGCTGCCCGGCGGCGCCGTGACGCCCTGGCTGCGCTCGCCGCCAATGGGAAGTTCGCGGAGATGCAGGCGCAGGCTCCTGCGGAGGAAGCGTTCCTGCGGTCGGACATGCGCTTCCGGCTTGAAAAGGCGGCCGCCGCCAAGGCTGCGGCACGCACTCACGCCCGTCGACGTGGCGAGGCGGCCGCCACGCTCTTGAGGTCCGCTGCCGCCGTCGGTGTCGTCCTGTCGGATAGGGTCATGCGCGGCCTCGAGCAAGGCGACGAGGCCGCCTTCGCGGAGGGGTTCCGAGCTCTTGCCGAAAGCAGGCCGGCCTCCGAGGCCAAGAGCCCGTTGGCGGAGCAACTCCGCCACTCCGACAAAGCCTTGTCATTCGGCGACTGGCTTGCCGCACAGCGGGCAACGCCCGCAGACCAAGATGTCGATCGGATCGAGGTCCGCCTCGAGGAACTGCGAGCCCTTGGCTGGACTGGGGCTAGCGAGCCCCTGCTGAAGAGACTGGACGAAGCCAGGGAGGCCCAGTCACCCCGCCGCGGGCTCCTCCTCGATGGATTGGAGGTCGAGACAGGTCGCGTGCTCGCCGAAGCACGAAGGGCCGCCGACCTCATGTCTGCCCTCCGCGCTCTGCTCGCGGACATGGCGCAGGCAGGGCTTCCGGCAGCCTCCTTTGCGGTCTCCGAGGGGGCGGTGGCCGCAGAAGAGATCCAGGAACGTCTTGGTGCGGCGGAGGCAGTGCTGGCGAAACACCGAGCCGACGAAGCCGCAGCGGCGCGGCGGGCGGCGGTGATGAAGGGCCTTGCTGGCCTTGGGTATGAAGTCCGTGAGGGGATGAAGACGACATTTGCGGCGAGCGGGAGGCTCGTCGTCGCCGATGCTGCCCGCCCAGGGTATGGTGTAGAGGTTAGCGGGGCCGCCGACGGACGGCAATTCCAGATGCGGCCCGTCGCGTTCGGCGCGCCAGGCGAGCCCGCCGATACCTCTCGTGACAGGGACGCGGAGACGATCTGGTGCGGCCAGGTGACGGCCCTTTCGAAGTCTCTGGCCGACGGGGGCGATGGGCTGGAGATTGTACGGTCACTCCCCATTGGTGCGACCCCATTGAAACGGGTTGTCGCACCCGATCAGGCTATCGCCGACGAGGCAGAGACTAGGGGAGGGAGAGAGCGCTCACTGCCGAGGATTTAACTTATGGAGAGATGCGTCCGCTTCTCGGCAGAGCGCCAGTTCGCTCTCGGCCCAAGCCGGTGTAGTGTCTGGTAGAGGTCGCGCGGCGCCACAACCTGACATTGGAGTTGGCCGGAAACCAGAAATTCGCCGGGTGGTAGCGTGACCGGTCAGCAGGCCGAGCCGGGTGGACCTGATGAAGATCTCGGGTTCGACCCTTCTCGACCGGGAGGGCCTCGCGAATGATGCCATCCACGGGTACAACTACACCCGGAAGAGCGGCAACTGCTGGGACCCGTCGATGCCTGCTGCGGGCTGATTGACGCCTTTCACCCCGCAGGCGGCTTGGCCGGCCCAAGGCCATCGATCAGCTTCTGGAGTTCATCCGGAGAGATATCGGTCGACGGTCCCGGCGGTGGAGGTGCCGCGGGCACGACCGGAGGGGCTGCGGGTACACCCACGAAAAATCCCGGAGGCGGAGGTGGCGCAGCAGCCGGCGCGCCCGGCATGGGCGGCGGCGGGGGAGGCGTAGTCGGGAAGATCGGGGCGGGAGGAGGTGGGGCGACCGGAAACGGTGTCAGAACGCCCCCTGCTTCGACGTGCTGCATCATGCCGATAAAGTCTTTGGCGCCTTGGTTCGTCGCGCGGTTCATGAAGGCGTTGAACGACTCCGTCTGGATCTTCACCGTCTTTTCGAGCCAGAGCTTGTACAGGCAGTAGTGCGGGTTCGGCAGGAAGATGAAGCTGATCTCGCCCGCGTCGCCGGATGCCGTTTCGATCATGCCGAGTTCCCGCAGCTTGACGAGGCGGTCATTGAGCGTCCGGATACCGCGGGTCCCGGTGAACCGGCAGGCGTATGCGATCTGCTTCTCGCGACCTCCCATCTTGATGAAGGCGTCGTTCGTCCAAGTGAACGTCCAGAGCGTCGAATACACGGTGCCCACCGGCGCGCCCTTGGTGATCTCGTCGAGGATGCGGACGATGAAGGGCATCGTCTTCGGGATCGTCACGAAGGCGCCGGATGGCTTGTGCGACCAGAGACGGTTCGCGGCGTCCGAGAACATTCCATTCCGCAGCGCGATGTCATTCTCGGCGCCCTTGTGGCTAGATCCGAAGGCTACCATTCCCATCCCCTACAAGGCGCCGCCCGGGGACCGTTCCCCGGGCGGCTTTAAGCCCCTGCCATCGAGCTAGTTGGAAACCGGTTTGGCGTCCGGCGTCCTAGCGGTGGAGGCCAAGGGCTCGAACCTCAACAACCACTGCATGATCCACTTTTAACCTCTGGCAGAAAAGAAAATCAAAGGCTTAGGTGTGCTTAAGCGGGGACTAATTGCGCCCAAGCCGCCCATTTGACTAGTCTTGTTTGACCCATCCGAGTCAAACAAGGGTAGCGAACTGGCACAACTAGGCTGCCGCGGCGTGATTAAACCAATGATTTCAAGGTGTTACGAGGAGTGAACAGGTTCTGGTGCGTACTGATCGGTCCTGGCGCGTGCTTATCTGTTCTGGCCGTGTGCTGCCCGGTTCGCGCGCGCGAACCGGCGGCCTGCCGGCGGAGGCAGAATATTCGGTGCTGCAACAGTGGGCGCCGACCTACGCAAAGGGAATGGAGGACAAATCTTAGATTGCAGATTTGCGCGCTTGTGCAATCCGAATGGCTATAAAATATTCCCCTTGGGGAATGCATTTCGCATCGGGGGGCTGCGTTGACGACTTTCCAGCATCTTTTTGGTCAAGCTGCGATAGACAGCATCAAGACATTCTCCAAAGCCGACATAAAGGACGTTGCGGCTCTGCAGGCCGACGAGTTTTCACATGTGAGCGATGCTGCGCTGCGGCGGTCGGTGGCGCAGACGATGTATGGCAGTCGCTGGCTGTACAAGCTGGGCTTAGGTCTTCTCGTGGATGGCATCGAGAGTGTGGCCCACGTTCGAACCCAGGTGATCGACTACGGGTCTATTTGCGAAGCCCTTTTGGGTGACTGCATTTTGCACGGGATCAACCGCAACGTGATGGTTGGTGCCGGATATAGGACATCAGGTAATGCGGCCATCAACTGGCGCAACGGTCCGCGAGCGGCCAAGATGGACAAGCGCAATTTCGCATGGAGGATCGACGTCGCAGCGGAAGAGGCAATCATCGATCCACAACTGCGAGGCCACCTGACCCGCCTGAGAAACCTCAGGAATACGGTCCACATCACCAAGCTCGCGACCACGAGGCAGCAATATTATCGGGTTCTGGCCAAGAGTTCCTACACTACCGTTCACAGCACGATCGCCGCGACCAAGGCTTACAAGGCGGCCAATCCGTGAAGCTAGATGACTCCCATGCAGACGGCTGATTGGGCTTTCGTTGTTTCGCTGTTCTCAGCGGCGATTTCTCTCTTCAGTTTGGGATGGAACGTCTGGTCGAAGTGGGTTCACCCGAAACCCAAGATCAGGGTCACATTCGCGGTCATGTATCTCATCGACGGGAACGGGATGTCCGAGCCGTTCCTCGGGGCCACGGCCACAAATTTCGGCCCGACCGACACGACGTTGAAGAGCCTCATCGCTAAGTCGAGGCTGCCGGGGTGGTGGTGGAAGATCGGCCACTACAGGCGCTGGCAGTACGGAATGATGAACCACGTCTCCACGCCGCACCAGGTTCTCAACGGCACCGCGTCAAACTCGCCGATGCCGCACAAGCTGGCCGTCGGCGGCGAGATGTCGGTCTACGTCGCGTTCAAGCATGAGCACCTGCGCGATGACGGTATAATCGACGTGGGCTTCAGCGACGTCTTCGGGCGCAACCATTGGGCGCCGCGGAAGAGTGTGCGGGGCGTCGTAAAATCGATCCGGAAGGACTGGCCCAAGAAGGCCTGATGCTACGCAGGGGGATCATGGAGCCATACACGACGGGGACTGCCGAGATCCGGCATGCTACGACGGGGGTCGTCTATGAAATCGAAGCCGACGAGCTCGAATGGGAGCAGAACGGGGGCGACGAGCGGGGGATGGGGCCCGAGTACCGGTACGAGGCGGTCGTGGAGCATCCGCAGCTTGGGACGCTGACATGGGCGCTTTGGGAGTATCCCGCTGGCGCCTACAACAGAGAAGACACCGATGTCGGCGAGCATGTGATCGTCACCAATTTCGACCTCGGGCTCAACCACGTGCGCGAATACGATGGCGAAGACGATCTTTGGGTGGATTACGGCGTACCTGACGATCCATTCGCGATCTACAAAGACTCTTAATACATGACGGGCGACCTGGTTGCCGATCACGGCGGCGATCAAGGCAATCACATCCTAAACCGGATGGTGTTCTCCCATCAGATCACGGCGATGGAAGCTTATCTCGGCGATACCCTCCTGAAGAACACGCTCGCAAGTCCCGCGGCCATGAGCCGGCTCATGCAGCAGGACAGAGAACTTCAGAAGGAAAAATTCTCATTAGCCGAGGTCGCAGCGCAGCCGGACCTAGTGAATAACAAGGTGCGGGATTACCTGCGGGGCATCGTGTACCACGACCTGAGAAGGGTCGATTTCCTATACAAAGCGGCTTTAGATATTTCGCTCCTGTGCTTAGTTGTCGATGTCGAGGTGATGCTGGAGGCAATCAGGATTCGGCATGACTGCGTACATCGGAACGGTGCCAACAAGGGCAGTGAGAAGCTGACGATTTTTACCAAGCCCTACGTCCACCAGACTGCGGATATGATCAATGAGTTCGTAGAAGCCATCGAAAGGAAGGTTCGGGCGATCAAGAGATTGACGTAGGTGACCATGACAGTCGCAGCCCCTCCCAGCTTTCCTCCTCGCGATCTCACGTGCAACGTATGCGCGCGGTAGTTCGAAGGGGCTGGACTTGAAGATCACGCGAGTGCGAATTCGAAATTGGCGGTCGATTAAAGAGATCGACTTCTCGCCGCAGGACATCTGCGTGCTCGTCGGCGCCAACAACGCCGGTAAGACGAACATTCTCAGCGCGATGAATTTCCTGATCGGCGACCGGTATCCGATGCCGGGCAATCTCCAGGATTCCGACTACTATAATCGCAATACCGACCTTCACATCAAGATCCGGATCGACTTCGAGCACGGCTACTACCGGTTCATCGAGTTCGATACGTCGCGACCGCAGTACCCCCTCAACGTGCAGGACGTTCGTGGCCAGCCTGTCCGTCCTTTCAATAACGCGATGCGCGAGGACATGGCCTTCGCCTACGTCGACGCCAGCCGAAATTTCGAGAAGCAGTTCGGCGCGTCGAGGTGGTCTCTGTTCGGGCAAGCGCTGCGCTTCCTCCATGCCGAGCTTAGGAACGACGCTGCTAAGCTCGACGCTCTGCGAAAGTCACTGGGCGAGGCGCACCAGCTAATGGAGACGGACCTATACAAAGGCTTCGAACAGCATCTCCGCGAAGCGTTCGCCGCCCAGCTCAAGACTGCGCGTTATGACGTTTCCTTTGAGTTCCGCACCATGGAAGAGACGAACCTGTACCGTAGTCTCTTCCCCACTTTGGTCGAGCGCGGCAGCCCCCGAAGTCCCCTAGAGGTCGGCTCCGGTGTTCGCAATGTCCTGGTGCTCGCCCTGTTTCAGGCGTTCGCCAAGTCGTTTCGCGGCGACGCAGTGCTCGGTATCGAGGAGCCGGAGCTCTACCTGCACCCGCATGCACAACGCAGCTTGATGCGGCAGTTCGAGGAACTGGCATCGGCCGGAAATCAGATCTTCATATCGTCCCACAGCGCGCATTTCCTCGACGTCTCGCGTAGCGACCGCATCGTCCTGGTCGAGCGCTGCGAGGACGACGAGGAGGAGGTCTGCACCCAGGTGGCCATTACGTCTGGCGAAGAGCTACTCGCGCTGCGGAAGGCGCTGCACCCGGGCCGCGAGATGACGGTGGAATCGATGAGGAGCTTCATCCGTAACATCCGCACTGCGGAGATGACTGAAGCTTATTTCGCGCGTGTTGTGGTTGTGGTTGAGGGCGCCACCGAGCGGGAGGCCCTGCCGATCTATGCGAAGGCACTGGGGCTGGACTTCGATCAGGCCGGCGTCTCGATCGTGGGCGCCGGCAGCACGTCGGCAATCGACACTTTGGTCCATCTCTATGAGGCCCACGCCATACGTCGTTACATAATCTTCGATAACGACGTCGAGAACGATCAAGAAAAGACAACGAACCGGACGCTGTGCCGCCTGCTGGCCCAGCCGGAGGCAGATGTGCCGCCAGCGCAAATCCACAACGACTTTGCGATCGTCGATGGCAATTGGGAGAAACAGTTCCAGGCTGAGCTCGATGCGATGGAAGTCGGCCTCTACGCGAAGCTTGAAGGTGATGCCAGGGCAGCGCTCGGGATTGCTCCTCGCCGGAACAAGCCGCTGGTCGCTCGCTTCATCGCGGAGAACCTGATCGAGCGGGGCATGCCCCCTCCTTTCGTGCGTTCCATCGTCGAAAAGATCGCCGCCAAGGCGGCCGCGGCCTGATAGGATCGTCCCCACTGATTACCGCGGCGTCAGCCGGTATACCGAGCTGCCGGAAAGCAGACGCTTCTGAGGTCGGGAATGGGCCAAAGTTACGCATTGGCAGCCCGGCCAACTTTGCCGTGGGCGCCATTGTGGTGGGCGCGAAATCCTGATCGGCACCCTTTCAGACGACCGAGCTCGCCCGGCCGAAATGCCGCTGCATCCCGTGCCGCCGGCCGATTTTTTCCTTACGAAGGTTCTCCACCCGCACATTAGCGCTCATATCCGGAGTCGTCACGGCTCGAACCCCATCGTCTTCCTTTCTTGATTGGATGTTTCTTGGGCACTGGTGGCACCTCGACCAGCGTCGGAATCTGACCTTGATCAGGCGTGGTCAGCCAGTTCTCCACAGTTGGGGTGTTCTCGACGACAGGAGGGGGCGGCGGAAGGGTTTGCTCCGACTGCAACGCCTGTGGGGGAGGTGGATTGGTCCCCTCGATCACGAGGCCAGAGATTCGTTCGGGTAGGCTGCGCTTCGGCGGTCGCGTAAACAAAATCGATCCGGTGGGGACGGGCTTCGCCGGCGCCGCAGTCAATTGAGCTGAAGGCGGCTGGCTTTCTTGCGTCGGCGCAGGCTTGACCGCAGGGGGCAGCGCGCGATTCTGACTTGCCGGCCTAGCTGCCAGCGCAGGCGTGGGGACCACACGCTCCTCTTGAACGGGCGCGTCAGGGGAGGGCGCCGGGGGCGCCGGCTTCCGCGGCTGGAGGGCTGGCGCAAGTGGTGCAGCCACCGGCCGGGAAGCCGAGTTGATCTTTTGCGCGACGGCTGGCTTCGACACTGGTTTGGCGACTATTGCAGGGTCCGGCACCGGTTGAGTCGGGCTTTTGACGACGCTCCTTTGAGGCCGATCTGGACGGTATGAGAATGGCTCGTAGCGGTACTTGGTTCCCTTGGGGTTCATGTCATCCAGGTAAGCTGGGCGACTGCCGGGGCCGTGAGCAGGCACTGTCGGAGCCGTTGGCGCCACAGGGATCGCCGGAGTGGGTTCGCGAGGCGGACTGGGCTCGGCCGCAGACGTTGGAATTATAGGGGAGGGGGGTGTAGGGGCGGGCACCGGATCGGGCGCCATATTGACGTTGGTCGACGGCATTGCTTCGTCGACCGTAGCCTTCAAGACCTCCGCCAACCCACTTTCTGCCAGAGCCATTATAGATTCCTGCAGCCGTTCCCGAGCCTCTTCGCGACTGCGAGCAATCTCCTCTGGTGTGGGATCGAACCAATCGGGATCGACATAGCCAGGTTGGCGCCTATCACGAGGGTGCTGCCTCGGATTTCTCTCAAGCTGCTCGAGACGCCTGGACATGACGGCGAGGCGCTCACGCGCCTGGAGAAGATCCTTTCGATTTCTCTCGTCGAGCCGACGCCCCGCCGGCAAGACCGTCTTTAGGAAAAGGCGGGCTTCCTCAGCTTCCGCCGGGAGGAATTTTGAAGGCGGAGGCAGGGGTTGCGGGTACTTCCGCGGCCGGCCTCTCGGCTTTTTGCCCACGTCGCCGAATGCCGCATAGAAGACGAGCCTCGCACGGGACGCGACGCGATCGATGACAACGCGACTTACGTCCTGGCAGAGCTCCGCCATGCCGAGCGAAATCGCGCATTTGTCGGCGATCTTAGCAATGCGTTGGACTTCCTCCGTCGACAACGCCTTGGCTGGGTTCATGCGCCCAAGCAGCCGTCCGACGCGCTCGGCGTTCCTGGCGATGTTGCGCCGGCGGAGCGCAGTCTGGCTATAATTCTCCTTGACCACCTTTTGGATCAGGACATCCCACTGGCGGCGCGCGAGTGCGACGCCATCAGTGGTGAGCTCGCCCTTGCGTTCCCTGTTGAACGTCTTGGATGGAATGTGTTTCAGCGGATCGAGGTTGATCCCCATTTCCTCGTAGGTCCGGGCATCGTAGCGTTTGCGAAGTCCCGCGTACGCCATGGTGTCATTGGAGACCTTCTCCCAATGCCGGCGCAGATCCTTGACCCAACCCTGGGCTGACACATCTCGATCTTTGGATTGGAGGTGCGGGCGGACTTCGCGCAGGTGCCGATTTGAAAATCGCTTTCGTTCCACCACCTCAAAGTCCCAAACGAGTTTGGACGGGTCTTTGGGGTCGGCCATTTTGGCGGCCGGGCGGTCATAATAAACTATATGGACGTGGTAGTTGCGGCTGTCGTTGTTCTCATTCGGCGCGTGGATCACCGCCCAGTAAGGCAAGCCCTTCTCGACGAGCATCTCGGCGAAGTTCCGGACGATCGTCACGCGTTCATGTGAATCGAGCTCGTGCGGCAACTCGGCGATGATGCGGTTTTGCACGCGGCCGCCACGGCCGGGCTCTATATCGATCGGAAAGGCCGGACCGATGCCATGCGCCCACTTGTAGATGGCGAACGCCTCAGCGGTTGGAACACGCTTGAGCGTGATCGTATCAGGGGCATGTTCGGCAGCGTGCGCGGCAAGCTCCTTTTGTAGCGGCTCTGGCGCCGTTTTAAGGTTGGCGAGGACGTTATCCCAGATCTTCTGGTTGTGTTCGATGCGCAGCTGAACCTTATCACCCCGAGGATCCGCTTCGAGCTTTTCAACCTCCTGCCAAAAATGATGGCGTTCCTCGATCGTAGCTCCGAGCGTGCCGAATGAGGCTGATTTCAGGACATCGATTTCGTCGTCCTGGATATTGCGCAGCGGCAGCTTCTCAGCTGCGCTGGCGCTCTCCAGATAGTCCTGCAGCTCCTTGGCGGTTCGTTCCGCTACAAGCTCCTCCATAGCATCAATATTATCCAGCCATCCGTCGGTTCCATCATAGCGCTTGCGCAGGCCGAGCTGCTCGGAGGCTCCGTCGCGCTCAATATAGAGCACGTGGTCGTTCGCCCTTGAGTTCGAGTGCGAACGGCCACCTTGAAACTCACGGATCAACCTCAGGATCGGGGACGTCTTCGACATGTAGCTGTGCGAGAAATGAAAGGAGCTAGCGCCATCCTTTGAAACAGGCCGGCTACTGACGCGCGTGCGATCGCCGGACCTGACGCTCGGGTTGTCATAGGCAAACACCATATTGGGGTGAGCGTTTCGAGTGTACATGCGAAATGTGCCAGCGGTTAGCTGGACCCCATGCCAAGAGCGCCCTAAACCATGCGCAGCTGCAAATGCGCCAGCTTGGTCGGGATCCATGCTCTTGAGTGGCCCAGCAGCCTCGAACTCACGGGAGACCCGTAGAGAATGCGAAAGCTGGTCGAGGGCGCTGACCGTAAAATGCCCAGGGGCTCGTGGATCGCTCATAGTTAAAACAGAATGAATAGCCTTTAGTTTATGCGCTATTCTAGCATCTGCCCTGCGCGTCTGCTACAGATCGAACGCACAAAAATACCGACGCTCGCCCACCGAATTACTTGACAATGTCCGCCGCTTTTGTCAGCGCGGATTTGCTACCGAGCTAATTTCTTTCTTCTCCTGGCACAAGCGCCCCACAGATAAATTTGACGGCCTCCGGCCGCTATGCATGAGAAAACTTCATTCCGGCGTAGAAGAGCTGACATTCGTTAGAAATTCTGCAGACAACGAATTGACCGCATCCATCGTCAGCTCCTTCGCCGCTAGCAACCGTGTCCCTTCGTCGGACCAGCCGAAACTAATAACGCCGACATACGCTGCAATTCTCAATCTTGATCGCAGAACCTGGCCGCCATTGAGCCGGAGAACAACTGTTGGCCACCGAGCGGGCGAAATCCCGACCGCGCCAGATGTACGTCTTGCGCTTCGCATCCCAGGCGACGCCGTGATGCTGCGCAAGCCCGCGCATGTCGAATGGGATATCGAGAACTTTTGCCGGTGCTGGCGCTGCTATGGTGGTGGCTTGGGCTGTCTGAAAGGCTGGGAAATGAATTTTGTCACTGGAAAGGCGATGGAATTTTTCGCCTGGCCAGCGATTGAACCGAGCCATCATCTTAGCACAGGACGCTTGTGGCGCTGCTGTAGAAGTCAAAGCCTGGAACCAGGGGCCAATTAGACCTTGATTTTCTCGATCAGGATTACACGGGGCAATCCGTCAAAATGTTGGTCGCAGGTGATGAGATCAGCATCGTAAGCGCGGGCGGAGGCGAAGACGATGGCATCAGCCGTTGGCAGCTTATGGGTTCGGCAGGCTTCCGCCGCAGCTAAGGCGATCTCGGTGTCGAGGGGAACAACGTTGCAAAGCTGCGTATAGGCAATGACTTGGTCGGCCTTGTCCTCGCCCACCTCGCGCACGAGCCATTTTGCGAGTTCGAGCTGAACGATGGTTGGCACCAGCCATTCGGACTGTTCGGGAAGATGCTTGGCTACTGCCTCGCCGGTCGGCGAGCCAATCAGCCACTCGATCCAGGCGGAGGTATCGATCAGGCGCATCAGAAGCGGTCCGACGAGTCTCGATAGCCCGTTGCGGATGCCCCTTTCGCGATTCCGGCCAGATCCTCGCGCTTTGGCACCGGAACCAGGAGGACTCCGGTTCCCTTGGGAATAAACGCAAAAGTCAATCCAGCCTTCCAATGCTGGGCGGTTCGGATCGCCTTGGGAATGGAGATCTGGAACTTTGACGACAGGGTTGCAGTTTGCGGCATGTCATACCTCTCTAGCATCGATAGCCATAGTGTAAGATGATAGTGTGGCGCCTTCAACGATCCCCGAGTTCGCTTCACATCGGTCCGTTCCCTGTTCCTGATCGAACGAGCGTGGCGGCTCCGGCGCTCCGCTCTAGGGACGGCAAGACGCTTGCGCCTGAGCCGGCTGGCAGGGCGGTGTTACGACTCAAACGGCGGCAGGCACCATGGCCGTCGACTGCCTGCCAGGCGCCGTGCGAGCCCCTCGGAAATCAAGATGGCTCCCACTGGTTGGCGACCCTGATAGACGAAATACAGCGCCCGGCCGTACTGGTCTTTGTCCCGGCTGCCATTGGAGACCAGGCTGAAGCTGCCGGGGGAGAGGAGCTTTGCCAGTCAGCGCTTGGCGGCTACCGAGAGCGCGCTCACTGGCGCAGCGCGCGCAGTGACATGGCCGCCCCCCATGCATCAGCCGGTCTGACGGCTGATGAGAGATTCCGAAGAGGGGCAGCACGGTTTGAAGGGTCGAAGAGCCAAACCGTTAGTGAGAATGGCCCATGTATTTGGGCCTCCAAGCGTTAGCTTCTGGCACCCGAGGGTGGCAGCAATTATGCGCCGGCGAAGGCCGTCGCACTGGCCCGGGTAAGGAGCCCTCCGGGGCGACCGATGAGGCACAAAAATTCGCTCGTGCGCAGGCACGCAGAAGGGTCACGGGAGGCTCTTTGGCGTAGGCCAAGGTGCAAGTCCGGTAGCCTCGACACGAGGCGTCGACACGCGAATTTTTGTGCCTCAAATGCAAGGCCAGTCCTGTCTCCAAGCCTCTATAGCGCGAAGGCGCTGGACCACCATTCAAGGGCCGCTGGAGGGCGGCCAAACGGGCATCCTGAACCGATCGTGCCTGGCGAAGGCCTGGGCTGGCGTGCGTAGGCGCGCATCGAGATCGGAAGAGGATGGAAGTGGCGTGGTCCTGAGGCTGTCGGAGACCTCAATTGATGCGAAGGCATCAACGCAAACGAGATGCGCCCGAAGGGGTGCGTCACGTTTGCGGTATTGAGCCCATTTATTTTTGGGAGAACGAGGCCCATCCTGGGCCTGTCCTTGGTGGGATGCAGCCACTGAGAGGCTGCGCATTTGCGAGGGTTTCGTCGTCCTTGCTCGGGGCTGCTCAGGCGCCCTGAGCGGGCGAAGCCGGTGGCGAGGGGCAGGGGCCTGGTCCTTGGCGGGGAGGGAGGCTCCATGGGGTCTTCAAGCCCGTCTATGGAGCATCCGTCCTTATTGGGAACGCCGGCGGCAGCTGCCAGTGCTTCAGCCAGCAGACGCCGCCGGCGGAATCGTCCTCGAGAGCGGCCTGGTCGGTAGCGGCTGCGGGGTTTTCGCCGTTCAACAAAACTTACGCAAAAAGCGCTCATTTCGTCCAGTTTCTGGGAAAATCTGCGCTTTTGGCTCAGAGGAGCAATCGCCAGTCAGAGCCTCGTTCTCAGGCAAAATGTCCCCGGCGAAGTCAAACTTTCGGAGCGCCCATTATTTGCACTGACCTGATCCCCGACCAAGGTTCGTGCCGCAGATCTTCAGCCTGTAAATTTTAAGGCAGAGAAATTCCGCACTCCGCTGCCAAATCGAGGCACCGAAATTCCCGCCGGTGTGAGAATTTCGGGGCGCAATAATTCACACTGCCGACGCCCCGATCGCCGGGCCGGAGCCTGGGCGCAGAACTCCCAGCCTGCAAAATTTGAGGCAGAGAAATTCCACACCCCGCTGCCAAATCGAGGCACCGAAATTCCCGCCGGTGTGAGAATTTCAGGGGCGCAATAATTCACACTGCCGACGCCCCGATCTCCGGGCCGGAGCCTGGGCGCAGAACTCCCAGCCTGCAAAATTTGAGGCAGAGAAATTCCACACTCCGCTGCCAAATCGAGGCACCGAAATTCCCGCCGGTGTGAGAATTTCAGGGGCGCAATAATTCACACTGCCGACGCCCCGATCGCCGGGCCGAAGCCTGGGCGCAGAGCTTCCGGCCTGCAAAATTTGAGGCAGAGAAATTCCGCACTCCGCTGCCAAATCGAGGCACAGAAATTCCCGCCGGTGTGAGAATTTCAGGGGGCGCAATAATTCACACTGCCGACGCCCCGATCGCCGGACCGAAGCCTGGGCGCAGAGCTCCCAGCCTGCAAAATTTGAGGCAGAGAAATTCCACACCCCGCTGCCAAATCGAGGCACAGTAATTCCCACCGGTGTGAGAATTTCGGGGGCGCGATAATTCACACTTCCGATGTCCCAATCGCCAAGTCGGAGCCTGCGTCGCAGGCCTCTCAAACTGCAAAATCTGAGGTAGAGGAATTCCGCAACTGCAGCACCGATCTAAGGCGCAGAAAGTCGCGGTAAAGTGAAAGCGCGGGGCCCAATAATTCGCACTAGCAAGGGCGAACCGATCGGATGGAACTCATGGTGCAGGTCTCCAATTGAGCCACAGCGCCCTCGTGGTTTTCAAAACAAGCATCCAAATCCACGGTGAACGCGAACTACACGAACTGAGTAAGTTCACTCGAACTGGCTGCTTAGCCTTTGGGCGAAGACGGAGTCGGGCACTGAGCCTATCCGAGCACGCTCCTACGGAATTGCCGCGGGAATATGCCTGAGTTGACCAGCCATAACTGGCCACCCCTTGCGCCGAAGCGAGTTAATACGTTAATATAAGCGAGTACCATCCATTAATATTCAAGTAACCATACTACGGCTGATAAAATGACGCACACAGATCGCGAACCAATTGACGTTCCATTCCCGGTAGAAAAATTCAGAACGCTGGAGCTAGAGTACCTGAACGCGGATATTGCTTTTTGGGCAGCAAAAGAAGCGACACTCAAAGCTCAATATGAAGAGCGAACCAAAGAGCTTATGCGGGCGCAATGTTCATCGGAGCTTCAGATCGCCGCAATCGATTTTCTGACGCCGAACGGCCGTTATAATCGCAAGCGCGCTGCTCAGCTTGCGACAGAGTTCGAGGCGTTGGGGCTGATCGGATTTGGCCCGTTCCAAAAATGGCGCTTTCAGGCCGGCGCGGCTCATGAGGGTGGTCAGAGGCGCGATTGTCCGCAGCAATCACCTCATCGCCTTTCCCGGCCACGACGGCGTCCCCGCCAGACCGGTAGATAGTCAAGC
This sequence comes from Alloboseaceae bacterium BT-24-1, assembly GCA_025846845.1. Classification (GTDB taxonomy): domain Bacteria; phylum Pseudomonadota; class Alphaproteobacteria; order Rhizobiales; family Beijerinckiaceae; genus Allobosea. The sequence goes on from JAOYTL010000009.1 coordinate 106,665, forward strand.
TCGGTTCTGTGCTGACCGCTCGGCATCCGACAATCGTGTGATGTCGTAAACCGCTGGCGGACTCCATTCTCAGGCGCAGCTCATGGTTGATCTCATGAGCTGCGCCTGAGACGGTGTATAAGGTTGAGGCCTTGTAACATTTGAGCAGGGCGTTCCGCCGTTGGCGCCCCCGACACGCTCAAGGTCTTGCTCAATCCACAGGACGTGGACGCGCCGGTTTGGCACGCGAGGATTCCGGCCAGCGCCTGCGTCAACCTAAGTTCCATAATAAAGGTTCTGCGAATCGCAGCGGCGCGGCGTTGAGCGTGGAAGTCCGCTCCTTCTATTCACTTGCCACGATAGCGACCGCTTGCCTGTAATTGTCAGCCTCATCGGGACCGGCGCGATGTGCCGCCGAATCTGAAACTGACCAGGCCCATTCCTCAATCCGTTGAGGAACTATGCCCGGGTCAACTCCGTTGGCGACGGCGATCTCCTTCACAGTCCGGTCAAAGGGGAACAAGTTGATAGGACAGGGCCGGCTGGCCGTCTCGAATACCGGCCGATGCACCATGAAGTTTGCAGCTGCAAATCCAATGTTTCGAGCCAACCGTCGCGCGATAAATCTCAGCTGAAACTTAGGCCGAATGCTCGGCTAGTACTGGCCTAGCGTCCCTTGAGCCCGCCAGTGCCGATCAATCTCAACGCGAAGATTTTCTAGCCCTTCCAGCGTTGCAATCTCGGCTAGGCTGAAGTCTTCGAGTTCCGCATCAACCGTAAATATGGCGAGCCCGAATAATTTATCATAGTCATTCTGGTTCAATTCAGCGAAGAAACAAGTAACCGGTGCCCATGGTAGGAATAGCTTCAACACCGACGTCGGATAAAAGCTTTATTCTGGCGGCCCTCATGCCAAGATCGGTTATTCAACCGCGGTTGAACTGCAGATCTCAGCCAAGGCCCCGAAGGGTCTACCGGATATTCCCGGTTCTGCGAAAGTGGTAATAACGGAGTCCGCTACGCGCCGTCCACTTCCCCTCCGACCGGGCGCCCGAAATTAATCTGATCATGGAAGGTGTCCGGCGTCATCTCTGCGAGCAAACTGTCCAGCTCGTATCTGGGTCCGTCGATGTTGGCGACGACGATCCGCCGCCTTCTGCGCGCACGTCGACGATCTGTCCGATGGACACGGTAGCCGCCTCCATCGCCTGCCGTGGAATCCGGATTTCAGCTGCGTTGTGTCGTCGTTTGATCTGAGTTCGCATCCTCTGCCTCTGTGTTCTTGCCGTCTGACGCATCAATCCGAGCTCTGGATCCACGGCCATGATCACGGTTCGCATGACCCCATGGTCTGCCGGACGCGGATCCTAGCGAACCGGGCGGGTTACCGACGAGTTTCGGAACCAGAGAGAATCCGAATTTCAATCCGGGCCTCGTCGTTCAAGTCTGAACTGGCTGGGTGCTGAACGAAGTGAATTTCCATCGCCCTGCCCTTTCGCAAGCTCTTCGCGAAGTGCTCGCTCAATGATGAGCTCGATGTCGACAACGCGCATGCCACGATCATGGGCGAGCTGCCAGACCAGGTTGGAGATGGCCGGGTTTTTCGGACCGCATTCTGGCCAGTCGTCGAGTTCGTGGCTGTCGGGATGGTGAGCCATGAGCGGCACTCTCGGAGGCAATGCAATCCGGCAGGTATTTCACATCTGTCGGGCGAGTTATTACCACTTTTGCGAAAGTGGTAATAACTACTTTGGGCACTCAAATCGCCGCAGCGTTTACGGTGATTCCACCACCCAATCGCCGCAAGCTAAGCCCCGTTCAAAAACGAGCGATTTCGGACACGCCTTCCTGCTAGTGTTCATAAATTAGCTTGCTCTATTTCCGGACATGTCCGATTCTCGCTCTACCCTTTTCGGACGGAAATCATGTCACGCGTCTTCGCCTATGTACGTGTCTCCACAGATGGGCAGACCACCGAAAATCAAATTCAGGAAATTGAAGCGGCCGGCTTTCGGGTAGAGCCGCACCGGGTAATTTCCGAGACGATATCCGGCAGCGTGGCAATTTTCGCCCGCCCAGGTTTCACCCGGCTGCTGGATCGACTTGAGCGGGGCGATATTCTGATCGTCACGAAAATGGATCGCCTCGGCCGCAACGCGATCGACGTCAGCTCCACTGTGCACAAGCTCGAGGAAATCGGTGTTCGGGTTCACTGCCTGGCGCTAGGTGGCGTCGACCTCGCGAGCCCGGCCGGCAAGATGACCATGAACGTGATCAATGCCGTCGCGCAATTTGAAAGGGATCTTCTCATCGAGCGGACCAATGCAGGATTGCGCCGCGCAAAGTCGGAGGGAAGGAAACTAGGAAGGCCAACCGCCCTCACCTCCTCGCAGCGAGCCGAAATTCAAGCTGCGCTGCAGGCTGGGCAGAAGGTGGCGCCGCTGGCGAAGCGGTTCGATGTCAGCCGCCAGACCGTCATGCGGATCCGTGACGCGCTCCACGAGCTGCTGTCTCAATCCAATCCGTCGGCCGAATTCACCGCCGAGGATCGGGATTGGCTCGATGCCAGGCCGGTTGGACGCGAGCTGTTTTAAGGAGCGGGCCGAAATTTACGCCTTGCACTGCCGCATTGGCAGTGAAGCCGGTGCGCGATCACCACCTTTTCCGCGGCGCTACTGGGCGCATTGATAGACGGGGAAGAGTCCGGCGAAGCTCGGCCAATCGACTTCGATGCATTCAAGCCCGGAAGGGCGCACGGTACAAAGACCAATCGGCGAGCCGTTGAACAGAGCCATCGCTGGCGCGAACGCAGCAGTTACGGGCCGCTCAGACGGGGCGGCTCTGGTGGAGATATCTCTGCATCGGTGAAGAGGTTTGGAAATAGCCTTTCGCGATAGTCGAGTGGAAATGCGATTCGTACCGGCGTTTTTGGTGACGGAGACTTCAGAAATCCGGCCTTGAGCAATGCGGTCAAGGTGTTGCGTGCAGTTCTCTCTGATGTTTTCAAAACAAGGTAAGCGTCTCCTCTATCCAGGGAACCATGCTTTAGGATGACACCAACCAAATCCGGTGCTCGCTTATCGTCGAGAACATCGCGCACCAGCGTTCGGAAGCGCTTTTCAAGCCGTTCAAGATCAAACATAAATGCAGAGAATCGGATCTGGTCGAGAACGACCGATAGGAACCATTCACAAAAGTCTTTCAGGGCAGCGGCCGACAGATTTCCTCGGCCATCGAGGTCGCCGCGGCGCGGACTGTCCGCGTGGTCCATCATCCTCTTGTATTCACCGCGATCTTTCAGCCCTCGTGCCAAACCCCGGGAGATGGACCATAGCCCAAAGCCACCGATGCCTGCATTCTGCGCCATGGCATGCGACATCAAACGGCTGACACGACCGTTTCCGTCGGGAAAGGGGTGGATGTAGTTCAGCCGGTGATGCGCCGAGGCAATGGCAATGATCCTGGTGCTTGGCCAGTTCTCGGCCGCACTAAACCGCTTTGCGAAGTGGTCCATAAATGCCTGGACCTGCGAGGAAGAGGGTGGATGGTGTCTTCCCACCACGACGTCGTCGTCAGCCTTCTGGCGAAACTCCCCTGGAACAATCTCCACCCGACTGCCATCCGGCCGCTCGATGAACCTGAATTCCTCGGGCATCTCGTCGTAGAACGCGCGATGCGACCAGCACAGGAAATCCACGGAGGTAGGGCTTGGTAGCCGCCCTTTGAGGTACATTTCGTCAATCTGACGTTGCACCATCACGTGGGCCTTGGCCTCAAGTGCCAGCGGACGAGTTTCCGGCTCCAGCTCGGCGCCGGCAAGGGCACGCTCGATATCTTTCGGCCGGGTGTTGTGCCCTTCAATCAGATTCGAGTAGTAGGAATTCATCATCCGAACGAGGTCGGCGAGTTCGGCTGCGGACTCGGGATGAAGCCCCCGGCCGAGATTTCCCGCTTCCCTCTGAATCTCGATGGATAAGTCCGCGAGAACCTGTGGGATTTCATCTTCGAAGAAGACAGGCTCAATGCGGCTGGGAGTTTCGAGCATTTTGCCGGATCCGTTCAGGAAGAATCTCGTTTCAAACTATACCCTTACGGCACAACCGAGCAATCAGTTGCCGATCTTGGTTGCCGATGTTCGCGTCCAAACGTCGCTTGTCCCGCTGGTGGTTGCCGTCGGCCGGCGCGGGGGGGGGGGCCGGGCTCAACGGAAAAGGAGCATAAAGAGAACAAAACTGACGGCGGCTGGGGCAACAACGGAGCTACAGCAAGTCAGAAGTCCAGATCGAAGGCGGCCAGCTGCTGCCAGGCCCGATATCCTCGAGCCACTCATACCAGGGGCTGAAAGAGGAGCGCCAGCAGCTACAGATCGACTGAATCTGTCATCGGCCCGTGGATTTCGCGGCACTGTTGGACGCGCCGCTAAAACCAAGCTGCTGACGATAAAGGGTAGAGTTGATCGTTGTCGCTTGTGGTACCGACACCCGGACTCACGGTGAATTTACAGCAGATAGCGGTTCATATATGGTCCCTTAAGAAGGATGTCAGACCATGCTGAGCGAATTCCTGCTGATCACGCCACTTGAAGCCGCTGCCAAAATTGGTGAAAGCGTGAGGCAGCACCGCATCGCCCGCAATATCACGCAAACGGAACTGGCCGAGAGGGCATCCGTTTCCGTCAGCACTCTCAAACGGATCGAGGCCGATGGCTCCGGCTCGCTGCGGGATGTCATGGCAATCGCAATTGAGCTCAACATCGAGCACGATATCCTGAATGCGATACCCCGTCCGCCGCTGCGATCGCTCGACGATTTGGATGCCGCCGGACACCGCATCCAGCGAGTGCGCGCCCGCGCCAGCCGGGCGTCCAGGTGAACGAACAAGAATCCATCACTCTCAGGGTTAGCCTGAACCTCGAAGGCGCTAGTCTGCTCGTTGGACGCCTCAGATGGTCCCGGGACGACAGGGTCGCTGCTTTCGAATACGACCGCGATGTGCTCGCGTCTGGACTTGCCATATCGCCCTTCAGGACAAAGCTCGGGCCCGGCGTCATTATGGGCGCGAGAACTCCGTTCGATGGCCTCCATGGCGTCTTTGCCGACAGCCTCCCCGATGGGTGGGGACGGCTGCTGGTCGATCGACAGATCGCCAGAAGCGGTGGCAACCCTTCGCAGCTGACGCCCGTCGACAGACTGGCCATGATCGGTTCGCGAGGAATGGGGGCGCTTACCTATGCGCCAGAAATGCCGCTTCCAGACGTCAACGAACCAGCCGATATTGGTTGGCTCGCGCGGCAAGCCGAACTGATCTTGCAGGGCCAATCAGATGAAGGGATCTCTCACCTGCTTCAAGCCAGCGGAGGGTCGGCGGGCGCCAGACCCAAAGTCCTCGCCTTACGAGATTCTGTCACCGGGACGTTCCAGGTCGACGACGGCAGCGTTGCTGCTGAAGGCCGGGAGCATTGGCTGATCAAGCTTAAGCACCGGTCTGAAGGAAGTGACATAGGCCGGGTCGAACATGCCTATGCCGAGATGGCCACGCAGGCTGGGATCGACTTTCCCGCGACCCAACTCATCTTGGATGACCGCGGCGTGGCGCACTTCGCGGTGCGACGCTTCGACAGAACTGACGCTGGCAGAATCCATACCCATACCTTGGCAGGCCTCGTCCAGGCCGACTTCCGCCTGCCGTCACTCGATTACCAGGATTTGCTCAAGGTGACGGCGATCCTGGGCCGCGACCAGTTCCAAGTCGAAGAGGCGTTCAGACGAATGGTCTTCAACATCGTTACGGGCAACCGCGACGATCATGCGAAAAACCATGCCTTCCTCATGGGGAGAGAAGGGCGTTGGAGGCTTTCACCAGCCTACGACGTTACGCCATCGGATGGACCTGGCGGCGAGCACAACATGACGGTAGCTGGCGAAGGACGGGCGCCAGGCCCCGCTCACATCGCCAAGGTCGCAGCAGATGCCGGCATTCCCAACGCAACCTCGCACGATATCGTCGAGCAGGTCATCGAGGCTGTCGCGTCCTGGAGATCCCAAGCCGACAGTGCGGGCGTCGGCGCCGCCGAAACCTCGGCGATCGCGAACGTCATCGAATTGAATACGAAAGCTGCACTCGGACTGAAAGGAGCTGTCCTCAAAGAGAGGGCAAAAGGCCGGGACACGAGGAGCTCAAGCCCCGGCAAGCCGACCTCCAGCACGCGACGCAAGCCAGTGCCCGGTTGGGAGCGATAACAGCTTGCGGCTACACCCAGCTGACACTGGCTTCCGAAGAACCGCGCTTGTTAAACGGCGATCCCACGCTTTCATCGCCTGATCACTCAGTGGTACCGTTTGGTGCCGCTGAGGCTATAACGCCACCTCATCGGTCGAGCCGGCGCCCGCTTCCCCCAGGAAATGCGTCGGCTCGTTCATTTCCGGGATAAGCGATCTGAATCGACCCTCTCGCAATGATTCAGAACTCTCGTTGGATGACACCGTCGCCAACGAGCATCCTCCGCAATATGGAGGCCGGACATCAACCTTGCTGCCAGCCCACGCTCTTCGGTGACACCGCCGTGGTCCGGGAATGGGGCCGTCTCGGCTCCCGAGGACGCCGGCGGCTCGATCTATTTCCCTCTATCGCGATTGCCCAGACTGGGCTCTCCCGCCTCGTCTCCTCAAAGGAGCGCCGCGGATATCGCCTCAGGTCGGCTGTCTGACATCCACTGTTTCCACAGGCTGTGGATTGTAGAGATGTGGACTGTTTTGCCTGCCCTATCGCGTTGAAACAGCCCGCTGAAACAGCGTCTTCAATCCAACTTCGATCCCGTGCTACCAAAGGCATAAGACAGACCTTACCCTTCATTAGGCGGGCTTCTGTTTGCGCCCGCGGGCCAGGCGGCAGGCACGTGGTAGCGGATATCGGCCAGCTGCAGGGAGGCCAATATGGCTCAGGGTACTGTCAAATGGTTCAACGCAACCAAGGGGTTTGGTTTCATTCAGCCTGACGACGGCGGAACCGATGTGTTCGTTCACATCAGCGCTGTCGAGCGTGCCGGCTTGCGCGAGTTGAGGGACGGTCAGAAGGTCTCGTTCGACCTTGTCGCCGACAAACGCTCGGGCAAATCGTCGGCCGACAATCTCAAGGTCTCATAGGCGAACGCTCAGAGTATGAAGGCCCTGGCAATCCTCCCGGGGCCTTCATCATGTCCTCAGCTGGCCTTGGATCGGCCCCTGGGTGACTTACGGCGCTGCTGGCCTAGGCCCATCTTCTTGGCAAGGTTCGAACGGGCCTCAGCATAGGCCGGCGCAACCATCGGATAATCATTCGGCAGACCCCACTTGGCGCGGTACTGCTCAGGCGACATGTCGTAGGCGGTTCGAAGATGGCGCTTCAGCGACTTGAACTTCTTGCCATCCTCGAGGCTGATCAGGAAGTCAGGCGATATCGACTTCTTGATCGGAACAGCCGGCGTCAGCTTCTCCGCAGGAGGTGGCTCCGCAGAGGCTCCCAGCCCCGCGATGGCAGCGTGGGTCATCGCGATCAGCGCCGGCAACTCGGCCGGCGGCACACTGTTATTGGAAACATAGGCTGAAACAATATCAGCGACCCGGCTGATCAATTCATCGTTCGCTTCTGACATTGCTATCTCCTACTCGTCGAATCCACTGCAGTTTGCCACAGAACCGCATACAGCGACACTTCTGGACCGGATCTGTAACCATTGCAGTTACAATTATCCAGCCCTCCCATCGGGGCAGATCAAGAGATCGATGACAAGCCCCACTCAGGTAGCTCGGAATTTGAGAAGGCTCGCTGGTCAAATTTGATGTCTAAGATCGGTCGGACTTTGCATATTTGAGAAGAATCGCTATGTCCGAGAGCCCTCTAACTTACAGAGAGTCCCAGATGACCAAGAATGAACTGATCGCTGCTATCGCCGAGGAAACGGGTAAGACCAAGGCTGACGTCAGTGCGATCCTGACCTCCCTTGCCGGGGTTGCTGCCAAGACACTCAAGGCTGGTGACGACATCACCCTCGCCGGCATCGGAAAGCTCGCTGCCGCCAAGCGGGAGGCCCGACAGGCCCGCAACCCCTCGACAGGTGCAACCATCGAAGTTGCCGCCAAGACGGTCGTGAAGTTCAAAGTCGCCAAGGATCTTGCTGACACCGTCGCCTAACATAATATCAAGATCCACCTTCTGGCCGACGGCATTGCCGTCGGCTTTTTAGTTGATGAGCTCATAGAACAACGAGAATCCAGCTGCGAAAATAAGGAATATTTTTCAAAGGCAGGCATTTTGATCCCAATTATGAGCGATCCGAGATCTTCCCGCATTTCACCGTGAGCGCGCTTAACCAGCTTTCACATGCACATTTCATATCCGTGACCCGTTCCATAAGTTAGCTTATGCGAACAACATCTGTAGGCGGGTAGATTCCATTCCCAAGTGCGACTCATGAGAAATTAGCGAGTTACGCCGGAGTGCTTTTAGATGGCCTACGCCTACCTGCATCTCGATCTGGACGAGCGTCGCCGGATCTACCGTCTGCATGCCAAGAAGCTGTCGGTTGACGCGATCGCGCGCGAACTCGGCCGGCATCGCTCGGCGATCTTTCGGGAGCTGAGGCGCAACGCCTGGGTCGACCCGGAGCACAAGGCCTATGACGGCTATTTCCCGGTGACGGCACAGGACCTCACCAGGGATCGTCGGCGGCGGCAACGCAAGCTCTCGCCATCCCGCGCAATCTCGCGGATAGCCCGAACGGCCAAAGTCGAAGCGCCCTAGCCCGACGCGGTTGTGGAAGGGAATCAGCGGATAGGCGCCGGCCTTGGACCATGCATTGGGTTCAAACGTCGCGTCCGTGTCGGACCGAGGATGTCGCCGGCCCGCTCGTGTGTGAACGCGACAACCCCGCCCGCCCCATGCCGGCCGCAGAACCAGCCGCATTCCGCCGGAGCAGAGAGTGATATCGTCAGTCATCTGACCTGATAACGCTGGATTATTTCGGGATCGGGATCCAGGCCGAGGCCCGGCCCATCGGGCACGCGAATGACGCCCTTTTCAGGCTGCGGCAGCGAGCGATAGAGCTGCGCCTCCGGCCAGACATAGAGGAACTCGAACAGATGCTCCTGCGGCAGGACGGCACAGATTTGAAGCGTCGCGAGATAGCCAGGGCCGAAATAGGGCGAGTGCGGCATGATCGTGATGTCCTCGCGCCCTGCGACCATAGCGATGACCCTGGCGGTCTCGCTGAAGCCGCCGACCTTGGTGACGCTCGGCTGCAAATAGCGCACGCCGCCTACTTCGATCAGGCTCCTGAACTGCCAGGCGGTGCAGAGATTCTCGCCGCAGGATAGGGCGACACGTCCGGAAAGTTCCCTCAGCTGCTCGAAATCCTCCGGCGGAAATGTCGGTTCCTCCAGCCAGAGCGTTCCGATCTCTCCGAGCCAGTTGGCCATCGACCGCGCCTCGTCAGCGCTCCAGCTACAATTGACGTCGACCATCAGCGCGGCACCGTCGAGCACCGCATGGCAGGCTGCGATCTCCGGGCGGGTCACTTCGTGCAGCTTGACGTAACGATAACCTTCCGCGACCGCCTGGCGCGTGAATCGCGCAGCGGTCTCGGCATGGCCGTAGCGGACCAGCGATGCATAGGCCGGCAGTGAATCACGGCAGCGCTGTCCGAGCAGCGCTGACACTGGCACACCCTCGCTCTTCCCGAGCAGATCCCACAACGCGATGTCGACGCCCGACAGCGCGAAAATCGTGATCCCGTAGCGCCCGAAGAGGTTCAGCCTGCGCTGCAGCTGGTCGGATATCACCACCGGGTCGCTCAGCTCGCAGCCGATCACGAGCGGCAGGACCGTCTCGTCTAGCATCGCCTTGACCGCGCCGGCGCAGAAATAGGCGAAGGCCTCGCCCCAACCGACCAGACCGCTATCGGTCTCCAGCCGCACCAGCACCATGTCGAGCCGGTTCCAAACGCTCGGCGTCATACCCTCGCCGCGTCCGCCGTCGGAGAACGGGATCGCGAGGCGAAAGCTTTCTGCTGCGACGATCTTCATGTCGTTGTCTCCCGTCCGCATACCAGGCTCGCCTCGGCATAGCTGCCGCCGAACACCGCACCCGCGATCCCCTCAGCCGGCCTGTGCAAGGCGATCGCGGGGTCGGCAAGATTGAGCTCCGGCGGGTCCCTGCTGAGGAAGCCCAGCGCCTTCGCGCCGGCATTGTCGAAGAACGGCGCGGCGCAATCGGCCGTCGCGAAGACGGCGCGATGGCCGGGATCGGTGCGTTCAAGCGCGACCAGGACGAGCCGGGCCAGATCGTCGAAGCTGATCCACATATGGCTGCAGCGCTCGTCCGGCACCGCCGGGCCGCACATGCCGATGCGCAGGCTCGTTGCCCGGATGCCACGGCTGTCGGCTAGATAGGACAGCACCGCCTCGGACCAGACCTTGCTAATGCCGTACCAGCTATCCGGCCGTGGCGGCACGGCATCGCCCAGTGGCGCCGCCGTGCGCGGATAGAAGCCCCAGCCATGGTTGGAGCTCGCAAAGACGATGTCGGTCACGCCCGCCTCGATCGCGCTCTCGTACAGAGCGAGCGTCGCTCGATAATTGGTGTCGAGCGTATCGGCGAAGGTCGCGGTCTCGCCGTGCCGGCAAGCGAGGTGCAGCACGGCCCGCACGCCTTCGAGCGCCCGGAGCAGGACGGGGCGGTCGCCCAGATCCCCGACAATCACGTCGTCCCCCGCCTCGGCGGCGGCGCTCGCTTGGCGGTCGAGCAAGGTGAGATCCCAGTCACCGCGCAGGCGGCGGGAGAGCTCGCTGCCGAGACGGCCTGCTGCTCCGGTGACGAGAAGCCTGTGTTTCATACGTATCCTTTGTGCTGTACGGGCCGCGTCCGGCTCAGGGCACGGTGGCGGCATCGACGACGCGCTTGGGCATCGACATGCCGTGAGCCTGCTCAAAGAACTTCTGCAGGGTGCCGTCCTGCATGTTCGCCCTGATCCAGGCATCGACCCGGACCTTGATCTGCTCGTCGCCTTTGCGCATCCCGATGCCGTGCAGGCCCGTACCCAGAACGACCTTGGGCTCGATCTTGAGCCCCGGGTCCTTGGTCATGATCGTCCGGTTCAGGCTGGTCGACTGGGCGATGTAGTCGACCTGCCGCGAGACGATGGCGGTCATGGCCGTCGATTCGTCTTCGAAGCGGACCACTTCGGTGCCGGCCGGCGCGATGGCGGACAGCTGGCCGTCCATGACCGTGCCGCGAGCGACCGCGATGCGCTTGCCGGCAAGATCCGCCGGCCCAGCGACCTTGGCGTCCACCGGCCCCGAGACCGCCGTCTCAGTGCCGGCATAGGGCAGGGAGAAATCAATCACCTTCTTGCGTTCGTCAGTAATCGTCATCGCCGCGAAGACGAGATCGACCTTGTTGGTCATCAGCAGCGGAATACGGTTGGCGCCGTTGGTTTCGACAATCTCGAGCTTGAAGCCGAGGTCCTTGGCGAATTTCTCCGCGACCATGAGCTCGTACCCGGCGTAGCGGAGATTGCTGTCCTTGTACGACCATGGCGGAACGTTGGGGTCGAAGGCGATCCTAATCGTCCCCGATTTGGTGATCCGATCGAGCGTCTGCGCCTGAACCAACGGCCCCAGGCAGAATGTCAGAAGTGCGAAGCAAGCAGCGAGGATGTTGCGTGGCGACATGGTGCTCTCCCTTGTTGTTTTCGGAAGCTCTTACTGCTCGTGGGTGATGAAGTCGGCGAGTTCCGGCGTTTGCGGCTTGATCAGGATCTCCGGGCCGCCCATCTCGTGGATCCGGCCGTCGCGCATGTAGACGACGCGATCAGCCACGTTCCTGGCGAATTGCATCTCGTGCGTAACGAGGATCATCGTCATGCCGTCGGCCGCGAGCCGCTCCATGACGCGCAGGACCTCGCCCGTCAGCTTGGGATCAAGGGCCGAGGTGACCTCGTCGAAGAGCATCAGCTTGGGCTGCATCGCCAGGCTGCGCGCGATGGCGACGCGCTGCTGCTGGCCTCCGGAAAGCTGTTCGGGATAGGCGGCGCGCTTCTCCGCCAATCCGACCTTGCTCAGCACCGCCTGGGCGATATCGCTTGCTTCGGCATGGCTCTTGCTGGCGACGAGGCGCGGCGCCAGGGCGACGTTCTGCTCCGCGGTCAGATGCGGGAACAGATTATAGCTTTGAAAGACGATGCCGACATCGCGCCGCAGCGCCTTGAGGTCGACGTCGTCGCGATGAAGGGCATGGCCGCAGACCCAGAGCTCGCCGCCCTGGATCGTCTCCAGCCGGTCCATGCAGCGCAAGGCCGTGGATTTCCCTGAGCCAGACTGGCCGATGATCGCAACCACCTCGCCCCGTTCGACGGAGAAGGTGACGCCCTTCAGGATCTCGAGATCGCCGAAGGATTTGTGCATATCGACGAATTTAACGAGTGCCGACATTGAATTTCCTCTCGAGTGCCCGCGACTGAACCGATAGCGGATAGCAGATCAGAAAGTAGAAAATCCCAGCCAACCCGAAGTATAAAAACGGCTCGAACGTGGCGTTGTTGATAACTTTCGCGTTGTATGTCAGCTCCTGATAGCCAACGACCAACGACGATACGGACGTGTTCTTGACGATGATCACGAGAAAGCCGACGGTCGGCGGTGTCGCGATACGCATGGCCTGCGGCAGCACCACGCGTGTCATGCGCTGCCACCGGGTCAGGCCGAGACATTCCGCAGCTTCCCATTGCGGCTTGGCGACCGAGATCAGGCAGCCGTACCAGATCTGCCCGAGATAGGCGCTGGCGAACACGCTCATGGCCAGCGCCGCGGCCGCAAGTGGCGGAACCGACTCGAAGCCGAGCAGGATCGGCCCGAAATAAGCCAGCCCCATCTGCACCAGAAGCGGAATGCCCTGGAAGACCTGGATGTAGGCGATCGCGGCGAAGGACACCGACCGGAGCGGCGAGATCCGGGCGAGCGCGACGACGAAGCCGGCAAGCCCCCCGCAGATGAAGGTGAGGACGCTCAGCACGATCGTGCCGAGCACGCCATCGAGGAGAGAAAGCAGAAATTGCGGCTGCATGGCATTTCCGTCCTGCTAGAGCGCTCTTCGATCCTGGCGGATCGTTCAAATGCTCTATGTTCTTGTTTCAACGCGCTTTCTTCACGCGAACCGGCATCCACTTCGCTTGAAAGCGCTCTAGAGCGCAGTGCCGAGCCTGCGGCGGCGCGGGAAGATCAGCTGCCCGAGAGCCCAGAAAACCCCCCGTAGGACAAGGGTCATGGCGAGGTAGATCACGCCGAGCACGATGAAGACCTCGAAGTTGCGGTAGGTGACGGACTGGACGCGGTTCGACACACCGAAAAGCTCCTCGACCCCGACTGCCGATAGGACGGAAGAGCCCAGCATCAGCAGGACATAAAGCGAGACCAGGGACGGATAGACCCGCTCCATCGCCGGCCTGAGGACGACGTGCAGAAAAATCTGGGCCCTGGAGAGCCCAAGACATTCCGCAGCCTCGATCTGGCCGCGCTTGATGCTCTCGATGCCGGCGCGCATCACCTCAGTGGTGTAGGAACCGATATTCACCACCATGGCGATCACGACGCCGAGCATGATGGGCATGCGCGCACCGATGCTGGCGAGGCCGAAGATCAGGAAATAGGCTTGGATCAGCAGCGGCGTGTTGCGGATGACCTCGACATAGCCGCCGACGAGCAGGCGCAGCCAGCGCGGGCCGCCGGTACGCGCGACTGCGCACAACGTACCGAGCACAAAGCCTGCCAGCGTCGCCCAGAAGGTGAGGATGAGCGTGGTCCAGGCGCCCTGCAGGAACATCGGCGCGTAGGCGAGAACGCTCTGGAAGTCGAATTCATATGCCATGTGCTTACGCCCTGGCCGGACAGCCCGCCTTTGCGGGCGCCGAACGCAACTTGGCGCCTCCTCCGATATTTGTCTGTTCCTAACTGCCTAATTAATATGACATAGCTTATCAACTAGTCCGACTAATTTTCTTTCCGATTGACAGGGCCGCGGTGCGGCCGCAAGCAGGTCGCAGTTCGCAACAGGCAGGTTCAAATGGGGCGGGAAACCGCATCGACGGCCAAAAAACCAAATCTCGTCAACGAGATTGCCGATCGCCTGCGCTGTGAGATCGCCAGCGGCCGCTACCCCGTCGGCGCGCGAATGCCGACGGAGCTCAACTTGTCCGACAGTTTCCAGGTCAGCCGCTCGGTGCTGCGGGAGGCCATCGCGTCCCTACGTGCAGAAGGGCTGCTGCGCTCGCGTCGGGGCTCCGGCATCTATGTCGAGCGGTCCGAGGCCCGGATAGGCCCCTTCACCCTCTCTGAGCACGCCCGCATCTCCACCATCATGGAGGTGCTGGAGTTCCGGATCGCCGTCGAGGTCGAAGCGGCCGCTCTCGCCGCGATGCGCAGCTCGCCCAGCCAGGACGAAGCCATTTTCGAGCGCAACCGCGATATCCAGCGCGCGCTCGACGAGGGCCGCCCCACCAATGACGCGGACTTCGCCTTTCATTTGGCCATTGCCGACGCTTCGGGCAATTCGCGCTTCCGCGACTTCCTCGACGTCATGGGCCGCAACGGCATCCCTCGCCTGGCGATGCGTGGCGCGGCCTCGGAGATCGCGGCAAGCCTCGAGCATATCGTTCCCGAACATGAGCAGATCGCACGCGCCATCGCCAATAGCGACAAGGAGGGCGCTCGCGAGGCGATGCGGGCCCATCTCGAGGGCAGTCTACGCCGCTATCGCGATCTGATGCATGATCGCTCACCGGACGCCGACAAGCTCAAGCGCTGACGCGAGCGTAGCGTAATCTCATAATATGAGACGATTTGCAGCAAGGTCGGTTTCGCGGGCAAATCAGCCTTTCCACTCCCCAGCCGGGACCGCCTAAGATCGCTGGCGAAGGTCGGTCGCCGTGATCTGATGCGGCGCCGTCCTACGATGTAGGATCACAACGATCGAGGACACGGATGCCGGATAGGATCGCCGTCTCGCAGGAGACACTCGACAAGCTCAGGAAGTGCGGCCAGGGCACGCTCACGACGCAGCTCTTCAGGCGCGGCTATCGCCAGCAGTTCCTGGTCGGTCTCACGCCATTGAACCGGAAGGCCGGCTCCTTCGCCGGGGAGGCGTTCACGCTGCGCTTCATTCCCTCCCGCGAGGACAAGGACTGGGATCTCGGCGACCTGAAGAAGCGCGGCGAGGACAACATCCAGTGGGAGGCCGTCGAGGCCATCGAGGCCGGCCAGGTCCTCGTCATCGACAGCCGCAACGACCCGCGCGCCGCCTCCGCCGGCAACATGCTGATGACCCGCATGCTGCGCAAGGGCGTCGCAGCCGCCATCACCGACGGCGCCTTCCGGGACGGCACCGAGATCTCGGAAATGCCGTTCCCGGCCTATTGCCGCGCCAACACCGCCTCGACGCGCCCGGCCTATCACCGGGCGATCGCGATGCAAGAGCCGATCGGCTGCGCCGAAGTCGCGGTCTATCCGGGCGACATCATCGTCGGCGATGCCGACGGCGTGACGGTGATCCCGCGCCAGATCGCGGCGGAGGTTGCCGAGGCCGCCCTTGAGCAGGAGCGACGCGAGAAATTCCTGTTCACCAAGATCGACGCCGGCGCCCCCCTGTTCGGCACCTATCCGGCCGGCCCGGAGACGCTCGCCGAATACGAGGCATGGCTCGCAGCGGGGAACGACCTATGCGCACGGGCATGACGCCGGCGGCCAAGGCCGAGGCCCTGATCCGCCACTACTTCGCGATGTGCAACGCCGCCGACCGGCAGGGGCTGATCGACTGCTTCACGCCCGACGGCGTGCACTATTTCCCGCCGGGCCTGCCCGGAGCGCCCTGGCGCGGCGCCGCCGCGATAGCCGATGGCTGGGTGCGCTGCGTCAGGGATCTCGGCTCGCGCTGGACGATCGAGAAGGTACTCTGCAGCCAGGACGGGCACGAGGCTGTCATCGAATGGACGCACTGGAAGACGGCAATCGGCGAGGTGCTGCGCGGCGACGAATGGTACATCTTCAACGATGACATCACCCACATCCGCGAGATTCGCGCCTATTACGCCAGTCCGGTCGACAAGAGCACCCCCGTGAACCGGCTGCACGATTTCGACTATGAGGGACGCGGCTACGCGCTGCAGCCGCCGAGCCCCGCACCCAAGATCGCGTAGCGGAGGACGGCGCATGCATTTCGCCATCATCGCCCGGGACTCCAAGGCGGCAAACACGCTCGCGCGACGCCTCGCCGCGCGCGACGAGCATCTCGAAGGCATCCACCGGATGAAGGCCAAAGGCAGCATCGTCGACAGCGGCGCGATGCTCACCGAGGATGGAACGATGGTCGGCTCCATCGTGCTTTGCGACTTCCCCGATCGCGCTGCTCTCGATGCCTATCTGGCATCCGAGGTCTATGCGCGAGAGGGCGTCTGGGGCGAGATCGAGATCGTCCCGTTCCGGCGTGTCGCCTGGAAGAGCTGAGCCGCCGGCCGACAGGGCGGCAGCCGCATTGCGCCCGGCCCGCGCCGGGCGCTTCCGCATCCTGCATCTAAAGACGGACACAGCGCGATGACGCTCGAATTGACTGGTCGGCACCTGATCGCCGGCGAGTGGACGGAGTCGGAGACCACCTTCCGGTCCATGCCGATCGACGGCGGAGGCCGCGTCTTCTTCGCCGGCACGCCGGAACTGGTCGACGCCGCCGCGAGCGCAGCTGAGGAGGCCTTCTGGTCCTATGGCTATTCGGCGCGTGAGGAACGAGCGAGCTTTCTCGAAGCCATTGCCGAGGAGATCGAGCGCCGCGGCGCAGAGATCACCGAAATCGGCGCGCAGGAAACCGGTCTGCCGACGGCCAGGCTCGAAGGCGAGCGCGGCCGCACCACCGGACAGCTGAGGCTCTTCGCCAGCCACATCCGCGACGGAGCCTATCTCGACCGCCGTCATGACCTCGCCCTGCCCGGTCGTCAGCCGGTGCCGCGGCCCGATCTGCGCATGCTGCAGCGGCCGATCGGTCCCGTCGCCGTTTTCGGCGCCTCCAATTTCCCGCTCGCCTTCTCGACGGCAGGCGGCGACACCGCCGCCGCTCTGGCAGCCGGCTGCTCGGTCATCGTCAAGGGTCACGGCGCTCACCCGGGAACCGGCGAGATCGTCGCCCAGGCGATTGCCGCCGCCATCTCCCGGCACGGCCTCCATCCCGGCGTCTTCTCGCTAGTCCAGGGCGGCAAGCGCGACGTTGGCGAAGCGCTCGTGACCCATCCGCTGATCAAGGCCGTCGGCTTCACTGGCTCGCTCGCCGGCGGCCGCGCGCTCTTCGATCTCTGCGCGAGGCGTCCCGAACCGATCCCGTTCTTCGGTGAGCTCGGCTCGGTCAATCCGATGTTCCTGTTGCCGGAGGCCGTGAGAGCGCGCGGCGTGGCGATCGGAAAGGGCTGGGCAGCCTCCCTGACGATGGGTGCGGGCCAGTTCTGCACCAATCCCGGCGTCGCCTTCCTCGTCGACGGCCCCGAGGCGGACGCCTTGATCGGGGCTACCGCCGATGCGCTGCGGACCATTGGCAGGCAAGCGATGCTGACCGACGGCATCGCCGCAGCCTACCGGGATGGAGTCTGCCGCGTCGGCGCCGCGGCGGGCGTCAAGGAATTGCTTGGCTCGTCCTGCGAGACGCGCCATGCCGCGCCCTGTCTGCTCGAGACCACCGGCGAGGTCTGGCAGTGCGAGCATGCGATCGGCGAAGAAGTCTTCGGCCCTCTCGGGATCGTCGTCAGGCTACGCGACCTTGCGGAAATGGAGAGCATCGCCCAAGGCTTCGCTGGTCAGCTGACCGCGACCCTGCACATGGAGGCCGGCGACATGGCGACAGCGCGACATTTTCTGCGAATCCTCGAGCGAAAGGCCGGCCGCATCCTCGCCAACGGCTTCCCAACGGGTGTCGAGGTCTGCGACGCGATGGTGCATGGCGGCCCCTATCCGGCCTCGACCAATTTCGGTGCGACGTCGGTCGGAACGCTCTCGATCCGCCGCTTCCTGCGCCCGGTCTGTTATCAGGGTCTGCCGAACGAGATCCTGCCAGCCGATATCGCCGACTGACCTCCCGACACGCTCCCGGGCGAAGCAACTGCACCGCCTGCCCTCGCAGAGGTTGACGCGCAGACCCACATACTGGAGTTGAAAGGTGTATTGTGCGGCCGAGCTCGCCATTCCGGCTCACATGATGGTCTGCCGATGTCAAATCCACCGATTGCGACGAAGACGTGGGACCCGGAAGCTGCGCTCACCCGGCAGAGCGTCCCGGGCACCCAGCTCATCGGCAAGGCTTTCCGCCTCATCGATCTGATCGGCGAAGCGCCGGGCCTCGTCAGCGCAACAGAGCTCTCCGCCGCCACCGGTTGGCCGAAAGCCACGCTCTACCGCATCCTCGCCGCCGTCATCGCCCAGGGCTTCATCCGCTTCGACCCTGTCGCGCAGGGATACACACTCGGCTATCGCCTGCTCGAGCTGGCGCAGAACGTCTGGACAGCGCCCGATCTCGCTGCCGTCGCCAGCATCGAGCTGCAACGCCTGCGCGACATGACGGGAGAAACCGCCTATCTCGCCGTGCCCCATGACGGCGCCGTGCTCGCGCTGGGCAAATTCGAGAGTCCTCATGACGTGCGCTCGGCCGCCAGACTTGGCATCCGCAAGCCGCTGCACTGCACCAGCCAGGGCAAGGCGATCCTCGCCTTCTTGCCGGAGGAGGTGGTGGACGGTTTGCTCGCCCGCGCCCCGCTCGAGCGCTTCACGCCGCAGACCATCACCGATCCAGACTACCTGAAGGCGCAACTGCGCATCGTCCGCTCGCGCGGCTATGCGGTCGAGGACCAGGAGATCCTGGCCGGGAACCGCTGCGTCGGCGCGCCGGTCCTCGACGCGGCGGGCCGGCCCGTCGCAGCCATCAGCGTCGCAGGCCCAACCTACAGACTGACGAAGGAGCGCGTCGAGCAGCTCGGACCAGAAATCGCCCTGGCCGCGCGCAATATAGGCCTCGCTTTGCGCAGCATGCCGATGAAGCCGGCCTTGCCGAAGACCGCGTCGCAGGCCCATCCGACCCAGGCACAACCCGCCTTCTACGGTGCCCATCCGATCTGGGACGAACCGCATACACGCCTGCTCTGGGCGGATCGCCTCGCGCCTTGCCTGTACATGACCGGCGGACACAGGACGGCTCCCTTCCGCCCCGAACCACCCGAACCGATCGATGGCGTCGCGCTCGGCCGCGGCGGCGAAGCGCTGCTGGTGATGGGCACACGCCTCGTCACGATCGGTGAGCACGAACGGGGCAGCGAGATCGCGGCGCCAGAGCTCGCCGGAACGAGTGCCCTCGCCGTGGCGCCTGACGGCGAGGTATGGGCGGCGATCCAGCATGGCGAGGAGACGCGCATCGCCCGGCTGACGGACGACGGCTCGTTACATGCCGGATGGGTTCTGCGGGGCCATGTCGGGGCTCTCGTCTGGTCGCAGGATGGAAAGCGACTCTTCGCCGCCGACGCGCAGCGTGGCACCATCCACCGCATCGAGGCGAATGCCCCCTCTCCCCGGCTCGTCACCCGGATCCTGCGCGTCTCCGGAGAGCCGCGCAGCCTGGCGATCGATGCCGAGGACAGGCTCTGGGTCGGCCTGTTCGACGGCTGGAGCGCCGCGCGGCTGACCGAGGAAGGCGAGATCGAGCGCCTGCTGCCCCTGCCCGTGCCGCGCCCAACCGGGTTGGCCTTCGAGGCAGGGGCGGGCGGCGCGATGTACGTCACCACGGCGCGGATCGGCCTTGCCCGCGACGTTCTCGAGAACGCGCCGCTCTCCGGCCGGCTTCTGACCGCGCATTCCGGCAATACCGACGCGATCGCATTCAGCGAAGGCAACGCCTGAAGGCGCCGCCTTCCGGGCCGCTGGCGTCACGATGTCGGCGTCTCTCAGGCTTAGCCCAACAGGATCGACTGCGGCAGCTCCACGCCGTGAAACTTCTTGTAGATCTCGTTGAGCCTGCCGTTGGCGAGGTTCGCCCTTACCCAGCTATTGATGTAGTCGGTCAATTCAGCGTCGTTCTTGCGCAGGCCGATGCCGACGTCGAACTCGGCGATGGTGAACTTCTGCTCGATCTCGCGCTTGGAATTCTGCTCCGCCACGCGCTTGATGACCGCCGGTTCCTGCACGACGATGTCAACCTGACCGCTGGCGAAGGCCGTCATGTTGGTGGCTTCATCGTCGAAGCGGACGATCTCGATCGCCGAGACTTCGAGCTTCGACAGCGCCATGTCGCCGGTCGTGCCGCGGGTAACGCCGACCCGCTTGCCGGAAAGGTCCTTCGGCTGCCGCAATTCGAGGCTGCGGGGCGCAGCCACGTACTGGATGGCGCTGGCGTAGGGCACCGAGAACGCGACAACCTTGCGCCGTTCGGGTGTGATCGAAAAGGTCGAGATCACCACATCAGCCTTGTTCGTGACGAGGATCGGCACCCGGTTGGGGCCCGTGACTTCGACGATCTCCAGTTCGACGCCGAGGTCCTTCGCCAGCAGGACGGCCGTTTCGTAGTCCGAGCCCGTCGGCTTCAGCGCGGTGTCCTTGTAGCCCCAGGGCGGCCTTCCATATTCAAGCGCCACCCTGATCTTGCCAACCTTCTTGAGCCCGGTAGGTGCGTCTTGCGCGCGGGTAGGCAGCATCGGCAGAGCGGACATGGCGAGCCCGGCCAGCAGCAACATTCGACGGTCCAATGGTTCCTCCCTTCATGAAAGCTGCTTCACGCCGCGCGAAAACGCAGCTCCAGGACCCGTGCCCCGTGAAAGCGGTCGCCAGCTTTTTTCGGCCCAGCCTTGGTTGGCGAGATTGACGCTAGCCCGACCGATCCGGCGACAAAAGCGCGGTCGAGATCAACGGCGCGCCGGCTTCTCACGTTGTGAGACATTCCGGGATCGCTCCGTCCGGGCGCGCGTCAGCCCACTTCCTGGAACGCTTCCTCTCGCTTCCTGCGCACCGTCGGAGCAAGCACCGTCAGCAGCAGGAGCAGAACGAGAACGAGCATGACGGCGCTGATCGGGCGGGCGATGAAGATCGTCAGGTCACCTTTGGAGATCAGCAAGGCGCGCCGCAAATATTCCTCCATCATCGGGCCGAGGATGAAGCCGAGCAGCATAGGCGCCGGCTCGCAGTCGAGCTTGCGGAAGACGTATCCGAGTAGGCCGAACAGCCCCATCAGGTAGACGTCGAAGGTGGTGTTGTTTAGGCTGAACACGCCGATCGTGCAGAACACCAGAATGGCTGGGAAGAGGTAGTGATAGGGAACGCGGATCATCCGCACCCAGAGCCCGATCAGCGGCAGGTTCAGCACGAGCAGCATCAGGTTGCCGAGCCACATCGAGACGATGATGCCCCAAAACAGCTTCGGCTGTTCGCTCATCACCGAAGGGCCGGGCTGGATGCCCTGGATGACCATGGCGCCGATCATCAAGGCCATGACCGGGTTCGAGGGGATGCCCAGAGTCAGCATCGGGATGAAGGAGGTCTGGGCGCCGGCATTGTTGGCGCTCTCAGGACCGGCGACGCCTTCGATCGCGCCTTTTCCAAAGGCCTCCGGCGTTCGCGACACCTTCTTCTCGAGCGAATAGGCGGCGAAGGAGGCGAGCATGGCGCCGCCGCCGGGCAGGATGCCGAGCAGCGAGCCCAATGCTGTGCCGCGCAGAATAGGCGCCCAGATCCGCGCCCAATCCTCGCGTGTCGGCATCAGGCCGGTGACCTTCTCCAACATCACCGAGCGGCCGCTTTCGTCCTCCAAATTCGAGATGATCTCGCCGAGCGCAAAAGCGCCCATGGCGACGATCACGAAGCCGATCCCGTCCTCGAGTTCAGGCAGGCCCAAGGTGTAGCGCGCGGTGCCGGAATTGACGTCGGACCCGACCATGCCGAGCAGCAGGCCAAGCACGATCATGGCGATCGCGTGCAGGAGCGAGCCATTGGCCAGCACGATGGAGGCGACGAGGCCAAGCACCATCAGCGAGAAATACTCGGCCGGGCCGAACCTCAAGGCTAGCTCAGCCAGCGGCGGCGCGAAGAGTGCGACCAGGATGGTCGAGACCGTGCCGGCAAAGAAGGAGCCAATAGCGGCGGTGGCAAGGGCGCGTCCGGCCTTGCCCTGGCGCGCCATCTGGTAACCGTCGAGCGCGGTGACGACAGAGGAGCTCTCGCCGGGCAGGTTGACCAGGATGGCTGTGGTCGAGCCGCCATATTGGGCGCCATAATAGATGCCCGCCAGCATGATCAGCGCCGATTCCGACGGCAGGCCGAAGGTAACCGGCAGCAGCATGGCGATGGTGGCCGTTGGCCCCAGCCCCGGCAAGACGCCAATCGCTGTGCCCAGGAAAACGCCGAGGAAGCAGTACAGCAGGTTGGACAGGCTGCCAGCGGTGACGAGCCCCAGTCCTAGATTGCCGAGGATCTCCATGCCGCCCTCCTAGAAGCCGAAGGCCGAACCAAGGATCGGCATCGGCACGCCCAGTCCCTTGATGAAGACCAGCACACAGGCGAGTGTCAGCCCAAGTGCGATGGCGAGATTGCGCCAGCCGAGATGGAATTGGCGGCTCGCCGCGCCGCTGGCCAGGATCAGCGCCGTCAGGGCGATGACGGCCCCTGCGCGCGGGAGCAGCCAGGCGAAGAGGCAGTTCGCTCCGATGATCAGCGCAAGCGCCTTCCAAGCAACGATGCCGACCGGCGAGCCCGCAACGAGAAAGGAGCGCACCAGGCTCGCGAGCCCGAGCAGCATCATCAGCGCGCCGAGCGCCAACGGAAAATAGCCCGGCCCCATCCGGCCCGTGGACCCGATCGGATAATGCCGGCCGAGCCACAATGCCGCCAAGCCGAAGCCGGCATACAGAATGCCAGCCCAGAAATCCTTTGGGCTCGCGATACGCGTCATACGACTAACCTCGCTTGAAGCCGACCTGCTCTCGTCATGACCCAGACACGACACAGCACACCCACTTGAGGTGGCGCCGGCCGCCGGGCGATCCGTCGGATCACTCAGCGGTGATGCCGGCGCTCTGCGCGACCGCCTTCCATTTCGCGACCTCGCCCGAGACGAACTTGGTGAAGTCTTGCGAGCTCACTCCTCCGGGCGTCAGGCCGAGAGCCTCGAGGCGTTGCCTCACTGGACCTTTCACGGCCTTCGCCGTCTCTTCCTGCAGGCGCTTGACGATGTCGGACGGCAGGCCCGCCGGCGCGGAGAGGCCGGTCCAGGAGACGGCGACGACATCGGGATAGCCAGCTTCGGCAATGGTCGGCGTGTCGGGATACAGGACATTGCGTTCGGAGCCAGTGACGGCGAGGATGCGCAGCTTGCCCGACTTGACGTGTGGCAGGATCGCGTCAGCGTTGGTGATCAGGATCGGAACCTGGCCACCGAGCACGTCGGTCATGGCCGGCGCTCCGCCGCGATAGGAAATGTGGTCGATCTTCAGCCCGGCCTTCTGCTTGAACAGCTCCATCGCCATGTTACTGGACGAGCCTGTCCCTGAGCTGGCGTAGTTGTGCTTGCCCGGTTCCTTCCTGGCCAGGTCGATCAGCTCCTGTAGCGTCCTCGCTAGGAAATCGGGATGAACGGCGATCGCGTTCGGCCCTGAGGCGATCGAGGTGATGTGGGTGAAGTCCGTCACCGGGTCGAAGGACATGTTCTTGTAGGTGCCGGCATTGATGGCGTGCGAACCGATGCCCGAGAGCACCAGCGTGTAGCCGTCGGGCTTGCTGCGGGCGGCGGCGGCCGCGCCGATATTGCCGTTGGCGCCGCCGCGGTTCTCGACGATGACGCTCTGGCCGAGCGTCTTGCTGAGCTCCTGCGCGACGAGCCGGCCCATCGCGTCGCTGGTCCCGCCGGGCGGGAACGGCACGACGAAGGTTATCTGCTTGCTCGGATAGGCCTGCGCTAGGGCAATTTCGGAAAATCCGCAGGCCGCGGCGAGCAATGTCGCAGAAATCGAGAAGAATTTTCGCCTGTTATGGCTGTTCAGGATCATAGCGCTTCCCCGTTGTGAGCAATTGGAGCCGCCATTCTTGCCGTGGCGTTTGATCAGTTTGACTTCATCGGATCGTCAGCCAGGCACGGGGACCCGGAAGGTCCCGCAGCTGGCGATCGTTGTCTTTTCGCCAGGCCCGCTCAACCATCGCCTGAGCCAGCGGGAGTCGAAGTGGACCGCAACAGAGAATCCTCTAAGCGCGCTTGCCGGTCTCGTGCGTTCCCCGCGCCCAACGCCGCGCCTGCTCGGACAGGCTGAAGCCAAGGCCGGGGCGGTTCGGCACGACCATGCGGCCGTCCCGAACCTCCAGCGTCTCGTTGAACATGGCCTCCGACCACTCGAAATGTTCGACCCAGGGCTCGCGGCCATAGGCAGCGGTCAGATGGAGGTGGATCTCCATGCAGTAATGCGGTGCGAGCCGGAGCTTCTTGTGATCGGCCAGGGCCATGATCTTGAGGAACGGCGTGATGCCGCCGACCCGCGGGGCATCGGGCTGAATGAAATCGACCGAGTTGTGCCGGATCAACTCATAGTGCTCGTCGACGCTGGTCAGCATCTCGCCCGTAGCGATGGGTGTTGCGAGTTCCGCGGCCAGCATGGCGTGGCCTTCGTAGTCGTAAGCATCGAGCGGCTCCTCAATCCAGGTCAGGTCGAACTGCTCGGCGATTCGGCCGAAACGCAGTGCCGTCGTGCGGTCCCATTGCTGGTTGGCGTCGATCGCCAGCGGGGTGTCGCCGATATGGTCGCGCACCGCCTCGATGCGCTTGAGGTCGACCATCGGATCGGGCTGGCCGACCTTCAGCTTGATCGCGCCGATGCCGCTGTTGAGCGCCATGGAGACGCGCTCCTTGACCTCCTCGATCGGCATCGAGAGATAGCCGCCGGAGGTATTGTAGCAGCGCACAGAGTCGCGGTGCGCACCGAGGAGCTTGGCGAGAGGCAGGTTCGCGCGCTTCGCCTTGAGATCCCACAGGGCGATGTCGAAGGCGGCGATCGCCTGTGTGGAAAGGCCCGAACGTCCGACCGAGGCGCCCGCCCAGACGAGCTTGTCCCAGAGGCGCGCGATGTCGCTCGGATCCTCGCCGATCAGCTCGTCGGCGATTTCCCTGGCATGGGCGAATTGGCCCGGCCCGCCCGCCCGCTTGGAGTAACTGTAGCCAATGCCACCATGCCCCTGCGCGGTTTCGATCTCGGCGAAGAGGAAAGCGATCTCGGTCAGCGGCTTCTGACGGCCGGTCAACACCTTGGCGTCGCTGATCGGCGCCGCCAGCGGCAGGAAGACGAGAGACAGCTTGACCCAGGTGATCCGATCGGTCGTCGCCTCGCCGACTTGCAGCCCGGCCTGCAGCGGGCTGGTCGAGAACAGCCGGGCGGATCGAGGCAGTTCGGTCATCGGGCTCTCCTTGCGATCCGCATCAGGAGCGTCGACCGCTCCTCTCAGACAGCGCTAGGCCAATGATCATTCCGCGTCTAAGCTTAGTTTTGGATCAAACCAATACCAAAATGGTATCGATGCTCGACCTCACCCATATCCGCTCGTTCGTCGCGGTCGCGACCGAACTGAACTTCGGCCGCGCCGCCAAGCGACTGAACATGACCCAGCCGCCACTGAGCCGGCAGATCCAGCTCCTGGAGCGCGAGCTCGACGTGGCGCTGTTCATCCGCACCAGCCGGTCGGTCCAGCTCACCGCCGCCGGCCGGGCCTTTCTGCACGAGGCACGACAGCTGCTGGCTAAGGGCGATCTGGCGATTCAGGCGGCGCGGCGCGCCGCGAAGGCCGATGACGGCGCGCTGACGATCGGCTTCATCGGCGCGGCCTCCTACGCCTTCCTGCCGCGCTTGGTGATGCAGACCCGGCAGGACTGCCCGACGATCGCGCTGGCCTTCCGCGAAATGGAGGCGCCGGCTCAATGCGAGGCCTTGGCCCTGGGCGGCATCGATCTCGCGTTCGTCCGCCCGCTCGCCGAGGCGCATCCTGCCCGCAGCCTCTGCGTCATGCGCGAGCGCTTCGCGCTGGCGTTGCCACTCGAACATCCTCTGGCGGGTCGGCGCCGGCCGTCATTGGGCCAACTCGACGACCAGCCTTTCGTGATGTACTCGCGCGATGCGCCCTATCTCAGCCGGCTGCTGAGCGAGGCCTTCGACAGGGCCCGGATCCGGCCGCGTTTCGTCCAGGCAATGAGCCATTCACAGGCCGTTCTCTCGCTGGTCAGCACCGGGCTCGGCCTGGCGATCGTCCCGGAAGAGACGCGCAACGCCTGTTTCGACAATGTCATCTTCCGTCCGATAGATCTCGGGCGCGGTGTCGATGTCGAGTTGCATGCGCTCTGGCGGCCCGAGAACCGAAATCCCGCCTTGCCCACCATGCTCGCGCTGCTCGAGCGAATGGCCTCGGCCCGTCCTCAGCCGGAGCGAAGGATCGGGTAAAGATGGGGGCGAATACAGCGTCTCGATCCAGCGAGAGCACTGACGCCTGGCCATTGCCGCCTATCGTAGACTGCTCAGCCGAGCTGAACTGCGCTGATGGCTTGGCTGGCCGCCCATCGCGCGCCAGCCGGGTCCGTCGGTACGTGCATCAGTTGGCCCGGACCTCCTTCGGCAAGGGCAGGCCGAAACCCTTCTGATAAATCGCCTCCAGGACACCGTCCTGCAACCGGCTCGCGACCCATTCATCGAGTTTCGATCGCAGCCGATCCTCCCCCTTCTTGACCCCGATGCCGGTCACGTTCGTCTTCAGGATGACCTTGGCCGTCATGTTCAAGGCGGGATTCCGCTGCTGGATCGTCGTGAGCAGGGCCGGAGCCGTCACATAGGCGTCGGCTTGCCCGCTCAGCAAGGCGGTGATCGACGTCGCATCGTCCTCAAAGCGGAGAATGACCGTGCCGGGAGCGGCATTCTGCGTGATTTCGGCATCATTGGTGGACGCACGCGTTACCGCGACACGCTTTCCAGCCAGATCGGACAAGCTCGACACGTTCAACGCCGAAGGGGCACCGACAACGATTTGGATGCCGCTATACGGGAGCGAGAAGTCGATGACCTTTTTCCGCTCGTCGGTGATCGAGAGCGTGGAGATGACGAGGTCCGTCTTTCCCGTGATCAGATACGGGATCCGGTTCGCCGGCGAGGTTGGAACCATCTCCAGCTTGAGGCGCCAATCCTCGGCCAAACGCCGCGCGACATCGATTTCGGCGCCAGTGTATTCGCCCCGCTCATTGACCGATGAATAGGGAGGCGCCGATGGATCGACAGAGATACGTATCCGCCCGGCCTTCTGGATCTGATCCCAGCCATCGGCGCGTGCATCCCCTCTCCCCGCGCCAGTTGCAAGAGCAGCCAGAGCAAAGGCAAAGAGCGTAGTCCTCATGCGCCTCATAAACATTTTCACCTCCCTCAGTCAAGATATCAGCAGATTTATTAGTATCTTTATCATTCAAAATCGCGGTTAATGGCCATTAATACAGCGTATACTTCTGTATACTTCAGCCTTTCTCGATCATGAGGCTTGATTGCCCAGACACTTGTATCGACGGAGCGCCGCGAATGAAGTCGAACAAGAGGCGGAGCTGACCGTCCAGCATGTCGCCGCCGGTCACGGTCAGAGCACCCCTCGACTTCGCCTCGCGCAGGAAGGGAGTGTCCAGGGGGTCGGTAATGACATCGGCGACCACCTGTTCGCGGTGCAAGGCCGAGACGGGCACCGGCAACGGGTCATCCAATCGCAGTCCGCAATGGCTTGCATTGACCAGGATCTCGACCTCGCCCGCTGCCTGGACCGATGCTGCCCTGGCCCGTCCGGGAAAATGCCGATCAACAACCTCCTGAAGGCGCTTTTCCGCGCTCGGATCCCGATCGTTGAATGTCAGCAGGCCCGCCTCGCTCGTCAGCAAGGATACCGCGATCGATGTCGCCGCAGCGCCTGCGCCGACCATATGAATGCGTGCGCCGGCAACTGATCGTCCGGATGCCTCGATGGCCTTCAGCATTCCGGCGCCGTCGAAATTGTCGCCCTCCCATATGCCGTCGGCCGCACGGCGCGTCGCGTTGACGGCTCCGAGCATCACCGCAGCCTTCGAAAGCCTGCCGCATACATGCATCGACGCCGCCTTGTGCGGAAGCGTGACCAGAATCGAATCGACATTCGGCGCTAGCTGGAGTGCCGGCACCATGAGAGCGAGTTTGTCCGCAGGCACCTCCAGTGGAACGAGGATGCCGTCGAAGCCTTGCTGGCGCATGAGGGCGGTCATCCGACCAGGCGCCAGGACCTGCGAAATCGGCGAGCCGATCAGCAGGCTCACCCGGGTCCGTCCGGTGAAGGCTTCGGAGGGAACGACGCTCGACGCGTTCATGTCGCGCCGACCGCTTCGTCCACCATGTCGAACATGGAGTATCGCGGCTCAAAGCCAAGAATGGCACGGGCTTTGGCGTTGCTTCCGTGCGTGCGGCCCAGCGCAATCGGAATCTGCGCCTCGGCGACGCGTCGGCCCGTCGCTTTTGCCAGGTACGGTATGAATTCGCCCAGACTGACCGGGCTCGACGGCGCCAGATTGAAGGCCTCGCCCCTCGCTTCCCGCCTGTCGTGGATCAGCAGCAGGCCCTGGACGATGTCCCTGACGTCGATCAGCTCCTGCGTATGGGGCACCCCGTTCTGGTCATAGGCCAGCAGCAGCGGCTCGTCGGCGGCCATCAGGGGGGTCAGCAGATCGATGACCCGCTCCAAATCCTCGTTCGAGTTGGCGCCGGCATGATGCGTCGAACTCGCGAGCAGACTTTTCACGCGCGCATTCACGTAAAATGCCGGCCCGGAATATTCTCCATTCGGATCGATCAACTCGCAGGCCGCCTCCGTGTGGGAGAAGACGGCGGTCGAGATATCGAGACCTGAAACGCTGCGATGGAAAAAGCCGACCATGTCCTCGCAGATCACCTTGGTCAGGCCGTACCAAGTATATGGCTCTTTCGGATGGTTTTCATCGGTCGGCCTGTAGCGGGCGAACCGCGTCGGATAGACCTGATCGCTCGATGCGAAAACCATGCGAACCGGAGCATGGGCCGCAAGCTCCGAGGCAACCTCCAGCACGTTGCGCGTGCCGACCACGTTTACGTCCCAGAGCAAGGCCTTGGCCGAGGGCTGGAACGAGATCACCGCCGCCATATGGTAGATGGAGCTCGCTCCTTTCATCGCCCGCTCGACATCCTGCTTCGCGGTCAGATTGCCGGTTTCGCAGCGGATGCCGGCACGCCGCGTCGCTTCCAGATTGGGGTCGCCCGGCAGCGCCAGGGTGGTCACCGTCTCGCCGCGGGCAATGAGCGCGCGAGCCAGCTGTCCACCGACGCGGCCCGTCGCTCCAGAAACGAATGTCGTCATTCCGCTCTCCGTCCAATCGATGAACTTATGGAGATTCAGATAATACCTGTCAACACAACAGGTATGATTAGATGGTGACGAACTCGCCGGGCAGCCGCCCCGCGCGGGCGTTGCGCCCTGCGAAGGTTGAACTGCTTTCTGTCCCGATCTAGGGTCGAACGCCCCCGCAAGCCGCTCGCACGGAACGAGAACGCCGCCTCACCATGTCGGACCAAGTCACGGAATCGGGTTCACGCGCAGCACGTGGCAGCTTGAGCGAAGGCGTTCACGCGACCATTCGGGAGAGGATCGCCTCAGGGGAACTGTCGAAGGGCAGCTTGTTGCCGCGCGAAGAGGATCTGGCCCTCCAGCTGGGCGTCTCCCGCACAGTTCTTCGCGAAGCCTTGGCGCGCCTGCGTCATGACGGCCTGATCGTATCGAAGAGGGGAACCGGAAACCGGGTCGTGGGACCTCAGGGCAAGACGATCTTCGAGGCCGCCCCCCCGCATTCGATCGCCGATCTCGAAGCATGCTACGAGTTCAGACTGGGTATCGAGCCGGAGATCGCCGCGTTGGCGTCCCAACGGGCAGAGCCGGATTCCCTGCGCCGGATCACGGAGGCTGCCAGACGGCTCGAAATCGTGGTGGCATCGGGCGAATTGGGTGCCGAGCAGGATCTCGCCTTCCATGCAGCGATCGCGTCAGCGACGCAGAACCACTACTATATCCAAACGATCGCTGCGATCGCCAAGCCGGTCGAAATCGGCATGCAGATAGCTCGCATGCTGTCTTCGGGGGCGCCGGCGGAGCGTCTCGCAACCACCATCAGCGAGCACCGGGCAATCCTTTCCGCTTTGCAGGAAAAGGACGCTGCGGCATCGCGCGCTGCGATGGAGCGACACATCATCGCCTCGCAGCGAAGGGTTTTCGTCGGAACGGGAGGCCACCGCTGACACAGCACTTCGTCGAAGCGCCACGTGTGAATGTCAAATGGCACATAATATCGCCCCTCGATTCCCCAGCCTCAAGGGGACAAAGTTGCACGCTGATGCCCGGATCAGCGCGCTCTTCGCTGCGGCGGGCAAGCCGTTGCAGGCCTCATGACGGACGCAAGCGACATTGAAGCCTCGATGGCACTAGTGGGCATGCTTCTGACTTAGAAGCTCTGTGAACCAGTCTGCCGTCAGATTCGGGTTGATGCGTGCATCCACCAGGTAAACGCCATGGCAGCCCTGTTCGACCCATCGGCGAAGGTGCGCAAGATCGGCCTTCGTGCGCACGATCACACCGGCCGCACCCATCCCGCGGGCAATGGCCGCGAAATCGGTGACCGGAAAACTGGCAATGGATGTGGGGTAGCCCAGTGGACCGAACTCATGGACCTCGGCGGCGTAGGAGGCGTCGTTGAAGATGACGATGCACATCGGCAACTTGAGATTGACCGCTGTCTGCAGGTCGGACAGCGACATCATGAAACCGCCATCACCGGCGCACAGGACCGTCAGCCGGTGCGGATGGGCGAGCGCCGCGCCGATGGCCGTTCCAAGGCCCAAACCCGTGGACGAGAACGACATGGCGAAGGACCAGGCCGCCGCATCTGGCACAGTCAGATATTGGGGCGGCCAACCCTGGAAATGGCCGCCATCATTGGCGATCGTACGCTCTGCCGGCAGAAGCACGTCGAGTTCGAGACACAGAGTGCGCGGATCGATGAACTCTGCAGTCGAGGTATCAGCGTAGGACCGCAGGTCCACTTCCTGGCTTGCCAGGATTTCGGCGGTCGCTTCGTCTCGCCATCCGACGCCACCGCCGCCTGCCTTCAATTCCCGGACGGCCGCGAGCAATTTCTCCGCAGCAATATGCGCGTCCCCCGTCAGGCCGATATCGACGGCACGCTGGCACCCCAGCCGCGACTCATCAGAATCGATCTGCACCACGGTGGCATCGCTTGCGATGAGCCGGCCGGCGCGCGTGGTCCAGTGGGTGAAGCTGGCGCCGAACCCGACCACCATGTCGCTCTGAAGGATCAGGTCGGCCATTTTCCGATGCGAAAATCCGCCCATGATTCCGACGCACCAGGGATCTCCGGCGAACAGCCCGTGAGCGCGGGCGGTGGTCGCCAGCAGCCCGCCGACATCGGCAGCCAGCCGGCCGAGGATCTGCCCCGCACCGGCGATCACGGCGCCGCGCCCTCCCAGGATGAGGGGACGCTTCGCCGCAATAAGCTTCCTTGCGACTTCGAGAACAAGCCCGGCATCCGGCTCGATCGCCACGGCTGGAGCAAGCGACCGGAGCGCGGCAGGTGGGGCGGGCTGTTGCAGGATGTTCTGCGGCATGCTGAGAACGACTGTCCGGCTCTCGCGGATGGCCGTCTCGCACGCGCGCAGAACATCTTCGACAGCCGTTTCGGCCGATCCAAGCCTCTCCGGCACGGCCCCCACCGATCGGACGAGCCCATCCTGATCGATGTGGAAATTGGAGCGGACATCGCCGACCGAGACGTCGCCGGCCAGGACCACGAGCGGCGTTCTCGCCTTTGCCGCTTCTGCGATCGCCGTGATCGCATTGGTCAGCCCCGGCCCCGCATGAACGCTCGCCAATGTGAGTTTTCCGCTGTGCCGCGCGAAAGCGTCCGCCATGGCGATCGCGTTGCATTCATGCCCGGCAGCGACATATCGGACGCCGAGCCGCTCCAGACCCTCGCAGACGTAATAGTTGGTCGACCCGGAGACCCCAAAGCAGATCGCAGCCTGAAGTCTGTTCAAGGCCTCGGCGATTGCAAATCCGACGTGGCCGACAGGGCCGGACTTCGCTCCGCTTCCGCTCGGCACTTGCCTGAGATCCGTCCCTGGCTTCTCGATCTTCAGCATATTCGGTTCCATATCGGCCTCAGGCCTCATGAGTTCTGCGATGGGCTGCTTGCGCCGTTCGAAAGGCATGCACGCTATCGGCATCCGCGCCGATATGGCGGTCTACATTCGGCCCGGAAGCCATATCGCGATGATCGGAAACGCGACCAGAATCGCCAGGCGGATCAGATCGGTGACGATGAAGGGCGCGACGCCCCGGAAGATCGTCGAGAAACTGATGTCCTGAACGACGCTCTTGATGACGAAGACATTCATGCCCACCGGAGGATGGATGAGCCCCAACTCCACCGTCATCACGATGATAACGCCGAACCAAATCGGATCGAACCCCAGAGCGACGATCACCGGGAAGATGATCGGCACTGTCAGGATGATCATCGCCATGGCATCCATCAGGCAGCCGAGGACGAGATACATCAGGAGGATCAGCAGCAGAATGGTATAGCGGGCGAGACCGAGGCCGGTGAGAAACTCGGTGATCCGTTGCGGCGTTCCGGTAATGGTGAGGAAGTATCCGAACAGAAGCGCACCGATCAGGACGGTGAACACGGCGGCGGCCGTGCGGGTTGCCTGCAGCAACGACGCCAGGATCGCCTTTCGCGGAAGCTTGCCGCGCACGAAGCCGATGATGAACGCGCCGCCCGCGCCCATGCCACCTGCTTCCGTCGGCGTGAACAAACCGCCATAGAGGCCGCCCATTACGAATACGAAGAGCAGCAACGGGGCCCAGACGTCCTTGATGGCGGCCAGGCGCTCGGAATTGGAGCTTCGCGGGCCCGCCGGCACGAGTGCCGGCCGGAATGCGCCAATCAGCGAGATCGTGAGGAGATACATTCCCACGGCCAGCAGACCGGGCACGACGCCCGCCATGAACAGTTTCGCAATGTCCTGTTCGGTTATGATGCCGTACACCACCAATACCGTCGATGGCGGGAACATCGCCCCCAATGTGCCGCCTGCGGCAATGGTGCCGGCGGCGATCGAGCGAGGATACTTCACCCGCCGCATCTCGGGATAGGCAACGGTCGAGAAGGTCGCGGCGGTTGCGACCGATGACCCTGAGATGGCGGCAAAGCCGGCACAGGCGATGATGGTCGCGAAGCCGAGCCCACCGCGCAGGTGGCCGATGAACGTATTCGCGGCACGAAACAGCTCCCGGCTCATGCCGGAATGCGTCACGAAGGCGCCCATGAGCAGGAACATCGGAATGACGCCGAACGTGTAGTCCGTCACGGTTCGCATCGACGTCTGGCCGATGAGCTTCAACGCCGGCCCGAACCCCGTAATGAGACCGAAGCCGGTAACGCCGACGAGACCCATCGCCATGCCGACCGGAACGCGAAGAAGCATAAGGGCGAACAGAACGACGAACCCCAAGACGGCGATGAAATCCTGTGACATCAGCCATCTACTCCTTGGGCTCAAGGCTATACTGTTCAGCAATTCGTTCTGGATAAAAAATCAGCCTGAACGTACGAACAGAAATAAGAATAACTGCAGAAACATCACCAAGCCAGGCTATCGCAAAGAACGGCCACGTAGGTAACTGCAAATCATACGTCAAGATATTCTGTATTTTTGTCGTAACGACCTTGTCGAAAAGCATGATCGTCTGCACCGCGACGACAAACAGGAGAACAAGCGTTGCAAATATATCGATCAACCGTTTGGCGCGTGGACCGGCGAGGTCCCAGACCAAATCAACGGTGATATGCGTGCCGCGGTAACTCGTCGCGGCGATCCCCCAGAAGATCAGGATGCCGAGCAACATACGGCCGAAATCATAGCTGTCCGGTATGGACACGCTGAAGAAGTAGCGCAGCAGAACCGAGATGAAGATGTTGGCTGCCACGATACCAACCGAGGCGGCCGCGATCCATTCGATGCTCTCGATGAACCGATCCATCGCGTTTCTGCGAAGCGGCTCCGGCCCCACAGGTGGTGGGAATGCATCGTGCGCCATGGGGTGCGCTCCAGATGTGTGTGGAGGAAGGGCTCGCTCCGCAAAGCGGAAGGAGCCCCTTGGTGGCGCGGATGCCGCAGCTCCGCTCTCAGATCAGTAGGACGCCTTGCGGTCCAACAGCTTCTGCTTGAGTTCGGCCAGGACCGCGTCCGGATCGAGCCCCTTGGCGCGCACGGCATTCGCCCAGTTCGTCCGGACCGGCGCCGCCGCGTCTTGCCATTGCTTCAGCTGATCGGGGGTCAGTTCGACGATCTCGTGACCCGCAGCTTTCCGCATCTTCTGGCGCCCTTCTTCCTCGAAGACCGTCCAGGCATGCGAGAGCTTGACGCTCCATTCCGCGTTGCAGTGTTCGTCGATGACCTTCTTCTGGGCGGCGGAGGCGCGCTCATACGTCGCTTTGTTGAAGGACCAAGTATAAGACGTCGTGTAGAGCGGAACATCAAGAGTGTACTTGGCGACCTTGTCGATCCCGAACAGGAATATCGAGTGCCACGGAAAGGTGATCGCATCCGCCACACCGCGCTCAAGGGCATCCCTGGACTCCGGAGCCGACGCCTGGATATTCGTGCCACCGAGGGTCGTGATCAGTTCCCCGATTGCTTGTTGGGCCGGTCGTACCTTGAGGCCCCGGACATCGCCGGGCAGGACGATTTTCTTGCGCGAGTGAAGGGTGCCGGGATCATGAACGAACGCCATGCAGAAATGCGTGTCGCCCATCTCCCTCGGCGCATATTTGCGATACCAATCATCGACCGCAGCAGAGCCGCCGGTCGCGTTGGCTATCGAGAAGGGCAATTGCGCGCCGTTGATGATCGGAAAGCGCCCCGGCTGGTAGCCAGGACTGACCAGCGCGACGTCGGCAATGCCGTTGCTGACCATATCGTATTGATCGAATGCCTTTCCGAGTTGCTCAGCCGGAAAGGTCGTTGCAGTGATGGTCCCTCCGGACGCCTTCTTGAGGCTCTCGGCCCACTCCTTGGCGGACGAAACCAGAGGATGCGCAGGCGGGACAAACAGCGAGACCTTCAGGTTGATCGGCTTTTCCTGAGCATTCACGATCAAAGCGCTCGAATCGAAAACGAAAGCAGTCACGGCAGCAGCGCCGGCAATCACGAGCTTTGAAGCATTATTCATTTTTTCCCTCTCTTTGAGTTTCTGACGTTTATTTTATAAATTCATTTTAATTAGACCTATCTGTATTCTATAAAACTTTATATTATACCGTAATTGGCCAAATCGATAATTTTTAAATTATATATCTAGATTCTAGATGCGATGCCGCTAAGCATTGCCAGGAGTGTTACCTTGTCATCTCCGAGTATCTCATCGAGACGACGCTCGTGTTCGATAGCAATCGCATGGAGGCGGGCCTGGATCTCGTGCCCCTTGGCGGTAAGTCGTACCTCGTAACTACGCTGATCTTCCGATTTGCGTTGCCGATGTATGAGCCCTCGCGCAGCGAGCGCTTTCATCGTCGATGTCAAAGTTGAGCGGTCACGCCCGCAATACCGACTGAGTTCAGTCGGCGTCATAGACCCGGCCTCGTTCAAAATCGTCAACAGCGCGTACCAACCCGGCTTCAGATTCTCCTTACCCGCCATGATGCCGAATGCCTGAAACGACGCCTCCTGCGCAAGACGCAGATGAAATCCTATAACCCCCCGAAAGACAGCTGGAATCGAAGAAGCAACCCTCGGTACGGACGCTGACGGCGCTGACTTGCTACGACCTTCCGATCTGCTCATTTCGGGCAACAACTGTTCTCCTTCGCGAGACATGTTTCGGAACCTCTCAACCACGCTTCGGGTCGGCAAAGTGTCTGTGATGCACGCCTCTCAATGAACTCTCGCACGACAACGTCGGCTACCAATTTCATCCCGCAATCGCCTTTTACTATGATCTCCAAAAGTTGGATGTCAAACTATTTTGAACTTCGCCCCCGCGGCAACGGCGGCTTTTTCAACATCGGGTAGTGGTCTGGCTGCTCTTTTTCGGAGGCCGATGGAGTTGTCTCCAATGCAGAAGAGGAGATCGCTCATGGAGTATTTCGCTGGGCTGGACGTCACGATGGAGGAGACGCGCATCTGCGTCGCCGATCGCGACGGCGCGTTGTGCTACGAGGTCAAAGCCGTCCGCTGCACGCGAGCGGTGATCGAGACGGGCCGGATGGCACCGATGCTCTACGATGACCTGGCTGAGCTTGGCGTCCCGATCGTCTGCATCAAGAGCCGACAGGCCTATCAGGCGCTCAAGTCGCTGCCGGCCTATGCGATCCGCGCGCTGATCGTTGCCCGCAAAAAGCTCGTCAGGCAATGTGTCAAGCTGGCGAACCAGATCCGGCGTTTAGCGGCGGTGTTCGGCGCGCGCGGCTGCTGCGTGGACTCAGCCCGGCCTTCGTCGACGAAGTCGTGCGGATGAGCGACGGCATCGCTGGCCTGGCCGGGGCCAAGCGCGGCCTCGTTGCTGCGAGGGACGCGGTTCTTGGTGCAATCGCCGCCATCGACATAAGGCACCGCGCTCGCCCTAACGGCGGCCGTCGATGATCCCGCACGCTTCCGGCACTCGCACGACCCCGGCTCCTATCTCGGCCATACGCCGTGTCGTTACCAGTCCGGCGAGGTCGACTATGTCGGCAGAAGCTCCAAGGTGGGAGACCGGCGCATGCGGATCCTGCTCTATGAGGCGGCCAGCGTCATGCTCGACCGCCAGCACCTCGACCAGTGTCCGCTCCTGGCGTGGAGCTCGCGGACCATGCTGCTACCCCCGGCTAATCCTTAAGACCATGAAGCGCCTCTGCCACGGCTGCGCTGACGGAGCCAGGCAGCGGCTGAATCGGCAAGGGCGGCGAACCAGCTTTCAGCCCGAGCTGCTCCGCGATCAGATACATGACGCGCAGGCTGCCATGAACGCTAAACAGCGACCAGAATGGTTCGAAGGCGGTATGCGCAGCCAATGCGGCCGCGCGATCGCCGCCCGTTGCGGCGCGCGTCAGGCGGAGAGCAGCAGCTGGCAAGAGACCGGCGACGACGCTGTACCAGGCATCGGCCCCCGCGAGGAGCGCTGAGGCGGCACCCGAGTCGCCGCTGTATCCGATGGTCATCCCGTCCCGGCAAGATGACCTCAGCTGGCCGACCTCCCGCTCGAAATCACCGGTGACAGGAAGCGGCATCTTGATCGCCGCAATGTTCGCTAGCTCCGAGAGGCGGGCTACCAGCTCCGGCGAGAACGAGAAATGGGTCGTGCTGGGGTTATTGTAGATGCAGACAGGCAGGCCGGTCGTGGCAGCGGCCGCCTCGAAATGGGTGAAGACCTCGTCCTGCGTCAGCGGCGTATAGGAAACGGGCGCCAGCAGCAGCCCGTCCGCTCCAAGGCGCTCGGCATCCCGTGCCAGCTCGCAGACCCATGAGGTGCGCATCGCGCCGATGCCCGCCACAAGCGGGATGCGACCTGCAACCGTTTCGACGGCGGCAGCCAGGGCGCGCGAGCGCTGGCTGCGGTCGAGATAGGCATAGGTACCGGTGCTGCCCAGCACGGCGATGGAGTCCACGCCGGCAACGACGAGCCGATCGATCATGACGGCCAGGGCCTGTGTGTCGACGACGCCATCGGCGTCGGCCGGTGTCAGCGGAAAGGCGGAAAGCCCCCGGAAGATCGACCCGTCGCTCATAATTTGATCCGTTCGCAAGTGATGGCCGCGGCTCTATTCGGTTCGCGCAGCGTGGAGAGACCTGTCGTTGTGTCAACGCGGCAGGGCGCCGCGTAACAGGCTTGCAGGGAGTGCCAGCATCATGACTCCGATCGCGAGATCGAGAAGGCGCCAGGCCGCCGGCTTGGCGAAGAACGGGACCAGGAAGCGTGCACCGAAGCCAAGCGACGCGAACCAGGCAAAACGGGCGCTTGCCGCTCCCACGGTAAACGGGATGCGTTCATCGGGAGCAGGCTTGCCCCGACAGCGCCCATGAGCATGACCGTGTCAATGTAGACACGCCGGTTCAGAAAGGTGAAGGCCGCGGTGCCGGCGAGAGCGGCGCCAAGGCTGATCCCGGCCTTCTGGTCGACCTCCAGGGCGGATGGCCTAGCTGCTCGTTTCAGCGCCGAGACCCCATACCAAGCGAGAAACGCCGCTCCGCCCAAGCCAAGCGCCCAATGACAGCCCCGAGACGATGGCGAGGGCACAGCCCAGGCTGTTGACTCCTGCCAGGATCAAGGAAGCGTCCGCAGCTGCGCAGACCAGGGCGATCGACCAGACATGTTCACGCCTGAGCACTTGGCGGAGCACGAACATGCTCTGGGCGCCAATGGCGACGATCAGGCCGGCAGAAAGAGCAAAGCCCTTGGCGAAGGCAAAAAACAGAGCGCTGGTCATGGCCTTTGATGCGACGGCTCTTGCATGTAGTATAGCTACAAATTCAGATCTCGATTTAGGAAATCTAATGCTGGATTATCTGTCTCTTGCTGCCGTCGCCGCTGTGGTGCGGGAAGGCAGCTTTGACAAGGCTGCGGCTGCTCTGAGGGTGACACCGTCGGCGGTTTCGCAACGCATCAAGGGGCTCGAAGACCGCCTCGGGTCCATCCTGCTGATCAGAGGATCGCCTTGTCGGCCCACGGAAATTGGCGCCAGGCTCTGTGCCCATGTCCAGCAGGTCCAGTTGCTAGAGAGTGAGGTCATCGAGACTCTGCCTGGTCTGACTGCACAAGTGACTGGG
The DNA here is from genome assembly GCA_025846845.1 of Alloboseaceae bacterium BT-24-1. GTDB lineage: Bacteria > Pseudomonadota > Alphaproteobacteria > Rhizobiales > Beijerinckiaceae > Allobosea. Next base: position 145,603 of record JAOYTL010000009.1, read on the forward strand.
CCCGCGACGGTGCGTATTGCCGTGAACGCCGACAGCGTGAGCACATGGTTTCCTCAGGCGGCGGCGAAGTTCTCGATTTTGACAGGCGGCCTCCTCGACCTCGTCCTGGATGATGAAGCCCATACCGCGGAGCGATTGCGAACGGGCGATGTCCTGGCGGCGGTGACAGCCGACCCGACACCCGTCGTTGGCTGCAGGACCCATCCGCTTGGCCTCATCGACTACGCGGCGGTGGCCGCGCCTGGATTCATGAGCCAGCATTTTTCTGCGGGCTTTGCCGAGGCGAGCCTGCAGCAGGCACCGATGCTACGTTTCGACCGTCGCGACGACCTGCAATTCCGCTGGGTGCGGGAGGCCTGGGATACAACCATCGCGCCGCCAACCCATTGGACCCCGTCGAGCCCGGGCATGCTGGACATGACGCTGGCAGGGCTCGGATGGTCGATGGCTCCAGTTCCGCTCGCCGCCCCACTGATCGCCAATGGACAATTAATCGAGCTCCCGCCGCAGCGGCGGATCGTTGTCCCCCTGTATTGGCAGCGGACGAGATTGGCAGTGCGCCTGCTCGACCAGCTGACGCAGACGGTGCGCGCGGTTGCGTCTCGAGAGCTTCGATCAGCGGCCAAGCATCACGGTCGGGCTAGGTCCGACTGACGTCGGACAACACCAAAAAATGGCTACTCTGCCGACGCGACACCAAGGGATCGGCAGGCCACCGGATGCTGCAACCTAGGCCCCTGCCCGCGCCCGCCGACGACCTGTGCATCGAGCGAACCGAAGAGATGGCCGTAAGGTGTGGGCGGCATTTCAAGGCCCGCAGGCGACGACGCATTCGCCAGGAACTGAATGGCGATCGCCTCCGCGGCGTGGGTATCAGAAGAAGCAGTAGGTCGACGACGACAAAATACGTCGCCGACATTCCGATTTGAGCAAATCGACACGGGCGCTTCAACTGTCCCACTGATGTCACTCGATCCGAAACGGCCATGCAAGCAATTGCCTCTGCAGTCGGTCACCAAGAAGTGGAATCTCCCTCAGTGGGAGAGCCAATTGTCTCTGTGGGAGAGGCAACTGTCGAGATCGTGTTCGTTGACTTGGCCGCGGTCTCGTCGCAGCACGCCGGGCAGCGCTACCCCCGCCTTGCCGACCCGCGGGCGAACCTTTGGCTCAAGCAACTCACTACGCCTTGTCTCCCGGCCGGTGCGCGGAGCTCGACAACGCTGCGCTCCTGTTCCGATCGTCGAGACGACGCAGGCGTCGCTCCGCTCACATCGCCTTGCGCCTATTCATTCGATGGTTCCAACACCGCCATGACGAAGCGGGTCAAACGCCCGCCGGCACACGCATACGCATGCTCGCAGTCGGTACGGGCATGCGCGGAGCCTCCCGCCGCGACTACGTGGCTGTCGCCGTCCAATTCCAACATGAGGCTCCCCTCGAGAACCGATATCAACTCCTGGGTGCCAAAGGGATGGACCTGCGCTTCGAAACGCTCTCCGGGATGCAACTCCCACATCCATTGTTCCAACATCCCCGGGCCGTCCGAACCGATCAGCAGGCGAGCCGTCCCGCCGAGAGGGCCCTGCCACAATATCGGTGCTTCCCCCGGCGGAATGATCCGAATGGGACGATGCCCCGCCTCCGCCACCTCGACAAGTTCCGCTACCGAGACGCCAAGCCCGGAGGCAAGCCTGCACAGCGTTCCTATACTGGGGTTGGCTCTCCCCTGCTCGATCTGCACCAACATGCCCTTGCTTACGCCGCACCGGGCGGCCAGTTGATCGAAGGAGAGTCGCCGCGACTTTCTTAGCACGGCGATGCGGCTCGCGATCGCCGCATGGACGGCACGCGCTGGATCGGGATGATCGGTCACTATATTGACTATTTCGGTCATTAATGCATTCTGCCGCCGGTGCCCTTTGGCGTCAACAGAGGACCAGCAGACCAAAATGGCCGTCAACCCTTTGATCGGACCCGAGATCTTCGCAATGCGCTCGGATTTTACAGCGCTGAGCATCCACGCTGAGTTTGTGCGGAACGGGCCGAGCGACGCGTACAGCGTGGACCTCCTGCGCACCGCTTGCAGCGAGCTCGACGCGGCGCCGTGGGCCGAGGACCATCTCAATTCATGGCGCGACGCCTACCGCGCGTTCGGTGCCAAACCGCAACGCACCCCCTGCTCAGCGGAAGCCCTGCGCAAGCGAGCCCAGCGAGACCACGCACTTCCGGCCGTGAACGCAGTGGTCGATCTCTACAACGCCTTGAGCGTTCGATATGCACTTCCCATCGGCGGCGAGGATGCGGTCCTCTACGACGGTGCGCCGACCCTTGTTCAGGCGTCTGGGGACGAGCTTTTCGATACGATTTCCGAAGGCGAGGCGAAGATCGAGAAGGTCGATCGCGGCGAGGTGATCTGGCGCGACGCCCAGGGGGTTACTTGCCGCCGCTGGAACTGGCGTCAGGGCACCCGAACCCGGATCAGCGAGAGCAGCACTTCGATGTGGTTCGTGCTGGAACGGCTCGATCCGATGCCAGTTCAGTCGCTGCTGGAGGCTGGGGCCAAGTTGATTGACGGGCTTCGCCGGTTGAGCCCCGAGATACACGCTACTCAGCGATTTCTCGACCAAGATACGTACGTAAATCAACGCCAGACTCGATAAGCGCCGAACGTCTGGTGGCTCCCCCCGGATCACCCGAAATCATTTCGCCAGGCGGCCTCGGCCTACCAAGTCGAAATTCTGAAAAACGAGGATAAATCATGCATCCGGAGACACTTGCTGTTCACGCTGGCCAGAAAAGCGATCCTATGACGGGCGCCATCGCCGCGCCAATTTACCTCTCGACAACGTACGAACGGTCCGTCGACGGGAGCTTTCCTAGCGGTTTCGAATACAGCCGGGACGACAATCCCAACCGGCGCAACCTGGAAGTCTGCCTGGCGGCGTTAGAGGGTGGTGCCGAAGCAATTACCTTTGCCTCGGGCATGGCCGCCATCACCGCCGTCATCGAAAGCCTCCCCGACGACCTGCCCCGGCGCCTGGTTCTGCCAGACGACATTTACTTCGGTGTTCGCTCCCTTCTCAACGAAACCGACATTGGGAAACGTTTTGATTGGGACGTCGTCGATATGACGAATCTCACGGCCGTCCGGGAGGCTTGCTCGAAGCCGACCGGGCTGGTGTGGATCGAAACGCCTTCGAATCCGCTCGTGAAGATCGTCGACATTGCAGCCATCGTGCAAGTCGCGCAGGAAGCCGGAGCAATCTCAGCGGTCGACAACACTTGGGCCACGCCGTTGCTCCAAAGACCGTTCGAGTTTGGCGCCGACCTGATAGTTCATTCACTCACCAAATACATCGGCGGACATAGCGACGTTATGATTGGCGCCGTCGTTTCGCGCGCGTCCGGCCCCCAGAATCTTGCCCTTCGTGCCATTCAAAAGCACAAGGGCGCGATCCCCTCCCCCCTCGATTGTTGGTTGGCGCTCAGAGGCATCCAGTCGCTAGCGCCGCGGATGCAGGCCCATTGTCACAACGCGATGGAGGTGGCCAGGTACTTGTCCGGGCATGCAGCAGTATCGGCGATTCACTATCCAGGATTGCCCGCCCATCCTGGATTCGCCGTCGCCTCAAAGCAGATGAAGTCCTTTGGCGGCATGTTGTCATTCGAAGTGGTCGGCGGGCGAAACGAAGCCATGGCAGTTGCCGGCGCTCTCCAGTTGATCACCCGCGCGACCAGCCTGGGTGGCACGCACACGCTCATCGAACACCGTGCTTCAGTGGAAGGGCCCGACACAAAGGCGCCGGAGAGCCTGCTTCGAATGTCTGTGGGCCTTGAAAACGTCCTGGACCTGATAGCAGACCTCGGCCAGGCCCTCGGACAAATAGACCAGCACGCCAGATAAGGCTGACGACGAGCTTCAACGCGTTGGTTTGAAGCCGCTAAAATCCTTTCCCGTACCGGGCGTAAGCCGCTGTCCCGCTGTCTGACTGGCAGGACACGGGCAGAATTGGCTCGCATGCGAGAATGAAAAGCGAGGATGAGGTTTGCGGCGCCAATCTGTCGCTGACCCCACGACTTCCCACGGGGCTACTCGCTGGGATTAAACCTCATAGTCCCGTGAAGCGATGAGAAACCGCGATGGCCTGGCTATATCTATTGATTGCCGGCGTTCTAGAGATCGCCTGGGCTTTCACCATGAAGCAATCCGAGGGCTTTACTCGCCCCGTCCCGACGACAATAACCATTGTTGCTATGATGGGTAGCTTCGCCCTCCTGTCGCTTGCCATGCGGACGCTGCCGCTGGGAACGGCCTATACGATCTGGACCGGCATAGGAGCAATTGGATCCTTTGTAGTAGGAATTGCAGTGCTGGGGGAGGCGCTGACACCGTTAAGAGTTACTGCAGGTGCACTCATCGTTTCGGGCCTAATTCTGATGAAATTTGCTTCGGCTGACTAGCAACGGTTGTGGTTCAGGCGGTCAGCCACCGCGCTGCCAGCGCGCCTTAAATCTGCATCAGCAGTCAAAATGTCGCGTAATACGCGCGCAAGTGCCTAAGGGCACGGCCAGAAGCTTGGAACCCCCGATACCCAACGTTACCCAATATGGATCACGAACAAAAACTCAAGTGTAATGTGACCCCGCCAAAGGACGATTGGACGCTAAATCCGCGCCCCTCGTTTTACCGTCAAAGATAATCTTTCCAGCATTCATCGCGACTATTCGATCACTGACCTTAGTCGCAAAACCCATTTCGTGCGTTACGATGACCATCGTCATCCCCATCGCAGCTAGATCCCGCAGCAACGCCACCACCTCGCCGACCAACTCGGGGTCCAGGGCCGACGTCGGTTCGTCGAACAACATCAATGCGGGATCCATCGCCAGCGCCCGCGCTATTGCAACCCGCTGCCGTTGGCCTCCCGATAGGGCATACGGATATTCTGAAGACTTTGCGGAAAGCCCAAGCGTCGTGAGCAATTGGACGGCTTTCGCCGTTGCTTCCTCCCGCGATCGCTTCAGCACAACGACCTGAGGTCGTATGATGTTCTCGATCGCCGTTAGATGCGGCCAGAGATTCAGCTGTTGAAAGACCAGGCCGAGCTTGGGCCGGAGGGCGTCCATCTCCTTCCTGGTCTGTTGTCTATCGACGCCGCCGACACTCACCCGCCCGAAGGGCTTCCCCTCGATGCTCACATATCCGGCATCGTGGCGCTCCAGCCCCGTCATGCATCGCAACAGCGTCGTCTTGCCGCTGCCGCTGGCACCAATCAGTCCCACGACTTGCCCGCGTGTTATCCGCAGAGACACGTCGTCGACCGCGCGCAGGGCCCCGAACGACTTGGAAAGCTGCTCGACGCAAAGGACATCTGGGACCACCGTCATTTCCCGACTCGTTCAAACGAGAGATATCGGGCGGCAATCCGGTTGCGCTGGATCGCGGCCGCTTGAGGGGCATTGCTCCGTGCTTCCAGGCGATGGGCCAGCCAGGCGGTCATGCTACATAGCGCCCAGTAAACCGCCGACACCGCAGTGAACACCTCCAGGGCGGCGTAGGTATTGCCCTGCATAATCAGGCCTTGGTAGGTCAGTTCCGCGACAGCGATCGAGCTCAGGACCGAAGACTCCTTGATGAGCATGAGCGTGAGGTTTGTGGAAGGTGGGATAAGACCACGCAATATCTGGGGTGCGATGACGTGTCGAAAGGCTTGGGCCGGCGACATCCCGACAGCCCGCGCGGACTCGAATTGACCACGGGGGAGCGCAACGATCGCTCCTCGGATCGCCTCGGCATAGTATGCGCTCTTGTAGACAGCCAATGAGACGATCGCCACGTAGATGGTAGGTAGTCTGACGCCGAAGAATGGAAGCCCGTAATAGATGATGAATAGAGCGATAATGAAGGGAATGCTCCGGAGGCACACGCTGTAGATCGTCAGCAGAGTGCGAGGCAGTCGACCCGGAAGAAACGATAGCAGCGCGAGCACGATGCCGAAGGCGTACCCGAGAAGGAACGCAGCCACCACGATGTAGATCGTCCGCCAGGCTCCTAGCGCGAGGTGTGGAGCGTACTCGACGATCAGCCAGGGATCGAACTTGCTCATCAGCCGATCCTTTCTCGCATGCCGCTTTCCAAACGCATGCCGGCGAGGATGAAGACACCGTTCACCACGAGGAACACGAGACCAGCGCCGAGCATGCTTTCGAATGGCCTGAAGCTAGAGGACGCTAACTGTTGGGCAGCGCGCATAACCTCCACGACCGTGATGACGGAAAGGAGGGCGGTACCCTTTATGATGACCGTGAATTCGTTCACGAGCATCGGCACGATCCTCAGGATCAATTGCGGAACGATGATTTTCCCCCAGATCAGGTGCGCGCGAAGGCCAAGAGCTGTCGCGGCCTCGACCTGACCAGGGTCCATCGTCTGGAGGCCACCGCGCATCGTCTCGGCTATGAACACGGTGCTGTTGAGAGTTATCGCCAGAAGCCCTGCTGTAATCGGACCCAAGTCTATGCCGATCGACGGAAGGACATAGTAACACAGGAATATTTGGACCAAGAGCGGAGTGCCCCTGACGAAGCTCATGACAAGGTTTATTGCCATGTTCAAAACGGCGATCTTCTGAACCCTTAGTATAGTCAGCCCAATTGCCGAAACGAGGGCACAAATTGCGATTATCAGCGCCAACTGGACGTTAATCAGCGCCGCGGCGAACAACCGCGGCAGAATGTCAACGAAGTAATCTAGCTCGAACATCTATTTGACTTCGATCATCAAATGGCGCCGGGCGGTAGATATCCGACGTCCGGGAACTCGATTACGGTACCGAACCATTTCTCTTGCAGCCGTCCCAGCCGCCCGTCGGCTCGCATTCCTCGTATCACTCCGCTGATAAAGTCTCGGAGGTCCGTATCCTCCGGCCGTGTCACCCAGCCGGAATAGGTGAATGGATTGTCTGTCGGCACAGGACCGAGCCTATCGAAGATGCCGGGCCGATCCTTGATGAGCAGGGCAGCCGTATTCAGGCTGCCGACGATTGCTGCATCGACTTCACCGTTCGCCAACGCGACATAAGTCTCGGCTACGGTCGTGAAGAGCTTGAGCTCCTTGAACCCGCTCCCCCCCGCGGCCTTGAGCTTTGCGTCGAAGGCCCTTGTGACGGGCTCGGGCCCGGACGCGAGTTGAGTGCCGACGACCTTCCCGTTCAGGTCAGTGGGCGACTGCATGGCGTCTCCCTTCCGTTTTACCGCGTAAGGAGACCCTCCGGATATAGGATAGGTGAAGGCGTAGCGCCTGGCCCGCTCCGGGTTGACGTTCATCGTGGTGGCGGCGAAGTCGAACTTACCTGCCAAGAGCCCGGGAAGGATGCCTTGGAACGGCAGGTCCAGCTGCTTAAGCTGGACATTGCCGAGCGCCTTGACCACCTCGGCAAGGATGTCGGCACCATAACCCACGATCTTGCCGTCCTTGATGAACTCGTAGGGTGGTAGCGAGGCCTCTGTACCGACCGTCAGGACGCCGGTTCGGCGGATCTTTTCCAGCGTAGTTTCTGCCGAGGCCCTTTCAGGCCACGAGAGTGCCGCCAGGCTCGTCGTGGCCGTCGCGAACAGGATCTGCCGCCTATTGAACTTCGTCATGTGTCGGTCCTCCTCTTGATGATGTCGACTACGGGCGCCGTTCCCTATTTATTGAAGTAGTTCGCCCGCACTGCAGCCCCGATCAAGTTGATGATCAGACGGTTCGCCACCATGCTCGTGATCCCGTGAAGGTCGATGGATGGGGTGATCTCGACGATGTCCATGCCGACCACCCGCCCCTTGTTCACGAGACCGTGGATCAGCCTCCGAACCTGATGGAAGATGAGACCACCCGGGGCGGGACCGCGAACCGCCGGCATCACCGTGGGGTCCAGACCATCCGCATCGATTGTTATATAATAGCGTCCGCCTGCCGGGATGCGGGCAAGGACCGCATCGATCCCCTCGTCGTGAACTTCGAAAGCCGGAATGATCTTAGCTCCGTGCGCAAGAGCTGCCTCGACGTCCTCGGCACGCGCGCTTCCTTGTGAGCGGATGCCGATCTGGAAGATCTCTCCTATGTGAGCCATCTCGGAGGCGCGGCGGATCGGGCTAGACAGTCCGTCGCGAACGCCGTTGACGTCCTCTCGCCAATCGATATGGGCATCGATCTGGATAAGCGTTATGGGCCCCTCCTGCTCGAGCGCCCGGAAGATGGCGATGGGCACGCCATGGTCCCCGCCAAGGGTGATCGGCATTGCGCCCGCGGCCAGAATCTTGCGGACAGCCGCCTCGGCTCGCGAGAAATGGCTTTGGGGTTCATGGATATCGAAGGGAACGTTTCCCACGTCCACGAGCTTGATCGGCCGGCCGTCGAAAAGAGTGCCTCCGATATCAAAGTCATACCGATCGTCAAAACGATGAGCGCGGCGGCTTTGGCTTCGAACGACGTCGGGAGCGTTCGATTGATCATTGGAGATCTGGCTCGGTTCGTAAGCATTGCCGTACGGCATTCCGATCACGGCGACATCCGCAACCAGGGTATCGAGATCGACGACTAGTGGAGCCCCTAAATATGTTTGCGGTAGCGAGGTAGGTGCAATTGTCAGGGGGAGAGTCATTTGCCTGTTTTCCGATCTCTAGTTGCACGTAAATTTGGCGCTTGACGGTGGCCTACTCTTCTCTAGAGGCTACGGGACTTCTACAATTTCGCACAATTGCATTGTTCAGGACCTTGGTTGTATCATTTGCAAGCTATGCATGGGTTTCAAGCGAAGGCCCTGACGAACCTGACCGAAAGCGACTTGCGTCTGCTGCGGATTTTCCGCGTCGTCGCGGAGGCCGGCGGTCTGACGGCGGCGGAACCGAGGCTTCATATGGAGCTCTCGACCATCAGCAGACACATCAAGGCGCTGGAGGACCGACTGGCGGGCACCCTCTGCATCCGGGGGCCTGCGGGCTTTGAACTGACCGACCTCGGCCGCGTCGCCTTGAAGGTCGCCGTCATGGCGGGGGACACGCTGGATCGAGCCCGCGACGAACTAAACCTAGCCCGAAGTGTCATAACGGGAGAATTGCGAATAGGCATTGCGGACAACTGCCTGAGCAACGGAAAGTCCGTCATCTCCCAGGCGATCGCAGATTTTTCGCAGCAGGCACCGGCGGTCGATCTGTACGTGAGCGTCCGTCCTCCTAACGAGCTCGTCGATGAGCTGTTGGCGCGGCATTTCCATCTATGCGTGCTGGCTGGCGCGGTGCCGGAAGACAAGATCGTCCTGGACCATCTATTCGATGAGGAGTTTCGGCTTTATGCTGGGCGGATGCCTTCCCAGGCCGTTCATGTCAGCGAGCTGGAAACCTTGGGCTATGCTCTGATCGCGCGTGAGAACAGCCACAAAACCACCGGCTTGGGCTCGAGGCTTGGAATTCCGCAAAAGGCCGTGGCATCCGGACTTGAGGCCGTTGCGACACTCCTGGCGTCCGGACGGTTCGTAGGCTTCCTCCCGACCCACTATGTGAGCGCGATCGAGGAAAGGCACTGCATCCGCGAGGTGGCAGGCGCAGAGGCACTGTCCTATCACGTCGACTTCTTCCTGGGCCGCGAGACCAACCGCCCGATGTCATCCCAGGCAGACCTGATGACGAGGCTCCTCGTCGGCTCGCACTCTCGGGATCTCTCTTAGTCGTGACAGCAGGCGTCGCATCGCGCGAACGGGTGCCGAGGCTTCGACGGTCCACTCGTCAGGTCTGGCGACTGGACTATTATCAAGTTGCCCTCTCGCGCTCGGTCTGGATCGAGGCCTTTTTGCGTCCAGCAAGAAACTCAAGGCGGGAGACACGCGTTTCCGGCCTTGAGACTGGATGATAATGGCGCGCCGGGTCCGAACCCGGCGCTTAGAGCAGAGCCTGCACCTGAATCTCGACAAGGATGTCTGGGGAGGCCAGGCGCGATTCAACGGTTGCACGGGCTGGCGCGGCCCCTTCGGCCACCCATGCGTCCCAGGCTGCATTCATTTCGCCGAAAGATTCAATATCTTTTAGCCAGATATTGGCAACCAAGATCCGCGACTTGTCGGTCCCGGCCTTCGCCAAATACGTATCGATCTGGCTGAGCACGTCCGCGGTTTGCTCCTTCACCCCACCACTCCGGTCCTTAGGGGTGAGTCCGGAAAGGAAGGCGAAGCCGTTGGCGGTCAGCATGCTGGTGAGACGGTTCGTCGAGTCGTATCGGGTGATCATGTGTGCTCGCTATAGGTTTGAGGTGCGGCGCCAACCTCCCGGTTGCCGCCTGTCGTCATCGCCGGGGTGCGGCGAATCTACGTTGCTGCGTCCGACCAAAACCTGATCGGACGCGGTTGATCACGTCCCTCGCACGAGCCTGGCGAGGCTAGGCGAGCGATAGGTCAAGGCTGCACGGGCGGCTGCGCAAAGCCCAGCCGCTGATTGAGTTCCTCAAGCAGCTTCTCGGCCGCGTCGGCGATGACGGTGCCGGGCGGGAAGATCGCGCTGGCGCCGGCCTCTATCAGGGCGTCGAAGTCCTGCGGCGGGATCACGCCGCCGACCACGATCATGATGTCAGGCCGGCCGGCGCTGGCGAGTGCGGCTTTCAGCTCCGGCACCAGTGTCAGATGCCCTGCCGCCAGCGAAGAGACGCCGACGATATGGACGTCGTTCTCGACGCCCTGCCGCGCCGCCTCGTCGGGCGTGGCGAAGAGCGGACCGATGTCGACGTCGAAGCCGAGATCGGCGAAGGCCGAGGCGATCACCTTCTGGCCGCGGTCGTGCCCGTCCTGGCCCATCTTGGCGACGAGGATACGCGGACGGCGCCCATCCGCCTCCTCGAAGGCCTCGCACATCAATTGCACGCGCGTCACGGCAGGATTCATCTCGCCGACCTCCCGCTTGTAGACGCCTGAGATCGCCTTGATCTCGGCGCGGTGGCGCCCGAACACCTTTTCCATCGCCATCGAGATCTCGCCCACGGTCGCCTTCGCCCGCGCCGCCTTGACGGCGAGGTCGAGCAGATTGCCACTGCCCTGTGCGCCATTGGTCAGGGCGGTGAGGGCAGCTTGCGCCTCGGCCTCGTTGCGCTCGTCCTTGAGCCGCCGGAGCTTGTCGAGTTGCTGGGCGCGCACCGAGGCGTTGTCGACCTTGAGCACGTCGATCGCCGCCTCGTTGTCGGGCTTGAAGATGTTGACGCCGATGATCGATTGCTGACGGCCGTCGATGCGCGCCTGCGTCTTGGCGGCGGCCTCCTCGATCCGGAGCTTGGGGATGCCGGCCTCGATCGCCTTGGCCATGCCGCCGAGTTTCTCGACCTCTTGGATATGGCCCCAGGCTTTCGCCGCGAGTTCTGCGGTCAGCCGCTCGACATAATAGGAGCCGCCCCAGGGATCGATGATCCGATTGGTGCCGCTCTCCTGCTGCAGCACGATTTGGGTGTTGCGGGCGATGCGGGCGGAGAAATCGGTCGGCAGCGCCAGCGCCTCGTCGAGTGCGTTGGTGTGCAGCGACTGGGTATGCCCTTGAGTCGCCGCCATCGCCTCGATCATCGTGCGTGGCACGTTGTTGAAGACATCCTGCGCGGTCAGCGACCAGCCGCTAGTCTGGCAATGGGTCCGCAAAGGCAGCGACTTCTCGTTCTGCGCCCCGAAATCCTTGACCAGCTTGGCCCAGATCAGCCTGGCCGCCCTGAGCTTCGCCACCTCCATGAAGAAGTTCATGCCGATGGCCCAGAAGAAGGAGAGCCGCGGCGCGAAGACATCGACGCCAAGGCCGGCGCGCTGACCGGCGCGGATGTATTCGACGCCGTCGGCGAGCGTGTAGCCGAGCTCCAGATCCTGCGTCGCTCCAGCCTCCTGCATGTGATAGCCGGAGATCGAGATCGAATTGAATTTCGGCATGTTGGCCGAGGTGTAGGCGAAGATGTCGCCGATGATCCGCATCGAGGGTGAGGGCGGGTAGATATAGGTGTTGCGGACCATGAACTCCTTGAGGATGTCGTTCTGGATGGTCCCCGAGAGTTTGGCCGCCGGCACGCCCTGTTCTTCTGCCGCGACGATGTAGAGCGCCAGCACCGGCAGGACGGCGCCGTTCATCGTCATCGACACGCTCATCTGGTCGAGCGGGATGCCGGAGAACAGCGTGCGCATGTCGTAGATCGAGTCGATCGCGACGCCGGCCATGCCGACATCGCCGCCGACGCGCGGATGGTCGCTGTCATAGCCACGATGGGTCGCGAGATCGAAGGCGACCGAGAGCCCCTTTTGGCCGGCGGCGAGATTACGCCGGTAGAAGGCGTTCGAATCCTCGGCCGTGGAGAAGCCGGCATATTGCCGGATCGTCCAGGGCTGGTTGACGTACATGGTCGGGTAAGGGCCGCGCAGATAAGGCGCGATGCCTGGAAGCGTGTCGACGAAGGGCAGGCCGTCGCGATCCGCGGCCGTGTAGAGCGGCTTGACCGGGATGTCCTCTGGCGTCTGCCAGAGCTCGCCTGAGGCGCGTGCAGGCGCCTGCTTGCTCACGGTATCGGCGAAGGTGAGCTTCGTGAAATCCGGGATCGCGGTCATAGCCCGTTGCTCCATTCGGAATGAGCGGAGAGGCTTGCGTCCAATAACGCTTGCGCATCGCAGCTATCGCGGAGGAAGTACGAGAAGCCCGCAGCGCGGAGCATTCCTTCGCTCTCGGACGTCCCCGCAAACACGAGTAATGCCGCCCCCGCCTGCCGGACGCGCATTCCAATCGCCTCGGCAAGAGTGTCGGTCGGATGGCTTGCATCGTCAGGCAAAGACTTTGCAAGGTCATCGCTGATACAAAGGCAAAAGACGCTTGCGCCACTCGTCTGCCAACGGGTGGCGGCTCGTTCCACGGTGTTGCCCGCTCCACCATCCAAACCGTCCTCGACGATTGCCTCGATCCCGCCGGCCGCGAAAAGGCCGCGGGCATGAGCGACGTGTGGTGTTACCTGCCGCGGGTCACCCAGGGCCGCAACAAAAACACGCGGCGGGCCCTGGGATTCTGCGGCAGCGCGTTCAGATCTGTCCCGAATCGCCTCAAAGCCTTCCGACAGCCGGAACGACGGCAAGGTAGGCACAGTAATCGACTGCGTAGCCGGTTCAGGCGCCGGAGCTATGTTGAACCCTCCTTGGCGCTGGTTTCGCGGTTCAGCCAAGTTGGGAAAGATGCTCGTCCCGATGATCGGCAGACGACATGTCGCGATGGCTTCCTCCAGCCGGCAACGTGAGTTGCGAAGCATCCTGCCTATCGCGCCGTCTGCAAGGGACGGCAGCATGCCGCCCCTGCTTTCAATGTCCTGGAATAGTTGCCACCCTATCCGACAAAGCTCATCGGTCATTGCCTCGATGCCACCCGAGCCTGCAGCTGGATCGACCACGCGCCACAGATTGCTTTCGTGTTGGAGGATCAACTGGGTGTTGCGCGCGATCCGTCGCGCCAGCGTATCCGGCAGGCCGAGAGCCTGATCGTAAGGCAGGGTGACGATGCTATCGGCACCCGCGACCCCTGCGGAGAACGTCGCGATAGTCCCGCGGAGAATGTTCACGTGCGCATCGCGTTGCGTGAGCATGCGCCAGGACGTCTCCGCGTGCAGCGCGATCGGCTCGGGGACCAAGCCACATGCATCCTGCGCGCGGTCCCACAGCCGCCGTAGGGCCCTGAACTTGGCGATAGTGAGGAGTTGGTCCGTATCCGCAGCCATCGCCGCACTGATCGCTGCCCTCGCCTGATGCAGTTCGAGGCCCCTCCCCTCCAACGCACGGAGGTAGGCTACCAGCGTTGCTAGCACGCAAGCCAATTCCTGTCCTTCAGTCGCACCGGCCTCGTGATAGCTGCGTCCGTCGGCCCGGCAAATCGGGCCGGTGAACCCATGTCCGCGTAGTCGCTCGAATGCGCGAAAGAGCCGATCCCCGAGTTGCTCCATACTCGCGGGTGCCGATCCGGTCGCCGCGGCTTCCCCAAGCGGATCAATGCCAAAGTCCACGTCAAGCTGGTCCGGCGGGAGCCCGCGATGCAGGACCATAGCCGCCACAAGATCGGCATCCTCGAATCCCGCGCACGGCTCGATCCACAAATGGATCAAGTCGAGATCGACGCCGGCCAAAACGGCGTCAAGTTCGGCAGGCGACCGGGCCACCAGTCCTTGACCGCGAGCAAAGCGATTTCCAGCCATCACAAGCGCAAGCGACGTGGCGCCTCCTTCTAGCTCCGTCGACGCCAGCGCGGCCGCGGCGTGACCGTCGGGATGATCGACGCGTGCGGTCACGTGCCAAGGCATTCTGTCCCTGCGGCCGATGACGATGTCACCGACCGCCTTCTCGTAGAGTGGCTGGATCGGAAAACCATCGGCGCTTTGGCCAACGAGCGTGTCCTCGAAACTCGCGCCTTTCAGCACCTTCTCGACGGCTCGACGCCACTGTTCCAGCGCGGGAATTGGAAAGGCTTCCGCATAGGCCGGTTCAGACATGGCAGCCTTCTCCGAGGGGTCAGGGGCTACTTGCGAAGGCGCTGGCGGACGCTAGCAAGCGCCTCGACGCTCGCCACCACCAGAGCACTCTTGACCACCGAGCCGAGCAAGAACGGCGTCGTTCCGACCGCAACCGCCTTTTCCCAGCCGAGGGCCGTTGCCAACCATGTCGTGCCCATGGCCAGGATGACGGCATGGGCCGCCATCATCACGAAGAAGACCCACAGCCGATTGATACCTCCGCTCCGCTGCACTGCCAGACCCACCGCCATCGCGGCTATCGGAAAGGCCAGCAGATAACCGCCGGTCGGCCCGATCAGCCGCAGCAGCCCGGACGTGCCGTTGGCCAGCACAGGAAGGCCCAAGGCCGCCTCGATCAGGTAGAGCAGCGCCGACAACCCCGCGATCCGCCAGCCCAGCGTCGCCCCGAGAAGAAGGACGGCATAGGTTTGCAATGTCATGGGCACCGGCATCAGCGGCACGCTGATCTGGGCTGCCGCGGAAATCAGCATCGAGCCGGCGGACGCGAGGGCAAGGCTACGCCCAGCCGACGGTCGAACTAGGACAGCTGACAGCCGGGAGATGCCGAGGATGGAGACGTGCTGAGTCATGGGACCTCCTGAAGATGGGAATGTGAGACCTGAGACCGCCCAGGAAGGTGCCGCTCATCCGAATTCCATGATGACCGCGTCGACTGCGAGGGAGTCGCCTTCCTTCGCCAGTATCTTGGCGACGGTGACGTCCTTCTCGGCGCGCAGCACGTTTTCCATCTTCATCGCCTCGACCATGGCCAGCGCCTCGCCCGCCTTGACCTCCTGGCCGACCGTGACGAGCAGCGCCTTGACCAGGCCCGGCATCGGGCAGAGCAGGAATTTTCCGGTATCGGCAGCAATCTTCTCCGGCATCAATGCCGCCAGCTCCGCCTCGCGCGGCGTGTAGACATGGGCGTTGGCATAGGCGCCCGCATGACCGAGCACGACGCCGTTCAGGATCGGCCGGACCTGCGCCGCGATCGCGACGCCGTCGAGCGTGCCACGCCAGACCGGCTCGCCCGGCCGCCAGTCGCTCGCGACGGTGAGGGTCCGGTCAGCGAAGGCGATCGTCACCGCCCCACCCTGCTCCGTGACGTCGCCCTCGAAGCGCTCACCGCCGAGCGAGACGATGCGGGTGCGCTCGAACTCGACCTTGCGCCAGCCCTCCATCTGCGCCGAGACGTTTCGCTTGCGGGCATTGAGCCGGTGGTCGCAGGAGATCGCGATCGCCGCCATCCGCAAGGCGATCTCGCCTTCCGGCTGCGGCAGCGAGAAGCCTTCGGGGAATTCCTCGGCGATGAAGCCGGTCGAAAGATTGCCCGAGATCCAGCGCGGATGCTGCATCACCGCCGCAACGAACGGGATGTTGTGGCGGATGCCGTCGATGGCGAAGGCATCGAGCGCCCGCGCCTGTGCCTTGATCGCCGCCTCGCGCGTCGGCGCATGCGTCACCAGCTTGGCGATCATCGGGTCGTAATAGATCGAGATCTCGCCGCCCTCGAACACGCCGGTGTCGTTGCGCACGGTCGCGTCGCCATCCGGCCCCTCGCTCGGCGGACGGTAGGTCACGAGCCGGCCGGTCGAAGGCAGGAAGTTGCGCGTCGGATCCTCGGCATAGACGCGGGATTCGACCGCCCAGCCGTTCAGCTTCACGTCATTCTGGCTGAGCGCGAGCTTCTCGCCATAGGCGACGCGGATCATCTGCTCGACCAGGTCGATGCCGGTGATCATCTCGGTCACCGGATGCTCGACCTGCAGACGCGTGTTCATCTCGAGGAAGTAGAACGACTTGTCCTGGCCGGCGACGAACTCGACCGTGCCGGCCGAGTCGTAGTTCACGGCCTTGGCGAGCGCGACCGCCTGCTCGCCCATCTTGCGCCGCGTCGCCTCGTCGAGCAGCGGCGACGGCGCCTCTTCCAGCACCTTCTGGTTGCGGCGCTGGATCGAGCATTCGCGCTCGCCGAGATAGATGACGTTGCCGTGCTTGTCGCCCAGCACCTGGATCTCGATATGGCGCGGGTCGACGATGAACTTCTCGACGAAGACGCGGTCGTCGCCGAAGGAGGACGCCGCTTCCGATTTGGCGCGGGCGAAGCCCTCGGCGACCTCAGCCGAAGAATGGGCGATGCGCATGCCCTTGCCACCGCCGCCGGCCGACGCCTTGATCATCACGGGATAGCCGATCTCGTCGGCGATCGTCACGGCGTGGGCCGGGTCCTCGATGACGCCGAGATAGCCCGGCACGGTCGAGACATTGGCAGCCGCCGCCGCCTTCTTCGATTCGATCTTGTCGCCCATCGCGGCGATCGCCCCCGGATTGGGGCCGATGAAGACGATGCCGTTATCCTTCAGCGCCTTGGCGAAGGCCTCGCGCTCGGAGAGAAAGCCGTAGCCGGGATGGACGGCCTCTGCGCCCGTCTGCTTGCAGGCGGCGATGATCTTGTCGATGACGAGATAGGATTCGGCAGCAGGTGCGGCGCCGATATGCACGGCCTCGTCGGCCATCTCGACATGCAGCGCGTCGCGATCGGCATCGGAATAGACGGCTACCGTCTTGATGCCCATGCGCTGGGCCGTCTTGATGACGCGGCAGGCGATCTCGCCACGGTTCGCGATCAGAATCTTCGAGAACATGAGGGTCACTGCCCTTTAGGATCGTGTGTTTGGTGAACACTGGTCACGGACCAGAGGAGTTGGGAGATCTCGTCGATCAGGATGGCCGATTGCTGCGGCCCAGATTGGCTGTCGCTCGCGGACCACAGAAGCCTTGCGAGGACAGCGAAACGCTCCTCGTCCGCATCCGAGGCCTGGGGTTCGCGTTTCGTCACAGCGGGATGTTGTCGTGCTTTCTCCACGGCCGCTCGACGCTCTTGGTGCGCAGCATCGCCAGCGCGCGGGCGACCCGTCGGCGCGTCGAGTGCGGCATGATCACCTCGTCGACATAGCCGCGCTCGGCCGCGACGAAGGGGGACATGAAGCGGTCTTCGTACTCTTTCGTCTTGGCGGCGATGCCATCCGCGTCCATGCCGCGGAAGATGATCTCGACCGCGCCCTTGGCACCCATCACCGCGATCTGCGCCGTCGGCCAGGCATAATTGACGTCGGCGCCGATATGCTTCGAGGCCATGACGTCATAGGCACCGCCGAAGGCCTTTCGCGTGATCACCGTGACCAGCGGCACGGTGCATTCGCTATAGGCGAAGAGCAGCTTGGCGCCGTGCTTGATCAGGCCGCCATATTCCTGTGCCGTGCCCGGCAGGAAGCCCGGCACGTCGACCAGGGTGACGATCGGGATCTCGAAGGCGTCGCAATAGCGCACGAAGCGGGCGCCCTTGCGGCTGGCATCCGAGTCGAGCACGCCCGCCAGCACCATCGGCTGGTTGGCGACAATGCCGACGGTGCGGCCCTCGATCCGGGCGAAGCCGGTGACGATGTTACCGGCATAGGCCTGCTGGATCTCGAAGAAATCGCCCTCGTCGACCACCTTCAGGATCAATTCCTTGATGTCGTAGGGCTTGTTCGGATTGTCCGGCACCAGCGTGTCGAGGCTCATGTCGACGCGGTCGGGCACGTCGAAGCTTGGCCATTCCGGCACGCCGACGGTGTTGTTGGCCGGCAGGAAGTCGATCAGGCGACGGACCTGCAGCAGCGCTTCGACATCGTTCTCAAAGGAGCCATCGGCGACCGAGGATTTGCTGGTGTGGACCTTGGCGCCGCCGAGCTCCTCGGAGGTGACGGTCTCGTTGGTGACGGTCTTCACCACCTCCGGGCCGGTGACGAACATGTAGCTGGTGTCACGGACCATGAAGATGAAATCGGTTATCGCCGGCGAATAGACGTCGCCGCCGGCGCAGGGTCCCATGATCACCGAGATCTGCGGGATGACGCCGGACGCCTGAACGTTCCGTTTGAAGACCTCGCCATAGCCGCCGAGCGCCGCGACGCCCTCCTGGATGCGGGCGCCGCCGGCGTCGAACAGGCCGACGATCGGGGCGCGCATCTTCAGCGCCATGTCCTGGATCTTGATGATCTTCTGGGCGTGCGTCTCGGAGAGCGAGCCGCCGAAGACGGTGAAGTCCTTCGAGAAGACGAAGACGGTGCGGCCATTGACCGTGCCCCAGCCGGTGACGACGCCGTCGCCGGGGATCTTCTCGGCCTTGTCCATGCCGAAATCGACGGCGCGGTGCTGCACGAACATGTCGAACTCCTCGAAGGAGTCCTTGTCGAGCAGGAGCTCGATGCGCTCGCGCGCGGTCAGCTTGCCGCGCTTGTGCTGCGCCTCGATGCGCCGCTCGCCGCCGCCGAGGCGGGCGCCCGCGCGCCGGTCTTCGAGCTGTTCGAGAATGTCCTTCATCTGGCTCCGCCATCAGCCGACTGCACACACACTGCGATAGCCGTTGGCCGCTTTTCGCGCCGCGGAAAAAGTGCGATACAGCGAAGATGCAAATTTCCAAAATTCGCAAAATCAATCGAAAGGTCTTCGCGGGCCCCGCTGTCCGCCGACTACGGGAGGAAGCAGGATGGGCGCAGTTGGACCTTGCGCGAAAACTTCAAATCTCGCCGAGCTATCTCAACCAGATCGAGCGCTCTCATCGACCGTTGAGCGCATCGGTGCTGGTCGAGCTCGCGCGTGTCTTCCGGGTGGATATCTCCCAATTCTCGGATAATGCCGAAGACCGGTTGCTCGTCGATTTGCGCGATGCATTGGCCGATTCCGCGATCAGCTCGACGGCTCCCATATCCAACGAGCTGGAAGCGGCGATCCAACATACGCCGAATATCGCAAGGGCTATCATTCGCCTCCAAGCGGCTCATCGCGCCCTGGACGACAAGTACCAATCCCTCGATCAGACACTCTCTCACTCCGAGGGCCTGCAAGCGCCTGGCGGGGTGATGTTTCCGTACGAGGAGGTCCGAGACTTCTTTCACAGGATAGGCAACTATATCGATGTCCTGGACCGAAGCGCCGAAACGACGCGCGAGGAGTTGGGGGCGGATGCCTCTCAATTGACCAACGCGTTGATCGAGCGCCTCGAGATGCGGCATCGCCTGTCGGTTAGGGTCGATCGGACAATCGGCGCGGAGCGCCCCATAAGGCATTTCGACAGGGCTTCCCGAACACTTTACATCGACGGCTGCGCCGATGCATCCAGCCAAACCTTTGCTCTCGCACACCAGCTGGCTCAGCTACAGGCAGCGGATCTGGCGCGCGATATCCTGGTCGAGGCGACATTCCGAAGCGCGGACGCAAACGCCGTGTGCAGCGTCGCTCTTGCCAACTATTTCGCAGGCGCGTTGGTCATGCCTTATCGCAGGTTTCTTGACGCGGCACGAAGCCACCGTCACGATCTGGGCGTCCTATCGCATCTTTTCGGCGCCAGTCTCGAACAGGTCGCTCATAGGCTATCGACGCTACAGCGCCCGGGCTCGCAGGGGATACCTTTTTATTTCCTGCGCATCGACCGCGCCGGGAACATTACCAAGCGGCATAGCGCGACACGCCTGCGGTTTGCCAGATATGGGGGCGCGTGTCCCTTGTGGAACGTCCACGAGGCGTTCGAGGCGCCCGATCGTATGCTCGTGCAAGTCGTCGAGATGCCCGACGGCGTCCGATACCTCTCGCTGGCACAGGCTCTCACCAAGGCCGGCATTGGCCACAGCTCGGCAAAACGGCGCTACGCGATCGGCCTCGGCTGCGAACTCGCCGATGCGGGCCAAGTCGTCTACGCCGATGGCTTCCTGCCAAATCCACAAGCGATTGCCCGCATCGGGATCAGTTGCCGTCTATGCGAACGTGACGACTGCTCGCAGCGAGCGTTTCCCCCCGCCGGCAGCGCCATCGACATAGATCCCGATATCCGGCGAGCTGTCCCTTACCGAATAGTCGAGTGAGGATTCGGTCCTTGTGGGCGCCTTCCCGAGGTCGGTGACGTCCCCGTCACGTGCGATGGTCGACCCGCAATCGTTCCTCGAGCCGCTTGGAGTATGTGGAGATCATAAAGCAAAGCACAAAATAGATCATGCCGGCGTAGGCGAAGCCCGTGTAGAGCGTCGACGGTGCCGTCCAGTTCGGATCAGCGAAGGCGGAGCGCAACCCACCGAGCAGATCGAAGATCGCAACGATGGAAACAAGTGTCGTCTCCTTCACCAACCCGATGAAGGAATTGACGATGCCCGGAATGACCAATCTCAAAGCCTGAGGCAGGACGATGAGGCCGGTCGCCTGCCCGTAGTTCAGCCCCAGCGCAGCCGCCGCCTCGTGCTGGCCGCTCCCGATGGCCTGAAGCCCCCCTCGCACCGTCTCTGCCATGTAGGCCCCTGCGAACAGGGAGATCCCCACGAGAACCCGAACCATCGCGTCCGGCGAACGCTCCAAAAAGAGCGGCAACATGTACGTGGCGAAGAAGAGGATCGTGATGAGCGGGACGCCACGCACGACCTCGATGAACGTGATGGCGGCAAAACGCAGTACGGTGGCGTCCGAACGGCGGGCCAATGCGAGAACGATGCCGATCGGCAAGGACGCCACGATACCCGTCGTCGCCACGACCAAGGTGACGAATAATCCACCCCATTGCGAGGTGGGCACAACCCTCAACGACGGTTCCTCGAGAAACGGAGCATTTGCCGCGGCGGCGAACGTCAACGCGATCGCTGCCGCCAGAAGCCCATAGGCGCCCCATTTCATCCGGGAGGCCCGTCGGTCGAGCAAGGCTTCGAAGGTCGCGGCTCCCGCACCGCTAAGGAGCGCGAACTCCATCCCAGGCGCGAACCTCGGCGAATTCAGGACGCCCGACAGCGCGTAACCCAAGACCATGGCGACCGCAATCGCACCAAATCGCAGCGGCTGCAGATTCGCCTGCTCGTTCAGACGCATCGCATGAAGGGCGAGAGAGATGACGGCGGCGACAGTAAAAACGACCGAGGTCACGCTCAGCCAAGGCGTGATGATCGACCCGCCATACAGGAACCCGTATGCGAAGACGGGCAGGACACCGAAGAACGCAATGGCGTTGGGGAGCTTGTACGGCGCCCGAGGCATCGACAACGGTATCAGCAAAATCAACGCGGCCACGAAGACGAGATTGACGCGCCACCGCTCATCAGCCGGATAGAACCCGTAGGTCAATTGGCCGAGCTTCGCCCAGATAAAGGGCCAGCATGCCCCTACTTGGTAGGGCACGTCGCTGCACGCCGCCCGGCTGCTGCCTTGCCAAACGGCCCGCACGATCGCGAAGTCGATGAACGAACTGATGAGCAGATAAGCGACATAAGCCCCTGCCGCGGTTGCAATGCCCTGCATGGGACTGGAGAACACCTCGCGCCGCAACCAGCGTAAGGGACCGACGTCCATATTCGGGGGCCGCATGGGAGAAAGCGGTTCGCCCTGTACGAATGCGATCGTCATGGCACCCTACCTAGAGACTAGCGCGATCCGCGCATTGTACCAGTTCATGAACAGCGACGTGGCAATCGATATCGTGAGATATGTCGCCATCCACATTGCAATGACCTCGATCGCCTGGCCGGTATTGTTGAGGATTGTACCCCCCACCGAGACCAGATCGGGATATCCGATACTGACTCCCAGCGACGAGTTCTTCACGATATTCAGATACATGCTCGTCAACATGGGGATGATGATACGCATGGCTTGCGGTATCGTGATCAATCTAAGGATCGACCCGGCCCGCAGTCCGAGGGATCGCCCTGCCTCCGTCTGGCCCTTCCCGACGCCCTGGATCCCCGCGCGCACGATCTCTCCGATGTTCGCCGCGCTGTAGAAGGTCAAGGCGATGGCGAAGGCCGCGAACTCCGGCATCATGGTGACACCGCCCGACAAGTTGAAACGGCCTTGCTGCGGAGCGTCGAGCTGCAGCGGGGCGCCCGCGAGGAGAAAGACGGCGACCAATGATGCTATCGCTAACGCGGATAGGCCTAGCGAGACCCGCCTAGGCATGCCGAAACCGGTTCGCTCACGCCGAAGTCGGGACCAGCGTACGATCATCACGGCGGCCGCGAGAACGGCCAGCGCCGCGACACCCAAGATCGCGGCGCCAGGCTGGATCACCGGCTGCGGAAGGGTCAGACCCCTTTGGCTGAGAAATACCGAACCTAGGATATTGAGCGCCGACCTCGGGGGCGGCATGGCCGCCAGGATCGCCAGGTACCAGAACAAGATCTGGAAGAGCAGCGGAAGGTTGCGGACGAGCTCCACGTACCATCTCGCGAGCTGCGATATGATGAAATTGGGAGCCAGGCGGGCTATCCCGACCGCAAAGCCGAAAATCGTGGAGAGCAATATCGCAACGGCGGATACGAGCATCGTGTTGACTAGCCCTACCATGTAGGCCCGGGCGTAGGTCATCGTCTCGGACCAGGGGATCAGGGCCTGGGAGATACCGAAGCCGGCAGTTTGGCTGAGGAAGCCGAAGCCGCTCGAAATCCTCTGGTTGGCCAAGTTCGTTGCCACGTTCTTGACGGCGCTATAAGCGGCGAACGAGAGCAGGATGATCAATAGTGCCTGTAGGGCGATACGACGAACCTTCGGGTCGTTGACCAGAGCGGTACGGTGCGTTTCATCCCGACGTGCGGGAGCATCTGGGGTCATCGGTTGGAACTCGATTGGAACGGGTTGGGCCGGTAGGACCGCGAAGCCCTGCCGGCCCTCTTCCGAGGCCGCGGAATGCCTTTAAGCTCTCGTGGCGAACCGATTCATCGAACGGGAGGAGCGTACTGAAGGCCACCCTTCGTCCAGAGCGCGTTGGTCGTACGCTCGATCTTGATGGGGGAGCCCTGCCCGACGTTCCGGTCGTAGACCTCTCCATAGTTGCCGACATGGCGGATGATCCGGTCCGCCCAGTCCTTCGACAGCCCCAGGCCTTCGCCGAGATTGCCCTCGATTCCGAGAAGCCGGCGAATTTCCGGATTCGCCGATGAACGCATCTCCACGACGTTGGCCTTGGTCACACCGAGCTCCTCGGCGTTGATCATCGCGTAATGGGTCCATTTGACGATGTTCAGCCATTGGTCGTCGCCTTGCCGAACCGCCGGCCCCAGGGGCTCCTTCGAGATCAGCTCCGGCAACACGATGTGGTCGTCCGGCTTCTGGAGCTGGGCTCGACGAGAGTAATTGGCGGATGCGTCAGCGATCAGGACGTCGCATCGGCCCGTCTCATAGGCTTTCGCCGTCTCATCCGCGGTCACGAAGACGACCGGCTCGAACTTCATCTGGTTGGCACGGAAGAAGTCCGCGACGTTGAGCTCCATCGTTGTTCCTGCGGTGACGCAAATCGATGCCCCTCCGAGGTCCTTCGCGTTCTTCACGTTCAACGCCTTTTTGGTCATGAAGCTGTTGCCGTCGTAGAAATTCACGACAGCAAAATTCATTCCCAGGGAGGCCTCCCGCTGCATGGTCCAGGTGGTGTTTCGCGACAGAAGGTCAACCGCGCTCGACTGCAACGCCGTGAAGCGGTCCTTCGCCGACAGCGGCGAAAACTGGACTTTGTTGGGATCGTCGAAAACGACCGCAGCCAGGCCTCGACAGAGATCGACGTCCATGCCCGACCACTTTCCAGTGCTATCTGGAATGGAGAACCCAGCGATGCCCTGGGAGACGCCGCAAACGATCGCACCCCGTGCCTTGATCTTGTCCATGGTCGGACCGGCCGTCGCGACGCCTGCAGCAAGTAGAGTTAGAATTAGGGATGATGTCCCCAGAATACGGTTGTGATGCTTCATAGCTTCCTCCCTTGGACAACTTTTCAAGAGTTGCCAGATTGACTTTTTTGACGACATGCCGACCAACGTCTGCATCGAGTTAATCGCGGATTTTTTTTGCCCCTTTACGGGGATTGCTTGATTATTTTACCCGGAAACCACGCATGCGGACTGCGATCGGCGCGTCTGTCTCGGGCTCACGCGCCTTCCAGTGCCTGAGCGAGATCGTCCCAGATGTCGGCCTCGTCCTCGAGCCCCACGGAAAAGCGGACAAGGTCGTCGCCCACTCCCTCAACTGGCTTGGCCTCCGGCCTGACCGTCTGGCGAGCGCGCAAGATACTCGCCGGGTGCGTGACAAGGGTCTCGACGTCACCGAGGCTAACGCCCCGACTGGCGAGTTGCATGCCGTCCAGCACCCTGCGCGCCCCGTCGAAGCCGCTCTTGAGGCCAAACGAAAGCATGCCCGAGCCGCCGGCCATCTGCTTCTTGGCGATCTCGTAGCCCGGTGACCCTTCAAGGAACGGATAGCGCACCCAAGCAACCGCGCGGTGATCAGCCAACCGTTGAGCTATGACCAAGGCGGTGCGGCTGTGACGCTCCATGCGGAGTGGAAGGGTCTTCAAGCCACGCATGATGAGACCTGCCGTCATCGGCGAGAGCGTCGCTCCCGTCAGGTATCGCAGGCCGTGGCTGTGAAGGTGAGCAATCGTCTCACGATCGCTGAGTAACACGCCGCCGAGGACGTCGCCGTGACCGTTGATGTACTTCGTCAGAGAATGCAAAACGATGTGCGCGCCATGCTCCAGAGGCCGTTGTAGCGCAGGCGACGCGAAGGTACTGTCCACGACTACCTTGGCGCCTACCTTCGCGGCTCGCGCAGCGATGGCCGCGATATCCAGTATTTCGCAGGTGGGGTTCACCGGCGTCTCGAAATAGACCAGTTTGGTTTTGGCAGTGAGAGCCGCCTCCAGATTGGCGGGATCCGACAAGTCGACGGGGATCACCTTGATGCCAAATCTTGGGATGCCATCACGCGTGAGCGCCACGGTGTTCGCATAAAGTGTACGATGGACGATGATCTCGTCGCCCTGCGAAAGCAGGCCAAGCATCAGCGTTCCAGCGGCGGCCATACCGGTGGCGACCGCGAGCGCCGCTTCAGCTCCCTCTAGATTTGCCAGCCGGGCCTCGAGGATCTCAGTTGTAGGGTTGTGCTCACGCGCATAAAGCTTGCCACCCAATGAGGCTGCCGCGTCCATCTCCTCCATGCTCTCGAAGCCGTAAGTGGAGGTAAAGAACACCGGAGGAGCAACGGCACCGCCGTAAAGCGTCGGATCGTAGCCGAAGTGGATCGCCCGGGTCGCGAAGCCCCCCACGCGTTCGTTCGAGCCAGCAGCGCTTTTCTTGGAATGCGACATTTAAATCTCCAGCGAGCAAACGGACAAAACAGCGGGAGCCTAGAGATCCAGGACGATCTGCCCTTTGGCTCTCGACACGCATGGGATGAAGCGGTTGCTTTTGGCCTCTGGGCCCAGCACTGCATCGCGGTGGATTGGCTCGCCGGCCAGGAACCCGCACTCGCAACTGCCGCATACCCCATTCTCACAGGACGAAAGAAGCGGTATCCCTGCGTCGCGCAGAACGGTGAGGGCCGATACGTCCGTAGGAACCAGAAGTTCCCGGCCGCTAGAGTTCAGTCGGATGGTGAACGCCTCGGGGAGGTAGTCGGGGTCCATATCGGCCTGAAAGGCTTCGAAATGGACCGTCCCTGTCTCCCAATGGGCCGAGTGCGACCTCGTCCAGGCCATGAAGCCGGGCGGACCGCAATAATAGAGATGGGCTCCGACCTGCTGGTCCTTCAGGAACTCTGCCAGATCCAACGCCGTATTGGGTTCGTCGTCGAAATGCAGCGCGAGTGAGCCCACGGGCATCTCGGCTTCGAGATCCACCAAAAGAGGGGCGACTGAGCGGCTCCTGGCGAAGAAGTGCAGCACGAAGGCTCGCCCCTCCGATTTCAGCGCCCGCGCCATTGAGATCATCGGCGTGACCCCGATGCCTCCCGCCAACAGGATATGCGACTTGGCCGCGTCATGTAGCCTGAAATGGTTGCGGGGAGCCGACACCGCCACTTCGTCGCCGACGTTCAGGTTGGCGTGAATCCAGGCGGAGCCGCCTCTGCCAGCATCCTCGCGCTTAACACCGATCACGTATTTAGAGAGGTCCGACGGGTCCCCCATCAGCGAATACTGTCGGACCTTGCCGCTGGGAAGATGAACGTCGACGTGCGAACCTGCCTCGAAGGTGGGAAGTTGCGAACGCCGCGGGTGGCGAAACTCGATTACGTTCACGTCGCCGGCCCCGCGGTGCAGGTCGGCGACCGTCATCTTCATGATGAGTCGTGGAGCGGCCATCGCCTCAATCTTCCAAGGGAACGATGCGGTCGCCGGGACGGACGATGCCTCCGACCTCGATCGAACAATTCAGACCGGATCGATTCAGCAACGATTCGAACAGTCTCGGGATGCCGAGCAATTCCTCGATGTACTTGCACGGGAAGTTCAGCCTTGCGCCGCGCAGCACCACATCCCCAACCCGAAAGCGCTTGCCGACCAGATGGTTTAGCGGAACCCCCCTGGTCGTCAGGTTGCGACGATGATCCGCGGGGCTCAGGCTCAATTTGATGCCGGGAACCTGCGGCTCTCCGATCTCCAAATGCTCGAGCACCTCAGCCTCGATCAGCGTCACCTCGCGTACGGCCGGCCGAGCGGAATATGTTCCGGTCCCGAGAAAATACCGGTCTCCTTCGATACCCTTCCCGGCGATCAAATTCGCCTGCGACTGCTCCTCCATCTCATAGGAGGCAGCGGGAGCGATATGGATATGCAGGAGTTCCCCGAACCAGTTTTGCGCGTTCATCCCTGCTCCGTGCAACCAATTAGGACAACTTGTTGCCCGTTTGGCTAACAGACTTTTTGGAACGCTGCAATATGGGACACCGCCCCATGCTTCACGCGCGGTCGCCAAAGCGCAGAGACCCTAGTCACCGGCGGGTCGGCGACATACTGATAGGCCCCGCTTACGTATTCGGATTGGATTCGAAAATTGCCGAAGGTTAAATCGATCAGAGACGTGTCGCCATCGGCGAACAACGATGCGGCACGCTCATTTGGCCTTCACATGGCCGCTATGCGGCGCACTCGCAAAATGACGCTTGATCACCTTGCGGGCATTACCGGACTCAACAAGGGATACCTGTCGAGGGTCGAACGTGGTGAGAAGACGCCGTCAATCGCAACTGCGTTGAAGGTCGCGCAGGCGTTTGACGTTTCAGTATCCGCCCTCTTCGGCGAGGCGGTCGACGAGTCGTTGATCCACATTGTCAGGTCCCATGAGCGCTCCCCACCGGCAAACAGGCCGGCTGAGGCATATTTCGAGCCCTTGAGCCAAGCCGCGGGTGGAGTGGAGGCATTCCTGCTCTTCCCAAGTCGCGATTTCGGGTTGGACGGGAGGGTCGATCACGGCGGGACCGAGATCATCTTCGTCGTCACGGGGAGGATCGAGATCCAGTTTTCTGATCGCACGGTGACCCTGGCCGCTGGCGACTTCCTTCAGTTTCCGGGCCACCTCGCGCATCAGGTTCGAGCTCCCGATGGCAGTAGCAGCGCCTTGGTGGCGGTCACTCGGGAGAAGTAGGCCAGAACGGGTCCGCAGGCGGAGCACCACAGGTACCGACCCTGGATCATTGCAGCTGTTTCAAGGTGGAGATTCCCCGCGCATCTTCCTCAACTCGGTTGACTAAGCCCCGGCTCAGTGGTGTTCTGGACAACGTGTTGTCTAATGGTGTCTCTCGCGAGCCAGAGTGCGAGATCCGCTAGCTGGGGTTGATGCGAGTGAACATGTTAGATGAGAGATCTTTCTCCGCACCGAAGCCAACCTCGTTGAACACGCCAACCGCCGTTGAAATGAATGGCGTCAACAAATGGTTTGGTGAGTTTCACGTGTTGCGTGACATCGACCTCAGGGTCGCGCGCGGCGAGAGGCTGGTCATTTGCGGCCCGTCCGGCTCCGGTAAATCGACGATGATCCGCTGCATCAACCGGCTGGAAGAACATCAGAAGGGCCAGATCACCGTCGACGGCACCGAGCTGACCAACGATCTCAAGAAGATCGACGAGATCCGCCGCGACGTCGGCATGGTGTTCCAGCACTTCAACCTGTTCCCGCATCTGACGATCCTGGAGAACCTGTCGCTGGCGCCGATCTGGGTTCGCAAGATGCCCAAGAAGGATGCCGAGGAGATCGCGATGCACTATCTCAAGCGCGTCAAGATCCCGGAGCAGGCATTGAAGTACCCCGGCCAGCTCTCCGGCGGACAGCAGCAGCGCGTCGCCATTGCCCGCTCGCTGTGCATGAGCCCGAAGATCATGCTGTTCGACGAGCCGACCTCGGCGCTCGACCCCGAAATGGTCAAGGAGGTGCTCGACACCATGGTCTCGCTGGCCGATGAGGGCATGACCATGCTCTGCGTCACCCACGAGATGGGCTTTGCCCGCCAGGTCGCCGACCAGGTGATCTTCATGGACGCCGGCCAGATCGTCGAGACGAACGAGCCGAACGAGTTCTTCAAGAACCCACAGCACGAGCGTACGAAACTTTTCTTGAGTCAGATCCTGCACTGACGAGTGTCTTTTCATCCTCGAATGCTCGCAGCCTAGCAGCAATAGCGGGCGTCGGACGGCCTGCAGACAACAGACGAGGGAAAGTAATGGCTCAGCCAGGCATCGACTACTATTTTTGGGTCCTCTCGGATTGGGCCTATTTTGGAGGCCCTCGGCTAGCGTCGATCGGCGAGCGGCACGGAGTGAAGATCAACTATTTGCCGATCAAGATGCCGTACGTCTACGCAAAAACGGGCGGCATACTATTGAGCCAGCGTTCCAAGCAGCGGCAGGACTATCGTCTGGCGGAACTGCGTCGCTGGCAGGCCAAGTTGGGAATGCCAATCAACGAGCCTCCGAAGCACGGAACCACCAACGAGGATCTCGCTTCGGGTCTTATCATCGCCGCGAAGCAGGACGGCCAGGATGTCGAGTGTATCTCTCATGATATCTTGAAGGCTGCGTGGGTGGACGAGCTCGACGTAGCATCGCCGGATGTCCTGCTGGAACTGGCGAACCGGAGCCTGAAAAATCCTGCGCGCCTGTTGGAGCAGGCCGGCTCCGGCACCATTCAGGAGGAATTCCGGCGTTATTCCGACGAGGCAATCGAAAAGGGGGTGTTCGGGTCCCCGTTCTATCTCTTCGAGAACGAGATTTTCTGGGGCCAGGACAGACTAGAATTCCTCGAGGAGGCGGTCGTAGCCTCGAAGATGAAATCACACTCGAAGGCTTGACGGTCAGATTGGGCGGGGCCTGGGCGTCCCGGATCACCGCATCGGGGACATAGAGCTTCCCGCGCGCATTCCGCAGAAGCTGAGCATAGGAATGGGTTTATCGATGCCATCACGATCGGGGCCAATGCGCCTCCACGACACGCAGCGCTCCGGGAACGCCTGGAAAGTCAGGCTCCTCGCCGGCTTCACCGGGCGCGCCCTCGAAAGACGAACCCTCTCGATTGACAAGGGTGATTTGAAAGCTCCGGAGTTCTCGGCCGTTAGTAGATTTCGCCAGGTCCCCGTTCTCGAGCTCGAGGACGGCCGAACGATCGTGGAGTCCGCAGCGATCCTATTCTTCCTGGCGCAAGGGACCAGTTGGTGGCCCGACGACTCAGCCGAACGGGTCGACGTGCTAACTTGGATGTCTTTCGAGCAGTCCCGGCATATGCACCCGCTGGCGCAATTGCGATTGCAT
The DNA here is from genome assembly GCA_025846845.1 of Alloboseaceae bacterium BT-24-1. Classification (GTDB taxonomy): domain Bacteria; phylum Pseudomonadota; class Alphaproteobacteria; order Rhizobiales; family Beijerinckiaceae; genus Allobosea. The sequence goes on from JAOYTL010000009.1 coordinate 175,707, forward strand.
CGCTCCCTCCACCCGAGCCGCCCGGTCGACCCGCGTGACGTAGCCGAATGGGAATGCAAGGCGAGCCAAGCTCTGGCTTTCCTCGAGGAAAGACTGAGCCAGGCCAAGGATGGGGAATGGTTGGCTACCGTGCACCATCCGAGCATCGCGGACATCGCCCTTTATCCCTATACGAGATTGGCTAGGATGGGCCACATCGACTTGGACGGGCTGCCTCATGTGCGGGATTGGCTCTCCCGCATCGAAAAGCTGCCGAATTACACAGCTCTTTTCCCTGGTCGTCTCGAATTAAACGAGAGCACCAGCGAAATTTGAAGATGGGCCGGTGGTGGCCGACTCGACTGTGATGGTGGCCCGCCGCCGCCTCGGCTCATTTTAGCTCGACAAGCATCGTGCAGACTGTTCCGCCTCCAGCTTCCGGACAACGCCGCCCTTGAGGAACGTACCGGCGCCTGTCTTGAGTTCTAGAGCGTGCTGATTTTTAGCGGAATTGGGATTCTCAAATCGGTTGGATCGTGACTCAAGATGTCTGCCGGGAGAAGGTGGCCGGCAGAGATGACGCGACCTTACTCTGAAGACATTCGCGAGCGGGCTCTGGCGCGGTTCGAGGCGGGCGAGACGATCCGCTCGATCGGTGCGGCGTTGAAGATCAGTCCGTCTTGCGTTTCGAAGTGGCGCAAGCTCAAGGCGCAGACGGGCTCGCTCGATCACGGCAAGATCGGCGGGCATAAGAAGCCTCGGCTTTCGGGCGAGACAGCAGATTGGTTGCGCGAACGCTGCCGCTTTGGGCCGTTCACGACGCGTGGCCTGACGGCGGAGCTGTTGGCGCGCGGTATCAAAAGCGACCGGCGCAGCGTCTGGCTCTTCCTGCGCGCCGAGGGGCTGAGCTTCAAAAACCGCGCTGCCGGCCGAACAGACCCAACCTGACATCGCCCGCAAGAGGAAGCGCTGGAAGGCATATCAGGCCCGCATCGCCCCGCGCCGCCTCGTCTTCACTGACGAGACCTGGATCAAGACCAACATGGCGCCGCTTCGCGGCTGGGGACCGAAGGGTGAGCGCCTTCAGGCGCGTACGCCGCATGGTCACTGGAAGACACTCACCTTCATCGGCGCACTCAGGGTCGACCGCGTCGAGGCGCCTCTTGTCATCGACGGCCCGATCAACGGCGAACTCTTCGCCCTCTATGCCGAGAAGGTTCTGGCCGCGACGCTAGCCAAGGGCGACATCGTCATCCTTGACAATCTCGGCAGCCACAAGAGCCAGGCGGCTCGTCACGCCATCCGCCAGGCAGGCGCCCACCTGCTCTTCCTGCCGCCCTACAATCCCGATCTCAATCCAATCGAGCAGCTCTTCGCCAAGCTCAAGCACTGGATGCGCGACGCAGGAGGCCCGAGCCGTCGAGGCAACATGGCGAAAGCTCGCAGACCTGCTCAATCTTGTCTCACCAAACGAATGTGCCAACTATCTCTCAAATGCCGGATATGCTGCCGTGGAAATGAAGCACGCTCTAGGGCCGGATGATTTCGGATGGAGCCACGCAAGCGATCCCATCCGAACTCCGAAGGCGTCCCTTCTCGATAGATTTGAGCCGGATTCGGAGGTCGCAGCGTCGGGCCGTGGTCACGATCACGCGGGCAGGGCGACGGGACCCCGGCTTTCGCCATTGATCGCCGGCACGTCCGCGAGATCGGCTTTCGTCACCTTACAGGCGCAGTTTCTCGACTCGGAAGAGCCGGAAATCGGGTCCCAGTACGGCCCATAGGGTATCGCCGCCTCCACGTTGAACGTCAGAGCTCCGCGGTCTGGTCCCGCCAGTTCCGGATACCACCAGCCCATTCCGGTCGCGACCGTCTCGGGCGAAACCTCTTCGGTGATGCGCACCTTGAGACAGACGCGCCCGGCCCCTTTTGGCGTTTCGATCCATGCCCAGTCGCCATTCGCAAGACCTCGGCGTTCGGCCGCGCTCGGGTTGATCCGGAGTTCCGGCGCGTTCGCCACGCGGCGCGACCAATCATGATTTCTGAATCGGGAATGGTGCAGCGCCATCGTCCTGATGCCGGTCATCAGCACCAGGTCGAATTCCGGGGCAACGTCCGCATAGCTGGGGGCGCGGAAGTCGGGAACGGCATCGTAACCAGCATCACGCAGCTTGGTCGATGCCAGTTCGATCTTGCCGCTCGGCGTATTGAATCCTTTCGTCTTGTAGCTTTCATAGGCCGCCGGAAAGGCAATGAAGCCCTTCTCGCAGATGTCGTCAAAGGACAGCCCGGTATCCTTCAGTTGGTAGTCGATGAACTCGCGACGCGTGTTCCACGGCAACAATTCGAACGCGACGAGCCCCTTGGCGCGCAGCTCGTCCCGAAGGGCGATCGCAATCTCGAAATCCGTACGGGCCTCGCCTCGTGGCGCCGTGACCGCCTGAATCGCGGCCAGACAGGAGCCCTCGATGAACACGGCCTCCTCTTCCAGTAACGTTGTCTTCGGCAGGACATAGTCCGCAAGTTCGGTCGTCGGCGTCATCTGATCGCTAGCGGTCACGAACAGATCCAGGCCGTTCAAGGCCTTGATCGTGTCCTGCATGCCCGGATAGGTGCAAACGATGTTCACGCCGCTCGCATAGAGTGCGCGAACGGGGTAGGGCTCCCCTGTGAGCATCGCCTGAATGACCGACGGGTTGTGACAGGCGCGGCCCCAGCTCTCGGGACCCGACCAAAACGGGTAGGTGGCGGCGCCGATAATCTCCGCCTCGTTTTCGGCCGGCATCCGAAATGCGGGGTCGTGGATGAACCCGTTATACTCGCGGAATCCGGGCACGCCCTTTGGAATTCGATTTGTCCCGGGCCTGTCTATGTTGCCCGTCAGCGCGATGAGGTTGCTGAAGGCAAGCGCCGTATATACGCCGTTGGCCTGCGCATCGATGCCATGGCCCAGCAACAACGCGCCGGGGCGGGTCGTGGCAAAGAGACGCGCGGCAGCGACGATGTCATCGGCCGGAACGCCGGTGATCTTGGATGCGGTGGATGGCGGGAACCTGGCGGCCCGTTCGCGCAGTTCGTCGATGCCGACGCACCACTCGCCGACGAACTCGTCATCGGCAAGCGACTCTTCGAGAATGACATGCGTCATGGCCAAAGCCAGGGCCACGTCGGTCCCCGGCTTCGGCGCAAGCCAGAGATCCGCTTGCTGAGCGATGGTCGACAGGCGCGGATCGATCACGATCAGCTTGGCCCCCGCCTGCTTCGCCGCCTTCGTGTTCATCCACTCGACGATGTTGGAGTCGGACGGACTCTTGCCCACGACCATGATGCAGCGCGCGGTCTTCAACTCTTCGCCAGGCAATCCGGGAATGCCAGACAACACTCCGGCCGTCGACCGGCACCCCTGGCAGAGATCCTGATTGATCATGTAGTTCGGGGAGCCGAGGATTCTCAGCAGGAGCGCCATGGCTACGCCACGGTCGTAGAACTGGTTTGACACCGCGCCGGCGATGGCCTTGCTGCCATGCTTGCGGACAATGCCCCCGATCCGATCGGTGATATCGGCCAGCGCCTCACCCCACGAGACTCGCTCGAACTTGCCCCCGCCACGCTCGCCGACGCGCTTCAAAGGGTAGAGGATGCGATCGGCATGATCCAAAGCCGTCGTCGCCGCATTCATTCCCTTGACGCAAAAGGCGCCTTTGGAATGCGGGCTCGCCGGATTTCCCGAGATCCGGACGATCTTTTCGTCCTGCATGTGGATGAGCGATGCACACCCGATGTAACATTCCTTGCAGGTGCTTGGGATCACTTTGGTAGTCATTGGTAAATCCTTCGACGATCTCCAGGACCGAGCGGGCCCTCATTCATCCATTGGCAGGCTCGCAGAATCCCAGCATCTCGTTGACGCAGGCAATCTTGTCCCTCGGTTTTCCCAAAGGCTTCCCGCGCTCAATCTCGGCAGCGTCGATTCTACGCCAATCAGACAGGGTTGTCGCTCGAACGCCACGATCCGTCAGAAGATTCCACAATCCATCCGCACCTTCTCTTGGTCCATTCATAAGACTATCAACATCAGCCAACAGCGCTTCGACAGTCGCAGCGCTATCCGCGCGGTTCGTACCGATGATACCGCTCGGTCCGCGCTTGATCCATCCGGTCGCATAGACAGCGTTTACTGGTCGGCCGTCCTCATGCACCACTCTTCCACTGTCATTCGGAAGCAGCCCCCGTCGACTATCGAACGGGACACCCTCGATCGGCGCTCCGCGATAACCAACCGACCGCAGAATGAACTGGCACGGAAGCGTCCATTCATTATCAGTGACGATCGCCCTTTGTCCGAACGCAGGACCGGTCAGCGTCGTCCGCGCAAAGCGGACTCCAGTTACGCGGTCAGTGCCGAGGATGGCCTGTGGCGCGAGGAAGAACTGAAAATGGCAGCTCTTTCCGGCCAGCTCCGTCCGTCTTGTCGTGTAACCTCCGAGAATATCCAGGTTGGTCGTTATCGTGCGGCTCATCCGATCGGACGTTTCGGCCTGGCTGGCCTCATTCAGGGCCAAATCAGATTCAAGCGCGACAGGATCGCACCCTGGAATGGTGCCGAATTCACGCAGTTCCGGGGAGGTGAATTTCGCCTGGGCCGGACCGCGGCGCCCGACGACGTGGATTTCCCTAATGCGGCTCTCGGCAAGGACCTCGATTGCATGGCTCGCAATATCCGTGGTCCGCAGTTCGTCGACAGGCTTGGAGAGAATCCGCGCGACATCGAGTGCGACGTTGCCCTGTCCGATAATGACCGCCGTCTCGCCGCTCAGATCGAAATGGCAGTCCCCGTAGTCAGGATGGCCGTTGTACCAGCCGACGAACTCTTTCGCGGCATGGCAGCCCGCCAGGTCCTCGCCCGGAATCCCGATGCGCTGGTCCTCGCTCGCTCCATAGGCAAGGATCACGCAGTGATGGGTCGTGAGAATTTCCTGGACCGTAATCGCCTTTCCGACCGTGACATTGCCGATAAAGCAGAAGCCCTCGCTCTGGGCGATGCGCTCGAAAACGATCGCGGCCTGCTTCAGCTTCGGATGGTCCGGGGCGACCCCGCTTCGCACCAGACCGTGCGGCGAGGGGAGCCGTTCGACAACGGTTACCTCGACCGGAACCTGAGACCGGAGAAGCGCCTCGGCGGCGTAAAAGCCACTCGGGCCCGCGCCAATAATCGCGACCCTGAGCGGGCCATTCTGGTGGTTGCCCGGCATCGCGCTAGTATCCCAGCACCGAACGCTTCTCTTCAGCGCCCGGCAGCGGCTGGTGCTTTCCGGTGATTGCGGGAAGCTCCGCCGCCTTCTGGGTATTTATCGAAACCCACTGGCGCTTGTCCTCGGGAAGCTCCCCTTCCATGTAGATTGCCTGCACCGGGCAGGCCGGAATGCATGCGCAACAATCGATGCATGTATCCCGATCGACATAGACCATGTCGTCGTCGGCGTGAAAGCACTCGACTGGGCAAACAGCAACGCACTCGGTGAAGCGACATGCATTGCAATTGTCGGTCACAATGGCAGGCATTGATCCAAACTCCTCAAATCGTCACTGGCTGTACCGAATCCAGCGGTGTGCTGCCGGCGGCGGCATATCTCCGCCGGCAGCACACCATCAGGCGTAGTTGACGACCAGGAACTTGATGTCGGACATCTCCTCCATGGCGTATCGCGTGCCCTCGCGGCCGAAGCCTGATTGCTTCCAGCCACCGAATGGCATGTTGTCGATACGGTAAATTGAGACGTCGTTGATCATCAGCCCACCGACATCCCAGTCTTCGAGGGCCTGAAACGCGCGCCGCAAATCGTTGGTGAAGATGCCGCCCTGCAGGCCATATCGCGAGTCGGATGCGCGCTGGATTGCCTCGTCGAACGTCTTGAAGCTGTTCAGGGTCAGCACCGGCCCAAAGACCTCTTCGTCCTCGACCTTCATTCCCGGCCGCGTGTTGGCGAGAACGGTGGGCTGCACGACCGCTCCCTCGCGGTAGCCGCCGGTCAGCAATTGCGCGCCTTCCGCCACGGCTTCGTCGACCCAGCTCTGGATGCGGATCGCGGATTTCTCATCGATCACGGGACCGACATCCACGCCTTCTATGAGCGGATTCCCCACCCGGCAAGCCCGAACCTGCTCGAGCAGTTTCCGCTCAAATGGCTCGATGACGGATTCGTGGACCAGGATGCGCTGCACGCCGATGCAGTATTGACCGCCATAGACCACGCCTCCGCGAACACAGCGCTGCGCCGCGAGATCGAGATCCGCATCCTCGGCAACGATGCACATTCCGTTGCCGCCAAGCTCCAGCGCCACCTTCTTTCGCCCGGCGATGCTCTTGATGTGCCACCCCACCTGGGCGCTGCCCGTGAAGGATACCATCGCGAAGCGCTCGTCGCGCACCATCGCTTCCGCGTCGGGGATCGCGCAGTGACAGATTTCGAGCCCGCCCTCGGGCAGACCCGCTTCATCGAAAACCCGCTTCAGGAGCTGAGACGTGAGCGGCGTCTGAGGTGCCGGCTTCAGCACGACGCTGTTGCCGACCGCGATGGCCGGAGCGACTTTGTGAAGGACTAGGTTAAGCGGGAAATTAAACGGGGCGATCGCCAGGATCGGGCCGATCGGAAAGCGGCGCGAGATGCCGATGCGCCGACGCATCCTGGACAGCGCCTCGTGATCCAGCTTGGCGAGATCAACCGGGCGCCCCTCATTATCCGTCGTCTGGTACTCGAACACGGCGGCATCGACGTCCAGCGGCACTTCTTCGCCGCCAAAGCGACGGGCTTCGTTCGCGGCGTTGGTCAGGTTGAATATGCCGCGCGATACTTCGCCGCGAGCGTCATAGAGAGGCTTTCCCGACTCTGCGGCGATCGTTTGAACGAACTCCTCGCGATCTCGTTTCAGAATCTCGGCAGCGCGCTGCAAGATATCGGCGCGCACGAAACGCGGCAGCTTGCGAAGCGTCTCATAGGCACGCTCCGCCCGGTGTATCGCTCGCTGAACGTCGTCATGCTCGGATACCGGCATCTCGCCGACGACGCTTCCGTCGTAAGGCGCGCGAATCTTGTCTGTTTTGGTCGCTTTCGCGCTTCGATCCGCTTCAAGCTCTGTATTGTCGGCGGCGAGCGATGTCGTCTGTCTGGGCATGACCGGCACTCCTTGTCGCAGACACTGTGCGCTAGACCGGCGATCATAAGAATATTCCAGAAGTCACTACCGCGTTGCGGAAAAATGAACGGTCAAAGACTCTTTATGGCCCCGAGAATCCGGCTGAGGAACGCGCGCGCCGCCGATGACAGATCCCGGTATCGCGATGTCACGACGTCCACACTCGATCGTTCCGACGCCACGTCGGACAGATGTATCGAGTGAAGGATTCCCGCCGCACGTTCGCTTTCGAACGTCAGCGGCGGCATGAATGCGATGACATCCGACGCACATGCGATACTTTTGATCAACTGAAGCGAGTCCGCCTCATAGCGAATGTTGAGGTCGCATTTAGCTCTGGCTGCCGCTTGATCGACGAGATAGCGGATGCCGAACGAGCGCGCAGGCAGAGCGACGGGCGTATCGCCCAGATCGCTCATGGACATTTTCGTTCGGCCCGCCAGCGAATGACCCGCGCGACAGATGATCTGGAGCGGCTGCGCCATGCGACTGTGCAGGGTCAGGTCATCCCTTCCGAGAACATTGAACGCGAGCCCGATATCCGCCCGGTCCGCCGAGACATGGTCCGCGATCTCATGCGTTCCGCAGACCTGAACATCGAAGTGAATGTTCGGGTGATCATGAGAGAAGCCAGCCAGTACGCGGGGGAGAAAGTCACTGGTCGTCGCCTCGACAACGGCAAGACGTACGCTGCCACGGCTCAGATTTCCCAGCCCGTCGATCGTCGTGCGCAGCTTGTGAATGCTCGTGCTGCTCTCTTCGACGAAGCGGAGCAGCGCGCTGCCAGCGTCCGTCAACACCATGCCGCGAGAAGACCGGTTGAACAGAGGAGCCCCGAGCTCTCCCTCGAGATTTGCGATTTGCCTGCTGATCGCGCTTGGCGTGATGAGGAGGTTCTCGGCCGCCTTTCTCAGGGATCCCGTGCCGACCACTTCGGCAAAATACACGACTGCCTGACTTTGGATCATGCCTCAATCATCCTTCTGCCATCCCTGGCGCTGCCTCTCCCTCCGGACACGACATAATCGCCGCCGCTGGCCTGGCTGGTCGCCACTCGGCACCGATGGAGGAGCAGAACGCGGCGGCACCAATTTTGGCACCACCGTTTCCCACTACGCAGTATTGCTGAGAATCGAACACGTAGTCAGCCTTGATTTCGTACAGTTGCCGCTCAATCGCGCTTCTCGGGCCAAGAGGCCCCAACGGCTGGAAAGATACAATGGCTCGCCTTCACGGTGTATTCCCATACTTGGTCAGCCCCCTTCGCGACGATGGCAGCGTTCATACCAAGGTGCTGAGCCGCCTTTGCGATCATCTCATTGATGCCGGCGTACATGGCCTGGCCCCACTCGGATCCACGGGAGAATTTGCCTATCTGTCGCACGAGGCGCGCGCCGTGGTGGTCGAAACGACGATCGCAGCAGTTGCGGGACGCGTGCCCGTCATAGCCGGCGTCGCATCGACCGCGACGGTGGACGCTGTATCCCAGGCGAAGCGCTATGAGCGCATGGGCGCCGATGCCATCCTCGCCGTGCTGGAGGCCTATTTCCCGGTCAGCGAGGCACAGATCGTAGCCTATTTCACGGAAATCGCCGATGCGGTCGGGATTCCGCTGGTCATCTATACGAATCCGTCATTCCAACGCGCGGATCTCACGCTTGCGGTCATCGAGCGGCTGTCCGAACATCCGCGCATCGCCTATCTCAAGGACGCCTCCACCAATACCGGCCGCTTGTTGTCCATCATGCAGCTTTGCGGCGATCGTCTCGGCGTCTTCGCGGCGTCCTCGCATATTCCGGCATCGGTCATGCTCATCGGCGGCCTCGGATGGATGGCCGGCCCCGCGTGCCTGGCTCCCCGACAGAGCGTCGAACTCTACGAGCATTGCCGAGCTGGCCGTTGGCAAGAAGCGATGACGGCGCAACGGCGGCTATGGCGCCTGAACGAGGCGTTTGCCCGCTTCAATCTTGCAGCCTGCGTCAAAGCTGGCCTCGCAATTCAAGGCTTCGACGTCGGAGCGCCTGTTCGACCGCAATCCCCGTTATCCAGCGAGCAATATCGCGAACTGGAACTTGTGCTGCATGGCCTCTCATAGACGCCCCGGCCGGCACGTCCCCGGCGTCGGGGATCGCTGGCTCCCGCCACCCGCCTCCGCTGCACTCTGGTCGATGCCTCCTTTGCCGCGAGCCCCAATCCCGCGCCCGGCAAGCGGCGAACGCGCACGGACCGCCCCGGACAGGAAGACGGCCTGGTGTTCACTTTTTGAGAACGCTGCGCTTCACCGGGCGATGTCACGAGATCGACATCACATTGCTAGCCTCACCACAGAAGATCGAGCCACAAATCCTTAAACCGTGGCGCGCCGGGGAGAACCGAGGTTATTCAGGCAGCCTATCGGAGGTGGCAGATAATGCCGACCTCGCTTATTTATCGTGCGGGAATTTATTCTCACCGCGCGCTCGCGTATTCATACCTATAAAATGCGTCACGTATTCTGGTGTTACTTATTTCGGCTATATTTTAGGCGCAAAACTGCAAACTATTCATGCTTGAATGCTTTTCTGTCATTGATACGGTGCGAGCAAATCTATCATGTAACTCCCTCAATGGAGATGTATCGATGAACGATTGGAAGCCCAGCCGCCGTTCCGTTGTCTCTGGCATCGCCGCCGCGACCGCGACAACATTTGCAACGCCGCGCGTCCTCGCGGCACCCTCGGGTACTCCGATCCGGATCGGACATCAGTGCGACGTCACCGGCGGGCTCGCGAGCTCGGGCTACTGGCATCGCAAGACGATCAATATCGCTGCGAAATGGTTCAACGAGCGGGGCGGTTTCGCCGGACGCCCGATCGAGGTCGTCGGCATCGACAGCGAAACCAAGGTCGATGTCGGTATTGCTCGCCTGCGGCAGCTGATCCAGGACCAGAAAGTCGATTTCGTCATCGGCTCTCAACACGGCGGCGTTGCGGTTGCCAGCACCGCGCTCGTCAAGGACGAGCGCATTCCCTACTACTCGATGAGCCGCAGCGAAGGCGTGACCGAGGACGCGGGCAACCCATTTGTCTATCGCCTCATCGTGAATACCCGGCAGACGAACGTCGCCACGGCCAAGACGATGGTCGATACGGTCGGCAAGAAATGGGCCGTCCTGTATGCAGACTATATTTGGGGACAGTCGCACAACGCCGCCTGGAGCGAAGCCATCAAGGCAGCAGGCGGCGAAGTCATTCAATCGATCCCGTTGCCGGTGAACAGCAACGATCCGATCTCCTTCATTTCCAAGCTCAATCGCTCTGCCGACGGTGTCTTCGTCGCGCTCATCGGCGCCGACTTACCCAAGGCATTCGTCACGCTTCCGCAGCTCGGCTTTACCCGCAAACCGATCGTCACCGCCGACTTCGTGTTTGGCGCCTTCGACCCGCTGAGCAACGGCAAATACGTCGAAGGCGTTTGGGGCATCGATACGCTCCCCTGGGAGCTCTCCGACAAGGACACTCCCCACCTTCGCGCGTTCCGCGATCTGCTCGGCATCGACCCTCATGGTCGCGAAGTCGGCACGAACAGGAACGTGTCGGTGGGCGAGACCTGGCCGATATGGGAGAGCCTCTCGGTTATCAAGCTCGCCGTCGAGGGATCAGGCTGGAAACAGCGCACCGACGGCGAGGCGTTATCGAAATACATCGAGGCGCATCCGAACTACGAAGAAGGCGAGCTGTTTCCGCAGGGGCCGCTGTACATACGGCCGGCCGATCACCAGGCCTTCTGCATGATCAACCTGCTTCAGATCGAAGGCGGCAAGATTCTGTCACGGCATTCCCTGCCTCCAGAAGCCGGCAGCTATCCGACCAAGCAGAAACTCGCCGCTCGCTGACATGATGAACGCAGGAGGCAGGGGATGACGAGCTCCTTGCTCGAAATTAGCGGCGTGACGAAGACCTTCGGCGCCCATAGCGTGCTGAAGGGCGTCGATCTCCAGGTCGGTGAAGGGACGGTCCACGCCGTGATCGGCCCGAACGGCGCCGGCAAGACGACCCTCGTGAACATCATCACCGGAGTCCATTCGCCATCCGCCGGAAGCATACGGTTTGCCGGCGAACAGGTCGCTTCCCTCAGCGTGCACCAACGGGCACGCCGGGGACTCGCCCGCACCTTCCAGATCACGAATCTGTTCGGCGATCTGACGGTGCGCGAGAACATTTCCGTCGCCCTGGCCGGGGCGCGGCGGCATCGCTTCAAACGGCTCTCGGATGCCGAGCTCGAATATGCACGGTCCACCACCGTCGAAGAGCTTCTCGGCCTCGTCGGGCTGCAGGCCGCCTCCGAAGTCAAGGCGGAGATCCTGTCGCATGGCGACCAGCGCCTTCTTGAAGTCGCCGTCGCGCTCGCATGCCAGCCCAAGATGTTGCTGCTCGACGAGCCAAGCGCCGGCATGAGCCCGGCCGAAACCCAGGCCTTCATCTCCCTTGTGAACACGCGTCTTCGCGGGCGCGTGACGATCGTCCTGATCGAGCATGACATGGCGGTCGTTATGGGCACCGCAGACCGGATCTGCGTTCTCGCCGGCGGTTCGGTGCTGGCCGACGGCATGCCTTCGGAGATCATGCAGAACACGTATGTGAAGGAGGCCTATCTTGGCCGCGCTTGAATTGAACGGGCTTCACGCTTTCTATGGCAAGGCCCATATCCTGCAGGGTGTCGACCTGAAACTGAAGGCCGGTTCCGTCGTCGGCATCCTCGGACGCAACGGTGCGGGAAAAACCACTCTGCTACGCGCGATCATGGGGCTCGCCCCGCGGGTCGAGGGCGACCTCAAACTGTTCGGGTCGAGCGTCGAGAACATGCCGACAGATGCCCGCGCGCGGGCGGGGCTGGCTCTCATGTCTCAGGACATGCGCGTATTTCCCGAATTGTCCGTCGAAGAAAACTGCCGGACCGCGGCATGGACCGTTCCGGAGCCCATGCCGTTCGAGAAAGTGCTTACGATCATACCCGAGCTCAGGGACCATGCTCGCCGCCCGGCGGGCCGCCTGAGCGGCGGCCAGCAGCAATTGGTCGCGATCGCCCGCAGTCTGACAGTCCGCTGTAAAATTCTCATGATGGATGAACCGACCGAGGGGCTCATGCCGTCGATTGTCAGCCGCATCGGCGAAATCGTGCGCTCTCTGGCGGATAATTCGGTAGCGGTGCTTCTGGTCGAGCAGAATGTCGAGCTTACCTTATCCGCATGCACGCATCTGTACTTCCTTGAAAAGGGCAAATTCGTCGCCGAGGGCGCACCGCAACAAGTGCGCTCGGAGGGAATGCTGGAACGCTACTTGGGTGTTCACGGCGACGTGGCTCACTGACAGCCGCAATGACCGGAATGACGGAAGACAAATTCCTCCGGCGTAAGGACTGAAATATGGCTTTGGATCAGATACTTTTTGAACTGATTAACGGCGTTGTCTGGGGGTTGATTCTCAGCATTATCGCGCTCGGCCTATGTCTGATTTATGGCCTTATGGGCATTATCAACCTAGCGCACGGCTCTCTTTACATGGTTGGAGCCATGATCGCCGCCTATTCCATCAACAGGCTCGGCATTCAATTCTGGTTCATTTTGCCATTGTCGACAATATTTGTTGCCGTACTTACGCTCGCACTTAATACAGCGATCTTCGAACGTGTTCTGACACGGGATCCCGCCATCGGGCTTCTCGCCACGGCGGGCGTGTTCCTGACCATCGACAACGTCGTGTTGAGCATTGCAGGCGCCGATCCCCAGAGCGTTACACCACCCGTTTTCGAGGTGATCGAATTCGCTGGAATATACTATCCGGTTTATCGCATCATTGCGGCCGGCATCGCGCTCGCTGCCCTCACCGGCGTTGCGCTGTTCCTTCGATATACGAAATACGGCCTCTGGATGCGCGCAGTACCGCAGGCGCGGGATCTTGCCGCCGTGACCGGCATCCCGATTCGGCGGGTCAACGCAATCACGGCGGCGCTCGCGGGCGCGACAGTCGGATTGGCCGGAGCAATGGCCACGCCGATAAGCGGCGCCCATTTCCAGATGGGCCTCTCGGTCATCGCGTCTTGCTTCATTGTCGTCGTCATCGGCGGGATGGGCAATCTGGTCGGTGCCGTGATCGTCGCCATCGCATTCGGTCTGGTTCGGGGCCTCTACAGCACGGCATTGAGCCCGACCTGGTCGGAAGTGGCCGCCTTGTCGACCCTCCTTTGCGTTCTCTACCTCAAGCCGAACGGCATCTTCGGGAGGCGGGCATGACAACCAACAATTGGGCGCGCACGCTGGCGCATTTGCTGCAGGCCGTGGCTATCCTCGCATTGATGGTCGCTCCTCTGGTATCGACCGATTACTGGCGCTTCTTCTTCTTTCAGATGGTCGTCATGGCGTATATCGCCGTAGGGTTCGATCTGAGCTACAGCTACGCCCGCATTCTCAGTTTCATGCATGCGATATTCTTTGCGATCGGCGCCTATCTGGCCGTACCGCTCGTATCGTCGGCGGCCTGGTCGTTGCCGGCCGTCATTCTGGGTGCGGCCGCTTGCTCCGGGATCGCCGGCCTGCTCGTCGCATCCGTTCTGGTGCGCATGGAAAACCACAATCCGACTATCGCCACCGTGATCATCTCATCGATCGTGCTGCTTGCCGCAAACGCGATGCCGGAGATTACCGGCGGCGATGACGGTTTGCTCATACACGCCCAAACCATCGGCTTCGCCGGGTTCCAGGTGGGGATCGGTCCAACGACGCCACTCTACTACATCGCGGCTTTGCCGCTCGTTTTGATCGTCGTCGGGCGGCTTGCCATGCAGAAGAGCGAGGCCTGGATGCTGGTGCGCGCGGTAGCACAGAACGATGTTCGCGCTCAGCAGCTGGGTTTCGACGCCAGATTGCGTCGACTGGTCGTGTTCGCGATCAGCGCTGCGATCGCCGGGCTCGGCGGAGCGTTCTACGCACTCATGATGCGTCATGTCGGCACTTCCAACATGGAAGTGAGCCTCTCCATCAACGCCATTCTCTATGCCGTCATCGGCGGCCTCGGTACGGCGATCGGCCCGCTCGTCGGCGTTCTTTTGATTTATCCGATCACCGAGGTGATCTCGCTCTACATCGTCTATGTGCCTATCCTGATCGGCATCATTCTCACCATCGTCTCCCTGTTCTTCTCGCGCGGAATCATCGGCTCGCTCGAAAAGGTGAGCGACGACGCGCATCAACGCGGTGCCGACGAGGATGGACATGTCGATGCTCCCGAACAGAAGCTGGTTGCATAGGGCGTTTTCCAGTTTCGCCTGAAATCGCTCTAAACTCCTTGTTCTTGCATCGGTTTTTCCCGAAAATCGCATTCCACTTTTCGGGCCGATACTTTAGAGCGTGCTGATTTTTAGCGGAATCGGGATTCTCAAATCGGTTGGATCGTGATTCAAGATGTCTGCCGGGAGAAGGTGGCCGGTAGAGATGATGCGACCTTACTCTGAAGACCTTCGCGAGCGGGCTCTGGCGCGGTTCAAGGCGGGTAAGACGATCCGCTCGATCGGTGCGGCGTTGAAGATCAGTCCGTCCTGCGTTTCGAAGTGGCGCAAGCTTAAGGCGCCCAGGCTGCGGTGGCAGGAGGACTGCGCGTGACTGTCTTGGGCAGGTCCTTCCTCAGTCGCGAAATGCAGGCTCTTACGATCGGCGAGGGCTGGCCGGCGCTTCCGCAGATGGAGATCGTGATCCTCTCGGAAGGAACTCAAACAAGCGAATTCGTCCGGCCGCCGGTTGACTTCCTCACCGACAATTTGGTCGTTTTCGGAGATCGCGCAACCGACTGCACCGCTCGTGACGCTTCCTTCTTGCACAACTGAGCGACCGACCTAGCCAGCCCCCCGCGGAAGCAGGGTGCCTTTACTGGAGACGATGATGGATACCGAACCGGCGCTGACCTTCGAAGGCAGGACCCTCAGTCCCAAGAAGGAATTGGTCAGGAAATTCTACAAGGATATGTGGGACCATGCGGACGTCTCGTTGATCCCCGGCATATTCCACCAGGATTTCACCTTCCGGGGCTCCCTTGGGCCGACCTTGATTGGGCATTCCCAGTTCGCCGACTATGTCCGCTGGGTGACCCACTCCATAGGCAATTATACCTCCGACATCCTTGTCATGATTGAAGAAGATGACAAGGTCTCGGCGAAGCTGCGCTTTCACGGAATCCACCGCGAGCCCATATTTGGACTTGCTGCGACGGGGCGCCATGTCTGGTGGACCGGAATGCCGATTTTCACCTTCGAGGGCGACAAGGTTCAGGACCTATGGGTTCTCGGGGATATCCACGGCCTGATCGGACGCATTACGGAGAAAGGCCCCGGCGATCTGGAGTTTGAACTGGGATCGGCAAGCTCGGCGACACCTGCGGAATAGGTCGACTCGCCCGGGACTGCTCGCTCGGCGAGCGACTGACGCGGTCGTTCGCAATATTGCATGAGGGGGCTGCCCTAAAGTGACGCGCTGGCGCTCTAATCTAAGGTACGAAAAGGGTTGAATCAGCCTCTACCATGACAACAATCATGTTGGGTATTTTTCGAACCCGAGCGAGATGGCGATGATCCTCGGGTACCAAAATCCAATACGAACGCCCAATTTGAGCTTTACCCCCGGGTATCAGAACCAACCTTGTCGGTTAGGCGGCCGGTCCGAGCCGCAAGCTGGACGTCCCTGGCCGGCTTTTTCAAAACACATCGCTGCGGTGAAGAAGCGCCTTCCTACCGTCTCGGTTCGAGAAGCCTATCGAAGGGTACTCCGGACGCCCGGTGCAAATCGATATCGATGGCGCACCCGAGCGAAATGGCGGACCTTAGTTTCCGTGTGAAAGCTGAGACCTCCCGCACCGGGCCAATAGCACTCGCTCCGCGCACCAATCCATCACCCCTTACCGACAAAAACAACTTTGTTTCTCCAGCCTCTTCGGCAAGCGTCAACTCGCCCAGCATCGGCAGTCCCACCACTTGGAGCGCAACGTCATACTGGTTGCTCCAGAACCAGGGTACTTCGTCGAACGCTCGAAGCTCGCCCAACATATTGCGCGCGGCGGTCTCAGCCTGGTCCTCGGCATTTCGCCAGTTCTCCAGGCGCAGGCGCTGCCCGAACAAGGTACTTTCGTAACGGCAGATATCCCCGCACGCGAAAATCCGCTCGTCCTCGGTTTGGAGATAAGCGTTGGTGAGGACTCCGTCGTCGACGGCCAACCCCGCCGCTTCGGCGAGTTCCGACCTGGGCTTGACGCCAACGCCAAAGATCACGCCGCTGCAAGGCATGGTCTCGCCGGAGTCGAGCGTGACGCCGGACACTGCCCGCGTTCCTTCCAATTTCATGACTCGAGCGCCAAAGTGAATGCCGACGCCGCGTGTCTGATGTTCATTGAGCAGTGCAGCAGCGGCCGCTGTCGGCAATAAGCGCCCCATGGCCTGCGGCGCGGCTTCCAGAACGGTAACCGTGCAGCCGCGTTCAACCGAGGCTGCAGCGACCTCCAGCCCAATTACACCGGCTCCAATAACGACGAGGTGACTGCCGGGTATCAGGGCCCGGGCAACCCCAGTCGCGTGGTCCACCGTTCGAAGGGGCCAAACGCCTTCGAGATCAGCCCCATCCGCAGGCAGTCGATTGAGTGACGAACCAGTAGCCAGAAGCAGCCGGTCGTACCCCAAACTCTCCCGCTCCCGGAAGATGACGCGACGACTCACTCGATCGATGCCTGTGACGGCTTCTCCCGTGATCAGCTCGATCCGGTTTTCATCGTACCAAGCTTGAGAGAAGAAAACGCACTGCTGGCTCGTTTTCTTGCCAAGAAGTACCGCCTTGGACAATGGCGGGCGATCATATGGGACGTGGATTTCTTCACCGATCAGGGTGATCGATCCCAGCCAACCATGCTTGCGCAAGGCCGCTGCAGCCTTTGCGCCGCTGTGACCGGCGCCAACGATTATGATCGATTCATTCGACATAATGCCTCACGCGCCCAGGCCCCTTCGACATGGCGGCCTCAAACTGCCTTGGCCGCCGCTGCGTCGAGCATGCGTTCACCGACGAGCCTGTCGCCTTGCTCAACGAGCTTTTCTCCGGCGCTGCGGATATCGCGTTCATCCTTGTTCTGGCTGAGCTTGAACTTGCCCTCGAGCCGCGTGATCTCGATTTCTACCCCGACGATGGCCTTGAGCATCATGTCGGTGAAATCCTTGGGGGCGTCAGTCATCTTCCAGGGCACCGGTTGCGATGCCTCATGGGTGCGGGTCAGTCTCGCGACCATGCCGCGAACGTAGCGCTCATCGTCCCTTATGGTCACACGACCATGGGCATGGACGACGAGGTAGTTCCACGTTGGTACCTGCTTGTGAAATTCGTGCTTGCTTGGGTACCACTGGGGCGAGATGTAGGCGTCGGCCGCGCGAAACACGACGAGCACCTCATCCCCCGAGGCTGTGTCCTGCCAAACGGGATTGTTGCGAGCGACGTGACTGTGGAGGACGCCATGCGGTCCCTGCGTCCGGTTTAACTCGAATGGTATGTGATTGGCGTCCAGCCCGCTCTTGCCATGCGTGACAAGAACCCCGAGGGCGTTGTTGTCGATGAAGTTGCATAGCGTTTCTGGATCCGAAACATCGAAATGCGCGGGCACGTACATGACAACTCCTTGGCGGCCATGCGGGGCCGCTCTTCTGATGGATTCCAAATCCTGACCGAATTCAGATCTCGGTCATGTCGAAGTCGCTTTTTTTGGCACCGCAATCCGGACAAACCCATTCCTCAGGCACGTCCTTCCATCGCGTGCCAGGCGGGATACCGTCATCCGGCCAACCATCTCGCTCGTGGTAGACAAGGCCACACAGCGCACAGAGCCAGCTTTTGAAAGCGGATTGCTCCAGTTCAGGGCCAGCCAACGGCAGCAAGTTCGGGTCGCTCATCGCGGTTCCATAGAATGACGAGCCGCTACATAGGCCCGGATCCAATGCGTCCATCTTGGATCGAATGTGGCCCAGCTGACAGGGCCAGTTCACGCAAACCTTGATGATCCAGTTCCTGTTCGAGATGGCCACAAAAGGTGGCGTCGCCGACAATGGGCGGCAGCCGTTCGCACGCCGGTGCCATGCCCTGTTAGGGTTCGATCTCGGTATCCGACGATCCCATGCCGGTTTGAATGTCGAACCGACCCAAGGACCACGGCCGATTCCGCCAGGAGCAAGGCAGCGCCCCCCTCGCACGACAGCGGCACGATGCGGTCAGCGGATAGCCATATCCGAGTGCGCCATTCCGAACCGCAGACTCAAAGATGCGTAAACAGAAAAAATATCTTGCATCAACTTTCTGATTATGAAAATATTTCAACACGAAATAACTGAAAAGAGAACATGAAGCCAAAGCCGCTCGATCAAGCCGAAAGGCTCATCATCCGCCTACTGCAGGAGGACGGCCGGATGCCGACCGCCGAGATGGCCAGGCGGCTGTCCATCAGCGAGCCGACTGTGCGCAAGAAGCTCAGCCAGCTCACTCAGGAAGGAAGGGTTCGTATTCGCGCCACCGCTGACCCAGTCGATCTCGGTTACGAGGCCTCGGCCTTCATCGGCATCGACGTAGAACGTAACGCGATCATCAAGGTAGCGAAGGTTCTGCAGCAATATTCCTTCGTCGACAGCGTCGCCGTGACCACGGGACCTTATGATTTGATCGTGAAGGCGTGTTTCGAGACGTTGAGTGATCTCTACGATTTCATCCTGGTCGAGCTCGCCGCGGTCGACGGAATCAAGGATTCCAACTCGCTGATGATCCTACAGACCATCAAGAACGACGGCCTGATCGGCGTCGCCGGCCTCGAAGACGGACCGAACAACGAATCCCCAAACGACAAGTCCTAGCGGAGTTTGAAATGCCAGCCTTCTCGAAACAGGAAATGACCCGCCGCATCGACGCTCTGCGCAAGAAGCTCGCGGCTGAGCGCGTCGATGTCGCGTTCCTCCACACCGCCGACAGCGTCTTCTACATGAGCGGCGTGCCGCTGCTGTCGGAATGGGGACGGCCGATGTGGGCGATCCTGCCGGCGTCGGGAGCGAGCGCCGTCTGCGGTGCCGCTATCGAGACTGAGAACATGGAGAGGCACAGCTCCTTCGACGAGGTGATGGCCTACGGCGACGATGAGAACGTCGTCCAGGCGAGCCTCAAGCTCTGCGCGGACTTCATCGCGCGCCGCGGCTCCGCCAGGATAAGGTTGGGCATCGAGGAAGCCTTGCTGCCGGTGGGTCTGTTCCGAGCCTTTCAGGCTCGCTTTCCGGACGCGGAACTCGTCGAGGTCGGCCCGTGGCTGGAGGAGTTGCGACTGATCAAGTCGGGCGAGGAAATCCGCCTGCTCGAACTGGGTGCCGACCTCGCCAAGATCGGCGCCGACGCCTTCCTGGAGGCCATGCAGGACAACGTTACCGAACTTGCGGTGGCCGCCCATGCGGTCGCGGCAGTGAACAAGGCGATGGGCGCCCTGTCCGACAACGGACTCACCAGCACCTATGCCTATGCGCAGTTTGGCGATCACACCATGGTGCCGCATCTGCACCCGACGAGCCGCCGGCTGAAGCGGGGCGATCTTGTGTCGCTCAACATCTTTCCGGTCGTTTGGGGCTATTGCGCGGAGCTCGAGCGCACCTTCGTCTACGGCGACCCTACGCCCGAGATCAGGAGGACGCTCGAGGCCGTCAACGAGGCGTTCGACGCGGGCAAGGATGCCCTGAAGCCGGGCGTCGCGATGTCGGATATCGATGAGCTCACGCGCGGCATCCTGCAGAAATACGACCTGGTCAAATACATCCGCCACGGCACCGGGCATGCGCACGGCATCATGATTGGTTCCGCCGGCCGGGAAGAGAAGGGAGAGCTCCGCCTCTACAACAAAACTAAGCTCCTGCCCAACATGGCGAATTCAGTCGAGCCGGGCGTTTACGTTCCGGGCCTCGGCGGCTTCCGTCATTCCGACGTGCTGATCGTCACGGAAACCGGGTCCCGCTGCATCACCGATTTCCCGCGCAACATCGGCTTTTAAGAACGGAGTACGGCCGACCCTCTGCACCATTCTCCCAAGGCTGCGGGGGGGCGGCGAAGAGTTCAATAACAAGGGGAATAAAAACGATGAAAAACGTCATCTCCAATCGCTTTTTTCTAGCCGGCTCGATCAGCCGCCGCTCGTTGCTGGTAGTCGGCGCCGGGGCGGTGGTCGCAACCACTCTACCAAGTCTGAGCACCGCTTGGGCGCAGGACGGCGACATCAAAGTCGGCGCGCTGATGCCGTTGTCGGGCGCGGGCGGTAGCTTCGGCCAGGAGATGCTCACCTCAGCTAAGGTGGCACTTGAGGAGATCAACGCGGCCGGCGGCCCCCTCGGCCGCAAGATCGCGCTCGTCGTGGAGAACGACGAGACCAGTCCCGAAGCGGCCGTTCGCGGTGCGCGTAAGCTGGTCGATGTCGACAAGATCTCCGCGATCGTCGGTACCTGGGCGAGCAGTGTCACCCTTGCCGTGGCACCGATCGTGCAGGAGAAGAAGCTTGTCCAGCTCTCGACCTCCGGCGCCAGCCGCATCACCGAGGTGCAGAAGAAAGGCCATCTGTTCCGCACGGAGCCGGACGACCTTCTGTTCGGCAAGGCCTATGCCGAGTACGCAAGCAGCCAAGGATGGAAGAAGGCTGCGGTCCTCGGGCTCAATGTGCCCTTCACGCAAATGACCGTTGAAGCGTTCCGCCAGCGTTTCGTGGAGCGTGGAGGCAAGGTGATGAGCTTCACTGCCTACAATGAGGACCAGACTACATTCCGCTCCGAGGTGACGCGCGCCTTCGCCGATCAGCCAGACTTCATTCATATCTCCGGCTACGAGCCAGACATCACAGCCATTCTGAAGGCCGCTTACCAGCTCGGTCTTTCCGGCCAATTCATCGTGCCCGGCTTCGCGGTAAGTCCCGGCCTGATCAAGAACGCCGGGCCCGCCGCGGAAGGCCTGCTATTGGTCGAAGAGGGTGTGGCCGAAGGTTCTCCCGCCTATGATCGGCTTACCAAATCCCTTGGTGGCGACCGCTACTATTCGTTCGGCGCGCAGGCTTACGACCAACTGGTTCTGCTCGCGCTTGCCATCGAGGCAGCGAAATCAACTGATGGTACTGCGCTCAACGAGGCCATCAAAAAAGTCTCCGGGCCCGACGGAACCAAGGTGAGCTCTTTCGCCGAGGGCATCAAGGCGCTGCGCAACGATGAGCAGGTGAATTACGAAGGCGCCTCCGGGTCCATCGACTTCGATGCGAACGGCAACATCGCCAAGGCCAATTTCCGCGTATCGCAAGTGAAGAACGGCAAGATCCAGCCGATCGGCGCAGTCAAGGACGTCGCGTTCTAGACCGGCCGCTGACCTCCCCTCCCCGTTCAAGCGGATGGGGAGGGTCAAGAAGCAGCAACTGACCTCGACCAATCGGCAGCGCGCGTCGAATCCGCACGCGCATGCGATTTCATCGGAAGTGCTGCCGGCAGGCGGCGGCGCCGGAGGCTAGGAAACGCTATTGTGGATGAGTTGCAAATCTACCTTGTCTCGGCGTTGGTCTCGGCAGCGATCTGGACCCTGCCCGCGGCGGCGATCTCGTTGATCTACGGTGTTCTGCGCTACCCGAACTTCGCCATTCCCGAGTTCATGACGCTTGGGGCCTATCTGGCTTTGTCGCTCTGCGCCCTCTCCATCCCGCTGTGGCTCGCCGCGCTTTTTGCGGCTCTGCTGACCGGGCTGATCGCGCTCGCCTGCGACCAGACCATCTTTCGTTTCGTGCGCGCCGCCGGCACGCTGCCGCCAGTGCTCCTCTCGCTCGGGCTCATGCTCTTCCTCCAGAATGGCGTCCGCTTCGTTTGGGGTAACGACGTACTGCAGTATCCGATCGAGCTGGCGCGCCCCTTCTTGTTCGCCGGCTTCATCATCACGCCGACGCAAGCGGCCATGATCGGCGCCGTCGCGGTCATCCTGGCACTCGGCTTCGCGGCCCTGCGCTGGACATC
The DNA here is from genome assembly GCA_025846845.1 of Alloboseaceae bacterium BT-24-1. Lineage (GTDB taxonomy): Bacteria > Pseudomonadota > Alphaproteobacteria > Rhizobiales > Beijerinckiaceae > Allobosea. The sequence continues at coordinate 197,931 of JAOYTL010000009.1, forward strand.
CTTTGGCCGCGCCGTGCGCGCCACTTCCACCAATCCAGAACTCGCGGTGGTCACCGGCATCCGGCCGGAAGTGGTATACGGGGGGATCATCTTCGCCAGCGGCTTCCTGGCCGGCATCGGCGGGGTCGCGCTCGCCACGGAGACCTCGCTCACGCCAATGCTCGGCTGGCGGGTGTTGATCCCGCTATTTGCCGTCGCCATTCTGGGCGGGATGGGCAGCATTACCGGCGCCGCACTTGCGGCCCTGCTGTTGGCGATGGTGTCGGAATTCAGCCTTTTCCTGCTTCCGGTCACCTATAAGACAGCGCTCGCCTTCCTGGTGCTGGCACTTGTGCTGCTCGTCAGGCCCACGGGTCTCATCCGGACGGGAAACTGAGCAATGACAGCCTATCTCGTCTCCATCCTAATCTTTGCCTCGATCTACGGCTTCGTGGCGCTCGGCCTTAACATCCAATGGGGCCTCACCGGATTGATCAATCTCGGCCAGGTCGCCTTCTTCGCCGCCGGCGCCTATTGCGCGGCGCTCGCCACGCGGGCCGGGCTGCCGTTCCTGCTTGCCCTCGTTCTGGCTGCGTTGATCAGCGGCGCACTTGGCGCTGCCGTGGCGCTGTTCACGCCACGCTTGCGCGAGGACTATCTCGCCATCGTGACGTTGGGCTTCTCCGAGTTCGTGCGGCTCATCTTCCTCAACGAAAAGTGGCTCGCCGGCGGCCCTGACGGTATCGCCGGCGTGCCGCGGCCTTCAACCGTTCCGGGCCTCAACTCGGAAACTTCCTTCCTGGCGATCGCCGCTGGTCTGCTCGCCGTCGCGTTCTGGTTCAGCCAGAGGCTCGCACGCTACCCGATTGGTCGGACGCTGCGCGCGATCCGTGAGGACGAGACCGTCGTCGCATCCATCGGCAAGTCCACCCTTAGTTACAAAACCCTTGCATTCGTGCTCGGCGCGGCGCTTGCGGGCATCGGCGGCGCGTTGTTCGCGAGCTACCTCACTTACATCTCACCGGACATGTTCGGCCCGAATGTCTCGATCTATGTGCTCGCGGCCGTACTGCTAGGCCGGCAAGGTTCCACCTTAGGCACGCTGGCAGGCACAGCGGTGGTTGCCCTCCTTCTCGAAGGCACGCGGCTTCTCAAGGATTTCATCACCGTCGTCGACGGCGTACAGCTGGCCGCACTTCGCCTGATGGCTCTTGGGCTGGCGCTGATGGTAATCGTGGCAATCCGCTACCGCCCCGGGAGGCGCGCGTGAGCAACCTTCTGGAGATTGCCGGATTGAACAAGCGCTTCGGGGGCCTCCGAGCCGTCGACCGCTGTGATCTCTTGGTACGAGAGGGATCGATCACCGGGCTTATCGGCCCCAATGGCGCGGGCAAGACCACGCTCTTCAGCATCATCAGCGGATTCATCAAGCCCGATTCCGGCCAGATCCTATTTGGCGGGCAGCGCATCGACAGCCTCAGCGCATACCAGGTCGCCCAGCGTGGGCTCCGTCGCACCTTCCAGATCCCCCGAGAGCTAAGGGAGATGTCGGTGCTGGAAAACCTGATGCTGGTTCCCGGAGGTCAGTTCGGCGACCGAATCCTCTCCGTCCTTCTGCCGGGCGCGCGGGTCGGACAGGAAGAGCGAGCCAACGAGGCCGCCGCCCGCGAGGTGCTCGAGATGGTCGGCTTGGCCGAAAAGGCCGACATAGGGGCGGCGCGTCTCTCCGGCGGCCAGAAGAAGTTGCTCGAGCTTGCCCGCTGCCTGATGAGCCGGCCGCGGCTGATGCTGCTCGACGAGCCGACAGCCGGCGTCAACCCGACCCTGATCCGGCACCTGATGAAAGTCATGCAGAAGGTGCACGCCTCGGGCATCACGCTGCTCATCATCGAGCATAACATGAACGTCATCATGGAGCTCTGCGAGCGGGTGGTCGTCCTCGACCGAGGTCACGTCATTGCCGCCGGGGCGCCGGCGGAAATCCAGCGGAACAGGCAGGTGCTCGACGCTTATCTCGGAGGAGTGGACGCATGAGCGCGAGCGACCTTCTCGTCGCCAATGGGTTGGTGGCGGGCTACGGCGAAATGCAAATTCTGCATGGTATTGGCTTACGCCTGGCGCAAGGCGAAGTCGTCACCGTCATCGGCCCGAACGGTTGCGGCAAGTCGACACTCCTGAAGACGCTGATCGGCATCATCCATCCGACAGCAGGAAAAATTGTCCTTGGCGGGCACGACATCACCAGCACCCAGACGCGCGCGCGTCTACGTGTCGGACTTGGCTACGTGCCGCAGGTCCGGAATGTCTTCGCGACCATGACGACCGAGGAGAACCTGCTCATGGGCCTCGTCGCAATCCCCGGCAACGTTCGCGAACGGCTGGAAGCGGTACGCGAAATCCTGCCGACGCTTAGCGAATATTGGAACGCCACCGCCGGCCGGCTAAGCGGAGGTCAGCAACAGATCGTGGCCCTCGGGCGCGCGCTGATGGCATCGCCCAAGGTACTCCTTCTCGACGAGCCGAGCGCCGGCCTCTCTCCCAAGGCGACCGACGAGGTTTTCGGGCACATCCGCGCGATCAGCTCTCAGGGCGGCGTTGGCGTGGTCCTTGTCGAGCAGAACGCGCACAAGGCACTGGCTATATCGGATCGCTGTTATGTCCTCGCCGAGGGGCGCAACAGATTGGACGGCGATGCCGCCTCCATCGCCGCCAATCCGGAGGTCGGCCGCATCTATCTCGGCGCCGGCGACGCGGCGGATAGGCCTTGACGCAGCGCAGGAGTCTCAGATGTCGCTTCCGAAGGCCATTTTATCGGATATCGCGAATGAAGTGCAGGATACCCGCGGCGTCCTACGGGAAATCTCGCCCTTTACGTCGCGCTATCCAGATTTTGGACTGGCGGATGCATATGGGGTTGTCGAAGAGATAAGACGCAGACGCGAGGCCGCTGGCGAACGAATAGTCGGCCGCAAGATTGGCTTCACTAACTCTTCCGCGTGGGCCGGCTACGGGATCACCGGGCCGATCTGGAATTACCTCTACGATCAAACGACGTTCGATCTACGCACCAAAACCCGTCTTGCGGTAGCGCATTGGCCGAACGTGAGGATGGAGGCCGAAATAGCGCTGGGATTGTCGGCCGCTCCGGACCCCCGCATGGACGAACACGATCTCCGCTTGTGCGTGGATTGGGCAGCGCTCGATTTCGAGGTTTGCACATCGTGCTTCCCGGATTGGCGCTTCGATGTCGCGGATGGAGCAGCGACGGGGGTTCATGTAGCACTGCTTCTCGGCCCCCGGCACTATATCGAACAGGACCGCGAGCAATGGGCAAAGCGACTGCGTAGCTTTTCGGTGACGCTTGCTTGTGAGAACGGCTCCTCGGCAACGGGAGGTGGCTCGCAAGTGCTGGGAAGCCCTCTTGCTGCGTTGGCCTACTTGGTGCGGGAACTGGATCGGTTCGGGGGTCAGCCCCTCAAATCGGGGGAGATCGTTACCACCGGCACTTTGACCGTGGCTCTGCCAGCTCAGTCGGGACAGCGGTGGCGAGCCGTGCCTACGGGAATTCCCTTTGAGGAAATAAGCCTGAATCTGGTCTAAAACATCAATAGTTGCCCATCACGATTGCTAACCCGAAAATGGGGCGGTCGTTTGCAGGACCATTTCCGGGACTTCCGATTTGCGTGACGGAACGCGACACGTTCACCGCCACGACCGTGACCTAGTTCCTGGTCGAGATCACGCGATCAGCCTGGAAGGCCAGGCCAGTAATGGCCGTCCAGGGTCGATCGAATTCCGAAGATGGCCTGCCCGATTCGGACGACGTTCGCCCCCTCCTCGATCGCCGTTTCGAAATCCCCGGACATGCCCATGGACAGCTCGAGGGACACCGGGGTCCGCTCCGCAATATGGTCGCGCAGGCGACGGAGAAGCCGGAAGCATGGCCTGACCTTCGCCATGTCCGAGCTGAATACTGCGAGAGTCATCAGCCCCCGCAGTTTCAATCGAGGGAACTGTCTCAGCATGTCGATGAAGGGGTCGAGTGCTTCGGGATCGAGCCCGTACTTGGTGTCCTCGCCCGACGTATTCACCTGGACGAAAACGTCGAGCTGACGCTCTTCACGTTCTAGCCGGGCATTCAGGAGGTCAGCTATGCGCAAGCTGTCCAGGGCATGGAACTCTCTTGCGAGTCCCACGACGTATTTGATCTTGTTCGTCTGCAGATGCCCGACAATGCTCCATTCGATCTCGAGATCATCCAGCGCGTCTCGCTTGGAAACCGCCTCCTGAACCTTGTTCTCTCCGAATTGACGTAAACCGGCGTCATAGGCGAGACGAAGGATGTTGGCGGGCACTGTCTTGGTGATTGGCAGCAGCCTGACCGATGCCCTGGGTCTACCGGCGCTCTGACACGCCTTGGCGATCCGCTGCTCGATCATCTCCAGGTTGGCGCGGAAGGTGGAGCGTGGGTCCTCGCCGAAACGGGCAACGTCTGCGGCGGATAGCAATGGATCGGCGGTGTGGCGAAGCATTGGCACCCCCTTCTCCGCAGCAGGGAACGAGCGAACCTGCCGAAGCTTCGATGAGCCGAGCCGGGCTCTTGGATTTAGCCGTCACTACGGACACACTGGCGCATTGAGAACGTCCAGTTGGCGGAAAAAAATGAGCCAGTTCGAAATCGGCGCTGCTCACGTGCAGCGAATGCGAGCCCGACGAATTTACGAGGCCCTCAAGGATCAGATCGTAAGCGGCGTCTATGGCAAAGATGGCCACCTACCATCGTCGCGATCGCTGGCTGTCGAGTTGGGGGTCTCACGGACGACGGTGACAGTGGTCTATGAGCAACTTCTCGCCGAAGGTTTCATCGACGTTCGACAAGGTTCGCGTCCCAGGGTCGCGCTCGCCGCGATCGCCCCCTCGTCGCCGGACAAGTCATTGCCCCGCCCGGTGCCCAAACGGCTATCGTCGTATGCGAGCCGCATTCGCGATATCGCTCCTTGGTCGGATACCCGTGACAGCAGGTTCGTCGCCGATTTTCGTTATGGCGACCTAGCCCCGTCGGACTTCCCTAACGCGATCTGGAAGCGCGCCGTCAATGCCGCGATGGCAAAGACTCCGGAGCGATTGGCCTATGGTGATCCTCGGGGGTCCCACCGCTTGCGAATGGCGCTGCAAGGTTACCTCTGGCGCGCCAGGACGCTTCGCTGCGATCTCGATCAGATTATTGTCGTCAATGGCTCGCAGCAGGGATTGGACCTCTGCGCCCGGCTTCTGCTCGACCCTGATCATCGGTTCGCGATCGAGAACCCCTGTTACGCCATGGCTCGGCAAATCTTCGCGAGCACGGGGGCGACAGCGGTGTCGATCGAGGTCGACCGAGACGGATTAAACACCGAATTATTGACCGACGTCGACGCACGCCTGGCCTACGTGACGCCCTCACACCAGTTCCCGCTTGGCGGGGTCATGTCGATCTCTCGTCGTTTCCAGTTGCTGGAGTGGGCGAGGCGTCTCGAAGCGTATGTCATCGAGGACGATTACGACAGCGAGTACCGGTATGACATCAAGCCGGTGCCGCCTCTGTATGGCCTCCAAGAAGGGTGCAACGTTATCTACCTCGGGACGATCTCCAAGACCCTGTCGCCAATGCTTCGCATTGGTTACCTTGTGGTGCCGCCGGAACTTCAGGCCCTGTTCGCGACTGCAAAGCAGCTCACAGATCGACACACGCCGGTCGCCGACCAGTACGCGTTGGCGTCCCTGATCGAGGCTGGCGCCTATGAGGCCCATGTGCGCCGCGTGCGTCGTCTCAACGGCGAGAGGCGCGAGACCCTGCTGAACGCGCTTCGCCTCGAATTCGGAAACTCCATCGTGATAGAGGGGGCGGATGCGGGCCTGCACATCGTGGTCTGGTTCCGCGAGCTATCCGCTCAGTTGGCGAGCGTGGTCATCAAGACTGGGCGCGACGCGGGCATCGGCCTCCATTCCATCGCCTCACTCTACGATCCGAGATCTCGGGATGCGCAAACCGATCGGCTGGGCCTCGTCATGGGGTACGCGGCGCTCGATTCGCGACGCATCGAAAGGGGCGTGCAGTTGCTCGGAGATGTCGTCGAAAAGACGCTGCGCTCGTCTGGATAGCGGGGGGCTTGGCCGCCACCCAACTAGGTGCGGAATCTCATGCGGAACGGCTTGCAGTGCCAAAGAACCCACGCAAGAGCGCCTCGCCTGCCACAAAAATCGATTTAACAGAGCGAACGAAATGCTGGTTTATGCCTTTTAGATTTCGATAACATGTCCGTAGGAGTGAATTTGAGGCTCTAGTTGCCAAAAAATCCAAAGAAGCATGCCGCCGCCCACCGATCGGGTTGACAAATAATCGATGAAAATCGAAAGATCAGGCGGAGGAGGAGCCCATGCTCATCGCAAGCGAGGCCGACGTAACCGAGGCCGTCTTTGGCGTGATGGAGCGCACAGACGATCCGCGCCTGCGCGAGATCATGGTCTCGCTAGTTCGTCACCTGCACGGCTTCGTCCGGGACGTGAGATTGACGGAGACAGAGTTTAGGGAGGCTGTTGCGGTCCTCAACGAGATCGGTCAGCTCGCTTCGGACACACACAACGAGATGATGTTGATGGCGGGATCCTTGGGCGTCTCGTCGCTCGTTTGCCTGCTGAATAACGGCGATGGCGGAAACACGGAGACGTCGCAGTCTTTGCTCGGGCCTTTTTGGCGTCTCGATTCCCCGCGCGTGGAGAACGGCGGTTCAATCGTCCGATCCGACACTCCCGGGGCCCCCCTCTTCGTGATGGGCCGCGCCGTCGATGAGCAGGGTCGCGCCATCCCCGGTGCCGAGGTGGACGTTTGGCATGCCTCTCCGGTGGGGCTTTACGAGAACCAGGATCCCGAACAGGCCGAGATGAACCTCCGCGGCAAGTTCACCACCGACGACGACGGCCGCTTCTGGTTCCGCTCCGTGATGATGATCGGCTATCCAATCCCGACGAACGGGGTTGTCGGGCGCCTCTTGAAGGCACAGCGACGCCATCCGATGCGCCCGGCGCACCTCCACGCGCTGATCTTCAAGCCCGGCTTCAAGACGCTGATCTCACAAGTTTACGATCCAAACGACCCAAACATCGACTCGGACGTCCAATTCGGCGTGACGCGATCGTTGATCGGTAACTTCGTACGGCATCTGGAACCGCATCCAACGCAGGCCGGCGTCGTCGGGCCCTGGTATTCGCTCGACTACACCTATGTCATGGAACCCGGCGAGGCGATCTTGCCGCGGCCGCCCATTCGCTGAGACGAGGACCCCACGCATGCTTACCGAAGACGAACGGCGCGAGGCGGCCGCCACGATCCTGCGCGCAGAACGGGACCGCGTCCCCTGCCCTCAGCTCTCACGCACCTATCCCCACATGGAGATCGACGACGCATACCGGATACAGGACATCTGGGCCCGAGCGCGGATCGACGCCGGGGCGCGAGTCGTCGGCCACAAGATCGGGCTCACCTCGCGCGCGATGCAGATGGCGTCCAAGATCGACGAACCCGACTATGGGCGCATTCTGGACGACGCCTTGTTCAACGACGGCGCGCAGATCCGCGCCGATCTATTTATCAAGCCTCGGCTGGAGGTCGAGCTGGCCTTCGTGATGAGCGAGGACCTCCAGGGCCCCAACTGTCGGATCTACGACGTCCTCCGCGCCACGGAATTCGTCTTGCCGGCGCTCGAAATCATCGACTACCGGACCGAGGTGCCTCGCGCGATCGTAGACACGATCGCGGACAACGCCGCGTTCGGGGCGATCGTCGTGGGCGGGCGGCCGATCCGGCCGATGGATGTGGACATCCGTTGGATCGGCGCGACATTGGCCCTCAACGGCGTCATCGAGGAGTCGGGCGTGTCGGCGGCGATCATGGGCCATCCTGCTGCAGGCGTCGCGTGGCTCGTCAACAAGTTGCACGCCGTCGGCGCCAAACTCGAGAAGGGACAGATTGTCTTGGGAGGATCGTTCACCCGACCAGTCGACATCAAGCGGGGCGATGTGGTCACCGCCGACTACGGTCCGATCGGCGCCATCTCCGTCTCGTTCGTCTGAAATGGGCATGGAACTCCCTCGCAATCGTTTCAAGTCAGATTTGCTCGCGGGTAGCCAGCAGATCGGACTTTGGTGTTCGCTGCCGGGATCATATGCGGCGGAGGCCGCCGCGGGCGCCGGATACGACTGGCTGCTGTTTGACACTGAACATTCTCCCGGCGATCCGCTGACGGTGCTGCCGCAACTCCAAGCCGTGGCAGCCTACGACGTATCGGCGGTAGTCAGGCCGGCGTCGAACGATCCCGTGCTCGTCAAGCGCTTCCTCGACCTGGGCGCCCAAACACTGCTCATCCCGTACGTTCAAAACGCCGAGGAGGCCGCGGCGGCCGTTGCTGCCACCCGTTACCCGCCCGTCGGCGTTCGTGGCGTCTCGGGGCTGACCCGAGCTACCCGTTTTGGCCGGATACCGGGGTACGCAAAGCGAGCCGCCGAAGAACTTTGCGTGATCGTCCAGATCGAGACGACTGAAGCCCTGGAGCAGATCGAACACATCGCACAAGTCGAGGGTGTGGACGGGATGTTCATCGGCCCCGCCGATCTTGCCGCCAGTTTCGGCCATGCGGGAGAGCCAGGCCACCCGGCAGTCGAAAGCGAGGTCCTGGCAGCGATCGGCCGGATTCGCGCGGCCGGCAAGCCGGCCGGGATATTGACGCCGGACGAAGCGTTCGCGCGCCGCTGCATCGAGGCAGGCTCGTCGTTCACGGCTGTTGCGATCGACGCCGGGATTCTCGCCCGCGGGACTGAGGCCGTCGCGGCGCGTTTCAGGTCGAGGGGAGGCCAGACCGACGACCTGCGGCCTTGAGCGTGTTGTGGAGCAGGTAGGCGATCGTCATCGGCCCCACACCGCCGGGAACGGGCGTAATGGCAGCCGCGCGCTCGCGGGCCTCTTCGAACGCGACGTCGCCGACCAACGCGCTTTTATCGCCCGTCGCGACGCGATTGATGCCTACGTCGATGACCAAGGCCCCGGGCTTGATCCAGTCGCCGCGAACCATTGCCGCGCGGCCGGTGGCCGCGATGACGATGTCCGCCGTACGGCAGATCTGCGCGATGTCGCGGGTCCGAGAATGCGCGATCGTGACCGTGCAGTTCTCGCGCAAAAGCATTTGCGCCAAGGGCTTGCCGACGATGTTGGATCGCCCCAGGACGACGGAATGAGCTCCCGAGAGGTCGGCTTCGACACTTTTGAGTAGGTGGACGCAGCCTAGCGGCGTACACGGCTCCAGCGCGGCCGGATCGCCCGTCGCCAGCCGGCCCGCGTTCACCGGATGGAAGCCGTCGACATCCTTCGTTGGATCGACGGTAGAGAGGACAGCGGTCGCGTCTATGTGAGATGGCAAGGGAAGCTGAACGAGAATCCCGTCAACCGCCGGGTCGGCATTCAGGAGCCCGATCAATCGAAGCAGCGCTTCTTGGTCCACATCGGCGGGGAGGGAATGCTCGAACGACAGCATTCCGGCCTCGACGGTTTGCCGCGCTTTAGCGCGAACGTAGACGGCGCTGGCTGGATCGCTCCCGACGAGGACGACGGCAAGACCAGGTGCGCGTCCGGTCGCGCGAAACGAGGCGACCTCCGCCTTGATCCTTGCGCGCAGCTCCTGGGCTATGGCTTTTCCATCGATGATTGAGGCGGTCATGTCTAGTCTCTGAAAACGACGGTCTTGGACCCGTTGCGCAGTACTCGCCCGTCCAGATGCCAAGCAATGGCTCGGGACAGCACGCGGCGTTCGATGTCCCTTCCCTTGCGGACGAGGTCGTCGGGCGCGTCCGTATGCGATATCCGTTCGACGTCTTGCTCGATGATCGGGCCTTCGTCGAGATCTGCCGTCACGTAGTGCGCCGTCGCCCCGATCAGCTTTACACCTCGCTCGAAAGCCTGATGGTATGGCTTGGCGCCCTTGAAACCGGGCAGGAAGGAGTGGTGAATGTTGATGCAGCGATCCGAGAGCTTCGAGGCGAGGTCGTCCGATAGGACCTGCATGTATCGCGCCAGGATCACGAGGTCAGCGCCGCGCGCTTTGACGATGTCCCAGACCGCCGCCTCCTGATCCGGCTTGGTCTCCTTTGTGATCGGAAGGTAGTCGAACGGTATGTCGCCGAACTCGTGAGCCGCGTAGGTCTCCTTCGGGTAATTCGCGACAATTCCGACAATGTCCATGTCGAGTTCGCCCATGCGCCAACGGTACAGGATGTCCGTCAGACAATGATCGAAGCGGGACACCATGATCAGAACCCGCTGCCTCTCTCGGCATGCACGCATCGTCCAATCCATGCCGAACGTCGCCGCGACCTCGCCGAAACTCTGGCGAAGCGCATCCGGCGCAGCCCCTGGTGATGGAAAGTCGAAGCGAACACGCATGAAGAAGCGGCCGGTCTCCTCGTCGTCAAACTGCTGAGCGTCTTGGATGTTCGCATCGTGCAGAAACAGGTCCGTAGCGACTCGCGCCACGATCCCCGGGCGATTTCGGCACGAAAGGGTCAGCACATGAGAGTTCGTCGTCGCCATTGCATTTCTCCCCGCGAGGCCGCCGTCCCAAGGCACACGACCTCGCCCGGCAGCCCGACAAAATATCGATTTATCGGCCTTCAAAGGCGCCTACTCGGACAAATTTGAACCAGGCCATCAGCGCAGCAGGAGCCCGTAAGAGCCATAAAATCGACAAAAGCATGCGATTAATTCCAGAGTGGCACTGCGTGGCCTCGACACTGTTCATCTGAACAATAATCGATTATATGTCAACTGGCGGGAGCGAGCTGATCACGTGGATTGCATTTAAAGCTATCCACGGAGGTCGGCAGCGTTGTCGCACCGCGACCGCGTTTGCTAAGCAAAGACGTTCGGCGGGTGCTCTTTCGCGGCGTCGGGATCGTGCCCGAGCCACGCGAGCGCGAGCGGACACTCGATGCCGTCGAGGACTTAACCGGAGGACCGTCGTGGCCAAAGCCAAGCGTACCAAAGCACCCAGTGCCTCCCAGGTCGATCGACTGCCTGATGCAACCGCCTCGACGTCCGGCGAGGCGTTGGGGCTGTCACCCTTTCCGGGAGGTAGCGAGGAGCAGGGCAAGAATACGATCTCGACGCGGCTCGTCTCCCGGATGAGGGAATCGATTCTCCGCGGCGAGCTGCCACCCGGCTCAAAGATCAACCTCGACCGGGCACGAAAGACGTTCGACGTGAGCCTGAGCCCGATGCGGGAGGCCCTCGCTCGCTTGACCTCAGTCGGCTTGGTCGAGCTTCACGACAATCGTGGCTATACGGTCGCACCCGTGTCGCTGTCGAACCTGCGAGAAATCACGCAACTGCGCGCGGAATTCGAATGCTTGGCCCTCGGCATCGCGATGCAGAACGGTGACCTCGCCTGGGAAAGCGACATCACGAGGTCGCTACATAGACTGAACCGAACGCACCGCGAGGCTTCTGACGCAAAGAGCCTCGAAGCTTGGGAGGACGCGCATCGGGATTTTCATCTGACCTTGATCCAGGGCTGCGATATGCCAATCCTGCTCAGCTTTTGCATGACGCTGCATAACTTGAACGATCGCTACCGGCGAATATTCCTCGCACGTACCGGTGGCGACACCAGCGTCGAGCTCGAACACAGTCAGATCGCTCAGGGCGCGGTTGCCCGTGATCGCGAGTATGCGCTGGACCGGTTGCGAGAGCATATCCTCCGTACCGGGCGAAATTTGCAGAATGCCCTCTCCGACGACCGGGCGGACGCAATCTTGACACGCAGCCAACCCGCTCGCAGGCGCAGGCCGCCCGCGGCGAGCCAATCCTAGACGCTCAAGAAACGCCCCTTGAGAGTGGGCTCGGATGAGAATGCCGCCGATGAGCCGCTCCAGACAGTGCGCCCTTTCTCGATGATGTGATGCCTGTCTCCCACATCCATCATCTGCCTAAGGTTGCGGTCTATTACGAGAATCGCGAGGCCTTCCGACTTCAGTTGCCGCAGCGCATTCCAAATGACATCCCTGACGATCGGCGCCAGCCCCTCGGTCGCCTCGTCCAAGATCAGCAGGTCGGGATTGATCATGAGGGCGCGGCCAACGGCCAACATCTGCTGCTCGCCACCGGAAAGCTGCGAGCCCCAGTTTCCTAGGCGTTCCGAAAGACGCGGAAAAAGGGCCAGGACGCGGTCGAGCGTCCACGGCTCACTTCGACCGGAACGATTGGCTGCCGCCGCCACCAGGTTCTCGCGCACGGTCAGGTTTGGAAAGATGCGTCTCCCCTCGGGGACGAGCCCCATGCCCATTCTGCCCAGGAGGTGCGACGGCAGGTTCCGCACCGAGCGGCCTTTGAAGACAATGTCGCCGCCCGTTGTCGCGAGCTGTCCGGTGATTGCGCGCACGGTCGTCGTCTTGCCCATGCCGTTGCGGCCCAGCAAGCCCACCATCTCGCCTGTACCGATGGTCAGCGAAATATCGAAGAGGATGCGGGACTGACCGTAGGAAGCCTGCACCGCCTCGAGCCGAAGCAAGCTATCCATCACGCGACGCCCTCCTCTTCGTGACCGAGGTACGCATCGCGCACGGCGTCGTTCGCTTTGATCTCCTCGGGTCTTCCCGAAGCTACGAGACGGCCGCCCACCAGAACGCTGACCGTGTCCGCCAGCCTGAATACCGCATCCATGTCATGCTCCACGAGGACGACCGTATAATCCGCGCGCAGACCGGCGAGCAGTTCCGTCATGCGCTCGGCCTCCGCCGGCCCCATCCCGGCCATCGGCTCGTCGAGCAGCAAGACGCGGGGCTGCATGGCCAGGGCAATCGCCAGTTCCAGCTGCCTTCTTTGCCCGTGCGACAGCACCCCCGCCTCAACATGCGTGAGGTCGCCGAGCCCCGTACGCTCCAGAACATTGCGTGCGGCGTCCGCAAGAGCCGGGACATGCCGTGGCGCCTCCCAGAACCGAAACCCATGCCCATTCTTGATCTGGCAGGCGACGACGACGTTGTCGAAAACCGAAAAATCGTCGCATACGCTCGTGATCTGGAAAGACCTCAGGATGCCGAGCCGCGCCCTCCCCCCCAACCCGGCCATCGTGACGTCCCGTCCCTCGAAAAGGATACGTCCCGCCGACGGCCTCAACTCACCGGAGAGTTGCGACAACAGAGTGGTCTTGCCGGCGCCGTTGGGTCCGATGAGCGCGTGACACGCGCGCTCTTGGATCGACAGGGTGACGTCGTCGGTTGCGATGAGGCCGCCGAACCGCTTGGTCAGCCCATGGGCTTCCAGGATGGCATCCGTCATGAGCCGCTCCCGCGTCCCAGCACCAGGCCGAAGAGTCCGCGCCGCGCCAGCAATACGAACAGGATGAGCAGCGGTCCGAAAACGATCTGCCAATGATGCGTCCATTCGCTAAGCGTGAACTCCAACATCAGGTAGGTCACCGCGCCTATGACCGAGCCGAACAGGGTCCCGAGCCCTCCGAAGATCGCCATGATCAGAATGCTTCCCGATCTGGCCCATGAGAGGTCCGCCGGGCTGACCAAAAGTTCGCTGTTGGCCAGCAGCACACCTGCGATGCCGGCGATCATGCCCGAGATGACGAACAGCAGAAGCTTGTAGAGATAGGTCCTGACGCCAAGCGCCCGGACGCGGCGTTCATTTTGCCTGCAGGCCTGCACGATCATCCCGAAACGTGAGTTGATGAGCCGCCAGCATAGGAAGAGGCAAAGGGCGAGCAGGCTCAAGGCTAGATAGTAGAGCGTCGGCCGGTCCCCCAAGTCGACGAAAGGCAATGTCGAGCGCTGGGAGATCTGCAGCCCATCCTCGCCGCCGTAAATGTTCGGTGTACTTGCAAGATAGAACAGCATCTGGGCGAAAGCGAGCGTGCTCATGATGAAGTAGAGACCGCTGGTCCTGAGCGCGACGGCGCCGATCAGCAGGGCCATTGCCGCCGCGCTGGCGATGGCCAACGGCCAGGCAAGCAAGGCATCGTGCGTGCCCGCGAGGACAATGGGACCCAGTAGAAGCGGCTCACCATGGTCGACATGCCAGCCGAGAATCGCGACCGCGTAGGCACCCGTACCGACGAATGCGGCATGACCGAAGCTGACCAGACCGCCGAAGCCGGCGACGAGATCCAGGCTCAGAACCATCAGTGCGAAGATGACGACCCTGAGGAAGAGCCGTAGCAAGAAGGGGTCGTCGAGCCACGCCGACAGGGTTGGTACGAGCGCGAGCGCGACCATGCAGAGCCCGACGAACCACGCCGTCATCGATCGCCGGGATTTCGAGAGGGACCAGAGGATCGTCACGCGGTCGTCGCTCGCGCGCGCCTCCACCTGGGGTGGGGCCGAGCTCGCGAACAGGCCCCTGGGCCTTACGAACAGAACCGCGGCCATGAAGATGTAGATCGCGATCGTCGCGATGGCGGAGGGGAGAAAGAGGCGCCCGAGGGTGTCGATCAGGCCGATGATGATTGCAGCGTAGAAGGCACCCTTGAGCGAGCCGATGCCGCCGACGACGATCACGACCAAAGTCATGATGAGGATGTTCTCCCCCATCCCGACGTTGACCGAGTAGAGGGGGCCGGCCATCAAGCCCGCCAATGCCGCTAGCGCTGCCCCCAGGGCGAACAGGAGCGAGTATAGCAATCTGATGTTCACGCCGAGCACGGCGATCATGCCGCGATCGGACGCGCCCGCACGAATGAGCATCCCCAGCCGCGTGCGCATGACAATATATGACATGACTGCAGCCACGACGAGACCCACGCCGATCACGGTCAGGCGGAATAGCGGGTATTGCAACCCAGGCAACAGGGTCAGACTGCCATTCAGAAAGGGCGGGATCGGCGAGGCCAGCGGCTGGGGACCGAAGATCATACGCATCGACTCGTTGAAGACGTAGATCAGCCCGAAGGTCACGAGGACCTGATCTAAATGGCTTCGCGCATACAGCCGACGGGCGCAGACAAACTCGACAACGAGCCCGGCCAAGGCGGCGCTGATGCACGCAGCCATGGCGGCAACGAAGAATGACCCCGTCCAGAGCTGGAAGGAGACGGCCGCGAAGGCCCCGATCATGTAGAACGAGCCATGCGCCAGGTTGACGAAGTTCATGATGCCGAGGACTAGGGTAAGCCCCGATGCGATCAGGAACAGCATCACTCCCGACTGGAGCCCGTTGAGGATCTGCTCGATGAAAAGTGGCAGTGCCATGTAGTGAGGTCCCCTCGGCGTCGCGAGCCGTTTGCGCCGGGCCTTGGCCAGGCGGCGCCCGAGCACACTCAGTTCAACGGAAGCCCGGTATAGTTTTCCGCGAAGGACAGCGCCGCATGCCGGCTCTCAACGATGTGCCTGAGACTGGCAAGATTGAGCGCCTGGTCGAACGGATCGTTCGACACATGGAGGGCATGGGTGATCCATGACGAGAACCGCTGCACCTGCCACACGCGGCTGAGGCACTTGTCGGAGTAGTCGTCGACGCCCGATGGGTCGCCATGCCGGAAATACCGCTTCAGCGCATCGCCCAGGACCGCTACGTCCGCCGCGGCGAGATTAAGTCCCTTCGCCCCCGTCGGTGGCACGATATGCGCCGCATCGCCGGCGAGGAACAAGTTGCCGTGACGCATCGGCGCGGCGACGAAGCTCCGCAAATGGATCGTCGAACGTTGTGTGATCGCTCCCTCGCGCAATGGCACGGGCTCGCCGTCGCGCAGCCTGAGGTCGAGTTCCGACCAGACCTGATCGTCCGACCAACCTTCCGCGTCCACCTCCATCGGTACTTGTACGTAGATGCGGCTGACGGAAGGCGAACGCATCGACATCAAGGTGAAGCCGCGTGCGTGGGCAGCGTAAATCAACTCATGGCTCGGAGGCGGGGTTTCCACCATCAGAGCGAGCCACTTGTACGGATAATCCCGCTCCCAGACAGTCAAGGCCTCAGGAGGGAGAGCTTGCCTGCTTGGCCCATGAAAGCCGTCGGCGCCGACGATGAAGCGACATGTGATGGTCTCGCGTGCCCCGCCCCGCTCGATTGTAACCGTCGGTTCGTCCGACGCTATGTCCCCCAGTTCGACGACAGGGGTCTCGAAGAGGATCGGATGGCCGGCTTCCAGCCTGGCTGCCACGAGATCGCCCACCAGCTTGTGTTGCGGATAGATGGTAATTCCGCGGCCGACGAGATCGACGAGATCGAGCCGGTGGGTTCTGCCTTCGAAGCGAAGTGCCGTACCTTCGTGGACGATGCCGTCCCTCAGCGCTCCTTCGGCGACACCTGCCTCGCGAAGGATGTCGACCGTCCCGGCCTCGATCACACCGGCCCTGATCCGATTTTCGATATACTCGCGACTTCTATTCTCGATGACGATGCTGTCGATACCGGACCGCGTGAGCAACTGTGCAAGGAGCAACCCGGCGGGGCCGGCGCCGATGATGGCGACTTGAGTCTTCATGTTCTGTCGGTCCCGGAGCCCGGGCGCCAGCCTGGGCTCCGGAGGTTACATTTCGTGATGTGGGTGAGCGCGCGTGGCGCGGATCGGCGAGGTCGCTCAATCCTTGATCGGGCATTTCTCGGCTAGGTCATCCTTGAGATCCGGCAAGGTGCGCTTCACCACATAGCTCAGCCCCGAATCCGACTTCTCGATCTTCGTCACGTAGAAATTCTGGATCGGGAACTGGTTGCTCGCGAAGCTGAAAGCGCCCCGCACCGAGGGGAAGGAACTGGTCTTCATCGCCTGCCGCAGCGAATCCATATCCGTTTTTCCGCCATTGCTCCTCAACGCCGCGTCCAAAAGGACCGGGAGATCGTAAGCCTGGGCGGCGAAGGCACTCGGGACACGCCCGTATGCCTCGCGAAAGGTGGCGACGAAACGCTTGTTGGCAGGATTGTCGAGCTGCTCGGTCCAGAGGCTGACGACGTTGATCCCGGCAACCTCCGCGCCGACCTGCGTCAGCATGATGTGATCGAGGGCCGGATAAGTTCCGATGACCCGATCCATCGCGTAACCGACTTGACCGAGTTGCTTGAGGAAGTTGACGCCGACCTGGCTCGGATAGAAATAGTAGAGACCGTCGACGTCGAGCGACTTGAGCGAGGTGATCTCGGCCGCGAAATCCTGTTGGGACGGCGGGGTATAGATTTCCTTGACGACCGCTCCCGGAAAAGCTTGCTTGAAGCCGGCAGCGACATCGCGAGCGCCAGGCGTGTTCCATCCCATCATGGCGACCTTGCTGAACCCAAGCTCCTTTGCCGCCATTCCAGTCGCGCGGCCGATGGTCTGGTTCTCGAACCCGAGAACGAACACGTTCCGGTTGCATTTCTCGCCGGCGAAATCAGAGGGCCCGGGATTGATGCTGACGAGGAGGCGCTTTGCGTCGCTAACGGGCTTCACAGCAGCAAGCACCATGTTGGTGATTACCGGCCCCGTGACCAAATCGACCCGCTCCCTCTCGACCAGCCTTTCGGCGGCCTGCCGAGCGACGTCAGGCTTCTCCTGATCGTCCGCGACGATCACCTTGACGTCGTTGCCCGCGATCTTTCCGCCCAGGTTCTTGATGCTGAGGTTGAAGGCGTCGATCATGTCGCGGGCGACCGGCGCCTGCGAACCGGTCACGCTGGTCACGAACCCGATCTTGAGCTCGGCCGCGAGCGCCATCGTAGGCAACGACGCCGACGCCAGTGCGAGGAACGCGATCCCAACCTTCATTGCAACCTCCCAATCGTTATTTCTTCCAAGGCTAGCCACGCCATGGCTACCCGTCAACAAAAATCGATGAAATTGCACGTCGTTACTCGCGCCCAGAAGCCAAATAGCCCGAAGGCAGCGTACTTTGCACGTCATTTCGGCAGGCGGATGCCCCTTGCCGCGGCGCAGTAGACGCTATAGAGATAAAAAAATCGATTATAATGCGTCACGCCAATCGACAACGCCCCGGCAGTTGATGCCGGCATCAACTGCGAGATCGTTCGTATGACCGGCTCTCTCTCAAGGCTTCCCCCGAGCCAAGGCACTCTGGGCAACCTGATCGATGGGTTCTCGCTGGAAATGACGGCGAGGGACAGCGACGCGCTCGCCGAGGCCGCTCCCGACTTGCCGGCCGCGACGAGAATCGCCGTGACCTACCTGCCCGGGGAAGACATGTCCGCGCGCGTGGCTGCCGCCGCCATGATCCGAAGCTATGGTCACATACCCGTGCCGCACATCTCGGCGCGCCGTCTCGCGAGCGCGCTGGAACTGGAGCGGTTTCTGGACCGGCTTTCCACCGAGGCCTCGATCGATCGGGCCTTCGTAGTCGGCGGGGACCTGCGCGAGCCTGCCGGGCCGTACCCGGATGCGAAGTCCGTTATCGCATCCGGGCTGCTGGCGAAGTTCGGCCTGGCCCGAATTGGCGTGGCCGGTTACCCGGAGGGACACCCGTCCATATCGGAGCACGATCTTAAGCTGGATTTGCTGACCAAGCTGACGATGCTGCGCGATCTTGGCCACGAGGGTGTCGTCAACACACAGTTCTCTTTCGACGCCGGCGCGATCCTACGGTGGCTCGAGGCGTTGCGGAACGACGGTGTGACTGCAACGGTCAGGATCGGCATTCCCGGTCCGACGACCGTCAAATCACTCCTCCGTTTCGCGGCGCGGTGCGGCGTCGGGGCATCCACCGCGGTCCTTCAAAAGTACGGCATATCGCTGACGCGGCTGCTGTCGCCCGTCGGCCCTGACCGCCTGCTCGCGGAACTGGGCTCGCGGCTGAGTGACGGCGCGCATGGGGACGTGAAGTTACACTTCTATCCGTTCGGTGGGCTAGCCAGGACCGCGCGCTGGGCGAAGACGCTGATCGGTTGAATATACCGCATCCGCCGGCCGCCGGCGGACGCAAAAACATTACGAGAGGTAGGAAACGAAATGACACTCACCAAGGATCAGCCGTCGCTTGAGGATTTCCTGAAAGGCATCCCGGACCTCGTCGACCATTTCTACAACGACACGGCCGCACCTCATGCAAAGGATCGCTCCGGGCTGACGCCGGTGCCCCCGGAATTCGGCAGCTGGGTCGAGGAGCACCATGCCTGGCGCGACAGTGCCGTTCTCTTCGATCAGTCGCACCATATGCCGGAGATGTTCCTGAAGGGCCCCGACGCATTTGCCCTCCTCAACCGACTGGGTGTCAATAGTTTCGCCAATTTCGTGCCGGGCAAAGCCAAGCAGTTCGTCGCTTGCAATCATCAAGGGCAGATGATCGGCGAATGCGTCCTTTTCTATCTTGCCGAGAACAGCTTCGAGCTGGTCAGCGGGATGCACGTGCAGAATTGGGTTGAGTACCACGCCAGGACCGGGGGCTACGACCTCACGATCGAGCGGGACCTGCCGACCTCGGTCAATCGAGGAGGGCGCAAGATGTTTCGCTTCGGATTGGACGGGCCAGCATCCGACGACATTTTTGCCACGGTGGTCGATGGGCCGGCACCGAACATTGCCTTCTTCAACTTCGCGCGGATCACAATCGCGGGATGCGAGGTGCTTGCGCTTCGACACGGGATGGCAGGGGGGCGCGGCGTCGAACTGGCTGGCATGATGGAAGATGGCCCGAAGGTCCGCGAGGCCCTGTTGAAGGCGGGCAAGCCCCTCGGACTGCGGCTCGGCGGGACGTTGGCGTATTTCAGCGGCAACACGGAGGGAGGCTGGATGCCCTACCCGCTACCCGCAATCTACACCGCGGCCGATCTCAAGCCATATCGGGAATGGCTTCCCTCAAACGGCTGGGAGGCAAGCTCCCAGCTCGGTGGCAGCTTTCGTGGAAGCGCGATCGAGGACTACTACGTCACCCCCTGGGACATGGGATACGATCGCATCCTGAAGTTCGATCACGACTTCATTGGGCGCGAGGCCCTAGAGCGCGCCATGGAAGGACCGCGCCGGACGGCGGTGACGCTGGTTTGGAACGAGGAGGACGTCACCGACATCTTCCAGTCACAGCTCCGACCGGAATTGCCCTACAAGCAGCTTCGCTTCCCTATGGGTTCCTACAGCTTCCAACAAAATGACGAAGTCAAGGACGCGTCCGGAAAGCTTATCGGCCTGTCGAATTTTTGCGGATACAGCGCAAACGAGCGGAAGGTGATGTCGCTCGCGAATGTCTCGCGCGAGCACGCGACGCCGGGACTGGAGGTGACCGTGACATGGGGAGAGCCCGGTGGCGGGTCCCGCAAGCCGCAAGTCGAGCGACACAGACAAAAGGTGGTCCGCGCTCAGATCGCACCATGGCCGTACGCCATGGCCTCCCAGCGCCGCTCCACGTGAGCGGCGCACATGGCTGCGGGCCCGGCCGGCGTAGTGGGCGAATTGGATCCGTCACCGCCCGGAAGCCTGCGTCTCCATGTCCGGATCGATCCTTCAGTGGCGTAGATCCCTTGGATCGCGGTTGTCTTGACCGCACCGCTCGCAGACCGTGATCGCCGGCCTTCAACGGCAAGATGATCTTCGTGGACCCGCGTTCGAAGTGAACGCCGAGATCCAGGACTTTGTGACTCAGCTGGTCGATGTGTAAATCGCGACTGCGATCAGCATCTGCGGGTGCAAGCCCAGTTCAGGGCGCCCTTTGCGTGGCGTGCGCCACCCATTCCGCTGTTCGATCCAGTCCTCCGAACGGGTAAAGATGAACCCGCACATCGCCGTAGCGAGCGGGGTCCAGCTTCTCCGCAAGGTCCTCGATGAGGCGCTCCGGTCGCGCCACCGCCATAAGTCGCGTTATGGGGACTCCGTATTTGCGCATGACTTTCTGCGATGCGTCGACACCACAGCGCACCGCGAAGCGCAGGAGTGACTTCACGGAGGCCGGCCCCAGTACCCCCAACCGGATCGTCTAATCTTATCCCCTGTCCCGAACGCCGGCGATTCAGCGGACCACTAGGTTCGCCTCGAAGGCGAACTGCGTCGTGATGATTGGCACATGGCCCATTCCGACCAGCGCACGATGCTTGTCATCGATTGCGCGCCAAAGCTGATCCTCGGGACATCGGGATGCCCTTGCGGATATCCGGATATCCCGACCCGTCGCACTCCGTATGCAGAAAGCCGCCCGCTCCGGATGATATCCAGTGTATCCTGAAAAGGCCCCAGGGGGAGCAATCCCCGGCCACGACGAAGGCGCGGTCGAGCGCGACATCACGAGCCAACGCTCCGAGATGGCGATCCAGGTCGTCGAGCGATGTCAGTCGGCCCGCGGAGATATGAGGTATTGGCACGAAGCCGAGCGAGCGCTCCAGAGCGGCGGCCCTCACCCGTGACTCGAGATTCTTGCCCGGCAAATAGGTCTGAGCTAGGCGTGCCCAACGACAGCCGGGCCGCTGCCGTCACGAGACTGTCCAGATCCTTCGCCGTCATCTCCAGGGAGTAGTTGCCGAGCAGGGCCGCGGCCCTCTCGCCAACACCCTGCCGGCTCATGGACATCGTCAAGATTGGACGGCCGCTCGCCAGCCGCCCTCATACTCCTCGCGGGCCACCTTGGAATAAGGAACGGGCGAAACCACTGCCCGCATTTCGATCTGACGGTGCCGCTCGACCGTCGTCTTCCGGGTGCCGCCATCCGCTTCTCCCCAAACGACACGTACCTCGTCGCCAATCCTCACCTGGGGGTCGACCATCGCGAGGCTCAGAACGCTCTTCTCATTCCAACTATAGCCCGTGAACATGGATAGTCCGATCGTGCCGCCATCGCGACCGATGACCCGGTCATAATTCGAGGATGCGTAATTCGCGATCGGCAAGTCGAAAAACTTGTAGGGTAGATCGCTGCCGTCGAGCAGCGACGCGAATATGCGCGCCACGTCTTCACCGTTCCAGGCCAAGGTTACCTTGTGTCGCTGCGTGCGGAGATCCAGGCGCTCCAGAGTGTCGCGACCGACGAAGTCATGGTCGAATTTGACGAACGGGCCATATCCCAACTCATAGGGCGTAACGTAATAGTCTTCGATGTTGCTGGAGACGAAACTACCGCCGATACTTCCGGCCGCCTCGTAGCTGTCCGCTGGAAGCCACTCTCGATAGGCCTTCAGCTCGTTCCCCGTGTAAATCGCAGGTAAGGGGGACGGGATCCAGCCGCTTTCGAGCGTGTTGGACGCATAGGTACGGCTACCCACATGAACGAGTCCGAAGTCCCGACCCGCCTCGTCGATGGCGGCGCGAATCTCGTTGCCTTCCTCATACGGCCCCCACAGCTCGAGTCCGGGGGCGCCAGCCATTCCATGCCTGAGGGTGCGCACCTCGCGTCCCGCAATCTTCATGCGGCCCATGTTGAAGAACTTCTGCTGATCGACGGGGCCGCCGTTCAGCCTTTCGATCGTCGCCCAGGCGTTCGGGCCCTGTATCTGGAAGCGCCAGAACTTCCGCCTGACAGGCTTGCCCATGGGGCGTGAGGGCGAGCGATCATCCCTGACGACCTCCACGTCGTATCCGCCCGCCTTCGCCTGGTAGGTGAGCCAGTTGGCTGCGGGAGCCCTCCCAACCGATACCAGTTCATCGGGCGCCAGGTAAAACAGGATGCTGTCACCGATGACGTGCCCCGACGGGGTGACAGCTACGTATTGCTTTGCCTTCTCGGGCATGAAGCCGCGAAGGCTATTGACCGCCGTGTCCGAGATCAGCTTGAGCGCATCCGGCCCCTTGATGAACAAATCCACCATATGATGCGATTGATCGAACAATACCGCGGTCTCGCGCCAGGCACGCTGCTCGTCCCTCCAATTCGAGAACTCGGGCGCCACCACTGGGTAGACGTAAGCACCGATCGCCGAATTTCGCAGCAGGTCGACCGGGTCGGTGGCCGCCTGGATGGCATCCTCTAAGCTCGACGGTTTGATCATGATTCATCCTCCGATGCTTAACATGTGTAGTATTAAGGGGAACCGACGTCCAGCCCCGCCGTGTCGGGATTCTCCTAGTTGTCTGGATTCATGCTCCCAGACGGCCCGAGCGTCTCCGTCAGCAGCGCGAGTTCGTCGAGCAACGACTTCAGCCGTTCGACGCCAAAAGCGTCGGCATACCGGTCGAGCAAAGCGAGCGTCGTACCCGTCGTCAGATCGACGACATGGCGGCCGGTCGGCGTGATCGCCACGGCTGAACGACGTCCATCGTCCGCGTCCACTTCACGATGGATCAAGCCGCGAGCCTGGAGCTCGCGGAGAATACGGGTCAGGCTTGGCGGAAGAAGCAGTGCCGCCGAGGCAAGCGCCGATACATCGATCGAGGCGACGTCGATCAACACGCGAAGGACCCGCCATTGTTGCTCGGTGATGCCGGCTTCGCGAAGAGTGGGACGGATCGGGGCCATGACGGCTTCTCGGGCCGCCAGCAACCTGCCTGCCAATGACGCACGATAGGGCGGTAGTTTGCGAGGGACGACCATGCCATGTCTTGCCTTGCTCAGCCTGGGACTCGCAATACCTTCACCCGGAATTACCGATGAAAGTCGGAGAAGGCAGGCAAAGGCCCAGGCTCCCTCTCCACGGTACGAAGCATTCGCACGACGTTCTTCGTCGCCATAGGGTCAGGTTCGAATGATCCACTGCCCAAGTGATGACGGCCCATCTCGTCCTGACGACGAACGTGATCGGATCGGGAGGGAAGGAGCTGTTGCGATCGAAGCTCGATCAATAAGTCGCGACACGGCTGCGGACGGCGCGCTCGGAAGCGATTTATCAGAAGGTCTTGTTCCGCCGCCGAAGATTCAGAATCGCGCGCCTATGCCTGCGTCGGAGGCGGCTCGATCACCTTATTGGGGCATCGAACCGGTCAGTCATCTCGCCGGCGCGGTGAATGAGGCTCATCGGGCGCGATCGAAGGAGGAATGGCTCGCATCGAACCAGCCGAATTCATACGGGCCGACGTTCGCCTCCACGTCAGCGAACAATAGCCAAGCGTTTTTCCAGGCAACCGATTGGATGGCGTCGCAGCAGCAGGCACGTCCGCTTATCGCGGGATGGACGGCATGCTATACTGCCTCCAAACTAAAAAAGGTCCGACAAGGTCCTAGTCGAGGGGAGAGCGTCGTGATTTTGTTTCGATCCGGTAGTGCGTCGGAAGAAGGCTACTTGGACGTCATTGCGGATATTGGTCGCGAAACGTTCCCGGCGAGTGCGTTCGCCTGCCTTCGGCAAGCGGCGCAAGCGGACATGTTCTCCGCCTTCGTCAAGTCGAATGCCGGGCAAGTGGACCTGATCTGCGCAGATGGGGCCGGAGCTGACCAGACGAGCCCGGTTGGGCTTTCCTTGCGTTACGCCAACGAATACTGGCGACGCGATCCCATGATGGAAATCCGCGTCCCAGCTGGAGAAAGCATCGTGCTCCGTCAGTCCTGGTCGAACATACCCGATCGCGATTACAGAAGCACTTGCTACCTCCATCCGCGGGTCATCGAACGGATATCCACCTGCATACCGCGCGATAAGGATGTCATCTTCCTCAACATCTATCGGCGGGAGGCGAGCGGTTGCTTCGCCGACGAAGAGCTCGAACGCTTCCATCGGGTCGCGAAGGCGGTGGCCACTTGCGCGGGCAGTCACGACCGCCTCATGCGATCGGAAACCACCGCGTTACGGCCCTCGCAGGCCGCCACTGAACGCATGCTTCGTGCCGCCGATCCTCGTTTGAGTGTCAGGGAGGCCGAGATCTGCGCAGGCATCCTGCGCGGCGATGCGATCAAGGAAATCGCAAACAATCTGTCGCTCGAGCTCAGCAGCGTCATCACCTACAAGAAGCGAGCCTTCCACAAATTGAATATCTCCACCCGGCGGGAGCTCCAGCAGATCTACGAGCGGGGCCTCAAACGATCGCCCGTCTTGGACGGCTGAGTGGGGCACGGAGAAATCAGGCGGCACAGCCAGCCTGCGATTCCTGTCCCTTAGAATGGAGGACATAGCCCAGCTCCGTTCCATCGCAGACTGCCTCCGGTCACGCTAGAGGAGCAGCCGCATGTCAGACGTTCCCCCGATCAAGGGCCTTTATCACTTCTCATTTCCCTGCCGGGACGCGGAAGAGACTCGCGCCTTCTACGAGGGGTTGCTCGGCCTCCCACTCGTCAATTTCATGCAGTCGGACAAGGTGCCCAGCACTGGCGAGGAAAAGCCCTACGCCCACATGTTCTTCGAGATGCGTGACGGCTCCTACATTGCCTTCTTCGACCTCTGCGAGAACGCGATGCCGGAACCCTCCCCGAATACTCCCGATTGGGTCATGCATTTCGCCGTAGAGGTGGCAACGGTCGACGACGTCCTCGCGATTAAGGACCGCCTGCAGGCCAAGGGCATCGAAGTGAAGGGCCTTGTCGATCACGAGTTCATCCAGTCGATCTACTTCTTCGACCCCAACGGCCTGCGCCTCGAGGTGACGACGCGCACCGAGCAGCCGGGCGTCATCGAGGAGGCGGCGCGCACGGCTCATGCTCAGATTGCAAAATGGAGCCGCTTCAAGGAGGAGCGACTAAGCATCGGCGCACTTTGATCGTCTCCCGACCGCTGGCGCATCGGTGCGAGCGCAGCCGCCAGTGTTCGCCACTCCGGGCGGCTTTCCTCAGGCAACCATCAATTCAAGAGACTGCGATGCAGCATAACGCGGCGCCGGCGGCCGGCTGGGACAGGATTCCGGTCATCATCCGTTTCCCGGAAAAGCTTGCCATGGTCGAGACCTATGGGTTTTCAGGCAATCAGGGAGAGATCGTACTCGAAGGGCAGCTCCTTCTGCCGAGTAACTGCCCGTCAGATACCCTCTTTCTGCTGATGCATCCGACATCGACGCTACAACTGCTGCCGATCCCGGCGGCCCTCGCTTCCTCGGGCGTCCATGTCCTGTGCGCCGGCAGCAGATACGCAAAGAACGACAGCGCCTTGATCATGGAGAAGGTCGCTTACGACCTGGGTGCCTATATGCGTTACGCGAAGGAAGAGCTGAAGTATCGCAAGGTCGTGCTCGTCGGCTGGTCGGGGGGCGGCTCGCTATCGCTGTTCTATCAAGCCGAGGCGGAAGCCCCCACGGTCAAAGAGACGCCCGCAGGCGAACCCTACGACCTGACAGGTGCGAACCTCACGCCCGCAGACGGGGTGATCTTCATAGCTGCCCATCTCAGCCGCGCGGAGACGCTGACCGAATGGCTCGATCCGTCGGTTATCGACGAAAACGATCCCGACGCACGCGACCCCGAATTCGACATCTACCGGGAGGGTTTCCGGAATGGACCACCGTTCTCCCCCGATTTCGTCGCGGCCTTCCGCGACCGGCAGAGACAGCGCAACGGCAGGATCACGTCCTGGGCCATCGATACCCTCGCACGGTTACGCGAGCGGAACGACGGGGAGCGGGAACGCGCCTTCATCGTGCACAGGACGATGTGCGACGTGCGTTGGCTCGACCCGACGCTCGATCCCAATGACCGGCGCTCCGGCTGGACCTATCTCGGCGATCCCCGGATCGCGAATTCCGCTCCAGCCGGCCTCGCACGCTTCTCAACGCTCCGATCCTGGCTGTCGCAATGGTCTCTCACCCGATCGAACGTGACGGCGGCTCGCAATGCATCCCGCATCCGCAGGACGCCCGTTCTGCAGATCGAGAACAGCGCAGACGATGCGGTGCCGGCGACCCACAACCCGTTCGTGCGTGACGCACTCGCCACTGCCGACAAGGAGTATGTAGTGATCAAGGGCGCCACGCACTATTACGCCGGACAGCCCGAACTTCTGCAGGAGTGCCTGGAGGTCATCCGCGACTGGAGTCGACGGCATGGGTTCGCAGGCTGATCGGCCCGGAAATTCCCATCGCGCGACGCGACCAACTCATCGAACAGGAAAAGCCATGGTCTCCTTCGCCTCCACAGCCGACATCGCCAATCAGACGGCACGGATCGTCGAATTCGCCGAGGGCGTCTACGGCTATGTGAGCCAGCACGATCCCAACTGCGGTTTCGTCGTGGGCGACGACTACGTCGTCGTCATCGACACCCGAGCGACACCAGTCGCCGCCCGGGCATGGATCGCCGACATACGCACCGTCACGGACAAGCCGATCCGATACGCGTTCCTCACCCACTATCACGCCGTGCGCGCAATGGGGGCCTCCGCCTTCGGCGACGCCGCGATCGTGGCGAGCAAGGCTACGGGCAACCTCCTGACTGAGCGCGGCCAGGGCGACTTCGAGGCGGAGATGCAGCGCATGCCGCGCCTCTTCGAGGGTTTCGAAGAGATTCCGGGACTGACGCGCCCTCATATCCTGTTCGACGAGGAAGTGACGATCAGAATGGGGCGGCGGCACATCCACCTGATGCATATCGGCAGGGGGCATACTGCGGGCGACTCCATCTGCTGGATTCCCGATTGCGGCGTGCTTTTCGGCGGCGACCTCATCGAGAACCGCACGGGCATCTATTGCGGGGATGCCTATATCCGGGACTGGCTTCAAACGCTGGAGCGGCTACGAGCCTTCGCCCCGAAGGTCCTCGTTCCCGGGCGTGGCGCGCCCCTCACGACCCTCCAGGCCGTGAGCGACGCGGTCGACAGCCACAAGAATTTTTTGGTTACGTTGCTGCGGACGGTCCAGTTGGGTCTCGACAAGGGCGCCGACCTACCGGCCTGCTACCGGCTGGCCCGGGAGCAGATTACACCTCTCTACGGTGACTGGCCGGTCTACGACCACATTCTCCCCTTCGGCGTAGCGCGCGCTTACGACGAGCTCCGCGGCCTGCAGCACCCGCAGATTTGGACACCTGAGAGAGACCGGGCGCTGTGGAAGGCCGTCCATCCAGGCGGCACACCGTCATGAGTGGCCAAACTGCGTAGTCTTCATTACGTCGGCGATTGAACCTATCGTGTGACGCAGGGATGTGAACCAGCGGCAAAACTACGATGACCGGGGATCACACATATCAATGACCCTGCGCGGCCCATGCAGCGCGGGGTCATTGTCTTCAGATCCGATCCAGCGCCGTACGCGCGACTTCCTCGATCCCCGCCGCATCGAGTTTACAATGCCCGTAGAGCTGCGTCAGCGGGCGATCAGGCTGTATTCGTCATGGATGCCGTGACGAATCGGCTTGATGTCGCAACCCTCATTGGCAGCACTTCTACGGCCTCCAAGCCCACCCCCCCTAGCTGGAAACGTATTGCTGCTCCACCTGCATAGCAGGTTGAGCAGCGTATCGATGGATTCGGCGAAGATGGTCGCCAGCGAGAATACGCCTATCAAAGCGACCTAAAGGATGATCGCCAGCTTTCGGCCGAAACGGTCAGCGATCGGTCCCAGAGCGAGCGCGCCGACCATCATGCCGATCAGTCCGATGGAGAAGACCGGCCCGAAGGCCGAGGGGCCAAGCCCCCAGCTCTTCGCCAGAACCGGCGCGACATAGGCAATCGCTTGCGTGTCGAACCCGTCGAGCACGGTGACGGCGCCGCACAGGCCGACCGTCAGCGTTGGGAACGATGTCCATCGTCCCTGGTCGATCAGCCGGTCGACATCGACCGGCGCGTCACTGGCTGTCATTATTTCCTCCCATGGTTGGACAAGGCTGGCCGGCCACAGCCGACACGGAGCTGCAATCGCGGGGTGGCTGAGCCGGCCCTCGTGTTTATTCGGTGAAGGCCAGACCGGCTCCGTTTCCGAAACGGCGCCGGCGGCAGCTGGTCTGACCGGCTCAATCCGGGACAAGGACGAAGTCGAAAGGCGACCGCCAGGCCGCAGGCCCGCCGGCGACGCGCTCGAAGGGCGCGATCAGCGTCTTCTTGACGCCGAAGACGGTGTCGGACCCGAGATAGGGATCGTCGCCGACGAAGGTATGGGTCACCAGCCCCTGATGGCCCTCGGCCGTGACGATGTAGTGCATATGCGCGGGGCGATAAGGATGCCGGCCGAGATGGCCGAGCATCTGGCCGACCGGCCCGTCATCGGGGATCGGATAGGACACCGGCTTGATGCCGATGAAGCGGTAGGCCCCGTCCGGCCCCGTGACGAAGACGCCGCGATTGTTCCATCTGGGCTGGATGTCCGGCTGCTGCACGTCGTAGAAGCCATCGGCATTGTCCGACCAGACATCGATCCGCGCACCTGCGATCGGCCGACCGTCGAGATCGACCACCCGGCCCTCGTAAAGACAGCTCTCCCCCTTGCCGTCGAGGCTGATGCCGTCTCCCATCTGACGGATCGGCGCGCCGGCGACATGGAAGGGACCCAACACCGTGTTCTCCGTGGCGCCCGGCGGGCGGCGGTTGTTGATCGCGTCGACCAGCATCGAGAAGCCGAGCGTGTCGGAGAGCAGAATGAACTCCTGGCGCTCGCCGCTGCAGATCCCGCCGGTTCGGGTCAGGAAGTCGATGCCGTATTCCCACTCCGCTTGCGTCAGCTGGGTTTCCTTGGCGAAGGCGTGCAAATGCCTGACTAGGCAAGCCATGACCTCGGCGAGCCGCGGGTCGATATTCTCGTCCATGCGCGCATTGACGGCTTCGGCGGAGCCTTCCTCAGTGAAGTAGCCTGCCATGTCGTTTCCTCTGTCGTCTCGTTGCGTCGACCGTCGCCGATGGCCTTATTGCGGGCGTGCGCCTTCCCAGGCGTGCTGCAGCAGCGCACGGATGGCGTCGCGCTCGATCGGGCGCGGGTTCCAATAGGGATTGCTGACGGCAAGATCGGCCGCCCGATCGAGATCGCCTTCGGCAAGGCCGAGATCGCGCAGCGCGACGGGCGCGCCCAGCGCCACGGAGAAATCGTAAAGTCCGCCGCCGACCGATCCGCCGAAGAGCTCCGCGACCGGCGCCAGGGGCCCGACGGCCGCTTCGGCGTTGTAGGCGGCCGAATGCGGCAGCAGGATCGCGTGCGTCTCGGCATGCGGCAGCGCGAAGCTGCCTCCCAGCGCGTGGCAGAGCTTGTGGTGCAGCGCCATGCCGACCTGGGCCAGCACCGTGCCGCACAGCCATGCGCCGAACTGCGTGGCCTCGCGCGCCGGAAGGTCGCCGGGATCGGCGACGACGCGCGGCAATCCCTCCTTGAAGGCGCGAAGGCCGCCGAGCGCCAGCTCGTCGGAGAGCGGGTTGCGATCCCGCGCATAGAGGGCCTCCACCGCATGCGCCATGGCGTTGAGCCCGCTGGTGACGGTGAGCCCGATGGGCAGCGTCGCAACGAGCTCTGGATCGTAAAGGATCACCTCGGGCTGGACCTTGGGCGAGCGCAGCGTCTCCTTCGCCCCGTTGGCGGTCTGCCCCAGCACGGGTGTCGCCTCCGAGCCGGCATAGGTCGTCGGCAGCACGATCTGCGGCAGGTCGGTGTTCAGGGCGATGGCCTTGGCCAGGCCGATGGTCGACCCACCGCCGATGGCGACGAGGCAATCGGCGCCGCAGGCCGCTGCGAGCGCGGCCTCGGTGATCTCGATGGGCGTGTGCATAGCCGCCTTGCTGAATTGCCCATGCGCCAGCGGGCCCAGAGCAGCCAGCAGCTCTTCGCCCTGCGCCGCCTGGTTCGGCGTGGTCAGGACGAGTGCGTGCGAGAGGCCGAGCGCCGTCATCTCGGCTCCGATCTCGTGCCGGATTCCGGCGCCGAGCCGCACTCTCACTGGTAGGTGATCGGCTTCGAAGCCGGCGTGGAATGTGCGCATGAGCTAGACCGCCTTCTTCAGGAGGCCGGCGACCTGACGGTAACTGGCTGCGACCTCCTCCAGCTCGGCTGGGGAGATCAGGTCCTCGATCCGGTCGGCGGGCCCCTTGATGCGCGCGGCCGCGATGTCGAGGACGCGCTCAGGGCCCGATTTGCGATTGTTGAGCACGACATTGGTGGTGACGGGCCGGCGCACGGCTTCATAGGCGAGCAGGCCTTCCGGCCCAGGCTGCGCGGTCAGGGAGTCTGCGAGCGCCCTCGCATCGATGATCGCCTGCGAGGCACCGTTCGCTCCCATCGGGTACATCGGATGGGCGGCGTCGCCGAGAAGGGTGACCCGCCCTTGCGTCCACCACGGCAGCGGGTCGCGATCGATCATCGGATACTGGGTGATCTTCCGGGTACTCTTCAGCAGGGCTGGGATGTCGATGTCCGGCATCCGGAAGCCCAGGAACTCCGAGATGAAGTCGCGGTCGCCCTCGCGGGTCCAGTCGGCCTCATCGGCCGCACGCGGCCGATCGTGACGCACTTCGGCAACCCAGTTGATCAGAGCGTTGCCGTCGCGCGCGGGGCGGCTGCTGATTGGGTAGCAGACGAATTTCACGTCGTGGTCGCCGGCGATGAACATGGTGCGGCCGTCACCGAAGGGCGCCTGCAGACTGGTGCCGCGCCACATCATCGTGCCTTCGTAATGTGCGGGCCCTTCGCCTGGATGGAGCTGTTGGCGCACCTTCGAACGGAACCCTTCGGCCCCGATCAGGAGATCGGCGTCATAGGCTGTGCCGTCAGCGAAGCGCACATGTACGCCGCCGCCGTCCTGCGTAAAGCCGGCAAGGGCCTTGCCGGACACGACCGCATCCCGCCCCAGCCGGGCGCAAACTGTATCGAGCAGCAGGAACTGCAGCTCGCCCCGATGGATCGAGTACTGCGGATAGTCGAAGCCGGCCTCGACCGAGCGTGGATCCGACTGGATCAGGTGGCCAAAACGCGTGCGGTATTCGATCGCGCGGGTGCGGATCGCCATCTCGTCGAGGGGGGCGCCGAGCCCGAGCCCGTGCAGCACGCCCGAGGCATGCGGCATGACGTTGATCCCTACGCCAAGCGGTTGCAGGCTCTCCACCGCTTCGAAAATTCGGACTTCGTGCCCCTTCTCGTGCAGACACAAGGCCGCTGCCAAACCGCCGATGCCGGCGCCCGCAATGGCGATCTTCATCGTCAAATCTCCTTCAATAAGGTCCGTGTTCTTACCGGTCGCGAGTTTCGGGCCGTGTCGCGCGCTTGATCGCAGAGCCGCACCGCACGCCGGCAAATCGGCGGATGCGTGACAGAGTCCAGCCGCAAGGTCGCCGCGGCCACACTTCAACGCGGCGTCGCGTGCTCTCAGCCGATCGAAGATGGCTCAATGCTATGGCCCACCGGGGATACCGAGCCTTGCGAAGCCTAGCGGATTTGCTTCCGCTTCATTGTGTCGCCGACACGGTCGAGCGGGTTTGAGGCTATGCCACGAACCGTTTGCCGATAACTGCCCTACCCGACCGCACGGACATCACCACACCCTGATGCAGCTTCATGACATTTTCCCACTAATCTTCTTTCCAGAGATAGTAAGGTAACCTGATCAAATTAGTCAAACACCCTGACGAAAAGCCTCATGGCGTGAGTGTGTCGAAGGTCGCTCCATAAGTCGCGAGACCTTTCGACACCATGTTCATGCTCTCTTCGCCCAGCTCCGAGCGCATCTCACGCTCGGCTATATCGACGGCGGCGCGGAAGTCCTCGAGCCACGCCAATCCAGCGGCCGTGAAGGCGACGATGCGGGCGCGCCGGTCGCTCGGATCGACCGCACGCGTGACCAGCCCCAGCGCGGCGCATTGGTCGACCAGTTCGCCCATCGCTTGCTTGCTCATGGAGGCACGCCGTGCGAGCTCGGTAAGCCGAGTGCCATCCACGTCGAGATTGCGCGTTAGGCTGACATGCGCGATGCGCGTTTCGGTGTGCCCGCATTCACTCATCAGATCAAGGACGCGGGCCTCGAAGCGCCGGACGGCATTGTTCAGGAGACGGCCGATATTTGCGTGGCGCCAAGCACTTAGCGACGTCCTGGTATCTGGCTGGGCCATGCTGTGAGCTCGCTCCGGAAGTCAGGGCTGGATGGGAAATCCGGTAGAACGACAATATCAGCCTCGCCGGCCAGGGAAGAGAAGCCTGGACGAGGCCGGCGTAACGCCCTGGCCGGCAATCCGATCGATACGACAGGGATCGTTGCCTAACCCATTGAGGGACATTCTATGATACCTCGGGCGATGCGGACGGACTATCGCTGGGCATTCCCTTTTTTCAGGCTACAGTCTGATCGATGCCGGAAGATAGCGCTGGGCGCAGCTTGTAGCTCCTATGCCGATCGGTGGCACGCCGAGATTCGGCCTTTGCATCGCGGCGGGCGGCCGAATACGACCCTCAAGTTGGCGTTGGAGAGCCAAGCATGGCCTTAGTCACGTGGCGTCCTAGTGTGGCGCACGATAGCTCTGGTTAGCTGTCTTGCTGAACCTAAACGGTTGGAGATCGCAGCTTCGAAGACCGCTGGCACGATCGTCTCGATGATCGTCGTACCCGAGCTTCCGGGGGAAGCTTGTAGGGGCTGAGAACCTCGTCCATCTCGGCTGGAAAGGCTGTAGCCCGCCGCGTCGCCAGACTGACATTGACAGCGAGTTGATCCATCGTCGCGACAATGAAGCCGTGTTCCGAATGCCGCATTTCGAGACTGGTCCACAGCCTCTTGTCGTCAGCCTTGTCGATTGTCAGACTGACCGTGAGTGGCGCATTGGCCGTGACTTCCCTGATATAGGCGATGGTCGCTGTCACGGTGAACAGTCCGAAGCCGAACCTTCGCGTATAGGCTTCTCCCAGCCCGAACTCGGCCAGGATGTCATGCCCCAGATCATCGAAGAGCTTGACGTAATAGGCCATGTTCATGTGGCCATAGATGTCGACCCAGGAAGGATCGACGTGGGCGCTGCGGATGCTTGTGGGCGGGTGTGACATGGTGCTCATGATGCGACGATAGGCGGCCTATCACAGGTCAACCAGCAGCTAATTGGTTCATGTCTGGTGCGTTACTCGTTCGTGACCCGCCTGACTGTCCGGGAAAGTCTGAAGCAGCCATTTGCGTAGTGCCGCAATCGAATTCTCGTTCCAGCGGCGCGCCTGCGTGATGAAGTAGTACCCGCCGAGGCGAATATTGGTGGGCACCATTTCCTCAAGGTCGCCCCGCATCAGGAGCTCGCCCGCCATGAGATCGCTGACGAGCGCGACGCCCTGTCCGAGAAGCGCGGCCTCGACGGCCAGGTGGCCATGCCAGAGCCGCGGCCCGCGCAGCCGAGCAGGCTCCATGATGCCGGCATGATCGAACCAGTTCTCCCACTGCCGCGTCGATCGCTCATGGATCAGCGGCAGTTGCACTAGGCTTGCGACGCTGGTCGCCTCGGGATGCTGGGCCTTGAACGAGGGGCTGGCGACGGCAAGAATCCGGGGACGGAAGAAGATTTCTCCACGAAGCTCGTCGGGAAAGCTCGGGTTTTCCAGATAGTTGATCTCGGCATCGACGTCGCCCTGGCTGAAGTCGGGCCGAGACGAAATGGGCTGCAGAATGATCTCGCGACCGCCCAGGAACTCCTCGATCTCGTGCAGCCTAGCGAGGAGGCGCCTTGAGGCGAGACCAGCCATGCAACAGATGTGGAGAGCGTCACTGCTGCCACTCCACAACTCACCCGTCGCATCCGCGATGAGATCCAGCGCATGCCGCATCTGGGCAGCGTAGCGCTTGCCCTCTCGCGTCAACGCCAGGCCACGCCCCGACTTCTGGACAAGTTTGATCCCGATCGACAATTCGAGGTTCTGGATGTGACGCGAGACGACGGTATGCGAGACGGCCAGCTCATCGGCCGCCGCCCTCACCGTACCCGTCCGCCCGAACGTCTCGAATGCACGCAGTGCCAGCAACGGCGGAAGACGGCGCCGCATGGTGAACTCCATTGACCGTCAGATGCACCAACCAGCAATCGCGGGTACCGATCTGGCGCTTAGATCAAGCGAGTCGCATGGCCGCCAAGCGCAATTCGGTGCGCTCTATGCACCAATAAGGGCATTTCAAACTGCTTGTCGAGTTGAGGGAACGCCATACGCTCCAAGAACCTGAAACCGAGGTCATTGTGAGTGAACGACACGTCGTCAAAAGCCTCGATCGTCGGTGCGTACGAGTCGCCTCGCAGGCAGGCGACCCGTCTGCATCCCTTCGCGTTGCAGATGGAATGCATCTCCGGTGCCCTTGCGGATGCCGGCCTCAGCCTGTCGGACGTTGACGGCCTGTGCGTGGCAGCGGGTGACTGGGCCGAGGGCGGCGGCGTCAGCAGCCTGACCGAGTTCGCCGAATATGCCGGCATCAAGCCGACCTATTTCGACAGCACCGATGTCGGTGGCTGCTCCTACATTGTTCACGCTGGCCATGCCGCCGCGGCCATCGCCGCAAGGCTCGCCGATGTGGTGGTCATCAGCTACGCGTCCTGCCCGCGCTGGTGGCCGCTGAACACCCCCTCCTTCGACCCCTTCGTGCTGCCAGCCGGCCCCGGCCAATTCGAACTGCCCTATGGGCCGACATTGATCTCCGCCTATGCCATGTTCGCGCAGCGGCATATGGCCATCTACGGCACGACCTCGGAGCAACTGGCGAAGGTCGCGGTCACGTTCCGGCAGCATGCCGCGAACAATCCCGACGCGCGTTTTCGCACCCCACTGACGATCGACGACGTTCTCGGTTCTGCGATGATCGCGACGCCGCTGCGCAAGCTCGATTGCTGCGTGGTCACGGATGGCGGGGGCGCGATCGTCATGACCAGCCGGGAGCGGGCGCGCGATTGCCGGTCCAAGCCCGTTCATTTGGCGGGTTTCGGGACGGCCGTCGCGAGGACACAGATCAGCCAGATCGACCATGATCTGACCACGCCGGCCGCAATTTCCGGGCCGCGCGCCTTCGCCATGGCAGGCGTCGGCCATGCCGATATCGACGTTGCCCAACTCTACGATGCCTTCACGATCACGCCGATGCTGGCGCTCGAAGACCTCGGATTCTGCGCGAAGGGCGAAAGTGGCGCCTTCGTCGACGACGGCCATCTGACTCTGGGCGGCATGCTTCCCTCCAACACGGACGGCGGGGGACTATCGTCCAACCATCCCGGCAAGCGCGGCATCTTTACCATGATTGAAGGCGTGAGGCAGCTGAGGGGAGAGGGGCCGGGCGTTCAGGTCCCCAATGCGGAAGTGGCGCTCGTGCACGGTCTGGGTGGGACTTTCTGCGCCGCCGCTACGGCGATCCTGACAGTCTAGGGGGCACCATGACAGCGCTGAGTTCTCCCGTTACCGATATCGTGTCGGACCCGTTCTGGAAGGCCACGCAAGCCGGAAAGTTGCTGATTCAGCGCTGTCCCGTAACGGGACGCCACCAATGGTATCCCCGTGCGCACTCGATCTACGCGCCTGAGGCGACACCGGAATGGGTCGAGGCCAGCGGGCGGGGCACGGTCTTCTCCTTCTCCACAATCCACCGCGGCAACGGGCCCATTGAGGCCCCTTACACCTGCGCCCTGGTGATGCTTGAGGAGGGCGTGCTGATACTGTCGCGGCTGGACGGCATCGCCGAGGAGGAGGTGCAGGTCGGCATACCGGTCGTAGTCACCTTCACGTCATCGCCGGACGGCACCGCCCTGCCCGTCTTTCGCCGCCGGGAGGCACAACCGTGACCGTCCCCTTCCTCGAAATCGAGATGGGCAGGACCGCCACCTCGGCACGGGTAACCGTGACTGAGACGCATATCGTGCTCTTCGCGGGCCTGACCGGCGACTTCAATCCGCTGCACATGGACGCCGAGGTGATGGCCGACAGTCCCTATGGCAAGCGCATCGCCCACGGCATGCTCGGCCACTCGCTGAGCACCGGCCTGCGCTCGGCCATCGACGACTGGGCGATCGAGGCGTTCCTTGAGACGCAGCGCCGCTTCATCGCCCCCATCTTCGCCGGAGATACTGTCCACTACGAGGCAAAGGTCACAGAAGTCCGCGAGAGTCGCTCAATACCTGGGCGCGGGATCGTCCGGGTCGCCATGACGCTCAAGAACCAGCGCGGCGAGACCGTTCAGGAGGGCGAGGACGTTCTGCTAGTCGGGGCTAGCGAACAGGGGCGCTCCCCATGATATCGCGCCGCCTCGAAGGTCATACGGCATTTGTCACCGGTGGCGCCGGCGGGATCGGCTCTGCGATCTGCGAGCGGTTCGCCAGCGAGGGTGCGCGCATCGTCGTTGCCGATCTGGTTCTCGACCAGGCCGTGGAGGTTGCCGAGCGGCTGATCGCACAAGGCCATCTTGCCCATGCGGTTGCGATCGATGTCGCAAACCGCGACAGTTGGAACACCGCGATTGCGTCCCTTCCGGTGGCATTTGGCGAGATCGACATTATGGCGAATGTCGCCGGTATCGTGCGCGACCGATCGCTGACGAAAATGACCGACCACGAATGGGATCAAGTCATCAATGTCAGCCTGCGCGGCACATGGCTCGGCTGCCAGACCGCTTTCGCCTTGATCGGGGAGAAGGGATGGGGCCGGATCATCAACACCGCCTCGACGGCTATCCTCGGATCCTTCGGCCAGGCCAACTATTCATCCGCGAAGGCGGGCATCGTCGGACTTACCCATACGGTGGCGATCGAGGGCGCCAAACGCGGCATTCTCACGAATGCCGTTGCTCCCGGGATCGTCGAGACCGCCATTCTGGCGGATGTGCCGGCCACGCTCCGTGAGAGCTGGATCGCGAAGATGCCCCTCGGCCGGACGGCCCAGCCTTCCGAGATCGCTTCGGTCGCGGCGTTCCTGGCGTCCGATGATGCGAGCTACGTCACCGGCCAGGTGATCGTCGTCGATGGAGGCGCGACGACGGGCGACTACTGATCAAGACTTCAAAATCGACACTGCAAAAAAACCTAACAGGGGAACCAGCCGATGACGACGCTCAACAGAAGACATATTCTGCTTGCAGGTGCCGCTGGCATCGCCGCCTCGGCGGCTCGTATCGTGCCGGCCAGCGCCGCGGACGACGCCCTCTATGCGGCAGCGAAAAAGGAAGGGTCACTCAACCTCTACTGGGGCTCATATGAGCAGAAGACGATCGAGGAGATCCGCGATGCATTCAAGGCTAAGTATCCCGGGATCGAGGTGAACCTGCTGCGGCAGGCGTCCCAGACGGTCTACACGCGCCTGCGCCTGGAAATTCAGAACGACGCGGTCCAGTGCGACTCGCTGGGGACGACCAACCTGCTCCATTACATCGATCTGAAGAAGATCGGCGCGATCCAGTCGCACAAGCCTACCAATATCGAGAAGGTGCCAGAGGCTTTCCGCAACCTGGATCCAGACAACGCCTTCACTGTGGGTGCAATCAGCCTGACGACGATCAACCAGTCATCGAAGGTCGCCTCCCCGCCGAAATCCTGGCAGGCGCTGCTCGACGCGCCCTGGGCCGGCAAGATCACGACGGGCAGCCCGGCCTTCTCCGGCGACGTTGCGAGCTGGGTCGTCGCGATCCGGAAAAAATACGGCGACGACTTCCTGAAGGCCTTCGCCAAGCAGAAGCCCAAGGTCGGCCAGTCGAACGTCGACACTGTGACCGACATTCTCTCCGGCGAACGATCCGTCGGCTCGGGAGCCCCGTTCAGCTACTCCCTCGCGCAGAAGGTTGCCGGAAACCCGATCGACGTCACCGTGCCGGAGGATGGCGCGATCCTGAATCTCGGATTGGCGGCTGTCCCGACCAAGGCGCCCCACCCGAATGCCGGCAAGCTATTCACCGATTTCCTGTACTCGGTCGAGACGTCCCAGATCCTGTCCAAGAACTTCTGGCCGACACTGCGCACCGACGTGCCCTGGGCTGAAGGCCGCACGCTCCAGTCGATCAAGTGGTACCGTAACCCGGTCGACAATCTCGCGGCGGAGGTTACCGAGGGCATCGCCAAGTGGAAAGAGATCGTCGTCTGACGATCTTCTTGCGCTCGCTGCGCCTGAGTTCTCGACGGAGATCTATCTGTAGCGGCTGTGCCTCGCCTGGGCGCGGCCGGCTTTGATCAGCGTTCAAAAGAGCATCCATGACCCTGTCGTTCCCGACGATGCCGACCCGGTCAGCGTCCATTGGCCATCTACGCCATCACATGTTGCGCTGGATCGTTCTGGCGGTACTCCTCGCGGCGCTGATTCTGCTGGTGGTCCAGCCGCTCGGCTGGATTCTCTACAACGGCCTACATGACGACGACACCGGCCTCTGGACCCTGGGCAATCATCGCCAGATCTTCGCCTCCGCGGCGCTGATGAAGCCTGTCCTCAATTCGCTTCTGCTTGCGAGCGCCGTCGCCGTTCTCTCGACGCTGCTCGGCGTGCCCTTGGCCTGGCTGGTGGCGCGGACCGATCTGCCGGGGCGCGGGTTCATCCGCGTGCTCACTCTGGCTGCATTCGTCACCCCGTCATTCATCGGTGCGCTCGGCTGGATTCTGCTCGCCGCACCGAACTCGGGATGGCTCAATGTCGGCTGGCGGGTGGTCACGGGCGCGCAGGCGCCGCTGATGAACATCTACACGATGGCGGGTACAATCTTCGTCTGCACGATCTATACGGTTCCCTATACCTTCACCATGGTCTCGAGTGCGCTCGACGAAATGGCGGTCGAGCTCGAGGATGCCGCGACCACGCTCGGCTCCGGCGTCATGCGGACCATGATCACCGTGACCATCCCTTTGGTGATGCCGGCCGTGCTGGTCAGCTTCATTCTGTCCTTCATTCAGGGAATGACGTTGTTCGGCGTGCCCGCGTTCCTGCTGACGCCGAGCGGCACGCTCGTGGTCACGACGAAGCTCGCGGAATTCTACCAGCTCTTCCCACCTGCCCTGTTCTTGTCGGCGGCTTACTGCCTGCCCCTCGTCATTGTCACGGGCGGGCTTTTCTATGTGCGACACAAGATCCTAGGCCGGCGACAGTTTGTCACCGTGGGAGGAAAGGGCCGGGCCGGCCGACTGATCAGGCTGAAGAAATGGCGCCTGCCGGCACTGGCCTTCGCCCTCATCGTGCCGGTCACGGCCGTGTTGCTGCCCTATGTCGCGATCGTGCTTGTGTCCCTGAGCAAGGCGTGGGGCCTTGGGCCCGTGCCGAGCAATCTGACCTTCCACTGGTATCGCTGGGCGATCACCGAGAACCCCGAAACCCAGCGCGCGATCGTCAACTCGCTGCTCTATGCCGGAGTCGCGGCGAGCTTCTGCGTGCTGCTGGGCGTCATCGTGGCCTACATCGTCGAACGGCGGCTGCTTCGCGGCGCCGGTCTGCTCGCCGTGCTG
Organism: Alloboseaceae bacterium BT-24-1; assembly: GCA_025846845.1. Taxonomy (GTDB): domain Bacteria; phylum Pseudomonadota; class Alphaproteobacteria; order Rhizobiales; family Beijerinckiaceae; genus Allobosea. The sequence continues at coordinate 238,000 of JAOYTL010000009.1, forward strand.
GTCACAATCCCGATCATCATTCCGGGCATCGTGCTCTCGGTCGGCTTCTTCTCGGCCTACACCCGCCCGCCGCTGAATTTCTACGGCACCGGGACCATTGTCATCGCCGCCTTCGTCGCCACTTTCCTGCCGATCGCCTATTCGCAGGCCGGGTCGATTCTCAAGGGGATCAGCCCGGATCTGGAACGCGCCGCGCGCAGCGTCGGCGCCAGCGAAGGCCGCGCCTTCACCGCGATCACAGTCCCGCTGATGCGTGGCGGGCTCGTTGCGGGATGGCTCCTGGTCTTCATCCCGATCATGCGGGAACTATCGGTCGCCATCTTCCTTGTGTCGCCGAAGACCAACGTCATGACCACCCTGATTTACAATTACAAGGACGGCGGCAATTACGAAGCCGTCTGTGCTACGAGCACACTGCTCCTCGCCGCCACCCTCATGATCGTACTGCTTGCCCGTTTCATCACGGAGGGAGTCGCTCGCCGGAGGCGCAATGCAGCCAGCCTCGGAGAAGTCCCATGAGCGAAATCCACGTCAGGAAACTCAGCAGGTCCTATGGTGCCTACCAGGCGCTGAAGTCCTGCGATCTCGTCATTCCCGACGGAGCCTTGCTTGCGCTTCTCGGCCCGTCAGGCTGCGGAAAATCGACGACGCTGCAGCTTCTGGCCGGTTTCGATACGCCGAGTTCGGGCGAGATCTGGGCCGATCAGGAGCTGCTTTCCAGCCCCCAGAAGGTCATCCCGCCCGAGCATCGCGGGATCTCGCTGGTCTTCCAGAATTATGCGGTCTGGCCGCATAAGACCGTGGCCGAGAACGTCGCCTTCGGCCTGAAGCTGCGAAAGCTGAGCAGGTCCGAGGTCGAGGCCCGGTTGAACAGGGCGCTGGAGATGGTCCGCCTCGGCGCCTTGCGCGATCGCTATCCGTTCGAGCTGTCCGGCGGCCAGCAACAGCGCGTCGCGCTCGCACGGGCGCTAGCGGTCGAGCCGAAGATCCTCTTACTCGATGAACCCCTGTCCAATCTCGATGCGCATCTGCGCGAGGAGATGCGCTTCGAGATCAGGCGCGTCCATGACGAACTCGGCATCACCACCGTCTACGTGACACACGACCAGGGCGAGGCGCTGGTCACAGCCGACAAGGTCGCCGTGATGAGAGCGGGCGTCGTTCAGCAGTTTGGTTCGCCCGAGGACATCTTCGAAAAGCCGGCGAACACCTTCGTCGCCTCGTTCATCGGCAGCAACAATGAGATCAAGGGTGTGAAGGAAGCCGGCGGCGCGCTCCGAGTCGGTCCGACGACCCTTCGCGCAGAGGACCGCAGCGGCGTCGCGCCCGGCCAGCCGGCGGTCCTGTGCATTCGCCCGTCGCGGCTGCAGTTATGTGACGCGACGGTGCCCGACAACCGCCTGGACGGCATCGTGAAGCGCAGTGCCTATCTCGGCGAGTATCGCGACGTCCTGATCGACCTCGCCGACGGCGGAACGTTGAGAGCCTTCGTCGCGCCTCATCTTCGGCCCTCGATCGGCGAATCGGTCTCTGTGCATTTGCCGCCCACCGCCTGCCAGATTCTGGATGCCCCCCAGTAACGGCCAAGACCAGTCAAGCTCGATCGGATTCCTGCATGACCACGCATCATCAAGACGCGCCCCTGTTGAGGCAACGCAAGGGCGACGTGGAGTGGCTGATTTTCAATCGCCCCCGGGTTCGCAACGCACTGTCCTCGGATATGGAACGGGCCTTGTTCGAGGCGGTCGACGCGATCGCGCGGGACGGTAGTGCCAAGGCGGTGGTCTTCACCGGCATGCGCGGCGAAAAACCTGCCTTCATGGCGGGCGCGGATATGGGCGCATTGGCCAAGGCCACCGATCCAGAGGAGGCGGTCGCGATCGAGCGCGAGGCGGAGACATTGATCGTGGCGATCGAAGCGCTCCGGATACCGACCGTTGCGGCTATGGCGGGAGCTTGCGTCGGTCAGGGCGCCCTGCTGGCCTCGGCCTGCGATGTCCGCATCGCTGCGCCGTCCTTGCGCTTCGGTTTTCCCATTGCCCGCACCGTCGGCAATTGCCTGAGCCTGATGAACTACGCTCGCCTGATCTCGATGCTGGGCGAGGCTGCAACCAAGGAGATGATCTTCAGCGCCAAGCTGCTGGGCGCCGAAGATCTGCTGGCCACCCGCTCGATCCGCGCCGTCGTGGGTGACGATGAGATCGACGATCGGGCTCAGGAGGTTGCCGAGGCCCTGACCAGGCTCGCGCCGCTGACGCTCTGGGCCACGCGTCAGGCCCTCCTGAAGCTGCGCAACCACGGCGTTCCGCCGCATGGCGACGATGATATTCTGGCCGCCTGCTACGGATCCCATGACATGCAGGAAGCGATTTCTGCGTTCCTCGCCAAACGCGAACCGCAATGGCTGGGCCGCTGAAAGCCAAAGCCGAAGACCCGGAAAATGAAGAGGCCGGGCATGATGCCCGGCCTCTTTTCGTATGACTGCAGATCGCACGGTCAGATGAAGCCGTGCATCAACCTCAGATCACGGCCTCGGCTCGCAGGGTCTCAATCTCCTGGAGCGAGAATCCCAGATCCAACAGAATTGCATCGCTATGCTCGCCGAGCTCCGGCGGGGCCTTCTCTTCGGGGAGAGGTGTCTTTGGCATTTGAATGGGAACGCCGACGAAGCGCCGTCCCGATCCAGCGGGAACCTCGGCTACCATCCTGCGGGAGATGACCTGCGGATCCGCGAGCGCCTCAGGGACGGAATTGATGGCGCTGGCGGGCACGTCCGCATCATCGAGGATGGCGAGCCACTGCTCCCGGCCACGCCTCGCGAAGATATCGGCGAGCACCGGCTCCAACTGGGCATGGTTGGCGGCCCGGCTCGAACCGTTGGGGAAGCGGGTATCACTGAGGAGGTCGGGACGTTCGAGGGCGCCGCAGAGTCGCTGCCATTGTTCGTCGGTATCGACGCAGACCGCGATCGGTTCGTCCGCCGTGGCGAATGCCTGGAACGGAGCAATCAGCGGATGGCGGCTCCCGAGTCGGCGCGGCTCCTCGCCTGCGTTCAGATAGCGCGCGATCGCGTTCTCCATCAGCGCGAGTTGGCAATCCAGCATGGCGACGTCGATGAAGGTACCGTGTCTCGTCCGCTCGCGCTGCTGTAGGGCCGAAAGCACGCCGATCGTGGCGAAAAGGCTCGATCCAATATCGCCGATCGAGGCGCCGACGCGTGCGGGCGGTCCCGCTTCTTCTCCCGTAATGCTCATCATGCCTGACAGAGCTTGTGCGATAGCATCAAAGGCGGGCTTGTGCTTGTAAGGCCCGGTCTGGCCGAAGCCCGAGATCGATGCATAGATCAGACGAGGGTTGATCTGGGCGGCGGCATCATAGCCGAAGCCGAGTCTGTCCATGACGCCGGCGCGGTTGTTTTCGACGAACACGTCAGCTCCGGCTAGAAGCTTCGCGAAAATCTTCTTTCCGCATGGGCTCTTGAGGTCCAGCGTCAAGCTCCGCTTGTTGCGGTTGACGCTCATGAAATAGATGCTCTTCTCGTCCCGGAACGGAGCGATGATGCGTGTGAAATCGCCCGCTCCGCGCCGCTCGATCTTGATCACGTCGGCGCCCAGGGCTCCCAGCAGCCAGGTACAATAGGGACCGGCGAGCATATGCGTCGCGTCGATCACGCGAATGCCGGATAACGGGCCGCGCGAAGCGTCGTCTGCGCTCATGGTAGCAAAGCTCCCTAGATTATTCTGTCGCCGGTGCGGCAGCGTGACTGTCCCGGAATGCGTCAAACGGAACAATCAGCAATTTGGGACGCGTTCGATGCTTAAAATGCACCATTGCCGAGTGCGATCGTGAGATTTGCTCACAGCATTGCGTTAGCGGCAGTTCATGCGGCCGTTTCGGTAGTAAATGAGCTCAGGAATTATTTTGACTTGAGTAATCAGCTGGGGGAGCTCGGCGAGGCGTGCAAGCATCACCCGTGCATCAATCAGACCAATCGCTGAGATAAAAGCTGATGGATCGACGTCGCCATTCTGGGGGAGCCTGTTGCAAGCGTGACGGGAGAAGCCCTTGCGGTCGGTCGCTTAGTCTGGATCGGAGCGAAGGGTGGGCGCGCCCATTCCAAGACCTCCTTGCCCGTCTCGCTGGTCGCCGACACCTATGCCGTCGCACCGGCGGTCACCACTTCACTGCCTGGACAGCGCCGCGGGTGGAGGACAGCCTCGAGAGCGGCGGCCTCGATGCAACCTTCGCGAGCGTGCGGGCGGACCAACCGCTCCGAACGACCCCGATGTCCTGCCCCGTCCCTCGGCCTCCCGGATCTGCCTCCGTTTGCTATCACTTCACATGCCCAAGCGGCCATCTAGCCCCGCGACGAACGAGCTCGCTCGGCTGATCCGCGATGGGCTGGCGCTTCCTAAAAAGCTCGCGCTTCGGTAGTCGGCCAGGTTGGAAACAGCGCCACTCGGCCCTCTGCCTTATGGCAGGCGCAGGTCGGACCCGCGCCACACCCTCGCCGTCGGCTTCTATCCTCAGACACCATGCGCACCGGCAGCATCGAGACAGGCGTGCAATACGTTCTGGTCTGCCACCTGGTTGGCTAGCAGGAAGATCAGACGGATATTGAACGCGGCGCTTTCCTCAGGCGTCAGCGCCTCATGCTCCCGGCAGAAGGCCTCGTAGAAATCATCGGGAGCCGGAATGGCGATGGTTTCGACGTTCATTGCCTTACTCCCACGGGATGTTTGGCGGGCCGGCGCCGAGAGCCTTCGCTAGCAGCGCGCGAACGCTACCCTGGCCAACGTCATCCAGGTGCCCGGCGATATGGAGGTCCGGTCGGATCAGCACTGCTTCATGCCGCGAAAGTCCGAGCCGCTCGATCAGCTCTCCGGTCGGGTCCCTGATATCGGTTTCGGCTCCCTGGCCGATGGAGAGAACCTTCAGCATCGCATTCGCTACCGTGAGCTGGGAATGCTCGCGCGTAAGCAGGATAAAGCTCGAACCGCTCCTGAAGAGATCGACGACCGCCCCGATTCGACCATCGGCGAGTTCGATACGCGCATTGGGCACGGAGCTGCCACCGCCAAAGCCGATGAAGGCTGAAGCCTCATAGTGCGAAGCCTCGGATAGCCTGCCGGTGTTGACAAGGGCTTGGGCGAACGGGTAGCGCCGCGCCAGGGCGATCACCTGTTCCTGGACGAGGCGCACCTGTGCCGTGCCCGGCGAGACGAAGCGCAGGCTGCGGGATGCGATCCGGGTGTTGTGAACTGCAGCGGCACGGCGCTCGATGTCGTAGCTGTCTATCAGTCTCTCAGGAGCCTTTCCCGACAGCACCAGCGCAAGCTTCCAGCCGAGATTATCGGCGTCCTGAATGCCGCTGTTCCCCCCGCGAGCGCCGAAGGGCGGGAAGACGTGGGCGCTGTCTCCGGCAAAGAGGATGCGGCCGCAGCGGAAATCGTCGAGGAGATGCGTTCGGGATGCCCACGGCCCGTACCACACCAGATCGAAAGCGACGTCCGGGCCGAGCAAGCGCCGCAGCAGTGCGCAACAGGTTTCCTCGCTCGGCTCCGTGTCGTCGCCAGCGTCGAGCTGGAAGTCGATCCGCCAGATCCCGTCCGCCATCGGGTGTCGCCACACCGCGCGATCCTCGTTCGCAGCCGTGCGAAGCCACGTCCATCTTTCGTCGGGACGTGCGTCCGAGAAGCGGACGTCGCAGATGAGCCAGCGCTCGGCCCCTTTGGCGGGGTAGGTAGGAAGGGCAAGGCGGTTACGCAGCGTGCTGTTGAGCCCGCCGCAATCAACCACCCAGTCGGCATCGATCTCGTAGCGCCCCCCCGACCATTCGACCTCGATCGTGACGCAATCCTCGTTCGCTCGAACGTCGGTAAGCCTGTTGCCCCAACGGACGTCAGCGAGAGGATGGCCGTGCAGACGCTCGGCGAGAAACCACTCGACGTAGAACTGCTGGACGTTGAGAAAGGGCGGCTGGCATGAGAGATTCCCGCGCGCGGCGTCAAACGAGTAGACGACCTCGTCCTCGACCAGCGACCGCCCGATCGACCATGCGACCCCCTTGGATGCGATGCGATCGAAAATGCCAAGCCGGTCGAAGATCTCGAGGCTCTTCTGTGCATAGACGATGCCTCGCGAGGCCGAACCCCGCACTCCAACGGTATCGTCCTCGTCCAGCAGGACCACCCGCTGCCCGCGAGCCGCCAGATCGCAGGCCAATGTGAGGCCGCTCAAACCGCCGCCCACGACCACGACCGGGTGGCGTGTCCGCACTCCTTCGTTCGAGGGCGCGTAGGTGGCGAATGTCGGGATCCGGTATCCGTCGCGAGTGCTCTCGATCACGAAGTATGACCTCCCGAGTGGTCGATGCTTGTTCGGGCACCGCTCGACGCCAGCAACCCACGATCGCCGATAGCCGGTAGCCGGCCAAGGGTACGTCCCCACAGAAGGGGGACATTGCGTCGATGCCGTGGGTCTTAACTGCCAGTCAATCAGACCGGCGAGCGACCCGGCCTTTAGGGAGGGGAAACATGCGAACTCTCGTTGTAGCGGGACTTCTGTCCATCGCAACCGTTACGGTGCAAGCACAGGACTCCGTCACGATTGGCGCGGTTTTGTCGGTGACCGGCGCAGCCGCATTCCTCGGAGAACCCGAGGAGAAGACCTTGCGAATCTATGTCGACAGGCTCAACGCCGAAGGGGGCATGCTCGGCAAGCGGATCAACCTCGTGATCTACGACGATGGCAGCGACGCCAATAAGGCGCGGACCTTCGCGACGCGCTTGCTGGACGACGGCAAGATCGCCGCAATGATCGGTGGCACCACGACCGGAGCCTCAATGGCGATGCTCCCCGTGTTCGAGGAGCGCGGCGTACCGTTCATCTCCCTGGCCAGCGGCATCAGCATCGTCGAGCCCGTGCGAAGGTTCGTTTTCAAGGTCCCGCACACCGACAGGATGGCTTGCGAGCGGATCTTCGAGGACATGAAGACACGCGGCCTGTCGAAGGTCGCCCTGATCTCCGGCAGCGACGGCCTCGGGCAATCGATGCGCGACCAATGCGTCGCCGTGGCACCCAGGTTCGGAGTGCAAGTCGTTGCCGACGAGAAATACGGCGCCCGCGACAGCGACATGACGGCCCAGTTGGCCAAGATCAAGGCGGTGGTCGGGCTCCAGGCCGTGCTCAATGCCGGCGCTGGGCAGAGCCCCGCCATCGTTACCCGCAACTTCGCCCAGCTCGGCTTCTCGAACGTCACACTCTACCAAAGCCACGGCGTTGCATCGAAAAGCTTCATCGAGCTGACCGGGGCCGCCTCTGAAGGGGTTCGTCTGCCGTCCGCTGCCTTGCTGATCGCCGGCCAGCTACCCGCGTCGGACGTGCAGAAGCCGGTGGTGATAAATTACAAGCAGACCTACGAGGCCGCCACCGGCCAGCCGGTCTCTACCTTTGGCGGCCATGCCTACGACGCGCTCATGATCGTGGCAGACGCTGCGAAACGGGCGAAGTCGCTCGAACCGGGGAAACTGCGGGATGCGATCGAGACGACGAAGGACTTCGTCGGCACGGGCGGTGTGTTCAGCTTCGATGCCAAGGACCATCTCGGTCTCGGCCCATCCGCCTTCAAGATGGTCATCATCAAGAACGGCGACTGGGCGCTGGCCGATTAGCCTGCCTCGCGAAGCTCGACCCAACGTTTCATGCAAACCGGGCAAGCATCATGGCAGAACTTCTACAATACATCGCGACGGGTATAACAATCGGATCGGTGTATGCCCTAGTCGCCCTCGGCTTCACGCTGATTTACAACTGCTCCGGTATCGTGAACTTCGCGCAGGGTGAGTTCGTGATGATCGGGGGCATGGTCACGGTTGCCCTTACGGCCTATGGCCTGCCGCTCGAGGCGGCGGCGGTCGGCGCGGTCGGCGTGTCTATCGTAGTCGGTATCGCGATCTACATCCTTGCGGTCGCCCCCGCGGGCCGCGCATCGCCCGTCACGGTCATCATCATCACGATCGGAGTGTCGATTTTCCTGCGCGGCGCCGCTCAGGTACTTTTCGGCAAGCAGTTCCATGGCGTGAAGCCATTCCTGAGCGAACAGCCGGTGATGATACTCGGCGCGGCCGTGCAATCGCAGGCCTTCCTCGTCATCGGCGGAACGGCGGCGGCCTCGCTGCTCTTCTGGATCCTTCTGGAGAGGACGCTGATCGGCAAGGCCTTGATGGCCACAGCAGCCAACCGGCTCGCAGCCCAGTTGGTCGGAATCAACCTGCGTCGCGTGATGTTGATCGCCTTCGGCGGTTCCGCCGCGATCGGGGCGATCGCGGGCATCCTCGTCACGCCGATAACACTGACGAGCTATGACGTCGGTACCATGCTCGCGCTGAAAGGCTTTGCAGCCGCGATGCTGGGCGGAATGGGAAGTCCCCTGGGCGCCATGGCGGGTGGCCTGTTGCTCGGCCTCGCCGAAGCCCTGTCAGCCGGATACCTCAGCTCAGCTTACAAGGACGCGATCGCGTTCCTCGCCACCTTCGCTGTCCTCCTGCTCGCCCCCAACGGGCTGCTGGGCAGACGTAGCGTCAATCGCGTGTGAGCCAAGATGCCCCACCGCCTCAGCGACCGTCACCTCTCCGTACTCGCCCTGGCCGGCGTTGTCATCGCATTGGGCTGGATTTTGCCAAACGCGTATTTCCTCCGGATCGCAACACTCGTCTGGATCTTCGCGCTCGCCACCCTTGGGCTTACGGTGCTTATCGGGCAGGCTGGACAGGTCAGCCTCGGACAGGCCGGTTTCTTAGGGGTCGGCGCCTACGCCGCCGCGATCCTGCCGACCCGATACGGCCTACCGCCGCTGGCCACCCCGTTCGTCGGGGCATTCGTCTCGGGCGCGCTCGCCTTTCTCGTAGGCCGCCCGATCCTGCGGCTGAAGGGTCACTACCTGGCGATCGCGACGCTCGGCTTGGGATTCCTCATCAGCTTGGTGCTGACGAACGAGGTCGGCTGGACGGGCGGCCCAGACGGGATGCAGGTCCCCCGCCCCGTCGTCTTCGGCGTGAGCTTGAGTCAGCCATCTACCTGGTACTGGATCAGCGCTGCCAGTCTCCTGATCGGGGCATGGCTGGTGCTGAACCTCGACGGTACGACGACAGGTCGTGCCTTCCGCGCGCTTCGCGACAGCGAGGTCGGGGCCAGCGTCATGGGTATAGACGTCAGCCGGATGAAGCTGCGCGCCTTCGTGCTCGCCGCGGTCTATGCGTCCGTCGCAGGTTCGCTGCTCGGACTTTCCAACGGTTTCGTGACGCCAGACCAGTCCAGTTTCCTTCAGTCAGTGGAACTGGTCACGATGTCGGTCCTCGGCGGCGCCCATTCCGTGGTTGGCGCGATCCTAGGGTCGGCCATGCTGGTGCTTCTGCCCCAGGTGCTTACCGTCATGCAAGATTACGAGACCCTCGTCCTGGGCGCGATCGTGGTCGTTGTCATGATCTTCCTGCCCAGCGGCCTCGTCCCGGCCCTTGTCGATCTCACGAAGCGGCTCACGCGATGAGCAGCCTGCGCGCCCACGACGTCTCGATCGCCTTCGGCGGCATCAAAGCCCTGGATGGGGTCGGCTTCGACGTGATGCCCGGCGAGGTCCTGGCGATCATCGGCCCCAACGGAGCGGGTAAGACGACGTTGTTCAACGTCGTCTCCGGGCTCTATCGGCCCACTGGCGGACACATCGAACTGGACGGGCGGGGCATCGAGGGACTGCCACCTCATCGACTTGCGGGCATGGGACTGTCGCGAACGTTCCAGAACCTTCAGGTCTTCACGGAAATGACGTTGATCGACAACGTGTTGGTCGGGCGGCATCTGCGCGAGCGTCACAGCTTCCTGGGTGACCTATTCCGCCTACCGAGCGTCGCAAGGGAAAACGATACGAGCAGGAAACGCGCCGGAGAGCTGATCCGCCGCGTAGGCTTGGAAGGGCGGGAATCAGCGATCGCGGGAACGATGCCCTACGGCGCCCTCCGACGCCTGGAGATAGCACGCGCGCTCGCGACGGAGCCCCAGGTCCTCATGCTCGACGAGCCCGCCGCGGGATGCAATCCCTTCGAGACGCGTGAACTGGCGGCCTTGATCAGATCGATCGCAGACGACGGCCGGGCCGTGGTCCTGGTCGAGCACGACATGCGCTTGGTGATGTCGATCTCCGACCGTATCGTCGTTCTCGATCGCGGACGCGTGATCGCCAGGGGCGCTCCGGCCGACATCCGGTCGAACGCGACGGTCGTCGAAGCCTATCTGGGCCGCCTCGGTGCAGAGGAGGCAGCCCGTGCTTGAGGTCTCCGGCGCGTCGGGCGGCTACGGGCCGATCCAAGTCATCCATGACCTGTCGGTAAGCGTCGACAAGGCCGAACTCGTTGCCCTGGTGGGCTCTAACGGCGCCGGCAAGACGACGCTGCTGCGGGCGATCTCCGGCCTCCAGCCGTTGACCGGGGGTGAAATTCGCCTCGATGGCGAGCCGATCGGTCACCTCCCCGCCCATTTGCGCGTGGCCCGCGGGCTCGCCCATGTTCCGGAAGGCCGCCAAGTCTTCGGACCCCTTTCGGTCGAGGACAATCTTCGGCTGGGAGCCTATCTGAACCGGAGCGACAACGTCTCGCGCAAGCGTGACCGCGTCTTTGACCTCTTCCCGGCGCTCGCGGAGAAACGGCGCGCTGCGGCAGGCAGTCTGTCCGGGGGTCAGCAACAGATGCTGGCCATCGGCCGGGCTCTCATGTCCTCGCCCCGGGTCCTGATGCTGGACGAACCTTCGATGGGACTGGCTCCTAACCTGGTCGATACCATCCTGGATACCGTCGGCCAACTTGCGCGAGACGGCATGGCCATCCTCCTAGTGGAGCAGAACGCCGTGGCCGCGCTCCGCATCGCCGCCAGGGGCTATGTCATCGAGACCGGACGTATCACGCAGGCGGACAACTCCGGCGCCCTGCTGCGCGACGAGCGACTGCGAGCCGCGTATCTCGGTGAATGACGCCAAGCAATGACACGAAGAACAGCTCATAGGGCAGTCGCAAACGCTCACGGGAAGGGAACAGACATGAAAAGGCGTGATATCCTAGCCGCCGCAGCGGGCATCGCCGCAGCGCCGGTACTGGCGGGACCCGCAATCGCCCAGGGTCGGCCAAAACTGAAGTGGCGCATGGTATCCAGTTTTCCGAAAAGCCTGGACACCAGCTTCGGGGCAGGCGTCTTCCTTGCGAAGCGCGTATTCGAACTGACCGAAGGAGGATTGGAGCTTCAGGTATTCGCACCCGGCGAGATCGTCGGGGGCCTCGAGGCTCTGGATGCCGTCTCGAACGACACGGTCGAGTGCTGCCATTCCGTGAGCTTCTACGGTTTGGGGAAAGACCTTAGCTTCGCCGTGGGATCCGGCCTCCCCTTCATCTTCAACGCTCGCCAGTTGCAAGCCTGGACGTTCGAAGGCGGCGGCCTGAATCTCATGAACGAGTTCTACTCCGGCTTCAATTTGTGGGGTCATCCCTGCGGCAACACGGGTGCGCAAATGGGAGGCTGGTTCCGGAAGGAGGTCACCTCGCTCGACGATCTCAAGGGTCTGAAGATGAGGATCGGCGCGATGGGAGGGCAAATCCTCTCGCGATTGGGCGTCGTGCCTCAGCAGATCGCGGGCGGTGACATCTACGCCGCGCTCGAACGGGGAACAATCGACGCCGTGGAATGGTCCGGCGCCTACGACGACGAGAAGCTAGGCTTCGCGCGGGTCGCGAAATACTATTACTCGCCCGGCTGGTGGGAGGGCGGACCCATGCTGCACTTCTTCGTCAATCTAAAACGCTGGGGCGATCTTCCTGCTTCATACCAAGCCGCGCTTACCTCGGCCTGTCACGAGGCCAACAACCGGATGCTGGCCCAGCTCGACGCCAGGAACGGCGCAGCGCTGAAGCGCCTGGCCGGCACTGGCGTCCAGATTCGCATTTTCTCGAAGGAAATCCTGGACGCCTGCTTCAATGAGACAATGAAGTTCTACGACGAGCTTTCGGCCAAGAATCCGAAATTTGCGAAGTTGTACGCCAGCATCAACGCGCTGCGGCCCGACATGCTTCTCTACCAGCGAATTGTCGAGCTTCCTTACGACTCATATGTCTACTCCCGCGCCGCCAGCAAATGACGCGGATTGGCCGCATCGACCCTGCCCGACCCGTCGAACCTCCGTGGCCTGAATAGAGGTTGCGATCCCGAATATGCGCATAAGGAACTGCTAGCATGTCGCCGGATATTCCTTCCCCGGCCGGCAGGCCCCAAGACGATCGGCAGATTTGCGACTTGCTCGTGGTCGGCTCGGGCGCGGGAGGCATGTCGGCGGCCATCACCGCCCGATTGGCCGGTCTGGACGTTCTAATGGTCGAGAAGACCGACCGCATCGGCGGCACGACGGCGCTGTCCGGTGGAGGGCTTTGGGTGCCTGCCAACCCTTTGGCACGCGCAGCCGGCGTCGAGGACGATATCGCGGCCGCGCAACGTTACGTCGAGAGTCTCGCAGGAAACCATGTCGATCCGCCGCTGCTGGAAGCCTTTCTCGCAGCTGGGCCGGACATGGTCTCGTTCTTTCACGCCCACACCGACGTGCGCTTCGTCAGCGCGACGAGGTTTCCTGACTATCACCCCGATCGGCCGGGGGCCGGTGTCGGCAGGACGCTGCTCACGGAGTCGTTCGACAGCCGTGAACTCGGCGAGGGCCGGGCGATGCTGAGGGAGCCGTTGCGGCAGATGACGCTCGGAGGCATGACCCTGGCTTCGGGCGACGAGCTCTGGCACTTCCTGAGGGCTTCGCGATCCGCGCGCTCGGCGCTCTACGTGGCCCGTGTCATGGCCCGGTACCAATTGGACAAGATCCGGTTCGGATTTGGCACCCGTCTGACCAATGGCAATGCTCTCGCTGCGCGACTGCTCAGGACGCTCTTGCGATTGGACGTGCGGATCTGGCGAAGCGCGGCCGTAACGGAGCTTTCGATCGATGCGACGAAGCGCGAGGCCTTGGTGGCGCGCGATGGCGGACGGCCGGTTCGGATCGTCGCACGACGAGGGATCGTTCTCGCATGTGGAGGGTTCCCGCATGACGAGGCACTTCAACGCCGTCTGTTCCCGCATGTTCTCTCCGGAAACCGACATGCCTCCCCGGCGCCGGCGGGGAACCAGGGAGATGGCTTGCGCCTCGGCGCCGCGGCCGGCGGCCAGGTTCGTTCCGACTTGGTTCAAGCCGCAGCGTGGGTACCGGTTTCCATTATCTCGGAACGGGAGAAGTCCGTCTTCCCGCATCTGGTGGATCGCCAGAAGCCCGGAATCATAGCCGTCGACCGCAGCGGGCGACGCTTCGTTAACGAGGCCGAATCCTATCACGCGTTCGTGCCCGCCATGGTCGCGGCGACGCCTTCTGGCGAGAAGGTCGTGGCGCACCTCGTCTGCGACCATCGCGCGATCCGGAAATATGGACTCGGCTATGTCAAGCCATGGCCGTTGCCGATCGGCCCTCACCTGCGTTCGGGCTATCTCAAACGAGGGCGCACTCCGGAAGAGCTTGCGGCGGTTCTGGGCTTCGATCCACGCCAGTTCTGCGAGACGATCGACTCGTTCAACGGGCACGCCGAGATTGGGCAAGACCCCGAGTTCGGGCGCGGTGGTTCCGCTTACAACAAGTTCATGGGAGATCCCTCGCACGGTCCCAACCCGTGCCTGGCACCACTCCGAAACCCTCCCTATTACGCCGTGCGTCTGGAAATCGGCGACCTAGGCACGTTCGCTGGGCTCAAGGTCAACGCCGACGCCCGCGTGCTCGACCAGCTGGGACGTCCGATCGATGGGCTGTACGCGGTCGGCAACGACATGGCCAGCGTACTGGGAGGTAGTTATCCCGGCGCGGGCAGCACCCTCGGACCCGCCATGGTATTCGGGTTCCTAGCCGGGCGCCATCTCTCGGCGTAGGCACCCTCCCCTTCTGCCATGGCGAGCGGCCCCTCGGCTGGCCACGACGGAATGGACTTGAACGGCGCACGATCCGAGCGACGCATGTCGTTCGCCGCGACCGTGGCGTGACATTTCGGGCAGGATGTCGGCGGGGATCAATCAACCCACATGTCGCCGTGGGTCGGCCCCTTATCGCTCGTCTCGAATGTCCCTCTCAGCCATTCGACGAAGGAGTGCACGATGCGACGTTGGCGGTTGAGGCTCGGAAAAACGATCCGGTGCCCGACATAGCGGACATCCTGCGAGCGGCCGGCGAGCGGCGCGACGAGGCGTCCGGCCGTGATCTCCCTTTGCGCCAGCAACATCGATTCGAGCGCGATGCCGATACCGTCGCCGGCGGCGGCAAGCGCCAGGAAGCTGCGGTCGAAGCGGATGCCCTGCGGCGGGGGAGCGGTCAGATTGTTGATCGCGAACCAGTGGCTCCAGCGCACCTGCTTGTTGTCGCTGTGGATCAGACTGGCCCGCAGCAGATCGCCTGGCGTCGTGATGCGATCTGCCAGCGCGGGCGAGCACAACGGCGTCACGGTCTCCAACGGCAGATCGATCGTCACGAGCCCTTCGCCTCGCACCTGGCCATAGACAATGTCGATATCGAAATCGTCGCCGGTGAAGCGGGTGTAGTCGGTGCCGGCCGCGAGCCTGAGTTCGATGCCGGGATGCTGCGCCAGGAAAGCCGGCAGCCGCGGCGTCAGCCAGGCGGCGGCGAAGCTCGGCGCCGAATGCACGCGCAGCAATTGCGGCCCCTGCACCGAGACCGTCTCCAGTCCGCGCCGGAGTTCGTCGAAGGCGTTGCAGACGTGGTGCATCAATGCCTCGCCATTGATCGTCAGCGCCATGCTGCGCCCGTTGCGCTCGAACAGCGCGACGCCGAGCGCCTTTTCGAGCTTCACGATGGCGTGGCTGACCGCGCTCGGCGAGAGATTAAGCTCGGCCGCGGCAGCCCGAAACGAGCCTCGGTGAGACGACGAAGGAGCTCTGGCCCTTCTTCGGCGTCGCCTTGATCGTGCTGCTGCTGATGAGCTACGTGCCGGCGCTGACGATCTACTGACCGGGTTCAGGCATTTCCTCCAAACCTCGGTCGGGGGGCGTTGCGCTGAAACTGGCGACAAGTTCCGACAACGACAACCGGGCTTTCCCGATTTTGACCGGGTCGATTCCCTGCAGCAGCTTGCTCAATGCCTCGTCAGATGTAGCTCTCGCGCCGTCATAAAGGCCGAGCCCGGCGGGCGTGATCGATACGAGGATACGGTGCGGGTTGGAGCCGGAGGAGGCACGGGCGACGAGGCCGCGACGTTCCATGCTAGGAACAGTTCGCGAGAGACTGGGGGGTACGATCTGGGAGCGACGTCCCAGTTCGCCCAGGTCGCAGGTGCCGCCCTCCACCAATGCGCGCAGGATGCGCCACTGCTGCTCCGTCAGATCGAAGGTCCCCAGCACGGGCCGGACATGCTGCATGATCAGTTCGCGGGCGCGAAGCAACAGCGGTATCAGCTGGCGGATCTCGGCCAGGGGTTCCTGTTGGGATGCCGATTTTGCGCCGTCGGCCGTTAGCTTTTTGGATTGGGACAATTGATGCTCGATCTGCTTTTCGTCGATCGTAGAAGGCGCCGCCTTTCCGTGTCAAAAAGGCGGAACCGACCGCCAGGGCCGGTTCCCAGAAGCTTTGGATGACGTGCCGTACTAGGTAACCGCGATGCCCTGCCGGTGCTGCGGCAGGTGACGACCGACCAGCATGAGAGACATGGCTACCACGGTCATCGCAATCCCCAGCGTCCCGAAATAGGACCAGCTGCCGCCGGCGATCATTGCCGCCCCGAGGAAGGAACTCGAAATCGCGCCGAGGCGCCCCACGGCGAGTGCCCATGCCATGCCGGACGCCCGCGCCGCCGTCGGATAGACGTGGGCACAGACGATGTACATGTTCGACTGCACGGCGTTGACGAAGAGGCCGTGCACGCCCAGGCCCAGGAAGACGAGTTGGGGACTCTGCGTGACGTCGATCGATTGGAGCAGGAATGCGATCGCCGCGGCGCAGCCACCGCATAACACCAACGGCAGACGTGACCCCCATTTTGGGATGGCTAGCGCGCAGCCAAGCGATCCGATGGCACCGCCAATGTTGTAGGCAGTCAGACCGGTGACGGCGCCCGAAGGGTTGAGGCCGGCGGCAACCAGCATCGTCGGCAGCCAGCTGAATGCGGTGTAGATGGCGAAGAGCGAGCAGAAGAAAGCGAGCCAAAGTGCCGCGGTGTCCCGCCCCCATCCCTCAGCGATCAAGGCCCTGAAGCCCTGCCGCTCGTGCGACGCAAGCTCGGAGTGGTCGGTAAAAACCGAGTTTGGAGGGATTTGGCCCGTGATGCGGCCAAGAAACCGGGCCAATTCGGGCCAACGATTGGGCCTGCGCACCAGGAACTTGGGTGATTCCGGCAGGGACGCCACCAGCGCGACCGCGAGGACAATGGCGACCCCACCCCCAGTCAGGAATAGGGTACGCCATCCGAAGGCCGGTAGAACATAGCCGGCGACGAGACCTGCCAGCATGCCCCCAAGCGTAGCCCCCACCGCGGAGATCGCCACGGCCAGGGCCCGCTTTCGTGCTGGGGTGAACTCAGCCGCGATCGTCAAGGCTCCGGGCAAGGCGCCGCCCAGCCCCAATCCCGCGACGAAACGCAATGCGCCCAGCCCCTGCAGGCTCTCGACGAACCCAATGCAGGCCGTCGCAGCCCCGAAGATCACCACACTTGCGATCGTGGTCGATCGCCTGCCGAAACGGTCGGCCCAGGCTCCGGCTGCCGCGGCCCCCAAGGCCATGCCGACAAGGCCGGCCGCCACGATCGGCGCGAAGGCGGCCCGCTCCACTTTCCATTCCTGGATCAGCGTTGGTATCGCGTAGCCGATCAGCTGTCCGTCAAAACCATCCACGACGATCGTCAGCAGCGCGAGCAACAGGATGCGTTTCTGGAGGAGGCTCCAAGCGCTCTTGTCGATCACATCGCCGACATCGATGCCGGGGGCCCTCGTACCGGCTTCCCCGAAACCTCGCATCTCGCCCCCCGTCCCTACCGCTGATGTCATGACTTTCCTCCCCATTTTTTCCACGACTTTTCGTTCCCGGCGCGCTGACGCGGGCAAGGTGGTGTTCACTTGGTGGCTACCTGCCGTTGATCCACGGGTCAGGCGAAAGTCTAGGACGCCAAGGCTGCTGGTCCGCCTCCCGGAGGCGTTCCAGCCTGGGAAAAGTCAATCGGGCGGCCTGACAAATTCTGCCCTAGGCCGCCACGGAACCAGTATGGTCCGCGAACACCAGCGGGGCGCTCGGCTCTTGCCCAATGAAGGGACTGCCTTCCTCGACCCAGGAGCGCGGGGCGGCAGGGCCCCACAGGCATGAGCGAAGCGGATCGCCAAACTGCCAGCACAGCGGCTCGTGGTCGTGATCAATAGCCGAGTAGTCCGCGTTGTAGATCTCGACGCGGTGCCCATCGGGATCGCGGATGTAGAGAAAGAAGGCGTTTGAGATTCCGTGACGCCCGGGGCCTCGCTCGATATTGGCCTGATACCCCGTCGTCGCCATCAGATCGAGCAGATCGATGATGCTAAGCGGGTTGGCCACCCAGAACGCAAGATGGTGGAGCCGCGGACCCACGCCGAGGGCGAATGCGAGATCGTGCACGCTCCCGCGCCGCTGCAGCCAGGCCGACAGCAGCACGTCCGTACCATCCCGGACGGTGTACTCGGTCGTCCTGAAACCCATGCGGTGATAGAATTCCACCGAGCCCTGCAGGTCGTTGGTGAAGCAGTTGAAGTGATCGATCCGCTGGAGCTTACCGCCGCGATGGTCGCCATAGCGCTGAAGCATGCTCGGAAGCCGCTCCATGCGATGATAGAACTCGATAGGGATTCCCTGCGGGTCGACCGAGCGCAAGGTGCGCTCCTGGAACGGCACGTCGGCCCAAGATGTCGTCAGCCCCTCTCCGGATAGGAAGCTTTCCAAACGGTCCAGGTCGGCCTCCGCATGCACCTTGTATCCAAGATGACCTACCGCCGACCGGTCGCTCCTGACGAGCACAAGCGAGTGATGGTTTCTCTCCTCGATCGCCCTCAGATGGATGGCGTCGGCGGTTTCGTGAGTGACCAACAACCCCAGCATATCGACGTAGAAGCGCCGCGACGCGTCTAGGTCCCGCACGTACAGCGTCGCGTGGCTGAGCCGCGCGATGTTGAAGGGCGTATCGTAACGTGGCCCCGGAATGCTCATGGCTTCCTCCTGACACCCAGTTTTTTCTTTGCAGACGATGTTCTCGTCCTAAGCTCCGAGCAGCGATTTAACATGTTAAATCATTATCGTCAATCGCCCCTCGCCGCCGGGACCGGCGCCGTGGGAATTGACTTGAGCACCAAATGATTTAACATGTTAATCTCACTTTCGGAGCTTGCCATGAAACCCACGCTGATCCTCGTCTCGGGAATGCTGTGCGACGAGACCGTATGGCTGCCGACGACTGTCCTCCTGCAGGATGACGCCGAGATCGAGATCATCAACCTAGGGGCTGCGACCTCTGTCGGGAACGTTGCGGAGGCCGTACTCTCGAAGGCGCCGCAAAGCTTCGCTCTCGCCGGCCATTCGCTCGGCGGCCGCGTGGCACTCGAGGTGGTGCGGCGCGCTCCGGAACGCGTCGGGCTGCTTGGTCTGTTCGGCACGGCATACCGCGGCCGCCCCCCCGGCGAGGCGGGGCTAGCTGAAGTGTCGGCGCGCGAGTCGATGGTGGCCGGAGCCAAGATCGACGGCTTGGAAGCCCTGAGCCGGCAATGGGCCTCGCGCATGTTGCACGCCGGCCGGCAGGCAGAGGCCGAGGTCGTCGAACCGATCGTGGCGATGGTGACGAGGCAGGGTCTGGAGAAGCTGGAGGCGCAGGTCCGGATGGGTCTTTCCCGTCCCGATGCCGAGGATCTTCTCCCCCGCATCGCGAGCAGGACACTCGTGCTGGCCGGGCGCGAGGATCAGGCGATGCCCCTCGGGCCGCACGAGGAGATGGCAAGGGCCATTCCCGACGCAGAGCTCGTCGTGATCGAGCGGTGCGGCCACTTGCTGACCTATGAGCGACCCGAGACCTGCGCCGCAGCGATCCGGCCCTGGCTTGCCTCGTTCGGGCAGCGGTGACTTGAGGCCTTACCACATCTTGAGCGGCTCAGCGCCGCAGGAGCAACCATGCCGCACATCATCATAGAAGCGACGACCTCAGCCGCCGACCTCGTGCCCCCAGAAACCTTAACGTCCGCCATGCATGACGTCGCCTGCGGCGTGGACGGATATCCCTTGCCCGGCGTCCGCACGCGCCTGCATTTGACCCGGCATTTCCGGATCGCAGACGGCGATCCGGCAGGGGCTTTCGTGCACGTCAACATCCGCATTGGCGTCGGTTTCGACCAGGAAGCCAGAAGCAAGGCGGCCCTGGCGATCGCCGATCGCCTGTCGGAGCTCTTTGAGCCGTTCGTCGCGACGAAGCCGATAGCCTTGTCCGTCGAGGTCACGGAGATCGACACGGCCGTGCGGATCAATCGCTCCAACGTGCGCGAGCTGCTGGCAAAGCGCGCGGCATCGACTTGAGCATACGTGCGACGAGCCGAGTTTTTTGCCAGGGGAAGGCGTGTGCTAATGAGTCGATTTATCAGCTTCTCGCAGGGTGGCCGGCCCGGTTACGGCTTGATCTCGGGCGAGGGAATCATCGACCTTTCGCGCCGCTTCCACAGCCGATGGCCGAGCCTGCGGGACGTCGTCGCCGAGGACGCCTTCCGTTTTCTAGGAGACGAGGCGGGAGCGTTGGCGCCGGACCATCCCCTGGAAGGAGTGGTCTACGAACCTCCGATCGTAAGCCCGCCGAAGATCATTTGTGTCGGCATAAATTTCCCGGAGCGGGAGGCCGAGTACGACGACGGGCAGCCGGCGCCGCACAATCCGTCGCTATTCGTGCGCTTCCCGAGCTCCTTCACGGGACACCGACGGCCCCTGATCCGACCGCCAGAGAGCAAGCAGCTCGACTACGAGGGGGAGATTGCCATCGTCCTGGGCAAGCCGGGCCGACGCATTCCCGAACGTGATGCGCTCGATCACATCGCGGCATTGTCCCTCGCCAACGATGGCACGATCCGCGATTGGATCCGCCATGCCAAGTTCAACGTGACGCAAGGCAAGAACTTCGAAGGCTCGGGCTCAATGGGTCCCTGGCTCGTCCCCTTCGAGGACGAGGGGCAGATCGCCGACATCGCACTCCGCACACGCGTCAACGGCGAGGTCCGCCAAAGTGATAGGAGCAGCCGGATGATCTTTTCCTTTCGCAGGATCATCGCCTATGTCTCGACCTTCACTACGCTCGGCCCGGGCGACGTCATCCTCACCGGCACTCCGACAGGTGCCGGGGCACGGTCGAATCCACCGATCTGGCTCCGGCCGGGCGACGTAGTCGAAGTGGAGGCCGACGGGATAGGGGTACTGCGCAACACGGTGGCGGACGAGGCTTGAGCGATGCTGGCTCCCGAAGACGTCGCGATCGCCGCGGATTGCCTGGACGAAGCGGAGCGGACCCGGGTCCAGACCGGTCTCCTGTCGCTCAGGTTTCCGGGGATGACGGTGGATGACGCCTACGCCGTGCAGGCGGCGTGGGTGAGGAAGAAGCTCGGGGCGGGCCGGACGGTCATCGGCAACAAGATAGGTCTTACGTCTAAGGCCATGCAGGCCGCACTGGGCATCGACACCCCGGATTCCGGGGTGCTCTTCGATGACATGCTCTTCGACGATAGCGATGAGGTTTCCAAGGACCGCTTCATCCAGCCGCGGATCGAGGCGGAACTCGCCTTCGTCATGAAATCCCGGCTGAAGGGGCCAAATGTTGGCCTCATCGACGTCATCAATGCAACCGACCACATTACGCCGGCACTCGAGATCCTCGATACGCGCATCGTCCGCGTCGATCCCGAGACGAGAAGGGCCCGCACGATCATCGACACCATTTCCGACAATGCCGCCAACGCCGGGATCGTGCTCGGCGGACGCCCCATGCGACCCGACCAGGTGGACCTACGCTGGGTGGGCGCGGTCGTATCGCGGAACGCACAGGTCGAGGAGACAGGTCTTGCGGCCGGCGTGCTGAATCACCCGGCCCGAGGCATTGCCTGGCTCGTCAATCGGCTCTCGGTCTACGGCCAGCAAATTGAGGCCGGCCAGATCGTCCTTTCAGGATCCTTCGTGCGCCCCGTGGAAGCGCGACACGGCGATACCATCGTCGCCGACTACGGGCCGCTTGGCTCGGTGAGTTGCTTCTTCGAATAGCGGCAGCGCCGGGTGACGCGTCGAGTTTCGCGAACTCGGCTTCGAACCGGGCACGCCGACCATGCACTTCACTTTGTCACCCGCACCGGCCTGTCCCCGGCCATGCAATCTCCCGTGGAGAGCAATCCGGGGACAGTGCGTCTCAAGCCGATGTTGCAAGATCGACCACGACGCGCCCTCGGACCTTGCCGGCCATCAAGGCATGCGCGACTTCGACCACCTGGTCGAGCGACACTGTCCGGGTAACGGTATCGAGCTTCAGGGCGTCCAGACTTTCCGAAAGTCGGCGCCAGGCCTCGACACGTTCGGAAACCGGCCGGGTCACGCTATTGACGCCGAGCAGCGCAACGCCGCGGAGGATGAAGGGCGCGACGGAGGTCGGGAAATCCAGTCCCTGCGCCATGCCGCAGGCGGCGATGGCACCATCGGCCTTGGTCGCAGCGCAGGCATTAGCCAGCGTGTGGCTACCTACGGAATCGACGACGGCCGCCCAACGTTCCTTCTGCAGCGGCTTGCCGGGCTCCGCCAAGGTCTGCCGGTCGATGACCTCCGCGGCGCCGAGTTCCTTCAGGTAGGCTTCCTCGGACATGCGCCCCGTAGAGGCGACGACGCTGTAGCCAAGGCGGCTGAGCAGAGCCACGGCAATGCTGCCGACGCCCCCGCTCGCACCTGTCACGAGCACATCGCCCCGCGCGGGCACGATGCCGAAGCGCTCCAGGGCGACGATGCAGAGCATCGCAGTGTAGCCCGCTGTGCCGATGGCCATCGCGTTCAGGGAAGTCAGGCCGTCGGGAAGGTGGATCAGCCAGTCGCCGCGGACGCGTGCCCGCTGCGCCAAGCCGCCCCAGTGCTGCTCGCCCACGCCCCAGCCATTTAGCACGACCCTATCCCCAGGCGAGAAACCGGG
Organism: Alloboseaceae bacterium BT-24-1; assembly: GCA_025846845.1. Lineage (GTDB taxonomy): Bacteria > Pseudomonadota > Alphaproteobacteria > Rhizobiales > Beijerinckiaceae > Allobosea. Next base: position 260,259 of record JAOYTL010000009.1, read on the forward strand.
GTGGTCGCTATGTTCCACCACGCCAGCGAAGTCGATGCCCGGCACCATGGGAAAGCTGCGGACGATCGGGCCCTTGCCGGTAATCGCCAGAGCGTCCTTGTAGTTGATCGTGCTGGCTTCAACGCGGACGGTCACGTCTCCGGCCGGCAGGCGGTCCTCGGACACCTCCGTTTTCCCAACGCGCTGACCCGCGTCGTCCTTCTCGATCAATATCGCTTGGAACATCGTCCTCTCCCTCGCATGCCCCGGCAAGCGGGGCTAACGCAAAATTAGGCAACACAACCCACTTTAGACAACATGATGTTTATTGACACCTTGATGTCCTTTGGGCAACTCTCCATGCAGCGCAAAAATGGGGAAGGGCCTGCCGATGAAAAAGCTCCTGGTCTATGCAGCGTTGGCCTCGATGATTACCGCCGGCCCCATTCTGGCGGCCGAAGCCGATTATCCCAGTCGACCGATCAGGCTCGTCGTCGGTTATCCTGCCGGCGGGCAGACGGACGTGCTGGCCCGCATGGTCGCAAAAAACCTTGGCGACCAACTCGGCAAGCAAGTCATCGTCGAGAACACCGGCGGAGCCGGCGGCACCATCGGCGCACTCAACGTCGTCAGGTCGGCTCCCGACGGATATACGCTGTTGATGAGCGTCGAGGCCACACAGACGCGGGCGAAGGTCTTCTATCCCAAGGTCGCCTACGATCAGGTGGCTAGCTTCACATTGCTTCGCAAGATGGCCAAGCAGCGGGCGGTCTTGGTCGTAAATTCCAATTTCCCCGTCAAGACAGTTGCCGAGTTGGTCGCTTATGCCAAGGCGCGTCCAAAGGAGCTGAACTACGGGGGCACGCTGGGAACGACATCCCACATCGGCGGGACCATCTTCGACAAGCTTTATGGCACTCAGCTGACGTTCGTAAGCTATGCGGGTGGCAATCAGCCAATCACGGATCTGCTCAGGGAGACCACCCAGGTCGGCTTTTTCACGGAGTCGACGGTCGCCGAGTACATCAAGGCGGGATCCATACGGGCCTTGGCGGTCCTGGCGACGGAGAGATCGTTGATCTTCCCGGATCTGCCGACGATCGAGGAAGCGGGAGGCAAGGCATTCGATATCTCGGCGTGGTTCGGTGTTGCCGGCCCGGCGGGGCTCCCACCTGCCGTTTCCCAAAAACTTATGGAAGCCCTGAACAAGGTTAGCGAAAGCCCGGAATTCGCCTCGCAGATCCAAGTGATCGGCGGCGTTCCGATCAAGGGCTCCAATCCGCAGAACTTCGCCGCAGACGTTGCCAAGGAAGTGGCCTACTGGGCAGAGTGGGCGAAGGAGAACAAGCCTGACTAGCGCTGTCCCCTCCCAGTCCATGACCTTTTTCGGACAATACGATGAGGCCCTGTCGCCGCCCGAACGGCACCTCGTCGAACTGGCACGCGAGTTCTGCGAGGGCGGTTTCTCGGAAGCCGCCCGGCGAGCCCGGGTGGCCGGGACGCCATTCCCGCGGGAGTGGATCGCCGCGTGGGCGGCGCAGGGCATGCTCGCCCTTCAGGTTCTGCCGGAACACGGCGGCCACGGTGCTTCCTTCACGTGTAAGGTCCGCGTGGCTCAGGAAGTTGCGAGATGCAGCTTCGCGGCCGCGTTCTGTCTCAACAACCTGCAAGGGCAGGCGACGCGGATTTCACGAGCGGGAACCGATGCGCAGCGAAGCCGGCTCCTGACCGGCCTCATCGACGGCTCGATCCTGGCCGCGCCGTCGATGAGCGAGCCGGGTGGCGGCAGCGATTTGGGCGCCATTGCCACGACGGCCACGCGGATCGACGGTGGCTGGGTCGTCAACGGTACCAAGGACTGGGTCACCAACGGCACCATCGTGGACTTCTTGTCCATGTTGGTTCGCGCGGACGAGAACGTCGGGTTGATCAACCTTCTCGTCGAATGCGGCACCGGGGCATCCCTCTCACGGGAGGAGATTCCGCTGTCTGGGGGCGTATCGTTCAGGCTTGCGAGAATGACGTTCCGTGATCATTTCGTCCCGGAATGGGCGCTCCTGGGAGCGACGGGCAATGCGGTCGGCGCGTCAATGGCGGCCGTGAACGCAGCGAGGGTCCACGTCGCAGCGATGGCAGTCGCCAGCCTACATTCCGCCCTTAGCGAGACCGTGCAGTACTGCGCACGACGGCAGTCCTTCGGGTGCGCATTGCTCTCACACCAAGGCCTTCAGTGGGAGTTGGCCGAGGTCTCGACGCGCCTTGAGGCAGCGAACGCCCTCGTCTTCCGGGCGGCGCAGCTCGTCGACCGTGGCGAGGCGGCCCAGACGGCCGCCGCTCAGTGCAAGAAGTTCGCGGTCGATACGGCGATCTGGGGCGTCGACCAGTGCATGCGGGCCATGGGCGCGATCGGGGCGCACGATGAGCAGGGCCTCGCATTGCAGCTGGGGGAGGTCAGGCTCGCCGCCTACGCCGACGGGACGAACGAGATGATGCTCGATCGCATCGGGCGGGGGCTCGCGCGGAATTACGGCGCACCGGCGGGCGTGGAGAGCGAGCTCAAGGGCGCGGAAGGGAAAGCATGAGAAACGTCGTCGTCGAGAACGCCGCCGACGCGGTGAAGGGATTGAGGGATGGCCACGTCGTGATGGTCGGCGGATTTGGCGGGGCGGGACTGCCTCGCTCCTTCGTCAGGGCCGTCGCCGAGCTAGGCGTACGTGGATTGACCCTGATCTCCAACAATGCCGGAACCGAGGGGGACGACCTGTCGCTATGGTTCCGCTCGCGCATCGTTAGCAAGATCGTCTGCTCCTACCCCCGCAGCGCCAAGGACTTCACGGCGCAGTACCGAGCGGGAGAGGTCGAGCTGGAACTCGTACCCCAAGGCACGCTCGTCGAACGGATCAGAGCCGGCGGCGCGGGGCTGGGCGGCTTCCTGAGCCCCGTCGGCGTCGGCACGGTCTTCGAGCAGGGAAAGCAGAAGATCGAGGTCGATGGTCGTACCTATCTGCTCGAGATGCCGCTCAAGGCGGACTTCGCCCTCGTGAAAGGGAAGGTTGCCGACACCTTGGGCAACGTGACGTATAACATGACCGCTCGCAATCACTGCGCCGTCATGACGACCGCCGCCGACACGGTGGCCGTCGAGGTCGATCGCGTCGTTGAGGCCGGCGAATTGGACCCGGAGGCGGTCGTCACGCCCTGTATCTTCGTCAACCGCGTCTTCGCGAGGACCTCGTCATGAAGGGCCTTGAACGGCAGCAGCTCGCGCGCATGGTGGCCTCGCAGCTGCCCCGGGAGAGCTTCGTCAATCTCGGCATCGGCGCGCCGACCCACGTTGCGGATTACATGGATCCCGAATCGGGAGTGATCCTTCACAGCGAAAACGGGATCCTCAACGTCGGCCCCGCGCCAGCCCTCGGCGAAGCGAATTTCGATCTCATCAACGCGGGCAAGTCCCCCGTGACGCTGGCACGCGGCGGTTCATTCTTCGACTCCTCCATGTCCTTCGCCATGATGCGAGGCGGTCACATCGACGTCGCTGTCCTAGGCGCCTTCGAGGTTTCCCAGAACGGGGACCTCGCAAACTGGAACACTGGCCGGGACGAAGGCGAGCCGCCCGGCGTGGGCGGCGCGATGGACCTTGCCGTGGGCGCCAAGCAAATCTGGGTGATGATGGAACACGTGACACGTGAGGGCGCCCCCCGCATCGTCGCCGAGTGCACGCTTCCCCTTACCGCGAAACGCGTGGTCTCCCGTGTCTTCACGAGCCTCGCCATCGTCGAGGTCATGCCAGACGGCTTGGTCGTATCGGCGATGCTGAGAGGCGCTCGCCTTGAGGACGTCCAGGCCAGAACGGGAGCGCCGCTTCGCCTCGCGCCACATATGCGCACCATAGAGCCGGACGGTAAGGTGGCCGAGTGATGACACGGACCGAAGCGGACGGAGTGACCGTCGACTATCGGCTTGCCGAGTTGATCGTCGATAGCCTGGTCGCTCATGGTGTCGACCGCGCTTTCAGCGTGCCCGGCGAGAGTTTCCTGCCACTTCTCGATGCCCTGCGTGACCGCACCGAGATCGACGTGGTGACGAGCCGGCACGAGGGCGCCGCTGCGCTGGCGGCCGTCGGCGACGCGAAGCTGACCGGACGGCCCGGCGTAGTGATGGCAAGTCGAGGGCCCGGAGCATTCAATGCGGCGCTAGGCCTGCACGTGGCGGAGCAGGAAGCCATCCCGCTGATACTGCTGCTCGGGCAGGTAGACCTTCCCAACCTTGGCCGCAACGCGGTCCAGGAGATCGATACCGCCACCACGTTCGCCGGCGTGATCAAATGGTCGACCCGCCTCGGCGACCCGGCGCTAGCTAGGGAGCAGATCGCGCGCGCATTCGTCGTCGCGACAAGCGGTACGCCAGGGCCCGTCGTGATCGAACTGCCGGAGGACGCGCTTGCGTTCGCTGCATCGCCCGCACGTCCCACGGTGCACGGGACGGCACGGCCCGGCACAACCACGGAGGACACTGGTAGAGCGAGCGCCGCGATCGCCGCCGCCGAGAAGCCAATCCTGATCGTCGGCGGCGAGTGTCGGACGCCGGAGTTCCGAGCTGACCTGATTAGGATGTGCGACCATCTAGGCTTGCCCGTGGTCCTCACCAACAAGAACCAGGACCAGTTCCCGAACCGGCACGCCCTCTACGCCGGGCAGATGGGCTTCTTTCCATCTGCTCCATTGAAGGGGCTCATTGAGGGCGCGGACCTCATTGTTGCGATCGGAACGCGGCTGGGCGACCTGTCCACCATGGGATTTTCCTTCCCCCGCCAGCTTCCCGCGGCGCAGCCACTCGTGCACGTGTATCCGGACGCAAACCTGGTGGGCCGCCGTTTCGAGACAGCCGTTCCGGTCGTCTCGACCGCGCACGACTTTGTACGTGCAATGATCGCGACCGATGCAAGGCGTGCCACGCCCTGCAGGCTGGCTGAGATCGAGGCGACACGGCGCGCCGTGCACGAATGGCGTCCCGAGAGGCTGCCCCAGGCGGACGTGTTCGGTCACGCAGTGGATGCAATCGCCGCCGCTGCGGAACAGGAAGCCGTCATCACGACGGATTCGGGTAACTTCGCAGGCTGGGTACATCGAGCCTTCGCATTCACCCCTGCCCATCGGCTTCTAGGCTCCGGTTGCGGCGCCATGGGCAGTGGGGTGCCCTCTGGCATCGCCGCCGCGCTGCGTTACCCAGGCCGGCGCGTGATTGCGTTCTGCGGCGACGGCGGCTTCCTGATGACGGGCAACGAGCTTGCGGTCGCATCCGCCAGAGGGCTCGACCTGATGGTTGTCGTGTCGAACAACGGGTCCTATGGGACGATACGGTCCCATCAGGAAAGGGCATTCCCGGGTCGCGTGTCGGGCACCGACCTAGCGAACCCCGACTTCGCGGCACTCGGCGCCGCCTTCGGTGCGAAGGCGTTCCGCATCGCGTCGGCGGAGGAGGCGAGACCCACGGTGGTCATGGCGATGGCCGAGCGTGGGCCGGTGCTCATCGAAGTGGTTTGCGACGTTCGCCAGACGCTGGAAATTTCGACGCAGGCCATGGCGACTTGATGGTTATGCCAGAGGAGACGGAGCCTTCGATCGACGTGGAGGGTTTGGCATCGCGGCTGACGGACGAGATTGGTCGTGCATATGTCCGCACGGGCGTCGATATCCCTGAGCGCAACCGTGCGGACGCCGGGCGCCTTCCGCCGACGCCTCCCTCTATCCTCGTCACGCCAGTGTCGACTGAGGCCGTTTCCGCCATCCTGAAACTCTGCGGACAGGCCGGCTGGCCCGTGGTCGTGCAGGGTGGGATGACGGGGCTCGCAGGAGGTGCGCATCCGAGAGAGGGCGAGGTCGCACTCTCGCTTGAGCGTATGATCGGAATCGAGGAGGTGGACGCTATCGCCGGCACCTTGACGGCCTGGGCGGGGACACCGCTGCAGAAGGTCCAAGAAGCGGCCGCGGAAGCCGGATTCCTTTGCGGCATCGATCTCGGCGCGCGTGGCTCTTGCACAATCGGCGGCAACGTCGCCACGAATGCAGGAGGGAACCGGGTTCTTCGATATGGGATGACCCGGCACAACGTGCTCGGCCTGGAAGCCGTACTCGCCGATGGGACCATCGTATCGTCGATGAACAAGATGTTGAAGAACAACGCGGGGTACGACTGGACGCAGAACTTCATCGGCACGGAAGGCACGCTGGGCGTTGTCACGCGCGTGGTCCTGGGGCTGCATCCGCACCCGGGGGAGATTTCGACCGCCTTCCTGAAGGTCGCGAACTTCGCCGCTGCCGTTGCCGTTCAGCGGGCGCTCGAGCGCGCCTTGCCCGGAAGGTTGATGGCGTTCGAGGCCATGTGGCCGGAGGTGATGGCGTTGTCCGAACACGCGTTCGGATTGAAAAGCCCGTTCGCCTTGCATGACGGCATCTCGCTTTTGGTCGAGGTGGAAGCGAGTGGCGGCGAGATCAATGCCTTGGAAAGCAGCCTCATGGGGCTTTATGAGCAAGGTACCCTCTCCGACGCCGTTATCGCTCGTTCCGAATCGGACCGCCTGGACTTCTGGCGCTTTCGCGAGACGCCCTACGAATATCGCAATCGGTTCGGCACCATGGTCTCGTTCGATGTGAGCTTGCCGCGCGCTTTGCTGGAGCGAGCGACGGACGTCATCCGCACGCAGGTCGGCGGCACGTGGCCGGACGCCATCGTGGCCATTTTCGGCCATTTGGCGGACTCGAACGTGCATGTGATCGTGCTGAGATCAGATCCGACCCCAGAAGGCCTCGACCCGGTTGAGCGCATCGTTTACGGCACCGTCGGCGAATACGGAGGCTCCATCTCCGCCGAGCATGGGATCGGCCGCAAGAAGCGGGCTTTCCTGCACAGCCGCAGCCCTGCGGAAATCGGGCTTATGGAACGTCTCAAGGAGACCCTTGACCCACTCCGTATACTCAATCGAGACCGCGTGCTTGGAACTCGGAAGACGAGTTATGCGGCAAACGGCGTCAGCTCGTCTGGCTGATCCGTGCGGCCGTGGCCGGAAGAATGCCGGGATCGGATCTTCTGATGCGCAAAAATCTTGCATCGGGAAAGGTCAAATAGAGCGCTCGCGTCGGGCATCCTCCAATATAGTTTTCCGCTGCGGCTGGTCGCTACTTCGGCGATGGGTCTGACCAGCTCCTGGCGCGTCGCCGATCATCGCCATCTCGAAAGTCCTTCAGGTCCGACCTTCGGCGCCGGCTCTGCTAACGGAAAGCCCCGATGTCCAAAGAGGCGTGCGAATTTCAATTCCCGGCTCACGTGGTCGCACTTGCCGAGAGCCGGGCCGGCGAACGCCACATCGAGCAATGGCGTGCGGAGGGCGGGCTCAGCGCGCTTAACCAGAACGAGGCCGCCGACCTGCCTTCCCCGGCGGTGACGGCCGCGGTCGCCGACGCTCTTCGCCATGCCAACCGCTACCCGGACCATCGCGGCAGGCTGCTTCGGGAAAAGCTGGCAGAAAAGCTGAACGTGCAACAAGGCCAGTTGATCCTGGGCAACGGGAGCTACGAGATTATCGCCATGCTGCTGCAGGTGGCACTGAGTACAGGCTCCGAGATCGCGGCACCGGATCCCACCTATCGTCGCTATCTCGAATCCTCGCTCTTGGCGCAGGCCAACTACCATCCGATCCCGCTGAGGGCGGATGGGTGCAACGATCCGGAAGCCCTGGCGGCCGCTGCACGGACGGCAAACGTCGTCGTTGTCTGCACTCCGAACAACCCGACGGGCGCCGCACTGACACGAGCGGAGTTCCGACTGATATCTGATGCTATTCCCTCGGACCACCTCCTGGTCGTCGACGAGGCATACGGCGAATTCTCCCGTGCTGAAGGTGGGCTGGATGCGATCAAGGAGCTGCGTGGAAGCTCGCATCCATGGGTCGTCATCCGCACCCTGTCGAAAGCGCATGGGCTTGCCGGCATACGTTTCGGCTATGCGATTGCGAGCCACGCTCGCATCGTCGACATGGTGGACGGCGTGCGCGGCCTGTTCAACGTGGGGCGCGTGACGCAGGCGGCGGCGCTTGCGGCGATCGAGGACGAACAATGGTCGACCAAGATCGTCAAGCGGACGATCGCGGAACGGGAGCGGATGCGGACTGCGCTGCTGGATGCCGGTTTCGAGAGCATGCCAAGCGCCACGAACTTCCTCGCGGTGCGAACGCGGCGCAAGGGTCGGGACGTCCAGCAAGGCCTCCGCGCTTCCGGCATTCTGACGTCGTTGATTCCCGGACGCGGCTACGAGGACGTCGTTCGGATCAGTGTCGGAACGGCGCAGGACACCGATCGGGTCGTTGCAGCCATCACTGCTGCCGGGCGTGGGGACTAGCCACCCGCGCGCCTTCTAAGGAGCGGGCGTTTCTCTACTTCAAAAAACCGCCGAAAAGGTGTCCGGGCGGTCGGTTGAGCCGAGCTCGCAGCCGACGCCTCCGATTGTTCGCCATAGTCGCTGACGACAATCGCGCGTTCGGGATCGCCCGCTAACCCAGCGCGTGCGCAGCGAGGCCAAAGACCGAAACGTCGGCTGCGACGGCCGGCATCGAGCCGAAGGCCATCGTCCGCGCTCCGTCCATCCTCGGCATTCCCAGCCCATTCAGCCAACGAGACAAGCTCTCGTCACCCGCAAGATCGACGCGCGCGAATTTGCCAGCGCACTGCACCAACCAGTGTTGGATCAGGATCTGGGCAGCGGGTCGATCCATGGCGACGACAGGGCCGATGCACCAGCCGCGACCGAACTCGCGCAGCATGGCGAAGCCGGCCGGCATCCCGTCCCGGAGCAACATCGCGCACTGCGCATTAGGGACAAGCGCCGTCATCACCTTGGCTTTGTCCGACCCGCTCGCCCGGGAATAGAAGTCTTCCGGGAAGTGATCGGCAGCGGACGCGTGACGTATGGTCTCGCCGGACGCCAGCGCCGGCGGCTCGACTGCCGGCACCGGACCCTGATGCTGATACAATTCGCCAACCTCTTCGAAACCCAACTTGCGATAAAGCGGAACTCCGCTTTTCGTCGCCTGCAGAAGGATTGCGCTGCCGTCGAGACGCACCATCATTTCCTGCATCAGCCTGCGACCCAGTCCCTTGCCCTGCTGTGTATCGTCGACGATCACCATTCCCAGGGTGGCCAGTCCCGGGCCGTGTCGAAAGGCCATGACCGTGCCTTGGACCTGGCCATTCACGACGGCGACCAGCCCTTCGCCAACGGAAAACAGAAAATCCCAGTCCAGCTTACGGTGCGGCCAGTTGATCTTCGCGGACAGCAACGCAGCCGGGCCGAGATCCTCGCGCTCCATAGACCGAATCCGGACGGGGGTTTCGCTGTTCATATCGTGCGTCTCTCATTCAATCGCGATACGCGGGTTGTTCGGCGTCCAGTTGCCGACGGACAGAGAGGCCAGGTGCGCACTCGCGGCCTCCGGATCGCTCTCCCGCATCTGGCGATACGCGGCCTCGGCGATCTCGGGGCGTGTGGCACCGAGAAGATATTGCAAATACGACGATTGGAGCGCTGAAATCGCCGCCTCAATTTGCAAGATTGTCTCGTCGAGGGGCCCATGAAGCCCGCCGCCGCTGTCCAACATCGCATCCGGCGCATGGAGCGAGACGGACCCATCCGTGGCAATGTCTCCATCGTGGATCCGGGCTCGCTCGGACAACGCATAATTGTTTTCTTGGTGGAGGAGCTGATCAGCGAAACCGCCGCAGGCATCCACGCTGCCAGGTCGACCTTTCACAGCCGCCTCGGAGGTCAGCAATGCTGTCATGCCGACTTCATGCTGGTGGTGCTTGGTACCTACGATGGAGGCCTACGAGACGTTGACGAGGCGATTGTTCTTCGCCAGCCCCAACATACGCAAGTTCAAGACCTTCGTGGCCATGGATTGGGTAAAGGTAGGACCCACCGTGGCGATCGAGAGATCGGCGCGTTCGGAATGACGCCCCCAGTCGCTCTTCGAGTTACGACCCTAGAATCGTATTTCGCTCAGGTCGTGAGGCATCATCTCCTTGAAAATAGGTAGGTAGATTTCCTTGAAAACGCTCCGCGACGCATCTGCGATCAGGGCCGGAAGCGCACCCAGTTCCCCGTTTCGCGCGACTATCGTGATCGTCCTACGGATCTCCGGGCCCGGAAACCTGCGCAACTCGGTATTCGATAGGTGATTTAGGCTACGGGCCACCGAGGTCGGCGGAAGCATCGCCCAGCCAAACCCGTTACCCACCATCGCGGTGACCGAATCCACGCTGTCGAAGGTATAAGCGTGATCGGGCTCGATCCGCATCCGTCTAAGGTGGCGTTCGATCCTCTGGCCCAGATCACTGTTCGGGCTGTTTCGAACAAAAGGGACCGTCTGAGCGTAATCCTTGAATTCAGAGGCATCGGCGAGGCTGGGAGCGCCCCTCGGAACCAGCAGTAAGAACGGTTCGTCGAGCACCTCGTGCTGCTCCAACCCACCCGCGTCCTCAAAGAAGTTTGCCGCGATCAAGAGGTCCAAGGTCCGCTCCTGGAGGCGTCGGCGAAGTCCGCTGTTGAAGTCGGTAGCGATCGAAAACCCGCGGACTCTTTTGCTCAGCCCGTGGATGAAACGCGGCAGGAAGTGCACGGCAAGCGACTCGATCAAGCCGATCCGGAGGTTGGGTAGCGCGCCGCCGCCAAGGCGCACTTCCGTGTCCATGGTCCGGGCCTGCCGAATGAGCATCTCGGCATGACGACGGACGATGTCGCCGAGAACCGTAGGCACCGACGGCCTGTGGCTGCGGTCCAGCAGCGAGGCACCGAAATGCCGCTCCAGTTCGGCCAACGCGTGGGACACCCCGGAAGGCGTGATCCCGATATCCCGCGCGGCCTCGGAAAGGCTTCCCCGCTCGCAGATAGCAACGAAGGTCGCCAGCTCGCGCATGTGCAATGCGAGGAAGGGTTTGTCCATCCTGACGTCGATAGTGAAGACCGCTCATGCTTTCAATGATTGATTCTCACATTATTCCATGCCGGCATCCATTCCACCCGACTAAGCCACTGGATTCAATGAGGAAATCGACCAACGACGGCTGCGGGCCGAAATCCATGCGCGGGAGCAACTCGTTGCCTAGCGGGATGGTTCCGAGATACTGCTCTTAGCCGACCAACTCGGGGCTGGCGGCTGACGTCGGATAACTTTTGCGGACATCCGAAGTGCTTCATCCGCTTTTCACCACAAGATGCTTCTGCAGAAAATAAACGGCCAAGGATAGGTTTCGTGTTACATAATCTAACCTCCGCCCCCGTACATGGGCATCGGACATTCCTTTTCTCGGAACTCCAGCTAGATCTCGACAATCTAAACGCCGATATTGCGTTTCTTGGCATCCCTTTCGGTCATCCTTATACTATACGCAACGTCTCGAACGATCAGTCCAATGGGCCGACCGCCGTCAGGCAAGCGTCGGATCGGGTCTCCCGATCGCTGGAGCGCTATGATTTCGACGTCGGGGGCCCACTGTTCGACGACAGGCCCGTACGCATGGCCGACTGTGGCGACGTCATCGGGGAGATGCACGACCCCGCCTCGCATTCCCGGCGCGCGGAGGAGGCGGTGCGGAAAATTGTCGCCGCGGGCGCCCTTCCACTGATCATGGGCGGCGACCACGCTATCCCCGTCCCAGTGCTGAGAGCGTTAGACGACCAAGGTCCCCTAGTTCTCGTGCAACTCGACGCCCACATCGACTGGCGAGATGACGTGGACGGCGTTCGGGAAGGATTGTCCAGCCCGATACGGCGCGCCTCAGAGATGGCGCATGTGGGCGAGATCTTCCAGATCGGGATCCGTTCACAGGGCAGTGCGCGGCGTGCGGACGTAGAGGCTGCGAGAGCCTACGGTGCGCAGATCATCACATCATACGAAGTGCACGACGACGGGATGGCGGCCGTTCTGGATCGCATTCCCGACAACGCGAGATACTACCTCACCATCGATGCCGATGGCCTCGATCCATCGGTCATGCCGGCCGTCGAGGGACCCGCGCCCGGCGGCATCACCTTCCACCAGGCTCGGAAGCTTATCCACGGCCTGGTGCGAAAGGGTCGCGTGGTGGGCATGGATATCGTCGAGATCACCCCGTCGCGGGATGTGGACCGCATCAGCGCCATCACGGCGGGGCGGCTTTTTGCCAATCTCATCGGCGCAACAATCAGAGCAGGCTATTTCGAGAAATGACGCGGCTCGTCGACAAAGCCGTCTCGGACCAGCGATCGCCGACCTCGCAGTCGGGCGAGCGAGATACGCGCACACTTTCTGGAACCTGGTTCGACAGGACACGATACCACCCTGCCATCACACGTATCTGGGAGCCTCGGGTACATCGCATGTTCCGAGGAAACACGTGGCTGATCGAAGGCCGCGACGCCGATCTCGTGATCGACTTCGGCTTGGGGGTGACGTCGCTGACCAATGCCCTGGACCGGGATGTCGGAAAACCCGTTATTGCGTTGGCCACTCATGTCCACGTCGACCACGTTGGATGCCTCCACGAGTTCGAGGACCGGTTGGGCCATGGATCGGAAGCCGCTTACTTCCAGCGGATGCCCGACGAATTCACCCTCGCTCACTTGGTCCGCACGACGCCCGACGCCGCGGGTGAAGAACCTCCTGCAGGATGGAAATGCGAGGATTTCGAGCTTCGTCCCGCTCCGCTCACGCGGATTGTGGCTGATGGCGACGTCATCGACCTCGGGGACACCTTTTTTCGTGTCGTTCACCTACCAGGGCATTCCGCAGGGTCCATTGGCGTTCTCGACGAGGCCCGCAAGCTCCTGTTCAGCGGTGACGCCATCTACGAGGGAAGGCTGCTGGACGGCTTTCCTGGATCGTCGGTGGACGACTACGTCGGGACCATGAGGAGACTGATCTCCATGAACGTTGAGACCGTGTTCGGCGGGCACGGCGAGCCAATCTCGGGGGGAAGGATGAAAGCGATCGCCGCGGGTTACATCGCTGACCGCGAAGCTGGCGGCCGCGAGCCGTTCGTACCTTCGATCGCCTGAGGCCGCATTCTGAAAGCGCTTGCATTCGCGGTCGCGGACGATTTTTCCCTTCTTTGGAGATTGTGAAAAATGGATCGCCTTTCGTACTCGACGAGTTCCCTGCCCGGTTGCGACCGGCATCCAATTCCCGGCGCGGTCAGGCACAGGGAGAGGCTTTTTCTCAGTGGATCGAGCGCCGTCCAGTCAGATGGCTCGATCAAAGGGGGCAGCGATCCTGCGGCGCAGACCCATGCAGCGTTGGACCGCCTGGAGACTGCCCTGGATGCGGCCGGCGCCTCACTGGACAATATCACGAAGCTGACGACCAGCATCGTGGATCGCGGCTATCGGGCGGAGGTCTACCGTGCTTTGAGCCAGCGGCTCGCCAAGGCGCGCCCCGTCAGCACCGGGTTGGTCGTCTCGGCACTGCCGCGTCCCGATCTGATCGTGCAGATCGATGCCGAGGGCATCATGCCCGAAAACCCGCTGCGGTTCACTCGCCCCTACTCCTTCGAAAATTGGCATGGCCAAGGCTTCCCATGGACGGGCTCGATGGCGATCCGTTCCGATGTCGAGGTCTTCGTGCGCGGCCAGACGGGGTCGGGACTGGACCACAGTGGGATAATGGCCAAAGGACGCGGCTTGGATTCTGCCGCCGATCAGGCGGAACTGGCCATGACAAACCTGTCGATCCTTTTGCAGGAGGCAGGAACATCCTTGGACGATGTCTGCAAGATCACCGTCTATATCAGCGATCGAGTGTACCGGCCCGCTGTCTATCCGGTACTTGGTCGGCATTTTGGTGAAATCCGCCCCGTCTCGACGGGCATCGTGACGACGGCTTTCGCAAGTCCCGAGATTCTTTTCGAGCTAGACGTGGTCGTTCTCCCGCAGAATGGCGGCGATCGGCACCTGCGTCTGCGGCCCTATGATTCCGCAGACGCCTATTACGGCTCGCAACGGCAAGGACTCGGCTCGAAGCTCTGCATGGCTGTGGTCGCCGGAGACCGCGTGATCTTGCGAGGGCAGACAGGCATGGACCTGGAGCATGTGCTTCGCGGCGCCGGTGACGCCAGCGCCCAGGCGGAGCAGGCGATGGACAACGTCGCGGAGCTATTGGGCGAGGCTGGAGCCACGCTCGACGATGTCGTCAAGGCAACGGTCTACGTGACCGAACCCGACTACCTGGCGGGCGTGAACGCCTCTGTCTTGAGACGCTTTGCCAATCCGCCTGCGTTCACCTCGTTTGTGGTGAAGGGACTGGCGAGCCCGGAACTGCTCATGGAAGTCGACATCGTCGCGGTCAAGCGGGCCTGAGGACCCGAGGGTCTAAGCGCTGGTGAGGTCGGATCCTGATGACCGGCGTCTCCGATGCACTTCCGCGACGTTCACCGGATTGAACGAACGGACCACTCCCACCAGTGGAAATCGCAGTCCAATACAAACGTAACAAAAGAAGGGGAAAGTGATGAAGAATTTCCTGAGCGTGGCGGCTGTAGCCGTGGCGATGTCGCTGCCGATCTGGACACCCGCGTTGGCGCAGAACTCGCTCCGCGCCGCCCTAGCGACGACCCTCTACCAACTGGATCCGTCCAAGACGACGATAGGAGACGAATACATCTATGTGCATCTCGTCTTCAACGGGCTGTCGCGAATAGATCCCGATCTGACGGTCAAGCCCGACCTCGCCGAGAGTTGGAAAGCCTCGGACGACCTGAAAACCTGGGTCTTCAAACTCCGTGATGGCGTGAAGTTCCATCATGGAAGGACGCTTGATGCAGAGGATGTCGTCGTCACAGTCAAGCGAATCCTCGACCCGCAAACGGGATCGCGGGGCCGGTCGAACCTGACCATGGTCGATACCGTGGAAGCGACGGGGCCACTCGAGGTCACGTTCAAACTGAACATTGCATATGCGGGCTTCCCCGACGTATTCGCTGACCGGCAGCTTCGCATCGTCCCGAGGGACAAAGTCGACGAGCTCTCCACGCATCCGATCGGCACGGGTCCCTTCAAGTTCAAGTCCTGGTCGCCTGGCGACCGGATGGAGCTGGTAAAGAACCCCGACTACTTCGAGGCGAGCCTGCCCAAGCTCGATGGTGTGACGCTCCGCATTATCCCGGAGGCCGCGGCGCGCATCGCCGCGCTCGAATCCGGGTCGATCGATCTTCTCTGGAACCTCCCCTTCGAAGCCGTCGAGAAGTTCGAGAATCACAAAACCATCCGGATCGACAGCGTCCCGACCCCGACCTGGGACGGCGTGATCCTCAACAACGAACGTCCGCCTTTCAACGACCCGCGAGTGCGTAAGGCTCTCGCTCTTACGATAGACAAGTCCGCGCTCGTGGAACTCGCACTCTTCGGCCAGGGAGCCCCGACTTTCAGCCCCCTTCCTCCGGGTCATCCCTACTTCAACACTGAAATGAAGTTCGCGCCGCCGGATATCGCGCAGGCGAAGAAGCTCCTCGCGGAGGCCGGTTACCCGAACGGGTTCGACATCCCGATGCAAGTTCCCCAGGAGCGGGAGCAGCGCGTGCGGCTGGGTGTCGCGGTGAGGGACATGGCCCGCGCCGCCGGCATTCGCATCAACGTCGAGCGCGTGCCGTTTGCCACCTATGCGGCAAATGTCGCGGGCAAGGCCCAGCTGTTCATCGACGGATACTTTGCGCGCCCCACCGTCGATACGTCCCTCTATCCGTTCTACCACTCCTCGGGGTCCTGGAACCGCCAGCTCTGGCTCTACAATGAGCCACGTGTTGACCGGATCCTCGACGAGGCGCGGCGCACCAACGACGAGGAAGCCCGCAAAAAGCTGTTCAAGGAGTTCCAGGTCGTCGTCGAGGAAACCCAGCCCAGCATCATCGCCTACGCACAGGCTCACGTGAACGGGGTCAGCCGCAGGGTCGAGGGCTTCAAGTCGACGCCCATGCTCTGGCTAGAGCTCAAGAACGTCACCCTGAAGCCGTAAGAGCAGCGCCCAGATGACCGCATTCATCGCACGTCGCCTGTTCTTCATAGTTCTCGTGCTCGTCGCCGTGTCGATGCTGGTGTTCGGGATCACGGCGCTCCTGCCGGCCAATGTCGCATATCTGATCCTGGGGCCATTCGCGCCTCCGGATCAGGTGCGGGCGCTTGAGATCAAACTGGGTCTGACGGATCCCATCTGGCAGCAATACCTTCGCTGGGCGAGCTCGTTCCTTACCGGCAACCTGGGCGAATCCACCCTCATGAACCGGCCCATCGGGCCCATGCTCACTGAGGCGGTCGGCCGGTCGCTGATGCTCACAGGGGCCTCTTTCGTGCTGATCGCTGTGATCGGCGTCGGACTCGGGATCGTCGCGGCGCTGCGGCACGGAAAGCCGCTGGACCACGGCGTGTCCATCGGGACCTATCTCGGTATCGCCGTCCCCGAGTTCTTCTGGGCGATCATCGTCATCCTGGTCTTCGCCGCCTGGTTGGGTTGGCTGCCCGCCTCGGGGTACGAGGCGCCCTCGGAGGGCCTCTGGATCTGGCTGAAGCATCTTATCGCACCGACGATCACGCTCGTCTTCGGTCATCTCGCCCACGTCTCGCGCCTAACCCGATCGAGCATGATCGAAGTGCTGCAGAGCCCATATGTGACGGCAGCGCGTGCGAAGGGTCTCCCCGAGCACGTCGTGGTCCTCAGGCACGCCCTGCGGAACGCGCTGCTCCCGACGATCACGGCCCTCGCCCTCGATTTCGGACGCCTGATGGGAGGAATCGTGGTCGTCGAGACCATCTTCGCCTACCCCGGCCTCGGGAGGTTGATCGTCTTTTCCATCCAGAACAGGGATCTGCCGACATTGCAGGCGGCGATCCTCGTCGTAGCCGCCATCTACGCGGCTGCAAACCTCGTGGCGGACCTCCTGTACGCCCGCTTCAATCCCAAGATCAGGTATGGGCGCAATGTCAGCTGAGGTGTCAACGACGGTCGTCGACGAAAAACCGCCGGCTCGCGGCTGGCCGCTGCAGCTCAAGATCGGGCTCCTTCTCACCGGCACGATCGTGCTGCTGAGCTTGCTTGCGCCGTCGATCGCGCCGCATCCCTGGGATACAGTGTCGATGCGGACGCGCTTCCTGCCACCCGGCCCGACGTATTGGTTGGGGACGGATGAATATGGGCGCGACGTCCTGAGCCGTTTGCTCATGGGGGGCCGGCTTTCAATCGCGATGGGGTTGGGGGCGACAATCGTCAGCCTTTTGGTCGGCGTGCCTATGGGGCTTGCCGCCGGCTATTTCCGTGGCTGGGTCGACGAGACCTTGATGCGGCTCGCCGACGTCCTGATGGCCGTTCCGCCGATCATGCTTGGCCTCCTCGTCCTAGCCGTCACCCCGCCTTCCCTTTGGAAGACGGCCCTCGCTGTCGGCTTCGTCTATATACCGTTGATCGCCCGGATCACCCGGAGCGTGACGCTCACCCTGGCGAACGAGGAATTCATCCAAGCCGCCAGGGCGCGCTCGGAGAGCAACTGGTACATCCTGTTCCGGGAGATCCTTCCAAACGCCTGGCCGCCTTTGCTCGTCGAAGCAAGCTTGCGCGTGACCTATGCCATCCTTTTGGGTTCTGCCCTCAGCTTTCTCGGTCTGGGAGCCCAGCCGCCAAGCTCGGACTGGGGCCTGATGATCGCCGAGGCCCGCTCATTCATCGACCGCGCCCCGTGGATCGCGCTCGCACCCGGTCTCGCCATGTGCCTGCTCGTCATCGGCATCAACCTGCTCGGAGACGGCCTGCGCGAGCGGCTCGACCCGCGCCTCAAGACCAGGATCGGTAAGCGCTGACATGCTGGATATTTTCGACCTCACGGTTCGCTACCGCACTTCCGGCGGAGAGCTCGAGGCGCTCTCGTCGATCTCGATCAGCGCCAAAAAGGGCACGACGCTGGCCCTGGTGGGCGAGTCCGGATCGGGCAAGAGCACCGTTGCCCTGGCTGCCATGGGGCTGCTTCCGCAGGAGGCGCAGATCATAGGCGGAACCGTCCGCTTTGATGGCCATGACCTCGGTGCCATGAGCGTGGAGGAACGCCGGCGCCTGCGGGGCTCGCGCCTGGGGCTGGTGTTCCAGGACCCGTTCTCGGTGCTCAACCCTTCGCTGACAATCGGCTCGCAGGTTGGCGAATCCCTCATCCACCATCGCGGATACACGCCTCGCGAGGCGTTCGAGCGGGCGATCGGACTGCTGGACGAGGTCGGCATCCTCAATCCCAAGGCTGTGGCGAACGCCTATCCCCATGAACTGTCGGGTGGCATGCGGCAACGCGCCATCATCGCCGGCGCGCTCGCGCCCGAGCCGGACCTGCTCATCCTCGACGAGCCGACGACCGCACTGGACGTGACGATCGAGGCGCAGATCATCGAGCTGCTCGAGCAGTTGCGCGCCCGCCGTGGGCTCACCATGCTGTTCATAAGCCACAACCTCGGCGTGGTGCGGCGCGTCGCCGACGAGGTTGCGGTGCTCTATGCCGGGCAGATCATCGAGCACGGCGCGACCGAGGACGTGCTGCATCGCCCGATGCACCCCTATGCCAAGGGCCTTCTCGCGGCGATCCCACGCATCGGCTCCAAGCAGCTCAGGCTGGCCTCCATCCCAGGTCGGCTGCCCGACCTTCGGAAGCCTCCGAGCGGCTGTCGTTTCGCGGAGCGCTGCCCCTTCGCTTCCGAGAGCAGCACGCAGCCTCAAACCATGCGGATGGTCGGTGGCAGGGGCGTTCGGTGCGCAAATGCCGAGTTGGTTGAATCAACGCCATGGCCGACCCCGGAGGCGACCGCGACACAAGCGCCGCCAAGGTCGGAGCAGTCACCGGTCGTCTCGGTGCGCGCGCTCGACAAGACCTTCCGGATCGGGGGCGGCGTCACGCTGGAAGGCTGGCGGCTGCGTAGAAACGAAACGCTTCTCAAGCCTGTGGACGACATCACGCTGGACATCCGACGCGGCGAGGTTCTCGGCCTCGTGGGGGAGTCCGGGTCTGGGAAGACGACCCTTGGAAGGACGATCCTTCGTTTGATCGATCCGGATTCGGGTGAGATCCGGATTGGGGACGAGCTCGTTTCCGGAAAGCCCCAGCGAGAGCTCGAAAGGATGCGGCGAACCGCGCAGATCGTCTTCCAGAACCCGGATTCCTCGCTCAATCCCCGCAAGACCGTCGGGGAATTGCTAGCACGGCCCATTAGGCGCTTCGGGCTTGCAACCACCGAGCGGATGCCCACGCGCGTGCGGGAGTTACTGGACATGGTGCGCCTGCCCTCGCACTATGCCAACCGCTATCCCCATCAGATGAGTGGAGGCGAGAAGCAGCGCGTCGGGATCGCCAGGGCGCTGGCGACTGAGCCACGCTTCATCGTCTGCGATGAGCCCGTATCCGCGCTCGACGTATCAGTTCAGGCGGCGATCGTGAACCTCCTGGCCGATCTGCGCGATCAGTTGGGAGTCGCGTATCTCTTCATCTCGCACGATATCGGAGTGGTCGCCCATCTATCGGACAGGATCGCTGTGATGCAGCATGGCAAGCTCGTCGAGATCGGCGACGCTGACGCTATCCTCAACCACCCAAGACACCCCTACACGATCAAGCTCCTATCGGCCGTTCCGAGGGTCGACGCCCGGTCGACGTCTGCGGGTTCAGGCCCCCCACCACTTCAGTAACGGCACAACCGAACAAGCGTCGCCGACGTCGGCGCAGCGATCGCTCGTCCTCGCCCGTCACAGCGCGCAAGCTTCCCGACAAAAGGAAAACCTCATGAGACTTACCGTTCCCGCCAAAGCCGAACATACGACGTTTCTCTATTCTGCGGCAGTGAACAGCCTGGACGATCTGGCGGCGGATATTGCCTATCTCGGGATACCCTACGGTCATTCGTACTCGTTCGGAGAAATCGCGAACGACCAGAGCCGCGGGCCCTTGGCTTTGCGCCGCGCTACCGATCGGATCCTGCGCTCGATCGAACGTTACGACTTCGACATCGGGGGACCGCTCTACGACAACAGGCCGATACGCGCCGTCGATTGCGGTGACGTCTATGCGGACCCTACCGATCCCCTGGGTCACCTCGCACGTGCGGAAGCAACGGTTCGAAAGATCGTCGCCGCCGGGGCCATGCCCATAGTCCTCGGCGGCGATCACTCGATCCCGATCCCCGTCCTGCGTGCGTTGGACGACCAGGGGCCGATCACCTTGATCCAGATCGACCAGCACCTGGATTGGCGCGAGGAGATAAACGGCGTGCGCGAAGGACTTTCCAGCCCCATCCGCCGCGCCTCGGAGATGAGCCATATCGGGGAGATTTTCCAGATCGGGCTGCACGCTTCCGGAAGCGGGCGACCGGAAGAGTTCGACGCAGCGCGCGCCTATGGAGCACACCTCTTCCCGTCCTATGACATTCACGAGAAGGGCATCGACCACGTCCTCGAAAGGATTCCCGATGGCGGTCGATACTACGTTACGATCGACCTGGACGCATTCGAGCCGGGAATCGCGCCTGGGGTGGCTGCCCCGTGCGCAGGCGGCATGACCTTCATGCAGGCCCGGACGTTGCTGCACGGCTTGGTTCGAAAGGGTCGAGTGTTGGGCATGGATGTGGTGGAGATCACGCCCTCCACGGACGTGAACCAGATCACGACCATCACGGCGGGTCGTTTGATCGTAAACCTCGTCGGGGCTGCCGTTCGCGCCGGCTATTTCGATACGGCAGCCTGACGGGATGACCGCCCATCAGCCGGCCACGGGAGACGATGTCGAATTGCATCCCAGCACCGTCGGGGTGATGGCCGAGTGGGCGGCGAGCGTCGAGGACGGAGACATTCCGGAGACCGTCTGGAAGGTCGCTCTGAACTGCCTTGTTGACGTTTTTGGTGTCGCCATCGCTGGGTCGCGGACCCCGGTCGCCGAAGCGGCACGTGAGACGATGCTCGCTGTGTCGCGACCGGGAGATGCCGCACTTTTCGGCTGCGGAGCTTCCGTCTCGGCGCCGGGCGCCGCCTTCGCGAACGCCACGGCTGCACACGCGCTCGATTTCGACGACAACTGCTACGCGGGCTTCGTTCACGGGTCGGCGGTTGTCATCCCATCAGCGCTCGCCATGACCCAGGCCGTGGGCGCATCGGGACGGCGCTTTCTGAAAGCCATCATCATCGGAACCGAGGTCGAATATGCGTTGGGCATGGCCGCGACCCCCGGCATTTACGAGCGCGGATGGTGGACTACCGGCGTGCTCGGCTCGGTAGGATCCGCGGCGGCCGCAGCGGCGGCGATCCGCGCGAATGTCGATGAGACAGCCAACGCGCTCGGCTTCGCCATCGCCGGCACAGGAGGGATGAAGTCTTGCTTCGGTACCGATGCCAAACCGCTCATGTGCGGCCGAACCGCAGAGGCCGGCGTGACTGCGGCTATGCTCGCAAAGCGCGGCGCAACTGGCCCACACGACGCGGTCGAGCACAGGTTCGGGTTCGGGGCACTATTCGGATCGGGAGCCTTCCATCGCGAGCAACTCAATCTGCTGGGAACGTGCTGGCGCTTGCTCGAACCCGGCATCGATTTCAAGCGGATCCCCGTGTGCCTGTCCGCCCATGCCGCCGTGGACGTTGCAATTGGCCTCGTCGCGGAACACCGGCTTTCCCTCGAGCAGATCGAGACCATAACTTGCGACGTACCGCCGGTAGTGGTGGCGAACCTCGTCCATGACATCCCGACCTCGCGCCAGGAGGCCCAGTTTAGCATGCCCTTCGCCGTGGCGGCCTCCCTGTGCTTCGGCACATTGAAGGTCGAACACCTCGAACCGGCTCATCTCGCGCATGGCGGCGTCGCCGCACTGATGCGCAAGATCATCATGGTCGCCGGCCCGAGATGGACGCCCGAGCTGAGAGCAGCGGCGCCGGAGGGAGCCGCCGTCCGCATCGTTCTCAAGGACAGCCAGGTCTTCGAGGGATTTCGTGCCTGCACCAGGGGTTCGGCCGGAGAACCGCTCGACGACAGCGAGATCGATTGCAAGTTTCTCGACTGCGCCGCTTCGGTCATGGACCAACGCAAGGCGAACCAACTGCTCGATCGCCTGCGCGGGATCGATGGCTTGGAGGACGTTCGCACGCTTGTCGTCGCCTGATAGAACTGGATCGTCACGCCGCGCGGCGATGCCCGGTGACCCTCCAGCGGCCTTCCAGTAGACCATGACCGTCGGATGGTCGCGAAGCCTTGGGCCTCGCGACCATCCTGCTTCCGTCTACTTGCTAAGGTCGCGCCCGCGGGTCTCCGGCAGGAAAAGCGCCCCCACCACCGCGGTCAAGGCGGCAACGATCACCGTGTACCAGAGGCCGCCGAAGATGTTGCCCGTCGCAATGACCACGGCCGTGGCCACGAAGGGGGCGAAGCCACCAATCCAACCATTGCCGAGTTGCAGGGCCACGGAGACGCCGCTGTAACGTATCCGCACCGGGAACAGCTCGACGAGGAGGGCACCCAGCGGCCCATAGACCATGGTCGCGAGGAAGACCAAGCCAAACAGGGTCGCCACCACCATGGGACCGTTCGGCTGCACGGGAACCTTTGCCGACGGCATGCCCTTTTCGGTCAACACGCCGATGACTGCCGCATCGTTGAAGCCGGTGAGCTCCCTGTCCCCAATCCGGATACGCAAGGGAGCGCTGTCGGCGTTCACCACGTAGGGTATCGCGTTCGACGTGAGTAGCGTCTTAGCCTTGCCGCAATCCGTCGTCGCCTGCGGCTTGAAGATCTGCCCGAAGAACGATTGCTCCTCGCTGCAGTTGTTGCCGCTCAGGACGACGGACGTCCGCGCACGGAATTCCGTCAGCGCCGGGTTCCCGTAGGTAGCGAGGGCCTGGAACAGCGGCATCATCAGGATGCCGGATAACGCGCAGCCCGTCACGACGATCCACTTGCGTCCAATCCTGTCGGAGAGCCAGCCGAAGACGAGGAAGAACGGTGTTCCGAGCGAGAGGGCCATCAGCAGATAGAAGTTCGCCTGCTCGTGGCTCATCTTCAGTGTCGTGGTCATGAAGTAGAGGCTGTAGAAGTGGCCCGTGTACCAAACCACCGCCTGACCGGCAACAACGCCGAAGATCGCAACCAGCACAAGGCGAAGATTGCGGCTGTCCCCGAACGTTTCGGCGATGGGGTTGTCGGATCCCTTTCCCTTCGCCTTCATCTCCTTGAACACGGGGGATTCATGCAGCTTCAGGCGGATGTACAGCGAGAGGATGAGGAGCGCGATCGACCCGACGAAGGGTATGCGCCAACCCCAGCTCGCGAACGCCTCCGCCGACATAGACGACCGGCATACGACGATCACGATGAGCGATAGGAAAAGGCCGAGCGTCGCGGTGATCTGGATCCAACTCGTCGTCAGCCCGCGCCTGTTTGGATCGGAATGCTCCGCCACGTAGGTAACCGCGCCGCCAAACTCCCCGCCGACGGCCAAGCCCTGCAACAATCTCAGGCCAACCAGCAAGGCGGGGGCAGCCCAGCCGATGGAATCGTAGGTTGGCAAGAGGCCGATGGCCGCCGTGGCGAAACCCATGACAAGCATGGTGACGAGGAACGTTTTCTTACGACCGACGAGGTCGCCGAGCCGGCCGAAAACGACGGCACCGAATGGACGGAGCACGAAACCGGCACCGAAGGTGGCCAGTGCCGCGAGCAACGCGGCCGTCTCATTGCCCTTGGGAAAGAACAGCGTGCTGAAGAACGCCGCGAGCGATCCGTAGATGAAGAAGTCGTACCACTCGAACACCGTGCCAAGAGCGGCGGCAAATACGGTGCGTTTAGTATCTTGTTCGCTGGGCTGCGACATCGCAGTGGTCGCGGGCGATATCTGTTGAACCGACATGCATGCCTCCCATTCAAACGGTTTGCCGCGAATCGGCCAAGGCCGCTGCGGACGGGTTTCGGGTGCTCTGGCTGAGAAATTCCTCGAGCAGTCGATTGAAGGCGCCGGGTTGTTCGAGCATGGGGAAATGCCCCGCCGCCGCGATGATCTCCAGGCGGCTTCCGGGGATGCCTTCGGCAAGCGCGCGGGACTCGCTGGGGGGTGTGATGATATCCTCGTCGCCGACGACCACCAATGTAGGCACGCCTATCTCGCCGAGCCTGGAACGGCTGTCCGAGGCATTCAGGGATACGATCGCCTGACGCGCCACTGAGGCCGGCGTCTGCGAGACCTCCATCTTCGCGAACCGCAACAGCTCGGGACCGGCAGCCTTGCCGAAGGATCGCTCGATGACGTTCTGGCTGGCCGTGACCACTCCCAGTTCCTCGATCGCCCGAAGCACATTGTTGACGTTAACGTCCTCACCGAGCCCGTGGGGCGTGGCACCCACCAGGACGAGCGCGTTGACACGTTCGGGGTAGCTGAGAGTGAAGCTCTGGGCCACCGTGCCGCCCATGGAAAGCCCGACGAGAACTGCCGTGTCGATCCCCAGTGTGCGATACACCTTGAGCAGATCGTCTGCGAAAGCCTCGATCGTATACTCGCGATCGTCGGGGCGAGGCGACACACCATGCCCCGGCAGGTTTATCCGGATGACCTTATAGGAACGCGAAAAGGCGTTGGTCTGCTCGCGCCAGAATTCAGCCGTCGTCGTGAAGCCGTGAACGAAGACGATTGGCTCTCCGCTCCCGGAGAGCTTCACCACGGTGTCTCCGATCTCCAAAGTTTGTTCTATCATTTGTGTCTCCCCTGCTTCTGGTCCGCTCATATTCGCAAGGCGCGGGCCACCAGAGGCCAGGAGATCAGGTATCGATTATCTCATTGAATTATAACTAATATTTACTTCGAAGTTCCTATTAGGACCATGTAGCCGGACAAGTTGTGCATCCGATACGAGACACGTAGAGTGCACCTTGAGAGACATAGCCCTCATCACCGTGCCTGACGTGGCCGGCCAGTGCGGATGCTTCGATGGCGCTACCTGAATGGTTCGTCGGATCCACCGAGGAAGCGGCCTTTCTCAGGCTCGTCCTTGATCACGTTTCAGACTGCCTGGTCGCGGTAGACACCGCGGGGACTATCGTCCTGATCAACGAGCCCTACTGCCGACTACTGGGAGGAACGGCTGAGGAATTCGTCGGGCGCCATATCACCGACGTGGTAGGGTTTCAGACCAAGCTTCACCTGGTGGCCAGTGGCATAGGCACGCACGTCGGCTATCCGCTGGACGTACGCGGCCACAAGCTGGTGACCAAACAGGTTCCGGTCCTGCGCGATGGCAACATCGTCGGGGCGGTCGGCTTGGCGTTGTTTTCGGACTACGACACACTGAAAAAAACATACAGCCGCATCTCGAAGAGCGAGCTCGCGCTACCACGTTCCAGCCGGCAATGGCTCTCTAGGTTCAGCTTGCGCGATATCGTCGGGGAAGGCGTGCTCATGGACGCCTATCGCGACAGCCTCTCGCTGGTCGCGGCATTTGACCTTCCGGTGCTGATCTCCGGCGAGACCGGCGCGGGTAAAGAGCTCGCGGCGCATGCGATCCACGGATTGTCCGCGCGTGCCGCCGAGCCCTTCGTCTGGGTCAACTGCGCATCCATCCCGAGCGAGCTCGTCGAGGCCGAACTCTTCGGCTATGATGGCGGCGCCTTCACAGGTGCTCGCGAGCGAGGCAAGCCGGGCAAGTTCGAACTTGCAAGCGGCGGGGTGCTTTTCCTGGACGAGATCGGCGACATGCCTCTATCGCTTCAGGGAAGCCTGTTGCGTGTCCTGCAGTCGAACGAGATCGTCAGGGTCGGCGGCACCACCCCGGTGGCGATAGACGTGCGTGTGATCTGCGCGACCAATCGATCGCTCGAGGAATTGGTGGCGACAGGTCGCTTTCGAGAGGATCTTTTCCACCGGCTCAACGTCCTGCCTGTAAGGGTGCCGGCGCTGCGGGAGCGTACCGACGTCGCATTTCTGGCGGAGAGCTTGCTGAGACGTATCGCTTCACGGCTATCCCGGCCAACCATGCGCCTATCCGCTGAGGATCATCGATTTTTGACAGGGCATCCATGGCCCGGCAACGTACGCGAGCTGGAGAATGTTCTGACCCGGCTATTCGTCACCGGCACCCTTCGTCCGTCGATGGCGATCAACCCGATCGTACACGCCGCCAGCCAGCCGGGCACATCGTTCAAGGAACGAACTCTGCAGCGCGCAGCCGCGGAGATTCGCTCCGCGTTGGAGGAAGCTGGCGGCAATAAGCGTAAGGCCGCCGCCTCTCTCGGCATCAGTCGAGCCCACCTGTACCGAATGATGAAGAGGTCAGGCAGCGGATAGGTGGCGACACGCTCGATGAGAGCACGATGTTCCTGCCGGTGGCGCATGGGATGGACGACGCCGACGGTAAGTCTCCGTTCGCGGGCCAGTTCAATCACCCGCTCCGTGTCCGCCCGGCTCATCGCGACGGGAATTTCAACGAGTACATGCTTACCTGCGGTGAGCGCCGCCAGCGCCATCGGCGCGTGCGTTTCACTCGGACCCGCGACGATAACGGCATCGATCTCGGTGTCGCCGATCACCTCGTCGTAGCTGATCGACCACCGCTGGTAATCGTAACGCGCGGCGAACTCGGCAGTTGGTTCGGAACGGCGCCTGAATACCGTGTGAAGCGAACAGCCAGCGGCACGCAGCGCCTCAGAATGCCAAACTCCCATCATCCCGTGGCCAACCATGCAAATGTTCATGCGGTTGATTCTCCTAGCAGGATCGCGAAGCTGGGTGCGGACTGCATCACGCGGAGAAATACGCGACCAGAGCCTGCGCCAGCTGTTGCGGCTTCTCCAGCATCGGATAATGCCCGACGCTAGGCAGCATCTGCACCTTCGCCCGGGGATACCTGGCGAAGAAGGTCGATTGCCCGCGGTCTGCGGGCGTGCCGGGATCGAGTTCGCCCATCAAGGCGAGAACCGGCACGCTGCTCCCTTCAACTTCGGCGGGGAAGCCAGCACCTGTCCACGATGCCATATAGCCTTCCATCGCTTCCGCCGCGGTAACCGGCCAAGCTCATTTCCAGCAACCGGTCGAGCTACGCGTCATCGCGACTGTGACCCGTATTGGTGTCGATCAGAGTCCGCTGCATGGCGGGCGAGCGCAGGGCCTTGCCCAGCAGGGAGCAGCGGTGATCGTCGATCCTAACCCCGGACGCCGGTACTGAGGCGAGCAGAATTACAGACTCGAGTCTCTCGGGTGTATCCGGCCGCAGGAAGAAAGCCAGCGGCACGCAAAGCCCTTCCGCTTGTATTGCCGTGACCTCGCCAACAGATCTAGTATCACCCGTTGATCGACTAGGCCGAAATCCGCGAGCACGCAGTCTTTCAGCTGCGACGCAATTCGGTCGACCTCTTGGGCGATCAATTCCAGAAGGGCACGAGCGAATGTCCTCTTCGTAATTGCGGGGAAAATATACCCTCGATCCATGCGTCGAGAGTGCACCATCAAAGCCCGGGATCAAACATCTAGCCAGCAGGTCGAGCATGACTTGGCCCAAGAGGCGTTCCAGTCCCACTGCCTCCGTGGCCTTTTCGACCTCGCGTTCGCGGGTCGCGAGGTCGCGCTGCCGGTCATCCACGCTGACCCGCAACGCCTTCAGCTCGACCTCCCGGTCGGTTGCCCCCTGCCCTGCTACCAGCAGTACCTCCAATGCCTCGACGACCGAGCCTGGCCTCGAACGGAGGCAACGACAGGCCATCTGACCAAGCCGTCCACTCGTGACGATGTCGTCCCGCCGCAGCGCCGCCTCGAAGTTATCGGCAGAAGCGGTGTCGAGCTTGCCTCGGCGAGTTGCCCACTGGCGCGCGCGACCGCAGCAAACCGGGCAAGTTCGAACTCGCAAGCGGCGGCGTGCTGCTCTTGGACGAGATCGGCGATATGCCGCTACCTCTTCAGGGGAGTCTGCTGCGTGTGCTGCAGGTGAACCAAATCGTATGGGTCGGGGGCACCATTCGCGTTGCAACCGATGTCCGCGTCATTTGCGCGACCAATCAACCGCTAGCACAACTGGTGAAGGCTGGTCGTTTCCGAGACGATCTCTATCACCGGCTCAATATGCTGCCCATCGAGGTCTCCGCTCTGCGTGAGCGGGGTGATATCGAATACCTCGCGGAAAAACTGTTGGCGCGCATAAGCTCCCAGCTCGCTAAACCATCGTTAAAATTGGCAGCGAAGGACTGCCAAGCGCTGCTCTGGCATTCGTGGCCTGGCAATGTCCGCGAGTTGGAGAATGTGCTCACCCGGCTTGTTGTGACAGGAAAACTGCTTCTCTCTTCATCGCGGCTTTCTCCAGTCCCTGTGCTCAAGAGCCCGTCGCCTCTTCTCAAGGAGCGTATTCACTCGCTCGCCGGAGCGGAAATCCGTTCTGCGCTGGAGCGAACCAGAGGCAATAAGCGCGAAGCTGCAGAGTTGCTCGGGATGAGCCGCGCCCACTTACACCTATATCGCATCATGAAAACCCAGGGCATCAAGTAGCTTGGAGCGCTTCTGAGCTTTCCTGGCCACGTCCAAGGTGATTAATCTTTTCCTGGCTTGGGTGGCACGGTGCTCTGGAAGCGGCTGCGATACGCCGCCGGGGTCACGCCGATCTTACTGGCAAATATCCGGCGCATTGTGTTCATGTCTGAGAACCCGCAACTTGTCGCGACGCGTCGCAGTGGCTGCTCAGTATCCTCGAGCAACCGGCGTGCGGCGTCGACCCGGGCCGCGGCAATGAAATCGGCAGGCGTCATGCCTAACTCGCGACGAAACACACGGGCGAAGTTTCGCGGGCTCATGCCGATCCGGTGGGCGACGTGGCCGACAGAAAGCGCTCCTGAGAGATTGTTCAGGATATAGGACTGCGCCTTCTGGATCATCGTGGTCTCGGCCATCTGACCGACGAGATGCGCGCTGAACTGTGATTGCCCACCGGGACGCTTGAGGAAGACCACCATGTAGCGCGCGACACTCATGGCCACGTCGCGCCCGTAATCCTCCTCGACGAGGGCAAGCGCCAGGTCGATACCGGCAGTCACGCCGGCAGCAGTGATCAGCGGCCCATCACGCAAGTAGATCGCATCAGTGTCGAGCGTGATGTCAGGAAACAGCCGGGCAAAGCGGTCGCTGCATTCCCAATGGGTTGTGACGCGCTTTCCATTCAGCAGCCCGGCGGTTGCAAGGAAGAAGACCCCGGTGCAGATCGAGCCGTAGCGTCGAACGGTGGGAATGCGACGCTGCAGCCAGGCGATGACTGACGGATCGATCTGTTGGAAGGAAGGGTCGCCCGCCACCAGCAGCGTGTCGATCGGCTCGTCGGGGTCGAAGATCGTCCGATCCGCCAGGAAGCGGAGTTGGCCGGTTCCGCCCACCACCGGATCGCTGCTCGAAATGATCTGTATGTCGTAGGCCATCCTGTCGTTCAGGCGGCGGGCGGCCTCCCAAAAAACTTCGGCCGGGCCGACTACATCGAGCGACTGAACGCCCGGTGGGGCAAGTATCGCTATGCGCATGTCCCTATTTCCGCCCCCTTGTCCGACCAGGAACGCGCGCTGACAGAGGATATGTGTGACAATACTCCGTCGGAGTTATCATTTCGCGCTTGTTCCCGCGATGTTGGCTCGGCGTGGAGCCGCGTCTCCGTCGCAGAGCTTTCCGGTTAGGCATGAGTTGTCAACTTGGCCTGATCCGGGGCCCTTTGGCACAGAGCATGAGAGCTTCAGGCGCCCCGCATAATCATCTAGCGCAGTGAATGTCCTGAGCTGCTAGAAGACCGGCTTTCACCACGGCCTTCTCCAATGCGGCGAGCCAGCACTCGTAATAGTTCCAGGACGAACGATCGGTTGGGTTGGCCGCCTCCCAGGCGCCGATTTCTGCGATCAACTCGTCTCGGAAGTCATCCCATTCGAAATAGCCCTGCTTCGTGAGAGCGAGGGCGACGCCGAAAGCTGTCCGTTCCCACTCATGTCCAAAGCAGAGCGTTCCGTTGCTCCGCGGCGGGGTCTCCGGCTTGCCCATCAGTTCTGTGACGGCGTAATGCTCGAAACGCGTGAGCATGGCGGCTCCTTCAAGCTGCCTTGGCGATCGCAACGCCCATCATGGCTTCCGGCGTGACAAGGGTCTCGAGTTCAGCCTCGCTGAGGCTTTCGGTTCCGGCAGGACGCTCGGGAACGACGAACCAGCGGACTTGCGCACTCGAATCCCAAATCTTCACTTCGACACTTTCGGGAATCTCCAGACCGAACTCCTTCAGAACCGCCCGAGGCTCCCGCGCTGCCCGACTGCGGAAGGTCGGATCCTTGTACCAATAAGGCGGCAGGCCCAACACCGGCCAAGGGTAGCAGGAGCACAGCGTGCAAAGGATGAGGTTGTGAAGGCCGGGCGCATTGGCTACCGCGCGGACATGTTCGCCTTCGGCCCCTGCCATGCCCTCTGGCAGGGCAAGCTCGGCAATAGCGCTGGGCGCATCGGCGACGAGGCGCTCCTTGAAGGCCGCGTCGATCCAGGCTCGCGCCACGATCTTGGCGCCATTGAAGGGACCCATCCTCGTCTCGAAGAAGTCCAATACCGTGTCGACGGTTCGGTCGGTGATAATGCCCTTCTTGATCAGCAGGTCCTCGAGGGCGCGCATGCGGGCAGCGCTGTAGGCCTCGCGGTCTTCACGGTAATTGAAGAGGTCTTCCATCGAAGATTTCTCCCAGTGCTGCAGGACCGATCACGCTGCCCGGGCCGCGACGGCAGGCGCTTCGATATAGTGGTCATAAAGATCGGCGTAGATCAGGAAGTTGGGCTCGGCATTGCCCGGCCAAATGTCTGCCGGATCGAAGCGCACGCAATAGACGGGCATAGCTGCGCCTATTCCGTCCGGCCCCGTATCGCAGTCATAGGTGTAGGCACCGTCGTAGACGGTCTCGACAACCCCGATGCGCCCGCGCAGATAGCCTGGCAGCCGGGTATGCTCAACGGAAGGCACGTTCCGAACGACGACCTCGTCGCCGACTGCGAAACGATAGTCGACCGACACGTCACGCCGGGGGCTGTCACCCTCGACCAAATACCGTTCGACCAGAGCATCGATAGTGTCATCACCACCTTCAGGCAGCGGCTTGGCTGTATCGCAATAGTATTGGTCGGCCAGAGCGTCAAACTCTTCGACTGTGAAATACCCGTTGGCGATCAAGTAGCTCAAAATGCCACCGAACCACTTCTCATAGTAGCGATACTTGAAATAATCGAATGGATGAAGTGCTTCCGCTCCCTTGCGCAAATCAGCCCAGACCCACACCGTATGAAAGATGGAGAGGGTCTCGGGGGCTGACGTCTGGGTTGAGAGCGCCATCATCGCCACGTGGACGCCGAAAATACGCTTCTCCCACGGCTCGGCGAATACGCGCGTATCGGTACACACCGGGCCGAGACCTTCAAGACCGCCAAGATAATGCTGCAACTTCATGTCGGGATTCCTTGAGCTAAACGAGGACCGAGCAGCGGGATTCTTCGCTTTGCGCGCGGCACGCGCCGTGGCGAGGCGAGACAATCGCCCCTGCCGGACGCTAACTGGGATGAAGGAACTGGCGGAGCTGAGACCGGCCGGCGATAAGCCGCAGCATATGCACACCCCCAACTTTCATGAAGTCACTGCATCGACCTCGGCGAGACAAGTACGAAAACCCGTGCGAAGGTTTGTTTCATCGAGGTTCCGGCCGATGAAAACGATCTCGCTTACTCGTTCCTGAGCCGGTAACCAGGGACGGCCGGGGCGTCCCTCAAGTGTCATGTGCACGCCGTGGAACACATAACGGCGAGGCTCATCCGCAAAGTTGAGGACGCCTTTGACGCGAAGCAAATCCTTCCCGATCGATTGCACGAGCCGATTCATCCACATGTTGAAGGCGGCCGGATCGAGCGCTATCGGCTCCCGGATGGCCACGCAGCCTATGCTGCTGTCGTGTTCATGCTCGTGCTCGGACAAGATATCGGGGTCGATAGAGAGGATGTTCTTAAGGTCAAACGCCGAAATATCGAGCACGGCGCTACGATCTATCTGACAGGCCCCGGCTCTTACGATCTTCGCGAGCGGATTGAGCGAGCGTAATTGCACCTCGGTCCTGTCGAGGGCACTTTCCGATACAAGGTCGATTTTGTTGAGCAAGAGCAGATCAGCGAAACTGATCTGCTCTTGCGCTTCGGGGAGCGAGAGCTGCTGTGAGACATAGCAGGCGTCAACTACCGTTACGATGGCATCGATCTGGACCCGTGATGCCAGGATCTCGTCAAGCATGAAGGACTGGATGACCGGTGCCGGATCGGCGAGACCAGACGTCTCGATTATGAGACGGTCTATCGGGCGTCCCGACGTCAATAACCCTTGAATCGTGGTTATGAGGTCGGCCCTGACTGTACAACAGATGCAACCGTTATTGAGCTCGATGACGTCATCCCGCGTCTCGACAACAAGCTTGCCATCGATTCCAACCTCGCCGTACTCGTTAACGATCACTGCAATGCGCTCGTCACCCGAAGATGAAAGGAGGTTATTCAGCAGGGTCGTCTTACCTGCGCCAAGAAAGCCTGTTAATATTGTTGCTTTCAATTTAGCCATTTCAGAGTCTCGATGTCGCTGTTTCCACGCTGGGGGCCCATCGGAATGGAAGGCATGTGGGCGCATCAACGCAATACACCGCATAGTTCTGATTCCGCCAAATGAGCTTCAAAAACTGACAGCTCCGGAAAATCTCTAGAGATGAATTCAATATTCCATTGCCTTGCTCAAGATTGAAGCATCATTGCCTATTTTGAAGGCGAACATTTTTTTTGTGAGCTTCGCCCGACCATCTGAGGGTCTCTTCTGAGGACATCTTTCTGCCAATCCGCCATCACAAGAGGGACTGAGTAGACAGTTGGGAGATAATGGCCGCTCCTGCTTCAATTCCGGAGGAATGCGGAGCTTCTTCCCAGTGCCGACTTGTGAACGAACCGGAGCAAGATTTCGGTTAGTTCAAATTCCGCCAAATACCCATTAAAAACTGACAAATCAGCGATTTTGAGCCGGATTTTAGCAGAGTTAATCATGTTTTAGCGTGGCTGCACAAATGAAGGGGTGACCTCCTCACGCAGGACACGCGTATGTCACCTTCTGGAAAGCTCAGGCCCCTATCAATCAGCCATTCCTTCGTGCTCGTCGCGGGATTAGCCGTTCTCATCGCCGTCGGCAGCGTTGGCTACACGCTGGTCGCAGCCTACAACGAGATGCTAGCGCTGAGGCGCACCGAGATGAAGAATACGATTGAAGCGGCTGTAGCCACAGTGAAAAGCTATCTCGCCCGAGCTGAAGCCGGAGAGCTCAGAGAAGACGATGCCAAGAAGTTGGCCTTGGATGCTCTGGGCAATGCCAGCTTCGGAAACGGCAACTACTACTTCATTATCGCCTATGACGGCATCGGCGTACTGAATGCCAACAAGAAGGTCCAGTCGACAGACATGAGGCCGCTCAAGGATGCCCGCGGCAGGCTCTTCATTCAGGATATGATCGCCCTGGCCAAAAGCAAGGGCGAGGGGTTTATCGACTATGACTGGGTCAAGATCGGTGACAAGGAACCGTCGCTGAAGATTTCCTACGTCGTCGGTCTTCCGAAGTGGCAATGGGTGGTGGGTTTCGGCCTGCATGTCCATGATATTGACGCCGCGTTCTTTGACATGATGCGTAGCGCGGCGAGGGTACTGGTGCCGATGGCGCTGCTGCTGCTCGGTCTCGTCATCGCGCTGAGCCGCCGCGCTTCGGGCATGCTGCGCGGCCTCGCCGGCAACATGACTGCACTGGCAGGCGGTGATCTCAATGCAGCCATCGTCCATCAGGAGCGTCAGGACGAGGTCGGCAGTATGGCCCGTGCACTGGTTGTCTTCCGTGACGCGGCGCTGATGAAGCAGCAGGTCGAGGCCGAGAAGGCCGAGGCGGAAGCCGATGCCGGCGAGCAGCGCCGGGTGGCCGATACGCAGCGCAATCTCAACGAGGCGCAACGTGGCGAGGAGGCAAAGAAGCAGGCCGTCGTTGTCGACGCACTCGGCGCCGGGCTCGAGCGCCTGACCGAGGGCGACCTGACCTACCGCATCGAAGCCTCTTTCAGCGCCGAATACGCCAAGCTCAAGAACGACTTCAACGCGGCGATGGTGCATCTCGAAGAGACGATGCGGCAGATCGCGACGAACACGGAGAGCATGAAGGCGGGCGCCGGCGAGATCAGCCAGGCGGCCGATGACCTCGCCAGCCGCACCGAGCAGCAGGCCTCCTCGGTGGAGGAGACTGCGACCGCGCTCGACCAATTGACCGCGACCGTGCGCCAGACCGCCGAGGGCGCGCGCCAGGCCAGTCTCGCCACCAGCCAGGTCAAAGGTGAGGCCGAGCAGTCGGGCGAGATCGTCCGCGAGGCCGTCGCCGCGATGGGCGGTATCGAGAAGTCGGCCGAGGAGATCTCGCAGATCGTCGGCGTCATCGACGAGATCGCCTTCCAGACCAACCTGCTCGCGCTCAACGCCTCGGTCGAGGCGGCGCGCGCCGGCGATGCCGGCAAGGGCTTCGCGGTCGTCGCCTCCGAGGTCCGGGCGCTCGCCCAGCGCTCAGCTGAGGCAGCCAAGGAGATCAAGGGTCTGATCACCGCCTCGTCCATCGAGGTCGAGAAAGGCGTCGCCCTTGTCGGCCAGACCGGCAGCGCGCTCGGCCGCATGTCCGGCGAGATCACCCGGGTCACCTCGCTGGTCGCCGAGATCGCCTCGGCCGCCCAGGAACAGGCGACCGGCCTGCAGGAGGTCAACACCGCGGTCAACGAGATGGACCAGGCGACGCAGCAGAACGCCGCCATGGCGGAGCAGTCGACCGCAGCCTCCCAGGCACTCGCCCAGGAAGCCGACCGGCTCGCGGCGCTGGTCTCGTGCTTCAAGCTCGGCGGCGACCTGATCGCGCTAAGGGCGACGGCGGGCAAGATGGCCAAGGCCGTCGCGCCAGCGCCGCGTCCGGCGCGCGCCGCTGTGACGCGATTGGCTGTTCATGGCACCGCACGTAAACTCGCGACTGGCGGCAGCGAAAGGGGCTGGGAAGAATTTTGAGCAAGACGAGTGTACCAGCCGCACCGATTGGCTTTGACGATACCTCTTCGGCCAACTCACAACCAAGCATTACCGGAAGCGTCACCTGCAGGTAGCGGTTGCATCCGAGCACCTCGAACCGATCGACGATCGCTTTGTCGTGGTGCCTGGGCAGGCAAGGCCTTCAAGACCACCCAGATAGTGCTGAAGTTTCAATGCCGCTTCCCTCCAGTTGACAAAGCGCAAGCTGCCGCCTGCCGGTCAAACCGCCGCCGACTACGCAGAGCAAGGCAGTAGGCGATCACGCCGACGCTTCCATCAATGCAAGACACGAGATGAACCCAGCGCGAAGGGCTGCCTCGCCCAGGTGGCGACCGATGAAAACATCTCGTTGACCCGCTCCTCGTGCGGGGACCACGAACGCCCAGGCCGCCCTCCAGCACCATGGGGACGCCATGGAACATGTAGCGGCGAGGCTCTTGCGCGAAATGAAGAACACCCTTCATTCGGAACAGATCCTTGCCGATCGCCTGCACCAGACCGTTCAGCCACTTGTTGAGCAAGGAGGCATCGAGGGGGGCGGGCTCACAGGTGGCCACGCATCCGATGCTGGGATCATGTTCGTGGTCGTGCTCCGCGAGGATGAACCCAAGGCACGCGCCCGGCCTCCAGCTCACCGATGATCTTGTTGGTGATGTCGTCATAGAGGCTCGACTGGTCCGAGCCAGTGCGAGCGCGGGCGGTATTTCTGGACATCGCGGTTCTCCGCGACGGGCGCCGGAAGCCTCTCTCCCGACTTCAACCCGTCACGGCTATCTCATCCGCCCTCTCACTCTCGGCAGGCTCACGCGCCAGTCAGGAAACCGCAACGTGATTGGCTTCGGCCGGTCACTATCGTCGATCTGAACTTGGTCAACCCCATTCTACGCCCGAATCCAGGGAGAACAGCTACAGTAAGAGCGTTGGTCTCGGCATCGTTTTACCATTGCTACGGATCTCCCGCAGCGTTGAGCCTGGTCTTCAGACGGCTGACACGCTCAAGCACAGGATCGAAATGAGGCGCTGGGCCAAAGATTCTGCGCATCCGAAAACTTCGAATCCTTCATCGTCTTCCGCTCCTCCCAGCCCATGGGAAACGACGCAGAAAACTCTAGCTCAAAGCGATCCAGTTTTAGGGGCTCGGATCAATGGCGACCTGGCTGGCCTGCCCTCCCCCGCCAAGATCCTCGAGCCGGCGGATCGAGGTGTCGCCGCTGAGCGCGGCCGCGATGAAGACCTCACGCGCGAAGTCCAGTTCGTGCGTCACGATGATCATCGCCATGCCTTCCGCCGACAGCTGCCGCATGACATCAAGCCCTTGGCCTGCCAATTAGGGGCGAGCGAGACGTCGGCTCGTCAAAGAGCCATGGGGTCGGCTCCACGGGCGCTCAGTCCTCTCGACTTGGTTGGCTATGAATCGGCGGCGGCCTTTCGTCAGTTTTGTAGTCGCAGGCCAGGTCACTCTCCTCGCCAAGCCGAAATCCACGATTAATTGCGTAATGTCTACGTAATGTCGTTGATTACCAATTGAATACTCTAGATCTATGAGAAATTGCCACGCGCGCTTCGAACGAGGCCTTCAACAATGCAACCCGGCTTACGCGCTCTCGTCGATCTAATGGAAATTGTCACCAATGAGGACGCGACGGTTCTCAAACACGACCTGACAGAACTGCTCAACGTGGGTGGCAAGCATTCCAGTGTCCCCCTCGATATCAGTGCCTATCACCAGAATGATGTCACACTGGCTCCGAGTTTGCTGAGTTCCAAAGACGAGCTCGATCTCGCATTAGCGTTTCTCGGTCGCCTGCTCATTACTATGCACTCGGTGCCCATGATGGCACGGCTACGCGTCATAGATCTTGATGGAAGGGCCACCTCCCCAGCTGATGATGAGGCCTTCGCCTCCATTAAGTATCCGCTAGCGTAATGCCGCGGTAATCCAAGATCGTATCCTCCGCAATCCACCGCATTCTGGAAACACGGAGGACATTAGATGAGATGCACATGATCCAGATTGCCGTCGCGCCAGCCAACGTGATCCCACGAGTTTGCGTGCGATATGCGACAGCGGGAATTGGACTTGAGAATCGCGCGCCTGATCACGGCGCAGTATGCCGGACGGCGGGTCGGATGACTTCCCGGCGCTCGATGTCGATCTCAGGGTGATTGAAACGCTGCAGCGGCCTGGGGGATTCTCCACCGTGACGGGGAAGAAGTCTCTACCCGCATTTTGAATTCAAATGGAGTGGAACATGAAAACACTTGCTATACTTTCTGGGGTCATGGTCTCCTTGGGCATCGGGGTCGCGCCGGAGGCTCTTGCAGCAGACCTGCCCTCCCGAAAATTTGTCCAGAACTATCCGGTCGCACCAATTGCACCTGCCTTCACCTGGACAGGCTTCTACGTTGGCGCAAACGCCGGTTACGGCTGGAACACCAACTCAAACAAGAGAGACATCGCATTCGTCCCCGGCGCGGGGTTCATTGGCGGGCGCAGCAGCGGCAGGGACGGCGGCATCGTTGCGGGTGGTCAAATCGGCTACAATTATCATTTCGGGCCGCTGGTCGCCGGCCTGGAAGCCGATATTCAGTACGCCGACTTGAAATCCAAGCACTCCTATCTTGCCCCGGCCAGTTACTACAACTCGCGCAGCAGCGGCGTCGATTGGTTCGGGACCGTGCGCGGGCGCCTTGGCTATGCCTTTGACCGCACCCTCATCTACGGCACGGGCGGTTTTGCCTATGGCGATGATTCCCGGACAGGCTGGACCCTCGGTGCTGGTGTCGAATATGCTTTCACCAATAACATAACTGCTCGTATCGAAGGTCTTTATGTTAACCTTGGCAAGGGCGATAATAATCGTGGGGTCCCCAATGCTGCCATTCTTGGAAGGTCAAGGGACACAGAATTCGGTGTCGTACGCGCGGCGCTGAACTATAAATTCTCGACATTCTGAGGCTAAAAGCGGCCTGAGAGGGATTGCAGCATCTTTGCTTCACCGCTTGAACAGGCCCGCTTCATTAATAATGAAGCGGGCCTTTGGAGGCCTCATATATCGGTGCTGCCGATCCTTCGCAGCTAGATTCTAATAATTTTAGTTAGAAGCGTATCCGGCATTTTTGAGGCGCGCGGCGCGTTCATTGGCTGAGGATGCGTCGAGCAGGGTTCCGATGTGCGGCCATGTCGTCTCGAGGTACGTTCTGCGGCCTTTCGCATCAGGTGCTTGAGCTTGGCGAAGACCTGCTCGGTATCCCTCCGAGTGCGGCCGCCTTGAGAATTGAGGCCTGGCGGTGAAAATTCGTCTGTATGTTCGAAACGTTCGACGCCCCCGAGAGCTATTGCGCCACAGTGGCGCACGAGCTCACGCACTGAACGCAGCATAAGTCACGATTGAATCGTGAATTCGGAAGGAAGCGGTGGGGCGATGAAGGCTATGCGACCGAGGAACTGGTTGCCGAGCTTGGTTCCGCATTCCTCCGCGCCTATCTGGAATTGACGCCCGAGGTTCGGGAGGATCAAGCCGCCTACGCCGCCAACTGGCTTACCGTCCTTATGACCGTACCGGGGTTCAGTCCCTTGATCGCAACTGCCATCAAGGCTCTTGCGCCAACTCCGGAGACCTTCCGCTCGGGCCGGGATTTTGCCGCCTGGGTTGGCTTAACCCCGGTGCAGCGATCGACCCCGGCAAGGAACGACTGGGACGGACATCGCGCATAGGCGAGCGAACGCTCAGGCGTTTGCTCATCATAACGGCCAGCGGCGTGGTGCGCTGGGCCAAACGGAAGGGGGTCCCCGCCGACTCCTGACTCAGCCGGATGCTCGCGCAAGCCGCTGATGCTGGTCATCGTCGCACTCGCCAACAAGAACGCCCGCATCGCCTGGGCGCTGCCGGCAAAGGGGGATCGATCGAGCTCCGGCAGCGACCGACTAAGCAGTTCGCGGGCGTGAGGTTCGAGGATGTGAGAGGTCGAAGGGCAGGCATGGTGCAACGTAAGGCGGGATCAAGAGAACCAGGCCCATGGGGAGCGCTTCGATTGCATTCCAACGATGTGCGCCTGATCCCGGCATTCCCATATGAGTCCGCGGTCGTGATCGCGCCACATCAGAGGCCGAACACATGGCAGCTCCCGATCCCGCTGGCATCCCGTGCGAAGATTCTTCTTGCTCCGGAGAGGGCATCCACACCTCGTCATGAGGAATCTTGGCCTAGATCGCCGGGCAGCAGCAGCGCATCGACCTGCTCGTCAAGGCAGAGGTCGATGATGCGCACGAACGCGCGCCGAGTGGCGTTTCCGATTAGGTCGGCAAGGGCGGAGTCACGCAGCGCTAGTGAGCACAACGGTAAATCCAGGTGAATGTCCGCTGCATGGACGAAACGGTAGATCACGATCTACCCCAAGGCTACGTGCGAACCAAAAGCACTCGTAAATCCGACAGACCTGTTCAGTATGCTGACCTCGCCTACCGCAAGATACGCGGAAGCCGCCGCTTCCAGCGCTGCCCGGCAGGCAGCGTCTCGTCGTTACCGCGGCGCAATCGCACCTTCGGAGTGTCGCGCGCCATTCCTCCTGGTTCCGCGGCGAGAGCCTTCGATCCCACCGACCCCTCACAA
The DNA here is from genome assembly GCA_025846845.1 of Alloboseaceae bacterium BT-24-1. GTDB lineage: Bacteria > Pseudomonadota > Alphaproteobacteria > Rhizobiales > Beijerinckiaceae > Allobosea. The sequence continues at coordinate 300,008 of JAOYTL010000009.1, forward strand.
ACTGCTTCGGCGTCACTTTTGGGCTCGTAAGGCGCCCCGTCGCTCGACAGTGTTTCCGTCAGATCTTGGTCGGGGAGCGTAGCGAGCGCAGGCAGAATTCGCGGGGCCATTAGGGGTTCAGGCGCGTCCGACGGAGCTGCCGGCTTGGGCGAGCGCTTCAGCGAGCTCATCCTCGCCGCTTCATCGTCCGCAGCCGCCCTCAGATCGACGGCCGCCCACATTGAGCGCTGCGGCTTTGGGCCCGCGCGGCGCACCTGTTTGATCTCAACGATGAAAGGTTTCTTTGGCGGCTTCATTGCTGCTTGATGTCACTAGATAGGGTTATTGCCCGAATATGGCTTCGCAACCGACCAATAGTGGAAGGGCGGCGCCGCGCCAATAGCTGAATCGGGCTCTCGACGCTACCGGCGTAACCATGCTTGTCAGAGCGCTTCTCCGTGTCGAACCGCTGGCACCTTGGAAAACAGCTGGTGTGGCCATTGCAACGGCAGGTGTAGCTATTGCTCATAACGAATCTCGGTGCTGCCTTCGGCGGAGCGTGGCACGGGGATTTGCTGATGGTAGCTGCCGCCTTGTGGATCGGCACTCTGCAGCGTATGGCCGCGGCCATTCGCACGAGAGCATGGCACCATCGCTACACGGTCTTCCATGGCGTTTGGTGGCCTAGTCTTGGTCGGCCTGGCATGGACGACCGGCGGATTTGCTGCTGCGGCATCGTTCGACCTTATGCAGTGGTAGCAGCGTCGTCGCTTTTCTCGGCGTTTTCGGCGGCGCGCTGACGTTCATCCTCTGGTTCTATGCATTGGAGCGAGCAACCCCGGTGTTGGTCGTCATCTCCATCACGGTGACCACAAGAATGTCAGACACAACCCGGACGATCAGACGGCGCGAGGCCGAGTGAGCCGATGCGAGATTGGATGAGGGCCTGGGGCTTGCTCAAAGGGGCCGGCCCCGGCCTCAGGCAGCACCGCATCGGCCGGCGATTCGGCGGGACCCGGCCAAGCTTCATGACGAATGGCGCCAGCAACGCATTCGGGAACACCTATGACGACATCTTGGTCCATGGGCCGGAGAGCTCTTCCAGCCGCTCGGCCGGCCGCCGAGCCGGCGAGAGAATTACCAGCCACGCAGGCCGAGAATTGTTACCAGTGGCAGATGCGATGAGCAGCGCTTGTCCAGGTTCAGTCAGGACAGGCCTCATTCTACGGACGACTGGCTGTGAAGCGAGGCCCCAAGTCTCGATCGATGATTTCAGGCTTGGAAGCATCCACAAAGCCATCCCATCCACCTCCAAGCGCCTTGTTGAGTGTGACATAGCTCATCGCCAGCGCAATTCGGCTCTGAACCAGGGCATCCTCGGCGGTGTAGAACGAGCGCTCGGCGTCGAGGACCATGAGGAAATTGGCCGAGCCGCCCTGATAGAGTGAGCGCGACAGCGTTGCTGCCTGCCGGTAGGATTCGACCGCTGCCGCAAGCTTTCTAGACCGGACCTCCTCTTGGACGATCGCAACGAGCGCGTTTTCGACCTCCTCGAGCGCCCTGAGGACTCTGTCTCGATAGATAACGAAGTTCTGATCCCTTTGCGCCTGCGCGACCTCGACCGCGGCTCGCAATTGCCCGCCGTTGAAGATCGGCACGTTGAGGCTCGGGCCGAACGACCATCCGATCGAGGAGTTCTTTGCAAGATCTCCGATTTTCAGGCCGGTGGTCGCTATATTCCCCGTCAGGCTCACCGTCGGATAGCGTGCAGCCTCGGCCTGGCCGATCCTTGCTGTTGCCTGCGCAAGCACACGTTCGGATTGCCGTACATCCGGCCGCGACAGGAGAATGTCGGCGGGGATGCCTGCCGGCATGGGCAGGCGCGGCTTCGGGATCGGGGCGCTGCGCCTCATGCGGTTGGTCAAATCGCCAGGCGCCCGTCCGGTCAGCACGCTCAGCCGATGGACGACCTCCGCATAGGACCTTTCGAGGCTCGGAATGGCGGCTTCCGTCGTGCTGCTCTGCCCTGTCGAGGTGGCGACGTCGACGGCTGACACCGAGCCAGCTTCGAAGCGAGTGCGCGTCAGCTGCGCAGTTTCGCGCTGGGCTGTGGCAGTCCTTTGCGCGAGCGCGATCCGCGCCTGGTAACCTCGAGCCTGCACGTAATTGGAGGCGACATCGCCGACGAGCGTCAACAGCGCAAGACGCAGCTGTTCGTCCGCCGCTTCAACACCATATTCAGCAGCTTCAGCAGCACGTTGGTTCCTGCCGAAGAGATCGGTCTCCCAGCTTGCGTCAAACCCGGCCTGATACTGCGAGAACTCGCGTGGTGCTGAGCCCGCACCTGCCCCCATCCCAGCCGCACCGCCTGCGACGCTTCGCTGTCGAATGGCCGAGCTGGCACTCATTAGCGTCGGATAGAACAACCCGAGCGACTGCTGGTGGGTCGCACGTGCCTCGCGCACGCGAGCCTTCGCCCCGGCGATGTCGAGATTGCCCTCGACCGCCTCCTTGACGAGAGAATTTAGCAGCGGATCGTTGAGCCGCGCCCACCAATGCCTCAGCATTGGCCGGGCTCGCGACTGCGCCTGATCTGCTGCATTCCAGGTGGCGGGAACAGCTAGAGACGGCGTGGTGTAGTTCGGTCCCACTGCGCAGGCGCCCAATGCCAGAGCGAAAGGAAGCACGATCAGAATGCCGGTCGTCCTGGAAGCTGGGGGTGCTCCGCTTCGGTGTGGGGCGCTCGTCGCCTGTCCCGCGGGTTTCATGCGGCGTTCTCTTTCCAATGGATTGGGGGCAGCGAAGATCAGCCGGCCGGAGGTGTTGCAGGTTGCGCCGCCGCGATTGCAGCGGTATTGTCGCGTCGGCCGAACAGCCGCATTACGACGACGTAGAAGACCGGGACGAAGAGCACTGCGAGCACCGTCGCAGAAACCATGCCGCCGAACACGCCGGTCCCGATCGCGTGCTGCGTCTCGGCGCTGGCGCCGCGCGCGAGCATCAGCGGCACCACCCCCAGCGCGAAGGCGAGCGAGGTCATCAGAATCGGACGCAGGCGCAGCCTCGCGGCTTCCACGATCGCATCGTGAACGCTGCGCCCCTCGCCGCGCAGATTCTTTGCGAACTCCACAATCAGGATCGCGTTCTTGGCGGACAAGCCGATGATGGTGATGAGTCCGACCTTGAAGAAGACGTCGTTCACCAAGTCTCGCAGCAGCACTGCAGCCACCGCGCCGAGAATGCCGAGCGGCACGACGAGCATCACCGACAGCGGAATCGTCCAGCTCTCGTAGAGCGCGGCAAGCACCAGGAAGACGACGAGCATCGATAGCGCCAGCAAAGCGGGAGCCTGCGCCGCCGATTGCTTTTCCTGGAATGCCTGCCCAGTCCACTCGATCATGAAGCTGGGTGGTAGCTGGGACGCCAAGCTCTCCATTTCCGCCATGGCGTCACCACTCGATACGCCTGGTGCTGCGCTTCCTGCAATACGCACCGCCGGATAGCCATTATAGCGCACGAGCTGGAGCGGGCTCGCCTCCCAGACCGGCACGACCACTTCGGAGAGCGAGACCATGCCGCCAGCATTGTTACGGACGTAGAGCTTGAGCACGTCGTCGATTTGCATACGATTTCGCGCGTCAGCCTGCACGATCACCTGCTGCAGGCGCCCCGCGTTCGGAAAATCGTTCACATAGGTCGAGCCCATGGCCGCCGTCAGCGTGTCGTTGATCATGGCGAACGGGACGCCGAGCGCCTCGGCCTTCTGCCGGTCGATCTTCAGAGCAACGCTGGGCCCGTTCGGCAGGCCGTCGCGATAAACATTGATCACACGCTTGCTTTGGGCCGCAAGTTGCAGGAACTGGGCTTGAGCCGCTTGCAGCGCGGCGCTGCCGCGGTTGGCGCGATCCTCGAGACGCAGTGCAAAGCCGGATGAGGTGCCTAGCTCCTCGATCGCCGGCGGCTTGAGGCTCATAATGGTGCCCTCGGGCGCCGCCGCCATCGCCGCTGTCGCTGCAGTGAGCTCGTCATTGATCGTGGTCGATCGCTCCCTCCAGTCCTTCAGCGTAGTAAAGGCCATGGCGGCGTTTGGCCCAGAACCCGAGAGGCCGTAGCCGAGGATCGAGATGTTATCGGCGACGTTCGAACGCGACGCGACATGACGGTCATACATCGCGACAATGTTCTGCGTTCGCCCTGCCGTAGCGTCGGCCGGCAGCGAGAACGTCGTCATAAAGTTGCCCTGATCCTCTTCAGGCACGAAAGCGGACGGCAACTGCCCAAAGCCATAGGCGAGCGCGGCAACGATGACGGCGTAGATGGCCATCATCCGGCCACCGCGCTTCACAAGGGCTGCAACCCAGTTGGCATAGCCGTCCGTCATTCTTTCGAATCTGCGGTTGAACCAGCCGAAGAAGCCCTTCTTCTCATGATGCCCGGCACCGACCGGCTTGAGCAGCGTCGCACAAAGCGCCGGAGTCAGCGTCAGTGCGAGGAATGCGGAGAACAGGATCGAGACCGCCATCGACAACGTGAACTGCCGATAGATCGCGCCAACCGAGCCGCTGGCGAGACCCATTGGGATGAACACTGCCGCGAGCACCAGCGTGATGCCGATAACGGCGCCAGTGATCTCCTTCATTGCCTTCTGCGTGGCTTCCTTGGGCGGCAAGCCTTCAGTCGCCATGATGCGCTCGACATTCTCGACCACGACAATGGCGTCATCAACGATGATGCCAATCGCCAGCACCATGCCGAACATCGTTAGTACGTTGATCGAGAAGCCGGCCGCGAGCATCACTGCGAACGTGCCGAGCAAGGCGATCGGAGCAACGATCGCAGGGATCAACGTGTAGCGGATCTTCTGTAAGAACAGCAGCATTACCAGGAAGACCAGCACCATGGCTTCGATCAGTGTATGAATGACCTTCTCGATCGAGATCTTCACAAAAGGCGCAGTGTCGAAGGAAACCGCGTATTCCATGCCGGCGGGCATCGCTCGCGCCAGCTCGGCGAGGCGCGCGCGCACGGCCCCGGCGGCTTGCACCGCATTCGCTCCTGGGGTGAGCTGGATGGCTGCCGCCGTAGCCGGCTTCCCATTGACGCGGGTTGAGAAGTTGAGGCTCTGCGCGCCGAGCTCAACGCGAGCAACGTCGCCGAGCACGAGCTTTGAGCCATCCGGTTCAGATCGCAGCACGATCGCTGCGAATTCCTCAGACGTCGCCAACTGTCCATGCACTGTCAGCGGAATGCTCAGCGCCTGGCCCGCCACGGTCGGCTCGGCACCGACCCGCCCTGGGGCTATCGGAGCGTTCTGGGTCTGGATCGCTTGCGTAACCTGCGCCAGTGATAAAGAATAGGAGACGAGTTTGGCCGGATCGACCCAAATGCGCATCGCTTTCTCCGAGCCGAACGCCTGCACGCGGCCGACGCCTTCGATGCGCCTCAGCTCCGGTGCAATGTTGCGGGTCAAGTAGTCGCCGAGTGCAAGCTCGTCGTACTGGCCGTCGTGCGAATTAAGCGTCACGATCATCAGGAACCCCGACGCTGCGGACTCAACTATTATCCCGGTCCGCCGCACCGCTTCTGGAAGGCGCGGCTCGATCGCCTTCAGGCGGTTCTGCACGTCGACTTGGGCCATCTCCGGGTTGGTGCCCGGTTTGAAGGTCGCCGTGATACTGGCGCTGCCCGACGTATCCGCCGTCGACTCGAAGTACAGGAGGTTTTTGACACCGGTCAGTTCGCGCTCGATCAGGCCAACGACGCTATCGTTGATCGTCTGCGGCGTGGCGCCGACATAGGTCGCGCTGATGGTCACGCTTGGCGGCGCGATCGTCGGGAAACGCGATACCGGAAGCTGCGGGAGCGCGATGAGACCCGCAAGAACGATGAAGATCGCAATGACCCAGGCGAAGATTGGGCGATTGATGAAGAACTGCGGCATGATGCTGACGCTCCTCTCAGTTCTTCGCCGGCGTGCTCAGCACGAACGGCACGGCATCCACGGTCGCCCCGTCCTGGACGCGCTCTTGGCCTTGTACGACGATAGTCTCGCCTCCCTTCAGGCCCGAAGTGACGATAACCCGACGGCCGACTGTTTCCCCGAGTTCGATATCCTGGCGCGTCGCGATTTTATCCTCGCTCACGATCACGAGTTGTGGGCGCCCGGTCGGATCCCGCACGACTGCTTCCTGCGGCAACAGCAGTACGTCTTGCCGCATCCCGCGCGGCAGACGAGCTCGTACATACATGCCGGGCAGCAGCAGCCGATCCGGATTTGGAACCTCCACCCGGACCGTGACATTGCCTGTGCCGGGATCGACACTGATGTCATAGAACAGCGCCCGCCCGGTGATCGGATACGGCTTTCCGCTCGCGCCGATGATCGTAACGGGGATCTTGGAAGCGTCCTCAAGCCGGCCTGCTTCCGCCAACTCACGGATCACGTCGATTTGCGAGGCAGGCTGTCTCACGTCGACATAGACTTGATCAATCTGCTGGATGAGTGCGAGCGCGTTGGCGCCAGAGGCAGAGACGAGCGCGCCTTCGCTGACGAGCGCCTGTCCGATCCGCCCTGAAATCGGCGCGCGTACGGTCGCAAAATCGAGATCAAGGCGGCGACGCTGCAATGCCGCTGTGGCTTCGGCGACATTCGCCTTGGTCTGGGCGAGGTCCGCGACAGCATCGTCGTATGCGTCCCGGCTGATCGCCTTTGTCTCGATCAGTTGCCTGGCCCGATCGAACTTTGCCTGCGCGCGGACAAGACCGGCCTCCGCGCGTTGCAATGCAGCGGCGGCGCTGTCGACCTCGGCCTTGAACGGTTCCGCGTTGATCTGAAACAGCTCTTGCTCCGCCCGGACCTCGGCGCCCTGCTCGAACAGCCGCTTCTGGATAATGCCGCCTACCTGAGGCCTGATCTCAGCCGTCCGAAATGCGGCAACGCGCCCGGGAAGCTCATCAGCGATCGTCACCGTCTCCGGTTTCGGCGTTACAACCGTCACCAAAATGGCTGGTGTTGCGCCCCGCACTGCCTTGGCGTCATGAGGGTCGCCCTCGCTACAGGCCGCGAGCAACAGAGCCAGCACGGCGGCAACGGCATGCGCATGGTTGCGAAACATTCTTCAAAATCCAAATGGCCTCGGCGTGGGAGGCGCGCTCTTCCCCTGTCCGCGCCAAGAAATGGTGGAGGTACAATGGAGATATGATGGAGATTTCTGCCGCCATCTCGACGCAGCAGGTTTGGCGTGCGATCGAAAGTATGCAACGCATAGGCTCGACTTCAAATCATCGAACGATGAATGCTCTCGTCCTCATCGCGGAAGACGAACCGCAAATCGCCGATATTCTCGACGCCTACCTGACGCGGGAGGGGTTTCGGACGGTGCGCGCGGCCGATGGCCGCGCCGCAATCGAGCTGGACCTGGCCTTGAAGCCCGACCTCATTCTCCTCGACGTCACCATGCCGCGCATGGACGGATGGGAAGTATTGGCTGAGGTACGCCGCAGGGGTGATACGCCAGTCATCATGATCACCGCGCTCGACAAGGATATCGACCGTCTGCAGGGTCTGCGGATCGGCGCAGATGACTATGTCGTCAAGCCCTTCAATCCAATCGAGGTCGTCGCCCGCGCCAAGGCTGTCTTGCGCCGGGCGGGTCTGTCGGCGTCGGGTGGCGTCGTGCGTGTCGGCAATCTCACCATCGATCTTGACAGCTATCTGGCAAGAGTTGAGGGCGAGGGAGAACCACAAAACTTGCAGCTCACCCTCACCGAGTTCCGTCTTCTGGCGCATATGGCGCGCAGCCCGGTGAAGGTCTTTGCGCGAGGTGAGCTTGTCGACGCCTGCCTTCCCGGTGGCGACGCACTCGACCGCACCGTCGACAGCCACGTGAGTAATCTGCGCAAGAAACTTGAGCAGGCCGGTGCGCCGGGAATGCTGTCGGGCGTCCGCGGCGTCGGCTATAGGCTGGCGACTGCGCAATGATGTGGCGCCACGGCCTGAGCCGCCAGATCCTCTTGTCCATGGCAGCAGTCACCGTCGTAGCGGCACTCGTCGTGTTCGTCGCATTTTATGTCGCCTTCGGATTTATCGCGACGTTCTTCCCCCAACTGATCAACTACGACTGGCTCCCTTCGGGAACAGACCTCCTGATCCTCGCCGTCTCGATTCTCCTAGCATTGGTCGCCGCCGGAGCAATCGCGCTCAAGCTAGCAGGTCGCATTCTGGTGCCGCTGAACTCGCTTGCCGAAAGCGCGCGCAAGATCGCTGGCGGAGATCTTACCGCCCGCGCTGCGCCAGGAGACCAGTCGCTCGGCGAGACCGCCCATCTCGTCGATGATTTCAACACCATGGCTCAGAGGCTCCAGGACATGGCCGATAACATGAGATCCTGGAATGCGGCGATCGCGCATGAACTCAGGACGCCCCTGACGATTCTCAGGGGCAAGCTGCAAGGCATTGCCGATGGCGTGTTCGCTGCAGATGAACAATTGATCCGGAACCTGCTGTTGCAGATCGAAGGGCTATCGCGGTTGGTCGACGACCTGCGTGTGGTCACATTGGCACACAGTGCTCATCTGGATCTGCAGAAGGAGGCGATCGACCTCGCGACGGAAATCAAGCGCGTGCTCGATCTCCTGGCGCCGTCGCTGAAGGAAGCCGGCTTTTCGGTGGAGCATACTCTCGCAGACATTACGATTGTCGCCGACGGGATGCGTATCCGACAGGCGCTGCTCGCACTCTTGGAAAATGCCCAGCGCTATGCGACGCCAGGCCGTATTGAGGTCTCCGCCCTGATAGCGCAGGGGAAAGTCATCATCCGCGTCGAAGATGACGGCCCGGGGTTGCCGCCAGAACTTACCAAGCGAGCTTTTGAACCATTCACCCGCGGCGAACCCTCGCGCTCACGTCGCTACGGCGGATCTGGCCTCGGTTTGTCCGTGGTCCGTGCGATTGCCGAGGCTCATGGTGGGGAAGCAATCTACCTTACCTCATCGCGGAGCGGTGCAATTTTCGAGCTCAATCTGCCTTTGGGCTGACTGAGCGCCGCGTCCTGCGGTCCGCGAGCGTTGTGGAAGGGCTCGCAAACCTGGTCGCGTCGCGCGTAGCGAATGCAACCTCTGAGCGAGTCTATACGCGCGCGTCGACTCTTTTAGCTATCGCTCTCTGGCAACGCCAGACGGTGGCTCAGTTTCCTCAGGCTCAGGACCTCTTAGATCGGCTTGATCTGTGCTTTCAGGGTGTCTTGGAAGGATGCTGTGATGTGCATCGGTTTTTGCTAAGCGAGCAGCAGATGGTGCGGATAGCGCCGCATTTTCTACTGGCGCACGGAGTTCCAAGGGGGCCGGTGACCGGCGCGTGATGAGCGGGATCGTCTATGCGATCAGGAACGGGTTGCAGTGCGTGGACGCCCCAAGGCTCATGGCCCCTCAAGACACACTGCGACCGCTCATCTGCTGGAGACGGTTCGGCGTGTTCGACCGCATCCTCGCATCGCCGGAAGCGAAGAGCCGAAGCCTGAGCACATCATGATCGATGCCACGCATCTGGGGATTGCACCGCACGGCAGCAAGCCTGCTAAAAAAATAGATGGTTTACGCTATAGGGCGCGCAGGAAAGGCAGCCTGAACGCCAAGCTTCGCACCGGCTGCGGCGATGCCGGCCGCCCGATCATGCTGCTTTCGGAAGGCCAGATGAGCGGCCAAAGGGCACAGGCGCGAGCCTTGTTGAGCCCTGCTGCCGGACCCTGATCGCCCACCGCAGCTATGACAGTGTCGCATTCAGCCGGACGCTGGTCGCCAAAGGCATTGAACCCTGCATTCCATAGAGCCGAAGCCGGAAAATCCCTTATCCCTATGACTAGGCGCTCTATCCCCGGCACCACAAGATTGAGAACCTCTTCGCCAGGCTCCAGGAAACGCCGCATCGCCGCACACTACAGCCGATGTGCCCACACATTCTTTTCGTTATCTGCATCGCGGCAGCCATCGTCCTCCGGCTTGGATCGATCGGCCATGGGCCAATTGGACACGGTATAACCATGGGATAAATAGCGTTATCGCGTGTAATTCATTGCAATGAACGAAAGATAAGTACAAAAAGTACTATAGTAGGGACGAAAAGTACTATAGTATCCCCAGTTCTATCACAGCTGTTTTTTTCGTATAAACTATCTGAGCTCATTCTTCCTGGCGCCGCTCCACGAATGGAGCGATTAGAACGGAAGGATTTCGCAGATGTCCGACATCACCTTGTCCGCCGCGACGCGCCAGAACCTGCTGTCGCTGCAGGACACCGCTGCATTGCTGGCAAGAACCCAGACCCGTCTCTCGACCATGAAGAAGGTCAACAGCGCCCTCGATCACCCCGTGAACTTCTTCGCCGCGGAAGGCATGACAGCTCGCGCACGTGATCTGGAAGGACTTCTCGACGGCATCTCCAACGGAATCCAGGCGATCAAAGCCGCCGACACGGGCATCAGTCGCATTCAGACACTGGTCGATTCCGCCAAAAGCGCGGCCCAGCGGGCGCAGGCGGTGCAGAATACCGCGTCCGGCTCGACAGCGACAGCGGCGGTCGTAGCCGCTGCAAGCGGTAAATCGCTCCTCGGGAGCGGCACCGGCGCCGCTCCCGACGGCACGCATGATTACAGCGCTGCCTCGGCTGCCTCGACCTTCACGGTCGCGGACAGTTTTGGAAAAGCTGCCACTATCACCCTGGACCGCACGCGTTTTGGCCAGGGCGTGAGAGACATCACCAAGGTCTCCGCGAGCGAGGTTCTGGCTCAGATCAACCAGCAGCTTGGTCAGGCCGGTGGCTTCGCCACCGCTTCGCTCACCAATGACGGGCGACTGACCTTTACCTCCATGGCTGCGGGTTCGGACGCCAAGCTGACGATTTCCGGAGGCGGCGTCACCAACACGATCGACGTTGGTTTTGGTGCCGGCGCCATCACATCCGTGAACGCTGCGGGCATCGATGCGACCGATGGCTCAGCCAAGGCGAATGTTGCGGGAGCGGCGATCACGGCGCTCGGCACTGCGAGCAATTTCGACCTGACGAGCGGCGACGCGTCCATCACCGTTCAGTTCGGGACCGGAATCACCAAGACAATCAACCTCAGCAGGACTGCTGATGCTGCGCTGGGTGTGGCCACGTTGAAGGCCCAGGATATCGCCACTGCGATCAATCGGCAGCTCGACGCCGACACTGGAATCTCAGGCAAGGTCGTTGCGAGCTATGACAACACCAGCGGCACAGTCTCCCTGCGCACGACGGCTGCCGGCGGCGATCAGAAGTTGACGGTGACGTCCGCATCCGCAAGCACGAAGGACATCGGCTTCGGCATCGCAGCGGATGCGGCCAAAGCCAGGACTGGAGCGGGAGCGGGAGCGACCGCGGAGAATGGCAACAACCAGCGGGCTGCGTTAGCCCAGGAATTCAACAAGGTTCTGACCGAGATCACGCAGATCGCGCAGGACTCGCGCTTCCAGGGCGTCAACTTGCTCTATCGCTCAGGCAGCGACCCGAAGGAGAACTCGCTACGCATGTCCTTCAATGAGAAGGATTCAAGCTTCCTTGCGATCGAGGGCGTGAAGTTCGACGCCGCTGGTCTTGGCCTCACGCAAGCAAGCGGCCGTTTTGCGACAAATGACGAGATCAAGACCGCGATAAGCCAGCTGACTAACGCCTCGTCGAACTTGCGCAGCCAAGCGGCGACCTTCGGATCGAACCTGACAATGGTTCAGAACCGACAGAATTTCACTAACAACATGATGAACGTGCTCACGGTCGGAGCCAATAACCTGACGCAAGCCAACCACACCGAGGAAGTGGCGAACCAGAAGGCCCTTGAGGTGCGCAATTCGTTTGCGGTCTCGGCGCTGTCGCTCACCACCCAGGCACAGCAGAGCCTCCTGCAACTCCTCCGCTAAGTCTGCCTGCGGACGGTGTCGCAAAAAGGCGCCGTCCGCTCAAGACCCGATCGGGATCCGCCCAATTCCGCTCCCGAGAATCCGATGTAGCGCCGAGAGAAAAGCACCTGTCAGCGACGCATTCCGAGTGTTTCGTTCCTAGTACGCGAGGCGACCATGAGTATCTCTACCGCAATGCAGTCGGCAATCGGCGGGATGAGGGCGCAGTCCTACGCCATCAGCAACATTTCGGGGAATATCGCGAACGCGCAGACGCCCGGTTACAAGCGCATCGACACGAACTTCAGCGATCTCCTCGTAGAACAAGCCCGCAAACGCACGGTGGCGGGGAGCGTCATCGCGGAAGCGAGCTTCACCGCCTCGCTCCAAGGCCCGATCAGACCCACCGCCGTTCCAACCAACATGGCGATCAACGGCCAAGGCTTTTTCACGGTTCTAGAAAAGACGGGCGATGCCAACGGCCAGGCGAGATTCTCCAGAGAATTTCTATACACCCGCCGTGGCGATTTCGCGCTCAACCAGGATGGATATCTGGTGAACGGAGCTGGAGCCTTCTTGCTTGGCAACACCGTGGATCCCGCCTCGGGCGCTGTGACCTTCTCCGGCCCGATCCGGATCCTCAATCCGACCGTGCCGGGCCGGGCCACCAGCACAATCGAATATAGCGCCAACCTGCCGAAAACGCCGGCGACAGCCACCTCGGCCAACGGTGATGAAACGCCTTATACTGTAGCGAGCGCGGTCGTAACTGATCCGACCTTGGCCACGCCGGACATCAGCAAGAAGGTCTCCGGAGCGGCTCAGGCGCCGGTGTTTCTCGCCAAGTCCATCATGGGTCCGTCCTTGACAGCCTTCACCAGCGCGGGGAGCCCGGTCTCGATCTCGACGCGCTGGGCCAAGGTCCAGGACGCTGCTCCCGCGGCGGCACCCCCGAGGAACTCGGTCTGGAATCTGTTCTACGCCTCGCATTCGGCGTCGCCCAAAGACAGTGACTGGACCAATGCGGGATCCGCTTTCTCATTCGACGCGACGGGCAAATTCGTGCCCCCCGCCAGCGCAATCGTCGCCGGCGATGGCGGCGTCTCGTTGAAGATTCCGCAAATGGTTATCGATGGCGCAAACCTTGGCGACGTCACGCTGAAGCTTGGCGCAGGCGCGTTGACCCAAAGCCCCTCCGGCACCGGCGCGGTGACGACCCATATGCTGTCCCAAGACGGCTATGCGCTCGGCACGTTGAAAAATCTCTCAACCACCCCAGAAGGCTCCATCGTCGGTTCCTTCGCGAATGACAGGACAGCCGTGCTGGCGACGGCTGGCATCGTGAACTTCAGAAATCCCAATGGCCTCAAGGCCGCGTCAGGAGGGAACTTCGTGCAGACCCGAGAATCAGGCGTGCCGATGGCTGGGCTGAACGGGGCAACGATCGTCGGCAGTAGCATCGAGGGGTCCAACGGAGATATCGCCGGAGAATTCTCCAAGCTCATTGCGACACAACAAGCCTATTCCGCGAACACGAAAGTCATGACGAGCGCCCAGCAGATGATGACCGAGTTGCTCAACATCATTCGCTGATCCCCGCTTTGCGAGAAGGCTCGGAGTGATCGATGCTGACGACCGCCTTCAACTCTGCAACCGCGGGTCTGCAGACAATGCAGACAGCTATCACCGTCGCCTCGCAGAACATCGCCAACGCCGGCACAGCCGGGTACGTGAAGCGCACAGTTACGACAAGCGCATCTGGAGCCGAGAATTCCGGAGTCGCGATGAGCGCTGTCAGCCGCAATGTCACTGACGCCTCGTTGAGGCAATTGCGCCTCGAGACGTCGAGTTCTGCCTTCACCTCGATAAAAGCCGATATTCTGTCACGACTCGACAAACTTTACGGCAAGCCGGGCGCTTCCACTGCTCTCGATGGGCGCATGAATGCGTTTACGCAGGCGCTTCAAGGGCTCGCCGCCAACCCGGCATCGGCTGCGGTCCGAAACACCGTGCTGAGCGTCGCCTCGATTCTCGCCGGTCACATTGGCAGCATCGCCAGCAACGCACAGGAGTTGCGCGCAAGTCTGGAGAAGCGCCTCGCCATTGAGGTTTCCGCGGCGAATGAACTGCTGACCTCAATCGCAAGCTTGAACAGCAAGGCTGCCGCTGCTGCTGATGATTCTGCCCGCGCTGGCCTTCTTGATCAGCGCGATCAGCAGATAACGCAGCTTTCTTCCTACTTCGACGTAAACGTACAGAACCGCGGCGGCACCGTCACCTTGATGACGACCTCAGGCATAAGCCTGGTCGAAGGCGGGCTGGCAACAAGGCTTTCGTTCAAGCCCGGCGCGACTCCGGGGTCTGGGACATCAACGGGTGTATCGGAGCTCAATTTTGGCGCGATCACCGCGACGACGCCAGGCGGGGGCATCGTCGACCTTAGCTCCGGCTCCGCCTTACGCTCTGGCTCGATCGCAGCGGCGCTGGAGTTGCGCGACGAGGCGCTGCCCCGGGCCGGGCGTCATCTCGATGAGCTCGCGTTGGGACTTGCTCGATCGCTCACCGACAAGAGCGCGATCGGTGTGGAGAATGGCAGCGGTATCGATCTCAGCCTCAATGATCTCACCAAGATCAGGCCTGGCAACGTCATCACCATCACGGTAGGGACCGGCGCACAGGCTCGCGACGTCTTTCTGGTGGCGTCGACTCTCGCATCACGGAATGTGGATGCGAGCGCGCCCGCCAGCTCCAGCGCACGAGCGCAGACATTCACGCTCCCTGCGGCTCCGGCAACGGCCTTGGGCTATGCCGATGCAATCTCGGCTGCACTATCAGCGGTTTCACCTGGGTTGAGCGCTGCCAGTAGCACTCAGGGAAAGGTGACGCTTTCTGGCGCGGGCATCCGAAGCGTCGCTGCAGCAATCACTCAGCCGAAATCTGCAAGCGATCTTTCCGGAGCCTACCCAAGCATACCTCTCTTCGTCGACGCGTCAGGCAATTCATTGATCACCGGCGCGCTCGACGGCATCCCCCAACGGGTCGGGTTGGCCCAGCGTCTGTCGGTGAACCCGGCGCTGATCCGTGATTCATCGCCGCTCGCTGCCGCCGCGCCGGCGGCGTCGGCGCCCTCGCGCCCGCAATTCATGTACGATGCGCTCACCAGCGCCAAGCAGACCTTCTCGTCGCTGATCGGCACTGGTCACGTTCCGTACGTAGCCAGCGTAGCGACCTTCGCCCAGGACATCATCGCTGCTCAGGGCTCCGCCGCGGCAAGCGCCAAGACGATTGATGAGGTGCAGGGCGTCGCGCTTAGAGCTGCTCAGGAACGGTTCTCGACGGGCACCAGCGTGAGCGTCGACGAGGAAATGTCGCGCCTGCTCGCATTGCAGACAGCATACGCCGCAAATGCTCGCGTGCTGATGGTGGTGCGCGAGATGCTCGACACCCTGCTGAAGATTTGAGAGGCGGGTCATGACGTCTATTTCAGCGTTTGCAGCAGGTGCTCATTCCTTTGTTCGAAACACCTCTGATCTCTTGACCCTCAAGGGTCAGCTTGACGTTCTAACGAACCAGTTGAGCACTGGGCGTGTCGCGGAAACCTATGGAGAGCTTGGCATAAGGCGCTCTGAGAGCCTCAGCGCGCGCGCAACTCTCAGCGCTATTGGCGGCTATGAGGCTGCAATAGCGTCGGCGCGGCCCCGTGTGGAGCTCGCATCAGCCAGTTTGGCGCAAGTTTCTAAGCTAGCGGCAACGCTGCAAGGCGGCCTGACGAACCAAACCAACTTGGGAGGTCCTCTCACAAAGCTCGCGCGCGATAGCCTCGACGGGGTGCTCGCCGCCTTGAACCAGCAGATCGGGGGCCAATTCCTGTTTAGCGGCCGGGCGACCCATATTGCGCCGGTTCCGTCGACCGATGTTCTTCTCAACGGCGATACAAGTGACCCAGCCAGGCCGCTGGCGGGCCTCAGGACGTTGGTGGCCGAGCAGACAAAAGCGGATCTCGGTGTCGGCCTTGGTCGTTTGAGGCTGGCAAACCCAACATCGACGAGCGTTGGGCTGCAAGACGAAGCGAACGCAGGCGCAAGGGCCAATTTCGGCTTTGCGATTGCGGCCGCGCCAACGGCCTCGAGCGATTTTGCCGTGATCAGCTACTCTCCGTCTCCGCTGGAAGGCGCGGTCCCCAGCTTCTCGAGAGCGCCAACAGCCGACGACCACTTTCGAGTTGTGGTCAATCAGCCGGCAGGAGGTCAGAAGACCTACGACCTTACCGGCAGCGACCTTGCCGATATCAGCTCACCGGCGAATGCCGCTTCGTCTCTGATGGCGCGGATCGACGGCGGCAAGATCGCCAGCGTGCAGAGCGAGGCGTCGCTGGGGCTAACCGCGTCATTCACGAACACGACTCCGCCTGCATCCCTTACAATCAATGTCGCGTCACAGCCCGCGCGCGGCGACCAGATCTCCATCGCACTCGCCTTGCGGGACGGCAGCACGACCACGCTGACCTTGCAGGCGCAAGCCAATGCCCGACCGGATTCGACCACCGAATTCATGATCGGCCCCACCCCGGCCGCGACGGCGCAGAACTTGTCTGACACGCTCCGACGCGCCCTCGGACGGGCCGCGCAGACCGCGCTTGCCGCAAGTTCGACGATACGGGCCACGCAGAACTTCTTCGCAGGCTCGAGCATTCCAGGCTTGGCGCCGCGCCGAATCGATATGATGGGATCGCCACCGCATTTCTCTCAGATTGCGTCAGCCTCGACCGTTACCTGGTATCAGGGCGAGGTCTCGACTACCGACCCGCGCGCGTCGGTTACTGCGCGCACCGGCGCGACATCCGCCGTCGCGGTCGGCGCGCGGGCCAACGAGGATGCTATTCGCGCTGCGCTGTCGGGCTTGGCCGCCGTTGCCGTGCACGAAACACAGGTGACCGACACCGCCTCGGACCGCTGGAAGGCGCTTGCACAACGTGCCGCCTCGCTCTTTCCGTCCAGAGACGCCCTCGAGGTCATTTCGACGGAATTCAGCCTAGCATCGAGCTCCCTATCCCAAGCACAGACCCATAATCAATCAACCCAGACAATCCTCCAATTGTATCTCGACGGAATTGAAACCGTTTCGCGAGAAGCAGTCATTCCAAAGATTCTCGAAGTTCAAAATCGGATACAGGCAAGTTACCAACTCACTGCGATGCTCTCGAAATTATACTTGATCAACTATTTGCGTTAACATAAGAATATTGCAAATTCTTCTACCATTGCAGTCAAAATCACGCACTCTCAGCACGCAAGCAAAGAGGTCAGAATTGTAAATTCATCAAGCGACCGATTGATACGTAATGCCTACGCAATGATCCCGAACGACACAGGAGTTGAGACAATTTTTCTTAAAGACCATGCTATCCAAACTGATAAGCCCCGCATTTTCTGATATTGAAAGCGATCATGCAAGGTTTGATGCATGGCGAGGGCTGCTATCGAGTCTATTTATAGCCGAAAAAAATCCAGAAACCATCTTCAGCCGTGAGATTTTTGTTCGCTGCCACAATCTGGATCGACTGCTGTTCTTTGAACAATCGGCTGGCGCACATCGCGCCGAACGCAGTCAATCACAAATCACGACACAGGGCATCGACCACATCCTTCTTGGATTGCAAACCGTTGGTGTGACGCGCTTGATGCGTCCGGACGGCGACGCCGCCATACAACCCGGCGACTTCTTTGTCTTCGATCTCGCTCAACAATTTCGATTGATGAGCGAAAGCATGTCATCCATCCATGTCTGCATACCAAGGAGGCGTTTCGAAAGGCAGGTCGGCAAGATGAGCGCCTACCACATGCAAATCTTCGCATCGAGCGGCGATCCGCTTTTCAGGCTAATGGCCGACCACTTGCTGAACATGCGGGCGTGTCTTGCTTGCGCCGAAGCTGAGCAGAGAACTTATCTCACCGCGGCTGCGCTTGCTATTTGCAATGCAGCGTTCACACCATGCGATGATAGCGCATATAATCACCCCAGCGCAACCGCGATCCAAATCCGACAATTCATAGAGGACAACATCCAGCGCCCAGATCTGGGGATCGACCTGCTTCGTGAGCGTTTTGGTCTTTCTCGGACTCCTCTCTATAACTTGTTCGAGGCTGATGGCGGGGTCGCAAGTTATATTCGCAACCGGCGCCTTGCCCGCGCCATGCTGATCTTGACCGGCGTGGAGCGGGGTCCGCAGCAACGCGTCTCCTCTGTCGCCTATGCCTGCGGCTACCAATCTGAAAAAATGTTCAGCCGCGCCTTTCGGCGCCGGTACAGCGTCAATCCGCGGGATGTGAACAAGACCTTCCGCACCGTCGCCGTCCAGGAAAAAGGCGCGCTCCTCGCGTCATGGATTCAAAATCTATAGCTTGATTTGCTGTCGCGCGATGTCACGCAAAGCCACGGAAGAATCCCGGCTTTAGCGAGTTGGCCGAAGGGCGGTCTTGAGGCGCGCATGGCGCGTCACGACCAAAGGGCCCAGCACCGGGCATGTCGAGCTGGCCGCCGTGCAGATGCAGTCTTGGAAGCTCTTCGCCTGACGCCCAGAAAATCACATCCTGTCAAAAACGTGCGCCGCCTGAGAAACGGAAGGCCTGGAGGCGGTCGCCGCCATACTTGCCGTCGATGCCGGTCTGCGGGTTGGTGCCCCACTGGCCGTCGTCCTTGGTCAGCGCATAGGCATAGTCGAAGCGGATCGGGCCGAGCGGCGACTGCCAGAGCAGGCTTACGCCGATCGACGAGCGAATGACGTTGTTGTCATGCACGCAGGCGACGTTGCTCTGGAAGGCTGATTGGCTTGGCGCGACCGCCACATTGAACCGCTGCGCCTCAGAGCCGGCGGGGCAGCCGCTGACGATCGACTTCGAGCCGCCATCGTAATTGAACAACGTGCCGGCGTCGGCGAAGATCGCGCCACGCAGGCCAAGATCGCGCGGCAGGCCCCAGATCGGGAACTGCACCTCGAGCGAACCGCCGAAATAGGTGGTGCCGCCGAGCGCGTTGGCGGTCGGGTCGTTCAACACGTCACGCGGCCCGATACCGGAAGGCGCAAAGCCACGAACCAGTGTCGGGCCGAGGAAGTAATGGTCGATCATGCGCAAATTGCCGCTGGTGGCCTGGACGTGACCGCCTTGGACGCGGACAAAGCCGACGACATCGTCGAAGATCTCGCGATAGTAGCGGGCGTCGGCCGAGATGCGCAGGAACTTCGAGTCGCCGCCGACGCCAGCGAATTCCGGCTTCAGCTCGGCGACAAAGCCGTTGCGCGGGCTCTGGTAGTTGTCGAGCGAGTTGTAGTTGAAGTTCAGGCCGACCAGCGAGGTCAGCGTCGAACCCTGCGCCTCCTTGACCGCGACGGTGGCTTCACCGTTGCTCAAGCAGTTATAGCCGCCAGCGGCGGCAGCCACAGCGCCGGGCGTGCCAGGCGTGATGCCGGCGATCGGAAAGGTACAGTCGTTATAAGGGCGGGCCGGCGTGTTCGGAATCTTGATTTCGGTCGTATAGATCGAATAGCGCGGCGTGATCGAGAAATCTTCCGTGATCGGGAACGAGAAGCGCAACTGGCCGCCGGTGACGCGGCTCTCGAAGCGACCGATATTGTGGTTGTTGTTGTACTTCGAGAACAGGTCGATGCCGGCGGCGATGCGATGGCCGAGGAAATAGGGCTCGGTGAACGAGAAGTCGACGCCTTGGGTACGCTGGCCCATCGTGCCGGCGATACGGACATACTGGCCGCGACCGAGGAAATTCGACTCCGACAGCGAGATCTCGCCGATGATGCCGTCGGATGTCGAGTAGCCACCGGCGATCGAGAACGAGCCGGTTGCCTTGTCCTCGACGTCGATGTTGACGACCACGCGGTCGGGCGCGCTGCCCGGCTCATTGGTGATGCGGACCTTGTTGAAGAAGCCGAGATTGTTGAGACGACGCTCGGCGCGGTCAACGAAGACCTTGTTGTAGGCGTCGCCTTCGCCAAGATCGAGCTCGCGGCGGACGACATAATCGCGGGTACGGGTGTTGCCGCGCACATTGATACGCTCGACGTAAACCCGCGGGCCTTCCTCGACCACATAGGTGATGCCGATCTGCTGGCCTGCCGCATCGCGCTCACCGCGCGGGCGGACCTGAGCGAAGGCGTAGCCGCGCTTGGCCACCTCGGTGGTCAGGGTGACCAGCGAACGCTCGACGGCCTCTGCATTGTAGGTGTCGCCGGCGGATGTGTTGACCAGCGATTGCAGAGCAGCCGGATCGACGTCGCGCAGACGAGAATCAACCGAGACGTTGCCGACCTTGTACTGCGGCCCTTCGTCAACGGTGACATCGACGACCCAACCACCGGCCGCATCATCGAAGCGGGCATCGCTCGAGACGATCCGGAAGTCGGCATAGCCGTTCTTCAGGTAATAGCGGCGAACCAGCTCGAGATCGGAGTTGATCCGATCCGGATCATAGACGTCGGAGGTCTTGATCCAGCTCAGGAAGTTCGACTCGGTCGAGCTCATCAGGCCGCGAAGGCGCGAAGAGGAATAGGCGCCGTTGCCGGCGAAATTGATCGACTTGATGCCGGTCTTGCCGCTCTCCACCACGGTGAAGACCACGTCCGAGCGGCCGTTCGGCAGCGGCTGGATGCGGCCGCTGATCGTAGCCAGGCCGTAGCCAGCGCGGCGATAGACCTCCTTGAGGCGCTCGACGTCGGCATCGATGAGCTGCTGGCTCAGCGGGCCGCGGGCCTTGGACTGAACCTGCCCAAGCAGGACATCACCCTTCAGGCGGCGGTTGCCCTCGAAGGCAACGCGATTGATCGTATCATTCTCCTGGACCGAAACCATGGTCTGCGCGCCGCGGCGGCTAACCTGGACGTGCGAGAACAACATGGTCGCCAGCAGGCTCTGCCGGATCTTCTGCGGGTCGCCCTGGCTCGCGTAGCCGCGGATGATCTCTGCATCGACGCGACGATTGCCTTGGACAATCACAGCTTGGGCAAAAACAACGCCACCGCTGACGGCGACCATGATGGCCGCCAGTCCGACTGATCGAGAGAGCCGCATGTGCAAGGACCGGCTCTTTTGGGTCGACGGAAAACGTTCAACAGCTCTGGCGACCAAGCGCTCCCCGCCCTGCTTCCACAGGTCGAAAACAACACACCGCGGCCTCTCTCGAGCGACGGGCTGTTCCGGCATTTCAATTTCCGCGGCCTCTTTGATACCAATGCACGCTGCACCGGAGGCGGCAGACAGCCCAGCCAGTTCCTGTGGCCCGGCCACGATTGCACGAAACATCATTTTTAACTCGATTTCGGCTGATGTATATTCATTGTACAATTTCTCAATTCCGCTGCAGTGGATCGTTTTTTTGTAGATGCGATACCGCTTATCCACCACAGAAATGTGATTTAAGCGCGCTGTATCGTTACGAATTCAACATTTTGCGAGAGCTGATATTATCAAACCGAGAAATTACGCGGCAAGATATCCCTTTTTTCTCTGACATGTCCTTCAGAATCATGAGCAGAACCTTTTTGCAGACCAGCGGAACCCGGATCGCATTCCCACTTGGCGTAAGTATTAGGTAGGAAGATAAAGCCGAATATTACCGCGGCATTACCCCCTCCCCTGAGGACGCCTGAGCCAGGACCGCAGCTACTCGAGGCGTCATGACCGCAGGAGAGAACCTCGCGGAGCTTGATCTCGGAGGACAGCCGGGCGCGCCAACGACGCAGGAGCTGCAAACCGCCATCCTCAATGCCGCTGTTGATCGCGTCATGGCAGCGGATGCGTCATCAGCGGCGACCGTGCGGCGATGAGGCGCTTGCGCACACGGGACGTGCCAAACTCCTTCGCGACGGTCAAGATCACGGCTCGGTCCGATCTGGTCATGACTTTGCTGTCAAGCCTGGCGCGAGCGGCCGCGAGCACATGAGGCGCTTCGTTGTGCTGCGGCCGCCTCTCACCTTGGAAGTTTCGCCATGAGCCTCACCTGGCACGCGCGCCAGCAGGACGCCCCGAGGCATGTCTGGGTGAGGTAGGCCATTGTCGCGGCAGCCGAATTGTTCTCATAGGCCCAATCCACTCGGATTGCGGCAATCGGCGATTTATAGTGGAGAGAAAGGGATTCGAGCTCCGCTCAAGTGAGAGCTATAGAGTAAAAATAGATCTCATCGTTACCTGAGAGGGCGCGTAGCGTGGCTGAACCTGTCTCTTGGAGATGGTGTATCCAAACGCTCGAACATTCCGCAAGCGCACTCAGCAACACCTCACAATCTGCCTAATGGTGATCAAGGCAAGTTACCGATTAGCCCATGGCAGCAAGCCTGACCGGCGTGGGCGCACCTTCACTACGAGCCTTGCTCGCCGCGAGCCATTAGCTCAGGAGAGCGCGATGCTACGGATACTTCTGGCAAGATAGCCTTCAGCAGCTTCCCTTTCGTCCTGGCCGACCCAGCTCTATAGCTTCTGCAAGTCCTCATCCGAGGCGGGACGCTCCAGCCGAAACCCTCCAGTTTGTTGCCGAGGTGCACTACCCGGCAAGTGGTCTTTCTCTCTTGATAGGCGATTGGCATTGGGCTCGAGCTGAATGCCTGCCATAAGATCCGCCCTGCGTGCTGTCTTGGCGTTCTCAGAAGGGCAGCAGAATATCTATTGCCTGCTGGCCGTAGCGCGGCTGCTGGACGTCGGTGATCTGGCCGCGGCCGCCATAGGCGATCCGGGCCTGGGCGATCTTAGTCGAATCGATCGTGTTGTCGGATTCGATGTCCTCGGGCCGGATCACACCGGCGATGAGCAGCTCGCGCACCTCGAAGTTCACCCGGATCTCCTGCTTGCCCTCGATCACGAGGTTGCCGTTCGGCAAGGTCTGCGTGACCACGGCCGCGACGTTGGTCGCGAGGGTCTCGGACCGGCGCACCGAACCTGAGCCTCTGCTCGACCCATCTGAATCGAGCTTGACCAGCGACGCCGCCTTGGCCCCGCCGGGGAGGAAGTCGTCGAGCTTGTTCTCAAAGCCGAAAGCGTTCGCGGCGCCGAAATCCTCGCGGCTCTTGCGGCTGCGCCTAGTCGTGTTGTCGAGCTGGGCTCGGTCGGTGACCTTAACCTTCACCGTCACCAGGTCGCCAACTAGGCGAGCGCGCTGGTCCTTGAAGAAGGCGCGCGAGCCGGTACGCCAGAGTGAGTTCGGCGCATAGGTGGCGTGCTCGATCGCTGGCATCGGCATCTGCACCGGCTTGTAACCCTTGGCGGCGGTCGGATCCTCGATCGGCGAGAGCGCCGGCGGTTGACCGACATTGGCCAGCCGGTCGGGAATACCACAGGCGCCCAGAAACAAGCACAGCACGAGAACCGTCGGTGTTTGAAGATGAATAGGATAACTCATGCCAAAATCCCGCATAGACGGATTACGCGCAATCACATTCTTGTCCGAGACACGCTTTGGGCGCTGACCCCACCGCATTACCACGCAAGTTACGTTCACATCATCGAACACAAATTTGAAATTGAGCCACGTTTTACCTTTTTGATTACGGCTGCATTACAAACAGAGTGGAACACCACTTCATTGCGCAATGTTCGCATAGGATCCGCCTCCAGTTTCTTGGACTTGCCGGCTCTGCGGAGCGTTGGTGCGAAGGAGACGAAGCTCACCGCCGCAGATCGCATTCATTCCGCGCCAGGCGGCAAGACGGCCGAACACGAGCACCGGCTAAGCACCTGCTCGCAAGACAGACGCGGTCTTCGGACAAGAGGACTGATGCCAAGGAAGACCTGGAGCTTGCCCCGAACCCTGTCCACAGGCAGTGCTCGAGGCATCATGAAGCAGGTTGGCCGGCAGACCGGCTGGCTCGGCAAGCCGCTCCGGAACCTATAGCCGCAGGCGCCCATGGCATATCGAGGCCTCCCACGACCGCTTAAACAAGGGCGGGAGACGCTAGCGTGCGCAGCGATTCACTTCGTAATGCTGCAGCAACCTTCTTTGAGCAGGCATGAGCGCGACTGCTAAATGCTGCGGAAGTCGAGGAGCCGGTTCATGCCGTTGTGTGGAATGCTGACTGCAATCAAGATTGGCTGGGCAGCCGCGGGCCTCTGTGATCAGCCACCGGAAGCTGCACGGCCGTCGCCGGCGCCCTCCCCGGCAGTTGGCGCATCAGCTCCCTCCGGGGCCGCCCGCGGGCTGCACGCTCCGCCTGTTCGCTGGTCGCAGTCCCGGAAGAGCCAAGCACATCGTCGTATCGACGAAGCCACCAGAATTGCAGGTCCGGTGAGGCTAGAGTTCATAAGCGCAATGTCGACGTCAGATAGGTTTGAATACCGCATCAGGCCGAAAGCAAAGCAGTAACTGGGCTTGGAGGGACGTGAGGGTGTGGCTGCCGAATAAAGCCACTCCGGGTCTTCCGCCCTATTCTAGCGCCGACCAGGTTGCCGGAGTGGAAGCATCGGAGCGCTGGCGCTCCGAGGGCGTCGGCCTTTACGATCGGGCTGAAATGGAGACCAATGTTATCGCCAGAGGCGGATCCAAAGAATTCTTTGAACAAGCGTGGGTAGATTATCTGGGCCGTGATCGCAAGAATAGCTGAGGCAGCCTCCATACAGCACTGGCATGTGGCTGGCGGTACCTTGTTCTACATCGTCATAGGCCGCGTCGCTTGATAGGTTAAATCGTCGCAAAACTCAAACGAAATTCAAGAATTTCGTGACGAAGACATCGTAGTCTGGTGGAGAGAAGGTTGCCGGAAGGTGCTATGAGAGACAAGGACACCATATTGCTTGTCTCGGTCGCTTCGGACGACCTGAGCGAGGTAAACGCTATATTCGATGACCTCGCCACCTACTCTCAGCGGGTCGATGGTGTCCCAAGGCGTGGCGATTCGGCCTACACGTTCGCCACGACGGTTCCATCAGGACATTCCCCTGTCAGCAAGCATGCGTTCCTGGCAAAGCGCGGAGAGGCGGTTGTCGGGCTTCTGGATGTGATCGATGGCTACCCGTCACCAGGAATAGCGTTCCTTGGCCTGCTTGCCGTTCGAGAGAGCGCTCAGGGATCGGGCCTTGGTCGAGCGCTATATTGCGAAGCGGAACGTTTCGCTCGCGGCAATCTCAAGGCACGAACCATGCGGCTGGCGGTGGTCGAAACCAATCCGGTTATCGGCTTCTGGACGAAGATGGGGTTCCATCCGACTGGCGAGGTCAAACCTTTCGAAGGCGAGACCTGCACTTCACATGCCGTCCTGATGGAAAAGAAGCTCCAATCAGTCGTCGCAACGTCAGCTTGATGCCGGCGCCGATCAGCAGGCTTGTGAACGCGCGGCTGGTGAGGCGACGACCCGGCCGAGCCAGTCGGCCATGACCATCACCAGCGCGCCACTGAGCGCCGCGGCCGCAAGCTGCGGCGCCGCACGCTGCAAGCCGAGCAGGCGGGACAGATGCGGCGTCATCAGTCTGACGAAGGTCAGCGGGCCGACGACGAGCGTCGCCGCGGCCGTCAGGGCAGCGGCCAGCAACAGCAGGAGCAGACGAACGAGCGGCAGCCTGAGGCCGAGCGAGGCGCCGACGGCATCGCCGAGCGCGATCAGATCGAGCCAGCGCAAGCTCGGTACCGTCAGCGCGACGAGCAAGATCGCGCTTCCCGCCGCCCAGGCCAGTTGCGTCTCGTCCACGGCATAGGTCGAGCCCGTCATCCAGCCGAGCAGCAGCATGGCGCGCGGATCGCCGCTGGCCGTCAAGGCGCCGACGAGCGCGTCGAGCAGCACTCCGATCGCGATACCGGCGAGCAGGATGCGTTCCGGCGCCCCAGCGCCAGCATGATGGCGAGCACGATCGCCGCGCCGGCGGTAGCGGCGGCGATCTGCTGGTCTCGGCTCGCTGCCGGCAGCGCGAACAACGCCGCGATCACGCCGAGCGCGGCGCCGGCGCTGACGCCGAGGACTTCGGGGCTCGCCATCGGATTACCGCGCGTCCGCTTTCGGTCAAGCACCCAATGTCAGCTTCTCTAATCGGGCATGAGGGTCAAGCTCTGGTTTGGTCCAAGCCGGCCTTCTCGTTCACGCGGGTCACGCTTCTTTTCGCAGTCTGATGGCTCCTTGCGAGCGGAGCCGCTGCACGCATGCATGGGACCATGGCCTGAAAGCCTACAGTCGAGCACTCTACAATCGCCCTGCCTTGGAACGAACCGGAGGACTTTGCCGAACTGTGGGACTGGCACACGACAAGGACGAAATGCCGCCGGAATATGAGGTTTGGCACGAGACGGCGGTTGCGGTCATAAATATGTGGCTGAGCAGCGGTAAGACGCTGCAGCTTGTGACCGTTCGCTCAAAGCCGTTCCTTGAACGGCTCGAAGCGCGTGGCCTGCCCAACACCGCCAAAACCCGCCGCCGCTATGTCGAGCTGCTTACGAGCCGTGCTGGCGACGCAGCCTGAAGATATCCCTTAAGCAGCCGATCGCTCGACTCCCATGGCAAGACGATTTTGTCTGAACGTCAAACTGGGGCGATCCACTGAAGCGAGCCCCATGGCGAAACTGCGAGAGGACGCAACTTGGTCGAACCAACACGCGGACGATTTGTTTTCAGCCGCGCCGAGATATGGGCAGACGGCGTGGTCCATGTGCTCGGGGTAGCGATGGGGCTTTGCGCGGTCACGGCTTTAATTGCGCAAGTCCTTGCAGCAGCGCCGCTCCCTGACCTGGTTCCTGTGGCGATCTACAGCTCCGCGCTAATGGCCGTCCTCATCGTCTCCGCCATCTACAATATGTGGCCGGTTTCCCCGACGAAGTGGCTGATCCGGCGCTTCGATCATTCAGCGATCTACGTCCTGATTGCGGGAACCTACACGCCATTCCTGATGAGATTGGGCGAGAGCGCCGTCGCACATATCCTGCTTGCCATCGTCTGGATCACCTCGGGTGTGGGGGTCGTGCTCAAGATTACGCTACCGGGCCGGTTCGACCGCCTTTCGATCGTGCTCTATCTTCTCCTCGGGTGGAGCGGTGTCCTAGCATGGGAGAGCATTGCCCAACTGCCGAGCCTCGCTCTGTGGCTGATATTGGTAGGCGCCGTTCTTTACACGCTGGGCGTGGTCTTTCACGTATGGCAGACCCTTCCGTTCCAGAATGCCATCTGGCATGCCTTCGTGCTTGTCGCTTCCGGCTGTTTCTACGGAGCCGTGTTTCGAGCTTACGCGGTCGGTCCATAGAACCGATCTCGAGCCGCCGGGTCAGCGAGCGGGTACTGCGACAACCCGCCTTGCAGCCTTAGTAGACAGTTTGGGAGGCCTACGGGCGAGATGGTAACACCAGAGCATCTCGAGGGCCTGGTTCAAAAGCTTGAAAGCGAAACTTGGCCGCCGTAGGCGATCGAGGCAGAGCGTAAGCGCCTGCGCCAGACCGACTGGGCGGCTTCCTTGAGGTCGACGATCGATGGCTCGCACCCTACGTCAGGGGCGAGAAGGGCGAGCTGGGACGCTATTTCGCTAAGCCGCCGCACCGCCGCAGGTTTGATCGGACAACGAGTGATGCCCCTCTACGCCCAATTCCGACAAACGTACCCAGGCCGAGCTCGATCGCTTGGTGGCGCGAGTGATTGCACCGGAAATGCGCCAAAATCTCGTGGATGTGAACAGACACACAGTGAGTAAAAACGGCCCCGGAAATAGGGGCGTTTTATTCTTCATCAGAGCGCTGTGGCGAAGGTGCGCCCGTGGCCGGCGGCTCGAGATAATCAGGCTCGACTCCGCCTTCCTCTGGCGCTGCTTCCTGCTGCTCAGCCTTAGCAGAGGCGCGCTCCTCGCGTTCGGCCGCGGCCGGGGGAGACACCGTTTGATCTGCGATATTGGCGTCTTCCTGCGAACCACCTTCTGCCCTTGGTTTGACATTGGGCTCAAGCGGCGTCGGTTCCTTCGTTGAAAAGGGCGACGTGTCGTCGTCATCATTACCGCCCTTCTTCGTCCCCTGGTCCTCCGGCCTCTTCGGCGAAGCGTTTAGACGTGGCTGATGCGCAGGCGAGTCAGGTTCGATCAGCCGGGAAGCTTTGGGAGCCTTGATCTCCGGAGCTGAAGCGTCGGAGTCAGAGTTATCAGGACGGCCCGCTGAGCTGGGTCTCGCCTCAAACTTGAGCTGGGTCGGCGCCGCAGTCGGCGGAGTTGGAATCGCATTGTCATCGTTATCGCGCGCCGCTGGCGAGGTGCTAGGCTCTTGTGTAACGGGCCGTGTTTCAGAGGCTGGCGTCGCGCCACCACCCTCAAGCGACTGAAACACCTTCGCGTCCGGCTTTACGGTTTCCGCAAGCTCTGCTGCATCCGGTGCGGAGTCCATCGCAGTGAGCGCCGGCCGCTCCTCAACATCCCGCGGGGTTGGCGTGACCTCGAATGTCGCCTCGGTCGCTTCTGTTTCCTGAACGAAGACGTCAATGTTTTGCGCGCTATAGGTTTCGACCTGCTGATTGATCGTCACGTCGACATTGACGACGGTAGCATCCGGCGCCTCGAAGGAAACTTCGTAATATGTTGTAGGCCAGCTCGCGTAGTAGGCATCATAATAGCCATCCCAGTAACCCTGATAGTAGGAAAATTGTTCGTGCCGAGCATGCAGGATCATATATATATCTGGATAATAGACACGGGAGACCACCTCGTAGCCGATAAAGACGCCGTTGATAGCCGAAAGCGCCACCAAAGCTGAATGGTAGGTCTCTTCCGTAACCCGACGTTGCTCCAATCGATCGATGCGCGCGTAGAGCATGTCGAGGTCACGCACTACCGTAGCGTTGCGGCGCACCATCGTGCGCAGTTGGCCGACCTCGCCCCGCAAACGCGCAACATTGCGCTGGAGTTCGACAACTTGGGTAGCGCTAGCCTTCGCCTTGAGTTGCATTGGTCGGGCCAGCGCATAACGGGCTGTGTAGGTCGCCCAGTTGGCGGACAGCGCCCTTATGCCTTCCACGGCGCGCTGGTCGTTGCTGCCAGCCATGCGAAAGATGCCATCGAGCCGACCGATCCCTTCTGAGGTCTTGCGTGTTGCCTCCGAAATCGCGCGCGCTTGCCCGGAGGCCAACGCAGATGTCAGTCGACCCACTTCAACTGCCACATCCTTGGTTCCGTTCAGCACGAGCGCGCCAGCATGTGACTTGGCGATGTCGGGGGCTTTGTAGGCAACAAGGATCGTCGCCAGCGCACGGCGCATGTTCGCAAGCAGACTCTCAGCGTTGGCCTGGCGGCCGCTCGTCGCTGTTTGTGCGCGAAGCTGGGTTGAGACGATTGAGACGTCAGCTATTGCTATCGCCGCCATGATTGCCACGGCGGCGATCCGAGTGGTTGTCGAGATCATCAGCACGAATCCACCGTTGGCTGGCTCGCAATCGTGCAGGCCACGCTTTCCTCCAAATGTGAGGTGATGCGTTTATGGTCCCGGGAGATTGCCGCAGTGTTACCGCACAAGCGATCAGTCATCAGCCACTTGCCGGCGCGCGACCGTATACAGGTTACTCAACAATTGCCGCATTTATATGCTCGGCGATCAGATCAACGCTTACGGTGAACCGAGCTTAGCCGCTCAGCTTATCGCTATTCGTGTGGTCATAAATAGGGGCTACCGCTTCTTCTTGGGGGCCTTCTTATGCTGCCCGACCTTAACTACCCCGTGACCAGCCGCCTTGGTCAGGGCGGGAGCGGAGCTGGTCACCTGCGGACCGGCGGCATAGACGCTTGTCGCGGTTAGTGCCGGCGCAGAAAGCAAGGCAAAAGCAGCCGCTGAAGCGAGCAGAATGGGCTTATTGAGAGTCAATGTCAGTCTCCTTTTAGGGTCTTGATGAAGCCATGGTTAGACAGCATCAAAGCGGGTTCAGCCGCTCAATTCGTCGCGTTAGCCGCAGCCAAGCGACGCACCCGCTTTTAGGGAGTGACTGAGGAGGTTTTGTAGAAGAGCGGTTAAGGGACCAATGAGGAATCGCGGTCTTTTCAGGGCAACAGGAGACCCGCAAGAATCTGGTCTTGTCGGTTTCATGATTGAGTTAGTGCTCGGCGTAGTCCGCGGGCAGGATGATGGAGCTGATCCGGTCCCGTTTTCTGGACCGCCACAAGGTGGAGTTTCCCAGCCTTTTGATCCGAGACCGTTTGCTGGACCGCCGGAAGCTGGAGTTTCCGGCCTTTTTGATCTGAGACCATTTGCTGGAGCGCCGGAGGTTGGAGTTTCCGGCATTCGATCACGGCGGTAGGCTGGGTGTTCCGCCGGGATTCTGCAGCAGGATCGGGGGCTTGTTGCCGATGGC
>JAOYTL010000010.1 GCA_025846845.1 Alloboseaceae bacterium BT-24-1
CACGGCCCGCCGGAACCGCCGCATCCGAGAAGCCCAGCTGACCCGTCCGCTTCACAGCCATCGCAAATCCCCCCAGCAACAACCAGGGAATCACAGATCAGGCGTTTTGCAACAGCCCCGCAAGGGGAGAAGGGGAAAACCCCATACCGCTCTTCAAAGCATCTGTGCCTCATTCCGCCAGATAATGTCGGCCGGGCGGCTGCGTTCGATCACCAGTCGCGCATTGGGCAGGTCGTTGCCCTCGACCCAGCTACGCGCGGCCTCTTCGCTACGGCCGAGATCGGTCCAGCGGGCGAGCAGCCGGCGCTCCAGTTCGGCGAGCGGCACGTCGATGAAAATGGTCAGATCGAAGAGCGGCGCGAGCTCGGTCCAGGGCGCCCGGTCGAGCAGCAGATAATTGCCCTCGACCAAAACGAAGCGGGCATCGGCCGGGATGACCGCCGCAGCGGCGCGGGACAGATCGGCCTCGCGGTCGAAGACCGGCACTGCGACGGGCTCGCCGCCCGAACGGATACGCCGCAGGGTCGCGGCGAGTCCGGCGCAGTCGAAAGTCTCCGGCGCGCCCTTGCGATTTCGAAAACCCATCGCATTCAGCACGGCATTGTCGAAATGGAAGCCGTCCATCGACACCAGAGCCGCCTCGCCGGCGGGCAATGCGGCGAGAAGATGCTCGCTCAGCGTCGACTTGCCCGCTCCCGGAGCGCCTGCGAGCGCGACGATAATGCGGCTCAGACCACGCGCCTGCTCGACGATCCGGGCGGCAACGTCTTCGGCGGTTTGCATGGTCACAGGCCCGGAATCTCCACTCCCCCGTCGCAGGATCAGCGACGTCCTCGGCGTCTGCAACCGGCCGTTTCCGCCATGAAGCGGCACCGATCAGGCCTTGTTCTCGTCGCAAGAGCGATGTCAGACTGGACTAAAGCCTTTAAACGCCGAGCCTTGGAGAAGACGCCATGACGCTTCGATACATTCTTCCCGCCGCCTGCGCGCTCGCGCTGCTGCCGATTGTCCCGGCACTCGCCCAGTCGCGCCCGCCGGCGCAGGTCAAGATCACCAATGCCCGCACCGTGCCGCTGGAGTCACTGGAGATCACCACTACGGGCGAGCAGGCCCGGCTCGTCGGCAAGCTCGCCAAGCCGCTGGCGCCCGGCAAGAGCATCATGATCAAACTCAACAAGCCGGCCGGCTGCAGCTACTACCTGCTCGGCAAGTTCAGCGACGAGAGCGAAAGCGACAATGACGGCATCGACCTCTGCAAGGAGAGATCGCTGCGCCTGACGGAGTGAGGTTTTTCCTTCTCCCCTCGGGGGATAAGGTGGCAGCGCAAAGCGCTGACGGATGAGGGAAGTGTAGCACCACCCCTAGAAGCGGCTTACCCAGTCGTACCGCCCTCATCCCCTGCCGGACCTTCTCCCCCGAGGGGAGAAGGAGGCTAACTACGCCGTCGCGCCCTCGCGCATCAGCTTGTAGGTGATCGAGTCGACCAGCGCCTGGAACGAGGCGTCGATGATGTTGGCGCTGACGCCGACGGTGGTCCAGCGCTCGCCGGTTTCGTCGGCGGATTCGATCAGAACGCGGGTGACTGCGTCCGTACCACCCTGGAAGACCCGGACCTTGTAGTCGACCAGCCTGAGGCCGCCGATCAGCGACTGGTAGCGGCCGAGGTCCTTGCGCAAGGCGAGGTCGAGCGCGTTGACCGGGCCGAGCGCGCTTTCGGCGACCGAGATCAGGGATTCCTCGCCGACCTTCACCTTGACGATCGCCTCCGAGAAGGTGACGAGCTCGCCGAGCGCATTGTAACGGCGCTCGACATTGGCGGTGAAGCGCTCGATCTCGAAATAGGCCGGCAGTTCGCCGAGAATGCGCTTGGCGAGCAGGTAGAACGAGGCGTCGGCACCCTCGAAGGCGTAACCCTGCGCCTCCTTCTCCTTCAGCTCCTCCAGCACGCGCGAGAGCCTCGGATCGTCGCGGCCGATGGTGACGCCGATGCGCTCCAGCTCGGCGACGAGGTTCGATTTGCCGCCCTGGTCGGATACCAGCACTTTCCTGACATTGCCGACCGCGTCGGGGGCGACATGCTCGTAGGTGCGCGGATCCTTCAGCACCGCCGAGGCGTGAATGCCGGCCTTGGTGGTGAAGGCGGAGGCGCCGACGAAGGGCGCGTGACGATTTGGCGCGCGGTTCAGCATCTCGTCGAGAGCCCGCGAGACATGGGTGAGCTCGCCGAGCTCGGCCTCGCCGACGCCGAGCGTAAAGCGGCGATTATAGCGCTCCTTCAGCTTCAGCGCCCCGATCAGGGTGACGAGATTGGCGTTGCCGCAGCGCTCGCCGAGGCCGTTCAGCGTGCCCTGGATCTGGCGCACGCCGGCCTCGACCGCGGCGAGCGAGTTGGCGACGGCACAGCCGCAATCGTCATGGGCGTGGATGCCGAGATTCTCGCCCGGCACGACCTTCGCCACCTCGGCGACGATTCGGCCGACCTCGTCGGGCAGCGTGCCGCCATTGGTGTCGCAGAGCACGACCCAGCGCGCCCCGGCCTCATGGGCGGCGCGGGCGCAGGTGAGTGCATAATCGGGATTGGCCTTGTAGCCGTCGAAGAAATGCTCGCAGTCGAGCATCACCTCGCGGCCGGCGGCCTTGGCAGTGGCAACGCTGTCGCGGATGCCGTCGAGGTTGTCCTCCAGCGAGATCTCGAGCGCGACATGGACATGATAGTCCCAGCTCTTGGCGACGAAGACGATGGCGTCGGCCTTCGCATCGAGCAGCGCTTTGAGCCCGGGATCGTTCGAGGCCGAGCGCCCTGCCCGCTTGGTCATGCCGAAGGCGGCGAACTTCGCCCGCTTCGTCGGCTTCTGCGCGAAGAAGGCGGTGTCGAGCGGGTTGGCGCCGGGGTAGCCGCCCTCGACATAGTCGATGCCGAGCTTGTCGAGCATCGCCGCCACCGCACGCTTGTCGTCGATCGAGAAGTCGACGCCCGTGGTCTGGGCGCCGTCGCGCAGCGTTGTGTCGAAGAGATGGATGCGGGCGACGCTCCCTTCTCCCCTTGCGGGAGAAGGTGGCCGCGCAGCGGCCGGATGAGGGGTCGCGCCGACGTTTCCAGCTTGCGTTTCAAAAGGCGCAAGAGCGGCAGCGTCGCGCGACCCCTCACCCCAACCCTCTCCCGCAAGGGGAGAGGGGGTTTCGGTTACGCTCATCGCCTCACCCGCAGCCGGTAGCGCAACACCTTCGGCATCACCATGGCGAGCATGACGAGCTTCATCGCGATCGAGAGCGAACCACGCTTGCGGATCTTCGGGGTTTCGGTGGTCATTGTTGTTGGTCTTTCAGGACATTGATTTCATGGATGGTCGCGCCGTCGAGGTCGTGCCAGAGCGTATCGCTGACCTCGTCCGGGCGATGAATGATCTCGTGGTTCCAGAGGCGGCGAATGCGAAAACCCTGCGCCTTCAACCAAGCATCCCGCCGCTCATCGTAGCCGTACTCGGCATGCTGTCCGCCATCGGCTTCGACGATCAATCGCTTCGCCGAGCACACGAAGTCGACGATGTAAGGTCCGACCTGGACCTGCCGCCGGAACTTGAAACCGCTGAAGCGGCGGTCGCGAAGCAGATGCCAGAGCTTGCGCTCGGCTTCAGTCGGCTCGCGTCGCATGGTGCGGGCTCGCGACTTCAGAATCTCCCGACGCGTCGACGCGGGCTCCCCTTCTCCCCTTGCGGGAGAAGGTGGCCGCGCAGCGGCCGGATGAGGGGTCGCGCCGACGCTTCCGGTTTGCATTTCAAGAGGCGCAAGGCCGGCAGCGTCGCGCGACCCCTCACCCCGACCCTCTCCCGCAGGGGGAGAGGGGGTTGCGTCGCGGGTCACCGCTTCACCTCCCAGCTGGTCATCAGCTCGCCGGTCGCCGGGTCCTTGCCGTCCATGAGCACGATGCCCATCGCGACGAGCTCGTCGCGGAGGCGATCGGATTCGGCGAAGTTCTTGGCCTTGCGGGCGGCCAGGCGGGCGGCGATCGACGCCTCGACCTTTGCCCGCAGGGCATCATCGATCTCGGCCACGGGCACCTCCGGCAAGGCGATACCGAGCAAGGCAAGGCTTGCCTTCAGGCCGGCATAATCGCCCGCCTTGCGCAGGGCGTGCAGCTCAGCGAGCACCTGCGAGGTGTTGAGGTCGTCCGCCAGCGCTTCGATCACGCCAGCAGGGACCTGCCCGGCTGCAATCTCTCCCGCAGCCGCAGCCCAATCGGCCAGCGTCCTCTCCGCCTCCTCAAGCGCCTTCACCGTCCAATCGATCGGCTGGCGGTAATGGGTCTTGAGCATGGCAAGACGCAGCACCTCGCCGGGCCATGTCCGCCCGCTGAAGGTGTCGGTCGCCAGCAGCTCATTGATGGTGACGAAGTTGCCGAGCGACTTCGACATCTTCTCGCCTTCGACCTGCAGGAAGCCGTTGTGCATCCAGTAGTTCGCCATGCGCGGCGCACCGCCGGCCGCACCGAAGGCGCAGCAGCTCTGGGCCAGCTCGTTCTCATGGTGCGGGAAGACGAGATCGATGCCGCCGCCATGGATGTCGAAGACGTTCCTCGCGGGATCGTCGCATTGCAGGCCGCCACCGAAGGGCTCGAGCAGCGTCTTCATCGACATGGCCGAGCACTCGATGTGCCAGCCGGGGCGACCGGGCGTGGCGATGCCGGCCGGCGACGGCCAGCCGGGATCGATCCCGGCGCGGCTCGGCTTCCACAGCACGAAATCCATCGGATCTCTTTTATAGGGAGCCACATCCACTCGTGCCCCGGAGATCATCTCGTCGAGCGAGCGCCGGGCGAGCGAGCCGTAGCGCGGCGCGTCCTTCAGCCCTGCGACAGCCGGGACATGGAAGAGCACATGCTCCTCGGCGACATAGGCGACGCCGCGCGCGATCAGGCGCTCGATGATCGCCTTCATCTCCTCGATATGGCCGGTGGCGCGCGGCTCGTCATCGGGACGCAAGTTGCCGAGCGCGTCGACATCGGCGTGGAACTGCGCCGTCGTCGTCTGCGTCACCTTCGCGATCGCCTCGTTCAGCGGCAGGTCGGGATAGTCACGCGCGGCGCGGGCGTTGATCTTGTCGTCGACGTCGGTGAGGTTGCGGGCATAGCGGACATGATCGGCGCCGTGGAGGTGCCGCAGCAGCCGGTAGAGCACGTCGAAGACGATGACCGGGCGGGCATTGCCGATATGGGCGTAGTCATAGACCGTCGGGCCGCAGACATACATGCGCACGTTTTGGGGATCGACGGGAGTGAAGACCTCCTTCGTCCGCGTCAGCGTGTTGTAGAGCCTGAGGGTCGGCTGCATCGAAGCGGTATCCTGACGAGAAGGCGACAAAAACGGCTTATCCTGGCCGCTGGCCGGGGCGCTGTCTGTCTTTTCGTTGGGACGAGGACGTGAGCAGCCGGCCAGCGAAAGCTAGCGGCAAATAATGCAAATAATGGCGAGGGCTCGCGTCATCCAGCCGTGATGCCTGTCATGTGCGCTTACGTCAAGTGGCAGCTGCGCAACGCCTCAGCACCATCGCCCTGCCTTCCCGCGATTTCAGCTCTCGCCGCCGCAATGCCGCCACAAGTGCCCGGCGGTTTGCGCGCAACCAAGATTGCCGTGGTTCACGCAGTCTTAACCATTTGGAACCAATTTGACATGTCGAAGGTTCAGCCCCGGTCGGGTCTCAGGGACAGTATCATGCGCCGCGCCGTTGCTCTGGTCGGGCTCTTCGGAATCCTCGGCGCCGGAATGTCGCTGGCCCTGCTGCCGGCCACCGGCACCGTCGCCGCCCCCAAGGCCGAGCGAACCTATCTGATACCGGCCGGAGACGGCTATGGCGTCGCCGACTGCATCGCCAGCAAGTCCGAATGCGGCCAGATCGTCGCCGACGCCTGGTGCGAGTCGCAAGGTCACCGCGTCGCCACCGCCTATGGCCTCGCCGCTCCGGAAGATTTCACCGGCTCGACCCCGCGCCAGGCCAGCGCAGCTCCGGCCGAAC
The DNA here is from genome assembly GCA_025846845.1 of Alloboseaceae bacterium BT-24-1. Taxonomy (GTDB): domain Bacteria; phylum Pseudomonadota; class Alphaproteobacteria; order Rhizobiales; family Beijerinckiaceae; genus Allobosea. The sequence goes on from JAOYTL010000010.1 coordinate 6,010, forward strand.
AGCCGCTCGCCATCACCTGCGGGGGCTAATCCTGACGGGCGAGTTTTCCCCGGATCGACGCAAGCTGTATCGTCAGCAGCCGCGGATCGTCCCCGGCTGTATCGAGGATCGTCGGCTCATGCTTCGCTCAGCGCTCGTCGCCGCCTTCGTCCTGACGACACTCCTGCCGGCCCACGCCTTCGAGGGCCGCTATCGGATGCTCGGCGGCAGCATGACGATCCGCCCGGAAGGCGCCGGCATGTTCAAGGTCGATATCGAGATCGGCAGCAGGAGCTGCGTTGGTGTGATTTCGGCGCACGGCCGCCCCCAGGGTGATCGCCTCGTGGCCGAAGCCAAGGCGGAAGGCGAGGTCTGCCGACTGGATATCCGCCGCAGGGGTCGCGCCCTCGCGATAACCGAGAGCGGCGACTGCTTTCATTTTCACGGCGCGAACTGCAACTACACCGGCAGCTATACTCCGCGGTAGCAAAGGCGGTTCACCGGCGCCTCAGCGCACCCATTCCGAGCATTTCGGCACCTCGCCCATCCCGCCCCAGGGCATGATCGGCACGCTCGAGGTCGAGTTCTGCGGCGAACCGTCGATCAGCTTGTCGGTGTAGACCATGTAGATCAGCACATTGCGCTTGGTGTCGCAGCCGCGCACGATCTGCATCTTCTTCCAGATCAGCGAGCGGCGCTCGCGGAAGACGACGTCGCCCTGCGAGAACTTCTCCTTGATCTTCACCGGGCCGACCTGGCGGCAGGCGAGCGAGACCTCCGAGACCTCCTCGGCGACGCCGAACATGCCGGAAACACCGCCCTTCTCGGGCACGGTGTAATGGCAGGCCACGCCCTCGACGACCGGATCATCGACGCCGTAGACGGCGAGCTTGTCGTCCGGGGTCAGCATCTTCCAGACCGTCGACTTCCTGAAGATCAGGTCCTCCTGCGCGATGGCTGGCGCAGCGACGCCGGCGAGCGCGAGAACAGCCGAGACGGCGAGAAGGCAACGACGAAAGCTCATTCAAATTCTCCCAGAGCGTTCCCGCAGGACAGCCGGCAGGATATGGGATGGCGCGCGCCGCCGCACCAGTGCGTGGCAATCGATAAGCACATTCACGCAACAAGGCGACGACCATGCTGCCGCAGCTGGAAACCGAGCGACTCCTCCTGAAGCCGCGCTCCGAGCCCGATCTCGACTTCGTCGCCGCGCTCAATGCCGATCCGCAGGTCATGCGCTACATCGCGGCAATCGGCGACCCGGCAATGGGCCGCGAGGGCGTGGCGGCGCGCAGCTTCCTCCATGTCGGACGCGGGCTCGGCTACTGGACCGTGTTCGCCCGGACCGACGAAAGCGAGCCGCTCGGCTATGTCGGGCTCATTCCGGACGGTGACGATCCGGAGCAGGCCCAGATCAGCTATCGCTTCGCCGCCCGGCATTGGGGACGGGGCTTCGCCCGGGAAGCGGTGGGCCGGCTGCTGCGCTACGGCTTCGAGACGCTCGACCTGCCGGAGACCCACATCGTCACGCATCAGCAGAACGCAGCATCGTTGCAGCTGGCGGCACGGCTCGGCTTCGAGCCCGACACGACGCGGGATGCGCCGACGATCGGCGATCCGCCGGCATCTGCCGCCTGCTTCCGCCAGACCCGGGCGGGCTGGCGCGAACGCGCTCAGGCTGCGATCGGCTTGAACGCCAGATAATAGGCCGTGATCGCGCCGACGAAGCCGAGCGCGGTCAGGACGAGCTTCAGCCGGGTGAAGCCGCTGGCGAAGGCGACCGTGCCGTCCTCGACCTTCGGGTAGCGGTCGAGCAGGCGGGCGATGGCGAGGTTCTCGGCGACGTCGCAAAGCCCGCCGAAGAGCCAGCCGCCACCGCACAGAGCCGCCACCCACCAGGGATAGCCGCGCATCGAGAGGCCGACGACGATCAGCGCGCCGACGATCGTATAGACCAGCGCGAAGGCGAGATCGGCCGGCAGCAGCTTGTTGCGGTAGATCGCCCGGCGCTCGGGGCCGTAGAGCGAGAAGAGCTTCTCGACGTCCTCCTTGGTGAAGCCGTTGAAATCGCTCTCCAGCGCCCGGTCGACCCTGAGGCTGCGGGCCCAGAGCCAGGACAGGAGCAGCGTCAGCACCACCAGCGCCGGCCCCCAGAAGAAGAAGCCGAGCGGGATCAAAGTGGGGTAGAAGGTCGGCAGATCTTCCATCAGGCTCACGGCTCCAGGGCGTCGTGAGCCGAGCCTACCTCGCCTCGTGCGCCAGCGCCACGGCCTCGCGCAGAACCCGCTCGTCGCCGATGTGATTGGCGAGGATCAGGACGAGGCGGGCATTGAGCGCAGCGCTCTCGCGCTCGTCGAGGTCACGATGCGCCTTCGCCAGCAGGCGAAAGGCCGCATCGGGATCGGCGAAGCGCGATTCGCGGGCGAGCCCGCTCGCGGGGGTCATGGCAACCGCTGCATTCATCACCTGCCCTCCATCCGCGCGATCGCAACCTCGATCGCAGCGCGCTCGGGTTTCGGGAAGCGCGCAGCGACATGCCCGTCCGGCCGCAGCAGCACGGCTGCGCCGTCCTCCAGGGCATAGCGCTGGCGCAATGTTCCATCGCCGGCGGCCGGCTCGATCGCGAGCACGCCGACCGGCGCAATCCTTGCCGCGCCGTCACCGAGCAGGATCGCCTGACCCGCCGCGAAAGCCTCGCTCAACCAGGCGCGAGGAGTGCCGGCGACCGGCGCATCGAGGAAGGGCGCGCCGGGAGGTAGACCAACATGGCCGTCATCTTCGCTCGAGAGCGGCGAGCCGGCATAGGCTGAGGGCACTGAGAGCCGGCCGGAATTGACGAAGCGCTTGGCGAATCCGGTGAGCGGCGCCAGCGACAGCGCCGCCTCGCGCAAGAGGCGCTCGCCGGGCGAGCGCGGCGCGATGAAGTCGGTCGCCCGCGTCGAATTCAGGATGTTCTCGTCGGCTGCGGCGAGGCGCTCGCTATCATAGCTTTCGAGCAGCGAGGCCGGGCTCCGGCCCTTTGCGACCAGCGCCAGCTTCCAGCCGAGATTGTCGGCGTCCTGGATACCGGAATTGGCGCCGCGCGCGCCGAAGGGCGAGACCTGATGGGCTGCATCGCCGGCGAAGATCACGCGACCATGCAGGAACTTGTCGAGCCGGCGGCACTGGAAACGGTAGACCGAGACCCATTCGAGCGCGAACTCGGCATGGCCGAGCATGCGCTCGATCCGCGGCCGCACGATCTCAGGCCGCCTCTCATGGTCCGGATCGGCATCGGGGCCGAGCTGCAGGTCGATGCGCCAGATATCGTCCGGCTGCTTGTGCAGCAGCGCCGACTGGCCGGAATGGAAGGGCGGATCGAACCAGAACCAGCGCTCGGTCGGGAACGGCGCGGTCATCTTCACATCGGCGATGAGGAAACGATCCTCGAAGGCCTCGCCGCGGAACTCCAGCCCGAGCAGGCCGCGCGTCGGCGAGCGCGCGCCGTCGCAGGCGACGAGCCAGTCGGCTTCGAGGAAGTAGTCCCCGTCCGGCGTGGCGATGGTGAGCTTTGCGCCGTGCTCGCGGTTCTCCAGGCCGGCCAGCCGGTTGCTCCAGCGCAGATCAACCAGCGGCTCGGCCAGCACGGCCTCGACCAGCGCCGCCTCGACATAGAACTGCTGGAGATTGATGAAGGCCGGCTGCTTGTGATCGCCCTCGGGCAGGAGGTCGAATTCGTAGAGCTGTTCCTCGCCGCGAAAAACCTTGCCCTTCTGCCAGGTGACGCCCTTTGCGACCATCGCCTCGGCGAGCCCGAGCCGGTCGAAGATCTCTAGCGTGCGCTTGGCAAAGCAGATGGCGCGCGAGCCCTCGCCGATCCGGTCGGCATCGTCGATCAGCACGACCGGAACCTGCCGGCGCGCAAGATCGAGCGCCAGCGTCAGCCCGACCGGGCCGGCGCCGACGATGACGACGGCATGCCTGGCGGGCGTGGCCGCGTCCTGGTCGGGGCTGCGTTGGTAGGCGAATTGGCGGAAGGGCTGCATAGGGCGACGCCTCAGCCGCGCAGGTCCAGCCACATCTGGCGGTCGCGCTCGTCCGTCCAGATGCGCGGATGGTCGAGGCCGCCGGCCTCGTCATAAGCGCGGGTGACATTGAAGGGCAGGCAGTGCTCGAAGATCACCCAGTCGCCATAGGACGGCTTCAGCGTCTCATGCACGCGCTCGAAGGTCTCGCGCAGCGAGCGGCCGGCGGCGACGTGGCCCTTCACCGCCTCGAAGAGGTCCGAGAGGAAGGCGCGCGTGCCCTTGATGCCGTCGGCGACCATCGCCCGGTTGGTCAGCGCCGCGCCGCGGCCCGGCACCATAGCGGCGGGTGCGAAGGCGGCGAGCGCATCGAGCGTCGTCGGCCAGTCGGTGAAATGGGCGTCGCCGCAATAGGGCGTTGCGCCATATTCGACGAGATCGCCGGCGAAGATCACATTGGTGTCCGGCGTCCAGGCGACGATGTCGCCGGCGGTGTGGCCACGACCGAGCTTCATCAGGCGGACCTCGCGGCTGCCGAGCCAGATCGAGGCATTGTGCGAGAAGGTCATGGTCGGCCAGGTCAGGCCCGGGCGGATCGAGTCGGCGCCTTGAAAGAGCCGCGGGAAACGGCCGATCTCGCTCGCCTTGTCCTCCTCGCCGCGCTCGACGATCATCGCCCGCGCCGCATCCGAGCAGACGATCTCGCGGGCGCCATAGGCCGGCGCACCGAGTACGCGCACGGCATGGTAATGCGAGAGCACGACATGGCTGACCGGCTTGTCGGTGACCTCGCGCACCCTCGCGATGACGCGCTCGGCCATGGTCGGCGTCGCCTGCGCATCGAAGACGAGCACGCTGTCGTCGCCGACGACGACGCCGCTATTGGGGTCGCCCTCGGCGGTATAGGCGTAGACGCCCTTGCCGACCTCCTCGAAGGAGACGGTCTTCTCGCCGAGATCGGCAGTGGAAGCGAAAGCGGGGGAGGACATGGAGCAACCTCGTAAACGTGTCGATACTGGCGTCATGCTCGGGCTTGACCCGAGCATCTCAGGCCGCGAGAGGCTCCAGGGAGCGCCCTACTCGTCCTGAGATTCTCGGGTCTGCGCTTCGCTTCGCCCGAGAATGACGGTGCGGCCTACGGCGCATAGGGCAGGATGTCCTGCTCGATCGCGCCGAAGATCGAATGCCCGGCGGCGTCCTTCATCTCGATGCGGACACTGTCGCCGAAGCGCAGGAACGGCGTCTGCGGCGCGCCGTGCCGGATGGTCTCGACCATGCGCTGCTCGGCGATGCAGGCATAGCCGAGCCCGCCCTCCGAAACCGGCTTGCCCGGTCCGCCATCGGCGTCACGATTCGAGACCGTGCCGGAACCGACGATGGTGCCGGCGACGAGCGGGCGGGTTTTGGCGGCATGGGCGATCAGCACCCCGAAGTCGAAGGTCATGTCGACGCCGGCCTCAGGCTTGCCGAAGGGCTTGCCGTTGATCTGGGCGAGCAGCGGCAGGCTGAGCTTGCCGTCCTTCCAGGCGGGGCCGAGCTCATCCGGCGTCACGGCCGCCGGCGAGAAGGCTGAGGACGGCTTTGCTTGAAGGAAACCAAAGCCTTTCGCCAATTCGTTGGGAATCAGATTCCGCAAGCTCACATCGTTGACGAGCATGACGAGGCGGATCAGCCCCCTCGCCTGCTCGGGCGTGACGCCCATCGGCACGTCGCCGGTGACGACCGCGATCTCGGCTTCGAGATCGATGCCGTAATCCTCGCTGGCGAGCTTCACCGCCTCACGCGGGCCGAGGAAGGAATCGGAGCCGCCCTGGTACATCAGCGGATCGGTCCAGAAGCTCTCGGGCATCTCGGCGCCCCTTGCTTTCCTGACCAGCTCGACATGGTTCACATAGGCCGAGCCGTCGACCCATTGATAGGCGCGCGGCAGAGGCGAGGCGCAGTGATTCTCGTGGAAGCGGAAGGACGGCACCGAGCCGTGCTCGAGGCTCTCGGCAAGATCGGCGAGGCGCGGGGCGCAACGCTCCCAGTCGTCGAGCGCGCCCTGCAGCGTCGCCACGACCGGAAAGGCGTCGGTGGCGCGGGTCAGGTCGTTCGAGACGACGACGAGGCGGCCATCCCGGCCATGCATGAGGGATGCGACTTTCATCTCTTTTCAATCCTCGCCGAACAGTGATGATGGCAGCAAATCTGTCCCCGGGAGGAAAGTCCATGCAACGCCGTACGTTTTTGAAGACGGGCGCGCTCGCCGCGGCCGCCGCGCCGATCGCGATGCCCGCGATCGCGCAGTCGATGCCTGAGATTAAGTGGCGCCTGACCTCGAGCTTCCCCAAGCAGCTCGACACGATCTACGGCACCGCCCAGCAGTTCGCGAAGTTCATGTCGGACGCCACCGACGGCAGGTTCCAGGTCCAGACCTTCTCGGCCGGCGAGATCGTGCCCGGCCTGCAGGCGCTCGACGCGGTCACCTCCGGCACGGTCGAATGCGCGCATACGCCGACCTATTTCTATGTCGGCAAGGAGCCGGCGCTCGGCCTCGGCACCGGCATCCCGTTCGGCCTCAACGCCCGCCAGCAGCATAGCTGGTGGTATTTCGGCGGCGGCGAGCAGATCGTCAACGAGGCGCTGGCCAAGTTCAACGCCTACTCGATCCCCTGCGGCAATTCCGGCTGCCAGATGGGCGGCTTCTTCCGCAAGGAACTCAAGACCGTCGAGGACCTGAAGGGCCTGAAGTTCCGCATCGGCGGCATGGGCGGGGCAGTGCTGGCCAAGCTCGGCGTGGTGCCGACGCAGATCGCGGCGGGCGACGTCTACCCCGCGCTGGAGCGCGGCACGATCGACGCAGCCGAGTTCGTCGGCCCCTATGACGACGAGAAGCTCGGCTTCGTGAAGGTCGCGCCCTATTACTACTATCCCGGCTGGTGGGAGGGCGGCGCCATGCTGCACCTCGTCATCAACCAGGAGCAGTGGAACAAGCTGCCCAAGCACTACCAGGCGATCATGCAGAACGCCTGCGAAGCCGCCAACAACTGGATGCTGGCGAAGTACGACTTCGTCAATCCGGGCGGCCTGCGCAAGCTGATCGCCCAGGGCGCCCAGCTCAAGGCCTTCCCGCAGCCGATCATGGAAGCCTCGCTCAAGGCGGCCGAGGAATACTACGCCGAGACCTCCACCAAGAGCGAAGCCTTCAAGAAGGGCTACGAGTCGATGGTCGCCTTCCGCGGCGAGAACCTGCTCTGGTGGCAGGTCGCGGAGCTCTCCTACGACGCCTTCATGAACCGGCTGCGCAGCCGATAGGCCGCGACGCTTCTCCACTCCGTCATGCTCGCCCTTGTGGCGAGCATCCACGTCTTGAACACTGCATTGCAGGAAGGAAGACGTGGATGGTCGGGACAAGCCCGACCATGACGGAAAAGGCATTGCCAGGAATGCTGGCATCTTGGCTTTGCGAAGCCCCAAGGTAACAGCCCAGTTCCTCACCACGCCTCGGGCTTGTTCGGGTCGAAGCGCTTCTTCAGCCCGCTCCAGCAGTCGCTGTAATTGTCCTGCAGCTCAGGCAGGCCGGCGGCGTAGCCGGTGACGCGCTGGGCGAACCGCGTCTCGAACATGAAGGCCATGGTACCGGTGAGCTTGACCGGCTTCAGCTCGACCGTGCTGGCATGCTCGAAGGCCTGCGCGTCCGGGCCGTGCGGCAGCATCATGTTGTGCAGGCTGAAGCCGCCGGGGGTGAAGCCCTCCGGCTTGGCATCGTAGACGCCGTAGATCAGCCCCATGAACTCCGACATGATGTTGCGGTGATACCAGGGCGGACGGAAGGTGTTCTCCGCCACCATCCAGCGCTCCGGGAAGATGACGAAGTCGATGTTCGCGGTGCCGGGCGTCTCGGAGGGAGCCGTCAGCACGGTGAAGATCGACGGGTCGGGGTGATCGAAGGAAATCGCGCCGACCGGCGAATAATGACGCAGATCGTATTTGTACGGCGCGTAATTGCCATGCCAGGCGACGACGTCGAGCGGCGACTGGTCGACCTTGGTAGCAAACAGCTCGCCACCCCATTTGGCGTAGAGGGTCGAGGGCTCCTCGATATCCTCATAGGCCGCGACGGGGGTGAGGAAGTCGCGCGGGTTGGCGAGGCAGTTGGCGCCGATCGGCCCGCGATCGGGCAGTGTGAACGCGCCGCCATAGTTCTCGCAGACATAGGCGCGCGCCGGCCCGCCCATCAACTCGACGCGGAAGACGACACCGCGCGGGATGATGCAGATCTCGCCCGGCTCGATCTCGATGATGCCGAACTCGGTGAAGAAACGGAGCTTCCCCTCCTGCGCCACGACGAGATACTCGCCATCGGCGTTGAAGACGTATTCCTTCTCCATCGAGGCGGTGACGAAGAGCATATGCGCCGCCATCCCGGCCTGGCTGTCGGCGTCGCCGGCGGTGGTCAACGTCCGCAGGCCGGTGAGGAAGGTGAGCTTCTCCTGCGGGATCGGGATCGGGCTCCAGCGCAACTGCCCGAGCGAAGGCTTCGTCTCGTCGCGGCAGGGCGCGGTGCGCATCAACCCCTTGTCGACCAGCGTCCAGCGGCCGCCATGCTTGACGCTCGGGCGGATGCGATAGAGCCAGGAGCGCTCATTGGTGGAGCGCGGCGCGGTGAAGGGCGAGCCGGAGAGCTGCTCGGCATAGAGGCCATAAGCGGCCTTCTGCGGCGAGTTGCGGCCGATCGGCAGCGCGCCCGGCAGGCTCTCGGTTTCGAAGGAGTTGCCGAAGCCGGACATGTAGCGGCGCCCGCCGCGGAGCTGCTCGCCGAAGCTCGACTGAAGCGTGGTCTGCACGTTCATGACTGGGCCTCCTCCTGATCCGTTTCTCAAGCATCGGATTGCTCCGAAAAGTGGCTTCCACTTCTCGGTCCGATGCTAGCCGCTTTGACAGGCGCTGCCGTTGCGCAATGATCGCGGGCGCGGCCTTGAGCGGCCTTGGTCCCACCCTGATTAGTTACATGTGAAACTAATGTCAACGAAGCCGAAGCCGCCCTCCGCCGATCGCGCCCTGCATCTCGAGCAGTTCCTGCCCTACCGGCTCAACGTGGTCGGCTTCTTCGCCAGCCGCGGGCTCGGCCGGGTCTACGGCACGCGCTTCGGCATCGGCATCCCGGAATGGCGGGTGATCGCGCAGCTCGGCGAGTTCGGCCAATTGACCTCGCGCGACATCGGCGAGCTCTCGCAGATGCACAAGACCAAGGTCTCGCGCGCCGTGTCCGAGCTCGACAAGCGTGGGCTGGTGACGCGAGCCGAGAACCGGGCCGACCGGCGCGAGGCGTTCGTTGCGCTGACGCCGGCCGGCCAACGCCTCTATGCCCAGATCGTGCCGCTGGCGCTCGCCTTCGAAGAACGCTGGATCGAGGGAATCTCAGCCGACGAGCTACGGGTGTTCGAGCGCGTGCTGGCCGTGCTGACCGAGCGCGGCCGCCACCTCGCCGGCGCCTACCAGACCGAAGAGGCCTGACCTCAAAAGACCGTGATCGGCGTAGCCCGATTTGCCGCCCGGGGCGCGATATGCGATGCGCAAGCCGTCCGGGCGATGCATCGAATCGGCTTTCGCGGACGGTTCGACACGCGCCTCCTTAGTTCCGTCGCGTTTCTAGCATGTGCTTTGCCGATGCAAGCGATCGCCGCTGGCATGGGACGAGCCACAGGGATAGCACTCTGCCTTCGATGATTTTCGCTTCGCTCCGACGCGCGCTCGCTCCGGCGCTGGCCTTCGCCGCGCTGTCGGGCGCAGCCTTGGCGCAGTCGCCGGCCTGCGACAACTGGCGTGCCGAGCTCGGGAGCCTGCAGGGCCAGCGCGGCGGCGATGCCCGCGCCGCCCAGGCGGCGCAGCGCGTCGCCGGCCAGCTGGCGCAGCTCTCCAGCCAGTACCGCTCGATGGGCTGCGATCGCGGCGGTTTCCTGTTCTTCGGTGAGCAGCCGCCGCCGCAATGCGGTGGCATCCGCGCGCAGCTCGGAGCGCTGCAGTCGCAATACGGCCAGCTCCAGCAGCAGGCCCAGGGCGGCGGCGTCGAGCAGCGGCGGGCCCAGCTCGCCGCGCTGATCAACAACAACTGCCGGGCGCAGCAGCGCGGCTTCTTCGAGACGATCTTCGGGATCGAGCCGCGCCGCGGCGAGATCGATTCGACCCTGCCCGAACTCGACCCCGACCAGCCGACCGAGCCGACGGAAGGCGGAGCACGCCAGGGCGGGCCCTATTCGGTCTGCGTTCGCAGCTGCGACGGCTATTTCTTCCCGCTCGCCAACAGCCCGGGCGGGCGCGAGAGCCAGGACGAGATGTGCCAGTCGCTCTGCCCCGGCAGCGAGACGCTGGCCTATGGCATGAGCAGCGGCGGCGACATCCAGAACGCGGTGGCCCGCACCACCGGCCAGCCCTACTCGTCTCTGCCGAACGCGCTGAAATACACCCGCAGCTTCGACGCCGCCTGCACCTGCCGGGGACAGGGCCAGAGCTGGGCCCAGGCGCTGCAGAACGCCGAGCAGATGCTAGAACAGCGCAAGGGCGACATCATCGTCACCGAGCAGCGCTCGCAGGAAATGTCGCGGCCGAAGCCCGAGCCGCCGCAGCGCGGCAAGAAGGGCGCGGCCAATGCTGCGGCGGCGGAGGCCAAGCCGGCCGGGCTGGCGCCGACCGTGCTCCAGGCCGCGCCCGGCGACGAGCCGACGCCGGACACCAACGTGCCAACCGCCAGCACCGAATCCGCCGGCGTCGGCCCGCAGCGGATCGACGGCGAGAAGACGCTGCAGCAGGGCGATGGCCTGAAGCGCGAGAGCAAGAGCGTCACCGGCGAGCGCCGCACGGTGCGGATCGTGGCGCCGAACCTCGCGCCCAATCTCGGGGTCGGGGCGACTGCGCGGCCCTGAGCTTTCGCGGGAACCGCTCCGTCATTCCGGGACGCTGCGCAGCAGCGAGCCCGGAACCCATGAACACGACCTTTCCGTCATGGTCGGGCTCGTCCCGACCACCCATGTCTTCATTTAACGAGAACGTTGTTCAACGCGGATGCTCGCCTCAAGGGCGGGAGTTCACCGGGACCGACAATTCCTGAGGCGATCTGAAGGTCCGCTTTCGGCTGGCCGCCGAGGGCCTTGGCTGCCCACGCGTCGCAGATGCTGCAGTTTGAAACTTGCTGATGATGCGAGCCCTACGGGCAGGTATCAGCGAAAGCAGGAGCGTCAGTCCAAATAGCGTTGCGGAGCTCCAACGCTGCACATCGAAAGAGGTTGATGTTGTCCAAAGCCCTCGACGAAGTGTTTAGCACATGCCGATGGCCACCCTGCTCAAAAATGTAGTCGCAGTTCACCCACCATTGACGCGATGGAGCATAGGCGCAGAGTCCATAGACCGTAGGTGTTGATTTAGAACGGAGACCGATCTGCTTGAGATCAGCGTCAATCTGGTCGAGTTCGAACACATCCCAGTTGCGCCAGGACTGCGTCGGCCTAGTCGTGATGCAATCCTCAAATTCCACGGCCGTTGCTGGATATTTTGAGCAGTTTGTTCGATCAATTGCTGGAGCGCCGATCTCAAGGAAGAAGTCATAGGGTCTTGCTGCATCAGAATTCGGCAGTTTTGCACGCACAAAAGCCTGAGCGGTCCGAGCATTGGCTCTGATCTTAAGAGCTTCGGCCCCATTCCCACGCTTGAAAGGCGTGACTACGATCCCTGCGCCAGAAACACTCCGCAGCGCAGCGCCATAAAAGCTTTCAAGCACCTCAGCAAACGCCCCATGGCTACCCAAAACAGCAAGTATGGATGCGACGCCGGAGAACAGGCCAAGCCGATGGCATCGCTTAAGTTTTTGAGGCGTGTGGATAAGGCTAGTAGGCATCTCGGGTCGCCATCCGCGATTTCTCAGAATTGCCGCACCTTCATCGACTACGCTAGCTCTGTTAACCGTGCAACCGGCGGTAAGCAGGCGGCGATCTATGTCAGGATTCTACCCCTAACAGACGATCAGCATGTCCGTTGGCGGCGCCGACGGCGGATTGTCAGCAGCAGTGTATTCCCCGTCATTTCAGGGCGAGCATGACGGAGAGGTCGGTCAAGCCGCCTCGCCCCGCAGCCGCTTCAGCGCCTTCTCGCGCCCGATCAACGGCAGCAGCGCGGCCAGCTCGGGGCCGTGATCGAGGCCGGTCAGGGCCTGGCGCAGCGGCATGAACAGCGCCTTGCCCTTGGCGCCCGTCGCGGCCGCCACGCCTTGGGTCCAGCTCTTCCACGTCGCCTGATCGAATGGCTCGGCCGGCAACAGCTCCGCCGCCTGAGCCACGAAGGCCTTGTCGGCGACGTGCGGCTCAAGCGGCCCCTCGATCACCTTCCACCAGTCTTTGGCGTCCGAGAGCCGGGCGAGATTGCCGCGCACGGCGAGCCAGAACGGCTCGCTCGCCGGGATGTCGAGCTGCTTCAGCCGCTCCTCGACCGCAGCGAAGTCGAGCTGATGCAGGGTGCGGGCCGAGAGCGCCTCCAGCTCGTGCTCGTCGAACTTGGCCGGAGCGCGCGAGACATGGGCGAGATCGACCAGCCCGGCGAGTTCGTCGAGGCTGGAGACCGGCCGGACCGCATCGGAGGAGCCGGTCAGCACGGCCAACGCCGCGACCGCCAGCGACTCGATGCCGGATTCGCGCAGGCCGCGAAGCGAGAGATGGCCGAGACGCTTCGACAGCCCCTCGCCGCTCGCGGTGGTCAGCAGGTTGTGGTGGCCGAAGGTGGGGAGCGTTCCGCCAAGCGCCTGCATGATCTGGATCTGCACGGCGGTGTTGGTGACGTGGTCCTCGCCGCGGATGACATGGGTGATGCCCATGTCGAGATCGTCGACCACCGACGGCAACGTGTAGGGATAGGTGCCATCCTCGCGCACCAGCACCGTATCGGAGAGCGAGGCGCAGTCGACATGCGACGGGCCGCGGACGAGGTCGTCCCAGCCGATCTCCTCCCAGTCTAGCAGGAAGCGCCAATGCGGCTTGCGGCCTTCTGCTTCCAGCCTGGCGCGCTCCTCGGCGGTCAGCTTCAGGCCGGCGCGATCATAGACTGGCGGCAGGCCGCGGGCGAGCTGGCGCTTGCGTTTACGGTCGAGTTCGTCGGCGCTCTCATAGCAGGGGTAGAGACGGCCCGCCGCGCGGAGCCGATCAGCCGCCGCGTCGTAGAGCGCGATCCGCTCCGACTGCTTGATGCTGGCGTCGGGGACGACGCCGAGCCAGGCGAGGTCTTCGCCGATCGCCTCGGCGAATTCCGGCTTCGAGCGCACCTGGTCGGTGTCGTCATAGCGCAGCAGGAAGCGCCCGCCATGGCGCCTGGCGAAGAGCCAGTTGAACATCAGCGAGCGGGCGTTGCCGATATGCAGATAGCCGGTCGGCGACGGGGCGGTGCGGACGAAGGGTGTGGTCATGACCGGCCGCTTGTCGCGCGGGACGGGCGCGAGGGCAAGGGCATGGCGCCGCCCTCGCGAAAGGAGATCGACAAGCGCCCAGATTGACGCAAGGGTAGAGGCGACGGGACGGTCGATATCTGCGCTGGGAGGCGAAGATGAGCATCACGGCTTCAGTCGGGCTCGGCGGCAAGAACACGGTTCCAGATACCCGCCTGATCCAGGCGATGATCAATCCGCATACGGCCGCGCTCGGCATCGACCTGCTCGATGTCGACGGCGATTGCGGGCCGCTGACCAGAGGCGGGATCAAGCGCTACCAGCAGGTCTTCCTCAAGATGACGAGCCCGGATTCCAAGGTCGACCCGGGCGGCAAGACCTTCCTGCACATGGCCAGCAACCCGGCGCCGGCCGGCGTCGTGGTCAGCGCCTCGCGCCTGCCGATCAAGCTCAAGGCCGGCGATTTCCTGCAGGTTCCGGTGGTGATGGACCCGGCCGACGGCACGGTGCAGGACGCCTACACCGCCTTCGAATACGAGATATTCGACAAGGGCGCCCGCATGGTCGGCGCCGACTACGCCTTCGGCGTTCCCAACGAGATCGAGGTCTGGCCGAATGCGCAGGTCCGGATCGGCGTAGTGTTGGACCCGGGCCTGCTGGCGCACGAACAATTCCACTACGATGTCGGCTTCGTGGTCTGCCGGGCGCTGGCGCATCAGCTCACCATCGCCCGCGCCCCGACGATCGGCGGGCTGATCACGCAGCTCAACAGCCTCGTCGACCTGCACATCAAGCGCCGCGTCAAGCTGATCCAGCGCCGCTACGACATCGATACCCATCACGGCGCCAACGCCAAGTACCAGCGCATCTGGCTCGACCGGATGACGGCCTGCATCGCCAATCCCGCGGCCAACCAGATCGGCGGGTTCTGGCTGTAGGTGCACCGAGGCGAGAAGCCACGGCTCGCCGGCCACCCTGCGGATGTCAGCCAGCCAACGAGGGGACGGCATGGCGAACGAGCGCTCCTGGACCCGGCTTGCGACGGGTTGGTTTGCGCCCGAACGGCCTTGCCCGCCTATAACGGAGCAGGCGCTTCCGCCGGCGTCAGTTTGCGCGCCAGAACCGCAAGATCCGGCCTGAAATCCTGGAAGCTGCCGTAGATGTAGCCATATCCCAGTGCCAGCAACCCCTTACGGTTGAAGACGACGGCCGCATATTCCTTCGTGGCGCGATCGGCACGGAGATAGGCCAGCGCCAGCAGATAGATATCGGCTTCCGAGATGCGATCGATATCCCGTCGCCACCGGGCGATGTTTCTCAACGCCTCGCGGGAGTGCTTGTCCACCGCGAGGGAGCCGGCCCAGCTCTCGACATGGTCCAGGAACAATTTCTTCCTGTCGGAACCGGCACCTGGCTGCTGCCCGAGCCTGTCGTCGATGAAGTCTTTGACGATGCCGCCGTGCAGCCCCTTCATGCCGCCGTTCTGTACGATGAAGTCCAGAAAGACGAGCCGTTCTCTGATGTCCGGGGGGCCTTCCGAACCGAAGCTCCGACGCCACTCGACTGCAAGGCTGTCGGCACGGCGGGCATCCTTGATGATCTCGGCGTTCTGGTTCAGCACGATGTCCGGCGACAGCAGGACATTCTGCAGGTCGCGCTGCACGAGCTTGTCGGTGAAAATCACGCCGCGCCGATTCTTTCGACAAGGCTCCTCGGCCGAATTCGCCTGCCATCGACGCACCATACGCAGCGCTTCAGGCAATGTGTTGTCGTTCATGCTCAGATAGAGCGCCTGGCGTATCTCCTCGCCCCTGTCCTTGGCGTGCTCGCGGATGATCTCGTCGACCGTCCGCGCCGGCGTATCCCGCAATATCCGCGACAGGCTCTGCTGGCCGATATTCCACTGCGACACGCCAAGCGAGATGCCCTGGCAATCGAAATCGCCCGTGACCTTTCCGAGGTAATGGCTGTCGGCATGCCCGAAGCCGCCCTCGAAGCCTCGGACGATCTTCATGCCGCTCATCGCCCAGCTCACATCCGTCTGCGCAGCCGGCTCGATTTTCCTGACAACCCGACGAAACTCCTGCTTGGTCGGCGCCTTCCTCGTTAGCGGCGCCGCTTCCGAACGCAGGGCCGTGCGGACCTCCTCTTTCGTCGGAACGCAACCGCCCGACAGGAGAAGCAAGAGCGCGCCAAAACAGCCGATCCCGGCGCGCGCAACTGCGGGACGACCCCGCACGGCGCCTGCGATCATGGCTGCCGCTCGGCGACCTGAGTAGCGCCATAGGCTGCCGGATAGGGCGGAGCCGACAAGCCGAACGCGATCAGCTCGGCGACCTCCTCCTTGCCGAAGCACCGTGCGGTGCTGGTCTCAGGCTGGAGCTTGTAGGCGACGTGCCAGGTTATGCCGAGCGCATCCTGCCGCCGGACCAGCGGCGCCAGCCCGTTCAGCAGATCCCGGCACGCCCGCGCAACCGTGGCCGGGTCCTGGCTGCTCATACCAGCCTCGAGCTTTACATCGATGCTGCGCACGAGGCTGTTGGTGTCGAGGCCGATATGACCTTTCAGGTCCGAATCGATGTTTCCGCTGCGAAGATCTCTCGGCTCGAACCGAAACACGTCCTGCGCTTGCGACCATTTTGGCAGGAGGAGCGTCCAGAAATAGTCCTTCTTGAGCTCGAACCGGGAGCTGTCGTCGAATGCGATGTTCAACCCATCGTCCCGTGGCGTCAGGCTGAGGACGGGGCGCTTCTTGACGCTATCGTTGTTTGCGGCAGCAATCAGCCTGAGCAGCTCCGATACGGCCTTGCCACGCGTTTCGATATCCTGAATCCATGCGGTCACCGACTTGGTCTGGCCTTCGATTTCGACGCGCCGCTCGCCGGAGACGATCTGGCCGCCAAGGGTCGGCCGCGCGATGCTGACCGCCAACCCCGCTATCCGAACCACATCGACGAGAAACACCGCCAGTTTTTTCGGGTCGAGCGGCTTGAGGCTGCCCGCAGCCTCGAACCTGATGTCGATGACTTCATTGGCCCGCACGCCGGATGCGAGCACTCGATTACATTCCAGCTGCTCCGTCTTGCCTGGCAACTCGCTGCCGGCCACGAAAAGCGCCGTCTTCGCCTTTACCGGTGCTCCGCCAAACCCTCTAAAGGCGACCTCGACTGCGGACGAGACGGAATAAGAGCCCTCCACCGGGCACCCCAATGAGGAAATGGGGCAAAGCCAGCGCGGCCGAATCTGACCGCTTGCCTGGCCGATGAGATCTTCTGTCCTTTGGCATGAATTTTCGCCGATCTTCAAATTGAAATAGCCGGGGTGAACATCTTTCGCAGATTGAATTTTTGCTTTTCGTGTAACGAAATTCCCGACGATTACATCGACGGCATTCGACTGAGAATGTGCATGACCTGCCAAAAGACAGAACATCATCGCAAACAGTGACATCGTTTTCATTTCAAGCCCCTCACTCCCCAACGTCATGCTACCTTTGCGTGCAGCTTTCGCAACGAAAAACACGCCATCCAGGAAGAGTAACTACTCCTGGTGAGATGACAGGGAAATTGCCGTTAGGGCATCACAGCAGGGTCATCTTTCTGACCGCCTTGGGGGGCAGCTCACACGCAAGACCGACCGCCCTTCGCAAAGCCCCACGGCCGCCCGGCAGACGCCGTTCGAACACAGGCTGTTGTGTGTGCGCGTGAAGCAGCCCAAAGGCCGCGCATAGCCCCCGATGGGGCCCTGACCTCTACCTGCTCCGCTCCGCGCGACGTGCGGATCGCGCTGCGAGGCCCTTGTTCAGGTTGCAGCCTGGCGGATGAAGGCTGCAGGTCGGGCGCGAGCCGCTCTAAAAGTCGAAGCTCTCGCCGCCGGCCTTGCCGACGCCCTTGACCAGGCTGCGGTCCGGCTCGTGCGCCGGCGCACCGGAATCGCGGAAGCGGTTGACGATCGGGTAGCGCCGGTCGCGGCCGAAATTCTTGCGGGTGACCTTGACGCCCGGCGCCGCCTGCCGGCGCTTGTACTCGGCAAGATAGAGCAGGCGCTCGACCTTCTGCACCGTCTCGAGGTCGTGGCCGCGGGCGACGATGTCGGCGAGACGCATCTCGTGCTCGATCAGGCAGGCGAGGATGTCGTCGAGCACCTCATAGGGCGGCAGCGAATCCTGGTCCTTCTGGTTCTCGCGCAGTTCGGCCGAAGGCGGCTTGACGATGATGTTCTCGGGGATGACCTCGCCATCCGGGCCGAGCGCACCGGCCGGCTTCCAGCGATTGCGCAGGGCCGAGAGCCTGAAGACCTCGGTCTTGTAGAGGTCCTTGATCGGGTTGTAGCCGCCGTTCATGTCGCCATAGAGCGTGGCGTAGCCGCAGGACATCTCCGACTTGTTGCCGGTCGTCACCACCATCGGCCCGAACTTGTTCGAGATCGACATCAGCAGCGTGCCGCGCACCCGGCTCTGCAGGTTCTCCTCGGTGATGCCGCGGTTGGTGCCGGCGAAGAGCTCACTCAGCGCGTGCTCAAAGCCCTCGACCGGCTCGGCGATCGGCACGATCTCGTAGCGGACGCCGAGCGCGTCGGCGCATGTCTTGGCGTCGTCGAGACTCTCCTGCGAGGTGAAGCGATAGGGCATCATCACGCAGCGCACGCGCTCGGAACCGAGCGCATCGACCGCGATCGCAGCGCAGATGGCGGAGTCGATACCGCCGGAAAGGCCGAGCACCACGCCGGGGAAGCGGTTCTTCTCGACATAGTCGCGCAGGCCGAGCACGCAGGCGGCATAGTCGGCCTCGTCGCCGGCCTCGACCGGGGCGACTTCGCCAGGCAGGCAGTGCCAGCCATCCGGCCCGCGCTCCCATTGCGTGATCGCGATCGTCTCGCGGAAGGCCGGCAATTGATGAGCGAAGCTGCGGTCGGCATTGAGGACGAAGGAGGCGCCCTCGAAGACGAGCTCGTCCTGGCCGCCGAGCTGGTTGAGATAGACGATCGGCAGGCCGCTCTCGACGACGCGGGCAACGGCGACGTTGAGCCGCTCCTCGATCACGCCGCGGCGGAAGGGCGAGCCGTTCGGCACCAGCAGGATCTCGCCGCCGGTCTCAGCGATGCACTCGACCACCTCCTCGCCCCAGATGTCCTCGCAGATCGGAATGCCCAGGCGGACATGGTTGCGGAAGACGACCGGGCCGGGCAGCGGGCCGGGCTCGAACACCCGCTTCTCGTCGAAGACGCCGTAATTGGGCAGGTCGACCTTGAAACGCACCGACTGGATCAGGCCACCATCGAGCAGGACATAGGCGTTGTAGAGCTTGCCGTCTTCCAGCCAGGGCAAGCCGAGCAGCACGGCCGGGCCGCCATCGGCGGTCTCGCGGGCGAGCTCCTCGCAGGCCTTGCGGCAGGCGTCCTGGAAGGCCGGCTTCAGCACCAGATCCTCCGGCGGATAGGCCGAGAGGAAGAGCTCCGGGAACATCACGAGCTCGGCACCGCCGGCAGCCGCCTCGCGGCGGGCGGCGCGCACCTTGTCGGCATTGCCGGCAACGTCGCCGACGATCGGGTTGAGCTGGGCGAGCGCCAGGCGGAGAGAGGTCGCGGTCATGCTCCGGATGTAGCTTGCGGCCCGCGCTCCAGCAACGGGCCCGCGCCCTGCCCGCCCCTGCGTTTTCGCGAGGACAGGTCAGACAAGCGACGAGCGGAAGTCGGCCGAGTAGCGCAGTTCGCGCAAGGGGCGCACCGCCTGCGTCGTCTCGTCATAGATCGGATGTGCCTTCCAGGCGGCGAGAGCAGCCTCATCGGCGAACTCGCCGTAGACGACGATGTCGATCTCGTTGCCGATCGGGTCGACCTTGGCGTTGGCCGCGACCTCGAAGGCGAGTGCGTGCGGGATCTCGCCCAGACGGCCGAGCAGGCGCTGCACCATGCCGACATCCTCGGCACGCTTGGCCGTGAAGAATACGATGTGCCGGATCATGCGCCCTCTCCTCGCAGCCGGGAATCGCGCGTCCTGACCACGGGCGGATGTCTGATCGAGGATGATCGGATCGGCAATCCATTAACCCGACATTAGGGTTAACCCGGCATGAATCGTCTCCGGGCCGGTTCAACCAATGCGCTGGCTTTCGTTCGGAGAGACACGCGATGCGTGCTGGATCTATCGCCGCCCTCGCCCCCGTCATCGCGATAAGCTGCGTGTTGGCGCTGCCGCAGGCGGCGCTGGGCGCCGACTATCTCAGGGGCTCGCAGATCGAGCAGCCGATCGAGCCGCCGCCGACGTTTGGAGGTGGGCGCTTCGACTGGTCGGGCTTCTACCTCGGCGGCGGCGCCGGTGTAAGCGAGACCAAATTCAAGCCCGGGGAAGGCCTGCGGACAATCGCGAACTACGCCTTCCGCAATACTGATCTCGCTGCTGAGCGGGACATGGGAACTTATATCAGCAATCTGCCCGACAAGCGTGACAGCGGATCCCAGTTCTTCGGCATCGTCGGCTACAATTATCTGTTCGACGACGTCACGCTCGGTATCGAAGCGGATTATACCCGCTCCGGCCACGAATACAGCGTCAGCGACTTCATCGCGCGTCGTAGCGCCCTGTCAAACGGGAACGTCTATGACTGGTCGATGGCGACCAACCAGGCCGCCAAGCTTGACGATTACGCAACGCTGCGCCTGCGTATGGGCTGGGCCTATGGCCGAATCATGCCATTCGGGACCATCGGCGCCGCACTTGGACGCTTCAATACGAACTCGACGATCAACGCCAACCTCCTCATCGTGAACAACGCCGGCGCGTTCAATGAAACGCGCAATCAAGCCGTGGGCTATCCGCTGCAGGTCGGCGCGGTCCGCAAGAACACCTACGCCTTCGGCCTCGCCGCCGGCGCCGGCGTCGACTGGGCACTGACCGACAACCTGTTCCTGCGCGCCGAATACCAGATCGTTCGCTTCGCGGAGATCGAGGGCACCACGACGACGGTCAATACCGGTCGCGTCGCCGCCGCGTTGAAATTCTGACCCTCACCAGCATCGCTTCAAAACGAGAAGGGCCGCAGCACTGCTGCGGCCCTACTTCGTTGGCGTAGTCGCCGCGGCTCACTCGGCCGCTTCGACCTCCGGCCGGGCCCGGCCGGCGCGTTCGCGCTTGACCAGCTCGGCAACGAGGAAGGCGAGCTCCAGCGCCTGCTCGGCATTGAGGCGCGGATCGCAGACCGTGTGATAGCGGTCGTTGAGGTCGGCATCGGTCATGCCGCGAGCGCCGCCGGTGCATTCGGTGACGTTCTTGCCGGTCATCTCGAGATGCAGGCCGCCGGCATGCGTCCCTTCCGCCTGATGGACGGCGAAGAAGTTCTTCACCTCGGTCAGGATCAGGTCGAACGGACGCGTCTTGTAGCCGCTCGCCGCCTTGACCGTGTTGCCGTGCATCGGGTCGCAGGACCAGACGACGTTGCGCCCTTCCCGCTTGGTGGCGCGCACCAGCGCCGGCAGATGGTCGAAGACCTTGTCGGCGCCGAAGCGGCCGATCAGCGTCAGGCGGCCGGCCTGGTTCTGCGGGTCGAGCGCATCGATCAGCTTGAGCAAGCCATCGACCGTGGTCGAGGGGCCGCATTTCAGGCCGATCGGGTTCTTGATGCCACGGAAGAACTCGACATGGGCATGGTCGAGCTGGCGTGTGCGATCACCGATCCAGACCATGTGGCCGGAGGTGTCGTACCACTCGCCGCTGGTCGAATCGGTGCGCGTCATCGCCTGCTCGTAGCCGAGCAGCAGCGCCTCGTGGCTGGTGTAGAAATCCGTGGTCCGCATCTCGGGATGCGTCTCGGGATCGATGCCGATGGCGCGCATGAACTCGAGCGCCTCGGTGATACGCTCGGCGACCTCCTGGTAACGATGCGAGGCCGGCGAATCCTTGACGAAACCGAGCATCCAGCGATGCGCCTGGTCGAGATTGGCATAGCCGCCGGTCGCAAAGGCACGGAGCAGGTTCAGCGTCGCCGCCGACTGCCTGTAGGCTTCGAGCTGGCGGCGCGGGTCCGGAATCCGGGACTCGGCCGTGAACTCGTTGTCGTTGATGATGTCGCCCTTGTAGCTCGGCAGTTCGACGCCGCCGATCGTCTCGGTCGGGGTCGAACGCGGCTTGGCGAACTGGCCGGCGATGCGCCCGACCTTCACCACCGGCGAGCCGCCGGCGAAGGTCAGCACCACCGCCATCTGCAGGAACAGCCGGAAGAAGTCGCGAATGTTGTCGGCCGAATGCTCGGCGAAGCTTTCGGCGCAGTCACCGCCCTGGAGAAGGAAGGCCTCACCGGCGGCGACCTTGCTCAACGCCCGTTTGAGCTTGCGCGCCTCGCCTGCAAAAACGAGCGGCGGAAAGCCGGCGAGCTGCTGCTCTACCGCCTTCAAGGCTGCCTGATCCGGGTATTCCGGCATCTGCTGGACAGGCTTTGCCCTCCAGCTATCGGGCGTCCACCGCTCGGACATGGGTACTGCTCCTGGTTTCACGTGTCGCGCGTTAACCTCATCTTGGCGCGAAGGGCGGCCTATACACCCGCAAGTGGCTGCTGACCACCGCTACGGCAAGAGCGACGGGCTCGGCCCGAAAGCACGAATCCCGTCAAGCGCTTGGCGCGATCCGCTGCCACCTCGATTCAAACGCCTGAGAGCTCGATTCAACCCGTTAGGACATTGATTCAACCGGCTCTGCGCCGGGAAAGGACGACCTCATGCCCAAGCGCAGCGTTTCCTCGGACCGCGTCTACAAGAGCCGGCTGCCCTTCGCCCAGGCGACGATCGCCGGCGACTTCATGTTCGTCTGCTGTGTCGGCGCCGATCTGCAGGGCAAGTATGCGACCGGCGACGCGAGGCGGCAGACGCAAGCGTGCATCGACAACATCAAGGCCCTGCTCGAAGAAGCCGGGGCGAGCCTGAAGGACGTGGTCAAGTGCACGGTCTACGTCACCGACCGGGCTTATTGGGAGCCGATGAACCAGGTCTATTTCGCGAATTTCGCGGAAGAACCGCCGCACCGGGTCTCCTGCATCGTCAACGGGCTCGGCTCGCCCGACTGCCTCGTCGAGATCGACGCGACCGCCTATCTCGGCAAGGCGGATTGAGGCAGAACACGGTTTGATGCGCCACCTGCATCAATCGCTCCGGCATTTGCATTTCACACCTGCCCGCAAAGACCATTGTCTCCCTCGCGCGGTGCGGCCGACAATGGCCGCGCAACCAACAACGCCCATCGCGGCGACGGGAGGGATCATGAGACGTCACGTTCTGGCGGCCGCTTTCGGCCTGGCATGCAGCCTCGGCTCGGCACAGGCCCAGCAGGCGCAGGAGCCGATCTCCCTGCGCGGGATGGGCTCCTTCCATGTCGGCGGCAAGCTGGTCGAGCTTTCAGGCCGGCCGGTGAAGGACGTGGTGTTCACCCCGGGTGGCACGCCGGCCCGCGTCGACCCGAACGGCACCTACCAGACCGGCCAGATGTATGTGCAGTACTTCCTGCCCCAGAACGAGAAGGGCAGCGTGCCGCTCCTGCTCTGGCACGGCGGCGGCATGACCGGCGTCAATTACGAGACGACGCCCGACGGGCGCCAGGGCTGGCTCGAATTCTTCCTGCGCAAGGGCTGGTCGGTCTACAATTCCGACGCGGTCGAGCGCGGGCGCTCGGGCTGGGCGATGTATCCCGACGTGATCCCCGGCGAACCGGTCTTCCTGACCACGGAGAACCCGTTCGAGCGCTTCCGCATCGGCACGAGCGGCGGCTATGACGGCGATCCGGCCAAGCGCAAATACCTGCCGGGCAACCAGTTCCCGGCCGAGGGCTACGACAATTTCGTCAAGCAGATCGTGCCGCGCTGGACCTCGACCGACCAGATGATCATCGACGCCTATATCGCCGAGGTCGACAAGGTCTGCCCCTGCGTGATCGCCTTCCACAGCCAGTCGGGCCAGTTCGGCTTCAAGGTGGCGCAGGCCCGACCCGACAAGGTCAAGGCGCTGATCGCGGTCGAACCGGCCGGCATCGGCGACCCGGCCAAGGTGGCGGCGCTGAAGGATGTCCCCGTGCTGATGGTGTTCGGCGACTATATCGAGCAGGACGCGCGCTGGCCGACGATCCGCAAGACCGCGACCGATTTCGGCGACAAGATCAGCGCTGCCGGCGGCTCGGTCGAGGTCGTCAACCTGCCCGCCGTCGGCATCAAGGGCAATTCGCACATGATCATGCTGGACAAGAATAATCTTTCCGTGGCGCAGCTGATCCAGGACTGGCTGGCGAAGAAGGGCTTGACGAAATAACCGGGATTTCGCGCGCCTGCTCCAGCAGCCAGTCGCGGAACAGGCTGATCTTGCGCGCCGTGCGGCGCCGCACCGGGTAGGTCAGCCAGTAGTCGTGGCCGCCGGCGAGCATCAGGTCGAAGGGCTGGATCAGCAGCCCTTCGCTGAGCTCGCGTCGAAAGAAGATCGGCGAGCACATGGCCGCGCCATTGCTGGCGAGTGCGGCTGTGACTTCGAGCTGCTGTACGTTGAGGTCGACGTGCGCCTCCACCGGGGCTGCCTCGGAATCGACCCCGGCGACGGCGAACCAGCGGTGCCAGGCTTCAGTCTTGCCGATCCGCTTCACTTGCAGCAAGTCGGAGGGCTGCGGCGAGCGGCCGAGATCGCGGAACAGGTTTGGTCCGCAGAGCGGCGTGAACTCGCTTTTCATCAACCAGTGCGCTTCCAGCCCCGGCCATCGACCGCCGCCGCGATGGATGGCGACGTCGCAATCGTCGCGTTGCGGATCATGCGGACCGGCCTGCGTGACCATTCGCACCGCCAGCCCCGGATTCTCGCACTGGAACACGCCCAGCCGCTGCACCAGCCAGTTCGAGGCGATGGTCGGCAGCGCCTGGATCGAGAGTACGCCCTCGGCCGTCTGCGTCACTGCGGCAAAGGCTGCGCGCAGCCCGTCGAAGGAATCCATCACCGACGACGCCAGGCGCTCGCCAGCCTCGGTCAAGGCGACGCGGCGCGACAGGCGCTGGAACAGCGGCAGGCCGAGCCGCTCCTCCAGCAGCTTGATCTGATAGCTCACCGCCGCCTGCGTCATGCCGAGCTCGACGGCAGCACGCGTAAAGCTGCCATGGCGCGCCGCGGCCTCGAAGGCGCGGACCGCGCTGAGCGGCGGCAGGCCGGTCACCAGATCATTCATCAGCTGGCCTTATGCGTCAGGCGTGAAATCCAGTTTGTCCGCAGCACCTGCCATTGGCATCCCTAAGCGCAATCGAAGCGCGCCTGGGAGCCGCATCATGACGGCCGAAACTAGCAGGAAAAACGGATATGTCAGCCTTATGCCAGCCTGGAAAATGCTGGTGACGCGCTTTCGTCGTTTCCAGCGCGAGCGCCTGGTCACGCTCGACGATCGCCTCGGGCCGGAGGGCCTGTCTCGTCACATGGCACGCGATGTCGGATTGAACGACACGGGCGTGATCCATGACGGCCGCCACTGCGACCGCGAACCCTGATGCCTGTCAGAGCACGCTCTTGCGCGGCGTGCGCATGGTGACGAGTTCCTCGGCCGCGCTCGGATGCAGGGCGACAGTCCGGTCGAAATCGGCCTTGGTCGCACCCATGGTGACGGCGATGGCGACCGACTGGACGATCTCGCCGGCGTCATGGCCGAGGATGTGGACGCCGATGACCCGGTCGGTCTGCGCATCCACGACGAGCTTCATGTAGATGCGCTCGTCCCGGCCCGAGATCGTCGCCTTCATCGGCCTGAAGCCGGTCTCAAAGATGCGCAGCTGACGGCCCGTCGCAAGCGCCTGCTGTTCGGTGAGACCGACGCTGCCAAGCTCCGGCGTGGTGAACACGGCCGAGGCGACGAGCGCGTGGTCGACCGTCCACGGCTTGCCGCCAAAGGTCGTGTCGGCGAAGGCGTGGCCCTCGCGGATCGCCACGGGGGTGAGGTTCACCCGGTCGGTGACGTCGCCGACCGCGGCGATCGACGGGACATTGGAGAGCGAGCCGACATCGACCATGACCTGGCCGGTCGGGCCGAGCTTGACGCCGGCAGCCTCGAGGCCGAGCCCGGCCGTGTTGGGGCGGCGGCCGGTGGCGACGAGGACGACGTCGGCATCGATAGGAGACCCATGGGCGCAATGGGCGCGGCGGCTGCCGTCCGGAAGCAATTCGATGCGGTCGACGGTGCAGCCGAGGCGCAGCGTGATCCCGGCATGGCCGAGGGCGTCGCGAAGACGCGAGCGCAGGTCCTCGTCGAAGCCGCGCAGAACATTGTCGCCGCGGTGGAGCAGCGTGACCGCGACGCCAAGCCGCGCAAAGACGCTGGCGAATTCGAGCGCGATATAGCCGCCGCCGACGACGAGCATGCGCTTCGGCAGGCTCGGCAGGTGGAAGACCTCGTTCGAGGAGATGCCGAGCTCGCCGCCAGGGATCGGCGGCTCAAAGGCTGGATGTCCCCCGGTCGCGACCAGGATGTGGCGGGCGCTGACCCGCTCGCCGCTCTTCTGGAGCCGGACCGCATGCGGCCCTTCGACGACGGCGCGCTCCTCGCGAATCTCGACCATCGCAGCGTCGAGCCCCTTGCGATAGAGGCCAGAGAGCCGCGTCACCTCCCGGGCGACGGCATCGCGCAAGGTCGGCCAGTCGAACTCCGGCTTGCCGACCTTCCAGCCGAAGCCGGCGGCATCCTCGAACTCGTCGGCGAAGCGGCTGGCATAGACGAAGAGCTTCTTCGGCACGCAGCCGCGGATGACGCAGGTGCCGCCGATACGGTCCTCCTCGGCAATCATCACGCGGGCGCCGTGGCCGGCGGCGATGCGGGCGGCGCGCGTGCCGCCCGACCCTGCACCGATGACGAAGAGATCGACGTCGAACTCAGCCATGAGCGTCTCCCTGCCGCGGTGCGGCACCTATTCCAAACCAGAGAATGGCGGCGCCGAGAGCGGCGATCCACCAGCCCTGCCAGGCGCCGTGTCCGACCGTCGCGATCGAGAACGCCGCCGCGAACAGCGCAAGGCGCGGCGCCAGTTCTGCCGCAGGCAAGCGCCGGAACCGAGCGAGCAACAAAAGCCCGGCGAGCGTCAGCAGGCCGGCACCGATCGCGCCAGTCTCCGCCCAGGCCTGCAGCGGCATGTCGTGAGGATGCCCCACTCCGAGCAACGTCCTGTTTCCCGGCGAAACCGCCGCAGCCACAGGGTGCTCATGCATCGTCGCCGAAGTGCCGAAGCCGGCGCCGGCAAGCGGCCGCACCCGCGCCACCTCGCCGAAGCTGTGCCAGATGTCGATCCGCGCACGGGCGCTCAGCACGTCGAGACGATTGAGCACGGCGGAGGGCAGCGCCCGATCGACCATGAGGCCGAGCACGGGCGCCAGCGCCATTGTCAGGACGAATGCCAGCGCGGTCACCGCCAGAGCGATGCGCGGGGCGATGACGGCGAAAGCCCAGCACAGGACCAGCACGACCGCGCCGAGCTTGGCGGCCTCACTCTCGGAGCGGAAGACGAAGGTGACGACGACAATCGCCAGCAGGGCGGCCAGCGCACGGTCAGGCCAGCCAGCGGGCCGTGACCAGAGCGCGTGGACGGCCGGGGCGGCGAGCAGGAGCAGGACGATGGCGGGGCGGTTGAAGACGAACGCCATCATCTTGCCGGTGCCGAGCGCGGCGCGCTGGGACAGGCCGGAGGCGAGCTCGATCATCAAAAGCGCCGCTGCGGCGATGATCGCCAACGCGAGCGCACGCATCATGGCCGGGCTCGGCCGCCACTGTCCCGAGGCCGCGATCGTCAGAGCAAAGACGATCGGCAGGACCAGCTCCCCCCAGGCCTGCAGCGACGCTGACGGCTTATGGCTCCAGCCGATCGAGAGCAGCGCCCAGGCGAGGAAGGCGGCAATCGCCAACGCTACCGGCACTGTGAAAAGCCGGCGCAGGCGCGCAACGCCAACTCCGGCTGGCTCCGATAGCAGCGCCGCGCCAAGGAAGGCCGCGGCGGCGAGACCGAGCATCAGCGGCGCAGAGCGGTTCGCCAGCCACATGAGGAGCGGCATCAGCACGAGACAGATACAGCCCGCGACGCGAAGACCTTGGCTTGCCGCCGGCTCGCCTGCGCGTGACGGCGAAGCACTCGAATGGGCTGACGGAGAGGTTTGACTCATGCGCTGGGGCTTACGCGATGGGGCATACTAAGCCTAGAGCATGTTCCGCAGATGTGGTCACCGCTTTGCGACGACGCTGGGAACTGGCCGCACCCAAAGGGCACCCGAGGCTTACGACCTTTGGCGACCTCTATCGTTGCTACTTGTCGAATTTTCGTGCGCTCGCAGGCCTCTCAGGCGAAACATCTTGACTTGTGATTATGCAATCAGGCGCAATTGATCCGCGGTCCGATGCGGTGCCACAGGCGAGCGTCAACAATCGGTGCGCCCGCAGCGTGCCACCAGGGAGGTAACTATGCTGACGTCCTTCATCAAGCGCGGGGCCGTAGCCGCCGTCGCGCTCGCAGGCCTCACCACGGCCGCCTTCGCGCAGATGGAACTGAAGATCATGGCTCCCGCCGCCCCGGGTGGCGGCTGGGACGGCACGGCGCGCTCGATGCAGCAGGCGCTGACCGCTGCCGGCATCGCCAAGAGCGTCCAGGTCACCAACGTCACCGGCGCCGGCGGCACCATCGGCCTCGCCCAGCTGATCGGCGCCAAGGGCGACGGCCACCAGCTGATGGTCAACGGCTTCGTCATGGTCGGCGCGATCCTGCTCAACAAGTCGCCGGTGAACCTGACGCAGGCCACGCCGATCGCCCGGCTAACCGCCGAGGCGCTGGTCGTCGTCGTGCCGACGGATTCGCCGATCAAGAGCGCCAAGGACCTCGCCGAGCGCGTCAAGGCCGACCCGGCCAAGGTGACCTGGGCCGGCGGCTCGGCCGGCGGCGCCGACCACATCCTCGCCGCGCTCTTCACCGAAGCCGCCGGCGGCGATGCGAAGAAGATCAACTACATCCCGTTCTCAGGCGGCGGCGAGGCGCTCGCGGCGATGCTCGGCGGCCGCGTCACCGCCGGCATCTCGGGCTATGGCGAGTTCGAGGGCCAGATCAAGGCGGGCAAGCTGCGCGTCGTCGGCGTCAGCGCCAGCAAGCGCCTCGCCAATGCTCCGGACGCCCCGACCCTGAAGGAAGGCGGCGTCAACGTCGAGTTGCTGAACTGGCGTTCGGTCGTGGCACCTCCGGGCCTCAGCGACGCGCAGAAGACCGAGCTCTCCGGCGCGATCGACAAGCTGGCCAAGTCGAAGGAATGGGCCGAGATCCTCAAGGCCCGCGGCTGGGATGATGCCTATCTCGGCTCGGCCGAGTTCGACAGCTTCCTGAAAGCCGAAACCGTCCGCGTCGAGAAGGTGATGAAGGATGTCGGCCTGGTGAAGTAAGGCCCTGAGACGTCGACGAGGGCGGGCTGCCGCAAGGCCGTCCGCCCTTTTTCACCTTCGCTCCAGCCAGACGGCCGCGCCCATGTCCCGCTCCTTCGACCGCCCGGCCCTCGTCGTCGCGATCCTGCTGCTCGCGGCAGCGGCGATCGTCGCCTTCGACGCCTCGCGCCAGACCATCACCTCGAACTATGGCGTCGGACCGACCGCGATGCCGTACGTCGTCTGTGCCGGCCTCACCGTGCTCGGGCTGGCGCACTTCATCGTCGCCTTCAAGGACGGATTGCCGAAGCCGGAAGAGGCCGACGGCAAGGCGCTGCTCTGGATCATCGGCGGCCTGGTCGGCCTCGTCGCCTGCATCGCGCTCGGCGGCGGCTTCATCATCGCCACGGCGATCGTCTTCGCCTGCACGGCGCGCGGGTTCGGGCGCGATGCGCTGATCGTCGACATCGTCATCGGGGCGGTGCTCGGCACCATCATCTATGTGGTCTTCCTCAAGCTCCTGACCCTGTCGCTGCCGGCCGGGCCGCTCGAAGCGCTGCTGAGCTGAAGGAGCCAAGCACATGGAAACCCTGCTCTCGCTCGCCAATGGCTTCTCCGTCGCCCTCGAGCCCTCGAAGCTGCTGTTCTGCCTGATCGGCGTCTTTCTCGGCACCGCCGTCGGCGTGCTGCCCGGCATCGGCCCGGCGCTGACCGTGGCGCTGCTGCTGCCGGTCACCTTCAAGCTCGATCCGGCCGGCTCGCTGATCATGTTCGCCGGCATCTATTATGGCGGCATGTATGGCGGCTCGACCACCGCGATCCTGCTCAATGCTCCAGGCGAGAGTGCTTCACTCGCAACTGCGCTCGAAGGTTCGAAGATGGCCAAGGCCGGCCGCGGCGGCCCGGCGCTGGCCACGGCCGCGATCGGCTCCTTCGTCGCCGGCCTGATCGCCACGATCGGCCTCGCCTTCCTGGCGCCCTGGCTGGTCGAGATCGCGGTCAAGTTCGGGCCGTGGGACTATTTCGCGCTGATGATCGTCGCCTTCGTCACGGTGTCGGCGACTTTCGGCGATTCGCCTTTGCGCGGCCTGACCAGCCTGTTCCTCGGCATGCTGCTCGGCCTCGTCGGCATCGACAAATTGACCGGACAGGCGCGACTGACCTTCGGCGTGCCCGAGCTGCTCAACGGCGTCGAGGTGACGACACTGGCGGTCGGCCTCTTCGCCGTCGGCGAGGCGCTCTACGTCGCCTCCAAGCGCTGGCGCGAGCCGGAGGAGATCATCCCGATCAAGGGCTCGCTCTGGATGACCAAGCAGGACTGGAAGCGCTCCTGGGCGCCCTGGCTGCGCGGCACCGCCTTCGGCTTCCCGATCGGCGCGCTGCCGGCGGGCGGCGCCGAGGTTCCGACCTTCCTTTCCTATTCGACCGAGAAGAAGCTCTGCAAATATCCGGAGGAATTCGGCAAGGGCGCGATCGAGGGCGTCGCCGGGCCGGAGGCCGCCAACAACGCCTCGGCCGCCGGCACGCTGGTGCCGCTGCTGACGCTCGGCCTGCCGACCTCGGCGACCGCCGCGATCATGCTCGCCGGCTTCCAGCAATACGGACTCAACCCCGGCCCGCTGCTCTTCGCCGAGAAGCCCGACCTGGTCTGGGGCCTGATCGCCTCGCTCTTCGTCGCCAACGTCCTGCTGGTGATCCTGAACCTGCCGCTGATCGGGCTCTGGGTGCGATTGCTGGCGATCCCGCAGCCCTGGCTCTATGCCGGCATTCTGGTCTTCGCGACCATGGGCACGCTCGCGGTGAACCCCTCCCCGGTCGAGCTCGGCATGCTCTTCGGCTTCGGCTATCTCGGCTATCTGATGCGGCGCTATGATTATCCGGTCGCGCCGATGGTGGTCGGGCTGATCCTCGGGCCGATGGCGGAGGCGCAATTGCGCCGTGCCTTGCAGATCAGCCTCGGCGATCCGATGATCCTCCTGGAAAATCCGATCTCCGCGACATTGCTCGGCATCGCCTTCATCGCCCTGGTCGCGCCGTTCGTGATGAACGGGCTGAACAAGTTCAAGGCGGCGGAAGACTGATAACGTTAGGCGCAACCGGGGCAGCACGCCCCGGTTGCGCTTGAACAAATATGGCGTGACTGTGTTCTCCTCTTCACCGGCCGTCCGGCCCGTCGAGCGAGGATGAACCATGAGCGACGCTACGCTGTCCCCTTCCGCCGCACCGCAAGCCGAAGCCGAACCCAGCCTCCATCGCGTGATGGGCCCCTGGCTGCTGCTGCTCTTCATCGTCGGCGATATTCTCGGCACTGGCATCTACGCGCTCACCGGGCAGGTGGCGAAGCAGGTCGGCGGCGTCGTCTGGTTGCCCTTCCTGGTCGCCTTCGTGGTCGCGATGATCACGGCCTTCAGCTATCTTGAGCTGGTGACGAAATATCCGCGCGCCGCCGGCGCAGCGCTCTATGCGCACAAGGCCTTCGGCGTCCACTTCATCACCTTCATCGTCGCCTTTGCGGTGATGTGCTCCGGCATCACCTCGGCCTCGACCGCCTCGCGCGCCTTCGCCGCCAACATGTCGCAAGCCTTCGGGCTGAACCTCGCCGGCGGGATCGGCATCACACTCCTCGGCCTCGCCTTCATGGCGATCGTCGCGGCGGTGAACTTCCGCGGCGTCGGCGAGAGCGTGAAGGCGAATGTCGTGCTGACCTGCGTCGAGCTGACCGGCCTCTTGATCGTGATCTTCGTCGGCCTGTGGGCGATCGCCGCCGGCCAGGGCGACGTCTCGCGCATCACCCAGTTCAAGCCGGCGGCCGATGGCGGCATGTTCTGGCCGGTGATCGCGGCGACCACCCTCGCCTTCTTCGCGATGGTCGGCTTCGAGGACTCGGTCAACATGGCCGAGGAGACCAAAGATCCGACGCGGATCTTCCCGAAGATTCTGCTCGCCGGCCTCGTCATCACCGGCGTGATCTATGTGCTGGTCTCGATCTCGGCGATCACGCTGGTCTCGCCCGAGCAGCTCGGCGAGGGCGAGACGCCGCTGCTCAAGGTGGTCGCGGCCGGCGCACCGAACTTCCCGATCTGGATCTTCGGCTTCATCACCATGTTCGCCGTCGCCAACAGCGCGCTGATCAACATGCTGATGGCGAGCCGGCTGGTCTACGGCATGAGCCGCGAGCACGTGCTGCCGCCGGCGCTTGGCAAGGTCCATCCGACGCGGCGCAGCCCTTACATCGCGATCGGCTTCACCACGCTGCTCGCCTTCGCCCTCATCACCTTCGTGGGCGAGGTACCGGCGCTGGGCGGGACGACGGCGCTGCTGCTGCTCTGCGTCTTCACGGTCGTCAACATCGCCGTGCTGGTGCTGCGCAAGGACACGGTCGAGCACGAGCATTTCCGCACACCGACGATACTGCCGATCATCGGAGCGATCTCCTGCGCCTTCTTTGCTGGTCCCTGGACCGGGCGCGACCCGGTCCAGTACAAGATCGCCGGCATCCTGATCGGCATCGGCATCGTGCTCTGGTTCGTCACCGTGATGGTCAACCGCGCCACCGGCGTTCGGCCGAGCGACCCGACGATGGAGGATCTCGGCGGAGGCGGGCCGGTGAACTGAACGCCAAGAAAAAGGCCGCCGGTTTCGCCGGCGGCCTTTGTCTATCGAGAGCGAGGCTTGCAGCTCAGAGCTGATGGCCGCGTTTGCGCATCTCTGCCTGGAAGAGGTCGAAAAGCCGGTTGCTGGTCGCGGTGCTCCAGGGCTGGAGCAGCGCAAAGATCTCGTCGATCACCTGCGGACGATAGGAATTGTAGCGCTGGCCGACAGGCGAGTTGAAGAAGGCCGCGACGTCCTTGAGGTCGGCCTCGGTCATCTTGCTGGCAAAAATCCGGGCCGAGCCGTCGACGATCTCGTCGCGCCGGAGATCGGCCTCGGCCTTGAGCGCGGTCAGAACCTCGTCCATGTCCTTCTTCAGCTCGGGCCGGGTCGAGCCGATGTTCTGCCGGACACCGGCGGTGAACTCGGCATAGATCGACTCGAAGGACTGCGACAGGCCGGAGGAGATCACGACCTCGCGGGCGGCCTTGAGATGCTCCGGCGTCGGCGCCTGCTGCGCCAGCGCGGGCACGGCGAACAACGCCAGCGAAAGAAGCGCACCTGCCAGGCTGTGACGGATCATGCGGTTACCCCTTCGTCGATCGCCCGGAATGCGGCGATTCCATTGTTCTGGTGCTGCAACGTCCCTGACCGGGCCGGTACGCCGGCCGCTCTTAGAACATGTCCAGCCAAAGTGGAAACCACTTTTGCGGCCAAACCACGCCCGTCAGCCGCGCTCGGCTGCGGGATCGCCGAGGACACGCACGCCATCGGCTCCAGCCAGGAAGGCCGCCGTCGCCAGGCCGAGGAAAAGGCCGTGCTCGACGACGCCGGGCACCTGGTTGAGAGCCAGCCCCAGCACCTCGGGCAGCTCGATCCGGCCAAGATGCGCATCGAGGATGTAGTGGCCGCCATCGGTCAGCAGCACCTCGCCATCAGCGCGCTTGCGTAACACCAGCTCGCCGCGCGCACCGGCCGAAGCGATCGCCGCAGCCACCGCCCGGCGTGTCACCTCGAGCCCGAAGGGCACAACCTCGATCGGCAGAGGGAAGCGGCCCAGCGTCTCGACCTGCTTGCCGGTGTCGGCGATGACGATCATCCGCTTCGACGCCGCCGCGACAATCTTCTCGCGCAGATGCGCGGCACCGCCGCCCTTGATCAGGCGCAAGGCGCTGTCGATCTCGTCGGCGCCGTCGATGGTGAGGTCGAGTTCGGGCGTCTCGTCGAGCGTCGACATCGGGATACCGAGACCGAGTGCCTGCGCCTGCGTTGCCTCCGAGGTCGCGACACAAAGCACCTCGAGGCCGGCGGCGACCTTCGCTCCGAGCCCGTCGACGAAGAGCTTCGCGGTGGAGCCGGTGCCGAGACCAAGGCGCATGCCCGGCCGCACCAGTTCCAGCGCCGCCAGCGCGGCGGCCTTCTTCAGATCCTCGCTCACGCGCCGAGCCCACCCATCAGCATGTACTTGATCTCGACGAACTCCTCGATGCCGTGGAGCGAGCCCTCGCGGCCGAGGCCGGACTCCTTGACGCCGCCGAAGGGCGCGACCTCGGTGCCGAGAATGGCCGAGTTGACGCCAACCATGCCGTATTCGAGCTCCTCGGCGACGCGGAAGGCGCGGCCGAGATCCCTGGTGTAGAAGTAAGCTGCCAGGCCGAAGGGCGTGTCGTTCGCCATGGCGACGACCTCGTCCTCGCTCTTGAAGCGATAGACCGGCGCGATCGGCCCGAACGTCTCCTCGGTGGTGACCAGCATCCTGGTGGTCACGCCGGAGATCACCGTCGGCTCGTAGAAAGTGCGGCCGAGCGCATGGCGCTTGCCGCCGACCATCACCTTGGCACCATTGGCGACTGCATCGGCGACATGGCGCTCGACCTTCTCGACCGCGCGCTCGTTGATCAGCGGTCCCTGCACGACGCCGACCTCGACGCCGTTGCCGACCTTCATCTTGGCGACCTCGCCGGCGAACTTCGCAACGAAGTCGTCATGGATGCCGTCCTGGACGAAGAGCCGGTTGGTGCAGACGCAGGTCTGCCCCATATTGCGGAACTTGGCGATGATCGCGCCCTCGACCGCCTTGTCGAGATCGGCATCGTCGAAGACGATGAAGGGCGCATTGCCGCCGAGCTCGAGCCCGACCTTCTTCACCGTCGTGGCAGCCTGCTGCATCAAGAGCTTGCCGACCGGCGTCGAGCCGGTGAAGCCGATGAAGCGCACCGCCGGATGGCTGGTCATCACGCCGCCGATCGCCACCGCATCGCCAGTGACGATGTTGATGACGCCCTTGGGGAAGCCGGCGCGCTCGGCGAGCACGACCAGCGCGAGCGCGGTCAGCGGGGTGTCGGGCGCCGGCTTGACCACGAAGGTGCAGCCGGCCGCCAGACCCGGCGCACATTTGCGGGTGATCATCGCCGCCGGGAAGTTCCAGGGCGTGATCGCGGCGCAGACACCGACCGGCTGCTTCGCCACGATGATGCGCGAATTCGGGAAAGGCGAGGGAATGGTCTCGCCATAGATGCGCTTGGCCTCTTCGGCATAGAACTCGACGAAGGAGGCGGCATAGGCGACCTCGCCGCGGGCCTCGGCCAGCGGCTTGCCCTGCTCGGCCGTCATGATCTGCGCCAGGTCCTCCTGGTTCGCCATGATCAGATCGAACCATTTGCGCAGGATGACCGAGCGCTCCTTGGCTGATTTCTTCGCCCAGGGCTTGAAGGCGCGCGAGGCGGCCTCGACCGCGGCGGTGGTCTCGTCCGCGCCGAAGCGCGGCACCTTGGCCAGCACCTCGCCCGTCGCCGGATTGTCGACCGCATCGACGCCCTCGCCGATCCAGGCGCCGTCGACATGGCACTGCGTGCGCAGCAGCGAGGGATCCTTGAGCGTCAGCATGCGAACCTCCGGCGTCGTGAGCGGGTTGCCGGGGCTCTAGCATGTGCGGCGAGCGCTTGCCGATAGCAAAACGCCGCATGCACACGGTGCGCAGATTGCAGTTACCGTTCGGCCACCAGTCCGCCCGCAGCCGCTACTTCGCCATCGGCGTGCAGACGACCTTGTCGTCGAAGACATAGCAGACGCTGAGCTCGCCGGTGCGGACATTGGCGCGGAAGATGCCGCCTTCGCGCTCATGGCGTGAGGGAACGAGCACATAGTCGCTCGGCGCCTGCGGGCCGGCGCCCTCCCCGGCCGGGAAGCAGACGGTGACGCCGACACCGCCCTCCTTGAGCTGGAACTGGCAGGCACCGACTTCGCCCGTCGCCTTGTCGATGCGATAGACGCGATTGAGGTCGGTCTGCGGGGCGGGTGCAAACTCGAACGGCGCAGCCAACGCCGCGCCGAAGACTGGCAAGACGAACAGGCCGGCGCCCAGCGCCCGGCCGAGGGAGCTTCTGGAACAGCTCGACAGTTTCGGCACCGCTACGACCCCTTTTGACGATTCGCCCGCACCCTATCATGCCGACCGAGCCGTATCATCGCGATTGCGGCAGGGTCACGACGAGATGAAGCCGCTGTTGCCGAAGCACCCTTGCCAACCGGCATATCCCGGCCTTTATGCGGATGGCCACGCTACAGGATCGCCCATGTCCCTGCCCCCGATCGTCGTCTTCGATCTCGACGGCACCCTCGCCGAGACCGCTCCCGACATCATGCACACGCTCAATGTCATCCTCGAGCGCGAAGGGCTGCCGGCGCTGCCGATCGAGCGGGCGCGCGAACTGGTCGGCGCCGGAGCTCGAGCCCTGATCGAGCGTGGCTTCAAGGTCAGCGGCCGGCCGCTCGACGCGCAAAGGCTCGAGGACCTGTTCGAGGACTTCCTGGTGATCTATGCCGACGCCGTCGCGAAGGACTCTTACATCCATGACGGCGTGATCGCCGCACTCGATGCGCTCGCGGCCGACGGCTTCGTCTTCGCCGTCTGCACCAACAAGCCGATCCTGCACACGCGGCTGATTCTCGACCATTTCGGCATCACCCAGCGCTTCGCGGCGATCGCCGGGCGTGACAGCTTCCCCTTCTTCAAGCCCGATCCGCGCCATCTGACCCAGACCATAGCCGAGGCCGGCGCCGATCCGGCACGCGCGGTGATGGTCGGCGATTCGCGCACCGATGTGAGCACGGCGCGCGCTGCGGGGATCCCGGTGGTTTGCGTGCCGTTCGGCTACACCGACGTGCCGGTGGAGAGCCTGGAGCCCGATCTGGTGATCCAGCACTTCAGCGAACTTCCGGACGCGGTGCGCCGGCTGACCAACCACGAGCCGGCACTCGCTACTCATTCTTGACGGCGCAGGCGCGCCCCACTAGGAACAGCGCGGTCCGGGCGGCTAGCTCAGCGGTAGAGCACTCCCTTCACACGGGAGGGGTCACAGGTTCGATCCCTGTGCCGCCCACCATTTTCTCCGACATCTCCGGTAAAATCACCGCATCGGCCTAGGCCGCGAGATCGCGCCATGCGGCGTCTGCGATTCGCCGCTTGCACGGCTCCACGCACAGATCAGTGCTCGCCCTCCCGACGCAAAAAAGACCGCCGGGCCTTGGCCCGGCGGTCTCTGAAGTCCATTTGTTGCGATCCTGGATCAGGCTGCGGCGTAGCCGACCGTTCCCTTGATCTCGAGGAATTCCTCAAGGCCGAAATCGGCGTATTCGCGGCCATTGCCGGACTGCTTGTAGCCGCCGAAGGGCGCGCCGGCATCCCAAGCCGGGTAGTTGATGTAGACATTGCCGGAGCGCATCTGCGCCGCGACCTTGCGCGCCCGCTCCAGCGAACCCGACTGGATATAGGAGGCGAGCCCGTAGGGTGTGTCGTTCGCCCGCGCGATCACTTCCTCTTCGCTCTCATAGGGCAGGATCGAGAGCACCGGCCCGAATATCTCCTCTCGCGCGATCGTCATCTCGTCGGTCACGCCGCCGAACACCGTTGGGCGCACATAGTAGCCGCGATTGAGGTCTTCCGGCCGGCCCGGGCCGCCGGTCACCAGCGTCGCGCCTTCCTTGATGCCGCTCTCGATCAGGCGCTGGATCTTGTCGTACTGCGTCTCGCTGACGACCGGACCAAGGAAGACGCTCTCCGTCGACGGCGCGCCGACCTTGAGCGGCTCGGCGGTCGCCTTGGCGATGGCCAGCGCGTCCTCATGCAGCTTGGCCGGTACGAACATCCGCGTCGGCGCGTTGCAGGACTGGCCGGAGTTGCGCATCACGCTCTCGACGCCGAGCTTCACCGACTTCTTCAGATCGGCATCGTCGAGGATGATGTTGGCGGACTTGCCGCCGAGCTCCTGATGCACGCGCTTGACCGTGTCGGCCGCCGCCTTGGCAACCAGGATGCCGGCGCGGGTCGAGCCGGTGAACGAGACCATGTCGACGCCGGGATGGCGCGAGATCGCTTCGCCGACCGTCGGGCCGTCGCCGTTGACGAGATTGAACACACCCTTGGGCACGCCGGCCTCGTGCATCACCTCGGCGAAGATGATCGCATTCATCGGGGCGATCTCGGAGGGCTTCAGCACCATGGTGCAGCCGGCCGCGAGAGCCGGCGCGACCTTGCACATGATCTGGTTCAGCGGCCAGTTCCAGGGCGTGATCATACCGACGACGCCGATCGGCTCCTTGGCGATCAGGGTGGTGCCGCGCAGCTCCTCGAACTCAAAATTCTCCAGCGTCTCGATCATCTTGGCGAGATGCCCGGTCCCCATTGCGGCCTGCGCCCGGTGAGCCAGCTCCTTCGGCGCGCCCATCTCCTGCGACAGCGCGTTCGCGATATCGGCATAGCGCGCCTTGTAGGCTTCGAGCAGGCGCCGCATCAGCGCCAGGCGCTCCTGCTTCGAGGTCGCGGCGAACGCCGGAAAGGCGGCGCGCGCCGCCGCGACGGCCTTGTCGACATCCGCCTCGCTGCCGAGCGCGATCTGCGCGAAGGCTTCCTCGGTCGAGGGATCGATCACGTCCAGGGTCTTCAACCCGGCGGCGGGGTCGACCCAGGCACCGTCAATATAGAACTGCAGGGCGTGAGACATGATCGGGCTTCCTTCCTTCTGCGCGACGCTCGGCCGGACATTTTGAACCGGCCTGCCCCTGCGCTGTGTCTTGTCAGATACAACGTAGCAGGCTGAGAGCGCCTGTCATCGCGCGGTAGGCGAATGGGAGGAATACCCTGCGCGGGAGCGACCGAGGAAGAGTCGTTGAAACTGGGCGCCTTTCCGACCCAACGGAGATAGCGGCAACGCCAGCGAGAAGCAGCCTGCACATCTCGTGCAATGTAGCCACCGAATCCTGGGCGGAGGGCGCAGGCGCGGCATCTTCGAGTCGCGAGACCTTGCGCCGCGTCAAGTGAATGGGTGACACCTACCATGTTCGGATTTCAGCAGCACGCTTCGCGCGCGCTCAGTGCCCTCGCGATCGCCTTGTGGCTCGCCGCCCCGTCGGCTCGGGCTGAGGCGCCGATAACGGTCAAGGGCGGTGAGACCGTGACGATCGCCGGCGTCCGCAGCATCCTCATCCGGGCTCCTCATCCCAAGGGCAGCGTGATCCTGCTGACCGGCGGCGATGGCCGGCTCGATGTCGGCAATGGCGGCCGCTTCGGGAAGGCCGGAGACAACGTCCTGATCCGCAACCGCGATGCCTTCGCCATACAAGGCTACAACGTGCTTCTCGCCGAGCTCGGGACGAACCTCTCTGCTGCAGTCGACCACATGGCCGCCATCAAGCGCCCGGTCATCGTGATCGCCACCAGCAAGGGCACGCAGCGAGCTGCCGAAGGGCTCGTGGAGGGCGCCATGCCGGACAGGCTCGTCCTGACCTCCGGCTTTCTCAGCAAGGCGTCCGGGCCTGACGACACCGTCCAGAGCATTCTGGGAACGCCGAACCGGCTGCCGCGAACGCTCGCGCTGCATCATCGCGAGGATCGCTGCCGCTGGACGCTGCCTGCCGGCGTTGCTCCCTTTCAGGCCTGGGCCGGCGGCCGGGCCCATATCGAGTGGATGAGTGGCGGCAATGCCGACGAGGCCAATCCCTGCCGCTCCAGCGCGCATCACGGCTTCGCCGGGCAGGATGAGGAATTCGTCGCCCGCATCGTCAAGTTCATGATGCGCTGAAGGTGGCTGCACAGCCGCGCAATGTTCGAGCAAGCCGACGCAACGACCACTCCGCCGGGGCCACCGTGGAGTTCGGATCATGCGATTCGGCAATGGGCAATCTGCGGCGTTCGCCGGCCGCGCCTTGCACGCCTATCTCGATTTCGTCCAGCGGACGACCCGCTTCAAGCCGGCGATCCCGGGCGCCAGGCCGTGGGAGCGCAGCCGCGAGCCCTTCATCGCCCTGACCTGGCATGGCCAGCAGATGCTGAGCCTTGCGGCCTTAGACGGCGCATCGCAGGTCGCGATCCTGGCCTCGCTGCATTTCGACGGATCCGTGGTGGCCTCGGTGGTCGGGCGGGCCGGTTTCCAGGTCATCCGCGGCTCGGGCACGCAGAGCCGCGCGAAGATCCAGGCCAAGCGCGCCATTCCCGCCTTCTTCGAGATGCGGGAGGCACTGCGCGACGGCACCAGCCTCTTGCTCACCGCCGATGTCCCGAAGGTCGCGCGCGTCGCCGGCCAGGGCGCGGTCCAGCTCGCGCGTGCCACCGGCCGGCCGATCTATCTCTTCGCCGCGGTGACCAGCGCACGTGTCGAGCTCGACAACTGGGACAAGGCCAGCATCGCCCTGCCCTTCGGCCGTGGCTGCATTCTCTGGTCGGAGCCGCTCTATGTCCGCCGCACGGCGGACGAGCGGGAGATGGGCCTGATCGCGCTCGATATTTCGAGCCAGCTCGACGAGCTGCACGCCACGGCACGTCGCCTTCTCGAGCGGCGCCGCTAGAGCCGGATGATTTCAGATGGAATCGCTTTGCGGTTCCATCTGAAATCTGAATCCGTCTCTCATCAAAGAGTTAGAGCAGGATTCTTGCGAAAAACCGGTTCCCACTTTTTCGCATCCTGCTCTAGGATCGGAGCCTTGTTTATCCGAGACGTGTCAGCGGCCCGGTGGGGGGCAGTCGGCCGGCGTGGGGCAGATCCTGCCGGGCGGACGCAGCTGTTCCTGCACACCCGCCGGCTCGATGACGATGCGGCTGAGATCGCCGGAAAGGCGCAGGCCGAGGCCGGAGGAAATCAGGACAATGCGGGCGCGCGTGGAGGCGAGGATGGTGGCGTTGGCGCCGGCGAGAAAATGGGCGCTGCCGCCGAGGCTGCCATAGGTGCCGAACACATCCTCGTAGCGATCGAGCCCGTAGACCAGCATGATCACCCGGCCGTAATCGGCGCCGAGGCCGATGCCGACGGAGAGCGCCGACCAGCTCACCGGCATCGGAATCCCGTCGGAGAAGCGCAATTCGCCGCTGCCATGGCGGCCGCCGAGCACGAAGGAACCGCTGAGCTCTCCGCCCACGATATAGGCGTTCGGCTCGCCGAAGAGCGCGAGCGAGCGTTCGATCGGGATGCTGACCGTCTTGGAAGCGGTGTCGAAGACGCCCTCGACGATCCCGAAGATATCCTGCCGCGAGGTCGTCGGCAGCTGGCCAGCCCGGACATCTCCCTTCGTGACAGCCCCTTGCGCGAGCACGAGGCTCGGCACCAAGGCCAGCAGCGTGGCCAGCATGAAGCGCAGCCCAGGCCAACTCCAGATGACGCGTAACGCGGACATCAGGCCGGCAGCTCCGGGAGAGAGTTGAACGGCAATGGCAATACGGTCCATGCAGAGACAGGAAGAGGCGAGCGCCCCGCTCCGCAAGCCATACCCCGATCGAGGTTCCGTGACGACCCGCAACGCCGCATCAATCTCCAGCCGATCGCAAGCGACAGACCTGCTCTCCCGAGAAGGTCGCCGCACAGCCCGGCATGATAGCGGAGACCGGCCATGACCTCACTGTCGCGCGCCCTCACCCTGCGTCTGTCGCTGCTCGGCATCGTCCTGTTCACCGCCTTCATCGGCGCTGTCATCGCCTTCGCCCTGATTACCGAGGATCCTGGCGCCCTGCGCAATGACGTCACCTCCCGGATCATCCGGCAAGGCGTGCGCCAACAGCCCGGCAACGCCTTGCAGGTCGAGAAGACCGCAGACCTGACCCGGATCGAGGGCGCCAGCCCCGGGCTCTGGTACCTGGTCTCGGATGGACGTTCCGTCGTCGAGTATGCGCCAGAGTTGCGGCCGGGCCTGCCGATCGACATTCGGCTCGACGGGCCGACCATCGCCGCGCAGATGCGGGTCGGCGGCGACAACGCGCTCGCCTTCGACGTGATCGAGAAGGACGGCAACCGCTTCATCGTCGCGACCGGCGGCGGCCGACCGGGCTGGGATCTGATCCTCGGCTTCTACTTGCGGGCCATCGCAGGCTCGGCGCTGGCGATCTCGGTGGTCTTCGGCCTGCTGATCGCAGGCGCGATCGCCATGTCGGTCTCCTATATCGGCGCGCGGCTGCGCAGCGCCGCGGAGGCCGCTGCCCGGATCGACCCCAGGGCGCCGCGCGGCCTGCTGCCGACCGAGGAAACCCCGGTCGAACTGATGCCGCTGACCACGGCGCTCAATGCCGCGCTCGACCAGATCGCCGGGAACATGGAGGTGCAGCAGCGCTTCATGAACAATGTCGCGCACGAGCTGCGCACCCCGCTGACCGTGATGCGCGGCCGGATCGACGCGCTGCCGAACGATCAGATGCGGCTGGCGCTCACCACCGACGTCAACCGGCTGACCACCATCGTCTCGTCGATGCTGCAGCTCGCGCGCCTGCACAGCACGGAGCTCCCCTTCGAGCCGCTGCAGCTCAACGGCACTGCCCGCGCAGTGCTGGCCGATCTCGCGCCGTTGATCCTGAGCAACGGCGCCGATATTGCGCTGGAGGAGGAAGGCGATCGCCGATCGCTGATCCAGGCCAACGAGCCTACGGTCCGGGCGGCCATCGCCAATCTGGTCGACAATGCGCTGCGCCACGCCCAAGCGAAATCGACGATCCTGGTCAAGGTGATCGACGGCGCCGTGGTTGAAGTCGCCGATGACGGGGTCGGCATCGAGGCCTCCGACCGCTCGCAGGTGACCGAGCCGTTCAACCGGATGTCGCCGAACTCGACAGGCGCGGGCCTCGGCCTGACGATCGTGCGCGACATCATGGCGGCCCATGGCGGGACGCTCACCATCCTCGGCCGGCCTGGCGGCGGCACTTTGGTGCGGCTGGTCTTCCCGCCGCCCGAGACCAGCGGCGGCTGAGGAGCGGCGCTGTATCGAGACGGGCTCCGTTCGGTTTAAGCGTCATTCCGGGGCTTCGCGAAGCGAAGAGCCCGGAACCCAGAATCGATGCAGCTTGCTATATTGGCGCCCCGATCGACGTGTTATTCCGGACGTGACATCGGTTCCGGGCTCAGGCCTTCAGCCTGCCCCTGAAAGACGGTGTGGTTCCCAGTCAAGAAAGCACAGCTCAGCACACCGTTTCCGACACCCTCAGCATATAGCCGATGCCGCGCAGCGAGGTGATCTCGACCCGGGCGCCGGCATCCTTGAGCTTGCGCCGCAGCCGCGAGATCTGCGCCTCCAGCGTGTTCGACTCGATCAGGTCGTCGAAGCCGTAGACAGCCTCGATCAGGACGTCGCGGGTGACGACGCGGCCGACCCGCTGGACCAGCGCTTCCAGGATCAGCGCCTCGCGCCGGCGCAGGTCGAGCAGTTCCGAGCCGACGGAGGCACAGCGCCCCTCGAGATCGAGCGAGAGATTGCCTGCGGTGATCACCAGCGAGCGCTTGGGATTGCGCCGGCGCATGATGACCCGCAGGCGCGCCAGCAACTCCTCCGGCTCGAAAGGCTTGACCAGGTAGTCGTCCGCCCCGCCGTTCAAGCCCTCGATCACGTCGGCCTTGGCGTCGCGGGCGGTCAGGATCAGGAAGGCGGGCCGCGTATCGGAGGTGCTCAGCGCCTTGACGATCGACAGGCCGTCGCCATCGGGCAGGCGCCGATCAACGATGACGATGTCGAAAGGCGTCGAGCGCAGGGCCGCCAGCGCCGCATCGATCGAGGTCGTGCGATCGGCGATCAGCCCTGCATTGGTGAGGAGCGAGGACAGGAAAGCCATCAGCTGAGGCTCGT
This sequence comes from Alloboseaceae bacterium BT-24-1, assembly GCA_025846845.1. Lineage (GTDB taxonomy): Bacteria > Pseudomonadota > Alphaproteobacteria > Rhizobiales > Beijerinckiaceae > Allobosea. The sequence goes on from JAOYTL010000010.1 coordinate 49,460, forward strand.
CCTCGACGATCAAGGCACGCATCAAGGGGTCATTTCAGGGTGCACGGATGGAACGTGATGCCGGAATAGGGGCGAAATATCCAGACACATCACGCTCCATCCATGCCTTGGCGCGGCTGGCAGCCGCAAGGTGACCCGGACCGGTCTCCCGGTCCGGGATTTCGAAAGTCAGAACCGGTAGTTCAGGCCGGTCTTGACGATATGCTCGCTGACGCCGACACGGGCCCGGCCGCTGGCGAACTGGAAGTTCTGCTTGCCGAGCGAGACATAGTTGTACTCGACCTTGGCCGAGAGATTGTCGGTGATGCCGTATTCGGCGCCGGCGCCGACGACATAGCCGATCTTGCTCTTCTCCTTCGAGACCAGGCCGTCGCTCGCCTTCAGGCTGCCATAGGCGACACCGCCGAGGCCATAGACCAGGAGGCGGTCGAAGGCGACGCCGGCGCGGGCCTTCAGGGTGCCGACATAGCGCATGTCGGCGCTGGTGCCGCCGCTGCGCTTGGCGCCCTTGCCGAAGCCGTTCATCGACATGTCGGCCTCGAGGCCGGTGACGAGACCGCCCATCTGCAGGTTGTAGCCGACCTGACCGCCGAGCAGGATTTCGTTGCGGCTCTTCTTGGCGGTTCCCTCGAAACGGTCGAAGGCGGCGCCCGCATGCACACCGGCGTAGATGCCGTTCCAGTTATAAGGGCGCGGCTGGGAATAGGCCGGCTGGTATTGCTGCACGCGCGCGGGACGATCGGCCGCCATGGCCGGGACCGCGGGCAGGGCCAGCAGGCCGAGGCCCACGATCGGAATGAGACGCTTCATCAAAGGCTCCTTGCGGCGGCATGATCGCCGCCGACGCATCAGGCTAGAGCCCGCTCCGATTCAAAGGGAGAGACGGATTCACCGATCAGGTTGATCCAACCTGATCGGATCCGGCTCTCGCGACCGCAGGTCCGTTCATCGGACCGGGTCAGCACGGCGCAGATTGCGGGCGAAGATTACGGCAACGTTGCCCGCCATGCGGGCACCGGCCTGAATCAGGTCCGTTGGAGCTGTACGGTCGCCGCGCGCGGCGCTCAGCCGTGGCCGATGCGCTCAGGGCGCCGTTGCACGCCGTGCGTGCTGCTCGCCCATTCGGCCAAGGGCGAGGTCGCTTGGAATTGCTCGATCGCGAGCAGCGTGATGTCGCCGGAATGACCGGAGCGGCGCAGGCCGAGAATCAGGCGTGCGAGCCATTCGCGATGGGGGTTCTCGAACGGCCCGTCGATCGGGCCGACATGCCGCCACGCCTCATGAAAGGCTGTTCCGAGGGCAGCGAGTTCATCGGGTCCGGCATTGAGTTGGCACGCAGGCATGGCGAGCTTCCCGGCGTTTGCATGCAGCGGACCAGAGCCCGCCCGGCTTTGCAATCGGAAGTTGCCCCTTCATCTGAATATTAGGCGAACGGCCGGTTAACGACAATCGGAGAAGCCGTCAGAGGCTGCTCACAATCTCGCGCGGATGACGGGCCGCGAAAGCACGAGCCGAATCGCGGAAGGCCACCCACGCAGGCAATGCCTCGACCGGCGACTGATCAGCTTCGCGGATAAGGGGACGGGTGCGTTCGTCGATCGCGGCATCGGGGTCGATGCGCGCCGAGCGGCAGAGCGCCCGCGCGATCCTGATGATGCGCTGTTCTTCGCTGTCCTCGGGGATCATTGGTCGGCAGGCCTCGGCATCGTCATCGCGGATATGGCGCGACGAGAACGCACCGACGCCCCCGCGGTTCCCGAAATTGCTCGCCTCGCTTCCGCCCGAAAACCGCCCAGATCGCACCAAGCAGCCTCCAGACAGCCGCGTCTGTTGCACACCGGCAACTGGCGCCTTCAAAGCTCGAAAGGTCGCGCCGATGTGAACGCCGGTCGATTGAATGACAGCCCTCGCTCTGCCAGAGATTTGGGGAATTGTTGACGTTTTTCCGTCACCTTTCTTCGCACCCGTCACCCCGCAATCCCTCCGAGGCCGCAATGCTCCGCTTCTTCCGTTTGGCCCTGATCGCCGGCACGGCCGTCGCGGCCACTGCGACCGCCGCGATCGCCGAGATCGACCCGCTCACTCGCCAGCCGCTCGTCAACTATGTCGATCCTGCCAAGGCGCAGGCGACCGCGATCCCGCGTGAGATCGTTTCCTTCAGCGGCACCTATCGTCCCGGCACGATCGTGATCAACACGAGCGAGCGCCGCCTCTATTTCGTGCTGCCCGATGGCAAGGCCGTGCGCTACGGCGTCGGCGTCGGCCGCCCCGGCTTCGACTGGGCCGGCGCACAGACCGTCTCCCGCAAGACCGAGTGGCCGACCTGGACCCCGCCGGCCCAGATGCTGAAGCGCCGCCCCGACCTGCCGCGCTTCATGCCCGGCGGCCCGGAGAACCCGATGGGCGCGCGCGCGCTCTATCTCGGCTCGACCCTCTACCGCATCCACGGCTCGAACGAGCCGGAGACGATCGGCCAGGCGGTCTCCTCCGGCTGCATCCGCATGCTGAACGAGGACGTGATCGACCTCTACGAGCGCGCCAAGGTCGGCACCCGGGTCGTCGTCGCCCGCTGAGCGAACGCCGCATCCAGACTTACGAAAGGCCGGCCTCGCGCCGGCCTTTCTGTTTGCCCCGACCCGTGCCGGCAACAATCCGAGGGCGGTCAGAACGGGGCCGTGAAGTATACTCGGGCGGCCACGACACCGGCCAGCAGAAGCAGCAGGACGAGGCACTGCAGCAGGTCCCGGGCGATCTCGCTGGACCGCGTATCGGACAGCTCGTTGCGAGGTCCAGTCCGATGCGCAGCCGCGCGCCGCGGTCTCTCCGACGCTTCATAAGTGGTCATGGCGACCTCCATCACGTGATGGCGGATGATCGACCAGGTCCGCGTAAGCTCGCCATGCCGGCCATGGCTCGGCAGCATCAAGCCCGCATAAGCGCGCGGACGCGCTCATGCGGGCTGTTGGAAACTAGGCCGCTGAACGATGGTCGATCGCGTGACCATTGTTCGGCCGCGGCAGGTCATCGAGCGCGTATTTGAGTTCCTCGGCCAGCGAGGGCTGCGCCGCGACCAGGGGCAACCGGCAAGTCGCGCTGACGCCAGGGTGCTGGAACGACAGGGCCAGCTTGACCGCGACGGGATCGGGCTCGCGGGACAGCAGGTCGTGAAGCGGGATCAGCCGCCGCTGCAGGGTCTGGGCCTGCTCGAACGCTCCGGCGCGGCAGGCCTCCCTGATCCGGCGCAGCAGGCGCGGCGCGAGATTGCCGATGCTGGTGATCGCACCGCAGCCGCCCGCGGCGACATAGGACGGGATGGTGTCGCTGGCCCCGGTCAGGCGCAGGAAGTGCCGGCTGCAGCTGCGCATGATGCGGTCGCAGCGGGCGATGTCGCCGCGCCGCTCGAGGATGCCGACGATGGTCGGATGTTCGGCCATCTCGGCCAGGGCTCCGGGTGCAAGGTCGATGGCGCAACGATCGGGATCGTTGTCGATGATCACCGGAAGTGAGGTGACCTCCGCCACCGACAGGACGTGCCGGACAAGGCCGGCCTGCGTCGGCCTGCTGTAATAGGGCAGCCGCAGGAGAATGGCGCTCGCCCCTGCCGCGGTCGCCTCCCTGACCTCCGCGATGCTGCCTGCGGTCGAATACGACCCGGCGGCAGCCAGGATCGGATAACCGGGCCCGGCCGCGGCGCGCGCAACCCTGACGAGCCGGATGCGCTCCTTGCCGGACAGCGTCGAATACTCGCCGCTGGCGGAGCCGAGCACGATGCCGTCGGCGCCCTCCTGGACCTGCCAATCCACCAGCCGAGCCAGGTTTGGCTCGTCGAGGGCGCCGGCCCTGAAGGGCGTGACGAGCGCGGTGAACATCCCATGAAGCCAGTGATCCATGTCGACCTCGGCAGAGTGGATTGACGATGGAGGCGCAGCGGAGCGTTTTGCTCCGCCGCGCCTCGGCCGAACTCGGGACGACCAATGGAACAGAGGCCAAGTGCCCTCGAACCCCACGGGGCGGTCGGGGTTCGATGGCGCCTCTGGTTCCGAACGTGCCCGAGCACGACGCGGCTCAAGGCTAGGCCGGTCGACATAAGGGTTCGATGCGGATCGGGGCGGATATCGTGAAGCCGGCATCAGGGCGGCGCGCCATGCTTCGCGGCTCCGCCCTCTACCGTATCCACGGCTCGAACGAGCCGAAGACGATCGGCCAGGCGGTCACCTCCGGCTGCATCCGCATGCTGAACGAGCGCGTGATCGACCTCTACGAGCGCGCCAAGGTCGGCCGGCCCTGCATCGTCGCTGCCCGCCGAGGCAGCGCGCCATCGCATATTACGAAAGGCCGGCCTCGCGCCGGCCTTTTTGTCGGCGAGAGCGCCAGCAGTCGGCGAGAACCAAGCCCCCGCACCGCTCAGCGTTTCGGCTGCTCCGGAAATTCCAGCTTGGTGACGTCGTATCCCAGGGCCCTCGCCCGCTCAACCAGCCCACGACGCTGGGGCTCCCCGATCCGCGGGCTGCGGGTGAAGATGTAGAGATCGCGGAAGTCGGGATCGGCCGAGATGAACCAGCTGTAATCCTCGGCCCGGTCGAGAACCCAGTAGTCGCGCGTGACCGGGATGAAGCCGTAGAGCCGGTAGTCGACGCGCAGCTTGGCGTTCACGCCGGGGTCAAGAATACGGCCGGGGCCGCCGATCGTCTTGAGCTCGCCTTCAGGCGTGCCCATCCGGCAGGAATCGAGCACCTCGACTGCTCCGCCTGCTCCCGGCTTGTATTCGGTCGCACCGGCGACGCAGCCATCGGTGATCGACATCGGTCGCCGGCCGATCTCGTGCCAGAGACCGGTATAGAAACGAGCGGCGTCGATGCGCTTGCGCGGCTCCGGTGCCTTGCCGCCATTTTCCGCCATCGACATGCAGCCGGAGAGCAGGGCGGCGGACAGCGCAGTAATGAGAGTGACGGAACGGATCTGCAAGCGAGCCTCCCCTGTGCGGAGCAGTGGCGCGCGGCCCGGCGACACCGCAGCGCTTGCAACACATACGCTCGGGCGAGGCTTTTGGTTCGGTGGCGAAGCGGAATTCCGGTTCCTAGCCGCGCCGAACCCGCTCCCGCGACAGCCCCTTGGCCGCCAGATCGTCGAGATAGGCCTGCAGCTTCGCCTCGCCGTCGCGACCGAGCTCGCGCAGATAGTCCCAGCCATAGATGCCGGTGTCGTGCATGTCGTCGAAGGTCAAGCGGACGGCGTAGTGGCCGACCGGCTCGACCTTGATGATCTCGACCTCGCGCTTGCCCGGCACCGTCTGCTTCTGCGTCGGGCCATGGCCCTGGACTTCGGCCGAGGGACTCTCGACCCGTAGCAATTCGGCGGCGAGCGCATGGCTCTCGCCGCTCTCGAAGGTGACATGCAAGGTGCGGCGATCCTTCGACAGACGGATCTCGCTCGGCCAATCTGACATCTTCGTGTTTCTCCAGAACAGCTTGCGACCATCAGCCTGCTTGACCGCGGGCTTGCCGCCGCCGATGCTTGCTTCCTATATCAGAGTGGAGGCAGGCGCACCGCGCCGCCAAGCCGCCATCGTCCAAGGATGTAAAGCCGTCGTGCTCCACGACCCCGTCAGACCCTTGATACGTGCGCCGCTGACCGACCCGTTCGGCCGCGACATCTCCTACTTGCGCATCTCGGTGACGGATCGCTGCGATTTCCGCTGCGTCTACTGCATGTCCGAGGACATGGCCTTCCTGCCCAAGCGCGACCTCTTGACGCTGGAAGAGGTCGACCGCGTCGCCACCGCCTTCGTCTCGCGCGGAACGCGCAAGCTGCGCATCACCGGCGGCGAGCCGCTGGTCAGGCGCGACATCATGAACCTGTTCCGCTCGCTCTCGCGCCATCTGACGTCCGGCGCGCTCGACGAACTGACCTTGACCACCAACGGCTCGCAGCTTTCCCGCTATGCACAGGAGCTGGCCGATTGCGGCGTGCGCCGCGTCAACGTCTCGATGGACACGCTCGATCCGGAGAAATTCCGCAAGATCACGCGCTGGGGCGACCTGTCGAAAGTGCTCGCCGGCATCGAGGCGGCGCGAGCGGCGGGCCTGCGCGTCAAGATCAATTCGGTGGCGCTGAAGGGCGTCAACGAGGACGAAATCGAGGGCCTGATGCATTGGGCCCATGGGCTCGGCATGGACCTGACGTTGATCGAGGTGATGCCGCTCGGCGAGATCGAGCCGGCGCGGCTCGACCAGTTCCTGCCGCTTTCCATGGTGCGGGCCCGGCTGATGGACCGCTACACGCTCGACGACGATCCCTACCGGACCGGCGGACCGGCGCGTTATGTCAGGGTGCGCGAGACCGGCGGGCTCGTCGGCTTCATCACGCCGATGACCCATAATTTCTGCGAGAGCTGCAACCGCGTGCGCCTGACCTGCACCGGCACGCTCTATATGTGCCTCGGCCAGGAGGATGCCGCCGATTTGCGCGCGCCGATCCGTGCCTCCAGCGACGACGCCCTGCTCTACCGGGCGATGGAGGAGGCGATCTCGCGCAAGCCCAAGGGCCACGACTTCGTCATCGACCGGCGCCAACCCCGCGCCGCCGTCGGCCGGCATATGAGCGTGACCGGCGGCTGAGACGGCGCGGGCCTCGACCGAACTCAGCGAGCCCGCAATCCACCCACGATATTCGCCGCCCGCCTGAGAGCGGTCACCGCAGCGCCTGCCGCGATCAGCCAAAGCGCGATGGTCAGCACCTCATTCTGCCCCCGCCACAGCGGCTCCAGCAGCGAGAGGAGCGCTGCGGCCGTGATCGTCGCCATGCGGTGCTGCTTGGCCATCGGGCCGGAAAAATCGGCCGGCTGCCCGCAATTGCGTCCGAGCTCGCGGGTATAGGCGGTCAGAACGGCAAGGCCGGCCGCCGCCCACCCCAGGGCCGGTGCGCCGATCCCGTAACCGACGCCGGTGAGGATGAGGATATCGGCGATCCGATCGGGAAACTCGTTCCAGAACGGCCCATCGGCCGCCTGCTTGCCGCCCTCGATCGCGACCATGCCGTCGAAGAGATTGCAGAGCAGCCGGAACTGGCAGAACAGGGCCGCGACAAGAAGCAGCGCGGCACGCGGCCCGGAAGCCGCCGTCCCTGCGAGCCAGAAGGCAGAACCGGCGCAGGCTGCCATCGCCATGCTCGCCATCGAGATCTGGTTCGGCGTGATGCCGGTGGCGCTCAGCCGGCGCGCAATGCCCCGGGCCCAGCCTGTATCGCGGCTCGAGAGTGGCCGCCGATCGCTATCCTGCGCCATGGTTCACGGCCTTCCTGCTCCGCCACAGCGAGAGATTGTAGAGCGCCGCATAGCTGGTCGCGACTGTCAGCGGGACGGCGATGGTCCTGGCGATTTCGGGCGTGCCGCCGATCGTATGGATGATGGTCAGCACGCTCGCGGAGACCAACCCGGCAATCACCGGCGGCGCCAGAAGCGCAGCCAAGCCAGTAAAACGGCGGGCGAGATATTCGATGCCCCGCTTCAAAAGCAGCGTGATGACGGCCGAAAGCGTGCCTTGGATCAGCCCGGCGAGGAGCGGTGCCGGCATCGGATGGGCGCGGTTGGCGAAAGCCGCCCAGCTGCCCATGGCGATGAAGGCAAAGGCGACATGCACGATGCTGCTTCGCATCAGGCGCGCGAGCGGCGGGCTCACGTGGTCGACCAGCCGTAGCGGACGAGGTGGAAGAAGATCGGGGCGGAGAACACCACCGAATCGAGCCGGTCGAGGAAGCCGCCATGGCCGGCGATCAGATGGCCCCAATCCTTGATGCCGCGATCGCGCTTGATCGCCGACATGACCAGCCCGCCGAAGAAGCCCATCAACACGATGACCAGCGCCAGGAAGGCGGCCTGCAGCGGCGTGAACGGCGTCATCCAGGATAGTGCGGCACCGACGGCGGTGGCGCTGAGAGCGCCGCCGATGAAGCCCTCGACCGTCTTGGACGGCGACAGCCTGGGCGCGATCTTGGTGCGGCCGAGCAGCTTGCCCCAGACATATTGCAAGACATCGCTCATCTGCACGACGATGACGAGAAAGGCGATCAGCAGGACATTGCGCCCCTGATAGCCGGGAATGTCGAGGCTGAGCAGCGCCGGCACGTGCGAGGTGCAAAAGACACAGATCATCAGCGCCCACTGCACTTCGGCGATGCGCACCAGAAAATGCTCGGTGTCGCCACGCGCCGCCGCGACGATCGGCATCAGCAGGAAGGCGTAGACGGGGATGAAGATCGAGTAGAGGCCGTACCATTCGATCCAGATCAGATAATACTGCACAGGCAGCATGATAAAGAAGCCGGCCGCCAGCGCCCAATGGTCGGCACGGCGCGTGTTCGTCAGCGTGATGAACTCGCGCAGGGCCGCGAAGGAGCAGAAGGCGAAGAGCAGCGTCACGCCGGTCTTGCCGCCGATCAGCGCCAGCCCCATCAGCACGACCATGATCCACCAGGCGCGGATGCGGTCATTCAGGTTCTCGACCACGGCATTCGAGCCATCAGGCGACAGCCGGCGCTGCAGCACGTAGCCGACGGCGGAAGCCAGGACCAGCACGGCGAGCAGGCAGCCCAGCACGGCGACGAGATCGGGATGCGGCATCGTCATGGCGCGCTCGCCTTCGGTGACAGGGCGAGCAAGGCCGCTTCGGCCCTGGCCAGGAATTGCTGCTTCGTCTCGGTCTCGGCGATAGAGAGAGCGGCGCCGAAGGTGACGGTGCAGATAAGAGGGACCGGCACGAACTCGCCCTTCGGCATGACCCGGTTGAGATTGTCGATCCAGACCGGCACGAGGGCCACGTTCGGGCGCGCCTGCGCCAGATGAAACAGCCCGCTCTTGAACGGCAGCAGCCGCGCGTCCGTGGTGTTGCGCGTCCCTTCCGGGAACACGATGAGAGAGGAGCCGGCGTCGAGCGCCTCCGTCATCTGGACGATCGGATCACTCGTTCGTCTCTCACGGTCCCGGTCGATCAGGACGGCGTTGAAGACATCGCGGCCGATGAAACGCCGAAGACTGCTCTTCAGCCAGTAATCGCTTCCGGCGACCGGCCGGGTCGCAAACCGCATGCGGCGCGGCAACACGGTCCAGATCAGGACGAAATCGCCGTGGCTGGCATGGTTGGCGAAATAGATCCGCTGCTCTTCGGCCGGCGCGACACCGTCCCATCGTCCGCGGACCGCCGTGATGAAGCGGGCAAAGACCACAATGAGCGTGCCAGCCAGGCTGATCCCTGCTTCGCGCATCCCCATACCCGATTGCCGCCCTTGCAATGACGTAGCGTTCATCTCGAACGCTGTCGACATTGCAGGGGTCAGTGGCACATTCGAAAGCTGCCACCGCGCCGCCCGGCCAATCAGCGAACCCCACCAATCATCACGCAGCCCGCCCCTGCTTTCGTCGCATCTTGCCTGCCAGCTCTGGTGTACTAGTATACATGCCAAGGCCGCAGCAAAGCAGGCCAGCACAGGGAGGTATCATGAGCCATCTGACACGGCGCGGCGTCATCGCCGGCGCTTCCAGTTTCGCCGCGCTCTCCGCCGGCGGAGCCTTCGCCCAAAGCGCACCTGCGAGCCCGGTCGCGCTCAACATCATCGACGTCGCCGGCAACCTGCAATTGACGCAGGCGGCGATCGAGAAATTCGCCAAGGACAATCCGAAGCTGATCTCGCGGCTGAACTTCTCGCGCGCGCCGTCGCCGGAGCTGCCGGCCAAGCTCAAGGCGCAGCAGGACGCCAACCGCGTCGACATCGACATGGTGCTGACCGGGCCAGGCGCGATGTCGGACGGCATCCAGCAGGGCCTGTGGATCGACGTCTGGAAGTCGCACACGGCTGCCTTGCCGAAGGCCGAGGAGACCTATCACGAGCAGGCGCTGATGATGCAGCGCAATTTCGGCCAGAACGAAGGCGTCGCCGTCGTCTATTCGCCATCGGGACCGCTGTTCGAATATGCGCCAGACCGGCTGAAGACCGTGCCCAAGACGGCCGAGGAGTTCCTCGCCTACGTCAAGCAGAACAAGAACCGCTTCACCTATGCCCGCCCGCTCAATTCCGGCCCGGGCTGGACCTTCCTGCAGGGCCTGCCCTACATCCTCGGCGACAGCGACCCGAGTGATCCGATGAATGGCTGGGCCAAGAGCTGGGCTTATCTCAAGGAGCTCGGCACCGGGATCGACTACTATCCCGGCGGCACCACGCCAACGATGAAGGAACTCGGCGAAGGCACGCGCGACGTCATCGTCTCCACCCTGGGCTGGGACATCAACCCGCGCGCGCTCGGCATCGTGCCGAAGGAGGCCAAGGTCTTCGTCCTCGCCAACACGCACTGGATTCCCGACACCCAGTTCATGTGCATCCCCAAGGGCGTCGCCGCGGCGAAGATCCCGGTGATCCTGGCGCTGATGTCCTACATGCTGAAGCCGGAGGCGCAGGCGGCGACCTATGACAAGGGCTATTTCTATCCCGGCCCGGCGATCAAGGGCGTGACCCTCGCAATGGCCCCGCAGGAGAGCCAGGACGTGATCAAGGAGTACGGCCGGCCCGAATATGACGGGTTGATCGGCAGCCTGCCGACCCGCCCGCCGCTGACGCCCGAGCGCCTGGTCGCCGCCTTCCGGCGCTGGGATCAGGAGATCGGCGTCGGCCACGCGCCGAAATAGCATGCGTTTCGCAGCTATCGGCCTCGACCACCGCCATATCTACCATATGGTCGGTGGTCTCCTCGAAGCCGGCGCGGAATGCGCCGGCTTCGACCCTGCGACCAGCGATCCACGCGTGCTCGACGGCTTCCGCGAGCGCTTCCCGCAACTGCGGGATGTTGAAGGCCAGCGGCTGCTCGACGATTCCTCGATCGACCTCGTCGTCTGCGCCGGCATCCCCTCGGAGCGCGCCGCGCTCGCCATCCGGGCGATGCGGGCCGGCAAGGACGTGATGGTCGACAAGCCGGGCGTCACGACGTTCGAGCAGCTCGCCGAAGTCGAGCGGGTCGTTGCGGAGACGGGCCGCATCTTCTCGGTCTGCTTCTCCGAGCGCTTTGTCGTTCCCGCCACCATCGTCGCAGGGAAGCTGATCGCCGACGGCGCGATCGGGCGCGTTATCCAGACGGTCGGCCTTGGGCCGCATCGGCTCAACCGGGCGATCCGGCCTGGCTGGTTCTTCGACAAGCGCTATTTCGGCGGCATCCTGACCGACATCGCCTCGCACCAGATCGACCAGTTCCTGCACTTCACCGGCTCGCAGGACGCCGAGATCGCGACGTCGGGCATCGGCCATTTCGGCGTGCCGGACCTGCCCGGTTTCGAGGATTTCGGCGAGATCCTGCTGCGCAGCGACCGGGCCGGCGGCTATATCCGCGTCGACTGGTTCACCGCCGACGGCCTGCCGACCTGGGGCGACGGGCGTCTCACCATCCTCGGCACCGAAGGGACGATCGAGCTGCGCAAATATGTCGACATCGCCGGCCGAGCCGGCACCGACCATCTCTTCCTGGTCGACAAGGCCGGCACCCGTCATGTCGACGCTTCGCGCGAGCCATTGATCTATTTCCGTGCGTTGATCGCCGACGTCGCAAACCGCAGCGAGACGGCGGCGACGCAGCAGCACATGTTCACGGTCTGCCGGCTCGCTTTGCATGCGCAGGACCGGGCCGTACGCCTGCCGATCAGAGGAACCGACGCCAAGTGACACGCAAGATCGGCATCGCCGTCATCGGGCTCGGTCCGGCCGCCCTGCCCCATTCGCGCAGCCTGGTCGACTTGGGCAGCCGTGTCGATGTCCGGCACGTCGTCAGCCGCTCGCAGGAGCGGCTCAACGCCTATCGCAACCAGTTCCCCTTCCCGGGCACGACCGATATCGATGCGGTTCTGGCCGATAACGGCGTCGAGGCAGTGATCGTGCTGACGCCGCCCTCGAGCCATCGCGATGTCGGGGCGCTTTGCCTGGCCGCCGGCAAGCATGTGCTGGTCGAGAAGCCGCTGGAACTCACGGTCGCGCGCGGCGAGGAATTGGTCGCGGCGGCGCGGGTCTCGGGCAAGGCCTTCGGCGTCGTGCTGCAGCATCGTTTCCGTCCGGCAAGCCTTAGGCTCAAGGCGGCGCTGGAGAACGGCGAGCTCGGCATGGTCGAGGCGGCGCTGCTACAGGTGCCGTGGTGGCGGCCGCAAAGCTACTATGACGAGCCCGGCCGCGGCACGATGGCACGCGATGGCGGCGGCGTGCTGCTGACGCAAGCGATCCACTCCTTCGACCTGTTCCGCTCGCTGGTCGGCGTCTCCAGGGTCGTCGCGGCGCAGGTGTGCACCACCTCGCTGCACAAGATGGAGACCGAGGACTATGTCGGCGCCCTGCTCGAGACAGGCAACGGCGCACCGGCGACGCTGGTGACCACCACCGCCGCCCATCCCGGCCATCCCGAGCGCATCGAGATCATCGGCAGCAAGGGCCATGCGGCGCTGGTCGGTGGGCGCCTGCAGCTTTCCTTCCTCGATGGCAGATCCGAGGTGGTCGAGGCCGAGGGCAATACCGGCAGCGGCGCCAACATCATGGACTTCCCGCACGACGCCCATCGCGCGGTGATCGCCGATTTCCTCGACGCGATCGAGGGCAGGCGCGATCCGGTGGTGACCGGCGAGGAAGCCCTGACCTCGCAGCGCTGGATCGACGCGATCCTGGCAGCTGGACGCGGCTGATCAGGTCATCCGGTAGGCCATGCGCACGCCGCCCCAATGGCGGCCTGCGATGCGCAGCGGCGCGTCGACCTCGCGCATCAGCTGAACGCCGGCGCTACCCATGTCGCGCTGATAGGACTGAATGATGAAGGGCCGCGCCGAGCGCGCGGCCGTGATACCGGCGCGATCGTCGAAGATGCGGCGGTCGCGGCTATAGGCAGGATCCCAGCCAGGATCGCCGGGCCGCTGCGGCTGCGAATACTCGGGGTGATGCACCGGGACGTAGCCATTGCGGTCGATCGGCAAGGTGAAGATGAGGCGCGGATCGCTCGCCTTGGCCTGCTCCATCACAGGCGGCAGGATCGCCTGCAGCGCCGCCAATGCCCGGTTGGCGAACTGGCGTGGATTGGACTCCGGAACCGGCAGGTAATCGGTGTCGAACAGATCCTCTTCGGTGAGGCGGCCGGTGCGCAGCGCCGCTTCGAGCAAGGCAGCGACCCGATGGGCGAACTCCTGCGCCTGCTCGATCAGCGGGCGATACTCGTCCTCGATCTCGGCGAGCCGCCGGTGCAGTGCCGCATGCGCACCCTCGTCGCCGCGCTCGAAGGCGATGTGAAGCCCGAGGTCGCTCCGGGCCATCACCCGGCAAGGCAGCGGCGGCAGGCCCTCGACGGCGATCGTGCCCCGCGCCCGCGCCTTCAGCTCCGTGTCGGCGACCGACAGCAATGCTCCGCCGAAGCCGAGGTCGATCGTCTGCCCGGCGACGACGCGGCCGCCGAATTCGAGCCGGACCGGACACTCGGCCGGGAAACGGTCGTGCTGGCGCCGGTCGGCGAAGACGGTGTGGCGCAGGGTCGGCACGAAGCGCTCCAGCAGCCCCTCCGCCTGGCGCGCGCCTTCGGCCAGCGCCCGCCTGGCATCGACATTCTCCTGCGCGGCGGCAAGCGCGACGCGATCGACCTGCGTGACGCGGTCGCGCACGGTTTCGATGAAACGTGCTGTGGCTTCGGCGCTGCGCGACAGTTCCGCCGCGGCGGCGGCCTGTTCCTGCGAGGCCTCGCCGACGGTCGCCATGACCGGATTGACCTCACCGACAAGCCGGAAGGCGTCGGTGACCACCGCAGCGGAGCCCTGCGCCGTCTGGTTCAGCCGGTCGACCTGGTTGCGGATATGGTCGGCGGCATCGCGCACGCCGAGCGAGAGCGACTTGACCTCCTGAGCGACGACACCGAAACCCCTGCCGGCCTCGCCGGCGCGGGCTGCCTCGATGGTGGCGTTGAGCGCGAGCAGATTGGTCTGGCGGGCGATCTCGGCGATGGCATCGACGATCGAGCGGATCTCGCCTGTCGCGGCCGCGAGCCCGTTGATCATCGCCGTCGCTTCCGCGGCGCGTTCGGCGGCGTTGTCGAGCATGTCACGGGCGCCCGACATGGCGGCGCCGACCCGCTCTGCCGCCTCAGAAACCTGCAGGGTCGCAGTCGCCAATGCCGAAGAATTCTCGCTTGCCAGCACAGCCGCGTCGCGCAATTCCGCCATGCCGCCACGGATCTCGCGGGAGCGGACTTCGGAACGTTCGGAGCAATCCTCCGCCTGATCGAGCCCGTCATTGAGACGGCGCATCGCGGCGACGACATCGTTCTCGAGCTCGTTGATCGCTTCGCTGATCGAGGTCTCGGCGGGAGCAGGCATCGGCAACGCCTCGGCCACAGCCTGCGACGCAGCCGGCGCGGCAGCGGGGCCGGCGCGGCCCAACAGGCGCCAGACGGAGCGAGCAAGCATAGGCATTCCCGAGGCGAGACAGGATGCCGGACTATGGCGCCGACAGGGTTAACAAAAGCCTGAAGTCAGCCGCTCGAAGCGCAGTTTTCCATTGCGTTGGGTCGCCGCCCTGCCCGCTGCGCGTATGCGCTCACGCACCAGGCGGGATGGACCCGAACCGCCCGCCCGCCTAGATTGCAGGCAGATTTGACCGACGGATGAAGTCGGCCCTTCCAGGAAGCTTCCATGAGCTCATCGCAATACGACGTGATCGTCGCCGGCGTCGGTGCGATGGGCTCCGCCGCCTGCTGGCATCTGGCCAAGCGCGGCCTCAGGGTGCTCGGCCTCGAACGCTTCGATCTCGGCCACACGATGGGCTCCTCGCATGGTCTGACGCGGATCATCCGCCTCGCCTATTTCGAAGGCTCGCATTATGTGCCGATCGTCAAACGAGCGCACCAGCTTTGGAGCGAGACCGGCGAGGCGGCTGGGCTGAAGCTTCTGCACGTCACCGGCTCGCTCGACCTGGCACCGGAAGGGCTCGGCCCGGTCGAGTCGTCGCTGAAGTCCTGCATCGACCATGGCCTCGAACACGAGGTGCTCGATCGCGACGAGATTTCCCGCCGCTTCCCGGCCTTCCAGCTGCCGGAGGGGCATATCGGCCTGTGGCAGGCGGGCGGCGGCTTCGTCGCCTCGGAGAAGGCGATCTATGCCCATGTCGGGCTGGCCCAATCCAAAGGCGCCGATATCCGCACCGGCGAGCCGATGCTCGATTGGCAGCCGACCGCCGATGGCGGCGTCACCGTCAGGACCGAGCGCGGCACCTATTCGGCCGGGCGGCTCGTGCTCACCTCCGGCGGCTGGATCGCCGATGCGGTTCCGGCGCTGAAGCAACGGGTCCGGACGGTGCGGCAGGCGATCGGCTGGTTCACCACGCGCCGGCCGGAGCTCTTCCGCGAGGGCGCTTTCCCGGTCTTCATCCTCAGCGTCGAGGAAGGCAATTTCTACGGCTTCCCGCTCTATGAGCATCCGGGCTTCAAGCTGGGCGGACCGCATTTCGGACGCGAGCCGATGGACCCGCGCGATCCCGACCGGACACCGAGCCCGAACCAGCTCCGGCTAATCCGCGAATGCCTGGCGCGCTATATCCCCGACGCCGCAGGCGAGCCGCTGACGGTGAAGGGCTGCATCTATACCGTCTCGCCCGACGAGGGCTTCATCATCGATGCCGTGCCCGGCGTGCCGCAGGCGGTGTTCGCCTCGGCCTGCTCCGGCCACGGCTTCAAATTCGCCAGCGCGATCGGCGAGATTCTCGCCGATCTCTCGACCAGCGGCCGCTCGGCCTTCGACCTCTCCGCCTTCTCCCTTTCCCGCTTCGACGCCTGAGCCCGCCTGGGCTCGACAGGAAACGCCTTGGCCACCGCCGCCCAGAACCGCCGCGGAATCATCGCCATGACGGCGGCGATGTCGCTTTTCTGCTGCAACGACGCCCTGATGAAGCTCGCCCGCGAAGCCTTCCCGACCGGGCAGGCGGTGGCGTTGCGCACCTGTTTCGCGATCGTGGCGGGTCTCGCCATGGTCGTGGTGATGGGCGACTGGCGCAAGCTGCCGCTTGGGCTGAAGCCCGTGGTGCTGGGGCGCGGCGTCGTCGAAGCGCTGTGCGCGCTGACGTTCATCTGGGCACTCGGCCTGCTGCCGCTCGCCAACATCACGGCGATCGTGATGGCCTCACCTTTGCTGATCATCCTGCTGGCGGTACTGCTGCGGTTAGAATCGGTCGGCTGGCGTCGGACGATGGCGCTAACCGTCGGCTTCATCGGCGTCCTGATCGTGATGCGCCCGAGCGCGGACGGCTTCAGCTTGGCTGCGCTGATCGCGCTCGCCGGCGCCAGCCTCGTCGCCATCCGCGACCTGATGACCCGTTTCATCAGCAGCGACGTCCCGTCGACTGTCATTTCCCTGATCTCGACGATGATCGTCGGGCTGCTGGCCTCCGGCATGGGCGCCCTGGAAACCTGGCAATCGCCCTGGCGGATCGAGCTGCTCTATCTCGGACTTGCCGCCATCCTGGTCACCGCGGGCAGCTTCTGCGTCATCAGCGCCTTCCGCAACACCGATGTCGGTGTGGTCGCGGGCTATCGCTATTCCGTGGTGCTCATCGCCGTGCTGATCGGCTGGCTGGTCTGGGGCGAGACGCCGGACAAGATCGCCTTCGCCGGCATCGCGCTGATCGTCGGCAGCGGCCTCTACACCTTGCACCGCCAGCGCGTCCGCCCCGATTCGCAGCTGAAGCCTGAAGGCGACAAGCCGCTATGACCCCCAAACCGTCCCTGACCGTGCTCGTCGCGATCTCGACGCTGCAGCCGATCGCTCTCAACATGCTGGCTCCGGCGACGCCGGCGCTCGCCCGCAACTTCGCCACCAGCTACGCGACGATCCAGCTGACGCTGACGCTCTTCCTGGTGGCGGTGGCACTGACGCAGCTCATCGTCGGCCCGCTCTCCGACCGTTTCGGGCGCCGCCCCTGCGTCCTGGCCGGCACGGCAGTCTTCATGGCCGGCTCGGGGCTCGGGGCTCTGGCGGACAGCGCGGGAACCCTGTTGTTCGCACGCGTGCTCGAGGGCGCGGGCGCCGGAACCACTTTCGCCCTGGCGCGCGCCATCATTCGCGACACGGCAAGCCGCGACCAGGCCGCCCGCCAGATCGCGACCGTGACCATGGTCATGGTCGTGGCGCCGATGATCACGCCCTATCTCGGCGGCCACATCGAGACCAATTTCGGCTGGCGCATGATCTTCTGGTCGATGGCGGTCGCTGCCGCGATCGTGCTCGCTCTCGTCGGCATGCGCCTGCCCGAGACGGCGCCGAATGTCGGCGTCCGGACCTCGCTCATCGGCATCTTCCGGGCCTTCCCGGACCTCGCGCGCGACCGCAGCTTCATCCGCAATGTGATCGCGCTGGCGATGACCTCGGCCGCCTTCTTCGCCTTCATCGCGGCGGCGCCGTTCATCGTGGTCGAGACGATGGGGCGCGGCTCCGACACCTACGGCGCCTACTTCATCCTCAATGCCTTCGGCTACATGGTGGGCAATTTCGCGATGTCCCGATTGGTGCTGCGGCACGGCACGGCGCGGATGGCCTGGATCGGCCTCATCATCTCGTTCGTGGCGACGACAGCCGCCTTCGTGATCGCGCTGACTCCCTGGTGGACGCCGCTCACCCTGTTCCTGCCGCTCGCCATCAACGCCATCGGCAACGGGTTGACCCTGCCGGGAGCGACAGCTGCGGCGCTCTCCGCAAGACCCGAACTCGCCGGCTCGGCCGCCGGGCTAGCGGGCGCGATCCAGCTCGGCTCGGGCGCGCTCGCGACCGTGCTGATCAGTTCTCTGGTGGCATATTGGCCGCCGGCGCTGATGGCGATGATGTGGCTGATGCTCGTCGTCGCCCTGCTCGCATTGCGCAGCGAGCCCCGCCAGCGCAACGACTGATCCACAGCGCCTTGCGCCGCGCAATCTTGTACGGCATGTAGCATTGGTATAACCGCCCTTCGCTAGCCGCATGATGCGGCCGCAATCCAACGAGGTTCAGGGAGGACTGAGGTGGAAGGACCCCTCGCTTTCAGCCGCGCCATCGACAGCTTCAATCGCACGGTCGGTCGATCGGTCGCCTGGCTGATCCTCGTCGCCGTCATCGTTTCAGCCGTCAATGCCATTGTCCGCAAGCTGTTCAACGTCTCGTCGAACTCCTGGCTCGAGCTGCAATGGGTGCTGTTCGGCGCCGTTTTCCTGATCTGCGCCTCCTGGACGCTGCAGGTGAAGGAGCACATCCGCATCGACATCGTGAACAATCTGCTGCCCAAGCGCGTGCAGCAATGGATCGACCTGCTCGGTCATCTCCTGTTCCTGCTGCCGTTCTGCGCCCTGATCGTCTATCACTCCGGCCCGTTCTTCATGCGCTCTTACCAGGTCAACGAGCAGTCGCTCTCGGCCGGCGGCCTGCCGCAATGGCCGGCCAAGGGGCTGGTGATCATCGGCTTCTCCCTGCTGCTGCTGCAGGGCATCTCCGAGGTGATCAAGCAGATCGCGATCATGCGCGGGAAGCTCGACGACGACGAGACGCTGCGCGGCCATGCCGCTGCCGCCGAAGCCGAAGCCCAGCGCCTGCTCGAGCAGGCCAGGGCCGAGGGTCTCGCCCCGTGAGCCAAGCCGCCGTTTCCCGGACCCGTTCCATGATCCTCGCCCGTTCCGTCCGCGCCGCCGCGCTGCTGCTCACGCTCACCGTCGCCGCCTTCCTCAGCCTGCACACCGGCGACGCGCATGCCGCCGGCATCGGCGACTTCATGCGCGCCAACATGGCGCCGGTGATGTTCGTCGCGCTCGTGCTCTTCCTGCTGCTCGGCTATCCCGTAGCCTTCGCGCTCGCCGCCAACGGCCTGTTCTTTGCCCTGGTCGGCATCGAGCTCGGCATGTTCCAGGAGAACTTCCTGCAGGCGCTGCCGGAACGCATCTACGGCACGATGAACAACGACGTGCTGCTGGCGATCCCGTTCTTCACCTTCATGGGGCTGGTGCTGGAACGCTCCGGCATGGCCGAGGACCTGCTCGACACGATCGGCCAGCTCTTCGGGCCGATCCGCGGCGGCCTCGCCTATGCCGTCATCTTCGTCGGCGCCCTGCTCGCGGCGACGACCGGCGTGGTGGCGGCGTCCGTGATCTCGATGGGCCTGATCTCGCTGCCGATCATGCTGCGCTACGGCTACGACAGGCGCCTGGCGACGGGCGTGATCGCGGCATCGGGCACGCTGGCTCAGATCATCCCACCCTCGCTGGTGCTGATCGTGCTCGCCGACCAGCTCGGCCGCTCGGTCGGCGACATGTACGAGGGCGCCTTCATCCCGGGCCTCGTGCTCTCGGCGCTCTATGCCGGCTACGTCTTCCTGACGACGATCATCAATCCGGCGCGCGCGCCCGGCCTGCCGCCCGAAGCCCAGACACTGCGCGACGCCGACGGACAGACCCGTCGCTTCTCGCTGCTGGTGGTGACGATCCTCGCCTTCGCCATCGCCATCGCCTACATGAAGTACTTCACCAAAATCGGTGGCGGCGCGGATTTCGTCATCCTGACCATGTCCATCGCGGTCGCGGTTTCCTTCGTGATCGCGCTGATCAACAAGTTCCTGAAGCTCAACCTGCTGTCGCGCATGACCGAGCAGGTGATCTTCGTGATGGTGCCGCCGCTGGCGCTGATCTTCCTGGTGCTGGGCACGATCTTCATCGGCGTCGCGACGCCCACCGAGGGCGGCGCGATGGGCGCCGCCGGCGCGATCCTGCTCGCTCTGGGCAAGAAGCGCATGACCTTCGATCTGCTCAGGCAGGCGACAGAATCGACCGCCAAGCTCTCGGCCTTCGTGCTCTTCATCCTGGTCGGCGCGCGCGTGTTCTCGCTGACCTTCTACGGCGTCAACGGCCATGTCTGGGTCGAGCACCTGCTCGTCGGCCTGCCGGGTGGTGCGACGGGCTTCCTGATCGTCGTCAACGTGATGGTGTTCCTGCTCGCCTTCTTCCTCGACTTCTTCGAGCTCGCCTTCATCATCGTGCCGCTGCTCGGACCGGCCGCGGAGAAGCTCGGGATCGACCTGATCTGGTTCGGCGTCATCCTCGGCGTGAACATGCAGACCTCGTTCATGCACCCGCCCTTCGGCTTCGCGCTGTTCTTCCTGCGCTCGGTCGCGCCGAAGAACCCCTATCGCGACAAGGTGACGGGCAAGATGATGGAGCCGGTGACGACCGGGCAGATCTACTGGGGCGCCGTACCCTTCGTGGTGATCCAGTGCATCATGGTCGCACTCGTCGTGCTCTTCCCGCAGATGGTGATGCACTACAAGAGTTCGGGCGTTCAGCTCGACCAGCAGCAGATCAACAAGCAGCTCGACAGCATCAGCATACCGGGGCTCGGCGGCTCCGGCGGCCTGCCGGGGCTCGATCTCAACGCCCCGCCGACGCTGAACCTCCAGTAAGGCGGCAGACCAGAATGACGAAGCCCCGGATCATCGATCCGGGGCTTTCGTTTTCAGGCGATCACAGGCGGCCGGTTTACCAGCGCTGCCAGCCCTGGTTCAGGTTGTTGTCGCGCTGGACGCGGCCGCTGACCACGGCCCGCATTTCGCCGAAGGAGGTCGCGCTACGCGCCTCGCCATAGACCATCGCCTCGGCATTGGAGCCGTAGCGGCGGTTGCTGGAACTCTTGCCGAACTCGACACGGACACCGCCGCCGACGCGAACGCAGGCCGACGATCCCTCCACGCGGACGAAGCCTGGTCCATATTCCGGGCAGGGGCGCATCGCCTGCGCCGGTGCAGGACGAGCCGCTGCCGGCTTGGCCTTGGCAGGCCCCCGGCCGGGAAGCGGTTCACCGATCGACTGGGCTGCGGCGAGCGCCGGCAATCCCAAGGTCGCGACAATGATGGCGAGTGGCAGCTTCATGAGCGCCCCGATTGCAATGAGCCTATAGCCTAACCCTACAAACAAGGCCGGGCTAGGGCACTTGCCGCTCACCCATTCCGGACACTCTCGGCCAAGATCGGCGCCGTCTCGATCTCGCCGACCCCCGGCACCGCGCTCAACCTGTCGACCAGTCGCGACAGGGCCGGTGCGTCTTCCGTCTCGACGATCAGCATCGCGTCGACCGGGCCGGCCAGCGAATAGCAGGCGACGATCTCCGGCCAGTGCCTGAAGCGATCGAGCACGGCTGCGCAGGGGCGCGTCCGGATGCGCAGGGAGAGCATCGCGCGGGTCGTCGGCGCCTTCGGCAGGTCGGCGAGCCGGACGGTGTAGCCGAGGATGGCACCGCTGCGCTCGAGCCTTGCCATCCGCTCCTGGATCGCGGTGCGCGAGAGCCCGGCGTCGCGTGCCAGCGCGGTGAAGGAGGCGCGGGCGTCGGCCCGCAGCAGCGCGAGCAGCTTCCGGTCGATGGCGTCGAGCTCACCGTCGTTTCGCAAGCGAAGCCTCCCGCAAACCGCCGATCGCAACCAGTACCGGCGTCTTGCCTATGGCACGGGCGCCGGCGCCGGTGAAGATTCAGGGTCTCTTCCACGAACCGGAGACATCAGGATGAGGACGATCAAGCCGCGCGACTTCACCGGCAGCCGCGCCTGGGAGGCGCTCGACATCGAGCGGATCGACGACGCCACGATCCGGCTGCACTGGACCGACCAGCCGTACAAATGGCACGTCAATGACGGGCCGGAGGTCTTCGTCGTCCTCGACGGCGAGGTCGACATGCATACCCGTACCGGCGGTGTAGAGAGCGTGCAGCGGCTCGCGCCTGGCGACATCTTCCATGCGCAGGACGGCGACGCCCATGTCGCCCACCCCGTCGGTCCCGCGCGGGTCCTGGTGATCGAGCGCGCCGGCAGCGTCTAAATCGAAAAGGTCCCCGGCCTCGCGGCCGGGGACCTCACAACAAGTTGGCCGGCGGACCGGCAGTCGCCCTCTTCTCAGAGCATGTTCGCCGCGCGGGCGCGGATCATGAAGTTGTCGTAGGTGTATTCGGCGATCTGGAACCAGAGATATTCGTCGCCGCGGAAGGCCGACATCGCCTCGTAGATCTTCTTGAAGTCGGGATTCTTGGCGCTGGTCTCGGCATAGACCTCCTTCGAGGCCTTGAGGCAGGCCTCGAGGATCTCCTGCGAGAACGGCCGCAGCTGCGCGCCGCCACCGACGAGGCGCTTCAGCGCAGCCGGATTGCGGGCGTCGTACTTGGCCTGCATGTCCATATTGGCGAGCCCTGCCGCCGTGGTCAGGATCGACTTGTAGGTCTTCGGCAGGGCGTCCCATTTCGCGGTGTTCAGGAAGAAATGCAGCGCGGCGCCGCCCTCCCACCAGCCGGGATAGTAATAGTAGGGCGCGACCTTGTTGAAGCCGAGCTTCTCGTCATCGGCCGGCCCGACCCATTCGGCCGCGTCGATCGTGCCCTTCTCCAGCGCCGGGTAGATGTCGCCGCCGCCGATCTGCTGCGGCACGACGCCGAGCTTGCTCATGACCTGGCCGGCGAAGCCGCCGATGCGCATCTTCAGGCCCTGGAGATCGGCGACCGTCTTGATCTCCTTGCGGAACCAGCCGCCCATCTGGCAGCCGGTGTTGCCGCCCGGCAGGGCGTAGATGTTGTGCTTCTTGTAGAACTCGTTGAGCAGGTCCATGCCGCCGCCATGGTAGAACCAGGCGTTCTGCTGGCGGGCATTGAGACCGAAGGGCACCGCGGTGCCGAAGGCGAAGGTCGGGTCCTTGCCGACATAATAATATGAGGCTGTGTGGCACATCTCGACCGTGCCATTGGTCACGGCATCGGCTGCCTGCAGCGCCGGCACGATCTCGCCGGCGGCGAAGACCTGAATCTGGAACTTGCCGTCGCTCGCTTCCGAGACCGCCTTCGCCAGCACTTCCGAAGCGCCGTAGATGGTATCCAGCGATTTCGGGAACGAGGAGGTGACGCGCCATTTCACCTCCGGCATCGACTGAGCGATGGCCGGCGCGGCGATGACGCTGGCGGCACCGCCGGCACCGGCGACTTTCAGAAACTGACGACGCTTCATTCGATGCGCTCCTCCCAGAGCTTTCTGAGGCGCGCCGGTATGTTCCGGTTCGCGCGCAAGAGCGTTAGAAAAGGCTATCTGCGAGGCGAGCGCAAGCTCTTCACATGGCCCCCATGCATTTACTGCATAGGTATTTGGTCTAATCCATCTTGGCATTGACGCACCGCCCGAACCTTCCCGGCCAAACAAAAAGCCCGGCCTGCCGGCCGGGCTTCGTTGCTGTCGCCGTATTCGGCGATGATTTACTTCGTGGCGCGGTTGCGCACCTGGAAGATGTCGAAGGTCAGTTCCGCCACCTGCCACCAGAGATACTGGTCGCCGCGGAAGGCCGCCATCGCCTCGATCGCCTTCTTGAAGTCGGCGTTCTTGGCCGAGATCTCGGCATAGAGCTCGTTGGAGGCCTTGAGCGAGGCTTCCATCACGTCCTGCGGGAACGGGCGCAGCTGCGTGCCGGCGCCGACCAGGCGCTTCAGCGCCGCCGGGTTCTGCACATCGTACTTCGCCGCCATCTGGGTGTTGGCGTAGGTGCAGGCGGCGGTCAGCGCGGCCTGGTAGGCCTTGGGCAGCGCGTTCCACTTCTCCAGGTTGACGAAGGCGTGGACGCACGGCCCACCCTCCCAGAAGCCCGGATAGTAGTAGTACGGCGCGACCTTGGCGAAGCCGAGCTTCTCGTCGTCATAGGGGCCGACCCACTCGGCGCCGTCGATCGTGCCCTTTTCGAGCGCCGGATAGATGTCGCCGCCGCCGATCTGCTGCGGCACGAGGCCGAGCTTCTGCAGGACCGAGCCGGCGATGCCGCCGATGCGCATCTTCAGGCCGTTGATGTCGGCGACGCTCTTGATCTCCTTGCGGAACCAGCCGCCCATCTGGGCGCCGGTGTTGCCGCAGGGCAGACCGTAGATGTTGAACTTCTTGTAGAACTCGTTGAAGAGCTCGTTGCCGCCGCCCTGGAACAGCCAGGCATTCTGCTGGCGGGCATTGAGGCCGAACGGCACGGAAGCCGCAACCGCGAAGGTCGGATCCTTGCCGACATAGTAATACGAGACGGTGTGGCACATCTCGACGGTGTTGTTGCTGACCGCATCGGCCGCCTGCAGCGCCGGCACGATCTCGCCGGCGGCGAAGACCTGGATCTGGAACTTGCCATCGGTCAGGTCGGAGACCATCTTGGCCATGACCTCAGCGCCACCATAGATGGTGTCGAGCGATTTCGGGAAGCTCGACGCCAGGCGCCACTTCACCTCTGGATTCGACTGCGCGACCGCCGGCATGGCGACAGCGGACACTGCCGCACCGGTACCGGCGACCTGCAGGAACTGACGACGCTTCATATGGGGCATCTCCTCGTTTCGACGTTCATCGCCGCGCCCGAGCAGCAATAGCACCGGCACAGGCGACATTTGTAGGACGACCTTGGTGTTATGCAGCGGTGATCGGAAGCGGCGGCCCGGGTTGACCCACGGTTAATCGGCTCACCTCGAATCTATACTTGCACAAGATTTGCGCAGCACTCCCCCCAATCGTTGCAAGATCGTCAACTGTCGCAGGCCGCTCGACAATTGCACGCAGAGCATGGCACGGCTGCGCCGGAAGCGCATGAAACTTTTTCCCCGCCCGGTCAACCTCTCCCCTAAAGAGGCCTGATGACCAGCATGCCTGCCCCGATCTGGCTCTATGACGGCGTCTGCGTCCTCTGCTCCGGCGGCGTGCGCTACACCCTGCGGCACGAGCGCGACCACGCCATCCGCTTCGTCGCAATCCAGTCGCGCGAGGGGCGTGAGCTGGCGGAGGCGCATGGCATCGACCCGGACGAACCGGACAGCTTCCTGTTCATCGAAAACGGCAAGGCGCTGGCAAAGTCCGATGGCGTGCTGGCGCTCGTCCGCCATCTGAACGGACCGGCGCGCCTCCTCTTGCTCGGGCAAGTGCTGCCAAAGCGCTGGCGCGACTGGCTCTATGACCGTGTCGCCCGCAATCGCTATCGGCTCTTCGGCAAGAAAGACAGCTGCGAGATACCGGACCCGGCGACGCGGCACCGCTTCACTTTGCCGGACAGCCCATGAAGCGCGTCGTGCTGATCGGCGCGACCGGCGTCTTCGGCCGGCGGCTGGCGCGCCATCTCTCGCGCATGGACGGCCTCGATCTGGTGCTGACCTCACGCAGCGCCGACAAGGCCGAGGCCCTGGCGAGGGAGTTGGCGACGGAAGCGAGCGTACCGGTCAGCGGTGTCGCGCTCGATCGCGACAAGGACCTCGTCGCCGCGCTCGCCGCATTGCAGCCCTGGCTGGTGATCGACGCCTCCGGGCCGTTCCAGCACCAGGGCTACGAAGTGCCGACCGCGGCACTCCTGCTCGGCGCCCATGCCGTCGACCTCGCCGATGCGCGCGACTACCTGACCGGTTACGGGCCGCAGCTGGACGAGCTCGCCAGGCAGCGCGGCCTCGTCGCGCTGGCCGGTGCGAGCTCGACGCCTGCCCTCTCGGCCGCGGCCGCGCGGGAACTCAGCGAAGGCTGGCAGCGGCTCGATACGGTCGACATCGCGATCACACCGGGCGGACGCAGCGAGGTCGGGCCGGCGGTGATCGCTGCGGTCCTGAGCTATGCCGGCAAGCCGGTGCCGATCTGGCGGGAGGGCGAATTGCAGACCACGCCCGGCTGGGGTGTCGGAGAGGTCATCGATATGCCCGGCCTCGGCCCGCGGCGGGTCGCGCCGGTCGAGACTGTCGACGCCGAGACGCTCGGCCCGGGCCTAGCGGTGCAGTCGCGTGTGAGTTTCTCCGCCGGGCTTGAAGCCGGCATCGAGCAATGGGGGCTGGCGCTGCTCGGCTGGCTGCGCCGCCGTGGCTGGCTCACCGAGCTTTCGCCGCTCGTGCCGTTCCTCGTCAAGGCGCGCAGGGTGACCCGGCTCTGGACCTCGGATCGCGGCGGCATGCGGGTCGCGATCACCGGCATCGATGCCAAGGGACGGCCGCGCCGGGCCTATTGGTCGCTACTGGCGGAGAATGATGACGGCCCACAAGTGCCGACGCTCGCAGCCGCGGCAGCGGTGCGTGCCCTGCTCGCTGATGGCATCGCGCCCGGCGCTCGCTCGGCCGCCGAGGCGCTCGACCTCGCGGCGATCGAGGCCGAGATGGTGCCCTACGCGATCAGCACCAGCCAGGACGAGCGCAACGTCGGCCCTGGCCTGTTCGAGACCGTATTCGGGGCAGAAGCGTACTCCGGCATGCCGGCAGCGATCCGCGCCTTCCACTCCGCCAATGCCGAGCCGGTCTGGCGAGGCCGGGCTGACGTCGCGCGCGGCGACGGGGCAGCGATCGGCCTCCTCTGCCGGCTCTTCGGCCTGCCCGTCGCCGGGAACGACCTGCCGGTGACCGTCAGCGTTGCGCGCGGCGATTCGTTCGATAACAGCTCGGAAACCTGGACCCGCAACTTCGCTGGCCAGCGCTTCAGTTCGCACCTGAGCATGGATCGCGGCGAGCTGCGCGAAGCCTTCGGCCCGTTTTCCTTCACGCTCGCTGCGCGGGCGAGCCCTGAGGGGCTGGCGCTGCCGATCGCCGCCTGGCGCGTCTTCGGCCTGCCGCTGCCGCGCTTCCCGATGCCGCGTGCAGAGGCGCACGAGACGGTTGACGCGGACGGCCGCTTCCGCTTCGACGTGCGGCTCTCTTTGCCCTTCTTCGGCCTGCTGGCGCATTATCGCGGCTGGCTCAAACCTCGGGGACCAAGCGATGGATCAGGATAAGCTGGCGAAACTCAGGGCGCGCTATGCCGGGGCGAGCGGTGCCGACATCCATGATCCGCGCTTCGCCAAGGTCGCGGCCGGGCAGTTCCAGGGCGACCGGCGCAAATGGCCGTTCTCCGATGTCGCGACCTTCATCAGCGCGCCCTATCGGCCGGATGCGCTGGGCAAGCCCGATCTCGGCGGGCTCGACGTCGCGATCATCGGCCTGCCGATGGATCTCGGCGTCACCAACCGGGCCGGCACGCGGCTTGGCCCGCGCGCGGTGCGCGCCGTCGAGCGCATGGGGCCGAT
Source organism: Alloboseaceae bacterium BT-24-1 (assembly GCA_025846845.1). Lineage (GTDB taxonomy): Bacteria > Pseudomonadota > Alphaproteobacteria > Rhizobiales > Beijerinckiaceae > Allobosea. The sequence goes on from JAOYTL010000010.1 coordinate 76,515, forward strand.
GGACCATGTCCACGGCACCGCGCCCTTCAGCATGGTCAAAGCCGCCGATATCGGCGACGTGCCGTTCCGCTCGCGCTATTCGCTGGAGAGCTGCCACGAGGACATCGAGGCGACCTTCAAGCAGATCGTGAAGGCCGGCGTCTCGACGCTCGCCGTCGGCGGCGACCATTCGATCACCTATCCGATCCTGAAGGCGGTCGGCGAGAAGCGCCCGGTCGGCATGGTCCATATCGACGCGCATTGCGACACCTCCGGGCCCTATGAGGGCTCGAAGTTCCACCATGGCGGGCCGTTCCGACAGGCGGTGCTCGACGGCGTGCTCGATCCCGAGCGCGTGATCCAGATCGGCATCCGCGGCGGCGCGGAGTATCTCTGGGAGTTCTCCTACGAGTCCGGCATGACCGTGATCCATGCCGACGAGGTCGATCGCATGGGCCTCGACGCCGTCATCGCCAAGGCGCTCGACGTGATCGGCGATGGGCCGACCTATGTCTCCTTCGACGTCGATTCGCTCGATCCCGCCTTCGCGCCCGGCACCGGCACGCCCGAGGTCGGCGGCCTCACCCCGCGCGAAGCGCTCGCCATCCTGCGCGGGCTCAAGGGGCGCAATATCGTCGCCGCGGACGTGGTCGAGGTCGCCCCGCAATACGATGCGACCAGCAATACGGCGCAATGCGCGGCGCAGGTGCTGTTCCTCGAACTCTGCCTGATCGCCGAGGCGAGAGCCGCCGGCAAGGGCAGGCCGTGAAGCGAAAGGCGCTCCAGCTCGACGCGATCGATCGCCAGATCATCGCGATCCTGCGGACGGAAGGCCGGATCACCAACCAGGCCCTGTCGGAACGGGTCGGGCTCTCGGCCCGGCCCTGCCTGGAGCGGATGCGCCGGCTGGAGGCCTCGGGGCTGATCGCCGGCTATGGCGCGCGGCTTTCGCCCGAGCTCGCCGGCCACGCCATCATCGCCTTCGCGCAGATCTCGCTGCGCGACCATTCGGTCGGCCGGCGCGAGCGGGTCGAGAAGGTTCTGCGCGCCTGCCCGGACGTGGTCGAGCTCCTGGTGATCAGCGGCGATGCCGATTATCTCGCGCGCATCGTCGCGAGTTCACTCGCCGCCTATGAGGAGCTGACCGGCGCCTGGCTCGCCGACAACCAGCTCGGCATCGCCCGGATCGCGACCACCTTCGCGCTGAAGGCGCTGAAGGATTTCGAGGGCTATCCGCTGCTGGAGGAGTAGCGGGCCGGTCGGGACACCTTCTGCGCAAACCAAGCCGTCATTCCGGCCGCAGCGAAGCGGAGTGCCGGAATCCATCGTAGAGCTCCGGTGCCCTTCGATGGATTCTGGAGCGGCGCGGCTACGCCGCTTATCCGGAATGACGGGCGCGGATGAGAATCATCCTATTATGCGCTCATGACATACCCGAAGCGCTCACGCCGGTTTTAAGCGGTGAACGCTTGCGATTGACGCATGACTTGAGCCATATGTTGCAGTGCAATGCGCAGTCGCGCGCAGCACCATAAAACAATCCATTCCGGACCATCGTCATGAGCCTCTCGAGCACGGGAGACGCCTTCGCGCGCCCTGCCCGCTCTGCCACCACGCCGCGCGTCGGCCTTGTCTTGCTTGCTTTGGCGATGGGCGGCTTCGCCATCGGCACGGCCGAGTTCGCGGTGATGAGCCTCCTGCCCTATTTCTCGGCCGGGCTCGGTGTCGACGAGCCGACGGCCGGGCATGTGATCAGCGCCTATGCGGCCGGCGTGGTCGTCGGCGCCCCGATCATCGCGGTGCTGGCGACGAAGCTCTCGCGCCGCACCTTGCTGATCGGGCTGATGGCGGCGTTCGCGCTCGGCAACGGCCTCTCCGCGCTCGCCCCGACCTATGGCTGGATGCTGCTGTTCCGCTTCCTCAGCGGGCTGCCGCACGGCGCCTATTTCGGCGTCGCGGCGCTGGTCGCCGCCTCGCTGGTGCCAGCGAACCGGCGGGCGCTCGCCGTGGCGCGGGTGATGCTCGGGCTGACGATCGCAACGATTCTCGGCGTGCCGCTGGCTAACTGGCTCGGCCAGGTACTCGGCTGGCGCTGGGGCTTCGGTGTCGTCACCGCTCTGGCGCTGACGACGGTGATCCTGATCGCCTCGTTCGCCCCGAAGGACAAGCCGCAGCCCGGCGCCAGCGCCTTGCGCGAGCTCGGCGCACTACGCCATCGGCAGGTCTGGCTGACGCTCGCCATTGGCGCCGTCGGGTTCGGCGGGCTGTTCGCGGTCTATACCTACCTCGCCTCGACGCTGATCGAGGTGACCCAGGTTTCGCCGTCGATGGTGCCGATCGTGCTGGCGATCTTCGGGCTCGGCCTGACCTTCGGCACGCTCGCCGCCGCCTGGTTGGCGGATCGGATGCCGATGGCCTCGATCGCGATCATCCTGATCTGGACCGCAGGCTCGCTGGCGCTCTTTCCCTTCGCTGCCGGCAATATCTGGGCGATCTCGGCCGTCGCCTTCATGATCGGCTGCGGCGGTGGGCTCGGTACGCCCCTGCAGACGAGATTGATGGATGTCGCGCAGGATGCGCAGACGCTTGCCGCAGCGCTGAACCACAGCGCCTTCAACACCGCAAATGCGCTCGGTCCCTGGTTCGGCGGCATGGCGATCGCCGCCGGCTATGGCTGGACCTCGACCGGCTGGGTCGGCGCCGGCCTCGCGCTCGCGGGCCTCGCGATCTGGCTGGTGACGCTGTGGGATGCGAAGGGCCGGCAACGGGCAGCCCTCGCCGGCGCCTGACGTCAGCGCGGAGTCGGCGCCGCGATCAGGCGCATCGCCGTCGGAATCGAGGCCTGACCGGCCTCGAGCTGGTCGGTGACGGCGCTCGCCGTGCCGCCGATGGTGCTCGGCATGGTCTATCTCGTCATTCCGATCGCCCGCCGCTGAGGCCGCGGCCCGCATTTGTCCGATTCTGTCGTCATCGCGACAGAATCGGCTGCGATGTGGTGAGGTAGCGGCCAGCCTCGGCTGCGTTCGCGGACCTACCCTTGATGAAACGAGGGAGAACCGCCATGAATGCGATCGTGCTCGAACGGGAAGTCTGCGCGCAGAACTACGCGCCCCTGCCGATCATGCTCTCCCATGGCGAAGGCGTCTGGCTCACCGACGTTGCCGGCGTCCGGCGGCTCGACATGATGAGCGGCTATTCCGCCGTCAGCCTCGGCCACGGCCATCCGCGCATCCTGAAAGTGCTGAACGAGCAGGCCAGGCGCCTCGCCGTGACCAGCCGCGCCTTCCACACCGAGCCGCTCGGCCCGTTCCTGGCCAAGCTCTGCGCCGTCGCCGGCCAGGAGATGGCGCTGCCGATGAACACCGGTGCAGAAGCGGTCGAGACCGCGATCAAGGCGGCCAGGCGCTGGGGCCACAAGGTCAAGGGCATCGCCGACGGCAGGGCGCAGATCATCGTCGCCGACAACAACTTCCACGGCCGCACCACGACGATCGTCGGCTTCTCCTCCGATGAGAGCTATCGCGACGGCTTCGGGCCATTCGCGCCCGGCTTCGTCAGCGTGCCCTTCGGCGACGCGGCCGCCATGGAAGCAGCGATCACGCCGCACACCGCCGCGATCCTGATCGAGCCGATCCAGGGCGAAGCGGGCATCGTGCTGCCGCCGGACGGCTATCTCACGGCGCTGCGGACGCTCTGCGACCGGCACAACGTCCTCCTGATCCTCGACGAGATCCAGTCCGGCCTCGGCCGCACCGGCCAATGGTTCGCGCATCAGCACGAGGGCGTGAAGCCGGACGGGCTGATCGTCGGCAAGGCGCTGGGCGGCGGGGTCTATCCGGTCTCGGCTTTCCTCGCCTCGCGCGCGGTGATGCAGCTGTTCGGGCCGGGCTCGCATGGCTCGACCTTCGGCGGCAATGCGCTCGCAGCGGCGATCGGCTTCGAGGCGCTCGCGGTGATCGAGGACGAGAAGCTGGTCGAGCGCTCGGCCGAGCTCGGCGCCTACATGAAGGAGCGGCTCGTGGCGATGACGGCAGGCCTCGCCAGCGAGGTGCGCGGACGCGGCCTCTGGATCGGTGTCGAGATCGCGCCCGGCGCCGGAAACGCCAAGGAGATCGTCGCCCGCCTCGCCGATGCCGGCGTGCTGACCAAGGAGACGCATGAGCACACCATCCGCTTCGCGCCGCCGCTGACGATCAGCCGGAAGGAGCTGGATTGGGGGCTTGAGCGCTGCGAAAACGTCTTCGCCGAGCGCGCGCGCTGAGCGTTGCAACAAAATCCGTGTGCGGCCGCTTGAGCCAGAGCACGGGAAAACCGTCACTGCGGTACGATTTCAACAACAAGAACAGCGCCTTGCCTTGCACGATCCTTGTGCGGGCACGCTCGGAAAAGCTGCAAGAGCCTACTTGCGGGCCGCCCCGATGATCGCACAAGCTGTCGCGCACAAGCCGATGCGGGAACTCGAAACGCCCGGTCGGCCAGATCCAAGGGGAGGTCCCATGAAAGGTTTCGCAAAGTTCTTCGCCGCTGCAGCGCTCACCGTTGTCGGCGCCACCGGGGCACTCGCCCAGGCCAAGGAATGGAAGGAAGTCCGGATCGGCACCGAAGGGGCCTATCCGCCCTACAACAACCTCAATGCCAAGAAGGAGCTGGAAGGCTTCGAGATCGACTACGGCAACCTTCTCTGCGAGAAGATGAAGGTGAAGTGCAGCTGGGTGGTGCAGGATTGGGACGGCATCATCCCGGCGCTGCAGGCCAACAAGTACGACATCATCCTCGCCGGCATGAACGCCACCGAGGAACGCAAGAAGCAGGTCGAATTCACCTCGGTCTACAGCAAGACGCCGATCTGGATGATCGGCCCCAAGAGCATCGCCTCGGCCGACATCTCGCCCGCGACCCTGAAGGGCAAGTCGATCGGCGCGCAGGGCTCGACGATCCACGCCAACTACGTCGAGAAATTCTACAAGGACTCGACGGCGCGGCTCTATCCGACCCAGGAAGAAGCCAATCTCGACCTGCTCAACGGCCGTCTCGACTACATCGTCGCCGACGCACTGGCCCTCGCCGACTTCCTCAAGGGACAAGGCAAGGATTGCTGCAAGCGCATCGCCGAAGTGACTCGCGACGACGCGATCCATGGCGCGGGCGTCGCCGGCGCCATCCGCAAGGCCGACACCGCGCTGAAGGCGCTGGTCGACAAGGCGATCGCCGAGACCGTCGCCGATGGCTCGTTGAAGAAGCTCGAGGCCAAGTGGTTCAAGTACGAGTGATCCAGGCCTGCTGACGCCCACCCGCCGGCGTTCCACGCCGGCGGGCTTTTATCCCTCGCGCGCCGGCCCTCCCCATGTTCGACAAACTCGCTCTGCTCGGCTTCGGCCCCGGTGGCTGGGGTTGGGCCCTGCTGCAAGGCGCGGCCAACACCATCTCGGTCGCACTCGCCACCCTGCCCTTCGGCCTGGCACTCGGCCTGATCATCGCGCTGTGGAAGCGCTCGGACAGCGTGCTGCTGCGCTCGCTGGCGACGATCTACACCACCGTCTTCCGCGGCGTTCCCGAGCTGCTGACGCTCTACATCATCTATTTCGGCATCCAGGTGCTGGTGCAGAAGGTCTGGACCGGCTTCTCGATCCCGCCCTTCGTCGCCGGTATGGTCGCGCTCGGCATGGTGCTGGCCGCCTTCTCCAGCGAGGTCTGGGTCGGCGCGCTGAACTCGATCCAGAAGGGCCAGCGCGAGGCTGCCTCGGCGCTCGGCCTGTCGAAGGCGCAGGCCTTCCGGCTCGTCGTCTTCCCGCAACTGATCCGCGTCGCCCTGCCCGGCCTCGGCAACAACTGGATGGTGCTGCTGAAGGAGACCTCGCTGATCTCGGTGATCACGCTGCAGGACATCATGTTCATCGCGACGCGCGCCAATGTCGTGACCAAGGAGCCCTTCCTGTTCTTCGGGACGGCGATGATGCTCTACTTCTTCTTCTCGCTGGTTTCCGCCTGGGGCATCGGCAAGCTCGAGCAGCGCACCAATCGCGGCTTCGCCGCCTTCGGCGGAGCGACGCGATGAACTGGTGCGAATATCCCGGCTACCTGATCGGCAGCGAGGTCCTGCAGAACTATGGCTGCCGCATGGCCAGCGGTCTGTTGCTCACTTTCCAGCTGGTGGTTCTCTCGGTCGCGTTCGGCTTCGTGCTCGCGATCGGCCTCGCGATCGCCAGGCTCTATGGCCCGCGCTGGGCGCAGATCGCGATCAACGGCTACACCACCTTCTTCCGCGGGACGCCGCTGCTCTGCCAGCTCTTCCTGGTCTATTACGGTTTCGGCCAGTTCCGCCTGTTCTGGCAGGATATCGGGCTGTGGTGGTTCTTCCGCGAGCCGTTCTACTGCGCGCTCTTCACCTTCACGATCAACACCGCCGCCTATCAGGCCGAGATCCTGCGCGGCGCCATCCAGTCGATCCCGCGCGGCCAGTTCGAAGGCTCCCTGGCGCTCGGCCTGCATCGCTGGGCGACGCTGCGCCGAGTGATCCTGCCGCAGGCGATGATCCTGGCGCTGCGCCCGCTCGGCAACGAGCTGATCGTGATGATCAAGGCGAGCGCCATCGCCTCGCTGGTGACGCTGTTCGACCTGATGGGCGCGACCCGCCTCGCCTTCGCCCGCTCTTTCGACCTGTCGATCTATCTCTATGCGGCGCTGATCTATCTCGTGCTGACCGAGATCATCCGCCGGGTCTGGGACCGGATCGAACTCAGGCTGACGCGGCATATGGCGCTGCGGTGAAGATGGCGGAACCAGCCAAACAGATGGCGACGATGAACGTGTCCTTGCCGGCTCCCGTGAAGGCCTGGATCGAGGCCCAGACCGAGAGCGGGCGCTATGCCAGTGCAAGCGACTATGTGTGCGCCCTGATCCGACGGGATCAGGCGCGCACCGACAAGATCATCGCCATGCAGCGCTACGTCGATGATGGTCTAAAGAGCGGCGTCGGTTCGCGTTCGAGCGAGGAGCTGTTCGCGGCAGCCCTCGCGCGATAACCCCGCTCAGCCCGGTAAGGTCAGGATCAGCGGACCGTTGGCCGTCGCGACCACGGTGTGCTCGTACTGGACGGTCGGCGCGCGCGGCTCGGCATAGAGCGTCCAGCGGTCGTCGCCTTCGTGCTCAGCCCAGTCGGCGCCCAGCGACAGGAACGGCTCGACAGTGAAGACGAGCCCCTTCTGCATGACCCGCCGCTCGGAGCGCTCGGGCCAGGTGGCGATCTCCTTCGGCTCCTCGTGGAGCGAGCGCCCGATGCCGTGGCTGGCGAGGTTGCGAACCAGCGTATAGCCGTTCTTCTGCGCGAAGCGGCCGACGGCGTCGCCGATCCCGGCGATCGGCTTGCCGGCCCCGACCTGGCCGAGCCCGGCCCAGAGCGCGCGCTTGCCGTCGCGGCACAGCTTCTCGATCCGGCGATCGACCGGCGGCACCGTGAACGACGCTCCCGTATCGGAATAGTAGCCGGCCTTCTCGGCCGAAACGTCGATGTTCACCAGATCGCCCGCGGCGATCCGGCGCTCGCCTGGAATGCCGTGCGCGACCTCCTCGTTGATGCTGATGCAGGTGGCGCCCGGGAAACCGTAGACGGTCTCGGGGGCCGAACGCGCGCCCTGCCTTTCGAGAATGTCGCGGCCGATCGCGTCGAGTTCGGCCGTGGTCATGCCCGGCTCGAGCGCCCGCCCCATGGCCGCCAGCGTATCGGCGACGATACGGCCGATCTCGCGCAGGGCCTGCAGCTCTTCATCATTGGTGATGGTCATCCGGGGTTCCTGACCGATTTCGGCGAGAGCGACAAGCCAGGGCGCGGCAGACTGCCCATGCGCGATCTCTGCGGAATCGCGATCGCTGCTATCGCGCCCGCATCGCTTCCCTCGCCTTCTCCGGCGCGCTAAAGCCGCACTGACCTTTCAGACGATGCAGCGGAGCAGTCCCATGGCCAAAGTCGCTTTCCTCGGTCTCGGCGTGATGGGCTACCCCATGGCCGGCCATCTCAAGGCCAAGGGCCACGACGTCACCGTCTACAACCGCTCACCGGAGAAGGCGCAGAAATGGGTGGCGCAACACGCCGGCGTCTACGCACCGACGCCGGCCCAGGCCGCCGAGGGCCAGGAGATCGTGTTCTGTTGCGTCGGTAATGACGACGACCTGCGCTCGGTGACCACAGGCGAGAACGGCGCCTTCGCCGCGATGGGCAAGGGCACGGTCTTCGTCGATCACACCACCGCCTCGGCCAATGTCGCGCGCGAGCTCGACGCCGCGGCGAAGGCAGCCGGATTCGGCTTCGTCGACGCGCCGGTCTCCGGCGGCCAGGCCGGCGCCGAGAACGGCGTGCTGACCGTGATGTGCGGCGGCGATCCGGAGGTCTACGCCAAGGTAGAGCCGGTGATCGCCAGCTTCGCGCGCATGTGCCGGCTGATGGGCCCCGCCGGCTCCGGCCAGCTGACCAAAATGGTCAACCAGGTCTGCATCGCCGGTTTGGTCCAGGGTCTCTCCGAGGGCGTCCACTTCGCCAAGCGCGCGGGCCTCGATGTCGAGGCGATGCTGGAGGTGATCTCGAAGGGCGCCGCCGGCTCCTGGCAGATGGAGAACCGCGGCAAGACAATGAACGCCGACAAGTTCGATTTCGGCTTCGCCGTCGACTGGATGCGCAAGGATCTCGGCATCGTGCTCGACGAGGCCCGCAACAATGGCGCCCGCCTGCCGGTGACCGCGCTGGTCGACCAGTTCTACGCCGATGTGCAGAAGCTCGGCGGCGGGCGCTGGGACACGTCGAGCCTGTTGAAGCGGCTGGAGCCGTAAGGCTCACCCGACCAGCCGCGCCACCTCGGCCTGCAGGACCGGCACCAACTCGGCCTCGAACCAGGGGTTCTTCCTGAGCCAGCCATTGTTGCGCCAGGACGGATGCGGCAGCGGCAAGATGCGCGGCTTGCGCTCCCCGGCGAAGATGTTGCGCCAGTCGGCGACGGTCGCCGTCAGGTCGGCCGCCGCCTTCGGTCCGAGATGCCAGGCCTGGGCATAGCGGCCGATCACCAGCACGAGCTCGATATGTGGCAGCGCCCCGAGCACCCGCTCGCGCCAGGCCGGCGCGCATTCGCGGCGCGGCGGCAGGTCGCCGCCCTTGGCGTCGAGCCCGGGGAAGCAATGGCCCATCGGCACGATCGCCACGCGCGAGGCGTCGTAGAAGCCGGCATGGTCGAGCCCAAGCCAGTCGCGTAGGCGGTCGCCGGAGCGGTCGGTGAAAGGCCTGCCGCTGGCGTGAACACGGGTGCCCGGCGCCTGGCTGGCGATGAGGAGGCGGGCGCTCGCCTGCGCCTGGATCACGGGCCTCGGCTCATGCGGCAGTGGCGGGCCGTAGAGCGGTGCGTCCCTGCAGATCCGGCAGGCACGCAATTCGGCAAGGACATCGTCGAGCACTTCCGGCGAGCCGATCCCCTCCCCGCTCATCGTCCGGCCAACCGCTCCCGACCTGAACGCCGCGAGATCAACCCGTCGCAATGCCAGGTCGGGACCTTGTCGGCATGCTTCTGCGGATCGCCAGGCTGGACGGAGAAGAAACCAATGATGCTGCCGCTGACGACGCTGCGCGGGACGTAGAGCGTGCCGCTGCGCTCGACGGTGAAGCAATGGGTCTGGCGCGTTTCGATCGGGCCGTAATAATAGCAGATCGCATCTTGCGTCGTGGTCCAGCAGGCATCGCGGTTCGGCGTTTGCCGATCGCGATTGTACCCGCTCACCCGTCCATCCTCGTGATGGTACTCGCTGAAGGTTCCGCCGCTGCTGTAACGTCCGGTCACCGTGTTGCCCTCGACCAGCTGACGCATCTGCTCGCCGGTCAATCGCTCGACGGCCAGCACCTCACCTCCCCACACCGAGAGCCCGGCAAGCAGCATCAGCGCTGGAAACCTCATCGCGAGGCGATGCGCGGCGACATCGCTGGCGACGGCGCATTCGAGATCAACCCGTCGCAATGCCAGGACGGCGCCTTCTCGGCGTGCTTCTCGGGATCGCCCGCCTGGATGGTGGCGATGCCGTTGATACGACCGGTCCGATAGGTCTTCAGCACATAGAGCGTGCCGCTGCGCTCGACGGCGAAGCAATAGGTCCGGCGGGTCTCGTGCGGGCCGTAATAATAGCAGACGGCGTCGTCCGTCGTCGTCCAGCAGGCATCGGTGTTGGTCACGTGCCGGTTGTGCCCGGTCGCGCGGCCATCCTGGTGATGATATTCGCTGAACGGCAGCCCGTTATTGTAGCGGCCGGCAACCGTGTTGCCCTCGAAGAGCTTGCGGATCTCCTGGCCGGTCAGCCGCTCGACCGCAGCGGCGCTCGTGGCGCAAGCGCATAGCCCCAGGAGCATCGCTGCCGCCGAAGCCCGGATCATCGTGCCGCCACCCGCCGCGACATCGGAAGCTGCGGACCGCGCGAGATCAGCCCGTCGCAATACCAGGGCTTGCCGCCGTCGGTATGATTGCGCGGATTGGCGAGCTCGATCGTCGCCACCGCATTGATCCGGCGGTCGCCGACATTGCGCAGGATATAGAGCCGCTCGGTCAATTCGACCGTGAAGCAATGCGTCGTCCGCTCCTCCGGCGGGCCATAATAATAGCAGACGGCGTCGCCCTTGGTGATCCAGCAGGCGTCGCGGTTCTCCTGCCAGCCATTATTGCCGAGCGCCCGTCCGTCGGGGTCGTGGTACTCGGTGAAGAAGCCGCCACCGGTGTAGCGGCCGCTGACCGTGTTGCCGGTGAAGGCCTGGTTGATCTGCTCGCCCGTCAGCTTCTCCGCCGCCATGGCGGCAAGCGGCAGCATGAAAGCAAACAGGACGGCCAGCAGGCGCATCGTTCAGGCCTTCCAGCTCGGCCGGGCCGAGAGCTCGCCATGCCAGCGGCGAATGTTGGCGAAGTCTTCCGGCAGCGGAATGCGCGAGGGCTTCATGAAATCGATGGCGATGCCGGCGGTGATGTCGGCCACCGTCAGCTCGTCGCCGCAGATGAAGCGGTTGGCGCCAAGCTGCAGGTCGAGCAGCATCAGATGGTCATCGATCAGCTCACGATTGGCCTCGGCCCATTCGGGCACCTGGTCCTCGAGCTCGGCCATGGCGGGATGGCTGTGGCGGAACACCGCCGAGACCGCCGTGAACAGCCCAAGCTCGATGCGTCGATTCCACATCTCGATCAGAGCTGATTCCTTTGGGGCAGAGCCGAACAAGGCCGGCGCCGGATGCAGGCTCTCGACATAACGGCAGATCGCGATGGTCTCGGCCAACGCAGTCCCGTCCTCCAGTACAAGCACCGGCAAGCGCTGCGACGGATTGATACGGGTGAACTCCGGTGTCCGGTGCTCCTTCTTGCCGATGTCGACCGGGACGAGTTCGGGCAGAGGGACACCCTTCTCGGCGAAGAAGATGCGGACCCGCCGCGGATTGGGCGCACGCCCGCCGTCATAGAGCTTCATGCCCTTAGCCTTTCGCCGTCCCGAGACATGGCGGTTTCACGGTGCCGCCGCGGCCCTGTCAAGAGTTCACCCGCAAACACGGCGGCAAGACGACACTAACGGGCGTCGGCGGGAACAAAGCGCCGTAGCCCGCGATTACCACCCCGCAGGGGGAACCGACATGCCACAGGATTGGAGCTTCGTCGTCTGGATCGTCATCCTCGCCATTCCGGTGGGGCTGATGCTCGCGACCTTCTGGTCACGTTCGCGCGAACCCGGCGGCGCGCGCCTCGAAGGACCGCGAGAGGATGATCCGCGCGAGCCGTCCTGACCGGATCAGCCCGGCGCCAGCAAAATCAGTGCGAGCGGCACCGCGACCGCCGCCAGCACGGTCTGAAGCGCGCAGATGCCGGCCATCAGGGGCGCATCGCCGCCGAGCTGGCGCGCCATCACATAGGACGAGGAAGCGGTCGGCAGCGCCTGGAACAGGATGGCGAGCGTCGCCGCCTGGCCGCCGAGGCCGAAGCCCTTCAATGCGGCATAGGTCGCGAGCGGCATCAGCACGAACTTGACGAAGGATGCGACGAGCGCGGGCTTCAGGCCGCGGCCAAGCGCACCCCAGTCGAGCGCTGCGCCGACGCAGAGCAGGCCGATCGGAAGCGAGGCCTGGCCGAGCGCCTTGAGGCAGCCTTCGACACCGGGCGGCAGTCCGAGTCCGCTGAGCTGGATGGCGATGCCGAGCACGCAGGACATGAGCAGCGGATTGAGGGCAAGGCCGCGGAGAATGCCGCGCAAGGTCGGCTGCGCGGAGCCCCAGCGGGCGAAGACCAGGACGCAGAGCACGTTCACGGTCGGCACGATCGCCGCATTGGCGACGGCCGCGAGCGGCAGGGCCGAGGCCCCGAGCATGCTGCCCGCCGCGCTCAGGCCGACATAGTTGTTGAAGCGGATGCCGCCCTGGAAGACCGAGGTGAAGGCGGCGTCGCTGTAGCCGAGCCAGCGCTTCGCCAGCACGAGCAACCCCGCAACGGCGATGATCGCCGCCATCAGCGTCAAGGCCAGTTCGGCAACCGGAAGACCCTTGAGATCAGCCATCGCCAAAGCGTGCACGAAGAGAGCTGGCAGAAGGACGTAGTAGCTCAGCCGCTCGGCTTGCGGCCAGAACGCATCAGGCAGGAAGCGCAGGCGGCGCATGGCGTGGCCGAGTGCGATCAACAGGGCGATCGGCGCCAAAGCGAGCAGGATGGCGCCGATCATGCCGGCAGCTCCGATCGGCAGGCGGGCGGCGGCATCATGCGGCAGCGAATCCGGCGAGAGGACGGGAAGGAGACGATCCTTCTTTAGATCGCGGTCGTCGAAGACGAAAATGCCAAAGCGGCCAGCGGCGTTGACGAATCCGCATGGCTGGCGGGCGCGTTCAGCGCGGATGGCTCTTACGCCGCGCCTCCGGACGCTCGAAGCTCAACGCCCAGATGCCGCGACCGGCGGCTTTCGCCTCGGCCTCCTCGGCCTGATAGCCGCCATAGGCCAGGGCCTGGCCCTGGCGCACCAGCGCCGCGTTGATCTCGGCATCCCCCTGCCGGCAGCGCGCCAGCCCGCGGCCGTAGCGGTCGGCCCGCGAGACAGTGCAGCTGACATTGCCCAGCGCCAGCATGGCGGCGAGCGCGCGCCGCGCCTGCCGGCCGCAGGCGACCTCGCCGCCATTGCGGTCCCGGCAGGTCTGCCGGTATTCCGGAGCGTCGATGCCCTCCAGGCGAAGCTCCTCGCCAAGGAGCCGGAGCGAATCGCCATCGATCGCCTCGGCTGCTCCCACAAGGCTGCGGCTGGAATCTAACCGGTACTGCAGGACAGCGCCCGCAATCGCCAAAAGCACAAGGAATCCAAGGGCTACGGCAAAGTCGACCGAGCGGCCGACCCGCCGCCAGCCGAACGGACCATAGTTGCTTGTCCTGAATCCGAAGCGCGCCATCAGGACAAGCTTAACGATTTCCAACACATCATGGCGAGCCGGAGCGCGACGGGGCGCCACCGGTCGGGAGCCTTTGCCTTCAGATCATGGCGGAACTGACAGCCGAACAGGTGCAGCGCGGCCGCGGACCCGATCCGACCGTGCTGGCGCGCCGCAAGCTGATCAACCGCGAGGTCCGGTCGGCGCGCGAGAAGCTGACCTCCTCGACCGGGCTCCAGCGCGCCTTCGATTACGAACTCATCCGTGTCTTCGCGAAATACCGGCTGAACGGGTCGGCCGGCACCTTGCTGCTCGCGTTCCTGGTCGCCGCCGCAGCCTGCGTCTGGGTGCCGTTCTACACGGTCTCGGGCTGGCTCACGCTGGTGGTGCTGAGCACGGGCTTCACCGCGGTACTGTGCCGGCGCTTCCTGGCCGAGCCCTCCGCTGCCGCGCGCGTCACCTTCTGGCGCAAGCTCCTGCCCGCGGCCGAATTGCTGCACGGACTGTCCTGGGCCCTGCTAGCGGGCCTCTTCATCGGCATCGAGGCGCCCGGCGCCCGCTTCTTCCTGATGACGGCGCTGCTGATCGTCAGCGCGCTCACCGTCACGCTCGCGGCGGCGATCCCGATCGCGGTCTATTCCAGCCTCGTGCCGATCGTCGGCGCCATCGTTTTGTCCTTCAGCGGCCGCAGCGACATCGACAGCGTCACCATGCTGCTGATGGCGGCCTGTGCGCAGCTCTTCTTCATCTTCCTGACCAACCGGCTCTACTCGACTTCGGTCGAGACGATCGAGTTCCGGGCCGAGAAGGACGCGCTGATCGCCGAGCTGGAAACCGCCAAGGCCAATTCCGACGAAGCCCGGCGCAAGGCGGAGGAAGCCAATCTCGCCAAGTCGCGCTTCCTCGCCACGATGAGCCATGAGCTGCGCACGCCGCTCAACGCCATCCTCGGCTTCTCGGAAGTGATGAAGAACGAGGTTTTCGGGGCACACGCCAACGCCTCCTACAAGGAGTACTCCGGCGACATCCATTCCTCGGGCCAGCACCTGCTCACGCTGATCAACGAGATTCTCGACCTATCGCGCATCGAATCCGGCAAATATGAGCTCAGCGAGGAGGCCATCAGTCTTGCCGGCATCGCCGACGATGCGGCGCACATGCTCAACCTGCGCGCCAAGGCCAAGAGCCAGACCATCCGCCAAGCGACGGAGCCCGAGCTACCGCGGATCTGGGCCGATGAGCGCGCCATCCGCCAGGCCGTGCTGAACATCCTGGCGAATGCGATCAAATTCACCCCGCAGGGCGGCGAGATCTCGATCAAGGTCGGCTGGACCGCCACCGGCGGGCAGTATGTCAGCATCACCGATACCGGCCCCGGCATCCCGGAGGACGAGATTCCCGTTGTGATGCAGACCTTCGGGCGTGGCTCGCTGGCGATCAAGACGGCAGAGCAGGGCTCGGGCCTGGGACTGCCGATCGTCAAAGGGCTGGTCGACCTGCACGGCGGCGGCTTCCGCATCAAATCGGCGCCGCGCGCCGGCACCGAGGTGACGGTCACGCTTCCTGCCGAGCGTGTCATGGACACACTGCCGGCCTTGCCGCACCCCGGCGAGCGCTCCGCGGCGTAGAATCGGCTGGGTCAGGCAACCTGCGGGAGCACCGGCGCGCCCGCCCGCTCAGCCTCGATATCCTCCCACCAGCCGCCGAGCGCATCGATCAGCGGCACGAGGCGAAGCCCCGCGAACGTCAGCTCGTAATCGACCCGGCGCGGATAGCCGTCATGATCGATGCGACGGACGATGCCGGCCGCCTCCAGCTTGCGCAGCTCCAGCGCGAGCATGCGGTGCGAGACGGTCGGGTTGTCGCGCCTGAGCTCGCTGAAGCGCTTGGTGCCGTCCTTCAGATAGTAGAGCAGCAAGGTCGGCCAGCGGCCGCTCAGCACCCGCATGACGCTTTCGATCGAGCAGTCGGACACGACGTCCTTCATGGTTCGTTCCGCCTGGTTACAGAAAAGTGCGTAATTTACATGGGGCGATGGATGACTAGGTTCCAGCCCGCTGCGCAGCGTTTCCCGACCCGAATGGAAAACGCAACATGGAACCGATCCTCGTTTATGGCTACCCGTCCGGCACGTCGATGGGCCTGGTCGCGGCTCTCGAATGGCTGGGCCAGCCCTACAAGCTCAGCCGCGTCGACATGCTCGGCGAAATGCGCGAGCCGCCTTACAAGCGGATCAATGCGCGCGTCGAAACCCCGGTGCTGATCACCGATCGGGGCCGCCCGCTCACCGAGACCATGGCGATCGCCGCCTGGCTCGAAGCGCGCGATACCGGGCGGCGCATCAGCTTCGATCCGCTCTCGGCCGAGGCCGACCGGATGCACCAGCTGATGGGTTTCCTCAACACCGGCTTCACCGGCGCCTTCACGCCACTCTGGGCCTCGCTGGAATTGCCCGAGCCCGATCCCGATTTCGAGGCGGCGCTGCGCCGTTTCGGACGCGAGCGGGTGATCGAGCGCCACGACCGGATTGAGGAGATGCTCGACGGCGGGAACTGGCTGGTCGGCGACAAGCACACCCTGGCCGACGGCCTGCTCGCAGGGGTGGCGCGCTGGCTCGAATACCATGAGGTCGCCGACCTCTCGCGCTGGCCGAAGCTGCAGGCGCTGCGCCAGCAGGTCGAGGCCGATCCGGCGGTGGTCTATGCGACCGCGCTGGAGAACGGCGAGACGCCGGCCGGCAGCGGCGCCTGCAAGGGTCATATCCCGCTGGCCGAGGTCATCGAGCGCTACGGCGCCTGACGAAGCGAAGACGCGCCGGGTCGAAAACCCGGCGCGGCTTTCCAAGAGATCGTGG
Source organism: Alloboseaceae bacterium BT-24-1 (assembly GCA_025846845.1). GTDB lineage: Bacteria > Pseudomonadota > Alphaproteobacteria > Rhizobiales > Beijerinckiaceae > Allobosea. Next base: position 92,747 of record JAOYTL010000010.1, read on the forward strand.
CTTGATGACCGCCCTTAGGATATACATGTTCCGTGTATATCAAACAGGAGCGCGTCAATGCAGGTCGCACGCTGGGGCAACAGCCTCGCCATCCGAATTCCTGCGGCCGTCAGCGAGGCACTCTCGCTCAAGGAAGGCGACGATGTGGAAATCCGGATCGCAAACGACAGGACCTTCCTGATCGCGCGCGACGAGCGCAAACCGCGCGCGCTCGCCCGCATCCGCAGCCTGCGCAGGCCGCTCCCGTCCGGCTGGCGCTTCGATCGCGACGAGGCGAATGAGCGCGCGCCGTGACGCGCGCCTTCCTCGACAGCAACGTGGTCGTCTATGCCTTCAGCGAGGATCCGCGGAATGCCGTGGCCGAGGAGTTGCTCGGCAGGGGCTGCGAGATCAGTGCCCAGGTCCTGAACGAGTTCGCCAATGTCGCACGCCGCAAGCTCGGCTTCTCCTGGGCGGAGATCACCGACGCGGTCGAGGCGATCACGACGCTCAGCCGCATTGTCCATCCGCTCGATCTCGCCACGCACCAGGAGGCCATCCGGCTGGCCGAGCGATACGGATTCGGCTTCTACGACGCGCTGATCGTGGCAAGCGCGCTCCGAGCGGGTTGTGCGGTGCTCTACAGAGAAGACATGCAGCACGGCCTGACCGTCGACGAGCGGCTGAGGATCGAGAATCCGTTCCAGGCGGAGTAGGCAATCCCCGTCGCTAGTCCGCCTTCCCCGACACCTGCGCCTGCGCGAAGGTCGCCATGCCGGAATGGACGCCGGCGGCTGCCTTGACGAGACCGGCGGCGAGCGCTGCGCCCGTCCCCTCGCCGAGCCGCATGCCCAGCGCCAGCAAGGGCTGCTTGCCGAGCTTGACCAGCGCCTCCGCATGAGCCCCCTCGGCCGAGAGATGGCCGGCGAGGCAATGGTCGAGCGCCGAGGAATCGAGCGCGTGCAGGATCGCCGCGGCGGCGGTGACGACATAGCCGTCGAGGATCACCGGGATGCGCTGCAGGCGCGCTGCGAGAATGGCGCCGCAGATCGCCGCCATCTCGCGGCCACCGAAGCGGCGCAGCACTTCGAGCGGATCGCTCAGGTGGTTGGCGTGAAGTTTGAGCCCGGCCTCGACCGCGGCGATCTTGCGCTTCAGACCGTCATCGTCGACGCCGGTGCCGCGGCCGCACCATTTGGCAGCGCCGCCGCCATAGAGCGCCGCGAAGATCGCCGCCGCCGAGGTGGTGTTGCCGATGCCCATCTCGCCGAGCGCCAGCAAATCGGCGCCGCCGGCGAGCGCCTCCATGCCGAAGGCCATGGTCGCGACGCAGGCGCGCTCGTCGAGCGCATCTCCTTCAGTGAAATCGCCGGTCGGCAGGTCGAGCGCGAGATCGAAGACCTTGAAGCCGAGATCATAGGCGGCGCAGATCTGATTGATCGCGGCGCCGCCGGCGGCAAAATTCTCCAGCATCTGCCGCGTCACAGCCTGCGGGAAAGCCGAGACACCCTGGGCGACGACGCCGTGATTGCCCGCGAAGACGCAGACCAGCGGCCGATCGACGCGCGGCGGCGCCTTGCCCTGCCAGGCGGCGAGCCATTCGGCGATCTCCTCCAGGCGCCCCAGGCTGCCGGCCGGCTTGGTCAGCTCCTTGTCGCGGGCGCGCACCGTGTTGGCCGCCGCCATGTCGGGGCCAGGCATGCCGGCGATGAGGTTGCGGATATCGTCGAAGGGCAGGCCGGAGGCGGTCATCGCATTGATCTCGTGGAAGCCCGGGATTCGGATGGTGCGGGCATCGCCGCACAGTTGCCGCTGCTGCTATAGGCTGGAGGAGACGAACACAATCCGAGGGCAGCGTGGCCGGGACCGACAGCGATGACGCGACGCAGGTGACGCCGCCCAGCTGGCCGGGCTGGCTGATCGCGACCTCGACCTGCATCCGCTTCTATTCGCGCCTGCCGGTGCCGGCGCTGCCGGGCGAGAGCGCGCACGCCTTGCCGGATTTCCGGTTGGTGCCGCGCGCCCTGCCCCTTGCGGCGCTGGCGATCGCGCTGCCGGGTGCGCTGATCGCGCTTCTGGCCGGGCTTGCGGGCGTCAATGCGCTGCTGACGGCGGCGCTCGTCGTGACCGCGCTGGTGGTGACGACAGGCGCCTTCCACGAGGACGGGCTGGCCGACAGCGCCGACGGGCTCTTCGGCGGGCCCACGCCGGAACGACGGCTGGAGATCATGAAGGACAGCCGCGTCGGCACCTTTGGTGCCCTGGCGCTCGGGCTGTCGCTGCTGCTGCGGGTGACGGCGCTCGCCGCGATCCTGCAAGGCGCCGGCGCGTGGGCATTAGCCGCGGCCGTACTCGTCGCAGCGCCTTGGTCGCGTGTCGAAGGCATTCGCATCCTCGCCACCGCCCCGCCGACCCGGCGCGATGGCGCTTCCGCTTCTGTCGGACGGCCCGAGCGATCGGTGCTGCCGGTCGCCTACGGCTTGTCGGGCGCCCTCGCTCTGCTTTTGACCGCCACAGGCGCCCTTCCCCTCACCGGCGTCCTGATCGGTCTTGGGCTGTCGGTCCTGGCGACGTACTGGCTGTCGCGCACCGCCATCCGCCTGATCGGCGGCCAGACCGGCGACATCCTCGGCGCGGCGCAGCAACTCGGCGAGATCGCGGTCTATCTCGGCCTCGCCATCGTCATCGGCTGGGGCGGGCGATGAACGCGGTCTCCAGCCCCTGCATCAAGGTCTGCGTAATCGATCCGGTGAACAAGCTCTGCCGGGGCTGCGGCCGGACCCTGCAGGAGATCGCGCAGTGGTCGCGATTCAGCGAGGCCGAGCGCCTCGCGATCATGGCGACGCTGGCGGACCGCCTCAGTCCCCAGCGAGACGGCGAAGAGCCTCGCCGGTCAGCCTGAAGAAGACCTTCTCCGGCTGCGGTGTCGCGCCGAGGCTCTCGTAGAAGCGCAGCAGGCGCTCATTGTCGCGCGCCGCCGTCCAGTCGATCCGGCCGAGGCCGCGTGCGAGCGCCAGCCTCGCCAGCTCCGCGAGCAATGCCCGACCGGCGCCGAGCCCGCGGGCCGCTTCGGCGACATAAATCTCCTTGAGGAAGCAGCCTGCCTTCAGGCCGGGCCCCGGATAGATCGCCGAGAAGGCGGCAAAGCCGGCGAGCGCGCCGTCATGCTCGGCGACGAGCAATTCGGTTCCCGCCGGCCGGTTCGCCAGCCCGGCCCGGATCTCGGCATCCGGCGGACAGGGCACGCGGTAGTGTGCCTGCATCTCAGCCATCAAACCGGCGAGCGCGGGGTGATCGGCCTCCTCGCAGGCGCGCACGAGAACCATGCTGCGCCCTCAGACGACCAGCGACCAGAAGAAGCGGGCGCAGACCACCAGCAGGAAGATGCCGAAGGCGACCTCCAGCCGGCGCTTCGACAGGCGGTGCGCCAGGCGCGCGCCGATCGGCGCCGTCCAGATCGAGGTCGGGATGAAGAGCAGGAAGCCGATCAGCGAGACATAGCCAAGCGAGAGCGGCGGCAGGATGTCCATCTTCGGCCAGCCGGCATAGATGTAGCCGAGTGCACCGGGGATCGAGATCAGGATGCCGAGACCGGACGAGGTCGCCACCGCCTGATGGATCGGCCGACCATAGAAGGTCATGAACAGGCTGGAGAGCTGGCCGCCGCCAATGCCCATCAGCGAGGAGAGCACGCCGATGATCAGGCCATAGATCCGCATCAGGAACGGCCCAGGCATGGTGTCGCCGAGCTTCCAGCGGTCGGAGGCGAAGAGCAGGCGCATGGCGCTGGCGAAGGCGACCGCGACGAAGACCGCCTTGAACAGGTCCGGCGGCGCATAGCGCGCGATCAGGCTGCCGCCGATGACGCCGAGCACGACCGGCACGGCCCAGACCCGGATGATCGAGGTGTCGACCATGCCCTTGGCGAGATGGGCCCGGTACGAACGGATCGAGGTCGGGATGATCACCGCCAGCGAGGTTCCGACCACGAGCGGCATGCGCACCTCCTCCGGCACGCCGATCACCCGGAAGACCTCGTACAGCACCGGCACGATCATCGCGCCGCCGCCGACGCCGAACAGGCCGGCGAGCAGGCCGGTGACAGCGCCGGCGGCGACAAGCGACAACGCAAGGAAAATCAAATCGTTCAGGGCAATGCCGGCGATCATCATGCACTCGATCTGGGAAAGACGGAGTGCTCTTAGCCCCCCCACCGGAAAGGGCAAGGTTCAGCCGGCAAGGTGGGCATGCGCAGAAGACGCTTCAGGGCGAGACGTCCGCGGAAGATGACCGCGGCCGATCACGGCCTGACATAGGCCCAACCCTTCTCCTGCAGCTCCATGACGCGAACGACGCCGGACTTCACCACCGCAGCCTCGGGGATCAGGGCGATATCCTTGTTCTCGGCCTTGCTCATATTGCCCTGGGTGTTGCCGCAGGCCTTGAAGGAGATGGCCGGCGTGCTTGCCGTCATCGCCTTGATCCGCGCCTTCACCGGCGAGGTGTCGTCGCGCAGCATGTGCAGGCCGGGGCCGAAGGTGACGACCTCGATTTCCACCTTCTCGCCGAGGTCCTGATAGTATTGCGCCACGTTCGCCGCGTTGTTCAGCGCGAGGTTCATCATCGCAGCCTCGTTCGTATTCACCTGCAGGATGAGCCGGTGCGGCTTGCGTTCGACCACGGGCGGCTTCGGCGCCTGCACCGAACTTTGCTTCGTGCCCTGTGCCATCGCAGGCGAAGAGGCGACGGACAGCGCAACGCCAGTCGCCAAGGCGGCGCAGATGAAGTCTTTGAGCCTGATCGTCATCGCATTCCATCCATGAGTTCGAGGTCTATTCGCTACGTGGTTTGGCCAAGGCGCGCGGCCACCTGCAGGCTGCGGCGACCCTGTCGCGCGCCGCCTTCAGTCCGCTGAGGGAAAAGTGCCCGTCATGGACGGCGCCGCCGCGGGTCGAGAGGCGGATGGCGATGTCGCCTTCTGAGGGAAGCGACAGCAACAGGCCCACGACATCGCCCCTGAATGCGACGCCGCTTCCGAACGAAGGCCGGCCCGCTGGGGCCTGCGCGGGCGGGCTGTCATCGAGGCGGTACGACAGGACGTATTCGGCGCCGCCATCGGAGACGGTCGGCCCACCGACCACCATCTCGGTCCGGCCACCGCGGCAGTGAATGGAAAGCTGCTTCAGGGAACTGTCGGCACTGCCATGAGAAAACGCGGTGGCGGTGACGATCGGCGTGTAGTCGACCGGCGAGGTGGTCTCGCTGATCACCCAGGCTTCGCCGCTGCCCGCCGGTCGACCAGGTACCTTCACCGGCTGCGGCAGCTTGTTCAGACAGGCCTGGCGCTCCGCCGGATCGAGCAGCGAGCAGGCGCGAAGCTGCGCCATCGGATCCGACGCGCCCTGCGCGAAGGCAATCCTGCTCGCAATCTCGAAGGCGGCGGAGAGCATGATCAGTTTCATCGGCTCGCCGCACGTTGCGCCTGCGTCTTGCGATCCAGCCATTCCTGCGCCGCCGGGAAGCGGTCGAGGCCAGGGACGGTCGCGGCAAGATTGATCGACTTCCATTTCGCGTCGAAGCCCGGGGCCTGCAGCTTCTCGACGCGGCTGAACAGGGTGTCGACGAAGCGGGCGACGCGGTCATAGCGGTTGGTCTGCGGAGCCCAGTTGAAGGCGACCAAAGCTGTCGGCACCGCGATCGTCGCCACCCGCTCGCCCGCCTTGATGAGGCCGGGATACTCGCCGGCCTCCAGCACCGCCGGCAGGTAGTAGTCCTCGAACTTGCTGTCGTAGGGCACCGAAAGGAACTTGAAGCCGGGCTCGAACCGTCCGCGCACGAATGCGTCGACCGGTTTCGAGGTGATGAAGACGACGGCCGCCATCTCGCCCTTGCGCATCTGTTCGAGCGCGACCTGGTGAGGAATGAAGGTGTTTTCGGCATTGACGCCGAGACGGCTGAAGATCAGCGGTCCTGAATAGGCGGCGGCCGTGCCGAGCGTGTTGAAGTTCACCTTCTTGCCAGCGAGGTCCTGCAGGCTCTGGATCTCGGGTCGGACGAAAACATGCAGTTCCGAGGGGAAGAGATTGAGCACATAGGTGATCTTGCGCCGGATCTGCGGCATCTGGGCCTTGTACTCTTCCAGGGCATCGGAGTTGATGATCGCGGTGTCGATGCCGCGCAGATAAAGCAGCGAGTTCAGGTTCTCGGTGGCGCCGCGGGTGACGATCGGCAGGACATGCAGATTCGGCCCATCGTCGACGACGCGGGCCATCTCCGCCCCCAGACGCAGCGGCGCGCCTTCGAGCAGCCCCGCGGCAAGGCCGACCGTCCAGGCGTTCATCTTGTCCTGTTCCGTCGCGGCCGGACGGGCGCGCCGCGGCGAGGCCGCGCTCGCGGCGCCCATCTGCGGTGTCTGTGCCTGCAGGCTGGCTTGCTCGAGCGCCGGAACAAGCCCGGCCAGCGCGATCAGCAGGAGCAGGTATCGTCCCCTAGACATGGTCATCCTCTGATCCCCTTTCGGCCGTAACCTCACCCATCGGGCGCCTGCGCCAGTGCCTCGACGCGATCCTTCGCCTCCGGGATGCCGCCGGACTGCGCCCTCGCATAAAGCTCGCGCGCCCTCGTCACTTCGCCGCGTGTGCCATAGGTCCCCCAGGCGGACAGGATGCGGGGATCGTAGGTCTCAGCGAGCATGAAGCTCGCCCGGGCGCTGCCGGTTTCGGCTGCGCGTTCGAGCACGATCCGGGCGGAACCGATGTCGCCTTGCCCGAGCAATGCACTTGCCCGAGCGAGCAGCCGCATCGCATCCGGACTGTTGCGCGGCTCAGCGGCCGCTGGTTGCCCCGCCGCAGAAGCGACCACAGCCTGCGGCGCTTTGGGCCCCGCACCGGCCGACGCAGGCTCGGCGGTCGCGCGCCCAGCCGTCAGGGGGCGCAGCAACGCCAACTCCTGTGCCAAGGTCGCGGCGCGATCGCGCTCCTGCTGGAGAGTCTGGCGCAGGTCCACGATCGTGCTCTCGCTCGCGCGCCCGAGCTGGTTCGCCTCGTTGCTTGCCTTGCGCAACTGCACCGCCTGCGTTTCGATCTCCCGCTGCGCCGCCGACAGCTCGGCCGCCAGAGCAATGCGCTGTGTGCGCTCCTGATCGAGCGCCTGACGATGCTGCGCGGTGGCCGCGGCCTGCTCCTGTCGCATGGCCGCGGCCTGGGCGAGAGCAGCCATCTTCTGCCGTTCCAGATCGAGCGATTGCGCTGCCCTTGCGGCCTCCGCCTGCTTGAAGAGGCCCGTCTCCTCGCTCAGCTTGCGCAGCTGAGCGCCTTGCAGCTCGACATCGCGCCGCGCCGCAGTCAGCTCCGCCGTCAGTGCGACACGCTGGGCACGCTCCTCGTCGAGCGCCTGGCGATGCTGCATCGTGTTTGCGTTCAATGCCTGTCGCGCGGCCACGGCCTGTGCGAAAGCAGCCGTCTTCTGCCGCTCCAGCTCCAGCAGCTGCCCCGCCTTTGCGGCATCCGCCTGCTTGAGCTGACCCATCTCGTCGCTGGCTTTGCGCAATTGCGCCGCCTGCGCTGCGGCTTCGCGCTGCGCGCCCGACAGCTCGGCCGCCAGCGCGGCACGCTGCGCGCGCTCCTGCTCCAGCGCCTGACGATGCTGCGCCGTCATCGAGCCCAGTTCCTGCCGCATGGCCGCAAGTTCCTGCGCAAGCGGAAGCGCCTTCTGCCGCTCCTGCTCGAGCGACCGTGCGGTCCTTGCGGTCTCTGCCTGTCTGAGCTGCTCGATTTCGTCGCTTGCGCCACGCAGCTGTGTCGCCAGTGCCTGCAAGTCGCGCTGCGACGCCAACAGCTGGTCCGCCAATGCGGTGCGCTGTGCTCGCTCGCCATCGAGCGCCTGACGATGTTGCGCCACGGTTGCAATCAGGTCCTGCCGGGCGGCAGCGGCCTGCTGCGTCTGGGTGGCGGCTTTGTCCTGCTCCTGTTGCAGCGCGTATTCGCTCTTGGCGGCATCGGCCCGCAGTTGCGCATTCAGGATCGCGATGGCGCTCCGTGCCTCGGCAAGCTCATGCGCCGCGGGTCCGGCCTGCTCCTGCCTCGGCAATCGCTGGGCCTCCGGTTCCGGATTGCTCCGCGGCGGCATAGCGGCGGTGACGGTCGGGGCTTCGCCAGGCGACAGCGCCAGCTGACCAACCTGCCCGGGAGGCGGTCGATCTGCGCTTCGGGGGATCAGGAGCAGCAGGAGCGCCGCCGCAACGCCGCTCGCCAAGGGGATGAACCGCCGCCGCGGCCTCCGGCCGGCCCGAGAGGGCTCCCGCAGTCCATCGCGTTTCGCCGGAAGTGTCGGCCTGGTGCCGGATGCTTCAGCGCGGTCGTGCTGGGCGGACGGCTTTTCCGCGACCCACGGCCCCGTCCAGTGAGCGGTATCGATGGGCAAGCCGGCGTCGTTCCTGACGATGGCGCCTTTCCCATCTCCCGATGCGCTTTCGATCACGTCGCGCATGTGGCTGACGCCTCTTGGCCAGCGGCTTGGCGCGCCCCCGCGAACCAGGTCACTTGAAAATACGTTCCGGTCGAGCTGACCCCAGATCCGAAAAGACCAGAAGACGAGCATAGGGGCAGGAGATTGCCCTGGTGGGGTACTCCGCCCAAGCAGCCGTTTCGCGAGGGTGCGAGCTAGTCGCTGACGCCCTCGCGCGGGGCGATCGTCATGCAGGTCGCCGTCAGCATGGCGCAGAGTTTCGCCTTGCCGGCCGTCACGGCGAAGACCTCGGCCATGGCGAGCGTCAGGGTACGGCCGGCCTTGATCACCCTGCCCTTCGCGATGAGTTCGTCACCGGTCGCCGGCGCCAGCAAGTTGATCTTGAACTCGGCAGTGAGGACACCGTTGCCGGTCGGCATGGTGGTCAGTGCGGCATAGCCGGCGGCACTGTCGGCGATGGTCGAGACCGCGCCGGCATGGACGAAGCCATGCTGCTGGCAGAGATGAGCAGAAACCGGCATGGCAATCTCGACCTCACCCGGCGCGACACGGACGAGCCGGGCGCCGAGCGTCGTCATGAAGGCCTGCTTGCCGAAGCTCGCCTCGATGCGGGCGACGAGGGCGGGGTCTGTCATATCGTCTGCCTGCATCATCTTATTCCGCCGCGATCGCGGACGGGACCTGCCGCTCGACATGGGCAATCGCGGCGCGCAGCTCGGCCAGGCCCGCCCCTGCGACGACACAGTGCTCGGAAATATGGCGGCGGAACAGGCGCGAGCCGCGCCGGCCCGGGAAGAGGCCGACGAGATGGCGGGTGAAGGCGTGCAGACGCCCTCCCCGTTCGAGATGGGCGGCGATGAAGGGCTCGAGCGCGTCCAGCATCTCGAAGGCGTCGGCGACCGGCGCGTCCTCGCCGAAGAGCAGCGGGTCGACCGACAGCAGCACCTCGGGGTTCTGGTAGGCCTCGCGGCCGAGCATGACGCCGTCGAGATGCTCGAGATGCGGCAGCCATTCGCCCGGCTGCCGGATGCCGCCGTTCAGCGCGATGGTCAGGCCCGGATTGGCGCTCTTGAGGCGATAGGCGCGCTCATAGTCGAGCGGTGGAATCTCGCGGTTCTCCTTGGGCGAGAGTCCCTGCAGCCAGGCCTTGCGGGCATGGACGACGAGTGCGTCGACGCCGGCGGCGCGCACGGCCCCGGTCAACGCATCGAGCGCCGCTTCCGGATCCTGGTCGTCGACGCCGATCCGGCACTTCACCGTGACGGGGATGGCGACCGACGCCTTCATCGCCGCGACGCAATCGCCGACCAGCGCCGGCTCGCGCATCAGGCAGGCGCCGAAGGCCCCGCCCTGGACCCGGTCGGAGGGGCAGCCGCAATTCAGGTTGATCTCGTCATAGCCGAAGTCGGCGCCGATCTTCGCCGCCTCTGCCAGCAGCGCCGGATCGTTGCCGCCGAGCTGGAGCGCGAGCGGATGCTCGACCGCATCGAAGCCGATCAGCCGCTCCCGGTCGCCACGGATCACGGCCTGTGCCGTCACCATCTCGGTATAGAGCAGGGCGCGGCGCGACATCAGGCGATGGACGATCCGGCAATGCCGATCGGTCCAGTCCATCATCGGCGCCACGGTGAAGCGCCAAGGGCTGACGTCAGCCAATTTCCCGGGCTCGACCGGCATTTCGTTCACAACCACTCGCCGCTCAACGTCCAATTTCTTACCATTCGGCGCATCTGCTGTCCGACGACTACAAATGCAACACATCTGACGGCGGCGTTGCAGATCGAACGGCCACGGAAAGATGGGAAGTCGCCTATATGGCGCAAATCGCCGTTATGCGCGAGTGGCGCAGCCGTCGAGAGCCACAGACCGTCACAAAGGTGCTTGTGAACCGGCTCGGCCCCTGTTAAACGTTTTACAGTTAAACGTTTAACAGGCGAATGATGGATAGCCGCCGCGTAACGATCCGGGATGTCGCAGGCCGCGCAGGGGTATCCATCGCGACGGTCTCGAATGTCTTCAGCGGCAACAAGCCGGTGAACGGCGATCTGCGTGAACGTGTTCTGCAGGCAGCCAAGGAACTGGCGTACCAGGTCGATCGGGCGGCATCGCAGTTGCGCTCGGGTCAGGCGCGTGTCGTCGGCGTCCTGGTTCCCGATCTCGACGACGTCTTTTTCACCTCGCTCGTCTCGCGGCTGGAGGTGCTGGCAGAGGCGGATGGCTACGACATCGTCGTTGCGAGCTCCCGTGACGATATCGGCCTCGAACAGTCGCGCCTGCGCACCTTGCTCGCCTGGCGCCCATCCGGCCTCATCGTGGTGCCCTGCTCCGACGAGGTGCCGCATGCCCTCGCCGCCGAAATCGGTCGGCTGCCGATCATCTTCGCCGACCGTGTCCACCCGGGAGGCTCGGTCGTCGACACGGTCGCGATCGATAACCGCGAAGCCGGAGAAATCGCTGCGCGCCACCTCCTGGCGCTGGGGCATCGCGACGTCGTCATCGCCGCCTCCAGCCTCGCGATCTCGCCGATCCGCGAGCGCGTCCGCGGGGCTGGCGACCTGATCCGGGAGGCGGCCGGTTGCGAAGCGACCGTGGTCGAGCTCGGATCCGTCGCCGAGCATGGTGCCGAGCTTTTCCGGAGCTGGCTCGAGCGGCACGCGCGGCCGAGCGCAGTGATCGCACTGACCAACGTCACGACGCTGAGTACACTGTCTGCACTGGCGCGTTTGAAGATCGATATTCCCGAGGCCGTCTCCGTGGTCGGCTTCGACGATTATCCGTGGATGAGTGCCCGCAAGACGGGGCTGACCGCGATCCGGCAGCCGATCGTCGAGCTTGCCGCGGCGACCTGGCAGCGCTTGCGGGCGCGCATGGCGGGTGACGATGCGCCGGCGCAAAACATCGTGCTGCAGACGAGCCTGCAGGTGCGCGACTCCGTGCGCGATCTCACCGCCGCGACGGATCGTGGCACCGCCCGTGATCCCGATCTGCTTCCGAACCCGGAGAGACCGGCCGCCCCGCCCAAGGCGGTGCACTGACGAATACCACTGCGGACGCCCAGCGTCCGAGCCACTGGGCCGACAGAGCCCGGAGCGAAAGAAGGTCTGGAGGAAAGCGTGCAGCTTCAACGAACGGCACGGATACTGCCGCTGCTTGCGCCGGTGCACCTGCTCATCCTGAGCGTGATCGTGCTGCCGTCGCTCTATGTCGTCTGGCTGAGCCTGAACACGTCGAGCTTCGGCCAGGCGCCGAGCTTCGTCGGCCTGCAGAACTACTGGCGTGTCCTCACTGATCCGGCTTTCCACAGCGCGCTGCTGAACACGGTCGTTCTCGTCGTCGTGGCCGTGCATCTGGAGCTGGCTGTCGGCCTCGGCATGGCCCTGCTCTTCGCCAGCGGCCTGCCGTTCCGGCGCTTCCTGCTGGTCGCCGTGCTCGCGCCCTATGCCGTCAGCGAAGTCACCGCGGTGGTGATGTGGCGCTTCCTGTTCGATCCCGACGCCGGCCCGATCACGCTTGCGCTGCGGGCGTTCGGCCTGCCGACGCTCGACTGGTCGTTCGAGCCGTCGCACGCGATGGGCCTGATCGGCCTTTTGACGATCTGGCTGCACCTGCCCTTCACCTTCGTCATCGTCTATGCGGCGCGCCTCGCCATCCCGGGCGAGCTCTATGAAGCCGCGCGGATCGACGGGGCGACGCGCTGGCAGGCCTTCCGGCGCGTGACGCTGCCGCTGCTCGGCCCGGCGATGCTGATCGCGCTGCTCTTCCGCTACATCTTCGCCTTCCGCCTGTTCTCGGAGGCCTGGCTGCTGACCAAGGGCGGGCCGGCCCGCTCGACCGAGGTGGTGGCGATCTACCTCTACCAGGAGGCCTTCAGCTTCAACGCCTTCGGCCCGGCCGCCGCGACCGCCTGGATCATGGTGCTGGCGTCGCTCCTGCTCGCCGGCGCCTATGTCCTCCTGCTCAGGCGCGGAGGGATTTCCCATGCGCACTGAGCGCCTTCTCATCGGGGCGGGCAAGGCGCTCGCCGTCATCGCGATCCTGTTCTGGTCGCTCTTCCCGATCCTGTTCATCGCGATGTCGTCGCTGAAGCCGGGGCAGGACATCTTCGCGGTGCCGCCGAAATGGCTGTTCGCGCCGACATTCAAGCACTACGCCGAGCTCTGGCGCTCCTGGGGCGTCTTCTTCGACGGGCTTTTGAACAGCCTGTTGATCACCGTCGGCGCCACGCTGCTCGCCATCGTCGCCAGCGCCTGCGCCGGCTATGTCTACTCGCGCAATTCCGGCCGCTGGCTCGGGGCGAGCCTGCTCGGGCTCATCATCATCAGGCTGATCCCGCCGATCGTGGTGACGCTGCCGCTGTTTCCGATCGTCAATGCGCTCGGGCTCAGCGACACGCATCTCGCGCTGATCCTGCTCTACGCGACCTTCTTCGTCTCGCTCGGCACGGTGCTGATGCGCACCTTCATGGACCAGATCCCGCGGGAGCTGGACGAAGCCGCCTCGATCGATGGCGCCAGCCGGATGACCATCCTGCGCAAGGTCATCCTGCCGCTGGCGATGCCCGGCGTGCTCGCCGTCGCGGTCTTCGTCATCGTCTTCTCCTGGAACGAGTTCCTCTTCGCCTTCATCTTCACCGCGACGAAGGCCAAGACCGCCCCGCTCGTGATCTCCGAGATGATCGGCTCCATCGACGGGGTCGACTGGGGAATCCTGTTCGCCGCCGCGACGGTGCAGCTCGTGCCCGTCCTCGTCTTCGTCGTCTTCATGAACCGCTACCTCGTGGCCGGCCTCACCGCCGGTTCGACGAAGGGGTAGCCAACCAAAAAAGGGAGGAAGCCATGTCGAAAATGCCCGCCACCACATTGACGCGCCGCGGTTTCATCGCCGGAGCGGCCGGCACCGGAGCCCTGCTGGCCGCAGGTCCCGGCCTCGCCGCCGGAAAGACGCTGAACGTGCTCAGCCACAAGGTCCATCAGACCGTGCTCGGCAGCGGCGACGCCGACCTGCTCAAGGAGTGGCGCAAGGCCAACGATGCCGAGATCGCCTTCACCACCTTCGACTCGAACCCGCTGCAGGACCGGCTCTTCCGCGAGGTCAGCCTGAAGGAGACCGAGTACGGGGTCGGCTATCTGATCGACAACCGGCCGACCTCTCAGATCGCCGCGCTGTTCGAGCCGCTCGACGCCTATCAGAGCAAGGACGCGATCGAGGATTTCGGCGATATCGCGGCCGGCCTCGTGCAGGGCATGACGGTCGACGGCAAGCTGATCGGCATCCCGGTCCGCCATGCGACGCAGGGGCTGTTCTACAACGAAGCCCTGCTGGAGGAGGCCGGCATCTCGGCTCCGCCGACGACGCTGGAAGAGCTGATCGAGCAGGCGAAGAAGACGACCTTCACCGCGAAAGCCGGCACGCCCGTCACCGGCATGGTGCTGGCCAGCGACCTTGCCGTTTTCCCGGTGATGTTCGCCCGCGCCTATGGCGGCGATTTCGTCAGCCCCGATCTCAAGCTGGTGCCGAATCGCGAGGCGCTGGAGAGCGGACTTGCCGCACTGCGCGGGATGTTCGAGAGCGGCAGCCTGCCGCGCAGCTACGCGACCACCAAGAACGACGACCAGGTCACCTGGCTGCAGCAGGGCCGCGCCGCCTTCACCGTGCTGCCCTTCGCCCGCGGCGCGCAGCTCAACAATGCCGAGCAGAGCAAATTCCCCGGCAGGATCAAGGCGGTCGAGTTCCCCGGCTCCGCTGCGATCAAGGGCAAGGTGCCGATGTCCTCCGTCGTCGAGGCCTGGGCGATGTCGATCCCGAAGAACGCCAAGGACAAGGCGCTCGCCTGGAGCTTCATCAGGGAGGTTTCCAGCAAGCGCGTGACGCTCGGGATGGCGATCAACGGCAATGGTCCGGTCCGCGTCTCCTCCTATGCCGATGCCGGGCTGAAGGCGAAGAACCCGCTCGCCGAGGTGGAGGCCAAGGTGCTCAAGACGGCGCGCGGCGCCTTCCCACCCTTCCCGGAAGCCGCCCGCGCCCAGGCGACCTTCCTCGAGGAGGTCCAGCTCGCCGTACTCGGCCGCAAGCCGGTCAAGGATGCCGTCTCGGCCATCATCGAGCGCGTCAAGCCGATGATGCCGGCCTGATGCGGACCCTGGCTGCGGGGCACGCTGCCCCGCAGCCGTCACCGAATTCATCGTATCCTGAAGGACCTTCGTCATGTCGACCGCAGCGACCCGTTTCATCGAGGAGCCGGCGCGCTCCATTCCCGTCTCGGCCGAATACGACGTGCTCGTCGTCGGCGGCGGCCCCTCGGGCCTGACGGCGGCGCTGGCCGCGGCCGAGGACGGCCTGCGCGTCGGCCTGATCGAGAGCCGCAGCTTTGTCGGTGGCAACATGACGATCGGCCTGCCGGTGCTCGGCTTCCTCGGCCAGAAGGGCAACCAGATCATCGACGGCCTGCCGCAGAAATTCATCGAGCGCCTGCGCCGGGAACGCCAGGGCGCGAGCGAGCATCGACCCTGCCCGCTGCATATGGGCATCACGCTGGTCGAGCCCGAGGCGGTGAAGACGGTGGCGCTGGAGATGCTGACGGAAGCCGGCATCGATGTGCTGTTCTACACCTTCTTCGCCGGCGCGCTGGTCGAGAACGACACGATCCGCGGCGTCATCACCGAAAGCAAGAGTGGCCGCACCGCCACGCTCGCCAAGATCGTGATCGACTGCAGCGGCGATGCCGATGTTGCCTATAGCGCCGGCGTACCGACCGAGAAGGGCAACGCCGATGGCGGCATGCAGCCGCCGACACTGATGTTCTGCCTCGCCGGTGTCGACACCGATGCGCTGCGCCTCAGCATCGCCAATGCACCGCCAGAGGCGCGGACCTACCTCACCGACTTCATCCCGGCCGAGTATTTCGGCCAGAACCACCAGTTCATCGTCGTCGGCATGCGCGAGCTGATGGCCAAGGCCAAGGCCGAGCGCGGCCTGAAGATCGCCAATGAGCGCACCATCATCATCACCGGCCTGAAGAAGGGCGAGGTCTGGATCAACATGACCCGGGTCAAGGGTACTGATGGCACCGACGCCCGCAGCCTGACCAAGGGCGAGATCGAGGGCCGCGCCCAGATCGACGACATCGTCGCCTATCTCGTCGGCTATGTGCCGGGCTTCGAGCAGGCCTATTTCACCAAGACCGCGCCCTTTCTCGGCATCCGCGAGACGCGCCGCATCATCGGCCAATACGTGATGACGCAGGAGGACGTGCTCGCCTGCACGCATTTCGACGATGCGATCGCGGTCGCGAGCTATCCGATCGACATCCACCGGCCCGCCGACGATGGCTGCACGCTGATCTGGTGCGGCGACTGCTACGACATTCCCTACCGCTCGCTGGTGCCGCAGAAGATCGGCAATTTGCTGGTTGCGGGCCGCAGCATCTCGGCTACCCATGAGGCGATGGGCGCGATCCGCGTGATGGCGACCTGCATGGCGATGGGCGAGGCGGCCGGCCGTGCTGCCAAGATATCGGTGCGCGGCAATCGCCCACCGGCCGAGATCGACATCGACGAGCTGCGGCGCCAGCAGCTCGAGCACGGGGTCTATTTGCGCAATCCCGACGGGACCCGCGCCGGATCGCCGAAGCGCGCTGCGGCCTGACATGGCCGGGCATTTCATCGGTATCGATGTCGGCACCGGCAGCGCGCGGGCCGGCATCTTCGACCGCGCTGGGCGCATGGTCGCGACGGCGAAGCGCGACATCGCGCTCTACCGGGACGGGCCTGACATTGCCGAGCAGTCGAGCGAGGACATCTGGCAGGCCGTCTGCGCCAGCGTGCGCGAGGCGATGGTGAACGCCGGGCTTTCACCGGACGCTATCGCCGGCATCGGCTTCGACGCGACCTGTTCGCTGGTCGCGGTGGGCCAGGGTGGGGCACCCTTGCCCGTCGGTTCCCATGGCGACGCCAGCCGCGACATCATCGTCTGGATGGATCACCGCGCCATCGATCAAGCGGAACGGATCAACGCGACCCGCCATCCCGTTCTCGCCTATGTCGGCGGCACGATCTCGCCCGAGATGGAGACGCCGAAGCTGCTCTGGCTCAAGCAAAAGCTGCCCTCCACCTATGATGCCGCCTGGCAGTTCTTCGACCTGCCAGATTTCCTGACCTGGCGCGCGAGCGGCTCGCTGGCACGCTCGACCTGCACCGTGACCTGCAAATGGACCTATCTCGCGCATGAAGAGCGCTGGGATGCCGGCTATTTCCATGAGGTCGGGCTGGGCGATCTGGCCGACGACGGCTTCACCCGGATCGGGACGGAGATCGTTCCGGGCGGCACTGCGCTCGGACAGGGGCTGACAGAGAGGGCCGCGACCGAGCTCGGCCTAAAGCCCGGCACAGCCGTAGCCGCCGGGCTGATCGACGCTCATGCCGGCGGCGTCGGTTCGGTCGGCGTGCATTCGGCGCACGGAAGCGCCCTCACCCGCATAGCCTATGTCTTCGGCACCTCGGCCTGCACCATGGCGAGCAGCCAGGAACCGATCTTCATCCCCGGTGTCTGGGGACCGTATTTCGCCGCGATGGCACCCGGCCTCTGGCTCAGCGAGGGCGGTCAGTCAGGGGCAGGCGCTGCCATCGAGCAACTGATCGGCTTCCACCCCGCGACGCCCGAGGCGCAGCGCCGGGCCGAGGCGGAGGGGCTCTCGCTGCCTGACTGGCTCGCCGCGCAGGCCTTGCAACATGTCGATGGACCATCGGAAGCGGCTCGCCTCGCTGGCGAGTTGATCGTCGTCCCGGACTTCCTCGGCAATCGCTCGCCCCATGCCGATCCTCAGGCGCGGGCGGTGATCTCCGGGCTGGGCATGGAGCTGGACCTTGACAGTCTCGTCGCGCTCTATGTCGCTGGCCTGACCGGCATCGGCTATGGCCTGCGCCAGATCATCGAGGTCAGCCGGGCGCAGGGCGCCATCGTCGAGGCGATCGTGCTCAGCGGCGGCGCCGGGCGCCATCCCCTGATCCGGCAATTGCTGGCGGATTGCTCGGGTCTGCCGGTGCTGGTGCCGGACGATGTCGATCCCGTTCTCCTCGGCTCGGCCATGCTCGCCGCAACCGCGGCAAAAGCTTTTACCGATCTCGGCGAGGCGATGACCCGGATGGCGCCGGATGCCGCCGTCTTTACACCG
Organism: Alloboseaceae bacterium BT-24-1; assembly: GCA_025846845.1. Taxonomy (GTDB): domain Bacteria; phylum Pseudomonadota; class Alphaproteobacteria; order Rhizobiales; family Beijerinckiaceae; genus Allobosea. The sequence continues at coordinate 110,361 of JAOYTL010000010.1, forward strand.
GTCGCAGGCGACATCGCCCAATTGCACACCCGGCGCCTCGCCGCATTCGAAGCGCTGCAAGCGGCCGCACGCAAAGCGCGCGAGCTGATGCGGCCAGCGCGAACCCAAGCCGTATCGGAGACCCCAACGTGAGCCAGGACCTGACCGGAAAAATCGCTGCGATTACCGGCGCGGCCTCGGGGATCGGCCTTGCTTGCGCAAAACGTTTGATCGCCGCCGGCGTGCGCGTCGTTCTCGTCGACCGCGACGGGCAAGCCTTGGCGCAGGTCTGCAAGCCTCTCGGCGCCAATGCCATTCCGCTCGTCGTCGATCTGACCGATCCCGCCTCCATCGCCGGGATGCTGCCGCAAATCCTCGAAAAGGTCGGCCCGCTCGACATCTTCCACGCCAATGCCGGTGCCTATGTCGGAGGTCCGGTCAGCGAGGGCGATCCCGATGCCTGGGACCGCATGCTGAACCTCAACGTCAACGCGGTGTTCCGCAGCATTCACGCCGTGCTGCCGCATATGATCGCGCGCAGGACCGGCGACATCCTCGTCACCAGCTCCGTTGCCGGCGTCGTTCCGGTGGTGTGGGAGCCGGTCTACACCGCCTCGAAGCACGCGGTGCAGGCCTTCGTCCACACGGTGCGGCGCCAGGTCATTCCGCACGGCCTGCGCGTCGGTGCGGTGCTGCCCGGCCCGGTGGTGACGGCGCTGATCGCCGACTGGCCACCGGAGAAGCTCGAGGCGGAGCGTGCCCGCGGCGGCCTGATCGAGGCGGAGGAAGTGGCGGAAGCCGTGCATTTCATGCTGACGCGGCCGCGCAACGTCACCATCCGCGATCTCGTCATCCTGCCGCAAAGCACGGATCTCTAGCCACACCGTAGCTTGAGATCACCAAGGAAATCGATTTCGGCGACCGACAGATTCGTTTGAGTATCGTTCGCCAAGGGAGCTTCGACCGTTATGTCCCATGCCGTTTTCCTCCATGCTGCAGGCGACGCACGCGTCGCGCCGTTCAACCTGCGTGAGGGAGTGGCGGGGGAGACGTTGCTCGATGTCGCCGCCGTCGGGCTCTGTGGCAGCGACCTGCACTACTACAAGGATGGCGGCATCGGCTCGGCGGTGATCTCGACCCCCTTCGTCCCGGGCCATGAATTCAGCGGTTGGCTGACCGAGGACTTGCCGGAGCTCGGGCTGGCGCGCGGCGCACTGGTCGCTGTCGATCCCAACCAGGCTTGCGGGCATTGCGAGCATTGCCAGAGCGGGCATCCCAATCTCTGTCCCGAAGTCGTCTTCATCGGGGCTCCCCCGCATGACGGGGCGATGACGGAGCGGATCTGGGTGCCGAAGTCGCAGATCGTCCCGGTGCCTGATGCCTTCTCGCCGAGCGAGGCCGTCATGCTCGAGCCGCTCGGCGTTGCGATCCATGCCGTCGATCTCGCCAAGCCACGCCTGCTCGAGAAGGTGGCCCTGATCGGGTGCGGGCCGATCGGCCTGCTGATCCTGCAGGTGCTGCGATCGGCGGGTGTCGGAGAGGTCCTCGCCTGCGATCCGCAGCCACATCGCCGCGAGCTCGCCCTCAGGCTGGGGGCAAGCAAGGCGGGCGCGAGCGTCGCCGATATCGCCGGATGGACGAAGGGCGAGGGCCTGCCGCTGGTGATCGAGGCGACCAACGCTCCCGAGGGCTTTCGCGACGCCATCCGCGCCGCCCGCATTGGCGGCCGCGTCGTGCTGGTCGGCATACCGGACGGGGACAGCTACGTGATTCCGGCTGCCGAAGCCCGAAGGCGCGGCCTGAACATCAAGTTCTCGCGCAGGATGGGGCATGTCTATCCGCGCGCGATCGAGCTGGTGGCGCTGGGCAGGGTCGACGTCGAAGCCGTGGTCAGCCACCGCTTCACCCTTGCCGACGGGCCGGCGGCCTTCCGGCGCCATGCCGCGAACGAAGCCGGCATGGTGAAGAGCATGATCTACCCGGGCGGTTTGCCCGGCTAACCCCGTTGACCACGCTCCGCAGGCCCTGACGTGACCTATATCGGCATCGATCTCGGGACTTCATCGATCAAGGCCGTGCTGGTCGATGGCCATCAGCACGTGCTCGCCACCGCGGCGCGAGACCTCACTGTAAATCGCCCTGCGCTGCTCTGGTCGGAGCAGAATCCCGCAGACTGGATCAGCGCCGCACTGGCTGCCCTTGATGGCCTGAAGGATGCCAGCCCCGAGGCTTTTCGTCGCTGCGCAGGTATCGGGCTCTCCGGGCAAATGCACGGCGCGGTCCTACTCGACGAGCGTGATCAGCCGCTGCGGCCCTGCATGCTCTGGAACGATGGCCGTGCGGCTGCCGAGTGCGCCGAAATGGAGGCGGCCGAGCCGGACGCCCGGCGGATCACCGGCAACATCACCATGCCCGGTTTCACCGCCCCCAAGCTCCTCTGGGTGCGCCGGCACGAGCCCGACATCTTCCGGCGAATCCGCAAAGTTCTACTGCCGAAGGCCTATCTGCGGCTCGCTCTAACGGGCGAGGCGATCGAAGACATGTCCGATGCCTCCGGAACGCTCTGGCTCGATGTTGGCCGCCGCGACTGGTCGGACCGGATGCTGGCCGCAACCGGGCTCGATCGCAGCTTCATGCCCAAGCTGGTCGAAGGGGCACAGCCGGCAGGCCGCATGCGGGCCGAACTCAGCAGGGAGCTCGGCTTCGACGCGCCGCCCCTTTTCGCCGGCGGCGGCGGGGACAACGCCGCCGGAGCGGTCGGCCTGGGCGCCGTCGCGCCCGGCACCAGCTTCCTGTCACTGGGGACCTCCGGCGTGCTCTGGCGCACGACCGAGCGCTTCGAGCCGCGTGCCGACAGCGCCGTTCACGCCTTCTGTCACGCCCTGCCGAACTGCTGGCATCAGATGTCGGTTCATCTCTCGGCCGCCGCCAGCCTGAGCTGGTGGACGTCCGTTTCCGGGCAAACCGAAATCGCGCTGCTGGGCGAGCTCGGCCAGCTGGCGGAACGCCCTTCGCACGTGCTCTTCACGCCCTATCTGTCGGGCGAGCGCACGCCTTACAACGACCCGAAGATGCGTGGCGGTTTCGCCCGCCTGGGCTATGAGACCGATCGCAAGGTCATGACCCAGGCGGTTCTGGAGGGCGTCGCCTTCGCCTTCCGGGACGGCAAGATTGCCCTGGAGGCCGATGCCCCACCTATCGGGGAGGCCATGGTCATCGGCGGCGGGTCGCGTTCGGATCTATGGCTGTCCATCCTCGCCGATGTGCTGGGCATGCCGTTGTCGCGCTACCGCCAGGCTGAGACCGGCGCCGCATTCGGAGCCGCGCGTCTCGCCCGCCTGGCCTGCTCCGGCGAGGATCCGGATGCGGTCTGCACGCCGCCATCCGGCGATGTCGACATCTTCACCCCGCATGCGGCGAGGGCAGCGGTCTATTCGGAACACTACGAGATCTGGAGACGTGCAGCGGAGGTCGGTCGCAGCCTCTGCTGACCGGGTAAGTGGATTTGACAGAAAGCCGGGCGGATGCTCTTCATGTGAGCATCCGTTCAAATGATTTGTTGCCCGATGCCCTCTCCGCACTTGCCTTTCGACCTCGTCATCCTCGACTGCGACGGCGTGCTCGTCGACAGCGAAGTCATCAGCTGCCGCACGCTCGTCGATATTCTCTCGCCTTTCGATCCCGGCTATGATCTGGCGATGGTCATGCGCCGCTATCTCGGGCGGCCGGCCAGCGCAATCATCGAGGATTACGAGCGAATGACCGGTCGCCCGGCCTCGGCCGACTTCACCCGGGACTGGCGGGCACAGCTCTTCGCTGCGTTCCGTAGCGAACTCCAGCCGGTCGAAGGCGTCCGCAGCGCCGTCGAGGCCTTCGGAAGCGACTACTGCGTCGCCTCGTCCAGTGATGAAGAACGCATCGAGCTCTGCCTGCGGAAGGTGGATCTCTGGGATCTTTTCGCCGGGCGGATTTTCAGCACGACGCGCGTGCGGCGCGGCAAGCCTGCGCCGGACCTGTTCCTGCTGGCGGCCAATGAGCGCGGCGTGGCGCCCGAGCGCTGCCTGGTGATCGAGGACAGCGTCAGCGGCGTCACCGCGGCAAAGGCGGCGGGAATGACGGCCTACGGTCTGGCCGCGGGCAGCCATTTTTCCGTTCTCGACCAGCGCCAGGCGCTTCTGGCGGCCGGGGCCGACCGCCTCTTCGAATCCTGGCGAGAGCTGGCGCTCGCGCCGGTCGCCGGCTGAGGATTCGATGGCCGACAACGACAGCGCCCGCCTCGACGACGCGGCCCGCGCCGGCTGGCTCTACTACATCGCCGGCCGCACGCAGGACGACATCGCGCAGATCCTGAACATCTCGCGCCCAGCCGCGCAGCGCCTCGTTTCGCTCTGCCGCAGCGAAGGGCTGATCAGCTTCCGCATGAACCATCCGATCAGCACCTGCATGGACCTCGCCGCACGGCTGCGCGATCGTTTCGAGCTGCTGCATTGCGACGTCGCCCCTTCGGACGGCTCGGCCGAGACGGGCGCGGCCGGCGTCGCGGCGCTCGGCGGCGTGCTGATCGAGCGCTGGCTGCGCTCGCGCAAATCACTGGTCATGGCGCTGGGCACCGGCCGCTCGATGCGGGCCAGCATCGAGCGCGTTCCGGCGATGTCCTGCCCGTTGCACCGGCTCGTTTCACTGGTCGGGACGATCTCTCCCGATGGTTCGGCCAGCCCCTTCGACACGCTGGTCAAGCTCGCCGAGATCACCAAGGCGCAGCATTTCCCGATGCCGCTGCCGCTCTACGTGTCGAGCCCCGAGGAGCGCGCCCAGCTCATCGAAATCGAATCGGTCAGGCGCATCCGCGCCATTGCCGGCGAGGCCGACCTCTGGGTGATGGGCATCAGCCAGATCGGCGACGATGCCGTGCTGTACCGCGACGGCTTCATGACGCGCAGCGAGCTGCTCGAGATGGTTCGCCATGGCGCCGTCGGGGAAGTGACCGGCTGGGTCTTCGACGCGGAAGGCCGGCTTCTCGACTGCGGCACCAATCTGCGCGTGACCAGCGTGCCGCCGGAGCCCGGCAGCACCCGGCTGCGCATCTGCATCGGCCAGGGCCCGGCCAAGGTGGCGCCGCTGCGTGCCGCGCTCGCCGGCAAGATCGTGAACGGCCTCGTCACCGACGAGGACACCGCGCGCGCCCTCCTCGCCGACTGAGCCCGCCACATCTCCCATATCTGTCCGGCGCACGCGGGCTGCCGCAGCGGGCGGCTGTCACATGCCCGTCACCAACGGTTGACATAGAGAGCCAGTGTGCGAGCATATGCTTAAACTAAGAGCAGATGCTCATATAACTCGTGAGGGAGGCTTTACATGCGACCTTTCTATGGTGCGTTGGCGGGTGCGGGCGCTTTGCTGCTGGCGGGGTTGTCCTCCGTCCAGGCGGCGACGGAAATAGAGTTCTGGCACGCCATGAGCGGCGCGCTCGGCGAGCGTGTCGACGAGGTGGTCAAGAAGTTCAACGATTCCCAGAAGGACTACGTCGTCAAGGCGATCGCCAAGGGCAATTACGACGAGGTGCTGAACGGCACGATCGCGGCGTACCGCGCCAAGCGCCAGCCGGAGATCGTGCAGTCGAACGAGCGCTCCTTCCTCACCATGGTCAATTCCGGCGCGATCGTCTCGACGAGCGAGCTGATGGCGCAACAGGGCCGCCCGGTCGACGTCTCGAAATTCATCGCGCCGGTGGTCAGCTACTTTGCGATCGACGGCAAGCTCCAGGCGATGCCGTTCAATTCGTCGACGCCGATCCTGTTCTACAACCGCGACCACTTCAAAGCCGCCGGCTTCGACAAGCCCGGCGCGACTTGGCAGGAGCTCGAGCCGCAGCTCGACGCGATCAAGGCCAAAGGCGTGTCGAAATGCGCGATGGTCTTGCCCGGCGACTATGAGTGGAGCTTCCTCGAGAACTACAGCGCGGTGAACGACATCCCGTATGCGACGAAGCGCAACGGCATGGACGGCCTCGACACCAGCTTCGTCTTCAACAAGGGCAAGCTCGTCGGCCAGGTCGAGCGCATGAAGCGGTTGGTCAGCTCCGGCGTGATGCAGCTCGCCGGCCAGGGCATCATCCCGATCCAGCTCTTCACCTCGGGCGAGTGCTCGACCATCATCGCCTCCACCGCATCGCATGCCGCGGTCGTCGCCGCCGCGAAGTTCGACTGGAGCGCAGCCGAACTTCCCTACGAGCAAGGCGTGACCCCGAAGAACAGCGTCATCGGCGGCGCCGCGCTCTGGACCCTGAAGGGGCATACGCCGGAGAAGTACAAGGCGATCGCCGCCTTCTACGATTTCCTCGCGAAAACCGACACGCAGGTCTGGTGGCATCAGGCGACGGGCTATGTCCCGGTCACGACCGCCGCATACGACGCGGCCAAGGCGCAGGGCTATTATCAGAAGAACCCGACGCGCGAGATCGCCGTGGTGCAGCTGATGCGCGGCACGCCCAGCGACAACTCACTCGGCTTCCGGATCGGCAACAGCAACCAGATCAACGTCGCGATCATGGAAGAGGTTTCGGCGGCCTTCCTCGGCAAGAAGCCGGTGCAGCAGGCGCTCGACGACGCTGTGGGCCGCGGCAATGAGGTGCTGCGCCGCTACGAGCAGCTCAATGCCGGCAAGAAATAGTACGGCAGCTCTTCCCGTGGCGGCTGGCGGTGGCGCTTTGCGCCTCCGCTGGCCGTTCCGGCGCCTGCTCCTCAAGGGCGATGGCCAGGCCGAAAGCGGGCTGAAGCGCGCGCATTTCCGGGACTGGCGCCTGCCGTTCTGGCTGCTCGCGCCGCAGCTCTTCATCCTGCTGCTGTTCTTCTTCATTCCCTCGATCAGGGCGCTGATCCAGGCCTTCCAGCTGACCGACCCGTTCGGCGCCACGACCCAATGGGTCGGCTTCCAGAATTTCGAGCGGCTGTTTCGCAGCGGCGTCTACTGGTCATCGGCGCAGGTGACGCTGATCTTCACCATCGCGCAGAACGTGCTGACGCTGTCGCTCGCGCTGCTGCTCGCCTTCGCCTCGAACCACATCCTGCGCGGACGCGGCGTCTACCGGACCGTGCTGCTGCTGCCCTATGCCATCGCCCCGGCGATCGCCGGCATCATGCTCGCCTTCCTGTTCAATCCCCGGGTCGGCCCCGTCGCGCATATGCTGCAAGGCATTGGCTTCGACTGGGACCCGAACCGCAATTCCTGGCATGCGCTCAGCCTGATCGTCATGGCCTCGTCGTGGAAGCACATCTGCTACAACTACATCTTCCTCGTCGCGGCGCTGCTTTCGGTGCCCCAGTCGATCCTCGAATCCGCCTATCTCGATGGCGCGGGACCGATCCAGCGCTTCCTGCGCATCTCGCTGCCGATGATCACGCCGACGCTGTTCTTCCTGATCGTGATCAACTTCGTCTACGGGCTGTTCGAGACCTTCGCCATCGTCGACGCCACGACCCGGGGCGGCCCGGCCGGTGCGACCTCGATCCTCGTCTACAAGGTCTACCAGGACGGCTTCGTCACGCTCGACCTCGGTTCTTCCGCCGCGCAATCCGTCGTGCTGATGGCGCTCGCCCTGTTCCTGACCTTCGCGCAGTTCCGTTTCGTCGAGCGCCGCGTCAACTACAGCGTCTAGGATCGCGATGAACGAACGCACGCCGATCATCGACGCCGCCTGCCATCTCATCCTGCTGGTCGGTGCCGCACTCGTCTGCCTGCCGATCTATTTCGTCCTGGTCACGGGCTCGCTCTCGCAGCAGGAGATCATGCGGGTACCGATGTCCTGGCTGCCGGGCAGCGAGTTCTTTGCGAACATGCAGACCGTCCTGAGCAACGCGAATTTCGGCCGGCTGCTGCTCAATTCCTTCATCATCGCCGCCGGCATCACCATCGGAAAGCTGTCCGTTTCGGTGATCGCAGCCTTCGCGGTCACCTATTTCCGCTTTCCCTTCCGGATGACGGCCTTCTGGCTGATCTTCATGTCGCTGATGCTGCCGATCGAGGTGCGCATCGTGCCGACCTACGAGTCGGCAGCGAATGTGGCGCTGCCGCTCAACATCCTCGGCTCCTGGCTCGGCGTCCAGGCGCTGGTCGATCTCGACTGGAATCTGGTCAACACCTATTCGGGCCTGATTCTGCCGCTGATCGCCTCCGCCACGGCGACCTTCCTCTTCCGCCAGTTCTTCCTGACCGTCCCCGATGAGCTCTGCGAGGCGGCGCGCATCGACGGCGCCAGCCCGTGGCAATTCTTCCGGCTGATCCTGCTGCCCCTATCGCGCTCGAACATCGTGGCGCTGGCGATCATCCTCTTCCTGATGGGCTGGAACCAGTATCTCTGGCCGCTGCTGCTGACCACCGACCCTGCAATGGCCAATGCCGTGATCGGCCTGAAGAAGCTGATGCCGCAAAGCGACTCGTTGCCGACCTGGCACCTGCTGATGAATGCGGCCTTCCTGACGATGCTGCCGCCGACCCTCGTCATCCTCATCCTCCAGCGCTGGTTCGTGAAGGGGCTGGTGGACAGCGGCAAGTAGCAGTCAACCCGGACAACGGAACTCATCATGCGGATTATCGGCCATCGCGGCGCGCGCAATATCTGGGCGGAGAACAGCCTCAGCGGCTTCCGCAATGTCTGCGGCCTCGGCGTCGACGCCGTCGAGCTCGACGTGCATCTGTCGAGCGACGGCGAGATCATGGTGATCCACGACCCGCTGCTCGAGCGCACGACGGACCATAAGGGGCCGGTCGGGCGCCTGAGCCGCGAGGCCCTGCGCAAGATCAAGCTCCACGATACGCTCGCCGAGACGATCCCGACACTGCCTGCCGTCCTCGACGTCTTCGCGCCGACGACAATCGAGCTCGAGATCGAGATGAAGATGGATGCCTTCGGCAATCCCTATCCTGGCCTGCTCGACAAGGTGATCGCGCTCGTCAGGGAGCGCGGCTTCGCCGCGCGCGTCGTGCTGACCTGCTTCGTCCCGGAGGTCATCGAGGAGATCAGGGCCAAGGCGCCCGAGATGCGCCGGCTCGCCTCGGTCGACCGCCGTTCCTGCGAGGCATTCGGCGGCGTCGACAGGACCCTGAAGCGTTTCGTCGACCTTGGCTGCATCATTGCCGTCGAGCAGTCGCTGTTGCGGCTGTCGGTCGACCGCGCCGTCGCGATCGTCGGCCGTGACAGGCTCGGCGTCTGGGTGCCCAATACGGTGGGTGACCTCGACCACTGGCTCGGCCAGCCGGTGTCGCAGATCACCAGCGACCGCCCGGACCTCGCGCTGCAGCTCCTCGCCGCCAGGGCGAAGTAACGTCGATGGCGGTGGTTCTGTCACGCGCGGCGCTGGCCGAGATCGGCGAGGCGGTTGCGACCCCGAGCTATCGCAGGGAGCAATTGAGCCCGGGCATCGTCCATATCGGGGTCGGCAATTTCCATCGCGCCCATCAGGCGGCCTATCTCGATGGATTGTTCGAGCGCGGGCTTGACCATGACTGGGCGATCATCGGCACCGGCGTGCGCGAGAGCGATGCGCAGATGGGGCGCGATCTCGCCACGCAGGACTTCATGACCACCGTGGTGACGCAGGAGGCCGACGCCACGCAGGCGCGGGTGACCGGCGCGATGATCGACTTCATTCCGCCTGGCGATAGCGAGGCGATCCTTCAGCGGCTGGCCGATCCCCGGACGCGGATCGTGTCGCTGACCGTCACCGAGGGAGGCTACTATGTCGACCCGGCGACCCAGGCCTTCGATGCGCGCCATCCCGACATCGTCACCGATGCCGAAGATCGCCTCGCTCGCCCGAAGACCGCCTTCGGCCTGATCGCCGCCGGGCTGCTGAAACGGCGCGCAGCCGGGCTGCCGCCCTTCACGGTGATGTCCTGCGACAACCTGCCGGGTAACGGCCATGTCACGGCAGACGCCGTAACCGGCCTCGTCGATCTGATCGATCGCTCGGAAGCGGACTGGATTCGCGAGAACGTCGCCTTTCCGAACGGCATGGTCGATCGCATCACGCCCGCGACGTCGGAGCACGAACGCCAGGCCTTGCGCGATGAATTCGGCATCGAGGACAGGCGGCCGGTCTTCTGCGAGGGTTTCCGGCAATGGGTGCTGGAGGATCGCTTTCCCGCCGGACGCCCCCGGCTGGAGCAGGTCGGCGTTCAGTTCGTCGCCGATGTCGCGCCCTTCGAGCTGATGAAGATCCGCATCCTCAATGGCGGGCACGCGGCGATAGCCTATCCTGCCGGTCTGCTCGACATCCACTTCGTCCACGAGGCGATGGAGGACGCGCAGATCGCGCGCTTCCTCTCGGTCCTACTCGAGGAGGAGGTCATACCCATGGTTCCGCCGGTTCCGGATACGGATCTGGCGACCTACAAGCGCACCATCGAGCGGCGCTTCGCCAATCCGAAGATCGGCGACACGATCCGCCGCCTGTGCCTGGACGGCTCGAACCGCCAGCCGAAATTCATCCTGCCGACGCTACGCGATGCGCTGCGGGCCAGCGGGCCGATCGACGGCCTCGCGCTCGTCAGCGCCCTGTGGTGCCGCTATTGCCATGGCGAAACCGAAAGCGGACAGCCGATCGCGCCGAACGACCCGAACTGGCCGCGGCTGACGATGCAGGCGCAGCAGGCCAGGCACGCGCCGGAAGCCTGGCTCGCCATGCAGGATGTCTACGGCGACCTGGGGGAGGACCGGCGCTTCCGGGAGGCGTTCAGTCTAGGATTGCAAAGAATCTGGCAGTCCGGAACTCGCTCGAGCATCGACGCCTACCTCGCCTCGCGCAGCTCGTGACAGGCATCGTCTCGTTCCGCCGCGGTCAGACCCATCCGCCGTCCACGACATAGTGCTGCGCAGTGCAGGCCGAGGCCTCGTCCGACGCCAGGAAGACGGTGACGCGCGCGACCTCATCGGGACCGAGCCGGCGCTTCAGGCACTGACGGCGCATCAGTTCGGCCTCGCTCTCCGGCGTCAGCCATTTCTCGATCTGCCGTTCGGTCATGATCCAGCCGGGCGCGATCGCGTTGACGCGGATGTTGTAGGGGCCGTAATCGCGCGCCAGCGAGCGCGTCAACCCGATCACGCCGGATTTGCTTGCGGTATAGGCGGCCATGCCGCCCTGCCCTGCCATCCAGGAGGTCGAGCCGAAGTTGATGATCGCGCCGGCATTGGCCGCCTTCATGTCCGGCAGAACCGCCTGCGCGGCGAAGAACTGATGCTTCAGATTGACCGCGATCCGCTGGTCCCAATAATCCGGCGTCACGGTCTCGGTCGGATGCCGCTCGTCATGGGCGGCGTTGTTGACGAGGATCTGGATCGGGCCGTGTGCGGCGCGAGCCTGGGCGATCCCGGCCTGAAGCGCAGGAATATCTGTCAGGTCAACCTCATGGAAATGCGCAGATGAGCCGGCCACCATCAGCTCGGCCGCGAGCGCCTCGCCAGCGGCGCGCTGGATGTCGAACAGAATCACGGTCGAGCCCTGTTCGGCGAAGCGGCGCGTGATCGCGGCGCCGATGCCCGAGGCCCCTCCGGTGACGAGCACGACCTTCTTCGCGAGGTCCGAATACAGGGCAGCCATGGTCTACTCCTTGGGCGATCGAGGGTAAGTAGGGCACCCGGCGCCGGGCGCAGGCGATGTTGCGACCATGCCCGGCCCGGTGAGGCAACTGGGTCAGCGGCCAAACAGCTTGAGCGCGATCTCGATGCTCGGTGCTCTCAGGATTTCCATGCTCGTCCAGCGCGTGCCTTCGATGATGACGACCGTCATCGCGGCGTTCGCTGCGGCGGCGTCGCGCGCGACGATCGCATCGAGAATGGCACGGTGCTGACGCAAGGCCAGGGCGAAGCGCTCGGGATCGTCGACCGGCGCGCTCAGCGCGAAAGCCGCTGCGAGCGCTGTCTCGATCACCGAGCCGATCGAATGCAGGAAGGGATTGCCGGACGCGTCGAGGATAGCGCGGTGGAAAGCGAGATCGGCCGAAGTGAAGCCATCGCGCGTCTGGTCCGGCGGGCCCATGCGGCGCCAGGCCGCCTCGATCCGGCAGATATCCTCGTCGCTGCGGCGCAGCGCGGCCGATGCCGCCGCCAACGGCTCGAGCGCCTGTCTGATGTCGAACAGGTTCTCGAAGAAAGGCGCGTCGGCCCCGCGCTGCAAGCGCCAGCTCAGGATGTCGGCGTCGAACATGTTCCAGCGCTTCTCTTCGAGAATGCGCGTGCCGACCCTGGTTTTCGGCTCAATCAAGCCTTTGGCGGCGAGCGTCTTGAGTGCTTCGCGCAAGACCGAGCGCGAGACCGAAAAACGCTCCGTCAGGTCGGCGTCGCCCGGCAAAGTGCTGCCGATCGGATACTGGCCGGCGACGATCCGGCGCCCGATGCCGTGCACGACAAGCTCGTGTGCGGAACGGGACGGGATTGGCAGAGCCAGGGTGGGCTGCGGCGAATTCATGATGCGGGCGGAACTCTTCGCCCGGGCAGCGCCCGGCCGCCCATGGAAACCGCAGGGTCACTTCTTCTTGTTGTAGACATCGATTGAAACCGCCGCGAGCAGGACCAGGCCCTTGATGACCTGCTGATAGTCGATACCGATACCGAGAATCGACATGCCGTTGTTCATCACGCCCATGACCATGGCGCCGATCACCGCGCCGGTGACCTTGCCGACGCCGCCCGACGCCGAAGCACCGCCGATGAAGCAGGCGGCGATGACATCGAGCTCGAAGCCGAGGCCCGCCTTCGGCGTCGCGGTATTGAGGCGCGCCGCAAAGATCAGCCCGGCAAGCCCGGCGAGCACGCCCATGTTGACGAAGGCCAGGAAGGTCAGGCGTTCGGTCTTGATGCCCGACAGCCGCGCCGCCTTCTCGTTGCCGCCGAGCGCATAGATGCGCCGGCCGATCACGGTGCGGTTGGTGACGAAGGCGTAGAGGGCGATCAGCAGGAACATGATCACCAGCACGTTCGGCAGGCCGCGATAGGTGGCGAGCTGATAGCAGAAGGCGAGGACCAGCAGAGCCAACAGCGCGTTCTTGGCGGCGAACAGCGTGAAGGGCGAGGTCTCGACGCCGTGCCGCAGCTGATTGCTGCGACCGCGCAGGCTGAAATAGACCATCGCGACGACGCAGGCGGCGCCGAGGAACAACGCGGTCAGATTGAAGCCCTCCATCCCGAACAGATCGGGAATGAAGCCGGAGGAGAGCTTCTGGAAGGTCGGCGGGAACGGGCCGACCGACATGCCGCCGAGCAGTGCGAGCGTCAGCCCCTTGAAGACCAGCATGCCGGCAAGCGTGACGATGAAGGACGGCACGTTGAAATAGGCCACCCAATAGCCCTGCGCCGCGCCGATCAGCCCGCCGACGATCAGGCAGATGATGATGGTCGGCACGAAGTGGAAGCCGTAGCGCACCATCAGCACCGCGGCGAGGCCGCCGACGAAGCCGACCACCGAACCGACCGAAAGGTCGATATGGCCGGCGACGATGACCAGCAGCATGCCGAGCGCCATGATGACGATATAGCTGTTCTGCAGGATCAGATTGGTCAGGTTGAGCGGCTTCAGCAGCGTCCCGTTGGTCATGAACTGGAAGAACAGCATGATCGCCAGCAGCGAAAGCAGCATGCCGTAGTCGCGGAAATGCGACTTGATGAAGCTCAGCGAGGATGCGCCCTTCGAGCCGCGCACATCGTCGGTCAGGCTCGTATCCATCAACGTCTCCCCGATCTCATGATGGCCTGCATGATCTTTTCCTGGGACGCCTCTGCGGCGTCGAGTTCAGCGACGAACGCCCCTTCGTTCATCACATAGATGCGGTCGCACATGCCGAGCAGCTCCGGCATCTCCGAAGAGATCATCAGCACCGCCTTGCCGGTCTCGGCCAGCTGGTTGATGATCGTGTAGATCTCGTATTTGGCGCCGACATCGATGCCGCGCGTCGGCTCGTCAAGGATCAGCACCTGCGGATCGGCGAAGAGCCATTTGCTCAGCACGACCTTCTGCTGGTTGCCGCCGGACAGGTTGACGGCCTGCTGGTAGACGCTGGGGCTGCGGATCCTGAGCTTGGCCCGGTAGTCGTTGGCGACGGCAAGCTCGCGCATGTCGTCGATCACGCCGCGCTCGGCGACACCCGCCAGATTGGCAAGGGTGATGTTCTTGCAGATGTCCTCCTCGAGGACGAGGCCGAGGGATTTGCGATCCTCCGTCGCGTAGGCAAGACCGCTGGCGATCGCCCGCTCGACCGTGCCGACCTCGATCTGCCTGCCGGCCAGCTTCGCCGTGCCGCTGATCTTCTGGCCATAGGAGCGGCCGAACAGGCTCATCGCGAATTCGGTGCGTCCCGCCCCCATCAGCCCGGCGATGCCAACAATCTCGCCGCGGCGGATGCTGAGGTTGACGTTCTTCACCACCTGCCGCTCGGCATGGATCGGATGGTGCGCCGTCCAGTTCTCGACCTCGAACAGGACTTCGCCGGGATGGCTCTCCCGCCTGGGGTAGCGATCGGCCATCTCGCGCCCGACCATGCCCTTGATGATACGGTCCTCGCTGACCGACTGCGCGCGGCAATCGAGCGTCTCGACCGTGGCGCCGTCGCGCAGCACGGTGATCGCGTCGGCGACCTTGGCGATCTCGTTGAGCTTGTGCGAGATCAGGATCGAGGAGATGCCCTGCCGCTTGAATTCGAGCAACAGTTCGAGCAGCGCGTCGCTGTCGCTTTCGTTCAGGCTCGCGGTCGGCTCGTCGAGGATGAGCAGCCTGACCCGCTTCGACAGGGCCTTGGCGATCTCGACCAGTTGCTGCTTGCCGACGCCCAGCGTGGTGACCAGTGTCTCCGGTGCCTCCTTCAACCCGACCTTGGCGAGCAACTCCTTGGCGCGGGCCGAGACAGCCGACCAGTCGATGACGCCATGGCTCGCCTGCTCGTTGCCGAGGAAGATGTTCTCGGCGATCGAGAGCAGCGGCACCAGGGCAAGCTCCTGGTGGATGATGATGATGCCGAGGCTCTCGCTGTCGGCGATGCCACGGAACTGGCGCTCCTGCCCGTCGAAATGGATCGCACCGGAATAGGAGCCGTGCGGATAGACGCCGCTCAACACCTTCATCAAGGTCGATTTGCCGGCGCCGTTCTCGCCGACCAGAGCGTGGATCTCGCCTGCCCTGACGGTCAGGTTGACGTTGTCGAGCGCGTGCACGCCCGGAAACGTCTTGGTGATCCCGCGCATGTCGAGAATCGCTTGCATCAATCCATCCCGCAGCAAGGGAGGCGCGGGCGAGCAGATGCCCGCGCGGAGATGGCGAATGGATCCGGCGCGGCGAGCGCGCCGGCTCGGCTCACTTCACCTGGTTCTCGGTGTAGTAGCCGCTGGCGATCAGCGTCTCCCGCCAGTTCGAGGCGTCGACGCTGACCGGCTTCAGCAGATAAGAGGGCACGGTCTTGACGCCGTTCTCATAGGTCTTGGTGTCGTTGACCTCGACCTCCTTGCCCGAGAGCGAGGCGTCGACCATGTTGGCGGCGATCTTGGCGAGCTCGCGCGTGTCCTTGAACACGGTCGAGGTCTGCTCCTTGTTGAGGATCGACTTGACCGACTGGACCTCGGCGTCCTGCCCGGTGATCACCGGCATGGCCTGCTTGCCGCTGCCGTAGCCGACGCCCTTGAGCGAGGAGATGATGCCGATGCTCAGGCCGTCATAGGGCGAGAGCACGGCGTCGACGCGCTTGTCGGCGTAGTAGGCGCTGAGCAGGTTGTCCATGCGGGCCTGGGCGACAGCGCCGTCCCAGCGCAGCGTCGAGACCTTGTCCATGCCGAGCTGGCCACTGCGCACCACGAGCTTGCCGCTCTTGATGTAGGGCTCCAGCACCGACATCGCGCCATTGTAGAAGAAATAGGCGTTGTTGTCGTCGGGCGAGCCGCCGAAGAGCTCGATGTTGAAGGGCCCCTTGCCGTCCTTGAGACCGAGCGCCTTCTCGATATAGCCGGCCTGCAGCACGCCGACCTGGAAATTGTCGAAGGTGGCGTAGTAGTCGACATTCTTGGAATTGCGGATCAGGCGGTCATAGGCGATCACCTTGACGCCCTTGCTCGCCGCCTGCTGCAGCGCGTCCGACAGGGTGGTGCCGTCGATGGCGGCGATGACCAGGACCTTGACGCCCTTGGTGATCATGTTCTCGATCTGGGCGAGCTGGTTCGGGATGTCGTCATCCGCATATTGCAGGTCGACGGCGTAACCCTTCTCCTTGAGCGACTTCACCATGTTGTCGCCGTCGGCGATCCAGCGCGCCGAGGATTTGGTCGGCATCGAGACGCCGATCGTGCCCTTTTGCTGGGCCTGGGCCAGCGGTGCAAAAGCGAAAGCGCCCAGGGCAAGCGCCATCATCCATCGGACTGCCTTCATGCGTCTTCTCCCAGATTGCTCTGTGGCTCGACTCTTGGGTCGATCGATCCAATTAGTCATATAATATGCTATCGGATGACACTATCTGGGCAGAGCCTGCAGCGCCTGTCAATCGGCAACCCTTCTCCCGCGACGTAACTCGGGAAGATCGCGCCCATCGTTTCCAGCAGCTCGACACGGATGACGGAAAAACCCCCGTGAGCCTCACCGCCGGCCATGCGAACGGGTTCGCTCGCGAACAGGCCGAGATTCCGCAGATCGAATTACTGCCAAAAATAGCTGCTCGATTGCGCCATCCACAGGAGGAACGACATGCGCTTGACGCTCGCCATCATTGCTTTGGCTCTCTGCGGCTGCAGCGGCTCCGACCAGCCCACCGGAGTCGCCAGGAACCTGACCGTGGGAACCGCGCAATGCTCCAAGTTTTCCTGGGGCACCTCGCAAATGGCGGAGTGCCTCGATCAGGCTGCAGCGCGCCAATCGGCGACGGTCGCCGGACGGGACGGCGATAGCGGCTGATGCCCGCTCCCCGCCACCCGGCCGCGCCATCACAAGACAGCGAGATCGCATACTGCCCGCTCGCGAGGCTTGTGCAGTGCAGCAATTGTTCATATCTAACCCGTGCCTGAAGCAACCTCCCAACCATTCGAAAGGAGCGATCCATGCTGGAACGGCACGATTGTGAGTGCGCGCTCGAGACCGAGCACGATCACGAAGACAACCTCGAAGCGCAGCAGCAGGACGCCGACGAAGCGTTCTCGCCGCGTGACCATCAAGCGGGCTTCTGGAGCTAGAAGCTGACACGCGTGCGGAGGGCCTTGGCGCCCTCCGCCGACCGCGGCGTTCCTGGAACAAGGCGCGTCTCAGACGTTTGACATACGCCCCATTTCACGCGAGCGCGCTGGAGAGCGTCAGGCGGCTCGACCGCGGATGGCGACCGCCTCAGATCCCGGCCTGCGACGTTCACCGATCCCGAGCGATCGGAAACAGGGCCCGCAACCGCCGGTTGCGAAGCCATAGGCCTCCCCACATGAAGAGCCCGAGATAGAGACTGAAGAGCACATGGCTGAAGAGCGGGCTCCCGGCCCGAATCTGCGTCGCCATCGCGCCGCCCAGCAGGCCCATCATCAGAATCGCGCCCAGCAGGGCCGTGCGGGGAATGAGGTAGAGCGCGAGGCAGGCGAGCTCGATCAGGCCGATCATGAAGGCATAGCCGGCCGGCCAGCCGAGCTGTGCCATCGTCTCTTCGGCGACCGGCATTCGCAGCAATTTGGGCGAAATGGATGCGCCCAGCATGAAGATCGCAAACAATCCCGTCAGGACGCGGCCGGTCCAGAGCGCGGCAGTGGTGTTCATGAGCTTTCCCTTGTTCCCGGCGCCAGCCAACCACACCGCTGCACGCCTGGTGACAGGAATGTCCGGTGGGTCGGCACTTTCATCGCTTAAGTTTCTTACTGATAGGTACAAAACAGCCGCTTGCGGCATACGCGCATTGCTCGCCGACCGGCGACGCATCGGCGAAGACGAATTGCGCGACAGGATCGAGCGCGGCCAGGCCGAGGGCGACGTGCCCGCCAGCGCCGACGCACGACATCTTGCGGCCTTCTACACCGCCATCCTGCAGGGCATGTCGATCACGGCGCGTGACGGAGCCCGCCGCGCGGAGCTCGATCGCATCGCCACCACCGCCATGGATTGCTGGCCGCCTTGAGCGCGCCGAACGGAGGAGAAGGCTATGGCCCTGACCGACTTCAAGACGATCGACGATTACCTCGCCAGCCTCAGCGACGAGAACAAGGCCGGCGTGCGAGCACTATGCGACGCCATCAGAAGGGCCGTTCCGGAGACGGAAGGCGTGATCAGCTATCAGATCCCCGCCTTTCGCTACAACGGCGGCTGGATCTTCTACGTCTCCGCCCACAAGGACCACTACTCGCTCTCCTGCCCGCCGCCGATCCCGGCGTTCGAGGCGTTCAAGGACGAGCTCGCACGCTATGCCAAGACGAAGTCGGCACTGAAGCTGCCGAAGAAGGAGCCGCTTCCGATCGAGCTCATCGAGAAAATGGCGACCCTCCACGCAAGCCACAATCTCGAACAGGCAGGCAAGAAGCGCGGGAAGGCGTGACGGTCACGGCAGTGAGCCTCAGCCGCTTCAGGCCGCTTCGCGGATGAAGCGGCTGAGGAAGAGCCGGGTGCGCGGATGGCTCGGATTGGCCAGCACCTCCTCCGGCCGCCCCTCCTCGACGACCAGGCCGCCATCCATGAAGACGACGCGGTCGGCCGCCTCGCGGGCAAAGCCGATCTCATGGGTGACGACGATCATGGTCAGGCCTTGCCCGGCGAGATCGCGCATCGTCGCCAGCACCTCACCGACGAGCTCGGGATCGAGCGCCGAGGTCGGCTCGTCGAACAGCATCAGCTTCGGCCGGATCGCCAGCGCGCGGGCAATGGCGACGCGCTGCTGCTGGCCGCCGGAGAGCTGGCGCGGATAGGCGTTGGCCTTCTCGGTCAGCCCGATGCGGGCGAGCAGCTCCATGGCGTAGTCGGTCGCTTCCTTGCGAGAGTGGCCATGGACGCCGACCGGCGCCTCGATGATGTTCTCCAGCGCCGTCATGTGCGGGAAAAGGTTGAACTGCTGGAAGACCATGCCGATCTGGCGGCGCTGCGCCGCGATGGCGCGAGGTGACAGCTTGACCAGCCGCTCGCCATTCAGCCGGTAGCCGATCTGCTCGCCGGCGACCATGATCGAGCCGCGGTTAATCGCCTCGAGATGATTGATGCAGCGCAGGAAGGTCGACTTGCCCGAGCCGGACGGACCAAGCACGACTACGACCTCGCCCGGCATGACGTCGAGATCGATGCCCTTCAGCACCTCGTTATGGCCGAAGGATTTGTGGACGTTGCGGGCGCTGACCAGCGGCGCGGTGTCTGTCGCGATCCGGCTCATGGCGTCGCCTCCGCGATCACGGGCATGCGCTCCGTCGCGCCGCGTTCGCCGCGGGCATAGTAGCGCTCGATGAAGCCCTGGCCGATGTTCAGGACGGTGGTGATGACGAGATACCAGATCACCGCGACCATCAGCATCGGGACGACCTCGAAGGTGCGGTTGTAGACCGCCTGCACCGAATAGAGCAGATCGGCCATGGCGATGACGCTGACCAGCGATGTCGCCTTGATCATGCTGATCAGCTGGTTGCCGGTCGGCGGCACGATCGAGCGCATCGCCTGCGGGATGATGACCCGCCACAGCGCCCGCGCCCGGGTCATGCCGAAAGCGTCGCTCGCCTCGGACTGGCCCTTGTCGACCGAGAGCAGGCCGCCCCGGATGATCTCGGCCATATAGGCGGCTTCGTTGAGCGAAAGGCCGGCGATCGCCGCCGTCATCGGCGTGATCAGGTCGTTGGTGTGCCAGCTGACCAGCGTCGGCCCGAACGGGATCGATATCGAGATCTCGGGGAAGAGCGTCGAGAGATTGTACCAGAAGATCAGCTGGACCAGCAGCGGCGTGCCGCGGAAGAACCAGATGAACAGACCGGCGAGGCCGCTGAACAGCCGATCGTCGGAGAGCCGGGCGATCGCCAGCAGGAGGCCGATGACGACGCCGATCACCATCGCGACGACGGTGAGGCCGAGCGTCACATAGAGCCCGCGCAGGATCGACTCGGCCGTGAACCATTGCGCGACGACCGGCCAGCCGAAATTCGGGTTCCAGGCGACGATCCAGGCGAAGTTGGCGCCGACCGCGAGCACGAAGGCCCAGAGCAGCCAGCGCCCCCATTCGAACGGGCGGTGGGCATTGGCGACGTCGCGCAACGTCGCCTGCCGGTCATGCATCGGCTCAGCCGCGCTGCTCATGGCGTACCCGCTCAGTTCTTCGAGAGGTTGATGCCGGGCTCGCCGATCATGTTGTTGTCGAGCCCCCATTTCTTGAAGATCGCCTCATAGGTGCCGTTCGCCTTGAGCGCCTTGATGCTGGCGAGCAGCACCTCGCCGAGCGGCGAACCCTTCGGCACCACGGCGCCCTGGAACAGGTCCTGGAAGCCGTTGGCCTTGCCGACCGCGGCAAGCTCGAGATCGCCCTTGGCCTGCTGGACGAAATAGGTCAGCGGCGCCTGCGAAGAGAAGAAGCCATCGGAGCGCCGCGAGCGGACCGAGAGGATCGAGGTCGGCTGGTCGGTGAAGGACATCACCTCGACCGCCGGCTTGCCCTCGGCCGCGCATTTCTCGGCCTGCGCCTTGATCACCTTCTCGGCGGAGCCCGCCGACATCACCGCGATCTTCTTGCCGCAGGTGTCGTCGAGGCTGCCGATCGCCTTCGGATTGCCCTTCTGCACCGCGAAGATCACGTATTCGCGGACATAATCGACGAAATCGTTCGACTCCTGGCGCGATTTGAAGTCGCCAACCGGCCCCATCGCGAACTGGTAGCGGCCGGAAGCGATGCCGCTCAGCGCCGCGGCGAGCCCGCTCACCGTCGCGTGCTCGATCTTGACCCCGAGCAGCTGGCCGATGGCATCGGAGAGCTCGGCGGCCGCCCCGGTCATGGTCTTGGCGTCGGTGACGATCTCGTAGGGCGGGAAGGAGCCGTTGTTGACCGAAATCATCTTGCCGGCCGTGCGGATCGCCTCCGGCAATTTGGCGCGCAGGGCCTCATCGACCTTCTGCTCGGGTATCTTGATGCTGGCGTCCTGAGCGAAGGCCGGGCCCTGCAAGAGTACCGCGGCCAGCACGGCAGCTCCGGCGAATTTCACGATCATGTTCATGGCGACGTTCCCCTTTTTTGTTGTTTAGTCGAGTGTTGCGCTCGCCTAGGCGGCGAGCTCCGGACCGGCGAAGCGGCGATTGGCGAGAACCGGCAGCGCTGCGCGCGCCGCGGCGATGCGGGCCGGATCGATATCGGCATAGATCAGCGCCGGAGCCTCGCCGGCGCGCGCGACGGCGACGCCGAGCGGGTCGACCACCATGCTGGCGCCGATATTGCGCGGGCCGCATTCGCCGGTGGCGATGACGTAGCAGGTGTTCTCCAGCGCGCGGGCGGTGACCAGCACATCCCAATGCGCCTCCTTGCCGAGGCCGCGCACCCAGGCTGCCGGCAGCAGCAGGACATCGGCGCCATCGAGTGCGAGACGCCTGGCCAGCTCGGGGAAACGCACATCGTAGCAGGTCATCAACCCGCATTTCAGGCCGGCGATCTCGAGCAGCGGCGGCACCTCGGTACCGGGCTCGACATTGGTCGATTCCAGCGCCGAGAAGGCATCGTAGAGGTGAAGCTTGCGATAGGCGGCGACGATCGCGCCATCACGGACCGCGACATGGATATTGAAGACGCGGCCCTTGCCGTTGGGGACATGGATGCAGAACAGGGTCGTCAGCGCCGAGCCCTTGCTCGCCGCCAGCACGTCCTGCATGAACGGGCCGTCGAGCGGCTGCGCGGTCTTCAGCACGATGTCGGGATCGGTGATGTCGCGCGCCAGGATGCCCTCCGGCAGCAGCAGGAGATCGGCGCCGGCAGCCTTCGCCTCGCCCATCAGGCGGACGGAGGTGGCAAGGTTCTCCTGCCATTCGCGGCTGACGGCGAATTGTCCGAGCGCGGCTTTCATCAATGGGCTCCTTCCAGAGCGGATTCGGCCGGGAACAGGGTCTCCGGCGTCAGGTCGGTCTCGGCGAGCTTCTGGATCCGCAGCTGCTCGATGAACGCGGCGATCATCCCCCGGTTCGCGGCGAGCCCGCTCTCGTTCCAGCTTTCGGGCAGATCATGCCCGCTGCGCACCAGCTCGTCGATCAGCCAGGGCGTGGTGTCGGCATAGCGGCGGCGCTTCTCCAGCCAGACGCGCTGGCTTTCGTCGAGGAGATCGCTGAGCGCTTGCGGCAGCCAGGGCTCGCGGGCGGCAAGCTCGGGCTTGAGGCCGATGATGTGCATGCCGGGCACGAAGCCGACCTTGCCGAAGTACTCGCGCTCGGAACTGCGGACATCCGGCAGCAGCGCCCGGAAGCGCGAGCCCTCCGCGAAGAAGCCCTGCGGCATGAACGGCATCAGCACCGCTGCGATCTCGCCGGCGGCGAGCAGATCGAGCAGCGGCGGCTGGCCGGGCAGCGCCTCGATCCGGCCCGGACGGGCATAGCGCCCGACGCGATCGATGATCGGATGATCGGCGGCGAGGCGGCTGACCGCCCAGAAGGCGTCGTCGATGCCGAGCCCGGCATCGGCCATGGCGGCACGCGTCCAGGTGTTGCCGGAATCCTGCCAGCCGGCGATGCCGATGCGCTTGCCGCGCAGCTCCTCGAAGGAGGTCAGCTTGCTATCGGCCGCCGTGACGACGCAGCGATGGCGGAAGCCGCGCATGATGAAGTTCGGAATGCCGACGACGCCGGTCTCGCCACTGGCGCGGCCGGTGGCGTAGCGGCTGAACGAGATCTCGCTGGCGTCGAAACGGGGATCGCTGGCGAAGTCCTCGGGCAGCGCAGCGAGGCGCTCGATCTTCAATTCGAAGCGATCGGAAGCGAGGTCGCCGAGCAGCAGAGGCGTGATGAAGTCCCAGTCGCGCAGGGCCAGCCGGATCACAGGTTTCAAACGACAGCCTCGCAATGCGGAAAACCTTGGACAGCGGCGAGATTAAATGTTCATTTTGACTGATCAATCGCTATTACGTTCCTGAACATTCATTTTAGAGTCGATGACCGACGAACCCGACGCCTCCTGGCTGGCGAGCCGCCTGACGCAGCGCACCGCGCGCGGCATTGCGCTCGACCTGAGCCAGCTGATCCGCTCCGGCCTGCTGCCGGTCGGCATGCGGCTGCCGACGGTGCGCGAGCTCGCCTTCCGGCTCGGCGTCAGTCCCGGCACGGTCTCCGAAGCCTGGAGCGAATTGAAGCGGCAGAAGATCGTCTCGGGACGTGGGCGCGGCGGCGCCTGGGTCAGCGGCGACAATGCGACGCCGAGGCCGACACGGATGGCGAGCGTCGCCGATTTCGGGCCGGATGCACTCGATCTCTCGCTGGCGGTCCCGGATGCGGCGCTGCTGCCGCCGCTGCGCGAGGCGCTGGCGCAGGCCGCAAGCGCGGAGAACCTCAACAGCTATGAGCGTACGCCGATCCTGCCGGCGCTGCGCGAGGCGGTGGCGCCGCACTGGCCCTACAGACCGGACGCCTTCCTCGCCACCAATGGCGGCTACAACGCGGTCTATTCGGTGCTGCACGCGACCGTCCTGCCTGGATCCTGCATCGCGATCGAGGATCCGACGGCGATGCGGCTGCTCGACATCATCGAGGATCTCGGCGCCGAGATCTTGCCGGTCGCTCGCGACGCCGAAGGCCCCCTGCCCGCCGAACTCGCAGCCGCGCTGGAGCGGCGGCCCTCCGCCTTCATCTTCCAGCCGCGCACCCATTCGGTGACCGGCCGGCATGTCAGCGCCGCGCGGCTCGCCGAGCTCGGCCGGGTGCTCGCCGGCAGCGAGACGCTGGTGATCGAGGATGATGGCATCGGCGACGTCTCGATCCACCCGCCGATTAGCCTCGGCGCGACGATGCCGGAGCGGGTCGTGCATATCCGCTCCTTCTCGAAATCGCTCGGGCCGGACCTTCGGATCGCGGTGCTGTCGGCGCCGGCCATGGTGATCCGGCAGATTCAGTCCTATCGCAGCTTCTCCTCGGGCTGGACCAGCCGCCTGCTGCAGGCCGCAACCGCCTGGCTACTGACCGATGTCGAGACAGGCCGGCGGGTCGCGGAGGCGCGTGCCGTCTACGCTGAGCGTAGGCGGGCGCTGGTCACCTGCCTGGGTGAACGAGGGCTCGCAATGCCGGAAAGCGACGGGCTGTGCATCTGGGTTCCGGTCGAGACCGAGCAGTTCGCGCTGGTGACCTTGGCCGCGCACGGCATCGCGGTGCTGCCCGGCAGCAAATGCGCGGTCAGGCCGACCGAGCATGTCCGGGTCGCGACCGCGATCGTGACGCAGGACTATGAGCGTGTCGCCGAGGCGCTGATCAAGGCGGCGCAGCGGGGCGATCAGCGCTGACGCGGCACCCTGGTATGGGCCGGCAGCTCCTCGTCCTCGAACAGGTCCGGATGCTCGGCGGCGATGCGCGGCAGCGCGTTCAGGATCTCGCGCAGATGGATGCGCATGGCGGTCGCAGCCGTGTCGGCATCGCCGGTCTCGATCGCGTCGACGATGGCGTTGTGCTGGGTGATCAGCAGCGGGATCGGCGAGGTACCGGGCAAGGAGAGATAGCGCACCCGGTCGGTCTGGGCGCGGGCGCTCTCGACGACCTTGCCGGCATAGTCGCAATCGACGATCTCGGCGATGGCCTGGTGGAAGGCCTCGTCGAGCACGGTGAAGCCGGAATAATCGCTGCGGCCGGCAGCAGCGGCCTGCTCGGCAATGAGACGGCGCAGGCGGGCGACACCGCCGGGATCGATCAGCCGGCTCGCTGCCCGCGCCAGGGCGCATTCGACCGCCTCGCGGACGAAGCGGGCATTGGCGACCTCGCGCATCGAGATCTTCATCACATAGGTGCCGCGGCTCGGCAGGATCTGCACCAGCCCGGCTTCCGAGAGCTTGATGAAGGCCTCGCGCACCGGCTGACGACTGACGCCGAAGCGGCCGGCGATCTCCTTCTCCGACAGCGCCTCGCCAGGGCGAAGTTCGCTGGCGATGATCGCCTGGCGCAGCGCCGCAACGAGCTGTGGCGCGATCGGATCGCGAAGCCGGAGCGAGATGTCCATGAGTGAAACTCCTCGGCCAGCCGGCGCAGATCATACCGGTATGGTGGCCTAACGGCAAACGCCTTCGCTCAACCCTCTCTCCGCCTGAGCAGATAAGTGTCCATGATCCAGCCATTCTCGGCGCGTGCCGCCTCGCGCCTGCGGGCGATCTCATCCGAGATTTCGGCAAGCGGGCCGGAGGCCAGGATCTCCTGCGGCGCGCCAAGATTGGCGCCCCACCAGATCTCGAGTCCGGCCGGATCGATCTTCGCGAAAGCCTGCTCGCCATCGAGCATGACGACGATGCTGCCGGCCTCATCGCGGAAGCCGCTCTCGGCGAGCTTGCGGCCGGTGGTGATGGTGACCGGCTCCCCGATCCGGTTCAGCACCAGCCGATGCGCCGCGGCCAATGCCTGGACGCTGGTGATGCCGGGGACGACGTCGTAGTCGAACGCCAGCCCGCGGGCGCGCACGGCTTCGATGATGCGCAGCGTGCTGTCGTAGAGCGACGGATCGCCCCAGACGAGGAGCGCGCCGGTTTGATCCTCGCCGAGCTCTTCAAGGAACAGGCGCTCATAGCTTTCGGCCAGCACCGCGTGCCAGTCGTCGACGCTGCCGCGATAATCGTCGCCCGCCGCAGCGCGTTTCGGCACGGTCAGCGGCACGGTGCGCCAGCCGTCGCGCTCGATATAGCGTCGGCAGATCTCCTCGCGCAGTTCGCGCAGGGCGCCCTTCTCGGCGCCCTTGTCCGGCACGAAGACGACATCGGCGGTGTTGAGCGCCTTGATCGCCTGGATCGTCATGTGCTCGGGATTGCCGGCGCCGATGCCAATGATCCTGATCCTGCGCATGGGCACCTCTGCTGCGTTCGAGGCGCCGCATAGCATGATCTGGTCAGGACGCGTTATGCTCGGGCGAGTATTTCAAGGCAGTCCGGCTGCCCACAGTTCCCTTCTCCCCTTGCGGGAGAAGGTGGCGCGAAGCGCCGGATGAGGGGTCGCGCAGATCTTCGAGAGTTCCGGGAAACACCGTACCAGGACCGGCGATCAGCGTCGCGAGACCCCTCACCCTAACCCTCTCCCGCAGGGGGAGAGGGGACAAGTTGCGCCCGGGAATGACGGCTTCCGACTACCCCAGCAGGTTCCTGATCGTGCGCATGAAGACGCGGGCGCCGGGTGCGATCAGCGCGTCGGGGAAGTCGTAATCGGGATTATGGAGCGGCGGCGTGTCCTCGCCGGAGCCGAGCAGGAACATTGCCGATTTCGAGGAGCGGCCGAACAGGCCGAAATCCTCGGAGCCGCGCTGCGGCGGCGTCTCGCCATGGCCGATGCCCTCTTCCTCGCAGGCACGGCGCAGATGCGCCACCGCCTCAGGATCATTCTCGCAGTGATGGAAGACGTCGTGGTAATCCATCGTCACGGAGAGCCCGCCGGCGGAAGCCGCTTCGCGCACCAGGGCCTCGGCCTCGGTGCAGAGCGAGCCCATCAGGGAATCGCTGAGGGTGCGCAGCGTCGCCCAAAGCTCGGCGCGGCCGGGCGTGATGCCGAAGGCAGGCTCGCCCATGCTGGCATGGGTGACAGTGACGAGGCGGTAATTGCCTTCGAGGGCGCCGCCCTGGCCGAGGGTGGTCAGTTCCGGCATCAGGCGGGCGAGCGCCTTCATCGGCGAGACCGCGTGCTCGGGCGTCGCGGCATGTGAGGTGTGGCCAGTCAGCACGATCTTCAGCCCACGCGAGGCGCAATTGGCCGGGCCTTCCGAGAGCCGGACAGCGCCAAGCGGCATGCCGGGCTTGTTGTGCAGTGAGAAGGAGAAGTCGGGCGCGATCTCCGGGAATTTCGGATCGGCGATCACTGCGGCGGCACCAGCGCCGGTCTCCTCCGCCGGCTGGAAGAGGAGGATGGCGCGCCCGCGCTGCGGCCGCTGCCGGCCGAGCCCGCGCGACAGCGCCGCGACGGTGGTCATATGGCCGTCATGGCCGCAGAGGTGGCCCTTGCCCGCGATCTGCGAAGTGTGCGGCACGCCGGAGAGGTCCTCGATCGGCAAGGCGTCGAGCTCGGAACGGATCAGCACGGTTGGGCCGGGCTCAGTGCCTTCGTAGATCGCGGCGACGCCATGGCCGCCGAGGTCGGTGACGATGCGGTCAGGCGCGCTCGGCGCGAGGAAGCCGACGATCGCTTTTGCCGTCTCGCGCTCCTCGCCGGAAATTTCGGGTGCGCGGTGGAGCGCGTGGCGCAGCTCGATCAGCTCGACCATGTCGGAATTGGTGAGAAACATGCCTGGCGCTTCCTCGGATGATTTGCCCCGAGCTTGGCCAGCGCGCTTGCGAGGTTCAACCCCCGTCGTCGACCGGCGCCGGCAGACGGCCATGCATCCCGCTCACGCCGCCAGCAATCCCAGCGCCCGCTCGATGCGCGAGCAACCGCCGCGACCGCGCGCCTTGCGATAGGCGCGGCTGAGGCGACCGCTGGCGTAGGCGTCGACGACGATGGCGTGGACATAGCTCTTGCGCACCACGGCAGGCGTGTTGACCAGCCGCTCGGCGATGGCGCGCATGATGTCGGCGAGCTGGCGCTTACGACCGCTCTCGCTGGCTGCGATCTCGGTCGAGAGCAGGAGTTCGGCAGCCGCGGCATTGGCAGCGAGCATGCGCAGATCCTTGCTCGATATCGGCAGGCCCGCCGCCTCTTTCAGATAGGCGTTGATATCGGCGGCATTGATCGCGGCGACCGGACCGTCGTCGGCGCGATACTGAAACAGGCGCTTGCCGGGCAGTGTCTTCAGCCGGGTCAGAGCACGGGCGAGCGGCGCATCATCACGCCCACAGACAATGTCCTTGCCGCCCTTGCCGCGAAAGGCGAGCGCGACGTGATTGCCGGTGACGGAAACATGGCGCTTGAGCAGGGTCGAGGCGCCATGACTGCCATTGGTGCGGGCATAGACCTCGTTGCCAACGCGGATATGCAAGCGATCGATGATCGCGGCGGCGCAGGCGAGCGCCTTGCCGCGCGACAGCGTGCGCTCCTTCAGGTCAGTGGCGATGCGCTGGCGCAGCTTCGGCAAGATATCGATCAACAAGCCGAGGCGCTTCAGCTTGCGGCGCTCGCGCACGCGCTCCCAATCAGGATGATAGCGGTGCTGGATGCGGCCGGCGTCGTCGCGGCCGACCGCCTGGAGATGGGCGCGCGGATCGCTGGCGATCAGCACATCCTCATAGGCGGGAGGGATCGCCAGCGAGCGGATGCGCGCCAGCGTCTCCGCGTCGGTGATCTTGCCGCCCTCGGCGTCGCGATAGCCGAAATTGCGGCCGACCCGGACACGGCGGATGGTGAGATCGTCGACGCTGATGCGGCGCAGGCGGCCCTTGCTCGCTGCGGCGCCTCCCCTGCCCTTGGTGACCATTCAGCGCCTCCGCAGCTCGACTGGCTGCGGAGGAATGCGGGAAGCGACAGGAGGTTCCCTAGCGCTTCGCCCTTGCCACGATCTGCGTCGGGTTGACGAAGCGCAGGGCGATCACCAGCCAGACCAGCGTCGTCACCATGTAGATGACCGCCATCGCGTCGATCGACTGCACGGCGCGGACGCCAGCGGCAAAGACCGCGTAGTAGAGCGCGACCACCAGGGTCTGGCTGGTCGGGCCGGCGGTGAGGAAGGTCAGCTCGAACATCGCGATCGTACGGACCAGCACCAGCAGCAGCGCGGCGAGGATACCGGGCATCAGCAGCGGCAGCAGCACGTAGACGAAGAGCTTGAAGGTATTGGCGCCGAAGACGCGCGCCGCTGCCTCGATCTTGGTGTCGATCTGCTCGATGAACGGGATCATCACGAGGATGACGAAGGGCACCGTCGGCACGAGATTGGCGAGCACCACGCCAGACATCGAGCCGGCAAGCCCGGTGCGATAAAGCACGGTCGCGAGCGGGATGCCGAAGGTGATCGGCGGCACCAGCAGCGGCAGCAGGAAGAGCAGCATCACCAGCTTCTTGCCGGGGAAGTCGCGCCGCGCCAGCGCATAGGCGGCGGGCACGCCGATCAGCCCCGAGAGGAAGACGACGAGGAAGACGATCTGGAAGGTGACCGTCAGCACGTCGCCGAGCTGGAACTCGGCCCAGGCGGCGCCATACCAGCGCGTCGTCCAGCCGTCCGGCAGCCAGGAGCGCAGCCAGCGGGTGGAGAACGAGCTCGTCACCACCGCGGCGATCATGCCGAACAGGTTGACGATGAAGAAGCCGATCAGCGTCCAGTTGGCCGCGGCCCAGAGCTTGGTGGAAAGGCGGGTGTCCTTGACCATCGGATCAGCCCTTCCCGCCGCCGGCCGGGCCGCGATAGAGCATCCCGCGCAGGCCCAGCACCGCGACGACGATGGCGAGCTGGACCATGCCCATGATCATCGCGACCGCCGAGGCCATCGAGTAGTCGTATTCCTCGAAGGCGGCCTGGTAGGCGGCGATCGAGATGACGCGCGTGGGCCCTGCCGGGGCGCCGAGCAGCACCGCCGAAGGGAAGACCGAGAAGGCCTGGACGAACGAGAGGCAGAAGGTGATGGCGAGGCCAGGCAACAAGAGCGGGAAGAGGATGTGCTTGAAGCGATCCCAGGGCCCCGCGCCGAGCGTCGCGCCCGCCTGCTCCAGCGCCGGATCGACGCCGGTGAGATAGGACAGGGTCAGGAGGAAGGTGAAGGGAAAGCCGGTGATGACCAGCGAGAGCATCACGCCCCAGTAGTTGTGCAGGAGCTTCACCGGGCTCGAGATCAGGCCGATCGCCATCAGCGTCCGGTTGAACCAGCCCTGCGGGCCGAGATAGTTCAGCAAACCTTCCGCGACCAGAACGGTGCCGAGCGTGATCGGGATCACCAGGATGGTGGTGAGCAGGCGCTGGTTTTTCATCAACCGGACGCGGAAGGCGATCGGGATCGCCAGCAGCAGCGTCAGAATCGTCACCGGCATGGCAAGCCAGAGCGTGGTCGCGATCGTGCCGTAGAGGAAGGAATCCGAGAAGAAGCGCTGGTAGTTCGCCAGCGCCCCGCCGGCCTTCGGATTGAAGGACAGAAAGAGCCCGTAGAAAAACGGGTAGATGAACAGCGCCAGCAGGAAGATCACCGCCGGCAGGACGAGCAGGGTCAGCCCGTCGAGCCCGCGCGCGGCGAGGCGCTGCTTGAGTGGAATCTCGTTGGCGCTGGACGCCGCGCCAGACACAGTGCTCATGCGCCCTCTCCGAAGACGAGGACGCGATCCGAAGCGGCGGCGAGGCGGATCTCGGTGCCGGGCGCGATGCGGCTATCGGCCAGGAAGGTCAGCGGCGTGTCGTCCGCCATGCGGGCGAAGCCGACGAATTCGCGGCCGTGGAACTCGGTCGAGACGACCTTGGCCTTGAGCCCCGGAGCACCGTCTGCGACCGGATGCAGGTCCTCGGGGCGGATCGAGATATGGGCACCCTGCCCGGCCGCGACCTGCGATCTCGTGCGTCCGGTGACGCCGACCTCGCCGCAAGTCACCGTTGCCTGCCCGTCAGCGACTGAGGCGACGCGGCCGGCGACCTTGTTGCGGAAACCCATGAACTCGGCGACATCGAGATGGTCCGGCCGCGAGAACAGATCCTCCGGCCCGCCGACCTGGCGGATCTCACCGTCGCGCATCACGACGATGCGGTCGGCCAGCGAGAGCGCCTCCTCCTGGTCGTGGGTGACATAGATGGTGGTGGCGCCGAGCGTGTTGTGGATGCGCCTGATCTCGGCGCGCATCTCGAGGCGCAATTTGGCGTCGAGATTGGAGAGCGGCTCGTCCATCAGCACCAGCGGCGGCTGCACCGCGATCGCGCGGGCGATGGCGACACGCTGCTGCTGGCCCCCGGAGAGTTGGCCAGGGAGCTTCGTCTCCTGGCCCTGCAGGCGGACCAGCGCGACGGCTTCCGCGACGCGGCGCTCGCTTTCCGCCTTGGCCATGCCGCGCATCTTCAGGCCGAAGCCTATGTTCTTCTTCACGGTCATATGCGGGAAGAGCGCGTAGCTCTGGAAGACCATGCCGAAGCCGCGCTCCTCCGGACGAAGCGGATCGATGCGCTTCTCATCGAGCCAGATGCCGCCGCCGGTCGCAGGCAGGAGGCCGGCGATCAGGTTCAGCGTCGTCGATTTGCCGCAGCCCGACGGGCCGAGCAGCGCGATGAACTCGCCCTGCTTGATCGTCAGCGAAACGTCCTTGACGGCGTTATGCATGCCGAAGTCGCGGCAGAGCTGGTCGAGTCTGAGTTCGCGGAAATTCGCGGCATGTATCGACATGAAGGACCATCGAGTTCGAACGGATGGACTGGTAGCTGCCGACGGGCGACAGCAAGACGGCAGGCCGGTCAAGGACCGGACTGCCTGGTGATCGCAGCAAAGCCTATTTGCGCTTGGCGCCGCCGACCTGCTCGTCCCAGATGCGGAAGGCGACGACCATCTTCTCGGGGTCGAGCGGGGTTTCCATCGGGTTCTCGGCGATCAGCTTGTCGTATTCCGGCCGACCATATTCGCGGATCGCCTTCTGGCTTGATTCCGGCGCCATCGAGAGCGGCACGTCCTTCACCGCCGGGCCCGGATAGAAGTAGCCCTCGTCATAGGTATAGGCCTGCTGCTGCGGCGTCAGCATGTGGCGGATCAGGTCGAGCAGCACTGCGAGCTTCTCGTCGGAGACGCCCTTGGGGATCATCATGTACTGGGCGTCGGTGACCCAGTGGAAGCCCTTCAAGGTCTGGATCTTGGCTTCCTTCGGCACGACGCCGAGGACACGCGGATTGATGTCCCAGCCCGTCGTCGAAACGATGATGTCGCGCGTGCCGTCGCCGAGCTCCTTCATCGTCGCGCCGGTGCCGCCGGGATAGTATTCGATGTTTTCACCCAGCGCCTTGAGATAGGCCCAGGTCTTGTCCCAGCCCTTGGCCGGATCCTTGGGATCGCTGTCGCCAAGAATATAGGGCAGGCCCATGATGAAGGTCCGACCCGGGCCGGAATTGGCCGGGCGGGCATAGAGGAAGCGGTTCTTGTTCTGCTTGGTCCAGTCGAGCAGCTCCTGCGCCGTGGTCGGCGGGGTCTTGACCTTGTCGGGCATGTATTCGAGCAACGGGCCGGACGGGTAATAGACCATCGCCATGGCCTGGCCGCGCCCGAGATTATGCATGGCGAGCGCTGGCTTCAGGTAGATGTCATCGGGCTTGGGCAGATCGGCGGCGAAACGCGGCAGCAATTCGACCCAGAGCTTCTGGTCGATGCCGGCCGAGAGCACGTCGAGGCCACCAATGACGAAATCGATGTCGACGCGGCCGGCGTCCTGCTGCGCCTTCAGTTTGGCCGGCAGCTCGGGAGCGGGTGCCTTGGTGAAGACCATCCGCGAGACGGCCTTGGGATTTGCCTTGGGGTAGTTCTCCAGCGGCGTCTGCACCAGCGCGAGCGCCCCGCCGACATCGATGACGCTGATCGTCAGCGGGGACGCCGGCAGCTTGAGCGTTTGAGCAAAGGCTCCGGGCGCGGCCGCGATACCGGCCATGCCAGCGACGCCGCCGAGGAATGTACGGCGATGGATCGTATCCTGGACCATGATCTCCCCTCCCGGCGGCCTTGCCGCCTGTTGTTTCCCCAGCCCGTTAAAACGCGCTCTTGCGGCGCTTCCGGCGCCGTCGCTTATTGAAGTCGCGGCTTTCGGAGTTGACGCCCCCGTTCGAGCCGGTATCCTAGTATACTAGTGAACAAGAGCTTGGCAATGGGCATCGCCGCGGCGAGACAGAGCACCGACCAGATCTACCGGGCGCTGCGCGGCGACGTGCTGAACGCGGTCCTGCGTCCGGGCGAGGCGATCTCGGAAGCGCGCATGGCGCTGCAGTTCGGGGTCAGCCGGACACCGGTGCGCGAATCGTTCAAGCGGCTGGTCGAGGACGGCTTCCTCGTCGTCGTGCCGCAAGTCGGCACCTTCGTCGCCCCAATCGACCTCGCCGCGGTCTATGACAGCCAGTTCGTGCGCGAGACGCTGGAATGCCGGACGGTCGTGCTGGCGGCGCAGAATATCGACGACGCCGGCAAAACCGCCCTCGCCGCTCTCATCCAGCAGCAAGAAGAGGCACTCGCCGAGGGTGATCGCGCCGGTTTCTTCCGCGGCGACGAGGAATTCCATGCCGAGCTGGCGCGGCTCTCCGGACACCCCTCCGTCTGGGGCCTGATCGAGAGCGTCAAGGCCCAGCTCGACCGCGTGCGCTGCCTGTCGCTCGATACCGGCGGCTGGTCCGAGATGATCCTGGGCGAGCACCGCCAGATCGCAGAAGCGGTCAGCGCCGGCGATGTGGCCAAGGCCGAGCGGACCATGCGGGCGCATCTGCGCACCGTCTTCGACGCCATCGAGACGATCGCGCGCGACCATGTCGACGCCTTCGCCGCAAGCGGCGGGCTCAGCAAACCCACCTGACGACGGCCGCGCAGCAGGCCGCCTCCCAAAAAGACTCGGACGAGGAAACGCGACGATGGAACAGACCTGGCGCTGGTTCGGCCCGGACGATGTGGTGACGCTCGCCCAGGCCCGGCAGGCGGGCGCGCGCGGCATCGTCAACGCGCTCCATCAGATCCCCTATGGCGTGGTCTGGAGTGTCGAGGAAATCGAAAAGCGCAAGGCGATCATCGAAGCCGACAAGAGCTTCGGCCTGCGCTGGTCGGTGGTCGAGAGCCTGCCCATCCACGAGGACGTCAAGATCGGCGAAGGCGACCTCGAGAGCATCTTCGCCAATTACCGCCAGTCGCTGCGCAACCTCGCGGCCTGCGGCATCGAGGTGGTCTGCTACAACTTCATGCCGGTGCTGGACTGGACCCGCACCGACCTCGCCCAGCCCTTGCCCGGCGGCGGCACGGCGCTGCGCTTCAATCTGCACGAATATGTCGTCGTCGACCATTTCATGCTGCAGCGGCCGGGCGCCGACGAAGGCCATTCCGCCGAGGTGATGGACAAGGCCAAGGCCTGGTTCGAGCGCTCCTCGGAGGCCGACCGGGCCAAGCTGATGGCCAACATCATGGCCGGCCTGCCCGGCGCCTATGACCGCTACGACGTGCCGGGCCTGAAGCGCATCCTCGCGCGCTATGCCGATATGAGCCATGACGGCCTGCGCGCCAACTTCAAGCGCTTCCTCGAAGCGGTGATCCCGACTGCGGAAGAGGTCGGCATCCGCATGTGCGTCCATCCGGACGACCCGCCGCGGTCGCTCTTCGGCCTGCCGCGCATCTGCTCGAACAAGGACGACATCGCCTTCATCCTCGGCGCGGTCGACAGCCCCTCGAACGGGCTCACCCTCTGCTCCGGCTCGCTCGGCGCCAATCCGAAGAACGACGTGCCGGCCATCGCGCGGCGCTTCGCCGACAAGACCTGGTTCGCGCATCTGCGCAACGTCGCCAAGGACCCGGACGGCTCCTTCATGGAGGCCGAGCATCTCGGCGGCGACACCGACATGGTCGCCCTCGTCGACGCGCTGATGGCCGAGCAGACCCGCCGCAAGGCCGCCGGCTGGAAGCATTGGCGCATCCCGATGCGACCCGACCATGGCCATGAACTGCTCGACGACGCCAAGAAGGGCTCGTTCCCGGGCTATCCGGCGGTCGGCCGCCTGCGTGGTCTGGCGGAGCTGCGCGGCGTGATGACGGCGCTGGCGAGCGTGAAGGGGTATGCCGCCTGAGAGAAGGCGGCAGCCCGGCCGGCGGGTCGGGACGGGGCAGCGATAAATGGATCGCTGACTTGCCGATCCATCGCACGAAATCTCCGCCTGCCGTCCACGGGGCAGAACCCGCTTTAGGATCTGTCAGTGGTTCGACGAGTCTCGTTGATGTATCGCTATCATCGGCGGATCGTCGAGAATCTGTGCCCGCCATAGACCGCGGTATAAGGCACCTGGACGTATT
Organism: Alloboseaceae bacterium BT-24-1; assembly: GCA_025846845.1. Lineage (GTDB taxonomy): Bacteria > Pseudomonadota > Alphaproteobacteria > Rhizobiales > Beijerinckiaceae > Allobosea. The sequence goes on from JAOYTL010000010.1 coordinate 145,333, forward strand.
CGAAGGTCTTCCGGGCAATCCTGGCCGGCACCGTATCCTTGTGCTTTGCAAAATTGGGCAATGGTCCTGCTCCAAACAGCACTTCGTTCAGGTTCAGGCCGACGCCGACATAGAACGTCCGCTCGATCGGGTAACCGAGGGCGCGCTCCTTCTTCTCAAACCCTCGCGCATCGAAGCCTGCATGCAGCTCGACATAGCGGAGGGGCGTATTCTTGAGTTTCTCGAAGCCGCTGGCCTTCAAGGCCATGACATAGCGCTGGCGCTCATAGGGAGGCAGGATGCCGGCATCCGAGGTCGTGATGCCTGGCCTTTCATAGCTGGCGGGCGTGTACATCAACCGCCAGTCGAGCTTTTCGCGCATGCCCGGAACCGTGTTGCGGATCATTGAGAAGGCGGCGCCGACAGCGTTCGCGGCAATGTCCTCGCGCGAGAAGCGATGCTTGCCGGCAAAGCCGTCCAGAGTCTCGACCAGCCCCATGATGCCGAAGGCGAGCAGAGCGCCAGTGATCTGGGCGCCGGCGGGATTGGCTGCGTTCGCCCGGATCTGGTCGGTCAAGAGATCGGCGATGACAAAGGTCGAGAAGGCGTGGCCGATCTTGTCCATCCCGCCATGGCGCGTGTTCTTTGCAAACCAGCCTTCCTCGATAAATCGAAAGCCGGAATCGCCCCAGCCCCAGTCGCGGAACCCGATGACGGCCATGGCGCCGCCAACGGCGGCCAACTCCCAGCGCACGGACCACAGGTGGTCGCCCAACTGACCGAATGAATAGAATGACGGCGGCGGAGGCAGAGGGGCGGCGTCCCGTTGCTCAACGCTCTCGGACAGAGGAGCACGAGACGGCTTGGCCGAAGGCGTGCGAGCCTCATTCATTCCCGTACTGGACATTGTGGCAGACCGCTCGGCAGCGTGCGCCGACGGCATCATTGGACAAAATGCGCCCGGTGGGCCGACGAAGCCCGCAAGACAGGCAAGGGCTGTCACACTCAGCGAGCGCTGCTTTGCTGGAGGTCGGTGCGCAAGCGCATTAGTAGGCCAAGGCGGGTTTCCAGGCGCCATCGGGCTACCTCAATCTCTGTCCCCATCGAAAGCGATCATCACTGGCGCCGCCTTGCGGCGCGTTTCATCGCGGGACTTAAAGAGTCGACCGGTAGTGGGGAGAAAGTACCATTCTCACGCATCTCATGTCGAGCAGTGACAGCTCCGTCTCGAGCCGCCCCGATAACCACGACGGGTGAATGGTTAGCTGACGTACCTATGGCCGTTATGCCCGCCCGTTCGACGACCGTCTCCTGGCGCCCTCAGGCCAGGATGCGCTGATCCGCCAGATGTACCAGCCGCCCGCCGGCGATGGTCGCGACGATGCGCGGCTGTGGCTCGGGCGCGATCAGCACGAGATCGGCGCGCTTGCCAGATGCGATGATACCGCGGTCGGAGAGGCCGAGCGCCTCTGCCGGCCCCTGCGAGACCAGTCGCCAGGCAGTGGCGAAATCCGCGGCGCCCTTGCGTGCCAGGATGAAAGGCGCGAGCGGCAAGGCGGGGTAATAGTAGTCCGAGGCCAGGATGGTACAGAGCCCTGCCCGCACCATCGCCTCGGCCGCCGGGCAATCGAGATGCGAGCCGCCGCGCACGACATTCGGCGCGCCGAAGACGATCGCCTCACCATGGGCCGCCGCCTCGCGCGTCGTCGCCTCGTTGATCGGGAATTCGGTGACGGTGACGCCGAGGCCGCGATACCAGCGCCGCATCTGCGGCGTCATGTCGTCATGCGACATCGCGGGGACACCGGCAGCGCGCGCCGCCGCGGCCAGCCGCTCGACCGAGCCTGGGACCTCGTCCTTGCGCGCCCAGACATTCTCGGCCAGCGCCATGAAATCCTCATGCGTCAGCCCGGTGCGCTCGACCATCTTGGCGATCTTGCCCGGCCGGCTGCTCGATTTCAGGATGCCGCCGGTATGGTCGTTGAAGGCGAGCACGCCGACGCGCCCAGTGCCGAGCCAGTCGATGATCTCAGCCTCGGCGGCGAGATGGAAGGTCTCGTGGCGCAAATGGAAGCGCGTGTCGGCGCCGAGCTCAGGCTTCAGCGCCGCGATCCGCTCGACCAGACGGCGGGCGTTGTCGGCGCCACGCAGGCCCGGCTCCCAGGACCAGGTGACGCCGTGGAAGGCCGTGGTGATGCCACTCGCCAGGATGGCACGGTCGGCATCGCGCAAGGCGAGGTCGATGTCGAAGGAGACACCGGGCCGTGGCATGATATGGCGCTCGAAGGCGTCGCCATGGCAGTCGACGATGCCGGGCAGGACGTAGAGGCCGTTGGCATCGATCTGCAGCGCCTTGGCCGGAACGGCGCCGTCGAGACTAAGGATGCTCTCCCCTTCCGTGACGAGGTCGGCACGGATGAGCGCTTCGGTCAGCACCTCGCCGCCGGTGATATGCAGACTCATGCCCCGCCTCCGTCACTGAAAGGACGGCGCGCTTGGCTGTCTCTTATGACAGGGCGATGACGCCCGCCTCAGCCGGCGAGGATCGCGAGGCCGGCGAGAACGAGGCCGCCCCCGGCGACGCGGGCGAATAGAGGCGCACGGACAGCAAGCGCCCCGGCCAGCAGGATGCCGACGAGGTGGAGCGCAGCCGTCGCGATGACGAAGCCCAGCACATAGGCGAGCCCGCTGGCGTTCTCGGGCAATTCAGCGCCATGGGCGAAGCCGTGGAAGATGGCGAGGATGCCGCAGGCGAGCGTCCCTGCAGCGAGCGGCGGCGAGGCCTTCAGCGCGACCGCGGCACCGAGGATGATCACCGAAAAGGCGATCCCGATCTCGACGCCCGGCAGCGCGCCGCCCGACATGCCCCAGGCGCCGGCCAGCGCCATCGTGCCGACGAAGGCTGCGGGATAGGCGATACGCGCCTTGCCACCGACGAGCCCGGCCCAGAGGCCGACCGCCACCATCGCCAGCACGTGGTCGAGCCCGGTCAGCGGATGCATCAAGCCATGTAGGAAGCCATCGACCGGCCCGGCGCCGGTATGGGCGAAGGCCGGAGCCGAAACGAGGGTCAGCAGCATGGCAAGAGATCCGGTCGCGCGCATCGTCGGTGTCCTATCTTCAGCTCTGGGCCAGCGCTTTCAACCCGCCGGCGGTCTCGATGAAGTCGACGACCAGGTCAACGCCCTCCCCCGCCCGCGTATTGGTGAAGGCATAGGGGCGCTTGCCGCGCATGGTCTTCGAATCCCGATCCATCACAGCAAGATCCGCGCCGACATGCGGGGCGAGATCGGTCTTGTTGATGACGAGCAGGTCGGAGCGTGTGATGCCGGGGCCGCCCTTGCGCGGGATCTTCTCGCCGGCGGCGACGTCGATCACGTAGATCGTCAGGTCCGCGAGCTCTGGCGAGAAGGTCGCGGCGAGATTGTCGCCGCCGGATTCGATCAGAATCAGGTCGACCGAGGGGAACTTGCTGCGCATCTCCGCGACTGCGGCGAGGTTGATCGAGCAATCCTCGCGGATTGCGGTATGCGGGCAGCCACCGGTCTCGACGCCCATGATCCGTTCTTCCGGGAGGGCGCCGGAGACGGTGAGGATGCGGGCATCCTCCTTGGTATAGATGTCGTTGGTGATGGCGCAGATCTCGTAGCGGTCGCGCATGCGCTTGCAGAGCGCCTCCATCAGCGCGGTCTTGCCGGAGCCGACCGGGCCGCCGATGCCGACGCGCAAGGGGCCGTGAGGTGAGCTGGTCATCGATCAGGGTCCTTGCAGGAGCAGCACCGCATAGCCCGCGGCGATCAGCAGGCAGAGCGGCGAGTAATAGCGGCGATCATAGCTGGCGAAAGGCTCGCGCGGGTGCAGCCGCCGCCAGGCCGGCAGGAAACCAGCGATGCCGCGAAGCAAGAACACCGCCATGATCGCGAAGCCGCCGAGCTGGAGCAACGGTCGCAACGCGGCCGTGCCGGATGTCCCAATCAGAAGCAGCGGCCAGATCGCCGTCACAGCAATGGCCAGCGCGACGAGTAGGCACAAGCCGGGCGATGGCATGCGCCTGGCCTGCGCATTGCCGATGACGGTGGCGATCAGCTCGTCCTCGCTCGCCGCCGGCCAGAGGCCGCCCCGGCCCCAATAGGCATGCAGCGCGGCGATGGCGGCCAGGAGAAGCACCAGCATGACGGCGATTGCGAATGTCACGAGCGGAACAGCCGCGAATATTGCGTCTCGTGCCGCAGCGAGGCGAGATCGGAGCGAAAGACACAGCCGCCGAGATCGCCCAGCGTCATCGCTTCCGCCCGGACGGCCGCCTCGTGCAAGACCGGCGTCAGCCGGGCGATGACCCTCTGGCCATCGGTCTGGCCGACCATGCCGAGCCGGACGGCGGCCGAGACGAGGTTCGCGACGAAGGCGAGCGCGAAGGCTTCGAGTGATGGCTGCAGCGGCAGGCCGTGGCCGCTGGCGGCAACCGCGACGGCGATCGGATAGGCGACATCGCCCGGCCAAGCGGCGCGCAGCGTGTCGATTGATGCGCAAGGCCAGGAGGCGGCGATCGCGGAGACGAAGGCATTGCCCTGGGTCACCGTCTCGAGCCGACGCTCGGCCGAGTTCGCCAAAGCGAGCGCCAGTTCAGCGATCTCCCGCAACGCCTTGGCGTCACCCTCGCCGCTGGCGCGCCAGGACCCGGCGAAGAGGATGAGGTCGTTGTGTAGCGCGCCGTGCTCGACCAGCGCATCGAGCCAGTCCGCGAGCCCCTCGGCGTCAGTGAGGTCGCCGACCTCGAAGACCCATTCCAGCCCGTGCGAATAGGCGAAGCCGCCGACCGGGAAGGCCGGCGAGAGCCAGATCATCAGGGGCAGGAGCGCGCCCTGCATGGCTCAGTGGTCGTGCTTATGGCCCTTGTGGCCGTGCTCATGGCCATGATGGCCATGGTCGTGCTTGTGGCCGTGGTCGTCATGATGATGGTCATGGCCGCAGCCACAGGAGGCGCCATGGGCGTGCTCGGGCGTGTGATGATGCTCTTGGCCATGCTCATGGCCGTGGCCGGCATGGGAATGGCCATGGTCGTGAGCATGTGCGTGGCCGTGGTCATGATGGGCGTGACCGTGATCATGACCGCAATCGGCGTGATCATGGTCGTAGGCGCCGCGCTCGGGCTGGAACGGGCGCTCGACATCGCTCATCGCGCAGCCCTGGCCACGGACCATCTCGGCCAGCACATGGTCGTGCTCGATATAGATCGCGTTCGCGGTGATCTCGGCCGGAGTGTGGCGGTTGCCGATATGCCAGGCGACACGCGCCAGCCGCAGCGGGTTCTCGGCGGTGATCTCGATCAGCTTCTGCGCCGCCGCCTTGATCAGGACGAGCGAGCCGTCCTCGAGCTTGACCGCATCGCCGTCGCTGAGCGCGGTCGCCTTGTCGAGATCGAGCAGGATGTCGCGCCCGCCATCGCCCTTGAGCGCGACGCGGCGGCGGTTGCGGTCCTCATGGTCGAGAGTCAGGGTATCGACGACCCGGTCCTGCTTGACCGCGGCCTTGCGGACGACGGAGATGGCGCGCTGCATGGAAAAACCCGTGGCGTGATGGATCAGAGGCGATCGACCGATCGCGGTTCCACCACTTCGATCACCGGAGCGACGCTGACGCAAGTCCCGACGATGGCGAGGAAGGACTGGAGATGCGGCTTCTGCATATGCCGGTCGATATCAGCCCGTGCCTCCCAGCTCTCGAAGCTGACGAACTGGCCGGGGTCGGTCGCACTTTCATAGATGTCGTAGCCGAGGCAGCCCTGCTCGCGACGCGTTGCCGCAATGCAGTCGCGCGCCGCCGTGAGGAAGCGTTCGCGCTCCCCTGGACTGACCTTGGCGCGGGCGATGACGAGGACGGGATCGGACATGCCAGGCGGGTCTCCACTGTTACGCTCACGCGGGGTACGGCGCAGAAGAGCGTACGGATGCACGCTCCAATCGATTAGCCGCATAAATAACTCTGGCTCGCGCGGCATCGGCCCTGTTAGATCGCCCGGCCAATAATCAGGGGAATCTCATGCTCAGAATTTCAGCACGGCGCGCCCGCAATTTCGGCAGCGCCCTGACGGGTCTTTGCCTCGCCACAGCGCTTCCACTCGCGGCTCAGGCCCAGACGACGCTGGAGCGGATCAAGCAGCGCGGCCATCTGATCTGCGGCACCAGCCAGGGCGTCGCCGGCTTCTCGCTACCCGATGCGCAAGGGCAATGGCGCGGTTTCGACACCGATCTCTGCCGGGCGCTAGCAGCAGCGATCTTCAACGACCAGGAGAAGGCCAAATACATCTCGCTGGCCTCGAAGGACCGGCTGACCGTGCTGCAGAGCAGCGAGATCGACGTGCTCTCGCGGACGACGACCTGGACGCTCGGCCGCGACGCCGGCTTCGGCCTCAACTTCACCGCGATCAACTATTTCGACGGCCAGGGCTTCCTCGTGCGCAAGAGCACGGGCGTCAAGGACGTCAAGGCGCTGAACGGCGCCTCGATCTGCGTCGCGCAAGGCACCACGACCGAGCTCAACCTCGCCGACTATTTCCGCAATCACGGCATGAAATACGAAGTCATCGCCTATGCCGGGCTCGACGAGACCATCCAGGCCTATGAGGCCGGGCGCTGCGATGCCTACACCACCGACCTGTCGCAGCTGGCGGCGAACCGGATGAAGCTCAAGGCCCCTGCCGAGCACGACCTCCTGCCCGAGATGATCTCGAAGGAGCCGCTCGGCCCATGGGTCCGCCAGGGCGACGACGGCTGGTTCGATATCGTGCGCTGGACGGTCTACGCCATGCTGAACGCCGAGGAGTTCGGCATCACCCAGGCCAATGTCGAGGAGATGGTGAAGTCGACCAATCCCGAGATCAAGCGGCTGCTCGGCGCCGAGGGCAAGTTCGGCGAGAGCCTCGGCCTCTCCAACGACTGGGTGGTGCGCATCGTCAAGGCGGTCGGCAATTACGGCGAGAGCTTCGACCGGCATCTCGGCGCGAAATCGCCGCTCAACCTGCCGCGCGGCATGAACCGGCTGTGGACGCAAGGCGGCCTGCAATACGCGCCGCCGGTGCGGTGATCCCCTGCGCCCAGCGGTAACAACGGTTTAGTAGCACCGGCTCCGGCCAGTGCTACTAAACGCACGCTCTCAGCGCGGCAGCGCCTTCACCTCGTCGTCGAACTTCTTCAAGAGGCGCGAGCGCTCGGCCGGGCTGCCCCAGCGCGGGGTGTCGTAGTCGATCAGCTTGATCTCCTCGAACTTCGGCGCGTCGGGCGAGAGCTTGGAATTCCTGTTCGACGGGATCGAGTTGATCTTGAGCTTGGCGTTGATGTCCTGCGCCTCCGGCGAAAGCGTGAAGTCGACGAACTTGCGCGCGGCTTCCGGGTTCTTGCCGCCCTTGATCACCGAGACCGAGCCGGTCTCGTAGCCGGTGCCCTCGCACGGGGCGACGATGCCGATCGGCGCGCCCTGCAGCTTCTGCGTCAGCATGTCGTGCATGAAGGCGATGCCGACCGCCGTCTCACCGAGCGCCGTCGCCTTGACCGGAGCGATGCCGGACTTGGTGTACTGGCTGATATTCTTGTGCAGGCTCTTGAGGAAGTCGAAGCCCTTGTCCTCGCCGAGGCGCTGGACGGTGGTGGCGAGGAAGACATAGGCCGTGCCGGACGAGCTGGGATCGGCGACCTGGACCTCGTCCTTGAATTTTGGATCGAGCAGATCGGCCCAGCATTTCGGCTCGGCCAGCTCCTTGCTCTTCAGGGTCTCGAGGTTGTAGCCGATGCCGAGCACGCCGAGATAAATGCCGGAGGTGCGGAACTTCGACTGCTCGGCATGGCGCCTGGCCCAGTCATGCAGCTCCGCCAGCTTGGGCGACTTGTACTCGTCGAGCAGGCCCTCGTCGGCCGCCTGCAGATGCGGTTCGCCCGGCCCGCCCCACCAGACGTCACCGCGGGGATTGGTCGCCTCGGCCTTGACCTGGGCATAGACCTCGCCGGTCGACTTGCGCACCATCTGGACCTTGATGCCGGTCGCTTTCTCGAAGATCGAGGCGCCTTCGCGGCACTGCTCCTCGAGGATCGAGCAGTAGACGGTGACCTGACCCTGCGCCGCTGCAGGCGTCGCGAAGGCAGCGAAAGCGACGCCGGCGAGCATGGCGATGTGAGACAGACGGGGCAAGGCAACCTCCCTGGGCGGCTAACTTTATTAGCCGACACAAGAAAGGGAGCCGGAAATGCTGTCAACAGCCCATAAACCCCTCCACCGGTCAGGAGGTCTGGACCCCATACTTTTCAATCAGAAAGTTGCAGAAGGCACTGCAGCTCACGATCATAAATTTGGCATCTGCATGATCAACCTTTGACTGGTCGGTCAAGGCGTGCCGAATCCCACCTTCATCACTCGAATAGCCATAAATCTTCAGCAGCCCTTCTTTTAGCGCAGGGTGCATAGTGTGGCTCTTATCAATTGCTTTTACCGCGGCCCCAAGAGTAGCCTTATCGTCCTGACAAATGGTCCTTGCAGCGGCCTCAACCGCGCAAATTGCCTCCTTGACAGAATTCCTATAGTCAGGATTTTTTCGGTCTGAATACAATCCAACTGCCGACTTAATATGCAGAGAAACTCCTGAGAATTTTCCCTTTGATGCAGCAGCTTCTTCGATTTCATTTATTTCAGAATCACCCGTCAATTCAGTAACATGGCCAGCCACCAAACGAAAAGCAGACTTCTCCTGCTCAAGAAATTGATTCACCAATCCTGAAAACCGCTCAATCTTTGCATCTTGATCGTATTCATCACTATAACCATTTTCGTACATAAATTCGATTAAATCGTATAATTGAAACCACTTTGCTGCAAAAAACCACTTTCTAATATTTGAAACAAATACGTCAGCGTCATTAGGCGCACTGTCTATCGGTACTTTAAAAAAGAAAACTATAACTCTCTTTGAGATCATATAATAGCGATCATCCCAAGCGCCATAACTCCTTTGAAAATCAAGAACTGTGGTCTTTAGAGCTGTCCAAAGCCCGGCGCGCAACGCTTCGTCTACAGCATCTCGCTGCAGATGAAGGCGTACTGGCGTAAGGCCTAAACGTTCGGAGAATCTCATATACTCTAAGCTAGAACAAAAAGTACCGCTGCGCCAACGGCAGCTCCTTCGCCGGTTCGCAAACCAGCAGTTCGCCATCCGCCACCACCGCATAGGTCTCCGGATCGATCTGGATGTCCGGCGTCGCGTCGTTGTGGATCATGCTCTTCTTGGAGATGCCGCCGCGGGTGTTCTCGACCGCGACCATCTCCTTGTCGGTGCCGAGCCGCTCCTTCAGACCGTTCGCCATCGCCGCCTGCGAGACGAAGACCAGCGAGGTCGACGTCACCGCCTTGCCGAAGGCGCCGAACATCGGCCGGTAATGCACCGGCTGCGGCGTCGGGATCGAGGCGTTGGGATCGCCCATCGGCGCGGCCGCGATCATCCCGCCCTTGACGACGAGGTCGGGCTTGGCGCCGAAGAAGGCCGGCGACCAGACGACGAGATCGGCGAGCTTGCCGACTTCGATCGAGCCGATATGCCTGGATATGCCATGCGCGATCGCCGGGTTGATCGTGTATTTCGCGACATAGCGCTTGGCCCGGAAATTGTCAGCGCCGGTGCCGGCGTCCTGCGGCAGCGGCCCGCGCTGGACCTTCATCTTGTGGGCGGTCTGCCAGGTGCGGGTGATCACCTCGCCGATGCGGCCCATGGCCTGGCTGTCGGAGGACATCATCGAGAGCGCGCCGAGATCGTGCAGGATGTCCTCGGCGGCGATCGTCTCCTTGCGGATGCGGCTTTCGGCGAAGGCGAGGTCCTCCGGGATCGACGGCGACAGGTGATGGCAGACCATCAGCATGTCCAGATGTTCGTCGAGCGTGTTGACGGTGAACGGCCGGGTCGGATTGGTCGAGGACGGCAGCACATTGGGCAGCCCGGCGACCTTCATGATATCCGGCGCGTGGCCACCACCCGCCCCTTCGGTATGGAAGGCGTGGATGGTGCGGCCCTTGAAAGCCGCGACGGTATCCTCGACGAAGCCCGACTCGTTCAGCGTGTCGGTGTGGATCATCACCTGGATGTCGTATTCGTCGGCGACCGAAAGACAGTTGTCGATCGCGCCCGGCGTCGTGCCCCAGTCCTCGTGCAGCTTGAGGGCGCAGGCGCCGGCCTCGATCATCTCGATCAGCGCGCCAGGCAGCGCGGCATTGCCCTTGCCGGCGAAGGCGAGGTTCATCGGGAAGGCTTCGGCCGCCTTGATCATCTGGCCGAGATGCCAGGGGCCGGGCGTGCAGGTCGTCGCCAAGGTGCCATGGGCCGGGCCGGTGCCACCGCCCAGCATTGTGGTCAGCCCGCTCATCAGCGCATCCTCGATCTGCTGCGGGCAGATAAAGTGGATATGGCTGTCGAAGCCGCCGGCGGTGACGATCTTGCCCTCGCCGGCGATGACCTCGGTGCCGGGGCCGACGATGATCGTCTCGTCCGGCGCGAAATTGCCGAAGCCGGCCTGGATGTCGGGATTGCCGGCCTTGCCGATGGCGCAGATGCGGCCGGCCCTGATGCCGATATCGGCCTTCACGATGCCCCAGTGGTCGAGGATGAGGGCATTGGTGATGACGGTGTCGGCGGCGCCGTCGGCGTTCCTGACCTGGCTCTGGCCCATGCCGTCGCGGATGACCTTGCCGCCGCCGAACTTCACCTCCTCGCCATAGGTGGTGAAATCCTTCTCGACCCTGATGACGAGCTCGGTGTCGCCGAGGCGGACCGTGTCGCCGGTGGTCGGGCCGAACATGGCGGCATAGGCATTGCGCGGAAAGGCGAAGGGCATGGCGGGGCCTCAGCTCGGAACGGGCGAGAACAGACGCTCGATCGCAATGGCGTCGCGGTCGAATGTCAGCGTGGTCGAACAGCCGGATGCAAGATTCGCGACACCGATCAGGCAGTCGCCAAAATCGGCATTGCCCGCTTCGAACTCGGCTACCGCCTCATCGACGAGTCCTGCACGCTCGACAACGAATTCCGGTGCCTCAAGCACAAAGCGCAACCACTGCACAATCTCAGTGCGCGGAAGCTTGTAGCGTCGCGTCAGTGTCCATCCGAACTCAAGCATGACGAACACGCTGAGGAAAAATGGTGCTTGGCCGGAATGCCTGACGAGCTGCTCGACCTGACGCGCTTGGTCGACATTCGTGCGATCGACGATCCGCAGAAGAACATTGGTGTCGAGGGCCTGCATCAGTTGCCGCGCCTGACCCGTTCTTCCTGCTCATTCATCGCTTCGGTGATCGCGTCGTCGATATCGGCCTGCGTCAGCGGCCGCCCAAGCGTGAGCGGAGGCAGAGTTTCACGCAATTCGAAGATGCTCCGCCGCCGTCTCGGAACAACGCTGAGCTGCTTGTCATCCGTCAGCTCGAAACGCAGCTCATCGCCCGGCCGCAGGTCGAGCGCCTGCCGGATTTCGACCGGCAGCGTGAACTGTCCCTTGGAGGTCATGACGCTGGCGACCTTGATGCTCATCACTCCACCTCCTTACATACAGGCAACGTAAGGATGCAGCTGGAGTAAGGCAATCCCATGTCTATGCCGATGGCCGCCGCAACTCGTCGATGCTTCTTGCAGAGGCCGCAGCGGCCTGATCGAACAACAGGTCGAGCGCGGCGCTGAGGCCGCGGCAGCCGGCCGCGACATCGGTCGCGAACTGCAACCAGTCGCGACGGCGCGCCGCGTCCCAGCCCGCCGGAGGGTCCTCGGCCAGCTCGCGCAGGCCGCTGATCTTGTCGGCGAGCCGCAGCAGGCGCGCCGCCTCGCTCTTCTCGCCGATCGTCTCGATCTGCATGCGACGCCGCTCCGCCTCCGGCAGGCTCTTGTCGTCGCTCACTTCGGCGATGAGCGATGCAACTCGCAGGCCGAAGATGCTCTCGATCTCGTCTCTGGTGATCTTGGTCTTCTCGACGGCGTCATGCAGCCAGGCCGCGGCGACGAGCTCCGGATCGGGCTCCTCCAGCGCCTTGGCGAGGAGATCGGCGACTTCCGCGAGATGGAGGATGAAGGGCGGGCCACTTTCGCCCTTGCGCGTCTGCCCATTGTGGACGCGAGCGGCAAAAACCAGCCGCATGCGTCACCAGCGCGATCTGGTCGCGCAGCAAATTATCGTCTTCGCGCATCAGGGTGCCCTCCCGATTGCGACTCTGTTCACGGCGTCACCTCGCCGAGCCGCATCGCCTTCCGAGGCGACAAGAGGCCAACGCCTCGATGCGCGGACAGATCCATCAGCGGCCATCGGACGGCTCGCCATCCTCGTTTGGCCTGTCCGCCGGAACCGCCACCACCTTCTTCTTCGCCACCGGCTTCTTGCGCCGCTTCGGCTTGCGGCGGGGCAGTTGCGCCTCCTGCAGCAGTTCGAGCTGGACCTGCTGGATCTCGGCGAGGCGCTGCCATTGCCGCGTGATCAGATGATCGACCTTCTCGTGCAGGTGCCGGACTTCGAGCTCCGCCTTGAGGTTGACCTGATAGTCGTTGAAGGAGCGCAGCCGGTCCTTCGCCTCCTGCCGCTTCTGACTCATCATGATAATCGGCGCCTGGATCGCCGCGATGCAGGACAGCACGAGGTTGAGCAGGATGAACGGATAAGGATCGAAAGCGCCCGTCCCGGCGACGACGTTGACCAGCATCCAGATCGCCAGCACGACGCCGAAGCTGATCAGGAAGGCCCATGAGCCGCCGAAGCTGGCGAGTCCGTCGGAGAGACGCTCGCCGAGGGTGCGATGCTCCTCGAAATCGTCCTCGATGTTCTCGGCGATGGTCTCCTGCCGGGCGATGCTCTCGGCGACCTCGCGGTCGAGATCCGTGTACTCGCCGTGCTCCTCGCGCAGGATCTCCTCGACATAGCGCGTGCGGTAGCGCGCCAGCTCCTTCAAGCTGATCAGGCTATGATCGTCGAGATCGGGAAAGTCGCGCCGGATATGCTCGACCAATGAGGGCCGCAGCGTCCCGAGCGTGATCAGGCTCTTGCGGCTGACCTCGAGGCCGCTGATGGCGCAGACGCCTCGCTTGGCCTTGCCGCCTTCGAGCATGGGGAGTTCAGCGTCTTCTTGCATGAGGGCTTAGCCTGAGGAGCGTTCGAGCATGGCATCGGCGTCCGGCTGACGGAAGCAGGGCGACACCAGGTTCACAACGCTGAAGCTAAATCTCGTCGCAAATGCGGTCTTGGGCGCCCCCCTCAGAGCTTGCCCATGACCTCCTGGCGGAAACCGTAGACCTCGCGCTTGCCGGCGAGCGCGACCAGCCTGACCTCGCGAGTCTGCCCCGGCTCGAAGCGCACGGCCGTGCCGGCCGGGATATCGAGCCGAAAGCCACGCGCCCGATCGCGCTCAAAGGCGAGTGCCGGATTGGCCTCGAAGAAATGATAGTGCGAGCCAACCTGGATCGGCCGGTCACCGGTGTTGGCGACGGTAAGCGTCAGGCTCTCGCGGCCCTCGTTGAGGATGAGATCGCCCGGCAGCGTCGTCACCTCGCCCGGCCTCAGCCGGCCGGCCGAGCCGCGGATCGGCTCGTGCACTGTGACGAGCTTGGTGCCATCGGGAAAGGTCGCCTCGACCTGGACGTCGTGGAGCATCTCGGCGATGCCGTCCATGACCTGATCGGCCGAGAGGACATGGGCGCCAGCCTCCATCAATTCGGCGACTGACTTGCCGTCGCGCGCACCCTCGACCACGAAGTCGGTGATCAGCGCGACGGCTTCGGGATGGTTGAGCTTGACGCCGCGCTCGAGCCTTCGCCTCGCCACCATGGCAGCCATGGCGATGATGAGCTTGTCCTTCTCGCGCGGCGTCAGATTCATGCCTTGACCTTCTCGTCCTCGTCCTCGGCGACTTCGTCGTCTTCAGCGACTTCGGCGTCCTCGTCTTCTTCCTCGTCCGCCTCGTCGTCGGTCTCGTCCTCATCCTCGTCTTCGTCGTCGAGGGTGGCATATTCGTAGGCGAACACGATTTCGCCCGTCGCCGGATCGAAGCTGCTCGAGGTCGACTCGTCGAAAGCCTCGATCAGCATCTCGGCATCCTCGGGGCCGTCGACATCGAAGCGGCGCACGGCTTCCTCGCCCTCGCCCTTCAGCGCGAGCTCGATCGCCCAGCCGCGGGAGCCGGTATCATAGACGCATTTCAATCCCTGGATCGCCAGCATGACACTCTCCTCACGTTGACCAGGTGCGCGGCAGCGCACGGCCGATGAGATGCCCCAGCAGCATGACGAGGGCGCGACGCAGCGCCTGTGCATCGGCGGAGAGGAGGCGGATCAGAAGGAAGCCGTCAAGGATGCCGGCGCCAGCCTCGACCTCGGCGAAGGCTGGATCATCAGCGACCAAGGCGCGGATTTCGTCGAGCTTTTCCGGCTGACCAGGCCCGACCGCGAGGACCGTCGCAGCGGCGCGCGCGCCCTGCCCGACCGCCTTGCGACCCAAGGTCGCGTCGATGGCGCCGCCCAGCCTGAGGTCCTCGGCGAAGATGAGGCGGCCCTCGCGGCGGATGCGCCAACGATCACGCAATTGGCCACGCGCCAGGCTCTCACCCATGGCGGCGCGGCCGAAATAGAGCGTCTCAGCGGCGATGAAGCCAGCGTCGGCCGCCAGCTCGACATCGAGGCTGCGCGACAGGCGGGAACCGGAGAACAGGATGGTCTCCTGCGGCAGCCAGGCGAGTTCGGCGCCATCAGCAACATCGATCCGGGTCTCGACCCGCGTCTCACTGCCCTGGCTGCGGTAGATCTTTTCCGCCGCCTGCGTCGTCACGACCGCCTGCGCACCGGGATCGAGGGCGATCCGCGTGACGGCGCGGTCGCCGCCCGCCATGCCGCCCGCCGTATTGATCAGCACGGCCTCACAGCGCTCGTCATAGGCCGTTGGAAAACGGGCGCGGTAGCCGCCGCTCTCGGCGACCTCCAGCCGCATGCTGCGCGCGCCGACCTTGCCGAAGCGCAGGCGCACGCCGCCATCGGCGCGGACATAGTCCGGCAACAGCGGCTCGGGTGATTGCGGCAGCGCAGGCGCGAACATGGGAGACTCTGACAATCCTGCGCAGTTTTCCGCGCAATGGGTCAGCTCGCAAGGTCGCCACGCGGCTCCTCTGCCCATATTCTAGGCAGAGCAACCTCAGAGGCTGACTTCGCCGTTGTCCTCGCCATCCCAATATTTGATGCGCTGGGCGCCGACCTTGATCATCACCAGGCCGGGCGTGTCGACGCCCTTCTCGAACCAGGCGTCGAGGTCGGGATTCCAGTGCTCGGCGAAAGTCTGCTTGTCGCGGATCAGGTTGGCCCGGCCCTCAACTGCGATGAAGAACCCGTCCTTCCCGGAAAACTGCAGCCCAACCGTCGGATCGCGCTCGATATCGCCGACCATCCGCGTCGAGTCCTCGGTGAAGTAGAAGGAGTCGCCATCATACTCGACATCGGCGTTGTTGCTCATCGGCCGCGCCGCCAGCTCGCCACCGTCCGTCCGCGTGGTGAGAAAGACGATGTCGATGTCGCGCATCTTGGCGGCGATGTCGTGAAGGTTTCTGCTGGCCATGGCTGCCTCCGGCGAGTTCGGGTTCTCGCCATCTACGGCCGGAAGGCAGCGAAGTTCCCGCGCCTCAATGCGCCGCCAGGAAGCGCTCGACCTCGTCGCGCGTCGGCGTACCGGCGCGGCCGCCGAAGCGGGTGCATTTGATCGCCGCCACGGCCGAGGCGAAGCGCACCGCTTCACGTTCACTCTGTCCCTCAGCAAGCGCCAATGCGAAAGCGCCGTGCCAGACGTCGCCGGCGCCGAGCGTATCGACTGCCTCGATCGGGAAGGCCGGCAGATGCGCGATGCCGCCGTTCTCCATGAAGAGCACGCCTCGCGGCCCGAGCGTCACCGCCAGCCAGTTCTGTGCATCGCGCGCGAGTGCTTCCAGCGCCGCCCTCGGCTCTTGTCCGCCCGAGATCTCGCTCAGCGCTTTCTCGCTGAAAGCGACATGGCTGGCGGTGGCGATCATTTCCGGATGGGTTGGCTGACGATCGCCGTCGATCACACCGGGCACGCCGGCCTTGCGGGCGAGCTTCAGCGCTGCGAGCGAACCCTCACCCCAGCGCGTATCGACCAGCACGCCGTCGCACCCGGCCGGCAGCGTATCGGGCAGCCAGTCGGGCGAGAGTGGCGTCTTGGGGTCGGTGTAGGAGACGACCATGCGTTCGCCCTGAGCGTCGATCAGGATCGAGGAGACCGGCGAGCGCAGCCCTGGAAAACGCGGCGAAAGCGAAGTGTCGACGCCGTCCTGCTGCAATTGGCCGATGATCGTGTCGCCGACCGCGTCATCGCCCAGCCGCGTGGCCAGCCAGGCCCTGCCGCCGAGCCGGCCGATTGCGGCCGAGCCGCTGCCGGCGCAGCCGCCGCCGGTGACGACGAGATCGCGCGCCCGGTCCTTCTCGCCGGGATTGGGCACGCGCTCGACGCTGTAGACATAGTCGAGCGTCGCGATACCGAGACAGAAGACACCGGCCATGCGGCTCAAGCTCCGAACCTGAATTCGCTGATCTGACGGTAGACGTCGCCGGGGCGGAGCACTGTCGATGGGAAGTGCGGAAGATTGGGCGAGTCCGGCACATGCTGCGGCTCGAGCGCGATCCCCGCGCAGGTGCCATAGGGCACGCCATCGAGACCGGCCACCGGCGTATCCAGCTTGAAGCCGTCATACACCTGCAAGGCCGGTTCAGTGGTCCAGACCTCCATGGCGAGACCCGAGCGCCGCGAGCGCAAGGTCGCGGCATGGGCGAGTTCGAGACCAGTCGCCGCCGCCGGCTCGCAGCGATCGCGCCGGAGCAGATAGTTGTGATCGTACCAGAAGCGCGAGCCGTCCGGGTTCGTGAAGCGGATCGGCCGGGCCTTGCGGAAATCGAAAGGCGTTCCCGCGACCGAAGCGACCGAGCCGTCCGGGATCAGGTCGGCATCGACCGGCGTGATCAGGTTGGCGTGGACCTCGAATTCGTGGTCGAGGATGTCGGGGCCGTCATCGAGACGGAAATAGGAGTGGTGCGCCAGGTTGACGATCGTCAGCGCATCGGTGGTGGCAGTGAGCTCGATCCGCAAGGTCGCGGCGCCGGTAAGGCTGTAGCGGCAGAAGACGTCGAGGGTGCCGGGGTAGCCCGCATCACCATCTGGTGAGACCAGCGCCAGCGTCGCGCTCGCCTCATCATGGTGCACCAGCGTCCAGGGCCGCTTGCCGAAGCCCTGCCCGCCACCATGCAGCGAGTTCCGGCCATGCTCGTTGAGCGGCGCCTGGTATTCGACGCCATCGAGTGTGAAACGCCCGCCGCCGATGCGGTTGGCAAAGCGGCCGGCGATCGCGCCCATATGCGGGGAATGCCTGGGATAGTCGGCGAAACCGGGGAAGCCGAGCACGACACGCTGGCTCCCTCCGTTCGGGAGCGGCACGACGAGATCGCGCAGCACCGCCCCCCATTCCATCACGCGCGCCTCGGCACCGGAGGCCGAGCGCAACACGACCTCGTGGATCGGGGTGCCGTCGTCGAGCGTGCCGAAGAGGGTTTTGGTCAACATTCAAAAGCTCCGCGGGAATGTCAGGCTCCGAAGCGGACGCCATCGATGTCGGTGTGAATGAAGTCGTTGCCTTTGTAGGCAAGCTTGAGACCGGCGCTCTTGGCTGCCGCATAGGCAAAGCAGTCGCCCATGTTAAGGCGCGCGGCATGGCCAGTGAGATGGTGATAGCGGGAGGCACAGGCATGCGCCTCTTTCCCGACTACAGCATCTATGGCGACCAGATGGGCGCCTATGGTCGCGATGAAGCTCTCGACGACGCCCTGAGCCTGGACGATCGATATCCGACGCACTTTGGCGATGCGACAGGAGGCCTCGAACATTGCGACAGGCGATGTCGCCATCGTCGGGGCGCCGATAAAAGCGGCCTGAATGTCCGTGGCCTCCGGCTCGTCCTCCAGAGCCGCAATCAGAACCGAGGCATCTAAAAACATCAGGCGTCGCCATATTCGCGATCGAAGAACTCCTTGTGGGTCATGCCATCATCGACGATCGGGAATGCGGCCAACCGCTCGCGCGCTTCCCGAAACGCGCGCTCTATCCGCTCCTTGCGCTCGTCGAGACGCTTCAGCTCGTTCTCGACGGCGAGGCCGATCGCGCCCTGCAAGGTCTCACCATACCGAACTGCAAGTTCCCGCACCTGGCGGTCGATTTTCTCGTCGCGAACAAGAATGCCCATGATAGCCTCCTTGATATCAAATCATGATATCAAGGAGAGCATCGAGCTGCAATCGCGCTTTTACCACGCCCCTGTGTTAGGCATGCTCAGCCACGGCTCGGCCGGCGGCTTGGGCTCACCCTTCTGCAGGATCTCGATAGAGATGTTGTCGGGCGAGCGGACGAAGGCCATGTTGCCGTCGCGCGGCGGCCGGTTGATGGTGATGCCAGCCTTCATCAGCTTGTCGCAGGTCGCGTAGATGTCGTCGACCTCATAGGCGAGATGGCCGAAATTGCGCCCGCCCGTGTAGACCTCCGGATCCCAGTTATAGGTCAGCTCCAGCGTCGGGCGGCCGCGGCTGCCCTGCTCCTTTACTGTGGCGGCATCATCGGGTGCGGCGAGGAAGACGAGCGTGAAGCGCCCCTTTTCACTCTCCATGCGGCGGGTTTCGACCAGGCCGAACTTGTTCACGTAGAAATCGAGCGCCGCATCGAGGTCGGTGACGCGGACCATGGTGTGGAGATAGCGCACTGTTTGTCTCCCGGGGTTGATCTGGCTGATGGATCGGGCCAAACCGACCGCAATCCAAGAGGGTTCGCGCGGAGCTGTCATGAGCGGAACGCAAGGTCTCACGCCGAACCCGACGGGCACGGTGTCGCCCGCCGAGGTGGCGCGGGTCAAGCAGAAGGCGGCGACGCTCTCGGTGATCGCCAGCATCGTGCTGACGCTGGCCAAGTTTGCCGCAGCGATCCTCTCCGGCTCGCTTGCGCTAATGACCGACGCGCTGCAGGGGCTGATCGACATCGGCTCGACCATGTTCACATGGTTCGCGGTGCGCGCGGCCGACAAGCCGGCCGATGACGAGCACCATTACGGTCACGGCAAGTTCGAGGCGCTGGCGGCGCTGCTGGAGACCGCGATCCTGTTCGGTCTCTCCGGCGCGATCCTGTGGGAGGCCGCCAACCGCCTGTGGAGCGGAGCTGAGCCCCATGTCGCGGTGACGCCGCTGGTCATCGGTGTGCTGCTGTTCTCGCTGATGGTCGACGCAACGCGCTGGCGCACGTTGACGATGGTCGCCAAGGAGACCCGCAGCGAAGCGCTCTCGGCCGAGGCACTGCACTTCGCCACCGACTTCGTCGGCACGGCGCTGGTGCTGCTTGGCCTGATCCTGACCCGCGTGGGCGTGCCGATGGCCGACAGCGCGACGGCGCTGGCACTCGCCGTGTTTATGATCGCCACCGCCATCAAGCTCGGACGGCGCACGGTCGACACGCTGATCGACGCGGCGCCGAAGGGCCTCGCCGAGCGCCTGCGCGAGGCGGCGCAAGGTGTTGCTG
Organism: Alloboseaceae bacterium BT-24-1; assembly: GCA_025846845.1. Taxonomy (GTDB): domain Bacteria; phylum Pseudomonadota; class Alphaproteobacteria; order Rhizobiales; family Beijerinckiaceae; genus Allobosea. The sequence continues at coordinate 164,913 of JAOYTL010000010.1, forward strand.
GCGTCGTCAATGTCGAATGGCTGCGGCTGCGGCCAGCCGGCGGCGTCGTGCAGGGCGAGATCGGCATCCAGGTCTCGCGCACCTTGCCACTCGATCGCGTGACCGCGATCAAGGACGACCTGCTGCGGGCACTGGCCGTCGTCGAGCCGGATTCGGCGCTGACCGTCACCGCCAACCCGGTCCAGGTCGACGACGAGACCGCGCTGGAACGCGTGCTCTTGATCGCGCTGAAGATGAAGGTGCCGGTGCACCATGTCAGCGTCCACACCATCGGCGAGCGGCTCGCCGTCTCGCTCGACATGGAGGTCGACGCGTTGCTGCCGCTCGGCGAGGCGCACGAGATCGCCACGCGGCTGGAGAACGCGATCCGCGCCGAATTCGGCGGCGAGACCGAGGTCGACACCCATATCGAGCCGATGGAAACCGGCCAACCCTCCGGCCACAACGCGCCCTGGGAGGTCGTCGAAGCCATCGGCAAGGCGATCGCGCAGGAAGCGGCGCGTGTGGCGGAAGCCGGCGGCCCGATCCGCGACATCCACAGCGTGCGGGTGCGCGAGACGCGCAACGGCCTCGTGGTCAACTATCACTGCCGCGCCGATGCGGCGCTCGACGTCGCCGCGGTGCATCACGCCGTCGACAGGATCGAGCGCAAGGTTCGCGAAGCCCGGCCGGATGTCTGTCGCCTGGTCAGCCATGCCGAGCCGGCGATCACGACCGACAAGCCCTACGCCCTGCCCTGACGGCTTCCGCCGTCGTCCCAGGCCCCATAGATAAGAGCGACTGAAGGAAGCGAGCTGAGCCCATGCGCGCCGAAGACGCCCCGCTGATCCGCCTCGAGGATTATCGCCCCTCCGACTGGCTGATCGACACCGTCGATCTCGACATCGTCCTCGATCCGACCCAGACCAGGGTGCGCTCGCAGCTGCAGCTACGGCCGAACCCGGCCGGCCATGCCGGAGCGCCGCTGATGCTCGACGGCGACGAGCTGACGCCGGATTCCATCCTGCTCGACGAGGTCCCGCTCGATCCCGCCCTGTATTCCCTCTCGCCGCAGGGGCTGACGATCCATGCCCCGCCGGTGCGAACCTTCTCGCTCAGGATCGAGACGACGCTCGACCCCGGCGCCAATACCAAGCTGATGGGGCTCTACCGCTCCAGCCGCGTCTACTGCACGCAATGCGAGGCTGACGGCTTCCGCCGCATCACCTATTTCCTCGACCGGCCGGACGTGATGAGCGTCTACACGGTCAGGCTGGAGGCGGAGAAGACGCAGGCGCCGGTGCTGCTCTCCAACGGCAACCTCGTCGCGGCCGCCGAATTGCCCGGCGGCGAACGGCATTTCGCGGTCTGGCACGACCCGCATCCGAAGCCGGCCTATCTCTTCGCGCTGGTCGGCGGCAAGCTCGATCATGTCCGGCAGGACTACGTCACGGCCGACGGCCGCAAGGTCGAGCTCGCGGTCTATGTCGAGCCGGGCAAGGCCGGGCGCGCCGGCTGGGCGCTGGATTCGCTGGTGCGCTGCATGCGCTGGGACGAGCGCGTCTTCGGCCGCAACTATGATCTCGACGTGTTCAACGTCGTTGCCGTCTCCGACTTCAACATGGGGGCGATGGAGAACAAGGGCCTCAACATCTTCAACGACAAATACGTGCTGGCCGACCCGCTGACGGCGAGCGACGGCGACTATGCCTCGATCGAGGCGATCATCGCGCACGAGTACTTCCACAACTGGACCGGCAATCGCATCACCTGCCGCGACTGGTTCCAGCTCTGCCTGAAAGAAGGGCTCACCGTCTTCCGCGACCAGGAGTTCTCCTCCGACGAGCGCTCGCGCCCGGTGAAGCGCATCGCCGATGTGCGCACGCTGCGCTCGACGCAATTCTCCGAGGATGCCGGCCCGCTTGCCCATCCGGTCCGGCCGCGCGCCTACAAGGAGATCAACAACTTCTACACGCCGACGGTCTACGAGAAGGGCGCGGAGGTGATCCGCATGCTCAAGGTCCTGATCGGCGAGGACGCCTTCGCGCGTGGCATGGACCTCTATTTCGAGCGTTGCGACGGCACCGCTGCGACGATCGAGGAGTTCCTCCACTGCTTCGTCGAGGCCTCCGGTCAAGACCTCGCTCATTTTGCACGGTGGTACGAACAGGCCGGCACACCGACCGTGGTCGCCTCCGGCAAATATGATGCGAAGGCGAAGAGCTACACGCTGCAGCTCGCCCAATCGACGCCGGCGACGCCGGGCCAATCGGACAAGCAGCCGGTGGTCATCCCCGTCGCGCTCGGCCTGGTCGGCAAGGGCGGCGACCTGCCGCTCACCAGCATCTCGCCGGAGCTCAAGGCCGGCGGCGTGGTCGTGCTCGACCAGCCTTCATTGTCCCTGACCTTCACCGATGTGCCGGAAGCGCCGACGCCCTCGCTGCTGCGCGGCTTCTCGGCGCCGGTCCGGCTCGAGCTCGACCTCGGCGACAGCGAGCTCCTGACGCTGTTCACCGCCGACGGCGATTCCTTCAACCGCTGGCAGGCGCTGCAGACCGTGGCGTTGCGGGCGCTGATGCGCGCCGGCAAGGGCGACATGTCAACGCTGGACGCGACTGCAACCGCGCTCGCCGGAGCGTTCTCGGGTTTCCTCGCCGACCCCGCTTTGGATCCGGCCTTCGCCGCGCAGGTATTGCGCCTGCCGGCCCCGGCCGACATCGCCCGCGAGATCGGGATCGATGTCGACCCGGACGTCATCCACGGCACCCATCGCCGGCTCTCCGCCGCAATCGGCGCGGCGCTCACCAACCAGCTCACAGATCTGCGTGCCGGCCTGACCGACCGTGGCCCCTATTCGCCGGCCGCGACGCCTGCCGGGCGCCGCGCGCTGCGCAACGAAGCCCTCGGGCTGATCGCGTTGGGAGCTCCAGCCGAAGGCTCAAAGCTGGCGCTGGCTCAGTTCGCCGAAGCGGACAACCTGACCGACCGGCTTGCGGCGCTGGCCGCGATGACGCTGGTTCCGGGAGCAGAGCGCGAAGACCTGATCGCGCGTTTTGGCGAGCTCTATGCCCTCGAGCCGCTGGTGCTCGACAAATGGCTGATGGCACAGGCGCTGATCGCGGAAGACGGCACGCTCGCCCGGGTCAAGGGATTGATGAACCATCCCGCCTTCTCGCTCGGCAATCCCAACCGGGTGCGCGGCCTGATCGGCGGCTATGCCGCCAACCTGACGCAGTTCAACCGCGCCGACGGCGAGGGGTACGGCTTCATCGCCGACATCGTGATCGCACTCGACCGGACCAACCCGCAGGTCGCTTCCCGCCTGCTCGGCTCGTTCAAGAGCTGGCGCATGCTGGAGCCAGGCCGCCGGACCAAGGCGGAGGCGGCACTGCGCATGGTCGGGGCGACGCCCAACCTGTCGCGCGACGTCGCCGATATCGCCGCCCGTTCACTGGCCTGAAAGGGCCAATGACAGGCGCCTCAAGGCCGCTTTGCCTCAAAGGTTAACGAAGTCCTGCGCGTGCAAGATTCAACCGATTCGACACTACAACTCTTGCTTGCAAAGTCGCGCAAAGAACGAAGTTTCCGCTAGACAAAGCGAGTCCTGCGGATTCAACTGACAGTGATTCGGGGATGCGGCACGTCTCCCGATCTTACTGACGGTACATCGCTTCCGAAGGGGGAACGGGCATGACGCGTGCAGACGCGGCTTGCGCACACGTGCGCGCAAATTCGGTGCTGGGCGTAGCACGATCCCTGACCCATCCGCTTTATCAGCGCTTCGAGCAGCTGGAGCCGATCTTCCGGAAAGTCATTCCGGCGCTGGTCGCCGGCTTCGTCCTGCTCCTGGCGCTCGGAGCCTACGTCCAGACCAGCGCGCTGCGCGACGATGCGCTCGACGACGCAGCAATGGACCTCGACGCACTCGCGGCATTGCTTGTGCGCGAACTCGATCTAGCCTCGAAGGAAGACAAACGTCCCGAGAGCGCACTCACGACGCTGACGACCAAGCACATCGCCGGCCGCGGCCGCATCGTCTATGTCAGTGACCCCAGCGGCCGCGTTGTCGCCGGCGAGCCGACGATCGGCGTGAGCGAGCGCAATCTCGTCGACCTGCTTGGTCCCGGGCAGGCGCTGACCGTCTTCGCCGACCGGGCCGGCGTGATGCCGATCACGTTGCCGGGCGGGATCGAGGTCCTCGCCACCGTCCGCAACCTCGCCGCTCCGCTCGGCCAGGTCGCCGTGCTCCATCCAGTGAAGCGCGCGCTGTCGACCTGGGACGAGCGCCGGCGTTCGATCCTGATCCTGTTCGGCTCGGCGGCGATCGTCCTCGCCGGCATCACAGCCGCCTTCGTCCTCCAGTCCCGGCGCGCCCGCGCCGCCGACGAGGATTGCGACTGCGTGCGTGACCGCATCGACACGGCACTCAGCCGCGGCCATTGCGGCCTGTGGGACTGGGACCTGGCCAAGGGCCGGATGTACTGGTCGGATTCGATGTATGCGATGCTCGGCTATGACCGCTCCGGCGAGTACATGTCCTTCGGAGAGGTCAACGCCTTCATCCATCCCGAGGACGCCGATCTCTACGGCCTGGCCGATGCGGTCAGCCGCGGCGAGACCAACCATCTCGACCAGGAGTTCCGGGTCCGCAATGCGTCGGGCGAATGGGTCTGGCTCAAGGCGCGGGCCGAGCTGGTCACCGACCGGCGGACCGGCGCGCAACACCTCGTCGGCATCGTCGTCGACATCTCCGAGCAGCGCCGCATGGCGGCCCGCACCGCCACGTCCGACGCCCGGCTGCGCGACGCGGTCGAGGCGATCTCGGAGGCCTTCGTCCTCTGGGACGCCGAGCAGAAGCTCGTGCTCTGCAATGCCAAGTACCAGCAGCTTCACATGCTGTCGCCGGAACTGATGCGCACCGGCACGGCCTACGAGCAGATCATGAGCCACAGCGCCCAGCCGAGCATCGACCGCGAGCCGGTCCGCAGCTCGCGCCCTGGCTCGGGCAGCCACTCCTACGAGGCGAAGCTCTCGGACGGACGCTGGCTGCAGATCAACGGCCGCCGCACCAAGGATGGCGGCTCGGTCTCGGTCGGCACCGACATCACCATGCTGAAGCAGCAGGAGGAGCGCCTGACCCGCTCCGAGCACGAGCTGCTCAAGACCGTCACCGATCTCAAGTCGTCGCGGCAGAAGCTGGAGGCGCAAGCCCAGCAGCTCGCCGAGCTCGCCGAACTCTATCTCGAGCAGAAGGCCGCGGCCGAAACAGCCAATCGCGCCAAATCGGAATTCCTCGCCAATATGAGCCATGAGCTGCGCACGCCGCTCAACGCCATCCTCGGCTTCTCCGAGATCATGGATGACGGATTGTTCGGCCCCCTCGGCTCCGAGCGCTATGTCGAATACGTTCGCGACATCCGCTCGAGCGGCGGCTACCTGCTCGCGGTGATCAACGACATCCTGAACATGGCCCGTATCGAGGCCGGCAAGATCGAGCTCGAGAAGACCGACGTCGCGCTCGATCTCGTGGTCGGCGAAGCGATCAACTGCCACCGCGAGGCGATCGCGCACAAGCGGCTCTCCCTGACCAGCGATATCGGCAGCGATCTGCGCCTCGAGGCGGATTCGCACGCCCTCTTCCAGATCGTCGGCAACCTCGTCGACAACGCCATCAAGTTCACGCCCGAGGGCGGCCAAATCGCGGTGCGCGTCAAGCCGGCGCCGGACGCACTCAACCTTTATGTCGAGGATTCCGGTATCGGCATCCCGCGCGAGAAGCTCGGCCGCATCGGCCGCCCGTTCGAGCAGGTCGAGGGCGAGCTGGCACGCAGCCATGGCGGCTCAGGCCTCGGTCTCGCCATCGCCCGCTCTCTCGCCGAGCTGCATGGCGGCTCGCTCCGGATCCGCTCGATCATGGGCTCGGGCACGATCGTGATGGTTCACCTGCCGCTGCGGCACAGGGCCGACGAAGCGATCGCGGCGGCTGCCTGAGCCCATTCCGCAGGATAGCGGTGACCGCCCGATGCCGCGAAACCTTGCGGCATTCTTAAGCGCCACTTAACCCAGCAACTTGACGAAGCCTCAACCCAGCGGGGGCAAGCCTGCCTCGAGCAGTCGCGCCGACCTACCCGCCGGTGCGTTTCCGGGGTTAGAGCAATGCAAACCCATCTCGCATCCGACAGCCCGAGGGCCGATCCAAAGGCGGGCGGCGCGCTGAGGCGCTCGTCGATTGTGACGATCGCCTTCCTCGCCGCGATGATCGCGCTGGTCATGTCCGGCTTTGTTTACATCAGCCACCAACAGACATTGGTTGACGAGGTGCGCAAGAGCGCCAGGACGTTGCGCGTCGCACGCCAGGCGGTGATGGAAACCGGTGCCGCCGTCGCCGATCTGATGATCAGGCACGACAGCGAGCCCAAGCTGTTCAGCTACGCCAGGGCGCTCAACTGGCTGAACACCTTCCCTGAAGACAGTTTCCCCAAGACCGCCTTGCGCAGGACCGAAGAGATTCCGACGAGCACCATCCTCACGGCGCTCAAGGCCGGGTGGGCCGACACGGTCTCGGCGGTCGTCGCAAAGCAGCCCGAGATCGCGCAATCGCTTTATGTGGCCCGCGAGATCCAGCCCAACATCGCGATCCTCACCGCCGCGATCCTGGCCGATCTGACCAGGAAGGAAGCGATCGAAGCGTCCCTCAATCGCAGGATCGCCGGCGCGACGAGCATCGTGCTGGGCCTGCAGATCATGACGGGCGCCTTCTGTATCCTCGCCTTCCTCGGCGCTTCACGCAGCAGTGCGCGTGACGCCAGGGCGCGAGACCTGGCAGTCGGCAGTGCGAACGCCTCCCGCGAGCAGGTCTCGCGCCTGTTCGAAATGACCGAGATGCTGCAGAGCGCTCTGGACCTTGGCGACGCCAATGCCGTGCTGCGCGCGGCCGCGGCTGATCTCGTACCCGACCTCGGCGGCGCACTCTATGTCTTCAACAACTCGCGCGACCGCCTCACCCTGTCGACCAGTTGGGGGCGCCCGGACCGCGAAGCGTTGCCGGATGCGATCGGACTGCAGCAGTGCTGGGCGCTGAAGCGCGGCAAGCCGCACATCAACCACCCCAGCTCGCACAAGCTCCGCTGCGAGCATTACAACGTCAGCGACTGCGCGCTGGAAATCCCGATGATCGCCCGCGGCGAAATCCTCGGCCTTCTGCAGATCTATTGCGACGGCGATCAGGTCGAGGAGCGCCTCAAAGACGTTGCAAGCATCGGCGCCGCACTGGCCGACGCGATGTCGCTCGCGCTATCCAATATCGCCCTGCGCGACAAGCTGCGCAGCCAGGCGCTGCGCGACCCGCTGACCGGCCTCTACAATCGCCGCTACATGGAAGATGCGCTCGAGCGCGTCGTCCGCCTGGCCGAGCGCGAGAAGACCGAGGTCTCCGTCATCATGATCGACCTCGATCACTTCAAGCGCCTCAACGACCAGCACGGCCATGCCAAGGGCGATGCCGTACTGCGCGATACCGCCGCCGCCATCACCAACCAATTGCGCGAGACCGATATCGCCTGCCGCTATGGTGGCGAGGAGCTGATCGTGGTGCTGCCCAATTGCGGATTGGAGATGGCAGCGGCAAAGGCAGAGAATATCAGGGTCAGCATCGAGGCCCTGTCGGAGCTTAACGGAGCCCAGGTCTCCGCCTCCCTCGGCGTCGCCTGCGCGCCGCTCACCTCGAACTCCACGCGCGAGCTGCTCGCCAATTCCGACGCCGCGCTCTATCGCGCGAAGCAGGAGGGCCGGAACCGGGTCGCGCGGGCGCCGGCGCAGAAATCCAAGGGCTCGCGGCCGGAGCCCGTCGAGCCGCAAGCCAAGCTGAACGCCGCGGAGTAACACCGCTGGGGCGCAATCAGGAAGCGCGTGCCCCGCCCAGCAGGCGCTTGAAGATCGAGCGCACGGCGCTGCGCGTCTCGTCGAGTTCGGCTTTCAACATCTTGGCGTCCGGCAAGCCGACCGCCGTCGCGATCCGGCGCAGGACGCGTTCCGGCACGGCCTTGGGATCGAAGCCTTCCTCCACCGCGAAACGCTGCCAGAGCTGGACGTCACCGATGAAGCGCGCCGCGCCCGCGAGCCGCTCGGCATCCTCGGCCGCGATGACACCGGTTTCGCGCGCCGCGATGAAGACGCCTGCCGTGGTGCGGGCGAGGAGCTGCGGATGATCGTGGCCATGGGCGAGCACCAGGAACTGCGCGAGGAAATCGAGATCCGTCAGGCCTCCAGCAGCGAGCTTGAGGTCCCAGGCGTCGTTCTCGCCCTTCTCCTTGGCGATCAGCGCCCGCATCTCGGCGACGGCCGCGGCGACCTTGGCCGGATCGCGCTTGCGCAGCAGGATCTCGCGGATCGCGGCTTCGACCTTCTCCCTCAAGCCGGCATCGCCGGCGACGACACGGGCGCGGGTCAGCGCCATCTCCTCCCAGATCTCGGCCTCGCCCTGATGGTAGGCGGTAAAGCCTCCGAACTGCGTCGCAGCGGGGCTCTTGTTTCCGGCGGGCCGCAACCGCATGTCGACCTGATAGAGCGTGCCGCGCCGGGTCGGCACCGTCAGCGCTGCGACGAGGCGCTGGGTGAAGCGGACATGCCAGGTGACGGCATCGAGCGGGCGCCCGCCATCACTGGCTTCGGCATCCTCCGGCCGCTCGTAGAGCAGCATGACGTCGAGATCGGATGAAGGCGTGAGCTCGCCGGCGCCGAGACGGCCCATGCCAAGCACCACCGCCTCGGCACCCGCGACAAGGCCGTGATCGGCGGCGAAGGCGGTCCGGGTGTCGTCGAAGGCGGCGCGGATGCAGGCCTCGGCGACCGCGGCATAGCCCTGCGCCGCCTGTTCGGCATTGACCACGCCAGAGAGCAGCCTTGCACCGACGAGGAAGTTTTCCTGCCGGGCGGCGTCGCGCATCCGGTCGAGCCCATCCTCGACGCTGGGGGGCGGCGTGCCAATCATGGCGCGCACGCGCTGCGCCACCCGCTCGGCATCATGCCGTGGGGCGCTGAAGGCGGGATCGATCACCGCATCGAGCACATGCGGATAGAGCGCCGCGACCTTGGCGAGGCGCGGTGCGCTGCCGAGGATCTCGGCGAAGAGCTGCAGCAGCGCGTCGTGCGAGCGCAGCAAAGTGAGCAGCTCGACCGCCGCCGGCATGCGCACGAAGGCGTTGTCGAGATGGGCGAGCGCGCCGTCGGGATCGGTGGTGCGGCCGAGCGCAACCAGCAGCGCCGGCGTCAGCTCGGTCAGCACCTCGCGGGCGCGGGCGCTGGTCACGGCGGCACGGCGGCCGAAATGCCAGCCGCGCACCGTCTCCGCTGCGGTCGCCGGCTGGCGGAAGCCGAGCTTGCCGAGCGTCGCCAGGGTCTCCGGATCGTTCTCGGTGCCGGTGAAGGAGAGCGAGCCGGCCTCGCTGGCGAGACTGGGAGCGTCCTCGAACAGGAGGACATAATGCCCCTCGACGCGCCTGGCATGCGCCTCCAGATCCTTGCCGAAGGCCTTGGCCGAGGGGTAGCCGCAGAAGCGGGCGAAAGCGTCGAGATCGGCGGCGTCGGTCGGCAGGGTCTGCGTCTGCTCGTCATGGCGCATCTGCAGCCGGTGCTCGATGGTCCGCAGCCAGCAATAGGATTCCGTCAGCTCGTCGCGCGCCTGCGGGCTTATCCAGTTCTCCCTGGTCAGCTCGCCAAGCATCTCGAGCGTGCGCGGTCCGCGCAGCGCCGGGCGCCGGCCGCCGAAGACGAGCTGCTGGGTCTGGACGAAGAATTCGATCTCGCGGATGCCGCCGCGGCCGAGTTTGACGTTGTGGCCGGGCAGGCTGAGCGTCTCGAAGCCCTTCACCGACTGGATCTGCCGCTTCATCGCATGGATGTCGGCGATGGCGGCGAAGTCGAAGTACTTGCGCCAGATGAAGGGAGCGAGATCGGCGATGAAGCGGCGGCCGAGTTCGAGGTCGCCGGCGACGGGCCGCGCCTTGATCATCGCGGCCCGTTCCCAGTTCTGGCCGACCGTCTCGTAATAGGCATAGGCCGTCGGCAGGGCGACCGCGACATGGGTCGAACCGGGATCGGGCCGCAGGCGCAGGTCGACGCGGAAGACATAGCCGTCCGGCGTACGCTCCTGGATGATGCGGGCGATCTGCTGGGTGAGCTTGACGAAGAAGCTCGTGGGCTCGGCGACGCCGGCAGCCTCGGCCATCTCCGGATCGAAGAAGACGACGATGTCGATATCGGACGAGTAGTTCAACTCGCCGGCGCCATGCTTGCCGAGTGCCAGCACGACGAGGCCAGAACCTTTGCCGGGTTCGCTCGCATCGGGAAGCTCGATCCGCCCGAGGCCGGCGGCCTGATGCAGCGCATGCTCGCTGGCGAGCTTCACCGCCATGTCGGCGGTGGCACTGAGCGCGGCGGTTACGGTCTCGACCGACCAGACGCCGCCGATATCGGCGAGCGCGATCAGCAGCGCCATCGCCTGCCGAAAGCGGCGCAACTCGCGCATCAGGTCGGCGGTCGCCGTCTCCGGCGTGGCGAAGGCGGCGATGCCGGCAAGCAGCGCGTCACGGCGCTCGCCCGGATCGGTGGTCAGCGAGGCGAGCAGACCATCCGGATCGCGCCGCATGATCTGCGTCAGGAAGGGCGAATGGGCGAGGATGCCGGCAACCAGCGTTGCCGAGGCGTCATTGCCGGCAAGGTGCGCGACGAGCCGCTCGCCGGCATCGGCGTCGAACAGGCGCTCGATGAGATCCTCGCGCCAGAGCGCCTCGACCTTGCCGCGCGCCGGCAGGACAGGCGCCGCCTCGAGGCGCTCGCATAACGGCTCGCCCACACTGACCTCCGCGACGACCGGCTCGAGGGAGCCCTTCAGCTCTTCATCAAGCCGACTGGAACCCTGCCCCGTTCGGCTGCGATGTCGAGCCCGCAGGTGCCTCCGGGAGAGGCCTGTCCACAGAAGGCGGCGCAACCGGCAGCGACATCACGACATCGAGCCCCGGCGCATTGTCCGAGAGGCGGATCGCGCCGCCATGCAAATGCGTGACCGCCGAAGCGAGCGCGAGCCCAAGCCCGAAGCCCGGCTTCGTACGGCTCTGGTCGAGCCGGACGAAGCGCTCGAGCACACGGCCGCGATCGGCTTCGGGAATCCCGGCTCCGTGATCGGCGACGCCAAGCTCGATCGTCTCACCCATGCGCCTTGCCGTGACCACCACGGTCGGCGGCGCATCGCCTTCCGGCTTGCCGTATTTCAGCGCGTTGTCGATCAGATTGGCCAGCGCCTGGCCGATCAGCTCGCGATTGCCGGTGAGCGACAGGCCGGGCTCGACCGAGGCGGACAGGGTGAGCCCCGCCTCCTCGGCCAGCGGCTCGTAGAGCTCGGAGAGCCCATCGACGATCTCGGCAAGGTCGAGCGGCGCCATGCTGTCGGTGATCTGGCGGGTTTCGAGCCGCGCGATCATCAGCAGGGCATTGAACACACGGATCAGCCCATCCGCCTCCTCGATCGCGCCGTCGAGCGCGGTGCGCAGCTGCTCGGGCGACTGCGCCGTGCGCAGGGCCTCCTCGGCGCGGTTGCGCAGGCGGGTCAGCGGCGTCTTGAGGTCATGGGCAATGTTGTCCGAGACCTGCTGCATGCCGCTCATCAGCTCGCCGATCCGGTCGAGCATGGCGTTGAGGTTCTCGGCCAGCCGGTCGAGCTCGTCGCCAGTGCCGGCGATGGCGAGCCGCCCCTTGAGATCGCCGGCCATGATCGAGCGGGCGGTGTCGTTCATGCCGTCGATGCGCTTCAGCACGCGCCGCGCCACGAACCAGCCGGCAAAGCAGCCGAGCACCACGACGAGCAGGAACGACCAGGCGGCAGCGCGCTTGATGACGACGCGCAGGCGCTCGCGCTCCTCGACATCGCGGCCGACCAGCAGGCGAAAGCCCGCCGGCAGCATGAAGACGCGGACGATCGCATGATTGGTCTGGTCGAGCGCCTCGGACGAGCGGGCATACTCGATCTCGCTCTCGCCCTGCCGGTCGAGCGTGCCCGGCGGCAGCGCCTCGATATTGCCGGCGATGCGCTCACCCAGCGGCGTGGTAACGAGATAGAGCGAGGCGCCGGGCCCCCGCGAGCGCCGCTCGATGACCTGGACGAGCCGCCTGATGCCGCCGAGACGCTGCTGCTCGGCGAGGCCCTGGATCTCGGCGTCGATGGTCGAGCGGATCTGGTCGTCAAGCAGGTTCTTGGCATTCCAGGCGACATAGCCCAGCACGAAGACGGCAAAGAGCGCGAAGACGACGAGATAGAGCGCCGTCAGCTTGAATGCGGTGGTGCGGACGAGTTGCGGCAGGAAGCGCAGGCGACCGGACGACGCTGCGGCGTCCGGGGCCCGGCGGTCAGCGAGCTGAGTCACGGACCATGTATCCCGCGCCGCGGATGGTATGGATCATCGGGTGCTCGAAGCCCTTGTCGACCTTGGAGCGCAGCCGCGAGACATGCACGTCGATGACATTGGTCTGCGGATCGAAATGATAATCCCAGACATTCTCGAGCAGCATGGTGCGGGTCACGACCTGGCCGGCATGCTTCATCAGATATTCGAGCAGGCGGAACTCGCGCGGCTGCAGCACGATCTCCTCGCCGGCGCGGGTGACGCGGTGCGCCAGCCGGTCGAGCAGGAGATCGCCGGCGCGATAAGTGGTCGGTTCGGAGGCCGGCGCTCCGCGGCGGCGCGACAGCACCTCGACGCGGGCGAGCAGTTCGGAGAAAGCGTAGGGCTTGGGCAAGTAATCATCGCCGCCCGCACGCAGGCCCTTCACCCGGTCGTCGACCTGAGCGAGCGCGGAGAGGATCAGCGCCGGAACCGTCTCGCCCTGCTCGCGCAATGAGCGGATCACCGAGAGCCCGTCCATGCGCGGCAGCATGCGGTCGACCACGAGGACGTCGTAGCCACCGCCCTGGGCCATGGCGTAGCCCTCGAGCCCGTCAGGGGCATGGTCGGCGACATGGCCGGCCTCGCGAAAGGCCTTGACCAGATAGGCTGCCGCCTCGGCGTCGTCTTCAACGATCAGGAGTCGCATGGCTGCAACCTAACCCAAGGAAACAAAAAGCGGCAGGCCGGAGGTGACGATCCGACCTGCCGCCGTGACGGCTGGCATTCCCGGCAGGGGGCGACGTGACAGCCGGGAGAAGCCATCCGCCCGGAACACGCTCTCGCAAGATCAAGTAACGCTACGCGCGAGAGCGTGCCCGATCTGGACAGGCCCGGGTCAGGCCGCCGGCTGGCGGCCGACCTCGAACGAGACCTCCCGCTCCTTGCCATCGCGCCAGATGGTCAGGCTGGTCTTGGTGCCCGGCGCAAAGGTCGCGATCTTCTTCGACAGCTCGCGGGCATCGGCGATCTTCTCGCCGTTGACGGCGAGAATGGTGTCGCCGCGCTTCAGCCCGGCCTTGGCGGCAGGGCCATTGGCCTGCGCCTCGGCGATCAGCGCGCCCTTGGCGTCCTTCAGGCCGATGGCGTCTGCGACCTCCGCGGTGACCGGCTGGATCTGCACACCGATGAAGCCGCGAGCGACCGAGCCATGCTCCTTGAGCTGCTCGACGACGCTCTGGACGGTGGCGGCGGGAATCGCGAAGGCGATGCCGACATTGCCGCCCGAAGGCGAATAGATCGCGGTATTGACGCCGACGACCTCGCCCTTCTGGTTGAAGGTCGGACCGCCGGAATTGCCGCGGTTCACGGCCGCGTCGATCTGCAGGAAGTCGTCATAGGGGCCGGAGCCGATATCGCGGCCTTGCGCCGAGACGATACCCGCAGTCACAGTCCCGCCGAGGCCGAACGGATTGCCGACCGCCAGCACCCACTCACCGGTGCGCGGCTTGCCCGAGGCGAGTTGGACGAAGGGATAGTTGCCGGACTCGTTGACCTTGAGCAGCGCGAGATCGGTGCGCGGATCGGTGCCGATCACCTTGGCCGACAGCGTCTTGCCGCTGTCGGTGACGAGCTGGACCTCGGCCGCATTGGCGACGACATGGTTGTTGGTGACGACATAGCCGTCCTGGCTGACGAAGAAGCCCGAGCCCTGCGAGAGCTGAGCGCGCGGCTGCTGCTGCGGCCCGCGCTGGCCCATGCCCTCCTCGCCGAAGCGGCGGAGGAAGCGCTCGAGCGGATGGCCGGGGGGCAAGCCCTCGATGCCGGCAGGACCACCCTCCTCGCCGGCGCTGGCGACGACCTTGGCCTTGACGCGGACCGAGACGACGGCGGGCTTAACCCGGTCGACCACATCCGCGAACGACGGCAGCTGCGTCTGCTGCAGGCCGGAGAGCTGAACCGGCTGCGCATTGGCCGCGCCGTGCGTGTTCAGGAAATTGTCGGCCAGACCGGCCATCAGGCCGATGCTGAGCGTCGCCGCGCCGGCGACGATCGCGCCGCGCTTCAGGATCGAGCGGGCGGTGGCCGGCGAGCGGGTGGTGACCTCGGGGGTCGTGTTGTTCTCGGACGTGATCATGGTTCTGACCTCGATGCGGAAGGCAGGACCTTCCCTGCTTCGTGAGGTGACCATGACGGGCGGCGCCTTACCCGGACTTCGCCCGATGATGACAGTTTCGTAAGGTTGGCGGGGCTCGGGGCAGGAGTCGGCTTGACGCCGGATCGGTCGCAATGCTCCCTGCAGTCGATGCGCGCGATAAGAGCAGGCCGACATGAAACACGCGATTGGATATATGGCCCTTGCCGCATTGCTGGTCTTCGGGGAAAGTGCCCTAGCACAGGACATGCCCGCTTATGAAACCGGAGTGCGCCTTGCGCAGCGCCGCGGCTACGAAAACGCCGAATGCTATGGACGGGTCTTCGCCAAGCACGCGGTGGTCGTCGAAAAACCCAACGGGAGGAAAAGCTGGTTCGCCGCCTCGACACCGGCCTACAACGCCGAGCAGCAACGCCGCTGCGGCGTCGACCGGCTGGGCGACCTCAGGCAGCGCGCGGCGGGCTCATCGTCCGGCAGGGCCGGGTCTGCACATCGTGCCGGCCTGAGGGTGGCGGCCCAGCGCGGACATTCCGGAGAGCAAGCCGCCTGCTTCGCCCGAACCTACGCGCTCTTCGCATACGAAACGCCCGTTCCTGGCAGCCCTCGCGGCTACGCAATTGCCGGGCGTAGCGACAATGCATACCGGGCAGAGCTTTTCCGGAGCTGCGGTATCAGCCGCTAGGCCGATCTAGCCGTCGCCGCGCTTCATCAGCTCGTCCAACCTCACCTGCTCTTCGGCAGTCAGTGCGGCGCTGACCGGCGCCGCAGAGCGATTGCGTCGACGCCAGAGGAAGACGGCTCCGGATAGCACGATGAGGAAGGGCGCGGCCCAGAGCGCGATCGTGCGCACATTCATCGGCGGACGCAGCAGGACGAAATCGCCATAGCGCGCGACGACGAAATCGATCACGGCCCCGTCGCTGTCGCCGGCGGTGAGCCGCTCGCGTACCAGGATGCGCAGATCCTTGGCGAGCGGCGCATCGGAGTCGTCGATCGACTGATTCTGGCAGACCAGGCAACGCAGGCCGGAGGAAATCCCCCGCGCACGCTGTTCCAGCGCAGGGTTCTTCAGCACCTCGTCGGGTTGCACAGCGGCGGCCGGAGCCGAGAACGCCAATAGCCCGACCAGGAGGTGCAGGACAGCGCGCATCCCGTTCACTCGGCCGGCTGCGGAAGCGCTGCCGGCCCTGGCACGCGCCGCGGCGCAGCCAGCCGGAAACGCCGGTCAGTGATCGAGAGTCCGCCGCCCGCCGCCATCACCAGCGCGCCGGTCCAGATCAGCAGGATCAGCGGCTTGTCATGCAGCTTGACCGCGATGGCACCGCTGGCGTCGGGCTCGCCCAGGCTGATATAGGCCTGCCCGAGTCCCACGGTGCGGATGCCCGCCTCGGTCGTCGGCATGGCGCGCGCCGTATAGATGCGCTTCATCGCCTCGACCGGCTCCAGCTCGCGGCCATTGGCGGTGATCCGGAAGCGAGCGGCATCCTCGCGGTAATTCGGCCCGGTGCGCGGCGTCACCGCCTCCAGCGTCACGGTGTAACGGCCACTGGTCAAGCTCTCGCCAACCTTGAGCATGCCGATCGCCTCGGTACCCCAGGCTGTGGCAGCGATGCCGATCACGCTGATGCCGACGCCGGCATGGCCGAGCGCACTCCCCCAGGCCGAACGCGGCAGGCCCTTCGCCCGCGACAGAATAGCCGACGCGCCACTGGCACGACCGACAATGCGCTCACCGACCTCCCAGAACGACCCTATGACGAGGAAGACACCGAGACCGATGCCAAGCGGCGCCAGCACCGGCCCGCCACGGACGAAGGCGAAGATCGCCAGCGTCGTGATCACGCCGACACCGAAAGCGATCTGGGCGCGCTGGGCGGCGCCGAGCAGGTCGCCGCGCTTCCAGGCCAGCGTCTGGCCGATGGGCAACAGCAGCAAGAGCGGCACCAGCAGCGGCACGAAGGTGGCGTTGAAGAAGGGGGGACCGACCGAGATCTTGTCGCCGGTGACCATCTCCAGCACGAGCGGATAGAGCGTGCCGATGAAGACGGTGGCGCAGGCCGTCGCCAGGAAGAGGTTGTTGATGACGAGCGCGCTCTCCCGCGAGACCGGCGCGAACAGGCCGCCCTGCTTCAGGAGCGGCGCGCGCCAGGCGAAGAGCGCCAGCGAGCCGCCGATGAAGGCGATTAGGATACCGAGGATGAACAGGCCGCGCTGCGGGTCGCTGGCGAAGGAGTGGACCGAGGTCAGCACACCGGAGCGGACGATGAAGGTGCCGAGCAGCGAGAGCGAGAAGGTCAGGATCGCGAGCAGGATCGTCCAGACCTTGAGGGCGTCGCGCTTCTCCATCACAACGGTCGAGTGGATCAGCGCCGTGCCGGCGAGCCAGGGCATCAGCGAGGCATTCTCGACCGGATCCCAGAACCACCAGCCGCCCCAGCCGAGCTCGTAATAGGCCCAGTAGGAGCCCATCGCGATGCCGAGCGTCAGGAAGGTCCAGGCCAGCAAGGTCCAGGGGCGGACGGCGCGCGCCCAGACCGCGTCGATCTTGCCTTCGATCAGCGCCGCGACGGCAAAGGCATAGGTGATCGAGAAGCCGACATAGCCGACATAGAGCAGCGGCGGATGGATCGCGAGGCCGAGGTCCTGCAGGATCGGGTTGAGGTCCTGTCCCTCCCCCGGCGCAGGAATGAGGCGCCGGAACGGGTTCGAGGTCAGGAGCGTGAAAGCGAGGAAGGCAACGCTGACGCTGCCCTGCGCCGCCAGCGTACCAGCCCGCAGCTTCGCCGGCAGCGAGCGGCGCGACAATGCGACCAGCGCGCCGAACAGCACCAGGATGAGGACCCAGAGTAGCATCGAGCCCTCATGGTTTCCCCAGACCGCGGTCAGCTTGTAAATCAGCGGCTGCGTCGAATGCGAATTGGCGACGACGTTCTCGACCGAGAAGTCGGATGTCGCATAGGACATCATCAGGCAGCCGAAGGAGAGCGCGACCAGAAGGAAGCAGGCGATCGCCGCCGCCGGCCCGACCGAGGCCAGAGCCGGGTCGTTCCTGGCCACGCCCCAGAGTGGCACGATCGTCTGGACGACCGCGACACCGAGCGCCAGCGCCAAAGCGAAATGACCGATCTCGACGAACACCGGCGCAGCCCTATTTCGTGGCCGGCGCTGCGGGCGCGCCAGCCTTGGTTTCGCCGGGCTGCCAATGGCCCTGCTTCTTCAATGCGTCGGCAACCTCTCGCGGCATGTAGGTCTCGTCATGCTTGGCAAGGACGGAATCGGCACGGAAATGCCCCGGTGCTTCGAGTACCCCCTCGGTGACGACCCCCTGCCCTTCACGGAAGAGATCGGGCAGCAGGCCGGTATAGCTCACCATGGTCCTGGTCCTGCCGTCGGTGACGGCAAAGCTGACCCGCTGATTGGCGCCGCGCTCGACCGACCCTGTCTCGACCAGACCGCCCAGGCGCAGGCGCGTGCCCGGCGTGAGACCCTTCTCGACGATCTCGGTCGGTCCGTAAAAGAAGACGATCGAATCGCGCAGCGCATAGGCGACGAGTCCGGCTGCGAGGCCGAGTACGGCACCGACCGAGGCGATCACGACGAGCCGGCGCTGCTTGCGCGTCAGGCGCTTCCGCGGCGGCATGGCTGGAATTCCGGCCTGGACAGTCATCGAGCGGCCTCCTGCAGGCCGAGCTCGCCGCGCAGGTCATCGAGTGCAGCCGCGGCAGCCTGATCGGAGACCAGGCGCTGCCGGGCCATGGACAGCGATCTTTGCGCCGCCTCACGTTCGCCCAGAACCGCTTGCGAGCGGATCAGGCGCGACCAGTCGGCGAGACTGCCGCCGCCCTCGGCGAGCCGCGCGGCAAGGCCATCGACCATGCCGCGAATTGCCGTCATGCGCTCGGCCTCGGGCAGGCTGGCGATCGCATCGGCCGGAGCGGCAGAGCGCTCCAGCCCTTCGAGGCGCGCCCGGACTGTGGCCGTCCAGGGGGCATCGGCCGGTGCACTCGCGAGCAAGGCCTTGAGTGACACGATCGCGGCCGGCACCTGACCATCCTGCTCCTGCGCGATCGCCATGAAGAAGCGGGCGCGCGGATTGCTCGGATCGAGTTTCAACGCCTCGGCCAGGCTTGCGCGCGCCGCGGCCGTGACCACGCCGCCGGCTGCGAGAATCTGCGCCTCGGCCTGACCGCCCTGTCGCTCGGTCGTCGCGCCGTCATGGCGGATCGCGTTGGCGAAGGCTTTTGCAGCGTCGTCAAAACGTCCCTGACGCAGATAAACCGGGGCGAGCACACTCCAGCCCTTGCCGTCGGTGGGATTGGCAGCGAGATGGGACTCGATCCGCGCCAGAGCCAGCTCGAAATCCTGCGCGGGATTGGCCATCATCCGCGCCGCGAGCGGCTGGTCGGGTGTGGTCGGCGAGCCGTAGGCGCCATAGATCAACAGCGCCAGCAGAGGCACACAGGAGAGCGCGATGGCGGACGCCGCACGACGCCGACGCAGCGCCGGCTCACTCTCGCCGGCCGGCATCGATTCCGTTTCCGTCTCGCGCAGAAGCCGGCGCGCCGCCTCGGCCTTGGCGGCCTCGGCCTCTGCGCCGCCGATCAGCTTGCGGCCGAGATCGCGATCGATCTCGGCGAGCTGGGCGCGGTAGAGCGCGGTCGCTCCAGCCGTGTCGGCGGTGAGCGACGGTGCTCGCCGGCCAAGTGGCCAGAGCACCGCCATGACCGCTGCGCCCGTCATGGCCGCGAAGATGATCCAGATCAGCATTCGCCGTTCATAACCGTTCGAAGGTGCCGGTTCATGTCCGAAGATGGCGACAAAGGGTCACGCGGGCAATGCGACGTCAGACCGCCGGCAGGACAAGGCGGGCCCTGAGGCCGCCAAGCGGCGAGCGCTCCAGCGACAGGCCGCCGCCATGGAGCTTGGCGAGATCGACGACGATCGATAATCCCAGGCCCGAGCCCGGCGTCGTCTCGTCGAGCCTGCGGCCGCGCTTGAGGACCTCGGCCATCGCTTCATCAGGAAGACCAGCTCCATCATCGTCGATCAACAGGACGATGCGCCCTTCGGGGGCTTGCGCTTCCGGCGCTAAGCTGACCTGCACTTCCGTGCGCGCCCATTTGAAAGCGTTGTCGAGCAGGTTGCCGAGCATTTCTTCGAGATCCTGCTTTTCTCCGCGAAAACGGACCCCGACAGGAACGGTGTGACTGCCCTCGATTGCCCTGCCTTGCGCGATCTTCTCGAAGGTCCGGATCAACGCGTCGAGCGAGGGAGCGATCTCGGAGACGCCACCAAGCGCGCCGGACAAGGCGGCGGCCCGGGCCCGGTCGAGATAATACTGGACCTGGTCGCGCATAACCGCGGTCTGATGGCGAATGGTCTGGGACAGAGCGCCCTGCCCGGCCTCGGCCTCGTTCTGCATCACGCTGAGCGGCGTCTTGAGGGCATGGGCCAAATTGCCGACCTGGGTTCGGGCGCGCTCCAGGATTTCGCGGTTGGCGTCGATCAACTGGTTGAGCTCGCCCGCCAGCGGCGCAAGATCAGGCGGATAGCGTCCGGCGATTCGCGTGCTCTCACCGGTGCGCACCGTCCCGACGGCCGCGCGCAGGCGCGCCAGCGGGCGCAGGCCGAAGCGAACCTGCACGATAGTCGAGGCGACCAAAGCGAGACCGAGGAACAGGAAGGTCAGCGTCAGGGCGAAGCGGAAATCGCGGATATCGCCCTCGATCTCGTCGGCCGGGGCCGCGACGCCGACGGTGAAGCGACCATCCTCGCCAACATCGATCTCGCGCTCGAGCACCCGCAGGCGCCGCTCGTCGGGACCAGAGACATAGCTCTCGCGCAAGCCACGCGTATTCGGCTGCAAATTCTGGTCGAGCAGCTTCGGCAATTGCCCGCCGACCAGGGAGCGCGAGGTGCGTATCGTCGGGCGCTCGCCGTCGAGCCGGATGATCTGCCAGTACCAACCCGAGAGCGGCAGGTCGAAGCGCGGCTCGCCGAGATCGCCGATCGCCTGGCGCTCGGCCTCGGGCGGCGCCGCAAGGTCGGCGACCAGTTCCTTGATATAGACGCTGAGACGCTCGTCGAATCCGCGCTCGGCCGAGCGGCGATAGAAGGTGGTAAGTCCGAAGCCCGCGAGGATCAGCACCAGCGCGCAGCAGATCGCGGCCGAGATGAAGAGCCGGGCGCCAAGCGAGAAGCGCTGCCGCGTGACCGGCATGACGGCCTCAGGGCTTCGCGGCGGCGATATAGCCGAGGCCGCGCACGGTCTCGATGACGTCGACACCGAGCTTCTTGCGCAGGCGGCCGACGAAGACCTCGATCGTGTTGGAATCGCGGTCGAAGTCCTGATCGTAGAGATGCTCGACCAGCTCGGTGCGCGAGACCACGCGGCCCTGATGATGCATCAGATAGGCGAGCAGGCGATACTCGTGGGAGGTGAGCTTGACCGGATTGCCGTCGACGACGACGCGGCTGGCGCGCGTATCGAGGCGGACTGGACCGCAGATCAGCTCGGCGGTCGCGTGGCCCGCCGCGCGGCGCAGCAGGGCGCGGACGCGGGCAAGCAATTCCTCGATATGGAAAGGCTTGACGACATAGTCGTCGGCGCCGGCGTCGAAGCCCGAGACCTTGTCGCTCCAGCGATCGCGTGCCGTCAGGATCAGCACCGGCATGGTCTTGCCGGCCCGGCGCCAGCCCTGCAGCACGGCGACGCCGTCGACCTTGGGCAGGCCGAGATCGAGGATCACCGCGTCATAGGGCTCGGTCTCACCAAGATAGAGCCCCTCCTCTCCGTCGAAAGCCTTGTCGACGGCATAGCCGGCGTTCTCCAGCGCATTGACGATCTGGCGGTTGAGGTCCTTGTCGTCCTCGACGACGAGCAGTCGCACGGCGGCTTTTCTCCGATTGGCGGATCAGGAACGCGGCATAGCGGAACTAGCGGATATCCGCCACCTTGCCCGAGGCGCCGTCGAGCGTCACCCGGGCGACGCGGCCATCGCGCTTCATCGTCGTCACCACATAGACGAACTCGTCACCCAGGCGACAGAGCCTGATCCGCAGGACTTCGCCAGGCGCCGCCTCGCGGGCATGGCGGGATGCCGTGGCAGGTTGCATGACCTTGCCGTCCGACACAGCCTCGCGCGTTTCCTGCGCCGACAGGCAGGAGATCGGCGGCGGCGAATCGACCGTCTCCACCGGCGAAGCGGTGGCGATGACGAACGCGAAAATCGCGACGTTGGGGTCGAGCAGCATCATCGCTATGGGCTAGCCCGGTATGCGTGAATGCGCCATGAACATCAGCGTGAGGCTAGCTCAGCGGACCACGACGAGTCCACGCCGAGAAGTGCCGGGTCCGGCGACGACACTGAGTTGTGCCAATTCCACATCCAATGTGACCTGAGGGCTGCCGAAATCGGCGAGTTCCTGCGTCGCCTCGTAGAACATGGCCGGCGCATTGATCTCGACGGTCCTGAGGGGTGCGCCACTCGCGCGGATCGTCACTCGATAGCGCTCGATATCCTCGCCGAGCGGTGCCTCGGTCGTTTCCCAGGAGTCACCACCGAAACGGCTGCGCCGGATCCAATTCAAGGCGATGCCCGATGACAGGCGCCGAGCCCGGACACGCACAGGCGCCAACGGCCGCAACGGAGCGGTTCCGACAGTTGCGGAGAGCTCGCGCATCGAGGCAGCAGCGACGTCGGCATTGGGTGGACCAATCCGATAACGGACATGCCGGCCGACATCGTCGAGGCTCGTCGTCAGCGAGACCGCCGCGCCATCGAGCACGACCACGCGTGCGCCTGGGGCCAGTGTTCGCGCCGCGGCTCCCTCCGAACCGCCAAGCCCGCGCACCATCTGCGACAGCCGGAATGTCCGCGCCCCGATCAGTTCGACCCGCGCCACTGTCGCGATCTCGACCTCTCCGGCTGGGTCGATGAAGGCGAGCGCGTTGGCACCGGTAAAGGCAGCCTCCGGCGCGACCGAGGCAAGGCTGCCGCCACGCAGACGAACCTCGACCGACGCGTGTCGATCGGTCCGCCAAAGCGGGCCATGGGCAAGTTCGGTCAAGGTCTCGCCCATGATCGATGGCGCCGCGACGATGCCAACCAGTTCAAACGGCATGCCCTCTCCGGCGCGCCAGATCGCCAGCCCACCCGGCCAGGGATCGGCGAAGGCCGCCAGCGATTGCAGCGGCGGCGGCGCCTCCCGCGCGATCGGAAGGTCGAGGATCAGCGCGTCCGGTCGCCCCGCGATCCGCGGTGTGACCTTCGGAAGGCGCTCGCCCTCCGTCGCGCCTGCTGCCGCACCGCGATAGATGGCGGGCTCGACCGCGCGTGCACTCGCGCGCCGGGTCGGGCCATCGCTGATCCGCGTCAGCCTGAACAGACGGGGCCGGCCAGCAACATCGAGCGAGACCACATCGCCCGCTTCGAGATCGACGCAGCGCGGCGAAAGCTCCAGTTCGAGCGTCTCGCGACCCGCCCAGATCTCCTGCAGGCGCTGATCGGCCAGGCGCTGGCCTTCGGCACGGCGCGTGACCACGGGAAGTTCGACGGCGTTTTCCCGGCGCGCGGCCCCGGCGACGCGGCGCGAGCGGGCCGTCGCCTGCCGATAGTCGTCGTTGCCGTCGATATGGACCAGGCGCAGTTCGCGCGGCAGTTCGCTCTCCTGCGCCCGGCGCAGTTCGAAAGGCTGGCCATCGCGATCGAGCACGAGGTCATCTGCCGACAAGGCGCGAGCGATGGTCGCAGCGCGACCGCGGAAGGCGAGCTTGCCGGAGGACATGACGGCATCGAAGCCGAAAGCATTGGCGAGCGGCTCGAGCGCCTGTCGCGCGGAGATCGGCCGATCGAGGACATAGCCGTCGACGAAGCCGTCGATGGCGAGTTGGTCGGGGACCGGGAGGCCATAGTCGGCCAGGGTCGCGCGCACCAATCGGTCGAGCGTCACGCCTTCGAGGCGGCCATTGACCCAGTGGCCGGTCTCGTAGTTCGCCCCGTCCGCCCAGACCGAGGTCAAGTCGGGAAACGCCGGAAACGGCCGAGCATCCCAGGTCCAGACGAAGACGTTGGCCGGATCGACCATGCGCAGGCTGGACGAAGGCGCGATCGGGTTGCGCTGCGGCTCAAATCCCGGGAGCGCGGGATCGAAGCCCGACAGGATGGCCTCCAGCCCGCGCGCCTGGACGAGGTCGTCACGCGCTTTCGTTGAGAAATGCGGATAGCCACCATCGATCGATTTCGGGTCAGGAAAGACATTCGGCGAATTGCCACCCTTGTCGACGGCGGGCAGGCCGATCTCGGTCAGCCAGATGGGCTTTCCGCCGGGCAGCCAGCCGGTGGCGCCGATCTCCGCGCCGGCGAAGCGCTCGACATGGAAATTCAGCCACCAGTTCGGCAGGTCCTTCTGTCGAAACACCCAGGGTTTGCCGAAGGCATCATCCGTGATCGGCAAACGTGTTTGGGCATAGCGGCCAGAGAGGTCGGCGTAATACCAGTCGTAGCCCTCACCGGCGGTCAGGCGATTGCGCAGGTAGTCGACATCGGCGGGCCCGCGCGCGAGAGCGAGGTCGGCATGATCAGGCGTATCGCGCCAGTCGGAAAGCGGCGCGTAGTAATCGATGCCGATCGCGTCGATATGTACGCTCGACCAGAGCGGATCGAGCGGAAAGCGAGCTTCCTGCCCGCCATCGCGAACATGGGCACCATATTCGGTCCAGTCGGCTGCGTAGGTCAGCTTGGTAGGCGGCGGCAGGATGGCGCGAACCTCGGACGCAAGGGCGACCAATCCATTGACCATCGGATAATAGCCCGGAGCGCCGCGCACGCGCGTCAACCCGACCAGCTCGGATCCGATGATGAAGCCCTCGACCCCGCCGGCCGCCTTGGCGAGCGTCGCCGCATGCAGCACGGCGCGGCGGAAGCTCCACTCGCCGGGCAGTGCACAGATGACCTTGTCGCCGTCGAGCAAGAAGTCGGCAGCCGTCGCGGAGCCGAGAAAGCTCGCAACCTGACTCGTCGCGACCGACGTACCGTCTGGCGAACCCGGCCGGCCAGGGGCGGGCGAGCAGGTAATGCGGCCGCGCCACGGATAGGGCGGCTGCGAGGGGTTGCCAGTATGCGGATCGGGCAGCGCGTTGTTCTGCTCCACATCCATCATCGCGAAGGGGTAGAGCACCACCTCGAGCCCATAGACGTGACGCAGGCGGCGGATGAGCGCGACGACGCTCTCGTCCGAAGGCGTGCCGCCATAGGCAGGCCTGCCGTTCGACTGGGTGACCACGCGGGCCGTCAGCCGATCAAGGCCCGCTACCGACCAAGGCGCGTCAGGCGTGTTCTTGTCGACGATCTCGACGCGCGGTGCGATGGTGCAATGGTCCGCCCGCAGATCGTCGCCGAACCAGCTGACGACGAGGGAGATTCGCCGCAGGTTCGGACAGAGCGCCAACAGATGTGTGATGGCACCGTCGATATCGGTGGCATTGTGCAGCTGATGCCGGTTCTCGGCGATCGTGACGCCGGCCTCTGGCTCCTGGTTGATCAAGGTCGGCGCGTAGATGAACTCGCTCGCGCCCGGTATCAGCGTCACGGCGCGGATCATCTCGCCGAGCCCCGGCACGGCGCGCACCACCTCGAAGGAAAATTGCGGCACGCGGTTGCCATAGCCCGCCAGCGGAAAGCGCTCGAACACGACATAAGCCGTACCGCGATAGGCCGGCGCGGCACCCGCCTCCTTGGCGGCGATCAGCGGATCGGCCTCCTGATTCTCGAAGCCGCGATGGATACGCAGCGACACGGTGTTGAAGTCGATCTCGCGCCCATCCGCCCAGATCCGGCGGACGAAAGCGATCGGCCCCTCGCAGATCGCGACCGCGAGATTGGCGTAATAGCTGTAGATGGCCTCGTAGGTCTTCTGCGCTTTCTGACCGCCCTTGCCGCCGCTCTTGGTCCGGGTGACCGTGGTCGTCACCTCCTCCTCGAAGCGCGTCGCCCAGATCAATTGGCCGCCGAGCCTGGCTCGTCCGTAGACTCGTGGGATCGGTGCGCCCTCGGTCGAGGCAAGGCCGTCGATCTCCTTAAGACGCGGCCCCTCGACGATGCGTGTGCCACCGCCGCCGCCGAACAGGCCCTGGTCGAGGCTCGCACCGGCGATGGCGCCGAGCGAACGGCCAATCATGGCTCCGAACGGACCGCCGACGGCCGCTCCGAGCACCGAACCGGCGACCTGCAGGACGAGTGTGGCCATCAGGCGTCGAGCTCCGGAAAGGCGAAGGCATGGCTGAGATGGCGGCGCCACCAGCCGGTGAAGGCGACTTCGCTGACCGCTGCGCCGTCATGGGCGTGCAGGATGCAGTCCCACTCGGTCAGGATGGCGCAATGCGCCGCCGGAAGATGCTGGCGCCAGCGGAAGAGCAGGACGTCGCCGGGGCGTGCGTCCGGGAGATCGAGCGGCCGAAGATGGCGCTCCGCCGCCAGTGCCAGCGTCTCGCCCGAGCCCTGCTGCGCCCAATAAGGCGAATAGGCCGGCGTCGGCTCGGGTTCGCCACCATAGAGGTCGCGCCAGACGCCGCGCACCAGGCCGAGGCAATCGCAGCCGATCCCGCGCAATGAAGCCTGATGGTGATAGGGCGTGCCTAGCCAGCCGCGCGCAGCCGCGATGATGCATTCCCGTATCGGGTCAATGCCCGTCATCGGAACAGGCTCCCGCCGTCAAAAGGCCCCGCGCCGGGATCGCCCGCACCGGTGCCGCCAATGATGAAATCGTTGCCGGGCAGATGCGGAAAGCCGCGGAAGTTGACGCCATTGCCGAACTTGTTGCGGCAGGTGGCGAAGCGTTTGTCGCAGCCGGCCTGGGCGATGAAGGCATCACCGATCGCGATGGGCTGCGGCGCGGCCTGCCAGAGCTGCAGGACGACCGCGCCCCCATCCTCGCGATGACTGCGAATCTCGGTGGTGAAGCCAGTGTTGGCGCCCGCGGTGAAAACCAGTCTGCCGCCGCTGAGGTAACCATCGTCGTAACCGGAGAGCGCCGGCGCAGTGAGCGAGAAGCGCCCATCGGTCGCGGCGACAGTCGCCACCGGCGAGCTGGGCGTGACACCGCAGCGGGTATCACCGAGATCGGCCGAACAGCTCGCCGTATAAAGCCGACCGCGCTCCTCGTCGAAGGCCTTGCCGAGGCCGCGGACCTCGGCTGTGAAATTGGTGTCGCTACGCTTCACCTCGCCGACGAAACCGGTCTCCAGCAAGGTGCGCTGGCTGGGATCGGCCCAGTTGACCAGCCAGATCGCGACGCGGGCATCGTCGAAGAACCCGCGCGCCAGATCCTCTTCGTTGAGCCCGCTCGCCGCCAAGGCTCCGAGCACCTCGCCACCGCCGGTCGCAAAGCCGAGCTCCGCGCTGGTCTCGGCGGTTTCAAGGCCGGCATTCGCGCGGAACAGAATATCGTCGAACGCAAGATCGCGATCATGATCGGTGAAGCCGAGCACCGCACCGTCGTGACGGGTCAAGCTCCAGCAGCGGCAAAGCGTGGTCGCCTCGCCGGCGACATGCGCGGCAAGTTCTGGGGATAATATCCGCATGGCAAACCTCAGTCGGCGATCTCGACGATCGGGATCTTGGGGATGTCGCCGGCCTCGAAGGCCGAGAGGTCGACCTCGATCGCATCGGTGTCGAAGCGGACGGGAACGTCGAAGGAGAAACCGGCGCTGATGACGGCACCGGCTGGTGGGGCTTGGCCGACGGCGAAGGTGATAACGCCGCTGGTATGGTCGCAGGACACAATGCCGGGCTGCGCCTTCACGACGCCGTCGACCGCGATGAGCACACTCCCGGCCACTGGCTTGGCGATGCGCCGGACGTAAGGCGCATGCAGCCCGCCATAGAGCTTGCAGAGCTGGAAGACCCGTGTCGCCCCGTCACCGACACCGATCTGCTGATCACTCGCCACAGGCGTCGCCGACGGGGCACAGCTCTTCCAGTCGAGCTGATCGCGCCAGCGGAAGCCGTAGAGCCGGCCGCGGCGCTCCTCGAAGAAGGCGACGACCTCCGCGAGCGCATCGAGGGTGCGGATGCCGAAACCGGCGTCGTAACGCCTGCGCGAATGCGCCCAGCGGCTGTTGCGGACCTCCCGGCCCGAGGCCAGCGTCACCACTTGGGTCAGCCGTTCCGGCCCACCACGGGCACCGCGCGCGATCCCGGTGGGGAAGCGCACCTCGTGGAAGCCGCTCATGCTGCCTCTCCTGTCATATTGCTGAGGGTCAGAGCGCCCGGTTTCCGCGCGCGACGGCGCGCGCGATCGCCGCCGAGACCTGCGCCTCGGAGCGGCGGAAACTGTCGGCATCGGGCGTCGAAACCTGGACGGTGACATTGACCGGGCGCCGCTCGCCGCCGCCAGCGGCCCGCACACCGAGCTTGCCATCCGGGCCGCGCGACAGGGGCATGATTGCCTCTGCCCCGCGTTCACCCATCAATCCGAGGCCGCGCCCCATCGCGAAATAGGAAGGCGCCGCGACGACGCCGCCATCGGCGAAGGGCGAGACCGGCAGACCACCGCCGCCACCCTTGCCGCCACTGAAGAGACCGGCCAGATTGCTGATGCCGGAACCGAGCCAGCTCGAGATCGCGCTCTGCAGCGGCTTCAGCGCCGATTTCAGCAGGCTCTGGCTCAGCGATGAACCGATGTTGCGCAGCACATCCTCGAAGCGCTTGCCCTCGACGATACCGCTGGCGAAGGCCGTGGTGATCGACTTCCCGAAGGCCTGCGACGCCTTGGTCAGACTCTGGGTCAGCGCCTTCAGCGTGCGAAGGCCGCCAAAATCGAAGGAGGGAGAAGAGTCTTCGTCAGCCATCGATGCGGCCTTTCCAATCGTCATGGTCACAGGAAACCGGGTCCGGATGGGCCTGTATCAACGCAACAAGCGTTGCGCGCGAAGGCGCTTCGACCGCTTGAGACGGCCGGTAGGCCTCGATCGCGGCGAAGATTTCGCGTGGGCTCGCGGTCCAGAAGACGTCCGGTGCCCAACGCAGTCGGCCGAGACCGAAGGCCATCACCTCGCGCCAGGGGAAAGGGACCGCCGCCGGCGCGCCTAGGCCGCCGGCGGCATCGGAGGGCGAGCTTCCGTGCCCTCACCGGCCGGGGCGAAGGTCGCGTCGAGCAGTGCGATCGCAGCTGCGATCGCACCGTTGAGCCCGCCGTCAAAAGGCAGCGCCGCAACCTCGTCCGTGGCCAGTGCGCTGCCGGCACCGCGCAGACCGGCCGCCAGGATGCGCGCGATATCGCGGGCCGATAGCCGGCCGGCGGCGAAGCGTTCGCCCAGCGCTGGCAGGTTCTCGACCGAGAAGGCGTCCTCGAGCTCGGCTAGCGCGCCGAGGGTGAGGCGCATCGGCAGCGCCCGCCCCTCGACCATCAGGGCGACCTCGCCCCTGTAGCGATTGACCATGCAGTCTCCCCTCAGGCGAGCGTGAAGGTGAGCTGGCCGGCTGATTCCAGCGAGAGCTCGAAGGTGACTTCGGCGGCATGGTCGCCGCGATATTCGAGTGTCGAGAGCTGGAATGGCCCGGTGATCGTGCCGAAATCGGGCACGATCACCTGCCAGTCGCGGATCGCGCCGTCGAAGAAGATCTGGCGGACCAGCGCATCCGAGGCCTCGTCCTTGAAGATGCCGGCGCCGCTGATGCTGGCGCGGCGCATGCCGGCCCCCGCCAACAGCTCGCGCCAGCGCCCGGCCGACTCGGCATGGGTGATGTCGACCGCCTCGGCATTGAAGGCGATCTGGCGCGCGCGCAGGCCGGCCACGGTGACGAAGCTGCCGCCGGCATCGGCGGCCTTGAGCAACAGGTCCTTGCCTTTCTGGGCAGGCATGGGCGGTCCTTTCGTGCGGTCAGAGTGCCTCGGTGACAACCCTGAAGGTCAACGTCACGGTTGGCAGATGGGTCTTTGGATCGCGGGCGAGTTTCGAGGAGAGCCAGGCGAGATTGACCAGTCGCTGGCCCTCCGGCGCAAGCGCGGCCCCCTCTAGGCTGGCAACGATGCGGGCAGCCGCCTCGAGCGCCTTGCGTGACGAAGTGGTCTCACCCGCCCAGACGCCGAGCGTCAGCTTCTGCTCGCAGCCGCGGTCGCTGCCGGTCGACCAGTCCTCGGCCGTGACCTCGCCATGGACGACGTAGAGCCCGCTCAAGGCGCGCGGCGGCTCGTCATGGATGCGGCCCGTTCCGATCAACGCTGTCAGGTCGGCATCAGCGGATAGGTGCGCGTGGATGGCACGCCGGAGCGGCAGGATGGCATCGCTCATCGGCTCACCTCCTCGACCAGGCAGATGAGGCGCCGGCGGCCGCCATCGGGATCGCCAACCGCGCGAATATCGAAGATCTGATCGCCGTCGCGCAGACGCTGGCCTGCATCGACGCCGGCACGCCAACGCAAGGTGATCCGGTGGCTCGCCGCCTGCTCGGGCCGCTCGCCGCGCCAGCGCTCGTCACCCGAAAGCCATTCGACCTGGGCCCAGACAGCGGCGACAGTCTCGAAGCTGCGAAGTTGGCCACCGGCGCCATCCGCCGTTTCAACGGGTGCCTCCAGCAACAGGCGGCGCCTCAGCGCGCCGACGGGGCGGCGACCTTTCGATGTCTCGCGAAGCATCACAGCCTCACGCGGCGGAACGGGGCGACGAACGCGGCAATCTCGGCCGGCAACCGCATCGCATCGCGGCTAACCACATCGCCGCGATGCTCGAACCAGCGGCAGGCGAGCCGCAGCACGGCCTGCCGCAACGGCGCGGGTACCGTATCGCGCGTCGCGCCGAAGCCGGCGACGAGGTCGATCTCGATCGCGGAGCGGGCGCGTCCGGGCACGGGGACCGGCCCCGCAACCCTGACAAGCGGTGGATCGGAACCTTCGACCAGCGCCAGCGACGACGGCGCGACCGGTTCGGCGGTACCGGCAGCGGGATGGACACGTGCAGCCGTGAGGCTTCGCACCGGCGAAAGCGGCAGGCGGATCTCACCGCCCTGCGGCCAGGCGTCGAGCACGATTCGCCAGCTCTGCTCGATCAGGAGACGCACGGACGCGGCCTCGATCATCAGCCGGGCCGCCGTGATCAAGGTGCCGAGCAATTCATCCTCGTCATCGGCGAGTATCCGCAGGAAATCCTTGGCTTCCGACAGCGAGACCGGCTCGATGGCCGGCGGCGTCAGGGCGAGCGGCGTCATGGTCTCTCCTCTCCCGAGTTTGAACCGCGCCGGCGATGCCTCGATCACGTCGCATTTTGACGGTTCGTCAAAATGCGAAAAACGTGATCGATTCTAAAAGTTTAGAGCATTGCTTACGCGAAAAACCGGTTCCACTTTTTCGCCCAATGCTCTATCGAACCCGGCCCGACAGCGGAGACGGTTCGATGCACGGCAGAACGGCGATTGGACTGGCAGCCCTGGCAGCGGCTCTCGCTGCGCCCTGGTCCGCCTCGGCCGTGGTCGGCGGGCGCGAGGGCGGTCCCCTCGCCAGCGCGACCCTGATGGTCCTCAATGCTCGTGGCGGCGTCTGCACCGGCATCGTGCTGTCGCGCCGCGCCATCCTCACCGCTGCTCACTGCGCCGATTCCCGCGTCGACCTTCGGATCCATTGGCGCGAAGGCGGCGAGCCAATGCTCGTCGAGCCCGCAACAATCACGCTGCATCCAGAATTCAACGCCAAGTCCGTCTCGAACCGGCAACGCTCGATCGATCTCGCGCTGGTGAGACTCGCCGCGCCGCTGCCGGCGCGTTTCGCGACCGCGACCCTGGTCGACGGCGCTCTGCCGAGAGCCGGGTCAACGGTCACGCTCGCAGGCTACGGCGTCGCCCGCGAAGGCGAAGCGAAGACGACCGGTACATACCGTTCAGCCGCACTCGCCGCAGTCGAGCCCTATGGCCCCGGCCGCGTCCTGATCTGGGCGTCCGATCCGGCGACCAGCGGCAAGCGGCCGGGCGCCGGCGCTTGCCAGGGCGATTCCGGCGGACCTATCGTCGCGGGCTCGGGCAGCGTCGTCGCCGTTTCCAGCTGGTCGACGGGCCCCTCCGGCAAGCAATGCGGCCTGCTCAGCCAAGGTGTGCTCGTAGCGCCTCAGCGCAGCTGGATCGACCGTACCTTGTCGGGCTGGGGGGAGAGCGCCGACTGGAGCACTGCACCGTGATGGCAACCGGGGCGTGAACAGCACTGGACTGCGCCGCAGCAAACCATAGACTGAAGCCATGGCAGCGATGATCTCGACCGTGACCTATTCGAAACGCGCCGCGATCGTCGCGATAGCTTTTTGCGCCGGTCTGCAGATGACTGCGCCGGCACAGGCTGTGATCGGCGGCGTCACCTCGCGCACGGTCGACGGCGCACGCGCCTCGACCTTGCGGGTCGAGACCAGCCGTGGCGAGCTCTGCTCCGGCGCTGCGATCTCCTCCGAACTGGTGCTGACGGCGGCTCACTGCCTGATGACCGGCGGCGCGGTGCGCGTGATCAGCCTCGACAAGCGCTTCCGCAACCGCACGCATATCGTCGCAGCGGTCCTGCCGCACCCGACTTTCGTGCCCGGCACGACGCCGCGCACCCAGCCGGGTGCAGATTTGGCGTTGCTGCGCCTCGCCGCGCCGCTGCCGGCCGATATCCAGCCACTGACGCTCGGCAGCGGGTTGTGGCAGGGCGAGACCGTGACCATGGCTGGCTTCGGACTCGCTTCCGAAACCAACAAGAAGACTGCGCGCACCCTGCGCGAGGTTACACTCGTAAACGCTGGCAACTACACCACCGCCAACACGGTCAAGGTTGCTGTCGACACCGAGAACCGTGGCGAGATTCTCGGCGCCGGCGCCTGCCGCGGCGATTCCGGCGGACCGGTGCTGCGCGGCCCGCCCGGATCGCGCGATCTTGTCGGCATCGTCTCCTGGTCAAGCGGGCCGCTGAGCTCGCGCATCAAGATGATCTGTGGCGGCTTCACCGCGATCACCCCGATCAGCGATCACCGCGCCTGGATCGCCGAGGCGAGCGAGCGTCTGCTCAACTATGGCGACGAGCCGCGGCAGGCGCGCGAGGATGCGCGCCCAAACGCGAGCTACAGCTGGTGGTTTGGGCGCTGATCTCGATCAGGCCGAGAACTTCAACCCCTTGATCGCGGCGAAGTCCTGCACGCCGCCGCCGACGCGCTTGGTCGTGTAGAACAGCACATGCGGCTTGGCGGAGTAGGGATCGCGCAGGATGCGCACGCCCGCCCGATCGACGACCAGATAGCCGCGCCGGAAGTCGCCGAAGGCGATCGAGACCGAGTCGGTCGCGATGTTCGGCATGTCCTCGGCCTCGACCACCGGAAAACCGAGCAGCGTCGCCGGCGCACCCGCCGCGGCCGGCGGCTGCCAGAGATACTGGCCGGTCGAGTCCTTGAACTTGCGCACCGCTCCTTGAGTCTTGCGGTTCATCACGAAGCTGGCGTTCTGGCGGTAGCCCGCCTTCAGCGCATAGACGAGATCGACCAGGATGTCGGACGGATTCGAGGCGGCGAAGGCGCCGGCGACGCCGGTCTTCAGCGTGCCGATATTGCCCCAGCTCCAGCTCGCGTCAGTGACGGTCGGATAGGCGAGGAAGCCCTTGGGCTTGTCGACGCCGTCGCCATTGACGAAGGCGGCGCCCTCCTGCTCGGCGAAGGCGCTCTCGACCTCCTCGGCGATCCACTGGTCGATGTCGACGATGGCGTCGTCGAGCAGGGTCTGTGTCGCCGCCGGCATGGCATAGAGCTCCATCGCCGGAAAGGAGAGCTCGGCCAGCGTCGGGGTGCCGGTCTGCGGACGGGCAGCCGTCTCCGCCACCCATCCGGAAGCCGGGCCGGAGGTCGAGAACGCCTTCTTGTAGGTGCCGGAGGAGATGGTGCGCACCGTCGCGATCGAGCGGATCGGCGACACGGTCGCCAGGCGCCGCAGGATCTCGCCCTCGACCGTCGACGGCGCGAGATAGCCGCCGTCCGGACCGGAGCCGGCCGAAAGCGCCTTGGCTTCGAGCCGCTTCAGGCCGGTGGCTTCGCCATGGCGGACATAGGAGGCGAAAGCGGCCTTGTGCTCGGCCACGGCCGGATCGCGCTCCTCGCTCGCAGCGAGCGCCGGACGGCTCCTGTCGAGGCTCAGCCGGTCGAGCCGGCGTCGGGTCTCGTCGAGCGCATCGTCGAGGCGGGCGAGCTTCTCGCCGGTCAGCACGTCGCCGCCCATGCGGGTCTCGAGCTCGGCCAGGCGCTCGTCATTGGCGGAGCGATAGGCCTCCAGCGTGTAGCGCAGATCGTCATAGATGGCGGCGGCCTCGCCAATCGCCTTGGTCTCGGGAGCCTGGTTCAAAGCAGTCATGGAATCTCCTGTGGTTCTGCGGCTTCAGGTGGATTTTCAGGCGAAGGCGGCACGGCTGGGCGGCCGCAGCGCCTTGACGGCGCTGATCCGGGCTTGCGGCAGCATCGGGAAGGTGACGAGCGAGATCTCCCAGAGATCGACCTTCTCGAGCCGGCGCAGGCCGGTGCGCGGCTCGCTGCGGGCGCGTTGCGAGCGGAAGCCGATCGAAAGCCCGTCGACAGCGCCGTCACGCATCAGCGCATGCAGCTCGCGCGCCCGCGCCACGGCGAGCGAAAGCCGGCCACGGACATGAAGCCCGCGCGAATCCTCGCGCAGTTCGAGCCAGCGGCCGATCGGCTCGGTCGGATCATGCTGCCAGAGCATCCTGATGCCGGCGGCGCCACGGCGGCCGAGGCTTTCGCGGAAGGCCCCGGGCTCGACCACGTCCTTGCCGAGATCGGCGATGCGGAACAGGCTAGCATAGCCCTCGAAGGCGCCATCCGGCTCGATCCTGGCCAGTGGCTGCGCCAGGAACTTGGCCTCGCGCGCCATTACAGGATAACGGGGCATCGGAGCTCTCATCGTGCCCCTCCCCGCCCGCCGCGGCCATTGGGGTCGAGCTGGCCAAGCGTCTCGAAGAAGCGGCCGAACACCTCGCGTGGCTGGCGACCGGGACGCGGCGCGGCCGCGTTCCCCCTGACAGCGGCCGGAGCGGGCCTGGGCGGCGGCTTGCCACCGGACTTGCTCATGAATCCCCTCCCTCATAGCGGGCGTTGAAGCGCGCGAACTCGCGCACGAACTCGTCGAAGCGCCGGTTGGCGGCGATCAGCTCGCGCAGTGAGAAGAGCGCGAGCCCCGAGGCGCAGAAGGCCCAGAGCAGCAGCGCGAGATGGCCGAGATCGCCGCGGGCGACGATGCCGGCCGCAGCTTCATCGAAGGGACTCATGACGACACCTCCCGGCGGCCATAACCGACCGCCTCACGTTTCTCGTCCTCGCTGAGGAAGCTGGCCGCGGAGACCCGCCGCCAGAGCGATTCCCGTTCCTCGGCGAGCGCCTCGATCGCGTCGAGATCGGGGTCGAGGGTAAGCGCGTCGCCGAAGGCCGGGCCGAGCCATTGCGCCAGCGACTGGGCCGTGCGCCGGACCAGCGGTATCAGCGTCTGGCGCCAGAAGGCGCGATTGGCCTCGGCGAAGTTGGCATGGGTATTGTCGCCGGGCAGGCCGAGCAGCAGCGGCGGCACGCCAAAGGCGAGCGCGATCTCGCGCGCTGCGACGCCCTTAGCGGCGACGAAATCGAGCTCGGCCGGCGACAAGGACAGCGGCTTCCAGTCGAGCCCGCCTTCGAGCAGCAGCGGCCTTCCGGCATTGCGCGCGCCCTGGAAACCGTCCTCCAGCTCCTGCTTCAGCCGCTCGAATTGTGCCTCGGTCAGCGTGCCGCCTTCCGGTCCGTCATAGACAAGCGCACCAGAAGGACGAGCTGCATTGTCGAGCAGCGCCTTGTGCCAGGCGCCGGCGGCATTGTGCACATCGAGCGAGCAGGCCGCCGCCTCGATCGGCGAGAGGCCGTAATGATCGTCGACCGGGTGGAACAGCGTCAGATGCAGGATCGGCGGCACCGCGCCCTCCTCCTGGCGGAAGCGGATCGTCTGGGCACCGACCGTATAGTCATAGCCTTCCGGCCAGCCGTCGCGGCCGGGCACCACACGCATCCGATCGGGCCGGAGCGCATAGAGCTCGCGTGGCTCGTGGTCGATGCTCGCCGCCTCGACATAGGCATTCCCGGCGACGAGCAGGTGGCCGTAGAGCATCTCACGGAAGGCGATGCCGCCCTGACGCGGATTGGGCCGCTCGATCAGCGCCAGCGCCGGGTGCTCCGGCATCTCGCGCTCGCCGACCTTGGCGATCAGCTGAGTCTGCGCCGCCGCCTCGGCGATCAGCCTGACGCAGCGATGCACCACCGGATTGCGCTGATAGCCCTCGCGCGCGAGGGCGCCGTAATCCCGCGGCGTCCAGACCGGGCGACCAGCCTCGTGCAGGGCGATCAGTGGCCCGACACGCGAGCGCTTCTGTTCCGGCGCGGCGTGGCCGCGCAGGCTGCGAAGGAAATTGAGCATGGATGTCTCGCCATAAAGCGCACGTCATGCTCGGTCTTGAGCCGAGCATCTCATGCAAGATGGTCCTGAGATTCCCGGCTCCGCCTCGCGGTCCGGGAATGACGGCTGTCCCTAAAGCCCCCTCACCCGCGGCCGGCCCTTCGGCCCTAGCATCAGATGGGTCAGCGCCCAGACCAGCGCGTCGAGCCGGTCGGGCGAGCGACCGGAGCTCAGCCCGGTCGGGCTGAAGTCGCACATCTCGTCTTCCAAGGCCGGAAAAGCGCAGGCGTGGCGCACCCGGCCCTGCGCATAGAGCGCCGCCACCGGCTCGGCCCGCAGGAATTTTCCGCGCGAGGCTCTGACCGGCGTCACCGGCACGCCCGGATCGACCTCGCGGATGACGCTTGTCGCCATCTCGCCACCCTGGTTGACCTCGACGAGCAGCGCATCGGCCTCCAGCCGGCGATAGAGCGCGACCGCTGCTTGAGCCCATTCATGCGGCTTGGCGCCGGCGAGCGTCGCATCCGCCAGCACATGGCCGATGCCGTCGCGATCGATGCCGGCCGCGACGAGCCCGCAGGAATCGGCCCGTTTCGACGAGGACGCCGGTGGATCGATCGCCACGACGATGCGCGCCAGCGGCGGTGCCTCGTGCTCGCGGCATTCCTCGATCAGCGCCCGGCTCCAGAGTGCGTCGGCGCTTTCCTCGACGATCTCACCCTCGAGCTCCTGCCGGCCTAGCCGCGTGCCGCCATAGGCCTGCTGCACGCTGTCGAGAAAGCTCGGCGCCAGGTTGAAGCGGTTGGCACAGGTCGCCGCCCGGCTGACGGCGACGCGTGGATCGTCGAGCAGCCGCTTGATCAGTGGCAGCGGACGCGGCGTCGTCGTCACCACCTGCCTCGGCTGCTCGCCAAGTCTCAGGCCGAGCTGCAGCATGTCCCAGGTCTCCTGAAGGTTCGGCCATTTCGCCAGTTCGTCGGACCAGGCCGCGCCGAATTGCGGGCCACGCAAGCCTTCCGGGTCTTCGGCGGTGAACACCTGCGCGATCGCGCCATTGCCCCATTCGAGCCGGCGCCGCGATGGCGACCAGACCGGCTTCTCCCAGCGATGATGGATCGCCAGCAGCCCGGAGACGCCCTCGATCATCACGTCGCGAACCTGAGCCTGCGTCTCACCGACCAAGGCGATGCGGCCGACAGGCTCTACAGCAAAGGGCCACCGCCCCAGCGCTGCGCCCCGTACCCACTCGGCACCCGTCCGGGTCTTACCAGCGCCTCGTCCACCAAGAACGAGCCAACTGACCCAATCATCCCGCGAGACGGGATACTGATCCGGACGCGCCCACGCGGCCCAAGTCGTCAGAATAATTGGCTGCTCTTCAGGTGAGGCCGTCTCCATGAGGCGGCGTACCAGTCGCGCCCGTCTCCTCGGCGGCAAGCGCCGCAAGACGGCGTCCAAGCTCGCTGCGAAGCTCATCGACCCGGCGCAATCCTTCGGCAGGGCTGGGATCATCCTCGGCCTTTCCTCCCTCCCCCGCTGCGGCAGTATCCAGCGCGACCAGCTCGCGCACGGTGCGAGCCAAGGTCGCCAGTGTCTTGGCGTCGACCTCGCTCGCGGCGGCGCCGGCCGGCAGTTCGGCCAGATGCGCCTCATGGGCTTCGAGCTGGGTCTGCGCCGCCTTCCAGAGCTTGCCGATCACGGCCTTGCGCCCGCGCGGCGCAGGCTTGCGCTTCGCCGCCGGCCGAGCCGGGGCGGCATCATCGCTATCGTCGGTCATCGGGAACCTCGGCCCGGCCCGGACACGCAAAAGCCGCCGGCTGGGAGCGCGGCGGCTTCGTTCGTCTCAGGCACATTTCGTGAGCGTTCCTGACCTCTATCCGATCTGCGTCACGATGTCAAGGACAAAATTCCTATCAAACGGGAAGGCGTCAAACCTCCTCCTTCTCCACCCATTTGATCTGGGTCTGCGGCCTGTAGGCCTCCATCTTGTCAATCAGCGCCGCCGGATCGGTCTCCATCATCGCCATGTCGCGATGGGCCTGCCACATGAAGCCGGCCTTGGTGGTGTTGTCGAGGAAGGCGAAGAGCGCGTCGTAGAAGCCAGCGATGTTGAGGAAGCCGAGCGGCTTGCCGTGGATGCCGAGCTGGCCCCAGGTCCAGATCTCGAAGATCTCCTCGAAGGTGCCGATGCCGCCGGACATGGCGATGAAGCCGTCGGAAAGCTCGGCCATGCGCGCCTTGCGGATGTGCATGGTCTCGACGACTTCGAGGCGGGTCAGCTTGTTGTGGCCGACCTCCTTCTCGCGCAGCGCCCGCGGGATCACGCCATGGACCTCGCCGCCGGCTTCGAGCGCGGCATTGGCGACGATGCCCATCAGCCCGACGGCGCCGCCGCCATAGACCAGCGTCAGGCCGCGTTTGGCTATTGCCGTGCCCATGGCGCGGGCGCCCTCGGCATGGACGGGATCATGACCCGGGCTCGAGCCGCAGAAGACACAGACGGATTTCATGAGGCGAGTGCTTGCAAGATGCGGGCCCAGGAGCGCTGACCCTTGTGGAAGGAGGAGAGGTCGTATTTCTCGTTCGGCGAATGGACCCGATCGTCGTCGAGGCCGAAGCCGACGAAGAGGGTGTCGAGCCCGAGCGTCCGCTTGAAATCGCCGCCGACAGGGATCGAACCGCCGCTGCCGATGCTGACGACACGACCGCCCCACTCCTCGGCGAGCGCCTTGCGCGCTTTCTGCAGCACGGGGGAATCGACCGGCACGGCCAGCGCCGGCGAGCCGGAATGGCCGATGAACTCGGCCGTCACATCCTCTGGCAGGCGCTCGCGCACGAACTGATGGAAGGCCGCCGCGATCTTCGCCGGGTCCTGGTCGCCGACGAGGCGGAAGGAGACCTTGGCCGAGGCCTTGGCGGCGATCACCGTCTTCGAGCCCTCCCCGGTATAGCCGCCCCAGATGCCGTTGACATCGCAGGTCGGGCGCGACTGGATCTGCTCGATCAGCATGCGGCCGCGCTCGCCGACGGAGTGCTTGAGTCCAACCTGGCCGAGGAACTCCTTCTCGGTCAGGTTCAGGTCGGCCCATTCGGCCTTCTGCGCATTGGTCGGCTCGTGCACGCCGTCATAGAAGCCGGGGATGGTGATCCGGCCGGTCTCGTCATGGATTTCTGCGACGATCTTGGTCAGCACATGGATCGGGTTCGCGGCGGCGCCGCCGAACAGGCCCGAATGCAGATCTCGGTCGGCCGCGGTCAGCCTGACCTCCTGGTAGACCATGCCGCGCAGGGTCGAGGTGATCAGCGGCGTGACGCGGTCCCACATGCCGGTATCGCAGACCAGCGCGAAATCGGCCTTCAGCTCGGCGGCATTGGCCTTGATGAAGCCCGGCAGGTTGACCGAACCGGATTCCTCCTCGCCCTCGACCAGGATGGTGAGGCCGATCGGCAGGTCGCCGGTCTCGGCGAGCGTCGCGCGGATCGCCTCGATGAAGGTCATGACCTGACCCTTGTCGTCGCAGGCGCCGCGGGCGAGGATCACCTTCCGCCCCGGCTCGATCTCCTTGACCGCCGGCTTGAACGGATCGTTGTCCCAGAGCTCCAGCGGGTCGACCGGCTGGACGTCGTAATGGCCGTAAAACAGTGCATGCGGCGCGCCGGGTTTCGGCCGATGCGCAAGCACGACCGAATGGCCGCCGGTCTCGCGCAATTCAGCCTTGAAGCCAAGCTTTTCCAGATCGGCCCGCAGCCATTCGGCTGCCTGGCGCGTCTGTGTATCGAAGGCTGGATCGGTCCCGATCGACGGGATTTCGAGCCAGGAGGAGAGGCGAGCCAGCGACGTATCGAGATCGGCATCGAGGCGGGAGAGAATGGCAGGAAGCTGGGACATGGGCGCTCACTGGAGGCTGATTCCGGTGGCGCCATCATGCCTAGTCGCGCGCCGGAAGCCAGCCGTCCAGACGCATAGCAGCTTGCGTCGCGGCGGCGTCTACAACTCGTCCATATCCTCCGGCCACATCCTCGCGCCGTGCAGGACACGAAGGATGCGGACCTTGTCGGACGTCACAATATAAACAGCGATAAAGGGCGTCCGCGGCACGACCAATTCACGAGTACCGGAGACCCGGCCGGGCCTGCCACTCTCCGGGAATCGAAGGAGCCGACGCGCCGCGGACTCAATTCGCTCGTCGATCTCCGCGGCAGCTTTCGGATTATCGGCTTCGATGTAGCTGAAGATCTCGTCGCGATCGGCAAAGGCGAACGGCGCCCAGACCAGCCGCATCACGCCTTGCCACCGGCCTTGCGATAGGCCGCAGCGCGGCGCTCGGCAAAGCCGGACTCGGCCTCAGCGTCATCGATATCGGGACGCTCATCTGCCAGAGCCTGCAGCACCTTGGCCCGGAACCAGGTATCATGGGCGTCGCTGGTGCTGACGAGTTCGAGCGGCAGCGCGCCTTCATTTGCCGTACGTGTCAGCAGAATGCGGACGGCGTCGGAGACCGTAAGACCCATGCCCTCAAGGACCGCGGTTGCGCGGTCCTTCACGTCGGCGTCGATACGTGTCTGCACCAGGGCATTCTGAGCCATGACGAAGCTCCTCTCAGGAGTCGAATGTAATGCACCTGAATGACAAATGCCAGAAGTCGTCCCAGCGCTGCTACCGCCGCCCGCCCGTGAGCGAGCCGAGCACGCCCCGCAGGATCGCGGTGCCGACCTGCCGGCCGATCGAGGTTGCGGCCGAACGCGCCGCCGAGGTGATGATCTTCTCGGTCATGCTCTGCGGCAGCGGCCCGCCACGGCTGCCCGGCCCGGTCTTGGGGCGCTGGCCGCTGCCACCGCCGAGCCAGCCGCCGATGGTGTCGAGGATGCCGCCGCCACCTTCGGTCGAGGCCTCGACCGGCGAGCCGTCAGGCTTCATTCCCTTGCGCTGCATCAGCGCCTCATAAGCCGAGTCCCGGTCCACCATCGTGTCGTATTTGCCGGTGAAGCCGGAGGCGCGCATGCACTGCGTCCGCTCCTGCGGCGTGACCGGCCCGACCTGCGCCATCGGCGGGGCGATCAGGCAGCGCTCGACCATGGTCGGCGAGCCCTTGCCTTCCAGCGTCGAGACCAGGGCCTCGCCGACGGCGAGCTGGGTGATCGCCTGCTCGGTGTTGATCTTCGGGTTCTGGCGGAAGGTCTCGGCGGCGGCCCTGACTGCCTTCTGATCGCGCGGGGTGAAGGCGCGCAGCGCGTGCTGGACGCGGTTGCCGAGCTGGGCCAGCACCGTGTCGGGGATGTCGAGCGGGTTCTGGGTGACGAAGTAGACGCCGACACCCTTGGAGCGGATCAGGCGTACCACCTGCTCGACCGCCGTCAGCAGGGCCTTGGGCGCACCATTGAAGAGCAGATGCGCCTCGTCGAAGAAGAAGACGAGCTTGGGCTTGTCGAGATCGCCGACTTCCGGAAGCTGCTCGAACAGCTCCGAGAGCAGCCAGAGCAGGAAGGTGGCGTAGAGCCGCGGATTGGCCATCAGCTTGTCGGCGGCCATGATGTTGATGATGCCGCGGCCGTCGCGGTCGGTCTTCATCAGGTCGTTGATGTCGAGCGCCGGCTCACCGAAGAACAGGTCGCCCTTCTGGTTCTCCAGCACGAGCAGAGCACGCTGGATCGTGCCGACCGAGGCGGAGGTGACGTTGCCGTATTTGGTCGTCAGCTCCTGCGCGTTCTCGGCGATGAAGCTGAGAATCGCGCGCAGGTCCTTGAGGTCGAGCAGCAGGAGCTTCTGCTCGTCGGCAATACGGAAGGCGATGTTGAGCACGCCTTCCTGCGTGTCGTTGAGGTCGAGCAGGCGCGCCAGCAGCAGCGGCCCCATCTCCGAGATCGTGGCGCGGACCGGGTGGCCCTGCTCGCCGAACACATCCCAGAACACGGTGGTGAACTGATCGGGCTCGTATTTCAGCCCGAGCTCTTCGGCGCGCTTGACGAAGGGCGGCTTGGAATTGCCCGGCGCGGCGATGCCGGATAGGTCGCCCTTGATGTCGGCAGCGAAGACCGGCACGCCGTGCTTCGCAAAGCCCTCCGCCAGCACCTGCAGCGTCACCGTCTTGCCGGTGCCCGTCGCGCCGGTGACGAGGCCGTGGCGGTTGGCGAGCTTGAGCAGCAGCACCTCCGGCTTCTCGCTCTTGCCGATCAGGATCGTGCCGTCATCCGCCATGGTCGCGCCTGTTCCGTTGCCATAAGGTCGTGGAAAGGGTGTAGCGAAACGAGAACTTGGGCGGAAGCATGAAGATCGCTTCCACCCGAGATAGTTTATGTATAAACTATCTTCCGGAACGCCGGATGACTCGGCATGAGAGGACCGCACGATGGATGAACTGATCTCCCGCATCATGGCTGCTTCCGGCCTTGACGAGTCGCTGGCGAAAAAGGCGATCGGCATCATCCTCGCCTTCCTGCAGAAGGAAGGTCCGGCGGCCGAGATCGGTCAGCTGATGGAAGCGCTGCCTGGCGCCCAGGACCTCGCCAATGC
Source organism: Alloboseaceae bacterium BT-24-1 (assembly GCA_025846845.1). Lineage (GTDB taxonomy): Bacteria > Pseudomonadota > Alphaproteobacteria > Rhizobiales > Beijerinckiaceae > Allobosea. The sequence continues at coordinate 207,351 of JAOYTL010000010.1, forward strand.
CGAAGGTGGCGCCAAGGGCGGGCTGATGGGTGCGATCGGCGGCATGATGGGCGGAGGCGGCGGCGTGATGGCGCTCGGCGGCCAGCTGATGGGCGCCGGCCTCTCGATGGGGCAGATCCAGACCGTCTCGAAGGAGATGTTCGCGGTCGGCCGCGAGAAGGCGGGCGAGGATACGATGGGCGCGATCGTCGGCGCGATCCCCGGCCTCGGCCAGTTCGTCTGAACGGACGCAACCCTTACGAGATTCCGGAACGCCGCCCTACCGGGCGGCGTTTTCGTTTGCAGGCATAGGAGTTCCCTGTCGCGGGGATCGGCATTTCGGCACGGCTTTCCGACCAAGGGGGCATTTGCGTTCGCCGCGAGCCATGGCAATCAGGACTTCGCGGTTGCACAATGGGCCGCCAACTGGCGTGTGCTCCACCGCCTGACAGGAATGGCGGGAGGACCGCGTGCAAGGAGTTCGTTTCTGATGACCTCGACCGCCTTCGCCGACTTAGCCTTCATGGATGCCTTCCCCACACCGGGGGAAGCGCAGTGGCGCGCAGCGGTCGACAAGGTGCTGAAGGGTGCGGACTTCGAAAAGAAGCTGGTCGGGCGGACGGCGGACGGTGTTCGCATCGAGCCGCTCTACGAAGCCGCGGCCGAGCCGAGCTCCCGCCCGTTGCGTGTCCAGTCCGGGCGTTGGCGCGTCGCGGCGCGCGTCGATCACCCGGATACGGGTGAAGCTGCGAAGCTTGCGCTTGCCGACCTCGAAGGCGGCGCCGACTCGCTCAGCCTGAGCTTCGCCGGCGCTCCTGCGGCACGCGGTTTCGGGCTTGAGGCGAGCTCGGCCGAGGCGCTCGACGCTGTGCTCGACGGCGTCATGCTCGATCTCGTCAGGCTGCGCCTCGATCCGGCTCCCGGCGGCCGCAAGCAGGCACTGCTGCTGGCCGACCTGGTCGAAAAGCGCGGCCATGCGCCCTCCTCGCTCCAGATCGATTTCGGCATCGAGCCGATCGGCGTGCTCGCGAGCACGGGGGCGCTCACCCCCTCCTTGCCCGAGCTCGGCAAGCGCATTGCCGAGACCATCGCCACGCTGAAGGCACGCGGCTTCACCGGCCCGTTCCTCGCAGCCGACGGCCGGATCTGGCACGAGGCCGGCGCGACCGAGGCGCAGGAACTCGGCGCCGTGCTCGCGACCGCGGTGACCTATCTGCGCCTGCTGGAAGCGCAAGGCATCCCGCTCGCCGAGGCGCGCGATGCCATCTCCTTTACCATCGTCGCCGACGCCGACGAATTCGTCACTGTCGCCAAGTTGCGGGCGGCGCGCCTGCTCTGGGACCGGGTGCAGCGCGCTTGCGGCCTCGATGCCAAACCCGTCATCATCCATGCCGAAACCGCCTGGCGCTCGCTGACTCGGCGCGACCCCTGGGTCAACCTGCTGCGCGGCACGATCGCCGCCTTTTCGGCCGGCGTCGGCGGGGCGGATTCGATCGGCGTGCAACCCTTCACCGCAGCACTCGGCCTGCCCGACGGCTTCGCCCGGCGCATTGCCCGCAACACCCAGCTGATCCTGCTCGAAGAAGCCAATCTCTGGCGTGTCGCCGATCCGGCCGCCGGCGCCGGCGGCTTCGAGGCGCTGACGCAGGCGCTGTGCGAGCAGGGCTGGCGCAAATTCCAGGACCTCGAGGCAGAAAGCTCCGGAGACCTGACCGGTATCGTCGGCGCACTCGCCAACGGACACATCCAGAAAGGGCTGGCACGGGAGCGCGATGCCCGGGCGAAAGCGATCGCGACCCGGCGCGAGCCGATCACCGGCACGAGTGAATTCCCGAATCTCTCGGAAGCGTCGGTGTCGGTGCTGGCGCCGCCTCCGGCTGCCGCGCCGACCAGCGAGGCGGCCAGCGGCGCGATCACGGTCGAGGCCCTGCCAAGCGTCCGCCTGGCCGAGCCGTTCGAGGCGCTGCGCGCCAGCGCCGACATCGCCGAAGCCGCTGGCGAGCGACCGAAGGCGTTCCTCGCCACGCTGGGACCGATCGCCGGCTTCACCGCCCGCTCGGGTTTCGCCCGCAACCTGTTCGAGGCCGGCGGCATCGCAGCGCCCTCCGGCGACGGCTTCGCCAAGGCCGGCGCGACCGATCTCGACGCGCTCGTCGCGGCTTTCCGAGCCTCGGGGGCGAAGCTCGCCTGCCTTTGCGGCTCCGATGATGCTTACGCGACCGAGGCGGTCCCGGCTGCGACAGCTTTGATGGCGGCAGGTGCCACGGTCTGGCTCGCCGGCCGCCCGGGCGAGCAGGAAGCGGCGCTGCGCGAGGTGGGCGTGACGAACTTCGTCTTCGCCGGCGGCGACGCCATCGCCGTCCTGCAGGATGCGCTGGCGATCGCCATATCCCCGGTCAGCACCAGCAAGGGATGACCATGCCGACCGCGCTCACCATTGCCGGCTCCGACTCCAGCGGCGGCGCCGGCATCCAGGCCGACCTCAAGACCTTCGCCGCGCACCAGGTCTATGGCGCCAGCGTCATCGTCGCGCTGACCGCGCAGAACACCACCGCCGTGACGGCGATCCATCCGGTGCCAGCCGGTTTCGTCGCCGCACAGATCGACGCCGTCTTCGACGACCTCGCAGTTGATGCGGTCAAGATCGGCATGCTCGCCACCGCCGAGCTGATCGAGACCGTCGCCGACGGGCTCGAACGCCATGGCGCGAAGAACATCGTGCTCGACCCGGTGATGATCGCGGCTTCCGGCGGGCGCCTGTTGCAGGAGGACGCCATCGAGGCCCTGAAGCGTCGCCTGCTGCCGCTCTGCACGATCGTCACGCCCAACCTGCCCGAGGCTGCCGCTTTGCTGGGAACCGCCGCCGCGGAAACCGAGGACGCCGCGGCCGAGCAGGCGGAAGCGCTGCTCGCGTTCGGCCCGGCCAATGTCCTGGTCAAGGGCGGCCACGGCACCGGCGCAGACAGCGTCGACATCCTGATCGGCAAGGACGGCCGCCACGAACGCCTGGTTGCGCCCCGCATCGCGACGCAGAACACCCATGGCACCGGCTGCACGCTGTCCTCGGCGATCGCCTCTGGCCTCGCCCATGGCATCGCGCTGAACGAAGCGGTGGTGCTAGCCAAGCGCTACATCTCGGCCGCGATCGCGGCGTCGGATGCGGTCAAGGTTGGCCGCGGCCACGGACCGGTGCATCATTTCCACCATTGGTGGGACAGACCAGACGGGAGCAAGCCATGACCGCGATCCCGGATTTCACGAAACTCGCCTTCGCCGAGACCGTGAGCAAGCAGGCGCCTGCCCTCGCCTCAGGCGAACTGTGGCAGACTCCGGAGGACATCCCGGTCAAGCCGATTTACACGGCCGCAGATCGTGACGGCCTGCCCTTCGTCGATACGCTTCCCGGCATCGCACCCTATCTGCGCGGCCCCTACCCGACCATGTATGTCAACCAGCCCTGGACGATCCGGCAATATGCCGGCTTCTCCACGGCGGAGGATTCGAACGCCTTCTACCGGCGCAATCTCGCCGCCGGCCAGAAGGGCCTCTCGGTCGCCTTCGATCTAGCGACCCATCGCGGCTATGACAGCGACCACCCGCGCGTCGGCGGCGATGTCGGCATGGCCGGCGTCGCGATCGATTCGATCTACGACATGCGCACGCTGTTCTCCGGCATCCCGCTCGACCAGATGAGCGTGTCGATGACGATGAACGGCGCCGTGCTGCCGGTGCTGGCGCTCTACATCGTCGCGGCGGAAGAACAGGGCGTGCCGGCGGCCAAGCTCTCGGGGACCATCCAGAACGACATCCTCAAGGAGTTCATGGTCCGCAACACCTATATCTACCCGCCCTCGCCCTCGATGCGGATCATCGGCGACATCTTCGCCTACACCTCGGCGAACATGCCGAAGTTCAATTCGATCTCGATCTCCGGCTACCACATGCAGGAAGCCGGAGCGACGCAGGACCTCGAGCTCGGCTACACGCTCGCCGACGGCGTCGAATACATCCGCGCCGGGCAACGGGCGGGCCTTGGCGTCGACGTCTTCGCGCCGCGGCTCTCCTTCTTCTGGGCCATCGGCATGAACTTCTTCATGGAGGTCGCGAAGCTCCGGGCCGCCCGGCTGATCTGGGCCAAGCTGGTCAAGGACTTTGGCGCGCAGAACGAAAAGTCTCTGCCTTTGCGCACCCATTGCCAGACTTCCGGCTGGTCGCTGACGGCGCAGGACGTGTTCAACAACGTGCCGCGCACGATGATCGAGGCGATGGCGGCAACACAAGGCCACACCCAGTCGCTGCATACCAATGCGCTCGACGAGGCACTGGCGTTGCCGACCGACTTCTCCGCCCGCATCGCCCGCAACACCCAGATCGTGCTGCAGCAGGAGAGCGGCACGACGCGGATCATCGATCCCTGGGGCGGCTCCTATTATGTCGAGCGATTGACTGCCGAGCTCGCCGCCAAGGCCTGGGGCCATATCCAGGAGGTCGAGGCGCTGGGCGGCATGGCCAAGGCGATCGAGGCCGGCATCCCCAAGCTCAGGATCGAGGAAGCGGCCGCCAAGACGCAGGCGCGCATCGATGGCCGCCAGCAATCGATCATCGGCGTCAACATCTTCAAGCCCGAGAACGAAGCGTCGATCGACGTGCTCAAGGTCGACAACGCCTCGGTCCGCGCGCAGCAGCTCGACAAGCTCCAGCGGCTCAAGGCCGAGCGCAACGAGACCGAGACGCAAGCCGCCCTCACCGCCCTCACCAACGGCGCGCAAAGCGACGGCAATCTGCTCGACCTCGCCGTCAAGGCGGCACGGGCAAAGGCGACCGTCGGCGAAATCTCGATGGCGATGGAGACGGTATTCGGACGCCACCGCGCTGAGATCAAATCGATCTCGGGCGTCTACAAGCGGGAGGTCGGCGAGATGAACCCTGCCGTGACGCGCGTGCAGTTGATGTGCGAGGCCTTCGAGGAGGCGGACGGGCGCCGCCCGCGCATCCTCGTCGCCAAGATGGGCCAGGATGGGCACGACCGCGGCCAGAAGGTGATCGCCTCGGCCTTCGCCGATCTCGGCTTCGACGTCGATATCGGCCCGCTCTTCGCCACCCCGGACGAGGCGGCGCGCCAGGGCGTCGAGAACGACGTCCATATCGTCGGCGTCTCGTCGCTGGCAGCGGGCCATCTCACGCTGGTGCCGGAGCTGAAGGCGGCGCTCGCCAAGGCCGGGCGGCCCGACATCATGATCGTCGTCGGCGGCGTGATCCCGCCGCAGGACTTCGATGCCCTGATGGAAGCCGGCGCCAGCGCGATCTTCCCGCCCGGCACCGTCATCGCCGATGCCGCCGAGAAGCTGCTGGAAGAGCTCAACCAGCGGCTGGGCTACGCGCAAAAAAGCGCGGCGGAGTGATCCGCCGCGCCCTGATCGCTTTCGAAATCTACCAGCCGCCACGCCAGCGGTAATAGGCGCGCGGCGGCGGAGGCGGCGGGCCGTAGAAGCGCGGGCCCTCATAGTGACGCCGCCAACGGGGAACGCCCCAGTAGCCATAGGCCCTTGGCGGTGGGGCGCGCCAGCCATAGCCGGGACCGTCATAGTAGGCCTGCTGGATCAGGACGCCGGCCTCGGCCTTGCTGGGCGATGCCGCGCTGATCCCGAGCGCGGCGGCAGCGATGAGGCCGGCAGAAGCGAGAGTGCGAAACATCGTGATGTCTCCTTGTGCCGGAGCGGAAACGCTTCCCGCTCTGGCACGCACTATCGCGCTCTCGGGCTGAACCGGTTTTGAGCGTGACGTTCAGCGTCCGTTTAGCTCAGCGCCCCGCCAGCGCGTCCCGCTTCATCAGCAGGGAGGCTCCGATCACCGCGACCGCCACTGCCGCGATCATGATCGTGCAGGCGGCGTTGATCTCGGGCGTCACTCCGAGACGGATCGCCGAATAGAGCCGCATCGGTAGCGTCGTCGCGCCCGGCCCGGTGGTGAAGCTCGCGATGACGAGGTCGTCGAGTGACAGGGTGAAGGCCAGCATCCAGGCGGCTGCGACGGCCGGCCAGATCAGCGGCAGCGTCACCGTTCGGAAGGTCTCCGCCGGCGTCGCGCCGAGATCGCGCGCCGCCTCTTCGAGCGAGCGGTCGAAGCCGGCGAGCCGCGCCTGAACGACGATGCAGGCGAAGCCGAGGCTGAAGGTCGCGTGGGCGATGACGACGGTCCAGTAGCCGCGCTCGACGTCGCCGGCGACGAAGAGCAGCAGCAGCGAGAGGCCGGTGATCACCTCCGGCATCACCAGCGGCGCCATCACCATGCCGGAGAACAGCGTGCGGCCAGTGAATATCCGATAGCGCGCCAACGCCAGCGCGGCCAGCGTCCCCAGCACCGTCGCCAGCGTCGCTGAGACCAGCGCGACGCGGATCGTCAGCCAGGCGGCGTCGAGCAGCGGCTGGTTGCTGAGCAGCGCGCCATACCAATGCGTCGAGAAACCACCCCAGACCGTGACCAGCCGCGAAGCGTTGAAGGAATAGGCGACCAGCGCGACGATCGGCAGATAGAGGAAGGCGAAGCCGGCGACGAGCGCTGCGAGATGGAAGGCTCCGAAGCGCCTCATCGCACGCCACCTTCCCCTTGTCCGCGCGCCCGCTGCAACAGCATCAGCGGCAGGACGAGGACGACGAGCAGCACGATCGCCACCGCCGAAGCCAGCGGCCAGTCGCGGTTGGAGAAGAACTCGTTCCAGAGCACCTTGCCGACCATCAGCGTGTCGGAACCGCCGAGCAGATCGGGGATGACGAACTCACCGATCGCGGGGATGAAGACCAGCGCCGAGCCGGCGAGGATGCCCGGAATGGACAGTGGCAAGGTCACGGTCAGGAAGGTGGTAAGCGGCGTCGCGCCGAGGTCGGAGGCCGCTTCCAGCAAGGTGCCGTCGAGCTTCTGCAGGGTCGAGAACAGCGGCAGGACCATAAAGGGCAGGTAGGAGTAGACCATGCCGATCAGCACAGCGGCGTCGGTGTTGAGCAGGCGTAAGGGTTCGCTCGTCAGCCCGATCCCCATCAGCGCCATGTCGAGCAGGCCGTCCGGCCGCAGGATGCCGATCCAGGCGTAGACGCGGATCAGGAACGAGGTCCAGAACGGCAGGATGACGAGGACGAGCAGGATGCCTTGCCAGCGCTTCGGGGCCAGCGCCATGGCATGGGCGAGCGGATAGCCGATCGCGAGCGCGATCAGCGTAGTCAGCCCTGCGATGCGCAGCGAGGAGAGATAACTCTGCCAATAGAGCGGATCGTCGCCGAGCAGGCGAAAGTTCTCGAGATCGAGCGCGCTCAGGAACTCGCCGAGCTGTCCGAAGCCGGGGAAATGCGGCGCATAAGGCGGCTGGTCGGTCGCAGCGTCCGACAGCGCGATCCTGAGCACGATGACGAAGGGTGCCAGGAAGAAGGCGAGCAGCCAGAGATAGGGAATGGCCGCGACCAGCAGGCCGCGCCCGGTCCCGCCGCTTCGGGGAACCGGCGTGCTCACGACGCCAGCACCATGCCGGCCTCGACATCCCAGGAGAGCCAGACCTTGTCTTCCCAGGCGAAGGGCCGCTCGATCCGCCGCGTGCGGTTGGTCAGCGAGACCTTGAAGAGCTTGCCGTCGTCGCCGCCGACCATGACCTGGACCATGGTCATGTCGCCGAGATAGCCGATGTCCCAGATCTCGCCGGCGACCTTGTTGATCGCCTGCGCCGGCTCGTCATGGCTGAGCGCGATCTTCTCGGGACGCAGGCCGACGGTGAGCGCATCGCCCGGTCGGCAGGTCGGTGCATCCTCGTCGAGTTCGATCACGCCGAGGGTTTGGCTCTCCAGCGTGACGAGATCGCCCTCAATGGCCGTGACCTTGCCCGCGATCAGATTGATATCGCCGACGAACTCCGCGACGAAGCGGCTCGCAGGCGCCTCGTAGATCAGATCCGGTGGCGCGATCTGCAGCAGCCGGCCATGGTCCATCACCGCCATGCGGTCGGCCATAGTCATGGCTTCGTCCTGGTCGTGGGTGACGACCATGAAGGTCAGGCCGAGATCGGCCTGCAGGTCCATCAGCTCGTATTGCGTCTCCTCGCGCAGCTTCTTGTCGAGCGCCCCCAAGGGCTCATCGAGCAGCAGCAGCTTGGGCTGCTTGACCAGAGCACGGGCGAGCGCGACGCGCTGGCGCTGGCCGCCGGAGAGCTGGTCCGGCCGACGCTTCTCCATGCCCTTGAGGCGGACGCGCCCGAGCATGGCATCGACGCGCGCGGCGATCTCCACCTTGGGCAGACCTTCCCGCTTCAGCCCATAGGCGATGTTGTCGCCGACGCTCATATGCGGGAACAGCGCATAGGACTGGAACATCATATTGACCGGCCGCCGGTGCGGCGGCACGGCCGTGATATCGATGCCGTCGAGCAGGATCTCACCCTCGTCGGGCTGCTCGAAGCCGGCGAGCAGCCGCATCAGCGTGGTCTTGCCGCAGCCAGATGGCCCTAGCAGCGCGAAGAACTCGCGCGCATGGATCGACAGCGACAGCCGATCGACCGCAACCACCGCACCGAAACGCTTGGTTACATTACGGAATTCGACCAGCGGCTTGGCGGCAGGATCGTTCCATGGCTGGAAATCGCGCCTGACGCTGCCGGGCGAGGCGCGCCTTCCAGCGGCCTCCGGCCGGCTCGAATCCCTATTCACCTGCCGCTCTTGACGCGCGTCCACAGCCGGTTGACCACCCGCTGCGTCTTCTGGTCATAGGGCGTGATCGTATAGAGCCGACCCATCACCGTATCCGGCGGATAGATGCCGGGATTGTCGCGAACCTCGGCCGAAAGTAGCGGCTTGGAAGCGATATTGCCGTTGGCGTACTGGATGAAATCCGAGTTCTTCGCCGCCATCTCCGGCCGGTTGACGAAGTCTATGAATTTCAGCGCCGCCTCCTGGTTGCCGGCATCCTTCGGGATGACGAAGGAGTCGAACCACATCAGCGCGCCTTCCTTCGGGATCGCATAGGCGATCTCGACCTTGTTCTTGGCCTCGCTGGCGCGCTTCCTGGCCTGCAGCACGTCGCCGGAATAACCCACCGCCAGGCAGATATCGCCGTTGGCAAGTGCGTTGATGTATTCCGAGGAGTGGAATTTCTGGATATGCGGGCGGATCTTGCGCAGCAACTCGCCCGCCTTGTTCAGATCGGCCTCGTTCTTCGAGTCGGGATCGAGCCCGAGATAGCGCAGCGCCGCCGGAAACATCTCCTCGACCGCGTCGAGCACGTGCACGCCGCAATTGGAGAGCTTCTTCAGCTTCTCCGGATCGAAGACGATATTCCAGCTGTCGATCACCGCGTCATTGCCGAGCCGCTCCCTGATCTTGGCGGTGTTGTAGCCGATCCCGGTGGTGCCCCACATGTAGTTCACGGCGAACTTGTTGCCCGGATCATATTTGGCCAGCCGCTTCTGAATCTCCGGCCAGGCGTGCTTGAGATTAGGCACTTTGGCGCTGTCGATCGGCGTGTAGAGGCCAATCGGGATGTGCCTGGGCAGGAAGGAGGCGGTGACGACGACGAGGTCATAGCCGGTCTTGCCGGCGAGCAGCTTGGTCTCGACCGTCTCCATCTGGTCGAAGGTGTCGTAGACGACGGTGATGCCGGTCTCTTTCTTGAAGGCGTCGAGCACCTCCGGATTGACATAGTCCGACCAGTTGAAGACGCGCAGCTCCTTGTTTTCCTGCGCCCCCGCCGGGCCCGCCGCGAAAGCGAGCCCGAAAGCCGCCGCAGCGGCCAACCCATGCATAACCGACGTCAAAGTGCGCAATCTGCCCCTCCTTTAGATTTCGCGCCGGCAAGCTAGCAGCTTGCGGCCAAGCCTCAACCTCGATTTCGTGATCGGCGACGCTCCGCCGCGCCTTGTGGCACGGGGGCAGCGCCACTTATTTTCAGTGGAAGCATGATCCGGCGTTTTCTCCTTCTCTTCACCCTGATTTTCCTGCTCCCGCTCGGCACGCATGCCGCCTGGTGGCAGTGGCAACCGCTCGCGTCCGACTGGGCGCGCGCCGACTGGTCGAGCGCCGCGCTCTTGCCCGCCCCCAGCATCGAGCCCGAAGCGACCATCCACGTCTTCGCCGCCCGCGTCGGCCGCTGGCGTGGCGTCTTCGCCCATCATTCCTGGGTGGTGGTGAAGGAGAAGAACGCCTCCGCCTACACCCGCTTCGACGTTGTCGGCTGGGGCAATCCGGTGCGCGTGAACGTCCGCGTCGCCGACGGGCGCTGGTTCGGCAATGTCCCGGAGGTCATCGGCGAGGTCAGGGGGCTGGCGGCCGAGGCACTGATCCCGCGCATTCGCGACGCGGTGAAGAGTTACGGCTACAGCGACTACGGCTCCTATGGCGCGTGGCCGGGGCCCAACTCGAACAGCTTCGTCCAGCACATCCTGGCCGAAGTCCCGGAACTTGGCCGTGCTCTGCCGCCGACCGCGATCGGCAAGGACTGGCGCGAAAGCGGGCTCTATGCCGGCCTCACGCCGAGCCGCACAGGGCTGCAGGCCTCGCTCTACGGGCTCGCCGGCGTGACCTTCGGCTGGGTTGAGGGCGTCGAGATCAATCTGCTCGGGCTGGTGGCGGGCTTCGACCTGCAACGGCCGGCACTGAAGCTACCGGGTTGGGGGCGGGTTGGGTTGTAAGGTCGAGGTCGCCGATAGACGAACTGGCTGGGGTAGCGTCCCGGTTTGAAATCAGAAAACTGCCTTGGGCGGTGGAGGAATGTTATCCCACCGCTCCGCAATCGCGGCGCAGGCCGCCTCCATATTTTTGAATCGGCTCACGGTATCTGTCGGGGCGACATAGTAGGTCCCGGATTGAGCATCGATCGTGATGCACAGCTTATGCTCTGGCTCAGCCTCAGCTTCCGTACTCGTCTTCATCAGGAAGCCGAAAAGGAAGGCGGATTGCCATGCACCGACCGTAGGCTTCAATACAGCGCCCTTTGAATATCGCAGCATTACCGCACCGATACGTACCTTGTTGGTTTTAGTGAGCCGCCGTAGCCGCATCTGGAGATCAGTCGTTACCTTGACGCCCTCGATTTCGATTGGCGATTTTGCACCAGGTGCCTGACGCTCAGCGTCGGGCAGAGCCAACGCCGGATAGTTCAACGCGAATCGATCAATGTAATCCGCATTGTGATCATAGACGTCGCGATCAAATTCGCTGTCAGCCAGCCGCGCTCTGAGCTTTGCAGCTTCCTGCGAAAGGGGGGTCGTGTCTGCCTCCCCAGATCGAAGAAATTTTGATATCGTCAGCTTCGCGTCGTCGTGCTGAACGATCCGTGTGATGGGTTGGTATTTGCATCCAACGATGATCGACCGCTTTTTGATGTCGGACGCTGCCATATAGTCGGCAAGGTAGCGCGCTGATATTTGGGGAGCTTTAACCAGTCGATGCGTTTTCTGTTCCGACATAACCAATGCTCCGGTGACTGAAAATGGCTGACATGTATTTCAGCGTGAATATCGACAACGATAGGACACTCTGTCTTGCGCCATTGACCGAACGGAAGATAATCGCATCCGGTCAAGATATAGCAGATACCAGCGGTTATTTCCTGTTTGAGCGGCGCGGTTCCGGCGATTTTGCAACCGTCGAAATTATTGCTCAAGTTATTTCTGATGACGCCGTATTTCGCATTCGCGAAATGCTCAACATGTCCTAGTTTTTTTAGAGCCGAGCTTCTTAACCGGAACGCCCTGCGTGCCTCAGCGGTAACAATGCTCTAGTTCCGCAGCACCAGACACGCTCCGCCCGCTTGCCGCAGGCGATTGCACGCCAATGTCGCCTCGCGCAGGCTCTGTGCCGGCAGTCTGACCCGGTAGAACCGGCCCCTACCCCGTCCCGGCACCGCCGAGCCCAGGATCATGGTCGGCTTGCCGGATAGCAGCGAGGCGAAACGTGCGGCGACGCGCTGATAGGAGGCGATGGCGCGCGCCTTCGAGGCATTGCCGGCAAGCTGCACGCCGAACGGCCCATAGGCGCCCTCGACCAGCACGGCTGGCGTGGTGATCCGGATCGAAGCGACCGTGGCCAGACAATCGGTTTCCTCTCGCGTCGCCGGCGGCGGAAGCTCGCCTGCGCCGAGCCGCCACTCTTCGATCGGGCGGCCGGTGATGAAGCGGACATAGGCCTGCGTCTCATAAGGCAGCGAACCGCCACGCTCGACCCAGCGCGCGACGCGGTTCGGCCCGCCATTATAGGCCGCAGCGGCGAGACCGAGATTGCCGAACTGATTCTTCAGCGCCGCGAGGAAGGCGGCCGAATGCGGGATCGCCGCCTCCGGATCGAACGGGTCGGCGAGGCCGCGCTCGTTCGCCGTGCCCGGCATGAACTGGGCGATGCCTTGCGCCCCGGCCGGGCTGACGACGTTCGGCCGAAAGCTGCTCTCGCGCCAGATCAGGCGCGTGAAGAAGGCGACCGGCAGGTCATGGGTCTTCGCTGCGCCCTCGATCAATCGGCAGATGGTCTGCGCCACGCTTTCGGTCTGCGGTTCGGCCAAGGCCGGGCCGGCCGAGAGCATGGCGGCGAGCGCCGCAGCGAGGATGCGGCGGCGCCCTGCCCTCACGCGGCTTCGAGCGCCTGGGCGAGATCCGAGATCAGGTCCTCGATGTTCTCGATGCCGACCGAGATCCGGATCAGCGCGTCGGTGAGGCCGATCTCCTCGCGCAGTTCGCGGGCGACGCCGGAATGGGTCATCGCGGCGGGGTGCGAGACCAGCGTCTCGGTGCCGCCGAGGCTGACTGCGAGCTTCATGATCTGGAGGTTGTCCAGCACGGCGAAGGCTTCCTTCTCGCCGCCCTTGACGTCGAAGGCGAAGGTCGAGCCCGGCGCGCTGCACTGGCGGTCGAACACCGGCTTGCGTGGGTCGCCCTCCTGGAGATTGCCGAGATAGTGCACCTTGGCGATTTTCGGGTGAGCTCCGAGATAGTCGGCGACCTTGCGGCCGTTCTCGTTCGAGCGGCTCATGCGGATGTCCAGCGTCTCGAGCGAGCGCATCAGCATCCAGCAGGAATTGGGATCGAGCTGCGTGCCGAGCGAGCCACGCCAGGCCTTGACCTGCCGCACCAGCTTTTCCGAGCCGCTGATCGAGCCGCCGACGAGATCGCTGTGACCGCCAACATATTTGGTCAGCGACAGCAGGCTGAGGTCGGCGCCATGCTTCAGCGGCTTCTGGAACATCGGCCCGAGCATGGTGTTGTCGACGACCACCGGAGGGCGATGGCCCTGCGACTTTTCCAGCTCGTCGGCGATCGCAGCGCAGGCCGCAAGATCGACCAGCCCGTTGGTCGGGTTGGCCGGCGTCTCGACCAGGATCATGGCGACCCGGCCCTTGGCGGCGGCGGCCTGGGCAACGGCCCTCATCTGCGCGACGTCGATCCCGTCAGTGAAGCCGAAGGGGGTGACGCCGAAGGCGCCCATCTGGTTCTTCAGCAGGGTCTCGGTGCCGCCATAGAGCGGCCGGCTGTGAATGATGGTGTCGCCCGGCCGCAGGAAGGCGAAGCAGGTCGTCGCGATCGCGGCCATGCCACTGGCGAAGACGGCGCATTTCTCGGCCTCGTCCCAGATCGCCAAGCGATCCTCGAGGATCTCCATGTTCGGATGGTTGAAGCGCGAATAGACCAGCCCCGACTTCTCGCCCGGCTTGAGCTGGCGGCGCCCCGCGGTGAGGTCGAAGAAATCCTTGCCCTGCTGGGCGTTCTCGAAAACGAAGGTCGAGGTCAGGAAGACCGGCGGCTTCAGCGACCCTTCCGACATGGCCGGGGAATAGCCGAAGCCCATCATCAGGGTCTCGGGGTGGAGCCGGCGATTGGCAATCCGGTCCTTATGGTAGTTGTCGTCGCTCATGATTGCCTCCTCGCCGACCAGCACGGCCTTGCGACGCGAGCCTAGGACGATCCTAAGGCCATTGCATGAACGATCACCGGTGCTCTAGAGCAAGATTTTGCAGCTTCCTGCTCGCATGAGCGCCCGAAGGAGCAGATCATGCTCGATACGATCGACCGCCGCATGCTGACATTGCTGCAGGAGGATGGCCGCATCACCAATCAGGACCTGTCCGAGAAGGTCGGACTGTCGCCGACACCCTGCCTGCGCCGATTGAAGCGGCTGGAGGAGACAGGCGTCATCAAAGGTTATTCAGCGATCGTCGACCCCAAGGCCTATGGCCTGCCCTTCAGCGTCTTCGTCTCGGTCCGGCTCAGCCAGCAGAACACGGAGCACATCGCAGAGTTCGAGAAAGCGATCGAAAACTGGCCCGAGGTGGCGGAATGCTACCTGATGACCGGCAGCCAGGACTATCTGCTGCGCGTGCTGACCGATGGCATCGATGGCTATGAGCGCTTCCTGAAGCAGAAGATGACGCGGCTGAAATGCGTCCAATCTGTCGAATCCAACTTCGCGCTGGCGACGATCAAGAAGCGCGTCGGCCTGCCGCCGCTGTAACCCGGCCTACGGCGCAAGAAATGATCCGCACCACATGCCAGGGCGACAAGGCTGCCATGTGACCGCGAGCAGTGCCCGCCGAGCAGCCTGCTCCTAAGCTCCCCCGGCAAGGCCTGTCGCCAAAGACGGGCCGCACGGAGGAACACCATGAGCAGAGCACTTCGCGCCGGCGGCGCAGCGTCGCTGTTTGCCATCGCCACCGTCATGATCGCCGCACCCCTGCCCGCACGGGCCGAGCTTTCGAGCGCAGTCAAGCGCTCGGAGCAGGCCGTCGCCGGGTTGCAGGGGCCGGCGGAGCTCATCCTCGATCAGTGGGGCGTGGCGCACATCTACGCAGCCTCCACCCGCGATGCGTTGTTTCTGCAAGGCTACAATGCGGCACGCGACCGACTCTGGCAGATCGATCTCTGGCGCAAGCGCGGGCTCGGGCTGCTCGCGAGGGATTTCGGCCCATCCTATGTCGCGCAGGATCGCGCCGCCCGGCGCTTCCTCTATCGCGGCGAGATGGACAAGGAATGGGCCGCCTATGGCCCCGACGCCAAAGCCTATACCGACGCTTTCGTGGCCGGCATCAATGCGCGCGTCGATGAGGTGCGCTCCGGCAAGCAGCCACTCCCGCTCGATTTTCGCGTCTCCGGCACCTTGCCGGATCGCTGGAGCGCCGAGGACGTGGTGCGCATCCGCAGCCATGGCCTGACCCGCAATGTGATGTCCGAGGTCGTGCGCGCCCGCGTCGCCTGCGCCGCCGGGATCGAGGCGGATCGCTTCCGGCGCGTGCTGGAGCCGAGCGTGACGACCAAGGTGCCCGACGGGCTCGACCCCTGCGCGATCAAGCCGGACATCCTCGACGACTACAATCTCGCGACGCGCGAGGTCACCTTCGCCGCTCCCGGCGAGAAGCGCGCCGCGCTCGACCGCGACGCCATCTTCGCCACGGCCGGCGACAGCATCTCCACCATCGGTTCGAACAACTGGACGATCGCGGCGAGCCGCACGGCGACCGGCCGGCCGATCCTGGCCAACGACCCGCACCGCGCCCATGGCGTGCCGTCGCTGCGCTATGTCGTGCATCTCAATGCGCCGGGCCTCTCGGTGATCGGCGCCGGCGAACCCGCCTTGCCCGGCATCTCGATCGGCCATAATGGCGAGATCGCCTTCGGCCTGACGATCTTCGCGATCGATCAGGAAGACCTCTACGTCTACGACACCAACCCGGCCAATCCGAACCAGTATCGCTATGGCAGCGGCTGGGAGGAGATGCGGAGCGTCAACGAGACGATCGAGGTCAAGGGCGAGGCGCCGCGCCAGGTCGAGCTCAAATTCACGCGTCACGGCCCGATCATGAAGGCCGAGCCCGACGAGAAGCGCGCCTTCGCCATCCGCACGGTCTGGTTCGAGCCGGGGACATCAGCCTATTTCAACTCGGCCGAATACATGACGGCGAAGGACTGGCCTGGTTTCAAGAAGGCGATGGCGGAATGGGGGGCGCCATCCGAAAACCAGGTCTACGCCGACAACAAGGGCAATATCGGCTGGATCGTCGGCGGGCGCGCGCCGCAACGGCCGAACCATGACGGCCTCCTGCCGGTGCCGGGCGATGGCCGCTACGAATGGACCGGCTTCCTCAAGGCCGGCGAATTGCCCGAGGTCTACAACCCGACCGAAGGCTTCTTCGCCACCGCCAATGAGATGAACATCCCGAAGGATCATCCGCTGCTGGCCAAACGCATCGGCTTCGAATGGTCGGATCCCTCGCGCATCAACCGGATCAAGTCCGTGCTCGGCACCAAGAACAAGGTGACGCTGGCGGATGCGATGGCCCTGCAGAACGACGACAGCTCGGACAATGCCCGCAAGCTCGCCGCCCTGCTGGCGCCGCTCTCCTCGGATGATCCAATCACGGCCGAGGGCCTGAAGCAGATCAAGGGCTGGAACCACGAGATCGCGGTCGACAGCGCTGCCGCCGCGCTGTCCGAGGTCTGGATGAGCAAGCATCTCGGCCGCGCGCTGACGGCCAAGGCGGTGCCGGAGAAGGCGCGCAGCGTGATCGGACCGCTCGATGTGGCAGCGGTCGTCGCCTATCTCGAAGCGCCCGACAGCGCACTCGGCACCAATCCGAAGGCCGGGCGCGACGCGCTGCTGCTGGAGACGCTGAAAGCGGCGATGGAGGAACTGCGTCAGTCGCTCGGCCCGGATACGGCAAGCTGGAACTGGGGCAAGATCCACCACGCCCAGTTCGACCATGCGCTCTCGCCTCTCGCTGGCGGCCCCGACCGGGCGCAGCTCAATGTCGGCCGGCTCGCCATGGGCGGCTCGGCCTTCAGCCCGCGCGCAGCCTCCTACCGGATCTCCGACTTCAAGGTCACGTCAGGCGCCTCGTTCCGCATGGTGCTGGATGTCGGCAAATGGGATGAGAGCCGCTTCATCAACACGCCGGGCCAGTCCGGGGACGCCTACAGCCCGCATTATCGCGATCTCGCCCCACTCTGGGCCGCCGGCGACTATGCGCCGCTGCTTTATTCGCGGGAGGCGATCGAGAAGGCGGCACGCTCCGTCATCACGCTCAAGCCCGCCGGCTGAACCGGAAAAGCTGACCCGGGAGCTTCGGCTTCCGGGTCAGGATTACGAGCGGTCGATCGCGCGGCGCACGACCTGCGTCACTTCGCTGTTCGACAGGAAGAGGTCGTGGCGCAGCAGGCTCCAGCCGCGGCCAGACGTGTCGGCGACGCGCACGCCGAGCTGCTCAAGCCGCTCGCGGTCGGCCGCGCCGGCGCGGGCGACGCCGCCGGCGATGCGCGATGAGACGGCGAGCGCCTTGTCGCCGGGATCGATGATCACGGTCATCCGCCGGGCGATCGAGCCGAGCCTCGGCACGGTCTGCTCGAAGGCGTCGATATCGACATCCGGCGAGGCCATGACGACGGCGCCGATCCGGTCGGAAAGGCCTTCGAAATCGCGCAGCTCGCGCAGGCCTTCCAGTGCGAGGAAGCTGCCCATCGAATGCGCGACGATGTTGATCCGCCCGATCGTCGGGTTGGCGACCAGCGCCTTCAGGGTCTGGACGAAACCGTCGCGCGACCAGAGCGCACTCTCGCGGTCATAGGCATAGGCGAGCAGCCCGCCGCCGGACGGCCAGGTGAACAGCGCGGTGCGCCCCTCGAAGGCGAGTGCGTGCGAAAGCTGGCCGGCGCTGCGCGCGGCCGTTTCGAAGGTCTCGTTGAAACCGTGGACATAGAGCAGCACGTCGCGGCCGGTCGCGGAATCGGCGAAGGCCCGGGCGGCGTCGGTCGCGCTGCGCCGGGTCACGCCGAGCACGGCCCAATCGCCACTGACGACGGAGCTCACCTGCGCGGCGACGCCGCGTCCCGGCGCCGACAGCCTGACCTCGGCGAAGGTGAGGCCGCTGCCACGCTCGGAGCCGAAATAGGGCGCGCGATCGCCCAATGGCTTGCGCGTCGTCGCGACGAGCAGCTGCGGTTCCTTGCCGAAGGCAGACGTGTCCGCCGGCCCGACGAAGGGCGATATCGACGCCTCGCTCTGGGCACAGCCAGCCAGCCCCAGCCCGAGGAAGGCGACGAAGGAGCGGCGTGAAACGGCGTGTCGCGAAGGCGAGGTCACTGACGAAATCCGGACATGGGGAATGGGCGAATCTTCTGGCCGCAGAACCCTTAAGGCCAGACCAACGCGGCCAGAATGGGGCAGCTAATGCAATTCCAGCAAAAGTGCGCAGCGGTTTTGCGTCTGGAATTGCGTCAGAACAAGCAGCTAGAGAACGTTCGCGACTCGCAGAGAAGCGAACATTCTCTACCGATCGCGCTCCACGAAAGAGGGCGAGGCCTTGGAGTCCAGTCCGAGCATGCCGACGCCCGTTCCGCCATCCAGCCCGTCGGCGCCGAGCCGCTTTCCGATCATCTGGACGATGCGCGGCGTGGTCGCGAACTTGCCGTGATTGTACTCGTCGTTGGCGCGGTCAGCCGACAGATCAATGATCGTCGCCCCGGCCTTGCGCAGATCGGCGACGACCTCGGTATCCTTGTCCGAGATCGAGCCCAGCCGTGTCTTGTCGCCGGCAATGCGGCGCGAGAAGTCGAGCGCCTTGTCGTCCGAGGAGACGAAGACGGTGACCGGCCGCTTGATCGCGGCAAGCTGGGTCTTGAAGACGTCGAGATCGATGTCGGGCGACGCCAGCATGACATTGCGCAGCTTGCCGCCAAAGCTGCCATCGCCACGGATGGCCGCCTGCCGCAAGGTCTCGACCGTGAGCAGCGTTCCCATCGAATGCGCCAGGATATCGAAGCGGTTGGCGCCAAGATCGCGAGCGATCACGCGCAAGCCGGTTTCGAGCGCATCGCGCGAAAAGTCGGCGCTGTCGCGATCATAGGGGTAGGCGAGTATCTGGGCGCGAGATGGCCAGGTGAACAGCACCGGCACGCCCTTGAAGCCGGAATCGGTGACGATCTGGGCAAAACGAAAGGCGGCATCGGCGAAATTGGTGTTGAAGCCGTGGACGAAGACGAGCACCTCGCGCTCGGCCGGCGGACGCCCGGCGACCGCCGCCTTCACCTCCTTCAGCATCTCCGGCTCGGAGAGCCGTTCGACGGCGCTGACGGTGAAATGGCTGGCGGGATCTCCGGCGCTCGTGACGCTGCCCGGCAACTCGAGCTGGCCGACCTGATGACTGCGCGGCACGCTGATATCGAGCCGGGCGAAACCAACTGCCGGACTGCGCTCGCCGCTGAAATATTCGGGTTGCTTGGTCGAGGCGCGCGAGGTCGCAACGAAGATGCGGACCGTGCCTGCAGTATCCTCGGGCCTGGCAGCTGAAACGACCAGAACGCGCGGCGGGCCGCCGCAGGCGGCGAGCACAAGCGACAACAGCGAGACGAGAACGAAAGACCGCAAGCCGGACACCAGACACGCTCTCCCAACCGGCGCGACTCGTCTCACCCTCCCCATCGCTTGGCAAGAGCCAGGATGACACTGCTGTCTCCAAAAGCCTCGCTTCCGCTGAGCGCGCGCTCTTGCTACCAGCGGAGCATGGTCGACCTTTCAGCGCTCGGCGATGCGATTCTCAAGGGCGAGCGCGCGGCGCTGGCGCGGGCGATCACGCTCGCGGAAAGCAGGCGCGCCGACCATCGCGAACAGGCGCAGGCCCTGCTCTCCCGCCTCCTGCCCCATACCGGCAAGGCGATCCGGGTCGGCATCACCGGCGTGCCGGGCGTCGGCAAGTCGACGACGATCGATGCGCTCGGCAGCTACCTCACCCGCCAGGGCCACAAGGTTGCGGTGCTCGCGGTCGACCCGTCCTCGACCCGCAGCGGCGGCTCGATCCTCGGCGACAAGACGCGGATGGCGCAGCTCGCGGTCGATCCGAACGCCTATATCCGGCCGTCGCCCTCCTCCGGCACGTTAGGGGGCGTCGCGGCCAAGACGCGCGAGACCATGCTGCTCTGCGAAGCTGCGGGCTTCGACGTCATCCTGGTCGAGACGGTCGGCGTCGGCCAGTCGGAGACGGCGGTCACCGACCTCACCGACTTCTTCCTGGTGCTGATGCTGCCCAATGCCGGCGACGAATTGCAGGGCATCAAGAAGGGCATCATCGAGCTCGCCGACATGCTCGCGGTCAACAAGGCCGATGGCGACGGCGCGACGGCCGCACGTGCCGCCGCCGCGCAGTACAAGGCAGCGCTGCATATCCTGGCGCCGACCTCGCCGCTGTGGTCGACGCCGGTGGTGACGATCTCCGGCCTGACCGGCGCCGGCCTCGACGCCCTCTGGGCCAAGATCGAGGAGCATCGCGCCCGCTTCGAGGCCAAGGGCCTGATCGCCGAGAAGCGCCGGCGCCAGGACGTCAAATGGATCTGGGCGATGGTGCAGGACCGGCTGCAGGCCAAGCTCCGGCACGACCCAGCGCTGAAGGCGCGCACGCCCAAGCTCGAAGCGGCCGTCGCGGCGGGCGAGATGGCACCGACCGCCGCTGCCGACGAGATCGCGAAGGCGCTCGGCCTGTAAGCTCGGGGCGACGCAAGGCCTCGGCACGCCTCTTGAACCCTTACGGCCATGATGGAGGCTTCGATGACGCTTTCGCGCCGCGACTGGCTGCGCACGGCCCTTTTCGGCACGGTTGCGGCCTCAGTCGGTCCCGTGCTGGCACAGGCGCCGCGCGCGGGCACATCCACTCCACTCGGCACGCTCGGGCTCGAGGCGGCGCAATTCGGCCTGCGTTCCGGCTCCGCCGATGACCAGTCGCGTACCCTTCAGACAGCTCTGGTCGAGGCGGTCAAGCGCGACGCGCCGCTCATCGTCGCGCCCGGCCGCTACCGCATCGCCAATGTCGTCCTGCCGGAGAATGCCCGCCTGATCGGTGTGCCCGGCGCGACGCAATTCATCGCCGCCCAGGCCGGGCCAATGCTGGTGGCGCGGCGGATCAAACGCACGGCGATCTCCGGAATCGTACTCGACGGGCTCGACATCAAGCTCGGCCAGCGCAGCGGCCTGTTCAATATCGAGGAGGTGCTCGACCTTGCCCTATCCGACTGCGAATTCGCCAATGCCGGCTCGGTCGGGCTGACGCTCAGTCGGACCGCCGGCCGCATCGAACGCAACCGGTTCCGCTCGATGCGGGATTCGGCGCTGTTCTCGCTCGATTCCCGCGGGCTCTCGATCGAGGCCAACACGGTCGAGGACTGCGGCAACAACGGCATCCAGCTCTGGCGCAGCCAGACCGGGGATGACCAGAGCCTTGTCAGAGGCAATCGCCTCAACCGCATCCGCAACGATGCCGGCGGCGACGGGCCGAACGGCAACGGCATCAGCCTCTACCGTGCTGGTGGCGTCGTGATCGAAGGCAACAGCCTGCGCGACTGCGCGCTGACCTTCATCCGCAACAATTCCGGCTCGGCCGTACAGATCCTCGGCAATCAGGGCCGGCGCTGCGGCGAGACCGGGCTCTATTCGGAGTTCGCCTTCGAGGGCGCGATCATCGCCAACAACCTGGTCGAGGATTGCGCGCAGGGCGCCAACATCACCAATCTCGACCATGGCGGGCGGCTCTCGGTCTTCGCCAACAACATCATCCGCAATGCGCAGAAGGGCTTCGCGCCAAAAGGCAAGGAGCTTGTCGGCGGGCTCGGCGTGCATGTCGAGGCGGAAGCGGCGGTGACCGGCAACGTCATCGAGAACGCCAGCGAGGTCGGCATCTCGCTCGGCTGGTCCTGGGCGATGCGCAACCTCGTCGCCACCGGCAATGTCGTCAGGCGCACCGGGATCGGCATCTCGGTCTCGCTCGTCGGCAAGGAGCGCAATGCGCTGATCGCCAATAATGTGATCAGCGAGTCGAAGCTCGGCGCGGTGGTCGGCACCGAGTACGGCAAGGCGGTGACCGGCGATCTGACCAAGGGCGAAGACAAGCGCGCCGCCGGCATCCGGGTCGAAGGTAATTCCGTCAGCTGACAGTCGCGGCGTCGATCGGTTTCAGCGCCCTCACCGCCTCCTCGACGCTGTGGAAGACATGCTCGGCGCCGATCTCGGCGATCACGCCGAAATCCTCCAGCGCCTGCAGCGCGCGGACAGATTCAGCCCGGGCGATGGCGAAGGTACCGCCCCGCTCCCGGCAGGCGGCCGCGACAGCGAGCAGCGCCTGCGCCGCGGTATAGTCGATGGCGGGGATGCCGCCGGCGTCGAGCACAAGCAGGGTCGGCTTCCGCTCCACCAGCAGCGCGAGCACGCCACGTCGGAAGATTTCGGCATTGGCAAAGAGCAGCGGCGCCGGAAAGGCGATCACCAGCACGCCTTTGACCTGCTCACCGCGATGGCCGGGCTCGGGCGGCCACCAGATCGTCGTGCCGGAAATGCGCAATTGCTCGATCGGCTCGCTGCGGGTCGTCATCCAGACACCGTGCAGCAGCGACAGGCCGATCCCGACGGCGACGCCCGTCTCGACCGGCAACCAGACGATGGCGAGCCCCGTGAGCAGCACGAGCGCGAACTCGGTTCGCGACTGGCCGGCGATCCGGCGGATGACCTCGACCCGGACGATGCGCTGCGCCACGAAGAGCAGCACGCCGGCCAGCGCCGCCACGGGCACCTGCGCCAGCAGCGAGCCGCCGGCGACGGCGAGCACGAGCACGATCAGCGCCGCCGTCGCCGCCGCGAGCTGCGAGCGCCCGCCGCTCTCGGCGACCACGGCCGTCCTTGGCGGGCTGGCATTGACCGGAAAAGTGCTGGCGAGCCCGGCGAGGAGGTTCGCGGTGCCAAGGCCGATGAAATCCCGGTCGACCTTCGGCTCAGAGCCATCGGGATCGCGGAAGGAGCGACTGACGGTGGCCGTCTGCATCATCACCACCAACGCGATGACCAGAGCGAGCGGAACGAGACTGCGGATATTGGCCCAGTCGAGCACGGGCGGCGCCAAGCTCGGCCAGCCGGAAGGCAAGGCGCCGAGCACAGCAACGCCGTGCGTCTCCAGCCGAAACAACATCACCGCCGCCGTCGCCGCCACGAGCGCCAGCAGCGCCCCCGGCACGCGCGGCGCGAAACGCTCGCACAGGTTCACGATCGCGATCGTCGCAACGCCGATCGCCAACGAGAGCGGATTGACGCCGCCGAGACCGTGCCAGAGCGCCGCAAGCTGGCCGGCAATGTGATGGCCGCCGCCGGGAATGCCGAGCAGGCCAGGCAGCTGCGACACGGCAATGTGGACGGCGATGCCGGCGAGGAAGCCGGTCAACACTGGCACGGATAAAAGATCGGCGATCCAGCCCAGCCGGAGCACGCCGGCGAGGACGAGTGCGAACCCGACCAGGAGCGCGAGCAGGGTTGCCGAGCCTGGCGGGATCGCACCGCCTACAGCCAGCGCCGCAAGGCCGCTGACGAAGATCGGCGTGATCGTCGAATCGGCGCCGGCGGTCAGAAGACGACTCGCGCCGAATAGAACGAAACCGAGCGTCGCCGCGACGAAGGCGTAGAAGCCGATCTGCGGCTCGAAGCCGCCGAGCCGGGCCGTCGCCATCTGCTCGGGGATGGTGATCGCCGCGAGCGTCAGCCCGGCGAGCAAGTCGCGGCCGAAGGCGCCGTTGCGACCAATCGCGTTCGGTTTTTCGGGAGGCGCGGATTCGTGCGGCATCGGGCGGGACCGGAAGGCGAGCGATGAGCCTCGCGCCGGCCCGTGGTCGCCGTCAAGCGCGCTGCCGCAACGCCTCCGCTGCACGGACGCGACCGACCTCGATGCCGTTCCAGTTCTTCATCACTGTCTCGCGGAAGGGCGCGAAGGCTTCCTCGTCACCGCCCTGGCGCGGCAGGAAGCGCTCGACCAAAGCAGCCATGGCGATCTCGGTGGCGCGGCCGGCGCCATCGTCGCATTTCAGCGCGATGCCGTAGCCCAGTTCCGGCAGCGTGCCGCAATAGACGCCCTCGGCCCCGGTCTTGATGAAGGCGCGGGCGCCGAAGACCTCCATGAAGCGCGTATCGAAGCGGCCGGTGCCGGCGACCATGAACGGGTTGGCGGCGACCGCCTCGCGAATGCGCCGTGCCGCCTCGGCGCGCTTGGGGCCAAGCCCGTTGCCGGTGCCGAAACGGGCAAAGCCGAGCGCCAGCGCTTTCAGCGGCACGGCATAGGTCGGGATCGAGCAGCCATCGGTGCCGGAGAGTTCGGCCTTGTGCGGCGCGCCTGTCACCTCCTCCAGCGCGGCGCGCACCGCCTGCTGAACCGGATGAGTGCCCTTCACATAGCCGGCCGGGTCCTCGTCGATACCGCAGGACAGGCAGATGAAGCCGGCATGCTTGCCCGAGCAGTTGTTGTTGAGCGCGCTCGGCTCGCGGCCTGCCCTGGCGAGCGCACGCGTTGCCGCTTCGCCCATCGGCCAGTGCGCGCCGCATTCGAGGCAGTCCGCATCGCGGCCGGCCTTCTTCAGCATGGCGAGCGAGGTTTCGGCATGGCGTTCCTCGCCGGAATGCGAGGCGACCGCGAGCGCGATCTCGGCCGGCGTGAGGCCAAAGCGATCGGCGGCGCCGCTTTCGAGCAGTGGCAGGGCCTGGAGCGCCTTCACAGCCGAGCGCGGGAAGACCGGCCGCTCGACATCGCCGAGTGAGAACACCACCGCCCCGTCGGCATCGACGACGATCACCGAGCCGCGATGGCGCGATTCGACCGTGTGGCCACGGGTGACTTCGGCGAGAACAGGGTTGTCCATGGGCGGCTCCGGCGCGATCGAGGCTGCGTCTTGTCGCGTTTGTCGCAGCCCCTGTCAAAAGACCTCGACCGGCCGGGTGCGCATGGCGCAAACTGCTCTCGAACCGAGCCGGCAGCGACTGCCGAGGCGCAGCAAGATCAGGATCCGATGTCCGTCGACTACGAGACCGAATACAATAATCGCGCCCGCGTGCCGGAGCATCCGGGCATCATCGCCGGCTGGGCCCGCGATGCGGCGGCCTATCGCGAGGTCGCGGTCAGCGAGCTCGGCGTCCGCTATGGCGAGGGCCCGCGCCAGACCTACGACCTATTCAAGCCAGAGGATGTGAAGAGCAAGGCGATCGTGCTCTTCATCCATGGCGGCTATTGGCAGGCGCTCAATCCGAGCTACTTCTCTCATATGGCGCGCGGGCTGAACCAGCTCGGAGTCCCCGTCGCAGTCGTTGGCTACGACCTCTGCCCACAGGTCGAGGTTGGCCACATCGTCTGGGAGTTGCAGCAGGCTGCTGCGACGATCTGGCTGCGTTACAATCTGCCGGTGGTCGCGGCGGGGCATTCGGCCGGCGGCCAGCTCTCCGCTTGCCTGCTGGCGACGGGCTGGAAGAATGTCGATCCGGAGCTTCCGGACCAGATCGTGCCGGCGGCCTATGGCATCTCCGGTCTCTACAATCTGAAGCCGCTCACCGAGACCAGCATCAACAAGGCGCTCGGCCTTTCCCACGAAGGGGCGGAGCGCGAGAGCCCCCTGTTCTGGCCTGCCCCGTCCGGGCTGGTCATGGACGCGGTCGTCGGCGGGGCCGAGAGCGCAGAGTATCTGAAGCAGAGCCGCAGGCTCACCGACGTCTGGGGCCTCGAAGGCGTGCGGACGCGCTATCAGGAGATCGATGGCGCCAACCACTTCACCGTGCTCGACACGCTTCCCGATCCCGAAAGCGCCATGACGCGCCGCATCGCCGCGCTTGCCGGCGCTTGATCTTCCCGCGCCAGCGGCTATCGAAGGGCTTGAGGAATCCGGAGCGCGCGATGCAGACCTTCTTCGTCGAGATCAAATGCAAGCTCGGCAAGACCTATGAGGTCGCGAGCGAACTCGCCGATCGCGAGATCGCCTCGGAGATTTACTCGACCGCCGGCAATTACGACATTCTGGCCAAGTTCCATGTCGCAGCCGATGTCGACATCGGCCATTTCGTCGCCCAGAAGGTGCAGTCGATCCCCGAGATCGCCGACACCCACACGATCATCACCTTCAAGGCGTTTTAAGTTACGCAAAATCAATGATTTAGCCATTGGGTTTGTGGCTGCATCGGCAGGATTTAGCGACAGTCGGCTCAACTTTTTGGTATGGGCTTGGCTGCGTCATGTTGCTGCAGCAAAGCGGTCACGCTGCTACACCCGCTCCAGAGCTACAAGCCTGAGAAGGTGCCTCCGATGACCAACCTCATTTCCGGTATCGCCCTGCTCGTCGTCGGCGGCTACATGTTCGTGATGTTCGGGAACGTTATCCTTCAGAGCATCCGCGACAAACGGGCCCGGGATGACCTCTTGAGTGATCCGCACGTTCGCAACCCGACGCGGTCGCACAGGCTGGCGTTTGGCGCCCTGGCCGCACTGCTGCTGACGTTTTCGGTGATGCTCATCGTGCGAGGGTTGTCGCGCTTCGGATCATAGCGGCATCACTCAGAGCAGATACTTGATCACCGCCACGATCAGCACGATCACCGGCAGCACGTAGATGCCGTTGCCGCTGGCGCGCCCTTCAAAATAGGGTGCGCGGAAGCTGACTGAATGGTCGGCTTTGCGTTTTCGGCGGGGGAAAATTTTGGGGTCTGCCATCTCGAAGGGTCCTCTCAGCAAGAAAAAGCTAAGAATAATTCGAGGGTAGAGAAGATTGTTAAGGCCGATGCCGGGCTCGGAGTCAAGAGGAACACGTGACCTGTCCACGCGACCCACTACCAGATGTCGGGGATAATCGACGCAGTCATGGCTGCCAAACCTTTTAGTTCAAACAGATTTTTTAGGTCGTGGTGTAATGTTTCCGACAAACCTATAAAAGACGGAGTTTTGTCTCGTTTGGCTGCAGAGATCGAGTCTGCCGTCGTCATTCGGCAACCGACTCGGGCAACCGCCCCTGATACCTCTGTCCCAGCCATGCGCCGACGCACCTGAAGACCCTAGCCCGCAGTGGTGAAAGGAGTTTATGGTCGCAATCATCGCAAAACGTTTTTTGAGGATGCTCTTTGGTAATCGCCGTGACGAAGCCACCACTTTTGATCGAATATTGCGAAGGTGCTGTTACAGCCCTTAGAGCGCAATACGCGATGACTAGTGTATTAGGTCACGCAGCGACTGCAGGCGCGGCCCGCGAAAAGTTGATTATAGATTTTTTGATAGATCACCTCCCCGAGATGACGAGTGTCGTTAGCGGAGTGATTGTGGATGCAAAAGGAAATCGATCAAAGCAGCAAGATATCGTCCTCATGCAGAAAGCGATGCCTCGACTCCGGTTCGCAAGTGACCACGATTTGATTTTTCAAGAAGGTACGATCGCAACTTTCGAGATCAAAACAGCAATACGGGGAAGAAAGCTTATCAGAGAGATCGGCGACAACATTCGGAGCGTGAAACTCTTGTCGTCCACTTCTAAAGGGGCAACCCGCCTTGGTGACCTTTGGTGGCCCCCCAACCGCATAATGACAGCCGTTCTCACCTACGGTGGAGCTCGCCTCCCTGAGATCGCGACGTTCCTGGAGGAGATTGCCGATCCCGGAAAGCCCGACATTTACTTTGACCTCTCCAAAGGCATGCTGCTTAGAAATGAACTTCTCTTCGGCGGGACCAATGACGCCGCTCAACCATATTTTGCGATCGACAGCGCAGCGCGGGCGCTTGCACGCTTTGTTACTATGTTAGCGAGGCTCACCGCGTCGGTTCAGATTAGCGACGTGAAATGGGATGAATACATCGGCAAAGCCGAAGGCCTTTTGAGCGCTACCTGATCGGTTTGGTGAGGCCGTCCTCCGGCTGCATCGCGAGCAGCAGATCAGCAAAACGGCGCGCCGCCGGAGCGACCGAGCCGGCGGAGGGGAACAGCAGCATCGTCCGATAGGCGATGGCCGGCGCGAAGCGGCGGGCCACCAGCCCCTGCATGCCGCCCAGCGTCAGGGGAAAGGGATTCAGCAAGGCCAGGCCGACGCGCTGCCTGACCATCTCGGCGACGAAAACGGCCGCCGTGCCCTCCCCGACCAGGCGCAGCGTCACCCCGGCGTCGGCGAAGGCTCGCTCCACCTTGATGCGCTCGGGAAAGCGCCGTGCGAGAGCGATGATCGGCTCGTCGGCGAGGTCCTGTGGGCCGAGTACCTCGCGGTCGGCGAGCGGATGGTCCTCCGGCATCAGGACATGCGCGACAGCCTCGCGGATGACCTCGCCATGGATGCCGATATGCGATGCCGACATGTCGACCAACCCAAGATCGACCGCACGGTCGGCAACCTGCGTGATCACGGTCGAGCTGGTGTCGATCTCGACATTGGCGACGACATCGGGCTCCAGCCGACGGAACTCGGCCAGAACCGGCGGCAGGACGAACTGGGCCAGGGTCGGCGGCGTCGCCATGCGCAGCACGCTGGCCTGAACTGCCTGTCCGGGCCACCGATTCAGCCGGTCGAGCGCTGCGAAGATCGGTCGCGCCTCGGCGTCCAGCGCAAAGGCATCTGCAGTGGGCACAAGCCTGCCGCCTTCGCGCAAAAACAAAGGAAGGCCGACATGAGCCTCCAGCGCGGCGAGCGCCCGTGACACCGCAGGCTGCGAAATGCCGAGCATCTGCGCTGCCGCCACCGTCTTGCGGGTCGCGATCATCGCCTGCAGCACCTCGAGTTCCCGCAGGCTCGGAGGCCGCCGCTCGGCATCCGGGCCGGCAGGCCGACTGCCTCCCACTGCGTTCATCATGTCGCGCCGCCCCTATCCGCGCCCCGCATCTACCTATGCGTTGAAGTTATATCATAGAGCGAGCCGTATAATTTACAGGTATATGAAATCGTTCTACAACCCGGCCCGGGCGAGAACAGGGGCAGACCGGCCAATCCGGCGACTCGCCACGCGCGGCTCAGTTGTTAAAGATGGCGCATCAAAGCCATCGGGAGGTTCGGAATGAAAACGTTCAGCGCCAACGGGCTGAAAGCTCTCAAGCTCGCCATTCTGGCGGCCCCTGTCATGACCATTGCCAGCCTGGCGTCAGCCCAGGAACTCAAGATCGGCCTGTCGGCGGAGCTCAGCTCGCTCGACCCGCACTATCACAACCTCACCCCCAACAACATGCTGGCGCGGCACATCTACGAGCCGCTGGTCGGGCAGGACGAGAAGCAGGCGCTGAAGCCGCTGCTCGCCGAAAGCTGGAAGGCGATCGACGACACGACCTGGGAATTCAAGCTGCGCAAGAACGTCAAGTTCCATGACGGCACGCCGTTCACGGCAGACGACGTGATCGCCACCATGCAGCGCGCGCCGAACGTGCCGAAGAGCCCGTCAAGCTTCTCGGCCTATGTCCGCGGCAAGGAGTTCACCAAGGTCGACGACTTCACCGTCCGCGTGAAGACCGCGACGCCGGCGCCGCTGGTGCCGACCGATCTTTCGACCTTCGGCATCATCCCGGCCAAGTGCAAGGACACCACCACCGAGGACTTCAACCTCGGCAAGTGCACCACCGGCGGCACCGGCGCCTACAAGCAGGCCGAATACGTCGCCGGCGACCGCGTCGTGCTGACCCCGAACGAGAGCTACTGGGGCGGCAAGGAGCCTTGGTCGAAGGTCACCTTCCGGATGATCACCTCGGCCCCGACCCGCGTCGCGGCCCTGCTTGCCGGCGATCTCGACGTGATCGAGAACGTGCCGACTTCAGACGTCGCGCGCCTCAAGGGCGACGCCAAGCTCAGCGTCGCGAGCACGGTCTCGAACCGGGTGATCTATTTCCACATGGATCACTTCCGCGAGGTCTCTCCCTTCATCAAGGGCAAGGACGGCTCCGAGATCAAGAACCCGCTGCGCAACCTCAAGGTCCGCCAGGCGCTGTCGATGGCGATCAACCGCCCGGGCATCGTCGACCGCATCATGGAGAAGGAGGCGATCCCCGCTGGCCAGCTCCTGCCCGACGGCTTCTTCGGCACCTCCAAGAAGCTGAAGCCGGTCGCCTTCGACCTCAACGGCGCCAAGAAGCTGCTCGCCGAGGCCGGCTATCCGAACGGCTTCAAGATGAAGCTGCACGGCCCGACCAACCGCTACCTCAACGACACCAAGATCATCGAAGCCGTCGCGCAGATGTTCTCGCGCCTCGGCATCGAGACC
This sequence comes from Alloboseaceae bacterium BT-24-1, assembly GCA_025846845.1. GTDB lineage: Bacteria > Pseudomonadota > Alphaproteobacteria > Rhizobiales > Beijerinckiaceae > Allobosea. The sequence continues at coordinate 237,324 of JAOYTL010000010.1, forward strand.
GAGGTCGAGACGCTGCCGTCGGCGAACTTCTTCACCCGCGCCTCGCAAGGTGGTCAGGGCAACGTGCCCGAGTTCTCCTTCATCCTGGTCGGCTGGGGCGCAGGCACCGGCGAATCCTCGGACTCGCTGAAGGCTCTGCTCGCCACCTTCGATCCCGCCAAGGGCATGGGTGCGACCAATCGCGGCCGCTACTCCAACCCGACCTTCGACGCCAAGGTCGATGAGGCGCTGCGCACCGTCGACGACGCCAAGCGCGACGCCGCTCTGGCCGAGGCGATGGAGATCAGCATGAATGATGTCGGGCTGATCCCGACGCACTACCAGCTGAACACCTGGGCTTCCCGCAAGGGCGTCAAGGTGCTGGCCCGCACCGACGAATACACGCTGGCGACCGGCATCCGGAAGGACTGAGCCGGACCGGTTGAACACGCCGCCGATGGCGGGCCGGGCCGGAGCCCGGCCCGCTTGGCGGAAACACCCCGAAGCCGTTCCACGCGCGCCCGCCTCCCGGCATCACGCCGGTATCGGCCGCGCGGAACGGCTCTATCTTTAACTTGCTCCAGCTTTAAGCTGGGGCCGGATTGAACGATCCGGAAGGCCCCCGGACCATGCTGGCATTCATCCTGCGCCGCCTGGCGCAAGCCCTCTTCGTCATCGCGGCCATGCTCGTGATCGTCTTCTTCGGCGTGAACGTCGTCGGCGACCCGATCTACATGCTGATCTCGCCCGAGATGGACCAGCAGCAGATCGCCGAGACGGCCCGCGCGCTCGGGCTCGACAGGCCGATCTGGGAGCAATTCCTGGTCTTCCTGAAGAACGCCGCCCAGGGCGATCTCGGCCGCTCCTTCGTCCACGGCGAATCCGCCATCAAGCTGATCCTGCATCGCATGCCGGCGACGCTGGAGCTCGCCTTCGTCGCGCTGGTGCTGGCGATCGTGATCGGTCTGCCGCTTGGGCTCTATGCCGGCCTGAAGCCGGAGAGCCGGCTTTCGCGCTTCATCATGGCGGTCTCGATCCTCGGCTTCTCCCTGCCGACCTTCTGGGTCGGCCTGATGCTGATCCTGACCTTCGCGGTCGGCCTCGGCTGGCTGCCGGCGACGGGACGCGGACCGACCGTCTCGATCCTCGGCCTGGAGACCTCGCTGCTGTCGCTGAAGGGCTGGCAGCATGTCGCATTGCCGGCGCTCAACCTCGCACTGCTCAAGATCTCGCTGGTGATCCGCCTGGCGCGGGCCGGCGCCCGCGAGGCGGCGCTGATGGATTACGTCAAGTTTGCCCGGGCCAAGGGCCTGTCGCAGAGCCGGATCATCGGCGTCCACATCCTGAAGAACATCATGATCCCGATCGTCACCGTGCTCGGGCTGGAGTTCGGCTCGCTCGTCGCCTTCTCGGTGGTGACCGAGACGATCTTCGCCTGGCCCGGCATGGGCCGCCTGCTGCTCGAGGCGATCACCCGGCTCGATCGGCCGGTGATCGTCGCCTATGTCATGGTCGTCGTCGTGCTGTTCGTCACCATCAATCTCCTGGTCGACCTGGTCTATTCGGCGCTCGACCCGCGCGTACGCCTGACGGAGGCGACATCATGAGCGAAGCCACCCTGCCCGCCGCCGCACCGCCGGTCGAGGCCAAGGAAGAGACGCCGTTCCGGCGCTTCGTCCGCTCCTTCATCGAAGACCGGCTGGCGCTGTTCGGCCTCGCCCTCTTCATCCTGATCGTGCTGCTCGCTGTAGCCGCCCCGCTGATCGCGCCGCAGAACCCCTACGATCTCGCCAGCGTCGACGTAATGGATTCGCGCCAGCCTCCGGGCGCAGCCTCCGGCGAGGGCTTCACCATGTGGCTCGGCTCGGACGGCGTCGGCCGCGATCTGCTTTCGGGCATCCTCTACGGACTGCGCATCTCGCTGATGGTCGGCGCCTTCTCGGGCATCCTGGCGGCGACGATCGGCTCGGCGGTCGGCCTGATCGCCGCCTATGTCGGCGGGCGCACCGAGAACGCGATCATGCGCCTCGTCGACCTGCAGCTCTCGCTGCCTTCTGTACTGGTCGCACTGATCCTGGTGGCGGGCCTCGGCAAGGGCGTCGACAAGATCATCATCGCGCTGGTGATGGTGCAGTGGGCCTATTATGCCCGCACTGTGCGCGGCTCGGCGCTGGTCGAGCGGCGCAAGGAATATGTCGAGGCGGCACAGTCGCTCGGCCTATCCCATGCCCGCACCGTCTTCCGGCACATCCTGCCGAACTGCCTCGCGCCGGTGATCGTCATCGTCACCGTGCAGACGGCCCATGCGATCTCGCTGGAGGCGACGCTCTCCTTCCTCGGTGTCGGCCTGCCGCAGACCGAGCCCTCGCTCGGCGTGCTGATCGCCAACGGCTTCCAGTACATGCTCTCGGGCAGCTACTGGATTTCGGTCTTCCCCGGCTTCGCACTGCTGATGACGATCGTCTCGATCAACCTCGTCGGCGACCGCCTGCGCGACGTGCTCAACCCGCGCCTGGAGAAGTGAGCATGGCGCCAGTTCTCGAAGTCAGCGGTCTCAAGACCCATTTCTTCACCCGAGCCGGCACGGTGAAGTCGGTCGACGGCGTCTCCTTCCATGTCGAGCGCGGTGAAGTGCTCGGGCTCGTCGGCGAATCCGGATCGGGCAAGTCGGTCACCGGTTTCTCGGTGATGGGGCTGATCGACCCGCCCGGACGAATCGTCGAGGGCTCGATCAAGCTCAACGGCAAGGAGCTGGTCGGGCTCGACGAGGAGGGTTTCCGTGAGGTCCGCGGCCGCGAGGTCGCGATGATCTTCCAGGACCCGATGATGACACTGAACCCGGTCCTGCGCGTCGATACGCAGATGATCGAGGCCGTCACCGCCCATGACAAAGTCTCGCACAAGGCGGCCCGCGAGCGCTCCCGCGATGCGCTCGCCAAGGTCGGCATCCCCTCGCCCGAGGAGCGGCTCAACGCCTATCCGCACCAGTTCTCCGGCGGCATGCGCCAGCGCGTCGCCATCGCGATCGCCCTTTTGCACCGCCCGCCTTTGATCATTTGCGACGAGCCGACCACGGCGCTCGACGTCACCATCCAGAGCCAGATCCTGGCGGAGATGCAGGGCCTCTGCGCCGACACCGGCACGGCGCTGGTCTGGATCACCCATGATCTCGGCGTCGTCGCCGGCCTCGCCGACCGCATCGCGGTGATGTATGCCGGCCGCATCGTCGAGACCGGCGCAGTCGATCCGGTGCTCGATACCCCACTCCATCCCTACACCAGCGGACTGCTTGGCTCGCTGCCGGCCGAGGGCGAGCCCGGCGCGCCCTTGCGCCAGATCAGGGGCTCGACGCCCTCGCTGGCGCGGCTGCCGCAGGGCTGCGCCTTCGCAGCGCGCTGCGACTACGTGCAGGCCGACTGCCTCGCCCTGGCCCCCGACGTCACCCCCTTCCCGGGAGCACGTGGCGTGCGCTGCCATCACCCGCTGAACCTCGCCGGAGTTGCGGCATGACTACGCCGATCCTCACCCTCGAAGGTGTCTCGAAGCGCTTCACCAAGCCGCTCGACGCCGCCTCGAAATTCGCCAACCTGCTCGGCGCCAAGTACAGCGAGCAGGTCGTCCACGCCGTCGACAGCGTCGATCTCTCGATCCGCCAGGGCGAGGTCGTCGGGCTCGTCGGCGAATCCGGTTGCGGCAAGTCGACGCTCGGGCGCGTCGTCGCCGGCGTTCATCATGCCAGCTCCGGCCGTGTCTCCTGGCGCGGGCGCTACACCAACGAGATGTCGGCGGAGGAGCGGAAGGCGGCGACGCTCGCCATCCAGATGATCTTCCAGGACCCGATGTCGTCGCTCAATCCGCGCCTGCGCGTCACCGACATCGTCGGCGAGGCGCCGGTCGTGCACGGGCTGGTGCCGAAGGCGCAGCAGGATTCGTACGTTGCCGAGATGCTCGACCGGGTCGGGCTCGATTCAACCTATCGGCGCCGCTATCCGCACCAGTTCTCCGGCGGCCAGCGCGCCCGCATCGGCATTGCGCGGGCTCTGGCGGTCAAGCCGCAATTCCTCGTCTGCGACGAGAGCGTCGCCGCACTTGATGTATCGATTCAGGCCCAAGTCCTGAATCTTTTCATGAAGCTGCGTGACGAACTTAACCTGACTTATCTCTTTATTAGCCATGATCTCTCGGTCGTCCGCCACCTCTCGGACCGGGTCGTGATCATGTATCTCGGCCGCGTGGTCGAGGCGGCGCCGGCGGCAGAACTGTTCAAGGGCCCGCAGCATCCTTATGCGCAGGCGCTGCTCGCCAATGTGCCGTCGATCGCGGCGCGCAAGAAGCGCTTCGCCCCGCTGAAGGGCGAGATTCCCTCGCCCCTGCACCCGCCCTCCGGCTGCCATTTCCATCCGCGCTGCCCCCAGGCAGGGCCGCGCTGCAGGGTGGAGCGCCCGGCGCTGAAAGAGATCGCGACGGGCCACGTCGCGGCCTGCCATCTGCATGATGGCGGCGTCGGCGCGCTGGCGGCCTGAGCCGCGGCTCAGGCTAAGGCCTCAGATAGCCGACAGCTTCCAGGCATACTGATAGCGGCCATACTGCGTGCTGGTGACGCCGTTGCGCTCGGTGCCGGGAAACTCCTCCGGCGGCGTCACCACCGTCACCCTGAAGACGGCGGTCTTGCCCGGCTTGAGCAGCCCCATATGCACCGCGGCGGCGGCGATCGACGAGTCGCCGCTATAGATATCGGTGCCCCAGAGTTGGCCTTCGACGGTGCCAGTGACGCGAAAATAGTAGGCGGCGCCGACCTTCTCGCAAAGCCCGTGCATGTTGGTCGGCGCTTCCGAGGCGATCGAGTTCTGCTCGAGCAGTGTCTTGAGTTGCCGGCGCGAGAGTTTTCCGCGTTGATCGAAATAGGCGACGAGATCCTGGACCACTTTCATGACGCGCCTCCTGCTTGCATGACGACGACCCGGCCATAGGCGGGCTGGAACGAGGCTGAAGCTTTCGGCAACGCCCACAGCACCGCATAGGGAACGGCCTCGCTCGGATAGGAGATGTCGCCGTCGGTGATGACGATGGCGGAGGTCACGCGCGGATCGTCCGCCAGGGCAGCAAGCGCCGGCGTCAGGTCGCTGCCGCCATAGCCGCTGATCCGATAGTCGGCGAGCGCCGCCGGCGAGAGCATCTCGTCGGAGGTCACGACGGTGTCGCACTGGACCACGCGGATATCGTCGACCCCGGCCGCATTGCAGAAATCGGCGATGGCGCCGAGCGCTTTGGGGATGTCGTCGCCCATCGAGGCGCTGGTGTCGAGAATGACGTTCAGCATCCAGGAATAGCGCTTGCGGCCCGGCATCACGACATCGCTGTGGTCGTTGCCGCGGCGCGAGGCGCGGGTGTAGGTGCGCTCGCCCGGCGCGACGCCTTCGAGCCAGGGCTGCAGCGCGACGTGCCAGGGCGTGTGAAAGAAGCCGCGCTGGGCCCGGACGCTCTGCTGCTGCCCGCCCGGACTGTCGCCCCTGCCGCGCAAGGCACCCATGGCCTTCGCCAGCACCATGCCGCGGCCAGCGAGGTCGCGGACCGCCCGAGCCCGTTCGGCCTGGTCGGCGCTATCTTCGGGGAACAGCTCACGTTCGCGCTGGGCGTCAAGCGCATCGCCCATCGAACCCGCAGGAGCCTGCCGCGCCGCGCCGAGCACCTGCTCGACGGTCACGACCTGCCCTTCCCAGACCTGCGTCCGCGACGGCATGTAGTTTCCGGTGCGGCGCATCTCCAGCACGATGTCCTCTGCCGAGCGCTCGCGGGCGCCTTGCATGTCGAGCCCGCCCGCCGGGATCGTCGTGGCGCCGAGCGCATGCCGCAGCATGTCGTTGATGATGTAGTCGTGGGCGTAATTGAACTCGAGCGTGGCGCTGCCGCGGGCCCGGTCATGGGTCCGCAGCGCCAGATGCAGCAGCTCATGGGCCAGCACGAAGATCAGATCGTCACCGGAGAGCCTCGCCGTAAAGGACGGGTTCGCCAGCAGCCGGCCGGAGGCGAAGACGCCCATGGTCGGCACGCGCTCGTCGATCTCGACGCGCACGGCGGCGGCAAGCCCGGCCAGGTGCGGGAACGGTGCCGTGACCAGCCGCAGGCCCCGCATGATCCGCGCATGGGTGGCGCGGTCGGCAACCGAAAGATCGGGCGCGGTGCTCATGCCGCGACCTTGCGCAGGAGGTCGTACATGGCGCGGTCAGCCCCGAGGTTGCCCCAGATCTCGACCATGTCGTTGAGGACGAGAAGCTGGTGCTCGTGGGAGAGACTGCGCAGGAAACGGTTGATCACTGCCGCCTTGATGCCTTCGGCGCGGCCATCCCTGACGAACTGGCGGATGCAGTCGAGGATGAACCAGCGGGCGGAATCGCCTTTCGGCAGCAGCTCGGGCTTGCGCAGATAATCCTCAAGCGGGCGGACCGCCCCGATCGAATCCTCGGCGAGCGCGCAGAACACCACCGCGTCCTCCGGCGAAAGCCGGCCGAAGGCGAGCGCACGCCGGGTCTCGTTGCTGAGCAGGCCGGCCTTCTGCGCCATGTCGAGCGCGCGTGACAGCAGCGTCCAGGCGCGCGGCGTCGAAAACGGCACGGGCTCCGCCGGCACCGGCCGCATCAGCGCGTCCGGAATCGTCGCGATGAAGTTGCGGATCTCGGCCCGCACGCCGGCGCGCTGGGCCCAGGCCAGCCAATCGTCCGTATCGACCCGCAATTGCAGGATGGTGACGCGATTGACCAGCGCCGAGCTCATCGCCCGCACCAGAGCGCGATCCTGCAGGCGGTTGCCGGCGGCGACCACCCAGGTGCCTTTCGGCAAGGCATGCTCGCCCAGCCGGCGTTCCAGCAGCAGGGAATAGAACGCCTTTTGGACATCGGGCGAACAGGCCGGCAATTCGTCGAGGAATAGGCAGAACGGCTCAGGCTTCTCAGGCAGCAGCACGCGCGGCGGGCAGAAGACCGAGCGCTCGCCGACGATGCGCGGAATGCCGCTGACGTCCTCCGGCGCGATCTGGGTGCCGAGCAGCGAGCGGCAGGGCAGGCCCGCCTCGCGCGCCGCCTCATAGACCAGCTCGGACTTGCCGAGCCCGGGCGGCGAGAGCAGCAGGAAACTCTGCTCATGCGCCATGCACTGGATCAACTGCTTGGCCTGCCGCAACGAGACGACTTCCTCGAAGGCGGAACGCGTCGCTTCCATAAACCCCTCCCAAGGACGACCCGCGAGGATCACATCCGCGGATACGGCAAGAAGCAGTCTGCAACAGCCGAGGCCTTTGAAATCATTATTTCTTTGTAATGTTTAGTTTTGTTTCACGGCTGTTTCACGAACTGTCCGCCTCGGCGGTTTTCGACCAGTTCCGCAGCGCCAGCCCGCGAAACTCGTTCCTCTTTGCCCTGCGGCACAAGTCTTTCGTCACCCCGCCCCGCTTGACGCCCACCCCCTTTCCGCGCGACCTCGTCAGCAAGCAATGGCGGCGCAGAGGAAGCGTGGGGATGGCTAAAAGCACCTTGTCGGCGGACCTTCGTTCAGGCGCGCTCGTCTACCATCGCCTTCCCAAGCCCGGTAAGCTCGAAATCCAGGCGACCAAGCCGCTCGGCAACCAGCGCGACCTGGCGCTTGCCTATTCGCCCGGCGTCGCCGCTGCCTGCGAAGCGATCGTCGACGACCCCAGCGAGGCGGCCGAGCTGACCTCGCGCCAGAATCTCGTCGCCGTCATCACCAACGGCACCGCCGTGCTCGGCCTCGGCGACATCGGCCCGCTCGCCTCGAAGCCGGTGATGGAGGGCAAGGCCGTCCTGTTCAAGAAGTTCGCCGGCATCGACTGCTTCGACATCGAGGTCGAGCAGAAGAACATCGAGAAGTTCGTCGAGGTCGTCGCGGCGCTGGAGCCGACCTTCGGTGGCATCAATCTCGAGGACATCAAGGGCCCCGAGTGCTTCGAGATCGAAGAGCAGCTCAAGGCCCGGATGAACATCCCGGTCTTCCATGACGACCAGCACGGCACGGCGATCATCGTCAGTGCCGCCGTGCTGAACGGGCTCGACCTCGCGGGCAAGAAGATTGCCGACGTCAAGATCGTCGTCTCCGGCGCCGGCGCCGCCGCGCTCGCCTGCCTCAACCTCCTGGTCGAGCTCGGCGCCAAGCGGGAGAACATCTGGGTCACCGACCTCGACGGCGTGGTCTACAAGGGCCGCAACACGCTGATGGACCGCTGGAAGGAGGTCTACGCCCAGGAGACCGACGCCCGCACCCTCGCCGAGGTGATCGGCGGAGCCGACATCTTCCTCGGCCTCTCGGCAGCCGGCGTGCTGAAGCCCGAGATGGCCAAGCAGATGGCGCTGAAGCCCTTGATCCTGGCGCTCGCCAATCCCAACCCCGAGATCACGCCGGAGGATGCACTCGCCGTCCGCCCGGACGCGATGATTTGTACCGGCCGCTCGGACTATCCGAACCAGGTCAACAACGTCCTGTGCTTCCCCTACATCTTCCGCGGCGCGCTCGACGTGCAGGCGACGACGATCAACGAGGCGATGAAGCTTGCCGCCGTGCGCGCCATCGCCGCCCTCGCCCGCGAGGCGACCTCCGATATCGCCGCGCGCGCCTATGGCGGCGAGTCCCAGACCTTCGGCGCGACGTCGCTCATCCCCAATCCGTTCGACCCTCGTCTGATCCTGCGCATCGCACCGGCGGTGGCGGAGGCGGCGATGGCCACCGGCGTCGCCAAGAAGCCGCTGATCGATCTCGAAGCCTATCGCGAGGACCTGTCGCGCTTCGTCTTCCGGTCCGGCTTCCTGATGAAGCCGCTCTTCGCCAAGGCGAAGGCCGATCCGAAGCGGGTGATCTATGCCGAGGGTGAAGATGAGCGGGTCCTGCGCGCCGCCCAGATCGCGATCGAGGAAGGCATGGCGATCCCGATCCTGATCGGCCGCCCCTCGGTGATCGAGACCCGCGTCAAACGCTTTGGCCTGACGATCCGGCCCGGCATCGATTGCGAGCTGATCAACCCGGAGGACGATCCGCGCTATCGCGATTACGTCCAGACCTATCTCGACATCGCCGGCCGGCGCGGCATCACGCCCGAGGCGGCACGCTCGCTGGTGCGTACCAACAACACGGTCATCGCGGCGCTCGCTGTCGTGCGCGGCGAGGCGGATGCGATGATCACCGGCCTCGAAGGCCGGTTCCTCTCGCGGCTGCGCCATATCCGCGACATCATCGGACTCGAACCCGGCGTCTGCGACCTCGCGGCGATGACGCTGATCATCACCAGCAAGGGCGGCTTCTTCCTCGCCGACACCCATGTGAAGCATGACCCGACGGCAGAAGAGATCGCCGACATGGCGGTGCTGGCCGCGAGCCACGTCACGCGCTTCGGCATCGAGCCGAAGATCGCCCTGCTCTCCCATTCGGACTTCGGCGCAGCCGATACGCCAAGCTCGATCAAGATGCGCAAGGCGGTCAAGCTGATCCAGGAGCGAGCGCCGGAGCTGGAATGCGACGGCGAGATGGAGGCGGACACCGCCCTCGTCGCCGCGATCCGCGAGCGGGTGCTGCCCTCCTCGCGCCTGAAGGGCATCGCCAATGTCCTGATCTTCCCCAATCTCGACGCGGCCAACATCGCCTATCAGTTCGCCAAGGTGCTGGCGGACGCGCTCCCGGTCGGGCCGATCCTGATCGGCGCCGCCAAGCCGGTGCATATCCTCACCGGCTCGGTGACGGCGCGCGGCGTAGTCAACATGACCGCGGTGGCAGTCGCCGAGGCGCAAGGACGGGCGGCCGCCGGCTGACCTTGGGAAAGGCTCTGTTGAAGTCGTTTCTGAGCCAGCTTTCGAAAGCGGCACAGTGACTTAAGCTGAGCGGTTGATACCGGCTTTTCGCTCTTGGCGGGCGGCGCACGATAGGCTCATACTTCGTTTCAGGAGCGGGAAAGGGGCCCGTGCGAAACGTTCGGAGAGCGCTCATGCGTGAGATCCACCGTCAGTCCGGAATCCGGCGTGCCATCCGGCCGCTCGCGCTCGCGAGCGGCCTTTTTCTTGCGCTTGCTAGCACTTTCGCCGGCGCCGCCATGGCGCAGGTCGTGTTCCATCGCGGCAATGACGGCGATCCCGAGACGCTCGATTCGCACAAGACCTCGACGGTGAGCGAGGCGCATCTGCTGCGCGATCTCTCCGAAGGCCTGGTGATCCACCACATCAACGGCGAGGTCGTGCCCGGCGTCGCCGAGAGCTGGACGATGGCCCAGGACGGCAAGAGCTACAGCTTCAAGCTGCGCGCCAACGCCAAATGGTCGAATGGCGATCCGGTCACCGCAGGGGATTTCGTCTTTTCGTTCCGGCGCATGGTCAATCCGGAGACCGGGGCGAAATACGCCAACATCCTCTACCCGATCAGCAATGCCGAGAAGATCAACAAGGCGAGCGAAGGAGCCAAGCTCGAAGACCTCGGCGTCAAGGCGATCGATGAGCGCACGCTCGAGATCTCGCTGGAACGGCCGACCCCGTATTTCCTGGAATTGCTGACGCACCAGACCGGGCTGCCGGTCCATCCGGCGTCGGTCCAGAAGTTCGGCAAGGACTTCGTCAAGGCGGAGAACTGGGTCTCGAACGGCGCCTACACGCTGAAGGAGTTCGTGCCGAACTCGCATATCCGGCTGGAGAAGAACAAGGCCTTCCACGACGCCACGAACGTCAAGATCGACACGGTCATCTACTATCCGACGCCCGACTTCTCCGCCGCAGCCCGCCGCTTCCAGGCCGGCGAGCTGCAGATGACCTCGGACATCCCGGCCGATCAGGTCCAGCAATTGCGCGAGAAGCTCGGCAAGGAACAGGTCCGAATCTCGCCTTATCTCGGCACCTATTTCCTGATCATCAACACCGCGAAGAAGCCGTTCGACGACATCAGGGTGCGCCGCGCCCTCTCGCTGGTGATAGACCGCGAATTCATCGCCGAGGAGATCTGGGGCGGCACCATGCTGCCGGCCTATGGCGTGATCCCGCCGAATATCGGCAATTACGGCGAGCGGGCCGAAGCCGACTTCAAGGGCACCTCACCGCTCGACCGCGAGGACGAAGCCAAGAAGCTGCTCGCCGCCGCGGGCTTCGGACCCGGCATGCCGCTCAGGGTCCAGCTGCGCTACAACACCACCGACAACAACCGCCGCACCGTGATCGCGATCGCCGAGCAATGGAAGGCGATCGGCGTCGAGACCAGCTTCATCAACACCGACGGCAAGACGCATTTCGCCCTGCTGCGCGACGGCGGCGATTTCGACATCGCCCGCTATGGCTGGATCGGCGACTATTCCGACCCGCAGAACTTCCTGTTCCTGTTCCAGAGCGACAACACCGGCTTCAACTCCGGCAAGTACAATAACCCGCAATTCGACGCGCTGATGAAGCAGGGTGCCGAGGAGATCGACATCGCCAAGCGCGCCGCGATCCTGCGCGAGGCGGACGCGATCCTCGCCGCCGACGTGCCCTGGATCCCGGTGCTCTACTATTCCTCGAAGAATCTGGTCTCGCCGAAGGTGCAGGGCTTCCAGCAGAACCTGCGCGGGGCGCTGCCGACGCGCTTCATGAGCCTGAAGCCGTGAGGTGAGAGTGCGCGTCATGGTCGGGCTTGACCGGCTGGAAAAGTGCACCAAACCCCCTCTCCCCTTGCGGGAGAGGGAGGGGGTGAGGGGTCTCTCGACGCTGATCATGAGCCCAGGGCTGTACCTCCCGAAGCTCCCAAGACCTGCGCGACCCTTCATCCGGCCCTGCGGGCCACCTTCTCCCGCAAGGGGAGAAGGGAAGAATGGCTCAGGTCCCGGCAAAACCTGATGCTCACCTACATCCTGCGCCGCCTCGCCACCGCGATCCCGACCCTGTTCGTGATCGTGACGATCTCATTCTTCCTGATGCGCGTCGCGCCGGGCGGGCCGTTCGATCTCGAGCAGGCGCTCGAAGCCAAGGTGATGGAGAACCTGCGGCGCATCTACAAGCTCGACCAGCCGCTGTTCCAGCAATACCTGACCTATCTCGCAGCCCTGCTACGCGGCGATTTCGGCCCCTCCTTCTATTTCCGCGACTTCTCGATCGGCGAATTGTTCGCGCAGGGCCTGCCGGTCTCGATCCGGCTCGGCGCCTCGGCACTGCTGCTGGCGCTCGCGATCGGCGGCCCTCTCGGCATGCTCGCCGCTTTCCGCCAGAATCGCGCAGCCGATCATGCCGTGATCGGCTTCGCCACCGCCGGCATCACCATCCCGAACTTCGTCGTCGCGCCGGTGCTGCAGATCGTCTTCGGGCTCACGCTGGCCTGGCTGCCGGTCGGCGGCTGGAACGGCGGCGCCTTCCGCAACACTCTGCTGCCGATCGTGACGCTCGCCCTCCCCCAGATCGCCGTGATCGCGCGGATGACACGCGCGGCGATGATCGAGACGCTGCGCGCCAACCATATCCGCACGCTGAGAGCCCAGGGCCTCTCGACCACGACCGTCGCGCTACATGCGGCGCGTGGCGCGGCGCTGCCGGTCGTCTCCTATCTCGGGCCGGCGGCGGCGAGCCTGCTCACCGGTTCGGTGGTGGTCGAGACGATCTTCGCCATTCCCGGCATCGGCCGCTATTTCGTCGAGGGCGCACTCAACCGCGACTACACGCTGGTGATGGGCACGGTCGTCGTCGTCGCGATCTTCGTGCTGCTCTTCAACCTCGTGGTCGACGTGCTCTACGCGCTGCTCGACCCGCGCGTCCGGCTGGAATGAGCCGATGAGCGACATGACCGCCTGTCCCATCCCGCCCATCGGCCGCTCGCTCTGGCAGGACGCCCGCATCCGCCTGCTGCGCAACCGCGCTGCGGTGGCGAGCCTCATCGTGCTGGCGCTGATGATGCTCGCCTGCGTCCTCGGCCCGCTCCTGACCGGCCATCCTTACGACCGGGTCTATCAGGACTATGTTCGCGTGCCGGCGAGCCTTTCCTCCTACCCCAAGGCCGAGGCTCTGCCCGGTGCCGTGCAGCGCATCGCGTCTCGCATCAGGGCCACACCCAGCGAAGTCGTAGCGGAGGCAACCCACGTCCGGTTGGTGCTGGCCTCGCAGCGGCCGATCGACCAGCGTCTGCTGGTCTATTTCGACCGCTCCGACCAGTTCGGCACGCCAGTCATCACCGGCAGCGAGCAGGAAGGGCGACGCCTCAGTCTCGATGTGCCGATCAAGCGCCAATATTTCCTGTTCGGCACCGACTCGAACGGGCGCGACCTGCTCACCCGCACGCTGATCGCCGGCCGGGTCTCGCTCGCCATCGGCCTGCTCGCCACCGGCGTCGCGCTGGTGATCGGCGTCGTTTATGGCGCGACCGCCGGCTATCTCGGCGGGCGCATCGACATGGTGATGATGCGTATCGTCGACGTGCTCTATTCCCTGCCCTTCATCTTCTTCGTCATCCTGCTCGTCGTCTTCTTCGGCCGGAACTTCATCCTGATGTTCATCGCCGTCGGCGCGATCGAATGGCTCGACATGGCCCGCATCGTTCGCGGCCAGGCGCTCTCGATCAGGCGGCAGGACTATGTGCTGGCGGCCGAGGCGCTCGGCGTCTCGACCGGCGGCATCCTCAGGCGCCATGTCATCCCCAACACGCTCGGGCCAGTCGTCGTCTATGTCACTCTGCTGGTGCCGAAAGTGATCCTGCTCGAAAGCTTCCTTTCCTTCCTCGGCCTCGGCATTCAGGAGCCGATGACGAGCTGGGGCGTGCTGATCTCGGACGGCGCCCGCGCGATCCAGGCGACGCCGTGGATGCTCATCTTCCCCGCCACCTTCCTGGTGACGACGCTGTTCGCGCTCAACTTCCTCGGCGACGGCCTGCGCGACGCGCTCGACCCTCGGGATCGCTGAGATGGCGAGCGAGCCGATCCTCGCCATCCGCGACCTCAAGGTCCGCTTTCGCACCAATGACGGCCCGTGCGAGGCAGTGCGCGGCATCGACCTCGATGTCGGCCCCGGCGAGTTCGTCGCGGTCGTCGGCGAATCCGGCTCCGGCAAGAGCCAGAGCGTCATGGCGGCGATGGGCCTCCTCGCCAGCAATGGCGAGGTTTCCGGCGCGATCCGCTATCGCGAGGTCGATCTTCTCAAGCTGCCGCCCGCGGCGCTGAACAGCTATCGCGGCCGCAAGCTCGCAATGATCTTCCAGGAGCCGATGACCTCGCTCGATCCGCTCTTCCGGATCGGCACGCAGATGGCTGCGCCCTTGCGCAAGCATCAGGGCCTGTCGCGCAAGGCGGCGCGGGCACGGGCGCTGGAGCTGCTCAAGCTGGTGCGCATTCCGTATCCGGAGCGCCGCCTCGATTCCTATCCGCACGAACTCTCCGGCGGGCAGCGCCAGCGCGTGATGATCGCGATGGCGCTTGCCAACGACCCCGACATCCTGATCGCCGACGAGCCGACCACGGCGCTCGACGTCACGATCGAAGCCGAGATCCTCGCGCTGATCGCCGAGCTCCGGCAGCGGCTCGGCATGGCGGTGATCCTGATCAGCCACGATCTCGGCCTCGTCAGGAAATACGCCGAGCGCGTCTATGTGATGAAGGCCGGCGAGGTGGTCGAGAGCGGCCCGGCGCAGGCGATCTTCGAGACGCCGCAGCACCCCTACACCAAAGCGCTGCTCGCGGCCGAACCGCACGGCCACAAGGCACCGCCGCCTGCCGATGCGCCCGTGCTGCTCGAAGCCCACGACCTGCGTGTCAGCTTCGAGCTATCGCGCGGCTTCCTCAAGCGTGATCGGGTGGCGCTGCACGCAGTCGATGGCGTCGACCTGACGCTGCGGCGCGGCCAGACCATCGGCATCGTTGGCGAATCCGGCTCGGGCAAGTCGACGCTCGGGCGCGCGCTGCTCAGGCTCCTGCCCTCCTCTGGGCTGGTGCGCTTCGAGGATCGGGCGCTGGCCCCGCTCGACCGCGCCGCGATGCGCGCCCTGCGCCGCAGTCTGCAGGTCGTCTTCCAGGATCCGTTCGGCTCGCTCTCGCCGCGCCTCACCGTCGGCGAGATCATCACCGAGGGCTTGCTGGTGCACGAGCCAGCCTTGTCGCGCACCGAGCGCGAGCGACGGGCGGCGGCAGCGCTGATCGAGGTCTGTCTTGATCCCGCCCTGCGCAACCGCTACCCGCACGAATTCTCAGGCGGCCAGCGCCAGCGCATCGCCATCGCCCGCGCCATGATCCTGCATCCGGCGCTGGTGGTGCTGGACGAACCGACCTCGGCACTGGACCGCACCGTGCAGCAGAGCATCGTCGCCTTGCTCAAGGACCTGCAGGCGAGGCACGACCTGTCCTATCTCTTCATCAGCCACGACCTCGCCGTGGTCCGTGCCATGGCCGACGAAATCATGGTGATGAAGGACGGCAAAGTGGTCGAGCGTGGGCCGACCGAGGCTATCTTCGAGACACCGCAGCAAGACTATACGCAGCGCCTGATCGCGGCAGCGCTGAAGTGCTGAAACGAAAAACGCCGCCTCGCTGGAGCGAAGCGGCGCCCTATCGGTGTCCGGCCAGGGGAGGCCACCGACACCGGCTAGAGTATTGCTTTATCGCATTTTCTTCACGCGAACCGGTACCCACTTCGCTCGAAAATGCTCCGGCCGTCAGTTCTCGACATAGCTGATCTTGCCGTCCGTTCCCTTCTTCCAGGTGTAGACAGTGTAGTCGAGATTGGTCCGGTCGCCCTTCTTGTCATAGGACATGTCGCCGAGCACGGTCTTGAAGGTCATGCCCGAATGCATCGCGGCGGCGACCTTCTTCGGATCGAGCGATTTCGCCTGCTCGGCCGCCTGCTTCATGATCTGGACTGCGGCATAGGAATAGAGCGTGTAGGCCTCGGGATTGATGCCCTTGGCCTCGAAGCGCTTGACGACCTCGGCGGCGACGGGGCGCTTGCGCGGATCGGGCGGGAAGGTCATCAGCGTGCCTTCGGTGCCCGGGCCGCCGATCACGGCGTATTCGTCGGAGGTGATGCCGTCGGCGCCCATCGCCACCGTCGTCAGGCCCTGGTCACGCATCTGGCGCACGATCAGGCCGAGCTCGGTGTGCAGCCCGCCCCAGTAGAGCAGGTCGGCCTTGGCGGACTTGATCTTCGAGACCAGCGCCGAGAAATCCTTCTCGCCCGGTGTTGACGCCCTCATAGAGCGCCTCCTTGATGCCGGCGGCGTGCAGGCCCTTGCGGGTCTCCTCGGCAAGCCCCTGGCCATAGGTCGTCTTGTCGTGGACAACGACGATGACCTTGCCCTTGAAGGTCTTGGCGATGTGCCCGGAAGCGACGACGCCCTGCTGATCGTCGCGGCCGCAGGTGCGGAACACGTTCCACAGGCCGCGCTCGGTGATCTTCGGATTGGTCGCCGACGGGCTGATCATCAGCATGCCGTTCTCGGCATAGACCTCGGATGCCGGCATGGTGACGCCGGAGTTGAAGTGGCCGACCACCCATTTGACGCCGTCGCCGACGAACTTGTTGGCGACCGAGACGCCCTGCTTGGGGTCGCCGACATCGTCTCCGCTTGAAAGCACGATCGTCTGGCCAAGGATGCCGCCGGCGGCATTGATGTCGGCCACTGCCTGCTCGGCCCCGTTCTTCAATTGCGCCCCGAAGGCGGCGCTCGCGCCCGTCATCGGGCCAGCGACGCCGAGCTTGATCTGCGCCAGCGCCGCGCCTTGCGACATCGCGAGCACGCCAGCGGCGAGCATCGCAGCCCAGTTGGTTCTCATGTCCGTTCTCCTCCACGGTCCAATCCGTGGCCGGACGCTAAGCCGCTTGATTTAACCTGTAAATCAGAGATAGATGGTTACATGATAGTCGATCGTACAGGCGGCCCGAGCCGGGCCGGTTCATTGCCGCTCGTCGCCAGCGAGCTCGCCTTCGACTTCGCCAACACCGCCTCGGGTCGCGGTGGACCGAACGAGCTCGAGCATCTGCGCGAGGGGCGTGACGTCGTGATCTGGGCTCGGCATGCCAAGGCGATCAGCGACAGCGACCGAGACGCCGCATTGGCCGCGGTCGCAGCCGATGCCGGACTGGCGGCGCGCCTGCTCGCCGAAGCGCTCGACCTGCGCGATACGATCTACCGGATCGGCCTCAGCCTTTCCCGCCGCCAGCAGCCGGAGGAGCAGCACCGGTCACGGCTCGCCGCTATCCATGCGCATTGCCTGGCCAGCGCCAAGCTGTCCCCTTTCGGCGACGGTTTCGTCTGGCGCTGGGACGCCGGCCAGACGCTCAGCGAAGCGATCCGCGGGCCGATCGCCCTTTCGGCGCTCACCGTGCTGACCCAGCAGAACCTCGCCCGCATCAAGCAATGCGAGGGGGATCATTGCGGCTGGCTGTTCTTCGACACCACCAAGAACCGGCTACGACGCTGGTGCGAGATGGCGGTCTGCGGCAATCGCGCCAAGGTTCGCGCGTTCAGGACGCGCAATTTCGAGGCGAAGACGATCGGGTAGAGTTTGCTTATCGCATTGTCTTCACGCGAACCGGTATCCACTTCGCTCGAAAATGCTCTCGTGCCGCCTTGCATCTGACGCCGGTCGGCAAGCCGGCATGATATCTCGCCTCACACGCCGGGCTCGGCTAGGAAGGTCCGTCCTTCCCGCATGAGACCATTCCCCATGAGCCGCACCGTCTACGTCAATGGCGCCTACCTTCCCGAGGAAGAGGCGACGATCTCGATCTTCGACCGCGGCTTCATCTTCGGCGACGGCATCTACGAGGTTTCGGCTGTGCTCGGCGGCAAGCTGGTCGACTGCGAGGCGCACCTCGCCCGGCTAGAACGCTCGGCCGGCGAAATCGGCCTTGGCCTCCCCTGCTCCCGCGCCGAGCTCGTCGCGATCCATGAAGAGTTGATCGCCCGCAACAAGCTCGACGAAGGCAGCATCTATCTGCAGGTCTCGCGCGGCGCCTCCGATCGCGATTTTCCCTTCCCCAAGGACGTGAAGTCGTCCCTGGTCCTGTTCACGCAGGCACGCCAGTTCGCCAACACGCCGCTGGCGAAGACCGGCATCAAGGTCGTGAGCACGCCGGACCTGCGCTGGGCGCGGCGCGACATCAAGAGCGTCAACCTGCTCGCGCCGGTGCTGGCCAAGCAGTTCGCCGCCGAGAACGGCGCGCAGGAAGCCTGGATGATCGAGGACGGCGTCGTCACCGAAGGCGCCTCGTCGACCGCCTGGATCGTCAAGGGCAAGACGCTGATCTCGCGCCCGCTCTCGCACAAGGTGCTGCCCGGCATCACCCGCACGGCCGTGCTCGCCTTCCTGGCTGAGAGCGGCTTTACCTTCGAAGAGCGCGAGTTCACACTGGAAGAGGCGCTCGACGCCGAGGAGGCGTTCATCACCTCGGCGACCAGCCTGGTGATGCCGGTGACGACAATCGACGGCCACAGCATCCACAACGGCGCGCCGGGCCCGGCGACGATCCGGCTGCGCGAGATTTATCTGGACTATGCCCGCAAGGGCGGTGTGCTGGGCTGAGCAATTGTTCTCGCGGCGCTCACAGCGCCGCGAGCCGCTCCCCTAGACCGTCGATACGCGCGATCGCAGCGGCAAGGCGCTCGCGCCAACGTGGCCCGCGCGCCGACGCATCGGCATAGGCCTCCCGCAACTCGCCGGGCCGGTCGCGGGCGAGGACATCGATCAACACGGCAGCCTGGCGGCGATCCTTCACCGCCTTGAGACTGTCCGGGCCGCCTTGCCGACGATCCGAGACGATAAGCTTATGGATGGCGAAGCGCTCGGGGCGCGGAATCTGGACCAGAACGCCGCCACGATAGGTGACGGCAGCCTTGATCGGCTCGGCGATCAGATAGTTGAGATAATGCAGGGACTGCGCATGGATGCCGAGAGCCGGCAGTTGCCGCGGCTCCTCACGCTCCGTGAAAGCAGGCGTCAGGAATTCGACCAGCGTCTCGCTGCGGCTCTGTTTCCAGCGCCAGGTACGACGCTCGTCGAGCACCGGTGCAGGCGCAAACGAAAACCCTGCCAGCAGGCGCGGAAGCGCCTCCTCGACCACATCATCGAGTGCCAGCGACAGGCGCTCGAAGCTGGCTATGTCGATGTCATTGGTCTGCGCCGCCTGTTCGAGGCCGAAACGGATGCCAAGCTCGCCTTCATAGAGGCGAAAGGCGACCGCCCCGACGAGCGTGCCGCCTAGGCGGAAGACGCCAGCCTTCGCCATTGCCGCCAGCAGGCTGCCTGTCCCGGCATCGACACCAAGAAACCCCTCGGCGCGCAGAATCCTGATCAGCCGGGTCCGGTTGGCCTGCGCAGCGGTAATTTGCTCGCGAAGCGCCGGAACCTGCGAGAGGCGCTGCCGAAGCGCTTCGCTGTCCTCGCCGATATAGGACTTCTTGACCTCGGAGCCGACGCGATAGCTGTCGTACCAATAAGTCCGTCCGTTTCGCTCCACGCGTGTCGGCGTCCCACGAATCGCGGACACCACCTCGTCGAGCAGCGAGCGCAGCAGGTCGTGATAGGCCGCATGGGCCAGTGAAGAATGATAGGCTGCGGGCGTCATCCGTGTTCAACAATCGCAGATTTTGTTGAACATTAGCGCATGTTCAACAAAAATTCAATTCGTTGAACATGCAGAGACCAACTCGCCGGCGACATAGGTCGCGGCCACATTGCGCTCGTCGCCCAGCGTGACCAGCACGAAGAACTCCTCGGCGAGATCCCGCACCGTCTCCAGCCGGTGCGCCATTGCGCGCGTCGCGGCGGGGTCGAGCACGACGATATCGGCTTCGCGCCCCGGTTCGAACGAGCCGATCAGGTGATCCAGCCCGAGTGCGACCGTATTGCCCAGCGTGATGGCGTGCAGCGCCTCGAAGGCTGAGAGCGACTGGCCCTGAAGCTGCAGGATCTTGTAGGCCTCGGCCATGGTGCGCAGCATCGAATAGGAGGTGCCGCCGCCGATATCGGTCGCGACCGCGACCTTGACGCCCTCGCGGCGGGCGCGATCCCAGTCGAACAGGCCAGAGCCGAGGAAAAGGTTCGAGGTCGGGCAGAAGACCGCAACCGCGCCATGCGCGGCGAAGGCGCGCCATTCGCGCTTGGTCATATGGATGCAGTGGCCGAGCAGGCTCTTCTTACCCAGCAGGCCGTAATCCTCGTAGATGCCGGCATAGTCGGCCGCATCGGGATAGAGCTCGCGGGCGAAAGCGATCTCGGCCCGGTTCTCGTTGATATGGGTCTGGACGAAGCAGTCGGGATGCTCTTCCACGAGCCGTTGCGAGGCCGCCATCTGCTCCGGCGTCGAGGTCACGGCGAAACGCGGCGTGATCGCGTAGAGCTGGCGGCCCTTGCCGTGCCATCGGCCGATCAGGTCCTTGCTGTCGGCATAGCCGCTTTCGGCCGTGTCGGTCAGCGCCGGCGGCGCGTTGCGGTCCATCATCACCTTGCCGGCGATCATGCGCGTGTTGCGCCGATGCGACTCGACGAAGAAGGCCTCGGCCGATCCCTTATGCACCGAGCAATAGACCGCCGCCGTGGTCGTACCGCTCGCCAAGAGTTCGTCGAGCAGGAAGGCGGAAAGCTTCTGCGCATGCCCCTGCTGCGCCAGCTTCTGCTCCTCGACGAAGGTGTACTTGTTCAGCCACTCCATCAGTTGCGCGCCATAGGAGGCGACAACTTGCGTCTGCGGCATGTGGATATGGGCGTCGATGAAGCCCGGCATGATCAGATGCGGGCGATGATCGGTGATGGCGGCACCGCCCGGCAGCGTCGGCAGCAGCTCCTTCGCCTCGCCTGCAGCCCGGATCAGGCCGTTCTCGATGACGAGCAGACCGTCCTCGACATAGCGGTGCGCGGCCTCGCCGATCTCGTGCGGATCACCGACGAACCAGAGAAGCCGGCCGCGCAGGGCTAAGGTCGCACCGTCTTTGCTCAAGGCTCGCCGCTCCGGCTCAAATCGCGATCATATCTGCACCAAATCAAAGCTTCCGGCCAAGCCGCGAACGTGCCTAATCTCAGGGCATGAATCCGATCTGCGAGCGGCAAGACCGCCATGCACCGACCCGCCATGCGTAAGAGCGTGCGTTTCCTGCTCGGCGACGAGCTGGTCGAGATCGCATCCTGCGATCCGACCCGCACCGTGCTGGACTGGCTCCGGCTCGACCGCCGCCGCACCGGCACCAAGGAAGGCTGCGCCGAAGGCGATTGCGGCGCTTGCACCATCGTGGTCGGCCGGCTCGATGGCGACCGCCTGCGCTATGAGGCAATCAACGCCTGCATCCGCTTCCTGCCGACGCTGGACGGCTGCCATGTCCTGACCGTCGAGCATCTGAAGACGTCGGACGGCACGCTCCACCCGGTCCAGCAGGCGATGGTCGATTGCCATGGCTCGCAATGCGGCTTCTGCACGCCCGGCTTCGTCATGTCGCTCTTCGCGCTCTGGCTGAACGAGCGGGCGCCATCTGTGCAGCGCATCGAGGACGCGCTCGCCGGCAATCTTTGCCGCTGCACCGGCTACGAGCCGATCATCGCGGCGGCGCAGCGCATGGATACCGCCGAGCGTGAGAAGGACCGGTTCGTCGCGGCGATGCCCGCGATCATCGCCCGGCTGAAAGCGCTCGCGGATAACGAGACGATCTCGATCGGCGACGGCGAGCGCCACTTCTACGCCCCCGCCACCGTCGCGGCCTTGGCCGACCTCGTCAGCGCGCATCCGCAGGCGACTTTGGTTGCCGGCGCGACCGATGTCGGTCTCTGGGTCACCAAGGGCATGCGCCGACTCGATCCGGTGATTTATCTCGGCCGGATCGACGAACTGCGTGCGATTTCGTATGAGGGCGACCACCTTCGCCTCGGCGCCATGGCCAACCAGGTCGCGGTGCGCGAGGCGCTCGCCGGCATCTCGCCGCAGCTCGACGAGATGATGCGCCGCTTCGGTGGCGAGCAGGTGCGCAATGCCGGCACGATCGGCGGCAACATCGCCAATGGCTCGCCGATCGGCGACCTGCCGCCGGCGCTGATCGCACTCGGCGCGACGCTGGTGCTGGCGCGCTCCCGTCATTGCGAGGAGCGCAGCGACGAAGCAATCCAGGGGGACGTAGAGCAAGCCCCCCAGGATCGCTTCGCTACGCTCGCGATGACGGAAATCGATCGCCGGACCATTCCGCTCGAGGCCTTCTTCCTCGACTACCGCAAGCAGGACCGGCGACCGGGCGAGTTCGTCGAAGTCGTGCGGGTGCCGAAACTGCCGGCGGGCGCGCTCTTCCATATCTCGAAGATCTCGAAGCGCTTCGACGAGGATATCTCGGCCGTCTGCGGCGCCTTCTATCTGAAGCTGGATGGCGCCGGCCGGGTCAGCGAAGCGCGGCTCGCCTATGGCGGCATGGCCGGCATCCCGAAGCGGGCCAAGGCGGCTGAAGCCGCCTTGCTCGGCCGCTCATGGAACGAGGCGACAGTCGCCGCCGCAATCGCTGCGCTGGCACAGGATTTCACGCCACTGACCGACATGCGTGCCTCGGCCGCCTATCGCCTCAAGGTCGCCGGCAATCTGCTGCGGCGTTTCCTGATAGAGACGACGACACCCAAGACTTCGACCCGCGTCGCCGGCCTACTCGCGGAGGCCGCCCATGGCTGACGCACGCAAACGGCTCGACGTGATTGAGTCCCGGCCGATCGTCGGCTCGCCGCTGAAGCATGATTCAGCCGAGAAGCACGTCGCAGGCGAAGCCCTCTATATCGACGATATCGCCGAGCCGGCGGGCGTCGCGCATGCCTATATCGGCCTCTCCACCATCGCCCATGGCCGGCTGCTGTCGCTCGACCTGTCGGCGGTCGAAGCTGCACCGGGCGTGCTTTCAGTCCTCACCGCGGCCGACATCCCCGGCGCGAACGACATTTCCTCGACGCACAAGCATGACGAACCGGTCTTCGCGACCGGCGCGATCCTGCATCATGGCCAGCCGCTCTTCGCCGTGGTTGCCGATACGCGCGAGCAGGCCCGCCAAGCCGCGCTGCTGGCGAAGGCGACCTATGACGAGGCGCCTCCCCTGCTCGACGTCGCCGCCGCCCGCGCCGCCGGCTCCGATCTCGTCACCGAACCGCTCAAGCTCGAGCGCGGCGACCTGGCCGCGGCGCTTGCCGCCAGCCCGCGCCGGCTGAAGGGCTCGATGGCGATTGGCGGGCAGGATCACTTCTACCTCGAAAGCCAGATCGCGCTCGCCATCCCCGGCGAGGACGGCGACATGCTGGTGCAGTCCTCGACCCAGCATCCGAGCGAGGTCCAGCACATGGTCGCCGCCGTGCTCGGCGTCGGCGCGCATGCGGTGACCATCGAGGTCCGGCGCATGGGCGGCGGCTTCGGCGGCAAGGAGACGCAGGCCAATCTCTTCGCCTGCGTCGCGGCGCTCGCCGCCCGCAAGCTGAAGCGCCCGGTGAAACTCCGGCCCGACCGCGACGACGACATGGTCATCACCGGCAAGCGCCACGACTTCGTCGTCGACTACGAGATCGGCTTCGACGATGACGGCCGCATCCATGCGGTCGATGCCGTCTATGCCGCGCGCTGCGGCTGGAACGCCGACCTCTCCGGCCCGGTCACCGACCGCGCCCTGTTCCACATGGACAATTGCTATTTCTACCCGGCAGTGCGGGCCCGCTCGGAGCCCTTGCGCACCCACACCGTCTCGAACACCGCCTTCCGCGGCTTCGGTGGGCCGCAGGGCATGGTCGGGGCCGAGCGCTTCATCGAGGAGGTCGCCTTCGCCACCGGGCTCGACCCGCTGGAGGTGAGGAAGTGCAATCTCTATGGCGGCGAAGGACGCGAGGTCACGCCCTATCACCAGCCGGTCGAGGACATGATCGCCGGCGAGGTGATCGACGAGCTTGAACGCTGCTGCGATTACCGCGCCCGCCAGCAAGCGATCCGCGCCTTCAACCGGGAGAGCCCGGTGATCAGGCGCGGCATCGCGCTGACCCCGGTCAAATTCGGCATCTCCTTCACCGCGACCTGGTACAATCAGGCCGGCGCGCTGGTGCATGTCTATACCGACGGCACGGTCGCGCTGAACCATGGCGGCACCGAAATGGGCCAGGGCCTGTGCCAGAAGGTGGCGCAGGTGGTAGCTCAGGCCTTCGGCATCGGGCTCGGCGAGATCAAGATCACCGCCACGACGACCGGCAAGGTGCCGAACACCTCGGCGACCGCAGCCTCCTCCGGCTCCGACCTCAACGGCATGGCGGCCCTCGACGCCTGTGAGACGATCAAGAAGCGGCTCACCGCCTTCGCCGCCGCACATTGGCAGGAAAAGCCCGAAGGGATCGCCTTCCTGCCCGGGCGCGTTCGGATCGGCGCGCGCGAGATCGATTTCGTCGAGCTGGTCAAGGCAGCCTACATGGCCCGCGTCCAGCTATCGGCCACGGGCTTCTATGCGACGCCAAAGATCCACTGGGACCGCAAGGCCGGGCGCGGCCACCCGTTCTACTATTTTGCCTATGGCGCGGCTGCGGCCGAGGTCGCGATCGATACGCTGACCGGCGAGTACAAGGTCGAGCGCGTCGACGTCCTGCACGACTGCGGCAACTCGCTGAATCCGGCGATCGACAAGGGCCAGATCGAGGGCGGCTTCATCCAGGGCATGGGCTGGCTGACCACCGAGGAGCTGGTCTGGGACGAGAAGGGGCGGCTCAAGACCCACGCGCCCTCGACCTACAAGATCCCGGTGGCCTCCGACCGGCCGCGCATCTTCAACGTCGCGCTGCTGGAGAATGCGCCGAACCGAGAGCACACAATCCACCGCTCCAAGGCGGTCGGCGAGCCGCCCCTGATGCTGGCGATCAGCGTGCTGCATGCGCTTTCCGATGCGGTGGCCAGCGTCGGCGATCACCGCTTCTGCCCGCGGCTCGACGCGCCGGCGACGCCGGAGCGGGTGCTCGACGCGGTCGATCGGGTGCGTAGCCAAGCGGAGGCGGCGCGATGACCCCTGCCGACTTTCTTGCCGCCAATCTGACAGACGGCGCCGTCATCGTCCGCATCGCGGAGGCGCAGGGTTCGACCCCACGTGAGGCCGGCGCCACGATGATCGTCAGCGCCCGTGGGAGTGCTGGCACGATCGGCGGCGGTCAGCTCGAATTCCATTGCATCGACCTCGCCCGGAACCTGCTCGACAGCAGCGGCTCGCAGCAGCTCATCGATATCCCGCTCGGCCCGCAAATGGGCCAGTGCTGCGGCGGACGCGTCCGGGTGGCGATGGAGCCCGCGACGCCAGCGCATCTCGAAGCGCTGAAGCAGGACGAGGCGGAAGTGGCGGCCGGGCGGCCGCAGGTGCTGATCTTCGGCGCCGGTCACACCGGCAAGGCGCTGGCGCGGAGCCTCGCCTTGCTGCCCCTCGCCGTGACGCTCGTCGACGATCGGCCTGGCCAGTTCGAGGAGTTGCCGGCGACGATCTCCTGCCTGCAACTCGACGATCCCGAGACCGCTCTGTCCGCAGCCCGGCCCGGCTCGGCCTTCGTCGTCCTGACCCATAGCCACGCGCTCGACTATCGCCTGACCGAGGCAGCGCTGCTGCGCGGCGATGCTTCCTATGTCGGCATGATCGGCTCGGGCACGAAGCGCGCCCGCTTCGAGGCGAGCTTCCGTCGCCGCCACCCCGGCAGCAAGGCGTTGGCGCACCTCACCTGCCCGATCGGTGGATCGGATGTGCATGACAAGCGTCCGGAGGTGATCGCCGTCTTGACGAGTGCCGAGCTGGTGCGCTGCTTGCTTGGCGAGACAGCCACGAGACGCGCGAGGACACGGAACCGCCATGACGCAGCCGCCTGACCAGACGGCACCTTCGCGCCTGGCGCTCGCCCATGTCTCGAAGAGCTTTCCGGGCGTGAAAGCCAATCAGGACATCAGCCTCAGCGTCCGGCCCGGCGAGATCCATGCCCTGCTCGGCGAGAACGGCGCCGGCAAGTCGACGCTGGTCAAGATCATCTATGGCGTGCAGCGCGCCGATGAGGGTGGGATCAGCTTCGACGGCCGCCCGGTCGAGATCGCCTCGCCCAAGGCGGCGCGCAAGCTCGGTATCGGCATGGTCTTCCAGCATTTCTCGCTGTTCGACGGCATGACCGTGCTGGAGAACATCGCGCTCGGGCTCGACGAGACAGTGCCGGCCGAGGAACTCAAGGCGCGGATCAGGGCGATCCTTGACAGCTATTCGCTGCCGCTCGACCCGGACCGCGAAGTGCACACGCTCTCGGTCGGCGAGCGCCAGCGCATCGAGATCGTGCGCTGCCTTTTGCAGAAGCCGAAGCTGCTGATCATGGACGAGCCGACCTCGGTGCTGACCCCGCAGGAGGTCGAGCGCCTGTTCGAGACATTGCGCCAGATCGCGAGGGAAGGCTGCTCGATCCTCTACATCAGCCACAAGCTGCACGAGATCAAAGCGCTCTGCGAGGCCGCCACCATCCTGCGCGGCGGCAAGGTCGTTGCGACCTGCGATCCGCGCATCGAAACGACACGGCGCATGGCCGAATTGATGATCGGCGCCGAGCTGAAACACCTCCAGCGGCCGTCGGGCGGCGGTAAAGCGGGCGCCGCGCGGCTTTCCGTCGACAAGCTCGACATGCCGGGCGAGCCGCCTTTCGGCACCAGCCTGAAAGGCGTCTCCTTCTCCGCCCAGGCCGGCGAGATCCTCGGCATCGCCGGCGTCGCCGGCAATGGCCAGGCCGAGCTGCTGATGGCGCTCTCGGGCGAGCATCTCGCTGGCCAGCCTGATGCGATCAGGCTCGATGGCCGGCCGATCGGTCTTGCAAATGCCGGCGCGCGCCGTGCCGCCGGCCTCGCCTGCGTGCCGGAAGAACGCAATGGCCATGCCGCGGTGCCCGAGTTCACGCTCGCCGAGAATGTCGTGCTGACCGCACGCCATCGCCTGCCGCTCGCGCCCTCGGGCCTGATCCGGCAAGGGCCGGTCGAGGCTTATGCGAAGGATGTCATCGCCCGCTTCGATGTCCGTATCACCGGCCCGGGCGCTCTTGCCGGCTCGCTCTCCGGCGGCAACCTGCAAAAGTTCATCATGGGCCGCGAGATCGGCCAGAAGCCCGACGTACTGGTGGTGGCGCAGCCGACCTGGGGCGTCGATGCCGGCGCTGCCGCCGCAATCCGGCAGGCGCTCGTCGATCTTGCCGCGCAGGGCTCGGCCATCGTCGTGATCTCGCAGGATCTCGACGAACTGCTCGAGCTCTCCGACCGGCTCTGCGTGATCAATGAGGGCCGGCTGTCGCAAGCCCGGCCGGTCGCAGGGCTGAAACTGGAAGAGATCGGCCTGATGATGGGCGGCGTCCACGGCGAAAGCCATGTCGCGGAGCCGGCGCATGTTTGAGTGGCGGCGCCGGCGCGAGCCCAGCAAGGCGATGCTCTATCTGAGCCCGCTGATCGCGATCGGGCTCACCATGCTGACCGGCATGCTGGTCTTCGGCGCGATCGGCTATGACGGCCTCCGCGCCGTCACGGCGATCTTCGTCACGCCGCTGATCGAACCGCAACGCTGGGCCGATCTCGGCGTCAAGGCGGCGCCGCTGATCATGATCGCGCTCGGCCTCGCCATCGGCTTTCGCGCCAATGTCTGGAACATCGGCGCCGAGGGGCAATATGTCATGGGCGCGATCGCCGGCACCGGCGTCGCGCTGCTGACCCATGACATGACCGGCTGGTGGATCCTGCCGGCAATGGCGCTCGCCGGCATCGCAGGCGGCGCGGCCTGGGCAGCACTCCCTGCCCTGCTCAAGGTCCGCCTGCAGGTCAGCGAGATCCTGACCAGCCTGATGCTGACCTATGTCGCGGTGCAGTTCCTCTATTATCTCGTGCGCGGCCCGTGGAAGGACCCGGACGGCTTCAATTTCCCGCAGACCAAGATGTTCAGCACCAGCCAGACGTTGCCGGCGGTCGCGGAAGGCTCGCTCGTGCATGTCGGCGTGCCGCTGGCCGTCGTGCTCGCACTCGTCGCCTGGTTCGTGCTGAGCAAGACCGTCGCCGGTTACGCCGTCCGCGTCGTCGGCCGCGCTCCAGCAGCAGCCCGCCATGGCGGCTTCGACGCCAACCGCGTCACCTGGTCAGTGCTGCTTGCCGGTGGCGGCCTCGCCGGACTTGCCGGACTGCTCGAGGCGGCCGGCCCGTTCGGCCAGCTCACCCCGCAATTCCCGGTCGGCTACGGCTTCACCGCGATTATCGTCGCCTTTCTCGGCCGGCTCTCGCCTGTTGGCATCGTCTTCGCTGCGCTGGTGCTGGCGGTGACCTATGTCGGCGGCGAGATCGCCCAGAGCACGGTGCGCCTGCCCTCGGCCGCGACCGGCATGTTCCAGGCGCTGCTGCTGTTCTTCCTGCTCGCGACCGACGTGCTGGTGCGCTGGCGGCTGGCGTTCAGGGCGAGGCCGGCATGAATGAGCGGTCCACAATGACGCTCGGATCGTACGACGCTCCCCCTCTCCCCTTGCGGGAGAGGGTTGGGGTGAGGGGTCGCGCGACGCTTCCACTCAGTCAAATCGAATGCCAACAGGACACGTTGGCTCGACCCCTCATCCGGCCGCTGCGCGGCCACCTTCTCCCGCAAGGGGAGAAGGGAGGGCGTGCGCCATGACCGCCGCCATCCTCGTCTCGATCTTCATGACGCTTGCCGCAGCGGCGACACCGATCCTGCTGGCAGCGCTCGGCGAGCTCGTCACCGAGAAAGCCGGCGTCCTCAACCTCGGCGTCGAAGGCATGATGCTGTGCGGCGCGGTCGCCGGCTTTGCCGTGGCCTATTCGACCGGCAGCGTCGCGCTCGGGCTCATCGCCGCGACACTGGCCGGCGTCGCGGCAGCGATGATCTTCGCGCTGCTGACGCTCGGCCTCGGCTCCAACCAGGTCGCGACGGGCCTAGCTTTGACGATCTTCGGCATCGGCGCCTCCTCGCTGATCGGCGCCGGCTTCGTCGGGCGCACGATCACGCGGCTCGGCCCACTCTTCCCCGCCGACTATGCCGCGCATCCCTGGCTGCGCCTCGTCTTTGGCCATGACGCCATCGTCTATCTCTCGCTCGCCCTCGTCCTCGCCGTCAGCCTGTTCCTGCGCAGGACGCGAGCCGGGCTGATCCTGCGCGCCGTCGGCGAGAACGCCGATTCTGCCCATGCGATCGGCTATCGCGTGCTGGCGATCCGCACGGCCGCGACCGCTTTCGGCGGCGCACTTGCGGGCTTGGGCGGTGCCTATTTCTCGCTGGCACTCACCCCGATGTGGGCCGACCGGCTGACTGCCGGCCGCGGCTGGATCGCGCTCGCCCTCGTCGTCTTCGCCGCCTGGAAGCCGGGCCGGCTCCTGATCGGCGCCTATCTCTTCGGCGCGGTCGCGACCTTCGAATTGCAGGCCAAGGCGGCCGGCTGGAGCTTCATCGCGCCCGAGGTGCTGGCGATGACCCCCTACCTTGCGACGATTGTGGTTCTGACCATGATGTCGCTAGGACGGAGGACCGGCGGACGCGACGCGCCCGCCTGCCTCGGCAAGCCTTTCCCGGCGTCGTGACGACGCCGCAACCGATAACGGGGAGCATCATCATGTCGACCATCATCACCCGCCGGACGCTCTTGGCCGGCGCTGCCGCAACCTCCGTGCTGCCGCTCACGGGCGCTCAGGCCCAGGCGCCCTTCGGCGTCGGCTTCATCTATGTCGGCCCGGTCGGCGACCATGGCTGGAGCTGGACGCATGATCAGGGCCGCAAGGCGCTGGAGAAGGAATACGGCAACAAGATCAAGACCAGCTTCATTGAGAACGTCGCCGAGGGGCCGGACGCGGTGCGCGCCATCCGCCAGCTCGCCCAGGCCGGCGACCAGCTGATCTTCACGACCTCCTTCGGCTTCATGAACCCGACGATCCAGGTCGCCAAGCAGTTCCCGAAGATCAAGTTCGAGCACGCCACCGGCTATCAGCGCGCCGAGAACGTCGCGACCTACAACGCCCGTTTCTATGAGGGCCGGGCCGTGATCGGCACCCTCGCCGGCCACATGTCGAAGGCCGGCCAGGCCGGCTACATCGCCTCTTTCCCGATCCCGGAGGTGGTGATGGGCATCAACGCCTTCCATCTCGCGGCGAAGAAGGTGAACCCGAACTTCAAGACCAAGGTGATCTGGGCCTCGACCTGGTACGACCCGGCCAAGGAAGCCGACGCCGCGAAGGCTCTGATCGATCAGGGCTGCGACGTGATCAGCCAGCACACCGACAGCCCGGCAGCCCTGCAGGCGGCCGAGCAGCGCGGCGTCTATGCCTTCGGCCAGGCCTCCGACATGAAGGCCTTCGCGCCCAAGGCCCAGCTCTCGGCGATCGTCGACGACTGGTCGGGCTACTACATCAAGCGCGTCAAGGAGGCGATGGACGGCAGCTGGAAGAGCGGCGACGTCTGGGGCGGTATCAAGGACGGCATGGTCAAGCTCGCGCCCTATAATGACGCGGTCAGCCCAGCGGCACGCGCCGCTGCGGACGAAGTGCAGAAGGGCATCATCGCCGGCACGCTCCACCCGTTCACAGGCGAGCTCAAGGACCAGAAGGGCACGCTGCGCCTCAAGGCCGGCGAGACCGCTTCCGACGAGATGCTGTCGAAGATGGACTGGTACGTCGACGGCGTGCAGGCATAAGGCGGCGACAGCTAGGAAAGCGTCATGCTCGGGCTCGTCCCGAGCATCTCTGGCAGGAAGAGGCTCCAATCTGCGCCTTCTCGCCAGAGATTCTCGGGTCTGCGCTTCGCTCCGCCCGAGAATGACGCCATCCGACCGCGCATAAAAATTACCGATCAGAACCCCTTGCAGATATTTTAAGCTTGAAACAATATGGCCGTGGCGCTGCGTGAAACGGGGATGGGGATCCCTTCGGCGGCGGCTTTCGCACGTCCCGGGAGGACATCAGACATGACACTGAAATTCGCTTTGTCGCTCAGTGCCGGCGCGCTCGCGCTCGGGCTTGCTACCGCCCAGGCGCAAGAACCCTTGAAGATCGGCGTGGTCAGCGTGCTGACCGGACCGGCGGCGGCGCTCGGCCAGCAGGTCCGCGACGGCTTCCAGCTCGCTGTCGACCAGAACGGCGGCAAGCTCGGCGGCGTGCCGGTGCAGATCACCGTGATCGACGACGAGCTCAAGCCCGACGTCGCGGTCGGCAAGGTCCGCAGCTACGTCGAGGGCGGCAAGGTCGACTTCGTCGTCGGCCCGGTGTTCTCGAACATCCTCGGCGCGATCGCCAAGCCGGTGCTCGATTCCGGCGCTATCCTGATCAGCCCGAACGCCGGCCCGTCGACCATGGCGGGCAAGGCCTGCCACCAGAACTTCTTCGTGACCTCGTACCAGAACGACCAGGTCCATGAGGTGCTGGGCAAGTACGCGCAGGACCAGAATTACAAGAAGGCCTACATCATCGCGCCGAACTACCAGGCGGGTAAGGACTCGCTCGCCGGCTTCAAGCGCTACTTCAAGGGCGAGATCCTCGACGAGGTCTATGTCCCGCTGACCTCGCTCGACTTCGCGGCTGAGCTCGCCAAGATCGCCTCGGCCAAGCCCGACGTGGTCTTCGCCTTCCTGCCCGGCGGCCTCGGCGTCAACTTCGTCAAGCAGTGGTCGCAGGCTGGCCTCACCGGCAAGGTGCCCTTCCTCTCTGCCTTCACGGTCGACGAGTCGACGCTGCCGGCGCAGCAGGATGCGGCGGTCGGCATGTTCGGCGGCATGACCTGGGCGCCGAACATGGACAATCCGCAGACGAAGAAGTTCGTCGCGGCCTATGAGGCGGCCTACAAGATCGTCCCCGGCTCCTATGCTCAGCAGTCCTATGACGCGGCGCAACTGATCGATTCGGCGGTCAAGGCCGCCGGCGGCACCGGCGACAAGGACAAGCTGCGCGCCGCGATCAAGAAGGCCGATTTCACCTCGCTGCGCGGCAAGTTCAAGTTCAACACCAATGGCTACCCGATCCAGGACTTCTACCTGGTCAAGGTCGCCAAGCGCGCCGACGGCAAGTTCCAGACCGAGATCGCCCAGAAGGTGTTCGAGGACTACGCCGATCCGCACGCGAAGGATTGCGCGCTGAAGTGACGGCTTCGTCCTTCACCGCGACCTGAATGGTCATCCCGGGCGGGCTTCAGCCCGACCCGGGATCCATGCCAGACCGATCGATGTTCAGGCATGGATCCCGGCTCTCCGCTTCGCTGCGGCCGGGATGACAGCGTCTGTTGTTCTCGAGCCGAGTTGCGCAAGCGCATGAACACCGGCCTCCTCATCGTCCAGATCCTGAACGGGCTGCAGTTCGGCATCCTGCTGTTCCTGGTGGCGGCAGGGCTGACGCTGGTCTTCGGCGTGATGGACTTCATCAACCTGGCGCATGGCGTGCAGTACATGCTCGGCGCCTATCTCGCCGTGACTTTCGTCGCGCTGACGGGCTCCTTCGTGCTCGGGCTCGTGCTGGCGCTGGCGGCGGCGCTGGTCTTCGGCCTCGCGCTCGAATTCCTGGTCTTCCGCCATCTCTACGAGCGCGACCATCTCGACCAGGTGCTGGCGACCTTCGGGTTGATCCTGCTGCTCAACCAGGGCGTCAAGATCGTCTGGGGCGCCGCGCCCCTCTCCGTGCCGCTGCCGGAGTTCCTGACCGGCAATGTCGCGCTGATGGACGGCATCCTCTACCCGACCTATCGCTTTGCGCTCATCGGATCGGGGCTGGCGGTCGGTGCCCTGCTCTGGTTCATCGTCGAGAAGACCCGCACCGGCATGCTGCTGCGGGCCGGCGCCTCGAACGCGCCGATGGTCTCGGCGCTCGGCGTCGACATCCGCAAGCTGTTCATGATCGTCTTCGCCTTCGGCACGATGCTGGCGGGCTTCGCCGGGGCGATGGCGGCGCCGATCCTCTCGGTCGAGCCCGGCATGGGCGACACCGTGCTGATCCTCGCCTTCGTCGTCATCGTCATTGGCGGTATCGGCTCGATCCGGGGAGCCTTCGTCGCAGCATTGATCGTCGGCCTGGTAGACACGCTCGGCCGCTCCTTCATGAACGACCTGCTCAGGCTGTTCATGAGCGCACCCTCGGCGCGGGCGACCGGCGCTGCCCTGTCCTCGATGCTGATCTACCTGCTGATGGCGGTGGTGCTGTTCGTGCGGCCGGAAGGGCTCCTGCCGGCGCGAGGCCGGACATGAGCGCGACGCCCGCCACGGCCGAGGTCACCAGCGTGGCGCCGCCGCGCGAGCGCAGCCGCGTGGTGCTGCCCGCCCTCCTCTTCCTGCTGCTGGCGCTGGTGCCGCTCGCCGTCTCATTCGGCATGCCCGCCGGCTGGCTCGCTCTGCTGACGCGGGCGTTGATCTTCGCTATCGCAGCGCTCTCGCTCGACCTCATCCTCGGCGTCGGCGGCCTCGTCTCCTTCGGCCACGCCGCCTTCCTCGGCATCGGCGCCTATGTCACCGGCATCATGATCACCGAGGGCAAGAGCGAAGCGCTAGTGATCCTGCCGGCGATCCTCGTCACCTGCGCCCTGTTCGGCGCGATCACCGGGGCGGTCTGCCTGCGCACGCGCGGCGTCGCCTTCATCATGATCACCCTCGCCTTCGGCCAGATGATCTATTTTCTGGCGCAGGCGCTCTCGGCCTATGGCGGCGATGATGGGCTGACGCTCTACGAGAAGAGCACGCTTCTCGGCTTCAACCCGTTCGCGAACCGGACCTCGTTCTACTACACCGTGCTCATCGCGCTCGGCGGCGCCTATCTCCTGGTGCGCGGCCTCGTCGCCTCGCGCTTCGGCCGGGTGCTGCGGGCGGCGCGGGAGAACCCGACGCGAGTCAGCGTCACCGGCTTCGACGTCACCCGCGTGCGCCTCATAGCCTATGTGATCAGCGGCATGCTGGCCGGGCTCTCCGGCTTCTTCCTCGCCAACCACACCGAGTTCGTCAGCCCGGCCTTCATGTCGTGGCAGCGCTCGGGCGAACTCATCTTCATGGCGGTGCTCGGCGGCGTCGGCTCGCTGCACGGAGCCATCATCGGCGCTGTGGCCTATCTGATCGCCGAGGATGCGCTCTCGCACCTGACCGAGCACTGGCGCGCCATCTTCGGGCCGCTGATCATCCTGTTCGTGCTGTTCACCCGCGGCGGCATCGTCGGGATGCTGCGCAAGCTGGGCTCGCGTCATGGCTGAGCCGGTCCTCGTCCTCGAGGCGTTAAGCAAGTCCTTCGGTGCGTTGAAGGTCACCGACGGCGTCAGCCTTGCGGTCGCGCCCGGCGAGCTGCATGCGCTGATCGGCCCGAACGGCGCCGGCAAGACGACGCTGGTCCACCAGATCTCCGGCATGCTGACGCCAGATGCCGGCACGATCCGGTTCCGCGGCCAGGACGTCACCGCCTTCAATGCCGAGAAGCGCGCCCGCCACGGCCTGGCACGGACCTTCCAGATCACCTCGACCATCGCCTCGCTCTCGGCACTGGAGAATGTCGCGCTCGGCGTGCAGGCCAAGGCCGGCCATCCGCTCTCCTTCTTCCGTAACGCTGCAAGCGACGAGCGCCTGAACCGCCCTGCCCGCGCCGCGCTGGATGCGGTCGGCCTCAGCGAGCGCGCCCATGTTCCCGCCGGCAGCCTGTCGCATGGCGAGAAGCGGGCGCTGGAGATCGCCATGGCATTGGCGCTGGAACCGGCGGCGATCCTGCTCGACGAGCCGCTTGCCGGCGTCGGCAAGGAGGAAGGCGAACGGCTGATCGGCCTGCTCAAGAGCCTGAAGGGGCGCTACGCCATGCTGCTGGTCGAGCACGACATGGAAGCCGTGTTCGCGCTCGCCGACACGGTCAGCGTGCTGGTCTATGGCCGCGTCATCGCTTCGGGCGATCCGGCTGCAGTTCGAGCCGATCCGGCGGTGCGCGAAGCCTATCTCGGCGAGGAGGGGTGATGACCGACGACGTCACCCCTCGTCATTCCGGGGCTTCGCGCAGCGAAGAACCCGGAACCCACGACCGGGTGAGACCATGAAGACCATGAACGATCGCGCTCGCCCGGTCATGGGTTCCGGGTTCGCTGCGCGCCCCGGAATGACAAAGAACGAGCACGCATCATGCTGACCGTCGAGAACCTCGATGCCGGCTATGGCGAGGCGCAGATCCTGTTTGGCGTCGATCTTTCGGTCGGAGCCGGCGAGGTCGTAACCCTGCTCGGCCGCAACGGCATGGGCAAGACCACGACCGTGCGCGCCATCATGGGGCTGATCCGGCCGCGCGCCGGCCGTGTCAGCTTCGGCGGCGTCGACCTCACAGGCAGCGCCCCCTTCCGGCTGGCGCAGGCCGGCATCGGCCTCGTCCCGGAGGGACGGCAGGTGTTTCCGACGCTCTCGGTCGAGGAAAACCTGATCGCCACCGCGGCGAGCCGCTTCGGCACGCCGCGCTGGACGCTGGAGCGCGTCTACGCCTTCCTGCCGCGGCTCAGGGAACGCAAGGCCAATCGCGGCAACCAGCTCTCCGGCGGCGAGCAGCAGATGCTGGCGATCGGCCGCGCCCTGATGACCAATCCCAAGCTCGTCATCCTCGACGAAGCCACAGAGGGGCTGGCGCCGATCATCCGGCAGGAGATCTGGTCCTGCCTGTCTGCCCTGAAGGCCGAGGGCGAATCGATCCTCGTCATCGACAAGAACGTCGACGCGTTGGCCAAGATCGCCGACCGGCATGTCGTATTGGAGAAGGGCCGCGTCGCCTGGCGCGGCAGCAGCGAGGATTTGCGCAGCGACAGCGCGGTCAAGGACCGCTTCCTGCATCTGTAGAGACGGATCCGATCAGATTGGACCAAGCTGATCGGTGAATCCGCCTCTAACTCTATGACCGGAACGTGCTCTAGCATGAGCTGGGGAGGGAGACAGGCAAATGGCGTATCGCGTCGCGGCCGGTGGAACGAGCCATGTCTTCGCCGATCTCCGGGAGCTGATGGCGAAGGCGACGCCGCTGCGCTCGGGCGACCAGCTGGCTGGGCTCGCCGCCGGCAGCATGCAGGAGATGATGGCGGCACGGATCGCCCTGGCAGATCTGCCGCTGCGGACCTTCATGCATGAAGCGCTGGTTCCTTACGAGGAGGACGAGGTTACCCGCCTCATCCTCGACACGCATGATGCGGCCGCCTTCGCGCCGATCGCCACGCTCACGGTCGGCGAGTTCCGTGACTGGCTCTGCTCCGATGCTGCGACGACCGAGGTGCTGGCCGGGGTCGCTCCCGGCATCACGCCGGAGATGGCGGCGGCGGTGTCGAAGCTAATGCGCAACCAGGACCTGATCCTGGTCGCGCGCAAATGCCGGGTCGTCACCCGTTTCCGCAACACGCTCGGCCTGCCCGGACGGCTCGCAGTGCGCCTCCAGCCCAATCACCCGACCGACGATGCCGCCGGCATCCTCGCCTCGACCATCGACGGGCTGAGCTATGGTTGCGGCGATGCGGTCATCGGCATCAATCCGGCCTCGGACAGCCTAGGCCGGATCGGCGAACTGCTGCGCCTGCTCGACGAGTTGATCGCCCGCTTCGACATGCCGACCCAGGGCTGCATCCTGACGCATATCACCAGTTCGATCGCCCTGATCGGGCAAGGGGCGCCGGTCGACCTCGTCTTCCAGTCCGTCGCGGGGACGCAGGCCGCCAACAGCTCCTTCGGCATTGATCTCTCGATTTTGCAGGAGGGGATGGAGGCGGGTCGCTCGCAGAAGCGTGGCACGGTCGGCGACAACGTCATGTATTTCGAGACGGGCCAGGGCGCCGCCCTATCTGCCTATGCCCACCACGGCGTCGACCAGCAGACGCTGGAAGCGCGTGCCTATGCCGTCTGCCGGGCTTACGAGCCCCTGTTGGTCAATACCGTCGTCGGCTTCATCGGGCCGGAATATCTCTATGACGGCAAGCAGATCATCCGGGCAGGGCTGGAAGACCATTTCTGCGGCAAGCTGCTGGGCGTGCCGATGGGTTGCGACATCTGCTACACCAATCATGCCGAGGCCGATCAGGATGACATGGACACGCTGCTGACCTTGCTGGGCACGGCCGGCGTCAATTTCATCATGGGCGTTCCCGGCGCCGACGACGTGATGCTGAACTACCAGTCGACCTCCTTCCACGACCAACTCTATATCCGCGAGGTCCTCGGCCTGAAGCGCGCCCCGGAATTCGAGGCCTGGCTGCAGCGCATGGACATCACGGACGTGTCCGGGCGCCTGAGCGCGAAACAGGGCGGGCACGTCCTTCTGGCGGCGATGCCGGGCAGGGCAGCGTGAGCGAGGAGCCGAACCCGGGAGTACGGCAGTTGGCCGATCTCGCGAGGCTCACCCCGGCGCGCATCGCGCTCGGCCGTTCCGGAGCCTCGCTGCCAACACGGGAAGTGCTTCGCTTCGGCATGGCCCATGCCCAGGCCCGCGACGCGGTGCATGCGCCTTTCGATGCCGACGATGTCGCCAGCCGACTTGCGGAGCTTCGCCTGGAGGTGATCCGGGTCGAAAGCGCGGCCTGCTCGCGCGAAGAGTATCTGCGTCGGCCCGATCTCGGGCGGAGGCTCTCGTCCGGAAGCCGCGAGGCGTTGACGGTACGGCGTGGCGACTTTGACCTCTCGATCGTCGTGGCGGACGGGCTCTCCTCGACGGCGATTCACCAGAATGTCGTTCCGTTCGCCGCGATGCTGCTGCCATTGCTGGCGCGGCAGGGCTTGCGGCTCGCGCCGGTCGTCGTCGGGCGCGAGGCGCGGGTTGCTCTCGGCGACGAGATCGGCGCGGCGCTTGGGGCGCGTGCCGTCGCTGTGCTGATCGGCGAACGGCCCGGCCTGTCTTCGCCGGATTCGCTCGGCGCCTATCTCACCTTCGCGCCACGAGCGGGCCTGACCGACGCGGCCCGCAACTGCATTTCGAACATCCGCCCGGGAGGCCTCGCCTATGAGCACGCGGCCTTCAAACTCTCCTGGCTGATCGCCGAGGCTTTCCGCCGTTCGCTGACCGGGGTTGGCCTCAAGGACGAGAGTGACCTCGCTCTGGAAGCGGACGCGGCCGGTAAACTCGCGATCTCGCGGTGACAGCCCCTGGTTTTTTTGGCGCAGACCTGAACGCAGAACCACGACACAACTCTGCTGAAGCACTTGAGAAGGAGACTGATGATGAAGCCTTTGACCGCCGGCGTGACCAAGGCCAATGAGGGGATCGACGCGATCTCCTGGAACATCCTCGGCCAGACCTATGTGCCGAAGATGCTGAGCGAGGACAGCTTCTCCTGGCACGCCACCTTCCCGCCCGGCACCTTCGTGCCGCCGCACATCCATCCGACGCAGGACGAGTTCATCTACATGCTCGAGGGCCGGCTCGACCTCGTGCTCGACGGCCAGGAATCGCATGCCCTGCCCGGCGACCTGATCAAGCTGCCGCGTAACGTCCCGCACGGCCTGTTCAACAAGAGCGATTCCCCGGTTAAGTGCCTGTTCTGGGTTGCGCCCACCGGGCGGCTCTACGACCTGTTCTGGGCGATCCACTCGATGAAGGAGCAGAACCCGGCCGAGGTCGTCGCCCTCTCCGCGCGCTACGAGATCGACTTCCTGCCGCCGCCGCCCGAAGGAGCCTGAGCGAGGAGCAGCGTAATTAAGGTTAAGCAAAGCTTGCTGATGCAACCAAGAGCATTCCCGGCCATTGTTTCAACCTGAGCTAGAACAAGGCCAGGGTCATGCCCACCGCGACCATTCTCACCGAACGCCGCCGTTCCGCACGTAACCGGACGCTGATCGGCGGCAAGGTCATCTTCAACCAGCGCCAGTCGGCGCTGGACTGCACCGTGAGGAACCTGTCGGAAGACGGGGCGCTGCTGGTCTTCCCGGACAGCGTCGCCGTGCCCGAGCTGTTCGAGCTCTATTTCCCGCTCAAGCGCGAGAGCCGAATGGTGCGCTGCCGCTGGCGCGACAGCGAGCGCATCGGCGTCTCCTTTGCCGCTGCCGCAAAGCAGGATGATGCACCTGTTCCGCTCGACCTGGTGAGGCGCCTGCGCCAGCTCGAACAGGAGAATGCGACGCTCAAGGCGCGCATCGTCGAACTGACGGAAGGTGCCTGAGTTCCGGCTGAATTTCGCCGGCTTTCGCGGCCGACATCTCCCCTCTTCGAGGGGATAGCGATGAAGCGATTCTGGCTTGCTGCGGGCATTGGAGCCGCGGCTCTGGGCGGCACTGCCTTCTTGCAAAACAGCTCGCTGTTGGCGCCGGCCACGACGGGCCGTCCCGTCCTGCTGGCACATCGCGGCTTGGCCCAAACCTACCCATCGAGCGGCGTCACCGACACGACCTGCTCGGCGAGCCGCATCAATCCACCCGAACACGCCTATCTCGAGAACACGCTCGCCTCGATGGAGGCGGCATTCGCTGCAGGGGCGGACATCGTCGAGTTCGACGTTCACCCGACCACCGACGGACAGTTCGCCGTGATCCACGACTGGACGCTGGAATGCCGGACGAACGGCAAGGGCGTCACACGCGAGAAGACGCTCGCCGAACTCAAGACCCTCGACATCGGCTTTGGCTACACGGCCGACGGTGGCAAGACCTATCCGTTTCGCGGCAAGGGCATCGGCCTGATGCCGTCGCTGGACGAGGTGTTGGCGCGCTTTCCGGACCGGCGCCTGCTGATCAACGTGAAGAGCAACGATCCGCGCGAGGGCGAGGCACTGGCGGAACGCCTGCTGAAGCTCCCCACCGCACAGCTTGCGCGACTGATGGCCTATGGCGGCGATCGGCCGGTCGCGACGCTGCGCGAGCGCATTCCGACCATGCGCGCCATGTCCAAAGCGGCGGAGAAAAGCTGCCTGATCCACCACCTCGCGCTGGGCTGGGCCGGGCTGACCCCGCAATCCTGCCAGCGGCAGCTGCTGCTGATCCCGTCCAACTACACGCGTTGGATCTGGGGCTGGCCGGCGCGGTTCATGGCCCGCATGCGCGCTGCCGGCAGCGAGGTCATCGTCGCGGGCCCTCTGGTCGGCGGCGACGGCTCCGCCGGAATCGACCGGGCGGAGGACCTAACTGCGCTCGATCGACCGATTCCCGGCATCTGGACCAACCGGATCGACCGGATCGCGCCGCTGGTACGGGCAGAGCAACCCTGATCGCTCAGCGCTTCGCCAATTGCGCCGCCGAGAACCCAGCCTTGCCGGCATAGGCGTTCACGATCTGCTCGCGCTTGCCATAGGGCAGCACGCGTTCGACATCGTCGAAGCCGTTGGGCGCCAGCGCCTCGACCGCGTCGATGACGCGCTCGGGCCCGCCGGCGCGGTTCATCGCGACGATCTCGGCGGTCGCCGGCAGGCGTTGCGCCTCATAAGCCGCGAGCGCGTGGCGGGGATGCTCGGCCTTGACCAGGAGGTCGGCGAGGCAGCGTGCATCGAGGATTGCCTGCGACGCGCCATTCGAGCCAACCGGGTACATCGGATGGGCGGCGTCGCCGAGCAGCGTCACCCGGCCGTGCGTCCAGCGCGGCAGCGGGTCGCGATCGCACATCGGGTATTCCCAGAACGTCCCGCTCGCATGGATCAAAGCGAGGACGTCGACGCCGGGCACGGTGAAGCGCTTGGCAAAGGGCAGCACGTCCTCGAGCCGGCCGGCCTTCGACCAGGCTTCCTTCGGCGGCGGTTTCAAGGGGTCGCCGGTGCGCACGTTGACGACCCAGTTGGTCAGGCGGGTCCCCGGCCTTTTGCCTTCGGCAATCGGATAGAGCACCAGCTTGCCGGCCATGCCGCCGGCGATGATCATGCTCTCGCCGTCGAGGAAAGCCGGCCAATCGCAGGCGCCGCGCCACATCTGGACGCCGTTCCAGCGCGGTCCGCCCTGGTTGGGGAAGTAATGCGCCCGCACCGCCGAATGGATGCCGTCGGCGCCGATCAGGATATCGGCCCGCGCGGTCTCGCCACCCTCGCCCAGTTTGGCATCGGCGAAATGGGCGGTCACGCCGCCCTCGTCCTGCAGAAAGCCCTGCAGGCGTCGCCCGGTGCGAATCGCGTCGGCGCCCAGCCGCTCGGCCACGGCGTCGCGAATCACGCCCTGGAGCCGGCCGCGATGGATCGAGAATTGCGGAACCGGCGCGCCGGCGTGCAGACCGCGCAGCTCGCGCCAGACCGTCTGGCCGAAGCGATTCATGTAGATCAGTTCGCGCGTGCGGATCGCCACCGCATCGAGCGCCGGCAGCAGGCCCAGCTCGGCCAGCTCGCGGATGGCATGGGGCAGCGTGTTGATGCCGACGCCGACCTCGCGAATCTCGCTCGCCTGCTCGTAGACGGTCGCGGCGACGCCGCGCGCGTGCAGCATCAGGGCCAGTGACAGCCCCCCGATGCCGCCGCCAATGATGATGGCCTTCATGCCGTGTTCCGCTCCCCTGAATTATTTCAAGCTTCAAATAATTCGAGGGAACTTGTCAATCGCTCCACAAAGCTGGTGAAAACCGCCCCAATTTCGCGGCTTTTGACAGGAACGAAGCCGATTGCTGTGCGTATGTACGGTCGCTGCCGTCGTGTTCCGTCGGCAAGCGTGTCAAATGGCGGGCTCGTGCGCGATTGCGTCGATTCGCCGCGACGTGTCGGAACCCTCCGGGGCTCTGCACGGCGTCAATTTAAGCATCATTGGTCTCAGGAGGTTTTCATGACCAAGAACGAACTGATCGCCGCGATTGCGGATGAGACGGGCAAGACCAAGACCGACGTCTCGGCCATTCTCGGCTCGCTCGCCGGCGTTGTCGCCAAGACCCTGAAGTCCGGCGGCGACGTCACGCTCGGCGGTATCGGCAAGCTCGCCGCTTCCAAGCGCGAAGCCCGCGAGGCTCGCAACCCGTCGACCGGCGCGACGATCAAGGTTCCGGCCAAGACGGTCGTGAAGTTCAAGGTCACCAAGGACCTGGCCGACGCCGTCGCCTAAGCCTTGACGGACCGGGGCCGGATCCGATCAGATCGAATTCAATCTGATCGGATCCGGCTCTTAATTTTTGTGGGCTACTCGCCTGCTCAGCTCGCGTCGCACGCTGGCCGGAACGAACTCCAGACCGCCGCGGCTTGACCCCGATGCGCTGCTGGCCACAGTAGCGTGATGTTCCTTCGCCTCTTCACCGATCTGCGCGCCGCCAAGGTCCCGGTCACCTTGCGCGAGTACCTTGCGTTGCTCGAAGGCGTGGAAGCCGATCTCGCCGACTACCGCGTCGACGAGTTCTACTATCTCGCCCGCACCTGCCTGGTGAAGGACGAGCGCCATCTCGACCGC
This sequence comes from Alloboseaceae bacterium BT-24-1, assembly GCA_025846845.1. GTDB lineage: Bacteria > Pseudomonadota > Alphaproteobacteria > Rhizobiales > Beijerinckiaceae > Allobosea. The sequence continues at coordinate 279,514 of JAOYTL010000010.1, forward strand.
TTCGACCGGGTCTTCGCCGAAGTCTTCAAGGGCATGGAGACGCTGGGCGATGCATTCGAGCAGGCCGGCATTCCCGAGGAATGGCTGCGCAAGCTCGCCGAGAAATTCCTCACCGACGAGGAGAAGGCCCAGATCGAGGCTCTCGGCTGGGACAAGCTGCTGGAGACACTCAAGCAGCGCCTCGCCGAGCAGAAGGGCCGTCATCAGGGCGGCTCGAAATGGATCGGCACCGCGGGCACCTCGCCCTATGGCGCCTATGGCTACAATCCCGAAGGCGTGCGCATCGGCCAGGACACGAACCGCAACTTCCGGGCGGTGAAGGTCTGGGACAAGCGCGACTTCAAGGATTTCGACGACACGCGCGAGCTCGGCGTGCGCAACTTACGCATCGCGTTGCGCCGCCTGCGCAAGTTCGCCCGCACCGGCGCGGCCGAGGAGCTCGATCTCGACCAGACCATCACCGAGACCGCCAAGCACGGCTATCTCGATGTCAAGCTCAGGCCCGAGCGGCACAACGCCGTCAAGGTGCTGCTTTTCCTTGATGTCGGCGGCTCGATGGATTGGCATATCGAGCTGGCCGAGGAGCTGTTCTCGGCGGCACGGGCCGAGTTCAAGCATTTCGAGCACTTCTACTTCCACAATTGCCCGTATGAGCGGGTCTGGAAGGAGAACCGGCGCCGCCACGACCAGGTAATTTCAACCTTCGACGTGCTGCGCACCTACCCGGCCGACTACCGCGTCGTCTTCGTCGGCGACGCTTCGATGAGCCCCTATGAGATTGCGATGCCGGGCGGCTCGGTCGAGCACTGGAACGAAGAGGCCGGCGAGGTCTGGATGCGGCGGCTGACCGAGCGCTTCGCCAAATCGGTCTGGCTCAACCCCGTGCAGCAGCATCTGTGGGGCTATACCCAGTCGATCCGCCAGATCGGCGGGTTGATGAGCGGGCGGATGTTCCCGCTGACGCTCGATGGCCTCGACGGCGCGATGAAGGCGCTGACGCGGTAGCTAAACTGCAAGCGAGCCGATATGGCTCAGCCATGCAAGCTGACGACGACAACCCCCTGCCCTCCTGGCGCCAGCGGCCAAAGCCGATCGGCTTCGAGATCGCCTATCGGCTGAAGGGCGACATGTTGGAGATCGACTCGACCCGGAAGGTCGATCAGGTCAGGCTTGCTGCAGTCGAGCAGGTGCGCTTCATCTATGCGCCGAGCAACGTCTCGTCGAAGGGCTTCCGGACGCAGCTTCGCTTGAGCGACGGCAAAACGATCACCTTCGGCAACCTGTCCTGGCGCTCGCTGACCGATATCGACCGCGATGATGCGCGTTACCATGCTTTCGTCACGGCGCTATCAGCGGCGATCACGCACGCCAATCCCAAGGCGCGCTTCCTCGCCGGCAAGCCCTATCTGCTCTGGCTCGCGCTGGCGCTCGCCGGCGGCGGCGCGATGATCATGCTGACCTTTTTCAGCCTGCGTGCCTTCCAGCAGGACGCCACCGCAGCCGCCGGGCTGGGGCTCGTGCTCGCCGCCGCCTCGTTCTGGCAGGTCTGGCCGATGATCAGGCTCAACCGGCCAAGAGACCTTGCGACCGGCGAGGTCCCTGATGACCTCGTCCCGGGCCGGCAGACGGCCTGAACCCGTTACCGGACGACCAGCACCGAGCACTTCGCCCGCCGCACGATGGTCGAGGCGTTGGAGCCGATCACATAGGCCAGTATGCCCGGCTCGTGCGAGCCGATGACGATCAGGTCGGCGCCGCTGGCATCGGCCTCGGCCAGCACCTCGCCATGGACAGAGCCGACCAGGACCTTGGCCGAGACGCGCTCGGCCGGCAGGCTCACCTTGGCGGCGATCTCGGCGAGCTTGGCCTCGGACTCCGCCTGCTGGCCCGCGTCGAAATCGGCTGGGACGAACTCCATATAGGTGATCGGCACCAGCGAGCGGACATAGACCAGCCTGACCGTCCCCTCCGATTGAGCAGCGAAGCCTTCGGCCACTGTGATGGCAGGCATCGCCAAGTCGGCCTCGGCAAGATCGACCGGCACCAGAATCGATTTGTACATCGCACCCTCCTCCGGCGTGGCCCGCCCGGCCAGGCATGGTCGAACGATCGGAACCGACGCCTTCACACTATGTCGGAGCACAATCCCCGAAGGGAAGAGCGTCGCGTCGTCGCGAGAGGCTCCAACAACGCGATTATCGCGTGATGGCGGGCCGCCGTCCTTGCGATCGATCAATCAGGCCAGCGCATGCCCGCCAGAAGCCGGCGGAATTTGACGGCGGCGCCCGGGAACCCGACAGTCCGCCGTGGCGCTTTGCGCCGTGCGCTCTTTTTCGGGTGGACCGATGACCGAAGCCGCCTCCCCTTCGCCGCGCACGGGCCTGCTCGCCTCTCCGGCCGCCTTCCTGATGGTTCTCGCCTTCCTCAACTGGCTCGGCTACGCCAGCTGGAGCGCGCTGCTCAACAATTTTGCCAAGGAGGCGGCCGGCTTCACCGGGCAGGATATCGGCATCCTGCAATCGGTCCGCGAGATTCCCGGTTTTCTGGCCTTCACCGCCATCATCCTGTTCTGGATCATGCGCGAGCAAATGCTGGCCTATCTCAGCCTGCTGACGCTCGGGCTCGGCGTGGCGCTGACCGGCTACTTCCCCAGCCTCGGCGGCCTCCTGCTGACGACGATGATCATGTCGCTCGGCTTCCATTATTACGAGACGGCGCAGCAATCGCTGCAATTGCAGCTGCTGCCGAAGTCGGAAGCGCCGCGGCTGCTCGGCAAGATCGCCGGTGCCTCGGCGGTGGCGCAACTCATCGCCTTCGGTTCGATCGCGCTGATCTGGCGCCTGTGGCAGCCGAGCTATGTCCATATCTTCCTTGGCGCCGGCCTCGTCACCATGGCGCTGACGGCAGCCGCGATGCTGCTCTTCCCGCGCTTCCAGGGCGTGGTTCCGCAGAACAAGGGCTTCGTGCTGCGCAAGCGCTACTGGCTCTATTACGCGCTTACCTTCATGTCGGGCGCGCGCCGGCAGATCTTCATGGCCTTTGGCGGCTTCCTGCTGGTCGAGCGCTTCGGCTACGATGTCGCCGCGACCGCGACGCTGCTCCTGGCCACCTACGGCATCAACATGTTCGCCGGGCCCCTGCTCGGCAGCCTCGTCGGCAAGGTCGGCGAGCGGGCGACGATCCAGCTCGAGAACATCTCGCTGATCGCCGTCTTCATCGGCTACGCGCTGGCGAGCCACGGCCAGTTCGGTGCGGCGGGTGCGCTCGTCGCCGGCGGACTCTTCGTCGTCGACGGCGTCTTCTTCACGCTCGTCCTGGCGCAGCGCACCTATTTCCAGAAGATCGCCGACCCCGCCGACATCGCGCCGACGTCGGCGGTCGCCTTCACCATCAACCACATCGCCGCGGTGTTCCTGCCGATCACCTTCGGCCTGATCTGGCTGCGCGACCCGGCCATCGTCTTCTATATCGGGGCGGCGGTGGCTACGGTCTCGCTCAGCCTGTCATTGCTGGTGCCGCGCCATCCGGCCGCGGGCCATGAGACGACGCTGGTCGCCGGTGCTGCGGCGCCGGCCGAGTAGAAGGCCAAGCTGTCGGGAGCTCAGCCCTGACGGGCCGGCGTGCGCACGACGAGACCGTCGAGTTCGTCACGCACCCTGATCTGGCAGGACAGGCGCGAGGTCGGCCGGACGTCGAAGGCGAAATCCAGCATGTCTTCTTCCATCGGCTCGGCATGGCCGGCCTTCTCGGCCCAGGCCTCGTCGACATAGACATGGCAGGTCGCGCAGGCGCAGGCGCCGCCGCATTCCGCCTCGATGCCCGGCACGCCGTTGCGCACCGCGACCTCCATCACGGTCGAACCTGTCTCGCCATCGACCGTGCGGCTGGTGCCCTGGGCATCGATGTAGGTGATCTTCGGCATCGTGGACTCCGGCGCGCCTTGCGGCGGCTGCGCGGCTGGCGCGGTCGGGAGGAACCGGCCGGGCTTCCTTGGCGGCGCACTGGCAGGTTCGCAAGAGGATTGTCGTTCGCGAGCGAGCCCGCGAACACTTCGTCTCTAGAGGATTTCGAAAGCGAACGAAACGGCGATGTCCGCCATGCCGCCGCTTCATTCCTGCGGCGTCAGGCCGCGCAGTCGAGCCGGGAGATCACTGCGCGCGCCTCGGCCGCGGCCAGCGTCAGGGCATCCAGCGCATCCTCGCGCGGCGTAGTGCCGGCCTGGCCGAGCTGCTGCTCGATCCGGTCGGCGGCTTCGGCCACCTGCCAGGCACCGATGGCGCGGGCAGCCCCCTTCAGGGTGTGGGCGGCATCGCGGCGGACATTGGCGTCGCCGCCATGGATGGCGCGCAAGTGGCGGGCGCATTGCTGCGCGAACAGTGTCAGCAGTTCGCGCTCCAGCTCGGCATCGCCGCCGGTCTGGCGGGAGAGATGCACGAGGTCGATGGCAGTCTGTGGCATGGGGAACTCGGATCCGGCTCTAAGCTGCGGAACTCGTGCAGCCTTCTGACCCCTGATGAAGCGCCTTTATGGTGAATGAGGCGTTAACGACGTTTGTGAATCAGATGGTCAAACGGGTTTCAATCCCTGCTTGCCTCAACTACCCTTCGATACAGTAAACGATGGGCGTCGTGTCGCTTGACGGATCCGGCTGGAGGCTGCCGGCTCCCGATCTGCGGCGGACATCACCGCCCGTCGCAAGTAGCGTAGCGAGGCGGCATTCATGACCCGGCAGAACAAGCTCCAGGATCCGACCGAAGCAGCGATGTCGGCGATCGAGGAGGCGCTGAGGCTCGACCCGTCGAAGACCGAGGGGCCGGCCTCTACCGAGCCAAAGCTACCGTCGACGGGCGAGAACGAGCTCAAGATCGATCTGCCGCGTGTCGAAAGCGCTCCTGTCGCACCGGCAGCCGCCGAAGCTGCCTCGGAAGCGCCGACCGCCCCGCCCCGCCCCGCCATCGCACCGGACACCAGCCGCGTCGCCAATGACGATCGCCGGGATTCCTCTTCACTCGTCCAGGCCTTCGCCGTCCGTCCATCCGGCCGGCCCTATTGGCTCGCGGTCCTGGCCACCCTCGCCTGGCTCGGCGGCGTCGGTTTCACGCTCGTCAGCCGCTATGGCTCGTTCACCGAGGGCCTGCCGGCCGGCATGGCGGCCTGGGGGCCCGGGCAATGGGCCCTGCTCGCCTTCGGCGCCGGCACGCCCGTCGTCTTCTTCTTCGTGCTGGCGGCGCTCTATCGCCGGACCCAGGAGATGCGGCTGGTCTCGCGCGCGATGACCGAGGTCGCGCTGCGCCTGGCTGAGCCCGAGGTCGTTGCGACGGATTCCGTCCTGTCGCTCAGCCAGACCATTCGCCGCGAGGTCGCCGCCATGGGCGACGGCATCGAACGCGCTGTGGCGCGTGCCGGCGAGCTCGAAACCATCGTGCGCGGCGAGATCGCGACGCTCGAGCGCGCCTATGCCGACAACGAGATCCGGCTGCGTTCGCTCATCGACGAACTGGTGAACCAGCGCGAATCCGTCGTCGGCAACGCCGAGCGCGTGAAATTCGCGATCAGCGGCGCGCATGAGAGCATCACCAAGGATCTCGAAACCGCCAGCCGCTCCATCGCCGACGCCGTCGCCGAAGCGGGCGAGCGCGTCACCTCGCGCCTGACCGACAAGGGCGACCAGATCACGCTGGCGCTCGGCCATGCCGGAGAGCGCATGGTCGACGAGATCAGCGGCCGCGGCAGCGATCTGGTCGAGCGCCTGCAATCGACCTCGCACGATGTCAGCGAACGCATGACGAATGCGAGCCAGTCGGTCACCGCCTTGCTCGACAACCGCGCCCAGGAGATCGCAGGTTCGCTGGAGCGCACCGGTGCCGTGCTCACCGAGGGCCTGACCGCCGGCGCCCGCGACGTCACCCGCGCCATCAGCGAGACCGGCGCCCAGGTCGTCGAGTCGCTGGCGAGCCGCGCCGAGACCGTCAACGACACGCTGCGCGTCACCGGCGACACGCTCGCCCAGGAAATCTCGCAGCGCGGTGCCACCGTCGCCGAGCGCTTCGAGCAGAGCGGGCGCACCCTCGTCGAGCTGTTCGACGAGCAGAGCGGCAGCCTGAGCCGCCGTCTCACCGAAACCGGCGAGACGCTGCGCAACACGATCAGCAGCGAGGGCGAGAGCGTCACCACCCGCCTCGCCGAAGTCGGCCGCGGCGTGCACATGCTGCTCGGCAAGCAGAACGAGCTCGTCGTCAGCCGCATCCAGGAAGCCGGCGACACCGTCCATGGCCTCATCGCCAGCCAGGGCGAGACACTGGTCGAGAAGCTCTCCGGCACGGTCCAGACCGTCGACACCCTGCTGAGCGAGAAGACCGATTCGATCGTCCTGCGCTTCGACGAGGCCAGCAAGGGCCTGCACAGCCTGATCGGCGAGCGCGGCGAAGAGCTGACCGCGCGGATTTCCGCCGTCGGCGCGACCGTGCACAGCCTGTTCTCCGAAGAGGCGAGCAGCCTCGTCACCCGCCTTTCCGACGTCGGCCACGAGGTGCGCAGCACCATCGGCGAGCAGGGCGACCATCTGGTCGGCCGTCTCTCCGAGACCGGGCAGCGCCTGCAGGAGGCGATCAGCGAGCGCGGCGACGGGCTGGTGCTGCGCATGGCCGAGATCGGCCAGGGCGTCGAGCACGCGATCGGCGAACGCGCCGACAGCATTGTTGCGCGCGTGTCCGATGCGGGCCGCAGCGTCGAAAACGTGATCGGCGAGCGCGGCGACAGCCTCGTCGCCAGATTGTCCGACAGCACCGAGGAGATTCACCGTACGCTCGGTGACCGTGCCGAGGGCATCGTCGCCCGCGTGGCCCATGCCGGCCGCGACGTCGAGGCTGCGATCGGCGAGCGTGGCGACGGCCTCATCGCCCGGCTGTCCGAGGTGGCGCGCGAGGTTCACGCCACGATCGGCGAGCGTGGCGACAGCCTCGTCGCGCGCCTGTCGGATGTCGGCACCGAGGTGCACACTGCGATCGGCAGCCAGCGCGAGACGCTGGTGACGCAGCTCACCGACGCCGGCGCCAGCGTGCGCAACCTTCTCATCACCGAGGGCGAGGCGCTCAGCGGCCGCGTGATCGCGACCGGCCAGGACATGCAGGAACTGCTCTCCGGCCAGAGCCAGGCGCTGGTCACCCGCGTCGCCGATGTCGGCCGCTCGGTCCATGGCCTGCTGGCCGAGCGCGGCAACGCGCTGATCGACCGGCTGGCCGAGGCGAGCGGGACGGCGCATCAGCGGCTCGACGAAACCGGCGAGGCGCTCGCCGCCAAGATCCTGGCCGCGAGCGAGACAGCGAAATCCGTCATCGACAACCAGCACACCGGCTTCATCGCCCGCCTCGGTCAGGCGGGAGACGAGGTCGGCGCCCTGCTCGGCACCCAGCGCGACGCGATCGTCGCCGGCCTCACCGCGACCGGCCGCGAGGTCCATGGGCTTATCGGCGAGCAGAGCCAGACGCTGGCCAGCCGTCTCGACGAGGCCACCAAGGCCCTGTCCGATGCGATCAATGTCGACGGTCGCGAGATCGCCGACCGCGTCACCGAGGCGGCGACCGCGCTGCGCGGCACCTTCACGACCGAGGCCGAGCGCGCCAGCAGCCTGCTCGCCGCCACCGGCAAGGACGTGGTCATCGCGCTGACCCAGCAAGGCGGCCGCGTCAACCAGGCGCTCGCCGCCAACGCCGAGTCGCTGCTGCGCTCGGTCGATGCGCGCTCGCAGGCGCTCAACGAGTCGCTCGCCAGCAAGCACGACTCGCTGAACCGGCTCTTCGACGTCCAGGGCCGCGAGATCGAGGCCACGATCGGCGCGCGTCTCGGCGCCTTCGAGGAGATCATCGTCACCCGCGGCGGCACGCTGGCTGCCAAGCTCGGCAATGACGCCCGCTCCTTCACCGATTCGGTGACGCTGCGTCTCGGCCAGGTCGAGAAACTGCTCGGCGAGGAAGGCCAGGCGCTGGCCGAGCGGATCGGCGAGCGCTCGCAGCATGCAGCCGAGATCATGACGGCACGCACGCAGGAAGCGGCCGCCACCATGGAGACCCAGATCAAGATCTTCGAGGATCGCTCCAGCGCCAAAAGCGCCGAGATCGCGACCTCGCTCGACGGGCTCATCGCCCGCATCGACGGCAATCTCGGCGCACGCGCCAACGCCCTCAACGAGGCGCTGGTCGAGCGCACGGTCGACATCGCCCGGGTCATGGCCGAGGGCGGGCGCGAGGTCACCCGCGCGCTGACCGCCAAAGCCGATGAGATCGGCGAGATCGTCACCACCAAGAGCGAGGCGCTGACACAAACGCTCGCCGAGAAGGCCGACAGCATCAATGCGACGCTCGGTGGGCGCGCCCTCCAGATCGCCGATACTCTCGACCAGAGCGTGGCGCGGTTCGAGGAGCGCGTCGTCAACCGGCTCGACACGGTCTCCGGCACGCTCGATGCGCGCGGCACCCAGATCGCCCAGACGCTGCAGGGTACTGCGGATTCGGTCTCCGTTTCGCTCGGTGCTCGCACCGAGGAGCTGCGTGCCCTGTTCGACGGCAAGGGCGCCGGACTGATCACCCTGCTCGACGAGCGTGGCAATCAGATCGTCCAGACGCTGCAAGGCACCTCGGACTCGATCGCCGGCTCGCTCAACGCCCGGACGGAAGAACTCCGTGCCCTGTTCGAGAACAAGGGCTCCGGCCTCGTCAACCTGCTCGACCAGCAGGGTAACCAGATCGTGCGGACGCTGCAGGAGAAGTCGGACGGCATCGCCGCCGCGCTGTCCGAGCGCTCCGACGAGCTGCGCGCAGTCTTCGACGAGCGCGGCGGCGGCATCCTCAACGCGCTCGGCCACCGCGGCAGCCAGATCGCCCAGATCCTGCAGGAGCGGTCGGACGGCATCGCCACGGCCCTCTCCGGGCGGACGGAGGAATTGCGGGCCCTGTTCGACGAGCGCGGCGGCGACATCCTGAATGTGCTGGACCAGCAGAGCCGGAACCTGACCCGGACACTGGCGGAACAGTCGGAAGGGATGAACTCCTCGCTGACCGCACGCACCGAGGAAATCCGTGCGCTGTTCGACGAGCGTGGCAATGGCGTAATCGACGCGCTCGGCCAGAAGGGCGCCGCCCTCGCCGGCCAGTTCGCCAGCATCGGCGAGGCCCTGGTCAAGAACATCGAAAACCGTGGCGGCTCCGTGGTCGCCAGCCTGCGCGAGCGCGGCACCGAGATGAGCCAGGCGCTCGATCTTGCCTCAGGCGCGTTGCGCGAGACGATCGAGAGCGGCACCAACCAGTCGGTCGAGGCACTGCTCAAGACCAATGAGCAATTGCGCAGCGAGCTCGGCGGCATGCTGGGCCGCCTCGGCGAGGCCAACAAGCTGATGCAGCAGATCGTCACCGGCGCGAACAAGAACCTCGCGGCGGTCGAAGGCAGCCTGTCGGGCCGCGTCGAGGAGCTGCAGAACGTGCTCTCGACGGTGGTGCAGGAGACCAACCGGACCTCGGAGCAGGTCGCGAGCCAGATTGCGACGCTGAAGGGCTACTCGGAAGGCACGCTGCGCGACACCGTGGCGCTGATCTCCCGGATCGACGAGCAGGGCTCGGCGATGACCGAGACCTCGCAGGCCAATGCCGCAGCGCTCAACGCCGTCGCGCAGCGGCTGGAGCAGGTCGAGGCCCGCGTCGGCAATGTCCTGGCCGACCGCAAGGAGGCGCTGGAGCACCTGCACGGGCTGATCGCGACGCGCACCGACGACATCGAGCAGATCACCCGCTCCTTCTCGTCGGCGCTCGACGATTCGCTCAGCAACGCCGAGATGCGCACCCGCCAGCTCAGCACGGTGCTCGGCGACGCGGCCGAGTCGACCAACAGCGCCATCGCCCAGCAATTCGACTCGATCCGCGCCGCCAGCGGCCGCGAGCGCGAGGCGACGGCACTGGCGCTGCGGGCGGCCTATGAAGAGGTCGTGAACGAGGTCTCCGGCGAGTTCGCCAAGGTCACCGAGCGCTTCCAGAGCGCTGCCGAGGACATGCGGTCCATGTCGGCGGAGATTCATCGCGAGCTCGAGACGACCCGTACCGAGCTCAAGAAGGGCGTGCTCGAGCTGCCGCGCGAGACACAGGAATCGACCGCCGCCATGCGCCGCGTCGTCGCCGACCAGATCAAGGCGCTCAACGAGCTGACCGAGATCGTCTCGCGCTCGGGCCGCAGCACCGACGTTGCACGCCCACAGGGCGAGCGGCGGGCAGTCGCCTATCAGCAGCCCATGCCCGTCGCCAGCGCATCGATCGCCGTGCAGAGCGCGCCGGTGCTGACCGAGCCGCTGCGCGCCTCGATCGACCCGACGCCGGAACCGGCCCGGGCCGAGCCGCAAGTGCAGGTTCAGGCGCGCCCTGCCCCCGAGCCCGTGCGGCCCGAGGCTCAGCGCGCCGAGTCAGTGCGCCGGCCCGCGGCCGAGCCTGCTCCGGCAAAGTCGGGCTGGCTCTCGGACCTTCTGAGCCGCGCCTCGCGCGACGACCGGGCGCCCGAGGCCTCCAAGCCGACGGCGCACAGCATCGAGAAGCTCGATTCGCTCTCGGTCGACATCGCCCGGATGATCGACCATGACGCGGCCGTCGAGCTCTGGGAGCGCTACAAGCGGGGCGAGCGCAACGTCTTCACCCGCCGGCTCTACACCTTGCAGGGGCAGCAGACCTTCGACGAGATCCGTCGCAAATACCGCCGCGACGCCGAGTTCAAGGAGACGGTCGACCGCTATATCGAGGAGTTCGAGCGCCTGCTCGGCGAAGCCGCCAAGGACGACCGCGACTCGATGGTGGCGAAGACCTACCTGACCTCGGAGACCGGCAAGGTCTACACGATGCTGGCCCATGCCAGCGGGCGGTTCGAGTAGGCGCTACTTTATTGACGAAGAGACGAGGCCGCCCTAACGGGCGGCCTCTGCTTTTTTGCCAACCCGCTGCCGTGGTCTTTCGCGAGTGGAACATTGCAGTCGATTCACTGGACTGTCTTTGAGATCGATGCGATCAGCCCAGCCGCGAAGCGGAGGGTGACGCATGACGATTCACTTTCATATCCTGTCGGCCAGTGGCGTGCTGACGGGGGCGCTGCGCGAAAGGCTCGAAGGAGCGCTTCGCGCTGGCGGGACGCGCTGCAACGAGATGCTCACGCTCGCGGATATTGATGTGGTGGTGCGCGACGCACCCGATGCCGTGATCCCCAGGATCGGTGTCAATGGCTTTTCATTCGACGCCTACCATGTCGCGCTCTCACTCGACCATAAGCACCCACATCTGATCGAGCATTTCGACAGCACGATTCAGTCGCTGCTGGCGCATGAGCTTCACCATTGCGCCCGCTCGCTGGCGCGCGGCACAAGTCACGGCCGCACCTATGGTGGCAGCTTGGTCGCGGAGGGCTTGGCCTGCTGCTTCGAAGAGGAAATCGGTGAGCGCACTCCATTTTACGCGATCGAATGCAAAGGAAGCGCCCTAAGGCAGTTTGCCGACAAGGCCAGAAACCATCTGCACGTCGAGCATGGAAAGCTGCCAGGCTATTGGAGCGATTGGATGTTCGGGCGCGCCGGCGACGATCGCGAGTTCCCTTATCAATGCGGCTACTCGACGGGCTATGCGATCGTTCGCGCCTGGCTCGACGCGACTGGTAACACCGCCGCGTCAGCCGCCGGCATCGATGAGGTTGAGATTCTCGCGGATTGGCAGACGGGCCGGATCACGCCGTTCCCCTAATTCAGGCTCAAGCAACCATCGCAGGCTGCTCGGCTCTCAGCGCGCCCAGCGGGCGATCTGGATCAGCACCTGCGACAGTGCCTGGTCGAGCGCTCGCGCCGCGCCCGCCCCGTCAGCGCCGGCGGGCACGCGCGCCGAGAACAGCTTGGCGCGCTGGACCTTGCCGCTGCGATCGCCGACCAGCTTGGCGGTGATCTCGACCACGGCGGCACCGCTCGCAGCGTCGATATTGAAGCTGCGGATATCGGTGTTGAGCTGGAGGTCGGGAACGATGCGTTCGCCAGGCCGGCCGACGGCGGCGAGGCGGCTGCCGTTCTCGAAGGTCTGGATCAGGCGCGTCTGCACCAGTTTCGGCACCCGGTCGGCCCATTGCGCGCCGCCGAGGAAAGAAAGCGCGCCGGCCGAGTCCTTGACGATCAGGCGGTCGGAATCCAGCGCTTGAACGGTCGAAGGCTCGGCGACGATCAGCACGCCACCTGATCCGCCGATGCGGCCGAAGTCGCGCGGCGCGGAGAGATCGTAGGTGGTTGGCGCCGCGCCGCCGCCACAACCAGCCAACAACAATACGCCTGCGACCGTCAGGGACAGGGCGCGCAGACGACCACGAAGCAGGAAAGGCGAGGTCAGCATGGTCATATCGAGCTAGCGCGATCCACCGTACTGGGGAAGCGGCGGGCGACCGCCGAAGATGAACTGTTGGGGATTACGCTCGAGATTGCGTAAGGTTCGGTTGAGGTCGGTCAAAGTGCGCTTGCCGTCGGAGGCGAGCGATTCGATATCGCGCAGGCCCGGACCGGTGAAGCGATTGATGCCGGTGGTGATCTCGGCGGTGCGCTTGTCGAGGTTGTCGGCCAGGACACGGATCGACTTCGCCGCACTGGCGACCTCGGCGAAAGCGCCCTGCCCGTCCTGCGTGTTCAGGAAGGCCTGCGCCGCCTTGAGCACGCCCTCGACCTGATCGGCGGCGCGGTTGAGCTTGTTGGTGATCGAGGCGACGTCGCTGACCGCCTTCGCCACGTCGCTGCTCGAGCCGCCCAATGCCGCAGTGAATTTGTCGATGTTTTCGACGATGCCGGTGATCTTCTTCTGATCGATGGAGCGCACCACCGAGGTCAGCTCCTCGCTCAGCGTGCCGAGCTTCTGCGACAGCGGCGCGATCGTATCGGCGATCTGGCCGAAGCTCGCCATCAGCTTGTCGATGCTGTCGGAATTATCGCCCAGAGCCTTGGAAAACTTTTCGACATTGCGCACGGTATTGGTGATCGAACCGGAGTTGGTCTTGATCAGCCCGTCGAGATTGCCCAGCACCTCATCCGCCTTCTTGGCGACATTGCGGACCGTCTCGATGATGTCCTGCAGCTCGGAGCGCTCGGCGATGATGGTCGGCAGCGGTTCGCCCGGCTTGGCCTGCAGCAGGGCGGCATCCGGCTCGCCGCCGATCAGCTGCAGGGCGACGACACCGGCCAGCCCCTGCGCCTCGATGCGGGCGCGCGTATCGACCCGCAGCGGCGTCGTGTTCTCGACCTCGATCACGCCGAAGATGCGGCGCGGATCATCCGGCTGCAGACCGATCTGCTTGACCTCGCCAACGCGCAAACCGTTGAAGAGCACGCTCGATCCACGCCCGAGGCCGGTGACGGTGCCGGTGAAGATCACGCGAACGTCCTGCTTGCGGCCGCCGCCACCGCTGCCGAACCAGTAGACGAAGCCGAACATCGCCGCGATCACCGCGAGGGTGAAGAGGCCGACCAAGGCGTAGTTGGCACGGGATTCCATCGCGGGCGGTCAGGTCCTCGTTCGATCCTCAGGCAGCCGGGCGCGTGCTCGCTCCCCGCCGAAATACGCTTTAAGCCAGGGATGATCGGACGCCAGCATGGTGGCGAGCGGACCGACCGCGATGACGCGCTTGTCCGCCAAGGCGGCAATCCTGTCGCAGGCTACATATAGACTATCGAGGTCATGGGTTACCATGAACACGGTCAGGCCCAAAGTCTGCTTGAGCGTCATGATCAGTTCGTCGAATTCGGCGGCGCCGATCGGATCGAGGCCCGAGGTCGGCTCGTCGAGGAAGACGATCTCGGGATCGAGGGCCAGCGCGCGGGCGAGCGCGGCGCGCTTGATCATGCCGCCGGAGAGTTCCGAAGGCGTCTTGTCGGCCGCATCGGGCTTCAGCCCCACCATCTCGATCTTGAGCATGGCAAGATCTTCGAGCAGACCCGGCGAAAGCTGGAGATATTCGCGCATCGGCACCTGGATGTTCTGCTTGACGGTGAGTGCCGAGAACAACGCGCCCTGCTGAAACATCACGCCGAAACGGCGTTCGAGCCGGCGCCGGCCGCGCGGATCGAGCTTGTCGACGTTTTCGCCGAAGACCTCAATCGTGCCGCGCTGCTTGCGCACGAGGCCGAGGATCGTGCGGGTCAACACCGACTTGCCCTGACCGGAACCGCCGACGAAGCCGAGAATCTCACCGCGCATCACGTCGAGATCGAGTCCGTCCATGATCACCTTGTCGCCGAAGGCGACCTTGAGATCACGAACGCGAATCACCGCCTCGGGTTCCTGCCCGGCCGCATCCTGCGGCCCGCGCGGGCCAGATTGAGAGGGCTTGTCGAGCACCGGCGCCCCCCTCACATCCGAATCGAGGCGAAGAACATCGCGAACAACCCGTCGACCACGATGACCATGAAGATCGCCTTCACCACCGACGCCGTCACCTGATGGCCGAGCGATTCGGCAGAGCCCTTGACCGCCAATCCCTCGATCGAGGCGATCAGGCCGATCACGAATGCCATGAAAGGGGCCTTGATGAGGCCGACCGCGAAATGCTGCCAGGTGATCACGGATTTCAGGCGTTCCAGATACGTATCGAGGCCGATGCCGCCATAGAGCCAGCTCACCAGGCCCGCGCCGACAAGGCCTGCCATGGCCGAGATGAAAGTCAGGATCGGCAGCGCGATGATCAGCGCCAGGATCCGCGGCACGATCAGCACCTCGATCGGATCCAGCCCCATCACCCTGAGTGCGTCGATCTCCTCGCGCATCTTCATCGAGCCGATCTCGGCCGTGAAGGCGGAGCCGGAGCGGCCTGCCACCATGATCGAGGTCAGGAGCACCGAGAGCTCGCGCAGGACCAGGATGCCGGTCAGGTTGACGACGAAGGCGGTCGCGCCGAAGCGCTGGAGCTGGAAGATGCCCTGCTGGGCAACGATGCAGCCGACCAGGAACGAGATCAGGATGATGATCGGCGCGCCGTTGAAGGCGATCAGCTCGACCTGGTTGACAAGCGACGGCCCGCGAAAGCGCCGCGGCCCGAACAGCGCGCCGACGCAACCGGCCATCACCTCGCCGAGAAAAATCGCGCCGCCGGCGAGATCGCGGCCGAAGCGGACGACGCCCTGGCCGATGTCGATCAGGATGGTGACGAGCCCGATAGGGCGAACCGGCGGCTGGTAATCGGTGACGTCGCGCTCGACCTCCGCGAGCAGCACTTCATGCTCCGGACGGCGGCTGGCCAGCTCGACCGAAGCGCCTTTCGCTTCGCCTGCCTGCTTCACCTGGCCGAGCAGATAGGCACCGAGCGTATCCAGACGTTCGATCGCCGACAGGTCGAGCCGCGCGCTGCGGACGCTGCCGATGCGCTCCGTCAGCTCGCTCGCCAGGGCTTCGAGACGCGGCGCCCGCCCGGCGCTCCAGCGCCCGGCCAGCGACACCACGAGGACGCCTCCATCGTCGCGATAGACCGCCTGCGGCTCAGCGTCGTCGACGACAGCCATGAGGGTTAGCCCACTCCCGCATTCAGATTCGACCCCCATAGCCTGTATCGCCGCGCGCCCGAAGGATGGCAAGCGCCGCCAGAGCCAGGCCGGAGAGCGCGACCGGCACCATGGCGAGGAACACGCCTGGCCCAAACAGGCGGTAGAGATAGCCTGACAAAATCGTGGTCAGCCCCATCGCCAGCGCACCGGCGGCGACCAGACGACCTTGCGCCGCGGCGCGGCGCGCCTCCGGGGCGAGCGCCGACAATGCCGCCAGCGAGCCAAGATGGGCGCAGCCGAAGGTGGCGCCGTGCAGGATCTGCAGCAGGAAGGTGACCGCCAGGCCAGGATCGGCGCTCATCATCCCGAAGCGCAGCGCCGCCGCCACCGCCGCGATCGCGATCCAGCGCAAGCCGACGAGGCCGCGCGCCGCGATGCTGCCCGCGACGAGGAAAACCGCGATCTCGGCCAGGACGGCGACAGCCCAGAGCCAGCCGATCACCTGATCGCTGAAGCCGATGCTGCGCCAGTGCAGCGAGCCGAAGGCATAGAGCGCAGCATGGGTGGCGTTGACGCAAGCGGCCGCGGCGATAGCGAGCCAGAACGGAAGCCTGAAGCCGGCCGGAGATGCGCCTTGCCGGGCGGCAGGTGAAGTCCTTCCTGGCGGTGCCGGCGCCTGCAAGGCGGCCAATGCTGCGAGCGAACTGCTGCCGGCGAGGACAAACGGAATCAGCCAGGCGCCGTACAGTGCGATCAGATAGCCGCCGGCGAGGTTCGAAAGCACGAAGGTCACCGAGCCCCACAGCCTGACGCGGCCATAATCCTTCAGCGCCCCGGCCTTCACCTGCTCGGTGGTCAGGACATCGGCGAGCGGCACCACGCCCGAAAGCGCGATGGCGCTCAGCGCGGTCAGGACCGCGATCGGGACGAGCTGCGCCTGTTGGGCCAGGGCGAAATAGATGATCGCGGCCAGCGTGTTGAGCAGTGCCAGCACGATGTTCGGGCGCAGCCGATCACCAAGGCCGGTCACCGACGACGCGACGAAGACTCGCACCAGGATCGGGATCGCCAGCACATAGCCGATATCGACATCGCTCAGCCCCTTCGAGCCAAGCCAGACCGGGAAGAATGGCAGATAGAAGCCGACGCCGAGAAAGTTCAGCGCGTGCATGAGCGACAGGCGCGCGGCCAGCAGACGTGAAGGCTCGGACCGGAGCGGCGGTGACATGCCCGTGGCAGCGATTTCTTAAAGAATCATCAGCAAGTTTGCCGATGGGCATCTTCGGTCGGCGACAAGCGATTCGGCCAGCCCATGGAGAGCAGTCTGGCCATGAGCGACGCGCGTTCGCCGTCTCCGCTGAGCGCAGCCGACTACGACACGATCGCTGCTGCCGTGGTGGAAACCTCGCGCGGCCGCTGGTTCCTGAACGAGTACGCTCGCCGCAATCGGCAGGCCGATACCGAGATGGTACTTTCGGCCATCGCCCGCCTCGAGCGGCTCTGCTCCGTTCCCACGGTGGAGCTTGGCCCGAACCTTTCGGAAACGGCGCGCACGATTGCAGAGCTTCGCGGCGATCTCGACCGGGCCGGTGTCAGCGGCACGTCCGCGCGCCTGTCGACCCGCATCCAGGAGACGGCGTCGGGCATCATCGAGGCGGCGGAAGCGATCCAGGAAATCGCCTGGACGCTGCGCGAATCGGGATCGGCTTCCGTGCTTTGCGACCGGCTCGACCAACGTGCGACCCAGATTTTTGGCGCGACCACGGTGATCGAGGCCGGGGCCAACCAGATCGAAAAAGTCGCCGATACCATCGCCATGCTGGATGCGAATCTGCGCGCGACCGCTGGCGACACCGACTTCACCTTGCTCGACACCCCGCAGCCTCCGGTCGCAGCGGCCGAGATGCCGAGGTCGCCCGCTCCGAAGCGGACGACAGACCCCGGCGACATCGACGTGGTCGAGGCCGGTACGCAAGAGCGCGCGCCACTGCGCGAAACGGGCCTGCGCCAGCCGGCGCAGGCCTATCGCCGGCGCGGCAGCATCCAGGCTGCCGAAGACGATATCGCTTTCGCCGATGTCGGCACGGCTGGCCAGGCCGTCGCCGACCCGCCGATGTCGAGCTCGGCCCAGATCGAGCTCAGCTACTCCGAGGCCGATCTGCGAGCCATCGGCGCACTGCCCGTCGAGGACCGGCTGCGCTTTTTCGCATAGCACCGGATCCGCTCAGTTCTCGCGCTTCAGCGCGCTCTCGTGCCAGCGCCGCAGCAGGAGATGCGAGATCAGGCTGGTCGCCAGGAAGATGGCGATGCCCGAGAGCGAGATCATCAGCAGCGCTGCGAAGACGCGCGGGATCTTGAGCTGGTAGCCGGCCTCGAGGATGCGATAGGCCAGCCCCGATTCCGAGCCGCCCGTCCCGGCCACGAACTCGGCAACAACCGCGCCGATCAGGGCAAGACCGCCCGATATCTTGAGGCCCGCCAGGAAATAGGGCAGTGCCGCCGGCAGCTTGAGATGGCGCAGCGTCTGCCAGCGCGTGGCGCCATGCAGCTGGAAGAAGTTGATCAGGTTGTGGTCGGCCGAGTTCAGCCCGAGGATGGTGTTGGACAGGATCGGGAAGAAGGCGACGATCCAGGCGCAGATCAAAAGCGACAGGTTGATGTCGCCGGCCCAGATGATGATCAGCGGCGCGATCGCGACGATCGGCGTCACCTGCAGGATCACCGCATAGGGCAGAAGCGCCATCTCCAGCCATTTCGACTGGTTGAACAGCACGGCGAGCGCGACGCCGACGACGACCGCCGCCGCCAGCGCCATGAAGGTGATGCGCAAGGTGACCCAGAGCGAGGTCGACAGCGTGCCCCAGTCGGAGATCAGCGTCTGGCCGACCAGGATCGGCCCGGGCAGCACATAGGCCGGCACCTCGTTCCAGCGCACCGCGAACTCCCAGAGCCCGAGCACCAGGATGCCGACGGCGATCGGCGCGAGGATGCGCGGCCAGAAGCTCGCCGGCAGGCCGAGGATGGACGGTTCGGCGACGGCGAGCGGGCGGGCTTCGGCATCGGTGCCGTCATGCGGCACGGACGTCGCGGAGGAAGAGGAGCTCATGCGCCGATCGCCTCCTTGAGCTTGCCGGAGGCGAGCCGGCAGAGATGGGCGTATTCAGGCGAAGTCCGGAACAATTCGTCGCGCGGATAGGGCGCGGACACGTCGAGATCGGCCATGACGCGGCCGGGCCGCGCCGCCATCACCACGATGCGCTGCGAGAGATAGACCGACTCGAAGACCGAGTGCGTGACAAAAACGGCCGTGAAGCGCTCGCGCCACCACAGGCTCAAGAGATCGTCGTTAAGGCGGTGGCGGGTGATCTCGTCGAGCGCGGCGAAGGGCTCGTCCATCAGCAGGATCTTCGGCCGCATCACCAAAGCGCGGGCGATCGAGACCCGCATCTTCATGCCGCCCGAAAGCTCGCGCGGATAGGATTTTTCGAAGCCCTTCAGCCCGACCAGCGCCAGCATCTCGACAGCGCGCTTCTGCGCCTCCCGCTTCGGCACATGCTTGAGCACCAGCGGCAGCATGACGTTGGCGAGCGCATTGGCCCAGGGCATCAGCGTCGGGTCCTGGAAGACGAAGCCGAGATCGCGCTCCGTCTTGCCTTCCATGCCCTCGCCGGCGCTGGGCCAGTCGATCGTGCCGGTGGACGGGCTGCCCAGCCCGGCGATCATGCGCAGCAGGGTCGACTTGCCGCAGCCAGAAGGGCCGAGCAGGCTGACGAACTCGCCGGTGCCGAGGCTGAGGTTGACGTCACGAACCGCCAGCGTGCCGTTGGCGAACTGCTTGGAGACGTTGCGCACACAGACGAGCGGCTCAGCGCCAGTCTCACGTACGGCATGGGGTGTGCTCAGATAGGCTGTGTCCAAAGCCTGATGATCCGCTGTGTGAAAGGCCGTTGTTCTCGGGCAGAGCGAAAGCGCAGACCCGAGAATCTCCGGCAAGAGATGCTCGGGGTAAGCCCGAGCATGACGTTCTTCAGGGCTTGCCGACGCCCTTGTTGACGAACTCCAGGCTGTAAGCCTTCTTGACGTCGACCCCGGCGGGGATGACGCCGGCCTCGGTCATCGTCCTGGCGAAGCTCGCCCAGCGGGCGTCGGTCATCGCGCCGATGCCGAGTGTCTTGGCATCGCCCGAAGCGACGATGCCGTTCTCGTTCATCACCTTGAGGGCATAGTCGATCTTCTCCTGATCCATGTCGGGGTTGTCCTTCAGGATCCGGGCATTGGCGGCGGCGATGTTGGGGCCGCCCTTCATATATTCGGCCCAGCCTTCGGCTGTCGCGTCGACGAAGCGCTGCACGACCTCCTTCTTCTCCTGCACCATCTTCCGGGAGATCGTGATCGTGGTGTTGTAGTTCTCGAAGCCGGCATCGGCGAGGAGATGCACCACCGGCTCGACGCCGGCCTTGCGGATCACGAAGGGCTCGGAGGACAGGAAGCCCTGCTGCGTCAGCTTCTTGTCGGCCAGGAACGGCGCCATGTTGAAGGTGTAGGGCCGGATCTGCTCGTCGCGATAGCCGAATTTCAGCTTGAGGAACGGCCAGAAGCCGACGCGGGCCTGCGCCGCGATCAGGATCGGCTTGTCCTTGAGGGCGGCGAGCGTGTCGTTGCCCTGGCCCGGGTGCGAGATCAGGACCTGCGGGTCCTTCTGGAAGATCGAGGCGATGCAGAGGAAGGGCAGGTTCTCCTGTGCGAAGCTCAGCGCCTCCAGCGAATTGCCCATGATCATGTCGACGCGGCCGCCGAGCAGCAGCTGGGTCGGGTTCTGCTGCGGCCCGCCGGGCCGGATCTCGACGTCGAGACCGTACTTCTTGTAGATGCCGTTGGCGGCGGCGAGGTAGAAGCCGCCATGCTCGGTCTGGGCGCGCCAATTGGTCTGGTAGCTGACCTTGTCGAGCGTCTGCGCGTTGACGCGCGCGCCCGGCACCGGGATCAGCACCGAGGCGGCCGAGCCACCGAGCAGGCCGAGCGCAGCGCGCCGGTCGAGGCGATATTTCATCGTCATGGCAGAACCCCCTCCATCATGTCGCAAACTGTCGCCGGGTTGCGTGAGCTCCGCGTCCGGCAAGCAGCTTGTATGCCACGGCCGAGGCCGTCATGTGAATGTGCACCAGCACTCTGCACACAGATGGCGGCAATGCTTCCATCGCGCCGCTCGCCGGCTATGCTGCAATCAGTCCACGCCGTCTCCGGCGGCGTCTCGCGATCTGGAACCCAGCTGAAAACGTCTTTGCCATGAAAGCCCTGATCTTCGGCGCGACCGGCATGGTCGGACAAGGCGTCCTGCGCGAATGCCTGCTCGATCCCGGTGTCGAGGAGGTCGTCACGATCGGCCGCACGGCGACGGGCCAGCATCACGCCAAGCTGCGCGAGCTCGTGCATGCCGACCTCACCGACTATTCGGCGATCGAAGCAGAGCTCACCGGTTTCGACGCCTGCTTCTTCTGCCTCGGCGTCGCCTCGGCCGGGATGAGCGAGGCCGACTACAGC
Organism: Alloboseaceae bacterium BT-24-1; assembly: GCA_025846845.1. Lineage (GTDB taxonomy): Bacteria > Pseudomonadota > Alphaproteobacteria > Rhizobiales > Beijerinckiaceae > Allobosea. Next base: position 300,569 of record JAOYTL010000010.1, read on the forward strand.
AGGATCACCCACGACATACCGCTCGCGGCCGCCCGGACGCTCTCCCGGCTCAACCCGGCGATGACGTTCGTCCACACCTCCGCGGCCGGCACCGACAGCAGCGAGAGCGGCCGCGTGATGTGGGCCAGGGTCAAGGGCCGGACCGAGAATGCGCTGCTGCGCCTGCCCTTCAAGGCCGTCTACATCTTCCGGCCCGCCGGCATCCGCCCGATGCACGGCATCACCTCGCGCACGACGCTCTACCGCATCGGCTATGCGATTACGGCACCGCTCCTGCCCTGGCTCGAGCGGAGCTTCCCGCGCTATGTCACCTCGACCGAACGGCTGGCCAAGGCGATGCTGAAGGCCGCCCGCGAGGGTGCGCCCAAGCCGATCCTCGAATGCGAAGACATCAACCGGCTATGACCTGCCGCCGACAAGGACAGACGGAATGAGCGCGCGTTTCTGGGGCGATCTCAAGAGCAGCGATTTTGCCGGGCTCTCGCCCGAGGCGACCATCGCTGTGCTGCCGCTCGCCGCGATCGAGCAGCACGGGCCGCATCTGCCTGTGTCGGTCGACACCACCGTGATGAACGCCATGCTGGCACTGGCGATGCCGCAGGTTCCGGCTGGGCTCGACGTGCTGGTCCTGCCGACGCAGGCGATCTGCAAGTCGAACGAGCACCTGCACTCGCCGGGAACGCTGACCATCTCCTGGGAAAGCGCGATCCGCAGCTGGATCGAGATCGGCGAAAGCGTGAAGCGCGCCGGGCTGCGCAAGCTCGTGCTCGTCACCTCCCATGGCGGCAATGTCGACCCGATGAAGGTGGTGGCGCGCGAACTGCGCGTCAGCCAGGGCATGTTCGCGGTCTCGACCTCATGGAGCAGTTTTGGCCTGCCAACCGGGCTCTATGACGAGATGGACGCCAGGCACGGCATCCATGCCGGCGATATCGAGACCTCGCTGATGCTGCATTTCCGGCCCGACCTCGTCGACATGAGCAAGGCCGGTCCCTTCGTGCCACGGACGGTCGAGATGGCGGATGAGGGCTACAAGTGGCTGAGACCGACCGGAGCCCATCCCTTCGCCTGGATGGCGCAGGACGTGCACCCCTCCGGCGCTGCAGGCGATGCCAGCCTCGCCACCGCTGAGAAGGGCAAGGCGACGGCCGAGTTTCAGGCCGCGGGCTTCGTCGAATTGCTTGCCGACGTCGCGCGCTTTCCGCTGTCGAGGCTGCATAATGCAGACTGACACGCGTCATGCTCGCCCTTATGGCACGGCTGTCCGGTTCATGATCGGTCGAGTTGCAGGGCGAGTTGTCTTAGGTCGCGTTGGGGTATTGGCGGCGGCTTGAGCAGGCGATCGATGTCGCGTCGCTGCATGAGATTGGCGCGGATGAGTCTGGCGAAGGCGAGTGTGCCGTCGACGGTCGCGGCGGCATCCTTGGCGAGCTTGAGCAGGAGATAGGCGATCAAGGCGACGGCGATCTG
>JAOYTL010000011.1 GCA_025846845.1 Alloboseaceae bacterium BT-24-1
GCGCAGATCTTCAGAATAAGGTCGCGTCATCTCTGCCGGCCGCCTGTCCCGGCAGAGATCTTGAATCACGATCCGACTGATTTGCGAATCCCGATTCCGCTAAAAATCAGCGTGCTCTAGTACTAGCGCACGTCCTCAGTCGTTTCGGCTCCCGGCTCGAATCTCAAAAAAACCGACGTCGTGATCACGCGCCGGCGTCTGGCGACATAAGGTGCGCCCCGCCGGAGGGTAAAACGCCTGCCTGAGCAAATCGTGGAAGGTTGTTCTGCCAGCAAAGGGCGCAGCTTTGAAAAGCCGTTTCATTGACGGCGCGGACCGTGTGGAAGATCATTCATGACATCAGAGGCGATGCCATCGCCGATGTCGCGGGATTTGCTGGAGCAGCTTGCACCGCGTCAAGAATGCTAAACGCACCACGATGAAATCGTGGGCTCCGAGTGCGGAGACACGCGAATGAAGCTGAGCATTACTTCGGGCCCTGAGCCTCTCGCGACTGTGTCGCGATGTTCCTGATCCCTCGTCCCGCGGCCTGACCGCAGGACCCGTCGCTTTCCAGCAGCCTCACCGCGTCGGCTTGACCGGCAGGAGCGTCGTCGCCTGACGACGTGCGTTGTGCTGCGCCTTTTTTCAGCCGAGGCCCCCATGACCGTCGTCTCGCTCGTCAACCCCGGATCAGCAGCTCCCCGTCCGCTCGGACGAACCGCAACGGCGCAAGCCGAGGCACCGAGCTTCCGGTCGGCGCTGCGCCACCTCGCCGGCGGCGTCAGCGTGATCACGACCGGGCAAAGCGAGGATCGCACTGGCCTCACCGTGACCTCGCTGTCCTCACTCTCCGCCGAGCCGCCGACCGTGATGTTCGGGGTCAATCTGACGTCGTCGAGCTTTCCGGTGCTCGCGCGTTATCGCAGCTTCGGCGTCAACTTCCTCAACGCCACGCAAAAGCAGATCGCCGACCGTTTCGCCGGTCGCGCCGGCGAGAAGGGCGAGGCGCGCTATGCCGGGGCGAACTGGATCGAGGGCATCACCGGAGCGCCGCTGCTGGAAGGCGCGCTGGCCGCGCTCGACTGCGAGGTCGAGGAGCTGATCGAACGGCATTCGCACGCCATCGTCATCGGCCGCGTCCGCGAGGTCAGGCTCGGCGGCGACGACGCGGCGCTGCTCTATTGGCGCGGCGACTATGAGCGCCTCGGCTGGATGGCCGAGGAGGCGCGCACGGCGCTTGGCCTGCGCAGCATCTGACTGTTCGCGAGATATCCCATGGCCTACGCCCTCAGCCTGCTCGACAAGAGCCCGATCCTCGACGGCGAGAGCGCTGTCGACGCCCTGCAGCGCACGATCGCACTGGCGCAGGCCGCCGAACGGCTCGGCTATCGCCGCTTCTGGCTCGCCGAGCATCACGGCTTTCCCGGTCTCGCCAGCTCGGCACCCGAGGTTCTGGTCGCGCATCTGATCGCCCGGACCCGGCGCATCCGCATCGGCTCCGGCGGCGTGCTGCTGCAGCACTACAGCCCCTACAAGGTCGCCGAGACCTTCAACCTGCTCGCGGCGCTGGCGCCAGGCCGCATCGATCTCGGCATCGGCAAAGCGCCGGGCGGCCTGCCGCTTTCGACCAAGGCACTGCGCGTCCAGCACGATCCGGAGCGCGCTCGCTCCTTCGAGGCGTTGCTGGCGGAGCTCGATGGCTTCCTCTCGGGCTCGCTCGGCGAGACCGATCCGCTCGCCGGTGCCCAGGCCTTGCCCAAGCCGCCCGTTGCCGCGGAGCGCTTCCTCCTCGGCGCCAGCCCCGACAGCGCAACGTTCGCGGCCGAACACGGCTGGCGTTTCGTCTTCGCCGGCCAGCTGAACGGCGATCCTAAGGCGCTGGAGGCCGCCATCGACGCCTATGCCAAGGCCGGCGCAACCGAACCGCCGCTGCTCGGCGTAGCAGCACTGGCCGCCGCGACGGCCGAGGAGGCGAGGGCGCTGACCGAGCCTTTGCGCGTGGTCCGGCTGACGCTCGACAATGGCCAGAGCGTCAATCTCGGCAGCGAGGACCAGGCGGCCGAGTTCGCCCGCCAGGCCGGAGCGGCGTCCTACACCACCGAGATCCGTCGCCCGAGCATCCTTGCCGGTACCGCCGAGGATGTGCGGCGCGAGCTCGACGCGCTCTCCGCCCGCTTCGGCATCGCCGAATTCGTCATCGACACGCCCGCCGCCGCGACCGCCCAGCGCCTCGCCTCGATCACGCTGCTCGCCGGCGATGCGCCGGCGCTCGCCGCCTGAGCCGACAGGAGAACCCGATGAGCAAGACCCGCCTTACCTTTGGCCTGATGCTGCAGGGCCCTGGTAGCCACATGAATGCCTGGCGTCATCCCAGCAATCCGCCCGATGCCAGCGTCAATCTCGACTTCTTCATCCGCAACGCCCGCAAGGCCGAGGCGAACGGCATCGCCTTCGCCTTCGTCGCCGATGGGCTCTACATCAACGAGAAGTCGATCCCGCATTTCCTCAACCGCTTCGAGCCGCTTACCATTCTCTCGGCGCTGGCGACGACGACCTCGAAGCTCGGCCTCGTCGGCACGGTCTCGACCTCCTATAGCGACCCCTTCACCATCGCCCGGCAGTTCGCCTCGCTCGACCTGATCTCGGGCGGCCGCGCCGGCTGGAATGCTGTGACCTCGCCGCTGGAGGGCTCCGGCCGCAATTATGGCCGCGCGCATCCCGAGCATTCGCTGCGCTACGAGATCGCGCATGAATATCTCGAAATCGCCAAGGGCCTGTGGGATTCCTGGGATGACGACGCCTTCGTCCGCGACCGCGAGGCCGGCCGCTTCTTCGATCGCGAGAAGCTGCACACGCTCGGCTACAAGGGCCGCTTTTTCCAGGTCGAGGGGCCGCTCAACATCCAGCGCTCGCCGCAGGGCCAGCCGGTGCTGTTCCAGGCCGGCGCGTCGGATGCCGGTATCGGCCTGGCCGGCCGCCATGCCGATGCGGTCTTCGCCAACCACGTCTCGCTGGAGGAGGGCCAGGCCTTCTACCGCAGCATCAAGACCAGCGCGATCGCGCAGGGGCGGCTGGCCGACGACGTCAAGATCTACCCGAGCGCCGGGCCGATCGTCGGCCGCACCCGCAAGGAGGCCGAGGACAAGTACCAGGCGATCCGCGATCTGGTCTCGATCGATGAGGCGCTCGCCTATCTCGGCCGCTATTTCGATCATCACGATTTCAGCGCTTATCCGCTCGACGCACCGTTCCCGGAGCTCGGCGAGATCGGCAAGAACAGCTTCCGCTCGACCACCGATCGGATCAAGCGCACTGCTGCATTGAAGCGCCAGTCCCTGCGTGAGGCGGCGCTGGAGGCCGCAACGCCGCGCGCCGACCTGATCGGCTCCGCCGACGAGATCGCCGACATCCTGATCGAGCGCGTCGAGAAGCAGGCAGCGGATGGCTTCATCCTCGGCTTCCCGGTGATCGGGCAGGGGCTCGACGATTTCGTCGAGCTGGTCATCCCGGTGCTGGAAGCACGCGGTGTCTACGATCGCAACCTGCCGGGCGAAACGCTGCGCGACCATCTCGGCCTGCCTCGCCGCGAGAGCCGATACGCGAGCTCTGCGCCGGCATCTGCGCCACGCAAGGCCGGCTGAAAGCCGCCCAGAACTCGTTTTCAGAAACCCGCGATCCGAGAGGCTGTCCAATGGCCGACGAATTTCTCTACACCACCCCGCTCGATCCGCTCGCCGAACCCCTGGTCGAGCAGCTCACTTGGGAATATGCCACCCGCTACGGCACCTATTTCGGCGAGGCGCCGGGCGCCGAGATGAGCCGCTATCCGGCTTCGCTGTTCGCGCCGCCGGAAGGCAATTTCGTGCTGCTGCTTCGTGATGGCCGTGCCATCGCCGGCGGCGCCTTCAAGCGCTACGACGCGCAGACGGCGGAGCTGAAGCGGATGTGGACCGATACCGCCTTCCGTCGCCAGGGATTGGCCCGCCGCGTCGTCGAGGAGCTCGAGGCGCAGGCCGCGCGCCAAGGCTATGGCAAGATCTTCCTGACCACCGGCTTTCGCCAGCCGGAGGCAAGGGATCTCTACCTCAACACCGGCTACACGCCGCTCTTCGATCCCGCGGTCGACCCCGAAATCTACAAGAAGCTCGCCTTCGAGAAGGACCTCGCCGTCGCTTCCTATCAGCTGCGGTCACCCGCAGAGCAATTACCTGTCAGCGCCGCCTGATCGCGTCGCTTCCTGAGTTTCAAGGGGACGAATTCCAGCCATGACCCTCGCCAGCGATCTGGCGGGCTTGCCGCCGCACGCCCGCAGCACACCGCCGACACGCGATTTCAGCCGCTACCGTATCGTGCCGGCGCGCTATCCAGCCCGCACGATCGGCACGGTCTTCGCGGTCGTCGTGATCTTTGCGGTCGCGAACTCGGTCCTCTCCAATCCGCGCTGGGGCTGGGATGTCTTCGCCGAGTGGTTCTTCGCCGAACCGGTGCTGGCGGGCCTGGCGCGCACGTTGCTCCTTACCCTGCTCGGTAGCGTCCTCGGCTTCCTGCTCGGCACCGGTCTGGCACTGGCGCGTGTCTCAGGCTCGCCGCTTCTGGCGTCGCTGTCCTGGGCTTATGTCTGGTTGTTCCGCTCGATTCCGCTGATCGTGCTGCTGCTGGTCCTCAACAATCTCGGCTACCTCTACTCCACGGTCTGGCTCGGCATTCCTTTCACCGACATCACCTTCGCCTCCTGGTCGACGACGCAACTGATCACGCCGTTCTTCGCCGCAGTGCTCGGGCTGACGCTGAATGCCGGCGCCTTCTCCTCCGAGATCGTGCGCGGCGGCATCCTCTCGGTCGATCAGGGCCAGCACGAGGCGGCGGCCGCGCTCGGCCTGCCGCGCCACCGCCAGTTCTCGCGGATCGTGCTGCCGCAAGCGATGCGCACCATCCTGCCCAACGGCTTCAACGAGATCATTCTGCTGGCGAAGGGCACCAGCCAAGTCTACATCCTGGCGCTGCCCGAGCTGTTCTACACCATCCAGATCATCTACCGGCGCAATCTGGAGGTGATCCCGCTGCTGATGGTGGCGACGGTCTGGTACCTCGTCATCCTGAGCGTGCTCTCCTTCGTCCAGCACCATATCGAGCGCTATTATTCGCGCGGCGCACTGCGCAATCCGCCGCCCTCGCTGATCGGCCTGGCGCTGGCGCGCTTCGGCCGCTCGCGTGATGCCGCAGCGGCACGGCGTACCGAAGTTGCACTCGCTCAAGCGAGTTCATCCGCGGCGGTCGTTCCTTCGCTGGCGAGCCTGCGGCGCAGCGGCGGCGAGATCCGTATCAGCAATGTCTCGAAGAGCTTCGGCCCGCTCAAGGTGCTCGACGATGTCAGCCTCGCGTTGCGCCCCGGCAGCGTCACCGCGATCATCGGCCAGTCCGGTTCCGGCAAGTCGACGCTGCTGCGCTCGATCAACCATCTCGAACGCGTCGACCAGGGCTTCATCGCCATCGACGGCGAACTGATCGGCTACCGCCAGGACGGCGACACGCTCTACGAGCTCAAGGAGCGCGAGATCCTGAAGCGCCGCGTCGATGTCGGCATGGTCTTCCAGAGCTTCAACCTGTTCCCGCATCTGACCGCGATCGAGAACGTCATCGAGGCGCCGCTCGCGGTGCGCGGCGTCAGCCGCGAGCAGGCTCTGGCCGAGGCGCGCGAACTGCTCGCCCGCGTCGGCCTCGCCGACAAGGTCGACGCCTATCCGCGCCAGCTCTCGGGCGGCCAGCAGCAGCGCGTCGCCATTGCCCGGGCGCTCGCCCTGAAGCCCAAGGTCCTGCTCTTCGACGAGCCGACCTCGGCCCTCGATCCCGAGCTTGTCAACGAGGTGCTCGACGTCATCAAGGAGCTCGCCCGCTCCGGCACGACGCTGGTGATCGTCACCCACGAAATCGGCTTCGCCCGCGAGGTCGCCGACGAGGTCGTCTTCATGGAGGCCGGCCGCATCCTCGAAGTCGGCCCGCCGGCCCGCGTCCTCAGCGAGCCCGACCATCCCCGCACCCGCGAATTCCTCGCCAAGGTCCTCTGACAGCCACGCCAAGGAACATAGCCATGATCACCAGACGCAACACGCTCGCTTTGCTCGGCGCCGCTTCCGCCAGCACGCTTCTTCCCTCGCTCGGCTTCGCCCAGCAGGCGATCGACCTCTCGCCCGAGCAGCCCGGTCGGCCACGGGCGCAGCGCGACGAAGCCGCGATCAAGCTGATCGGCAAGGACGCCAAGTTCGTGAAGGAGGGCGTCTTCACCGTCGCCAACGCCACCGGCCGCCTGCCCTTCGCCGGCTATACCGCCGATGCCAAGACGATCGTCGGTTCCGAGCCGGACATCGCCTACCTCGTCGCCGATGCGCTCGGCCGCAAGCTGGAGATCGTCCCGGTCTCCTGGGCGGACTGGCCGCTCGGCGTCGTCTCCGGCAAGTACGATGCGGCGATCTCGAACATCACCGTGACCGAGCAGCGCAAGGAGAAGTTCGACTTCTCGACCTACCGCAAGGACCTGCTCGGCTTCTATGTGAAGAAAGACAACGAGATCCAGATTCGCGAGCCGCGCGACATCGCCGGCCTCAAGCTCATCGTCAGCTCCGGCACCAATCAGGAGCAGATCCTGCTGCGCTGGAACGAGCAGAACGTGAAGGACGGGCTGAAGCCGGCCGAAGTCCAGTACTATGACGACGACGTCGTTCTCTATCTCGCGCTCGAGACCGGTCGTGCCGACGCCTATCTCGGCCCCAACGCCCTTTTGAGCTTCAAGGCGGCGCAGGAAAGCAAGACCCGTCTCGCCGGCAACTTCAGCGGCGGCTGGCCGCTGCTGGCCGAGATCGCGGTGACGACCCGCAAGGGAGCCGGCCTCGCCGAAGCGATCACCCACGCCATCAATACCCAGATCGGCAATGGCAACTACGCCAAGGCACTCGGCCGCTGGAACCTTGCCGCCGAGGCGATCGAGCAGTCGCGCACCAACCCGCCGGGCCTGCCGGCGAAGTGAGCTTAGCGGGCGCCGCCGCGATCGGCCGAGGCGCCCAATTCATCAGGAAAGACGGAAAGACGATGATGTTGCGAGTGCGTGCCATGCTGGCGCTTCTCCTCGGCGGCTTGGCCATCTTAGGCCCGACGCAAGACCCGGCCCTCGCCCAGGCGCCGTTCGATCTCGGCCCCGAGCAGCCCGGACGGGTTCGGGCCAAAAAGCAGCCGGAGGCGATCGCCGCCGTGCCGAAAAGCTTCAAATTCGTCGAACCCGGTGTGCTCACCGTGGCGGTCAGCCCCGGCGGGCCGCCGCTCGCCACCTACGCCACCGATGCCAGGACCGTGGTCGGCGCCGATGCCGACTTCGCCCAGTTGATCGCCGACAGCCTCGGGTTGAAGCTCGACCTGCAGCCGATCGCCTGGGCCGACTGGCCGCTGGGGCTGGCCTCGGGGAAATATGACGCTGTCATCTCCAATGTCGGGGTCACCGAGCAGCGCAAGGAGAAGTTCGACTTCTCGACTTATCGCAAGGGCCTGCACGGCTTCTTCGTCAGGGCCGACAGCAAGGTCACCGAGATCAAGGAGCCGAAGGATGCGGCGGGCCTCAAGGTCAGCGTCGGCGGCGGCACCAATCAGGAGCGCATCCTGGTCGAGTGGAGCAAGCAGAACGTCGCCGCGGGCTTAAGGCCGATTGAGCTCCAGCTCTTCGACGATGAGGCGGGGCGGCTGGTGGCACTGCGTTCGGGACGCGTCGACGTCATCGTCCAGCCGCATGCGCAGCTCGTCTTCATCGCGGCGCGCGACAAGGACATCAAGCGCGTCGGCACGCTCAGCGCCGGCTGGCCGCTGAAGTCGGATGTCGCGATCACCACGCGCAAGGGCAGCGGTTTGGTCGATGCGCTCACCGTCGCCACCAACGGGCTGATCGCCAACGGCAAGTTCCGGCAGTCGCTGGCGCGCTGGAGCCTGGAGGAAGAGGCGCTCGACCGTTCCGAGACCAACCCGCCCGGCCTGCCGAAATACTGAGAGCTGCCATGTCCTCGCTCGCTATCCGGCACATCGCCTTCCTGACGCCCGGCAATTACAGCGATGCCGATCCGCGCGCCGGCCTCGAGGAGACGCTCTCGCTCTTCGAATACGGCGAGAAGCTCGGCTTCGACAGCGCCTGGGTGCGCCAGCGCCATCTCGAGCCGGGCGTCTCATCCGCCGCGACCTTCCTCGCGGCTGCGAGCCAGCGCACCAGCCGGATCGGGCTGGGCACCGCCGTCATCCAGATCGGCTACGAGAACCCGTTCCGGCTGGCCGAGGATCTGTCGCTGGTCGACGTGCTCTCCGGCGGGCGGCTCAATGTCGGCCTGAGCGCCGGGCCGCCGCCTTTCGGCAAGCTGCTGGGCGAGCGCTTCTTCGATGCCGATCCCGCAACTTACGATTTCTCGCATGCGCGGGTCGCCCGGCTCGCCGCCAATCTCGACGGCGATTGGCTCGGTGACGCCGACAGCCGCATCGCCTCCGCCGCCGGCGAGCATCGCCCGCGCCTGCGCCCTCATGCTCCGGGGCTAAGGCAGCGGCTGTGGTATGGCGGTGGCTCGCTGCGTTCGGCCCGCTGGGCGGCGGAGAACGGCTTCCATCTGCTTGTCGGCAACATCAACACCGGCGAGGAGACCGACGAGTTCTTCGTGGCGCAGCGCCGCCACATCGAGAGCTTCCGCAGCCACTGGCGCGGCGAAGGCGAGCCCAAGGTCGCGGTCGGCCGCGTACTCGTGCCGCTCGACAATGCCGATGGCGCTACGCGTCGGCGCTATCGCGACTACGCTGCCAGTCGTCATGCCCGCACCCTGCAGCCGCAGGGCGAGCGTCGCACATTGTTCGCCCCCGACATCGTCGGCACCGCGGCCGAGATCGTCGAGCGCCTCGCGGCCGATCCCGTCCTGCCGCTGGTCGACACCTTGCGGCTGGAACTGCCCTACAATTTCTCCGGCCGGGACTATCGCCAGATCCTGTCGGACACGATCGAGCTGATCGCGCCTTTTCTGGGTCGAGCGGCCGAGCCGTCCGCGGCTTTCCGGGCGCTCGCCACAAGCGTCGGATAGTCCGTGCGCCTGAGCGCCCGACCTGATTATCTGCCGCGTCAGATGTCGAAGAACACCGTCTCGTCGTCGCCCTGGAGCTGAATGTCGAAGACATAGGTGTCGCCGCTGCGCTGCGCGATCAGCGTCGGCACGCGCACCTTGTGCTCGATGCGCGCCAGCACCGGATCCTCGGCGTTGGCGGCTTCCTCGTCGCCGAAATACATCCGCGTATGCAGGCCGATATTGATGCCGCGCGCGACGATCCAGACGGTGAGGTGCGGGGCCATCGGCCGTCCGTCATTGAAGGGGACGCGGCCGGGCTTGATCGTCTCGAAGACGCATTCGCCGCTGACCATGTCGGTCGCGCGCCGGCCCCAGCCGGTGAAATGCGGATCGGCCGCGCCGCGCCGCTCGGCCGGCGAATTGTAGAGGCCAGCCGCATCGGCCTGCCAGATCTCGATCAGCGCGTCCTTAAGCGGGGTGCCGGCGCCGTCGATGACGCGCATCTTCACCGTGATGCGCTCGCCCTTGGTCTTGTCGCCGACCATGGCGGCACCGAGATCATCGGGGTAGACGCCGCCGATATCGGCGAAGTTCGGGGTCAGGCCGATATGGACGTAAGGGCCGGCCGTCTGCGACGGGCTTTCCTTCAGGCGGTCGAGTTTCTGGGCCATCAATTGCCCTCCCGCCGGTTCTCGAACATCGTCGAGCGGCGCCCGCGCAGCACGATGTCGAACTTGTAGGCGCGCATGTCCATCGGCAGCGTCGCCTGCATGTCGAGCGCGGCGGTCAGCTGCTCGATCGCCTGGGGATCGTTGATGGTCTTCACGATCGGGCATTTCCAGATCATCGGATCGCCCTCGAAATACATCTGCGTGATCAGTCGCTGCCCGAAGCCGTGGCCGAAGACCGAGAAATGGATATGGGCCGGCCGCCAGTCGTTCGGCCCGTTCGGCCAGGGATAGGGGCCGGGCTGGATCGTGCGGAAGCAATAGGAGCCGTCATCGCCGCTGATCGTGCGGCCGCAGCCGCCGAAATTCGGATCGAGCGGCGCCAGATAGCTTTCCTTCTTGTGCCGGTAGCGCCCGCCGGCATTGGCCTGCCAGACCTCGATCAGCACGCCGGGCACGCCGATGCCGCGCTCGTCCAGCACCCTTCCATAGACCATGATGCGCGGGCCGATGGCGCTCTCACCGGGCTTGGCGAAGTTGACGATCATGTCGTCGTCGAGCTCGCCCAGCATGTCGTGGCCGAAGACCGGCCCGGTGATCTCCGAGATCGTGCTGTTGAGCGAGAGCAGCGCCCGGCGCGGCGAGCGCAGCACCGAGGTCTTGTAGCCCGGCGTGAAGGCCGGCGGATGCCAGTCGCGGTCGCGCTGGAAGAAGGCGCCCGCTTCGGGCGGCCGGTTGGGGGCGCCGATGTTGCTCATGACTTGGCTGCATCCATCTCGTCGAAGGTCTTCCTGGCGATCTTGATCGCGTGGTTCGCGGCGGGCACGCCGGCATAGATCGCGACATGCAGCAGGGCCTCGCGGATGTCCTCGCGCGTCGCCCCCGTATTGGCGGTGGCGCGCACATGCATCGCGACCTCGTCGTCCTGGCCGAGCGCCGCGAGCAGCGCGATCGTGATCAGCGAGCGCTCGCGCTTGCTGAGCTCAGGCCGTGACCAGACATGACCCCAGGCCGCCTCGGTGATCAGCTCCTGGAAGGGCAGGTCGAACTCGGTCTTGTTCGCTTCGGCTCGGTCGACATGGGCATCGCCCAGAACCGCGCGTCGCGTCGCCATGCCTTGTCGATAGCGGGGTGACTCCGGTTGCGTCATGTCCGCCCTCCGCTGTGGCTCATCATGAAATCGGCGATCAGTGCTGACAGCGCCTCCGGCTGCTCGACGCAAGGGATATGGCCGGCGCCGGCGATGATCTCGAAGCGCGCGCCCGGAATCGCTTCGGCCAGGCCGCGCACGAGATCGGGCGGCGTCGAGCCGTCCTGATCGCCGACGATCACCAGGGTCGGCACGGCGATCGACGGCGCCGCTGCCGAATAATCCGCGTCGCGGAGTGCCGTGCAGGCCGCCGCATAGCCGGCCGGCAGCTGCCGGGAGAGCATCGTCTTGTAGCCGGTAAGTTCGGCGGCGCGGTGCTTGTGGAACTCCGGCGTGAACCATTTCTCCATCACGCTGTCGGCGAAGCTGGCGATCCCGGTCGACAGCGTCGCCGCGATACGATCGTTCCACGACTGCGCCGTGCCGATCTTGGCGGCCGTGTCGCAGAAGATCAGTCTTTCGATGAGGCCGGGCCGCTCCTTGTAGAGGTCTTGAGCGATCAGGCCGCCAATCGAGAGCCCGCACAGCGTCGCACTGGCGATGCCGAGATGGTCGAGCAGGCCGGCGAGGTCGGCCGCATAGGTCTCGATGCTGACTGGCGCGTCGCCGAGCTCGCTCAGGCCATGGCCGCGCTTGTCGTAGAACAGGAAGCCGAACTGGCCTGCCAGTCTGTCGGCGACATCCTGCCAGATACGGAAATCCGTCCCGAGCGAATTGATGAAGACCAGCACCGGTCGACCCGGCGCGGGCTCATGGCGATAGTGCAGGGAAACGCCGTTGATGCGTGCGAACACGATGCTGCCATCCTCCCGTTTCCTGAAAAATGACGCTTCAGTTTGGTTATGTAAAATGATATTTGAGCTATATAGAATAACCAATAGGTTATGATTTGAGCCTCCCTATCAAGCTCCGTCATCTCGAAGCCTTTGTCGAGGTTGCTAGGCAGAGGAGTGTCCAGAAGGCGGCCGACGCGCTCCATGTCAGCCAGCCGGCGGTCACCAAGACGATGCGCGAGCTCGAGGAGAGCCTCGGCGTCGCCGTCTACGAGCGCGACGGACGCGGTATCCGGCTGACCAATCACGGCGAGGTCTTCCTGCGCCATGCCGGGGCGGCGCTCGTCTCGGTCAGGCAGGGTCTCGACTCCGTCTCGGACGGGCGCACTAGCGACTTTCAGCCGATCCGCGTCGGCGCCTTGCCGACGGTCTCATCCCGGATCATGCCGCGTGCGATCGAGCTCTTCCTGCAGGAGCAGCCGGATCGGCGGGTCCGGATCGTCACCGGCGAGAACGCCGCGATCCTCGAACAACTGCGCCAAGGCGAGCTCGATCTCGTGGTCGGGCGGCTGGCCGCCACCGATTTGATGGTCGGTCTGTCCTTCGAGCATCTCTACTCCGAGGCCGTCCGTTTCGTCGTGCGGCCTCAGCATCCATTATTGTTGGTAGCCGGCTCGGTTCTGGAGCAGATCGCCGACTATCTCGTGCTGATGCCGCCGCCAGCCTCGATCATCCGGCCCTATGTCGACCGGCTGTTGATCGCCAATGGCGTGCATGCCGTTCCGCGGCAGATCGAAACCGTGTCGGATGCGTTCGCGCGCGCCTTCCTGCGGACGAATGACGCGGTCTGGATTATCTCGGCCGGCGTCGTGGCCAACGACCTCGCCGATGGCACGCTTGTCGCCCTGCCGGTCGACACGGCGCAGACGCTGGGGCCGGTCGGGCTGACGATGCGCGCCGATGGTCCCTTGCGACCGGGAACCGAGCTTTTGGCACGCGCGATCCGGGCCGCCTCGCGCCGGGGCCCGTGAAGCTTCGGAGCTGCGCCCTCGCAATCAGCGCAGCCGCTTGACCTCGTCCGCCGTGACGCTCGGCTGCTGCCCGCCCCAACTCGCACGCAGCCAGTTGGAGAGGTCGGCGACCTGCTGGTCGGAGAGCTGGCCAGCAAAGCCCGGCATCGGCTGCATGCGTTCGAGCCCCGGGAAGCGCTGGGCCGGAATGCCGGTGAGGATGACCTTGTTGAGGTTGCGCGCATCGGCCAGCCGCAGCGAGGCATTGGTCGCCAGCGGCACCACGACATGCGGGATGCCTTGCCCCTCGACGCCATGGCAGCTCGCGCAGACGGCGAGATAGCTGGCGCGAGCGGAGGTTGCGACCTCGGCTGAGACGGCGACCGGCTGCGGTGGCGTTGGTGGCGTCACACTCTCCGGCAGCTTGTCGAGATCGAAGAGATAGGCCGACATCGCCGCGAGGTCGTCGGCGGTGAAATACTGGGTCGAGAAATGGACCACCTCGAACATCTGGTTGGTCATCGCGCCCTGCGCCGAGATGCCCGACTTCATGAAGCTCGCGAACACCAGTGGATCGAAGCCCATCCGCGCCAACCCGGCCTTGGTGATGTCAGGCGCCATCACGCCTTCAAGCTCCGAACCCTCCAGATAGGCGCTCTCCTTCATGCCCATGGCGAGGTTGCGCGGCGTATGGCACTCGCCGCAATGGGCGAGCGCGTCGGTCAGATAGCGGCCGCGGTTCCACATCGCCGAGCGCCCGGCGATCTCGGTCTTCGCGTCGGAGGACAGGTTGACCAGGTTCCAGAAGGTTAGCCCCTGCCGGATGTTGAGCGGGAAGGGCATATGGTTGGCGCGGTTCGCCACCTTCATCGGCTCGCGGCTCATCAGGAAGGCATAGACCGCGTCGACATCGTCCGCCGTCAGCTTGCGATAGGAGGCGTAGGGCATGGCCGGATAGAGATGGCCGTGCTTGCCGACGCCGTCGCGCACCGCGCGGTGAAACTCGGCGCGCGTCCAGCTGCCGATGCCATGCTCCTTGTCCGGCGAGATATTGGTCGAGAAGATCGTCCCGAGCGGTGTCTCGAACGGCAGGCCGCCGGCCCAGGGCGCGCCGCCCTTGACGACATGGCAGGCATAGCAATCGGCCGCGACGGCGACATAGGCGCCGCGCTTGGCGAGCCCCTTCATCTGCTCGGCCGATAGCGGCTGCTCAACCGCCTTGGCGACCACGCTGCGCTCGAACAGGCCGAGGAAGACGGCTCCGCCTACGAGCGCACCGACGACAGCGACCGCCAGAGCGGCCAGAAGCAGCTTCCTCGCCATCAGCGCTACGCCTTCACCAAGCCGGGAGTCCTGAGGACGAGATCGCGCACCGCCTCGAAATAGCGGACATAGCCGGTGCAGCGGCAGATGTGGCGGTCGAGCGCTTCGCTGATCACCTGCTCCAGCGCCTCGCGCTTGACCGGGTTGCGCCTGAGCTGGTCGAGCAGCACCGTCGCGCCGGTGACGAAGCCGGGGGTGCAATAGCCGCACTGGAAGGAAAAATGCTCGATGAAGGCCTGCTGGACCGGCGAGAGCTCAGTGATCGCGCCATTGGCGTCGCGCTTGGCCTGCCCCTCCACCGTCCTGACCTTGCGGCCGGCGAACCAGTGCGCGCCGGTGATGCAGGTGCGCATCTCCTCGAGCGAGCCGTCGGCCTTCTCCAGCACCACCGTGCAGGCATGGCAGATGCCCTGGCCGCAGCCCATGCGCGAGCCTGTGAGGTTCAGGTACTCGTAGAGGAAGTCCTGCATCATCATCGTCTCGGGTACGTCGATCGGACCGACGACCTTGTCGTTGATGGTCAGGGAGAGCTTCTGGGTCGGAATCGTCATGCCAGCGCCTCTCGGATCCTCTCGGGCGTGAGCGGCAGGGTGTAGAAGCGCTTGCCGATGGCGTGGGCGACGGCGTTCACGATCGCTGGCACCACCGCGATCATCACCACCTCGGCCATGCCCTTGGGCGGATCGGTGTCCGAGAGCGGCGGCAGCACCTCCGCCGTCTGCTTCCAGACCGCGACATCCCTGGAAGTCGGCAATTCGTAGCGGTTCCAGTTCCAGGTGCCGTCGCCCGGCCCGTCCTCATAGAGCGGTAGATACTCCTTGAGGGCGTGGCCGATGCCCATGGCGAGGCCGCCCTGGATCTGGCCGGAGACCAGTTCCGGCACGATCTGGTTGCCGCATTCGAGAATGGAGTGATGCGAGAGCAGGCTGACCTCACCGCTGCCAGTGTCGACAACGATCTCGGCGAGCGTCGCCATGGGCGCGTAGTAGGTGACGCCGGCATTGTTGCGCTGCGCCGGCGGATAGGAGACCGAGGCGCGTTCGACGAAATGCCAGCCGCCCTGCGTCATCAGCGCCTTGCGCTCGGCCGGCGCCCCATCGCCGTATTTCAGCGCGAGCGCGTCGATGGCGAAGCGCCGGCGCCCTGTCCCCGGCAATTCGAACTCGGCTTCCGCCCATTGCCAGCGATTGAAGCTATGCACGGTGATGCCGGTGACGAGGCCGAGCCGATGTGCCTCGGCCGCTACCGCGGCGAAGGACAGCGGCTGCATCGCCGCGGCCGTGATCCCGCCATTGGTGACGCGCAGATCCTCGCGGCGCACAGCCTCCGGCGCCATCTGGCCGCCGCCGATGCCGCGCGACCAGAGCGAGCGCGCCGCCGGCCAGACCGTGAGCTCGACCAGCGCGCGGGCCGCCTCGCGCGTCGCATGGCCGAGATAATAGACGCTGTTGGAGGCGCTCATCGGCGAGGTGAAGCTCGGCGTCCAGCGCGGATTGGCCATCCGCTTGTCTTCTTCCTCCTGCGAGAGCGTATAGGGCTCGTCGGTGGTCTCCAGCGGCATTTGCGGCCAGCGCACCTTGCCGAATACGGTCTCATCGGGCTGCTTGCCGAGGATGGCAGCGGCCATCACCGCCTGCGAGGTCGTCGCGCCCGTGCCGATCTCATGCGCGATATGCGATAGCTGCAGCCGCCCGCTCGCATCGAATTCGAGCGCGCAGAGCGCAGCCTCGGCGCCGGTGCCGTAGTCCTTGTGCACATGGCCGTAGCCGACGCCGTATTTCTTGCCGGGATTGGCGGACTCGAACTCGGCCTTGCGCTTTTGCCGGTTCACCCAGAGTGGGTGTTTCTCCGCCTTGGCCAGGATCTCGTCATGGCGCAGCGCTCCCGAGGGGATCGCACCCTGCGAGTTCTTCATCCCCGATTTCAGCGCATTGCGTCGCCGGAGTTCCATCGGATCGAGGCCGAGCGCTTCGGCGGCTTCGTCGACCATCATTTCGGTCGCCGCCATGGTCTGCAGCGTGCCGTAGCCGCGCATCGAGCCGGCGTCGACGGCGCGCGAGGACATGATCGCGGCGGAGAAGTCGCTCTTCGGCAGGTAGTAGATCGATTGCGCCGCCGTCGCGCCGACCGTGCCGACCGAGACCGAGAAGTTCTCGCGCCCGCCGCCGTCACTGCGGTAGCGCCCGGTCATCGCCCGGAACTTGCCGGTCTTGCGGTCGATGACCATGACCTTGTCCATCTGGAAGGCATGGCGCTTCAGCGCGGTCTGGAACTGCTCGTAGCGGTCATTGGCGAGCCTGACCGGGCGCCCTTCGCCATAGAGCCCGGCGAGCACGCAGAAGAACGGGAAGATCGCGTGGTCCTTGGTGCCGTAGCCGACCGTGTAGCCGATCCTGAGGTCGATGCTCCCGAGCGCGAACTTCGACTTCGACAGCATATGGGCCGCCATCTCGGCGACCTCATGCGGCGACTGCGTCGCGATCAGCGCGTGCAGCACGCCGGTCCCGCGCTCGTACCAGACATTGCCGTTGTCGGCCTCCATGGCCGAGGCATCGGCCGATTGGGTCGAATAGGAGCGCCGCAGCACCAGCACGTCGTCGCCGGCATTGGCGATCTCGCGCTCGATCTCGGCGGCGGCGGCCATGCCACGCGCCATGGCGTCGCCCTCGCCGGCGGCCGGCCATTGCGGCTCGGTCCCCTTGAAACCGGCGCGGATCGTCGTGTCCTTCAGCGCGGAATAGCGGTCCTCGGCATCGGGGTTGCCGCCATCGATCCGGACATAGCGCGCCGCGCCATAGGGGCCCGGCGTGGTCGACGGGCCTTCCGCCCCATAGCGCACGACCTTGTCGTTGAAGCGCAGCTTGCGCTTGGCCGCGTCATAGCGGGCGAAGTCGTGATAGATCAGCATGGCGACGGGCTGGCCGAGCAGCCGCGCCGTCTGGCCCTTCGGCACGAAGAAGACGTCGCCATAGAAGCCCGGCCATGGCGCCGGCATCGCGACGCCGTCGGCGATGAGGTCCTCCTGCAGTATCAGCCGGTCTGGTTTGAGCTCGTCGCCGAGCAGGTTGAGGTCGACGCCGTCGAAGACGCGGTCGACTCGCGTCGCATGCAGCATGAAGGCGTGCGCCTGCTCCTTCGGCCAGCCATCGAGATCGCGGGCGCGGTAGTCGCGCGTGAAGGTCTTGCCGCCGGTGACCTTGGCGATGGCGTCGAGGCGGTATTTTGGCTTGCCGCCGGGAGCCAGCCAATCGGCTCCGGGGCGCGGCGGCGTCTCGATCAGCTCCGCCTGGGTGGCCGAGGGCAGCAGCGAGATCTTGATGGCGACGCCGGCGGCTCCGGCCTTGAGGAAGCCTCTGCGGGATAGACCTGTCTTCACGCCGACACCCCGCTCGCTGACGAGCCGACTCTGCTCTCCTGCCGATATTATGGGCACACGTCAGGCGCGTATACGGAATATTCGAACTGGTCTGGTTTCAAGGATCGGGTGGTTGCGTGCTGCGAGCCGCGATCTCGCGCGCGAGGTTGGCGAGATAGCCGCATTCGTCGGCGGACTCGTTGTTCCACCACATCGCGCAGAGGTTATGCGATGGAATCGGCGGGTCGGCCTCGAGCACGCGTAGTGCCAGCTTCTCTCCGGACAGGTGGATCATCTCGCGCGGGATCATCGCCGCGCCGGTGCCGGCGCTGGCGAGGCGGGCGATCACGGTCAGCGGGTTGCAGGTGTTGAGCCGGCGCGGTTTCAGCCCGCGCGCGCCGAACCACATCTGGATGGTGGTGAACAGGCCGGATGGCGAGCCGTTGGTGAAGATCGGCAGGTCGACGAGGTTCTCCGGCGTAGCCACCGTCCCGGGGAAAGGCAGTCCCTCGCCGATCACCCAGACGAGGTCGATCAGCCAGAGCGGGACGATCGTGATCCCGGCATGGGCGCGCGGCTGCGACAGGAAGGCGATGTCGATCGAGCGGTCGAGCAGCAGTTGTTCGAGCTTCGTGCTGAAATCGACGGTCACATCGACCTGCAGCTCGGCATGGCGCTGCGCCAATGCCGCCAGCAGAGGGGGGAGGATGGCTGCGGCGAAGGAATCGGCCGCGCCGATGCGCAGCAAGCTGCGCCCGCGCAGCCCGTCCTTGCTATGGCGCTGCACCTGCTCGGCATGGGCCAGCATGCGCTCGATATCGGCATAGATCGTATTGCCCAGCGTCGTCGGCACCGGTCGATAGTGCGAGCGGTCGAACAATTCGCCGCCGAGGATGCGTTCCAGCTCCTTGATGCGCAGGCTGACCGTCGGCTGCGACAGGTTGAGGTGCTGGGCGGCGGCGCGGAAGCCGCCCAATCGGGCCACCCAATAGAACGCCTCGGCCTGACCAAAGGTGTAGCGCATCGCCCAAGATGATAGTGAGAGACAATCAAGCGGCAAGCACTTCTTATTTTTATTCGCCGCCTCAGCGATTTAGCTTTCCCTGGTTCGGCGCGGCGCCGGCCTCCGGCGCCGCCAAGGCATTGCCAATAAAACAGGGGGAATCCGATGCTGACCGTGCCGACAAATCGCCGTGCGTTTCTCGCAGCTGCAGCAGGCGGCGCTCTTGGCGGCCTCTTGCCCGCGAGCCTGCTCCACGCCCAGCCGAACAATGGCAAGACGCTGACCATCGTCCTGCCGAGCAATCCGATCACCATCGATCCGATAAACCAGCTCAATCACGACGCCATGGTGCTGGGCCAGACCGTGTTCGAGAACCTGGTCGAATACGATGTCGACGGCGTGCTGAAGCCGCAGCTCGCCAAGGCGCTGCCGGTGATCTCGGCCGACAAGAAGACCTACACCTTCGACTTGCGCGACGACGTCACTTTCCACAACGGCAAGAAGATGACGGCGGAGGATGTGAAATACTCCTTCGACTACCTGCTCGATCCCGCCAACAAGGCGGCGCGGCGCTCGCTCTTCACACGCATCACCAAGGTCACGGTGCTGGATCCGCTCAAGGTCCAGTTCGATCTGTCGGAGCCCTATGGCCCCTGGCTCTATTTCCTGACCAAATACATGGGCATCTACCCGGCCGGCTCGCGCAAGGAGCATGGCGACGACTATTTCAAGTCGCGTCCCGCCGGCGTCGGCACCGGCTTCGGTATTTTCGAGGAGTGGAAGCCGAACGACTATATCAGCTTCAAGAAGAACCCGAACTACTGGCGCAAGGGCCTGCCGCATTGGGACCGGCTCGTCGTCAAGATGATCCCGGAGGACGCGACTCGCGTCGCCTATCTGCTCACCGGTCAGGTCGACCTGATCAGCGCGCCGCCGCCGCGCGAGTTCAACCGCCTGAAGACCATGCCGGGCATCACCGGCGCCTCCCGTCCGACACTGGGCGGCGCGCTCTTGATGTACACCAACAACCTGAAAGCCCCGTTCGACGATGTGAACTTCCGCAAGGCGGTCTCCGCCGCGATCGACCGCAAGACGATCGGCGAGAAGGTCTATTACGGGCTGCTCGACCCGTCTTCCGTGCCGGCGCCGGCGCGCGGCTGGTGGTTCAACGCCGAGGCCGACAAGGAGCTCGGCTTCGATCTCGACAAGGCAAAAGCCCTGCTCGCCAAGTCGAAATACGCCACCGGTGCCGAGTTCGATCTCAGCATCCAGGCCGAGCCCTATCTGCTCGACACCAAGGACGCGGCGATCTTCGTGCAAGCGCAGCTCGCCAAGATCGGCATCAAGGTCAACCTCAAGGTCTACGAGTTCTCGGTGCTGATCCAGCAGGCGATCCGCGGCGAGCACCAGGCGGCGCTGCAGGTCTTCATGTCGCCGGGCGAGCCGAGCTACATCATGCAGGTCTGCCTGACGCCCGAGCAGGTGCTGTCGAAGAGCACGGGCTACAACAATCCGGAGTTCAACCAGACGCTTGCGGCTGCCTTCGCCGAGACTGAGGAAGCCAAGCTCAAGGAGGCCTATGGCAAGCTGCAGGCGCTAGCCGCCCGCGATGCGCCGCTCGGCGTGCTCGGCTATGTCCACGCCTCCAATCTCTGGCGCCAGACGGTCCAGGATGTGAAGGTCAACCAGGGCCTGACCATCGCCCCCGGCGAGATCAAGGTCTGAGCGAGCCTGCCATGCTCCGCCTCGTCGCAGGCCGTATCGTCTCCTCGATCGGCACGCTGCTCTTCGTCGGCCTCGCGCTCTTCGCGCTGACGCGCTCCGGTCCGGGTTCTCCGGCCCGGATCGTGCTCGGGGCCGATGCCACGGCTGAGCAGATCGTGCAGTTCGAGCAGGCTCACGGCCTCGACCGGCCCTTCCTGTCGCAATACGCCGCCTGGCTCGGCGACGTCGTGCGCGGGGATTTCGGCAAGTCCTTCGTCACCGGCCGCAATGTCGCGACCGACATTGTGAGCGCCCTGCCGGTGACGCTGTCGATCGTGCTCTTCGCCTTCGCCATCGCGCTGGTCTGCGGCGTCGGCATCGGTGTTCTCGCCGCGCTCCGCCCGGGTGGGGCCTTCGACCGGGTCAGCCGCTTCGCCGCGGTGCTCGGCCTGTCGATCCCGGCATTCTGGCTCGGCATCGTCCTCATCCGCTTCCTCGCCGTCGACCTGCGCCTGCTGCCGCCAGGCGGCTACTTTCCGCTCTCGGCCGGGCTGTCGTTGCACCTGCAGAGCATCCTGATGCCCTCGCTCTCGCTCGCGGTCTACTACATCGCCGTGCTCGCACGGATGACGCAGGCGAGCCTTCAGGAGACCTTGCGCGGCGACTATGTCCGCACGGCCCGCGCCATGGGGCTCTCGTCCCGTCAGGTGGTGTTCTACGCGCTCGTCAATGCGCTGCCGCCGGTAATCAATCTCGCGGCGCTCTCCTTCGGCTACATGTTCGGCTGGGCGCTGATCATCGAGCAGGTCTTCAACATCCCCGGCCTGTCGCGTGCACTCCTCAACGCGATCTCGCAGCGCGACTTCCTACTGCTGCAGGGCATCGTCTTCCTGTTCACCGCGATCTTCGTCTTCGCCAATCTCGGCGCCGACCTGATCAACCGCGTGCTCGACCCGCGCCAGAGGGCAGCGGCATGAGCGGTCTTGCCAAAACCCTGTGCGGTCTCGACTGGAGCGGCTGGCTGGGGGCCGGCATCGTCGGGCTGATCCTGCTCGCCGCGATCTTCGCGCCGTTGATCGCGCCCTATGATCCGCTGGGGCTCGATATCGAGGACAGGCTCGCCGCGCCCGACATGAAGCACTGGCTCGGCACCGACCAGGGCGGCCGCGATGTGCTCAGCCGCATCCTGTTCGGCGCGCGCGCCTCGCTCTCGGTCGGTATCGGCGCGGTGCTGATCGGCGCGCTGATCGGTGTCTCCGCTGGCGTCTTCGCCGCCTATAAGGGCGGGCTCGGCGAGCAGATCGTGATGCGCGTCGTCGACGGCGTCGCCTCGATCCCGCTGCTGGTCTGGGCGATCGCCATCGTCGGCATCCTCGGCGTCGGGCCGCTGCCGGTGGGCTCGCTGCTTTTGCCGAACGAAGTCAAGATCGTCGTCCTCGTCGGCTGCCTGTTCTCGCCGGTCTTCGCCCGCGTCACCTACGCGGTCGCCAAACGCATCGCCGGGGCCGATTATGTCCGCGCCCGCTTCCTGCAGGGCGCCTCGCACTGGCAGATCGTCATCGGCGACGTGCTGCCGAACTGCCTGTCGCCGATCATCGTCCAGGGCACGCTGCTGGTCGCGATCGGCATCGTCATCGAGGCCTCGATCAGCTTCGTCGGCCTCGGCGTGCAGCCGCCTCAGCCAAGCTGGGGCACCATGCTATCCGACGCCCGCAGCGCGATCTATTCCGGCGAATGGTGGCTGCCGGCCTTTCCGGGCCTCGCGATCTCGCTGACGGTGATAGGCTTCAACCTGCTCGGCGATGCGGTGCGCGACTTGTTCGATCCGCGCAGCGACGCCCGGACGCTGGTCGCGTGAGCCCGGACCTGCTCAGCGTCGAGGGTCTGCGCGTCGGCTTCCGATCGGCCGATGGCGGCATCGTCGAGGCGGTGCGCGGCGTCGATTTCTCGGTCGCGCCGGGCGAGGCGGTCGGCATCGTCGGCGAGAGCGGCTCGGGCAAGAGCCTCAGCATGCTCGCGGTGATGCGGCTGCTCGTTGCACCGGCGCGCGTCACCGGCGGGCGCGTCCTTTTCGACGGCGAAGACCTGCTCGCCGCTGATGAAAGGCGCATGCGGGCACTGCGCGGGCGCGACATCGCCATGGTGTTCCAGGATCCGCAGAGCTCGCTCAATCCGGCGCTGACCATCGGCCGGCAGATCACCGACGTGGTGCGGGCCCATCGCGGCGTCTCGTCAGCCGAGGCGCGGCGCATCGCGGCGGAGGCGCTGGAGCGCGTCGGCATTCGCGACGCTGGCCGGCGCCTCGCCTCCTATCCGCACGAATTCTCCGGCGGCATGCGCCAGCGCGCGCTGATCGCCATGGCGATCGCCTGCCGGCCGCGCCTCCTCATCGCCGACGAGCCGACCACGGCGCTCGACGTCACCGTCCAGGCACAGATCGTCGACCTGATCGCCGAGCTGCGCCGCGAGCTCGGCCTCGCCGTGGTCTTCATCTCGCATAATCTCCAGCTCGTCGCCGAGATCGTCGATCGCGTCGTGGTGATGTATGGCGGCAAGGTCGTCGAGGACGGGCCGGTCGAGGCGATCGAGCTCGCCCCGCGCCACCCCTATACCAGCCTGCTCAAGGCCTGCGTGCCGAGTCTCTCAGGCCCGGTCGGCCCGCTGACTGCGATCGAGGGCGCGCCGCCGCGGCTCGGCCGGCTGCCAATAGGCTGCCCGTTTTCGCCACGCTGCCCCGACGCCATCGAGCCCTGCCTCAGCGAGATGCCGCCGCTGGTCACCGAAGCGGGGCACCGCAGCGCCTGCTGGAGGCCGCGATGACCGGCCCGATCCTGTCGCTGCGCGGCGTCTCCAAATCCTTCCCGCAGGGCGGGATGCTCGACCGCCTGCTAGGGCGCGACGGCCGGCTCGTCGCGCTCGACGCTGTCAGCCTCGACGTCATGCGCGGCGATGTCGTCGGCATTGTCGGCGAGAGCGGATCGGGCAAGTCGACACTCGCCGGGCTCGCGGTCGGGCTGGTGCGGCCGACCACCGGCGACGTCCTGCTCGACGGCCAGCCTATGGCGGAGCTGATGCGCGACCATGCCGGGCCGTGGCGGCGGCGCGTGCAGATGGTCTTTCAGGATTCGAGCAGCGCACTGAACCCGCGCAAGAGCGTGGCGCGCTGCCTCGGCGAGACGCTGGCGCTGCGCGGCGTGCCCAAGGCGCAATGCGAGAGCGAGATCGCCGAACTCCTGACGCTGGTAGGGCTTGGTCCCGAGATCGGGCCGCGCCTGCCGCACGAGCTTTCCGGCGGCCAGCGCCAGCGCATCGGCCTGGCGCGGGCACTGGCGATGAAGCCGGAGGTACTGATCGCCGACGAGCCGGTCTCGGCGCTCGACGTTTCCCTGCAGGCGCAGGTGATCAATCTCCTGTCGCGATTGACCCGCGAACTCGGCCTGACGCTCCTCTTCATCAGCCACGACCTTGCTCTGGTGCGCACGCTGTGCAGCCGCATCGTCGTGATGCGCAAGGGCCTGATCGTCGAGCAGGGCCCCTGCCTCGACGTGCTCGACCGGCCGCAGCACCCCTACACGCAAGCTCTCATCGCCGCTGTGCCGAAGGGCCTCGCCGGTCGGCGCACGCCGCTGCCGGTACGGGCCGCGGATGCTGCAGCGATCCCAGAAACCCGGGAAGACATCCATGGCGCAGCATAGCTACCGGATCGGCATCGACATCGGCGGCACCTTCACCGATGTCGTCATCGCACGCGATGACGGGCTGATCGAGACCCGCAAGGTGCCCTCGACCCCGGACGATTACAGCCGCGGCATCGCCCAGGCGCTGAAGGCGCTGGTCGAGGACTACCAGACCACGCCCGACCGCATCACCGGCATCGTCCATGCGACCACGGTCGCGACCAATGCCATCCTCGAATACAAGGGCGCCCGTACCGGCCTTTTGACCACCGAGGGCTTCCGCGACGTGCTCGAAATGCGCCGCTTGCGCATCCCGGTGCTCTACGATCTGCAATACGACAAGCCGAAGCCGCTCGCGGCCAGGCATTTGCGGCTTGAGGCGCGCGAACGGCTCGCTGCGGATGGCTCGGTACGGATCCCGCTCTCGGAAGAGGACGTCGTCGCGGCGGCGCGGCGCTTTCGCGAGGAGGATGTCGAGGCGGTCGCGATCAGCTTCCTGCACGCCTATGCCAATCCCCGGCACGAGATCGCGGCTGAAGACATCCTGCGCGCCGAGCTTGGCGAAGGCGTCTACATCTGCCGCGGCTCGGAAATCCTGCCCGAGATCCGGGAGTACGAGCGCACCTCGACCGTGGTGGTGAACGCCTATATCGGCCCCGTCGTGCGCAACTATGCGAGTGCGCTGACGGCGCGGCTCGCCTCGATCGGTGTCACCTGCCAGGTCGAGATGATGCATTCCGGCGGCGGCATCATGCGGCTGGGCTCGGCCGTAAAGCGCGCGGCGTCGCTGGTCGAATCCGGTCCGGCTGCCGGCGTCATCGCTTGCGCAAGGCTGGTTTCGGGGAGTGACGAGCCCAGCATCATCTCCTTCGACATGGGCGGCACCACCGCCAAGGCGGCGCTGATCGAGCATGGCGAGCCGGCCCGCACCACCGAATACGAGGTCGGCGCCGGCATCAATCTGTCGAGCAAGCTGGTCAAGGGCGGCGGCTACCCGATCAAGATGCCCTTCATCGACGTCTCCGAGATCGGCGCCGGCGGTGGCAGCATCGTCGCGATCGACAAGATGAACCAGGTCTCGGTCGGCCCGCAGAGCGCCGGCGCCTGGCCCGGTCCGGTCTGCTACGGGTTAGGGGGCCGGCGGGCGACGCTGACCGACGCTTTCCTGACGCTGGGCTACATCAACGACATCGCACTCGCAGGCGGCAGCTTTCCGCTCCAGCCCGATGCCGGCCGCGCCGCGCTCAACGATCAGGTCGCGCGCCCGCTCGGCCTCGACCTCCAGCAGACGGCGCGCGGCGTGCTGACGCTCGCGGTCACCACCATGACGCGGGCGGTCAAGGCGGTCTCGACCTATCGCGGCCGCGATCCCCGCCAGGCGACGCTCGTCGCCTTCGGCGGCAATGGCCCGGTGGTCGCGGCCGAGGTCGCGAGCGCGCTCGGCATCCGCCGCGTCATCGTCCCGCGCGCCGCCGGCGTCTTCAGCGCGCTCGGCCTGCTGCGCTCCGATGTCGAGCAGGAATTCGTTCGGCCCTCAAAGCGGCGGGCGGGCGAGTTCGACAATGCCGGGCTGGAGCAGCTCTTCGCCGAGCTCGGCGCCGATGCCCGCCGCATCCTTGCGTTCGAAGGCTACGATCTCGCGCAGGCCGAATTCCGCTATTCCGCCGACCTGCGCTATGTCGGCCAGGCCTATGAACTGACCGTACCGGCCAGGCGCTTCGACATCGCCGAGCTCAACGAGCTGTTCCATCGCGAGCACGAGCGCACCTATGGCCATCGTTCGCAGAAGGACGCGGTCCATCTCGTCAATGCCCGCCTGACAGTGCGCCTGCCGCTGATCGCTCCGCGCCAGCAATTCGCCGCGGAGGCGCCGATGCGCCGGGCCGATCGGCCGGTCTCGTTCGCGGCGGGAGTATCCGCTGCCATCGCCGTGATCGGCCGGGCCGATCTCGATGCTACGGCGCGGCGCGGGCCCTTCGTCATCGAGGAATACGACTGCACCTGCATCGTCGGGCCCGGCCAGAGCGCAAGGCTCGACGAGGCCGGCAATATCGACATCGCCCTGGAGGCCGCATGAGCATGCGCGAGATCGACCCGATCACCCTCGAAGTGATCCGCAATGCGCTGGCCTCGACTGCCGACGAGATGGCGCTGATCGTGATGCGTTCGGCCTATTCGCCTGTCGTGCGCGACATCATGGATTACTCGACCGCGCTCTGCGATGCGAAGGGCAGGGTGATCGCGCAGGGTCTGACCCTGCCGATCCAGCTCTGCTCCTTCCCGCGCATCATGGGCTTCGTGCGTGAGCGCTATGGCGACGGGCTGAAACAGGGCGATATCCTGATCGCCAACGATCCCTACGGTTCCGGTGGCCAGCACCTGCCGGACATATACATTCTGAAGCCGATCTTCGTCGCAGAGCGTCTCTCGGGCTTTGCTGCAACCGTCGCGCATCACACTGATCTCGGCGGCATCGTGCCCGGTTCGGTCGCGATCTACGCGACCGAGATCCAGCAGGAAGGCCTGCGCATCCCGCTGCTCAAGCTCTACGACGCCGGCGAGCCGGTCGAGGCCGTGTTCCGCATCCTCGAGGCGAACACTCGCTCGCCGGTCGAGGTGCTCGGCGATATTCGTGCCCAGATCGCCGCCTGCAACGTCGCCGAGGAGGGGCTGAAGACCCTGATCGGCCGTTACGGCGCGGAAGAACTCGATGCCTATATCGGCGCGCTGCACGACCATGCCGAGGCGATGATGCGTGACGTCATCCGCGCTCTGCCCAACGGCGTCTACCGCGCCACCGACTATATCGACGGCGTCGGCGAGAACCCCGAGCCGCTGCCGATCGTGGCGACCGTTACCGTCGCCGACGACACGATCGACATCGATTTCACCGGTACCGCCGGCCAAGTCGCGGCCTCGATCAACTGCCCGATCTCGCTGCCGGAATCGGCATCCTTCTGCGCGATCCGCTGCCTGTCGCAGCAGGACATCCCGAACTGCGAAGGTTACCTCAGGCCGATCACGGTTCGGGCGCCGGAAGGCTGCCTGGTCAATCCGCGCTATCCGGCTGCCTGCGGCGCGCGCGGCGTCGTCGGCTATCGCGTCTTCGACGCGATCATGCAGGCGCTGGCGCAGATCGTGCCGGAGCGGGCCATGGGCGGCTCGGAGGGCGGGCCCTATCTGCTGGCGGCCGGCGGCACGCATGAAGGACGGCCCTTCGTGCTCAACGAGATGGTGGTCGGGACCTGGGGGGCGCGCGCCGGCAAGGACGGCATCGAGGGCATCTCCAATCCGGCCGCCAATCTCTCCAACCAGCCGGTCGAGATGATCGAGGCCGACATGCCGGTCGAGGTGGTGCGCTATGGCCTCGTGCCGGATACCGGCGGCCCCGGCGAGTTCCGCGGCGGGCTCTCGCTCATCCGCGAATTCCGCTTCCTGGCGCCGGTCCGCTTCGTGCTGCGCGGCGATCGGCGCGACCACCCGCCCTTCGGCTTCGAGGGCGGCAGCCCCGGCACGCCATCGGCCCACATCCTGATCCGTGCCGATGGTACGGAGCGGAGCCTGCCGACCATGCCGATGGAGAGCTTCACAGCCCGTGCCGGCGACGTCTTCCGTCTCGTTGGGGCGGGCGGCGGCGGCTATGGCGATGCGCTGCAGCGCGATCCGATCCGCATCGAGGACGATCTGCGCGAGGGCAAGGTCACGGCAGAGGGCGCGGCTCGCGACTACGGCGTGGTCTTTGCCGCAGACGGCGAAACCATCGACCTCGCGGCTACGATACGCCGGCGGGCCGAACTTGCGGGAGTTCAGTCATGACCACGCTCCTGTTCGGCGCTGCCGCGCTCAACCAGAAGCTCGTCGGCGAGTCGGACAGCCGGGCGCGGCTGGAGACGCCTGCCGCCGTGCTCGATCTCGATCTCTTCGAGCACAACATCGCGCTGATGGCAGAGACCTGTCGCAAGGCCGGGCTGAATCTCCGGCCGCACGCGAAATCGCATAAATGCGCCGAGATAGCGCGGCGGCAGATGGCTGCCGGGGCGCTTGGCAATTGCTGCGCCAAGCCGGGCGAGTTGCTGGCGCTGTTCGAGGGCGGTGTCCGCGACCTCCTGCTCAGCGCCCCGATCGCCAGCACCGCCAAGATCGATGCGCTGGCGCGCGCCGCGGCGGCCGGTGGACGGATCGGGGTCGTGGTCGACCGGGTCGATCTTGCTACCGCCTATGCCGAGGCTGCGCGGCGGCACGGCACCGTCTTCGACGTCTTCGTCGATCTCGATGTCGGACTGAAGCGCAGCGGTGTTGCGACTCCGGCCGAGGCGGTCGAACTGGCAAAGCTTGTTTCGGGGCTGGCCGGCCTGCGCTATCGCGGCGTCCAGGCCTATCAGGGTCGCGTCCAGCACATCGACGATTTCGCTGCGCGCCGCGCCGCCAACCAGGGAATGGGCCGGCTTTTGGCGTCGATGCTGGAAGCCTTGCGCGAGGCCGGTCTGGCGCCGGAGATCGTCTCGGGCGGCGGCACCGGCAGCCATCTTCTCGACGGCGAGGACCGGCTGCTGACCGAGATCCAGGCTGGCTCCTATGTCTTCATGGACGAGGCCTATGACAGCGTCGACATGCACGGTCGCGGCGGGCCGGAGTTCAAGCCGGCGCTGCGCATCGCCGTCACCGTGATCGGCCACAGCTCGCTCGGCTTCGCCATCACCGACGGCGGCAGCAAGAGCTTCGCGCTCGATGGCCCGCCGCCGCGCGTCCTCCTCGGCGGCGAACTGGTCGGGCGGATCGAATGGTGCGGCGACGAGTTCGGCCGCATCCTGCCAGCGGAGGGGCGGGGCACATTGCCGATCGGCACGGTGGTCGAATGCACGGTCCCGCATTGCGACCCGACGATCAACCTGCACGACGT
Organism: Alloboseaceae bacterium BT-24-1; assembly: GCA_025846845.1. GTDB lineage: Bacteria > Pseudomonadota > Alphaproteobacteria > Rhizobiales > Beijerinckiaceae > Allobosea. Next base: position 28,617 of record JAOYTL010000011.1, read on the forward strand.
CCTGCACGTGGTCAGAGGCGACGAGCTGCTCGAGCTATGGCCTGTCGAGGCCCGCGGGAGAGCCGACTAGCTCGCGATATTTTCTCCCGGGCTTGTGCGTCTTTTGCGCTACCGCGGCTCGATTGCCCTAGCCGGCCGTCGCCGGCGAGTGGCTCCAATAGCCGACGAGCTTCTGGCGCTGATCGGCGAAGCAGGGCAGCGATTTGGCCTGTTCGCGCAGTTCCCGTACCACCGACCTCTCCCCGGCGACCCAGAGATAACCGCCATCCTGTGCTCGGGGGGCGTTGGCGAGCAGGCTGCCTATCCTGCTTTCGGCGATGCCGTTGCCACTGCCGGTGAGCCAGGTCACGCGCGCGCCGGGATGCTCGGGCAAGTCCTGGACATGCGCTTCGTCGGCGAGTTCGACGAAGATGTCGCTGAAAATCCCGGCCGGTGTCTGTTCGAGGATGCGGGCGACCGCCGGCAGGCCGGTCGCATCGGCGATCAGCAGCTGCCAGCGCAGATCGGCCGGCGACACATAGAGCCCGCGCGGGTTGTTGATGACGATGCGCTCGCCAACCGAGGCAGCCATCGCCCAGTCGCTGGCCTGGCCGCCGTCATGGACGACGAGATCGATGTCGAGCTCGCGGCTGACGGCATCGAAGCGGCGAACGGTGTAGGTCGAGTAGCGGACGCGATGTCGTTCCTCGGGCATCGTCCAGCGCCCGTCGGCGTCGATCGCCGGCAGGACGAGTTCGCCGCTCTCCGGATCAGGAAAGAACAGGCGGATGTACTCGTCCGGGATACCGGTCGAGCGGAAGTTCGCGAGGCCTTCGCCGGAGAAGGTCAACCGGATCATTCCGGGCGTCAGCATCTGGCGTTGCGTTAGCGTCGCTTCGTGGAACGGGCCGGTGCTCATGCTCTCGCGGACCTGTCTGGCGTTTCGGACGGCGCCGTCTCTTCCATGCCGGGCGCTCATAGGCAAGCGCTTAGGCATTTGATTTCTTTAGATTATCTCTAAATCATCGTCGTTGTCGCAGGTGGCCTCCGCTGCTATGGACGCTCCAGGTGATGGCATCCGCGGAGCCTTTGTCGGCCATGTCCACGAGCCTCGATGACATCGAGAGCCTCTATGCACTCGAGCAGCGCCGGCTCGAGCGGCTGGCCGCGCGGCGCGTCGGACCCGCCAATGCCGCCGATGTCGTGCAGGACGTCTTCATTGCGCTGTGGACGCGGGCGCGCGAGCAGATCGGCTGCTCCTCCGCCTATCTGACGCGGGCGACCCATTACACCGCGATCAGTCATTTACGAGCCGAGCGCCGGCGGGCCAGCCTGCCGCAGCGCATCACCGAAGAGCAATACGTCGCTCCCGTGGTGCTGCCGGACCAGGCGGTCGCGGCGCGGCAGGAACTCGCGCGGCTCGACGATGCGATCACGGCCCTGCCGGAGTGGACCCGCCAGATCTTTCTGCTGAACCGGCTGCACGCCTGCTCCTATGAGGAGATCGCGACGGCGCTCGGGCTCTCCTACAGCACGGTCGAGCGCGAGATCGCGCGAGCCTTGCTGGCCTGCCGCGACGGCCTGCGCTAACCAGCGGCTGAGCGAGCATAGAGGCGGCTTCCGGACCATGTCGGACGAGAGGCAGATCGAGAAGCAGACGATCGCCTGGTTCACGCGCATGAACGGCAGGCCCTCGACGGCCGACCGCGAGGACTTTGCGCGCTGGCTTGGCGCTTCGCCCACGCATCAGCAGCACTACGCGAATGTGCAGCGGCTCTGGACGGATCTCGGTCCGCTCTCCGATGCCGTCGAACAGCGCGATGCGGCCGCGCTCGCCGGGCCCCTGCAGAAAATCGAGGAGCTGCGGCGCCGGCGCAGAAGCGGGAAAGTTGCGGCCGGTGCTGTGTTCGGCCTGCTCCTATGCCTCGTGACCGGCTGGCTCTGGCTGGAACGTCCGCATCTCCTCCAGGATTGGCAGGCGGACTATGCGACGGCGCGCGCCGAACAGCGCAGCCTGACGCTGGCCGATGGCTCGACAGTGCTGCTCGACGCCGACAGCGCGATCGCGGTCGATTTTACGGCAACGGAGCGCCGGGTCGAACTCATCCGCGGTGCTGCCTTCTTCAGCGTCATTCCGGGGCAGGTCCCCTTCACCGTCGCGGCGCGCAATGGCGAGGCCCGTGTACTCGGTACCCGCTTCGAGGTCGCGGCCGAGGACCGCGAGGTCAGCGTCACCTTGGACAGCGGCAGCGTCGAGGTCGCGCTGCGCGACGGCCGCGGCCGCCTTGTCCTGAGGCCGGGCGAAAGCGTCGCCTATGGAGTTGGCGGCCTAGGCGGTGCCCATGCCGTCGACCTGACCGAGACGACGGCCTGGCGGCAGGGTCGCTACATCTTCACCAACGCCCGGCTTGCCGATGTGCTGGAGCGGATTGGGCGCTATCGCGGCGGCCGCATCCTGGTGACGAGCGGAGAGCTCGGCGAACGGCGCGTCAGCGGCAACATCGCGCTGCGCGACGGCAATGCGGCGCTGGCAGCGGTCCAATCCTCCGTCGGATTTCAGGTCACCGGGCTCGGCCGACTGACGCTTGTCAGTCCCTGAGCGGGCTGGCTCGAACCCTCTCAAATTTTTTCTCGGAATGGTGAGGGTGGTGCCGGCTCCCGGACGACTAGGAGATGAGGGCAGCGCGCGACGTTTGCGCGGAACTGCCGGCATCGCCGGGTTTCGGGAAGGCTGGGGCATGAGCAAGGCAAGGCTGGGCAGGGTGGGGCTTCTGCTGGCAACGACGATGCTGGCCGGCGCGGGCTTCGTCGGGACCGTTCGACCGGCACAGGCGCAGTCGGCCTACAGCTTCGATATTCCCGCCAAGCCGGTGCGCGCTGCGATGAACGACATCGTCCGGGTGACCGGCATCGACGTCGTCTTTGCCGAGACTGCCGCCGCCTCACGCCGGGGCAATCCGGTCCAGGGCTCGCTGACAACCGGCCAGGCGGTTGCCGCGCTCCTGTCGGGCACCGGCCTGTCCTACCGCTTCAGCAATGCGACGACGGTCGAGATCTTCGATCCGGCCCGGCCGCAACCCGGCGTCGCGAGTGTGCCGGCCGGAGCGATCCCGCTCGACACGATCAACGTCACTGGCGCTGGCGTGCCGGGTCTTGCGCCGATCTATCCGGGCGGCCAGATCGCGACCGGCGGCCAGCTCGGCGTACTGGGCGCCCGCAGCGTCATGGACGCGCCCGTGACCGTCTCGAACTATACCGCCAAGTTGATCGAGGACCAGCGGGCGCAGTCGATCGCCGATGTCGTGAAGAACGACTCCGCCATCCGCAATGTCGAGTCGACCAATGTCGGCAACGCCAACTACTTCGTCATCCGCGGTGTCCAGATCGGCAATGCCGCAGTCGGCTTCGGCGGGCTCTTCGGCATCGCGCCGAACGCGCAGACCACGCTCGCCGGTATCGAGCGGGTCGAGATCATCAAGGGACCAGGCGCCTTCCTCGGCGGGCTCTCGCCGAGCGGCGTCGGCGGCGTCATCAACCTGATCCCGAAGCGCGCCGGCGACGAGCCGCTGACGCGTTTCACCGCGACCTGGATCGGCAACAGCCAGATCGGCGGGCATCTGGATGTCGGCCGTCGTTTCGGGGCCAACAAGGAATTCGGCGTTCGGGCGAACCTGCTTTACCGCGACGGCGGCACGCCGATCAGCCAGCAATCGCAGACGCTGCTCAACGGCACGCTGGGGCTCGACTACCGCGGCGAGGCGCTGAGGCTATCCTTGGATGTCGGCTATCAGGTCCTGAACACCGATCGGATGAACAATACGGTGACGCCGCTCGCCGGCCAGCGCGTGCCGCGGCCGATCAAGCCCGACAAGACCTATGTCTCGCCGTGGAACTACAGCAAGTTCACCGACACCTACGGCATGCTCTCGGCCGAATACGACGTCACGCCCGATGTCACCGTCTACGCCAAGGGCGGCGTCAGCCGGATGGACTGGGACCAGGCGGTCGAGGCCGGCTCGCGGCTGATGTCGAACGGCAATTTCACCGCGACCAGCGCGGTCTACCAGATCGACATCAACCGCCATTCCGGCGAGACCGGCCTGCGCGGGCGCTTCCTCACCGGCCCGGTCGAGCACGAGGTCACGGTCTCGGCCAACACGCTCTATTCGGGCCGCGCCGGCGCACCGCAGCCGACGCCGGTGGTGACGCAATCGAACATCTACAATCCGCGGTTCTCCGTGATGCCGTCGCTCGGATCGCCGATCCGCTACAAGCAGAACGAAAGCACCTTCACCAGCGTCTCGGTCTCCGACACGCTCTCGATCCTCGACAAGCGGGTCCAGCTGACGCTCGGGCTGCGCCAGCAATATGTGGAGGCCAAGACCTTCGCGGCGGTAAGCGAGGCGGTGACCTCGCGCAACAGGAGCAACGCGCTGACGCCCATGGTCGGCCTCGTCGTCAAGCCGCTCGAGAACGTCTCGCTCTATGCCAGCTATATCGAGGGGCTGACGGTCGGGACCGTCGTCGGCAACACTTTCGCCAATGCCGGCCAGATCCTGCCGCCCTTCGTCACCAAGCAGTACGAAGCCGGCGTCAAGGCCGACTGGGGCACGATGCTGACGACGCTGAGCGCCTTCCACACGACGCAGGCCTCGGGCATCGCCGATACGGTGACCAACACCTTCAATGACAATGGCGAGACCCGCTATCGCGGCATCGAGCTCAATGTCGCCGGCGAGGTCACCCTTGGCGTGCGGGTGCTCGGCGGCGTGACGCTGCTCGACGCCAAGCTGACGCGCACGCAGGACGGGCTGTTCGACGGCAACACCGCGCAAGGCGCCCCGCGCGTCCAGGCCAATCTTGGCATCGAATGGGACCCGGGCTTCGTGCGCAACCTCACGCTGTTCGGGCGGATGATCTACACCGGCTCGAACTATGCCGACGCCGCCAACCTGCAGAAGCTCAAGGCCTGGACGACCTTCGACATCGGGGCGCGCTACAAGATCGAGCGCGCCGACGGCAAGCCGATCACGCTGCAGGCCAATGTGACCAACCTGTTCAACAAGGCCTACTGGACGACCTATCCGGGCTTCAACCTGCTCTATCCGAGCGAGGCGCGGATGGTCTCGGTGTCCTCGACTTTCGAGTTCTGAGCGGGGTGCGAGGGAAGCTCTCACGGCGCGCCTTCGCGGCCGGGGCGGCAGCGCTTCTCGGCGCTCCCGCCGCGGTAGCTGCGCCTGCGAGCCGGCAGGTCGAAACCTCGCTCGGTCGGCTCGACATCCCGGCCGCGCCGCAGCGCGTGGTCGCGATCGACTCGCGCATCGGACTGGAGCAGGCGCTGGCCTTCGATCTGCCACTGGTCGGCTACAGCCACAGCCGGGCGCGGCCCTGGGTGCCGGTGCCGCCAGGCGTGCCCTTCCTGGCCGCACCACCCGACCTCGAGCAGATCCTGATGCTAGCGCCGGACCTGATCCTGTGTCCGGACAGCGCACCGAACTCCGACTGGTGGCCGCTGGCGCGGCTGCCGGCGATCACTCCCGTCTTGCCGAGCGACCATCGCATCACCTGGCAGGAAAACCTGACGCGGCTGGGCGACTGGTTGGATCAGCAGGAGAAAGCCGCGCGGATCGTCGCCGCGCATGCCAAGATGATCGCGGCGATCCGGCAGCGTCACCGGCAGGCGATCGCAAGCTCGCTCGTCGCGGCCGTTCATTACGATGCGATCAAGCGGCGGCTGCTGGTGCGCAGCGCTGGCACACGCTACGGCCTCGTCATGCCGGCGCAGGTGCTCGCCGAGCTCGGTGGCCTCGCGGTTGCGGCCGGCTGGCTCGGTCCCAATGGCGAGGTCGCGCTCGATTCCTTCGGCGATGTGCTCGGCGCGGTCGACGCGATCCTGCTGATCGATTTCGGCGATGGCGGGCCGCGGGCGCTGGCGCGGGAGGCGCTCTGGCAAAGGCTGCCGGCGGTGAAGGCCGGCCGGGTCGAGACCGTCGCCGGCAACTGCACCTTCGGCTCGCTCTATACGGCGCGCTATCTCGCCCGCGCCTGGGACGCGCTCTTTGCGCGGCTTCCGGCATGACCGGCCGCATGCGTAGCGTCCTCATTGCCGGCTTCCTGCTTGCGGCTGCGATGCTGGCCAGCCTGCTCGCCGGAGCAAAGCTCCTGCCGCCGTCGAGCCTGCTCGACCTGTTGCAAGGGCGTGACAGCGAGACGGCGGTGATTCTATGGCAGCTGCGCCTGCCGCGGCTGGCGCTCGGGCTCGTGGTCGGCGCGGCGCTTGGAGCCGCCGGCGCGATCATCCAGGCCGCGACGCGCAACCCGCTCGGTGATCCCGGCCTGCTCGGCATCAATGCCGGCGCGAGCCTTGCCGTCGTGACCGGCTCCGGCCTGTTCGGCCTTGCTCCGACGATGACGGTCTGGCTCGCATCGGGCGGGGCTGCGCTGGCGGCGCTCGCCGTGCACGCGGTCGCCGGTGCGCCGCGCGGGCCTTCCGCGCCGATCAAGCTCACGCTCGCCGGCGTCGCCGTCACCGCCTTCTGCCTCGGTATCGGCCAGGCGATCGCGCTCGCCGATCCCGAGCGCTTCGACCTCGTCCGCAATTGGCGCGTCGGCGCCTTGTCCGGAGACGGCCTCGCGCTGCTGCCCGCAATCGCGCTGCCGCTGCTTATGGGGGTGGCGCTCGCCGCGCTGCTGGCGCCGCGGCTCAATCTCCTGGCGCTCGGCGAGGATCGCGCCGCCGCCCTCGGACTCAGCGTCGGCTGGACACAAGCGGGCAGCCTGCTCGCTGTTGTCCTGCTCGCAGGCGCCGCTGTCGCAGCTGCTGGGCCGATCGCCTTCATCGGCCTGGCCGCGCCGCATATCGCGCGCCGTCTCGGCGGTGCCGATCAGCGCATCGTGCTGCCGTTGGCGGCTCTCGTCGGCGCGGCGCTCGTTGTCGTGGCCGATACACTCGGTCGCGTGGTCGTGCCCCCGGCTGAACTGCCCGTCGGCATCGTTGCGGCCCTGATCGGCGCTCCGGTTCTCGCCACGCTGGCGCGGCCTCGGCGCAGCGAGGCATGACGATGCCATTGGCCGCCCGGGCTCCGGCGCAAAGCGGGCCATCGCGCCCAGTCCTGCGCCGTTCTCTTGCAGTCGACCTCGCCCTCGCAGCAGCCTGTGTCGGCCTTGGGTTGGTCGCGCTCACGCTCGGCACCATGTCGGTCTCTGTGGCGGATGCCGCCCGTACGCTGGCGGGCGAGGCGACAGGCCCGCTGCGGCTCGTTGTTCTGGAATGGCGCTTGCCACGAATCCTCGCCGCGCTCGCTGCCGGTGCGGCGCTCGGCATGGCCGGCGCCTTGTTCCAGACCTTGCTGCGCAATCCGCTCGGCAGCCCGGATGTGATCGGCTTTGATGCCGGCGCCTTCTCCGGCGCGATCCTGGCGATGCTGGCCGGCGCGACCGCTGCGATCGTCGCGCTGGCATCCCTCGCCGGAGGGCTTGCTGCTGGGCTTCTGGTCTATGCCGCGGCCGGCGGGAGCCATGTCGAGCGCAGCCGATTGATCCTGATCGGCATCGCCGTCGGCGTCGGCTTCACGGCCCTGAATGACTGGCTGATCTTCACCGCCCCGCTCGATTCCGCCCTGATCGCGGCAAGCTGGAAACAGGGCGCACTCGCCGGCGTCGACAAGGGTCGCCTCGCGATCGGAGCGGCCATCCTGCTCGTGCTGCTGCCGCTCGGCCTCGCCTGCCGTCGCAGCATGGATGCACTCGCGCTCGGCGACGACAAGGCGATGTCGCTAGGCGAGCCCCCCGGTACGGCGCGACTGCGCCTCGGCCTCGTTGGGCTGAGCCTGACCGCCACCGCGACCCTGATCGCCGGGCCGGTCGGCTTCGTCGCACTGATCGCGCCGCATGCCGCGCGCCGGCTCGCCGGGAGCGCCGGGCTGCCGCTCTCGACCTCGGCCCTGTTCGGCGCGCTCTTCCTCCTCGGCAGCGACTGCGTCGCGCGGACGCTGTTCGCGCCGCGCTCGCTGCCGGTCGGAGCAGTCACCGCCTGCCTTGGCGGCCTCTATTTCGTCCTGCTGCTGCGGAGCAGGCTGCGGCGCGGTACGGGCTCATGAGCACGACCTCTTCCCTCGAAACCCGCGCTTTGCGGGCCGGCCATGGTTCCAGGGAGATATTGCGCGGGCTCGATCTCGCCTTTCCGCGCGGCGGCTTCACGGTCATTGTTGGCCCCAACGCCTGCGGCAAGTCGACCCTTCTGCGCACGCTCGCCCGCCTGCACGAGCCCTCCGGCGGCAGCGTCCTGCTCGATGGGCGCGCCATTGTCGATTTCGGCCATCGCGAGCGCGCCCGCAGGCTTGCCGTCCTGCCGCAAGGTGCAGAGACGCCGGACGGCATCACCGTCGCTGATCTCGTCGCGCGCGGCCGCCATCCGCACGGTGGATTGTTCAAGCGTTGGTCGGCGGGTGATGAAACGGCGGTCGCGGAAGCCATGACGGCGGCCGGCGTCACCGCTCTCGCGGCGCGGCGCCTCGACGAATTGTCGGGCGGCCAGCGCCAGAAGGCCTGGATAGCTATGGCGCTGGCCCAGGAAACCGATCTCCTGTTGCTCGACGAGCCGACGACGTTCCTCGACCTCGCCCATCAGATCGAAGTGCTGGAGCTTTGCCGGGCGTTGAACCGGGCGGGCAAGACCATCATCGCCGTGCTGCACGACCTCAACCAGGCCTGCCGCTACGCCAGCCATCTCGTCGCGATGAAGGACGGGGCGGTGCATGCTGAGGGCAGGCCCCGCGAGATCATCGACAGCACCCTGATCGAGGCGGTCTTCGGGGTTTCGTGCCTGGTCGTCCCGGATCCGGTCGCTGGCACGCCGATGATCGTGCCGGCATTCGGCGAAAGCGTACCGTCTCGATCCTAGGGACCGCAAACTTACAGCCGCTCCGCCGCGCCGCGGCGCCAGGCAGCCGGTGTCTCGCCGACCATGCGGCGGAAGACGCGGGTGAAATGCGCCTGGTCGGAGAAACCGGCATCGGCCGCGATCTCGGTCAAGGGCCGGTCGCCTGCCGCCAGCAGGCGCTGGCCACGTTCGATCCGTGCCTTGAGCTGCCATTGATGCGGCGGCAGGCCGGTCGAGGCCTTGAAGGCGTGGCTGAAATGCGATTGCGACATGCCGACGAGTTCGGCGAGATCCTGCAGCCGGATCGTGCCCGCCGCATGCTCGCCGATGTATTCGGTCACCGCCTTGAGCTGCCAGCTGCTCAGCGGCGTGCGCTGGCGTGGTGCGTTGGCGCGCACGCCGAAGAGATCGATCAGGACCGCGAGCACCAGTCCGTCGCCATAGAGGTCGTGCCGCGCATCCGGTTCGGTGCACTCGCCGGCGATCAATCGCGCCAATGTCAGGATGCGAGGGTTCGAGAAGGCGATCCGCGGCTGCGCCAGCCGCTCGGGCAACAAGGCTTCCCCGAGCCGCTCGCTGACGGTGGCGGCATCGAAATGCAGGTCGAGATGGCGGATGCGCATGCGCTGCTGCGTCCGTCCCCAGACTGGCAAGCCGGCCGGCATGAAGCTGATCGCATTGGCGCGGGCCCGGCTGGAAATCCCCGGCTCGTTCGGATTGAGCCGCGTCTCGAAAGTGCCCCCGACCTTGTCGAGCACCACGAACAGGCGCGGATGCTCGGAGACGTATTCGCCGCTGGCGCCCGCCTGACATTCGGCCTGCCAGAGATCGGCGACGACGCCGTTCCAGACCCGGTACTTGAGCGAGCCGATGACGCTGATGCCTTCGCGGACCGAGCGCATGCGCGGCTGGAAACCCATCTTTAGCCTCCGCAGTGCCGGATGATAGCGCCTCGGCGCGTGTTCAAAATGCAACGTGATCAGCGCAATTGTAGACGCACGCCCAAGAACGTTCAATGCATGACAGGAACGATCAATCCCGCTTTGCGCGATACTGATATTGCCCAACGGAAAGCTGAGCGCTGCCTTTGAACAGTTCTAAATTTGATCAGTTCTGAAGCAGTGGCAATTATTGGGGCTGAGATTGAGAATGTGCTACTCGCGAACAATGAAGACTGGATTTCTTCTTGGCTCCACTGCGTCGCTCGCTCTGCTTTGTGCCGGTGCGGCATGGGCACAGGGGCAACCCGCTCCCACGGTCCAGCTCGATACGATCACGGTCGAGGGGGAAGGCGGCGCCACCGGGCCGGTCAACGGCTATGTCGCGACACGCACGACCGCCGGCTCGAAGGCGAACACGTCGATCACCGCGATCCCCCAGGCGGTCTCGGTGCTCGGCCGTGACGAGATCGACGACCGCAAGGCGCTCAAGGTCGATGAGGCGCTGCGCTATACCGCCGGCGTCGCCGCCCAGGCCTTCGGGCCCGATCCCGATACCGACTGGATTTTCATCCGGGGCTTCCAGGCGACGCAGACCGGCGTCTTCATGGACGGGCTGCAACTCTACGGCTACGGCTTCGGCGGCTTCCAGATCAACCCGTTCCTGCTTGAGCGCGTCGAGGTGCTGAAAGGCCCGGCCTCGGTGCTCTATGGCGGCTCCACCCCCGGCGGCATCGTCAATCTCGTCAGCAAGCGCCCGAACGGCAAAAATTTCGGCTATGTCGAGGCCGGCATCAATAATTTCGGCAACGCCTATCTCGGCATCGACGTTGGCCTCAGCGACAAGCAGGGCATCTGGAGCACGCGCCTGACCGGCAAGCTCTCCGGCGGTGACCAGTACACCGACGTCGCCAAGGATTTCCGCGGCACGATCATGCCGCAGATCAGCTATCAGCCCAACGGCGCCACCCGCTTCACCGCCTATGGCATGTATGCGGCGCTCGACCAGGTCCATGTCGGCGGCGGCTTCCTGCCTTATGTCGGCACGGTGGTGAACGCCCCCTTCGGCAAGATCCGCCGCGAGGCTTTCCTCGGCGAGCCCTCGATCGACGACCAGAAGCGCACCCAGACCCTGCTCAGCTACGAGTTCCAGCACCAGTTCGCCGACAGCTGGACCTTCTCGCAGAACCTGCGCTACGGCGTGATGACGGGCTCGCAACTCGGCCCGTACGGCTTCGGCTATTCCGGCCCCGACGCTCCTTTCGGAGACCGTCTGCAGCCGCTCGGACCCGACTACCAGCTCTATCGCATCGGCTTCCAGGAGCGCACGCGGGTCAATACCTTCACGGTCGACAACCGCATTGACGGCAAGGTCGTCACCGGGCCGCTCGAGCACTCGCTGCTCTTCGGCATCGACTACAAGTACTTCAATATCGACCACACCCAGGCCTCGGGCGGCGCGACCACGATCAGCGTCACCAATCCCGCCTATGGCGCGCAGCAGGGCCCGACCGGCGTCTATCTCAACCAGGACCTGAAGCACCACCAGATCGGCTTCTACGCCCAGGACCAGATCCGTTTCGGCGGCGGCTTCCTGCTGACGCTGAACGGCCGCTACGACTATGTCGACAAGAAGTCGGTCAGCCCGGCCGGCCTGCTGTTCTCGCCGACCTATGACAAGAAGGAGGCTTCCTGGAGCGGCCGCGCCGGCCTCGGCTACGAGTTCGTCAACGGCTTGACCCCCTATGTCAGCGCCGCGACCTTCTTCACCCCCGTCTTCGACGCCGTACCCAACCTGCTCGGCGGACCCGGCCAGCCCTTCCGGCCGGAGGAGGGCCGCCAGTTCGAGGCCGGCGTGAAGTACAAGCCGACCTTCATGGACGCTCTGCTGACGGCCTCGGTCTTCAACATCACCAAGCAGAACGTGCTGAACCCGGCCCCGACCGCGCTCAACCCGTTCGCGCAGCAGCAGCTCGGCGAGGTCACCTCGCGCGGCTTCGAGTTCGAGGCCAAGGCCAACATCACCAAGGAGCTGAAGCTGCTGGCATCCTTCACCGCCTTCGACCTGAAGACGACCAAGGATACTCGCCCGCTGCTGGTCGGCCGGACGCCGGTCGTCGTGCCCGAGGTCACCGCCTCGGCCTGGCTCGACTACACCGTGCCCGAAGGCGTCTTCAAAGGCGTCGGGCTCGGCGCCGGCGTGCGCTATGTCGGCAGTTCCTATGCCAATGCCGAGAACACGCTGAAGGTGCCGTCGGCGACCGTGGTCGACGCCGCGATCCGCTACCAGATCGGCGATTGGGGCATGGCGCTCAACGTCACCAACCTGTTCGACAAGGCCTATGTGAAGAGCTGCAACGGCCAGTCCGGCTGCGGTTATGGCGATGCCCGCACCGTCACCGTCTCGGCCAATTATCGCTGGTAGGTGGAGCGATCACGAGCAGAGAACGCAATCAATCCCCGCGATCCGAGACTATCGTCATCCCGGGCGGAGCGAAGCGAAGACCCGGGATCCATGCCGGAACGGTTCAGGCATGGGTCCCGGGTCTCCCTCCGGTCGCCCGGGACGACCGTCGAGGTTGTGTGCAGATGCGATCATGATCGATTCCAGGACGATGCCAACACGACGCGCCGCCCTCGCCACTCTCGCGGCAGCCACCCTGCCGCGATCCGCACAGGCCGCGGCCCTGCGCATCGCGACGGTCGATTGGTCGGTGCTGGAGACGCTGCTCGCGCTTGGCGCCGTACCGGTCGCTGCGCCTGAGCTTTTGCAGTTCCGCGAGGTCGCGGTCGAGCCGGAGATGCCGGGAACGGTCACCGATCTCGGCCTGCGCGGCACGGTCAATTTCGAGCTGCTGCTGTTGTCTCGGCCAGAGCTGATCTACTCGTCGAGCTTCTATGCCAGCTCGGAGCCGCGGCTGCTGCGGATCGCGCCGGTGGAGCGCTTCTCGATCTATGCGCCGGGCCGGCCGCCCTTCGAGCCGGCGGCGGCGATGATGCGTAGCGTCGGCGCGCGCCTCGGCATCGTTGGCGTCGCCGAGCGCTATCTCGCCGAGACCGAAGCCGAATTCGCCCTGCTACGCGAGCGCCTGAAGCCGCATGCGGGGCGCCCGGTGATCCCGATCAATCTGGGCGATGCCAGGCATTTCCGTGTCTTCGGCGCTGACAGCATGTTCGGCGAAGTGCTGAAGCGGCTCGGCCTCGCCAATGCCTGGACCGACGATACCAGCTATTCCGCCACGGCGCCGGTCGGCCTCGAGGCGCTGGCGCGTGTGCCCGACGCCTGGATCGCCCTGATTCCCCCGGTACCGCCCGGCGCATTGGAGGTGCTCGGTGCCAGCGCCTTCTGGAATGCCCTGCCCAATTTGCGCGAGGGCCGGCTGCTGCGGCTCGGCTCGATCAATCCCTATGGTGGGCTGCCGGCAGCGCGGCGGTTCGCCCGGCTCCTGACCGAGGCATTGCTGGCCGCGGAGCCCGGCCGTGGCTGACGCTGCCCTGCAGCTGCGACGGCTGCCACACCGCGATCTCGGGCTCTGGCTCGTTGCGGCGCTGGCGGCTGCCGCGCTCTTCGCAGCCGTGGTGGCGACACGCCCGCCACTCCCGGGCTCGGCGGAACTCGCCCGGACGCTGCAATCCATCCTACTCTGGCACAGCCTGGTGCCGCGCAGCGTCACCGCGCTGATCTGCGGCGCCGCGCTCGGCCTCGCCGGCGTCCTGCTGCAGAGCGTCCTGCGCAACCCGGTCGCGGATGCCTCGACGCTCGGTGTCGTCTCCGGCGCCCAGCTCGCCTTGACGGCTGCCACCGCCTACGCACCGGCCCTGATCGTCCTGTCTCGCGAAGGTGTCGCGCTGGCGGGTGCCGTCGCCGCGGTCGCACTCGTGCTCGGCCTGAGCTGGCGGCGCGGGCTCGATCCGATGACGGTGATCCTCTCCGGCATGGTCGTCTCGCTGATAGCGGCGGCGCTCAGCGCGACCATCATCCTCGCCAAGGGCGACTATGTGCTCTCGCTCTTCATCTGGGGCGCCGGCTCGCTCAACCAGCAGAGCTGGGATGCGGCGCTGTCGCTCGCTGCTCGCCTGTTGCTCGGCAGTGTTGCCGCAGCCCTGCTGCTGCGCCCGCTCGGCCTGCTCGGTCTCGGCGATGACGTCGCCCGCGGTCTTGGCCTTGCCTTGCACGCTGTGCGCTTCGCCGTGCTCGGCGTCGCGGTCTGGCTCGCGGCCAGCGTCACCGCCGAGGTCGGCGTCATCGGCTTCGTCGGCCTCGCCGCGCCGACGCTGGCGCGCGAGTTCGGCGCGCGGACGCAACGCCAGTTGCTGCTCGCAGCGCCGGCGCTGGGCGCGCTCCTGCTTTCGATCACCGACAGCGCGGTGCAACTGCTGGGTTCCGGTTTCAACGACTTTGCTCCCACCGGCGCCGCCACAGCTCTGTTCGGCGGGCCGCTGCTGCTCTGGCTGATGCGTCGCGTGCCTCCGGCTCCGCCCGCTCAGATCTCCGATGCGATGGCGCTGACGCGCCGCATCGCGCGGCCATTCTCGGCACTGGCCGTGCTCGCGGTGGTGATTGCGATCGTCGCTGTGATCGGCCTCGTCCTCGGTCGCGGGCCACAGGGCTGGGGGCTGGCGACCGGCGCGCTCTTCGCCGACCTGCTCCCCTTCCGCGGGCCGCGCCTTGTCGCCGCCGGCGCGGCCGGTGCCCTGCTCGGCGCCGCAGGCTGCCTGATGCAGCGGCTCACCGCCAACCCACTGGCCGGGCCGGAAGTGCTCGGCGTCAGCGCCGGCGGCGGGGTCGGGCTGACGTTGGCGCTCGCGCTTCTGCCGTTCAGCCCCTTCTCCATGCTCGCCGGCATTGCCGGCGGCTCGCTCACCGTGCTCCTCATCATGCTGGCGCTGGCTGGCCGTCCGGGCATCGGCTCGCAGCGCCTGCTGCTCGCCGGCATCGCCATGGGCGCGCTTTGCATGGCGCTGGTCTCTATCGCGCTCGCGAAGGGCGATCTGCGCGCCTACGTGCTGCTGACCTGGTTGTCGGGCTCGACCAATCGCGCTGGTGAGATCGAGGTCTGGATCGGCCTGATCGGCTGCCTCGTGCTGATCGCGCCGCTCTTCCTTGCGACGCGCTGGCTCGATCTGATGCCGCTCGGCGAGGCGACGAGCCGCGGCCTTGGTCTCGGCGTCGAACGCAGTCGCCTCATTCTCGCAGCCGTCGCGGCGCTGGCGACAGCGGTCGCGTCCCTGTTGACCGGGCCGCTCAGCCTGGTCGGGCTAATCGCGCCGCATCTGTCGCGCCTCGCGGGCTTTGCGCGCGGCCGGGACCAGCTTGCCGCTTCGGCTTTGATCGGCTGCGGCGTGATGATCCTGGCCGATTGGCTCGCGCGGCTGGTTGCGTTCCCTTATCAGGTGCCGACCGGACTGTTTGCGGCGCTGATTGGTGGGCCCTATCTGATCTGGCTGTTGAACCGCACAGGGAACCGGCATGGCTGACGACAACGTCCTGCGCGCGACCGCACGCGTAACCTTGGCCGATCCGGCTGGCATGCTCGACCGGCTCTGCGACCATTTCGCCAGCCATGGCTCGGTCACGCGCCGGGCAGGCGGCGCCCGTCTCGACGGCCTGTTCGGCGCGGTCGAGCTCGATGCCGAAACGGGCGAGCTGCGTATCGCTGTCGCCTCGCCGGGCGAGAGCTATCTCTTCGTGGTGAAGTCTTCGGTCGCCGAACATCTCGTCGAATTCGCTGAGGGCGAGACCATCAGGCTGGGCTGGCAGGGCGACGCCGCGAGCGAGACCCGTATTCCTTATTTCCGCGAGGTCGTGGTGCGCGGCGCTCGCGACATCACCCCGGCGATGCGGCGCATCACCGTCGCCTGCGACGATCCCGGTCATTTCACCAGCGGCGGCCTGCATGTGCGCGTGCTGATCCCACCGCATGGGCGTACGCCGGTCTGGCCGAACGTCGGCCCCGACAGCCGGGTGGTCTGGCCGGAGGGCGAGGACGCGCTGGCCAAGCGCACCTATACCATCCGCTCGATCGACCATGCCCGCGGTGAGCTCGACATCGACGTCGTGCTGCACGACGATTCCGTTGGCTCGGTCTGGGCGCGCGACGCGCAGGCGGGCGACCGCATCGGCCTGCTCGGGCCGGGCGGTGGCGACGTGGTCCCGGCCGACTGGTACTTGCTCTGCGGTGACGAAACCGCCTTGCCGGCGATCGCGCGGATCGCGGAGGCATTGCCGAGCTCGGCTCGCGCCAGCATCGTCATCGAAGTGGCTGATGCCGCCGAGCAACAGGAGACATTGCTTCAAAGGCTGCTATCGAGGTGACCTGGCTGCACCGCAAGGGCGCGCCGGCGGGCTCGACCGACCTCCTGGCACAGGCGGTGCGCGGCATCGCCCTGCCGGAGCAGGGCAGCCCGTTCGTCTTTGCCGGCTGCGAGCAGGCGGCGGCCCGTGCGATCCGCAAGCACCTGCGCAGCGAGCGCCAGCTGCCGAAGGACCGGCATCTCGTTGCCGCCTACTGGCGCAAGGGCCACGCCGATGTGCACGACCATGGTGACTGATGCAGACTGAAACCATGCCCAGCCCTGCCGATCTCATCGCCATCGCATCGCCTGATCGTGCGGTTGACACCGCGGCAAGCGAGCCGCTCTTCGCGCTGGAGGGCGTCGGCTTCTCGGTCGGCGACCGCGTCCTGCTTGAGCCGCTGACGCTCGAACTCGGCGCCGGCAAGGTGATCGGCATTCTCGGCCATAACGGCTCCGGCAAGTCGACGCTGCTGAAGCTGCTGGCGCGCCAGCAGCGGCCTTCGCGCGGGGCCTTGCACTTTGCCGGCCACCCGATCGAGAGCTGGGATAGTCGCGCCTTTGCCCGCAAGCTCGCCTATCTGCCGCAGCAGACACCGCCCGCGGCCGGAATGCTGGTCAAGGAGCTGGTCGCGCTGGGGCGCTATCCCTGGCATGGCGCGCTCGGCCGCTTCGGGCAGCGCGACCGCGACAAGGTCGCGCAAGCGATGGCGCTGACCGATATCGAGCCCTTCGCCGATCGCCTGGCCGACAGCCTCTCGGGTGGCGAGCGTCAGCGTGCCTGGCTCGCGATGCTTGTCGCGCAGGATGCGCAATGCCTGCTGCTCGACGAGCCGATCGCGGCGCTTGATCTCTCGCATCAAGTCGAGGTGCTGACGCTGGTGCGGCAGCTCTCGCACCAGGCGGGCCTCGGCATCGTCGTCGTGCTGCACGACGTCAACATGGCCGCCCGCTTCTGCGACGAGATCGTCGCACTTCACTCCGGGCGGCTGGTCGCGCGCGGCACGCCCGAGCAGATCGTGCAGCCGGATATCCTGCGGGCGATCTACGGCATCGAGGTCGGCGTGATGCCCCATCCCGATGGCGGCCGGCCGCTCGCCTTCGTCTGACGCGGCGCTCAGAACAGTTCTGTGCGGCGCACGGCCGCTTGGGTTCTTACTCGAAGAAGCAGCTCACGGTGCCGAGCGGGCCGTAATCGGCCGTGATCGTGTCGCCATGGCGGGCCTCGACGGGTCGGATGAACGACCCCGCCAGCACGATCTGTCCCGCCTTGATCTGACCGCCATAGCCCGCGAGCCGGTTGGCCAGCCAGGCGATGCCGCGTGCCGGGTCATTGAGCACGCCGGCGCCGAGACCGGTCTCCTCGACCTGGCCGTTGCGTGAGACGATGGCGCCGACCCAGCGTAGGTCGACCTGATCAGGACGCATCGCCCGCCCGCCCGTGACGATGCCGGCATTGGCGGCGTTGTCCGAGATCGTGTCGACGATGGTGCGGGCCTTCTTCGTCTGCGGGTCGACCCGCAGAATGCGGGTGTCGAGGATCTCCAGCGCCGGAACGACGTAGTCGGTCGCGTTCAGCACATCGAAGACCGTGACATCCGGCCCCTGCAGATCGCCCTTCATGACGAAGGCGATCTCGGCCTCGATGCGCGGCTGGATGAAGCGGCCCTTGGGGATGTTGCTGCCGTCGTCGAAGCGCATGTCGTCGAACAGCACGCCGGAATCGGGCGTGTCGATGTCGAGCGCATACTGCATCGCCTTCGAGGTCAGGCCGATCTTCCAGCCGATGATGGTGCGGCCGGCCGCGCGCTTGCGCTGGACCCAAGCGGCCTGGACCGCATAGGCGTCGTCCATCGTCATCTGCGGAAAGCGCAGCGACATCAGGCCGGTCTGCTGGCGTGTCTTCTCGGCCTCGTCGAGGCTGAGGGCGGCGGCTGAGATTTCGTCGGGGGACAGCATCGCTCAGGCCTCGTCGGAGATGGTGTTGCGTAGGAGGCCGATGCCCTCTGCCTCGACCTCGACGACATCGCCGGGCTTCAGCCAGATCGGCGGCTCGAAGCGCGCGCCGGCGCCGGTCGGCGTGCCGGTGATCAGGATGTCGCCCGGGACAAGGGTGGTGAAGGTCGAGATGTAGCTGATGATCTTCCTGAACGAGAAGATCATGCGGCTGGTGCGGTCGCTCTGGCGCAGCTCGCCATTGACCCTTGTGGTCAGGGCGATATCTGCGATCTGCGTCTCGCCGATGAAGGGCACCAGCCAGGGGCCGATCGAGCCGGAGCGATCGAAGTTCTTGCCCTGCGTGACGTTGAATTTGGCGTGGCGCACCCAGTCACGGAGCGTTCCTTCGTTCGACAGCGTCAGCGCCGCGATGTGGCCGAGCGCGTCGCGTTCGGCGATACGGCGCCCAGCCTTGCCGATCACGATCGCGATCTCGCCCTCATAGTCGAGCTGCTCGCTCTCAGGCGGCCTGATCAGTGGCTGCTCATGGGCTGTGAACGAGCGCAGGAACCGGGGAAACAGCGACGGGTTCGGCGGGGCGTCCTGTCCGTCCTTATACTCGGCGTTGCGGTCGGGGAAGTTCACGCCGACGCAGATGATCTTCTCGGGTGCGAGGCTCGGAATCTCGTAGCGAAGGCCGTCGAGCGGCAGATCCGGAGCCAGCGCCGCGCCTTTCTCCGCCAGGAGGTCAAAAGCTCCGTCGACCACGACGTGCTGCAGCGTCGGCCACTGCGCCCGATAGCGGGCAGACAGGTCGATGACGCCGTTCACGACGACCAGGCCATAGCGCGTCTCATCGCCATGACGGAAAGTGACGAACTTCGGGATCAAGGATCGCTTCCTCATGTTTGGCGAGGCGATGAGCCGCTGAATTTATGCATTGCGCCCGCTATCAGGGCTTTTGGATGGAAGCCACGAGCGCTGCGCTATATCAATTAATTATCATGTTAATCAGTTTTGGCGGCGCGGTGTCAATCGGCGGGTTCAAAGCCTCGGCAGCTCGCCCCTGATGTGCTCGCCCAGGGCTTTCGCGGCCGCCGATGGTCGCTGATCGGCGAACTCCACTGCGATGCCGATCGAGGGGAGCGGCGGCAGCCCAACGTGTACGACATGGAGATCGGGCGGCACGGCCGTCTCGGTCAGGACGCTGATCGCATGTCCGGAGCGGGCGATTGCGATCAGCCCGGCAAGGCTGTTGCTGGCGAAGGCGATCCGGTAGCGCCGGCCGACCGCTTCCATCGCGTCACAGGCAGCCCGATGATCGAGCGTCATCGGCGCGGACAACGCCAGAGGCAGGCTGGCGCTGTCGAGGATGGCGGGCTGCGCCTCATTCGTGACCCAGACGAAGCGCTCCTGCCGAATGACCTCCGTGCTGGTGGCATCGGCAAGCGAGACGAGCGCCATCTCGATCTGGCGGCGATGCAGCAGCGGCCGCAATTCCGAGGTCGGCGCACAAACCATGCGCAATTCGACGTCCGGGTGCAGGGCGCAGAAGCCGCGCAGCAGGTCCGGCAGGAAGGCGATCGAATAATCCTCGGGGCAGCCCAGATTCAACGCTCCCTTGAGCCCCGTCCCGCGCATGTCGGCGAGAACTTCATCATGGGCGGCAAGCAGGGCTTCGGCTTGCGCCAGGAATTTTTGGCCCGCCGTGGTCAGGTGCACGCCGGAGCCGCTTCGATGCAGAAGCGGTTGGCCGATCTGGTCTTCGAGGCGCTGCATCTGCATGCTCAGCGCCGACTGCGTGCGTCCGACCTGAAGCGAGGCGAGGCTGATCGAGCCGGTGCGCGCGATGACGGCGAAGTTCCTGAGCAAAACGAAGTCGAGCATCGACGCGCCATCAATCCAATCGATATCGGATTGAAGAAGTATCAATTTGCCTGCTGAGGCAAGCACCGGTAGCGCTCTGGAACGGCAATTGCTGGGAAGATTGCCGAAAAAGGGGAACGTGATGTCGCTCAATGCCGATCCCGCCTTCTGGGCTGTCGCGAACAAGCACCTGACGCGCTATGGGCCCAGCTTCGAATCGATCATCGTCGAGCGGGCCGAGGGCTCCTTCGTCTACGATGCCGATGGCCGCGGCATTCTCGACTTCACGTCGGGCCAGATGAGCGCAGTGCTCGGCCATACCCATCCCGACATCGTCGCGACGGTCAACCGGCAGATGGCCTCGGTGGCGCATCTGTTCAGCGGCATGCTCTCTCGCCCGGTCGCGGCACTGGCCGAACGGCTGGCTGCGCTCGCGCCCGGGCTCGATCGCGTGCAATTGCTGACCACGGGAGCCGAGTCGAACGAGGCCGCCATCCGCATGGCGAAGCTGGTGACCGGTGGGCATGAGGTCGTCGCCTTCGCCCAGAGCTGGCACGGCATGACCGGTGCGGCGGCGTCGGCGACCTACAGCGCCGGCCGGCGTGGTTACGGACCCGCCGCGGCGGGGTCCTTCGTCATCCCCGCGCCGAATTCCTATCGTCCGCGCTTCAAGCATCCTGACGGCAGCAATGACTGGCAGGCCGAGCTCGACGACGCGTTCGAGCTGATCGACCGGCAGTCGACGGGCAACCTTGCCGCCTTCATCGCCGAGCCGATCCTGTCGAGCGGCGGCATTTTGGAGCTGCCGCCCGGCTACCTCGCTGCGCTCAAGCGTAAATGCGAGGAGCGCGGCATGCTTCTGGTCCTCGACGAGGCGCAGACCGGCGTCGGCCGGACCGGCCACATGTTCGCCTTCCAGCGTGATGGCGTGACGCCGGACATCCTGACGCTCTCCAAGACCCTCGGCTCCGGCCTGCCGCTGGCGGCGGTGATGACGACGGAGGCGATCGAGCAAAAGGCCTTCGAGCGCGGCTTCCTGTTCTACACCACCCACGTCTCCGATCCGCTGACGGCAGCGGTCGGCGTCACGGTTCTCGATGTGGTCGAGCGCGACGGCCTCGTCGCCCAGGCGCGCGAGCGCGGCGAGCGGCTGAAGCAGGGCCTGCTCGCCCTCCAGCAGAAGTACGAATGCGTCGGCGACGTGCGCGGGCGAGGGCTGCTGCTCGGGCTCGAGGTCGTCAGCGACAGGCAGACCAAGGCACCGGGCTTCGAGCTCGGGGCGCGGATCGTGGAAGAAGCCATGCACCGCGGCCTGAGCATGAACATCGTCAAGCTTCCCGGCATGGGCGGCGTCTTCCGCATCGCGCCACCGCTGACGGTATCCGACACCGAGATCGACCACGGCCTTTCAATCATGTCGGACGCGATCGAGACCGCTGCCAGAGCACAATGAGGCTGGTGGGGAGGTCGGGCTAGCGGACGGGAGACATCAGCTCCCGTCGCTCACCATGTCACGGCCGTGTGCTGCGCCGCGAAGGATCGGCAGAAGGGCTCGAAAGAACTCAGAGCCCGAAGACCATCGAGCCACGGCGCTTCATCACCAGATAGAAGCCCGTTGCGATGCTGCTCATCAGCAACGACCAGAGCAGGCCGAGCGCCGCGACTTCGCTGAACTCGCCATTGACCGCATGGTCGAAGATCGCGACCGCAATGGTCTTGGTGTCCGGTCCGGCGAGGATGATCGCGGTCGAGAGGTCGCGCGAGGCGTTGAGAAAGACGAAGACCCAGCCGGCCATGATCGCCGGCCAGAGCAGCGGCACCACGATCTTGAGCAGGGTCTTGCCGGGAGAGGCGCCGCAGACGCCGGCCGATTCCTCGAGCTCCTTGTGGATCTGCAGCACGCCGCCATAGGTGTAGCGCATGCCGAAAGGCAGGAAGTGGATGACGAAGGCGATGATCACGATCGTAAGCGTCGAATAGAGCGGGATCGGCGAGCGCAGCGCCACATCCATCATCGCGACGCTGAGCACGATGCCGGGCAGGATCATCGGCAGCGTGATCAACTGGTCGGTGACGGCATGGAAGGCGTGTCGGCGCGCGACGAGCCAGCCGCAGACCACCATCAGCGCCATCGTCACGCTCGCCGCCGCCGCCGCCGTGATCAGCGTGTTCACGATCAGCTCGAGATAGCCCTTGCTGCCGAGCACGATGGCGAAATTGTCGAGCGTCAGCGACTTGAAGGCGGCGAGCCGCATCGGGCGGACGAAGGGGGTGAGCGCGACCCAGAGCAGGGTCAGGATCGGTAGCACCAGCACAATGATGCAGTTGGCCCAGATCAGCGCACCACCGAGCCAGCGCAGACGCCCGAGCGGGAGCGGGCGCGGGCGAAAGCCCTTGCCGGTCACCGTGGCGAAGCGCGAGGCGTTCAGGGACAGGCGGCTGTAGAGATACATCAATCCCGCGACCAGCACGGTCAGGACCACCGAATAGGCGCTGGCATGGCCGACCCTGGGCGGCACTGCTGCGCGGATATCGTCGTAGATGTCGGTGGTCAGCAGCTTGATACCGGCCGAGGTGCCGACGAGCTTGGGTACGTCGAAGGCCTGCAGCGTCTTGATGAAGATGAACAGCCCGGTCGCCAGCGCCGCCGGCGCCGCCAGCGGGATCGAGATGCGCAGTACCATGGTCAGGATCCCGGCGCCGCTCATGCGCGCCGCTTCTTCCAGCTCGGCATTGGCGGTGCGGAAGCTCGCGGCGAAGAGCAGGAAGGACATCGGCAGCCAGCCCAGCGTCTCGATCGCGACCATGCCGGCGATCGAATTGACGTTGAACAGGTTGCCGCCATTGCCGGTCAGGTTGCGATAGAGCTCGTTGAGCGGGCCGATCGGGCCGAGCAGGAAGAGCCAGGCCGGGACATAGATGATCAGCGGGATGCCGAGCGAAACGACCGTCATCAGATAGGCGAGCGAGCGGTTCGGCGCGTCGGTCCGCTCCACCACCCAGGCGAGCGAAGCGCCGAAGACGAGCGAGAATACGGTCGACAGGGCGGCGAACTGGACCGAATTCCAGGCGCTACGCAAAATGCCCTTGTCGCTGACGAGATGTTTGAAATTGTCGAGGGTGAAGGCGCCGTGCGAGCCGTCGGGATTCATCACGAACAGGCTGTTCTGGACGAGCGCGATCACAGGCGGCAGCACCAGGCAGGCGATGACGACGAGCATCGCCAGCGCCAGGAGCTGCGTCTGCGTCGGGCTGCCGATCAGCCCGGCGCGGCGTTGCCGCGGCAAGGTTGCCGCGGCGTCGATCACCTCGGTCATTTGAAGAGCTCGTCGTAGATCTTCAGCCAGCCCACCAGAGGCTCGCTTTCCTGCGAGGAGATTTCCGGCGCGAGCAGGGTCGAGGTGAAGCCGCCCGTCACCGGGCCGATGGAGGGGTCCTTCGGCGACACGTCCGGATTGCCCGGCGGATAGCCGGCCTCGGCGATGATCTTCTGGCCGTCATCGGAGAACATGAACTCGAGGAAGAGTTTGGCGGCGTTCGGATGCGGCGCGTTCTTGACTAGCGCGATCACGCCGAGATTGGCGACGAGCGGCTCCATCTTGACCCAGGCGATCGGGGCCTCCTTGGCCCGGCTGATCACCGCGTGATGATTATAGGTCATCAGGCCGATCGCGTATTGGCCTGAAATGACCTTGTCGAGAATGACGCGCTGATTGCCGGGCTCGCGCACGATCTTCTGCTTCGAAAGCTCGCGCAGATAGGCCATGCCCTTGTCCTGGCCCATCACAGAGAGGACATTGCCGATGAAGCCGGCAGGGCCGGAAATGGCGCGGGTGTCGGTCCAGACCATCTTGCCGCGCCATTTCGGGGCGAGCAGATCCTCGAAGGTCTTGGGCGCCTCGGCCGCTTTGACCAGGTCCGTATTGTAGGTCGTCGTCAGATAGAGCGCGTAGATGCCGGAATAGAGCTGGCTCTGCGGCTTGAAGGTCGGCGCGTATTTGGCCAGCGCCTCGGGCGCAAAGGGCTCGATCAGCCCGGCCTTGCTCAGCGGCGGGATCGAGGTGCCGGGCGAGTCGAACAGGTCGGCCTCCATGCGGCCGGCCCGCGCCTGGCTGGTGATCTTGAGGACCGTGTCTGAATCGCCGGTCGTCGTGAAACGCACCTCGATTCCATATTTGGCCTGGAATTTCTCGGCGAGTGGGCGCACCACCTGGCTCACCACCATGCCGGTGTACCAGACGAGCTGGCGTTCGGCCTTGGCCTTGGCGATCAGCTCGGCCGAGGGTTGGCCCTGGGCGAAGCCGGCACTTGGCAACAGCGCAAGCGCGCTTGCCCCGGCGATGAAGCCGCGTCTCGTCTGCATGTCCTTCCTCCCAATTCTCGCGCTGCGCCGATGCCGGCGCATGAGTTCCTGGCGGTCTGGTGCCACCATCCTGCGCCCCGGTCGAGCGGGGGAGCACGCTACGGAAACTGCCTGTCCGGTCATGGCTGGTCAAACGAGTAAACGAGACAGGCGTATGAGGAATTCTCAACGATCCAGAAGTTGACCGGTGGTCTGCGGCACGCTTGTGAAGCCGACTCGATCCAGGAAATCCAGGAGTGATGTGGCGACCAGTCCGGGCGTATCGATCGCCATGACATGGCCGGTCTCCAGCACCACGAATTCGGCCTCTTCGATCTTCGCAGCGACGCCCGCGACATGATCGGACGGGCGCGCTGCATCGTGGCGCCCGGCGACGACGAGAGTCGGGCAGCGTATCGCGGCCAGATAGGTGTCGAGATCGAGCCCTGCCAGCATCCGCCAGGTCGCCGCCAGCCCGGCCGGATCTGCGGCTAGGCGCAGCTCCTCATAGCGTGAGCGAGGTTTTGCGGCCTCGTCCACGAAGGCCTGGCGGATGCCGAGGAGCTCGATCGCCGCGATCCGTTGCTCGGTCCGCGCCCGGTTCGCCTCGCCCAGCACGGTCGCTGGCGCGAGCAAGGCGAGCGCGGCTATCGCCTGCGGATGGCGGGCGGCGAAGGCGACCGCCACCGCTGCTCCGACTGCAGCGCCGATGACGGCGACAGGCTCGGCAACGGCAAGCGCGCTGAGCAGCGCTGCGAGATCATCTGCCGCCTGTCCGACCGAATAGGGACCGGGTGGCTTCTCTGACAGCCCGGCGCCGCGCTGATCGTAGCGGAGCACGCTGGCGACGGGAGCGAGCAGCGGCACGACCGCGTCCCAGCTTTCCAGCATGCCGCCCATCTCGTGCAGCAGCACGACGGTTCCTGACGCTCCCGGAGTCAGCTCGTAGCGCAGTTGGATGCCGTTGGCCTCGATCCAGCGGTTCGGCATGAAACGTACCTCCCGCCGCGAGCCTTGGCGTCGCAACGAGCGTACGTCAAACGAGGGAATCTGAGCCGGGTTTGAGGAATGCTGCGGCATCGCCTCTTGTGAGCATTGCTCAATCGCTCTTTCGGTTAAGTCGTTTGACCGGGCCATGGCCTTGCGAAAAACCTCCGAAGTCTCGCCGGAGATCCGGCCGAGGCTTCCGCGCAAGTGAGAATGAGGTTTCCGCATGACGGGTTCGCTGTCCGGGGTCGCTTCGGTGATCGGCATCGGCCAGAGCGATTGGGTCGGGGACCACAGCCGTGTTCGGGCCGGCGAGCGGCCGCACGATTCCTATGGCTATGGCGCGCAGGCCTTCCTTTCGGCGTTGGCCGATTCTGGGATCGCACGCGACGAGATCGACGGGCTGATCGTCGGGCCGACCACGGCCTATGAACGCGTCGGCGAACTGCTCGGCCTCAATGTCCGCTGGGGCGGGCAGGCGGATGCGATGACGGCGGTCATGGAAGCCTGCATGGCGATCCATGCCGGCCTCGCCTCGGTCGTCGCGCTCGTCTACGGCAATGACCAGCGCTCGGCGCAGGTGAATTATGGTGGCCCTGATGCGCAGGGAGGCGCGGCCTTCCTCGCCTATGTCTATCACGCGCCCTGGGGCTTCACCTCGCAGGGCGCGCTGTATGCGATGATGGCGCGCCGCTACATGCACGAGCGCGGCCTGTCGGAGGCCGAGCTCGGTGAGGTCGCGGTGGCGCAGCGTCTGGCCGCCTCGCGCAATCCTCGCGCCCTGATGCGCAAGCCGATCTCAATCGAGGACTATCTCGCCTCGCCCTTCATCTGCGAGCCGCTGCATCTCTTCGATTATTGCCTGATCAATGATGGCGGCGTCGCGCTGATCATCGCGGAAGCCGGCAAGGCGCGCAGCATCGGCCGTGCCCCGGTCGCGATCAAAGGCGTCGGCCGCTACGATCTCAATCGCGGCGCCACCAGCCTCGAGCCGCGCCTGCTGGATTATTATTTGCCGGCGCAGCAGGCGGTCGCGGCCCAGGTCTTCGAGATGGCCTCGCTCGGCCCTGAGGATATGGACGCGCTGCAGATCTACGACAGCTTCTCGCTGCACATCCCGCTCGCGCTCGAAGGCTATGGCTATTGCCCGGTCGGCGGCGCCGGCCGGTTCATGCGCGAGACCGGCATTTCGCTGGCCAAGGGCCTGCCGGTGAACACCAGCGGCGGACACCTCTCCGAAAGCTACATGCAGGGCTGGAATCACCAGATCGAAGCGGTTCGGCAGGTCCGCGGCGAGGCCGGCGACCATCAGGTCGAGGGCTGCCGCCACGTCCATTACAGCTCCGACGTCGCCGGCAAGGCGATCTCGATCATCTACGGAGCCTGAGCCATGGCGAACAGCCAGCCCGTCGCTACGCTCTATGACGCCCCGATGTGGCAGAGCCTCGCCCGCGAGCACATGCAGCTGCAATCCTGCGGCCATTGCGGGACGCTGCGCTATCCGCCCGGGCCGATCTGCTCTGCCTGCACCAGCATGGACTATCACTGGACCGACCTTTCCGGCGGCGGCCAGATCCTGTCCTGGGTGCGCTTCCACCGCGCCTATTTCGACGACCACCCGCCGCCCTATAACGCCGTTGCCGTGCGGCTCGACGAGGGGCCGATCGTCGTCTCCAACTTGATCGGCCCGGAGCCGGAGGGCGAGTGGATCGGCCGGCGCGTCAGGCTGACCTATCGCTGCCATCTTGATCGCACGCAGCACGCCTTCATGCTGTTCGAGCAATCCTGACGGCGAGCCGTCGCGCGGAGAAGATCATGTTCGAGAAAGACGTTTCCATCGTCACGCGGCACGGCCTGATGCCGGCCTTCGCCGTCCGGCCGGAGGGACAGGGGCCTTATCCCGTCGTCATCCTCTACATGGACGCGCCGGGTATCCGAGAGGAGCTGCGCCATATGGCGCGCCGGATCGCCTCTGCCGGCTATTACTGCCTGCTCCCCGATCTCTATTACCGGCTCGGCACGGTGCGTTTCGACCTGCCGCGGCGCGACGAGCGCATGTCGGCGGTGGTCGGCGCCTGCATGCGCTCGATCGACAATGAGCGCACCACCGACGACACCGCTGGCATGCTCGCCTTCCTCGACGGCGAGGCCGAGGCGAACGCCCAGAAGGTCTCCTGCCTCGGCTTCTGCATGAGCGGACGCTATGTCGTCGCAGCCGCCGCGAAGTTCGGATCGCGTATCGCTTCGGCCGCCTCGCTCTATGGCGTCGGCCTCGTCACCGAGGACGAGGGCTCGCCGCACAAGCTGGTCGCAAAGGTGCCGGGCGAGCTCTATTTCGCCTTCGCCGAGACCGACGGTGCCGCCCCGCCAGCGACGATCGCCGCACTGCAGGAAGCGCTCGCGGCCACCAGCGTGACGCATGACGTCGATGTCTTCCCGAACAGCGAGCACGGCTACTGCTTCACCGCCGGCCGCTGCTACCAGCCGGAGGCGGCCGAGGCGACCTGGACCAAGCTCTTCGCGCTCTGGAAGCGGACGCTGGCCTAAGCCGATGGCTCTTGCAGTGCGCAGCATGCTCGATCGGGTGCGGCCATGACGGCGCGGCGCCCCTATGCCGGCCTTATCGTCGCCGAGGTGATCTCCGATGCGGCCGACGACGCGCTCGTGCTCGCCGCCGGCATGACGGGACGCATCCTCGCCGATCTCGGTGCCGATGTGGTCCGTCGGCGTGGGCGCGATCGCGGCTTCGAGCGCAGTACCGAGCTGTTCCTGTCGCGCGGCAAGACGATGTCGAACGAGAGTACGGGCGAACTGCTCGGCCGTGCCGATGTCGCGCTCGTCGATGGCGCTGTGCTGCGGGAGCGGGGGCGGGCGGGCCTGCCCTCCGTCAGTGCGGTGCTCAGCCTGTTCGGCGGAGCCCTGGCTGAAAGCGACAGGCCGGCCAGCGCCTTCACCGCGGCAGCGTCGGCCGGCTTGCTGGCGATGGTCGGCGATCCCCAACGCGAGCCCTTGCGCCTCGGCGGCCACCAGGAGGCCTTTGCCCTCGGTCTCTCCGCCTATGGCGGCGTGGCGGCGGCATTGGCTTCGGCGCGCCCGCATGGCGTGCCCGTCACGATCCGGGCGAGCCTGCTCGAAACCCTCGTCTGGCTGAACTGGAAGGCCGTGCCGCTGGAAGGTTATGATGCCTTGCCGAGCCGGACCGGCGCCGCTGCCGAATG
This sequence comes from Alloboseaceae bacterium BT-24-1, assembly GCA_025846845.1. GTDB lineage: Bacteria > Pseudomonadota > Alphaproteobacteria > Rhizobiales > Beijerinckiaceae > Allobosea. The sequence goes on from JAOYTL010000011.1 coordinate 57,060, forward strand.
GCAGGTGCTGCGCTGTGCCGACGGCTATGCCGTGCTCGTCTATCAGGAGCCTGACTGGCCGCGGCTGAAGGCGGCGCTGGCGGAGCCCGCTCTGGATGAGCCGCGCTTTGCGACGCGCGGGAACCGCCTCGATCACCTGGCCGAGCTCGCCGCGGTCATCGAGCGGCGCTTCCTGACGCTGACCCGCCGCGAGATCCACGCTTTGGCGCGGCAGCACCGTCTGCCGCTCGGGCCGGTCTGGAGCCCGGCCGAGGCTTTCGGCGAACCGCACAACCAGGCGCGCGGCCTGTTCGAGCCGCTCGGCGTCGATCCCGGAGTGCAGGCACCGCGCCTGCCGCTGGTCTGGCTCGATCAGGCGCCGGCCCGACAAGCTAAGATTGCGGTGGGAGCAGCCTAATGAAGCTGCTGGAAGGCTGCCGCGTCCTCGATCTCGGCATCATCACTGCCGGCGCTGCGACCGCCGCCTTGCTTGCCGATTTCGGCGCCGAGGTGATCAAGGTGGAATCGCCGACCTATCGCGATCCGTTCCGCGCCTGGAGCGCGCAGGACGAGCCAGACGCGATGCCGCCGCTGTTCCGCGCCACCAACCGCAACAAGCGCGCGATCAGCATCGATCTGAAGCGGCCGGAGGGGCAGGCGATCTTCCTGCGCCTGGTGCGTCGCGCCGATGTCGTGGTCGAGAATTTCCGCCGCGGCGTGATGGAAGGGCTAGGCTTGGGTTTTGCCAGGTTGCGCGAGGCCAATCCCGACATCGTCCTCGCCTCGATATCGAGCCAGGGCGAGACCGGCCCCGATGCCGGCCACGTCTCCTATGGCTCGACGCTGGAGGCGCTGAGCGGCCTCGCCTGGGTGACCGGCTATCAGGGCGGCAAGCCCGAAGTGTCCGGCCGCGACGTCAACTATCCCGACCAGATCGTCGCGCTGTTCGCGGCCGGTGCGATCGCGACGGCGCTGCGCTCGGTGCGCAAGGGCGAAGGCGGCAGCCATCTCGACCTGTCGCAGCGCGATCTCGCCGCCTTCATGATCGGCGATCGCTTCGCCGCCGCTTCGCAAGGCGAGATCGTCACGCGCCAGGGCAATGCCCAGCATCATTATCCGCTGCAGGATTGCTTCCTTGCCACCGATGGCATCTGGATCGCGCTCTCGGTACCGGCCTCCGCGCTGCCGCTCCTGTCGGATGGGCTTGCTGTTGGCGATTCCGATCGTCCGGACGGCCTTCGCAAGGCAGTCGCGGCGGCGACCGCGGCACGATCCGCTGGCGAGGCGGTGAGCTTCTTCGTCGCCCTCGGCGTGCCCGCCGCCATCGTCAATGACGGCAACGGCATGATGGCCGATTGGGGCGAGGCCTGGGACCACGCGCTGCAGCGCGACGAGCAAGGCCTGATCGTCAAGGGCTTCCCGCTCCAGGTCGACGAGGCGCCGCTCGCGATCGAGCGTCCGGCCCCGCAGGTCGGCGCGCAGACCTGTGCCGTTCTCGCCGAGATCGCCGGCTACAGCAGCAGCGAGATCGCCGACTTCGCTGCTGCCGGGATTATCGAGACCGCGCGCTGAAGCGATGCCGGCCGCTCAGGCCGGCACCAGACTCTCGCCGCCGGGCAGCCGCATATGGCGCAGGGCCGCCTCGTATTCGACCGATTGGCCGAGAATCCAGTCGCGGAATTCGGCGACACCGGGCTTCTTCACCGCATGCTCGACATAGGTGAGGTAGTAGGCGATGCCGTTGTCGTGAATGAAGTCGAACGGCGCGACCAGCCGGCCGGCGTTGAGGTCTTCCAGCACCAGCGCCATCTGCCCGATGGCCATACCGATGCCCTCCATTGCCGATTGATAGGCGAGGGTCGAACTCTCGAAATAGAGGCCCCGATCGCTCTCGATATGCTCGCCGCCGGCGGCGTCGAGCCATTCGCGCCAGTCATCGGGTCGGACGGTGGAGTGCAGCAGGGTCTGCTCGGCGAGGATGTCGATGCCGATCTCTGGACCGAGACGCTCCAGGAAGGCCGGGCTGCACACGGGAATGAGGGCGCTACCGGCGAGGCGATGCGAGACCAGGCCCGGCCAGTCGCCATCGCCCTGCTGGATCGCGATGTCGATATCGCCCATCGAGAGCTGGTTGATCGGCCGCGGTGAGAGCGAGGTGGCGAGCTGGATCTCCCGCTTCGGATAGAGGCGATGGAACAGCGGCAGGCGCGGAACGAGCCAGCGCAAGGTGAAGGTCATCGGGCAGTGCACCCGCAGCGAGCTCTCGCCCTGCGCACCCATCAGCCGCTTGGTCGCTCGCTCCATCTGGTCGAAGGCGGTGCCGAGCGCCGCGACATAGTCGTTCGCCTCGGCGGAAATGCGCAGGTCCCGGCCGGTGCGCTCGAACAGTTCGACGCCGAGCACGTCCTCCAGCAGCTTGATCTGCCGGCTGATCGCGCCGGGTGTCACCGAAAGCTCGTCGGCGGCCTTGGTGAAGCTGACATGCCGGCCAGCCGCCTCGAAGGCGCGCAGCGCGTTCAGCGGGGGCAGGCGACGCAGCATGACACACACGCTTGATGATTTCTCACAGATAGCCTGCCTTTTAGTCGATTGACGGTTTTGCGCTTTTCGCGTTGCTTGTGGGTCGCGGGCGATGATGGATCAAATTGCTTGGATCATCAACAGGATGAAGCATGTTTTGCCTCGGTTTCGAGCCGATTTCGATGCGGATGCGAGCGCTCCGGCAGGATTCCGCGACGGTGCCGTCTCATGTGATTTTTCCTGAGCCTGGGCCGGCCAAATGATGAGGCTTTTCTGGTCGCCCCGCTCGCCCTTTGTCCGCAAGGTCCTGGTCGTCGTCCATGAGGTTGGCCTCGATGATGCGATCGAGCGCGTGCCGATGGTCATCCTCTCGACCCAGCCGAACGACGCGCTGCTCGCGCTCAATCCGCTCGGCCAGATCCCGACGCTGGTCACCGAGGGCGGTGAGGCGATCTACGATTCCGTGGCGATCTGCCATTACCTCGACGTCGTGCGCGGCGCCGGCCGGCTGCATCCGCCAGCGCCCGACGCGCGGACGGCCGCGCTTCGGCGCCAGGCCCTCGGCGACGGGCTCTCATGGCTGCTGCTCAACTGGCTGGGCGAGCGCTCGCGCCGGCAGGGCGAGCAATCGGCCATGCGCATCGCGGCCGTGCACAAGAAGCTGCCGCATATCTTCCGGGCGCTCGAGGCTGAGGCTGCGGCAGACGCCGAATCTTTCGATGTCGGCCACGCCGCGATCGTCGCGGCGCTCGGCTATCTCGATTTCCGCTTCGCGCCGGATTTCCCCTGGCAGGAGCGCTATCCGCGCCTGGCGCAGTGGTGGCAGGGCGCGCAGCAGCGCCCTTCGGTCGCGGCGACGGTGCATTACGACGAACTCGCGACGGCCGGCTCCGCCCTGTCGCGCCAGAAGGGCCGGGCATGAGCATCAACGGACAAGCCTATATCGTCGGCGCCTATGAGCACCCGCTGCGCAAGGCGCCGGACAAGTCGCTGGCGCAATTGCATGCCGAGGTCGCGCTCGGTGCGCTCGCTGATGCCGGGCTGAGCAAGGACGATGTCGACGGCTATTTCTGCGGCGGCGACGTGCCGGGCACCGGCCCGTTCTCGATGGTCGACTATCTCAATCTCAGGGTTCGCCACGCCGATTCCACCAATATCGGCGGCGCCTCCTATATCCTGCACGTCAACCATGCGGCGCAGGCGATCGCCGCCGGGAAATGCGATGTGGCGCTGGTCACGCTGGCCGGCCGCCCGCGCAGCGAAGGCGTGCCAAAGGGCGGGCTGAAGCGGACCGATAGCCCCGTGCAGCCAGACTATGCCTGGGAAACGCCCTTCGGCATGACGATCCTCAACGTCTACGCCATGTGTGCGATGCGCCACATGCACGAGTTCGGCACGACCGCCGAGCAATTGGCCTGGGTCAAGGTCGCCGCCTCCCATCACGCGCAGCACAATCCCAACGCCATGCTGCGCGACCTCGTCACGGTCGACGACGTGCTGAATTCGACGCTGGTCGCCGACCCCCTGCACAAGCTCGATTGCTGCATCGTCTCGGATGGCGGCGGCGCGGTGGTCGTTACGCGTCCCGAGATCGCCCGCCAACTGAAGCGCCCGCTGGTCAAGATCCGCGGTGCCGGCGAGGCGGTGAAGCACACGGCCGGTGGCGCAATCGACCTGACCTATTCGGCCGGCCGCTTCAGCGGCGCAGCCGCCTTCGCTGAGGCCAATCTCACACCTGCCGACGTCAAATACGCCTCGGTCTATGACAGCTTCACCATCACCGTGATCGTGCAGCTCGAGGATCTCGGCTTCTGCGCGAAAGGCGAGGGCGGTCGCTTCGTCGCTGACGGCAACCTGATCGCCGGTGTCGGGCGCCTGCCGGTCAACACCGATGGCGGCGGCTTGTGCAACAACCACCCGTTCAATCGCGGCGGCATCACCAAGATCATCGAGGCCGTCCGGCAATTGCGCGGCGAGGCGCATCCGGCCGTCCAGGTCGCCAATTGCGACATCGCCCTGGCCCACGGCACCGGCGGCATGCTCGGCACAAGGCATGGCGGCGCCACCCTCATCATCGAGCGGGAGTAAAAGCCCATGTCGGTTTTGCGTGAGGCGCTGGACCATCAGCCCGAGACCAAGGCGTTCTGGAGCGAGCTCGCCGAGGGCCGTTTCAAGCTATGTTACTGCCGCGCCTGCGAGCGAGCACACTGGTATCCGCGGGCGATCTGCCCGCATTGCGCCAGCCCGGAAACGGAATGGCGAGCGGCGAGTGGGCAGGGCACGATCTATTCCTACAGCATCGCCCGCACCGCGGCCGAGCCCTTCGCCATCGCCTATGTCACCCTCGCGGAGGGGCCGACCATGATGACCAACATCGTTGGCAGCGACTTCGCGGAGATCGCGATCGGCAAGCCGGTCGAGATCGCCTTCGGCCATGAAGCCGAGGACGGCATCACCTTGCCGGTCTTCAGGCTCGCCTGAGGCGCCACCTGCGCCGGACCCCATCTCGCGGCGTGCTCGATCACGCTGCGCGTGACCATAACGACATCAGAGGAAACGACCATGCCGACAGCCCTGTCACGCTCGCTCGCCGGGTTCGCCTCCGGCTTGCGCTATGAGCACTTGCCGGCCCGGGCGATTGAGGCCATCCGCATCGGCATGACCGACACGGTCGGCGTCATGTTCTCCGGGATGGACATGCCGGTCTCCCGCCATGTTCTGGCCAGCCTCGGCACGCGTGGGCTGAAGCACGAGGCCCGCATCCAGCTCGGCGCGGAGACAGCCTCCGTCGCCGACGCGACGCTGGTCAACGCGGTGACGACGAGCAGCGTCGTCTTCGACGATGTCGCCTTCGCCGGCTGCCACACCAGTACGGTGCTGATGCCGGCGCTGCTCGCCGAGGGCGAACGGATCGGCGCCAGCGGCAAGCAAGTCATCCAGGCCTATGCCGCCGGCTACGAAGCTTGGGCGCGGCTCGCCGAGCGGGATTCCGACAGCTATTCGAGCAAGGGCTGGCATGCCACCGCCTGTTTCGGGCCATCCGCCGTCGCGCTGGCGCTCGCCAATCTGCGCGGCTTCGACGAGGCGACGACGCTGCGCGCGCTCGGCATCGCCGCCTCGATGTCGGGCGGGATCACCGCGAGCTTCGACACCGATGTCGGCCCGTTCCAGATCGGGCGCGGTGCCGCCGGCGGCGTCCTCGCGGCGCAACTCGCGGAAGCAGGCATGTCGGCACCGGCCGATGCGCTGGAGCGCTCTGGGCGCGGCATGCTGGTCGCGCTCTCGCCCAAGGGCGCCGTCGATCTCGACAGTCCGCTCGACGATCTCGGCCGCGCCTGGCGCCTCGAAAGCATCGGCATCAACGTCAAGCAGTATCCGTTCGGCAATATCGCGCAGCGGGCCGTGGACGGCGCGCTCGATCTTGCGAACGCGCATGACGTCAAGCCGCAGGAGGTCACGCGGGTTGAATTGCTGATCAGCGACGCACAATATGCGGTGATCTCGAAATCGCCCTCGGTGCTGCATTTCGTGCCGTCGCACAGCGTGCCGCTGGCGATCGTCGCGGCATTGTTCGAACGGCGCGTGACGTTCGGCGCGCTTGAGGAGGGCTTCTACGGCCGCCCCGAGGTCCAGGCGCTGCTGAAGCAGGTCGAGACCGTGGCCGACGGCCGTATCCCGGCAGACACCCAGCCCAATCTCGGCTTCAGCGGTGGCGTCCGGCTGCATCTCAAGGGCGGTCGCGTGCTCGAAAGCCCCAGCGTCGACCATGCCCGCGGCCACTGGACGCGGCCGATGAGCGAGGCCGAGCTCTGGCAGAAATTCTGGTCCTGCAGCCAAAAGCAGCTCGCCCAGCCTAAGGCGGAAAAGCTCTTCGCCAGCCTGATCAAGCTCGATGATGTCGCGAATGTCGGAACACTCAACCGTTGAGTGATCGCGATGGTGAGTGGCCGTGAAGGTCAGCTGGGCCTGCTCTTCGGTTGAGGAAAGCTCATCGGCCTCCGCGGTTAACTCGTTTGACCGGCCATGGCGCTGGTCCTACCTCGACTGCAATCAGGTTTGATCCGGCGGAGAGACTGCATGGTCCCCGACACCCCATCGCTACAGTTCAGCCAGGCCGGGCATGTCGCCACCATCGTGCTCGACCGGCCGCAGGCGCTGAACGCGATAGACCCGGAGACCGGAGCGGCGCTTGCGGCCTGCTTCGAGCGGATCGCGAGAGATGACGGCATCCGGGCCGTGGTCCTGACCGGGGCGGGCGAACGAGCCTTCAGCGCCGGCGCCGACCTCAAGAAGACCGCCGAAGTCTCCGGGCCCTATGCGGCGCAAGCCTTCGCCGGTGGCGGCGACACCAGCTTCGCATCGGCGCTCGATTGCGAGAAGCCGTTGATCGCCGCGATCAACGGCCTTGCGCTCGGCGGCGGGCTGGAACTTGCCTTGGCCTGCGACATCCGCCTCGCGGCGCCGCAGGCGCGCTTCGGCCTGCCCGAGGTCAAGGTCGGCACGATCCCCGGAGCCGGCGGCACGCAGCGGCTGCCGCGCAGCATCGGCCGGAGCGATGCGATGCTGATGCTGCTTACGGGCGACATGATTGATGCGCCGGAGGCTTTGCGCCTCGGGCTGATAAGCCGGATCGTTCCTGCGCCGGATCTGCTGGCGGAAGCGCAGGCGCTCGCCGCCAGGATCGCGGCGAATGCGCCGCTCTCGGTCCGGGCGGTCAAGCGCCTCGTCCGCAGCGGCGGCGAACTGCCATTGCCCGAGGCGCTGCGGCTGGAGCGGCTGGTCTGGGGCATGCTGCGCGACACTGAAGACAGGGCGGAGGGCCGGCGCGCCTTCGCCGAGAAACGCCCGCCCGTCTTCACCGGGCGCTGAGACTGGAAGCGAGAGGCCTATGATCGACAAGCAGGTTCCCGACATGGCCGCGGCGCTGGCGGATATAGGCGACGGCGCCTCCGTCCTCGTCGGCGGCTTTGGCGCGGTCGGCCAGCCCAACGCGCTGATCGACGCGCTGGCGCTGAGCGGCGTGCGTGGCCTGACGGTGATCGCCAACAATGCCGGCTTCGAGCCGCAGACCGGGCTCGGCAAGCTGATCGGCAGCGGCGCGGTGTCGAAGCTGATCTGCAGCTTCCCGCGCGGCTCCACTGCCTTCGATGCGCGCTATGAGAAGGGCGAGATCGAGCTCGAGGTCGTGCCGCAGGGCACGCTCGCTGAGCGCATCAGGGCGGCCGGCGCGGGGATCGGCGCCTTCTACACCCCGACCGGCGCCGGCACGCGTCTCGCCGAGGGCAAGGAGACTCGCAACATCGGCGGGCGCGACCATGTTCTCGAATACGCTCTTGGCGCCGACGTCGCCCTGATCCAGGCCTACATCGCCGATCGCTGGGGCAACCTGACCTACAAGGGCAGCGGCCGGAACTTCAATCCGATCATGGCGATGGCGGGCAAGCTCACCATCGCCCAGGTCGCCAGCGTCGTGCCGCTCGGCGAGCTCGATCCCAACATCATCGTCACCCCCGGCATCTTCGTGAACCGCGTGCTGACGGTCGCGGGCGGCGATCCGCCTTTGGCAACGACGTCAGCCAGCAAGGAGGGCGCCCGATGACTGCCGCGCTGGATCACACCCCGTTCAGCCGCAAGGAGATGGCTGGTCTCGTCGCGAACGACATCGCCGAGGGCTGGTACGTCAATCTCGGCATCGGCCTGCCGACCGTGGTCGCCGACCACATTCCCGTGGGGCGCGAGGTCGTGCTGCATTCCGAGAACGGCATTCTCGGCATGGGCCCGGTGCCCGGGCCGAACGAGGCCGATCCCTGGCTGGTGAATGCCGGCAAGGAGAACGTCACCTTGGTGGCGGGCGCTTCGCTCTTCCACCATGCCGACAGCTTCGCGATGATCCGCGGCGGCCATATCGATCTTTGCGTGCTCGGCGCCTTCGAGATCGCCGAGACCGGCGACCTTGCCAATTGGTCGACCTCTGGCAGCGATCGCACGCCTGCGGTCGGCGGCGCCATGGACCTGGCGGCCGGCGCCCGCAATGTCTGGGTGATGACCACCCATGTCACGAAGTCGGGCGAGCCGAAGCTGGTGCGGCAATGCCGCTACCCCTTGACCGCGGCGCGTGCGGTGAACCGCGTCTATTCCGATCTTGCGGTCATCGACGTGACTGAGGGCGGCTTCGTCGTGCGCGCCATGGCACCGGGGATGACACAAGGCAGGCTGCAGGAACTGACCGACGCGCCTCTCGCATTTTCGCTGAGGTGAGCGCGTGTCGCGGGAGGATGGAACAATGACGGTGGAAACGACCGCAGCGATCGAGGTTAGGGGCCTTGAGAAGATCTTCTTCAACACGCAGGACGGACCGGCCGGTGGCGTCCGCGATGTCGCGTTCACACTGAAGCCCGGCACCTTCTTCACCTTGCTCGGGCCGAGCGGCTGCGGCAAGACCACGACCCTGCGCTGCATCGCTGGGCTCGAGCAACCGGATCGCGGCTTGATCCGGGTCGGCACGCAGCCGCTCTTCGACGATGCCACCGGCGTCAACGTTCCGCTCAACCGGCGCAATATCGGCATGGTCTTCCAGTCCTATGCGATCTGGCCGCATATGAGCGTGTTCGAGAACGTCGCCTTTCCCTTGCGCGTCTCGAAGGACCATGGCTTCGACCGCTCGCAGATCGAGCGGATGACCAACGACGCGCTGAAGCGGGTCGGTCTCGACGGCTATGGCAGCCGCTCGGCGACGCGTCTCTCCGGCGGCCAGCAGCAGCGCGTCGCGCTCGCCCGCGCCATCGTGCGCCAGCCGAAGCTGCTGCTGCTCGACGAACCGCTCTCCAATCTCGACGCGACCTTGCGCGAGGAGATGCGCACCGAACTGAAGCGGCTGCAGCAGGAGGTCGGCGTCACCACGATCTACGTGACGCACGACCAGGCTGAGGCGTTGGAAATGTCGGATCTCGTCGCGGTCATGGATCGCGGCCGGATCGTCCAGCTCGATCATCCGCGCGAGATCTATTTCCGCCCGGCCAATCGCTTCGTCGCCGGCTTCGTCGGCGCGACCAACCTGCTCGACGGCACGCTTGCCGCGGAGCCCGACAGCCGCGGCATCGCCAGGGTCAGCCTCGGCGCGGCCGGCGAGGTCGGCTGCCTGCTGCAAGGCGGCGTCACTGTCGGCCAGCCTGTCGCCGTTTCGATCAGGCCTGAGGCCTTCGCGCTCAAGACGCCGCAGGAGCCGGTGGCCGATGGCGCGAGTCGCCTCAACGGCACCGTCGAGCTCTCCGGCTTCCTCGGCAACATGATGCGCTATCGCGTGCGCGTGGCAGACGGCGTGCTCCAGGTCAGCGCCGGCGCCGAGACGGTGTTCGGCAATGGCACTGCGGTCTGTCTCGACGTGCGCGACGAGGCGGTGCTGGGCCTCGCGTCGGAGGCGCGGGCCGAGGCCGCCTGAGTCGAGAAATGCCAGCGAGCTGCGCTGATAGCATCAATATTGTGAAGAGGTTTTCAGATTTGAGTTTTGGTCGCCTCTTGATGAGAAAATTGACATGGATGGAGAGTAGATAATTTGCATTGATTACCTTCGTGATTGTCATAACAAGAAGAGGGTGGTCATGATTGCTAACGATAGTGCCTCCGGCGATGGCTCGCAGGCACATGAGCCAGGGCGACGGAGCCTTTTGCGGGCCGGTGCGGCCCTGGGCTTGGCCGCGTTCGCTCTGTCTAAGACGAGCAGCGCTGGCGCTGCGCCTGTGAATGCGGACCAGGGCGTCAAGCCGACGCCGCTGCCGGCTCCCATCAAGGCGACAGAAGGCCTGGTCGAGGTCGGGGACGGGCACAGCCTCTGGTATTTCGACACGGGCGGCGACGGCGTCCCGGTGATCTTCCTGCATGCCGGGACCGGCAGCGGGCTGGTCTGGCTCTATCAGACGCCGGTCTTCGCCAAGGCGGGATATCGTGTCATCGGCTATTCCAGGCGCGGCTATCACGGCTCGGTCGTCGGAGACACGACCAAGCCCGGCACTGGAGCCGGCGACCTGCTCAAGCTGGTCGATCATCTCAAGCTGGCGAAGTTCCACCTCGTCGGCACGGCCGCCGGCGGCATGGTCGCGACCGATTTCGCCGTGTCGCACCCGCAGCGGCTGCGCAGCCTCGTGCTCTCCAATACGATCGTCGGCATCCGCGACGAGGACTATCGGGCGATCTACAAGCTGATCTGGCCGAAGGAGTTCGACGCCCTGCCGCACGACTTCAAGGAACTCGGTCCGTCCTATCGCCATCTCGATCAGGAGGGCCGCCGCCTCTGGAACGAGCTGGAGCACAAGTCCAAGACGGGGAAGATGGAGAGCCAGGCCTACGAGAACAACGTGACCTGGAAGTCGATCGCCGCTTGGCGCATGCCGGTGCTGGTGACGACCGGCGACGGCGATCTCTATACGCCGCCGTCGATGGCGCGCCTGGTCCATTCCCGCATCCAGGGCGCCGAGTTCAGCCTCATCCCCGATTGCGGCCACTCCGCCTATTGGGAGCGCCCGGACATCTGGAACGAGCTGGTGCTGGGCTTCATCAAGAAGCACAATTCCTGAGCGTATGCGCGGCTTCGGGGGCCGGTATCGGTCCCCGAAGCCCGTTTCGTTTTGACGAGAGGCGGGGGCGGGGGTTCCTCACAATGTCCGCGCGAGGCGAGGGTCGAGCATGTCGCGCAGGCCGTCGCCGATGAGGTTGATGAACAGCACGGTCGCCCCGAGGAACAGGCTCGGATAGAGCACGACCCAGAAGGCGAGCTGGACGACGTTGCGCCCTTCCGAGATCACGCTGCCCCAGGTCGGCGTGGTCGGCGGAATGCCGAGGCCGAGGAAGCTGAGATAGGCCTCGGACAGGATCGCGGAAGCGCAGACGAAGCTCGCCTGCACGATCAGCGGGGCGATCGTGTTCGGCAGGACGTGCTTGATCAGCAAGCCCGGAAAACGCACGCCACTCAGGCGGGCCGCCTCGATATAGGGCTGCTCGCGTATGCTCAGCACGACCGAGCGGACGAGACGCACGACACGCGGAACCTCCGGGATCGCGATCGCGATGACGACCGTCGTGACGCTGGGCCTGACGATGGCGACGAGCGCGATGGCGAGCAGGATGCCGGGGATCGCCATCACGCCATCCATGATGCGCATCAGGATCGCATCGGCGACACGGTTGAAGCCGGCGACCATGCCGATTGCGAGGCCGAGGCAAACCGCCAGGGTGGCGACGCCGATCCCGACCGTGAGCGAGATCCGTCCGCCCCAGACGACACGGCTGAAGACATCGCGGCCGAAGGGGTCGGAGCCGAACAGCCAGGCGTCGCTCGGCGGCCGCAGTCGGGCGGCCGGGTTGATCGCGACTGGGTCGTGCGTGGCGATCAGCGGCGCGAACAAAGCGAGCAGGATGATGGCCGCGAGTCCGGCGCAGCCGAGGATGAACAGCGGATAGCGCCGAAGCCAATAGGTCAATGTCCGGGTGCGGGCGCTTTTGCGGGGGGCCTCGATGGCGATGCTCATGGGCTCGTTCTCAATACCGGATGCGCGGATCGAACAGCGAATAGGACAGGTCGATCAGGAGGTTGATCAGCACGTAGAGCGCCGACAGGACGAGAATGACGCCCTGCAGGATCGGGAAGTCGCGCCTGACGATCGCGTCGATCATCAGGCGGCCCATGCCGGGAATGGCGAAGACGGTCTCGGTGACGACAATGCCGCCGAGCAGCGAGCTCAGCCCGATGCCGACCATGGTGACGATCGGCACGGCGGCGTTCTTCAGCGCGTGCACGGCCATGACACGCGTCGTCGCCATGCCCTTGGCACGCGCCGTGCGGATATAGTCCTGGTTCAGCACGTCGAGCATGGTGGCGCGGGTCATCCGCGTCAGCAGGGCGATATAGATGAAGCTGACGGTCAGGCTCGGCAGCACGATATGCGGGAAGAATTTTGCCGGCCCCGCCGACATCGGCTGGTAGCCGCGGACCGGGAACCATTTCAGCTCGACCGAGAACTTGAAGATCAGGAGATAGCCGATCAGGAAGATCGGCATCGAGAAGGCGATGACCGCGAGCGTCATGATCAGCTGGTCGATCCAGCTGCCGGCCTTCCAGGCCGCGATCACTCCGAGCGGGATCGCGACGATCACGGCGAAGGTCATGATCGTCAGGCCTATGATCAGGGTCGGCTCGATTCGCTGCGCGATCAGCTGCGACACCGGCATCTGGTTGAACAGCGAGGTTCCGAGGTCGCCTTGCAGGACCTGCCAGAGCCAGCCGAGGAACTGCTCGGCGATCGGCCGTTCCAGGCCGAGCTGCTCGCGAATGCGGCGCAGGTCCTCGGGTGTCGCGAGGTCGCCGCCGATCAGCGCGGCCGGGTCGCCGGGCGTCAGGTGCAGCAGCATGAAGACGATGACTGCGACGGTCGCCATCACCGGGATGGTCGCGAGCAGGCGCTTGAGAATGTAGCCCAGCATCGGTGTTTCCGTTTCTCGGGACAGGCCACAGGCATCGCCGCCGACCTCGCTGGATCGCTGGCGCGGCGTATGGCGGCTGGAGATGGGAGGCGGCGCATGCCGGGGGCACGCGCCGCCGGCCGCTCACTTCTTGCGGATGTTCCAGAACAAGGGGATCGGTGAATCGATCAGGCCTTCGACGTTTCCTCGATAGGCGGTGAGCTGCTTGTACTGACCGGTCAGCCCATAGATCGAGGCGGCATAGGCCTCCTGCTGGATCTTGTCGGCGATTGCACCCTGTTCGGCCTCGGGCGCCTTGAGGAAGGCGGTTCTCAGCGTCTCGATCGCCTCGTTCTTCGGCCAGCCGATCGAGGCCTTGCCGACGCCGCCGGCGCGCAGGGCATTGTTGAGGAACGGCACGGAGTAGTTCGTACTGTCGGCATATTGCGGGCCGATATTCCAACCGCCCTGAGCGATCGGCTCCTGCTTCAGCATCAGCGCGAAGATGGTGGCGCCGTCCGTCGCCCGGAGCTCGACATTCATGCCGATCGCCTTGAGGTTGTCGAAGAGCACGACGGTGATCGGATGCAGGATCGCGTCGTCGACGGCATCGAGCAGCACGACCTTGTCGCCCTTGTAGCCGGCCTCGGTAAGGGTCTTCTTCGCCTCGTCGAGGTTCTTCTTGAACAGCAGCTGGTTGGAGGCGAGATCCCGGCCGAAGCGGGTGCCGCAGAAATAGAAGCTGCGGCAGGGCTCCCAGCTGCGCTTGTCGTCGCTGAGCACGCGCAGGTATTCGCCCTGCTCGATCGTCTGCAGGACGGCGCGCCGGACCTTCTCGTTGTCGAACGGCGGGTGGATGTGGTTGAAGCGGATCATCGTCTGCATGCCGAAGGGATCGACGGCGCGGACGGTGATGTCCTTCTCCTTTTGCAGCGTGGGTAGAAGATCGGACGGCGGATGCTCGAGCCAGTCGACCTCGCCGGCCATCAGAGCAGCCGCGGCGGTAGCGCCGCTGGGAATGAACACCCATTCCATGCGCTCGATATTGGCGACCTTACCGCCGGCCATGAAGTCCGACGGCTCGGAGCGGGGCTTGTAGCCCTTGAATTTCTTGTAGACCGCCTTGTCGCCCGGCATCCATTCGTCACGCGCGAACATGAACGGACCGGAGCCGATCACCTCCTTGATCTGCTCGAAGCCGCTGGTCTTGGCGATGCGCTCGGGCATCATGAACGGCACCGGCGAGCCGGTCTTGGCCAGCGCCGAGAGGACGTGGCCGAACGGTTCCTTCAGCACGATCTCGAAGCTGTCGGTACCGGTCGCCTTGATCTCGCCGGCGGCTGCGATCAGCGCCTGGCCGACGGAGTCGCGCTGGCCCCAACGCTTGATCGAGGCGACACAGTCGGCGGCGGTGACCGGCGCGCCGTCATGCCAGGTCAGGCCCGGCCGCAGCTTGAACTTGTATTGCAGCTTGTCGTCGGAGATCGTCCAGGTATCCACCATCTGTGGCTTGACCTGAAACTTCGAGTCGAAGGCGAACAGCGTGTCGTAGACGAGATAGCCGTGGTTGCGGCTGTTGTACTCCAGCGACCAGATCGGATCGATGACACGGATATCAGTCGCCGCGGCGAAGCGGAATGTATCCTTGTCCTGCGCTAGCGCTGTCGTCGCCACGCTGGCCGCGATCACGACGCCAGCGGCGCGCGCAGCACGCGCAAAACTTGTCCGGATGTTCATTGTCTGAGCTCCTCACCTGAACGAGATCACGGGTCGCGCGCTCTACGGCGTTTGATCGACCGGTGTCGGTGAGGAAGGCTCGATATAACGAGGATTGAGACCCTCGCTATCGCCAACCGCCTGATCTTTGAAGCCTGAGGCCATGCCTCGGGAATGTCAAGCATTCTCCGATAGTTGCGACAATCCGGAGCCGACACCTTGTGGTAGAGTGAGCCGGCCCTCGACAGCCTCCAGTCCGGTGAAGGGATCATCGAGCAGATGATCGAACTCGGCGAACTCGACGGGGTAGTGGAAGGACGGCAATGCCGCCGCCAGATGCAGGCATTGCGCCGCGATCAGGCGGGGGCCATAGGCGGTCCCGACCCGGTAGGCGCGCCCCGCTGCCTCGCAGATTTGCGCGGCGATAAAGACCTTACCGATCCCCCCGAGCACCGAGCTCTTCAGGTTGAAGCTGTCGCAGGCGCCTTCCGAGATCAGCGTGACGATGTCGCGCAGCGAGCGGATCGCCTCATCGGCCTCGACCGCGATCGGGCTGCGCTGCGAGACGAAGGCCAGCCCGGCAATGTCCGCCGCGGGGACCGGCTGCTCGACGAGGTCGACATCGTGGCGCGCGATGCGCTCGATCATGCGAAGCGCTGCTTTCGGCGTGTAGCTCTGGTTGGCGTCGGCGGAGAGCCTGAGATCGGGGCCAACGCTCTGACGCACGGCCTGGACGCGCGCCTCGGCGAGATCGGCGTCGCCGTCGATCTTCACTTTCAGGCAGCGATAGCCCAGCCCGGCCAAACGCGCGGCGTCCGCGGCCATGCCCTGCGGGTCCTTGAGCGGCAGGATGCGCTGGACTTCGACGCTTTGCCGCCGTGCGCCGCCGAAGAGCACATGCAGCGGTACGCACAGGATCCTGGCCGCCAGTTCATGCAGAGCGCTGTCGATGCCGGCCTTGACCGCCTCGTGCTCGGAGAGGGCCTTGTCGAGGCGGTCCCGCGTTTGGGCGTAACGCAGTGGGTCGGCGCCGAGCAGGACGGGGCGCAGCACCTCGATCGCGGCCTCCGAGCCGGCGAGATCGTCGGCATAGAACGCCATCGCCTCGACATGCCCCTCGCCGACGGCGCCAGAGGCGGCGCGCAGCGTCACGATCAGCCCGTCGAGGCGCGGGATGCCGCCCAAGGCGAAGCGCCAGGCCGGATCCTGCTGCGGCTGGACGCAGCGCCTGACCTCGACGGCGACGATCCGGTCGGCCTCAACGGAAGGGGTAGCCATGATCAAGGTGCTCCTAGCGGCTCACCGAGCCGAGAAAGTTCAGGATTTCGCGGTTGTAGAGGTCCGGCACCTCCCACCAGGGCGAATGACCGGAATCGGGCAGGACGGTCAGGCGCGCGCCCGGGATCTTGCTGGCGATCAGGCGCGCATTGGCCGGCGGGGCGTAGAGATCGGCATCGCCGGTCAGCACCAGGGCCGGAAAGTCGAAGCGCTGCAGATCGACCCAGCGGATGCGGTTGGCGAAGCGCAAGGGAACCCGCTCGACGCCGGAGCGTGCGAGCATCTCGTTCCAGCGCGCGACGCTGTCGGGGCATTGCGCGCGATAGGACGGGCCGAGCTCGCGGAAATCATGGGGAAGCTGCTCGAACTCTGGCGGCAGCAGCCGCTGCAGGATTGCCTGGTAGTCGTCATCGACCAGGCCGACGACGCTGCTGGAGATGACGAAGCTGAGCAGCCGCCGGGGATGCGAGACGGCGAAGTCGGTCGCGACCATGCCGCCGGCAGCGGTGCCGATCAGATGGAAGCGGTCGATCGCGAGCGCATCGATCAGCCGGAGCAGGTCGGTCGACGCGGGCGTCGTTGCAGCCACGTCGCCGTCGTCGGAGCCGAAATGCCCGCGCCGGGAATAGCCGATGACGCGATAGCCGGCTTTCGCGAAGACCGGCCATTGCTGGTCCCAGCACTCGCCGCTGCCGGCCGAGGCGTGCAGCAGGACGATGGCGGGCCCAATGCCGCCGGTATCCCAGACCCATAGCCGCACGCCGTCGCCGACATCGACCTGGGTTTCGTGCCGCGAGCGGCCTTGGGGGAGGGCAGCGTTCACCGGCTCAGTCCGCCTTGAACGCGATGGCGTCGGCCTCGATCAGCCAGGCGGGATTGGCGAGGCCACCGACCACGAAGGCCGTCGTCGCCGGCGGCTTTGCCGAGAAGTAGCCGTTGCGGATGCCGGCATAGCCGATGATCTCCTCGGCGCTGCGGCAATAGGCGGTGATCTTGACGATGTCGTCGAAGCCCATCCCGGCCGAGGCGAGGACGGCGCCGATGTTCTCCATCATCTGGCGGACCTGGTCGTCGAAGGCTTCGGGAATGGAGCCGTCGGGCCGGACGCCGACCTGTCCGGCGACGAAGAGCTGGCGGCCAGGGCCGCGCGTCTCGACCCCGTGCGAATAGAGATTGCGGGCGGGCGGCGCGATCGAGGTCGGGTTGTGCTGGATGATGGTCATGGTCGTCTCTTGCAGGTGGAAAAGGGTGGGGTCAGGCGCCGACCTGGCTGACGAATTTAGTCGAGAGATAGGCTTCGAGCCCCTCCGTGCCGCCTTCGCTGCCGTAGCCGGAATCCTTGATGCCGCCGAAGGGCGTCTCGGCCGCGGCGAGGCCGAAATGGTTGATCGAGACCATGCCGCTCTCAAGCCCATCAGCGAATTGCGCGGCCCGCCGGGTCGAGCGGGTGAAGGCGAAGGCGGCGAGGCCGAAGGGCAGCGCGTTCGAGCGCTCGATCGCCTCGTCGACCGAGCCGACCCGCACCAGCGCCGCGACCGGCCCGAACGGTTCGTCGCACATGATCCTGGCGCTGTCTGGCACGTCGGAGAGAACGGTCGGCTCGAAGAAGAAGCCTTCATTGCCGATCCGGCGCCCACCGGTTTCGAGCCTGGCACCATGCTGGACGGCATCGGCGACGAAGTCCTGCAGCGCATCGAGCCTACGGGCATTGGCGAGCGGGCCCATCTGCGTGCCCTCGGCCGCGCCCGCGCCGACCTTGACCGCCTTGGCGGCTTCCGTGAACGCGGCGCGGAAGCCGTCATAGACGGCGTCCTGTACATAGAAGCGCGTCGGCGAGGCGCAGACCTGGCCGGCATTGCGGAATTTCAGGCCGACGCCGAGCTTCACCACCGCGTCGAGATCGACATCGTCGCAGACGATGAAGGGGGCATGGCCGCCGAGCTCCATGGTGGCGCGCTTCGCCTGCGCGCCTGCCAGCGCGCCGAGATGCTTGCCGACCAGCACCGAGCCGGTGAACGAGACCTTGCGGATGATCGGCGAGGCGATCAGGCGCTCGGAGATCTCGGCGGGTACGCCGAACAGGATGTTGAGAACGCCCTCGGGCAGCCCAGCCTCCTGGAAGCATCTGGCGAGTTCGATGCAGGCGGAGGGCGCCTCTTCCGGCGGCTTGGCGATGATCGAGCAGCCGGCGGCCAGCGCCCCGGCGATCTTGCGGACGAGCTGGGCGAGCGGGAAGTTCCAGGGGCTGAAGGCCGCGACGGGGCCGACTGGCTCCTTGATCACGAGCTGGCGCGCGCCGGGGATGCGCGAGGGGATCACCCGGCCATAGGCGCGCCGGCCTTCCTCGGCATACCATTCGATATGCTCCGGTGCCGTGGCGGCTTCGCCGCGCGCCTCGGCGAGCGGCTTGCCCTGTTCGCGGGTCATATGCTCAGCCATCACCTCGGCGCGCTCGCGCACCAGTGCGGCGGCGCGGTGCAGGATGCGCGCGCGTTCGAGCGCGGTCAGGGCACGCCAGGTGGCGAAGCCCTTCCGCGCGGCCGCGAGGGCGGCGTCGACATCGGCGGCCTCAGCGAAACCGAGCTTGCCGATGACCGCGCCTGTGGCGGGGTCGATGACATCGCCGCTGCGTGATCCGGAAGGCGCGCGCCAGGAGCCGGCGATGAGAAGGGGCTTGTCGAGCATGATCTGATGTCCTGCATTGAAAGTGCTGGGCCGCTGCTGCGCGACCTGCGATTGGTCGAAAGAGGCGTGCGGGCCCTATTCGAGCTTGACCCCGATCGACGCGATCAGCGGGCCCCATTTCGCCCGCTCGGCCTTGATGAAGGCGACGAATTCGTCCGGAGAGGTCGGCGAGGAGATCGCTTCCTGGCTCTCGAACTGCTTCACCAGCTCGTCCGAGCGCAGCGTCGCCAGGGCGGCGGCGTGGATCCTGCCGGAGACTTCGGCCGGCATTCCGGCCGGGCCGATCAGCCCGTACCAGTTGTCGGAGATGACCTTGGGAAAGCCGGCTTCGGCCGTGGTCGGGACATCCGGCAGGGCCTTGATGCGCTTCTCGGTGGTGACCGCGAGCGCATTGACGCTGCCGGCCTGGATCTGCGGCAGCAGCACCGGGATATCGGCCGTGACCATGTCGATATGGCCAGCGATCAGGTCGTTCACGGCCGGGGCGGCGCCGCGATAGGGCACATGGGTGATGTCGATGGCGGCTTCCGCCTTGAACAGCTCGCTGGCGAGATGGGTGATGCTGCCGAGCCCGGCCGAGCCGAAATTGACCTTTCCGGGGTTCTTCTTCGCGTAGGCGACGAGGTCGGCGAGGCTCTTGAGGCCAAGCTTGGCGTTGGTGGTGATCACCTCCGGAACGCGCGACACCAGAGTGAGCGGCGTCAGGCTCGTCTCCCAGTCGAACGGCATCTTCGGGACCATGAACGGCACGGTCGAGAGCGCCGCCGCGCCGGCCAGAGCGAGCTGGTAGCCGTCCGGCCCGGCCTTGGCGATCGCGTCGATGGCGGGCAATCCCGCCGCGCCGCCGGGACGGTTGTCGATGACCACCTGCTGGCCGAGCCGGGCGCTCATCCCGCTGGCGAGCGCCCGGGCGAACAGGTCGGCCGGGCCGCCGGCCGCAAAGGTGACGATCAGGCGGATCGGCCTGACCGGATAGCCCTGCGCGCCAGCGCTGCGCGGCGCCAGCATGGCTGCCCCGGCCGTCGCCATGAATGTGCGCCTGTCCATGTCCATCCTCCTCCCGTTTGTTGGTTTTTCGGCCCCGTTGCGGGGGGCTGTTCACGAAGGCTGCAAGGCGGGCTTGCGGGCGGGTTGAGCTGCAGGAAGCCGCGCCAGCGTCGCCCGGTATTCCCCGGCGATCCGCGCCACGAGCTCGCCGGCCGGGACGATGTCGTCGATTAGCCCGGCGCTCTGCCCGGCCTCGACCTTGCCGTCCTCGATATCGCCGTCGAAGGCGGCGAGCTTCAGCGACGAGCGCTGGAAGAGTTCGCGCCGTTCCTCGTCCGGGCGTCCGGCACGCTCGGCCGCCGCCATCGCCTCGGCGAAGCGGTTGCGCAGCACGCGGATCATGCCGAAGCCGCGCCCGACCACCATGGTGTCGGAAACGGAGGCCGTGACGACGCGGCGGCGATAATCGTCATGCAGGTGCGCTTCGGGCGTCGCCATGAAGCGGGTGCCGAGCTGCACGGCATCGGCGCCCAGCGCGAGCGCGGCCGCAAGGCCCTGGCCGTCGGCGATGCCGCCGCCCAGCACGATCGGCAGCTCGGGAACGGCTTTCGCCACCGCGCGGCCGATCACCAAGGTCGAGACCAGTTCGGGCGGCGGGTGGCCGCCGGCCTCGCCGCCGACCACGACGAGGCCGTCGACGCCCTTGGCCGCCGCCTTGGCGGCATGGAGCTCGGAGGCGACGACATGCAGGCAGCGCGTGCCGATCGCCTTGAAACGATCGAGATAGCGGTCCGGTCCGCCCTGCGAGGCGATGATGACCGGGACGCGCTCGTCCACCAGCAAGGTGAGGATGTCGTCGACCTCCTTGCGGTAGAGCGGGACGTTGACGGCGAAAGGGCGATCCGTCTCGGCGCGCACGCCGGCGATCGCGGCCTTGAGGTCGTCGCGGCGCATCGGCCCGGCGGCGATGACGCCGAGCCCGCCCGCGCCCGAGACCGCCGCCGGCAGCGCCGCGCAGGAGGAGGCCCAGCTCATGCCGGCCTGCACGATCGGCAAGTCGATGCCGACCATCCGGGTGAAGCGCGTCTCGATGCGCAGGCTCTCGATACGCGTGTTCATGCCACCGCCTCGAGGCCGAAGAGCTGGCGCGCATGGGCGGCGAGCTTGTTCTTCTGGACCTTGGAGCTCGCGGTCATGCCGATCTGGTCGAAGCTCTCGACGATCTCGACATAGCGCGGCACCTTGAAGCCGGCGAGGTGCTCCTTGCTCCAGGCGATGATCTCGTCCGGCGCGAGCGAGGTGCCGCTGGCGAGGATCACGAAGGCGGCGGGCACCTCGATCAAGCGCTTGTCGGGCACGCCGACGACCTGCGCCTGCTGGATGCCGGGATGGCGGTGCAGCACGTTCTCGATATCGGCTGAGGCGACATTCTCGCCGCCGACGCGGATGATGTCCTTGGCCCGCCCGACGAAGGCGAGCCGGCCATCGGGCGCGAGGCGGCCGAGATCGCCGGTGCGGAGCCAGCCGTCTTCGCTGAGAACCGCGCGGGTTTCCTCGGGCTTGGCGTAATAGCCCTGCATCACGTTCCAGCCGCGTGCATAGATCTCGCCGACCTCGCCGGGGCCGGGCTCGGGGCCATCCTCGGTCGCCCGGATCTCGACCTCGACGCCGGGATGGATGCGCATCCAGCCGGCGATCCGGTCGGCGAGCGGGTCCCACCAGGCGGCGGTGCAGATGTTCGGCGAGGCTTCCGACTGGCCGTAGCAGACCGCCATCTCGGTCGCGCCGAGCTGGCGCGCGATACGCTCCATCACCGAGGGTGTCGCCGCCGCCCAGCCGCCGCGCAAGGAAAGCTTGCGCTCGGGCAGGTCGGGATGGTCGAGCAGCATCAGGAAGATGGTGTCGTTGCCCGACATCAGCGTGCAGCGCTCGTCCTCCATCAGGCGCAGGGCATCGCCCGGCTCGTAGCGCTCGCAGCTGACGAGGCAGGCGAGATGCTGCAGCGAAGCGATCACGGCGAGCGTGCTGCCGGCAACATGAAAGAAGGGGCGCGGGCTGAAATAGCGCTCGCCGGAGCGCAGGCCGAAGAAGCGGCCGGCGGAATAGGCGTCCCAGGTCATGTTGCGATGGGTCAGCACTGCCCCTTTCGGAAAGGAGGTGGTGCCGGAGGTGTACTGGATCAGCAGCGGGTCATCGGCCGCCGGGACTGGCTCCGGTACCGGCTGGCCGGCGCCCGCCTTGAGGAAATCGGCGAAGCTTGTCGCACCCGCCGGGACGTTGTCGCCGAGCACGACGACGCTAGTCAGCTTGGGCAGGGCCGCATCAGGCAGCGCCTTGTCGATCGCCGGACAGATCTGCCTGAGAATCTCGACGAAATCGATCTTGAGCAGCCGGTCGGTCATGAACAGCAGCGAGACGTCCGACTGGCGCAGCGTGTAGGCGATCTCTTCCGCCTTAAGCCTGGTATTGACCGGCACGGTGACGGCGCCGAGCCGGGCGATGGCGTGGAACAGCACGATCCAGGGAATGCTGTTGCCGAGGCAGATGCCGACATGGTCGCCTTTGCCAACGCCATGCGCAGCGAGTGCGGTCGCAACCGCGTCCACACGGGCGGCGAGGGCGGCGTAGCTGATGCGCTCGCCATTGCAGACGACGGCCTCGTCATGGCCGGCGAGGCGCACGGCGCGCGCGAGAGCCTCCGGCAAGGTGTCGGCGCAACCGAAGAAATCGGACGGCAGCTCGCTGGCGCTCATGAGCTCTTTTCCTGTGCGTCGCGTTCGGCGAAGGCCTCCAGGCCCTTGCGCCATTCGGTGTCGGCGAGCGCGCGCTCGATCGCGGCGAGCTCGATGCGGATGCCCGTGGCGAGATCGGTCTTTTCGCCGAGCTCGATCGATTGCTTGGCGAGCGCCAGCGCCAGCGCCGGTGCCTTGGCGATCTCAGCGAGCAGCTCCGCGACGGTCGCTTCCAGTTCGTCCGGTGCGACGATGCGGTTGACGAGGCCGGCGGCCAGCGCCTCCTCGACTGGCCAGCGCCGCGCCGTGAACAGCAGCTCCTTCGCCAGCCGCTTGCCGACGACACGCTGCAGGCGCTGCGTCGCGCCGACCGTGCCCCAATGCGCCTCGGGGAAGGTGAAGCTCGTGCGCTCCGAGGCGATGATGAAGTCGCAGGCCATGGCGATCTCGCCGCCGGAGCCGACGACCGGCCCGTCGACGACGCAGACCACGGCCTTGCTGGAGCGCTCGATCGCGTCATAGGCGGCGAAGGAGGCGAGCCGGCGCTGCCGGACCCAGATCTCGTCCTTGCCCTTGCGCTCCTTGAGGTCCGCTCCGGCGCAGAACACCGGGCCGGCGCCATCGAGCCGGACGATGCGGACGCCCGGGTCGGCTTCGATCGCCTCGAACACGGCCCGCAATTCGCGGCACATCGTCAGGTCGAGGGCGTTGCGCGCCTCGGGGCGGTTCAGCGTCACCCGCAGGATCGGCCCGTCGGCGGCGACCGCCAGGCGCTCGAACGCCATTCCGGATAGAAGACTCTGGCTCATGCGCCGATCTCCGTCAGGCCGAACTCGGCGGCGAGGGCGGCGCTGTCGGCGCCGTGCAGCGGTGGCGTGCCGAGAGACGGGGCATCATAGCCGGTGAAGCGCAGTGGGTTGCGCAGCGCCGGGAAGGCGCCGGCCGTCGGATGCTGGAACTCCGCCACCATGCCGCGCGCCTGCACATGCGGGTCCGCCAGCGCTTGCGCGACCGTGTTGACCTCGCCGGCCGGGACGCCGGCCGCGCGCAGGGCCTCGGCGACATCGGCGCGCCTGCGCCCGGCCAGGGCCTCGCGCATCGCTGCCATCACGCGCTCGCGCTGTTTCACCCGTTCGACATTGCGGGTGAGCGCTGCGTCGGCGGCGAGTTCGTCGAGGCCGAGGACAGAGCAGATCGCCTGCCAATGCTGGTCGCTGCCGCTGATATGGAGCCACTCGTCGCCGGCGCAGGCGAAGGCGGCGGAGGGGACGCGGCCGGGATGTTCGGTGCCGGTGCGCTGGGGGTCCTCGCCGAGGGCGAAGAGGCGCGCTGCGGCGATGGTCAGCAGGCTGATCTGGGTATCCAGCATCGAGAGATCGACATGGCAACCCTTGCCGCTGCTGGCGCGGCCGACCAGCCCGGTCAGGATGGCGACGGCGTTCCAGAGGCCGGCGGTCAGGTCCGCCATCGGCACGCCGACCTTGGCAGGCGGGCCATCTGGATGGCCGGTCAGCGCCATGACGCCGCTCAGTGCCTGGAAGATGGTGTCGTAGCCGACACGGTCGCGATAGGGACCGCTCTGGCCGAAGCCGGTGTTGGAGACGTAGACGAGTCCCGGCTTCTCCTGGGCGAGCTGCGCATAGCCCAGCCCCATCTTGTCCATCTGGCCGGGCAGGAAGTTTTCGAGGACGACATCGGCCTGGAGCGCGAGTGTCCTCGCCGCGGCACGGCCGGCCGGCGCCTTCAGGTCGAGGACGATCGATTCCTTGCCGCGGTTGAAGGCGAAGAAATAGGCGCTCTCCTCGCCGACGCGCGGCTCCCATTGCCGGGATTCGTCGCCCGTGCCGGGGCGCTCGACCTTGATGACCCGCGCGCCCATCTCGGCCAGGATCATCGTCGCCATCGGCCCGGCGAGGACGCGCGAGAAGTCGACGATGGTGATGCCGTCGAGCGGTCTCATGCGCCGTCCCCGTCGCGGAAGCTGCGCATCAGCGCGTTGATGTCGCGTCCGGCCGCCATCGCCGCCTCGAAAGGCAGGTCGGCGACGCGGTAGAACAATCGCTTGGTCGCCTCCATTGCGACCGGCTTCACCTTGGCCCAGCCCTCGGCGATGGCGAGCGCCTCGGCCAACACGTCTTCGGGCGCCACGACCTTGTTGACGAAGCCGAGCCGCAGCGCCTCCTCGGCACCGACCATCCGCCCGGTGCTGACCAGTTCGAAGGCGAGCTTGCGGCCGACGGCGCGCTGCAGGCTCGTCATCACGATGGCGGGGACGATGCTGTGGCGCAGCTCGGGATAGCCGAATTTGAGGTCGCTGCCGGCGACGACCATATCGCAGCCGATCGCGGTGCCGGCGCCGCCACCGACCGCGACGCCTTGTACCGCCGCGACGATCGGCTTCGACAGATTGGGCAGCAGCATGTGCAGCCGTGTCGTCAGGTCGGCGCGGGCGACCACGGCCTTCTGGTTCGCCGGGGTGAGGTCGGCGAATTCCTTGAGGTCGGCGCCGGCGCAGAAACCGCGCCCGGCACCGGCCAGGACGACCGCCCGGATCGCTTCATCTGCTTGAGCGGCGAGCAGCGCGTCGAACAGCGCCTGCGTCAGCGCCGTGTCGAGCGCGTTGAGCTTGTCGGGCCGGTTCATCGTCAGGATGCGGACGGCGCCGCGGGTCTCGACGAGCAGCGGGGCTGGGGGTTGGGACATGGTTCCTCTTTCGGATCAGGCGACGAGGCCGAGCCCGGAGCGGGCGACCATCGAATGGAGCTGGCGACCGAGCACTTCCTCGCAGCGATGCGCGGTCTCGATCAGGGCGGTGAGGTCGAGGCCGGTCGAAACGCCCATCGCTTCGAACATGTTGACGAGGTCTTCTGTGGCGACGTTGCCGGTGAAGCCGCCGCCATAGACGAGCTGGGCCGGGTGGCCGCCGATGCCGCCGAAGGCGCTGTCGAAATTGCGGACGCCGGCCTCATAGGCGGCGACGCAGTTGGCGAGGCCGGTGCCGCGGGTGTTGTGGAAATGCGCGATCAGCGTCAGCTCGGGCACTGCTGCAGCAACGGCCTGGAACAGCGCCCTGGTGGTGCGCGGCGTGGCGAGGCCGGTGGTATCGCCGAGCGTGACATGGCGGACACCGAGAGCTGCGAATCTGGCGGCGTCGGCGATGACAGTCGCGGCATCGACCTGCCCCTCGAACGGGCAGCCGAAGGCGACCGAGATCGTGCCGATCAGGCGGAAACGGCCCTGTGCTGCGGCGACCATCGCCTCGACATTGGCCCATTGCTCGGCCCGCGAGCTCTTGAGGTTGCGCTCGCTATGCGCCTCCGTCGCCGAGACCAGCAGGCTGATCTCGTTGGGTCCATAGCCGGCTTCTGAATCGGCGGCAGCACGGGCGACGGCGCGCGGATTGGGGCAGGTCGCCTTGTAGAAAACCCCGTCCTTGCGCCGGATGCCGGCGAGGACCTCGCTGGCGTCGACGAAGGCTGGCACCACCTTGGGGTTGGAATAGGAGGTCGCCTCGATCCGCTCGAAGCCGACGGCGGTGAAGGCGTCGATCAGGGCGATCTTCTGCTCTGTCGGCAGGAAGACGGGCTCGTGCTGCAGCCCGTCGCGGGCAAAGCATTCGCAGATGACAACCGCATCGGTCATGTCGTCAGTCCAAAAAAAAAACCGGCACACGGACGAGCGGTTTTTCCGCTCCTGCGTGTGCCGGTCCGATTTGCTGTGGTCCTGCCGCCTTGAAGGGCGTCGGGGCACAAATCTCCTAGCTGCTTTCAGGTCTATGCTCGTGCCTATCGCGCCGTCAAGTGCCGAAATCTCGTGCGCTCACCGGTGTTAGGGCCGCCCATTCTCCCTTTGCTGGGGCATGGCGGATGCGCGCCACCCGGTTTGACAACCACCGTGCCCGCAGGCATTTTCGATGCTGTCAGGCGATTGGCGATGGGCTGCTTCGACGGCTGCCCAGACAAGCGATCGAACCGGCTCTTCCCGAAAATTTTGCGCGGATGCGAGGCGGTTTTCGGCTGCCCCGAGCCGGCATGCGAGGTGCGCCATGACTGCCAATTCCAATCACGCCAGAGACATCGCCTACCAGCTCCATCCGCAGACGAATTTCTCGCTGCACGAGAAGATCGGCCCGACCATCATCTCCCGCGGCGAGGGCTTCCACGTCTATGACGACGCCGGCAACCGCTATCTCGAAGCCATGGCCGGCCTGTGGTGCGCGGCGCTCGGCTTCAGCGAGAACCGGCTGGCCGAAGCGGCGGCAAAGCAGTTCGCGGCGCTGCCCTATTACCAGAACTTCGCGCACCGGACCTCGGAGCCGGCGATCGCGCTCTCGGAGCGCCTGATCGAGATCGCGCCGGTGCCGATGTCGAAGGTGCTGTTCCAGAGCTCGGGCTCGGAGGCCAACGATACGGCCGTGAAGCTGGTCTGGTACTACTTCCACGCGATCGGCAAGCCGCAGAAGCGCAAGATCATCGCCCGCAAGCGCGCTTATCACGGCACCTCGATCGCCAGCGCCAGCCTGACCGGGCTGCCGCATATCCACCGCGACTTCAACCTGCCGCTCGACGGCTTCCTGCATGTCAGTTGCCCGCATTTCTACCGGGAAGGACTGCCGGGCGAGACGGAGGAGGCCTTCGCCAGCCGGCTCGCCAAGGAGATCGAGGACCTGATCCTGGCTGAGGGGCCGGAGACGGTCGCCGCCTTCTTCGCCGAGCCGGTGATGGGGACGGGTGGCTGCGTCGTGCCGCCGAAGGGCTACTACGAGAAGGTCCAGGCGATCCTGAGGAAATACGAGGTCCTCTTCGTCGTCGACGAGGTCATCACCGGCTTCGGGCGCACCGGCAACTGGTGGGGTTCGCAGACCTATGACCTCAAGCCGGACATGATCAGCAGCGCCAAGGCGCTGACCGCGGCCTACCAGCCGCTCTCGGCGCTATTGCTGTCGGAGCCGATCTACCAGGCGATGAAGGAGCAGGGCGACAAGATCGGCGTGTTCGGCCATGGCTACACCTATGGCGGCCATCCGATCGCCTGCGCGGTCGGCCTGGAGGCGCTGACGCTCTACGAGGAGCGCGGGTTGATCGCCGGCGCTCAGGTGCTGGGAGCCCGGCTGGAACAGCGCCTCAGGGCTCTGCTCGACCATCCGCTCGTCGGCGAGGTCCGCGGCGTCGGCCTGATGTGGGGGATCGAGCTCGTCCGCTCCAAGGCGACGCGGCAGGCCTTCGAGCCCTCGCTGAAGTTCGGCCTGGAGATCCAGCGTCTCGCCTTCGAGAACGGCCTGATCGTGCGGGCGCTCGGCGACACCTTGATCATGACGCCGCCGCTGATCATCACGCCCGAAGGCATCGACGATGCGGTGGACCGCTTCACCAAAGCGCTCGACCTCGGGCTCGACCTGCTGACGACGAGGGGCATCGCGCTGGACAAGGCCGCCTGACGGCGGCCACGCGTTCTTTCGGCGAACAGAGCTCGCCGAAAGAACGCCGTCTCTTTGCTTTTGCGCAATTCCGGACGCAGAACCGCTCCACACTTCTGCTGGAATTGCTTTGGCTCACCCGCGATTGTCGCGGATCTGGAAATAGCGCTGCACGGCGGCGCGCGTGGCGACGATCAGCGCCTCGCGCGACGGCGTGTGCACGGCCGTGGAGATCAGTCGCTCCAGCGGCGCCATGCCGTTGCTGACGTCGTAGCCGACGATCAGGCGCGAATAGAACGAGCGTGCGAGCTGGGTGACGAAGGTGGCGTCGACCGCGACGATGACGTTTGTCGCCGGGTCGATCTCGAGCACGACGCCGGCATGCTTGAACTCCTCGAACATGCTGGTGCCCTTGGGAGCGGCGGAGTAGCCGCTCACCAACACTGTCCTGACATCCGACATGACGTTCCCCTGTTTCGTGCTTGCTTGGCACGACGGCTCTCACACTCGCCTGCCAGCTGGCAAGGGCTGAAAAGACAGGTGCGAGGCGACGGTTGACAGGGGCGAAATTCCGGCGCGTACTAAACGAGCTAGGTGATTTGTGCTGGGCCTGCCCCTCTCGCGATGGGCTCCCAGGGGAACAATTCAGACCGGCGCTTTTTCTCCAGGCCGATCCGGCCGGGGTCAAAGCGCCGGTCTTTTTTTGTTTTGGATCACCCCGGCGCGGAAAGAACCGGAGGGGTAGGCAATGGCTGGCATGGCCGACAAGGCGCGTCGTCGCATTCTCGCAATTCTCGTGGCTTCGTCAGCGCTCGTCCCGTGCGTTGCGGCAGCGCAGGACAGTGTGACCGTAGCCGGCTATGGCGGCGCGATGCGCAAGGGCTTCGATGCGGCGCTGGTCAATCCCGCCGCGCAGAAGCTCAGCCTCAAGATCCGCAGCGAAACGCACAGTGATCTGCCTTCGATCCGAGTGCAGGTCCAGTCCGGCGCCCCGGCCTGGGACCTCGTGCATCTCGGCGGCGATGAATGCGCCCGCGGCGAGAGCGAGGGCCTTTTCGAGCCGCTGGACCTCTCGAAGATAGACGACGCCTCGGTCCCGGCCGCTGCGCGCGGCAAGAGCTGGGTCGCGACGAACTATTATTCCGTCGTCCTGGCCTGGCGCACCGACAAGGTGAAGCAGCCGCCGAAATCCTGGGCCGATTTTTGGGACGCCAAGGCGTTCCCGGGCCGCCGTGCCATCGCCGGCCTTGCCCAGGAGACGCTGGAGATCGCGCTGCTCGCCGACGGCGTGCCGAAGGACAAGCTCTATCCGCTCGACGTCGAGCGCGCCCTTGCCGCGATCAAGCGGCTCAAGCCGCAGATCGGCGTGTTCTGGACGACCGGTGCCCAGTCGACCCAGCTGATCAAGGATGGCGAGGTCGACCTGATCGCAATCTATGGCAGCCGGGTCTCGCCGGTGATCGAGGACGGCAGCGCCGTCCAGTTCACCTACGATCAGGGCATCCTTGGATATGGCTGCATCGCCATCCCCAAGGGCGCGAAGAATGCCGCCAAGGCGAAGGAGCTCGCACTGGCGATGGTCTCGCCCGAGATCCAGGCCAACATCATCGAGAAGATGGACAATTACGGCCCGGTCAACGCCAAGGCCTACGAGGTCCGCAAGTTCACCTCTGAGCAGCTCGCCAAGACCAATTCCTCGCCGCAGAACGCCGGCAAGCAGGTCCTGATCGACGCTGCCTGGTGGGCGAAGAACGGCGACAAGGCGGAAGAAGCCTTCAAGTCGGCGATCCTGCAATGAAGGTTCCGGTTTCGATCCGGGGGCTCTCGAAGAAGTTCGGTTCGTTCGAAGCTCTCAAGGACATCAATCTCGATATCGCGCCGGGCGAGTTCGTCACGCTGCTCGGCCCATCCGGCTCCGGCAAGACGACGTTGCTGCAGGTGCTCGCCGGCTTCGTCACCCCGACCAGCGGCAGCATCCTGGTCGCGGGCGAGGAATTGCTGACCAGGCCGCCGCACCAGCGTGAGATCGGCCTCGTCTTCCAGAACTACGCCTTGTTCCCGCACATGAACGTGTTCGAGAACATCGCCTATCCGCTCAAGCTCCGCCGCCTCCCGCGGAGCGAGATCGAGACCCGGGTGCGCGGCGCGCTCGACATGGTCAGGCTGAGCCAGTTCATCGACCGGCCGGTCGACAAGCTCTCGGGCGGGCAGAAGCAGCGCGTCGCCCTGGCGCGGGCCATCGTCTTCGAGCCGCGCATCCTGCTGATGGACGAATCGCTCTCGGCGCTCGACAAGAAATTGCGCGAGCAGATGCAGATCGAGCTGCGCCATCTGCATGAGCGCCTGCATACGACGACGGTGTTCGTGACGCATGACCAGCGCGAGGCGCTGACCATGTCGGACCGGATCGCCGTGATCAACAACGGCGCCCTGATCCAGTTCGACACGCCGCGCGCGATCTATGACCGGCCCCGGACGCGCTTCGTCGCCGATTTCGTCGGCGAGACGACCTTCCTGCCGGTCGAGCTTGGGACGAGCGGCGGAGCGAGCGTCTTCGGCACGCCCTTGCGCCTGCCTGATCATGCCGGAGCGGTAGCGGCCGCGCAAAGCGACAGCTGGCTGGCGCTGCGGCCGGAGAAGCTCGCACTCAGCCCGGCCGCCAGCCCGGAGACGAACGTCAATTCGTTCTCGGCCGTGGCGCGCGAGACGATCTTCCAGGGCGACAGCCTGCTGGTGATCGCAGGCTTCCCGGATGGCCAGAGCATCGCCGTGCGGCTGGTGCCGCAGGAGGCCAATCGCGGGCTCGTGCCGCTGCCCGGCCAGCCGATCCACATCAACGTCCACCGCAATGACAGCATCCTGGTCAGCGGCGATGTCTGAGGCGCGATCCATGACCGGCATGATCGCCGCGGCATCGTCAGGCACAGCCGACGCGTCCTATTTCGCCCGCGCCGAGCGCCGTGAAGCCTGGTCCTTCGCGCTCCTCGCGCTGCCCGGGCTCGTCGTCATTGGCCTGCTGCTGATCGTTCCCGTCGGCTGGCTCTTCGTCCTCTCCTTCATCGGCAAGGATGGCGGCGTCTCGCTCGAGAACTACGCCCGGCTGGCGCAGCCGGTCTACGTCATCACCTTCGTGACGACGTTCCAGATCGCCGGGATCGTGACTTTGGGCTCGATCCTGCTCGGTTATCCCGTCGCCTATCTGCTCTCGCAGCTCAGCCCGCGGGCGGCTGCGATCTGCATGATCTTCGTGATCCTGCCGTTCTGGACCTCGGTGCTGGTGCGCACCTATGCCTGGCTCGTGCTGCTGCAGCGACGAGGCCTGATCAACAGCTGGCTCGTCAGTCTCGGCATCATCAACGAGCCGATTCCGCTGGTGAACAACTTCATCGGCACGACGATCGGCATGCTGCACGTGCTGCTGCCCTTCATGATCCTGCCGCTCTATTCGAGCATGAAGACCATCGACGGCGACTATCTGAAGGCCGCGTCGAGCTGTGGCGCCTCGCCGATGCGGGCGTTCTGGGACGTGTTCTTTCCGCTCAGCCGCCCCGGGCTCTTCGCCGGCACGGTGCTCGTCTTCATCCTCAGCCTCGGCTTCTACCTGACGCCGGCTTTGCTCGGCGGGGGGCGGGTCAGCATGTGGTCGATGCAGATCGCCACCAATGTCTCGACCTACAGCAACTGGGGCGCGGCGAGCGCGCTCGGCGTGCTGCTGCTCGTCGTGACGATCGCCATCCTCGCCGCGCTGAACAAAGTGTTCCGCGTCGACAAGCTCTACGGGGGCCGCTGATGCTCACCGCCGCCGCCAGCGCCACGCAGATCAGGCACTATCAGAGGCTCTGGCTCTACGGCCTGTGCGCCCTGATCTTCACCTTCCTGATCGTGCCCTGCGTGCTGATCGTGCCGATGTCGTTCTCGGCCTCGAACTATCTCGAGTTCCCGCCGCGGGCCTGGAGCCTGCGCTGGTATCGCGAGTTCTTCGACTCCGCCGAGTGGATGGATGCGCTCTGGCTCTCGCTCAGGGTCGCCGGCCTGACGACGCTGATCGCGACGCCGATCGGCACCGCGGCCGCCTATGGGCTCTCGCAAATGCCGGAGCGACTGACCAAACCGCTGCGCATGTCCTTCCTGCTGCCGATGATCGTGCCGAACATCCTGGTCGCGATCGGCGTCTTCTTCGTCTTCGCCAGGCTCGGACTCAACAACACGGTGACGGGTCTCGTGCTCGTCGGCATCATGCTGGCGCTGCCCTTCGTGCTGGTGACGGTGTCGAGCGGGCTGCAATCCTTCGACGGCAATCTGGAGCGGGCGGCGCGCAGCCTCGGCGCGACGCGGCTGCAGGCGTTCCTGACCGTGACCGTGCCGCAGATCAAGAGCTCGATCGCGGCCGGTGCGCTCTTCGCCTTCGTCGCCGCCTTCGACGAGGTGGTGATCGCCCTCTACATCTCCAGCGGCGAGAACTCGACGCTGCCGCGCCGGATGTTCGCGAACATCCGCGACCAGGTCGACCCGCTGGTCGCGGCGGTCTCCTCGGTGCTCGTCGTCGCCTCGATCGTACTGCTGCTCATCGTCCAGATCGCGAAGCGACCGGAAAAGGGAGCAGCGCGATGACTGCGAGATCCGTTTCGAAGCGTGGGGGTGATGAAGCGGCAGAGTTGGACTCGCTCTGCCAATACGCGATCCAGGGCGTGCATGAAGCCTCCTATCTGGAGTTCCTGCGCTTCGCGCCGCTGGAGAAGCCGGGCGCCGAGATCAGGGCGTCATTGCATCCCGGCTGCGACCGGATGCGGCTGCCCGCGCATATCGAGGCGCGCGCCGGCTTCTATCTCGCGGATGCGCTGACGGCGGTCTCGCCCTCGACCTGGCCGGACGCCTTCAGTGACGCACGAAGCGTCATGGCTGGCGCCTTGCGCGTTGTGGCGGGCGAGCGGCAGATCGTCACCCGCTGTACCGGCGGCGGGCGCCACGCCTATGCCGGACGTGCGGCGCATGGCTGTCACCTCAATCATGCGGCGATCGCGGCGTCCTTCCTGCGCGAGAGCCTGCCGCGCGTCGTGGTGCTCAGCCTTGGTGAACATCATGCGAGTGGAACCCAGTCGATCTTCCTGTCGCGTGCCGACGTGCTCTGCGTGTCGGTTCATGGCGACCCGGCCCTGCGCTATCCGTTCTATACGGGCTATGCCGACGAGCACGGCGGCGAAGATGCCGCCGGCGCCAATCTCAACCTCGTCCTCGGGGCCGAGGCCGACGAGAAGACCGTCGATGCTGCGCTCGCCGAGGCCTGCGAGGCGATCAGGCGCTTCTCGCCCGGTGCGGTCGTTGTCGACATCGAGGCGGGACCATCCGCGCCTTTCGACCGGCTGGCGATGTCGGGCCCTGCCGCCGCTGCCCGCAAGCTCTCCGGCGCCCTGAATTGTCCGGTCATGGTGATCGCATGTGAGACCAGCTAGCCGGCCGCGCGCCTTTGCATAGGGCGCCTGGCCGAATCCGCCTTTTCATCAACGTCGCAAGGCATTTCGCGGTGTCCCTCCCGCAAGGACGGACACGAACAAGCGGATGAACCGGCGCCGGCATGCGGACAGCCCGTCCGTGTGCGCGGCGCCGTTTTCACGAGGGGAGGAGAGAGATGACGCAGTTTTCATCGGGCATGATGACGTCGCGCTTCGCATTGGCTGCCGCCGCGCTGATCGGCTTGGCGCAGATCGCCGCGGCGCAGGATTCTGTCACCTTCGCCGGCTTCGGCGGGCAATATCAGGGCAGCGTCCGCAAGGCGCTGTTCGACCCGGCTGGCAAGAAGCTCGGTGTCCGCGTGCGCGAGGAGAGCCATAGCGGCCTCGCCAGCGTCAGAGTGCAGGTCCAGTCCGGCAAGCCGGGTTGGGACATCGTGCAATTGGGCGAAGCCGATTGCGCCCGCGGCCAGAACGAGGGGCTGTTCGAGCCGCTCGACTATTCGAAGATCGATACGGCCGGCATCGCGCCGCAGGCGCGGGGAACGGCCTATATCGGCAGCAACTATGTCTCGACCGTGCTGGCCTGGCAGAAGGACAAGTACAAGGACAAGCCGCCGCGCAACTGGAAGGATTTCTGGGACGCGAAGGCGTTCCCCGGCCGACGGGCCATGCACATCTATCCGCAGGAGAGCATGGAGGTCGCCCTCCTCGCCGACGGGGTCGACAAGGACAAGCTCTATCCGCTCGATGCCGACCGGGCCCTGGCCTCGCTGGCGAAGCTGAAGCCTTCGATCGACGTGTTCTGGCAATCGGGTGCCCAGGCCTCGCAGCTGCTGAAGGATGGCGAGGTCGACATGATGGTGATCTGGGGCAGCCGGGTCGCCAGCGTGCTGGCCGATGGCGCACCGGTCGACTTCACCTATGACCAGGCCCTGCTCGGCTTCGGCTGCTTCGGCATTCCCAAGGGCGCCGCCAACGCCGCCGCCGCCCAGCGCATGATCGCGCAGATGGTCACGCCCGAGATCCAGGCCAACATCCCCGATCTGCTGCCCTATTACGGTCCGATCAACGAGCGCGCCTTCGCGGTGAAGCAGTTCTCAGCCGAAGCGCTGGCGAAGGCCAATTCCTCGCCGCAGAACAAGGACCGCCAGGCGCCGCTCCAGCCCGCCTGGTGGGCCGACAACATCGCGCGCGTGCAGGAGCGCTACCAGGCGCTGATCGCGAAGTGAGCCTTTGAGGACTGCCTGAGATGAAGACGATCTTCCATCCCGACCAGTACGGTCATCACGTGCGCACCCGGCTTTCGGGCGGCGCGCTCACCGCGGCGTTGGAGGTGCCGGACCGGGCGCGCGTCCTGCTCGCGGCGGCCGAGGGCTGTACCGAGGCGGTGGTCGCGCCGGGACCGGCCGATCTCGCGCTGATCCGGCGCGTCCACGACGCCGATTATCTCGACTTCCTCGAAACCGGCTTCGCTGCCTGGAAGCAGCGCTTCCCGGCAAGCGAGGAACTGCGCCCGAGCCTGCATCCCAACGCCTATATGCGGCGGCTGCCTAATGACCTGCTCGGACGGGCCGGCTACTACATTGCCGATGCGGCGAGTGTGCTGCTCGCCGACAGCTGGTCGGCGATCCTCGCCAGCGGTGCAACGGCAATCGATGCGACGGCACGGGTCCTGAACGGCGAGGGGGCGGCCTATGCTCTGTGCCGGCCGCCGGGGCATCACGCCTATCGCGACCAGGCCTGTGGCTACTGCTTCCTCAACAACACGGCGCTGGCGGCGACATTGGCGCGCGATCACGTCGAACGCGTCAGCATCCTCGATGTCGACGTCCATCACGGCAATGGCACGCAAGCGCTGTTCTATGATCGCGCCGATGTGCAAACCATCTCGGTCCATGCCGATCCGGCGACGGTCTATCCGTTCTATGCCGGCTATGCCGACGAGACCGGTACAGGAGCGGGGGAGGGCTTCAATCTCAACCTGCCGGTGCCGGAGCGGGCGGATGATGACGTCTATCTCGCCGCCGTCCGGCATGCGGTCGAGCAGGCGAAAGCGTTCTCCCCCGATGTTCTGGTGATCGCGCTTGGGCTCGATCCCTCGGTGGCCGATCCCTTCGCCTGCACTGCCGTGACGACCGAGGGCTTCCGGCGCATGGGCGAGAGCCTCGCCAGCTTGCGGCGCCCGACCGTGATCATCCAGGAGGGCGGCTATCCCTCGCCGGTGCTGGGGGCCAATCTCGCAGCGTTCCTGACCGGCTTCCAGGAGGCGATGGCGTGAGCGGCCTAGCTGCGTCCGCATTGGACGATGCGCTGATGGCGCCGCTGCCGCAGTTCGCCGGCGACGAACTGGCCGGGATGCTGCGCGAGCATTTCGGCATCAGCGGTTCGTTCGCGCGGATCAGCGGCGAGCGCGATCTCAACCTCCATGTCGCCTGTGCGGAGGGCCGCGATGTCGTCTTCAAGATCTGCGGCGATTCCGACAGCTCGGAGGAACTCGCCTTCCAGAACGCGGCGCTGACCCATCTGGCTCGGACCGATCCGGCCCTGCCGGTGCCGCGCGTGGTCGCCGCACGCGATGGCAGCACGATCGTCGCGCATGGGCGCGGCGGCCAGCGCTATCTGCTGCGCGTCCTGACCTATCTGCCGGGCGAGCCTGCGCTCGGCAGCGCCTTGTCGCGGGCCCAGCGCGTCGAGGTCGGCATGCTGGCGGCGCGGCTCGATCGCGCTCTGGCCGATTTCGATCATCCCGGAGCCAACCGGGCCTTCATCTGGGACCTCGTCCACTTCGCCAGCCTGCGCGAGAAGATCGCCTTTCTCGATACCGACCAGCGCAAGGCTCTGGCGGAGCGCGTGCTCGATCGCTTTGCCGAGACCGTCGCGCCGCTTCTGCCGGCGCTGTCCCGGCAGGTCATCCACAACGACCTCAACCAGAACAATCTCCTGCTGCGACCGCAGGACGGCGCGATCTCCGGCATCATCGATTTCGGCGACATGATCAGGACGATCCGCGTCGCCGAGGTTGCGATCGCGGCGGCGCATCTCATCTACCGCGAAGCCGATCCGTTGAGCGCGATGGCGCAGGTGGTGAAGGGCTATGCCCAAATCCTGCCGCTGGAGCCCGACGAGATCGAGGTGCTGCCGGCGCTCATCCAGGCGAGGCTCCTGACCCGCGAACTCATCGTTGCCTGGCGCAGGCGGGCCAATCCTGCCGCGACGACCTCCTACCGCGACGATGTCAGCCGCTACGGCTGGGAAGCGCTCTCGCGTTGCGACGCGATTCCCCTGGCCGAGACCACCGATCGCCTGGCCGGGGCTGCGCGCCTCGGCAGCCGCTGAACCCTCTCTGGAAAGAAGCCCGCCATGTACGACACGCTGATGGAACGCCGCGCCCGCCTGCTCGGGCCGATGTACAAGCAATTCTACCAGGCTCCGTTCGTGCCGGTGCGCGGCGAGGGCGTCTGGGTGACCGACGAGAGCGGCAAGCGCTATCTCGACGCCTATAACAACGTCCCGCATGTCGGCCATTGCCATCCGCGGGTGGTCGAGGCGGCGAGCCGCCAGCTCGCGACCTTCAACTCCAACACCCGCTATCCCAGCGAGTTGATCGTCGACTATGCCGAGCGCCTCGCCGAGACGATGCCGGACCCGCTCAAGGTCTGCATGTTCGTCTGCTCGGGGACCGAGGCGAACGAGCTCGCCTGGCGGATCGCCATGGCCAATTCCGGCGGCAGTGGTGCGCTGATCACCAGATCCGCCTTCCACGGCAACTCGACGATCATCGGAGCGCTCGATTCCTCGACAATTCCCGCCGAGCGCCAGCAAAGCTGGGCCGCGACCGTGCCCGCCCCCGAGCATCGCGGCACCGGCGACCGGACGCCGAAGCTGACGGCCTTCGAGCATGCCGAGCAATATCGCCGGGCGATCGCCGGCCTCGCCGAACGCGGGCACCGGCCGGCGGCGCTCTTCGCCTGCCCGGTTTTCGCCAGCGACGGCCTCTACAGCCCGCCCGCCGGCTATCTCGACGAGGCGATCGCCGAGGTCCGCCAGGCTGGCGCGCTGATCATTGCCGACGAGGTCCAGTCGGCGCTTGGGCGCACCGGCACGCATTTCTGGGGCTTCCAGCACGCCGGGATCGTGCCTGACATCGTCACCATGGCGAAGCCCATGGGCAACGGCCTGCCGCTCGCCGTGGTCATCACCCGCCGTGAACTCGTCGAAGGCTTCCTCACGACAGAGCGCTATTTCAACACCTTCGGCGGCAATCAGGTCGTCGCCGCAGCCGGCATCGCCGTTCTCGACGTGCTGCGCGACGAGGGCCTGCAGGAGAACGCGCTCGAGGTCGGCGCCTATTTGCGCCGGCGGCTCGCTTTGCTGATGGAGAAAGACGAGCGCATCGGCGACGTCCGTGGCACCGGCCTCTTCGTCGGGGTAGAGGTCGTGAGGGATCGCGCCGGATACGCTCCTGCGCCGGAGACGGCGCGTGCATTGATCGAGGGCCTGATGCAGCGCGGTGTCCTCGTCGGTATCACCGGCGCCGGCCGCAACCTGCTCAAGATCCGGCCACCGATGGTCTTTTCGCGGGAGAATGCCGACCAGTTGGTCGCAGCACTGGAGCAGACGCTCGAGGCGACCAGGCGATAAGCGTACCTCGCTCCGCTCTCGGGCCTGCGCTGCGCAATATCCGACATCTGGGGTGTCGCGGCATCAAGGCCCGTACCTCGCCGCAAAGGCTCCGATCACCAGCGCAAAAACCGGGGAAGTGCCAGGGTGCTGACGCCAGCAACCAGCGCAACGGCCAGCGTGTACCAGGTCGCCAGGAACGGGATCGTGTCGTCAGGGCAGTGCAGCGCGTAGGCGATCGCAGCGAGCCCGCCGGATGCGAGCCCGGCGGAAGCTGCGGTCAAGCGCCCATCGACCGGCGCGCCACGGCGGGCCAGGAGCAGCAGGACGAGCAGCGGCAGCAGCGCATAGAGCGGCACGTTGACGAGGCAGTTGCGCCAGTAGCGGCCGAAGGTCAACGAGCTCCATTGCTCGGCAGGCACTTGCGCCAGCGTGACCAGGGCAAAGGCCGCGATCAGGATGATCGGGATCGCGGCCAACGGCAGAAGACGTCGTGGCTGCAGCCCGGGCCGCAGACTCTGCTGGAACAGGACGAGTGCGGTGATCGCGACGCCGGCGCCGAAGGCGATCTTCGCGAGCACAGGCATGGTGGTCAGCGCGCCGGCGAGATCGGGGCGCACCCCGATGGTCCCGATCACGACGGCCATCGTCAGGGCGAGTGCCAGCGCCGCCGCGAGCCAGGTCGCGCGGCGCAGCCGGCCGGTGTCGACCGGCTGGTGGCTCGTGGCCATGAGGGAGATCAACTCGTCGGTCTTCATGTCCAGTTCCGCCCCGGGGGTGGTTCAGGGGAGTTCGCCGCAAACCGGTGAAAGGTTACGCTGCCACTGATCTCCGAGCCCGTCACGGCAAGCGCCCGCGCCGCGACAGGAATTTGGCCATCGCCTGAAGGCCGCGATGGATCGCGACCTTGGCGGCCGTCTCGGTCATGCCCTCGACGCCCGCCGCCTCGGCGATGCTGGCGCCCTGGAGCTTGACCTGTTCGACCAGGCGGCGCGTGCGCTCCGGCAGCGCCTGCATGGCGCGCTCGAGGTCGAGCCTTGCGTCGGCCGCACCGCTTTCCGGCGCTGCGAGCTGATAGACCTCGTCGTCGAGCGGCAGATTCCCGGCATGGCGGCCGGTCCGGCGCAGATGGTCGACGAGCTTGTAGCGCGCGATCGCATGGGCCCAGGCCGTCACCGGGCTCGACGGCTCATAGGTATGGCGGGAGAGGTGCAGCGCCAGCAGCGTCTCCTGCAGTACGTCCTCGACCTCGCTCGGCTCGCTGCGGCCGGTGCGCGCCAGCAGCCGGCGCAGATAACCGCGCAGACGGGCGCTGATCGCGTCGAGGAAGACCTTGTAGGCCGCGGCATCGCCGGCGAGCGCGGCGAGGAAAATAGGCCGAAGCTCGGTTTCGAGGTCGTCGAGCGACAAGAATCTTCTTTCCAAGCTTGCGCGAACATCGCCATTCCGTGCCATGGCTCGGGGCGGCTCACAAGCCGTCGCTGCCTTTTCGGCGCTTTGGCCGGGTTCATCTCCAAAGAGCCTGTAACCAAACCCACTCCGATTGCGATCTCGTCAGCAAGCCGCTGCAGCGGCCGGCGGAGAGATCGTATGCGGCAGGACCTCGAGCGCAGCGAGACAAGGGCGAGCAACAGCCCACAGCCGATGGTGACGGGTGCCGATCTGCTGGCGGCGCGGTTGCGGGCGGCCGGCGCGACCCACGCCTTCGGCATTCCCGGCGGCGAAGTGCTGGCCCTCGTCGATGCGCTGGAGCGGGCCGGCATCCGCTTCGAGCTCGCCAAGCACGAGAACGCCGCCGGCTTCATGGCCGAGGGGCTCTGGCATGCGACCGGCGCCTTGCCTGTCCTGGTCGCGACGCTGGGGCCGGGCGTCGCCAATGCGGTCAACGTCGTCGCCAATGCGCAGCAGGACCGGGTGCCGCTGATCTTTGTCACCGGCTGCGTCGACCAGGCCCTGGCCGAGAGCTATACCCACCAGGTCTTCGACCATCAGGCTGTGCTGCGCCCTCTGGTCAAGGCGAGTTTCCGTGCTGCGCCCGGCACCGAGGATCTGGTCGCCGAAAAGGCGATCGCACTCGCCCGGCGCGGTCGCCCTGGTCCAGTGCATATCGACCTGCCGATCTCGGTCGCCGAAGCGCGCACGCCCTGGCGAACGCCACCGGTGACACCGGTGATTCAGCCTGCTGTTCCCGCCGATCTGAGTTTCGCCCGGGGTCTGCTCGCGCAGGCGCAGAGGCCGCTGGTCATCGCCGGCCTCGACCTCGTCAACCAGGGTGGCGCGGCCGCACTCGATCGCTATCTCCAACGGATCGGTGCGCCCCTGCTGACGACCTACAAGGCCAAGGGGCTCGTGCCGGAGGACGATGCGCGCGTCATCGGCGGTGTCGGATTGTCCCCGAAGGCCGATGCGATCGTCCGGCCGCTGATCGATACCGCCGACCTGATCGTGCTTGCCGGCTATGACCCGATCGAGATGCGGCAGGGCTGGCGCAATCCCTGGCCGGCCGGGACATGCGTCATCGATATCGTCGCCGAGGACATGCCGCACGGCATGCATGCGGCGACGCTACGGCTCGAGGGCGATGTCGGCGCGACCCTGGATGCATTGACCGATGGCCATACCGCCAAGGCGACATGGCCGGACGGCGAGCCGGCGGAACTGCGCTCACGCTTTCGCGCCGCCTTCGCCGCGCCGTCCGCCTGGGGCCCGCATGCCGTCTTCGAGACCATGCGCGAGGTCGCGCCGGCCGGAACGGTCGTGACCGCCGATTCCGGGGCTCATCGCATCCTGCTCAGCCAGATCTGGCGCTGCGACGGGCCACGCCGCCTGCTGCAATCGACTGGGCTGTGCACCATGGGCTGCGCACTGCCGCTCGCCACTGGCGCCGCGCTCGGTTCGGGCGAGCCGGTGCTCTGCTTCGTCGGCGATGCTGGGCTGGAGATGGTGCTGGGCGAACTCGCCACGCTGCGCGACCTGAAGCTACCGGTCGTGATCACCGTCCTGGTCGATGAAAGCCTCGGCCTGATCGCGCTGAAGCAGCGCCAGCTCGGCCTGAAGCGAGCGGGAGTCGATTTCGGTGCGACCGATTTCGCTGCGGTCGCCCGGGCGATGGGCGGCCATGGCGTCGCGCTCAGCGATCGCGACGGCCTGAAGCGCGAGGCCGAAGCCGCCTTCGCGCGCGGCGGCTTCTCCATCCTCGCCTGCCGCATCGACGCCGCCGACTACGAGGGGGCGTTCTAATGAGCCAGGCTCTCCAGCAACCGGAGAAGCGGCCGCGAGACGCGCGGCTCGATGTCTTCCGCGGGCTGACCATGCTGATCATCTTCGTGGCGCATCTGCCGCAGAACAGCTGGAACGCCTTCATACCGGCCCGCTTCGGCTTCTCCTCCGGGGCCGAGCTCTTCGTCTTCATCTCTGGCTTCGCCAGCGCGCTCGCTTTCGGCAGCGTCTTCGTCCGGCGCGGCCTCATGCTCGGCACGGCGCGCATCGCCTACCGGATCTGGCAGGTCTACTGGGCCCAGCTCGGCCTCGTGCTGGCGGTGATCGCGCTCGCTGGCCTGCTTGACCATGCCTTCGGGATGGCCGAGCTCCCCAAGCAGTTCGGGCCGCTCGTCGCCGATCCCGCCGGGGCGATCGTCGGTCTCTTCACCCTGACCTGGCAGCCGGACTATCTCGACATCCTGCCGATGTATCTCGTCATCCTGGCCTTGGTGCCGGTGATGATGGCATTGCGTCGTCTGCATTCGGCGCTGCCCTTCGCGCTCTCCGGATTGCTCTACGCGTTGACCTGGACCACCGATCTCAACCTGACCGGCAATCCCTGGAACGGCGCCGGCTGGTTCCTCAATCCCTTCGCCTGGCAACTGATCTTCTTCATCGGCTTCTTCCTCGGAATGGGCTGGCTGCCGGCGCCGCGCCTGCGCGACCGGCGGCTGATGCTGGCTTGCGCCGCGATCCTGGCGCTCTCCGTGCCGCTCTCCTTCTGGGGTGTCCTCGAACACT
The DNA here is from genome assembly GCA_025846845.1 of Alloboseaceae bacterium BT-24-1. Classification (GTDB taxonomy): domain Bacteria; phylum Pseudomonadota; class Alphaproteobacteria; order Rhizobiales; family Beijerinckiaceae; genus Allobosea. The sequence goes on from JAOYTL010000011.1 coordinate 98,897, forward strand.
GGCCAGCGGCGCAGGCGCTGCGCGATCTCGTCCTGCCCGCGAGCGAGAAGAGCAATCTGCATCTCCTGCGTCCGCTGCACTTCCTCGCTCTGGCCTATCTCGCGCTGAGCCTGATCGAGCCGGTGCGCGACCGGCTCGACAAGGGCGTAGGTCATCTCCTCGTCCTGATCGGCCGACAATCGCTAGCCGCCTTCCTCGCCAGCGTCGTCCTCGCCCGGCTCGCCGGCAGCATCGCCGAGCTGGCCGGACACAGCGAACCCGTGGTCGCGGCGCTCAACCTCGCCGGCTTTGCCCTGATCCTCGCCACGGCGGTGGTGGTCGGCTGGTTCAAGCGCGCGCCCTGGGCCGGGCCGGCACCGAAACCGGAAGCCAAGTCTCTATCCGAGCCGGCAATGACAAATACGCCAGTGCCTACACGCGTCCGTGAAGCGAGTTGATCGCCGTTTGATCGCCCGCCTGCGAACTCCCCGATGAGCGCTCGTCGAAAGCGCTGCAAAGGAGCCTGCCATGTACCACGACCTTTCCGGCGACCGTGTCACCGTTGCGAACGATGCCGCCAGGCTCGCCTGGAACGACACGCTCGAAGCGGTGCTGGCGCATGCCGCCACGGCGCCGGATCATCTCGCCCGCACGCTTGCCGCCGATCCCGATTTCGCCCTGGCCCATGCGGCCAAGGGGCTGATGCTGATGTCGCTCGCCCGGGCCGAGCTGCTCGGCCCGGCATGCGACTGTCTCGCCAGGGCGCGCGCTGCCGTCGTGCAGCGGCCGGTTACGCCGCGCGAGCGCATGGTCATCGAGGCGCTTGCGCTTTGGCTTAGCGAAGCGCCGCGGCGAGCAGCCGAACAGCTCGAAGCGATCCTGAAGAAGCACCCTCACGACGTGCTGGCGCTGAAGCTCTCGCATGGCATTCGCTTCATGCTCGGCGACCAGCGCGAGATGCTGGCGACCTTGCACCGCACTGCGCCCCGTTTCGGCGAGCACCACCCGCTCGCCGGCTATGTCCATGGCTGCTACGCCTTCGCCCTCGAAGAGCGCGGCCTCTACGCCGAGGCCGAACGGGTCGGCCGCCGTGCCGTGTCCCTGAGCCCGCGCGACGCCTGGGGCCGCCATGCCGTCGCCCATGTCCTGGAGATGACGGGCCGCGTCGACGAGGGCATCGCCTGGCTCGGCGACAGTCGCACCTTCGCCCATGCCAACAATCTGCGCTTCCACATTTTCTGGCACCTTGCGCTGTTCCATCTCGAGCGCGGCGAGACCACCGAGGTGCTGCGGCTCTATGACGAGGAGATCCGGGCCGAGCAGACCGACGATTATCGCGACATCGCCAATGGCGCCTCGCTTCTCGCGCGGCTGACCTATGCCGGCGTCAATGTCGGCGCGCGCTGGGAGGAGCTCGCCGCCAAGGCGGAGGGGCATGCGCGGGACGGCCGCCTCGTCTTCGCCGACCTGCATTATGCGCTCTCGCTGCTCGGCGCCGGCCGTCCCGATGGCGCCGAGGCGATTGCCCGCAGCCTTGTTCTCGATGCGCGCTCCCACCCAAGTGAAGAGCGCGCCGAGGCCGCCTATGCCGGCGCGCTCGCCGCTTTGGGCCTGATCGCGTTCAACGAGGGCGACCATGCCGAAGCGGCTCGCCGCCTCGGCACGGCTCGCGATCATCTCCTCGCTATCGGCGGAAGCCACGCCCAGCGCGACCTGTTCGAGCAGGCCTATGTCGAGAGCCTGATCCGCTCCGGCAATCATGACCGCGCTGCGGTTGTGCTGCGGCAACGACTGGCCCGGCGCGGCGGCCACAACCGCTTCGCCAGCCGAAGGCTCGCAACGCTCGGAAAGTCCGCAGGCGGTCTCATCGCGGCGCTCGCCGTCGCGTCGACCCCGCTCGCCATCGTCCATTGAACCCTGAAAACAAGGGAATCTACCGTCATGACCAGCGCCACCATGTCCCGCAGCCTCGCGCTGCCCTCAGCCCGCACCGTGCTCAACCTCATGCTCGGCGGCTTCGCGGCTCTCGGGTTCTGGGAGCTGTTCTCCGCCGTGCCGACCGCCTGGTTCGCCGAGTACCCGCTGGAGCCGCCGGAGCTGGTCAAGTCGCTGTTTTCGCACCAGTTCGGCCTGGCGCTGTCGACGCCCGTGGCCAAGCTGCTGCATTTCCTCACCGGCTTCCTGTTCTATCCGCTCGGCTACTGGCTGCTGACCCGCTGGGTGAAGAGCTTCGGCATGCCGGCCGATGGCTGGATCTGGGGCGTGATCACCTATTTCATCGCGCTCGGCTTCTTCGCCCCGCTCGCCGGCCAGCATTTCCTGCTCAGCGACGTGCCGCGGCTCTCGCTGATGAGCCTCATCGGCCACGCCATCTACGGCTATCTCGCCGCTTACGTCTTCGAAGCGCTCGAAGCGCTCGAAGCGCGCTCGGCCTGACCATCACCACAGGGAGAAATGCCATGTTCGACAGGCGCAGCTTCATCTTTCTGGCAGGTTCGGCCCTGGCCCTGTTCGGTGCGACGCCGAGCCGGGCTGAGCCAGGACGGCCGATCAACACGCTCGGCTCGTCCGATGGCGTCGCGATCCGCGGCTATGATCCGGTCGCCTATTTCCGCCAGGGCGGCCCGCAGCTGGGAAAACCCGAATTCTCGGTCAGCCATGGCGGCGCGACCTGGCGCTTCGCCAATGCCGAGAACAAGGCGGCGTTCGAGGCGCAGCCGGCGCGCTATCTGCCGGCCTATGGTGGCTTCTGCGCCTACGGCACCTCGCGCGGCTACCTCGTCAAGATCGAGCCGGAAGCCTGGTCGATCGTCGACGGCCGGCTCTACCTCAACTACGACCTCGGTGTCCGCGAGACTTGGGCCGGCAAGCCGAAGACCTATATCGCCCGCGCCGATAGCAATTGGCCGCGCCTGGGCAAGGCGGATATTCGCTAAGTAGCACCAGCGTCCGCTGGCGTTCGCTGCGTGCCAATTGCTGCTGCAGGCAGACACGGATCGACGAACCTGAGCGTTGTACGATCGACCGCTAGTCCCGCGGCAGGCTGCGGGCTGTGAAATCGCAGGATTGCTGGGCGATCGCGGCGACACGTTCGGCGAGCGGCGAGATATCGCCCTTGCGGTGCACGGCATAGTAGCGCAGCGGCGGGATCGACGGTTCGGTCCGGATGACGCGCAGGCGGCCGCGAGCGATCTCCGGCCCGAAATAGCTGGCGGTCAGGAAGGTGACACCCAAGCCGGCAGCGGCGAGGCCGGCCAGCACGTTCAGGCTGTTGCACTGGACGACGCGGTTGATCTGGAGCCCGTTGGCGACCGCCCAGTCGAGCACCAGCTTCTGCAGGCCGGAACCCTGGGTCTGGCTCAGGATCGGGTAGCGCGCCATTTCGCCAAGCGGAATCGTATCCAGTTCAGGACCGAAGCCCGGCGCCGACACCCATTCGAGCTGGACCGTGTCGAGCGGCAAGCTGGCGAAATCCGCACGTTGCGGCGGATCGAGCGCGATGACGAGATCGAGCTCGTTGGTGGCGAGCTTGCCGAACAGGTCGACGCTGGCCGCAACCTCCGGCACGGGGATCACATTGGGGTAGTCGCGCTTCATCGCGACGATGAGCTTGGGCAGCCAGGTCAGGGCGACGAGCTCCGTCGCGCCGAACCGGAACGGGCCCGCGAAGGTCGCGGCCCCGCCCGCCGCCTCGCGGAAGCGCGGCTCCAGCGCCAGCAGCTCGGCCGCGATCGGCAGGCTCGCTTCTCCGGCCCGGGTCAGGCGCAAGGCGTGGTTGGAGCGGTCGAAGAGCGGGCCTGAGACGACGCTTTCGAGCTCGATGATGCGCTTCGACACCGTCGATTGCGCGAGGTTGAGATGGTGCGCGGCCTCGGTGAAGCCGCCGAGCCGGGCGGTCCAGTAGAATGCCTCGATCTGCTTGAGGCTGGCCGATCTCATGATGCGTGTCCCCGCGCCCAGCAATGGCTTTGCTATGAATAAAAGCGATGCCTATCGAGAATTATATTCGCTTTCTGTCATCGTCGCCATGTCACATAATTTTTGCAAGGACGTCATCCGGGACAGAATCTTCCATGTCGTTGATCGGTCATCGCACCTATCCGAGTTCACCCGCCGTTCCCGGCGCGGTCCTCGACGGCTTCCGCAACGCAGCGGTCTCGCTCATCTCCGACGTGATGAACCGCCTGCACGGGACGAAGGCGTTGCGGCCCTATCATCGCTCCGGGGTGCTCGTCGGCACGGCTGTGACGGTCAAGACGCGGCCCGGCGACAACCAGACCCTGCACCGCGCCTATGAGCTGCTGCGTGCCGGCGACGTTCTCGTCGTCGATGGCGGCGGCGACCTGACCCAGGCACTGGTCGGAGAGATCATGATGAGCCGGGCTCGCGCCATGGGCGTGGCCGGCTTCGTCATCGATGGCGCGATCCGCGATGTCGAAGCTTTCCTGCAGTCCGATTTCCCCTGCTACGCCCGCGGCGTCACCCATCGCGGCCCCTATAAGAGCGGGCCGGGCGAGATCAACGTGCCGGTCGCGGTCGACGGCATGGTGGTGATGCCGGGCGATGTCGTGGTCGGCGACGCCGACGGCATCGTCGCCTTCGACCGCGCCGACGCCGCCGAATTGCTCGATCTGGTGCGTCAGCAGGAAGAGCGCGAGGCGAATGCGCTTGCCGCGATCGCCGAGGGCCGGATTGACACGTTCTACATGGGTGCCGGAAAGGCTGCGTCGTGACGGTATCGGCTATTCCGCTCTCGGCGCGCGTCAGCCGGATCAAGCCTTCGCCGAGCATGATGGCGCGCCTGCGCGCCCAGGAGCTGAAGGCGCAGGGTCGCGACATCATCGATCTGACCACCGGCGAGCCCGATTTCGATACGCCCCTTCATATCCAGCAGGCGACGACCGCGGCGATGGCCGCCGGCGAGACGCGCTATGCGCCGGTCAACGGCACGGTTCGCCTGCGCAAGGCGATCATCGCCAAGTTCGCGCGCGAGAATGGCGTCACCTACACCGCCGACGAGATCGTCGTCGGCAGCGGCGCCAAGCAGGTGATCTTCAACGCGCTGGCGGCGACGGTGGGCGAGGGCGACGAGGTCATCGTCCCGGCGCCGTACTGGGTGTCCTATCCCGACATGGTGCTGGCCTGCGACGGCACCCCGGTGATCGTCGCCTGCGGCGAGAATGCCGGCTTCAAGCTCACCGCCGAGGCGCTCGAAGGCGCGATCACGCCGCGCACGCGCTGGCTGGTCCTGAACACGCCGTCGAATCCGACCGGCGCCTTCTACTCCGCCGCCGAGATGACGGCGCTGACCGATGTCCTGAAGCGCCATCCGCAGGTCGCGCTGATGACCGACGACATCTACGAGCATATCCGCTTCGACGGCGGCGAGCCGGTCTGCCTGGTCGCGATCGCGCCAGAACTGCGCGAGCGTACCTTGCTCGTCAACGGCGTCTCCAAGACCTATGCGATGACCGGCTTCCGGATCGGCTACGGGGCCGGGCCGAAAGGGCTGGTCAAGGCGATCAACGTCATCCAGTCGCAGACGACGTCGGGCGCCGCCTCGATGTGCATGGCCGCGGCCGCGGCGGCGCTCGAGGGCGACCAGAGCTTCGTCGGCGAGGCGCGCGCCGCCTACCGCCAGCGGCGCGACCGCGCCGTCGAACTGCTCGATGCGATCGACGGCATGAGCTGTCTCAAGCCCGACGGCGCCTTCTACGTCTATCCGAATTGCGCCGGGCTGATCGGCCGGCGCCGGCCGGATGGGCGGATGCTCGAGAGTGATCTCGATGTCGCCCTCTATTTCCTGGAGGAGGCCGGCGTCGCCGTCCTCGACGGCTCGGCCTACGGGCTCTCGCCCTATCTGCGCCTGTCGATCGCGACCTCGCTTTCGGCGATCGAGGAGGCCTGCGCCCGCATCAGACGGGCGAGCGAAGCACTGCAACGATCATAAGAAGGGGATGACGATGAAGCTTTTCTCGGTTCTCGGCCTGACGGCCGTTCTCGCCTCCGGCCTCAGCGGTACCGCGCAGGCCGACCAGCTCGCCGACATCAAGGCGCGCGGCAAGCTGATCTGCGGCACGCTCGGCACAGCCGAGCCGTTCTCCTTCCAGCACCCGCAGACCCGCCAGATCGTTGGCTACGACGTCGACATCTGCCAGAAGGTTGCCGATGCGCTCGGCGTTGCGCTGGAGCTCAAGGGCATCGCGGTCGAGGCCCGCATCCCGGAGCTGCTGCAGGGCCGCGTCGATATCCTCGCTGCCAATCTCGGCTACACGCCGGAGCGCGCCCAGCAGATCGACTTCTCCCATTCCTACTTCGTGAGCCAGCAGAAGCTGCTGACCACCAAGGACTCCGGCATCACCACGCTGGAGGGCCTGGCCGGCAAGAAGGTGACCGCGATCAAGGGCTCGTCCTCCGAGCAGGGGGTGCGCCGGCTGATCCCGACCGCCGAGACCGTGACCTTCCAGGACACCTCCTCGGCCTTCCTGGCGCTGGCGCAGGACAAGGTCGATGCGTTCTGCGGCTCCGAGCTCATCCTGGTGAAGCTCGCCAAGCAGTCGAAGGTGCCGATGCTGGTGATCGAGAAGTCGCTCTTCGTCGAGCCCTGGGGCCTCGGCCTGCGCAAGGGCGAGGCCGCCTTCAAGGACCAGGTCAATGGCGTTCTCGGCAAGCTCGCGAGCTCGGGCGAGCTCGACACAATCTTCGGCAAATGGCTCGGCGAAGGCACCGCCTTCAACATCAAGCGCGACTACAAGGTCGAAGAGATCAAGAGCTGATCGCCAGGCAAGAACCGGGGGAGCCGGTCGATGGGCTATGTCTTCGATCTCGGCAGCGTGCTGAACGGGAAATATCTCGACTGGTTCCTGATCGGCCTCGCCACCACCCTGGCGCTGACTATGGCGGCCTGGTGCCTCGCCATGGCGATGGGGATCATCCTGACGCTCGTGCGGATGATCCCGTTCCCGCCGCTCGGCTGGTTCGTCGCCCTCTATGTCGAATACCACCGCAACGTGCCGCTGCTGGTCCAGATCTTCGTCTGGTATTTCGGCGTGCCCTCGCTGCTGCCGCGCCCGGCGCGGCAATGGATCAACGCCCATCACGGTGAATTCCTGCTGGCGGCGATCGCGCTCGGCCTCGCCGCCGCCGCCTATGTCGCCGAGGACATCCGCAGCGGCATCCGCTCGATCCCCAAGGCTCAGTACGAATCGGCCCGCTCGATCGGCTTCGGCTATCTCGGCGCCATGGGCTATGTCGTGCTGCCGCAGGCGCTGCGCATCGCCGTGCCACCGCTGATCAACCAGACCCTGCTGCTGTTCAAGAACACCAGCCTCGCCATGGCGATCGGCGTCGGCGAATTGACCTATCGGACGCGCGAGGTCGAGAGCTACACCTTCAAGACCTTCGAGGCCTTCGCAGTCGCGACCGCGATCTATCTCGCCATCTCCTTCGGCATCATGGCGCTGGGCAGCTGGTCCGGCCATCGCCTCAAGCTCGAGACGCGCTGATGCTCGAGATCCTGCAGAACAACTGGCTGCTCTTTCTCGTCGGGCAGTATCCGCACGGGCCGATCGGCGGGCTCGCCATGACGCTGTTCATGGCTTCGATCTCGCTGGCGCTGTGCTTCCCCTTCGCGATCGGCCTGGCGCTGGCGCGCCTCAGCCCCTATCGCTGGCTGCGCCTGCCGGCGACCGCGATCGTGCACACGGTGCGCGGCCTGCCGCTGATCATGTTCATCTTCTGGACCTATTTCTTCTCGCCGCTGGTGATCGGCCGGGCGGTCGGCGGGGTCGAGACGCTGGTGATCGCGCTCGTCATCTATGAAGCGGCCTATCTCTCCGAGATCATCCGCGCCGGCATCGAGGGTCTGCCCAAGGGCCAGGTCGAGGCGGCGACATCGCTCGGGCTGCGCTACTGGCCGACGACGATCAAGGTCGTGCTGCCGCAGGCGCTGCACAACATGCTGCCGAGCATGGTCAGCCAGTTCGTCTCGACCATCAAGGAAACCTCGCTCGGCTATGTCATCAGCGCCCATGAGCTGACCTTCGCCGCGGCCCAGGTCAACAACGTCCTGCTGACCCAGCCCTTCGAGGTCTACGGCATCCTGGCGCTGACCTATTTCGCGCTCTGCTTCGCGCTGACATCGCTGGCGCGCTTCATCGAGCGGCGTATCTCGGGCGACCGCGGCGGCACGCCCGGCGTCACGATCGCGGCATGAGGCTGGCATGATCCGCTTCGAGAACGTCGACAAATGGTTCGGGACGCTGCAGGTGCTGGCCGATGTCTCCGGCGAGGTCCGGCGCGGCGAGGTCAAGGTCCTGGTCGGTCCCTCGGGCTCGGGCAAGTCGACCCTGATCCGCACCGTGACGCGGCTGGAGAAGATCCAAAGCGGGCGCGTCTCAGTCGATGGCGCCGATGTCGCGGCGCGCGGCCTCGACATCAACCGCCTGCGCCAGCGTATCGGCTTCGTCTTCCAGGCCTACAACCTGTTCCCGCATCTCACCGCGCTCGGCAACATCACGCTCGGCCTGACCAAATTGCGCGGCCTGTCGAAGGCGGCGGCGCGCGAGCGCGCCATGGAGGAACTCGCCCGCGTCGGGCTGACCGGGAAGGCGCACGAGATGCCCGGCCTGCTCTCGGGCGGCCAGCGCCAGCGCGTCGCCATCGCCCGCTCGCTGGCGATGGACCCGGAGGTGATGCTGTTCGACGAGCCGACCTCGGCGCTCGATCCTGAGATGGTCGGCGAGGTCCTCGCCGCGATGAAGCGGCTCGCCGCCGGCGGCATGACCATGATCTGCGTCACCCACGAGGTTGGCTTCGCCCGCGAGGTCGCCGACGAAATCTGGTTCATGCAGGCCGGCAGGGTCATCGAGCGCGGCAGGCCGGCGGAGCTCGGCGACAAAGCGACCCATCCGCGGCTTGGGGCATTCTTGCGGAAGGTCGAGCAGAGCCTGGGAAGCTGACGGAACGAGCCGAAGCAGTACCATCGATAGCTGCGCTCACCAAAACGTCAAAAGTGGACGCCGCGCCGCGCCGCCCAAAGCGGCAATTGAACGAAGCCGCCATCGCGCTGTCCGGAATTATGGTTTGGCAGTCAGGCGGGACGTGGCACGGCGCATCAGGTCGAGCAGGTGCATGGCGGCGGGGGTCAAGGGCAGGTCGGCACGCCGGACCAGGACCAGCGGCGGCGCCGTCAGCTCTTCCCCGACCCTGATCGTGGTCAGGGCCTTCCCGGTCATCTCGAAATGCTCCCATTGGGCCGGGACCATCGCCAAGAGGTCGCTGTTGGCGAGGCAGGTCAGCAGGGTCAGCGCCGACTGGCTGCGCACGGCGAGGCGCGGCGGCGGCAGGCCATGGCGGGCGAAGAAGGCGTTGATCTCGTCGCTGGCATCGGCGGTGATCGAGGTCGTGACCCAGTCCTGGCCGACGAGCTCGCGCAATGAGGTCGCCGCCGCCAGCGGGTGGCCGGCGCGGCACAGGACGATGCGGCGGTTGTGGAACAGCACCTCCCGACTCAGTTGGGGGACCGGCTGCGCACCGCCATCGGGGCCGATATAGAAGTCGACCGTGCCGTCGCGCAGGCGTTCTTCGAGAGTGGGATAAAAGCCCTCGATGATATGCAGCCGGATATCGGGATAGCGGGTGCGGAACGGCCGCAGGCTCGGCGGCAGCAGAGCGAGATGAGCCGCGATCGACAGCCCGACCGTGACCGTGCCGGTGCCGGCCCCGCGCAACTGCTCGACCTCTTCGCGTGTCCGCCTGATCTCGGTCAGGATCGATCTGGCGCGGGCAACGAAGGCTTCCCCCAGCGCCGTTGCGACCACGCCGCGGGCACGGCGTTCGAACAGCGGCGCGCCGAGCTCGCGCTCCAGCAAGGCAAGGCTGCGCGTCAGGGCCGGCTGGGCGATCTGCAGATGCCGGGCTGCGGCGCGCATGCTGCCGCGCTCGGCGATCGCCACAACCTCTTCGAAGTGATGCAGCTTCATCGGCTCGACCTCGCCACTCGGCTTAGCGATACCGGGTTGCTATCGCTCCCGCAATTTTGCCATCTGTTCAGGTATCTGTGCGGACGGTAGCCATTCCTCACGAACAAAGCAGCGGCCGCCCCGGAGAACCGGGAGACGGCCCTTACGGGAGGACCGCATGGAGATCATCAAGCCCGTATTCCATCACGTCACCTTCAAGACGAGCCGGCTCGACGAGATGGTGGCTTGGTACGGCACGGTCGTCGGCGCCAGGCCGAATTTCCAGGACGCCAACAATGCCTGGACGACCAATGACGAGGCCAATCACCGCGTCGCCTTCCTGTCGGCACCCGGGCTCGGCGACGATCCCGACAAGCGCAGCCATAACGGCATGCACCACAGCGCCTTCGAGTATGAGAGCTTTGCCGACCTGATGTCGTCCTATGCCCGCCTGCGCGACGAGGGCATCGAGCCGGCCTTCAGCCTCGACCATGGCATGACGATCTCGATCTACTACAGGGATCCGGAGGGCAATTTCGTCGAGCTCCAGTCCGACACCTATGGCGACTGGAAGCGGTCGAGCGAATGGATGCGCTCCTCGCCGGATTTCGCCGAGAACCCGATCGGCACCTTCTTCGATCCGGAGCGGGTCTACCAGGCTCACAAGGCCGGCAAGACCTTCGACGACCTCCATGTCGCGATGCGCCGGGGCGACTATCAGCCCGCCGGCACGCCCGATCTCGGATTGCCGGCGTGACCGGCACCGTGCAGATCGCGGCGTCGGGGCTGGCCCCGCAGGATCGCGCCGCGATCGAGCAGCTGATTCAGCGCCATGCCTGGCTGATCGATCATGGCGCGGCAGACCGGATCGGCGAGCTCTTTGCCGAAGATGCGGCGCTCTATGGCATCGGTCCCGACAAGCTCGGCCGTGCCGCGATCGCCGAATGGGGCTGGCAGCGCGCCGCTTTGACCGAGCGCCGCTCGCGCCATCTCCAGAGCAACATCCTGATCGAGCCCGTCGCTCCGGATGCGGCCCGCGGCTGGGTCGCGCTGACGTTGTATCGCCACGACGGGCCGGGCGAAGGCTCGGCTACGCCGATGCTGATCGCCGAATATGCCGATCGCTATGCCAGGGAGCAGGACGGCACCTGGCTCTTCGCCGAACGGCGGCTGACCGCCCTGTTCGGCACCGCCTGACGGTCCCGACATTTATCGCCTCGCCATAGCGGCTGGAGGCATCCGAGAAGGAGGAAATCATGCGTCTCGCAACCATCCTGAGCAACGGCAAGCCGAGCCTCGCCGCCTATCGCGGCGCCGATCTGATCGATCTCACTAAGGCCGGCTCAGGGTTGCCAGGCAGCGTGCTCGCCTTCCTGGAGGGTGGCGCCGAGGCCCGCAGCGCCGTTGCCAGGGCGATTGAGAGTGCGCCCGCCGCGGCGCTGCTCGACCCCGAAGCCGTGGCCTTCCTCCCGGTGGTGCCGCGCCCCGGCAAGATCATCTGCGTCGGCTTGAACTATGCCGACCACTCGGCCGAGAGCGGCTTCAAGCAGCCGGATTACCCGACGCTGTTCGGCCGCTTCGCCACCAGCCTGATCGGCCATCGCGCGCCGCTGATCCGGCCGAACCTTTCCGAGCAGCTCGACTATGAAGGCGAGATCGCGGCCGTGATCGGCCGGCGCGCCAAGCATGTGCCCAAGGCGGCGGCGCTCGACCATGTCGCCGGCTACGCCGTCTTCAACGAGGGCTCGGTCCGAGACTACCAGTTCAAGGCGCCGCAATGGACGGTCGGCAAGAACTTCGACGGCACCGGCGCCTTTGGCCCGGCGCTGGTTACATCAGACGAACTTCCGCCCGGCGCGCGCGGCCTTAAGGTCGCGACCCGGCTCAACGGGCAGACCGTGCAGAGCGCCAGCACCGACGACATGGTCTTCGACGTCGCCAGCCTCGTCTCGATCATCAGCGAGGCGATCACGCTGGAGCCGGGCGACGTCATCGTCACCGGCACGCCGGCCGGCGTCGGCGTGGCGCGCAAGCCGCAGCTCTTCATGAAGCCCGGCGATGTCTGCGAGGTCGAGGTCGAAGGCATCGGCCTGCTCGTCAATCCGGTCGCGCAGGAAGAGGCCAGGCGGGCCGCGGCCTGACCCCGGCACCTGGCGGAGACAGAACCGTGAGCAAGAGCGGCAACGACATCGACGTCCTGATCGCCGGCGCCGGGCCGGTCGGCCTCGCGGCCGCGATCGAGCTCGGCCAGCGCGGCATCCGCTGCCTGGTGGTCGAGCGCAACGACCGTGTCGGCTATTCGCCCCGCGCCAAGACCACCAATGTCCGCACCCGCGAGCATTTGCGGCGCTGGGGCATCGCCGACAAGCTGCGCGAGGCCTCGCCGATCCCGCCGGATTATCCCTCCAACGTCGTCTTCGCGACGCGGATGAACGGCCCCGAACTCGCCCGTTTCACCAACGCACTGAACGGCAGCCGCGCCCGTAACGACCTCTACTCGGAAGAGTCGCAATGGGTGCCGCAATATGTGCTGGAGGAGGTGTTGCGCCGGCACGCCTCCTCGCTGCCGGGCGTCACCGTTGCCTTCAACACCGAGCTGACCTCCTTCGCCGACGACGGCCGCGGCATCGTCTCGCAGTTGAAGGACGTCGCGAGCGGTGTGGTGCGAGAGGTCGCCAGCGCCTATCTGATCGGTGCCGACGGCGCCCGCAGCGCCGTGCGTCAGGCCATCGGCGCGAAAATGCAGGGCGAAGGGGCCTTCTCGAAGAACTACAACATCATCTTCCGCGCGCCCGCGCTTGCCTCCCGCCATGCCCATGGTCCGGCGATCATGTACTGGATGGTCAATGAGGAGGTGCCGTCGCTGCTCGGGCCGATGGACAGCGAAGGCCTCTGGTTCTTCATGGCGACCAAGCTGCCCAACGATGTCGATCCGGCGAGCGTCGATCCGGTCGAGCTGATCCGCGCCGGCACCGGGCTCGCCGATCTCGAGATCGAGATCGTCGGCCTCGACCCGTGGGTGGCGCACCGCCTCGTCGCCGACCGCTACGAGAAGGGCCGCGTCTTCCTCGCCGGCGACGCCTGCCACCTGCATCCGCCCTTCGGCGGCTTCGGCATGAACATGGGCGTCGGCGACGCCGTCGACCTCGGCTGGAAGCTGACCGCGGTGCTGCAGGGCTGGGGTGGGCCGGAGCTGCTCGCGAGCTATGCCGCCGAGCGGCGAAAAGTGCATGAGCGCACCATCGCCGAGGCGGTGATCAATTACGGCGCCGTCGGCAACCAGCTCGTCCGCCCGGGGCTCGAGCAGCCCGGCCCGCTCGGCGACGCGACGCGGCGCGAGGTCGGCGAGATCATCGAGGCGACCAAGCTGCGCGAATTCCGCACGCTCGGCATCGTGCTCGGCTCACGCTATGAGGACTCGCGGATCATCGTGCCGGATGGTAGCGAGCCGCCGGTCGAGCACTTCATGCTCTATGTGCCCTCGGCCCATCCCGGCTGCCTTGCACCGCATCTCTGGCTCGCCGATGGCTCGTCGCTCTACGACCATTTCGGACAGGGCTTCACCTTGCTCGCGACCTCCGGCGATGGCGCGGACGCGGCACCATTGACCGCCGCCGCCACCCGCCTCGGCCTGCCGCTCAAACTCCTGCTGCCGGGGGATCAGCGCTTGCCGACGCGCTATGGCGCGCGCTTCGCGCTGATCCGGCCGGACCAGCATGTGGCCTGGCGCGGCGACGCGCTTCCGGCCGATTGCGAAGCCTTGCTGGCCCGGGTGACGGGCGGGACGACGACAGGAGCCGCGGCGCAGGTTCCAGCCACGGCGGCTTGATAACCAGAACAACAACAAACCGGGGAGGAAGACATGAAACGGGGAGTCATCGGTGCCTTGATCGGCGCCGCATTCGCGGTCTCGCTCGCGAGCTTCGGAGCCGCGGCACAGACGATCGAACTCAAGGTCTCGCACTACCTGCCGCCCAACCACCAGATGCACAAGAACCTGGAGGCTTGGGGCGAGGAACTGTCGAAGCGCTCCAATGGCCGGCTCAAGCTCGCCATCTTCCCAGCGGCGCAGATGGGGCCGATGCCGCGGCAATACGACCTCGCCCGCACCGGCGTCGCCGACATCGCCTTCTTCCTGCATGGCGCCTTGCCCGGCCGCTTCCCGCTGACCGAGATCTCGCATCTGCCCTATGCCTTCAATCGCGGCGAGGGCGCGGCCGCCAAGGCGCTCTCGACCGCCGAGGCCTCGGGCATCCTGACCGAGCTCTCCGGCAAACTGGCCGCCGAGCACGAGGGCACCAAGCCGCTCTATTTCATCGCGACACCGACGCTGAGCCTGTTCTTCAACAAGCCGGCGGTGCGGAGCCCGGCCGGGCTGCGCGGCCTGCGCATGCGCCATAACGGCCCGATCGCCTCGGCGATTCTCGAGGCCTGGGGTGCGACGCCAGCTGCCGTGCCGCCGGCGGAGCTGTCCGACTCGCTCGCCAAGGGCACGATCGCCGGCATGTTCTTCAACTACGAGGCGGCGAAGTCCTTCCAGATGGCCGAGAGCGTCAAGTCGGTGACGCAGCTCGATGCGGCGGCCGGCACCTTCGCGCTGGTGATGAACGCGGAAAAATACAAATCCCTGCCTGACGACCTGCGCAAGCTGATCGACGAGACGACCGGCCCGGACGCGGCCCGCAAGGTCGGCGCGATCTACGACCAGGCCGAGGATGACGGGCGAAAATACCTGCGCGCCGCGAACGTCGAGATCCTCGAACTGACGGGGCCGGAGCGCGCTGCCTTCGAGGAGTTGGCCAAGCCGATCACCGCCAGCTTCATCGCCAGGGCCGAGGCCAAGGGCGCCAAAGCGAAGCAGTTCTATGACGAGCTGCGCGCTGTTGTCGGTTCTGCGAAATGAGCCGCGGGGCGCTCCGCCGTTTCGACCCGGTGCGCTTCCTCACCATCGCCGGAGCGCTGGCGCTGGCGGTGATGCTGCTTTGGACGATGGTCGATATCGGCGCCCGGCTCGTCTTCAACAAGCCGCTGCACGGCACGCTCGACCTCGTCGAGGTGACGCTGGTGCTCGTCGCCTTCCTCGCTTTGCCGGAATGTTTCCGCCGCGACGAGCAGATCAAGGTCGATCTTTTCGACAGCATGGTTCGCCCAAGGGCGCTGGCGCTGATGCGGCTCGCCGGCGAGATCGCGACGCTCGCTTTCCTCGCCTTGCTGGCGGTGACGCTGTTCCAGCCGCTCGCCGACGCCTATCGCTTCGGCGACCAGAAGCCCGATTTGCCGGTGCCGGTCTTCCTGCTGCTGCTCGCGATCGAGCTCGCGCTGGTCGTCTCGGTCTTCGTGGTGCTGGGTCGGGTGATCGGGCAAATCCGCGCTTTCCCGCGCGCTGCCGACGCTATTGCCTCTCCTCCGCCGGTCCTGCACGGCAGCAACGGAGCCGCCTCATGAGCGCGACCTCCATCGGCCTGATCGGCATGGCGACGCTCGTCGGCATGATCATGGCGCGCATCCCGGTCGGCGTCGCGCTCGGCCTGGTCGGCTTCGTCGGCTATGCCGCGATCGACGGCTTCGCCAAGGCGCGCCTCGTTTTCGGCGCCGTGCCGCTCGAGCTCTCCTCCGCCTATACGCTCTCCGTCCTGCCGTTGTTCACGCTGATGGGTGCGCTGGCGACGATGGCTGGTCTGTCCGGCGATCTGTTCCGGGCGAGCAATGCCGTCTTCGCGGGCATACGCGGCTCGCTCGCCATGGCGGCCGTCGGCGCCTCGGCTGCCTTCGGCGCGGTCTGCGGCTCGTCGCTGGCGACCGCCGCGACCATGAGCCGGATCTCGATCCCGCAAATGCTGAAGGCCGGTTATTCGCCGGCGCTGGCAGCGGGCGTGGTCGCCGCCGGCGGCACGCTCGGTATCCTGATCCCGCCTTCGCTGATCCTGATGATCTACGGCATCATCGCCCAGCTCTCGATCATCAAGCTCTTCGCCGCGGCGCTGATCCCCGGGCTCGTGCTGACCGCACTCTATCTGGTCACGGTCTGGATCTGGGTGCGCCTGCGGCCGCAGGCCGCCCCCAAGCTGCCGAGCGAGAGCAAAGCGCAGGCGCTGCGGCTCGTCCTGAATATCTGGGACGTGGCGGCGCTCTTCCTCGTCACCTTCGGCGGCATCTATCTCGGCTGGTTTAGCCCGACCGAGGCCGCCGCCGTCGGTGCCTTCGGCGCGCTGCTGCTCGGCCTGCTGCGCAAGGGCTTCGCCCGCGGCGATGTCGCGACCGCCTTCACCGAGACGACGCGGATCACCGCAAATCTCGTGCTGATCGTGCTGGGGTCGACGATCTTCTCCTATTTCGTCGTGCAGACCGGGATGGCGCAATCGGTAGTCAAGGGCATCACGGGGCTCGGCTTGTCGCCGCTTGCCGTGATGCTTTTGCTGATCGCCTTCTACGTCTTCCTCGGCTGCTTCCTGGAAGGCATCGGCATGGTGCTGGTGACGGTGCCCGTGCTGCTGCCGCTGGTGCTGTCGACCGGCTACGATCCGATCTGGTTCGGCGTGCTGCTCGTCATCGTCGTCGAGATCGGGCTGATCCACCCACCCGTCGGGATGAACCTCTTCGTGATCCGGACGCAGGCGCCGCAGATCAGCCTGGGTGCGATGTATCGCGGCGTGCTGCCCTTCCTGGTCGCACCCTTCGTCCTGATCGCCATGCTGCTGGCCTGGCCGGATCTGGCGCTGTGGTTGCCTAGGTCGCTGAATTAGCACGCCTGGAATCGGCAACGGCCCAGGACGCTGTGGAGCCTCCGCGCGAAGCGCGGAAGCTGGTTCTCAGCCAGGACGCGGGCGCTTGCGTGTCATTCGAAGGCGACTACGGGCAATTCGGCGCCATATGCCGACGTCACGCTCTCGCTGCCGTCGTGACCACCTCGATCAAGGCGCCCCCTCCGAGATCGGCGACGCCGACTGTCGCCCGCGTCGGCATGCCGTCGCCGAAGAAGCCGGTCCAGGCGGCGTCCATCTCCTTCTTCTGCGAGAGATCGGTGACGAAGATCTGCGCGGCCACGATCGCCTTGCGGTCGAGCCCGACCTCGCCGAGATAACCCTCGATCTTAGCCAGGATGTTCTGGGTCTGGGGCCCCATCGACTGGGTCGTGTCGTCGGCGATGACGCCGCCGACGAAGACCAGGTCGCCGGTCTCGACGATGCGGTTCTGGATCGGCGTGCGGATGGAACGCTTGATGGTCATGGTCTTCTCCCTGGGTTGAAGCGGTCAGTGTGCCTGCTGCGTGAAGCGGGCGATGCCGAGCCCGTCGATCGGGACGTTGCTGGCGCCGGTCTCGACGATCTCGGCCATGACCGCACCGGCGCCCGGCCCGAGCTGGAAGCCATGGGCCGAGAAGCCGAACTGATGATAGACGCCCGCGTGTCTGGCACTTGGGCCGAAGACGGGAAGGTCGTCCGGCATGCGGGCTTCGATGCCGGCCCAGGCGCGTACGACCGGTACGCCGCGCATGATCGGAAACACGTCCCGGACCGTCCCGGCATTGGTCGCGAGCTTGCGCCAGTCGAGGATGGTGCGATTCTCGTCGCGCAGCGCCGTGCCGCTATAGCCGCCACCGATCAGCACGGTACCGTTGCCGAACTGCTTGAAGGAGAGCTTGCGGCTGCGCATGATCACCACCGGCTTGATGAAGGCCGGCATCGGCGTGGTGATCATCAGCATCGGCGCGATCACCTCGAGTGGCACCGGCTCGCCAAGATCCGCCGCGATGCGGTCGGCCCAGGCACCGGCGGCATTGACGATGCGAGGGGCGAGGAAATCGCCGGCATCGGTGGCGACGCGCCAACCCCCGCCATCCTGCGAGACTTTCTCGACCTTCACACCCTCGCGGATCACGGCGCCGAGGCTCTCGGCCTTGCGCTTGAAGGCCTGCGTTGCGCGCAAGGGGATCGCCGCGCCGTCGCAGCGCGAGACCACGCCGCCGGGGCATGTCTCCGAGACGGCGGGAACGAGCCGGCGCAGTTCCTTCGTGTCGATCAGCTCCTCGTGGTGGAAGCCGCGCAAAGTGAGGTCGGCGACACGCGCCCGGCAGTCTTCAAGATCAGCCTCGGTCTCGGCGACGAGCACCTGCCCGTCGCAGGTGAAGCCGCAATCGTCGTCGACCAGCTCGGCGATGCGGTGCCAGATTGCCATCGAGGCGTTGGAAAGCGGGATCTCGGCGACATCGCGCGCGAGTTGGCGCACGCCACCCGCATTGACGCCCGAGGCATGGCGGCCGGCATGGTCTTTCTCCAGCAGGATCACCGACATGCCGCGCAAGGCACAATGCAGCGCCGTCGAGCAGCCATGGATGCCGCCGCCAATGACGATGACATCCGCGCTGCGGCGTTCAGCTTTCACCGCACGACCGCCTTCACCGCCGCTTCGCTCTGCGGCAAGGCTGCGAGCTCGGCCAGCGTGATCGGCTTCACTGGCGGGCGCAGGCGGTAATAGCCGACCTCGGCCGGCGTCGTGCCGTTCGCCTCGGCAATCAGCTCGACCACCGTCGGCCCGCAGAGGCGGCCCTGGCATGGCCCCATGCCGCAGCGCAGGAAGGCCTTCATCTGGTTGGGGCCGGTCACGCCGAGCCGGACCGCGGTGTCCCGCACCTGCCCGGCGGTGACCTCCTCGCAGCGGCAGATGATCGTCTCGTCCCGCCGCGGGGCGAGGAATTGCGGCGCCGGCTTGTAGAGCAGATCGAGGAAGCGCCGGCCTCGCAGGGCGCGAGCCAGTTCGGCGCGCAGCGGGGCCGCCGCGCGATCGCGTTCCGAGGCATCGAGGCGGCCAAGCCTGTGCGCCGCGCCGAGCGCCGCGACCTCGCCACGCAGCGCAGCGCTTTCGGCTCCGCCGATGCCGGCGCCGTCACCCGCAATGGCGATCCCGGGCTCAGATGAGCTCAGCCAATCGTCGAGACGCGGCACCCAGCAATGCTGGACAGTATCGAAATCATGCGTGCAGCCGGCGGCATTGGAGAGATTAACGCTCGGTATGACGCCCTGGTGCAGCAGCAGCGTGTCGCAGGCGATTGTCTCGACACTGCCGCCCCGCTCGACCTGGACCGTGGCGAGCTTGTCAGCCCCCTCGGCGGCGAGCCCGGTGACGCCACCGACGAAGCGCAGGGAGCGGCGCGCCTTCGCCATCAGCTTCAGGCCCTTGGCCAGATAGGGCGAGCGCAGGAAATCCGGCAGCGCGGCGGCGGCCTTCAGCCAGTTGCTGCGTGGAGTGGTATCGAGCACCGCGACGATCTCGGCGCCTGCGGCCGCAAGTTGTCCGGCGAGCAAGTAGAGCAGCGGGCCGCAGCCGGCGATCACGGTCCGTCCGGCCGGGACGATCGCGGCGCTCTTCAATGCGATCTGCGCTGCGCCGGCCGTCATCACCCCGGGCAAGGTCCAGCCGGGGATCGGGAAGGGTCGCTCCTGGGCACCGGTCGCGAGGATGAGCTGGCGCGCGCCGATCAGCCGGGCGCGGCCGTCGAGCGACAGGCCGATCTCGAAGCCACCCCCTTCCGGGACCGCCGCGTCGGGCCCAATCGACCAGAGCGTGCAGCTTCCGGCATAGCTCGCCTGCGAACGTTCGAAGCGCGCTACAATCTCGGCGCCGCGCCAGTAATCGGCGCCGAGGACGTCGCGATCGCTGACCGGCGTCGTCGTAACCGCCCGATAGATCTGGCCGCCTGGCGCCGGATTCTCATCGACAAGCAGCACGCCGACACCCAGTTCGGCCGCGCGGGCAGCCGCCGACAAGCCGGCCGGGCCGGCGCCGACCACCACGAGATCGTAGCTTTCGGCAAGTTGGTCGATAGCAGTCACGGCCTTCATCCGCGCATCTCCTCGGGCTGGCGTCGGCCATGCTGGGTCTCGATGCGCATGCCTTCACGCAGGGGCACGAGGCAGCCCTGGCGGTTGCCGATGCCGTCGATGACGATGAGGCAGTCGAAGCAGACGCCCATCAGGCAATAGGGGGCGCGGGGAACGCCCGAGACCGGCGTTTCGCGGCAGGCCGTGACGCCGTTCGCCAGCAAGGACGCCGTGACGGTGTCGCCCTCGCGCCCGGTCAACGGCCTGCCATCGAAGGTGAAGCTGAGCCTAGCGCCAGCTTTGGCGTCACGCATGGACCGGAACATGGAACCTCCGCGCGGAAAAGCTCGCGGCCATCTCGGGCAGTTCACCGGCGAGGATGGCGGGGGCGAGCGTCAGGACATGGTTGGCGGCCAGTGTCACGCCGGAGTGGCAGGTGACGACGAAGGCGCCGGGATGGCTCTGCGACTGGTCGTAGATCGGGAACCCGTCCGGGCTCATCACGCGCAGCGCCGACCAGGTGCGCACAACGTTGAGGGCGGCGAGACGCGGAAAAGTGCGCACGGCGCGCTCGGCCATCACCGAGATCACCGGCTGGCCAACGATCGTGTCGAAGCCACGATCCTCCTGGCTGTCGCCGATCATGACGCCGCCTTCGTCGGTCTGACGGATCGTTCCCATCGGATGGTGCAGGAAGGGGGTGGTCTTCTCGGTGACGATGATCTGACCCTTGCTCGGTTTCACCGGCGCATCGAGCCCGACCATCGGCGCCAGCCGCGCGTTGCCGAGGCCGGCGGCGAGTACGACCTTGGCCGCGGCAATCTCGCCCCAGGGACCGCGGATGCGAAAGCCGCCGTCGCGGGGCTCGATCGCCTCGGCCGCATGGTTCGGGCGGTAGTCGACATCGTGCCGCGCGCTCGCTTCGCGCAGTGCCCGGAAGAGCTTGAGCGAGTTCACATGGCCGTCGAGCGGGCTATAGAGCGCGCCGACGACATCCTTGCCGATATCCGGCAACCGGCGCTTCGTCTCGGCGCGACCCAGCACCTCATAGGGGAAGTCGGCGAGGCCCGGCAGGTTGTGCAGGCGGCGCATCGCAGTAACACGCTTGTCCAGCTCGGCCTCGGACAGACAAGGTACGAAGCCGCCGGGCTGGCTGTGGACGACATCGATGCCGGCCTCGTCTCGCAGGATCACCGCGAGCCCATGCCAATCCTCGGCCGAACGACGCGTCCAGAGCGCGTATTCGGGCATGCCGAGGCCCTTGGACTGGACCCAGACCAGCGCGAAA
Organism: Alloboseaceae bacterium BT-24-1; assembly: GCA_025846845.1. Taxonomy (GTDB): domain Bacteria; phylum Pseudomonadota; class Alphaproteobacteria; order Rhizobiales; family Beijerinckiaceae; genus Allobosea. Next base: position 119,944 of record JAOYTL010000011.1, read on the forward strand.
TTGCCGCGCGAGGCGCGGAAGGCGACATCGCCCTCGTCGAGAACGATGACCCGCGCGCCCGAGCGGGCAAGCCCGAGCGCGACGGCGGCGCCGACCACCCCGCCGCCGATGACGACGACGTCGCCCTCGTTCCGGTTTGCGTTGGTGGTCATGATCAGCCCTTTCCGGATCCGACGAAGAGGCGGTCGAGCCCGTAGAGCCGGTCGAGCGCGAAGAGCAGCCCGGCGGTCAGCACGATGAGGCAGGTGGAGACGGCCGCGATCAGCGGATCGATATTGTCCTGGATGTAGAGGAACATGCGCACGGGAAGCGTGGTGGTGGCCGGCGAGGCGATGAATACCGTCATCGTGACCTCGTCGAAGGAGTTGATGGCGGCAAGCAGCCAGCCCGAGACGACACCAGGCAGGATCAGCGGTAACGTCACCCGCCGGAACACCGTCATCGTGTCGGCGCCGAGCGAGATCGCCGCATGCTCGATCCTGCGGTCGATGCCGTAGGAGGCGGCGAGCACGAGCCTGAGCGCGAAAGGCATGATGACGATGACATGGCTCAGCACGAGGCCGGTGAAGGTGCCGGACAGGCCGAGCTGCGTGAAGAAGCGCAGGAAGGCGATGCCGAGCACGACATGCGGCACCATCAGGGGCGACATGAACAATGCTGTGATCGCCTCGCGGCCGGCGAAGCGATAGCGCGCGATTGCCAGCGCCGCTGGCACGGCGAGCGCGATCGCCACGGTCGAGGACAGCGCCGCGAGCCAGAGCGAGGCATAGAAGGCGCGCAGGAATTCGGGGTAGCCGAGGATCGCCTTGAACCAGCGCAGGCTCGGCCCCCGCGTCGGCAGCGAGAGATAGCCTTCCGGCGTGAAGGCGACGATGCAGACGATCGCGAGCGGCGCCAGCATGAAGACCACGAACAGGAGATGGAAGACGAGCGCGAGGGGGCCGTTGCGTCTCATTCGAACGATCTCCTCATTCGAACACCTGTGCGTAGCGGCGCTCGATCAGCCGGTTCGAGCCGACGATGATGGCGACGAGCGCGACGAGCAGCAGCATCGCCACCGCGGCACCGAGCGGCCAGTTCAGCGTGTTGAGGAACTCGTCATAGGCCAGCGTCGCCGCGACCTTGAGCCGGCGCCCGCCGATGATCGCGGGAGAGGCGAAGGCGCTGGCGGCAAGCGCAAAGACGATGATCGCGCCCGAGAGGATGCCGGGCACGATCTGCGGCAGGATCACGCGCCGCCAGATCGTCCACCAGCCAGCCCCGAGCGACATCGCCGCGTTCTCGATCTGCGGGTCGAGCCGCTGCAGCGAGGCCCAGACCGCCAGGATCATGAAGGGCATCAGGACATGGGCGAGCGCGATGACGACGCCGGTCTCGGTGAACATGAATTCGAGCGGCGCGCCGATCAGCCCGAGCGCGATCAACCCCTGGTTGACGAGCCCGGTGGAGCCGAGCAACAGCGCCCAGCCGAGCGTGCGCGCCACGACCGAGACCAGCAGCGGGCCGATCACCACCAGCATGCAGATGCTGCGCCAGGCCGGCGCCATGCGGTTGAGGATATAGGCTTCCGGCACGCCGATCAGGATCGTCGCGACCGTCACCAGCACGGCGATGCGGAAGGTGCGCAGGAAGACTTCGAAGAAGTAGGAATCGGTCGCGATCTCGACCCAATTCTTGAGCGTGAACGTCGGGACGATGCCCTTGTACTGGCCCCAGTCGTAGAAGGAGAGCAGCGCCGTCATCCCGAGCGGGATGATGACGAGGCCGAGGAAGACGAGCAGCCCCGGCGCGGCGAGCCAATAGGGCGTGTTGCGTTCGCTGGCGACGAGGCTCATGACGCCGCCCCGTCCCTGAGCAACGCGGCATCGCCGGGCGCGAAGGACGCCATGACGGTGTCGCCCTCCACCGGGACGCCGCCGCCGTCGTTGCTGCGCATCAGGATCAGTGGCCCGGCGGCGCTCTCGGCGTTCAGAAGCCAATGCGCTCCCTGAAAGACGCGCCCTGTGATCCGCGCCGGAAAGCCGGAAGCGCCGGGCGGCGCGATGGCGAGACGCTCGGGCCGGACCGCGAGCGCGACCTCGCCGATTCCCGCGCCGGGGATCGTGACGGTGAACCCGTCGATCACGACCCGATCACGGCCTTCGCAGCGTCCCTTCAGTACATTGGTCTTGCCGAGGAAGTTGGCGACGAAGGCGCTTAAGGGCCTGCCATAGACGGCATCGGGCGCGCCGATCTGCTCGACCCGGCCCTGGTTCATCAGCACGATCCGGTCGGATAGCGCCATCGCCTCATGCTGGTCATGGGTCACCAGGATGGTCGTGGTGCCGATCGTGCGCTGGATCTGGCGCAGTTCGCCCTGCATCTCCTCGCGCAGCTTGGCGTCGAGGTTGGAAAGCGGCTCGTCGAGCAGGAGCAATGCGGGCTTGATGACGAGCGCCCGCGCCAGCGCGACACGTTGCTGCTGGCCGCCTGACATCCGCCGCGGATAGCGCTCGGCGAAGCCTTTCAGCCCGACGAGTTCCATCGCCTGCAGCGTCCGCTTCTCGCGCTCGTCCCTGGCGACGCCGCGCATCTCGAGCCCGAAGGCGATGTTCTCCGCCACGGTCATGTGCGGAAACAGCGCGTAGCTCTGGAAGACGATGCCGAGGCCACGCTTGTTGGGGGCGACGGCGGCGAGATCGCCGCCGTCGAGCAGGATGCGTCCGCGATCGACGGAGGCGAAGCCCGCGATCATCTGCAAGGTCGTGGTCTTGCCACAGCCGGAGGGGCCGAGCAGCGAGACGAACTCGCCGCGTTCCACAGCAAGGTCGAGCCCTTCCACCGCCGTGACGCTGCCATAGGACTTGCCCAGCCCTTCGAGGACGAGATGCGACATGACTTGATCCGATCAGCCGGCGCGGCTCAGCGCTCGATCTCGCGGTTCCAGCGGCGCGTCCACTCCTCGCGCTTGTCGTTGGCGACATCCCAGTCGACGGCCTTCAGCAGCTTGACCTGCTCGCCATAGGGCAGGCCCTTCTGCTGCTCTGATGTCAGGGTGACCTTGGTGTTGGCCGGCCCCGACCCGCCACCGACCGCCATGACGACCTGGACCGGCGGCGTCAGCATGTACTGCAGGAAGGCGTTGGCTTCGGCGGCGTTCTTCGAGCCTTCGACCGGGCAGCCGGCGATGCCGAGCGCGTAGCCACCTTCCTTCGGATAGACGAATTCGGCCGGGAAGCCGGTATCGGCGAAGGCCTTGACGCGGCCAGAGCCCCAGACGCCGATCACCGCCTGGCCGTTCTGGAAGAGCTCGGTCATCTTCGCCGGCGACGGCTCATAGGCGAGGACGTTGGCGTTGATCTCGTCCTTGATCGTCTTGAAGCCGGCTTCGATCTTGGCCTCGCCGCCGCCGCCGAGCTGCGCGAAGGCGATCAGCGCGTGCAGGCCATAGGTGTTGTTGATCGGCGGGATCACCAGCTTCTTGCGGAACTTGGTTTCCTTGAGGTCGGTCCAGGAGGTCGGCGCCGGCCACTTGTTCTCCTCGAAAGCCTTCTTGTTGTAGAACAGGCCCGTCGCCACCATGCCGAGGCCGACCGCCTTGTTCGACTTGAACTTCATCACCGGAGCGACATCGGCATAGATCGCCGCGTCGGTCAGCGTGCCGCAGAAGCCGAGCGAGACCGCCTGATAGGCCGGGCCGTCATCGACGATGATGACGTCGATCTGCTGGTTGCCCTTCTGTGCCTGCAGCTTGGCGAGCGTGTCGGTCGAGTTGCCGGCGACGTACTCGACCTTGACGTTCGCCTGCTTCTCGAAGGCCGGGATGACCTCCTTGCGCATGACCTGCTCGTAGGAGCCGCCATAGCCGGCGACATAGAGCGTCTTCTGCTGCGCGAAAGCGACGGAACCAGCGAGCGCGGTACCGGCGACGAGCGCAAATGTGATGGTCGATTTCATGGCTTCCCCTCCTCGTTTTCGAGTGATGCGCAAAGGTCGGGGGAAGTTTCGAACTGGTCAAATCGAATGATTCGAGTAATCCATGTCGAAATGTTATGATTTGGACAGAGGCCTGAACCATGCTGAATCCGCGTCAGATCGAGGCTTTCCGCACGGTGATCGTGACCGGCGGCGTGACCGCCGCGGCTCACGCGTTGCACATCAGCCAGCCGGCAGTGACGCGCCTGATCCATGACCTGCAATATGCGCTCGGCCTGAAGCTGTTCGCCAAGCGGGGCACACGGCTCGTGCCGACCAACGAGGCTCTCTCGCTCTACCGTGAGGTCGAGCGTCAATTCGTCGGGCTGGACCGCATCGAACGGGCTGCGAAAAGCCTGCGCGACGGAGAGTCCGGGCGGCTGAGGATCGCAGCGCTGCCGACCTTCAATGTCGGCTTCCTGCCGCGCATCCTCGGCCGCTTCATGCTGGACCGGCCGGCACTGGAGACGGCCGTCTACGGCAGCATCTCGTCGCAGGTGGTCGATTGGGTCGCGAGCGGCTTTTGCGATGTCGGCTTCGCGCAGGGCCCGCTCGACTTCCCCAATATCGAGGTGGACATGCTGGCGCCCGTGTCAGGCGTCGCGGTCCTGCCGGAAGGCCATCGCCTGACGGAGAAATCCGTGCTGGAGCCGGCGGATTTCATCGGCGAGCCCTTTGTCTCGCTCGAGCAGACCACGCCGATGCGATATCGCATCGACGCGGTTTTCTCATCTGCCGGCATTACCCGGCAGGCGCGCGTGGAAACGCCGCTCTCGATGATCGCCTGCGGGCTCGTTGCCGCCGGCGCGGGCGTGACGATCGTCGACCCGTTCACCGCTTTCGAATTCCACGGCCGTGGCATCGTGATGCGACCGTTCAGGCCCGCTGTCCTCTACGAGATCGGCGTCGTCTGGGCGAGCGGTCGCTTCAGGTCCGCCCTGGCGCTCGACTTCGCCGACGCAGTGCGCACGGCCGTGGGGGAGAGAGCCGACGAAGGAGCCACGGCTGCCGCCTGCTTCTCGCCAAAGTGTGAGTAGTTCACCCTCTGCGAGGGAAAGATGCGTCAGTTGTGGAAGTCGGCTGCCTGCTCGATTCGGGACATTCGAGGCGAGCTCGCGGCGCGCGCCGCACTCGCTCACAGGCTTGGCAGCGCTTCGGCTCGTCTCGAAGTGCGTCAGCCGGATCGAGGCGACATCTGCGCCTCGATCATCTCCGCCGTCCTCCGATAATGCGCGGCCAGAAGATCCTGGGCCTTGTCGGCATCTCTCGCGAGAGCCGCGTCCATGATCTGCCGATGCTCGAACGCGACGTCGCGCGTGCCCTTCGGCATCTTTCCCGCGAGCGCTGGCAGGCGATAGCGCTGGGTCTCGACATGGAGCTGGTCGGACAGGTTGATCAGCCGGCGCGAGCCGCATTTGGCAATGAGTGCCCTGTGGAACTCCTGATGGCGGATCTCGAGCGCTGACAGTTCGTCGACGCTGAGCTCGCGGCCAACCGGAGCAAGCCGGCGCACCTGCAGGTCGAGGGCGTGGAAGGCCGCGACGATGCCGGCCTCCCAGTCATCGTCGCCGCGATCGATCGAGCGTTTCAGCGCCTCGCATTCGATCAGCGACCTCGTCTCCGTCACATCCCACATCTCCTCGATCGAGACCGGAGCGACGGAGAAGCCGCGCAATGCTGCCGCGAGGACGAGCCTTTCGGTCTGCAGGCGGTTCAAGGCCTCGCGCAGGGGCGAGAAGCTCAACCCGTAGCGCTGGCGCAGGAATTCGAGCCGCAGCGGCTGCCCGGGCTCGAAAATGCCCGCGACGATGTCGCTCCGCAGCTTCCGATAGGCGGTTTCGGCCGCCGTGAACGACGCTTCGGGGGACGCCGTCTCCTCATGGCTCGCCATAGCTGTCGCATTCCGCTTCACGCGCACGATTCGATCCCATTCCTCGGTTCTGGGTCGACCGTACACGAATGCACATCTAACGCAAAAACATCTTTCTTTCGAAAATCCTGCATGCTAACCAAAATCCATAGTTTGAGAGGAGGTCGCCATGTCAGCTCCAAAGCAGAACCACCGAGAGGACGTCGCCGGGCGTGCGAACGTCGAGGATACGCCGGAGCTGCTGGCCTATTACGAGCAGCTCGAAGCGCTCGAAGCGGGCGCGCTCTGGACGGTGGCCAACAAGATCGAGCCCTGGGCGCCGAAATCAGCCTCCGTCCCCGTCCTCTGGCGCTATCGCGACCTGCGCGAGCATGTTCTGCGCTCGGTCGAGCTGGTGACGCCCGAGAAGGCGGGCCGCCGCGTGATCTATCTGAACAATCCGGGCCGGCGGGACGTCTCCGCCGCCGTGGGCTGGCTCTATTCGGGCCTGCAGGTCATGCATCCCGGCGAGACGGCGTCCGCCCACGCGCATTCAGCCTCGGCGCTGCGCTTCATCATGGAGGGCGCCGGCGCGTACACGATCGTCGACGGCCACAAGATGACGCTCGGAGCCAATGATTTCGTGCTGACGCCGAACGGCACCTGGCATGAGCACGGCGTCTCGTCGGATGGCTCGACCTGCATCTGGCAGGATGGTCTCGACATCCCGCTGGTCAATACGCTCGAAGCCAATTTCTACGCGGTCCATTCCGATCTGCGCCAGGCGGTCGGCTATCCGGTCGACGATATGACCGGGGCCTGGGGCAATCCCGGCCTGCGACCGGCCGGCCATAACTGGGGCAAGCCCTATTCGCCGCTGCTGAAATACGAATGGGCCCCGACCTACGAGGCGTTGACGCGCTTTTCCAAGGTGACGGACGGCTCGGCCTTCGACGGCGTGCTGATGAACTACGTCAATCCGGTCACCGGCGGCCCGGTGATGCAGACGATCGGCGCCTCGATGCAGATGCTGCGGCCGGGCGAAAAGACCAAGGCGCATCGCCACACCGGCAGCTTCATCTATCAGGTCGCCAAGGGCAGAGGCCACTCCGTCATCGACGGCAAGCGCTTCGATTGGCAGGAGCGCGACATCTTCTGCGTGCCGTCCTGGGCCTGGCACGAACACGCCAACACATCGGCCAGCGACGACGCCTGTCTCTTCGCCTTCAACGACATGCCGGTGATGAACTCGCTCGGGCTCTATCGCGAGGAAGCGTTCGGCGACCATGGCGGCCACCAGCCGCTCGCACTCTGAGGGCTGCCGATCATGCGTCTTGTTACCTATCGCAGCACGATCGAAGCCTCGGCGCGCCTTGGCGTCATCGAGGATGATCTCGTCGTCGACGTCGCGGCCCTTGGCGCCTGTGCCGATCTCGATCTGCCCTCGGCGATGCTCGACCTGATCGATCTCGGGCCGGCCGGGTTGGCGTCGCTGAGTGCCGTGCTGGACCTGCATCGCGGGCGCTGGCCCGCCCACTCTGCCTTTCCGCTCGCCAATGTCAGGCTGTTGGCCCCGATCCCGCGCCCGCGGAAGAACATTTTCGGCATCGGCCTCAACTATGTCGAGCATGTCGCGGAATCGGCCGCCGCGCTCGACACGTCGAAGGACCTGCCGAAGCAGCCGGTGATCTTCTCGAAGCCGCCGACCAGCGTCGTTGGCCCCGGCGAGGCGATCGAGCACAACGCCAGGATCACGCAGCAGCTCGACTGGGAGGTCGAGCTCGCGGTGGTCATGGGGCGGACCGCGCGCCGCGTCACGGAAGCCGAGGCGATGAGCTTCGTCTTCGGCTACAGCGTGATGATCGACGTCAGCGCCCGCGACAACCGCCGAGCCGGCCAGTGGATCTACTCGAAGGGCCAGGACACCTACGCGCCCTTCGGCCCCTGCATCGTCACAGCCGACGAGATCACCGAGCCGCACGCGCTCGACCTTTGGCTGACCGTCAATGGTGAGACCAAGCAGCGCTCCAACACGCGCCATATGCTGTTCAAGATCCCGGTGCTGATCGCGGACATCAGCGCTGCGATCACCCTGGAGCCCGGCGACATCATCGCCACCGGCACGCCGGATGGCGTCGGGGCGGGCCGGACGCCGCAGGAGTGGCTCTGGCCGGGAGACGTGGTCGAGGCCGGCGTCGACGGCATCGGACAGATCCGCCACCCCGTCGTGGCGGCCTGACATCCAAGCATCAAACGACAAAAGGGCAGCGGTGACAGCCGTGCCGAAACGGAGGGGAATTCGATGAGCAGGTCAGCATTCACGCGCCGGATGATCGCCGCCGGTCTCGCATCGGCGGCAGCGCTGCCGATGATGCAATCAGCTTTCGCCCAGGCCGGCGCGAGCGCCCCGGTCACGATCGGCTTCATCACCACGCTGTCGACGCCGGCGGGCTATATCGGCGAGGACATTCGTGCCGGCTTCCAGCTCGCCTTGACCGACGGCAAGCTGGGCGGCGTCCCTGTCAACCTCGCGATCGAGGACGACGCGCTGAAGCCGGCGAATGCCAAGCAGGCTGCCGACCGGCTGATCCAGTCCGGCGTCAAGCTCTTCACCGGCGTGAACTTCTCCAACGTGCTCGCCGCCGTGGTTCCGGGCGTGCTGGAATCGGGCGGTTATTATGTCAGCCTCAATCCCGGACCCTCCTCCTTCGCCGGCGAGCGCTGCCACCGGAACTATTTCGTCGCCTCTTACCAGAACGACGCCTTCCACGAAGCGGCGGGGCTCGCCGCCAACCGGCTCGGCTACAAGCGCGTCGCGCTGCTGGCGCCCAACTATCAGGCCGGCCGTGATGCGCTGGAGGGCTTCAAGCGCACCTTCAAGGGCGAGATCGCCGGCGAGATCTACACCAAGCTCGACCAGACCGACTTTTCCGTCGAGCTTGCGCGCGTCCGTTCGCTCGCGCCTGAAGCGATCTACCAGTTCCACCCCGGCGGCGCCGGCATCAACTTTGCCAAGCAATACGCCAATGCCGGCCTGGGCAAGAGCGTCCCCATGCTGATCCCGGCCTTCTCGATGGATGCGCATATGGTCGGCGCCACCGGCGATGCCGCAGACGGCATCTACGCCTCCGCGCTCTGGACGCCCGAGGCCACGACCCCTGCCTCCAAGGCCTTCGTGGAAGCCTTCCGCAAGGCCTATTCGCGGACGCCGACCATGTATGCCCAGCAGGCCTACGATACCGCCAACCTGATCGGCAGCGCCCTCAAGGCGGTGAATGGCGACGTCGGCAAACAGGACGAGTTCCGCAAGGCGCTGCGGGCGGCGCAATTCACGGCCGTGCGCGGGAAGTTCTCCTTCGGACCCAATCAGCACCCGGTCCAGGATTACTACCTGACGAAGTTCGAAAAGCGCCCGTCCGGCGAGATCGTGCAGACGATGGTCCGCAAGATCGCCGAGGACTACGGCGATGCCTATGCAGCGCAGTGCAAGCTGAACTGAGCACGGCGAAATCGACCGCCGGCTTTTGACGCCTGATTCACCGCGCAACAAGGGCTTGTGGAGATGATCCTCTTTGTCGAGCAGGCGCTCAATGGCCTGCAATACGGATCGATGCTGTTTCTTCTGGCATCGGGACTGACGCTGATCTTCGGCATCATGGGGGTGATCAACCTCACCCATGGCGCCTTCTACATGGTCGGCGCCTATAGCGCGGCTTTCGCCGTCCTCTCGACCGGCTCCTTCCTGGTCGGCATCGCGGCCGCCCTGATCGGTGCCGGGCTCTATGCGGTGCTCGTCGAGGTCGCGGTGGTGCAATGGCTGTATCGCCGCGACCATCTCTACCAGGTGCTGGCGACGCTCGGCCTGATCCTGTTCACCAACGAAGCCGTGAGCATGATCTTCGGGCGCCGGCCGCCGCTGATGGACATCCCGCCCTTCCTGCAGGGCTCGGTTCCGCTGCTTCCCGGCCTCGACTACCCGCTGATGCGCGTCGGCTTCATCGTGACCGGGGCGCTGGTCGCGATCGGCCTGTGGGCGCTGGTCAATCACACCCGCGTCGGCATGCTGATCCGGGCCGGTGCCGACGACCGCGAGATGGTCGATGCGCTCGGCGTCGACATCCGCCGGCTCTACACGCTGGTCTTCGGCCTCGGCGGCGCGCTGTGCGGCCTCGCCGGCGTCATGGCGGCGCCGCTGCTGGCGATCGAGATCGGCATGGGCGAGCGGGTGCTGATCACCACCTTCGTGGTCATCGTCGTCGGTGGCGTCGGCTCGGTGCGCGGCGCGCTGGTCGGGGCGCTGCTCGTCGGCATGGTCGACAGCCTGGGGCGGGCCTACATCCCGCAGCTCCTGCAATTGTCGCTGCCGGCCTCGACCGCCGACACGCTAGGCGCCGGGCTGGTCTCGGCCAGCATCTACCTGCTGATGGCGATCGTCCTCCTCGTGCGGCCGAATGGCCTGCTGCCGGCCAGGGGATGAGCGCGATGATGACCTCCCGCCTCCGCCTCGCCGTCATCGCCGGCGGGCTCCTCTTCCTGCTGGCCGCCCCCTATCTCGCGCAGGTGACCGGCTCGGCCGGTCTGCTCGGCCTCGCCAACCGCATCGCCATCTACGCCATCGCCGCCGTCAGCCTCGACCTCATCCTCGGCTATGGCGCATTGGTCAGCTTCGGCCACGCCATGTTCTTCGGGCTCGGCGGCTACGCCGTCGGCATCGTCGCCTTCCATACCGGTGCAGGCGAACCGATGCTCGGTTGGCAGGGGTCGAATGCGGCGCTGATCGTCTGGCCGCTGGCGCTGGTTGCCTGTGCGCTTCTGGCGGCGATCGTCGGGACACTCTCGCTGAAGACCAGCGGCGTGCAGTTCATCATGATCACGCTGGCCTTCGCGCAGATGGTCTTCTTCGTGCTGGTCTCGCTCCAGAGCTATGGCGGCGACGACGGCCTGCTACTCGACCGGCGCAATACGCTGCCCTTCATCGACCTCTCGCGACCGACGACCTTCTACTATGTCTGCGTCGCCCTGCTGATCGGCTGGACGGCCTTCTGCGCCCGGGTCGTGAACTCCCGCTTCGGCCTCGTCCTCCAGGCGCTGCGGCAGAGCGAGCGACGCGCGATCAATCTCGGCGTCGATCCGTTCCCGTTCCGGCTCACCGCCTTCATCATCTCCGCGATCGGGACCGGCCTTGCCGGCGTGCTCTGGGCCAACTACGCCCGCTTCGTCTCGCCCGACATGGCCGCATGGAGCAAGTCGGGCGAGTTCATCGCCATCGTCGTGCTCGGTGGGCTCGGCACGCTGCTCGGCCCGATTGCCGGGGCCGCCGTCTTCATCGCGCTCGAGCAGATCCTCTCGATCTGGACCGAGCACTGGATGATCGTGATGGGCCCGATCCTGACGCTGGTCGCTCTGTTCGGTCGCCGCGGCATCGCCGGGCGCCTGTTCGGAGAGCGTAATGGCTGAATTGTCCTCTCAGCAGCAGGCGCCGATCCTCGCGATCGACGGGCTGCGCAAGGCTTTTGGAGCGCTGGTCGCGACCGACGATGTCACGCTCGACATTCGTGCAGGCGAGCTCCACGCGCTGATCGGTCCGAACGGCGCCGGAAAGTCGACCCTGATCACCCAGATCTGCGGGGAGTTGAAGCCGGATGCCGGGCGCATCCTGTTCGACGGGCGGGACGTCACGCGGCTGCGCCCGCATCTGCGCTCGCGGCTCGGGCTCGGGCGGACCTTTCAGATCACCCAGCTTTGTCCGGACTTCACTGCGATCGAGAACGTGCTGCTCTCCATCGAGACCCGCGGTGGCGGCTCGTTCGACATGGTTTCGAACCCGCGCGGCAATGCCGGCGCGATCGCCAGCGCGCGGGAGCGGCTCGCCGAGGTCGGCCTCGGCGATCTCGCCGACAGGCGGGCGGAGACGCTTGCCCATGGCCAGCGCCGGCAGCTCGAGATCGCCGTTGCGCTCGCACGCGAGCCGAGATTGCTGCTGCTCGACGAGCCGATGGCCGGGCTGGGGCCGGAGGAGTCGGCGGCGATGACCCGGCTGCTCGACGGGCTGAAGCGGCGCTACGCCATCCTTCTGGTCGAGCACGACATGGCCGCCGTGTTCGCCCTGGCGGACCGCGTCAGCGTCCTGGTCTACGGGCGCGTCATCTTCACCGGCACGGTGGCGGAGGTGCGCAGCGATCCGCAGGTCCGCGCCGCCTATCTCGGGGGAGAGCCGGCATGCTGAGCGTGCGCGAACTCGCGGCCGGCTACGGCCATGCACGTGTCCTGTTCGGCTTGTCCTTCGAGGCCCGCGCCGGCGAGGTCGTCTCGCTCATCGGCCGCAACGGCATGGGCAAGACCACCACCATCCGCGCCATCATGGGGCTGACGCGCCCCACTGCCGGCGAGATCGCCTTCGCCGGCCGGCCGCTGGCCGGGCTGGCGCCGAACGCCATCGCCCGGCTCGGCATCGGGCTCGTGCCGGAAGGGCGGCGGGTGTTCCCTTCGCTGACCGTGGAGGAGAACCTGGTCGCCACCGCGCGCGGCGGCAGCGCCGGGCACTGGACCTTGCCGCGCGTCATCGAGCTGTTCCCGCGCCTCGGCGAAAGGCGCCGCCAGTCGGCGAGGACGCTGTCTGGCGGCGAGCAGCAGATGCTGGCGGTCGGCCGGGCGCTGATGACCAATCCGCGCCTGCTCATTCTCGACGAGGCGACAGAAGGGCTCGCGCCGCTGATCCGCGCCGAGATCTGGCGTTGCCTGCAGATGCTCAAGCAGGCTGGGCAGACCATCGTCGTCGTCGACAAGAACCTGACGGAGATGGCGTCCCTGGTCGACCGCCACCACGTCGTCGAGAAAGGGCGGATCGTCTGGGCCGGCACGCCGGCCGCGCTCCACGACGATCCTGATCTCGCCAGCCGCTATCTCGGTCTGTGAGGATATCGCCATGGCACAAACCGCCAGCGAACCGGTCTATCGCGGCTTCGACCGCGCCGCGCTCGACCGCGAATACAATGCCCGCGAAAGCGTCGCCTCATTCGACGCGGAATACGCCAAATACGTCTCGGTCAGCGCAAAGGTGCAGCAGGAGCACGAGCGCATCGCCGACATCGTCTATGACGAGACCGGCGGCGAGACGCTCGACTTCTATCCCACCGAACCGGGCGCACCGCTCTTCCTTTGGGTCCATGGCGGCTACTGGCGGGCGAGTTCGAAGGATGACAACGCTTTCGTCGTGCCGGGCCCGAAGGCGCATGGCTTTGCCGTCGCGGTGATGAACTACACGCTGGCGCCGCAGGCCTCGCTCGACGAGATCATCAGACAGACACGCACCGCCGTCGCCTTCCTCCATGCCCGGCGCGCGCAATACCGGACCGGTAGCCTTGCCGTCGGCGGCTCCTCGGCCGGCGGCCACCTCGTCGGGATGCTCCTGGCCGGTGGCTGGCAGGCTGATTTCGGACTGCCGGACGATGCGATCACGGCTGGCATGGCCCTGTCCGGGCTGCACGACATCGAACCGCTGCGCTCCACCCATATCGATGCCTGGCTCGGACTGGATGATGCCGCGATCGCCCGCAACAGCCCGATCCGGCATATCCCGCAGAGATCGGCCACGACGTTGCTGGCCTCGGTCGGCGGTCTGGAAACCAGCGAGTTCCGGCGACAGACCGCCGACTACGCCGCGGCTTGGCTGGCGGCGGGGCACGCCGGCGAGGTGATCGCCATGCCACGGCACAACCATTTCGACATCGCGCTGGACCTGGCGAGGCCCGATGGCGTGTTGGCGCCCGCCCTCGCAAAGGCGATGGGCATCTCGCCTGGACGTTTCGGGCCGAAGGACTGAGCCCGGCATGATCTTCGACATGGGCGCGCTGCCACCGCAGGACCGCTACAAGATCATGACGGCGACGATCGTGCCGCGGCCGATCGCCTGGATCACCACGCTTTCTCGCGACGACGTGCTCAACGCCGCCCCGTTCAGCTTCTTCAACATGATGGGTAACGATCCACCGACCGTCGCCATCGGCATCATGTCGAAGGCCGGCCTGCTCAAGGATACCGCCGCCAACATCCTGGAAACCGGGGAGTTCGTGGTCAACCTCGTGGCGGAAACCGACGCATCGGCGATGAACCTGACCTGCATCGATGCGCCGCCGGAGGTCGACGAGCTGGCGCTGGCCGGGCTGGAGGCCGCGGCGTCGAGTTTCGTCGCGCCGCCGCGCATCAGGGCGGCGCGGGTCGCGTTCGAATGCCAGGCGCTCACCTCGCTGGTCACAGGACCGCTGCAGACGATCGTGATCGGTCGCGTCCTGTGCGCTCATGTCGAGGACCGCTTCGTGCTGGATGCCGAGCGCTGCCACATCGACACCCCGGCGCTCGAGCTGATTGCCCGCATGCATGGCGGAGAGGCCTATCTTCGGACCTCCGACCTGTTTCACCTGAAGCGGCCCAGCTGGGCCGAACGGCGAGGACAGACACCGCAAGATGAGAGCGTCGCCGGGACCTGACCTGCGAGCGGGTGAAGGGCCAGTGGCACCTTCACATTGGAATAAATAGGGACCCAGCTTGGTAGTGAAGGGTCGGAGCATCGGGACAGTTATGGTGGAACCGCAACGTGAAAGCGGATATCACCTAACTCGTTCTCAATGCTGAACTCTTTGACGCAGAAGCGAGAAAGAGTGGTGCCCAGGAGAGGACTCGAACCTCCACGCCCTTGCGAGCGCCAGCACCTGAAGCTGGTGCGTCTACCAATTCCGCCACCTGGGCAACGGCGGTTCGTTTACGGGGGCCGAACGCACCTGTCAACGGGCGAAGCCGGCTTTATTGAGAACACTTCATCTGCCCGTCCTCCGGCAACGCCTCGCTGCCTTCACAGCCGCGTTGCGATGCACTAGGACAGGCGCAGCGATCCCAGTTTTCAGCGCTTCCAAACGGAGCTTCGCGTCATCATGACGATCCTGCCTCCCGCTTCGCAACTCGTCACGGTCTTTGGCGGCTCGGGGTTCCTCGGGCGGCATGTCGTGCGGGCGCTGGCGCGGCGCGGCTATCGTGTCCGAGCCGCTGTGCGGCGTCCGGATCTTGCTGGTTTCCTGCAGCCGCTCGGCGTCGTCGGCCAGATCACCGCGGTGCAGGCCAATCTGCGCTATCCCGATTCGGTCGCGGCCGCCGTGAAGGGCGCCGATGCGGTGATCAACCTCGTCGGCATCCTGCAGGAGAAGGGCCGGCAGAACTTCTCGTCGGTGCAGGCGCAGGGTGCGCGCACGGTCGCGCAGGCCTGCGCGAATTTCGGCGTTGACCGGCTGATCCAGGTCTCCGCGCTCGGCGCCAGCGCCGAATCGAAGTCTGCCTATGCCCGCAGCAAGGCCGAAGGCGAGGCTGCGGTTCACGCTCTGGTCAAGCAGGCGATCGTGCTGCGCCCCTCGGTGATGTTCGGGCCCGAAGACACCTTCTTCAATCGTTTCGCCTCGCTGGTGCGCATGCTGCCGGTGCTGCCGCTCGCCGGTGCCGAGACCAAATTCCAGCCAGTCTTCGTCGGCGACGTCGCCGAGGCGGTCGCACGTGCCGTCGACGGCAAGCTCGATGGCGGCAAGGTCTACGAGCTCGGGGGGCCGGAGGCGAAGACCCTGCGGGAGCTGATCGACTATGTCTGCGAGGTCACCGGCCGCAAGCGCCTGATCGTGCCGATGCCGTTCGGGCTCGCCCGCCTGCAGGGCCAGATTCTCGAGATCGCGGACATGCTGACGCTCGGCCTCATGCCGAAAGAGTTCATCCTGACGCGCGACCAGGTCCATCTGCTCGAGAGCGACAATGTCGTGTCGACGACGGCCGAGAAGGAAGGCCGGACCCTGCGCGGGCTCGGCATCGCCCCGGTCTCGGCCGAGGCCGAGGTGCCGGCCTATCTCTGGCGCTTCCGCAAGTCCGGCCAGTTCGACACCGCCCGCGCCGGCGGCTGAGCCCAATTACGGCAGCAGCACCAGCTTGCCGGCGCTCTGCCGGCTTTCCAGCGCGGCATGAGCGGCGCTCGCCTGTGCCAGCGGGAAGCTGCCGCCGGGCAGGAGCTTCAATTCGCCAGCGGTAGCCAGCGCGAACAGCTCGCCGAGATCGTGCGCGAGGCGCTCGGGCGCCAGATGCGGTAGGAGCGAGAAGCCGACAATCGCGCGATTCCCGAAGATCAGAGCCTTCAGCGCCTCTGCATCCGGCCGGAAATCGGCGATCGAGAGCGGGCCGTAGAGCACGAGGCGCCCGAACGGAGCGAGCAGCGCGAGGCATTGCGCCGGGATGTCGCCGCCGGACGCATCGAAGATCAGGTCCGGACCGGCACCATCAGTCAGGGCGCGGACCTGCTCCGGCCAGTCTGGCTGCGTGTAGTCGACGCCGGCATCGGCGCCGAGTTCCTGCGCCAATGCGAGTTTCTCGTTCGAGCTCGCCATTGCGATGACGCGCTTCGCCCCGGCCCGCTTCGCCAGCTGGACCAAAAGGCTGCCGACGCCGCCGGCCGCGGCGCTGACCAGGACATTGCGTCCGGCAGCCGGATTGCTGCGCAGCAGATGCAGTGCGGTCAGGCCCTGCACCTGCAGCGCCGCGCCCGCAGCAAAGGACAGCGCCTCCGGCAGGCGCACGAGGACATCGGCGCTGACAGCGACATAGTCGGCATAGCCGCCACTCTGCACGCCTGCGAGATAGAGGGCTGCGGCGACGCGCTCGCCGACCGAAAACGTCGTGACGCCTTCTCCCAGCGCCGCGATGGTGCCGGCAATCTCGACACCGGGACTGAAGGGCAGGGGCGGTGTCACGACATAGCGGTCCTGCCGCATCAGTACCTCGAAGAAATTGACGCCGACGGCGCCGACCGCGATCAGCACCTCACCGGGGCCGGCAGAGGGCTGGTCGGTTTCGATGATCTCGAGCACTTCGGGGCCGCCGAAGCGGCTGTACTGGATGGCTTTCATGGCGGGCCTCACGCGAAGGGGATGAGCGTGAGGCGGGTTCTGGGCTAGGATGTCATGCGGTGACTACACACCGATTTGTTCGCTGCAGACCAAGAGGTGAGCATGGCCGACCCGATGAAGCGCTTGCCGATGCTGCCGGTCGAGCGGGCGCTCAAGGTGATTTCCGGCCGCTGGAAGGCCGTGATCCTCTACCAGCTCTTCGACGGTCCCAAGCGCCTGGCGGAGCTGCAGAAGCGCATCCCGCCGATCACCCAGAAGGTGCTGATCCAGCAATTGCGCGAGATGGAGGAGCACGGCCTCGTCAGCCGCGAGATCTTCCGGCAGGTGCCGGCGCGCGTCGACTATGCGGCGACGCCGCTCGGCCACAGCCTCGCCCCGGTGATCGCGACGCTCTGCGACTGGGGCCGCCGCCATGCCGCCGATCTCGGCGAGCTCGATACCCTGTCCGAGTGCCGCTACCGCCCCGGAGCCCGGTCCGAGGCGGCTTGAAGCCGTCTCAGAGCATGCTGGGCAGGACGCGGTCCGGCGGCTTGTGCCCATCCATGAAGGTCTTGATGTTGACGATGACCTTCTCGCCCATGTCGGCGCGGCCCTCATGCGTGGCCGAGCCCATATGCGGCAGCACGACGACGCGATGGTTGCGCGCGAGCTTGAGCAGGCGCGGATTGACCGCCGGTTCGTGCTCGAACACGTCGAGCCCGGCGCCGGCGAGCTCGCCGGCCTCCAGCATGCGCGACAACGCGGTCTCGTCGACGATCTCGCCGCGCGCCGTGTTCACCAGGATGGCGTCCGGCTTCATCAGCTTGAGGCGGCGGGCCGAGAGCAGGTGGTAGGTCGCCGGCGTATGCGGGCAGTTGACCGAGACGACGTCCATCCGCGCCAGCATCTGGTCGAGCGAATCCCAGTAGGTCGCGTCGAGTGCCTCTTCGATGCGCGAATCGAGCCGGCGGCGGTTGTGATAGTGGATCGACAGGCCGAAGGCGGCGGCGCGCTTGGCCAGCGCCTGGCCGATCCGGCCCATGCCGACGATGCCGAGGCGCTTGCCGGTGATGCGGCGCCCCAGCATCCAGTTCGGCGACCAGCCGGCCCATTCGTCGTCGGTGATGATGCGGGCGCCCTCGGCGATGCGCCTGGCGACGGCGAGGATCAGCGCCATCGTCATGTCGGCGGTGTCGTCGGTCAGCACACCCGGCGTATTGGTCACGGTGATGCCGCGCTGCACGGCGCTGGCGACGTCGATATTGTCGACGCCATTGCCGAAATTGGCGATCAGGCGCAGCTGTTCGCCGGCTTGGGCGATCAAGCCGGCATCGATCTTGTCGGTCACGGTCGGGACCAGCACGTCGGCGGTCTTCATCGCCTCGACCAAAGCGGCCTGGCTCATCGGCGTGTCGTCGAGATTGAGTCTGGCGTCGAAGAGCTCCCGCATCCGTGTCTCGACCACGGCCGGCAGCTTGCGCGTGACGACGACCAGGGGCTTCTTCTTCGACATGGACGGCTCCCTAACAGGCCCCTCAGGCTCCGATATTGCTGGCGTGCGCCGGCTGGGCGCGACACCGTGGCCGCTTCGTCGCCATTCCGCCTCAACCCCCCATTAACCGAGGCGCTTCAGGAATGAGTCGGTTGGTTTCGGCGATCAGCGGCCGTTTCGTTGTCTAGCAGCGTTGCGGCGGAACACAACCTGACCCATTGGCGCGTAGCGACGGCGGTCAGGTCGAGGAGTGGGTTGGATGATGGTTCAGACGATGCGCGGCGCTGCCGGCCTTCTGCTCGCGGTGGGCCTGGCCCTGCTGGCGACACGGAGCACGGCCCAGGAGGTCGCTGCCGGCCCCGTCTCCGGCCTGCCGCTGCCGCGCTATGTCAGCCTGAAGTCGGACCGCGTCAATTTGCGCGAGGGCCCGTCGAAGGAGCACCGCACCAGCTGGGTCTTCCAGCGCGCCGGCCTGCCCGTCGAGATCACCGCTGAATTCGAGACCTGGCGGCGCGTGCGCGACGCCGACGGCACCGAAGGCTGGGTTCTGCACAGCCTGCTCTCGGGGCGGCGCACCGTGCTGGTCTCGCCCTGGTCGAAGAACAAGAGCGAGACGTTTTCCCTGCGCGATTCCGCGAATGAGAGCTCGACCGTGGTCGCGACCCTCGAGCCCGGCGTCATCGCCAATGTCCAGTCCTGCCAGAACGCCTGGTGCCGCGTCACGGTCAGCAAGATGTCCGGGTATATCCGGCAGGATCGGCTCTGGGGCGTCTATCCGAACGAGACCGTGCAGTAGCGCTGCGGTCCGGGAACAGCGAACGATCGAACCTGGCCCGAAGCGCGGGAGCTTCAGTCGGCGATCTTGCGCAGCCTGACCACGACATCGACCCGGCTGATCTCGTAGCCTTCGGGCGCGGGCGGCAACTCGGCGACGTCGACCGCCGAAGCCGGGATGTCGATCACCTTGTCCTCGCCGTCGACGACGAAATGGTGATGGTCGCTATTGTCGGTGTCGAAGAAGGTCTTGGCGCCGTCGATGGCGAGCTCGCGCAGCAGGCCAGCCTCGGTGAACTGGTGCAGCGTATTGTAGACGGTCGCGAGCGAGACCGGCACGCGCGCCTTCATCGCTTCCTCGTAGAGGATCTCAGCGCTGACATGCCGATCCCCCTTGGCGAAGAGCAGCCAGCCGAGCGAGACGCGTTGACGGGTCGGTCTCAGGCCTACCCGGCGCAGCTTCTGGCGCACATCGTGGAAGGGGCAGCCCTGCCGCACATCCGCTGCATTGCCCTCGTCCTGCGTCAGGCGGTCCATGCCTCGCGTCAACTCCTCACGTCTTCCCCGGAACGGGAAAGCACCAGCTTAGATTCGATGTAAGGCTTTGCTCCCCTGGCCGCAAGCATCGCGCCGCCACCGCCAGAGCCTGCGAGAGACTAACACAGTGTCGCCGGCTGATCATCCACGGTCGCGCCGGTCTTGCGCCCTTCCGTTCGGCAGCGACGCCGTGTTAGGCACGTTGCATCGGGGGTTGGCAGCCGAGTGCATGGCGGCCGGAATGGAGTGAAGTCGGATATGGAGCGGCAATCGTCATTCAGCTACGAGGAAATCCTCGCTTGCGGGCGCGGTGAACTCTTCGGGCCGGGCAATGCGCAGCTGCCGCTGCCGCCGATGCTGATGTTCGATCGTATCGCCGAAATCTCCGAGGATGGCGGTCCGCACGGCAAGGGCCTCGTCCGTGCCGAGTTCGACATTCGCCCGGACCTCTGGTTCTTCGATTGCCATTTCAAGGGCGATCCGGTCATGCCGGGCTGCCTCGGGCTCGACGCGCTCTGGCAGCTCACCGGCTTCTTCCTGGGCTGGCTCGGCCTGCCGGGCCGGGGCCGGGCGCTGGGTGTCGGCGAGGTCAAGTTCGCCGACCAGGTGCTGCCCTCGGTCAAGCACGTCGTCTATGGCGTCGACTTCAAGCGCGTCTTCAAGTCCAAGCTCGTCCTCGGCATCGCCGATGGCTGGCTCGAAGCCGACGGCAAGCGTATCTATACGGTCTCGGATATGCGCGTCGGCCTGTTCAAGCCCGAGGCGGCCTGAGCAAAACCACGGGTGAAGCCTTGCGCTCGCCCAGCGCGCAGTCCATCTGCGCGTCATCAACAGGATAGACCGGGGCATTATAAGCTCCGGCATTTGGCGCAAAAGCCGGAGAAGCAGCATGAGACGCGTTGTAGTCACAGGGATGGGCATCGTCTCGTCCATCGGCAACAATACGCAGGAAGTGCTGGCCTCGCTGCACGAGGCCAAGTCCGGCATCTCCTATGTCCCGGATTTCGCCGAGCACGGCTTCCGCAGCCGGGTCGCCGGCGTGCCTTCTCTCGATCCCGCGACTGTGCTCGACCGCCGCGCCATGCGCTTCCATGGTGGCGGCTCGGCCTGGAATCAGGTCGCGATGGAGCAGGCCATCCGCGACGCCGGGCTGGAAGACAAAGAAATCAGCCATGAGCGCACCGGCATCATCATGGGCTCGGGCGGCCCCTCGACCCGCGCGCTGATCGACGCCTATGACAAGGCCCGCGAGAGCGGCTCGTCCAAGAAGGTCGGCCCGTTCGCTGTGCCCAAGGGCATGTCCTCGACCGCTTCGGCGACGCTCGCGACCTGGTTCAAGATCAAGGGCGTCAATTATTCGATCTCCTCGGCCTGCGCGACCTCGAACCATTGCATCGGCAACGCCTATGAGCTGATCCAGTGGGGCAAGCAGGACGTGATCTTCGCCGGTGGATGCGAGGAACTCGACTGGACGCTCTCCGTGCTGTTCGACGCGATGGGCGCGATGTCCTCCGATTTCAACGAGACGCCCGCGGTCGCCTCGCGCGCCTATGACGCGAAGCGCGACGGCTTCGTCATCGCCGGCGGTGCCGGCGTCGTCGTGCTGGAGGAACTCGAACACGCCAAGGCCCGCGGCGCCCGCATCTATGGCGAGGTCGTCGGCTATGGCGCGACCTCGGACGGCTACGACATGGTCGCCCCCTCGGGCGAGGGCGCCGAGCGCTGCATGCGCATGGCGCTGCAGGGCGTGAAGGCCAAGGTCGACTACATCAACCCGCATGGCACCTCGACCCCGGTTGGTGATGCCAAGGAAATCGAGGCGATCCGTACCGTCTTCGGCGCCGGCGAGAAGAGCCCGCCGATCTCGGCGACTAAGTCGCTGACCGGCCATTCGCTTGGCGCCACCGGCGTGCAGGAGGCAATCTACTCGCTGCTGATGCTCAACAACGACTTCGTCGCCGAGAGCGCCCATATCGAGGAACTCGACCCCGCCTTCGCCGACATGCCGATCGTGCGCAAGCGCATCGACAATGCCGGTCTCGGCTGCGTACTTTCAAACTCGTTCGGCTTCGGTGGCACCAACGCCACGATCGTGATGAAGCGCCTGGAGGCCTGAGACCGCCATGCTGTTCATGGTTATCGAGCACTTCGACCAGGCGCGGGTTAAGGAGATCTACGCCCGCTTCCATGAGCGCGGCCGGATGATGCCTGATGGCCTCACCTATATCGACAGTTGGATCTCGGCCGATTTCGCGCGCTGCTTCCAGGTGATGCAGTGCGACGACGTCACCAAGCTGCAGGAATGGGTGCTCGCCTGGGGCGACCTCGCCCGCTTCGAGATCGTGCCGCTCGCGGCCTCGAAGGATACGGCTGAAGCCGTGAGGAAGCATCTCTGACGTGACAGTCTGCGTCTAGATGGCTATATGCCTTGTCTAGACGGAGCATCCGATGGCGTTCCACATACGCGATCCGAAAACGGACAAGGCCGTGAGGCTGCTTGCGAGCCGCAAGGGCGTGAGCATGACCGAGGCTGTGCGTCAGGCCGTTGAATGCGAGCTTGCGAAGCTCGAAGAGGACAAGCGGCCGATGCTCGAGCGCATCCGGGACATTCAGGAGCGTGTCGCCGCTTATCCGAAAACCGGGTTGAAGGCGGACAAGGCTTTCTACGATTGGCTGTCGGGCGACGAATGATCTATGTCGACGCCTCGGCGATCGTCGCCATGATCCTCGGCGAGCCGGACGCAGCCGACATCGCGGGTGCTCTCGACAGGGGTGATTCTGCGATAACCTCGGCCCTGGCAGTCTATGAGTCGTCGCTGGCGATCGCCCGTGTCAATGCCATTCCCGCTGCCGTCGCCAGGGACGAGATCCGTCTCACATTGAGCCGGATGTCGATCACTGTCGCGTCAATCGATGAGAGTCAGGGCGACATCGCCGTGTCCGCCTTCGACCGTTTCGGCAAGGGACGCCATCCGGCGGCGCTTAACATGGGCGACTGTTTCGCCTATGCGTGCACGGTCGCTCACAACGCCCGCATCCTGTTCAAAGGCCAGGATTTCAGTCAAACCGATCTCCGGTCGGCCCTCGCCATTCCCTGAATTCTGCCGTTAGACGGATTGCCCGAGCATGCTCCCCCTGATGCACAACAAGCGCGGCCTCGTCATGGGCGTCGCCAACCAGAACTCGATCGCCTGGGGCATCGCCCGTACCCTGCATGCGCATGGCGCGCAGATGGCCTTCACCTATCAAGGCGACGCGCTCGGCAAACGCGTCAAGCCGCTGGCCGAGAGCATCGGCTCTAAGCTGGTGCTCCCCTGCGATGTCGAGGACGTCTCGACGCTCGATGCCACCTTCGCCGCGATCGACGAGGCCTGGGGCGGCGATCCCGAGCGCAACACGCTCGATTTCCTGATCCATGCCATCGGCTTCTCGGACAAGAACGAGCTCAAGGGGCTCTATGCCGACACCACCCGCGAGAATTTTTCGCGGACCATGGTGATCTCCTGCTTCTCCTTCACCGAGGCCGCCAAGCGCGCCGCCGAGCGGATGCCGCAGGGCGGCAGCATGATCACGCTGACCTATAGCGGCTCGACCCGCGTGATGCCGAACTACAATGTCATGGGTGTCGCCAAGGCGGCGCTGGAGGCGAGCATGCGCTATCTCGCCGCCGATTACGGGCCCAAGGGCATCCGGGTCAACGCGCTCTCGCCCGGCCCTGTCCGCACCCTCGCCGGCGCCGGTATCTCCGATGCACGGGCGATGTATTCCTGGCAGCGTGCCAACTCGCCGCTGCGCAAGTCGGTCAGCCTCGAGGAAATCGGCGGCTCAGCGCTGTATTATCTCTCGGACCTGTCCGGCGGAGTGACCGGCGACATCCACCATATCGACGCCGGTTATCATATCACGTCGATGCCGGTGCTGGAGGGTCTGCGCGCCGCCGACACCGGCAACGGCGACTGAAGCAGCCAACGCTTCCGCTGCCGGCGCGGCGGGGTTATCCTCCCCACCGGTGGAACCTGGGGCGCATGCCGTCGGTTCGATCAGTGAGCCATGGAGGACGCTCATGGTCATGGTGAAATACGAGATCGTCCAGCACGATGGCGGCTGGGCCTACAAGGTCGGCGACGCCCTCTCCGAAACCTTCCGTTCGCATGATGCGGCGCTCAAGGCGGCGGGCAAGGCCGCCGCCCGCCAGAAGCGGCCGGGTGTCACCGATGGCATCGTCTACCAGGATGCGAAGGGTGAGTGGCACGAAGAGCTGGCCGATGGCCGCGATCGACCCAACACCAGGATCGTCGACGGCGGCTGAATCTGCGCCTCATCTCTGCGTGAAGAAGGTCAGCAACACTTTGCCTTTCTCGCCGATGAGGCAGAGGAAGCGGCGTGGCTTGTCGGACTTGTCGGTCTTCAGATAGGCCTCGCCCATCAGGATGCGCGTGATCGGCGTCGTCTCGACCTTGGTCTCCGCGACCGCGATCGTCAGCCCGTCCTCGTCGATGAAGATGTCCTTGATCTCCGGCTCGCGGGCCGTCAGCGCCGCCATCGCGGTCGATTTACAGGCGGCAAGCTCGGGCGAGGCCGGCTTCTCGACTGGCGTGGGAGAGGCCGGTGAGGCGTCCTGGGCGAGTGCCGGGGCGGCCAGGAAAGCGAGCAGCGCAGTCGTGCAGGCGGTTTTGCGGAGCATGTGAACCTCGGTTGTTGCCGAGGTTCAAACGCGCGGTCGCGGTTCTGGTTCAGATCAGGCCGCCAGGGCCTGCTGGAGATCGGCGATCAGGTCGTCGGCATGCTCCAGGCCGATCGAGAGGCGGATCAGCCCGTCGCTGACGCCCATGCTGGCGCGAACTTCGGGCGTGAAGCGCTGATGCGTCGTCGTCGCCGGATGCACGATCAGGCTCTTGGCGTCGCCGAGATTGTTGGAGATCCGGATCAGCCTGAGCTTGTTGAGGAAGCGGAAGGCGGCGTCCTTGCCGCCCGCGACCTCGAAGGCGATCAGCGTCGAGGGGCCGCTCATCTGTCTGGCGATGATCTCGGCCTGCGGATGGTCGGGGTCGCCGATGAAGGCGACATGCGGCAATTCCTTGCGTCCCTTCAGCCATTTCGCCACCACAGTCGCACTCACGGCCTGGCGGCGGACGCGCAGGGGTAGCGTCTCCAGCGCCTTCAGCATGACCCAGGCATTGAAGGGCGACATGGCCGGGCCGGTCTGGCGCAGGAAGGTCTGGATATCGCCCTCGATCAGCTCCTTCGAGCCGAGCACGAGGCCGCCGAGGCAGCGGCCCTGGCCGTCGATGTGCTTGGTGGCGGAATAGGCGACGAGATCGGCGCCGAGCTCGAGCGGGCGCTGGAACAGTGGCGTCGCGAAGACATTGTCGACGATCAGCTTGGCGCCGGCTTCCCTGGCGATCGCGGCGACAGCGGTGATGTCGATCACCTCCAGCGTCGGATTGGCCGGGCTCTCCAGGAAGAACGCCTTGGTGTTCGGCCTGACCGCGGCGCGCCAGGCGGCAAGGTCGGTGCCGTCGACCAGCGTCGATTGCACGCCATAGCGCGGCAGATGGTCCTCGACGATGTAGCGACAGGAGCCGAACAGCGCGCGCGCCGCGACGACATGGTCGCCGGCCCGGACCAGGCTCGACAGCGCCGCGGTGACGGCGGCCATGCCGGTCGCCGTCGCCCGACAGGCCTCGGCGCCCTCGAAGGCGGCCATGCGCTGCTCCAGCATGGTGACGCTGGGATTGGAGAAGCGGGCATACTGGAAGCCCGGATCCTTGTTGAGGAAGCGCGCTTCGCACTGCTCGGCGCTGTCATAGACATGGCCCTGCGTCAGGAACAGCGCTTCGGAGGTCTCGCCGAACTGCGAGCGCAGCGTGCCGGCATGGACCAGCCGGGTTTCGGGATGCAGCGCCGCTGCGCTGGTCGCTTCGTTCGCCATGATATGTCGTCCGGTCCGTTCTATATAACGGACAAGGGGAATATCACCGTCGATTGCGTTCGTAAAGGCGAACGATTTTTCCTTTTGGGGAACGGAGGGTGATGCCAACGCATTGGCAACTTTTGATTGATATCTGATGCGGTCACAACTGCTGTCCTGGCAAGCGGCGGGTTCCATCCGTCGGTGCTGCTGTCCTCAGTCCGGAGGCCATGAGTGAAGCGCTTTATCTCGTGGTGGTGCTCGCTGTTCGGCGTGAAGGATCAGGTCCTGATCAATCTGGTCACCGCCATCGTTGCGGCGGCGGCATTGATCTGGGTGGCCGCGACGGCGCTGTCGCTCGTCGTTGGTTTAGGTTTTCGAGCGATCATCCGAAGCTAGGGTTATGAAGCAGCTACTTCGCTGGTTGATCGTCGCCATCGCGACAGCTGTTGCGCCGAGCGCCTTTGCTGAAAGGTTGGAGCTGTCTCCCGCTGTGCCGGCCGCGCCGAAGGAGCTTGCGGTGCCGCGCGCGGCTGATCGCTTTGCGCCTTATGAAGCCCTGCACGGCTCGTTCAGTTCGCCCGACCATTGTGCCGGCATTCCCGAAGGCTTTTGGGTGGAGGTCGGCGGCAAGGGCGATTGTCTGCGCACCTCTTCGCAGGGGCTGAGTGCGGCCGATAACCCCACAGTCCTGGTGTATTTCAGTGGCGACGTGCTCCTGAAGACGAAAGAGGGCGTTCGCTTCGTCGGATCGGGCTATGGACGGCAATCGCCGGAGCTAATTGGGCGTAACATGACGCGCTGGTCGGAGCAGGCGGGCATTCCTGCGATCTTCGTCGCTCGTCCCGGTATGTTCGGCTCGTCCGGCGATCACAGTCAGCGTCGCGAACTGCGTGAGGTCATGCTGTTGGACGGCGCGCTCGATGCGATCAAGCGGCGCTATCGTGTATCGGCGTTCATTCTGGCCGGGCAATCCGGAGGCGGCCACATCGCCGCTTCTCTGCTCAACCGACGTGAGGATATTTCGGCCGTGGTGCTGTCGTCGGCATTGTTGTCGGTGCGCGAAGTGACGGAGCATTGGAACAGGCGGCGCACGGTTCAAAGCGCCAGCAACGCGCTGTACGATCCCATCGATCGCCTCGTCGGCATTCGGCGTGATCCCAAGCCGCTGATCCTCGTTCTGTCGGACCAGCAGGATCGCATCGTCCCCTACGCAACCCAGCTGACTTATGTGCGCCGATTGCAGGCTGCCGGCTTCGAGCCGCAGCACATCATCCTTTCAGCCGCAGACAAGAGCCACCACGCTCTCGCGCGTCATGGCCGACGCGCTGCCGCGCTGATCGCTCGCGGGGAGAAGATCGACACCATCAGGGCGGCGCTGGCGGGATTGAGCGCGCAGCCTGACGATTGACGCTGGCACGGCGATGAAATCGATCTCCACGGGTCAGATCGCCGCACCGTCGCTGACGATGTCCGCGCCGAGGTTCAGACGCACCGCCCGCACGATCTCTGCTTCTGCTTCGGCTCCGCGTCGGCGCGGATGCGTCGCTGAAATCCGGTGCTCGGCGATGATCTGACCGGGCGCGCCCGACAGCACCACGACCCGGTCGGCGAGATAGGCGGCCTCGTCGATGTCGTGGGTGACGAACAGCACGGTCTTGCCGGTGCGCTGCCAGACACGGATCAACTCGTCCTGCAGCGTTTCGCGCGTCAGCGCGTCGAGCGCCGAGAACGGCTCGTCCATCAGCAGGATCTCGGGCTCGACCGCGAGCGCCCGCGCCAGCGAGACGCGCTGGCGCTGGCCGCCGGAGAGCTGGTGCGGCCAGCGCTGGGCGAGCTGGCCGAGGCCGACGAGGTCGAGCGTCTCCTGCGCCTTTGCGAGGCGCTCAGTGCGCGGCGTCTGCCCTTCGAGGCCAAAGCCGACATTGGCGATCACCTTGCGCCAGGGCAACAGCCGCGAATCCTGGAAGACCAGCGCGACGGGCCGGCGGGTATTGTCCCTGGCGTTGATCACGACCTCGCCGCCGCTGGGCTTAGCCAGGCCGGCGATGACGCGCAGTAGCGTCGACTTGCCGACGCCGGATGGGCCGACGATGGCGAGGAACTCGCCCCGCGCCACCGACAGGTTCAGCTTGTGCAGCACCTCGGTCGCCTCGCCGTCGCGGGTGAAGGTGAGCGACAGCTCCTTGATGTCGATCACGCTTTCCAACGCAGCACCCATCCCTGGAAGGCGACGAACAGCGTGTCGAGCAGGCCGTAGAGCGCTGCCATGGTCAGCATGTAGATCACCACGATATCCGTCGCGAGCAGGCTCGAGGCCTGCATCATGCGCTGGCCGACGCCGGCGACGCCGAAGATCTCGGCCGCGACCACCGCCATCCAGGCCTGGCCGAGCGCGGTGCGTACGCCGACGAGGATGCCGGGCATCGCCGCCGGCAGCAGGATTTTGACCAATCGCTGGACCGGCGAGCGGAAGCCGAAGGCGTCGGCGACCTCGATCAGGTCGCGGTCGACGCCGCGGATCGCGCCCTGCGCTGCGAAGAAGACGATCCAGAACACGCCGATCGCGATGATGAACACCGCCGCCTGCGGGTTGACGCCGAACCAGATGATCGCGAACGGCACCCAGGCCAAGCCGGGGATTGGCCGCAGCAGCCGGACCACCCAGGCTGTCGTCTCCTCGGCGAGCTTCGACATGCCGGTCAGCACGCCGAGCGCAATGCCGAGACCGGCGCCGGTGAACAGGCCGATGAAGTAATGACCGAGAGAGCCCATGATGGCCGAGAGCCAGGCGCCGGACTTAACCTCGCGCAGGAAGGCGCTGGGCAGGGCGCTCGGTCCCGGCAGGAAAGCCGGGTTGACCAGGCCGAAATAAGGAATCGCCTCCCACAGCAGGAGGAAGGCGACGAGGCCCGTCAGGGCGAGGGCCGGAGCCCGCAATGAACGCAAATCCGTAGTCCCGTCAGCCCTTGATGGCGCGCTCGTAATACTGCGTCTCGAACAGGCCGTCGAACGGAAGTTCCTTCTCCAGCGAGCCGAGCTTGACCTGATAGGCCTGCATGGCGCGCGCCGGCTCGATGATCTTGCGCGGGTCGATCTCGAACCTGGTCGCCGGCGAGACGAGCGCCTTCTCGATCAAGGCGGGGTCGACGATGCCCTTGCCGAGCGCGGCGCCGACATGGGGCGCGGCCTTGGCGGGTGTCTTGACCAGAACATCGGCGGCCTTGACCAGGCCGGACACCAGCTTCTGCACCGCGTCCGGGTTCTTGGTGACGAAGGCGCCGGAGACGGCGACGACAGTGCCGGGCTGGCCGGGGAAGACGTCCTCGCCGCCGGCGATCAGCTTGATGCCGGGATTGCGGGTCTGGATGATGGTCAGCGCCGGCTCGCGCACGATCGCGCCCTCGACGGCACCGGCCAGCACGGCCTGCTGCGTCGCGTCGATGCCCATCGGCACCACCTCGACATCGGCCTTGTCCGCCTTGGCGACCTCCCAGAGCCAGTATTGCAGCACGGTATTGGGCACAGAGCCGGCCGGCTGGGTGGCAAGACGCGCCGGCTTGCCGGTCGCGGCCTTGTGCGCCTTGAAGGCGGCAGCCGCGCTCGTTCCTGCCGTGAAGAACTTCGCCAGGGCCGGAGCGGCGACGAAGACGTTCTCGCCGGTGGCGGTCGAGGCGACGACGCGGATGTCGACGCCGCGCGAGCGGGCGACGGCCAGCGGCGCAACGCCGGCGACGTAAAGGTCGATCGTGCCCGAGGCGAGCGCCTGGATCATGTTCGGGCCGGATTCGAACACCGTGAATGTCGGCGTGATGCCGGCCTGCTTCAGCCAGCCCTCGCCATTGGCGACGAAGATCGGGGCGGTGCCGATGATCGGGATGTAGCCGATGCGGGCCGGGACCGCTTCCTGCGCGTTGGCGTCGGCAAAGGGCGTGGCGGCCAAGGGCAGCGCGGCGGCGAGCGAAGAGCCGGCGAGCAGGAACTGGCGGCGGTCCATATCGTATTTCCCCAGATGGCGTGTGATATCTACCCTATTGACGTTTGATAAAAGGATTTTCTATCTAAATACAAGAAGAGCTATTCAAAAAGAAGAAAATTCTCCATTGCCTAGGTAAAGCAAAGGGAATTTTCTCCAACGCTATGGATCGAGAGATGGACGCCATTGATCGCAAGATTCTGACTGTGCTGCAGGCAGACTCCAATATCTCGATCGCGGAGCTCGCCGATCGGGTCGGGCTGTCGCAGACCCCGTGCTGGAAGCGGATTCAGCGCCTCGAACAGACCGGGGTGATCATCAAGCGCGTCGCGCTGGTCGCGCCCGAGAAGATTGGGCTGGGCCTCACCGTCTTCGTCCAGATCGAGACGGCCGACCATTCCGGCCCCTGGCTGGAGAAGTTCGCGCAGAGCGTCGCGGCGATGCCTGAGGTGATCGAGTTCTACCGCATGGCCGGCGACGTCGACTACATGCTGCGCGTCGTCGTCGCCGACATGGCCGCCTATGACACCTTCTACAAGAAGCTGATCGAGACGATCCCGCTCAAGAACGTCACCTCGCGCTTCGCCATGGAGCGGATCAAGGCGACGACCGCTTACAAGGTGCCGGACCTGCCGAAGGCGCCATAGTCCTCCTTGCGAGGAGCGCAGCCCCCTCCAGCGACCCGGGGCACTTGCCCCGGCGGGCATGCTCCCGCATGAACGCTCCCGTATTTCTCGAACGGGGCGCCGTCATGTCCAGCTATGTCATCGATCCGCCGAAGGTTGCCGTGATCCCGGTGTCCGGCGGCGGCGCGTTCCCGGTGCGCCGCATCTTCTGTGTCGGCCGCAACTACGCCGAGCACACCCGCGAGATGGGCGGCGATCCCGATCGCGAGGAGCCGTTCTTCTTCACCAAGCCGTCCGACGCCGTGCTGACCGGCGGCGCCGACATGCCCTATCCGCCGAAGACCGCCGACCTCCATCACGAGATGGAACTCGTCGTCGCGATCGGGAAGGGCGGCAAGGACATCGCCGAGGCCGACGCACTCTCCCATGTCTTCGGTTATGCCGCCGGCTTCGACATGACCCGCCGCGACCTGCAGGGCGCGGCCAAGAAGGCCGGCAAGCCCTGGGACATGGGCAAGGGCTTCGATTTCTCGGCGCCGATCGGCGATCTCGTCCCGGCCGCCAAGGCGGGCCATCCCGACAAGGGGCTGATCGAGCTCAAGGTCAACGGCGCGGTGCGCCAGAGTTCCGATCTCGGCAAGATGATCTGGAACGTGCCGGAGACGATCTCGTACCTCTCCAATTTCGTCACGCTGGCGCCGGGCGACCTGATCATGACCGGCACGCCGGAAGGCGTCGCCGCCGTCGTCAAGGGCGATCTGCTCGAAGGCACGATCGCGGGTGTCGGCACTGTCCGCACCAGGATCGTCTGATCCGGCTGGCTTAAGGAACCTTACCATGCGTCTGACCACCGAAGCTTCCGGCGTTTTCCCGATCGCGCCGACCCCGTTCAATCCGGACGGCAGCGTCGACTGGACCTCGGTTGACCGGCTCTTCGACTTCTATGCCGGCATCGGCTCGGATGGCGTCACCGTGCTCGGCATCATGGGCGAAGCGCCCAAGCTCGAGCCGGAGGAATCGCTCGGCCTGGTCAAGCGCGCTGTCGCCAGGATGGGCGGCAAACCGATCATCGTCGGTGTCTCGGCGCCGGGCTTTGCGGCGATGCGATCGCTGGCGCGGCAGGTGATGGAATTGGGCGCCGGCGGCGTGATGATCGCCCCGCCGACAAACCTGCGCACCGACGACCAGATCACCGGCTATTACGCCCAGGCGGTCGAGGCGATCGGCACCGACATTCCCTTCGTCATCCAGGATTATCCGCTGACGCTCTCGGTGGTGATGACGCCGGCCGTGATCCGCAAGATCATCCAGGACAACCCATCCTGCGTGATGCTGAAGCACGAGGATTGGCCGGGCCTTGAGAAAATCTCGACGCTGCGCAAGTTCGAAGCCGAGGGCTCGCTGCGGCGCGTCGCCATCCTGACCGGCAATGGCGGGCTCTTCCTCGATTTCGAGATGGAGCGCGGCGCCGACGGCGCCAATACCGGCTACGCCTTCCCGGAGCTGCTGATCGACGTGGTCAAGGCCAGCAAGGCCGGCCGCCGCGACGATGCGCATGACATCTTCGACGCGCATCTGCCGCTATTGCGCTACGAGCAGCAGCAGGGTGTCGGCCTCGCCGTGCGCAAATACGTGATGATGAAGCGCGGCATCCTGGCGAGCGACGCGCAGCGCAAGCCCGGCCCGGGCCTCACCGCCGCCGCCAAGGCCGAGGTGGACTATCTGCTCGGCCGCCTGGCGAAGCACGATCCGCGCGCGAAGCTCTGAGTAGCAGCAGCGGGCCGATTAGATTGCGGGTGCCGCGGGTTCAGAGCGCGGCTCTCGAAGGCCATGGACGCGGCCCCCGAGCCATGCAACCCTGAGCTGCGGCTTGGGGGATTGAATATGCGTCTTGCTCTTCTGCTCGGCAGTGCCGCGCTGATCGCTCTTGGCTCGTCGGGGCCCGCATCTGCGCAAGGCGGGGGCGTCCATCCGGAGTGCCGCGGCATGAGGGATCAGCGCTCCTGCAATTGCGCGCTCACCAATGGCGGGCGAGTCATCGATGACCCCGGTCGCCCTGGCCGCAAGGTCTGGCGGTCGGCCAGGGTCGGCACAGCCGCCCACATGGCCTACATGAACTGCTCGAATGGCTCGGGGCGGTAGTCGTATCGAGCTCTGGCGTGATCGTAAACCGCCGAGGCGTCATGCGCCGCGGCGGCTTATTCACTAGTTCGCCAGCTGCGCCAGCCGGTCGAGCGCCGGGCCAAAACCGTTCAGCGCGATGTTGAACGAAACGACGTCGTTGTTCGCAAGGTTGAGCGCGGCCGCTGTCAGCGTTTTGCCGCCCTTCATCGCGTCGGTGGCGACGGTCGGGAAAGAGACCGGCAGCAGGCAGCCGGAGGGCGAGCAGGTCGAGAAGCGCAGGCCCTGGCCGAGATCCCTGTCGTCGAGCTTGAGCACCGCACCGTTTTCGAGCTTGAGCCAGAACGGCATCAGGATCGTGCCCTCGGCGCGGCCATCCTTCGGTGCGCGCAGTTCGATCGCAAAGACGCGCTGATTGGTGCGGCTGTCGCCCTGAGACTGGGTCAGCACGCAGAGCTTCTGTCCGTCATTGATGCGGCAATCGACCGTCCAGTCGCCATAAACCTCGTTCACCGCCGAGGCGCCGTTCGGCAGCCGCGCGGCCTGGGTCGTGGGCTGGCTAACGACGGGTGCTGCCGCCGGCGCCTGTGCCGTGGCAGGGCGAGCCGGCGGATTCGCTGGCCGGGTGGGCGGATTCGCCGTCGCCGGGCGGGCCGCGGGTGCTGGGCGCGTCGCTGGGGCAGGGCGAGCGGCCGGTGCGCGCGGCGCCGGCTCAGCCTGCGGCTCGGGGTCCTCGGCCTGTTCGGTCGCGGGCGGCTCGCGCTGGGCGAGCGCCGGAGAGGTCAGCAATGCGAAGGCGAGGCCACCGACGAGGACCGCGGCGGAGAAAGGCGTGCTGGATCGGATCATGATATCGAGTTTCGATGAAAGCTGAAGCATCGGCCAGCTTGTGCTGGCCGATGCTTTGGTTCTTACCGAAAAGTCGGAAAGTGTCTACCGGGATGTATTTGCCAAGGTTATGGCGACGCATCGTTCAGCCTAGTTTTATACTATAGTAGTTCTAAATATAGGGCATCCTTGAGTTGATGTTCAGGCCACGCCAGCCGCTTCGGTCTTCAGCTCTTCCACCGACGGGATGCGCCCCTCGAACCACCAGGCCGCAGCGGCGCGCGACATCGCCGCGCCGTCATGGCCGATGCCCGGCACGGTGATCAGCGTCCAGTTGCAGGACAGGCCGCGCCTGGCTGCTTCGGCCTTGGCGAAGTCGAGCATGAAATGGGCGCGGGCATAGCGCATCGGCCCCTGCGCCAGCGCCTCTGCCTGCGCCGGCAGGTTCGGATCGCTGGTGACGATGTC
Organism: Alloboseaceae bacterium BT-24-1; assembly: GCA_025846845.1. Classification (GTDB taxonomy): domain Bacteria; phylum Pseudomonadota; class Alphaproteobacteria; order Rhizobiales; family Beijerinckiaceae; genus Allobosea. Next base: position 153,387 of record JAOYTL010000011.1, read on the forward strand.
CTGGTCGCCGGCGAAGATCACCATCGGCCAGGCCAGCCAGCGCTCGAGTTCCGCCTCGTCGAGGCCGAGCCCGCCAAGCCCTTCCGGGAAACGCCGCTCCAGCGTCGGCAGCGTGTACCAGCCTGAATTGGCGGCGAAGGCTACCTCGTAGGGCGTCTCAACTTGGGTCGCCAGCAGGCGATGGACGAACTGGCCGCCGGCGGAGTGGCCGAACAGCCTGACCTTGTCGCGCTTCGTCACGCCGGCTTTGCGCAGCGCCGCCAGAACCCGGGCGGGCACGGCATAGAGCCAGTCGTCCTGGGAGGCGATCGTGCCGTCCTCGCCGACAAGGAGGCCGTTATTATAGCCCTCGGCCTTGGGATAGTGCTCGTTGCCGAAGGTCGGGGCGACGATCAGCAGGTTGTGCGTCTCGGCGGCATCGATCCAGAAATCGCGATAGTCGTCGCCATTGCGCAGCATGCCGTGCTGGACAAAGACGACCTCATCGTCCGGACCGTGTTTGGCTGGCCGGTAGAAATTGACCTCGAGCGGACGCTGCGGATGGCGCGCGTCGACGAAGGGCAGGGCGCTGCGGCCCTGCGGCGGATCGAGTGTGAGCGTGGTCATGCGGCCTTCGGTATGGTGTGCAGGTGGCAGGCGGCGCTGCGGCCGGGCGCGATTTCCGTGAGTTCCGGACGGACCTCGCGGCAGACCGCCATGGCGTGCTCGCAGCGCGGGTGAAACGGGCAGCCGGGCGGCGGGGCCAGCGGCGAGGGCAGTTCGCCCTTCAGCGGCTGGAAACTGCTCTTACGCCGTGCCGCCGAGGGGATCGCCTTGATCAGGGCGGCGCTATAGGGATGCGCCGGCTCGGCGAAGATCGCGGTCGCGCTGCCGATCTCGACGATGCGGCCGAGATACATGATCGCGACGCGGTCGCTGATATGGCGGACCAGGCCGAGATCGTGGCTGACGAAGAGATAGGTCAGCCCGTGCCGTTCGCGGATATCCATGAACAGGTTGATCACCTGCGCCTGGATCGAGACGTCGAGCGCCGAGACCGGCTCGTCGCAGACCAGGAAGTCGGGCTTCACCGCGAGCGCCCGGGCGATGCCGATGCGCTGACGCTGGCCGCCGGAGAACTGGTGCGGATAGCGCTCGCGATAGGCAAGATCGAGTCCGACCTCGCTCAGCGCCCGGTCGACCGCGCCGTCGAGCTCCGCCTTCGGCACCAGTTTGTGGACCGAGAGCGCCTCGCCGACGATGCGGCTCACCCGCATGCGCGGGTCGAGCGAGGCGTAGGGGTCCTGGAAGATCATCTGCACCTTGAGCAGATAATCGAGCCGGTCCTTGCCCTTGAGGCCAGCCGCCGAGCGGCCCTTGTAGAACACCTCGCCCTCGGTCGGCGGCAGGATGCCGGTGGCGATGCGCGCCAGCGTCGACTTCCCGCAGCCGGATTCGCCGACGAGGCCGAGCACTTCGCCCTTCCTGACGCTGAGGTCGACGCCGTCGACGGCCTTCAGGGTCGAGGGCGGGGCGTGCCGGCCGATTGCAGTCAGGATGCGCTCGGCGAGATTGGCCTTGCCGCGGAAGTATTTGCGGACGCCGCGCAGCTCGAACAAGGGCTCGCTCATGCCGCCACCCGGTCGGGCACGGGGTTATGACAACGCAGCGTGCGGCCGTCATGGGCCTGCGGCTGCGGATCGCTATCGGCGCAGACGGGCAGGGTCCGCTCGCAGCGTGGGCGGAACGGGCAGCCCGAGGGGCGCGAGTCGATGCGCGGCGCCATGCCATCGATCTGGTGCAGGCGCTCGCCGACTTCGACCATCGTGGCCGAGGAGTTGAGCAGGCCGAGCGTGTAGGGGTGGCGCGGCCGGTCGAGCACGGTCTCGACCGCGCCGATCTCGACGATGCGCCCGGCATACATCACCGCGACCCGGTCAGCGAGTTCGGCGACGACGGCGAGGTCGTGGGTGATCCAGATCACCGCGGCGCCGGTCTCGCGCGAGAGCTTCTGCACCTCGTAGAGAATTTGCGCCTGGATGGTGACGTCGAGCGCCGTGGTCGGCTCGTCGGCAATGATCAGGTCGGGATCGTTCAGGAGCGCGGTCGCGATCGCGACGCGCTGGCGCATGCCGCCGGAGAATTCATGCGGGAACTGCTTGAGGCGCGTCTCCGGCGAGGAGATGCCGACCCGGGCCAGCGCCTTCGCCGCCTTGGCGAGCGCTTCCTGCCGGCTGCAGGCGCGATGCTCGAGGATCGCTTCGCTCATCTGCTCGCCGATGCTGAGCACCGGGTTCAGCGTCATCAGCGGATCCTGGAAGATCATCGCGATCCGGTCGCCGCGCAGTTGGCGCAGGCGCTCCTGCGAGGCGGCGCGCAGATCGGTGCCCTCGAACAGCACCTCGCCGGCGACGACCTCGCCCGGCGGGTCGATCAGCTGCACCAGCGAGAAGCCGGTCACCGACTTGCCCGAGCCGGACTCGCCGACGAGGCCGAGCACCTCGCCCTTGGCGACGCTGAAGTCGACGCCGTCGACCGCCGGCCAGGCGCCGTCCTGCGCATGGAACACGGTCTTGAGGCCGCGCACGGAGAGGAGGGGAGCGTCGCTCATGCGCGCACGTTGAAGCTGCGGCGCAGGCGGTCGCCGACGAGGTTGAGAGACATGATCAGCAGCACCAGCGCGATCCCGGGGAAGACGGCGATCCAGTATTCGCCTGAGAGCAGGAACTCGAAGCCGTTGGCGATCAGGAGGCCGAGCGAGGGCTGCGTCACCGGCACGCCGACGCCGAGGAAGGAGAGCGTCGCCTCCAGCGTGATCGCCGAGGCGATGCTGATCGAGGCGACGACGAGCACGGCGCCGACCGAGTTCGGCAAGAGATGCGCCAGCATGATGTGGCGTGTCGGCAGGCCGAAATTCACGGCGGCCTCGATGTACTCCTTGCGCCGTTCGACTAGCGCTGCCGCCCGCATCAAACGGGCGTACTGCGCCCATTGCACCAGCACGATGGCGAGGATGACCTTGTCGACGCCGCGGCCGATCGAAGCGAGCAGCACCAGCGCCACCAGGATCGAGGGGAAGCCGAGCATGAAATCGACGATGCGCATGATGACGGCATCGACCGCGCCGCCGAACTGCGCCGCGGCGAGTCCGGCGAGGATGCCGATGGAGAGTGCGCCAATGGTCGAGGCGAGGCCGACGAGCAGGCTGGTGCGCAGGCCATAGAGGATGGCGCTCAGCATATCGCGGCCCTGCGCGTCGCTGCCGAGCCAGTAGCTGAAGCCGGTCATGCCCTGCTCGCCGGGCGCCAGCCGGTTGTCCATCACGCTGAGCGAACCGAGATCATGCGGGTTCTGCGGCGCGATCACCGGCGCGAGCAAAGCGAGCAGCACCATGATGCCGAGCAGGATCATGGCGCCGCGTGTCGTCGGGCGGTTGCGCAGGCGGCGCAGCACCTTCTCGCGCAAGGGCGTATCGGCCTGCGCGGGGCCGGCGAGGCGGGGAGCGTCCAGGCTCATGCCCGTTCTCCGGCGAGCTTCACCCGCGGATCGAGCGCGGCATAGAGCACGTCGACCAGGAAGTTGACGGTGACGAAGAGCAGCGTCGCCAAGAGCACGTAGGCGACGACCACCGGCCGGTCGAGCTGGTAGACCGAGTCGATCAGCAGCTTGCCCATGCCCGGCCAGGCGAAGACGGTCTCGGTGATGGTCGAGAAGGCGACGAGGCTGCCGAACTCGACGCCGACCACGGTGACGACCGGAATCAGGATGTTGCGCAGGATGTGCCGGTTGACGATGCGCCGGGGCCGCACGCCCTTGGCGCGAGCGTATTTGACGTAGTCCTGCGTCATCGTCTCGGCGGTGCCGGCGGCGACCAGGCGCACGATCAGCGCAAGGTTCGGGATCGCGAGGTTGAGCGCGGGCAGGGCGATATGCTGCAGCCCGTCCCAAGTCAGCAGGCTGGTCTGGATGCCGAGGAGCGAGGCCGTCTCGCCGCGCCCGGCCGTCGGCAGCCAGCCGAGCAGCACGGCGAAGAGCAGGATCAGCATCATGCCCTTCCAGAAACTCGGCAGCGAGAAGCCGAGCACGGTGCCGGCCATGACGATGCGGGCGCGCCGGCTGTCCGGATTGAGACCCACTATCAGCCCGAGCGGAATGCCGACCGCGAGCGCCAGCGTCATCGCCAGCAGCACGAGTTCGAAGGTCGCCGGCAGGCGCGCCAGGATCAATTGCAGCGCCGGCACGCCATGCACGAAGGAACGGCCGAGATCGCCCTTCAGCGCATTGGCCATGAAGGTCAGGTATTGCTGCCAGACCGGCAGGTCGAGCCCGAGCCGAGCGATCAGCGCCTGCCGGTCCGCTGCGCTGGCCTGCGGCGAGACCAGCAGCTCGATCGGGTCGCCGATGCCGTAGACGGCGAAGAAGACCACGACCGAGACCGCGAGCAGCACGAGCACGCTCTGGATCAGCCGCTGCAGGACATAGGCGGTCATTTGGATTGCCCGAACGGTTGCGCCGTCTTTCCGGGACGCTGCGCAGCAGCGAGCCCGGAATCCATGAACTCAGGTCGTGCCTGAAAGAATGCGTGGCTGACGGTGCCCCGGCTTCGAAGCACGGTGTTCATGGGTTCCGGGCTCAGGCCTTCGGCCTGCCCCGGAATGACGGTTCGGTTTCCTGTCATCACGGGGGAGCCCGGCTTACTTCGCCGGCTTCACTGACATCGCAAGGGTGAACTGGTCGGCGCGGCCGGCGACCTTGAGCTCGGTCTTGTAGGCCCAGATGCCGCTCTCGAAATGGAGCGGGATGAAGGCGCCGTCGGCGAGGACGAGCGTCATCGCCTGCTGCAGCAGCTCAGCGCGCTTGGCATCGTCGAGCGTCGAGATCGCGGTGCGGATGACCTTGTCGAACTCGTCGTTCTTGTAGCCACCATAGTTCGAGCCGCCGATGGTCTTGGCCTCGTTCGGGGTCGGCGGCCACTGCCGCAGGAAGGAGGCGGCCTCGCCGGTGCCCGAGCCCCAGCCGCCGAGTGCGACGCTGAATTCCTTCTTGGCCCGGCGCGGGAAGTAGATCGCCCGCGTCATCGCGTCGACCTCGGTCTTGATACCGATCTGGGTCAGGTACTGCGCGACCGCCTGGGTGATCTGGCTGTCGTTGATGTAGCGGTCGTTCGTCGCCGAGAGCGTCAACTGGAAGCCGTTGGGATAGCCGGCCTCTGCCAGCAGCTTCTTGGCCGCGGCAGGGTCGTAGGCGAGCTTGGGCGGATTCGGCAGCGTGCCGGACATGCCGGTCGGCAGGTACTGGTAGGCCGGTTCGGCGGCGCCATCCATGATGCGCTTGATGATCGCGTCGCGGTCGATGGCGAGCGACATCGCCTTGCGAACGCGCACATCCTTAAGCGGGTTCTTGCCGTCGGGCGCCTTGACGAAGGGGCTCTGGTCGCGCTCGACGTCGAGCTGGAAGTAGATCACGCGGGTCGAGGGCGTGATGACGTGGCCGAAGCGCTTGTCGCTCTTGATGCGGCCAAGGTCGCGCGCCGCCGGGTTCTCGATCACGTCGTAATCGCCCGCGAGCAGGCCAGCGAGGCGCGGGCCGGCATTGGTCACCGGCACGAAGCGCACGCTCGCCCACGGTTCGGCAGGCCCCCAATAGGCCGGGTTGCGCTCGAGCTCGATCGCCGAGCCGCGAACGTAGGATTTCAGCTTGTACGGCCCGGTGCCGATCGCCATCGCACCGTCGTTGAAATTGTTGACCGCCGGCCAGGCTCCGGTGACGCCGCAGTTCTTTTCGACATCGTAGCTGATGGCGCCGTGCTCGACGATCGAGGCGGAGAGGATCGGCAGGCCCGACAGCAGCGTCGGCAGCAGCGGCTCGGGCTCCTTGGTCTCGATCACCAGGGTGTTGGTGTCAGGCGTCTCGACCTTGGCGAAGTTGCCGGTAATGTCGGCGAAGGAGCCGGAGACTTTGGTCTCGTTCTTCAGCGTACGGCAGAAGGTGAAGACCACGTCCTGCGCGCCGAAGGGTTGGCCGTTGCTGAATTTGACGCCCTGGCGCAGCTTGAAGGTCCAGCGATTCTTGCCGTCGTTTTCCCAGGAGCTGGCGAGGCCGGGTTTCAGCGCCTGCTTCTCGTCCTGCAGCACGAGGCTGTCGAAGATATGAGCGGCGAGCGCGTTGTTGGGGGTGAGGTCGTGATAATGCGGATCGACGGCGGTCGGCTCGGAGGCGAGCGCGATGCGCAAGCTCTGCGCCATGGCCGGCGCACTGAGCATGCTGGCGCCGAGCAGAATGGTGGTGAGCGCACGCTGACGCATCGGTCCGTCTCCGTTCCCGTAGCTGGTCGTTTTGACAGCTTTATTTTCACGCGTTAGCAAACATGAAAATGATCCGACGTCAATCTGTGGGAGAGCCATGTCACGCGCCCTGAAGCCGACGACGGACCTCGCCAACCGTATCGCCCAGGTCTACCCATCGCTGAGCGACGGCCATCGCAAGGCGGCGGACTTCGTCCTGCAGAGCCCGCTCGATTCCGCAACGGTGACGATCGAGGGGCTGGCCGAAAAGAGCGGCACGTCGACCGCGACCGTGACCCGCTTCGTTCGCGCCCTGGGCTATCGCAATTATGGCGATTTCCGTGCCGCGCTGTCGACGGCGCTGAAGGTCGCTTTGGGGCCGGTGGAAGGCCTTGCCGGCGCCCGCGCCGCGGCCGGCTCCGTCTTCGCCACCATGGCGACGACATTGAAGGGCGAGGCCGCCAATCTCGACGAGGCGATCGCGACGCTGGAGGAGGAGACGGTCAACCGCGCCATCGCCCTGTTGCTGAAGGCGCGCCGGATCTTCATCGTCGGCTCGGGCGCGAGCCATTATGTCGGCGCCTTCCTCGAGGATGGGCTCGCACTCTACCTCGATGCCGATGTGGTCTTCGCCTCCTCGCGCGGCGGGCCGGAGCGCGCCGTTCGCCACATGCTCTCGGCCGGGCCGGAGGACGTCGTCATCGCGATCTCGCTGCCGCGCTATTCGCGTGCCACGCTGGAGCTCGCCAAATTTGCCAAGAAGCGCAGCGCCGTTCTGGTCGCCCTGACCGACGGGCCGTCATCGCCGCTGGTGCCGCTGGCCGACATGACGTTGTTCGCGCCGGCTCGAAACAGCTTCCTGCCGAACTCGCCGACCGCCGCTTTCGCCGTGGCCGACGCTTTGATCACCACGCTGGCGCGCGAGCGTCCCGATGCGGTCGAAGCGCTGAAGGGCCTGAGCGAAAGTCTGCTCTGGACCTTCCATTACTAGCTATCAGCCGAGCTCGACCGTCGCGCCGGTCTCGGCCGAGCGCTGCACGGCAGCGATCACCTTCAGCGTATTCAGGCCCTCGCGCCCCGAAGCGATCGGCGCCGCGCCCTTGCGGATGACGTCGCAGAAATGCCGGACCTGGACCCGGAGCGGGTCTTCGGGGGCGACGTGGACCCGCTCGCGCACCAGCGGCTCCCACCAGCTGCGCTTGGCCGGATTGGACCAGATCTCGAGCTGCGGAATGGTCAGCGAGCCGTGTGTGCCGCCGATCTGGTAGCAGGACTGGTCCTGCTGCGGGTAGACCGGATTCTCGCCGGTCGTCATCTCCCAGCTCCACGGCGCCACGATCGAGTCGGAGACGGTGACCGTGCCGAGCACGCCATTGGCGAAGCGCAGCAGGATCGCGGCCGTCTCCTCGACCGCATGGCCGCGCACGGCGTTCGATGAATGCGCCTGAACCGAGACGACCTCGCCGCAGAGATAGCGGAACAGGTCGACATCGTGGATCAGGTTGAGCAGGATCGGCCCCGCGCCCTTCTCGCGCCGCCAGTCGGCCTCGAAATAATCGTCCGGCTTCATCAGCCAGAAATGCCCGCTCAGTGCCAGCACCCGGCCGAGCCGGCCGGAATCGACGATCTCCTTGGCCTTGCGGATCATCGGATTGTAGCGCCGGTGATGGCCGGTGAGCAGCGGCACGCCCGCCTTCTCGGCCGCCGCGACCAGGCGCTCGCCCTCAGCGAGGTCATCGGCCAGCGGCTTCTCGACGATCGCGGGAATGCCGGCCTCGACCGCTTCCAGCCCGTTGCGGACATGGAGCTGGTTCGGCGTCGCGATGATCACGCCATCCGGCCGTTCCGCTGACAGCATCTGGCCGAAAGACGGGAACCAGGGCGCGCCGAGTGCCGCCGCGACCGCGCGGCCTGCCGGTGTCGGATCGACCACTGCCGACAATGCGGAGCGCGGCTCGGCCGCGACATGCTCGGCATGGCGCCGGCCGATCAGCCCGGCGCCGATGACGGCCAGTTTGACCGGAGTCATGAGCGGTTCAGGCCTTCTTCTCGTCGGCGAGCCTGGCGACACGGCGCAGCGAGAGCAGATAGCCCTGCGTGCCGAAGCCGGCGATGACGCCGTCGGCGCGCAGCGAGACGTAGGAATGGTGCCGGAAGCTCTCGCGCTTGTGCACGTTCGAGATATGGCACTCGATCACCGTGCCGTCGAAGGCGTTGAGCGCATCGAGGATCGCGACCGAGGTATGGGTGAAGGCACCAGGGTTGATGACGATGCCGGCCGCGGTCTCGCGCGCCTCGTGGATCCAGTCGATGATCTCGTATTCGCGGTTCGACTGGTGGAAGCGGATCTCGAGGTCGAGTTCCTTGCCCAGTGCCCGGCAGGCATCCTCGACATCGGCCAAGGTCTCCGAGCCGTAAATATGCGGCTGGCGCTTGCCGAGCAGGTTCAGGTTGGGGCCGTTGAGGACGTAGACGAGACGGGGCATGGGTACTCCGGAAGTGATGCGGGCAGCATGTTGCTTTTATCCGGGCGGGACGCAACATGGCGAGCCTTGCCGTTGCGTCATGGCGGGTTTGCCGAGGGTGAGGCGATGGGATTGTGGCACAGTCTTGTTTTCGTCCTGCCCTTCGTCGTTCAGCTCGGCGCCGACGCCTTGGCGCAACCGGCGGTTCCCGCTGAGGTCGCCAAAGTGCGCGCCGAAATCCGGGATACCTGTGGTGGGCGCGCGACGTTCAAGCCGGGCTTCCAGCGGACCGCCGATTTCAATGGCGACGGCCAGCCCGATTATCTGCTCGACTATGGCCAGTCCGAATGCGTCGGCGGGATCTTGACCAATCCGTTCTGCGGCTCGGCCGGTTGCACGCTCGACATCCTGATTTCGAGCGGCGGCGGCTATCGTCAGGCTTACGGCAGCAACCTCCAGGACTGGTCGCTCGCTCAGGCCGGCGGCAAGTCTGTGCTGGTGTTGTCCCTGCATGGCAGCGCCTGCGGCCGCTCCGGCCATTTGGGCTGCCAGCGCCGACTCGTCTGGAACGGCGACAAATTCGTCGCCACCGGCCGCCGATGAGCGCGTTCGCGCGTCAGATGGCCCCAGCAGCGCGAGCGCTGGCGATGCCGAAATGGCAGATCGCTTCGCCGAGCTTGGGCGCGGTGTTCGGGAAGATGATGTAGCCGTCGCGCGGCGCCGTCACTTTCGTGCCGTCGGCGCGATGGGCGAGGGGGGCGCCGGCCTTGACCGCATCGCCGGTGCGCCAGCCGGTCTCGGCGCGGTCACCCTCCGTCTCGCAGAGCAGGACTTCGACCATCTCGATCACGTCGCGCAGCGCCGGCTTCGGCAAGGGCGCATCGACAAGCTGCAATTGCGCCAGGGTGTTGCGGATCGCGGCATAGCCGATGTCGGCGGCCTTGGGATCGTCATGCGTGCCGCATTCCAGCGTCACCGCATAGCCGCCACAAAAACGCATGAACTCGGTGGTGCCATAGCCCTCGGTGACGTTGAGCTTCTGCACCGGCAGGCGCGCCCGGATGTCGAGCAGCCTGGCGTAGTTGTCGAGCCAGCCATGGATCGCCGTGGACACGCCGAGGCATGAGGCGAGCGCCATCTCCTCCTCCGCCCGGGCGAAGGGTTCGAGCTCGCCGCGATTGTTGGTGGGGCCGAAGAAGACGAAGGGCTCGCCCTCCTGCCGGAAGGAATGGATGTCGAGCAGGGCGTCGTGCTGGCGCAGCAGCGCGCAGACCGGGTTGCCGATCCGGTCCTCGTAATCGCCGGCCAGCGGGCGCTCGCGCAGGTCGCGGTTGAAGTTGCGGTCGCCCTCGCGCGTCTTCTGGCGGAAGGCCTTGGGGTTGGTCACCGGCAGGAAGGTGACCTCGCCGCGCAGGATCTTGATGCGGCCGCTGCGGCAATCCTCGATGGCGCGCCTGATCGCGGTCGGCCCGCAGGGCTCGTTGCCGTGGACGGCGCCGGTCACGATCAGCTTGGCGCCGGGCTTCAGGCCGATGAAGCGGATGGTTTCGAGCGGGCCGTCGTCGAGGTCGGTGGTGGTCACGGGATAGGCTCTCGTCGGAAGGGGAGTTCAGGCCTTGCGGGTCTGCGAGTGCGGATCGAGGATGTCGCGCAGGCCGTCGCCGAGCAGGTTGAGGCCGAGCACGGTCAGGAAGATGGCAAGGCCCGGGAAGATCGAGATCCAGGGCGCGGTCGAGATCTGGTCGCGCGCGTCCGACAGCATCGAGCCCCAGCTCGGGAAGGGCGGGCGGATGCCGAGGCCGAGGAAGGAGAGCGAGGCTTCGGCCAGCACCGCGCCGCCCATGCCGAGCGTGCCGATCACGATGATCGGGCCGGCGATGTTCGGCAGGATCTGGGTGAACATGATCCGGAAGGTGCCGTAGCCGAGCGAGCGGGCCGCCTCGACATAGCCGAGCTGCTTGACCGAGAGCGTCGCCGCCCGCGTCAGCCGGCAGGTGAAGGACCAGTTGGTCAGGCCGAGCGCGATCAAGAGGCTGGTCAGGCCCGGCTGCAGGATGGCCATGATCGCCAGCGCGAAGATCAGCGAGGGGATGGCGAGCATCATGTTGGTGAGGCCGTTGACGAAATCGTCCCACCAGCCACCCCAGTATGCGGCGGAGAGGCCGAGCGCGACGCCGATCAGGGTGTTGATCAATTGCGAGACGATGCCGACCGTCAGCGAGATGCGCGCGCCGTGGAGCACGCGGCTGTAGATGTCGCGGCCCTGCGCATCGGTGCCGAACCAGAATTCGGAGCCGGGAGGGACCTCCGCGTTCATCAGGTTGGCGTCCATGACCGGGTCGGTATGGGCGAGCCAGGGCGCGAAGACGCCGCCCGCGACGACGAGCGCAAAGCAGGTGGCGCCGATCCAGAGGTTGGCACGGAACTTCATCAGGGCGGCCTAGCTGTACTTGATGCGTGGATCGACGACGGCGCAGAGCACGTCGACGGCGATGTTCACGACGAGGAAGAAGAGCACGATCGTCAGGATGCAGCCCTGCACTGCCGGGATGTCGCGCCAGGTGACGCTGTCGACCAGGAGCGAGCCGAGGCCCGGCCAGGCGAAGAGCTTCTCGACGACGACCGCCTGGCCGAGGACCGAGCCGAACTGCAGGCCGAGCGTGGTCAGCACAATGACGAGCGCATTGCGCGCGACATGCCAGCGCATGACGCGATAGGAACTCGCGCCCTTGGCACGGGCTGTGCGGACGAAGTCGGCGTGCAGGATCTCGAGCACGGCGGCGCGGGACGTGCGGGCCAGGAGGGCCAATGGCGAGACGCCGAGCGCGATCGCCGGCAGCACGATGTAGCGCGGATCGCCGTCACCATAGCCGAAGCTCGGGAACCAGTTCAGCGTCAGCGCGAAGAAGTACATCAAGAGCAGGCCGAGCCAGAACATCGGTAGCGACAGCCCCGAAACGGCGAAGACCATCGAGAACATGTCGATCCAGCTTCCCGGCCTCAGCGCCGCGAGAAAACCGAGCGGCACGCCGATGACGATGGCGAAGAGCATCGCCGCGAGCGCGAGCTGCAGGCTCGGCCAGAGCCGCTCGCCGATCAGGTTGATCACGGGCTGGCGGGTGCGGAAGGAATCGCCGAGATCGAGGGTCGCGAGCCCCCCGACATATTTGGCGAAGCGCAGCGGCAGCGAGTCGTTGAGGCCGAACTGCTGGTTCATCCGCTCGATCGTCGCGGCGTCGATATTGCTGCGCCCGTCGGCCATCTGGCTGGTGGCGAAATTGCCGGGAATGACGCTGAACAGCACGAAGATCAGGGCCGCGACCGCCAGCAGGATCGGGATGGCCTGCAGGAGGCGGCGAAAAACATAAGGCAACATGAACAAGGCTCCTGGCCGCCGCTGGGGCTGTGTCAGGTCAGGCCGGGTCGCTGCCCGTCATTGCGAGGAGCAGAGCGACGAAGCAATCCAGGGGCGGCAGAGCTCTACGCCCCCTGGATTGCTTCGCTTCGCTCGCAATGGCGCTTCAGCCTGACCAGACCATGTTCGGGATGAGGACGAGCTCCCGCCGCCATGCGACGGCGGGGGCTCAGGATGGGCTTACTTCGCCGCGGGCGAGGTGGTGTCGACCCAGAGCTCCTCGTAGCGCTGCAGCGCGAGCTCGGTCGAGTTCGGCTGGAGCCCGTGCAGCCAAGGCTGATAAGCCAGCACCGCCTTGTTGTAGTTGAAGAACCAGACGGGGGCCTCTTCCTGCAGCAGGGCGTTGGCCTTCTTCAGGAGGTCGAGCTGCTTGGCCGTATCGGCCTCGTTCGAGGCGTCGTCGATCAGCTTGTCGAAGCCTGCGTTCTTGAAGGTGGTGTAGTTGCAGGACGAGCGCGGCGTCGAGGAGTGGAAGCACTTCAGCGCCGTCAGCGTGTCCGGCCCCGAGGTGTTCGACCAGATATAGGCCTGGAAGTCACCGCCCACGACGACGCCGCCGAGCGCCGAGGTCTCGACCGGCTTGACCTTCACCTTGATGCCGACCTTGGCGAGCATCGGGATCGTCGCCTCGACGATCGGTACGCCCCAGCTTTCGTTCGGCGTCGCGGTCCACTCGAACTCGAAACCATCGGGGTAGCCGGCCTCGACCAGGAGCTTCTTGGCCTTCTCCGGATCGAAGGCATAGGGCTTAGCATCCTTGTCGAAGGCCGGCGAGGACAGCGGCAGCCAGCTCGAGGCGCGATAGGCCTTGTCGCGGACGAGACGCTTGATGATCAGCTCGCTGTCGATGGCGTGGTTGATCGCCTGGCGCACCCGCTTGTCGGAGAAAGGCTTGAAGGTCGGGTTCATGCCCATATTGCGGGTGAAGACCTCGGCGACCTCCAGGATGCCCTTCGACAGGTTGGGATCGGCCTTGTAGGCGACGTACTGGGTCGAACCCAGGATCGAGACATCGACCTCCTTGTTGCGGAAGGCGACGTCGCGTGCCGCCGCCTCGCCCATCGGCGAGATCACGAGCTTGTCGGCATAGGGCTTGCCGGTGAGGTAATATTTGTCCCAGCGCTCGAAGGCCATGCGCGAGCCCGGCACGTGCTCGACGAACTTGAAGGGCCCAAGGCCGATCGGCTTTTCGAAGAAGCCGGCGGCCTGCGCTTCCTTGGCCGGCAGGATCGCGGTCTGCGCCTGGAACAGGAAGTAGCCGGGATCGGCCTTGTCGGTCAGCGTCATCGAGAAGCTGGAATCGTCGATCTTCTTCAGGCCGGAGATCTCCTTGGCCTGACCCTTCTGGACGTCGGTCGCGCCGACGATACGGGCGACATAGCGCGCGCCAGGATAGTTCTTCGAACCGTCCATGATGCGGGTGTAGGACCAGATGACGTCGTCGGCGGTCAGCTTGCGGCCGTTATGGAAGAGCGCATTGTCGCGCAGCTTGTAGGTATAGGTCTTGCCGTCGGCCGAGACCTGGACGCTCTCGGCGATGTCGAGCACCGGCTTGCCGTTCTTGGCATCCCATTTGTAGAGCATGCCGTGCAGCGCATAGCCATAGATCTCGTCCTGGATCTGGTTCGAGACATGGCTGTCATTGCTGACGAAGGACGCCCCGTAAGGCGCGGTGAAGCGGATCGTACCGCCGCGGCGCGGCTCCTGGGCCTGCGCCTGGAGCGTGAAGGCCGCGAATGTCAGCGCGGTCGTGAAGGCAAGCTTTTTCAACACGTCGAAACCTCCCATTTTTGTTGGTGAACCCTTCAAGGCGGCGCCGTTTGCCAGCGCCGATATTCGTTCCATCTGAGACTTTAGCGAGCTTTCACGCCCTGTCTTCTTGTTTCCATTGTGCAGCGCGTCGTTCACGCGGTGCCCGAACGCTCGTACACGACCTTGCCGCCGCGAATGGTGAGGTCGCAGCGCGTATCTTTCAGGATCGCCTCCGGCGAGGCCGCGAGCAGATCGCGCGAGAACACGGCGATGTCGGCGAGGAAGCCCGGCTTGAGCTTGCCCTTCACCGCTTCCTGCTTCTGCGAGAAGGCGCCGTATTCGGTATAGGCCTGCAGCGCCTCCTCGATCGAGACACGCTGGCCGGCATCCATCACCGTGCCGCGCCAGGTCTGGCGCGTCAGCATGGTGTGGAAGTTCGGAAACGGGTCGGGGTCGCAGACCGGTGCGTCGCTGCCGGTCGCCGGCTTCAGGCCAAGGTCGAACCAGGTCCGGAACGGATAGCTCGGCAGGGCCCGCTCCTCGCCGAGCACCTTGACGTAGGCGTCGCCGAAATCATGGATGAAGACCTGCTGCGGGCAGGGATAGATGCCGGCCTTGACCATGCGTTCGTGCTGCTGCGGCGTCGAGAAGCCGCAATGCTCGATGCGGTGGCGCCGGTCGGGATCGGGATGGGCTTTCAGCGCCTTCTCATAGGCGGTGATCAATTGCTCGATCGCCGCATCGCCGATGGCGTGGCAGGCGAGCTGATAGCCCTTGGCATGGGCGTCCAGCACCTGCCGCTCGAGATCGTCGTCCGAAAGCATCTGGACGCCGGTGGTCTTGTCCTCGCCGAGATAGGGCTCGCTCATCCAGGCGGTGCGCCCGCCGGCCGAACCATCGAGGAAGATCTTGACCGCGCCGATCATCAGCATCTCGTCGCCGGTGCCGGAGATCAGCCCCGCATCATGGCATTGCGGCACGATCGAGCGGCCCTCGTCACCGAGCAGGGCAAGCCAGGTGCGCACCGGCAACCGGCCGTCGCGCTTGGCCTTGTGGTAGGCCGCGATCTCGTTGAAGCCGGTGACCATCCCGACCGCTGCGTCCATGCAACTGGTGATCCCGAGCGAAAGCAGGTACTGCCCGCCGCGCTCGATCGCAGCAAGGAGCTGCTCCTCGTTCGGTGCCGGAATCGCGGCCTTGACCGGGGCGCGGGCGTTCTCCGCCAGCATGCCGGTGAGCCGGCCGTTCTGCTGCTCGATCAGCCCGCCTGGCGGGGTCGGCGAAGTCTCGTCGATACCGCCGAGCGCGAGCGCCTGCGAATTGCAGATCGAGATATGGCCGCAGGTGCGGACCAGCATCACCGGGTTGTTCGGCGAGGCGCGGTCGAGTTCCTCGCGGAACGGGTGGCGGCCGGTGTCGAGCTTGGTCTGGTCGTAGCCGCGTGCCAGCACCCACTCGCCGGGCTTCGACTTCGCGGCGCGGGCCGCGATCTGGCCGAGCAGCGCCTCCAGCGTCGGCGCTGCGGCCGGCCGGGCGTCGACCCAGTCCATGGTCAGGCCGACCGAGATCAGGTGCAGATGGGAATCGTTCAGCCCGGGCGTCGCCAGCCGGCCGGCGAGGTCGATGACTTTGGTCGAGGGCCCGACGAGATCGGCGATCTCGGCCTCCTGGCCGGCGGCGAGCACCTTGTCGCCCCAGAGCGCCAGCGCCTCGACAACGCCCTCCTCGCGGCCGCACCAGATCGGCCCGCCACGCAGCACGATATCGGCCTTGACGCTCATACCCTCAGCTCCGTCGTCCCAACCATGGTCATCCTCTTTCGTCTTGTCGCCGCCGGCGCTTCGTGGCCGGTTCGTCGGGTCTGCGTCAGCCTTGCTCAGATATCGTCGAGCGGGAAGATCGGGCGGCGCACCTGCTTGTAAGGCCGCTCCTTGAAATTCTTCGTCGAGAGCGCGCCGGTGTCGACCTCGATCACCTCGCGCGCGATCGGCTCGAAGGCGGCACGGAAATGCTGCATCGACTTGACGATGACGGTCGACTTCCGCGTCGGCTCTACGCCGAGCGAGGTGAACTGGGCAAGGTCGGTCGCCTGGCCGTTATGGGTGATGACGATGATCTCGACATCGTCGACCCGCAGCAGCGCCGAGAGCCCGTAATTGCGCCAGACGCCGCCGGCCATCGGGCCGTAGCAGATGAAATGCCCGTCGGTCAGTGCGACGACATGGGCGTCGAGATCGAGCGGGCCGCCGCCGGTGTTGGGGTCGACCTTGCCGCCGAGCTTGAGCCTCACGCGGTTGCCGACGCCGGCGGCCTGCGCTGCCAGGGCGGCCTCGGGATCGCGGATCGCATGGAAGCCGACATTCTTCAGGCCGGCGTCGAGTACGGCGCGCAGCAGGTTGGTCGCATCGCCATAGGCGCCGGAGCCCGGATTGTCGGAATAATCGGAGATCACCAGCGGCTTGCCGCCGGCCTCGGGACCAAGCGTGCCTTCACCCGCCTTGGCCCTGGCCATCGCCGCCTTCAGCGGGGTGAAGTGGATCGAGGAGAAGTGCCGCTGCTCCCAGGCATAGTCCATCAGCTCCTCGGCGATGGCCTGCGCCTTGGCGCGATCGTCATGGGTGACGGCGATCGAGGGGCCGATATCGTGCACATCGGCCGAGGAGAAGCCGGCCTGGACGCTGACGACGAGCGCATCGCCCACCGCCTCCAGCGCGTCGCCGCGGCGCAGCAGCTCCATGAAGGGCGGCGATGTCGTGCGGCCACCATCGAGCGCGTAGAGGATCGGCCGGCGCGCCACCGCGACGCGCGGCTTGATCTCGCCCCGCATCGCCCGGTCCAGCAATTCGGCGCCCTGCCAGGTCCGCTCGTACTGGTCGATATGCGGATAGGTCCGGTAGGAGATCAGCGCATTGGCGTTGTCGGCCATGAGCTGGGTCAGGGTCGCGTGCAGGTCGAGGATCGCGACCACCGGCACGCTTTCGCCGACCTTGGCGCGGACGCGCTTCAGGAGCTCGCCTTCGCCGTCATCCGAGCTTTCCGTCGCCATCGCGCCATGCAGATGCAGCAGCACGCCGTCGAGCCGCTCGCAGGCGGAAAGGATCATGTTGGCGAAGGCATCGAAGGCCGCATCGGTGACACGGCCCGAGGGATTGGCTCCAGCGACCAGCGGGTGGACGAGGCTCCAGCCGAACTTCTCGGCCGCTTCGAAGGCTGCACCCATCGAGGTTCGCGTGCCTTGGAAGGCCGCTGGCACCTCGTTGTCGCGAAAGACGCCGTGATGGCGGAACACCGCCTCATCGGTGAGCTGAACACTGAACGTGTTCGTCTCGTGCATGAATTCCGCGATCAGGACGCGTCTGGCCATCGTTCGGTCGTTCCCCCGGAAACGTTCCCTATGGAACCATTTTTTGTCTTGTAGCTCGGCTTTGGGCCGCTGCCAGCCCAAAGCCGTTCATGCGCGCCCTGCATTGGCTCGCTTGCGAGCCGAGGGCGAATATGCTTGGCGCCGCCAAATGCTCAGGCGGCGCGGGCCGCGTGACTCTCGCCGGGCGCATTGCCGAGATCCTCGGGCCGGGCATAGGCGCGGCCGAAGCGGTTGGCGAGGAAGGCATCGAAGCCGATATCCTCCTGCTTGACGAAGCCCTTCTGCGGCAGCTTGCCCTGGGCGAGGAGGTCGAGCACGGCGCAGATGCCCGACGCCGTGGTGATCTGGATGGCGCTGCGCATCACGCCGCCGACCACGGCGCTGTAGACCTTGTTGGCATAGGTCTGCTGGGTCAGCCGCCCGTTCAGCCGTCCGCTGGCGGTGACGAAGATCACGACCACGTCCTGCAGCGTGCTCGGTAGCGCGTTCTCGAAGATGTCCTTCAGCACGTCGCGGCGATCGGCGAGGCGCAGATCCTGCAGCAGCGCCTTCATGATCGCGCAATGGCCGGGATAGCGGATCGTGCGATAATTCAGGGTGCGGATCTTGCCGGCGAGCGTGTCGCAGAGCGTGCCGAGCCCGCCCGAGGTGTTGAAGGCCTCGTAGGTGACGCCGTCGAGCGAGAACTCCTCGCGCTCCTCCATAGCCGGAACCAGAGTGCGCTCGCCGCTGACGATTGCCTCGCAGGGCTCGCAATACTCGTTGATGACCCCATCCGTGCTCCAGGTCAGGTTGTAGTTCAGCGCGTTGGACGGGTACTGCGGCAGCGCGCCGACCCGGAGCTTGAGGCTGTCCAGCTGGTCGAAATCGCGGGCGAGGTCGGCGGCGACGATCGAGATGAAGCCGGGCGCGAGGCCGCATTGCGGGATCAGCGCCGCCTTGGCGGTGAGCGCCAGCTCCTTGACCCGCCGCGTCGAAGCGACGTCCTCGGTCAGATCGAGATAGTGCACGCCCTGCGCCGCGGCCGCTTCGGCGATGCGGGTCGTCAGATCGTAGGGCGCGGCGGAGAGCACGGCGAAGGCGCCGTTCAGGACCTGGGCGAGCTCGGCCGCGTCGGTGATGTCGACCCTGCGGGTCGAGATCGTCGGGCTGGTCTTGATCGCGGCGAGCTGTTCGTTGGAACGGTCGGCGATCACCACCCGATAATCCCCTGTGGTGCCTAGCAGGTCGGCGATGGTTGCGCCGATCTTGCCGGCGCCGATGACGACCACGGTTTTCATGGTTCCCCCGATGAATCTGTTTCTGTCAGACAGCTTCATCGAAGGCTTCGTCGGATAGAAGCCGCCGACGCGACGATTCATATGGGATTTTTCAGCGAAACGCCGTAAGGTCTCGGCGCTATGCCGACAGACCAGACCGATCGCCAACTCCTGACCCTGCTCACCGAGAACGCCCGCGCGCCCGTGGCCGAGCTCGGCCGCAAGCTCGGCCTGTCGCGTACCACCGTGCAGAGCCGGATCGAGCGGCTGGAGCGCCGCGGCGTCATCGCCGGCTATACGGCGCGGCTTTCGGAGGATTACGAGAAGGGCCAGGTCAAGGCGCATGTGCTGATCACGGCCCTGCCAAAGCTCGCAGCCCGGGTCGAGGCCGAATTGCGCCGTATCCCCGAGATCAGGACGCTGCATTCGGTTAGCGGCCAGTTCGACATGATCGCTGTCGTGGTGGCGCCCTCGATCGGCGAGCTCGACGGGTTGATCGACCGGATCGGCGCGCTCGAAGGCGTCGAGCGCACCATGTCCTCGATCATCCTCTCGACCCGGATCGAACGCTAGCTCAGACCGGCAGCACCCGCGCCCCGATCCGCGCTGCCGCGTCGCGCAATGCGTCGAGATGCACCGGATGCCCTTCCGGCGCGACGATCGAGGTCAGCGAGGAGATGCTGAGCGCTCCGGCGATTGCGCCGGCGCGGTCGAAGATCGGCACGCCGACGCCGGTCAGCCCGATGAAGAAATCGTCGGCCGCAAGCTCCCAGCCCTGCGCCCGGATGCGGTCGGCCTCGCGCCAGAGCAATTCCGGGTCGGTCTGGCTCGCCGGCGCGCGCTTGGGCAGATCGAGCGAGAGAGCGAGCCTGCGCTCGTCGTCGTCGAGATAGGCCAGCAACACCCGCGGACCGCCACCGCAATTCAGCGGCGCCTGCGCCCCGACCGCGAACCAGGTCGCGTCGACATGCGGCAGCGAAGCGCGGACGCGATCGACGCAGAGGCCGCGCCCGGCGATATGGACCCAAAGGAAGGCGGTCGCACCGGTCTTTTCGGCGATCTCGGTCAGATAGGGCCCGGAGATGTCGCGGAGCTCCCGGCCAGTCGTGACGGCGCTGCCGAGCTCGATCAATCCGACCGCCAGCGCATAGCTCTGTGCGTGTTCGTCGTATTCGACGAGCTCGTTGAGCTGGAGCGTCAGCAGCAGGCGCCGCGTGGTGCCCTTGTCGAGCCCGACTTGCCGCGCCAGTTCGCTGAGGCCGAGCCGCGGATGCTCCGGGCGGAAGGCCCTGAGCAAGGCGATGGCGCGGTCGACTGCCCTGACGATCGGCACGCCCGGCGGCAATTGCGCGGCCCTGTCCCGGTCTTCCTGATTCATTGCACCTGAAGGCTGCGCCATGTTCGTTTGCTGAGCGTGTCGCCTAATAACACAGCATGTCAATCCTTGACACGGAATTTGTCTCTCGCTTTCATGACGGTGGAGCTTGCCAACGGGCGCCCGATCGGGTGCGATCTGCCTGAGCTGGCCGGTGAACGAAAAATGGGGACGCCTGGGCCGCTGCGTGCTGCGGACCCCGGCGCTGGGAACGGAGAACGACGATGACCGGATTGAGACTTGGCCTGGCGCTCGCCGCCTCCGTCCTGGCGCTCGGAGTGGCGCAGGCTCAGACGCCGACACCGAAAAAGGGCGGCACGGTCCACGTCGTCGTCCAGCCCGAGCCGCCGATGCTGATGCAGGGGCTCAACCAGAACGGCCCGACCAACATGGTCGCCGGCAACATCTACGAGTCGCTGCTGCGCTATAACGAAAAGCTCGAGCCGCAGCCGTCGCTGGCCAAGAGCTGGGAGATCTCTCCCGACGCCAAGGTCTACACCTTCAAACTGCAGGAGGGCGTGACCTGGCATGACGGCAAGCCGTTCACGGCCGACGACGTCGTCTTCACCCTCGACAAGTTCCTGCGCGAGGTCCATCCGCGCTGGCGCCCGATCGTCAATGCCCAGGTCGAGAAGATCGAGAAGGTCGACGATCTCACCGTGACGATCACGCTGAAGCAGCCCTTCGGTCCGCTGATCATGACGCAGGAGGTCGCCTCCGCGCCGATGATCCCGAAGCATATCTATGACGGCACCGATTATCGCGCCAACCCGGCCAACAATACGCCGATCGGCACCGGCCCGTTCAAGCTGAAGGAGTGGAAGAAGGGCTCCTACATCCACCTCGTCAAGAACGAGAACTACTGGCTGAAGGGCAAGCCGAACCTCGACGAGATCTACTGGCAGATCATTCCCGATGCGGCCGCGCGCGCCGTCGCCTACGAGACCGGCAAGGTCGACGTGCTGACCGGCGGCTCGGTCGACGTCTACGACGTGGCGCGGCTCGCCAAGCTGCCCAATACCTGCATGACCACCAAGGGCTGGGAGATGTTCGCACCCCATGCCTGGCTGACGCCGAATGTCCGCAACGGCATTTTGGGCAACAAGCAGTTCCGCCAGGGTCTGATGTACGCGATCGATCGCGAGTTCGGCCGCGAGGTGGTCTGGGGCGGCCTCGGTAAGCTGCCGACCGGCCCGATCTCGTCGAAGACCAAGTTCTACTCGTCCGATGTGCCGCTCTACGCCTTCGACCCCAAGAAGGCGAAGGAACTGATCAAGGCCTCCGGCTACAAGGGCGAGACGATCCGCCTGCTCAACCTGCCCTATGGCGAGACCTGGACGCGCTGGACCGAGGCGATCAAGCAGAACCTCGAGGATGTCGGCGTCAAGGTGCAGGTCGAGAACACCGACGTGCCCGGCTGGACCCAGAAGGCCAGCAACTGGGACTTCGACCTCAACTTCAACTTCCTCTACCAGCTCGGCGACCCCGCCATGGGCGTGGCGCGCAGCTACATCACCAGCAACATCGCCAAGGGCAATCCCTTCGCCAATGTCGGCGGCTACTCCAATCCCGAGGTCGACAAGCTCTTCGCCGAAGCGGCCATCGCCCCGACCGACAAGGAGCGCCAGGAACTCTACACGAAAGTGCAGAAGCTCCTTGCCGACGAGTTGCCGGTGCTCTGGCTGCTCGAGATGGACTTCCCGACCATCTACCGCTGCAACGTCAAGAACCTCGTCACCACCGGCATCG
Source organism: Alloboseaceae bacterium BT-24-1 (assembly GCA_025846845.1). Taxonomy (GTDB): domain Bacteria; phylum Pseudomonadota; class Alphaproteobacteria; order Rhizobiales; family Beijerinckiaceae; genus Allobosea. The sequence continues at coordinate 175,029 of JAOYTL010000011.1, forward strand.
GTGTCGACGACGGCTTCCGGGATGCCTGGAAGGAGTGATGGGGCTTGCTCGCCTTCCCTTCTCCCCTTGCGGGAGAAGGTGGCGCGCAGCGCCGGATGAGGGGTCGCGCTGCCCTCTCCGAACCTTAATGATGTTATCCGCCGACGCGGCAATCGTCGCGAGACCCCTCATCCGTCAGCGCTGCGCGCTGCACCCTTCTCCCGCAAGGGGAGAAGGGTGCACGTCCAGCCGGGTAGCCTGAATGAACCTCGCGCAATTCCTCGCCGGCCGGCTCGCGAAGGGGATCGTCGTCCTCTTCGCCATTGCGGTGCTGAACTTCTTCCTGATCCGCGCCGCGCCGGGCGATCCGGCGCAGGTGCTGGCCGGCGAGGCCGGCGCCGCCGACGAGCAGTTGCTGATCCAGCTGCGCGAGCGCTTCGGCCTCGACCAGCCGCTGCTGACTCAGCTCTGGGTCTATCTCAAGGGCTACCTCACCTTCGATCTCGGCTTCAGCTACCGCCAGCAGCAGACCGTGCTGAGCCTGATCCTCGACCGTCTGCCGGCGACGCTGCTGCTGACCGGTGCGGCTTTCCTCGTCTCGCTGGGGCTGGGCGTCCTGATGGGCGCGCTCGCCGCCCGTCGTGCCGGCCGCTGGCAGGACAGCGTCATCACCACGCTGGCACTGGTCTTCTATGCGACGCCGCTGTTCTGGGTCGCGCTGATGAGCCAGATCGTCTTCTCGCTGAAACTCGGTCTCGTACCCAATGTCGGCTACGAGAGCATCGGCGCGAACTATACCGGGCTCGCCCGCGCGCTCGATATCGCCAGCCATCTCGTCCTGCCGGCCCTGACGCTCGGCCTGTTCTTCACTGCGCTCTATGCCAGGATGATGCGGGCCTCGATGCTCGAGGTCGCCGGTGCCGATTTCGTCAAGACCGCCCGCGCCAAGGGTCTCAGTCCCGGCGTGATCTCGCGGCGCCATGTCGCGCGCAACGCCATCCTGCCGGTGGTGACGCTGGCGGGTCTCCAGGCCGGCCAGCTCGTCGGCGGCGCCGTGCTGACCGAGACTGTCTTCGCCTGGCCGGGGATCGGCCGACTGATGTTCGATGCCCTGGTGCAGCGCGACTATTCGGTGCTGCTCGGCGTCTTCTTCATCTCCTCGGCCATGGTCGTCGGCTTCAATATCCTGACCGATATCGTCTACCGGCTGGCCGATCCGCGCATCGAGGCGGTGTCATGAACTTCCTCAAGCGCTTCGCCCGCAATCGCGGCGCCCTGATCGGCCTCATCATCCTGGTCGCGGTGGTGCTCTTCGCCATCCTCGCGCCCTCGCTCTATCCGCAATCGCCCTGGCGGACGGTGGCGCGGCCCTTCCTCGCGCCCTTCATGATGGAGCGCTTCCCGCTCGGCACCGACACGCTCGGGCGCGACATCGCCTCGGGCCTCGCGCACGGCGCTCGTGTCTCACTGACGATCGGGCTGGTCTCGACGATTGTCGCGCTGCTGATCGGCGTGCCGCTCGGCGCGATCGCCGGCTATGCCGGCGGCTTCATCGACGATGCGCTGATGCGCTTCACAGAGTTCTTCCAGACCATTCCCTCTTTCGCGCTCGCCATCGTCCTGGTCGCGATCCTGCAACCCAAGCTCGGCTCGATCGTGCTCGCCATCGGCGTGGTCAGCTGGCCGCCGGTGGCGCGGCTGGTGCGCGGCGAGGTGCTGTCGCTGAAGACGCGCGAATATGTCCAGGCGGCAATCACCATCGGCCAGCCGACCTCGCGCATCATCTGGAGCCAGATCCTGCCCAATACGATCGCGCCGATCATCGTCATGGGTTCGCTGATGATCGGCTCGGCGATATTGCTCGAATCTTCGCTCTCCTTCCTCGGCCTCGGCGATCCCAACCTGATGAGCTGGGGCTACATGGTCGGCGCCGGACGCACGCGCCTGCTCGACGCCTGGTGGATCAGCTTCTTCCCGGGCGTCGCGATCTTCCTGACCGTGCTGGCGCTAAACCTCGCCGGCGAGGGGCTGAACGACGCGCTGAACCCGCGCCTCGCCCGGGAGAGGGAATGATGGCCGAACCCGTCCTCTCGATCGAAGGCCTCAAGCTCGCTCTGCCTGTCATGGCCGACCGGCCCTACGCGGTCGAGGACGCGACCCTAGCGATCGCCGCGGGCGAGACGCTTTGCGTCGTCGGCGAATCCGGCTCGGGCAAGTCGATGATCGCTCACGCCGTGATGGGGCTCTTGCCCAGGGCGGTGAAGCCGGTCGCGGGTGCGATCAGGCTCGCTGGCCGCGACCTGCTGGCGCTGTCGGAAGACGCGATGCAGGACGTGCGCGGCCGCGAGGTCGGCATGATCTTCCAGGAGCCGATGACCTCGCTCAACCCGGTCATGCGGGTGGCGGACCAGATCGTCGAGACCTTCGAGGCACATTGCCTGCTCAGCAAGCCGGAGCGCTATGCCCGCGCCGTTGCGCTGCTGACCGAGGTCGGCCTGCCCGAGCCCGAGCGGCTGGCGCGCGCCTATCCGCACGAGCTCTCGGGTGGCCAGCGCCAGCGCGTGATGATCGCAATGGCGCTGGCGCTCGAACCCAAGCTGCTGATCGCCGACGAGCCGACCACCGCGCTCGACGTCACCACGCAGGCGCAGATCCTCAAGCTGCTCGACAATCTCCGTCACAAGCACGGCACGGCGGTCTTGTTCATCACCCACGACATGGGCGTCGTCGCCGAGATCGCCGACCGGATCGCCGTGCTGGAGAAGGGTGTTCTGGTCGAGGAGGGCACCGTCGATCAGGTGCTGGGATCACCGCGCCATCCCTATACCCAGAAGCTTCTCGCCGCCGTGCCGTCGCTGACGCCGCCGGAGCGGCCGCCGCTCCCGGAAAGCAAGCCGGTGCTCACCGTCGAGAAGCTCGGCAAGGTCTATCGCAAGCGCGCCTTCTTCCGCCCGGGCCGCGAGGTCAGGGCGGCCGACGATGTCAGCTTCACGCTGGCGCGGGGCGAAACGCTCGGGCTCGTCGGCGAGTCCGGTTCGGGCAAGTCGACGGTCGGGCGCTGCTGCCTGCGCCTGATCGAGCCGGATTCGGGGCGCATCACCCTCGGCGATCTCACCATCACCGACCTCAGCGTCGCAGCGTTGCGCCCGCACCGCAAGCGTATCCAGATGGTCTTCCAAGACCCGTTCGCCTCGCTCAACCCGCGTCAGACCGTCGGGCGGATCATCTCGGACGGGCCGGTCGCGCATGGCGTCCCGCGCAAGGATGCGTTGGCACGGGCGAAGGAACTGCTCGAGCTGGTCGGCCTCTCGGCCAATGCGATCGACCGGTATCCGCATGAGTTCTCCGGCGGCCAGCGCCAGCGCATCGGCATCGCCCGCGCGCTCGCGCTGGAACCTGACGTGCTCGTCGCCGACGAAGCGGTCTCGGCGCTCGACGTCTCCGTGCAGGCGCAGATCCTGACGCTGATCAAGGATATCCAGCAGCGGCTCGGCCTCGCCATCCTGTTCGTCACCCACGATCTGCGCGTCGCCGCGCAGATCTGCGACAAGATCGCGGTGATGCAACGCGGCCGGATCGTCGAGAGCGGCCCGACCGCCGCGCTCTTTGCCGCCCCCCAGCACGCCTACACCCGCCAATTGCTCGCCGCCGTTCCGGGCGGAGAGCGGTTCGGGCGGTGACCACACCTCGTCATGGTCGGGCTTGTCCCGACCACCCACGTCTTCATCCGTTAATTGCGGTGTTCAAGACGTGGATGCTCGCCCCAAGGGCGAGCATGACGGCATAGCCCTACGATCTGCCGGAGACCCCAGCCATGCCACTCGATCCCGCCTTGCGCGACCGCATCCTCGCCTCCGTCGAAGAAGGTTTCGCCGAGCAGATCGCCTTCACCCAGGAGATGATCCGCTTCCCTTCGACGCGCGGCGATGAGCACACCGTCCAGGACTTCATCTTCCGCGCCCTGAAACAGCGCGGCTTCACCATGGATCGCTTCGCGATGGACCGCGAGGCGATCGCCAAGCATCCCGGCGGTGCGCCGTTCTCGGACACGCATTCCGAGGCGCCGATCGTCGTCGGCATCCACCACCCGCGCGAGGAGAAAGGGCGCTCGCTGATCCTGCAGGCGCATGTCGACGTGGTCCCGACTGGTCCGGCCGAGCTCTGGACGCATCCGCCCTTCGACCCCGCCATCGACAGCGACTGGCTCTATGGCCGCGGCGGCGCCGACATGAAGGCAGGTGGCGCCGCCAACCTCTTCTGTCTCGACGCGCTCCGGCGCATCGGCTTGCAGCCGGCGGCGACCGTCTATGTCCAGTCAGTCGTCGAGGAGGAATCGACCGGAAACGGCGCCCTGATGACCCATCTGCGCGGCTATAAGGCCGATGCGGTGCTGATCCCCGAGCCGGAGGAGGAGATGCTGGTGCGCGCCAATACCGGCGTGCTCTGGTTCCAGTTCGAGGTCCGCGGCGAGCCGGTGCATGTCCGCGAGATGGGCGTCGGCGCCAACGCCATCGATGCGGCCTATCGCGTCGTCGGCGCGCTGCGCGAGCTCGAGGAGGAACTCAATCGCGAGAAGACTGGGCGCGAGCATTTCGAGGATGTCGCCCATCCGATCAACCTCAACATCGGCAAGATCGAGGGCGGCGACTGGGCTTCGTCCGTGCCGTGCTGGTGCAGGGTCGATTGCCGCATCGGGCTCTATCCCGGCACGTCCGCCGACGAGCTCGCCAAACGCATCGAGGCCAAGGTGCTCGCCTTCGCGCGCACCGACAACTTCCTCTCGAACAACCCGCCCAAGGTCGTCTTCAACGGCTTCTGGTCGGAGGGCTATGTCCTCGAGCCCGGCAGCGAGGCGGAGGCCGTGCTCGGCCGCGCCCATCAAGGCTCGACCGGCAAGACCCTGAAGAGCTTCATGACCCCCGGCTATCTCGATACCCGCGTCTACGCGCTCTACGACAAGGTCCCGGCGCTCTGCTACGGGCCGATCTCGCAGAACATCCACGCCTTCGACGAGCGCGTCAGCCTGGCCTCGCTGAAGCGCATCACCGGCACCATGGCGCTCTTCGTGGCGGAATGGTGCGGGGTGGAGGCGGTCGAGGGATGAGCTCCTCCCTTCCCCCTTGTGGGGAAGGGTTGGGGATGGGGGGCGAACGACTGGGTGCAAGGCTGCTTGTAGAGGCGAACCCGCCGATCTCTCGGCGAATTCATCCCGACTTTCTGGCCCCCACCCCTGCCCCTCCCCACAGGGGGGAGGGGTTTCCCGCCCACCGTGCATCCGCCCCGCGCCGAAATGACATGACGGCGCAGGTGCTCCCTCACGCATAGTCACGACATGCCGCCCGTGCCCGCTCGCTCGCTCCTGCTCGTCCCGTTGCTCGGGCTGCTCTGGGGCTTCAACTGGCCGGCGGTCCGGATCTCGCTGACCGAGATCGCGCCCTGGACCTTGCGGGCCGGTGGCATGACCTTCGCCGGCCTCGCTCTGGTCGCAGTCGCGCTGGCACGCGGCGTCAGTCTCAAGGTGCCCACGGGGCATTGGCCGAGGCTGATCGTCGCCGGCATCCTCTCGATCGCCGCCTTCAACATCCTGCTCGCCTTCGCGCAATTGATGGCGCCGACCTCGCGCGCCGCGATCCTGACTTTCACCATGCCGGTCTGGGCGACGCTGATGGCCTGGCCGGTTCTGGGCGAGCGCTTCGATCGTTCGCGCCTGATCGGCCTGGGATTGGGCATCGCCGGGTTGCTCTGTCTCGGCCTGCCGCTGATCCGGGCGGGCCAGTTTTCGCCGGGGCTCGGCCTCGCCTTGCTCGCCAGCGTCAGCTGGGCGCTGGGGACGATCGTCACCAAGCGCTGGCCGGTCGCAGCGCCGACACTGGCGATCGCCGCCTGGCAATTGCTGATCGGTGGCGCGGCGGCGGGCATCGGCATGCTCGCCTTCGAAGGCCTGCCGGTCCCCAAGGCCTTGTCGTCGCCGGTCGCTGCGGCGCTCGCCTTCCATATCCTCGGCGCGCAGGCGCTCGCCTATTTCCTCTGGTTCACCGTGATTGCCCGGCTCCCGGCGGGCATCGCCAGCCTCGGTACCTTGATGGTCCCGGCGGTCGGCGCGTTAGGCTCTGTCGTTTTGCTGGGCGAGCGCCCGGCGGCGAGCGACTGGCTCGGTCTCGTGCTCGTCATCGCGGCCTCCGGCGCGATTCTGGTCTCGCCGAAGCCCACGCGCTGACCTTGCGTCAATTTTTCTTTGTCCCACCGGGAACCTTTTGCGGAACACCGCGTTCTGCGCGTTCGACATGTCACATGCCAAGGTTCCAAACGTGCCTGAGATTGCGGAAGGTCCGGTGACCGCCGAGCGCTACCGGCTGCTGGTGGAGTCCGTCACCGACTACGCCATCTATATGCTCGACCCGCAGGGAACGGTGATCAGCTGGAACCCGGGCGCCCGGCGCTTCAAGGGCTATGAGGATCACGAGATCATCGGCCAGTCCTTCTTGCGCTTCTACACCGAGGAGGATCGCGCTGCCGGGTTGCCGGAACGCGCCTTGCGTCAGGCCGCGGAGGAGGGGCGCTTCGAGAAGGAAGGCTGGCGCGTCCGCAAGGATGGCACCCGCTTCTGGGCCCATGTCGTCATCGATCCGATTCTCAACCCGGCAACCGGCCGCGTGCTGGGTTACGCCAAGGTCACGCGCGATTTGACCGAGCGCAGGGAGGCGGATCAGGCACTGCGGCGCAGCGAGGAGCGTTTCCGCCTGCTGGTCCAGGGCGTCACCGACTATGCGATCTACATGATCGATCGCGATGGCGTGGTCACGAACTGGAATGCCGGAGCGCAGCGCATCAAGGGCTATTGCCCCGACGAGATCGTCGGCCGGCATTTCTCGCTGTTCTATCGTCCAGAGGACCGGGCCAGCGGCGAGCCCGAGCGCGCCTTGCAGACGGCCATCGACAAGGGCAGCTTCGAGAAGGAGGGCTGGCGCCTGCGCAAGAACGGCGAAGCGTTCTGGGCGCATGTCGTCATGGACCCGATCCGCGACGACGCTGGCGAGATCATCGGCTTTGCCAAGATCACCCGCGACCTGACTGACCGCCGCAAGGTGGAAGCTGAGCTCGACACGGCGCGCGAGGCGCTGTTCCAGTCGCAGAAGATCGAGGCGCTCGGCCAGCTCACGGGCGGCGTTGCGCACGACTTCAACAATCTGCTCACCGCCGTCATGGGCAGCCTCGAACTGGTCCGCCGCCAGATCAGCGACGAGCGCCAGCTCGGCCTGATCGACAATGCGATCAAGGGGGCGAGCCGAGGAATCTCCCTGACGCAGCGCATGCTGTCTTTCGCCCGCAAGCAGGAGCTCGAGTTGAAGCCAGTGGACGTCGATGTGCTCGTCACCGAGATGGGGGATTTGCTGCAGCGCTCGCTGGGGCCGCTGATCCAGATCGAGACGCATTTCCCTGCCGATCTCATGATGGCCGCGGCTGATCCGAACCAGCTCGAAGCCGCCGTGCTCAATCTCGCGGTCAATGCGCGGGACGCTATGCCGGAGGGCGGCGTGTTGCGGATCGGCGGTAGCAATGAGCGAGTCAGCAGCGGGCACAGGATCGGCTTGCCGGCGGGAAATTATGTCTGCCTATCGGTGGGCGACACCGGAAGCGGGATGGATGCCAAAACGCTCGCCCAGGCGACTGAGCCGTTCTTCACCACTAAGGGGGTCGGCAAGGGCACGGGCTTGGGCCTTTCGATGGTGCACGGCATGGCCGAGCAGCTCGGTGGCCGGCTATTGCTCGACAGCAGGCTCGGGCAGGGTACGACCGTGGAGATCTGGCTGCCGGTGGCTACCACGGCCGCTACGGCGGAGCCTGTCCAAGCGCCGGTGGAGTTGAGGACTGATCTCGACACGGCATCGCGCCAGCTCACCGTGCTTGCGGTCGATGACGACGCGCTCGTGTTGATGAACACCGCCGCATTGCTTGAAGATCTCGGCCACAAGGTCATCGAGGCCAGCTCGGGGCGGGAAGCGCTTTCCGTGCTGGAGAACAACGAGATCGATTTGCTGATCACCGACCATGCCATGCCGCAGATGACCGGCGCACAGCTGATCGCGGTGGTTGGCGAGCGCTGGCCGGCGCTGCCGGTCATCCTCGCCACCGGCTACGCTGATCTGCCGGCCGGTGCCAAGGCAGGTGTGCTGCGCCTGAGCAAGCCGTTCTGGCAGGCGGATCTGGAAAAGGCGGTTGCCGGGGCGATGGCACGGCGCGCTACGGCGGCTGCAGCGGCCTGAGACTTATCCTGATTTTCCGTCTTTGCGCGGCGGAGCGGCTGAGGCGCGTTCAATGAGCCGCGTCGGCAGCACGAGGTCGGAGCGGTCGCCCTGTCCCGATAATTGCGCGATCAGCAGGGCCATCGCCGCCTGGCCAATCTCGCGGCGCGGCTGGTGCACGGTGGTGAGCTGTGGCTCGACCGCCTCAGCCAGAACGATGTCGTCGAAGCCGACGACCGAGACGTCGTCGGGCACGTTGCGGCCGCGGGCGCGCAATTCACCCATGGCACCGACCGCCATCTGGTCGCTGGCGGCGAAGACGGCGGTGTAGCTGGCGCCCCTCGCATCGAGTGTCCGGATCGCAGTGCGGCCGGCGGCGAGGCCGAAATCACCCTCGACGATGAGGTGTGGATCAGCCTCGATACCGGCATCGGCGAGGCCGGCAAGATAGCCGTCGCGGCGGTCGAGGCTCATCGGATCGGGCATGGGTCCGGCGATATGGGCGATGCGGCGATGGCCGAGCCGGGCGAGATGGCCGACCGCGGCTCGCGCCGCGGCAACGTTGTCGACCTTGACCGTCGGCAGGTTCAGCCCGGGCAGCATCTCCAGCGCGACCACGATGGGCGGCAGCCGGCCGCGGGCCGCAAGCGCCTCGGGAAAGCGGCCGACCATCAGGATCAGCCCGTCGGCATGACGTTCCCTGACCATGTCGACATAGCGCAGGATGCGCTCGTCATCGTCGCGGGCATCGCCCATCAGCACCTTGTAGCCGGCGTCGATCGCCGCCTCTTCGACGCCCTTGTAGATCTCGAGATAGAACGGATTGCTGATGTCGCGCACCAAGAGGATCACGGTGCGCGTCGCCTGGAGCCTGAGATTGCGGGCCTGGGCGTTCGGGATGAAGCCGGTCGCCTTGACCGCTTCGAGCACGCGTTCGCGGGTGCGCGCCTTGACCTTCTCCGGCTGCGCCAGAGCGCGCGACACCGTCGCCGTCGAGACGCCGGCGAGGCGCGCGACTTCCGCGATGGTGGGAGCGGTCAATGAGATGTCTTGCAAGGCCAATGATCTGGAAAAGCGGCGGCGAATCGGCGCGACGGAGGCAGGCACCCCATCATGCCGCAATCGCTGCCGGCTGGGCAAAAGGCGGGGCGCCCGCGTCGCGCGAGCGCCCCGCCATCGTCGTTACTTGCCGCCCCAGCGGGCCGGGTAGTTCGTCATCTGCTCGCAGCCGCAGAGCGCATAGTGCAGCGGCGGCATCTTGTCGTTGACGAACTTGTCGAGGTTTTCGGCCGTGATCGCCGGCTGCGGCAGCTTCCAGGTCGGGCCAACGACCGGCTCGCCTTTGAGGATGCGGATCGCAGCGATCACCGGAGTGCGCCACTGATAGGTCGGATAGGTCGGCGCGATCGCGGTGAGCTTGTTCTTCTTCCACTTCTGCAGGAAGTCCTGCTGGTCCTCGCCATTGATCACCGGATAGGGCTTGCCGGCGTCCTCGAAGGCTTCGAGCGCCGCGACCGCGGTCGCGCCTGCGTCCATCCAGACGCCGTCGATCTTGCCGAAGCGGTTGATGTAGTCCTCGACGATCGCCTTGGTCTTGGCGTTGTCGCCATTGGTGAACTCGGCGCCGACGACCTTGATGCCCTTCTCCTTGAAGATGCGCTCGGCCGCGGCCCAGCGGTTCTCCAGCACGTCGACGCCCGGCAGGATGCGCAGCGCCAGGACCGAGCCGCCGGCTGGGATCTTCTCGGCGATGAAGCTCGCGCCCTGGATGCCGAAGCCATAGCCGCCGATCGGGTTGATGAAGGTGACCGGCGCCTTGCTGTCGACGCCGCGGTCGAAGACCACGACCGGCAGCTTCTTTGCGGCAGCTTCGACCGCCGGCGTCAGCGCCGCGGTGGTGTTCGGCGAGACGATCAGCGCGTCGCACTGGCTGCTGTTGACGAAAGCGTTGATGTCCGAGATCTGCTTGTCGTCCTTGCCTTCGGCATCGGCATGGGTGAACGAGGCGATGTCGGCCTTGTTGGCGTCGACCTCGGCCTGCATGTTGGTGAAGCCGACGACGCGCCAGGGATTGTTCACGCCGGCATTGGAGAAGCAGAGCTTGTAGGGGCCGGGCTTCTTGTACTTGGCGGTGTCAACCTTCTCGCCGCCGAGGTTCTGCTCCCAGGGCTTGCCGTCCGGTCCCTGCGGGGCGACCGTCAGCAGCGCCTTCTGACGCTCGAACTCGGCGGGGTCGTTGAAGTTCTGCGCGATGGCGCCGGTGGACAGGCCCGCCAGTAGCGCCACGAAACCGATCTGCGTCTTCATTGTCACCTCCCTCTGTCGCACCGCCTTGCCGGCGGCCTCTGGCGGAGAGCGTGGGATCACGCCCTCCGAAAACTTGTCGTCACGCCCGCCGCATACGCCACGCGCTCGATGCCACCGCGGCGATCAGGATCAGGCCCTGCACGGTCTCGCGCAGCGGCTGCGGCAGGCCCATCAGGTTGAGCAGCGTGAACAGGGCGAACAGGCTGAGCGAGCCGGCGACGGCGCCGGTCACGCTGGCGCGTCCGCCGAGCAATTGCGCCCCGCCGATGACGCAGGCGGCGATGGCCTGCAGCTCGAGCCCTTGCCCGACCGCAGTCGAGACCCCTGCGAAGCCGCCAAGCAGGATGCCCGCGGTCACCGCCGACAATGCCGAGATGACGAAGACCAGCACCCGCGTCGCACCAACCGGCACGCCGGCAAGCTCGGCCGCACGCGGATTGTCGCCGACCGCCAGCACCTGCCGGCCGAAGACGGTTGCGTGCAAAAGCCAGGCGGCGAGGGCGACGAAGCCGATCAGGATGATCACCGAGAGCGGCATGATCCCGGTCACCGGCACCTCGCGATAGACGAGGCGGCCCAGCGCGCGGAAATTCTCCGGCAGATAGCCGCGCGGCGCTCCGCCCGACCACATCAGTGCCGCGCCGTTGAGCGAGAGCAGCATGCCGAGCGTCGCGATGATCGAGGGTACCTTGAGCAAGGTGACGACCAGCCCGTTGACCAGCCCGACGCCGAGGCCGATCAAATAGAGCACACCGATCGTCCACCAGGTGTTCTCGGGATTGCCGCCGGCGAGCATCGAGCCGCCGAGAACGGTCAGCGTCACCAGCGAGCCCATCGACAGATCGAAGCCGCCGCCGGCGATGACGAAGAGCTGGCCGCAGGCGAGAATGATCAGCGGCGCGGCCCGGCGCAGGAAGTTGAGGAAGCCCTCGACCTCGAAATAGCTCGGCTGCAGCACGGCGATCGTGCCGTAGAGCACGAGGAAGATGGCGACGCCGACATTGATGCCGCGGACGAAGCGCAGCGCCGCCGAGGGGGCGGTATGGGCAGCCGTGGCGCTCATGCGACATGCCCCCGGCTGCGCACCGCGTAGACGGCGACCGCCAGGATGACGATCGCGCCGCGCAGCACCTGCTTCGGGAAGGCGTCGATGCCGGTCATGTTGAAGACGGCGTCGAGCGTGGCGAACAGGAAGACGCCAGCCAGCGTGCCCCAGACTCCGCCGCGCCCGCCGGCGAGCAAGGTGCCGCCGATCACCACGACCGCGATCGACTCAAGGTCGTAGACGCCGTCGCGGCCGACCCAGGGCGCCCCGGCGCGCAGGCGGCTGGCGAGATAGAGCCCGGTCAGCCCGGCCATGAGGGAGCACAATACATGCGCTCCGATGATGACACGTTCGGTGCGGATGCCGGCGAGCCGGGCGCCGTCGCGATTGCCGCCGGTGGCGTAGAGATGGGCGCCGAAGCGCGTGCGGGTCAGCATCAGCCAGATCGCGAATGCCAGCACGAACAGCAGCAGCACCGACCAAGGCAGGGGCCCGATGCGGCCATAGGCGAAGGCCTGGAAGGCTGATGGAACCGAGCCGGCGAAATTGCTGAAGCTTGCCGAGAGCAAGCCTTGCAGGATCAGCCCGACGCCGAGCGTCGCGATCAGCGGGTTGACGTCGAGCCGCGCGATGATGAGGCCGTTGACGAGGCCGACCGCCGCCGACAGCGCCAGCACCGCGAGCACCGCCGGGGCGATCATCGCCGGCTCGCCCTTCATGATGAAGGAGGCGAGCACGGCGGCGACGCTGATCAGGTTGGCGACGGAAAGATCGATCGAGCCGACCAGGATGGTCAGCGTCTGCCCGAGCGCGACGATGCCCAGCGCGACCATGCGCTGGGTCAGGCCGACGAATCCCTCGCCGGTGAGATAGGCGTGCTGTCCGGTCGCAAGGGCCGTGACGATATAAAGCGCGAGCGAGCCGGCGAAGAGCAGCGGCGCCACCGGTATTTCGCGCGCCGGGCGGGCGACGGCGATGTCGGCGCTGGCGCTCATGCCGCGGCCTCCGTGGCACCGGTGCCCAGCGCGAGGTGCATCACTTGTTCTTCGCTGGCGCCGCGCTTCAGCTCGCCAGCGAGGCGGCCCTCATGCATGACGATGACGCGGTCGCTGACGCCGATGATTTCCGGCAAATCGGAGGAGATCATCAGGATGGCGCGGCCGCGATCGGCGAGGCTGCGCATCAACTGATAGATCGCCGCCTTGGCGGCGACGTCGATGCCGCGGGTCGGCTCGAGGAAGATCAGCAGCTTGGGATCGCGCGCCAGCCAGCGACCGATCACGACCTTCTGCTGGTTGCCGCCCGAGAGCTCGCGGATTTCCTGCGCGAAGCCGGCCGCCCTGACATCGACCTCCGTCAATTGCCGGTCGGCCGCGGTACGCGCCATTGCGCCGGAGCCCGGCGGCAGCAGGCGCTGCGCGAAGGCGCGGAGCGTCATCAGGACATTGTCGCGCAGCGATTGCTGCGGGGCGATGCCCTCCCTCTTGCGGTCGTCGGAGAGGAAGCCGATTCCGGCAGCGATGGCGGTACGCGGCGAGGAGATCAGCCCTTCATGCCCATCGATCATCATGCGGCCGCGGGTGAAGGGCTCGTCACCGAACAACGCGCGCCCGAGCGCGCCCTTGCCCGAACCCTCGAGCCCGGCGATGCCGACGATCTCGCCGGCGCGCAGGTCGAGTGCGATGTCGGCGAGCACGGCATTGCCGCCGTCCTGCACGGACAGGACGATGGGGCCGAGCTTCGCCGGATCACCAGGCGTCGGAAAGAAATCGGCGAGGTCGCGCCCGACCATCAGCCTGACGATCATCGCTGGCGTCAGCGCCGCGGCCGTATGCGTCGCGACGAGCTTGCCGTCCTTCAGCACGGTGATGCGGTCGGCGATCGCCTTCAATTCGGCCATGCGATGCGAGATGTAGAGGACCGCCGCGCCCTCGCGCCTGAGCGTCCCGACCAATTCGAGCAGCCGGCCGGCGTCGCGGTCGTCGAGCGCGGCGGTCGGCTCGTCCATGACGATGATGCTGGCATCGAGCGCCAGCGCCTTGGCGATCTCGACCAACTGCTGCTCGGCGATCGAGAGCGATTTCACCAGCGCGCCCGGATGGACCCTGGCGCCGACACGCTCAAGCAATCTACGGGCGCCATTTTGCATAACAGCGCGGTCGAGCAGGCCGCTGCGGGTCGGCTCCAGGCCAAGGAAGATGTTGTCGGCGACGCTGCGTTCGGGCAGCAGGCTCAGCTCCTGGTGGATGATGCTGATCCCGGCCCGGCGCGCCTCGACCGGATGCCGGAACGCGACGGGCTGACCACCGAGCAGGATCTCGCCTTCGTCGGGCCGATAGACGCCGCCGAGCACCTTCATCAGCGTCGACTTGCCGGCCCCGTTTTCGCCGCAGATGGCGTGAACCTCGCCGGCATGGCAGTCGAGGCTGACATCGTCGAGCGCCCGCACGCCGGTGAAGCTCTTGCCGATGCCGCGCATTGAAAGGACCGGCGTCGCAGCGCTCATGCCGCACCTGCCTCGGCCCAGCCGCGCCGAATGAAGTCGTGGCTCTCGGTGAGGAGCGTATCGCGATCAGGGAAGAGGTCGCGCCAGACCCGCGTCGCCGCCGCCAGCGAAGGCAGAGCCCGGCCGAAGGCCTCGACCGTCAGCCAGTTGTCGTAGCCGGTGGCGCGGATGGCGCGGAAGGTCTGCGCCCAGGGCACATGGCCGCGCCCGACGATGCCGCGGTCGTTCTCCGAGAGGTGAATGTGGTTGATCTCGGGAGCGTAGCGGCTGTAGGCGCCGACGGGATCGCGCTCCTCGATATTTGCGTGGAAGGTGTCGTACATGTAGCCGAAGTTGGGATGCCCGACCCGCGCCCGCAGCGCGCTTGCGGCTTCCATCGTGTTCAGCGCGTAGCATTCGAAGCGGTTGATCGCCTCCAGCGACAGCGCGATCCCGGGCTTGCCGGCATGATCCGCCATCGCATGCAGCGCCTCGGCGAGATGAGCGAGTTCGTCCTCGCGCGGGCCCTCCCCGGTGAAGACGCCGACCGGCGAATGATAGGGGCCGGCGATGACGGTGGCGCCTAGCGCGGCGGCGCAGTCGACCGCCCAGCGATGGCGCTCGCGCGCCTTCTGGCGGATGGCCGGATCGGGCGAGAGCGGGTTGCTGTCCTCGGCGACGATGGTGACGATGGTGCGCTTCAGCCCGATCGCGTCGAGGCGGCGGCCGAGCCGCTCGTAATGGTCGACATCGCCCTCGAAGACCGGAATCTCGACCCCGTCATAGCCGATCTCACGGATGCGCTCGCATAAGGGCAGATGCGCCTCGTCGATGAAACCACCGACTGTCAGCAGGTTGAAGCCGATCTGGACCATGTCCGGGCTTTCGCGACTGCGCTCAGCGCAGCCCGGCGGCATCGCTGCCCCGGCCGGAAAAGACGGATGAACTGGTGGCGCTGACGCACATGACCGGTACTCCTCCCTCGCACGGCTCATTCTGTGGAACCGCTTCGGAATGGATTATGTAATCGATTGCAGAACTGTCAACCGGCGAGTTTTGCGGCTGTTCGTCAGTCGTGGCCAAAGCGCGGCATCGCCCTGATGGTCGGGCCTAGTCCTCGTCCCGGCTCGGCAATTCCTCGTTCCCGGCTGCCCAACCGTGCCTGCCGATCAGCGGCACGAAGCTGACGGGCGCAAGGCGTTCGCTGGCGAAGGTGCCTTCGGCCTGCCGCGTCAGCTTGGTCAGCACCTGCCCGTATCCGCTGCACTCGACCGGGATCAGGAGTCGTCCGCCGACGGCGAGCTGTTGCTTCAAGGCGCCGGGAATGTCGGGACTGCCGGCCGAGACGATGATCGCGTCGAAAGGCGCCTCCGCGGGCAAACCTTCAGTCCCGTCTGCGCAGAGGATCTCGGCATTGTCGCAGCCGAGCTGCTGCAACCGCTTCGTGGCCTGGGCCGCCAATATGGCATGCCGCTCGATCGCGAAGACCTTGCGCGCCATGCGGCTGAGCAGCGCCACCACGTAGCCCGAGCCGGCGCCGATTTCGAGGACCTCGTCCTGCGCAGCGATGGCGGCCGCCTCCAGCATCAAGGCGACGACATAGGGCTGCGAGATCGTCTGTCCTTCTCCGATCGGGATCGGGCCATCCTGGTAGGCGAATG
Source organism: Alloboseaceae bacterium BT-24-1 (assembly GCA_025846845.1). GTDB lineage: Bacteria > Pseudomonadota > Alphaproteobacteria > Rhizobiales > Beijerinckiaceae > Allobosea. Next base: position 190,749 of record JAOYTL010000011.1, read on the forward strand.
CCGCGAGCTGGACCGCGATGAAAGCCTCGCGCGGTACCAGTCGCATCGCGTCCAGCACTTTCCGGTCGCGAATTCCGCGACCGGCGAGCTGCTGCTCGACCATGCGCTGGCGGGCACGTGTGAAATCGGGGGGCTCCGGCATGACGGCCTCCGCGGGCGGTGGCCCTACGGAACGAAATGTCGCCCGCGAAGCCGCTGCTGGAGATTCAACGTCAGGACAAGGCGCAGGTTCACGTGGGCCAGGCGCTGCGAGGCCAGGCCCTGCTCAGTGCGTCAGCGCCGCTACGGCTTGCAGCCCGTCAGCCCATCTGGCCGGCCATCACCCGCTGCATGCCGCTCAGCACGGCCTTGAGCGAGGCCATGACGATGTTCGGGTCGATGCCGACGCCGTGGACGATCCGGCCTTTCTCGTCCTGAAGCTGGACATAGCAGGCGGCGGTCGCATTGGCGCCGCGCCCGACCGCATGCTCGTGATAGTCGAGGAAGGAGAACTCGACGCCATAGGTCGCCTTCAGCGCGTCGACAAAGGCGTCGATCGGCCCGTTGCCGACGCCTTCGATCGTGCGGATCGCGCCGTCCTGCCTCAGCTCGGCGGTCAGTGTGCGCGAGCCATGGGCGTCCGGGAAAGTCTTGTGCGTGATCAGCTCGAGCGGCGCGTCGCTCAGCAGATAGGTCCGGCTGAACAGGGACCAGAGCACGGCGCTGGTCAGCTCCTTGCCCTCTTCGTCCATCTGCTCCTGCGCAATCCTGGAGAACTCGATCTGCAGCGGGCGCGGCAGGTCGAGGCCGTGATCTGCCTGCAGGATATAGGCGATGCCGCCCTTGCCGGATTGCGAGTTGATCCGGATCACCGCCTCGTAGTCGCGGCCGACATCCTTGGGGTCGATCGGCAGATAGGGCACCTGGAAGATTGGGTCGTTGCGCTTCTCCTGCGCGTCGAAGCCCTTCTTGATCGCATCCTGATGCGAGCCGGAGAAGGCGGTGTAGACGAGCTCGCCGACGTAAGGATGGCGCTCGTGCACCGGCAGCTGCGTGCAGTATTCGGCGATGCTGCGGATCTCATTGACATCTCGCAGGTCGAGCGCGGGATCGATGCCCTGCGTGAACAGGTTCAGCGCCATGGTGACGATGTCGACATTGCCGGTGCGCTCGCCATTGCCGAACAGCGTGCCCTCGACGCGGTCGGCGCCGGCCATCAAAGCGAGCTCGGCCGCCGCGACTGCCGTGCCGCGGTCATTGTGCGGATGGATCGAGAGCAGGACGCTGTCGCGGTCGGAGATGTTGCGGCCGAACCATTCGAACTGGTCGGCATAGACGTTGGGCGTCGCCATTTCGACGGTCGCCGGCAGGTTCAGGATCAGCTTGTTCTGCGGCGTCGGCTTGATCACCGCCTTGACAGCCTCGCAGATCTCCAGGGCGTAATCGAGCTCGGTGCCGGTGAAGCTCTCCGGCGAATACTCGAAGGTGAAGTTGGTCTCCGGCGCCTGCGCGGCCAGGGCCTTGATCTGCGCGGCCGCGTCGGTCGCGATCCTGACGATGCCCTTGCGGTCGGAACGGAAGACCACGTCGCGCTGCAGCGTCGAGGTCGAGTTGTAGAAATGCAGGATGACGTTCTTGGCGCCCTTCACCGCCTCGAAGGTGCGCTCGATCAGCTCGGAGCGGCACTGGGTCAGCACCTGGATCGCGACGTCGTCAGGGATCGCGCCACTCTCGATGATCGAGCGGACGAAGTCGAAATCGGTCTGCGATGCCGCGGGGAAGGCGACCTCGATCTCCTTGAACCCCATCTTCACCAGGAGGTTGAACATGCGGTCCTTGCGATCGACGCCCATCGGCTCGATCAGGGCCTGATTGCCGTCGCGCAGGTCGACGGAGCACCAGATCGGCGCCTTGGTCAGCACCTGCGAAGGCCAGCGGCGATCGGGCAGGTTGACCGGCGCATAGGCGCGGTACTTGGAAATCGGCATTGTGGTCATGGGACAACCCTTGCGAAGGATGCGGCGTCCGGCCTGCTCAGGGCTGGGCTGCGCCGCCATGCGATGGACAGGCCTTTTATCCCGGCGCGCTCACGGCGCCGGGCGGCTAAGTCGAAGGGTCAGGCCCCGGATGGCGGACCGAAATCGCATGCCCGGACATAACCATCCCGAGAGAGGAAGATCAATCCTGACGCCGCCCCGGATTCCGGACCGTACGCGTTGAAGACGAACTGTCATTCGTTTGTCGCGTAAGCATCCGCACAAGCTCGGCCTTCGAGTCACGAGCCCGGCGATGCTGCGTTTCCTCACCCTTCGCGTCCTGCGCGCCCTGTTGACGGTTGCGATCTGCGTCTCGGCGGTGTTCCTTGCGCTGCGCCTCGCCGGCGACCCCGCCGACATCATGCTCTCGATCGAGACGCCGCCGGACGTGCGCGCTCATTACCGCGAGCTCTGGGGGCTCGATCGGCCACTCGCCGAGCAGTATCTGCGCTATCTCGCCAGCGTCGTCCGCGGCGATTTCGGCCTCTCCTTCGCCGATGACCGGCCGGCCTTCGCCGCGGTCGTCGACGCCTTGCCGAAGACCTTGCTGCTGGGCGCTTGCGCGCTCATGCTCGCTTTGCTGATCGGCCTGCCGCTCGGCGTCCTGGCGGCGCTGCGCCACAACAGTGCGGTCGATAGGCTCGCCATGGCGGTCGCCGTGCTCGGCTATGCGATCCCGATCTTCTTCCTGGGCATCCTTTTGATCCTGCTCTTTGCCCTCAAGCTGCGGGTGCTGCCCTCGGCTGGGTCCGAGACGCTGTGGCACCTGATCCTGCCGGTGGTGACGCTGGCCTTGCCGCTATCCGGACGTCTTGCCCGCTTCGCCCGCACCGCCACGCTCGAAGTGCTCGGCAAGCCGTTCATCCGCGCTGCCCGCGCCCGCGGGGTGATGCCGCTGTCCGTCATCCTGCGCCATGCCTTGCCCAATGCGGCGGTACCGCTGCTGATGTTCATCGGCATCGAGATCGGCCACATCCTTGCCGGCAGCGCCGTGGTCGAGACGATCTTCGCCTGGCCCGGCATCGGCCGGCTGCTGGTCGATTCCGTCACGACGCGCGATCTCGCCGTGGTCCAGGCGGTGATCCTGACGGTCACCGTAGTGATGGTCGCCGCCAATCTCCTGGTCGACATCCTGCATATCCTGATCGACCCGCGCCTCGGCGGCTTCTCCCGCGGCCTAGGCAAGCCGGCATGACGGCGAGCCTCGATCTCGGCGCTGTTCCCGCCGCCCATTCGCGCGGACGCCGCATGTCGCCGGTGGTGAAGCTCTCGGCTGGCTTCCTCGTCCTGGTTGTCCTCGTGGCGATCCTGGCGGACTGGCTGGCACCGATCCACTACACCACCCAGAACCTGCTCGCCCGGCTGAAGCCGCCGCTGACGCAGAGCGGCGGCACGACCTACTGGCTTGGCACCGACCAGCTCGGCCGCGATATCCTCAGCCGCATGATCTACGCGGTCCGCACCTCGATCCTGATCGCGGTGATGGGTACGCTGATCGGGGCGGTGTTCGGCACGCTGCTCGGCTTCGTCGCGGCGCGCATGCGCGGCATCGTCGACCAGACGATCATGATGCTGGTCGATGCGCAGGCGGCGATCCCGGCGCTGTTCCTGGCGCTGACCATGCTCGCCTTCTTCGGCAACAACATCGTGCTGTTCATCGTCCTGGTCAGCATCGACGGCTGGGACCGCTATACCCGGCTTGCCCGCGGCCTCGTCGCCTCCGAGCAGGAGAGCGACTATATCCACGCGGTCGAGGCTCTCGGCGCGCGCACCTCCCGCGTCGTCCTGCGCCATCTCCTGCCGAATATCCTCGCCGCGCTGGTGGTGCAGGCGACGCTCAACTTCCCCGGCACGATCCTGCTCGAGACCTCGCTCTCCTTCCTCGGTCTCGGCGTGCAGCCGCCCGGCACTTCGCTCGGCCTGATGCTCGGCGAGGGCCGGCGTTATCTGCTGAACGCCTGGTGGATCGCGGTCTTTCCCGGGCTCGTCATCTTCCTGACGACGCTGTCGATGAGCCTGTTCGGCGATTGGCTACGCGACCGCCTCGATCCGACCAGCGAGCGGCACTGAGGCCATGGGTTTCGATATTCGCAGCAATGCCCGCCCCCTCCCGCTCGCCATCGCTCATCGCGGTGGCGCGCTGCTCGGGCCAGAGAACAGTGCCGAGGCATTCGAGCAGGCCAAGGCCATCGGCGCCGAGATGATCGAGACGGATCTGCGGCTGAGCGCCGACGGCGCGCTGGTCTGTCTGCACGATGCGGACCTGCAGCATATCGCCGGCGATCCGCGCCTCGTCGCCGGGACTGGACTCGCCGAGTTGCGCGCGCTCCTGCCCAGCCTGCTGACACTGGAGGAGGCCATCGCCGCTTCCGCGCCGCTCGGATTGCTACTCGACATCAAGCTCGCCGACCCGGCCGTTCTCCCGCGCATCCTCGACGCCGTCAGGGCAGCCGACGCCGCGGAGCGTGTGCTGCTCGGCCTGCGCTCGCTCGACCTCATCGCCGCCGCACGCGCCTTGTCGCAGGAGATCGCGATCCTTGCGCTGGTCCCGGACCCGGAATCCTACGAACAGGCGAAGGCTCTCGGCGCCGGCTGGTTCCGCTTCTGGCAAGGCGAGGCGACCGCCGAACGTATCGTAGCTACACGCGCTGTCGGCCTGCGCACGGTCATCATGGTCGGGCAGCCGCGCTCTGTCGCCATAGCCGGCTATCCGCCCTTTCCGGTCGGGCGGATCGATGCGGAGGGGATCGACCGTGTCCTGTCGCTCGCCCCCGATGCGGTGATGCTCGACGATCCCCGCCTGCTGCTCTCGGCTCGCCCCGTCATGGCCCTGTCGTCAAGCTGAGGCATGGCAGGGCGATTGCGGCGGGCCGGACCAGCAGCGCCGTCGTCATCGATGCGAGACACGCCATGACCCCGATTTCCCGCCGCCGTTTCCTGGAGGGGGCGTCCGCTGCGTCGGCCCTGCTCACCGCTCCGCAGGCCTTCGCCGCGAACGACGCACGCCCGAACTTCACCGTCGCGGTCGCCGACCTGCCGGCGACGCTGGAGCCGGCGCGCGAGCTCTCCAATGTTGGCACGCGCGTCACCTACTCGATCTTCGACACGCTGATCCGCCGCGATTTCCTCGGCGCCAGCGATGGCGGCGGCTCCGAGCTGAAGCCGCATCTGGCGGTGAAATGGGAGCGCGTCTCGCCGCAGGAGCTGGTCGTCACGCTGCGCCAGGGCGTGAAGTTCCACAATGGCGACGAGCTGACCTCGGAGGACGTCGCCTACACCTTCCGTGACGGCCGCCTCTGGGGCGACAAGGCCCAGATCCCCGGCGGCAAGCCCTATTTCGGCATCCTCGCCAGCGTCGAGCCGATCGACCGCTACACAGTGCGTTTCCGCACCAAGGTCGCCGACGTGCTGCTGGAGCAGCGGCTCGCCTCCTGGTGCGCCTGGATCGTCAACAAGCGCGCCTATGAGGCGATGGGCTTCGAGGCCTATTCGCGCAAGCCGGTGGCGACCGGGCCCTACCGCGTCGTTTCGCATTCGGCTGCCGAGGCGACGGTGCTGGAAGCCTTCGACGATTACTTCATGGGCAAGCCGACGGCCAGGCGCGTCACCTTCCGGCGCGTGCCGGAGCTGGCGGCGCGGGTCGCTGGTCTCGTTGCGGGCGACTATGACCTGATCACCAATATCCCGCCCGACCAGATGAGCGTGGTCGGCGCCTACAAGGACATCGATGTCCGCTCCGTCGTCCTCGCGAACGTCCACGTCCTTGCCTATAACGAGCAGGACAAGGTCCTGGCCGACAAGCGGGTTCGGCAGGCGCTGAACCTCGCCATCGACCGGCAGAAGCTGGTCGATGCGCTCTGGCAGGGCACGGCGCAGGTGCCGCCGAGCCACAATTTCCCCGAATACGGCCAGATGTTCGTCGAGGGCCGCAAGCTGCCTTATGATCCGGCCAAGGCCAAGGCCCTGCTGCAGCTGGCCGGCTACAAGGGCGAGCCGATCGTCTACCGCACCATGGCCAACTACTACACCAATGCGCTGGAGGCGGCGCAGATCCTGGTCGAGCAGTGGAAGGCCGTCGGCATCAACGCCTCGCTGCAGGTGGTCGAGAACTCGACCCAGATGCGCGGCGCCGGCGCGCAGATCTTCAACTGGTCGAACTCGACGCGCCTGCCCGATCCGCTCGGCGCGATCTGGGTCGCCTGGGGCCCGACTGGCGAACACCAGATCTCGAAGTTCTGGACCTCGGCTGAAGGCTTCAACAAGGCCGGCACGTCGCTGGAGGCGGAGGTCGATCCGGCTAGGCGCAAGGCGCTGTTCACGCAGATGCTCGACATCTGGGAGGACGAGGCGCCGGCGACGATCCTCTATCAGCCGAGCGAGGCCTATGCGATCAAGAAGGCGATCGCCTGGCGGCCGACAACCTTCTATTTCATGGACTTACGCCCGGACAACCTGTCTTTCGCCCGTAGTTGAAGGGGCGGAGGTTCTTGAAGGAAACGCGTCGTCTTTCCGGGGCAGGCCGAAGGCCTGAGCCCGGAACCCAGAATCGATACCACCTCAGGAAAAGCGCGTCGATCGCAGCGTCATCGTCGTAACCAGTATCGGTTCTGGATTCCGGGCTCGACGCTAGCGCGTCGCCCCGGAATGACGATGTCGGCTCTTATGAGACGATTGGTGTCAGTGGCCGCCGAGGATGAAGCGGCGGCCGTTCTGCTCGGCGATCTCGACACGCTGGATGAAGCCGCCGCGGCCGGCCGCGAAGCGCTGTGTGTGGGCTTCCTCCTGGGCCAGCTGCGAGAGATCGCGCCCGACCATGCTCGGCGCCTTGGCGAGGCCGGCGAAGCCGAGCACGGTCGGGCCGATATCGATGATCCCCGCCGGCTCCTGCGAGATGCTCCCGTCACCAGCCGTGCCGCCGGAGACGATGAGTACCGTATTGAGCTCGTGCGGGTTGATGCCGCCATGCATGCCGCCGCCGAGCGGCACGTCGCCCGGCGTCATCGCGCCGAGGCCAGGCAGGCCGTACTGGTCGGCGTCGAGCGTCGATTTCAGGATGAACATCAGGTCCGGCTGCCGCCCGGCATGGCCGGTGCCGACCAGATCGAGTGACAGGGTGCCGGGGATTTCGCCTTCCTCTCCATTGTTGCCGCGCGAGAAGAGATGGCCGATCGTCGGCTGCTCCATCAGCCAGGCAGCGATGCGCTCGAGCCCGGTCCGGTCGCTGCCGCGCAGGCGAATCTCGCCGCTAATGCCGCCGGTTGCGAGGAAAGCGGCACCATCGACGGACTTGGCGTTGCTGAGGTCGAAGCCGGCCTGGCGCGCTGCGTCGAACAGCGGTTCGACCGCGCCGGTCGAGATCTGGCCATGGTCGGAGGCGGCGATCACCGCGATGCGCTCGGCGTCGGGCTGGGCCTCGACCCAGTCGAGGATATCGCCAAAGGCGCGGTCCGCCTCCTTGAGCCCGGCCATCGCCTCGGGCGATCCGAGCCCGCGATAATGGAAGGTGGTGTCGGGCTCGTTGAACCAGATCAGCGCGACATCGGGCTTGAGGGTTGGCAGCACATGCTCGGTCATCACCCGGCCGCCATAGGCGACCTCGCCGAGGCGGGGCAGTTCGCGCTCAGGCAGCGGGCCGATCCGGGCGAGCGCCTCCTCGACCGCCTCCGGCGTCTGCGTCGCGCCGGCGCCGTGCATCGAGAAGGTCCAGTGCCCGTTGGCGCGGGCGCGCGGATTGATGAAGTGGGCCGATCCGGCCGAGCCGGTATGGACGACGGCAAGCCGCTTGCCAGCACGCGCCAGCACGTCGCCGAAGGTGTCGACCGCGACCAGCCGGCCGTCATGATGCGCCTCGGCGCGGCGGATCAGCGCGGCGTCGCTGGTGTCGAAGATGCGCTCGGGAATGGCGTCTTCGAGATAGAAGGCGTTGCCGACGATACCATGCACGGCGGGCGGTGCACCGGTTGCGATCGAGCTGGTCGCGACGCGGGTCACGGACGGGAAGACGCTGCGCGCCCGCCGGAACCAGGTGCCGCGCGCCGCCAGCCGCAGGATGTTGGGCGTCAGCTCCGGCGTGACGAGGTCGGGCCGCAACCCGTCGAAGACCGCGACGATGACGCGTGTGGCTGGGGAGCGGTCGTCTTGGGCCATGTCGATTTCCGGCGTTGGATGGATCAGGCGGCGGCCGCTCTGGCGGCGGTAGCCACGGGTACCAGATGGCAGGCGGCAAGTCGCCCGTCGCTCGTGGGGCGCAGCGCCGGCGCTTCCTCGCGACAGCGGGCGACGGCCCGTGGGCAGCGTGGATGGAAGGCGCAGCCCGATGGCCGGTTGACTGGATTGGGCGGGTCGCCGCGCAGGATGATGCGCTCGGCCGTGCCACGCTGGAGCGTCGGCACGGCCGAGACCAGCGCCTCGGTGTAGGGGTGCGCCGGCGTGTGGAAGAGCGCTTCCGGCGGGCCCTGCTCGACGATCTTGCCGAGATACATCACTGCGACTTCATCGGCGATCTGCCTGACCACCTTCAGGTCGTGGCTGATGAACAGATAGGCCATACCGAAGCGCGCCTGCAGATCCTGCAGGAGATTGATGACCTGGGCGGCGACCGAGACATCGAGCGCCGAGATCGGCTCATCGCAGACCAGCAGCTCAGGACCGAGGATCAGCGCGCGGGCGAGCACGACGCGCTGGCGCTGCCCGCCGGATAGCTCGTGCGGATAGCGCTGGAACAGGTCCGGCCTTAAGCCGACCGCCTCGAACAGCGCGAGTGCCTTCTGCCGCCGGGCCTCGGCGTTGGCTTCGAGCCCGTGAATGATGAGCGGTTCGACGATCTGCTCGCCGACAGGCAGCCGCCGGTCGAGCGCTAAGAGCGGATCCTGATGCACCAGCTGCATCCGCCGACGCAGCGCCCGCCAGCGGCGATCGCGGGTCGCGCTCACGGGTTCGTCGGCGAAATCGATCCGCCCGCGCGTCGCCGGCAGCAGGCCGAGCACGAGTCGCGCGGTGGTCGACTTGCCGCAGCCGGATTCGCCGACCAGGCCGAGCGTCTTGCCGGCGGCGAGGGTGAAGCTCACGCCGTCGACCGCGTGGAGCATCCGCTTCTGGCCCGTTGCCGTCGCGGCCGGATAATGGCGGGCGAGATCGCTGACGCGAAGCAGCGGGCTCATGCGAACGCCCCGGCGGGAGCGGGGTCATGTGCAGCTGGCGCCATCGCGGTCTCGGCGAGGCGCAGGCAGGCGGCGCGTTGGTCCTGCGCTGCGAGAACGAGAGGAGGCGTCTCGCTTCGGCAGTCCTCGATGGCGAGCGAACAGCGCGGCGCGAAGGCGCAGCCCGGCGGCATCCTGTCGGGCGCGGGAACGGTGCCGGCGATCGGCGTCAGCCGCTGGCGCGGGCCGCCGAGTGTCGGCAGGGCGGCGAGCAGGCCGCGCGTATAGGGATGCCGCGGCCTGCCGAGCAGGTCTTGCGTCGCGGCGGTCTCGACGACGCGCCCGGCATACATCACTGCGACCCGGTCGCAGAGATCGGCGACGACGCCGATATCGTGCGAGATCAGCACCAGCCCCATGCCGCTCTCGCGGCGGATGTCGCGGATCAGGTCGAGGATCTGCGCCTGGATCGTCGCGTCGAGCGCGGTGGTCGGCTCGTCGGCGATCAGCACCTCGGGCTCGCCGGCGAGCGCCAGCGCGATCATGACGCGCTGGTTCATGCCACCCGAGAACTCGTGCGGATACTGCCGCAGCCGCCGCGGCGCATCGGCAATGCCGACACGGTCGAGCAGGCGCAGGGCCTCGCGTTGCGCCTCGTCACCTCTGAGCCCGCGATGCAGGCGCAGCACTTCCGTGAGCTGCGTGCCGATCCGCTGCACCGGATTGAGCGAGCTCGTCGGATCCTGGAAGATCAGCCCGATGCGGCCGCCGCGTATGCTAGCGAGCGCACGCTCCGGCAGGAGGGTGATGTCCTGCCCCCTGAGCAGGACCTCGCCGGAGGTGGCGACGCCGCGGCCGAGCAGGCGCAAGGCTGCGAGCCAGGTCACGCTCTTGCCGCAGCCCGATTCCCCGACGATGCCCAGCGCCTCGCCGGGGGCGAGCGTGAGGTCGATGCCGCGCACGACCGGGACCGGCCCGTGGGCGCCCGGGAAGGCGACCGAGAAGTTGTCCAACGCCAGCAGCGGCGGCGCAGTAGCCTCGGCGCCGGGCAGCAGCGCGGCAATGCCGGAGCGATCTCTGTCGCGGGCGGTCAGGAACGTCATCGCAGCGGGATAGACGCGTTTCGGTGACCGTGATGTGACGGAGCGGGCAAGCCGCGGCGCCTGGTCGATGCGATTCAACGCTTGGATGCGTGAGCAGGTGAGAAATGCAGGCAGGGGTTGTTGATGTGAGACTCGCTCGCCACGGCAACGGCCAATGGATATCGGGGGCAATTTCCCGGAATTTAGAAGAGTCGTAATCTGGGCGCTAAATCTTGAGGTCGGAAACGATTGAACTATGCTGCTCCAGTGAACGCGATGCAGACTTTTTCCGATCCCGAATCCTTGGTAGGCATTCCACTGTTCTCGCGGCAGCTATCGCTGTCGGCGGGCTACTTTCCTGTGCCGGAGGGCGAGCGGATCGTCGGCCCGATGCGCCGGGGCTTGAAGATCGCGGTCATGCTGGATGGGCGGCAATCCCTCGAGATCGATGACCAGCCCGCCGTCCTCGTCCGCGGCCCGGCTCTGCTGGCCGCCGCGAATGGCGGCGACCATGTCCAGCAACGCACTGGCCTCAGCGGCGGCGTGGTCCGCTGCGTCCTGATGCAGTTCGACCTCGATTTCGTCGAGCGGGAATTCGAGGCCCCGATGCAGCAACTGTTCGCGCTCGCCGGCGCCGAGGATGCCGGGATCTGGGTGCGCCCGGCCGATGCCGATCTGTGCGCGCTCGCCCTCCAGATCGCCGAATGTCCGGTGGCAAAGCCGCTGCGACGTCTCTATCTGGCCGGAAAGGCGCTGGAGCTTACCGCCGTGGCGCTCGACCGGATCGTCGGCCAGCCGCCCCTGCGGCCGGCGCGGCTCCCGGCCCGGACGCGCGAGCAGGTCCATGCTGTCAGGGACATGCTCGTCGCGGCGATGCAGGAGCCGCCGAGCTTGGCCGAGCTCGCCCGTGCGACCGGCCTCAACCCGACAAAACTCACCTCTGCCTTCCGTGCCGAGTTCGGCGACAGCGTCTTCGGTTATCTGCAGGAGCTGCGGCTGCAGCAGGCGCACGCGCTGATCGCCCAAGGCGAGGCCAGTATCGCCGAGGCCGCCTTCCGCGTCGGCTATACACCGGCGCATTTCTCCGGCCTGTTCCGCAAGCGCTTCGGCATGTCGCCAAGCGCGCTGCGTTGAGAGACGCCTCCTGTTTCAGGGCTGGAAAGGCTCGAAACTGCAGCGAAAGAAATACTGCCGCGATCGAAAGCCGACAGCATTGCCGGCCAAGCATGCTTCCTGAAAGAACCCTGCCAACGGGTCGCCGGAACGGCGAAGGGGCAAGGGCGCAGGCATGACTGGGGTTCTCATCACCGGCAATCGGGCTGTCTTGGCTGCCGGCGTCGCGTTCGGGGCGATCATCGCGGCCTGGCCGGGCGTTGCGTTTGCGCAAAGCGGTGAAGCGGTCAGCCTGGACACGATCGAGGTCCAGGGCGAGCGTGCCAGCGGGCCGGTCAACGGCTATGTCGCCCGGCGCAGCGAGAGCGCGACCAAGACCGACACGCCGCTGATCGAGACGCCGCAGTCGGTCACCGTCGTCACCCGCGACCAGATGGACGATCAGGGCGCCCAGAGCGTCAGCCAGGCGCTGCGCTATTCGTCGAGCGTGCTCGGCGAGACGCGCCTGTCGATGGGCCGCTATGACAGCGTCTTCATCCGCGGCTTCGGCGGTGCCGGCACCGGCGCCGGCTTCGTCAACTTCCTCGACGGCCTGCGCCTGCAGCGCGGTGTCAACTTCCTCGTGCCGAGCGTGGATCCCTGGGGTCTGGAGCGCGTCGAGGTGATCCGCGGCCCGGCCTCCGTGACCTTCGGCCAGGTGAAGCCGGGCGGCCTGATCGAGATGGTCAGCAAGCGCCCGCGCGACGTCGCGCATGGCGAGGTCCAGGTTCAGTTCGGCAGCTTCGAGCGCAAGCAGTTCGCCTTCGACATCGGCGGGCCGGTGACGCCGGACAAGACCGTGCTCTACCGGATCGTCGGGCTCGGCCGCGCCGCCGACACCCAGGTCGATTTCACCAAGGAGGAGCGCCTGTACATCGCGCCCTCCGTCACCTTCCAGCCCAATGCCGCGACGAGCCTGACGCTGCTGACCTCGTACCAGCGCGATCCCGAGACCGGCTTCTACGGCTTCATTCCCTCGGTCGGCACCGCGCTGCCGAACCGCAACGGCCGCATCCGCAGCAATTTCTTTCCCGGCGAGCCCGGCTATGAGGGCTACAGCCGCAACCACCTGACGGCGGGCTACGCCTTCGAGCACCGCTTCAACGAGGTCTTCAGCTTCCGCCAGAACATCCGCTATTCGGATCTGGAATCGCGCTTCCGCACGGTCGCGGCGGCGTCGCTCGGCGCCGACCAGCGCACCCTGACGCGCCGCGTCACCGCCTCGAACGAGAAGGCGCAGACCTTCGGCATCGACAACCAGCTTCAGGCCGATTTCCGCACCGGCGCGCTGACCCACAAGGTGTTGTTCGGCGTCGACGGCTATTGGAGCGACGGTACCGCTTACACGGGCGCCGGCGGCACGGTGCAGACGCTCGACGCCTTCAATCCGGTCTATGGCCGCCTGCCGTTTGCGGTCCCGGCAGTGCCGGGCACCGGGCAGGCCCAGCAGCAATACGGCGTCTATATCCAGGACCAGATCAAGCTCGACCGGCTCTCGCTGGTGGTCGGCGGCCGCTTCGACCGGGCGATGGCGCGCACGCGCAACCTCGTCAACGGCGCTTTGACCAAGCAGGATGACTTTGCCAACACCGGCCGCGTCGCCCTGATGTACAATTTCGACAACGGCTTTGCGCCCTATGCGAGCTACTCGACCTCGTTCGAGCCGGTCGCGGGCACGACCTTCCGTGGCGTCGCATTCAAGCCGACCGAGGGCGAGCAGTACGAGGCCGGCTTCAAGTACCAGCCACCGGGTTACAATGCCTTCCTGCAGGCCGCGTTCTACCAGCTGACCCAGACCAATGTGCAGACCGCGGACCTCGCCAATCCCGGCTTCCAGATCCAGACCGGCGAGGTCAGGGCGCGCGGCGTCGAGGTCGAGGCGCGGGCGACCGTCCTCGATAATCTCGACCTCGTCGCGGCCTATACCTTTACCGATGCCGAGGTGACCAGGAGCACGGGCGTCGATCTCGGCAGGCGCCCGACCGTGGTGCCGCGCCACATGGCCTCGCTCTGGGCGCACTACACCTTCAAGACCGGCCTGTTCTCGGGGCTCGGCCTCGGCGCCGGCGTGCGCTATGTCGGCAAGGGCGCGGGTGACCCTGGCAACACCTTCTTCACCGACGACTACACGCTGGTCGATGCCGCGATCAGCTATGATCTTGGCGCTGCGAATGCCGCGATGAAGGGCTGGAAGGTGCAGGTCAACGCCCAGAACCTGTTCGACAAGGAGTATGTCTCCGGCTGCTACAGCGGCTTGCAGTGCTCCTTCGGCATGCGCCGGACCGTGCTCGCCACCCTGTCCTATCGCTGGTGAGGGCGATCGGGATGCTGCGGCCGGAGCGGGTTGCATTCGAGGGGCACTTGGCTCCGGCTCTCCGGCCGGTCGAGTTGCCGCACACGCATAGCTTCGCCTTCACCTCGGCAGGAGGAGCCGAGTACCGGCTATTGGTCGCGATCCCGCCAGAGCCGGCGCCGGCCGCCGGCTTCCCAGTTCTCGTCTTGGTCGACGGCGATGCGCTGTTCCCGACCGCGCTATCTGCTGCGCGGCTGCAGGCCGGGCGCCCCGAGGTTTCTGGCGTTGGCCCGGCTGTTATCCTCGGCGTCGGCTATCCGGGAGCGGCGCCCTTCGATGCCGAGCGGCGCCGGCAAGACCTCTTGCCGACGGATGGCGGTGCCGATCGCTTCCTCGATTTGATCGCCGGCGAGATGCTGACGCAGGTCGAGAGGCTGGCGCCAATCGACCGGGCCTGCATGTCGCTGGTCGGCCATTCTTTCGGCGGGCTCTTCGCCTTGCACACGCTGTTCGCGCGGCCCGGCTTGTTCCGCAGCCATGTCGCCGGCAGCCCGTCGATCTGGTGGGACGAGCGCGCCATCCTTGCGACGCGCGAGCGATTCCTGTGCTCGCCTGCCGCCACGGATACTTCGCGCCTGCTGATCACCGTCGGTGGTGAGGAGCAGAACGACGACGCGCGGCGCGATCCGCAGCGTGCGGCGCGGCTGCGCATGGCGCGGATGCTCGACAATGCCGCCGAGATGGCAGAGGCGCTGACGGCCTCCGGGCGGGTCGACTGCGAGCATGTCGTCTTTCCCGGCGAGAACCATATCTCGGTTGTCCCGGCCATGCTGTCGCGCGCGGTCGCGTTCACGCTCGGCGACGGCGCCGGGGGAAGGGTGGCACCATGAGCGCCTTGCCGTCACGGCCTTTGATGCGGCTGCTGCTCGTCGTCGCCGCGCTGCTTTCGGCTCTGGCGCTGCCCGCCCGCGCCGAACCGATCGCGGTCACCGACCTGCTCGGACGCAGCGTCACCCTGCCGGCTCCGGCGAAGCGGATCGTGTTGGCGCAGGGGCGCCAGCTCAATGCGCTCGGCCTGATCCATCCCGACCCGCTCAGCATCCTTGCAGGCTGGGGTGGCGATCATCGCCGGCAGAACCCCGATGCCTATGCCCGCTACCTCGCCAAGTTCCCGGCGATCGAGTCTGTGCCGACCGTCGGCGATGGCGCGACGCCGGACGGCTTCTCCTTCGAGAAGTCGGTGTCGCTGTCACCGGACCTGGTGATCCTCAGCTCGTCGCTCGCCGGTACGCGGCGCGGACCGGGCGATCTCGTCCAGCGTTTCGAGGCGGCCGGTATCAAGGTCGCCGTCGTCGATTTCTACCTGCAGCCGATGCGCGACACGTTGCCGAGCCTGCGCATCCTCGGCAGGCTAGTTGGCCGCGAGGGCCAAGCCGAGGCTTATATCCGCTTCTACGAGGAGCGCCGACGCCTGATCGAGGAGCGCGTGCGCGGCGCGGAGCGCCCTTCGGTGTTCATGCATGCCCATGCCGGCGGCTTCGATTGCTGCCCGACGCCGGGCAAGGGCACGTTCGACGACTTCATCACCGCGGCGGGCGGTCGCAATATCGCCGCCGCGATCCTGCCGGGCGCGACCGGACAGATCAGCCTCGAGCAGCTCCTGGCCGCAGACCCTGCCATCTATGTCGGGACCGGCGGCACCCATCTGGCAAAGCTCGGTGGCCTCGTCCTGGGGCTCGGCGTCTCGCATGAGACCGCGGCGCAGAGCTTCGGCGCATTGCTGGAACGGCCCGGCATCGCTGCGCTCGCAGCGGTACGCAATCGCCGCGCTTACGGGCTCTGGCAGCTTTTCAACGACACCCCGCTCCACATCGTCGCCATCGAGCGATTGGCGAAATGGTTCCACCCGGATCGCTTCGCCGATGTCGACCCGCAGGCGACGCTGAACGAGATCTCCAAGCGCTTCTCGGCGATCCCGCTCGACGGCCCGCTCTGGATCGAGAGCGCCCACCAGGCAAAGCCCTGATCAGGGCAGCGACAGGATAATTGCCATGACCACGCTTCGCGCTGAAACGCGTATCGCCTTGCCTGATCCTGCTGCCGTGCTGCAGCCGCTTTGCGCGCACCTTCTCGAGCACGAGGCCGATGTCAGCGAGGCCGATGGCGTGACGACGATCGTGCTCGGGGACAGCCGGGCCGAGCTGAGCGCGGTGCCGGGCGCGCTGTCAGTTATCGTCGAGGCGGCCGATCTCGCCGGCGTGCAGGGCATGAAGCTCGTGATCGCGAGCCATGTCGTCGAGTTTGCGCCGGAAGGCGCCGCGCCGGCGATCCGCTGGAGCGGCGACGGCGCCGAGCCGATGCTGCCGCCGGACTTCCGGGTGCTGACCGTGGCCGGCGTCGAGCAACTGACGCCGCATATGCGCCGCATCCGCTTCCGCGGAGAGGACCTTGCCCGATACGACTCGCTGGAGGCGCTGCATGTGCGCCTGTTCATCCCACCGGCGGGCCTGGCCGAGCCGGCCTGGCCGATGATCGGCGCTGATGGCCTGCTGCAATCGCCGCCGCCGGATCAGCGGCCGGCGATCCGCAAATACACGATCCGCGAGATCGACGTGGCGGCTGGCACGCTCGCCATCGATTTCGTGCTGCACGACGATGCCGGCCCGGGTTCGGCCTTTGCCGCCGGCGTGCAGGTGGGCGACCGGATCGGCATGGCCGGCCCGGGCGGGCGTGGCCTGAAGCAGGCCGAGCGTTATCTCTTCGTCGCGGACGAGACCGGCCTGCCGGCACTGGCGCGCATGTTGGCTCACCTGCCGAAGCAGGCGAGCGGGCTTGCGCTGATCGAGGTCGCCGACGTGAACGAGCGTCAGGCCTTGCCACTGCCGGAAGGGTTCGATGTCCGTTGGCTCCATCGTGATGGCGTAGCGTCCGGTTCCACGACCTTGCTGACTGACGCCCTGGCCACGCTCGACTGGCCGCCGGGCGAGGGCAGTCTTTATCTCTGGGCCGCAACCGAGCACACGGCCTTCCGCGAGATCCGTGCGACGGCGCGCCGGCATCTGCGCCCTGGCATCGACGAGCATCTCGTCGTCAGCTATTGGCGCGCCGGCCTCGCTGAGGAGCAGCACATGGCGGAAAAGAAGCAGGCCGCAAAGGCGGCTTGAAGCGCGCCTGGCGATGAGGTCGATGGTCGCTTCAGGCCTTCAGATGCAGCGTCACCAGCACGGTGATCTCGGCGCCATCGGGCAGCGACGCGGCGACGCGGACGAAATTGCCGAAATGGGCGAGGCGCTGGAAGGTCACGGCATCCTTGGCCGCCGGCAGATCAAACTCCGAGCCCTCGGCGCACCAGTGCATGCCGTCGGCGGAGATTTCGACGCGCGCCTTTGGCAGCGCCCCCTTCGGCTCCTTCAGGGCGCGCACGAAGACGATGGCTTCCTTCGCCCAGCCGGCCTCGTAGGGCTCGCTCGCGCTTGTCCCGGTCCAGCTCTCGTTGCGGGCGACGACGGCGGTCAGGTTCTCGGGCAGCATCAGAACTCTCCCGACAGGCAGACGGAATCGAGATAGGCGAAGGCGCGCTTGTCGGTGTCGGTCTCGGCGAAGAAGGCGAGGTTGAGCATGCACCAGAGGTTCTTCATCGCGGGTATGCGGATGCAGTCGAAGCCGTCCATGGCGAAGACGCGGTCATTGACCTGGAAGCGCGTGGCCTGCATCGAGCCGAGGTCGAAATCGAAGCGCAGATAGTGCCAGTTCACCTTGGTCGGGATCTCGTTGTAGCAGAGCCGCTGCTTGCCGCCGGGCAGGTCCTCCCAGTCATCGGGCGCGAGGTGGTAGTGCGTGATCGTCTTGCCGGCATGGCCGATCGGCTTGATCGGCGTCGTCTTGCGCTTGAACTGCCATTTCTGCAGATGTTGACCGTCCTGCGCGTTGAGGAAGCGTAAGTGCGGCATCACGCGATCGCCCGGCCCTGACGTATCGCCGATCTGGAGATCGTAGAGGAAGCCGAAGGAGCGGATATCGGTCTCCGAGAGCTGCAGATTGGTCGCCTCGGGCTTGAAGGTGAAATAGGCCTCCAGCCGGATCGGCCCCGGCTTGCGAAAGGTCAGGCGCTTGATCGCGACGTTCTGCGCGCCTTTCTTAGGCCGCGTTGCGATCTTCAGCGCATAAGAGCCGTCGACGCCGCCATGCGAGCCGAAATCCCAATTCGGCAAGGTCGAGAGCATGGCGTGGCTGTGCTGGGCATAGCCCGGCAGCATCGCGTCGAGATTGTCCTCGTAATTGCCGACGAGCTGGGTCCAGCCGCACATGCCGCGGTCGAAATCGTCGAGGCAGATGATGCGGGCCAGCGGGTCGAAGCGGCTGAGCTGCGGATCGGCCTCGCGGATGGCACGGCGCATATCGTCGAGCTGGGTCATGATCCTACCCTTTCACCGCGCCGGCGGTCAGGCCCGCGACGAGATGCTTCTGCATGAGGATGACGAAGGCGAGCACCGGCACGAGCTGCACGGTCGAGGCGGCGAAGAGCACGCCCCATTCGACGCCTTCGACGGCGCCAATCATCTCGGAGATCACCAATGGCGCGGTCTTCGCCTTGGTGGTGGTGAAGATGAAGGCGAAGAGGAACTCGTTCCAGGCGTAGACGATGACGAAGACCGAGACCGCGAGCATGCCCTGCGCCGCCATCGGCAAGATCACGCGCATGATGATCTGGACCTGCGAGGCGCCGTCCATCATCGCGGCCTCGTCGAGCTCGCGCGGGATCTGGTCGATGAAGGTGCGCATCACCACCGTCCCGAGCGAGACGAAGAAGGTGGCGTAGAGCACGATCAGCACGAAATGCGTGTCGTTGAGGCCGAGCCAGTTCACCACCGGAAAGAGCGGCAGCGTGATCACGATCGGCGGGATCAGCCGGATGAAGATCAGGAAGAAAGCCGAGGCCTGCAGGCCCCTCGAGGCGAAGCGCGAATAGGCGAAGCCGGCGAGCAGGGAGACGCCGACCGCGAGCACGGTCGCGCCGACCGTGACCAGGAAGCTGTTCCACAGGCCGAAGAAGAAATCGCCCCAGCGGCTCCAGAGCGCCTCGTAGTTCGCCAGCGTCGGCGCGAAGGAGAAGGTGCCGGAGGTCGAGAAGATGTCGCGGTCGGCCTTGAAGGACGACATGGCGATCAGACCGATCGGCACGAGCGACCAGGCGACGATCGCAAGCACGCCGACGAGCTTGAGGAGATGGCGCAAAAGCTTGGGCAGGGAGAGCTTAGGCACGCGCGAACATCTCCCGGTAGAGCCGGCGTAGATAGAACAGCGCGAGCAGGAGCGAGGCGAGCACGAGCAGCCAGCCGGTGGCGGCGGCCGGGCCGAAGGCGTTGTAGCGGAAGGCCTCGAGATAGAGGTAGACCGCCATCACCTCGGTCGAGCGCGCCGGACCGCCACCGGTCATCAGCCAGACCTCGGAGAACAGGCGGAAGGCGAAGATGTAGCGGAACAGCGCCGCGATCAGCAGCGCCGGCATCAGCAGCGGCAGCGTGATCCGGCGAAACGAGGTCCAGGGCGAGGCGCCGTCGATCGCGGCGGCCTCGTAGAGATCGCTGGGGATCGAGAGCCTGGCGGCGTAGAGAATGATGAAGCTGAAGGGCAGATGCAGCCAGATCGAGAGCAGGCTGACCATGGCGAGGCCGTGGCTCGGGTTCACCGCCCATTCGATCGGCGGCAGGCCGAGCGTCATCAGGAGCCGGCTCATCATCCCGACATCCGGCTCGAACAGGAAGCGCCACATCACCACCGCCGAGACCTCGCTGACGGCATAGGGTGCGAGCACGATCGCCAGCAGCAGCGGCCGGAACGGCACCCCCGAGGCGAAGAACAGCGCCATGCCGAGGCCGAGCAGGAGCTCGACATGCACAACCACGGCGACGACGATCACCGTGTTGAGGAGCGCCTTCCAGAAATAGGCGTCGCCCAGCACCTTCGCGTAATTGGCGAAGCCGACGAAGCTCGCCGCCTGGCCGAAGGACGACTGGTTGAGGCTGAGCCAGAAGACATAGATCGCCGGCAGGAAGATGATGCCGCCGATCATCAACTGGACCGGCGAGACCAGCGCGATTGCCGAAAGAGGGGTGCGGGCGCTCATCAGGCGATCCTGAAGCGCGCGAGCGCGTCGCGGTCGATCTCGATGCCGAGCCCCGGCGCCTGCGGCATGGAAAGCTTGCCGTCGACCAGCTGCGAGCCCTCGCCGACGATCGGGTGGGTGAAGGCGTCGCGCAGCGGGTTCTGGTAGACCATGCACTCGAAGGTGCGGAAGGTCTCGGCCGCGGCGGCGAGCTGCAGGCTGGCGGCGACGCAGATCGCGCCCGACCAGCCGACATGCGGAGCATAGGCCGTGTTGAAGGCGGCGGCGAGCTCGCAGATGCGCCAGGTCTCGCTGATGCCGCCCGAGCGCGTCACATCCGGCTGGATCAGCCCGAGCGAGCAATCCTGCAGCGAGATCAGCGCGTCCGAGGCGACGAAGTCGCTCTCGCCGGCTGCGAGCCTGATCGGCAGATGCTGGGCGAGGCGGCGATAGCCGTCGCGATCCTGTGGCGCGATCGGCTCCTCGAAGAAGCCATAGCCGAGATCGGCCAGCGCCCGCCCGACGATCAAGGCATCATCGACGTCATAGGCCCAGTTGGCATCGACATAGAGGGCGATGTCGTCGCCGGCGAGCTTGCGGACGAGTTTCGCGCGAGCGATCGCATCCCGGAGCGGATGGCCGAGCTTGACCTTGATCTCGCGAAAGCCAGCCTTCAGCACGGCGGCGACCTCGGCCTCGACGGTGGCATCGTCGAGCCAGTTGATCGAGGAGGCATAGGCCGCGAGTTCTGTGCGGCCCATGCCGCCGAGCAGTCTGTGGATCGGCTGGCCCGCCTGCTTTCCGGCGATGTCCCAGAGCGCGATGTCGACCGCCGCGATCGCCTCGACGATCTGGCCGCCCGGGCGCCCCGAGAGAGCTGCGCGCATCGTCTTCCAGAGCGCGCGGCGATCGGCTGCATCACGGCCGAGCAGGCGCGGCACCAGCGCCTCCTCGATGAAGCGGGCATAGCCGGCGGCGCCGCGGCGGCAGAGACCCTCGCCGAAGCCGATGGTACCGTCCTCTGTCTCGACCTCGACCACGACGATCTCGATCGCCGGATAGTCGCCCTGCGACGTCCGCTGGACTTTGGGCAACGTAGCCCGCAGCGGGTGTGTGACGACCTTCGAGATGCGGCTGGCCGGCATGAAGCGGCGTCCTCTTGAGTGCTTAACCTATCTGATAGGTTGAACAGTTGCCAAGCTAAGCGGCATCTGTCAATGATCATCGAACGGAGGTGATCGATGAGCGATGCCGCTTCATCCCTGCTGGGTGGCGACGACCCATTCGCCGGCGGCGACGTCGTGCCGATGCGGTTGGGCGACGCCGTGATCCAGCGCATCACCCAGGCGATCCAGGACGGCCGCCTGAAGCCGGGCGACGCCCTGCCGTCGGAATCGCGGATCGCCGCCTCCTTCGGCGTCAGCAAGCCGATCGCCCGCGAGGCCATCCGGCAGCTCGCTGCGATGGGTGTCGTGCACATCCAGCAGGGCAAGCCGACCAAGGTTCAGGCGCTCGACGCAGCCCCGCTCGACCGCTTCTATCGTTTCGCCGTGCGTGGTCGCGCCAATGGCCTGACCGAGGCGGTGGAACTGCGCCGCATCCTCGAGCCGCCGATCGCGGCCCACAGCGCTGCGCGTCGCTCGGCGGAGGATGTCGAGAAGCTCGCGCTGATCCTCGCCCGCATGGAGGATGCGCTCGGGAATGTGCCGCGCTGGATCGAGGCCGATCTCGATTTCCACGAGGCCATCGCTGCCTCCTCGGGCAATCGCCTGCTCGACTTCCAGATCAGGGGCCTCAGGCCAGTGATCCGCGAGGTGATGGAGATCTTCAACTCGCGCGAGAAGCGCACCAAGGACGACTGGCGGCGCACCTTCGAGCGGCATGTGCGCGTCGTCGAGGCGATCCGCGCCGGCGATCCGGCTGCGGCTTTCGCTGCCATGAACAAGCATTTCGAAGCGGCTGAAGCCGCCATCGCGGAGCTCGCGAACCATCGGGAGGACAGGCATGACCACGGAGACAGGACTGAACCGTAGGCAGTTCGGCGCCGGCATTCTCGGGCTGAGCTTTGCGACGCTGGGCGCAGGCGCTGCCCGCGCGCAGCAAGGCGGGCCGTTCAACGTCTTCACCCATCGCGTCATGCAGACGGTCGCGACCGGCGCGCAGGGCGGCGACATCACCAAGGACTGGGCCGCGAAGAACGGCGTCGGCGTCCAGTGGACGACCTTCGACACCGGCCCGCTGCAGGAGCGGCTCTTCCGCGAGGCCAGCCTCGGCGAGACCTCGGTCGATGTCGGCTTCGTCCTCAACACGCAGGTGGTGCCGCGGGCCGCGAACCTGTTCGAGCCGCTCGACGACTACCTCAAGCGCGATCCGGTCGAGGATCTCGCCGACATCTTCCCGGGATTGATGAAGGGCATGACTGTCGGCGGCAAGCAGCTCGCTGTGCCGTTCCGCCATGCCTCCTCGGGTCTGCACTACAATGAGGAAATCCTGGCCGAGAAGGGCTTCTCCAAGCCCCCAGTGACGATCGAGGAGATGATCGAGATCGCCAAGGCCTGCAGCTATCGCCGCTCCGATGGCACGCAGGTCGTCGGCCTGTGCACGCCGGGCGTGACCTATCCCAACGTGATCGACCTCGCCCGCGCCTGGGACGGCGAGTTCATCACGCCCGACTTCAAATGCGCCGCCGACCAGCCGCCGATGCTGACCGCGATCAGGACCTTGCGCGAGCTCTTCCAGGCCAATGCTTTCCCGCGCAATTTCGCGACGCTCTCGCCCGAGGACGTCAATGTCTGGATGCAGCAGGGCCGCGCCGCGATGAGCCTGCAGAGCATGGGCCGAAACCGCATCTACAACGATCCGCAGAAGTCGAAATTCTCAGGCAAGATCAAGACGATCGCCGTGCCGGCCTCGAAGACGCTGGCGGGCAAGTACGATGCCGCTCCGGCCAAGGTCGAGTTCTGGGGCATGGTCATCCCGAAAAATGCCAAGCGCAAGGACCTCGCCTGGAGCTTCATCAAGGCGATGGCCTCGAAGGAGGCGACGCTGAAGGCCGCGCTCAACGGCAACGGGCCGGTGCGCGCCTCGACCTATGCCGACCAGAGCTTCGCCGGAACCGTGCCCTATGCAGCCGAGGAGCTGAAGGTGCTGAAAGTGGCGCGCGTGCCGCTGCCGGCCTTCGACGAGGCGGCTCGTGCCGGCGACCTCTTCAAGGAGGAAGCGGAGGCCGCCGTGCTCGGCATGAAGACGCCGGAGGAGGCGATGGCCTCGCTGGCCAAGCGTGTGCAGCCGCTGCTGCCGGCCTGACTGCAAGGCGAAAAAAGCCCGGAGGAGATGCCATGACCTTTCCGATCTCGCGCCGCCGGTTCGGCGCCCTTGCCGGCGCGGCTGCGGTCGCTACCGCTTTGCCCGGCCGGGTCTTCGCGCAGGCGAAGACGCTGACGGCTCTCGGTCATCGCGTCCACCAGACCGCCGCCACGACTGGGCCGGGCGGCGATGCGACCGAAGCCTTCCGCAAGGCGAGCGGGGCGAACCTCAACTGGGTCACCTTCGGCGACGTCAACGCCGTGCATGAGCGCTTGCTGCGCGAGGCGTCGCTGGCCGAGACCTCGATCGACGTCGCCTATCTCGTCAATGGCCGCGCCGTGCCGCGCAATCTCAAGCTGTTCGAGCCGCTCGATGCGCTGCTGAAGGACGCGCCGATCGAGGCCTTCGACGATTTCGCGCCCGGCCTGATCGGCCCGCTCAAGGTCGACGGTGCGCTGCATGGCATCCCGGTCCGCCACGCCACCAATGCGCTGATCTACAATGAGGCGCTGCTGGAGGAGCGCGGCGTCAGCAAGCTGCCGGCGACCTTTGAGGAACTGGTCGAGACCGCGCGCAAGCTCACCTTCAAGCGCGAGGACGGCACGCAGGTCCACGGCCTCGCCTTCACGGCGGTCTTCGCCTCGAATTTCCTGACGTTCTCGCGCTGCCTCGGCGGCGATTACATGACCGCGGACGGCAAGCTCACTGCCAACGAGCCGGCGATGGTCAAAGCGCTGACGATCCTCGCCGATCTCTACAAGGCCGGCGTGCTGCCGCGGAACTTCGCCACGGTGAACAATGAAGAGATCACCACCTGGATGCAGCAGGGCAGGGCGGCGATGACGATCAATCCCTTCGCCCGGCTGGTCTCCTACAACGATCCGGCCAGGGGCAAATATGGCGGGCGTTTCAAGTCGCTGTTGCCGCCGATGGCGGCCGATCTTTCCGGCAAGGTCGCCTTCGCGCCGACGGTCGAGTTCTGGTCGTTGATGATCCCGAAGAACGCCAGGCAGAAGCCGCTCGCCTGGGAATTCATCCGCGCGCTGTCCTCGAAGGCCGGCACGACGGCGATGGCGCTCAACGGCAATGGGCCGACCCGCATCTCGACCTATGCCGACGACAAGCTCAAGGCGGCGATGCCCTATGCGGCTGATGAGGCCGCGGCGCTGAAGGCCTCGCGCATCCATCTGCCCGCCTTCGACGAGCAGGCACGCGCCCATGACATCTTCATCGAGGAAACGCAGGCGGCCGTGCTTGGCCGCAAGCCGCCGCAGCAGGCAATGGACGATGCGGTCACGCGTGTGAAGCCGCTGCTCGGCTGATGGCGGGCGTTCTGGCTGGGCGGACCGCGCTCGTCACCGGCGCGGCACGCGGGATCGGGCTCGCGATCGCCACAAGGCTCGCCGAGGCCGGCGCGCATGCGGTCATTCACGATCGGGACGCAGCAGCCGCAACCACGGCGGCCCTGGATCTGAGAGCATCGAACCTCGCGGCCTCGACCCTGATCGCCGATCTCGCGGAGGTCGCGGCGCCTTCCGCCATGGCGGCGGAACTGACGGCGAACAGCACCGAACCCGACATCCTCGTGCTCTGCGCTTCGGTCGAAACCCTCGAAACCTGGGATGCGGTCTCCGAAGCCGCGATGGCGGCCCAGACGCAGATCAATCTCCACGCCACATTGCGGCTGCTGCAGGCCTTCCTGCCGGGCATGCTGGCGCGCGGCTTCGGCCGAGTGATCGCGATCGGCAGCGTGCAGGAGGCGCGGCCCAATCCGACGCATTTCTACTACGCCGCCACCAAGGCCGCGCAGACCAACATGATCCTCAATCTGGCGCGAACCCTGCGCGCGCCAGATGTCACCTGCAACATCATCCAGCCCGGCGCGATCCTGACGGATCGCAACCGCACCGTGCTGGCTCAGCCCGGCCGGGAGGAGCAGGTGCTCGCCCGCATTCCGCTCGGCAGGCTCGGTCGTGCCGCTGACTGTGCCGGCCTGGCACTGCTGCTCTGCTCGCCCGAGGGCGCCTACATCAACGGCGCCGAAGTCGCAGTCGATGGTGGGATGAGGCTATGAGCGCTCCAGCTTAGGCAGCAAAAGCGTGATGCGCAGGCCGCCTTCCGCCCGGTTCTCCAGCGCGATCGAGCCGTCATGCGAACGGGCGATGGCGAGTGCGATCGTCAACCCGAGGCCCGAGCCGCCTGTCTGGCGGCCACGCGATTCCTCGAGGCGAACGAACGGCTGGAACACCCGCTCCCTGTCGGCCTCCGCGATGCCGGGCCCCTCGTCCTCGACGATGACAGAGAAACTGTCCCCGGCCTCGGTGATGGTGACCCTGGCCGCTTGACCATATTTCACCGCATTGCCGATGATATTCGAGGCGGCGCGCTTCAGCGAGATAACCCCGCCGCGGACAGGAGCGGAGCTTAGCCCGATCAGGGAGACGCGGTGGCCCTGGTCGACATGCTCGTCGACGATCGTCTCGATCACCGAAGCGAGATCGACCGGGCGCAGCGGCTCGCTGGAGGTTCCGCCGCGCAGATAGTCGAGCGTCGAGTCGATCATCGCCTCCATCTCGCTGAGATCGGCGTCGATCAAGGTGCGGGTCGCGTCATCGTCGAGGAATTCGGAGCGGAGCCTGAGGCGCGTGATCGGGGTTCGCAGATCATGCGAGACAGCGGCCATGGCCTGCGTCCGTTCGGCGACGAGGTGCCGGATGCGCTCTCGCATGGTGTTGAAGGCCCGCGCGGCGCGGCGCACCTCGATCGGACCGTTTTCGGGAAGCGGCTGCGGTATCTGATCGAGGCTGAAGCGCTCAGCCGCTACAGCGAGATCGCGCAGCGGCCGCGTCGCCCAGCTCAGCAGCAGCAGCGCCACGACGACGATGGCGACCGCGAAGCAGATCATGATCGCGGTCAGGCCCCAGTCGAGATGCTGCGAGGCGCCGAGCGCCGAGGAGGAGAAATTGACCCAGGAGCCGTCGTCGAGCCGGACCGAAACCAGCATCATGTGCCGGTAGGCGTTAGCCTCGCCGGCGCCGAGCGCGCCGTCATCGGCAAAGCCGACCCGGAAGGACTCTGCCGCCAGTTCCGGAGCGAGTTCCTTGAGCCGCGTTTCCATCGCGCGGGTCCGCTCGGTCAGGGGAGCGTTGCCGAGGACGAGGCTGATCTTGCTCCAGTGCACTTCGAGGCTGGCGCTCGACAGATCATGTGCGACGCGGTCGCGTTCCGGTGCCTGGGGCAGGCTCGCAATCGCCCGCTTGATCGAGACGATGCGCTCGGCGAGCCCCCGGTCCTGGCCTGCCGTCGCAAGGTTTTCGACGCCGACGCGGTAGGCCCAGTAACCGAGCAGGTGGAAAGCGAGCAGCGCCGCGACCAGGATCAGGATGGCGCGGCTGGCGACCGTATCGGGCCAGAGCCGTTTGGCGAGGCGCATCAAGCGGACTGTCCTTGCTGGTGCCCGACCTGCGAGGCGAACAGGTAGCCGGCGCCGCGGACCGTCTTGATCAATTGGCCACCGCGCGCATCCGCTTCGAGCTTGCGGCGCAGGCGGCTGATCTGGACGTCGATGGTGCGGTCGAACGGATCGTCGCTCATCCGCGCCTTGGCGAACTGCATCAGCGCCTCCCGCGACAGCACCCGGTTGGCATGCTCGACGAAGGCTATCAGCAGGTCGAACTCGCCGGTCGAGAGGTCGATCAGGGTCCCGGACGGCGATAGCAGCTCGCGCCGCCGCAAATCCATGCGCCAGCCATCGAAGGTCACGATCGCGCTCGTCTGCGTCACGGCCGCGCCGCGTCCCGCCCGAGCCCGGCGCAGCACCGCCCGGATCCGGGCCAGCAATTCGCGCGGGCTGAACGGCTTGGTGACGTAGTCGTCCGCCCCGCCTTCGAGGCCGGTGATGCGGTCGCTCTCCTCGGTCCGCGCGGTCAGCATCACGATCGGCACCTGCGAGGTCGCGCGCACGTCGCGGCAGAGCTCGACGCCGGAGCGACCGGGCAGCATCAGGTCGAGGACGATCAGGTCGATAGCGCTGTGCGCCAGCGCCTCCATCATGGCGCGCCCGTCCGGGGCGCCGGTGACCTGATAGCCGTGCCGCTGCAGGAAGCGCGCGACGAGCAATCTGATCTGCGGATCGTCGTCCACCACGAGGATATGGCCATGGTCGTCGGCGATCACCGCGGCCGGCGCCTGGTCCATCTCTGGCTGTGGCTCGGTTGGAATATCCGTGCTCCCGCGAGCGGGCTCCTGTCATCTGATCGCCGGTACAATAGCGCGCTCGCGGGCCAACCGCCCGCGCCGTTTTGAAACAATTTGTAACGGACGCCCGCGAAAGGCCGCTGCTACCCCTGTCGCATCGAAACAGGGGATGCCGAATCGTGACGTTCGTGAAGGTGCCGTTGCTGATGGCGGTCGCTCTGGCGCTAGGCGCCTGCTCCGCCACGGTCCCAGATCATCTGGCCCGGCCGGCCGATCCGAACGTCCGCGTTCCCACTGTCGGCTACCGCAGCGTGACGGCCGGTGCCGCCAGTTTCCGCCCGGCCGAGCCCAAGGACTGGCGCGAGCTCAACCGCCAGGTCGGACCGAAATCATGACGTTGCCCTCCTATCCGACCGCTCTGCGCCTTCCGAATGGCCGCCGCCTGCTGCGTTGGGGCCTGCTCGCCGGCACGGCGGTTCTGCTCGGCGGCTGCGCCGGTTTCTCCGCCGATGGCGGGATGGCGCCGATCCAGACGGCGACTTACGCCGAGATCGGCAAGGACGTGGTCAAGATCGGCGACGACAGGATAGCGCTGACGGCCAAGGCGCGGGTCGACCAGCTCCTGCGCAAGCCGCTGACCGCAGACAGCGCCGTGCAGGTCGCGCTGCTCAGCAATCGCGGCCTGCAGGCCGCCTTCAACGAGCTCGGCATCGCCGAAGCGCAGATGGTCGCCGCCAGCCTGCCGCCCAATCCGCGCTTCGGCATCTCCAAGCTCTCCGGCCGCTTCGAGGTCGAGATTGAGCGCCAGATCGTCGGCAGCCTGCTTGCGCTGCTGACCTTGCCGGCGAGGGCCGAGATCGCTGGCGACCGCTTCAAGACCGCGCAGTTGCGGGCGGTAGAGGCGGTGCTGAGGCTCGCTGCCGACGCCCGCCGCCAGTACTACCGTTCGGTCGCCGCCAATGCTCAGGTCGCCTTCTACCAGGAGGCCAAAAGCTCTGCCGACGCGGCCTCCGAGCTGTTCAAACGGCTCGGCGAATCCGGCGGCGTCAACAAGATCGACCAGGCGCGCGAGTTCGCCTTCGAGGCCGAATTGACGGTGCAGCTCGCCCAGGCGCGCCAGCAGCAGAGCCAGGAACGTGAGCGGCTCATTCGTCAGCTCGGGCTCTGGGGCGGCGACCTGAAATTCCGGCTTGGCAGCCTGCCGCCGCTTCCAAGATTGCAATCGGTCAAGGCGATCGAGGCCGAGGCGCTGCGCAAGCGCCTCGACATCCAGATCGCGCGAGCCGAGCTCGACACACTGGCGAAGTCGCTCGGCCTCGCCAATGCGACGCGCTTCGTCAACGACATCGATCTCCTCGGGCGCCGCACCTACGATCGTGGTCGCAGCATCAACGACCATGGCCACGTCGAGCGCGAATCCAGCCGCAGCCGCACGCTGGAGCTGGAGATCGACATTCCGATCTACGATTTCGGCCAGTCCAAGGTCGCGCTTGCCGAGCAGACCTACATGCAGGCCGCCAACAGGCTGGCGGAGAAGGCGGTCAATGCCCGCTCGGAAGCGCGCGAGGCCTATACCGCCTACCGCGCCAATTACGACATCACCCGGCAGTACCAGAACAACGTCCTGCCGCTGCGCAAGATCATCCAGGACCAGTCGCTGCTGCACTACAGCGGCATGCTGAACGACGTCACCGACCTCATCACCGATGCCCGCAACCGCATCCTCTCTAACGTCGCGGCGATCAATGCCCGCCGCGATTTCTGGCTCGCCCATACCGACTTCAAGCACGCGCTGATCGGCGGCGGCAGCGGAGGCGGTGGCTCGGCCACCGTCGCTGCGGCGGGCGGTGGCGATGCCGGCGGGGGCGGACACTGAGCGGGCGGAAGGAGCAGAACCATGACCACGCTATCGCGCAGAGGCTTCATCGGCACCTCCGGCCTCGTCGTCGCAGCAGCCGGCGCCGTGTCCGGACGCACGGCCTTCGCCGCCGTGCCCGAGGCCCCGACCATGACCGAGGCGACGACGCAGGCGCCCTTGGTACCGACGACGGGCCCCGACTACCAGCCGGTCGCGACGCTCAACGGCTGGACCTTGCCCTGGCGGATGAACGGCGACTGGAAGGAATTTCATCTCGTCGCCGAGCCGGTGGTGCGCGAGCTCGCGCCCGGCATGAAGGGCTATCTCTGGGGCTATAACGGCCAGTCGCCGGGGCCGACCATCGAAGCGGTCGAGGGCGACAAGGTCCGCATCTACGTCACCAACAAGCTGCCGGAGAGCACCACGATCCACTGGCACGGCCAGCGCCTGCCGAACGGCATGGACGGCGTCGGTGGGCTGAACCAGCCGCATATCCCACCGGGCAAGACCTTCGTCTACGAGTTCCAACTCAGGCGCTCGGGCACCTATATGTACCACCCGCATTCGGACGAGATGGTCCAGATGGCGATGGGCATGATGGGCTTCTTCGTCGTCCACCCCAAGGACCCGGCCTTCCGCCGCGTCGACCGCGACTTCGTCTTCCTGCTCAACGCCTTCGACATCGAGCCCGGCTCCTATGTGCCGCGCGTTGCCGAGATGACCGAGTTCAACATGTGGTGCTGGAACAGCCGCGTGTTCCCGGGCATCGACCCCTTGGTCGTGGGCAGGAACGACAAGGTCAGGATCCGCTTCGGCAACCTGACCATGACGAACCATCCGATCCACATGCATGGCTACGAGTTCAAGGTCTCGTGCACCGATGGTGGCTGGGTCGATCCGGCGGCGGCCTGGGACGAGGTCTCGATCGACTGCGCCGTCGGCCAGATGCGCGCTTTCGATTTCGTCGCCGACGAGCCCGGCGACTGGGCGATCCACTGCCACAAATCGCACCACACGATGAATGCGATGGGGCATTCGGTGAAGAACTATATCGGCGTGAACAAGAAGGACCTGGCCAAGCGCATCGCCAAGATCGCACCTGGCTACATGCCGATGGGCTCGAACGGCATGGGCGAGATGGGCTCGATGGAGATGCCGCTGCCTGACAACACCCTGCCGATGATGACCGGCTTTGCCCAGTTCGGTCCGGTCGAGATGGGCGGCATGTTCTCGGTGGTGAAGGTCCGCGAGGGCCTCGCCAGGAACGACTACAAGGACCCCGGCTGGTTCAAGCACCCGGAAGGCACCGTCGCCTTCGAATACAAGGGCCAGAAGCTCGCCGAGGCGCCGCGCGGCGCCTCCCCGGACAGCGGCATCGAACCGACCGAATGGCGGATCAAGGACCCGCGCAAGCCGAACCTCGGGCCGGACGGCAAGCCGCGGCCTGCGGCCAAGAATCCGCATTCCAACCACTGAAGATCCCAGCCTTCCAGCAGGAGAGCCTCATGAAGACAGCATTCAAGCTTGCCGCAATCGCGGTTCTGTTCTCCGCCGGCTCTGCCTTGGCGGGCCCCGGCGGCGCCGGTCACGGCCATGGCGACGAGACCGCCTATGGCAAGCCGGGCGACCCCAAGAAGCCGGCCCGCATCGTGCAGGTCGCGATGGCCGAGAAGGACGGCAAGATGTCCTTCATTCCCGACCGGATCGAGGTCCGCCGTGGCGAGCAGGTCCGCTTCCAGCTGCGCAACAATGGCGAGCTCGACCACGAGCTCGTCCTGGCGACGCTGGAGGAGAACCTCAAGCACGCCGTCGAGATGCAGAAGAATCCCGACATGGAGCATGACGACCCGAACGCCAAGCGGCTCGCGCCGAAGAAGACCGGCGAGATCGTCTGGGCGTTCACCAAGGTGGGCGAGTTCGACTTCTCCTGCCTGATCCCCGGTCACCGCGAAGCCGGCATGACCGGCAAGATCATCGTCAAGTGAATCTCAAGCGGAAGGAGCATCCCATGCTCAGGACGGCAGCCACCCTCGTACTTCTCTTCATCGCCTTGCCGGCCGCGGCGCAGTCGGTCAGCGGCACGGTCACCAAGGTCGACGAGCCCCAGGGCAAGCTCACCATCAATCACGGCCCGATCAAGAGCCTCGACATGGATGCCATGACCATGGTGTTTCGCGCCGGCGACCCGGCCATGCTGAAGGGGTTGAAGGCAGGCACCAAGGTCAAGTTCGACGCCGACCGGGTCAACGGCCAGATCACCGTCACCAAGCTTCAGAAGGCCAAATGATCTCATCTCATGGGGCTGGATCGCGCCGATCCAGCCCTCTGTGCCGGAGCAGCGCCCCGGCGCTGATCCTTCTGGGCGGCCTTTCCGCTGCGCTCGCCTCCGATGGCGACCTGCAGCGCATCCTGCTCGAGCACGCTTGCGTCAAGCCGAGGGTCGAGACCGTGCTGAAGCAGGCTTCCGTCGTCGTCTATCGCATCAACTGTCTCGGCACCGCGCACAGGATCCTCGATGTCGTCTGCGACGGTCATCGCTGCAGCGCGAGCGAGCGCAGGGGCATGGTGGAGCCGCCTTAGCCGGTCCGGTTCCTTCAGCCGCGCCGAGAGCTGAATTTGCGTGTGCTCCGGAGGCGGACGTTTCCAGACCTGCCAGCTCATGCCTCAGCGGGACATCATCGCAAGCGGCCACATCACGATCTGCGGGAAGACCACCAACAGTACGAGCACGGTGATCTGGGCGACCATGAACGGCATGACGCCCTTGATCACGCCCGTCATCGGCACCTTCGCCACGCCGCAGACGACGTTGAGCACGGTCCCGACCGGCGGGGTCACCAGACCGATGGCGTTGTTCATGATGAACAGCACGCCGAAGTAGACCGGGTCGATGCCCGCCTGCTTGATCACCGGCATCAGCACAGGCGTCATGATCAGGACGGTCGGGGTGAAGTCGAGCGCCGTGCCGACGATGAGCACCAGCAGCATCAGCACCGCCGTCAGCAGCATCTTGTTGCCCATGAAGGGCTCCACCATCTCGGCGAGCTGCTGCGGGATGTTGGCGGTGGTGATCAGCCAGGCCGAGACGCCGGCAGCGGCGACCAGGAACATGATCACGGCCGTGGTTTCGGCGGCGCGGTACATCAGGCCAAACAGGTCGCTGATCTTGATCTCGCGATAGATCACGACGCCGACGAAGAGCGAGTAGGCGGCGGCGATGACCGCGGCCTCGGTCGGCGTGAACAGGCCGAATTTGAGGCCGCCGATGATGACCACCGGCAGGACCAGCGCCCACAGCGCATTGCGGGTCTCGACCAGCCGCTCGGCCATGCTGCGCTTGGGCTCGACGCGCGGGTTGTCGCGCTTGATGCTCCAGCGCCAGGCCAGCATGATCGCCAGGCCCATCAGGATGCCCGGGACGATGCCAGCGATGAAGAGCTTGGTGATCGAGACGCCGCCAGTAACGCCGAAGATGATCATGCCGATCGAGGGCGGGATCACAGGCGCGATGATGCCGCCGCAGGCGATCAGTCCGCAGGAGCGGTTGATGTCGTAGCCGGCGGTCCGCATCAGCGGGATCAGCACCGAGGCCAGCGCTGCCGTGTCGGCCACTGCCGAACCCGACAGCGAGGCCATGATCACAGCCGCGATGACGGCGACATAGCCGAGGCCGCCACGGATATGGCCGATCCAGGCCATCGCCATCGTGATGATCCGGCGGGTCATGCCGCCGGCGTTCATCAGCTCGCCGGCCAGCATGAAGAAGGGCACGGCGAGCAGCGGGAAGCTGTTGGCGCCGTCCCACATGTTCTGGATGATGATCTGGGGGTCGGAGATGCCCATGTAGAGCATCATGGCAAGGCCGCAGCCGATCAGGGCGAAGGCCACGGGCATGCCGAGCGCCATGAGGCCCAGCAGCGAGGCGATGAAGACGAAAACGATCATGGCTTGGCTCCTCCAGCCATGTGGGCCTTCATGTCGCGCTCGGCCTCGATGCCTTCCGCCAGCCCCTCCTCGTGGACATCGATCAGCTCGTTGTCGGCGACTTCGCCCCGCGCGAGGCGAATGAGGTTCGACAGGCAGATCAACGCGATCGCGGCCCCGGTGACGTAGCTGACGCCATAGACCCAGAGCATGCTGATCTGGGCGACCGGCGAGGCGTTGCCGGCGATGATGTCGTGCTGCAGCCAGGTTCCGTAGAAGATGAACAGCGAGCAGATCAGCATGATGACCTGGCTGATCGCCCAGCAGACCTTGCGGCCGAGCACCGGCAGGGCCTGGACGACCATGTCGACGCCGAGATGGCTGCGCCGATGCAAGCCGATGATGCCGCCGAGGAAGGTCATCCAGACGAAGGCGAAGCGCGGGATCTCCTCCGACAGGTCGATGCCGGTGTTGAAGAACAGCCGCAGCACCACGTTGCCGAAGACCATGATCAGCATCACGGTCATGCAGGCCACGAGAATGATCTCGATGATGCGGTAGAACCCGTCGACCGCGGTCTTGAGCAGGCTGCTCATCAGTCACCTCGCCGGCAATATGTCAGGGTGCCGGCTTCGAGCCGGGCCGGGACGGGCGGCCGGCGCGAGGCCAGCCGCCGCTGCGCGCGCCTCTACTTGGCGGCGCGCGCCTTTTCGATCTCGGCCACGAAGCCGGTCACGAACTCGTCGCCGATCTGTCCCTTGAACTTCTCGACGACCGATTTGACCTTGTCCTGGACCTTGCGCAGGTCGTCCGCCGACACCTCGTTGACCGATACGCCGGCTTCCTTGAACTTGCCGATGACGTCGCGGTCGCCCTCGTCGAGCAGCTTGCGCTGGAGCAGGCCCGCCTCGGTCGCGGCCTTCTGGATGCCGGCCTTGTCATCGGCCGAGAGCGTGTCCCAGAACTTCTTCGAGGCGACCAGCGCGACCGGCGTGTAGACGTGGTTGGTGATGGAGATGTACTTCTGCACCTCCTGCATCTTGTTCGACCACATGTGCAGCAGGGGGTTCTCCTGCCCGTCGAGGGCCTTCACCTCGAGCGCGGTGAACACCTCGGAGAACGCCATCGGCACGGCGTTGGCGCCGATCGACTTCCAGGTGTCGAGCGCGACGGGATTGGCCATCACGCGCAGCTTGAGGCCGGAAACGTCCTCGGCGGTCTTCACCGGGCGGCGGCTGTTCGAGAGGTTGCGGAAGCCCATGCCGGTCCAGGTCAGGCCGACCAGGCCGCTCGGCTCGATCTTGTCGAAGATCTTCTTCACCGAGGCGCCGTCGAGCACGGCGTAGACCTCCTTCTCGTTCTGGAACAGGAAGGGCAGGTCCCAGACCTGCACTTCCTTCACCCGGGTCGAGAGCGGCGCCAGCGTGCCGATGTAGAACTCCTGCGTGCCGGCCTGGACCGCCTGGAGCTGCTTCTCGTCGCTGCCGAGCATGGCGGAGTGGAAGGCCTGCACCTTCACATTGCCCTTGGTGTAGGTGCCGGCAAGCTCGGCGAACTTGCTGACCGCCGTCGCCTGCGGATGGGTGTCGGGCATGGCATGGCCGATCTTGGCCTTGACCTCGGCCATGGCGGCGACCGAGCCCAGCAGCGCTGCGGTCAAGGTCGCGATGAAAGCAAAGCGTGTCGGACGAAATTGGGTCACGGCTGTCGTCTCCTAAATCGATTAGGCGGGGTTTGCCATTTGAGCGCTTGCCGGTTCAATGGACCTGCAAAGTTTTCCACCGCGCGGTGGCGGAGTTCATTTTCGCTGCTTCTTGATCTCGGCGTAGAAGTCGCTGACGAAGGCGGCGCCGATCACCTCGGTGTTCTTCTCGATCACGGGCTGGATCGCCTTGCGGATCGCATCGAGTTCGGCCGGCGGCATCTCGACCGCCACCATGCCCTTGGCCTTGAGCTCGTTCAGAACCTCGCCAGCCTCGCGAAGCTCGACCTCGCGCTGGAAGGCGCGTGTCGTTTCCGCCGCGGCCTGGACGGCTGCTTGCTGCTGCGGGCTCAGCGCGGCCCAGAACTTCTTCGACACGACCAGCGCCACCGGCGTGTAGACATGGTTGGTCACCGTCAGGTGCTTCTGAACCTCGAACATCTTGTTGGCGTACATGTCGACGAAGGGATGCTCGTAGCCGTCGAGCGCCTTGGTCTCCAGCGCCGTATAGACCTCGGTGAAGGCCATCGGCACGGCGTTCATGCCCATGGCGTTGAAGCTCGCCAGAGCCATCGGGCTCTGCATGACGCGGACCTTCAGCCCCTTCATGTCGGCGAGCGAATTTATCGGACGCTTGCTGTTCGACAGGTTGCGGAAGGCGCCGCCCGACCAGGCCAGGCCGTGGATGTTCATGTCGGCGAGGCTGTCGAGCAGGCGTTGGCCCGCCGGCCCGTCGAGCACTGCCGCAGCTTCCGCATCGCTTGCGAACAGGAAGGGAAAATCGAAGATCTGCAGTTCCTTCTTGCGCGCCGCGATCGGCGAGAGCGCGCCCATGTAGAAGTCGATCGTGCCCGACTGGGCGGCGATCAGCATCTTCTCTTCGGAGCCCAGCGCGGCATTGCCGAAAACCTCGACCTTGACGCTGCCATTGGTCGTCTTGGCGACCTCTTCGGCGAAGCGACGCATGGCTGCTGCACGTGGGTGGGAGTCGGCGAAGGAGTGCCCCAGCTTGGCCGTTTTCGTTGCCTGAGCCGTGGCCGGCGCGACCTGGATCGCGGTCAGTGTCGCCCCGGCAGCGAGACCGGCAAGCATCGTCCGACGCGTTTGCTTGAGCATGGCGACCTCCCGTTTGATTGGGCGCTCCTGTCCTCGCTCTGCTGGCGGGCGCCGATAAATTCTCAATAACGCCGCTCATGTCAGGTTGTCAAACAACTGACAGCATGACAATATGGGGCAACACTGGGAAACGCCCATGCAGCTGTCATCGATCGGATCCAGGCCCAATCTCGCCAGCGATGCCGCCGCTGCCCTGGCGAAATCAATCAGGACCGGGGCGCTGCAGCCGGGCGCGCGCCTGCCGTCCGAGACCGAGCTGGCACGCCAGCTCGGCGTCAGCCGGCCGGTGGTGCGCGAAGCGATCGCCTATCTGCGCGCCGATGGGATCGTCGAAAGCCGGCGCGGCCTTGGCCTGTTCGTCAACCAGCAGGATTCGTTGCGCCTGCGACGCGCCGAGATCGAGGTATCCGAGCAGTCGATCCTGCAGTTCCTCGAATTCCGCCTCGGGCTCGAGGTCGAGGCGGCGCAGCTCGCTTCCCTACGCCACACGGCCGAGGATCTGGCACGAATGGAGGCAGCTGACGCTGCCTTGAACGCGGCCGACGATATCGGCGAAGAGAGCTCCCAGCACGATCTGGC
Organism: Alloboseaceae bacterium BT-24-1; assembly: GCA_025846845.1. Taxonomy (GTDB): domain Bacteria; phylum Pseudomonadota; class Alphaproteobacteria; order Rhizobiales; family Beijerinckiaceae; genus Allobosea. Next base: position 227,218 of record JAOYTL010000011.1, read on the forward strand.
GCTGCACCTCGCCATTGCCGCTGCTGCGCAGAACCCGCTGTTCCTGAACGTTTTGCAGTTCGTCTCAAGCCCGTTGCTCAATTCGATCAGGGGCATGCGCGCCAAGGATCGCGGCGAAGCGTTGAACATCGCGATCCGCCGCGCCGATCATGCCGCAATCCTCGACAGCATCCGCGCACGCGATCCGGCGGGAGCCGGGGAGGCGATGCGCAAGCATATCGGCGAGTCCTATCGGCGCTACGCCGCGCAGGTCACCACAGGCGGGCCGAAGCCGATCCACCCCGCGCTTCAGGCGACGGCAAGCCAGGAGCGCTGAACGTGAACAACCTGTTCGATCTTTCCGGGCGCACCGCGCTCGTGACCGGCTCGTCGCGCGGGCTCGGCCGCGCCATGGCCGAAGGGCTCGCCGCCGCGGGAGCCGCGATCATCCTAAACGGCGCCGACAAGGGTCGGCTCGACGAGGCGGTCGCCGCACTGACGGCGGCGGGGCACAAGGCGCGCGGCCTGCGCTTCGATGTGACTGACGAAGCGGCCGTCGTCGCCGCGTTCGAGATGCTCGATGCCGAAGGCGTCGCGGTCGACATCCTCGTCAACAATGCCGGGATTCAGTTCCGCAAGCCGATGCTGGAGCTGGAGACGGCCGACTGGCGCCGCGTGATCGACACCAATCTGACCAGCGCCTTCGTCGCCGGCCGCGAGGCTGCTCGACGCATGGCCAGGCGCGGCCGCGGCAAGGTCATCAATATCGGCTCGCTGACCAGCGAGCTCGCCCGCGCCACCGTGGCGCCCTACACGGTGGCGAAGGGCGGCATCAAGATGCTGACCAAGGCGATGGCGGCCGAATGGGGCGAGCTCGGCATCCAGGCCAACGCCATCGGCCCCGGCTACATGCTGACCGACATGAACCAGGCGCTGATCGACAACCCGGCCTTCGACGCCTGGGTGAAGGGCCGCACGCCGGCCCGGCGCTGGGGGCGGCCGGACGAGCTCGTCGGCACCTGCGTCTACCTGGCCTCCGCGGCCTCCGACTATGTCAGCGGCCAGATCATCTATGTCGATGGCGGCATGATCTCCGTTCTCTGACCCGTTCCGCCGGCTGCGCGCTGCGTCTCCGCAGCGATCGCCGATCAGTTCAAACGCCTCCGTCGAGGCCAGCCAGGACCACCCGACATGCAGATCACCGCCATCGAGACGCTCCGCGCCGAGGAGTTCGGCAACGTGCTGTGGGTGCGCGTCCACACCGATGCCGGCATCATCGGCCTGGGCGAGACCTTCTATGGGGCGGCCGCGGTCGAGGCGCATCTGCACGACACGCTCGCCGGGCGCCTGCTCGGCAAGAACCCGCTGCATATCGAGGCCCTGCACAGGGAAATGACCAACCTGCCGATGGCGCAGTCCTCGACCGGTGCGGAATCGCGCGCCACCTCGGCGGTCGACATCGCGCTCTGGGATCTGTTCGGCAAGGTCTGCGGCCAGCCGGTGCACCAGATGCTGGGCGGCCTCTGTCGCGACAAGCAGCGCATCTACAACACCTGCGCCGGCACGAAATATGTCCGCTCCAGCAATATCAAGCCGGTCTCGAACTGGAGCCTGGGCGAGAATGAGGGTCCCTACGAGGACCTCGACGGCTTCATGACGCGTGCCGACGCCGTGGCCGAAAGCCTGCTCGAAAGCGGCATCACGGCGATGAAGATCTGGCCGTTCGACCCTCCGGCGATCGAGAACCAGGGCCTCCACATCACGCCGGCACAGATGAAGAAGGCGATCGAGCCCTTCGAGAAGATCCGCAAGGCCGTCGGCGACAAGATGGAGATCATGGTCGAGTTCCACTCGCTCTGGAACCTGCCGACCGCGATCAAGATCGCCCGCGCGCTCGAGCCCTATAGCCCGACCTGGTACGAGGATCCGATCCGGATGAACTCGCCGCAGGCGCTCGCCGAGTATGCGCGCTCGACCACCGTCTCGGTCTGCGCCAGCGAGACGCTGGGCTCGCGCTTCCCTTACAAGGACATGCTCGACCGGGATGCCATGCACATCGTCATGGCCGACCTGTGCTGGACCGGCGGCCTGACAGAAGGCCGCAAGATCGCGGCGATGGCCGATACCTATCACCGGCCCTTCGCGCCGCATGACTGCATCGGCCCGGTCGGCTTCGTCGCGGCGATCCATGCCTCGTTCAGCCAGCCCAACACACTGATCCAGGAGTCGGTGCGGGCCTTCTATCGCGGCTGGTATCTCGAGCTCGTCACCGAGATGCCGAAGATCGAGGGCGGCTACGTCTATCCGACGGAAGCGCCGGGCCTCGGCATCGACCTCTTGCCCGCGGTCTATGAGCGCTCCGACCTCAGCGTGCGCAGATCGACGCTGTGAGGCGGACCCGGCACGGCTCCTGAAAGCATCGACATCCCCATGCGCATCATCTTCCATGGCGAGAACGCCGCCTCGTTCAGCTCGGGCTTCGCCGATCTCGTCGGCTCGGGCGCGGATGTCGCGACCCTGCCGGACACGCTGGCCTCGGACGCCGACCGGCAGGCCTATGCGCAGGCCGATGCGATCATCGGCGTGCGGTTCGGCGCCGACCTGCCGCAGCCGTCGCGGCTGAAGCTCTTCCACGTGCCCGGCGCCGGCTACGATGCGGTCGATCTCGATCTGCTGCCCGCTTCGGCCAGTCTCTGCAACTGCTTCGGCCATGAGCAGGCAATCGCGGAATACGTGATGAGCGCGCTGCTCGCACGGGACATTCCCTTGGCTGACGCCGACCGGCAGCTGCGCCGCGGCGATTGGGCGTATTGGGCCGGCGCACCGGACCGCGTCCATGGCGAGATCGCCGGCAAGACGATCGGGCTGCTCGGCTTCGGCCATATCGGCAAGGCGATCGCCCGGCGGGCCAAGGCCTTCGAGATGCGCGTCCACGTCGCCAACCGCAGCCCGGTCGCGGTGTCCGAGCTGGTCGAACGCGCTTTCACGTTGGATGCGCTCGGCGCGTTCTGGGGCTCGGCCGACGTGATCGTCGTGTCGTTGCCGCTGACCCCGGAAACGAAGGGGTTGGTCGGAGCGGCCGCCTTCGCGGCGATGCGCCCGGACGCTGTCATCTTCAATGTCGGCCGCGGGCCGATCATCGATGAGGCGGCGCTCTATGAAGCGCTGAAGGAGAACCGGATCGGCGGTGCCGTGATCGACACCTGGTATCGCTATCCGGGGCCGGCCGACGCCAATCCGCTGCCGGCGACGCTCCCCTTCCACGAGCTGCCGAACATCGTGATGACGCCGCACATGTCCGGCTGGACCAGCGGCACGATCCGGCGCCGCCAGCAGACCATGGCCGACAACATCCGGCACTGCTTCGCCGGTCAGCCGCTCGTCAATCTCGTGCGAGCGGCGCGGACCTGACCGATCCAGCAACCGGCCGAAGAAGCCGGAAACAACAAATGCGGGCAAGCCGCCAACCAGGGAAACGTCCAATGAAACTCTTCAGGCAACTCAGGATCGCCGGCACGTTGCTGGCGCTCGGCGCAGGCATGCTGGCGGCGAGCCAGGCCTCGGCCCAGACGGTCACGGAGATCGTCAAGCGCGGCAAGGTCAAGATCGGGGTCCTCATCGGCGCTCCGCCCTATGGCTCCGTCGACGCCCAGGGCAACGCGATCGGCTACGATGCCGACGTCACGGCACTCGTTGGCAAATATCTGGCCGTGCCGGTCGAAATCGTGCCGCTGACGCCGCCTTCGCGCATTCCGGCGCTCGAGGCTGGTAAGGTCGACTTCCTGATCGCGACGCTGGCGCCGACGCCCGAGCGTGCCAAGGCGGTGATGTTCACCATCCCCTACAGCGCCTTCCAGACCGGCATCTACGCCAAGAAGGGCACGGCGATCAAAGACTGGGCCGACCTCAAGGGCCGCAAGGTCGGCGTCAATCGCGGCTCCAGCGTCGAGCGCGAGTTCACCAATCGCGAGAAGGAGCTCAACCTCACCATCCTGCGCTTCGAGGACGACGCCACCACCATGCAGGCGCTGTTCTCCGGCCAGGTCGAGGCCATCGCCGGCCCCGATGCGCAGGCCAACGCCGCGATCAAGGCGCGCGGCGAGACCGAGACCGAGCTGAAGTTTGTCTTCGGCATGCAACCCAACTCGATGACCGTCCGCAAGGACGCCTACGAGCTGAAGCAGTGGCTCAACAACACGATCTACTTCATCAAGCAGAACGGTGAGCTGAACGCCATTTCCGAGAAATGGGTCGGCTCGCCGCTGCCGCAGCTGCCGACCTTCTGACCAGTCCCTGAATTGCCGGCGGAGCATTCCTCCGCCGGCTTTGCGCGACCTGCAGGGAAGGGATCATGCGGTATCAGTTCCAGTTCGAAGCGGTCTTCGCCGAAGCCGACCGCATTCTCAACGGCGTGCTCCTGACGATCGGACTGTCCTTCGGCGCGATCGTCCTGGGCCTCGCCCTCGCCGTACTGCTCGTCGCCGCCAAGAGCCTGTTCGGCCGCTGGGTCGGCATGCTCGTTGATGCCTATGTCGAGCTGATGCGCAATACGCCCTTCCTGGTGCAGCTCTTCATGATGTTCTTCGGGCTGCCGCTGATCGGCATCCGCATGTCGGGTACTGAAGCTGCGCTGCTCGCCATGACGCTGAACCTCGGCGCCTATGCGACCGAGATCATCCGTGCCGGCGTCGACTCGATCCACCGCTCGCAGATCGAGGCCGGCCTGTCGCTCGCCATGACGAAACGCCAGGTCTTTCAGTATGTCGTGCTGATGCCGGCGCTGGCGCGGGTCTGGCCGGCGCTGTCGAGCCAGTTCGTGCTGATGCTGCTGGCGTCCTCGATCTGCTCCTTCATCTCGGTGCCGGAGCTCTCCGGCACGGCGGCGATCATCGAGCAGAACACCTTCCGCAGCTTCGAGACCTATATCGTCGTCACGCTGATCTATCTGGCACTGGCGCTCAGCCTGAAGGTCTCGCTCCTCTGGCTCGGCCGGCGGATCTTTCCGCGCCTCTCCAGTCTCGACCGGCTCGACGCCAAGGCGGAGGCTGCGTGATGGTGACCTTCGGTTGGCCCGAGGCCTTCTTCATCGTTCGCGCCGCGGGCTGGACGCTGCTGCTGACCGCGGTCGCCTTCCTGATCGGCGGCCTCATGGGCGGCGTGCTCGCCATCCTGCGCCTGTCGCGGATCAAGCTGCTGCGCCGTCTCGCAGCCGGCTACATCCTGGTGATCCAGTCGATCCCGGTGCTCATGGTTCTGTTCATGAGCTATTACGGGCTGTCGCTGTTCGGCGTCGAGCTGCCGCCCTTCTTCGCCGCCTCGGCCTCGCTCGCGATCTATGTCTCGGCCTATCTCGCCGAGATCTGGCGCGGCTCGATCGAATCCGTGCCGTTCCAGCAATGGGAGGCTTCGGCCTCGCTGGCCCATTCGCCGGCGCAGACCTATCGCTACGTGATCCTGCCCCAGGCGATCCGCATCTCGCTGCCGCCGACCGTCGGCTTCCTGGTCCAGCTGGTGAAGAACACCTCGATCGTCTCGGTGGTCGGCTTCGTCGAACTGTCGCGGGCCGGCCAGCTCGTCAACAACGCGACCTTCCAGCCCTTCCAGATCTTCACGCTGGTGGCGGCGATCTACTTCGCCATCTGCTTCCCGCTCTCCCGGCTCAGCCGCCATCTCGAAAAGGTGATGAATGCCAGCCGTCCTCATTGAAGACGTCCACAAGAGCTACGGTTCGCTGGAGGTCCTGAAAGGCGTGTCGCTCGCCGTCGAGCCCGGCCAGGTCGTCGCGCTCATCGGCCGCTCGGGCTCGGGCAAGTCGACGCTGCTGCGTTGCATCAACGGGCTGGAGGCCTTCCAGTCGGGGCGCATCGAGGTGGCCGGCCATGCCGTCGATCAGGACCAGAAGCGCCTGCGCGAGCTGCGCAAGGACGTCGGCATCGTCTTCCAGAGCTACAACCTCTTCCCGCATCTGACCGTCGGGCAGAACATCATGCTCTCGCCGCGCATCACCAAGAATGTGCCGCAGGCGGAGGCGCTGGCGCTGGCGAAGGACGTGCTCGCCCAGGTCGGGCTGTCCGACAAGTTCGACAGCTATCCCGACAATCTCTCCGGCGGCCAGCAGCAGCGCGTCGCGATCGCCCGCTCGCTGGCGATGAAGCCGAAGGTGATGCTGTTCGACGAGGTTACCTCCGCGCTCGATCCCGAGCTGACTGGCGAAGTGCTGCTGGTGATGGAGAAGCTCGCTCGGGACGGCATGACCATGCTGCTCGTCACCCATGAGATGAACTTCGCCCGCACAGTGGCCAATACCACGGTGTTCATGCATCAGGGCAAGATCTGGGAGAGCGGCTCGTCGGCGCAGCTCTTCGCCGAACCGCAGACGCCCGAGCTGCGCAACTTCGTCGGTGCGGGCAGGCACTGAGCAGGCTGCGGATTTGCACCGTGCCACACTGGCGGGCGATTGCGGGCTGAGAGCTCCGAAGCGACCGATCTGCGCCGTGAACTCCGAGGGCAGCCTCGGAGCGCGTTCGAATTGGTCAGTTGGGAACGTTGTTCCAGTAGTCACTCATTTCCCGCTGACGTTGCTGGTCTGGCACAACGCCTTTGTCCCCATACAGGGTCGCGGCACCTCGGATCTGGGCTTCGGTGAGGTCAGTGCGATAGCCCTCGAGCTCCTTGTCGTAGGTGAGCTTTTCCCATGGGATCGTAACGTGGTGGCTGCCGATGCCGAGAAATCCTCCGAACGTCACGTCGACGAAGAAAACACGGCCACTGATCTTCTCGATCAACAGCCGCTTGATCGTGCCGATCTGGTCATATTTGCGGTCGAATACGGCGGTCCCTTCGACACGATCACTTTCGATGATCAGGTGCGGTGCCGGTCGCTCGGCGGGCCCCCAAAGATAAAAACCGTTCTCGATAATGCCGGCAGCGACGACTGCTCTGCTGATCGTGAGGGTCCATTCCTCATTGGGCCGGATCTCTCGCACGAGCGTCCACGGCCCAAGATCCGGAGGCAAACTGCCGCCGGTAGGCTCCTCGCTGAAGGCGCGTAGGTCAGGGGAGTTCACGGCTTGGAACAAGCAGTAGGTTCTCATGAGCGCCTCCCTTTACCGGATCGAGAGCCTCCAGATCGCCCGTCAGGAACCGGCCACGAAATAGGCGACCCGGGTGAACAGCGTATATTCCGACTCGAAGACCATGATCCCGACGAAGACCAGCAGCACCAGCGGCGGAACAAGGATCGCATAGGACAGCGCCAGCCGCTCCCAGGCCATGTGCATGAAGACCGCCACGATCAGCCCGGCCTTGAGCGCCATGAAGATCAGGATCAGCGACCACCGGAGATAGCCGGCGACGTGGAAAAAATCGACCAGGTAGGAACACAGGCTGAGGACGAACAGCCAGCACCAGACCACGAGATAGAGCCTGATAGGATGCTGTTGCGCGTCGGTATGAGCTGTGGGCTGTGCCATGGCGACCTCACCAGAGATAGAACAGCGCGAAGATGAAGACCCAGACGAGATCGACGAAGTGCCAGTAGAGTCCGGTGATCTCGACGATCTCGTAATGACCCTTGCGGCTCGTGAAGAAGCCGCGCCGCCCATCGTCGAAATCGCCGCGCCAGACCTTGCGGGCGACGATGATCAGGAAGATCACGCCGATCGTGACATGGGTGCCGTGGAAGCCGGTGATCATGAAGAAGCTGGAGCCGAACTGTTCCGCACCCCAGGGATTGCCCCAGGGGCGGACGCCTTCCGAGATCAGCTTCGTCCATTCGAAGGCCTGCATGCCGACGAAGGTCGCGCCGAGCACCGCGGTCAGCAGCATCAGGATCGCGGTCTTCCTGCGGTCGCGGCGATAGCCGAAATTGACCGCCATCGCCATCGTGCCGCTGCTGCTGATCAGGACGAAGGTCATGATCGCGATCAGGATCAGCGGCAGGTGGTGGCCGGCGATCTCGAGCGCGAAGACCTCGCTCGGATTGGGCCAGGGCACGGTCGTCGACATCCGCACCGTCATGTAGGAAATCAGGAACGTGCCGAAGATGAAGGTGTCGCTGAGCAGGAAGATCCACATCATGGCCTTCCCCCAGGACACATTCTTGAAGGCCCGCTGATCGGACGACCAATCCGCCACGATCCCTTGCCAGCCGGGCGCGCGACCGATCTTGGGGTTCAGAGTGTGCGGCGCGACCTCATTCATCGTTCCGACCTCGCTTGGAGCCTCTAAGTCAGCAGTCCGCGGCAGATCGCGATGAGATCATCCGTCCAGCGCATGAGGAGGCCGAACAGGATGAGCCAGACCAGCAGCAGGAAGTGCCAGTAGAGGGCACAGAGCTCGACGCTGAGCGCGAGCTTGCCAACTGCCCGCGGAGGGCTCGTCGCCGATAGGGCGAACGCCCTGACGCTGGTTCGGCAAAGCGCCACGAGCCCGCCCAGCATATGCGCGCCGTGAATCGCCGTGACCAGATAGAAGAAGGCGCTGGCGGGATTGGCAGCGGTGAAATAGCCGGATGCGGCGAGCTCGCGCCATGCCAGCAGCTGAGTTGTGAGGAAGGCGAGCGAGCACACGCCGGCTGCAAGGATGCTGGAGCGGAGGTGGCCGAGTTCGTCGCAGCGCGCGGCGATCAGCGCCATGTGCAAGGCGATGCTTGCGAGGATCAGCAGCCCCGTACTGAACCACAGGACGGTCGGCATCGGCAGCGCGCGCCAGTCCGCCATGTCCATCCGCATGGAATAGGCGCTGACCAGAAGCGAGAACAGCGAGCCGGCCACGACGAGGAAGGCGCCGAGGCCGACCTTCGCCGTCGGGGAAACCGGCAGCTTCGCGCCGCCAGCCTCGACGCCCACCCCGACCTCGAGCCAGGGCTTGTCGGCCAGCCCCTGGCGCGACAACCACCAGCCGGCGAGGATTGCCATCAGGACCATGAAGAGGACGATCACGACCATGGCGGCGCCTCGTCACGCGGGCTGCGGGGTCGGCGGCTGGTTCTGCGGCAGGAAATCCTCCGCAGCACCGGGCACGCTGTAATCATAGGCCCAGCGATAGACCACCGGCAGGTCCTTGCCCCAGTTGCCATGCGCGGGCGGCGTCTGCGGCGTCTGCCATTCCAGCGTGGTCGCACGCCAGGGATTGCCGCCGGCCGGCCGGCCGTGCCTGACGCTCCAGACGAGGTTGAACAGGAAGGCGAGCTGGGCGGCGCCGACGATCAGGGCGACGATCGTGATGAACTCGTTCAGCGTCGCCGCCGAGGGCGGGACGAAGGCCATCCCGCTGATCTCGTGATAGCGGCGGGGCACGCCCATCAGCCCGATATAGTGCATCGGGAAGAAGATCAGGTAGGCTCCGAGGAAGGTGACCCAGAAATGCAGCTTCCCGAGCACGTCGCCGAGCATCCGCCCGGTGACCTTCGGATACCAATGGTAGATCGCCCCGAAGATCACGAGGATCGGCGCGACGCCCATCACCATGTGGAAATGGGCGACGACGAACATCGTGTCGGAGAGCGGCACGTCGACGACGACGTTGCCGAGGAACAGGCCGGTGAGCCCGCCATTCACGAAGGTGACGATGAAACCGAGTGCGAACAGCATCGGTACGGTCAAATGGATATCGCCGCGCCAGAGCGTCAGCACCCAGTTATAGACCTTGATGGCGGTGGGGATCGCGATGATCAGCGTCGTCGTGGCGAAGAAGAACCCGAAGGCGGGATGCATGCCGCTGACATACATGTGGTGCGCCCAGACGACGAAGCTGAGCGCGCCGATCGCCACCAGCGCCCACACCATCATGCGGTAGCCGAAGATGTTCTTGCGGGCATGGGTGCTGATCAGGTCGGAGACGATGCCGAAGGCCGGTAGCGCCACGATGTAGACCTCGGGATGGCCGAAGAACCAGAACAGGTGCTGGAACAGGATCGGGCTGCCGCCCTTGTGGGCCAGCCGCTCGCCCATCGCGATGATGGCCGGCATGAAGAAGCTCGTGCCGACCAGCTTGTCGAGCAGCATCATCACGGCGCCGACGAAGAGCGCCGGGAAGGCGAGCAGCGCCATGACGGTGGCCGTGAAGATGCCCCAGATCGTCAGCGGCATGCGCATCAGCGTCATGCCTCTGGCCCGCCCTTGCAGCACGGTCACGACATAGTTCAGCCCGCCCATGGTGAAGCCGATAATGAACAGGATCAGCGAGACGAGCATCACGAGGATGCCCCATTGCTGGCCGGGCGTGTTGGCGAGGATCGCCTGTGGCGGGTAGAGCGTCCACCCTGCGCCGGTCGGTCCGCCCGGCAGGAAGAAGCCGGCGACGAGCACCAGCACGGCGAGGAAATAGATCCAGAAGCTCAGCATGTTCACATAAGGGAACACCATGTCCCGCGCGCCGAGCATCAGCGGGATGAGGTAGTTGCCGAAGCCGCCGAGGAACAAGGCGGTCAGCAGATAGATCACCATGATCATCCCGTGCATGGTGATGAACTGGTAGTAGCGATCCGGGTCGATGAAGGAGAACGTTCCGGGGAAGCCGAGCTGCAGCCGCATCAGCCAGGACAGGACCAGGGCGACCAGCCCGATCGCCAGCGCCACGATGGAATACTGGATGGCAATGACCTTGGCGTCCTGCGAGAAGACATACTTCGTGATCCAGCTCTTCGGGTGATACAGCTCGACATCGTCGACCTCGGCCGCTGACAGCGGTCCGGCTGCGTCATGCGTCACGTCGGCCATCGGAGCATCTCCTACTCCTTTCGGACTCAGCCCCTGTTCCGGGGCTTGATCCCGTATCGATCCCTAGTTCTTCGCCTGCGTGCTCGCAGGCGCCTGGAGTTGGGCGAAGGTCTTCTGTTGCTGCAGCCAGGCCTGGTAGTTGCCCTCGGGCTCGACCACGACATTGCCGCGCATGAAGGTGTGGCCGGTGCCGCAGAGCTCGGCGCACAGCACGTCGAAGGTGCCGGCCCGCGTCGGCGTGAACCAGTAATAGGTGACGCTGCCGGGGATCATGTCCATCTTGGCGCGGAACTCGGGCACATAGAAGTTGTGCAGGACATCGACCGCGCGCAACAGCATCTTCACCGGCTTGCCGAGCGGGAGATGGAGGTTGTCGCCCTGGATGACGACGTCGTCCTGCCCGTGCGGATCCTTGGGATCGATGCCCAGCGGGTTCTCGGGGGTGATGTGGGCGACGTCGGAGGCACCGATCCTGCCGTCGGCGCCCGGCAGCCGGTAGGCCCATTGCCATTGCTGGGCGACGACCTCGACAATGGTCGCGTCCTTCGGAACCGTGACGAACTGGTGCCAGACGACGAGACCGGGCGCGAGCATGGCGGCGACGCCGACGCCGGTGCCGACCGCGAGCCACCATTCCAGCCGCTTGTTCTCGGGTTCGTAGGCCGCGCGGTTGCCCTCGCGATGGCGGAACCGGAGGACGCAATAGGCCATGAACAGGACGACGGCAGCGAAGACGACGCCGGTGATCCAGAACGTGATGATGATGGTGTCGTCGATATAGCCCCAGTTGGAGGCGATCGGCGTCCACCACCACGGGCTCAGGAAGTGGAACACCACCGAGCCGATCACGACCAGAGCCAGGACGATCGCGACACCCATTCCTTTGTCATCCTTGCCGAGGGCGGCATGAACAGGAACCAGGCAATGCCGCGGCGCACGTAACGCGCCACGGCGCTACGTTAACGAGCTCATTTCCGATATGAAAACGGGATTGGGGCCCGAGACGAAGCGGGCCCATTGCTTAAAACGATCGAGGTCAACAAGAGCGGAGGCGGCACATGACTGCCGCCGGGCGCGGGCTCGGCCGAGCGCGCCGTCGGGCTGCAAGTTTTGCTTCCTGCTCGCCATCGCCGAACCTTTGGTTCGCCTGGACGACCACGCGTCACATCTGACGCACAAGCTCCCGACCGGGCTGCAGGGCACTCAAGCCTCCAGCCCATAGTCACCTTATGTTGTCGTCCTGCTCGCGGTGGTTGTCAATCGAACCCACATCGCAGCCCGACGCGGCTGCGGCTGCATTCAAGCGCCGATCCGGCTATTTTTTCTTTCCATCGGCGTCAAATTGCTTGAGGAAGGCGAGGATGTCGTCGATTTCCTGATCGGCTTTGAGGCCTGGAAACACCATCTTGGTGCTCGGAATCTTCACCTGCGGCGCCTTGATGTAATCCCGGAATGTGGGCTCATCCCACGTGATGCCGGAGTTCTTGTTGGCGGCCGAGTAGCTGTAGCCCTCGATCGATCCCGCAGTCCGACCGAGAAGACCGTTCAGTTTCGGCCCGATGGCGTTCTTGGCCGTCTCCCCGATCTGATGACAGGCGCGGCACTTCTGGAAAACCTTCTCGCCCGCGGCTGGATCGCCGGCCGCTTTGGTTGGATGGGGCAGGGCCGCAAGCATCAACGAGGCCATCAAGGTCCAACGCAGCATCGAAGGTTCTCCTTCGAACTCGGAGGCGACCCGATCCACTCGGCCGCGGCCGAGCCGCACAACCGTTCGCAATACGCTTACATCATTGCCGGCATCCCTCCAATCCGGGGTCGATGGGCGTCGCACCAATCCGGCGGAGGCAGCTTGAGGATGAGAACGCCGAGCTTAGCGCGCTCAGTCGAGCAAAGCTGCACCGAAGTTCTGCTGCGGGTCGATATCGGGAACGAGGCGGCCGGTCGGCGTCGCCGTGTTGCCGCCGGTGCGAGCGAGCCAGCGGCCTGAGCTCGGAGCAGCGAGCAACGTGCCGTCTCCGATGACATCCCGGCCACGAACGAGAACATGTTCGGGCCAGCCGGTGACGCTGCGGCCCGCGAACGGCGTGAAGCCGGTGCGATCATGCATCGCCGCGTCGGTGATGGTCACCGCCTTGTCGGGATCCCAGATCGCGATGTCGGCGTCGTAGCCGGGCAGCAGCGCTCCCTTGCCGGGAAGGTTGTAGATCTCGGCCGGGGCCGTCGCGGTCAGGTTCACGAAAGCCTCGAGGCCGCGCCCGGCGAATTCCGACCTGCCTTTCGAGACCAGCGCGTCGAACAGCAAGGGCAGCCGCGTCTCCAGCCCGGGCAGTCCGTTGGCGATTTGCTTGAAGGTCGGGTTCGGGCCGGCCGAGAGCTTGCCGGTCTCGTCGAAACGATAGGGCGCGTGGTCCGAGGACACGGTCTGGATGTCGCCGAGCGCCAGCGCTTGCCAGAGCGCCTCCTGGTCGACCTGCTCGCGCGGCGGCGGTGAGCACATCCATTTGGCGCCTTCGAGCCCCGGCTTGTCGAGATCGTGGCGGGTCAGGAAGAGATATTGCGGGCAGGTCTCGGCAAAGACCTTGAGGCCGCGCCCGCGCGCCGCGCGGATCATTTGCGCCCCTTCGGCGGTCGAGACGTGGAAGATCATGATCGGCTGGTCGAGCAGCTCGGCCGCGGTGATCAGCCGGTTGAAGGCCTCGGCTTCCGAGCCGCGCGGATGGCTGATCGCATGGTATTTGGGGGCGACATAGCCCTTCTCGACAAGCTTGCGACCCATCCAGGAGATCATGCCGTGGTTCTCGGCATGGACGCAGACCAGCGCCCGGTTCTGCCGAGCCGTCAGCAGCAGGTCTAGCAGCGGCTCGTCGTCGACCTTGATCAGGTCGTAGGTCATGAAGACCTTGATCGAGGCATGGCCCTCGCCGATCAGCGCGGGCAGGTCCTGCGTGATCGTCTTGGCGTCAGGATTGGCGACGATGAGGTGGAAGGCGTAGTCGATCAGTGCGCCGCGCCGGGCGAGCGCGGCATAGTCGTCGACGACCTTCCTGAGATCGAGGCCGCGATGCTGCGCGGCAAAGGAGATCAGCGTGGTGGTGCCACCGAAGGCTGCCGAGGTCGTGGCGCTTTCGAAGGTGTCGGCGTTGAGCAGCCCGCCGGCCGAAACCTGCTCGACATGGGCATGGCTGTCGATGCCGCCCGGCAGGACGAGCTTGCCGGTCGCGTCGATCTCACGCGCGCCCGGCGCGAGGCCAAGGCCGAGTGCGGCGACCTTGCCGTCCTTGACCGCAACATCGGCGCGGAAGCTGCCGGTCGCGGAGCCGACCGTGCCGCCGCGAATGACCAGATCGTAGTTCGTCATCTGCTCTCGTCCTCAGCGTACCATGCCCGTGCCGATCGCCATGGCGACTGCGGCCTGGGTCGGGTCGATCACCGGGATGCCCAGGGCATCTTCCAGCAGCCTGCGATGGCGCGCCATGCCGGCACAACCCTTGATGGTGACACCGGCGCCGTCCTCGTCCCTGAGTTCGCGCCCGACCGCGATCATGCGCTGCAGCGTGCCTTCGCCCGAGGCGCTCTCCGCCACCGACATTTCGAGCGGGCGCTCGCCGGCGAGCCGGTCCATCTGCCCCATCTGGCGTAGATGGCGCGGGATCCAGCCCGACCTGATCGCGATGACGCCGAAGCGGTCCGCCCAAGTCAACGCCGTCAGCACCCCGCATTCGGCGATGCCGAAGACCGGGCTCGCCGTGCCTTCGCGGGCGACATGGAGCCCGGGGTCCGAATAACAGGCGATGACGAAGGCGTCGACGTCGTTGGCGGCCTCGATACGGCGGCGCAAGGGGAGGGTGACGCTCTCGACATGCTCCTGCGTCTCGATGCCGGCCGGGCCCTCGCGCAAGGTCTCGCAGACGATCTCCGGTCCCTCGGTGAATGCGAGCGGCGCCAGCGCCTGCCGCAGCCCTTCCTGGTCGATGGCACCGAGCAGGGCACGCCGGATCGCCGGATTGTCGAAGGGCGGTTGAAGATGATTCACGCGCATCTGGCAGGTGAAGCCGAGCGGGTCGAGCACCGCCGTGCGCGTGGCCTTGTTGGTGGCGACGACGGGCATAAGATCGTGCGGCATTGCCTCCTGCCAGTCCTGCTCGCTGGCCCGGACGGCTGCGGTTCCGGTCGCTGCGTCCGGCATCGTGGTCCACTCGACGCGGTCGAAATGGACGATCTTCGGGCCCGAGGTCCAGTCCGGCGCCCCGCCCTCGCGCGGCTTGTAGCCCGCGAACTTCTCATAGACGTTACGCGCGCCGGGCACGCGCTCGTCGGCCTTCTAGCGGAAGGGGCCGGACCCGACGACCTCGGGAATGACCTTGAACGGATCGGTCGCGGCCAACCGCTCGGGCATCATGAAGCAGACCGGCGCCGAGACCTTGCCGAGCGCGTAGGGCAGATAAGGGAAGGGGGCCTTGAGCCGGAACCGGATGGTGCGGTCATCCGGGGCGGAGAGTTCGTCGACCGCCTGCATCAGAGCATCTCCGGCTGCGTCGCGCATGGCCCAGCGCCGGATGCTGGCGACGCAGTCACAGGCCATCACCTTCGCGCCGTCGTGCCAGAGAAGGCTGTCTCGCAAGGTCAGGTTCCAGAGCTTGCCGTCGTTCTCGACCGTGTGGCCTTCGACCATCTGCGGCGACATTTCGAGCCGGGTATTCATGCCGTAGAGCGTGTCGAACACCATGAAGCCATGGTCCGCGACACCTGAGCCGTCGCGTAGATCGGATCGGGGAAGGCAAGATCGATCACGGGCACGAAGCGCAGGGTCGAGGCGGGCGCTGCGCGAACCAGAGCCGGTCTGGCGAGCGAAGCGGTCGCGGCACCCGCGATGAAATGGCGACGGTTCAGCATACAGCTTCCCAGCTCGATCCATTGCGCAGCCGGAGGCCGGTGCGTGTCGCCCGGACCTTGGGGCGGCGTGTCAGCCAAGAGAATCAGCGCTGCTATGACGATTTCTGGGGTGACATTTGCCCGTTGAATACCGCGGCGTTCGCTCAACCGTTGCTCAGCTTGGCGGCCGTTTCGGCAGCGGCCAGCCGGACCTCGCGCAGGAAGGCGTCGGCTGCGCGCGAGATCGGGCGCTTGTGTGAGCGGACGGCCGAAGCCGTCACCAGCGAGGCGGGAGAAAAGGGGCGGATGGCCAGGTCGTAATGCCCGGAAAAGACCGGGGATAGTGGGTCGACCAGGCGACGCCGACGCCGCTTTCCGCAAGCACGCAGGCGGTGTTACAATAGCGGACCTCGACGGAGAACCGGAACGGGACTTCTGCCTGAGCAAAAGCCTTGCGGACGATGGTGCCCATGCGCGTGCCCTGTTCGAGGGCGATTTAGGATACTGCGCGCAGATCCCCCGGCGTGGCGAGATCGCAGGCCTGGAAGGCGTTGCACTCGGCAGGCGGACGCCGTTTCGATCGGCGCGTGACGATCTTAGCGGGGGTGTTCCGGAACGGGGCGGCAGAGCGCTATGATTTATTTCCGGGCGCTATTCGGTATGCTTATACGCGCTGCGGTTCCCGCACCCTTTGAAGGTCGATCCTGAGCGGTCGGCTCATGTTGGCCGAGGCGGTGGCGATCTCGTCAAAATGTCGGCGACGCTCCTTGCTGCATCTCGGCCAAACGAGCATGAGCGCAAGGGCACCGTCAGCGTAAATCAGGCTCGATGACCTTGAATGCGGCAATTGCCGTCAGCCGGCCTCGCCCGGCACGTGCTCAGCCCAGCTCGAAACCGCCTCAGCCATGGTCTTGAGATGGTCGGCCGTCGAAAAGCCGGAGATCGTTTTTCGAGGCTTCAGGTCGTGATCGCCGTCCTCGAGCCATAGAAGATCGATGAGCGGTGAGAGCTTGTAGGTCGCCACGTCCTCCCGGGTGCCGAACTCGTCCCGCGTTCCCTGGACGATGAGGGTCGGCGTCTTCAGTTCGGCAAGGTGCCCTGTTCGCGGCTGCTCCGGCTTGCCGGGAGGATGAAAGGGATAGCCAAGGCATAGAAGCCCTTGGATCCGGCCCGCAGCGAGGAGCTCGTCGGCAACCATGCTCGCCACGCGGCCGCCCATCGACTTGCCGCCGATGATGAGGGGGCCCTTGGTGCCGAGCGCGTCGACCGCGGCGAGATACTCCGGATTCAGTTTTTCGGCGCGCGGAGGTGGCACGCGGCTCACGGCCGTCCGCCTGCCCGCCATATAGCCGAATTCGAACCGGGCGACGCGAAAGCCGGCCTCGCCCAGAGCCTTGGCGGCCGCCGTCATGGACGGCGAGTCCATGGGAGCTCCGGCTCCGTGAGCCAGCAGGATGGTCACTCTGGCTTCGTCGGGACCGTCGAAAAGAAACATCACGCCGCCCTGTGCTGCCAAGCCTCTCTGCATATCCAGGAAGCTTATCGCGCTTGCACGCAGGCGCCATCCTGCCGCGAAGGCGCGCGCAATTGCGGCGGGAGCGATCGTCAGGCCGGAGCGAGCTCGGCCTCCGCCCTGGTGCAGCGCACGATCCGGCCTTCGCCCAGCACGATCGCCGGCGGCAAGCCCGTACGGCAACGATCCTCCGCATGCTTGCAGCGCGGCGCGAAGGAGCAGGAGGATGGCGGCTCGTTCAGCGCCGGCGGCGCGCCGGGGATGGCCTCGAGCCGCTCGCCCTTCTTCGCGCCATGCAGATTCGCGGCGAGCAGGCCGCGCGTATAGGGATGCTGCGGGTCGCTGATCAATTCGCGCACCGTGCCGGTCTCGACGATCTGGCCGGCATACATCACCGCCAGCCGGTCCGAGACCTCGACGGCGACGCCGATATCGTGAGTGACGAAGATCACGCCCATGCCGAGGTCGCGCTGGAGCTGGCGCAGCAGCAGCAGGATCTGGATCTGCACGGTGGCGTCGAGCGCTGTGGTCGGCTCGTCGGCGAGCAGGAGCTTCGGCCGCGCCGCCAATGCCAGCGCGATCATGGCGCGCTGGCGCATGCCTCCCGACATTTCGTGCGGATAGGCCTTCAGCCGCCGCTCGGGAGAGGGGATGCGCACGAGCTGGAGCAATTCGAGCGCGCGCTGCATCGCAGCCTTCCGGCTGATCTTCTCATGGCGCACGATGGCCTCGGCGATCTGCTCGCCGATGGTGTAGACCGGGTCGAGCGCCAGCATCGGATCCTGGAAGATCATCGAGGTGGCGCGGCCGCGATAATCGGCGAGCTCCTGCGGCCCCAGCGCCAGCACGTCGCGGCCATCGACGATGACCGTGCCGCCGATATCGGTGCGGCTCTCCGGCAGCAGCCTGAGCAGCGTTTTCAGCGTCACGCTCTTGCCGGAGCCGGATTCGCCGAGGATGCCGAGCACCTTGCCGGGCTCGAGCGTCAGGGAGACGCCGTTGACGGCATGGACATTCTGCGCGCCGCGAAAGCGCACGGTGACGTTCTCCATCGCGACGAGCAGCGTGCTGGTCGAAGCCGGGTTCATGCGGCATCCTCCAGGCCCAGTGCCCGGCTATGGCCCGAGCCGGCGATTTCCATATGGCAGGCGGCGAGCCGCGCTCCGGCGCCGGTCCTGGTCAGCACCGGCTTCACCTTGGCGCAGACGGTCTGCGCCTGCGGGCAGCGCGGGTGGAAGCGGCAGCCCTCGGGCGGGTTGATCGGGTTCGGCGGATCGCCGGCGAGCGGGGCTTCCATCGTCCGGTTGTCGGGGTCCATCGACGGCATCGCCGAGAGCAGCGCCCGAGTATAGGGATGGCGCGGATCGTCGTAGAGCTCATCGACCGGGCCGATCTCCACGACCTCGCCGAGATACATCACCATGACGCGGTCGCTGATGAAGCGGACGACGTTGAGGTCGTGCGAGATGAAGATGTAGGTCAGCCCGAACTCCTCGCGCAGGTCCATCAGCAGGTTCAGAACCTGCGCCTCGACCGATTTGTCGAGAGCCGAGACGGCTTCGTCGAGGATCACCAGCCGCGGGCCGAGCGCGAGCGCCCGGGCGATGTTGACGCGCTGGCGCTGGCCGCCGGAGAGTTCGTGCGGATAGCGCGCCGCGAAACGGGCCGGATCGAGCCCGACGCGGGCGAGCAGGTCGCGGGCGCGCAGGATCGCCCCGGATTTCGGGACACCGTGCACGGTGGGACCGAAAGCGATCGAATCCTCGATGGTCAGCCGCGGATTGAGCGAGGCGTAGCTGTCCTGGAAGACCATCTGCGCCTGGCGGCGGTACTCCTTCAGCGACAGCGCCGCGCTGCCGACCGCCTCGCCGTCGAACAGCATCTCGCCCTTGTCCTGCAGGATCAGCTGCATGACGACACGCGCCGTGGTCGACTTGCCGCAGCCGGATTCGCCGACGACGCCGAGCGTCTCGCCCTTCAGCACCTGGAAATCGACGCCGTCGACGGCGCGCACCACCGCGCCGCGGCCGAGCGGGAAATGCTTGGTCAGGGTGCGTGCCTCGAGCAGCGGCGTGCCGGCGCCGCCGCGGTCGCGTTCTTCCGTCGAGATTTCAAGCGACATGCCGGTCAGCCCTTCACATCCATGGCCGAGCGCAGCCCGTCCGAGAGCAGGTTGAACGAGATCGAGGTGATGAAGATCGCGGCGCCGGGCAGCGCCGCCACCCAGGGCTGGACATAGATCGCGGTGCGCAGCGTGTTCAGCATCAGGCCCCATTCCGGGGTCGGCGGCTTGGTGCCGAGGCCGAGGAAGGACAGGCCCGAGGCCAGGATCATCGAGACCGAGATCAGGCTCGTCGCGTAGACGAAGATCGGCCCGAGCACATTGCCGAGGACATGGACGCGGATGATCGTGCCCGGTCCCGCGCCCGAGGCGCGCGCCGCCTCGACATAGTCCATCGAGCGCACCTGCGTCGTCACGCTCTCGGCGATGCGAGCGATCGGCGGGATGAAGACGATGGTCAGCGACAGCAGCGAGTTGAAGACGCCGGCGCCGAGCGCTCCCGAGAGCGCGATCGCCAGCAGCACCGAGGGGAAGGCGTAGAAGATGTCGACCGTCCGCATCGTGACGGTGTTGTACTTGCCGCCGAAGAAGCCGGCCGAGACGCCGATCACCGAGCCGACGGCAAAGGCGATGAACACAGGCACGACGCCCATGAACAGCGACAGCCTGGCGCCGTGGATCAGCCGCGAGAGCATGTCGCGGCCAAGCTCGTCGGCACCGAGCGGGTAGCCGGGCGTACCGATCGGCCGCAGGCGCCGGAGCATCGACGAGCGCGTCGGGTCGGCCGGGGCGATGTAGTCGGCGAAGACCGCCATCAGGATGATCGCCAGCACGACGAGGCCGGCGCCGACCGCGACCTTGTCGCGCTTGAAGCGTTTGAAGACGCCGGCCCAGTAGCCCGGCGAGCGCAGCGGCTGCGTGATCGCAACCGGGATCGCGTCGGTGGTGGCAGCGCTCATCTCAGCGCCTCCTGACACGGGGATCGAGCAGGCCCTGGACGATGTCGACCAGCACGTTGAGTCCGACGAAGAACATCGCCAGCACCAGGATCGTGCCCTGCAGCAGCGGCAGGTCGCGCTGAAAGATGGCGTTGCCGAGCAGGAAGCCGGTGCCCGGCCAGGAGAACACCGTCTCGATCAGGATCGAGCCGCCGAGCAGATAGCCGAGCTGGAGGCCCATCACCGCGAGCGCGGTTGGGGCAGCGTTCTTCACGACGTGCCTGAACACGCCGAAATCCATCAGCCCCTTGGCCCGCAGCGCCGGGACGAATTCCTGGTTCAGGATGTCGGCGACGAGGGCGCGCACCGTGCGCGAGATGATGCCCATCGGGATCACCGACATGGTGACCGCCGGCAGGATCATGTGGCTGACATGCTCCCAATCCCATTTCCAAGCGGCCGAGCCGCCCGGTCCGGCGCCGCCCGGCGGCAGCCAGCCGAGCTGCACCGAGAAGACGATGACCAGCACCATGCCGAGCCAGTAATGCGGCACGCTGACGCCGAGCACCGCCAGCATCGAGGCGAACTTGTCGAGGAAGGAGCCGCGGAAATAGCCGGCGACGAAGCCGAAGAAGCAGCCGAGCACGAAGCCGATCACGGTGGCGAGGCAGGCGATCAGCAAGGTGTTGCCGACGGCGCGCCAGACCTCGGCGGCGACCGGGCGGCCGGTCGCGATCGAGGTGCCGAGATCGCCCTGCACCGCCTTCCACAGCCAGAGCCCGAACTGCACCGGCAGCGGCCGGTCGAAGCCGTAGATCTTGCGCAGCTCGTCCTGCATCTGCTGCGAGGCGTCGGGCGGCAGCACCGAGGTCAGCGGGTCGCCGGGCGCGATATGGACGAGCAGGAAACAGAACACGCTGACGCCGAGCGCGACCGGCAGCACATAGAGGATGCGCTTGGCGAGATAGGTCAGCATGGCCGGCCCCGCGTCATTCGGCGCTCACTTGTCCATCGAGATCGGCGAGAAGTCCTGGAACCAGTTCTGGGCCTGGACGAAGCCTTTGACCTTGGGCGAGAGCGCCCGCGGGTTGACGTCGTGCGTCACCATCAGGAAGAGCGCGTCGTCGACGTATTTCTCATGCGTCTTTTGCAGGATCTTCAGCTGCTCGGCCGGGTCGAAGGTGGTGCGAATCTGCGTGAAGAGCGCGTCCATCTCCGGGTCGCAATAGAGGCCCCAATTTGTGCCCGCCGGCGGCTTCAGATCGCATTGCAGATGGCGGATCAGCCCGGTGAACGGGTCCTGGATGAAATAGGTGTAGTTCATCCCCGTCGCCTTGCGCGAGGATTCATGGTTGGCGCCCGCGCGCCAGATGTTGATCAGCGTGTTCCACTCGACCACCTCGAAATCGACCTTGATGCCGACCTCGGCGAGGTTCTGCTGCACGAACTCGTTCATCGGCAGCGGCTGCATCTGGCCCGAGCCCGAGGGCGCGATCAGGATGCGGGTCTGCAGCGGCTTGGCCGGCGAATAACCGGCCTCGGCGAGCAGCTTCTTCGCCTCGGCCTGATCGAGCCTGAGCTTGAATTTCGGGCTGCCGAACCATTGATGGCCGGGCGGATAGAAGCCCTCGGCCGGGATCATCATGCCGCCGAGCAGCTCCTTCAGCCCCTCGCGGTCGACGGCGAGATTGGCCGCCTTACGCACGCGGATATCGTTCCAGGGCGAGCCTTCCGCTCGTGACAGGTGCCAGGTCCAGTTGTGCGGATAGGCGTTGGTGACGATCTTGAAACCGGCGCCCTTCAATGAAGGGATCAAGTCCGGCGACGGCGCCTCGATCCAGTCGACCTGTCCGCCGCGCAGCGCCGCGGCGCGGGCGTTGGCCTCCGGCAGCGGCAGCAGCACGAGCTTGTCGAGCTTGGGCACGCGCGCCTTGTCCCAATAGTCCTTGAACGGCGACAGCTCGGCGCGTTCGCGCGGCTGGAAGGCTGTGAGCTGCCAGGGGCCGGTGCCCGACGGCGTCTTGGCGAAGGCCTCCCAGCTCTTGCCGAGCTTCTCCCACTGCGCCGGCGACGACATCATCACCCAGGCGATCTGGTAAGGCAGCGTCGCGTCCGGCGCCTTCGTGGTGATCTCGACCTTGTATTTGTCGATCACCCTATAGCCGGCAACGGCCGGAATGCGCGAGCGGCCTTGCGCCGCCTGACGCTGGTCGAACTGGGCAGCCTCGGTCTTGAGCAGCTTGTCGAGGTTCCAGACCACGGCCTCGGCCGTGAATTCCGAGCCGTCATGGAACTTCACGCCCTCGCGTAGGACGAACGTCCATTTCGTCTTGTCGGCAGCATCGACCGCCCAGCTGGTGGCGAGGCCCGGCATCAGGTCGGAGGCCTTGTCGGCCTTGCTCAAGTCCCAGTTGATCAGCGCGTCATAGACCGTATAGCCCATGAAGCGCATGCCCTCGCCGCCCTGGTCGGTCTGGCCGGTGGTCAGCGGGATGTCGGACGCCGTCATGCCGATCCGCAGGATGCCCTGAGCGGAAACCTGCTGCGAGAACAGCGCGACGCCGGCGGCGAGCGACATGGCGAGGGCGGAACGGATCATCGGCCACCTTTGATCTGGACGTGTTCTGAAATCCGCTCAGCAAGCGGCGTGCCATGTGCAGAGGCGCCGCCCCGCACCGTCATGCTTGCCCTTGTGGCGAGCATCCACGTCTTGAAGACCGCGCTCGCCGACGGAAGACGGGGATGGTCGGGACAAGCCCGACCATGACGGCAGCGGTCAGGCCTACGGCCTCGTCACTCCATCGACATTGGCGCGAGGTCGATGAACCAGCTCTTCGGCTGGACCACGCCCTTGACCTTGGCGCTCATCGCGCGCGGGCCGACATCGTGCGCCACCCAGACGAAGGGCGCCTCCTCGACGATGCGGGCATGGAGCTTGGCGAGCGCTGCGTCGCGCGCCGTGCCGTCGAAGGAGGTGCGGGCGTCGGCGATCAGCTTGTCGAACTCGTCATTGCCGAAATAGCCCCAATTGTTGGACACCGGCGGGAAGGTCTTGGTCGAGACAAAGCGGACCATCGCGAAGAACGGGTCCATCGCGGCATAGGTGACATTGGTCGCGTTGGCGCCGCGTGCATTGGCGTGCTTGGCGCCCTCGCGCCAGTTGGTGAAGACGGCGTTCCACTCGCCGACCTCGAGCGCGACGTCGAAATAGCAATCCTTCAGCGCCTGCTGCATGAACTCGTTCATCGGCAGCGGCTGCATCTGGCCAGAGCCCGAGGCCGAGGTCAGAACCTTGACCTTCGCCGGCTTGCTCGCCGAGAAGCCGGCTTCGGTCATCAGCTTCTTGGCGGCTTCGAGATCGTATTTGATCTCGAATTTCGGATTGCCCCACCAGGGATGGCCGGGCGGTACCGTGCCCTTCGGCACTTCCATCAGCCCGCCGAGCAGGGTCTTCAGCTCGTCGCGGTTGACGCAGAGATTGGCGGCGTGGCGCACCTTCTTGTCGAGCCAGACCGAGCCTTCGGCGAAGGAGAGTTGCCAGGGCCAGACATGCGGCTGGGCGTTGGTATAGATCGAGAAGCCGCGCTGCTTGATCTGTGGCACCGCGTCGGGCGACGGCGCCTCGATCCAGTCGACCTGGCCGGAGAGCAGCGCCGCGGTCCGGGCATTCGCCTCCGGCAGCGGCAGCAGCACGACGCGGTCGATCTTCGGCACCCGCTTGGGGTCCCAGTAGCTCTTGTTGGCGACCATCTCGAAGCGCTCGCGCGGCGAGAGCTTGACGCCCTTGAACGGGCCGGTCCCGGACGGATCGGCCGAGAAGGCGGCCCAGGCCTGCTTGGCGCGCTCGGCCGGCTCGGTCACCGAGGCCGGCACCGCCGCGAGCTTGGCTGCCCAATGCGCAGGCGACGCCATGTAGAGATTGGTCAGGTTGATCGGCAGAAAGGCGTCGGGCTCCGAGGTGGTGAGCTCGACGGTCAGCGGGTCGACCACCTTTGCCGCCTTGAGGGTCGGCATGCGCGAGACGGTGACGCCGATCTGGTCCGGGGCGAACTGCGCTGCCTCTTTGTTGAGCACCTTGTCGACATTCCAAACGACGGCGGCGGCATCGAAGGCCGAGCCGTCCTGGAATTTCACGCCGGGTCGGAGCTTGAAGACCCATTTCGTCTTGTCGCCGGCGTCGACCGCCCATTCGGTGGCGAGGCCGGGGATGACGACACTCGCCTTCTCGGCCGAGGACAGGTCCCAGTTGGTCAGCCCGTCATACATCGGGATGCCGGTGAAGCGATTGCCTTCAAAGCCCTGGTCGGGCTGGCCATGAGTGCGCGGGATATCCGCGGCGGTCATGCCGATGCGCAGCACTTTCTCCTGTGCCAGCGCGGCGCCCGCGAGCGTGGTTGAAAAGCCGAGCGCCAGCATGACGGCGCGCGTGATGGATTTGGACGACATGACGGTGCTCCCCTCGAGGCCCGGCGTTGGTTCGCGCGGATCGAGGGAGAGCTAGCAACGGGCGTGCCATGGGATCGGACTGGCCGCCATAGGCAAAGCGAAAGGCGTCCAGGGGCAGTTAGCGGAGGTCTCTTCCAGAGGCGAAGGGGAGGAAAGGGCTCTGCCAGTGGCCGGTGCTGCGGCGAAAGTTGCGGAGGCTGCTATGGGTGGACAGCGGAAGTTGGACCGCGCATCGCGCCTGGGCGGGCAAGCGCCGGTAGCCGGACATGAGTTCGCCATCGCAAAGCGAACGTTGCAACTTCACTTTTGGTATGTCCGGCATCCGACCTCAGATGCCCCTGATCATGCCGCCATCGATGCGGATCTTGGCTCCTGTCACATAGCTCGCCCGCTCGCTGGCGAGGAAGGCGACCACGTCGGCGAACTCCTGCGGCTTGCCGTAGCGACCGGCGGGGATCGCTGCCATCGAAGCCTGCGCGACGGCGTCCCGCGTGCCGCCGGTGCGGGCCGCGGCGGCATCGTCGAGCTGGTCGACGCGCTCGGTGTGAATGCGGCCTGGCAGGACGATGTTGACGGTCACGCCGCTGCCCGCGACCTCGGACGCCAGCGTCTTCGACCAGCCGACGACCGCGGCCCGGATGCCGTTCGAGAGCGCAAGGCGCGGGATCGGCTGCTCGACGCCGGACGAGGCGATGGTGACGATCCGCCCCCAACCGCGCTCCGTCATGCCAGGCAGGAGGCGCTGCGCCAGATGGAAGAGATTGGCTGCCATGCCCTCGAAATGGACGAGCCAGTCAGCCCGCTTGGCGTCGCGGGCCTCGCCCGGCGGCGGGCCGCCGGAATTGCCGATCAGGATGTCGACGCCGCCCTCCGCAAGGAGCTGGTCGGCAAGCACGTCGACCGAGTCGAGAGCGGCGAGGTCGAGCTTCGCGGCGCTGACGCGTCCGCGCTGATCCGCCGGCAACGCGGCAATCCAGGCTTCCGTCAGATCGGTGCTGCGGGCCGCGGCGATGACATTCGCGCCCTCGGCGGCGAGTGTCCGTGCGATCGTGGCGCCGAGGCCGCGGCTTGCACCGAGGACGAGGGCGCGCTTTCCGACAAGTCCCAGATCCATCAGCCGATCTCCTTCAGGCGCTGGTCCTGCCGCGCGATGAGCCGTTCGATATCGGCGATGTCGGCCCTGGACAAGGTTCCGCCGGGCTTACGCAGGGTGCCGGATGCGATCGCGCCCCGCCTCGCCAGGATGTGCTTGCGGATCGCGAGGCCGTGGCCCGGCTGCTGCTCGTAGCGGGCAAGCGGCAGATAGGCGTCGAAGAGGTCATGCGCGCGCTCGACATCGCCGCTCGCATGCGCCTTCCAGACATCGACCATCATCTCGGGATAGGCGAAGCCGGTCATGGCGCCGTCTGCGCCGCGCGACAGCTCTTCGGGCAGGAAGATGCCGCCATTGCCGACGAGGATCGAGATCCGGCGAGCGCCCTGATCGCTGGCGGCGCGCAGGGCCGAGATCTTGGCGAGGCCCGGCCAGTCCTCGTGCTTGAGCATGACGCAGCCGGGATGGGCAGCGACGATCTTCAGGATCACGGCCGGGGTCATCTGCACCTGCGTGACCAGCGGGAAGTCCTGCAGGACGAAGGGGATTTTCGGCCCCAGCGTCTCTGCGACCAGGGCGTAGTAGGAGACGATCTGGTCGTCGGTCCGCAGGGTCGACGGCGGAGCGACCATGGCACCGGCGGCGCCGTCACCCATAACGCTTTCGCTGAGCTCGCGCATCGCGGCGAACCCCGAGGCGGAAACGCCGGCGACGACAGGCACGCGGCCCTGCGCTCGCGCCAACACACGCCGCACGAAGATACGGGATTCATCCGCCGTCAGCTTGGGCGCCTCGCCCATCATGCCGAGCACGGTGAGGCCGGTCGCCCCCTTCTCCAGATAGAAATCGACCATGCGGTCGGTGCTCTCCAGATCGAGCGCGCCAGTCTCGGTGAAGGGCGTCACCGCGATGACGTAGACACCCTTCGCGGTTTCGTCGAGCAGAGCCATGATCGTCCTCAGTTGCTGGTGGAAGCGGGCAGAAGCTTGCCCGCCAGAAGCTTGCCCGGGTTGAGCAGGCCCGCCGGATCGAGCAGGTCCTTGAGCGAGCGCATCAGTTCGAGATCGAGCGGCGCCTTGCGTAGCGGCATCTCGGCGACGCGGAGCTGGCCGATACCGTGCTCGGCGCTGATCGAGCCGCGCCGGCAGGCGATCTCGTCATGGACGATGCGGGTGAGCGCCGGAGTGAGCGCCGCGAAGGCGGCCGGATCCTGCCCCTGCGCCGGCAGCAGGTTGTAGTGCAGATTGCCATCGCCGAGATGGCCGAAGACGATCGGCCGGACGCCAAGCGCGGCGGTGTGGACGGCCGCGTCCGCGGCAGCGACGAAATCGGCCATGGCCGAGACCGGCATCGAAACGTCGTGCTTGGCAGCCTTGCCTTCGCGCACCAGCGCCTCGGACACGCCTTCGCGGATGCGCCAGAAGGCCTTGGCCTGGGTGCCGTCCTGCGCGATGGCGGCGTCGAGGACGAGGCCGGTTTCGATGCTGCCCAGCAAGGCTGCTTCGAGGCGGTCACGCAGGCCGGGCTCGTCATCCTGATCGGAGAGCTCTATCAAAACGGCAGCAGGTGGCATCGCCCCGAGCGGCAGGCGAGCCTCGCCGACATGCCGCAGGATCAGCGACAGGCAATCGCCGGTCATGAACTCGAAAGCGGTCAGCCGGTCGCCGCAACGATCGCGGGCCACCGCCAGCAAGGACAGCGCCGCGGCGACGTCCGGAACGGCAACGAAGGCGGTAGCGCGGGCGTGAGGCTGGGCGAAGAGCTTCAGCACGGCGCCGGTGATGACGCCGAGCGTGCCTTCCGAGCCGATGAAGAGGTCGCGCAGGGAGTAGCCGGTACTGTCCTTCCGCAGCGCCGTCAGCCCATCCCAGATGCGTCCATCCGCCAGCACGACCTCGAGGCCGAGGGTGAGCTCGCGCATGGTGCCGTAGCGCAGCACGGCGACGCCGCCGGCATTGGCGGCAAGGTTGCCGCCAATGGTGCAGCTGCCTTCGGCGCCAAAGCTGAGCGGGAAGAAGCGCCCAGCCTGCTGCGCCGCCTGCTGGACGCGCGCGAGAACGACGCCGGCATCGACGGTGATGGTGTTGCCGATCGCATCGAGTGCACGGATGCGGTTCATCCGCGTCAGCGACAGCACGATCGCGCGGCCGGACCCGTCGGGCGTCGCGCCGCCGGACATGCTGGTGTTGCCGCCCTGCGGCACGACCGGAACGCCATGCCGGGTGCAAAGCCGCATCACGGCCGCGACCTCCTCGGTCGAACCGGGCCTGACGACGGCTCGCGCGGCGCCGCGATACTTGCCGAGCCAATCACTCAGGAAGGGAGCCTGATCCTGTGCCGAGACGAGGACATGCGCCTCGCCGAGAAGCCCGGCGAGTTCCACGACGAGATCGTCCATGCTTCAGCCTCCGCCGAGAGGCCGGCCGCCCCAGCCGAGCTGCACGCGCCCGATCGCGAGCGTCACCGCCGCCTGCGTCGGCTCGACGATGGGAATACCGAGCTCGCGCTCCAGCGGTTCGCGGAAGCGCGCCATGCCGGCGCAGCCCATGACCAGCACATCGGCATGGTGCGTATCGCGCAAGGTGCGACCGACCGCGATCATGCGGCCGAGCGTGAGTTCATCGTCGGCCATCTCCGCGATGGTGAGGTTGACCGGCAGGTCGCCGGCGAAACGGCCCATCATCCCCATGGCGCCGAGATAACGCAGATGACGCGGGATCGAGTTCTGCAGCATCGCGACGATGCCGAAGCGCTGGCCCAGCGTCAGCGCCGCCAGCACACCGCTTTCGGCGATACCGAGCACCGGCCGTGTGCTCTGCTCACGCAGCGCATGCATGCCGGGATCGGAGAAGCAGGCGATGACGAAGGCGGCGGCCTCGTTCTCCAGGCCGGCGGCACGCTTCAGGAGAGCCGGGATCAGCCCGTCGACGTCGCGCTGCGACTGGATGCCGGGCGGTCCCTCCGCAAGCGTCAGGCAGTCGATCGCCGGACCGCCGGCCAGACGCAGCGGCGCGACGGCGGTGTCGATCTCCTTCGTCACGCGCTCGGTCGAGTTGGGGTTGATGACGTAGATCGTGCCGCTCACGACGCCTCTCCTTCGGAATCCGGGTGTGCCTGCCGGCGCAGGCGCCAGCCAGCGAGCGTCTGGCGCGGCGCCTGGAAGCGGTCGCGCAGCGTGACATACCAGTCGGCGCCATGCAGCCGCCCGACGAGGTCGAGCTTGTCGATGTCGACATGCAGACGCTCGTCGACGATGCCGTCGCGGATGTGGATGTGGACGATCTCGCCGACGACGAGATTGCGGTTCCGCGTGCCGAGCGAGAGCGAGACGGTCTCGCGGCATTCGAGCTGGACGGGGGACGCGGCAAGGCGCGGCACCGCGATCGAGACGCCGGGCGCGGTCGCAAGCCCGGCCGCCGCGATCTCGTCGACATCGCCCGGGAAGTCGATCGCGCAGACCTGCATAGCCTCGACCAGGGCCCGGTCGACGAGGTTGACGACGAAGCAGCCGGTGGCGCGGATGTTGCGCATCGTATCCTTCAGCGGCGCCTCGCCGGAGCGCCCCTCGATGCCGAGCACGACCAGCGGCGGCGCATGGCTGAAGACATTGAAGAAGCTGAACGGGGCCGCATTGGCCCGCCCTTCGGCATTCACCGTGGTGACGAGCGCGATCGGGCGCGGCAGCACCGTGTTGACGAGAAGCTTGTAGAGGTCGCGTTCCGCAAGGTCTGCCGCTGCCCAGTCCATCGCGATCAGCCCAGGTTCGCATCGAGCAGGCGGACGGTCTCCGCCAGGACGCGGGCGCCGTCACCAGCCTGCTGCGGCTCGATCGATTCCTCCGGCGCATGGCTGCGACCGTCGAGGCAAGGCACGAAGATCATGCCGATCGGACCGGTCTGCGCGACGAAGACGCCGTCATGGCCAGCGCCGCTCGGCAGGTCGCGCGTGGCGAGGCCAAGCGAGGCGGCAGCATT
This sequence comes from Alloboseaceae bacterium BT-24-1, assembly GCA_025846845.1. Classification (GTDB taxonomy): domain Bacteria; phylum Pseudomonadota; class Alphaproteobacteria; order Rhizobiales; family Beijerinckiaceae; genus Allobosea. The sequence goes on from JAOYTL010000011.1 coordinate 256,816, forward strand.
GGCGATGGCCGCACGCACCTGCGGCGCGCACGCTGTCGGCGCGACATGGCTGATCGGCTCGGAGGCGATGGTGAGACGTAAGTCCTCCAGCGTGGGACGCAGGTCGCGTACCAGCGCCTCGCCGAAGGCCTTGACCGCGGCCTCGTTGCCGGAGCGGACCTCGAGCGTCAGGATCGCCTCGCCGGGCACGGCATTGGCGGCGTTGGGGCTGACCTCGATACGCCCGAAGGTCGCGACCAGGGGCTGATTGTCGCGCGCGGTGGCAAGCGCCCGCTTGTAGGCCGCCTCGACCAGCTTCGACGCTCCGACCAGCGCATCGGCCCGAAGCGGCATCGGCGTCGCGCCGGCATGGTCGGCTCGTCCCGTGACCACGATGCGCTCGCGCCGGATGCCAACGATATCGGTCACGATGCCGATCGGGATCCGCTCGTTCTCCAGCACGCGGCCCTGCTCGATATGAACCTCGACATAGGCGGCGACACTGCCGGCGGCGCGCTTGGCCGAGGCCAATTCGTCCGGTCGGCCGCCGACGAAGGCGATGCCTTCGCGGAGCGTCATGCCGTCGGGCCGGGTCAGGGCGAGATGCACCTCGCTCAACGCCCCGGCGATGGCGCGGCTGCCGATGCAGGACAGGCCGAACTCGCTCGGCTCCTCGGCCAGGAAGTCGACGACCTCCAGCGTATGGCGCAGCCGGTCGCCGCGCTCGCTGAAGCTCTGGGCCACCTCCAGCGCAGCGAGCACGCCCAAAATCCCGTCATAGCGGCCGCCGGATGGCACGGCATCGGAATGCGAGCCGATCAGGATCGGCTTCAGCTTGGGATCGTCACCTGCGAGCCGGCCGATCAGGTTGCCGGCGGAGTCGAGCTCCGTCTCCAGCCCGGCGGCGCGGAACTCCGCCGCCAGCCACTCGCGCCCTTCGAGGAAGCGCGGCGTGAAGGAACGGCGCGTCCACGGGCGCTCCGGATCGGTGATCCGCGAAAGCGCCTCGATCCGCCGCCAGAGCCGGTCCTGATCGATCGACATCACGCTTCAGGCCGCCGGGCGCAGGAAGCGGCCGTCGCCGGCCTGGTTGCGGATCTGCTCACCGTCCCAGGCGAGCTGGCCGCGGACATAGGTCGCAGCGACGCGGACGCGGAACTCGCGGCCTTCCATCGAGCTCCACTTCACCGCCGCCAGGCTCTTGCTGGGATCATGGATGAAGCGGCCCGGCTCCAGCACGGTGATGTCGGCATCGGCGCCGGCTTCGAGCCGGCCCTTGTCGGCGAGTAGAAAGGCCTTGGCCGGCCCCTCGCAGAGCTGCTTGACCACGATCGTGGGAGACAGGCCGTGCTCCTCGCAACCGGTCCAGAGCGCCGGCAGTAGCGTCTCGATCCCCGGCCCGCCCGAGGTGTTCTTGAAGATGTTCGGGTCGCCCTTCTTCTCCAGCCCCCAGGAGACGTGGTCGGAGGAGATGAAGTCGCAATGGCCGGCGGCGAGATGGCTCCAGAGCAGCTCGCTCTCGGCCTTGGGGCGGATCGGCGGGTAGTGCTTCACCTTGGCGCCGAAGCGCGGCACGTGCTCCTCGGCGTTGAGCATGAAGTACTGCACGCAGCTCTCGACCGTCGCCTTGTAGCCGGCGCGCTTGTACATGTTGCAGATCTCGAAGCCGCGCGAGGTCGAGACGTGGACGGCGTGCGCCCGCGCGCCCGTTTCTGCGCCGATCTCGTAGATGCGGGCGGTGGCGAGGTTCTCGATCAGCGGGGTGTGGGCGCGCAGGAAGGCATCCGGGCCGGTGTCGCCGGCCTCGGTCAGCCGGGCGATGTTGCGCCGGGTCATCTCCTGGTCCTGGTTGTGGACGCCGCAGAGCAGCCCCGTCGGCGCGATCAGCTTGAAGGCTTCGTAGAGCGTGTCGTCGCCGATGCGGGGAAAGCGCGTCGGATTGGCCTCGAAGGTCGAGAACTTGAAGGCGCAGGCGCCTGCCTCGACCAGCCCGGGGATCGCGTGGAGGCCGTTCTCGATGGTGATCGTGGCGTAGAGTGCGACGTCGACATGAGCCTCGCGCTCGACCACCGCGACCTTCTCGTTGAAGAGTCTGGCGCTGGTGACCGGCTCCGGCTCGTCATAGGGCATGTCGACCATGACGGTGACGCCGCCCGCGGCCGCAGCGCGCGAGCACATGCCGATGCCCTCATGGTTGGCCTGGCTGCCGGAATGGACCTGCCCGTCGATGACGCCCGGGATGATCCATTGGCCGCGGAAGTCCTGTGTCTCGCGGGCCGAGGGCGCTGCGCCGGACCCGACCTTGCCGATCTTGCCACCGCTGACGGCGACATAGCCGTCCTCGATGATCCGGTCGGACAGCACGACATTGCCGCGGAGGACGAGATCGAAATCGCTCATGATCAGGGTATCCGGTTGATCCTGCGGGGAGGGGGCGCTGCTCAGGCCTCGCGGCCGAGCGCGTAGTCGGTGAAGTTCATGCCGAGCGCCTTCTCGACGATCGGATAGACGCTGGGATCGGTCACGCTCGAGCTCAGCGGAATCTTGTCCTTGGGCACGCGCAGGACGGACAGCACCATGCCTTCGCGGACATGGCCGGCGCTGACCGGGGCCCCGTCCTCGCCCAGCGTGGTGATGACATCAGGGAAGCAGGCGTGGCGCGCGCCGTCGCGATCGGTCACCGCCATGTACTCGTTCATGACGTGGATGATGCGCGCGGCAGTGCCGGTACCGACCTCGATCGTGCCGATGTCGAAGGCTTCGTTGGTGTATTGGACATCCTTCTTCGCGACCGGCCCATGCGCGATGATCGAGCCGCCGGTCTGATCGCAGATCGCGTCGATCACCGCCGCCCCGCCCTTTGGCTGCGCTGCGAGAATGCGCTCGCCCAGCGCCAGCGCCATCGAGATGCCGCCGAGCGCCGCGTTCTTGCGGACATAAGCGGCGGAGACCGGGTTGCGGCAGGAGGCGATGAAGCCGCCCGACATATCCGAGGCCGTGCGCAGGATCGGCGAGATTTTCGCCGTGGCACCGCGCGTCACCAGCTCGATATACTGGTTCCTGGCGCGGTTGCCGCCGACCGCGACCTGGATCGTCGCTTCGGGGCTGTTGGCGAGGCCGATCGAGCCCATATCGCCGGTGGGATGGGCGCGGATGTCGCCGACCGCGTCGACCACCTTCACGCCGAGGATCGCGCTCGGCAGCCAGGCGTTCAGCGTGCTCGACATGCCGTTCTGGCCGATGATCAGGCCATAGATCGGCTTGCCGAGGGCTTCCTGCAGCAACTGGACGGCCTTGACGTAGTCGATGCCCCACATCTCCCACTCGGTCGTGCCGGCCGGCGCGCCGATGGCGGCGGCGGTCGCGATGATCGCGTCGTCGGGAATCTCGTCCATCGTGACGAGCTCCGGCCGGCCGGTGTTGACCGCGGCGGTGCCGAGCATGCGGCCATGGTCTGCCCAGCCACCGCCGCCGGCGGCGAAGACCGAGCCGCCGGCGACGGCAGCCTCGACATCCTTCATCGTCAGAAAGCGTCTCATCGGCCAGCCTCGTCCCGTATCGCATGCCGGTCGTTGCCGGCGCGGACCGAGCTTAGAGCGCTAGGCGCGAAATGAATCATGCTTATTATGCGGCCAACCATAATCGGATGTTATCGCCATGCGCCTCAATCTTCGGCAGATCGAAGTCTTCCGGGCCATCATGCTCACCGGCTCGATCAGTGGCGCGGCGCGGCTGCTCTCGGTGTCCCAGCCGGCGATCAGCCGCCTGCTCGCCTATACGGAGGACCGGCTGGCGCTGCGCCTGTTTGAGCGCGTGCGCGGCCGGGTTCAGCCGACGCCGGAAGCGCGCCGGCTGTTTCAGGAGGTCGACCAGGTTCATCAGGGCGTGGTCCGGGTCAACGAGCTTGCCGAGGAATTGCGCGAGCGCGGCACCGGCTCGGTGCGGATCGTCGCAAGTCCCAGCGTCGGCCAGGCGCTGGTCCCCGACGCCATCGCCCGCGTCCGCGAGCGCTTTCCGGATCTGCGGGTCGAGTTCGAGGTGCTGACGCTGCTCGAGATCGTCGCCAAGATCGTCAGTGGCCGGGCCGATCTCGGCGTGTCGATCCTGCCGATCGACGAGCCGACGCTCGACATGGAGGTGCTGACCGAGGGGCGCCTGATGGTCATCATGCCGCGCGACCACCAACTCGCGCGGCTGCGTGTCGTCCGGCCGGCCGATCTCGTGCCTTACCCGCTGATCGGCTTCGGCCCGCAGACGCCCTATGGCGACGTGGTCGGCCGGGCGCTGGCGCTGAAATCCGCGCCGTTGCGCATCAGTACCGTGGTCCGCTTCACTCCGGTCGCCTGCGCCATGGTGCGGGCTGGCGCCGGCATCGCGGTCGTCGATGAGTTCGTGCTGCGCGGGCGAACCTGGCCGGAACTGGTCTCGCGCCCGCTCGCGCCGAAGACCCGGGTGCGCGCACATCTGCTGACACCGCGCTTCGAGCCCCTGTCGCGGACGGCGAACGCTTTCGTCGACATTCTGCGCGGGCTGGTCCCGCCGCTGCCGAGCAGCAAGGAGGCGGAGGCGACTGAAAAGACTTAACACCGTGTTATGGGCACCCGACAACAAATGATTGGCTTGGCATGATTTTGCCCTGTTAGGCTCCGCTCCAGACGTGGCCGGATTGTTGCAAGAACAGGGGTGCGACAGTCGCGGCGTAATCGTCACTCGGAACGGGAGCGGGATTCATGAAGCTGAAGTCGATCAAGCCGGCGCGGATCGCGCTTGCGAGCACCGCGTTGGCGGCTTTTCTGGCGATGCCGGCGATGGCACAGGACGCCGACCACCCCAAGAACGAAAAGCTGAAGGTCGCCTGCGACCTTGGTTTCGCGCCGTTCTGCTTCAAGACGTCGACCGGCGAGACGACGGGCTTCACCTATGACATGTCGGCGGCACTCGCCCAGAAGCTCGGCCGGCCGGGCGTCGAGGTGACGGATTCGAACTTCTCGGCGATTTTCGCCGGCCTGTTCTCCAAGCGCTACGAGATGATCCCGGCGCCGACCAACATCACGACCGAGCGCGCGGCGCAGATGCTGTTCTCCGAGCCCTACATGCCCACGGGCCTCGGCTTCCTCGTCAAGAAGGGCGGCAAGATCGCCAATCTCGAAGAGCTGAAGGGCAAGGCGCTGGCGGTGAACAACGGCTCGATCTCGGACAAGTGGCTGACGGACAATGAAGCCAAGTACGGCTACACGGTCCAGCGCTACAACAAGAACGCCGACGCCGTGCAGGCGGTCATGATCGGCCGCGCCTTCGCTAACGTCGCCGATGCGCCGGTCTCGCGCTACGTCTCAACCCAGACGCCGGCCGCGGAGGTCGCCTATGTTCTCGACGGCGGCCGGAATTTCGGCATTGCCTTCCGCAAGGAGGACACTGCCTTCCGTGCCCAGGTCGAGGCGGCACTGGAATGCATCAAGGCCGACGGCACGCTCGCCAAGATCCACGAGAAGTGGTTCGGCGTGAAGCCGGATGGCGCCTCGTCCACCGCGAAGGTCTATCCGGGCATCGGCGCGCCCGACTTCGAGGGCTACGACGCGACCCCGCATAAGGCGGAGTGCAAGTGAGCGCACAGCCCGCAACGACGGCCGCGTCCTCCGAAACGATCGTTTCGATCGAGGGACTGCGCAAGAGCTTCGGCGAGGTCGAGGTTCTGCGCGGGGTCGACCTCAGGGTCGGCAAGGGCGAGGCCGTTGTGATCGTCGGCTCCTCCGGTTCGGGCAAGAGTACCTGCCTGCGCTGCATCAACCGGCTCGAGGAGCCGACGGCGGGCACGATCCGCGTCGGCGGGCAGGAGGTCACCGGTCCCAAGGTGGACCTCAACCTCCTGCGCCGCCGGATCGGCATGGTTTTCCAGGGTATCCATCTCTACCCGCACAAGACGGCACTCGGGAACGTGACCCTGGCGCTGCGCAAGGTCGTCGGCCTCGGCAAGGACGAGGCGGAGCACAAGGCCCGGCATCACCTCGAGGTGGTTGGCCTGGCGCACAAGGCCGATTCCTATCCGGCCGAGCTCTCCGGCGGGCAGCAGCAGCGTGTCGGCATCGCGCGCGCCATGGCGCTGGAGCCGCAGGTCATGCTCTTCGACGAGCCGACCTCGGCGCTCGATCCCGAGCTTGTCGGCGAGGTGCTCAACGTCATGGTCCGCACCAAGGAGATGGGCATGACCATGATCGTGGTGACGCATGAGATGAAGTTCGCCCGCGATGTCGCCGACCGCGTCGTCTTCATGGACCATGGCGCGATCCTGGCCGAGGGTACCCCGCAGGAGATCCTCATCAACCCGCAGCACCAGCGCATCCGCGATTTCGTGATGCGCTCGCACAGCTGACGGCGTTACATGGACCAGATCGTCCGGTACTTCTTCGATTTCCAGCTGATGTCGGCCTATTGGCCCGACATCCTGCGCGGCTTTCTGATCACCGTCCAGATGTCGATCCTGACGGTCGTGATCGGCATTCCGCTCGGCCTCGTCCTTGCGGTTCTCAGGCTCTACGGCATCCGGCCGCTGAACTGGCTGATCATCTTCTACATCGATTTCTTCCGCTCGATCCCGCAGCTTGTCCTGATCGTGCTGGCCTATTTCGCTCTGCCTTATTTCGGGCTGGTGCTGGAACCCTTCACCGCGACGGTGTTGGCTCTCGCGATCGTGCTCTCGGCCTTCGCCGAGGAGATCTTCTGGGCCGGCATCAACGCCGTGTCGAAGGGGCAATGGGAAGCCGGCCGCTCGACCGGCCTGAGCTTCACAAAGACGCTCGCCTACATCATCCTGCCGCAGGTCGTGCGCATCTCGATCCCGCCGCTGACAAACCGCGCCATCGGCATCAGCAAGGGCACGACGCTGGGTTCCGTCGTGGCCGTGCCCGAATTGCTCAATGTGACGTCGAGTATCCAGTCCAACGTCGCCAATCCGACTGCGCTGACCGTCGGCGCACTGCTCTTCCTGCTGCTGTTCCTGCCCTTCGTGCGCTTCACGCGCTGGCTGGAACACGCCTACTCGCATCCGAGGTCATGATGGACGATCTCGTCACGACCTTCTTCAATCTCGATGTGCTCAGGCAGGTCTGGCCGCTGCTGCTGCAGGGCTTCTGGATGACGCTGGCGCTGGCCGCTGTCGCCGTGCCGCTCTCGGTGCTCGCCGGCGTCGCCATCGCCATGGCGCAGGATGTGCCGAGCCGGCTGCTGCGCTTCCTGCTCATCGCCTATGTCGACGTGATACGCGCCATCCCGCCGCTGGTGCTGCTGATCTTCATCTTCTTCGGCCTGCCCTTCCTCGGGGTGAAGCTCAACGAATTCACCGCGGCCGTGCTGGCGCTGACGCTGAACGGCTCAAGCTACTTTGCCGAGATCTTCCGGGCCGGCATCGAATCCGTGGCGAAGGGCCAGCGCGAAGCGGCACGATCGACGGGGCTGAGCTGGTACCAGAGCATGGTCCATGTCGTCGTGCCGCAAGGCACGCGCAATGTCTTGCCCGACCTGATCAGCAACACGGTCGAGCTGGTGAAGCAGACCTCGATTGCGTCGGCCGTCGCCTTGCAGGAATTGCTGCGCTCGGCCCAGCTCGCCCAGGGGCTGCTCTACAACCCGACACCGCTGATCGCGGTGGCGCTCGTCTATTTCCTGATGTTCTGGCCCTTCGTGCGCCTGGTCTCCCGGCTGCAGAACCGCACCGCCATCTCGGCGGCGTGATGCCGGAGCGCCCGTCGCACTATGGCGCGACGGGGACGAGCCGCGTGATGCGGTTGGGATTGGTCTCGGCGAGGAAGATGTCGCCGGAGGAGCCGAGCCAAAGACCGTGCGCGCCATTGAGGACGGGCCGACAGCGGCCAAGCAAGGCGCCGTCGGGCGAGAGCAGGCTGAGCGTCGGGATCGAATCGCAGATATGAATCCGGTCATCCGCATCGGCGACGACATCCTGGGGGCGCAGGAAGGCGTCCCATACCGCCAGCAACCGGCCGTCGGCCGTGAAGCTCTGGACGCGGCTGTTCTCGCGGTCGGCGACGATGACGCGCCCGTCGCTGAGCACGCAGATTCCGTGCGGCGTCAGGAAAGCGCCGGGCGCTGTTCCGACCGAGCCCCAACTCGTGATCAGGTTGCCGTTCCGGTCGAAACGGTGAATCCGTCCGTTGCCATAGCCATCGGCGACGTAGAAGCCGCCATCGGGCGCGAAGGCGATGTCACTGGGATGATTGAAGGGGCGGCCGGGCCGGTGACTCTCACCGATCTGCTGCTGCACCTGCCCTTGGGCATCGCAAAACAGGACGCGGTGCGCATCCCGGTCGACGATGGCGATCACGCCGTCCGGCCCGGTCGCGATCTTGTGGGCGTCGAGGCACAGCGTCTCGCCCCAGCTGCGAACGAATGCGCCATCCGCCGACAGGGTGACGACGCAAGGCCCGGCCGGGTCGACGGCGCTGTCCCGGCGCAGCAGCACGTGGACGAAGCCTGCGGCATCCACGGCAAGATCGGTGATCCGGCCGGGCGTCGGTGGCAGGGTGCCCCAGGGCCGCTCGATTCCGAACAGCGTGGCGCCGAGCTGTACACGCAGTTCCGTTTTCATCCTGACCTCGTCGTTGTCTGGCGAGCCGCGGGCCGCGATTGCGTCGGTGCCGCGGCCGTCCCGGGAGAAAGACCATGAGCGATTTCGATCTCGTCATCCGCGGCGGGACGGCCGTGACCGCTTCCGAGATCGGAGCTTTCGATATCGGCGTGAGCGATGGCGTCATCGTCGCGATCGGCGAGCGGCTGCCGCAAGGTCGCGAAGAAGTGGAGGCGGGCGGCCTGCTCGTCCTGCCGGGCGGCGTCGACAGCCATGTCCATCTCGACCAGCCGTTTTCCTCGGGCGCCGACATCGCGGATGGATTCGACAGCGGCACGGCCTCCGCGGCCGCGGGAGGCACGACCACGGTCGTCTGCCATGCGCCTCAGGTCAGGGGCGGTTCGCTGGCCGACGCCGTCGCCTCTTATGCAGAAAAGGCGAAGCAGGCGCGGATCGACCACGCCTTCCATCTGCTGGTCAACGACCCGACGCCGCAGGTACTCGAGCACGAGTTGCTGGCGCTGGTCGAAGCCGGGCACCGCTCGGTCAAGATTTTCATGACCTATGACAGCAACCGCCTGGGCGACGCGCAGATCCTGCAGACGCTCGCGGCGGCGCGCCGGGCGGGCGCCCTCGTCTGCGTCCATGCCGAGCATCACGAGCTGATCGGCTGGCTGACGCAGGCGCTGCTGGATGCCGGCCTGACGGCGCCGCGCCATCTCGCCTGGGCCAAGCCGATGGTGGTCGAGCGCGAGGCGACGCACCGCATCCTGGCCTTGGCCGAGGCGCTGGATACGCCAATCCAGATCTTCCACGTCTCGGGCGCGCAATCGGGCGAGGAAGTGGCGCGGGCGCAGGCGCGCGGGCAGAAGGCCTGGGCCGAGACCTGCACGCAATATCTCGTGCTCGACGAGGCCGACATGGACAGGCCGGGGTTCGAGGGCGCGAAGTTCATGATCTCGCCGGCACTGCGTTCCGCTGCCGATCGCGAGGCGCTCTGGCAATTCCTCCGCGACGGCGTGATCGACATCGTCTCGTCCGACCATTCGCCGCTGCGCTACGACGACCCGCGCGGCAAGAAGCAGCACGGCGAGACCGCGCCCTTCAACAAGATCCCGAACGGCGTGCCCGGTCTCGCGGCCCGGCTGCCGATCCTCTATTCGGAAGGCGTCGTGAAGGGACGGATCGACCTGCGTCGCTTCGTCGATCTCGTCGCGACCAACCCGGCGCGGCGTTTCGGGCTGGCGCCGCGCAAGGGCGCGATCGCCGTCGGGGCGGACGCCGATATCGTCCTGTTCGATCCGGAGAGGCGCGTCGAGCTCACCAACGCCCTGCAGCATCACGGCAGCGATTACACGCCCTATGAGGGCATGACGGCCCAGGGCTATCCGATCGCCACCTATCAGCGCGGCCGCCTCGTCTTCGACGGCGAGCGCGTGCTTGCCCGGCCCGGAGATGGCCGATTGCTGGCGCGCGGGCCCTATGCCGAGATCGTGCCGACGGGGCATTTCCCGACGCCGTTCGATCCATTCCGGTGAGGCATTCACGCAAGAGCGCTCAGGCGCCCTCCGCCTTTCCAAGGAGAGGCTTGCCAAGCGGGGCGCCGGCGCCGGTGCGCTCCGTCAGCAGGCCATAGTGCTCGATGCGGCGATGGCGGGCGAAGTCGAAGATCGTGGCCTTGCCGAAGCGGGTGTCGTCGAGATCGCAGGGGTGGATGAGCACGCCATCCTGCTCGTGGTCGAGCTCGCCGACGATCTTGCCGTCGGGCGCCGCGATCAGCGTGCCGCCGATCAGGTGATGGCCGTCCTCGCTGCCGGCCTTGGCGACGGCCACGACCCAGGTCGCGTTCTGGTAGGCGCCGGCCTGCACCGAGAGGCGATGATGGAACAGCCGATCGGCAGCCGTCTCGTTCGCGGATTGCGAGTTGGCGGACGGCGTGTTGTAGCCGAGCACGACCATCTCCACGCCCTGCAATCCCATGACGCGGTAGGTCTCGGGCCAGCGCCGGTCATTGCAGATCGCCATCCCGAACAGGCCGCCCTCGAACTCCCAGACCGGGAAACCGAGATCGCCGGGCTCGAAGTAGCGCTTCTCGAGATGCTGGTGCGCACGCTCGGAGTCGAACTCGGCATGGCCGGGCAGGTGCACCTTCCGGTACTTGCCGACGATCCGGCCGGTGTGGGCGACCAGGATGGAGCTGTTGAAATGACGGCCCTGCGGCGTGATCTCGGCATAGCCGAAGCTCATGGCCATGCCGAACTCTCGGGCCTTGTCGAAGAGCGGCTGTGTTGCCGGCCCGGGCATGGCGCGCTCGAACCAATGATCGGCCTCGGCGCGATCCTGATGGTACCAGCGCGGGAAGAAGGTGGTCAGCGCCAATTCCGGATAGACGACGAAGGTCGCGCCCTGCGCCTTGGCCAATTCCATCAGCGCAACCATGCGGTCGACGACCTGCTTGCGGCTGTCGGCCCGCTGGATCGGGCCCAGTTGAGCGGCAGCGACTGTGACGATGCGTGGCACGGGCGTTCCTGATCACATGATGTCCGAGGGGCGGCGGGCCGGGCGCGAGCCGAGCGCGTTCGAGGCCGTTGCGCCGCATATCAGCGTGGCTTTCGCCAAGGCTGCCCCTTGGTTGCTGGATGATGCCAGAGCCTTAAATCGTCACCTTCCCATTCTTCATATGCTTTCTTTGAGATCGGCTATAATCCGATGTTATGCCTGTTGCGCCACTCGATCGGCCTCCTGCTCCTTCAGCATCCCGATGATCTGCTCTTCCGTGAACCGCGAGAGGCGCATCGTCCGTCTCCATGATCGACTGACTCTCCCCAAATCTGGAGGAGGATCAGGGTCTCAGGTCAGCGTCGCCGTGCCCATGGACCATGTCGGGTGAACGCGGTCCGGATCGATATCCGACAGATCACGATCGGCAAGACGGTCGAAGCGGATCCGCTCGTGCCCTGGCGCGTTTTCTGTTGGTTCCCGGTCAGGTCATCGGCATCATCGCGCCATGATCGACCTGCGCAACATCGAGACCTTCTTCTGGGCGGCCGCGCTCGGCAGCCTGCGTGCGGCCTCGGAAAAGCTCGGCACCACCCAGCCAGCGATCTCGCAGCGGATCGCCTCGCTGGAATCGGCGCTCGGTGTCCGCCTGTTCGAACGCGATGCGCGTGGCGTGAAGCTCACGGCCAAGGGCCATGAACTGCTCGCCCATGCCGAACGGATGATGCAGGCGCGCCGCGACATGATGCAGGCCGCCCGCGACCAGAGCACGATGAGCGGCACGCTGCGCATCGGCGTCGCCGAGACCATCGTCCAGACCTGGCTGCCCAAGCTGATCGAGGAGGTTCACGTCGCCTATCCGGCGCTGGTCCTCGAGATCGAAGTCGACAGCACGCATGTGCTGCAATCGCATCTGATGGCGCGCCAGATCGATCTCGCCTTTCTGCTCGGCCCGGTCCTCGAAGCTAGGGTGGAGAATCTACCGCTCTGCACCTATCCGCTCGCCTGGGTCGTCAAGCCCGGCGCCGGCCTCGGTCCCGGCCCAGTCACGCTCGCGCGCATCGCCGCGCTCCCCATCATCACCTACCCTTCCAACAGCTCGCCCTACCGGCAGGTCCGCGACATGCTGATGCGCGCCGGCATCTCGACCCCGCGCATGTATGGCAGCGCCTCGCTCTCGATGGTGGTGCGCATGGTGCTCGACGGCATCGGTGCGGCCGTGATCACGCCGGTCTTCCTCGGCCGTGAACTGGAGCGTGGCGAGTTGCAGATCCTCGACGTCGAGGCCGATCCCTTGCCCGATCTCAGCTTCACCGCGAGCTGGATCGACGGCCCCGACAGCTATCCGTCCCGCATCATCGCGCGCATGGCGCAAACGGTCGCCCGGCAGGACGCGGCGAGCGGGGAGGGGGTATAAATCCGGCTTATACCTCGGTTCCAAACATACGATTGGACAGTAGCACCCCCGATGCCCTGCAATGCCGATGCATAGACGGCTCTAAAGCCGCGGCAGAGGGGTCATGCATTGAACGTTGCAGACATCGTCGTTCCGGCACGCCTTGCATCAGGCGCTGTTTCGATCGTCTCGGCCTGATCCGCAACGATGGGCGGAGCACCGGGCGACAGCATGGATTTGCTTGCCGAGCGGCGTGACGCTCTGCTGCGTCTTGCTCGCGAGCAGGGCACCGAGAGTGTCGTCGTCTTTGGCTTCGGCAGCGCTCTTGGCGCTGGCAGCGCCTCGTATGGGGCTCTGCGCTTCCTCAGCGGCTGGGACGGGCATGAAAGCCCGTCGCTGCTGCTCGTCACCGCCGATGGCGCGCGCCTGCTGGTGGGGAGCCCGTTCATGCTGCCGCTGGCACGTGAGCTGCGGCCGGATCTCGCAACCGAGCATGTCCAGCCGCTCGATTGGGGCAGGGCACTCGCGGCGCGGCTGAAGGGCGAGCGCGTCGCGACGGTCGGCTTCGGTGAGTTGCCCCGGCAGGTCGACGCTGCCTTGGCGCAGGACGGCTTCGCCGAAGGCCCGTCCCTCGACGAGGCCGTGGCGCGGCTGCGCCTGGTCAAGGACGACGCCGCCATGCGCCTGCACCGCGATGCCGCCGCCCTGTGCGATGAGCTCTTTAGCCGGCTCGGTGCGGAGCTGGCCCGTCGCCTGCCGTCCTGGGAAATCCAGCTCAACCTCGAAACCGAGGCTCGCAGACAAGGCGCCGACTATTGCCGGACCTGGCTGACCGTCGCACCTGCAGCGGACTATCCGCGCTACTGGCCGGCGGAGGCCCGACAGGTGCCCCGGCGTGGCGACCAGGCCCTGTTCGGCATTGCGCTGACGGTCGACGGCCATTGGGGCCACGGCATCCGGATGGGCAGCATCGGCCCGCAGAAACCCGAGCATCGCGAGCTTGCCGACCATGTCGAGGCGATGCTGGAAGCGGGGCTGTCGGCGCTGCGCCCGGGCCTGCCGCTGACGGGCGTCGAGCAGGCCATGGAGGCCGTTCTGGCCGAGCGCGTCGATGCCCGGCAGCGTGCTGGCCTCCGGCGTTTCCGCAACGGCCACGGGCTCGGCTTCTCCTATGAGGAGCCGCTGACCACCGCGGCCTTTCGCCAGCATTTCGATCCCGGCGCGCCGCCCGCCGCGGTGCCCGATCTCGCGCTGGCGCCCGGGATGCTCTTCGAATTGCATCCCAATCTGTTCGTGCCCGCCGGCGGAGCCGCGCTCGGCGAGATGGTCCTCGTCACGCCGGACGGCCCGGAATGCCTGCTCCGCCACCCCCGCACCTGCCAGTCCTGGGACTAGGGCGCGGGGAAATCTCACCACCAACCACCAAAGAGGGGAAAAACGATGAAAGCTTTCATTCTCGCAGCCGGCCTGCTCGCGGCGAGCACCGCCACCGCGCAGGACCTGCCGAAGGCCAATCTCAAGGTCGTCGGCGGGCTGAGCAACCTCACGGCCTATCAGGATTACGAGCAGCCGTTCTGGAGCAAGACGATCCCGGAGAAGTCGAAGGGGCAGGTCACCGCCGACATCAAGGGCTTCAACGAGATGGGGCTGAAGGGCCCCGAGCTGCTGCGGCTGATGTCGCAGGGCGTGATCGAGTTCGGCACCGCCACCCTGTCCTACTTCGCCAGCGACAACCCGATCAACGAGGCGATCGACCTCGCCGGTCTCGCGCCCGACGCCAAGACCGCGCGCACGATCACTGACGCGTTCGAACCGATCTATGCCAAGTTCTACGGCGAAGGCTCGAAGGTCCGCCTGCTCGGCATCTCGCCCTATCCGGCGCAGGTGCTGTTCTGCAACGCCGAGATGAAGGGCCTCGCCGATCTCAAGGGCAAGAAGGTCCGCACCTCGAGCCGCACCCAGGCCGAGTTCGTCGAGGCCTTCGGCGGCTCGAGCGTGACCATGGCTTTCGGCGAGGTCGTGCCGGCCTTGCAGAACAAGGTCGTCGATTGCGCCATCACCGGCTCGCTCTCCGGCTATTCGGCCAAATGGTACGAGGTCTCGACCCATCTCCTGGCCCTGCCGATCAACTGGAACCAGCAGATCCACGCGGTCAACGAAGCCGCGTGGAACAAGATCGACCCGAAGGTCCGCGAGTTTCTGGCGACCAACATCAAGGCCTTGGTCGGCCAGATCTGGGACGCAGCCGCTCAGCAGACCCAGCAGGGCTATGACTGCAACACCGGTGCCGCTGCCTGCACGCTTCCGGTGAAGGGCAAGATGCAGCTCGTCATCCCGACCGACGCCGACAAGGCGCTGCTCAAGACCGTGTTGCAGGAGAAGGTGCTGCCGAAATGGGCGGCCCGTTGCTCGGCCGACTGCGTTGCCGGCTTCAACGCCACGGTCGGCAAGGAGCTCGGCCTGACCGCCAAGAAGTAAGCGCCCCACCAGGAGGCCGGCTTGGACCGGCCTCCTCTCAATCTCCCGGGAGTCGAGGATTTCCATGACAAGCCCGTCCCCGCCTACCGCTATGGCGGCGCTGATGCGCCATGCCGAGACCTTGTCGCGCGCTGCCGTCTGGTGCGCCGGCGCGCTGACGATCGCGAGCGTCCTGCTGATCTCGTTCGACGTCCTGGCCCGCAAGTTCCTCGGTTTCACCACCGGTGGCGCGGACGAGCTGTCGAGCTACGCCTTCGCCATCAGCACGAGCTGGTCGCTCGCCTTCGCGACCCTGCAGCGGGCTAATGTCCGCGTCGACGTGCTCTACCAGTACTTTCCCGTCCGGCTGGCCGCGGTCTTCGACTGGGTCTCGCTGGTCGCCCTCGGCGTCTTCATGGCGATGCTGACCTACTACGCCTATGACGTGGTCGGCGCCTCGCTCGCTCAGAGCTCGCGGGCCAATACGCCATTGGCGACGCCGCTCGCGATCCCGCAGGGGCTGTGGTTCGCCGGCCTCCTCTTCATGTGCGTCATTCTCGCCTTGATGCTGCTGCGCGCCTCGATCGCGCTGGTGACCGGCGATATCGCGACCGTGAAGGCGATCGCCGGCGTGCGCTCGACGAAGGAGGAAGCCGAAGAGGAAGCCGCCGCCGGCGAGCGCATGGTCAAGGGAGAGACGGCATGATCGCCACCACCCTCATCCTCCTGCTCGTCCTGATCGGCCTGTCGATCCCGGTCGGCGCGGCACTCGGCGTGCTCGGGCTGATCCTCGACCCGCTCTATTCGATGCTGCCGCTGACGCGCGGCATCGGCGAGCTCGCCTGGAGCACCAACAACGAGTTCCTGCTCGTCGCCATCCCGCTCTTCATCCTGCTCGGCGAGATCCTGCTGCGCTCGGGCTTCGCCGAGCGCATGTACGGCGCGATGAGCCTGTGGCTCTCCTGGCTGCCCGGCGGGCTGATGCACGCCAATATCGGCGCTTCGGCCCTGTTCGCGGCGACCTCGGGATCGAGCGTCGCGACCGCCGCGACGGTCGGCACGGTCGCGCTGCCGCAGATCAAGCGCTACGGCTACAACGAGCCGCTCTTTCTCGGCAGCCTGGCGGCCGGCGGCACGCTCGGCATCCTGATCCCGCCCTCGATCAACCTCGTGCTCTACGGGGTGCTGACCAACTCCTCGGTGCCGAAGCTCTATCTCGCCGGCATCATCCCCGGCCTGCTGCTCGCCGGCCTGTTCATGCTCACCGTCATCATCGGCTGCGTGCTGAAGCCGGAATGGGGCGGGCGCCGCATCACGGCGACATGGCGTGAGCGCATCGCCAGCCTGGCTCATCTCGCGCCGCCGCTCGGCATCTTCCTTCTCGTGGTCGGGTCGATCTATGCCGGTCTCGCCACGCCGACGGAAGCCGCCGCGCTCGGCGTAACCGGCGCGATGCTCCTTGCGGCATGGTCTCGCCGGCTGACCCTTTCAATGCTGCGCGAAGCCGTCGAGGGTACGATGAAGGCGACCGCGATGATCATGCTGATCATCCTCGCCGCCGCCTTCCTGAACTTCGTGATGGCGGCGACCGGCATCACCGACGCGATCACCAGTTCGATCAGGGGCCTCGGCTTTTCGCCCGTGCAGATGCTCGTGGTGATCGTGGTGTTCTACCTGATCCTCGGCTGTTTCATGGAGACGCTCTCCATGATGATCACCACGATCCCGATCGTGGCGCCGATCATGATCGGGCTCGGCTACGATCCGATCTGGCTCGGCATCCTGATCATCGTCCTCGTCGAGGCCGCACTGATCACGCCGCCGGTCGGCCTCAACCTCTTCGTGGTCCAGAGCCTGCGCAAGAGCGGTTCGATGAACGCCGTGATCGTCGGCAGCATGCCCTATGTCGGCGCGATGGCGGTGCTGATGCTGCTGCTCGCGCTCTTCCCGGACCTCGCACTCTTCCTGCCCCGCGTCTTCGAATAGCCGCGGGTGCATCGCCTTCCCTTCAAACAGAATCCGCAGGATGTCATGGAACTGAACTTCGTCGTCGAAGGCGGCGCCGCGCAGGCGCTCAAGGTCGACCTCGCCGAGTTGGTCGTCGCCGGCTGGGCCGGGCGCGACCGTGCCGCGATCGAGCATCATATCGAGGAGCTCGCCGCCATCGGCGTGCCGCGCCCGAGCACCGTGCCGCTCTACTACCGTGTCGCCGAGAACCTGGTGACGCAGGCTGATCGCATCCAGGTGCTCGGGGCTGAGAGCTCCGGCGAGGTCGAGACCTTCGTCTTCAGCGCGGGTGGCGAGATGTATGTCAGCCTCGCCTCCGACCATACCGACCGCAAGCTCGAGACGCTTGGCGTCGCGCTCTCCAAGCAGATCTGCGCCAAGCCTCTGGCGCGCTCGGCCTGGCGCTTCGCCGAGGTCGCCGGCCATTGGGACGAGATGATCATTCGCTCCCACATCGAGGAGAACGGCGCTCGGGTGCTCTACCAGGAGGGGCCGCTCGCCAGCCTGCGCCCGCCGCTCGAGCTCATCGCCGGCTTCACCGGTGGCGCCGCGCTCCTGCCTGACGGAACCGGCATGATCTGCGGCACGGTCGGGGCGATCGGCGGGATCCGCCCCGCTCCGGCCTTCGCCATGGAGCTGTTCGACCCCGTGCTCGGCCGCAGCATTGCGCACAGCTACCGGATCGAGTCATTGCCGGAAATCGCCTGACCATGAGCCAGACGCTGATCGAACTGCAGGACGCGCTCGCTGCAGGGCGCACCACCTCCGTTGCCCTGACCGAAGACGCCCTGGCGCGGGCGCAGGCGAGCGATGGTGAGGGCGCCCGCGTCTTCACCAGGCTCTATGGCGAACGCGCGCTCGAGGCGGCGCGAGCCTCCGACGCCCTGCGGCAGGCCGGCTTTGCGCGCTCGGCCGTCGAAGGCCTGCCGATCTCGATCAAGGATCTGTTCGATGTCGCCGGCGAGGTCACCCTGGCCGGCAGCGTCGCGCTCGACGATGCGCCGCCGGCCCGGGCCAATGCGCCCGTGGTCGAGCGCCTCATCGCGGCCGGCGCCGTCATCGTCGGCCGCACCAACATGACCGAGTTCGCCTTTTCGGGGCTCGGTCTCAACCCGCATTTTGGCACGCCCCTGAACCCGTTCGATCGGGCCGCCAAACGCATTCCCGGCGGCTCGTCCTCGGGCGCCGCCGTCTCGGTCAGCGACGGCATGGCCGCGGCTGCCATCGGCACGGATACGGGCGGCTCGGTCCGGATCCCTGCCGCCCTTTGCGGCCTCACGGGCTTCAAGCCGACCGCCCGGCGGGTGCCGCGCGACGGAGCCCTGCCGCTCTCCACCAGCCTCGATTCGATCGGGCCGATCGGGCGCAGTGTCGCCTGCTGCGCGCTGCTCGACGCCATCCTCTCCGGCACCGGCGAGAACCTGCTCGGCGCGGCGAGCCTCGCCGGCCTGCGGCTGGCCGTACCGAAGACGGTTGCGCTCGACGGCATGGATATGACGGTTACGGCCAGCTTCACGGCCGCGCTCGCCATTCTGTCGAAAGCCGGGGCGCAGATCAGCGAGATCACAATTCCGGAATTCGCACAGCTCGGCGCGATCAACGCCAAGGGCGGCCTGGCCGCGGCCGAGGCGTGGCACTGGCACCGCGAACCGATCGCGCGCGCCGGCGACCGCTACGACCCGCGGGTGCGGGTCCGGATCGAGCGCGGCCGGGAGATATCGGCCGCCGACTATATCGACGTGGTGACGGCGCGCGCTGCCTGGATCGGTGCAGTCGAAGCACGGATCGCGCCCTTCGACGCGCTGGTCATGCCGACCGTGCCGGTCGTCGCGCCCAGGATCGACAAGCTGGCCGAAGACACCGCCTTCGGAGCCACCAACCTGCTGATCCTGCGCAATCCCACCTTCATCAACTTCCTCGACGGTTGCGCGCTCAGCCTACCCTGCCATCACCCTGGCGAGGCCCCGGTCGGGTTGATGATTGCCGGTTCGGCCGGCCGCGATGGCGCGATCCTGTCGATCGGGCGGGCGGTGGAACAGGCGCTACGCGCCGCAACTGGGCCTTGAGGCCATGGCAAGCAACCGGTCCATCGCCGACCCTTACGAGGCACGCCTTGCCGCCCGCTCAGGAGCCTTCAATGCTCCGACGGCGAATGTCGCGCCCGGCTTCGTCCAGGCCAATCTGGCGATCCTGCCGCGCGAGCTGGCGTTCGAGTTCCTGCTGTTTTGCCAGCGCAACCCGAAGCCCTGCCCGCTGATCGGGGTGTCCGAGATCGGCGACCCCATGCTGCCGGCCCTCGGGCGCGATCTCGACATCCGCAGCGACCTGCCGCGCTACCGGGTCTGGCGCGACGGCGAACTCGTCGCGGAGCCGGCTGATATCCGCGAATTCTGGCGCGACGACCTCGTCAGCTTCCTGATCGGCTGCTCGTTCTCGTTCGAGGAGGCGATGCTCGCCGCCGAACTGCCGGTGCGCCATATCGAGCAGGGCCGGAACGTGCCGATGTACCGCACCTCGATCGCGACGACACCGGCCGGCCGCTTCTCCGGCCCGCTCGTCGTCTCGATGCGCCCGCTGACGCCGGCCGATGCAATCCGCGCGGTCCAGGTCACCGCCCGCTTCCCATCGGTCCACGGCGCGCCGGTCCATCTCGGCGACCCCGCCGCCATCGGCATCCGGGACATCGCAGCGCCCGACTACGGCGATCCCGTCGAGATCAGGCCGGGCGAAATCCCGGTGTTCTGGGCGTGCGGCGTCACACCGCAAGCCGTGATCGCCAATGTCCGCTCCGGTTTCTGCATCACCCACGCGCCGGGGTACATGCTCGTCACCGACATCCGCAACGGCACGCTTGCGACGGGATGAGCTGCCGGTCGCGATCGTCCCTGATGAGGTGAAAAGCCGAAAAGCAGACGCTCCGAACGTCCGCAACGGGCCAAAGACGATTTCTGGCTCGCGGGCGAAAGTGAACCTCAGAGCGCAGCATGAGCAGGACCGCAGTTGGCCCGTGGCCGACGTTGAGAATGTCCGCTTCTGGCGGTCCAGTTTGACTATGGGCAGGCAGCTGATCGGCCGAAGGCGGATGAGCCCGAGTCCGGCGATCGCCCCGAGTGATGGCTGACAGTTGCCGTAGCCGCCTCTAGGATCGCGTCATGCGTGCCCGCCAGATCGAAGTCTTCCGCATGGTCATGCGTTGCGGCACGCTGACCGGCGCCGCCGAGGCGCTCAACGTCTCGCAGCCGGCGCTCAGCCAGATACTGCTTCACACCGAGGACGAGCTCGGCTTCAAGCTTTTCCTGCGCGTCAAGGGCCGCCTGATCCCGACTCCCGAGGCCGAGGAGATCTACCCGGAGGTCGAGCGCCTGTTCGGCGACCTCGAAATGCTCAGGCGGCGAACGCGCGACCTGCGCCACGGCAAGGCCGGTCTCGTGCGCCTCGCCGCCTCGGCGCCGCCCTCCCTCTCCTTCGTCCCGGAGGCACTGCGCCATTTCCGCGCCGCGCATCCGAACACGCGCGTGCGCTCCTATGTCGTGCCAGCCGAGGTCATTCTGACCATGCTCGACCGCGACCAGGCCGGGCTCGGCATCGCCATGATGGACCAGCCGACGCCCTTCATCGAGACAGAGGTGGTCGGCTACACCCGCGTGGTCTGCGTCCTGCCGCTCGGCCATCCCCTGGCCGAGCAAGACTCCGTCGGCGCGGAGGATCTCGATGGCGAGACGCTGATCTCCTACCGCGCCGAATCGCTGCCCGGGCAATTGCTGCGCGACGCACTGGCCAGGGAAGGCCTGCCCTTCCGGCCGGAGATGGAGATCGACGTCTCGATCATCGCGCTCGCCTTCGTGCAGCAGGGCCTCGGCATTGCCGTCGTCGACGGTCTCCTGCCATGGCACAATTTCCCCGGTCTGGTGACGCGCCCGTTCCGGCCGCATGTCGCCTTGCCGCTCTGCCTGCTGACCAGCACGCGCCGGCCGCTCTCGCGCAGCCATGAGCTGCTGCGCAATCACATCCGCACGGCCTGCCAGCAGCTCGATCTCGACCGGCCCTCCCCGAAAGCACCCGAGGCATAAGGCCGGCTTATCCGGCATCGCGGTTTTGGTGTTGGACCCCTCGAGGCGCCCCCGCCAAGACTGGCTCGTCTTTCCTGGAACGAGCCCATCATGAGCTGGCGTATCGGCGTAGACATCGGCGGCACCTTCATCGACTTCTGCGCGCTGGAAAGCGGCAGCGGCCGCGTCGAGACCATCAAGGTGCTGACCACGCCCGATGCACCGGGGCGAGAACTCCTCGCCGGGTTCGACCTGCTGAACGAGCGCCATGCCGTCCCGCCGGAGGAGATCGTCTCCTTCGTCCACGGCACCACGGTCGGCATCAACACCATCATCCAGCGCAAGGGCAGCCGCCTCGGGCTGATCACCACCGCCGGCTTCGAGGACGTGATCGAGCTGGCGCGCCTGCGCATGCCGGACATGTACTCGCTGTTCTGCGCCCGCCCGGAGCAGCTCATTCCGCGCGACCGCATCTTCGGCGTCGGCGGGCGCATCCTCTCCGATGGCAGCACCGCCGAGCCGCTCGATCGCGAGGCGCTGACGGAGGTAGTCGCGAAGCTCAAGGCACGCGGCGTCGACGGCGTGATCGTCTCCTTCCTGCACGCCTATCGCAATCCAGTTCATGAGGCGCAGGCGCGGGCGCTGATCGCCGAGCTCGCACCGGAGCTCTTCGTCTTCACCACCGGCGAGGTCTGGCCAGTGATCCGCGAATATGAGCGCACCACGACCGCGATCCTGAACGGCTACGTCCATCCGCGCGTCGCGGGTTATCTCGACGCGCTCGAGGAGGCGCTCGCCTCGCGCGGCGTGCCTGCCGGCGCGATGCTGACCAAGTCGAATGGCGGGGTGATGAACGCCGCAACCGGCAAGCGCGCCTGTGTCAACATGCTGCTCTCGGGCACGGCCTCCGGCGTGATCGGCGCGGCCTATCTCGCCGAGCAGGCGGGAGCGAAGAATATCCTCACCCTCGACATCGGCGGCACCAGCGCCGACCTCGCTTTGATCATCGAGGGCAAGCCGCAATTCGGCACCGGCGAGGTCGTCGGCGACTTCCCGCTCTATGTGCCGAGCGTCTCGGTCACCTCGATCGGCGCCGGCGGCGGCTCGATCGCCTGGGCGGACGCCTTCGGCGTGCTCAAGGTCGGCCCGGAAAGCGCCGGCTCGACACCCGGGCCCGCCTGCTATGGCCGCGGCGGCGCCCGTGCCACCGTCACGGATGCGATGGCGACCTGCGGTCTCCTCGGCCACACCGCTCTCGCCTACGACCAGATCGGCATGCGCCGTGATCTGGCGCAAAAGGTGGTCGGCGAAGTCGCCGCCCTGCTCGGCCGCAGCGCTGAGGCCACTGCCGAGGCGATCATCGCCATCGCCGTCTCCGAGATGTTCGTCGAGGTCAACAAGCTCGTCGCCCGCTACGGCGTCGACCTGCGCGATTTCGCGCTGATGCCCTTCGGCGGCGCCGGGCCGATGCTCGGCTGCTTCCTGGCGCGCGAGCTCGGCATTCCCCGCGTGCTGGTGCCGCGCCGGCCCGGCGTCGTCAGCGCACTGGGCGGGCTGATCGCCGATCTGAAGGGCGACTTCATCCAGAGCGTCTTCGCCGCGGCCGAACCGGCCTCATTGCCGCAGCTGCGTGAGGCGCTGGCGCAGCTCAAGCGCGACGGGCTCGCCTGGATCCGCGAGGACCAGCGCTTCACCGGGCCGGTCGTCGAGAATCTCAGCGGCGACATGCGCTATCACGGCCAGTCCTTCGAGATCGAGGTGCCGCTCTCCGAGACCTGGCTGGTCGAGGGCGATTTCGCGGCGATCCGTGCCGCCTTCCATCGCCAGCATCTTGCCATCTACAACTTCAACGACGAGGCGGCCGACGTCCAGATCGTCAATCTGCGCCTCGTCGTCACCGGCGCGACGCCGCGGCCCGAGCTTGCGCCGGCAAGCGAGGCGGTCGACGAGGCGGCAATCCCGGCGCGCTTCATCAAGGTCTGGCTCGACGGTGCCGAGCGCGAGGTCGCGCTCTTCCACCGCGAGGCGCTGCGCTGCGGCCAGCATTTCTCCGGCCCGGCCGTGGTCGCGCAGGAGGACACCACCATCTGCATCCCGGCCGGCTTCGAAGCTGAGGTCGACGCCTTCCTCAATCTCCATCTCACTCTGAGCGAGGGAGCCTGACCATGGTCGACAAGGTCACCTTGCAGGTCCTGGCCAATCATTGCCGGGCCGCGGCCGAGAACATGGCCTACACGCTCTACCGCACGGCCCATTCCACCTTCGTCAAGGAGACGGAGGACTTCACGGTGATGGTGATGGACCGCACCGGGCGCGTCGTCGCCGTGCCGATGGATCTCGGCGCGACCTGGTATCCCGGCATGAACTACAACCGCGCCATCGAGATGGTGCCGGACTATCGCCCGGGCGACATCGCCTTCACCAACGACCCCTATAGCGGCTATCTCGCTACTCACGCCCCCGACACGCATCTGTGGAAGCCGGTCTTCCACGAAGGCGAAATCGTCTGCTTCGTCGGCGGCCATGTCCACAACACCGACATGGGCGGGGCGGTGCCGGCGAGCCTGTCGCGCTCGCTCACCGAGATCCATCAGGAAGGCATCCGCTTCCCGCCGATGACACTGATGCGCGACGGCGCCTTCGACGAGACCGTGCTGCGCATCATGATGATGAATGTGCGCAAGCCGGCGCTCAACATGGGCGACCTCAAGGCTTTGGCCGGCGCGCTCAACACCGGCGAGCGCAAGATCCAGGCGATGGTCGCCAAGTTTGGCGCGAAGGGCTTCATGGACGGGCTCGACGGGCTGATGGACTATGCCGAGCATCAGGCCCGCGAGATCCTGCGCTCGATCCCCGACGGCGAGTATGTCTTCTCCGACTATGCCGACGAGGACGGCGTCGACGGCAACCCCTGCCGGCTGGCGCTGACGCTGACCATCAAGGGCGACGAAGCGATCCTCGACTTCACCGGCTCGGACCCGCAGCTCGGCTCCTCGCTCAACGTGCCGACCGGCTCCGACCCGCGCCACACGCTGCTGCTCGTCGGCGTCTACTATGTGCTCTACACGCTGAACCCGCAGCTCCTGCTCAATTCCGGCCTGACCCGGCCCTTCACCTGCATCGCACCGGAAGGGACGGTGCTGAACCCGTCCTTCCCTGCTGCCGTCGGCATGCGCAGCCTGACCTGCGCGCGGCTGCGCAGCCTGATCTTCGGCGCCTTCAGCCTCGCCGCTCCCGAGCGCCTGCCGGCAGCGCCGGCCGGCTCGAGCTCGATCGTCAACGTGATGACCACCGACGAGAAGACGCATCGCAGCGTCATTGCCGCGATCAATCCGGTGGTCGGCGGCGGCGGCGGCATGCCGCATCGCGACGGGCCCAACGGCTCGGGCGCCGACGCCGCCTATCTCAAGAACACGCCGATCGAGATCACCGAGACCGAGGTGCCGATCCGCTTCATGCGCTACGGGCTGCAGCCAGACTCAGGCGGCGCCGGGCGCTGGCGCGGCGGGCTCGCGACGGTGATGGAGTTCAAGGTGTTCTCGCCGAACTCGCGCATCACCGTGCGCAACCGCGACCGCTCGCATTTCCGGCCCTGGGGCACGCTCGGCGGGCTGTCCGCCGAGACCTCGAACTTCATCATCAACCCTGGCGGCCCCAACGAGCGCATCCTCGGCAACACCGACATCGCCGTCGCCGAGCCAGGCGACGTGATCCATATCCACTCGCCGGGCGGCGGCGGGCGCGGCTCGCCACTGGAGCGCGAGCCGGAACGGGTGCTGCTCGATGTCGAGCGCGGCTATGTCAGCCTGGGCTCAGCGCGAGCACTCTACGGCGTGGTGATCGAGGGAGGCGTCGTCGATCCCGATACGACGGCGGCGCTGCGAGCCGAGCTGAGGACGCACGCCCACCAGACGCATTTCCATTTCGGCCCGGAGCGGGACGCCTTCGAGCAGGTCTGGACAGCGCGCAATTACGCCGCGCTGACACGGCTGCTGGCGGGCTTGCCGGTGCATTGGCGCTTCTTCACCAAGACCAAGCTGTTCGCGGTGATGCGGAGCACATCCGGAGAGGCCGATGTGGCCGCGGCCTTCGCCGTCGTTCGGCGGGACTATCCGCAAATCCCCGAGGTCGCGCAGGACATTCCTGAAATCGCGCAGGCGGCCGAATAGCCGCCTGCCTCAGCCGACGGTGACGACTGCGCCCGCTGCGATCTCGCCGGGCGTCACCACGTCGCAATAGATCCCGAAATTGCGCTCATGGCGCTTGACCACGGTCCGCAGGATCTCGACGTCAACAGGAAGGCCCTCCTGCGCGATGGTGATGAAACCGCAGCGCCCGCAGGGCTCACGCCCCTTCAGCACGACGTCCCCGATCCTGATCTCGCGCCCGATCCAGCCATGCTCGGGTATGGCGTCAAAACCGTCGGGACAGTCGACCAGGATGTTCGGCCGGAAGCGGCGGACATCGATGACGCTGCCGGGCAGCTCCCGTTCGAGGCTGCGGATCGCCGCGCTGGTGACGAGATGGATCGGCGCATGCTCGTAGCGCGGCCGGAATCCGCCCGAACCGAAGGCATCGAACGGTTTCAGTACCGGCATGAAGCCAAAGGCCTGTGACAGGCCCTCCAGCAGCTCCGTATCCTGCGGCCCCGCCCAACGCTCGCCATCGAGCGAGACGGCGACGCCGTTCCCCACTGCTTTGGCATGGGCGCGCGGCACGCCGATGAAGTGTTTCTCGCGGCCGGGCGAGGCGATGCGGCCAGTGGCGGCGTCGAGCAGCCCCCAGATCCGGTCGCCGGCGACGCCGCCGGCCTCGACGCGGAGCTGGGCCAATCGCTCGCCAGCCATCGAGCTGACCGGATAGCGCCAGAGTTCGGCGACCTTTCCCGTCACTGGCCCTCCATCCGCGGGTCGAGCGCATCACGCAGGCCGTCGCCGATGAAGTTGAAGCTGGTGACGGCAAGCGTGATCGCAGCGCCCGGAATGATGGCGAGCCAGGGCGCGCTGGTGAGATAGCTCTGGGCGCTTTCGAGCATGTTGCCCCAGCTCGGCGTCGGCGGCTGGATGCCGAAGCCGAGGAAGGAGATATAGCTCTCCGCCAGGATCGCATGGGCGACGTTGAGCGTCGCCGCGACGACGATCGGCGCGATCGCGTTCGGCAGCAGCTCGCGGATCATGATGCGCCGGTTGCTCGCGCCGAAGGAGACGGCGGCCTGCGCGAATTCGCGCGTCTTCAGCGAGCGGATCTGCGCCTCGACCACGCGGGCGACCTCCATCCAGGAGGTCATCGCGATCAGGAGGATGATCGACGGCACCGAAGGCGAGATCAGCGCCGAGATCGCCAGCAGCAGGAAGATCGACGGGAAGCACAGCATCGCGTCGACGAAGCGCATCAGCGCCGCACCCAGCGCGCCCTCGTAGAAGCCGGCGACCATGCCGACGACGATGCCGATCGCCATCGCGATCGCCATGGCCGAGAAGCCGACCGCCAGCGAGATCCGCCCGGCCATCAGGAGCCGCGCGAGGATGTCGCGCCCGAGCGGGTCGGTGCCGAGCACATGCGGGCCGGAGAAGGGCGGCGCGAAGCGGTTGCGGATGTCGATGAAGGTGTCGGTGTAAGGCAGGAGCCAGGGGCCGACGATGCAGGCGAGCGTCAGGAAGACGATCGTCGCCGCGCCGAAGACCGCGAGCCTGTGCCGCCGGAAGCGACGGAGGCCCGGGCTGTTCCAGAAGCCAGGGGCCGGCGGCAACGCAGGCTCGGCCGTGCTGGTGAAGGGCACGCCGCTCATCGCCCGCTCCTCGAGATACGCGGGTCGGCGACGCCATAGAGCAGGTCGGCGAGCAGGGATCCCATCAGGACGAGCACGGCGGTGAACATCAGGATGCCCATGACGACGGGGTAGTCGCGATAGCTGATCGAATCGAGGAAGAGCCGGCCCATTCCGGGCCAGGTGAAGACCGTCTCGGTCACCAGCGCACCGGAGAGCAGGGTCGGCACGTGCAGGCCGGTGATGGTGATCATCGGCAGGAGCGCATTGCGCAGGGCATGGCGCATCAGGATCTGCCGTTCCGGCACGCCCTTGGCGCGGGCGGTGCGGATATAGTCCTGATTGACCACCTCGAGCATCGAGGAGCGCATGTAGCGGCTCCAGACGGCGGTCGAGACCAAAGCGAGCACGATGCAGGGCCCGATCAGGTGATGCACCTGGTTGAGGAACGAGCCGTCGCCCATGGTGTAGCGGTTGCCCGAGGGCAGCCAGCCGAGCCCGACCGAGAAGACGTAGATCACGACGAGGCCGAACCAGAAGGTCGGGATCGAGAGCGCGATCATGGCGCCGACCGTGGCGAGCGAATCGAACAGCGAATAGCGCCGGATCGCGCCGAGGATGCCGACCCAGGCGCCGATCAGCATGGCGAGCAGCGTCGAGGTCAGCATCAGCTCCAGCGTCGCCCCGATATGCGAGGCGATGATGTGCAGCACCGGCTGCTGGTCGCGATAGGACACGCCCCAGTCGCCGGAGAGCATGCGCCAGAGCCATTCGACATATTGCACCGGCAGCGGGCGGTTGAGGCCGAGCTGTTCGGCGATGCGGTCGAGATCGGCCTGGGTCATGTCGCCGCCGGCGGCGAACTGCGACATCGGCCCGCCCGGCGCCAGGT
This sequence comes from Alloboseaceae bacterium BT-24-1, assembly GCA_025846845.1. Classification (GTDB taxonomy): domain Bacteria; phylum Pseudomonadota; class Alphaproteobacteria; order Rhizobiales; family Beijerinckiaceae; genus Allobosea. The sequence continues at coordinate 284,440 of JAOYTL010000011.1, forward strand.
GCAGGATGGCGAAGCCGATCACCGAGACGATCAGCAAGAGCAGCAGTGACTGCCCAAGCCGGCGCAGGAGAAAGGCGATCATGGCGCCCTGCCTCCGGCCTGCGCCGGCTTCATGCCGGCGCGGTTCAGATCGCGCGTCACGTCACTTGGCCCAGTACCACTGGCCCATGTTCCAGGTGTTCTGCCTGGCGTTGATGTTGGGCAGGTAGCCGATCAGCCCCTCCTTGTAGCCCTCGACCGGCGCGTACTGGTAGATTGGCAGGATCGGCAGCTCTTCGCGCACCAGCACCTGCAGCTTCTGGTAGATCGCCTTGCGCTTCTCCGGGTCGAAGGTCTCCTGGCCCTGCTTCATCAGCGCGTCGGCTTCGGCATTCTGCCACTGCATCTGGTTGGCGCCGTTGCCGCTCTTGGCCGGGATCGCGTCCGAGCCGAAGCGATGCGCCGGATCGGGATCGATCACGGTGCGGAAGGCGGTGCCGACGAGCAGGGACTGGAACTTGGAGCGGGTGTAGAACTCGCCCCAGATCACGGCGGCAGGCATGTTGTTGATCGCCATCTTGATGCCGATCTGCTGCCAGTCCTGCTGCATCAGCTGCTGGCACTGCTCGCGCAGGGCCGCGCCCGTCGTGGTCGAGACGGCGAATTCCAGCGGCACGCCGTTCTTCATGCGCACGCCCGAGCCCGAGCGCTTCCAGCCGGCGTCGTCGAGGATCTTGCCGGCGAGAGCCGGGTCGTAGGACTGCTTCGGCAGGCTCGGATCGTAGGCCCAGGATTCCTGCGGCATGAAGGATTCGGTCGGAATGTGCAGGCCGTAGAAGACGATGTCGATGATCGCCTGCTTGTTGATCGAGGCATAGAGCGCCTTGCGCACCGCCTTGTCGGACAAGGCCGGGTGTTCGAGGTTCGGCATTAGCACCTCGAGCGAGGCGCTCGGGATCTTCACCACCTTGCGGCCGGGCAGCTTGACCGCCTCGGCGTAGAAATTGGCCGGGATGCCGGTGCCGATGATCAGGTCGACCTGGCCGGTGCGGAACTGGGCATAGAGCGCGGTCTGGTCCGGCACATATTTCAGCACCGCCTTTTCCAGATACGGCCCCTTGCCGTGGTACTTCTCATTGGCGACGAGCTGGATGTTGTCGCCCGGCGTGCGCGTGCCCCATTTGAACGGGCCGGTGCCGACCGGCGCGCCGTTGAACGGCGCCGTGTTCGGGTCGGCCGCCTTCTCCAGGAGGTGCTTGGGCACGATGAAGGTGTTGGAGAGCAGCGCGAGATAGGGCGCATAGGCCTTCTCCATGCGCCAGGAGATCTCCAGCGGGCCGGTGACCTTGATGTCCTTGACCAGCGAGTGGCCGACGCGGGTGCGCGCCTTGAAGCCCGGCGCATTGATCAGTTCGAGCGTGTACTTGACGTCCTCGGCGGTGAACGGCGCCCCGTCGTGCCAGGTGATGCCCTCGCGCAGCTTGACCTTCCAGGCGAGGCCGCCTTCCGAGATGCCGCCATTGGCCTCGCTCGGCACCTCGGCCGCGAGGTCTGGGACCAGCGAGCCGTCAGGCTGGGCCAGCCACATCGTGTTGAAGACCTGCATCCAGACGGTCTCGTCGACCTCGATGCCGGGCATCAGCGGGTTGAAGGCGGTCGGCTCCTGCGACAGGCCGACCACGACCTGACCGCTCGGCTTGGCGGGCGGCGGCGGAGGCGCCTTGCCCTGGGCGCGGGCGCCGAGGCCGGACGCGGCGAGGATGCCGCCGGCGCCGAGTGCCAGGACCTCGCGACGATGCAGGGCAGGCAAAGCGAGGCCAGGCGTCTTCGTGGACGGCTTGTTCATCGTCGATCCCCTTGTTGTCGACGGCCTGCAAGGCCGTGGCACGGTCACCGCCTTTTGCCTGGCGGTTGGCCGTATCGACCGTCGAACTGACGGCCCGGCCTCATCATAGGCAGGCCGCGACCAGCGATGGTCGCCGTCCTTGGCCGGGGCAACCAAAACAATCTGCCGAATCGCACCCTTCCTTTGGCATAGGGTTGCAGGCGGTTCGGGCTTGAATATCGGCCTCCCGCTTCCGGCGCGCGCCGCCGACACGACCGCTCTCCGCCAAGGACCACGCCGCATGTCGCCACCGGTCAACCGCGTCCACAGCGACGAAGCCCTGCCCGCCGCGGCCGACATCGTGGTCATCGGCGGCGGCATCGCCGGCGTTACAGCGGCCTACCATCTGGCCAGGAAGGGGCATTCGGTGGCGCTGGTCGAGAAGGGCTATCTCGCCGGCGAGCAGTCGAGCCGGAACTGGGGCTGGTGCCGCCAGCAGAACCGCGATCTGCGCGAGCTGCCATTGGCGATGCGGGCCGTCGAGATGTGGAACGGGCTGTCGGAAGAGGTCGGGGCCGATGTCGGCTTCCGCCGCAGCGGCCTGACCTATCTGACAACGCGCCAATCCGATCTCGATGCCTGGGAGGGCTGGGGCGAGAAGGCCCGCCAATACCAGATGCAGACCCGCATGCTGAGCCCCGAGGAGGCCCGCGCTTTGGCGCCGCATGCCAAGGGCGACTGGGTTGGCGGCGTGCATTCGCCGACCGACGGCTGCGCCGAGCCGGCCATGGCGGTTCCCGCGATCGCCGAGGCGGCGCGGCGTCTCGGAGTCACCATCCATCAGGATTGCGCGGCGCGCGGCCTCGAAACCGCGGCGGGCCGCGTTTCCGGCGTCGTCACCGAGAAGGGCACGATCCGCACCTCGACGGTGTTGCTCTCCGGCGGCGTCTGGACGGCGATGTTCGCTCGCCACCAGGGCATCCGCATGCCGCTCGCCGGCATCAAGTCGACCTCGTTCTTCACCGGGCCGGCGCCGGAGATCACCACGGGCGGCATCTCGACGCCCGATCTCACCATCCGCCGCCGCGTCGATGGCGGATACACGGTCGGGATCAGCGGGCGCGGCCTGCTCGAGCTCTCGCCGCACGGCATGCTCAACGCCCAGCCGTTCTGGCGCACCTTCAAGAAGCGCCACAAGCTGCTGACGATCCGGGCCGGCAAGTCCTTCTTCTTCGGGCCCGAGGCACTGATGCGCTGGAGCAATGATTCGATCTCGCCCTTCGAGCAGATGCGGACCTACGATCCGCCGGCGCAGGAGGAGCTGATCACCTTCGCCAGGAAGCGGCTCGGCGAGATCTTCCCGCAGCTCGCCACTGTCGAGATCAAGCACAAATATGGCGGGCTGATCGACTTCACGCCGGACTGGGTGCCGGTGATCTCCGCGGTCGACAAGCTGCCGGGTCTGCATGTCTCGGCCGGCTTCAGCGGCCATGGCTTCGGCATCGGCCCGGCGGCTGGGCGGCTCGCGGCCGACATCGTCACCGGCGACAGCCCGATCGTCGACCCCACCCCCTATCGCTACAGCCGCCTCGTCGACGGGACCGACCTCGGCGAGCCCGGGCTGATGTGACGCTCGCTCCCTCCTAGCCGCACAGTCTCGCCACCTTCTGGCGCAGCTTCTTCCGGAGCCTTCCATGTCGCCGACCATCGAACGCATCGCCAGCAGCGAAGCGCTGCCCGCGGCAGCGGATGTCGTCGTCATCGGCGGCGGCATCGTCGGCGCTGCCGCGGCCTACTATCTGGCACGGCGCGGCCGCTCGGTGGCTCTGGTCGAGAAGGGCATAGTCGGCGGCGAGCAATCGAGCCGCAACTGGGGCTGGTGCCGCAAGCAGAACCGCGACGCCCGCGAACTGCCGCTCGCGATCCGCGCCATGGAGCTCTGGGAGAAGCTGAGCGAAGAGCTCGGCCGCGACAGCGGCTTTCGCCGCTGTGGCCTGGTCTATGCCAGCAACGACGCCGCGCAACTGGCGCAATGGGAGCGTTGGCGCGAGACGGCCAAAGCCTTCGACGTCGAGACCACGATGCTCACCGGCCCTGAGACCGCGACGATGACCGCCGCCAGTGGGCAGAGCTGGCTCGGCGGACTGCACTCCGTCACCGACGGCAAGGCCGAACCGGCACTCGCCGCCCCTCTGATGGCCGATGGTGCTCGCCGCGTCGGCGCTAGTGTCCATCAAGGCTGCGCCGCACGCGGGCTCGACATCGCCAACGGGGCCGTCACCGGCGTCGTCACCGAAAAAGGCACGATCCGCACCAATGCGGTGATCCTCGCCGGCGGCGCCTGGGCCTCGGCCTTCTGCCGCCGCCATGGCATCGCCTTCCCGCAGGCGAGCATCCGCGCGACCAGCCTGCGGACCGAGCCGGCGCCCGACTTCCTCGACGCCTTCTACACGCCCGAGATCGCGCTGACGCGCCGGATCGACGGCAGCTACACGGTCGCGATCAGTGGCAAGGGCACGCTCGAGATCACGCCGCAGGGCCTGCGCTACGCCCGCGAATTCCTGCCGATGTTCGTCAAGCGGCTGAAGGCCGTCGAGCTCGGCATCGGCTCCTCCTTCTTCAAGGGACCGGAAGCCTTCGGCAGCTGGGGGCTCGACGAGATCACGCCGTTCGAGACGATCCGTGTGCTCGATCCGGCGCCGAGCCCGCGGGCAATGGCAACCCTGCTGGAGCGTGCCCACGCCATGTTCCCGGCCCTGAAAACCGTCGCCGTGCGCGAAAGCTGGGGCGCCTACATCGATTCAACGCCCGACGCCGTGCCGGTGATCTCGCCGGTCGCGGGGCTCTCCGGGCTCATACTGGCAGCCGGTTTCAGCGGCCACGGCTTCGGCCTCGGCCCCGCCGCCGGCCATCTCGCCGCAGACCTTGCGACGGGCGACACGCCGATCGTCGACCCCAGCCCGTTCAGGCATTCGCGCCTCGTCGACGGCTCCCACGGCGCGATCGGCGAGTTCTGAAGGTCAGCAGAGCCGGTCGGCGACACCGGCGATCATCGTCATCGCGCCGGCGAGCTCGGCATCGGTGATGTACTCTTCCGGCTTGTGGGCGCGGTCGACATCGCCGGGGCCGCAGACGATCGCGGCGATGCCGGCGCGCTGGAACCGGCCGGCCTCGGTGCCATAGCTGACGGCAGCCTGGCGCCCCTGGCCCGAAGCCGCCTCGGTGAAGGCGACCAGCGGATCGTTCTCGTCGAGGGCGAGCGGCGGGTAGTCGCTCATGGTCTCGAACCCGAACGCGACCTTGTGCCCGGTCGCGGCTGCCTCGCGCACGATCCGCTCGGCGACACCGGGCAGGAAGCCGAGCAGCGCGGCGGGCTCCTGCCCGGCGATGGCGCGGGCCTCGACCTCGAAAACGCATTGCGCCGGCACGATGTTGATGCCGGTGCCGCCCTTGATCACGCCGACCTGGATCGTCGAATAGGGCGGCGCGAAGGCCTCGGCGAAAGGCCCCTGCGCGGCATGGCGCAGCGCCTCCTTATGGATCGCAGCGATCAGGCCAGCGGCGTAGTGGATCGCGTTGTCGCCAAGATCGGTGCGCGATGAATGCCCTGCCTTGCCATCGACCGTGATGCGCTGGGCGATCTTGCCCTTATGGGCCAGTACCGGCCGCAAGCCACTCGGCTCGCCGACGATGCAGCCGAGCACGGGCGGACATAGCTCCGGCAGTCGCGCGATCAGATGGCGCACGCCGACGCAGCCGACCTCCTCGTCATAGGACAGCGCGATGTGCACCGGCCGTGCCAGCTTCTTAGCCAGGAGGGCTGGCACGCTCGCCAGCATGCAGGCCGCGAAACCCTTCATGTCGACGGCGCCGCGCCCGATCAGCCGCTCGCCGTCGCGGCGCAGCTTGAAGGGATCGCCGACCCAGCCTTCCGGCGCCGCCGGAACCACGTCGAGATGCGCCGAGAGGATGATGCCGCCTTCGACCTTCGGTCCGATCGTCGCGAACAGGTTGGCGCGGTCACCCTCCGGTCCCGGCACGATCACGCTGTCGACGCCATGGCCGGCGAGATAGGCGCGGACATGCTCGATGATCGCCCCGTTCGGCGTGCGACAGACGGATGGAAAGCCGACGAGATCGGCGAGAACAGTTTCGACGGTCATGGGGATTCGCTCGAGGGTTGGTTCAGCCGAACTTCGGCGAGGCGGCCTAGCCTGTCCATCCTGCCCTGGCGGGCGCAGCAATCCATGCCGAAGCAACCCGGTTCATCGGCAGAATATTCGGTCGCACCGATCGGATTCCGCCTCCCTCGCCGCGCCCGCGCTCTAGCCTCTTCCCAACGGCAGACAGCCGTCGCAACGATCGAGAGCGAGACGATGAGCAGCTTCCGGCCGAAATTCATCACCTTCGACTGCTACGGCACGCTGATCTATTTCGAGATGGCTCCGGCCGCCCGGCGCGCCTATGGCACCCGCCTCGCGCCTGAGCAGATGGACGCCTTCTGCGACGCCTTCTCGAACTATCGCCTCGACGAGGTCCTCGGCGCCTGGAAGCCCTACCAGGACGTCGTCAGCAATGCGGTGGAACGCAGCTGCGAGCTCCTCGGCATCCCCTATGATCCGGCCGATGCGCAGGCCATCATCGACGAGATCCCGAGCTGGGGTCCGCATCCCGATGTGCCGGCCGGTCTCGCCAAGGTCGCCAGGGAGATCCCGCTCGTCGTCCTCTCGAATTCGATGACCGACCTGATCCCGCATTCGATCGCCAGGCTCGGCGCGCCCTTCCACGCCGCCTATACCGCGCAGGAGGCCCAGGCCTACAAACCCCGCATGCGCGCCTTCGAGTACATGTTCGACATGCTCGGCTGTGGCCCGCAGGATGTGATGCACTGCTCGTCGAGCTTCCGCTACGACCAGATGACCGCCTACGACATGAAGATCGCCCGCCGCGTCTTCGTCAATCGCGGCCACGAGCCTGCGAACCCCTATTACAGCACGCACGAGATCAAGGACATTGGCGGCCTGCCGGCGCTGGTCGGGCTCTGATCATGCCGGGTGATTTCGACCCGGCCACGATCCACGTCACGACCGGGCATTTCATCGCCGGCGAGGCGATCGGCGGCGGCGAGACGATGCCGGTCGCTCGCCCGTCCGATCTCGTCGACTATGCCGAGATCCCGATCGCCGACGCCGCCATGGTGGACCGGGCCGTCGGCAGCGCTCATGCAGCCGTCGCCGCCAGCGGCTGGGCCGTAAGACCGCCACGTGAGCGGGCGCGCGTCCTGAGGCGGTGGGCCGAACTCATCGAAGCGAATGCCGAGGAACTCGGCCGGATCGAAGCCGTCGGATCGACGCGGCCGATCTCCCAGGCCGTGACCGGCGACGTCGCAGCCACGGCCGACGGCATCCGCTTCTTCGCTGAATGGGCCGACAAACTCGGGGGCGAGGTCGCGGCGACGCGCAGCGACAATCTCGGCCTGATCGTCTCCGAGCCTTATGGCGTCGTCGGCGCGATCGCGCCCTGGAACGTGCCGCTCAGCACCGCGTCGTGGAAGCTCGGCCCGGCGCTCGCGGCGGGCAATGCCATTGTGCTGAAACCGTCGGAGCTGACGCCGTTTTCCGCCGTCAGGCTGGCGCAGATCGCGATCGAGGCGGGCATGCCGGCCGGCATCTTCAACATCGTCCAGGGCACCGGCGGCACCGGCGACGCGCTGGCGCGCCATCCGGGTATCGGCAAAATCTCGTTCACCGGATCGACCCGGACCGGCGCGGCGATCATGAAGGCCGCGGCCGAAAGCGGCATCAAGCCGGTGACGCTCGAGCTCGGCGGCAAGAGCCCGCAACTCGTCTTCGCCGATGCCGATCTGGAGAAAGCGGCGACCTGCATTGCCGGTTCGATCCTGGCCAATTCCGGACAGGGCTGCGTCGCCGGCTCGAGAGTGATCGTGCAGCGCCCGATCGCCGAGGCCCTGATCGACCTGTTGAAGGTCAGGCTCCCCCGGATCACGCCGGGGCATACCTGGAAGGCTGCGACCGATTTCGGCCCGATCGTGTCCGAAGCGCAGGCTCGCCGCATCGACCGCATCGTTACCGCCAGCCGGGAGCAAGGCGGCGAGGTGCTGATCGGCGGCGGCCTGATCGCCGGCTATGGCGGCGCCTACTACCAGCCGACGATCATCGCCAACGTGACCGGCGACAACGCGGCGGTGCGCGAGGAGGTCTTCGGACCGGTCCTCACCATCCAGAGCTTCGCCGATGAGGACGAGGGTTTTGCCCTTGCCGATCACCCCGAATACGGCCTCGCCGCCGGCGTCTACACCCGCGATCTCGGTCGCGGCCTGCGCGCCGTGCGCCGGCTCCAGGCCGGCACCGTCTGGGTCAACCGCTACAGCCGCACGCTCGACTTCATCCTGCCGACCGGCGGCTACAAGAGCTCCGGCATCGGCAAGGATCTCGGCCGCCAGGCAGTCGAGCAGAACCTGCGGCACAAGACGGTACTGATCGACATCGCGAGCTGAATGCGCCGCGCAGCGCCGTCAGCCGTAGCAGGCCTGCCTCAGACCGAGGCCGGGATGAAGCGCGTCGATCGCCTCGATCTCGGCCTTCAGCTCCGCCCCGATCCAGTCCCGGATCTCGCGGACGACCGGGCTTGGCGGGCGGTTGCGCGGCGTCAGCAGCACGCAGTTGCGCTCGCCGCGCGTCAGCCGGTCGCTGGCCGGCACCAGCGCGCCCGCCCTCAGCGCATGCGAGACGACCGTGATCCAGCCGAAGGCGACGCCCTGGCCGAGCAGCGCCGCCTGCACCACCACGGCATAGTCCGAGAAGCTCAGCGTCTTGACCAGCCCCGGCCGGCCGGTGGCGAAGGGCGGATAGCGCTCGGCCCAGTCGAGCGCGGAATCGGTCAGGTTGATGATCGTGTTGCCCTCGCCCGTCACCTCGGCTTCGGGCTCGGCCTGCCGGTAGCCGGGGCTGCAGATCGGCAGCATCACCTCGCGCACCACCATCGCCTCGGCCGGCACCGCCTCGTCGGCATCGAGGAAGCGCATGCCGAGATCGACATTGTCGACCGGGCCGCGCAGCGAGCCGGCGATCATCTGGAAGCGCAGGTCGACTGCGGGAAACCGGCGCTGGAAATGATCCATGCGTGGCATCAGCCAATGCGTGGTGAAGGCGGAGGAGACCGAGATCGTCACCGTCTCCTTGCCGCCGCGGAGCTGCTCGACCTCGCGCAGGCCCGCTTCGATGCTGCGGAAGCCATCGGCGACGCGGCGATAGAGCACTTCGCCCTCCGGCGTCAGGATTGCGCCCCTCCCGCCACGCTCGAAGAGGCGCAGGCCGAGATGGCTCTCGAAGCGCGACAGCATGCGGCTGACCGCCGGCTGTGTGACGTTCAGCTCCTCGGCCGCGCGGGTGAAGCTGCCACTGCGCGCAGCCGCCTCGAAGACGAAGAGCGCATTGCTCGACGAGACCATGCGGCGCAGCTCTGACATTACATCAGGTTATGTTCTTCCTGATTATTTGGCAATTGCGACAAGGGGCCGAAATCCCGTTTCATGAGCTCATCGAATGCAGCTTGCAGTGACGGCCCGCCAGAGGTCCGCACCGCCTGATGGCACCAGCGCCGGAGCGGATCGCCATAAGACCACCTTATGGCCCGTCCCGAAAACGGTCTTTGCCTGCGCAGTGCCGCGATGTCGCTGTATCCGGACGGGAGAGTGCCATGGCCAACATAGGCGGCGAACGCGTCGAGATCAGATCGGCAAGCAAGCATTACGGCTCGGTGCGGGCGCTCGACGACGTCTCGCTCGACATCGCCCCGCAGGAATTCGTCTCGCTGCTCGGCCCGTCCGGCTCGGGCAAGACCACCCTGCTCGGCATTCTCGGCGGCTTCATCCAGCCCTCCGGCGGCTCGGTCCATCTCGGCGGTCGCGACGTCACCTATACCCCGCCGCACAAGCGCGACATCGGCATCGTCTTCCAGAACTACGCGCTGTTCCCGCATATGAGCGTCGGCGAGAACGTCGCCTTCCCCTTAAGAGCCCGGCGCCTGCCCAAATCGACCTATGCCGAAAAGGTCCGCGGCGCGCTCGCCATGGTCGACCTCGCCGGCTACGAGGAGCGCGGCATCGGCCAGCTCTCCGGCGGCCAGCGCCAGCGCGTCGCGCTCGCCCGCGCCATGATCTTCGAGCCGCGCCTGATCCTGATGGACGAGCCGCTCTCGGCGCTCGACAAGCAGTTGCGCGAGAACATGCAGATCGAGCTGCGCCAGCTCCACAAGCGGCTGGGCGCGACGATCATCTACGTCACCCACGACCAGCGCGAGGCGCTGACGATGAGCGACCGCGTCGCCATCCTGAAGGATGGCAAGCTGGTCCAGATCGACAGGCCCGAGCGCCTGCACGACCACCCCGCCAACGCCTTCGTCGCCAGCTTCATCGGCGAGGCGACGCTGCTGCCGGTCGAGCGCGTGGGGTCGGACAGCGTCTCCCTCGCCGGGACGGTGCTGAAGAGCGCCCGCCCGATCGCGCCGAATGGCGAGCTGGTGCTCGCCATCCAGACCGAGAAGCTGCTGATCGAGGACGGTTCCGGCAGCCCGGAGCGCAACCGGCTTGAAGCCCGCGTCACCGATGTCGTTTTCCAGGGCGAGAGCCTGCGCGTCTTCCTCGCACTCGACGACGGCACGCCCTTGAGCCTGCGCCAGCCCAGCCATTACGAAGCCGCCCGCCGCATCCCGCCGGTCGGTGGGCGCCTCGCCCTCAGCCTCCACCCGCAGGACACGATCATCGTGCCGAAAGCCGGCGCCTGACCCCTCCCCAGCAGAGACACCAGACCATGGCCCTCAGCGATTTCAAGGTTCTCACATTCGACGTCGTCGGCACGCTGATCGACTTCGAGGCCGGCGTCCTCGGCGCGGTCCGGCGCCTCGGCGGCCCGGCCGCCGCCAAGCTCAGCGACGACGAGATCTTCGCGCCTTATCTCAAGGGCCGCGAGCTGCATTACGAGCGCTCCAGTGAGGTGATGAAGCTGGTCTACATCCACCTCGCCAAGGAACTCGGCCTGCCGCATGACGATGCCACGGCCGACGCCTTCCAGCTCGCGATCCTGCGTCATCCCGCCTTCCCGGATTCGGCTGAAGCGCTGGTGCGGCTGCGCAAGCACTACCGGCTGGTGGCCATGACCAATGCCGACCGGCCGAGCTTCACCTGCTACTCCCACACGCTCGGCAACCCGTTCCACGACAGCATCACCGCCGACGAGGCGATCCACCCCAAGCCCGATCCGCTCTACTTCGCCTATAATCGCGGCCGGCAATCGGCCTTCGGCTACAAGCAGGAGGAGATACTCCACGTCGCGCAGAGCCAGTACCACGACATCCGCGTCGCCAGATCGCTCGGCTATGCCACCTGCTGGATCGAGCGGCGCCAGGGCCAGAAGGGCTTCGGCGGCACGCCGGCGGTGCCCGAGATCACCAGGCCCGATTATCACTTCACGACGCTGAAGGCGCTTGCCGATGCGGTCGAGGCGGAACGGGCCTGACCCCCGTGACGGCCGCGCCGACATCGTGGCAGGCCCTCGACGCCGCGCCCTCGCTCTGGCGGGCGACGGCGTCGCCGCTGCCTGCGCTGCCGCCGCTCGCCGGCGATGTGCAGGCGGATGTCGTGATCATCGGCGCCGGCTATACTGGGCTCTCGGCCGCCCATCATCTCGCCGCCAGCGGCCTGGCACCGCTGGTGCTCGAGGCGAACGAGCCCGGCTGGGGCGCGAGCGGCCGCAATGGCGGGGTCATCACCGCCAAGTTCCGCCTGTCCTTCCCAGCGATCGCTGCCGGCCATGGCCGGGGCATGGCGAAACGCATGTACGATATCGCCCATGAGGCGACCGATATCGTCGCAGAGCTGGTCGACACCCACGGCATCCGGGATGCCGGATTGACCCGCGCCGGCCAGGTCAAGGCCGCGCACAACCACGAGACGCTGGCCTATGCGGTGAAGGAAGCGCAGTGGCTCCGCGCCGAACTCGGCGACACCACGATGACCGTGCTCGATGCCGGACAGGTGCGCGAGGAGACGGGCTCTGCCAGCTTCGTCGGCGGCGTGCTCAATGCCGGCTCGGGCGGCATCCACCCGCTCAACTATCTGCGCGGCCTCGCCCGTGGCGCGATTTCGCAGGGCGTCCCCGTCTACAGCCATACGCCGGCGCTCAGCCTCAGACGCGAGCGCGACGGCGTGCTGGTCGAGACGCCCCGGGGCACGGTGCGGGCGAAGCAGGCGATCATCGCGACCAACAGCTATTCCGACCTGACGCCCGCGACCCGCGCGTACCAGCGCACCCTGATCCCGTTCCGCAGCGCGATCATCGCGACCGAAAAACTCTCGCCGAACCTCGCCGCCAGCGTGATGCCAACGGGCCGGACCTATACCGAGACCAAGCGGATGATGCGCTGGTTCCGCATGGTCGACGACCGGATCGTCTTCGGCGGCCGCGGCGCCTTCGGCAAGACGGATTCCGCCGCCGCCTTCGGCGCCCTGCACAAAGCGATGGTCGGCATCTTCCCGCAGGTCGCCGACGTGCCGCTGGCCTATTCCTGGTCAGGCCTCGTTGCGATGACGCTCGATTCCGTGCCGCATGTCGGCCGCGTCGACGACCGGGTCATGGTTGCCATGGGCTACAACGGCGCCGGTGTCGCCATGTCCAGCCTGATGGGCCGCTACCTCGCCGCCTTAGCGCGCGGCGAGCGCCCCGATGTCGGGCTGCTCGACATCGGCCGCATGCGGCCCGTGCCCTTCTATCCACTTCGAGAACCGGCGGTCCGTCTGGTCGCCGGCTGGTACCAGTTTCTGGACGCGATCGGACGGTAGGCCTCGAAGGTCCGATCCAACAACAGGGGAACAGGACATGGCTAAGAGCTTGAACTTCCGGACCGCCTCCGTCGCAGCGGGGTTTTTCCTCGCAATGCTCGGCTCCGCCATGGCAGCCGAGCAGATCATGTTCGTCTCGCAGGGCGGCGCCTATCAGAAGGCGCAGACCATCGCGATCCTCGACCCGAGTGCCAAGAAGCTCGGCATCACCATCAACCAGGACAGCGTGCCGGACGCCTGGCCGATCATGCGCTCGCAGGTCGCATCGGGTAAGCCGACCTGGGACGTCGTCGACGTCGCCACCAATTTCTGCCTGCGCGGCGGCGAGCAGGGCATCGTCGAGAAGCTCGACTTCAGCAAGATCCCGAATGCCGCGGCGATGCCGGCCGAGTACCGCAGCGACTATTCGGTCGCCTACGAGTTCTATTCGAGCGTGCTCGGCTACAATCTGAAGAAATTCCCGGACGCCGCCAGCGCGCCGAAGAGCTGGGCTGATTTCTGGGACGTGAAGAAGTTCTCCGGCCGCCGCTCGCTGCGCAACCACCCGCTCGCCACACTTGAAGCGGCGCTGATGGCCGACGGCGTCGCCCCCGACAAGCTCTACCCGCTCGATGTCGAGCGCGCCTTCAAGAAGCTCGAGGAGATCAAGCCGAACATCACGGTGTGGTGGACCTCCGGCGCCCAGTCGGCCCAGCTGCTGAACGATGGCGAGGTCGACATGGTGATGGCCTGGAACGGCCGCATCAGCGCGCTGACCAAGGAAGGCGCCAAGGTCACCTACACCTACAATCAGGGCATCCTGCAGAGCACCTCGCTCTGCGTCTTGAAGGGCGCGCCCAACCTGCCGACCGCGATCAAGTTCCTGAACGAGGCGGTCGACCCGGTGCACCAGGCCAACCTGCCGCTGCATATCGACTACGGCCCGGCCAATCCGAAGGCCTACGACACCAAGGTCATCTCCGAGGCGCGGGTCAAGGAGCTGCCGAGCGCGCCGGAGAACGCCAAGGTGCAGGCCCTGATGTCCTATGCTTGGTGGACCTCGCCGGCCGGCGAGGCCGCCGAGAAGCGCTGGCTGCAATTCATGCAGAAGTGAGGCGTTTTTTCCTTCTCCCCTTGCGGGAGAAGGTGGCCCGGAGGGCCGGATGAGGGGTCGCGCAGGTCGGACGGTCTTTCGACCGTTGAAGAGCGCCTTGCGATCGAGGTCGCGAGACCCCTGACCCCAGCCCTCTCCCGGAAGGGGAGAGGGGGTAGGTCCCGCATGGCGGGCTGGCGAGGATGGAGCACATGACCACCCAGACGATCGACCCATCCCTCCGTCATCAGCGCCGCGAGCAGGCGCTGATGACGCTGCTCGCGGCTCCGGCCGTACTGGTGATCGTCGCGCTGGTGGTGATCCCGGTTGGCTGGCTCGCGGCCCAGTCGATCTACGACAACGGCTTCACGCTGGAGCATTACCGCCGCATCTTCACCGAGGAGGTCTACTGGCGCAGCTTCGCGCTGACCTTCCGCATCGCCCTGATGGTGACGCTCCTCACTCTGCTGCTCGGCTATCCGGTCGCCTATGCGGCGGCTCACGCCAAGCGGCCCTGGAACGTCTTGATCCTCGCCTGCGTGATGCTGCCGTTCTGGACCAGCGTGCTGGTGCGCGCCTATGCCTGGCTCGTGCTGCTGCAGCGCACCGGCGTCGCCAACCAATTGCTCGAACGCTTCGGGCTGATCACCGAGCCACTGGCGATGGTCCACAACGAGCTCGGCACGGTGATCGCGACCGTCCACATCCTGCTACCCTTCATGGTGCTGCCGCTCTACTCGACCATGCAGAAGATCCCGCGCGAGCTGATGCTCGCCGGCGCCAGCCTCGGCGGCGGCCCGCTCTACAGCTTCCTGCGCATCTTCCTGCCGCTGTCGCTGCCGGGCGTCGTCGCCGGGCTGACCCTCGTCTTCGTGCTGACGCTCGGCTTCTACATCACGCCCGAGCTGCTCGGCGGCGGACGCACCGTGATGATCTCGATGGTGGTGAGCCGCAATGTCGAGCTCTACGCGCAATGGGGCGCGGCAAGCGCAGTCGGGGTCGTTCTCCTGGTCTGCGTACTCGCGATCTTCGCCGCGGTCGGCCGCATCATCCCGCTCGACAAGATGCTGGGGCAGAAATGAAAACCTCGCTGCTGCCGCGCCTCGCCTTCGGCCTCGTCGTCGGGCTGGTCCTGATCTATCTGATGCTGCCGGTGCTGATCATCGTGCCGATGTCGTTCTCGAGCACGCGCTTCCTGACCTTCCCGCCGCCAGCACTGTCGCTGCGCTGGTACCAAGAGTATTTCGGCAATCCGAACTGGATGCAGGGCACGCGGATGAGCCTGATGCTCGGCGTGCTGACCGTGCTGATCGCGACGCCGCTCGGCACCGCCGCCGCCTATGCGATCAGCAACGCCCAGAACCGGCTGATGCGCTCGTTGCATATGGTACTGATGCTGCCGCTGATCGTGCCGATCATCATCGTCGCGATCGGCATCTTCTTCGTCTACGCCAAGCTCGGCCTGATCCAGACGCTGACCGGGCTGGTGCTGGCCAATGTCATGCTCGGCCTGCCCTATGTCATCACCTCGGTCGTCGCCGGCCTGCAGAGCTTCGACAAGACCCAGGAGATGGTGGCGCGCAGCCTCGGCATGAACCGCCTGCGCGCCTTCCTCACCGTGACGCTGCCGCAGATCAAGGCCAGCGTCTTCGCGGGCGCCGTCTTCGCCTTCATCTCGGCGATCGACGAGACGATCATCGCGCTCTTCGTTTCCGGCGGTCAGTATCAGACCCTGACCAAGCGCATGTTCACCGCGCTGCGCGACGAGATCGACCCGACCATCGCCTCGATCTCGACCCTGCTGACGGCGGCCTCCTTCCTGCTCGTCCTGCTCGCCATGGGCGGACAGAAGAAGGAGGCGTAGCGGTGCACGCGTCATGCTCGGGCTTGACCCACGGCTGTCCGGTTTAAATTTCTAGACGTTGTGCATGGCGTTGATTCTACTTGTTTCCAAGCACTTGCCGGTGTTTTGGACACGAGACGGGATCGACGCCATGCGGCATCAGAATAGC
>JAOYTL010000012.1 GCA_025846845.1 Alloboseaceae bacterium BT-24-1
CTCCGCTCAAAACGGCCCTCAAGCGCCTGAAATCTCAGGCCAGAGACCCAAGACCACCGCTCCAGCGCCCCCTGTCCCCAAATCAAGCCTTATCGCAACGGTCCCCTCGGGGGAGAAGGAAAACAGAATAACGGGGCGGCCTTTCCTGGGACCGCCCCGCCTGGTTTCGACCGGTGGGGTCTCGCGATTGCCGGCCGAAGTTTGAAAGCCGTTCCAGCGAAACTGCGAAGCGGTTTCGCGTCCGGAATTGCGTCGAAGAAGCTTGGAAAGGCTCCGGCGTATCGGCGTTCGCCGGGCCTTTCCAGGATCAGTTGCTGCTGAGATAGGGCATCGGATCGACCGGGGTCGAACCCTTGCGCAATTCGAAGTGCAGCTGGGGTGAATTCACGTTGCCGGACTGGCCGGACTTGGCGACGACCTGGCCGCGCTTGACCTGCTCGCCGCGCTTGACGTTGAGCTCGCCGTTATGGGCGTAGGCCGAGACATAGCCGTTCGGGTGGCGGATCAGCACGAGATTGCCATAGCCCTTGAGCTCACTGCCGGCATAGGCGACGACGCCGCCCTCGGCCGCCTTGATCGGCGTGCCTTCCGGCACCGCGATGTTGATGCCTTCATTGCCGCCCTTGCCGGCATAGCCGGCGATGACGCGGCCACGGGCCGGCCAGCGGAACTCGGCACCGGACGACGCCGGTTCCTCGGCCTTGGGCAGGCTCGCGGTGGTCTGCGGCTCGGCCTTGGGCTCCGGAGCGGGAGCAGCGGCCTTCGGCTGGACCAGGACCTTCTCGGCTGGCGCATTGGCGACGACCGGCGCGGCAGCCTTGGGCTTGGCCGCGGCGGGAGCCGGAGCCGGCAGCGCCGCGGTCTTGGTCTCCGTGCCGGCCTTGGCTGCCGCCTTGGCCTTGGCCTCGGCTGCGAAGCGGGCCCGGGCCTCCCCCATGCGCTTGGCGTCGGCGGCGGCCTTCTCCCTGGCCTCGGCGGCCTGCGTCCTGGGATCGACAGCCGCAACCTTCGGAGCGGCGCCAGGCTTGGCCGGGACGGACGCGACCGGACGCGACACCGGCGGTGGCGCAAGGCGCGGCTGCTCGAAGCGGTTATCGGCCGGCGCCGGCTGGCGCGCGGCGGTCTGGGCACCGGCACCGTTGTAGACGGGAACGACGATGCGCGAGCCGGGGGCGGCCTCGCCCGACAAACCATTGGCCTGCATCAGCGCTGCGCGCGGCACGCCATAGCGGCCGGAGATCACTTCGAGTGTCTCGCCCTGGGCGACCACGATCGGCGTACCGCCCTGGGCGCTCCAGCCCGAGGCCGAGCCACCGACGGACGGGGCTGGTGCCGCAGGCGGCGTGGAGCGCATGGCAACGGAAGAGGTCGGCGGCGGCAGCGGTTGGCTGCGCACGCTCGGATTGCCAGTGGCGGAGGCCGTCTCGTAGGACTGGCTCGGACCGTTGCGGCCGATCGAGCCAGTCGTCGCCGGATCGCGCTGCGAAGCGGGAGCCTGAGCGGTTTTGAAGGGACTGCCGAAGGGCGCTTCGGTGAAGCGCATCGCCTCCGAGGAGCATGCGCCAAGACCGGCTGCAAGAGCGCAGACCGAGACGACGCGAACCACGGATTTCGGCACGGCCAGTTCGACTTGCTTACGCATGGACTCTGTACTCGCGAACGACGCAACTCTACGGTCCGCATTAAAGAGCCGGTTAGGTTAAGAAGGCGTTGCGCTGCTGACAGGTCAGGTGAATTTTTGGAGGCGGCTGCGGCCGGCGAGCGCGACATGTCCCCTCTCCCCTTGCGGGAGAGGGTTAGGGTGAGGGGTCTCGCGACGCCGATCGCTGGCCAGCGCCGAGTTTCCCGAAATTCCCAAAGACCTGCGCGACCCCTCATCCGTCTCGGCTTCGCCGAGCCACCTTCTCCCGCAAGGGTTTCCTCTGCGAAACCCCTGTTAGGGGTGATTTGGAGAGGAGAGGCGGCTTCCGGCGAGGCGCGGATTGGCGATGCTGAGCCTGAAGGCGGCAGTGAAGGCGCGAGGGTTGCGGGTCAGCCTGCTGCGATGATGGTGGCGCGCCTGAGGTTGTAGACGGTTGCGAAGGCGATTAGGTCCGCGGTGTTGGCGGCGAGCGAGTGGCAGCGGGTGCGGGCCTTGCCATAGAGGCGCTTCATAGCGCTGAAGACGGCCTCGACCGGAGCGCGGCGGCGGGCGATCAGGGCGTTGCGGCGCTGTTGCCAGGCCGGCAGGACAGCGATGTGCTTGTGCCTGCGATGCATGATCCGGTCCTTGATGCCTTGCGCCAGCAGTCCCGCACGGTGGACTTTGCTCTCGTAGCCACGGTCGGCATAGACGGCGGCCTCGTCGCCGCAGATGAGCATCGGCGCGATCTCGACGTCCTGGGTCCGGGCCGAGGTCACGATCGCCGTGCGGATCAGGCCCGAGCCCTGGTCGACGCCGACATGCAGCTTGTAGCCGAAATGGGCCTTGCCGTTCTTCTTGCCCCAATCGGCGCCGGGCTCGCGCGGATGGCCCTTGCCCAGGCCGGCCTCGCGGGACGGTGGCGCATGCGTCGCCTGAACGATCGTCGCATCGAGCAAGGTGCCCTTCTTCAGGATCAGGCCCTTGGCCGAGAGCTGCGCGCCGATCTCGGCAAAGCAGGCTTCCAGCACCCCCGCCTGCGCCTGCGCCAGGCGGAAGCGGCATAAGGTCGTCTCGTCGGGCGTGCCGCCATCCAGCGCAAAGCCGCAGAAGCGCCGGAACGACAACCGGTCGAGCAGCGCCTCCTCCAGGCCCGGATCCGACAGATCGTAGAGCGCCTGCAGATAGAGCGCCTTCAGCATCGAAAGCGCAGCATAGGGCGGCCGGCCCGTCTGCGCCTGGCGCAGCTTGCCCGCCAAGAGCCCAAGCCGCCCCCAGTCGATCAGCCCATCGATCCTTGCAAGCTTCGCGTTCGTGCCAGCCGCGGGTCCAGGAACGCTTCTGCCAAAGACAGCTGATCCGACATGCCCATCCCTCCGCTCGCAAAGCAAAGTGAATCAGCAAGCAACCGTCAACGCCACCACTCTTTCGCAGAGGAATCCGCAAGGGGAGAAGGGAGCGGCTGTGCTCTAAAGCGCCTGCGACAACCCCGGCGCCAGCGGCGGGATGCGGATGATCGGGCCGAGCGCGTGGTCGAAACCATCCTCGCTGCGCGTGACGACGACGAGCCGCCCCGCTCCCTCGACGCGGAGCGCGCCGACCAACCGCCCGCCTGTCTCCAGCCGGGCGAGCAGCGCCTCCGGCACCGCCTGCATCACGCCATTGACCAGGATGCGCTCGAAGCGGCCGAGCGTGCGGTCGGGCTGGAGGCCATCGGCATGGCGCAGCTCGACCAGATTGGCGAAGCCGCCTCCGGTGAGCCGCTCATGTGCGGCGAGCGCGAGCGTGCGGTAGCGCTCCAATGAGACGACCTTGCCACCCATCGCGGCGAGCAGCGCCGCGACATAGCCGGAGCCGGAGCCGACTTCGAGCACGCGGCAATCCGGCTTCATTTCGAGCGCGCCGACGAGCGCAGCGACCGTATGCGGCGCCGTCATGGTCTGGCCGCAGGGCAAGGGCACGGAGACGTCCTGCCGGGCGAGATCGGCGAAGCGCGACGGCGCGAAATGCTCGCGCGGAACGCGCTCCATCGCCCTGAGCAGCGCGATGTCACGCACGCCCCGCGCCCTGAGCGACAGCAGGAAGGCGACGGTGCGTTCGCTCTCGCTGCTGCTGACGCCCTCCTCGCTCATCCTGCCGCTCTCAGCCATTCCGCTTGTGTAAGATCGTCTACGATATCAGGTCGCTATCGACCTTCAGGCGAACAGCTGCGCGAAGCGCGTCATCGTCGGCTCATGCGTCAGGTCGAGCTCGAGCGGCGTCACCGAGATCTTCTTTTCCGCGAGCGCGCGCAGATCGGTGCCGTTGGCCGGCTCGTGCTTTCCGCGCTGGAAGGCGATCCAGTAGTAGGGGTTGCCGCGCCCGTCGCGCCGCGGCTCCAGCCGCATCAGCTCCTGGTCGCGACGGCCCTGTGCCGTGACGGCGACGCCCGCGACCTCGCTCGGGGCCACATTCGGGAAGTTGAGGTTGAACAGGATGCCGTCCGGAATCCCCTCCTCCAGCAGGCGGCGGATGATGCCGGGCGCATGCTGCAGGGCGCAGTCCCAGATGATGTTGGTGCGATCGCCCGCCATATAGGCTTGGCTCACCGCGATCGAAGGGATGCCGAGCAGCGTGCCCTCCATGGCGGCGGCGATGGTGCCGGAATAGGTGACGTCCTCGGCGACGTTCTGGCCGCGGTTGACGCCGGAAAGCACGAGATCGGGCTTCATCTCGGCCATCACCGAGCGCACCGCCATGATCACGCAATCGGTCGGCGTGCCCTGCACGGCAAAGCGCTTCTCCTCGATCTGGCGCAGGCGCAGCGGGTTCGAGAGCGACAGCGAATGCGCCACGCCCGACTGGTCGGTCTCGGGCGCGACCACCCAGACATCGTCGGAGAGCTGAGCGGCAATCTGCTCGAGGATGGCGAGACCCTCGGCATGGATGCCGTCATCGTTGGTCACCAGGATGCGCATGTCGGCTCGGTCCTATGGTCTCGAAGCAGAAGGCGGCGAACCGCGACGAACCCCCTCTCCCCTTGCGGGAGAGGGTTGGGGTGAGGGGTCACGCGACGATTGCCGCTTTCCCTCTCCTGATAAGCAACTGGGAACGGCAGCGCGACCCCTCATCCGGCCCTTTGGGCCACCTTCTCCCGCAAGGGGAGAAGGGAAGAAGGGGGCGCTTCACGCCTTGCATCACGCCTTCTCGATCCGCGTCACGCCCCGCATATAGGGAACCAGCGCGTCCGGCACGGTGATCGAGCCGTCGGCGTTCTGATAGTTCTCCATCACCGCGATCAGCGCGCGGCCGACCGCCGTGCCCGAGCCGTTGAGGGTGTGGACGAAGAACGGGCCCTTGCCGTCCTTGGTCTTGTAGCGGGCGTTCATGCGCCTGGCCTGGAAATCGCCGCAGACCGAGCAGGACGAGATCTCGCGATAGGTCTTCTGGCCGGGCAGCCAGACCTCGATGTCGTAGGTCTTCTGCGAGGCAAAGCCCATGTCGCCGGTGCAGAGCGTCATCACGCGATAATGCAGGTCGAGCTTCTTCAGCACGTTCTCGGCGCAGGCGAGCATGCGCTCATGCTCCTCGCGCGATTTTTCCGGCGCGGTGATCGAGACGAGCTCGACCTTCTCGAACTGATGCTGGCGCAGCATGCCGCGCGTATCGCGCCCAGCCGAACCGGCCTCGGCCCGGAAGCAAGGCGTCAACGCGGTGAAGCGGCGCGGCAGCTCCTCCTCGGAGAGGATGGATTCGCGCACGAGATTGGTCAGCGGCACCTCGGCGGTGGGGATGAGTCCCCAACGACGCGCCGTCGATCTATCCGCGATAAGGCGCTCACGAGCGTAAACCAGGAAAAGATGCTCGACCCACGTCGAGGATGGCGGCGGATCGACCTCGTCAACTGAAGTGTAGTTTTTCGCATGCCAATAAGCGTAGAAGCTAGCGCGAATCTTTTCGTTGCGGGAAGAGTCAGCCGCAGCTTTTTCGTTCTGGTCGGAAGAAAAATCTCTTAGAGCTTGGGCGAACGAAAAAGCGTCGAATTCTGATATCTTATCAATCCAAAACTGGTCGTTCTCGAATTTTGGAAGCTGCGCTGTACCGAACATCGCTTCTTCGTGCACCATCAGCGGCGGGTTGACCTCGGTATAGCCGTGCTCTTCGACATGGGTATCGAGCATGAACTGGCCGATGGCGCGGTTGAGGCGGGCGAGCTGGCGATCGAGCACGACGAAGCGCGAGCCCGACAGCTTCGCCGCCGTCTCGAAATCCATCTGGCCGAGCGCCTCGCCGAGCTCGTAATGCTCCTTGATCTGATTGAAGCCGAACAGCCGACCGCCCGTCTTCTCCGGCGGCTGGCCGTGCGTGTGGCCTTCGAGCACGACATTGCCGTGCTCGTCGGCGCCCTCAGGCACATCGTCGAAGGGCTTGTTCGGGATCGCAGCGAGTTGCTCATTGAGCGCCTCGACCGCGGTCTTCTCCTCGGCCTCCAGCGCCGGCACCTGCTCCTTCAGCGAGGCGACCTCGGCCTTGAGCTGCTCGGCGAGCGCGAGGTCCTTCTGGCCCATCGCCTTGCCGATCTCCTTGGAGAGAGCGTTGCGGCGCTCCTGCGCGGCCTGCGACCTGCCGATGGCGGCCCGGCGCTGGTCGTCGAGCGCCAGCAGCGACGACGACAATGGCGCGAGCCCCCGGCGTTGCAAGCCTTGGTCGAACGCGTCAGCGTTCTCGCGAATCCATCTGATGTCGTACATCGCTCAAGCCGATCCGTTGTGGAATCGGCTGATCCTCTAGAGCATGCCGCGCCGGCACGGAAGCGTTCCGTCGGTGTGGCGCGGCTGCGGGTACGGCAGGACATCCGCGGGAAACCCCTCCCCCTTGTGGGGAGGGGCAGGGGTGG
Organism: Alloboseaceae bacterium BT-24-1; assembly: GCA_025846845.1. GTDB lineage: Bacteria > Pseudomonadota > Alphaproteobacteria > Rhizobiales > Beijerinckiaceae > Allobosea. Next base: position 6,498 of record JAOYTL010000012.1, read on the forward strand.
GGGTCGCAAAGCCGGAACGATCGGCAGAATCAGACCGCGCTGTCGCTGTTGCCAGCCCCGTTTCCCGCTGACGATCACCAAGCGGCACCACCCCCATCCCCATACCCTTCCCCACAAGGGGGAAGGGAGGAGCACGGGCGACCAGCCTTGCGCAGCGGCCTCTCTCAGTAAGGCGGCTCCTGATGGACGAGCTTGCCGTCGATCAGCAGGCGCTTGATCGCCGCCTGTCCCGAGCTCGACACGGCAGCGACGATTTCGAGACGCGCCCTCTCGGTGGTTTCGATGGCGCGGCCGGTGCCCTGCGGCACGAAATAGCTCTCGAGCCCGTAGGTGACGCGGATGGCGCGGCGGCCGGTATTGCAATCGGGCTCGCCATTCGCGTTGGTCACGCAGGCCCCGGTCGAGGTGACCTTGCCTTCGAGCACAGAACCAACGGTCGTTGCTGCCGGGCGAGCGAGATAGACGCCCTTCGCTTCGGCCAGGCCATCGGCTCCGGGCGCGACGCTGACGAAGACGGGCTGGTTGCGCTCGAAACTCTTGTCGCCGTCGAGCTTCGAGAGGTCGAGCGTGCTGATCTTGTAGTTCAGGATGACGTAGTCGCCGCGGAAGAGGTCGCGCGGATCGACCGGCGCGGTCGCCAGCCTGACTTCCGTACCCGAGCGCAGGATGCGGGCACGCGACTCGACCAGAGCGAGGATGAGCCCGTAGAGCAGCAGGATGGCGGCGAGCCCGCGCCAGAGCGGCGAGATGCGCCCGGTGAAGGCGTCGGCGGACGGCAGGCGGATCATGGCGCCACCTCCGCAGGCTTGCTGAACTTGGCAAGGAGGCGGCGCATGCCGCTGGCGAGGCCGATCAGGAGCGCGCCGCCGACCAGGAAGAACAGCGACTGGTCGAGCAGCGTTCCGATGGTCTGCCAGAGCAGGATCACGATCGCGATCGCGAACAGCGCCGAGCCGGCGAGGCTGAGCCGACGCACGCCGCCGCCTGCGCCGGCGATGACGATGCCGATCGCGATAGCGAGGATCAGCGCGGCAACGACGATCTTGCCGACCATGCTGACCGCGCCGCCGCTCCAGAACAGCACCGGCACCAAAAGTGACATGAAGAGGGCGAGCGCCAGCGGCCAGGCGAAGCGGCGCTCGCGCGTCAGCAGGCCGAGCCCGACCACCGCCGGCAGCGCCAGCGCATAGGCGAAATAGTTCAGCCAGAGCGCCGTGCCTGGCTTCGCCTCATTGGGTTCGAGGATGCGGGCGAGCTCGACATTGAGCGTAAGGATCAGCCCGATCAGCCCCCAGGGCAGGCAGGCGGTGAGCAGGCCCGGCCCGCCGCGGTCGAGCGCAAAGGCTCCGAGCGCGACGAACAGCGCAGAGACCGCCAGCCAATAGGCGAGCAGCCCATAATCGAAGCGGAAGAAGGCGTGCTGGCCAGGCAAGGTCGCGAACCAGCCGAGCAGCACCAGCACGGCAAGATGATGGACGAGACGGTTGTGGCGGCTCGCGGCAAGCCAGAGCGCCGGCAGGAACGGAATCCAGAACAGGAGATGGGCGTTCGCCTCGCGCTCGTCCCAGCGGCCGCCGCTCCATGCGGCGATTGCGACGAGTGCGACGACGAGCGCACCGTTCGAGCGCAACAGGAAGGCGACGATGAGCGCGCCGATGGCGATCAGCAGCGCCCCGCCCGGCCAATCAGTCGGCAGATGGTACATCTGGCCGACGAGCGCGACGCCGGCGGCGAAGATCAGCGTGCCGCAGGTCGCGGCGGCATCGGCGCCGCCGGTCGAGCCGCGGCTTTCCAGCCGGACCGCGATGCCGAGCGCACCGGCAAGGCCGAGCAGCACCATGGCGAGCTTCACGAGGCGGGGGATTTCCTCCCAGTTCGCCGCGACGAAGGCGGAGACGCTGGAGGCGATCAGCAATCCGCCGAACAGGCCGAGCAGAGCCGGCAGCTTGAAGCCACCGCCCTCCTGCGCCAGCGAGCGGCGGATGGTCGTCGCGCTCTCGGGGCTGACCAGCCCCTCCCCCACCCAGCGACCGAGATCGGCTTCAAGCCGTTTACGATAGGAACCCGTCAGCATCGCGCCTATTTGGCACGGGCTGACGGGTTTTGGCGAGACGGCCGCTTCAGGCCGCCTTGGCCTTCTTCTTGCGGGCGAGATCGGGCGGCGTCGCCTCTTCTGTCAGGGCTGCGATCACGGCGTCGAGGCTCATCACGGTCTGGGCCTGGCTGCCGAGGCGGCGCACGGTCACGGTCTTCTCCTCGGCCTCGCGCTTGCCGACGGCGAGGATGACCGGGACCTTGGCCAGCGAGTGCTCGCGCACCTTGTAGCTGATCTTCTCGTTGCGCAGGTCGGCGCGGGCACGCAGACCTTCAGAGAGCAGCGCCATGGTGACCTCCTCGCCATAGGCGTCGGCTTCGGAGGTAATCGGGCAGACGACGATCTGCTCGGGCGCCAGCCAGAGCGGGAAATGCCCAGCATGGTGCTCGATCAGGATGCCGACGAAGCGCTCCAGCGAGCCGCAGATGGCGCGATGGACCATCACCGGCTGCTTCTTCTCGCCGTCCGAGCCGATATAGAAGGCCCCGAAGCGCTCCGGCAGGTTGAAGTCGACCTGCGTCGTGCCGCATTGCCAGTCGCGGCCGATGGCGTCGCGCAGAACATATTCGAACTTCGGCCCGTAGAAGGCGCCCTCGCCCGGATTGATCTCGGTCCTGATCCGGTTGCCGGACTGCTTCGCGATCGTCTCCAGCACATTGGTCATGACGTCTTCGGCATGGTCCCAGACCGCGTCGGAGCCGACGCGCTTCTCCGGCCGCGTCGAGAGCTTGATCACGAGCTCCTCGGTGAAGCCGAAATCCTCGTAGACCGAGAGGATCAGGTCGTTGATCGCCAGGCACTCGGCGGCGAGCTGCTCTTCCGTGCAGAAGACATGCGCGTCGTCCTGGGTGAAGCCGCGCACCCGCATCAGCCCGTGCAGCGCGCCCGACGGCTCGTAGCGGTGGACATTGCCGAACTCGGCCAGCCGGATCGGCAGGTCGCGATAGCTCTTCAGCCCGTGCTTGAAGATCTGGACATGGCCCGGGCAGTTCATCGGCTTCAGCGCGAAGACCTTCTGGTCGCGCGTCGGATCGTTCGGATTCTCGAAGGCCGAGGCCGACTTCACCGCGAACATGTTGTCCTGGTACCAGCCCCAGTGGCCCGAGGTCTCCCAGAGCGACTTGTCGAGCACCTGCGGGGCGTTGACCTCCTCATAATCGGCGGCGAGCCGCCGGCGCATATAGGTCAGCACCTCCTGGAACAGCCGCCAGCCCTTGGAGTGCCAGAAGACGACGCCCGGCCCCTCCTCCTGGAAGTGGAACAGGTCCATCTCGCGGCCGATCCGACGATGGTCGCGCTTCTCGGCCTCCTCGATCTGCTTGAGATGGGCGTCGAGCTCCTCCTGCCGGGCGAAGGCGGTGCCGTAGATGCGCGTCAGCATCGGGTTCTTGCTGTCGCCGCGCCAATAGGCCCCGGCCACCTTCATCAGCTTGAAGGCGTTGCCGACCTTGCCGACCGAAGTCATGTGCGGGCCGCGGCAGAGGTCGATCCAGTCGCCCTGCGCATACATCTTGAGCGTCTGGTCTTCCGGGATCGCGTCGACCAGCTCGACCTTGAAGGCCTCGCCCTTGTCCCTGAAGAACGCCTTGGCCTTGTCGCGGCTCCAGATCTCCTTGGTGAAGGGTTTGTCGCGCGCGATGATCTCGCGCATTTTCTTCTCGATCGGCGCGAAATCCTCCGGCGAGAACGGCTCGTTGCGGAAGAAATCGTAGAAGAAGCCGTTCTCGATGACCGGGCCGATCGTCACCTGCGTGCCGGGATAGAGTTCCTGCACCGCTTCGGCGAGGACGTGGGCGCAGTCGTGCCGGATCAGCTCCAGCGCGCGCGGATCCTCGCGGTTGAGGAACTCGACCTTCGCGTCGGCGGTGATCGGATCGGCGAGGTCGACGACGGTACCGTCGAGCGCCATCGCGACCGTGCGCTTCAGGAGCGAGGGGGAAATGCCGCCGGCGAGTTCCTTGCCGGTGATGCCGGACGGGAATTCGCGCTTCGCGCCGTCGGGAAATGTCAGGGAGATCGTCATCGATCGGCTCCTGCTCACTCGGGGATACAAGCCCCGTAAGCCAAGGCCGGCTGCATGAATGAGCGGGGCGACACGGCCTGCAGCCGGTTCGGCGCGCGCGCCGGCTCCGCCTATACGAGCCGGGCGAGACAGGCAATCGCGGAATGACCCTGCCGTCGAAGCTGTCCGTTTCGTCATGTTCCGGTCAGGCGATGGCAACGCCGAGGTCTCCAGCATCAGGGCCCCGCCATCTGGAGCCCTCGACCATGCATCGCAGCCTCGCCTTGACCCTGGCCCTCTCGCTCGCACCTGCCGCAGTCTTCGCCCAGGCGCCGGAACGCGCCGCGGTGCGCAAGGCCTGCGCTGCCGACTTCCAGAAGAACTGCGCCGGCGTCCAGCCCGGCGGCGGACGCCTCGCCGCCTGCTTCAAGGAAAAGCAGGCCTCCTTCTCCGCGGATTGCCTGGCAACGATGCAGATCGCCAGGACTCAGCGCCGCGCCAACTGATCGCTCTCGCCGACAGCTTCCACCGGCGGCGCGTTGACCCCACGCCAGCGGCCATACGCCCACGGTCTGTACCAGGCGCCTTGCGGCGGCAGTTCCTCGCAGACCAGGTCGATGCCGGAGGTGCCAAGCGGCGTACAGCGGCAGATGCGGGAAAAACCGACCCAGCCACCCGCCCAGAGCCCATGCCGCTGGATCGCCTCATCGGTGTATTCCGAACAGGACGGCCAGTGCCGGCACTGCCGGCCGATCAGCAGGGAGAGGCTGAGCTGGTAACCGCGGATCAGGAGGTGGGCGCCCCGGCGCGGAGCAAGCGCAAAACTGCGCCGCCAAGAAAGGCTTTTTTCAGCATGTTTAGGCAAGTATGACTCGGCTGAACCCTGCCGACTCCCTGCCACCGACCTTCCATCGCACTGCTTCGATCCCGCCTTCCCAGATTCTGGTCATGATGCGCGCACGTTTCCTTGCCTCCGCCCCCGCCCTCTGCGGACTGCTGCTCGCCCTGGCCACGCCGGCGGCGGCGCAGCAGAGAGCTTATCTGATCTGGCTCGACGCCGCCAAAATCGACGTCGCCAAGGTGATGGGTCTGCCACCGGCCCAGAACTCGCCGGAGCACCGCGCCGAGTTCGAGAAGGTCCTCGCCATCTCCTCGGCGCGCACGCCCGAGCGCGAGAAACAGGCGATTGCCGACCAGTACCAGACGCTCAATGCGTTCCTGAACGGCATAGACCATGCCTATGTCGAGGGCACTCATCGCGAGACGCGGCTTCTGATGCGCGAGGCGCAGGTCGAGCTCGCCATCCTCCTGAAGAGCGTCAATCGCCTGACCAGCCGCATCCGTCCGTTCCAGATGTGGAACAAGGTCAGGGTCAAGCCCTGCCCTGGCGGTCGGCCGGAAGGCACCTCCTTCCCCTCGGCGCACGCCGCGACGGCAGCGCTCTATGCCACCTTGCTGTCCGAAACGGTTCCAGAGCTCGCCAACAAGTTCGAAGAGCGGGTCAAGAGCTATGACGAGAGCCGTCTCGTCTGCGGCTTCCACTACCCGACGGATCTGGAGGCCGGCGACAAGATCGGCCGCGTCGTCGCCAAGGCGCTGCTTGCCGACAAGACCTTCAGAGTCCGCTTCGACGACACACGGGTCGAAACCCGGCAGGCCTTCGGGCTGAAATAGCGCTCAACCCGCGACCGTCTCGCCCCGCTTCGCCTCGATCTGGCCGATCGCATCGACGACCGCGTCGAAGGTCAGCATGGTCGAGGCGTGGCGCGCCTTGAAGTCGCGGACCGGTACGAGGACGGAGAGATCGGCCCATTTGCCGCCGGGCGGCTCGGCCCCCTCCTTCAGGATCGCGCGAGCCTGCTCACGAATCTCGCGCAGCTCCGTGGCCGTCGAGCCGACGACATGGCGCGCCATGATCGAGGACGAGGCCTGGCCGAGCGCGCAGGCACGGACGTCGTGGCCGAAGCCGGTCACGACGTCGGCATCCATGGTGAGGTCGATGGTCACCGTCGAACCGCACAGGCGCGAATGGGCGGTCGCCGTCGCGTCGGGCGCCGGCAGGCGCTCGAGCAGCGGGATGTTTCCTGCCAATTCCAGGATTCGCTTGTTGTAGACGTCGTTCAGCATGGGTTGTCCCGGCCGGGTCTGGAGTTGCCGGCTTTCGCAACCAATATAGAGTGCCGGCTCGCTCTTAGGGAGAGCGAGCCATCGCTGGACGAGCGGGCGAACTTGTCTGACCTGCCGGTCGTGAGGCCGGCGAAACCGAAACGGGAGGCTCCACATGGACAATGTGGTTAAGTCCTTGTCCGTAGAGCGGGCGCGCAGCCCCTCCGCAGACAAGTTCATCATCACCCAACCGACGCAAGTCGAGGCCGAGGAGGCCGTGCGTACGCTGATCCGCTGGGCCGGCGACGATCCGTCGCGGGAGGGGCTGCTCGACACGCCGCAGCGCGTCGCCAAGGCCTATCGCGAATTCTACAGAGGCTACCGCGAGGACGCGGACGACATGCTCGAGCGCGTCTTCGAGGAGGTCGACGGCTACAAGGACATGGTCCTCGTCCGCGACATCCCGTTCTATTCGCATTGCGAGCACCACATGGTGCCCTTCGTCGGCAAGGTCCATATCGGCTACTATCCCAGCGGCGGCGTGGTCGGCCTGTCGAAGCTCGCCCGCGTCGTCGATGTCTATGCGCGCCGGCTGCAGACGCAGGAGACGATGACGGCGCAGATCGCCAAGGCGATCGAACGGACGCTGAAGCCCGGGGGCGTCGCCGTCCTGGTCGAGGCCGAGCATATGTGCATGTCGATGCGCGGCGTGCAGAAGCAGGGCTCGTCGACGATGACGACGCAGTACACCGGCCGCTTCCGCGATCCCGCCGAGCAGGTGCGCTTCTTCACCATGGTGAAGTCGCCGGGGCTGTAAGCGCGGTAACAATGGAAAAGGCGCGTCATGCTCGGGCTTGACCCGAGCATCTCAGGCCGGAGGGGCTCCAGTCGGCGCCTACTGGTCCTGAGATTCTCGGGTCTACGCTTCGCTGCGCCCGAGAATGACGGAGAGGCGATGACGGCGCGCTTTGCGCGTCCTATATGCGAGGCGCTACCCTCAGGATCCTCACATGACCGCCTTCCCCACCCTCTCCAGCAAGGCCGAGATCGAGGAAGGCGCGGTACTCGCGCCGACATTCGACCGCGACGGCCTCGTCACCTGCGTCACCACCGATGCCGCGACCGGCGAGGTGCTGATGGTGGCGCATATGAACGCCGAATCGCTGCGCCTCAGCATCGAGACCGGTGAGGCCTGGTACTGGTCGCGCTCGCGCCAGGCGCTCTGGCGCAAGGGCGAGACCTCCGGCCAGCTCCAGAGCATCGCCGAGATGCGGGTCGACTGCGATCAGGACGCGATCTGGATCAAGGTCAATGTCGGCGGCGATGGCGGCTGCTGCCATACGGGCCGTCACAGCTGCTTCTATCGGATTAAGCCTGTCGGAGTGGCCGCCGATGGGCCACTGGCCTTCTGAACCGGGACTGCCTGCTTCGTTGGCAATCCTTTCACCAAGCTTTCATGTTTCCTTCAAAAGCAACTGATAGCCGCCTAGGGTCCCGGCGCCGTTCACCTTTCGCTCATCGGCTGGCGCGATCCTGATTCTCCCGCGGAGGGATCGCGCCGATGATGCTGGAGAACATCGCTAGACGGGCTTTCGGATTGGGCGGCGGCGGAGCTGCGATGAACGACCTCGTTTCCGAAACCGCCCCGCGCTTCAGCCGGCCGAGGATCGGCTTGGCACTTGGCGGCGGTGCTGCGCGCGGCTGGGCGCATATCGGCGTCCTCGATGTCCTGACCGAGGCAGGCTACGCGCCTGAGGTGATCGCCGGCACGTCGATCGGCGCGGTTGTCGGCGGCTGCTACGCCGCCGGCAAGATGGAGCCGCTGCGCGAGTTCGCCCTCGGCCTGACCAAGCGCCGCGTCGTCGGCCTGATGGATTTCCATCTCGGCGGCGCCGGGCTGATTTCCGGCGGCCGTCTGAAGCGCCTGCTCGAACGCGACCTCGCCGGGCTGCAGATCAGCGAGCTGAAGCAAACCTATGCCGCGGTCGCCACCGAGCTCGGCACCGGCCACGAAATCTGGCTGACCCGCGGCTCGCTGGTCGACGCTCTGCGCGCCTCCTATGCGCTGCCCGGCGTATTCGACCCGGTGAAGCTGGGCGGCCGCTGGCTGATGGACGGGGCGCTGGTCAATCCGGTGCCGGTCACGGTGGCCCGCGCGCTCGGCGCCGACGTCGTGCTCTGCGTCAACCTCAACAGCGACATGACCGGCCGCGGCACGGTGATCCAGTCCTATGGCGCCGATGCGGACCCGGAGCCCGCGCACGAGCAGCGCCCGGCCGTCGGCTGGTTCGGCGGTATGCGCGAGCGCATGCGCGGCATCGTCGGCAAGGCCAACAACGACCAGCCGGGGCTCGCCGGCGTGATGGTCGATGCCTTCAACATCACCCAGGACCGGATCTCGCGCTCGCGCCTCGCGGGCGATCCGCCCGATGTGATGATCGGCCCCAAGCTCGGCCGCGTCGGCCTGTTCGACTTCCACCGCGCCGACGAGGCGATCGCGCTCGGCCGGCAAGCCGCCGAACGTGCGCTCGACGAGATCGGCGCGATCGTCGCCGCCAACCACCTGCCGCTGAACTAGGCGACAGGTCGCAGGTCCGCGCCTCAGGCCATCGCGATATAGTCGCGCATCGCCCGGCTTTCGGCCTCGATCTCGGCGACGCGATGCTTGACGACGTCGCCGATCGAGACGATGCCCGCGATGCGGCCGCCATCCACCACCGGCACATGCCGGAAGCGGCCCGAGGTCATGATTTCCATCAGTTCGTCGACGCTGGTGTCGGACCTGCAGGTCACGACCTTGGCGGTCATCGCCCGCGACACCGGCGTCTCCAGCGCTGCGGCGCCGTCCGTGCCCAGGGCCTTGATGATGTCACGCTCGGACAGGATGCCGAGCAGGCCGCCATCCGCGCCGGTCACGACGACGGCACCGATCCGCTTCTCGGCCAGGGTCCGCGTCGCCTCGCCAAGCGTCCGGTGCGGCTGTACGGAAACGACGTCTCCGCCCTTGTTGCCGAGAATATGAGCGACGTTCATCGACTTCTCCTCCGACGGTAGCGGCGCCGTTGGCCGGCGCACGTTTATGAGTTGCGACGAGAGCAGCACCGGGGGCCAACGGACTATTTCGTCCGCGGCGCGACGCCACGCTGGACTTAAGTCCAATGTGAGCGAAGTCTGAGGCGACGGCAAGGCGATTGCGGGCTGAAGTCTGCTCGCTCCGGTTGCGGTCAGCGCCGGACCGGCCCGCGATCCAGCAGCGGGAACAACAGCAGCCCGGCCAGGAAGCCGCCGATATGCGCCTCCCAGGCGATGCTGGTCTCTTCGCCGAGGATCGGCACCAGGCCGGCCCCGAACAGGATGTTGGTGACGAACCAGATCACCACGAAAAGCATGGCCCGTGAATTGCGCCAGAGGCCGCCGAGCGGCTCAGCGGGAATCGCGCGCACCACCTCGTCATGGCCGAGGCCGCCGAAATGCACGCCCGGCGAGAAGACGAAGCGGATCGCCGCCGCCGTCGCGCCCGAGACACCGGCTGAGGCACCGACCAGCGGCAGCACGTCGAGCTCACGCGACCACCAGTGCAGCAAGGCGCCGGCGATGGTCGAGAGCGCCATCAGCAGCAGGAAGCGCCCTGCCCCGAGCCGGCGCGCCACCGGGCTGCCGAAGGCCGCCAGCCAGACGACGTTCGAGATCAGGTGTAGCCAGGAGCCGTGCAGCAGCCCGTAGCTGAGCAGGGTCCAGAGCTGGCCGCCGCCATCGGCCAGCAGAAGGCGCACCAGTTGCAGGCGCTGGACGAAATCGGGGGTTCCGGTCGCTCCCAGGCTCCGGGCGACCTCCTCGAGACGCTCGGGCGCGAACCAGAGCGTCAGCCGCGCCGGGACGAAGGAAAGCCAGGAGACGAGGAGGAAATCGTCGCGGGCACTGAGTAGCTCGCGCGCGCCGTGGATCAGCGCCAGTGCGGCGATCAGCCAGACGACGGCACCGGGCAGGTTGAAGACCGGCTCGCGCGCCGGAGGACCGTAAGGATCGTCTGGATGTTCCGCCATCACGCCCTCAGTCGCGCATCGGTCGTCGGCAGGCAACAGAAAAGGGGAGAGCTGACGCTCTCCCCTTTCCTCCCCGGCCGGTCACGCCCCCGCGCCCCCCGCCTTTCCAGTGAGCCCGAACGGTTCGGACGGACTCGAATTCGACGCCTGATTTATCCGGCATTTTAGCGATCTTCCACAAGCTTAACCCATGCTTAACCTTAACAACCCCTGCCGCCTCCCCCTGTCCGGGCCGCGTGGCAAGACGGCATGCGCGCTGCGTCCTACCGATTCGCAAGGACCCGACCGTCTCCGCCTCGAACGAATGCGCTCCGATTTGGCACGTCTTCGCACGAACAGGGACAGCGCAGACCGGACTGGACAGGATCATGAAGAACCCGAGCACCCGCCTGGTTTTCGACTACTGGGACACGCTGCGCGGCGAGCGGAGCGCGCCCGAACGGGGCGAGATCGAGCCGGGCGCGCTGCGTCATGCGCTCGCCGACACTTTCGTGCTCGAGAACGAGCCGATCGGACCGGTCTTCCGCCTCGCCGGAACGCGGCTCTGCGCATTGTTCGGACGTGAACTGCGTGGGCGCGCGCTCGTCGCGCTCTGGCCGGATGTCGAGGCGCAAGGCGACATCCGCCGCCTCGTCCAGACCGTGATGGACGAGACGGCGGGCGCCGTCGCCGGTCTCTCGGCGCAGACGCAGAATGGCGCCACCGTCCATCTCGAACTCCTGCTGCTACCCTTGCGCTATCGCGGGCGCACCCATGCCCGCATCCTCGGCGCGCTCTCGCCGACCCTGTCGCCGGAGTGGCTCGGCCTCGACACGCTCGATTCGATGCGGATGATCTCACTCAGGATGATCTGGCCGGACGCACGTGCCCTGCGTAGGGCTGAGCCGCCGGAAGACAAGCGGCCGAAACTGATGCTGCTGCCGGGTGGGCGTGTTTGATACGACTAACCGCCTCTTAACCGGCGGCCCGCTAGCATGGCCCTGTTAGGAACAAGGTCTGCAATGTGCTGACGGCGCCCCAAAATCCGAAGACGGGCTCGGTCCCGGTCGAGCGCCGGCGGCATCAACGCATGAAAGTTGTCCTGTTGGGACGCTACATGCTGCCCAACCGCATGGAATATCCCTGCCAGACCACCGATATCTCGCCCGGCGGCCTGCACATGGTCGCGCCGGCGAAGGCCGCGATTGGCGACCGCGTCATCGTCTATCTCGAACATCTCGGCCGCATCGAAGGCACGGCGGTTCGCACGACTCCCGCCGGCTTCGCCATGACGATCACCGCGACCAGCCGCAAGCGTGAGAAGTTCACGGCACAATTGACCTGGCTCGCCAATCGCGAGGAACTCGGCCTGCCCGAAGACCGCCGCCATGAGCGGATCGTGCCGCGCAACCCGCGCTGTATCCTGGTCCTCGAGGACGGGACCGAGCATGCCGTGCGGCTGATCGACTTCTCGCTGTCGGGTGCGGCCTTCGCTAGCGACCACCAGTTCGAGATGGGGACTGCGGTCCGGCTCGGCAGCACTGCGGCGATGATCGTGCGCCGCTTCGACGGCGGCTACGCGGCCCAGTTCCGCATGCCACTCTCCGCCGACCTGCTCGACGAGAATCTCGAGCTCTGAGCATAGGCTCGGGCGCATCCCTCTCGGACTGAACCGCGCGGTCATTCCGGGCGGAGCTGCCCCCGAAGTGCACATTGCGGTGTTCTAGCGCCGTCACGCTCGCCCTTGTGGCGAGCATCCACGTCTTGAACACAGCCCTCGATCAGTGAAGACGTGGATGGCCGGGACAGGCCCGACCATGACGGGGAACGTCGTCCGCAATGGCACGGCCAGTGCCTCCACCCAAACCTGCAGTCACCCCCCTCTCCGGCCATGGTTAAGAGATTGGATGGTTAATGAAACCCATGGTTAAGAATTCCTGACGCGAGCGCTGAGAATTCTTACCAGCGGTTTTATACACGATTTTCTCTAAGTACTTTTGCGCTCTATAGGCTCGATTTCAGTAAAATTGTCCGCTTTCATTTCAAGCGATCTCTACAGGGCACAAGCATGGTCGTTCCCGGGACAGGAAAGGGGACGACATGTTTTCGAGCTTCCGGGGATTTCGCGGCCTTGCCGCTGCTACCATCATCGCTTTCGCCGGCGTGACCGGCGCCGAGGCGCAGCAGAGCGCCGGCCTGCCGATCGCCAGCGCACCGATCGTCGCCGGCGGCGAGGCCCGCGCGCCCTATGCCTGGACGGATTTCTGCAAGCGCATGCCGAGCGAATGCGCCGTAGACACCCGCGAAGCCGAGTCGGTCGAGCTGACGCCGAAGCTGTGGAAGCTGATCGTCGCAAACAACGTCAAGGCCAATCGCGACATCGAGGCGATCACCGATCAGGACCATTGGGGCGTGGTCGACCGCTGGGATATCCCGACCGACGGCAAGGGCGATTGCGAGGACTATGTCCTGCTGAAGCGCCAGCGCCTGGCCGAGGCCGGCGTGCCGCGCCGGGCCATGCGCGTCACTGTCGTGATCGACGAGGAGAACGCCGGTCATGCCGTGCTGATGATCCGCACCGATCGCGGCGACTTCATCCTCGACAACAAGCGCAACGCGATCCTGCCCTGGAGCCAGACCGGCTACACCTATGTGAAGCGTGAATCCCAGGCCCGCACCGGCTGGGCCTCGCTCGGCGGCCTCTCGACCGCGACGGTGGCCTCGCTGCGCTGAACCACAAGGCGCGCCGGGCGGGGACGAAACCCGGCGCGACACGACATCGGCGAAGTCCAGGCGGGCTTTGCCACCAGACGACGAGTCCGGTCACGTCCCCACCCACCCGTCCCCGACCGGGCATCGTCCAGGGCCGGCTCCTTCCCCGGGAGCCGGCCCGCTTCTTTTTCAGGAATGGACGGAACGGTGCGGAGCGATCAGTCGATCCGCTTCATGCTTTTGGCGAACAGCTTCCAGCGCTCGGAATAGCCGGCGGCCGTGCGGGCAATGCCGGCGGCAGCCGCCTCGTCCAGCGTGCGGATCGCGCGCGCCGGCGATCCGACGATCAGCGAATTGTCCGGGAATTCCTTGCCCTCGGTCACCAGCGCATTGGCGCCGACCAGGCAGTTTCGGCCGATCTTCACATGGTTGAGCACGGTCGCGCCCATGCCGATCAGGCTGTTATCGCCGATGATGCAGCCATGCAGGATGGCGCGGTGGCCGATGGTGCAGCCGGCGCCGACCCTGAGCGGCGCGCCGGGATCGGTGTGGAACACGCAGCCTTCCTGGATGTTGGTGGCCTCGCCGATCTCGATCCACTCATTGTCGCCGCGCAGCACCGCGCCGAACCAGATCCCGACATCCTTCGCCAACCTGACGCGGCCGATCACATGCGCGTCGGGCGCGAGCCACCATTGCCCTTCCGGCGCAGTCTCCGGTGCGGTTCCGTCGAGCGAATAGAGCGGCATGGCGTATCCTCCGTATGTCACCTGGAGGATTGCAGGGCCATCGCCCTCGCCGTCAAGCCGCGCCGAACATCATCAGGAGATCGAGCACGACCCGGCCGCTGATCAGGCTCCAGAGCGAGGCGATCATGCTCGCGGCCATGACGAAGAAGAAGGGCCGCCCTTCGATGCGCCGGCCGCGCACGGTGTTGCGCAGGATCAGGAACGGTGCGCTGAACACCACCACCGGCACGCTCGCCACCGCGCCGACACCGCCGCCCTGCAAGAGCTCGAAGCCGGCGCGCTTCTGCGTGAACAGTTCGAAGGCGCTCGCCAGCAGCCCGGCGAAGGCGAAGCCGAGAACCAGCGATTTCAGCGCCTCGATGGCGGATGGTTCTAGCGTCACGGGGTACGGCTTCCAGCGGATGCTGCCGAACCATGGCGCAAGGTCGCTCAACGCGGAAGCAAAGCTTTAACCGATGGTTAACCACGCCGGCGCGGACATGGTTTACGGGACGTTAAGGCGGCTCTGCTTGAGTTTCCCGACAGGGTCGCGCGCCGGCCCCCAGGGACGAATCCGATGAGCCTCTACGCCGCGCCCGACCAAGCCCAACCGCTCAACAACGCCACCGATGTCGCGGCGCTGATCCGCAATCACCTGCGGCGTCGCCCGGCGCCGGTCCTGCCACGTGGCGACCGGGCACTGCTGCGGCTCGCAGCCGCAATCGTCGCCCTCGGTTTGGCAGGCACGGGCTTTGCTCTGCTCGCCACCCGATCCAATCCCGATGCCGGGACCGAATTGCACCCGACGAGAGTCGGCGATGTGGTGCTGGCGATTCCAGCCAATCTGACCGGCGCCGACAGTGACGAAGGGCGCCTGGTCGGGATGGCGCGCCTGCGCCTCGACTGGCCGAGCCTCGGCCCGGTGGTGCCGGAGACCCGGCAGCGCCTGCTGGTGACCTTGAGCCCGCCGGACAAGGTCAACGAGCCGGCGACGCAGCTTTCCACCTATGCCCGCTTCCTGACGCCGACGGTCTGGTCGAATCCGGGCGGGCTGGTCGTGCGCGGCTTCCGTAAGGGCTCGCCCTATGAGGGCGACGAGCTCTATGTCTCGGTGCCGGACGGACGGGGCTTTGCGGCACGCTGCCCGGTCGAGACCGCGCAGAGCGGCCTCGACGAGCCCTGCCGCGTGACCTTCCGTCATCGCGGCGTCGATGTGAACATCCGCTTTCCGCGCGCCATCGTCGCCGACTGGCAGGTGATGATCGGCGGCGTACGCCGCAGCATCGACCGGCTGACGCGCTGAGCGCCTGGCCTCAGAGCCCGTTCCGATCAGCTTGCATCGCAAGCAGATCGGTAAAACGGTCTCTATCTCAAGTTTAGAGACGGATTCACCGATCAGGTTGAATCAACCTGATCGGATCCGGCTCTAGTCTTCGAGATCGACGTCGAGGATCGCCATGGTGAAGTTGAACGAGCGGTCGCCATCCTCGTCGTCGACATGGATGATGCCGATGAACTCGTCGGCGAGATAGACCTCGGCCGAGTCGGTCTTCTTCAGTCGCGCACGCACGCTGATGCCATGGTTGGCGAAGGTGCGGCGCAGATACGCTTCGAGCTTGGCGAGTTCGGTCTTGTCCACGGTAACGATCCTTATGTGTTGCCCGGACGGATGCCACGCGTAAGGCGCGAGGGCAAGGACCAAGGCGATCCGGCCACAACGCATGGCTCCCGCGCTTTGCGGCGCTGACGCAGCGCCATTACCCGTGCCAAGCTGCGTTTCCCGCCCCGCTCGACGATGGATTCCCCGATGAAGTCCTGGCTGCCCGCCGCGCTCGACTATGTCGCAAGCTGGCTCGAATTCCAGCGCCGGTTCCATGACCAGCCCGGTTGCGCGGTCGCGATCGCCGATGGCGGCGAGATCGTGCTCGAGGCCGCCTTCGGCAGCGCCGACCTCGCGACAGGCGAGGCGCTTACGCCGCGCCACGGCTTCCGCATCGCCTCGCATTCGAAGAGTTTCACCGCCGCCGGCATCCTGCGCCTTGGCGAACAAGGCCGCCTGCGCCTCGACGACAAGGCCGGCGCCTATGTCGAGGGCCTGCATCCCGAGGTCGCGGCGGTTACGCTGACCCAGCTTCTCTCCAACAGTGCCGGGCTTACCCGCGACGGTGTCGATTGCGGCCAGTTCTTCGATCGCAAGCCCTATCTGCGCAAGGACGAATTGCTCGCCGACCTCGCCAGGCCTCCGGTCTTCCCGGCGTCGCAGCGCTTCAAATACTCCAATCACGGCTTCGCTTTGCTCGGCCTCGTCATAGAAGCGGTGACGGGCGAGGCTTACGCCGACTGGATCGCCCGCGAGATCGTCGCGCCCGCCGGGCTGAAGGAGACCAGGCCCGACATCACGCTCTGGAACGGGCCGATGGCGAAGGGGCATAGCGGCAAGCTGCCGCTCGGCCGGCGCATCGTGATCCCGGCCGACAACCCTGGCAACGCCATGGTCTCGGCCGCCGGCTTCGTCGCGACCGCCGCCGACATCGCCCGCTACATCGCCCACCTCTCGCCGAAGGCCGAAGCCAGCGTCCTGTCGCCGCTCAGCCGCCGCGAGATGACGCGCCGGCTCTGGCCCGACGCCGAGAGCAGCCTCGGCCGGCACTACGGGCTCGGCACCATCTCGGGCGGCGGCGATGGCTGGGACTGGGTCGGCCATTCCGGCGGTTTCCAGGGCTTCATCACCCGCACCGCTACCGTTCCCGAGCAGCGTCTCACTGTCTCGGTCCTGACCAACGCCATCGACGGCCTCGCCCATCCCTGGCTCGACGGGGTGATCCAGATCTTCCGGACCTTCGCTGAGCACGGCGCACCGACGCCCACAACCGAGCGCTGGCGCAAGCGCCTGTGGACGATCTGGGGCGCCGGCGACCTCGTGCCGGTCGGCGGCAAGGTGCTGATGGCCAATCCAGCGCTGTTCAACCCGTTCCTGGATGCCGGCGAGATCGTGCCCGAGGCCGAGGATCACGGCCGCATCGTAAAGGCCTCGGGCTTCGCCAGTCCCGGCGAGCCGGTCCGACTCGTCCGCAATGCCGCCGGCGAGATCGAGTCGGCCTGGCTCGGGGCCGCGCATGTCGTCAGCGAAGCGGCGCTGCAGGCGGAGATGCTGGAGCGCTATGGTAGCTGAAGCGCGTCACCGTACGTAATGCAGTCTGCCGAACCGCCGGCGGAAGGCCGTCACATCGCTGGCGACCGCCTCGACCGGGCGCGCGCCTGAGAGCCCGTCGGCGATGTAGCCGGCGAGCTCCGGCATGTGCTCGGGCTTCATGCCGAAGCGGGCGATCTCGGGCGTGCCGAGCCTGAGCCCGTTGACGTCGCCGGCGACCTCCGCGATCGGCAGGCCGATGCCGCAACTCAGGATGTTGACGGCTCGCAGCCGCTTCGCCGCGGCCTGCCCGCCACCATAGGGCGCCGCCTCGATCGCGAACTGGTGCGAGGTCGTCATGCCGCGATCGCGGGCGAAGACCGACACCTGCCGCTCGGTGAGAGCCTCGGCGAGCGCCTTGGCCGTCGCGGCCATCATCGCCGCGTAGTCGCGACCGAATTCCTGCCAGTCCATCATGGTAATCGCCAGCGCCGCCGACTTCGCCGCGTCGAAATTGGCGGTGAGGCCGGGATAGGCGATGGCGTCGAGCTTCTCGGCGATCCCCGCATCATTGGTGACGATCAGTCCCGAGGGCGGCCCGCCCAGGCTCTTGTAGGTGCTCATCGTCATGACGTGAGCACCCTCCTCCAGCGGCTGCTGCCAGCCACCACCTGCTATCATGCCGGAGAGATGGGCCGCGTCGAAAAGCACGATCGCGCCGACCTCGTCGGCGATGGCGCGGATCTCGCGAATCGGATGCGGGAACAGATTGAGGCTGCCGCCGATGCTGATGACCTTCGGCCGAAGCCGCAGCGCATCCTCGCGCAGCTTTGCGACATCGACCGTATAGCCGTCAGCATCGATCGGAGCCGGATGGCTGACGACGCCATAGAGCCCGGCGGCGCCGGCGCCATGATGCGTGACATGGCCGCCGATCGAAGGCGGCGGTGCGATCACGACATCGCCGGGCTTCGCCGCCGCCATGAAGACATAGAGATTGGCGATGGCGCCGGAGGGCACGCGGATCTCGGCATAGGAAGCGCCGAAGACCTCGGCCGCCAGCTCGGCCGCCATCACCTCGATCTGCTCGATCGCTTCCAGCCCCATCTCGTATTTGTCGCCGGGATAGCCGAGCGAAGGCCGGCTCCCGAGCCCCTGCCCCAGCACCGCCTCGGCGCGCGGGTTCATCACATTGGTCGCCGGGTTGAGATTGACGCAGTCGCGCTCATGGATGGTGCGGTTCTCGGAGACGAGATCAGCGAGTCTGGTCTCGCGCATCGCGCGATCCTGGCTGGCGACCTCGCCGGCGATCCGGAGCACGTAATCCTCGCTCGCCGCCGGCACCCATCCGCGCCGCGCCAGTTTCACCGTCATCGCCATCCCTCGCCAAGCCTTGTTTCGTCACACCATTGCAGCGATTTGCCGGTGCGGATGCAAACCAGTTATGGTCGCGTCGAGGCCTAGAAAATCTCGGCCTGCCCGCCGGTACCGAGCATGCCCGTCAGACCGCCCCGCCCGCCCTTGCCGCCGCTCAATGCATTGCGCGCCTTCGAGGCTGCGGCGCGGCTCGGCAGCTTCTCGCGTGCGGCCGAGGAGATCGGGGTGACGCAAGGCGCCATCGCCCAGCAGGTTCGGCATCTCGAAGCTTTTCTCGGCCTGACCCTGTTCCGGCGCTTGCCACAGGGCGTCGCGCTGACTGAAGCCGCTGACGCAGCCAAGCCGCGGCTCAGCGCCGCCTTCGATGCGCTGGCCCTGACCGTGCAGGAGCTCAAGGCCAGCCATGCCGGCCGGGCGCTCGCCATCGCCGCTTTGCCCTGCATCGCCCAGCTCTGGCTGTCGCCGCGCCTGCCGGCACTGCAGCAGGCCTTCCCGAGCCTGGCGATCTCGATCAGCGCGATGGAGGAACCACCGGCGGGCCGGCACGACAGCTTCGATCTCGCGCTGTTCTATCTCGCCAGGCCGCCGGCCGACGCGCTGGCGCTCGCCGAGGACAGCCTGTTCCCGGTCTGCGCCCCGGCCCTCGCCCACAACCTGCGGACGCCGGCCGATCTCGCCGGGCAGACATTGCTGCACGACGCCGTCTGGCGCAGCGACTGGGCACGCTGGCTGCGCCATGCCGGCGCCGGTGGAATCGATGCTGGCCGCGGTCCGTCCTATTCGCTCTATGCGCTGGCGCTCAATGCGGCGCTCGGCGGCGCCGGTATCCTGATCGGCCGCAGGAGTCTGGTTTCGCCCTATCTCGCAGATGGGCGCCTGGTCGCGCCCTTCGCCGATGAGCTGCCGAGTGGCGATCGGCTGACGCTGCTGTTCCCACCGGCCGGTAAGCCACATCCGCGCCGCGCCGAGGTCGTAGCCTGGCTGGAAGCCAGCGCCCAAACGAAAAAGGGCGGCTCGTGAGAGCCGCCCTTCGGATCGATATCGGCGAAAGGCCGAAAGAGAAATCAGCGCTTCGAGAACTGGAAGCTGCGGCGGGCCTTGGCCTTGCCGAACTTCTTACGCTCGACGACACGCGAGTCGCGGGTCAGGAAGCCTTCCTTCTTGAGCGGACCGCGCAGGTCCGGCTCGTAGAAGGTCAGAGCCTTGGAGATGCCGTGGCGAACCGCGCCGGCCTGGCCGGAAAGGCCGCCGCCCTTGACCGTGACGACGACGTCGTACTGGGTCAGGCGATCGACCAGCATCAGCGGCTGCTGCAGGATCAGGCGCAGCACCGGGCGGGCGAAGTAGACTTCCTGGTCACGGGTGTTGACCGTGATCTTGCCGGAGCCCGGCTTGATCCAGACGCGGGCGATGGCGTTCTTGCGCTTGCCGGTGGCATAGGCGCGGCCCTGCGCGTCGACCTTCTTGACGTGGACAGGAGCCTCGGGCTGGACGCCCTTGGCGACCTGACCGAGCTGCTCGAGAGACTGGAGAACCTCGGCCATCGTCAGACCCTCGCATTCTTGCGGTTGAGTGCCGCGACGTCGAGCGCCTCGGGCGACTGGGCGGCATGCGGATGCTCGGAGCCCTTGTAGACGCGCAGATTGCCGAGGATCTGGCGGAAGAGCGGGCCGCGCGGCAGCATGCGCTCGACAGCCTTCTCGACGATGCGCTCGGGGAAGCGACCTTCGAGAATGAACTTGGCGGAGCGCTCCTTGATGCCGCCGGCATAGCCGGTGTGGTGGTAGTAGATCTTCTGGTCGCGCTTGCGACCGGTCAGCACCACCTTGTCGGCGTTGATGACGATGATGTTGTCGCCGCAGTCGACATGCGGGGTGTAAGCGGCCTTGTGCTTGCCGCGCAGACGCATCGCCACCAGGGTGGCGAGACGGCCGACGACGAGCCCGGAGGCATCGATCACAACCCACTTCTTCTCGACATCGGCGGGCTTGAGCGAGATGGTCTTCATCGCGGCACCCTTCGGCTGCTTGAAAAAAGGACAAGCCGCCGGCGGGCCGGCGGCGGTGTGGGCGCTGGATAGGCGGCCACCCTGTCGATGTCAAGCAGAGATAGAGGCTGTCTTTGGCGAAAAATGTATTGTTTTCAGAGTAATGCACGAAACGGTATCAGGATACCGCAATTATCTCGCAACCGGGATCGAATAGGTCCCGGTTGCATGGCAGACCATCTCCGTTTCGCCTTGCGAATAGAGGCAGACCTCGCCGATAGCGAGGCGCTTGCCGAGCTTGAGCAGCTTCGCTTCCCCGATAAGCGCCGCCTGCCCGGGCTTGCGCAGGAAGTTGTAGTTGAGGCTCGTCGTCACCGCGAGGCCGACCGGGCCGATCTGGGCGAGGATCGCGACATAGAGCGCGAGATCGGCAAGCGCCATCATGGTCGGCCCCGAAATGGTGCCGCCCGGCCGCAGATGCTTCTCGTGGTAGTCGCAGCGCATGCGGGCCGAGAGCGGACCGACCTCCTCGACGAAATAGGTCCGCCCGCCATAGTGCAGCTGCGGGAAGACCTGATCGAGATAGGCCTCGATCTCGGCGGCGCTCATACGGGTCGTCATCGTGCGGAAAACCGGGGTCTGATCGGACGTTACGCCCCTTGCAGCACGGCACCTGCCTCCCGACAATAGGACAAACAGCGAAAGGCTTTTCGCCATGAACGCCCATGCCGGACCGCAGCTGCTGCTGCGCGAGGATGCCGACGGCATCGCAACCCTGACCCTGAACCGGCCGGAGGCACGTAATCCGCTGAGCGAGGCGATGCTTTCCGCCCTGTCGGAGACGCTGGCTGCGATCGCGGCCGATCAAAAAGTCCGCGCCGTGGTGCTGGCGGCAGCCGGACCAGTGTTCTCAGCCGGGCACGACCTCAAGGAGATGAGCGCGCGCCGGGCCGATGCCGATCGAGGCCGCGCCTATTTCGCCGAGATCCTCGGGCGCTGCTCGGGCGTCATGCAGCAGATCACCGCCCTGCCCCAGCCGGTGATCGCCGCCGTCGAAGGCACGGCGACGGCGGCCGGCTGCCAGCTCGTCGCGACCTGCGATCTCGCCATCGCCGGCGAAGGCGCGCGTTTCTGCACGCCGGGCGTCCATATCGGCCTGTTCTGCTCGACGCCGATGGTCGCGCTGTCGCGCAACCTCTCGGCCAAGCATGCGATGGAGATGCTGCTGCTCGGCGAGATGGTCCCGGCTCAGGAGGCTGCCCGCATGGGACTGATTAACCGCGTCGTGCCGGCGGGCGAAGCGCTCACGGAAGCGAAGCGGCTCGCTGCGGTCATCGCCTCAAAATCGGCGGCGACGGTCAAGGTCGGCAAGCGCACCTTCTACGAGCAGCGCGAGATGGGGCTGAAGGCGGCCTATGACCATGCCTCGGCGGTGATGGTCGAGAACATGCTGGCGCGCGACGCGGAAGAAGGCATCGGCGCCTTCATGGAAAAGCGCCAGCCGGATTGGCGTCACAGCTGAAAGGGCGGGCTCGCCCGAAGACGAGTCCGCCGTCATGAAGGACGCTCATGCGCCTATGATCATCCGGTCAGATGCCGAAGATGTAGACCGGCTCCTCTTGTGCCCGCGCCGGCTCCGCCTCGGTCTTCGCCGCCCGCTGCGCCTGCTCGTCCGCCGGCAATTGCAGCACGGTCGCGGTCTGGCCTTCCGAGAGGTTGGTCAGCAGCACGATCTGCCCGTCGGGCAGTTCGATCGCGTCGTGATGGGCGTAGGGCTTGTCGAGATCGACCTGGCGGAAGCGCGCCAGCGTCGCCGCGAGCCGGCGATGCGGCAGGAAGCCGACCGCCCTGTCGCATTCGATCTCCGTCGCGAACGCCAGCTCCGTGCCGGGCAGGACACAGACCGCGACAGTCGGATCGCCAGCGGCGCAAAAGCCCCTGGTGCTCGATCCGATGAAGCTGGTGGTCTTGAGGACATCGCCGACTTTGGCAGGAGTCGACATCACATGGTGCAGACTGTAGTCGCACATGGCAGGCCCTCCTCACTGATGAAGAGCGGGATATGCCCCTCCTCTTCAATGTGGGGAACGAGCTTGCCGACGCTATGTTCCGGGCATCGACGCAGCTTCGCCGTTGATTCCAGAAGATTAGGCAACTCATTCAATTCGCTGGGATTTTAACTCCGTGGATCACGACGTTTATGACGATGCGCTCATTCGCCGCATCCTGCGCGAGGTCAAGACGATCGCTTTGGTCGGCGCCTCCGCCAACGAGGCGCGGCCGAGCTGGATCGTCACCAAATACCTGCTCGATCGCGACTATGACGTGATCCCGGTCAATCCTGGCCTCGCCGGGCAGACGCTGCTGAGCAAGACCGTCTACGGCTCGCTGAAGGACATCCCCGGCCCGGTCGACATGGTCGAGATCTTCCGCAATTCGGAAGCCGCCGGGCCGATCACCGACGAGGCTCTGAGCCTGGAGCCGCTGCCCAAGGTGATCTGGATGCAGCTTTCGGTGCGCAATGACGAGGCCGCGGCGAAGGCCGAGGCCAGGGGCGTCACCGTGATCATGAACCGCTGCCCCAAGATCGAATACGGCCGGCTCTCCGGCGAGATCGGCTGGCAGGGCATCAATTCGCGCATCCTGTCGGCGAAGAAGCCGGTGCTCTCCGGCAAGGGCTTCCAGAAGCTGACGATCAACCGCCCGGGGACGTAAAGATCGCGGGAAGGCTCTTCCCCGCCGGCGGGCGATCGCTAATCTCGCCGCTCCCGCTCTTGCCGGAGAAGGCCGATGCCCCCTCTCGATCGCCGCACCGTCCTGCTCGCCGGGCTCGCCAGCGCGCTCGGCGCTGGGGGCGCCCGCGCCGCCTTTCCCGAGAGGCCGATCCAGCTCGTCGTGCCGTTCGCGCCGGCGGGTGGTACCGACATCGCGGCACGCCGGCTCGGCGAGACCCTGGCAAGACAGCTCGGCCAGTCAGTGATCATCGACAATCGGCCGGGCGCCAACGGCATCGTCGCCGGGCAGGCGGTGGTGAAGGCTCAGGCCGATGGCCATATGCTCCTCGTCGCCACCGCAGCGAGCTTCGCCGCCGCCCCGGCGCTCGGCCAGAAGCTGCCCTATGACGTCGCGCAGGATTTCGTCCCGGTCGGCATGCTCGGCCTGTTCCCGCTGGTGCTGAACGCCTCGCCGACCCTGCCGGTCGCCTCGCTCGCCGAGTTCATCGCTTATGCCAAGCGGCGGCCAGGCGAGCTCAACTTCGCCTCGGCCGGCATCGGCGGCACCAACCACCTCGTCTTCGAAATGATCATGCAGGCAGCCGGCATCAAGCTGGCGCATGTGCCCTATCGCGGCGCCGGGCTCGCTGCGGCCGACCTGATGTCGGGCCAGGTCCACGTCATGATCGACAGCCTCGCCGCCAGCCTCGGCAACATCCAGGGCGGCAAGCTGAAAGCACTCGCCGTCACCACCGATGCGCGCCAGCCACAGCTCCCCGACCTGCCGACGCTGAAGGAGCAGGGCGTCGACGTGGTCTATCCCGGCTGGGCCTCGATCGTCGCGCCGGCCGGCATTTCGCCCGACACGCTGCGCATCCTCAACACCGCCATCAACGCCGCGATGGCCGATGCCGAGCTGGTCGCCCGCTATCGCGAGCTGGTGATCGAGCCGGTCGCCTGGAGCCCACCGGAGACCGGCGCCTTCATGGCCCGCGACCGCGCGATCCTGACCGAACTCGTCGCCAGGACCGGGATCAAGCTGACCGAATAGGCGGGGGCAAGGTCATGCGCCAGGAGAGCACGACCTGCTGCATAGCCGGCGGCGGCCCGGCCGGGATGATGCTCGGCTTTCTCCTGGCGCGGGCCGGCGTCGATGTGATCGTGCTGGAGAAGCACGCCGACTTCCTGCGCGACTTTCGCGGTGACACCATCCATCCCTCAACCATGGAGGTGATGCACGAGCTCGGCTTGCTGGAGGAGTTCCTGACGCTGCCGCATGTCAGGGAGGACGACATCGTCGCCCGCTTCGGCAAGGAGGACATCACCGTCGCCGATTTCAGCCTTCTGCCGGTCAGGGCGCCCTTCATCGCCTTCATGCCGCAATGGGATTTTCTGGATTTCCTCGCCGATCACGGCCGGACCTATCCGAATTTCCGGCTGCTGATGCAGACGAAGGCCACCGGCCTGATCGAGGAGAACGGGTACGTCGCGGGCGTCACGACAGAGGCCCCCGAAGGCCTACTGGAGATTCGCGCAGACCTCGTTGTGGCGGCGGATGGACGGCGTTCCGACGTCCGCGCCGCAGCGGGCTTTGCGGTCACCGAACTCGGTGCGCCGATGGATGTGCTCTGGTTCCGTTTGAGCCGCCGGCCGGACGAGCCGGCCCAGGCCTTCGGCCAGGTCGCGGCCGGTCGCTTCTTCATCCGCCTCAACCGCGGCGACTACTGGCAATGCGCCTTCATCATCCCGAAGGGCTCGCTCGACAAGCTGCGCGCCGCCGGGCTCGATGCCTTCAAGGCCGGCCTCGTCGCGCTCGCGCCAGAGCTTGCCGATCGCAGCGGCGAACTCATCTCATGGGACGACATCAAGCTGCTTTCGGTCGCCGTCGACCGGCTGGAGCGCTGGTGGCGGCCGGGGCTGCTTTGCATCGGCGACGCCGCGCACGCGATGTCGCCGATCGGCGGCGTCGGCATCAACCTGGCGATCCAGGACGCTGTCGCTGCAGCCAATCTGCTGGCCAGGTCGCTGCGCGAACGCGGGCTGACGGACAACGATCTTGCTGCCGTGCAGAAGCGGCGGGAATGGCCGGCCAAGATCACGCAGGCCGCCCAGATCGCGATCCAGAACCGGGTGATCACGCCGCTGCTCGCGGCGGACAAGCCAGTCGCGCCGCCTTGGCCGCTCAGGCTGCTGCAGCGCTTTCCGGTACTGCGCCGCCTGCCGGCGCGAATGGTCGGCATAGGCGTGCGGCCGGAGCATGTCGGGCCGGAGCTGAGGCGATCAAATAGGTAATGTTGCGAAGCCGCGGTTCGGACTGGCTCCTGAGCGACGCCGCTTCACTTGGATTGCAGATTCACCAGCAGCAGCAACGGCACCTGGAATGTCGCGAAGTTGCTATCGGCCAGCTTTCGGCTCTCCGCAGAGCTGCTTATCGTATAGGCGCTCGCCGTCGTCCAGACAAAGCCAGATCTCCAATATAGCGGCATCCCAATCTCCACCCCGGGCTGAACGACGATCGTTCTCGAAACCTCGGATATGCGGAACGTCTTGTCGTCGCGATTCTTGACGGGCGAGATGTCGACCCGTGTGACTTTTCCCGGAAACTGAGACGTCAGGATTGACGCAACGCGCTGCTCATTCAGGCGCAATGCCTCTGGCGTATATCCCCCCGGGGACTGTTTGCGCAGGCTCACAGTGGAGCCTCGCCCACAGCTGTCCTGCTGGCACTGGTAAAAGACCGTCCCGGTACCAGCGACCTGCTTGGCCCAACCTGCGACGCTGAAACCGCTGCCGTCAGGATCGATGGCAATCTTGAGGTCTCGCGCCGGCGCAGAGACCGCGCAGGCCACAAGGAAGCAGGCAGTCAATGCCAGCTTGGCGAAACGAAGCATTTTGTCCCACAGCCCCGGCCCAAACCCTTGCGGGTAAACCGTTATGCTGCACGGCCAGCGAGCATCCGGCAATGGCCGGCGCGATTGACGCTGTCCGGACCGTTCGTTAAATCGAACGAGACCGTTTCACGATCAGAATTGTCAGGGAGCACGCCATGACCGACCGCGCACCGGGTTTCCACACGCTCGCCGTTCATGCCGGCGCCGCTCCCGACGCTGCGACCGGCGCGCGTGCGACGCCGATCTACCAGACGACCTCCTTCGTCTTCGACGATGTCGATCATGCCGCCTCGCTGTTCGGACTGCAGGCCTTCGGCAACATCTATACCCGCATCGGCAACCCGACTAACGCGGTGCTCGAGGAGCGCGTCGCGGCGCTCGAGGGTGGCACAGCTGCTCTCGCCGTGGCCTCCGGCCACGCCGCCGAGTTCCTGTGCTTCCATGCGCTGATGCAGCCCGGCGACGAGTTCGTTGCGGCCAAGAAGCTCTATGGCGGCTCGATCAACCAGTTCAATCATTCCTACAAGAACTTCGGCTGGAACGTGATCTGGGCCGATAGCGACGATCTCGACGCCTTCGCCGCGGCGGTGACGCCGAAGACCAAGGCGATCTTCATCGAGTCGATCGCCAATCCGGGCGGCGTCATCGTCGACATCGAGGGCATCTCGAAGATCGCCAAGAAGCACAACATCCCGCTGATCGTCGACAACACGATGGCGAGCCCCTATCTGATCCGCCCCTTCGAGTTCGGGGCCGACATCGTCGTGCATTCGGCGACCAAGTTTCTCGGCGGCCATGGCAACTCGATCGGCGGGCTGATCGTCGACGGCGGCTCGTTCAACTGGGTCGGCGACGAGCGCTACCCGATGCTCTCCAAGCCGCGGCCGGAATATAACGGCATGGTGCTGGGCGAGACCTTCGGCAATTTCGCCTTCGCGATCGCGACCCGCGTGCTCGGCCTGCGCGACATGGGCCCGGCGCTCTCGCCCTTCAACGCCTTCATGATCCTGACCGGCATCGAGACGCTGCCACTGCGCATGCAGCGCCATTGCGAGAACACGCTGAAGGTGGCGACGCATCTTGCCAAGCACCCGGCGGTCGAGTGGGTGAACTATGCCGGCCTGGCCGACAACAAGTACCACGCGCTCGCCCAGCGCTATTGCCCCAAGGGCGCCGGCGCGGTCTTCACCTTCGGCCTCAAGGGCGGCTACGACGCCGGCGTCCAGCTGGTCTCGAAGCTCTCGCTGTTCTCGCACCTCGCCAATATCGGCGACACGCGCTCGCTGGTGATCCACCCGGCCTCGACCACCCACCGCCAGCTCTCGGATGCACAGAAGACGGCGTCCGGCGCCGGCCCCGAGGTGGTGCGCCTCTCGATCGGCATCGAGGATACCGAGGACCTGATCGCGGACCTCGATCAGGCATTGGCGTGACGGGCGAATGCGTCACGGCTCCAGCGCCAGACGCAGTTCGGTCTCGGCCTCGACATAGTCCCATTCACGCGTGGCCCGCAGCCGCGCGGTCATCGCCCAGAAGTCGGCCTCATGCTCCGGCGCGAACTCGAACCATGTCAGGAAGTCGAAGCGCTCGTCGAGATCGCGCGAATGGTGCAGGCGGCGCGCCACCGCCGGTAGCGCCGTGAGGCCGATCCGGGTGTGGTGCGAGGTTTCCTCGAAGATGGCGCGCCGCTCATCCTGCGCGAGGGCCCACCAGGCCGGCGATTTGCGGATCGGGATCAGTACCGCCTGACTGGCCAGCGGCCGTGCCAGAGCCGGCTGGAGTTGCGCGAGCGTCGTCACCTCGGAGCGCGTCGCATAGCGGGCGTTGCTAATCGCGCCCCGCAAGCGCCAGGTCGCTGCCCCCGCAGGCTCGCCCTCGGTCATGAGCAGCCGCCTGACCTCCGGCAACGGCTCGCCGCGGATCGCGCGGATATCACGCACACGCCATGGCCCGACGTCGCCGCCCGAGAAAACCACGATCCTGCTCATCGATAGGCCTCAGCTCGAAACCGTCTGCGGACGGCCCGGGATGTCAAGCAAGCGGCGTGCCCGCCGAGAGGTACACGACATGCACCACCGCCATCGCCAGGATCGCGAAGCCCAGCGCCTGATTCAGCGCCTCGCGGATGCGGCGGGCGGTTTCCTCCTGCTCCGCCGCAGGCGGGCGCGGGCAGTCGCGATAGGTCACGACCTCCTCGGCGATATAGCGCCGCGAGGTCACGTCGTCCGAGCGCACCATCGGGATCAGATGAGCGTGGGCATGGGCGATGTCGCTGCCGGTGAACATGAAGGCGACCTTCGGCACGCCGTAGATTCGCTTCAGCGCGACCGCCAGGCGTTGGCCGAATTGGATGGTCTCGGCCGCAAGCTCGGGCGGCAATTCCTCGAAATAGGGATGGTGCGTCCGCGGCATGATCTGGACATGGCCCGGCCGTACCGGCGCGATGTCGAGGAAGGCGACGAGGTTTTCGGTCTCGGCGACACGGTGCGACGGGACTTGGCCCGCCGTGATCGCGCAGAACAGACAGCCGTCAGGCCGCATTCGCCTCTCCCTGCTGCGTGCGCGTCAGATGCACCACGCCCATCGCCAGCACGGTGAAGCCCAGCGCCTGATGGGCGAGGCCGGCCCAGAGCGGCACGACCAAGATCAGCGTCACGATGCCGAGCGCAGATTGCGCCAGCACGAGCCCGACGATGGCAGTAGCCCGCCTGGCGCCGCCCGAGCCCGGAGCGGCGCGGCGCAAACTCAGCATATGCCAGAGCGCGAAGGCGAACAGGACATAGGCGCCGATGCGGTGGTTGAACTGCACCAGCGCGACATTGTCGACGAAGTTCTCCCAGACCGGCGTGCCGGCGAACAGGGTCGCGGATGAGGGCACCAGCGCCCCGTCCATCAATGGCCAGGTGTTGAAGGTGAAGCCGGCCTTGGAGCCGGCGACGAGGCCGCCGAGCGCGATCTGCACGAAGAGCAGCAGGAGCAGAACCCACGCCGTCGCCCTGCCCCAGGCCGGCTCGACCCGGCGCAGCGGGGTGAGCCAGGTCGCAAAGGCGACGACGCCGGCGAAGAAGAAGCCGGCGAAGGTCAAATGCAGCGTCAGCTTGACCGGTGCGACCGCGATCATGCCGGGCTCCAGGCCCGAGGCGACCATGATCCATCCGATCGTGCCCTGCAGGCCGAGCAGCAGGCCCATGCCGAACAGGATCGCCGTCTCACGCCACGGCATCGACCGCCGCAGCAGGACGACGAGAAAACCGGCGAGATAAATCAACCCGATGAGACGACCGAGCTGGCGGTGGCCCCATTCCCACCAGTAGATGAACTTGAAGTCGGCGAGCTCCATGCCCGTGTTCAGGAGCTGGTATTGCGGGCTCAGGCGGTATTTCTCGAATTCGAGCGCCCAGGCGGCATCATTCAGCGGCGGGATCGCGCCGGTGACGGGCCGCCATTCGGTGATCGAGAGGCCGGAGCCGGTCAGCCGCGTCGCGCCGCCGACCACGACCATGACGAAGACAAGGAAGGCGACCGCCCAGAGCCAGCGGCGGATACCCGCATGGTTCGCAGCGGCCGAAACGGCAGGCTGATCGAGCGCGATCGTCACGGCGGCGGGACCTCGGGTCGCAGGCGGCAGATTGGAATACGCTTCACAAGCGCGGCGGCGGGTGACAGATAGTCCGCCCGCGAGACCTGAACAACGCCCGCAATGCCGCAGCCCGGACCAGAATCGCCATGAGGCAGACCCACCGCAAGCTCGTCGGCACGGTCGTGATGATCGTCTTCGTCTGCGTCTATGCGCTCGTCGCCATGGCACTGGCGCAGGGGCGGATCACCGAGGCTTCGAAACCGGTGCAGACCATCGCCTATATCGTGCTCGGGCTGGTCTGGGTGCTGCCGCTCTTGCCGCTCATCAAGTGGATGGAACGGAAGGACGGGTAGCCGTCATTCTCGGCCGTAGCGAAGCGGAGAGCCGAGAATCTCGTGACCAGGAGACGCTGCTCAGAGCTCCATCCGGCCTGAGATGCTCGGGTCAAGCCCGAGCATGACGGCGCCTCTATTCCACGCTTACTTTCCTGCCCCGGTTCCATAGCAGGAACGGCAGCCCCGACAGCAGCGCCTTCAGCGCCGCCTCGCTCTGGTGCAGGCCGTTGAGCGAGACGCGCGGAAGCGCGTGCAGATGCTCCGCGTGCTCGGCGAAGAGATGCCCCGGCCGGGTTGTCACGGCGCTGGCGAAGCCCGCTTCCTTCGCCAGCGCGAATTCGCGTGGCCCGGCGGAGGTAGGGTCGCCAACCGGATAGGCGAAGTGGCGGATGGGTATGCCAAGCGCCGCCTCCAGCCAGGCCTTGCTCTCGATGATCTCGCGGCGCGCAGCCTCCTGCGGATGCTTGGCCAGCATCGGATGGCTCAGCGTATGGGCGCCGATGGTGACGCCGGGCGCCCCTGCGAGCGAGCGCAGGGTCTCGGCCGGCAAGCATTCGCGCTCGACCAGCGCAGCGGAATCGATGCCGGCCTCTCCCGCGAGCCCTGAAATCGTCGAGAGCAGAATCGCTTCCGGCCCCTTGCGCAGACGCCAGTAGAGCTGATCGAACGCCTTCTGCTTCTCGATATCGCTGCCGGCCGGCACATCGAAGCGGCCATCGGGCAGGTCCAGAGCGATGCGCGGCAAGGCCCGGATCGCCTCCTCCAGCTCCAGCCACCAGAGCCGCGCCGTGCGCTCGGCGAAGCCGCGCACGACGTAGAGCGTCCACGGCGCCTCATGCTTGGCCAGCACCGGCCAGGCATGGTCGAGATTGTCGCGATAGCCGTCGTCGAAGGTCAGTGCGACGAAGAAGCGGCCGGGTTTCGGATCGGCCAGTCGCGCCAGCGCCTCGTCGAGCGAGACGATGTCGTAGCCCTCGGCGCGGATCAGGGTCAGCGTCCGGTCGAGGAAATCAGGCGTGATCTCGAGAAGGCCGTTCGGCCGGAAGCCGCCTGACGCCGCGGGCCGGACATGATGCAGCGTCAGGATCGCGCCCTTGCCTTGCGCGAGCCCCCTGCCCCAGCGGTCGGCGCCGGTTGCCGCAATCGTCCGGAACGCCGCCGAAAAAGCCTTGTGGCGCAGGCTCATGCCCGGCGTCTCCGAGACATCGATTCAACCCTTCGCTAACGCTGTTCGGCGATGGCGCTTTGCAACGCCGGCGATCATGGCAGGTCCGTTCACAATGCCGGGTTAAGGATCGCGGCATGTCCGCCATCGCCGATAGCGCGCCCAGCCTGCCTGTCCTTCCTGCCTTGCGGCGGGACGCGGAAGCGCGCCTCTGGTACCGGCTCAGCGCCAGCAGCGATATCGCCGCGCTGGAAGCCGACTGGCGAGCGCTCGAACCGGATGCCCTGGTGACGCCCTATCAGGCCTATGACTGGGTTCGGCCCTTCGTCGAGACGATCGGGCGGGCCGAAGGCATGGAGTTTCGTTTCGTCCGAGTCGAAGACCAGCACGGCGAACTGCTCGCACTGTTTCCGCTGGTGATCACGCGGCGCCTCGGCACGCGCTTTGCCGAGTTCATCGGTGGCAAGCACGCCAATTATCACATGGCGCTGTATCGTCGCGATTTTGCCGAAGCGCTCGATCCAGCGACAACCCAATTCCTGCTTCAGGAGATCGGCACTGCTCTCGGCGGAATCGACGCGCTGTTCCTGATCAACCAGCCGACCGACTGGCAGGGCATCGCCAACCCACCGGCAAGGCTCGCCGCGGGGCAGAGCCCGAGCCGCGCCTACAAGCTCGCGCTCGAACCGGGCGACGGCGAGGCCACGCTCCGGCGCTCGATGAGCAAACATGCCCGCAAGAAGCTGACGACGAAGCGCAACCGCTTCGCCGAGTTCGGTCGGTCCGAGCTGGTAAGAGCCGAGAGCGAGGCTGAGATCGGGCGCGTGCTCGACGCCTTCCTGGCGCAGAAGGCCGCCCGCTTCGCCCAGATGGGTGTGCCCGACCCGTTCGCGCCGCCGGCGATCCGAAGCTTCCTGCGCACGGGAGCGATCGGACGGCCAGGTCGGCCGCCGGTGATCGAACTCTATTCGCTCGACCTCGCGGGCCGTTCGGTCGCGACCTATGTCGGGGCCGTGCAGGACAAGCGCTTCTCCGGCATGGCGACCTCCTTCGATCTCGCCTCGGAAACGGCACGCACCAGCCCCGGCGAGCTCCTCCTGGTCGAGCTGATCAAGCGCAAATGCCAGGCCGGCCTCACCATGTTCGACCTCGGCATCGGTGAAGCCCGCTACAAGACGACGATCTGCGACGACAGCGACGATCTGGTCGACACCTTCTTTCCGCTGACCGCCAAGGGCCGTGCCTATGCCCGCTACAGCCGAGCCAAGCGCGCGCTCAAGCGGCGGATCAAGGCCTCGCCCGTCGCACTGAAAGCGGCACAGCGCATCCTCGGCTGGCTTAGGCGAAAGCGGCGAGCTGACGAGAGCGAGGAATAGCCCGCTGGCGCAGAGCCCTGCCCGGTAGCGGCCGTCAGGCCGGCACCGGTTCCTTCTCCGGCGCGGTCAGCTCGACCCGCTCCGGCGCATCGATCATGACCAGCGCGATCGGGGCGCCGGTCAGGTCGGTGAGGCGATAGGCGGCCTCGACCGCATGGCCGTTGCCGGCATGGCCGGCCATGACCAGTGCGCCCTGCGCCCGCGCCAGCAGGGGCGTCAGCACCTCGGCTTCATCGGTCGAGGCGGTCGCGACCAGCACCCAGTCGTAGGTCTCGCAGAGCGCATCGAGCGCGACATCGACGATATCGGGCGCGGCCAGCACCGCAGCGCGCCCGGCCCGGCCCGGCGCGATCTCGTGCAGGCGCGAATCCTCTTCGCGGGTGATGATGTCGGAGAACATCGCCTCGCCTGCGAGCAATTCGGAGAAGCCGGCACGCTCGCGGCTATCGCTGGCGAGATCGACCAGGATGCAGCGGCTGCGCTCGGAAAGGAGCTGCGCCAAAGCGCGCGGCGAGGCTTCGCCCGGCTCTGCCCCGTCGAGCACCAGGACGAGCGGCGCATGGCCCTCGCTCGCCTTGTTGATGCAGGCGGCGAGTTCGGCCGCGCCGGCATCGGGATCGGAGAGGTCGAGATGGAGCTGGCCGATGCGCCCGCCATGGGTCAGCAAACCAGCGATGCGCTCGCGGCGACGCGGCGGCGGGGCTGCCACCTCGCCCTCCCCGTCCTCATCCCCCGATTTGCTGACGGCCGGTTCGACACGGCCCGGCGCCTTGCGCCGCTGCGCGTCTTCGGCCGGCTGTGGCGAGCCGCCATTCAGCAGCTCGCGCGAGACAACGGCCGCGAGCGCCACCAGGAAGGTCGCCAGCGTCGCGACGAGCATCGTCGGCAGCTTCTTCGGGAAGGACGGCTCGGTCGGCTCGATGGCGCGCGAAATGACGCGCGCATCGGCCGGCGTCGCGTTCTGGCTGTCTCGGGCGAGCGCCTCGCGATAGCGCAGCATGTATTGTTCGAGCTGGTCGCGCTGGGTCCGTGCCTCGCGCTCGAGCGCGCGCAATTGGACCTCGTCGTCATTGGCGCCCGAGGCGGTCTTCTTCTGGCCTTCGAGCGCGGCGGTGACGCTCTCGACGCGCTGGCCGGCGATCTTGGCTTCGTTCTCCAGCGTGCGCACGGCGCGCTCGGCGGCGGCGCGAATCTGGCCTTCGAGGTCGGCGAGCTGGGCGTTCAGCTCCTTGATGCGCGGATGCTCGGAGAGGAGATTGCGCGATTCGAGCGCGAGCTGCGCCCGCAGGTTGACGCGCTGCTCGATCAGCCGGCGGACGAGCTCGTTGTTGGCGACATCCGGAATCTCGAAAGTGCGCCCGGCCTTGATCGCGTCGCGGATGATTCCGGCCTTGGCCTGCGATTCGGCCTGCTGGTTGCGCGCATTGGAAAGCTGCGTCGACAGGTCGGCGAGCTGCTGGGCCGTGATCGTGGTGTTGTTGGTGCCGACGAGCAGGCCGTGACGGGAGCGGAATTCCTCGACCTTGGCCTCCGATTCCGCCAGCCGCTTGCGCAGCGGCTCGATCGTCGTCGAGAGCCAGGACGAGGCGCTGCGGGCCGTGTCCTGCTTGGCCGCCTCCTGCATCTCCAGATAGACGGCGGCGATCTCGTTGGCCGCCTTGGCCGCAAGTGCCGGATCCTGCGAGGTGAACTCGATCGAGACGATGCGCGAGCGCCCGACCGGGAACACCAGGAGGCGGTCGTAGTACTTCTCCAGCACCCGCTCCTCCGGCGAACGGTCGGCCGGATGGGCGCCGATGCCGACCAGGACGCCGATCTTTTTCAGCGCGCCGAGCGCGCCGGCACCTGAATCGAATTCCGAATTGCCGACAAGGCCGATCCGCTTGATCGCCTCACGCGCCAGATCGCGCGACATGATGACCTGGACCTGGCTCTGCACGCCCTCTGAGTCGAACTGCTGGCCGGAAGTCTCCGATGCCGCCTGCCCCGGCCGCGTATAGAAGCTGTCGCGGTTTTCGAGCAGCAGCCGCGCTTCGCCGGTGTAGCGCGGCGTGACGACGTTGACCGCGACGAAGGACAGTCCGAGCGCAGCCAGCGTCGGCCCGATGATCCAGAGCTTCTTCGCCTTGATCGCGGCCCAGAGGGCCGGCAGGTCGAGCAGATCGGAGCGGCTCTCGCCGGCGGCCGCAACGGTGTCGTAGCGAGCGGTCATGAGGCTTCCATTCACGCAGAACTCTCGCATCTCGCGAGAGACGCAGCGTCATGTGAGCCCATTAAGGTTAGTGCTGGGTTAAGAGCCGCAACCTTTAATATGCGGCAATGGACCTGCCCGATCAGGTTTTGTTAACCATGACGACCTATCCCTAGGGGCATGTCTCGATGGGTCTTGCCGGTGATGATGAGTAGACATCCCGTCTGTCTGGCGCTTGCCGCCGCGCTGGCCATGGCCGGCTGCGCGCCTCGCATGGTCGCGCCGGAATTCGCCGTGGAGACCGCGGCTCCCTATCAGCTCGCCAGTGGCGATCGCTTACGCGTCATCGTCTTCGGCCAGGACAACCTCTCCAATGTCTATGCCGTCGACGGCTCCGGCCGCATCTCGATGCCGCTGATCGGGGCCGTCGAGGTCCAGGGGCGCACGACGCAGCAGCTCGAGCGCGCGATCGAAGGGCGCCTGCGCGCCGGCTACCTGCGCGAACCCAAGGTCTCGGTCGAGGTCGACGCCTATCGTCCCTTCTTCGTGCTGGGCGAGGTCACCAATTCCGGCCAGTTCCCCTTCGTCAACGGGATGACGGTGCAGACGGCGGTGGCGATCGCCGGCGGCTTCACGCCGCGCGGCCAGCGCAGCTATGCCGAGGTCACCCGGCTGATGGACGGCCAGCTCGTCACCGGCACTGTGCCGATCACCTATCCGGTCCGGCCCGGCGACACGATCGTGATCAAGGAACGCTGGTTCTGACCACGAGCGGAGCTTTTGAGACCATGTCCGCCGCGGCCGGCTCCAATCCCCTGACCATCCTGCACGTTTTCCGTGCGCCCCTAGGCGGGCTGTTCCGGCATGTGCTCGACCTCGCCCGCGGCCAGATCGCACGCGGCCACGCCGTCGGCGTCTTCTGCGATTCGACCACGGGCGGCGCGCGCGCCGACCAGGTCTTCGCCGAGCTCGGGCCGCAGCTCTCGCTCGGCGTCACCCGCGTACCGATGTCGCGCTATCCGAGCCTGACCGACATGCGCGCGCAAGCCTCGGCCGCGTCGACACGCAAGCGGATCGCGCCCCAGATCGTGCATGCGCATGGCTCGAAGGGCGGGGTCTATGCCCGCCTGCCCGCTTTGGTCTCGCCGGGGCGGCGCTATGTCACCGCCTACACGCCGCATGGCGGCAGCTTCAACTACAAGCCGGGCAGCGCCGAGCACCGGGTCTATATGGCGATCGAGCGCCTGTTCGAGCCGGCGACCGACATGTTCCTGTTCGAGAGCGCCTTCATCGCCGGGCGCTTCGAGGCGCATATCGGACACAAGCCGCGCACCGGCCACAGGATCGTGCTGAACGGGATTTCCGAGGCGGAGTTCGAGCCGATCGACCACGCCGAAGCCGCGTTCGATCTCGTCTATCTCGGCGAACTGCGCTCGGCCAAGGGCGTCGACACGCTGATCGAGGCGCTCGCGCTGCTGAAGCGCCGCGACGGGCTGACGCCGCGTATCCTGATCGTCGGCTCCGGCCCGGACGAGGCGGTGCTGCGACAGATGACGGTCGACCAGGGCGTCGCCGCGCAATGCGTGTTCGAGCCACCGGGGCCGATCCGCGCCGCGCTCGCCAAGGCACATGTCATGGTGATCCCGTCGCGGGCGGAATCGCTGCCCTATGTCATTCTCGAAGCCGCAGCGGCGGCGCAGCCGCTGATCGCGACCGATGTCGGCGGCATCAAGGAGATCTACGGCCCCGGCCATGCCGGCCGGCTGATCCCGCCGAACGAGCCGATCGTCCTGGCCGACACGATCCGGAAAACGCTGGCGACGCCCGCGGCCGAGAGGCTGGCGCAAGCGGCCGATCTCGCCGAGCATGTGAAGGCCAATTTCCGGCTCGACGCCATGGTCGACGGTGTTCTCGACGCCTATCGGGCCGCGCTTACCAAGCGCACCGGCTGAGGGCCGGCAGGCGACCAGCCTCCTCCGGTTCCGCTTTCGCGAATCCTCGCCTATGCTCTCCTGCGTCGCGGGCATTCGGCGTTGGCCCTCTCCGCTCGCGGCATGAACCGGTTCGGATGGCGCGAGCATGTGGCGCGACGGACGCAAGGCGGCGGCGCGCAATGCGCGGCTCGAACGCGAATGGGCGCGGTTGTATCGCTATGCCTGCGCGCTGACGCGCGACCGGGAGCGGGCCGCCGATGCCGCGCAGGAGGCCGCCTTGCGGGTGCTGACCGCCAGGAGCGAGCCGGCGGATGATCCCGCCTATCGCCGCTGGCTCTACAGCATCCTGCGCAATCTGCTGATCGACCAGGGCCGACGGCAGCAGCGCGAGCAGGGAACCCCGGCGCCGGAGCCGGCCGATTGGCGTTTCGACGAACGCGCGATCAGCGCGATCACGGTGCGGCAGGCGCTTGAGCAGCTGCCCGTCGCAATGAAGGAGGTGGTGGTCTTGGTCGACCTCGACGGCTTCAGCTATGCGGAGGCGGCGGCGCTGATCGGCGTGCCGGCGGGCACCGTCATGAGCCGCCTGTCGCGGGCCCGTGCCATGCTGCTCGCGATCATAGGGGGAGCCAATATCCGCGTGCTCCCGGTTCGCCATGCCGTATCAGGCTGATTCGCACCCTCCCGAGGATTGGGAGACACTCAACGCCTTCGCCGATGGCGAGTTGGCGCCAGCCGAGCAGCGTGCCATGGCGGAGCGACTGGCCGACTCGCCCGAGACGGCGGAGAGGCTGCGCGGCATCATCAGGTTGAAGCAGGAGCTTCAGGCGCTGCCGGCCGGCGATGTGCCGCCCCTGCCCACGCTCTCCGCATCACCGCGCTCGTACTGGCGACAGGCTGCAGCGATCGCGGTCGCCATCGTCATCGCCGCGGCTGTGGCGCTGGCGCCGATGCTTTTGTTGCGCGACAGCTCCGGAACCTTCCTTGCGGCGTCCTTGGCGGCGCATGAGCAATTCGCGACGTCGGCACCATCCCAGCCCATAGCGACCGTCGCTCCGGCGGCAGCCCTGCCGGTCACGAGCGAACTTTCCCGTCTCGGCCTGGAGCCGATTTGGCAGGCGACCTCTGCAACGGGACAAATCCGGATCGGTTTCGTCGGCGCGCGCGGCTGCCGGCTCAGCCTGCATGTCAGCCCGCAGGCGGAACCGGCGCTTGCGCCCGATCAAGTCGTACCGACGCTGGCAGGCTGGAATGCCGGCGGGCGCGGCTACCTCCTGATCGCGACCGGCATGCCGACGGCCCGTTTCGAGATGATCGCCGGTTTCATCAAGGCCCTGACAAGCGAGCCGGCGGACAGGGTCGAACCGCTGCGCACCGCACTGCAGAGCGACTGGCGCAGCGCCCAGCCCTGCCTCGCCTGAAATATTTCTCGACCGGATGGAATGATCCGGCCCGCTCGCGCGTCTTGTTTCTCAGAAGCCGGCGCCAAGACGACGCCGCGAGGGAGGACACCATGGCGAAGCAGGAACGGTCCCTGAGCGAACTCTATGGCGACGATCCCGAGCGCGGCGATGCGCTGGCCTTCGGACGCCGTACCGGCTCGTCGCGCCGCGGCTTCCTCGGCGGCGCCGGGCTCGTGACAATGGGCGCGGCAGTCGGCGGCTCGATCCCGTTCTCGGACCAGATGCCGGCCGGGCTGATCCCGGCCGCGCTGGCGCAGGGCGCACCTCCGCCCGCCTCCCCCGCCCCGTCTCCGGCAGCCGCCGCGCCGAAGGGGCCACAACTGCTCGATTTCCCCGGGAAGGCCAAGGGCCTCGTCCTGCTCGGCGACCGGCCGCTCGTCGCCGAGACACCCGAGCACCTGCTCGACGACGACACCACGCCGTTCGAGAAATTCTTCGTGCGCAACAACGGCCTGACGCCCGACGAGTTCAAGGAGGGCGATGCCTGGGAGTTTTCGATCGACGGCGAAGTCAACACGCCGCTGAAGCTCAAGCTCGGCGAGCTCAAGCAGAAGTTCACGCACAAGACCTACCGCATGGTGCTGGAGTGCGGCGGCAATGGCCGCTCCTTCTTCCAGCCGCAAGCGCGCGGCAACCAGTGGACCAATGGCGGCGCCGGCTGCGCCGAATGGACCGGCGTGCCGCTCGCCGACGTGCTGCAGAGCGCCGGCATCAAGTCGAGCGCCGTCCATACCGGCAATTACGGCGCCGACCAGCACCTTTCAGGTGAGACCGGCAAGGATGCGATCTCGCGCGGCGTGCCGATCGCGGCGGCGCTGGAGCCGCATGCGCTGCTGGTCTGGGCGATGAACGGCCAGCCGCTCCCCGCCATCCATGGCGGGCCGCTGCGGGTGGTCATCCCCGGCTTCCCGGCCTCGGTCTCGCATAAATGGCTGAAGCGGATCGCCATCCGCGACAAGGAGCATGACGGCCAGGGCATGGGCGGCACCTCCTATTCGGTCGCGATCAAGCCGATGATCCCGGGCGGCAAGACCGACGATTCCAACATGCGCACCATGACCGACATGCCGGTGCGCGGCATCATCACCAATCCGGCGAACGGCACGCGCCTGGCTGCCGGCACACGCAAGCTTGCATTGCGCGGCGCGGCCTGGGACGGACATGAAGGGGTGTCGCGCGTCGACGTCTCGATCGATTTCGGTGCAACCTGGCAGCCGGCCAAGGCGGCCGAGCCACGCAACCGCTATGACTGGCGGCGCTGGACCGCCGAGGTCGAATTGCCCTCCGACGGCTATTACGAACTCTGGGTCCGCGCCACCGACAGCAAGGGCCGTGGGCAGCCGCATGTGGCCGGCGGCTGGAACCCGCAGGGCTACGGCGCCAACCCGATGCACCGGGTCGCGGTTCTGGTCGGGTGAGCGCCATGATCGCACGCATCCGCCGCGCCGGGCTCGTGCTCGGCGCGGGGCTTCTGTTCGCTGCGTCGTCTGCGCTGGCGCAGGCCCCTGCCCCCTCGGAGGAGACGCCGGAGATGTTCCCGGCCGGGCCGAACCGCGACGAGGCCTTCTATGCCTGCATCGCCTGCCACAACTTCAAGCTGGTCGCGGCCCAGGGACTGAGCCGCGAGAAATGGGGCGAGACGCTCGACTGGATGGTCACAAAGCACAACATGCCGGCCCTCGAAGCAGAAGAGCGCGGCAAGGTGTTGACCTATCTCGCCGAGACCTTCCCGGCCAAGGCGCCGGCCCAGCAGGGCGGGTGGAAGAACCCGTTCCTGAACTGAGACGACGCCTTCCGGTCAAAAGAACTTGAGCGCGACCACGCCGGCGACGACCAGCGCGATGCCAAGCCAGCCGGCGGGGCGGATGCGCTGGCCGAAGGCGAGCGAGCCGACCACGGCCGTCAGCACCAGGCCGACGCCGCCCCAGACGGCGTAGGCGACCGAGAGGTCCATGCCGCGGATCGCCTGCGCCAGGGCGGCGAAGGCGCCGACGACGCAGAGCACGCCGAGAGCGCCGACAAGACGACGCTTCAGCCCGTCGGAGAGCTTGAGCAGGCTGGTGCCGATCACCTCGAGGGCGACGGCGAGCCCGAGCCAGGCAAGCGCGAAGGCTTGCGCAGAGGCAGCGAAGGTCACACCAGCCTCCGCTCATCCTCCTTGGCGGCGTCGTCACCGACGCCGCGTTCCAGCAGCACGATGCCGCCGATGATCAGGGCCAGCGCCAGGATGCGCGAGACCGTGAGATGCTCGGCGAAGAAGGCATGGCCGATCAAGGCGATGCCGACGATGCCGAGGCCTTCCCAGACCGCGTAGGCGACGGCCATGGGGATGACGCGCAGCGCGACGCTGAGCAGGGCGAAGGATAAACCGATCAGCACGAGCGGCAGGACCGCGACGAGGACCGGCGCCGCGACGAAGGCCTTCAGAGCCGACGTCGCGAGCAACTCGACGGCGATGGCCGCGAGCAGGATCAACCAATGAAAAGACATAAGTCACACAGGGGCGCTGGCCCGGGGCGCAGGCGACGCGGGTGCGGCGTCTGCGGGGTGCGCATCGTTAGCGTTTAAGAGACGATGTTCGAGATGAAGGGAGCGCTCAGGCTTTCGCCGAAGGCCAGCACATACCATGCCCAAATGTTACGGAAATACCCGTGGGCAAAGTCGATAAACTATGTGCTTCTCAGACACTCATCGGAGCCTTAAGTGCCTGAATCTATGCTTTTTGTCAACTCAATCACGACTTTAGAGGCTTCTCCATCCATTTTCCGGCTCCCGAAAACCTGCGCTAATACCTTGAAGGCCCGAGCGAAAATCGACCTTTCTCCAACCGCGAAAAATCTCTCTCGAAGACGCCGCTTCAGGCCGTTCGCAATGGGCAGAAATCGCTTCAAATCCCGATCGCTTCCGCAGAGTCCGATTAAGTCTTCCGAGAGCAATTTGCGCTAGGTCACGATGGCTTTCAGCGTGGCTGTATCAGTCGCCGCGCGCGAGGACTGGACGAGATGGGCGCTTTCGACGTTCGCGACCTGATCAAGGCGGATTCGGCCGGCACTGCGCCGACCAGCGGAGAGGCCTCCGGCACGCGGGCCTTCCATCCGCTGGCTGAGCGGATCGCCGCCATGCCGGTCAAGCAGACGCTGTCGCCGGTGCTGATCGAGGGGCTGGTGCGCCTCGCCGACGTGCTGGTGATCCTCGGCGTCGGCGGGCTGGTCTTCGCCTTTTATGTCGCCGGCGCGGTCGATTACACCCTGCCCTACCAGATCACCGTGCCGCTGATGGCGATCGGGGCGCTCGCCGTCTTCCAGGCGCTGCGCCTCTACCATGTCGGCGCACTGCGCAACTTCATCACCATGGCGGTGCGGGTCACCGCAGGCTGGACCGTGCTGTTCCTGCTGGCGCTCGCGGGCTTCTTCTTCCTCAAGGTCGGCGACCAGGTTTCGCGTGTCTGGCTCGCGGGCTTCTACACAGTCGGCCTCGTGCTGCTGCTCGCCGAACGCTTGACGGTCTCGTTCATCGTGCTGCGCCTCACCCGGATGGGCCGGCTCGAGCGGCGCACCGCGATCGTCGGCGGCGGTCCGGCCGGCGAGGAGCTGATCAAGGCGCTGGAGGCCCAGCGCGACACGGGCTTTCGCATCTGCGGCGTGTTCGACGACCGCAATGACGAGCGCTCACCCGATCTCGTCGCCGGCTATCCCAAGCTCGGCACGATCGACGATCTCGTCGAGTTCGCCCGCCGCACCAAGCTCGACCTCGTGATCTTCACCCTGCCGATCTCGGCCGAGGCGCGCCTGCTCACCATGCTGCGCAAGCTCTGGGTGCTGCCGATCGACATCCGGCTCTCGGCCCATATGTCGAAACTCAGGTTCCGGCCGCGTTCCTATTCCTATATCGGCGCCGTCCCGGTCCTCGACGTGTTCGACCGGCCGATCGCCGACTGGGACATCGTCGTCAAATGGCTGTTCGACAAGATCGTCGGCACGCTGGCGCTGATCGCGCTCTCGCCGCTGATGCTGGCGACGGCCATCGCGGTCAAGCTCGGCTCGAAAGGGCCGATCCTGTTCCGCCAGAAGCGCTACGGCTTCAACAACGAGATGATCGAGGTGCTGAAGTTCCGCTCGCTCTATCACGAGATGAGCGATTTCGCAGCCGCTAAACAGGTGACCAAGGACGACCCGCGCGTCACCCGTGTCGGCCGCTTCATCCGCAAGACCTCGATCGATGAGTTGCCGCAGCTCCTCAACGTCGTGTTCAAGGGCAATCTCTCGCTGGTCGGCCCGCGCCCGCATGCGATCCACGCCACCGCCTCGAACCGCGCCTATGAGCAGGTCGTCGACGGCTATTTCGCCCGCCACAAGGTCAAGCCCGGCATCACCGGCTGGGCCCAGGTCCATGGCTGGCGCGGCGAGACCGACACGGAGGACAAGATCCAGCGCCGCGTCGAGCACGATCTCTATTACATCGAGAACTGGTCGGTGCTGCTCGACCTCTACATCCTGATCAAGACACCGTTCTCGCTGATGACCAAGAACGAGAACGCCTATTGAGCGCGCTGGCACAAGGGCAAGGCGATGACGTTCACCGCCGGCGGCTGACGATCTCTCATGCCGCGATCAAGCGTGGCACGCTGTGGCTGCTGCTGGCGGTGAGCTTCGTCGCGCTGATCGAGCCCTCCCCTTACGAATTCGTGTTCCCGATCACGCTGCTGGTTTTCGCGCTCACCGGCATCCGCTTCTCCCAGAAGCTGCTGCCCATGGCGGTGCTGCTGCTCGTCTACAATATCGGTGGCGTGATCGCGCTGATCCCCTGGATGGACGAGTCGGCCTCGGTGCGCTTCACCGCCGTCTCCGTCTATCTGATGATCACTGCGATCTTCTTCGCGGCGATCATGGCGGAGGATCCGCTCGGCCGGCTGGAGACGCTGCGCAAGGGCTATCTCTTCGCCGCCTGGTGCGCGGGTCTTGCCGCGGTGCTCGGCTATTTCGATGTCGGCGGCCTCTCCGGCGTGTTCACCTACGCCTCCCGGGCATCGGGCACGTTCAAGGACCCGAACGTGCTCGGGCCCTTCCTTGTGCTGCCGCTGATCTATCTGCTGCACGCGGTGCTCATCGGCCGAATCGGGCTGGTGAAGGGCTTTCTCCTGTTGAGTATCCCGCTGCTGGCGCTGTTCCTGTCGTTCTCTCGCGGCGCCTGGGTCAATCTCGCGGCATCGGCGCTGCTGATGACGGGGCTGACCTTCCTGACATCGAGCAGCACGTCGCAGCGCGCCCGCATCGTCTTCCTGACCCTGGTCATGCTGGTGCTGGTGGTGGTGGCGCTGCTGATCGCCCTCTCCTTCGAGAACATCCGCAACGTCTTCGAGATTCGTGCCAGCCTGAACCAGGACTACGACCAGGGCGTCACCGGCCGCTTCGGCAGCCAGTTGCGCTCGATCCCGATGCTGCTGGAGCTGCCGAACGGCTTCGGACCGCTGCGCTTCCGTTTCACCTTCCCGGAAGACCCGCACAACGTCTACATCAACGGCTTCGCCTCCTATGGCTGGCTCGGCGGCTTCGCATACCTCGCGCTCACGGCCGCGACCTGCATTGCCGGCTGGCGTGCCGTGTTTCGCCGCACGCCCTGGCAGGGGCATGCGATCGTGCTCTGGTCGGTGCTGTTCATCACGATCCTGCAGGGCGTGCAGATCGACACAGACCATTGGCGGCATTTCTATTTGCTGCTCGGCCTGATCTGGGGGCTGGCGGCCTTGCCTTTACCCGTTGCGAGCGCTCAGCGCTCCTTGCGGACGACGACATAGGCGTAGGTCGTCACGAAGCGCCAATCCGCTTTGGCGGCGAGCCGGTTGAACGCCGCGTCGAGGCCGCGCAAGCCGGGCATGCGCTTGAAATACTCATGCCCCCAAAAGGGCTGGATGTGGACGTCGCGGAAGCCGGCCCGCCGTAGCATCGGCTCGAGCGCGGTGCTGCTGCCGCGGCAGCGATCGTAATAGGCCGGGAAGAACGGGGCGTTGCCGCCGTCGCGACGCGCCGGG
Source organism: Alloboseaceae bacterium BT-24-1 (assembly GCA_025846845.1). Taxonomy (GTDB): domain Bacteria; phylum Pseudomonadota; class Alphaproteobacteria; order Rhizobiales; family Beijerinckiaceae; genus Allobosea. Next base: position 50,334 of record JAOYTL010000012.1, read on the forward strand.
TAGAGCGCCTGCACGATCGCGTGCGAGGCCTTCGTCGGCAAGAGGTGGTTGAGCGCGAAGACCGGCGCCCACAAGGTCGGGAAGAAAGCGAGACCGATCCCGCCCGGCGCCAGCAAGGCGTGGATGTTGCTCCAGGCGCGCTCGACGTCATGGACGTGCTCGAAGACCATGCGCGAGACCATCATATCGAAGCCGCCACGGGCGATATCGGGCTCGGAAAGATCGCCGGCGATGTCGAAGCAGGCGGTGCGCAGGCCGTCCGGCGTCAAGGCGAGCTCGCCGGCGTCGATATCGTTGACGACGAGGTCGAGCCCGTAGCGACGCGCCTCCTCCACGGTGAACAGCGGATCGCGGCCGCCACCGATCTCGCAGAGCCGCTGCAGGCCGAACTGGTGCATCAGTGCCAGGATCGTCGCTTCGTAATGATCCCAGGCCCAGCTGGAATGCCAATCGGGCTGGAGTCCGGCGAAGAAGCTCTCGAGCGAGCCCCGGCCCGTCGCAGCGGCGCCCTGCGGCCGCTGCGCCCGACGATCGGCCAACGCCATCGACATGACGGTATGTCCCGCTTCCCGCTAGTGAGGCGATGACCCTGCCCGTGTGGCCGAAGCAACGCAATCACAGCCCCCAAAAGCGGTTAACATGCGATTGGCCCGGCCGCCCCGAACGAGATGCGCGCTCCTTCCGGACGTCCTGCGCCTCAGCCCGCCGCGCCGGCGAGCTCTTTCTGCCGGATGCAAGCGACGCTGTGGCCGGGGCCGACCTCCTCGATCGGCGGGATCGCGCTGGCGCAGGCCTCGATGACATGCGGACAGCGCGTCCGGAAGACGCAGCCCGAGGGCGGATTCAGCGGGCTCGGAATGTCGCCCTTCAGGATCACGCGCTCGCGCTTGGCGCCGGGGTCAGGCACCGGCGCGGCCGAGAGCAGCACCTTGGTGTAGGGGTGGCGCGGATTGGCGTAGACCTCCTGCGCCGGGCCCTTCTCCATGATCCGGCCGAGATAGAGCACGACGATATCGTCGCAGAGATATTCGACGACCGAGAGATCATGGCTGATGAAGACCATGGTCAGGCCGAGTTCGCGCTGCAGCTCCTGAATCAGGTTGAGCACTTGCGCCTGCACCGAGACATCGAGCGCCGAAACCGGCTCGTCGGCGATGATCAATTCCGGCTCGACCGCGAGCGCCCGGGCGATGCCGATACGCTGGCGCTGGCCGCCGGAGAACTCGTGCGGATAGCGCCTGGCATGGTCGGGATTGAGGCCGACCCGGCCGAGCAGCTCGGCGATCCGCGCTTCGCGCGCCTTGCCGCGCGCCAGCCTGTGCGTATCGATCGCCTCGCCGATGATCTCGCCGACGCGCATGCGCGGATTGAGGCTGGAATACGGGTCCTGGAAGATGATCTGCAGGCGGCGGCGATAGCCGCGCAGCGCCTTCTCCGAGAGCCCGAACAGGTCGACGCCGTCGAACACCGCCTCTCCGCCTGACGGCTCGACGAGGCGCAATATGCAGCGCCCCACCGTCGTCTTACCCGAGCCGGATTCGCCGACGATACCGACGATGCTACCGCGGCCGACCTCGAAGGAGACGTCCGAGACGGCGCGAACCTCGCCGCCACGCGTCGGGAAGACCTTCTGGAGATTGCGGACGGAGAGCAGCGGCGCTTCCGTCTTGCCCGCTTGGGCGGGCGTGCTTGCAGCGGTCACAGCGCGTCGTGCCTCCAGCAGCGAGTAAGATGGGCGGCCGCGACGTCGATCAGCGGCGGCGCATCTTGCGTGCAGCGCTCCTCGACCAGCGGGCAGCGCGGTGCGTAGCTGCAGCCGGGCGGCAAAGCGAGCGGGCTCGGGACATTGCCGAGGATGGCGTTGAGCAGAGCTCTACCCTGACCGGGGATGCGGTCGCGCCGGGCATCGGGAATGCAGGCGAGCAGGCCGCGCGTATAGGGATGGCGCTGGCGCGCGAACAGGCCGCCGACCGGCCCCTGCTCGACGACGCGCCCGGCATACATCACCGCGACCTCATGGGCGATCTCGGCGACGACGCCGAGATTATGGGTGATGAACAGGATGCTCATGCCGATCTCGGCCTGGAGCCGGCGCAGCAGGTCGAGGATCTGCGCCTGGATGGTGACGTCGAGCGCGGTCGTCGGCTCGTCGGCGATCAGCAGCGAGGGATTGCAGGACAAGGCCAGCGCGATCATCACGCGCTGGCGCATGCCGCCTGACATTTCGTGCGGATACTGCGCGAGGCGCCGCTCGGCCGCGGGTATCTCGACCAGTTCCAGCATCTCCTTGGCCCGCGCCCGCGCCTGGCTGCGCGACATATTCTCGTGCAGCAGGATCATCTCCATGATCTGGTCGCCGACGGTGAAGAGCGGGTTGAGGCTCGTCATCGGCTCCTGGAAGATCATGGCGATCTCGCTGCCGCGGATGGCGCGCATCCGCTTCAGCGGAACTTGCGCGAGGTCGACGGTCTCGCCGCTGCGCAACCGGTAGAGAATGCGCCCGCCGACGATGCGGCCGGGATCGGCGAGCAGCCGCATGATGGTGAGGCTTGTCACCGATTTGCCGGAGCCGGATTCGCCGACCACCGCCAGCGTCTGGCCGCGGCGCAGCGAGAAGCTGACGCCGTCGACCGACTTGATCGCGCTCGAGCCGATGAGGAAGTGGGTCTGCAGGTCCTCGACCTTGAGCAGGATGTCGTCATCGACGCGCGGCGCGGCGACGGCGGCGGGTTCCATGGTCGCCATCGTCACAGGTCCTTTCGCAGGCGCGGATCGAGCAGATCGCGCAAGCCGTCGCCGACCAGCTGCAGCGACAGGACGGTCAGCACGATCGCGGCGCCGGGGAAGAGCATCATCCAGTCGGCCTGGCCGATATATTGCCGCCCGCCGGCGATCATCGTGCCCCAGGTCGGGATTTCCGGGCTGACGCCGACGCCGAGGAAGGACAGGCTCGCCTCGGCCAGCATCGCATAGGCGAAGATGAAGCTGGCCTGGACCAGGATCGGCGAAACCAGGTTGCGCAGCACATGGCGCGTCATGATCCGCCAGGTCGGTACGCCGAGCGCGCGCGCCGCCTCGACATAGGGCAATTCGCGGATGATCAGCGTCGAGGCCCGCACGATGCGGGCAAGGCGCGGCGCATAGACGATCCCGAGCGCAACGATCACGGTCGCAAGCGAAGGGCCGAGCGCCGCGACGAGCGAGATCGCCAGCAGGATGTCGGGGAAGGCCATCATCGCGTCGATGATGCGGGCGATCACGCCGTCGAACCGGCGGAAGAAGCCGGCCATCAGGCCGAGCGTGATGCCGAGCACGGCGGCGAGCGCGGTCGCGGCCGCCCCGACCAGAAGCGAGAGCTGGCCGGCATAGATGGTGCGGCTGAAGACGTCGCGGCCGAACTCGTCGGTGCCGAAGAACCAGCGCTCGCTCGGCGCCTTCAGGCGGTTGACCACCGAGAGCCGGCTCGGCGAATAGGGCGCGATCAGCGGCGCGAGGATCGCCAGCAAGGCGATGACGGTGAGGACGATGAGGCCGATCACCAGCGTCTTGCGCTGCAGGATCAGGCTGGCGAGCCGCGGGCGGCCGGCGGGCGAAGCAGGAGCGGCCATCAGTAGCGCACCCTTGGATCGATCGCGAGGTAGAGCATGTCGATCAGGAAGTTGATCAGCACATAGAGGGCGGCGATGACGAGGAGCGCGCCCTGGATGACCGGATAGTCGCGGCGCAGCACCGCCGAGACGACGAGATTGCCGATGCCCGGCAGGCTGAACACCGTCTCCGTCACCACCGCGCCGGAGATCAGCAGCGCTGCGGTCAGGCCGACCACGGTCAGCACCGGGATCAGCGCGTTCTTGAAGGCGTGCTTCATCACCACGCCCCACTCGCCCATGCCCTTGGAGCGGGCGGTGCGGACATAGTCGTCGTTCAGCACGTCGAGCATCGAGGCGCGGGTGAAGCGGGTGATCAGCGCCGAGGAGACGATCCCGAGCGCCAGGGCCGGCAGGACGAGATGGCGCAGCCGCTCCAGGAAGGAGGCGTCGGGGCCGCCATAGCCGGAGGCCGGCATCCAGCCATAGCGCACGGCGAAGACCTGTATCAGGATCAGGCCGAGCCAGAAGCTCGGAATGCTCGCGGCGAACATGGCGAAGGTGGTGGCGAGCTGGTCGAACAGCGAGCCGCGCCTGTAGGCCGAGAGGATGCCGACCGGCAGCGCGATCGCGCTGGCGATCAGGATCGAGAACAGGGTCAGGAAGAAAGTCGGCTCGGCCCGCTCGGCAAGCGCGCTCAGCACCGGCATGTTGAGGAAGATCGACTGGCCGAGATCGCCGCGCAGCATCTGGCCAAGAAACAGCACGTATTGCGTCGACAGCGATTGGTCGAGGCCGAGACGGCTGCGCAGGCCGGCGATGTCGGCGGCCGTCGCGTCGGGGCCCAGCATCACTGCAGCCGGGTCGCCGGGGGCGACGCGGACGATGATGAAGACGATCGTCACGACGGTGAACATCACCGCGAGCATGCCGAGGATGCGCTGCATCACATATCGCGTCATCGCGTGCCGGCTCCCTATTGCTTCATCGAGGCTTCGCCTCGGCCATGAACGCAGGCCCGTGGCCGCGCACAAGGCACGGTCACGGGCGTCTCAGAGGTGGCCCAAAGGCCGCATCAGTCGCTCAGGGCTTGAGCGAGGCGTTCCAGAAGTACGGCCAGGGCGAGGCCGTATAGCCGGCCAGGCGCGGCGCCTTGGCGCTGAGGGCGGCGAAGTCACCGACCTTGTAGAAGGGCGCCTCGTCGAAGATCAGCTTCTGCAAATCGGCGAAGATCGCGACGCGCTTCTTCTCGTCCGACTCGGCATTGAGGGCCGAGAGCAGCTTGTTCTTGGCCTCGCTCGCCCACCAGCCGGGATAGCTGTCGGGCAGCGGCGCGATCAGGGCAGGCTCGGCCAGGAACGGGCTGTGGGTGATGAAGATGTCCCACAGGGCCGGTTCCGCCCGGCGCTGCACCAAAGTCGCCCAGTCGACGACCTGCAGGTCGACCTTGACGCCGGCGGCCTTGAGGTATTCGGCCGCGACCTGCGCCATCTTGTAGTGGAACTCGTATTGCCGGCTGGTCAGGATGCGGATCGGCGCGCCGTCATATTTGGCGGTCTTGGCGAGGGCCTTGGCCTTGTCGGCGTCGCCCTGGTTGTAAGCCTTGATGCCGGCATCGCTGCGCCAGGCATAGCCCTCCGGGTACATGGCGCCGTCGAGCTTGTAGAATTCGGGCTTGCCGAAGGCTGCGGCCAGCATGTCCTCGGCGTTGAGCGCCGTCTGGACAGCCTTGCGCATGTCCTTCGATGTCATCATACCCTGCTTGTTGTTCATGATGAACATCGGCCAGCCGAAGCCCTGCATCAGCACCGGCTCGGTCTTGGCCTGGCCCTTCAGCCGGTCATAGGCCTCGACCGGGATCAGATCGGCGAAGTCGAACTGCCCGGCAAGCGCGCCCTCGACGCGGGTGTTCGCGTCGGGCACGGGTACGAAGCGGATCTCGTCGAGATATTGCTTGCGGGCGCCGCCGAAGCCATCGGGCTCGCCCTGGCGCTGCTTGTAGCCGTCGAAGCGGGTCAGCTGGATGTACTGGTCGGGCTTGCGCTCCTTGAGCTGGTAGGGCCCGGTGCCGATCACCTCCTTGATCGGGTTCTCCATCTTGTCGGCCGGCATGATCACCGCGGCCGAATTGTTGAAGGCGAGCAGCGCAGTCAGCGGCGCGAACGGGGCCTTCAGCGTGATCTTGACCGTCTTCTCGTCAGTGGCCTCGATCGCGGCGATGTTGTCGGCGACGAGCTTGCCGCGCGAGGCCAGTTCGGTCCAGCGCTTCAGCGAAGCGACGACGTCCTGCGCGGTCATCGCCTTGCCGTTATGGAAGGTAACGCCCTGGCGCAGCGGGATGGTGTAGACCTTGCCGCCGTCGCTGATCTGCGGAAGCGTCTCGGCCAGCAGCGGGGTCAACGCCCAGTTCCTGTCGAAGGTGTAGAGCGTCTCGTAGAAGTGCTGGGTGATCATCCCCAGCAGGTCGCCGGCGGCGACCATCGGGTCGAGCGTGTTGGGCTCGCCGATGGTGGCGACGTTGATCGCGCCGCCCTTCTGCTGGGCGAGAGCCGGTGCTCCAGCGACTGCAACGGCGAGCGCCGCCGCACCGATCCGGGCCAATTTCTGCAACATCTCAAGTCCTCCCAGTTTTCTTGGCTGTTGGTCTTCGGAAAATTGCGCGTGGTCTGTCAGCGTCGGCCGATCGTCTCCACGACATGGGCCAGTTGCTCGACCACGGCAGCGGTGATGGCCTCGCCTTTCTCGCGGGTGGCGAGCGACGGGTCGCCGACGACGCCGGTACCGCCGGACATCTCGTGCATCGAGCGGAAGAGGGCGCCGCGGGCCGGCAGGATCATGTCGGCATTGGCCCAGTCATGGGTCTCGACATAGCTCATCCCCGAGACCAGCGCGGAGCGGACGCTACCCGGCGCGCCGAGCAGCATCAGCGAGGTCTCGAACTCGCAGGCATGGTTGACGCCGGCGAAGGCGCTTTCACGGATGGCGCCGAGCTCCTTGGCGGCGAGCCGCCACCAGGTCAGGAAGGCGACGCGGCACTCGCGGTGCTTCGTGCCGAAAGTCTCCAGCAGCACCTGGCCGATCGCCTGGTTGCCGCCATGGCTGTTGAACAGCACGATGTTGCGGAAGCCGTGGCGGGCGACGCTCTCCAGGATGTCGCCGACATAGGCCAGGAAGGTCTCGTGGCGGACGCTGAGCGTGCCGGCGAAATCCATGTGGTGCTCGGAGCAGCAGATTTTGACCTGCGGCAGGATCAGCACCCGCTCGCCAAGCTTCCGCTCCAGCGCCTGCAGGAAATGGTCGCCGATGACGGCGTCGGTCTCCAGCGGCAGATGCGGGCCGTGCTGCTCGATCGCGGCGACGTTCAGCACGACCGGGATGTCGCGATCGAGCGCGGCGACCTCATCGGTCGTCAGGGTTTCCCAACGCATGGTGTGAACTCGCTGTTCAGGAGATCGTGCGGCCGCCGACGCGGAAGCGCGCGATCGCGGCTTCGTCGAGGGTGATGCCGAGGCCCGGCCCCTCGTCGGGGATGCGCACATGCGGCGGCTCGAAGGCGAGCGGCCTCACGAGCAGGTCGTGGCTGCGGATCATCCGGCCGAAGATGTCGCTCGGCCAGACGCAGCTCTTCGCCGCCGCGGCCTGATGCACATACATCGCCTCGAGGATGCCGAGGTCGACCTCCGAGCCGTGCCAGCAATAGACGCCGGCGGTCGAGGCGATGTGGTCGAGCGCCTGGAATTTGGCGAGGCCGCAATTGAAGTTGAAGCCGTCGACCGCGCCATGGGCGATGGCGTTGATCGCGTCATGCGGGCGTTGGCCCTGATAGACATAGGGCAGCGAGACGTGCAGCACGATCGGGATCGAGGAGAAGCGGCGCAGCTCCGCGAAATCCTGCAGCATCCAGCGTGGCAGCGGATCCTCCAGCAAGAGGACGTTGCCGACCTTCTCCAGCTCCCGGATGATCGGGCGCGCATTGCCGGAATTCTCCCAGCGCTGGTTGGGATCGAAGATCACCTTCATGCCGGGCGCGTATTCCTTGATGCGCGCACACCAGCCGGCGACATCGTCCTCGAGGTCGCATTTGAACTTGATGACCTTGTAGCCCTGCTCGAAATAGCGCTTCACCCAGGGGCCGACTTCCTCCTGGGTGCGGTGGCTCGACCAGGCGCTGACATTGACGCGGTCGCGGATGGCGCCGCCGAGCAGCCGATGCATCGGCACGCCGAGCGTCTTGGCGTAAGCGTCCCAGATCACGCATTCGAAGCCGTCGTATTCGCGGCAGAGCGGCAGCGGCAGGTCCTGTAGCGGCAGGTCGAAGACCGACTGGCCGATCAGATTGGCGCAGATCGCCTCGATGCGCGGCCATTCATGATCGCGATAGAACTCGCCGATGCCGACGACACCGTTCTTCAGCGTCATCCGGACGATGAGCTTGGGCAACTCGTCGAACTGGACGCTCCAGCTCGCCTTGCCGCCGACCGGCAGCATGTGGAGCGGCTTGGCCAGGGTCTCGGAGTTGATCACGCCGGGATGGGCGGGGACGACGACCTCGTCGAACTGGAAGGAAACGATCGTCCCGTCGGCTGGCTGCATTGGCTCGGCTCGTCTTTGTTATTGCGCAAGGCGCGACGGGCCGGGAATGTAGCTAGATTACATTTACTGTCAATCGAGCCAGCGTGATCCGCACGACTCTCCCACCCGACTTCCTGAAAAGGCTGCGATCGAGTGGCGAACTAAAGCGCTCTCGCGCCATCACAAAAATCGAATTATCGCATTGTATTTATTGATAATTATCACGCGTCATCGCGACGATAGGTCGCGCCCGCCGCCGCGCCATACCTGTTGATGTCCAGAATGTAGCAAAATTACCGGACAGCAGACTCAGTCGCCGATCGGCTGCCCCTCGGTGCTGCCATGGAGGGCGATCAGCGTGGCACGCGCCCGCCAGAGCTTCTTCGAAACGATCTTCATGCGGCGGGCTCCCAGCAGCGTCGCCATGCAGTCGAGCAGGAAGAGTTGCCCGTAGCGGCCGCGATTGGGCATGTAGAAGAACTTCTCCTCGTCGAAGGCCTGCAGCGGCACCAGCACGCTGGCGAGCCCGGCAAGCGGGCTCGGCGGATGGGTGACGGCGATGACCCCCGCGCCCTGGCTGCGGGCGATCTCGGCGCTGTCGAGCAGCGAGCGCGGCTTGCCGGTGACCGAGAAGATCAGGAGGACGTCGTCCGGGCCGCAGGTCGCGGCCATGACGCGCTGTTGATAGGGGTCGGCCGTCGATGACGCCGCGACATCGAGGCGGAACAGCCGGTTCTCCGCCTCCGTTGCGACATTGGCCGAGCTGCCGCCGACGCCGAAGCAGAACACGCGGCGCGCCTTGTCGAGCACATCGACGGCGTCCTCGATCGCCTTCGGATCATGCTGGTTGAAGGCCATCGCCAGCGCCTGGATGGTGGCGTTGTAGACGTGCTCGGCGACCTCGTTGCCGGTGTCGGCCGGCTGCTGGCGCTCGGCCGCCAAATACATCCGGCCGATCGCATATTCCTGCGCCAGGCGGATCTTAAAGTCGGTGAAGCCGTCGCAGCCCATGCGGCGGGCAAAGCGGACCACGGTCGGCTCGCTGACCTGCGCTTGCGTGGAAAGATCCCTGGTGCTGATCCGAGTCGCGCCATCGATGTCGGCCAGGATGATCTCGGCGACGCTGCGCTCGGCCCGGTTCATCTCGGGCGCTTCATGCCGCATGCGATCGATCAGGCTGGTCACGTGGCGCATCGTCCTGTTCCCGGCGCTCCTGCTGCGGCACCGGGAATGTCTTGGCATGCGATGGCGGATTTGGCCAAGCGGGCGATGCGAGGCCCCCGCCGACGAGGCCTATCCGGTTCAGGACGTCGTGGCCCGGCCTCTGCGGCCACGCTGAACCGGCGTCGCACGAGGCCTTGCGACCGGCTCCATCCTGGCGAAGACCGGATTCGGACTGTGGTCGAGCGCGGCTCCGGTAGCCACATCGACACCCATGCCGATCACGCCACCAATCAGGACGTTGCCCGCGAAACCGGCTGCGCCGCCGCCGCTGACATCGGTCCTGACACTGACCTGCTGGTCCTTGTGGCCCTCCAGCGAGAAGGTCGCGACGAACTCCTGCCGGCGCGAGATCGGTAATGTGCACGGCGTTGCCGGACAGGTCAGCCCGGTCGAGGTCCGCATTTCCGCGCCAGGCGGATCGGAGTTGAACGTGACGTCATTGTTCATGCCACGCGTAACCGTGCCGCACGCGCCCAGCCCGAGCGCGACGGCACACGCCATCAGCTTCTTCATGTGATTGCCGCCCCATATTCCCCATACTGGAAGTTGCATAGGCGGCTGCATTCGTCGACCGGCTCCGCAACTTTTCCACAGCGGCCGGTCTGTTTCGTCGAAGCGTCAGCGGCACTCGGTCAATTCGCCGTTGCTGACCCTATGCGTATGGCAGGTCACGGCACGCGTCTCCTCGCGTGCGCAGGCAGAGGCCATCAAGGCGATGAGCAGCGAAGCGACAATGAGAGTGCAGGGCCGGAAGGACATGCGAGTATCCGTCGGGACTTTGCCGGGGCGCTCTGTCTCAAGCGGTGCGATTTGCACCCGTTTCATTCCAACGCCGGAAACGACACCGCCAGCCAACGACCCCGCTCAACCGATTGAAATAAAAGAAGAAAATGGTCGGAGCGAGAGGATTCGAACCTCCGACCCCTTGTCCCCCAGACAAGTGCGCTAACCGGGCTGCGCTACGCTCCGACGCGACGGCTTATAGAGGGCCGGCCGCCGCGATGCAACGCGTCAATCGCTGGGTGACGCTGCTCGATTCACAGCTGTCGATCATCATGTGAGGGCGGCGCGACCTCGGCCGGCGTGATGCCTCGTCGGCCCGAGCGGCGGACCAGCGTGCGGATGAGGCCGGCAAGCACGATCACCAGCGGCAGGGCCAGCGCCGCATTGTTCTCGAAGGCGAGCCATAACGAGGCCGCGAGCGTCGCGATGATCCCGAGGATCAGGAGGATGTTGGTCATGCCTGCCTCCGTCCGGCTACGGAGCGCCCGGCGGCGAGGCAAAGCCCCGCGCCACGGCCAATCCACTAGTCAGCCGGCCAACCATATCCGGACTTTCCGGGCGAAACCTGGAGCCGTCAAGCGAAGGTCGACGCCAGACCCCGGCCTTGGCGCTGAGGTCGCTCAACGGCGTGGCCTGAATTCCCCTTGGCGCGGCGCTCGCTCCTCAGGCGAGGCGGGTGCAAATCTGCGCTGGCAGCCGACACAGGCAGCAGCGAGGGCTCGACCGCGGCCGATGTCATATTGAAGGGATCGGCGGCGTACGCGAGAGTCCGCGCGCCGATACGCGCCTGTGCGCTGGCATAGTCGGCGGCCTGATCGCGCACCCTGTCGACGAAGGCCTCGAAGAGATTGAACATCATGGCTTTCTGCTCCTTGCCGCATCGCGGCGTCGCGAAGACAACGCGCGAGAACGACATCGGTGCCGCCGGAGGGCGACGGCCGAGGCGTTTCGCGGCATGGTAGGGGGCCGAAGCCAAGGACCGGCGCCATGACCCGCCCTGCCCTGCTCGCTCTGCTCGGCCTTCTTGTCCATGGCGGCGACGCCAGGGCCTCGCTGTTCTGCGTCGTTCCCGAAACGGCCGACGGCTTCGTTGCGCTCCGCTCCGCCCCCAGTGCGCAGGGTCGGCTGATCCTGCGCATGAAGGCTGGCGACGAGGTCCAGATCATCGAAGGCGGACGTGGCGGCTGGAGCAAAGTCAGGCACTGGCCCGGCGATGCGAGGCTGGCGAAGGGCTATACCGGCTTCACCGAGGGCCATGCCGCACGGCGCTTCCTCAGAGATTGCGGCTGAGCGACGACAGAGCCAATTCCGGTCCATGAAACGCCGACGTCGACTTTGCCGACACGAACCGAATCGTCTTCATTGAAGCGGAGCTGGAGGCCGCCGCACATGACCACGCCCTGCATCATCACGGTCGCGATCACCGGCTCGCTGCCGGGCAAGCGCGACAACCCGGCGGTGCCGATCACGATCGCCGAGCAGGTCGAGTCGACCCAGGAAGCCTTCGAGGCCGGGGCGAGCCTGGCGCATTGCCATGTCCGCAACGACGAGGGCACGCCGAGCTCCGATCCCGAGCGTTTCGGGCGGCTGCTCGAGGGCCTGCGCAAGCATTGCCCCGGCATGATCGTGCAGTTCTCGACCGGTGGGCGTTCCGGCGCAGGCCGCGAGCGCGGCGGCATGATTCCGCTGAAGCCCGACATGGCCTCGCTCTCGACCGGCTCCTGCAATTTCCCGACGCGCGTCTATGAGAACAGCCCTGAGCTGGTCGACTGGCTCGCAGCCGAGATGAAGGCCCATGGCGTCAAGCCGGAGATCGAGGCCTTCGACCTGTCGATGATCTTCAAGGCGGTCGAGATGGGCGTCGCCGGCGCGATCGAGGGGCCGCTGCACGTCCAATTCGTCATGGGCGTCAAGAACGCCATGCCGGTCGACCGCGCCGTGTTCGAGTTCTACATCGCGACGCTCAAGCGCCTCGCTCCAGATGCGACCTGGACCGGTGCCGGCATCGGCCGCGACCAGATCACCCTCAACCGCTGGTCGCTCGAGCTCGGTGGCCATTGCCGCACGGGCCTCGAAGACAATGTCCGGCTCGACCGCGACAGGCTGGCACCGTCGAACGCCGCTCTGGTCGAACGCATCGTCGCGCTCTGCCCCGAATATGGCCGCCGGCCGGCGAGCGCAGCGGAGGCGCGCAGCATGCTGAAACTGCCGCTGGCTGCGTGAAGATGCGCCCGCAATGGCAAGGTTTCATTAACGTATTCTGTTCAAATGCGGTTCACAGGGTGAAGGTTATCTTCATGATGCTGCCCCGATCACTGGAGGCCTCGTCATGACCCTGGACTGGCGCAACAGCCTGATGCTCGGCTTCATCGCAGCCGTATTCGTCGTCTGCCTGTTCGGCCCCTATATGATCTCGGTGATGCTCGGCGGGCTCGGCCTGACATGCTATCTCTCGAAGCACATCAGGCCTGGAGCATAGGGCTCCTCAAGCTGCGAGCGCGGGACGCTGAGCGAACCAATCCCGCACGAGCCCCAGATCCGCCTGCGACAGGCCATGCCCGGTCGGCAAGCTGCGGTGCTCGACCAAAGCGCCGGCCGCGCTGAGCGTCGCCGCCAGCCGCGCCGCATTCTCCTCCGGGATGATCGGATCGAAACTGCCGGAGACGATCAGCACCGGCTTTCCGCCAAGCGCCGCCGCCGGAGGCTTGACGAAGGGCGACATCGCCCGCAGCAGAACCGCCCCCGAGAGCACCTCCGGCCTGAGCAGCAGCATCGCGGCGGCGATGTTGGCACCGTTCGAGAAGCCGAGCGCGATCGGGGCCGGCAAACCGTATTCCGCCCGCGCCTGCCCGACGAAGTCGGCGAGCTCATGCGTGCGCCGGCGCAGATCGTCCTCGTCGAAGACGCCCTCGGCGAGGCGGCGAAAGAAGCGCGGCATGCCGGCTTCAAGCGTACGGCCGCGCGGCGAGAGCAAAGCCGCCCCCGGCGCGACGGTGCGCCCGAGCGGCAGCAGATCGTTCTCGTCGCCGCCGGTGCCATGCAGCAGCAGGAGCGGCGCCTGGCCGGGCACGGTCGCCGGATCGAAGCGATGGATGAAGGTTTCGGACGCGCTCATGACGCGGCCTCCTTTCATGATGATAGCGGGCATGGGCGCTCCGCCCGAAGGCGGAGCGCATCTTGAGTGTCAGGCCAGCGCCGGCAGGACGGCCTCGATCTCGGCGCGGCGCGTCTCGTACTGCGCCGGCAGCTTGAGGGCGCCACCGAGATCCTCGGCCGGCTCGTCGATGGCGAAGCCGGGCGCGTCGGTCGCGATCTCGAACAGCACGCCGCCGGGCTCGCGGAAGTAGACGGAGCGGAAATAGAACCGATCCCTCTGCTCCGTGGTGCGCAGGCCGAATGTCTCGGCCAGCTGCTTCACCATGCGCTCCTGCTCGGCGTCGTCGCCAGCGCGGAAGGCGATGTGGTGCACCGAGCCCGCGCCCATCCGTGCCGGCAGGAAGCCACCGGCGGCGCGCAGGTCGACGACACCGCCGTGAAGCGTGCCCTCGGCCCGCATGCGGACGGTATTGTCCTCGCGTCCGGCTTCGACGAAGCCGAAGACGTCGCGCAGGATTGCGGCAGTCGTCTCCGTCTTGTCGAGCAGCAGGGTGACACCGTGGAAGCCGCGGATCGCGACTTCGACGGGCACTTCGCCATTGTCCCAAGCCGGCTCGCTCTCGCTGCCGGGCACCGCGACGAGCGCGAGCCGCGTGCCATCCGGGTCGCGGAAGGCAAGCACGGTCTCACCGAAGCTTTTCCGGGGCGCGTCATGGGCGACACCGCTGGCGATGAGCCGATGCGTCCAGTAGCCGACTGCCGCCGCAGGGATGCGGAAGGCGGTCACCTCGGTCTCACCGACACCAAGCCGGCCGGCCGCGACATGATCCCAGGGGAAGAAGGTCAGGATCGTGCCCGGATTGCCGCCGGCATCGCCGAAATAGAGGTGCCAGGTGGTCGGATCGTCGAAGTTCACCGTCTTCTTGACCAGGCGCAGGCCGAGGACGCGGGTGTAGAAGTCGAGATTGCGGCGCGCCGGGCCGGCGATGGCGGTGACGTGGTGGATGCCGTTGATCTGCATGATGTCGTCCTCCGGGCTGCGGGAGACTGCCCTCGTTGACGCCAAGATGATCACGCTTTGCCAGAATGCCAGCCTGCAATCATTGCGCACTGGCAATGTCATTATCTTGAAATGCCAATTTGAATTGCGACATCGCCTTCATCATTCTCTGTCGCAGACCACCCCGGTCCTTCGGAGAAAGACCATGATCGACACCCGTTTCGCCCCCTATGGCGCATTGTCCCTACGCGTCGCGCTCGGCGTCATGTTCATCGCCCACGCCTATCTGAAGCTCGCCATCTTCACCGTTCCCGGTTTCGCCGGCTTCCTCGGTCAGATCGGCCTGCCCGGCTTCCTCGCCTGGCCGATCATCCTGGCGGAGACGCTCGGCGGGCTCGCCATCCTCACCGGCTTCTATGGCCGCTATGTCTCGCTCGCTTTGCTGCCGATCCTGCTCGGCGCGCTCGGCGTCCACGCTCCCAATGGCTGGCTGTTCACCGCCCCGAACGGCGGTTGGGAATATCCGGCGTTCCTCGCCGTCGCCGCCCTTGCGCATGTGCTGATCGGCGATGGCGCGCTGGCGCTGCGCCCTGCCGCCTTCGGCGGCGCTTCGAAGCCTGCTCTCGCCTGAGCGCTTCTCACTGTCGGACAGAACGGGCGACAGGTTGCTGCAACCTGTCGCCCGTACCATGTTCAGGGCAGCCTCTTTCGCCTGGAGCCAGTCGCTTGCCGAATGCTGCCTCTTCCGTCGCCTGGGACGATTTCCGACTGATCAAGGCCATCGCCGAGGCGCGCAGCCTGCCGGCGGCCGCCGAACTGATCGGCCTCAACCATTCGACCGTCTTCCGCCGGCTCGGCCAGATCGAGGAAACCCTCGGCACGCGCCTGTTCGAGCGGCACCGCTCCGGCTATGTGCCGACACCCGCTGGCGAGGAGATGGCTGCCCTGGCCGAGCGGCTGGAGATCGACATCGCGGGCTTCACCCGCCGCCTCGTCGGACGCGAAATCCTGCCGGCCGGAGAATTACGCGTCACCACAAACGACTCGCTGCTCGTCGAGCTGCTGACGCCGCTCTTTGCCACCTTCATGAAGCAATGCCCGGACATCCGGCTCGAGGTGCTGCTCGGCAACCAGGCACTCAACCTAAGCAAGCGCGACGCCGATGTCGCGATCCGCGCCACCGACAGTCCGCCGGAGAACCTGATCGGCCGGCGCGTCGCCCAGATCGGCTGGGCGCTCTACGGGCGTGCGACGGACTTTCCGGAGGGCGCGCCCTCCGACCAGGCCGAGCTCGCGCAGTTGCGCTGGATCTCGCTCGGAGACCAGTTCAGCAATTTCAAGGTCGTGCAGTACCGGCAAAAGCACATCCCGGCCGACCGGACCGTCTACAAGCTCAACACGGTGCTCGGCCTCGCCGAAGCGGTCGAAGCGGGCATCGGCATCGGCTTCCTGCCTTGCTTCATCGCCGACAAGCGCCCGACGCTGGCGCGGCTTGCGCCGCCACAGACGGGCTACGCCGCCGATCTGTGGCTGCTGACCCATCCGGACCTGCGCCACTCGCCACGGGTGCGCCTCTTCCTCGACTTCATGGCGGCGGAGCTGACGAAGCTGCGGCCACTGATGGAAGGCGGCGCGGCAAGCCGGGAGGATGCCGAAGCCCCCTCGCCGGCCGAGGCCTAAGGAAAGGCCGGATCAGGCGTCAGGCCGCCTGCCGGTTGATCCCGGATTCCGCCAGCTTGGTCAGCTTGCTGTCGGCAGCGTGCTCTTCGTCGAGGTTCTGCTGCAGAAGCGCGGCGCAGTCCTCGCGGCCCAGTTGCTTGGCCCAGGCGGTCAGCGTGCCGTAGCGGGTGATCTCGTAGTGCTCGACCGCCTGCGCCGCGGCGATGATGGCGGCATCGAGCACCTGCTTGTCCTCGACCTCGCCGGTCACCTCATTGGCCTCCTCGAGAATGCCGTCGATCGCCGGGCAGTCGACGCCCTTGGCTTCGGCGCCGTGCTGCTGAAAGACCTGCTCGAGCCGGCGGATATGGCCTTCGGTCTCGCCAAGATGAGCCTGCAGCCCGCTGCGCAGCTGCGCATCCGTCGCTTTTTCGATCATCTTCGGCAGCGCCTTGATGATCTGCTTCTCAGCGTAATAGACGTCCTGGAGCTGATGCACGAAGAGATCGTCCATCGTCTTGATATCCTTGGAAAATAGGCCCATGCGGTCCTCCTGCTCGTATTGTCCGGATTGCTGACCGGCGCCGCCTTTCGGGCGACACGCTTCCCTGTCGCTGCAACGTGTGCCGCTGCGATCTGTTCCGGAGTTTCAAAGGTGGATGCGGCTTGGGCCGGCCTGCGCTAGGCTCGCCCTATGGAACTGCTCATTCCCCTCCTCGCCGGCATGGCGCTGATCTGGCTGGTCGGCCGCCACGTCCCCTGGAACGCCAAGCTGATGACTATCGTCGTGACCCTGGCGGTCATCGTCGTGATCGTGCTGCTCGAGCGCAACGGCTTCTGGCCCGAGGCGTTCCGGCGGCAGTGAGCCGCCGCCGGTTGGGCTCGGCGAATTGCTCTCAGGAGACGAGCTTGAGGCCGACGATGCCGGCGACGATCAACCCGACGCAGGTGAGGCGCAGCGCCGTCGCCGGCTCCCCGAACAGGATGATGCCGAGGACGGCAGTGCCGATCGTGCCGATCCCGGTCCAGATCGCATAGGCCGTGCCGAGCGGCAGGCTCTTCAGCGCGAGACCAAGCAGGCCAAGGCTCACCACCATGCTGCCGACCGTCAGGACAGTCGGAATGAGGCGGGTGAAGCCGTGCGTATATTTCAGCCCGATGGCCCAGCCGATTTCGAACAGGCCGGCGAAGAAAAGATAAGTCCAGGCCATGGCGGCCCTCCTCATGAGAAGGGCGGGGTCGTCCACGCCTGTTGGAAAACGCGCGCTCAAAGCGTCGCGGAGGCCGTCCTCGCGGCTGATCTAGCGATCCTTGACCGGCGATTCAAGCGCCTGCAGCGCTCAGGCGTCCTCGGTCGCCGCCGTCGCCAGGGCGCCGTGCAGCAGGCGGCGGCATTCGATCAGTTCGGAGAGCGTCGCCTTCAGGAAGGCGAGATCATCGGCGCCGATCAGCGGCTGGGCCGAACGCGGCAGCGAGGAGAGCAGTGCCTTTGCAGCAAAGCCCGGCTCGGCGACGGCTGCAGGATGATGGTACTGCGCCGATGGCGGCGCCGGCATCGGCTCCGGGCGCGACGGCGCGGTTGGCGCAGCAGCGTGGGCAGCGGGAGCGACGATGATCTCGCCACCACGGCCGATCGCCTGGACATGGCGCGGCCCCTGTTCCTTCAGGATGCGCTGCAGGCCCTTGATGGTGTAGCCCTCGCCGTAGAGCAGGCGGCGGATGCCCTTCAACAGGGCGACATCGTCGGGCCGATAATAGCGCCGGCCACCACCGCGCTTCAGCGGCTTGATCTGGGAGAAGCGCGTTTCCCAGAAACGCAGGACATGCTGGGGAATGTCGAGGTCGTCTGCGACCTCGCTGATGGTTCTGAATGCGTCTGGGCTCTTGTTATCCAATTCGGCCTCATATGCGCCGTCGTGGAACTCCAGAGTCACTCTTCCTCACCCACGCCATTCAGTCCGTTGATCCGCGCCTTCATCACGTTCGACGGCTTGAACACCATCACGCGACGCGGCTCGATCGGAACTTCGACGCCGGTTTTTGGATTACGCCCGATTCGCTCGCCTTTGTCGCGCACCACGAAGGAGCCGAACGAGGATAATTTGACGTTTTCCCCTCGCGCGACCGCATCGCAGATCTCGTCCAGCACCGTTTCGACGAGCTTGGACGATTCCGTCCGCGACAGGCCGATCTTCTGATAGACGGCCTCGCACAGATCAGCCCGCGTAATCGTTTGCCCCGCCATCAATTCCTCCAAGGCGTTTCGTCAAACAGCGGCGTCCCTATCAACCTCGCCCCACCGGAGGCGGACGCTAGGCGGCGAGGCGATTGCGGTCAATCCTCGGCACGCTCGCGCAGGTTGAAAAGCGCGGAAAATCCACGCTGACGCCGCTAAGAAAATGTCATAAATCCAAAGCGCTTAGCTTGGCAGGCCAATCCGGCGCCGCTACCAGCGGATCAGCGCCGAGCCCCAGGTGAAGCCGCCACCCATCGCCTCGATCAGCACAAGCTGGCCGGGCTTGATGCGCCCGTCCATATGGGCCTGGGCCAGAGCGAGCGGAATCGAGGCCGCCGAGGTGTTGCCGTGCTTGTCGACGGTGATGACGACCCGGTCCTCGCCGATGCCCAGCTTGTGGGCCGTGGCGTCGATGATGCGGCGATTGGCCTGGTGCGGCACGAACCAGTCGATGTCGTCGCCGGAGAGCCCGGTTTCCTCGAAGGTATGGCGCACCGTCTCGGCGAGGTTGACCACCGCGTGCTTGAAGACCTCGCGGCCCTCCATGCGCAGGAAGCCCACGGTCTTGGTCGAGCCGGGCCCGCCATCGACATAGAGCTTGTTGGCATAGCGGCCGTCCGAGCGGATGTGGGTCGTCAGCACGCCGCGGTCGGCGAGCGTGCCCTCGCCTTCCTCCGCCCTGAGCACCACGGCGCCGGCACCGTCGCCGAACAGCACGCAGGTGGCGCGGTCCTCCCAGTCGAGGATGCGCGAGAAGGTCTCGGCGCCGATGACCAGCGCTGTCTTCGCCGCGCCGCTGGTCAGGAACTTGTCGGCTGTGGCGAGCGCGAAGACGAAGCCGGAGCAGACGGCCTGCAGATCGAAAGCCGCGCCATGCGTGATGCCGAGCGCGGCCTGGATCTGCGTCGCCGTTGCGGGGAAGGTATTGTCGGGCGTGGCGGTCGCGACGATGATGAGGTCGACCTCGCTCGCCGGGATACCGGCATCGGCGAGCGCGGCCTCAGCCGCCTTCAGGCCGAGCGTGCCGGTGGTCTCGTCATCGGCAGCGATATGACGGGCGCGGATGCCGGTGCGCTGGACGATCCACTCGTCGTTGGTGTCGACCTGCTTCGCCAATTCGGCGTTGGTCAGGATTCGCGCAGGCAGATAGGAGCCGCAGCCGCGCAGGACGGATCGCATTCTGGACAAGGACGTTTCTCTTCCCTACTCGCCGGCGGCGACCTGCGGAACTGCCGGTGCTGCGCTGGGCCGCGCCGTCGCGGCGACCATCTCACGCACCTTGGCCATCAGATTCTCGCGCGCCATCTCGTATCCGAGTTCGGTCGCGCTGGCGAACCCGACGGCATCCGTGCCGCCATGGCTCTTGATCACAATGCCTTCCAGACCCAGAAAGACGCCGCCATTGACCTTGCGCGGGTCCATCTTGTCCTTCAGCGCCGCGAAGGCGCCACGGGCTAGAAGATAGCCGATTTTCGACATCAGCGAACGGCCCATCGCAGCGCGCAAGTATTCGCCGATCTGCTTGGCCGTGCCTTCGGCGGTCTTCAGGGCGATGTTGCCGGTGAAGCCCTCGGTGACGACGACGTCGACCGTGCCCTTGCCGAGATCGTCGCCCTCGACGAAGCCGTGATAATCGAGATGCGGCAGGTTGCTCTCGCGCAGGATGCGGCCGGCCTCCTTGACCGCCTCGACGCCCTTGATCTCCTCGACGCCGACATTGAGCAGGCCGACACTCGGCCGGTCGAGGTCGAAGACGACGCGGGCCATCGCCGCGCCCATGACGGCAAGGTCGACCAGATGCTGGGCATCGGCGCCGATGGTAGCGCCGACATCGAGCACGACGCTTTCGCCGCGCACCGTCGGCCACAGGCAGGCGATCGCCGGCCGATCGACCTGCGGCATCGACTTCAGGCAGAACCTCGACATCGCCATCAGCGCGCCGGTGTTGCCTGCCGAGACGGTGACATCGGCCTCGCCGGTCTTGGTCGCATCGATGGCGCGCCAC
Organism: Alloboseaceae bacterium BT-24-1; assembly: GCA_025846845.1. Taxonomy (GTDB): domain Bacteria; phylum Pseudomonadota; class Alphaproteobacteria; order Rhizobiales; family Beijerinckiaceae; genus Allobosea. The sequence continues at coordinate 70,496 of JAOYTL010000012.1, forward strand.
ATCGACGACTTGTAGCGGCCATAGCGCAGGGCCTGGCTCGGCTTGTCGTCCATCTTCACCGAGACCTCGGTGTGGTGGAAGGTCGTCACCGCCTTCAGCTTCGGATGCGCGTCGAGCAGCGGCGCGATCTCGGCCTCATTGCCGAAGATGACGAAGCGCGCATCGGGACGACGTTCGAGCGTGATGGCGGCGCCCGGAATGACCACGGACGGGCCGTGATCACCGCCCATGGCGTCGAGCGCAATTGTAACCGGACGTGTCATGAGACGGTGGTCAATTCCAGGGGCTGTGCCCCCTGCCGGGGCGGCCGGGCGGGCGGCGGACCATAGCGGGTTGGCCGCCCGCCGCAAGCGAAAGCACTGAGGTTTTTAGGGATCATTCGCCGCGTTTCAACTGCAGGAGCGCGGCGAATGGCGATTCGGCTGGCGTCTCGGGGGCCGGTTCGCTGAACGCGACGCCGGGCTTGCGCGGATAGGGATCGAGCGCCAGCGCCAGGAATTCGAGCGTGACCACACCCAGATCGATCATGCCGTCGACGATCGGCTCCGGCGGCTCCTCCTCGTTCAGCAGCACCTCGATATCGATCTCGTCATCCTCGGACGGGCGCGCCATGGCAGCAATTTCGGCCTCCGGCGCGAAGTCGAGCTTGACCGGCACGTTGAGTTCGACCGGAAAAGGATCGACGGTGACGACGCAGTTCTGGTGCAGGCCCGCCTTGATCATGCCCTCGAGCTTGACCCGCTCGCCATTGCGCGACAGCGAATAGCTCGCTTTCAGCGCCTCGGCCGATGCGATACCAAGGAAGCTCGCAATCGCTGCGAGGTCGCCCTGCTCTGCCGCAAGCTCGACGGCGACCGGGCGCAAGGTGATGGTCTCGACCCGGATCGGGTGCGAAAACGGCAATGGATCCTGGCTGGAAGCGGTCATGTGGCGATGCTGTCTGCGAAAAGCGGGAACAAGGGATCGGCGGCGAGGATATCGTCGAGCGTGCGCGTGGCCAAGACGGCGGCGGCTGCCCTGACATGGCGCGCGAGGGCCGGCGCATCAACCCCGGCGCCGACATTGCGCAGCAGAGCCATATCGAGCGCATCAGGCGCCGCGGCAACGAGCGCCTCCTCATAGCCACCGAGGCGGCCATAGAAGCTGCGGCCGATCTTCTTCATGCGCTTGGGTACCGCGACATCGCTGATGCCACCCTGGCGAAAGCCGAGCTCCAGATAGGCGAAGGCCGCGTCGATCAGATCCTGCGCCACATCCGCTGCCGGTGCCGGCAATTCGCGCAGGCGGCGCAGCACCAGGAAGAGATGGAGCGTCAAGGCCTCGAACCGCCCCTCGAAATCGTCGGGGACACCGCCTTGCAGATAAAGGGAGGTATCGCGCGAGGCACCGACGATGCGCTCCAGCAACGCATTGACCGGCGCCATGCGCGCGCGTTTCCTGCCGAACAGGCCGAAGATCACAGCCTCTACCCTCACCTTTCCCGACTTGCTTCGCTAAAAAGCGACTTGCCTTGCCAAAGCCATGCTCGGGCGTTACGCCAAGCGCACCCACCCTGACAAGCGCGGCAGCACCGCGCGCCTGCCTCCGGATCCTCCAAGCATGACCGCTCCGACCCGCCGTACCGTCCTGATCGGCTCGCTGGCCGCCGCGTTGCCGCTGGCAGGCTGCGGCACCGCCACCAATCTCGGCTTCCGCACCCCGACCTCGGCCGGCCTCAACGAGGAGTTCACCCGCGGCTTCGTCATGGACGACGAGCTGATCGCCAAGGTGAAGCCCGGCATGGACGTGCAGACGGTGCTGACCACGCTCGGCACACCGTCGACCACCTCGACCGTCGGCAACCGCACCTTCTATTACATCAGCCAAAGGGTGCGCCGGCGCTTCCAGTTCCAGGAGTTTGCCGTCATCGACCAGCAGGTCCTGGTGATCTATTTCAACAAGGGCTTCAAGGTCGAGCGCATCGCCAATTACGGCCTGCAGGACGGCGTGATCTTCGACTTCATCAGCCGCACCACCGCGACCGGCGGCGAGGAGCAGAGCTTCCTGCGCAACCTGTTCCGCGGCGTCACAAAGTTCACGCCGTTCGGCACCTGACGGACGCGCCCTCGCATGAAACAAAAAGCCCCACGGTGCTGCCGCGGGGCTTTTTCTTTGTCACCCGCCCACAGGCCTCAGCCGGCCTTCGGCCTGCGCTCCGGCAATGTCATGGCAAACACCCCCACGATGACCAACGCAAGCCCGACCCAGGCGGTCGCGCTCAGCCGCTCGCCGAGGAATAGGACGCCGATGGCGACGCCGGTCGGCACGCGCAGATAGGCGACCGAGGTCGTGCCGACTGTGCCGAGCCGGTCGATCAGCCGGAAATAGATGATGAAGGCGAGCGCGGTCGAGAACACCGACAGTGCCAGCAGCGCCTGGATCGATTCAGGGGACGGCGAGAGCGTCCAGGGCCGATCGACGAGCAGGCTGAAGGGGATCAGGATCACGGCGCCGCAGATCAGCGAGCCGGCCGCCGGCATGATCGGGTCGAGCCCCTTGAAATTGCGCCCGAACAGCGCCGCCCCGCCATAGCACGCCGCCGCCGCGACCAGAGCGAGCTGCGCCCAGAGCTCCCGGCCGAAGCCCGACAATGCCTCGACGCCGATGATCAGGCAGACGCCGAGCAGGCCGGCAACGACGCCGAAGAGCTTCCGACCCGCAGCGGCCTCGGCGCGAAAGAGCAGCATGCTCAGCAGGAAAGCGAAGATCGGCGAGCCGGCGTTGAGGATCGCGGCGAGACCGGCATCGACGCTGGTCTCGGCCCAGGCGATCAGGGTGAAAGGAACGGCGCTGTTGAGGCAGGCCTGGATCAGGAAGCGCCGCCAGATCACCGGGTCGCGCGGCAGCTTCAGTCCGCGCCAGCGGATGATGACGAGGAGGATCGCGCCGGCGATCAGCGTCCGCGCCGCGATCAGGGTCAGCGGCGGGATCGTCTCGACGCCGAGCTTGATGAAGCTGTAGGAGGCGCCCCAGAGCACAGCCAGCAGAAGCAGCATGGCGAGATCGGCAAGGTGTCCGGATCTTGCGGTGGCGGAAGCGGCTGGGACAGTCATCAGGTCCTCCTTGGATAGCCGGACCATGACAGGCGGCAGAGGCTGCGTCGTGTCGGAACGCTACGGTCCCGGCCGTAGGCTCGCAGACCGATTCAACGGCTTCGCGATCTGATTCCGCCGCTGCGCGCAAGCGTTTGTGCGCAAATGAAAAACCCCGCGGATCGCTCCGCGGGGTCCGTGCTTGATCAAGCTGCTCTCGCGCTCAGGAATGCGCCAGGATAGCGAGCAGCAGCAGAGCGATGATGTTGGTGATCTTGATCGCCGGGTTCACGGCGGGGCCCGCCGTGTCCTTGTAGGGGTCGCCGACGGTGTCGCCGGTGACCGAGGCCTTGTGCGCCTCGGAGCCCTTCATGTGGCGCACGCCGTCCTTGTCGACGAAACCGTCCTCGAAGCTCTTCTTGGCGTTGTCCCAGGCGCCGCCGCCCGAGGTCATCGAGATCGCGACGAAGATGCCGGTGACGATCACGCCCATCAACATGGCGCCGACGGCGGCGAAGGCCTGGTTCTTGCCGGCGATGGCGTTGATGACGAAGAAGGTGGCGAACGGCGCCAGCACCGGCAGCAGCGACGGCACGATCATCTCCTTGATCGCCGCCTTGGTCAGCAGGTCGACGGCACGGGCGTAATCCGGCCGCTCCGTGCCTTCCATGATGCCGGGCTTCTCCTTGAACTGGCGGCGGACTTCCTCGACCACCGAGCCGGCGGCGCGGCCGACCGCGGTCATACCCATGCCGGCGAAGAGGAAGGGGATGAGACCGCCGAGCAGCAGGCCGACGACGACATAGGGGTTCGACAGCGAGAAATCGACGACGACGCCCTTGAAGTACTGGAAGGTCGTCGAGCCCGCCTTGTTGGCCTCGGCGACGAAGAAGTTGAGGTCCGAGGTATAAGCGGCGAACAGCACCAGCGCGCCGAGGCCGGCCGAGCCGATTGCGTAGCCCTTGGTGATCGCCTTGGTGGTGTTGCCGACGGCATCGAGCGCGTCGGTGGAGTGGCGGACCTCCTTGGGCAGGCCGGCCATCTCGGCGATGCCGCCGGCATTGTCCGTGACCGGGCCGAAGGCATCGAGAGCGACGACGACACCGGCCAGCGCCAGCATCGCCGTGGTGGCGATGGCGATGCCGAACAGGCCGGCGAGGCCATAGGAGACGATGATGCCGGCGATGATCACGATGGTCGGCATCGCCGTCGATTCCAGCGAGACCGCGAGGCCCTGGATGACGTTGGTGCCGTGGCCGGTGACCGAGGCCTGGGCGATCGAGACGACCGGGCGCTTGCCGGTGCCGGTGTAGTATTCGGTGATGACGACGATCAGCAGCGTCACCGCGAGGCCGACCAGCGCGCAGCCGAACAGAGCACCCGAGGTGAAGGTCGCGCCCTGCCCCGTGGTGAACGAGGCCGCAAAGCCGCCGAACATCAGATAGTTCACGGCGGCGATCGCGCCGACCGAGAGCACGCCGGCGGCGATGAAGCCCTTGTAGAGCGCGCCCATGATCGACTGGTTGGCGCCGAGCTTGACGAAGAAGGTGCCGATGATCGAGGTGACAACGCAGGCCGCGCCGATCGCCATCGGGTAGAGCATCATCGAGCCGAGCACGGGCTGGCCGGCGAAGAAGATCGCGGAGAGCACCATGGTCGCGACCAGCGTCACCGCATAGGTCTCGAACAGGTCGGCCGCCATGCCGGCGCAGTCGCCGACATTGTCGCCGACATTGTCGGCGATCGTCGCCGGGTTGCGCGGGTCGTCCTCGGGAATGCCAGCCTCGACCTTGCCGACGAGGTCGGCGCCGACATCGGCGCCCTTGGTGAAGATGCCACCGCCGAGACGGGCGAAGATCGAGATGAGCGAGGCGCCAAAGCCGAGGGCGACGAGCGAATCGATGACGACGCGGTCCGAGGGGGCGAAGCCCTTCATGCCGGTGAGGAAGCCGTAATAGCAGGCGACACCGAGCAGAGCGAGGCCAGCGACCAGCATGCCGGTGACCGCACCCGCCTTGAAGGCGACGTCGAGGCCATCGCCGAGCGACTGCATCGCCGCTTGCGCGGTACGAACGTTGGCGCGGACCGAGACGTTCATGCCGATGAAGCCGGCGACGCCCGAGAGCACGGCGCCGATCAGGAAGCCGATGCCGACATAGGCACCGAGCAGATAGGTCAGACCGACGAAAAGAACGGCGCCGACCATGGCGATGGTGACGTATTGGCGCTTGAGATAGGCCTGCGCGCCTTCCGCAACTGCGCCGGAAATCTCCTGCATGCGCTGGTTGCCGGCATCGCGTTTCATCACGTCGCCATAGGCCCATAGGCCGTAGACGATCGATAACGCACTCAAGAGTATGATGATGAGCAAGGCCGACATCGAATTTCCTATCCCTGAGAATTCGTCATACGGGGCAGGACGCCCCGACGGAGCCGGTTTTCCGGTTCTTCGAACACAAGGAACGGCGCTGTCGGCCTCACGAAGAATCAGGCCTACAGCGCCGATCACCAGTGTCGGCGGGATTGTTGCCCAGTTTCCGCCAGAATCGCAAACGGGTCGGCTGACAATTTTGGGAAGATGTCAGGCCAGAGCACACCGATCTGCCGATCGGCTGCAGCCTGTTGAGAACGGCTCTACAGTGCCACGTCCCGATTGACGTTCTTGTAAAGCAGATAGGCCGCGTCATCGAAGCCGGTCGGGTAATATTGCTGCGGGCAGAATCCACCCATCCAGATGAAGTCCCCGGCCCAGATCTCGTGCCATTCGGTGCCGAGGAAATAGAGGCCCTGCCCTTCCAGCATGTAGAGTCCGTGCTCCATCACATGGGTCTCGACATCCGGGAAATAGGCGCCCGGCTTGAACCACATCAGGTTCATTTCGAAATCGAAGCGCATATCGCCGCGCGGCAGCAGGAACTGGAAGCCGCGTCCGTCCATGCCGGTATGGTTGGTGACCGGAACCTCGTCGCGATGGGACAGGATCGGGTCCGGCTGCGGCAGGCCGATCGCCTCGTAGCGCTTGCGCAGGCCGAGCACGCGCAATTGCTCCGAGCCGGTATTGCGAAGCGAGAAGGCGGCACCTGGCGGAACATAAGCGAAGCTGCCCGGCCGCAATTCCACAGCCGCCACCTCACCGATGGCGAAGCGGCCGGTGCCCGACAGGACGTAATAGAAGTGCTGGATGCCGTCCTCGCCGAACGGCTCCGGCGTGCCACCGTTCGGCTCGATCTCCAGCAGATACTGCGCGAAACGCGCACCGAGCACCGGCGCGGCGAGGATGCGCACGACCGTGTCGTCGAAATGCGGCAGGCGACTGACCAGTACGCCCTCTGGCGGCATGAAGGCGTAGTTTGGCCGCACCACGCCGCGATTATGGCCGATCGCTCCCGGAGCAGGCCGTCCGGGAGTCGCGGGAAGCTGGTGCGGACGCATGGAAAAAGCCTTTCGTCGAGAGCCGATGAATCGCGGTGATCTTGCCGGCTCTACCCAGGCTAGGAAAGCTGCCTCAAGCGGGCCGCGCCTGCGTTTGCAGGCCTTGCCAGGCGACCAGCGCCAGCGCGATCGCGACCGGCGGGAAGACCAGCCAGTTGACGCTGTCCCAGCCGCCGGCGCTGAGCAGGCCACCGGAGGAGAAGGACGCGATCGCGACCGAGCCGAAGACGAGGAAGTCGTTGGCGGCCTGGACCTTGACCCGCTCTTCCGGCCGATAGCAGTCGGTCACCAGCGCAGTCGCACCGATGAAGCCGAAATTCCAGCCGACCCCGAGCAACACGAGCGCGATCCAGAAATGCGCGACGCTGAGCCCGTTGAGGCCGACCACGGCCGCGAGCGCAGTGAGGACAAGGCCAGCAGCCGTAAGCTTCTCCTTGCCGAAACGGGCGATCAGGCGGCCGGTGAAGAAGCTCGGCGCAAACATGGCGAGCACATGCCACTGGATGCCGAGCGCCGCGTCGCCGACGCTATGGCCGCAGCCGACCATGGCGAGCGGCGCCGCGGTCATGACGAAGCTCATCAGCCCGTAGGTGACGAGGGCTGCGATCACCGAGGCGATGAACTTCGGCTGGCGCATGATCTCGGAAAGCGGCCGGCCGCCACTCGACTTCGCCTGCGTCACAGGTGGCGCGCGCAGCGCCAGCACGACGCCGATCGCAAGCAAGGCGAGCGCGCCCTGCGCCAAAAAGCTCGCGGCGAAGGGCGCAGCCGGCGTCAGGTCACGCGTCCAGTAGACCGATTGCGGGCCGATCACCGCCGCCGCCAGCCCCCCGATCATCACCCAGGAAATGGCGCGTGGCTTGAAGCTGTCGCTCGCCGTGTCGGCGGCAGCGAAGCGGTAGCTCTGGACGTAGGAGCCGTAGAGCCCACAGAGGAAGGTGCCGAAGCAGAATAGCCAGAACAGGCGCTCGGCCACGCCAGCCGCCGCAACGGCGGCGCCGACCGCGCCGAGCAGCGCGCCGATGACATAGCCGCTACGGCGTCCGAGGCGGCGCATCATGAACGCCGCCGGGATGACGCCGGCGGCGAGGCCAAGCTGCATCAGGCTGACGGGGACGGTGGCGAAGGCCTGGTTCGAGACCAGCTGCGAGCCGACGATGCCGCCGAGCGAGATCACGATCGCCGGGCTCGCGCCGCCGAGCGCCTGCGCGCCGGCGAGCACCAGCGCGTTGCGCTTGGCGAGCGTGTCGCCGTCCATCACCGGAACATGCTGGTTCATCGCAGCCGCCGCCCTTCGCGGCCGCGCGGCCGCTTTCAGAAGTGAGCGAAGGAGCCGCGTGCGAAGGTTCGCGACCGGCCCGCTTCGGTATAGTGCACGCTTCCCGCCTCGGCGGTCACACGCCCGATGCGTGCAAAGCCGAGCCCCACCGCTTCGGTGGCAGCAGCCAGAGAAGGATATTCTCCTTCTGGAACCGTACAGAGAATTTCGTAGTCGTCTCCGCCCGTCCAGGCCAGTTCCGCCAATGCGGGATCGGCCATGACGGCATTGCGGGCCGCAGGCGAGAACGGCACGGCATCGAGGTCGATCTCGGCGCCGGCTTTCGAGGCTGCCAGCAGCTTGGCGAGATCGCCGACCAGTCCGTCGGAGATATCCATCGCAGCCGAAGCATGGGTCTGCAGGGCAGTAGCGAGTGCAATCCGCGGCTGCGGGTGCAGATAGCGGTCGGCGAGGAAGGCGCGGTCGGCTTCAGCGAGCTTGCCGACCCATGCCGGGCGATCCGGCCCATGCGCCTTCAGCCCGAGCGCGCCATCGCCGATCGTGCCGGTGACCGCGATGATGTCGCCGGGCTTCGCGCCGGAGCGCAGCAGCATGCGGCCAGCCGGGACGCTGCCGAAGGCGGTGATCGAGAGCATCAGCGGGCCGGGCGTCGAGACCGTGTCGCCGCCGATCAGCGGGCAGGCGCCCTCGCCTGCCATCGCGCCGAGCCCTTCGGCAAAGCCGGCGAGCCAGTCCTCCGTCCAGCCCTTCGGCAAAGCGAGCGTCAGCACGAAGCCATCGGGTTTCGCGCCCTTGGCCGCGAGATCGGAGAGATTGACGCCAAGCGCCTTGCGACCGATCGAGGCGGGCGGATCGTCGGGGAAGAAATGCACCCCCGCGACCAGCGCATCCGCCGTGACAACGAGCTCATAGCCGCGGGCCGGGCGCAGCAGGGCGGCATCGTCGATGAGACCAAGCCCGTCACGGCCGGCGATCGGCGCGAAATAGCGGGCGATCAGCTCGAACTCGCCGGGCGTCTGGGGTCCGGCCATGGCGCCGCTCAAGCCGCCGGCGCGTCGAATTCCTCGGCGCGGACATCGCGGGCCATCTTGTCGAGCACCGCATTGACCATGCCGACCTCGTCGCCCTCGTAGAAAGAGCGGGCGACCGCGACATATTCCGAGATCACGGCACGGGCCGGCACATCCTTGCGGAAGGCGAGCTCATAGGCGCCGGCGCGCAGGATGGCGCGGACCACCGCCTCGACGCGCTTCAGCGGCCAGCCGGTGGCCAGCGTCTCGTCGACCGAGCGGTCGACCAGGCGCTGCTCGCGGACGACGCCGCCAAGCAGGTCGCGAAAGAAGGCGATCTCGGCCTTCGGGAGCTCGATGTCTTCGACCTCCTTGCCGATCCAGAAGGCCTCGAACTCGGCCATGGCCTCGACCACGCCACGTCCGCCGATCTCCATCTCATAGAGTGCCTGCACGGCCGAGAGCCGGGCGCCACGGCGCATCTCGGATCGGCTCATTTCGATTCCTCCGCCAGCGAGCGCTTGTAACGCAGCACCGCGAGCGCAGCTTCCGCCGCGCCGCCGCCCTTGTCCATCTCGCTGCGGTTGGCGCGGGCCCAGGCCTGGGCATCGTTCTCGACGGTGAGGATGCCGTTGCCGAGCGGCAAGGCAAAGGCGACCGAAAGATCCATCAGCGCACGCGAGCTTTCGCCGGCGACGATGTCGTAATGGCCGGTCTCGCCGCGGATGACAGTGCCGAGCGCGACGACCGCCTCATAGGGATCGACAGATTCGTCAGCGGCGCGCAGGCCGATGACGATGGCCGAGGGGATTTCGAGCGCGCCGGGAACGGTGACGCGGTCGACACGACAGCCTGCCTTCTCCAGCACGGCGAGCGCCCCGGCCAGGAGTTCGTCGGCGAGGCCGTCATAGAAGCGCGCCTCGACGACGAGCACGCGCGCGCCTTCGAGCGAAGCGACCGAAACAGCCGATGATTGCCGGGGTCCGGCCATGATGAAGTCCTCGTCTGGGATTGAGGACGCTGGTTAGCCGCCCGGGCGCGCCTCCGCAAGCCGCGCGGCATACCGCGCCATCAGATCGACCTCGACATGGACGCCGTCTCCCTTGCTGCGCTCGCCCCAGGTGGTGACGCTGAAGGAGTGCGGGATGAGCAGCACAGTGAAGACGTCATCCTCGACCGTGTTGACGGTCAGCGATGTCCCGTCGAGGCAGATCGAGCCCTTGGCGGCGATGAAGCGGGCAAGCCCTTGCGGGGCGCGGATGTGGAAACGCGCCGTTGCCCCCCAGGGCTCGCTGGGGTCGGCGGCGATCTCGTCGATCTTCAGGATCCTGCCGACGCCGTCGACATGGCCGGTGACGAGATGACCGCCGAGCTCGTCGCCCATCTTGAGCGAGCGTTCGAGATTGACCTTGGTACCGGGCGCCCACTCGCCAACCGACGTCTTCGCCAGGGTCTCGGCCGCGGCCTCGATCTGGAAGGCGCTGCCCGGCTCGCCATCCTGGCGCGGGTTCAGCGCCGTCACGGTCAGGCAGACGCCGGCACAGCAGATCGAAGCACCGATCTCGATGCCGGATGCTTCCCAGGGGCAGGAAATGTCGAACTGCTTGAGGCTCGGGCCCTTGGTCTCGGCGCGGGTGACGGTTCCGATGGCGGTGACGATGCCGGTGAACATCAGGCGATCCTCGTGAAACGTTCGAAGCGGTCGCAGCCGATCTGCCCGGCTTCGGTGACGGCGTAAATCTCGGGATCGGCGAGCAGCGCTGCAAGCCCCGGCCTGACGGCGACGATGCCATCGCCGCCGAGCGGCGTCGGCGAAGTCGAGACGATGACCTCGTCGGCGAAGCCCCGCAGCGCCAGCTGTTCGCCAACCGTCGGTCCGCCTTCCGAGAAAACGCGGGTGATGCCGCGCGTCGCCAGGAGGCGCAGCGCCTCGCCGAGGTCGAGATGGCCGTCGGCTGCGCGGGAGACACGCATGACCTCGACGCCGGCGGCGACGAGCTTCTCCTCCGCCGCGACCGGCGCATCCTCGGCCGCGATCACCCAGAGCGGCACGGTCGCAGCCCCCTGCACCAGCTTGGCGGTCAGCGGCAGACGGAGCGCCGAATCGAGCACGACGCGGATCGGCGAGCGGATTTCCAAGCCGGGCAGGCGCACGGTCAGCAGCGGATCGTCGGCGAGGACGCTGCCGATGCCGAGCATGATCGCGTCATGGCTGACACGCAGGCGATGCACCCACTCGCCCGATTCCGGGCAGGAGATTGCGAGCCTTGCGCCCCCTGCCCCACCAGCAAAGCCATCGGCCGTGCGCGCGACCTTGAAGGTCACCATCGGCCGCCCTTCGGTCACCCGCAGCACATGGCCGCGATGGCTGCGCTGCGCCTGGTCTTCGAGCACGCCGACCTTGACCTCCACACCCGCCATGCGCAGCAGGGCATGGCTGAGACCGGCGATCTGCGGATTGGGATCGGCCATGGCGGAGACGACCCGCCTGACGCCGGCAAGCAAGGTGCGCTCGATGCAAGGGGTGCCGCCACGGACGGTGCGGTGCGAGCAGGGCTCCAGCGTGACATAGAGCGTGCCGCCGCTTGCGGCCGCTCCGGCCTGCTCGAAGGCCATCGCCTCGCCATGCGGCCGGCCACCGGGCTGCGTGCGGCCCTCGCCGACCACCACGAGCCCATCCGGACCATCGCGCACCACCACGGCGCCGACGCTCGGATTCGGCCAGGTCTGGCCGAGCCCGCGCGCGCCGAGCTCCAGCGCCCGCGCCATGAAGGCGCGATCGATCTCGTCCTGGTCAGGCATCGTCGCGGGCAGGCGCCGGCTTGGTGTCGGTGTCGATCTCATCACCGCCGAGCTGGCCGAGGAGCTCCTCGAAATCGCGGGCCTCGCGGAAGTTCTTGTAGACCGAGGCGAAGCGGACATAGGCAACGTCGTCCAGCGCCTTTAGCCCCTCCATGACCAGCTCACCGATGGCCGAGCTCTGGATCTCGCCCTCGCCCGAACTTTCGAGCTGGCGGACGATGCCGTTGACCATGCGCTCGATCCGCTCGGGCGCGACGGAACGCTTGCGCAGCGCCACCTCGATCGAGGTCTGCAGCTTGTCACGATCAAAGACGGTGCGCCGGCCAGAGCGCTTGACCACGGTGAGCTCGCGCAGCTGCACGCGTTCGAAGGTGGTGAAGCGGCCGCCGCAATCGGGGCAGACGCGCCGGCGCCGGATCGAGGCGTGATCGTCGGTCGGCCGCGAATCCTTCACCTGCGTGTCGAGGGAGCCGCAATAGGGACAACGCATGGCGGGCTTTCAGACGGGTTGAGCCTCGCCTCCGGCCTCATCGGCCAGGGCAGCGGCGAGATTGGCGCTCGACCAGGACGGCCAGCCGGCGCCGGCGAAATCGCGGTCATGCGACCAGATGTCGGCATCATAGGTCCAGGCGAGCGCAAGGATATGGGCATCGTTGACGCTGCCATTGCGGGATGCGACGGCGTTGCGGAGCACATCCGTCGCTTCCGCGAGCAGATAATTGTAACGATCAGCTGATGGAGCATCGAGAAGTTCGAGCAAGGCCGCAGCGTCTTCTATCGCGTAGGGAAGCCGGTCCCGGGCATGCGAAATCACAGACATGACCTCAGCTACCCCTTCGATCGATATCAGGAGACGGCGACGCGCATTGGCAAGCGCCCAAATCGGTCGCCTGCGTGCGCTCAGGATCGTGCCAACGATAATGTTCGTATCGACGACAAGCGCTGCCGAAGGATTTCGGCCTCGCGTCAATGCTCACGCTCTTCCAGAAACCGCTCCAGCCATTCCTTGGTCTCTTCGGGCAGCGCAGCGTAGTGCTGTTCGATCCGATCGAGCACTTCCTTCATGCGTTCGGGATTCGGCTTCTTGAATGGCATCAGCATACCGACGGTCTCGCCGTCGCTTTTGATCGGCACGGCATGAGGCAGCGCCCGAATCGTCGCCGCCGACATTTTCTGCAGCTCGCGCATCGTGACGGCGTTCTTACCCATGTCGGCCCTCCATCGCCGACATGTATGTAACCCCGTAGTGCAGTCTCTTCAAGCGACCGCCCCCGGTGCCGTTTCCCGCTCAGTAGATCGGGAAGCGCGCGGTCAGCTCGTGAGCCTTGGCCTTGACCGCCTGCTCGACGCTCGTATTGCCCTCCTCGCCATTGGCGGCGAGGCCGTCGAGCACCTCGGCGATCAATTCGCCGACCTTCTTGAACTCGGCAACGCCGAAGCCGCGCGAGGTCGCAGCCGGGGTGCCCAGACGGATGCCCGAGGTCACCATCGGCTTCTCCGGATCGAAGGGGATGCCGTTCTTGTTGCAGGTGATGTGGGCGCGCCCGAGCGCGGCTTCGGCCGCCTTGCCGGTGACCTTCTTCGAGCGCAGGTCGACCAGCATCAGGTGGTTGTCGGTGCCGCCGGTGACGAGATCGAAGCCCTTCGACTTCAGCGTCTCGGCCAGCGCCTTGGCGTTGGCGACGACGGCGTGGGCATAGGTCTTGAACTCAGGCCGCAGCGCCTCCTCGAAGGAGACGGCCTTGGCGGCGATGACGTGCATCAGCGGGCCGCCCTGCAGGCCCGGGAACACGGCCGAGTTGATCTTCTTGGCGATCGCTTCGTCATTGGTCAGCACCATGCCGCCGCGCGGGCCACGCAGGGTCTTGTGCGTGGTCGTGGTGACGACATGGGCGTGCGGGAACGGCGAGGGATGCGCGCCGCCGGCGACCAGCCCGGCGAAATGGGCGATGTCGACCATGAAATAGGCGCCGACCTTGTCGGCGATCTCGCGGAAGCGGGCGAAATCCCAATGGCGGGCATAGGCGGAGCCGCCGGCGACGATGATCTTCGGCTTGTTCTCGACCGCGAGGCGCTCCATCGCGTCATAGTCGATGACCTGGTCGACGACGCAGACGCCATAGGGCACGACCTTGAACCACTTGCCCGACTGGTTGACCGGGGCGCCATGGGTGAGGTGGCCGCCGGCGGCGAGGTCGAGGCCCATGAAGGTATCGCCGGGCTGCATCAGCGCCATGAATACGGCCTGGTTGGCCTGGCTGCCGGAGTTCGGCTGGACATTGGCGAACTGGCAGTCGAACAGCCGGCAGGCGCGCTCGATCGCGAGCTTCTCGGCGATGTCGACGAACTGGCAACCGCCGTAATAGCGCCGGCCCGGATAGCCCTCGGCGTATTTGTTGGTCATCACCGAGCCCTGCGCCTCGAGCACGGCGCGCGAGACGATGTTCTCCGAGGCGATCAGCTCGATCTCGTCGCGCTGGCGACCGAGCTCGAGCTCGATGGCGCGGGCGATCTCCGGATCGACGTCAGCGAGCGAGGCGCCGAAAAAGGAGTTGGAGAGGTGCTTGTCCAGCGCGGCTTCGGTCATGTCCGACTCCTGAAGAATGCGGCGGCCGATCGCGGCCCGGCCCCGTTCGCGGTCCCTATCACGCGATGTGAGGCTGTCCAAGTGATAGATGGCCGCGGCGTATGCCTTGGGTGAACGGAGCGGCGCGCCGGAATGAAAGCCGTGTAATCTCGGACCGAGGCGAGGCATCCGCCGTCGCCATATCGGCAGCCGAGGGCAAGGCAGATGGCTGAGTCGAACACGCGCTCCCGGATCATCGCGGCAGCCGAGGTGCTGTTCTATGGGCATGGCCTGCACAGCGTCGGCGTCGATGCCATCGCCGAGGCGGCCGGCGTCACCAAGCGTACGCTCTACAACCATTTCCAGAGCAAGGACGAGCTGATCGCGGCTTATCTCGCGGCGCGCGATACCCCGGCAATCGAGCGCTACCGGCAATGGCTCGGCGACCCCGGCCGTCCGCTGCCGGAGCGAATCGCGAGCCTGTTCGGCGAACTGGCGGAGCACGCCAAGCGCCCGAAATGGCGCGGCTGCGGCTTTACCCGCGCCGCGGTGGAACTCGCCGGCCAGCCTGGCCATCCCGCGGTGGCAATGGCGGCCAATCACAAGCGCCGCTTCGAAGCCTGGCTCGCAGGGGAGCTGCGTGAGGGCGGCCTTGCCGACCCTGAGCCGATCGCCCGGCAACTCGCGATCCTCGTCGAGGGTGCGATCGCGCAGATGCTGATCCATCGCGACATCAGCTATGCGCTGTCCGCGGGCGAAGCGGCGGTGCTCATCGTCACGAGCCATCTCGATGCGGCGGCGCACCGGCAGCAGCGTGCAACCGCCTCCTCGGCGCAGGCCACCATGTATACCGACTAGTGAATGTCATCCGGCCGGCCGGCCCCTATCGTTCGCCCTCGCATCTGCGGGGAGACCGATCGTGCCGACGCCAACACCCAGTTCCTGGCCGCCAGTCCTGATCTTGTCGCTCGTCGCGGCCGGAACGATCCTCTCGATCTCGATGGGCTTGCGGCAGAGCCTCGGCCTGTTCATGGAACCGATGGTGCAAGGCGCAGGCGTCTCCGTCGCCACCTTCGGCTTCGCCATGGCGCTGCAGAACCTGGCCTGGGGCATCGGGCAGCCCTTCATGGGCGCGCTCTGCGACCGCTATGGCGGGCGGCTCGTCGTGATCGCCTCATCGGCGCTGTTCTGCGCCGGTCTCTATCTGATCGGGACCGGCAGCCCGCTCGGCCTTCATCTCGGCGGCGGGTTGATGATCGGGATTGCCGTCGCGGGAACCTCGCATGGCGTGCTGGTGGGCATCGTCTCGCGCCTCGCCGCGCCGGCCGTGCGCGGCACCGCGGTCGCGATCCTCGCCGCAACCGGCTCGCTCGGCACCTTCGTGCTTGCGCCAACGGCGCAGGCGCTGATCGAACGCTGGTCATGGCAGGGAGCGTTGGGTGGGTTGGCGGCGCTCGCAGCCGGCATGGCGGCGGTCGCCTTCCTCTTCCGGACCACCGGCCCCGGCGCCGGCGCCGCGGCGGGACCGGCACGGCAGAAGCCCGATGCACGCCGCGCCATCGCCGAGGCGATGGCCGATCGCTCCTTCGTGATCTCGACCGCCGCCTTCTTCGCCTGCGGCTTCCAGCTGATCTTCATCGCGACGCATCTGCCGAAATATATCGCCCTCTGCGGCCTGCCGCCCTCCGTCAGCGCCGAAGCGATCGCGCTCATCGGCATCTGCAATGCGGTCGGCACCCTGGTCGCCGGCTATCTCTGCCAGCGCTGGGGCAACAAGACCGTGCTGGCGCTGATCTATCTCCTGAGGACGGTCTCGATCGCCGTGTTCTTTACCCTGCCCGTCAGCGTCGAGACGACGCTCGTCTTCGCCGCCGCCATGGGGTTTCTCTGGCTGAGTGTCGTCCCGCCGGTCAGCGGCCTGATCAATGGGCGCTTCGGCACGGCCAATTTCGGGACGCTGTTCGGGGTGATGTTCCTCAGCCACCAGCTCGGAGCCTTTCTCGGCGCCTGGCTCGGCGGGCTGAGCTATGAATGGAGCGGCAGCTATGCGACCGCCTGGATCGCGCTGATCCTCGTCGGCACACTGGCGGCAATCCTGCAGTTCATGGCTGAGGACGAAGAGTCACCACGGCCGCAGCCGGCATAAGGTCTTCCGTCGCGGAGCGGCAGTTCAAGGCTTCGACGCCGCCTTTCGGCCGGACCGAGGACCACTCGATGGGCGATAAACCAGCCTCTCGCGTGATGCCGCCTGCATGAGCTTGCGGAAAGTCGGGCACTCCAGGTGGCTCGGGGCCGGACAGTCGGCGACGTGGCGCAGGACGTCCCGCAGCGTCCGCAACTCGACCATCTGCCGTTGCAGTTCATCGGCCCTGACGCGCAATTGGTCGCGCGGAATCTCCGGCCGGCCGTCCCGCCCGAACATGCCGGCGATCTCCTCCAGTGAGAATCCGGCAGCCTTGCCCATGGCGATCAGCGACAGCTTCAGCAGCACGTCGCCATCGAACTGCCGCCGCAGGCCGTGCCGCCCGAGCGAGGCGATCAGGCCGATCTCCTCATAGTAGCGCAGCGTCGATGGCACGACGCCCGAGCGTTCCGCCACCTCGCCGATATCGAGAACACGCATGGCTTGACCTCAAGTCGACTTGAACTTGTACGCTTCCGCCGAACGTACCGTTTCGGCAAGAGGAACATCATGGAAGCTATTCTCGTATCAAGGCAAATTCCGGTCTGGCAGGACCGGCGCGCGATCGCCCTTTTGATGGCCGCGTCGCTCACCACCATGGCGAACGCGACGATCGCCCCGGCGCTGCCCGGGCTCGAGCGCCTGTTCGCGGACGATCCCAACGCCGCGCTGCTGACGCGGCTTCTGGTGCCGGCGCCCTCACTCGCCGTCGCGATCTGCGCCCCGCTCGCGGGGCTCGCGGCCGACCGGATCGGGCGGCGCAGGCTGCTGCTCGTCGGCGTGGTCCTGTTCGTGATCTCGGGTTGCGCCGGGCTCCTCCTGCCGGACCTGCCGACGATCTTCGCGAGCCGCCTCGTGCTCGGCGTCGCGGTCGCCCTGATCATGACCGCGCAGACGGCGCTGATCGGCGACTATTTCAGCGGCGATGACCGCAACGCCCTGACCGGCCTGCAGATCTCGGCCCGCAATCTCGGCGGCCTCGTCTTCATCCTCACCGCCGGATGGGTCGCGACGATCTCGCCGCGCCTGCCCTTCGCGATCTATGGCCTTGCCGCCGCCTTCCTGCCGCTGATGTGGCTGGTCATCGTCGATCCGCCGCGCCTGTCGCCGGCTACTGGCGCAACGCCGTTAGGTGAGAGTGACGATCGCCAGCCCTGGCGGATGCTCTTCACCCTGCTGGTACTGCTGCAGGGCGTCACCAACATGATCTTCTTCGTCATGCCGACGCAGCTGTCGTTCTTCCTGGACGCGCAAGGCTACGACAGCGCCATCATGACCGGCTCGGCGCTCGGCGTGCTGATGCTGTCGGGCGGCGGCTTCGCACTGCTCTATCCGCGCATCCAACGCGCCGTCGGCTTTGCCGGCATCTTCGCGCTGGGCTATGGCGCCATGGCGCTGGGTTTCCTGCTGCTCGTCACAGCCTCAGCGATCCCGGCGATCTTCGCCGCCGTCGCCGCGATCGGCGCAGGCTATGCGCTGGTCTCGCCGAGCTTCGTGGCGCTGGCCCTCAACCTCGCGCCGACACGCAAGCGCGGCCTGGCCGGCGGCATCCTGACCGCCTCGATCTTCATCGGACAGTTCTGTTCGCCGCTGCTGAGCACGCCTTTGATCGCGGGTTACGGCTATGCCAGCCTGTTCGGCGGCACAGCCGCGCTGCTCGCGACCATGGCGGCCATTGCCGCCCTGGCGGGTGGCACCGTCCGGCTGCGCAGGCAATAGTGCGGCGATATGGAATGCGGCATCGCGTCCGCTCTGCTTTATTTCACAGGTCGAGTGAGCCGACTCGCCGCCCAATGGCACAACCGTCGGCTGCAATGGAATCGACATCGGGATGTCGCAGCGGGCCTGCGATATCCTGGCTACAAGAAGACGGGGGATGCCGGCGTGACCCAGGATGCGCAGCAGATCGAAGCCGAAGCTCCGGAATGGCCGCCCAGGCGCCGCTCGCCCCTGCACGCCTTCATGGAGAGCGGGGCTGCGGCCGGCGTCCTGCTCGTCTGTTCCGCGGCCCTGGCACTGATCATCGCGAACTCGCCGCTGGGCGTCGTCTATTTCACGATTCTGGAGGCGAAGGTCGCGGGCCTCTCGATTCTGCACTGGATCAACGATGCGCTGATGGCGCTGTTCTTCCTACTCGTCGGGCTGGAGATCAAGCGCGAGTTCATCGAGGGCCAGCTCGCTACATGGAGCCGCCGCGCTTTGCCGGCACTGGCCGCACTCGGCGGGATGATCGCGCCCGCTCTGATCTATATCGCGCTCGCCCGCAGCGACCCGGAAGCCTTGCGCGGCTGGGCTATTCCCGCCGCCACCGACATCGCCTTCGCGCTCGGCGTGCTCGCCATCCTCGGCTCGCGCGTGCCGGTCTCGCTCAAGATCTTCCTGACCGCGCTCGCCATCCTCGACGATCTCGGCGCGATCCTGATCATCGCCCTGTTCTATTCGGGCAACCTCTCACTGCCGATGCTGGCCGGCGCCGCCGCCTGTCTTGCCGTGCTGATCGCGCTCAATCTGCGCGGTGTGCGCTTGCTGCCGCTCTATCTCGCCATCGGCGCGGTACTCTGGTTCTTCGTGCTGAAGTCCGGGATCCACGCCACGCTCGCCGGCGTCGCGCTGGCGCTGACCATTCCGCTCGGCGGCCGCGGCACGGAGAGCGACGAGCCCGAGCATTCACCGCTGCACGTCCTGGAGCACAAGCTCCATCCCTGGTCGTCCTATTTCATCGTGCCGATCTTCGGCTTCGCCAATGCCGGCGTCTCGATCGCCGGCATGTCGCCCTCGCTATTGCTGACGCCGGTGCCGCTCGGCATCGTGCTCGGGCTCTTCATCGGCAAGCAGATCGGCGTCTTCGGCTTCGCCTGGCTCGCGGTCCGGCTGGGCCTCGGCACCATGCCGGCCAAGGCGAGCTGGGCGCAGGTCTATGGCGTCTCGCTGCTCTGCGGCATCGGCTTCACCATGAGCCTATTCATCGGCGCTCTCGCCTTCGCGAGCAATGCCTCGCTCAACGATGCGACCAAGATCGGCGTGCTCGCCGGATCGGCGCTGTCGGCGGTGATCGGCTATGTCGTGCTCCACATCGCAGGCAAGCACCTCGCGACGGAGGAGGATGAGCCCGTGCCGGCGGCCGTGCCGCGGAAGCGGAAACACTGAGAGGCGTCACCACAAAATCGTCGCAGCTGCGGCGGAACCAAGGCGGCGCTTTGAGGTTGTCTCCGCAGCGGCGGAGGTGGCAATGGGCTTCAGTCTTCTGGAAATCTCGATCGTGATGGCGTGCATCTCGCTGCTCGGCTTCCTGATCGCCGACAACCTCGCCTGATCGAGCGGTCGCTGGCGGGGTCAGCCCGCCTGCATGGCCGCCCTTCCTGACCGCGAAGGCACTTGCCCGGGCCGCAAAGCAAGCCAGCACATCAGCCGCGGTGCTCGTTCCGCACTTCAGACGGATTCGTCTCGCCGCGACCGATCTACTGAAGTCCGGGATCAGGCCCGATCCGGCCTATGCCGCGCTAAGGCAGGCCGGGCAGGCGATCGAGCGTGCGATCGACCTGGCGATCAAGGCGCCGGAGGGGCGCACACGCGATCTGGGCGGCACGCTCGGCACCAAGGCCTTCGCGAGTTGCGTCGCAGCCAACCTGGCCGAGGCAGCGAAGGCGGCCTGAGGCGGTCCCCGAAACGAAAACGACCCGCCGTCTCCGGCGGGTCGCATAATCAGTCGTCAGACAGTGGCGCTCAGATGTCCTGGTCGCCCTGCAGAGCGGCAACCGGCACCGGGCCGAGGCCGTCCTTGTTGTAGATGTCGTCGCGGAACTGCACGCCGCCATCGGGCGTCGCCCAGGCGGTGACGTAAATCCAGTAACACGGCACCGGATTGCTGATGCGGGCGTTGACGCGCTCGCCCGAGGCGATGGTCTCGTCGATCTTGGCGCGATCCCAGCCAGGCGTCTCCTTGAGCAGGAAGGCGATGTAGTCGCGCACGTTCTGGACGCGGATGCAGCCGGAGGAGACGAAGCGGTAATCGTCGCCGAAGATGCCCTTCGACGGTGTGTCGTGCATGTAGACGCCGTGCGGGCTCGGAATGTTGATGCGCACGAAGCCGAGCGAGTTGAACTCGCCGCCCGGGTCCTGGCGGAAGGTGTAGCGCGTCGCTTCATCCGAGCGCCAGTTGACCCGTTCGGGCGGAATCTCGCCGCTCGGCCCGATGATGCGGATCTTGTTCTCGGTCAGGTAGCTCGGTTCCTTCTGCATCTTCGGAATCAGATCCTTGCGGATGATCGAAGCGGGAACCGTCCAGGTCGGATTGAAATTGACCTCGGGGATCTTGGTCTGCAGCAGCGGCGACTGGCGATCGATCTTGCCGACGCCAGCAGCGTGGCGGGTCGCGACATGGCCGTTCTCGACCGTCTCGATCGCAGCCGCCGGGATATTGGCGACGACGTAGCGGTTGCCGAGATTGCCCGACCAGGTGCGCAGGCGCACGATATTGGTCTCGAGCTGGCGGATGCGCCGGTCGATCGGCACATTGAGCGCCGCCAGCGTCGCGCGGTTGATGCTGCCGGTGGTCGACAGGCCCATGCGCGACTGGAAGCGGCGCACGCCACCCTCGACATAGGAATCGTAGACATTGCTGTCGCCGGCGGAGGCATCGAGATCGCCTGTGATGATCAGCCGCTGCCGCAACGCGACGACACTCGCCCCGCGGGAGCCGACGGCGAGCTTGTCACTGACCTGCAGGGGCTGCCAGCCACCGCGCGCGGCGAGCGCCCGATAGGCTTCGACAGCCTGCTCGGTCGCAGCCAGCGCGGCGGGTGACAGCATCGGCGTCGAGGAGCGCTGGACCGAATTGCGCGCGCCGGCATCATAGCTCTGGCGCCATTCGGCCTGCTGGGCGAAAGCCGGCAGGCTCACGCCGGCGGCTGCGCTCGACAACAGGGCCAGGACCGTCTCACGACGTGTCAGGCTGAGTTTCGGCATCGATCGTACCCCTTGGACTTCGCGTATCATCGGAGCGGGACGCGACCCGCCCCTTCGGCCTGGCATCTGCCACGCCGGTCGCTGGGGACGATCCCTTACCACAGTTAACACCCTATGATGAGCGCGGCATTTTTAGGGCGGCGATCCGTCGCGCTCACGCGGGTTTGATCATGTGGCCGAAAAGAAACAGTCGCACGCGCTCCGGCCGGGGTGGCCGAAGCGCGCTGCGGGATATCCATTGAAACGGGGCCGAGCGCCCCGCCTCTCAGAGCTTGTAGCGGATCTGGTCGGTCCAGAAGCGCTCGAGGCGCAGCAGGGCGTTGTTCATGCGCTCGAAATCGTCGGCCGCGATGCCGCCGATCTGCTCGACCGTGCGGACATGCTTGTCGTAGACGCCCTTGACGATGTTGTGCACCTCGCCGCCCTTTTCGGTCAGGCTGATGCGCACCGAGCGACGGTCGATCCGCGAGCGGGCATGGTGCAGGAAGCCGAGCTCGACCAGCTTCTTGACGTTGTAGGAGACGTTCGAGCCGAGATAGTAGCCGCGGGTGCGCAGCTCGCTGGCGGAGAGCTCGGCGTCGCCGATATTGTAGAGGAGCAGCGCCTGCACGCTGTTGACGTCGTCGCGGTTGCGGCGCTCGAATTCGTCCTTGATGACGTCGAGCAGCCGACGATGCAGCCGCTCGACCAAGGTGAGGGACTCAAGGTAAAGCGGCTTCACCTTGAGCTGAACCTCATCAGCCGCGGTCGGCTCCACAGTCTTTACATTGCTCTTCATGGTATATCCCGCCTGTTGCATGTCGGCCAGGATTTGTCTCCCGGTCCGCTTCTGAGAGACACCATAGGCAGAGCGGATGAAAACGAGTTTAAATATCAGGATGAATCAGGGATTTACCCATTTGGGTGAATCCAAAATGAACCGCAAGTCTCTTAAGCTAAAGCGTTTCTTACCGCGGCCTGCCGCATTCGAGACAGGCTCGCCGGTTCAGGATTCCTGGTTTTCCGCCGCCCAGGTCGCCAGGAAATAGGCCAGCATCAGGCCGACATAGATGCCGATCAAAGCGGGCGACAGCGTCAGCCAGCGCGGGAAGAAGAAGCCAAGCAGGAGCTGGCTGACGGCGGCGAGCAGCCAGAGCACGCCGCCCCAGGTCGCGGTCAGCCAGAGGCCGACGCCGGCGACGAGATCGAAGACCGCGAAATAGACGGTGATCGCCTGGAAGGTCAGCGGGCGCGTCTCGAAGGCCGGGCCGGTGTCCAGCCCGAGGCCAAGAATGATCGCCCAGTGGTACAGGCCCTTGCCGATCCAGGCCACCGAGAGCAGGCGCAGCAGCCAGACCAGGAGCAACCGCCAGCGCATGCCGCGCCTGGCCTCGCCCGCCTGGCGCGGGCCGCGCAGAACCTCGCCATCGCGCAGCACCGCCATCTCAGCCGCCCACCACCAGCTCGGTTTCTCCGAGCGGGGCGAAATAGGCCGCGATCGCCGCCGGATCGAGCTCTTCCAGCGTCTGCGGCCGCCAGGAGGGTGCCTGGTCCTTGTCGATCACCACGGCGCGCACGCCCTCGTAGAACTCATGGCCGCGGGAAATCCGCGAGACGATGCGGAATTCGAGCTGCATCGCCTCTGCGAAGCCGAGCGAGGCGCCGCGGCGCATCTGCTCGAAGGTGATGGCGATGCTGGTCGGCGACTTCGCCCGGATCGTGGCGAGCGCCTTGGCTGCGAAGGCATCACCGGCGGCGGCCTTGGCCTCAAGCCGGCCGAGAACCTCAGGCAGCGTCGCCGCGCCGAAGCAATGCGCGATCGTCGCGCGCTCCGGCGCGAACTTGCCCGGTCCGGGATCCCCGGCGAAGCGGGCGACTGCAGCATCGACCGGCTCGGAGCCGGTCAGAGCCTCGGCGAGCTCGGCCATGCGCGCGGAGGGCACCGCGTGCGTCGCGAGCCCGAGCGCCAGCGCATCGGCCTGGCCGACACGATCGCCGGTCAGTGCGAGGTAGGTGCCGCTATGATCCGGCAGGCGCGGCAGGGCATAGGTTGCGCCGACATCCGGGAAGAAGCCGATGCCGACCTCCGGCATCGCGAAGAGCCAGCGCTCGCCGGCAACGCGGTAATTGCCGTGCAGGGAGAGGCCGACCCCGCCGCCCATGACGATGCCGTCGACCAGCGCGACATAGGGCTTGGGATAGCTCTGGATACGGGCGTTGAGGATGTACTCCTCACGCCAGAAGGCGAGCATCTCGTCATATTCGCCGGCTTTGCCGAGATCGTGCAGGCTGCGGATGTCGCCGCCGGCGCAGAAGGCCTTCTCGCCGGCGCCGGTCACGACGATGCGCGTGACGGTGGGATCGTGTTCCCAGGCGTCGAGCGCCTTGGCCAGTTCGCGCACCATGCCGAGATTGAGCGCGTTCAGCGCCTTCGGCCGGTTGAGCACGACAAAGCCGGCGCTGCCGCGGGTTTCGCAGATGATGTCCGGCTCGTCCGACATGGTGCTCTTTCGTCTGGTCCGACCCCGTGTTTGGGCGTTGGCCGGAGGCCTGTCAACGCGCCGGCCGGCGCGCAGCCGCACGGCGCGCTTTGGCGAAGTGCCCGCGCGATGCGCGTGGCTGCATGCGACCATCGCGACTGTTTTGGAATGGTTCCGATGTGCTAAAGCATCGCCAGCAAGCAAGTATCGCGTTCGAAGCGGAGGCGTTGATGGCATCTCGGGTTGTGCGGCCCTTCCCCGCGCCGCAGGCGCGGCAGGCCGAGGCTGCGGCCGCCATGACGGACGCGCTCGGGCTCACCCGCCGCATGCGCCGCAACCGCAAGGCGGACTGGTCGCGCCGGCTGGTGCGCGAGAACCGCCTCACCACCGACGACCTGATCTGGCCGATCTTCCTGATCGATTCGGCTGAAGCCGTCTCGCCGGTTGCCTGGATGCCTGGCGTCGACCGGCTCAACATCGACGAGGCCGTCCGCCAAGCCGAGGCCGCGGCCAGGCTCGGCATCCCGGCGATCGCGCCCTTCCCTTATGTCGACCGGGCGTTGCGCGACGAGACCGGCTCCGAGGCGCTCAACGGCCGCAACCTGATGTGCCGCGCGGTCAGGGCGATCAAGGCGGCGGTGCCGGAGATCGGCATCATCTGCGACGCGGCGCTCGACCCCTATACCTCGCACGGCCATGACGGCGTGATGGATGGCGAGAGGATCCTGAACGACGCCAGCGTCGGCATCCTGGTGCGGCAGGCGCTGGCGCTGGCGGACGCCGGAGCCGATGTGATCGCGCCCTCCGACATGATGGACGGACGCGTCGGCGCCATCCGCGCCGCACTCGATGCCGGCGGCCACGAGGACGTGCAGATCATGGCCTATTCGGCCAAGTACGCCTCGGCCTATTACGGCCCGTTCCGCGACGCGATCGGCACCAACGCCACGCTCGTCGGCGACAAGCGCACCTACCAGATGGACCCGGCCAACAGCGACGAGGCGATCGCCGAGGTCGCGCTCGACCTCGAGGAAGGCGCCGACATGGTGATGATCAAGCCCGGCCTGCCCTATCTCGACGTGATCGCACGGGTGAAGGACACCTTCCGCGTGCCGACCTTCGCCTATCAGGTCTCCGGCGAGTACGCGATGATCATGGCGGCGGCCAATAATGGTTGGCTCGACGGCGACAAGGCGATGCTGGAGAGCCTGCTCGCCTTCAAGCGCGCCGGCGCCGACGGCGTGCTGACCTATTTCGCGCCGCGGGTGGCGACGATGCTGAAGGCCACCGCCTGACCTAGCCAGCCAGGCGATAGACGGAGACGTGCGAGCCCGACTCCGCCGTGAACGGTGCACCGCCCCAATCGGCATGCCGGCTCTCGAGCGCGAAGCCGGCCAACTGGGCCATCAGGTCAAGCTCCGCCGGCCAGATGTAGCGATGCGGTGAGCGGAAGACTCGGGCCTGCCCGCCCTCGCCGAACCTGACATGGTGGGAGACCAGTTGCTGGCGCAGCGTGTCGTAGGTGTCGAGGCCGATATAGCCCGCCTCTGTCTGCCAGACGACCGCCTGCTGCCCGAGCGGCAGCTTGCGCAGCTCCGGCACCCCGAGCTCGACCACGAAACGGCCGCCGGGCGAGAGATGTCGCGCCGCATTGCGGAAGCACGCCACCTGCTCTTCCTGCGTGAGCAGGTTCGAGATCGTATTGTAGACGAGGTAGACGAGCGAATAGCTGCCAGGAACGGTGGCGGTCGCCATATCGCCGATCACGACGGGAATCGTCGCTTCATCCACCTTGGTCCGCAGTTCGGCGACCATCGCGGGTGAGAACTCGATACCCGCCACGTGAACCTTCCGCTCGCTGAGCGGCACGGCGACGCGGCCGGTCCCGATCGCGAATTCGAGCGCCCTGCCGCCGTCTGCGAGTTGCGCCAGCCGCTCGACCGCCGGCTCCAGCACGTCGGGCGAGAACATTCCGGTGCCGGGCGTGTCATAGGATTTGGCTGTCTCGTTGCCCCAGATCTCATTCTGCTGCATGCCAGACACCCCTCTGCGCGACCGGGCCGGTCAGCATCCGCCCAGGCCCGGACCGGATGTGCGCCGCCCTGTCGATTTATCAAGGCCGCGACGAGCATATGACGAGCGCCAATGCTGCGAGTTCCAACGCCTGGGTTCTCGCGCTAGCGTCACCGTCGATGCGCGCCCTGTTCACGTCGATTCTGCTCTGCCTTGCGCTCGCTGCCTGCGGGCGCTTCGACACCGATCAGATCCGCGCCTGCCGGATGGCGATCCCGGCGCTGAACCCGTCAGATGCCATCATCACCCTCGAAGGCACCGGCGCCGGCCCGCGTGCCGACATCCTGCGCATCGCCTATCGGGCGCAGGCGCCGGACGAGCGGCCACGCCGGCGCACCATCGACTGCATCTTCGCCGGCGAAGGCACTACGCTGCAGCGCGGCGCGCTGGCGGGCCTGGCTTCCGATGGCGTGCCGATGACCGATGCGAGCTTCCTGCTGCTGCGGCGCTTCTATCTCGAAAACAAGGCGGAGCCGCCGGTCGATCCGGGCGCCTCGCCGGGCGCCGACCTTGTCGTTCTGTCGCCCGGCCTTGCTTACGGGCTGCAGCAGGGCCTCGCCGCCCTGCCCTCGGCTGCGATCTACGCGCTGCTCGCCAGCGCCTATGCACTGATCTACGGGCTCAACGGCCGCATCCTGCTGACCTTCGGCGAGTTCTCGGCGCTGGGGGCGCTTGCGGCGGTCGTCGGTGTGGCGTTGACCTTGTCGCTCGCCGTCTCGACGCCGGTCTCGGGCCTGTTCATCGCCTTCGCCGTCGCGATCGCGGTCAGTGCATTGCACGGCTTCGCCATGGGCCGCTTCGTGCTGCGCCATCTCGACAAGAGCAATGGCCAGCAGGTGCTGATCGCGACGATCGGGCTCGCCATCGCACTCTCGGAATATTTGCGCCTCGCACAAGGTCCCGAACTGCGTTGGCTGCCGCCGGTGTTCAACGAGCCAGTGCCGCTGGCGCGCGCCGAGCAGTTCATCGTCACCGCGACGCCGGTCTCGCTCGCCATGGCGGGGTTGGGCTTCTCGGCTGCGACCTGCCTCATCCTTTATCTTGCCCGCTCGGCCTATGGCCGAGCTTGGCGCGCGGTCTCAGACGACGCCCGCACGGCTTCCCTGTTCGGCATCGACCCTCGGGCCGTGCACGACAGGGCGCTGATCATCGCCTGCGCGATCTGCGGCGCGGCCGGGGTCATCGTCACGGTGATCTATGGCGGCATGGGCTTTTCCGGCGGCTTCACGCTCGGCCTCAAGGCGCTGGTCGCGGCCGTGCTCGGCGGCATCGGCTCGGTGCCCGGCGCCTGCCTCGGCGGCCTCGTCATCGCCGCCTTCGAAGTACTGTGGTCGGCGACGATGCCGCTCGAACAGCGCGACATCGCAGTCTATAGCTTGCTCGCCGTGACGCTGATCCTGCGCCCCGGCGGCTTCTTCGGTGACGGCGCGCTGACGCCGCGCCAGGTCTGAGAACGGCGCGATGGGGGAATGGATGGGCAGCGGCTTCGCGATCAGCTTCGCCGATATCGAGGCGGCTGCGCAGACCATCGAAGGCCATGTGCTGAAGACGCCGCTGATGGCGTCGCCGAGGCTGTCGGCCCTCATCGGCGCCGAGATCTTCGTCAAGCACGAGAACATGCAGGCGACGGCCTCCTTCAAGGAGCGCGGCGCGGTCAACAAGCTGCGCAGCCTGAACGACGACGAGAAGCGCCGCGGCGTCATCGCCATGTCGGCGGGAAACCATGCCCAGGCGGTCGCCTACCACGCCAGGCGCTTCGGCATCCCCGCGACGATCGTGATGCCGGACACGACGCCGCTGGTGAAGATCGAGAACACCCGCGCCTATGGTGCCGAGATCGTGCTGTTCGGCGAGACCCTCTACGAATCGGCGCAGAAGGCGCGGGAGATCGCGGCCGAAAAGAGCCTGGTCTTCGTCCACCCTTACGACGATGCGGCGGTGATGGCCGGCCAGGGCACGGTCGCGCTGGAGATGCTGCGCGAGGCGCCTAATCTCGACATGCTGCTGATCCCGCTCGGCGGCGGCGGGCTGATGGCCGGCAATGCCATCGCCGCCAAGGCGCTGAAGCCGTCGATTGAGATGATCGGCATCGAAGCGGCCCTCTACCCATCTTTCCACAATGCCGTACACGGCACGGCGATGCCGATCGGCGGCGCGACGCTGGCCGAGGGCATTGCGGTCAAGACCGTCGGCACGCAGACCCTGCCGGTGATCAAGGAGCTGGTCTCCGACATCGTCTTGGTCGGCGAGGACCTGATCGAGCGCGCCGTCAACGCCTACGCGACCTTGCAGCACACGCTGGCGGAAGGCGCCGGCGCCGCCGGGCTTGCGGCAATGCTGAAGGAACCGGAGCGCTATCGCGGTCGCAAGGTCGGGCTCGTGCTCTGCGGCGGCAATATCGATGCGCGCCTGCTCGCCGCGATCATGGTGCGCGAGCTTGAGCGCGAGCAGCGCATCGCCGCCTTCCGTCTGACCGCCAGCGACCGGCCAGGGCTGCTCGGCAAGGTCGCCAGCCTGTTCGGCACGCTTGGCGCCAACATCCTCGAGGTCAGCCATGGCCGGCTCTTCCTCGATGTGCCGGCCAAGGGTGTGACGCTCGACGTCACCGTCGAGACCCGCGACGAGGCGCACACCGCCGCGATCGAGGAGGCGCTGCGCCAGGAAGGCCTCACGCCGCGCCGAATCTACCCGCGCGGTCTTGCGGAACCGGGGGGTTGATCCGCTGATTTAGTCGGCCGGCCAGCCAAGGCGCCCGAGATCGCGTGCGCCGTCGACGATACGGACAATTTGAACGCCGCCCCCGACGAGACGGTAGAGCGCGAGCCAACGTTCGATGACAAGGCCACGTGCGCCCTCGCCGATCTCGGGGCGGGCCATTCCGATCTCGCGATGCTGCGACAATTTGGCTGCGCGACGCTCGATACCATCAAGAACCGCATCGGCCAGCGCCGCATTGTCCCGCGCGATCCAAAGCCAGATGTCGAGGAGGTCTTGCTTCGCCTGATTGGTGTAGTGGACGAAGCCCATGCCGCTTCAGGCTTTCCCAGCAAGGCGCCGGCGACCTTCGGTCTTGACGGCGGCCAGATCGACCTCGCCGCCATCGCCACTGGCGACGCCGTCCTGCCAGGCCTTCTGGAGCCAGTGCAGCTTTTCGGCCTCCTGCTTGTCATGCTTTTCGAGCAGGCGCAGCGCCTCCCGCACGACCTCGCTGGAGGAGGTATAGCGGCCGGTCTCCACCTTCGCCTTGATGAAGCGAAGCAGTTCCTCCGGCAGCGACACGTTGAGGTTCATAGCCAATCTCCCATCGTTCGAAGGTGGGACCGACCACAAACTTTAGCAAGGTTTGTTATCAACGAAGCTTGTTGCGGACGCGCAAAAAGCCGCGTCGCTCCTCGCAAGCGGTCTTGCGGAACCGGGTGGCTGACCAAACATTATTGCTCGGCAGGCAGCACCGGCCTCCGGAGCAACAGGGAAGTTTATCGCCGATGTCGAACCCGTCCTATCGCCAGCCGCCGATCGTCGCGCTGGAGGACCGCCCGCTGCAGAACACCCGCGGCGTGCTCGGCTCGCGCCTGTTCGCCTGGATCGGCGACGTGGTCGTCCTGTTCATTCTGGGCAGTGTCGTGTGGTTCCTGCTCGCGATCCTGGGCATCGTCACCTTCGGCCTGACCTGGCTCCTGATGGGCGGAGCGACAATCGCAGTCGCGCTCGGCTACGCGGCCATCACGATCGGCGGGCGCAAGCAGGCGACGCTCGGCATGCGCATGGCGGGGCTCCGGGTGGAGACCGCCTCGGGCGGACGGCCGGACGCGCTGGCGGCGGCAGTGCATGCGCTGTTCTTCTATGTCGCGGCCGGCACGGTCGCCCTCTGGTTCCTCGACATCGCCTGCGGGCTGGTACGTGGCGATCGCCGGCTCGGTCACGACATCCTGACCGGGCTCGTGGTGGTGCGGGCGTGAGAGTTCCACTGTCATGCTCGTCCTTGTGGCGAGCATCCACGTCTTGAACACCGCGCTGCCCGAAGGAAGACGTGGGTGGTCGGGACAAGCCTGACCATGACGGCAGGGGTGATCGCCTAAAAGCGATAGCGCAGCAAGAGGCCGATCCGGGCCAGTGGCGGAAGCAGCGAGAAGAACTGGATCGCCAGCCGCGCCGGCCAGGACATGCGTGCGATCTGCTCGGGATCGTAGCCGTCGGGATCGTAAGCCGTCAGCTCGGTCTCGAGGGTCAGGCCCGGCACCTGCCGTTCGAGCTCGGCGGGATCGTCGAGCGCCCAATGCAGCGTCGCGCCGGTCGCCCTGATCGAGGGCTGCAGCGCGATCATGCGCAGGCCAAAAGCGCTGTAGGCGTCGAAGATGATCTCGCCGGATTTGCAGTGCCGCACCAGCCGTTCCAGCAGAAGCGGCACCTCTTCTTCCGGCAGATATGGCAGAAGTCCCTCGGCCACGATCATCGCCGGGCGGTCTTGCGGCAGATCGGCGACCCAGCCCGGCTCCGCCACCGAGCTTCCGATCAGATGATAGCCATCGCGCGCCAGGTAGAGCTTGCGCCTGAGCGCAATGACCTCCGGATAATCGACATCGTACCAGTCGATGCGGACAGGCGGGTCGATCCGGAAGACACGGCTGTCGAGCCCGCAGCCGAGATGCAGGACGATCGCGTCGTCATGGTCAGCGAGAAAATCCCGCGTCCAGCCATCGAGGGTATGGGCGCGCATGGCAAGGCCGACCATCAGGTCACGGTCGACCTTGAGCCTGGCGAAATCGTAATCGATGCGAGCGGCGGTCTCCGCGGCGAAGCGGTCCTCGAGCAGCGAATCCGGCAGGCGGCTCTCGCCAGCCTTGGCCCAGAGCGTGATCAGCAGGGTTTCCTTCTCGCGGGTCAGTGCGACCGTTTCGGTCTGCATTCGATCCCCCTGCTCCGGGGACTTCCCGGCATCCCCTCGCCTGCAGGCTAACATCGGTGCGAGGGTTATCCCATGCGGTGCCGCGACCGCAGGCTTCATGCTTGTTGCAGCCGCGCCGACTGCTAAACTCCCCCTCACCTCGGCGGTTCCGGAGCCTGCCTGACGTGACACGTCCCTTGCGGGATGCCCCGCAGTTCTACCTGACCTCGCCGACGCCCTGCCCCTATCTGCCGGGCCGAGAGGAACGCAAGGTGTTCACCCATCTCGTCGGGGCGCGGGCACGTGACCTCAACGACGTGCTCTCGCATGGCGGCTTCCGGCGTTCGCAGAGCATTGCCTATCGACCGGCCTGCGAGACCTGCCGGGCCTGTATCTCGGTCAGGATCATCGTCGCGGATTTCCAGCCTTCGCGCAGCTTCCGCAAGATCGTCTCGCGCAACATCGACCTGATCGGCGAGGCGCTGCCGCCACAGCCACGCTCGGAGCATTATTCGCTGTTCCGCGGCTATCTCGACGATCGCCACCCCGAAGGCGGCATGGCGACGATGTCGGCGCTCGACTTCGCCATGATGGTCGAGGACACCCATGTCGAGACCAGCCTGATCGAGTACCGCCGACGCGGGCCCGACAGCGGCTTCACCGGCCGCGGCCAGGGCGACCTCTTCGCCTTCGCGCTGACCGACCGGCTGAGCGACGGGCTCTCCATGGTCTATTCGGTCTATGATCCGGCTCTCGAAGCCCGCTCGCTCGGCACCTTCATGGTGCTCGAGCATGTCGAGCGCGCCCGCAAGCTCGGCCTGCCTTACGTCTATCTCGGCTACTGGGTCGAGGGCTCGCCGAAGATGGCCTACAAGGCCCGCTTCCTGCCGCAGGAGCGCCTGATGCCGCAGGGCTGGGAGCGCGTGGGCTGACCTGTCGATACCCGTCGCGCGTCATTCTCGGGCGAAGCGCAGCGCAGACCCGAGAATCTCGTGACGGGAAGACGCTATCGGAATTTCCTCCGGCCTGAGATGCTCGGGTCAGGCCCAAGCATGACGAGAATCGTAATTTAAATCGTTTAATTCGCACGCCAGCGCTGCAAAAACCGCACTTGCCCGCTGCGGTGCCCTCTGCGCAAGGTGGCTGCAAGGCCGCTGGAGCGGCCGCCCTCGGAGGAAACATGACCGATACGCTGACCGAGCGCCTCGAACGCTGCTACACCGGCATCATCCACGACACGATGCGCGCCATGGGCCTGAAGGACTTCACCCTGCCGCCGGCGCTGCGCCCGCTGCTGCCCGGGGTGAAGCTCGCCGGCCCCGCCTTCACCGTCGAGGGCAAGACCGGTGAGTTCGACGCGCACGAGACCCTGCTCGGCTGGACCGGCCTGCTCTCGGCCGCCAAGCCCGGCCATGTCTGGGTCTGCCAGCCGAACACCGAGGAGGTCGCGCTGATGGGCGAGCTCTCAGCCGAGACGCTGAAGAACAAGGGCGTGCGTGGCTGCGTCATCGACGGCCTGTCGCGCGACACCGAATTCATGGTCGAGATGGGCTTCCAGGCCTATTTCAAGGCCTATACGCCGCGCGACATCGTCGGCTTCTGGCTGCCCAAGGCGGTCGACGAGCCGATCAAGATCGGCGACGTCTGGATCCGCCCGGGCGACTACATCCTCGCCGACCGCGACGGCGTCGTCCGCATCCCGGTCGAGATCATCGAGGAAGTCCTGGAGAAATCCGAGACGGCGATCTCGGCGGAGAACAAGGTACGCACGGCGATCCTCGCCGGCACCGATCCGCAGCAGGCCTATCTGCAATTCGGCAAGTTCTGATGTCCCAGCACGATCCCCGCCTGATCCTGCTCGATCCGCGCGACAACGTCTTCGTCGCGCGCACCCGCCTGCCGGCGGGCGAGCCCATCGAGACCGGCACCGGTCCGGCGGTGATCGACCGCGACATCGCCCTCGCCCACAAGATCGCCCGGCGCGCCATCGCGCCTGGCGAGAAGATCCTGAAATACGGCGCGCCGATCGGCGTCGCGACCGAGGCCATCGCGGCCGGCCATCACGTCCATGTCCAGAACATGAAGAGCGACTACACGCCGACCTATCACCTTGAGGACGAGCGGGCCGGGACCTTCCCTTCTCCCCTTGCGGGAGAAGGTGGCGCGGCGCGTAGCGCCGTGACGGATGAGGGGTCGCGCAACCAAGCTGGCGAGCCGGGATGACGCCAACCGGAAACGGCGGCGCGACCCCTCATCCGGCCGCTACGCGGCCACCTTCTCCCGCAAGGGGAGAAGGGAGAAACCGGATCGTGAAAGCTATGAATCACCTCCAAGGCTACCTCCGCAGCGACGGCCGCAAGGGCATCCGCAACGTCGTCGCCGTCGCCTATCTGGTCGAATGCGCCCACCATGTCGCGCGCGAGATCGCCCTGCCCTGGCGCGAGCACGAGGTCCACGCCATCGGCTTCCCGGGCTGCTATCCCAATCCTTACGCCGAACGGATGATGGAGCAGCTCTGCACCCATCCCAATGTCGGGGCGGTGCTGCTGGTCTCGCTCGGCTGCGAGAGCTTCAACAAATACGCGCTGGAGCGCGTGGTGCATGCCAGCGGCCGGCCGGTGAAGACGATCGTGATCCAGGGTACGGGCGGCACGCGCGCCTCGATCAAGGAAGGCCGCGCCTGGGTCGAGGAGCAGCGCATCGCGCTCGATGCCGCCGAGACCGTGCCGATGCAGGTCAGCGAGCTGGTGATTGGCACCGTCTGCGGCGGCTCGGACGGCACCTCCGGCATCACCGGCAACCCGGCGGCGGGCCGCGCCTTCGACCAGCTCATCGCCGAGGGCGCATCCTGCATCTTCGAGGAGACCGGCGAGCTGATCGGCTGCGAGCACATCATGGCGGCGCGCGCGATCACGCCCGAGCTCGGCCTCGAGCTGGAGAAATCCGTGGCCAAGGCGGCGCGCTACTATGCGACGCTGGGTTATGGCTCCTTCGCCGCCGGCAATGCCGCGGGCG
The DNA here is from genome assembly GCA_025846845.1 of Alloboseaceae bacterium BT-24-1. Taxonomy (GTDB): domain Bacteria; phylum Pseudomonadota; class Alphaproteobacteria; order Rhizobiales; family Beijerinckiaceae; genus Allobosea. The sequence continues at coordinate 104,235 of JAOYTL010000012.1, forward strand.
GGCTCTCGACCATCGAGGAGAAGTCGATGGGCGCCTACGCCAAGTCCGGGGCATCGCCGATCTCCGGCCTGCTCAAGCCGGGCGACGTGCCGCCGCGCGGCGGGCTCTACCTGCTCGATGTGGTGCCGGATGGCGAGGTCCGCTTCGGCTTCCCCAACATCAACGACAATGCCGAGATCGCGGAGCTTATCGCCTGCGGCGCACATTGCGTGCTGTTCGTCACCGGGCGCGGCTCCGTGGTCGGCTCGGCGATCTCGCCGGTCGTGAAGATCTGCGCCAATCCGGAGACCTATCGCCGGATGAGCGACGACATGGACGTCGATGCCGGCCGCATCCTCGAAGGCAAGGCTGGTCTCGACGAGGTCGGCACCGAGATCCGCAATCTCGTCGTCTCGCTGGCACAGGGCGGGCGGACGAAGTCGGAAGAGCTTGGCCATCAGGAGTTCATCCTGACCTATAAGAGCTTCGAGCCGCTCGGCCCCGCCTGCCTGCCGGCGGCTTGAGGCCGAAAGGCGCGCTACGATCCTTGACCCCTCCCCTGACCTGGCACTAACCTTGGGTCATCGGGGACGGGCAGGATCACGATCATGCCGCTCAGCTCGCCGCGCTTTTCGAAGAATGACCGGCTCAGGAAGGCTGCCGAGAACGCGCCGCCGCTGAAACAGGGCGAGCGCGGCGAGGCCGTCGCGATCATCCAGCTCGCGCTGATCGATCTCGGCCTGGCGATGCCGAGCTCGACCGGCCAGGGCCGCACGCTGCCCGACGGCATCTTCGGCCCGGAGACGGCGAACCGCGTGCGCAGCTTCCAGACGGCCAATGGGCTCGTCGCCGATGCCATCGTCGGGCCGCTGACCATGGCAGCGCTGGAGCGTGCCATCATCGCGGTGAGCGCCCTCAACCGGCGCGCCGAGGCCGCCAAGGCGCGCACCCACAGCGCCGCCGTTCGCTAGATCGACACTCGCAACACCGGGCGGACCCGGGCGCAATCAGACCATCGGACATCCGCAGGAGTAGCCATGGTTATCGCGATCGCTCCCGGCAGCGCCACGATCACCGCCAACAAGGGCGGCTCGCGCACCGACATCCATGTCGGCACCGAACACGCTTTGCTTCATTGCACGACCAAGGTGCGCCGCGCCGCGGCCGACGAGGCGGCTGGGCATCCCGGTCATACCGGCCCGATGATCACCTGCACCGGCACCGTGCTGATGTCGGGCGATCCGGCCAACCGGCAGGACAAGATCGACCTGATGACCAATTGGGAGTTCGGGATGATCCTGGTCGCCGACATCGTGGTCTACGAGGCGCATTATGCCGGGCGGATGGCCAATGAGGGCAGCATCGTCGTCAACCTCAAATCCGCCTTCGGCACCAACCCCTCGCTGGACGGCGACGGCGACCTGCCGACCGTCGACGAGATGATCTTCGACCCGAGCAATCAGGTCATCACCGACCAGACCACCGGCACCAAGGGCTTCCTGGTGACCTACAAGTTCGGCGACCATCCCAACAACCCGTTCCCGCTGCGCCAGACCAACAGCAAGGCTCATTCGCCCAACTTCCTGCACACGGCCCGGCGCGACGAAGGCTTCATCGCCTATTTCGTCGCGAGGGAGGGCGGCAGGACGGTCCATCACCTGGCGCGGATCGGTTGGCACGTGATCTGGCACGGCACGCTCGGCTGGACCTCGCCGACCGCGAAGCCGACGGCCAGCATGGTGACCTCGCGCATCGATATCGGCCAGCCGACCACCGACGCGATCGACAACACGGCCTTTCCGCGGTCCGCCGCCATCGCCAAGAACCCGCAGCGGCCGACCTGCAACGAGCAGGACGGCACCGCCTTCGACAGGGGCTACGGCCCGACGGCGAGCGCGTCTGTGCGGGCGGAGTCGACCACGCGGCCCGGCAACCTGCCGAGCAATTTCTTCCCGGCGCCGTGAGTCAGATCTCACTCCGAAGCTGCCCTGGCTGCACCGTCGGTTCAGCGGCCGCGTAACATGGCCGTCTACGTAGCAGGCGCGGTCCAGGACGTCGTCCAGGTTTCGCTGAGCGTGTGCTTCGCCGTCCTCAGGAAGACGCGCAGGTCAGTGCGTTCACCCCGGCGCGCACTGACATCGACGATGGCCCGGAAGCCCTTCGCGGCGAAGTTCGGGTCGAGCGTCGCGCTGGCAACGGTGCCGGCCGAGACCGTCGCGACCACCGAAACGCGCTTGGGATCGGAGAGGTAGTATTCGAGATCGCCGGCGTTGAAGTCGACGATGAAGCGGCGCTTCGCCAGCCCCGCCGCCGCATCGATCTCTTCGCGGGCGGCGATGCTGCTCTGGACCTGCGCCATCGCATGCAGCGTCTCCGTCGTCGAGACGGAGGTGATGCGGTAGTTCAGCTCGGTCGGCTGGCCGCTCGGCAAGGGCGTCTTCGGTGTCCAGCAGCAGACGATGTTGTCGAACTCCTCGCCCTGGGTCGGGATCTCGATCAGGTCGACGCGGCCCTCGCCCCAGTCGCCTGATGGTTCGACCCAGTAGCCGGGACGGGCGTGGTAGTGCGCCTCCAGGTCCTGGTAGTGACCAAATTCGCGGTCGCGCTGGATCAGTCCGAAGCCGCGCGGATTGCGGTCATGGAAGGATGAGATCGTCAGCGCCTGCGGGTTCCGGATCGGTCGCCAGATCCATTCGCCAGTGCCGGTCTTCAGCATCAGCCCGTCGGAATCGTGGACCTCGGGCCGAAAATCGGTGCGCTGCTCGCGGTCGCCCTCGCCGGCAAGGAACATCGAGGTCAGCGGCGCGATGCCGATGCGCTCGATCGTCCGGCGCGGCACGATCGTCGCCGTGACGGCAACGCTGGTCTGCTGGCCCGGCGTCACGACATAGCGGAAGGCGCCGCTGACAGACGGTGAATCCAGCAGGGCGTAGATGACGAGATCGACGCCTTCGGGCTTCGGCTTCTCCAGCCAAAGCGCGCGAAAGAACGGGAACTCCTCGGCCTGCTCGCCGCCGACATCGAGCGCCAAGGAGCGCGCCGACAGGCCGTAACGGTGGCCGCGGCCGAGGAAGCGGAAGTAACTCGCCCCGAGGAACGAGATCACCTCGTCCTGAACCCTCAGGTCGTTGAGCGTCGTCGTGACGGCGAAGCCGGCGAAACCGAGCGAGATCGGCAGCTTCTGCGGGACCTGCGCCTTGCCGTATTCGAACAGCGCCATGTTGAACGGCAGCGGGATCGCGGTTCCGTCGCTGATCACATGAACCGGAACCGGCTTGTCGTGCAGGAAGCCGAGATGGAACAGGTGCAGGCGGTAGTCCGAGCCGCTGTCCTGCCAGAGCGCCTTGTCCCGGCGAAACCGGATCTCGCGATAGCTGTCATAGGTCAGCGATTTCAGCGCCTCCGGAATGGCAGGCGCGCTCGTATCGAACGGCCGGGCTGCGAGTTCGCGAGCCTGGCGCACGACATCCTCGTAACCGAATTTGCCTTGTCGTTGATCGGCGGACGCACCGTTCGGCGCGGCAGCCGGTGGGCGGCCGTCCTGGGCGCGGACGGGCGAGACGAGCCCGACGGCCGCCAGGGCGGTCAGGATCGCGCGACGCGAAGGCTCTGCTTGTCGCGGCCCGTCTCCAAAGTGGAAGCTCTGCGCTCCTGATCGGCTTGTCATCACACTCCGCATTGTTGCTGGCTCGATAGGCCGCATATGAGCGGCGATCTGCCAACGTGAGGCGGGCGGCGATGTTCCATCGGCAAGGTGCCGGACCCGCCATTCAGGTTGCATTAAAGTCGAATGCACAACCATTAGTATGCATAATTGTACTGAAAATGCGGGCGATTCTTCGAACGGCTTAAGACTAAATCAAAGCGAGCGCAGTAACGTCGGGCATTGCTCAGAACGCATACTCCTTGCGGAACCCGCGCCATGCTCCAGTCCCTGTCCCGCATGCCGGCGGAGATGTCCTCGGATTCCCGCCGCAAGCTCCTCAATGCCGTGACCGACCTGTTTCTGCTCGATTCAGATCCGAGCGAGGAATCGCAGGAGCATTACGGCGACATCGCGCTGCGCTCGCTGCCGCATCTCGACGCCGAGAGCCGCCGCGAATATGCGGATTCCGTCGCCGAGACGGCGACACTGCCACGCCCGGTCGCGATGTCGCTGGCGAATGATTCCGACAGCGAAGTCGCCCGGCTCGTGCTCAAGCTCTCGCCGGTCCTGACCGATACCGATCTGGCGGCCATCGCCATCAGCCAGACGCAAGAGCATCTTGCGGCCATCGCGGAGCGCGCACGCCTGTCCGAGGGCGTGACCGACATCCTGGTCGAGCGCGGCGACTCGACCGTGCTGCGCAGCGTCTCCGGCAATGAGGGCGCCCAGTTCTCCGATCACGGCTTCGACCGGCTGCTGCAGCGCGGCGGCGACGATGCCGCCGTCGGCGACGCGCTGGCGCGGCGCTCCGACCTGTCGCCGCAGCGCGCCGAGCGCGTGCTGCGCATCGTCGAGCAGATGTCGGATCCCGCTGCCGAAGCAGGCTCGCATCAGGCCACGATGATGGCGCGTCAGGCCCGCCAGCAACGCCGCGAGGTCCGGCTGCTGATCGCCGACCTGCAGGCGGGCGCACGCAGCCTCGACGAGGTCGTCACGATGCTCGCGGAGGAGGACCGCGCTTTCCACCTCGCACAGGTGATCGCGATCAGCGCCGAGGTCACCACCGAGCAGGGCCTGCGGGTGCTGATGCAGCGCGACGTCAGCGGCATCGCCGTGCTGGCGCGCACGCTGGGGCTCGGCAAGGACACCTTCGACGCTGTCCTGAAGCTGCGTGGGCGGCGCCTCTACTTCAAGGCCAAGGATATCGAGGACGACCTCAAGGCCTATGAGCAGCTCGACATGGCCACCGCCGAGCGGACCATGCGCTTCCTGCGCCTGAAGACCAAGCTCGGCTAGAGCCCGCAGCACGCCTGCCGCCACAAAAGCGCGACAATCGAGCCCTCACCTGCTAAGCCATGAGCATGATCCTGGCTGCGGGTAGCGCACGCATGAAGCTTTTCTTGGCCGGCGCCGCCGTGGCGGCGCTGATGGCGACCAGCGCCTCGGCGCAAGCACAGGCCTTCCTGCCGCTCTCAGGCTTCGGAATCCTGCCCTCCTTCGCCTGGTCCGAGCCGACCGTGTCGCCCGGCGGCGTCAAATGGGACGGCTCCTATGCCCGCATCTCCAGCGGCTTCCAGGTCAGCAGCTCGAAGCGCTTCGGCACCTCGGCCGGGCCGGTGATCGGGCTCGAGGCCGGAAAGATGTGGCGCGATGGCGACTTCGTCTACGGCATCGCCGGGGCGCTCGAATTCTCTCCGGCCTTCGGCGGCTACGCCAATCCGGGCTTCAACCAGGCGAGCTATACCCGCGACATCGCCGGCGCCTTCCAGCTCAAGGCCGGCGTGTTCGCGACGCCCGACGTGCTGCTCTATACGAGCGTCGGCCTGGCGGCGGCCAACGACACCTTCCGCTACGGTGCGACGCTGTTCTCCAACCCCTTCTCGCGCTCCGAAATCGCACTCAGGCCGGAAGCGCGCGCCGGCATCCAATGGGCAGTGACCAATAATGTCACGCTCGGGCTGGAAGTCGGCGTGGTCGGATCGGCGATCCGCTGAGAACGCGAACCACGACGCTGCGATCTTGATTCAAGCGGCTGGCGAGTTGATTCAGCGGATCGGCGCAAGCGTCTGATCAGACAACGGGATTCGACCGCGGCCAGCGCTTGTCAGACCGTCAGGTTGAGCGCCGCCGCGTGCTTGTCGGACCAAGCCCTGATCTCGCGAAAGACGGTGCTGAGATCGCGTGCTGACGGCGTCAGCTCATACTCCACGCGCGGGGGCACCTCTGGATAGATCGTGCGCTTGACGAGGCCGTGCGCCTCAAGATCGCGCAGCTGGGTCGTCAGCATGTGCTGGGTGATGCCGGGGATCGAACGGCGCAGCTCACCGAAGCGCATCGTGCCCTGCCCGAGCCGCCACAGGATCTCGCCCTTCCACTTGCCGGTCAGCATGCGCATGGCGGCGTGAAATTGTTCGACTGCAACGGAACTCGGACAAGTATCTGAATCTGCGAGATTTTCTGCGCTCTCACTTTGGCGCGACAATTCAATAGTCTTGTTTTCCATACTATATCACAAATTTCATCCTACTTGAGTTTTTGATCTTGCTCTCGATTTTCTCACGACGAAAGCGGAGGCGCCGCGCCGCTGCAGCCCACGGGCATTCCTCGGAGACATCCATGTCGACTACTGAAGTTTCGGAAGCGCCACGTTGGCGCCGGCTCGGCCTATGGGGCGTCAAGGCGCTGCTCGCCGCCGCCTTCGCAGCCGCCGGCGGCGCCAAGCTCGCCGGCATACAGCCGATGGTCGAGGTCTTTGGCATGATCGGCGTCGGGCAATGGTTCCGCTATCTGACCGGGACGATTGAAGTGGTCGGCGCTGCCGCGCTGCTCCTGCCTGCGCTCGCCGGCTTTGCCGCCCTGTTGCTCGCGGGCGCCATGATCGGCGCCACCCTGGCGCATCTCACGGTCCTGCCCGGCTCGCCGCTGCCGGCCGTGATCCTGCTCGCGCTCTGCCTGCTGGTCGCCAATGCCCATCGCAGCACGATCGAGGCAGCGGCCAAGCCGGTGTTTCTCGGCCGAGACTGAGCCAGCCCGGCTCGCACTATCCCCGCACGATCCATCCGGAGCAAATTCATGTCGCGCCTGATCACCGCCGCTTTGCTGGCGTTCGCCTTGTCGGCCTGCCACACCACCGATCTCGGCCGTTCGGTCGGTTGGCCGGCGCCGCAGCGAACCGTCAGATGACGATACGCCGGCCGCCTCCTGCCCCGCTCACCCCCCGAACTTGTTGTTCTTCGGGAAGCCCTTGGGCGGCAGGCGGCCGGCCTCGGCGCGGTGGCCGAGCCATTCGATCAGCTCGGCCTGCGCCACTGTCCAAGTGCGGCCGGAGGTGTCGAGCCAGGTCAGCCCATCATCGAGCTTGAAGACCTTGGCATCCGACAGACCGCCATCCTTGTAGCGCTGCAGCTTGACGCCCTTGCCGCGGCCCATCTCCGCAACCTCGGAAAGCGGGAAGCAGAGCAGCTTGCGGTTCTGGCCGATGATCGCGACATGGTCGCCCTCGGCCGGCACGACGAGCATCGCCTCGGCCGGCAGATCGACATTGAGCACCTGCTTGCCCTTGCGGGTGTTGGCGACGACGTCGTCGGTCGGCACGACGAAGCCGCGGCCTTCCGTGCTGGCGACCAGGAGCTTCAAGCCCGCCCTGTAGGGGAAGGCGGCGACGATCTCGGCGCTCTCCTCCAGCTCGATCATCAGCCGGATCGGATCGCCGAAGCCGCGCCCACCCGGCAGCTTCGAGGCCTCCAGCGTGAAGACCTTGCCATTGGTCGCCATCACCAGAATCTTGGCGGTGGTCTCGCTGAAGAAGGCGGTGCGGAGCGTATCGTCGCCCTTGAAGGTGAGGCTCGACAAGTCCTGGACATGGCCCTTCAGCGCCCGGATCCAGCCCTTCTTCGAGATCACCACGGTGACCGGCTCGCGCTCGACCATGGCCTGGGTCAGGTCGATATCGGCGGTCTCGGGCATGTCGGCGAAGGTGGTGCGGCGCTTGCCGATCGCCGTCTCCGGGCCGAACAGCTTCTTCACCTCGCGGATGTCCCAGGAGATGGTCTTCCACTGCTGCGCCTCGGAAGCGATCAGGCCCTCGATCTGGCCCTTCTCCTGGGTCAGCTCGTCGAACTCGGTCTTGAGCTGCATCTCCTCGAGCTTGCGCAAGGCGCGCAGGCGGGTGTCGAGGATGGCATTGGCCTGGACCTCGTTGAGCGCGAAGACCTTCATCAGCTCTATCTTCGGCTCGTCCTCCTCGCGGATGATTTTGATCACCCGGTCGAGGTCGAGATAGACGATCAGCAGGCCGGCGAGAATCTCGAGGCGCTTCTCGATCTGGCCGAGGCGGAAGCGCGAGCGCCGGATCAGCACGTCGCGGCGATGGTCGAGCCAGGCGCGCAAGGCCTCGGCCAGGCTGAGCACGCGCGGCACCAGCCCGCCGGTCAGAACATTCATGTTCATCGGAATGCGCGATTCCAGCTCCGAGAGCTTGAAGAGCGATTCCATCATCAGATTTGCGTCGACGTTACGGGCGCGCGGCTCGATGACGACGCGAATGTCCTCGGCCGATTCATCGCGCAGATCGGCGACAAGCGGCAGTTTCCGGTCGTTCAGGAGCTCGGCGATCTTCTCGATCAGCCGGCCCTTCTGGACCATGTAGGGGATCTCGGTGACGACCACGAACCAGGTGCCCCGGCCCTGGTCCTCGACATGCCAGCGCGCCCGCGTGCGGAAGGCGCCGCGGCCGGTCCGATAGGTCTCGACCATCGAGGAGCGCGACTCGACGATGATGCCGCCGGTCGGGAAATCGGGCCCGGGCACGAAGGTCATCAACTGCTCGGACGTCGTATCCGGATGCTGGATCAGATAGAGCGCGGCGTCGCAGAGTTCGGCGGCGTTGTGCGGCGGGATCGAGGTCGCCATGCCGACCGCGATGCCCTGCGAGCCGTTGGCGAGCAGGTTCGGGAAGGCGGCGGGGAGCACCATCGGCTCCTCGTCCTCACCATTATAGGTCTCGCGGAAATCGACCGCGTCCTCGTCGATGCCGTCGAGCAGGAGGCGCGCGACCTCGGTCATGCGCGCTTCGGTGTAGCGGTAGGCGGCGGCGTTATCGCCGTCGATATTGCCGAAATTGCCCTGGCCGTCGACGAGCGGGTAGCGCTGGGCGAAGTCCTGCGCCAGGCGCACCAGCGCGTCATAGACCGACTGGTCGCCATGCGGGTGGAACTTACCGATGACGTCGCCGACGATGCGGGCGCACTTCTTGTGGACCTGGCCGGGGTCGAGCCGGAGCAGGCGCATGGCGTGCAGGATGCGGCGATGGACCGGCTTCAGCCCGTCGCGAGCATCCGGCAAGGCGCGGTGCAGGATCGTCGAGAGCGCATAGGTCAGATAGCGCTCTTCGAGAGCGCTCTTCAGATCGACGCGTTCGGCTTCCTCCTCCGGAGGCGGCTCGACGGGTTTACCCATGCTTCTACCAACCTAATTCGATACGTGGCCCATGCTGAGAGGCCGACACCGGTCCATATCTCGCAGGACGAGGGAATAAGGCCCCGAATCACTTGATGCAACGATGCAGCCCGGATGCAAGAGACGCAAAGCGGGACCGGCGAAGAACCGGCAGAAATCAGGGGATTCTCGCCGCCAGTTCCAGCAACCGTACCCGCTCCGGCGGCTCCAGCAGACCGCGCGGCTCGTAGAGGTCGCGGCGCAGAAAGAAGCCGGTCAGCGCAAAGCCGGCGGCGATCTCGGCCGGAGCCGGCCGGCGCGCGCCCTGCCCCTCGCTCAGAAAAGGCGGCAAGGCAAGAAGCCGGTCGAGATAGGGCTCGGCCGCCTTGCGGCTCACCGCCTTGCCCGATTTCGGCGAGACATGGCTGAGGTCTTCGCGGATGCCGGTGACGGCGCAGCGTTCGAGAGAAAGCCCATAGCCAAGCTCGGAGAGCATGGCGAGCTCGAAGCGCACCATCAGTGCCGGCGCGATCGCGATCTCGTCGAGATGCGCGAGCAGCACCGCCAGCCCCTCATAGAGCCCCGGATGCGGATCGCGCTCGGGCAGCAGACGCAGCAGGCCTGCGACATTGGCGAGCCCGTAGAGCGCGACCGGCCGGGCCATCAGCCTGGCAGCATGCGAGGTCAGGAGCTCGACCTTGTATTCGCCGAGATGCTCGTCGAGCCGGGCCCGCCAGGTCAGCGCGACGAGATTGCCGGGCTGCAGCACCGGTTGCTGCTTGCTGGAGCGGCCGCCCCGGACAAGGCCGAGATGGCGGCCATGATCGCGCGTCATCACCTCCAGGATCACGGCGCTCTCGCCATGACGCCTGACGCCGATGATGGTGCCCTTGTCGCTCCATTCCATGGCGGAGAGTTAGGGCGGGGTGCGGAACGCCGTCAATCGCGCGTCATTCTCGGGCGAAGCGAAGCGCAGACCCGAGAATCTCAGGACGAGAAGACACTGGTTTCCGAGATGGTCGGGTCAAACCCGACCATGACACTGCTGGCTACGCCACGTACTGCGCGATCCCTCCGCCGAAGGACCAGTCCTCGCGCTTGACCTCGACGAGGTTGATGAAGATGTCGTCGGGCTTCAGGCCCGGCTCCTTCTGCAGGTTCTCGGCAATGGCGGCATAGAGCGCCTTCTTCTGGGTGACGCCGCGGGTGTTGGCGACGGTAAGCTGGATGATCACCAGGGCGTCGCTGCGGTTGAAGCCGAAATAATTGTTGTCGAAAATGAACTCCTCGGCCTCGTGCTGGTGCACCACGGCAAAGAGATCGTTCTCCGGCACCTCGAAAGTCGTGCGCAAGGCGCGATAGACGCCGTCGACGATGGCGGCGGGGTGCGAGGCCGGGCGGCCGCGGCGCATCGAAATCCGGATCAGAGGCATGACAGGCTCCATAGAACGGGGCGGTCTCTGCCGCCGACGCCCTGAAGTTAGACTTGAAGTTTAAATCTGAAAACCGTATCTTTGATGATATCAATGATCTCAAATTGCGATTTCAAATGAACAACACTCTCGATCTCGACGGCGTCAGCGCCTTCCTGCATGCGGCCGAACTCTCCAGCTTCACCCGTGCCGCCGAGGCGCTCGGCACGGCGCAATCGCTGATCAGCACACGCGTCAAGAAGCTGGAGGAGGCGCTCGGCCAGTTGCTGCTGCAGCGGCATCCGCGGCTCGTCCGGCTGACCGCCGAGGGCGAGCGCTTCCTGCCGGCAGCGCGCGAGCTGATGGCGGCGCATGAGCGCGCACTGACCTCTTTCCAGCAGGTTCAGGAGCGAATCACCATCGGCATCAGCGAGCAGGCGGTCGGGGCCGACGCCCCTGCCCTGCTGGCACGACTCGCGAGGCACGATCCGTCGCTGGTGATCGGGCTGCGCATCGAGCCGTCCGCGGCGCTCGACACGGCCTTCGAGCGCGGCGAGCTCGATGTCGCGGTGATCCGCCGGCTGGGGCCGGGGCGCACCGGCGAGGTGCTGCGCCGCGACGCGTTCGGCTGGTTCGGCGCACCTTCCATGGCGAAGCCCGACGGGCCGGTACCGCTGGTCAGCCTGATGCCGGAGTGCCGCCTGCGCCGCCATGCCATGGACGCGCTCGACCGCGCCGGCCTGCCCTGGCGCGAAGCCTTCATCGGCGGCGGCATGGCGGCGGTGCTGGCAGCGGTCGAAGGCGGGCTCGGCGTCTCGCCGCTCGCCGCCCGGATCGCGCCGCGCGGGGCCGTCGACCTCGGTCCGGACTGGGGATTGCCGGCGCTGGATACGTTCGAGGTCGTGCTGCGCAGCAATGTCGCGACGCCGCGCGCCAATGCCTTCGTCAGGGAGCTCGCGGCGGCCTTCCGGGCGGGGTGAGAACGCCCTGTCGTCTTTCCGGGGTGACGCGCAGCGGCGAGCCCGGAACCCATGAACACCGCCCTCCCCGTCATGGTCGGGCTTGTCCCGACCATCCACGTCTTCGCTTCTTGGATCGAGAGCAGCGTTCAAGACGTGGATGCTCGCCACAAGGGCGAGCATGACGAACTGGAGCAGGGTCGCGGTCATGCGTTCCGGGCTCAGGCCTTTCGGCCTGCCCCGGAAAGACGGCGCACTACGCCACCACGCGCTCGACCCGGCTGATCACCCGCTTCTCGCGCAGCTCGCTGATGATCGCGCTGAGGTGCTTCAGGTCCCAGACCGTCAGGTCGATGGTGACGTCGGTGAAATCCGGCGTCGGCCTATTCATCGAGACGGCGTCGATATTGCCGTCATGCTCGGCGATGGTGGTGGTGATCTGTGCGAGCGAGCCGGGCTCGTTGATCGAGTTGAGCTGGATGCGCGCCGGGAAGCGCTGCGGGCGTTTGTCGTCGAGGTCCCAGCGCACGTCGAGCCAGCGCTCCGGCTCGTTGTCGAAGGCGGCAAGCGAGGGCGACTGGATCGGATAGATCGTCACCGCCTCGCCCGGCGTCAGGATGCCGACGATGCGGTCGCCCGGCACGGCGCCGCCGCCCGGCGCAAAACGCACCGGCAGGTCGCCGCCGAGACCGCGGATCGGGATCGCGTCTTCGCCGGGCGTCTCGTTCGGCAGCTTGAACTTGAGGTTCTCGCCCTGGCGCAGTTCGAACCAGCCCTTGCCGGGCGGCGTCGCCTTGGCATCGCCCGTCGGACGTTTCTCCGGCTCCAGGTCGGGATAAACCGCCCTCACCACGTCGCCGGAGAACATTTCTCCGCGCCCGACGGCGGCGAGCACATCGTCGACGGCGGTGCGGGCGAGCCGTTTCAAGGCGGCCTTGAGCTTCTCGTCGGTGAAGGGCCGCTCGGCCCGCATGAAGGCGCGTTCCAGGATCTGGCGGCCGAGCCCGGCATATTGCCGGCGCACGGCCACGCGCGTGGCGCGGCGGATGGCGGCGCGCGCCTTGCCGGTGACCACCAGCGATTCCCAGGCGGCCGGCGGCGCCTGGCCCTCGGCGCGGGTGATCTCGACCTCGTCGCCGTTCTGCAGCTCGGTCAGCAGCGGCGCGATCCGGCCGTTGATCTTGGCGCCGACCGCGGTGTTGCCGACATCGGTGTGGACCGCATAGGCGAAATCGATCGGCGTCGCCCCGCGCGGCAGCGCGATCAGACGGCCCTTGGGCGTGAAGCAGAAGACCTGATCATGGAAGAGCTCGAGCTTGGTGTGCTCGAGGAATTCCTCGGGATTGTCGCCCTCGGCCAGCAGGTCGACCGTGCGGCGCAGCCATTGATAGGCGCGGCTCTCGTCGGCGGCGGCGACGACGCCGGCCGTCCGTCCATCCTTGTAGCGGGCATGGGCAGCGATGCCGAATTCGGCGACGCGGTCCATCCCGTCGGTGCGGATCTGCAGTTCGACGCGCTGGCGACCGGGACCGACCACGGTGGTGTGCAGCGAGCGGTAGTCGTTCTGCTTCGGCGTCGAGATGTAGTCCTTGTAGCGGCCGGGCACCATCGGCCAGGTCATGTGGACGATTCCGAGCACGCGGTAGCAGTCCTCCGGCTTGTCGATGATGACCCGGAAGCCGAAAATATCGGAAAGCTGTTCGAAGGAGACGGATTTGCGCTCCATCTTCTTCCAGATCGAATAGGGCCGTTTGCGCCGCCCAAAGACCTGCGCCTGGATGCCGCGCTCGGCGAGCTTGGTCTTGAGGTCGCTCTCGATCTCGCCGATGACCTTGCCCTCGCGCTGGGTCACCTCTTCCAGCCGCTTGGTGATGGTGGCGTGCGCTTCCGGCTTGATATGGCGGAAAGCGAGCTCCTCCAGCTCCTCGCGCAGCTCCTGCATGCCCATGCGGCCGGCGAGCGGCGCATAGATCTCGATCGTCTCCTCGGCGACGCGCAGGCGCTTCTCCGGCGGCACGTAATGGAGCGTGCGCATGTTGTGCAGCCGGTCGGCGAGCTTGACCAGCAACACGCGGATGTCGTCGACGATGGCGAGCAGGAGCTTGCGGAAGTTCTCGCCCTGCGCCGCCTTCTTCGAGACGAGGTCGAGCTTCTTGATCTTGGTCAGCCCGTCGACGAGGCGGCGGATATCGGGCCCGAACAGGGTCTCGATTTCCTCCAGCGTCGCTTCGGTATCCTCGACGGTGTCGTGCAGGACGGCGGCGACGATGGTGGCGTCGTCGAGCTTGAGCTCGGTCAGGATCGCCGCGACTTCCAGCGGATGGGCGAAGAACGGGTCCCCGGAGGCGCGCTTCTGCGTGCCATGCGCGCGCATGGCGTAGACATAGGCGCGGTTGAGCAGTTCCTCGTCGGTGTTCGGGTTGTAGCGCTTGACCCGGTCGACAAGCTCATATTGCCGCATCATGCCCATGCGGGCGCAACTCCACCGCTCAGTTCAATTGGATTCGTTTAATATCGACATGGCACTGGCGCCCCGGCAAGACGAATCCGTGTGGGGCGGGCATGAAAAAAGCCCGGCAGGGCCGGGCTTTAGCAAACGTCATGAACGTTTTCCGACGACTCAATCTTCGTCGTCGGCGCTCTCGGTCGGCGGCACGAGGCCGTCGAGGCCGCGCAGCAGGTCGTCCTCGCTCATCCGGTCGAACTGAACCTCCGAATCGGGGGTGGCGACATGCGACTGCGAAGTCAGCAGCGGCACGGTGTCGGCCTCCGGCTCGTCGACCTCGACATGCTTCTGCAGCGAGTGGATCAGGTCTTCCTTGAGATCCTCGGGGGTGAGCTTCTCGTCGGCGATCTCGCGCAGGGCGACGACCGGGTTCTTGTCGTTGTCGCGCTGGACGAGAATCGAGGAGCCCGAGGCGATCATGCGGGCGCGATGGCTCGCAAGCAGAACCAGCTCGAAGCGGTTCTCGACCTTGTCGATGCAATCCTCAACGGTGACGCGAGCCATTCGCGGCTCCTTCTGATCTTGCGCGGTGCGACGGAAAGTTTGAACGGCGCTCATACAGGCTGAGCGCGGCGGATGCAAGGTTGGAACCGTCTGCCCCGCGCTCAGCGATACGGGCCGTGTCCATCACGGCGACACTACTGCCTTCAGCCATTGCCTAACAGCCTGAACATCCGCGCTCGCCATGTTCTCCTCGGTCGCGACCAGATGATAATGATGCCCTTCGATGACCGGGCCGAACGGATGCACGAGCACGCCGCGCGAAAGCTCGTCCTCGACCAGGAACAGGCTCGTGATCACGACCCCCTGCCCTGCCACGGCCGCCTGGATAGCGTGGCTTTCGTCGGTGAAGCGCAGGCCAGCTTCGACGTTCAGTCCCGCGACCCGGGCCAGGGCCTGCCAGCGTCGCCAATCCGGCTGCAGATCCCGACGCAGCCACTCCGAGTGGATCAGCCTGGCTGCAGTCAGATCACTGGGATCGCGGATCTCCAGCAAGGGGCTGCAGACCACGCCGAAACGCTCCTGGCACAGCGGTTCGGATACCAGTCCCGGAAACGGGCCAGCACCGTAGCGCACCGCGAGGTCGGCAGCGCCGCTCGCCAGATCGACAGCCTCGTCCGATGCATGCAGCCGCAACGCGAATTGCGGCCATTGAGCCTGGAAGAGCCCCAGCGCCGAAATGAGGCGGCGCGCGGTGAAGAGCGCGGTCGCGCTGACCGTCACCGCGCTGCGCCGGGGCCGGGGCGAGAGTTCGGCGACGGCGCGGGCGAAACTGTCCAGGCCTTCCCTGAGCACGGGATAGAGCTGCGCGCCCGCCGGCGTCAGCGAGACGCGCCGGACATGCCGCTCGAACAGCGGCAGGCCGAGCGTCGCTTCCAGCAGCCGCAATTGGTGGCTGATCGCCGTCGGCGTCACGGCCAGTTCCCGGGACGCTTTCTGAAAGCTCAGATGCCGGGCCGCAGCCTCGAAGGCGCGAAGCGCAGCGAGCGGCGGCAGCTTTCGGGGTTCAGACATGAGTGATTTCAACTCATCTATCAGGTGAGAGATTCGATTTTGTTACTCCGCAATTAGCAACCTATCTGACGGCTAGCGAGAACATCGCATGAGAAATTTGATTTCATGGAGACCGCCATGCCGCCCCTTCACATCCTGCAGATCGATGCCAGCGCCCGCCCCGGGCGGTCCGGGGTCGATCCGCGCGGATCGCATACGCGCCGCCTGACCCATCGCTTCGTCGAGCGCTGGCAGGCTGCACGGCCGCAGGACACCCTGACCTATCGCGATGTCGGACAGCAGCCTCCCTCGGCCGTCAGCGGCGACTGGATCGCGGCAGCCTTCACCCGGCCGGAGCGCCGGGACGAGGCAGCGCAGGCGCAGCTCGCCGAGAGCGACGCCCTGGTGAACGAGCTTCTGCGCGCCGACCTGATCGTGATCGGCGCGCCGATGTACAATTTCGGCCTTCCGGCCCAGCTCAAGGCATGGGTCGACAATGTCGTGCGCGTCGGCGTCACCTTCGGCTTCGACCGCAGCCGGCAGGGCGAGCCCTATTGGCCGATGCTGCCGCCCGGCAAGCGGCTGGTCATCCTGTCCTCGCGCGGCGATTACGGCTACGGCGCCGGCGGACGCCTGGAGACCGTCAACCTCGTCGAGCGTGGCTTGAGCGTGCCGATGGCCTATCTCGGCCTGACCGAAACGCATTCGGTCGCCATCGAATACGACGAGTTTGCCGATGAGCGCTTGCGGGCCTCGATTTCCACGGCCGAGGCCGCCGTCGACGAGCTGGTCGGGACACTCGCGCGCGACGTTGCCGAAACTGCGGATCGAGCGCTGGAAACGGCCTGACACAATCGACGTGGTGCCAATGCCACCACCCGATCGGTGAGTGCAGGCAGCATCCGGCGATCAGGAATCCCAGCGCGGCGAGAGCCCCTCGGGATTGAGCTGGCGGCCGCCTTCGCGGGCCAGAGCCGCGATGGCGGTCATATCGGCAGCATCGAGCTCGATGTCGAAGCAAGCGAAGACATTCGGAAGATTCCGAAGCCAAGCGCCGGAATGACCGCTCCATTGGTGTTGACAAGATTTACACCGAACTCCCAATGCGGAATCGATAGCGAAATAATCCGCCAGCATGTACATCGAACATGCGTCGTATTATTTTGTAATTCCGAGATCGCGGCGCATAAATATCACTGTTTCTTGACCTTACAAAAGTTCAGAGCGCTCCCCATGTCTGGAATACGGCGCCGAGAGCAACCGCACCAGCGGCGATCTGCTCGGGCTGGTCGTCCTTGAGAAAATTGCATGGCGATATCGTCAGCGACGACATGCGCATGATCGACCGGGTGCCCGACGGCGATACCAGGCTGCGCCCGCGTACCTATACGGCCGAGAACGCCCCCGAGCTGCTGGCGAGCGATTGCCTGTTTGCGCGAAAGTTCGACGAGACGGTCGACGCCGATGTTCTCGACATCATCGATGTCGACCTCAGGCGGATCCGGCCGCAATTGCCGATAGCCGCCCAGTTGCCGGCCCGGACTCCACACCCGCGGCGCGCACCGGCAGAACTCGTCACCGCCGCGCTCGCGTCGTGAAATTTCGTGTCATGAGCCAGCCAAGGAGAGGACCGACCGATGGCGCTGAACTTTCCCAATCCGGTGCGCCGCTTCGATGCCGGGCGTAGCTGCGTCTGCTTCTGGGGCTCGGACGCGTCGCTGGAAATCATTTTCCAGGTCGAGTTCGAGGCGTTGCGCAAGCTTGGTTCCGGCACGGGCAGCGGCGAGGCCGAAATTCTGGCGACGTTCGACCAGAACCGCGACACCATCCTGACTGCTGCAGCATCGGCTTACGCGAAGCACCGCAACAGCTACCAGAGGCTGACGGCGGCCCATTTCTGACGCCGCCAGCCGGCGGAGCAACGCGATCGAGACGGGGCGCACCAACCCGGGCGCGCCGCTCCACATCCTGTGAGAGCCATGAACCACACCACGTACAAGCCCGGCGACCTCATCGACCTGACCCATGACTTCGCCAATCAACCCAGGCTCGGCCCGTTCGAAGTGTTGCGGATCATGCCGCAGCGCGACAATGCGGAAGCTCAGTATCGCGTGCGCGGCCCCGATGGACGCGAGCGCGCGATAGAACAGCATGAAATCGTCGAGGGCCGCGACGCGAGCGCGGCACCGTCGCAGATCATCCCTGGCGGCTCATCCGGCTGACCAACTCATCGAGCCCGGGCTCGCGTTGATAGTCACCCAGACCCTGCGCGCGCTCCATCTCCGGCAGTTCCTGCGGTGGCATATCTGAAAAGCGCATGCGCATCGTCGTCGCCACCGCTTCGCCGAAGGCGATCGCCTCGCGATTGCCGATCGAGGAGAGGAAGGCGATGGTGCTGGCCGAGGCGTCGGCGATGGCGGCGCGGATGATCTGCTGGTCGCGCTCATTGCCGAGGCGCATGGCGAACACGGTCGAGCATTGCGACAGGATTGTCGGGTCGAGCTCGCCCGGGCGCTGCGTCACGATGCCAAGATAGGCGCCGTATTTGCGCCCTTCCTTGGCGATGCGGGCGATGGCCTGGCGGGTCGGCGCAAAGCCGAGCGACTGGTCCTGCGGCACATAGCGATGCGCCTCCTCGCAGAGCAGCAGAATCTCGTAGCTGCCACGACTCGCCATGGCGAGGTCGAAGGCGAGCCGCGCCAGGCTGGACGCGACCGCATTGACGACCTCGGAAGGCAGTCCGGCGAGCTGGAATACCGTGATCGGCCGGCCCCGGTGCGGCACGCGGAAGATCTGGCTGATCACCGGTGCGATCGTCTCCATGCTGTTGGCATGGGCGAAGAGGAAGCCGTAGCGCGGATCGCCGTACAGCGTCTCGAGCCTGACCCTGAGCGCGCGCAGAGTGGTACGCGGATAGCGCAGCTCGTGCAAACCGATCAGCTCGTCGATTGCTGTGAAAAGATCGGTGATGCGGTAGGGAGCCGCCTGCTCGGCCGCTCCACCGGCTTCGGCCCGGCGCGCGGCGGGATCGAGAGGCCGCTTCAGCACACTGCTGCCGAGATCGCGCGCCATGTCATGGGCGGAAACCACACGATAGCGGCTGCGCGCGACAGCAATGACCTCGCGCAGAATCTCGGCCTCGTCCTCCAACGGCGAACGGCCACGGAAGATGATGTCGGCGAACTCCTCGAAGCGGAACAGCCAGAACGGCAGGTCGAGCGTGCTCGCGTCGATCCGTACGGACGTGTCCTGGAAGGCGTGGGCGTACTCGTTGTGCGGATCGAGGATCAGCGCCCGCAGATTCGGCTTCGCCGCCACGGCCTTGCGCAGCATCAGCGCGACGGCACTCGATTTGCCGACGCCGGTGGTGCCGAGCACGGCGAAATGACGCGAGAGCAAGCGCTCGATATCGACGCTCGCCGAAACCGCCGCATCCTGGGTCAGGACGCCGAGTGCGACACCCCGGCGCTCGCCGAGATCATGGATGAGCGCCAGGTCGCGCGAGCGGATACGGTGGGCCAGCGCCCCGATCGGAGGATAGGTGACGATACCGTTGTTGAAGCGCGCCGTGCCATTCTCGCCGTCGACGACCTCGCCGAGCAGCTCGGCCTCGATCGCGATCGCGTTGGGACCGGCCTCGTCCCAGACAGGCTGCAGCGCGCGCATTTCGTAGACGAGCCCGACGACACGACTAGTCCCGAGACTGATCGAAATCAGGCGGCCGATGGCGCAGCCGTCATGGGCGCCCAGCGCAGGCCCGAATGCAGTCGCCGCGATGGTGGCGCGCGCCCCTGAGCACGAGACGACGCGGCCGAGCGCTCGGCCAGCCGGCTGGTTCAAGTCGCGCCGATCCGGCGTGACCTTCGTCTCGAACTGCCGATGGTCGGTGGGAAGCTGCATGACGGATCTGGACACGCGATGGGACGACGCCGGAACCTAATTTCCAGGGCTTAACAACAGTCACGCCGCAGATTACGCGCAAATCCCGCATGCACACGCACTACGTGCATTGATTGATCAAGAATACTGACGGCGTCGATCACATCCCTTGCCTTGAACCCACGCCTGACGGGGCCTAGAGCATGTTCCGCAAAAGTGGGAACCACTTTTGCGATGAGAACATGCTCCAAACCGTTGAGTTTGCGCGAATTCTTTCGCCCAGCCGTGCCGGCTGGACGGAAAGCGCGCTAGACGGCAAAGGACGAGGGGGGCGACGATGACCAAGAACCGCTTGCGCCTGGGGGTGAACATCGACCATGTCGCGACCGTGCGGAACGCACGCGGTGGCGCCCTGCCCGATCCGGTGCGCGCCGCCCTTCTCGCGGTGGCCGCCGGCGCTGACGGGATCACCGCCCATTTGCGCGAGGACCGGCGCCATATCCGCGATGCCGACATGCAAAGGCTCGCAAGCGAGCTCAGCAAGCCGCTGAATTTCGAAATGGCCGCGACGGCGGAGATGATCGGCCTCGCCGAGAAGTTCAAACCGCACGCCGCCTGCCTCGTGCCCGAGAAGCGTGAGGAACGCACCACCGAGGGCGGGCTCGACGTGGTCGGCCAGGCGAATGCATTGGCTGCTCCGATCGCGCGACTGAAAAGCGCCGGGTGCCGCGTCTCGCTGTTCATCGAGGCCGACGAGGCGCCGATCGCGATGGCGGCGAAGCTCGGAGCGCCGGTGGTCGAACTCCATACCGGCACCTGGTGCCATGCCGTCGCCGATGGTCATGCCGACAAGGCGCAGGCCGAATTCGAGCGGCTCGCGAACGGCGCCGCCTTCGCCGCCTCGCTCGGGCTGGAAGTCCATGCCGGACATGGGCTCGACTACGACACGGCGCGCAAGCTCGCCGGCATTCCCGATTTCGTCGAGTTCAACATCGGCCATTTCCTGGTCGGCGAAGCGATCTTCGTCGGCTTCGAGACTGCGATCGCCGTGATGCGGCGGGCGATGGACGAAGGCCGCGCCGCCAGCTAGACCGCTGGCATGATCCTCGGCATCGGCTCCGATCTCTGCGACATCCGTCGCATCGAGAACTCGCTCGCCCGCTTCGGCGAGCGTTTCACCCAGCGCATCTTCACAGCTGGCGAGCAGGCGAAGTCCGATCGGCGCGCGACCCGCGCCGCTTCTTACGCCCGCCGCTTCGCCGCCAAGGAGGCCTGCTCGAAGGCGCTCGGCACCGGCATAAGGTCAGGCGTGTTCTGGCGCGACATGGAGGTGGTCAACCTGCCGAGCGGGCGGCCGACCATGCGGCTCACCGGCGGCGCTGCGGCACGCCTCGCCGAGATGATTCCGCCCGGCCATGAAGCGGTCGTGCATGTCTCGCTGACCGATGATCCGCCGCTGGCGCAGGCCTTCGTGGTGATCGAGGCCAGGCCCGTTCGGGCCTGACCTCGGATAGCAACCTTTACTCGGCCGGGGCCGGCGTGACGCCGGTGACCTCGCCGCGCGGTTCTTCGCTCAGCCAGCGATAGACGATGCCGCCGAGCGCACCGCCGATGATCGGCGCCAGCCAGAACAGCCAGAGCTGCTGGAGCGCCCAGCCGCCGACGAAGAGCGCCGGGCCGGTCGAGCGCGCCGGATTGACCGAGGTGTTGGTCACCGGGATGCTGACGAGGTGGATCAGGCAGAGACCGAGGCCGATGGCGAGCGGGGCAAAGCCGGCCGGCGCCTTGCCGTGGGTCGCGCCCATGATGATGAACAGGAACATCATAGTCATCACGACTTCGGTGAGGAAGGCCGAGGCCAGCCCGTATTTGCCGGGCGAATGCTCGCCGAAGCCGTTCGAGGCGAAGCCCTTGGCGAGATCGAAGCCCGGGGCCCCGACCGCGATGAAATAGAGCACGGTGGCGCCGAGGATCGCGCCGATCACCTGCGCGACGATGTAAGGGACGACCTGAC
The DNA here is from genome assembly GCA_025846845.1 of Alloboseaceae bacterium BT-24-1. GTDB lineage: Bacteria > Pseudomonadota > Alphaproteobacteria > Rhizobiales > Beijerinckiaceae > Allobosea. Next base: position 125,560 of record JAOYTL010000012.1, read on the forward strand.
TAGCCGGGAAGCGCCCGCCTGCCGCAAGGCCGACGGTGACTGCCGGGTTGAGATGGCAGCCGGAGATGTGGCCGATCGCATAGGCCATGGTGACGACGGTCAGGCCGAAGGCGAGCGAGACACCAAGCAGGCCGATGCCGACCTGCGGGAAACCGGCAGCGATGACGGCGCTGCCGCAGCCGGCAAAGGTCAACCAGAACGTACCAATGGCTTCCGCGACGTATTTCTTCGTGCTCATGGCGATTCGCCCCTAGGTTGCGGGTCACGAAACTGTGATCCCCGGCAGACCTAGCGTCAATCGCCGGAAATCGACGCCCCCCGCGCGATCCAGGCCGAACGACCGCCCGCTTGACGTGTGTTGCAGCACGAGTAGCCGCGACCGATGGCACATCGTCAACGTTCAGGTCGCCGAAGCGATCGACCATGGAGGTACGCATCCTCATCAGCGCCGGGATCTCGCCGCGCGTCTTCGACCTTCGCTGCGAGGTGCGTGAGGAGATCCGTTGGACCACCATATTGTCGCCTGCCGTCACGGCAGCAGGTCCGTCCCTCGCAAAAGTGGTTTCCACTTTGACGGAACATGCTCTAGACCGCGCTCTCGAAACGTAGCCAGCAGGAGGCCCGTGTGGCCAACGACGCCGAGATCAAGAGCAAGACCAAGGACGAAGGCGGCATCCTCGAGACCATCAAGGTCGTCGTCCAGGCCCTGCTGATCGCCCTGGTGATCCGGACCCTGCTGTTCCAGCCCTTCAACATCCCCTCGGGCTCGCTGATCCCGACGCTGCTGATCGGCGACTATCTGTTCGTCTCGAAATACACCTATGGCTACTCGAAGCACTCGATGCCGTTCAGCCCGCCGCTGTTCCAGGGCCGGGTCTGGGCAGCCGAGCCGAAGCGCGGTGACATCGCCGTGTTCAAGCTGCCGAGCGACAATTCGACCGACTATATCAAGCGCGTCATCGGCCTGCCCGGCGACCGCATCCAGATGATCGACGGCATCCTGCACATCAACAACCAGCCAGTGAAGCGCGAGCGCATCGCCGATTTCGTCACCACCGACGCCTGGGGCCGCGCCACGAATGCGATCCAGTATCGCGAGACGCTGCCGAACGGGGTCAGCCACCAGATCATCGAGCGCGAGGGCGACAGCGGCACCTTCGACAACACGCCGGTATTCCGCGTGCCCGACGGCCATTTCTTCATGATGGGCGACAACCGCGACAATTCGCTCGATTCGCGCGACCGCAGCGTCGGCTACGTACCGTTCGAGAACTTCGTCGGCCGCGCCGAGATCATCTTCTTCTCGATCGACGAGGGCGCGTCGGCCTGGCGCATCTGGGAATGGCCCTGGACGGTGCGCTGGAACCGCATGTTCTCGACGATCAAGTGAGCAAGCCGACCGACAGCGGCCGCAAGCTGCCCGAGCTCTCGCGGCTCGAGGACAGGCTCGGCCACCGCTTCCGCGACCGGGGACTGCTGGAGACGGCGCTCACCCATATGAGCGCCGACACGCGCCGGATCGCGAGCTATCAGCGGCTCGAATTCCTCGGCGACCGGGTGCTCGGCCTCTCGGTCGCCGACATGCTGTTCACCACCTATCCTCAGGCCGAGGAAGGCGACATGTCGCGCCGCCTCGCCGACCTCGTGCGCAAGGAGACCTGCGCCGAGGTTGCGGCCGCCTGGGATGTCGGCCCGCATTTGCGCCTCGGCGAGGGCGAGATTCTTTCGGGGGCGCGCAAGAACAAGGCGATCCTGGCCGATGCCTGCGAGGCGATCATTGGTGCGGTCTTCATCGACGGCGGCTATGATGCCGCACGCAAGCTCGTCGAGGCGGGTTTCGGCGAACGACTGCTCAAGCCGGTGACGCCGCTGCGCGACGCCAAGACCGCGCTGCAGGAATGGGCGCAGGGCCAGGGCCATCCGACCCCGACCTATGCCGAGCGCGGCCGCTCAGGTCCGGATCACGCGCCGATCTTCCGCATCATCGTGCGGATCGGCACATTGGCGGAAGCGGAAGCCGAGGGCCGCTCGAAGCGGTTGGCCGAGCAGGCCGCTGCCGAAGCCTTCCTGCGCCGGCAGGGCCTGTGGAACGAGACGATGGAGGGCGAGCATGGCTGAGCCTGATAAGGCGACCCGCTGCGGCTTCGTCGCGCTGATCGGCGCGCCCAATGCCGGCAAATCGACGCTGCTCAACCAGCTCGTCGGCGCCAAGGTCTCGATCGTCTCGCGCAAGGTGCAGACGACGCGCACCCAGGTGCGCGGCATCGCGCTGACCGGTCCGGCGCAGATCATCTTCGTCGATACGCCCGGCATCTTCGCACCCAAACGCCGGCTCGACCGCGCCATGGTGACGAGCGCCTGGGGTGGGGCGACCGACGCCGACCTGATCGGCGTGCTGATCGATGTCGGGCGCTTCGATCACGAGGAGAATACGGCGCTGCTGGAGAGGCTTACCCAGCTGAAGCAGCCGAAATTCCTGATCCTCAACAAGATCGACACGATCCCGAAGGAGAAGCTGCTCGCCATCACCGCAGCGGTGAACGAGCTCAGCACCTTCGAGACGACCTTCATGGTCGCGGCGCTGACCGGCTATGGCGTGAAGGACATCCTCACCTGGCTCGAGACGCGGCTGAAGCCCGGCCCTTGGCTCTATCCGGAGGACCAGATCTCGGATGCGCCGCTGCGCTTCCTCGCCGCCGAGATCACCCGCGAGAAGATCTTCGAGCGGCTGCACGACGAACTGCCCTACCGTTCCACTGTCGAGACCGAGAGCTGGCAGCAGCGCCCGGACGGCTCGGTCCGGATCGAGCAGACGATCTATGTCGAGCGCGAGGGCCAGCGAAAGATCGTGCTCGGCGAAGGCGGCCAGACGATCAAGGCGATCGGCCAGAAGGCGCGTGTCGAGATCGCCGAAGCGGCCGAGGCGAAGGTGCACCTCTTTCTGTTCGTCAAGGTCCGTGAGAACTGGAGCGACGATCCGGAGCGCTATCGCGAAATGGGATTGGAGTTTCCCAAAGGCTGAACACTTAAAGCTGAAAACCTTCAGCTTTCGCACGCCTAGCTGGCAAAATTAGACCGCAATCTTGCGCGGTACGCCGCATTCACCACATAAACGCCGAAGGGCCGCTCGATTTGGAGCGCCAACCCGACATTATTCAACCTTGATCCGTGCCGATTCTTATTGATCGACCCGATTTAAGCCAGGAGCCATTACATGGCAGGTGAACCGCGCATCGCGCTCTTCATCGACGGAGCCAATCTCTATGCGACGTCGAAGCAGCTCGGCTTCGACATGGATTACCGTCGTCTTCTCAAGGAATTCCAGGGCCGCGGCAATCTGATCCGCGCTTTCTACTTCACGACGCTGATCGAGAGTGAAGAATATACGTCGATCAGGCCGCTGGTCGACTGGCTCGACTACAACGGCTACCGGGTCATCACCAAGGCGGCCAAGGAATTCACCGACGCAACCGGCCGCCGCCGCGTCAAGGGCAATATGGACATCGAGCTCGCGATCGAGATGCTCGAGCTCGCCCCCCATCTTGACCACATCTATCTGTTCTCGGGCGATGGCGACTTCCGCCCGCTGGTCGAGGCTGTGCAGCGCAAGGGCGTCAAGGTCTCGGTGGTCTCGACCATCAACACCAGCCCGCCCATGGTCGCCGACGATCTGCGCCGGCAATGCGACGAGTTCGTCGAGCTCGCGAGCCTGATGCAGAAGGTCGGCCGCGACCCGGCCGAGCGGGCCGCGCGCGCGCCAGGCCAGGGCAATCCGGGGCTGGAGCGGCGCTATGGCATTCGCCAGGGCGACGAGCCGCCGGAGGGCTGAACCCGCCCCTACCCTCCTGTGTTGTCGACGGGTGAACGGGCCGCGCGACGCGAAGGGCACTTGACCGGGGCCGCGGCTCGCGCAAGCTCTGTTTCCGCAACGACACCCTGGAGGGCATGCCTTGGAACGCCGCAGCTTTCTCACCGGCCTCGTCGCCGGTTCCGCATCCGCCCTGCTCATCGCCCGCCCGGCGCTGGTGCTGGCGCAGACCGCACCGGCGCCAGCCGCCGCCCCGCCGCCGGTCTTCACCTTGCCGAAGCTCCCTTATGCTTATGAGGCGCTGGAGCCGACCATCGATGCGCAGACCATGCGCATCCACCACTCGCTGCACCATCAGGCCTATGTGAACGGCGCCAATGCCGCAGCCGGCCAATGGGAAGCCCTGCGCACCACGCCGATCGAGACGGTGCTCGCCGATCTTAGCGCTGCCCCGGACAATGTCCGCACCGCGGTCCGCAACAATGTCGGCGGCCACTGGAACCACAGCTTCTTCTGGGAGCTGATGACACCTGGCGGAGCGCAGCAGCCAGGCGCCGAGCTGAAGAGCGCGATCGACGGCGCCTTCGGCTCGACGCTCGAACTGGTCCAGAAGGTCAATCAGGCCGGCGCGACGCGCTTCGGCTCGGGCTGGGCCTGGCTCATCGTCGACAAGGACAAGAAGCTCGCCATCGTCTCGACGGCCAACCAGGACACGCCGCTCGAGCTTGGTGCCAAGGCGGTGCTCGGCATCGATGTCTGGGAGCACGCCTATTATCTCAAATACCAGAACCGCCGGCCGGAATACCTCGCCGCCTGGTGGAAGACGGTGAACTGGGACAAGGCGAACGAGAACTTCAAGAAGGCGATGGGCTGACCCTACGGAACTTGCCTCGACTTTCCCCGTTACGGTTGTGACGTGACGGGGAAACGAGGAAGTTCATGCCGGATGATGCGAGCGATATAGCGCGCGCCTGCTACCAGGCTTATGTCGACAAGGACCGGGCCGCGCTCGAAACCCTCATCGCCGAGGATTTTCATTTCAGCAGCCCGCTCGACAATCGGCTCGATCGCGAGACCTATTTCGAGCGCTGCTGGCCGAACAGCGAACGCATCCGTTCCTGCACGATCAAGCACCTCATCCCGATCGGCGAGACGGTCTTCGTCACTTATGAGGGCGAAGGACTTGGCAGCAAGGGATTCCGCAATACCGAGATCCTGACGATCCGGGGCGGCAAGATCGTCGAGGTCGAAGTCTATTTCGGCTGGTCGCTGCCGCATCCGGCACCGGATGGAAGCTTCGTCGAGCCCAACGAGCTTACCGAATAGGCTCAGGCTTTTGGCGCGTTATCCGCCCGTCTTCAGGATGCGCGCCTTGTCGCGGTTCCAGTCGCGGGCCTTCTCGGTCTCGCGCTTGTCGTGCAGCTTCTTGCCCTTGCCGAGGCCGAGCTCGACCTTCGCCCTGCCCTTGTCGTTGAAATAGACCTTGAGCGGGATGACGGTGTAGCCCTCGCGCTGGATCGCCCCCATCAGCTTGTCGATCTGGCGACGGTGCAGCAGCAGCTTCCGCGGCCTGCGGACATCGTGGTTGAAGCGGTTGGCTTCGAGATATTCCGGGATATGGGCGTTGAACAGGAAGAGCTCGGTGCCCATCGGCCCGGCATAGCTCTCGCCGATCGTCGCCCTGCCGCCGCGCAGCGACTTGATCTCGGTGCCCTGCAGGGCGATGCCGGCCTCGAGTGTCTCGGTGATGGCATAGTTGTAGCGCGCCTTGCGGTTATCGGCCGCAAGCTTGTAGCGCTCTGGATCTGGCTTGCTCATCGAAACTCTCCGGCACCGGCGCTCGCAAGACTGCGGCGCCGATCACCTCACTTAAGCATTCAACAGGCCGGCGTGAACCATGGCGCTGCGGATCACGTCACCGGTCGCCGCCGTAACCGGCATCAGCGGCAGGCGGAGCTCTTCCTCGATCCGGCCGAGGCGCTTCAGCCCGTGCTTGGCGCCGGCGAGACCCGGCTCCTTGAAGATGGCGTCGTGCAGCGGCACCAGCCGGTCCTGGATCTTCAGGGCCCCGGCGTAGTCACCCTTGAGGGCGCAGGTCATCAGATCGGCGCAGAGCTTGGGCGCGACATTGGCAACGACCGAGATGCAGCCATGGCCGCCGGCAGCCATATAGGCCAGCGCCGTCATGTCCTCGCCCGAGAGCTGGATGAAGTCCGGACCGAGCACATGGCGCTGCTGCGAGACGCGGGCGAGATTGGCCGTCGCGTCCTTCACCCCGGCGATGTTCTTTAGCTCATAGAGCCGCGCCATGGTCTCGACCGACATGTCGACCACCGAACGCGGCGGGATGTTGTAGATGATGATCGGGATGCCGACCGCATCGTTCACCGCCTTGAAGTGCTGGTACATGCCCTCCTGGGTCGGCTTGTTGTAATAGGGCGTGACCACCAACACCGCCTGCGCACCGGCCTTCTCGGCGTGCCTGGCCAGCGAGATCGCCTCGATGGTGTTGTTCGAGCCGGCGCCGGCAATGACCGGCACCCTGCCCTTCGCCTGGTCGAGGACGATCTCGGTGACGTGGCCGTGCTCTTCATGGCTGAGCGTCGGGCTCTCGCCGGTGGTGCCGACCGGAACCAGCCCGGTGGAACCGTTCTCGATCTGCCAGTCGACGAGGGCGCGCAGCGTCGCCTCGTCGATCTTGCCGCCCTTGAATGGCGTCACCAGTGCGGGCATCGAACCGGTGAGGGGCGCATGCTTGGTCATGGACGGTCCTGAAAACGACAAAGTTCAGCGTGAAACGGGCGACAGACATAGCCTTTCAGCTGCAGTCCGCAAAGCCGGCAACCCATCAAAAATCGTGGCGGCATGGTTAGGACTTCATAAAGCTCCATCCGGGAGCATGGTCTACTGCTACGATCCGGCTTGCTTGGGGGATGCCTCACATGGCGCTATCGCCGGGCCGACGGTTCTTCGGAGCCGGCCTGACGCTCATTCTGGTGGCTGCCGGACCCTGCTCAGCGGGTCCTGACGGCTCGCATCCATTGCAGGAAGAGCGCCTGGCAAGTCTCAATACGAGCGTCGACACCGGCAATGCGAGTGTCGATGTCGGCGTGACCGCCTCGCTTCCGCCGCCGGCCGAGCCGCCCGCATCGCCTGTGCCACCGGCCGCGATCGCCCGGCCGGAGGAGCGCATCGATCTCGAACCGCTGAAGAAAGTGGTCGCGGCCTATCGCGCCGGCAAGCTCGAGGATGGCGACGCCGTCGCCCGGCGCATCGACGACAAGGCGGTGCGCGGCATGCTGGAATGGGTCGCGCTGCGCAGCCTGTCCAATGTCGTGAGCTTCGAGCGCATCGCCGAATTCCTCGACGCCTTCCCGAACTATCCCGGCACGACGCCGTTCCGCCGGCGGGCCGAAGCGGCGCTGGTCACCGACCGGCGCGGCCCCGAGACCGTGCGCGCCTTCTTCCATGGCCGCGAGCCGATCAGCCCGGCCGGGCGCATCGCGCTGGCCCGCGCCCTCGCCGCCGAGGGCAAGAAGGACGAGGCGCTGGCGCTCGCCCGCCGGACCTGGCTCAAGGACCATCTCGGTGCCGGGCTAGAGAAGATCGTGCTCGACAATTTCGGCGACAAGCTCACCACCGCCGATCATCGCCTGCGGACCGAGCGCTACCTTTTCGCCGGGAAGAGCGAGGAAGCGCTGCGCAATGCCGCCCGCGTTTCGCAGGACTATGTCGCGCTGGCCAAGGTCAGGCTCGCCAGCGCCAAGGCCAAAGGGCCGATCGCGCAAAAGCAGATCGACGCCGTGCCTGCCGCCCTGAAGAAGGACATCTCCTTCGCCTTCCTGCAGGCGCAGCAGGCGCGCCGCTCCGGCAAGCCGGCCGATGCCGCCAAGGCGATCGCCGAGGTGCCGCGTGACCCGGCCTTGCTCGGCGACGGCGACGGCTGGTGGGAAGAGCGCCGGCTGATCGCCCGCAAGCTGCTCGACGAGGGCGACGCCAAGGGCGCCTATGCGGTCGCCGCCGGCCACGGCGCCGAGGACAGCGCCGAGCGCATCGACGCCGAATGGCATGCCGGCTGGATCGCGCTCCGCTTCGAAAAGGATGCCGAGCGGGCGGCGAAGCATTTTGCCGAGGCCGCCAAGGTCGCGGAGACGCCGATCTCAGTGGCGCGCGCCACCTATTGGCAGGGCCGCGCCGCCGACGCGCTCGGCAAGATCGACGAGGCGAAGACCTTCTATGCCCGCGCCGCCGAGCACCCGATCGCCTATTACGGCCAGCTCGCCCGCGCCCGGCTCGGCCTCACCGAACTGCCGGTCCGGCGCACCATAGCAGCACCGCTGGCGCATCTGCCCGGCTTCAAGGCGGCCAAGCTGCTCTATGCGATCGAGGCGCCCGATCTCGCCGGCCAGTTACTGATCGACCTGTCGCAGCGCCTGCACGATACCGCTGCGCTCGAAGCCATCGCCGACATCGCCCGCCAGCGCGGCGACGCCAAGACCCTGCTCACCATCGGCAAGATCGCGCTGCAGCGCGGCTTCCCGCTCGACGAGGCCGCCTTCCCGACCTTCGGCGTGCCGGACTTCCCGTCGGTGGGCGATCCGATGGAGCGAGCCATCGTCCATGCTATCGCCCGCCAGGAAAGCGCCTTCGACCCGGCCGCGGTCTCGCATGCCGGCGCGCTCGGGCTGATGCAGATGATGCCGGCGACGGCGCGCGAGACGGCGCGGCGGGCGCAGTTTCCCTTCGAGCTCGACCGGCTGACCAAGGACCCGCTCTATTCGGCGAAGATGGGCGCCGCCCATCTCAACGACCTGCTCGGCGACTGGCGCGGCTCCTATATCCTGACCTTCGCCGCCTATAATGCCGGCTCTGGCAATGTGAAGAAATGGATCGCCGCCTATGGCGATCCGCGCCTGCCCGAGGTCGATGCGGTCGACTGGGTCGAGCGCATCTCCTTCACCGAGACGCGCAACTATGTGCAGCGGGTGATGGAGAACCTGCAGGTCTACCGCCAGCGTCTCAACCAACGCACCGCCTACATGATCGACTACGATCTGAAACGCGGCGGCAAGCGCGACTGAACGCCGGCCCTCTCCTATTCCGCGATCAGCCTGGCATGCGCGCGCACCGGGAAGGTGCCCATGCCCTTGATCTTCGGCGGAACGGCGGAGAAGCGGAAGCCGGAAGCAGGCAGCTGCGAGAGCCCGGTCAGATGCTCAACGATCGGAATGTCGGCTCCGAGCAGGACGGAGTGGACCGGCCGCGTCCTGCCGCTGGTGTCGTCTATGTTGAGCGAGTCGATCCCGACCAATACGGCGCCCTGGTCACGCAGGTAGAGAGCCGCCTTCTCGGTCAGGAAAGGATGTCCTTCGAAATAGGCGTCCGTGCCCCAGTGCCGGTCCCAACCGGTGTGGACGAGCACGGCATGTCCGCTGCACGCGACCGGGACGAAATGGTGCCAGTCGATCGCCCGCTCCGCCGCGCCTTCCACCCGGACCACGACAGCCGGCAGGTCCGCGACGCGCCGCAGCTGCAACCCTGCCAGATCGTGGCCCGTGGCATAGCGATGAAAGGGCATGTCGATATAGGTGCCGGTATTGGCGACCATGTCGATGCGGCCGATCTGGAACTCGGTTCCCTCGGCATAGATCTCGCGCGAGCTGGTCCGGGAAAGATGGTCGCAGATCAGCGGCGCGGGCAGGCCCTTATAGGTGATCATCCCCGATTCGATCGTATGGCTGAGATCGACGAAAAGCCCGTCGAGCCCCTGCACCACCGCATCCTGCGACGGCGCCGCCCGCTTGTGGCGCTCCGCGATGACCAACTTGTTGAGGATGCGGACCTCGCCGACCATCAGCAGGCGCAGGTCCCGGATGATGTAAGCAGCAAGCTCGTCGTCGGCGATGTCGTCGCCGTCGATGTCGAGACGAAAATCCTGCCCCTGGATGCCTCCGCCATTGGAGAAGACCACCTCGAAATCGAAGCAGACCCGCTTGTCCGTCATGTCGCCGCTCGCCGCTGATCGTGATGCACCGCCAACCCAGCACATGCCGTGACGGCATTGTCCATGCGGGCTTCTGCAAGGCTCGCTATGCAGGCCGGCTAGTCACGGGGCTGGCGTCGCGACGGCTTTCGTGTCGGTTGCGGCCATGGTTAGGTGCGCCGTACCCGCCTTCGTCCCTCGAGTCCCCGCATGAATTCCGATACCGGCTTCCGCTCCCTGTTCATCAGCGCCCGCGACGGGCTGAAGCTGCATGTGCGTGAATACGGGCCGCAAGCCGCTTCCCTGCTGCCGGTCGTCTGCTTGGCCGGCCTAGCCCGCACCTCGGCCGATTTCCACGAACTCGCAATGGCACTCTCGGAGGACGGGCCGCGTCGGGTGCTGGCGCTCGATTATCGCGGGCGCGGCCGCTCCGATTACGCCAAGGACTGGCACGACTACGATATCCGTATCGAGCTCGACGATCTCATGCAGATGCTTGCGGCAACCGGCGTCGAGGAGGCCGTCTTCGTCGGCACCTCGCGCGGCGGGCTTTTGACCATGGCGCTGGGAGCGGCGCGACCTGCGGCGATCCGCGGCGTGGTGCTCAACGATGTCGGACCGGTGATCGATGCGCGCGGGCTGCTGCGTATCCGCGGCTATGTCGGCAAGCTGCCGACGCCGCGCAGCTTCGCCGAGGGCGCCGAGATCCTGAAGCGGCTGTCGGACCAGCAATTCCCGCTCTTCGGCGAGGCTGAATGGGAGATCATGGCCCGCCGGACCTGGACGGAGCGCAACGGCGCGCTGGTCCCGGACTACGACCCGCGGCTGTTGAAGACGCTGGAAGAGCTCGATCTCGAAGCGCCGCTGCCCGAGCTCTGGCCCTATTTCGCCGCGCTGAACCATGTCCCGGTGCTGGCGATCCGCGGCGAGAACTCCGATCTCTTGGCGGAGAAGACGCTGGCGGAAATGGGCACGCGCCATCCGCGCTGCGAGACCTTCACCGCGCCGGGCCAGGGCCATGCCCCCCTGCTCGGCAGCAAGGACATGGTCCGCCGCATCGGCCGGCTGATCGCGAAGGCCGAGAAGCAGGCGGCCTGAGCAAGCGCTCTTTAGCGCTGCCTTGCCTGCAGCGGCAGGGCGTCGAACAGCGACGGCTCGGCGCTGGTCCGCGCCCTCTCGATCGTCAGGATCTTCAGCTTGGTCTCGACGCCGCCATCGGCCGAGAAGCCGCCGGTCTTGCCGCCGGCGGCGAGCACGCGATGGCAGGGCACGATGATCGGAATCGGGTTCTGGCCGAGCGCCACGCCGACGGCACGCGCCGCGCCGGGCTCGCCGATCCGCGCCGCGACCTCGCCATAGGTCAGCGTCTCGCCCGGCGGGATCGCCAGCGCCACCGCATAGACGCGCCGGTTGAACTCCGGCGTCGCCGAAAGATCAATCGGCAGATGCGCGAGATCACGCCGTTCGCCGGCGAGCAAGGCAACGACGTCGTCGATCGCCTGCCGAACGAAAGCGGGCGGCTCGGCCTTGGCCGCCTCGGGAAAGCGCTTTGCCAGCCGCCGCCGGGCCGCGTCCTCGTCGCGCTCGGGCAATTGCGCCGCGATGATGCGATCGCCCTGCCAGACCAGAGCGCAGGAACCGATCGCGGTGGTGAAGAGACAGATGTTCTGCATGGGTCGGAGGCTAGCGCAGATGCCGCCCGTGCGGCACCCGCTTTCTGCCAGCGGGCGGTCAAGCCCAGAGCCGTTCCTTCTCCAGCCCCTTGTAGAGATCCGCCACCTGCTCGGCATAGCCGTTGAACAGCAGCGTCGGCTTGCGGTCGCGCGAGCCCAGCACCTGCTCGCTCGCCTGGCTCCAGCGCGGATGCGAGACCTCCGGGTTCACATTGGCCCAGAAGCCGTATTCGGAGGCCTGCAACCCCTCCCAGAAGGTTTTCGGCCGCTCGGCGACGAAGCTGATCTTGCTGATCGATTTGACCGATTTGAAGCCGTATTTCCATGGCGTGATCAGCCGGAACGGAGCGCCGTGCTGGGTCGGGATCGGCTTGCCGTAGATGCCAGTCACCATCAGCGTCATCTCGTTGGTCGCTTCGGCGATCGTCAGACCCTCGGTATAGGGCCAGGGATACCAGCGCTGCGACTGGCCCGGCGCCACCTTCGGGTTCATGAAGGTCTGCATCTGGACGTATTTCGCCCCCGACAGGGGCTTGGCCAGCGCGACGAGGCTCTTCAGCGTGAAGCCGGTCCACGGCACCGCCATCGACCAGGCCTCGACGCAGCGGAAGCGATAGAGTCGCTCCTCCAGCGTGACCTTCCGGATCAGCTCGTCGATGCCGATCTCGAACGGCTTCTCGACCAGCCCATCGATCGTGATCGACCAGGGCCGGGTGACCAGCCGCTTCGATGCGGCGGCCACCTCCTTCGAGGTGCCGAACTCGTAGAAATTATTGTAGTTCGCCGCCAGCTCCTCGTCGGTCACCGGCCGGTCGAGCGTGTAGGCCGCGTTGCGCTTGGCCGGGTAGAGGTCGAGCGTCGGATCGGCCCCTTGTGCCATCGCGGCTTGTGGCAAGGCAGTGCCGGCGATCAGACCGGCTCCGCCGGCGAGCCATTGCCGCCTGTTCAGGAAGACGGCCTCGGATGTCGCCTGGCTCTCGGGAATTTCCCAGCCGGCGCGGCGCTTGATCAGCATGACGGACATACTCCGTTGCAACGGAGCAGGTTTAGTCGATGCGGCACCAGTTCACCAAGTCACGAGCAGGAGAGCAGCTCTCCTGCTCGCTTGGAAATCGTGGCAGACCGGCCTTGCTCAAGCTGATTGATCGGCGAAGCGCTTGGCGTAGTCCGCCTCCAGCATTTCGATCCGCGACCAGAAGCCGCGCGGCGGATCGCCGGCGAGCTTGTCCTCGAGAATGCCGAGATGGGCGTGCCAGCCGCCGGAGACGTCGGTCATCTCGGCCTTGTTGGCGAGTTTGCGATGCGTCAGCACCAGCTTGACCCTGTCGCCCTCGGGCGTGAGCTCGAAGGTCACCTCGGAGGTGGCGCTCCCTTCGCCCGGCCAGGTCATCGCCAGCGCCGTCATCGGCTCGTAGCGCGTCACGGTTCCCTTGGAGGGCCAGCCATTGTCGTTCATCTCGCGATAGCGCTCGGGCGGCCGCTCGCTGGTGATCTGCGAATGCTTGAACAGGAGATCGACCGTGCCGCCGACGCGTGGCTCGAGCTGGCCGGAGGCCAGCCAGGTGCCGCGCTTGTCGGATTCGGTGAGATAGGACCAGACCCGTTCGACCGGGCCGGGCAGAAGGCGTTCGAAGCGAACAGCGCCGCTTTCCAGAACCACACCATACTCGTTCATCACGTCTCTCCTTAGATCACGCCGCATTTGGTGGTCCCACCAAATGCGGAGAACGTGATCGATTCCAAAAGTTTAGAGCATGCTTCAAGCGAAAACCGGTTCCCACTTTTCGCAGCATGCTCTATGCGTCGTCGGGTTTTGAGAGTTCTCGTTCCAGGCGGTCGAGCCCACCATTCCAGAAGCTGCGGACCTGCTTGACCCAGGCCTCGAAGGCATCGAGGCCTTCCGGATCGAGCCGGTAGATGCGCCGCTGGCCACTGACCTCGACGCTCACCAGCCCCGCCTCCTTCAGCACCTTGAGATGCTGCGAGATCGCAGGCGCGCTCATGCCGAACTGCGCCGTGATCTCGCCCGCCGCCATGGTGCGCTGGCCCAGCATCTCGACGATGCGGCGGCGGGTCGGGTCGGCAAGGGCGGTGAAACGATCCATGCCTTTTATTTAGATATTCACTTAATTAAGTCAACGCTAAAATTAAAGACCACAGATGTATGCCCTCCCCCTTGCGTGTGCCGGGCTTGCCCTTGCGCGCACGACGGGTCATGAGAAGCGCCCTTCCCGCCGCATTCGCCAGGTCATGCCCTCCCGAAACGCCACCCTCGCCGGCATCCTGATGATGCTGCTCGGCATCCTCCTGTTCTCGCTCAACGACGTGATGGGGAAATGGCTGGTCGCGACCTATACGGTCGGCCAGATCCTGCTGCTGCGCTCCGCCGCCGGCCTTCTGGCGATCATTCCCTTCGTGGTGAAGCAGGGTCTCAGCCGCACGCTGCGGCCCGAGCGGCCGGGCTTGCAGCTGCTGCGCGTCACGCTCGGCTCCTGCGAGGTCGCGCTGTTCTACTGGGCGGTGTCCTATCTGCCGCTCGCCGACACGATGACGCTCTGGCTGGCAGCACCGGTCTGGGCAGTGGTGCTGGCGGCCCTGCTGCTCGGCGAGCGTGTCGATGCCGGGCGCTGGCTCGCCGTGGTCGCCGGCTTCGTCGGTGTGGCGATCGCTCTCAATCCGTCGAGTGAGAGCCTGTCCCTGCCGGCGATCATCGCGCTGGTCGGCAGCTTCTCCTTCGCCGCGATGATGATCATCGGCAGGCAATTGCGTGGCACGCCCGACGTGACACTGGTCTTCTGGCAGACATTCGGCGCGCTGGTGATGGGCTTGCTGCTGCTGCCCTTCGGCTGGGTGACGCCGAGCGTCGCCGATATCGGCCTGCTCGGCCTGCTCGGCATCGTCGCCATGGTCGCGCATCTCTGCGTGACCCGCTCGCTCAAGCTGGCGGAAGCCTCGGTCGTCGTGCCCTATCAGTACACGCTGATCGTCTGGGCGCTGGTCTTCGGCTGGTTCGTCTTCGGCGATTGGCCCAAGCCTGCCATGCTGCTCGGTTCCGCCCTGATCATCGCCGCCGGGCTCGCCTTGCTCGTGCTCGAAAGGCGCGCGGGCAACTCTGCCTCTGAGAACGCCAAGGAGCGTGTTACCGTCGAGCAGAACTGACGCGGAGGAGCGATGGCCGAGGCTGCGAAACCGCCCGATTTCTGGAGTTGGCTCGGCGCCGCGATTTCCCTCGTCCTCGGCCTCTGGCTGCTCATCGCCGGCTTGCGCACATTGCCGCTGGCGCGCGGCGATCTCCTGGTCGCCGACCGTGTCGGCCCGATCAGCTACAGCACGCCGCTGATGCGGGTGAGCAAGGGGCGCAGCGGCTCTGCGACCTATCGCACACAGGACCTGTGGCTCACCGCGATCAGCGACAACCGGCAGATCAACTACCAGCGGCTCTATCGGCCAGCTCGTGGCCTCTGGGTCGATGGCATCGACCGGCTGGATTCCGGCCAAGAGGTGCGCTTCCTCGTCGATCCGCATCGCCAGCTGGTCTACGAGGCGACCTCGCGCGGCAAGACCTTCCTATCCTATGACGCCACGGCCGAGACGCTGACCAGCGGCGCATATCGCTCGCTGCTGTTCGGCTTTGCGCTGCTCGGCAGCGTCGCCTGGCACCTTTGGCCACTGGCCCTACGCTACTGGCGCGAGCGGCAGGGAGCCGGCGAAGCCCATGGCGGCTGAGAAGGCGGAAACCGGACCGCTCTGGTGGACCGGTGTTGCCGTCATCGGCCTCGTCTTCCTCGCCCTTGGCTATGGCGCTCTCCCGGTCGGCCGCGACAGCCTCGTTACCGTTGAGATCGAGGCGCCGCTGCCAGTCCGCCGCGTCCTCGTCGAGGGCAGCGGCAGGAACCCCGACAACTACTTCACCCAGCGCCTCAAGGTCGCCTTGCCCGGCAACGACAGCGCGGAGGTCTCGCCGGTTCGCAAGCTTCTGATCCCGGAGATCGAGGATCTGAAGCGCGGCACTGTACGCTTCCTGATCGACCCGCTCTCGCGCCAGATCTACGAGGCCTCGCTCGATGGCCGCGTGCTCCTCTCCTATATCCGCTCGGCCGGGACCCGGCGCCGCAATGCGTTCATCGCGATGCTGGTCGGGCTGTTCTGCGTCGGGGTCGGGGCTCTGGGGCTGGCGCCGGTGGCGCGGACGGGCGAAAAGACTCCTGCCCGGCCCGAGAGCTGAACGGGCGCAGGGGAGGACCATGGCGACGATTTCCTATCTGACGACGATCCAGTTCGGCTTCGGCGAGCTCAAGGCCATCGCACCCGGCCTGACCGATCTGAAGATCACGCGACCGTTGATCGTCGCCGACCGCGGCCTGGCAGCGACCGACCTGATCAATCGGCTGCGTGCCGCCTCGCCGCTGCTGGGTAGTGCGCCGCTCTTCGTCGACACGCCGACCAATCCGACCGAGGAAGCCGTCGAGGCTGCGGTCGCACTCTATCGCGAACACGACTGCGACGGGCTCGTCGCCATCGGCGGTGGCTCGCCGATCGACCTCGCCAAAGGCGTCGCCCTGCTCGCCAGCCATGACGGCCCGCTCGAGACCTATGCCGCGATCCTCGGCGGCATCCCCAAGGTCACGAGCAAGGTCGCACCGGTGATCGCCGTGCCGACCACCGCCGGCACCGGCAGCGAGGTCGGTCGCGCCGCGCTGATCACGCTGAAGGACGGCCGTAAGCTCGGCTTCATCTCGCCCTACCTGATCCCGAAACTCGCCATCTGCGATCCGGAGCTGACGCTCGGCCTGCCCGCGGGGCTGACCGCCGCCACCGGCATGGACGCGCTCACCCACTGCATCGAGACCTATCTCAGCCCACGCGAGAACCCGCCAGCCGAAGCGATCGCGCTCGACGGGCTGAAGCGCGCCGCCGGCCATATCGAGCGCGCCACCGCCGATGGCTCCGACCGCGAGGCCCGCAAGGAGATGCTGATGGCGGCCCTGCAGGGCGGCCTGACCTTCCAGAAGGGCCTTGGCGCGGTCCATGCGCTCTCGCACCCGCTCGGCGGCCTGAAGCAGGTCTCGCTGCATCACGGCACGCTCAACGCCGTGCTGCTCCCGGCGGTGCTGCGCTTCAACGAATCCGCCGCCGCGGCGAAATATGCCGAGATACGCCAGGTGCTCGGCCTCTCGGGTCACGCCGATCTCGCCGGCTGGGTCGCTTTGCTGACGCAGCGCCTCGGCTTGCCGGGCTCGTTGTCGCAGATGGGTGTGCCGCGGGAGGTCCTGCCCGCGATCGCGGAGGCGGCGACGCAGGACCATTCGAGCGCGACCAATGCGCGGCCTGCGAGCGCAGCCGATTACCTCGCGATGCTGGAAGCCTCGTTCGGGTAGTGCCCGGCGATACCGAGCGCAGCGCGGCCGTTCAGCGCTTGCGCTTGCCGCGCTTGCCCTTAGCGGCGCGCGAATGCTCGGTCTGGCCGCCGGCGGCGAGGATCTTCGCCTCGGCCTGCCATCGTTCCGCGACGTCACGCTCCAGGGCGTCGGTGTGGTGAGCCAGGAAGCGCAGTTCCTCCGACCCGAGCACCGCGATCTGGTCGAAATGCCAGATGCCGAGGGCGTTCAGCTTCTCGGCGATGCCAGGCCCGACGCCGTCGATCAGGCCAAGATCATCCGGCTTGCCGCCACGGGCCGCTGGCAGGAGGTTGCCCGGGCGCTTGCCTTCGAGCACTGCAACGGGGACCGCAGCTGGTGCGTCAGCCGCCGGCCCGGCCAAGGCTGCTGCCTGCTTCACCCATTCCTCGCGCTCGATGCGTCCGGGGAAGGCGAGATAGGCGCCGACCCATTCGACGTTTTCCTGCGTCCAGGCAGCAATCTGGCTGAAATGCCAGATACCGAGCGCCTGCAGACGCCCCTCGTTCTGCGGGCCTATGCCTTTGATCAGCTTGAGGTTATCGGCAACGCCGCGGGCCACCGGCAAACCGGCCGGGCGCTTGCCGGCGAGTGCGTCCTCACCCTCGACCCTGGGCATGAGAGCAGGCTCAGCTGCTTGTGAGCCGGCAGCGACTGCCTGCACAGACGGCGCCGGAAGCGCCGGGGCAGGCTGGGGCAGAGCAAGACGCGGCGCGGGTGCAGCGAGCGCGGGGAGCGCCTCGCCTTCGCTGGCGAACAGGCTGCCGATCAGGCAGCCGCCGGCATAAGCGAGCAGATAGAGCAGCGCCGTCTCGATCCAGAACGCCGCCTGGTCGTTGACCAGCCGGAACCAGACCAGCCCTGCGAGCGCGGCCCAGAGGATCGCAAGGCCGGCAACAGGGCCGCGCGGGCCGCCCCTCCCGCTGAGCCAGCCGAAGACGAGGCCGACCGCGAAGGCGGCGAAGAGAAACCAGGCGAACTGGGTCGCGAGATAGAGCATCGCCGTTCCCCTACTTCGCCACGGTGAACTGGACGCGGCGGTTCTTGATTCGCGCCTCCGGTTCGGTCGGGGCAACCAGCGGCCGATCGGTCCCGTAGCCTTTGACCTCGAGCTGCGCCGCGGCGACACCGCGGCGGATCAGCTCTTCGCGGACACGCTGCGCCCGCCGGTTCGACAGCTCGAGATTGTTGAAACCGCTGCGCTCGCCATCGAAATTGGTGTGCCCTTCGATGGTCACGCGCGTATTGGGGCACTGCTTCAGGATGGCGGCGGCCTCGGTCATGGCCCGCTCGGTCACGGGATCGAGAGTCACGACCCCGGTCCCCAGGGCAAAGATGACATAATAGCGCTGCGTCAGCGCATCGAGCTCGTTCTGGCAGGTGCTTGCCGGGTCGATGACGCAACCGGTCTGGCGCATGCCGATCTCGGCCTTGCCGGAAAAGCCCTGCGGCAGGCCACTCGCAAGATCAGTCTCGACCTCGTCGCGGATCAGCGCACGGCAGGTCAGCCCGCGGACATTGATCTCCCGGTCGACCACGCTGGCCGAACCGAGATCGAGCCTCAGCAGATCCTGCACCACCGCGCGCGCCGCGACGCCGAAGCCGGTCGGCGCCGCCGGCCGAATCTCGGTCTCATCATTGACGCGTCCACGCAGCGGCGACGCCTCGATCAGCGCCGCGATCGCTTCTCTGGCCGCGGCATCGGGCAGGTGGCCGGTGAGATAGCCGCCGGATTTATCGATCGAGGCGGTGAAACCATACCCCGCCGCAACGGGCGGCGCAGGCTGCGGCAAAGCCGGCGGCTCGGTCACGACGGCCGAGCTCGGTGCACCGGGAGCGGGATCGACCGGCGTCGGTTGCCGCGAAGCACCCGAACCGGCGGGCGGCACGGGGGCGGGCGTCGGCTCACTCTTCGGCGCCGGAGGCGGAGGCGGCGGGCAGACGATGCTGGCAAGCGCGACCGAATCGGGACCGTCGCCCTGCGCGATATTCAGCTTCAGTGCCGCGCAGGCCTCGTAATTCTCCGGGCCCTGCCCCGAGATGCGGTAGGCGCCACCTTCGATCTCGACCCTGCCGCTGCGCAGGCGGGCGAGATCGGCGACGGCGCGCGCCACCTTGGCGGCGAAAGCCGCCGGCTCTCCGGCGGCCGGCAGCATGCGATCGATCACCGCGCCGACGGCCGGGAAGGCGCGAGCGAGCAGCGCTGCAATCTCCCGGCGTGCCGGATCGGACGGATAATATCCCGCGACCGTTACGGAACCGGATGCGCTCTTCTCGGCGCTCCAGCGATAGGGTGCCATTGTCGGCGGGCTGAGCGCGCAGTCGACGCGCGTGAAGCCCTTCGGAGCAGCAGCGGAAGCGCTCTCGCGCAGGGCCAGGAAATTCTGCGGCGTCGCGGCGGTGCCCTCGACGCAATAGCGCGTATCGTCCAGCGCGACCTTGCCTGCGGAGAGCTGCCCGAGATCGCGCATCAGGCTGCCGGCGAGTTCGGCGAAGCCGGGCGGTGCACCGAAGGCGACCTTCTGCTGGTCGTCGACCCGCAGCTCCGGGCCAAGCGCCCGGGCCGCAGACACGCTCGCCGTGGCAATCGCCTCGTCGGGCACGAAGCCGGACAGTGTCACGAGATTGCCCTGCCGTGTCGCCGACCAGCTATAGGGCTTCTGCGCGATGACCTGGGTCAGGCCGCCGAGCACGCGGCGGACGCCGAATTCCGATTGCAGCTGTGCCAGCGCCTTGCTGGCGCCGTCGGCCGTGACGGCCTCCCCGTCGAGATAGACATCCCGGCCATTGACTCGGACTGCCAAACCACGCGCGCCGGAAGCGGCTCCCGCCACCGCGTTTGCCGCAAGCGCCCTGGTTTCAATGTCACGGCGCACGGGTTCTGTGTTCAGGACGTTGGCCGACGCCCAGAGCAGGGCCAAAGGAACAAGCCCCCAGAGCCAACCGGCGTTTCGCGCCATGCCGAAATCCCCGCCTCGTCCCAAGGATCGCCCACGCCGAATCCGGACGTCTGCGCCCCCAGCAATCACGCCCCATCATGGCCCCAAGTCAAGCAAGAGGCCGCCTTGCCCTTGTGGGGGACAGACAGGGTTTCCACGACAGGGAGATCGATCGGAAACGAAAAAAGCCCCGGGTTTCCCCGGGGCTTTCCTTGAACGATCGGATGATCGATCAGAAGTCGCGCTGGATGCGGAAACGGCCAGCCCAAGCATCGTCGGACTTGATCGTGCCCGGACCGCGGCCACCGGCGTCGGTGCCGGCCAGAACGGCCTGCTTCAGCTCGGTGCGGGTGTAGAGAACCTCAACACCGATATCCAGACCCGAAACCGGCGACCAGATCAGGTTACCAGCAACGATCAGCTCCTTCGGATCAAGCGGACGGGCAACAACGCCCGGGACCGCCTGGTTGGCCAGGACGTAGCCGAGCTTCAGCTCGGAGTACGACGCGACCAGCTCCGACCGCAGGGTCGGGGTCCAGAAGTGACGCAGAGCAGCGACAACCGACCAGCCAGTGGCGGTCTTGGTGTTGCCGAAGACGTCGGTCGAGACATCGGCGATGCCGAGCTGGGCGTTCTGCGCCAGGATACGACCCGAGCCGAAGCTGCCACCCCAGCCGAGATAGCCGAGAGCGCCGTCAGCATAGGCAGCCTGCAGGAACAGGAAGTCGCCAGCCGCAAGCATCGGCAGGTTGACCTTCACGCCGCCCTGGACCGCGAAGCCCCACTCGTCTTCGTTCCGGAAGCCGAGAGCAGCATTGTTGATGCTACGCTGGGTGATGGCACCCGACAGCTGAGCCGAACCCCAACCCTGATCGACGCGCAGCGAGGCGACGATGTCGGGGAAGTTCGTGCCGAGCAGCGTCGAGACGCCACCGGGGCTGACAACACCGTTTTCACGGCCGCCGGTGCCGGTGACGCGGTCTTCGAGCGAGATCGTCGCCGAGAAGCCCGAACCGAAGGTGGCGGTGTAGGCCAACAGGTTCAGACGCGAGTCAGCCGTGCGGACCGTCGTGAAGGTGATGTCGTTCGCGTAGAAGTCGAAGAACGACTGAGCGCGACCGGCGGTGATCGGGCCGAACTGGATGAAGGCCAGATCGAGGTTCGAGGCGGTCGCGTTCGCGAACAGGCTGCCGGCGCCCGGGGTAGCGGTCGGACGCGGGTTGCCCGGGGAAACGATGCCCTGGTTACCGCCGGCGGCCGTGCTGTTGTAGAAGCCGGAGCTGACGGTCAGCTCGTAGCGGAAGAAGGTGCGCAGCGTGCCATAGGCGGTCGCGGTGCGAGCGTCGACGTTCAGACGACCGCGCGAGCGGGTGCCGAAACCGTCGCCGGTGTCGCCGTAGCGCGAACCGACCGTGTACTCAGCGCGAACACGACCACCAACGCGAAGGCAGGTGTCGGTGCCCGGGATGTAGAAGAAGCCCGCGCCATAAGCGGAGCAAACGCGAACGTATTCGACCGGTGCGGCCTTCCGCGAGGGAAGGTCGGCGGCCTGAGCCCCGGCAACCGCGGCGATGCCGGCGGCGGAACCGAGGAGGAGGCTCTTTACGAGCTTCATTTGATAACCTCCAAAAGAGTTTCGAGACCCTCGGGCGTCGGCTCGTTCCTTAACCGGCAGCCCCAGGAGACCTGTCCGGCGAACTTGCTTATCCCGGTCTTTCGCCCGCGTCCCCGAACCGTTCGGAGGCGAAGACGAAAAACAGCGACCGGGAACGTCCCGCCGCACAGTCACCATTACGAATGCCCGGCCGCCGATCAACCACGATCACGCCACAGTCCCCACCCCGAGCCCGCTTTGCCCCCCGGTGTTGCACCTGAGCCACGCTTTGACCGCCGAACTTAAGAGGGCGTTAACCGCACAGGCTCGTTTGCGAGCTTCCAGAGCCGCCTGGCGTCCATTCCGGCTGCGAATCTGCGGCGTGATCGCAGCGATCGAATCGGAGCGTCAGTATTCCCACTCGGCCCCGACGCCGACCGCGGCGCTGCCGTCGGCATTGGTCTCCGCCTGGAGCTTCAGGCGGCGCGTCACATCGATGCCGACGGAGACGCCGCTGTCCTCCGGCTTCGCCCCGGCCTTCACGCCGAGGGTGATGTTGTCGGTGAGCGCGCGCGAGACGCCGACCGTCGGCCCGCCCGGCCCGACCTGGACATCGAGGTTGTCGACGCCGAGCGAGCGGCGAATGCGCTCGAAGACGTCGTCGCCGCCCGCGCCGGAGAACTGCGCCGCGGTCTGGGCGAGCTGCAGCGCCTGGAAGGGCGAGAGCGAGCCGGAGGCACGGGCGAAGAGCAGCCGCGAGAGCACCTCGTCCGGCGGCAGCTCGGGCGAGGAGGAGAAGGTGAACTCCGGCGCCGAGGCCTCGCCGGAGATGATGATCCGCGCGGTGACGTCGGCGGCGCGCGTCTCGGCGACGAAGTCGAGCGTCGGCATCACGTCGCCGGAGAAGGTGATGCGGCCACGGCTGAAATCAAGGCGCTGGCTGGCGAGGCTGAGTCGCCCGCGCCGCAGCTCGAAGCCACCGGTCAGCGCTGGCGCGGCAGAGGTGCCGCCGACGCGCAGGTCGCCGCCGAGCTCCGCATCGATGCCACGCCCGCGAATGAAGACGCGCCCGGGCGCCGAGACGGTAATGTCGAGTACGGCGTCGAAGGCCGGCGCACGAGCACCCTTTCGACTCGCGACTGCACGCGCCTTGCGCTCGGCCGCGAGTCGGGCGGCCGCCTGGCCCTTGGCATTGACGTGGCGGATGCCGTCGACCGGCCGCGAGCTCGACGGCAGGCGATCCGGCACCGAGACCTCGATGGTCGCGACATCGACGCGCCCGGCGATGCGCGGCCGCTGCGCGAGCGGGCCCGCCAGCTCGAGATTGAGGTCGGTGACTGCCCTGACGAGACCGCTGTCGACGAGCTGGGCCCGCTTGCCCTCGATGCGAATCGTGCCGGGGAAGCCAGCCTCAGGATCGAGTTTGACATTGCCGCGAGCCGAGAGCGTGCCCCCACCGGGCGTCTGTGCCGCGAAACGCTCGATCACCAGCTCGGGCCCGTTGGCCGCGATACGTGCTTCCAGCCCGGTCAGCTTCACGCCTTGGAGCGCGTCGTTGAAGCTGCCACCGGATAACGTCGCGCCACCGGAGAGGCGCGGCGCGGCGAGCGTGCCGCCGGCGCGCAGGTCGAGCGCGAGCTGGCCGGTCAAGCGCCGGCCGTCGGCGGCGAGCTGGGTGTTGGCGAGCGCCGCATCGGCGCGGCCCTGAATGGAGAGGTCGAGCGCGCCGTCGCCACCGAGCGGCGCTGTGCCCTTCGCGGTCAGGCTGACGAAGCGGCCGGCGTTCAGGCTGGCGTCGAGACTGGTCTGGCGACCGCTGAGCGCACCCTGCCCTGCGATCTCGATCGGCGGCAGGCCGGCGGAGCGCGTCTGCGGCGCGACGAGGCGAGCGATGCGCACGCGCCACGGGCCGGTCGGCGCCTCGGGCGTGCCCTTGATCGTCGCCTCGGCATCGAGCGTGCCGGATAGGTCGAGCGTCGGCGAAGCAAGCCGTGCGGCCGAGAGCGGCACGTTCTGCGCGGCGAAGCGCAGATCGAGCGCCTTTCCGGCTTCGCCGTCGAGCGTGATCCGGCCGCCATCGAGCGCGATGGCGAGGTCGCGAATCGCAACGCCGCCATCGGTGGCGATGAAGCTCGCCGGCTTCGCCAGCGCGATACGGCGGCCGTCGCGGGTCGCGGTGAAGCTGGCGAGATCAAAGCGCAGCGGCTCGGCGACCGAGAGCCGGCCCTTCGAGGCGAGCGAGAAGCCGCGCGCCGTGGCGTCGAGGCTGATGTCGCTGGCGTCGGAGGCGCCGGTCGAGACCAGTCGGATCGCGCTCACCGGTTCACCGGCGATGACAGCGCGGTCAATCTGGACATTGCCATTGATCAGCGGCTTGCGGAGCGCATCGACGATGGCGATCGCGGCATCGAGCCGATCGATGGAAACGCTAGGCGCAACAAGCTTCTGGGCGCTGGCCTTCAGATCCAGATTCTGGCCGCCGGTCGGGCGCGCCAGCTTCACATCCGCCTCGATCCGGCCGCCGAGCTTGGCGAGCGCCAGCGCCGAGAGATCGTCGAGATTGCGCGCAACGAGCTTGAGGTTGCCCTCGACCAGATTACTGGCATCGAGATCGAGTGCGCCATTCAGCGCGACCGAGCCGATGACGATGTCGAGCTGCGGCAGCGCCCAGCCGCCAGGATCACGCTTGGCGAAGCGCAAGGCGCCGGTCGTCGGGCGGCCATCGACTTCGCCGGAGAGTCTGGCGTCGCCGGAAAGCGCACCCTGCAGGTCGCGTAGCGTCGCATCGAGCGCGAGACGTGGCACCGGCCGGCCCAGCGCAGTCGCATTGCTGATCCCGGCCTTAAGCGTCGCGTCGAGCCTGTCGAGCGGCCCGGACAACGTCGCATCGAACGCGCCCTGCCCCGATAGCTTCGAGTCGGCCCTGCGCAGATCGGGAATCGCGATGTTGGCGCGCAGGCTCGA
The DNA here is from genome assembly GCA_025846845.1 of Alloboseaceae bacterium BT-24-1. Taxonomy (GTDB): domain Bacteria; phylum Pseudomonadota; class Alphaproteobacteria; order Rhizobiales; family Beijerinckiaceae; genus Allobosea. The sequence goes on from JAOYTL010000012.1 coordinate 149,917, forward strand.
GCCTTGTGCGCCGAGCGCGCCATCGGCCGTCGCCGCGACATGGGTTCCGGCGATGCGCAGGCCGTTGACGATGAGGCCGCCACTGCCTGGCACCCTGATCTCGCCGCCGATTGCGAGCTTGCCGGCGAGCAGGCGGTCGAGCGCCTCCTGGCCGAGCGCCAGCGCCTCGGCGCCGCCATCGAGCTTGACGGCGTAGAGTCGCTTCTTCGGCTCGGCGTCGACATCGGCGGAGGCGGCGGCTGAGCCCTTGAGCGAGCGGCCGGCGAGCGTGCTGAGGCGGGAGAGGTCCGGCAGGCGGGCCTGCACCTTGCCGAGGATGCGAGCCGGATCGAGCCGACCGGCGTAGCCGAGCTCGGCTCCGCCAAAGGCGAGCTTCAGCGTCTCGAACTCGCCGCCCCCGCCTTCGGACGCCGTGCCGCGCAAGGTGAAGCGCAGGCGATCGCCGATGAAGCGCGCAAGCCCCGGATCAGCGAGCGCGACGCCGGAAGCCTCGCCATCCGAGACCAGCACGGTGCGCGTCGCGGGATCATTGAGGGCGCCGGTCGGCGTCGCGGTGAAGGTGAAATCGAGCTTGCCGAGTTTGCCGGCCGGGACGTTCGCGCCTTCGGCCTGCAGGCTGGCATTGACGCGCGGACCGGCCGCCGGCCCACGGATCGTCGCGTCGAAGGCGAGCTTGGCGATCTCGGCGCCGGAGGCGACGGTACGGCCTTCGGCATTGGGGCGGGCGGCAGCAGTGATCTTGAAATCGAGATTCTTGTCGGCGCCGTAGCGCCCGCTGACGTCGAGCCGGGCCAAGGCCGAGACCAGCGTCATCTGGTCGACCGAGACGGCGCCGCTATCGGGCAGACCGACGGTGCCGTCGAGCCGGGTCGAGCCCTCGAAGACCGGCGCGACCGGCGATGGCATCAGGCCGGCGATACGCGAATCGAGCGCCAGCAGGAGCAGCCTGCCCGCGCCCTGGCGGGTAAGATCAGCGGTGCCGTTGGCGCCGATGGTCGGGCCAGCGGCAAAGGCGAGCGTCGCGCGGAAGCGATCGAGCGGGCCATCGCCGGTGAGATCGAGCTTGACCGGCGGCCGGTCCGGCAGATCGGCGATCGTCGAGATCAGACCGCCCGCCGGCTCGTCGAGCTTGACCGCGAGCTGGAGCTGCGTCGATTGCGGCACGAAGCGCAGGTTGACGTCGAGCGTGCCGCCCCTATCGAGCCGGCGCCCGGCGAGCCGGAAATCCAGGCCCTCGTTCGGCGGGCCGAGGCGGGCCGCGCCGGTCGCCGAAAGCCGCGCGGGCGCGCCGATCACGGTCGGGCCAAGCGCCAGTTCGCCGAGCTGGAAGGCCTCGATGATCACCTTGAGCGGCAATTCGGGCAGGATCGGCCCGGCATTGGCCTGCGCCGCCGCGGCTGCAGGATCAGGCAGCGGCTTGCGCAGGATCTCGAGCTTGCCGATCTCGAGCCGGTTGACCTCGAGCCGGCGCAGCAGCAGTGCCGACCGGGTCCAGACCAGCCGGGCCCGGTCGAGCCGGAGCCAGGGGCCGTCGCGGTCCGAGATGACGATGTCGCGGATGGTCGCGTCGGAGGAGAGCGCGCCATCGACCGCCCCGATCGAGACCTGGCTGCCATCAGTCGTGAGCGCCTTCGAGATCAAGTCGGCGATGACGCCGCGATCGCCGGCATTCTGGGCAAAGCCGCCGAGGCCAGTGAAGACGACCAGCGCAGCAGCGATGACCAGCGCCGCGAGGCCGGCCAGCAGGCGTGGAAAGCGGAGCGCGCCCATCAGAAGGCCTGCCCGATGCTGATATAGAGCGCGACCGGCTTATCGCCCTTGCGCGGGTTCAGCGGCGCCGCGACGTCGACGCGGATCGGTCCGATCGGCGTGTAGTAGCGCAGGCCGAGGCCGGCGGCGTACTGCATCTTCTCCTTGAAGTTCGGGATCTGCGACTCGAACGCCATGCCGGCATCGAAGAAGGGCACGATGCCGATCGTGTTGGTGATCTTGATGCGCGCCTCGACCGAGGCCTCGAACAGGCTGCGCCCGCCGGTCAGGTGATTGAGCGGGCCGAGCGGCGAGAGCGTGCGATAGGCGTAGCCGCGCACCGAGCCGCCGCCGCCGGCATAGAAGCGCCGCGTCGCCGGCACCTCGTCGAGGGCAGCGCCGGCGATCGAACCCAGCCCGATCCGGCCGGCGAGCACATAGCGGGCGTCCTCGTCGAGCGCGTAGTAGCCGGAGACCGAGGCCTTGCTCTGGACGAAGGGTGCGTCGCTGTCGCCGAACGCAGCATAGGGCGTGACCGAGGCGGCGACCCTGATGCCGCGGGTCGGGTCGAGCTGGCTGTCGGTCGAATCGTAGCGCAGCGACAGCGGCACGCCGAGCAGCATGTAGTCGACCTGGCCGAGCACGTCGCTGGTCTGGCCACGCTCGGCCTCGATGCCGGCCTGGATCGAGAAGACATCGCTGAAGCGATGGCGGATCGCGGTGGTGATGTTGGCATAGCGCGCCGTGTAGCCGCCATAGCGATTGGTGCCGACGCGCTCGCGCACGCCGCTGGCGTCAATCAGCAGGTCGTTGCGGCTGCCGCCGAGCGCCGGCTTCAGGAAGCTCGCCGAGAACCGGGCGCCGAGATCTGTCGGCTCGAAATCGCCGAAGCGCTGGACCTTGGTGCCGTCGATGCGCGGCGCGAAGAAGACGGACGCTTCGAGCCGCAGGCGCTCGGCGCCGCCGAACAGGTTGCGGTGCTCCCAATAGGTCTTCACCGCCGGGCCATCGATGGTCGAATAGCGGGCGGAGAAGCCGAGCAGGCGCTTGGGCCGTTCGTTGACCTCGACGAAGATCGGCAGGTTGCCGGCCTGGTCGAGCGTCGTGCCCTCGCGGATGCGGACCGAACCGACGGCGGGGATCGTCGCGATCGACTTGCGCGTATCCGTCAGCGCCTTCGGCGAATAGGGCTCGCCGGGCTCGAGATAGATGAAGGAGCGGATCACCTCTGTCCGGATATCGCCGGTCTCGGTGACCGAGACATCGCCAAAACCGGCGACCGGACCGGGATCGACGACGAGCGCGACGTCCATCGTCTTCGCCGCGTGGTCGACGACGGGGCGGACCTCGACGACGCGGGCGAGCGGGCGCGACTTGCCGCGCCAATAGTCGACCAAGGCGGCCTGTGCCGCGCGGATCGAGGACGAGGTGGCGGGCGCGCCGGGCACGAGGCCCGAGACCTTGCCGGGGTCGGGAATCACCGCCGTGGGATCGCGGCGCGCGCCTGGCACGATGTCGATAGTGCGCAGCGAGAACAGTGGCCCGGGATCGACCGTGACCACGATCGGCGCCGGGGCACGGTTGCGATAGCGCTCGGCGGCGGGAGCGAGGCCAGGTGGCGGCTCGCCGGCCTGCGTCACCGCGACACCATCGACCGCAATCGCGACCTGCGCGTTGAAGTAACCTTGGGCCCAGAGCGCATCGATCAGCGGGTTGATATCGGCGGCGGCGCGGCGGGCCAGGGTCTCGCCATCCGGCGGCGCGTCCTCGCGCAGGCGATAGAGCAGAGAGGCGTCCTGCAGGCTGCGCTTCAGCGCGCTGGCATCGGGCACATCGCCGAGCTCGAAGCGCAATTCGTAAGGGACCGCCGCCTCGCTGACCGGCGGCGGCTTGTCCTTGCTGCCGAAGAGATTGAAGACGTCGAGCGATGACAGGTCGAAGGCGCGAGCCGGCGAGGCATCACCGGCAAGAATCGCCGCGAAAGCGCAGACGCCCCCGCCAGCTAGTCCGATCCCCCGCCTCCGCCATGACCGCATCAAACCTCCAACCCCACTCAACTAAAACGCAGCGAATGCGTTGATTTTGTGATCGCGCCTCCAATTGATCACAATTCGACGCTCGGGATTAGCGCAGGTTCAACCGAAAACCTGAACGAATCGTTGGCCATCCGGACTTTACCGAGCGGCCAACGATCAGATCGCGACCTGATCTCAGTCGCCCTGCTCGGCCAGCGCGAAGGAGATCGCCGTGACCGGGTCGAGCCGGGCGATCACTGGCCCGACCGTCGGCGCGAGTACGCCGCCGCAGAGGCTGCCGGTGGTGATGATCTGGCCGGCCTTGAGCGGGCCGAGCGGCCCCTCGACCGGGCGGTTGGCCCAGGCGAGCGCAGTGACCAGCGGATCGCCATTGGCGTGCAGTGCCTGGCGCTCATAGAGCACGTCGCCATCGAGTTCGACCGTGCAGGTCAGGGCCGGAACGTCGTCGAAGATGCTGAAGGGGACCTCGGGGCCGATGAGGTAGCCGCCATGGCCCATGGCGTCGGCGAGCCAGAGCGGGAACGGCACATTGGTCCAGTCGGCGATGCGGCTCTCGACGATCTCGATGCCGACGAGGGCGGCGTCGCAATGCTCGATCAATTCGGCGCGGGTATAGGGCTGGCCGGGCCGCAGCGGCATGTCGCGCCCGAGCCGGACGGCGAGCTCGATCTCGACACGCAGCTCGGCGCCGTGGACGCCGCGATAGGTGTCGCCGGATTTGAGCCAGGGTCCCGGCATCAGCCCGGCCATCGGCCGGCCGCCCTCGCCGAGCGAGACCTTCCAGCCGGCAAGCGGATAGCCCATGCCACTGTTGACCTCGGCCTGTGCGGCGAAACCGGCATCGACATCGGCGGGAACCGGCAAGGTCGCGATATCGACCAGCTTGTGGCCACGGCGAGCGCCGATGAAGGCGCCGGCAAGAGTCCCTGGAGCAGTGTCGGTCGTCGCAGCCATGGTCGCCTCGTCCCTGTCGCCATCGTGGCGGACCGCGCCGCCTCATGCTCTCTGGCTACAGCATCGACCGGCTTCCGGGAACCCGGAGATCACAACGGCGATCATCGCAGCTGCGCATATGCGCGCTATTTGCGGCTGGCGAGCACAACGCCAAACACGGCGACCGCCATGCCGACGAGCTGTATCGGGGTCAGCGTCTCGCCAAAGAGCAGCCAGGCTTCGACCGCGACTGCCGGCGGCACGAGATAGAGGAAGGTCGCGATGCGCGAGACCTGGCCGCGGCGGATCAGCACGAGATAGAGCCCGATGCCGCCGAGCGAGAGCGCCAGCACCGACCAGGCCAGCACCAGGCCCATGGTCAGGTTCCACTCGATCCGCATCGGCTCGAGCAGCCAGGCGAAGGGCAGCGTGAACAGGAAGGCGGCGATGTACTGCACCGCCGTCACCGTGCGCAGATCGCCCTCGACGATGCGCGCCTTCTGCCAGAACGAGCCGAAGGTGACGGCGAACATGCCGACGACATTGACGATGATCGGCAACGCCACGGCCTGCAGCGCCTCGGGCGCGACGCCGACCAGCTTCGGCTCCAGCACCAGCGCGATTCCGACGAAGCCGAAGACGATGCCGAGCCAGCGGATCGGCGAGATGCGCTCGCGCATGATCATTGGTGCGAACAAGGCTGTGAGCACGGGCTGCAAACCGGCGATCAGCCCGGAAACGCCGGCCGGCAGCCCGTGGCGCACCGCCCACCAGACGCCGCCGAGATAGATCGCATGAAGCAGGATGCCGGCGATGGCGCAATCGATGATGGCGCGCCGGCTCTTGGGCCAGGGCGCCCCGAGCGCGAAGGCGAGAGCAGCGAGCGCAAGGCCGGCACAGGCGAAGCGCACCGAGAGGAAGGTCAGCGCGTCGGAATAGCGCGCCGAATAGCCGGCGACGATCCAGCCGCTCGACCAGAGGAAGACGAAGAGCACCGGCGACAGGCGCAGGAAGAGCGGGGAATCGAACATTGCGGCGACTTTCTAGGCGCCTGATAGGCCTGAAAGCGACAGTTGTCGCCGCATGCGGACGCCGTGAGGGCATGTGTGTGGGTGGGCCGCCATTCCGCCGGAAGGGATTCCTCCGCATGGGGCGATGAGGCGCCTCCCTTCCCCCTTGTGGGGAAGGGTATGGGGATGGGGGGCGAACGACTGGGTTCTAGGCCGCTTGTAGAAGCGTTCAGGCCAATTCGAGGCAAGGCGCTCCGACTTTCCGCCCCCCACCCCTGCCCCTCCCCACAAGGGGGAGGGGTTCGCGCGTCTTGGTCTGCTTTCGCGGAGGTGCCTGCGAAGAGAGAAGCGGGCGCTGCCCTTGCCACCGGCGACGCAACCGCCACAATCACCGCCCTGCGCCACCCGAGACCCGTATGTCGCTACGTTCCGTCCCCGCCCTCGCCTTCGAGCGCTTCATCGCCCATGACGGCTGGGCGATCGCCAGCCACATCGCGCTCTCGGTGCTGATGTCGCTGTTCCCGTTCCTGATCATCGTCACCGCGCTCGGCGGCTTCTTCGGTTCGCAAGCCGCGGCCGACGAAGCCGCGCAATTGCTGTTGGAAGCCTGGCCGCGCGAGGTCGCCGAGCCGATCGCGCGCGAGGTCCGCTCGGTGCTGACCGCAGTGCGCAAGGATGCGCTGACGCTCGGCGCGATCCTGGCGCTCTACTTCTCTTCCTCCGGCGTCGAGGCGGTGCGGGTCGGGCTCAACCGCGCCTACGAGGCCTATGAATGGCGCAGCTGGTGGCGCACGCGGCTGGAATCGATCGCCTATGTGATTGGCGGCGCGGTCTTCATGCTCGCCTTCTCGCTGCTCGTCGTGCTCGGCCCGCTGCTCTGGCGCGGCATCGTCGGTTTAGCGCCGGCGCTCGCCCCACTCGGCTTCCTGCTCGCCTTCCTGCGGATCGCGGGCGCGACGGTGCTGGTGGTGCTGGCGCTCAGCGTCGCGCACAAGCTGCTGCCGGCCCGGGCGCCGCATATCGGCGCGATGTGGCCGGGCATCCTGATGACGCTGGTGGTCTGGCTGATCGGCGGCATCGTCTTCGGCTGGTATCTCGATTCCTTTGCCGGCGCTTACATCACCACCTATGCCGGCCTCGCCACCGCGATGATCGCGCTCGTCTTCCTCTACTGGCTGGCGGCGATCTTCCTCTATGGCGCCGAGCTCAACGCCGCGATCGCACTGAGCCGGGCGCCGGAGAAATCGCCGGGGGATGTGCTGGCAAAGCTGTGAACCGTCGTCCACCGCGGCGGGTGCCGAGCGGCCATCAGCGGTGCGGGAGTCCATGTTGTGAACCGCCGTTCAAGCCGGCCGGTTGACTGTCCCAGCCCGTGCGCAACCTATCGCGGCGCCGCCGGACGAGGCGGTCACCGATGAGGTTTCACCATGACATTCAAGCTTTCGGCACTGCTCCTGGCGGGCAGCGTGCTGGCGAGTGCGGCCGCTTTCGCGCAGAGCGCCGACGACAAGAAATGGGTCAACCAGTGCCTGAGCGACAACAAGGACGCGAAGGTCGCGGCCAGCGTCGTCAGCACCTACTGCACCTGCATGAACGGCAAGATGAGCGACAACGAGACACGCTCGATCACACAGTGGGAGAAGGCCAATCCGAACGCCCGCAAGGCCTGCGAGCAGGAAGCCGGCTGGAGCTGAGCGGCGTGTCCAGCGGCCGGTCCCAAGGGGCCGGCCGTCTTCCGCTCCAGGATCAGGTCAAGGCGTGAGTGCAGCAAGCCCATCGCGATAGCGGCGGCTGCCGGCGAAGCTCTCGCCGGTATCCATCTCGACGTCGAAATCGCCCGAGGGTCGGCCCGCGATGCGCCGAATGCGGCCCCGATTGACCAGCCGGGTGCGGTGGATGCGGGCGAAACCGAGCCGGCGCAGGCGCTCCTCCTCGGCCTGCAGCGTGGCGCGGACCAGGTGGCGCTTGCCGCCTGCCAGGCAGTATTCGACATAGTTGCCGGCCGAGACCACGGCGACGATTTCGGCCGGCTCGAGCCGCAGATTGATGGTGCCGTCGCGCAGCCAGAAGCCCGACGCGACAGGTGCCGCGTCAGCGGCGATCCTGTGCGGCGCCGGGCGCCGCGCCCACAGCTCGGCGAGCCAGAACAACCCGACCAGCAGCAAATAGACGAGAACGTCCTTGCGCAGCTCGTAAAGCAGATTCCCGGGCGAGAGACCGAAGCTGTAGTCGCCGGCTCCGGCGACCCAGTAGCCAAGCTTGCGCAGCAGGATCATGCCGGCGACGTGCAGGGTCGAAAAGACCAGCACGGCGACAGCATGGAGCGCGATCAACGCCGCCAGACCGAGCGGCTTCGCCAACGAGGCCAGAACCAGCCGGCGCACCAGCGGTGCCAGCGCCAGGATGACGACGCCGCTCGACGCCTCCCAAAGCAAGGGCTGCCAAAACGGCACGGCGCGGCCGAAGCGGGCAAGGTCATGCAAGGTCGAGAAAGCGTTGACGAGGCAGGTCGCGGCCGTGCCGAGCGCGATCGCGAGATAAGGCAACCAGTCCGGCAAACGGCCGGCGCCGCGACGGGGCGACGCGTCGCCACCATTCGTCACGCCTTCGCCTCCGCTCGTCCCGGCCCGCTGGCTTTCGTCACGCAGCATCGGCTGCTCGTCCCGTACCGTCTCGACCTCGGCCCGCCCATGCTGGCCTGCTCAGGGCGAGCAAGGGATAGCCGCCATGACCGCGCAAACCAACCACCCGCCGCCGCAAACCGCCGAACGCCGGCTCGATCTCGACTGGATCAGGATCGGCGCCTTCGGCCTGCTGATCCTCTACCATGTCGGCATGCTCTACGTGTCCTGGGGCTTCCATGTGAAGAGCACCCATCGGCTGCGCGAGCTCGAGCCGCTGATGCTGCTGCTCAATCCCTGGCGGATGGCGCTGCTCTTCCTGGTCTCGGGCGCCGCAACGCGGTTCATGCTGGGCAAATACGAGGTTGGAGCCTTCGCGCGACGGCGCTCGGCCCGGCTGCTCATCCCCCTCGCCTTCGGCATGCTGGTGGTGGTGCCGCCGCAATCCTGGGCGGAGGTCGTCGAAAAGCTCGGTTTTTCCGGCGGCTATATCGAGTTCTGGCTGCGCCACTATCTCGCCTTCGACCAGGGCTTCTGCCCGATCGAGAACGGCCGGCAGGCCTGCATCATCCTGCCGACCTGGAACCATCTCTGGTTCGTTGCCTATCTCTTCATCTATACCATGGCGCTCGCCGGGCTGGTCGCGCTGGCGCCTGGCCTGGCGGCGCGCGGCGAGCGAATGCTCGAACGAGTCCTGCCCGGCGTGCTGCTGCTGGCCGGACCGGCGCTGCTGCTCGGGCTCAACCGCTTCCTGATCTTTCCTGCTGCGCCGCCCACCTACATCGTCGTCGGCGACTGGTACCAGCACGTCCTCTACGGCTTTTGCTTCCTGTTCGGCTTCCTCGCTGCGCGCTCGCAGATATTGGCCGAGCGAACCGAGCGGCTGCGCTGGTTCGCACTGGTTCTGGCCGTCGCGGCCTTCCTCGCCATGTTCTGGCTGCGCGCGCAGCCTCCGGGCGACCTGCGCCGTCTCGTCGGGCCGTTCGTCTACGGACTTGACCAGTGGTGCTGGATCGTCGCGATCCTCGGCTTTGCCCGCCGGCACCTGTCCCGGCGCGACGGCCCGGCGCGGCGCTACCTCGTCGAGGCGGTATTCTGCTGGTACATCGTCCACCAGACGGCCATCATCCTCACCGCGCAGTGGCTGAAGCCACTCGCTCTGCCGGCCTGGCAGGAAGCGTCGCTGGTCATCGCGATCACGGCGCTGAGCTGCTTCGCGAGCTACGAGATCGCCCGGCGCATCGGCTGGCTCCGGCCGCTATTCGGGATCGCGGCGGACAGGCGCAAGCGCCTGTCCGTTTCCCAGCCTCAGCCTTCGAGCGCCTCGGCCACGTCCTCATAGGTGCGCAGACCCGTGCGCGGCGCATAGACCAGCACGGCCATGTTGCCGGGAGCGTGCTCGTTTTTCCACATCTTGTGGTGGGCGAGCGGGATCTTGTCCCAGGGGAAGACCTCGGACATGCAAGGGTCGACGCGGCGGTCGATGACGAACTGGTTGGCGGCCGAAGCCTGCTTGAGATGGGCGAAATGCGAGCCCTGCACGCGTTTTTGCCGCATCCAGACATAGCGGGCGTCGAAGGTGATGTTGAAGCCGGAGGTACCGGCGCAGAACACCACCATGCCGCCGCGCTTGGCGACGAGGCAGGAGACCGGGAAGGTCGCCTCGCCCGGATGCTCGAAGACGATGTCGACATCCTTCTTGCCGGTGATGTCCCAGATCGCCTTGCCGAACTTGCGGGCTTCCTTGGTCCAGTCGTTGTATTCGGGCGAGTTGACCGTGGGCATCTGGCCCCAGCAGTTGAAATCCTTGCGGTTGATCACGCCCTTGGCGCCGAGGCCGAGCACATAGTCGCGCTTGCTCTCGTCGGAGATCACGCCGATCGCGTTGGCGCCCGAGGCCGCGCAAAGCTGCACGCCGAAGACGCCGAGGCCGCCCGAAGCGCCCCAGATCAGCACGTTGTCGCCCGGCTTGATGGTGTGCGGGGCGTGGCCGAAGAGCATGCGGTAGGCGGTCGCGAGCGTCAGCGTGTAGCAGGCCGATTCCTCCCAGGAGAGATGCTTCGGCTTCAGCATCAACTGGCGCGATTGGACCCGGCAGAACTGGGCGAAGGAGCCGTCCGGCGTCTCATAGCCCCAGATGCGCTGGGACGACGAGAACATCGGGTCGCCGCCATTGCACTCCTCGTCGTCGCCGTCGTCCTGGTTGCAGTGGACGATGACCTCGTCGCCGACCTTCCAGCGCTTCACCTTGGAGCCGACGGCCCAGACGATGCCGGAAGCGTCGGAGCCGGCGATGTGCAGGGAGCCCTTATGGACGTCGAAGGGCGAGATCGGCTGGCCGAGGCCGGCCCAGATGCCATTGTAGTTGACGCCGCCGGCCATCACGAGGAGCAGCACCTCCTCCTCGCCGATCGACCAGGTCGGCACGACCTCGACCTGGAAGCTGTCCTGCGGCGGACCATGGCGCTCGCGGCGGATCGTCCAGGCGTACATGTTGGCCGGGACATGGCCGAGCGGCGGCAGCTCGCCGAGCTCGTAGAGATCCTTCAACGCGGGCTTCGCGACGGGTTGCAGCTGTGCCATCTCACCTCTCCCTTGTCGCCACGCCTCATTCCGGTGGCGTTGCCGGCATCATGCAGACCATTGCTGCGCTGCGCCATACTCCTATCGAATTATGCCGCAGCGCAAAAAACAAGAGAAAAAAGGCTGTGCGTCAGCGTCCCCTTGCCTGACCACAATGTAGCGCCGATACAGCCGCGATGGACATGATTCGTGAGCTTCACGGCGCGACTGTGCTGATCTGCGCCGAAGACGGCCCGCCACTCGCGAGCGAGCGCGACGCCAACGACTTCCTCGGCGCCGCCTGGGCGGCCGAGGCGACGATGGTGGCGATCCCGGTCGCGCGGCTCGACCCAGCCTTCTTCCAGCTCGCCACGCGGCTCGCCGGCGAGGTCGCGCAGAAATTCGTCAATTACCGCATCCGCCTGGCCATCATCGGCGACATCTCGGCCCAGTGCGCGCAAAGCAAGGCGCTGCGCGACTTCGTCTATGAGAGCAACCAGGGCCAGGCGCTCTGGTTCGTCGACGACCTCGCGGCGCTCGACGCCCGGCTCGCGGCCTGACGCGATCAGGCCGGACGGCTCGCCGCCAGCATGTAGTTGACGTCGAGATCGCGCGAGCGCGACCAGCGATCGGCGAGCGGGTTGTAGGCGACGCCCTCGCGGGCGAAGACCGAAAGCCCGCCGGTCTCGATCGCGGCCTCGAGCTCGTCCGGGGTCACGAACTTCTCCCAGTCATGCGTACCGCGTGGCAGCCAGCGCAGGATGTATTCGGCGCCGACGATGGCGAGCGCATAGGATTTCAGCGTGCGGTTGAGCGTCGCCATGACGAGCAGTCCGCCCGGCTTCACCGCGGCGCAGCAGGAGGCGACGAAGGCGTCGACATCGGCGACGTGCTCGACGACCTCCATGGCGAGCACGATGTCGAAGCGCGCGCCTGACGCCACGACCGCCTCGATCGTCTCCTCGCGATAATCGATCGCGATGCCGGCCTTTTCGGCATGCGCGCGAGCCACGGCGATATTGGTCGTGGCGGGGTCGAGGCCTGTCACCTGCGCTCCCAGGCGGGCCAACGGCTCCGAGAGCACGCCGCCACCGCAGCCGATATCGACGACGCTCAAATCCTTCAGCGCCTGCAGCGATTTCGGATCGCGGTTGAAGCGCTCGCAGGCGAGGTCGCGGATGAAGGCGAGCCGCACCGGATTGAACTTGTGCAGCACCGCCATCGGACCCTTCGGGTCCCACCAGCTTTTCGCCAGTGCATCGAAGCGCGCGACCTCGGCCGGGTCGATGGTGGAGGCGCTCGCGGCGGCAGCCATGCCTGATCCTTCCTGCGGAAGCCGGTGGTGCCGGCGATCTGCCTCGACCTCTACACCCGCAGAACGAAGCGCGCGAGCGCGACGCATGGCCTCGCCCTTGCCGCAGTTTCCACTATCTCGTATATACGAGTTTGATGAAGATCGTCTGGGACGAGCCGAAGCGGATCAGCAATCTGGCGAAGCATGGCCAGGATTTCGCGGCGCTCGATGAAGGCTTCTTTGCCGAAGCTGCGATCCTCCCGGCCAAGCAAGGACGCTGGCTCGCGATCGGCAGGCTCGCGGATGGCAGCATCGCCGTTGTCTTCGCGACACTCGGGACCGAAGCGATCTCCATCGTCTCGATGCGCCGGGCCAACCGCGCTGAAAGGAGGCTGCTCGAATGACCAAGGCAACGACTAAGACTTGGCCGAGCTTCGTCACTAAGGATCTGGGAGATTCTCCCGAAGACGACGCCGAGATGCAGCGTCGCTGGGAGGCCTATGAGCGCGAGATGAAGGCGATCATCGCCTCGGGCAGCGCCCATCAGGACGAGGATGGCTGGTGGGTCGACACTGCCACCGGCGAGCTGATCGGCCCCGATCCCGAGATCGAGCGCCCCTGGACGGACGAAGATTTCGCTCGCGCGAAGCGCACTCCCATGGTTTTGCCCGAAGCCATCGCCAAGCTTCGGCGCGCGCGCGGCCCGGCTCGGACCAAGGAAGCAATCTCGATCCGGCTCGACATGGATCTGGTCGAGAAGCTCCGGGCGAGCGGGCCCGGCTGGCAGTCGCGGGTCAACGACGCGCTGCGCGAGTGGCTCGAGAAGAATGCCGCATAAAGACCCGCCGCATTGACAGCATCGCCTCAGCCCGGCATGGACACGCGCCCTTCGCCGAGTGCGAGGGCGCTATTTGTCCCGGCCATCGCCGGGTCCGTTGCTGAGAGCTCTTGGACGTCATGGCCCGTCTGGTGATGAAATTCGGCGGCACTTCGGTCGCCACTGTCGAGCGCATCAAGAACGCGGCCCGCCACGTCAAACGCGAATTCGACGCCGGCAACCAGGTCGCGGTCGTGGTCTCGGCGATGTCGGGCAAGACCAACGAGCTCGTCGCCTGGTGCAAGGAAGCCTCGTCCGTCTATGACCAGGCCGAATACGACACCGTCGTCGCCTCCGGCGAGCAGGTCACCTCCGGCCTGATGGCGATCGTGCTGCAGGAGATGGGCCTGCCCGCCCGCTCCTGGCAGGGCTGGCAGGTGCCGCTCTACGGCTCGGACGCGCATGGCTCGGCTCGCATCGAGGGCGTCGACGGCGCCGGCATCCTCGCCGGCTTCGACCGCAACCGCGAGATCGCCGTCTGCTCCGGCTTCCAGGGCATCAACCCGCGCAGCCACCGCATCGTCACGCTCGGCCGCGGCGGCTCGGACACCAGCGCGGTCGCGCTCGCCGCCGGCCTCAAGGCCGACCGCTGCGACATCTACACCGATGTCGACGGCGTCTATACGACCGATCCCCGCGTCGTGCCGAAGGCTCGGCGCATGGACAAGGTCTCGTTCGAAGAAATGCTGGAGATGGCCTCGCTCGGCTCGAAGGTGCTGCAGGTGCGCTCGGTCGAGATCGCCATGGTCCAGCGCGTGCCGACCTATGTGCGCTCCTCCTTCGACGACCCCGACAATCCCAATCCAGGCACCCTCATCTGCGACGAGGACGACATCGTGGAACAGCAGATCGTCACCGGCATCGCGTTCTCGCGCGATGAAGCCCAGATCACGCTCCGGCGCGTGGCCGACAAGCCCGGCGTCGCCGCGGCGATCTTCGGACCGCTGGCCGACGCCAACATCAATGTCGACATGATCATCCAGGTCGTCTCGGACGACCAGGCGACCACCGACATCACGTTCACCGTGCCGACCGCCGATTACGAGCGTGCCAAGGGCCTGCTCGAATCGAAGCATGACAGCATCGCCTACCAGGACATCCAGGGCGCGACCGACGTGGTGAAGATCTCGGCGATCGGCGTCGGCATGCGCAGCCATGCCGGTGTCGCGGCGCGCGCCTTCCGGGCGCTGGCCGAGAAGGGCATCAACATCCGCGCCATCACCACCTCCGAGATCAAGTTCTCGGTGCTGATCGACGCCGCCTATACCGAGCTCGCGGTCCGCACCCTGCACTCGCTCTACGGGCTGGACGCGGCCTGAATTCTGCGGCGGCGCACACGATCATCGCCGCGTCAGCGCCGCCATATGGTCACGAAATGACCTGATCGCCTTCAGCCTCTGATCCCATTTTTGGGGTCAGATAGCTTCCTCATCCGCAACCGATGGAAGGAAGCTCCCATGCGTATGATCACGATAGCCGTCGCGAGCGCCGCCACTATCCTGGCGGGCGCCGCCAATGCCCAGGCCCCGTCGACAGAGCGTCCCGCAGCCCAGCCGCCCGCCTCGTCGCAGGAAGCCCCGGCGACCGCGCCGACGATCACCTCGGTCAAGGTCGTCGCGCTCGACGAACTCCCCGAGGCCAGCAAGGCGCAGGTGAACCAGCTGGTGGCGACCCGCACCGCGGACGATCTCGAGAAGCTGCGTCAGGCGATCGAGAAGGCACCTGCGGTGAAATCCGCCGTCGAGGCGAAGGGCTTCTCGTCGCGCGACGTCGTGCTCGCCCAGGTGAACAACGAGGGCGAGCTGACGATCGTGACGCGCAAGGCCGGCTGACCGGATTCGGCTCTAGAGCATGCGGATTTCACACGGAATCATACCGTCATCCTGGACAAGCAGCGAAGCCGTGCAGGTCCGGGATCCATCGTAAGGCACCGAACTCTACGATGGATCCCGGGACGCCCTTTGGGCGCCCAGGATGACGATGGCGGTTCCGAGTAGAGTCAGCGCGCTCTAGGTCCAGAACGGGCTCGTCCCCTCGAACCTGCGCCAGCGCTTCTTGAGCCTGCGGCCGGCTTCGATGGTCTGGCGCGACTGCCAGCCATGCACGGCACCGGCAGCGAACTGGAGCTCCGGGCCGATCGCCTTGCCGCCGCGCAAATCCGCGAGCAGGTGCTGCGTCGTCGCGGCGTCGTTGGCGAGACCGAGCGCGTCCTGCAGCCGCGACAGCCGGGCGAGATATCTGCGCGTCGGCGCGCCGTCATGCAGCGGCAGGAAGAACTCGGCGGTGTAACGCAGTTTCTTCAGCGCGAGCCGCAGCTCGTGGCGCGCCTCGGGATGGAGGCTGCCGAAGCCGCGGCCACGCTTCAGCGCCTTGCGATGGGTGCGTGCCAGCACCCGCCCGGCGAAATCGGCGGCCGGCTCGGCCAGCACCGCCATGGTCTCGCTGGCGAGCCCGCTCCGCCAGCCGCGGCGCTCGATCAAGGCACCGAAGGAGAGCAGGAAACGGCTCGTGCGCGCATCCCCCAGCCGCTCCTCGACGGCGGCATAGCTTTTGGCCTGGTGCGGCTCGGCCGCCGTGCAAAGCACCGACAGCCCCGCATCGTCGAGCCCCGCGCCCTCGATATCCGGCACGGTCTGGGTGATGAAGACGTCCCAGTTGCGGGCGGGCCCTAGGACATGGCCGAGGCGCTTCGCCTCCTGCCCGATCGGCACGAGGGCGGGCGATGCAACCTCGCGCTTGAAGATCGCCAGCGCCGAGCGCAGGCGGCGCAGCGACACGCGTAGCTGGTGGACGGCTTCCGGCCCCGAGCGCGTGGCGACGGGCGCGAGATTGCCGAGCAATTGCTTGTAGGTGTTGCCGAGGATCGCGGCGATCGCGGCATCGGCATTGTCCTGCTCGGTAATCTCGACCGGCTTCGCCTTGACCGCCCGCGGCAGGCGCGAGAAGGCGAGGCCATAACCGCGCGCCGATTTGCTCTGCGTCTCGAGCCGCAGCGGCGCGACTTCGAGCAGGGTGAGCCCCAGCTCGTAGAGCACCGCCGCCTCGCCCTCCTTCAGCTCGAGCTCGACTTCGCTCACCGGCAGGCTGGTCTCGCCGGCCTCGATCGTGCCGTCGTCGAAGGCGATCTCGATCAGCGCGCCGGCATAATCGAGCCGGCGGACGCGCCGCCTGATGCGCGTGGCGAAGACCGGCGCGAGCTGCCCGGCCGAGAGGCTCGCCAGCGGTTCGCCGATCTCGGCGAGCGGCAACAAGGCAAGATCGAGGGTGCCGTCCGGCAGCGCGACCTCCCATTCGTCGCGCGCCAGGGGACCGCCCGAGCCGGAGCGCTTCAGCGTCTGGACATGGCGCTTGCCGCTGCGGCGCACGCGCAGCGACAGGCCGTTGCGGTCGAGCAGGCGGTCGGGCGTGTCGTAATAGACCGCGTCGAGCCGGCGCGTGACGCCCTGGTTGCGGGCATGGCGCGCGATCAGTTCGGCGTTGCGCAGCGTCTCCAGCGCGCCCGGCGAAACGGCCAGTTTCAGCTCGATCTCGCGCGGCGGCTGCTTTTGCGGCGCGGACGGCGCGGCGTCATCGGGCTGGGCGACTTCGTCTCTCGGCACGGCGTCCAAGGCTTCTCTCCACTGGGCGGTGCGTGAGCCGCGACAGTAGCGCCGCCGGCAGCAGCTTGTCACCACGTCGCCCGGAGACGATGCCCCCGGGCGAAGTGGCGCAGGCGTCAGAGCGCCTGCCGGATCGCGGCTTCGACCGGCGAGTAGGCGCCCTCCGGCCGGTCCAGGCTGAGCGGCTCGCGCGGCAGCAGGGGCGGCTGCGCCATGAAGCGCGGCGTCGTACCGCGATGCGGCTGCGCGGAATGCACCAGGAAGGGATGGCAGAGATAGACCGTGCCGGCCTCGCCCGTCGCCAGCACTTCATCCCGCCCGGCGCTGCCGGCGAAACCGTCGGCAGCGAGCTCACCCAGCGACAGCCCGGTTTCGCCCGCAGGCGCGAGCTGGCGGGCGATATCGCGATGCGAGCCGGCCCTGATGCGCGTCGGCGCATCGTCCTCACCGACATCGGAGAACAGGAAGAGCATCAGCAGCGCCCTGCCCTTCGACGCCAGATTGACCCGCCAGTTCATGAAGTCCGGATCGTCGAAGCCGAAGCTGACATCGACATGCCAGCCGGCATCGCCCGGATCGTCAGGCGACGGAAAGCGCACTGGGAAGGTGCCCATGGCGCGGCAGGGCAGCCAGCGCCCGGCACCGACGAGTTGGTCGAAGGCAGAATGCAAGCGTGGCGTGTTAGCCGCCGCGACGAAGGGCGCGTCGGTGTACATGCCGAGCCGGATCACCGGCTTCGTCCAACTCGTGGGATCGCTCGGATCGCAACCGAGGTCGCGCCAGAGGATGGCGCGGGCCTCGTCGGCCAGGGCGCGGGGAAAAGCGTCGTCGACCCGGACGAAGCCGTGCTCGACGAAATGGGTGATCTGCGCGTCGTCGAGGACGCGCGCACCGAATTCAGGGTGAGCCATTGAGGTGAGTCTTTCGATATCGGCCAGCCGAAGCGCCCGCCACGCGGGCAGGCTGGCAAGTGACCTTCGGACGGAAGGAGCGTCCGTTTGCAGACCGGAGCGCGTTAAGCGCGTCAGGTCCGCAGGAAGGTCAGGCGAGATCGAAGACGGCGAACATCATCATGGTGCGCGCAGTATCGCAGCCGTCTCCCTTGCGATCAACCCGCTAGCCAGCCTTGCGCCGAAAGGCGCGCTGGCCAATCCGGCTGATGCGCTGCCACGATGCACCATCCCCGGATTCGGGCCCGGACACGGAGAGCCTCTAACAAAACCTGAGCAGGTCTGGATGGTCCTTGGAGGAGCCGAATGCCAGGAGGATTGCGCCGCCGATATCCTTAGATATCGGCAAGTCGATCCGACGCCGCAGGCGGCCCTCCAAGGACCACCTCCGGCGCCGGGAATTCGCCCGCCCGCGGCGTCGCGTCGCTTGCCGATACCAATGGTATCGGCTGCACGCCGCTCCTGGCGGATCAGACGAATTGCCGGCGTCCAGACCTGCTCAGGTTTTGTTAGAGGCTCTGCATGCGGATCGCCATCCTCTCCGACATCCATGCCAACCGCGAGGCGTTCGAGGCGGTGCTGGCAGCCATGCGCCGGCTGGCGCCGGACCGGCTGGTTCTGCTCGGCGACATCGTCGGCTACGGCCCCGAGCCCGGCTTCTGCGTCGATGCGGCGCGCGAACTCGCCGCCGCCGGCGCCCTCTGCATCCGCGGCAATCATGACGAAGCCGCCGTGCATGGCCCCTCCGGCATGACCCCGAACGCCCATGAGGCGGCGCTCTGGACTAGGGCGCAACTCAATCTCGAGCAAAGTGCCTTTCTCGAAGACCTGCCGCTGACGGCCGAACTCGACGGCACGCTCTTCGTCCATGCCAGCGCCCGCGATCCCGCTGCCTGGCACTATGTCCGCGACCTCAGAAGCGCCGATGCCTGCCTGGCGGCGACGGAGGCAAAGACGGTGATCTGCGGCCACACCCATCTGCCGACGATCTTCTACGCCAGGACCGGGCGCGAGCCGGTCGCCTTCATCCCCTTACGCAACGTGGCGGCGCCGCTCTCGGCCGTGCACCGGCATGTCGTGGTGGTCGGCGCCGTCGGCCAGCCGCGCGACGGCGATCCGGCCGCCTGCTTTGCCCTGCTCGATACGCAAGCGCGCGAGGTCACCATGGTGCGCGTGCCCTATGACACGCAGGAAACCGCGCGGAAGATCAAGGCGGCGGGCCTGCCGGACTGGCTCGGCCTGCGCCTGCAGATCGGCAGATAGGAGGCAGGATGGAACGGCCCGGGATCGGCTCGGTCATCGACGGTTTCACGCTTACCGAGCGCTTGAAGGCCGGCGGCATGGCGACGCTCTGGCGCGCCACGCATCCTGACCATGCCGGGCCGCTCGTCGTAAAAATCCCGGTGCTCGACCCCGGCGCCGACGTCTCTGCGATCGTCGGCTACGAGACCGAGGTGCTGATCCATAAGCGCCTGTCAGGCCCGCATGTGCCGCGCTTCGTCGCGTCGGGCGATCTCGCGCGCATCCCCTATATCGCCATGGGCTTCGTCGCCGGGACCAGCCTGGCTGACCGCATCAGGCAGGCACCCCTGCCCTTCGCCGAGATCCAGCGCATCGGCATCGCCATCGCGACGGCGCTCGCCGATCTGCACCGCCAGAACGTGGTCCATCTCGATCTGAAGCCCGAGAATGTGATCCTGACCGACAAGGACGCGGTGCTGCTCGATTTCGGCCTCGCCCGCCACGCCGAATTGCCGGACCTGCTTGGCGAGGAAAGCTCCGAGCCGATGGGGACATCAGCCTATATCGCGCCCGAGCAGGTGCTGGGCGAGCGCTCCGACCCGGCGAGCGATCTCTTTTCGCTCGGCTGCCTGATCTACCAGATCGCGTCGGGCGAGGAGCCGTTCGGGCGGCCGAAGACCGTGGCAGGCATGAAGCGGCGGCTCTATCACGCGCCCAAGCCGCTGCGCGCCGTCAACGGAGAGGCCCCCGCCTGGCTCGAGGAGATCGTCTCCCGCTGCCTCGAGGTCGATCGCGGCCGGCGCTATGCCGATGCCGGCAAGCTAGCCTTCGACCTGCGCCATCCCGAGCAGGTCACCGTTTCGCGCAAGCGCCGCACGGCCGAGGAACGCGGCCTCGGCAAGCGGCTGGTCGACCTGTTCCAGAAGCGCGACGAAGCCGAGGTCACCGGTGCGCCGACGGTGGCGCGGCGCAAGGCCGGCCCCTCGATCGTGCTCTCCGCCGTCGATCTCTCGGATGGCCCTGACGCGCTCGCGGCGGCGATCCTCGCCGAGACCAGCCGGCTGCTCGCCGCCCGCCCGGATTCCTCCCTCGCCTGGCTGACGGTGCTGCGGACCGAGATCATCGGGGAGACGAAGACCGTCGATGCCGAAGGGCGCTCGCTCTATATCGGCCGGCTGGTGGCGCTGAAGGACTGGGCGCGGCCGTTGCATCTGCCGGAGGACCGGGTCAGCTATCATGTCATCGAGGCGGTCAGCCCCGCCGATGCGATCCTGCGCTATGCCGAGCACAACGACATCGACCATATCGTGCTCGGTGCCCGCTCCTCCTCGGCAGTGCGCCGCCATCTCGGCAGCGTCTCGACCAAGGTGGTCGCCGAGGCGCACTGCTCGGTCTCGGTGGTCCGGGTGAAGGGCGGCGCGGAGGCGAGAGATCGCGAGCAGGATTAAATCGTGCTAGGATGGGATCTGATCGGAGGTCTTCATGCGCACGACCCAATCCCTCAGCATCACGCTGCCGCATGAGATGGCGCAGATGGTGAAGTCCAAAGTCGCTTCGGGCGAGTATGCCAGCGAAAGCGAGGTCATCCGCGACGGTCTGCGCGTGCTCGCCGCCCGCGACCAGGCAGTCGACAATTGGCTGCGCGAGGAAGTCCTGCCGGTCTACGATGAGATTTCGGCCGATCCGAGCAAGGTCGTGCCGGCGGATGAGGCCTGGGCTCAAATCGAAGCGCATATCGGCAGCCGCAAGACCAAGGCATGAGCATTCGGGTCGGCTTCTCCGAGCGGGCGGTCGCCGATCTCCAGAACATCTACGATTATATCGCGCCGCGCGGCGGCGAGCGTATCGCACACGACTATGTCGCCCGCCTCTATGCCTACTGCCTCGACTTTCAGGTCTTTCCCGAACGGGGCGTCCGCCGCGACGACCTGCGTCCGGGTCTGAGACTGATCGGTTATCGCCGACAGGCGACTATCGCCTTCGCCGTGCTCGACAATGACGTGACGATCCTGCGGGTTTTCCAGCGCGGACGCGACATCGAGACGCTCCTTCAGGACGACGACCCGGCCTGAGCACAACCGCCATGTCTCAGCCGCGTTGACCTCCCCGCCCCTGCCTCCGAATATGCCGGCCATGCCGGCTGCCCCCTCCACCCCGCCCGAATTCGATTCCGCCCGGCTGGATGCCTTCCTGCGTTCCGCCCTGCCCGGTCGCGCCGAGGGCCGCATGGCGATCGAGCGGATCGGCGGCGGCCAGTCAAACCCGACCTTCTTCGTCTCCTTTGCCGATGCTGGCACGCGGCTCGTCCTGCGCAAGAAGCCGCTGGGGCCGTTGTTGCCCTCGGCCCATGCGGTCGAGCGCGAATACCGCATCCTGAAGGCGCTTGCCGGTTCCTCCGTGCCGGTGCCGCCGGTGCTGCTGCTGCACGAGGAAGAGGACGTCGTCGGCACGCCTTTCTACCTGATGGAGCGGCTGGAGGGCCGCGTCTTCCACGATACCGCTTTGCCCGGCGTCACGCCCGATGAACGACGCGCGATGTATTTCGCCATGGCCGAGGCACTGGCAGCGCTGCATGGCTTCGACTGGCAAGGCGCCGGGCTCGCCGATTTCGGCAAGCCCGGCAACTATTATGCCCGCCAGCTGGCGCGCTGGGGCCGGCAATGGCGCGAGACGAGGACGCGCGACATCCCCGCGATCGACCGGCTGATCGACTGGCTCGGCACCCATCTCGACGAGACGCCGGACACGACCATCGTCCATGGCGATTTCCGGCTGGGGAACCTGATGTTCGCCCCATCAGAGCCGAAAATCATTGCCGTGCTCGACTGGGAGCTCTCGACGCTCGGCCACCCGCTCTCCGACGTCGCCTTCTCCTGCCTGCCCTGGCATTCGACGCCAGCCATGTATGCCGGCATCGTCGGGCTCGATCGCGAGGCGCTCGGCATACCCACGCAGGACGACTACATCGCCCGCTATTGTGCCGCCGCCGGGCGGGTCGAGGGGCCGGGCCGCTTCCACCTCGCCTTCTCGCTGTTCCGCTTCGCCGTCATTCTCGACGGCATCGCGGCGCGGGCGAAGACAGGGAACGCCGCGGCGGAAAATGCGGTGGCGGTCGGGGCGATGGCGGAGAGTTTCGCGCAACGGGCCGAAGCGTTGGTCGGGGGTGCGGCGTGAGGATTGTGCGCGCGACCTGTCCCCTCTCCCCTTGCGGGAGAGGGCTAGGGTGAGGGGTCGCGCGACGTATTGTCGTCATGGTCGGGCTTGTCCCGACCATCCACGTCTTCGCCGGTCGAGCGCGGTGTTCAAGACGTGGATGCTCGCCACAAGGGCGAGCATGACGGGTAGGTCAGCGCGCCCCCTCATCCGGCCCTGCGGGCCACCTTCTCCCGCAAGGGGAGAAGGGCGAAGCTGCACGCGATCTACCCTGCTTATGACGCCCTGGATCTGAGGAGATCACCATGGATTTCGCCTATTCGGCCAGGGTCGAGGAGCTGCGCGCCAAGCTGCAGGCCTTCATGGACGCCCATATCCAGCCGGCGGACGCGGCCTGGAAGCACGAGGTCGAGGCCGGGCGCTATCCGAGCGCGCTGATCGACAATCTCAAGGCCAACGCGAAAGCCGAAGGGCTATGGAACCTCTTCCTGCCGGCGCTCAAGGAAGGCGAGCCCGGCACGCGCCTGACCAATCTCGAATACGCCCCGCTCGCCGAGATCATGGGCCGGATCTACTGGTCGTCGGAGGTATTCAACTGCAACGCGCCCGACACCGGCAATATGGAAATCCTGCACATGTTCGCGACGCCCGGGCAGCGCGAACGCTGGCTGAACCCGCTGCTCGCCGGCGAGATCCGCTCCTGCGTCGGCATCACCGAGCCCGGCGTCGCCTCCTCCGACCCGACCAATCTGCAGACCACCATCATCCGCGACGGCGACCACTACGTGATCAACGGCCGCAAATGGTGGACGACCGGGGCGCTGCACCCAAAGGTGAAATTCTGCATCGTCATGGGCCTGTCCGATCCGCGCCCCGAAGCCGATCCGCACAAGCGCCACAGCATGATCATCGTGCCGATGGATTCGCCCGGCCTGACGGTGATGCGCAACCTGCCGCTGCTGAACCATTATTCGATCGAGGGCCACACCGAGACCGACTTCAGCGAGGTCAGGGTGCCGGCGGCGAACCTGCTCGGCGAGGAAGGCGCAGGGTTCGCCCTGGCGCAGGCGCGGCTCGGGCCGGGGCGCATCCACCATTGCATGCGCTCGATCGGGCAATGCGAGGTCGCGCTCGAACTGATGGTCGAGCGCGCGCTGGAGCGAAAGGCCTTTGGCCGCAACCTTTCCGACTACGCCAATGTCCAGGACTGGATCGCGGAAGGGCGCATGGAGATCGACCAGGCCCGCCTGCTCTGCCTGCGCGCCGCCTGGATGATGGACAAGCACGGCAACAAGGCCGCGCGCACCGAGGTCTCGGCGATCAAGGTCGCGGCGACGCGGCTGCAGACGAAGATCGCCGACCGGGCGATGCAGGTTTTTGGCGCCGGCGGGCTCTCCAACGACACGCCGCTGGCCTTCATCTACTCCTGGGGCCGGGCCCTGCGCTTCATCGACGGGCCGGACGAGGTCCATTTGCGCACCATCGCCCGCGCCGAGATCAGGAAGCGCAAGGAGAGCAATCGCAGCACCTTCGCGGAACAGGGCGTGATGCGGCCTTGGGTGAAGGGGTAGCGGCAGCCATTCCAGTCGACCGATCGCAAGTTCTCAATCGCCAGCGACCGGCGGTCCGGCGAGCTGAACCGCGACCGTGCCGAACCAGCGGGTCTCGACCTCGAAGCGCAAGGGCAGCGGAAAATCGCCGCCCTCGCGCAGCGCGATCAGGACCGAGCCCTTCAAGGGCCGCATCGCCGCCTGGCGATCATCGTCATGCCTGAAGCCGGCGATCGTTCGGACGGTGAAGCCGCAGCGCAGCCCGCGGCCGTTCAACGGGCCCTGGTCGCTCACCTGCAGCTTCGCCGATGAGGTCATGACCGCGAGCGAGCGGCGGCGGCCATCATAGATCGCCGTCGAGCCGTCGCAGCCTTCCGTCTCCGCCACCTTCCTGAGCATCCCCGCGACGCCGGAGAGCGAGTCGACCGTGCCGCGGATCAGTTCGGGCGGGACGGCCTCGCGGTCCTCGTTCGACGGCTCCTGCCGCCGGATCGTCGGCACGCCGCGCTGATAGTGCAATTCGCTGACATAGGTCCGGCCGCGCCATGAACCGTTCGCAGCATAGAGCCGCGGCTCGGGACCGCTGCGGCCCCAGCGGCCTTCCACCCTGCCGGATTGCTCGGCAGCCCCGACAAGCTGAGCTGCCCGGTAGGGGCGCGTGCGGATTTCGATGCGATAGCCGGCGCGGTCCAGCATCGTCGTCACCTCGATCTCGCCCAGCGTGACCCCGCCCAGGACCGTGACGTCGTAGCGAAGGCGCATCTCGCGCGCCAAGACGGCCGAGGGCACGGCGCAGGCAAGCACCCCGGCGATCAGTGCGCCTGCCGCGATGGCCCTTGGGCGGGCCCGTCTGGATGCGATGCCGGTCAAGGACCTGCCCTCCCGCCGCGCTCGGGCGACGTGCCGTTTTAGCGTGAACGATGAGCGCCCCGCCATGCACGAAGGCGCGACGCATTGCAGTCGCGGACCGAGCGATGCAGGGCATCAGTTCACAGAAGCGTGAGACCGATCTCGTCGATGGAATAATCAGAACATCCGCGCATCTCACCTGCTCAACGAGGAGCAAGGCATGTCCAGCGATCATTCGACCGAGCCGAGCCGTCGCGCGGTACTTCAGGGAGCCGCGGCGGCCGCGCTCAGCCCGGTTATTGCAAAAGCGCAGAGCAAGACCGCGGAGGCAGGGCCGCGCGCCGGTGACCGCGTCTTCCTGACCAATGAAGATTCCAACACGCTGAGCGTGATCGATCCAGTGACGGACGAATTGCTGCCGACGGTCAATCTGACCAGCTTCGACGAGGATCCCCGCCCTCCCTTCCGCTTCGTGACGGGGAACGTCACCCCGACCCATGGCGAGATGATCCAGAAGCCGCTCTATCACGGAGCGATCTCGATCCATGGCTGCGTGCCGTCGCCCGATTCAAGGATGTTCGCGACCACCGGCCGGGGGACGAGCAACTTCTACCTCGTCGACACGACAAAGCTGAAGGTGATCGGCAATCAGCCGAACCCGCACGCCGGCCCGACGACCTCTCCGGACATGCTGACCTCGGGTGTCTTGGTCGGGCGAGAGCCGCATGAGCCGACCTTCACCAGGAACGGCAAGGAAGTCTGGGTCGCGCTCCGTGGCGAGAACAAGATCGCCGTGGTCGATGTCCAGGGCGCCATCGCCGAATCCGCTGGTCAACTCCCGCGAGGCGGAGCGATCCGCCGCTTCATGCCCGTCGTTCCCGGCCCGGCGATGACCTGGTTCTCCAAGGATGGCGCGATCGCATTCCTGATCTCGCAGAAGATGCCCCGGATCGAGGTGTTCAACGTCAAATACGACGCCCAGGGCTTCTCGACGACCGAGCGCAAGACGGCGATCGACACCTCGGCCCAGGATCGCTTCGGCTTTGCTCCGTTCGTGAAGATCGCGCCCGACGGGCGCGAGTTCTGGGTGTCGCAGAAGCTAGCCGACTGCCTGTCGGTCTATGACGCCGGCGCCGAGCATCGCCTGCTCGATCATGTGCCGCTCGGTGACCGGGCACGGCCCAACCATGTCGAATTCGTTCGCAATGGACGTGGCAGCGTGGCCTACGCCACGTTCGCGCGAGTCGACGATGACGGGCCGGAGGGGCGGACATCGAGCCGGATCGCCATCATCGACCGGTCGGCGCCGGCCGGGAAACGGCGCGTCGTCGGCCACTTCTTCAGCCGTGGCCGCGAGGCGCACGGCATCTGGACCGATCCTTCCAACACGAAGCTCTATGTCGCCCATGAGCTCGACGAATTGCCCGGCTCGCCCCATGCCGGGCAGACCGTCTGCACAGCCTTCGACGTCAGCGACCCCATGCAGCCGCGCTTCATCAAGCAAATTCCTCTTGGAACGCTCGACCTGCCCTCCGGCAAACTCCGCAACAAGAAATCGATCAATCTGGTCTATGTGCGCCCCGGCGCACGCAGCGAAACCGCTTGACGGGAGGGCGAGATGAGATTTCTCCTGGACAGCATCAGGGCTCAATTCCCGGCCGGCGCCACGCCTGTGCACGATCACAGCCAGCATCGCGGCGCCGCAATGCCGCCAGCGCCGACGACGGCTGAGAAGCCAGCTGCGGACAAGGCCACGCCCTTGGCTCCGCCCGGCTATGATGTCTATCTTCGCGACATGCATGTCGGCATGGAAAAGATGATGCAGGACATGCATGCCGACCCGCCGTCCGGCGATCCCGACATCGATTTCCTCGCGATGATGGTCCCTCACCACTGGGGCGCCGTCGAGATGGCGCGGCTGGTGCTGCGCGATGGGCGCGACCCGCTCGTGCGCGAGATCGCCGAAGCCATCCTCGCCGGGCAGCAGACCGAGATGCAGGGCATGCGCGGGCGCCTCGAGGCCCTGCGTCGCGGTGGCGACGACTACCCGTCACTCAGCGGCAATCGCGGGCCCTGACATGCTGAGCAGCGTGTCCGACCTCGAGATCGAGGCCCAGATCCCGGCCCTGCGGCGGTTCGCGCGCTCGCTCGTGCGTAACCCGGACGAGGCCGACGAGCTGGTGCAGGACACGCTGCTCCAGGCCCTGGCGCGCTGGCGACAGCTGAGACGGCCAGGCAGCATCCGAGCCTGGCTGTTCCAGATCCTGTTCAACCTGCATCGCGCCCGTGGCCGCAGCCGCCAGCGCGATCTCGCCCGATTTTCAGATGAAACCGCCGCGGACCATCCCGATCCCGCCGGCGATCAGACCCATGCTCTCCATCTGCGCGATGTGCTCTGCGCCTTCGAGCGCTTGCCCGAAGATCAGCGCATCACGCTGGAATTGGTGACGATGGCGGACATGACCTATGAGGAGGCGGCCAAGGTGACCGATGTGCCGGTCGGGACGGTGATGTCGCGCCTGAGCCGCGCCCGCGAGCGCCTGCGTTCCGAACTCGAGGGCGGCACTATCACCCGGCTTCGGAGGCTGAAATGATGCCCGGCTCGAGCCCGATCGGCGACGACGACATCCAGGCTTTCATCGACGGTCGGCTGACGCCGGCCCGTCAGCGCGAGGTCGAGGCGTTCCTCGCTTCGGAACCGGCCTTGCGAAGCCGCACCGAACAATTCCGGACAGATGCGCAAGCGCTGCGGGCAGCGGCACAACAGCGGCCGCCAGAGCCGATTCCGGCGTCCATGCGCCTGAACGAGATCCGACGCCGCAGCGCGGCCCGCAATCGAGGCTTCCACCGACAGCTGGCGGCGGGCTTCTGCCTCTTCGCCTTCGGCGCGGCGCTGGGCCTGTCCTTCCCCCGGCCCGAGCCGGAAACATCTGCCGCACGGCCGCAGATGACGGACGCGGTCGTCGCATTTCGTGCCTTTGCCGGCCGCGACAGCGATGCGGTCGAGGTCCCCGCCGCCCAGACCGCCGTCTTGAAGCGGCTGATGTCGGAGCACCTCAAGCAGGATATCGCGATACCCGATCTCTCGAGGGTCGGCCTGACGTTTCGTGGTGGCCGATTGCTCGCCAGCGACGAGGGCCCCGGCGGCATGTTCGTCTATCGCGAACCCGATGGCGGCGAGATCGCGCTTTATGTGAAGACGCTCGCCACCCCCCGCAAGGCGCCGCTGGCATCGCGGCAGGACGGTGATCTCGTCGCCTATTTCTGGTTCACCGGCGAGCTTGGCTATGCGGTGCTCGGATCGTCCGGCTCGCCTTTTGTCAGGCGTGCCGCCGAACGATTGAGCGAAGCTCGATGACGGCTGACGGAAAGACAACCAAGCTCCCGGCGACTGTCACCACCCGAAACGACAACGGCCCCGCCCTGCGATCGGCATGACGGGGCCGCGAGAATCAAGTCACAAGGGACAGGGACGCAATAGAGTGCCCACGCCTCCTTACGCCGCCTCGGCGAAATGCTCCTTCCCCTCCACCCCATGCTGGCGCAGCGGCTTGTTGCCCGAGAGCTTGCGCATCAGCACGTAGAAGACCGGCGTCAGGAAGATGCCGAAGGCGGTGACGCCGATCATGCCGGCGAAGACTGCGATGCCCATGGCCTGGCGCATCTCGGCGCCCGCCCCGGTCGAGAGCACCAGCGGCACCACGCCCATGACGAAGGCGAGCGAGGTCATCAGGATCGGCCGCAGGCGCAGGCGGCTGGCCTCGATCGCGGCCTCGACCGGCGTCCTGCCCTCGAATTCGAGCTCGCGCGCGAATTCGACGATCAGGATGGCGTTCTTGGCCGATAGTCCGACCAGGACGACGAGGCCGATCTGGGTGAAGACGTTGTTGTCGCCACCGCTCCACCAGACGCCGGCCATCGCCGCCATCAGGCCCATCGGGATGATCAGCAGGATCGCCACCGGCAGGGTCAGGCTCTCATACTGCGCCGCCAGCACCAGGAAGACGAGCAGGATCGCGACCGGGAAGACGAGCAGCGCGGAGTTGCCGGCCAGGATCTCCTGATAGGTCAGCTCGGTCCATTCGAAGGCGAAGCCCTTGGGCAGGGTCTCGGCGGCGATGCGTTCGACCGCGTCCTGCGCCTGGCCCGAGGAGAAGCCCGGGGCCGGGCCGGCATTAATGTCGGCGCTGAGGAAGCCGTTATAGCGCATCGCCCGTTCGGGGCCGGAATCGGTGCGCACGTTGAGCACGGCCGAGAGCGGCACCATCTCGCCCGAATTCGAGCGGACCTTGAGCTTGCCGATATCCTCCTGATAGGCGCGATAGGGCGCATCAGCCTGGACGCGCACGGTGTAGGTGCGGCCGAACTTGTTGAAGTCGTTCACATAGGACGAGCCGAGATAGATCTGCAGCGTCTCGAAGACATCGGTGACGGGAACGCCGAGCTGGCGCGCCTTGGTGCGGTCGATATCGGCATAGAGCTGCGGCACGTTGACCTGGAAGCTCGAGAACATGCCGGCGAGCTCGGGCGCGACGGCCGCCTTGGCCATGAAGGCCTTGGTCGCCTCGTCGAGCGCCTTGTAGCCGAGGCCGGCGCGGTCCTCGATCTGCAGCTTGAAGCCGCCGATGGTGCCGAGGCCCTGGACGGGCGGCGGCGGGAACATCGCGATGAATGCCTCCTTGACGCCGGCGAACTCCTTGTTGAGCTGCATGGCGATGGCGTTGCCCGAGAGCTCGGGCGTCTTGCGCTGGTCGAAGGGCTTCAGGCCGACGAAGACGATGCCGGCATTGGACGAGTTGGTGAAGCCGTTGATCGACAGGCCCGGGAACGAGATCGCGTTCTCGACGCCGGGATGCTTCAGCGCGATCGCGTCCATCTTGCGGATGACGTCCTCGGTGCGGTCGAGCGTCGCCGCGTCGGGGAGCTGCGCGAAGCCGACGAGGTACTGCTTGTCCTGGCCGGGCACGAAGCCTGACGGTACCTTCTGGAAGAGCACGACGGTCAGGCCGACGAGGCCGGCATAGACCACGAGCATCACCGTCTTGCGGCCGAGGATGCGGGTGACGCCGCCGCCATAGGCCTGCGAGGAGCGGTTGAAGAAGCGGTTGAAGCCGCGGAAGAACCAGCCGAACACGAAGTCCATGCCGCGGGTCAGCGCGTCCTTGGGAGCATCGTGCCCACGCAGCAGCAATGCGGCGAGCGCCGGCGACAGGGTCAGCGAGTTGATCGCCGAGATCACCGTCGAGATCGCGATGGTGAGCGCGAACTGCCGGTAGAACTGGCCGGTCAGGCCGCTGATGAAGGCGAGCGGCACGAAGACCGCGACGAGGACGAGCGCGATCGCAATGATCGGGCCGGAGACCTCGCGCATCGCCTTGTAGGTCGCTTCGCGCGGCGAGAGCCCGTTCTCGATGTTGCGCTCGACATTCTCGACCACGACGATGGCGTCGTCGACGACGATGCCGATCGCCAGCACGAGGCCGAACAGCGAGAGCGCGTTGATCGAGAAGCCGAGCAGGTACATCACCGCGAAGGTGCCGACGACCGAGACCGGCACGGCGACGAGGGGGATGATCGAGGCGCGCCAGGTCTGCAGGAAGACGATGACGACGAGCACGACCAGCGCGATCGCCTCGAGCAGCGTGGTGATCACCGCCTTGATCGA
Source organism: Alloboseaceae bacterium BT-24-1 (assembly GCA_025846845.1). Lineage (GTDB taxonomy): Bacteria > Pseudomonadota > Alphaproteobacteria > Rhizobiales > Beijerinckiaceae > Allobosea. The sequence continues at coordinate 180,007 of JAOYTL010000012.1, forward strand.
GGCGCGGACGAACTGGGTGGTGTCGTAGACGATCGAGTAGTCGACGCCCTCAGGCATGTTCTGCTTGATCTCGCGCATCGTCTCCTGGACGCGGTCGGCGATGGCGATGGCGTTCGAGTTCGGCGCCTGGAAGATCGGCACCGCGACGGCCGACTTGCCGTTGAGCAGCGAGCGCAGCGCGTAGTCGGCGGCGCCGAGCTCGATGCGGGAGACGTCCTTCAGCCGGACGACCGCGCCGCTCGGGGCGGTCTTGACGATGATCTCGCCGAACTCCTCCTCGCTGGCGAGGCGGCCCTGCGCGTTCACAGAAAGCTGCAGATCAAGCCCCGGCCCGCTCGGCGAGGCGCCGATGACGCCAGCCGCGGCCTGGACGTTCTGGGCGCGGATCTCGCGGACGATGTCGGAGGGCGAGAGGCCGTGCTCGGCGACCTTCTGCGGGTCGAGCCAGACGCGCATCGAATAGTCGCCCGAGCCGAAGAGCTGGACCTGGCCGACGCCGTCAATGCGCGCCAGCCGGTCCTTGACGTTGAGGACGGCGTAATTGCGCAGATAGGTCATGTCGTAGCGGCCGTTCGGCGAGGTGATGTGCACCACCATCGTCAGGTCCGGCGAGCTCTTGATGGTGGTGACGCCGAGGCGGCGCACCTCCTCCGGCAGGCGGGGTTCCGCCTGCGAGACGCGGTTCTGGACCAGCTGCTGGGCCTTGTCCGGGTCGGTGCCGAGCTTGAAGGTGACGTTCAGCGTCATCACGCCGTCGGTCGTCGCCTGGCTCGACATGTAGAGCATGCCCTCGACGCCGTTGATCTGCTCCTCGATCGGCGTTGCGACGGTCTCGGCGATGACGCGCGGATTGGCGCCGGGATATTGCGCGCGCACCACCACGGTCGGCGGCACGACCTCGGGATATTCCGAGATCGGCAGCGCCCGCAGCGCCAGCAGGCCGGCGAGGAAGATCAGGACGGAGAGGACGCCGGCGAAGATCGGCCGGTCGATGAAGAACTTCGAGAGGTTCATTTGGGTGCCCCTTCAAGGCGGCGGCCCCGCCGGTCCCGAAGCGACCGGCGGAGCGATAGAACTGGGAAAGGCTGGCGCGCTCAGCGCTGCGCAAGCTCGGTCGTGGACTTCTTCAGCTCGGAGCGCTCGGCCATCGGCACCTGCTCGGGCGCGACGGTGGCGCCCGGGCGGATGCGCTGCAGGCCGTTGACGACGATCTGCTCGCCGGCCTCCAGACCGCTGGTGACGATGCGCAGACCTTCGGCAGCCGTCCCGAGCGTGACCTCGCGCCACTGCGCCTTGTGGTCCTTGCCGACGACGAAGACGAACTTCTTGTTCTGGTCGGTGCCGACGGCGCGCTCGTTGATGACCAGCGCCGGCTCGGACTTCGCCTGGCCCATGCGCAGGCGCACGAACTGGCCCGGCATCAGCGCGCCGTCCTTGTTGTCGAAGATCGCGCGGACGCGGACCGTGCCGGTCGCGGCGTCGATGCCGTTGTCGACGAAGTTGAGATGGCCGGAGACCGGAGCCGCCTCGTTCGTCGCGGTCGTCATCTGCACCGGGATGCGCTTCAGGTCGCGCGGCTTGCCAGGCTCGGCCGGCAGGGTCGCCAGCGCCTTGAGCAGCGAGCCCTCGTCGGCGTTGAAGCCGGCATAGACCGGATCGACCGAGACCAGTGTCGTCAGCAGCGGCGCATTGGCGCCGGCGGCGACCAGGTTGCCGACGGTGACCTCGAGCCGGCCGATGCGGCCGCCGATCGGGGCGCGGATCTGGGTGTAGTCGAGATTGAGCCTCGCCGACTGCAGGGCGGCACGGATCGCACGCTCGTTGGCCTGCGCCTCGCGTAGCGCATTCAGTCTGGTGTCGAGATCGCGCTGCGAGACGTTCTGCGTCGACATCAGCTTCTGGCCGCGCTCATGCTCGCCCGCGGCGAGCGCAACGCGCGCCTCGGCGGCGAGCAATTGCGCCTGGGCGCGCTCGAACTCGGCCTGGTAGGGCGCCTGGTCGATGCTGACGAGCAGGTCGCCCTGCTTGACCAGCGCGCCTTGCGAAAAGTGCACCTGCTCGACCACGCCGGAGACGCGCGAGCGGATCTCGACGCGCTCGATCGCCTCGAGCCGGCCGGAGAACTCGGCCCAGGCGACCAGCGCGCGCTGCTCGACCAGCGCGACGGATACCGGAGTGGCCGGCGGTGCGGCGGGGGCAGTGTCGCCCTGCGCCTTGCCCGAGCCATTGACGGCGACGGCCAGGGCCGCGAGCGAGACGCCGGCGGCGAGAGTGACGCCCAACAGGACGTGACGGATCGTTCCCTGAATCATGGGTTCATTCCTTGCTCAGAAGAGAAAAGTCGAAAGGCGGGGCGGCAGCAGCGCGAGAGCCGGATCCGATCAGATTGGCTCAATCTGATCGGTGAATCCGTCTCTCACTTTGAGTTAGAGACCGTTTCTCCGATCAGCTTGCGGTGCAAGCTGATCGGAACGGGCTCCAGGCGGAGCGGTCGCGGTGAAGAACTCGCTGATGTGATGACAGGCCGCGCACAGGCAGGAGCCGTCACACGGACCTTCGGCGAAGGCGTCCGGCCAGCGGCTCGGCGCGCCGACGACGCGGATGGTGGTGTCGACGCCGGCCGCCTTCAGCCGGCCGGCATAATTGATGCTCTCGTCACGCAGCAGATCGTCTTCGGCCGTGACGATCAGTGCCGGGGCAAGGCCGGAGAGCCGCGCGGCATTGACCGGCGTGGCGTAAGGGTGCGCCGCCTTCTCCGGCGAGCCGAGATAGGCGTGCCAGCCATCGGCCCAGCGGCAGCCGACTGGTCCTGCCGCGGCGTTCCTGAAGGAATAGGTGCCGAGGCAGGCGTCGAGCATCGGCGAGAACAGGATCTGGCCGGCGAGCGCCGGGCCGTGCCGGTCGCGCGCCATCATGGCGAGTGCTGCGGCAAGGTTGCCGCCGGCCTCCTCGCCCGCCACATAGAGCGGTGCGTGCTTGCCGACCCAGCGCGCCCTGTCGCGGGCGATCTTTTCCAGCGCCGCATAGCTCGCTTCGAGCGCCTGCGGGAAGGGATTGGCCGGGGCGAGCGGATAAGGCAGCGAGATCACAATCGCGCCGGCCTCGGCCAGCGTGGTCGCGACAGCTTCGCCGGAAGCAAGAGTGCCGCTGTCGAAGGTGCCGCCATGCAGATGGACGACGAGGCCGGCCTCGTCGGGCACCGCCGCGGGTGCATAGAGTCGGCCCGCGAGCTTCTCACGCCCGGCCTGCACGCTCTGCTCGCGCCAGAAGACGGCGCGGCGATAGCGACTTTCGGGGATGGAGGGAGCGAGCATGACGGTGGCGGCTGACGATTGTTGCGGTGCGTCATGATTTAGGTGATGCTGTTCCCTTAATAAACTGCCGATCTGCTCCTACATTATTTCTGTACGGAAACAATCGCCGGACCGCCCGAGGATTGCGATGGACCAGCTCACTGCCATGCGCGCCTTCGTGCGCGTCGTCGAAGTCGGCACCTTCACCCGCGCGGCGCAGCTGCTCGACCTGCCCAAGCCGACCGTGACCAAACTGATCCAGCAGCTCGAAGGGCATTTGCGAGCGCAGCTGCTCAACCGCACGACGCGGCGCGTCACCGTGACCATGGACGGCGCCGCCTATTACGAGCGGGCGCTGCGCGTCCTCGGCGAGATCGACGAACTCGACCAGAGCATGACTTCTTCGCAGGCGCGGCCGAGCGGGCGCCTGCGCATCGATGTCAGCGTGCCGCTCGCAACCGACATCATCCTGCCGGCGCTGCCGCAATTCCTGGCGCGCTATCCCGAGATCCAGGTCGATATGGGCCTGTCCGACCGGCCCGCCGACCTGGTCGGCGAGAATCTCGACCTTGCCGTGCGCGCCGGCGCGATCGACGACCAGAGCCTGATCGCGCGCCGCATCGGCCAGATGATGCTGATCACCTGCGCAACGCCGGACTATCTGGCCAGGTACGGCACGCCGCGGCATCCGCGGGACCTGGAGAATGGCCACCTCGCCGTCGGCTATCGCCGGGCCGGTACCAGCCGCATCCTGCCCTTCACCTTCGCCGGCACCAGCGAGACCATCGAGATCCACGGCAACTATGTCATCTCGCTGAACGAGGGCACCGGCTATCTCGCCGCCGGGCTCGCGGGGATGGGCGTCATGCAGGTGCCGACCTTCATGGCGCAGGCGCACATCGCCGCCGGACGGCTCGTGCCGATCCTGACCGACTGGTGCACCGCCCCGAAGCCGCTGCACATCATCTATCCGCCGAACCGACACCTCTCGAACAAGGTGCGTGTCTTCGTCGACTGGCTGGCGGAGATCTTTGCCGCGAACGACCTGCTCCAGCGCAAGCCGGACCTGCCCATCGCTCACGACGTTGCGGCATGAGCCGGGCGCGGGGTTTCTTCGGCTCCGGAATGCGCTAACCAGATGGGCCGGCTTTCGCCGTATGCCCGTCCACCAGCCAGGTCCGTCCGATGTCCCGCAGCGTCCGCGACAAGCTCGAAGCCAACCTCGCCCGCATCGGCGACGGCGCCCCGGTGTTCACCAAGCTCCTGCTCGACACGGCGCGCGCCGAGGCCGACGCCGCCGACCGCCGCCGCGAGGCCGGGCTGCAGCTGAGTGCGATCGACGGCACGATCGTCTCGGTCAAGGACCTGCTCGACGTGAAGGGTGTGACGACCTGGGCCGGCTCCAGCGCGCTCACGGGCGCAGCTCCGGCGGCTCAGGACGCGCCTTCGGTGGCGCGGCTGCGCCGGGCCGGCGCGGTGATCATCGGCAAGACCAACATGACCGAATTCGCCTTCTCCGGCATCGGTCTCAACGCCACCTTCGGCACGCCGGGCAGCGCGCCCGACAAGGCGCGCATCCCCGGCGGCTCCTCCTCCGGCGCGGCGGTCTCGGTCGCGGAAGGCACATCCGAGTTGACCGTCGGCACCGATACCGGCGGCTCCTGCCGCATCCCCGCCGCCTTCAACGGCATCACCGGGATGAAGCCGACGCACAAGACGGTTCCCGACGAGGGCTGCTTTCCGCTGGCGCCGAGCCTCGATTCGATCGGCCCGCTGGCGAAGGACGTCGCCGGGTGCGCCCGCTTGCTGTCGGTGCTGGCCGACCGGCCCTTCGCGCTCGAAGACGGCATCTCCCCCGGCCGTATCCGCCTCGGCGTGGCGCGCGGAGGCTTCCTGGCCGAAGCCGACCCTTCCGTCGCAAGGGCTTATGAGGCGGCGATCGAGCGCGTGACGCGGCTTGGCATCGCGGTCGAGCCGGTCGATTTCGACGGGCTCTACAAGGAGATGTTCGCGATCGGCCCGGTGCCGCTCGTCACGGTCGAGGCTTCCGCGGTGCATCGCGACCTGATGGCCAGCAAGGGCGACGCCTATGACCGGCGCGTCGCGGCGCGCATCGCCATCGGCGTGCCCTGCAAGGCAGCCGACTACATCATCGCGATGGAGAGGCGCCGGGCGCTGATCGCCCGACTCGCCGCCCAGCTCGACGGGCTCGACGGTTTCCTCGCGCCGACCGTGCCGATCGAGGCGCCGACGATCGCCGCGATGGAGGCTGACGACGAAGCCTTCCACACAGCCAACCGCCTGATCCTGCGCAATCCCGCCTTCGGCAACCTCTTCGACCTGTGCTCGATCTCGCTGCCGATGCCGCTCGGCGACAAGCTGTCGGGCGGGCTGATGCTGAGCGCCGTCGCCGGGCGCGACCGGCAGTTGCTCAACCTAGCCAAGCTGATCGAGCCGGCCGCAGCGGGGCACTGAGCCCGCTCGGCTTGACAAGCTCTCCCGATGCAGGCCCTTCACCGACCATGATCGCACGCAGCCTTCACGGATCGCTCCCCGCCGCCCTTGCGGCCGCGGGCGGTTGCGCGCGCCTGACCGGACGAGGTTGACGGCAGCGCGTCGCGCGCCTCCCTCTCCGCCCCAAAACTCAGTCCTGATCGAAGGGCCGCTCTCGCCGGCGGCGTCATGCCATGCTCGACCGCACCAGCGTGCTCACCCTCTCCTGTCCCGACCGCCCGGGCATCGTCGCCGCCGTCTCGACCCTGCTGTTCGAGGCCGGCTGCAACATCCTCGACGCCCAGCAATATGACGACACCGAAACCGGCCGCTTCTTCATGCGCGTCGTCTTCGTCCGCCTCGACGGCGCGCAGCCGCAGGAGGCCATCGCCGCCGCGATCGAAGCGCTCGCCCAGCGCTTCGCCATGACGATCAATCTCAGCGAGCGGGCCAAGAAGAAGCGCGTGCTACTGCTGGTCTCGAAGTTCGACCATTGCCTGGTCGACCTGATCTATCGCTGGCGCATCGGCGAGTTGCCGATGGAGATCGCGGGAATCGTCTCGAACCATGAGCGTGCCGCGATCGCCTCGACCGATATCGGCGACCTGCCCTTCCATCATCTGCCGGTGACGCGCCAGACCAAGATGGAGCAGGAGGCCGAGATCTGGCGGATCGTGCAGGAGAGCAAGACCGATCTCGTCGTGCTCGCCCGCTACATGCAGATCCTGTCGGACGGGCTTTCGGCCAAGCTGGCCGGGCGCTGCATCAACATCCACCACTCGTTCCTGCCGGGCTTCAAGGGCGCCAAGCCCTATCACCAGGCGCATGAGCGCGGGGTGAAGCTGATCGGCGCGACCGCCCACTACGTCACCCCGGACCTCGACGAAGGGCCGATCATCGAGCAGGACGTCGAGCGCATCAGCCATCGCGATACGCCCGACGACCTCGTGCGCAAGGGCCGCGACATCGAGCGGCGCGTGCTGGCCCGGGCGGTCTCGCACCATCTCGAAGACCGCATCGTGCTCAACGGCAAGAAGACGGTGGTGTTCACAGATTGAGGGCCGCGACCTGTCCCCTCTCCCCCCTGCGGGAGAGGGTTAGGGTGAGGGGTCGCGCAACCTTTCCGTCATGCTCGCCCTTGTGGCGAGCGTCCACGTCTTGAGCACCGCATGCGATCAATGAAGAGAAGACGTGGATGGTCGGGACAAGCCCGACCATGACGGGGATGCGTGGCGCGACCCCTGATCCGTCCCTTCGGGCCACCTTCTCCCGCAAGGGGAGAAGGGAAGAACGCGCGAGGCTCAACCCCTCACTTCGCCCAGCGACCAGGGCAGTTCCTCGCCGCCGCGGAAGACGACGACGTCCTCCTCGCCGACCGCGATGGCGGGCGAGACCCGGCAGGGCCGCTTCTCCAGCGTGACCGTGCCCTCGTTCAGCGGCAGGCCGTAGAAGCGCGCGCCATTCTCCGCGGCGAAGGCCTCGAAATGGGCGAGCGCGCCCTCCTCGTCGAAGACCTGGACATAGGTCTGCAGCGCGGTGGCACCGCCGAAGACGCCGGCCGAGCAGCATTCGGCCTGCTTGGCGCCGCGCAGATGCGGCGCCGTGTCGGTGCCGATGAAGAAATGGCCGTCGCCGGCGGTCGCCGCCTTGCGCAGAGCGAGACGATGGCGCTCGCGCTTGGCCACCGGCAGGCAATAGAGATGCGGTCGCAATCCACCCTGGAAGATCGAGGTGCGGTTGATGATCAGATGATGCGGCGTGATCGTGCCCGCCGCGCGGCCGGCATGGGCGCGCACCAGGTCGACCGTCTCGGCGGTGGTGACGTGCTCGACCACCACTTTCAGGCCCTGGTGCCGCTTCAGGAGCGGCAGCATCTCGGTTTCCATGAACACCGCCTCGCGGTCGAAGATGTCGACAGCAGGGTCCGTCGCCTCGCCATGAACGAGGACCGGCATGCCGATCTCTTCCATCCGCTCCAGCACCGGGGCGAGCTTCGGGATGCTGGTGACGCCGTGATGGGCGTTGGTGGTGGCGCCGGCCGGGTAGAGCTTGGCAGCAGCCCAGACGCCATCGCGGAAACCGCGCTCGATCTCGTCGGGCACCGTCGTATCGGTGAGATAGCAGGTCATCAGCGGGATGAAATCGCTGCCTTCCGGCCGTGCCGCGAGAATACGCTCGCGATAGGCGTTCGCGGCATCGACTGAGGTCACCGGCGGCACCAGGTTCGGCATGATGATACCGCGTTTGAACTGGGCGGCGGTGAAGGGCAGCACCGCCTTCAGCATCGCTCCGTCGCGCAGATGCACATGCCAGTCGTCCGGACGGCGGATCGTCAGCGTCTCGAAGGTGCCGACGGCCTTGGCTTCAGTGCTGCCGAAGAGTTCCGTGACGCTCATGCCCTGCCCCTGTGCTGCCTGCCCACCTCGCGAATCCGAAGGCGAGCCGGCTCTTCCATAACCGCCCTGCCCGGGCTGCGCGAGCACCCCTGTGCAATCATCTCGGGGACAGCGCGCAGCGGGGATTGACCTTCACCGGCAACCTGTCGAGAAGGGGCCGTTTGCGAATTTGATCAGAGCCGCGCCAACGCCTGCAAACGGCGAAGGATGGCGCGCGCTGGCCCTGGAGAACCAGACCATGCCCAATCTCTACATGCCGGTCGACCGGGACACCATCGCGCTCGAAGCGGCCAAGATGCTGCTGGAGATCAAGGCGGTCCACTTCTACAGCGACAAGCCCTTCATCTTCACCTCCGGCTGGGCGAGCCCGGTCTATATCGACTGCCGCAAGATCATCTCCTTCCCGCGGCTGCGCTCCTCGCTGATCGATTTTGCGGCGACCACCATCGTTCGCGATATCGGCTACGAATCGATCGACATCGTCGCCGGTGGCGAGACCGCCGGCATTCCCTTCGCCGCCTGGATCTCCGACCGGCTCTCGCTGCCGATGCAGTATGTCCGCAAGAAGCCCAAGGGCTTCGGCCGCAACGCGCAGATCGAGGGCGAGGTGGTCGAAGGCGCGCGCACGCTGCTGGTCGAGGACCTCGCCACGGATGGCGGCAGCAAGGTCAATTTCTGCAAGGCGCTGCGCGACGCCGGCGCCAAGGTCGATCACTGCTTCGTGCTGTTCTACTACGACATCTTCCCGCAGGGGCGCGAGATGATGAAGGAGATCGGCGTCGGCCTGCACTATCTCACCACCTGGTGGGACGTGCTCAAGGTCGCCAAGGCGAGCGGCCATTTCGAGCCGAAGGTTCTGGACGAGGTCGAGAGCTTCCTCAACGAGCCGGCCAAGTGGTCGGCCGCGCATGGCGGCATCTCGGACTTCAATCAGGCCAAGACCGGCTGAGGATTATCAGGCCGGTCGCGCTCCATGGGCGCGGCCGGCATCTCCATCCGCCTTCAGCCGGCGTGCAGGACCCGAAAGCGATCGGGCGCCGCCGGATCGCGATCGACGATTTGGATCGGCGGCCAGGCCCATTGCCAGACGCTGATGCCCGGCTGACGCGAGAAGCGGATCGGCCCGCGGGTGCCTTCGACTGCAACGCTTGGCCAGGCTTCGGCAATGCGAGCCCGATCGGCGCCGTGAGACCGCAACATCTCGGCGAGAACGACGATCGTGTCATAGCCCTCGAAGGCGACGAAGGACGGGGCCAAGGCCAGCCGGTCGCGCAAAGCCGCTTCGACGCGCGTGCCGAGCGGGGTGAGCTGCTCCGGCAGGTAGCGCAGGAACGGGATCGCGGCGCCCTCCACGCCCAGCAACGCCAGCCATTCAGGCAGTTCCGGCGGCCCGGCCGGCGCACCGATCATGATGCCCGCAAGGCGCTGGTCGCGACGGACCGCCCCGACGATCGACACCGCCGGCTCCGGATGGCCGACCAGGAGCAGCAGGGCCGTGGCGCCCTTGCCGGCGAGTTTGTCACAGAGTGCCGCAGGTGTGAACGAGTTCATGTCGAACTCCACCACACTGCCACCGCGTGGCGAGAGGTAGTCTTGCAGGATGCGCGTCCCAGAGGCCCAATAGACGCTCGGCACGGTGGCGACGGCGATCCGCTGGTGTCCCGCGCCGAGCAGGAAGTCGGCGTAGAGCCGCCAGCCACGGGACTGCGCCGGGGCGATGCGCGCGACCCAATCCGTCGGCTGCTCGGTGAGCGCATCGAGCACCGCCGACGAGCACAGGAACGGCAGGCGCAGAGCATCGGCCCTGGCCGCGGCAGCGCGGGCAACAACACTGTGGTACTCCCCCGCCAGGGCCGCCACGCCGAGGCCAGCCAGTTCATCGACGGCAGCTTCGGCCTTCTGCGGATCGGCCGCTGTGTCCCGGACCAGCAGCTCGATTGGTCTTCCGGCGATCCCGCCGGCGTTATTGACGTCGGACACGGCCAGTTCGAGCCCAGCGAGCAGATGCTGCCCCGCCTCGACCCAGCCGGGTCGCGACAACGGAGCCAAGGCACCGATCCGGATGGAGGGCGTATTCATGCGTCGGCGTCTCCCGGGCGACTATTCGGTCGCACTATGCCCGGATCGCACCGATGACCGTCAGTGGCACGAATGCAGCGCGGCCAACCGATTTCAGAAGGCCGGCGGCCTCCGCGCGAAGAAGGCGGCGATACCCTCGCGGAAATCCGCTGTGCCGGCATTGGCGACGAAGGCCTTTTTCTCCAGATCGAGCTGCTCGTCGAACGAGCCATGCGTCGCGGCCTGGACCAGCGCCTTGCTCGCCCCTTGAGCGCCGACGCTGCCGCGGGCGAGCTTTTCCGCCATGGCGCGCGCGACGTCCATCAGCTCGCCATTCGGCACGACGCGGTTGACGAGGCCGAGTCGGAGCGCGGTTTCGGCATCGACCGCCTCGTTGAGCAGGACGAATTCCAGCGCCCGGCGCGGGCCCAGCAACTGCGTCAGCGTCCAGGTCGTGCCGCCATCGGGACTGGTGCCGAGCTTGGTATAGGCCGAGAGGAAGCTCGCATCCTGCGCCGCGACGACGAGGTCGCAGGCAAGCGCGAGGCCGACGCCGCCGCCGGCGACCGGCCCCTGTACCGCCGCGATCACCGGCTGCGGCATCGCCTTGATCAGGCGCATCAGCGTGTGGAAGCGGTCGATCAGCAGTGTCGCGGTCTGCGGCGCGCCAGGCAGATCGGCCTGGAAGCGGGCGAGATCGCCGCCCGCCATGAAGGAGCGCCCTGCCCCGGCGAGGATGACGGCGCGGATCGTCTGGTCCGCCGCGAGCCCGGAGAAGGCCGCCACCAGCGCATCGGCCATCGCCTCGTCGAGGACGTTGAGCACCTTGGGGCGGTTCATGGTCACGGTCAGAACCGGCCCTTGCCGTTCCGTGATCACCACCTCGCCTGCCGGATCCCTCATCGTGCCGTCCTCATCTCATCCGCCCCAGCAACATGTCAGCCCGGCGACCGTGTGTCGTCGATGACCTTGCCGTCGTTCGGCAACGTTCCCGGCGCGACCAGCTCGACCGTGCCACTCAACTTGAAGACCTCGCGCACGGACGCCTTCACTGCCTCGGCCAAGCCGAGGCTCGGCGCGGCGGCTTCAGCCCTAAAACACATCGCATCTGCCTCGCCGGCGCGCGTCACCACCAGCCGGCAGCGGCCGAGTTCCGGATGGCGTGCAGCCACAGCCACGACCTGCTCGGGCCGGACGAACATACCTTTGACCTTGGCCGACTGGTCGGCCCGGCCGAGCCAGCCGCGGATGCGCTGATTGGTGCGCCCGCAGGGCGAGCGCCCCGGCAGCGTCGCGGTGAGATCGCCGACGGCAAAGCGGAGCAGCGGCTTCTTCGGATCGAGGATGGTCACCGCGATCTCGCCGACCTCCCCTTCCGCCACCGGCTGGCCGGTGCCGGGGCGCAGGATCTCGACGATGATGTCCTCGTTGAGGACGAGGCCTTCGCGGGCCGGCGTCTCATAGGCGATGATGCCGCATTCGGCGGTGGCGTAGCACTGATAGGCATCGATGCCGCGTTCGCGGAATTCGACCTGCAGCGAAGGCGGGAAGGCCGCGCCGGAAACCACTGCCCGTTTCAGCGAGGAGAGATCGCGCCCACGCGCCGCGCCGAGATCGAGCACGATCTTCAGGAAATCCGGCACGCCGGCATAGAGCGTCGGCCGATAGGCCTCGATCAGGTCGAATTGGGCGTCGCTATTGCCCGGTCCGGCCGGGATCACGGCGCAGCCGAGCACGCGCGCGCCGGCATCGAAGCACCAGGCGCCCGGCGTCAGGTGGTAGGAGAAGGTGTTGAGCACGATGTCGCGCCAGCCGGCGCCGGTCGCGGCGAGCGCGCGGGCGACACGCCAGGGATCGTCGTCATGGCCCTCGGGCTCGAAGATCGGCCCCGGCGACATCATCAACCGGCGGTAATCGCTCGGGCGGCCCGGCAGCAAACCGCCAAAGGGCGGCTTCAGCCGTTGGCTCGCCGGCAAGTCGGATTTGCGCAGCACCGGCAGGCGGGCGAGCGCCGCCCGATCGGTGACGGCCTCGGGATCGATGCCGCGCAGATACTTCCGCCAGGCGGGCAGCCGCTGGGCTGACGCGATCACCTGCGGCAGCCGCCTGAACAGGTCGGCCTCGCGGCGCGCGGGGGCGCGCGTCTCCAGCCGGTCGTAATGCTTTCCCATCTCGGCCGCTCAGGCGAGCCAGCGCTTGCGGCGCCGGTAGTGCTTGACCGCGTGATAGTCGACCTTCTGGTGGCCGCCGAGATAGGCGTCGGCGACGTCGGGATTGGCGCTCAGCACCGCCGCCTCGCCGCTCATCAGGATGCGGCCGTTCTCGATCAGATAGCCGTATTGGGCGATCTCCAGAGCGGCGGTGGCGTTCTGCTCGACCAGGAGCACGGCGACGCCGTCGCGCTCGTTGACGCGCCGGATGATGTCGAAGATCTCGTCGACGAGGAAAGGCGCGAGGCCGAGACTCGGCTCGTCGAGCATCAGCAGGCGCGGCTCGGTCATCAAAGCGCGGGCGATCGCCAGCATCTGCTGCTCGCCGCCGGAGAGATAGCCGGCCTCGGCCTTGGCCCGCTCGGCAAGGCGCGGGAAGGTCTCGAACATCCGGTCGATCAGCGCTGTGACATGACCGCGCTCGCGATGCATGGTCGCGGCCGCGATCAGGTTCTCCTTCGGCGTCAGATGGCCAAAGACGCGCCGGCCTTCGAGCACATGGACGATGCCGAGGCGCACGCGATCGGGCGGGTCGACCGCCAGGATCGAGCGCCCCTCGAAGCTGATCTCGCCGCGCGTGACTGCGCCGCGCTCGGGCTTGAGCAGTCCCGAGATCGACTTCAGCACCGTGCTCTTGCCGGCGCCGTTGGCGCCGAGCACGGCAACGAGACCGTTCTCGGGCACCTCGATCGAGACGCCGCGCACGGCGAGGAAGACCTGATCGTAGACGATCTCGATATTGTTCAGCGCCAGCAGCGTCATCGGCCCGATCCGAAAAGGGGCAGCGCGGAGAGGCCGCGCCGCCCGTACAGCGTCATTTCCCGGACTTCTTGAACTCTTCCGAGTTCTTGCGGATCTCCTCCCAGACCACGTCCTGGTTGGCGGAGTACCAGTCGGTGATCGGCACGAATTTGGCGCCGTCCCAGCGCGCGATCCGGCCCATGCCGCCGCCCTGGTGGTCGTCCTTGGTGATCGTGGTCGGCGGCAGCAGGCCGTCGGCGGTGAAGTTCGTGATCGAGCGCAGGCCCTCATTGAGCCAGGGGCCCGTGACCGGGCCGTTCGGCGCCTTCTCGGCCGCCTTGCGCACGCCCTCGACCATCAGCGTCGCCATCTGGACACCGTAGTTGTAGTACCCCGTGCCGACCTTGTTCTCGGGGCCGGCGCCTTTGCCCTTGCCGACGACATCGGCCAGGATGTCCTTGATCACCTTGGGCTCGCGCCCGCCGACGCAGGGCTCGACCTTCATCACGCCCTTGGCCGCCTCGCGCCCGACCACGTCCATGTCGGATTCCGACAGCCAGACGCTGCCCGAGACCCGGTCCATCGGCAGGCCGTTGCGGATCGCCTCGGTCAGAGCCACGGTCTGGCCGACGCCGGCGCCCCAGAAGATCACGAAATCGGGCCGTGCGCGGCGCACCTGCGGCCAGATCGCCGACTGGTCGTTGCCCGGCGGCGTATAGGGGAAGGCGGCGAGCTCGTAGCCTTCCTTCTTGGCGAGCACGTTCAGGATCGGCAGCGGCTCCTTGCCGAAGGGCGTGTCGATATGGACGAAGACGATCTTCTTGCCCTTGAGGCTGCCCTTCTCGGTCTTCTTGAACTGCTCGATGATCAGGCCCGCCTGGGTCCAGTAGTTGATCGAGAGCGGCAGGACATAGGGGAAGGCGCTGCCATCGGCCGCGTCGCTGCGGCCGGAATAGGCGGTGATCATGTTGATCTTGTCCTCGAGCGCGCGGGGCACCAGCGCCCGCGCCACCGGCGTCGAGAGCGGATCGATCAGCACCGCACCCTCGCGCTTGCCGCGCTCATAGGCCTCGATGGCGCGCGGCAGGTCGTTGGCATGGTCGGTGATGTCAGCGACGATCTTGTAGCCGCCGACGCCGCCGCGATCGTTGACCAAAGTGAAGTAGTCGCGCTGGCCCTGATTATATTCCGAGGTCACGAAGGTGTAGATGCGGGTGAAGTCCTGCGGCAGCGTGAAGCGGACGATCTTCTCCTGGGCGAAGACCTGCACCGGCAGGACGAGCGGCGCGGCCAGCGCAGCCGAGCCGGCGATGAAAGAACGGCGATCGAGCGACATCCTGTTTCCTCCAGCCCTGTCGTTGATTGAGGCACCGTCACCGCTGGGCATGGCGGAACGGCCAGACGAGCAAGTAGTTGCGGAAATTGGCGTAGATCTTGGCGAGGCCGAGCGGCTCGTAGAGCAGGAAGCCGATCACCAGCGCGCCATAGGCCATCAGCGGCAGATGGGCGCGCAGGTCGATCGGCAGCGACCAGCCGAACTTACCGGCGGTAAAGCCGAGCAGGTTGTTGAGCAGGATCGGCGCGAACAGGATCAGCGCCGTGCCGAAGAAGGGGCCGAGCACGCTGCCGAGGCCGCCGACGATGATCATCGCCAGGATCTGGATCGAGAGCTCGATATGGAACTGGTCGGGCGAGATCGCGCGCAGATAGGTCACCGCCAGCACCGAGCCGACGACGCCGCCGATGAAGGACGAGACCCAGAAGGCGAGCAGCTTGTAGCGGAAGGTCGAGATGCCGAGGATCTGCGCGGCGTAATCCTTCTCGCGCAGCGCCGCTAGGGCCCGGCCGAAGCTGGTGCGCCGGACGTTCAGCATGAACAGCGTGATGACGAAGCAGACGCCGAGCGCGAGATAATAGGTCGGCACCTCGCCCTGCAGGGGAATGCCGAGGAAGCTGACCGGTGGCACCTGCAGCGTCGCCAGCGAGCCGCCACTGATCACGGTGCTATGCGAGATGACGAAGTCGACGACGTACTGCATGGCGAGCGTCGCCATGGCCAAGTAGATGCCCTTCATGCGCAGGGCCGCACCGCCGAACATCGTGCCGATGGTCGCGCTGAGCAGGCCGCCGGCGATCATGGCGATCTCGAGCGGAACGCCGAGGCGTACCAGGTGAACCGAGCCATAGGCGCCGATGCCCATCACCGCGCCATAGCCGAGATGGATCTGGCCGGACCAGCCCATCAGCAGGTTGAGGCCGAGCGCCGCCGAGGTCCAGATCAGCCAGGGCAGCAGGTAGCCGGAGACGTAGAGCCGATCGAACAGGAAGGGTGCCGCCAGCAGGATGGCGAGGACCGCGATGATCAGGCCGCGGTCGAAGCCGAGCGGAAACAGCTGGCGCTCGTCCTGATAGCGCGTGTGGCGGATGCCGGCGCGACGATAGAACACGGCGTCAGACCCTCTCGATATGGTGGCGGCCGAACAGGCCGTGCGGCTTGAGCAGGAGCGTCACCAGGATGATCACGGCGGCGACGACGTCGCGGGAGCCGCCGCCGACGAGCGGATCGAGCACGCCGGTGGCGAGGCTCTCGGCGACGCCCACGATGACGCCGGCGATCAGCACGCCTGGGATCGAGTCGAGGCCGCCAAGGATCGCGATGGCGAGCGCCTTGATCAGCAGGAGCGAGAGCGACCAGTCGACGCCCTGCGTGCTGCCCCAGAGCACGCCGGCGGCGGTGGCGGAGACGGCGGCGAGCCCCCAGGCTACGGCGATCGCGCGCTCGACCCTGATGCCGACCGACCAGGACGCGGTCTGGTCGTCAGCGACGGCGCGCATCACCACGCCGAAGCGCGAGTTGAAGAAGAACAGCGAGAGCAGGATCAGCAGCAGCGAGATCGAGCCGCCGATCATCGTCGCCCGGTTGAGCAGGAGTTCGCCGACGAAGAGCGGCTGCTGCGGCATGCCGATGTCGAGGCGCTTGACCGCCGCGCCGAAGACGCCGGGAAGGATGCCGCGCAGCATGATCTCGACGCCGAGCGTCAGCATGATCGTCATGATCACCGGCTGGCCGATCATCCGGCGCAGCGCGATGCGCTCCATCAGCAGGCCGAAGCCGAACATGATGACGAGCGCTGCCGGGATCGCCAGCCAGATCGGCACGCCGACCAGGGTGGCGAGCGCCCAGGTGACGTAGCCGCCGGTCATGGCGATCGCGCCCTGGGCGAGATTGGCGGTGCCGGAGGTCTTGTAGATCAGCACGATGCCGAGCGAGACCAGCGCGTACATCAGGCCGACGAAGACGCCGTTGGTCGAGAGTTCCGCAAGCAGGATCCAG
The DNA here is from genome assembly GCA_025846845.1 of Alloboseaceae bacterium BT-24-1. Classification (GTDB taxonomy): domain Bacteria; phylum Pseudomonadota; class Alphaproteobacteria; order Rhizobiales; family Beijerinckiaceae; genus Allobosea. The sequence continues at coordinate 196,532 of JAOYTL010000012.1, forward strand.
TCCATCAGGGATTCCTCCGCGAGAGGCGCGCAGGCAGAACCCCTCCCCCTTGTGGGGAGGGGAAGGGGTGGGGGGCGCAAAGTCGGAGCAAGTTCGCCGGGAAAGTAGCCGGTCCACTCCTACGAGCAGCCTTGCACCCGGTCGTTCGCCCCCCATCCCCATACCCTTCCCCACAAGGGGGAAGGGAGGAGCCAAGACGATCAGCGTTGCTCAGAGGGATCATCAGGCGACGACCTCACTGATCCTGAGCGTCCGCCGGATCACGCCGTGCTCGCCGTTCTCATAGGTGATGATGGCCTCGAACACGCTCTCCTCGAGCCCGCCATAGAGCGCCGCGATCAGCGAGGCGTAGGTGGTCTCGATCGTGTTGCGGCGCAGCTTGCGGGTGCGGGTGATTTCGCCGTCGTCGGCGTCGAAGTCCTTGTGCAGGTTGACGAAGCGGCGGATGCGCAGGCCGTCCGGCTGCGTGCCGTTGACGTGCCTGACCACCTGGCCGATCAGCCCCTGCACCTCGGCTCCCTGCGAAAGCTCGGCATAGGAGGTGTAGGAGATGCCGCGCTCCTCGGCCCAATGGCCGACCGCGTCGAAATCGATGCAGATAATCGCGGTGAGCTCACCGCGCCCGGCACCGATCACCGCGACATTGCGGATATAGGGGCTGAACTTCAGCCGGTTCTCGATGAAGTTCGGGATGTAGCGCTCGCCCGAGGCGGTGCGCACGACTTCGCTGACGCGGCCGAGCACGACGAGCTGGCCGTCCTCGTCGATGCGCCCGGCATCGCCGGTGTGCAGCCAGCCATCGACCAGCGCCTTGGCGCTGCTCTGCGGGTCATCATAGTAGCCGTCGACCACCGAGGTGGAGCGCACCAGGATCTCGCCGCTCTCGTCGATGCGGATCTCGCTGCCCTCCATAGGGCGGCCGACCGTGTGCAGCTTGACCTGCCCCTCGGTCTGCGCCGCCGTCAGCGCGCAGGTCTCGGTCTGGCCGTAAAACTGCTTGAGCTTGATGCCGAGCGCCCGGAAGAACAGGAAGGTGTCCTCGCCCAGCGCCTCGCCGCCAGTGAAGGCGCGCTCGGCCCGGCCCAGTCCGAGATGGTCGCGCAGCGGCGCATAGACCAGCGCGTTGCCGACCGCGTCGAGCAGCTTCTCCTTCAGCGTCAGCATACCACCGGCAAGGCGCTTGCGCTCGAAGGCGACGGCGCGCTCCATCGTGGTCTCGAAGAGCCAGCGCTTGAACGGCGTCGAATTCTTCATGCCGACCTGGACGCGCGTCAGCATCTGGTCCCAGGCGCGCGGCGCGGCGAGATAGAAGGTCGGCGAGACCTCGCGCAGGTCGCGCATCACCGTCTCCTGGCGCTCGGGGATGTTGATCGTCGCCGCCATCATCATGCCGGCGCCCAGCGTGAAGACGAAGTCGCCGACCCAGGCCGTGGGCAGATAGGCGTAGAGCTCCTCGTGCTGGTGGAAATAGCCGCTACGGCCGGCATTGAGCAGGCCGCCGGTGACGTTGCGATGGCGCAGCGGGATGCCCTTGGGCAGACCGGTCGTGCCGGAGGAGTGCAGCAGCACGGAGATGTCGTCGGCCTGCGGCGTCTGGACGAAGCGCGCGAGGAGCTCCGGCTCGCGCGCCAATCGCTCGCGCCCCTTCGCCACGAGAGCATCGAGCGACATCAGTCCGGGCAGATCGTAGCCGTCGAGCCCGCGCTCGTCGTCGTAGAGGATGGTGGCGACGCGCCCGGTCGCCGCCCTGAGCTCCAGCAACTTGTCGACCTGCTCCTGATCCTCGGCGATGCCAACGGGCGGCGCCCCATGCAGGGTCGCGGCGATCAGCTCTTCCAGCGGCACATCCGGAAAGACCGGCGACGGGAAGGCCCGCAGCATGTTGGCGGCGAGCATGGCGTAGTAGAGCCGCGGGCGGTTGTCGCCGATCACGGTCATCGCGGCGCCGGCAACCAGCCCGGCCTCTTCCAAACCGGCCGCCATGGCGGCGATCTCGTCGAAGACCTCGCGCCAGTTCTGCTCCTGCCAGATGCCGTAGCGCCGCTCACGGAAGGCGACGCGGTCGCCGAACTCGGCGGCGTTGCGGGCGAGCGCGGCGATCAAGGTCGCCGGCGTGCCATCCGCTGCGACGGGCCAACGCCCGCTGTCACGGTCGATGCCGAGCGCCGCCATCATGCCGCGCTCCCCGCCTGATGGCGCTTGGCGGCGCGTTCGCCGAGATAGGCGCTGACCACGCTCGGATGCGAGATCGCCGCCTGCGGCTCGCCCTCCGAGATCACCTCGCCATAGCTCAGCACGACGACGCGGTCGCAGATCGAGGTGACCACGTCCATATGGTGCTCGATGATCAGGATGGTGACGCCGCGCGCTTCCTGCGCATCGAGGATGAAACGGGCGATGTATTCCTTCTCTTCCTGGTTCATGCCGGCCATGGGCTCGTCCAGGATGAGGAGGCGTGGCTCGGCGACGAGGGCTCGCGCCAGCTCGACGCGCTTCTGCAGGCCGAGCGGAATGACCTCGACCGGTTCGTCGCGAATGTCCTGGAGCTGCATGAACTCGATGACTTCTTCGACGACCCGGCGATGGGCCAGCTCCTCGCGTTCCGCCCACCACCAGTAGAACAAGGCCCCGAGCGCGCTCGGCTTCATGTGGGTGTGGCGGCCGATCAGGATGTTGTCGAGAACGCTCATGCCCTTGAACAGAGCGAGATTCTGGAAGGTGCGGGCGACGCCGCGAGCGGCGATGCGATGCGGCTTCAGCGCGGTGATGTCCTCGCCGAACAGGGTCACCTGCCCGGCATTGGGCGGGTAGAAGCCGGTGATCACGTTGACCATCGTCGTTTTGCCCGAACCGTTCGGGCCGACAAGGCCGAGAATTTCGCCCTTGCGGACGTCGAGAGAAACGCCCTTCAGCGCACGCAGGCCGCCGAAGCTGCGCTCGATCCCGGTACAGGAGAGCGCAACGGGAGCGTCGGCCACGCTCGCCACAGGATGATATTGAGCGTCATTCATCCGAAGCGCCCGCCATCCGGACGCTGCAGCCGACGATCGCTGCCACAGCATTGACGGGTACCCGGCGCACGCGCGGCACCGCCGGATGAACGGCGTCTTCTCCCACGATGTCCTCCCCGCCTGCGCTGGTTTGTTGTCTGTGTAAGCGTCAGCTCGATGCAGCTAATGAATACAATTCATCTTGTGCTGTCAACTCTTCCGGGACCGGCGCCAACGCCATCGGCAGCTGGGATTTTTCGCACCGTCAGCCCCGTCAACACACCATCATGCGCCCGGGCAAGCGACCAATGAACCGGGCTCAGCCGACCGCCTCGACAGCAGCCCGGCATGACAGGCGCGACGCGCCGGCCAGGGCCGCCTCGTATTCATCGGCCAGCCGCTGGCAGAGCTCGCCCGCATCGGGCAAATCGTGGATCGCGCCGACGCCCTGCCCCGCCGCCCAGATGTCGCGCCAGGCCTTGGCTTCGGCCGCGCCGAAATCATAGCTCGCGGGCTTGCTGAGATCGTCGGGATCGCGCCCTGCCGCGACGATACTCGGGCGCAGGAAATTGCCGTGCACGCCGCTGATGGCAGGGGTGTAGACGATATCGGCGGCGGAAGCGCCGAGCAGCATGCCCCGCAGCGCCTCCGGCGCCAGGCTCTCTTGCGTCGCCATGAAACGGGTGCCGAGATAGGCCATGTCGGCGCCCGCCATCATGGCGGCGGCGACCTGCGCGCCATTGCTCAGCGCCCCGCCAAGCACCAGCGTGCCGTCGAAGATGCGCCGGATATCGGCCAGCGCCGCGAAGGGGTTGAGCGGTCCGGCATGACCGCCGGCGCCGGCCGAGACGGCGATCAACCCGTCGACGCCGGCGTCGGCCGCCTTGGCCGCGAAGGCGAGCGTCGTCACGTCGTGGAAGACGAGACCGCCATAGCCCTGCACCGCCCGAATCAGGTCGCGATTGAGGCCGAGCGAGGTGACGACCAGCGGCACCTTGCGGTCGACGACGACGGCAAGATCGGCGTCCAGCCGCGGATTGCTGCGATGAGCCACGAGATTGACGCCGAACGGCGCCGTGTCGCCCTTGCCATCGAGCCGTCCAGCGATCTCGTCGAGCCAATCGGCGAAGCCTGCCGTGGTGCGCTGGTTGAGCGCCGGAAAGCTGCCGACGACGCCGTTGCGGCAGCAGGAGACGACGAGGTCCGGCCCCGAGATCAGGAACATCGGCGCGGCGATGACCGGAACGCGCAGACGTCCGGCAAAGGCGACAGGCAACGGCATGATCCCTCCCCCTACAGAAAGCGCCCAACTCCGCACGAGCGCCCATCCTGCAAGACGCCGCTTGCGGTCACGCTCTTGCCTGGAATGCGGCGATGATGAATGATATTTATTAGTGCCGCCGTCCCATCCGGACGCGCCGGCGACCGTAAAGCGACCGCCGCGCTCCCGCGCTTCGTGTCGGCAAGGATCATCGATGGCACCCCGCAGCGCCCTGAAGCGACAGGTCAACCGGCTCCCGCCCGAGCGCCGCATCTCCGACATCATGGCCGCGGCCAAGCAGGTCTTCGCCGAGAAGGGTTACAACGACGCGCTGATCACCGACATCGCGCTGCGCGCCGGCGTGGTCGAGGGCAGCATCTACCGCTTCTTCGCCAACAAGCGCGAACTTTTGGTCAAGGTCGTCGAGCACTGGTTCGAGGAGCTGCTGCAGGAGGATGCCGAGCAGTTCGCCGCCGTGCGCGGCAGCTGGAACCAGATCCGTTTCCTCGTCTACAACCACCTCACCTCGATCCGCCGCGATCCGGCGCTGTCGCGATTGATGTTCCAGGAAATCCGCCCTGCCCCGGACTATCGCGGCTCGCGCCTGTTCGATCTCAACCGCGCCTACACCCATCGCCTCGTCGACGTGGTCAAGGCGGGCATCGCCTCGGGCGAGCTGCGCCCCGACACCTCGCCGAGCCTGGTGCGCGACCTGGTCTTCGGCTGCATCGAGCACCGGACCTGGACCTTCCTGCGCGGCGAGGGCGACTACGACCCGGCCGAGACGGCGGAAGCGATCACCAATCTGGTTTATCGCGGCGTCGCGCTCGACGAACCGACCTCGCCGATGGAGAGCGTGGTCGCCCGGCTGGAGACGGCGACGGCCCGGCTCGAAGCCGCGGCCGGGATCGCCCCGGCGAAGCCCAATTCCCCTGGGCCGCGCTGAGCTCACGCTCCGCCCTGCCCGTTGCCCGGACCGTCGAAGAAACCCGGGCGCGGGATCGTCCAGGTCTCGCCCCAGAGCTGGCCGCCACCGGCGACGTTGATCACCTCGCCGGTGACGTAAGTCGCGGCCGGCCCGCAAAGATAGGCGCAGGCCTCGGCGACCTCCCAGGTCGTCGCGGTGCGCATCATCGGGTTGGAGCGCGGATAGGCCTTGACCACCTGCGGATCGTAGACGCGCCAGCCCGGCGTCTCGATCGCGCCCGGCGCAATGCAGTTCACCCGGATGTCGAGCGGCGCCCATTCCACCGCCAGCGCCTGTGTCAGCCCGACCACGCCGGCGCGCGCCGCGATCGTATGGGCGACGCCGTGCAGCCCTTGCCGCGTCACCACCACGATCGAGACGATGCTGCCCGGCCGCTTCGCATCGCGCCAGCGCCGGGCGGCCTCCTGCATCATGTACCAGGTGCCGTTGAGGTTGGTGTCGACGACGGCGTTCCAGCCCTTTGTCGAGAAGTCGATCGCCGCCTGCGGGAACTGGCCGCCGGCGCTGTTGACGAGGATGTCGATGCCGCCGAATTCGGCCGCGATCCAGTCGTGCAGCGCCGTGATCGTCGCGGGATCGCGAACATTCACCGTCTTCGCAGCCGCCTGCAGTCCGGCGGCGCGCATCGCCTGCGCGGCCGCCTCCAGCTTGCCCTCGTCGCGCCCGGCGATGATCACCTGCGCGCCGAGCCGGCCGAGCAGCCAGGCGGTGGCGCGGCCGATACCGCCAGCGCCGCCGGAGATCAGGACGGTTTTGCCGGCGAAAGCGTCCGGCCCGTAGACCGTCGGCAGCACGGCGAGATCGGCATCCTCCAGCCCGAGTTCGCGGGACTCGGCCTCAGCCATGGCGCTCCATCCCTTTCAGCAGCTCGCCGGCGATGATCATCTTGCGGACTTCGGTGGTGCCGGCGCCGATCTCAAGCAGCTTGGTGCTGCGGAAGAGCCGGTTGATCTCCGCTTCCCAGATATAGCCGGCGCCGCCATGGACCTGCACGGCCTTGTCGAGCACATCATGGCAGGCCTGCGCCGCATACATCACCGAGGCCGCGGTCAGACGGTGGATGTCGCCGCGCCCGCCGCCGCCGACTTCGAGCGGGGCCGCCTCGGCCAGCGTTCGGTAGCTGAAGCTGCGCATGGTCTCGACCAGCACATACATCTCGGCCAGCATCGACTGGACCATCTGGAAGGAGCCGATCGGCTTGCCGAACTGCTTGCGCGTCTTGGCGTAGTCGATCGAGAGCTCGAGCGCGCGCTCGGCGACACCGAGGCAGAGCGGCGAGATCATCGCGCGCTCGAGATCGAGCCCGCTCATCACGATGGCGACGCCCTGATTCTCGGCTCCGACCAGATTGGCGGCCGGGACGCGGCAATCCTCGAACAGCAGTTCGCCGGTCGGACTGCCGCGATAGCCCATCTTGGTCAGCTTCTGCGCCACCTTGAAGCCGGGGAAATCCTTCTCGACGATGAAGGCGGAGATACCGTGCGCGCCGCGCTCCCTGTCGGTCTTGGCGTAGACCAGCAGCACGTCGGCGACCGGGCCGTTGGTGATGTAGATCTTGCTGCCGTTGAGGATGTAGTGATCGCCGTCGCGGCGCGCCGTGGTCCGCATCGAACCGAGCGCGTCGGATCCCGCCCCCGGCTCGGTCAGGCCGAGCGCGCCGACGGTTTTCCCCGAGCAGAGATCCGGCAGGTATCGGCGCCGCTGCTCCTCATTGCCGTTGCGATAGATGTTGTTGGCGCAGAGGTTGTCGTGGGCGACGACCGAGAGCGCCATGGCGTGGTTCCAGCGGCTGAAGCCCTGCAGGACGAGCCCGGCCTGAAGCAGGTCGAGCCCGGCTCCGCCATATTGCTCGGGGATCGTCGCGCCGAGAAAGCCGCTGGCGCCGATCTTGCGGAACCCCTCCTCCGGCCACCACTCCTCGTCGTCCATGCGCTGCGACAGCGGATAGAGCTCGGCGCGGGCATAGCGGTCGGCACCGTCGAGGATGGCGGTCTGCTCCTCGTCGAGGCCGAAGGCATTGGCGCGGTTGCTACCGTTCACAGCATTCACGTCGATCTCCTCCCTCGCCCTCACGCAGCAGCGCAGGCAGCGAGCCGTTCGGCTCGATTGATCTTATTGAGTGTATTTCATCAGTGGCGACCGCGACTGTCAACGCGAGCCTGTGCGGCAAAATCGAACAATCCGTTTGCGTGCCATTCGGCATACTCTTACCGCTGCTCGACTATTGACACAGCAAATGAATTGAAATCATTTACTGCTCAAAGGCTCCCTCAGCGAGCCGCGCAGGGATGGAACCGTGGGCGAAGAGGTCATCACCCGACGCGAGGGCGCGGCGCTGATCGTCACGATCAATCGCGAGAGCCGCCGCAATGCCTTGAATGAAGCCGTTGCCGAGGGAATCGTCGTCGCACTCGACCAGGCCGAGGCCGACCCCGCCGTGCGTGCCGTCATCCTGACGGGAGCCGGCGACAAGGCATTCTGCGCCGGCGGCGACCTCAAGCCGAATGCCGACGGAACGCCCTTCACCATCGAGGCCTCCGATCCCCGCCACTACGTCGCCCGTTTGCTGCGCCGGATGGATGCCTGCCGGCTGCCGCTGGTGGCGCGGGTGAACGGCCATGCTCTCGCCGGCGGCTTCGGCCTGATCTGCGCCTGTGATCTGGTGGTGGCGCGCGACGACGCCCTGCTCGGCGTGACCGAGGTCAAGGTCGGGCTCTTCCCGATGATGATCCTGCCCTATCTGATGCGTGTGCTGCCCTACCGGCGGCTGATGGAGTTCTGCCTCACCGGCGAGACCATCAGGGCCGGCGATCCGGAAGCTGCCGCGATCGTCAACTACGCCGTGCCGGCAGATGAGCTCAATGCGAAGACGGGCTGGCTGGTCGGCCGCCTCGTCGACAAATCGCCGACCGGCATTCGCCTGGGCAAGCAGAGCCTCGCCAAGATTCGCGAGATGTCGACCGACGCGGCGCTCGAATACGCCCAGTTCATGCTCGCCAACATGGCCCGCACCGAGGATGCGCGCGAGGGCTTCGCCGCCTTTGCCGAAAAGCGTCCGCCGGCCTGGACCGGGCGATGAGCGCCATGCGCGAGAGCATCCGCATCGGCTGCGGCGCCGGCTTCTGGGGCGACAGCCCGGAAGGGCCGCGCCAGCTCGTGCGCCAGGGCGGCATCGACTATCTCGTGCTCGACTATCTGGCCGAAATCACCATGTCGATCCTCGCCCGGATGAAGGCGAAGAATTCGGCGCTCGGCTATGCCACCGACTTCGTCTCGCTGGTGATGAAGCCGCTCGCCCGCGAGATCGCGGAAAAGCGCATCCGCGTCGTCACCAATGCCGGCGGCGTCAATCCGGAAGCCTGCCGCGACGCCCTGCTCGCCGCCTTCAAGGAGGTCGGCGTCGACCTCAAGGTCGCGATCGTCAGCGGCGACGATCTTTCGGGCGAGGCCGAGCGCCTGCGTACAGCAGGCGTCAGCGAGATGTTCTCGGGCGCGCCCTTCCCCGACAGGATCGCCAGCATCAACGCCTATCTCGGCGCCTTCCCGATCGCGGCCGCGCTCGCAGCCGGCGCCGATGTCGTGGTGACCGGGCGCTGCGTCGACTCGGCCGTGGTGCTCGGCCCGCTGATCCATGAATTCGGCTGGACGGCCGGGGATTACGACCGCCTCTCAGCCGGCAGCCTCGCCGGCCATATCCTCGAATGCGGCGCGCAGGCGACCGGCGGCATCGTCACCGACTGGCGCGCGGTCGCAGGCGACTGGGCCGATATGGGCTTCCCGGTCGCCGATTGCCGCGCCGATGGCAGCTTCGAGATCGGCAAGCCCGAGGGTACCGGCGGGCGCATCAGCCCAGCGACCATCGCCGAGCAGGTCGTCTACGAGGTCGGCGATCCCGCCGCCTATATGCTTCCGGATGTCACTTGCGACTGGTCACAGGTGAAACTCGAAGCCTCAGGTCCGGACCGCGTCCGGGTCTCCGGCGCGCGCGGACGGGCGCCGTCCGCGAGCTACAAGGTCAGCGCCACCTATCCCGACGGCTATCGCTGCGCGACGACGATGATGATCGTTGGCGATGACGCGGCCGAGCGGGCGGAAGCGGTCGCGAAGGCGATCCTTGCCCGCTGCGGCCGATTGATCCGCGCGGCCGGCTTTCCCGATTTCGCCGAGACTTCAGTCGAGACGCTCGGTGCCGAGGCGAGCTATGGCGCGCAGAGCCGGACGCGGGCGACGCGCGAGGTCGTGCTCAAGATCGGCGTGCGCCATCCCGCCAAGGAGGCGCTGCAGATCTTCGCCCGCGAGATCTACCCGGCCGCGACCGCGATGGCGCAGAGCCTGACCGGCTTCGCCGGCGGCCGGCCCGAGCCGCAGCCGGTGATCAGGCTGTTCTCCTTCCTGATCGACAAGGCCGAACTGAATCCAACTGTGAGCCTTGGCGAGACGAACCTGCCGGTGCCGGCGCATATCCCGTCGGCGGCCACGAACGCGCCCTCGCCTGTCGCCGCGGACGTCCCGGAAATAGCCGCCGGCGAGACGGCTAACGTGCCGCTCGTCGCCCTCGCCTTCGGCCGCAGCGGCGACAAGGGTGACATCGCCAATATCGGCGTAATCGCGCGCGATGCCGTCTTCATGCCCTGGTTGCGCCGCGCGCTGACGCCGGAGGCGGTCGGCAGGCACTTCGCCCACCACGTCCAGGGCAAAGTCGAGCGCTTCGACTGGCCGGGCTTAGGGGGCTTCAACCTCGTCATGCACCGGGCGCTCGGCGGCGGCGGCATCGCTTCGCTGCGCCACGACCCGCAGGGCAAGGCGATGGCGCAGGTGCTGATGAGCCTGCCGGTGCCGGTGCCTTCCGCCTGGCTCGCACCGGGCGGCCCCCTTCACGGCTTCAGGACCACAGGCGACGCATGATGACGGCTCCGGACGACAACCCGCCGTTCCGCAAGGTCCTGATCGCCAATCGCGGCGAGATCGCCTGCCGCATCATCCGGACCTTGCGCGAGATGGGCATCGCCTCGGTCGCGATCCATCACCCGGTCGAGGCCCGCGCCCGGCATGTGCGCGAGGCGGATCAGGCGGTCGAGATCTCCGGCGAGACGCCGGTCGCCGCCCATCTCGACATCGCCCAGATCGTCGACGCCGCCCGTGCAGTCGGAGCCGATGCGATCCATCCCGGCTATGGCTTCCTCTCCGAGAATGCCCGCTTCGCCCGTGCCGTGGCAGAGGCCGGCCTCACCTTCATCGGGCCTGATGCCGACACGATCGCGCTGATGGGTGACAAGATCTCGGCACGCCAGTTCGCAGCTGATCACGGCGTTCCGGTCGCCCCCTCGGTGATGCCGACGCAAGACCTCGCCGAGTTCACCCGCCGGGCAACCGAGATCGGCTTCCCGCTGCTGATCAAGGCGGCGGCGGGCGGCGGCGGCAAGGGCATGAGCATCGTGCGCTCGGCCGAGGAACTGGAGGGCGCGGCGCGCCTCGCCGCGAGCGAGGCGCAGCGCTATTTCGGCGACGGGCGCGTCTATGCCGAGCTCTTCGTCGAGCGGCCCCGCCATATCGAGGTGCAGGTCTTCGGCGACGGCAAGGGCGGCGCCATCCATTTGTTCGAGCGCGAATGCTCGGTGCAGCGCCGCTTCCAGAAGATTATCGAGGAGGCGCCGGCCGCGAACCTACCGGCCGCGCTGCGTGACGAGATCTGTGCCTCGGCCGTCAGGCTCGCAGCCGCCTCGAACTACCGCAATGCCGGCACGGTCGAGTACATCCTCGGCGCCGATGGCCGCTTCTTCTTCCTGGAGATGAACACGCGCCTGCAGGTCGAGCATCCCGTCACCGAGATGATCACCGGGCTCGACCTCGTCAGGCTGCAGATCGAGATTGCCGCCGGGCGCGACCTGCCCTTCACGCAGGATGAAGTCAGCGCCAACGGCCACGCCATCGAATGCCGGATCTGCGCCGAGGATCCCGAGCACGACTTCCTGCCGGAGACCGGCACGATCCTGCACCTCGACGCGCCGCAAGCGGCTTATCTCCGCTTCGAGAACGCGCTCGATCGCGGCCAGCGCGTCACCGCCGATTTCGATCCGATGCTGGCCAAGCTCGTCGCGCATGGACCGGACCGGGCCGGCGCGACCCGGCGCAGCATCGCGGCGCTGCACGATCTTTCTCTGCTCGGGGTCAAGACCAATATCGACTATCTCGCCCGGGTGCTCGGCCACCCCGCCTTCGCCGCCGGCGAACTGCACACCGGCTTCGTCATCCAGCACAAGGCCGAACTCACCGCCGCCGAGCCGGATGAAGCGACGCGCGACAAGGTCCTGATCGCCGCGGCTCTCGGTCTGCGTGACTTCCGCGATCTCATCCTCGGCGTGCCCGAGCCGCACGCCTCGATCGGGCCCTGGAGGAACTGAGCATGGTCCTCAAGCTCGACCTCGACGGCACCGTCCACCACGTCACCATCCTGGCGCGTCGGCCGCATCTCGTGCTCTCAGTCGACGGTCGTCGCCATGTCGTCGAGGCCCTCGACGAAGCCGGCGACGGCAGCCGCCGGCTGACCGTAGACGGCGCGCCGGTCTCCTTCGCCCGCGCCGGCAGCGCCGACGGCGCCATCATCCGCTTGGATGGGCGCAGCTTTGCGCTGCGCCGGCGCGATGCCGCGGAAGCCTCGGCCGCAGGCGGCGGCGCGAACGTGGTGCGCGCGCCGATGCCGGGCACGGTCATCGTGGTCCACAAGCGCGTCGGCGACAGCGTCCAGCGCGGCGAGACCATCGTCACCATCGAAAGCATGAAGCTGCAGATGAAACTCGATGCGCCGCGCGACGGCGAGATCGCCGAGATCGCGGCGCGCGAGGGCGAAGGCTTCGACAAGGACGCCGTCCTCGCCCGTCTCGTCGCTACGGCGGAAGGCTGACCCGATGTCCAGACTGCAATCGTCGATCAACACCGCCTCGGCCGATTTCCGCCGCAACGAGGCGCATAACCGCCGCCTCGTCGCCGAGTTCAAGGCGAAGCAGGAGGCGGCGCGCCATGCCCGCCCGCAGCGCGACCTCGACCGGCTCGCCCGCCAGCAGAAGATGCCGCAGCGCAAGCGCATCGAGATACTGCTCGACCCCGGCACGCCCTTCCTGGAGCTCTCCTCGCTCGCGGCCAACATGGCCTATGGCGGGGAATCGCCCTCGGCCAGCTCGATCGTCGGCATCGGCATGGTCTCCGGCCGCGAGGTCATGATCCGTGCCGACGATCCGACCGTGAAGGGCGGCGCCTGGTATCCCCTCACGGTCAAGAAGATCGTCCGCGCCCTCGATATCGCCATGGAGAACCGGCTGCCGGTCGTCCATCTCTGTGATTCGGCCGGCGGCTTCCTGCAGCTCCAGTCGGAGCTGTTCCCCGACCGCTATATGGGCGGGCGGATCTTCCGCAACCAGTCGATGCTGTCGAAGATGGGCGTGAAGCAGCTCGCTCTGGTCTTCGGCCATTGCACCGCCGGCGGCGCCTATATCCCCGGCCTATCCGACTACAGCGTCATCGTGCGCGGCACCGGCGCGGTCTTCCTCGGCGGTCCACCGCTCGTGAAGGCGGCGACCGGCGAGGACGTCACGGTCGAGGAACTCGGCGGTGCCGAGATGCACACCAGCGTCTCGGGTACCTGCGATTACCCCGCCGACAGCGAAGAGCACGCCATCGAGATCGGCCGCGACATCGTCTCGCAATGGGACCGGCTGCCGCGCTGGGAGGCGCAGCGCGAGGCACCGGAGGAGCCGTTCTACGATCCCGCCGAGATCTACGGGATCGTTCCCGACGCCATCAAGAAAGCCTTCGACATGCGCGAGATCATCGCCCGCATCGTCGATGGCAGCCGCTTCCATGAATACAAGCCGAACTACGGCACGACGCTGGTCTGCGGCTTCGCCAACATCTGGGGCTTCAAGGTCGGGATCCTCGCCAATAACGGCGTGCTCTTCAACGATTCCTCGATCAAGGGCGCCCATTTCATCGAGCTCTGCAACCAGAACAACACCCCGCTGGTCTTCCTGCAGAACATCACCGGCTACATGGTCGGGCGCGAATACGAGCGGCGCGGCATCACCAAGGACGGCGCCAAGATGATCATGGCGCAGAGCTGCTCGCGGGTGCCGAAGTTCACCGTGATGTGCAACGGCTCCTTCGGCGCCGGCAATTACGGCATGTGCGGGCGTGCCTTCGACGGGCGCTTCCTGTTCTCCTGGCCGAACCACCAGATCGGCGTGATGGGCGGCGACCAGGCGGCGAACACGCTGGCCGAGGTCAAGGCCAACCAGATGAAGCGCAATGGCGGCGCGGTCGACAAAGGCGAGATCGACCGGCTCTGGGACGAGACGCGCAAGGCCTATCAGGAGCAGCTCTCGGCCTATTACTCGACCTCGGAACTCTGGGACGACGGCATCATCGACCCGCTCGATACCCGCAACGCTTTGGGTGTGGCGATCTCGGCCTCGCTCAACGCCCCGCTCGGCCCGCCCGGCTATGGCGTCTTCAGGTTCTGATGGCCATGCCGGGAGCGCTCCGCCTCTATCTCGATTTCGCCTCGCCCTATTCCTATTTCGCGCTTCGTCCGCTGGCGCGCTTGGCTGAAGAGCATGGCCGGGCGCTGGAGCTACGGCCGATCCTGCTCTGGGCGGTGTTCAAGCAGCAGGGCGTCGTCAATCCGCTGGAGACGCCGGCGCGGCGGCGCTACTTCCTCGAGGACGTGACCCGCTCGGCAGAATTCTTCGGCCTGCCCTTCCGTATCCCTGAGCCGCTGCAGATCTCGGCCCATCTCGCCGGCCGGCTCTACTATGCCTGGACCGCAACACGGCCGCAGGACGGGCTGCGGCTGGCGAGCGAGATCTTCGAGGCCTTCTTCGCGAGGGGCGAGACCATCGCCGACCCGGCCGTGCTCGCCGCCCTGCCCTGCCTCGCGGGTGAGACTCCGGCGGCGATCCGCGCCATGATCGACGGGGCCGAGGGCCGCCAGCGCCTCGGTGAGGCGGTGGACGAGGCCTGCGCGGCGAACGTGATCGGCGTGCCCTTCGTCACGCTGGACGGCGAGAGCTTCTTCGGCGCCGACCGCCTGCCGCAGATCGCCTGGCGGCTGCAGCATCCGCGGAGCACGGCGTAGGTACATGTCTATGCGGATCGTTCCAAGCGGGCGGGTGCAGGCACAACCTCCTCCCTTCCCCCTTGTGGGGAAGGGTATGGGGATGGGGGTGGTGCCGCTTGGTGATCGTCAGCAGAATGCGGAGTTGGCAGCAGCGGCAGCGCCATCGGGTTCTGCCGATCGTTCTGGCTTTACGACCCCCACCCCTGCCCCTCCCCACAAGGGGGAGGGGTTCGCCTGGGCCTGTCATCGATGCGGACGAAGCGAACCGATAGAGGTGGCTTAGATGAAAGGCTGTGAACGATGAGCGACGACAGGCTCGCCGGGGCGCTCAAGGCCACGCCCTTCATCGACGCCAATGCGCCGGCGGTCCGCGCCTTTGTCGAAGACCATGCCGGCACAGGTCCGGACCGCTTTCGCGCCGTGCGGCTCTATTACGCCGTCCGCGACGCGATCCCCTACGACCTGCGCTATTTCGGCATCGAGCGCGGCATCTTCGTCGCCTCGCGCTGCCTCGAGGCGAAGGGCTCGTTCTGCGTGCCCAAGGCAGTGGCGCTCGCTGCAGTTTGCCGCGCCGCCGGCATTCCGGCCCGCGTCGGTTTCGCCGATGTGCGCAACCACCTGGCCTCGCCGCGCATCCTCGAACTGATGGGCAGCGACGTCTTCCGCTGGCACGCCTATACGCTGCTCCATCTCGAAGGCCGCTGGGTCAAGGCGACGCCGGCCTTCGACCTTGCCTTCTGCGCCCGCTTCGGCGTCGAGCCGCTCGATTTCGACGGCGCTACGGACTCGATCTTCCAGCCCTTCGATGCGGAAGGGCGCAAGCACATGGACTATGTGCTCGACCGCGGCGACCATGACGAGATGCCGTTCGAGGCCTTCCGCGACGCGATGCAGGAGGCCTATCCGCGCCTGATCACGGCGATGGCGGCCGAGCGCGCGACGCTCGCGGGCAAATCCCAGCCGAAGCCTGCTTCGGCTGGGTAGTCGTCGCTGCGGCGCAGGCCCTGATCTCAATTCTTCCACACTGACCAGATAGGAAGACGGCTTCGCCAGCGTTGTCGTGGATCGCCACGGCCGCTGGCTGTTGCGCTTTTGGGCGTGCGACGACCGGTTTCCGTTCCAGAGCGCATACGAGAGAAGTAGACCATTCCCGCTGCCGATTTTATAAGACGGCTAACAAATTTGGCGGCATAATCCGCCGCCTAATTCCTCCGATTCCCGCCGAAGGAGCGCCCTCCCCACGATGAACGCCGCCGAGAGCACCACAGCCATCCTGATCCACCTCGCCGGCTCTGTGGCGCTGCTGATCTGGGCGGTCCGGCTGGTGCGAACCGGCGCGACCCGGGCGTTCGGATCGTCGCTGCGGCAGGCGATCGCGCGCTTCACCGGCAACCGCGTCTCGGCAATGGCGAGCGGGGCGGTCGTCACCCTGATCCTGCAGAGCTCGACGGCGACGACGCTGCTGCTCTCCTCCTTCGCCGGCCAGGCCCTGATCGGCCTGCCGATGGCCTTCGCCGTGCTGCTCGGCGCCAATATCGGCACCGCGCTTGCCGCCTTCCTGGTCTCGTTCGAGCTCGGCTGGATCTGGGGCGCCTGCCTCGCCGTCGGCGTCACGCTCTATCTCGCCAACGAGGCGATGAACCGGGCCCGCAATATCGGCCGCCTGATCGTCGGCATCGGGCTGATCCTGCTCTCGCTCGCCGAGCTCAAGACCGCCTCGGCGCCATTGGCGCAGTCGCCGGTTTTCCGCACGGTGTTCGAGGCGCTGGCCAGCGAGCCCCTGCTCGCCATCGCGCTCACGGTCGCGGCGACCTGGCTGACCCATTCGAGCCTCGCCATCGTCCTGCTGATCGCCTCGTTCTGGGCCGGCGGGCTGTTCCCGGCCCCAACAGCGCTGATCCTGATCGTCGGCGCCAATCTCGGCAATGCGCTGGTGCCGGTGATCGACCAGCTCGGCGCGCCGGTCGTGCAGCGCCGCGTCGCGCTCGCCAACCTCTTGACGCGCATGATTATCGCGCTCGTCGTGATCCCCTTCGCCAAGCCGCTGGCGGGGTGGTTCTCGCAGCTGTCGCAGAACCCCGCGCGTCTTGCAGTCGAGATCCATCTGGCGCTGAACATCATCGGCGCCCTCGCCTTCCTGCCCTTCACCGGTCCGATCGCCGCGCTGGTCACACGGATGACCCCGGCGGCGCCCGAGGCCGAGCAGCGCACGCGGCCGCTCTATCTCGACCCCAGCCTGCTCGACAGCCCGTCGGAAGCGCTCGCCAGCGCGCAGCGCGAGACGCTGCATCTCGGCGACCGCGTCGGCGCCATGCTGAAGGACCTTCTGATCCTGCTGGAGCAGGACAAGCTCGCGCTCTCGCGCGAGATCGCCGCGGCCGATGATGGCGTCGACACGATCCACGAAGCGATCAAGCTCTATCTCGTCCAGCTCTCGCGCCGCCCGCTCTGCGAGGAGGACAGCAGGCGCCTGTTCGAGATCATCACGGCGACCACCAATCTCGAGCATATCGGCGACATCATCGACAAGAACCTGCGGGAACTCGCGGAGAAGAAGATCCGCAAGCGCTACCGCTTCTCGGAAGAAGGTCTCGCCGAGATCCGCGACTTCCACGCCAGAGTCAGCCACAGCCTGCAGCTTTCGCTCAACGTGCTGGCCTCGCGCGACATCACCCTCGCCCGCCAGCTCTTCGACGAGAAGAGCGCGATGCGGGTCGCCGAGCGCATGGCGACCGAGAAGCATTATGAGCGCCTGCGCAGCGGCGTGACCGAGTCGCTCGAGACCTCATCGATCCATCTCGACGTGCTGCGCGACCTGAAGCGCATCCACGGCCACATCACCTCGATCGCCTATCCGATCCTGGAAGCCGCCGACGAGCTTAGCGAGACCAGGCTGCGCAAGGCCGAGGAGCAGCCCGCCGACGAGCGCTACGGCCTCGCTTTGCCGCATAAGCCGGCCTGACCGGCACCGCCTGGGCTGGCGCCGCGTGCGCTTGACAGCCTGCCGGTTTGACCGAGCTTAAGGCCGAAGGCTCGGGGGCATCATGGATCGCATCGACGCGATGAAAGTGTTCATCGCCGCACTGGACGAGGGCAGCCTCGCCGGGGCGGGACGCCTGCTCGGCCGTTCCCCGGCAGCGGTGAGCCGGGCCGTCGCCTTTCTCGAACAGCAAGCCGGCGCGCCGCTGCTGCACCGGACGACCCGCTCGATCCGATTGAGCGAGACCGGCGAGCGCTATGCTGCTGCCTGCCGCCGCGTCCTCGCCGACCTGCAGGAGCTCGACGCGGTCGGCGCCGGCGAGCAAGCCGCCCCACGCGGCACCTTGACCATCACGGCGCCGCCGATCAGCGGCGAGGAGATCCTGCGCCCGATCGTCGATGCCTTCATTGAGGCCTTTCCGGCCGTATCGGTCAACCTCGTCCTGCTCTCGCGTGGCGCCAACCTGGTCGAGGAAGGCATCGACATCGCCCTGCGCATCCTCGACCTGCCGGATTCGGCGATGACGGCCATCCGTATCGGCGGCGAGGTCCGGACGGTGGTCGCGGCCTCGCCGCGCTATCTCAGCCAGCACCCACGCATCGACGAGCCGGGGGATTTGGCCGAGCACAACATCATCGCCTGCACCGATTTCGGGCGCGATGCCTGGGTCTTCCCGCCCGCGAAGGGCGGCTCCGTGTCCCGCTCCGTCCAGTTCAAGCCGCGGCTCACCGTCAACAGTGTCAGGGCGGCATTGGGGGCTGCGGTCGGCGGGCTCGGCGTGACGCGGCTGTTCACCTACCACGTCGCCGAGCGGGTGCAGGATGGTTCGCTCCAGCTCCTGCTGCGGGATGCCGAGCCGCCGGCCCGCCCGGTCAACCTGGTCATGCCGCAGGGCCGCTCGAACGTCCCCAAGGTCCGGGCCTTCCTCGACTTCGCCGTGCCGCGCCTGCGGGCCGACTTCGCGCGGCTCTCGGCCGAGTCGGGCGTGATGCGCTCCTGAACGTCCACCCTTCCGCACTGCGGTTGAATGCCTACCGGACAGCGAGCATTCAGCCGCAAGGCGAAACACTCCAGATTCCTCGTCATCAGGCCCATGGCCCGGCAGCGGCACGTCCGTTCGCTGCCGAAGCAACGAGGATCATCATGAGCAACGAACGGAAGGTCGCCATCGTCACCGGCGCCTCGCAGGGCATCGGCGCGGCGCTGGTCAAGGGTTTTCGCGACCGCAATTATCGGGTCGTGGCGACATCGCGCTCGATCACGCAGGGCAGCGATCCGGACATTCTGGCGGTCCCCGGCGACATCGCCGATCCGGCGACCGCCGAGGCGGTCGTCCGCGAGGCGATCGCCCGTTTCGGGCGCGTCGACACGCTGGTCAACAATGCCGGCATCTTCATCGCCAAGCCCTTCACCGACTACACGGCAGAGGATTTCCAGACGAAGATCGCCACCAATCTCGCCGGCTTCTTCCACATCACCCAGCAGGCCGTGGCCGCCATGCTGAAGCAGGGCTCCGGCCATGTCGTCAGCATCACCACGAGCCTGACCGACCATGCGGTCGCGGGCGTTCCGACCGTGCTCGCCAACCTGACCAAGGGCGGCATCAATTCGGCGACCAAGGCGCTGGCGGTCGAATACGCCACCCGGGGCATCCGCGTGAACGCGGTCTCGCCCGGCATCATCAAGACCCCGATGCACGCGCCGCAGACGCATGAATTCCTGGCGGGCCTGCACCCGGTCAAGCGCATGGGCGAGGTCCGCGACATCGTCGACGCCGTGCTTTTCCTGGAAAGCGCCGGTTTCGTCACTGGCGAGATCCTCCACGTCGATGGCGGCCAGAGCGCTGGCCACTGACGCGCCATCTAAACCAACAGGAGGTTTCCATGCCGATCGTCACCATCCAGGTCACGCGCGAGGGCTCCGGCCCGGGCCGCTCCTCGGTCACCGCCAAGGAGAAGGCCAGGCTCATCGCCGGCGCCAGCCAGCTCCTGCTCGACGTGCTGAACAAGCCCCTCGACGCAACCTTTGTCGTGATCGAGGAGGTCGAGCTCGACAATTGGGGCTGGGGTGGCCTGCCTGTCCCAGAATACCGCAGGCGGCGCGCGGCGAGCTAGTCTCGCCGCCAGCGATCTCGAACCGGTCCCGCTCAATCCTGCACTACGGATGCGCTGACCTTCGCCTTTGAAATCGACGGGCCACGGCGGACACTAGAGCAGGATGCGAAAAAGTGGGAACCGGTTTTTCGCATCCTGCTCTAACTCTTTGATGAGAGACGGATTCAGATTTCAGATGGAAGCGCCTCGCGATTCCATCTGAAATCATCCGGCTCTAACCGCTGCCCGTCCGGCCTTTTTGAGGAACGATCATGACCAGCACCGCACAAGCGCGACTGCTCGATCTGTTCGGCATTGAATTGCCGATCATCCAGGGACCGATGGCCCTGGCGTCGACGCCGGAGATGGCCATCGCCGTCAGCGAAGCCGGCGGTCTCGGCTCGCTGGCGGGCGCGCAATACAACGAAGCGGGACTGCGGACCGCGCTGGACACCGTGCGGGCCGGCACGCGCCTGCCGATCAACGTCAACTTCTTCTGCCATACGCCGCCGGCCGACGATCCGGCGCGTCAGACGGCCTGGCTGAAGCACCTCTCCGGCTACTATGCCGAGGCCGGGCTCGATCCGGACATGCCGAAGCCCCCGAGCGGGCGCACGCCCTTCGACGCCGCCCTTGCCGGTGTCGTCGAGGAGTACAAGCCCGAGGTCGTCAGCTTCCATTTCGGCCTGCCAGCGCCGGAGCTGTTCGAGCGGGTCAAGCGCACCGGCGCCAAGGTGATCGCCTCCGCGACCACGGTGGCCGAGGCGCGCTGGCTCGCCGAGCGCGGCGTCGATGCCGTCATCGCCATGGGCGCCGAGGCCGGCGGCCATCGCGGCATCTTCCTCAACGACCGGATCTCGGAGCAGGTCGGCACCTTCGCGCTGGTGCCGCAGGTCGTCGATGCCGTCTCCGTCCCCGTGATCGCCGCCGGTGGCATCACCGACCGGCGCGGCGTGGAAGCCGCCTTCGCGCTCGGGGCGGCAGCCGTCCAGGTCGGTACGGCCTATCTGTTCACGCCCGAGGCCAGCATCTCGCCGATCTACCGCAAGGCGCTCGGCATGAGCGAGCGGCCGACCGCGATCACCAATTTGTTCACCGGTCGGCCGGCGCGCGGCATCGTCAACCGGGCGATGGCGGAGCTCGGCCCAATCTCCGAGCTCGCCCCTGCCTTCCCGACCGCTGGTACGGCGCTGGGGCCGCTGCGCAGCGCCGCCGAGGCGGCGGGCCGCGACGACTTCACCTTGCTCTGGGCTGGTCAGGCCTACCCGCTCGCCAAACCGATGTCGTCGGCGAAACTGACGCGGATGCTTGCCGGGCTAGACCGCCGATAACCCGCTGCGATCAAGCTCGACCGCTGGGGCTGCCCCCCACCGCTCCAAAGCGCTGCGGCCGGCCTCGGTCAGGCCGTAGACACCGCGCTCGGCCTTCTCGAACCAGCCATAGACGTTGCGGTGCAGGATCTTCTGGACGTCTGGACAGGACGGCCTGAGGTCGCGCGGGCGCTTTGGCTCGGCGCTCATCGCCGCGGCGCAGGCGAGCGCCTGCTGGCGATAGGCGGTCATGATCGGCTGGCGCGTGCTGCCGCCGGCCGCCGGATCGCCCTTGCGCCGCCGATGCTCGTCGACCAGTCGCGAGCGGGCCCGCGGGTTCTTGCGCGGGGTCGGCGCGGCCGGCGAGACCAGCACCTCGACCCGGCCCGTGCTGGAGACGCCGAGCAGGCCGAAGCCGAGGCGCCGGCAGAGATCGCGATAGCGCGGATCGCTCTCCCGGCCCTTGCCCCTGGCCGAGAGCTGCGCCGCCAGCCAGATCTCGTCGCCGAGGCGCAGCCGGTCGACGCCCTGCAGAATGAGCTCCAGGTTGAAGGCGAGCTTGAGTTCGCCGATCACCACCACGGTGGCATCGCCCTCCCGCAGCCCGACGAGATCACAGCGGCCGATCTCGCCCTTCACGGCATAGCCGAGCTCCTCGAGGAAGCATTTCACCGGCGGATAGAGCAAGGTTTCCAAGCGGCATCTCCTGGCAGTTGCGCAGGAGCCTAGCGCCGAGAGGTTTCCGAGAGCCGAACAGGCGAGCGACCTGCCTGCCGGCCTGCAGCAATCTTAGCGGTGATAGAGATGGGGCCGCGCCGCCGTATCGCCCGCGCCGGCGCCCGGCGTGAAGATCGAGATCGCCTTGGGGTGGACCTTGAAATGCGCCGGCGTCGCGGTGACGATCTCGCCATCGGTGTTCACCGGCATCGGCCGCTTGGTCTCGATGTCGAACTCGACGCAGCGCGCCGTGCGCACCTCGCGCCAGGCGCCGTGCGTGCCGGACCTGAACGAACGCAGCATCAGCGCGAGCTTCCAGAGATTGCTGATCTCGAGGCTGTAGAGATCGAGATGGCCATCATCGATCTCGGCGCTCTCCTCGACGACGTTGCCGCCGCCATAGTGCCGGCCATTGCCGATCGCGACCTGATAGGTTTCGACCTCGGTCGTCCGGCCCTTCTCGGTAATCTTCGCCTTGAAGCGCGCCGCCCGGGTCATGACCTTCATCGCCGCGAGCGCATAGCCGAGCCGGCCGAAGCGCTTCTTCAGCACCGGATCGAGGCTCTGCGCCAGATCGCTGCTCAGCCCGATGCTGGCGACATTGAAGAAGGCGTGGCCGTTGACCGTGCCGACATCGACCGGCCGCGTCTCGCCACGGGCGATCACCTCGGCCGCCGCGACGAGGTCTGACGGGATGCCGAGCGTCAATGCGAGGTCGTTGGCCGTGCCCATCGGGATGATGCCCATCGGCAGGCCGCTCTCCATCGCCGCGAGCGCGGCCGAGGAGACCGAGCCGTCCCCGCCGCAGACGATGACGAGATCGGCCCGATCGCGCAGCCGCACGATGTCGCGGGCGATCTCCGGCAAGGCCTCGAAGGTCTCGATGGTGACGTCGAGCCCGCCGGCCTCGAGACGCTGCAGGAGCGGCTCGATCGACTCACTGCCGCGCCGCGCCTTGGGATTGCGCAGCAGCAGAGCGCGCTTGCGGGTGGATTGATTCATCGGGTCCTGCAGCAAAGCGTCATCGGGCAAGGCAGGTGGGGACGCGGCAGACCGGTTTCAATCGCGTGGCTGGCGTTGGGGCGATCCTGGAGAGCTTTATGGAAGGGCTCCAGTGGCTGCTTGACTCCCGCTGGCGGCTTTATAAGCTTCCAAAACGTTTTGGAGACCGGTTTTGAGCTCTCTCAAGGCACTCGCGCAACGTCTGGGCCTCTCGATCACGACCGTGTCGCGAGCCCTCGACGACTATCCGGATGTCGCTCCGGCGACGCGCGAGCGTGTCCGGCATGCAGCGCGAGAGGCGAATTATCGCCCTCACAATGCCGCTCGCCGGCTGCGCAAGGGGACCGGCGAGACGGTCGCCTTCGTGATGCCGGCGCAACCCGGGCATTTCCACGAGCCGGTCTTCGCGGAATTGCTGGCGGCGATCGGGGAGCAGCTCGCGGCCAAGCATCACGATCTCATCCTGCTCGCGGCCCGTCCCGGCCTCGAGGAGATGGCGACCTATCGACGCCTGGTCGAAAGCGGCCGGGCCGACGCCTTCATCCTCGCCCGAACGCGCCGCCGCGACGAGCGCGTCGCCTATCTCGAGGCGAAGGGCGTGCCCTTCATCTGCCATGGCCGGACCGAAACGAAACAGCCTTACGCCTTCGTCGACGGTGATGGCGAGCAAGGCTTCCGGGACCTGACGAAGCGCCTGATCGGGCTGGGCCATCGCCGGATCGCGCATCTGTCGGCACCATCCTACCTCACCTTCGCGACGCTGCGCGCCGCCGGCTGGCGGCAGGCGATGACCGAAGCTGGTCTCGAAGAGGACGCGAAGCGGCTCTTTGCCGAAGGCGAACCGGCCGAGGAGGATGGCCATCGCCTCGCCGCCGCGCTGCTGGCCGGACCGCAGCCGCCGACCGCGCTGGTCTGCGCCACCGACCGAATGGCGCTCGGAGCGATGCAGGCTGTGGTCGAGGCCGGTCTCGCCATCGGCCCCGACATCGCTGTCACCGGCCACGACAACATTCCAGCAGCCTCTTATGCCCGGCCGGGCCTCACCACCATGGAACTGCCGCCGGCCGAGGTCGGCGCGCGGCTTGCCGCGATGATCCTCGCCCGCATGGGCGGGCGCGATCCACGCGAGCTCTCGGCCGTGCTGAATTTGCGCCAGATCCCGCGGGGGTCGAGCGCAGAAGCCTGAGAATCCGAGCCTGAACTGAAGCGGCCAGCAAGCGCCGCACCGACAGCAAACGCAGAGGGAGGAGATGATGAAGTCCATTCTGGCAAGCGCAGGTGCCGCTGCGATCCTGTTCACGACGAGCCTCGCCGCAGCGCAGGACGTCAACTTCCTGTCGACGCAGCTGAGACCGGTCGAGGAAGCGCAGAAGGTCCGACAGGTCCTGCTGAAGGGCGTGCCCGGCAAGGTCTCCTACCTGGTCGAGGAGCCGCCGCAATTCGACGTGCGCATGAAGGCCGAGGGCAAGGCCGGCAAGCGCACGATCAGCCTCGCGGGAGCGCTGCACGGCGAACTGCAGCCGCTCGTCACCTCCGGCGATATCGAGCCGATCGACGACCTCGCGGCCAAACTCGCCGATCGCGGCATCCCGCAGGGGCTGATGGAACTCGGCAAGCTCGGCACCGGCAAGCAGGTGTATATTCCCTGGATGCAGGCGACCTACATCATGGTCGCGCGCAAGGAGGCGCTCGCCTCGCTGCCGGCCGGCGCCAACGTCAATGCGCTGAGCTACGACCAGCTCGAAGCCTGGGGCAAGGCGCTGACCGAGAAGACCGGCAAGCGCCTTATCGGCTTCCCGGCCGGGCCGAAGGGGCTGATGCCGCGCTTCTACCAGGGCTATCTCTACCCTTCCTTCACCGGTGGCGTGGTGACGCCGTTCCGCTCAGCCGACGCCGAGGCGATGTGGGGCAAGTTCAAGAGCCTCTGGCAGTACGTCAATCCGAACTCGACCAGCTACGACTTCATGCAGGAACCACTGATGGCCGGCGAGGTCTGGGTCGCGTTCGACCACGTCGCGCGCCTGAAGGACGCGCTGGTGCAGGAGCCCGACAAATACGTGACCTTCCCTGCGCCGGCTGGCCCGAAGGGGCGCGGCTACATGCCGGTCATCGCCGGGCTCGCCATCCCCAAGGGCGCGCCCGACCGTGCCGGAGCGGCCGCAGTGATCGAGCATCTGACCAAGCCTGACGTGCAGGTGAAGACCGCGGCCGAGGTCGGCTTCTTCCCCGTGGTGAAGGCTGAATTGCCGGCCGATCTCTCGCCGGGCATCAAGCTGATCGCCGAGGGCGTCGCCAAGACGCAAGGCGCCAGGGACGCGCTGCCGGCGCTGCTGCCGATCGGGCTCGGCGACAAGGGCGGCGAGTTCAACAAGGTCTTCTCCGACAGCTTCCAGCGCATCGTGCTGCGCGGCGAGAACCCGCGCGCCGTCCTCGATGCGCAGGCCGCGGTGCTCAAGGGCCTGATGGAGACGACGAAGGCGCCGTGCTGGGCGCCCGACAAGGCGAGCGAAGCCGCTTGCCCGGTGAACTGACGCGAACCGTTCCTCCCACTGGGCGGCCTGCGGGCCGCCCGCTTTTTCCGTTCTTGCGAAAGCTGCCGCCGGGACCGCCATGAAGCGAACCCAATCGCGAGCCCTCCCCTATCTGCTGCTGGCGCCGTCGCTGGTCTTCCTGACGGCGATCTTCCTGCTGCCGCTCGTGCAGACGATCGCGCTGTCCTTCAGCGAAAGCGGGGTCGCCTCGCTCGGCAATTACCGGCGCATGGTCTCCGACCTGAATTTCGGCCTCGCCCTGCGCAACACCTTCCTGCTTGTCCTCGTCGTGGTGCCGATCCAGCTCGCGCTCGCCCTCGGGATGAGCGTGATGATCGAGAAGATCGGCCGTGGGCGCGATCTCGTGCTCTGGGTCTGGACGATCCCGCTCGGTGTTTCCGATCTCGCCGCCGGCCTGGTCTGGCTCGCGATCCTGCAGGACCGCGGCTATCTCAACAGCGCGCTCTACGGGCTCGGCCTGATCGAGGGGCCGACCGCCTGGCTGACCTACGAGACACCCGGCACGCTCTTCCTCGGGGTCGTCCTCGCCGAGATCTGGCGCGCCACCGCGATCGTGCTGGTCATCCTGGTCGCCGGCCTCCAGCTCATCCCGAAGGAATATCGCGAGGCGGCCGAGGTCTTCGGCGCGAGGCCCTGGACGATCTTCCGGCGCATCACCCTGCCACTGCTCAAGCCCAGCATCCAGACGGCGCTGATCCTGCGCACCGTGCTCGCCTTCGAGGTGTTCGCGGTGGTCTACGCCATCGGCGGCACGAACTTCCCGGTGCTCGTCGGCGAAGCCTACACCTGGCAGAACGCCAACCAGAACACCGGCGTCGCTGCCGCCTATGCGATGCTGATCGTCGTGATCTCGCTCGCCGCGACGGCAATCTATCTGCGGGTGCTGCGCGTCCCGGCGGAGCAGCAGCCATGAGCGGGCTGAAGCGCACCGTCTTCTGGACCGGCGTCGCCGCGCTCTGCGCCTGGGTGCTGGTGCCGATCTGGCTGATCGGCCTCGGAGCGTTCGGCGGCCGCACCGGCGTCTTCCGCTGGCCGAAATCGCTGTGGCCGGGCGATGCCTCGCTCGCCGCCCTGCAGACCTTCCTCGCTGTCGAGGGCGTCTGGCCGGCGATGGTGAACAGCATCATCGCGGCACTCACCTGCATGGCTCTCTCGATCGGCCTCGGTGCACCGGCCGGCTATGCCCTGGCGCGCTTCTCCTTCCGCGGCCAGAACACCTACCGCCTGCTGATCCTGCTGACCCGCGCCTTCCCGCTCGCCATCCTGGCGCTGCCGCTGACGGTCGCCTTCATCCGGATCGGGCTCTACGACACGGCCTTCGGCGTCGGCCTCGTGCATACGGCGCTGGCGCTGCCCTTCGCCGCGCTGGTTTCCGCCAGCCTGTTCCAGGCGATCCCGCGCGAGCTGGAGGAAGCGGCCTGGGTCTTCGGCTGCAGCCGCTGGCAGGCCTTCCGCAAGGTCGTGCTGCCGCTCGCGCTGCCCGGCATCGCCGCGGCGGCGATCTTCGCCTTCGTCATCTCCTGGAACGAGGTTTTCGCGGCCTCGGTGCTCTCGGTGAAGAACCGCACGCTCACCGCCTATCTCCTCACCGTGCTGGCGGAGTCGCCGCTGCATTTCCGCTTCGCCGGTGGCTTCCTGCTGATCCTGCCCTCGCTCGCCTTCATCTTCGCGGTCCGGAAATATCTGTTCGCGATGTGGGGTATCGCCAACCGCTAGAGCCGGATCCGATCAGATTGAACCAATCTGGTCGGTGAATCCGTCTCTAAACTTAAAGATGGAGACCGTTTTTCCGATCAGCTTGCGGTGCAAGCTGATCGGAACGGGCTCTAACGAGGACCGAATGGCCGAGATCACCATCGACGGCATCGCCAAATCCTTCGGCGCAACGCGAGCGCTGGAACAGATCGACCTCACCGTCGCCGACGGCGAGTTCGTGGCGCTGCTCGGCCCATCCGGCTGCGGCAAGACCACGCTGCTGCGAATCATCGCCGGGCTGGAGAGCGCGACGAGCGGACGCATCGTCATCGGCGGGCGCGACCTGACCGAGGTGCCGACACGCCGGCGTGGCCTCGCCATGGTGTTCCAGAACTATGCGGTCTTCCCGCATATGAACGTCTACGAGAACGTCGCCTTCGGCCTGCGCATGCAGGGCGCCGACGAGGCACGCATCAAGGCGCGCGTCGGCAAGGCGACGGAGCTGCTTCACATCACGCCTTATCTCGACCGCTATCCGGCGAAGCTCTCCGGCGGGCAGCGCCAACGCGTCGCGGTCGCCCGCGCGCTTGCCGTCGAGCCGCCGGTACTGCTGATGGACGAGCCGCTCTCCAATCTCGACGCGCTGCTGCGGCTCGAAATGCGTGCGGAGCTCAAGGCGGTGCTGCGCGAGGCCAGGACCACGACGATCTACGTCACCCACGACCAGACCGAGGCGATGGGGCTGGCCGACCGGATCGCCGTCATGCATGGCGGGCGCATCGAGCAGATCGACCGGCCGACCGCGGTCTATGAGCGCCCGGCCACCACCTTCGTCGGCGGCTTCGTCGGCAGCCCACCGATGAATTTCCTGCCGGTCACGATCGCGAATTCACGGCTGGAGCTGCCCGGCGCGAGCCTGCCGGCGCCGCAAGCTTCCGGCGCGTTGCTGATGGGCATCAGGGCCGAGGACCTGACGCCGGTCGCCGACGGCGAGGGCCTGCCCTTCGACATCGCGGTGGTCGAGCCCCTCGGCGCACATGATCTCGTCACTGGCCGCAGCGGGCAGACGCTGCTGCGCGTGGCGGCCCCCGCGGGCAGCGGACACAAGCCCGGCACGAGGATCGGCCTCAAGCCCGACCCGAAACGACTGGTCTGGATGGACCCGGCATCGGGCCGGGCGATCCAGGCGCAATGACGGACCTTTGAGACGATGACGATCGATATCGAGGCAGCCCGCGCGATCCTGCGCGCCAATGATCGCGGCGGCT
Organism: Alloboseaceae bacterium BT-24-1; assembly: GCA_025846845.1. Lineage (GTDB taxonomy): Bacteria > Pseudomonadota > Alphaproteobacteria > Rhizobiales > Beijerinckiaceae > Allobosea. The sequence goes on from JAOYTL010000012.1 coordinate 224,497, forward strand.
ACACGGTCCCGACCGACCGGCTCTACCCGTTCCAGTGGAACTGGGATTCGGCCTTCGTCGCGATGGGCTGGGCGACCTTCGACGAGGAACGGGCCTGGCGCGAGCTGGAACGGCTGGTCGAGGGTCAATGGGATGACGGCATGGTGCCGCATATCGTCTTCCACGCGCCGAGCGACGATTACTTCCCGGGACCGGACGTCTGGCGGACCCACCATTCCGTCCCGACCTCGGGCATCACCCAGCCGCCGGTCTTCGCCACGGCGCTGCGCCACGTCTTCGAGAGCGCCCGGGGCCCGGAGGCGCAGGCGCGCGCCGCCCGGCTCTACAGATGTGCGCTCGCCTCGCATGACTGGTGGGACAAGGGCCGCGATCCCGAGGGAACCGGGCTCGTCGCCATCCTGCATCCCTGGGAATCCGGTATGGACAACAGCCCGGCCTGGGACGAGGCGATGGCGCGCCTGACGCTTCAGCCGACGACGCCGATCCGGCGCCGCGACACCTCCCATATCGGCGCCGAGATGCGCCCGCGCGACGAGGATTATCGCCGCTTCATCGCACTGGTCGACCTCTATGCAGAGCTCGGCTGGGAGCCCGCGGCGATGTGGCAGGCCTCGCCCTTCAAGCTCGTCGACGTCGCGACCAATGCGATCCTGCACAAGGCGGAAGAGGATCTGCTGGTGCTGGCCGAAAAATTCGGCAGCGACGCGGAACGCAGCCGGGTCGAGGCGCGGATGGCGCGCCGGGCCGCGGCCTTCGCCGGGCTCTGGAACCAGGACCGGCGGATTTACCAGGCGCTCGACCTCGGCACGGGCGCGACGGTGGGCGCCTCGACGTCAGCCGGCCTGCTGCCGCTCTTCGCGGGCATCCCGACCGACCTTCAGGCCGACGAGCTCGCCGCCGAGCTCGAAGGCTGGCTCGCCAGGGCGCCCTATCCGGTGCCGAGCACCTCGCCGCTCGATCCCCGTTTCGAGCCGAAGCGATACTGGCGCGGGCCCGTCTGGGCGGTCGTCAACTTCATGATCGCCGAAGGGTTCACCCGTTATGGGCAAACGGCCCTCGCCGCCCGGATTCGGACTGCGACGCTGGCACTGATGAGCGATGGCGGCATCGCCGAATATTTCGATCCGACCTCAGGAGAGGGGCTGGGCGGAGAGCAGTTCTCCTGGACAGCGGCGATCGGCCTTTTGATGACCGATCAACCGACCCCCTAGGCGGCGCCGATCAGCCGAGGCGCATGGACAATTCGACGTCCTCGGCGAAGGGAACCGACAGATAGCCGCTGCCCGGCGCGCGCACCCGCTGCAGGTATTCCGGGGAGTCATCGGCATTGTCCGCGACGACGAGCGAACCGGGACGGAGACTGCTCTCCACCAGGCCGAGGATATCGGGATAGAGCGGTTTGGCGCCGTCGAGCAGCAAGAGATCGACCTGTTCGGGGAGATCGGCCTTGAGCGTCTTCAGCGCATCGCCCTCCCTGATCTCGACGAGGTCGGCGAGGCCGCCGGCGTTCAGGTGCTCGCGAGCCCGCGCCACCTTCGCAGGCTCGAACTCGGTGGTGACCAAGCGTCCCCCGCCGTTATCGCGTAGGGCGGCGGCAAGATGCAGGGTCGAGATGCCGAAGGAGGTGCCGAACTCGACGATCGCCCTCGCCCGGCTGCTGCGCGCCAGCATGTAGAGCAGCAGGCCCGTTTCCCGCGAAACCGGGAGCCAGAGATCCTTCAGGCGACCGTAGAGGTCGAGATATTCGGTCTTGCTGCGCATGAGACGCTCGCGCTCCTCGCGGGAGAAGCCCACAAGCGCAGGGTTGGGGGCCGCGCTCGCCTGCTCGAACAGCTGGTCGAGGAGGGGCGCGAGCGGCGCCGCTGTCAGGGTCGTCATGGGAATTGCTCCGATCGGGTTCTTGTCTCGGAGTCAAAAATACGAATAATTCGTCGCGTTTCCTATTCGCATTGCCGGAGCGCGACATGGCCGATCAGCCAACCTCCCGGATTTCCTCACGAAAAGCGCCGAAACAGGCCCGCTCGGCGGAGCTGGTCTCGGCCATTCTGGAAGCTGCTGTTCAGGTTCTGGCAAAGGAGGGCGCGCAGCGTTTTACCACGGCGCGGGTGGCCGAGAAGGCCGGCGTCAGCGTCGGCTCGCTGTATCAGTATTTCCCGAACAAGGCGGCCATCCTGTTTCGGCTGCAGAGCGATGAATGGCGGCAGACCAACGCGATGCTGACCGGCATCCTCGGCGATGCCGGCAAACCACCGCTCGCCCGCCTGCGAACCCTGGTCCATGCCTTCATCCGGTCGGAATGCGACGAGGCCGCGGTGCGTATCGCACTCAACGATGCAGCGCCTCTATACCGCGACACTCCCGAGGCGCGGGAGGCGCGCGCGGCCGGCAGCCGGCTTTTCGAGACGTTCATGATGGCGGCACTGCCAGCCGCTTCGACCAGTGAACGCGCCCTGGCTAAAAATCTCATCACCATGACGCTGAGCGCCGTTGGCAAGAAGTTCTCGGAAACGGCGAGGACCGACGCCGAAATCCAGGCCTATTCCGACGCGCTTGCCGACATGTTCTGCGCCTATCTGCGCCATCTGGAGCACTAGTGGAACGAATTTGACATTTGCCTCCGGCCTGACATCACGCTGGTAGCAAATGTCAAATTCACAAGTTCCACTAGAAAATCAGAGAGTTGCTAGTGGTCTTGTTGATTCCGACATTCGCTCCGCTGCTCCGTATAGAAAGATGCGAATGTCGGAATCAGACCACTAGCCCCCTGTCTATGAGACTACCTCGCGCATGATCCCGGGCAGCGTGTCGCGCGCCCGGAAGGCCTCGGCGAGAGCCCAAGACCGGAACTGCTGAACGGGGCGGTCGTCGAGCCGTGTCTCGTGGATCAGCAGATAATACTCGCCCGCGCTTTCGAGGCTGCCCGCAACGGGCATGATGAGCCCGCGCATCCCTTCCTCATGCGCCAGCACGATATCGGGAACCAGCGCGATGCCGCGACCCTGCCGCGCGGCATCCAGCGACATGAAGAAGTGTCCGAACTGCAGCGTCGGCTCGATCTCGACCGCTGCGCGCACGCCATGCGCCTTCAGCCAGTCCGGCCAGGCATGGCGGCGCGTCGAGGTGTGGATCAGCGGCCAGCGTGCCAGGTCGCCCGGGGTGATGCCCGTCTCGCCGGTCAGCCCGGGTGCGCAGACCGGCACGAGCCGGTCGGGGAAGAGCTCATCGGCATGGACGCCGTCCCAACGCGTCAGCATCGACAGTTCGATGCGCGGCTGGTTACGCTCATAGTGCCGGCCCGGCAGGCGCCCGACACGGATCGCGACATCCGCTTCATGCGCGAGCAGATCGGCCGGCTCGATCGAGGAGACGACGCGCAGCTCGACCTCGGGATGCTGGCTGGTGAAGACATGAAGTCGCGGCATCAGCCAGACAGAGGCGATCGTCGGCAGCACCGAGACCGTCAGAGTCGCCCGATCACGACGCTGGGCGAAACGGCCGGCGGCGCGCTCGAGCTCGTCGAGCATGCTCTCGACGGACCGGAAGAACTGCTCGCCTTCGGCCGTCAACTCGATGCGCCGGGTCAGGCGGCGGAAGAGTTCCTGCCCGAGATGGAGTTCGAGCTCCTTGACCTGACGGCTGACCGCGCCCTGCGTCAGGTTCAATTCCTCGGCCGCTTTGGTGAAGGAGAGATGGCGCGCCGCGGCGTCGAAACCGCGCAACGCATTCAATGGCGGCAAACGCCTTTTCCGCATGCAGAACCCCTCTCATGCATGAGCCTACTTCATGCATGAGCGCTGAACAATTCGTTTGTGACGGCTGCCCGGCAGCCGCATCGTCAGACAAACACCGGGCGGCCGAGAGGTTCGCTCCAGGTGAACGGGGAACTGCCGATGACGATCGAGCCAGCGATCGCGCTCGCCATGCGCGACATCGCCAAACGTTATGGCGCGACCTGTGCGCTGCGCAGCGCCGATCTCACGCTGCGCACCGGCCGGGTCCATGCGCTGCTCGGCGAGAACGGGGCCGGCAAGTCGACCCTGGTGAAGATCATCGTCGGCGCCGTGAAGCCCGACAGCGGCAGCGTTGCCCTCGCCGGCCGGCCCGTCGCCTTCCGCTCGGTCGCCGAGGCGATCGCCGCCGGGATCGTGCCGATCTACCAGCATCTCAGCCTGTTTCCCGAGCTCTCCGTCCTCGACAATCTCTCCGCCTTCCAACTCGCAGCCGGGCGGGCCGGCCTCAGCCGCAAGGCGCTGGTGCCGCGCGACGAGGCGCGGGCCTGGCTCACCCGCGTCGGACTCGACCTCGATCTCGACCGCCCGGTCTCGTTACTCTCGCTCGGCGAGCGCCAATTGCTCGAGATCGCCCGCGGCGTCGGGCGCAATTGCCGCATCCTCGTCCTCGACGAGCCGACAGCAGCGCTGAACGGCGCCGAGGCAGAGCGGCTCTTCGCGGTGGTCCGCGATCTCTGTGCCGGCGGCGCAGCCGTCCTCTTCATCTCGCACAAATTCGACGAGATCGAGCGTCTTGCCGACGAGGTGACCGTGCTCCGCGACGGCGCCACGGTGATCGACGCCGCCCCGATCGGCCGGCACGACCGCGCCACGCTGGTCAAGGCGATGCTCGGCATGCAGGTCGAGCACGAGCACCGCTCGGGCAGCGCCCAGGCCGAGCCGGCCCTCGTCGCGACCGGCGTGCGCGTGGCGGCAGGCCAACCGCTCGACCTTGCGGTGCGCGCCGGCGAGATCGTCGGCCTCGCCGGACTGGTCGGCTCCGGTGCCCTCGCCATCGCCGCGACCATGGCCGGCGCCGCCGCCGGCCGGGGCGAAATCTCGGTTGGGCAGGAGCGCTTCGCCGTCGGCGATCGGCGCGAGGCCGTCCGCCTCGGCGTCGCCTATGTCCCGGCCGACCGCCATGCCGAGGGGCTCTTCCCCCCGGTCAGCGCGATCGGCAATGCCTCGGCCAGCGCCCTCGCGCGCTTCTCCACCCGCGGCATCCTCGGCAAGGCCCGCGAGCGGAGCGCGATCGAGCCGCTGCTGCGCCGACTGTACCTGCATCCGGCCCGGCCGGACGCCGAGGCTGCGAGCTTCAGCGGCGGCAACCAGCAGAAGCTCCTGATTGCGCGCTGCCTTGCTCTGCCGAACCTGCGTGCCCTCGTCCTGCTCGAGCCGACACGCGGCGTCGACGTCGCGGCGCGCGCCATGATCCATCGCGCCATCATCGAGATGGCTCGCACCGGCGTCGCCGTCCTGATCGCATCGAGCGACCTCGACGAGCTGACCGCGCTCTGCGACCGCTACCTCGTCGTCCGTGACGGCGCGATCGCGCAGGAGCTGCCCGGCGCCGCCTCGACCGAGGCGATCATGGCTGCGCTCGCCGGAAAGGCCGCGGCATGAGCAGCTTTCCTCTCGGCGACCGGGGTCCGTCCAGCATGCCCGCCATCCTGCGCCCGCCGGCCATCCTGATTGTGACGGCGCTGTTGTTCGGACTGGCCGCCCTGGCGGTGCCGCGCTTCGGCACGCTCGGCAATATCGAGAACGTGCTGCGCATCGCCGCCATCCTCGGCATCGTCGCCTGTGGCCAGGCCATCGTCGTCATCCTCGCCGGGATCGAGTTCTCCTTCGGCGCCTCGGCGGCGCTGGCGAGCGTCGTCATCGTCATGGCCCTGCCCGCGACTGGCGTCGTCGGCGCCTTCCTCCTCGGCGGCCTGCTGATCGTCGCGATCGGCATGGTCAACGGCCTGCTCGTCGCCCGCTTTTCCGTACCGCCGGTGATCGCGACGCTCGGCATGCTGATGATTGCGTCGGGCCTCGCGGCCTGGCTCGCCGGTGGCCTGCCGATCGACGCGCCGCCTTCCGACACCTTCTCATGGCCGGCGCGCGGCCGCGTCCTCGGCATACCCGTGCCGATCCTGATCGCCGCCGCCGCCTTCACGCTGCTGCATGTCCTGCTCGCCAGGAGCCGGCTCGGGCGCGGATGGTACCTCGTCGGCGCCAATGCGACGGCCGCCAGGCTCGCCGGACTCTCCGTGCCGCGTCTCGTCTTCTCCGGCTATGCCGTGGCCGGCCTGTTCTGCGCGCTCGGCGCCGTCATCCTGACCAGCCGCGTCGCCTCGGGCCAGCCCATGCTCGCGCCGAACCTGCCCTTCGAGACCATCGCCGCCTGCGCCGTCGGCGGGCTGCCGCTCGGCGGCGGGCGCGGCAATGTCCTGCAGGTCGTCTGCGGCGTGCTGATCGTCGCCATGCTCAACAACATCGTGGTGCTCTTGAACCTGCCGACGGCCTACCAGCTCATCCTGCTGGGCACGCTCGTCGTCACCGCCGTGCTGCTGCAACGCGACTGGGCTTTCCTCGGCCAGGCCGTCCGCCTGCTCACCAACGGGAGGCGCGGATGAGCCCGGCCATCGCCTCGCGCCTGCTGATCGCGCCTGCCGGCATCCTCGCCGCCGGCCTCGTCTTCGCCGCGATCGCGCCCGGTTTCCTCTCGCTCGGCAATGCCGGCAGCATCGCCGGCCAGGGCTGGGTCCTGGTCCTGCTCGCCACCGGCCAGATGTTCGCCCTCGCCGCTCGCGGCTTCGACATCTCGGTCGGCGCCATTGCCGCCCTCGCCGGAACCCTCGCCGCCATGGCCGCCAACAGCTTCGGGCTGGTCGGCTTGCTGGCCGCGCCGCTGGTCGGCTTCGCCTGCGGCACTCTGAATGGCTGGCTCGTCGGCCGCCTTGCCCTGCAGCCGATCGTCGCGACGCTCGGCTCGCTGGTCGCCCTCAAGGGCGTCGCCCTATTGGTCAGCGATGACGGCCAGGCCGTGCCTCTGGTCGATGCCGGCCATGCGACCAGCCTCGCCTTCGACCCCGTGCTCGGCCTGCCCCCGCTCGCCTGGCTCGCCCTCGCCTGCGTCCTCGAAGCCCAATTCCTCCTGAGCCACGCCACGCTCGGCAAGCGCATCCTGATGCTCGGGGCCAATCCCGAAGCCGTCGGCCTGGTCGGCGCCGATGCCGGCGCGCTCCAGATCCGGGCCTACCAGCTCTGCGGCCTCTTCGCCGGACTTGCCGGAGCGCTGATGACGGCCCGGGCCGGCGCCGGCCTGCCCACGGAAGGCGCCGGCATGGAATTGCAGGCGATCGCCGCCGCGATCATCGGCGGGACCGCCTTGTCCGGCGGCGTCGCCAACGCCATCGCGGTTACGGCCGGTGCGTTCTTCGTCCAGGTCGTGCTGACCGGGCTCAACCTCACCGGTGTCTCGCCCTTCCTGGCGCAGGTCACCGTCGGCCTCGTCATCCTCGGCTCCGGCCTGATGGACACGGCCCTCCGCTCGTTTCTCGCCCGCAACCGCCAGCCGAAGGACATCTCGCCATGACGCGCCTCTCCCGCCGCAGCCTCCTTCTTGCCTCGATCGCCATTGCTGCGCTGGCGCCGCCAGCCTTCGCCCAGGAGAAGACGATCGGCATCGCCGTCCCGAACCTCGCCTCCTCCTTCTGGATCTCGGCCGTCTACGGCATGGAGAGCGAGGCGAAGGGCGGCGGCGCAACGGTGCTGAAGCTCAATGCCGGCGGCGATGCCAATGCCTCGCAGCAGATCGCCCAGGTGCAGGATCTGATCCAGCGCAAGGTCTCCGCGATCGTGATCGGCGCCACCAATGGCGATGCGGTGAAGCCGATCGTCGAGCGCGCGATCGAGGCCGGCATCCCGGTGGTGGGCATCTCTTCGCCGCCGAACACGCCGAAGCTGGCCTCACTGGTCAGCGCCGATCATGCCGACATGGGCAAGCTGCAGGCCGAATGCCTGGCCAAGGCGATCGGCGGCAAGGGCAACGTCGCGATGATGGCTGGGCCGGCAGGGCAGGCCTGGTCGGATCTGCGCGCCAAGGGCTTCCGCGAGGCGCTGGCGAAAGCGGCGCCCGACGTCAAGATCGTCGCGGAATCGCGCCTCGCCGACAATCGCAACGCCGCGCTCGGCACCGCCGAGGACTGGACGCAGCGCTTCCCCGACCTCGCCGGCATCTATGCCGCGACCGACGACATGGCGGCCGGCGTCGTCTCGGCCTTCAAGTCGGCGAGCAAGCCGGTGAAGGTCTCGGCCTCGAATTTCAGCCCGACCGCCCAGCAGATGCTGAAGGACGGCGACATCGCCTGCACCTCGATCCAGCAGGTCGTCGCCCAGGGCAAGGCCGCCATGGCGCAGGCGCTGAAGGCCGCGGCGAAGCAGCCGGTCGAGGCCCGCGTCGTCATGCCGGCCCTGCTGGTGACGCGCGAGAACGTCGCGACCGTCGACCTCTCCTCGGTCGTCGCCCCGGCCGATTATCGCCCCTGACGGATCTGGACCATGCTGCCTAGCCCCGGACGCTTCCCCTATTCGCCCATCGTCGACCGGCCGGATTTCACCTGGCCGGGCGGCAAGCGGCTCGCCGTCTATGTCGCGCTCTGCGTCGAGCACTTCGCCTATGGCTCGGGGCTCGGCCTGCCCTATTCGCCGGGGCTATCCCACCCCAACACCTATAACTGGGCCTGGCGCGAATACGGCAACCGCGTCGGCGGCTGGCGGCTGATCGAGCTCTTCGACGAGTACCGCCTGCCGCTCTCGGTGCTGCTGAACACCGAATGCTATGACCACTGCCCGGAACTGGTCGCGGCCCATCGTCGTCGCGGCGACGAGATCGTCGCCCATGGCCGGACCAATTCCGAGCACCAGAACGGCATGGAGATCGAGGCCGAGCGACGGCTGATCGCCGAGGCGACGCAGGCGATCGCCAGCCATGAGGGCGAGCCGCCGGCCGGCTGGATGAGCCCGGGCGCTCATCCCAGCGCCAACACCGAGGACCTGCTGGCTGCGGCCGGCTACGGCTACACCATGGACTGGCCGATGGACGACCAGCCGGTCTGGCTCAAGACCAGCGGCGGCCCCTTGCTGGCAATGCCCTACCCGCACGAGGTCAACGACGTGCCGATGGTCGTGCTGCATGACGGCACGGCGCAGGCCTTCGCCGACATGGCGATCGACAATCTCGACGAGATGCTGGTGCAGTCGGAGCGTCAGGCGCTGGTCTACGGCATGACGATCCACACCTTCATCGTCGGCCAGCCCTTCCGCATCCGGCAGTTCCGCCGGGTGCTCGACCATCTCAACAAGCACCAGAACCGCATCTGGTTCACCACGGCCGGCGCCTGTGCGCGCCACTATGCCAGCCTGTTCCCGGCTCCGACTGCCGGCTGACGACAAGGAAACGCCCATGACGTCCCCCTCCTCACCCGGCGTGCATCCGCGCCGGCGGGTCGCCATCGCCGGTCTCGGCGCCGTCGGTCTCAAGATCGCTAGCGTGCTCGACCAGGGCGTGCCCGGCTGCGAGCTCGTTGCCGTCTCCGCCAATGACCGCGACAAGGCGCGCGAGCGCCTCGGCCACCTCTCCCGGCCGATTCCGGTCGTCGCGATCGAGGAGCTCGAAGCGCTCGCCGACATCGTCGTCGAATGCGCGCCGGCCGCACTTCTGCCCGCCATCGCCGAGCCCTTCCTGCGCGCCGGCAAGACCGTGATCGTGCTCAGCTCCGGCGCCATCCTTTCGCATGAGGGCCTCATCGAGATCGCCCGCGCGCATGGCAGCCAGATCGTCGTGCCGACCGGCGCCCTGCTCGGGCTCGATGCCGTCACCGCCGCGGCCGAGGGCGTGATCCGCTCGGTCCGGATGATCACCCGCAAGCCGGTGCGCGGCCTCGTCGGCGCGCCCTATCTCATCGAGAACAACATCGTGATCGACGATGTGACGGAGCCGACCCGCGTCTTCAGCGGCACCCCGCGCGAGGCGGCGATCGGCTTCCCGGCCAATCTCAATGTCGCGGTCGCGCTCTCGCTCGCCGGCATCGGGCCGGACCGGACCACGCTCGAAATCTGGGCCGACCCGGCGCTGACCCGCAACACCCACACGATCGAGGTCGATGCCGACTCCGCCAGCTTCTCGATGACGATCGAGAACGTGCCGAGCGACAACCCCAAGACCGGCCGCATCACCGCGCTCTCGGTCATTTCCTATCTGCGCAAGCTCAACGCACCGCTGCGCATCGGCTCGTAAGCCCGGACTCGCAAGGAACCCATCATGGATCTCGGAATTTCTGGACGCACGGCGCTCGTACTGGGCGCCGGCGGTGGGCTCGGCCGCGCCATTGCCAGGGCGCTCGCAACGGAAGGCGCCAAGGTCGCGCTCGCCGATATCGACGAGACCGCCCTCGCCGCGACGGCCGCCGACTTGTCCGCCCTCGGCACACCGCATCTGGCGCGGCGCTGGGACATCGGCCACCTCGACGAGGCCGACGGGCACCTCGCCGCGATCGCCGAGGCGCTCGGGCCGGTCGACATCCTCGTCAACAATACCGGCGGCCCGCCGCCGAGCCCCGCTGCCGGCGTGCCATCGGAAACCTGGACGGCGCAGTTCCAGTCGATGGTGCTCTCCGTCATCGCGCTCACCGACAAGGTGCTGCCGGGCATGCGCGAACGCGGTTGGGGACGGATCGTCACCTCGACCTCGTCCGGCGTCGTCGCCCCGATCCCGAACCTCGCGATCTCCAATGCGCTCAGGCTGTCGCTGGTCGGCTGGTCGAAGACGCTGTCGCGCGAGGTCGCGGCCGCCGGCATCACCTGCAACATCATCCTGCCGGGGCGGATCGCCACCGACCGCATCCGCTTCCTCGACGAGCAGAAGGCCAGGCGCGAAGGCCGCCCGCTCGCCGACATCGTCGCCGAGAGCACGGGCTCGATCCCGCTCGGCCGCTACGGCACGCCCGAGGAATACGCCGACGCCGTCGCCTTCCTCGCCAGCGCCCGCGCCGCCTACATCACCGGCTCGGTCATCCGGGTCGACGGCGGCTATCTCCAGAGCATCTGAAAGGACTTGAGATCATGACCGAACTGCCGCAGCGCGACGCCACCTGGCGCGAGGATATCCGCCGCCGCTACCTTGCCGTCGACACCTCCAACGTCGCCGATGTGCTCGACACCCTCGGCCTGCCCGATCAGGGCCTGGCGCCGCAATTTGCGCCCTACCCCGCGACGACCGGCCGGCTCGCCGGCTTCGCCTACACGATCCGCGGCCAGATGACGCCGTTCCCGCTCGGCGGCGACGCCGAGAAGATGAAGGCCTGCCAGGGCGTCTCGCCCGGCGAGGTCACGGTCTGGAGCGGCGATGGCGAAGGCATCTGCTATTTCGGCGAGCTGATCGCGATCGGCATGAAGGAGAAGGGCTGCGTCGGCGCGCTCGTCGATGGCGGCATCCGCGACATCCGCTGGATCGGCGAGCAGGCCTTCCCGGTCTATGCGCGCTACCGCACGCCGGTGCAGTCGATCGGCCGCTGGAAGGTCAATGCCAGCCAGGTCCCCGTGCTGATGCGCGGCGCGACCAGCCGCTATGTCGAGATCAAGCCCGGCGACTTCATCCTCGCCGACGATGACGGCGCCATCGCCATCCCGGCCGACCGGATCGAGGAGGTCCTCGCCGAAGCCGAGCGGCTGACCGCCGTGGAGGTCAAGATCCGGCAGGAGCTCTCGCGCGGGCTCTCGCTCGCCGACGCCCTGGCCAAGTACGGCCACGTTTGACGGACAAGCAGCGCCCGGATGACAGTCCGGGCGCTCGCATCTCGCAGTTTGGGGAAGGCGAAGGGCAGCAATCTGCTCCGCCAGTCATCGACGCCCCGGCCTCGCACGAAATCCGCCGCTTTCGTCGCTGCTCAGACCACCTTGGTGTGCAAGGTGCCGATGCCCTCGATGTGGCCCTCCATCACGTCGCCGCGCACGATCGCACCGACGCCGGAGGGCGTGCCCGACATGATCAGGTCCCCCGGCTGAAGTTCGAACAGGCCGGAGAGGTAGGAGATCATCTCCGGCACCTTCCAGATCATGTGGTTGAGATCGCCCTGCTGGCGGATCTCGCCGTTGACCTTGAGCCAGACGGCCCCGTTCTCGGGATGGCCGATCGTGCTCGCCGGAACGATCTCGCCGATCGGCGCCGAATGCTCGAACGCCTTGCCGATCTCCCAGGGCCGGCTCGCCTTCTTGCACTCGTCCTGCAGGTCGCGCCGCGTCATGTCGAGGCCGACGGCATAGCCGTAGACGTGATCAAGGGCGCTCTCGACGGGAATATCCTTGCCGCCCTTGGCGAGGGCGACGATCATCTCGATTTCGTGGTGAACATTGCTGCTGCGCGGCGGATAGGGGAAGTCGCCGCCATCGAGGACGACATTGTCGGGGTTCTTCTGGAAGAAGAAGGGCGCCTCGCGGGTCGGGTCCCCACCCATCTCGATCGTGTGGGCGGCGTAATTGCGGCCGACGCAATAGATGCGGTGAACCGGGAAGCGGCTTTGCGTCCCGCGCACGGGAAGCGAAACCGGCGCCGGGGCCTGGACGACATGGTTCTGAGGCGTAGCGATGTTCATCTTGCGGGATCCTTACGTTGGCAAGAGGATTGGTCAGCGCGAGGCGGCGTAATAGGCGAACCGACGTTCGAGCCCGGCCAGCAACTCGTTGAGGGTGAAGGCGAAGCTGAAGAGCACGAGCAGCAACGCCCAGAAATGCTCCATCAGGAAGTGCGACTGGTAGATCTCGAACAGCGTGCCGAATCCGACGACGGAGACGAGCAATTGCCCGATGACCACGCCCTTGACGGCGCGGATCATGCCCAGCCGGATGCCCGCCAGGATCTCGGGCAGCGCCGCCCAGAGATAGATCCGGCTGAAGGCCTGCCAGCCATTGGCGCCGAAGCTGCGCGCCATCTCGACCAGCGAGGGCGAAATGGCGCGGACGCCGGCGCGGGTGTTGAGCACGATGATCCACATCGAGAACAGCACGACGACGAGGACGATCGTCGTCTCGCCGAGCCCGAACAGCACCATGATCACCGGGACCAGCGCGCTGAGCGGTGCCGAGAGGAAGAGGTTCACCCAGGGCAGGAGCAGCCGGTCGGCGATGACCGAGCGGCCCATCAGGATCCCAAGCGGGACGCCGATGCCGATCGCGATGGCATTGCCGAGCAGGAAGGCGCGGCCGGTGATCAGGAGCGCGTCGAGGAACGAAGCGGTCGGGACGATCTCGAAGACGCGCCAGACGATGCGCGACAACGGCGGCAGGATGAAGCCGGCGTCGGTATGGCCGGCGATCTCCCAGATCACGGCCCAGACGATCAGCGACGTCATCATGGGAAGGCGGATGCCGGAAATGACCATGGCCGCCCCCTAGTCCAGGTAGTGCTTGAGCTGCTGCCAGATGTCCTCGACGACATCGAGATAGGCGCTGTCGCGCCGGATCTTCTCCGGGTCGCCGCCGCGCACGATCTTCGGCTCGATGATCGCCGAGACGCGGCTCGGCCGGCGCGAGAGCAGTGCGATCCGATCGGAGACGTAGACCGCCTCTTCGATGCTGTGCGTCACGAAGATGAACGACTTGCCCTCGTTGGCGACGAGCTCGAGCAGCTCTTCCTGGAACTTGCGGCGCGTCTGCTCATCAACGGCCGAGAACGGCTCGTCCATCAGCACGACCTTGGCGTCGACCGCGAGCGCACGGGCAAGGCCGACGCGCTGGCGCATACCGCCCGAGAGCTCGTGGGGATATTTCCGCTCGAAGCCCTTGAGGCCGACGCGCGCGATGTGGCGTTCGGCGATCGCCTCGCGCTCGCCATGGGCGATGCCGCGCAACTCGAGCCCGAAGGCGACATTGCGGATGACGCTCGCCCAGGGCATCAGCGCGAAGTCCTGGAAGACGAAGGCGCGTTCGGGGCCCGGCCCCTTGACCTCGCGGCCGTCGACGAAGACCTGGCCGCCACTGGCCGGGATCAGGCCGGCGATGATCTTCAGCAGCGTGGTCTTGCCGCAGCCGGACGGGCCGAGCAGGGTCGTCAGCCGGCCTTCCGGAAAGTCCAGCGATATGCCGCTGAGCGCCTCGACGCCGCCGGCATAGGTCTTCGAGACACTCTTGACCTCGACGATCGGCCGCGTCGCGACAGGCGGGATCGGCGCGAGACCGGGCGTCTGCCGTGGTTCGGCAGGAGCGATGTTCGGGGTCATGCGCGGCTCTCCGGTCGGAACAGGGTGAGCTCGATCCTCTCCAGCAGCTCGATGAACAGGACCGAGAACACGATGATGGCGAGGATGGCCGCGTACATCTTCGGATAGTCGGCGACCGACTGGTTGTAGGAGATCACGTCGCCGATACCGGTCGGCGTGATCAGCAACTCGGCGAGGATCACGCCGATGAAGGCGGCCGCGCAGCCGAGCCGTAGCCCAGCGAAGATCATCGGGCTCGCCGCCGGCAGGATGACGAGGCGGATGCTCTGGCTGCGGCTGGCGAGAAAGGACCGGCTCATTTCCAGAAGCGATTTTGGCGTGTTGCGCACCGCGCCCAGCGTGTTCAGCACGATGACCGGCATCGCCATGATGCAGACGGTCATGATCTTGGCGGTGAGCCCGATGCCGTAGGCGAAGGTCAGGATCGGGATGAGCGCGGCCAAGGGTGCCGCCTGGGCGATCACGAAGACGGGCGCGATCAGCCATTCCGACGGCTCGTGCAGACCCATCAGCACGCCGAGCGCCACGCCGAGCAGGACCGAAACGGCAAGACCGATCACGAGGGGATGGAGCGTGATCAGGAAGGCCTTGTAGAGCGTTCCGTCGGCGATGATCGCACCGAGGCCACCCATGGTTTCGAGGAAGGTCGGGAAGGCCGGGCTCAATGGAATCCGCCCGGCATATTCCCAAAGCGCGAGCACCGCCGCGAAGGACACCAGCCGCAGGACGAGCGGGTGGATCAGCGCATCGCGCCAGTAGCTGGCCGGAGGCTCACGGCGCGCCGGGAGGGCAGAGGCAAGGTCGGAAATCTGCAAGGGAGGTCACTCCGCTTGTGAGAGCCGCAGCGAGGAGCAGGCCGGGCCGGTCATCGCCCGGCATGCCGGTTGGCTGGAGAGGCGCGAGCCCGGCCTAGCTGCCCAATGCCTTGCGTGCCCGCTCGAGCGGCGCGAGATACCAGAAGTCCTCGACCTTCAGTTCTGCCGCCGGCCCCTGCATCTGTCCGGCCTCGGCGTAGAACTCGAAATCGGCCTTCGCGATTTCGGCGCTGCCGCCGGTCGGCGCATAGACGCCCTCCTTGGTCGCCATCGTGTAGAATTTGGTGATGCCCTCCAGCACCTCCTTGGGCTGGTCGGCCATCAGCTTGCGCTTGGTGCGCTCCTGCTCGACGATTCCCGGATTGGCCGCCATCTCCTGCCAGAGCCGCAGGAATTCGGTGACGATGACGTCGACCTGCTTCTCGTTCTTCTTGATCCAGTCGATCTGCCCGAACAGGGTCTCGTCGGAGGCAGGCTCGCTGACGCCGGGGAGGACATGGAAGCGGTCGCCCGCCTTCTCGAGCAGCAGGTTCTTGTTGGCGAGATCGACGATGGTGGCTTTGATCTGGCCCTTCATCATGCCGATGATCCGATTCTCGGAACCGGGCACATAGCTGCGCTCGCCGAACTGGATGCCTTCGCGCTTGGCGATGATGTTGCCGATGGCCTCGGTCCCCGTCGCGCGGGCGTGGAAGGTGATCGGCTGGCCGTTCATGTCCTTCCACGATTTGTAGGACTTGTCGGCGACCGGGAAGAAGACCAGCCGCGTGCCCTGGAAGAGCACGCGCAGCGGCGCCTTGCTCTTCTGGACCACGGCATAGGGCGTGCCGATGCCGAGATCCGCCTGGCCGTTGATCACGGCCTGGATGGCGAGATCCTCCTTCGAGAAATGCGTCACCTGATAGTCGACGCCTTTCTCCTTGGCGCGCTCGAGCGCGACGATCATCGCAAGCGTCTCGGTCGACAGCACGTCTCCGAGCGCCACCCGGACCTTGCTCTGCGCCTGCGCGGCCACGCTCCCGACCGTCAGGGCGGCAGCGACGGCGAACACGGCGGACAGCCTTCTTCCCAAGAGCTTCATGACGACTCCTCCCAGAGTTCGGTTTGGTCTTTTCGCGCGATCTGGTCGCAACCAATTTTATTTTGGGCAGTGTCATGCCCTAGATTGATCCTGTCAAGGCAAAGGTAACCTCTGAAATGAGCGGAATTTCGGTTCGAAAACCTGATTGTTTCAACCAATTTCAAAATGGTTGCAATCGCCGCTCATCCGTGGAATCAAGGCGATGTCACTCACCACCGGTCGCCGCATGATGGATCAGACAGTCGCTTCTCCACCCGATGCCGCCGTCTCGGGCGTCCTGACGCAGCTCTATGGTTTTCTTTCTGCGGCGAGGCTGCCGGATGACGGGCGCCTGCCGCCGGAGCGGGAGCTCGCCGAACTCCTCGGCGTCAAGCGCGCCGAGCTGCGCAAGGGCCTGGCGGTGCTCGAGCGCGAAGGCCAGCTCTGGCGCCATGTCGGCAAGGGCACCTTTGTCGGGCCGCGGCCGCCGCAATTGCTGGACATCTCGGATCTGGCGCAGCGCAGCAATCCGCTTCAGGTGATGAAGGCGCGCATCGGCCTCGAGCCTGAACTTGCCCGCCTTGCCGCGATCAACGCCACGGCGGCCGAGGTCACCACGCTCGCCGAACTGAATACCGCCTGCCGCGCTTCGACGACCTGGCGCGAATACGAGGCCTACGACGCGCGCTTCCACCATCAGATCGCCGAGGCTGCGCATAACCCGATCCTGCTCGCGCTGCTCGAAACGCTGAACGCCGTGCGCCGCGCTGTCACCTGGGGGCGGCCACGGCCGAGCCACAGCAGCCCGCCGGCCGATCACCATAGTTTCGACGACCATGACCGGATCGTCGACGCCATCGCCCACCGGGAACCCGCGGGGGCCGCCGACGCGATGCGCCGGCATCTTCAGAACGTCGAGGACCGGCTGATCGGGCGCTCGCCATGAGACAAAGAGCGTCCCGAAAGGGCCGTCTCGCCACGGGGCAAGCTCTTCACTCTGTGCAAACCTGCCCGGCGCCCGCTACGGAAGTTCGCGGGATCGCCGCTGATGGCATGAGGCGGCATCAGGAATAGCCGCGCGCAGGTCCGCAACGGCTGGGACCCGACCTCCTGCATTCCTCTCTTGATGTCCGCTTCCTGGCGACTGGCCGATGTCGACGCTCGGCGCATTTCACCAAGCCGAGCGCTGGGCGCTCGTGGCCCTTGTCGGCCGCCCGATCGAGGTCATCTCACGTCGAGATGAAATGCGTGAGCTTGACGTTGAGATAATCCTGGATCGCCTGCCGGCCGCCTTCGCGCCCCATGCCGGAATGATTGATGCCGCCAAACGGCGCCTCGGCATGGGCGATCATGAAGGTGTTGACCCCGACCATGCCGGCGTGGAGGCCGGCGCTCAACGCCTCGGCATGGCGCTGGCTGGACGTGAAGCCGTAGGCGGCGAGCCCGTAGGGCGTCGAGTTCGCCCGTTCGAGCGCGTCGTCGAAATCACGGAAGGTGGCGATCGGCGCGAGCGGGCCAAAGGGTTCGTCGCGCATGATGCGGGCGTCATCGGGTATATCGGCGAAGACGGTCGGCTCGAAATAGAAGCCCTTATTGCGGCCGGCGGGTCGTCGTCCGCCAGTGAGGCGACGCGCGCCCGAGGCTTCGGTATCGGCCGAGAGCATCTCGATCCGATTGCGCTGGCTGGCGAGCGTCAGCGGCCCCATCGTCGTTGCCCGGTCCTGGCTGTCGCCTAACATCAGGGCCTCGGCCGCCTTGACCATGCCGCTGGCGAAGCGCTCGGCCAGGCTCTCATGCACGTAGAAGCGGTTGGGCGCGATGCAGACCTGGCCGGCATTGCGGAATTTGAACTGCGCACACAGCATCGCCGCGTTGTCGACGTCGGCGTCCTCGCAGATCACGACGGGTGCATGGCCGCCGAGCTCCATCGAGCAGCGCTTGACGGTCCTGGCCGCCTCGGCGAGCAGCATCTGGCCGACGCGCGTCGAGCCGGTCAGCGAGATTTTTCGTACCTCCTCTGCCGCCATCAGGGCCGGCGTGATCGTCTCGGCCGGGCCGAAGAGCATCTGGACGGTGCCGGCGGGCGCGCCGCCTTCGACGCAGGCCTCCGCGATCAGCGTCGAGGTCAGCGGCGTCTGCTCGGACGGCCGGCAGATGATCGGGCAGCCGGCAGCGAGCGCCGGCGCGATCTTGCGCGCCAGCAGGTTGATCGGAAAATTCCAGGCGGTGAAGGCGGCGACGATCCCGACCGGTTCCAGCGCCGTCGCGAGGCGACCGCCCTGGCGCGAGGGGATCGTCTCGCCGAAGAGCCGTTCGGCCTCGCCGGCGAACCAGTCGAACTGCTCGATCGCGATCAGCACCTCGCCTTCCGACTGGGCGATCGGGCGGCCGATCTCGTGCGAGAGCGCACTCGCCAGTGCGCCCTTGCGCGCCTCCATCGCCCGGGCGATGCCGCGCAACACCTTGGCCCGCTCCCAGCCATGCACTTTCGACCAGGTCTTGAGCGCGGCACGGGCGTGATGGAGCGACTCCTCGACCTCGGCCGCACCGGCGCGAGGAGCCGTCCAGAGCTGCTCCTCCGTGCAGGGATTGAGAACGGAAAGCGGCGGCAGCGCGGTGGCCGTCCGGAACTCGCCGCCGATGAGGAGCTTGGGCTCAAGGTTGGACATCGGTCTCTCCAGCACGGTCACAGGATGTCCGGCTCGCCGACGGGCGCGCCGAACGAGGTTTCAAGGAAATCGAAGTCGCAGCCTTCATGGGCCTGGCCGATATGGCGCGAGAACATCCAGCCATAGCCGCGCTCGAAGCGCGGTTCGGGCAGTCGCAGCGCGGCGCGCCGGTGCGCGAGCTCGGCCTCGTCGACACAGAGATCGATGCTGCGGGCCGCGACATCGACGCGGATGAGATCGCCGCTGCGAACGAGGGCAAGCGGTCCGCCGATATGGGCCTCCGGCGAGACATGCAGGATGCAGGCGCCGTAGCTCGTGCCGGACATGCGCGCATCGGAGACGCGCAGCATGTCGCGCACGCCCTGCTTCAGCAGCTTCTTCGGAATCGGCAGCATTCCCCATTCCGGCATGCCCGGACCGCCTTGCGGGCCGGCGCCGCGCATCACCAGGATCGTGTCGGCGGTCACGGGCAGGTCGGGGTCGTCGATCTCGGCCTTCATCTGCGCATAGCTGTCGAAGACCAGGGCGGGGCCGGTTTGGTCGAGCAGATGCGGCTCGGCCGCCGAGGGCTTCATCACGCAGCCTTCAGGCGCGATGTTGCCGTAGAGCACGGCCAGCGCAGGCTCGGTCGAGACCGGGTTGTCCAGGGGCCGGATAACGTCGTCGTTCCAGATCGGCGCATCTTCGATCGCAGCGCCGAGGGTGCGGCCTTCGACAGTCGCGGCGTCGAGAGCAAGGTGCCGCGCAAGGCGGTTCATCAGCCCGGACAGGCCGCCGGCATAGTAAAAGTCCTCCATCAGATAGCGCTCGCCGGAGGGGCGGATATTCGCCAGCACGGGCACGCGCCGGCTCGCCACCTCGAAATCGGCGAGGCCGATGTCCTGGCCGGCCCGGCGCGCCATCGCGATGAGGTGGATGATCGCGTTGGTCGAACATCCCATCGCCATGGCGACAGTGATGGCGTTCTCGAACGAGGCGCGCGACAGCACGGCCGTCGGCCGCAGGTCCTCGCCGACCATCGCGACGATGCGCCGGCCGGTCTCGGTCGCCATGCGGATATGACTGGAATCGGCGGCGGGAATCGAGGAGGCGCCCGAGAGCGTCAGCCCCATCGCCTCGGCGATCGCCGTCATCGTGCTGGCCGTGCCCATCGTCATGCAGTGGCCATAGGAGCGCGCGATGCCGGCCTCGACCGCCTGCCATTCCTGCGCATCGATCCTGCCGGCGCGGCGGTCGTCCCAATACTTCCAGGCGTCGGAGCCGGAGCCGAGCACCTCGCCGCGCAGATTGCCGCGCAGCATCGGCCCGGCCGGCAGGAAGACCGCCGGGAGGTCGGCGCTGATCGCGCCGAGGATGAGGCCGGGCGTGGTCTTGTCGCAGCCGCCCATCAGCACCGCGCCATCGACCGGATGCGAGCGCAGCAGTTCCTCGGTCTCCATCGCGAGGAGGTTGCGATAGAGCATCGTCGTCGGCTTGACGAAATTCTCTGAGAGCGAGATCGCCGGAAGCTCCAGTGGAAAGCCGCCGGCCTGCAGCACGCCCCGCTTCACGTCCTCGACGCGCTGGCGGAAATGCGCGTGGCAGGGGTTGATGTCCGACCAGGTGTTGACGATCGCGATGACCGGGCGGCCGTTCCAGTCCGACGCGCCATAGCCCATCTGCATCAGGCGCGAACGATGGCCGAAGCCGCGAAGATCGTCGGTGTCGAACCAGCGGGCGCTGCGAAGCGGCTTTCCCGTCATTGGCTCGCCGTCACGCCGCCGTCGATATAGACGATCTGGCCGGTCATGTAGCTGCCGGCCGGCGCCGCGAAGGTGATGACCTGCCCGACGACCTCGACGGGATCGCCGATCCGGCCGAGCGGATTGCGATCGAGGATGAAGTCGCGGAAGCCCTCGCGCTCGAGGTGAGGGCGGATCCGCTCGGACTGGATGAAGGTCGGCGCGACACCGTTGACGGTGATGTTGTGCTCGGCGAGTTCCATCGCGTGCTGCTTGACCAGCATGACGAGGCCACCCTTGGTGGCGCAGTAGGCCGAGTAGCCGCGATTGCGCAGCGCCAGTTGCGAGCGCACCGAGAGCAGGTGGATCTGGCGGCCGCCCCTGCCCTGCGCGATCTGATGGCGGGCCACCGCTTGGCCCAGGAACATCGCCGATTTGAGGTTGATCTCGTAGACGTCGTCGAAGGTTTGCTCATCGACATCCATCAGCCGCTGCTCGCGCTGGATGCCGACGCAGTTGACGAGCACGTCGATGCCGCCCATCGCCTCGGCGGCACGGTCGGTCGCCGCCGCGATCGCGGCCGGATAGCGCGCATCGAGCTCGAAGCCATGGGTCTCGACGCCCTGCCCGCGCAGCCTGTCCGCCAACGCTTGCGCCTTGGCCCCGCTGGGTCCGGCGATGGCGACATGGGCGCCGTGCCGCGTCATCGCCAAGGCGATCGCCTCGCCCAGCGCACCGTAGCCGCCGGGTAGAAAGACGCGCAGTCCGCGGATGGTAAAAAGCCGATCGATCGCGTCGAGGTCGATCTGTGGCGTCAGGTGCGCTTCGGGCCGGTTCATGCTGCAGGCTCCAGGGCGGCGGCACGCTCCGTCAGCAGATTGCCGAGATAGGCGCGAGCCGGCTCATGAGCGAGGAGGCCGGCATAGTCCGGCAACGGCGTGACGACGCCCTTGTTGACGAAGATGAAGCGCTCGCAGATCTCCTCGAGGATCTCGAGGTGGAAGCGCTCATTGGGATGGACGCAGAGGAAGACGAGCCGGCCCTCGGCGCGCAGCCGCCGGAAGAAATCCAGCATGAAGCCGATATAGCCGTCCTGCGTGTTGAACTGCGGCTCATCGAAAAGATGGACCAGCGGGTAGTCGCTGCCGGCGCGCTGCATCAGGGCGTTGGGGCGCAGCGACCGGAAATGCCTGACCTGATAGGACTGGTGGTAGTGGATGGCGAGGCGGTCGCGCTCATCGGTGCGGACGCGGTGGATGTCGCGGCCGCAGACCTCGACCTTGCCGGATGTCGGGCTGTTCGAGCCGGTGATCAGTTCGAACAGCGTCGTCTTGCCCGAGCCGTTTGGGCCCATCATGCCGACGATTGCCGGTTCCTCGATGCTGAAATCCGCGTCGAGCCTGAAGGTCGGCGTCCGGTCGAACCGGCCACGCGTGTAGATTTTCGAGAGGTTGCTGACGTCAAGCATGGCGCTCATGTCACATTCCGATCAGGCGCTGGCGCCGGGAGCTGTCGTCGAGCAAAGCGCGGGCTGGCCCCTCATGGACGATCCGGCCGCGGTCCATGACGTAGGCGCGGTCCGAGACCTCGAGCGCGGCGAGCGCGTTCTGCTCGACGATCAGGACGGAGATGCCCTCGGCCTTGAGGCGCCGCACCGTCGCCAGCACGTCCTGGACGATCTTGGGCGCCAGCCCCTGGCTCGGCTCGTCGAGCAGGACGAGGCCGGGTGAGCCGAGCAGCGCCCGCGAGATCGCGACCATCTGCATCTCGCCACCGGAGAGGTTCTCGCATTCGCGCGGCATCAGATGCTCCAGCGCCGAGAAGATCGAGACCATCTCGCTGACCTGCCAGGACCGGAAACGGGTTTTGCGCATGCCGATCTGCAAGTTGCGCGCGACGGTCAGCGTCGGGAAGACACGGCGATCGTCCGGCACCCAACCGATGCCCATGGCCGAGATGCGATGCGTCGGGTGGCGGGTGATGTCCTGCCCGTCGAAATGGATCTGCCCGCGCCGCGGCGGCGTCAGGCCTAGGATCGAGCGGATGGTCGTGGTCTTGCCGGCACCGTTGGCACCGAGCAGCGAGACCACCTCGGCCTCGCCGACCCGCAACGAGGTGCCGAACAGGGCCTGCGTTTCGCCGTAGAAGGTTTCGATATCGCGGACCTCAAGCATGGGTCGCCTCCGCCAGGGCCGAGCGACGCACCCATTTGTTGTCGCCGAGCTGGGCCGGCGTCCCTTCCGCGATGACCTGACCCCAGTGGATCACCGAGATCCTGTCGGCGAGCTCGAACAGGAAGCGCATGTCATGCTCGATCATCACGATCGTATAGCGCTCGCGCAGCCGCCTCACGAGCAGGGCGAGACGGCGCGTCGCCTCGGCGCCAAGGCCCGATGTCGGCTCGTCGAGGAAGAGGATGCGGGGCTCGGCCGCGAGGGCGACGGCGATCTCCAGCGCGCGGCGGTCGCCATAGCTGAGCGAGGCCGCAGCGTCCCAGGCCCGTACGGCAAGGCCGACCTGATCGAGCACCACCAGCGCCCGGTCGATCAGCGCCGTATCCGAGAACACCGCCGACATCGCCTTGAGCCGGCGCTCGCGGAAGGCCGGCAGCGCCAGCATGACGTTCTCGATGACGACCGTGTCGTCGAACAGGTTCATCAGCTGGAAGGAGCGCGAGACGCCCATCCGGGCGATGCGCTGCGGCGGCAGGCCCGAGATCCGCTGGCCATCGAACAGCACCTCGCCACGATCGGGCTTGTGCTGGCCGGTGAGGACATGGAAGCAGGTCGACTTGCCGGCGCCATTGGGGCCCATGATGCCGCTGATCTGGCCCTCCTCGAAGGCGAGCGAGATGTTTTCCAGCACGACGCGCGAGCCGAAGCGCTTGTGGATGTTGCGGGCTTCGAAGAGCGCCATCATACGGCCTCCGTCGCGGGGGCCGGGGCTGCACTCGGCTGCCGAGGCCGGCTGCGCCGCAACAGGTCGTGCAGCATCCCCGCCAGCCCCTCGGGCCGCAGCATGACCATCGCCATGAAGATCAGGCCATACCAGAGCAGCCAGGTCTCGGTCAGGCCGCCGAGGACGTCGCGGGCGACGAAGTAGAACACCACGCCCAGCACCGGCCCCCAGAAGCTGACGAGGCCACCGCCGACGAGGACCATCATCACGATGAGCCCGGATTGATGCAGGCTCATCACATCGGGATAGGCGCTCTGCTGGGCCATCGCGAGCAGG
Source organism: Alloboseaceae bacterium BT-24-1 (assembly GCA_025846845.1). Taxonomy (GTDB): domain Bacteria; phylum Pseudomonadota; class Alphaproteobacteria; order Rhizobiales; family Beijerinckiaceae; genus Allobosea. Next base: position 248,028 of record JAOYTL010000012.1, read on the forward strand.
CTGCCGGCGAGGCCCGCGATCATCGTCGACAACGTGAAGACGGCCCATTTGAAGCGCCAGACCTCGTAGCCGACGAAGCGGGCGCGGGTCTCGTTCTGGCGGATGGCCTGCAGCACCCGGCCGAAGGGCGAGTTCGCCAGCCGCCAGCACAGCACAACCACGATCATCAGCAGCGCAGCGGCGAAGTAGAACAGCGCGCGGTTGTCGGTCAGGGAGACCTGCCAGGGCCCGAGCGTCAGCGGCGGGCGCGGAATGCCGAGCAGCCCGTCCTCGCCGCCGGTGACGCGATGGAGCTTCATCGCGAGGAACCAGAAGATCTGACCGAAGCCGATCGTCAGCAGCGCATAATAGATGCCGCGGCGATGGGAGAGGAACGCCCCGACCAGCGCGCCTGCGATGCCGGCGGCGAGCACGGCGGCCAGGAGCCCGCCCCAGAGGCTGACCGCGACATGGTGCTGGAACAGTCCGAAGGCATAGGCGCCGATGCCGAGATAGGCGCCGTGGCCAAAGGAATGCAGGCCGGTGTAGCCGAACAGCAGGTTGAACCCGAGCGCAAAGCCGATCCAGATCGCGATCTCGATGCCGAGATACTGGTAGAGCCCTATGGCCGGCAGCAGGTCCGGCGCGGCCAGAAGCAGCAGGGCGAGCGCGATCATCGGCGGCGTGATCCAGGCCGATGGGCGCGCAGGGATATCCGAGAGCGAGATCATGGCGTCAATGTTCCAGAGCGCTCTTGCGGCCGAGCAGGCCGCGGCTGCGGAAGCCGAGGATCGCGATCAGCAGCAGGTACATCGACATGGTCGACCAGGCCGCCGCATAGGCGCCGGTGATTCCGATGGCGAGACCGACGAGCAGGGCTGCGATGACGGCGCCCCAGAAGCTGCCGACGCCACCGACGACGATGATGAGGAAGGCCGGGATCACGATATCGACGCCGACATGCGGGCGAAGGCCCCAGATCGGCACCATCACCACGCCGGCAAGCCCGGCTAGCGCAGCGCCGAAGCCGAACACGACGAGCCTGAGCCTGGCGAGATCGTAGCCGAGGGCCCGCACCATCTCGCTGTCATGCGCGCCGGCCTTGATCACGGCACCGGCCGAGGTGCGCTCCAGGAAGAGCCAAACGGCGATGATCGCGGCGATGCTGAAGCCGGCGGCGAAGAAGCGGTAGGTCGAGAAGATCATGCCGTTCAGCAGGAAGGCGCCGTTGATCGCCTGCGGCAGCGCCAGGTTCTGCTCGCCCGTGCCCCAGACGAGCCGGATCAGCTCCTCGATGACGAGAGCGGCGCCGAAGGTCAGCAGCAGCCCGTAGAGCGGCGGCTTGCCATAGGTCGGGCGCAGGCAGAGCTCGAGCAGCATGCCGGCGAGCCCGGCGAGCGCCGGCCCGATCGCCAGCGCCAGCACGTAGCGCAGGCCGAGCGGCAGGCTCAGCCACCAGGCGCCGAACGGCGTTCCGGCGAACCAGCTGCCGGCGATCACCGTCAGCGCGAAATAGGCGCCGATCGCGAACAGCGAGCCGTGGGCGAGATTGATCACCTCCATCACGCCCACGATCAGGGTGAAGCCGAGGGCGATCAGGGCAAAGAGCAGGCCCAGCGTCAGGCCGTTGATGATATGCGGCAGAAGATCGATCATGCGCGGTCCGTCCGGATTCAGCGGTGCCATCATCCGCAGCCGCCAGGTGACGGCCGCGGATGACAGGACGGATCAGGCGTCGAAAGTCGGCGTCTGTTCGTAAGGCTCCAGTTTGCAGAGCTTGGCGGAATCGGTGTCGCGGACATCCTCCGCCTTGGCCTGGCTCAGGACCTCGAAGATGTCGTCCTTCTCCTTCGGCGCCTTGTTGGCGGTGGCGAGGTAGATCGTCTGTTGGACCTGATGCGTCTGGGCGTCGATCGTCGCATCGAAATGCTGCATGCGGTCCCTGGCCGAGATCTTGTGGCCTTCGAGCGCCTTGATCACGGCGATGTTGTTGGTCGTGCCGGCCCGCTCGATGGCGCCGAGCAGCTCCCGGATCGCCATGTAGCCATTGTAGAAGACGTTGCCGGGCGAGCGCATGGCGGTCTCGGGATACATCGCCTGGTAGCGCTTGACGAAGTCGGCGACGCCCGGAAGGTCGAGGCGGTAATACCAGGTCGTGCCGAACACGCCGAACAGGGTCTCGATCGGCAGGCCGTAGACGTCGTCCCAGTCCTGCTGGCTGTTGATCCAGGCCGGCTTGTCGCCCATCTTGAGCTGGACGACCTGCTGGCGCATCGCCTTCTGGTCGTCACCGCCGATCGCCGCCGAGACGACGCCGGGCTTGCGCTGCTGCACCTTGAGCAGGGCCGAGGTGAAGTCGCGGGTGCCTTGCGGGATCAGCACCTCCTCCATGACCTTGCCGCCATAGTCCTTCAGCAGGGTCTTGGTCGCGGCGGCAGTATCATGGCCCCAGACATAGTCGTTGGTCAGCAGCATCCAGTCCGGCCCGAAGCGCTCGATCGCGCTCTTGACCGCAGCCTTGGCGAAATTGGTGCCGTTGCCGTCGAAGACGAACTTGACGCGATGGCAGTTCTGGCCGGCCTCGGTCGGCGAGGACGAGTTCGTGTTGATGTAGATCACGCCGTATTTCTGGGCGACCTGGCTGATCGCGTTGGCGACGCCGGAATGGACCGCGCCGACGAGAAAACCGCATTGCTCGCGGCTGATCATCCGTTCCGCCACGCGGCTGCCGGTGGCGGCCGTCGTCTCGGTGTCGATATGGACGAACTCGACCTTGCGGCCGAGAACGCCGCCGCGCTCATTGGCTTCGGCGATCGCCATCATCATGCCACGCTTGTCGCTGGCGCCGGAGTTCGCATACATGCCGCTGGCATCGGCCGTGATCCCGATCCGGAGCGGCTTGGCCGCGCCCTGCGCCCAGACGCGATTGTGCTGCCATGGGCCGGCAAACAGCGAGACCGCGGAAGCGGCGCCGGCGGCACCCAACAAACCACGCCGTGAAATCTTGGCCTTCGACATGATGTCCTCCCCGAAACGGACGGGCTTGTGCCCGCCTCTTGCCTGATCGAAGTCAGAACTAATTTTCAAAGAGCATGAATATTTTTTCTCTTATGTCAACTAGCGCTGCGAATTTGGCGCTTTATGTCGCCGTTCGCGTGCGCTAGAAGAAATAATGAACGAAAATTCATTCAATAATCAGATACCTGCGCCTTCGCAGGGAGAGGCCACCCAGGAGACGTTCGAGGCGCTGCGCCAGCGTCTGCGCAATCGCTTCGATCAACTCAGTCCGCACCTGCAGCGCATCGCGCGGTCGGCGCTGGAGAAGCCCAATGATTTTGCCTTGAACACCGTGGTCGTCATCGCCGGCGAACTCGAGGTCCAGCCATCGACGCTCATCCGCTTCGCCAAGGAGTTCGGTTATCGCGGCTTCTCCGAGATGCAGCGGGTCTTCCGGCTGCGCCTGATCGAGGGCGCCCCACGCGCGCGCGAAGAGGTTTTCGCCCGGCAGACTTCCCCGCAGGAGGCGCAGGATTTCGGCGGCCTGCTGAACGGCTGCGTCGATGCGCTGATCGCCTCGCTGGAAGACCTGCGGCGGACCGTTTCGCCAGAGTCGCTGGAGAAGGCGACGGCGATGCTGCGCCAGGCCGAGCACGTCTACATCGCCGGCCTGCGGCGCTCGCGGCCGATCGCGACCTATCTGGCCTATGGCCTGACCCGCTGCGAACGCCAGTGCAGCCTGCTCGATTTCGGCAGCGGCATGGCGGCCGAACAGATCGCCACCATGCGCTCCAGCGACCTGCTGGTCGCGATCGCGTTCACGCCCTACACGCAGTCGGTGGTCGACATCACGCTCGACACCCACCTCAGCGGCAAACGCATCCTCGTCCTGACAGACGTGCCCGAAAGCCCCCTCGCCCGCCATGCGGACCTGGCGTTCCTCGTCGACAACTCCACCACGAGCCAGTTCAGGCCGATCTCGGGGGCGATCGCACTGGTCCAGACCTTGATTACCGGGCTTGGAACGGGGTGAAGCGACACTCCTTCGACGAAGGCAGAAGCAAAGCGCGCATCGTTCTCCTGACGCCCTGCGCCGATTCCGGTCTCGATGCGATTGCGCGGCTCAGGCCCGTTTTGAAACGTTGCCAGCGAGTGCCGACCATGAGGATAAGGAGCTATAGTTCCATAGGGCTCATAAGGCATTCTAATTAATGGCGCAGCCGAACTTCAACGATCTCGCCGCCTTCGCCATGGTCGCAAAGGAGCGCAGCTTCACCAAGGCTGGTGCCAAGCTGGGAGTCTCCCAGTCCGCACTCAGCCAGACCATCAAGGCTCTCGAGGAACGCCTCAAGTTGCGGCTTCTGACGCGCACGACCCGAAGCGTCGCCCCTACCGAAGCCGGCGTGCGGCTTCTCGAAACCATCGCGCCACGCTTCGAAGAGATCGAGGCGGAGATCACAGCGCTTGGCGAATTGCGGGGCAAGCCGGCCGGCACGATCCGCATCACGGCCGGCGAGCATGCTGCGATCTCGGCCCTGCAGCCCGCCCTGAGGCGCTTCCTGCCGGATCATCCCGACATCAAGGTCGAGATCATCGTCGATTATGGCCTCGTCGACATCGTGGCGGCGGGCTACGATGCGGGCGTACGCTTGGGCGAACAGGTTGCGAAGGACATGATCGCCGTCCGGATCGGACCCGAGATGCGCATGGCCGTGGTCGGATCGCCGGCCTATTTCAAGCGCTATGGCGTTCCGGAAGCCCCACAGGACCTGACCTCTCACAACTGCATCGCATCCCGCCTCCCGACCTATGGCGGGCTGTTTCCCTGGGGCCTCGAAAAGGATGGCCGCGAGGTCAAGGTGCGTGGCGAAGGGCAGCTCGTGTTCAACAGCCTCGCGCTGCGCCTGAATTCGGCGCTCGACGGGCTCGGGTTGGCCTACCTCCCGGAGGATCAGGCGATCCCGCATATCCGCGCGGGCAGGCTCATACGGGTGCTCGAGGATTGGTGCCCGCCATTTCCCGGCTATCATCTGTATTATCCGAGCCGGCGGCACTTCTCGCCGGCCCTGTCGGTGCTCGTCGACGTCCTGCGCTATCGCGGTTGAGCCCGTAATAGGTGACGACCATCACGAGCCCGGCGATGGCCGCGCAATGGATGAAGAAGCCCGCGACCGCTTCTTCAAAATTCCACCAATCCAGCGTCATCTGCATGGAGAGCTTCGTGCCCAGGCCGAGCTGGACGATGCTCCAGATGCCGTGGACCGCAATGGCCGCCGCGAGTGCCCGCAGCACGAGCGTTCGCAGCGGGTTCATTCCTTTGATCCCGAGCAGATTGCGCGCCACCCCCATCAGCATCGGCCAGCGCAGGCCGAGATGGACCGCGACGATCACCAGGACCCAATAGGCGGCGAGGGTATGGATCTGCCGCACGGTGAAGCCACCCCAGGGCGGCAGGTAGGGCGCCAGCGCATTCGAGATCAGCACGCTGGTGAGAAGCAGCGCCAGCATGGCAATCAGGAGCGCGAAGGTCACCCCGACATTGAACAGGCTGCGGGGCTCGCGCCGTGTCCGCGCAATCCCGCCCCACCAGCGCCGGTTGAAGATGTTATGGGCGATGAGGAGCAGGAACATCGCCGTTCCCGCGAGCTCATGGACCGCATTGCCCAGCCACCAATAGGCGAGAGCGAGCGGCAGCAGGACGGCAGCGAGGCCATCGAGCCACAGCCGAAGGAGGAAGACCCGGCTCACGACACGCTCCCTTATTCGATCGGCGTGCCGTCGAAGCGCGGGATGCGGTAGCCGGTGAACAGATACTCTGCTCCCGACTGGCTGCTGTGGCAGGACTGGCAGCGCGCGGTGTTCTCCGCGGTGTTGATCGTCTTGTCCGGCCAGAACCACTGGAACTGCCAGTCGCCGGTGCGGCGGCGCTCGTCGTAGTCCGCGCCCCAGCCCTGCCCCTTCTCCATGACGAAGTAGCGGAAGAGCTTGCCGTCGCGGTGATCGACGAGCACGAAATGCGTGCCGGCGGGCACGGGCTGGCGATTCTTGATCGCCTTGATCGCCTCGGGCGTCGTCATGATGTGCTCCATGACGTTGCCGCGCCGCACCGTGGTGTAGTGCACAAGCTTGTCGAGCTGCGGGAACGTGGCCCGCGTCGCCTCGGCATGAACCTGCCAGCCGACGGTGAGAACGGCCGCCATGGACAGGCTCGCCAGGGCGATCTGGAATGCAGGGGGTTTCATCGTCGTCTCGCTTCTAGCGCCGGTACTGCTCGTCCGAGACGTGCTCCAGCCAGTCGACGGTCTTGCCGTCCTGTGCCTCCGAGATGGCGACATGCGTCATGCCGGTGGCCGGCGCTGCGCCGTGCCAGTGCTTGACGCCGGGCGGGATCCAGACGGTATCGCCCGGCCGGATCTCCTGGACGGCACCGCCCCAGCGCTGCACCAGCCCGGTGCCGGCCGTGACGATCAGCGTCTGGCCGAGCGGGTGGGTGTGCCAGGCGGTGTGCGCTCCGGGTTCGAAGGTCACCGTGCCGCCGCTGACCCGCGCCGGCGCGCTGCCCTGGAAGCGGCCGTCGACCCGGACAGCTCCAGTGAAGTTCTGAGCGGCGCCGACGCTGGGCTTCTGCGAGTCGGCGCGCTGGACCACGACCTCCTGGCCGGTCTGGGCGAGGGCCGAAGCCACCGGCGTCAGCACTGCAATGAGTGCGAGTGCGGGGACGAACATCCTGGCCATCATTTCGGCTTGAAAACCTCGCGTGCGACCCCGACCGCCGCGATGGCGTTCGGCCAGCCCGCGTAGAAGGCGAGCTGCGTGATCGCCTCGACGATCTCCGTCTCGGTCACGCCGTTCTGCCGGGCTCGAGCGATATGCGAGCGGAGCTGGTCAGGACGGTTCATGGCGATCAGCGCGCTGACGGTGACGAGGCTGCGGTCGCGCTGGGAGAGGCCGGGCCGCGCCCAAACGTCCCCAAACAGCACCTCGTCCGTGAGCTCGGCGAGCTTGGGCGCGATGTCGCCCATCAACTGCTGGGCGCGGGAGGGCGGCTTGGCGGGAGCCGCGTTGGAGGGTGAAGGGGGCTGGCTTTGGGCGATAGCCATGGTGGAAAGTCCTCCGGAGAGAAACAGGCCGGCTGCGGCGAGCAGATGTCTGGTGAGCGTCTTCAAGGTGCGTGGCTCCTCACGGGAAAAGCATGGCGCGCCGGGACAGGCCCGGGACGCAGGTTATGAACGGCTGGAAACAAGGGTTCGGGCGAAGAACGGCGTGAGCTGGCCCATCGCGGCGTCGACATATTTGGGAACCCAATAGGTCTCGATATGCGTCGCGCCCTCGATCTTGAACAATTCCTTGTCCTTGGTGCCGGTGGCCTTGGGGAAAGCATCCTCGGTCATGTACAGGCTGTCGGCCTTGCTGCCGGCGATCATCAGCAGCGGCTGGTCGATCAGCTCGATCTGGTCGGCCGCGTCCCAGCGCATCAGGTCGAGCAGGCTGCTCATCGTGTACTTGAAGGTCGAGTTGGGATGAGCGTGCGTTTTCCAGTAGTACTCGTAACCCTGCCGGTACATTTCGAACGGCAGCTTGGCGATCTGCTCGTCGGTCAGGTTGGCATCGCCGGCATAGAGGATTTCTCCGCCGGCCATCTCCTGGGCGCGGGCCTTTGAAACCTGCTGCAGGCGCTCCTGGACAGTCTTCAGCTGCGTATCTGCGAAACCGTTGCGACGAACCCGTCCCGAGTTGAACATGCTCAAGGTCGCGATCGCCTTGAAGCGCTTGTCGGCCTTCGCCGCAGCCAACGCGTAGCCGCCACCGCCGCAGATCCCGAGCAGGCCGAGACGCCCGGCATCGACGCCCGGATAGCGGGTGATGAAATCCGCTGCGCCATGGATGTCCTCGATACGGTAGGCCGGTTTGTCGACGCTGCGCGGCTGGCCGCCGCTGCCGCCCTGATAGGCCGCATCCATGGTGATCGTGATGTAGCCCTTGTCCGCCAGGTGCTGGGCATAGAGGCCCGCGACCTGTTCCTTCACCCCGCCATTCGGGTGCGCCACGACGATCGTGGGAAAGGTCTGCTTCGGATCGTAGTTCGCCGGAGTGTAGACGTTGGCGACGATGTCCAGCCCGCCCAGCTTGTAGGTGACCGGGTGGATGTTGACTTTGCCCGGCTCGTTCTTCGTGATCGCGCCCTTATAAACCAGGGTAAACGGATTTTGCCTGTGGTCGGCTGCGACAGCGGTGGCACTGGTCATTGCAGGAACTCCTAACATTGCGCCTGTGAGAACCAGCCCGGAGGCTCCGAGGAACTCACGTCTGTTCGTGTTGATGACTGCGTTGGTCATTTCGACCTCCAAACCTTGATCCGTGGGGAGCGCGATGCCCGCGCAGCGCCGGGCGGCCGCAGGCGGGTCAATACAGCTTCTTCTCGGCCAGGAATTTCGCGACCAGGTCGGCGATCTCGACATTGTTCAGGTCGGAGAAGGGGAAGTGCGTGTTGCCCTTGATGCCGATCTCGGGGAGATGCACGAGGCGCGCGTTCCCGCCATGCTTGTTGACAGCAGCGACCCAGAGCTTGGCCATGGCGAGCCGCACCCGCCAGTTGTCCTGCCCGCGCTCCGTGGTCGGCTCGACCGGAAAATTGTCGCCGTAATAGATGACGATCGGAATGCGGGTGAGCTTCTGGAAATCCGCCGACGACACCGCCTCGGGCGACAGGGTCCCGGCCGCGCTCGGCATGGCCGGGGGCAGTTCGCCCTCCGGGAAGATGAAGCCGCTGCCCGGCTCGAAGGCGACGATCGCCTTGACGTTGAGGCTCTTGATCGCGGTCAGCCAGCCTGGACCGCCGCCCTGCGAGTGGGTGAACAGGATGGCCGGGCCGGTCTTTGCGAACAGCGCCGCCATTGCGTTGGAAATGACGCCGGCGTCATACGCTCCGGTGTTCGGCGTGACCGAGCGGAAGAACTGGTCCAGCGTCTCGGGCTTGCGGTCGAACTGGACGTTGTCGAAGTAGTTGGGCCACTTGCCGAGCCGGAACTGATCGAAGAACAGCTGATCGTAGGGGGCGGGCTCGATCGTCGTCGCGACGGTGCTGTTGCCGGCCCGCCCGCGACGCGGCTGATCCACCAGATAGACGGGGAAACCGCGGCGCAGGAAGAGGGTCTGGAAGCCTTCGCGCCCATCCGAGGTCGTCTCCCAGCTCCGCGCCGACTGGAAGGCGCCGTGCAGCATGACGATGGGGAGCGCCTTGGGGTTCTGGGGAACCTGATAGAAGGCGTAGAGGTGGTCGCCGTGCAGACTTTGGCCTGCGACAGTCGGCTTGTTGTTGTCGTAGGTTCCGGGAGTGTTCACCACCGTTCCGCCGACAGCGAAGCTGCCCTGCTCCTGGATCGTCAAGGGCGCGGGCTTGGCCGCCTGTTGAGCGAGCACCGGCGCTGAGCCGAGGAGACCTGCAGCGAAGAGGAAGGGCGGGATAAGGAATTTGGTGTCGATGGCAGGCATTCGCCCCTCGTTCGCTGCGTCAGCTCGTGAGGAACCTAATCACCTGCTCACTCTTCGATTAGCCATCTCGATCCAATAGGACCAATAAGCCCTGCTAATTAATACGGAGGTGCCCGTGGGTGCTCGATGTCTGTTTTCCGGGAGATGTCTGAGCTCTGCTATTGGCGCGGTTCAGATCGAGCCTTTCTGACGGAGTTGCCTGTTGGATGTTCGCTGCGGTGCCAATGCTCAGTCCCCGGTGACAAGCAGCCAGCTCTGGCGAGAAGAGCGTTTCTGCCATCGCGGCCGGACTGATCGTGCATGCTGAGCAAGATCGCCCAGACGCGCGCCAGAAGATCCTCCCCAGAATGAGAAAGCCCCCTACCGGCGCCTTGACAGCCCAGTGAGTTGACATTTAGCTTCGATCTAAATCGTGTTAGGCGATACCCTAGGGACGGAGAGAGTTTTGGTGAAGCGCGCGCTTCCGCTCAAGCGAACCAATAGCCGCGCCACCAGCGCCGAGGTTGCGAAGCTCGCCGGCGTCTCGCGCACCACCGTCTCCCTCGTTCTAAATGATCGCGGCGGCGAGCTCGGCATCTCGGCCGAGACGCGGGCCCGCGTCGCCGACGCGGCGGCCCGGTTGAGCTATCAGCCGAGCCATGCCGCGCGCTCGTTGCGGCGCTGGCGCACCAACGTCATTGCGCTGCTGCTCTATACGCTGGACAGCTTCTACAACGCCGAGATCATCGGCGCCGCCCATGCCGCCGCCCTCGAGCGCGGCTATTCGCTGAACATCATGTCGGCGAAGTTTGATGAGGTGCAGCGGCGAGCCTATGCGCTGCTCTCCGGCGGCGTCGCCGACGGGGTCATCGTCGCCGCTCCCCCCGCCGATCTCGCGGCCGACCTGAAGAAGCTCGCCGAGAACGGCATGCCGATCGTGGTCATGCAGCACCATAGCCCCGACCCGGCGATCCAGGCGGTGCGCGTCGACCTGGAGCGGGGCGGCTATGTCGCGACCCGTCACCTGCTCGACCTCGGTCATCGCCGCATCGCCCATATCGGCAGCGCCTCGCAACGCCTGCTGAAGCGCCGCGAGCGCTCGGACGGCTATGCGCAGGCGCTGCAGGAAGCGGGCATCGCCGCCGACCCGCATCTGGTCGCGATGGCGGAGCCGAGCCTCGCCGGCGGCTTCGCCGCGATGGAAGAGTTGCTGGCGCAGGAGAGCCGTCCGAGCGCCGTCTTCGTCTACAGCGACCAGATGGCGATCGGCGCGCTGCATGCGCTGCGCAAGCACGGCGTGCGCGTACCGGAGGATATGGCGGTCGTCGGCTTCGACGGCATCGCGCTCGGTGGCTTCGTCACGCCGGAATTGACCACGGTCGACTATTCCCGCGCCGATATCGGCCGGCTTGCGGTCGAGGCGGTGATCGGCCGGCTGGAAGGCGAGGCCGAGCCGCCACCGCGCGAGCAGGTGCTGCCGGTGCGTCTGCTGGTGCGCGAATCCTGCGGCGGGGCTCGCGCTGCCACCGACCGGGAAGGAGCCTGAAAGAGCCTACCGCCTTCCAACGATAAAAAAGACCAAAGGGAGATCTAGATCATGACGACCATCACCAAGCGCGGTTTCCTGAAGACCGGCCTGTGCGCCGGCATCGGCGCCGGGGCCGGCATGTATTGGGGCGCCGCGAGCGCCCAGAAGGCCGCGTCGCTGAGCATGACCTCCTGGGGTTCGCCCGCCGAGGTCGCCGCCTTCAATGCCCTGATCGAGCAGTACAAGGCACGCAATCCCAACGTCGCCATCAAGCTGGAGGTCGTTCCGAGCGGCCAGTACTACCAGCAGCTCGACACCCGTTTCGCCGGCAAGCAGGCACCGGACATCTTCCGCGCCCAGTACCAGCGCATCGGGCGTTACGGCCAGAGCGGCGCGGCGATCGACCTGTCGCAATATCTCGACGCCGGTTTCGGCCAGGACTTCCTGCCCTCGGTCTGGCGCGCCTCGACCTTCAGGGGCAAGCCCCACGCCTTGCCGCATCACACCGACACCTTCGCGCTGTTCTACAACGCCGAGATCTTCGAGAAGCTCGGCATCGAGGCACCCAGGAGCCTCGACAAGAGCTGGAGCTGGCAGGAGTTCATCGGCGCCGCCAAGCTGGCGAAGGAGAAGGCCGGGCTGAACTACGCCTTCGCGATGAACTGGCAGAACTCCAACGCCTATCGCTGGCTGATGTATCTCTACCAGCATGGCGGCCAGCTGCTCGACAACGAGCTCAAGGGTCCGCAGATCAACACGAAGGAGGCGGCCGAGACCGTCGCCTGGACCCAGAGCTGGTTCACGGACGGGCTCGTTCCGCCCAACACCTCGCTGAAGAGTTCCGAGCCGGTACAGAACCTGTTCGCCACCGGCAAGATCGCCATGCTGCTGCATGGCGACTGGCAGATCCCGTTCATCCAGGAGCAGGCCAAGTTCAAATGGGGCGTCACCTATCTGCCGCGCGACGTGGCGATGGCGGCCGATCTCGGCGGCAACGCCCTGGCGGTCTCGCGTGACAGCAAGAGCCCCGACGTGGCCGCCGACTTCGTCAAGTTCATGGTCGAGGAGGAGCCGATGCGTGCCTTCGTCACCAAGGCCCAGTTCCTGCCGGTGCGCAAATCGCTGAAGGACAAGGGCCTCGTCTATGACATCCGCAACGAGGAGATGAAGGTCTTCCTCGAGCAGTCGGCGACCGTCCCGGAGCATCTCGTCAGCACCATCGTGATGCCGACCTGGGACCGCTTCAACGCCAAGCTGGCCGACGAGCTCGAGCTCGCCTTCACCTCCGGCCAATCGCCCACAGCGACCGTCGCGAACATCGAAAAGCACGTGCGTTCCACGCTGCTGGTCTGACGGCATGGCGATGATGGCGATCGCAGAAAACCTGAGAGTGCCCGCCGCTGGCCGGCCCTCGGCGGCCGATGCGCGGCGCTATTGGCTGCAAGCCAAGCGCAACCAGCTGACGCCCTACATGTTCATCGCCCCGAACATGGCGCTGTTCTCGGTCTTCGTCTTCTTCCCGCTGCTCTACGCGCTCTACATCAGCCTGCGGGAATGGAGCCTGATCGACACGCCGCGCTTTATCGGGCTGGAGAACTACATCCGGCTCGCCAATGACGCGCTGTTCTGGCAGTCGCTGCGCAACACGCTGGTCTTCTCCGTCGCGACCGTGCCGATGAGCCTCGCCATCGGCCTCCTGCTGGCGGTGGCGCTGAACCGCGACCTCGTCGGCCGCACCCTGCTCCGCAGCATCTACTTCCTGCCGGTGGTGATCTCGAACGTCGCCACGGCCGTGATCGCGGCCTGGCTGTTCAACGACAATTACGGCGTCATCAACACACTGCTGCAACAGATCGGCCTCGGCCCGGTCGCCTGGCTGTCCTCGCCGCGCTGGGCGCTGTTCTCGCTGATCGTCACCACGCTCTGGGTCCGCATCGGCTTTTGCATGGTGGTCTACCTCGCCGCGCTGCAATCGATCTCGCCGACCTATTACGACGCCGCCAAGATGGACGGCGCCACACGCTGGCAGCAGTTCCGCTACATCACCTGGCCGCTGCTCAGGCCGGCGACCTTCCTGCTGCTGATCCTCGGCGTGATCTACTCGTTCCAGGTCTTCGACCTGATCTACGTGATGACCGGCGGCGGCCCCGGTTTCTCGACGACGATGATCGTCCAGTACATCTACCAGGCCGCCTTCGTCAGTTCGGAGATGGGCTATGCCAGCGCCATGGGCATGGTCCTGTTCGTGATGATCCTGCTCTTCACCCTGATGCAATGGCGGGTGAATCGGCGGGTCGAGGACGTCGCATGAGGAGGCGCTCATGATAGCGGGAACGAGCGACCGCGCCTGGAGCAGACGCCTGGAGAGTTCCGGCATCTGGCTCCTGCTGGTGGCGGGGGCCGGGATCATGTTCTTCCCGGTCTACTGGATGTTCGCGACCGCGGTACGGCCCAAGGACGAAGTCTTCAGCGGCGCCGCTGGCCTGATCCCGTCCAGTTTCGTCTGGCAGAACTTCGCCGATGCGATCGGGCGCGTGCCGTTCCTGAGCTGGGCCGCGAACTCGCTGATCATCACCGTGGTGGCTGTCGTGATCACCGTGACGATCAACCTGCTCTGCGGCTATGCCTTCGCCAAGTTCCGTTTTGCCGGTCGCGACATCCTTTTTCTCGCGGTGCTGTCGGCGCTGATGATCCCGTTCCAGGTCATCATCGTGCCGCTCTTCCTGGTGGTCTCGGAGCTTGGCCTGCTCAGCGACTACTGGGGCGTCATCCTGCCGCGTGCGGCGGAGGCCTTCGGCATCTTCATGGTGCGCCAGTTCATGGTCTCGATCCCCGACGAGTTGCTGGAGGCGGCACGCATCGACGGCGCCAGCGAACTGAAGATCTTCTTCAAGATCGTCGTGCCCCTCTCGAAGCCGATCATCGCCGTGCTGGTGATCTTCACCTTCATGTGGCGCTGGAACGACTTCGCCCTGCCGCTGGTCATAATGATGAAGCAGGAGATGTACACCGTGCAACTCGGCCTCAACCTGCTGCGCGGCCAGTTCAACACCGAGTGGACGATGATCATGGCGATCGCACTGCTCTCGCTGGTGCCGATGCTGATCATCTTCACCTTCTTCCAGCGCTATTTCGTCCAGGGCATCTCCGGCTCGGGCCTCAAGTGACCGGCCCGTGCAGGAGCGCGGGCCAACCAGTATCGACGTTTCGAAAGGGAAAGACCGGTGGTCAAGATTGCCATGATGGGCGCGGGCAGCGCCGTCTTCGTCAAGAACCTGCTGACCGACATCCTGAACTTCACCGAGCTCGGGCGTGTGGTGATCTCGCTGCACGACATCGATCCCGAGCGGCTCGAGACCGGCGGCATGATGGCGCGCTGGACCGCCAAGCAGTTCGGCGCCGATGCGGTGATCGAGGAGCATCTCGACCGTCGGCGCGCGCTCGAAGGCTGCGACTTCGTCATCAACATGGTCCAGATCGGCATGCACGAGGCGACGCTGCTCGACTTCGACATACCCCGGAAATACGGGCTGAAGCAGACGATCGCCGACACGGTCGGCATTGGCGGCATCTTCCGGGGACTGCGCACCATCCCCTTCATGCTCGATCTCGTCGCCGAGATGCGCGAGCTCTGCCCGAACGCCGTCCTGCTGAACTACACCAACCCGATGAGCATCCTGACCTGGGCGGTCTACAAGGCCTATCCCGAACAGCGCGTCGTCGGCCTTTGCCACAACGTCCAGCACACGGCGCGCGATCTTGCGAGCTATCTCGGCGTCGAGCAGTCGCGGCTGAGCTATGACTGCGCCGGCATCAACCACATGACCTGGTTCCTCAAGCTCCAGATCGACGGCAAGGACGCTTATCCGGCGCTGCGCAAGGCGATGGCCGATCCGGAGATCTTCGCCAGGGACAAGGTCCGCTTCGAGCTGATGCGGACGCTCGGCTGGTTCGTCAGCGAATCCAGCGAGCACAACGCCGAGTACACCCCGTATTTCCTGCGCCGGGACGACCAGATCGCCGAATACGACGTGCCGGTCGACGAATATGTCCGGCGCAGCGTCCGCAATCTCGGCCGCTATAACGAGACGCGCCGCAAGCTCCTGGCCGGCGATGCCTTCCCGCTGGAGCGCAGCGACGAGTACGGCTCCCTGATCATCCGCGCCATGGTCACCGGCGAGCCGACGGTGATCTACGGCAATGTCGAGAACACCAGATTGATCGACAACCTGCCCGAAGGCTGCTGCGTCGAGGTGCCGGTCATCGTCGATCGCAACGGCCTGCGCCCCTGCCATGCCGGCACGCTGCCGCCGGAGCTGGCGGCGCATTGCGCGCCCCATGTCTTCGTCCAGGACCTGACGGTGCGTGCGGCGCTCGACGGCGACCGCGAGCGCGTCCACCGGGCCGCGGCGCTCGACCGCCATGCCGCGAGCGTGCTGTCATTGCAGGAGACAAGGCGCATGGTCGACGAGCTCATCGCCGCCCATGGCGACGCCCTGCCGAAATGGAAGGACGCCGCCTGAGCTTCGCAGGCCCCCTCGCGAAAGGCAGGGAGCCGATCAGTCGATTGGCGGCGCCGGCCCGTGACTGACCAGCAGCAGCACGATCATCGCCACGCGATCGACTTACAAAGCCTGTCCCGATCAGCTTGCGGCCGGCTGCGGCGGTCGCAGCATCGGCGTCAGGACCGGCGACGATCCGATCTGGATGGTTCCCAGAATTTCGAAGCCATGCCGCCGATAGAGCGGGATGTTCCGCGGATTCGACGATTCCAGATAGGCCGCGACGCCATCTCGGTCGCAGCGGGCGAGCGCGTGCTGCATCAGAGCGCCGCCAATGCCCTGGCCTTGTCGCATCGGGTCGGTGCCGATCAGCGGCAGATACCAGTGCGGCACCTCCGGGTGATAGCGCGCCATCGCATCGAAGATCCCCTCGACATCGGACAGGATCGCCGGATCGGCATTCTCCTGGATGAGACGATCAAGCGTCTCGATGTCGGGCTCCACGCCGGGCGGCAGCCACATGGCTGCGCCGCCGAAACCGTCGCTCACATAGGTGCTGTCGCTGTCATAGGCGGCGGCGCCGAACGCGCGGATCAAGTCGGGCATTACGGCGAGATAGGCCTGCGGGTCGCTCAGCGACCAGCGCGCCATCGGATCGGTCGCGAAGGCGAGCGTGATCAGCGCGGAGATGGAGCTCGCCTCGTCACGGGAGGCGGCACGGACAGCAATGGACGTCATGGCATGGTCCGGATGTTTGCGGTCGGCCCCAGCCGATATGGGATCGCCGGCACGCTTGTGCCATGACGGCGCGCCCGTAGGAGTCAGGATGCGGACGGGTGCCGGCAGTCCGGCACCCGCGCAACAGTCCGAGCCGGCCGGCTCAGTAGATCGTCAGCGCCGGCACATAGCTCACGAGCAGCAGCACGATCATCGCCACCTCGAAGAACGGCCGCCACAGCCCATGGGCCGCGTCACTCGGGTAACCCGGCCAGCCGCAACCCCTCCGCGAACCGCGCCAAATCTTCCGAGCGATGGATCGGCAGCCAGTCCTTGAGCTTTGCGATGCGCATGGATGGATCGAGCGCATGCAGGCGTTCCATCGCCTGCCTCGCCTCATTGGCGCGGCCAGAGAGCGCATGGCTCGCCGCCACCACGGCGGCGGCGACGAGGAGGCTGGGAAGGTTTCCGGCGGCCTTCTCGGCCCAGGCCACGGCGGAATCGAAGTGGCCAGCGAAGAAATGCGCCAGCGCCATCCCGACCTGCATCCTGAAGATTTCGGGATCCAGCGGGCTCAGGCGAACGGCATGCTCGAAATGCTCGAGAGCAGAAACAGGTTCGCCGTTGAGGGCGCGCAGGAAGCCGCCGAGGAACCAGGCGGCGGCGAGGTTCGGATTGAGGAGCACCGCCCTGTCGATGAGCGCGATGCCGCCATCGAGATCGCCGGTGAAATGGCCGAGCGCATGGCCGGCCCGCGTCAGGGCGACCGCATCGTCCCGGCCGAGCTCGACCGCCAGACGCGCCAGCCGCATGCCCTCGGCGATCTCCCCCGGGCGATCGACCATCCAGCCATTCACCTTGCGCCACAAATGGCACCAGGCCGCCATGCCATAGGCCGAGGCGAAGTCCGGATCGAGCTCGATGGCCTTGTAGAAAAGCGGCAAAGCAGCCTCGATGGCGTCCCTGGTGCCGGAGTGCAGCCTTGCCGTGCCGCGCAGGTAATAGTCGTAGGCGTCGAGGCTCTCCGTCGGCTTGCGCTTGGCCCGCTCGATCTCGGCCCGTTCGAGCTGTGGCGCGATCGCGCCGACGACGCTTTCGGCGATCCGGTCCTGCAGTTCGAAAATGTCGTCGAGCGGGCCTTCGAAGCGCTCCGCCCAGAGATGCGCCCCGGTGGTGGCGTCGATGAGCTGTCCGGTGATGCGCACCTTGTTTCCGGACTTGCGGATGCTGCCTTCCAGGACGTAGCGCACGCCGAGCTCCCGGCCGACCTCCTTCACATCCACCGCCCTCCCCTTGAAGGCGAAGCTCGAATTGCGCGCGATGACGAACAGCCAGCGGATGCGCGACAGCGCGGCGATGATGTCCTCCACCACGCCGTCGGCGAAGTACTCCTGCTCGGGGTCGCCGCTCAGGTTCTGGAACGGCAGGACCGTGATGGAGGGTTTGCCCGGCGGGAGCGGCACGGCGCGCAGCTCCGCCGCCTGGCTCGCGGCCCGTTCGGGGACGCCCGGGCCGACCGGCTGTCGCGCTTCCACGACCTGCTCGACGTCGCCGACGAAGCGGAATCCCTTGCGGGCGATCGTCCGGACCAGGCGCTGCTCGTCGCCGCTGTCACCGACGGCCTTGCGGACCGCATTGATGTGACTGGTGATCGTCGATTCCGAGACGATCCTGCCGCCCCACACCGCCTGCAGCAGTTCGTCCTTGCTGACGACCCGGTCACGATTCCCGATGAGATGCAGCAACAGGTCGAAGACCTGCGGCCCGACGGTCACCACCTGCGCGCGCAGGGTCAGCTCCCGGCGCCCCGGGTCGAGCAGGTAATCTCCAAACGCGAATTGCACGTCGGTCGTCCCTTGGCCGAAAGCCGTCGTTTCGCGGACCGAGGCGGTTGATCGGGAATAGTCCGAAGTCGACAGCGCCCTGGTTCGCCCTTCTGCCGCAAGGCGCTGTCCTGGACAAGAAACCAAGCTTCTCCGAAGCGCAATTCAAGCCCGCCGCAAGGACTTCCCGCAAGCGCGGCGGCACTCTCCGGCCATATCGACGGCAATGGTTGCGGTCGAGAGAAACGGAGAAAGCCCATGAAGATCGTCGTCATCGGCGGCACCGGCCTCATCGGCTCGAAGCTCGTGCAGAACCTCAATGCCCGCGGCCACGAGGCGCTTGCGGCCGCGCCCAACACCGGCGTCAACACCATCACCCGCGAGGGGCTGGCCGAAGCGCTCGACGGCGCCGACATCGTCGTCGACGTGGCGAACGCGCCGGTCTGGGAGGACAAGGCCGTCCTCGACTTCTTCGAGACCTCGGGCCGCAACCTGCTGGCCGCTGAAGCCGCTGCCGGCGTGCGCCACCATGTCGCCCTCTCGATCGTCGGCAGCGAGCGGCTGCCCGAGAACGGCTATTTCCGGGCCAAGGTCGCCCAGGAAAACCTGATCAAGGCGTCCGGCATCCCTTACTCCATCCTGCGCGCCACGCAGTTCTTCGAGTTCGTCGGCGCCATCGCCCAATCGGCCATGGTCGGCGAGGAGATTCGCCTGTCCCCGGCCTTGATCCAGCCGATGGCCTCGACCGACGTCGCGGCAGCCCTCGCCGATGTCGCGCTCGCCCCGCCGACCAACGGCACGGTCGAAGTCGCCGGTCCCGAAGCCATGCCGCTCGACGAATTGGTCCGGCGCTTCCTGCGGGCGACGCAGGACCCGCGCAAAATCGTGCCGGACATCCACGCGCGCTATTACGGCGCCGTTCTCTCCGACCGCTCGCTCACCCCCGGCGCGAACCCGCGCATGGGCGCGATCCGCTTCGAGGACTGGCTCGCCCAGCCGAAGGCCCAGCCGGCGAACCGCTGAGCGAGAGTCTCGCTCCCCGATCTCCACTCCCCGACGGCGAACGACAGTCGCCGACCAGCAAGGAGAGCTGCAATGTTCACACGATTTGTCTCGGCCCTCGCCTTCACCGCGCTCGCGATCACCGCGGGTCCGGCCGCAGAACGACCGGCCGGCAAGATAACGACCGTGTTCGACCGCCCTCTTCCGCATGTCCCCGGCAAGAGCTTGAGGAGCGTGCTGGTCGAATACGGGCCGGGCGCCGGCTCGCCGGCCCACACCCATGCGAAATCCGCCTTCATCTATGCGACGGTGCTCGAGGGCTCGGTCCGCAGCAGCGTCAACGGCTCGCCGGAAAAGGTCTACAATGCCGGCGAAAACTGGGTCGAGGAGCCCGGCGCCTTCCACGGCGTCAGCGCGAACGCCAGCGACACGCAGCCGGCACGCATCCTGGCCGTGTTCGTCGTCGACACCGACGACACCGAGCTGACCAGGTTCATCAAGAAGTGACCTGACCGCAGCCTTCGGGCCGGCGGCAGGCTCCCTGCCGCCGGCGCTGCACCACAGCCATCGGCATACAACGGGAATGGGACCATGGACCCCCTAGACGAGAAGAGCACAATCGCTGCAGGCGAAAGCTCCGGAAATGTCGCCCCCGCCACGCGGCCGGGCAAGAAGAAGAAAGTCGTCGGGCTGCTGCTGTGCCTCGGCGCCGTCGCGGCCGCCGCAGCCGGATGGGCCAATGCCCGTTCGGGCGGCGAGGCGACCGACAATGCCTATGTCCGCGGCGATCTGACCGCGCTGGCGCCGAAGATTGCCGGTTACGTCACGGCGGTCGAGGTCGAGGACAATCAGGCCGTCCGGGCCGGAGATATCCTGTTCCGGATCGACGATGCCGACTATCGCGCCAAGCTCGCGCAGGCGCTCGCCAATGTCGAGGCCGCGCAGGCGCGCGTCACCAATGTCGATGCCGAAACCAAGCTCCAGCACGTCCTGGTCCGGCAGGCCGAAGCCCAGAAGCAGGCCGCCATCGCCGAGTTGACCCTCGCGACACGCGCGCAGGGCCGGCGCCGCGAGCTCATTCGCAGCAATGCGGTGAGCCAGGCCGTGCTCGACGAGAGCGACGCCGCGCGCTCGCGCGCCGAAGCCAACCTCGCGGCGGCCTCGGCGACGATCGAGGCGCAGCAGCAGCGCATCGCGGTCCTGACCACGCAGCGCGAAGCCGCCGTAGCCGCCATGGCGCAGACACAGGCGGCGCGCGATCTGTCCCAGATCGATCTCGACAGCACCGTCGTGCGCGCCCCGGTCGGTGGCATCGTCGGCAACCGCCAGGTCCGTGTCGGCCGGCTGGTCGCGCCGGGCGTCGCGCTGCTCGACATCGTCCCGGTCGACGATGTCTGGGTCGTCGCGAACTTCAAGGAGACCCAGCTCGAGCAGATCCGGACCGGCCAGCACGTCCGCATCACCATCGACGGCTACCCGAGCGAGGCGCTCAAGGGCGTGGTCGACAGCTTCGCGCCCGGCAGCGGCTCGGCCTTCAGCCTGCTCCCGGCCGACAATGCAACGGGCAACTTCGTCCGCGTCGTCCAGCGCGTTCCGGTGAAGATCCGGTTCCTCGGCAATCCCTTGCCCGGCCGCCTCGTGCCCGGCCTGTCGGCGCGGGTCGAGATCGCCGCGGGAGGCAGCTCATGACCATGGCCGTCACCGCCATGCCCGGCCGCAGCAGCGCTGCCGCCGGCGCTTTTCTCCTCACCGGCATCGTACTTGCCGCCTTGACCGAGGCGCTCGCCGGCACCGTCCTGTCGCTCGGGCGCGGCGACATCATCGGCGACACCGCGGCCACGCCCGACGAGTTCGCCTGGCTCGACATCGGCTACATCACGCTGAAGCTCATCGGCTTCATGACCGCGCCCTGGCTGATGAGCCGCTTCGATCCGCGCAGCGTGCTCGTCGCCGCGACCCTGGCCATGGGCCTCGCCTCCGGCATCGCCGCCATGACCGCCCGGCTCGACCTGCTGATCGGGCTGCGCCTCGTTCAGGGCTTGTCCGGCGGCGCGCTGCTCGTTGCAGGCCAGGCGCTGATCTTCCTGCGCTTCCCGCGCGCGCAGCAGCCGCTGCTTCAGGCGCTCTTCGCGATGGGCGCCGTCGTAGCGCCCGGAACGCTCGCCCCGGCGCTTCAGGGCTGGCTGCTCGACGCTGAGGCCTGGACCTGGATCTTCTTTTGCATCGTGCCGCTCGCCCTGACGGCTACCGGACTCCTCTTGATGGCGGAAGGCCCGATGCCCGCCAAGGGTGCACCCCGTCCGTTCGACTGGATCGGCGTCGCGCTGATCTCGGTCACCTTCTTCTGCTTCACCTACATTCTCACGCAGGGCAGCCGCTGGGACTGGTTCGAGGAATCGCGCATCCTGTGGCTGGCGCTGCTTGGTGCGGCCGCGCTGCTGGCCTTCCTCGCCCAGCAGGCCATGGCCAAGGGCCGGGACCTCATCGACGTCTCCCTGTTCGGGCCGAACGACTTCACCTTCGCCTTCATTGTCAGCTTCGTCGCCGGTGCCGCCTTGTCCGGCAGCGCCTTCGTGATCCCGGCCTTCGCCGTCTCCGCCCTCGCCTTCACGCCGACCGCCGCCGGCGGGCTCCTGTTGCCGAGCGCCGCGCCTTTCGTCGGCGCGCTCCTGCTCGTCGCCCTTCTCGTCCAGTTCCGCCGCCTGCCGCCCTTCGCCACGGTGCCCTTCGGCATCCTGACACTGATGGCCGCGATGTGGCTGCTCTCCGGCTCGACCAGCGAGAGCGGGACGGACGACATGATGGCGGGGCTGCTGCTGCGCGGCCTCGGCCTCGGCTTGCTGTTCTTGTCGATCACGCTGATCGCCTTCGGCCATCTCGACGACCGCAGGCTCGCCGGCGCCATCGGCCTGTTCAATACGGGCCGCCAGCTCGGTGGCCTGATGGGGATCGCGGCGCTCCAGACGCTGATCGACCACCACACCGTCGCCAATCTCGCGATCCTCGGCGCCAATGTCGCCGCCGGAAAGCCTGCCGTGATCGAGCGCTTGACGGCCATGACGGCGATGCTGGCCGCGAAGGGAATGGACGCCGCCGCCGCCGGCCGGGCAGCGGCGAGCCTTCTCGGCCGGGCCGTTACTGGCCAGTCGGCCGTGATCGCCTTCGACACCGCTTTCAACGCGGTCGCCCTGCTGTTCGTGGTCGCAGCCCCTATCCTCGTCGCCATCAAGATCGGGTTCGCCCGATCCGCGAAAGCGCGCGCTGCAGTTGCTCACGGATGAAGAGTCTCATTGTCAGATGTCCGCTTCCGGGCAGGCAGCTGATGTCAGCTTGTGGCGCACTACATCCGTTTGAAAGACGAGCGTTTGTGACGCAGGGCTGACCACGATTGCGGTTGGCCTCCGAGACCCCTCCGGTCCTTGAAAACTGAAGCGGCCGGCTATCCCGCCGTCACCTGTCGAGCGGGAAGATCGGCCGGCGCGCGCGTCGATACGGCAGCTTGCTCAGATCAGGCGTGCAGAGCGCCCCGCTGTCGCAGACGATCACCTTGCCGGCGATCGGCTCGAAGGCGGCCCGGAAATGCTGCATCGACTTCAGGCCGACCACGCGCTTGGCGGCCGGGTCGATGCCGAAGGCGCGGAACTGCTGCAAATCGTTCATCTGGGATCGAAGTGTGGTGACGAGGATTTCGATCCCGCCGACGCGCAGCACTGCGCACGGCCCCCAGCTGGCATGCAGGCCCCCTAGCATCGGGCCATCGCCGACATAGTCGCCATCGCTGATGCTGACGAGCACGCCTGTAAGCGAAAGCGGGCCGCCGCCGATCTCCGGATCGACCTTGCCGCCGAGCTTGACCGAGACCGTCGTGCCGGGCTCAGCCTGGCGCAGCTCGGCCGCCGCCTCCGGGTCGACGATCGGGCCGAAGCAGGCGTCATCGAGGCCAGCGGCGATCATGTCGCGCAGCAATTCGGTTGCGTCGCCATAGCCGCCACCGCCGGGGTTGTCGGCATAGTCGGCGATGATCAGCGGCCCCGAACTCCGGACATAGGACGCGGCCTCCGCGACAGCGTCCTCGACCGACAGGAACGGCGTGATCACCTCGAAGCGGCGCTGCCACATATCCTCGGCGAGCGCGTCGGCGAAGGCGCGATGGCGCTCGTGATCACCCTGACAGGTGACGAGCACGGTCGGACCGACCTCGGCGATATCGGCATTGCCGAAGCCGCCATTGACGCTGACGGCAAAGACGTCCGGCTCCTGCTCATAGGCCTTGGCCTTGGCGATGCGCTCGACCATCGGGCCGATATCGGTGCGTCCGCCATTGACCTCTTCCAGCATCGGCCGCTCGACGCGCAGCGTCACCGGCCTGATCTCGCCGGCGAGCGTGCGCTGCATGATGCCGGCGGCGAGGCGGCCGGTCTCGCGGACATCGACATGCGGATAGGTCTTGTAGGAGACGACGATGTCGGCGAGATCGGTCATCTTGCGGGTAACATTGGCGTGCGGATCGAGCGTGATCCCGATCGGCACGTCCTTGCCGAGCACGGCGCGCAGCCGCTCCAGGAGCTCGCCCTCGCCATCCTCGCAGAACTCGGTGACCATGGCGCCGTGCAGGCCGAGCAGGACGCCGTCGATCGATCCGGCGTGGGCCTTCGCCGCCTCGACGATCACGCCGGCGATGCGGTCATAAGCGTCGCGCGTCACCGGGCCCGACGGCTGGGCGGAGGCGCTGATCGCATGGATCACGCGCCAGCCGGCCGGGCGGCCGATATCGAGAAAGCCGGCGATCGACGTGTTGGCCTCCCCGCGCGCCGCGATCGCGGCCTCGCCCAGGGCGAAGCCGCGATCCTGGAAAGCGGCATAGTCGGCCGGGCAACGGCTGAAGGTGTTGCTCTCATGCGCGAATTCGGCGGTCAGCACGGTGAAGCTCATGACGTTCCTCTCAGCGAATTCTCGGGCAAGGGTGATCAGCCGTCGCGCAGCGGCCGGCGGATATCGAGGGCCTCGATCAGCGCATCGCCGAACAGGTTGATGGCGATCACGGTGGTCGCGATGACGAGGCCGGGGAAGATGATGATCCAGGGGGCGATGAAGATCTGGGCCGTGCCAGAGCTCATCATCGCCCCCCAGGACGGGACCGGCGGCTGGGCGCCGAGGCCGAAGAAACCAAGCGTCGCCTCGAGCACGATGGCGTCGCCCGTCGCCAGCATCCCGGCGACGATGACCGGGGTCATCGCGTTCGGCAGGAGATGCAGGAAAAGGATGCGCGCCGGGCTCGCGCCGGCCGTCACCGCGGCGTCGACGAAGAGCTCGCCCCTGAGCGCCATGACCTGCGCCCGTGTCAATCGGGTGAACTGGGCGAGATAGGCGATGGCGATGGCGATCGCAGTCGAATGCAGCCCCGGCCCGAGGATCGCGATCAGGATCAGCGCCAGCAGGATCTCGGGGAAGGACCAGGTCAGGTCGACGACAACGGTGACGACGCGGTCGAAGATTCCGCCGAAATAGCCGGCGGCGGCACCGAGCGTCGCGCCCGCGAGCATCGAGATTGCGATCGAGAGCACGCTGACGCTGAGCGAGGTGCGGGCGCCCTGGATGATGCGCGAGAGCAGGTCGCGCCCGAATTCGTCGGTGCCGAGCCAGTGCGCCGCCGAGGGCGGGGTGTTGGCGAGGCTGAGCTTCTGGGCCGCATAGTCATAAGGCGCGATCCAGGGCGCGAAGAGCGCGCAGAAGACGAGCGCGACCAGGAACAGGGCGCAGAGCGCGCCGCGCGGCGAACGCGCCAGGCGGGCGGCGAGCGAAGAGCGGCTCATCTTGCCCCCATGGTTTCGCGCAGGCGCGGGTCGAGCGCCGCCTGGGCGAGGTCGCCAAGAAGCGTGCCGAGCATGACAGCGATGGCGAGCATGAGCAGGCAGCCCTGCACGAGCGGGTAGTCGCGCTGGCCGAGCGCCGTGATCAGCAGAGAGCCGAGCCCCGGCCGGGCGAAGACGTATTCGACGGTGACTGCCCCACCGAGGATCCAGCCGATGCGCAGGCCGAGGATGGTCATCACCGGCAGCAGCGCCTGCTGCAGGACGTGGCGGAGCTGGATGCGCCAGAAGGACAGGCCCTTGGCCTGGAGCACGCGGACGAAATCGCGCCCGGCGATCTCGATCATGGCGGCGCGGGTGACGCGGGCGATCAGCGCCGTGCCGCCGATGCCGATCGTCAGGGCCGGCAGCACGAGCGCGTCCCAGCTGCGCGCGCCCGAGACCGGGAACCATTCGAACTGCACGGCAAAGGCGAGGATCATCAGCAGCGCCAGCCAGAAGCTCGGCAGCGTCGAGCCGAGCAGGATGAAACCCATCACCACCCGGTCGAACAGGCTGTCGCGAAAGGAGGCTGCGAGCACGCCGGTGACGATCCCGACCGTGGTGGAGAAGACCAGCGCCGCGCCGCCGAGTGCGAGGCTGTGCGGCAGGTTCTCCGCGATCAACCGCGCCACCGGCTGGCGCATCACGATGGCGTCGCCGAGATCGCCGCCGGCGACCTTGGCGAGCCAGCGCCCGTATTGAACCAGCAACGGCTGGTCGAGGCCGTAGCGGGCGATCATCTGCGCCTGCTGCTCGGGCGATGAGCCGACCTGGATCAGATGCTCCAGCGGATCGCCCGGCACGAGGTGGACGATCATGAAGATCACCAGCGAGACGGCGAGGAAAACCGGCACGAGCATGGCGAGCCGCCGGATCGCGAAGCGCAGCAAGGGCCCCTCCCGGGTGCGTACGTGAAGCGCTCAGTTCGCCGGCGCGATGTCCAGCATCGTCGAGCTATAGAGCCCCATGCCGCGGATCTTGTCGGGCATCGCGATGCGCTTGCCGTAGGCGAGGCTTTGCACCGGCTGGTAGATCGGCGCGAACGGGTACTGCGACAGCACGTACTCATGATACCGGGTGAAGTTCGCGACCCGTTCGTCCCAGGTCTTCGACTTGTTCATGGCGATGTCGTTCAGGCGCTCGGCCTCGGGATCGTTGAACATCGAGACGTTCGGATAGCCGGCCCGCTTGGCGGCGAAGAACCAGTCGACGATGTCGGCATTGGTCCACTGATAGGCGCGGATCGCGAGCTGGTGGTCGGTCTTCTTGCGGTATTGCGCATTGATCGAGCCGGCATCGATGATGCTGATCTCGGCCTGCATGCCGACCGCCTTGAGCTGGGCCTGGACGATCTCGACGAGGCGCTTGAACTCGGTGCCGTTCTGGGTCCAGAGCTTGACCGTAAGGCGCTTGCCGTCCTTGACGCGGATGCCGTCCGGCCCCGGCTTCCAGCCGGCTTCCTCGAAGAGCTTCTTCGCGCGCTCGGGATCGTAGGCGATCCTGAATTTCGGCTCGACCTGCGCCTCCTTCAGCGAGGAGATCAGGAAAGTGTCCGCTACAGCGCCGTTGCCGCCATAGAGGCTGGCGAGGATTTCCTTCTGGTTGACGGCGAAGGCGGTGGCCTCACGGACCTTGATGTCGGTGAAGGGTTCGACGCTGGTGTTGATCGGCATGTAGACCAGCTCGTTGCCAGGGAAGGTCACGAGTTTCACCGCCTTGTCGGCCTGGATGCGCGGCAGGAAGTCGGTCGGGACATTGACCAGCAGGTCGGCGCCGCCGGTCTTCAGTTCGAGATAGGCCGTTGATTCCTCGCCGATCTCGCGGAAGGTCAGCTTCTTGAACTTGGCCGGGCCCTGGTTCGTCGAAAGGCCTGCGGCCCAGGCATAGTCGTCATTGCGCACCAGCACGGTCTGCTGGCCGACGCTGAACTGCTGCATCCTGTAGGGACCGGTGCCGATCGCCTCGGTCACGCCGAACTTGTCGCCGAGCGCCTCATAGGCCTTGGGCTCGGGGATGCACATGAAGGAGCTGGCGAGATTGAACAGCAGGTTCGGGTCGGGATGCTTCATGTGGAAGCGCACCGTCAAATCGTCGACGGCCTCGACCCGCTCGATCGCCTCGACGGTGAAGGCGTTCTCGCTGCCCTTGAACTGCGGCACCCACCAGGCGACGGTCTTCGCGTTGAACGGCTCGCCATTGTGGAACTTCACGCCGGGCTTCAGCTTGAAGGTCCATTGCATGCCGTCGGGGCTCGCTTCCCACGAGCTCGCAAGCTGGCCGTGGAAACTCTGGTCGGCGTCCTGTACCACGAGCCGGTCGAAGATCAGCGTGGTCGCCGTGTTGAGCTTGGTCGCCTTGATCGGATTATAGGTCGGCGCGCCGACGAGGCGCGCGGTCATCACGAACGTCGCCTCCTGCGCGAGCGCCGTCGTCGCGGCCAGGGCCGTAAGGCCCAGCGCCAACATGCTCCCCTTCAACATTGTCTTCATCTCGCTTCCCCTTTTGTTTTGAGATGTTGCCAAGGCTTGGATTGGCTCAGCCCAGTGGCCCGGGGCCGCCTCCGACATGGCCGGTGAAGCGGCCATAGAGCTCCGCCATCCGGTTCAGGCGCGCTTCGACCTGCGGGCCGAGCTCGACGAAGACCGCATTGATCAGGAGGTTGCTGAGGCTCGCCATCTGGGCGGTCGAGTCCCAGAACAGGTTGAATTCGGTCGAGACGACCAGAACCTCGTCGACCAACCCCCGCCCCCAGTCGCAGAACGCGTCGGTGACGAGAGTGGTCGGGATACCGGCGTCCTTCGCCTGCCGGGCCAGGAGCTTGGCCATGCGCGAATAGCGGCGCGCCTCGAAGATCACGAGGCAGCGCCCGGCTTCGCCCGAGAGCAGGAGCTCGGAAAAGTTGCCGGCGGCGAGATCGACCAGATGCACCCCGTCGCGAAGGTACTGGAGCTGGTTGGCGAGGTATTGCGCGAGGCCGCGCTCGGTCTGGAAGCCGGTGACATAGACCGAGGACGCGCTCGCCAGCCGGCGCGCCACGCGCTTCCACTCCTCGCTCTGGGCGAGTTCGTAGAGCCGGACGAGGCCGGCGATCTCGAGCTGGAGGCTGCGCGCCAGCTGGTCGTCGCCGGCGAGGCTGCGCTGCTGGAAATCGCGCAGCCGGTCGCTGATCAGCCAGGGCCTGTCGCCGATCTCCTCGGCGAGGCTGCCCTTCAGGTCTTTCAGGCTCTTGTAGCCGAGCGTGCGGCAGAAGCGCCCGACCGTCGGCTCGCTGACCGAGACCTTCTCGGCCAGGCTCGCCGCCGTCTCGAAGGGCAGGCTCGGCAGCTGCGCCAGCATGTAGCTCGCCAGCGTCTTGTCGGCCTTGGAGCCGGAAGCGAGGCAGGCCTGCAATCTCTGGCGAAGGGTCTGGGACATGGAGGCTCCCTGTAGCGGCATCATCAAGAAATTTTTCTTTCACGGTGTCAAAGGATTTTTATTTTCTTGCAAATTACTGTGCGATGGGGCTCGCTGGCGGCGTGCTCGCTGCGAGCCTTTTGGAGACGGGCTTGGCCAGGCGATGACGAGCGCAGGACGACAGGTCGATGTGATCGTGCTCGGGGCCGGCATCGTCGGCGTCAGCGTCGCGCTGCATCTGCAGGAGCGTGGTCGCAGCGTCCTCTTGGTCGATCGCGGCGAGCCCGGGGCCGAGACCAGCCATGGCAATGCCGGGCTGATCGAGCGCTCCTCGGTCGTTCCCTACGCTTTCCCGCGCGATCTCCCGACGCTTGCCGCTTTCGCCTCGAACCGCTCGATCGCCGTGCGCTATCGACTTGGCGCATTGCTGCGGATGGCGCCCTGGCTGGCGCAGTACTGGTGGAACTCGGCTCCCGATCGGCTCGACAGATCGGGGCGCGCCATCCTGCCGCTGATCGAGCGCTGCATCGACGAGCATCGGCACTGGGCGAAGGCGGCCGGGACCGAAGCGCTGATGCGCGGCGAGGGCTGGATCGAGCTTTACCGCAGCCGCCGCGGTCTTCAGCGAGCGGTGGAGGCCGCGCAGGAACTCGCGGCCCACGGCCTCGCCTACGACCTTCTCGACGAGGCGACGCTTCGGGAACGTGAGCCGGGCGTGCTGCCGGGTGCGATCGCCGGCGCCGTGCATTGGCGCGACCCGGTCACTGTCAGCGATCCAGGCGCGGTGACGCGCGCCTATGCCGCCCTTTTCACTGCCCGCGGAGGCCGGCTGCTGCGCGCGGATGCGGACTCATTACAACACGACGACGCGGGATGGCGACTATCGGTCGATGCCGAGGAATGGCACGCACCCGAGGCCGTCGTCGCCCTGGGACCGTGGTCGAACGATCTGTGCAAGCGGCTCGGCTATCGCTTTCCGCTCAGCTTCAAGCGCGGCTATCATATGCACTATGCGGTAGCCGATGGAGCGGTGCCGCAACACCCCCTTTGCGACGTGCAGGCGGGCTTCGTGCTCAGCTGGATGCAGCGCGGCATTCGCCTGACCACCGGCATCGAGCTCGCCGGTCGCGATGAGCCGTCGGATTCCTGGCAGCTCGACCAGGCGGAACAGGTCGCGCGGCAGATCATGCCGCTCGGCCAACGTCTCGATGCCGAACCCTGGCGTGGTGCACGCCCTTGCCTGCCCGACATGCTGCCGATCATCGGCCAGGCACCTCGGCATCGCAGCCTGTGGTTTGCATTCGGCCACGCCCATCACGGCTTCACCCTGGGTCCAGTCACCGGGCGGCTTCTGGCGGATGCCATGACCGGTGCGCCGACCTTCTGCGATCTGAAGCCATTCGCCGCCGACCGCTTCTAGTTCAGCCCCGGCACGATGTTGAGTTCGGACAGAACCGTCAGCACGGATCTGTCTCAAATGCCGGATTACAGCGCATTCTCGAGCGAACGGGCGTGTCTGCCTTCGGGCGTGATCCCAATATCCGCTGTTGGCGCATCGCGTCGACGCGACGAGCTATCGATGATGCCTTCAAACTCGTTGACGACATGCTCACGCCAGTGGTCCGTCGCGAGCCTGCCATTCGCCATTGTCCCGCACGGCAAGGCAATCGACCATGGTCACGGTCGCCTGGCTCGTTCCGGCGATCTCGTGGAAAGTCCATGCCGTTGCAAAAGAACCGGAGACATCGCTCTTCGACACAGACATCCAGCGCCGGACTGACAGCTGCCCCGGAACGAGAGGCAGAAATTCCGAGCGATCGACTGTGTCCCGCGCCTGCGGCCCCGACGAACAATCGCTACAGTTGGGGCAAATGTTGGGGCGGAAGTCGCCAGCTGACTTTAAAATCTATATTCATGAGCAAATTAGCTCAGAATGAGTGGCGGAGACGGAGGGATTCGAACCCTCGATACCCTTGTGGGGTATGCTCATTTAGCAAACGAGTGCCTTCAGCCTCTCGGCCACGTCTCCGTTGGAAGGCTCTATGCCCGATCGCGACCCGCTTTGACAAGTCATCAGAATACGCGATCGACAGGCATCGGGAAGATCGCCCCGATCAGGCCGCTTCAATGGCCGCGGGCGCGGTCGATGCGCTCGATCCAGGCCATGGCTTCGCCCAGCGTCGGAAAGACCGGCCCCGGCATCCGCGCATCCTCGGCCTCGTTCAGGCCGAAGCGGATGCCATAGCCGTCCGCTTCCCGCCGAATCGCGATCAGGGATGGCTTGGCGAGGACTTGCGTGGCGGGTTCGGCGGTTGGCATGGGCAATTCCCGTTCGATCGCCGGACTGAACGGCCCAGCGCCTGAACGGTTCCCGAACGGCGCGTTCATACGAAAAAGGGCCCGCGGCACGCCGCAGGCCCCTTCCCTTCCGTCCGATGCAGCCTTGTCAGTCGGCCGCGACGATCTTGCCGGCTTCCCACTTGTACATCGAGAAGCTCGGCGAGCTCAGATCGCCGGTCTTGCCATAGGTCAGCGTGCCGATCGCGGTCTTGACCTCGAGACCGGCCTTCAGCGCCTTGGCGACCGCATCGGCCTTGGCGTCCTTGCCGGCCTTCTCGATGCCGGCCTTGAGCACCTCGACGGCGGCATAGGCGTTGAGCGTGAAGGCCTCGGGCGGGATGCCCTTTTCCTTGAGCACGGCCACGGCCTCGGCCGAGGCCGGGTTCTTCAGCGCGTCGGTCGCGTTGGTGAAGAGCGTGCCGGCCGCGGTGTCGCCGCCGATCGCCCAGAGCTCGGTGTTGGAGAGGCCCTCGCCGCCGATGATCGTCGCCTTGACGCCGGCATCGTGCAGCTGGCGGGCGAGCAGGCCGCCTTCGGGGTGGTAGCCGCCGAAATAGATCAACTCGGCGCCGCCCGACTTCAGCCGGGTGATCACCGCCGCCAGGTCCTTGTCGCCCGGGTTCAGGGTGAGATAGGCGACCTCGGTGATGCCGCCGGCATTGATGCCCTTCTTGAAGGAATCGGCGAGGCCTTTGCCATAGGTGCCCTTGTCGTGGACGATGGCGACCTTCTTGGCCTTGAGGTTCTTCAGGACGTAGTTGGCGGCGACTTCGGCCTGCTGGTCATCGCGGCCGCAGGTGCGGAAGACGTTGCCGAGGCCGCGATTGGTCAGGGCCGGCGAGGTCGCAGTCGGCGTCACCATCAGGACGCCGCTCTCGGCGAAGACGTCGGAGGCGGCCATGGCGACGCCGGAGGTCACCGGACCGACGACGAAGCGGACCTTGTCGCCAACCAGGAGGTTGGCGGCCGAGACGCCCTGCTTGGGATCGCCGGCATCGTCGGCGAGTTTGAGGACGACCTTCTCACCGGCGATACCGCCCTTCTTGTTGATGGCGTCGACGGCGGCCTGGGCGCCGTTCTTGACCTGGTCGCCATAGGCGGCGACGGCGCCGGTCAGCGGCGCGAGCAGGCCGATGGTGATATCGGCGCGAGCCGGGGCGCCCGCGAACACCGCCGCGGCGAAGGCTGCTCCGATGAGGAATCGGGCTTTGAGCGTCATGTGCGTCTCCTCTTTAGCCATACACTTTTTGCGTGCGACCCAACCCGAGGATCGCCTGCGACCTGTATAGGCCAGTGCGAGGCGGCGCGGCACTGCGTGGCGCGTTTCTGAGCAGATGCAAAAATGCATGGCAGACATGGCGACAGCCTCCGCCACCGCTGGACCCGTCAGACGTCCCGCACCAACAAAAAATCGCGATGGCATGGGGCCACCGCGATGATGCTGACAGCGCTCCGGGGCGAGCCGGACGCGTCAGTTCCAGTCGTCGATCTTGACGTCGTTCGGGTAGGGAGCGCCGCGGCCGGTCTCGACCAGCGACTTCATGCTGAGCAGGAACACGCCCCATTTCGTGCTGCAATGGTGCATGAACTCGATCGGCTCCTTCCAGCCCTCGTGCTTGAAGAGGATGATCGTGTATTCGCCCTCCTGCCGGATATCGAAGGCGACCTTCGTGCCGATCCATTCGGCCGGCCCGTCGACGACCTGCCAGAGCACGCGCTTGCCCGGAGCAAGCTCGACCACCTTCATGTCGAAGAAGCCACGCTCGCCGAACTGGAAGTGAACGACGCCGTCGACCTTGCTGTCGCCGCGCGTTTCGTCCGTCCACCAGTGCGACAGACCGTCGATGGTGGTGAGCGCCTTGTAGACCGCCTCGGGGGAAGACTTGATTCCGACTCTGTGCAGGATGTCCGGCATGATGATCTCCTCTTGTCAGGTGCCAGCGACGTGCCGTCCGGCCGTCGTGAGGAGATGAACTAGAGGCAGGGCGTCAGGGAGCGGGAGTGACAAGTTTGGCGGGATTCGAAAGCGCGCCGTGGACTCGCTGATCATTGCCGCCGGACGGGCGCTGGCGGCGGGCGATCCATTCGCCGCGCTCAACCGCATCGCGCTGCGGGAGGATGCGCCGGCCCTGGCGCTGCGCGGTATCGCCATGGCGCAGCTCGGCGATCTCGCCCGCGCCAAGACGCTGCTGAAGCGCGCCGGCCAGGCTTTCGGCCCAAGGGAGCCCGTGGCCAGGGCCCGCTGCATCGTCGCCGAGGCCGAGATCGCCCTGGTCTCGCGCGATCTGTCATGGCCGGTGAAGGCGCTCGATACGGCACGCGCAACGCTCGAAGCCCATGGCGACCGCCTCAACGCCGCCCATGCCCGCACGATCGAGGTGCGCCGGCTGCTGCTGATCGGCCGCCTCGGCGAGGCCGAGCGCGTGCTCGCCGGCTTCGACGAGAACCCGCTGCCGCCAGCACTGGAGGCGGCGCGCGCGATCGCCATCGGCGGCATCGCGCTGCGTCGGCTGCAGGCCGAGCCGGCCCGCATGGCATTTTCGCGGGCGGCGGAGGCGGCCGTTCGCGCCCGCATCCCGGCATTGGCGGCCGAGGTCGAGGCGGCCGCGCGCGTGCTGGAGGCCCCGGCGGCGCGGTTGATCCTGCGCGGCACGGAGCGCCCGCTGATGCTGGGCGAGGTCGCGGCGCTGCTCGCCTCGGGCAGCTTCGTCGTCGATGCCTGCCGCAATGTCGTGCGCGAGGCCGGCACGGCCGTTCCGCTGGCGACGCGGCCGGTGCTGTTTTCGCTCGCCCGCACCCTGGCGGAGGCCTGGCCGGCCGATGTCTCGCGCGAGGTGCTACTGGCGCGCGCCTTCCGGGCCAAGGAGGCCGACGAGTCGCATCGTGCCCGCCTGCGGGTCGAGATCGGGCGGCTGCGTGCCGAATTGCACGGGCTCGCCGAAATCCATGCGACCAAGCGCGGCTTTGCCCTGAAGCCGCATCGGGCGCGCGAAGTCGCGGTGCTGGCGCAGCTGCTGGAAGAGGCACATGCCGACGTGCTCGCCCTTCTCGCCGATGGCGAGGCCTGGTCGAGCTCGGCGCTGGCATTGGCGCTGGGCGTGAGCCAGCGCAACATGCAGCGCGCGCTCGAGGCGCTGGCCGAGACCGGCAAGGTCCAATCCTTCGGCAAGGCGCGGGCGCGGCGTTGGCTGACCCCGCCAGTGCCCGGTTTCCCGACAGCCTTGTTACTCCCGGCCCCGCTGCCGGATGGCTAAACCCTGTCTCGGTCCAACCGAACAGAGGAGATCATCCCATGACCAGGACAGCCACCATCCTTCGCGAATATGGCCCCTTCCCTGGGGTCGAAGCCGTGCATGGCGTCAGCTATGACGGCAGCAATGTCTGGTTCGCCTCCGGCGACAAGCTCAACGCCTTCGATCCGGACAGCGGCGAGACCGTCCGCAGCCTCGACGTGCCCGCCCATGCCGGCACCGCCTTCGACGGCAAGCACCTCTACCAGATCGCCGAAGACCGCATCCAGAAGATCGATCCGGAGAGCGGGCGCGTGGTCTCGACGATTCCGGCGCCGGCCGGCGGCGGCGATTCCGGCCTCACCTGGGCGGAAGGCACGCTCTGGGTCGGCCATTACCGCGAGCGCCAGATCCATCAAGTCGACCCGGAGACCGGCGAGGTGCTGCGCACGCTGCAGTCAAACCGCTTCGTCACCGGCGTCACCTGGGCCGATGGCGAGCTCTGGCACGCGACCTGGGAGAACGAGGAGAGCGAGATCCGGCGTGTCGATCCCGAGACCGGCAAGGTGCTGGACAGCATGCGTATGCCGGAAGGGACCTTCATCGCCGGCATGGAAGCCGGCGGCGACCGCTTCTATT
This sequence comes from Alloboseaceae bacterium BT-24-1, assembly GCA_025846845.1. Classification (GTDB taxonomy): domain Bacteria; phylum Pseudomonadota; class Alphaproteobacteria; order Rhizobiales; family Beijerinckiaceae; genus Allobosea. The sequence continues at coordinate 282,501 of JAOYTL010000012.1, forward strand.
GCGGTGGCGGCGGCAAGAGCGCCGTGGTCAGGGCGGTGAGCCGGCGCTGAGGGCCAGCCGGCGCCAACCTCGTTCAATGGCCGGAGCGCTGCTCCGGCCGGTCGACCGCCGTCACCAGCGCCTGAAGCTCATCTTCGTCGCGGCGAAGGGCAGCGCGGCGATGCCTTCATAGGTTCCGGCCATGGCCGAGACGTCCTTGCCCGCGATGAAGCCGAAGAGCTCGGCATTGTAGTCCTCGTCATTCCATTTAATGCGGATGGCGGTCGCGCTCTTCAGCGAATAATTGCCCGAATTGTCCACGCTCGGCACCGGGCAATAGGCCATGCCCGGGGCAGTCTTGGAGTAGACGACCGTGCCGTCGGGATAGAAATAATAGTAGTAGCTGTTCGGGAAGTCGGTGATCTGCCACCAGCCGACGAGCCAGGCCGGCGCGACAAAGGACGGCTTCGGCGCCAGTATCTCCCAGAACAGCACGATCGGCCGCCCCCAGATCCAGTCGAGGTTCATCATTGCCGTGCCGCTCTGGTTGTTGGCGATCGGCGCGCCGTTCTGCAGGACGCGGGTCTTGTCCCAGATTTCGGTGTGCGCCCCGGCATAGCCCTCGCGATAGGCGATGACGCCTTGCCGCCCGGCGAGATACTGCTCCATCGCCTTGCGCGTGCTGCGCTTGGGCGTCTTGACGATCTCGGGGGTGCCGTAGGCGTCAGTCAGATGGCTTTCCAGTTCGTCGACGGCACCCAGATGGTAGCCGCCATCGAGCAGGGTATTGCCGCGCCGATGGCTCGCCGAGGGAACTCGGTGCTCGCCCCCGACGGCGTTGAGCGCCCAGCTGACCTGGAAGCAGCACGGCGTGTTGAGGCCCTTTTTCTTCTTCTGGTCACCGGGATGGGTCTTGTTCCACTCGTCGATTTCCTTGTTTTCCTTGATGATCGGCGCGTTCAGGCTGTCGAAATGCTTCTTCATCACGGCCGGCAGCGCCGAATGGGGCGGGTAGCTCGCGATCAGCTTTGCAGCGTCCAGGCGCAGCTTGCCGTCTTTCAGGCCGGACATCGGTCACCCCTTTGCGGTTCCGGACGTCGGCTGCGCTCTGGAACCCATCTCGCGCGCACGAGCCGTCCAAGCCATCGAGGGCGCGATTATGCTCCAGCGCCGGCGAGGTTCAACAGCGCAGTGACGCCAGTATCGAGTGCGGGGCGCTAGCGAGCCACGCGCCCGCGCAACCGGAGCCCGTTCGGCAGGCGGCAGAAGCAGCGCGCGCCGGCAAGAGCCCGGCTCGGCGCAGCGCAGGTTCGGCGTGGTGTCCTGCAATACGCCGCGAGCACGCCCCGCGGCGAGGGAGCATCAGCTGCCCCGTAGCGCGGCATGTAGATCGGGTTCTGCGAGCGCGGCGCGCCCCGCGGCGTCCCGCCATAATCGACCGGCGGGCCGGCGCCTGGGATGCCTCCCGCCCCCGGCGCATGCAGCCTGATGTCGGGCGTGTGATCGAAGATCGAGGGCGGCCCCAGGCCCTGGCGCGGCCCGCCCGGCGTCAGCGGCGCATTGCCCGGCGTGCCGATCTGGGCGAGCGCCGGATCGACGAACAACAATGCGGCCAGCGCCGCCACCGCCTGCTTCCAAGACGTCATCATCTCTCACCTCCTCGCCCCGATGCCTTGCCGAGCAGTAATCCTATTGGGTTAGTTCGAGCGACCTAAAGCTTTCACTCGAATAGAATAAAATCAAGTCAATACCTCATGCTATTGCTCAGCATGCCGGATTGGCCCTGTTTGGGCATCTAAAACAGGCCATCCCGAAATAAATCTTTTTTGCGCTGGGCGGCTACTGGCCTCCCGGGCGGGAGGTACGTCATGCGATACCTGCAGAGCAAGATCTTTATTGCGGGACTTCTCGCCACCACGTCGACTTTTGCTTACGCGCAAGGGGCCGGCCCGTGGCCTGAGTATCACGAGGGCGTCGCAATCAACGGCGCCGCGACACCGCGCCCCCACGGGGCCTGCGAGCGCAAGCTGATCAGAAACAACTGGCTGTGGGAATGCGATCCAGCGGCACGCAACAACCCGTTCCGCCAAAGTGCGGCCCCGGCGTCCGGATCCGGACCGAGCCTCGCAGATGCCGGTGGAGTGCGATACTACAACGCCGTATCCCCGACCGGCCGCAGGACACGGGCGCCGAGCCGGGATTGCATCATCGGGCAATACGGCAACGAGATGCTGTGGGCATGCCCGCCACTGACGACCGCGTCGATCGGCACACCCGCCCCCGCGCCTCAGAGCGCCGCGGCCGGCAATGTCGAATACTACAACGCCGTTTCCGCCAATGGCAGGCGCTCGCGCGCGCCCAATGCCGCGTGCACCCTGGTTCAGCAGGGCGGCGCTCAATACTGGATGTGCCCGCCCCTGACGACGGGAGCCTTGTCTTCGGGTGGCGCTCCGAGCTCCGGTGGAAGCGACCGCAACGGCGGTGAAGGTTCCAACAGCGGTGCAGGGAACGCCTCGAGCGGCAGTTCGGCAGGCAACTCGAATAGCGGCGGCAGCGGCAGCGGCAATAGCGGCGGCGGTCAGGGCGGTGGCGGCCAGGGCGGCGGTGGCAGCGGCGGCGGTGGCCAGGGTGGTGGCGGCGGCAGCGGTGGCGGTGGCAGCGGCGGCGGTGGCCAAGGTGGCGGTGGCAGCGGTGGCGGTGGCCAGGGTGGCGGCGGCAGCGGTGGCGGTGGCCAGGGCGGCGGTGGCAGCGGCGGCGGTGGCCAAGGTGGCGGCGGCAGCGGTGGCGG
>JAOYTL010000013.1 GCA_025846845.1 Alloboseaceae bacterium BT-24-1
CCCGAGCTGGGACAGGTCGACCGCAGGGCCATCGCCTCGCTCGCCGGCCTGGCCCCGATCGCGCATGACTCGGGCCTCTCGCGCGGAAAACGCAGCGTTCGCGGCGGCCGCAAGCGCGTTCGCGACGCCCTCTACATGGCCGCCCTCAGCGCCGCCAGAACCCAACTCTGGCGGCCCGTCTACGAAGCCCTGCGCGCACGCGGCAAACCTGCCAAGCTCGCCCTCGTCGCCCTCGCCATAAAACTCCTCGTCGCCCTCAACGCAGACATGCGAAAACTCATGCCTGCTTGACAGCAATCAACACAGTTGCTCGGGCGAAGCGAAGCGCAGACCCGAGAATCTCAGGACGAGAAGGCGCTGATCGGCGCTTCATCCGGCCTGAGATGCCCGGGTCAAGCCCGAGCATGACGACGGCAAATCTCACACCACCGCGGTGAGGCCGCCATCGACCATTAGCAGATGGCCGCTGACATAGTCGGAGGCTTCCGAGGACAGGAAGATCGCCGCGCCCGCCAGCTCCTTGGTCTCGCCCCAGCGGCCGACCGGAGCACGGCTCTTGACCCAGTTCGAGAAGGTCTCGTCGGCGAGCAGGGCCTGATTCAATTCGGTCACGAAATAGCCGGGGCCGATCGCGTTCACCTGGATGTTGTGCTTGCCGAGCTCGGCGGCGAGCCCCTGCGTCATCAGGCTGACCGCGCCCTTCGAGGCCGTGTAGGGCACGATGCTCGGCCGGCCGAGCTTGCTCATCACCGAGCCGATATTGACGATCTTGCCGCGACCGCGCGGAACCATGCGCTTGGCCACCGCCTGGGTGACGTAGAACACCGAGTGCAGGTTCGTCGCCATCAGGAAGTGCCAGTCCTCGGCCGGGAAGTCGACGAAGGCGCCGCGTTTCTGCGTGCCGGCATTGTTGACCAGGATGTCGATCGGCCCGGTCTCGGCCTCGATCTTGGCGACGCCGGCCTCGACCGCCTTCTGGTCAGTGACGTCGAAGGCGGCGACCGAGGCCTTGTGGCCGGCGGCCGCAATGACGCCGCGGGCTTTGTTCAACTTGGCCGCATCCCGCCCGTTCAGCACGACATGGGCGCCGGCAGCGGCGAGGCCTTCCGCGATCGCCAGACCGATGCCCTGACCGGAGCCGGTGACCAGCGCGATGCGCCCATCGAGCTTGAACAGATTGAGCGACATCCTATCCTCCCGTAAGGCGGCTGATCTTGCGGCTTGGCAGCGCGTCCAGGCTTGGGTAAGCGGTTTAAAACGATTAGACAATGCCGCAGCCGCATGGCCGCCGCTCACAGGAGACTTCGCCATGCGCGCCGTCGTGATCCATGCCGAGAAGGACCTGCGGGTCGAGGACGCCGCCGTTCCGGAGCTCGGCCCGCTCGATGTCAAGGTCGCGATCAAGGCCGGCGGCATCTGCGGCTCCGACCTCCACTACTATCTCCATGGCGGCTTCGGCACGATCCGGGTCCGCGAGCCGCTGATCCTCGGCCATGAGATCGCCGGCATCGTCGAGGCGGTCGGCGGCGAGGTCAGCCGAGTCAAGCCGGGCGATCTCGTCGCGGTCAATCCGAGCCGGGCCTGTGGACGCTGCAGCTATTGCCAGGCCGGCCAGCAGCAGCATTGCCTCGACATGCAGTTCTACGGCAGCGCCATGCGCTTCCCCCATGTCCAGGGCGGCTTCCGCGAGATCCTGGTGATCGAGGAGCGCCAGGCGGTGAAGTTGCCGGCCCATGTCGGCGCGGCGCAGGCCGCCTTCGCCGAGCCGCTTGCCGTCTGCCTGCATGCGGTCAAGCGCGCCGGCGCGCTGCTGGGCAAGCGCGTCCTCGTCACCGGCTCGGGCCCGATCGGCGTTCTGACCGTCGTCGCCGCCCGCGCCGCCGGCGCGTCCGAAATCGTCGTTACCGACGTCGTCGACGGCCCGCTGCCGACGGCGCTCAAGATGGGTGCGACGACCGCGATCAACGTCATGGCAGAGCCGGAGCGATTGAAGGCCGATTACGGCGTCGAGAAGGGCGCCTTCGACGTGATGTTCGAATGCTCGGGCAACCAGCATGCGCTGACCGGCGCCTTCGATGCGCTGCGGCCCGGCGCGGTCATCGTCCAGATCGGCGTCGGCGGCAATTTCACGATTCCGATGAACGTCGTCGTCGCCAAGGAATTCGACCTGCGCGGCTCCTTCCGCTTCCACGAGGAATTCGACTGGGCGGTCGAGCTGATCGCGTCGGGGCGCATCGACCTCTCGCCGCTGCTGACCGCCTCGATCCCGATCGAGCGTGCCGTCGAGGCTTTTGAACTGGCCGCCGACAAGTCCAAGGCGATGAAGGTGCAACTGGCGTTCGAGTGAAGCACGCCGTCATGCTCGGGCTTGACCCGAGCATCTCAGGCCGGAAGAGGCTCCTTACAGCGCCCTCCCGTCACGAGATTCTCGGGTCTGCGCTTCGCTCCGCCCGAGAATGACGTCCAACCTTAGACCACCCGTCTTAGCGCCGCCCCCGATTGCGGCTCGTCGATCGCGACGCCGTCGCGGCCATTGCGCTTGACTTGGTAGAGCGCCGCATCGGCGCGCGCGGCGGCATCGGTCAGGCTGTCCTCAGGCCGCGCCATGGCGGCGCCGAGGCTCGCCGTCATCGGCACCGCCCGGCCATCGCTGAGCGCGACCGGCGCCTCGCGCAGCAGCACCGCGATCTTAGCTGCGATCACCGCGAGCGACTCCGCCGAGCAGTCGCTGATCAGCAGGATGAACTCGTCGCCGCCCCAGCGGGCGCAGGCGTCATAGCTGCGCAAGGTCGAGAGCATCCGCCGGACGCAGGCGATCAGCACCTCGTCCCCAGCATGGTGGCCGTAGTCGTCGTTGACCAGCTTGAAGCGGTCGAGGTCGACGATGACGAGCCCGCAGGCCTTGCCATCGCGCCGGGTCCGGTTCTGCTCGCGCGCGAAAACCTCTTCGAAGCCGCGGCGATTCAGCACCGACGTCAGCGGATCGTGCTGCGCCAGCTGTTCGAGCTTCTGCGTCCGCTCGGCGACCATCGCCTCGAGGCGCCCGGTATTGTCGCCGACGGCCTGGGCCATCTCGTTGAAGGCGCGCGAGAGCCGGGCAATCTCGTCATTGCCCTCCTCCTTCGCGACGGCCGAGAAATCGCCGGCGCGAACCCGGACGACGCCCTGCTCGACCCATGCCAGCCGGTCGAGCACCTTGCGCTTGAACAGGAAGGTCATCAGCCCTGCGGCCACGATGAGGATCGCCACCATCAGCCCGGCGATCGGTGCGAACAGCTTGCGATCGATGATGGCGTCGACATCCATCACCGTGACGTTGAACCAGCCGAGCCGGTCGAGGAAGCCGACGCCGACCAAGACCTCATGCCCATCCATCTGCATGAAGCGAGAGAGGACCAGCGCCTCGCCCTTGGCGACGCGCTGCATCATGTCGGCGAGGGCCTTGCGGTCGCCCTCCTCGTCGAGCAAGCGGAAGATCGTCTTCTTGGCCGCGGCGTCCTTGGTCAGGCTGTGGAAGTCGACGACGCGCGGATCGCGGTGCGCCTGCACCGCGCCCTGCAGGTCGACGAACATGCTCTGCACCCCGGTCTGCGGGAATTCGACGACCTCCTTGATGAACTGGGTCAGGTCGACGCCGGTGCCGATCAGGCCCAGCACCTTGCCGTCCTTCTGGATGATGCAGTTGATCCAGACCTTGGTGACGGAGAGCACCTCGTCGCGGTTGACGTTAAGATGGCAGCCCGTGCCGAGCGCCCGCGTCTTGAAATACCAGCTGTCCTGCGCAGCATTCGGCGAGACGGTGTAACGCAGCCGGTTGTGCTCGTAGCTGTTGTCCTTGTCGTTGAAGTAGTAGTTTCCGCTCTTGTCGACGACGGCGAAATAGCTGCGGTCGGTGAAGGACAGCCGGTAGTGCTCGAGCTCGGCGAGGCCGCGCTTCGCCTTCTCGGGATCGGTCTCGTCCTGCGCCCATTCGACGATCACCGGCGCACGCGCCACCGTCTCGGCCAGGGAGACCTCGCGCATCAGCGCTTCGAGCCCGCGATAGCGGTCGAACAGGATCTGTTTCTCGGCGAAGAGCGTGCCGAGCTTCACCACCGTGCCATTGACCATCCAGAGGAAGATGCCGGAGGCCGGCACCGCGATCGCGACCAAAGTCGCCAGGACGAGCATGAGCACACGCGCCTTCAGGCCCGAATTGGTCCAGGCGGTCAGCATACCCATCTCGTCGGCATCTCCCGCGCCTTCCGACACGTTCGGAATCGCACGGTGCCCATGGTGGCCGCGAGATGGTTTACACTTCGTTGACGAATGCGGCCGTCGACCCGCGAGCTCTGGATCGCAGGAACCGTCATTGCGAGAAGCGCAGCGACGAAGCAAGCTAGGGGGGCGTAGAGCTCTGCCGCCCCGGGATTGCTTCGCTGCGCTCGCAAGGACGGCTGAGCTGGCCCGGAGTAACGGCTAGAACAGCCCCTCGATCTGGCCGTGCGCGTCGATGTAGATGCGCTCGGCCGCCGGCTGGCGCGGCAGGCCGGGCATGGTCATGATGTCCCCGCAGATCGCGACGACGAAGCCGGCGCCGGCCGAGAGCCTGAGCTCGCGGACCGGTACGGTGTGGCCGGAGGGCGCGCCGCGCAGGGTCGGATCCGCCGAGAACGAATATTGCGTCTTCGCCACGCAGACCGGCAGGCTGCCATAGCCGGCCGCTTCGAGCTCCGCGAAACGGGCGGTCACCTTGGCATCCGCCGAGATGCCAGCGGCGCCATAGACCTCGCGCGCGATCGTCTCGAGTTTCTGGCGCAGCGGCATCGCGTCCGGATAGAGCGGCGCGAAATCGGCCTCGCCGCTTTGCGTCAGCGCCGCGACCCTGGTGGCGAGTTCGGCGGTGCCGGCCCCGCCCTGCGCCCAATGCCGGCAGATCACCGCCTCGACACCGAGATGGTTGCGGCAGAAATTCTGGATCAGCGCGTGCTCGGCCGGTGTGTCGCTGGTAAAATGGTTGATCGCGACGATCGCCGGCACGCCGAACTTGCGGACATTCTCCACGTGCCGGGCAAGGTTGGAGAGGCCCGCCTCCAGCGCCTTGAGGTTCTCGGTGCCGAGCAGGTCGCGGGCGACGCCGCCATGCATCTTGAGGGCCCGCACCGTCGCGACCACCACCGCGACATCCGGCTTCAGCCCGGCCTTGCGGCACTTGATGTCGAAGAACTTCTCGGCCCCGAGATCGGCGCCGAAGCCGGCCTCGGTCACGACATAGTCGGCGAGCTTCAGCGCAGCGCGCGTCGCGATCACCGAATTGCAGCCATGGGCGATGTTGGCGAAGGGCCCGCCATGGACGAAGGCGGGCGTGCCCTCCAGCGTCTGCACCAGATTCGGCATCAGCGCATCGCGCAGCAGCACGGTCATCGCGCCCTGGGCGTTGAGCTCGGCCGCCGTGACCGGGCGCTTGCTGCGGGTGCGGCCGATGACGATGCGGCCGAGCCGTTCCTCAAGATCGGCGAGGTCATTGGCGAGGCAGAAGATCGCCATCACCTCGGAGGCGACGGTGATGTCGAAGCCGTCTTCGCGCGGGAAGCCGTTCATCGCCCCGCCGAGCGAGGAGACGATCGAGCGCAGCGCCCGGTCGTTCATGTCGACCACCCGGCGCCAGGCAATATGGCGCTCGTCGAGATCGAGCCCGTTGCCCCAGTAGATATGGTTGTCGAGCATCGCCGCCAGCAGGTTGTGGGCGCTGGTGATGGCGTGGAAATCGCCGGTGAAATGCAGGTTGATCTGCTCCATCGGCACGACCTGGGCATAGCCGCCACCGGCCGCCCCGCCCTTCTGGCCGAAGCAGGGACCGAGCGAGGGCTCGCGCAGCGCGATCATCGTGCGCTTGCCGAGGCGCTTCAGTCCGTCGCCGAGGCCGACCGTCGTCGTGGTCTTGCCCTCGCCGGCCGGGGTCGGGCTGATCGCGGTGACGAGGATGAGCTTGCCATCCGGCTTCTCGGCAAAATCCGGGATCGCGTCGGTTTCGACCTTGGCGATGTATTTGCCGTAGGGATGCAGCGCCGCGTCGGGAATGCCGGCCGCCTCGGCGATCGCGCCGATGGGCTGAAGCGCCGCTGCGCGGGCGATCTCGATATCGGTCGACATGCCGTCCCTCAGCGTTAGCTCTAACGGGACGCCTTCGCCGGTCGATTCCCTCGGGCGCGACTATTGCCGAAAAATCATGGTCCGCGCCAGCCGCTGTCCGCGACCCGGCGTGGAAACGGGCCCTCGCATCAAGCAAGAGCCCGTCTCAGAAGCGAGCTATCGATCAGAACGTGCTGAAGCGGTAGTTCAGGCCAGCGCGCACGATATGGCCGGTATTCTCGAAACGCGAGACATAGGAGCCGCCGGCCGGCCCGACCGGCTGCAGGTTGACCGGGACCTTGCGTTTGCCGAGATCGTAATAGAGGTACTCGGCCTTGACCGAGAGCGCGTTGGTGAAGGCGTATTCGAGACCGCCGCCGACCGTCCAGCCGATCTCGACATCGTCGCGGCTGCCGATGTAGTCGACCTGGCCGGGGACCGCGGCACTGAAGAAGGTCGCGCTGTTCTTGACGTCACCATAGGCGAGACCGCCGGTGGCGAAGACGAGCAGGCGATCGAAAGCATAGCCGGCGCGCAGGCGCACCGTGCCGAAATACTCCATCTCCTGCCGGAAACTGGAAAGCGCATTGGTCGTGCCGATGAAGCTCTCGCGCTTCTTCAGGTCGGTATAGGAGAAGTCGGCCTCGACGCCGAGCACGATCTGCCCGATCTGGTAGTTGTAGCCGATCTGAGCGCCACCGATGAAGCCGGTGTCGCTCACCGACAGGCCCGGCGGACGACGCGAGAAGGCGACGTTGGCGATGGTGTTCGCCGCGGTGCCTTCCGTCCGGATGTCGTTGTCGGTGAAGACCGCGCCGGCATGGACACCGATATAGAAGCCGGTCCAGGTGAAGACAGGCGCGATCGGCGCCATGATCGGCCCCTTACGCGAAGGCAGATCGGCGGCGAATGCCGCACCTGACAAGCCCGCAATGGCGAGCGATGCGAGAAGTCCAGTCCTGATCATGTGAAGCTCCGGTCGTCGCCACGTGGCAGCTCATGCTACGCAGCCATCAACCCCCCGGATGCAGCATGGTTGAAATTGAGAACGGAGCGACAAAATCCGCTGTCACGGCTTCGTGAACCATACTGATTTTGCCGGAGAGGTGCCGATGGGACACAGTCGCACTGGAGGATCGCTTCGTGAGCCACCGGTCACCTGATCGCCGCAGTGTCATCAGCCTGCTGTCCGCAGCCGGTCTGGCTGCGCTGTCTCGGCCGGAGATCGCTTTCGCCCAAGGCGCCGAACTGCCGCTGACACCAGCCTGCGAAAGCCATGCCGGCGTGACCCCGCGTCAGACCGAAGGTCCCTTCTTCACCCCCTCCTCTCCGCAGCGCGCCGATCTGCGGGCCGATGGCAGCGGCACTTTGCTGGTGCTGAGCGGCTTCGTGCTCACGCGGCAATGCCGGCCGGTTGCAGGCGCCCTGCTCGATTTCTGGCACGCCGATTCCAGCGGCCAGTACGACAATCGCGGCTTCCGTTTCCGCGGCCATCTCTTCGCCGACCGGCAGGGGCGTTATCAGTTCATCACCCGCGCGCCGGGGCTCTACACCGGCCGCACCCGCCATCTCCATGTGAAGGTGCGTGCCGGCTCGCAGAGCCCGGTGCTCACCACCCAGCTCTATTTTCCCGACGAGCCCGGCAATCGCCGCGACGGCCTGTTCGATCAAAAGCTGCTGATGAGCCTGCGCCCGGCCGAAGGCGGCCAGCTCGGTCGTTTCGATTTCGTGCTGGCGGCCTGAGCGCCAGAGCATTTTCGAGCGAAGTGGACACCGGTTCGCGTGAAGAAAATGCGATAGAAGAAAAACTACAGCCGCGCCTGCGGATCAGGATGGCCGTCGATGCGCATCTGGAACAGGAAATAGGTCGGCGAGCAGAAGCCGTAATCCTTCACCGTCGTGGTCGCGCCGGGTACGTCGTCGGGGATCGCCTGACACATATAGTCTTCGCGGCAGAAGCTGGTGGCGCTGCAGGTACCGCGATTGCCGCGTGTCACCGCCTTCGACAGGCAGTCATCGAAACGATTGGTCGCGACGCAATCGTCGAAGGCCTTGCCGCCGGCGAGCCCGCAGATCTCGTCCGGCACCTTGCCGTTGGCGAAGCCGGCGAAGGTCCGATCGGCTGGCGTGCACTGGCGATACGCCATCCCGGCGGGTACGCCGATCTTGGCCGGGCGGCAGTTGAAGGCGCTCTGCGAGAAGCCCGTGGCAAAGGCGCCGAACTGCCCGGTCTTGCGGTAGCGGTCGAGATAGGGCTTGCCGATGGCGGTGGTGATCGCGCCGGTCAGGCAGGGCTGGCCGGAGAAATTGCGGGCCTCGTCGAGTCTGACGCATTGGCCGAACTCGATTCCGACCGCCTTGCTCTCGACCAGCGGCTTGCAAATCGAGCCCGCGGCGCACCCCCAGCCCTCGCCGAAGGCTTTTGCGCTCTCCGCCGTCAGGCAGGGCATGGTCAGCGCCGCCCGCCGATAGGTGAAGGGCTGTCCCGCCTGCCAGTTCGCGGGCGGTGCGGAGGACGGTGGACGGTAACGCTCCGGCTCCGCACCGGCCGCGACAGCTGCCACATAGGCCGCGCGGCGAAAACCTTCCGCATAGAGATGCGGCGAGATGCCGGCCTTGATCCGGTTCAGCGGCGAGGTCGAGCCGTCGTCGAGCCCGAACATGTGGAAGCCGGCGGTAGCCCCGGCCTGATGGCAGCCCATGCAGGAGCCATTGTCGAGCCGCTCCAGCAGCGCCTTTTCGTTGCGCACCAGCCGGGTCGCACCGAAATCGAGCCCGGTCAGCGCGGCAGCCGGCAAGGCCTCGGTGAAGGGATGGTTGGCCAGCCGGGCGCTGCCGAAGGTCGAATAGGAGATCGCTTTCGTCGCCAGGAAGCGCTCGGGAACCTGATAGACGCCCCGGTCTATCGCCGGGAGATTGGCTTGGACATAGTCGATCAGCCCCTGCCGCAGCGCCGCATCCGACTTCAGCCGCGCCACATCAGGCGTGTTCTCCAGCGGCTTTGGCTTGAGTGAGAGGCTTCCGTTGCTGCGCGACACCGCGAAGACACGCTGCAGATAGGCAGCCTGCCCACCGAACTCGGTCTCCATGCCGGACGGGAAGCGCACGATCTGGGCGTTGACCTCGATCTGCTTGAGACTGATCCGCTCCTTCGCCAGCGGCCCGTTGGCGAGCTGCCGCGCCAACATGGCCGCATCGCCGCCGGGCGCGATCAGCCAGGCTCGCGCGGCCTCGCGGCAGGAGCCGCCCTCGCCCGGCCTGACGTTGAAGACCGCGTTCAGCGTGAACGGCAGGCGCGAGGCCAGCCGGCGCTTCAGCCTCGCATCGTCGAAAGCATAGGCGAGCCGGTAGATCAGCCGAACCTCGCCGCAACCGGCCTCACCGGAGAGCGTGGCAAAGTCCTGCCGGTCGAGCCGATTGACCACGGCTGTCAGCTGGAACCGCGCGATCGGCGAGCGCAGCCAGCGCAGGTCGATCACTCGGCCGACATTGCCGTCGGTGACCTCGTAGAGCTTGCGGCCATTGGCCAGCATCTCGGCCCGTAGCATGTTGACGTCTTCGCCAATATGGCTGGCGATGGTCCGGAAGGCCGCGCTGTCGCGGGCGAGATCGGCCGTGCTCCTGGCCGGCCCGCTACCAAGGATATCGGACAGCCCGTAGCCCGACGCTTCAAGCCGGCGCAGTGTCGCGACATCCTGGACATCGAGGAGTGGTTCGACGGCACCGACGGCCGTACCGGCGAGCGAGAGCAGCATCGCCAGACAAAGCCTGCGCCAACCTGCCCCCCGCATGGCGTTGTCCCCGGCCGATTCGCGCCCCGGCGGGCGCGCTGCGACAAAGGATAAGGTGGCGCTCGCCAGCGTCCAGTTGAGTAAGACTGCAGCCGCCGAACCGCCGGCTTTAGCCGGAACGCCCTTCGCGAGCGGCTCGCGCCTTGCGCGCCAGCTCCTCGAACTCGGCCCGCATCTCCTCGAGCTTGTCCTCGTCGAGCTCCTCGAGATCGAGCAGTTCCTCGCGCGCGCCTTCGATCTTGTTGATCAGCTCGTCGAGCTTGATCTGCATCGCCGCCGTGTCGCGGTTCTGGCTGTTCTGGATGATGAACACCATCAGGAAGGTGACGATCGTCGTCGAGGTGTTGATCACCAGTTGCCAGGTATCGTTGAAGCCGAAGAACGGCCCCGACAGCGCCCAGGCGACGATGATGGCGAGCGCGATGAAGAAGGTCTGCGGCTTGCCGGCCCAATGCGCCGTGGCCTGCGACATGCGGGTGAAGAAGGAGCGGCTGGCGCTCCCTGGTTTGGCTGTCGCCATGGCTGGTCCCCCGATGTGCCGTCCCGATCAACGATGATCGGGCAGAAGCGTTCCTGGGGACCGGCCTGGTATTCTCAGTAGACCACGACGGAGCGGATCGACTTGCCCTCATGCATCAGGTCGAAGCCGTGGTTGATCTCATCCAGGCTCAGCTTATGGGTGATCAGGTCGTCGATGTTGATCTTCCCCTCCATGTACCAATCGACGATCTTCGGCACGTCGGTGCGCCCGCGAGCGCCACCGAAGGCGGTGCCCTTCCAGACGCGGCCGGTGACGAGCTGGAACGGGCGGGTCGCGATCTCCTTGCCGGCCTCGGCGACGCCGATGATGATCGACTCGCCCCAGCCGCGATGGCAGCATTCCAGCGCCTGGCGCATCACATTGGTGTTGCCGGTGGCGTCGAAGGAGAAATCGGCGCCGCCGCCGGTCAGGTCGACGATCGCCTGCACCACCTTGTCGTTGCCGATCTCGGCGGGGTTGATGAAGTCGGTCATGCCGAATTTTTCGGCCATCGCCCGCTTGCCCGGGTTGATGTCGACGCCGATGATCTTGTCGGCGCCGACCATGCGGGCGCCCTGGATGACGTTGAGGCCGATGCCGCCGAGGCCGAAGACGACGACGTTCGCGCCGGGCCAGACCTTGGCGGTGTAGATCACCGCGCCGATGCCGGTGGTCACGCCGCAGCCGATATAGCAGATCTTGTCGAAGGGAGCGTCCTCGCGGACCTTGGCGAGCGCGATCTCGGGCAGCACCGTGAAGTTCGCGAAGGTCGAGCAGCCCATATAATGGAAGACTTCTCCGCCATCGCAGGAGAAGCGCGAGGTGCCGTCCGGCATCAGTCCCTGCCCCTGCGTCGCCCGGATCGAGGTGCAGAGGTTGGTGCGACGCGACAGGCAGCTTTTGCAGCTGCGGCATTCCGGCGTGTAGAGCGGGATGACATGGTCGCCGGGCTTCAAGGTAGTGACGCCCGCGCCGACCTCGCGCACGATGCCAGCGCCTTCATGGCCGAGGATCGCCGGGAACTTGCCCTCCGAGTCCAGGCCCGACAGCGTGTAGGCATCGGTATGGCAGATACCGGTCGCCATCACTTCGATCAGCACCTCGCCGGCCTTCGGCCCGCCGATCTCGATGGTCTCGATCGTCAGGGGCTTGCCGGCCTCCCAGGCCACGGCGGCACGTGTCTTCATCGGGCGTTTCCTCCTGCTGGTATCGTGGGAATCATTTGAGATAGGTGCGGACGACACGCATGGTTCGCGCGATCTCATCCGCTTCATCCGGCTGCGGCGCGGCTGCCGAGGAACCCGCCAGCATCGTCTCGCGCAGATGGCTTTCCAGCACCTCCGCCATCAGCCCGGTCGCCGCGCCGCGCAGGGCCGAGAGCTGCTGCAGCAGCGCGCCGCACTCCTCACCGCGCTCGACCGCCAGGATCAGGGCATCGGCCTGCCCGCGAATGCGGCGCAGCCGCGTGACAGCGCGCTTCTTTTCTTCAGGGGTATGCGGCATGCGCCTGATACTGGGGTAGAGTATTATTCCCCCGATCTAGGGCGGCGCGGCGTAGGATGTCAACGCGCCGCCCGACGGCAGCCTAGAACGTCCAGCCGATATCGACCTGAACGAGGTGGCGGCTGAAATTGGTCAGGTCGAGCGGTCCGTGGCGGCCACGCTCATGGCCGGTGACCTGGACATTGTAGGCGACGGATAGCGCCAGCCGCTCGGTCGCCTGCCAATAGACACCGGGTCCGACGAAGGTCGCGTGGCCGGCATGATTGCCGAAGCCGAGCGAGTTCTGCTGCCGCAGATGCCGGACTTCGCCACTGAGGAAAACGCCGTCGACGACCTGCCAGGCCAGGGCCGCGCCGGCAGCGAAGGTCGAAGATCGCGAGAAGGGCTCGGTCCCGTTCCAGACCATGTTGTGCGAGACGTTGATGGCGGCGTAGAGCGTCTCCGAAATCAGGACGCGGTCGGCCAGCAGGCGGAAGCCGGTGTTGTAACTGTCGAAACGCCCCGTCTGCTTGTCGTCGTTGCGCTCGGCGCCGACATCCAAGCCGAAGGTCAGGCCGAAACCGTGATGGCTGTGATTCAGCAGGCGGTAGCGCATCTCCAGGCCGGCGCCATGGCTCCTGTCCTTGAGCCTGTCGCGCGCGATGACGGAGCGTGTCGTGCCGCCAAACAGCGAGGCGCCGACCTCGAGACAGGGCAGAAGCCCATAGGAGCCGGTCAAGGTGGCGCTGCGGCTGCGCGAGCGCCCCTCGCGGACACCCGCATTGCCGCCCAGCGTGAGCCCGAGGCTGCCGCCGCCGAGGTCGGCGATGCCCGAACTGTCGGTGAAGCCGAAGGCGTCGGTCGGCGCGTCGTCGGAGCTATCGCAGACCGAAGCGATGCCAGGTCGTGGCTCGGCCTCGGTCGCCCAGGCCGGGGCGCCCCAACTCGGCGCGATCACGGCAAACGCAACGGCCGACCGTGCCAAAAGGCTCAGTGTCATACGCAAAATCCCCCCGGTTTGCTGCCGACAGCGAAGCAGGGGTGGTTTAAGTGCTCATGAACAGGCTGGATCGGGCCGATCGATCTTTGGCGCCGAGCTTAACCTAAGGTAATTTCGACCATCTGTATTGAAACGATCCGCTCGATGTCGAAGCCGGACGCAGTGAGCTTCCGCATGCCCATCGACACAAGGGGCTGCTCAAGACCAACGGCGCGGTCTTTCGACCGCGCCGCCAAAATCGTTCCCAGGGCTGGAAAGCCGTTCAGTATTTGCGCACGACCGGGGCCGGGGCGTAGGTGACCGGACGCTCGACCGGGCCACAGCAATCGGGGTCGCCGAAGTTCCAGCGCATGCCGATCCGGAAATCGTGGCTGTCGATATCCTTGACCTTCAGCGGCGAGTAGGACTCGTTCAGGAAGGCGTTGCGGATACGACCCGAATTGGCGTCGCCGAGGTTGAGATAGCGGTAGCCCACTTCGAGCGTGAGATTCTTGTTCACCTCGTAGCCGACGCCGGCCATCAGAGCCCAGGCCATGCCCGACTTGTCGCCATTGCCAGCCGTACCCAGCGTGCCGGCGCCGTTGAACTGCAAGCCCTGATCGGTCAGGCCGTTGATGCGATTGGTCGCATAACCGATACCGGCGCCGATATAGGGCGTCAGGCAATTCCAGGTGCCGAGATCGACATAGGCGTTGAACAGGGCGACGATCGAGGAGAGGTTGCCCTTGTAGGTATTGGTCTGATTGCCGCCGATGAAGGGGTTGAACACCACGTCGGTGGCGCCGATCGTGGCGCCGCCGCGATATTCCAGCGTGCCGTCGACGCGGAACCAGTTGTTGAAGCGATAGCCGATACCCGCGCCGGCGAAGTAGGAGTTGGAGCTATCCTCCTTCGCAACGAAGCTTCCGCCGAACTGGCTGATCTCCGCTTGGCTGTAACTGCCGTAATTCGTGACGCCGACGCCGATATCGCCGCGCAGATAGACGCCCGACGAGATCGTGCCGCGCAGTTCCGGCGGCGGAGGCGCGAGCGGCGGAGCCATCGGAAAATCCGCTGCCTGGACGATGGCGGACGCGCTCACGGCCATGGCGCCTGCAAGCGCAAGGGTTTTCAGGCTGCGCATGGCAGGCCCCTTCGAGTTTGCATGCAGCTGGACTCAAGCGCACGCGAGTTACCGATGGGGAAACCTTGCCACGGATTTCTTAAACGAGACTTAACCCTAAAAACTAACCCTATTGCTCCGTAAACGGCTGCTTTGCTGGCCGTGAAAGCTACTTCTCCTACACGGAGCAACGCTGTCATTCCGAACGCTGCGCAGCGATGCGCTTCCTCGGCGGCAGCCCCATTCCCGGCTCAGGCCTGACGGCCTGCCCCGGAAAGACTGCGGTGACCTCCGCTCAGGCGGCCGCCTTCGTCACCGCGTCGACCACGTCGTCGACGGCACGCATGACGAGGTCGCGGTCATCGCCTTCGGCCATGACGCGGATCACCGGCTCGGTGCCGGAGGGGCGGATCACCAGGCGCCCGCTCTCGCCGAGCAGCTGCTCGGCCGCCTTGATCGCGCTGACGACCGGCTTCTCTTCCAGCGGACGGCCCTGCTTGTAGCGGACGTTCTTGAGGATCTGCGGCAGCGGCTCGAAGCAATGGCAAACCTCGGAGACCGGCTTTTCCTGCCGCTTGACCACGGCGAGCAATTGCAGAGCCGCAACGAGGCCGTCGCCGGTCGTGCCGTAATCCGAGAGGATGATGTGCCCGGACTGCTCGCCACCGAGGTTGAAGCCGTTCGCGCGCATGTGTTCCAGCACATAACGATCGCCGACCGCAGTGCGCGCCATCGACAGGCCGAGACCCGCCAGATAGCGCTCGAGGCCGAGATTGGACATCACGGTGGCGACGATGCCAGGGGCGGAAAGACGACCATCTTCCTGCCAGCTGCGCGCGATCACACCCATAAGCTGGTCGCCATCGACGACCTGGCCCTGCTCGTCGACAATCAGGACGCGATCGGCGTCGCCATCGAGCGCAATGCCGAGATCGGCACGCAGCTCGCGCACCTTCTGGCTGAGCGCCGCCGGCTTGGTCGAGCCGACATCCTTGTTGATGTTGAAGCCATCCGGCTCGTCGCCGATGGTGATCACCTCGGCGCCCAGTTCCCAGAGCGCCTCGGGCGCGACTTTGTAAGCGGCGCCATTGGCGCAATCGAGCACGATGCGCAGGCCCTCGAGGCCGAGATTGCGCGGCAGGGTCCGCTTCGCGAACTCGATATAGCGCGCATGGGCGCTGTCGATGCGCTTGGCCCGGCCGAGCATCGCAGAGGACGAGAGCTGCTTGCCGAGATCGGAATCGATCAATCGGGTGATCTCCGCCTCGACCTCGTCGTTGAGCTTGTAGCCGTCCGGCCCGAACAGCTTGATGCCGTTGTCCTCATAGGGGTTGTGCGAGGCCGAGATCATCACGCCGAGATCGGCGCGCATCGAGCGGGTCAGCATCGCCACCGCCGGCGTCGGCATCGGGCCGAGCTGCAGCACATCCATGCCGACCGAGGTGAAGCCGGCAATCAGCGCGGTCTCGATCATATAGCCCGAGAGCCGCGTGTCCTTGCCGATCACCACGCGATGGCGATGCTCGCCGCGGCGGAAGGCGATGCCGGTCGCCTGGCCGACACGCATGGCGAGGTCCGGCGTGATGACGCCGTTGGCGCGCCCGCGAATGCCGTCGGTGCCGAAGTATTTGCGTGTCATGGTCGCCCTCGGAGCCTTGTCCGGCTCGTTGCTTTTGCAGCTCATACAGGCGTTTTGCCCGCTCAGCTTCTCACAAATTGTGTCGGATCGTATCCGTCAAGCACCGCCCATCATCACTTGGCGTGAATTACGGGGATGAGCATGACAAAGGGCGGCACCGAGGCCGCCCTTTGATCGTCTTCTGCAGTCTTGCGCCCGCTCAGGCCTGCGGCTGCGGCTCCAGTCCGGCATCAGGCTCGTCGCGCTTGCGGCCCTTGCCGGCGCTCGGCACGGCCGAGCCGCGCGGAGCATGCGGCGTGTCGTCGGCATCGCGAGACGGGCGCTTGCCGGCGATCAGGTCGCGGATCTCGTCGCCGGTCAGCGTCTCGAACTCGAGCAGCGCCTCGGCCACCGCGACGAACTCGTCATGGTGCTTGCTGAGGATCTCCTTGGCGTCGACATAGCCCTGGTTGACCAGCCGGCGCACTTCGCTGTCGATCTTCTGCGCCGTCGCCTCCGACAGGCTCTGCGTCCGGCCCATCGACATGCCGAGGAAGACCTCCTCCTGATTGTCGCCATAGGCGACCAGACCGAGCTCGTCGGAATAGCCCATCTGCGTCACCATGGCCTTGGCCATCTTGGTCGCCTGCTGGATGTCGCCGGTGGCGCCGGAGGTGATGTTCTCCTTGCCGAAGGTGATCTCCTCGGCGACGCGCCCGCCCATGGCGACCGCGAGTTGCGAGGTGAACTCCTTGAACTTCATCGAGTAGCGGTCGCCCTCCGGCAGGAACTTGACCATGCCGAGCGCACGGCCGCGCGGGATGATCGTCGCCTTGTGCACCGGGATGCCGGCCGGGACGTAGAGCCCGACGATGGCGTGGCCGGCCTCGTGATAGGCGGTCAGCTTCTTCTCCTCCTCGGACATCGCCATCGATTTGCGCTCGGCGCCCATCATGACCTTGTCCTTGGCGTCCTCGAACTCGGCATGGGTGACCATGCGCTTACCGCGGCGGGCGGCGAGCAGGGCGCCCTCGTTGACGAGGTTCATCAGGTCGGCGCCGGAGAAACCGGGCGTGCCGCGCGCCAGCACCTTGAGGTCGACATCGGGAGCGAGCGGGACCTTGCGGACATGCACGCGCAGGATCTTCTCGCGCCCGGCGACATCCGGATTCGGCACGACGATCTGGCGATCGAAACGGCCGGGGCGCAGCAGCGCCGGGTCGAGCACGTCGGGCCGGTTGGTCGCGGCAATGATGATCACGCCCTCGTTCGGCTCGAAGCCGTCCATCTCGACCAGCAGCTGGTTCAGGGTCTGCTCGCGCTCGTCATTGCCGCCGCCGAGGCCGGCGCCGCGATGGCGGCCGACCGCGTCGATCTCGTCGATGAAGATGATGCAGGGCGCATTCTTCTTGGCCTGCTCGAACATGTCGCGCACGCGGGATGCGCCGACGCCGACGAACATCTCGACGAAGTCCGAGCCCGAAATGGTGAAGAACGGCACGTTCGCCTCGCCCGCGACCGCGCGTGCGGTCAGGGTCTTGCCGGTGCCCGGAGGGCCGACCAGCAGCACGCCGCGCGGGATGCGACCGCCGAGGCGCTGAAATTTCTGCGGATCGCGCAGGAACTCGACGATCTCCTGCAGGTCCTCCTTGGCCTCGTCGATGCCGGCGACGTCCTCGAAGGTGACGCGGCCATGCGCCTCGGTCAGGAGCTTGGCCTTGGACTTGCCGAAGCCCATTGCCCGGCCGGCTCCGTTCTGCATCTGGCGGGACATGAAGATCCACAGGCCGATGAAGATCACGAAGGGCAGCGAATTGACGAGCAGCGCCATGAACCAGGGCGTGCCCTCGGAGGGAGCCCGCGCCGAGACCTGCACGCCCTTCTGCGCCAATGTCTTCAGCAGAGCCGGATCGCCATAGGGCGCATAGGTGACGAAGCTGCGCCCGTCGGAGAAGGTGCCCGTGATCTCCTGTCCGGCGACCACGACATTCGCGATGCGGCCGGCCTCGGACTCGTTGATCAGCTGGCTGTACGGGATTTCGTTGGTGCTGGCGCGCTGGCTCGGGCTCTGGAACAGGGTGACCAGCGCCAGGACCAGCAGGAAGATCACCACCCAGAGGGCGAAATTGCGGAAGTTCGGATTCATCAGGGTTCCGATCCGCTCGCCAGCGGAATTGCCGCGCGAGCCTGTGATTTTCGCTGCTTAATCTAGGGCTGTCATGCCCCCTTGCCAAGGGAAGGCGAGCTCTTCTTCTCGTTATACCGTCGCAGGGTGAACGCCTCGGCGCCTTTCGCCTTCGCGCATCAGCGTCAGCACCCCGTCACCGGCGAGCGACAGGCGAAAGCCGCCAAGCGTGCGGCGCAAGTCTCTGCCCTCGCGTGCCGCGGCGATCAGGGCCTGCGCACAGTCCTCGAGTCGCGCCAGGCGCAGCGGCACATCGTCTTCCTCGTCATTGTCCTGCGCCGCGGCGAGCGCGAGCGCGAGCCCCCTGATGACGATCTCCTCGGGTTCCTGGCAAAGCCGCGCGAAATCGAACCAGCGTTCACCAGCCTCCCCGCCGGCCGGCAGGGCGGCCAGGGCACGGACTGCGAGGACATCCAGGGCCTCGTCGGCCCGCGCCAGCCGGCGGGCGAGCTGACCGAGCCGCTCGGCGGTCAACCCGTCTTGCGCCAGCCCCGGCAGCAGCTCGCGCCAGCGGATGCGTGCGAAGCGCGGGTCTTCGTTGGATGGATCGCGTACGAAGGAGAGCCCGCGCGCTTCGCAGGTCGCGACGAGCCGGACTTTCTCGACGCCGAGCAGCGGCCTTGCGAGCACGACTCCATTCACCGAGCTGCGGGGAGCCATCCCCGCGAGACCGGCAAGGCCAGAGCCCGCAGCCATGCGGATCAGCAAGGTCTCGGCCTGGTCGTCGAGGGTATGGGCAGTGACGATCGCCGTCGCGCCGAACGCCCGCGCTTCCTCTGCCAACAGGGCGTAGCGGGCGGCTCGCGCCTTCTCCTGCAAGCCGGTCTGCGGCTTATGGCCCAGCCAGCGCTTCGTGCGGTGCTCGACACCAAATCCGGCGCAGAGCTGGGCGACCGTCAGTGCTTCCTCCGCCGCCTCGGGACGCAGGCCATGATCGACGGTGACAGCCAGGAGCCGCGGGCGGCCGCGGCTGGCCCATTCGGCGAGAAGCGCAAGAAGCGCGACGGAATCTGGCCCGCCGGACACCGCGATGACCAGTGCGTCCTCGCCCGCGAGCGAAGCACACAGGACAGCGGCGTCCGCCGCCGTCAGGGGTTCGTATCCAGCAGTCTCTGGAGGTGCCGCGGTCAAGCGCAGCGGGCGCGCCGCTGCTCGCGCTCCACGCCCTGACGCACGGTATTCGAAGCGGCCGGATAATCGACGCCGACCTTGGCAAAAGTCGCACAGGCCTGGTCGCGCGCGCCAAGCCCGTTCAAGGACATGCCGAGCTTGAGCAGGCTGTCGGGGCCCTTGCCCGCCTTCGGATAATCGCGCGAGATCTTCAGGAACTGCTCGGCCGCTTCGCGATAGCGCTGGCGCTGAAAATAGCTCTCGCCGAGCCAGAACGTCGCGTCGGGCGCCAGCCGGTCGCGCGGATAGCTCTGCAGGAACTCGCGGAAGCTCATCTCGGCGCGCTCGTATTCCTTGCGCAGCACATGTGCATAGGCGAGGTCGTAGAGTTCGCGGGGGGTCCCCGCCTGCCCGGTCGCGGCAACGCTCGGGCCACGCGGCGGCGTCGGCGGCAGCGCGCCTTCCGGCACCGGGCGGCCGACATTGGACAGATCCATCGGACCTTGCCCCTGATTGCCGGCGAATTCTTCGTCGATGATCTGGCCGAGCTGACGCGGCCCGCCTGCGGCTCCCGGCTGAGCAGCCGGATCGAAAGCGTCGCCGCGACGCTCGCGCCCGGGCGGTGGCGGCGGATTGGCCGGACGGGTGGCTTGCGGCGCCGGCGCGGCGGTGCTGCGCTGTCCACCACGCTCC
The DNA here is from genome assembly GCA_025846845.1 of Alloboseaceae bacterium BT-24-1. GTDB lineage: Bacteria > Pseudomonadota > Alphaproteobacteria > Rhizobiales > Beijerinckiaceae > Allobosea. The sequence continues at coordinate 19,613 of JAOYTL010000013.1, forward strand.
GACAGGCGGAAGTCGACGTCTTCCTGGAATTTCCGCAGCTGTTCGGTCAGGCGCCGGTTCTCGAACTGCAATTGCTCGATCTGGCCGGATAGCTGGCGCAGCTGGTTCTCGAGGCGGCCCGTCCGCACCACGAGATCGGCCGCATCCTGCGCAGCGGCAGGCTGGATCAGCCCGATCGCCAGCAACGACAGGCCGGCAAGCAGGCCGCGCCGCAGCGAGAGCCGCTTCGGGCCCAAGATCGAAATCGTCGCAAAGTTCATGTCAAGCAAACCGCATCGCCCCGGAGGTCAGAACTATCACACGCGAATACCACGGCCAAAATATGGAAAAGCCGGCGCTTTCCTTGCGGTAAGCGCCGGCTGCGTCAAGCTCTTGTCGGGCGCCTGGATCAGACGCCGCCGCCGGCGTCGAGCACCGTCACGGCGCGGCGGTTCTGCGACCAGCAGGAGATGTCGTTGCAGACCGCGACCGGCCGCTCCTTGCCATAGGAGATCGTGCGGATGCGATTTCCCGGAATGCCGCGCGAGGCGAGATAGTCGCGCACGGTCTGGGCGCGGCGGGCGCCGAGCGAATAGTTGTATTCGCGCGTGCCGCGCTCGTCGGCATGGCCTTCGATCGTGAAGGTGTAGCGCGGGTAGCGCTGCAGCCAGGCCGACTGCTTGTCGAGGGTCGCGACCGCGGTCGTGGTCAGATCGGTCGAGTCGGTCTCGAAGAAGACGCGGTCGCCGACATTGACGACGAAGTCCTGCGCGCTGCCGGGAGTGGCAGCGCCGCCGGCGCCGAAACCGTCGGCGTTCTGATCCTTGGCGCAGGCACCGAGGGCAAGCGCCCCCATCAGGGCAGCAGCGAGGCGCACGGTACGGGCGCTGGCGGCGAAGGAGGCGAGCATGTCAATTCTCTCCGAATGTCGGACGCGGAGCGCGCCGGGCGGCGTCACGCGTTCCCCATCAATGATGTGTCAACCTAAACGAGACCTTGCCAGAACAAGGCGAAGTGGCGGCATTGCGGCGTATGGTTAACCAAATGTGGCGGCGGGCGGCATTTCCTCCGCTGTGGCGCAAATGCCTCACGAGCCGCGGTCCGTCCTGGCTTTCAGCTCGTCGGCGAGCCGGTCGAGCGCGGCCTGCGGCAGCTCGACCGCCCGCAGACGCCAGCGCAACCCCGAGAGGCCGAAGCGGAGACGATAGCGATCCTCACTCGCCGCGTCGCTGGCGGGCAACGCGACCGCAAAGCTGGCCAGCCCATCAAAACCAGAGTTCGAGAACAGGTCCCATGCACCTTGGAGATCCGGGCTCGGCAAAGCCATACCCTGACCGAGGAATCCACCGGGCTGCGGACCTCGGCCACGTGCGCTGAGCAATCCAGCGATCGCTTGTGGCGTCAGGTGTTCGGCAATGATGGCGTCGACATAGCCGGTCGCAACGCTTGCCACGACCTGGCGTGCCAGCGGATCGAGCGAGCGGGTCTGTGGCTGGCGGGCGATGTAAGCCCTGACGATCTGCCGCGCGAAGGAAGCGCGCAGCGCGGGAAGATCGGTGCGGGCAAGAACCTCCTCCGTCGCACCGGCATTGGCCGCAAACGCAAAACGCGTCACGCTCAGATAGGGCGACAGCCAGTAGCCGGCCAGCGCTGCTGCGACGATGCCGAGCGCAACCCGCAGTCGCCAGCGCGGGCGGCGGGTCTCGCCCTCGTCGCCGTCCTCGTCATCGATAGCAAACTGCGCCACACATAAGGCTCCTGCGAGCCAGAACGGGCCCATCGCGGTCAGACCTAGGCGCGCAACATGTCCAAGGCGTGGACCCGTTCGGACCCTCGCGAAGTCGTGAGAATGCTCTGGTGGCGGCTGGCCTTCAGCGCGCAGCCGTCAGCAGCGGCGACCAGGTCGGGTCCGAGGCGAAGGCCGGCGTCGGCACCGGCACCTCGACACGGCCGGTGATGTCGACCATGTAGAGCTTGCCGCCGGACTGCCCGCCGGGATCCCGGAAGAACATGATGTACTGGCCGTTCGGAGCCCAGTTCGGCGCTTCGTTGTGGAAGCCCTCGGTCAGGATGCGCTCGCCCGAACCGTCCGGCTTCATCACGCCGATCGAGAAGGCGCCGCCGCCCTGGCGGGTGAAGGCGATGAGGTCGCCGCGCGGCGACCAGGACGGCTGCGAATAGGAGCCCTGGCCGAAGGAGATGCGCTTGCCCTCCCCGCCCCCGGCGCCCATGAGGTAGAGTTGCTGCGAACCGCCGCGGTCGCTCTCAAAGACGATCTGCGATCCATCAGGCGCGAAGGAGGGCGAGGTGTCGATCGCCGCGGTCGAGGTCAGCCGCTGCGTAGTGCGCGAGCCGATGTCGATCGCATAGAGATTGGCGTTGCCGCCCTGCTGCAGGCTGAGCGCGATGCGTGCGCCATTGGGCGAGAAGCGCGGGCTCGTCGTCATGTCGGGGAAGTTGCCGACGACCTGGCGCTGGCCGGTCTCGATGTTGAGCACATGCACGCGCGGCTGCTCGCCGGTGCGTTGCGCCATATAGGTGACCTCCTGGGCCACCGGCGAATAGCGCGGCGTCACCACCGAGGTCGCGCCATCGGTCAGGTAGCGCACATTGGCGCCGTCCTGGTCCATGATGGCGAGCCGCTTGCGCCTTGCCTCCTTCGATCCGGACTCGTCGACGAAGACGACGCGGGTGTCGAAGAAGCCGCCGACGCCGGTGATCTTGGTGAAGACCGCATCCGAGATGATGTGGCCGACCCGGCGGGAGTTGTTCGGGTCGGTGAAGTATTGCTGGCCGTCGATCTGCTGGCCGGCGACCACGTCCCACAGTCGGAACTCGGCCTTGAGCCGGCCGCCATCGCGCGAGACCCGGCCGATCACCAGCGCCTGCACGCCGGCCGCCTTCCAGGCTTCGAACTGGGGTGCCGCGTCGAAGGGCGGGTTCTTCTCGGGATGACGCGCCTTCTCGATCGGCAGGAAGTAACCGCAGCGCTTCAGGTTGTTGGCGATGATGCCGGAAACCAGCGCACCACCCTCGCCGGCGAAATCGGCGACCGCGATCGGCATCGGCTGGAAGGTGCCCTTGCGCAGGTCGATGACCAGTTCGGCCCGCGCAGGCGTAATCAGCGTCGGCATGACCAGCGCCGAGGCGGTCAGCGCGAGCGCGTGCCGGCGGGTCGGCCCGGTGGCCCCGCCAGCCGGAGGAAGGGCAGGATGATGGATGCGGTCCATGGCGGTCACAGCACGTCCCTGGCGTCGAAGTTGACGATGACGTCGCGCCAATCGTCATAATAGGAAGCAAATTGCGCGGGAATGCGCAGCGGCGAGCAGCGACGCGTCGCCGTCAGCGCCGAATCCGCCGCGACCCGGAAGAGCGGGTCGGGCGAGGAATTGGTCACGCTCGCCTGGCCCATCAGCGAGCCGTCGGTGTTGAGCTTCATGCGCACCTGCGGCACCACCGGCTTTTGCGCGCTTTGCAGCGCGATCGGCACGTTCCAGCACTTCTGCAGCTGGTCCTGGATGATGCCCATCAATTGCGCCCTGAGCGAGGGCGAGAGCTTCTGCGAGGAGCCGGTCTGGGTGCCGAGCGAGGCGGTGCGGTTGATCTGCGGCGCACTCGATCCCGAGGACTGCGCCTGCTCCTTCGACTGCAGCAGCTTGGCGATGTCGTTGGGGTTGAAGTTCTTGGCGATCTCGGCCTCGCGCTTGGCCTTGGCTTCCGCTTCGCGCTTCGCCTTGGCCTCGGCGGCGATCTTGGCCTTCTGCTCGGCTTCCGCCTTCGCCTTGGCTTCCGCTTCGGCCTTCTGCTTGGCGGCCTTGGCCGCTTCGACACGCGCCTGCGCATCGGCCTCCGCTTTCGCCTTGGCGGCTGCCTTGGCCTCCTGCTCAGCTTGCTTGGCCTTGCTCTCGCGATCGGCCTCCTCGGCGAGTTTGGCCAGCTCTTCGCGACGCAGCTCGTCCTCGCGGGCTGCGGCCTGCTCGGATTTCTGCGGCGGCTGCTTGACCGGCTCGGCCGGCGGCGTCGGCTTCGGGGTCGGGCGCGCGGGCGGCAGCGGCGCCGCGGCATTGTCGTCGGCGACTTTGAGCTCCGGCGGGCGCGACGGCGGCGCGGGCGTATCCTGCTTGGCCTCTCCCGCCTCCTTGCGCTCGACGGTCTCGGACTGACGCTCGGCCCGCTGCTGCGGCTGCTCCTGGACCTTTTCGGCCTGGCGCTCGCCGCGGGTGACCTGGTTCAGCGCCGAAGGGTCGACCACCTCGACCGCAATAGCCTCCTGGTGCTCCGGCAACGGCGCAACGCCAGAAAACGCCAGCAACCCCGCGACCAGAACGGTCGCGTGGGCAAGAGCGGAAACCGCCAAGCCGGGTTCGGAGCGCGAAACCATCAACGCGACGGCACCTTCTCGTTCAACGCGAATTCGGCTCGGTGACCAGCGCCACGCGCTTGAAGCCGGCGCTGGTGATCGTCGCCATCACCGAAGCGACGCGGCCATAGTCCACCTGCTTGTGGCCGCGCACATAGATCCGGTCCTCGAAGCCCTGCTTGGCGATGCTCTGCAGCTTCTGCACCAGATCGGGCTCGAGCGTCGGCTGGTCCTGCAGGAAGATCTGGCCCTTGTCGTCGATCGCGATCGTGATCGGTTTCTGATCGACATTGATCGGCTTGGCGCCGGTCTGCGGCAGGTCGATTGGTACACCCGTCGCGATCAGCGGCGCGGCGACCATGAAGATGATCAGCAACACCAGCATGACGTCGATGAACGGCGTCATGTTGATCTCGGCGATGGCGCCATGGCGGCGCGGACGACGCCCACGGCGTCCCCCGGCCTTGCCTCCGGCTGCGGCTGACATGCCCATGATTCAGCCCCTCACGCCGCCAGACGTTCGTCGATCTGCCGCGACAGGATCGCGGAGAACTCATCGGCAAACGCTTCGAGCCGGTTCTGCGCCTTGGCGACCTCGGCCTGCAGCTTGTTGTAGGCCATCAGCGCCGGAATCGCGGCGAACAGGCCGATCGCGGTGGCGAACAGCGCTTCGGCGATGCCGGGCGCGACGACGGCGAGCGAGGAGTTCTTCGAGACCGCGATCGCGGTGAAGGAATTCATGATGCCCCAGACTGTGCCGAACAGGCCGATGAACGGGGCTGCCGAGGCGATGGTCGAGAGTACGAGCAGCTTCGATTCGAGACGCTCGGCCTCGCGCTGGATGGTGACGTCGAGCACCTTGTCGATGCGGGCCGACAGGCTCGCGACCGAGCGCCCGCCATTCTCGAAGGAGCGCTTCCATTCGCGCATCGCCGCGACGAAGACGGCGGCCATGTCGTTGACCGGCCGGTTGGCGAGGTCGCGATAGAGCTCCTCTAGCGAACGGCCGGACCAGAACACCTCCTCAAAGGCATCCATGTCGCGGCGGGTACGGCGATAGAGCAGGGTCTTGTCGACGATGATCGACCAGCACCACACCGAAGCGCCGAGCAAGCCCATCATCACGAGCTTGACGACGATATGGGCATGCCAGAACAGCGACCAGAAAGACATGTCGATCTGCGGCGCGGCCTGCGCGATCTCCACGGCGGGGTTCATCCTGTCATCCTTCTGCCTGGCGGGCGCGAAACCAAGTTCAGTCCCGCACAGCCTGTAGCTTGCGCCGCGAAGGTCGCGCCGCCGCCCGATCTGCGCTCCGGGGATATGCCATCGACACCAATTGCCGCTGAATTCGGCGAAAGATGGGCCAAACGGCGGTGCTCGCGTGCGCCAGAGGCCTTGTGTCCCGTTAAATCCCCGTCGAGGTTAAGGGCCGGTATGGTTAATATCGCGTTATGACCGGCGTGCGGCAGTCGCACAGCGGACGGCCTGCGACTGCGGTGGTCGGACGCAAGGTCAGCGCAGAAACATCGCGAGCAACTGAAAACGCCAACGGCCCGCTTCCGTGAGGAAGCGGGCCGCCGACGGTCGTCAGCTCTGAAAAGGGGCGATCAGGCGCTTTCGACAGTATCCGTGCCGGTGCTGGGACGGCGCGTGTTCATGAACTGATCGAACTCCGCCTTGTCCTTGGCCATGCGCAGCCGGCCGAGGAAATCGTGGAACTCGCGCTGCTCGTCCTCGAGACGGCGCAGCGTCTCGTCGCGATACTCGTCGAAGGCGCGGTTGCCGCTCGACGCACCGCGGCCCCAGCCGCCGCCGAAACCGCCACGGCCGAAGGGCTGAGCCCCGCCCATGCGCTCGCGCAGGCGCTCCATCTTGTCTTGCAGGCGATTCATCCGGTGCTCGTAACGTGCCGGTCCACAACCATGTCCCATGCGTCCACTCCAGAACAGAAAGACCAGGGTCGCCAGACCCAGCGGCCAGAAAATGATGAAGCCGAGCACCGCAAAGGCGATCCAGGCCCCTTTTCCATATTCATCAAGCTTTGCGACGATCGGCATCGATTCCTCTCGAACCTGAATGGCAGCGGCGGGTGCCGCTGCCGGCCAACCTCCCGATCGGCGCTCGCCGACCGTGTGAATGTAAATCACATTCACATATCTGGACGCACCTGCCAAGGCTTTCAAGACAACCGGATCAAAATTTTCCGCGGAATGTCAGACGGCTTGATCGGGGGGCAGGCCCAGGCCTTTGAGATAGACCAGCATTCCAGCCTCGAGCAGGTCGGCGGCCGACATCGGCAGCGGTCGCCGGCCGGCATCGGCGCGGCCGAACAGCGCCGCGACGCCATGCGACATCGCCCAGATATGCAGCGCCATCATCAGTGCCGGTGGCCGCTTTCCTTGCGGTAGTACCGCGATCAGTGTCTCCGCGGCCTGGCGCAATTGCTGGAAGGCGCGATCGGCGGCAGCGCGTAGCTCCGGGCTCGCGTCGAGCGGGACACCGGCTTCGAACATCGCCGAATAAAAGGCCGGCTCGTCATGAGCGAAAGCTAGATAGGCAGGACCGAGCCGGTGGAAGGCCGTCTCGGCATCCGGCTTGCCACCGTTCCAAGCCTTGGCCAGGGCTGCCTCGAAGGCGGTGAACCCCCGCACCGCGACATCAGCGAGCAGTTCGTCCCGATCGCGATAATGCCGGTAGGGCGCAGCCGGGCTGACGCCGGCCATGCGGGCGGCTTCGGCGAAGGTGAAGCCGTTCGGCCCCTTCTCGCCGATCAGCCCCAAAGCGGCGCGCACCAGCGCCTCCTTGAGGTTGCCATGGTGATAGCCACGCGGCTGCTCGGGCTCGTTACGTTTCCAGCTCATGTTACGGGCCCTAACATGGTGATCGGCCAGCGTCGATGCCAGCTGGCATCGGACGTGATCAGACGATTTCCAGTCCGAGCCGATGCCGCAATACGTCGGGGATGCGCCGCGCCTTGCCGCCGCCAACGCAGGCGACCTTGACCTGCGCCGTCACCAGCACCTCTTCGCCGCGAAGGATGCGTTGGTCGAGTTCCATGGTGGCGCCGCGCGCCACCGTCGGCTTGGTCTCGACCGTGAGCAGATCGTCCATTACGGCAGGCCGCACGAAATCGATCAGCATGCGCCGGACTGCAAAGCCAAGCGCTGCATCGCCGTCGAAGAGCTCGCGCTGCTCGATGCCGAGCGCCCGGATCAACTCGGTGCGACCACGCTCCATGAAGCGCAGATAGGAGGCGTGGTAGACGACGCCGGAGAAGTCGGTGTCCTCGTAATAGACGCGGACGGAGATGCTGTGGGCGCCGGCCATGACAGTCCTTCTGCAGAGTGGCGCGCGATCCTTAGACCGGCCTGCCCCACAGGAACAACCGCGACGCGCCCGCCGGAACCGTATGCGGCTCCCCTCGTTCCAGCTTGAGAGCGAGACGGAGACCGCGATGCGCAAGCTGAAGCAGGCCACCCAGCGGCAGAAGGCGCGCCGGGAACTGAGGGAAAAGCAAAAGGAGGCGGACGCGATACACGACGACCAGCCTGCGTCGAAGCCTATGAAAGCTAGCCTACGGAACGGCTACTCACGGCCAAGACAAGCAACCGGTCAGGCCAGCCCTCGGAGTGAAAAGGCTACGCTCCACTAAGCACTTGTCAGCGACTGCAGGGCTTGCCCATGAACGAGCCGCAATCATAGGGCTGCGACAGCGCGGCGCGGATCGAATAGGCCTTCCCGTCCATGCGATTGACGATGTCGTCGATGCGCCAGCCGCCGCCTTCTTCGACCATCAGGAACCGGACAGCCATCTTCTGCCCGAAGCTGCGGAAGGAAGCGACGACTCGGGCCCGTCCGCGCGAGGGCTTGCCGGCGAGGCCGACCTGCAGATCCTTGAGTTCGCCATCCTGGCCGTTGATGAACGGATCGGCCCCGACATGGCCGATATCACCGCTTTCATCCTGGAAGAGATCATCGCGGGCGAACAGCGCCGCCAGGCTCCTGCTCATCAACGCATCGCGATGCGGCTGGCGCCAGGGCGGCTCACCACCACCGCCATCCAAGGTCTTTTGCGTGACCTCGTAGGCCTTACGCACCGTCGCGTCGGGGGTGGGCTCAGCGGCATGGCCGAGCGCGGATGCCAGCATCAGGCCGGAAGCGGCAAGCACAGATCGCATATCGCTTCTCCCCTGATCGCCTGATCCGGCCCGATGACATCATGCCGGCGGTCGCAACGCATCATCCAAATGCGTGAGCGCTCAATGGGAGGCGCTCAATCTTCGTCCTCGTCCCCGAACAGGCCGAACTGCGCTGCTTCCCGGCTCGGCTCCGGCATGCCCAGATGCCGGAAGGCATGTGGCGTCAGCAGGCGGCCTCGCGGGGTGCGCTGGATGAAGCCCTGCTGCAGCAGGAAGGGCTCGATGATTTCCTCGATCGCATCGCGCGGCTCGGAGAGCGAGGCGGCGATGGTCTCGATCCCGACCGGGCCACCGCCGAAATTGATCGCGACGGTGGTGAGATAGCGCCGGTCCATCTGGTCGAGGCCGATCGCGTCGACATCGAGCAGGCCGAGCGCCTTGTCGGCGACCTTGCGGGTGACGATAGCGTCGCCGTCGACGATGGCGAAGTCGCGCACCCGCCTCAGCAGCCGGCCGGCGATGCGCGGCGTGCCACGCGCACGGCGGGCGATCTCGTTGGCGCCGTCATCCGACATCGGCACGCCGAGCACCCGGGCGCCGCGCGCGACGATGCCCTGCAATTCCTCGACCGTGTAGAACTGCAGCCGGATCGGGATGCCGAAGCGGTCGCGCAACGGCGTGGTCAAAAGACCGGCGCGGGTGGTGGCGCCGACCAGGGTGAACTTCGGCAGGTCGATCTTGACCGAGCGCGCTGCCGGCCCCTCGCCGATGATCAGGTCGAGCTGGTAATCCTCCATCGCCGGGTAGAGGATTTCCTCCACTGCCGGATTGAGGCGGTGGATCTCGTCGATGAAGAGCACGTCGCGCTCTTCGAGATTGGTCAGCTGCGCCGCAAGATCGCCGGCCTTGGCGATGACCGGCCCCGAGGTCGAGCGGAAGCTGACACCGAGCTCGCGCGCCACGATCTGCGCCAGCGTGGTCTTGCCCAACCCCGGCGGCCCGACGAACAGGACATGATCGAGCGCGTCGCCACGCGTCCGCGCTGCGTTGATGAAGACCTGGAGATTCGCGCGCGCCGCCGCCTGCCCGGTGAAATCGGCGAGCGAGAGCGGCCGCAGCGAGGACTCGCTGTCGTCGTCGCGCTTGTCCGCCGTCATCAGGCCGGGCCGCTTCGGTTCGCTCACAATGCGATCTCCAGCTCCAGCGCGTCATGCACCGGAATGTCCTGGTAGCCGGTCTTGATGATCGTCGGAATCACCGAACGATAGGCGTCGATGGCCTCGATATAGAGCCCGGAGAAGCGGAAGCCATGCTTCTGGTAGAAGACCAGGGCCGGCATATTGTCATTGGTCAGCATGGCCCTGAGCTTGAGCGCGCCGGCGGCCCGCGCCGCCGCCTTCACCGCTTCGAGCATGCGCGACGCCGCGCCCTCCCCCTCTTTCAGGGAATGCAGGGCACACAGCACCGCAAGCTCGCCGTCATGCGCCCAGCTCGCCAGCGCCAGGAGCTCGCCCTCGGCCGTGAACATGCCGAGCAGGGGCAATTCGGCGCAATCGTAGAGCTTCAGGCCGATCACCATGCGATGCGAGCCCCAGTGCCGCATCATCAGCGCAAGGAACGCCGACTTGTCGGCGATCTCCCGGAAGATCACCGTCGGTCCGTTCTTCACTTGGCAAGTTCCTTCAGCCCGAGCCGGATCAGCTGCGCCGTGCCGGCCCCCTCGCCTGCCGTACGTGACGCAGCCGCCACCGCCGCAACTGCCTGCGCCTGCTGGTAGCCGAGATTGGTGAGCGCCGAGACGGCGTCCGCCACCGGCTGCGGCAGCCTCTTGTCCTCGAGCGCGCCGGAGAGCTGCGCGATGGCCGGGTCGACATGGCCGAAAGCCGGCGCCTTGTCCTTGAGCTCGGCGCAGATGCGCTGGGCGAGCTTGGGGCCGACACCGGGCGCGCGCGCCACCGCAGCCTTGTCGTTGCTGGCGATCGCGGTCGCGAGCGCGCCGGGCTCCAGCGTCGAGAGGATGGCGAGCGCGACCTTGGCGCCGACGCCCTGCACCATCTGCATCAGCCTGAACCAGTCGCGCTCATTGTCCGACATGAAGCCGTAGAGCCGGATCGCGTCCTCGCGGACATGCGTCTCGATCGACAGGGCGGCCGCCTCGCCGGCCTTGGGCAGGCGCTGCAGCGTGCGCGAGGAACACTGCACGACATAGCCGACGCCCTGTACGTCGACGATGACGAAGTCCTCGCCATACGAATCGATGAGGCCCTTGAGCTTTCCGATCATGCCTCCTGTTAGCATGGCGGTAGCCCGCCGCCAGACCGGATCATTCGTGGCGATCATGCGTTCTCCACCGGCGATATGGAGGGTGTGGGCACGTGCTGACGAAAGCGAGGGACCTGCGGACCGGGCGCTCGGTCTGGCAGGGCAAGCGATCACCGCGCTTTCCGAGGCAAGGTATCACCGAGGATACGCAGAGCGACGTCGTCATCATCGGCGCCGGCATCTCAGGCGCGATGCAGGCCGAAGCGCTGAGCGAGGCGGGCTTCAGCGTGCTGGTCGTCGACCGGCGCGGCCCGGTACGCGGCTCGACGCCGGCGAGCACCGCCCTGCTGCAATACGAGATCGACCAACCCCTGACCAAGCTGACGCGTCAGATCGGCGAGGAGGCCGCCATCCGCGCCTGGCGCCGCTCGCGCCTCGCCGTCGATGGGCTGGCGGCGCGGATCGAGGCGCTGGCGATCGCTCCGGTCATACGTCGCGATTCGCTTTATCTCGCCGGCGACGTGCTCGATGCCGACGGCCTGGCCCGCGAGGGGGAAGCCCGTCGACACGCCGGGTTGGAAATCGCCTTGCTCGATGCCGCGGCGCTGAAGGCGCGCTTCGGCATCGATCGCGAAGCGGCCCTGCTGGGCTACGACAATCTCGAGGCCGATCCGGTGCAGCTCGCCACCGGCTTCCTCCGCGCCGCAGTCTCCCGCGGCGCGCGCCTCGCCTGGCCGGTCGAGATCGTCGACCTCGATGCGAAGCCGCGCTCGGTCAGCCTGCGCACCAGGGACGGCCACCGCATCCGCTGTCGCCATCTCGTCTTCTGCACCGGCTACGAACTGCCCTTCGGCGAGATGCCGAAGGGGCACAGCGTGCTCTCGACCTGGGCTCTCGCCACCGCCCCCCAGAAGCGTAACCTCTGGCCACGATGCTGCTTCATCTGGGAGGCGTCCGACCCTTATCTCTACATGCGCACCACCCGCGACGGCCGCATCATCTGCGGCGGCGAGGACGAGGATTTCGTCGACGAGAACAAGCGCGACGCGCTGATGGGCGAGAAGACGCAAGCCATCCAGCACAAGCTCGGCAAGCTCCTGCCCAAGGTCTCGACCGAGGCCGATTATGCCTGGACCGGCACGTTCGGAGCCTCGACGACCGGGCTGCCGACCATCGGCCCGACGCCGGATCTCAAGAATTGCTGGACGGTGATGGGTTTCGGCGGCAACGGCATCACCTATAGCCGCATCGGCGCCGAAATCATCCGCGCCGGTCTCCTCGGCAAGGGCGATCCGGACGCCGAGCTTTACGCCTTCCGCAGCTGATACTGCGCCAGCAGCGCCCTGGCGCCACGATGCTGCGAATGGCAGATCGCGACAGCGAGCGCGTCCGCCGCGTCGGCGCTGCGCGTCTCGGCCTTGGGCAACAGCACGCGGATCATCGCCTGCACCTGCTTCTTGTCGGCATGGCCGACGCCGACCACGGTCTTCTTCACCAGATTGGCGGCGTACTCCGCCACATCGAGCCCAGCCAGCGCCGGCACGACCAGCGCGATGCCGCGCGCCTGGCCCAGCTTCAGCGCCGATTGCGGATCGCGGTTGACGAAGGTCTCCTCGACCGCGACCTCCTGCGGCTGATGCCGCGCGATCACCCCGGCGATTCCGTCATGCAGTTGCCGCAGCCGTTCGGCGAGCGACTGCTTGTCGTCGCTCTCGACCACGCCGCAGGCGACGAAGGACAGCTTCGTCCCCTCGCTGACGATGAGGCCCCAGCCGGTCTTCCTGAGACCGGGATCAAGGCCGAGGATGCGAATCGGATCGGACATGCGCGAACGCTATTCCCGATCGGGCTCCGGCGCACCCTGTCGCGGCGCTAGACGGGAGCGAGGCACGAGCCTCGACCCCATTTTTTGGCGACGCGAACTGAGCACGCTTTGCTCAGGCGCCCTTCAGCCGGGTGTTGCACTGGCTGTAGTAGCCGCCACCCTTCTGGATCCACTTCAGCTCGCCATTCCCGCCATTGGCCTTGTTGGCGTTGTACTGGTCGTTGCAGGTCTTGAAGCGCTGCTTGCCGGCCGAGAGGGTCGAGTATTTCGGATCGACCTTGCTCGGGAACATGGCATTGCCGGCTGCGGCGGGTGCAGCCGCGGGTTTGGCCGGGGCGCTGGCAACAGGCTTGGCAGGCGCGGTCGTCGCAGCGGGCGCAGCCGCAGCGGGGGTGGCTGCGTCACCGCATTGCGCCTTGCGGAAATCATTCCACGACTGTCCGGCCAGCGTATTGCCGGCCTTGGCGGCGTTGTACTTGGTGCTGCACTCCTTCATCGTCAGCGCCAGTGCCGGCGACGATGTCTGGAGCATGAGACCGCCGCTCAGCGCGAAGAGTCCGGCGGCAAACGCAAATCTGGTGCGTGTCATGATCACTATCCCCCTGTGGGGTCAGGTTGGTGCAGCGTCGACCTAGCGGAACATCCCGGGAGGTCTCGCGGCTGAACGACGCTAGGATCGTCAAGATGAACGAGCAATGACGGGTTGTATTAAAGTTTTGTAAGGTATCTGGCCCAGCAGCCTGTCGCGGCCCTGACCGGCGCGAAACACCTGCCGGTTCAGGAATAGGGCGGAAGGCAGGGACGCAGCTCACACCATCGATGAGCAATACTCATCGCTGCCATCACCGCAACAGGGGTTGATCAGCCGGCGCCTTGCGCGAAGGTAGAAAATCCTTCCCCGGCGTTCCGATGACAAACCTCCTGATTTCGCTCTTTCCCGGTGTCTCGCTCGACGGCATCGCCGTCCTGGTCGGCGCGACCTTGCTCGGTGGGCTGATCCGCGGCTTCACCGGCTTCGGCTTCGCCATGGTGTTCATGCCGTTGGCCTCGATCGTGCTCGGCCCGGTCGCGGCGCTCGGGCTGATCTGGGTGATCGATCTGCCCTTCGCCCTGCCGCTGGCGGCGCGTTCGGCAAAGCGGGCGGAATGGAGCGAGGTCATCCCGCTCCTGATCACCGCGACGCTGACCCTGCCGCTCGGCATCGCCCTGCTCACCTGGCTCGATCGCGAGACCATGCGCTGGCTGCTGGCGCTGCTCGTGCTCGCCGCCGTCCTGCTGATGGCCTCGGGCTGGCGCTACCATGGCAAGCCCGGCATCCCGCTCTCGCTCGGCGTCGGCGCTGCGTCAGGCTTGTGCAACGGCCTCGCCAGCATCGGCGGCATGCCGCTCGCCGTGTTCTGGCTTGGCGCCCAGCGCAACGACCGACACAAGACGCGCGCCAATATGCAGACCTATTTCGGGCTGAGCACCGTGGTCAGCGGCGCGGTCTTATGGGCGAAGGCCATCATCACCTTCACGTCGCTGGTGATGGCTCTACCGCTCTTTGCCGTCTACGGCGCGGGCCTCTGGCTCGGCACCCATGCCTTCGGCCTGGCGTCAGAACAGACCTTCCGCCGCATCGCCTATCTGACGATCTTCCTGAGCGCGCTCGTCAGCCTGCCGTTCTGGGATGGGCTGATCGGGCGGTAGGACTTGATCTCTTCCTTAGTGCTGCGCGCCCATTGGTGGGCAACAGGTTCCAAATCCATCGGGACGAGCGGATGCCGTTAGGCTTATCAGCATTGACCCAATGACAAGCATCAGCAGCATGCGCCCCACAGTCACTCCCGGCTTCATTTCGAGCATCCCGATGAAATCAGTTCGTTGATAATATGATTTCTCTCATCAATAGAAATATACTTCTGAATAATAGTCATTTCATAATCAAAATCGTTCACAACAGCATCAGAATAAGAAAAATCTCCCGTATTAAAGCGAGCTTGAATGATACTTTTTACTTTTTGATCTTCACAGAACGCTTCTTTTAAATCCAAAAATATCACGGGATCATTTTTCCCAACTCTTTTTAGAGATGAAACATAAGCAAGCAAATGAAATTTAGATTGAAAGTAAGATGACTTAAATTTATATTTTAAGTTTTTGAATTCTTCATGAACATCGCGCTCTTTTTCTGACAAAATTTGAAGATGATTTAAAATAAACATGTCAGTTACATTACTACATTCCAAAGTAGAACTTGAAAAATTTAAAGCTTTATCATAATCATTAAGCTTCATGTGGAACGCCGCAAGAGAGGACGTTGCAGCAGATTTGTTTTGCTCACACGAGGCTTCGTTGCTATACAACTGATTCATTTCAGAATAAATCTGAACACCCTTTTGATATTGAGCTAAAGCATAATAGCTAGTACCCAACTGGTGCCTAACCCTATCATCATAGGGGTTATCTTTTATATACAATTCTGCTTTGAAAATTACACTCTGGTAATTCTTATCGTAGAATGATCTCTCGATATTCGATCGAGCTATTGATCGTTCGACCATATTAGAAAGAACCCACGATAAAACACCAAGTATCAGAGCAGAAAGGGATAGCACAAATCCATAAAAGAATATTCTAAGGACAATTTTAGCTGAGGCATCAGGAAGAATTGCCTTAAGATTAATACCTCTCAATAAGGCAAAAACCGCTCCAAAAAAAAGCGACAACGCCAAGCCAGCGAGGGAAAGCGGGGTCGCTACCTGAGTAGCAACCTTTACAATCGGCAACAACGATGACATATCCATCGCCACGCTCGCAATTTAATTTGACAACTCTAGAAGATAAAAGGATCCTGACGCAAGGTCAAGATCCTTTGGCAGCTTTAGTCAACGACATATCTGAAACGCAACTAGTATAACGGAGTTTTGGCTTACCCACCGAGCTTGGCCATCACCTCGTCGGCAATCTCGAAATTGGCGAAGACGTTCTGCACGTCGTCGTCATTGTCGAGCGCCTCCATCAGCTTCATCATCGAGGCCGCCTTCTCCTCGTCGAGGGGCGTCGTGGTGGTCGGCCGCCAGACCGGCTTGGCCGAGGCCGGCGCGCCGAGCGTGCCTTCGAGCGCCTTCGAGACCTCGTTGAGCGCATCGAAGGCGCACAGGATGGTGTGGCCGTTCTCGTCCGAGATCACGTCGTCGGCGCCAGCCTCGATCGCCGCCTCCATCACCTTGTCGGCATCGCCGACTTCGGCGGGATAGCTGACCTCGCCGACGCGGTTGAACATGAACGAGACCGAGTTGCTCTCGCCCATCGCTCCACCGGACTTGGTGAAGTAGGAGCGGACGGCGGAGGCGGTGCGGTTGCGGTTGTCGGTCAGCGCCTCGACGATGACGGCCGTGCCGCCAGGCCCATAGCCCTCGTAGCGGACCTCGTCATAGTTGTCGCCCTCGCCACCGAGCGCCTTCTTGATCGCGCGCTCGATATTGTCCTTCGGCATGTTCTCGGCCCGCGCAGCCAGCACGGCCATGCGCAGGCGCGGATTCATGTTCGGATCGGGCATGCCCAATTTGGCGGCGACGGTGATTTCACGGGCCAGTTTCGAGAACAGCTTGGAGCGCACCGCGTCCTGCTTGCCCTTGCGGTGCATGATGTTCTTGAACTGTGAATGGCCGGCCATACGCCCAAATCTCCGCTTTCATGCGCCGGCCGGCTTATACTCAGCCGGCTCGGCGCGAGGCAAGCGCGGCGGCAGCGTTTCCGGCGCGCTCATGCTTAAGCGTTTATTCGCGAAGCTGCAGCAATGTCGTGGGCAGGCCCACCAGCGGAAACGAACACAGCGCGCATGACTAACGCCATTGCCGAGCACGCGGCGCGCCTGCGGACCTTCCGGATCGACGCCATCGACATCGGCTTGCTGCGGCAGCAGGCGGAGTTCGCACGCCGCCGCCTGCCGACCTTGCTGGCCGAGCTGCATGAGCATTTCGAGGCCTGGCCCGAAATCCTGAATGCGATGAAGCGACCGGAGGTGCACGAACTCAGGCTCGCGCATTGGATCAGGCTGGTGTCGGGCGAGCTCGAGGACGGCTATCTGCAATCCGCGCACGCCCTTGCCAGCGCCTTCAACGACAATGGCGTTCCTGCCCACGCGGTCGCGATCTGTCACGCCATCGTCGGCAACGCGATCGGCGCGGAACTCGGCCTGCTGCGCGACGGTCTCGCCAAGCTCAGCCACTTCTGGCAGGCCAAGGAATACAACCGCCGCATCGCCCTGCGCGCTGCCCTGCAGAAAGCGATACAGCTCGATCTCGAACTGCTGCTCGAGACCTATTCGCATGTCCAGCGGCAGAGCCGCGAGCGCATCCAGCGCGAGATCTCGGCTTTCGAGGTCACGGTCCGCGACGTGGTGGGTGCCGTGACCGGCAGCGCCCGAGTCGTCGAGGCGACGGCGCATACCATGAACGGCATCGTCAAGGAGACCGGCACGCAGGCCGTCGCCGCTGCCCGGGCTTCGGACGAAGCCTCCGACAATGTCGGCAGCGTCGCCAGCGCCGCCGAGGAGCTTTCCATCTCGCTCAGCCAGATTTCCGAGGAAGTCGCCCGCGCCACGACCAAGGCGCACGATGCCAGCCAGGCAGCATTGCGGACCGAGGCGATCGTCAAGGGGCTCGCACAATCGGCGCAGACGATCGGTTCCATCGTCGACCTGATCCGCGACATCGCCGCACAGACCAACCTGCTTGCCCTCAACGCGACGATCGAGGCGGCGCGCGCCGGCGAGGCGGGACGAGGCTTCGCCGTGGTCGCGCAGGAGGTGAAGCAACTGTCCGCCCGCACCGCCAAGGCGACCGACGAGATCGCGGCTCAGGTTCCGGCCATGCAGGCGGCGACGCAGGAGGCCGTCCAGGCGATCGAGAGCATCGTCGGCTTCGTCGGCGACATGGACCAGACCACGCTGACGATCGCGAGCTCCGTCGACGAGCAGCGCGCAGCCACCCAGGAAATCGCCCGCAGCGTCAGTTTCGCCTCGCAAGGCACGCAGGAGGTCTCTTACGCCATCGCCAGCGTCAATGAATCCGCCCAGGCCGCCGGCATGGGCGTCGACGAGATGCTCGGCCTCGCCCAAGCGCTGACGCGCCAGGCCGAAACCCTAGCCGAAGCCTTCGAGAACCTGACGAAGCAGAACCGCGCCGCCTGAGCAGCGACCGTCACCTGCCTGTCAAGCATGGCTCATAGCTTCGAGCCATTCAAATCTCGACGACAGGAGGGGCCGGTGATGACCGAAGAGACCCAGTACGAATCAACCTTCGGCGCCAGCATGCTCGAGCATGACGACGCGCCGCCGCAGAACCACTCCGCCAACCCGACCATGGGCGAGCTGATCGGCCAGCGCTTCTCGCGCCGCGGCCTGCTCAAGGGCGCCCTCGCCGTCTCCGCCATCTCGGCGACGGTTGGCGCGGCCGCGCTGGCGACCGCCGAGGAGGCCAAGGCCCAGGCGAAGGGCTCCGCCTTCAGCTTCAAGGAGATCGAGGCCGGCGTCGACGCCGACCACCATGTCGCCGAAGGTTACGACGCCGACGTGCTGCTGCGCTGGGGCGATCCGATCGTTGCCGGTGCGCCGGACTTCGAGCCGGGCAAACAGACGGCCGAGGCTCAAGCGAAACAGTTCGGCTACAACAACGATTTCGTCGGCTACCTGCCCCTGCCCGGCGCGGCCGACCCGTCCGGCCATGGCGTGCTCTTCGTCAACCACGAGTACACCAACCCGCATCTGATGTTCCCCGGCGTCGTCGAGATGAAGGACGGCAAGCCGGTGATGAAGAACGCCACGCCGGAACGTTATGCGATCGAAGCCATGGCGCATGGCGCGACCGTCGCCGAGGTCCGCAGGACTGACGGCAAATGGGCGCTGGTGAAGGACTCGAAGCTCAATCGCCGCATCACGGTCGCGACCGAGATGCAGCTCTCGGGGCCCGTCGCCGGCTCCGACCGGGTCAAGACCAATGCCGATGCGACCGGCCGCAAGGTCTTCGGCACGCTCAACAACTGCGCCGGCGCGATGACGCCCTGGGGCACCTTCGTCTCCGGCGAGGAGAACTTCCACGGCTATTTCTCCGGCAAGCTGCCGGACGGCCACCGCGAGGACGCCAACTACAAGCGGCTGGCCCTGCCGTCGGCGCCTTATGCCTGGGGCCGCTTCGAGGACCGGTTCGACATCGGCAAGGAGCCGAACGAGCCCAATCGCTTCGGCTGGGTGATCGAGGTCGATCCGTTCGACCCGAACTCGGTGCCGAAGAAGCGCACCGCGCTCGGTCGCTTCAAGCATGAGGGCGCCGACAGCATCGTCGCCAGGGACGGCCGCGTCGTCGCCTATCTCGGCGACGACGAGCGCTTCGACTATGTCTACAAGTTCGTCACGGCCGGCCGCTTCGACCCGAACAATCGCGCCGCCAACATGGATCTGCTCGACTCTGGTACGCTCTACGTCGCGAAGTTCGCAGCCGACGGCACGGTCGAGTGGCTGCCGCTGGTCTTCGGCCAGGGCCCGCTCACCGCGGCAAACGGCTTTGCCAGCCAGGCGGACGTGCTGATCGAAACCCGCCGCGCCGGCGACCTGCTCGGCGCCACCAAGATGGACCGGCCGGAAGACATCACCCCCAACGGCGTCAATGGCCGCGTCTATGTGATGCTGACCAACAACACCAATCGCAAGGACGACCAGGTCGACGCCGCCAATCCGCGCGCCAAGAACGCCTTCGGCCACATCATCGAGATCATCGAGGATGGCGGCGATTTCACCGCGACCAAAGGCAAGTGGGAAGTGCTGCTGAAATGCGGCGATCCTTCGGTTGCTGCGGTCGGCGCGAGCTTCTCGACCGAGACCAGCAAGAACGGCTGGTTCGGCATGCCGGATAACGCCGTGGTCGATGCCGCCGGCCGGCTCTGGGTCTCGACCGACGGCAACGGCCCGCAGGAGACCGGGCGCACCGACGGTCTCTGGGCGGTCGACACCGAAGGCGAGGCGCGCCGCACTTCGAAGCTGTTCTACCGCGTGCCACATGGCGCCGAGCTCTGCGGCCCGTGCTTCACGCCGGATGACACAACCGCCTTCGTCGCGGTCCAGCATCCGGGTGATGACGGTCCGGACTGGCCGGCCTTCGGCCGCCGCTCCTATTACGAGGACCTCTCGACGCGCTGGCCCGACTTCAAGCCGGACATGCCGGTGCGCCCCTCGGTGGTGGCGATCACCAGGCGTGGTGGCGGGAAGATCGGGGTTTGACGCTTTCCCTTCTCCCCTTGCGGGAGAAGGTGGCTCCGCAAAGCGGAGACGGATGAGGGGTCGCGCGACGCCTCCGGAAGAGCCCTGGGCCCTGGCCGGAAACGTCGCGCGACCCCTCACCCCAACCCTCTCCCACAAGGGGAGAGGGAGCAGGTCGCACTATCTCACGCTGCCTTCTTGGCGCCGAAGGTCGGGTCGAGTTCGCCCTTGGCGTAGCGCTTGGCCATGTCGGCCAGCGTAATCACGCGCTTGATCTTCGAGGCCTGGCCAGCGGTGTTGAATTCCTCCAGCCGCTTCTTGCAGAGCGCGGTCATCGCCTCCATCGCGGGCTTGAGGTACTTGCGCGGATCGAACTCGCCGGGATGCTCGGACAGGATCTTGCGGATCTGGCCGGTCATCGCCATCCGGTTGTCGGTGTCGATGTTGATCTTGCGCACGCCGTGCTTGATGCCGCGCTGGATCTCCTCGACCGGCACGCCCCAGGTCTGGGGCATCTTGCCGCCGTACTGGTTGATGACGTCCTGCAGGTCCTGCGGCACCGAGGAGGAGCCGTGCATGACGAGATGCATGTTCGGCAGCTTCTTGTGGATCTCCTCGATGACATGCATCGCCAGGATCGCGCCGTCGGGCTTGCGGGTGAATTTGTAGGCGCCGTGCGAGGTGCCCATGGCGATGGCGAGCGCATCGACCTTGGTCTCGGCGACGAACTTCACGGCTTCGTCCGGATTGGTCAGGAGCTGGTCATGGCTGAGCTTGCCCTCGAAGCCGTGGCCGTCCTCCTTCTCGCCCTCGCCGCTCTCGAGCGAACCCAAAACGCCGAGCTCGCCCTCGACCGAGATGCCGCCGAGATGGGACATCTCGGTGACGGTCTTGGTCACGCCGACATTGTAGTCCCAGTCGCCCGGGGTCTTGCCGTCGGCCTTGAGCGAACCGTCCATCATCACCGAGGTGAAGCCGGCCTGGATCGCAGTCATGCAGGTCGCCGGCTCGTTGCCGTGGTCGAGGTGCACGCAGACCGGGATGTGCGGATAGATCTCCGTGACGGCATCCATCATGTGCTTGAGCATGATGTCGTTGGCGTAGGAACGCGCACCGCGCGAGGCCTGGATGATCACCGGCGCGTCCGTCGCGTCCGCCGCGGCCATGATCGCGAGCGCCTGCTCCATGTTGTTGATGTTGAAGGCCGGAACGCCGTAGTCGTTCTCGGCGGCATGGTCGAGCAATTGGCGAAGCGTGATGCGGGCCACGATGATCCTCCGGTTGGGCTCTGCTTTATCCGGAGGGTTTAGAATCGAACTGTGGCGGACGCAAAGCGAAACCCGCTGGAAACGTGAACGCGATCAACGTCCGCGCGCTTCCAGGACCCGGACGCGCTCCTCGATCGCCGCGACCTGCTCGGCAAAGTCGCCCGTCACGGCCTTGGCCATGACGAGCAAACCGGCCGTGTCGCGACGCTGCTTGCGAACGAGATCTTCAAGCACGTCAAAGCGCTTGTCATGCACAGCGAGCTGCGCCTGAATCCTCTTCAGGATCTCGTACATGGCCGTCTGCACGTTCTCGCTCATGCACGAGAACATAGCATAAACATCGTATTGTGCAACCGCTGGCTGCGGCTACCCTCAGCCCTTCCGCAGCGCCTCGACGCCCGGTAGCGCCTTGCCTTCCATCCATTCGAGGAAGGCGCCGCCCGCGGTCGAGACGTAAGTCAGGTCCTCGGCGACGCCGGCATGGTTCATCGCCGCGACCGTGTCGCCGCCACCGGCGACCGCGACGAGCTTGCCGTCACGGACGCGCTCCGCCACCGCTTTTGCCACCGCAACCGTCGCCGTGTCGAAGGGCGGCAGCTCGAAGGCGCCGAACGGGCCGTTCCAGACCACGGTCTTCACGGTGTTGAGCTTGAGCACGGCCTCGGCGACGCTGAGCGGGCCGGCATCGAGGATCATCTCGTCAGGCCCGACCTCGTTGATCGAGACGACGCGATGACCGGGATTGGCCCTGAACTCGCGCGCCACCAGCGCATCGACCGGCAGGATGATCTCGCAGCCGGCCGCCTTGGCTTTCTCCTCGATCTCGCGAGCGGTGGCGGCAAGGTCGTGCTCGCACAGCGACTTGCCGACATTGACGCCGCGCGCGGCGAGGAAGGTGTTGGCCATGCCGCCGCCGATGATGAGCACGTCGACCTTCTGCACGAGGTTCCCCAGAAGTTCGAGCTTGGTCGAGACCTTGGCGCCGCCGACGATCGCCATCACCGGCCGGGCCGGGTTGTCGAGGCCGGCCGAGAGCGCCTCCAGCTCGGCCTGCATGGTGCGCCCGGCATAGGCCGGCAGCAGATGCGCGAGCCCTTCCGTCGAGGCATGGGCGCGATGGGCCGCCGAGAAGGCGTCGTTGACATAGAGATCGCCATTGGCGGCGAGTGCCTTGACGAATTCGGGGTCGTTTGCCTCATCGCCGGCGTGGAAGCGGGTATTCTCGAGCAGCAGGATTTCGCCGTTCTTGGCGGCGGCGATCGCCTTCGGCGCTTCCGTGCCGACGCAGTCGCCGACGAAGATCACCGGCTGGCCCAGTGCATGCGCCAGCGCCGGCACGATCTGCCGCAGGCTGTTCTTCTCGTCGCGGCCTTTCGGGCGGCCGAAATGCGCGAGCAGGATGACCTTGCCGCCCTTCTGCGCGATCTCACGGATGGTCGGCAGGATGCGGTCGATGCGGGTGGTGTCGGTGACCCTGCCCTCCTCCGTCGGCACGTTGAGATCGACGCGGACGAGGACGCGCTTGCCGGCGAGATCGGCGTCGTCGAGGGTGCGGAAAGCGGGCATGGAAGGCTCTCTTACAAGCGTTGAAACAGGCTGGGATAATCCATGACGAGACCGTCCTCGTCGACCGGAAGCTCGGCGGTGAAACTGCCATCGACCGTCTCGAACCGGAAGAGCCTCGGCGTGAGACAGGTATAGATCTGCTCGGTGACGAAGGGCTCGAAGCTGTCGAACGGCACGAACAGCATGGCGATGCGCCGCTGCTGGCCGGGCTGCCAGGCGCAGCGGCGGATCGGCAGCGTGTTGGTGAAGGGCGTAGCGGAGAGGTCGATATCGACGCAGGCATCGAAGGCTGGCAGATGGCCGCGCTCATTGTCGTGCCAGGCGCCGTCGCGCCGTATCATGGCGAGCTTGCGGCCATCGGTCGCCGTGATCTCGAAAGAACGGGCCGTGAAACCGGGATCGCAGTCGATCCGATAGGTTGCGCCGTATCGATGTCCGCCGCGCGCGCCGACCAGTACGGCATCGGCGCGGAGACCGTTCGCCCCGCCGCGCAATGTCAGATGTTCAAGCCCATCGCCCTCCAGCGCACGCCAGCGGACATTGCGCCCGTCCGCGAGATCGGCGGGCGGGCGAAAGCTCATCGCGGCAGGATCGGCGGCAGCACGCCGGGAACACCGCTCTTCAGCACGATCACCGTCAGGATGACGGTCAGGATCGCCGTGACGATGCCGGTGAGCAGCAGGGCGCCGAAACGCGGCGTGGCGCTGACGCGCTGGCGCAGCGCCGAGAGCTCTTCGCGCAGGCCGGCGAAATCCATGGTGCCGGCGGCGAGCTCGACCTTCTGGGCGCTGCGATCGAGCGACGCCTCGGCGCGGGTCAGCACCGCCTCGTAGCGCGCGAACTTCTCTTCGATCCGGGCCGCCTTGTCCTCGATCCGGGAGAGTTGGTCGAGCTTGCGCGGATCGCTGGCGGCGAGCGGCTCGGCCGGCTTCGCCTCGGCGACGCGCGATGCGGCGATCTCGGCCATGCTCGGCGCCGGCGGCACGGCGATGGTCTCGATGGGCGTGGTCGACGCGGCGACGGTCGGCTCGATCTTGTTCATTGCGCGGTCCGTTCCTCGGCGGTGCAGGCACAGCCGCGCCGGGTGGGCGCGGCTGCGATGGGAGTGTGCGTCAGATCAGTTTCGCCATGGCGACAGCGGTGTCGCTCATGCGGTTCGAGAAGCCCCACTCGTTGTCGTACCAGGTGAGGATGCGGACGAACTTCTCGTCCAGGACCTTGGTCTGGTCGAGCGCGAACGTCGACGACGCCGGATCGTGGTTGAAGTCGATCGAGACGTTGGGCTGGTCGGTGACGGCGAGGATGCC
The DNA here is from genome assembly GCA_025846845.1 of Alloboseaceae bacterium BT-24-1. Classification (GTDB taxonomy): domain Bacteria; phylum Pseudomonadota; class Alphaproteobacteria; order Rhizobiales; family Beijerinckiaceae; genus Allobosea. The sequence goes on from JAOYTL010000013.1 coordinate 43,559, forward strand.
CTTCAGGGCGCCGCGCTTGCTCGCCTTGATGATCGCCTCGTTGATCTTCTCGACCGTGGTCTTGCGCTTCGAGATGAATTTGAAGTCGACGACCGAGACGTTCGGCGTCGGCACGCGGATCGAGGTGCCGTCGAGCCGGCCCTTGAGCTCGGGAATGACGAGGCCGATCGCCTTGGCAGCACCGGTCGAGGTCGGGATCATCGACATCGCGGCGGCGCGGCCGCGGTAGAGATCCTTGTGCATCGTATCGAGCGTCGGCTGGTCGCCGGTATAGGCATGGATCGTGGTCATGAAGCCCTTGTCGATGCCGACGGCGTCATGCAGCACCCGGACCACCGGCGCGAGGCAGTTGGTCGTGCAGGAGGCATTCGAGACGACGATGTGATCCTTGGTCAGGGCGTCGTTGTTGACGCCGAAGACAACCGTCAGATCGGCGCCGTCGCAGGGGGCCGAGACCAGCACGCGCTTGGCGCCGGCGGCAAGATGAGCCGCCGCCTTGTCGCGGGTGGTGAAGATGCCGGTGCATTCCAGCGCGATGTCGACGCCGAGCGCCTTGTGCGGGAGATCCTTGGGATCGCGGATCGCGGTCACCTTGATCGGGCCGCGGCCGACGTCGATCGTGTCGCCGGAGACGGTCACCGTGCCGGGGAAGCGGCCGTGCACGGAGTCGAAGCGGAAGAGATGGGCGTTGGTCTCGACCGGGCCGAGATCGTTGATCGCCACGACCTCGATGTCCTTGCGCTTCGACTCGATGATCGCGCGCAGCACGTTGCGCCCGATACGGCCGAAGCCGTTGATCGCCACCTTGACCGTCATCTCAATCCTCTCCTTCGCCATTCGCCGGCAGGACCGGCGTCATTCACGCGGGCAAATCGGCCAAACCATGGCGGAACGCAAGGGCAGGCCTTAAAAATTTCAAGGAGGTCAGCCGTTGTGACGCTTGATCGCCGCCTCGGCCACCGCCTCCGGCGTGATGCCGAAATGCTTGTAGACCTCCTTATAGGGCGCGCTCGCCCCGAAGGAGGACATGCCGACGAAGCTGCCATCGGCGCCGATCACGCCGTCCCAGCCGAAGCGCACGGCGGCCTCGACAGCGACCTTGACCGGCGCCTCGCCGATGATCGCAGCCTTGGTCGCCTCGTCCTGCTCCAGCAGTGCTTCGAGTGACGGCACCGAGACGACGCGGGCGCGAATGCCCTTGTCGGCCAGGAGTTTGCGGGCAGCGACGGCGATCTCGACCTCGGAGCCGGAGGCGAAGAGCGAGACCTGCGCCTTGCCACCTTCGGCTGCCAACAGCTCATAGGCGCCCTTGGCCGAACGGTTCGTCGCGGTGCCGTCGGTGCGGACCGGCGTCAGGTTCTGGCGCGAGAGTGCCAGCACGGTCGGCCCATCGGTGCGCTCCAGCGCGATCTGCCAGGCTTCCGCCGTCTCGATCGCATCGGCGGGACGCAGCACGCGCATGTTCGGCATCGCCCGCAGCGAAGCGATCTGCTCGATCGGCTGGTGGGTCGGACCGTCCTCGCCGAGGCCGATCGAATCATGGGTCATGACGTAGACGACCGGCAGCCCCATCAGCGCGGCGAGCCGCATCGACGGGCGGGCATAGTCGGCGAAGACCAGGAAGGTGCCGCCGGCGGTACGGAAACCGCCATGCAGCGTGATGCCGTTCATCGCCGCGGCCATGCCGTGCTCGCGGATGCCGTAGCGGACATAGCGGCCCTTGGGGGTCTTCGGCGTGAAGTCCTCGGCCGCCTTGGTGCGGGTGTTGTTGGACGGCGTGAGGTCGGCCGAGCCCATCACCAGCTCCGGCATGACCGGCATGATGGCTTCAAGCGCCAGCTCGGAAGCCTTGCGGGTCGCGACCGTGACCGGGCTGGTGGCGAGCGCCTTCTTGTGGGCGACGAGCGCCTTGGCGAGCTTGACCGGCGGAGTCAGCGACAGGCGGCGCTCGAATTCGCCGCGCTTGCGTTCGGACAGCGCCGCCAGACGCGTATTCCAGTTCTTGCGCTCGGCGAAGCCGGTGGCACCGAAGCCGCGCCAGGCCTTGAGCACATCGGCAGCGACCTCGAACGGCCCGCCGGTGATGCCGAGCGCCTTCTTGGCGGCGGCGAGCTCCTCGGCGCCGAGCGGCTCGCCATGCGCCTTGGAGGTGCCGGCCTTCTTCGGCGCGCCGAAGCCGATCACGGTCTTGCAGGCGATCAGCGTCGGCTTGTTCGACTTCTGGGCACGGCGGACCGCCGCCTCGATCGCGTCGGGATCATGCCCGTCGACGCGCTCGGCCTTCCAGCCGCAGGCCTTGAAGCGCGCGACCTGATCGACCGAATCGGAGATCGAGAGCGGCCCGTCGATCGAAATGCCATTATCGTCCCAGAGCACGATCAGCTTGTTGAGCTTCTGATGGCCGGCGAGCGCGATCGCCTCCTGGCTGATGCCCTCCATCAGGTCGCCGTCGGAGGCGAGCACATAGGTCTTGTGATCGACCAGCTTCTTGCCGAACTCGGCGGCGAGCATGCGCTCGGCCATCGCCATGCCGACCGCGGTCGCGAGCCCCTGGCCGAGCGGGCCGGTGGTGGTCTCGACGCCGGCGGTCATGAAGTTCTCGGGGTGACCCGGCGTCTTCGATTCGAGCTGGCGGAACTTCTTGAGGTCGTCGAGCTCCATGCCGGGCGTGCCGGTGAGGTAGAGCAGCGCGTAGATCAGCATCGAGCCGTGGCCGGCCGAGAGCACGAAACGATCGCGGTCGGGCCAGCGCGGCTCGGCCGCATCGTATTTCAGGATGCGGGTGAAGAGCACCGTCGCGACGTCGGCCGCACCCATCGGCAGGCCGGGATGGCCGGACTTGGCCTGCTCGACGCCGTCCATGGCGAGGGAGCGGATGGCATTGGCGAGCCGCTCGTGCTGGGCGCGGTCGATCGCGGGCGTCGTCATGAAGTCTCTCCGGCGAGGCGGGAACGAGACTCGCGCGCCGGAGCTGGCCGGGGGCGAGCAGCGAACTTGAAAAGGGTCGCGCGTTCGATAGGCTGCCGGCTCAAGCTGAGTCAATTCGCCATACGCCGCTTGGAAGCGATCAAAGAACGCATGCCCCGCGCACAATTCCGGGGCGTGGCTTGGCGATGGCTCAAACGATAAGGCACGAGCCCGCGGCCTATCGTCGCCGCCAAAGCAAAAAGCCCGGCCGTGAGGCCGGGCTTTTCTGTCGCGGTCGCAAGCCCGAAAGGGCTGCGAAAACGCGGATTACTTCTTGCCGAGGGCGCCCAGCGCGCCAAAACGCGAGTTGAAGCGCGAGACGCGGCCGCCACGGTCCAGCATGTGCTGGGTGCCGCCGGTCCAGGCCGGGTGGGTCTTTGGGTCGATGTCGAGGTTGAGGGTGTCCCCCTCCTTGCCCAGCGTCGAACGGGTGAAGTATTCGGTGCCATCGGTCATGACGACCTTGATGGTGTGGTAGTCGGGATGAATGCCGGTCTTCATGGCGAAATCCTCAATTGTCGAAAAGCGGGTGGCCGGAACTCGGCGCACATCGCCGGCTCTTCGAACAATTCGTATGAGCCTGTCGTGAAGTCGGGTGCCCATAGCGCAGCCGCAGCGACGGTGCAAGCTTTTCGGGATAGGTAAGCGTGGCGAACGAGAACACGGAAGACCAAAAGGCGCGGCCGGATTTCAGCGCGCTGCGCTCGTTCTGGCCCTATGCGCTGGCGCAGAAACAGCGGATCGCCTTCGCGCTCGTCGCACTGATCGTCGCCTCGGTGGCGACGCTGGCACTGCCTATGGCGGTGCGGCGCGTCATCGATGTCGGCTTCTCCGGTGGCGAGCAGCAGCTGGCGAATTCCTATTTCGCGATCCTGATCGGCGTCGTTGCCATCCTGGCACTGGCGAGCTCGGCCCGATTCTATCTGGTGATGACGGTCGGCGAGCGCGTCGTCTCGGAGCTGCGTGCCGACGTCTTCCGGCACCTGACAAGGCTCGAGCCGGCCTTCTTTGACGCCAACCGGGCCGGCGACCTGGTCTCGCGCCTGACCGCCGATACCACGCAGATCAAGTCGACCTTCGCCTCGACCGCCTCGATCGCGCTGCGCAATGGCATCATGTTCCTCGGCGCGCTGGCGATGATGATTTTCACCAGCCCGCAGCTCTCGGCGATCGTCATCGGCGCGATCCCGCTGATCGTGCTGCCGCTGGTCTTTTCCGGCCGCAGCGTACGCAAGCGCGCTCGCGCCGCACAGGATCGGCTCGCCGATGCCTCCGCCTTCGCAGCCGAGGCGATCGGCGCGATCCGGACCATGCAGTCCTTCGGCGCGGAACGTGAGACGACGCAGCGCTTCCAGGGCGCCTCGGACGGCGCCTATGCTGCCTCGCGCGATGCAACGGCCTCGCGCGCCTGGCTCTCTGGCATCGCAATCTTCCTGGTCTCGGCCAGCGTCGTGCTTGTGCTCTGGGTCGGCGCGACCGAGGTCTTCGCCGGGCGGATGAGCGGCGGGCGCCTGTCGCAGTTCGTGCTCTACGCTGTGCTGGCGGCAAGCTCGCTCGGCCAGCTCTCCGAGGTCTATGGCGACATCTCGGCCGCGGCGGGCGCCGCCGGACGGCTCGGCGAAATCCTCGCGACCAAGCCTGCGATTTCAGCCCCGCCCCATCCCAAGGCGTTGCCCACTCCGTCGGTCGGCGCCCTTGCCTTCGAGGGCGTCTCCTTTCGCTATCCCGGCCGCAGCAACCTCGCGCTCGCCGATCTCGACCTTACGATCAAGCCGGGCGAACGCGTCGCGCTGGTCGGCCCATCCGGCGCCGGCAAGAGCACGGTGCTGCAACTGGCGCTGCGCTTCTACGACCCCTTCGCCGGCCGCGTTGTCGTCGATGGCGTCGCCGGGCCGGAGGCCGACCCGACCGACTGGCGCAGCCGCTTCGCCCTGGTGCCACAGGAGCCGACCGTGTTCGGCGTCTCCGTCGCCGACAACGTCGCCTATGGCCGCCCCGGTGCGGCCCGCGCGCAGATCGAGGAAGCCGCCCAGCTCGCCGCCGCCGACGGCTTCATCCGGGCCCTCCCCGAGGGCTACGACACCGTCATCGGCGAGCGCGGCGTCACCCTGTCGGGCGGCCAACGCCAGCGGCTCGCCATCGCGCGCGCTGTGCTGAAGGACGCGCCGATCCTGCTGCTCGACGAGGCGACCTCGGCGCTAGATTCGGAAAGCGAGCGCGCCGTGCAGGACGCGCTCGACCGGCTGATGCAGGGACGGACGACGCTGGTCGTCGCGCACCGGCTCGCCACCATCCTCTCCGCCGACCGCATCCTGGTGATGGAGGATGGACGGGTGGTCGAGGAAGGCACGCATGCCGCCCTCGTCGCCAAGGGCGGGCTCTACGCCCGGCTGGCAGCGCTCCAGTTTGGGCTCGAGGCGGCTTAGTCAGCCTGCGGGCTGGAGAGCCGCTTCCAGCAGCGCCGCGGTATCCAGCAGCCCTCGCTTACGCGCCGCCTGCGCTGGCGTCAGCCCCTGCTTGTTCCGCGCAGCCGGATCGGCCCCCGCCGCCAGCAGGAACTCGACGAGATCGCAGGCGCTGGTGTCGTCGTCCGGCAGGCAAAACAGCGGCGGTTCGCCCGAGCGGGCGGGCGCATTGGCGAGCGCCAGCTCCGTCGCGAGCAGGGCCTCCAGCCGCTCGATCTCGGCGGCCTCGCTCAAAGCCTGGATGTCACTGCTGCGCGAGGCCAGATAGATCTGCGCGGCGACGGCGCCCTGGTGACGCGCCCAGCCGAGCGGGGTCGAGCCATAGCGGCGCTCGATCGGATCGATCTGTGCACCCGCCTCGACCAGCAGAGCGACGATCTCGATCGCATCGCTCCCGGCCGCTTCGTGCAAAGCGCGGACGCCATCGCGCGTCTGCGCATCCGGCGAGACACCGAGGCGCAGCGCCAGCGCCGCGAGCTCCGGCTTGCCCTGCCGGATCGCGACCAGCAACGGCGCCGGGCTGGAAAGGAACTCCGGATTGCCGTCGAGCAGCCGGCGCGCCTCGCTTTCATCGCCACGCGCGACCGCTGCGGTGAAAGCTTCCTGCCCGCTGAGCTCGACCGGACTGGCGCCATTATCGACCAGCAGGCGCACGAGATCGCTGCGGCCATCGAGCATGGCCTGCTTGACCAGGCTCTGCTTCGAATAGGCATTGACCGCTTTCGCTCGGGCGCCATGGGCGAGGAGCCAGGCGGCACGTTTCGGCTGGCGCGGTACGGCGTTGCCGAGCAGATAATCGAGAGGCGGTGCCGGCAATTCGCGTACCGGCTCGTGCCAGCGCCCACCCTCCCCGCGCTTCTCCGTCTCGCTCCAGAGCAAGTCGAGCCAGGTGACATCGTCGGCACCGAGAGACGAGTTGTAGAGTGCCTGGCCGTTGAGCGGATCGGCGCCGCGGGCGATCAGCAGCCGCGCCAGCGCTTCGGCCTGCGGGTGCGAGGGCTGGTTGCCTTCGCCGCCGCCGATGACGCCGGTCAGCGGGGTGAAATGGTTGCTGCCGTCGCTGAAGAGTGCGTTCGGGTCGGCGCCATGGTCGAGCAGGAGCTGCGCGATCGCGACAGCGTTGCGTGACAAGGCCTCGTTCGGCAGGCGGCTGAAGGCGAGCCGGACGAGCGGCGTCCAGCCGTCGAAATCGCTCGGTTTGTCCGCGAGCGTCGCATCCCTGCCGAGGAAGGCTCTGACGGCGTCGAGGTCGTGGGCGGCGACGGCGGTGTGGACGCTGTCGCCGGCTATCTCCGGATGCCGTTCGAGCAGGCGCTGGGCCAGCGCGCCGCGTGCCGGCCGGTCGGCCTCGTACTCGCCCCAGCTTTGCGTTCCCGGCCTGACGCCGTAGCGCAGCGCCGACTTCTCCAGGAACAGCGCGACGAGCGCGGCATGGCCGCGCGCCGCCGCCTCGCGCGCAGCGAGTTCCTGTTTCAGCGCCGCCCAGCTCGCCAGCCCGTAGTCGCGGGCGAGTGCATGCTGGACCTCGCGCAGCTTGGCGGCGCCGGCATGGTTCGGGATCAGCTTGCGGAAACGGGCGAGAGCCTCGGGCTCTCCGGCCTCGATCTCCTTCAGCCAGCGCTTGGCCTGGCGGCGGATCGTTTCGAGGGTCGAGCGGGACGTGAGCTCGCGGCTGGGGTCAGACATGGGTCTTCCTTCCGAGGAAAGCCTGATGTCCGCTCGACAGGCCGGAAGAAAGCGATGATGCGATGTCGTCGCTCAGATATGGGTGGGAGCAGGCTCCCTTGCCGCGGACTGGTGGCGCCCCATGCGCTCTGCGGCGATGAAAAGCGCATGGGAGCGGTGGAGTCAATCTGGGTCGATGCCATCCGCGACGCCTCTTCCTTCTCCCGGATGGGAGAAGGTGGCGCGGAGCGCCGGATGAGGGCCTGCCCTATCCGCAGAAGGCGGCAGCGGCCCCGTAGCGCTCAAATAATCAGCGGCGGTCCCTCACCCCTGCCCCTCTCCCATCCGGGAGAGGGGTTTCGCGTGGAGCCTCACTTCGCCCGCTTCGCCCCCACCAGCTCGTCCCATTTCCTGAACGCGACGACCATCTTGTCGGGCTTCAGCGGCAGCTCGATCGGGTTGTTGGCGATGAGGTCGGCATATTCCGGCCGGCCGAACTCGGCGATGACCTTCTGGCTCGCTTCCGGCGCCAGCGAGAGCGGCACGTTCTTCACCGCCGGGCCGGGATAGAGATAGCCCTCATCATAGGAATAGGCCTGCATCTTCGGCGTCAGCACATGCGCCATGATGTCGAGCACCACGGCGAGCCGGTCGTTCGGGAGGCCCTTGGGCACGCACATGAAGAAGGCGTCCGAGACCCAGTGGAAGCCCTTCAGCGTCTGGATCTTCGCTTCCTTCGGCACGATGCCGAGCGCGCGCGGATTGATGTCCCAGCCGGTGGTCGAGATGATGATGTCGCGCGAGCCGTCGCCGAACTCCTTCATCGTCGCGCCGGTGCCGGCCGGGTAGTACTCGATATACTGGCCGAGTTCCTGCAGATAGGCCCAGGTCTTGTCCCAGCCGCCGACCGGGTCCTGCGGGTCCTTGTCGCCGAGGATGTAGGGCAGCCCCATCATGAAGGTGCGGCCCGGACCGGAATTGGTCGGGCGGGCATACATGAACTTGTTCGGATTCGCCTTGGCCCAGGCGAGCAGCTCCTCGGCCGTGGTCGGCGGGGTCTTGACCCGGTCGGGCATGTATTCGAGCAGCGGGCCGGAAGGGTAGTAGTTGACGACGACGCCGAAGCCGTCGCCCTGGACCTTGTGCAGGTTGAGCGCGGCCGGCTCGTAATTGGCCTCGATGTTCGGGAATTTGTCGGAGAAATCGGGCAGGATCTTCTGCCAGAGCTTCTGGTCGAGCCCGGCGGCGAGGCCGTCGCTGCCGGTCAGGATCAGGTCGAGATCGACTTTGCCGGCATCCTGCTGCGCCTTGAGCTTGCTGGCGAGCTCGGGCGCCGGCGCCTTCACGAAGGCGATGCGCGAGACCAACTTGGGATTGGCAGCGCGGTAGTCCTCGAAGGCCTTCTGCATCAGCGCGAGGGCGCCGCCGACATCCATGACGCTGATCACGACCGGGCTGGTCGGCAGCGGCGGCGAAGCGGCGAGCGCCGGGCCGCCAGCGGCAAGCGCGCCAAGGCCACCGAGCACGGTGCGGCGGTCGATGCCATGAAGATGCTTGGTCATTGCCTTCCCCCTTTGTTGTCGCGCCGTTCCAGCGGCACTCATGCGTCGTAGCGACGTTCCTGATCGGCGAGGCGGACCCGCCTGACGAAAAGGTCATCCGACCACTCGACCTCGGCCTCCGCAAGCGCGATGCCGTGCGCGTCGAGCGCCGGACGGATCGCGGCGAGCGCGTGGCTCCCCGCCATGGCGAAAGCCTGCTCCGGCGTCGCGATGCCCCAGGCGACGACATTGCGCACGGCCTCGTCCAGGCAGAGCGCCGAGCCGGCGAGCAGTCCCGCCTCCTGCCGGACGGAACCGTCAGGCATGCGGTCGACGGCCATGCCGGCGAAATGATAGCGACCGACAGGCGCGGCAGCGGCCACCACCGCATCGGTGACGAGGATCGAGCGCTCGAAGCCCTTGGCCCGGATCAGCGCAGCGAGCGCCTTGGGGTGGAGATGGATGCCGTCGGCGATGAAGCCGGCCATCAGCCGGTCCTCGGCGAGCTGGGCGAAGATCGGATTGGCGAGTTTGTGCAAGGTCTGCGGCAGGCCGTTGCCGAGATGGGTCGAGAGCGAGAGCCCCGCATCGGCTGCCGCCGAGACCTGATCGAAATCGGCGGCCGAATGGCCGATGGCGACGATCTTGCCGGCATCCACCAGCACCTTGGTCAGCGCGATCGCGCCCTCGCGCTCGGCGGCGAGCGTCACCATCAGGATCGGCCGCGACAGGCCGCGCTCGACCTCGGCGATCAGCTCCGGCCGCGCCGCCGTCATCGCCTGCGGCGGATGGCAGCCATGATAGCCCGGCGCCGGGTTCAGGAACGGGCCTTCGAGATGATAGCCCGGGCACATCAGCGTCCCGAGCATGCTGCCGGCAACGGCGGCGTCGAGCGCCCGGAAGCGCTCGACCAGTTCGTGCGGGTGGGCGGTGATGATCGTCGGCAGGCAGTGGGTGACGCCGGTCTTGAGCATCGCCTCCAGCGCCCGGTCGAGATCGGCCGGGGTGATCGCCGGGTCGTTGAAGTCGACGCCGGCAAAGCCGTTGATCTGGAGATCGACGAGGCCGGGCGAGACGGGCATCGCCGCTTCAGCCCGTCTTCAGCAGCGAGGCCGCCGGCGGGTCGAGGAACAGCACCGTATTGGGGTGGCGCTGCAGGATCGAGGCCGGATGCAGCGGCGTGATCTCGCCTTCGAGCGCGTCCTTCACCGCCTGCGCCTTGCGGGCGTCCGGAACCGAAAGCACGATCAGCTCGCTCTTCAGGATCTGGCGGATGCTCATTGAGATCGCCTGCTCCGGCACTGCGGCAAGGCTCTCGAACCAGCCCTCGCCGAACTGCTGGTTGCGGCAGGCCTCGTCGAGCGTGACGACGATATAGGGCTCGTCGGTCTCGAAATCGGCCGGCGGATCATTGAAGGCGAGATGGCAGTTCTCGCCGAAGCCGGCGAAGCAGAGGTCGATGCGGCGGCCTGCGATCAAGGCATTCAGGCGCTTCGTCTCGGCGGTGGGATCGCCCTCGCCATTGACGAAATTGAACGCCGGCTTGACCGCGAGCGGGGCGAGGAAACGCTCCCTGAGATACCCCCGGAAGCTCGCCGGATGGCTCTCGGGCAGGCCGACATATTCGTCGAGATGGAAGGCGGTGACCTTCGACCAGTCGATGCCATCGGCGACGACGAGGTTCTGCAGCATCTCGAACTGGCTGGCGCCGGTCGCGACGATGATGGTCGCCTCGCCATGGCGGGCAATCGCAGCACGGATCGTCTCGGCGCCGAGTGCGGCAGCCTGCCGGCCGAGATCGTTCTTGTCGGGGGTGATGCGGATATCGGTCATACTGCTCCTGTCGGCTCGGCCGCGGCCTTCGCGGAGTGGTATACTACCATACCAGGCCTCATGCTAGCACGCGCGGGAGGCGGAGCACCTATCGCAAAGGCATGACGCGCTGCAGCTTTTCGCAGGATTTGCGCGCATAGGTTTTCGCGATCTCTCAGGCTCATCCTGGGCGCGTTTTCCAATGAGCGGCAGCGGCGTACCGCGAGGGGCGCTAGGGCGGTTTCCGAGCCTCGGCGGGGCTGACGTGCCGGCGCAGTCCGTCAGGCGCCGCGCGATCAAGCGGGAACGTAGGTCAACCTGATCACCCCGTCTCCGACTCGATCGCTGGCCACAAGACGGAGCGGCGGCCGCCGGCCGGCGAAGAATGGTGTTCCGCGACCCAGCACGACAGGGTGCAAATAGAGGCGATACTCATCGATGAGGCCAAGCTCGGTCAGGCTTTGCGCCAGCTCTGGTCCGGCGACCGCGATCTCCCCTGCAAATCGATCCTTCAGCCCACGGACCACCACCTCGAGGCCGTCCTCGACGAGCGTGGCGTTGGGGCCGACGGACTTCAACGAGCGCGACACCACCCATTTCGGCTGGCTCCGCCACGTCGCCGCGAACTCGCGTCGCTCCGCGTCCCACTCAGGATCGTCTTCATCCCAATAGCGCATGATCTCGTATATGCGGCGACCGTACACACTGCCGGCCAGACTGCGCACATGCTCGACCCAGTGACGAAAGAGCCCGGGATCTGTCTGGATTTCCTGGTGGTCGACGTAGCCGTCCAGGGACTGGTTCATTCCGAAGACGAGCTTCGCCATACTGCAAATCTCCATTGCAGCTTCAGGATAGCGCGAACGTCCCGTGGACGTGACAGGAGGCACGATCCGCGCCGGTCGCACCCATGCCCCTATCATGCAACCAAATTATTGCATGATAAATATCCGCGTGCTAGCAATCGCCCATGGACCTCGACCGCCTCTTCCGGGCGCTGGCCGATCCGACGCGGCGCCGCATGCTGGGCGAGCTCATGGAGCGGGACGGCCAGACGCTGTTCGAGCTGCATGTCCGCCTGGTCAGCTGGCACGGGGCGAGCCTCTCCCGGCAGGCCCTGTCGAAGCATCTGCAGTTGCTGGAGGAGGCCGGCCTGGTCCGCACCGAATGGCGCTGGCGCAGCAAGCATCATTTCCTCGAACGCTCGCCGCTGCGGCAGATGTGGGATGTGTGGATGCGGCCTCTGGCCGAGCCGCCGGAGAGGGAGAAGAGCAATGCCGATCAAGATCGTCGTGACGAGCGTGCTGGTCGATGACCAGGACAAGGCGCTGCGCTTCTACCGCGATATTCTGGGCTTCGAGCTGAAGCACGACATCCCGCTGGGCCAGCATCGCTGGCTGACCCTGACCTCATCAGGCGATCCCGAGGGCGTCGAGCTCCTGCTCGAGCCAGACGAGCATCCCGCCGCGCAGCCATGGAAGACCGCGCTCGTGGCCGACGGCATCCCGGCGACCTCCTTCGGGGTCGAGGACGTCCATGCCGAGCATGCGAGACTTTCCGCGCTCGGCGTCGCCTTCACCCAGCCGCCGGTCCATCTCGGCCCGGTCACCACCGCGGTCTTCGACGACACCTGCGGCAACCTGATCCAGATCGCCCAGCGGCATTGAGGGACGGGCCGCCGCGACGGCCCTACCCTCACCGCTCGGTGATCTTGAACTCGATCCTGCGGTTGCGGCGCCAGGCATCGTCGTTGTTGGCGACGTCGAGCGGCTGGAACTCGCCGAAGCCAGTCGCGGCGATGCGGTCGGCGGGAATGCCCTTGCTGACCAGATATTCGACCACGGCGACGGCGCGCGCCGTCGACAGGTTCCAGTTCGACGGGAATTGCGGCGAGCGGATCGGCCGGTTGTCGGTGTGGCCGTCGACGCGCAGGATCCAGGGCAGGTCCGGCGGCATTTCGCGGCCGAGATCGACGATGATGGCGCCCAGCTTGTCGAGCTCGCCGCGCCCTTCCGGCTTCAGCACGGCCTGACCGGCATCGAAGAAGACTTCGGACTGGAAGACGAAGCGGTCGCCGACGACGCGGATGTCGGGCCGCGTGCCGAGCACCTGGCGCAGGCGTCCGAAGAAGTCGGAGCGATAGCGCGCCAGTTCCTGCACCCGCTGCGCCAGCGCGACGTTGAGACGTGAGCCGAGCTCGGAAATCCGCGTCTGCGATTCCTTGTCCTTGGCCTCGGCCGCGCCGATCGCCTCCTCCAGCGCCGCAAGCTGGCGGCGCATTGCGACGATCTGCTGGTTGACCATCTCGACGGTCGCCTGCGCCTTGGCGGAGAGCTGTTTTTCGGCGTCGAGCGCCTTCTGCGTGTCGGCGAGTTGGGCAGGTGCATTCTTGTTGGAGGAATCGAGCAGGCCCTGCACTCGTGAGCGCTCAGCCTGTTCGCTCGTCAGCGAGGATTGCAGCAAGGCGAGCGAATCCTTGGCCTCCTTGCCGGTCGACCGTTCGAGGGCGAGCAGGTCGCTGAGCTCGGAGATCTGGCGGTTCAGCCGGTCGAGCACCGTGTCCCGGCCGCTGATCTCCTGCGACAGGAAGAACTGGCCGAGGACGAAGACCGAGAGCAGGAAGACGATACCGATCAGCATCGTCGAGAGCGCGTCGACGAAGCCTGGCCAGAAATTCACCTCTTCCCGGCGGTGCGCGCGCGACAGGGCCATGCTCAGCCTTTCTTGCGATCAGCGCCTGCGATGCCGCAGCACCATGGCAGGGTCATGACTCACCGACGCGTTCGGCGGCGAGGCGCTCGATCAGGCGCTTCAGGTCCTTCTCGCGGGCCGCCTGCGCCTCGACCCAGTCGCGGATCAACTGCTGCTCCGAGCGCATATGCTGGACGAGGCCCTGGATGCCCTCGGCGAGATTGGCGAGCGCCTGCGTCGCGGCGCGGTTGTTGCTCCCGTCCTGCATCGCCGCCTGGAGCTTGTCGAGACGCTCGACCACGACGTCGCCCGAGGCTGGGCCGGCCACCGGCATCGCCAGCGGGATCGTAGCGGAGTTCGCCGTGGCGGAGCCGAGATAGTCTTCGAGTTCGTTGCGGAACCTGCGCTGCGCCTGGCCGAGCTGAAGATCGAGGAAGCCGAGCAGGACCGCGCCGGCGATACCGAACAGCGAAGCCGAGAAGGACAGCGCCATGCCGGCGAGCGGTGCGGCGAGGCCCGTCTTGAGCTCGTCGAAAAGCACGCCTGCCTCCGCGCCGGTGCGCAGGCTCTTGATGACGGTGCCGATCGACGAGATGGTTTCGAGCAGGCCCCAGAACGTCCCGAGCAGGCCAAGGAAGACCAGAAGTCCGGCAATATAGCGCAGCACCTCGCGCCCGTCGTCGAGCCGGACCGCGATCGATTCGAGCAGGGTCGCAGCCTGGGACGGGGCGAGCGTGCGGCGCTCCAGCGCCGGCAGCACGGCGCCGAGCGGGCTGATCACCTGATTGCGCCGGATCGCCACGCCCGCCGGGTTGGCGGCGAGACGAGTGGCGGCGCGTGCCTCGCTGTCGATACGCCAGAGCTCCCGCAGCGTAATCAGCACGCCGACAGCGAGCGCGCCGAGGATCAGGCCGTTGAGGCCGGGATTGGCCATGACCGCGGTAACGAGATTGGTGTGCAGGATGTAGACGAGGAAGCCGATCAGCGCGAGGAAGATCAGCGCACGCAGGACATAGCGCAGCGGGCGGGAAAATCGGAAGGTCTGCGGCCTGTGCATCGCCGCCGCCGAGCTTCCCTCAGCCAGGGGCTCCAGCGGCTGGACCTCGGGGGCCGCCTCGTCATTGGCCATGCCTGCTCATCCGATCCCGTTTCGTCGCGGCGGCGACTGTCGCCTCCCGCCACGCAAGGATCAAGCAGGAAACGCCTTGCGTTTCGTCAAAGAACCGTCTTGAGGGCGGCGCGCAACGCCGGCTCACCCGCTTCGTTGCCGCAGATCACGTCCTTGGCCGAGGTCGGCTGCTTGCCGTCGAGCGTGCCGAAGGTGCCGCCCGCCTCGCGCACCATCACTGCGCCGGCGCCGAAATCCCAGGTGTTGATGCCGCGCTCCCAATAGGCGTCCATGCGGCCGGCGGCGACATAGGCGATGTCGAGCGCGGCCGAGCCCATGCGGCGGACATTGGCGAAGCGGCTCATCACGGCGCCGAGCTCCTTCAGGAAGAGCGGGTGCCCGCCCTTGCCGATATGGGGCACGCCCATGCCGATCAGCATGTCCGGCGATTCGCGGCGGCCGGAGACGCGCATGCGGCGGTTGTTGACATAGGCGCCCTTGCCCTTCTCGGCGATGAAGAGCTCGTCCTTGGCGGCGTCGTAGATCACGCCGGCGATGAACTGGTTGTCGCGCTCAAGCGCCACCGAGATGTTCCAATGCGGGATGCCGCGCAGGAAGTTGTGGGTGCCGTCGAGCGGGTCGACATGCCAGCGATTGCTTTCGTCGGTCCCGGCGACGACACCGCTCTCCTCCATCACGAAGCCGTAGCCCGGCCGCGCCTTCTCCAATGCGGCGCGCAGGATCTCCTCGGCCTTGTGATCGGCCTTGGAGACGAAGTCGCCGGGCCCCTTGGCCAGGACCTGCAGGTTCTCGACCTCGCCGAAGTCGCGCTTCAGCGAACGCGACGCCTTCATCACGGCATCGGTCATCACGGTCATCAGGGGGGAACGGATCATGGTCAAAACCTCCGGCGCTCGGGAGCGCGGCAGAAAAGGATACGGACTATCAAACAGCAGCGCCGGCAATGCGACGCGAATTCGCGCCGTCACTTGCTCGGTTGGCTCGGCGTCGTCAAGGCCGTCGCCTCGATCCGGTCGGCCGCGAGGCGGGCGGCACGGCCACGCTGCTCCGGCGAAAGCCGCTCCAGAACCTGGTCGAGCGTGGCATCGGAGAGGCCCTGCGACCGCGCTGCGAGGTGCCAGGCAGCGGCTTCCGACAGATCCGGCGGGACGGCGCGACCGAACTGGTAGAGCTTCGCCAATCGGTTCTGGGCGATGGCGTTGCCCTTGTTGGCGGCGCGGATGAAGAGCCTGGCCGCCGCGCGCTCATCCTTGGCGACGCCGTCGCCATTGAACAGCATGATCGCGTACTCGACTTCGCCGGCGATGAGCCCGCTGGCGGCAGCCTTGCCCATCCACTGGGCCGCCATCCCGTCATCCTGCGGCACGCCGCGGCCCAACTTGTAGAGAATGGCGAGCGCATGCTGGGCGTCGCCGAGATCGGTGGCGGCGGCCACCCTGAGGCAGCCTATGGCACGCTGGTCGTCCTGCGGCCTGCCCGTCGCGAGCAGGGCGATGGCGAGGTTGTAGTTGGCGGCGGGATGGCCGGCGGCGGCCGCCTTCTCGAGCAGGGCGCCGGCTGCTTTCGGGTCACGCGTAACGCCGCGTCCTTCAAGCATCGCCATGGCGAGCGCAAACATGGCGTTGACGTCGCCCTTGTCGGCCGCGAGCCGGTACCAATCGGCCGCGGCCTTGGCGTCGTCACGGACACCGAGGCCCTGGCGATAGATCTCGCCAAGCAGCGTCATTGCCGCAGCATCGTTCGGATCGGCCTCGAGCCGCTTCAGGGCCTCCGCCTGGGCACGCCGATAATGTCCGGCCTGATAGGCGCCATAAGCGAGGTCCGACACCGGCTCCGCCGCGGCGGCGGGTAGGGCAAGCATCAGGGCGAGCGCGGTCAGCGCAAGCCTCATCGCGCCGTCCTGCGGGCATGCTGGGCCGTGATCGCAGCATCGGCCTCGGCGACCGCTGCACGGATGTCGACCTCTTCGGCGAAGACCCATTCGCCGAGCGCGACGAATTCGGCGCCAGTCTCGATCAGGGTCGGAACGGAATCGGCGTCCGGGCAATAGGCGATGCAGGGCGTCTCGAAGATCTCGGCCCACCAGGAGGCGCGCTCGATCACCGCCGGCAAGGGCGGCAGCGAACCATCCGGCCGCGGCTCGCCGAACATGACGTAGTCGACGCCAGCCTCGCCCATATCCATGGCGTCATGGCGCGAGCGCAGGCCCCCTACCCCGATGATGCGTTCCTGCTTCAGGCTGGAACGCGCCTCGGCGATCACATCGGCACCTTGGATCAGATGGACGCCGTCGGCGCCGCCGCGGCTGGCGACCTGGGCCGAGGCCTCGACCACCAGGGCGACGTTCTGCGCCTGCACCGGCGGAGCCAGCGCCTTGACCCGTTCGGTCAGGCTGCGCTCGTCGCCGGGCGCGAGCCGAAGCAGCACTGCGGCGACATCGCCGCCGGCGAAGGCCTGCATCAGGCGAAAGGTGATCGCGCCGGGATCCAGGATCGGCGGCGTGACGAGCATCAGGCGGGTGCGGGGCAGGTTCGTGGTCATGATCTTGCGCGCAAACGGCCTGCGGCGTGATCCAATGTCAAGACCATAAGCCCTGCGACCAGGCTCCAGAAGGCGGAACCGACCCCGAAGAGCGACAGGCTGGACGCGGCGACGGCGAAGGTGACCACCGCAGCGAAGCGGTCCTTGTCGCTCCCCATCGCCTGACCGAGCGCGCCCGTCAGCGAGCCGACGAGGCCGAGGCCGGCGACCGCGACGATCAGCGCCTTCGGCATGGCGAGGATCAGCGCGAGCAGCAGGCCGGCAGTCGCCGCAATCGCGAGCCAGAAGAAGCCGTACCAGATCCCGGCCTTCCAGCGCTGCTTCGGATCGGGATGCGTGTCGGCGCCGGTGCAGATCGAGGCGCTGATCGCCGCCATATTGACCATATGGGCTCCGGTCGGCGCCGTCAGGGCCGACATCAGCCCGGTGACGAACAGGCAGGAGGCGGTCGGTGGCTGGTAGCCGGAGGCGCGCAGCACGGCGAAGCCCGGCAGGTTCTGCGCCGCCATGGTGACGAGATAGAGCGGGATGCCGATGCCGACGATGGCGGTCAGGTCGAGATGCGGGACGATCAGCTCGATATGGGTGAGCGCAACCGGCCCGGCCGGCAGCGTCGCGGTGCCGGTGGCGAAGGCGAGCGCGAGGCCCGCACCCAGCGCCGCGATGACACCAAGGAAGGGACTCCACAACCGCGCCAGCAGGAAGACGACGAGCAGCGTCAGCACCAGGGCCGGCTGCAGACGCATCTCGTCGAAGACGGCGACGACGAAGCGGAAGATCACGCCGGCGAGCATGGCCGCGGCGATGCTCATCGGAATGCGCTCGACCAGCGCACCGAGCGGGCGGAACGCGGCCGTCGCCATCATCAGCGCAGCAGCGGCGAGGAAGGCACCGACGGCCGAGGCCATGTCGACGCCGCTCGCAGCCGCGATCAGCGCCGCGCCCGGCGTCGACCAGGCGCAGATGATCGGCATGCGATGCCGCCAGGACAGGATGAGGCTGGCGAGCCCCTTGGCGATGGCGAGCCCGGCGAGCCATGACACGGTCTGCCCGGCCGTCGCGCCGAGCGCCTGCGCGGCGGCGAGGATCACCACGACCGAAGCTGCGTAACCGACGAAGACAGCGACGACGGCGGAGAAGAGCTGCGACATCAGCCGCCCTGCTGATCCCAGGCTGTCGGCCAGGTCTCGGCTAGCGTTGTGCCGAGGCGCACCGGCCAGGCTGCCTTGGCGAGGCCGGTCCGATCATCGGTCTCGACCGCGATGCCCGACAGCGTGCCCTCGCCGAGCGCCGGCTCCAGCCGCGAACCCGGCGTCTTCTGCAGGAAGCGGCGGATCGCCTCCTCCTTCTGCATGCCGAGGATCGACTCATAGTCGCCGCACATGCCGGCGTCGGTCTGGTAGGCGGTGCCGGCCGGCAGCACGCGGGTGTCCGAGGTCGGGACATGGGTATGGGTGCCGACGACGAGGCTGGCGCGGCCGTCGAGATAATAGGCCATGGCGAGCTTCTCGCTGGTCGCCTCGGCATGGACGTCGACGATGACGGCGTCGGCGGCATCGCCCAATGGGCAGGCGGCGAGCTCGCGCTCAAGCGCAGCGAAGGGATCGTCGAGCGCGTCCATGAACAGCCGGCCCATGACGTTGACGACGAGAACGCGCGCGCCGTTCCTGGCCTCGATCACGGTCGCACCGCGGCCGGGCGTGCCGGGTGGATAGTTCGCCGGGCGGATCAGGCGCGGCTGGCGCTCGATGAAGACCATCGCCTCGCGCTGGTCCCAGGAATGGTTGCCGAGCGTGATGACATCGGCGCCGGCGGCAAGGGTCTCGTCGCAGATCGCCTCGGTGATGCCGAAGCCGCCGGCGGAGTTCTCGCCATTGATGACGACGCAATCGAGCTTCCAGCGCTCACGCAGGCCGGGCAGGCGATCCTGCACAGCGAGGCGGCCGGCGCGCCCGACGATGTCGCCGAGAAAGAGTAGACGCATGACACTATCCAGTGATTGGGCCGCCACATGGCGGCCCGTTCCGTCGCGCTTTCACCTCAGATGCCGTCGTCCCGGCCAGGGCGGCGAGGTCGCGCAGGACTTCGCGGTTTTGAGGGAAGCACGGCGGGACGACTGCGTCTTGAATGAAAGGCGCCTGCTAATGACGTGATCACCGCAGCGAAATCAACCGCAGCGGATCGCCTCGTCCTGCGTGACGACCCAGTCGAGGCGGCGGTCATGTGCCTCGGCCGGAACGTCGGCGATCTCCTGCGCCGCATAGGCGATGCCGATGGTCAGGGCCGGCTCGAGCTCGGCAATGGCGCGGTCGTAATAGCCCTTGCCGTAGCCGATGCGGTAGCCGCGCCGGTCGAAGGCGGCGAGCGGCACGATCAGGATCGTAGGCCTGACCTCGGGCTGCTCGGGAGCGGGCACCAGCGTGCCGAAGCCGCCGGGCACGATCGGCTCCCAGGGCGCCCAGCGCCGGAAGAGCATGCGCTTCTCGACGATCGCCGGCAGGCAGAGCGGCAGGCCGCGCTCGTGCAGCGCTTCCAGGATCGGGCGCGGATCGGCCTCCGAACGCATCGGCCAATAGGCCGAGACCGGCCCTTGCGCGAACACTGGCAGTACCAGGGCGCGCGCAACGATCGCCTCGTCCCAGATCAGGCGCTCGTCGAGATCGAGACCGTCGCGCCGGGCCAGCGCCTCGGCGCGCAACACCGCCTTGCGGGGAGAGGGGACGAGGGAGACGGCATCGGTCATGGGCAGTGCGGAGCCACCTTGGCCGTGGAGATTTCGATCCCGGGACACCTACAAAGTAGGTGGGCGCCGTGTGTCCGGGTCCAGGGACCCAGTCAGGGACAGCTCCCTAGGGAGTCGTATGGGCCCGGGAATACATGACTCGCACGCACCAGGCAGCCCCGCCGCGACAAAGTAGGATGCATGCCGGCAAAGCGCCAGAGGTGTTTGGTGGAAGGGGTGGGAATTTCGTGCCGTCAGGCACCGCGCGCGATGCCATGCCGGATCACGCGGTCGATCAGGTCGGGATAGGCGATGCCGCTGGCGGCGAGCGCCTTGGGAAACATGCTGATGTCGGTGAAGCCGGGAATGGTGTTGATCTCGTTGACCAGCGCGCTGCCGTCAGGGCGCAGGAAGAAATCGACGCGGGCCATGCCGTCGCAGCCGAGCGCGTAGAAGGCGCGCTTCGCCAGTTCCTGCAGATTGGCGATTGTCTTCTCGGGCAGGACAGCTGGAACCTCGACGCGGGCTCCGTCCTCGTCGAGATATTTGGCCTCATAGGTGTAGAAGCCATGGCTCGCGGCGGCGACGATCTCGCCCGGCAGCGAGACGATCGTCTCGCCATCAGCCTGCTCCAGCACGCTGAGCTCGATCTCGCGGCCTTCGACGAACTCCTCGACCAGGACCACGCGGTCGTGCCGGAAGGCCTCGGCGAGCGCTGTCGCGAAAGTTTCGGCATTCGTCGCCTTGCTGACGCCGACCGAGGAGCCCTGCCGGGCCGGCTTGACGAAGAGCGGCAGGCCGAGCGCGGCGCTGGCCTCAGCGAAGCCCAGCGTCTCGCCCTGCCGGACGGTCAGCGAGCGGGCGACGCCGAGGCCGGCCTCGCGCAGCAGCCGCTTGGCGATATCCTTGTCGAGCGCATTGGCCGAGCCGACGATGCCGCAGCCGGCGAGCGGAATGCCGGCAACCTGAGCCAGCCCCTGGACAGAGCCATCCTCGCCGTCGAGGCCATGCAGCACCGGGAAGAGCACGTCGATCTTCTGGAGCGCCTGCGGCGCGGCGCCGTCCTGCAGGCGCAGGAGGCGCCCGCCCCCGCCGGGCAGCAGGCAGAGCTCGGCGCCGTCCTGCGGGATCGGATCGGGCAGGACGCCGTTTTGCAGTTCGAGCTCGCGCCATTGCCCGGCCTTGGTGATCAGGATCGGCACGACGTCGTACTTCGCCTTGTCGATCGCCTTCACCACATTGGTGGCGGACATCAGCGAGACCTCGTGCTCCGCCGACTTGCCACCGAGGAGAATTGCCACCCGCACCCTGTCGCTCATCGTCCCTGCCTTCATCGACTCATCTCAGCTGCGAGCGTCAGTCAGGCATGATTGAGGAATTGCAAAGGCAGGCTGGAATACCTGTCCGTCATGGTCGGGCTTGTCCCGACCATCCACGTCTTCGCGTCCCGATCGCGTGCGGTGTTCAAGACGTAGATGCTCGGGTCAAGGCCGAGCATGACGGCGGTGCTGAGATTGGGATGCTAGCGGGTCAGCCCGTCTGCCCCGGCAGCAGGCTTCGAGCCACCCCCTCGATGCGCTCGGCCGCGGCGACGAGAGCGGCCGCCGCCTTCTCCTCGACCTCGCCGGCGCGCTGGTCGGCGCTGCCCGCATCGCCCTGGATCGATTGCAGCCGGCCTTCGAGCGTCTCGACCTTCTTCTTCAGCTCGCTGACCTCGTCGGCGACCATCAGCGCCGCCATAACATGCAGGCGCATGTCGCCGATCTCGCCGAAGGCCTGGCGCATTTCCTCGATCTTGCCGTCGTAGAAGCTGGCGAGCGCCTCCAGATGCGGCTCCTCGCCCTCGCCGCACGCCATGCGGTAGGCCTTGCCGGAGATGGTGACGTTGACCTGGGGCATCAGGCGTCCTGTTCGGCTTCTTCGTCAGGGCGGACTTCGACCCGCGCGATCAGCTCGGTGAGCGCCGTCATGGCGCGATCGAGCTTGCGGTCGACCTCTTCCGCGACGCCCTGGACCTGACCGACCCGGGCCATCGCGCCGTCCAGTTCGACAGCGAGGCGGGCACGATCGTCCTGCATCAAGGTGAGTTCTGTTTCGAGATTGGCGCGACCACGCTCGACCTCGAGCCGCCTGCGGGCGGCTGCTTCGAGTTGGCCGAGCGCGCTTTCGAGGCGCGACAGGGCGTGGTCCAGTCCTGGAGACGCCACGCTTCTTCCTCTGCTCGCCGGCCAAGCCGGCTCATCCGATTCGGAAGCCTAGTTTAACAAATATGAGCGTGGAAAGCGCTTCGGGTGTCCCAAGGGCCCGTGCGGGAACCTCGGCAGTGGATATCCCCGGTTTGATGGCAGTGCGGATCGCTCGAAACGACGATCCGACTGCCTCAGCGCAGCAAGCCGAGCCGTGCCTGCAGGCTTTCGAGCTGGCCGCGCACCGGGTTCACCGCGATGGGTCGACCCGTGCCCGACATCTGCTCCTCGAGATGGCGAATGCGCTCCTGCAGGCGGCTCGAATGGGCGACGAGATCACGCAAGCGCTGCGGCAGGCGCTCGGCCTCGGCGCTGCTCGGCTGCAGCATCGACTCGGCAATGCGGACCTTGTTGTGCTCGTTGCGCGCCTGCTCGGCGCTCATCTCGCCCTCGGCGACGGCGCGCTGCACCAGCAGCCAGGAAGCGATCTGCATCAGGCGCGTCGTCAGGCGCATGCTCTCGGTCGCATAGGTCAGCGAGACCTCGCGCGGCAGCGCAGTCGACTCGGCGCGCCCGTCGCCATCGAGATAGGAAGCGGTTGCCTCGACCAGCCCCATCCCTTCGCGGAACAGCTGCATGAACGCGTCCGACTTGACGAATCCGCGCGCAAACGAGATCGCGCCGTTCTTGCCCTCAGGCCTCAGCATCGTCAGATCGGTCATACCATGTCTCCAATCGGCACAATGGCGCGCGATTGAAGGACGCGACGCCGACTCCTGCCGGGACATCGCAAGGATAACGCCACAGCGTTGTCTGTGCCGCGGTAACGTGTCGTTAAGGTTAACGGTGCCATGGTCCGGCCCGGCGACGCCCCGCCCGCTCGGCCAATCCGGGCCGCAGACAAAAAAAGAGCCGCCCCGAAGGCGGCTCGAAGGTCAACAGGGAGGCGTCAAACAGAGTGGGCAGGAGCCACTCGACATCCAGACAAACTGGATGATGCGATTCATACTTTGGAATCGTTAAGCGACCGTTAACGCCGCCCGAAAACGCGACAAATTCGAACGATCCTGACCCAGATCTGGATTGCTAGCGCGTGACCGTCAGCTTGAGGCCAAAACGCTCGCTCACGAAGCGCTCGCCGAGCGAGTAGCGATAGGTCCCGCCAAGGCTGATGCTGGGCGCGATCTCGCGCCGGATCTCGAGGCTGTGTCCGCCGAGCACTGAGACCGGCGCCTGCATGATCACGATGGTCTGCGGCCAGCGGAGCTGCAGGGCGGCCAGCGGCTTTCCACCATCCTCGCGCAGGCCGAGATTGGCGATGTCTTCGTCAGCGAAAGCCGGAGCAGCGGCGAGCAAGGCAATGGCGAGCGCGACGAAGCGCATCGTCTCTCTCCTGTCGAAAGGCAGGCGCACGATCAGGACAGCGCAAGCTGTCGTGTCGGCATCCTCCACCTGCGGTCATTGTCGAAAGTGACCCGGCCGAGGCGAAGCGTCGGCGCGGGCGAGCGGCACCTGGCCGCCTTCTGTCCACGCCCTCAGGATAGGCGCTTCGGCCCTCCAGGCGAAGATGAATATCCGTTCATCGACTGGCGCATCTTGTCGCGTGGCAGGAAGGACTCAACCGCCCCGCGAAATGCCGCCGACCCTGCCTTCGCGGTTGACCGCCGCAGTTTCGCCTCAGGCCTTCGCCTTGAAGAACGCGTCGGCGGCCGAGCGCGAGGCGGTCTTTTTCTCCAGCGCCTCCTTCAGTCGCGCGATCTCAGCTTCAAGCAGCCCGATCCGCTCGTCGAGCTCGGCGACGGCCAGCTGCGACAGGTCCTGCCCGATCTCATGAGCCCGCTTTGGCACCGGGCGATCGTCGTCGAGAAATCCAGCCATCGTAGCCTCGCCTTGCATCCTCCGGACGTGGGAGCTTAATCGGACGCGAACGCCAGCACCACAGGCGAGGAGATGCCCATGACCACCCTGCCCGCGATGATGACCGCCATCGGCTTCGATGCTCCCGGCGGCCCGGAGGTCCTGAAACCGCAGCAGCGCCCGGTTCCGCAGCCCGGTCCCGGCCAGGTCCTGGTCCATGTCGCGGTCGCCGGCGTCAACCGGCCCGACGTGCTGCAGCGCATGGGCGGCTACGCCCCGCCCCCCGGCGCCTCCGACATTCCCGGTCTCGAGATCGCCGGCCGGATCGTCGCGCTCGGCGAAGGCGTCTCGCGCTACGAGGTCGGCGATCAGGTCTGCGCGCTCGTCGCCGGCGGCGGCTATGCCCAATATGCCGTGGTCCACGAGGACAATGCCCTGCCGATCCCGTCAGGGCTGTCGCTGGAGGAGGCGGGCGCGATCCCCGAGACCTATTTCACGGTCTGGACCAATGTCTTCCAGCGCGGCGGCCTGAAGAAGGGCGAGAGCTTCATGGTGCATGGCGGCACCTCGGGCATCGGCACCACCGCGATCCAGCTCGCCAAGGCCTTCGGTGCGACCGTGCTGGCGACCGCGGGCTCGGACGCAAAATGCGCCGCCTGCCGCGACCTCGGTGCCGACCACGCCATCAATTATCGCAGCGAGGATTTCGTCACCGCAGCGAAGGCGGCGACCGGCGGGCGCGGCGTCGACCTGATCCTCGACATGGTCGGCGGCGACTACATCAACCGCAACTACGACGCCGCCGCCGAGAGCGGCCGCATCGTCCAGATCGCCTTCCTCAACGGGCCGAAGGCCGAGGTCAATTTCAGCCGCCTGATGATGAAGCGCCTGACCCATACCGGCTCGACGCTGCGCCCACGCACGATTGCCGAGAAGGCGGCGATCGCGCGCGAGCTCGAGGCGAAGGTCTGGCCGCTGCTGACGGAAGGGCGCTGCAGGCCGGTGATCCACGCCCGCTTCCCGCTGGAGCAGGCTGCACAGGCGCACGCGCTGATGGAGAGCAACGCCCATATCGGCAAGATCGTGCTGACGATCTGAGGACGAGTGCGGGGCCGCAACGGCATGTCCGGCGGCCCCGCGCCAACTCAGGCGTTCGTTCTCACGCGCTCTACGAAATCGAGATTTTGCGGCTGCGGCAGATGCCGGCCGTGCACATGCGTCGGCGCCACCTTATCGTCGACTGATGTGAGCTCGAAAGCGCGAGCCCAGCAGCGGCCATAACCTTGCAGGAAGAAGCCGTAGTTAATGCTGGCCGCCGCCTCCGGGATGTCCAGCACGATACTGCGCTGTATCCAGTCGGCTCTGCCGCGCAGCGCTCCCTCGGTTTGCCGCTGCATCATGTTATCGAAGCGCAGTACTTTGCCACTCGCGTCGTCGATACGAAGCCAGATCGTCCCGGCATCGGCATCCTCCGTCTTCAGGCTGGCCGCAAGTCTGAGCCGCGAGCCACGATACGCATCGGCGACGACGCTCTGCATCAAGGTCGCAAATTGCCCCGATAGGAGATCAATGCCGCTGGCGCGGCTGAAACGGCTCTCGATCAGCGCCACGCCCGGTAGATCCGGGTCGATCCCGAGCCGGTACTGGTTCTTCTCGTGGCTGCCCGAGACCATCCAGCCCTGCGGCATCGGCAGCGCGCGCTGGTCCGCGGCATCGTCGATGAGCGCGCTGAGCGTATTCCAGTTGGCCAATCCGAATTGGCGGGACACCAGTTCGAGGCAATCGCTATGCGAAACCTCGACCTTGCGTTCCGCCAACGCCTGACGAAGCGACTTCGCCATGGCTTTCGCATCCATGAAACTGCGCATGGTCCAAACCCTCTTTGCCGGGGCGATCTCCGTATGGATGTCAGTGCTCGCATTGCTGACGGATCGCCCTTGCCAGGGTCTAACCGAAGGTTCTGAGGTGCATTCGCCATATCCGAATCGGATGCGAGCAGCCGGCTGCACTGGCCGGGATCGAGACTAACAGCGGCCTTGAGACAGTCAACGCGTGCGCAGCACGCTTTCCATGGACAGCAATCGCGGCTTTGCCTATAAGGCGCCCTATCCTGCTCATCGTCGATGATTTGGATGACCGGCCGGGGCGGCCGGTCGGCGCCCGAAAGCTATTGCCCGCGACATTCTCCAGGAGACGAGCCCGTGTCACAAACGCCGCTGATGCCGAAAGCCACCGCGGTCTGGCTGGTCGAGAACACCTCGCTGACCTTCGAGCAGATCGCCGAGTTCTGCAAACTGCACCCGCTCGAGGTTCGCGGCATCGCCGACGGCGAAGTCGCGGCCGGCATCAAGGGCCTCGACCCGATCACCTCCGGCCAGCTCACCCGCGAGGAGCTCGAGCGCGCCGCCAAGAACCCGGCGCACCAGCTCAAGCTCGCCGAGCGCAAGGTCAAGGTTCCGGAGATCAAGCGCACCAAGGGCCCGCGCTACACCCCCGTCTCGAAGCGCCAGGACCGCCCGAATGCGATCCTCTGGCTGCTGCGCAATCATCCCGAGCTCAAGGATGCGCAGATCATCCGCCTGATCGGCACGACCAAGACGACGATCGCCCAGATCCGCGACCGCACCCACTGGAACACGCAGCAGCTGCAGCCGATCGATCCGGTCAGCCTCGGCCTGTCCTCGCAGATCGACCTCGACTTCGAAGTGGCCCGTGCCGCCAAGGATCGTCCGGCCCTGGTCGTTCAGAACACCGGCTCGACCCTCCTCCCGGCCGAAGAGACGACCGCGCGGGAGCCGGCGCCCACCTCGCAGCCCTTCGCCGATATGAGCCGGCCGAAGCGCGAGGAAGAGGAGAAGATCGACGTCGACTCCGTCTTCGCCAAGCTGAAGCAGCTCAAGCGCCCGGCCGACGAGGACGACGACGGCGGCTACTGAGTTCTGCTGACCGGACCAGAGCGGGAGGCGAGTGACTGTGACCACCGATCTCGCCTTCACCTTCCTCGGCACAGGCGCACCGCCGGTCAGCCTGCGCCGCGCCGGCCCCGCCCATCTCGTCGAGGCGGGTAGTGTCAAGGTTCTGGTCGATTGCGGCTCGGGCGTCAGCCAGCGCCTCGTCGCCGCCGGCCATGCCGGGGCGCAGATCGATGCGCTCATCGTCACGCATGAGCATTCCGACCATCTCGTCGACTTCTACCAGCTGGTCGTCTCATCCTGGCACCAGGGTCGGAACCGGCCCTGGCGGGTGATCGCGCCGGAGCCGGCGCTTGCCAACATGCGCGGCCAGTACCAGGCCTTCGCCCGCGAGCGTGCCTTGCGTATCGCCTTCGAGAAACGTCCGGACGCGACCGGCCTCGAGGTCGCCTTCGAGGAATTGCGCGAAGGTCCGGTAGCCGGGCTGGGCACCCTCACCGTCGAGGCCTTCCTCGTCGACCACAAGCCGGTCGAGCCAGCCTTCGGGCTCAGGCTGTCGGCGGCCGGCAACTGCGTCGTCTTCTCCGGCGACACGCGCCTGACGCCGTCGCTGAAGCAGGCCGCGCAGGGTTGCGACCTGCTGGTCTGCGAGGTTTTCATCGACAGCCAGATGCCGGTCACTGCCGGTGTCCGCTCGGCCGAGACCGTCGCTTCGGTCCAGAGCTATCACATGACGCCGGCAGTCGTGGCCGGCCTCGCCGCGCGCGCCGGCGTCAAGGCGCTGGCGCTGACCCATCTCGTCCCGCCCGGAGCCGATACGGCAGCGCTCTTCGCCGAGGTCCGCGCCGGCGGCTATGCCGGTCCGCTGATTGTCGGAGAAGACCTGATGCGGCTGGAACTGCCGGCCCGGCTGTTGCGCTGGAACGGCGCCGCCATCGGATTCTGATCGCCGGCGCGATTCAGGCCGCCCGGCGCATCCCCACGGCCGCTGTACCGCCGAGCCGGAAGCCTGCCGCCAGTTTTGCGACCGCTTCGGCGGCCTCCGCCATGCCGCGCCCTGCCGCAGCGGTGCGCGCCGCCGCCTGAGCGTTGTCCTGGGTAGCGGCGTCGATCTCGACCAGCGCCCGCTCGATCGCGCCGACGCCTTGCGATTGCTCCGCCGTCGCCTGGCTGATCTCGCCGAAGGCCTGGGCGACCTCCTCGACCTCGCTGGAGATGGTGGTGAGGCTGGCACCGGCCTCGCGCACCAGTTTCACGCCCTCGTCGACATGCACCTTGGTCTCGCTGATCAAAGCCCGAACGTCGCGCGCCGCATCGGCCGATTGCTGGGCGAGCCGGCGGACCTCGGTCGCGACAACCGCAAAGCCGCGCCCTCCGTCGCCCGCCCGCGCCGCCTCGACCGAGGCGTTGAGCGCGAGCAGATTGGTCTGGAAGGCGAGGCCATCCATGACTTCGACGATGTCGACGATCCGGCGCGACTGCTGATCGATCTTGTCGATCGCCTCGACGGCGCGACCAGCTACCGCGACGCCGGCTCCGGCATCGTCGGCGGTCGCGCGCGCCTTGCATGCCGCCGCCTGGACGATGTCGGAGGTCTGGCGCACCGTCGCTGCGATCTCTTCGATGACGCTGGATGTGTCCTGGATCGCGTTGGCCTGGCTTTGGCCACGTTGCGACAGATCGAGCGTCGCCGAGAGGATGTCCTCGGCCGCGGTGCGCGTCTGCCCTGCGTTCTGCACCACTGCCGCCAGCGCCCCGGCCAGCGCTTCCGTCGAGCGATTGAAGTTGCCGGCGACGGCGGCAAGTCGCCCCTCGAAGCGGGTCGGCATTCGCGCCGTCAGATCGCCGTCCGCGAGGGCTGCAAGGGCCTGGTCGGTCTCGTCCAGGAAGCTCTCGCAGGCCCCGGTCAATTCGTCGATGCCGCGCACCAGCGCGCTGAAGCGGCCGAGTTCGGCAGTCCGCGCGGTCCGGACCGAAAAGTCGCCGCGCTTGGCCGCATCGACCACGACCGAGACCGCCTCGATCAGCCGTGCCTCGATCTCGCCCCGCCCGGTTTCCGCCTCTGCGCTGTCATGGCGCAGCGCCTCGGCGCTCTCCTGGTTCAGCAGCGCCGTGGCCGCCGCCTCGTCGGCCTGGTCGAGCGCCGCGGCGAGCCGCTGCGCAATCCAGATCAGCGCTCCCGCCTCGGCCAGCAGGATGACGGCATGGACGACGACGCGGAGAAACTCGCCGCCATCGGGGAATACCGCCGCCGGGTAGGCGAAATTGAGGACGAGGTGGTGCACCGCCACGACCGTGGTCGCAGCGACGATCGAGCGCCAGCAGCACCAGGCCGTCATCACCGCGAGCGCCGCGAAGAAGGCCATGTGCAGGTCGATCTGGTAACGCGTGCCCTCGCAGGCGAAGACCAGCAGCGCCACCTGCCCGTTTACCGCGATGGTCGAGGTCAGGCGCGTCGAGAGGCCGATCCCGTCCGAGCGCCAGGCCAGCGTCGTCGCTGCCGCCAGCAGGGTCGAGACCAGCCCGATCGCGATGAGCGCCGGATGACCGGCAAACCAGGCGACGGCGCAGGTCACCGGCACCAGCAGCCACTGCCCTGTCATGAGCGGTGCGGCGAAGGCGCGGCGGAACGTCTCGAGGCTCTGGCTCATGGGGACCGTCTCGCTGAGATGAGGGGATCGCGCGCCTGGCCGGAACAGCCACCGCCCAGCCCTGCCAGGACGAGCGCGGCGCCGGAGCTGTAGAGGCGTGTGGAAAAACCGGGAGATTGCGAGCGCGCCAGCAGTCCGAAGCGGCCGACAGCCGCGAGGATGACGCCGTCCGCTCGGCTCACGGCCTCCGCGGCTGCGGCGGAGCTTGCGGCGAGCACGAGAACGGTCGCACCGTCCCGCGGGGCGAGGACAACGCCGACCGGCGCGAGCAACGCACCGATCGCCAAGGCCAGCATTCCGACGCGTGGGCGAGGCGCCATCGTTTAAATCCGGCGGGATAAGCGCCTGCGATCCTGAACGATTCTGTTTAAAGCAACGTAAAGTTGTACTTTCGTCGAACTACGTTACGTTAGCCTCAGCCCAACCCCCTGCCCTTCAGCGCGGTCCCGATCTCAGCCAGCACCGCCGGATCCTCGATCGTCGCCGGCATCGCGTACTCCTCGCCATCGGCGATCTTCTTCATCGTCGCGCGCAGGATCTTGCCCGAGCGGGTCTTCGGCAGACGCGCCACGGTGATGGCGAGCTTGAAGGCTGCAACCGGACCGATCTTGTCGCGGACCAGCCCGACCAGCTCCTGCTCGACCTCGGCCGGCGACTGCGTCACCCCGGCCTTCATCACGACGAAGCCGCAGGGCTGCTCGCCCTTGAGCGCGTCCCTGATCCCGACCACGGCGCACTCCGCCACGGCCGGATGCGAGGCCAGCACCTCCTCCATGCCGCCGGTCGAGAGCCGGTGGCCCGCGACATTGATGATGTCGTCGGTGCGGCCCATGATGAAGACATAGCCGTCCGCGTCGATGAAGCCGGCATCCGAGGTGTTGTAGAAGCCCGGATAGGTTTCGAGATAGGCGCTGCGGAAGCGGGCATCGTCATGCCAGAGCGTCGGCAGCGCGCCGGGCGGCAGCGGCAATTTGGCGACGATCGCGCCCATCGTGCCGGCAGGAACCGGCTTGCCGCCCTCGTCGAGGCACTGGATGTCGTAGCCCGGCAGCGGCACGCTCGGCGAGCCATGCTTGATCGGCAGCAGCCCCAGGCCAACGGGATTGCCGACCATGCAGGAACCGGTCTCGGTCTGCCACCAATGGTCAACCACCGGCACCTTCAGCACATCCTCGGCCCATTTCAGCGTATCGGGGTCCGCCCGCTCGCCGGCGAGGAAGAGCGTGCGAAACTGCGAGAGATCGTAATCCTTGAGGTAGGTCGCCTGCGGATCCTCCTTGCGGATCGCCCGGAAGGCGGTCGGGGCGGTGAACATCGCCACCGCCCTGTGCTCGGCGATCACCCGCCAATAGGCGCCGGGATCGGGCGTGCCGACCGGCTTGCCCTCGTAGAGGATCGAGGTCGCCCCCAGCAGCAGCGGCCCGTAGACGATGTAGCTGTGGCCGACGACCCAGCCGACATCGGAGGCGGTGAACATCACCTCGCCCGGCTTGACGTCGTAGAGCTGCGTCATCGTCGCCAGCAGCGCGACCATGTGCCCGCCATTGTCGCGCAACACGCCCTTGGGCCTGCCGGTGGTGCCGGAGGTGTAGAGCACATAGAGCGGATCGGTGGCGGCGACCTCGACGTAATCGGCCTTGCGGCCATTGGCGCGCGCGGCCGCGACGAGCGTGCGCCAGTTCTTGTCGCGGATGACATGCATGGAGGCATCGACCTGCGGCCGCTGCAGCACGATGCAGGCATCGGGCTTATGCGTCGCGAGATCGATCGCGGCGTCGAGCAGCGGCTTGTATTCGACGACGCGCGTTGGCTCGATGCCGCAGGTCGCGGTCATGATCAGCTTCGGCGTGGCGTCGTCGATGCGGGTCGCCAGCTCCTTGGCCGCGAATCCGCCGAACACCACCGAATGCACCGCGCCGATGCGCGCGCAGGCCAGCATCGCGATGGCAGCCTCCGGGATCATCGGCATGTAGAGGATGACGCGATCGCCCTTGCCGACACCGAGATCCTGCAGCACGGCCGCGAGGGTCGAAACCTCGTCGAGCATCTGCGCGTAGGTGAAGCTCGCCTTTGTGCCGGTGACCGGGCTGTCGTAGATCAGCGCCGTCTGCTCGGCCCGACCGTCGCGGACATGCCGGTCGAGCGCGTTGAAGCAGGTGTTGCAGCTCGCATCGGGGAACCAGCGGCCATAGATGCCGGCGCTCGCATCGAAGATCTTCTGCGGCGGCTTGATCCACTCGATACCCCCAGCGATCTCGGCCCAGTAGCTCTCCGGGTCCCGCTGCCAGGCGGCATAGGTCTGCGCATAGCGGCTTGCATGGCTGGCAGTCATCAAAAGCGTTCCTCTCCGCCTGCATTCAGCCTAGAGCGTCACCAGAGATGCAGCGCCCGGCCGGATTTGGCGCGGACTGTGCCCAGTCCTGCCGTCAGCATGCAAGCGTCCGCCTCTCAGACTTTCAGCGCAACCGCATGGGCTGTGCTGCACAACCGGCCCAGCCGGCAGCCGCGCGGGACGATGACCTTCGACCTCACCTTCTTCGCCGTCATGGTCCCGGCCGTCGTCCTGATGGGGCTGTCCAAGGGCGGCTTCTCAGGGCTCGGCCTGCTCTCATTGCCGCTGATGGCGTTGATCGTCTCGCCGGTGCAGGCAGCGGCGATCATGCTGCCGATCCTGATCATCCAGGACGTTGTCACCGTCTGGTCCTATCGCCGCGAGTTCGACCGCCGGAACCTCGCGACGCTGCTGCCCGGCATGCTGCTCGGCGTGCTCGCCGGCTATCTCCTGGCGGCGAAAGTCTCCGACGCCGTCGTCGGCCTCGCGGTCGGGGTGATCTCGATCGGCTTTGCGTTGCGCCGGCTCCTCGCCGGCAAGACGACGGCCCAGCCGGTGACGCAGGCAAACTATACCGCCGGAACGGCCTGGGGCGTGATCTGCGGCTTCACCAGCATGATCGCCCATGCCGGCGGCCCGCCCTTCCAGATCTATGTGATGCCGCAGCGCCTGCCGCCTGCGGTCTTCGTCGGCACCGGCGCGCTCTTCTTCGCGCTGATGAATTGGATCAAGGTGCTGCCCTATTTCATCTTGGGTCAGTTCAGCGCGCAGAACCTCTCGGCTTCGGCCGCGCTCGCCCCGATCGCAATCCTCTCGACCATCGCCGGCGTCTGGCTCGTCAGGCGCGTCCCGGCCGAGCGCTTCTACACCATCATCTACTGGCTGCTCGTCGCGGTCGGCGTAAAACTCGTCTTCGACGGCCTGCGTCCGCTCTTCGGCTGATTGCCCGCAGCGGGCAGCGCTTCTAGGCTTGTCGGCAACGACAGCCGGGAACGCCGAACACCATGCCGATTTCGCCCTACGACACCGACCTCGATCGCAACCCGGCGAACTTCCAGCCGCTGTCGCCGTTGCCCTTCCTCGAGCGCGCGGCAAGCGTCTTCCCCAACCATGTCGCCGTCATCCATGGCCCGCTGAAGCGGAATTATGCCGAGCTCTATGCCCGCACCCGCCGCCTCGCCTCGGCGCTGAAGCAACACGGCATCGGCAAGAACGACACGGTGGCGGCGATGCTCCCGAACACGCCCGCCATGCTCGAATGCCATTACGGCGTGCCGATGTGCGGCGCTGTCCTCAACACGCTCAACACCCGGCTCGACGCCGCGATCATCGCCTTCTCGCTCGACCATGGCGAGGCGAAGGTACTGATCGCCGACCGCGAATTCTCGAAGACGGTCAAGGAGGCGCTGGCGCTCTGCACGGTGAAGCCCGTCGTCATCGACTATGACGACCCCGTCTATGACGGCCCGGGCGAGCGCCTCGGCAGCATCGAGTACGAGGATTTCCTCAAGCAGGGCGATCCCGATTTCGACTGGATCATGCCTTCGGACGAGTGGGACGCGATCGCGCTGAACTACACATCCGGCACCACCGGCGACCCCAAGGGCGTGGTCTACCACCACCGCGGCGCCAATCTGCTCGCGACCTCGAACGTGCTCACCGGCGGCATGGGCCGGCACCCGGTCTATCTCTGGACCTTGCCGATGTTCCACTGCAATGGCTGGTGCTTCCCCTGGACGGTCTCGCTGCTCGCCGGCACCCATGTCTGCCTGCGCCAGGTCCGGGCCAAGGCGATGTACGACGCGCTCGCCGACCATGGCGTCACCCATATGTGCGGCGCGCCGATCGTGATGTCGGCGCTGCTGAACGCGCCCGATGCCGAACGCCGCAGCTTTGCCCAGAAGGTCAACTTCTTCACCGCCGCCGCGCCGCCGCCCGAAGCGGTGCTCGCCGGCATGGCGCAGGCCGGCTTCAACG
The DNA here is from genome assembly GCA_025846845.1 of Alloboseaceae bacterium BT-24-1. Classification (GTDB taxonomy): domain Bacteria; phylum Pseudomonadota; class Alphaproteobacteria; order Rhizobiales; family Beijerinckiaceae; genus Allobosea. The sequence goes on from JAOYTL010000013.1 coordinate 77,007, forward strand.
TCGTCCATCTCTATGGGCTGACCGAAGTCTACGGCCCCGCCGTGGTCAACGAGTGGAACAGCGCCTGGGACGCCTTGCCGGGCGGCGAGCAGGCCGCCCTGAAGGCGCGCCAGGGCGTGCGCTATCCGGCACTGGAGGGGCTCGACGTGCTCGATCCCGAGACGATGCAACGCGTGCCGCATGACGGCGAGACGCTGGGCGAGGTGATGTTCCGCGGCAATGTCGTGATGAAGGGCTACCTCAAGAATCCGAAATCGACGGCGGCCGCCTTCGAGGGCGGCTGGTTCCATTCCGGCGATCTCGGCGTGATGCATCCCGACGGCTATATCCAGCTCAAGGATCGCTCCAAGGACATCATCATCTCCGGTGGCGAGAACATCTCCTCGATCGAGGTCGAGGACGCACTCTACAAGCACCCGTCCGTGCAAGCCGCAGCCGTCGTCGCCCGCCCCGACGAGAAATGGGGCGAGACGCCCTGCGCCTTCGTCGAACTGAAGCCCGGCCAGAGCACTACGCAGGACGAGATCATCGCCTGGTGCAAGACGCTGCTCGCCTCGTTCAAATGCCCGCGGACGGTGGTCTTCACCGAGGTGCCGAAGACCTCGACGGGCAAGATCCAAAAGTTCAAGCTGCGCGAGATGGCGCGGGCGCTGTGAGGCCGCCCGTCCTCAAGCGGACATCTGCCGGCCACGACCGCCAATCTTGGCATCGTAGAGGGCCGCATCGGCGCGGTGATAGACCTCTGCGAGCGTATCGCCGGGCCTGATCTGCGTCAGGCCCGCCGAGAACGAATAGTGGAAGCCAGGCTGCGACGGCAGCGATCCAGGCCGGCCGACCGCTCTGAACAGGCGCTCGATCAGGAGCTCGGCTGCCGCCGGCCCAAGCTGCGGCAGGATCAGCAGGAACTCCTCTCCACCGACCCGGCCGAAGCTGTCGGCGGGGCGCAGATTCCTCTGCACGCTCTTGCCGAAATCGATCAGCACCGCATCGCCGAACTGATGGCCGAAACGGTCATTGATCTGCTTGAAGCGATCGATATCGAGCAGCGCGACGCAGGTTTCGCCGCCTTCGCCACGGCTCGCCTTCGCAATGGTCTCCTGCAGCACGCTCATGCAATAGCGCCGGTTCGAGATGCCGGTCAGCTCGTCGGTCTGCGAGGCCTTGCGGGCACTGTCCCGATCCTGCCGCAGGCTGCGTTCTCCGGTTCGCAGCTCGGTGATGTCAGACGCGATGCACAGCATCCAGCCGGTGGGCGACACCGTCTCGGTCATCCATAGCCAGCGGCCATCGGTGACATCGGTCTCGAAGGCGCGATATGGGCTCTTCCCGCGGCGGGACCGGGTCGAGGTCAGCCAGTGCTCGAAATCCTCGGTCGCGACGGCGACGCCGCGGCGCTGCTCGAAATTGCGCCGCACGATCTCGGCCCAGCTGATCGCTTCGTCCGCGGCGACGCCATAGGCCTCGCGATAGGCTGCATTCGAGCGCCGCAGGATGTCCTGCGGATCGAAGAGCGCCACGAGCGTGCCGCTGGTCTCGAAGAGATTCTCGGTGATATCGCCGAACAACGCCATGTGCGCCGCACTCCTGACGATACGCTAAGCTGGAGTCTTTAGCGGCGGGTAAAACCGGGCTGTCGAAAGTGCAATGTCGGCCACGACATGGTTTGCCGGTGGTCTTCGCCTCACAGCTCCGCAGCGGCCCAGTCTCCGACAAGAGCCATGAAGCCATCCGCAGCATCGAGCTCCGCGAGAGCGATCCACTCATTCGGCTGATGCGCCTGCGCGATCGAGCCGGGGCCGCAGACCAAAGCCGGGATGCCCGCCTGCTGGAAGAAGCCGGCCTCGGTCCCGAACGGCATCGCGATCGGCGGCCATAAGCCCCCGAGCTCGCGCGCCACCCCGACGACCGGACTGTCCGGGGCGCAACTGAGCGGCGGCACGCTCGCAAGAGGGACCATCTCGACGCTCACCCCGGCAGCCAGCCCAGCTGCCAAGCCCTCAATGGCGGCGAGCACGGCACGCGCCGCCGCCTCATCCGGCGGCCGGAACTCCCAGACGATCTCGCAGCGTTCGGGGATGATGTTGATGGCGCTGCCACCCGCGATCCTGCCGATGTTGACGGTGGTTCCGCCGCCCCGCCCTCCTCCGAGCGCGGCAAGCGCCGTGACAAACGCCGCCGCCGGCTCGATCGCGCTGGCGCCGAGACTCGGATCGCTCGAATGGGCGGCGCGGCCATGGAAGACGCTGCGATAGCCGTAGAAGCCACGATGGCTGAGCCCGATGCGCATCTGTGTCGGCTCGCCGATGATCGCGAGCGCCGGCAGCGGGCCATGTGCGAGCATGTCGGCGATCAATAGCGGCACGCCGAGACAGCCGACCTCCTCGTCATAGGACAGGGCAAGATGGATCGGCCGGCGCAGGCCTCGATCCCGCCAGTCCGGGACAGCGCCAAGGCAGGCCGCGACAAAACCCTTCATGTCGACGGCGCCGCGGCCATGGAGACGGCCATCCCGGCCGGCGAGAGAAAACGGGTCGCTATCCCAATCCTGGTCGTCGACGGGAACGACATCAGTATGCCCGGAGAGGACGATGCCGCCCGGCGCGTCGGGGCCGATCGTCGCCAGAATGTTGGCCTTGAAGCCCGAGGTATCGCTGGTCAGGCGCACCCGCGCTCCCGCGCTCTCGAGGTAGTCGGCGGCCCAGTGGACCAGATCGAGATTGGAGCATCGCGAGGTGGTGTCGAAGGCTACGAGCCTGCGCAGGATCCCGGCGGTATCCATGATCACCTTCAGAGCCGGGATGCGCCAGGTGGCCGTGCTGGCCGTGCTGGCCGCAGCCGGGCACCTGTCCAGTTCCCGGCTGCCAAGAAGAATCCGGCAAGGATCAGCGCCATGCCCATAAGGTGGAAGCCGTGCACAGGTTCGCCAAGAACCGCGACCGCGAGCAGGGCGGTGAACAACGCCACGAGATGGAACGAGACGCCGGTGACGCTCGGCCCGAGGATCGCCACGCAATGCCCCCAGAGGATGAAGGCGAGCAGCGAGGCGAACACGCCGATATAGAGCACCGCGGCGATCGATCCGGCATCGGTCGGAATGCGCGCACCCTGCGCCAGCTCGAAGGCCCAGAACGGCGCGAGCACCAGCAGGCCCGCTGCCATGGTGGCGGCCAGGAAAACCAGCGGGCTCAAAGCCGCCGGCTTGCGCCGCAGCAGGACGGAATAGACCGCGTAATTCGCAACCGCGATGAGCACGAGGAGCTCGCCGCCATCGGCCCGCAGCGCGCCGAGCTGCTGCAGATCGCCGCGCGCGACGATCCAGACGACACCGGCGAAGGACACCGCAATGCCGGCGAGCGTCCGGCCGGAGACGCGCTCGACCCCGAGTGCGAAAGCCGCGAGCGGCACCATCAGCGGCAGAGTCGAATTCAGGAAGGCGACGCTGGCGGCAGGCGTCGTCCGCAGCGCGAGATAGCCGAGCGCGTTGTAGCCGGCGACGCCGAAGGCGCCGCAGGCGACGATCAGGGCGAAGTGCTGCCGCAGCAGTGCCCGCTCCCGCCAGGCCTGCTGGCCGATGAAGGGAGCAAGGCAGGCCAGCGCCACGAGCCAGCGCCCGACCGCGAGCGAGACAGGTGGAAAGCTCGCACCGAGCGCGCGGCCAAGCACGAGATTGCCCGCCCAGAACAGCGGCGGCAGCCAGAGCAGCAGGAGCGGACGCGCCCAGAGGCCTTTAAGGATGGCGGGCATGGCCGGCTTCACACGCCTTCGAGGCCGATGCGAAGGCGGCGGTTATGGCGGCCCTTGTTGTCGATCTTCAGGATCCGCACCGGCCGCGATGCCCCCGTCGCGGCCAGATGCGTGCCACCGCAGGCCTGACGATCGAGCCCGGCGATCTCGACGACCCTGATCCGGCCATCGGCCGTCGGCGGTGGCGTGACCGAGCGCGAGCGGATCAGGCCGGGCTCGTCGAAGGCCTCCTCCTCGGTGACATAGGTTTCGCGAACCGGCAGGTCCTGCCTGATCACGTCGTTGATGGCGCCTTCGAGGCCGCGCAGGCGCTCATTATCCGCCTCCGGCAAATCGAAATCGATCCGCGCCGTGCCGTCCTCGTTCATCTGCACGCCGGTCACGAGTGCGCCGTCGAAGCCCTGGTAGACGAGCGCGTTGACGATATGCAGATCGGTGTGGAGCTCGCGCATCAGCTGCCGGAACGGACGATCGACCTGCGCAACCACGGCGCCCGAGGGCAGGACCGGCTCGGCGAGCAGGTGCCAGATGCCGTCGCCTAGAGTCTCGAAGCCGGTGAGCGCGACCTCGCCGCCCGACCATTGCAATCTGCCCCTGTCGGCGAGCTGTCCGCCGCCGCCGGGGTAGAACGGCGACCGATCGAGCAGGACGCGGCCCGGCTCGGCGCCCACCACGGCGGTTTCGAGATCGAACACCTCCGGCTCGTCCAGACAGAAATAGCGCGTCACCCGCAGACTCCTTTTTTCATGAGGAGTCTGGCGGCCTGGTTCAGCGCGGTATTGGCGGAAATTGACCGATCAGCGGGCCAGGCCGGCAGCGCCTGCCCGCTGGTACTGCAAGGGTGTGATTCCGAACGAGCGCTTGAAGTGCCTGGTCAGCGCGCTCTGGTCATAGAAACCGCTGGCCAGGGCCGCCTCGGCGATGGGCGCGCCGGCCTTCAATTGCCGGATCGCCGTCTTCAAGCGGAGTTGCGTCAGATAGGCGTGCGGCGTCAGCCCGACCGTGCGCTTGAACAGGCTGATGAGCTGGAACGGCGTCATATCGACCCAGAGCCCCATCTCGTTCAGGGTCAGACCGCTCTCGGCATGCTGCGAGGTCATCCGGCTCGCCACGGATGAAACCGCCGTCTCGTCTCGCGGTGCGATCGGGATCGGTCGTGTGCTGTCGCCATGGCGCGCGAAGAGCTGGCCGAAGCTCGCGACGAGAAGTTCGCGCTCTTCGAGCGGGTCGTGACCATCGTCGAGGCTGCGATGCAGCCGGGAGAACGCCTCGATCAGGTCGGGATCAGCCAGGACATTGCGCGTGAAATAGGCTGGCTGCGCGATCCCGAGATCGGCGGTCACCGCCTCGATGGCGGGCTGCGTCAGATAGATCGAGCGGTAGCGCCAGCGCTCGCTCCGGCCCATGCGGCCGGAATGGGGCTCGGCCGGGTTGAAGACCAGCAGCACGCTCTCGCGGGCCTCGTCGCTGCGCCCGCGGCTCCTGAATTCGGCGCCACCGCTCTCTGTCACCGCGACGACGAAGGCCTCGTGCTGGTGGGGCGCATAGTCATGCGTCGTGAAGTCGGCGTGGAGGCAGCTGAGGCCGTCGACGCCGGGCGCGTTCCAGTAGCGAGTGGTGTTGCGTGGATCGACGCGAGGCAACGACAGTCTCCCTGTCTCGACTGATTCTTGCATTGTTGGCCGAGCGCTTCAAATCTCTCTGATTCCAGAGCACGGGTCGTCGCCGATTCTGCCGTTCTCGCCCCCCGAATTTGCCAGCTCGCAACAAAGCCGGGGTCCGATTTCTCTTAAAGAAAAACCGGCCCCTCTCGGGGCCGGTCATCCGCATGTTGCGCGAGTTCGGTGCGGGCCGCCGCGGCCCGCGCTGTCATTCTAGTGCAATGTCGGTGACGGCATGGTGAGCCGCACCCGCTCGATCTCATCCTTCAGCAGCAGCTTCTTTCGCTTGAGCTCGGCCACGCTGAGATCGTTCGACGAGGGACTCGATACCGCCTGGGCGATAGCGTCCTCGAGTTGGCGATGCTTGCGTTCGAGCTCGGCGAGATGTGTCTGCAGCGACATCTGGATCCTCCTGATGAGCGTTCTGGCAGGGTGAAGTCTGACACAGAGCCGGCTTCACGTCTGCGGGGCAGACGTGCACCGCACCATGAGTTTCTGTGATCCCTTCCGGGACCTTTCCCGAGGCGCGTGAATGCGAGCGAGCCGGCCCGCATCTGCACGGTCAGCGCCCTTGCCGCGCCGCCCGTGCCTGCGCATAGTCGCGCCCGATCGCGGCGATGATGAGACGGCTTCATGGGATTCGAACTGAGCCCGGAGGAGATCGAGGTCCTGGAGGCTGAGCTGGCGCGGCTGCGCGAGGAGCATCGCGATCTCGACAGCGCCATTGACGCGCTCGAGCGGCTCGGCCCGGTCAACCAGATCCAGATCCAGCGCCTGAAGAAGCGCAAGCTCTATCTGCGCGACCGCATCTCCTATCTCGAAGACCAGCTGACACCGGACATCATCGCCTAAAGCACCGGAATTTCCGGAGAAACCCCGATTCGGCCTTGCCTGTGACGCTGCGGGCGGTCTAGATCGCGCGCTTCCTCCCTCCTGCCGGGAAGCGTGCATTTTCATGGCCGAGCCGACCCCTCCCGTCGCCATCATCATGGGCAGCCAGTCCGACTGGGCGACGATGCGCCATGCCGCCGAGACGCTCGGCGAGCTCGGCATCCCCTTCGATGCGCGCATCATGTCGGCCCACCGCACGCCCGACCGGATGTACGCTTTCGCCAAGGGCGCCAGGGCGGAAGGCTTCAAGGTGATCATCGCCGGCGCCGGTGGCGCGGCGCATCTGCCTGGCATGACGGCCTCGCTGACACCCCTCCCCGTCTTCGGCGTCCCGGTCGAATCCAAGGCGCTCTCCGGCCAGGACAGCCTGCTCTCGATCGTGCAGATGCCCGGCGGTATCCCGGTCGGCACGCTCGCCATCGGCAAGGCCGGCGCGATCAACGCCGCCCTGCTCGCCGCCGCGGTCCTGGCACTGTCCGATGCCGATCTCGCCGAGCGGCTCGACGCCTGGCGCGCCAGGCTGAGCAACGCCGTCGCCGAGCGCCCGAAGGATGAGGCATGAGCCAGCCCGATCCGCGCGGGCTAGGTCCCGGCGCCGTCCTCGGCATTCTCGGCGGCGGGCAGCTCGCCCGCATGCTGGCGCTGGCCGCCGCCGATCTCGGCGTGCGCGTGCACATCTTCGCCCCGGACGCCGACAGCCCGGCCTACGAGGTCGCCGCTCGCCACACCATCGGCGCCTATGAGGACGAGGCGGCGCTCGCGAGCTTCGCCGATGCCGTCGACGTCGTGACCTACGAATTCGAGAACGTGCCGGCTGCGACCGCCGCCTTCCTGGCCGCCTGCACCCCGCTGCATCCCGGTGCGCGGGCGCTTGGGGTGACACAGGACCGTCTCACGGAGAAGCGCTTCGTCGCGGGGCTGGACCTTGCGGTCGCCCCGTTCGAGCCGGTCGATTCGCTCGCCGACCTTGAACAGGCCGTGGCCAGGCTCGGCCGCCCTGCCGTGCTCAAGACCCGGCGCTTCGGCTATGACGGCAAGGGCCAGGTCAAGATCGCCGATAGCGTCGATCTCGCGCAGGCCTGGGATGAGATCGGTCATTTCCCGGCGATCCTCGAGGGCTTCGTGACGTTTTCGCGGGAGGTCTCGGTCATCGCCGCCCGTGCCGCCGACGGCTCCTTCGCCGCCTTCGACGTCTGCGAGAACGAGCACCGCGACCATATCCTGGCGCTGACGCAGGTGCCCGCCCGCATCAGCCCGGCCGCTGCGGACGCAGCCATCGAGGCGGCACGGCGCATCGGCGAGGCGCTCGGCTATGTCGGCGTCTTCGCCGTCGAGTTCTTCCTGGTCGAGGGCGAGAGCGGCGAGCAGGTCGTCGTCAACGAGATCGCTCCGCGCGTGCACAACTCCGGACACTGGACAAGCGAGGGCGCGCAGACCTCGCAGTTCCACCAGCATGTCCGCGCCGTCTGCGGCTTTCCGCTCGGTGCGACGGCGCGGCGCGGGCGCGTCACCATGGAGAATCTGATCGGTGCCCAGGCGCAGGACTGGCGCGCGCTTCTGGCGGAACCCGGCGCGCATTTGCACCTCTACGGCAAGCGCGAGGCGAGGCCCGGCCGCAAGATGGGCCACGTCACCCGCATCCTCCCCGAGGTTGGCTGAGCGGAGAACGCCCCAAACCGGCCAAAACCGCGTGTTTTCGCCGGTTTTGCCGCGGTGCGGCGTGGACAGCTCTCGGGAATTCTGGTATCCGCACCAGCTTCGCGGCGATCTTTCCCTGGAGAGGTCGCCGCCCGGATTCCAGGCCACCGACAACGACGGACACTAGACGTGCAGGTTCTCGTTCGCGACAACAACGTCGATCAGGCGCTGCGGGTGCTTAAGAAGAAGATGCAGCGTGAGGGCATCTTCCGTGAGATGAAGCTCCGCGGCCATTACGAGAAGCCGTCCGTGAAGAAGGCACGCGAGAAAGCCGAGGCCGTCCGCCGTGCCCGCAAGCTGATCCGCAAGAAGCTGCAGCGCGAGGGCCTCCTGCCTGCGCCGGTCAAGCCGAAGCGTCCTGAGCGCCCCGCTCGGCCGGCCTGACCAGCACAAGGGGCTCTGCTGCTGCCCAGTCCCGCTCTGATGTCTGCCTGCGCTCGGAGCTTCTCCGAGCGCTGTCATTTTTGTAGGGTCGTTAACCAAACTTTGTCAGGGCTTGGGCGTTTTGGAGGACGGGCGGCACACCGGGGCGGTCGTGCCGCATGACAGGCGAGAGCTTGAGCGATGGATAAGAACATGGTCACAGGCAGGAACTGGCTGATCGCGACGGGCCTCGCGCTCGCGCTCGCAGGCTGCGACACGGTGAGCATGGGCTCCGGTGCCGGCATCGCCGAACTCCAGACCGAGAACACCGAGGCTGCAAGCGTCAATATCGGCTCGCTCAGCGAGGTTGTCAGCCGCAATCCGAACGACCCGCAGGCCTACAACACGCGTGGCGCTGCCTATGCCCGCGTCGGTCGCTACTCCGACGCCATCTCCGATTTCACCAAGGCGGTACAGATCGATTCCAATTTCGCGCCGGCCTACACCAATCGCGGCCTGGCGCTGCGCCAGACCGGGCGCAACGACGCCGCGCTCCAGGATTTCAATCGCGCGACCACGGCCAATCCGAACTACGCTCCCGCTTACATCGCCCGTGCCAACCTGCTGCGCGTGCAGGGCAACAGCCAGCAGGCGCTCGCCGATCTCAACTCAGCGATCAGGCTCAACCCTGAATCGGCCGAGGCCTTCCATGCCCGCGGGCTGGTCTACCAGAAGGAAGGCCAGCACCAGCACGCCGTCACCGATTTCGACTCGGTGATCGACCGCAACCCCTATACCGCCCCGCCCTATATCGCCCGCGGCGAGAGCCTCAACGCGCTCGGCAAATACGACTCGGCGCTCGAGGACTTCACCGCCGCGCTCAATGTCGACAACCGCAACGCCGCTGCCTGGGCCGGTCGCGGCTTCGCCTTCGAGAAGCAGGGCAAGAAGACCGAGGCTAGCGAGGCCTATCAGCGCGCGCTTGGCCTCGACGGCAACAATCAGATCGCCCGCGCCGGCTCGGCCCGTCTCGGCGGCGGCGGTGGCATGTTCCGCTTCTGAGACGCTCCGCTCAGGGCCTCTCTGCCGTCTTCATCTCACTGCCCGTCAGGCGGTTGGCGTCGAGATCAGCGAGGAAGCGCCTGATTTCCGGCACTGAACCATGCGCCGGCAGGTTCTCGTGATTGCCTTCCGGGAACCGGATGAAGCGCTTTGGCGGGTTGGCCAGTTCATAAAGCGCCCGCCCCTGCGCGAAGGGAATGACCCGGTCGCGCTCGCCATGCAGCACCAGGAGCGGCGCCCGCACCTTGCCGATCACCGTGTCCGAACGGAACTGGTCCTTCATCAGAAGCGCGACCGGGACATAGGGATAGGTCAGCTGCGCGACCGCGGCTGTCGATAGATAGGGCGCATCGAGAATCACGGCCTTGAGCGGCTGCTCGGCCGCAAGCTTCAGCACCACGCCGGTCCCGAGCGATTCGCCATAGCCGATCAACCGTCCGGCCCCGAAGCGTGCCACCGCGGCGGCATAGGCGGCGCGTGCATCGAGCAGCAGGCCCGCCTCGCTCGGCGCCCCGGTCGAGCCGCCATAGCCACGATAGTTCACGGCGAAGAGCCCGGTGCCGTCCTCGGTCAGCGCCCCGAAGCGTGTCCGGCGATTGCCGCGAGCGAAATTGCCGCCATTGCCGTGAAAATACAGCAATACAGGCTTGCCCTCGCGTGGCGGCATCACCCAGGCGATGAGCCGTTCACCGTCCGAGGTCGTCAGTTCGGTTTCCTCGACGCCAGGCAGGTCGACCGTCGCGATATCGATGCGCGCCGGGTTGCGCGGATAGAGCAGGTCGCGCTGCTTGACATAGAGCAGCGCCAGCACGGCGACATAGGCGCCGAGCCCGCCGATCACGAGAAGCTTCAGGATCCTGCGCATCGCCTGTTGCCTTCGGCAGTCGCTAGAAACGAAAGGGCCGGCATCGAGCCGGCCCCTTGCGACATCGCTGTGACGATCGCTGCCTTGCTCAGTGCGCCATCGCCTTGACGATGTCGTCGGTGACCTTCTTGGCGTCGCCGAACAGCATCATCGTGTTGGGCCTGAAGAACAGCTCGTTCTCGACGCCGGCATAGCCGGCCGCCATGCCGCGCTTGATGAAGAGCACGGTCTTGGCCTTCTCGACGTCGAGGATCGGCATTCCGTAGATCGGCGAAGCCTTGTCGGTCTTGGCAGCCGGGTTGGTGACGTCGTTGGCGCCGATGACGAAGGCGACGTCGGCCTGGCCGAACTCCGAGTTGATGTCCTCGAGCTCGAAGACCTCGTCATAGGGCACGTTGGCCTCGGCCAGCAGCACGTTCATGTGGCCGGGCATGCGGCCCGCCACCGGGTGGATCGCGTACTTGACCTCGACACCCTCCTTCTTGAGGAGGTCGGCCATCTCGCGCAGCGCGTGCTGGGCTTGCGCCACCGCCATGCCGTAGCCCGGCACGATCAGGACCTTGCCGGCGTTCTTCATGATGTAGGCAGCATCGTCAGGCGAGCCCTGCTTCACCGGGCGAGCCTCTACAGCGCCGCCCGCACCGGCCGCAGCGTCATCGCCGCCGAAACCGCCGAGGATGACGGAGATGAAGCTCCGGTTCATCGCCTTGCACATGATGTAGGACAGGATCGCACCGGACGAGCCGACGAGCGCGCCGGTGATGATTAGCGCCATGTTGCCGAGGGTGAAACCGATGCCCGCCGCCGCCCAGCCGGAATAGGAATTCAGCATCGAGACAACGACCGGCATGTCCGCGCCGCCGATCGGGATGATCAGCAGCACACCGAGCGCAAAGGAGACCAGCACGATCAGCCAGAAGACGAGATGGCTTTCCGTCTTCAGGAAGATCAGCAGCATCACCAAAAGCGCGATGCCGAGGCCGATATTGATGCCGTGGCGCTGCGGCAGCATGATCGGCTTGCCGCTCATGCGCCCGTCGAGCTTGAGGAAGGCGATGATCGAGCCGGTGAAGGTGATCGCGCCGATGGCGACGCCGAGCGCCATCTCGAACAGGCTCGCGCCCTTGATCTTGCCGACCTGGCCGATCCCGAAGGCCTCGGGCGCATAGAGCGCCGCCGCCGCCACCAGCACCGCGGCAAGGCCGACCAGCGAGTGGAAGAAGGCGACGAGCTGCGGCATCTGCGTCATCTGCACGCGCTTGGCCATATAGGCGCCGAAGCCGCCGCCGATGGCGATGCCGAGGATGACGAGCAGCCAGCCGGAGAAGCCGGCCGGCGGGTAGAAGATCACCGTGGTCAGCACGGCGATCGCCATGCCGATCATGCCGTAGCGGTTGCCCTGGCGCGAGCTCGTCGGGTGCGACAGCCCGCGCAGGGCCATGATGAAGAGGACGCCTGAGACGACGTAGAGAAGGGCGGCGAGATTGGCGGCCATGCGCGTCAGCCCTTCTTCTTGTACATCGAGAGCATGCGCTCGGTGACGAGGAAGCCACCGAAGATGTTCACCGAGGCGAGCACCAGCGCGATGAAGCCGAAGACCTTGGCCCAGAGTGGGCCGTCGCCCATCGCGGGCGCGGCCTGGACACCGACGGCGAGCAGCGCGCCGACGACGATGACCGAGGAGATCGCGTTGGTGACCGACATCAGCGGCGTGTGCAGCGCCGGCGTCACCGACCAGACGACGTAGTAGCCGACGAAGACGGCGAGCACGAAGATGGCGAGGCGATAGACGGTCGGATCGACGCCGCCAGTCGCGACGCTGGCCGCGATGGCAGCCTGCTCGGCGTACTTCTCGGCGAGTTCGGCTGCCTGTTTCGCCAATGCCGCGGCGGAGCGGGCCTGTTCGAGCGCCTGTTCGGGTGTCGGATTAGCCATGACGTGACACTCCCCTTTGTGCGCTTCAGGCCTTGGCCACGAAATTTGGGTGGACGACCGCGCCATCCTTGGTCAGGCAGGTCGCCTTGACCAGCTCGTCGTCCCAGTTCACCGCGAGCTTCTTCTCGGCCTTGTCGATCAGCGTCTCGACGAAGGCGAAGAGGTTCTTGGCATAAAGGCTGGACGAGGTCGCCGGCAGGCGGCCGGGCACGTTGAGGTGGCCGACGATCTTGACGCCGTTCGGCGTGGTCACGACCTCGCCCGGCTTGGCGAGCTCGCAATTGCCGCCGCGCTCGACCGCAAGGTCGATGATCACCGAACCGGGCTTCATGCTCTCGACCATCGCCGCCGAGATTAGCTTCGGCGCCGGGCGTCCCGGGATCAGCGCGGTGGTGATGACGATGTCCTGCTTGGCGATATGGCTCGCCGTCAGCTCGGCCTGCTTGGCCTGATATTCCTTGGACATCTCTTTGGCGTAACCGCCGGCCGTCTGCGCCTGCTTGAACTCCTCGTCCTCGACGGCGAGGAATTTTGCGCCAAGCGACTCGACCTGCTCCTTGGTGGCGGGGCGCACATCCGTCGCCGTGACGATCGCGCCCATGCGACGCGCCGTCGCGATCGCCTGCAGCCCGGCGACGCCGACGCCCATGATGAAGATCCTTGCCGCCGGCACGGTGCCGGCCGCGGTCATCATCATCGGCAGCGCGCGGCCATATTCGGCCGCGCCGTCGATCACGGCACGGTAGCCGGCGAGATTGGCCTGCGAGGACAAAACGTCCATCACCTGCGCGCGAGTGATGCGCGGCATGAACTCCATGGCGAAGGCCGCGACATTGGCTTTCGCCAGCGCCTCGACCTGCGCCTCGCTGCCATACGGGTCCATGATGCCGACGACGAGCGCGCCGGCCGGCAGGCCCGCGATCTCGCTTTCGGCCGGACGGCGCACCTTCAGCACGATCTCGGCCCCCTTGAGGGCGTCCTTGGCGTTCTTGGCGATTGTCGCGCCAGCTGCCTCGTAATCGCCGTCGGTAATCCCGGAGGCGAGGCCCGCCCCCTTCTCCACTGCGATCTCGGCCCCGAGGCCAATGAACTTGCGGACGGTTTCCGGCGTCACGGCGACGCGGGTCTCCGCCCCTTGCGTTTCGGCTGGGACAGCGATGCGCATGGAGGCCAGGCCTTTCGGGCTTAGTAGAGGAGGAGCGCGAGCAGCATCAGAACGAAGGGAACGAGCGTGGCGCGCCAGCCGATCGACGGGGCGGCGATGCCGACGCCGGTGCCGATCAGGGTCAGCAGCGTGCCGATGATGGCCGTGCCCCAGGCATGCTTGGTGCCGCCGACGGCGAGCGCAGCGACGATGGCGAGGCAAGCCACCGTGCCGACTTCGGCGAAGTGCACGAAGCCCGTATAGGTGCGCTCATGCTCCGGGTAATCCATCTCCGGAATGTCGGCGGCGTGTCCGTGGTCGGCCATGAAAAAAGTCCCGAGTTTCACCCTATCCTGACGCCCTGTACCGCACCTGCCAAGGGTCGGCAACGGAGCGGCAGAGTAGCAGCGCCCATTTTCCGGGCAGTCCGCGGGATACCGTTACGGAAAAGCCCGCTCAGCGTCAATTAAATCGATTTAAACAGTAGTTCGGAAATATGCGACTTACGGCAGCAGCTCCGGGGGAATACGGGCCGCATCATAGTTGCGCGGCCGATTCTTCTGCGCCCAGCCGTACATGCCGGCGACGAAGGCGCCGCCGGCCGCCGCGGCCAGCAGCATGCCGAGCTCGCCGGTCATCAGCAGCAGGACCAGGGGTAGCCCCGCGAAAAGCAGGCCGGCGATGACGAGCATAACCTGCATGACCTGTAGCCGCCCCTCGCTCACCCCCGCCGAAAATCGCACTGTTCCTACCGACCTCATTGCCAGAGCCCCATGCAGCTCGCGAACGAAGGCTGCGTAGACCGGATCTCGCTCCTCATCCGGAAAGCCGAAAGCACTACTGCCGACCACCTGCAGCGGCGGCGCTCCGCCGAAGCTGATCTCGCAGGAACCGAAATCGCCATGCCGGGCAATATGGGCGACCGAGAGGTGCACGCCGCTGATATCGGAGAGCGGCCGCGAATCCTCGCCGCCGCCGCTGCTCCAGAACAGGCGTTCGCCGGCGAGTGCCACGCCCTCGTCAGACAGCTTGAGCACAAGCCCGCCGGCGCCGCGCCGCACGAACAGGCCATAGTCGCGCCGCTGCGTCTCGTCCTTGCTCGCGTCCGGCATCGCATCCCTCTGCCGAGGGATTGTGCCGTAGAGGCGCGGAATTGACGATTCCGCCGGTCAGGAGCTCCCGAGGCCCGCTGCCGCCAGCGCAGCGCCTTGCTCGCTTGCCACCCGCGCGACACTGAAAGCTTCGATCTCCTGCTCGAACAGCCGATGGAAGTTGAGCTCGGCATCGAGGTGAAGGAAGACGCCGCCAAGACCGATCGCAGCGCGATCCATGAAGACGAACTCGCGCGGCACCGTCACCGGCCCGCGCGCCTTCAGCGCCGAATGGACCTGGAAAGCCTGTTTGCGGCCGTATTCCGACGGCTTGACGCCCTCGGCGATGCGGCGCGTGCGGTCTTCCAGCAGCGGGCCGTAGATGAACTTCGCCCAGATGTTGAGGGTGTCGATCAGCTCCTTGTTGAGCCCCTTGAAGCCCCAGACCTCATAGGCGTGGACCACGCGCGCTTCGTCGCCCTCCAGCAGGCCACGATAGAGGTCGACGACGCCGCCGACGAAGCTCGGCGGGAAGATCCGGATGCAGCCATAGTCGAGCAGGTTGATGCCTCCCGGCTCGCCGCCCTCCTGGAAAACCGTGTAGTTGCCGAGATGCGGGTCGCCATGGATCACGCCGTGATGGCTGAACGGCCGCCACCAGGCCCGGAACATCGCGGTCGAGATCCGGTCGCGGACCTCCTGGCTCGCCTGCTTGTGGTTGAGGATCTTGTCGCCCTCGAGCCAGCCCATGGTCAGCAGCCGCCGCGTCGACAGCTCCGGCACGACATCGGGCACGCGCACCTCGGGCGTGGTAGCCAGCATCTGCTGGTAGAGCGCGACATGCTTGGCCTCGCGGCGGTAGTCGAGCTCCTCGCGGACGCGGGCGCTGATCTCTTTGGCTATCTCGCTGGTGTCGATCACCGCGCCCATGCGCCGATGCAATCCGAACAGGATTTCGAGCTGGGAGATATCGGCCTCGACCGCCGATTCCATGTCGGGATATTGCAGCTTGCAAGCGAGCGGGCTGCCTTCGAGCGCGGTCGCCCGGTGCACCTGCCCGAGCGAAGCTGCGGCCGCTGGCTTGAGGTCGAACTCGGCGAAGCGTTCGCGCCAGGTCGGGCCGAGCTCGGCCTGCATGCGGCGCTTGACGAAGGCGGCGCCCATCGGCGGCGCCTCCGATTGCAGCTTCTGCAATTCGGCGGCGTATTCCGGTGGCACCACGTCGGGAATGGTGGCGACGAGCTGCGCCACCTTCATCAGCGGGCCCTTCAGCCCGCCAAGCGCCTTGGCCAGCGCCTCGGCATTGGTGGCGTTGCGGCCTTCCAGCCCGAACAGCTTGGTGCCGGCGATCCGCGCCGCCACGCCCCCGACATTGGCGCCGACGCGGGCATAGCGCGCCGCACGGGCGGAGAATCGGTTGGCTTCGCTATCACGTTCGGACATTGAGGCTCGCTCGGCTGATGACGGGCTGCCACCGATGTAGGCGCTCCGGCGGGGAAAGCCAGCGGGCACGCTGTCTCAGGAGCGGCCGGCCTGCTCGATCGCCACCGGGAAGCCGCGGCCGAGCGAGTTGGCGACCATGCAGATCGCCTTGGCCTTTTCGATGACGGGGCTAGCGTCGGAGCCGTCCTGCATCTCGCATTCGACAGTCATCGTCGCGGCCCTGGTCAGCAAAGGCGAGCCTTCGAGCTCGACCGTGACCGAAACGGCGATCCGCCCGAGCGCGACACCCAGTCCATGCGCGGCGTAGCGCAGATCGTTGCAGAAGCAGCCGCCGAGCGCGAGCGCCAACAATTGCGCGCCGTTGAAACCGAGCCCCATGCCGCCGGCCTTGCCCTCGGGCCGGTCCACGACGACGGTATGCGCGCCGGCCCAGCCCATAGCCGCCTGCGTGCCTTCGACATTGCGCAACTCGACCGTCACCGACGCCATGGCGCCCTCCCCGCTTGCCGATGTGCGGGAAACTAGTCGCGGATGCAGCTGGTCGCCAAGCCGCCCCTAGGCGAGCGCCCGCTCCAACCCCGGCCGGTTGCGGATCAGCCAGGCGACGCTCCTCGTCTGCCAGGCGATACCCCAGACGCGCGGCGCGTGCCTGGTCTCGGGCGTGATCGCCTGCTCGACCACCTCGTTGGCCGCGCTCTCGGCGGCGAAAGCGATGATTCTGTCGGCGAGCAGTCGGCGCCCAGCCGTCGCCAGCCAGTAGCCATCGGCGAGGAGCCTGACTTGCCGCAAACGCACCGCAGCCTCCGGCAAGCCGTTCATCGCCGCGACATCATCCTCATAGAGCTGGGCATTGCTCCAGGCGATCATGGCGAGTTCGGTGAGATGGTCGACCGGCCCCGCCGCCTCCCAGTCGATCAGCGCCACTGGCTGGCCCTCGCGCGAGACGATGTTCCAGGGCGCCGCGTCGCAATGGCCGATCAGGTCGGGAGTGCCGAGCCCGCGCCCGAACCAGGGCCGCCAGAGTGCATCCTGCGGTGCCACAAAGGATCGCGTAACGTCGTGCAGCCGCCGGACCAGCTCGCCGAGGCGATGCATCGCTGCGTCCGACCAGGGCGCGGGGTTGATGACCTCGCCCTCGACATAGCTCAGCACCTCACGGCCCTGTTCGTCGAAGCCGCTGCCGACCACGCGCGGCGCGGCGTCAAAACCTTCCGCTTCGAGATGCCGTAACAAGGCGTGCACCGACGCGGACCAAGGTCCAGCCTTGCGCAGGACGAGATCGCCCCGGCGCAGCACGGTGGTCCGCTCGCCGCCTTCGAGCGGCACGTCTTCCATGTTCGTCATCGCGACCGGGATAGCTCGGCAAGGCGGCACCAATGTGCCCTCACGCCGCGAGCCTCGCCCTGACCTCGGCCACGCTCGCAGGCCGGCCGCCGGCCGCCTCGACCTTGCGGACCATGTCGGCGATCAACTGCGCGTTCGTACGCGTCTCGCCGAACGCGGCATCCTCCAGCCCGGCGCGGACATGGACGCCGCGGGCGACTGCGGGTCCGACGATCTCGCTGAGATCGACACCAAGCCCCGCGATCATCACGGGTGCCTGCGGCGCACAGTCCGCCAGCAGTGCAAGATGCGCCTCCAGCGCATAGGGTTTCGGCGGAAAGCCCCAGGCGAAGGCATCGGAGAACATCAGCCGGTAGATCGGCGTCGGCATGCCAGGATAAGCCTTGGCAAGTGCTGCCCCCAGCCGGGTGAAGCCGGGCTCGTAGATCGCATAGCTCGGATGGATCCTGTGCGCCTGCGCCACCGCCATGCCCTCGCGGATATGCTCGCCGGGGTTCTGGTAGATGAAGCCGGGCTCTCCCTGCGGGATTCCGGCGAAGGTCGTCCAGTTGCAGGAACCAGGGTCGAGCACGCCCCATTCGACCAGGCCGCGCCTGGCCAGTTCCTCCAGATGCGTGTAACGGCCTGAGCCGATCATGTCGCCGGCATAGCCGGAGCCGAGGATCGGGATCGTCGGGTAGACGATCGCGTCGACCTTGGCCCTGATGCCCTCGATCGCCTGGGCATAGAGCTCCCAGTCGTCGCGCTGCCGGCCGGTCTCGATATCGTAGACATGCAGATGAACGATCGCCGCGCCGGCCTCGACCGCCGCGATCCCATCCGCGACGATATCGGCAATCGCAATCGGAATGCCGGGCTGGCGTTCCTTGCCCCAGGGCCCGTTGATCGCCGCTTCGATCCAGATCGGCTTGGTCATGCAGGCGTATCCTTCGGCCAGTTGTCGCGGATCCAGCGCGTCAGCCCCTCTTCCTCGACCTCGCCCGCCGCGAGCGCGAGGATGGCGGCAGTCGCTTCCGGTTCGGGCACGAGGAAGTCGATACCGTTGAGCCCAAGGAAGACGATCATGGATGCAAAGGCAGCCCGCTTGTTACCGTCGACAAAGGGATGGTTTCGCGCGACCCCGAAAGCGTAGGCGGCGGCAAGGGCAGCGAGATCGGCTTCACCATAGGCATATTTGTTCGGCGCACGCGCCAGCGCCGATTCCAGAAGACCATGATCGCGAATGCCGGCCGGTCCCCCGAACAGCGCGAGTTGCTCGGCGTGGATATCGACAACCAGGTCGACGCTGACCCAAACGGGCTCGGTCATTTCGCCAGGGCGCGGTAGGTGTTGGCATAGGTCTTGAACGAGCGCCGGGCAATTTCGAGCCCGCGCGCATGTGTGTCATCGTGGCGGGCCAGCTTGAGGCCGAGCTCCGGCTGCTCGACCACGGTCAGCTTGTCGCCTTCCGCCAGCTTCAGCCGCGCCAGCAATTCCTTGGGCAGGATGATGCCGACCGAATTGCCGATCTTGCGGACCTGCAGGACCATGGCCGGCTCGACGGCAGGCTTTTCGGGCTTGTTCATGGCATGCTCCCTAAGCGGCGTTATACAAACCGTATAACATAAACTCCGCCGTCGAGCAGCCAACTCATATGTAAGCTAGGGAAAGCTCTCGATCCGCTCATAGACCAGGCCCGAGCCGAGAGCCGACAGGGTCTCGACCTGCAATGCATCCCGCATGCCGTTGATGGTGGCTCGCGCCGCCTCGGGTGTCTCTGCGAACACGAGCGCCACCGCCTCCTCCGCCATGGCGACTTGCCCCATGATCGGATGCCCGCCGGCATCAGGCGTGGTCTTGCCGAGCCTGATCGCCGCCGAGCCCTGGGCCGCGAGCCATTCGGCCACCTGCGCCGCGCTCGCATCGGGCATCCGAAGCATGATCAGGAACCCGCCATGCAGGCAATCGGCGCCGACCAGCGCGCGACAGGCGAGCCGCAGCGGATTACGCAGATAGGGCCGCATCGCCTGCGTGACCGCATCGGGCTGCTCCGCGAGCAGGCGATAGGCCGGCGAAGCGAGCACCGCGATATCGGCGAGATCGTAGACCGTGAGATACTCCGGCGAACCGCCGCCCGTCCGATAGCGCGTAGCGCGCAGGATGCCCGGGACCGTCAATCGTTGCGGGACATGATGGCCGCCATGCCAGCGTTCATAGGCCTCCCGCTGCTCGGCAACGACATCGTTGGCGAAGACGAGAAAAGCGCTGCTCGCTGAAGCAATGGAACTCATGGCTGGAGCATCACCTTGATCGCGGCGCGGCTGCGCATCAGGGCAAAGCCGTCGAGCGCCTCGCTTAGCGCCAGGCGATGGCTGATTAGCTTGCGAAAACGCTCCGGCGCTGAGGTGATCACCGCGACCACCTCGCTCCAACGTGCCACCGGCGCGCGGTAGGAGCCGACAACGCTCTGCTCAAGCCGCACCATCACGGTCAGATCGAAGCTGGCCGGCCGGGCATGGATGCCGCAGATCACCAGAACGCCGCCGGGGGCCAGCAGGCGCTGCGCCTCGCTCGCGACCTCGGGAACGCCGGTCGCCTCGAAGATCACATCGAAGCCGGCGGGCGCCAGCGGCTCACTATCGACGAGCGCGTCCCTGGTATCGGCGAAACCGAGCGCGCGGGCACAGGCCAGCCTCACGGCATCGTCGCGCCCGGCGATCGTCAGCGCGGCAGCTCCGGCCCGCTCGGCGAAGAGCGCGACGCCGAGCCCGATCGGCCCCGGCCCGAGCACGAGCACGCGCTTGCCCTCGACCGCACCGGCACGCGCCACGGCCTGCGCCGCGACGGTGAGAGGCTCGGTCAGCGCCGCAAGCTCCGGATCGAGTCCCTCAGGCACGGGAGCGCAATTGCGCGCCGGCACGCTCGCCAGGCTGGCGAAGCCGCCATCGCGGCGGATACCGATGCCGGTGCGCACCGTGCAGCCGTCCTCACCGCGTTCCCGGCAGCCTTCGCAATGCCCACAGGTCACGGAGGGCCTGACCACCACCCGCCGCCCGATCCACTCGGAAGGCCCGCGCTCGACTATGCCGGCGAACTCATGGCCGAGCGTGACCGGCATGGCGCTCGCCATCGCCTCATAGCCCGCCGTCCAGTCGGCGATGTGCAGGTCGGTGCCGCAGATGCCGGCAGCCTCGACACGGACCAGCACCTCATCGTCGCGACCGAGAGAGGGGGCCTCGACCTCGCGGCAAACGAGCCCCGGCTCCGGAGCGGCTTTGCGGATGGCGAGCATCACGATGCCTTACGGATCGACCTTGACGCCGGCGTCCTTGACGACCTTGCTCCAGATCTCGCTTTCGCGCTTGAGGAAGCCGTCGAAGTCGAAGCCGACAGCAGCCGGAATCGAGCCGCTGGCCGAGAGCTTGCGTTGCAATTCGGCGTCGCCCAGCGCCGTCGCCAGCGCGGCGCGCAGCTTCTCCGTCAGCGCCGGCGGCGTGCCCTTCGGCGCCATCAGGCCGACCCAGGCCGAGACGTCGAAATCGGCATAGCCCTGCTCGGCAACAGTCGGGACCTTCGGTAGCAGACCGGCCCGCTCGCTGGTGGTGACGCCGAGCGCCTTCAGCGAGCCGCCCTCGACCTGTCCTGCGACCGCCGCCAGCGTCGCGAAGGTGACGTCGAGCGCCCCGCCCGCGACGTCGGCGAGCGAGGGCCCCTCGCCGCGATAAGGCACATGCTGCATCTTGCTGCCGGTGCGCATGGCGAAGAGCTCGCCGGCGAGATGCGCGACGGTTCCGGTGCCGCCGGACGCGAACAGGATGGGTTCGGCGCGCTTCTTCGCCAGCGCTTCCAGATCCTTCATCGTGTTTACCGGCGAATCCGGCCGGGTCACCACCACGAAGGGTAATTTCGCCATCAGGCCGATCGGGATGAGGTCGCTGCGCCAGTCGAACGGCATGCTCGCCCGCAGCGCCGGATTGATCACCATCGTCGTCGGCGCCGCCAGCAGCATGTAGCCGTCGGGATCGGCCTTGGTCACGGCCTGCGTGCCCGTCATCGTCGCGCCGCCGCCGCGGTTGTCGATGATGACGCGCTGGCCGAGGATCTGGCTGAGCGATTCAGCGATCAGGCGTGCGGTGACATCGACGCCGCCGCCGGCCGCAAAGGTGACGATCAGGGTGACGGGTTTGGCCGGGTAGGATTGCGCCAGCGCCGGGCAGGCCATCGTGGCCGCCATGCCGGACAGGACGAACCGCCGGCTCACGGCCGGCTGACGCTTCTGCATGCTGGAATCCTCCCTGGATTTTTCTGCGCGCACTCAAACGGAGCCGGCTGGCCAGTTCAAGCAACGTTATATTCCTGAGCTATAGCCTCAGGACATACGACCAGCTTGCAGCTCATCCTTCAGGCAATGCTCGAACTGCTGCGTCACCTCGCCACCCGCAGCAAGCGGGCGGTGCAAATAGGCCTCATAGCGCCTATTGGTCGGCACCGACAGGCAGCGCAAACGCGACATGTCGGCGGCACGCGCCGAGAATTCGTCGACGATGCAGACGCCGATCCCGGCCTCGACCAACGCGACCGCCGTCTCAGCAAATCGCACCATATGCGTCCGGGCGGGACGCAGCCCATGGTCCGAGAGGATGCCGGCCGCCATGTCACCATGGACGGAGCGCGGCTGGAAGACGATCCAGGCACGATCGGCGAGGCTGGCCAAACTCGCCGCGTCCGAGGGCACTTCATCCATGCCGGCCGGCATCAGCAGCACCGGCCGGCCGCTGCCGACGGGCGTGCTGACTACCTCGTGATGCATGACCGGAAACAACGTCACCGCCGCATCGGCAGAGCCGTCGAGCAGATAGGGCAGCACCTGGCTGACAGTCAGGATGTCGAGCTGCAGCGAGACTGTCGGCATGCGTCCGAGCAGCCGCGCCAGCGCGGCGGGGACGAGCCCGCGGCCGATGCTGGGCGAGGCGCCGCAGCGGAAGACCGAGCGCTCCGGCAGCGCTGCCTGCGCCGCCCTCTCCACGGCGGAGCGCATCTGCTCGAAGGCGCGGTCGATCTCGGCGAGGAAGCGTGCCGCTTCCTGCGTCGGCGTCAACCGGCCGCGGACCCGGTTGAACAGCCTCGCGCCGAGCTGATCCTCCATGCGCAGGATCATCCGCGTCACCGTCGGCTGCGCGATGCGCAACTCGCGCGCGGCGCCGGCGAGGCTGCCGGCCGCCATCACCGCCTTGAACACCTCGATCTGGCGGAAGGTCAGCACGCGATCCTCGCTGGCATTCCGGCGAGGAAATCGCCGGTCTCGACGGCAACGAAGCCGCCGAGGCCGGCAGGGTCAAGCGATCACTCGCCCTTGTTGACCGAGATCGGCTTCAGCACGTTGCTCGGCTGGACGTATTTCGCGACCAGCGCGTCATAGGTGCCGTTCGCCTGCAACCGCTCCAGCGCGCCCTTGACCGCATCGCGCAGCTGGCCGCCCTCGGCCGTCTTCGGGAACGGGATGCCGGTGAGCGAGCGGGTGAAGGGCTCGCCGAGAGCGATATAGGTGTTGGGCTCGAGCTTCTGGAAATGGCTCATCGTCTCGCTGCCCTGGACGCCGCCCTGCAGGCGCTGCGTCTTGAGCTGGGTGCGGGCGTCGACCGAGCCTTCGGTGCCGACCACGGTGATCGCCGGCTTGCCCTTGGCGACGCAGTTGGCGTCGCTCCACTCGCCGATCTGCTTCGGCCAGTTGGTGGAGCGGCTGGCGCCGACGCTTTTGCCGCAGAGGTCCTCGGCCGACTTGATCGTCGAGGCGAAGGCGGTGACCGTGTAGAACTGCGCGCCCGAGACCATGTAGTCGACGAAATCGACCGTCTCGCGCCGCGCCGGCAGGTCGCTCATGCCGGCCATCACCATGTCGACGCGGCCGGTCGTCAGCGAGGGCAGCATCTGGGCGAAGGCGGTGTCCTGCCATTCGGCCTTGACGCCGAGTTCCTTGGCGATCGCCTCGCCGAGCTCGTAGTCGAAGCCCGTCATCGTGTTCGTCGCCGGGTCCTTGTAGACGATCGGCGCATAGTTCGGCTGGGTCGCGATGACAATCTTGCCGGCGGTCTTGATCCGGTCCGGCAGAGCCTGGGCCTGGGCGGCGAGCGCGGTGCCAGCGAGCAGCGCGGCGGCGAGCGAAAGGCGAAGCATGGTGGTCTCCCTCTTGTCTTTGTCGGAATCGACTTGGTCTTGGGTCACTTGAGGACGGCGGCGATGAAGTCGCGGGTGCGGGCCTGGCTTGGCGCGACAAGCACCTGCTGCGGCGGGCCCTGTTCGACGATCTCGCCCTTGTCCATGAAGACGACATCGTTCGCGACCTCACGGGCGAAGCCGAGCTCATGGGTGACGACGATCATGGTCATGCCGGAGGCGGCAAGGTCGCGCATCACGGCGAGCACCTCGCCGACGAGCTCGGGATCGAGCGCCGAGGTCGGCTCGTCGAATAGCATCAGCTGCGGCTTCATCGCCAGCGCCCGGGCGATCGCGATGCGCTGCTGCTGGCCGCCGGAGAGCTCGATCGGATAGGCATCGCGCTTTTCGGCGAGGCCGACACGCTCGAGCAGCGCCATGCCTTCGGAAATGATCTCGCGCCGCGGCCGCTTCAGCACCGTGAGCGGCCCCTCGATGATGTTCTGCAGCACGGTCATGTGGTTGAACAGGTTGAAGCGCTGGAAGACCATGCCGGTCTTGAGGCGCTGCCGCGCGATCTCGACATCGCTGAGTTCGTGCAGCTCATTGCCGACGCGGCGATAGCCGATCAGCTCGCCGGCGACGGTGATGGCGCCGGCGTCGATCTTCTCGAGCTGGTTGATGCAGCGCAGCAGCGTCGACTTGCCCGAGCCGGACGGGCCGATGATGCATTGCACCGCGCCCGGCATGACCGAGAGCGAAACCTTGTTCAGCGCCTTTAAGGGGCCGAACTGCTTGGTGACGCTGGCAGCGACGACGATCGGGGACAGGGCGGTCACGCGGCGGCCTCCTCGGCGATTTGAGGCTTGGCGCGGCGCTCGCCCCGGCCCTTCGAGAAGGCGCGTTCGAGGAAGAACTGGCCGATCTGCAGGAGAGTGACGACGAGCAGGTACCAGCCGGCCGCGACGATCAGCAGTTCGATGACGCGGGCATTGGCGTAATAGACATTCTGCGCATTGCGCAGGATCTCGGAGAACTGGATCACGCTGGCGACCGAGGTCAGCTTGACCATGCTGATCACCTCGTTGCCGACTGGCGGGATGATCACCCGCATCGCCTGCGGCAGCACGATCCGGCGCAAGGTCGTCAGCCGAGTCATGCCGATCGCCTTGGCGGCTTCGGTCTGGCCGAGATCGACCGAGAGGATGCCGGAGCGGACGACCTCGGCGGTATAGGCGCCCTGGTTCATGCCGAGGCCGAGCAGCGTCGCCATGAACGGCCCGATGATGTCGATGGTTCGCCACTCGACGACGCCGGGGATGCCGATCGTCGGAAAGACCAGCGCCAGGTTGAACCAGAGCAGGAGCTGCAGCAGCAGCGGCGTGCCGCGGAAGAACCAGATGTAGAACAGCGCGACGCCGCGCAGCACCGGGTTCGGCGACATGTACATGATCGCGAAGACGACGCCGAGCACGATGCCGAGCCCCATGGCGCAGACGGTCATGATCAGCGTGTTGACGAGGCCGGCGAGGATGGCCGACGCGGTGAAGAATTGCGCCACCACCGGCCAGGCGATCTGCCCCTGCGCAAAGGCCTTCACGATCCAGGCGAGAACGAACAGGATTACTGCCGCGGCGATCCAGCGCCCGTAGAAGCGCTTGGGGACGATGGTCAGGCCGGCGATCTCGGCAAGGCCGCGATCCGGCATGGTCCGGACTGCATCGCTCATGCCGCGCCCTCCCTCGTCCATTGCGTGAAGCCGATGAGCCAGCCGCGGAAGCGCTCGATCTGCTCGACGACCCTCGCCGGGGCCGTGCCGCCATGGCCGCTGCGTGCCGCCACCGCAGCATCGAGCGTCAGCACTGTCAGCACACTCTCGTCGAGACGCGGATCGATCGCGCGCAATTCCACCGGCTCCAGTCCTTCGAGCTCGCGGCCCATCTCCTCGCAATAGCGCACCAGCGCCCCGCTGATCTCATGCGCTTCGGCGAAGGGCACGCCCTTGCGGGCGAGATGATCGGCGACTTCGGTCGCAAGCGCAAAGCCCGAGCCGGCCTGCGCCCGCATCACCTCTGGCCTGGCTTCCATCGTCGCGATCAGCCCGGCGAAAGCAGGCAGCACTTCGCCGAGCACGTCGACCGCATCGAAGGCGGCGCGCTTGTCCTCGGCGAGGTCGCGGTTATAGGCGAGCGGCAGGCCCTTCAGCGCCCCCAGCATGGCGACGAGATCGCCGGTCAGCCGCGCCGCCCGACCGCGCGAGATCTCGGCGATATCCGGGTTCTTCTTCTGCGGCATGATCGAGGATCCGGTCGCGAAGGCATCGTCGAGCACGACCCAGCCGAACTGGCGCGAGGTCCAGAGCGTCACCTCCTCCGCCAGTCGCGACAGGTTCGTCGCCAGCATCGCCGAAACGAACAGAAATTCCGCGACATGGTCGCGTGCGCCGACCGCGTCGACCGAGTTCTCGCAAGGGCCGTCATAGCCGAGCGCCCTGGCGCTGAGTTCGGGCGTCAGCGCGATCGCCGAGCCGGCCAGCGCGGCGGCGCCCAACGGCGAGAGCGAGGAGCGCTTCTCCCAGTCCTGAAGGCGACTGGCATCGCGCGACAGCGCCTGGCCATGCGCCATCAGCCAATGCCCGAAGGTGACGGGCTGGGCGCTCTGCAGATGGGTGAAGCCCGGGCAGACCGAGCCTGCGTGCCGCTCGGCCTGGCCGGCGATCGCGTCGAGCAGTTCGGCCAGCATCGCGCCGATGGTCCGCGCCTCGGCGCGCAGATAGAGCTTGAGATTGTTGGCGGCCTGGTCGTTGCGCGAGCGCCCGGCCCTGAGTTTGGCGCCGGTCGCGCCGATGCGGGCGGTCAGTACGCGCTCGATGAAGGTATGGACGTCCTCGTCGCTCTCATCGGGCGCGAGTGTTGCGGCGGCGAGATCGGCGGCAATCGCTTCGAGCGCTGCAACGATGGTCCTGAACTCGTCCTGGCTGAGCAGCCCGGCGCGTTCGAGCTCGGCCGCATGCGCCTTGCCGCCAGCGATGTCTTGCGGCGCCAGCCGGGCATGGGCGCCGGCCGCGCTCGACAGTTTCATCATGCGCGAATCCGGCGGCTTGCGGAAACGGCCGCCCCAGAGACGCGTATTATGGTTCATGATGCTCTCCCCTTGCCTGAAACACTGCCCCCTTGACCGCGCAACCGGCAAACGAAACGATCTCCTCAAGGGTAGTCGCTGAAGGAATATCTGCTTGGCCGGTCGCAATCTTCCGCCATCGACCACGGCGCTCCGGGTTTTCCTCGCCGTCGCCCGCCTCGGTTCGACGGCGAAGGCGGCTGGCGAAGTGCACCTGACCCAGAGCGCCGTCTCCAAGCAGATCCAGGCGCTGGAGGAGCATCTCGGCACGGAGCTGTTCGAACGCAGCCCGGCCGGACTCAAACCGACCGAAGCCGGTACGATCTACCGCCCCTATGCCGAGGCGGCGATCGAGCAGATGGAGCGCGGCGCCCGCCGCCTCGCCGAGCGCGCCGCGATCGGCCGGCCGATCCGCCTGCACATGATCGCCATCGCCGGCGAGCGCTGGCTGATGGAGCGCTTCCCGGAATTCGCTCAGGCCCATCCCGAAATCGACGTCCAGTTCACCAATTTCGTCAGCGAGAAGGAGATCGAGGAGGCCGACCTCGAGATCGTCCATGGTTTCGGCCCCTGGCCGGATCGTGAGTCGCATTACCTCTTCGGCCGCCGGGTCGCGCTGGTTGCGGCCCCCGCAGCGCTCGAACGCCTGGGCGGCTTCGCCCGTGCCGCCGACATCCAGAAGATGACGCTGCTGCAGCATTTCCAGATGCCGGCCTTCTGGGCCGAGTTCACCGAGGCGCACGGCCTGCGCGGCGCGGTGCCGGCCCATACCGTGCGCTACGGCTACTATTCCGTGATCATCCGCGCCGCGGTCGCTGGGCTCGGCGTCGCACTCGCCCCACGCTGCTATGTCGCCGAGGAACTGGCCTCGGGCGCGCTGGTCAATCCGCTCGGCCTCGACTTCGACAGCGCGACCGGCTGCTGGCTGACGGTCAATTCGCAGAGCGAGCGCAGCCCGGCTCTCGACACGCTGATCGCCTGGCTCTGCGAGGAGGCCCGCCGCTTCGAAGCCGCGGGTTGAGCCCACCGGACGCATGCTCTAGACCGGCCGCCATGCTTCCGATGGCGAAGGCCCGATGCGCATAGCCGTGACCGGACGGACCGGGCAGGTCGTCCAATCCCTTCTCGCCCGCGCCGAGGCGGCAGGCGTCACTGTCATTGCGGTCGGCCGGCCGGAGCTCGATCTGGCGCAGCTCGAAAGCGTTCAGCAGGCACTCGCCGCCGCAAGCCCCGACTGCATCGTCAATGCCGCCGCCTATACTGCTGTCGACAAGGCTGAGACCGAGCCGGAGATCGCTTTGCGCATCAACGGTGAGGGCGCCGGCGCGGTCGCTGCTGCGGCATCGGCTTTGGGTGTACCGCTGATCCAGATCTCCACAGATTACGTCTTCGACGGTTTGGCGCCGCAGCCTCGGCGCGAAAGGGATACGACCGCCCCGCTCGGCGCCTATGGCCGCTCGAAACTGGCCGGCGAGGAAGCGGTCGCTGCCGCGACGCATAACCACGCCATCCTGCGCACCGCCTGGGTCTACAGCCCCTATGGCGCCAACTTCGTGAAGACCATGCTGCGCCTCGCCGAAACGAGGGACGAGATCGGCGTCGTCTCCGACCAGCTGGGTTCGCCGACCAGCGCGCTCGATCTCGCCGACGTGATCATCGCGGTGGCGAAGGCACTCGTTGCGCGTCCCCGCGATGCCTCGCTGCGCGGCATCTTCCACGCTGCCGGCACGGGCGAGGCCAGCTGGGCCGACCTCGCCGAGACCGTCTTCGCCGCCTCGGCAGCTCTGGGCGGGCCGAGCGCAACCGTCAGGCGCATCGCGACTTTGGACTACCCCACCCCTGCCCGCCGGCCGACCAACTCCAGGCTTGACTGCAGCCTGCTGGCCGAACGGCACGGCCTGCAACTGCCACGCTGGCAGGAGTCGGTACAAACCTGCGTCGCCACGCTGCTCGCGCAATCGCGAAGCTGAAGGAGCTATCGATGAAGGGGATCATCCTCGCCGGCGGCAGCGGCACGCGGCTCCACCCGATGACCATGGTGACGTCGAAGCAGCTTCTGCCGATCTACGACAAGCCGATGATCTACTATCCGCTCTCGACGCTGATGCTCGCCGGCATCAACGAGATCCTGATCATTTCGACGCCGGAGGATGCACCGCGCTTCGAGGCACTGTTCGGCAATGGCGAGCGCTGGGGCCTCAGGCTCTCCTATGCGGTGCAGCCGAAGCCGGAGGGTCTGGCGCAGGCCTATCATATCGGCGCCGATTTCGTCGCCGGCGGCCCCTCCGCCCTGATCCTCGGCGACAACCTCTATTATGGCGACGGTCTCACCGACGTGCTGCACCGCGCGGCGGCCCGCACCAGCGGCGCCACCGTCTTCGCCTATCGCGTCAGCGATCCCGAGCGCTATGGCGTCGTCTCCTTCGACGCCGCCGGCAAGGCGCTCTCGATCGAGGAGAAGCCCAAACTGCCGCGCTCGCACTGGGCGGTGACCGGCCTCTATTTCTATGACGCCGAGGTGGTCGAGATCGCCCGCAAGCTGAAACCCTCGGCCCGCGGCGAGCTCGAGATCACCGACGTCAACCTCGCTTATCTCGAACGCGGCGCGCTCAGCGTCGAACGGCTCGGGCGCGGCTATGCCTGGCTCGACACCGGCACGCCCGATTCCCTGGTCGAGGCCTCGGAGTTCGTGCGCACGCTGGAGCGCCGCCAGGGCTTCCGCATCGCCTGCCCCGAGGAGATCGCCTTCGAGAACGGCTGGATCGACCGCGAGCAGCTGCGCGAACTCGGGCAAGCCCTGTCGAAGAGCGGCTATGGCCAATACCTGCTCGGCGTGGCCGAACGCGACCAGTCGGCCTGACGCCACACTTCCCCCGCCGATGCAGAGCACTCATGCTGCATCGGCTGTGGCGGAAGGCTATGCGCCGGTCGAGATTGCACCGCAGCCGCGCCGAAGACGTGCACGAGGATCGAAGACCCCATGAACGCCCCCGCCACCACGCCCGGCACCGCGCGGCACCCCGCCCTCGACGGTCTGACCGCCTCCCTGCGCGAACTCCTCGGCCCGCGCTGCTCGACCTCGGACAGCGAGCGCGAGCATCACGGCCATGGCGAATCCTATCATCCGACCAAGGCGCCCGATGTCGTCTGCTATCCGCAAACGACCGAGGAAGTCAGCCGGATCGTGAGGCTCTGCCATCAGGCGAAGGTACCGGTCATTCCCTTCGGCGCCGGCACCTCGCTCGAAGGCCATGTCGTTGCGCTGCATGGCGGCGTCTGCATCGACCTCTCGCGCATGAACGCAATCACCGAAGTCAACGCCGAGGATCTCGACTGCACGGTCGAAGCCGGCGTCACCCGCAAGCAGCTCAACGAGCATCTGCGCGACACCGGCCTGTTCTTCCCGGTCGATCCCGGCGCCGACGCGACGCTCGGCGGCATGACCGCGACGCGGGCGTCAGGCACCAATGCCGTGCGCTACGGCACGATGAAGGACAATGTGCTGGCGCTCACGGTGGTGCTCGCCGACGGCACGATCGTGAAGACCGGCGGCCGTGCCCGCAAATCCTCGGCCGGCTACGACCTCACCCGCCTTTTCGTCGGCTCGGAAGGCACGCTCTGCGTCATCACCGAGATCGCGCTGAAGCTCTACGGCATCCCCGAGGCGAGCTCGGTCGCGGTCTGCTCCTTTCCGGACATCGCCAGCGCCGTCAATTGCGCCATCGAGACGATCCAGTGCGGTATCCAGGTCGCTCGCGTCGAACTGCTCGACGAGACCTGCATGCGCGCGATCAACCGACACAACAATCTGAGCTATCCCGAGACGGTCGCGCTTTTCCTCGAATTCCACGGCACGGATGCGGCCGTGGTTTCGCAGGCGCAGATGGTCGAGGCGCTGGCCGAGGGCCATGGCGGCGAAGGCTGGCGCTTTGCCGCCAGCGCCGAGGAGCGCAGCAAGCTCTGGCAAGCCCGGCACAACCTGCATTACGCGCTGCTCGCCTTGCGCCCCGGCGCCAGCAGCTGGGGCACCGACACCTGCGTGCCGATCTCGCAGCTTGCCACCTGCATCACAGAGATCAGGGAGCACGCCAAGGACGCACCCTTCCCGGTGACGGCCCTCGGCCATGTCGGCGACGGCAATTTCCACATGGGCTTCCTGATCAGGATGGATTCGCCCGACGAGATCCGCGAGGCCGAGCGGCTGAACGGCCTGCTGGTCAACCGCGCCATCGAGCTCGGCGGTACCTGCACCGGCGAGCACGGCGTCGGCTATGGCAAGGCGAAGTTCCTGCGCAAGGAGCATGGCGACGCCGCCGTTGAGGTCATGCGCACGCTGAAGGCGAGCCTCGACCCCGACAACATCATGAACCCCGGCAAGGTCCTGCCGCCGGCGCTCGATCGCATCTAGGACCGCCGCCGCTCAGTCGAACCGAGGGTGGATGAACGGCCAGGGCGAGGCTTCCGAGCCACGCTCGACCTCGACCACGATCAGGGTCGGCTCATTCGAGGCGATCGCTTCGGACAGTGCCGGGCGCAGCGCTGCCGGCGACGTCACGCTGTGCGCCTTGACGCCGAAGCTCTCCGCCAGCCGGACGAAGTCGGGATTGACCAGCGCCGAGCCGATCTCGCGGCCGCCGAAGCTGTTGGTCTGGTCGCGCAGCACGTTGCCGTAGGCGTTGTTGTTGAACAGGATCGTGACGAGGCCGATCTTCTCCTGCACCGCCGTCGCCAGTTCCTGCACCGCAAACATGAAGCCGCCATCGCCGGTGACCGAGACCACGGCGCGACCGGGATGGGCGACCTTGACGCCGAGCGCGGTCGGAAAGCCGAAGCCGAGCGTGCCCTGATAGCCCTCGCTGACATAGGTGCGCGGCTCATAGACCGGGAAGCCGAAATAGGAGGTGAAGCCTACCTGGCAGAGTTCCCCGACGAAGAAGCTGTCGCGCGGTAGCACCTCGCGGATCGCATCGAGATAGGAAAGCTGCGGCTGGACCTGCTCGGTCTCCGCCCTGGCCGATGCGCGCAGCTGCTGCAGCTCGACCTTTCGTTCCGGCGCCGCCGCATTGCCGCCGAGGCGGCGCACCGCCGCGAGCAGCGCCGAGACGACCACCTTGGCGTCGGCGACGATGCCGATCGTCGGCACCAGTCGCTCCATCTCGGCCGGATCGATGTCGATGCGGATGAGCTGGCGTGCCTGGCCAGGATCCTGGACATAGCTCATCGGATTGGCCCAGCGCATATAGGGCGCCTCCAGGCGCGAGCCGACGCCGAGCAGGAGATCGGTCTGCGCCCAGCGCTTTGCTGCGGCATAGGAGGAGATGCTGAAGGAGTGGTCTTCCGGGATGGCCCCGCGCCCGCCGCGGAAGGCCGCGACCGGCGCGCCGACCGCTTCGGCCAGCGCCGCGATCTCGGCGCCGGCATCCTGCGCGCCGGTGCCCAGCATGATCAATGGCGAGCGGGCTGCAAGCAGGGCGCGCGCCGCGGCCTCGATCGCAGCCTGATCCGCGACCGGGGCAGCGTCCTGTGTCGCGACCGGGAAATGTTCGGGTGCGCTTCCAGTCCCGGCCATCACGTCCCAGGCCATCTCGACCGCGACCGGCCCGGGCCGCCCGCTCAGCATCTGCCGGAAGGCTTCGGCGAGGATCGCGCCGGTATCCTCGACCCGCTCGATCCGCTGCGCCCATTTGGTCACCGTGCGCAGCGTCGCCAGCTGATCCGGCAGCTCGTGCAAATGGCCCCGGCCGCGGCCGATGAAGGCGGTAGGCACCTGGCCGGTGATGCAGAGCACCGGCGCATTGCAGCCGAGCGCGGTGGAGAGCGCCGCCGTTGTGTTGAGCATGCCCGGCCCCGGCACGACCGAATAGACACCCGGCCGCCCGGTCGAGCGGGCATAGCCGAAGGCCATGTAGCCGCAGGCCTGCTCATGCCGCGCGCCGAACGTCCGGATCGTGTCGGAGCGCTGCTGCAGCGCGTCGAAGAAGGCGTACATCTGTGCGCCGGGCAGGCCAAAGACGGTGTCGACCCCGTTGGCGACCAGGGCTTCGA
Source organism: Alloboseaceae bacterium BT-24-1 (assembly GCA_025846845.1). Lineage (GTDB taxonomy): Bacteria > Pseudomonadota > Alphaproteobacteria > Rhizobiales > Beijerinckiaceae > Allobosea. The sequence continues at coordinate 109,545 of JAOYTL010000013.1, forward strand.
CGATCGCGGCGCCGCCGGTCATCTGCTGCGGCAGGACAGATTTCAGCATGATCTCTGGCACCTTGGCTGAGTTGGAAGGGAGCAGGCGAAAGTCAGGCCGGGGCGAGCACGCCGACGGCGATCAGAGCCTCGACGAAGCGCGCCGCATCCTGGTTACGCAGCCCGGCGAGGTTGATGCGCCCGCTCGGCACGAGATAGACCGCATGCTCGGAGCGCAGCGCCTCGGCCTGCTCGCGCGTCAGCTTGAGTGTCGAGAACAACCCGCGTTGCCGGGCGATGCCGGCGAGAGCCGGATGCAGGGCGGCAAGCGCCGAGCGAACCGAATGGATGCGCTCGGCCATGCCGGTGAGCTCCGCGCGCCAGTTGGCGGTCAGTTCCTTGCTTTCGAGGATCGCGCGCACCACGGCCGCGCCGTGATCGGGCGGCATCGACCAGCTCACCCGCGCCGCCGCTGCCATGTTGCTGGCGACAGTCACCGGCGTGCGCGACTTGACGTAAAGCGCCCCGGTCCGCTCGCGATAGAGCCCGAAATTCTTGTCGCAGGAATAGGAAACCAGCACTTCGGGACAGGCTTCGACGATGCGCCGGGCTCCGGCAGCGTCCAGATCCAGCGTCTCGCCGAGACCCTGATAGGCCAAGTCGACGAAGGGGATGAGCCCGCGCTCGAGGCAGAGCGCCGTGACCGCCTCCCACTGCGCCGCATCGAGGTCGAGCCCGGTCGGGTTGTGGCAGCAGCCGTGCAGCAGCACGACATCGCCTGCCTGCGCCGAGGACAGCGCCGCCATCATCGCGTCAAAGGACAGGCTCTGCGAGGTCAGATCGGCAAAGGCGTAATCGCGCACAGCCAGCCCGGCGGCCTGGAAGATCGGGGCGTGATTGGGCCAACTCGGCAGGCCGAGCCAGATCTGCGCCTCCGGTCGCGCCGCAGCGATCAGATCGGCGCCAAGCCGCAATGCACCGCTACCGCCCGGGGTCTGGAAGCCGACGATGTCGTTCTGCGCGATCTTCTGCCCGAAGACGATCGGCCTCAACAGGTCGACAAAGACCGGATCGCCCTCGATGCCGAGATAGGACTTGCTCGGCTGCTCCTCGAGCAGGATGCGCTCCGCCTGCTTGACCGCGGAGAACACCGGCGTGCGGCCCTGCTCGTCGCGATAGACGCCGACGCCGAGATCGATCTTGCCCGTCCGCTCATCCGCCTTGAACGCCGAGATCAGGGCAAGGATCGCGTCTGCCGGCTTCGGCTGCAGGCTCTCGAACATGGTGGTCTCCCGATTTCGGTGAACGTAGCGCGCATCGGACGCAATGTCCGCGCTTTCCGCGTGATGAAGCGAGCCGTCGATGCTAGCTTCCGGCACGAATGGAGTATTCCGCGCGCGAAAGCCGCACAATGCTCGCCGAGGGATATCGCACATGCTCGACGCTTATGACGTGAAGCTGCTCTCCGCGCTGCAGCGCAGGGGCGATGCCGCCCATGTCGAGTTGTCCGAGAGCGTCCATCTGTCGCCGAGCCAGTGCGCCCGGCGCATCGAGCGGCTGCGCAAGCAGGGTTATATCGAGAAGGTCGTCTGCCTGCTCGATCCGGCGGCGCTCGGCCTGCAGGTCATGGCCCATTCTCTGCTCAGCCTGCGGGCGCACGATGCCGCGCAGAACGCTGCGCTGCAGCAGTTCCTGCTGGACTCGCCGGAGGTGCTGGAGTGCCATGCGCAGACTGGTGACGCCGACATGATCCTCAAGATCGTGGCGCGCGACCTGCCCCATCTCAGCGATTTCATCGACCGGCTGATCGCCGTCACCGGCGGCCTTGCCTCATTGCGGACCGGCGTGGTGCTGAAGTCGATCAAGACGACGACGGAACTGCCGCTGCCGGCCGTCAGCTGACCGGAAGTCCGTCGCCCGCTGATCGGACCACCCGCCCTCAGGCGGCGATGATCGGAGAAGCGGCGTAGGCCGGCTGACGGACCGGCACACCCTCGAAGGCGGTGCCTTCCTCGAACCAGCTCTTCGGCGCCGGAGCCCCCCACAGCGTCTGGCGTTGCGGATCGCGCAGGTCCCAGCGGATCGGCTCGTGATCGGGATCGATCGTCTGATAGTCCGAGCAATAGATCTCGATGCGATGGCCGTCAGGGTCACGGACATAAAGGAAGAAGGCGTTGGAGATGCCGTGGCGACCCGGCCCGCGCTCGATGTTGCCGACATAGCCGGTGGTCGCCATCAGATCGAGCAGGTCGATGATGTTGAGCGGCGTCGGCACCCAGAAGGCGACATGGTGCAGGCGCGGGCCGACTCCATGGGTGAAGGCCATGTCGTGGACGCCGCCCTTGCGATGCATCCACGCGGCCCAGAGCCGGGTCCGGTCCTCGTTCTCGGTGTATTCCGTGACCCGGAAGCCGATCTCATTGTAGAACGCGACCGACGCGTCGACATCGTCCGAGAAGCAGTTAAAATGGTCGATGCGCAGGGGCTTCACGCCCTTGTAGAGCGCGTATTTCTGGTGAACCGACGGCAGCTTGTCCATGCGGAAGTAGAATTCCAGCGGCACGCCGAGCGGATCGGTGGTGCGCAAGGTTCGCCCTTGATAGGGCTCCTCGACGAACTCCGCCTTCAGGCCCTTGGCGCGGAAGAAGTGCTGGGCCCTGTCGAGATCCTCCTCCGAGAAGACCTTGAAACCTAGATGGCGGGCGGTGGGCTCCGCGCCCTTTTCCAGCACGATGCAGTGATGGCCGCGCTCTTCCATGGCCCGGAAGTAGAGCCGTTCCGGCGTCTCCTGCGTCAGCTGCAGGCCGAGCGTGTCGCCCCAGAACGCCTTGGCGGCGGCGAGATCACGGACCGTCAGCACGACATGGTTCAGCCGCACGACGTGGAAGGGCGGGTTGAGGACGCTGGACGGGACGGGCATGGTTCCTCCTGGAGATCGTTCTTCTTGTCTCTCTCGACTCGGCTTCAGATGCCCAGCCGCGGCACCTGGTGGGTATCGAAGGCCACGGCGACGTTCTTCGTCTCCATGTAGAAGTCGAAGGAATAGTCCCCGCCATCGCGACCGATGCCTGATGATTTCACCCCGCCGAACGGCGTCGGCAGGTGGCGGACATTCTCAGAATTGACCCAGATCATCCCGGCTTCGAGATCGCGCGCGACGCGATGGGCGCGGCCGACATCGCGGGTCCAGATATAGCCGGCGAGCCCGTACTGGACGTCATTGGCGATCGCGATCGCATCGGCCTCGTCGTCAAACGGGATCATGGTCAGCACCGGCCCGAAGATCTCCTCCTGGGCGATCCGCATGCCATTGCCGGCGTCGAGATAAAGCGTCGGCTCGACATAGTTGCCGGCGCCGTCCAGCGCTCGCCCGCCGCCGCAGGCGACACGAGCACCCTCGCCTTTCGCCAAAGCGGGATAGGACAGGACCTTCTCGGCATGGCGCGGATGGATCAGCGGCCCGATCTCGGTCGCCGGGTCGAGCGGATGGCCGACGCGCAGGCGTTTCACCCGCTCGGCGACCTTGGCGGAGAAGGCATCGTAGATCGAGCGTTGGACCAGCGCGCGCGACGACGAGGTGCAGCGCTCGCCATTGAGCGAATAGATCATGAACAGCACCGCATCGAGGGCGCGGTCGAGATCGGCATCCTCGAACACGATCACCGGGTTCTTGCCGCCGAGCTCGAAATGAACCCGCTTCAGCGTGTCCGCGCCCTGGCGCATGATGTGCTGGCCGGTCGTCGTCTCGCCGACGAAGGCCACCGCCTTGATGTCGGGGTGCTCGGTCAGCGCCTTGCCGGCGCTCTCGCCGAGGCCATGGACGACATTGACCACGCCTGCCGGAAAGCCGTGCGCGCGGATGGTCTCGTCCATGATCTCGCCGAGCAGTACCGCCGACAGTGGTGACCATTCGGCCGGCTTGTGGACGATCGTGCAGCCGGCAGCCAGCGCCGGCGCGATCTTCCATGTCGATAGCATGAACGGCGTGTTCCAGGGCGTGATCACGCCCACGGGGCCGATCGGCTGGCGCAGCGTGTAGTTGATGTGGCCCTCGTCCGGCAACGACAGGCCGTTGCCGGCCTCTGGCGCCCGGTCGGCATAGAAGCGGAAATTCTCGGCCCCGCGCAGCGCCGCCTTCGCCATGAAGCGGATCGCCTGGCCGGTGTCGCTGCTCTCGACGAGGGCGATCTCCTCGGCTCGCGCCTCGATCGCATCGGCGATCGCGTGCAGCACGGCGCGGCGCTTGGCGCCGGAGGCACTCTTCCAGGCGGGGAAGGCCTTGCGCGCCGCCTTGGCCGCCCTGTCGATCTCGGTCTTGTCGCCGGCGGCGACGATGGCCTGGCGCTCGTTCGTGGTCGGGTCGAGCGTGTCCAGGGTCGCACCCGAGGCCGAGAGAACAGCGTCACCGGCAATCAGATGCGGCACGGCGCCGGTCGTGAAGCGTTCCATTGCCTTGCGCGCCTTGGCGAGATTGGCGGTCAGCTTGGTATCGGTCGCGGTCATGGCTTCGCCCTCGCTTTCAGGCGTTCGTGCAGGTTGTTGGTCTTCAGTGAGGCGGTCCCGTCGATCTCGGAAACGTCGAGGCTGAGCGCGAGGCCACGGCGCTGGAACGTCTCGGCGGTCTCGCGCTGTAGCACCGCCATCAGCACTTCGGCGACACGCCGGCGGGTTGCGGCATCGCGCCCCTCGCCGATCCGCACGCTCACGGCGATGAATGCGTTTTCGGGATCACCATCGGCCACCAGATAATGCTCCCGCCGCACCGCTCGGGTTCGCAAACCGGCCAGCGGGAAGACACCGGTCTCCAGGGCGGCAGCGTGCAGCGCCTCGACCAGCCGCATCGGGCGAACCTCGTCTTCGAGATTGGCGGAATATTCGATGACGATATGGGGCACGCCGCTCCTCCGTGTCCAAATTAGATAACATGTTAAATTTATCGTCGCAAGCGCGTTTGGCCCAGACCGCCACCTCAGCTAGGGTGGCGCAAATCTCAGACGGGATTCAAGGTTTGACCGACGATTCGAAGACCATGGGCGCCACGGGTCCCGCCGCGACCAGGCTAAGGCTGCGCCATTTCTCCAAATCGCTGCCGATGTCGCTGCTGCGGGCGCGTGAATCGGTGATGCGGCATTTCCGCAAATCGCTGCGCGAGTTCGGCGTGACCGAGCAGCAATGGCGCGTGCTGCGCGCGCTCAGCACCATGCCGCAGATGGAGGTGGCGGAGCTGGCGCGGGCGACCTTCCTGCTCGGTCCCAGCCTGTCGCGGATCCTGGCGGATCTCGATCAGCGCAGCCTGATTCTCCGGACGGCCGACCCTGCCGATCTGCGCCGCTGGATGATCTCGCTCAGCCCCGCCGGCACCGCCCTGATCGACACGGTCACGCCGGTTTCGGAAGCGATCTATCGCGAGATCAGTCAGCGCTTCGGCGCGGACAAGCTGGCCGATCTGCAGAGTCTGCTCGCCGAGCTCGAGCAGGCCATGGTCGGCATCGGCAGCGACACGCTGGATGCGCCTGCCGATTGAGCGGAGCGACGGCTGGCCTCAACCGCGACCGGCAGCCGAGATGCCCGGGAAGACACCGAGCTTCGCCACATGCTGGCGAACGAGTTCCTCGCCAAAGGTCGTCGGGCGCATGGCAGGCGCACGATCATGGATCGCGATACCGGCTCGCGCCCCGAAGATGCGCTTGCCGTAGCAGATCAAGCTCTCCAACGACTGCATCATGAACACGATCACGGGCAGGATATCGCGATAGATGCGCTCCGCCTCGGCCTCGTCACCAGCGACGAAGCTGTCATAGGCCCGGGTCGTGAAATCGATGATCTCAGGCGCGAGGATCATGCCGACGCAGCCGGCGCGCAGGTTCTCGATCAGCTCGAGCCCGCCGCGCCCGTTCATCACCGGCAGCCGGCCCTCGGTCGTCTCGATCAGTTGCCGGATCTCGGTCGCCGGCCCCTCGCCCTTCACCAGCGTGATGTTGGGATGCTGCGCGACGAGGCTGCGGATGTCTTCCGCCGATAGGCCGCGGCCCATATAGGCGGGCGCATTCTGGATCGCGACCGGCAGGCCTGTGGCATCCGCGACGCGGCCGAAGAAGCGGATGTATTCCCCCGCCGCGAAGCTGCCGACGATGGGCGGCTGCAGGATGACCCAATCGGCCTTCGCTGCTTGCGCGGCCCTGACCAGCTCTATCTGCTCGCCAACCGAGGTCCCGTAGATCGTGAAGCCGAGCGGCTTGCGACCGCCGACATCCTCGGAGGTCCATTCCATCACCGTACGCCGCTCGGGCACGGTCAATTTGGAGACCTCAGTCGCGAGGCCCAGCGCCGCGATGCCGTGGGCGCCGTGTTCGAGACAGAGCTCGACCTGCCGGCGCATCGCCTGCCGGTCGAGGCGCTCTTGCGCGTCGAACAGCGCGTAGAGGATCGCGTGGATGCCGGTGAATGCGGTCGGTGTGGTCATGATCGCGCCTCGCTTCAATAGTCAGATGTTAAACATCAGATGAATGCTTGCGCGCAAGCCCCGGACGTGACAATTTCCCGCCACGGGAGGCGGACAAGGCATGCAGCGCGGCAGCAAGCCAGGAAAGATCGGCGCGATGGTTTCGGCACTCGGGGCCGCGATCGTGCGTGGCGAGATCGCGTCGGGAACCGTGCTGCCGGCCGAGCCCGAGCTGGCCGAGCGCTATGGCGTCGGCCGCAGCGTCGTCCGCGAAGCCGTGAAGACCCTCGTCGCCAAGGGCCTGCTCACCGTGCGCCCGCGCCACGGCACGCAGGTCCGCCCTCAGCACGACTGGACATTGCTCGACCGCGAGGTGCTCGGCTGGATGCGCGGCGCGGACGGGCTCGATCGCGACCTGCTGCTCGCTCTGGAGGAGACGCGTGAGATCATCGAGCCGGAAGCCGCCGCGCTCGCCGCCATCCGCGCCACACCCGAGGACCTCGCCCGCATCCGCGCGGCGCTCGCCGCGATGGAGGCCGATCAGGACGATCCGCAGGCCGCTATCGCCGCCGACAAAAGCTTCCACCTCGCGATCCTCGACGCCACCAACAACCCGATCCTGCGCAGTTTTCGCGGCGCGATCGACACGATCCTGAGCGCGATGTTCGACTTCACCGTCGACGTCTTCGCCGGGAACCTCGCCAACCACGCCGCTGTCGTCGACGCGATTGCCGCCGGCCAGCCCGAACAGGCCCGCCAGGCGATGCGGCAGGTGCTCGGCTACACGCGCGGCCACATGCTTTCCAGTTCCGCCCTCGCGGATGGAATCAGCCCCAAAAAGAAAATCGTCTCGGGAGAAACACCATGAAACTCGCAAAACTGCTGCTCGCCGCCGCCGTCGCGGCGGTGTCGCTGCCCGCCTCGGCAGCCTGGCCCGAGCGGCCGATCACCCTGGTAGTGCCCTGGGCCGCCGGCGGCGGCACCGACGCCGTCGCGCGCATCCTCGCAGCCGGGCTGGAGAAGGAACTCGGCAAGCCGGTGAACGTCGTCAACCGCACCGGCGGTGGCGGCGTGGTCGGTCATACCGAGATCGTCAACGCCAAGCCGGACGGCTACACGATCGGCCTTGCGACCGCTGAGGTGACGACCTTTTACTGGTCGAACACCGCGCCCTTCACCTATGAGAAGCTGACGCCGATCGCGCTGGTGAACTTCGATTCCGCCGCCTTCAATGTCGCGGCGAACTCGCCCTGGGCCGATCTGCGCGCCGCGCTCGACGACATCAAGAAGCAGCCGGTCGGCAAGTACAAGCTCTCCTGCATGGGCGCGGGCGCGGCCTACCACCTCGCCTTCGCCGGCCTGATGCAGCTCGAAGGCATCGATCCCAAGGCGGTCGTCGTGGTGCCGAGCCAGGGCGCGGCGCCCGGTTTCCAGGAACTGGCGTCCGGCGGCGTCCAGATCGTCCCCTCCTCCCTGCCGGAGGGCAAGCCGATGTTCGATGCCGGCCGCGTCAAGTCGCTGGCGGTGATGTCGAAGGAGAAGATCGGCGCCTTCCCGAGCGTGCCGACCGTCAAGGACGCGATCGGCAAGGAGTATGAGGGCGGCACCTGGCGCGGCCTCGCCGCTCCAGCCGGCCTGCCGGCTGACGTGACAGCCCGCCTCGTCGAGGCGACAGAGAAGGTCGCGAACTCCGAGGCCTACAAGTCCTTCCTCGCCGAGCGCGGCTTCGGCTACGCCTTCGCCAAGGGCCCGGCCTTCGGCACCTTCCTCGCGACGCAGCACAAGAACAACGGCGAGGTCATGGGCGCGCTCGGCCTGCGCCTGCGTCAGTAGTCCATCGGCCTTCGCAGGATCAGGGCGCGGCGTCCTTCGCCGCGCTCACCCCTTTCGCACACCGAGCTCGTCATGAAGTTCAACGATCTCTTCGGAGGCCTCGTCTTCCTTGCCCTGTCGGGCCTGGTCGCGATTGCCTCCTGGAACCTGCCGAACCCGTCGCAGCAGCCGCTCGGTCCCTCGGCCTTTCCGCTGATCCTGTCCGGTCTGCTGGCTCTCTGCGCCGCGATCCTCGCGATCAACGGCGCCCGCACGACGCAGGCCGGCCCATGGATCGGCCTTGCGGACTGGGCCCGCAGCGGTAGTGCGCTAGCGCGCCTGCTGCTCGTTCCGGCAGCCGTGATCTTTTACATGCTCTTCGCCGAGACGCTCGGCTTCCTGATCTGCGCGCCGCTGATCCTCATCGTCCTCTTCCTGGCCGGCGGCGCCAGGCCCTTGCATGCGATCGGGCTCTCGCTCGCCGCCGCGCTCGTCATCCACTCGATCTTCTATCTGGCCCTCGGCGTGCAATTGCCCTGGGGCCCGCTCGAACCGTTCCGCTGGTAGCCATCATGCTCGACGCTTATGTCACCGCGCTGGGGATGGTGCTCGATCCCTATGTGCTCTTCGTCATCACCGCCTCAGCGGTCTACGGCCTCGTCGTCGGCTGTATCCCTGGCCTCTCGGCGACGATGGCAACGGCGCTGCTGGTACCGCTGACCTTCTTCATGCCGCCGGTGCCGGCGATCGCCGCGATCGTCACCACTTCGACCATGGCGATCTTCTCCGGTGATATTCCGGGCTGCCTCCTGCGCATCCCCGGCACGCCGGCCTCAGCCGCCTATGTCGACGATTCCTACCAGATGACGCTGAAGGGCAAGCCGGAACTGGCGCTCGGCATCGGCCTCTGGTTCTCGGTTTTGGGTGGCCTGTTCGGCACGGCGGTGATGATGGTGGCCTCGCCGGCCATCGCCGATTTCGCGCTCGGCTTCGGCTCGGTCGAGTTCTTCTGGATCGTCATGCTCGGCTTGGGCGGCGCCGTCTTCATCGGCTCCTCGACGCCGCTGAAAGCCTGCATCTCGCTTCTGATCGGCCTGCTGATCGCGATGATCGGCATGAACAACCCGGCCGGCCAGCCTCGCTTCACCTTCGAGTCCACCGAGATGCTCGGCGGCGTCTCGCTGATCCCGATGATGGTCGGCATGTTCGCCTGCTCGGAGGTGATGCGGCACATGGTCTCCGGCGGCAGCGCCCCGCATGCCGTGGTCCAGAAGATCGGGCCGATCTTCGCCAACATGTGGCGGTTGACCAAGCAATACCCCTGGCAGCTCATCCGCGGCAGTGCGCTCGGCACCATCATCGGCATCCAGCCCGGCAGCGGCGCCGACATGGCGGCGTGGATGTCCTATGCGATGAGCAAGCGCTTCTCGAAGGAGCCGGAGAAGTTCGGCACCGGCCATCCCGAAGGCCTGATTGAGGCCGGCGCCTCCAACAACTCCTCGCTGGCGGGCGCCTGGATCCCCGCTCTGGTCTTCGGCATTCCCGGCGACTCGATCACGGCGATCGCCATCGGCGTGCTGATGATGAAGAACATGGCGCCGGGGCCGACGATCTTCGTCAACAACCCCGAGAACGTCTATGCGGTCTTCCTGGTCTTCGTCATCGCCAACCTCATGATGCTGCCGCTCGGCTGGGCGATCATCAAGGTCGCCACGCGCGTGCTCTCGGTTCCGCGGCGCGTGCTGATGCCGATCATCCTGCTCTTCGCTATCGTCGGCTCCTACGCGATCAACAATTCACTGTTCGATGTCGGCGTCATGCTCGCCTTCGGCGTGCTGGCCTTCGTGCTCGAGGAGAACGACTTCCCGGTCGCGCCGGTGATCCTCGGCGTCGTGCTCGGGCCGCTGCTGGAAGAGTACTTCATCAACTCGATGATCAAGTCTGACGGCAGGCTGATCGGCCTGGTCGACCGGCCGATCGCCGCCGTCCTCGCCGCGATCACCATCGGTATCATCGGCTGGACGGTCATCGCCTCGCTGCGGGGTGGCAAGCCGAGCAAGCAGCCCGCACAAGGCTGAAGCAGCACGGGCTAGGGCCGCTCAGCCTACCTCTCACCTGGCGGCCGTGAGGTAGGCCCACATCCGCTCCAGGATGGCGCCGGACCAGGTCGCGCGCTGTGCGGCCTCGGCCTCGCCCAAGACCACGCCGGCCTCGGCGATACCGGCCGCCCTCGCCTCGAACTCGACGCGTGCCGCATCTTCCAGATACCAGGTCAGCACGACGGCCTCCTCCAGGCTTCCGCCCGCCGTCACCGCGCCGTTGCCGCGCATGACGATGGCGCGGGCCGCGCCCATCTGCTCGGCAAGGGCCGCAGCCTGATCGTCATTGCGCAGTAGTTGCGGATCGTCCCAGAGCGGCGGGCACGGCGCGAAATAGCTGCCGAAGCCATGCCGCGGCTGCGGCGTGATCCGGGCCGTGCCGAGCGTCATCACTCGTTGCGGCATCGAGCGCACGACACCGCCAACCTCAGGCCGCCGCCGATAGATCTCGCGATGGATGCGGACTTCGCCAAGCACGCCGTCCGGCAGCGGCCCATCGATGGGAACGACGCTGCAGGCATCTTCATCCGCGACGAGCCCGAGAGGCTTTGCCGGCGAGACCAGGAAATGGCCCTCGTCGAGGCGCAAGGAGCAATGGCCATAGGCGTGGACGAGGCCATGGCGCGCCAGAGCGCGCCCGGCCTGCCGGACCAGCTCTTCCTGGGCGGCGCTCGGCCGCGGCGATGTCGGGCTCACTTGTTGAATTCGGCGATGTTGGGCTTGGCGCCCCATTTGCAGAAGCCCTTCGGCTCGAACATGTACTGGCGCTCGCGCCAGAGCAGCTCGTCGGCGATCTCGCGCACGCCGCTGGAATACTCGAAGACCATGCCGTCCGGCCCCTCGAAATAGAGGAACTTGGCCGAGGAGGTCGGATGCCGGCCGGGACCGAAGACCATACGCACCTGCCGGTCCTTCAGGAACTGGTGCGAGCGCATGATGTCGTCGCCGGTCTCGACCTGGTGGTTGATGTGCTGGATGCCGGGCTTGGGCGAGGGGAAGAGCGCGATGGTGTGATGCACCTCGTCGATGCGCAGCAGCGGCGCATCGCCGATCCGGTCGGAGACCTGGGCATTGGTGACCTTGGTCCAGAACGCCTCGTCGCGGGCAAGATCGCTGGAGCAGATCCCGACATGGCTGAAGCCTGTGATGCCGGCATCGCGCGCGCCGTGATAGCGCCGCCCGCTATAGCCCGGCCGCCAGGCGAGCTCGATCGGATTGCCGGTCGGATCGCGGAAGGCGATGAAATCGTGGACCTTGCGCAGCGCCGCCTCGGAAGCTGTGCCGCGCCGGACCGGATGGCCGAGCGCTTCGAGCTGCACCGCGGCCTCGTCGAGATGGAACTGCTCCTCGACCTCGAAGCACACGATCTGGTCGCCCGGATCGCCCTCGAAATAGCAGAGCGTATGCTCGCGCTCGTCCGACTTGAAATAGACCGAGCCCTTGGCTCGCTCGGCAACGTCGAGGCCGAGATACTCGGTGGCGAAATGGGTCGCGCCCTCGAGATCGCGAGTCCCGAGCCGGACATAGGAGACATCGGCAAGCTTGATCATGGTCGCTCCTTCCTGCCGGTTCGAAACCGGCGAAGACGCTTCAGCGATATTCGGGAACTTGCGTGTCGCTGCCCCAGGCGCAGAAGGACTCGCGCTTGCGCGGGAACTGCCGGGCCCGCCGCGGCGTGGCGAGCCGCTCGCCCTCGGCGACATAGGAGAAGTTGACGCCGTCGGGACCGGCAAAGCTCAGGAAGAGCTGCTGCGAGGCGGTGCGCCGGCCGGGCCCGTCGACGATGCGGGCCTGGGCGCCGCGCAAATGATAGGCGTTCTGCATGACGAGATCGACATCCTCGACGCCGAACTCGATGGAGAGGATGCCCTTCGCCTGCGACGGATGCACGGCGATGCGATGATGTGCCTCGTCGAAGCGGATATAGGCGGCCTCGCCGACCCAGTCGCTGACCTTGCCACCCAAGAGCTTGGTCCAGACCTGCTGGTCCGAGGCATCGGGCGCACCGCGCAGCGCGATCGCCTCCAGCCCGGTGATGCCGGCATCGCGCGGGCCGTGATAGCGCCAGCCCGATTCCAGCGGCCTGACCACCAGTTCGATGTCGTAGCCGCCGGCCATCCGGAACGAGACGAACTGCCGGACCTTTCTGATGGCGCAGGCTTCGGCATCGCCGCGCGTCACCGTGAAGCCCGCGCCCTGCAGCACCTTCTCGGCATGAACCAGTGCATCGGGATCGCGGACCTCGAAGCCGATCGCCTGGCCGGCATCGAGCCCGTCGACATAGACCAGCGTGTGGTCGCGATAGTCCGAGCGGAAATAGGCGGCGGTGTCGGTGCGGTCGACCAGTTGCAGGCCGAGGATGCGGGAGGCGAAATCGGCCGCGCCTTTCAGGTCGGCGGTGCCGAGCCGGACATAGCGCAATTGCTCGATGGTGATCGTGTCGCTCATAGCCCGAGATGCTCTTTCTGAAGGTCCTTGTCAGCCAACAGCGTCGCCGACGGCCCGTCGAAGACGACGCGGCCATGGTCCAGGACCAGCGCCCGTTCGGCCAACTTCAGCGCCATGGCGAGGTTCTGCTCGGCGATCAGCAGGGTATAGCCTTCGCCGCGCAACCGCCCGACAGTGCCAATGATGACCTCTTCGATGGCGCGAGGCGAGAGGCCTTCGCTCGGCTCGTCGAGCACGATCAGGTCGGCCTGCGTCAGCAAAGCGCGCGCGATCGCGAGCAATTGCCGCTCGCCGCCGCTGAGCGCGCCGCTGGAGAAGGAGCGCCGTTCGGCGAGGCGCGGGAAATCCTCGTAGATGCGCTCCTTGACCCAGCGCCGGTTCGCCTGCTTGCGCGACCAGAGCGCGGCCATGGTCAGGTTCTCGTCGACGGTGAGGTTGGCGTAGACGCCGCGCCCCTGCGGCACCAGGGCGACGCCGAGCCGGGCGATGCGGTGCCCCGGCCAGCCGGCGACCTCCTGCCCCTTGATCGCGATGCGGCCGGAGATTTGCGGTTCAAGCCCGAATAGCGCCGAGCAGAGGGTGCTCTTGCCGGCGCCGTTGCGGCCGAGCAATGCAACCGCTTCGCCCTGCGCCAGCGAGAAATCGACGCCGTGCAGGACGCGCACGCCATCATAGCCGGCATCGAGCCCGGCGACGTCGAGATAGGTGGCGGAGGCCGACTGTTGCTGTGCTTGCGCGGACATCACGCGGCCTCCCCTAGCGACGCGCCGAGATAGGCGGCCTGCGCGCCCTCATGCGCCTTGATCGCATCCGGTGTGTCGCAGGCGATCAGCCGGCCGAGATCGAGCACGGCGACGCGATCGCAGACACCGAAGACGATATCGAGATCATGCGCGATCAGGATGGTCGAGAGGTCCTCGCCGAGCGTGCGCACGACCTCGATCAGGTGCTCGCCCTCGGCGCGGGATAGACCTGCCGTGGGCTCGTCGAGCAGAAGAACGCGCGGGCGCATCGCCAGCGAGACCAGCACGTCGACGATGCGCTGCTCGCCATAGGAGAGGCCTGAGACCAGCAGCTCGGCGCGCTCGCGGAGCTGGGCGCGTGTCAGCAACTCATCGGCGGCCTCGTCCGCTGCCGCAACCGCCTTGCGGCTGCCGAACCAGCCATAGCCATCGCCGGACCGAGAGCGTGCGGCAAGCGCGAGGTTCTCACGGACACTCAGCTCCGGGAAGGCCATGCTCTTCTGGAAGGTACGCACCAGCCCGGCGCGGACCCTGACATCGGGCTTTGCGGTGGTGATGTCCTCGCCGGCGAAGGCGACGCGGCCATGGTCGGGGATCAGGAAACCGGTGACGATGTTGAACAACGTCGTCTTGCCGGCGCCGTTCGGGCCGATCAGGCCGAGGCATTCGCCCTGGCCGAGCGTGACCGAGACGTCGCTCAACACCTTCAGCCCGCCGAAGGACTTGGCGACGCCCTCGATCGCGAGGGCAGGTACGGCGTTCGCGCTCATGAGCGGCGCTCCGCATCCTTGCGCCGTCCGAAGGCGGCCTTCAGCCCGGCGACGACACCCTTCGGCATGATCATCACGGTCAGCACGAAGACGAGGCCGACGACCAGCTGCCAGCGATCGGTATAGGACGAGACATAGGTCTGGATGCCGAGATAGATCGCCGAGCCGATGAAGGCGCCATAGAGCGAGCCGACGCCGCCGATCACCAGCATGATGATCATCATCGCCGACATCGTCCAATGCACAGCATTGGGGCCGACATATTGGTTGACGAAGGGATAGAGCGCCCCGGCTGCGCCGGCGATGGCGCCGGAGGCGACGAGCGCCATCAGGCGGATGCGCGGGATCGAATAGCCGAGCGCACTCATCCGGAGCTGGCGCTCGCGGGTACCGAGCAGGGCTCGGCCGATCGGAGCAGTGACGAAGGAGCGGGCGGCGAGATAGGCGGCGAGCGCCAGCACGACCGAGGCGAGATAGAGCGCGACGCCGTTGTTGAGCGGGATCGTGGCGAAGCCGGTGTGCAGGGTCAGTACCGGAAAGCCGCGCAGGCCGTCGGCGCCGCCGGTGACCTCGCGCCAGTGAAACACCACCTCCCAGACGATCTGGCCTACGATCAGGCTGAGGATCAGGAAGAACAGCGCGATGGTGCGCATCACCACGATGCCCATCAGGAGCGCCGCGACCATGCCGGTCACGATGCCGACCGCGAGCATCACAACGATATCGGCGCCGAGCGCCTGCGAGGCGATCGCCGCGGCATAGGCCGCGCCGCCGAAGAAGACGGCATGGCCGAGCGAGACCAGCCCGCCGAAGCCGACCAGCAGGTCGAGGCTGAGCACGGCGGTGCCGATGATCAGGATTTCGGCGAGGAAGCGCAGCTGGTAGTCGCCTGCGAACAACAAAGGAACCGCAGTGGCGAGAGCAAGCAATGCAAGCTTCGCGGTCACCGGCAGGCTGCGCCGCTGGCTGGCGGGGCGCGTCTCCACGCGGCCGGTCCCGTCGGCGATCGAGCTCATACCTGCCTCACCTTCTTGGCGACCAAGCCTTCAGGCAGCGCGACCAGTAGCGCCGCCATGATGGCAAGGGCGACGACGTTCGAGAATTCCGGCACCCAGACCTTGGAGAAGGTCATGGCGAAGCCGAGCAGGAGCGCGCTCAGTACCGTGCCGCGGAAGGTGCCGAGCCCTCCGGCGACGACGACGATCAGCGCCAGGATCAGCACCTCCTCGTCGAGGCCGGGATAGGCCGAGAGGATGCCGGCGCCGAGCGCGCCGGAGATGCCGCCTAAGCCCGCCGAGATCACCAGAACCGCGGTGAAGATCCGGCGCGTGTCGAGCCCGAGTGTCTCGACGAAGCCGCGATCGGTGACGCAGGCCCTGACCACGGCGCCCCAGATGGTGCGATCGATCACGAACCAGAGCGCGAAGGCGAGCGCCGCGCCGAAGCCGATGATGAAGAGCCGGTAGATCGGGAACGGCATGTCCATGATGAAGACGACGCCGCGCAATGCTTCCGGGATCTCCGGCGACAGGATCTGCGCGCCGAAGCCCCAGCGCATCAGGTCGGCGAAGATCACCGAGAGCCCGTAGGTCAGCAGCACCTGCATCAGATGGGTGCGGGCATAGAACTGCCGGAACGGGAAGCGCTCCAGCAGGAAGCCGGCGAGCCCGGCTGCCACGAAGGCGACCGGGAAGGCGAGCCACCAGGGCGCGCCCGAGGCCAGCCAGTAGACGCCGACATAGGCGCCGAGCAGGAAAAAGGAACCGTGGGTCAGGTTGACGAAGTTCATCAGGTTGAGCACCACCGACAGGCCGAGCCCGGTCAGCAGCAAGAGCATCGAGAACGACAGCGCGTTCAGGCTCTGGACGGCGTAGAAGCCCACGGAACCGCTCCTTCGTCGCGTCAGGCCACCGGGCCCGGATCGCGCACGGCCTTGTAGGTGTGGATCACCTGGTTGACCGGGACGCCGCCGGCGCCTTCCTTGATCTCGTTGACGTAAATGTCGAGGATCGCCTGGTTGTTGCGCGGGTCGAACGGCATCGGTCCGAACACCGTCTCGACTTCCCTAGCGAGCAGCGCCTCCTTGACCTTCTCCTTGTTGGAAAGGTCGCCCTGGACGCGCTCGACCGCCGCCTTGATCACCTGGCCAGTGACGTAGCCGGCCGTACCCATCTCGCCGGGCATGACATTGCGGGCGGCCTGATAGGCCTTGGTGAAGGCGGCCGAGCTCGGCGCCGTCGGCGACTGGTTGCAAGTGTTGAGCCCACCGAGCGCCGCCTCCTTGACCGCCGAGACGACATCTTCCTGATCGAAGAGCGCGCCGCCGCCGATCAGCTTGACCTTGCCTGACAGACGGTACTCGCGCATCTGGCGCAGGAAGCGCACCGCGTCCGAACCCGCGAAGAACGAGTAGATGAACTCCGGTTTCTCGGCCGCGATCGTCGTCAGCAGCGGCCCGAAATCGGTGGTGCCGAGCGGCGCCCAGAGCTGCTTGCCGACCTTGCCGCCCTGCTGCTGATAGGTAGCGACGAAATCGCCGATGTATTCGCGGCCAGCGGCATAGTCGGCGCCGATCGTCATACAGCCCGTCTTGCCAAGCTTCTCATAGGCCCAGAGGCCGGCGGTGTGGCCGAGCATCCAGTTGGTCTTGGTCGGCCGGAAGACGAAGGGGCTCGCCGCCTTGCGGGCGAGATCATTGGCCGAGCCGGCGGAGATGAAGGTCAGCGCCTTGGCCTCGGTCACCACGTCGCGGACGGCGAGCGCCACCGCCGACGAGATCACCCCGGAGACGATGTCGACATTGTCCTGCCCGAGGAGCTTGCGGAATTTGCGCACGCCTTCGTCGGGCTTGGCCTGATCGTCCTCGACGATCAGCTCGACGGCGCGGCCGGCAAGCTTGCCGCCATTCTCCGCCAGGAACATCTGCATGCCGGCGCGCATGCTCTCGCCGAGCGCCGTGAACGGACCCGACAGCGAGGTCACCATGCCGATCTTCAGCGGCTTGTTGGCGCTCTGCGCCAGAGCCGGTGCGGCGATCGCGCTAGTCAGGGCAGCAGCGCCCGCTGAGGCGATGAAATCGCGGCGGGAAAGCGGAAAGCGCTCGGTCATGGGACGTCCTCCAACGGGGCGGTCTTGGTGCCACCCGATTGGCCGGCATCCAACAAGATCGCTACGGAGCTGTCAATCTTATTTCGATATTTTTTGCGGAAACGAAGCGCGTCGCCACGCAGAAGTTTTTACAAAACTCCTTGTTACAAGCAAATCTATAAGAGTCCGCCGTTGACCATGCATGCTTATCAGGATTGTAATTTCGAAATTTGATGATAGAGGTCGTTACTGCCCACTGGAGCTGCGCACCTCGGAATGTCCTCATCCGACAAGACCCTGGCCGACCGGACCTACCGCCAACTGCGCGGCGACATCGTCAATGGCCGCCTGGCAGCTGGCAGCAAGCTGAAGCTCGAAGGGCTGGCGCAGGACTATGCCGTCGGCATGTCGCCGCTGCGCGAGGCGCTCGCGCGATTGATGGGAGACCTGCTCGTCGTCTCCGAGGGGCAGCGCGGCTTCTGGGTGGCGCCACTCTCGCTCGACGAGCTCGATGACGTCTCGCGTGTCCGCGCGCTGATCGAGACCGAGGCGCTCAATGCCGCGATCCGCAATGGCGACGCCGCGTGGGAGCGCGAGGTCACGACGGCTTTCGAGGCGCTGGCGGCGGTCGAAGAGCATCTGCCGCATACCAGCGAGGCGCTACCGCCTGAGCAACTCGAGATCTGGGAAGCGCGCAATCGCGCCTTTCATGCCGCGCTCGTCTCGGCTGCCGGCTCGCCGATGCTGATCAAGCTGCGCGCCCTGCTCTATCAGCAGTCGGAACGCTATCGCCGCGTTTCGCTCAACGTCTCGCGTGGCTGGCGCAATGTCCATGACGAGCACCGCGCCATCTACGACGCCACCATGCAGCGCAACGCACTGCGCGCCTGCAGGATGACCGAGCTGCACCTGTCGCGCACGGCCGAAGAGGTTCGCAAGGCGATGGCCGCGCTGGCCCGGGATGATGACTTTCCCGGAGACAAGGCGTGAGTGGCTTCGATCTGAGCGGCCAGACCATTCTGGTCACCGGCGCAGCCGGCGGCATCGGCGCGATCACGGCGCAGGTTCTGGCCGGGTTAGGCGCAAAACTGGTACTGACCGACCGCATCTCCTGCGCTGCGACGATCGCCGGGCTCGGCGAGAAGGCGGGCGCGGCCCGGGAGATCGTCATCGATCTGCTCGACAGCGATGCGCCGCGCCGCCTGTCCGAGCTGGCCGGGCCAATTAATGCCGCCGTCCTCGGCGCCGGCATCTACCGTCCGGTCGATTGGGATGCGGATGACTGGGAAGAGGTCGCCGAAACGACGCTCTCGCTCAATCTGATGGCGCCGATGCGCCTGGCGCGCGAACTCGTGCCCGCCATGGCGGCGCGCGGTGGCGGGCGCGTCGTCCTCGTCGGCTCGATCGTCGCCGCGACCGGCGGCTCCTTCCCTGGCGTCGGCCCGCACTACGCCACGTCCAAGGGCGGACTTCACACGCTGGTGCGCTGGCTCGCGGCCCGCTTCGGCGGCCAGGGCGTATTGGTCAACGGCGTCGCGCCGGGGATCACCGACACGGCCATGGTCGGTGTCCACGACCTCTCGGCGGCACTGGCGCACCATCCGCTTGGCCGGGCTGCCCGACCGGAGGAGATCGCCTGGCCGATCGCCTTCCTCTGCTCACCGGCGGCGAGCTTCGTCTCCGGCGCCATCCTCGACGTGAATGGCGGCGCGATGATGCGCCCATGACGACATAACCAGACCGGGAGTGAGACGATGAACAGCGCCGTTCCGCGCTATCAGGGCGCTGCTGCCAGCGCCGAGACCGCCCGCCTGTCGCATTTCATCGACGGGCGCTTCGTGCCGGCCGGCCGCAGCAGCTTCGAGAACCGCCATCCGGCGACCGGCGAGGTGATCAATCTCGTGCCGGAGGCCGACTCGGCCGCGGTCGACGATGCGGTCAAGGCGGCCAAGCGCGCGCTGAAGGGGCCGTGGGGCAAAATGAGCGAGCAGCAGCGCTCGGCCATCCTACGCAAGGTCGCAGACGGGATCATGGCCCGCTTCGACGATTTCCTCGCGGCGGAGGTGCTCGATACCGGCAAGCCGAAGAGCCTCGCCTCGCATATCGATATTCCGCGCGGTGCCGCGAATTTCAACGTCTTCGCCGACCAGGTGCTTACGCTCTCGACCGAGACCTTCCGCATGGCGACGCCGGACGGCGCCGGCGCGTTGAACTATGCGATCCGGGGGCCGCGCGGCGTCATCGCCGTGGTCTGCCCCTGGAACCTGCCGCTGCTTCTGATGACCTGGAAGGTCGCGCCGGCGCTCGCCTGCGGCAACACGGTCGTGGTCAAGCCCTCCGAGGAGACGCCCACCACGGCGACCATGCTGGGCGAGATCATGAACGAGGCCGGCGTGCCGCCCGGCGTCTACAATGTCGTGCACGGCTTCGGCGAGGACAGCGCCGGCGAATACCTGACCAGCCACCCGCTCGTCGACGGCATCACTTTCACCGGCGAGACCCGGACCGGCGAAGCGATCATGCGGGCGGCGTCCAGGGGCGTGCGCTCGGTCTCGCTCGAACTCGGCGGCAAGAACGCCTCGCTGGTCTTCGCCGATTGCGATATGGAAAAGGCGATCGAGGGCGTCGGGCGCGCGGTCTTCGCCAATTGCGGCCAGGTCTGCCTCGGCACCGAGCGGGTCTATGTCGAGCGGCCGATCTTCGACCAGTTCACGCAGCGGCTGAAGCAGGCCGCGCAGAAGCTGAAGCCCGGCAACCCGTTCGAGGCCTCGACCACGCTCGGCCCGCTGATCAGCCAGGTCCATCGCGACAAGGTGCTGTCCTACTACGCCAAGGCCAAGGCGGAGGGCGCCGAGATCATCACCGGCGGCGGCGTCCCCGAGCTGCCGGCTCCGTATTCCGCCGGCTTCTTCGTCGAGCCGACGATCTGGACCAGCCTTCCTGAGGATTCGGCTGTCATGCGCGAGGAGATCTTCGGGCCCTGCTGCAACATCGTGCCCTTCGACGAGGAGGACGCCGTCATCGCCCTCGCGAATGACAGCCCCTACGGCCTCGCCACCTCGATCTGGACGCAGAACCTGACGCGGGCCCATCGCGTCGCGGCAGAGGTCGAGGTCGGCATCACCTGGGTGAACTCCTGGTTCCTGCGCGATCTGCGCACGCCCTTCGGCGGCTCCAAGCAATCCGGCATCGGCCGCGAGGGCGGCGTGCACTCGATGGAGTTTTACACCGAGCTGCGCAACGTCTGCATCAAGCTCTGACGACTTCCCGCTTTCAACTTCAAATCCGGCGGTCGCAGGCAGCGACCACCGCTCTGCCATCGCGACACAGGACAAAAAACCATGCTGACCGAAGCCCAGCGCGCCCAGGTGGTGCGCTCTTTGCTCGAGAGCCATCGCACCAAGAAGCAGGGCGAGCGCCCCTCGCAAATGTTCCCGGAGATCAAAATCGAGGATTCCTACGCGATCTCCTCGGCGGTGGCACAGGAGCGGGTCAAGGCCGGCGCCCGCATCATCGGCCACAAGATCGGCCTGACCTCGAAGGCGATGCAGGCTTCCTCCAAGATCGACGAACCCGATTACGGCTATCTCTTCGATGATCTCTTGCTGAACGACGGCGCCAAGGTGAAGTTCGAGGATTTCTGCGTGCCGCGCGTCGAGCCGGAGCTGACCTTCATCCTGAAGGAGCCGCTGAAGGGCCCGGGCGTCGGACTGATCGACGTGCTCAGGGCGACCGAATACATCGTGCCCTCGATCGAGATCATCGACGCGCGCGTCACCGAGCCGCGCAAGATTTTCGACACAGTGGCAGACAACGGCGCGGCGGCGGGCATCGTGCTCGGAGGAAGGCCGGTCCGGCCAGAGGATGTCGACCTGCGCTGGGTCGGCGCGATCTTCTACCGCAACTCCGAGATCGAGGAGACCGGCCTCGCCGCCGGCGTGCTCGGCCACCCCGCCATGGCGATCGCCTGGCTCGCCAACAAGCTCGCGCCCTTCGACATCACGCTGAAGCCGGGCGACCTCATGCTGTCAGGCTCCTTCACACGGCCGGTCTGGGCGGCTAAGGGCGATACGCTGCACGCCGATTTCGGGCCGCTCGGCAGCGTCTCCGTGCAGTTCGTCTGAAGGAACCGTCGATGGACCTGCCCCGCAACGCCTTCAAGGCCGCCCTCGCCCGCGGCGAGCTCCAGATTGGGCTATGGAGCAGCCTGTGCAGCCCGATCGTCGCCGAGATCATCGGCCATAGCGGCTTCGACTGGATCCTGGTCGACACCGAGCACTCGCCGAACGAGCCGCCGGCCGTGCTCGCCCAGCTCCAGGCGCTGCAGGCCGGCACCGCGACCCCGATCGTGCGCCCGGCCTGGAACGATCCGGTGCTGCTGAAGCGCCTGCTCGACATCGGCACGCAGGCGGTGCTGGTGCCCTTCGTCCAGAATGCCGAGGAAGCCGCCAAGGCGGTCGCCGCCTGCCGTTATCCGCCGGCCGGCATCCGCGGCATCACCGTGAGCGGGCGCGGCAGCCGCTATGGCCGCGTACCCGATTATCTCAAGCGCGCCGATGCCGAGATCTGCGTCCTCGTACAGGTCGAGACCGGCGAGGCCCTGAGCCAGCTCGAGGCGATCGCCTCGGTCGACGGCGTCGATGGTGTCTTCATCGGCCCGGCCGACCTCTCCGCCTCGCTCGGCCATATCGGCAATCCCGGCCACCCCGAGGTGCAGGCCGCAATCAAGGATGCGGTCGATCGGTTGACGGCGCTTGGCAAACCGGCCGGTATCCTGCCCCCGTCCGAGGCCGATGCCCGTCGCTATATCGAATGGGGCTATCGCTTCGTCGCGGTCGGTTCGGACCTCGGCCTGCTGACCAAGAACGCCGACGCGCTGGCGAAGGCGTTCGCCCGCTAGCGTGAGATTCCCGGTCAGCTTGCACAGCAAGCTGACCGGCCTGTGCTTTAGCCTGGCTTGATGCCGGCCTCCTCGACCACGCGGTTGGCGCGCTGGGTCTCGGCCTCGATGAACTTCGCGAAGCTCGCGGCGTCCTCAGTCACGGCTTCGGCGCCGAGGGCAGTCAGCTTCTCGACGATCTCGCGATCCTTCGAGGCCGCCTGCACCGCCGCATTGACGCGCTGCACCGTCTCGGCCGGAAGACCCTTCGGCCCCCAGAGGCCGTACCAGAGCGTGAAGTCGATATCCGCCAGGCCGAGCTCGCCGGCAGTCGGCACGTTCGGCAGCAGCTTGCTGCGCTGCGCGCCCATGATCGCGAAGGCACGCACCTTGCCGTCGGCGATGAACGACAGGGCCGAGCCGAGTGGGGCGACCATCAGCGGGACTTGAGCGGCAACCACGTCGGTGATCGCCGGAGCCGTGCCGCGATAATTGACCAGTTCGGCGCTCGTGCCGGTGCGGCGCTTGAAGCTCTCGGTGGCGAGGTGGCCCATGCTGCCCAGCGCCGAATTGGCAAAGGTGTACTCGGTGGGCTTCGCTTTCATGTCGGCGATCAGCGCCGGCATGGTCTGCGGCGTCTTGCTCGAGCCGATCAGCACCATCGGCGAGGTCGCAAAGCGCGAGATCGGCGCGAAATCCGTCAGCGGGTCGTAGGACACGCTGCGCATCACGTGCTTCGCCATGATGTGGATGTCGGCATTGGTCAGATAGGTCGTGCCGTCGGGCGTTGCCCGCGCGACCTCGGCCGCGCCGAGCGTGTTGCTGGCGCCGGCCTTGTTCTCGACCACCCAGGATTCGTCGAGCGCGGGAGCGATGCGCTGGGCATAGAGCCGCCCGATCACGTCGATCGCGCCGCCCGGAGCGGCGGGCACCACGAGCCTTACGATCTTGCGTTGAGCCAGGGCGGCACAGGGTGCGAGCACGGTGCCAGCAAGCCCCATCAAGGCGGCACGTCTTGTGATGATCACCGGGGTTTCCTCCAGATATGGCCGCCTTCCCGGCGGTTCTCGGTTCATGTCGAAAGGGCCGTCTGCGATCCCGATCTCGTCATGGAGCCGGCCCGCCAACGGCAGGCGCTGGCGGCTCCCGTAGACCGTTTCACGAGATAAGAACGCATACTCATTATCAGTATGCATTGCATTTAGAACCTGTCAAACCACAAGCTCACGACCCCCGAGACGTGGAAGCTCGTGAAACTGCCTCGACCGCGATCTCGATATTGAGAAACGCCGGGCCGTCAGGCCGCGTCGGAGGGGCGACCCGCAGCCAGCCGCAGCGGCACGCGGGAGGCGTCGTTGTTGAGCTCGACGAGCTGCCCGAGCATGCGCATGAAAATCTCGCGATCCTCCGGCGCGAGCGGAGCGAGGATGCGCTCCTGCGCCCGCTGCGCCAGCGGCCCGGCTTCCTGCAGGACGCGCTCGCCCTTGGGCGAGAGATGCAGAACCTTGATGCGCTTGTCGTCCTTGCTGCCCGAGCGCTTGATCAGTTCCTTCGCCTCCATCCGCTCCAGCACATTGCCGAGCGTCGAGCGGTCGAAGGCGACGAGGGCCGACAGGCGGGTGGCGTCGATGCCGGGATTGTCGCGCACCGTGACAAGCGCCGCGAACTGGACGGGGGTTAGATCGACCGGCGCGCATTCCTCAAGAAAGAGCGAGACGGCGATCTGCTGCGCGCGCCGGATGAGATGGCCGGGCATATGATAGATATCGTCCATCGACATCGTCGCTTTGCCTTGGTGGGGCGGCGGATGGGTTCCGCCGCTCGAATGTTCGCGCCGCGGGCTCTTCGTCCGGCGTGTCTTGCTCGGTTTGATCGCTGCGCCTCCGCTATAGATCGTATGCTTTCAGTCCGTAAGCGGTCAAAGCCCCCGCTTCACCCTGTCCGGACCGAACATTCCAATACCTGCCCTCCGGCCATGGTTGACAGCCGGCAATCTGGATGTATCCTGTTAATCAGTATACGGACGATCTATCAAAGATCGCCGAATGGGAGGTTGGCCCAACGATTCCAATTGCGGAATCCGGGCGCTGTCTGCACGGGCTAAACGGCCCCTGCGCTCATCTGCCTCTCTGATCCCCTGCCCGGCTGGCGGCCTGCCCGCCTTATCGGCATGACCCGGCCTCAAGAGTTTCGATCAAGGCGATTTCGGAGAGAGCGAGCAATGTGCACTTCGGACCATGGCAACCACCCCATCGCCGTCGACGTCGCCGATACGGCCGCAGCCTCAGTCGCGCCGTCACCGGAGATCGTCGCGGACCTCGTCGCAGCCAATCACATCCTGTTCGATCAGGGTGTCGTCGATGCGTTCGGCCATATCAGCGTGCGCCACGACAAGCGGCCTGACCGTTTCCTGCTCGCCCGCAACATGGCGCCGAGCCGGGTCGAGGCCGAGGATATCGTCGAGTTCACGCTCGACGGCGAGGCGGTGAACGCCAATGGCCGCAAGGTCTATCTCGAGCGCTTCATCCACGCCGAGATCTTCCGCAGGCGTCCCGACGTGATGGCCGTCATCCACAGCCACTCGCATTCGATCGTGCCCCTCAGCGTCGTCAAGGGCACGCGGCTCAGGGCGATGTTCCATATGGCCGGCTTCGTCGGCCAGGGCGCGCCGGTCTTCGAGATCCGCGAGGCCGGAGGTGACGCGACCGACCTGCTGATCGGCAACAACCATCTCGGCCGGGCGCTGGCCGAGCATTTCGACGGGCACGACATCGTTTTGATGCGCGGCCATGGCTCGACCGTGGTCGGCTACTCGATCAAGCAGGCGGTCTACCGGGCCGTCTATGCTGAGCTCAATGCGCGCTACCAGCTGCAGGCGATGCAGCTCGGCGAGGTCACCTATCTCACCGAGGGGGAAAGCCGCGCCTGCGTCGCCAGCATCGAGGCGCAGGTCCATCGCCCCTGGGAGATGTGGCTCGAACAGGCCCGCGCCCGCCGGCGCTGACCGCGTTCGGCCAACGCAAGCACCTCGATCTTTCCGCCTCGTTGAAGGGGGCTTCCATGCAGTTTCATCTCAACGGCTTTCGGACCGGCGACCCCAGCGTTTCCGAGCCCGCCACCGGCCTCGCCGAATCGTCGAGCGGCGCCTCCCTGCCGCAGGAGGTCGATGTCCTGATCGTCGGTTGTGGCCCTGCCGGCCTGACGCTGGCGGCGCAGCTCTCGGCCTTTCCCGAAATCACGACGCGGATCGTCGAGCAGAAGCCCGGGCCGCTGGAGCTCGGCCAGGCTGACGGCATCGCCTGCCGGACCATCGAGATGTTCGATGCCTTCGGCTTCTCCGAGCGGGTGCTGAAAGAGAGCTATTGGGTCAACGAGACGGTCTTCTGGAAACCCGGTGCAAGCCAGCCGGACTCCATCATTCGCAGCGGCCGTATCCAGGATGTCGAGGACGGGCTCTCCGAATTCCCGCATGTGATCCTGAACCAGGCGCGGATCCACGACTTCTTCCTCGACGTGATGCGGCGCTCGCCGAGCCGGCTGGAGCCGGATTATTCCAGGCGCCTGCTCGATCTCCAGGTCGACAACACTTCGTCGCACCCGGTGACCGTAAAGCTGGAACGTGTCGATCCCGCGCATGAGGGCGAGATCGAGACCGTCAGGGCGCGCTATGTCGTCGGCTGCGACGGTGCGCGCAGCGCCGTGCGCAAATCGATCGGACGCACGCTGCATGGCGATTCCGCCCAGCAGGCCTGGGGCGTCATGGATGTGCTCGCCGTCACCGATTTTCCGGATGTCCGGCTGAAGGCGCTGATCCAGTCCGCAGGCGAAGGCACGATCATCATCATCCCGCGCGAGGGCGGCTATCTGATCCGGATCTATGTCGAGCTCGACAAGCTCAGCGAGAACGAGCGGGTCGCGAGCCGCAATATCGGCGTGGAGCATCTGATCGCGGCGGCGCAGCGCATCCTGCGCCCCTATACGTTCGAGGTAAAAGAGGTCGCCTGGTGGTCGGTCTACGAGATCGGCCAGCGCCTCTGCGACAAGTTCGACGACGTGCCGGCGGATGAGGTCGAGCGGCGCCTGCCCGCCGTCTTCATCGCGGGCGATGCCTGCCACACCCACAGCCCGAAGGCCGGCCAGGGCATGAACGTCTCGATGCAGGATGCGTTCAACCTGGGCTGGAAGCTGGCTGCGGTCCTGCGCGGACAATCCCCGCCGGAGCTGCTGCACAGCTATTCGGCCGAGCGTCAGGCGATCGCCAAGGAGCTGATCGATTTCGATCGCGAATGGGCAAAGATGCTGAGCGCGCCCCTGAAGACCTCGGAAAGCGGGGACGGCGTCGACCCCAAGGAGGTCGAGGCCTATTTCGTCAGGCACGGCCGCTACACGGCGGGAACCGAGACACGCTACACGTCTTCTATCCTGACTGGCGAGCCGACCCATGCCGGCCTGGCGACGGGATTGCCGATCGGCGCGCGCTTCCACTCCGCGCCTGTGGTGCGTCTTGGCGACGCCAAGCCGGTCGAGCTCGGCCATGTCGCGCAGGCTGATGGCCGCTGGCGCCTATTCGCCTTCGCCGACCGGGCCGATCCGTCTTCGGCGACGTCGCGGCTGCGGGCGCTTTGCGACTTCCTGGCGGACGCGCCCTCGTCGCCGATCCGCCGCCATACGCGGCCGGGCGACGACATCGACTCGGTCATCGACCTGCGCGCCATCCTCCAGCAGGCCCATCGCGACGTCGCCGTGGAAACGCTGCCGAGCCTGCTCCTGCCGCGCAAGGGCCGCCTCGGCCTGATCGATTATGAGAAGGTCTTCTGCCCTGACCTTCGCAGCGGTCAGGACATCTTCGATGCGCGCGGCATCGATCGCGAACGCGGTTGCCTTGTGGTCGTGCGGCCCGATCAGTACGTCGCCAATGTGCTGCCGCTCGTCGACCACGCCGCCCTGGCTACCTTCTTCGCCGCTTTCATGATGCCGCAGGCTCCCCAGTGACGACGAGCACGCAGCCCCCTGCCTGATTCCCGCCAGGTTGCGTGATGAAACGCACCGGACCTACCGATCAATGACTGCCACGCACTCGCTGTCCGGCCGCCTGCCTTCCAATCTGCAGACCCGGAGACTGGTCGCGGTTGCGCCAGGCGCTCGCCGGCGTCGCCGGTCCGCAATCCCCGAGCGGCCGCGACCGCATCCGCGATGCATTGACCGCGCTCGGCTTCGCGCTGCACTGAGGTGCG
The DNA here is from genome assembly GCA_025846845.1 of Alloboseaceae bacterium BT-24-1. Lineage (GTDB taxonomy): Bacteria > Pseudomonadota > Alphaproteobacteria > Rhizobiales > Beijerinckiaceae > Allobosea. The sequence continues at coordinate 137,038 of JAOYTL010000013.1, forward strand.
CTCTCCCCCGCAGCGCTATACTGGTGCGGAACAGGAATGACGGAGCCCCGTTTCCGCGGGATCGACGATGAGCTGGATCGAAGTCACCTATCATCTGCGCGGCACACCTGAGGATGCCGAAGCGCGGGCAAGAGCCATCGCCACCGAGCAAAGCATCGAGATGCCGCCCGAGGCGGTCGACGATCCCTTCGTTCTCGGCGAGATCCTCGGCCGCGTCGTCGCGGTCGAACCCCGGGGCAACGGCCTGCATGCGATCCGCATCCTGCTCTCCGCCGCGACGGTCGGCGACGATGCCGGCCAGCTTCTCAACATGCTGTTCGGTAACTCCTCGCTGCATGATGATCTGACGCTCGCCGACTTCGCCCTGCCGCCGGAGTTGCGCGCCGCGCTCGGCGATGGCCCGCAAATCGGCCTCGACGGCCTGCGCGAACGTGTCGGCGCTACAGGGCGCGCCCTGACCTGTTCGGCGATCAAGCCGCAAGGACTGCCGCCGGAGGAGTTGGCGCGCCTGGCCGAGGCCTTCGCGCTGGGCGGCATCGATTACGTCAAGGACGATCACGGGCTGGCGACACAGCGCTACAGCCCGTTCCCGCAGCGTGTGGCAGCCTGCGCTGCCGCAGTGCGCCGCGCCGTCGCCCGGACCGGCCACTCGACCCGTTATGTGCCGAGCCTTTCCGGCAGCCTCGACGCCGTGCGCGAGCAGTTGCGCATCATCAAGGAGGAAGGGCTCGACACCGCGATGGTCGCGCCGGCGATCCTTGGCCTTGCCAATGTCCAGCAGCTCAGGCGGGATTATCCCGATATGGCCTTCTTCGCCCATCCGAGTCTGGCGGGCGCGGCACGCATCGATCCGGCTTGCCTGACCAAGCTCTGGCGGCTTGCCGGCGTCGATGCGGTGATCTTCCCCAACCATGGCGGCCGCTTCGGCTATTCGCCCGACACCTGCCGGCGCATTGCCGAGGCTGCGATCGCGCCCGAGTCAGGGCTTGCAGCGAGCGCCCCGGTTCCGGCCGGCGGCATGAGCATCGCGCGCGTGCCGGAGATACTCGACTTCTATGGCCGCGACGTCATGCTGCTGATCGGCGGCAACCTGCTCGCCGAAGGCGACAGATTGAGCGAGGCCACGGCCGAGTTCGTCGCGCAGGTCCGCCACCACTCGCAAGCGCAAGCCCGGGCAGAATCCCATGTCTGACGCCATCAAGGACGAGGCACCCAACCTGCGCCGTCACGAAGACGACTTCGCCTGGCAGGGCGTCGAGCGCCTCGCCTACAAGCAGGACGGCGACGCGCCGTTCCGCGACGTCTCCCGCCAGACCCTGTTCTCGCGGCCGGACCTTGCCGGTGAGCTGCGCTATTTCGAGGTCGGTCCCGGCGGCCACACCACGCTGGAGCGCCACGGTCATGTCCATGGCGTCGTCATCCTGCGCGGGCGCGGCCGCTGCCTCGTCGGCTCGCAGGTGAGCGAGATCGGCCCCCTCGACCTCGTCACCGTCCCGGGCTGGACCTGGCACCAGTTCCGGGCCGCGCCCGACGAGCCGCTCGGCTTCCTCTGCCTGGTCGACGCCACCCGCGATCGCCCTGCCTTGCCTACGCCCGAGGAATTGGCGACCTTACGAGCCTCGCCGGAGATCGCCGCCTTCCTCGACGACTGAGCGCAACCAGCAGAGCCGTCGCAGCGTCATCACCAAAAGGCGGCTGCCCGCGGAAAACACCGTTCTGCGGCCCCCCTCCGTAACCGTCCTCGCCTTGTGGCTCCCGCAAAATAGATCGATGTACTGTACTTCTATGCGGGGAGACGGGCAGTGCTGACCAACAAGGGCAAATACGGCATCAAGGCGATGGTCCACCTCGCCGAGCTCGGCGCCGGCGAGACCGCCCAGATCGCCGAGATCGCCCGGCGCAACAACATCTCGAAGAAATTTCTCGACGCCATCCTGCTGGATTTGCGCAATGCCGGCATGCTGCGCAGCAAGAAGGGCCCGGGCGGCGGCTACGCGCTGGCGAAGCCGGCCCAAACCATCAAGGTCGGGGCGGTCATCCGCGCCCTCGAAGGCTCGATCGCGCCGATCGATTGTGCCAGCCAGTCGGCCTTCACACCGTGCGAGGATTGCGCTGACATCGAAGCCTGCGTCGTCCGCTCGGTGATGCAGGAGGTGCGCGACGCGATGGCGGCAGTGGTCGACACCACGACGATCGCGGATCTCGTCGGCCGCGCCGCAGCGCACAAGCCGGAGATCGACTTCGCGATCTGAAATCAATTCGTCTCTGGGCGGATCATCACAACGACTCGGCGATCTTCCAGCCGACATATCCAAGCAATGCGAACCAGCTCAGCGTGACGGCGGCGATCGCAGTCCCAAGAATCCCGCCGACGAGCTTGTCGCTGACGGACATTTCCCGGGCTGCTTCGACGGCGATATCGGGCGGGGGCGGGCTCGGATCCATCTCGAGCGAGCGTCCACCATGCCTGGCGGCGCGGTAATCCGATGCCGGATGAAGCACCGAGCTCTGGATGCCGGCCTCAGTGGCAGCAACCAGGCGGTTCCAGCCCGGTCGCCCGTGGAATTCACCTGCAATCCGAGAAGACGGGATGAGGGAAGCGTCGCGCCTTGACGATGTCCTGCGCCCGAGCGCGATCATCGGGCGTTCGACCGCGCGATAGACGAGCCAGGAAACCAGCAAGGTCGAGCCGGTACAGACCAGCATCGTAGCGATGTCGTCGAGCTGTCCGGTCAAGGGCAGGACACGATAAACGGCAGCATTCACCGTGCCGTGGAACAGGTACATCGAATAGCTGGTCAGCCCGATCCCTGCGAGCAGGCTGGAACGTGGCCAGTCCAGCCGGATCGCGGCGAGGAAGACCACGAAGGCGAGCATGTAGGCGCTCAGGACGGGCCTCAGCCCCTCCATGACGAAGTTGTCGCCGCGCGCCAGCGAAAACTGCGAGACCGAGAACAGCGCTGCGAACTGTGCGAGCACGAGAACCAGTGCCGCGAGGCGCGCGCCCCGCATCCGCTCGACCAACCAGAGCCGCAGCAGCAGGCCGAGGAACAGGAACGACAGATGCAGGCCGAGATACTGGACCGGCAGATTGACGACGCCGTGCGTACGCAACTGAACTGGCAGGACCGTCGCGGCGATCAAGGCCAAACTCAGACCGAGCAGGATACCGACCTGCCTCAGCGCTCCCGCGAAGAACAGCAGAGCGACGAAGACATAGAAGAGCAGCTCGACGAACAAGGTCCAGTGGATCGGCGAGAGCCAGGGCTGACGCAAGAGCGGTGGGGCCATGGTCAGGTTGGCCAGCACGGTTGCCGTCCCTGGCGCCTCCCCGGCAAGCCAGGCCGTCGTCGTCAGCACCGCCAGCGCCAGCCACAGCGCGGGATAGAGCCGGAACAGCCGCGAGATAGCGAAATGCCTGAGTGGCCACTTGCCCCCGATGCTGAACGGCACGACGAAACCGCTGATCAGGAAGAACAGCGCCACGCCGAAGCGGCCAAGGCTCAGATTCTGGACGAGCGACTGGGCGAATATGCTGATCGGGCCGGTCGCGGCGGGAACCTGCCTGAGCAGGTCGCCGAACATGTGCTCGACCATCACGGCAAGCGCCGCGATGGCCCGCAATGCGTCGAGATTGGCATAGCGCTGTCGTGTCGTGGCGGAGCTCATCGCGGCAAGAGCCCCAGCGCGCGGCGGGTGGCCGCGTCGAAGCCCGGGCCGGCCTCGTTCTCGGCGAGCGCGAACCCGCCCGTTCCCGCATAGGTCCAGCAGGCCCAGGCGAAACCATGCGCCTCGGCGAGCTCGCGCATGTCACGCAGCCAGTTCTCGCGCGCGGCCGCGCCCTCCGGGGTGCCCAGATAAGGCGTCCTATGCACACCGAACTCGCCGAGCAGGATGGCATGGGCAGGCAGGCGCTGCGCGCTGCGCCAGGCGCTCACCTGTCGGAAAGTCCGTTCGAGCGCCGATCGATCGAAGCCGGCATAGCGGGCGAGCGTCCGCATCGCCTGTCGTGCCTGTTCCAAGGCGGGGCCGTCGAGACTGAGGCTGCCGATACGCCGCTGGGTTGCCGCCATCATCGCCTCGGCCGATCGCGGCCCCGGATAGGCGATCGCGTCCAGCGCATAGGCGGGATTTCCACGCACGCCCTGATGGGTGAACTGCCAGGGCGCGTAGTCGTGATAGGTATAGATCAGGCGCGTATCGCCTGCGAACGGGCGCATATCGATCTCAACCAGCGCCGTCGCGGCATTCATCGAGCCGCCGCCCAGCACCAGCGGCAGCGTCGCCGAGCCGCTGCGGGCGGCTCTGTAAGCAGCTTCGAGCATGGGTTGCCAGGCTGCCTGCGGCAGCTCCGGCTCGTTCATCAGCTCGAGCGCGACCCTCGGCGCGCCGATGGCCGCCCTCTCCTGGAGGAGTCGCTCCAGGCCTCCGGCTAGGCGCTGCAGCAAGGCGAGCACGGCGCAGAATGCCGGCGTATCGACGCCCGCCGTTAGCACAGCCGGCCGGTAGGCCGGATTCATCGCGCTTGGATGCAGGTCGACGATCACGCCGAGATCGGCGTCGAGCAGGTCGCGGACCGTGCCGATCAGGCGCTCGTCGAGCCGATCGCGAGCCGGTCCGGTGAAGGCCAGGAAAGGGCCGACATCGACGGCCAGGCGCACGAAATCGAAGCCTGCAGCACGGATCGCCTGCCGCTGCGGCTGGTCGAAGCGAAAGCGCGGCGCCGAGAACGGCGCATCGCCATAGGAGCCTTCGGCGCCGACATCAGCCCAGCCCAGCGCGTGCGAGACGCCGATGCCACGGCGAAACAGCGGGATGTCGGCGCCGGGTCCGCCTGCGGCTGGCAGCGCCCCGACGGAGGCGAGCGTCGCGACGCCGGCAAGGCCGCTGAGAAGGAGGCGCCGGGTGGTCACGACGCCATCTCCCAATCGCCACCCGGCCCAGGATAGCGCGCCGTCAGGGCGCCATCGAGGACGCTCATGTCGTCCAGGCTCGCAAAGGGCGCAGCGAGGCCGCGCAGCGAGAGCTCGCGAAGCGCGGGATCGATCGTGCGCGACGGCACGAAGCGGACGTCGCTCCAGCCCTTGGCCACGAAGTTACGGATGTAATCGGCGGGACGCTGCCGGTTCGGCTGCCCGGGAAAGCGGAAGAGCCGGTAGAACGGCTCGGGATAGCGATAGATGTTGTTCGGGTCGCGCTCGCGGATCCAGCGCGAATGCGTCTGCAGATCAATGATGTGGACGCTCTCGCAGCCCGGTCGGGCGACCTGCGTCAGGCCCGCAATAGCCTGCGCAGGGTCGTCATAGTGCTCGAATGCAGCACAGCTGACGATCAGGTCGAAGCCGCGCCCCTCGGCCAGGCGCGGGATATCGAAATCGCGCCCGACGGCATAGCCGAACTCACGCGCGCCGGGCGTGAAGGCGATGGCCCGGGCGCGCTCCCGGTCGGCCTCGCGGCCTTCGGGAAAGTGGTCGAGCAGTTGCTCATAGAAGGCCGGGCCCTCGCCGCCGGCGAGGTCGAAGACATCGATGGCGTGATAGGATCGCGCTCCGAGCGCGAGGAAGAGCACGCCATTGCCGCGCGATGCGCCGGGGCTAAGCTCCAGCACATCGCGGCCACGCAGGTCGACATGCGGCGGCAGGAAGCGGCGCAGCGAAGCGAAGATGTCGAGAAGGTAGGCGACCTTGCCCTCGTCATCCGATTTCGTGACGCGGTTTGGCGTGGTGTAGCCGTTGAGCCTGCTCTTGCCCCAGGCCAGGCCGAGGAAACCGAGACCCAGGATCGTCATTTCGAGGTTTCGCAGGGCAGGCGTCATCATCGGCCTCCGAACTCGACACGTGTCCCGATGCCGGTACCGCCATGGCGCACACTGCCCGGCCGCCAGTCGAGGAGCGCGCTTTCGTAGACGTCCATGGTGCGCTCGACGATCGCGCCCCATCCGAAGGAATCGAGGACTCGCGCCGCGCGCTCCGCGCCCTCGGCTGTGCTGGGCGCGGCGAGTTTCGACCGCATCGCCTCTGCGAGCGCACCGACCTCACCCAAGGGGAAATAGCTCTCCCTCCCAAGATCGAGCGCGAGATTGGCGTCGATGTCGCTGGCGAGACAGGGCGCTCCATAGCTGAGAGCCTCGAGCAGCACCATCGGCATGCCTTCATGGCTCGAGGGGAGAACGAACAAGCCTGCGTGCCGATAGAGCTGGGACAGGGCCTCGCCGCGCTGGAAGCCCGCCATCACCACGCCGCACGTCGCTGCAGCTGCTGCCTCGACGGCGCGTTGATAGGGGCCGGCGTGGTCGGCCGTGCCTGCGATGACGAGCTTGAGGCCGGGATCGTTCAGGCGCGCGAAGGCCGTGATCAGATCGAGATGCCGCTTCTCTTCGACGATCCTGCCGACGCTCAGAATATAGCGACCTGGCGTGACCTGGATGCGGTCGAGATAGGCGGTGTCCAGCTTCGGGAACGGATTTTCGACCCCGTTCGGGATGAAGATCGCGCCTACGCTGAATTTGCGACGGACGCTGTCGACGATAACCTTCGAGACGCCGATATTCGCATGGGAAAACAGCATTCCCATCGCTTCGCCGGTCCGCAGAATGGATTTGGCGAGGCGCCCCCATTTCTGGCGCTCATAGTCGAAGCCATGATGCGTTACCACGACATGGAGGCCGAGCAGGCGCGCGAACGGGGTCAACAAGGCCGGCCCGATCGCGTGGATATGCACGAGGTCCGGGTTCCGCCCCGCTGCGACGATCAGGCCCAATGCCGTATGCGCCAGCGCCTCGAAGCTGCGCGATCGCGGCGCCCAGACCGGCGTGACGGTCACGCCTTTCCAGGTATAGGGCCGTTGCGAGGGCAGGTACGGCGCGCGGCCGAGGACTTCGACCTGCCAGCCCCGTTCCGCCAGGCGCGCCGAGATCGCAGCGACGTGGGTTTCGACCCCGCCCTGAATCTCGGGAACGCCGCGCAGGCCGACGAAGATGACCTTCCGTTCGGGTGGGTCTGCGCCGATGGGCGGGATCAAGGTGTACATCAGCCGAGCGCCTCGTAGAGGTCGGTGGTGCGGTCGCGATATCGATCGGGCGAGAACTCCCAGGCGACCCAAGCGCGGCCGGCGGCGCCGAGGCCGGCGCGCGCACTGGAGGAAAGGCTCGCGAGGGTGGCGAGCGCCTCGGCCAGCATCTCGGCACTGCCCGGCTCGACCAGCGCGCCGGTCTCACCATCGGCGACCAGCTCCGGAATGCCGCCGATCTGCGTGCCGATGACCGGGCGCCCGAGCGCATAAGCCTCGAGGACGCTGATGGGCGCGTTCTCGTACCATTCGGAGGGCAGGACCAGCGCCAGTGCCTCGCCGACCAGCCGCTTCAGCTCCGGCTTGTCGAGATGGCCGGCGAAGGCGACATCGGCGCCGAGATTCCATGCAAGATGGCGCAGGGTTGTCTCTTCAGGACCGGTGCCGGCCAGGACCAGTCGCTGGCCCGACAGCGCGGCTGCGCGCACCAGCGTGGCCAGCCCCTTCTCCGGCGCGAGCCGCCCCGCATAGACGAAATAGTCGCCTTCATGGAACGCGGGCGAATACTGACTCGTGTCGATGCAGTTCGGAATGTAGGTGATACGGCTTGCATCCCATCCCCATTCCACCAGCTTGTCGCGGTAGAAGCGGCTTGGAGCGACGAGACGGTCGATCGTGTCGCGGTAGAGGCCGAGGCTTCGGTGGACCAGCGTCTCCATCAGGACGAGCCCGCTCACCATGGCGGAATCCTTGACGCAGCGCCGGAGCAGGACGTTGTGGATGCGGCCGCCATGGCAGCGCTCACAGACATGGCCCTGGCTCAGCATCTTGTAGGCCGGGCAGGCGATCTTCAGGTCGTGCGCTGTCATCACCAGCGGCACGCCCTCGGCCTTGAGGGCTCCGAAGATCGACGGCGAGATGTGGTGGTAGACGTTGTGGGCGTGCGCCACTGTCGGCGGTGCCCGCCCGATCAGGGCGCGGATCTTCCGGCGGGCCTCCAGCGAGAAGATGATCTTGGCGGCCTGCCTCGCCTTGGTGATCGGCCCGCCCGCCCCGCCATATTCGATTTCGGAGACGAAATAGTCGGACCAGGCGCTCGGCAGATTGGCGGGGTGCTGCATCGCGAAAGGCACGACCTCCCAGCCGGCCGCGGCGAACAGGTCGATATGGTCGAGGAAGACGCTTTCGGCACCGCCGCGGCGATAGAAGTAGTTGTTGATGGCCAGGAGCCGCCGGGCACGCGTCATCTCGCCTGCTCCCGCAATCCCATGCGCTCGAGCGCCGCGTCGACGGTCAGCACATGGCAGCCACGTGCGAGCGCATATCCGACCAGCAGCCGGAAGCTGGGCGGCGTGCAGCCATAAGGCGTCGGCCTCGGCGAGATGTCGTGCGTGAAGAAGATCAGCCAGCCGGGGTTGACGACGAGCGCCTCGATCCAGCGAGCCAGCCCCAGGACATGCTGCTGCGGCTGGCGGATTTCGACCGCGCGCAGGAAGGTCGGGTCGGTCGGGCCGCGATTGATCCCTTCGCCTGCTGCACGGCAGGTGCGGAAGACGTCGGCGAGGATGCTCCGTTTGCCGACGGAGCCATTGTTGTAGGGATAGGCGAAGTTGCGCCGGCTCGGCCGTGGGTCGATCTCGTCGAGATAGCGCGCATTGCGGGCCAGGTCCTCGACGAGGGCGTTGCCGTCGACATGCCTCAGATCCCGGTGCGCATAGCTATGGCAGCCGATCTCGTGGCCGCGCGTTGCAAGCTCCCTGCAGCCCGCCAGATCGATCAGCGTGCGATCCGGCTCGATGCGCCCCTCGAGACCGCCGGAAATGTAGAATGTGCCACGCACGCCATCCGCTTCGAGGATCGTGGCGCCCAGATCGAGAGCGGAAGCGGGCACGTCGTCGAAGGTGAAGGAGACGATCGGCTCGCGTGTCGGCACCTGCATGACCTGCCACGGCGCGGCCCGGATCAGCCGGTTCTCGAGTCGGCTGGCGCACTGATCGATCAGCGCCGGCAAGCGGGCAGCGCGTTCGGACAGGGTGGGAATCGTGACCGCGCTAGACATGGGCCGGCTCCATGCCGCGGCGATGATGTGCCGGCTCTTTGATCTCGTGCGCGTTTGCCTGGAGATGAAGGCCGAAGATCGCGACGACCAGCATGAACCAGATCAGGCTGCCCGACTGGAAGAACAGGCTCTCGACGCAGGCGACCAGGATCCCATAGAGCCAGATCCGCACGAACAGGCGCGTCAACGCCGGATCGTTCGTCGTGGCCTCCGCCCGGGCTATGTCGCGCAGCGGCAGCCAGACGAGCAGGGCCAGGGTCAGGACGAGACCTGGAATGCCCGTGGTGATCGCCATGTCGAGATAGGCGTTGTGGCCGTTGAAGGCGGCGAAGGCCCAGCTCGTCGCCGCACCGCCCTTATGGACCATCTCGTCGGTCTGCCAGAACAGCTGGAAGCCGTAGCCGGTCAGCGGGTTGTCGATGGCGGCGGCTGCGCCGATCTTCCAGATGTCGATGCGGTTGGTGAAGGTCGGGTCGATGCCGAGCTGCGCGACCAGATCGCGCATGGCAGGTGATACCGAGCAGCCGATCGTGAGGATGTTGACGGCGGCGATCCCCAAAACGACCATCGGGGTCCGAACAGCGCGCCAACGCTCGAAAACCCAGGCGATGGCGAGAATGCCGGGCATCGCCGCAATGGCGGATTTTCCGCCGGTCTGGCTCAGGAACAAAAGCGCCAGCAGCACCATCACCCCGCCGACGAGCCGGCGGCCGGTGCCGAACAGATAGAGCCCGGCGAAGCTGATGATCACCATCGCAGCCGCCGCGACGTTCTTGTGCGCGAAATGGCCGCGCCAGAGCCCTGCATTCATCGGCTCGCGGATTTCGCTGGCCTGATGAATCGCGAGCTGTGGCATCAGTGCGACGCCGGCATAGGCGAGCCCCAGGGCACCCAGGCAGCAGATGGTGAGCATGCCGGCGAACTGGCGCTCGGAGCGCGGCAGCAGCAGCAGGATGCTGCCGTTCACGATGGTGAGCGTCGCCAGAAAGACGCGCTTGAGCGCCAGGTCGGGTTGCGACGAGACGGCCGAGACGATCGCGAACCAGAGGAGCAGCGCGATCAGAATGCCCCGCGGACGCGCGACCAGGTGGCGCGCCGGCGAACAGAAGACTGTCAGCCACAGGGCCGCGGTCAGGCTAAGATAGATGATCTGATTGAGCGTGCTCGACTTGGCCGTCGCGGCGTCATTCGCATCGGCTACCGACAGGTCGATGAACGGCGTCAGCGTGACCAGGTAGAACAGCAGCGTCGCGACGAAGAGCAGTCCCCCAAGGGTGCCCGCAGTCGAGCGCGCGCGCATCTCGTTCGTCTGGCTCATGGCGCTGCGCTCCTGCGGGACCGAAACTCGCCGAGGTAACCGAGGGCCAGGAGCGCGCCCGCTGAGAGAAGCAGGCCCAGCGCCATACCCGCCGGAGCCGCGACGATCGGGCGAGGCGGCCAGGTCGAACGCGATGGAGCAGCCGCGGCCGTGATGACGCGGACATCCGTCGCGTCGATCTGCTGTCGCTGAGCAGCCTCGCCCGCCCGGGTCAGGAAGGTCTGGTAGAGCGCAGTCTTGGCGCTCGCCTCGCGCTCGAGCTCCCGCAATTTCACCTGGGCCTGGTCGTCGGCGGAGACGCTCCCGCGCAGCATGCGCGTCTCCCCGTTCAGCCCGTCAAGCGCCTTTCTGGCCTGGTCGACCTCGATGCGGGCGGCACGCCGAAGCCGCTCGGTTTCGGATCTGATCGATTTGGCCAAGGCGTCGGCTTCGGCCAGTACATTGACCAGGGAGGGATGGCGCGGCCCCAAGGTCTTGCCGAGGGCCGCAACCTGTCGACGCAAGGCCGCCTCGTCGGCGAGCAAGCCGGCCAGGATTTGCGACTGGACGCTCCCGCCTTGCGCGCCGTGCTCCGAGACTGCGCGCGTGACTTCGTTGTAGCGCGCCTCAGCCTCGGCCAGCCGCGCCTTGGCATCGGTCAGCTTGGCGCTCATCCGCTCCAGGGCTTCCGTGCTGAGCGGCTGCCTGGACGGGCCCTGCTGCAGGCCATTGGCGCGGCGGAAGGCTTCGACCCGGTCTTCCGCCTCGGTCGCGGCCGCCTTGATCTCGCCGAGTCGGGCGGTCAGCCCCTGCGCCGCACGCCCGACCCGCTCCGCGTCGGCTCGCACGACCTCCTCGCGGAAGGTCTCGGCAACGGCATTTGCGAGCCGCGCCGACATGGCCGCCTCGCTCGCCCAGACCGACAGGGACACGACATAGGACCGCTCCTGCCGCGCAACGGTGATGCGCCTGGCGAGAGCGGCAGCAAGATCGGCCCCATCGCCGGGTTGTCGTTGATCGGAAGCTCCCAGGAAATCGAACAGCGGCGGCTTGCCCGCGAATTCCGGATCATTCCTGAGGGCGAGTTCGTCGACGACACGGCGCAAGACGTTGCCCGAGGAGATCATCCTCATCTTGCTCTCGACATCGAGGATCTGGCTGTCGCTCTGGATGTTCGTTGCGTAGAGATCGTTCGGAGCGACCAGCAGGTTGGATGGCGCGATCGTCAGCTCCGTCGTCGCCTTGAAGCGCGGCGTCAGCAGAAATGTGACGCCGACGGCCGCGACGGCGCCGACGAGCGCTGCAACCAGCATCCAGAACCAGCCACGCAGCAGCCAGCCCAGAGCCTGGGTGGCGCTAATCGTGCGGACGGGCGGGACCGCCAATTCGACAGCTCGTCGAAAAGGAGCCTCATCCTCACGCCGCATCTTGCTGCTGTCGGTTGTGAGGTACATCTCGGCCTGCGTCAGTGTGAGTGCGCGTTTGCCTTGGACATCGCGGAGCTCTGCTCGGGCCGCGCAGGCCGAGTTCCGAGAGCTGAGAAGAAATGCCACGGTCTCTCGAAGTGACGGGAGTGGCAGAGGACGTGCGCCTGCTCTGGTGAACCTGCCTCACCTGGGGCGCGAGGGATCGGAACAAGCCTGACGGCCGCACTCGTGACCATGTCTCTCCCCATGTCCGCGAATTTCTCTCGAATTACACCTACAAGTTGTGATAATCTCTACTCACTGAGAAAACACAACCTATGGTAGTTATTTCAATTAAACGTTAACCTTACCGGGAGGCCGTCGCGTCGGTGTCGAGGCGCGCTTCTGCCGCCGCAAATGGGGGAATGTCTTGGCGATAAGCGAAGAGGGTGGCGGCGGAAGAATCCGGTTCGCCCGTCCCATCCTTGTCAACTACCTGTTGTCGAGCGGGTCGCTGGCAACGGCCAGCCTGTCACAACTCGTGACCTTCGCCATTCTGGCGCGCGCGCTCGGGCCGACCGAATTCGGCCTTTTCGTCCAGGTTTCGGCTGTGATCGCCGTGGCGGTCCAGATTTGCGGCCTCGGCGCCTCCGACTGCCTGCTGCGCAGGGTGTCGCGCGAGCCCGAAAGCTATGCGAGCCTACTTGGTCACAATCTTCTTTTGATCGGCCTCAGCGGTGCCGTCCTCGTCGTCGGCGGTGTTGCGGCGATGTCATCCTGGGTCCGCCTGAGCTCCGGCCCCTCTGTCGATGCGCTGACCCTGACGCTGCTGTTCTTCGGCAACGTCGTTCTCGTGCGGGTGATCCTCCTCGTCGAGACCGTATTCCTCAGCCTTGGCCGGTTTCATGCGGCCAATCGTGCGGTCGTCGGCTTCGCTTTCGCGCGCATGGCCACCGCGGCTCTCGCTTGCCTGGTGTTCCAGGTCTCGAGCCTGTCGGAATGGGCGCTCTGGCAGTGCGGCGGGAATCTTCTCTACGCCTTGGTTGGAGCAGCGTGGCTCTCGCCCCTCGGCCGGCCCCGGATCAAGATCCTGCGCGAGGAACTGCAAGCCGGCCTGCTTTTCAGCTCGCAATTCGTTGTCCGGGCGGTCCGCTCCAATGTCGACCTGTTGGTGATCGGCCTGTTCACTCCGATCGAGACGGTCGGAAGCTACGGCGTCGCAAGACGGATCATGGACAGCAGCTATCTTGCGATTGATGCCCTCAACCGGCTGCTCTATCCGCGTCTGGCGCGCGAGAGCCATGACGGACTTCATCTCGCCTTGCCCACCGCCAAACGAGCCCTGCTCGCGGCCCTCGCCCTCGGCGCGGCGACATTCCTGATCCTGTTCACGCTGGCGACGTGGCTTCCGGCCTTGTTTGGCCGTGCCTATCACGACCTTCCGTTCTTCGTGCGTTGCCTCTCGGGCACCATCATTCTCGTCGGCGCCTGGGCCGCCGCGATCGACCTGCTCGGCGCCTCCGGGCGGCAGGATGCGCGGGCCTTGATCCTGAACAGTGCCAACCTGCTGGGCAGTGTCCTCATCGCGGTGGCGACATGGCTGGCGGCGCCGGTCGGTACCGTCATCGCACTCTATGCGATCGACGGCGCCATCGTCGTGGCCGCATGGCTCGTAGTGCTCGGCTTCGCGCGGCGCAGCCGCTTGCAGGCGGATGAGCTGGCCCGAGCAAGTCCCCTGCCCTCATGATCCGTCACTGACGATCCGGCTCTCGATCCAGGCCTCCGGCGCCTTGCGCATCTGGAAGAAGCCGAGCGGCAAGGCGGCGGCATGGAACAGCCAGGCGACGACCGCATAAAGGCCGAGCGACAGGCTGCGCTGCCGCAGGCTCATCACGCCGACGATGATGGTTGTCACGGCAGCATCGATCGCGAGTCCCAGGACAGGGCTCGGCAGCGCCAAGGGCAGCACGATCATCGCGATCAGCCACGCATAGACCGCGGCCCAGAGCTTCAGTTCCGGCAGCTCCTCGACCAATTGCCGCCATTGCGGCTTGCCGAGCGCGGCACGCAGCAGCTCGCCGATCCCGCGCAGATAGCCCGATTTCCAACGCCGCAGGAGCAGTGCGTAGGCGTTGAGCGCATGGCCGAAATGGCGGACGAAGCGGCGGTCGAGACGATGCAGTGTCCAGCCTCGCGCCCGCAATCTCAGGCCGAGGTCGAACTCCTCATAACCGTGCAGATTGCGGTCCGACAGGTATCCGGCCTGCTCGACCGCCTCCCTGCGATAGAGGCCGCCGCCATTCATGCGATCGACCGCGCCTGTCCGGTTTTCCGGTGAGGCCCGGCGACCGCGCCGGATGTATTCGAGGCTGGTGTCGTTCATCTCCTCGACATGGCCCGTCACGCCTGCGGCGCGGGGATTGGCTTGGAGATAGGCGAGGGCCTCGGGAAGAAAGCCGGGATCGAGCAGCATGTCGCCGTCCATCAGGCAGATGAACGGCTCGCGGCTGTACTGGAAGCCGAGCTGGGGGCCGATGCCGCAGCTCGGCCGGATGGTGGGTTCAAGCTGAACGACGCGGACCGGATAGGTCGCGGCGATGGCCAGCGTGCGATCGCGCGAGCCGCCATCCGCCACGATGACCTCGCCGCCGACGCCATCGAGTGCCGCCAGGACACTCTCGATGGCAGCGCCGATCCTCGCCTCCTCGTTGAGCGTCTTGAGGATGACCGAGACCGTCATGGCATCCGCCTAGATCACGATGATTTTGGACCGAATCGTTCCAAAATCATAAAACGTGATCGATTCTAAGAGTTTAGAGCAGGATTCCTGCGAAAAACCGGTTCCCACTTTTTCGCATCCTGCTCTAGTGGAAATCGGTGAGGAGCCGGCTCCAGTCCTCGCCGGCGAGACCACCGACATAGACGTCGCCGCGTGCGACCGCGTCGTTGATCTCGGGAAGCCGCGTCAGCACGAAGGCGAAGGCCCGATGCCGGAAGACCAGCCAGCGCTGCAGCGAGAGCCCGGCCATCAGGGCGGGCTGGGCACGGCCGCGTGCTTCGACATGGCCGGTCTCGTCGAGATGGCGGAACATCGCGCTGAGGACGATGGACTCCCGGTCGGGGAGCGACAGGATGTTGAGGACATGCGCGGTTCGCCCGGGCGCCGCATAGTAGACAAAGCAGCCGATGATCGCCCCAGAGCGGTCGACGACGGAGCGGATCGAGAAGGCGCCGAGCCGGGTGTTCTGCGCAGCCAGCGACACCAGCCAGGAGAGCTCCTCCTCTGCCCAGAGCGGCCGAACCGCGTAGTGGGCGACCAGTCGCGGCGCATGCACGAGGAAAGTTGAGACGGGCATCTCCACAACGCTTGCAGCGCCAGGTTCCGCGGCGCCCTGCTCCGGCAGCAGACGCCGCAGCAGGCTGTCGATAGGACGCGCGAGAACAGGCAGGCCGAGACGCTTGCCGCGCAAGAAGCGCTCGGCGACGCGTCCGGCCATTGCCCCGACGGGGCGGAAGCTGCGGGCCCATTCGAGGTTCTGCACCGGGATCGGCTTGCCACCGATCGCGAGGAGATGATCGCGGCTCGTCGGCGAGGCGCTGTCGCAAAAGGCGAAATCGGCACGTCGCGGCCGCAAGGCGAGGATAAGCTGCGCCGCCCCAGCCGCCTCGGCATCGGTCATGAAGACGCCGAGAAGCCTTCCTGGCAGGATTGTCCCGCAGCCGACGAAACGCATCGGCACGGCCAGCAATACGCTCCGGATACGTCCGTCCCGCTGCTCGTAGACCTGCGTGCCCAGCGTCTCGTCGTAAGATGGAGACTCCAGATTCAGGGCTCGCAAATAGTCCTGAAGCTCGGGATCCGCCGGTTTGTCGGCTCCTCTGAATATCTTCAGGAACAACCGGGCGACCGCAGGCACATCGGACGGCCGTAGCGGCCTGACCGCGCCCTTGCGCGAGGGCCGCTCGCCGACAGGAGCTTGCGGTTCGAGCAGCGACATCTAGAGCGCGATCGTCAGGATCGGGCCGCGGGGCCAGTTCGACATGAGAATACGGCAACCGGACATCGTAGCCCGCCTCATCATGAAGCCGGTGTGTCTGCGCCCTGGGCGAACGGAGAAGCTCCCCTCCAACTGAGCGATTCACACTCTCACATACAACTTATGGGTGTAAATCGTAAGTTATACGTAAAGCGAGGATGAGCGGATGCCGGGGCCTCGCGACGCGCGGCCTCAGGCCGAACCGTCGATCGGTACGGCCCGTCAGGCGGCGGCCAGCTCCCGTGTAGCGAAGTCGCCCTTGTCGAGGCCGGCGACGAGCGCAGCAAGTTCGGCCGCCTCGGCTTCGGTCAGGTCGGTCAGCGGCGCGCGCACCGGGCCGGAATCGCGGCCGATCACACGCATGCCCGCCTTGATCATCGAGACGGCATAGCCCCGCTTGCGGTTGCGGATCGCGATCAGCGGCAGGATGAAGTCGCGCAGGCCGGCCTGGACCGTCGCCCGGTCGCGCCGCCGCACGGCAGCGTAGAACTTCGTCGAGAATTGCGGGACGAAGTTGAACACCGCCGAGGAATAGGTGTTCACACCCATCTCCAGATAGGGCAGCGCGAAGGTCTCCGCGGTCGGCAGCCCGCCGACATAGGTCAGCCGGTCGCCCATCTTCAGATGGATGCGGGTCATCAGCTCGATATCGCCGACACCATCCTTGAAGCCGACGAGATTGGGATTGCGCTCGCAGAGCCGCGCCAGCGTCTCCTCGGTCAGGATCGCGTTGTCGCGGTTGTAGACGATCACGCCGAGCGTCGTCGCCTTGCAGACGGCGTCGATATGGGCGGCGAGCCCCTCCTGCTCGGAGAAGACGAGGTAGGGCGGCAGCAGCAGGATGCCGTCGGCGCCTGCGCTCTCGACCTCCTTCGCCAGCTCGCAGGCGAGCTGTGTGCCATGGCCGACGCCGGCCAGCACCGGCACCCGCCCGGCCGTCGCGGAGACGGCGGTCGTGACCACCTTGACCACCTCCTGTGGCGAGAGCGAGAAGAACTCGCCCGTACCGCCGGCAGCGAAGAGGCCGGCGACCTCGTAGCCGCAGAGCCAGTCGAGATTGGAGCGATACCGCGCCTCGTCGAATGCGCTGGCAGCCGTGAACGGCGTGACCGGGAACGACAGCAATCCGTCGCCGATCTGCCTTGCCATCTCCCGCGGCGTGAACTTGCTCATGATCCCGTGTCCTTCGCTGGCGATGGCGAAGGAGTAGAGCAAGATCGATGCGCGTTGAGACCAATCACTGGATCGATCGATCCAATCGTTGAATTGTTCCGCTCGTCTCGGCGATCTCCTTCGCCAGCGCGGCGACGATCGGCACCAGCGGATTGTCGTTGTCGTCGCGGCTGACGAAGAAGAGCTCGGCCGGGCGGTGGCGCGGCAGGTCGAGCGGTCGCAGGGCGACGCCGCTGAAATGCAGATTGACCGCCGTTTCCGGCACGAGCGCGACCCCGACCCCGGAATGGACCATGGCGAGCATTGAGTGGATCTGTGCCAGATGCTGGACATAGTTCGGCACAAGGCCGGCACGCGAGAACAGCTCGACGAGCAGATCGTGGAAATAGCGCGCCTCATAGGGCGCGTACATGATGAAGGGCTCGCCGGCGAGATCGGGTAGCGACACGCTCTCGGCCCGCGCCAAGGCGTGGCCGACGGGAACCGCGGCGATCAGCGGTTCGGCCATCACCCGGAAGACACCCAGCCCACGGCGCGGGATCGGCGGGCGCAGCAGGCCGATGTCGATCTCGCCAGAGTCGAGCCGCTTGAGCTGGTCGCCGCTGACCATCTCCTTCAGCGAGACCTCGACCTCCGGCAGCTCGCGGCGACAGGCGGCGACGAGCTGCGGCACATAGGAATAGGCCGAGGTCGCGGTGAAGCCGATATTGATCGAGCCCGCCTTGCCGTTGGCGACGCGCTTGGCGAGCAGGGCTGCACTCTCCGCCAGCTTGAGCAGCCGACGTGCCTCGGCGAGGAAGCTCTTGCCCGCCGGAGTGAGCTTCACCGTGCGATTGCTGCGCTCGAGCAGCACCACATCGAGCACCCGTTCGAGGATCTGGATCTGCCGGCTGAGCGGCGGCTGGGTCATGTTCAGCCGCAACGCGGCGCGCCCGAAATGCAGCTCCTCCGCCACGGCGACGAAGCAGCGCAGCTGGCTCAGCTCGAACATGTCCTACCTCTCACGCGATCACACAATCCAAAAACGGTATCGTTCCATTGCCAATCTAATTCATTACAGCATCGTGCCTGACCTATCCTCCACCGCACAGGGCAGCACCGAGACTGCCTGCCAGCACGCGCCGGCCAGGCTTGGCCAGTTTGCATCCGGAGGAAAGAGCGACCATGTCCAGATCTTCATTCCGTCCGTCATCCGCCCTCGCGAAAGGCCTCGTGCTTGCCGCGCTCGCGGGCCTTGGCCTCTCTGCCGCGCCCGCCGCCGCCCAGAATTTCGAACGGCCTGTGCGCATCGTCGTCCCCTTCGCGCCGGGTGGCACCTCGGACATTCTCGCCCGCCTTATCGGACCGAAGCTGTCGGCCGCGATCGGCCAGCCGGTGGTGATCGAGAACAAGCCCGGCGCGGCCGGCAATCTTGGCGCCGACACGGTCGCGAAGGCTCCCGCCGACGGCCACACCCTGCTGCTCATGGATGTCGGCTCGCTGGCGACCGCGCCGAGCCTGTTCTCCGATCTGACCTATGATCCAAACAAGGATCTCGCGCCGGTCTCGATGGTGATGTTCGGGCCCTATGTGCTCGCCGTGCATGAATCGGTTCCGGTCAAGACCGCCCAGGAGCTCGTCGCCTACGCCAAGGCGAATCCGGGCAAGCTCGCCATGGCCAATTCCGGTGTCGGCGCTGCCAATCACATCACGGCGGTCTCGATGGCCAAGGAACTCGGCATCACCTGGAAGAACGTGCCTTACAAGGGCGGCGCGGCCGCCTCGCGCGCGGTCGTCTCGGGCGAGAGCACCGTGATCATCAACGGCTCCACCGCGACGCTGCCCTTCGTCGCCAACAAGCAGCTCGTCGGGCTCGCCATCACCGGCGAGGAGCGCATCTCCGGCATCCCGACCTTCAAGGAAGCCGGCCTGCCGGGCGGCGATGCCGGCACCTGGCAGGGCATCCTGACCACGGCCAAGACCCCGCCGGCAGTGATCGCGCGCCTCAATGCCGAGATCGGCAAGATCCTGCAGGACCCCGAGATCAAGGCCAAGATCGCCGAGCAGGGCGGTGTGGTGAAGCCGGGTGCGCCGACGGAGTTCGCCGACTGGCTGAAGAGCGCCACCGAGCGCTGGGGCGGCATCATCCGCGAAGCCGGCATCAAGGGCACGAACTGACGGTGGCGCGGCCGATGACGCGGCTCAGGCTCGACCGGCGGGACCTGCTGCTGGGCGCCTTCCTCGTCGCGGTGGCGGCGGGGGCGCTCTACGCCACCCGCACGCTATCGGTCGGCCATGCGGCCGATATGGGGCCGGGCTACATGCCGCGCGTCGTCTCGCTCGCTTTGCTCGGCTTCGGCCTGTTCTTCCTGGCCCGCAGTGCCAGAGGCGCGACTGCCACCATCGAGCCGGTGCGCCTGCGGCCGCTGCTCGCCGTACTGGCCGCGGTCGGGGTCTTCGCGCTGACGGCCGAGCGGCTCGGCCTCGCCATCGCCTCGGTCCTGACCGTCCTGCTGGCCGGGCTCGCCACACGCGAGACAAAGCCGCTGGAAAGCATGGGCTTCGCGCTTCTGCTCTCGGCTCTGGCGGCGTTGCTGTTCATCAAGGTCCTGGCCCTGCCGATCCCGCTCTGGCCCCGCTGAGCCCGCCATGGAACTCTTCGACAATCTGCTGATCGGCCTGTCGACGGCTCTGGAGCTCAAGAATCTCGGCTTCTGCCTGATCGGCGTGCTGATCGGCACCGCGATCGGGGTCCTGCCCGGGATCGGGCCGATCCCGACGATCGCCCTCTTGCTGCCGTTCACCTTCGGCATGGAACCGGCCGGCGCCATGATCATGCTCGCCGGCATCTTCTACGGCGCGCAATATGGCGGCTCGACCACGGCGATCCTGGTCAATGTCCCCGGCGAGACCTCCTCGGTCGTGACCTGCCTCGACGGACATCAGATGGCCCGTCAGGGCCGCGCCGGGCTGGCGCTGGCGATCGCCGCGCTCTCCTCCTTCTTCGCCGGCACGGTCGCGACCATCGTCATCGCCCTGCTCAGCGTCCCGCTGGCGGCGCTGGCGCTGAAGTTCACCGCGGTCGAGTATTTCAGCCTGCTGGTACTCGGGCTGATCGCCGCGGTCGTACTGGCGCATGGCTCGGTCGCGCGCTCGCTGTCGATGGTGCTGCTCGGTTTGCTGCTCGGGCTCGTCGGCATCGATGTCAGCTCGGGCGCGGCACGCATGACATTCGGCGTCCCCGCCCTGTCAGATGGGCTCGATTTCGTGCCGGTCGCGATGGGCATGTTCGGGCTCGCCGAGATCATCGCCAATCTCGAGCGCCCGGCTGAGCGGCACGTCGTCAGCCAGGCGGTGCGCGGCCTCATCCCGAGCTGGGCCGATCTCAAGCAGGCCTTTCCCGCCATGGTCCGCGGCACGGCGCTGGGCTCGGCGCTCGGCGTGCTGCCGGGCGGCGGTGCGGCGCTGCCGCCCTTCTCCTCCTATGCACTGGAGAAGAAGCTGGCCAAGGACCCCTCCCGCTTCGGCCATGGCGCGATCGAGGGCGTCGCCGGGCCGGAGGCGGCCAATAATGCCGGCGCCCAGACGAGCTTCATTCCCCTGCTGACGCTCGGCATCCCGGCCAATGCGCTGATGGCGCTGATGATCGGCGCGCTGATGATGCAGGGCATTCAGCCCGGCCCGCAGATCATGCGCGAGCAGCCGCAGCTGGTCTGGGGCGTGATCGCCTCGATGTGGGTCGGCAATTTGATGCTGCTGGTGATCAATCTGCCGCTGATCGGCCTCTGGGTCTCGATGCTGAGGATACCCTACAGGTTGCTGTTCCCGGCCATCGTACTGTTCTGCTGCATCGGCACCTATGGCATCTCCAACAGCCTGTTCAATGTCTGGCTGATGCTCGGCTGCGCCGCGATCGGCTACTTCTTCATCAAGGTCGGGGTCGAGCCGGCACCGCTGCTCCTGGGGCTGGTCCTAGGGCCTCAGCTGGAGGAGTATTTCCGCCGTGCGATGCTGCTCGCGGATGGCGATTTCTCGGTGTTCCTGACCCGCCCGATCAGTGCCGGTCTGCTCGTCGTCGTCGCGCTGTTGCTCGCCGCCATGCTGTCACCAATGGTCGTCCGAGGGCGAAAACAGGCCCTGGCCGAGTAGTGGCCAGAACCGGACAAGCTGCCGAAAACACATCCGCTTTCGGATAGGGTCTCGATGGCCGCTGGTGCTGCACGGCGCCACGAGGGCTCGTTGCGGTGGAGCTCAGTGCCGGGGTAACAAGGCGGGTCGCGGCGCGATGCATCTTGGAGCGGCGGGCCCGTGAACCGATATCCGATGTTCAGTCCGCAATTGCTGATCAGCTTCGTCGCCGTCTGCGAGACGCTGAGTTTCACCCGCGCGGCCGACCGGGTATCGCTGTCGCAATCCACGGTCAGCCTGCAGGTCAAGCGGCTCGAGGACTTGCTGGGCCAGGCGCTGCTGGAGCGCTCCTCGCATCAGGTCGAACTCACCGAAGAGGGAGAGCGGCTGCTGAGCTATGCGCGGCGGATCATCGCCCTCAACGAGGAAGCGCATGATGCGTTGACCGGCGCCTGGCGGGATGGAGTGCTCCGTCTCGGCATGCCGGAGGATTTTGCGGTGCCGACCGTCGAGTTGCTGGCGGCCTTCAGCCGGCAGCAGCCGCATCTGCGGCTCGACGTCACCAGCGGGTTGAGCGCCGATCTGCACGCTGCCTATCAGCGCGAGGAGCTGGACTTGATCCTGGTGAAGCAGCGGCGCGGGCAGCCGCCACGCGCCGCCCGCCGCGAGCCACTGCTATGGCTCGACAGCCTGGCGCATCCTGCGATCGAGCGCACACCTGTTTCGCTGGCGCTGTTCCCGCTCGGTGGGCTTTATCGCGAAGAGCTGTGCGGAGCCCTCGACGCGCTCGGCACCGGCTGGCGCGTCGGCTATTGCAGCGGCAACCTTGCCGCGCTCGCCGCAGCGTCGGCCGCGGGGCTCGGGATGACCTTGCTGCCCGCCAGCTGCCGGCTGCCCGGGCACAGGACGCTCGGCCCAGCCGAGGGGCTGGCCGAGATCACCGATTTCGAGCTGGCGCTCTACTACCGTAACGATGCACCGGCCTTGACCGCCGCATTGGCCGAGCAGCTCGCCGCCTTCTGCCGGCTGGACGCGTGACAGCCGGCAGCATTGGCGTTCTCAATCGCCAGCATTGCCAAGTATCACTGCCAAAATGCCGCCTTCGCCCGTATTTCAGGGGCAACAATCACAGGGAGGTGGCAAAGCATGGAACCGGCACAGCATCAGAGCAGGCGTACGTTTCTCGGCCGGACAGGTGGCGTCGCCACCGCCTGCGCCATGGTGGGCATGACGGGCAGCGGCGCTGCCAAGGCCGCGCCCGCCTCCGGAAAACCTGCCACGTCCGAAGCGGGGACAAGCACCCTGACCGACCAGCACTATCTGCTGACCAATGTCCGGCTCGAGGACGGCTTCGTCTATGACGGCGGGATCGTGACGGCCACCCGCACGGCCCAGCATACGCTCGAGATCAAGGCCGGCAGGATCGTGGCGCTTCATGCCGCAGGTGCCGCCTTGCCTGCCGGCGTGCCCAGCTACCAGGCCAATGGCCAGCTCGCTCTGCCGGCGATGCGCGACATGCACATCCACCTCGACAAGACCTTCTATGGCGGCCCGTGGCAAGCGCCGCTGCCGCGGCAGGGCAAGACGATCCTCGACATGATCGCCCGCGAGGAGAAGCTGATTCCGCAATTGCTGCCGACCTCGCAGCAGCGTGCCGAGGCGCTGATCGCCTTGCTCCACTCCAAGGGCACGACGGCCGCTCGCAGCCACTGCAACATCGACCCCGTCAGCGGGCTGAAGAGCCTCGAACACCTGAAGCGCGCGCTGGAGAACCATCGCGACGATTTCACCTGCGAGATCGTGGCCTTCCCGCAGCACGGCCTGCTCCACTCGAAGGTCGACGGGCTGATGCGCGAGGCGATGAGCATGGGCGTCGCCTATGTCGGCGGGCTCGATCCGACCAATGTCGACGGCGCCATGGAGAAGTCGCTCGACGCGATGTTCCAGATCGCGCTCGACACCGGCAAGGGCGTCGACATCCACCTCCACGAGACGAGCCCGGCTGGTGCCGCGGCCATCCAGTACATGATCGCGACCGTCGAGAAGAATCCGGCCCTGCGCGGCAAGGTCACGATCAGCCATGGCTTCGCCCTCGCGACGCTCGCGCCGGGCGCGCTCGAGGAAACCGCCGTGCGCATGGCGGCGCAGGGGATGACGATCGCCTCGACGGTGCCGCTCGGTGCATCGACGATGCCCCTGCCGCAACTGAGCGCGAAGGGCGTGTTCGTGATGACCGGCACCGACAGCGTCTACGACCACTGGTCGCCCTTCGGCCGTGCCGACATGCTCGAAAAGGCCAATCTCTACGCTCAAATCTATCGCGGCAGCGACGAGTTCCGCCTGTCCCGGTCGCTGGCGATCGCGACCGGCGGCGTGCTTCCGCTCGACGACAACGGCAAGCGGGCATGGCCGAAGGCCGGAGACGCCGCCGACTTCACGCTGGTCCCGGCCAGCTGCTCCGCCGAGGCCGTGGCGAGACTGCCAGAGCGCAGCGCGACCTTCCATCGCGGGCGCATGGTCTTCGGCAGCGTCGGGATCGCCTGACGGTCGGGCGAACCGCAGGAGCGCATCACCGCGGGACGATGGCCATGCCGCCAGCGGCCGGGGACTGCCTGAGGGCGATCAATGGACCGCAAACGCTATGGCCATATGGACGGTTTTTGTGGCTATGCGCCGCGATCAAGCCTAAGCGCTTGATGTTGATGGCGCTCCCATGGGAAGCGTCCGTCTCAGGCAAAATCAACGAATTAGACTTAGGTTTGGGGCTTCACCCCCCTATTGAAAAGCAAAGGCTTTTGACTGCGCGCCCCAAACTCGCTGGGGCTTGAGCGTGCGGTCATGGATGATCCACATGCCCAAATCGCCGAGCTGGTCGAGGGCGCTTTGGCCGCAGCTGCCGAGCAGGACCCACTCCGCGCCGATAGCCTGCGCGCGATCATGCGCCGTCGGATCGAAGGTCCGGCAGATTTTCCACCCGCCGATCGAGATGTGGAAGAGCCACGGCGAAAGCCGATCACCGCGTCTCCATTCGTCTGGCAACGCCCGAGCTCGATCCCGCCGCGCGAGTTCCTCTACGGCCGGCACTACGTACGGAAATACCTCTCCGCGACCATCGCGCCGGGTGGCGTAGGAAAGTCGGCGCTTGGACTTACGGAAGCGCTGGCCATGGTGAGCGGAAAGCCTCTGCTCGGTATCGAGCCGCCGAAACCTCTGAGCGTCTGGTATTGGAACGGCGAAGATCCTCGCGACGAGATCGAGCGCCGCATCGCTGCGGCCTGCATACACTACCTCATCGACCCCGCATGTCTTGACGGCCGGCTCTTCATCGACACTGGCCGCCAGACCGAGATCAGTATCGCTCGCGCAAGCCCTCGCGGAATCATTCTGCGCGATGACGTCCAGCGGGACCTGGTCGAGACTATCCGTGAAAACGGCATTGATGTGGTCATCATCGACCCGTTCGTGTCGAGCCATGAGGTTTCCGAGAACGACAACGGTCAAATAGCTGCGGTTTGCAAACGATGGGCGCAGATCGCGGACGAGACGGGCTGCGCCGTCGAGTTCGTCCATCACGCCCGCAAGCTCGCCGTCGGCGGCAACGGCGAAGTAACGGCGGACGACGCTCGCGGAGCAAGCGCCTTGCTGGCTGCGGTGCGGTCAGCGCGGACCCTCAACCAGATGTCGAAGGACGACGCAGAGAAGGCGAAGGTTGATCAGGCTCGCGCCCACGTCCGCATAGACGATGTGAAGGCGAACCTCGCGCCGCCGGCGGAAGGCGCGCGCTGGTTGAAGCTCATCTCCATCCACCTCGGGAATGCCACAACGGATATCCCCGGTGACGATGTTGGCGTCGTCACCGGATGGAAGTGGCCCGATCCCAATGAGGACGTAACGGTCGAGGACGTTCGCGCGGCCCTCAGACGTATCTCCCAGGGCGAATGGCGCCACGACCAGCAGGCGAAAAACTGGGTCGGGCAGGCCATGGCAGAGGCCCTGGGTTTGGACATTGAGGAGGCTTCCGTCCGCAGCGCGATGAAGCTGCTCGTCAAGAAATGGGTGGGCGAAGGCTGGCTGAAGATCATCAGACGCCAGGACGGAAAACGCATGACGAGGGAGTTTGTCGTACCGGGAGAAGGCCCATGACGAAGTCGATTTGCCACACCTTTCAAGGTGTGGCGCGGCATGGTGTGGCGGCGGGGCAAACCGAGCTTGCCCCACCTCCCTATAGGCCCCCCTTTAGGGGGGCCGTAAGGGTGGGGCAGGAGCGGTCGAAGAGTGAGGCAGCCGAGGTGGGGCAACAGACTCGCCGGGGCCGGCCGCGCGGGTCCTTCCCCGGCCCCCTCCCCCCTGCGGCTCTAAGAGAGCGCGGGTTTTTGCTAGTGGCCCGGTCGAAATCGGGTGCAACGATTTCGATGCAACGCAACGTTGCCCGCAACGATCTTTCCGGCCAAGGTGCCAACTATGAACGAGGCCGCCCAACATGCTCGCGCAATGGCTGCGATCGCGTCCGGCGAGATGGAAACCTTGTCGGCGGACGAGGTCAGATCAGCGCTGGCCGAGCCGACCTTAATCGCGTTCTGGCGAAAGAAGCGGAGCCTGTCGATCTCAGCGCTTGCCTCAGCTCTCAGCCTACCGGCGGAACATCTGGCGGAGATCGAGAGCGGCATTCGGCCAATCGACCCGGAGCTACTGCGCTCCCTGGCCCTCAACCTCTCGGTCCAGCCCGACCACCTGACCTAGCGTGCATCGGTGCGTGCACGCGTCTGATGCGTGTACCGGTTTTCGGTCCGGCCACTAGCACGAACTCGGGCTCTCTTAGAGCCGCAGGGGAGCAGGGGCCTGGGAAGGACCCATCCCCGCCTTCTATCGCCCACTCCAGAGCCACCCGCGCGCCTGCCGCACCGCGGCTCGCGACCCTTTTCCCGAACGTCCGGAGCCCGCGCCATGGTTAAAGTCATCGAAGCTCAAGCCCTCATCACCGCAAAGGACGGAACAGGTCAGGCCTTCGCCTCGGTCGCGTCAAAGTTCGAAACACTCAGCAAGGCGGGTGAAGTCGTCGCGCGATCTGCGGCGAGGCGCGTCGCAGAAGTGGGTCGCACGATTGCCGGAGTGACGCAGGCAATGACGGCCCGGATCGAAGATCTCGGCCGCAAGGGACGCACGATCGACAATCTCACCAGGTCGATGGGGCGCCTGGCTGAAAGCCGCACGGCGTTCCGGGAAGCCGAGACCCATGTCCGCTCGCTGGCGCGCGAGATGGCAGCCTCAGCCGAGCCCAGCCGGCAGCTCGCGCGAAATTACGAGCAGGCGCAGCGACAAGTGCGGGCAGCATCGGCCGCCTTCGACGAGAGCCGCAACGCGGCCGTGGCCGCCAAGCGCGCTATGGTGGATCTCGGTCTTCCCTTGACCGGCCTCGGCCGCCAGCAGGCCGAGATCCGGGAACGCATCCTTGGCACTACAAAGGCCATACAGCAGCAAGGCCGCGCCGCCCCTCATCTGCGCTCATCGTTCGCCGCGGCTGCGACCGCCGAGCGCGCGCCTGTCACTCCGCGCCCCGGCGTCGCGCAACCAGGCTCCGGCCTTCCGGAGGCCGCAGCCTCGATCGGCATCCTTGGGACCGCCCGCGACACGGTCGTCTCCGGCATGAACGTCGATACCGAGCGGTCGCAAGCTCGCCAGGCAGGCTGGACCGACAAGGAGGTCGAGACGCTGGAACACCGCGCCAATCGCTTTGCGGCGCAGTATGGCCTCGCGCCGGCCACGGCCATGAACATCATCCGCGAGGCGCGCCCGACCTTCGGTGGTGATCTGCAACAGACGCTGACGAGCGTCCCCGATTTCTTCGCGGTGCTGACGGCGATGCGGCAGAAGGCGCCGCAGTCCTCCGAAGCCGATCACGGACGGCAACTCGGTATGATGATCAAGGCCGGCGAGATTCTCGGCTATTCCAGCGAGCCGGCGAAGCTCAAGGAGTACGCCGACTTCATGACAAAGATGACCCAGGTTCACGGCTCGGCATTGCGCGGCGAGGAAATCTTGAACTTCGCGAAGAGCGGTAAGTCGGCGGGCTCGGCCGCGAGCTTCGAATTTCTCTCATCGGTTCTGCCAACGATGCTTCCGGAACTCGGCGGCGACCGGCTAGGCACGGCGCTAATGACCCTCCGTCAGGCGCTCGTCGGCGGCAAGATGAAGAAGCGCGCAGCCGAGGCAATGGAAGAGTACGGGCTCGTCGACCCCTCCGGAGTCATCGCGACGGCCGATGATGACGTGAAGGGCGTGCGGCCAGAGGCCGTCAAGGGCTCCAAGATAGCTGAGCGGGACCCGCTGGAATGGGTGCGTTCAGTGTTGCTGCCTGCCATGGATGAGAAGGGCGTGAAACCGGCGGATCGCGCGGCGGTGCTCTCGACAATGTTCAGCGATCGCAACGCCGAATACATCATCAACTTGATGATGGAACAGATGCAGCGCCTTCAGAAGGACCGCGCTACCGTCGAGAAGGCAAAGGGCCTGCCTGGCGTCGATCAGGCGCTGAAAGACGATCCTTACCTTGCTGTAGCGCGCGTTAAGGGCAGCCTGCAGAATGTTGGCGCTGCCCTAAGCGATCCTGTCATGGAGCCGCTGAAAACGGCGGCCGATGGCGCCGCCAACAGCCTCAATAGCCTCGCCGATACCGCTCGCGACCATCGCACCGCGACCGGTGTCGGCGTGGCAGGCGGGGCAATCGCAGGTGGCGCACTCGCGGGCCATCTGACGCAAGGGGGCGGGGCGCTGCTGCGTTTTGGCGGCATGGCCGCAGGGACAGCCGCCGGTGCCGTTGCCGGCGGCTTGGCGCTGCCCCTGCTTACCCATGGCTTCTACGACCTGGTTTCGGGCGGCTATCAGCCGGTCAAGGGCGACCGCGACGAGGTGGCGCCGGGAGAGGCGCATAATTTCAGCCAGAAGCGCCGCCGCTTCTATCATGAGGCGTTGCAGGGCGAGACTGATGCCGTCCGCCGCCGATTCGCGCCGACACTTGACGAGGCCGGAATCATCCCGCTCGGTGCCCCGGCAGAAGGCCGCGTCATGACGATGCCGAGAGCGACGGCCCTCTCATCAGTTGGCCCGGGCAGCCTCGAGGCCGTGGTGAAGCCTGATCAGATCACCGCAAAGCTCGAGGGTCAGGCGCAGCTCGGCGTCGAAGTGACTGTCGCGCCGTCGGCGGACTTCGTCGCGAGCGTCGTCAAGAAAGTACTGTCCCAAGTCGGGCATATCGGCATCGACGGCAGCGGACCGGGTTCGACCGGGCGATCCATGCCGGAGGCCGCCGCCCCCACAGGCAGCAGCATGGGGCCGCGCTGAAACGCCGCCCAGGACCACCCCTGAAGGAGATACGATTATGTCGACGACGGCACATGACGACGACTACATCATCCCGGCCGCCCGGCTCGATGCGGAGCAGTTGGAGCGGGAGATGCGCGAGTTGGGCGCGGAGATGGAGGAGCTTCAGCGCATCGCGTACGAATCTTCCTTCGCCGCCATGCAAGATTTCCTCTCGGGCTTTGGCGGCTGGTGCGAGGAGCGCGGGCTCGCCGCGTCGACGATCACCCCGACTGGCGATGAGGAGGCAGACTTTCTCAACATGTTGCGTGCCATGCGCGGAATGGCGGATGATATCCTCAATGCCGCATCGGCCGGGATGCAGTGACGCATCCTGAACGCCGGGGAGCGCGAACTACATGCTTGCCTGTGCGCTGCTCGTTGGAGTTAAATCGCGGGGCAAAAGAATTGAACACGCCGCACGCTGAATTATCGGATCATTCCTGCGTTTTCAGCGGGCTTTTCCGTCTATATTTCCTTGGTATTATCAGCTTGTCAGTGAATTTGACGGCCAATTATTGAATTATTCGCCCGCAGCGTATTGACCGACCAAGCCCGTCAACACGATCACGGGCGGGGTGGGCGCATTAGCAATCGCATCAATTCTTTTCCAGGAATTCTCGACTTCATTGGAATCGATAAGGCCAATCTCGAAAGCATTTGAAATGATTTCATCCTTAATTTCATCTTTAAACCCTGAGAATTTTGCTAATGGATATTGTCCAAAATATAAAGTTTGAGTAACATGTAAATGAATATACATCTCAATAGGAACGCGCATGCCGTGCCCATTATCAGTATAAATTTCAACATGGTCGAATGCAGCTAAATCTTTGTGCTCTCCCGGCTCGATTGGAAGCTTGCCTTCGTTCCACCGGTTAAAAGCCGCGTCGAAAGCGAAGCCGAGTTCTTTTCCTTCAGCATCATAACAAAGACATTCCGAATAGAAGGCTTGCGGAAACCTAAAAGGGAACGGCGCCGACATTCTTATCCCGAAGGCAATCATTGCGCTCCGGTGATCGCAGACCGCAGGAACTTTGACACGCACCGTCCACTTATGAATGTCGGTATCGATGGGACTGTAAAGATCCATCTGAACCTTCTGCGCCAGCTTTTTCGCCGCAGCAGTAAAACCAGCCGGGCAAACCAAAACTCCACGCTGAGCACCAACGTCGTTTACGAGGCCCAGAAATTCCTCTACGCCTTTAACATCTACCGGGTGCTTATAGTCTTTGCAGTCGATAACAATTCGAATTTCGTATTGCCCGACTCTCTGGCTAACCAATACATCGATCTGGCGCATTACCTCTGAATTTCGGCCAGGCAGTCTTACATTGTGTTCTATCTTGGCATCCGGGGCGAGCTGCTGCTGTATCCTTGCGACGAGGATTTCCAACTCCTTGAAAGCAGCCATGAAAACACCTTAGCCTTCTAGTAATCAACGACCCGTCACGTCTGGAGCTTGCTGCGCCTTCCGCATCCTAACTCCAGCACCACCACCATTCTCAGCGATGAATTCAACGCCTGCGGCTTCCAGAGCTGCGCGAATTTTTGCGAGCGTGTCTGGATAACCTTTCGTCGCACCGTTTTCGAAGCGCGTCACGGTCATCGCTGACACATCCGCCAGCGCCGCCAGCTCGCGAACGCCAAGCTCAAGGGCAGCTCGTGCCATCCGGCATTGTGCAGGGGTGAGATTTGACAAACCTGTTGACACAGTAAACACCTTAAAGCATGTTTACAGGGTAAACAGGTTTTCACCAACGTCAAGGATTTCCCCATGCTCTGCGTACGCGCTGCGGCAGCCGCTGCCGGCTTGCCCGAAGACACTAAGGATTTTCACCTCTCGATCGGGCGCCATCTCGCCCGGATTCACTCTGACATCCTTCGATCTGAGACCCATGAGCAGGCAGCACGGGAAAATGGGCAGGACGGCATCGCTATCATCAGGGCCGCGATCGACAACCTTTGCGACCGTGAAGACACGCTGATTCGGGCGTTGGCCGCACTCCCCGCGGAGACCCTGGCGGGAGCAGCTGTTCAAGTCGCCGCGGCGATCAAGCTTCTTTCCGTGATGTCGATTTTCGAGGATCGACGTGCCGACGACGAGCGGGCGGTGCGGCGGCTGCTGGATTCGGCGGTCACGGTGATGATTGACGCCGCCGGGATCGATCCGGTCCGCGACGGCGTCGCCGAGCTTTCGGAGCAAAGCCGGTCCACCTGGCGCGACCCGTTCGATGTTGTCGCCGAGATCTTCCCAGGAACCGCGAGTGAGGGCCAGATTGAAGCCATCGACCACTGATCTTCGATGGAGCGCCCAATGCCAAGCCAGAAAGAACCTCTGACTGTAAAAGACTACGATGCCGCCATTCTCTATTTGGCCGAATGCGTCATTGCGCATGGCCCGCGTTTTTCACCTTTCCTGGAGAAGCTGATTGCCGGCCGCGAAGCGCTTGCGCAGCGCCCCGACCCGATCGAGCGGGCACGGGCGATCATCGCCGCAGCAAAAGATCCAACACGATCATCGTGATTCCAGAACGGGGTAGCTTGACCCCATTCTTGTTTGAGATTAAGAATGGGGTCAATCAACCCCATCCTTAACCTGGAGGATTCGACTATGTTCACTCGGTCAATGGCGTCTCTGCTGAGCGGGATGTCGGAGGAGCAGATCAAGAATTTCGCTCGATCGGATCGCTCGCCCTCGTTCCTCCGATCCGGCGACGAACTCCGCCATAGCCGCTGGACGCGCTATACTCCGCGCGACGTCATCCTGATCGCGCTGACCGAGCGTCTCCGGATGCAAATCGGCTACGCGGAAGGTCTGCGGCCCGACACCGCGGCGAAAATCGCTGCGCATGCTGCCTGGAGTATCGCGGACGCGCTTGCGAGCGCAGCACCGATCTGGGCGGGCTATGTCGGCGAGCCGCTCGATTACCAGGATCGGGGGACCGGCGAAAATCGCAAGGGCGGGCTGAACGTTGCCGGCTCCCTCACTGAAATCGCCGAAAAAATCGCTTCGCTCGATCACGGCACGCCTGTGCGACTGTTCCTCGTCAATGTGACAGAGGTGATCAAGGAGGTTCTCGCCCGGGCCAAGGACCACGGCATTCAGCTCGACCTCGGCCAGCAGCTCGATTCGGAGGGCTGAGGCATGAGCTCCCTGTCGCTCGCAAACCCCGAAAGCGCGAAGACGGCGATCGCCGTGCTTCGTGAGCACCTCGATTTCGAGCTGACGGAGGTTGACGACCAGGGCCGATACGTCCTCGATTTCGCGGCGATGAGCGATGTCATCGAGGCCGTCGACGAAATCGAGGAAGCGCTCGACGAAGACGAAGCGGAGGGAGGCGAATGAGCGTCGCCGTACTCACCCGCTCGCCTTATGGCGAAATGCAGACCCGGCTGAAGGCTCCAGACCCGCGCGCAATCGTGAGCCCGTCGAGCTACGACGCTGGCGCACGCACTGTCGAAGCGATCGTCGCAACCGAGAATCCGATCGAGCGCTGGGGCGCGAACGAAGTCCTGATTGTGACCAAGGCCGCCGTCGACCTTACGCGGACAGCGAACGGCCGCATGGCCTTCCTGCTCAATCATGATCCCAACCGGCCCATCGGAAACGTCGTGAAGGTGTCGATCGAAGCCGAGCAGCTCGTCGCTGTCTTGCGCTTCGCCGACACCCCCGAGGGCCGCAAAGCAGAGGGACAGGTCGCCCGTGGCGAGCTTTCCCAATTTTCGATCGGCTACCGCGTTCGCAAATGGGACGAACGCCATTCCCCCTCCGGCATCGACACCGTCCGAGCCGTCGAATGGGAGATCTACGAGGTCTCGCTCGTTTCGATCCCCGCCGACAAGGCCGCTGTCGTGCGCTCCTTGAAAGGACCCCACTCCATGGACCCCGAAGACGAAATCGTTCTCGACCAGCACGACGACACCAATGTCCCGGCGGCGCAGGACAATCCCGGCCCGCAGACGCGCGCCGAGCGCTCCCGCGCCCGCACCATCACCAATATTGGCCAGCGCGCCGGCATGACACAGGCGAGGATCGACCAGGCGATCGCGGCCGGCACGGCGGTCGAAAACTTCCGCGCTGCCGCGTTCGAAGCTCTTACTTCCCGTCAGGGCCAAGAGCCGCTGGCCCCGCAAATTCCGGACTTCATGGTCCTGCGTGATGAAGGCGACTCGAAGATCAGTGCCATGGCTTCCGAGCTCATGCGACGCATGGCTGGCGAGAACCGTCCGCGGACGGCGTCGGCCCAACGCTACTTCGGCACTTCGCTGGTCGAGATGGCCGCCGAGGCGACCGGGCACCGCGGCCGCATCGGGAACTCTCCCGCCGAGCGAGAGCGCATTCTGAAACGGGCGTTCCATTCGACGTCGGATTTTCCGGCGATGTTCGAGACGGCAACCAACGGCCGCATGGCAGAGCGCTACGTCTCGGCTCAACCGACCTATCGCCTTCTCTGCCGTCGCCGCGACCTGTCGGATTACAGGCCGGCGCCGCACTATCGGCCTGGCGATATGCCGGCCCTCGAGAAGCTGGTGGAAGGCGGCGAAATCACCTTCGGGACTTTCTCCGAAAGCCGCGAGTACCTCATGGTGGCTCCCTACGCGCAGGGTATCGCCTTCTCGCGCCAGATGCTGGTCAACGACGATTACGGAGCGATCGACGACCTGCTCAACAGCTACGGCGAGCGCGTCATCGCTTTCGAGGAGCGCCTGTTCTGGACACTCGTGCTCTCGGCCGCCAAAGCAGGGCCGACCCTTCAGTCGACCGGCCGAGCCATCTTCAACACGACCGACGGCAGCTTGGCCGCCGCTGGCGGAGACATCAGCACCGCCACGGCCGGCGCTGCGCGCGCGGCGATGCGCAAGCAGAAATCGCTCGATGGGCTGTTCGTGCAATCCGAGCCGAAGTTCATCGTCACCGGTCCGGATAAGGAGACGGCCGCAGATACGCTCCTTGCTGCCATCGTGCCCAACGAAGTCAGCAAGGCCAATCCGTTCGCCGGCGCGCTGACGAAGGTCGTCAGCCCGGAGATCCCCGATAACTCCTGGTACCTCTTCGCTGACCCGGCAAAGGTTCCGGCCTTCATCTACAGCCTGCTGGAAGGCTACACCGCTCCGCGACTGACGCTGCATTCCCCGTTCGAGACCCAGGGCCTACGGGCCAAGGTCGAACACGATGTCGGCTTCGCCGCGATCGACTTCCGCGGCGCCTATCGGAATCCCGGCCCGGCATAGCCGGGATGGCGGGCGGATTGATGGCGCCCGCCTCGACCCCGCGCCCTGCTCCGGTTCTCTCCATGACGGAGCGGGGCGCGGACACTTCCTCAAAGTCGAGCATCATGGCCCGCGAATCCGCCCTTCCGACTAGCTGCCCGCCCCGCCTGCTGCCGCTCCCGGCCGCAGCGGAGTACGTCAGCGTGTCGCCGAGCAAGTTCGGGGAGCTGGTCAAGAAAGGCTTGATGCCTCAGCCGAAGCGGATCGACCGGCGGGTGGCCTGGGACCGCATCGCGCTCGACCGGGCGATTGACGCCCTTCCGGGTGGCGACAACGCCGACGATGAGAGCTGGGCCGACATCGATGCCGCGTAAGGAGCAGCCTCGCTATATCGACAGCTTCCCCGACCGTTTCGGGAAGATGCGGTACTATTTTCGTCGCGGTAAGGGGCCGCGGATCACGCTGCCTGGAGCGCCCGGTTCGCTCGAGTTCGAGGAGGCCTATGCAGCGGCACTGAGCGGCTCAACCGCCGAGAAGCGCGAGGCTGCGAAAGGCGTCGTACCGCGGTCGATCGCAGCGCTGATCAACTCGTACCGCGCCAGCAGCGACTTCAAGAAGCTGCGCCCGACCTCTCGCACCGGCTACCAGGGCCGCCTCAAGGTGTTCGAGGAAAAGCACGGCCACCGCAGCGTCAGCGGGCTCGACCCCATCCGGATCGAGAAGATGATCCTGCTGCCCTATGCCGACCGGCCTGGCGCGGCGCACGTCATGCTCAAGATGCTGCGCATCCTGATTCGCCACGCCATTCACCTTCGTTGGATCGACCGCGATCCGTCGATCGGACTCAAGCGAGCGACGATCGGCCAGATCCGTTCATGGACCGAGGCCGAGATCGTTCAGTTCGAGGATAGATGGACGATCGGGACGAAGCAGCGGCTCGCTTTCGCGCTCTTCCTCTACACCGGCCAGCGCCGCTCGGACATCCACAGGATGACATGGCGCGACGTGACCGACCGCGGCATCGCGATCAAACAGCAGAAGACCGGGGCGGAGTTGTTGGTCCCCGTTCACTCCAGGCTGCAACTCGTGCTCGACAATGCGCGCGAGGACCGCGGCAATCTGATGCTGCTCACGACAGCCTATGGCGAGATGTTCACTGTCGACGGCTTCAGCCAATGGATGCGGGACGCCATCCGCGACGCAGGCCTGCCGCTATCCTGCCAGCCTCACGGTTTGCGCAAAGCCGCCGGCCGGCGCCTGGCGGAGGCCGGGTGCAGCGCTCACGAGATCATGTCGATCCTTGGCCACCGGTCGCTGGCGGAGGCCGAGCGTTACACCAAAGAGGCTGATCAGAAGCGTCTCGCCGCCGCCGCCATCAGCCGGCTCGAAGGGCAGACAGAGAACAAGCAGCCCAAACCCAAACGGACAAATCTCCCCAAACCGGCGAAATCGCCGAAAATCAGGGATAAAAATCAATGATTTACAGAGATCACAAAAGCCGGATGGCGCTCCCATGGGGAATCGAACCCCAGTTTTCGCCGTGAGAGGGCGACGTCCTGACCGCTAGACGATGGGAGCAGCGCGGCAAGGCCGTTCGTATAATCGGGCGTCGCGCCCGCTGCAAGCCCTTCCGTACAGCCGACGCTGAAAAACCTGCGGGCAGAAAAGCGGTGCCCGCAGGTTCGTGTTCACAGCCTCAGCCCGCGGCGTGCGAGCGCTCGGCTGGTGGCAACGCCGGATAGTCGGTGTAGCCGGTGGCGTCGCCGCCATAGAAGGTCGCGGTGTCCGGCGTGTTGAGCGGCGCGTCCAGCCTGAGCCGCTCCGGCAGGTCGGGATTGGCGATGAAGAGCCGGCCGAAGGCGATGAGGTCGGCCTCGCCCTTCTCCGCCGTCTCGATCGCGAGCTCGCGGTTGAAGCCGTTATTGGCGATATAGGCGCCGCGGAAGGCCTTGCGCAGGCCCTGATAGTCGAAGGGCAGATAGTCGCGCGCATCGCGTGTCGCGCCCTCGACGACATGGATGAAGGCGATGCCGCGCTTGTCGAGCGCTCCGACCAAGTGGCCGAACAGCGCCTGCGGATCGGTATCGCGGGAGTCATTGGCCGGGCTCACCGGCGAGATGCGGATGCCGACGCGCTCTTTCGGAAAGACCTTGGTCACCGCATCGATCACCTCCAGCGTCAGGCGGACGCGGTTCTCGATCGAGCCGCCATAGACGTCCTGCCGCTGGTTGGAGCCGTCGCGCAGGAACTGGTCGAGCAGGTAGCCATGGGCGCCGTGCAGTTCGATGCCGTCAAAGCCCGCAGCCTTGGCGTTCTCCGCCGCCCTGACGAAATCGGCGATGATGCCGGGAATCTCGTCGAGGCCGAGCGCGCGCGGCTCCGAGACCTCAGCGAAGCCGCTCTCGATATAGGTCTTGGTCTTGGCCAGCACGGCCGAGGGCGCGACCGGCGCCTGGTTGCCGGGCTGCAGCGATACATGGCTGACGCGCCCGACATGCCAGAGCTGCGCGAATATCCGCCCGCCCGCTTCATGCACGGCGTCGGTCACCGCCTTCCAGCCGGCGACCTGCGCGTCGCGATAGATGCCGGGCGTCCAGATATAGCCCTGGCCCTGCTGCGAAATCTGCGTCGCCTCGGTGATGATCAGGCCGGCGCCGGCGCGCTGGCGGTAGTACTCGACATTGAGCGCATTCGGCGCATCATCGTGCTTGTTGGCGCGGTTGCGGGTCAAAGGCGCCATGGCGACGCGATTCTTGAGTTCGAGATCGCCGAGGCGGAACGGCGTGAACAGCTTGGGTGAGGTGGCGGAGGCACCGGCATGGCTCATCGTGGCGATCCTTGTCGCGAAGCGGCCGCAGGGCCGCGGGAGGCATCCATGGCGCCAGTCACCGTGATGCGGGCGGGAGCCGTCGCAAGAAACATAGGCGACATGGCAGGAATTGGCAGGGGCCGCCCTACCCTGCTCGCGAAAAAGCGAAGACGCTCTCCTCACAGGCCCGATCGTGCATGAGCCTTTCCAAAAACCCCGAGGACGTAGAAAAAACGCTCTCCCGGAAGTGGTTGCATCGAGGGCGCAGCTGGTTGCGCACTGGCACGACGGGCGTCGTCAGCCTCGTCTACCCGCCTTCATGCGTCAGCTGCCGGGCCGCCACGAGCGAGGCGCAGGGCCTGTGCGCCCAGTGCTGGGCCGGGCTCAGCCTGATCGAGCGGCCCTATTGCGAGCGGCTCGGCACGCCTTTCGAGGTCGATCTCGGCGCGGGGCTGATCTCGCCAGCCGCGATCGCCGATCCACCGGTCTTCGCCCGGGCGCGCGCCGCCTGCCGCTTCGACGGCACGGCGCGCGAGCTGGTGCACCGGCTGAAATATGGCGACCGGACCGAGCTTTCCCTGATTCTCGGGCGGATGATGGCGCAAGCAGGCCGCGAGGTGATCGCTGACGCCGATCTCATCGTGCCGGTGCCGCTGCACCGCTTCCGCCTCTGGACCAGGCGCTTCAACCAGGCGGCGGCGCTGGCGGTGACGGTCGCCCGGCAATCCGGGCGGCCCTGCACGCCGCAGGCGCTCACCCGCGTCAAGCGGACGAAGCAGCAGGTCGGGCTGACGCGGGCGCAGCGTGCCAACAATCTCCAAGGCGCCTTCAAGGTTCTGCCGGCGATGCGCCCGCTCGTCGAGGGCCGGCGCGTCCTGCTTGTCGACGACGTGCTGACCACCGGCTCGACCGCCAATGCCGCCTCGCGCGCCTTGCTGCGCGGCGGAGCGAGCGCGGTCGACGTGCTGACCTTCGCCCGGGTCGTGACGGAAGCGTGACGCCTCCCTATATTACGAAGCGAACTCGTCTTTCAGGATAGGCTGATGCCGCAGGTCACGATCTACACCACGGGCTGGTGCCCCTATTGTCATGCCGCCAAGGCGCTGTTGACGAAGAAGGGCATCGCCTTCGAGGAAGTCGGCGTCGACGGCAAGCCGGAGCTGCGCCAGGAGATGACGGCGAAGGCCGGCGGACGCACCAGCGTGCCGCAGATCTTCATCGGCGGGCGCCATGTCGGTGGCTCCGACGATCTGCACGCGCTCGATGCCCGCGGCGAGCTCGACCCGCTGCTGAAGGCCGCCTGAGGAGAGCCCGATGACCGCGCCACGCTTTATCGCCGCCTGCGTCCAGATGCGTTCGACGCGCGATCCCAAGCGCAACCGCGACGATGCGGTCCGCCTGATCCGCGAGGCCGCGGCGGCCGGCGCGCAATTCGTCCAGACGCCGGAGGTCACCAATCTCTGCGAGCGCGACACCAAGCGCCTGCGCGAAATCAGCCAGGGCGAAGAGCAGCACGAGGTGCTCGCTGGGCTGCGCGAGGCAGCTCGCGAGACCGGGATCTGGCTGCAGATCGGCTCGCTCTCGGTCAAAGCCGGCGAGAAGATCGCCAACCGCGCTTACATGATCGATCCCGCCGGCGAGATCGTCGCCCGCTACGACAAGATCCATCTCTTCGACGTCGACCTGCCCAATGGCGAGACCTGGCGCGAATCCAGCACCTTCTCCGGCGGCGACAGGGCGACTTTGGTCGAGACGCCCTGGGGTCTGATCGGGGTGTCGATCTGCTACGATGTCCGCTTCCCCTATCTCTACCGGGCAGAGGCCGAGGCTGGCGCCTTCATGCTGACCGCGCCGGCCTGCTTCACCCGCCAGACCGGCGAGGCGCATTGGCAGGTGCTGCAGCGGGCTCGCGCCATCGAGAACGGCGCCTTCATGATGTCGGCGGCGCAGGGCGGCCTGCACGAGGACGGCCGCGAGAGCTATGGCCACTCGATCATCGTCGATCCCTGGGGCCGCGTCCTGGCCGAGGCCGGCAACGAGCCCGGGCTGATCATGGCCGAGATCGATCTCGCGTTGGTCGCGGACGCCCGCCAGCGCATCCCGACCTTGCGCCACACCCGCTCCTTCGCGGTCGAAACCCGCAAGGGCGAGCAGCCGCGGCTCGACGCGGCCGAGTGAGCATGGCAGCAAAACTTGCCGCGGAACGGCCGCGCCCCCATCTGCAGCCGTTACCCGGCTTTGAGTTGAGATGATCCGTTACACCCTGATCTGCGACAACGCCCACGAGTTCGAGAGCTGGTTTGCCAGCTCCAACAGCTTCGAGGAGCAGGCGAAGCGCGGTTTCGTCACCTGCCCGGTCTGCGACAGCGCCAGGGTCGAGCGTGCCGTGATGTCTCCCGCCGTGGCCCGCACCGACCGTGGCCGGCGACCGGCGGAGTCTGCGCCTTTACCGGAGGCTGCCGTGCCGTCATCTGCCCCCGCTCCCTCCCCTGCCCCGGCCGTTCAGCCGGCAGCGCTGATGGGTGAGAAGGAGATCGCGTTTCGCGCGATGCTGACGGCACTGCACGAGCATGTCGCCGCCAACGCCGAGCCCGTCGGCAAGAATTTCGCCGAGGAGGCGCTGAAGATCCATCATGGCGAGAGCGAGAGCCGCGCCATCTATGGCGAGGCCAGCGCCGAGGACGCGCAGATGCTGCATGAGGAAGGCGTCGAGTTCCTGCCGCTGCCGCGGCTGCCCGAGGGACGGAACTAGCACCAGCGCTTACCCGCACCCGTCATGGTCGGGCTTGTCCCGACCATCCACGTCTTCGCTTCGTTGATCAGTTCGTGTTCAAGACGTGGATGCTCGCCACAAGGGCGAGCATGACGATCGTTGTGCTCTGTAGATCCGGCAACTGACATTCACCGCTTGCGTTCGCCTCATCCCGGGCATATACCCGCAACCTATGTCGGTTCCCTGCATCTGCACGACCTTGCGCTCGGCCTCCCGCCGGATGATCGCCTTCTATGACGAGTCGATCGCTCCGGTCGGGGTCAACATCGCGCAGTTCAGCCTGATGCGCTCGATCGCCCGGACCCAGCCGGTGACGCTGACCGCGCTCGGCCGGCGTGTCGAGCTCGACCGCTCGACCATCGGCCGCAATGTCCGCGTGCTCGAGAAGATGGGCCTCGTCGTGCTCGGCCGCGGCGAGGACCAGCGCGAAGCCACGGTCATGCTGACCGAGGCCGGACACAAGGTTCTGGAAGACGGCGCCCCCCTCTGGGACGGCGCCCAGAAATCCCTCGACGACCGTCTCGGCGTCGAATTCATGCGACAGCTTCACGTCGCGCTCGATTCACTCTGATTTCCTCATGGATATGCGGGCATATACCCGCAAAAGGGAGCAACTGATGCCGACAGATCTCGCAGAACAAGCCCAACCAGTCGGCCTTGCCGACGCCTTCGCCCGGCGCGGCATCCATTATGGCTGGGTGGTTGCGGCGGTGACCTTCCTGACCATGCTGGTCACCGCCGGCGCCGTCGGAGCGCCTGGCGTCTTGATCCTGCCGCTGCAGAAGGAGTTCGGCTGGGCGACCTCCGAAATCTCCTCGGCGCTGGCGATCCGGCTGCTGCTGTTCGGGCTGATGGCGCCCTTCGCCGCCGCCTTCATGAACCGCTTCGGCGTCCGGCCTGTCGCCATGGTCGCGCTCAACCTGATCGCGGCAAGCATCATCGGCTCCTTCTTCATGACGCAGCTCTGGCAGCTGGTCCTGCTCTGGGGCTTCGTACTCGGCTTCGGCACCGGCCTCACTGCCATGGTGCTCGGCGCCACCGTCGCGACGCGCTGGTTCGTGCAGCGGCGCGGCCTCGTCGTCGGCCTGCTGACCGCCAGCACCGCGACTGGTCAGCTCGTCTTCCTGCCTTTGCTCGCAGCCTTGACCGAGCAAGTCGGCTGGCGCGCCGCCATGACCTTTGTGCTCGGCATGATCGCGCTTGCCGCGATCGGCGTGCTCGCCCTGATGCGCGACCGCCCGGCCGATCTCGGCCTGGCCCCCTATGGCGGCACGCAGATCGTGCCGGCCCCGGCGCAAGCCGCCAGCCTCGGGGCGATGCTCGCCTCCCCGCTCGTCGCGCTGCGCGAAGCCGCGAAGACCAGCACCTTCTGGATCCTGTTCGGCACCTTCTTCGTCTGCGGCGCCAGCACCAACGGGCTGGTCCAGACCCATTTCGTCGCGCTCTGCGGCGATTACGGCATGGCGGCGGTGACGGCGGCGAGCGTGCTCGCGGTGATCGGCATCTTCGACTTCCTCGGCACGGTCGGCTCCGGCTGGCTCTCGGACCGCTATGACAGCCGCTGGCTGCTGTTCTGGTATTACGGCCTGCGCGGGCTCTCGCTGCTCTTCCTGCCCTTCACCGACTTCTCCTTCTACGGCCTCTCGATCTTCGCGATCTTCTACGGGCTCGACTGGGTCGCGACCGTACCGCCGACGATCAAGCTCGCCGCCGACCGTTTCGGCGAGAAGGCGACCCTCGTCTTCGGCTGGGTCTTCACCGGTCACCAGCTTGGCGCCGCGGTCGCCGCCTATGGCGCCGGCTTCAGCCGCACCGTCTATGACAGCTACCTGCCGGCCTTCTTCATTGCCGGCGCGCTCTGCCTCTTCGCCGCCGGCTTCTGCATCTTGATGCGTGGCGGCCAAGCCAAGCCCGTGCCCGCCGCCGCCTGAACGGAGACCTGACGATGACCTCCCTCCCCTATCGCAGCGCCCTGATCGTCGGAGCCGGCTCGGGCATCAGCGCCTCGGTCGCCCGTGCGCTCGCCGCCCAAGGCGTCAAGGTCGGCCTCGCCGCCCGCAACACCGAAAAGCTCGCCGCGCTCGCTGCCGAGACCGGCGCAGCGACCTTCACGGTCGACGCCTCCGATCCGGCGGCCCTCGCCGGCCTGTTCGAGGCGGCGGAGGCCCGGATCGGCGAGCCCGACATCGTCATCTACAATGCCAGTGGCCGTCTGCGCGGGCCGATCGCGGAGCTCGATCCCGCAGGGGTCGCGCAGGCACTTGCGGTCACCGCCTATGGCGCCTTCCTTGTGACGCAGCAGGCGGCGCGACGGATGCTGCCGCATGGGCGCGGCGCGATCCTGCTCACCGGCGCCACCGCCGGCATCAAGGGCTTCGCACTGTCGGCGCCCTTCGCCATGGGCAAGTTCGCCCTGCGCGGCCTGGCGCAAAGCGCGGCGCGGGAGCTTGGGCCGAAGGGCATCCATGTCGCGCATTTCGTCATCGACGGCGCTGTTCGCAGCACCCGTCATCCGGATACTGATGACAACACGCTCGACCCGGACGCCATCGCCCAGAGCTATCTCGACGTGCTCAGGCAGCCGCGCAGCGCCTGGTCGCTCGAGGTCGAGCTTCGGCCCTGGGTCGAGAGCTTCTAAGGGCCGCTCAGGCCTTCTCGATCGGCGGCACCTTGAAGGTCTCGACCGTCGAGGCGCCGCCGGCGAGCAGCGCCTCCCATTCGGCCTCCGCCTTCACTCGTGCCAGGCAGGGTGCGAGCTTGGCCTCGACCAGCGCATGAGGCACGAAGACGAGGCCGTCATCGTCGCCGACGACGAGATCATGCGGCTGGACGGCGACGCCACCGAAGACGATCGGCCCGTTGACGATGCCGCGCTCCATCGAGGACGGGCCGCGCGGCATGATCCAGCGCGAGAAGAAGACGAAGTCCGGCCATTGCGACACCGGCCCGACATCGCGCACCGCGCCGTCGACGACGACGCCGGCAATGCCCTTGCGCCGGGCGGCACCGCCGAGCAGGTCGCCGATCATCGCCGCATCCTTGCGCCCGCCAGCCGCGACCACCACGACGTCGCCGCGCTCGGCAATGCTGATCGCATGATGCACCGGCCCGTAATCGGCCGGCTCGCACCAGGCGGTGATCGCCTGGCCGACCAGC
This sequence comes from Alloboseaceae bacterium BT-24-1, assembly GCA_025846845.1. Taxonomy (GTDB): domain Bacteria; phylum Pseudomonadota; class Alphaproteobacteria; order Rhizobiales; family Beijerinckiaceae; genus Allobosea. The sequence continues at coordinate 179,433 of JAOYTL010000013.1, forward strand.
CGCTTGCCCGGAGCGAAAGGGCGGGTCGGCCGGATCGCCGGATCGGCATGGCCGATGCCGCCGAGCTGGTCGGCGATCACCGAGCTCGGCACCGCCTGCCAGGCGTCGATCAGGGCTTGCGGCAGGCGCGGATGGGCAGGCGTGGCGAGACGGGTCGGCATCGGCGTTTCCTCGGTTTTTCTTTGATTGGACTCACGCCGCCCGACCGGGCCGCTCGGCGAGCAGGCGCCGCACCGCCCGCTCCAGCCGCCGCACGCCCTCGACCAGGACGTCCGGCGCCGAGCGGGTGAAATTGACCCGCATCGCGCTCTTCAGCACGCCCGAGGGATCGAACACGCTCGACGGCACGAAGGCGACGTTCTCGGCCAGGGCGTGGGTATAGAGCGCGTCGGTGTCGATGGCCCCATCCTTGGCCCGCATCCAGACGAACATGCCACCCAGCGGCACCTCCCATTCGAACCAGTCGGAGAGATGTTCCGCCGCCGCAGCGCATAGGGCATCGCGGCGCTCGCGATAGGTCGCGACGATCTTCGGGATGTGCTGCGCCTCGAAATCGCTCTCGATCATCTCGAGCGCGACCGCCTGCGTCAGCAGGCTGGAGGCGATGTCGGTCGACTGCTTGGCCAGCGCCAGCGTCGCAATCAGCGCGGCCTCGGCCACGACCCAGCCGACACGCAGGCCCGGCACCAGACTCTTCGACAGCGTGCCGAGATAGATCACCGGCCCGGCATAGGCGCCGTTCGGATGGCGCTGCGCGTGATGGGCGAGGATGCTCGGCCCGGCCTGCCCATCGAATTGCAGCGGCAGATAGGGATCGTCCTCGAGCAGCCAGGTCCCGGCCGCCTCGACCTTGTCGAGCAGGGCGGCGCGCTGATCCTGCGGCACCAGCACCCCGGTCGGGTTGGAATAGTTCGGCACGGCATAGACGAACTTGGCCTGGTGCAGCGCCGCATCATGCCCGGGCGCCTGCAGGCTCCAGTCGAGCTTCTCATAGCGCGGCATGCGCGGCCGCCAGGCATCGAGCGCGCCGAGATAGGTCGGGAACTGCGAGAGGATCAGTTCGCCGGGATCGACCAGCGCCTTGCCGACCAGGTCGAGCCCCTGCATCGCCCCGGTCGTCAAAAGCACGTTCTCCGGCCCGAAGCGGCGCCCGGTCGTGGCGCTGAAGCGTTCGGCGATCGCCGCCCGCAGCGCCGGCAGCCCCTCGATCGCCCCGTATTCGAGGATCTGCGTGCCCCAGCGCGTCAGCGCCCGATCCTGCGCGGCGGAGATCGCCTCGACCGGATAGAGCTCGGCCGCCGGCAGGCCACCGGCGAGGCTGACGACATCGGCCCGCCCGCCGATCGCCATGAACTGCTGGGTGATGCTGTTGCCGGTCGAGAGCCAGCTGGCGAAAGCCGGCCGCCGCGCATCCGATGTCACCATGACCCTTGCACCATCCTTTTTCAGCCGAAGCGGCCGCTTGTGAAGGTTTAGCACTCTCGGAGCGAGCGAATCCGTGCAATGATTGAACATATCTCCTAGTTGGCGCGACTTATCGCCTATGAAGAGAAAATCTGGAGTGAAACTCGCTCATGACCGAGCTGGATCGCATCGACCGAAAAATTCTGGCCGCACTGCAGCAGAATGGCCGCATCTCGACCCTCGAACTGGCCGAGGCGGTCGGCCTTTCGCCGACGCCCTGTGCTCGCCGCATCAAGCGGCTGGAGGAGGCCGGCGTCATCGAAGGCTATGCGGCGAAGATCAGCCCTGCCGCGCTCGGCTTCGGCATCTGCGTCATGGTCAGCGTCAAGCTCGCCAAGCAGAGCCCGGACGCTGCGGAGCAGTTCATGAGCGCGATCCGCGACCAGCCCGAGATCACCGAATGCCTGCTGGTCACCGGCAATGTCGACTATCTCCTGCGCGTCTGGGTCAAGGACATCGAGGCGCTGCGCACCTTCATCAGCGAGGCCCTGCAGGCGATCCCCTGCGTTGCCGAGACCTCGACCATGGTCATCCTCGACACGCAGACCGCGAACCGGCTGCTGAATGTCCCCGGCCCAGCCCAAGGCCGGAAGGCACAGCCCGCCCGGTCCGCACGCGAGGCGGACCGGGACTAGCGCTGCTCGCGCTTACTTCGCCGCGACCTTGGCCGGTGCTGCCTTGTGGATGCGGCCATTGCTCATCACGAACAGCACGCGCTGCAATTCGGTGATGTCCTTGGTCGGATCGGAGGCGACCGCGATCACATCGGCGGCCTTGCCGGGTTCGAGCGTGCCGATCTGCTTGGAGAGGTCGAGCAGGTCGGCGGCATCGACCGTCCCCATCCGGATCGCGATATCGGCCGGAATGCCGGCCTTGACCATCAGTGCGAACTCCTCGGCATTGTTGCCGTGCTCGCTGACGCCGGTATCGGTGCCGAAGGCGATCTTGACGCCGCCGCGATAGGCGCGGCCGAGCATGTCGAGCATCAGCGGCCCGACCTGCCGCGCCTTGTCGCGCACCGCAGGCGGCAGGAAGCCCTCCTCATCCGCCATCTTCACCACAGTCGCGCCAGCGAGCACGGTCGGGACGAGATAGGCGCCGCTCTTCTTGAACAGGGCGATCGACTCGTCGTTGAGATAGGTGCCGTGCTCGATCGAGTCGACGCCGGCCCGCAGCGCCGCATTGACGCCGTCGGCGCCGTGGGCGTGCACCGCTACCTTGCGCCCCATGGCATGGGCGGCTTCGACGATGCCCTCGATCTCGTCATCGAACATCTGCTTGCCGGTGCCGGCCGCCGTATTGCTCAGCACCCCGCCGGTCGCGGTGATCTTGATCACATCAGCGCCGCGCTTGATCTGGTTGCGCGCCGCATGGCGGCACTGCTCGCGGCCATTGCAGATGTTGTCGCCGAGCTCGGGGAAGACATCGGGTGCAAAGCCGTTGGTGTCGGAATGACCGCCGGTCGCCGAGATCGACTGGCCGGCCGTGACGATCCGTGGCCCGGGCACCTGCCCCTTGCGGATCGCATCGCGCAAAGCGAGCGCCGGCGCCCCGCGCGAGCCGAGATCGCGCACCGTGGTGAAGCCGGCATCGAGCGTACGCCTGGCATAGACGACGCCGTCGAGCGCGACGTTCTCGCCGGTCTTCTTGACGCGCTGGAGTTCGGTGTCGCGCGCCCGCTCCGAGGTGATGTGGACATGAGAGTCGATCAGGCCCGGCAGCACATAGCGGTCGCTGAGATCGACCACAGTCACTGCCTGCGCCGGGGCGCCGATGCTGTCGGCCGTGACGAAGCCGTCCTTCATCTCCTGGATCAGGCTGTTCTTGATGATGAGGCTGGTCTTGGCCCGGGCTGGTGTGCCGGGAACGGCGAGCACCGAGCCGGCATGAATGATCGTCCAGCGGTCCCCGGCCGGCGCTTGCGCCAGGGCAGCCGGCGCCAGGCCCGCAACGAGCGCAGCGGCGAGCAGTATCGTTTTCGACATCGATTTCCTCCATTGATGCGACGTCATTGCCATCAGCCATCCTGCCTAGTCGGCAGAGGCTGTCGGTCAGGTGCGTCGCTTGATCTTTGCGCAGGGACCTCCCTGCGGCTGGGCGCCAATCTGCCGAGGATAGCGGAAGACCGTCAATCGACAGGATGGCCGATCGCACATGCCCTGGCCGCAACCCTGACGTGCTCCAGTCTACAGCCTATGCCAGCTCGGCTGGGCCTTCGCCCAATGTCGTAGACGACGGGTCGCCCCTCTGGCGTTATCTTCGCTGCAGTGCAACAATCGCGATTGCACGAGCTCAAAGACGGCACGGCAGGGAGCGACCATGAACGCGATCGATCCGCTTCGGAACCAGAACCAGCGCGACAAGGCTTTGCCGCGTGACAAGCCCTGGATCTTCCGGACCTATGCCGGCCATTCCGACGCCACCGAATCGAACAAGCTCTATCGGGGCAATCTCGCCAAGGGCCAGACCGGCCTCTCGGTCGCCTTCGACCTGCCGACCCAGACCGGCTACGACCCAGACCACGTGCTCTCGCGCGGCGAGGTCGGCAAGGTCGGCGTTCCCATCACCCATCTCGGCGACATGCGGGCGCTCTTCGACCAGATCCCGCTGGCGCAGATGAACACCTCGATGACGATCAATGCGACGGCGGCCTGGCTGCTCTCGCTCTACATCGCCACCGCCGACGAGCAGGGCGCCGACCGCGCCGCCTTGCAGGGCACGACCCAGAACGATCTCGTCAAGGAATACCTGTCGCGCGGAACTTACGTCTTCCCGCCGCGGCCCTCGATGCGGCTGACCACCGACATCGTCGTATTCACGGCGCGCGAATTGCCGAAATGGAACCCGACCAACGTCTGCTCCTACCATCTGCAGGAAGCCGGCGCCTCGCCGGTGCAGGAACTCTCCTTCGCGCTCGCGACCGCAATCGCCCTGCTCGATTCGATCAGGGCCCGGCCCGAGGTCGCTCCCGAGGAGTTCGGCAGCGTCGTCGGCCGCATCTCCTTCTTCGTCAATGCCGGCATGCGCTTCGTCACCGAGCTCTGCAAGATGCGGGCTTTCGTCGATCTCTGGGACGAGATCACGCTGAAGCGCTTCAATGTTCTGGAAGAGCAGCACCGCCGCTTCCGCTACGGCGTGCAGGTCAATTCGCTCGGGCTGACCGAGCCGCAGGCCGAGAACAATGTCTACCGCATCCTGATCGAGATGCTCGCGGTGACGCTGTCGAAGAAGGCTCGCGCCCGCGCCGTGCAATTGCCGGCCTGGAACGAGGCCCTCGGCCTGCCTCGCCCCTTCGACCAGCAATGGTCGCTGCGCATGCAGCAGGTGCTGGCCTATGAGACCGATCTGCTCGAGTTCGGCGACATCTTCGACGGTTCGAAAGAGGTCGACGCCAAGGTCGAGGAATTGAAGGCGGCCGCGCTGGCGGAATTGGCGAAGATCGACGCGATGGGCGGCGCGCTCGCCGCCGTCGAGAGCGGCTACATGAAGATGGCGCTGGTCGAGAACGGAGCGCGCCGCATCGAGGCGATCGAGCGCGGCGAGCAGATCGTCGTCGGCGTCAACAAGTTCACCACCAGCGAGCCCTCGCCGCTCTCGGCTGGCGAAGGCAATGTCGTCACGGTCCCGGACTCCGTCGAGATCGAGGCCGTCGGCCGGCTGAAGGCCTGGCGCGCCGCGCGCGATGCGAAGGCCGCCGAAGCAGCACTGGCCGAACTCGCCAGCGCCGCCAAGGAGGACCGCAACGTCATGCCGGCCTCGATCGCCTGCGCCAAGGCAGGCGTCACCACCGGTGAATGGGCCCAGACCCTGCGCGAGATCTTCGGCGAATACCGCGCCCCGACCGGCGTCGACACGACCAAGCTCGGCGACGACGCCGGGCTCGCCACCGTCAAGGCGGCCGTCGCCCTGGCAACCGAGACGCTCGGCCGCCCCCCGCGCTTCCTCGTCGGCAAGCCCGGCCTCGACGGCCACTCGAACGGCGCCGAGCAGATCGCGGTGCGCGCCCGCGACGCCGGCATGGCGGTGAGTTATGGCGGCATCCGCCAGACGCCCGAGGAGATCGTCACCCAGGCGCAGGAGACGGAGGCCGACATCATCGGGCTCTCGATCCTGTCCGGCTCGCATCTGCCGCTGGTGCGCGACGTCACGGCGCGGCTGCGCGTCGCCGGCATGGACGTCCCCGTGGTGGTCGGCGGCATCATCCCGCCCGATGACGAGAACGCGCTGAAGAACATGGGCGTGGCGCGCGTCTATACCCCGAAGGACTTCGCCCTCGACGGCATCATCGCCGACGTCGCCGGGCTGGCGGCCAAGAGGCGCTGAGAGCCGGTCGCCTTCCCCAGCTTCCCGCCTGCGAAAAGCACTCAGGGTTTCCCAAGCGCGTGCGGACGACTATCGTCCCGGTACTGCTCGGCCGTGCCCGCGCCCCGCGGCGCCGATCCGTGCCTGAAGGCGATCGTCGGCAGGGCCGCGAGGGACCCGCTTGAGGAGAGGAAGAAGCGCATGCCCGCATGGCTGCAGACCAATTCGACCAAGGCCAATATCCGCGCCGCCCTTTTCGGTGCCATGGGTCTTACCCTTGCAGGCCCCGCCGCAGCCCAGACCATGGGCTTCGATCCCAGCGATTTCGGCAAGGTCAGCATGCCCAGGCGGCAGAGCACCGGTGACGCTGCGACCCATATCGAAAGCAACAAGGGCGCCTTCGAGCCGATCGCGGAGCTCGATCAGCGCGATCCGCTCGCGAAGATGGCCAAGCCTGTCGGGCGCATCGATATCCTGTTGAAGGACAACAAGACCGGCAAGCAGTCCGGCGCCCATTGCACCGGCGAGCTGCTGCCGGGCGATTATGTCCTCACCAACCATCACTGCCTGCCGCAGAGCGGCGAGATGACACCGGTGCGCGCCATCATCGTGATGGACTTTCTGACTCAGGACGGCAAAGGCGCGAAAGTCTTCGAGCTCGATCCCAAGCCGGTCGAGTTCAATGCCAATCTCGACTACGCCATCGTCAAGGCGAAGGGTAATCCGACTGCGACCTATGGTTCGGTCAAGCTCGCCGCGACGCCGACCGGCGGCGCCCCCTCGCTGATGGTCATCCACCACCCGGCCGGCCGGCCGAAGGTGATGAGCCGCTTCCGCTGCATGGCGACGCGCCAGCAGGGCGATGCGGCCGAGATGCGCCACCGCTGCGATACGCTCGGCGGTTCGTCCGGCTCGCTGCTCTACAACGCCGGCAATTCGGGCATCGCGCTGCACAAGCAGGGCGGCCTCGCTCCCAATGATCCCAACAGCTACAACACCGCCACCAGCATGACCGCGCTGCTCCAGGCCAGCCCCCTGCTGCGCAAGATGGCCGGTGCGGGCGGGCAGGCGCCGGCCACGGATGGCGGCTCGGTCGCGTCGGGCGGCGGGCAGGACGACCAGCCGAGCTCGACCGAGCGCAGCACCCTGCGCGGCTCCGACAATCTCGACACCGACGGGATGAACTCGCTGCTGAAGAACTGACGCCGGAACCGCTGTCGTCATTCCGGGGCGCCGCGAAGCAGCGAGCCCGGAACCTATGAACACCATCTTTTCCGTCATGGTCGGCCTTGTGCCGACCATCCACGTCTTCCTTCCTGCAATGCGGTGTTCAAGACGTGGATGCTCGCCACAAGGGCGAGCATGACGATCTGGAACAGCGTTTTGTTCATGGATTCCGGGCTCAGGCCTGCGGCCTGCCCCGGAAAGACGAAAGCGCTACCTGAAGCCTTCCGACCTTCAGCCAGCCTCGCCGTGGCTGCGCCCATAGGGGCTGCGCCGCGGCGAGTGCCAGCCGGCTAGCGTGGCCGGATCGGCCTCGTAGATCTCGACCTTGAGCGGATGACAGACGGCGACATCGCTCGAATGGGTCTGGCCGCAATCGCCACCCGGGCAGGCCGAGATCGCCCCGAGCAGGTCGATCTCGGCGAAGAGCTCGAGGAAGTCGCCCGGCCTGACCGGGCTCGCCTTCATGAAGTACTGTTGCGTGTCCTTCGTGAAGCCGGTGCACATGAAGACGTTGAGCACATCATGGACGTGCTGTTCGACCTCGCGCGCCGGCAGCCCTCTCGCCTGTCCCAAGGCACGGGAGAGGTTGGAATGGCAGCAATGATGGTAGTCGCCGCCATCGCCGAGCAGCCGGTGGGTATAGGGATCGCAGCGCGTGCCGATCACGTCGTGCACGCCGGCGCCGTCCTGGTCGAAACCGTACCAGCCGAGCGTATCATGGGTGATCGTCGCCATCGGCCTGAGGTACGGCAGGTTGCTCCAGAGCCGGTCGCCGGTGCCGACATGGGTCGCGTGCAGGGCTCGTGTCTTGCCGCTGAAGAAGCGCTCGTCGAGATCGTCGGCGTTCCACAGATTGAGGTCGCCGACCTGCGGTCCCTCGATGCTGACGATGCGGAAGAAATGGCCTTTCGGCACAAGGAAGCTGCCGGCCTCGCGCGGCGGCACAATGATCTCGTCGCGCTTGGTCAGCGTCTGGCGGGCCCGTTCCAGCATCGCCATGTCGGCGCCGGGAAGGCTGCCATTGGGATAGACCACGACCGGCGGCCTGGCCCGCCGCTCGGCCGCATCGGCGGGAATGGTGACCTGCGAATCCGTCGTCATGGCCTGCTCCGCCAACTCGCTAGTTTTATGGATGTCCTATCGGCGCCGGAGGACCCGGCCCGGATCGCCTGAAGCTAGACCAGCCCGTTCGTCTTGAGCGTCTGGTAGGCCTTGAGGATTTCCTGCAGTCGGCCCTCGCGCGAGCGGTCTCCGCCATTGGCGTCGGGGTGGAAGCGCTTCACCAGTTCCTTGTAGCGGGCCTTGATCGCGGCGCGGTCGGCGGTCTCGTCGAGGTCGAGTGTCTCGAGCGCCTTCTTCGCCAGCACGCCGACGCGCGATTCAGCCCGCTCCTGCTCGCGACGGGCACGGCCACGGAACAGGTTGAAGGCATCCTGCACATCCGCTCCATCCTGCTCGCTGGGGCCACGCCCGCGCTGCGCCATCCGGGCCGCGCTGGCATTGACGCCGAGCTTCCAGGTCGGCCGATGGCCAATCTCTTCCTGCTTGGCGTAGGCCGCGAGTGCCTCGTCGTTCATGCCGGAGAAGTAGTTGTAGGTGGCGTTGTAGGCCTTCACATGCTCGAGGCAGAACTGGAAGAACTTGCCTTCCTTGCCGCGCCCCATCGGCGCACGGAATTCGCCCGCCTTGGTGCAACCGGCGTGGTCGCAATGGCGCGCATCGGCCTCGACCACCTCTTCCGCCTCGGAAGGGCCGATCCTGATCCGGTCGAAAAGGCGCGAGTTGAAGTTCATGGTCTCATGGTTATGCGGGTGGAACGCCGCGTCGACAAGCCGGCCGTAGCGCGGATCGCTCCGCGCCTGCAGCAAGCAGATCGCCTTGACGACAGCTTGGCCCTGATTGCTTAAGGAACCCGGCTCAGCCGAAACGCCGGAACCTCCCCCTAAATAGTGATTCCACGGTCCGGACTCAACGGCCGCAGACAGGATCGCTCCCGGCCACAAGCACGAGCCTGGTTCCGCGAGGCATACGGTAGATCGGCGCCTCGCCGGAAGCCGAAGCAGTTTCCACCACGCCGACGCCGGCATGAGAGCCCGGAGAATCCGGCTCCAATGAGGCGGAGCATTCGAAGCTCGACCTTGACTGGCTAAGGCGGGTTGATGTTCTCGCCGCAAGCCGGGAGAAAGCTCTTCCAGACTTGGCCCCGAGGAGAAAGCCCGCATGCCGACCATGGCCGACCGGATCGCCGTCAAGCTCACCGCTGAGCTAGCGCCGGAGCACCTCAAGGTAATCGACGAATCGCATCAGCATCACGGCCATGCCGGCTGGCGCGAGGGCGGCGAGACGCATTTTCGGGTCGAGGTCGTCTCGCCCGCTTTTGCGGGCAAGAGCCGGCTCGAACGCCACCGCCTGGTCAACGGCGCACTTTCCGAGGAGCTCGCTGGAGGCGTGCACGCGCTGGCGATCGTGGCGCGTGCGCCGGGCGAAGCTTGAGCCTCAGGCCGCCCGCCGCTCCGGCGTCGCCAGATAGATCGCGGTCGAGACGAGCAGCAGAGCGGCAAAGCCCCAGTGCATGTTGGCGAAAGCCTGTGCCGCGTCGCGCCCCCCGGCCCGTTGCGCCGCGACGAACCAGCCGGAGCCCCACTGGATCAGTCCCGCCCCGGCAATGAACAGGAAATTGATGAAGGTCATGCCGCGCCCGACCAGATGCTCGGGGAAGAACACCCGCGCATGCGCCATCAGGATCGCGTAGGTAAAGCCGGTCGCCCCGACGAGCGCAAAGAGCAGGATGGCGCCAGCCAGCGACTGCGCACCGATCAGCGCCAGCAGGCAAAAGCCGATCCCGGTCACCACGGTTCCCCAGGCGACCAGCGCCTTGCTGCGGCCTGCCCGCTTCTGCAGGGCGCCATAGGCGAAGGCGCCGACGATCATGGTCGTCGCCATGCCGAGCGTCGCATGGCCGGCGGCGATGCCGTCGAGCCCGTGCACCTGCGTCATGTAAGGCGCGATCCACAGGCCGCGCGCCGTCGCGATGATGGCGTAGCCGACGAGGGTGATCGGCGCGAGCAGCCAGAGCGGCCCGATCGCGACGATGCTCTTGAGACCCTGCAGCAGCCCCTCATGCTTGCCCGAGGCGTCGGTGACCGGCGGCGGATCGCGCACCAGCGCCGCGGCCAGGATAGTCGCGAGCAGGAAGGCCACGGCGAAGGCGAGCATGGTCGGGCGCCAGCCATAGGCCTGCGCAGCCAGGGCCAGCGGCGCGGCACCGACGAGGTTGCCGAGCGAGCCGAGGCCGATGAAGATCGAGGTCAGCAGGCCGAAGCGCGCCGGCGCTTCAGTCCGCGCGAACAGATAGAGCGACGACATGAAGATCGGCGAGCAGCCGATCCCGACCAGCGCCATCGCCACCGTGGCACTATTGGCGTCGCCGGCCTGCGAGAACAGGAAGGCGCCGACGCTGCCGATCGCCATGGTCACCGCCACCGTCCGGCGCGGGCCGATCCGGTCGAGCGCCCAGCCGACCGGGAACTGCGCCAGCGCGAAGGCCATGAACCAGGCGGCCCCGAGCAGGCCGAATTCGGCCGGCCCGATGCGCAGGTCGCCCATCACCGGCCCGGCGATCACGCTCAGGAAGGAACGGTAGAAGATCGACAGCACATAGGCCGGCAGCAGCGCGAAAAAGATGGTCACGCCGCGTCTCCGGCCAGTTGCAGAACGACCGCCGCGTCAGATTCGGCGACGGCCCCTCGCCTCACTTCACCCGCTCGAGCACCGAGACGTAGTTCGCGACCGCCGCGCCGCCCATGTTGAAGATGCCGCCAAGGCGGGCATCCTTCACCTGCATGCCCTCCGGCGCCTCGCCGACGAGCTGCATGGCAGAAAGTACGTGCATGGAAACGCCGGTCGCGCCGATCGGATGGCCCTTGGCCTTGAGGCCACCGGAGACGTTGACCGGCAGTTTGCCGTCCTTCTGCGTCCAGCCTTCCTTAATGGCGCGGGCGCCATCGCCTTCCTTGGTCAGGCCCATCGCCTCGTATTCGAGCAGCTCGGCAATGGTGAAACAGTCGTGCGTCTCGACGAAGGAGAGGTCCTCGATCGCGACGCCGGCCTGCGCCAGCGCGTTCTGCCAGGCGAGCGCGCCCGCCTCGAACTTCAGGATGTCGCGGCGCGACAGCGGCAGGAAGTCCTGGACATGGGACATGCCGCGGAAGCCGACAGCGCGGCGCATCGTCTTGGCGGTCTCTTCGTCGGCGAGCACGAGTGCGGCGGCGCCATCCGAGACCAGCGAGCAGTCGGTGCGCTTCAGCGGGCCGGCGACGTAGGGGTTCTTCTCGCTCTCCTCGCGGCAGAAGGCGTAGCCGAGATCCTTGCGCATCTGGGCGTAAGGGTTGTCGACGCCGTTCTTGTGGTTCTTCGCCGCGATCATGGCGAGCGCGTCCGACTGGTCGCCATGGCGCTGGAAATAGGACGAGGCGATCTTGCCGAAGACGCCGGCGAAACCGCCCTGCACGTCGCTCTCCTGCGCGAGGTAGGAAGCCTTGAGCAGGTTCTTGCCGATCTCCGGGCCGGGCGTCGTCGTCATCTGTTCGACCCCGACGACCAGCACCACCTTGGCCGCGCCGGCCTTGATGGCGCGCACGCCCTGATGCACCGCGGCCGAGCCGGTGGCGCAGGCGTTCTCGACGCGGGTCGCCGGCTTGAAGCGCAGCGCCGGGTCGGCCTGCAGCACAAGCGAGGCGGTGAAGTCCTGGGCCGAGAAACCGGCGTTGAAATGGCCAAGCACGATCTCGTCGACCTGGTCGGCGGTGATGCCGGCATCGACCAGCGCATCGGTCGCGACGCGCACGATCAGGCTCTCGACCGTCTCGGTGTCCTGCTTGCCGAAGGGGGTATGTGCCCAGCCGACGATTGCAGCGCTCATGACCTTCTCCTGATTAATGTGCAGATACACTGTATCTGCCCCTGCGCGCGTGCGGCTGCAAGCCGGCAAGCGCGCATTCCTCCCGTGCGTGGAAAGGCCAACGATCGCGCCAGGGTGTCAAGCGCGCCGCATGCGGCCCTGCCCTACCCCACGGACAGGGCGAGCAGCAGGCCAACCCCGGCGACGATCATCGCCATACCGGCAAGCTCACGCCAGCTCGTGCCTTCCGAAAAGATCCGGCGCGAGGCGATCTGCGCTAGCGGCACCTCGACCAGCCCGAGCGTGCGCACATTGGCCGCCGTCGTCAGCGAGAAGCCGATGAACCAGAACTGCGAGGCGGCGGCGCCGAGGAAGCCGGCGGCGAGCGAGGGCCGCCAGTTCTCGATCGAGCGTCGCAGCGCCCTGCGGTCGGCGACCGCCATGTAGGCTGCGAGGATCAGCGAAGAGAACACCAGCCCCCAGACCAGGGTGGTGCTGGCGCGCAAGACGAAATTGCCATCGCCGAGCGCCAGGATGCCGCCGCGAAAGCCGATCGCCGACAGGGCAAAGGAGGCCCCCGCGGCGATCCCGAGTACTGCGGGCCGCAGGCCGGCCGCGCTGAGTTTCTCGCCGCGCTTCCACGACATTACCACTACGCCGGCGGTCGCGACGACGATCGCGGCGAACTTCGGCAGGCTGAGCGCATCGCCGAGCAGGAACGCGCCGAACAGCGCGACCTGCACCGGCTCGGTCTTGGTATAGGCGGTGGTGACGGCAAAGGAACGTTCGCGCATCGCTGCCAGCATCAGCCCGGTCGCCAGGATCTGCGTCACCGAGCCCCAGAGCGTGAAGCCGAGATAGCGCAGGTCCGGCGCCGGCGGCAGCCGGCCGCTCGCCAGGCAGACCAGCGTCAGGAAGACGAGCGCAAAGGGCAGACCGAACAAGAAGCGCACCTGCGTCGCCCCGACCACGCCGATCGCCTCCGTCAGCGAGCGCTGCGTCAGGTTGCGCGCCGTCTGCAGCAGCGAGGCGACGAGCGTCGCCGGTATCCACAGAAGGCTGAGACTCACGCGCTGGCATCCCGAAGAAAAAGCACCGCGGATGCTTTGGACCGCCACGCCCCGCTAGGCAAATCACCCGATGAGGGGTAGGTATGCGTCATCAGCGAGGCAGAATTGTCGCCCGCCGTCTCGAAAATGCCTCAAGCGTCGCGTTGAAGCCCTCGACTCCCGCCAAGACAGGTTCAAGACCTCTGCCGATGATCTCATTCCGTCTCGCCGCCGGCGCCACGTTCGCCTCGCTCCTCGCTGTCGCCGCTCCGGCTGAAGCCGGCACGAGCGTAGTGGTCGACGCCTCGAGCGGCGCCGTGCTGTCGAGCGAGAGCCCGACCCAGGCCTGGCATCCAGCCTCCACCACCAAGATGATGACGCTCTATCTCGCACTCAAGGCGGTGCGCGAGGGCAAGATCGGGCTCGAAACCGCGATCCCCGCTTCGAAGCGCGCCGCCAGCCAGCCGCGCGTCAAGGTCTACATCAAGGCCGGCCAGGAGATCACGCTCGACAACGCCATGCGCATCATGATGGTGAAGTCGGCCAACGACATCGCCTATGTCATCGCCGAGGGCGTCGGCGGCGATGTCGAGACCTTCGTCTCGATGATGAACGCCGAGGCGCAGCGGCTCGGCATGCGCGACACCCATTTCACCAATCCCAACGGCTGGCACCACCCCGACCAGCAGACCAGCGCCCGCGATCTCGCCGTGCTCGCCATGGCGCTGATGAACGAGTTCAGCCAGTACTCCGACTACTGGAACACCGGTGCCGTTCAGCTCGGCAAGCAGGTGCTCAACAACACCAACGGTCTCGTCGGCCGCTATTACGGCATCAGCGGCATGAAGACCGGCTTCGTTTGCGCCTCCGGCTTCAACGTCGTCTCGACCGCGACGCGCAACGGCCGCACCCTGATCGCCGTGGTCCTGGGCGCGACCTCTGGCGCGGAGCGCACCGTCAAGGCGGCGCAGCTGCTCGATGACGGCTTCGGCAAATGGGGCAGCTTCGGTGGCAGCATTTCCAGCATGTCCTCCGGCAATGGCGGGCGCGCCTACAGCATCTGCGACAGCGTCCGCCGCGGCGGCCACGCGCTCGGCGACGATGCCGAGACGTCCGGCCCGATCAGCTTCACCAGCAGCAATTTCAGCCTCGGCGGCAATGCCGAAGGCACCTCCGACCGCTTCGCCGTGGCCGTGCCGCAGGGTGGCGCTTCCGGCTCGGTGCTGGGCCGCTCGCCCTCGGGCCGCATCACGCTCGGTCCGCGCGTGAAATTCGATCCCGTCCAGGTCTCGTTCGGCCGCTCGCCAGGCTCGGCCTCGGCGCCGCTCGCCGCCAATGCGGTGGCGCGGCCCGACACCCAGGTCGCGCGCGAGACGATCAAGCCCGGCGCGCCAGTTGCGGCCGGCCTCGTCGCCGGCAGCCGCACCTTCTCCGGCAATGGCGCGATCCCGCCCTCCTCCTCCGCTTTCGCGCCGGTCACGCCGACGCCTGAGGAGCGCCCCGCAGCCGCCGCCCTCGGCTCCGGCCCGATGCGCCTGCAGGGCGCAATCCAGCCCGGCGCCGCGACGCCGGCGAGCCTGCGCCCCGGAGCAGCGGCCGGCATCAAGGCGGCGAACAAGCCTGCCGCCAAGCCGCTGCTGACCAAGCCGACATCGGACAAGGCGGCTCCGGTCAAAGCAAAGCCCAGTCAGGCACAGGCCAAGCCGCTCGCGAAACCGCCGGCCCGGCCGGGCGCGAAGCCAGCCACCAGCAAGCCCGACGCCTGATCTCAAGACGCCGACCGAGGACTGCAACGTGCAGGAGCGCAGTGCATCCTCGGTCCAGCAAGGCCTTGCGCTGGCGCTCGCCTCCGCCGCCGCCTTCGGCACCAACATCGTCAGCGCCCAGCTCGCCAGCCAGGCCGGGTTGAGCGGCCCGCTCATCGTCTTCTACCGCGTCTTCCTGATGCTTGCGCTCGTCGTGGGCGCAGCCTTCCTCTGGCGCGCCAGCCTCGCCGTGCCGCGCCACCGCTGGCCGGCGCTAGCTCTGTTCGGTCTCAGCACGGCGCTCACCGCCTGCGCCTATCTCTCCTCGGTAGCCTTTCTGCCGATCACGGTGGCGGCCGTGGTCTTCTATACCTTTCCCATCCTGATCGTGCTCACCGAGCCGCTCTTCACTCCCGCCCGCTTCAGCCTCGACCGGGTCGTGATCGCGCTCGTCGCCTTCCTCGGCGTCGCCATGGTGGTCGGGCCGGACTGGCATGGGCTCGACCCGCGTGGCCTCGCGCTCGCACTCGCCGCAAGCGTGCTTGCCGCCGTGCAGTTCTTCTCCGCGGCACGCTGCGGCGACACCGGTACCTTGCCGAAGCTGTTCTGGTCGCATCTCGTCATCCTGCCGGTGACGCTGGCGATCCTCGTCCTCACCGGCCTGTTCCAGCCGCCGTTGGCCCTGGCGCTCGTACCGATCGCGGTCGCGATCACGATCGGCGGCTACCTGATCGGCTTCCTGCTGCAGGTGCTGGCACTGGCACGCGTCGCGCCTGGCCCGGCGTCGTTGGCCTTCTGCGCCGAGCCGGTCTTCGCCGTCGCAATCGCCGCAATCTTCCTCGGCGAGCGTGTCGGCTCGCTGCAATATGCCGGTGGCGCTCTTGTCGTCGCGGCGATCATCGCCAATGTAATACTGGAACAAAAGCGAGCCCGCCGGCTGCCAGCGGTGGCCGCGCCAGGAACCTGAAGCGCATGTCCGAGCAGCCCTCACGCCCCGCGCCGATCCCTCTGACGCTACTGACCGGCTTCCTCGGCGCCGGCAAGACCACCCTGCTCAACCGCCTGCTCAAGGACCCGGCCCTCGCCGACACCGTAGTGCTGGTCAACGAATTCGGCGAGATCGGCCTCGACCACCTCTTCGTCGAGGGCATCGAGGACGGCATGATCCTGCTCGCCTCAGGCTGCCTGTGCTGCACCATCCGCGACGACCTGATCGTCACGCTCGAGGACCTGCTGCGCCGGCTCGACAATGGCCGCGTCGCGCCGTTCAAGCGTCTGGTGATCGAGACCACCGGCCTCGCCGACCCGGCGCCGGTTCTCAACGTGCTGATCAACCACCCCTATCTGGCCATGCGCTTCAAGCTCGACGGCGTCGTCACGCTGGTCGACGCGGTCAACGGCATGGCGACCCTCGACGCTCATCCTGAAGCACTCCGGCAGGTCGTCGCCGCTGACAGGCTCGTGCTGACAAAGGCCGACATCGCGACCGATGCCGACGCCGTCACGGCGCTGCGCAAGCGGCTCGGCGAGCTCAACCCGGGCATTGCCATCCTCTCCCCCGATGCACCGGCCGAGGCGCTGGTCCGCGCCGGCCTCTACGACATCGCCGAGCGCCCGAACGAATTGCGCAGCTGGCTCGCTGCCGAGACGCTGGGCGGCCATAATCATGATCACGACCATCACCACGACCATGGCGAGGCTCATGGCCATCACGGCAGCCATGGCCATCATCATCATCACCACGACGTCAACCGCCACGACGCCAGCATCCGCGCCTTCACGCTGACGGCCGAGACGCCGATCCGCGAGGCGACCTTCGACCTGTTCTGGACCCTGCTGCGCTCGACCCATGGCGCGAAACTGCTGCGCCTGAAGGGGCTGGTCGCGCTCGCCGAGCATCCCGAGGGCCCGCTGCTGGTCCACGCCGTCCAGCAGATCCTGCATCCGCCGGTCTTGCTGCCGGCCTGGCCGGATGCCGACCGGCGCTCCCGCCTCGTCCTGATCGTCAAGGATCTGGAAGAGGAGACTGTCTCCCGGCTTTGGTCAGCCTTCCTCGGCCGGCCGGCCCCGGCCTACACCGAGACTCATCACCACCATCACGCCTGACCGGCCTGCCCCGCCCGGCCCGTTTCTTGGTTCGTAATGCGCAGACCCCTGCGTCGTCCCGCGCCCGCGTGCCGATCCGGCACGAAAGCGCCCCGAAGCAGGGCCAACCCGTGAAAGGGCTGCGCCATGCCGAACCTTGTCGCCTCTGCGATGCCAGCGAGCCCGGCGGCGCCCGAGCGGGCCCGTGCCGTCGAGCCATCTGCGGAGGAAAGCGCACTCCGGCTCGAGCGCCGCACGCTCGCCGCCTGCGCCGCCATCGAGACCGAGTGGCGCGACCTCGCCGCCCGCGCCATCGAGGCAAATCCCTTCTTCGAACCCGATTTCGCTCTCCCTGCCGCCCAGCACCTCGTCGATTTCCGCGACACGCCCGTGCTGCTGGTCTGGAGCGGCGCGGTCGCATCGCGGCGCCTGCTCGGCTTCGTCCCGGCCCGTCTCCAGCGCCGCTTGCTCGGTCATGACGAGCTGACCGGCTTGAGCAATCCTCGCCTCGGCATCGCCACGCCGCTGATTGATCGGGATCAGGCGGAGCGCGTCGCCACCACCCTGCTCCACGCCTTCGGCCGATGGGGTCTCGCCAAGACACAGAACCTCCAGCTGCACCACCTTGATCTCGATGGCCCGCTCCTGCGCAGCCTGCTGCGGGTTGCCGAACACACGGGCCACGCGGCCTCGCTCGAGCCGGCGCCGGAGCCTCCAACCATCATGGGCGCGCCGGATCTCACGGCCCTGCGCCACGGCCTGTCACGCCACGGCAAGCTCACCTTCGCCGAATCCAGCTCGCGACAGGAGCTGCGAGACATGGTCGAATTGCATCTGGCGCTTGAAGCTTCGGGCTCGCTGGCGCGCGCTGGGGCGGCCGCGCTGCAGGACGTCCGCGAGAGCGCTTTCCTGCGCGCCATGACACGCAATCTCGCCGGCTCGCATCGCTGCCGGGTCGGCCTGCTGAGCCTCGACGACAAGCCGGTCGCCGGCGCGATCCTGATCGGCAAGGCGCCGCGCCTCTGGCTCTATTCTGGCGTGGAGGATGATCGTTTCATCAGCTTCGCGCCGCTGGCGCAGCTCGTCGCCTGGCTCGGCCGGCGCGGTCGCCAACGCGAGATCATCGGCGACGTCCCCGGCCCGCACGCCGTCACGGCGCCGCTGCGGCTCGGCGACATCCGGCTTTCCGTCACGACAGCGGCGTCCCGCCGCGCACCGATCGTCATCCGGCGTCGCGCAGCAGCCGCCTGATGATCTTGCCGGTGGTGGTCATCGGCAGCTCGCTGCGGAATTCGATCTCGCGCGGGTATTCATGCGCCGCCAGCCGATCGCGCACGAAGCCCTGGATTTCCCGGATGAGCTGCGGCGAGGCCTCGTAGCCGGACTTCGGCACGATGAAAGCCTTGACGATCTCGGTCCGCAGCGCATCGGGCTTGCCGACCACCGCAGCGAGCGCCACCGCCGGATGGCGCAGCAGGCAATCCTCGATCTCGCTTGGCCCGATCCGGTAGCCGGAGGAAGTGATGACGTCGTCGTCGCGGCCAACGAAGCGGATATAGTCATCCGCGTCCTGCGAGCCCTGGTCGCCCGTCGTCATCCAGTCGCCGATGAACTTGGCCTCAGTCGCCTCGGGCTTGCGCCAGTAATGCAGGAACATCACCGGGTCAGGCCGGCGCACCGCGATCTGCCCCTCCTCCTCCGGCTCGCACACACTGCCATCCGGCCGGATCACCGCGACCTCGTGGCCCGGCACCGCCTTGCCGATGAAGCCGGGCTTGACCACGCCGATCGCGGCGCAGGAAGCAAGCACGAGGTTGCACTCGGTCTGGCCGTAGAACTCATTGATCGTGAGGCCCAGATTCTCACGACCCCAGGCCAGCATCTCGGCGCCGAGCGACTCCCCGCCCGAAGCGACCGTGCGCAGCTCGAGATCATAGCGTCCGCGCGGGTTCTCGACCGCCCGCAGCATGCGCAGCGCCGTCGGCGGGATGAAACAATTGCGCACCCCGAGATCGGCCATCAGCCGGAATGCCTCGTCGGGATCGAATTTCGCCGCCGGCCGCGCCACGATCGGGACGCCGTGATGCAGCGCCGGCAACAGGTTGTTGAGCAGCCCCCCGGCCCAGGCCCAATCCGCCGGTGTCCAGAGCAGATCGCCTGGTTGCGGCAGGAACTCGTGCGGCATCTCCACGCCGGGCAGATGGCCGAGCATCACCCGATGGCCATGCAGCGCGCCCTTGGCGTTGCCGGTCGTGCCGGAGGTGTAGATCATCAGCGCCGGATCGTCCGGGCCGCTATCGATCGGCTTGAAGTCCTCGCTCTCGGCTTCGAGCAGGCGAGCAAGTCCGTCCGCTCGCCCATCCGCCCCGTCGGCCGAGATCACCAGTTCGAGCTCCGGCAGCGGGTCGGCGATCTGGCCGAGCTTCGCAAGTCCGGCGGCATTGGTGATCAGCGCCTTCGCCGCACTGTCCCGCAGCCGATAGGACAACGCATCGGCTCCGAACAGCGCCGCCAGCGGCACCGCGATGGCGCCGAGTTTGTAGGCCGCCATGTGGGCGATCGGCACATGCCGCCCCTGTGGCAGCAGGATCGCGACGCGGTCACCCTCCCCGACACCGCGCCGGCGCAGCGCATTGGCCAGCCGATTGGACTGCGCCCGCAATTCGCCATAGCTGACCGGCACGACCGACCAGTCCGGCTGCATTTCGAGGATCGCTACCTTGCCAGACTCAATCGCCGCCCAGCGATCGCAGCAATCGACGCCGATATTGTAACGCTCCGGAATCCGCCAGCGGAACGCGGCGCGCAGGCGCTCATAGTCGCGGATATCGGGAAGCATGCGGCAGGCCCTTGCTCAGAGGGCCGGCACGATAGGCGAAGGCCAAACGCATTGTCACCTTGGCCTAAAGTAAACCAGCGGGTCGTTCAGAACGCCCGTTCGGCCTCCGCCGGCAGGAAGCCTTCCGCGAAGGCGTTGCCGGCTTTCGCCTTGTCCTTGAATGGGAAGGTCAGCGCGATCTGGTCGAGCGCCTTTTGCCAGCGCCCCTTGTCGATACCGCCGAAGCCGTTCGCCTTGACGTTCGGCGTCATCACATAGTGGTCAAGCGCCATTCTGAGGCGCTGCATTTCGATCTCGGGGCGCGCACCCTCGTTGCGCTGGAGTACGGCAGCGATTGCCGCATCGGGATCTGCAACGACGTCCCTGACGCTGCGTGTGATCGCCCGCAGCAGGCCACGCACCGCCTGCGGCTTCTCGGCCAGCAGCTTCGGCGAAACGATCACGGCGTTGCCGTAGAGCTCGACGCCGTGATCGGCCATCAGCAGGGTGACGATGTCCTCGGCCGGTACGCCGCGCGCCTTCATGTTGACGACGGAGGTGTGCGCGTAACCGAAGATCGCATCGACCTCCCCAGAGGCCAGCATCGGCTCGCGGACGGGAAAGCCGATATTCTCGAGCTTGATCTTGGCGTCGTCGATGCCATTGACCTTCTTGAACACCGGCCATTGCGCGAAGGCTCCGTCGGCCGCCGGCGCGCCGAGTTTTTTGCCTTCCAGGCTCCTGGGATCCTTCGTGATGCCGCGGCTCTTGCGCCCGACGATCGCGAAGGGCGGCCGATCATAGACCATCATCACCGCCTTGAGATCGACGCTGGGATTCTCGTCGCGGAAACGGATCAGCGAATTCACGTCGCCGAAGCCAGCATCGAAGCCGCCGGTCACGACCCGTGGAATGGCTTCGCGTGAACCTGTGCCGGGCTCGATCGTGACAAAGAGGCCCTCGTCGCCGAAATAGCCCTTTTCCAGCGCAATGAGGAACAGCGCCGCCGGCCCCTCGAAGCGCCAGTCCAGCGTGAATTTGAGCTGTGTTGCGGCTGTGGCGCGCCCGGAAAACCCCGTCGACGCGGCCAGCGCGCCTCCGGCGATAACGCGCCCGAAGCCGCGCCGCGACAACGGCACGTGAAACGGGGGGATCGCAGCGGACATGTCAGGCTCCGGAATAACGGCGGCCGATCTAGAGGCGGCAGCAACTCACGGACTCCGTTCCAGCAAACATCGTGCCGGAGAAGCATTCGCCTAGAAGGACCCAACTAGACGGCAGGTCAAGCGGCAACAGGGCGAGAACACGGCGAAATCGCGGAAATGGTTACGTTTTTCTACGGCAGCGCTACCAGAGTCACAGTGGCAGCGCCCCATCCGTCTTGACCTCCTCCATCACCGCATAGGTGCGTGTCTCGCGCACGGCCGGCAGCGCCAGCAAGACTTCGCCGAGGAAGCGGCGATAGGCGTTCATGTCGGCGACGCGGGTCTTGACCAGATAGTCGAAGCCGCCGGCCACCATATGGCATTCCAGCACCTCCGGCGCCCGCTTCACCGCCGCGGCGAAGCGCTCGAAGGCATCGGGTGTCGTCTTGTCGAGATAGACTTCGACGAAAACCAGGAGATGCAAACCCAGCTTCACCGGATCGAGCGTGGCGCGATAGCCGGTGATGAAGCCCTCGCGCGCCAGTCGTTTCAGGCGCTCGCCCGTCGCGGTCGGCGACAGGCCGACCTTCTCCGCCAGCTCGACGCCTGCGGCGCGGCCGTCGTTCTGGAGCAAGGCAAGCAGGCGTCGGTCGGTTCGATCGAGAACCGGATTATTCTCTGCCATCTGAAACTCCTGCAGGATTAAATACGGCACAATCTCTGAAATCTCCATTGATATCCAGCCTGCTTGCGATGAT
The DNA here is from genome assembly GCA_025846845.1 of Alloboseaceae bacterium BT-24-1. Lineage (GTDB taxonomy): Bacteria > Pseudomonadota > Alphaproteobacteria > Rhizobiales > Beijerinckiaceae > Allobosea. The sequence continues at coordinate 200,926 of JAOYTL010000013.1, forward strand.
TCTGCAGATCATCCCGCCGCCGAGATCCGGAGCCCTTTCCATGGCCGCCCCTGCCCCGCGACCTGCCACCAGCATCGCGCCCGTCTTCCACGCTCCCTACGCCGAGGACGATGCGGCGATCGCCGGTCAGCTGCTCGCCGGCGGACGGCGCGACCCGGCTGCCAAGGCTCGCATCGACGCCCGCGCCACCTCGCTGGTCGAGGCGATCCGCACCCGCAAGATCGGCCTCGGCGGCATCGAGGAGTTGCTGCGCGAGTACTCGCTCTCGACCAAGGAGGGCCTCGCCCTGATGGTGCTGGCCGAGGCGCTGCTGCGCGTGCCTGACGCTGCCACCGCCGACCGGCTGATCGAGGACAAGCTCGGCCAGGGCGACTTCGCCCATCACGAATCCAAGTCCGACGCCTTCCTGATCTCCGCCTCGTCCTGGGCCCTCGGCATCACCGCCCGCATCATCCAGCCCGGCGAGACCCCGACCAGCATCATCGGCAGCCTCTCCAAGCGCCTCGGCGTGCCTGCCGTCCGCACCGCGACGCGCCAGGCCATGCGCGTCATGGGCAACCATTTCGTCCTCGGCCAGACCATCGAGGAGGCGCTGAAGCGCGCCCGCTCCGGCTCGGGCAAGCTCTACCGCTATTCCTTCGACATGCTCGGCGAAGGCGCCCGCACACAAGGAGACGCTGACCGCTACTATGCCTCCTATGCCGACGCGATCGATGCCATCGGCCGCTCGGCCGGCAACGACAAATTGCCGAACCGGCCCGGCATCTCGGTCAAGCTCTCGGCGCTGCATCCGCGCTACGAGGCGACCAATCGCGAGCGCGTGCTGGCCGAACTGACGCCGAAGGTGATTGAACTCGCTCGTCAGGCCAAGACATACGATCTCAACTTCACCGTCGATGCCGAGGAGGCCGACCGGCTCGAGCTCTCGCTCGACGTCATCGCCGCGGTGATGGCGGATGCCTCGCTCGCCGGCTGGGACGGTTTCGGCCTCGCCATCCAGGCCTATCAGAAGCGCGCCGCCGCGGTGATCGACCACATCGCCGCCCTCGCCGAGACCTATGACCGCAAGCTGATGGTGCGCCTGGTCAAGGGCGCCTATTGGGACACCGAATTGAAGCGCGCCCAGGAGCGCGGCCTGCCCGACTATCCGGTCTTCACCCGCAAGGCGATGACCGACCTGAACTACGAAGCCTGCGCCAAGCAGCTGCTGGCGCTGCGCCCGCGCATCATCCCGCAATTCGCCACCCACAACGCGCTGACCGTCGCCACCGTCGCCGAGATGGCCGGCAACGCCGACAACTTCGAGTTCCAGCGCCTGCACGGCATGGGCGAGGCGCTCTATGAGCGCCTGCTGCAGGAGGATTCCGGTTTTGCCTGCCGGACCTATGCGCCGGTCGGCGGCCATCAAGACCTGCTCGCCTATCTCGTCCGCCGCCTGCTCGAGAACGGCGCCAACTCCTCCTTCGTCTCGGTCTCCGGCGATCCCGACGTGCCGGTCGCGCAGCTCCTGGTGCCGCCGGCCGACCTGATCGGCACGCCCAGCGCCGCGCGCCATCGCCGCATCCCGCTGCCGGCCGAGCTTTTCGGGCCGTCCCGCCGCAACTCCGCCGGCGTCGAGCTCGGCGATGCGGCAAGCCTGGCAACCCTGCTCGCCGAGGTCCACGCCGCCGCGGCCAAACCCGTGCCCGAGGCCGTGCCGCTGATCGACGGCAAGCCCGGCACCGGCAGCGCCCGCGACGTGCTCTCGCCGATCGACGGCAAGCCGGTCGGCCGCGTCACCGAGGGCGATGCCGCCAGCGCCGAGAAGGCGATGGCCGCGGCGAAGGCCGGCTTCCACGCCTGGAACGCGACGCCCGCCCGCAACCGCGCAGCCTCGCTCCGCCAGGCCGCCGATTTGATGGAAGCGCGCCGCGGCCCGATCCTGGCGCTGCTCCAGTCCGAGGCCGGCAAGACGCTGGACGACGCCATCGCCGAGCTGCGCGAGGCCGTCGACTTCCTGCGCTATTACGCTGCAGAGGCTGAAGGCCGGTTCGCCGTGCCGACCGCGCTGCCCGGCCCGACCGGCGAGGAGAACCGGCTGATCCTGCGCGGCCGCGGCCCCTTCGTCTGCATCGCGCCCTGGAACTTCCCGCTCGCGATCTTCGTCGGCCAGGTCGCCGCCGCGCTCGTCGCCGGCAACAGCGTCATCGCCAAGCCGGCGCCGCAGACCCCGCTGATCGCCGCGCTCGCCGTCCGCCTCCTCCACGAGGCCGGCATCCCGAAGACCGCACTGCACTTCACCCCCGGCGACGGCAAGCTCGGCGCGGCGCTGGTCGCGCACAGGCACGTCGCCGGCGTCGCCTTCACCGGCTCGACCGCGACCGCCCGCGCCATCAACCGCGCCCTTGCCAACAAGGACGGCCCGATCGTCCCGCTGATCGCCGAGACCGGCGGCCTCAACGCGATGATCGTCGACGCCACCGCGCTGGCCGAGCAGGTCGCCGACGACGTCGTCCTCTCCGCCTTCCGCTCGGCCGGCCAGCGCTGCTCGGCGTTGCGCCTGCTCGTCGTGCAGGAGGACGTCGCCGACAAGATGGTCGAGATGATCGAGGGCGCCGCCAGCGAGCTCACCCTCGGCGACCCGCGCCAAATCGAGACCCATGTCGGCCCGGTGATCGACGCCGCCGCCAAGGAGCGCCTCGACGCCCATATCGCCGCGATGCGCTCGGGCAACCGCGTGACTTACGCCGGCAAGACGCCGGCTTTGCCCGGCACCTTCGTCGCCCCGCACATCATCAGGCTCGACAAGGTCGCCGACCTCGCCGCCGAGCATTTCGGCCCGGTGCTGCATGTCGTGCGCTGGAAGGCGGGCCAGCTCGACAAGGTGCTCGCCGAGATCGAGGCGACCGGCTACGGCCTGACCTTCGGCCTGCATTCGCGCATCGAGACGACGGTCGATCTGGTCGTCGACCGGCTCTCGACCGGCAACATCTATGTCAACCGCAACATGATCGGCGCGGTCGTCGGCGTGCAGCCCTTCGGCGGCCACGGGCTGTCGGGCACCGGCCCCAAGGCCGGCGGCCCGAACTATCTGCCCCGCTTCGCCACCGAGCAGACGGTGACGATCAACACCGCAGCGGCCGGCGGCAACGCCTCGCTGATCGCGATGGGGGAGTGACTAGCCCCCTTCTCCCACCCATCTCGGGCCTGCCCGAGATGGGCACTTTAAGTGGTGCATGTCGGAAACATCCGACATGCACTGGGGAGAAGGTCCGGCAGGGGGATGAGGGCGCCTCGACCGGGCGAGCCTTCCTTCCCTCATCCGTCAGCGCTTCGCGCTGCCACCTTCTCCCCCGAGGGGAGAAGGAATTTCCGCTCAATAGCCGCGCGCTGGGCGCAGCGGCCGGCAGCCGCGCCGGTCGCAGCTGCTTTCCCAGAGCCGGCCGGTGCCGGTCTCGACGCAGCGGCTGGCATTGCAGTCGAAGCCCCCGCCGCCGCCACGTCGGCCATCGTAGCCGCCACGGTCGTAGCCGCGCCCGCCGCCATCATAGCTCTGGCCGGCATAAGGGTTGCCGTCATAGCGCCGGCGGCGCGGCCGGTCGTCGTCATAGCCGCCGCCATAGCCGGGCTGCGGACCGCCGACCCGCCCGACCGGGCCGCTGATCGGCCGGCAGCCATAGCGATCGCAGGTCGACTGGGTGTAGACGCCGGTGCGCGGATCGACGCAGCTCTGCGGCGAGCATTGCAGCTGCACCTGGACGATCGAGGCGGGCGCCTGCAGCGGCATGGCCGGCATGGCGAGGGCGGCGCCGGTCAGGCCGGCAAAGGCGCAGGCAGCGAGGATGAGAGCACGCATGAGAAGGGTCCTCCTTTTACGTCATCCTGCACCAGCCAAGATAAACGGATGCTGACTGCCCCTGCCAGCCTTCCGTTCAGGAAACCGGCCGATCTCTCTCCTATTCCGCCGCGCGCGCCGCCGCCTGGCGCAGGCGGGCGAGCGCCTCGTCGGCGCCGGCCTTGACCTGGATGTCCAGCGCGGCGGAATCCTGCTCGATGCGGGCGATCAGGGCCTCGACGCTGAGCACCTCGCCGGCGGCGACGAGCTTCAGCACCGCATTCGACAGCACGTTCGGCCAGAAGGCCGCGCCGCCCTTGGCCAATCCCTTGGCCTTGCGGCCCTCGAATTCCTTGGCGAGCTGTTCGGGGGTCTTCTTGGCCATGGCAGGGTTTTCCGTGAATCGCGTTTGAGGGCGAGCTTATAGCAGCCTGCCGGCAAAGCGCGCGTGGGCCTATCCCTCCTCCGTCATGGTCGGGCTCGTCCCGACCATCCACGTCTTTCGGAGCCGATCGCAGGCGCCCCGCCAAGAATGGCCTCCGGCACCCGATCGAAGCCGGGCGAAGACGTGGATGGTCGCCACAAGGGCGACCATGACGGAAGAGGCGCTCTCCCCGCGCCTCACCTACCCCTCGCCCGGCAGCGGAATCGCCTCGATCTGCGCCTTGTGCCTGGCGATGCGCCGCTCGGCCTCCTCCCAGGCCGCATCGGCGGAGAGGCCGGCGAGGCGCAGGCCGAGCGCTTCCTTCAGGGTGGCGCGCTCGGCGTCGCTGAAGCAGGTCCGCAGGAAGGTGGTGGCGCAGTGCTCGCCATTCGGCCCGACGCAGGCCTTCGCCCGCCGGCAGTCCGGCAGGGTGCAGAGATAGCGCCAGCATTCCAGCTGCGTCGCCACGCTGCGCAGCGCGATCGGCCGCTGGCGCTGGAAGCGCTCGAACTCCTCGCGGGTCGCGCCGCGATGATCGGGATTACGGGGCATGGGTGTCCTCCGATTAGCCTCCTTCTCCCCTCGGGGGGCTGTTGCAAAACGCCTGATCTGTGATTCCCTGGTTGTTGCTGGGGGGATTTGCGATGGCTGTGAAGCGGACGGGTCAGCTGGGCTTCTCGGATGCGGCGGTTCCGGCGGGCCGTG
>JAOYTL010000014.1 GCA_025846845.1 Alloboseaceae bacterium BT-24-1
CGCCAATCTCATGCAGCGACGCGACATCGATCGCCTGCTCAAGCCGCCGCCAATACCCCAACGCGACCTAAGACAACTCGCCCTGCAACTCGACCGATCATGAACCGGACAGCCGTGGGACAAGCCCGACCATGACGAGGCTCCGTCCGGGGCGCTTGCCTCAGTTCGCCACAGCCCGGATCACCCGCCGCAGCTTGCCGATCAGTTCCTCGACCTGGCTCTCGGTGATGATCAGCGGCGGCGAGAAGGCGATCGTGTCGGCGGCGGTGCGGACCATCAGGCCTTCATCGCGGAAGAGGCGGTCCATCGCCTCGAAGGCGCGCTTGCCGACACCGTCAGCCCGTGGCGCAAGATCGACGGCGCCGATGAGGCCGAGCGTGCGGATGTCGACCACGTTCGGCTCGCCCTTCAGGCTCATCACCGCATCGGCCCAGCTCTCCTCCATCGCCCGGGCGCGCTCGAACAGGCCCTCCTCGCGATAGATGTCGAGCGAGGCGAGCGCGGCAGCGGCGGCGAGCGGATGGCCGGAATAGGTGTAGCCGTGGAACAGCTCGATGACGTTGTCCGGCCCGCCCATGAAAGCATCGTAGATGTGCTTGCGCACGATCACGCCGCCCATCGGCACCGTGCCCGAGGTCACGCCCTTGGCGAAGGTGATCATGTCGGGGATGACGCCGTAGCGCTCGGCCGCGAAGGCGAAGCCGAGACGGCCGAAGCCGGTGATGACCTCGTCGAAGATCAGGAGGATGCCGTGCTTGTCGCAGAGCTCGCGCAGCCGCTTGAGATAGCCCTTCGGCGGCGGCAGCGCCCCGGTCGAGCCCGCCATCGGCTCGACGATCACGGCGGCGATGGTCGAGGCGTCGTGCAGCGCGACGACGCGCTCGAGATCATCGGCGAAATGCGCGCCGTAGTCCGGCTCGCCCTTGCTGAAGGCCTGCTTCTCGCGGTCATAGGTGTGGGAGATGTGGTCGGTGCCGGTCAGGAGCCCGCCGAAGAACTTGCGGTTGTTGACCATGCCGCCGACCGAAATGCCGCCGAAGCCGACGCCGTGATAACCACGCTCGCGGCCGATCAGGCGGGTCTTCGAGCCCTTGCCCGAGACGTTCCAGTAGGCGAGGGCGATCTTCAGCGCCGAGTCAGCCGCTTCAGAGCCCGAGCCGGCGAAGAAGACATGGTCGAGATCGCCCGGCGCCAGTGCCGCTATGCGGGCGGCCGCGGCGAAGACCTTGGGGTGGCCGTACTGGAAGGACGGGGCGTAGTCGAGCTCGCGCGCCTGCGCCTGGATCGCCTCGATGATCGGCTCGCGGGCATGGCCGGCATTGCAGCACCAGAGCCCGGCCGTGCCGTCCATCACCGGCTTGCCCTCGGGGGTGTAGTAGAACATGCCCTCGGCCCGGGCGACCATCCGCGGGTTCTGCTTGAACGACCGGTTCGCCGTGAACGGCATCCAGTAGGCTTCGAGATCGTTCGGCGAGCTGATGGCGCGCGGCGCAGAGGTCATGATCCGGTCCCATTTAGTTTTTTAAAGCTTCCTCAACCTAGCAGCGCGGTCGGGGCTGTAAATCTGCATCGGCTCGGGGCATGCCTGCGTCCGGCGGGCGGCGGCCAGTCCGCTGATGCAAGGTGACGTAACGTCGTTTCTAGCGTAGCTTCGGCATGGGGGTAACACTGGACTACGCCCCAATGACTGAAGGCGTTGCCGGTCGGGACGGGAGCGAACCAATCGCGCCGGAGGAAATCCGCGCGGAATTGGAGCGTGTCCTAGCCTCCGACATCTTCCGCAGCGCGCCGCAGTTGACCGCGTTCCTGAGCTATGTCGTCGAGCAGGCGCTGGCTGGCCGTGCCGGCGAGCTCAAAGGCTATACCATCGCCGTCGAGGCGTTCGGCCGCTCCGCCGATTTCGACCCGCAATCCGATCCGATCGTCCGGGTCGAGGCGGGGAGATTGCGCAAGGCGCTCAACCTCTATTTCGCGGCTGACGGCGTACGCGATCCGGTCCGGATCGCTATTGCGGTCGGCGCCTATGTACCGAGCTTTACGCGACTCGCCGCGTCCGAGCCGGAGCTGACGGCGGTGGCGTCGGGTGCAGGGCAGGCCGCGGCGCCGGCTGCCGCACCGACGCGCTTCCGACTCTATGCTGCCGGTTCGACCGCGCTGCTGGTGGCCCTGATCGCGCTTGCCGCCTGGCATGTCTCGCGCACCAGATCGGACCCTGGCACGACGATGGCGAAGGGGGATGCGCTCGCGCCACGACCCGCCTTGTCGGTGGCGCCGGAGCAGGCGGTCTCCGAGCCTGCTGCCGAGCCGGTCACGGTGGCGGCGAGCCTGCCCGTGGTCGCTGTCGTCGTCGCCGGCGACATCGTCGACCCCGCGGTCGAGGATGCGGCGCGGCTGTTCATGCGCCATCTCGTCGACACCATGGCGCGTTTCGACGACCTGCTGGTGGTCAAGACGCCAGGCACGGCGCTGCGGCCGGAGGATGGGGCCGATTATGTCCTCACCCTCAACACCGCGCGGGTCGGCGACAAGGTCGAGGGCTTCGTGCGGCTCAGTGCCGCAAGGGACGGCCGCATCGTCTGGACGACGTCCGGCGAGCGCAATCTCGCCTCGCTCGGTGACGGCGTGGAACTGCGCGAAATGGCGCAGCGACTGGCGATCCGGCTCGTCCAGCCTTACGGCATCCTGCATGCCGACCTCAGGCTGGCCACGCTGCCGCCCGCGACCAGCTGCATCTATCAGGCGCTCAACGTCCGCCGGCACATGCGGGCCGAAGACCACCTCGCTGCCCGCAACTGCCTCGATGCGCTTATCGCGCGCGATCCCGAATTCCACCCGGCCTGGTCGCATCTGGCGCTGCTCACCGCGGACGAGTACGCCTCCGGCCTGAACGTTCGTTCCGGCTCGCCGCTCGATCGCCTTCTCGCCGCCGCGGTCAATGCGGTGAGACTGGCGCCGGTGAGTGCGCGCGCACATCAGGCGCTGATGGAGGCGCAGTTCCTGCGTGGCATGCCGGAAGAGGCGCTCAAGTCGGGCCGCGAGGCTCTGGCGCGCAACCCTTACGATCCTGACATCATGGCCGATCTCGGGGCGCGCTATGTCCAGCTCGATCGCGCGGCAGAAGGGTTGCCGCTGCTCGAGCGCGCCGTCGCCCTGAGCAGTGGCCGCCCGTCCTGGTACGATATCTACTTGTTCCTGGCCGCCCACCTGACCCGCGCCGACAAGCTGGCCGAGACCCAGGCTGCCTTGATCAAGTCGGACGAGACCCCGCTCGGCTTGATCGGGCGCGCCGTGGCGAGCGCTGCCGCGGAGGATCGTGTCGATCTGGCGGAGGTGCTGCGGTTGCTCGGGCAGGTCGAGCCGCTGTTCGCCCTCGATTCGCGCCTCTATCTGACCCGCAAGGGGTTCTCCCCAGCCGCCAGCGACCGCATTCTCACCATCATAGGGCAGATCGGATTGCAGCCGCGTTAGCGCGGGTTCCTGTGTACTTTACCTGGACGCGCCCGCGAGATTTGTCGAAGGGCCTCGCAGTCGACGAATCCGGCCGCTATTCTGTGCTGGTCGCAGCTGATTCGTAGCGTTGCGTTTCCCCTCAACCCCTTGCGCGATTTCGGCCCTTGGCTCGCATCCGCCTCAGCGCTCTCTCTCCGGCCGCCAGCGGCGTCGCCGGCTTTTCGCTGGGCGCCGCGGCTATTTTGCTGCTGCCGGGCAATCTTGCCAATGCGATTGGCCTCCTGAGTGCAGGGCTCGGTCTTGCCGGGGCTGCGGCTCTCGCGCGTCGGGGTCGGGCGCAGGAGCGCGAGCAACTGCTTGCGGCGGTCGGCGAGGTCAAGGTTCGCCTCGCCACCAACACCATTCGTGTCGACGCGATGGCCAAGCGCTTCGACCAGCTCCCGATGGGCGAGGCTGATGCCGCGCCGGCCAAGGCGATGCTCAACGAGCTGACGGCCGAGGTCGGCCTGCTCGGCGATCTCCTGCAACAGGTCGCAACGACGCTGGGCGAGCATGATGACCAGCTCAGCCGGATCGAGGGACGGCTCGCCAGTCCGCAGCCGCAACCGGCGCGCCTCGCAGTGCTTGCGTCCGAACGCACCGAGCCCCGTATTCCGGAGCCTCTGACCGCGAGCCGGCAGGATCCCGGCGAGATCGCGCAGCTTCGCGCCGCCGAGGAGCGCGCCGCCCTGATCAGCGAGGCGTTGGCGAAGGGGCAGGTCGAGGTCCATCTCCAGCCGATCGTCAGCCTGCCGCAGCGCCGGACGCGTGGCTACGAGGCGCTGGTCAGGCTCCGGCTCGACGAGAAGACGCTGCTGCTGCCGTCCGAGTTCCTGACCACGATCGAGGAGCGCGGCTTCGGCCCGACCCTCGATGCGCTCGTCCTGACGCGGGCCCTCGCCATCGCCCGTCACCTCGGCAGCAAGCCGGGCGAGCTCTTCGTCTCCTGCAATTTCAGCGCAGCGACCTGGAATTCGTCGCGGGCGTTGGCGGCGTTGTCGCGCATCCTGGAAAAGTACCACGACCATATCGGTAATCTCGTCATCGAGGTGCCGCAGCGGGTCTTCAGGTCGCTGGAGCCGGCGAGCCTCGGGCTGCTCGGCGCCATGTCGGCGGGTGGCGTGCGCTTCGCGCTCGACCACGTCTCGGACCTGCGCTTCGACCCGGTTTCGTTGCATGATCGCGGCGTGCGCTTCGTCAAGGCTTCGGCGGCGCTGCTGCTGGCGGAGGCGCGTGGCAGCAAGCTCGTCGATATCGCTGTGGGTGATCTCGCGACCCAGCTCGCTCGCGGCTCGGTCCAGCTCGTGGCCGAGGAGGTCGAGGACGATCCGATGGTCGCCGATATGCTCGATCTCGGCATCGGCTTTGGCCAGGGCATCGTCTTCTCGCCGCCGCGCCCGGTCAGGCCTGAAGTCTTCGCCGAGCCGCAGGCGGCGGTCGCTCCTGCCACAATTCCCACGCCTGCGGTCGCTTTGGCGCCGCTCGCCTCCGCCGACGTGGTGGAGCATCCCGCCATGGCGCAGCCTGCCGTGAAGCGCGTGCCCTTCCGCGATATCCTGCGCCGCGCCACCGCCTGAACCTCTCCGGAAGGACGGAAGCGCTGGCCCGCGCCGGCGAAGCCGCGTAAACAGGCCGCGCCTGTTTGCTAGGAGCCCTTCGCCCGTGCCGTCATCGACCCGCCTTCTGCCCGGGGTTGCACCCGTCATCGGCCAGTACGAGCTTTGCCTCTGCGATATCTGGGGCGTGGTCCATAACGGCGTTGCGCCCTTCGCTGCGGCCTGCGACGCCCTGGCGAGGATGCGGGCGGCCGGCGTCACTGTGGTTCTGGTGTCGAACGCGCCGCGCCCGCGTTCGGAGATCGCCGTCCAGCTCGGCAAGCTCGGTGTCCCCGGCGATACCTTTGACGCGATCGTCACCTCCGGCGACGTCGCGCGCGACCTGATCGCCCATCGTGCCGGTGAGCCGCTCTATCATCTCGGCCCGCCGCGTGACCTGCCGCTCATGGCCGGGCTCGATGCGCCGCGCGTCGGGCCGGACGAGGGGCATTACATCGTCTGCACCGGCCTGTTCGACGATGAGACCGAGACGGCTGAGACCTATGCCGATCAGCTCGCCGGTTTCGCTCGCCGCGACCTGACGCTGATCTGCGCCAATCCGGATCTCGTGGTCGATCGCGGCGGGCGCATCGTGCCCTGTGCCGGTTCACTGGCTGTGGCTTACGAGAAGCTTGGCGGCAAGGCGATCTATGCTGGCAAGCCGCATGCGCCGATCTATGATCTCGCTATTCGCCTCGGCCAGGAGCTGCGCGGCGAGACTGTCGAGAAGGCACATATCCTGGCGGTCGGCGACGCGATTCGCACCGATATCGCGGGCGCGGTCGGATACGGCCTCGATTCGCTGATGTGCGTGGCCGGCATTCATGCCGGCGAGATGGCAGGCTTGGAGGAAGAGGCGCTGCAGGGCTGGTTCGGCCGACAGAGCCACCGGCCCGATTACGCCATGCCGCATCTGGCCTGGTGAGAACTCAGGCGGCGCAGGCCGCCTCGATCTTCGATTTCAGCGTCTGCGCGTTGAACGGCTTGACGATATAGTTGTTCACGCCGGCCTTCTTGGCGGCGATGACGTTCTCGGTCTTGGATTCCGCCGTGACCATGATGAACGGCGTCTCGGAGATGGCGTCCTCGTTGCGGACCTGGCGCAGCAGCTCGTAGCCGGTCATCGGCTCCATGTTCCAGTCCGAGATCACCAGCCCGTACTTCTTGTCGCGCATCTTGGCGATCGCGGCGGTGCCGTCGGAGGCGTCGTCGACATTCTCGAATCCGAGCTGCTTCAGCAGGTTACGGATGATCCGCACCATCGTCTGATAGTCGTCCACTACCAGGATCGGCATTGACGGATCGACAGCCATGACGGCGCTCCAAGCAAGTAGTCCGCGGCGCCGACGATGCCGACGCGGGCCGCTCTCGCAGAGAGGCGACCTTTGGTCAACTGTGATAGGCGGGCGACGTTTCAAAGCCGTTAACCCGGTCGCGGAGTGACCTTGCGGTATGCGACCTTCGGCGTATATCAGGGGCCTCGCATCAGGCACCAAAGTTCAATGGTGCGATGCAACGAACTGTGAAACGCTTCCTGCTCTGTTCCGGACGCAGGCGGTCTTGGCCGCGCTGCAGATGCGAAACCGATCGATAATGGCCAGCACGCTCTATCAAGTTCATGCCTTCGAGGATCTGAGCGTCGGTCAGCGCGAGAGCCTGATGCGCACCGTCATGGAGCGCGATGTCTCGCTGTTCGCCGATCTATCGGGTGATGCGAATCCGATCCATCTCTGTGACCGCTATGCCGCCTCGACCAAATTCGGCCAGCGCATCGCCCATGGCATGCTGACGGCGAGCCTGATCTCGGCTCTGCTCGGCACGCGCCTGCCGGGGCCGGGCGCGGTCTATCTCTCGCAGACGCTCAATTTCCTCGCGCCGGTGAAGATCGGCGATGTCGTTACCGCCAGCGTCGAAGTGGTCGAGCTCGTGGCGGAGCGCCGCCGTGCCCGGCTGTTCTGCGAATGTCTGGTCGACGGCAAGGCCGTGCTGGAAGGCGAGGCCTGGGTGGCGTTGCCGCGCGCGGTGGCGAAGGGCTGAATTCCCTTCCCCCCGCTTGCGGTGGCGAAGGGTTCGGGATGGGGGGCCGGAAAGCAGGGCTCTGATTTTCTCCCGGTCCCGCGCCGAGCGGCACTGCCACCCACCCAACCCTCCCCATCGCAAGCGGGGGGAGGGTTACCTGCCCTTGACGCTCCCCGCTGCTTGGGGCCAAACACGGCGCTAGCCGGGGCTTCCCGGCGTCGACCCTGCGTTCCATGATCTCATCTTCCGGCGCGCCGCGATCCGATGCGCAGCCCGTCTTCGTCCTTGAACCCGGCAAGCTGGTGCCGGCCGACCTGCGCGGCCGGGTGCTGGCGCTCGGCAATTTCGACGGTGTCCATCGCGGCCATGCCGAGCTCGCGCGCGTCGCCGGCGAGATGGCGGCCGGGCAGGGGACGACCGCCGCGGCGCTGACCTTCGAGCCGCATCCGCGCAGCGTCTTCCGGCCCGACCAGCCCGTGTTCCGCCTGACGCCGGAGCCGATCAAGGTCGCGCTGCTCGCCGGCCTTGGGCTCTCACCCAGCTTCATCATACCCTTCGATCGCGCAATCGCCGGCATTCCGGCGGAGGCCTTCGTCGACGAATTGCTGCTCGGCCAGCTCGGTGCTGCCGGTCTCGTCTGCGGCTACGACTTCCATTTCGGCAAGGGCCGCACCGGCTCGCCCGAAATGCTGCAGGCCCGCGCCGGCCATGCCGGCATCCCCGTCACTGTGGTGCCGCCTTTCGCCTTCCAGGGTGAGCCTGTCTCCTCGACGCTGGTGCGCACGGCGCTCGAAGCCGGCGACGTCGACCATGCTGCCGCGCTGCTCGGCCGGCCCTGGTTCGTCCGCGGCGAGGTCGCCCACGGCGACAAGCGCGGCCGCGATCTCGGCTATCCCACCGCCAACCTGCATCTGGCCCGCGATTGCCGCCTGCGCTTCGGCATCTATGCGGTCCGGATGAGGATCGACGATATCTGGCGCGATGGCGTCGCCAGCTTCGGCAGCCGCCCGACCTTCGACGATGGCGCGCCCAGGCTCGAAACCTTCGTCTTCGACTTTTCCGGCGATCTCTATGGCAAGATCGTCGACGTCGCCTTCGTCGCCTTTCTACGCGGCGAGGCGAAGTTCGATACGCTCGACGCACTGATCGTGCAGATGGATGCCGACAGCGCGAGCGCGCGCGACATCCTGGCGAAAACGCCGGCCTTCCTTCCCTGACGAGGCTTTGCTAGAAGCCGCTCATGTCCGCTCCGCATCTTGTTCCGCCTCGGCGAATTACCGGCCCGGCTGCCGCCCTGCGCTGATGCGCGGGCGTCTGCGCAGGCCGGGACGACGATCGCTTCCCCGTGACATCTCAAGGATGGGCGCGCCGCGTGCCGAGCCGCCGTCCTCATCGCCGAGCCGGATCATGACCGACAAGACCGCTGAAAAGTCCGAGACCGCCGACTATTCGCAGACGCTGTTCCTGCCGCAGACGGAGTTCCCGATGCGCGCCGGGCTACCGCAGCGCGAACCCGAGCTACTCGCCCGCTGGGCCAGGATGGACCTCTACCGCAAGCTGCGCGAGGCCGGGCAGGGCCGCGACCGCTTCGTCCTGCATGACGGCCCGCCCTACGCGAATGGCAACATCCATATCGGCCACGCGCTCAACAAGGTGCTGAAGGACCTGGTGACGCGCTCGCAGCAGATGCTCGGTTACGACTCGAACTACGTGCCGGGCTGGGACTGCCATGGCCTGCCGATCGAGTGGAAGATCGAGGAGCAATACCGCGCCAAGGGCCTGAACAAGGACGACGTGCCGGTCGTCGAGTTCCGCAAGGAATGCCGGGTCTTCGCCGAGAAATGGGTCGATATCCAGCGCAACGAATTCAAGCGCCTCGGCGTCGAGGGCGACTGGGACGATCCCTACCTGACCATGGCCTATGGCGCCGAGGCCCAGATCGCCCGCGAGATCATGAAGTTTGCCGAAAACGGCCAGCTTTATCGCGGCTCCAAGCCGGTGATGTGGTCGGTGGTCGAGAAGACCGCTCTGGCCGAGGCCGAGGTCGAATACGAGGAGCACACCAGCGACACGATCTTCGCGGCGTTTCCGGTGCTCGGTTCCGGCCCGCTTGCCGGCGAGGCGGTGCTGATCTGGACGACGACGCCCTGGACGATCCCGGGCAACCGCGCGATCTCGTTCCATAACAAGATCGCCTACGGCCTCTACCGGATCACTGCCGCTCCCGAAGGCAACTGGGCCAAGGTCGGCGCGAGCTACATCCTCGCCAAGAACCTTGCCGAGTCGGTGTTCAAGACTGCCAAGGTCGAAGCCTACGAGCTGGTGCGCGACGTTGCCGCCAGCGACCTCGCCGGTCTGACCGCAGCCCACCCGCTACGCGGCCAGGGCTATGATTTCGACGTGCCGCTGCTCGACGGCGACCATGTCACCGACGATGCCGGTACCGGCTTCGTCCACACCGCGCCGGGCCATGGCCGCGAGGACTTCGACGTCTGGACGGCCAATGGCCGCATGCTCGCCGAGCGCGGCATCGAGACCCGCATCCCCTATACCGTCGACGCCGATGGCCGCTTCACCAAGGAGGCGCCTAGCTTCGAGGGCGCGCAGGTCATCACCGACAAGGGCGAGAAGGGCAACGCCAACGAGGTCGTGATCAAGGCGCTCGCCGCCTCGGGCAAGCTCGTCGCGCGCGGGCGGCTGAAGCACCAGTATCCGCATTCCTGGCGCTCGAAGAAGCCGGTGATCTTCCGCAACACGCCGCAATGGTTCATCGCCATGGACAAGCCCTATGGCGACCTCCCTTCTCCCCTTGTGGGAGAAGGTGGCATCGCGTCAGCGATGACGGATGAGGGGTCTCGCCACGCTTCCATCAAGGACGGCGCGACCCCTCACCCCAACCCTCTCCCGCAAGGGGAGAGGGGGCTGGGCGCGCCCGGGCACAATGCCGACACGCTGCGCAACCGCGCGCTGAGCGCGATCAAGCAGACGCAGTGGGTTCCCGCCGCCGGCGAGAACCGCATCAACGGCATGATCGCCAACCGGCCGGACTGGGTCGTCTCGCGCCAGCGCGCCTGGGGCGTGCCGATCACCGTCTTCGTCGAGAAGGAGAGCAAGGAAATCCTCCTCGACCCGAAGGTCAATGCCGCGATCGCCGACGCGTTCGAGCAGGAGGGCGCCGACGCCTGGTTCACCGACACCGACGGTGCCCGCTTCCTCAAACCCCATGGCTACGATCCGGCCAAGTACGAGCGCGTCACCGACGTGCTCGACGTCTGGTTCGATTCCGGCTCGACCCACGCCTTCACGCTGGAGAAGCGCGCCGATCTCAAGACCCATCGCGTCGTCGACGGCGGCCGCGACAAGGTGATGTATCTCGAAGGCTCGGACCAGCATCGCGGCTGGTTCCATTCGAGCCTGCTCGAAAGCTGCGGCACGCGCGGCCGCGCGCCCTTCGACGTGGTGCTGACCCACGGCTTCTGCCTCGACGAGAAGGGCGAGAAGATGTCGAAGTCGAAGGGCAACGTCACCGCCCCGCAGGACATCATCAAGGACTCAGGTGCCGACATCCTGCGCCTCTGGGTCGCAGCGGCCGACTATTCCGACGATCTGCGCATCGGCAAGGAGATCCTCAAGACCTTTGTCGAGACCTATCGCAAGCTGCGCAACACCATGCGCTGGATGCTCGGCACGCTGGCGCATTTCGACGAGGCGATCCGCGTCTCCGAGCCGGCCTCGATGCCGGAACTGGAGCAGCTGATGCTGCACCGCCTCGCCGAGCTCGGCCCGCAGGTCGAGGAGGCCTACCGCACCTATGACTACAAGAAGGTCGTGACCCTGCTCTCGCAGTTCATGAACACCGAGCTTTCGGCCTTCTATTTCGACGTCCGCAAGGATGCGCTCTATTGCGATCCGCGCTCCAGCCATGTCCGCAAGAGCGCGCTCACCGTCGTCGACCATCTCTTCCGCTGCCTGACGACCTGGCTCGCGCCGATCCTGGTCTTCACCGCCGAAGAAGCCTGGCTCGAGCGCTATCCGGAGGCCAAGGCCGGCGAAGCGTCCGTCCATCTCGAGCTCTTCGCCAGGGCGGATGACGCTTGGCTCGCCCCCGAGCTGGCCGAGCGCTGGGCCAAGGTCCGCAAGGTGCGCCGCGTCGTCACCGGTGCGCTCGAATTGGAGCGTGCCGCCAAGCGCATCGGCTCCTCGCTGGAAGCGGCGCCGATCGTCCACATCGCCGATCCCGATCTGCGCGCTGCGTTGAGCGGGCTCGACCTCGCCGAGATCTGCATCACCTCCGGCGCGAAGGTCGCGGACGGGGAGGGGCCGGCCGATGCCTTCCGCCTTCCGGACGTGCCCGGTGTCGCGGTCGTGCCGGTGCGGGCCTCGGGCATCAAATGCGCCCGCTCGTGGAAGTATTTCGATCCGGCCACGGCAGAGCCGGGCTTCCCTGAGGTGACGCCGCGCGACGCCAGGGCGCTGCGCGAACTCGGGCGTGCCGCGTGATGCCGTCCCGTCGCCTCGGCGCCCTGATCGTCGCGCTCACCTTCGTGCTCGACCAGGCGCTGAAGCTCTGGCTGCTCTTCGGTGCGCGCCTCGCGGAAGAGGGGCCGTTCCAGCTCGCCCCCTTCCTGGAGATCGTGCTCGCCTGGAACCGCGGCATCTCCTACGGACTCTTCCAGCAGTCGACCGATATCGGCCGCTGGGCACTGGTCGTGCTCTCCATCGTCGCGGCGATCTGGCTCTGGCGCTGGATGTGGCGGACAGGCGATCGGCTCACCGTGGTGAGCCTGGCGCTCATCATCGGCGGCGCGCTCGGCAACGGGCTCGACCGCATCGTCTACGGCGCCGTCGTCGACTTCGTGCATGTCCACGTCGGCAGCTTCAGCTGGTACATCTTCAACATCGCCGACGCGGCGATCGTTTTCGGCGTGCTCGGACTGCTCTACGAGTCGCTGCGCCCGGGCGCGGACCGCTCGAAGCCGGCCTGACGGAGATGCTTTGAACCGGCTGGCCACAGGCCATTTACGCCGATCCGGCAAAAGGGCTCCCGATTTTGCCGGATATGGGTTAAAAGGCCCGCCATGCTTTTGCCGCGCCGCTAATCCATGACAGCGGCCGACATCCGTACGGAGAGGTGAAATGGCTTATCGGATCCGCGCTTCGCGCATGCTGCTTGCGGGCGGCCTGTTGCTGGCGACGACCCCCGCTTTCGCCCAGGAAGGCATGCTCTTCCAGAATCTGGTGAAGGGCATGGGCCTGTTCGGCACCGACAAGGCTGACATCGAGTACAAGCAGCGCGCTCCGCTGGTCGTGCCGCCGTCCTCGACCCTGCCCAGGCCGCAGGAGGCCGGCGCCAACCGCAGCGCCGCTTGGCCTGATGATCCGGACGTCGCCCGCCGCAAGGCCGAGCGCGACAGTTCCAACATCCTGTTCTCGAACACCGAATCCTATCGCGCCAACACCAGGCCGCTGCTGTCGCAGGAGGAGCTCCGGCGCGGCCGCGTCACCGGCCGTACGAACGGACCGGAGGGCATCGTCGAGGACCACAACACCGGCAACAACCAGATCGGGCCGATCCGTATCGGCCGCGAGATGGCGGCGCGTCAGGCCCAGACCGACGTTTCGAACCTGGCCTATGGCAGCGAACCGCGCCGGCAATATCTGCACGAGCCGCCGACCGGCTATCGCCGCCCGGCCGGCTCGGCGCCGCTCGGCCCGGGCGCGTCCGGCCCGCGCGAGGACAAGCAGGCGGTCGGCCAGCGTGAGTTCCTCACCGGCCAGAAGGTCTACGAATAGGCATATGCCATCGTATCTTGCTGCGTTGGTTTTCCAGCGTAGCCGACCTATCTAAGAGCGAGCCCTTTTTCCGGCTCGGGTCCATCCGGGCCCGGGCCGGATTTCGTTTCCAGATCCCGCGATCCTGCAGGAGCTTTCTCGACAATGACGGTTCACGCCGCTCCCGCCACCACAGCCAGCCAGGTCGAATCCTACAAGCTCCCCAACGGGCTGGAGATCGTCGTCGCGCCCGACCATCGCGCACCCGTCGTCACCCACATGGTCTGGTATCGCAACGGCTCCGGCGATGATCCGGCCAGCAAGTCGGGCATCGCCCACTTCCTCGAGCACCTGATGTTCAAGGGCACGGCGAAATGGCCGGCGGGCGAATTCTCGAAGATCGTCGCGGGCTATGGCGGCCAGGAGAACGCCTTCACCTCCTACGACTACACCGCCTATTTCCAGCGCGTGCCCAAGGAATATTTGCGCGCGATGATGGATTACGAGGCCGACCGGATGACCGGCCTCGCCTTTGACGAGAGCGTGGTCGCGCCCGAGCGCGACGTCGTGCTGGAAGAGCGACGCATGCGCGTCGACGCCGACCCTGCTGCCCAGCTCAGCGAGGAGTTCTCCAGCGCGCTCTATGTCCACCACCCCTATGGCACGCCGGTCATCGGCTGGGAGCATGAGATAGAAGAGCTCTCCCGCGACGATGCCTTCGCCTATTACCAGCGCTTCTACACGCCGGAGAACGCCATCCTCGTCGTTGCCGGCGATGTCGAGCCACAGCAGGTGCTGCGCCTGGCGCAGGAAACCTATGGTGTGATCCCGGCCCGCGGCGAGCCGCCGCGCCGCAAGCGTCCGGCCGAGCCGGAGCCGCGCGCCGCCCGGCGCGTCGTGCTCAACGACCCGCGCGTGCAGCAGCCTTCGCTGCGCCGGGCCTGGCTGGCGCCGACCTATGTCTCGCCCGAGCGTGACGAGGCCTTTGCGCTCGAGCTCGCGGCCGAGATCCTCGGTGGTGGCACGACCTCGCGGCTCTATCGCAAGCTCTGCGTCGAGCAGGAACTCGCTGCCGGCGCCGGCGCCTATTTCATGGGCTCGATGGTCGATCGCTCGACCTTCCAGCTCTCCGTCAGCCCGCGCCCGGGCGTCGCGATGGCGGCGCTCGAAGCCGGGCTCGACGTCGCGCTCGCCGCCTTCATCGCGGAAGGGCCGACCGAGCTCGAACTCACCCGCGCCCGCACCCGGCTGGTCGCCGAGACGGTCTTCGCTCGCGACAGCCAGTCCTCGCTCGCCCGCATCTTCGGTTCGGCGCTGGCCGTCGGCGAGACGGTCGAGGACGTGCTGCTTTGGCCGCAGCGGGTCGAGGCGGTGACGCGCGAGCAGGTCACCGAGGCGGTCAGGCGCTATCTCAAGCCCGACCGCTCGGTCACCGGCCTGCTCCTGCCGGCCGCCGTTTGACACCGCGATCAAGCCATTACGGCGGGCTCCGGTCCGCCATCGAGGATTGCTGATGACCGTTTCGCTCGCCCCCGCCATCGCCTCTCCCGGCCCCTCGCTCGCCGTCCAGCGCGTCACCGCCGCCTGCGGTGTCGAAGCCTGGCTGGTCGAGGAGCATAGCCTGCCGCTGCTCGCCCTCGATTTCGCCTTCGACGGCGGCGCCAACCGAGACCCCGCCAATGCAGCCGGCAGCGCCAATCTTGTCTCCGGCCTGCTCGACGAGGGCGCCGGCGATCTCGATGCCGAGGCCTTCCAGGGTCGGCTCGCCGACCACGCCATCAACCTCTCCTTCGATGCCCGCCGCGACGACTTCCACGGCCAGCTCCAGACGCTGTCGCAGCATCGCGAGGTCGCCTTCGAACTGCTCGGCCTGGCGCTCAACGCGCCACGCTTCGACGCCGATGCGGTGGCGCGCGTCAAGGCGCAGGTGATCGCCAGCCTGCAGCGTCAGGCGCAGAATCCCGACGTGATCTGCCGCAACGCGCTCTTCGCCGCGGCCTTCCCTGGCCACGCCTATGGCCGGCCGGAGCGCGGCGACGTCGCCAGTGTCGGCTCCCTGCAGCCGGCGGGGTTGAAGGCGTTGACGCGCGATTTGTTTACACGCGGCGGGCTGAAGGTCGTCGCGGTCGGCGACATCACCGCGGCCGAACTGGCCGTGCGTCTCGACGCTCTGTTCGGCGGGCTGCCGGCCGGCGCGCCACGCGCCCTGCCAGCCGCTCCATTGTCGATCGCCGATCTCGGGCAGACGCATGTGCTCGACCTCGACGTGCCGCAGACCGTGCTGCGCTTCATCGGTCCCGGCCTGATGTGGGACGATCCCGATTTCATCGCGGCGACCGTGCTGAACCATATCCTCGGCGGCTCGGCTTTCACCTCGCGCCTGTTCATGGAAGTCCGCGAGAAGCGTGGCCTCGCCTATGGCGTCTCCTCCAGCCTGATGCCGCTGCGCCAGACCGGCTTCCTCGTCGGCGGCACCTCGACCCGCAATGACCGCGTCGCCGAGTCGATGAGCGTGATCCGCGAGGAGATCGCCAAGCTCGTGACCGAGGGGCCGAGCGAGCACGAGGTCGAGGAAGCCAAGCGCTATCTGATCGGCTCCTATTCGCTGCGCTTCGACACCTCGCCGAAGATCGCCGGCGAGCTGCTCGGCCTGGCGATCCGCGGCGAGCAGCCGGACTTCGTCGAGACGCGCAACCAGCGCTTCGCCGCAGTGACGCTGGCCGATGTTCGGCGCGTCGCACAGCGCCTGTTCGGCGAGGGCAAGCTCCTCGTCCAGGCCGTCGGCCGGCCGGTCGGGCTGGTCTGATCTAACCGACCAAAGGCGTCCTCGTGAGCATTCGCCGCCTCGATCCCGTCCTGGTCGATCGCATCGCCGCCGGCGAGGTGATCGAGCGGCCGGCCGCGGCCGTGAAGGAGCTGGTCGAGAACGCGATCGATGCCGGTGCCGCCAGCATTGCCGTCACTATCCGGGCCGGCGGGCGCGAACTGATCCGCGTCGTCGACGACGGCATCGGCATGGGCCCCGAGGACCTCGCTCTCTGCGTCGAGCGTCACGCCACCTCGAAGCTCCCGGACGGCGACCTTTTCGCCATCCGCTCGCTCGGCTTTCGCGGCGAGGCCTTGCCCTCGATCGGTTCGGTGGCGCGCTTGTCGATTACCACCCGCCGGCGCGATGCGGCGCAGGGCTCGGCCCTCGTCGTCGAGGCCGGCGCCAAGGGGCCGGTGCGACCGGCGGCCGCTGCGTCCGGCACCCGCATCGAGGTCAGCGACCTCTTCATCTTCACACCCGCCCGCCTCAAATTCCTGAAGAGCGACCGGGCCGAGGCGCAGGCCGTCTCCGACATGCTGCGGCGGCTCGCCATCGCCCATCCGGAGGTTCGTTTCTCGCTCGAGGGTGAGTATGCCGGCGCCTTTGACTGGCCGGCCGAGCCGATCGGCGCCGAGGGCAGGTTGCGCCGCCTCGGCCGCGCGCTCGGCCGCGACTTTCCGGAGAATGCGCTCACCGTCGAGACCGAACGCGAGGGCGTCAGGCTCTTGGGCTTCGCCGGTCTGCCGACCTTCCATCGCGGCACCTCGGCCGGCGTCCACATGGCGGTGAATGGCCGCCCGGTGCGCGACAAGCTGCTGCTCTCTGCGGTGCGCGGCGCTTATGCCGATGTCGTGCCCTCCGATAGGCACCCGGTGCTCTACCTCGACGTGCTCTGTGATCCCGCCGTCGTCGACGTCAACGTCCACCCCGCCAAGAGCGAGGTCCGCTTCCGCGATCCGGCTTTGGTGCGCGGGCTCGTGGTCTCCAGTCTCAAGGCCGCGCTCGCCAGCGCGGGCCACCGCGCTACCACCACCGGCGGCGCCCGCACGCTCGACGCCTTCCGTGCGGTCTTCTCAGGCGGGGGACTAGGCGGTGGGCCAGCCACGATCCAGCGCCCGCAGTTCGGCAACGTCGCCGACTGGCGCATGCCGGAGTCGGCTGCGGCGCAGCCGATGCAGGCTGGCTTTTCCGATCTCGCCATGCCCTCGGCCGATGCCCGCGCTCATCTCGCCGAGCCGCCGCAGGATGCGCTCGACCGGCCGCTCGGAGCGGCCCGCGCCCAGGTCCACGGTACCTATATCGTCGCCCAGACCCGCGACGGCATGGTCATCGTCGACCAGCATGCCGCCCATGAGCGCCTGGTCTATGAGCGGCTCAAGGCCGAGCGCGCCAAGGCCGGCATCGCCCGTCAGCCGCTGCTGTTGCCCGAGGTGGTCGAGCTCGATCCGGTCGACGCCGACCGGCTGAACGCTGCGGCTCCCGATCTCGCCTCGCTCGGCCTCGTGATCGAGAGCTTCGGCCCCGGCGCCGTGCTGGTGCGCGAGGCGCCGTCCGCCATCGCCGGCGGCAACCTGCAGGGCATCGTCCGCGACGTCGCCGATGCGCTCGCCGAGCATGGCGACGCCGGCTCGCTGGAACGGCGGCTCGACCATGTGCTGGCGACCATGGCCTGCCACAACTCGGTCCGCGCCGGCCGGCGCCTGCGCCCCGAGGAGATGGACGCGCTGCTGCGCGAGATGGAGGAGACGCCGAATTCCGGCCAGTGCAATCACGGCCGCCCGACCTATGTCGAACTGAAGCTCAGCGATATCGAGAAGCTGTTCGGGAGAAGGTGAGCGGGACAAGCGCTCATAATTCGATGAAGGATACTTCCGAACGCACTAGATCAGGTCATCGCGGGCTCGTTTGCTTCCTCTACGGCCTCAGTAACGGGAACAGATTGGAACTGCTCCACTAGAAGTCGTTCGACAAAGGCCTTCATTGGCCCAAGGTCAACCTCTCCCGTCTCGGCAAAAGTTTTATCAGCGGCTCCCAGGGCCGCTTCGAAATCTGGCTTGTTGGTCATTATGAGGTCGATGACCGTCATTTGCCCCGGCAACATGAAGCCCAATTTCAAGCACATGCAGGAATAGGCGAAAGCGCGGGCGGCGCGGCCATTTCCGTTTTTAAAGGGGTGAATCCAGTTTATTTTCCAAAGTGTAAATGCTGCAACGGTGACTACGTCTGCCTGCGGCCACATCGCGGTTAGTTCGGCCTCGAACTCAGCCATATGTTTCGGGACTTCGGACCAGGTCGGGGGATTGTACACGACCGTACCGTCAGCTTTCCCGATATGAACCTCGCTCTCGCGAAACTCGCCCGGCTTCTCAAGCAGGAAAAGGGTTCCGGTGTGATGTAGGGCCTTCAACGCTGCGACAGTGGGACATGCAGGGCATCCCGTTGCTTCAATGCCAAATTTCCCCGACAAGAGGCGAAATAGGCCCTCAATTACATTGACTTGATTTGTGTAGTTGAGAATCTCGATGTGATGGGCATCGGGGCCATTGATCAACTCCCAGTTGCCATCGAACATTGGTGCCCCATAACAAAAAGGGCTTAGCGCCGGCTAAGCCCTTCGTGGGTAACACTTTAAAAGTGAAGGAATCAATCCTTGCGTGTCACAACCGTCTCGTGTCCCTCGATTTGATCGAGCGCAGACTCGACTTCCTCGCGGGTGAGAGATGAACCCTTATCCTTCAATCCCATGATCAGGCTCACCCGCTGCGCACGGCGCTCCGAGGGTGTCATACGATGCTCGCGAGCGCGAGCAATAAGCTCCGACAGCGACAGTGCCGGCGATGCGACCGCTGCTGACATTCCCGCCTCCTGATTCTGCCCTGCTCATTATCCGCAACGGTGGCTTA
The DNA here is from genome assembly GCA_025846845.1 of Alloboseaceae bacterium BT-24-1. Lineage (GTDB taxonomy): Bacteria > Pseudomonadota > Alphaproteobacteria > Rhizobiales > Beijerinckiaceae > Allobosea. The sequence continues at coordinate 18,588 of JAOYTL010000014.1, forward strand.
ACCGTCGCTTAACATTCTTGGGAACGCGTCCGAACTGGAGCATGTTCCTATCTGAGCGCAACTGCAAGGCGATTGTCGCGCCATGCGTAGCGATTCAGTGAGCATGTAATTGCAGAACGATGTGTTCGCAATCACTCAAAATGCACGAGCAAGTTTGCTCATATCACATGGCAAGCCGACTGCTGTCAGCACGTTGCAAATCTGAGGGATGAACGGGCAACACGAATTGCAGGTATTTGAAAAGGCTTGGATCACACCACCCGCAAAAACCGCACCTGCGTCTCACCATAATCCCGCCGGTCGAGCTCCTCGAAGCCTTCGGGCAGTGCGATCTCAACGTCCGCAGCTTCCTCCAGCACGATCAGCGCATCCTTCGCCAGCCAGCTGCCTTCGCGCGCCGAGGCGAGGGCCTTCTCGCCCAGCCCCTTGCGATAGGGCGGGTCGCAGAAGACGAGGTCGAACGGCGCCATGCCGGTGATCGGGCCGAGCTTGGTCGCGTCGCGGCGGAAGATGCGGCTATAGCCGGCGAGCCCGAGCGCCATCTGGTTCTCGCGGATCAGCCCGCGCGCCTCGGCCCCGTCATCGACCAGCAGCGCGAAGGCGGCGCCGCGCGAGAGCGCCTCGAACGCCATCGCGCCGGTGCCGGCAAAGAGGTCGAGCACGCGCGCCCCGTCCGCCGCATCGCCATGGCCATGCGCCAGCACGTTGAACAGCGATTCCCGCAGGCGGTCCGAGGTCGGCCTGATCGCGCCGATCCCCGGTTTCGGGCTGACGAGTGGCCGGCCGCCGAAGCGCCCTCCGACGATGCGCATCAGGCGGTCTCTTGCATTGTGGGCATGATGTAACCCGAAAACCGGGTCCCACTTTTCGGCATCATGCCCGCCTCAGCCGCGGCGGTCACGCCCGCCACCTGAGCGCGGCGGGCCGGACCGCGGCGGGCCGGAGCGGGGCGGGCGCTTGTCGCCGCCGGGGCGCGGGCCGCCGCGTCCGCCGGGCCGATCGCCACCAGGCCGGTCGCCGGTCGGCTTGTCGCGGAACTGACGAGCAGGGCGCTCGCCCGCGCCGGAGCTAGGCGGGCGCTCGCCAGCACCGCCGCTAGGCGGGCGCTTGCCGCGTGGCGGCTTGTCGGCCCAGTCGCCGCTGCTACGCCAGGGCGACTCGCCGCCACGATCGCGGCCGAAGCTCTCCTCAGGCGGTGCCCGCTCCGGGCGCTCGCTGCGTGGCGCCCGCGCCGGCCGTTCGGCCCGCGGCTCGTCGCTAGGCTTGGCGCTGATGCGCTCGACCTTGACGCGCCGCCCCTTCGGATCGGCGATCGCCTTGTCACGCACGCGCTTGACCGTGCCTGTCGCCTCGCGCGCCTGCCGCTCCTCCTTCGGGTCGAGGCCGCGCCGCGGTGCCGCCTTGCGCTCGCGCTGCGGCTCGGCCTCGGCATCGCGCCAGACGCCGCGCGTCCACGGCTTGTCGCCGCGCAGCGGGCGGGCCTCCTCGGCCTGCTCCTCGCGCGGACGGCGGCGCGGCCGGTCGTCGCCGGCGGGCGCGGGCCTGCTGCGTGCGGGCCTTTCATCCGATCGGACCTCGTCGCGCCGCGGCGAGTCGAAATCGACGCCGGCCTTGGCCATCAGCTCGGTGCCGAGCTGGTCCTTGAGCACCTTGGAGCGAACCTCTTCGGCCTCGCCTTCCGGCAGGTCGCCGAGCTGGAACGGCCCGAACGAGACCCGGATCAGGCGGTTCACCTGCAGGCCGAGATGCTCGAGCACCGTCTTGACCTCGCGGTTCTTGCCTTCGCGCAGGTCGACGGTCAGCCAGGTGTTCGAACCCTGCTCGCGCTCGAACTGGGCGATGACCGGGCCATACTGGACGCCGTCGATGGTGACGCCGCCCTTCAGCGTATCGAGCTGGCCCTGGTTCACCTGCCCGAAGGCGCGCACGCGATAGCGCCTGAGCCAGCCGGTCTCGGGCAGCTCCAGCATCCGCGCCAGCCCGCCATCATTGGTCAGCAGCAGCAGGCCTTCGGTGTTGATGTCGAGCCGGCCGACCGAGAGCACGCGCGGCAGATCCTCCGGCAGGGCGTCGAACACGGTCGGTCGCCCCTCCGGATCATGGTTGGTCGTCACCAGGCCGCGCGGCTTGTGGTAGAACCAGAGCCGCGTGCGCTCGCGCGCCGGCAAGGGCTCGCCGTCTACGAGCACGACATCGTTCGGGCCGACATCGAGCGCCGGGCTCTCGATCACCTTGCCGTTGACGCTGACGCGGCCTTCCGCGATCAGCGCCTCGCTGTCGCGGCGCGAGGCGACGCCGGCGCGCGCCATCACCTTGGCGATACGCTCCGGCTCCTGCGGCGCGGCCGGAACCGAGACGGCCTCGGCGATCTCGGCGGCGTTGCGATGCGCCCGGTCGGGGCGAGTGCGGGTCGGATTGCTGCCGCGCGGCGCGTCGAAGCGCTTGGCGCCGAAGCTGCGGCCTTCGCCGCGATCGTCGCGACGTGGCGGCCGGGCAGCGCGCGGGCCGTCGCTGCTAGGCTCGCGGAAGGGACGCTCGCTGCGGCCAGGTTGATCGCTGCGGGCCCGCGGCGGCCGGCGCTCCTCGCCGTCACGCGGGCGGAACGACCGCTCGCCACCTTCGCGCGGCGGGCGCGACGGTGCGCCATCACGGGAAGGGCGCCCGAACCCACCGGGCCTGTCGCCGCCAGCCCTGTCGCCACGTGGCCGGTCACCATCGCGCGGCGGTCGGCTGCTGCGGCGCTCGTCACTGGCGCGGTCGCGGAATGGCCGCTCGCCGCCCTCGCGCGGTGGGCGCGACGGTGCGCCGTCGCGGGAAGGACGCCCGAATCCGCCGGGCCTGTCGCCAGCAGTCCTGTCGCGGCTTGGCCGTTCGCCTTCGCGAGGCGGACGGCTGGTACGGCGTTCGTCACCGCCACGGTCGCGGAATGGCCGTTCACCACCCTCGCGTGATGGCCGCTCGCCGCTCGGGCGCTCGCGGAACGGCTTCTTCTCGAAGCGCTGCGCCGGGCGCTCGCCTTCGCTGCGGCGACGCTCGGCACCTTCGGCAGGCGCGCGCCGGGGCCGTTCCTCGCCTTCGCGCGAGCGGAAGGGGGGCTTCCCGCCGCGTCCGGGCGGCCTGCCGCCAGGCCCGCCACGTCCGGGGCCGCCATCGCGCCCGCCGCCACGGCCGCCGGTTCCGCCGCCCTTGCGCGGGCCTCGGCTTTTCTGATTGTTATCGTCGCTCATGGTGGCTCCTGAAGCCGGATCATCGCGGACCGGGTTGCGAAGCGATCCGGGACGGCAGCGGCTTTTGAATCTGGTATTAGCCGGCGCTTGTAGCAGGCGCTTTCGCGCGCTGCGACGGCAAAGATGGGGTTTTATGGGATCGATCGACGCAAAGCGAGCCGAGGCGGCTCCGATGGTGCTGGCGCTGGCAGAGGCGCGCGCCGCGGCGGAGCGTGGCGAGGTGCCGGTCGGCGCCGTGATCGTCCGTGACGGCCAGGTGCTCGCCAGCGCCGGCAACCGCACGCTCGAGCTGAAGGACCCGACCGCCCATGCCGAGACATTGGCGATCCGGCTGGCCTGCGAAGCCATCCAGTCGGAGCGGCTGATCGATTGCGATCTCTATGTCACGCTCGAACCCTGCCCGATGTGCGCCGCGGCGATCTCCTTCGCCCGGATCAGGCGGCTCTATTTCGGCGCGCCCGACCCGAAGGGCGGGGCGGTCGAGAACGGCGTCAGGCTCTATCACAGCCCGAGCTGCCACCATGCGCCGGAGGTCTATGGCGGCCTGAGCGAGCGCGAGGCGGCGGAGCTGCTGCGCGATTTCTTCCGGGAGCGGCGCTGATGGACAACGCTATCCGAGCCGCGAAGCTGGCCGATGCGCAGGCCATCGCCGCGCTCAACCGCGCCGCCTTCGGCGGCGAGGACGAGGTCGGCATCGTCGAGCGCTTGCGCCGCGACGGCCTCGTCGCCGTCGAACTCATCGCAGAGCGGGACGGCGCGCTCATCGGACATATCCTGTTGAGCTGGCTGCCGACGATGATGGACGGCCGCGCCGTGAAGGCCTTGGCCCTGGCGCCGATGGCCGTCCAGCCGGGACTGCAGAAGCGGGGTATCGGCGGCCGGTTGATCGTGGCGGCGCTGGACGAGGCGAAAGCGGCCGGAGCCGAGGCCGTGATCGTGCTCGGCCATCCCGGCTATTACCCGCGCTTTGGCTTCTCGGCGGTGCTGGCGCGGAACCTGGCCTCGCCCTTCTCCGGTGAGGCCTTCATGGCGCTGGAACTCGTGCCCGGAGCCCTGGCGGGGCAGCACGGCTCGGTCAGCTATCCGGCAGCGTTCGGGCTGTAGCCGCCCCGTTTCAAAGCCAATTCGCCGATCGGCTGTCGACCTCGTCGGCGCATCGAGCGCTAAGGTGGCGCGGCGTAAAGTGCGCAGGCCTAGCTGGTGTGCGAATTCTTCGAGGAACTGCCTTGTCACTTGGAATGAAGGTAATTACCGCAGAATCAGCGTATATCAAGGTTGTAACAAAATATAAGATAGGTCTCTTGTATCTGAGGTGGTGCTAGTTCGATCGACCTACCCCTGATGGGTAAGGAGACGCAGAGTTGATCGGTTTTGACGTTGCTGGCGCAATTTGCCATGTTTTGGCCTTGTATCGCCCGTAGGTCGCCGCTGCACTGCTCAGCCAGACCAAGGAATGGTGGCTTGAGCCTTCCATTCCCCAAAGTCGGTAAATCTCCATTATGCGTAAAGTTGCGTTGGCTGCGCTGTCCGCGGCCTGTTGGTCCGTGTCCCCCTCCTTCGCCGCCGATACCCATCTCGCGAAGATCTCGTTTCAGCCGCAAGTGAAAGGGCTCGGCTGCCTCAAGCCGGAAACTCTCGGCATGATCAAGGAACTCACCGCCAAGATCGGCCCGATCCAGATCACCTCGACCTGCGGCGGCCGCCACGCCCGCAACTCCCAGCACTATCGCGGCAACGCCATCGATTTCCGCCCGCTCGCGACCTCACCCCGCAATGCCGCGGCGGCCGCCAAGGCGATCGAGAGCGTCGGCGGCGTCGGCTCCTATTCGAACGGCCTCGTCCATGTCGATGTCGGCGATCGCGAGATCGCCTGGTACGGCAAGAAGCGCAGCCGCCGACTGGCTTATGCCGGGCGTGCGCGCTAGCTCAGAGCCAAGCCCGGGCGACCAGATAGCCGCCCAGCGCGAGTAGGCCTGCGAAGAAGCAGAGCTTGAAGGTCGCTGCCGAGATGCGCTGCCGGATCGACTGGCCGAACCACATCCCGGCCAGCGCCGGCAGCAGCGCCAAAAGCGAGGCGCCGGCGACCTTGAGATCGAGCGCGCCGGCCCCAACCAGTCCGAAGGACAGGGCGATCGTCGAGACGATGAAGGAGAGGCCGAGCGCCTGCACCAGCTCGTCCTTGTCGAAGCCGAGCGCCTGCAGATAGGGCACGGCCGGCAACACGAAGACGCCGGTCGCCGCAGTGGCGGCGCCGGTAATGACGCCGACCAGCGGTCCGAGCCAGATCTCGGCGTTGGCAGGCACCCGCAGCTTGGCCGCCTTCAGGCCGACCAGCGCATAGAGCACCAGTGCGATGCCGAGCCAGAGCGTCGCCGAACCGTCCTTGGCCTTTTCCAAGAGTCCGGCGCCAGCCCAGGTGCCGACGCAGGTGCCGGCCAGCATCGGCCAGAGCCGTAGGGCGATCGCCTTCAGTTTCGGCCCGGTGATCTGCCAGCTATTGGTGACGAGGTTGGGGATGACCAGCAGCGCTGCGGCCTGGGCCGGCGCCATCACCACCCCGAGCACGCCGACCGCGATCGTCGGCAGGCCGAGCCCGATCACGCCCTTGACGAAGCCGGCGAGCACGAAGGTCGCGGCGATGAAGGTGAGGAGCGTCGTCTGATCCATGATCCTGTCGGCCCTGTCGGTCGATTGCGTTGGATCGCTTGTCGCAGTCCTGACCGCCGCTGTCGCTCGTCGATACTACGGTCCCCGCCGTAGCGTCCTTGCTTGCCTCGGCGGGCGCGGGCGTCATCATGGCAGCCACACTGGAGGCGTCGAGCCATGGCCATGCACGGACCCTATCTTGCCGAGATCGCCCATCTGATGGGAGATCCGGCCCGCGCCAACATGCTGCACGCGCTGATGGACGGGCGGGCGCTGACGGCGAAGGAGCTCGCCTTCCTCGCCGGCGTCGCGCCGCAGACCGCGAGCGGCCATCTCGCCAAGCTGATGCAGGGCGGCCTGCTCGGCGTCGCCATACAGGGCCGCCATCGCTATTACCGGCTGGCCGGGCCGGAGGTCGCTGCGGCGCTCGAAGGGCTGATGGTCTTGTCGGGCGGTCAGGCGAACGGGCGGCGGCTGCCGTCGCGGGTCGGCGCCGATCTCGCCCGCGCCCGTACCTGCTACGACCATTTCGCCGGTCGGCTGGGTATCGCGATCCACGATGCGCTCGTCGCTGGCGGGCATCTCACCGTGGCCGATGGCGGCTATGGGCTGACCCGCTCCGGCGTCGCGCTCTTCGCCGGGCTCGGGGTCGATCCTGCCACCGCGAGCAAAGGCAAGCGCGCCGCACTTCGTCCCTGTCTCGACTGGAGTGAGCGCCGCCCGCATCTCGCCGGCTCCCTCGCGGCAGCGCTGGCCTGCCGCTGTTTCGAGGCCGGCTGGGTGCAGCGGATCAGGGACAGCCGCGCCGTGATCCTGACGGAAGAGGGGCGCGCAGCACTGGAGGCCGGCCTGCCCGGCTTCCGTTGCGACGAGCCGGAGGCGGCCGTCACGCCGCCCGTTCGAGCGCCTCTGACAGTTTCCGCTTGACCTCCTCCTTCGCCGGCTCGGCGGCCTCGAGGATCGCCTGCCAGCGGAAGAAATCGAGGCCGCCGAAGCCTTCGCCGCCGGCGCGGATGAGGATGTCCGGCGGCTGGCGCTCGATCATGCGCTGGACCAGCGCTCGCGTCAGGATCTGCGAGACGCCGACCATTGCTTCCAATGGTTCGGGCACGCGGCTGTCGCTGACCGTCGCCGGCGCGCTGGTGTCGACCGCGAGCACGAGGCGCCCCGGCGCTAGCAGGCGGTCATAGGGCAGGGGATTGATCGCGCCGCCATCGATCAGCACCCGCCCGCCGATCGTCACCGGCTTGACCAGGCCGGGGATCGCCAGCGATGCGGCGACGGCCGGCGTCAGCGGGCCGCTGCCGAGGATGACCTCGTCGTGCAGGTGGTAGTCGGTCGCAACCGACAGGAAGGGGATGCCGAGCTCTTCGAAACGGTCCGGCACGGTCTGCGGCCAGAACAGGTCGAGCAGGCGTTCGCCATCGATCAGCACAGGATTGCCGAGCCCGCCGCGCCAGAGATCGGCGATCTTGCCAATGCGCGCTTCCAGCAGCCTTGCGATCACGCGAGCGCGGTCGCGGAAGCTCGCCTCGACATGGGCGCGCAAATCGCGGCCTGAGAGCCCCGCGGCATAGGCGGCGCCGACGATCGCGCCCATCGACGAGCCGGCGATCAGCGCCGGCTTCACGCCGAGCTCGTCGAGCGCCTCCAGCACCGGGATATGGCTGAGGCCGCGCGCGCCGCCCGAACCGAGCACGAGGATGAGCTCGGGCCCGGATGGATCGGGCAGGCGGGCGAGGGGGCTGGAGACGCTGGTCATGGCCTGATGTTGCGGTGCGGGAGCCGCTCAGGCAACCTCCCTTGCGAGGAAAGGTTTCACCGCTGCGAGGGTGTCCTGCGGATTCTCCTCCGGCAGGAAGTGGCCGCTGGCGATCGCCAGTCCCTCCGCCTGCGGCGCGAAGGTCTCTTGCCAGATTTCGAGCGGGCTTGCGCCCTTGGCCGGAATGCCGGCCTCGCCCCAGAGCACCAGCACCGGGCAGAGGATCTTTTTCCCCGCCCCGAGATCGGCCCTGTCGTGCGCCAGATCGGTGGTCGCGCCGGCGCGGTAATCCTCGCAGGCGGCATGGATGCGCGAGGGATCGTTGAAGGAATCGGCGTAGGCGGCCATTGCCAGCGGGTGGAAGGCCTTCAGCTCCTTCGCCCGCGTCCAGCTCGCGATCGTATGGTCGAGCCAGCCGGCGGGGTCGGCCTGGATCAGTTTTTCCGGCACCGGCTCGGGCTGGGCCAGGAAGGTCCAGTGATAGACCTGCATGGCGCGCGCCGCGTTCATGCCCTCCCACATCGAGACGGTTGGCAGGATATCGAGCAGGACGAGCCGCTCGACCCGGCCGGGATGGTCGAGCGCGAGGCGATAGGCGACGCGGGCGCCGCGATCATGACCGATCACCGCGAAGCGGTTGAAGCCGAGCGCGCTCATCGCGGCGACGATGTCTTCGCCCATGCCGCGCTTGCTATAGAGCGCCTTGCCGCCATCGCCGTGCGGCGCGGCCGACCAGCCATAGCCGCGCAGGTCCGGGCAGACGACCGTATGCGTCTTGGCGAGATCGCCCGCCATCTCGTGCCATTCGGCATGAGTCTGCGGGAAGCCGTGGATCAGCACGAGCGGTGGTCCCTCGCCGCCGACGCGGGCGAAGATCTTGCCGACCGGCCCGTCGATCCAATGCGGTTTGAAGCCGGGGAAGAGACTGTCGATGTTGGTCATGGTCGGGCGTCCTGTGCGACGGCCGAAACGATGTCGGTCCGGCCGAAATCCTCGCCCTTGTAGAGCAGAGGCGCGTTCAAGGATTTGGCAAGAGCGTAGGAGAAGCAGTCGCCGAGATTGAGCTTGGCCGGGTGGCGGCCCTTGCCGAAGCGGAGGAAGGCCTGGGCGGCAATAGAGGCCTGGGCTGGATCGACGGGGGTGATATCGATGGCGAAATCTGACAGGGACTGCGTGAAGCGCTCCAGAGATAGCCCGGGTGCTCGCGTCGAAAGCACCATGACGCACTCCACGAAGCTCATGGCCGAGCAGATATTTCGAGGGCTGAAGCTCAATTGTTCCAAGAACGATCGAGCTTCCGGTTCCTCAAGCAAAATTGCAACGATTGCCGAGCTGTCAACGACGATCGTGTCGGCTGTCACGAGGGCAGGCCGTTCTCGTCATAGCCGATGATTTCGTCGTCGGTTCTTGGATCGTCGACTCGATAGGTCCGGATCTCAGCTAGCAGCCGCTCGAGCTTCTCCATGTCGATTCGACCCTGTCGAGGCTTGGGCAGACGCGCGAGCCGTTCCTCGGCTGCCGTTTTGACTGCGTCGGTGATCGTCTCTCCGGTCCGAGCGGCGAGCTCTCTTACGATTCTGTCGGCGTCGGGATCCTTGATCAGGATGGCCATGGCATCCTCGTGTATATATCGATTGCTAGTTCGATATATACAACGCGCCGATCGCTCTGTCAGCCTTCGCGCTCGCGCTTGACCGCCTGCCAGCCGATATCGCGCCGGCAGAAGCCGCCCGGCCAGTCGATCAGGTCGACGGCCTTGTAGGCCTTGGCCTGCGCTTCAGAGACAGTCTTTCCGAGCGCCACGACGTTGAGCACGCGCCCGCCGTTGGCGACGATGTCGTCGCCCTTCGCCTGCGTGCCGGCGTGGAAGACCAGCACGTCCTTCTCGGCGGCGGCCTTCTTGATGCCCTTGATGACGCTGCCCTTCTCCGGCGTGCCCGGATAACCGTTCGCCGCCATCACCACCGTCAGCGCCGCCTGGTCCGACCAGCGCAGATCGACGGCGTTCAGCACGCCGTCGCAGGCGGCGAGCAGCGCCGGCACGATGTCGCTCTTGAGGCGCGGCATCAGCACCTCGCATTCGGGATCGCCGAAGCGGGTGTTGTATTCGATCAGCTTCGGGCCGTCGGCCGTGATCATCAGCCCGGCATAGAGGATGCCCTTGAACGGCGCGCCGCGCTTGTTCATGCCGGCGAGCGTCGGCGCGATGATCTCGGCCATGACCTGCTCCTCCAGAGCCTTGGTCATCACCGGCGCCGGCGAATAGGCACCCATGCCGCCGGTGTTCGGCCCAGTGTCGCCGTCGCCCACGCGCTTGTGGTCCTGAGCCGAGGCGAGGGCGAGCGCATGCACGCCGTCGCAGAGCGCGAAGAAGCTCGCTTCCTCGCCGATCATCCATTCCTCGATCACGACCTCGGCGCCGGCCGCGCCGAGACCGCCCGAGAACATCATCGCCAGCGCCTCGTTCGCCTGCTCGATCGTCTCGGCCATGACCACGCCCTTGCCGGCGGCGAGCCCGTCGGCCTTGATCACCAAGGGCGCGCCGGTCTTCGCGACGTAAGTCCTGGCCGCGGCCTCGTCGGTGAAGCGGGCGAAGGCTGCCGTCGGGATGCCGAACTCGGCGCAGAGCTCCTTGGTGAAGGCCTTCGAGCCTTCGAGCTGCGCCGCCGCCCTGGACGGACCGAAGGTCTTGATCCCGGCGGCTTCGAGATCGTCGACGATGCCGTCGACCAATGGCCCCTCCGGCCCGACGACGACGAGGCCGACACCCATCAGCTTGCAGAAATCGGCGACGGCGCGATGGTCGGCGATGTCGAGCACGACATTCTCACCGCATTGGGCCGTGCCGGGATTGCCCGGCGCGATGAAGAGCTTGTCGCAGAGCGGGGAGGCCGAGATCGCCCAGGCCAGGGCGTGCTCGCGCCCACCGGACCCGATCAGAAGAATATTCATCGCATCTCTCCGCTTGCTCAAAGGCGCAATAGCTGCCGCAGGCTAACGGGGCAACGCTTCTGCTTGCGTCCTCGTGCCGCTAAGTTCGCGCCATGGACAGCGAATCGCCTCAAGCCCCCGGCAATGCCCCCGAATGGTCGGTCTCCGACCTCTCCGGCGCGCTCAAGCGCACGCTGGAGGATGCCTTCGGCTTCGTGCGCGTGCGCGGCGAAATCTCCGGCTATCGCGGCCCGGTCGGCTCCGGCCATGTCTATTTCTCGCTGAAGGATGCCAACGCCAAGATCGACGCGGTGATCTGGAAGGGCGTGTTCGGCCGGCTGAAGACCAAGCCCCAGGAAGGGCTGGAGGTGATCGCCACCGGCAAGATCACCACCTTCGCCGGCAAGTCGAGCTACCAGATCATCATCGATTCGCTCGAGCCGGCCGGCATCGGCGCGCTAATGGCGCTGCTGGAGGAACGCCGCAAGACGCTCGCGGCCGAGGGCCTGTTCGATGCCGGCCGCAAGCAGCTGATCCCATTCCTGCCGCGCGTGGTCGGCGTCATCACCTCGCCGACCGGCGCCGTCATCCGCGATATCCTGCACCGGCTCGAGGAACGCTTTCCGCGCCATGTCCTGGTCTGGCCGGTGCGCGTCCAGGGCGAGAGCAGCGCGGCCGAGGTCGCCAACGCCATCGCCGGCTTCAACGCATTGCCCGAGGGGGGGCGGATTCCACGGCCGGACGTGATCATCGTCGCGCGCGGCGGCGGCTCGCTCGAAGACCTGATGGGCTTCAACGAGGAGGTGGTGGTCCGAGCCACCGCGGCCTCGCTGATCCCGCTGGTTTCGGCGGTCGGCCACGAGACCGACGTGACCCTGATCGACCACGCCGCCGATCTGCGCAGCCCCACGCCGACCGGCGCGGCCGAGAAGGTCGTGCCGGTGCGTGCCGAACTGCTGGCGCAGGTCACGGACCTGTCGCGCCGCCTCTCCGGAGCGACCCTGCGCCTGTCCGAGCGGCGGCGCAGCGATCTGCGCGCGCTCGCCCGGGCCCTGCCGACACCCGAGAACCTGCTGGCGGCGCCGCGCCAGCGGCTCGATCTCGCGGCCACGCGGCTCGGCCCGGCGCTGGCGCGCAATGCCCGTGCTTACGAACAGCGTCTCGCCCAGCTCGACCGCCGGCTTCACACGCAGTCGCCGGCGGCGCGGCTGAAAACCCATGCGGCCCGCCTCGACGGCCTCGGCAAGCGGCTCGCGGCAGCGCGCGGCGCGCTTCTTCGCACCGAGCGCGATCGGATCGCCCGCGCCGGAGACCGGCTCGATGCCGTCGCCGCGCGCGCCGTCGCGGCCTTCAGCCGGCAGATCCAGCGCCGCCGCGACCGTCTGGACAGCGTCTGGGCGCTCGCCGCCTCGCTCGGGCCGCAGGCCGTGCTGGCGCGCGGCTATGCGCTGGTGCGCGACGAGGACGGCAATCTGCTGCGCAGCGCGGCCGCGGCAAGGCCGGGATTGGCCCTGCAGGTCACGCTCGCCGATGGCAGCTTCGGGGCCGTCGTGCCGGGCGGAGCCTCGGCGCCGCGGCAGCCCGGGCGCAAGCCTGCTGGAGGGGCGGGGCAGGGCGATCTGTTCTGAACATCCTGAAAACCTGCGATTCACCACGGTTTTGGATGAACCCCGCCTTGTTCAGATAGCGTTCAGCTAGCTCTGGCTAATCGCTGATTGATAGCGGTTGGGGGATGCTCCTAGATGCTCGCCGGTTTCCGGACAGGCCTTGTTTGCGCCTTTGCCATGCTTGCGTTCGCGGGCCTGCAGTCCCGGCAGGCGAGCGCCTCCGAATTCATCTGCAAGCCGTCGACACTCACGCGCGACGCCATCGATCTTGCTTCGGCCTGGAACAGGGGCGGCACGCCTCTGCGCATTCTCGCCATCGGCTCGTCCTCGACCGAGGGCATCGGCGCCAGCGGCAAGGACAAGACCTATCCGGCCCGGCTCGGCTCGCTGCTGCGCGAAGGGCTGTCCGGCCGCGCGATCGAAATGGTCAATGCCGGCATCGGCGGCGAAACCGCGCCGCAGACGCTGTCGCGCCTCAAGGCCGCGCTGGCTGAAGACCGCTATGATCTGGTGATCTGGCAGGTCGGCACCAATGATGCGGTCACCGGCGGCGATCTCGCGACCTTCCGCCAGCTCGTCGCCGATGGCATCGCCGCCGCCAGACAGGTGCGCACCCGGCTCGTCATCCTCGATCCGCAGTTCTATCCCGGCATCAAGGAAACGGCGCGCTACCGTTCCTATGTCGACGCCATTGCCGAGACTGCGCGTGCACAGGCTGTCCCGGTCCTGTCGCGCTATCAGGCGATGCTGGGCTGGTATCAGCAGGACGAGGCCGGCTTCATGGCGGCTCTCGCTGGCGACCGCTTCCATATGAGCGATGCCGGCTATGCCTGCCTGGCGCAGGACATCGCCCGCTCGCTGCTGGGCGACAAGCCCACGGTTACGCTCGCAGCCTCGGTGCGCTGACGGCAACGCAGAACAGCGGCTCAGCCGCTGTCACTTGCCCATCAGGAAGGCCTTGACCCGCTTGATCGCATCGTCGCGCGCGGCCGGGTCGGTCCCTACCGTGACCTTGCCCGTTCCGGAGGCGGAATAGGCGACACCTTCCTTTTCGCGTCGGTCGAGGCGTGGATGGTCGAAATCATGGACGGCGCCGGGATAGAGCACGATCTCGACCGGCTCGCCGCGGGCCTGGGCAGCCTTGGCGAGGAAGTCGCACGGGGCGGGCGGCGTCCAGTCGTCGGCATCGCCCATCAGGATCAACGTCGGCAGCCTGGCCTCGAAGCTGCGCGATTCCGATTGCGTGCGGCAGCCCGGATAGAAGGCGACGGCGCGGGCGAAATCGGGCTGCCGGTCGGCCGGCCTGCGGTCCTTCCGGATCGCGGCGAGGATGGTGGAGCCGCCACCCGACCAGCCGAGCAGCGCGATCGCGTCGCGGCGGACGTCGGGACGCTCCTGCAGCCAGCGCCGCGCCGCCATCGCGTCACCGACGCGCTCGCGGCTGGCACGGATGGTCACGTCCTTGACGCCGCATTGTGACCCGAGTCCGCGCGAGCCGTAGCTGTCCGGCATCAGCACGATCAGGCCTGTCGCAGCCAGGCGTTCGCCCCAGTCGCTATGCCGGGTCGATAGCTTGTCCGGCTCGCGCCAGAGCCCGCCGCAGCCATGCAGCGCGACGACGGCGGGGAAGGGGCCAGGCCCCGGAGGGCGGAACAGCACCGCATCGAGCTGGTAGTCGTCGTGCGGAATGCGGACGCGTTCATAGCCGCCCGCCATCGCGGGCACCGCGAGCAGGGTAACAAGACCAATCGCCAGGGCCACGGCGCGGGTCAGGCTGGACATCATCGTAACTGACGCTATCACAGAAAGACCATGTTGGAACAATGCGTTGATTCAGAAGCGGTTGCACCCTGTCGCAACCTTTACGCTAGCTCTTCGCCGCTCTATCGTCCGGCTCCGTGATGAACATCAACGAACGCCTGCCTCCCTCCGGATCGGAAGCACTGGTCGATTACGGCCATGGCGAGTTCCGCGTCGTGCGTCCCGGCGCCTTTGTCCGTTGCGCCATCACCGGCGCCGTGATACGGCTCGAGGATCTGCGCTACTGGTCGGTGGAATGGCAGGAGGCCTATGCCTCGCCGGAGGCCGTGCTGCTCCGGGTCCGCCGCTCAGGCCGCGGCTGAACGAGTCCGAGCGAGGCTCGCACGCAGCAAGGCATCGAGAGCGGGCTCGTCCTCGAAGATCAGCGTGACCGGCACGCAGAGCAGGAGCGAACGCTCGGCGACCGGCCAGAGCGGCGCGAGCTTGACCATGTCCTTTTCGGTGACGGCGATGCAGCAGGCTTGCGCCTTCGCCTCGGCGATCAGCGCTGCGACATCGCCGGCCGTATAGGCGTGGTGGTCGCCATAGGCGCGTTCGCCGACGAGCTGCGCCCCGGCGGCGCGCAGCGTCGCTGCGAACTTCTCCGGCCGGCCGATCCCCGAGACCGCCAGAACCGGCAGATCGGCGAGCTCCGCCTGGATATCGGACGGCGGTGCGAGCTTCGCGCGCAGCACTGGCTTTCCGGCAGCGATCGCCTGCGTCGCGACATGGTCGCCTGCCAGGCCGTCGCCGATCAGGACGATGGCGTCGATCTGCTCCATCTGACCCGCAAGTGGCGCGCGTAGCGGCCCCGCCGGCAGGCACAGGCTGTTGCCGACGCCGACCGCGCCGTCGACGACGGCCAGCCGCAGATCCTTGTGCAGCGAGGGATTCTGCAGCCCGTCATCCATCAGGACGAGGCTGGCGCCGGAACTGCGCGCCAGCGCCGCACCCGCTGGTCGCTTGCGTGCGACGATCGTCGGCAGGCGGGCGGCGAGCAGCAGCGGCTCGTCGCCGACATCTACGGGGGTGTGCCGGGCCGGATCGACACGAACCGGGCCCGCGAGGCGGCCGCCATAGCCGCGCGTCAGGGCGAAGGGCGTCTCGCCCATCGCAGCCAGCCGTGCCGCCAGCGCCAGCGTGGTCGGCGTCTTGCCGGCGCCACCGGCGACGAAGTTGCCGACGCAGATCACGGGGATGCCGGCCTGCGCACCTGGCTGGCGCATCCGGCTAAGCGTGATCGCGCCGTAGAGCGCGCCGAGCGGGCTCAGCAATTGGGCGAGGGCGGATGGCGGCGAGCGCCACCAGAAGCCCGGGGCGCGCATCAGTCCGTAGCCTCGCGCTGGCCGATGGCGGCGCGCAGCAGCAACGGCTCGATCGCCTGGACCGTGCGGTCGAGCGCGCCGCTGAGCTCTGCGCTGGTGCGGGCCGCGGCGCGTGCGGCCTGGCGCGCCGCCGCCGGGTCGCTGAGCCAGCGATGCACCGCTTGGGCGAGCTCCTGTCGGTCGGCGACCTCAATCGCGCCGCCGCCGGCATCGAAGGCGGCGAAGAGCTCGGCGGATTTGTGGACGAGCGGGCCGTGCAGCAGGGCGCAGCCGAGCTTGGCCGGCTCGATCGGGTTATGCCCGCCGATCGGTGCGAGCGAGCCGCCGATGAAGGCGACGGGCGCCAGCCGATAGTACAGGCCGAGATCGCCGAGCGTGTCGGCGATATAGAAGTCGATGTCGCGCTCCGGCAGCTGTCCGAGCGAGCGACGGGCGCTCTCGACGCCATTGGCCTTGGCGAGCGCCTCGACCTCGCCGCCGCGATCGGGATGGCGCGGCACGACGATGGTGAGGAGTTTCGGCAGATGCGCCCGGACGCCGAGATGGGCGGCGAGCACATCCTCCTCCTCGCCCGGATGGGTCGAGGCTGCGACCCAGACCGGCCGCCCCGCTGCCAGCCCGTCGAGCAGGGCAAGCGTGTTGGGATCGGCCGGCGGAGCGGGAACGTCGAATTTCAGGTTGCCGGCGATGCTGACGCGCGGCGCGCCGAGCTGGGCGAGGCGCTGCCCATCCTCCTGCGATTGCGCCAGGCAGCGGTCGAAGCCGGAGAGCAGATAGCGCGAGGTCTTGGGGAATTTGTACCAGCGCTGGAAGGAGCGCTCCGACATGCGGCCATTGACCATGACCAGGGGCACGCCGCGCTTGCCGGCCTCGATCATCAGGTTCGGCCAGATCTCGGATTCGCAGATCAGTCCGAGATCGGGGCGCCAGTAGTCGAGGAAGCGGCGCATATAGCGCGGCACATCGAGCGGCAGGAATTGATGGATCGCGCCGGCAGGTAGGCGCTGCGCCAAGAGCCGCGCCGAGGTTACGGTGCCCGAAGTCACCAGCACGGCGAGTCCACGCCGCTGCAGGCGCTCGATCAGCGGCAGCAGCGTCACCGTCTCGCCGACGCTGGCGCCGTGAAGCCAGACCAGCGTCTTCGCCGGTCGCTCGATGCTCGGATAGCCGCGCCGTTCAGATAGCCTTGCCGGGTCTTCCTTGCCGCGCCGGCGCCGCCAAAGCAGTAGCCCAGCCGCCGCCGGCTCGAGCAGGGCCGAGAGCGTGCGGTAGGCGCTGATGACGAAGCTGCGGCCGATCATGCGGCGGTGGCCTTGGCAGCGGCCTTGGCGGTCGCAGCCTCGCGCAGGCCGGCGCCGGGATCGCGCGCGCCGATCAGCGCATAGGCGCGTTCGTGCACGGCGTCTAACCCGGCCTGGACGGCGAGGCGCGCGGCCTCGCAAGTCGCTTCATCGGCATCGCGGGCGATCCTGACCGGGTCGCCGACGACGATGGCGCCGCGCCCGAAGGGCAGGCCGATCGAGGCGCGGTCCCAGTTGTTGAAATCGATCCGCCGGCTGGTCACGACCGCGATCGGGTGGATCGGGCGGCCCGAGGCGCGCGCCAGCTGGATGATGCCGGGGCCGCAGACGCGCGCACGCTTGGGAATATCGGCGGTCAGCACCATCGTATCGCCGGCCGCGAGCCGGCGGACCATGGCGAGGAAGGCCGGCGCGCCGCCCTTCTCGCGAACCTTCTTGCCCGACGCGCCCGAGCCGCGGATGGCGCCGATGCCGAGCTCGCGCAGGGCCACCGCATTGAAGCCGCCGTCGCCATGGCGCGAGACCAGCGAATAGGAGGGCATCCAGTCCGGCCGGGCGAACGGGATCATGATATGCTGGCCGTGCCACATCGCAATGATCAGTGGCAGCTCGCCGCGGACCTTCTCATAGATGTCGGCCGGTTCGACGACGAAGCGGTTCGTGCGTCTGACCAGGCGCAGATAGAAGGCGAGGCTGCGGCCGAGCGCCTCCTGTGCGAACTTCGTCTTGAGCAGGGAAAATCCCATCGAACCGGTCTGGCCGCGCCTCTTATCGTCAGTGCTGGCCGGTCGACGGATCGAGCAGGCGGTGCAGATGCACGACGAAATAGCGGGTCTGGGCCTGGTCTACCGTGGCCTGCGCCTTGGCCTTCCAGGCGGCGTGAGCGGCTGCGTAATTGGGGTAGACGCCGACGATGTCGACCTTGGAGAGGTCCTTGAACTCGACGCCGTCGAGCGAGCTCAACTCGCCGCCGATCACGAGGTGCAGCAGCTGCTTGGTGTCCTGGCTCGCGCTCATCATCCGTCTCCGGCCTATGTCTCGAAATGTCTGGCGAAAGCACGCCGAGGCGCTGCCGGACCCGCTCCGGCTTGCCCCAACCGCATTTTGCCGTGCGATCAGATAAGCCATCCGCCGTCCGCGCGCGAGGCCCGTTCGGCAAGAAAATGCGGTTATTTCCGGCAGTTTTCGTCCTGACGTGACGGTAGCCGCGCTACGCCGCGATCAGCTGCGCTGCGGCTGACTTTCGCGCAGGCGGCGCAAGGCCTGCGCGAGCGGAGCGACGAGGCCGCTTCCGGACGCCACCAGCATGCCGTGCATCGGCACCTCGCGATTATAGCGCATGTCCTCGCCTTCGCCTGTCGTGACCTGTCCACCGGCTTCGCTGAGGACGAGATCGGCGGCGGCAAGATCCCAGTCGCGCGCGTCGGGCGAGACCAGCCCGGCATCGATCGTGCCATCGGCGATGCGGGTGAGGCGCAACGCCAGCGACGGGATCTTGTCGGCAGGGATGAAGCTCTCCTGGCGAGCCAGCGCGTCGAGCATGGGTTTCGGGCCGGCGATGCGTGCGCCGGCGAGCCTGTCGATCCCGCTCGTCCGGATGGTCTTGCCGTTGCTCATGGCGCCGCCGCCGCTGATCGCCGTATAGGTCGTAGACCCTGCAGGCGCATGCACCACGCCGAGTATGGGCCTACCCTCGTCGAGCAGGGCGACGCAGACCGCCCAATCGGGCGAGCCGCTCATGAAGGCGCGGGTGCCGTCGATCGGGTCGACCACCCAGACGAAGCGGCGCGACAGGCGCAGCGCATCGTCGACCGTTTCCTCGGAAAGCCAGGCGGCGTCCGGCAGCAGCGCCGACAGGCGCACATGCAGGAAGGTGTCGACGCCGATATCCGCTTCCGTCACCGGTGAGCCGCCGGCTTTCGACCAGGTCCTCGCAGCGGTCTGCGCGCCGGGGCGGAACAGGTCGAGCGCGATTTGGCCGGCCTCGCGGCAGGAAGCCTCGACCGCGGGCAGCATATCCTCGGCAATTGGCAGTGGCGAAGATTCCATCATGTCCCGTTATGGCCGGAGACTGCGACGGAACAAGGAAAAAACCGGGGCCGTCCGAAAGATTCCGTCAAGCATCATCCCGGAAACCGGCCGTGATCGGGCTGAAAACCGCTTCAACACCTTTGTTTAACCCAAGCTCTTAAGCGCTCGGACAATCCTTCCGGCCACTCTCCTCCCAGCAAGCACGAGAACCCCGCATCGACAGAGGGTTCCGGGCAGCAGGGATTGAAGAGAGGCGTTAAAACCGATGGCCAGCGTCACGCCGGCCGCCGGGGAGGCTGGCTGCGTGCCTGCCTTCCCCGGTGGCGCACAGAATCAGAACGGACAGTCCTTGCAGCCGGCGAACCCGCCGCTGCAGCAGGACGGTCCTCGCATCGAGCGCATCGGGCCGGTGCGCATCCTGCGCGGCGGTGCCGGCTGGCGTGGCATCGCGCTGCGCCTCGCCGGTGGCGCGATCGCGGATGATGATCGTTTCCAGCTCGCTCTGACCGCGGGCGATGGCCGCTCCGTCATCGTCGCCGTGCTCGATCAGGACGATGCCATTGCCGTCTGGCGGGACGCCGGCCGGGCCAGCGGCCTGCCGCTCCTGCTCGAAACCAGCGACGGCGCGATCACCGAACCCTACCCGCAGATCGGCCGGCTCGCTCTGGGGCCGACCCGCATCCGCCGCCGTCATGCCTTCCTTGCCGGCCGCCGCCCGCGCTTCCTGACGAGGCGCAAGACCGGCCGCCTGGCCGAGCGTCCGGTGGTGATCAGGGGCGAGATCCTGTCCTAGAAGACGAACGCGACCAGCGCGTCGAGTGCCAATCCGGCTGCCAGGATCAGGCCGGCATGCCAATTCGACCGGAACAGCATCAGCGCCGTGCGCCCATCGGCGCCGGCGATGGTGTAAACCTGCCAGCCCAGGTGCAGCGCGAACAGGCCGAGGCCGATGAAGGCGACGAGGCCGGCGCCGGCGAGCCAGGCGGCGACACCAGCGAGTGCGATCGTCGCACCATAGCAGAGTCCGACCGCCTGCTGGGTGAAGGCACCGAAATAGCGCGCGCTCGACTTGATCCCGGCGATGACGTCATCCTCGATGTCCTGCATCGCGTAGATCGTGTCGTAGCCGATCGTCCAGAATATCGCCGCGGCATAGATCAGATAGGCGGGTACATCGAGCCGGCCGAACACCGCGCTCCAGCCGAGGAGCCCGCCCCAGGAGAAGGCGAGGCCAAGCACGAATTGCGGCATGTTGGTGATCCGCTTCATGAACGGATAGATCGCGACGATCGCCAGCGAAGCGATGCCGGCAATCACCGTGAAGCGGTTGAACTGCAGCAGAACGGCAAGGCCGACCAGCGACAGCCCGACCATGAAAAGGGCGGCCGCCTTCGCGCTGACCTGGCCTGACGGCAGGGGCCGGCCGCGCGTACGCGCCACCTGCGCGTCGAGCTTGCGGTCGACGATGTCGTTGAAGGTCGAGCCGGCGGCGCGCATCACGATGGCGCCGACCAGGAAGAGCAGGCAGTGCCAGAGATCGGGAAAGGGCAGCCCGGCGGCGATCGCGGCGAGCCCGGCCGACCACCAGCACGGCAGCAGCAGCAGCTGCCAGCCGATCGGGCGTTCGATCCGGGCGAGCTTGAGATAGGGCCGCAGACGCTTCGGCGCTCTGGTGTCGACCCAATGCCCGGTCAGCGCGTCGGGAAGTGGCGCATCGGTGAGGGGAGGCGCCATGGCGCCCGCAGCGTCAGAGTGCGCCCTGCGGCACGCGCATCGCGCCGCCGGTGATCGAGTCGGCGCCGCCGAACGGATTGGCACCTTGCCGCTGCTGCGCCTGCTGCTGCGCCTTGCGCTGCATCGCCGCCTGCTGCTTCACCGCATTGCAGGCCTGGCCGCGGAAATTATCGGCCTTCTCGTTGTCGGTCTTCATGCCATCGACGAAGGTCGCCGGAATCTGACACCAATCCTGGTTGGCGGTGGCGAATTTGATCAGCGCGTTGCCGTTGCCGACCAGCCGATTGAACGTGCCGCAGGCCTGTTGCGGCGTCATCTTGCGTTTCGCCTTGGTGGAGGCGTTGAGCTGCTGGACGATCGACTGGCGCTCCTGCATGAGCTTCTGCAGGTTCTCGCAGCCCGAGGGGACCTGCGCCAATGCCGGCTCGGCCAGGCCGAGGCCGGCCAGCGCCGCAGCCAGCTTCAGGGTCGCGTATCGCCGCATCATCTGCTCCGCTCTTGTCCCGTAAACTACGCCCGTCCCGGCGTTGCGGGCTTTTCCATAACAGCCGGAGCCATGCGCCAACAAGCGCCGGCTCGCATTTCGCCAGGATCCACTTGCCGATAGCGCGGGATTGTGGCGACTTTCGCGCCATTCTTGTGGATATCGGATCGGGTTCGCATGCGGGATTTCACCAAGCACCGACTGTTCAGCGAGGCGCCGCTGGTTGCGGGAGCCGTGCTGGAGCTCGCGCGCGACCAGGCAAACTACCTGCTCAACGTCCTCAGATTGCGCGGCGGTGACACCATCCTGGTCTTCAACGGCCGCGACGGCGAATGGCTTTGTGCGATCCGCGCGGAGGGGCGCAAGCAGGCCAGCCTCGCGGCGCTGGAGCAGGTTCGCCCGCAGCCGCCGGCGCCCGATCTTACCTATCTCTTCGCGCCGCTGAAGCATGCGCGGCTTGATTACATGGCGCAGAAGGCCGTCGAGATGGGGGCGGGCGTGCTCCAGCCGGTCCTGACGCGCTTCACCCAGGTCTCGCGGCTCAATCTCGACCGGCTCGCCGCCAATGCGGTCGAAGCCGCGGAACAGTGCGGTATCCTGGCCTTGCCTCAGATCAGAACCGAACAACCGCTGGCCGCGGCGCTTGCCGCCCTCGAGCCGGAACGGCTGCTGGTCTTCTGCGACGAAGGGCTCGACGCCGAAAGTCCGATCGCTGCTCTGCAGGCGGCCGCGCGCGGGCCGCTCGCCGTGCTGATCGGCCCCGAGGGCGGCTTCGACGAATCGGAACGCGCGCTGATTCTCCGGCGTGAGCGGACGCTGCGCCTGTCGCTGGGGCCGCGCATCCTGCGAGCCGACACTGCAGCGGTCGCTGCGCTCGCCATCGTCCAGGCGACACTCGGCGACTGGTCCGCCAACTAGAGCATTTCCGCGCTTCTTCGAATCGCTGAAATGCTCGATCTCTTTATTTTATCGCATTTTCTTCACGCGAACCGGTGCCCACTTCGCTTGAAAACGCTCTAGCTCCGCGGCTTGCGCACGACCGGCGTCTTCGCCGTCGGTCGGAACGCCGCGGCTGATCCTGCGTTGAGCCGTGGAAACTGCGCCACCGGTCGCAGTTCCGACTCATTGACGGGCAGTCTGGCGCCGCCGCTCCGCTTCGGAGCGCGCCGCCACGGGGGAGAGACATCATGGTGAGCAGCGCCTACCGCTTTGGCGTCGAGGAAGAATATTTCCTGTCCGACGCGGAAAGCCGCGGCGTCGTGCGCAAGATCGCGCCGCATTTCATCGAGGCGGCGCAAGCCGCATTCCCCGACGAGTTGCAGCGCGAGATGCTGCAGTCGCAGATCGAGGTGGCGACGCCGGTCTGCGAGGACATGGCCCAGGCGCGCCTGTCGCTGCAGCGGCTGCGCTCGGGTCTCGCTGTGCTCGCGCGCGAGCATGGGATGCTCCTGCTTGCCTGCGGCACCCATCCGAGCGCCGTCTGGGCGCGCCAGCGCGCCACCGAGGCCAAGCGCTATGATGGCATCATGCGCGACCTGCAGATGCTCGGCAGCCGCAACCAGCTCTGCGGCCTGCATGTCCATGTCGAGGTGCCGGACGAGGAACAGCGCATTTCGATCATGGTCCGGATGCTGCCTTTCCTGCCGCTGCTGCTCGCGCTCTCGACCTCCTCGCCCTTCTGGCAGGGCCGCCGCACCGGGCTGATGGGCTACCGGCTCTGCGCCTATGCGGAGCTGCCGCGCACCGGTTTGCCGGAACTCTTCACCAATGCCGCCGACTACCGGGCCTATGTCGACACCATGGTGGCCTCGGGCGCCATGCGCGATTCCAGCTTCATCTGGTGGGCGATCCGCTCGTCGCAGAAGCATCCGACGCTGGAATTGCGCGTCGCCGACAGTTGCACGCGGCTCGACGACACGCTCGCCATCGCCGCACTCTATCGTTGCCTCGTGCGCCATCTCGCCCGCAAGCCCGGGCTCAACGCCGACCTGACCGCAGCCTCGCGCGCCCTCGCCGGAGAGAACATCTGGCGGGCCCAGCGCTACGGCCTGCATGGCGGCTTCGTCTGCGAGAAACGCCGCGCCATGATCCCGGTCGGGCAGGTGCTCGACGAGGTCCTGGCGCGGCTCGACGAAGATGCCGCCGCACTCGGTTGCGGCCTTGATCTCGCCCATTGCCGCACCATCGTCGCCGGGGGCACCAGCGCCGACATGCAACTCGCGGTCTATGAGGAGGCGCGTGCCGGCGCCGGTGGACAGGCCGCAGGTCTCGTCGCCGTCACCGACTGGATCGCCGCACAGACGCGTGCGGATGACGCGGATGATGACGGGTTCGTGCCGAAGGGTGCAAATCTGCTGCGTGGCGCTGCCTGAGGGCTCTTTCGATCATGCATTGATGCAAGGTCGGTGCGCGCGTGCACGCGTTTGCGGTCGTTGTCGGATGATCGCTGCTCGCCTATTGCTGGCGCTCCTCAGCGCACGGCGCGGCGGGGCGTCCGCTCCCACTGCTCGTGCCGCACTCGATCCGGTGCGTTTCCGCTTGCCGCTATCGGCAGGCGGCGCGCTGGAGCACGCATGCCGGAGCGCAAATGGCCCGCGACGTATCCGATTCGACTCCGATCAGCTCGAAGGCCGAACTCGTCGGCTGGATCGCGCAGGGTGAAAAGCCGGCTTCCGAATTCAGGCTCGGCACCGAGCACGAGAAATTCCCGTTCTACACCGACGATCTCGGCCCGGTTCCTTATGAGGGGGCCGCGGCCGGCCGCAGCGGCGGCATCCGGCAATTGCTCGAGGGCATGCAGGCCCGCCTCGGCTGGGAGCCGATCCTCGATGCCGGTCACATCATCGGCCTTGCCGGTCCTGATGGCGGTGGCGCGATCTCGCTCGAGCCGGGCGGTCAGTTCGAGTTGTCGGGGGCGCCGCTTGCAAGCGTGCATGAGACGGCGCGCGAGCTCGATCAGCACCTCGCCGATCTGAAGGCGGTGGCTGAGCCGCACGGCATCGGCTTCCTCTCGCTCGGCCACTCGCCACTCTGGACGCGCGAGCAGACGCCGATGATGCCGAAGCGGCGCTATACGATCATGAAGAACTACATGCCGAAAGTCGGCACGCGCGGCCTCGACATGATGTTCCGGACCTGCACGGTCCAGGTCAATCTCGACTTCGCCAGCGAGGCCGACATGGTTCGCAAGCTGCGCGTCTCGCTGGCGCTGCAGCCGCTGGCGGCGGCGCTCTTTGCCGCCTCGCCGTTCAGCGAGGGCAGGCTCAACGGCTTCCAGTCGATGCGCTCCGAGATCTGGCGCGACACCGACAATGCCCGCTCCGGCATGCTGCCCTTCGCTTTCGACGAGGGCATGTCCTACGAGGCCTATGTCGACTGGGCGCTCGACGTCCCCCTGTACTTCGTCAAGCGCGGCGACACCTATCATGACGTCGCCGGCGCCTCCTTCCGCGATCTGCTCGCCGGCAAGCTGCCGCAACTGCCCGGCGAGCGGGCCACCATGTCGGACTGGGTCAATCACCTTGGAACTCTGTTTCCGGAGGCGCGGCTGAAGCGCTATATCGAGATGCGCGGCGCCGATGCCGGACCGGTCGAGATGCTGAACGCATTGCCGGCCTTCTGGGTCGGTCTGCTCTACGACGACGCTGCGCTCGCCGCCGCCTGGGACCTGGTCAAGGGCTGGAGCGCGCAGGAGCGCCAGAACCTGCGCGACACCGTGCCGAAGGCCGGGCTCAACGCCCGGATCGGGACACGCGCCGTGCGGGAGCTGGCCCGCGAGGTGGTGGAATTGTCGCGCGCCGGTCTCGCCCGCCGGGCGTTGCTCGACGCGCAGGGCCGCGACGAGACACAGTATCTCGACCCGATCGTCGCGATCGCCCAGAGCGGCCGCACGCTCGCCGAGCGCCTGGCTGTCCGCGAGCAGGGCGCCTGGGGCGGCAAGGTCGAGCCGGTCTTTCCGGAGCTCGCGCTGTAGCCGGCGGGTCCAAGATCAAACGAGGGCGAACCAACACGTTTCTCGCTTCGGATTAACCAATCATCCGGAATTTTGCGCCATTATTGGCTTATGGAACGCTTTTTCGCCCTGGTTCTCGACTTCCTGCGCGATCGCCGCGGTGCGACCGCGCTGGAATACGGCTTCATCGCGTTTCTGATTTCGATTGCTGCGGTTGCCACCATCCGCGAAATTGGTCCGTCGCTCGCCGCGAAATATGCCGGCGTGCTGCCCGGCCTCCAGTAGTCCGCTCAGCTGGGCTGAGCGGCGAGGCATCTCCCGCTCAGATCTTTGATTCCGCGAACTTGGTCGCCCCGCTCTGCCTTCAGTTTTAACTGCATTTTACCATGTTGGCGGAGAACCCTGCGGTTTCTCCGGTTTTCGTAGCGATACCAGAGACATTCACTGGTTCTGGAAAGGTTTTCTCAATCGCCGCGCGCCTAGCGTCCAGGCAATCGTCCCGTTGTTTGCCTGTGCCACTTGCGAGGCCATCCGATGCCCGGCCTGTTCCGATCGTTCCTCAAGGATGTCCGCGGCGTCAGCGCGCTGATGTTCGGCCTGGCGGCACCAGCGACCATGCTCGCTGTCGGTGGAGGCATCGACTACAGCCAGGCTGCGGCCCGCCGGCAGCGGTTAGCTAGCGCGGTCGAGCTCGCCTGTCAGCATGCAGGGCAGGAGGTCGGCTATCGGAAGAGCCAGACGGGCGCCAACCCCAATCAGGATTACAAGCCGGTCATCAACGAGCTCACGACAAAGAAGATCACCGACGCCGCGATCAATGGGATCAGCGGGGTTGCGGTTTCGAGCACCCTGATGAACGACGTCATCACCATCACCGCGACCGCAGCCAGCGCCAACGCCTTCGCCGGCGTCCTCGGCTATGCGAGCATTTCGGTGGGAGCCGAGCGCAACTGTAACGTCGTAGTCGCGTCAAGCTCGACCCCGGGCAAGGTCTTGTTCAGCGAATCCTTCGAGAATAATCACAACGTGGCCTCGAACAGCTGGACCGTGCTGAACAATTGGAACGGTTGGACGACGCAGAGCGGCAAGGGCGGCATCGAGATCAACGGTATTCCCGCACTCGCGGCCAACACCATCCGCTTCGGCAATTTCTTCGCCGAGCTGGACTCGCACTGCTACACGTCGGGCTGCAAGACCAATTCCAACATGTGGCGTGAATTTGGGACCAACCCGCAGCTCGAGGTTGGCGACTATGAACTGAGCTACTGGTACATCTCGCGCGAGCGTAATCCGGACTATGGCAGCCAGACACTGTGCGCTTACAAGACCGACGCGAACACGGTTTGGGACAAGCTCAAGGCCGCTACTTGGAGAGAACAGACCAACCGCATCGAGGTCTTTTTCCAGAAGAAGTCGAGTAGCTATACCACGCCTTCCAAAGACGTGGACAAGGCCACTGATCAGGTCGATGTCTGCGTGCACACCGACAAATGGACCGAGCGCAAGATTCCGCTGAAAGTCACGACCAAAGGGACCTATCGCATCTTCTTCCAGGCTGCTGGCCGGGAGGACACCTATGGCGGCCTGATCGACTACATCCGCTTCTGCAGCGGCATCTGCCCGTAAACTGGTGCCGTGATGTCGAAGGGGCTCGCTTTTCAGCTGAATCCAAGGCGCCTGATCGCGAGGCTGGGTGTTTTTCGCCGGGATGTCGCGGGTTCGACGGCGGTTGAGTTCGCCTTCATCGGCATGGCCTTCATTACCCTGTCGCTTGGCATCATCCAGTTCGCCCTGGTCTTCATGGCGCAGATGTATCTGCACGACGCAGTTTCCGAAGCCGCGACAGGCAAGACCACGGCGACCTATGCCGGCAACCGCTCCGAGGCCGTCAACCAGATCTGCGCACGAATGTTCGTGCTCGACAGTTGCGCCACCAAACTGGCCCTCGAGGCTCAGCCGCTGGCCAGCTACTCGACTGCCCAGCAGGCGATATCGGGAACGGTGTTCGTTGCCGCCGTCGTGGGAACGCCGATGCTGATGCGGGCAAAAGCGCCGGTCGTGACGTTCGTGCCGGGGCTTCCGCAATTGAGCATCAGCGCCACAGCCCTGTACGCGAGGCGTTCGTGATGAAGGCGTTCCCAAAACTGCTTCGACGTACCCGGCCGCGCGGGATCGCCAGCGACGAGCGCGGTGTGGCGGCGATCGAGTTCGCCCTGGTCAGCACCATGATGTTCATGCTGCTGTCCGGCGCCGTCGATGTCATCCAGATGGTCACGGTTCACCGTGATCTCCATCGCATCACGGCAGAGGCTGCGCTGGTCCTAACCGCCTGCCCCGATACCAGTTGCCGGGCGGCAACCGCACAGTCGCTCTACGACCGGCGGGCCAACATTTCCCCTCAGCTTGCCGACATACAGATCGGCGCGGCCTCATTCACGAGGATCGACGACAAGATCGACAACATGGTGGGCACGATGACCTACCTGCCTGCCGATATGAACACGGATGCCTTGGGAATGCTCGCCAACAACGATTCTGGCGTGGCCGTGCTCGCGAGCTATACGCATAAGCCGATCATCCTCGGCTTCGCGCAGAAGTGGGGCTTCAGCACCAGGGATTTCCGCGCCTACACCGTGAATCTGCGTGGCCGTCAGAAGTAAGATCGTCGCCGCAGCTCTACTCCGCCGCCACCTTGAAGCTCTGCAGGTTGTCCAGGCTCTGGATGATGTGCTCGGCGAGCGCGTTCGACAGGATCGACGGGTCGTGCCTTGTGCGTAGCAGGCCGATCTTGCAGGAGGGCAGCGTGGAGAAGCCTTCCGACGGCCCAAGGATACGCATGCCGGGCCGGACCGCGCTCTCCGGCAGCACCGAGACGGCGAGCCCCGCCACAACCGCCGCGCCGACCGCGGTCGAATTCCAGCTGGCATAGAGCACCCGGAAGCGCCGGCCCTTGCTCTCCAGCGCCTCGACCGCCGCCTGGCGCCAATTGCAGGTCGGCCGGCCCAGCGCCAGCGGCAGCGGATCTTCCTCGTGTACGCAGTGTCGCGCCGAGGTCACCCACAGCAGGGGCTCGATCCGGATGATCTCGCCCTGGCCGCGGCCCTCGACATGGGTGATGATCGCAAGGTCGATGTCGCCGGTGCCGATCCGCTCCGCCAGCATCGGCGTCGGCTCGCAGACCACCGTGACTTCGGTACGGGGATTCGAGCGGGCGAAGCGGGCCAGGATCTCCGGCAGATAGCGGTCGGCGTAGTCGTCGGGCACGCCGAGCCGGATGCGGCCCTTGAGATCGGCCTCGGTGAAGCTCGCGACGCATTCGAGGTTGAGCCGGACGATGCGGCGGGCATAGTCGAGCAGGCGCTCGCCGTCCTCGGTCAGCTTGGCATGACGGCCGTCGCGGCCGAAGAGCGGCCGGCCGACACGCTCTTCGAGCCGCTTCATCTGCATCGAAACGGCCGATTGCGTCTTGAAGACGATCTCGGCGGCGCGGGTGAAGGAGCCGGTGTCGGAGATGGCGACGAAGGTCTTGAGCTGATCGGCGTCGAGCACATGGGCCATGACCGGCCTCCTCCCAGAGGTTCATCAAGATCGGTTGTGTTAAACATCATAACCATTCGTTTGGCTGATGACCAGTGGAGAGTTATCGTTTGGTCACTGTCCCGCTCCTGCCCGCCGATGTCGCGGCGGGGTGGGAGGATGAACCGTTCAACTCCCGAGGAGGCTGTCATGCTGGTCATGACCTTCGTCACGAAGTCCCTGTCTGCCGTTTCTGGTGGCGCGACGCGTGCTGCCACCCAGACGGTCATCGGCGTCAAAAATCTGGTGCGAGCTTTGGTGCACCGCCGCGAGGTGATGCATCTCAGCGAGCTCGACGAGCGCGGGCTGAAGGATATCGGCCTGGTTCGTTCCGATATCGCCGGCGCGCTCGCCACCTCCTGGCTCGAGGATCCGTCAAGCGTGCTGCAGGCCCGCTCCAATCAACAGCAGTCGGCGGCCGCGAGCCGGCGAGAGGCCGGGGTTCGACGGCCTGTGGTGATCCAGGTCGCGGTGCGGCCGACCGCCAAGGACATCAAGATCGCGTGCAACGCCTGACCCCTTGGCGTGACGCGTCCCTGCGGGCGGTGGCTTCGGCTGCCGCCCTTTTTTGTGCCCGCACGCGCTCGTTAACCGGATCGCGCGCATCGTAACGCTTCATTCAGCAAGTTCGACCACATTTGCGCCGCATTGCGCCGACTTCGGCGCCCCGATCCCTCGCCCCCGGGGTTTTCCATGCGACGCTTTCGCTTTCGGCTTCATGATCTGAGGATCAGGACCAAGATCGCCATTCCGATGCTGGTCATGGGGGCGATCGGCATCGGCTCGGCCGTCTACGGCGCATTCGAGTTCGGCAAGATCGAGAAGACCTATGCCGACCTGGTCTCCCAGCGCGCGACGGCCATCCTCGACTCCGCCCGCGCCGCCAGCGCCATGACCGAGATCGTCGGCAATCTCTACCAGGCGATTGCCTATCCCGAGTTCATGAAGCAGAACGGGACCAGCATCGAGAAGGTGAAGACCGCCTATGCGGCCTCGCTGCAGGCGCTGGTCGAGGCCAAGATCAGCTTTCCGCAGCGGGCCGAGAGCTTCGACGAACTCAGCCGCCGCCTGCAGGCGGCGAAGTCCGACATCGATCAGATCATCGCCCAGGCCGCCCGCGACGAAGACCTGCCGGCGCTCTCGATCATGTCCCAGCTCGACAAGACGATCGGTGAGATCGCCGGCGCTGCCGCCAAGGTCAATGGCGAGATCAAGAAGGATACGGAGGCGGCCTCCGAAGCGCTTGCCGCTGCTGCCGATCGCGTCAACCTGATCGCCATCGGCCTGAGCCTCGCAGGGGCACTGCTCGGCCTGATCGGTGGCGCGATTCTGACCAGCGCTGCCATTACGCGCCCGCTGGAGCGGCTCAAGCTCCGCATGGGTCAGATCGCCAATGGCGACTATGCCAGCGAGGTCGAGGGCCAGGGCCGCCGCGACGAGGTCGGCGAGATGGCCCGCGCCGTCCAGGTGTTCAGGGAGAACGGCCTCGCCGTCCAGCGCCTCGAAAGCGAGACGGAGGCCGGCCGCACCGAAGCCGAGCGGCAGCGTCTGGCGGCCGAAGCCGAGCGCACCAGCGCCGCGGCGCTGCAGCAGCGCCTTGCGGCCGAGCAGGCGGTCGTGGTCAGGGCCCTGGCCGAAGGTTTGACCCGACTCTCCCAGGGCGATCTCAGCGTCCGCGTCGAGGACGAAGTTGCTGCCGACTACGCCGCGCTGAAGCAGGATTTCAATGGCGCCGTCAGCCATCTGGCGCAGACGATCGCGACGATCCAGGCCACCTCGATCGATGTCGGGACCGCTGCGCGCGAGATCAATTCCGGCGCCGACGATTTGTCGAAGCGCACCGAGGAGCAGGCCTCATCGCTTGAGCAGACGGCCGCCACCACCGAGCAACTCGCGGCCTCGGTCAAGGCCTCGGCGCAGGCCTCGCGGCAGGCGGTTCAGCTCGCCAATGAGGCGACCGGTGTCGCGGTCAATGGCGGCGCCGTCGCCAGCCAGGCGGTCGACGCCATGGCGCGGATCGAGCAGGCCTCGAAGAAGATCTCCGACATCACCTCGGTGATCGACGAGATCGCCTTCCAGACCAATCTGCTTGCGCTCAACGCAGCGGTCGAGGCAGCCCGCGCCGGCGACGCCGGCAAGGGCTTTGCCGTCGTCGCGAGCGAGGTTCGCACGCTGGCCCAGCGTTCGGCCGAAGCGGCCAAGGACATCACGGCCCTGATCGCTCAGTCGGGCATCGAGGTCGAGCAGGGCGTCGGGCTGGTGCGCGCCGCCGGCGAGGCACTGAACCGGATCGTCGAAGCCTCGAAAAAGGTCTCGGCGACGGTCTCCGACATCTCGGCGGCGTCCGCCGAGCAGGCCAACGGCATCGACGAGATGAGCCAGACCGTCGCCCATATGGACGAGATGACCCAGCAGAACGCCGCCCTCGCCGAAGAGAGCGCCGCGTCCGCAGGCTCGCTAAGCGGCCAGATCCGCCGTCTCAACGAGTTGGTCGCGAGCTTCCGAACCGGCGACGGCGTCGTGGCGCTGTCCGGCGCGCCGATCGCCGATGAGGCTTACGAATGGGATGAACGCCGCCGCGCCTGAGCATAAGCGGCATCACCGAAATTGATGACGGCCACCTTCGGGTGGCCGTTCGCTTATGGGTTCAGGCCTTGCGCTGGCCGCCGCCGAGCATCGTCTCGAAGATCGAGCGCAGCGCGTCCTGCTGGCCCGCCTGGACCTGGCGGCCGTGCTCGAACATCTGGTTCAGCGCATCGAGCCCGATCGAGCCCGGCCCGGTCTCGCTCGACGGAGGCGGTTGGTCCGGTTCGGGTTCAGGCGCCGGCCGGCGGGATTGTGGCGCCGGGCTGGGACTGCCCTCCGGCGCTTGCCCTTGCGCGCCGCCGAACATGCCACCGAGGATCTGGCCGAAGATATTGCCCATGTCGGCGGGCATGCCGGGCATGGCGCTACCGCCGAACGGGCCGCCGCCTTGCGCCTGGCCGGCCGGAGGCCTCTGCCCGCCGAACATGCCTCCGAGGATCGCTTCCAGCGGATTGGCAGGGTTTGCCTGCGGGGCTTGAGGCTGCTGCCCGGGCATCTGGCCGCGCATCATCTCGGCGAACTGGCCGAGAATGCCGCCGAGACCCTGATTGTTCACGGATTTGAACAGCCCGCCCATCAGGATCGAGGCGATCACCGGCAGCATCTGTTTCAGGACCGCCTGGCCGACGCCGCTCGTCGCCGCCGCCTGGGCCGCAACGGCGTTGGCGACCTCCTTCGAGCCGAAGAGCTGGCTCATCACGTCCTGGCCCATCGGCATCGCCCGGTCGGGAATGCCGTCGCCGTCGCTGTCGTACATCTGGCCGAAGGGCGTCGCCGTCATCATCTGGGCGAGATTGCCGAAGGCATAGGGATTCTGGGTCTGGCGCTGCAGCCCCATCGAGAAGGCGGGGAGCAGAGCGTCGAGCGCGGACTGGGTCTGCTGCATCGAGAGCCCGTATTGCCGCGCCAGGTTCTGCATGGCCTGGCCGTTCTGGGCCGATTGCATCATCTCGAAGAGATTCATCATGGCGCGCTCCCTCGCGGGACGAGCCCGCCAACTCACGGAATCGACGATAGCAGCAGGTCGCCGTCAGGCAAGCGACGGTCGCGCCGCCATCTGGGCCGAGCGCTCGAGCCGGGTGATGCCGCGATAGGCGGTGACCAGCGCTGCGATGCCGAACAGGACCGCGCCCAGCGCCGCGCCGGCGAGCGCGCCTTTGGGGCCAGCATATTGCGCGCCCAGCCAGGCGAGCGGCACGGTGCCGAGCGTGGCGCGGCCCCAGCTGAACAGGGTCGAGTAGAACGGCATGCCGAGATTGTTAAAGGCCGCGTTGGCGACGAAAAGCGCGCCGACGAAGAGCCACATCGGCCCGGCGATCAGGCCGAAGAAGGCGACGAGCTCGGCGGTCTCGCCGCTCGTGCCGAACAGCGCGCTGATCTGGTGACGCAGCAGCGCCAGCAGCAGGCCGGCGACAGCGACATAGGCCGCAGCGAAGCTGACCGAGTCGGTCAGCGCCTGGCGCATCCGGTCATAGCGCTGCGCACCCCAGTTCTGCGCCAGGATCGGCCCGACCGCGCCGGACAGCGCGAACAGCACGCCGAAGGCGACGGGCACCAGCCTGTCGATGATCGCGCTCGCCGCGATGACCTGATCGCCGAAGCGGGCGATGATGCCGAAGAAGCAGGCATTGGCGATCGGATTGGCGAGATTGGTCATGATCGCCGGAGCCGCGATCGCGAAGGTCGGCCTTGCGTCGCGGCGCAGCGCCGCCAGCGTCGGGCGGGCGATCATCCGGTGGACGCGAAGCGCGCCGTGAAAGCCGACCGCGAGGAAGACGATGCGCGAGAGCACGGTCGCCCAGGCGGCGCCGTCCGGGCCGAGCCCGAGGCCGAAGATGAGGAGCGGGTCGAGCGCCGCCGTGACGATGCCGCCGGCGAGGGTGACATACATCGCCCGCTTGGCGTCGCCGACGGCGCGCAGGACGCCGGACAGACCCATGCCGAGCGCCATCAGCGCGTTCGAGGGCAGGGTGATCCACAGGAACGAGGTCGCGACGGCGAGCGACTCGCCATGCGCGCCGAGCTTGGGCAGCAGCCAGGGCAGCAGCGGCAGCATGATGACGCTGAGCGCCAGCCCGGCGATCGCCTGCACCGTGAGCGTCGAGCCGGCCATCCGCCGGGCGCCCTCGCGGTCGCCGGCGCCGAGCGCGCGCGCTGTCAGCGCCGTCACCGCGATCATCAGCCCGACATTGAAGGAGATCATCAGGTAGAGCACGATCGTCGCGTAGCCGACGCCCGCCGTCGCCTCGGGCCGGCCGAGGCGCGAGACGTAGAGCAGCGACAGGAAGTCGACGACGAAGATCGCGATCAGCCCGACCGAGGCGGTCGCGGTCATCACCGCGACATGGCGCAGGGTCGAGCCGCTGACGAAGACGGCCTGCGAGGGGAGCGTGGGCGCGTTCACTCGGCCGGTTCCCCGACTCCGCCGACCGCAACCTCGGCACCGCCATCCTCGATGACGTCCTGCGTCTCCTTGGTGAGCGCCTTCGACTTGCCCTTCGGTGCGATGATAGGCTCGGGCGTGACGCGCGGCACCTTCTCGAGGCCGGCGGCGACGCCCTCGCTGAACTGGATCTCCATGCGCTGGGCGTCGCGGTCGCGCACATGCTCGATCACGAAGCTCGCTTCCTCATAGCTCAGGCCGAGCGCTTCCAGGGTGACCCGGCCGAAGCCGAGGGCCGATTCGAAGGTCTCGCGCATCTGGTAGTCGACATCCAAGCGCATCAGATCCATCGCATGGACGCGATCATAGGCGCGGGCATGGATGCGCACCGCCGGGAATTCGACCTTGGCCATCTCGACGATGCGCAGCGCCGCCTGCCGGTCGTCGATGCAGATGCAGACCACCTTCGCCTTGCCGGCGCCGGCAGCGCGCAGCACGTCGAGCCTGGTGCCGTCGCCATAATAGATCTTGAAGCCGAACTTGGCGGCCGAGCGGATCCGTTCGATGTCGGAATCGATGATGGTGACGTCGAGATGCTGCAGCAGCAGCGCCTGCGTCACCACCTGGCCGAAGCGGCCGAAGCCGATGACCAGCACCGAGGGCGTCACGCCGTCGAAGGTTTCCTCGATCTCCTCGGGCGGCGGTGCGTTGGCGGCGAGCCAGAGGTCGATCAGTTTGGCCGCGACCGGGCCGATCAGCATGCTGAGCGCGGCGATCGCCGTCGCCAGCGCGCCCTGCTTCTCGTCGAGCAGGCCGAGCGAGGCCGCGAGCGGCAAGAGCACGAAGGCGAACTCGCCGGCGGGCGAAAGCAGGGCGCCGGCGCGGATCGCCTCGCTCGTCGAGGAGCAGGAGGCACGCAGGATCGCGGCGGCCGCGGCGATCTTGAACAGCACCAGGAGCGGCGCCGCCAGCGCCAGCAGCAGCGCGTTCTCGGCGACGAGCTTCAGGTCGATCGACATGCCGACCGCCATGAAGAACAGGCCGAGCAGCACGCCGCGGAAGGGCTCGATATCGGCTTCGAGCTCGTGCCGGAAATGCGAATCCGCCAGCAGCACGCCGGCGAGGAAGGCGCCCATCGCCATGGAGAGCCCGACCTGCTCCATCAGCAGGGCGGCGCCGAGCACGACCAGCAGCGCGGCGGCGGTCATCACCTCCTTGGCACCGGACTTGGCGAGCAGGCGGAAGAACGGGTTCAGCGCATAGCGGCCGGCGAGCACCACCACGGCGACGGCGAGCAAAGCCAGGCCAAGCCCCGTCAGGGCCTTGGTCGAGCCGCCGCCATGGGCAGCGCCGGTCGTCGCCAGCAGCGGGAGGAGGGCCAGCGCCGGAGCGATCGAGATGTCCTGGAACAGCAGGATCGAGAAGGTGCGCCTGCCATAGGGCTCGGCGCCGTCGCCGCG
This sequence comes from Alloboseaceae bacterium BT-24-1, assembly GCA_025846845.1. Classification (GTDB taxonomy): domain Bacteria; phylum Pseudomonadota; class Alphaproteobacteria; order Rhizobiales; family Beijerinckiaceae; genus Allobosea. Next base: position 53,393 of record JAOYTL010000014.1, read on the forward strand.
TTCCTCCAATAATTGCAGGGCGATCGAGGTCGCCGACAGGGCGAGCGCGAGTCCGATCGCGATGGCGCCGCCCATGGCGACGCCGAACTGCCAGGCGGCGGCGCCGATCGCCAGCGCGCTCAGCGCCATCTGGGTCAGGCCGGCACCCAGGATGTCCTTGCGCATCGAATAGAGCCGCGCCGGCTGCAATTCGAGCCCGACCAGGAAGAGCAGCAGCACGACGCCGATCTCGGCAGTGCCGCGGATCGCATCAGGATCCTTGATCACGGCGAGCGCTGACGGGCCGATCGCGATGCCCGCGGCGAGATAGCCCAGCACCGCCGACAGCCCGAAGCGGCGGAACAAGGGCACCGCCACTACCGCACCCGCACAGAAGGTCAGGATCGGCGGCAGATAGCTGGCATGCGAGGCGGCGTCGGCCATGCGGGAACTCGTGCTGGAGCGAAGTCAGGCCGCGTCGAGGCAATGGCCGGTTAAGCGCAATGTAGGGCCTGCCGCAGCATCCTGCGAGAGGCGGCGTTGCATGGACGGCGATGCGCTGCGGCGCCAGGCTTTCTTGACATCGAAGCCGCCAGACCGAAAGAAGACGCGATCCTCTTGGAACCGCACTCCAGTGACCGCCAAGCCGCCGCTCGACATTCTGCTCTGCGCACCGCGCGGCTTCTGCGCCGGCGTGGTCAGGGCGATCGACGCCGTCGAGAAGGCGCTGGCCCTGCATGGCGCCCCCGTCTTCGTGCGCCACGAGATCGTGCACAACAAATACGTGGTCGAATCGCTGAAGCGGAAGGGCGCGGTCTTCGTCGCCGAGCTCTCCGAAGTGCCCGATGCGACGCGGCCGGTGATCTTCTCGGCCCATGGCGTGCCAAAATCCGTGCCGGCGGAGGCGCAGGCGCGCAACTTCTTCGCGATCGACGCGACCTGCCCGCTGGTCACCAAGGTGCATCGCGAGGCCGAAGTCCATCGCAAGCGCGGCCGGCATATCCTGCTGGTCGGCCATGCCGGCCATCCCGAGGTGATCGGCACGATGGGACAGCTGCCCGAAGGCGCGATCACGCTGATCGAGACGCTCGACGATGTCGCGACGCTCGCGCCGCCCGAGGGCAGGGAACTGGCCTATGTCACCCAGACCACGCTCTCGGTCGACGACACCCGCGAGATCGTGCAGGCGCTGCAGGCGCGCTTTCCGGCGCTGATCGCCCCGCACAAGGAAGACATCTGCTACGCCACCACCAACCGCCAGGAGGCGGTCAAGCGCGTCGCGCCGCTGGTCGATGGTTTGATCGTGGTCGGCTCGCCCAATTCCTCGAACTCGCAGCGCCTGCGCGAGGTCGCCGAGCGCGCCGGCTGCCCGGTCTCGCGCCTCGTCCTGCGCACCGACGAGATCGACTGGTCGCTCTTCGGCGATCTGCGCCGCCTCGGCATCACCGCCGGGGCCAGCGCGCCCGAGGTGCTGGTCGAGGAGATCATCGACGCCTTCGCCGAGCGCTACGAGGTCACCGTCGAGACGGTCTCGACCGCCGACGAGAGCGTCTTTTTCCCGCTGCCGCGCGAGCTGCGTGAGCCGACCCCGACTGCAGCCGAGTAAAGAACGCGTGGCCGTCTATACCGAAGTGCCCGATGACGAGATGGCTGCCTTCGTGGCGAGCTATGGCATCGGCGATCTGCTCGCGGTGAAGGGTATCGCCGAGGGCGTCTCGAACTCCAATTTCCTGCTCCACACCAGCAAGGCCTTCTACATCCTGACGCTGTACGAAGAGCGGGTCGACATCGCCGACCTGCCCTTCTTCATCGGCCTGATGGAGCATCTGGCGGCGCGCGGGCTGATCTGCCCGCAGCCCGTCAAGGCGCTGAACGGCTCGGCGGTTGGCCGCCTGGCCGGGCGTCCCGCCGCGATCGTGACCTTCCTGGACGGGCTCTCGGTGCGGCGCCCGAACGCGACGCATTGCGCCGAACTCGGCCGCGGCCTGGCGCTGCTGCATCAGGCCGGCGCCGATTTCCCGATGGAGCGGGCCAACTCCCTCTCGGTCCCCGATTGGCGGCCGCTGGCGGACCGTGCCGGCGCCGCCGCCGACAGCGTCTCGCCCGGCCTCGCCAACCGCATCATGGCCGAGGTCGACATCCATGAACGCTCATGGCCGCAGGATCTGCCGCGCGGCGTGATCCATGCAGACCTCTTCCCGAACAATGTCTTCTTCATCAAGGACAGGCTCTCGGGCCTGATCGACTTCTATTTCGCCTGCACCGACGCCTTCGCCTACGACCTTGCCATCTGCCTGAACTCCTGGTGCTTCGAGGCCGACGCCTCGTTCAACCTGACCAAGGGCCAGGCGATGCTGGCGGGCTATGAGAGCGTGCGCCAGCTCGAGGATGCGGAGGTCACCGCGCTGCCGGCGCTCTGCCGCGGCTCGGCGCTGCGCTTCCTGCTGACGCGGCTGGTCGACTGGCTGAACGTCCCGCCGGGCGCGTTCGTCAAGCCGCTCGATCCGCTCGAATACGACCGCAAGCTCGTCTTCCACCAGCGGGTCTCGGATGCACGCGAATATGGATTGAGGCGATGATAGGCGCGATGTTGGCAGGGAAGGCGCGGGTTCTCCCCTTCTCCCCCTGCGGGAGAAGGTGGCTCGGCGTAGCCGAGACGGATGAGGGGTCGCACGACGATATCAATGTCGGCGGCTTGGCACCGTTGGTTACCGGCAGGGGCGGCGCGACCCCTCATCCGGCGCTACGCGCCACCTTCTCCCGCAAGGGGAGAAGGGAAGCCCCGCAGCGCGCCTTGGCATTGCGGCAGCTACCATGAGCGAGCCGGTCGAGGTTTGGACTGACGGCGCCTGCTCGGGCAATCCGGGGCCGGGCGGCTGGGGCGCGATCCTCAGCTACAAGGGCAAGGAGCGCGAACTCTCCGGCGGCGAGGCGATGACCACCAACAACCGCATGGAGTTGATGGGCGCGATCGCGGCGCTGGAGACGCTGACGCGACCCTGCACCGTCGCGCTGCACACCGACAGCCAGTATCTGCGCCAGGGCATCACCAGCTGGATCCATGGCTGGAAGAAGAATGGCTGGAAGACCGCCGACCGCAAGCCGGTCAAGAATGAGGAGCTCTGGAAGCGCCTCGACGCCGCGCTGAAGCAGCACAAGATCGAGTGGAAATGGGTCAAGGGCCACGCCGGCGACGAGATGAACGAGCGTGCCGACGCGCTGGCGCGCGCCGGCATGGCGCCGTTCAAGCCGGGGCGTTGAAGCTGGAGGCCCGCCAGCGCCCTGCGGCGGCGGTTCGCCCGCGATCCAGACACCGTGTTAAATGACATTGGCCGGTGCCGGCTCGGATGCTAGCGGCAGATGATGAGCACAAGACCAGAGCGAATGCTGAAAAGCGCCCAAGGGATTTTCGACGCAAGTCCGGACATGTTCGCCATCCTCACGGACGCGATGCCGCAGATGGTCTGGTCCACCCGACCCGATGGCTTCCACGACTACTATAATGCTCGCTGGTATGAATTCACCGGTGTTCCGGTGGGTTCGACGGATGGCGAGGGCTGGAACGGGATGTTTCACGCCGACGATCAGGAGGAGGCTTGGAGTCGGTGGCGGCATAGTCTGGCGACCGGCGAGGCTTACGAGATCGAGTACCGGCTTCGCCATCACAGCGGCGCCTATCGCTGGACCCTCGGCCGTGCCCTGCCGGTACGGGATGCTTCCGGCGCGATTACCAGATGGATCGGGACCTGCACCGACATCGACGACGCCAAGCGCGCCGCCGAGCAGAACGAACTCCTCAGCCGGGAGCTGAGCCATCGCATCAAGAACATCTTCGCGGTGATCGCCGGGCTGATCGGGCTTTCATTGCGCCAAGCGCCCGAGGCGCGGAGCTTTGCGACGAGCCTGCGAGAGCGGATCGCCTCACTGGGGCGCGCGCATGAGTTCGTGCGGCCTCACAGCGAGGTATCGCGGCCGACATTCGGCGGAACGACGTTTCATGGCATGCTCAAAGAGCTGTTCAAGCCGTATCCGGCCATGGAGGCAGGCCGTATCGTCATCTCGGGCGATGACGTCGCCATTGACGACCGGGGCGCGACTCCGCTTGCGCTGCTGTTTCACGAGCTTGCGACCAACGCCGTCAAATACGGTGCGCTTTCGACCGATGGCGGCAGTATCGATCTGACCCTCGCCGTTTCGGGCGAGAATGCCGTCATGACTTGGACCGAACGCGGCGCGCCGCATCCACCGACGCCACCGGCAAATCCCGGTTTCGGTACAAGGCTCTGCGACATCAGCGTCGAGAGGCAGCTCGGAGGCCAATTGCTGCGCAACTGGGAACCCGACGGTCTCAGAGTGGTGGCGACCGTCAGGCTGGAAAACCTAGTTCGCGGCGACGCCGCCTGAAAAAGACCTGAAGCCCGGTGGCGGCGCGATCGGCTCGCCCTTGCGATTGCCGATCGCAAATTCGATGATCGATGCGATCGTCCGCTCGTCACACGGCTTTTCGACGACCCCGAGCGCGCCGGGCACGCCGGTGGCGACGATGCGCGGGTTGGCTGTGATGAAGACGACGCCGATTCCGCGCCGGGCAAGCTCTTCACCCACAGACGGGCCGGTCAGACCGTCGCGCAGGTGCAGATCGACTAACGCCAGATCGGGCGTCTCCCTCGCAAGCTCGAGTGCCTGCACGGAATCGGCGGCGATTCCGATCGGGAGGAAACCGAGGTCTTCGATGACGGCCTCCATTTCCATGGCGACCATCATCTCGTCTTCAACGATCAAAATACGGGGACTCATGGCTTCACACTATATTGGTACTCATTGCCTCTGGGCTGATTGCCTAAAGGAAACAACGCTGCGGCCGGCTTGTTCCCGCTTGAAACGTCGCGAGAGTCACGCTGCACATTGGTTCACACGCAAATCGGGCGAGGAGACCCGGGTCTTGCGCGACCCGCATCTTGCGCCGGTTCTGCCTGTGGTCTCAGCCCAGCGGTTGCCGATAGACGATGAATCCGGACTTCTGCGCAACCTTGTCGTAGAGCTCCTGCGCCTGCAGGTTGCTCTCATGCGTCTGCCAGTAGACGCGGAAAAGACCCTGCTTCTCGGCCATCTGCCTGACAGCCTCGATCAGCTTGCGCCCGACGCCGTGGCCACGCGCCTCCTCGCTGGTGAACAGGTCCTGGAGATAGCAGATCTCGTTCTGGCTCCAGGTCGTGCGGTGCAGCACGTAGTTGACGATGCCGAGCGCCTTGCCGTCGCGTTCGGCGATGAAGCCGCCCATCGGCTCCTGGCCATTCGTCAATCGCGTGAAGGTGGTGTCCGTCGTCTCCGGCGTCAGCGACGACTTGTAGAAGGTGATGTAGCCCAGCCAGAGCGGCTCCCAGGCGGCGCGGTCGCTCGCCACGAGCGGACGGATGCTGATCTCTGACATGGGCCTGGCGTCTCCTCGATGTTTTCGGGAGGCTAGCGAGCACATGTGGCGCTGTCTCATGATAAGCGCAGATCAGATCGATCGGATTTGGTGCTGACATGAAAAAGCTGTGCTGTAGATAGGCGCCTATGCAGCAGGTGGTAGCAGTGAGTTTTGTCCGCCGGTTCTTGCCTCTGATCATTGCAATCCCCGCGTTGGGGGCAATGGCGTTGTTCTCATTCACGCCGTGGGTATGGGAGTGGATGGGGCGTGGTGAAAGCTACCCGGAGTTGATATTCTTAGTACTCGGTATACCGGCCGGACTGGTGGCGGTTGGGACTGGAGCATGGATCGCTTGGATCACATCTGACAGGCTTTCGCTGATCGTCGCGCATGTTCTGAATTTTGCGGCGTTGATGATCTGCATGCGTTTCTCGTGGATGGCTCTCTCCGCCTTCCTAAATCGGCCTTAGGTTCGCTTCCGACCCGTAAGCGACATTCGTCAAAAACGGCTTGACGCCCATGGCCCAATAGAGAAGCCCGCGCCGGGGCGCGGGCTCGAAAGCGATTAGAACTGAGGTCGAAGCTTAGAGCTGGTTGAGCAGGGCCTCGGCGCCGGAGAGGTCGGCCTTGCCCGGCGCCTCCTCGACATTGAGCGTGGTGACGACGCCGTCCTCGACCACCATCGAATAGCGCTGCGAACGGGTGCCGAGGCCGAAGCCCGAGCCGTCCATCGACAGGCCGATCTCCTTGGCGAAGTCGGCGTTGCCGTCCGACAGGAAGGTGATCACGCCGACGCCGCCCGTCGCCTTCGACCAGGCATCCATGACGAAGACGTCGTTGACGCCGGTGACGAAGATCTCCTCGACGCCCTTGGCCTTGATCTCGGCCGCCTTGTTCACATAGCCGGGCAGATGATTCTTGTGGCAGGTCGGCGTGAAGGCGCCCGGCACGGCGAAGAGCACGATCTTGCGGCCCTTGAACAGATCGTCCGTGGTCTTGGCGGCCGGCCCATCGGCCGTCATCACGCGAAACGTCGCCTGCGGAAGCTTGTCACCGACCTTGATCGCCATGGGGGGTTCTCCTGCTCGCGGCGTCGCGCCGCCCGGCGGCAGGGTTACGGCTTCGCGGTGCCGATGTCGAGTTCGAGCCGCGTCTCGACCGCCTGCGGTTTTCCGCGCACGGTGATGATGAGCGGCGTCGGGCCGGTCGCGCCCTTGGGGCGCTCGACGATCTTGAGCTTGGCGGCGACTGTGCCGTCGGGCTGCGGCATCAGCATCGGCCGGCCGAAGGACCACATCCCGGCGCCCTCGACGAAGACGTCCTCCACCGAACCGCCCTCGGGCGCCTTCAGCAGCAGCTTCACGGCGGCGTCGCTATGCGTGACCTCCAGGACCGACAGCCGGTCGCTGGCCGCGCCAGGCTTGATCGCGTGCGGGATCCTTGCTTCGAACTGCTCGAGCCGTGGCGAGGCCACCGAAGTGACGCCCGGCTCCAGCCACAGGCGCGCCTCGCCCTTGGCAGGCACGCAGATCTTGTCGCAGACCGCATAGTCGAGCTTCAGTACCACGGTGACCGGGCGCGCCGGATCGACCGGCTGGACCGAGACCGGCACCACCACTTCGCCGACATAGCCGATGCCGGAACCGGCGCCGTCCTCGAAGCGTTCGGGTGTCGGCCAGCGGACATCGAGCCCGCCGACATTCTCCGAGCCGCTCCAGTCGAAGACCGGCGGCACGCCGGCATCGCCCGGGCTGCGCCAATAGGTCTTGAAGCCAGGCGACATCGTGATCTCGACGCCGATGCGCTGCTTGCCCGAAGGCGCAGTCGCGCCGGCGATCAGGCGCACCGAGGAATATGCGGCCTTCGACCATGGCGAAACCGCGGCTTCCTGGGCGGAAGTCGACGTGCCGAGCGCTAGCGCAGCCAGGAGAGCAAGGGCTGTGACCGTTTTCACGTGCTTGATTTAGGCGATCCAGTCCGATTTTGCGAGGACGATACCGATGCTGTGATCCCGTGTCGGGACATGTTCAAGCATCGCCAGTTTTGCGCCAGCATTGCGGCGAGCCCGGAGCGGGCGTTTCGGGGCACGTTCGCGCTACGCCGGAAGGCCGGGGTCGCTACCGAGCCAAAGTGGTTCCCACATCAGCCCAACATGCTTTAGCATAGGGACATGAATCTCGGCTCGAACCAGCGCGTCAGCGGACGCAGCTATCTCGACGGGCAATGCCTGATCGCCATGCCGGGCATGAGCGACCCGCGCTTCGCCCGCAGCGTCGTCTATCTCTGCGCCCATTCCGAGGATGGCGCGATGGGCATCATCGTCAACAAGCCGGCGGCCGATACGCGCTTTCCCGAATTGCTCGTCCAGCTCGACGTGATCCCGCCCGACCAGGCGATTCGCCTGCCGAGCCAGGCCGAGAAGGTGAAGGTCCTGCGCGGCGGACCGGTCGAGACCAAGCGCGGCTTCGTCCTGCACAGCGCCGACTTCTTCCTGGAATCGGCGACGCTGCCGATCGACGACGGCATCTGCCTGACTGCGACGCTCGACATCCTGCGCGCCATCGCCGTCGGCACCGGGCCGGAGAGCGCGGTGCTGGCGCTCGGCTATGCCGGCTGGGGAGCAGGCCAGCTCGAATCCGAGATCCAGTCCAATGGCTGGCTGCATTGTGAGGCTGATGCCGCGCTGCTGTTCGACGACGCGCTCGACACCAAGTACACCCGCGCGCTCGGCAAGCTCGGCATCGATCCGGCCTTCCTGTCGAAGGACGCCGGGCACGCCTGAAGAGCGTCATGCTCGGGCTCGGCCCGAGCATCTCAGGCCGGAAGAGGTTCCAATCAGAACCTGCTCGTCACGAGATTCTCGGGTCTGCGCTTCGCTTCGCCCGAGAATGACGCTGCCCGCTTACGCCGCCTCGAACGTCGAGCTCGACGCTCCCACCAGCCGGCGCGCCTCCGCCGCCGTCATCGGCTGGCCGAAGGTGTAGCCCTGCGCGTACTGGCAGCCGAGCTGGTAGAGCTCGATCGCGTCCGATTCGGTCTCGGCGCCTTCGGCGACGACGTCCATTTGCAGGTCGCCGGCGAGCTGGACGATCGAGCGCAGGATCACCGGCGGCTTGCCGTTGCCCATCTGGCGCACGAAGCTCTGGTCGATCTTGATGGTGTCGAACGGGAAGCGCTGCAGATAGGACAGCGAGGAATAGCCGGTGCCGAAATCGTCGAGCGAGAGCCCTGCGCCGAGATCGCGGATGCGGCTGAGCATCTGCGCCGCATATTCCGGGTTCTCCATCACCAGGCTCTCGGTGATTTCGAGCTTGAGCGTGCCGGGCAGCACGCGCCGGCGCGCCAGCACGGCTTTGACGTCCCGCAGCAGGTCGTGGCGCAGCAGCTGGCGGCTGGAGACGTTGACGCTGGCGAAGATCGGCGGGTCGACTTCGAGCGCGGCCTGCCAGGCGGCGAGCTCGCGCGCGGTGCGGTCCATCACGTAGACGCCGAGATCGACGATCAGCCCGCTCTCCTCGGCGATCGCGAGGAAGTCCTGCGGCAGCAGCCGGCCCTCGCGCGGATGGTCCCACCGCATCAGCGCCTCGAAGCCGGCGATGGTCCGGTCCTCCAGCCTGACGATAGGCTGGTACATGACCTGGATCTCGCCACGCTCGATCGCCCGGCGCAGGTCGCTTTCGAGCGCGAGGCGGTCGTTGCGATCGCTGCGCATCGCCGGGACGAAGACTTCGACCAGGTTGCCGCCCTGGTTCTTGGCATGCGCCATGGCGAGCTCGGCGTTCTTGAGCGCGTCGTCCTTGCGTGCCGTCGGCGTTCCGTCGAAGAGCGCGAGCCCGATCGACGGCGTCAGCACGATCTCGCGCTCGGCGAAGGTGATCGGTGTCGAGACGGCGCGGCGGATCAGCTCGGCCAGGGCCAGCACGCGTTCGGGATCGTTCTCCGAGACCAGGATCATCGCGAAGATGTCGCCGCCGATCCGCGCCAGCGTGTCCTGCGTCCTGAGCAGGCGGCCGAGGCGGCGCGCCAGCGTCAGCAGGATCGAATCGCCGGCCGAGAAGCCGACCGATTCGTTGACCTGCTTGAAGCGGTCGATGTCGATCACGATCACGGTCGGGCGGATGGCGTCGTCGGCGCGGCTGAAGCCGAACACCGCGGTGAGGCGGTCCTGGAACAGTTCGCGGTTGGGCAGGCCGGTCAGGTTGTCGTGCACGGCGTCGTGCAGCATGCGCTCCTGCGCCGTGCGCTGCTCGGTGACGTCGGCCAGCGTGCCGATGACGCGGATGACTTCGCCGTCCGAACCGATGACCGGCCGGGCCTTCAGGCTGAACCAGTGATAGGCGCCGCTCGCGGCGCGCAGGCGGAAGTCGAGCTGCAGTTTGCCCCGGCGCTGCTCGATCACCGCGTCGAGCGAGACCCGGTAGCGGTCGCGATCGGCGACGTGCATGTGTTCGAGCCAGCGTGCGGCCGAGCCCTCGAGCGCGCCCTTGGACAGGCCGAGCAGCGTCTCGGTCTGCGGCGAAACGAAGATCTTGTCGGCGGAGACGTCCCAGTCGAAGACGAGGTCGCCGGAGCCCGCGAGCGCGAGGGCCTGCCGTTCGGTGTCGGAGACCAGCCCCTGACCCAGTGCGCCGCCGGCGAAGGCGTGCTGCACCACGGTGAAACCGATCAGCAGCACGATCAGGATGAGGCCGCCGATCAGGGCCGGCGGCACGAGATCGCGCGTGACCTGGCCGACCACCGTGAAGCCCGCCGCAGTGACCCAGACCAGCAGCAGGAACCAGGTCGGGATCAGCATCACCGCCCGCTCATAGCCATGGGTGGCGAGGTGCAGGATCAGCACGAAGCCGATGCCGGCGACGGCCGCGATCGAGATGCGCGCGATGCCGGATGCCATCGGCGCGTCGAAGACCGCAAGCCCGATCAGCCCGGCGAGGCCGAGGATCCAGATGAAGGTGATGTGGCTGTAGCGCACATGCCAGCGCGACAGGTTGAGATAGGCAAAGAGGAAGACGAGCAGCGTCGCGGCCAGAACCACCTCGGCGCCGGCGCGGTATATTCGCTCGATCGCCGGGGTCAGCGGGAAGATGCGCTGGAAGAAGCCGAAATCGAGCCCCGCATAGGCCAGCACCGCCCAGGCCAGCGCCGCCGCGGCCGGGAAGATCACGGCGCCCTTGACCACGAAGATGATGGTCAGGAACAGCGCGAGCAGGCCGGCGATGCCGATGATGATGCCCTTGTAGAGCGTCAGCCCATTGGTCTTCTGGCGATAGGCCTCCGGCTCGAACAGATAGAGCTGCGGCAGGTTGGGCGATTTCAGCTCGGCCACGAAGGTGACGGTCGTGCCGGGATCGAGCGTGATCTGGAAGATGTCGGCGTCGGGCGCCTCTTCGCGCTCGGGCCTGAGGCCCTGGCTCGCGGTGATCGCTTCGATCCGGCGGTCACCGAGATCAGGCCAGATCACGCCGGAGCCGATCAGGCGGTGGAAGGGGGCGACCAGCAGCCGATCGATCTGCTCGTCGGAATCATTGGTCAGCGCGAAGACGATCCAGTCCGGCCGCGCCCCGGATTCGCGCGCCCTGACGGCGATGCGCCTGACGATGCCGTCGGCGCCCGGCGCCGTCGAGATCTGGATGACGTCGCCATCGGATTTGTTGCGTTCGACAACATCCGTCAGGTCGAGCACCGGCACGTCGAGCGGCACGCGCTGGGCCTCGACCGCCAGCGCCGGCCGCAGCAGCGTGAGCAGCGCCAGCATGAGAAGGCCGCAAACGGCGATGCCGGACCGGAAAAAGCGATATGGCGATGACAAGGTGGACTCTGCGGAGGGCTCTTCAGACGTAATGGTCAGTGGTATCGGCGCGACGTGGCGAGGGCAAGGCAATGCCGGCCTGTTCACAGCTTGCGGTCGATCTCGGACGGGCGGCGCGGTTCCGAAGAAAGCAGGCCATAGAGCAGGTGGTCGGCCCAGACGCCGTTGATGCGCAGATAGCCGCGGGCCTCGCCTTCGCGCGTGAAGCCGACACGCTCCAGCAGCCGCCGCGACGGCTCGTTGTTCGGCAGGCAGGCCGCTTCGACCCTGTGCAGCGCGAGCTCGGAGAAGGCGAAGTCGAGCGCGCCGCGCACCGCTTCGGTCATATGGCCCTTGCCGGCATGGCGCTGGCCCATCCAGTAGCCGAGCGTGCAGGCCTGCGCGACGCCGCGCCGGACGAGGCCGAGCGTCAGCCCGCCGAGCAGGGCTTCCGAATGAGAATCCAGGACGAACAGCGAATAGGCTTCATCGCTTGCGATTTCGCGGGCGGCGCGCTTGACGCGCAGGCGAAAGGACGTCCGGGTCAGGTCGTCCTCGCTCCAGACCGGCTCCCACGGTGTCAGGAAATCGCGGCTTTGCATCCGCAGGCTCGCCCAGGCCGAATAATCGCCGGCGAGCGGGGCGCGCATGATCAGGTTCTGCGTCCTGATCAGCGGCCGCGCCGGTGGGTCGGTGGCGAAGCGGAAGAGCGCCATCGTCGTCAGGCAGCCCGCGCCAGCATGGCCCGCAGGGCGGCCACCGGGGCAAGATTGTCGAGGGGGCCGACGGCCGCGACGGTGACCATGCCGTCGAGCAGCGCCTGACCGGCCGCACGCACATCGGCGAGGCTGACCGCATCGAGCCGGCGCGCCAGTTCCTCGCGCGGGATCGCCCGGCCGAAGACGAGCACCTGCCGGGCCATCTGCTCGAGCTTGCCGCCGGGACTCTCCAGAGAAGCCAGGAGGCCAACCTTCATCTGGGCCCGGGCCCGGGCGACCTCGACCTCGCTGACGTCGCGGGCCGCCTGGCTCAGGCAGTCGAGCGCGACCTCGACCAGCTCGCCGACATCCTCCGGCGCGGTGCCGGCGCTGATGCCGAAGACGCCACAATCGGAGAAGGGCCAGTGGAAGGCATCGATCGCATAGGCGAGGCCGCGGCGCTCGCGCACCTCCTGGAACAGGCGCGAGGACAGCCCCCCGCCGAGCACGGCCGAGAAGATCTGCAGCGGATAATGCGCGCCGTTGGTGAAGGGCTTGCCGGGGAAGCCGAGGACGATGTGGACCTGCTCCTCGTCGCCGTCGATGCGCGCTTCGCCGCCGTGATAGCTGGCCTGCGCGCGCGGGCTGGGTGCCGCGACAGGCTTCGGCTGCAGGGCGGCGAGCGAGGCTTCGGCCAGCGCGACGAGTTCGTCATGGTCGACGGCGCCAGCTGCTGCCAGCACCATGTTGCCGGCATGGTAGTGCCGGCCGAGATAGGCGCGGATCGCGTCGGGCGTGAAGCTGTTGACCGTCTCGGCGGTGCCAAGGATCGGCCGGCCGAGCGGCTGCTCAGGGAAGGCGGCCTGCAGGAAGCGGTCATAGACGAGGTCGTCGGGCGTATCCTGGACGGCGCCGATCTCCTGCAGGATCACGCCCTTCTCGCGCGCCAGCTCCTCCTCGCTGAGGGCGGGCGCGGTCAGGATGTCGGCGAGGATATCGACCGCCAATGGCAGGTCCTGGCCGAGCACGCGGGCGGTATAGCAGGTGTATTCGACTGATGTCGCGGCATTGAGATCGCCACCGACGCTCTCGATCTCCTCGGCGATCTGCAGGGCCGAGCGCCGGGCCGTGCCCTTGAACGCCATGTGCTCGAGCAGATGGGCGAGGCCGTGCTCATGTGGCAGCTCGTCGCGCGCGCCGGCGCCGATCCAGATGCCGAGCGAGACGGTCGAGGCATGGGCCATGCGCTCGGAGACAACGCGCAGGCCGGACGGCAGCGTCGTCAGGCTGACGGCCGGATCGTGGCCGGCTGCCTCGCCCTGTTTCGCGGTCTTCGGCTTGTCCGTCTTCGCCTTCAACGTCTTGATCGCCTTCATGCTGCGGCGCTCCGCACGGCGCGGGCGCGCTCGGCGACGAAGCGCTCGAGCTTGCTCTGGTCGTTCGGCAGCACGCTGAACTGCTCCTTGCGCTCCATCAGGTCGGACAGATGCTCAGGGAGGGCGGGTGTGATGCCGCTCGCCGCCGCGACCGCGGCCGGGAACTTGGCGGGGTGGGCGGTGCCGAGCGCGACCACCGGCGTCGCCGGGTCGCGCGCAAGCAGCTTGCGGGCGGCGGCGACGCCGATGGCGCTGTGCGGGTCGAGCAGATAGCCGGCCTGCCGCCAGGCCGTGCCGATCTCGGCTGCGATCGAGGCCTCGTCCTGCGAGACCGCGTCGAAATCGGCGCGGATGCGGGCGAGCGGCTCGGGCGCGATCTCGAAGCGGCCGGACTGCGCCAGCGACTGCATCAGCCGGCGCACTGCCGCGCCATCGCGGTCATGCGCTTCGAACAGCAGTCGCTCGAAATTCGAGGAAATCTGGATGTCCATCGAGGGCGAGGTCGTCGCCGAAACGCCGCGCATCTCGTAGATACCGGTTTCCAGCGTGCGCGCCAGGATGTCATTCCTGTTGGTACCGATCATCAGCCGACCGACCGGCAAGCCCATCTGCTTGGCGATCCAGCCGGCGAGGATGTCGCCGAAATTGCCGCTCGGTACAGCAAAGGAGACCGGGCGGTGAGGCGAGCCGAGCGCGCTCGCAGCGGTGAAGTAATAGACGACCTGCGCCGCGATCCTCGCCCAGTTGATCGAGTTGACGCCGGAGAGCCGGATCTCGTCACGGAAGGCGTGGTGGTTGAACAGCGCCTTCACCAGGTTCTGGCAATCGTCGAAGGTGCCCTCGACCGCGATGGCGTGGACATTGTCCGCCTCGACCGTGGTCATCTGCCGGCGCTGCACGTCGGAGACGCGGCCTTCCGGATAGAGGATGAAGACGTCGACCCGTTCCAGCCCCTTGAAGGCGTCGATCGCGGCACTGCCGGTATCGCCCGAGGTCGCGCCGACGATGGTGGCGCGCTCGCCGCGCTGGGCCAGAACATGGTCCATCAGCCGCCCGAGCAGCTGCATCGCGACGTCCTTGAAGGCGAGCGTCGGGCCGTGGAAGAGCTCGAGCGAGAACAGGTTGTCGCCGAGTTGGACGAGCGGGCAAACCGCCGGATGACGGAAGCTGGCATAGGCCTCGCCGATCATCGCTTTCAGCGCATCGGCTGCGATGTCGCCATCGCCGAGCGCGCCGACGACGCGCTCAGCTACAGCGGCGTAGGGTTTGCCGGCGAAGCCCGCGATTTCCGGCGTGCCGAGGCGCGGCAATGTCTGCGGCAGGTAGAGGCCGCCGTCACGGGCGAGTCCGGCGAGCAGCGCGTCGGCGAAGGAGAGCGACGGCGCTTCGCCACGGGTCGAAATATGCAGCACGATGATGGTCTCTGATGTCGTGCTGATCCTATAGGCCCGTTGGTCGGGGAGGGCAAAAGCAAAGGCTGATCAGCTGCTCTGCGTCGGCCTCCGCGCTTGCCAGGCATAGGCGCCGAACACGCCGATCAGCGTCAGCGCCAGCCCCCACCAGGTCAGCGCGTATTGCAGATGATTGTCGGGGATGCGGGCGATCAGTTCCTTGGCATCGACGCCGGCCGGCGGCGTCAACCCGTCGCCCTGGCGTTCCGCTTCGAGATAGAACGGGGCGGTCGCGGACAGGCCCAGCGCTGAGGCGATACCGGCGGGATCACGCGTGTAGAACTCGCGCTGCTGCGGCAGGTCGGCCGGGGTGAAGCTGTTGCGGGTTTCCGGCGCGCGCAGATAGCCGGTGATGGTCGCAGCGCCGGTTGCCGGGGTGATCGTCGCAAAGCGGCTTTCGGGCACGAAGCCGCGGTTGACCAGAATCGTCGCGCCGTCTTCCAGCCGGAAGCCCTGGAAGACCCAGCGGCCGAAGCCGGAGAGCTGGCGCGAGCCCGGCGGGCCGGCGGCGATGGTGGTGCGCACGCCGGCGATCCCGTCGAGATAGCTGCCCTTGGCGACAGCCCTTGTGAGATCGACCGCTGCGAGGTCGAGCCGCGGCCAGTCGCTCGCTGGCGGCAGCGGCGCGGTGGAGCCCGCGGCTTGCGTCTCCAGCCGCGTGATGAAGGCGCGCTTCTCGTCCATGCGCTGCCATTGCCAGGCACCGAGGTAGAAGAGCACGCCGACACCGACGACGGTCAGCAACGTCGGCAGCAGCAGCTTCGGCCGGCTCGCGGGGGCAGTCTGCTCGCTCACTTCTTCAACCTGCCTTCCTCGGCCTTGTGGGCGTATTGCAGCGCCACCGCGAGCCCCTTCATCGGCCTGAGCAGCCCGAGGCAGGTGGCGAGCGCCAGCGGCAGCCAGAGCAGGAGATGCAGCCAGATCGGCGGGGTGTAGGCGATCTCGACATAGAGCGCGAGGCCGAGCACGAAGAAGCCGGCGATCAGCATGATGAACACCGCCGGCCCGTCGGCCGAATCGGCGAAGGCGAAATCGAGCCCGCACGCGGAACAGCGCGGTTTCAGCTTGAGATAGCCGTCGAACAGCTTGCCCTCGCCGCAGCGCGGGCAGCGGCCGGCCAGCCCCGTCGCGAAAGGTGAGGGCGGCGTGATCTGCGGCTGGGCCATGACAGCTTCCTCAAATGGAAAGGGCGGCCTCGCGGCCGCCCCTTTTTCAGGTTCGCGGCCGCATGCGGCCTCGACCTCAATGCGCGGCCGTAACCCCGGCGCCCCAGACATAGATCGAGGCGAACAGGAACAGCCAGACCACGTCGACGAAGTGCCAGTACCAGGCGGCGAACTCGAAGCCGAGATGCTGGTCCGGCTTGAAGTGGCCGAGATAGACGCGCCACAGGCAGATCGCCAGGAAGATCGTGCCGATGATGACGTGGAAACCGTGGAAGCCGGTCGCCATGAAGAAGGTCGCGCCGTAGATGTTGCCTTTGAAGGCGAAGGCGGCGTGGGCGTACTCGTAGGCCTGGCAGGCGGTGAACAGGATGCCGAGGATCACGGTCAGCCACAGGGCCTGCTTGAGGCTCTTCCGGTCGCCCTGGATCAGGGCGTAGTGCGCCCAAGTCACGGTCGTGCCGGAGGTCAAAAGGATCAGGGTGTTGAGCAGCGGCAGGTGCCAGGGGTCGAAGGTCTCGATGCCCTTCGGCGGCCAATGCCCGCCGGTGAACTCGGCGCGGGCGAACTGGATGTGCTCGCCGGTGAACAGGCTGGCGTCGAAATAGGCCCAGAACCAGGCGACGAAGAACATCACCTCGGAGGCGATGAACATCATCATGCCGTAGCGGTGATGCAGCTGCACCACGCGGGTGTGATGGCCCTCGCGCTCGGCCTCGCGGGTCACGTCCATCCACCAGGCGAGCATGGTGTAGAGCACGCCGAGCAGGCCGACGCCGAAGACCAGCGGGCCGATGTTCATGCCGAGCAGCGGCAGCGACTTCATCCACATCACCGCGCCGATCGCCATGATCGTCGCGCTGGCGGCGCCGACGATCGGCCACGGGCTCGGATCGACGAGGTGGTAGTCGTGGTTCTTGGTGTGAGCCCCGGCCATCGTGCTTAACTCTCCGCGTCCGTAGAAGTGCAGCGCTTCTTGCGCAGCTTTATAGTTTCGGTTGGTTGCCGTCACCCTTGCTTTCCGCCACCGGCTGCCCGTTCTTCGACGGGAAGTAGGTGTAGGACAGGGTGATCGATTTCAGGCTGGCGAGCTCGCGGTTCAACTCGATCTCGGGATCGATGTAGAACACCACCGGCGCTTCCAGGGTCTCGCCGGGCTGCAGCGTCGTCTCGGTGAAGCAGAAGCACTGGATCTTGACGAAATAGGCGCCCGACTGGTTCGGCTGGACATTATAGGTCGCGATCCCGGTCATCGGCCGAGAGGACGTGTTGGTGATCTTGTAGAACACCGTCTGCGTCACGCCGACCTGCGCCTTGATCTCCGTCTTTTCAGCCTCGAAGCGCCAGCCCAGCGCGGGCGCGACATTGGCGTCGAAGGCGACCGAGACGATCCGCTCGCTGGTCTTGCCGGTGGCGGTGGTGCCGATCATCGGCGTGCCGGCGAAACCGGTGACCTTGCAGAACAGGTTGTAGAGCGGCACGGCGGCGAAGGAGAGCCCGGTCATGGCGAGCACGGCGGCGCTGCAGGCCAGGACGGTGCGGCGGTTTCTGGAAGCGGCGGTCATCGCGTCACAGTGGCCGGTTGAGGATCGCCGGCCCGGTCTTGGCCAGCGTCACGATGAAGAAGAACAGCACGAGCCCGCCGAGCACGAGCGCAAGCGCGATCGAGCGGCGATTGCGCCGGGCCATGTCCTCCGGCGAGAACGGTGCCGGTGTCGGCTTCTTGTCTTGCGGCCCTTCGCTCATCCCAGCACCTTGGGCAGGGCCCACATCAGGCCAAGGCCGTTCTCGGCCAGCAACACGGCGAAGAGCAGGAAGAGATAGAGGATCGAGAAGCCGAACAGGGCATAGGCCGCCTTGTTGGCGGCTTCGCCCTGCGTGACCCGCAGTACCCGCAGCGACAGCCCGATCATGGCGAGCCCGGTCACCACCGAGACGATGAGATAGATCAGGCCGCCGAAGCCCATCAGCGCCGGCAGCACTGCGACCGGAGCCAGCACCAGCGTATAGGCGACGATCTGGCGGCGCGTCGCGGCCGGGCCGGCGACGTTCGGCAGCATCGGGATGCCGGCGCGGGCATAGTCGTCGGACTTCACCAGGGCCAGCGCCCAGAAATGCGGCGGCGTCCACAGGAAGATGATCGCGAACAGCACGATCGAGGTCATGCCGAAATCGCCGGTGACCACCGCCTCGCCGATCATCGGCGGGAAGGCGCCGGCGGCGCCGCCGATGACGATGTTCTGCGGCGTCGCCCGCTTCAGCCACATCGAATAGATGACGGCGTAGAAAAAGATCGTGAAGGCGAGCATCGCCGCCGAGAGCAGGTTGGCGACGAGGCCGAGCACCAGCACCGAGCCGATCGAGAGGGTCAGCCCGAATGCGAGCGCCTCGGATGGCAGGATACGGCCGGCGGGGATCGGCCGGCTGGCGGTGCGCGCCATCACGGCGTCAATGTCGGCATCCCACCACATGTTGAGGCAGCCCGAGGCGCCGGCGCCGACCGAGATCGCCAGCAGGGCGGCAAAGCCGATCACCGGATTGACCGTGCCCGGCGCCGCGACCATGCCGCCGAGGGCCGTCACGATCACGAGGAACATCACGCGCGGCTTGAGCAGTTCGAAGAAGTCGCGCGCCTCGCCGGTGGAACTCAGCGAGACTCCGTCGTCAGCCTGGGGGATCTGATCGAAGGCAGCAGACATCGAAATTCGTTCACTTCAACTTTTGTGATGCCCGAGGGCATCGTTTGCGGGATCCGCCCGTCTCCGGAGCGCCTCGAACCAGGCGCTCGGGGGAGGGGCGGCGGCGGGCGATGAGCCCGCCGCCATCTGTTCAGTGGTCCGAGCCGGTGATGCGCGGCAGCGTCTCGAACTGGTGGAAGGGCGGCGGCGAGGACAGGGTCCACTCCAGCGTGGTTGCGCCTTCGCCCCACGGGTTGTTGCCGGCGAGCTCCTTCTTCGTGAAGGCGACGACGATGCCGTAGAGCCAGATCAGCAGGCCGGCCGCGAAGATGTAGGAGCCGATCGACGACCAGAAATGCCAGCCGGCGAAGGCGTCGGGATAGTCGACATAGTGCCGCGGCATGCCGGACAGCCCGAGGAAGTGCTGCGGGAAGAACAGCAGGTTCGCGCCGATGAAGGCGACCCAGAAGTGCAGGCTGCCGATCCAGTCCGGGATGATGTAGCCGCTCATCTTCGGGAACCAGTAGTAGAAGCCCGCGAAAATGCCGAACACCGCGCCGAGCGACAGCACGTAGTGGAAGTGCGCCACCACGTAGTAGGTCGCGTGCAGCGAACGGTCGAGGCCGGCATTGGCCAGCACCACGCCGGTGACGCCGCCGACGGTGAACAGGAAGATGAAGCCGACCGCCCAGAGCATCGGCGCGGTGAAGCGGAGCGAGCCGCCCCACATCGTCGCGATCCAGGAGAAGATCTTCACGCCGGTCGGCACCGCGATAACCATCGTCGCGAAGACGAAGTAGCGCTGCGTGTTGAGCGACAGGCCGACCGTGTACATGTGGTGGGCCCAGACGATGAAGCCGACCACGCCGATCGCGACCATGGCGTAGGCCATGCCGAGATAGCCGAAGATCGGCTTCTTCGAGAAGGTCGAGATGATGTGGCTGACGATGCCGAAGGCCGGCAGGATCATGATGTAGACTTCGGGGTGGCCGAAGAACCAGAACAGGTGCTGGTAGAGCACCGGATCGCCGCCGCCGGCCGGGTCGTAGAAGGTCGTACCGAAGTTGCGGTCGGTCAGCAGCATGGTGATCGCGCCGGCGAGGACCGGCAGCGCCAGCAGCAGCAGGAAGGCGGTGACCAGCACGCCCCAGGCGAACAGCGGCATCTTGTGCATGGTCATGCCAGGCGCGCGCATGTTCAGGATCGTGGTGATGAAGTTGATCGCGCCCAGGATCGAGGCCGCACCGGCAAGGTGAAGCGACAGGATGCCGAAGTCGACCGAGGGGCCAGGGTGGCCTGTCGACGAGAATGGCGGATAGATCGTCCAGCCGGTGCCGACGCCATGTGCGCCGGGGGCGCCCTCGACGAACATCGAGATCAGCAGCAGGATCAGCGCCGCGACCGTCAGCCAGAACGAGATGTTGTTCATGCGCGGGAAGGCCATGTCCGGCGCGCCGATCATCAGCGGCACGAACCAGTTGCCGAAGCCGCCGATCACCGCGGGCATGACCATGAAGAAGATCATGATCAGGCCGTGGCCAGTGACGAAGACGTTGTAGCTCTGGCCGTTGGCGAAGATTTGCAGGCCCGGCTGCTGCAACTCGATGCGCATCATGATCGACAGGAAGCCGCCGATCAGGCCCGCGATGATCGAGAAGATCAGATAGAGCGTGCCGATGTCCTTGTGGTTGGTCGAGAGCAGCCAGCGGCGCCAACCCGTGGGGGTGTGGTGCTCGTGGGCGTGGGCGTCGTCATGCCCGTGGGCGTGGGGAGCCGCGGTAGCCATGAAATTCGTCTCCTCCTGCGAATACGGTTCGCGTGAGTTCTTTCAAGAGTGTCGGGTTCAGCGGGTCGCTTCGGCGACCTTGCTGGCGGCGTCGGCCGCATTGGCGAATTTCTGCTTCGCTTCCGCGAGCCAGGCCGTGTAGCGCTCCTGGCTGACGACGCGGATGGCGATCGGCATGAAGGCGTGGTTCTGGCCGCAGATGAACGAGCACTGGCCGTAGAAGATGCCTTCGCGGTCGGCCTTGAACCAGGTTTCGTTCAGGCGGCCCGGGATGGCGTCGATCTTCAGGCCGAAGGCCGGCAGCGCGAACTTGTGGATGACGTCGGCGCCGGTGACCTGCACGCGCACGATCTTGCCGACCGGAACGACCGCCTCGTTGTCGACGGCGAGCAGGCGCGGCGCCTCGGATTCGGCGATCTTCTTGGACTGGATCGCCTCGGCGCGCTGCTTCTCGTCGAGCATCAGCGAATCGAAGCCGAAGCTGCCGCCCTCCTGCGGGTACTCGTAGGACCAGTACCACTGCTTGCCGGTGACCTTCACGGTCATGTCGGCTTGCGGAATCTCCAGCTGCAGCTTGAGCAGGCGGAAGGAGGGGATCGCGATCACGACCAGGATCAGCACCGGGATGATCGTCCAGGCCACTTCGAGCAGCGCGTGGTGCGTCGTCTTCGAGGGAACCGGGTTCGCCTTCTCGTTGAAGCGCCAGGCGACATAGATCAGCAGCCCGAGCACGAAGAGCGTGATGATGAAGATGAGTACATTCACCCAGTCATGGAACCAGTGGATGAACGTCATCACTTCGGAATTGGCGGGCTGGAGATTCAGCTCCCAGGGCTGCGGCATGCCGTTCTGGGCCGATGCGACGGCCGGCGAAAACGCTATCAGAGCTGCAGCGAGGGCAGCCAGCGCGTTCCTGAGAGGAGTGGTCACAAATCGCATCGGTCCGACATAGCTCCTTTGATGCCGCGCGATCTGTCTCGGTCAGCTTCAAGACAGGCGCGCCGGGGCGGCCACGTCTGGCTGCCCCGGTTCTTCGGCATTGCGATAAATCAAAGATCACGCTTGCGCCAGTGGGGCAATGACAGGCTGTGACCCAGTCCGTGCGGCATAAGTACGCGACATGCGCATGGGTGCCGGGCGGCCGATCGACGCCGTCCGCATCGAGTCCACCGTGTGGACGCTCGTGATGCTCCGCCTTGACAGGAGTCGGGACGCATGGTCGGAACGCATTCTCGCATGGCGGGGGCGCCGTTCGGCGTGGGTATGCGTGCATTCCCGCGCCCGTAAGGAGAGGATGACAGGGATGCGCTCATTGATCGGTCCCGTGGCCGCGGCGCTCGCCGTCCTTGGCTGCGGCTGGCTTTCGGTTGCGCCGGCCCATGCACAAGGCGCGGTGCGCTCGACCCACGGCGATTGGCAGATGCGCTGCGAAACGCCGCCCGGCGCCAAGGCCGAGCAGTGCGCGCTCGTGCAGAACGTCGCGGCCGAGGATCGTCCGAATCTCACCTTGCTGGTGATCGTGCTGAAGACGGCGGACCAGAAGAGCCGTTTGTTGCGCGTGGTTGCGCCGCTCGGCGTACTGCTGCCCTCCGGCCTCGGCCTCAAGATCGACGACAAGGATATCGGCCGCGCTGGCTTCGTGCGCTGCCTGACCACCGGCTGCGTCGCCGAGGTGGTGATGGACGATACCCTGCTCGGCCAGCTAAAGACTGGTAAGAGCGCCACATTCATCGTGTTTCAGACGCCGGAGGAAGGGGTCGGTATTCCGGTTTCGCTCAACGGATTCGGTCCCGGTGTGGAGGCTTTGCCGTGATTGATCGCTTCGCTGGCCGCGTCGGCCGGTTCATTCTGCCTGCCGGCCTGGCGCTCGTGCTCGCCGGCTGTGGTTCCTCCGGTTCGTCGAGCACCGGCGAGCCCAGCACCACGCAGAAGCTCGGCAATATCCTCATGTTCCAGTCGACCACGCCGCCGCAGCCCAACCAGCTGCCGACCGATGACGAGGTCAACTTCGTCTGCCCTTCGGTGATCATCGCCGATGGCGGCGCTGCGATCCGCGCCCAGTCGGGGCAGGACAGCGGCAGCCTGCGCAGCCAGGTCTCGATCAACACGGTTGCGCGCGAGTGCACCCAGGCGAACAAGGACGGCGGCTTCACCCTCAAGGTCGGCGTCGAGGGGCGTATCCTGATTGGCCCCGCGGGCGGTGCCGGCAGCTATGGCGCGACATTGGTCACCCAGGTGATGCGCAACAACCAGGTCATCGCGCGCCGCAGCGCCCGTGTCGGGGGGGCGATCCCCTCCGGCCAGACCGGTGCCGACTTCTCGCATGTCGAGGGCAATATCGTCGTTCCGCCCGGCCCCGGCGAGGTCGAGATCATCGTCGGGTTGAACACCGGCGGCGGCGAGCCGGCGCGGCGCCGGCGCAGATAAGCGGCGCGGTGCCTTAAACTGATGCGGAGGGCCGATTGACTCGGCCCTTCGCTCGTCTATTGCTGGCTCAGCCGCATCATCCCCGCGGGAGAGACCGGAGCCGGACTTGTTCGGCGCCGGCGCCGAAGGCGCAACCGCCCCGGAAACGCTCAGGCAAACGGACCGCGTGGGAGTTGGCGCTCTGGAAAGTGGCGGGCCTTCGAGGCTCGCCCACCGACGGGGGTAACTCGCCAAGGCTTCGGCTGGGGCGGGGAAATCTCTCAGGTCCCGAGACAGAGGGGGCGCGCTCCGGACGATTCCGTCCGGGGCTCGCGCTCGACTCTGGAAGGGATGCCATGGCTGCCGAAGCCGAGACTGCAAGCACCGAGCCGCTGCTCAAGACGCCGTTCCATGCCCGCCATGTCGCGGCGGGCGCGCGCATGGTGCCGTTCGCGGGCTACGACATGCCGGTGCAGTATCCCGCCGGGATCATGGCCGAGCACAACTGGACGCGC
The DNA here is from genome assembly GCA_025846845.1 of Alloboseaceae bacterium BT-24-1. Classification (GTDB taxonomy): domain Bacteria; phylum Pseudomonadota; class Alphaproteobacteria; order Rhizobiales; family Beijerinckiaceae; genus Allobosea. The sequence goes on from JAOYTL010000014.1 coordinate 76,646, forward strand.
GAGAACGCCGGCCTGTTCGATGTCTCGCATATGGGCCAGGCCTTCCTCGTCGGCCCCGACCACGAGACCACGGCCCGCGCGCTCGAAGCGCTGATCCCGGCCGACATCGTCAACCTGCCGCCCGGCAAGCAGCGCTATTCGCAGCTGCTGAACGAGGAGGGCGGCATCCTCGACGACTTGATGGTGACGCGATCGGCCGATCCGGACGAGGATGGCGCGCTGCTGCTCGTCGTCAACGCCGCCTGCAAGACTGAAGACTACGCCCATATCGAGGCGCGGCTGCCGGCCAATGTGAAGCTGGTCAAGGCCGAGCACCGCGGCCTGATCGCCCTCCAGGGGCCCAAGGCGGAGGAAGCGCTGGCGGCACTCAATCCCGAGGCCGCCGAGATGGGCTTCATGACCTTGCGCACGATGAAGCTCGGCGGCGTCAAGGCCAATGTCAGCCGCTCCGGCTATACCGGCGAGGACGGCTACGAGATTTCCGCCTCGGCCGACCGCATCGGCGAGATCTGGGACGCGCTCCTGCTCGACGCGCGCGTCAAGCCGATCGGCCTCGGCGCCCGCGACTCGCTGCGGCTGGAAGCTGGTTTGTGCCTTTACGGCCATGACATCGACACCACGACCTCGCCGGTCGAGGCGGCGCTCAACTGGTCGATCCAGAAGCGCCGGCGCGAGGAGGGCGGCTTCCCGGGCGCAGCTCGCATCCAGCGCGAATTCGCCGAAAAGCCGGCCCGCATCCGCGTCGGCCTCCTGCCGGAAGGTCGGGCCCCGGCCCGCGAGGGTGCCGATATCGCGACCGCCGACGGCACCATCGTCGGCAAGGTCACCTCGGGCGGCTTCGGCCCGACCCTGAACGGCCCCTGCGCCATGGGCTACGTCGCCAGGGAGCATTCTGATCCCGGCACCAAGCTCGACCTGATCGTGCGTGGCAAGCCGCTGCCGGCGACCATCGCTGCGATGCCTTTCGTCCCCAACCGCTACAAGCGCTGAACCCACCCGTTTCGTCGGAGGAAACCATGGCCGAGACCCGCTACACCAAGGACCACGAATATATCCGCATCGAGGGCGATACCGGCACGGTCGGCATCACCGACTACGCTCAGGGCCAGCTCGGCGACGTCGTCTTCGTCGAGCTGCCGACCGTCGGCAAGGCACTGAGCAAGGGTGGCGAAGCCGCCGTCGTCGAGAGCGTCAAGGCGGCCTCCGAGGTCTATGCGCCGGTCTCCGGCGAGGTCGTCGCCGTCAACAGCGAGCTCGAGGCTGCGCCCGGCACGGTCAACGAGGATCCGGCCGGCAAGGGCTGGTTCGTCAAGATCAAGCTGGCGAACACGGGCGAGCTCGACGGCCTGCTGAGCGAGGCCGAGTACCAGGACTACGTCAAGACGCTCTGAAACCGTCATTCCGGGGCGGCCATAGGCCGAGCCCGGAACCCAGAGCCGATTCCGCCTCCGAAAGAAGCGGCTCGGTCGAGCCTTATCGTCAGCTACCTGCGGTTCTGGGTCCCGGGCTCCTCGCTGCGCTCGGCCCCGGAATGACCCGAGGATGTTCGTAAATGCGCTATCTCCCCCTGACCGAGACCGACCGCGAGGACATGCTCGCGCGCATCGGCGTACCCGACGTCGACGCGCTGTTTTCCGACGTGCCGAACGGCAAGCTGCTGAGGGAGCCGCTCGACCTGCCGCGTGCCAAGGGCGAGCTCGAGGTCGAGCGCATCCTCGGCAAGCTTTCGGCAAAGAACACTGCGGCCGGTGCGGTGCCGTTCTTTGTCGGGGCAGGGGCCTACAAGCACCATGTTCCCGCGACGGTCGACCATCTGATCCAGCGCTCGGAGTTCCTGACCAGCTACACACCCTACCAGCCCGAAATCGCCCAGGGCACGCTGCAATACCTGTTCGAGTTCCAGACGCAGGTGGCGGCGCTGACCGGCATGGAGGTCGCCAACGCCTCGATGTATGACGGCTCGACCGGTACGGCCGAGGCGGTGCTGATGGCGCATCGCGTCACCCGGCGGCGCAAGGCGGTGCTCTCCGGCGGCCTGCACCCGCACTACACGCAGGTCGTCGAGACGCTGTCGGAGATGGCGAGCGACGAGGTCGTGGCTTTGAAGCCCGACGTTCGCGCCACCGAAGACATCCTCGCCGCGATCGACGACAGCGTTTCCTGCGTCGTCGTGCAGTCGCCCGACGTCTTCGGCAATCTGCGCGATCTCAGGCCGATCGCCGACAAGGCCCATGCCCATGGCGCGCTGCTGATCGCGGTCTTCACCGAGGTCGTCTCGCTCGGCGCGGTGACGCCGCCCGGCGCCCAGGACGCCGACATCGTCGTCGGCGAGGGCCAGTCGATCGGCAATGCCTTGAATTTCGGCGGCCCCTATGTCGGCCTCTTCGCCGCCAAGTCGAAATATATCCGCCAGATGCCGGGCCGGCTCTGCGGAGAGACGGTCGACGCCGATGGCCGCCGCGGCTTCGTGCTGACGCTCTCGACCCGCGAGCAGCATATCCGCCGCGACAAGGCGACCTCGAACATCTGCACCAACTCCGGCCTCTGCGTGCTGGCCTTCACCATCCATATGACGCTGCTCGGCCAGGCCGGCTTGACCCGGCTCGCCGAGGTCAACCACGCCAATGCGGTGAAGCTCGCCGACGCACTTGCCGGGGTGAAGGGCGTCGAGGTCGTCAACGAGAGCTTCTTCAACGAGTTCACGCTGAAGCTTTCGAAGCCGGCGGCCGAGGTCGTCGAGGCCATGGCCGCAAAGGGCATTCTCGCCGGCGTGCCGGCCTCGCGCCTGAAGCCCGGCGCCGGGCTCGACGATCTCCTGATTGTCGCCAATACCGAAGTGAACACGGATGAGGACCGGGCGGCGTTTGCCAGAGCGCTAACCGAGGTACTGGCGTGAGCGTCGCGATCATGCGCGACCTGTCCCCTTCCCCCCGCTTGCGGTGGGGAAGGGTTAGGGATGGGGGGCCGGAAAGCCGGAGCGTTACCCTGGATCGTTTCGCCAAGCGGCACTGCCCCCCACCCCAGCCCTCCCCACCGCAAGCGGGGGGAGGGGAGGTGTTGCGCGCGTCATCGGCTGTTTCGCTTCATCGTGAAGGGGAAAGGCGTATGGCTCCGATTCGCAAGGACCCGCGCACTGCAAACGCTCGCCGTCTGCGCCGCGAGGCGACGCCGGCGGAGAAATGCCTCTGGCTGCATCTGAAGCAGATGGACGTGTCTGGTGGCCATTTTCGCCGTCAGGCGCCGATGGGCCCCTATTTCGCTGACTTCGTCCATTTTGGCGCAAAGCTCGTGGTCGAGCTTGATGGCGGTCAGCATGGTCTGCCCAATGCTGCTGCGCGTGATGCGCGGCGCACAGCCTACTTGGCAGCGCAAGGCTTTCGCGTCCTCCGCTTTTGGAACCGCGAACTCACCGACAATCTCGATGGCGTCGTCGAAACGATCTTCCGTGCCGTGAACGACCTCTCCAACCGAACCGGAGACATGGAATGCTGAACCGTCAGGGACGTCCCAGCCAGGCTGGCGAAGGTGCGAGCGAGCGCCACGAGACCTTCACCGGTAACCGCGCGCTGCAGCAGATCGAGCCGCTGATTTTCGAGATCGGCCATCACGAATCGACCGGCGTCGATATCGACAAGCCGGCACCGTTCAAGAACCGGCTCGGCAAGCATGCCCGGCAGGGCGAGATCGGCCTGCCCGGTCTCTCTGAGCCCGAGACGATGCGCCATTATGTGCGCCTCAGCCAGAAGAACTACGGCATCGACACCGGGCTCTTCCCGCTCGGCTCCTGCACGATGAAGCACAATGCCCGCCTGAACGAGAAGGTGGCGCGGTTGCCGGGCTTCTCCGACGTGCACCCGCTCCAGCCGGTCTCGACCGTACCGGGCGCGCTCGACGTCATGCTCGAGCTGGCGCACTATCTGATGACGCTGACCGGCATGCCGGCGGTGGCGCTCTCGCCCAAGGCTGGCGCCCATGGCGAAGCCTGCGGCATGATGGCGATCAAGGCTGCGATCGCCGCCAAGGGTGAGGGGGCGACCCGCAATGTCGTGCTGGTCCCTGAATCGGCCCATGGCACGAACCCGGCGACCGCGGCGCTGATCGGCTTTTCCGTGAAGTCGGTGCCGGCGCGCGACGACGGCACGGTCGCGGTCGAGGACGTCAAGGCTCTGCTCGGCCCCGACGTCGCCGCGATCATGCTCACCAATCCGAACACCTGCGGCATCTTCGAGCCGCAGATCGTCGAGATCGCCGCGGCGATGCACGAGGCCGGCGCCTATTTCTACTGCGACGGCGCCAACTTCAACGCGATCGTCGGCAAGGCGCGTCCGGGCGATCTTGGCGTCGACGCCATGCACATCAACCTGCACAAAACCTTCTCGACCCCGCATGGCGGCGGCGGCCCGGGCGCCGGCCCGGTCGTGCTGTCGGAGCGGCTGGCGCCTTATGCGCCGGTGCCGTTCATCCATGTCGAGGGCGGCAAGTCGCGTCTCGTCGAGCACAAGGCCGATGCGCCCGAAGGTAACGACCCCTTCGGCCGCATGACCGCCTTCCATGGCCAGATGGGCATGTATGTCCGCGCGCTCGCATATATGCTCAGCCATGGCTCGGACGGCATGAAGCAGGCCTCGGAAGACGCCGTGCTCAACGCCAACTACATCCGCGCCGGCCTCGCCGACCTGATGTCGCTGCCTTTCCCCGACCACCCCTCGATGCACGAGGCGCTGTTCGACGACGAGTGGCTGAAGGGCACCGGCGTCTCGACGCTCGATTTCGCCAAGGCGATGATCGACGAGGGCTATCACCCGATGACGGTCTACTTCCCGCTCGTCGTCCATGGCGCCATGCTGATCGAGCCGACCGAGTCGGAATCGAAGGCCTCGCTCGACCTGTTCATCGCGACGCTGCGCGATCTCGCCATCGCCGCCAAGGGCAACGACAAGAGCCGCTTCACGGCAGCTCCGCACCATGCCCCGATCCGCCGGCTCGACGAGACGAGGGCGGCGCGCCAGCCGGTGCTGAAATGGGAGAAGCCGGTGCCGGTGAAGGACGCGGCGGAGTAGGGCGGAGATTTCGAGCGCGGTCCGATCAGGTTGATCATCTGATCGGATCAGGCGCTCCTAGATTTCGGCCCAGGGATCGATCGCGGTCACGCCGAGCCCGGTGAAATGTCGGACGTTGCGGGTGGCGATGGCAAGGCTGTGCGCCGCCGCGGTCGCTGCGAGAAACCCGTCCATGATGGATATGTTCAGCCCGTTGCGACGAGATTGCGCCATCGCGTCGCCCCAGAGCGCGGCGATCGACGTGGTGATGGGCAGGAGCCGGTCGCCGAACCGCTCCGGAAGCTCTGCCGCGACCCACTCGCTCAGGCGGGAGCGTCGGCGACCTTCCGTCATCAACGCCACGACGCGGTAGAGTTCGGCGATCGTGATGATGCTGAGGAAGAGACCTTCTTCCGGTGTGTCCCGGAGGAAACGCTCGACTGCCGCAGACGGTATGGGCTTCTGTGGTTCGGAGATGACGTTGGTGTCGAGCAGGATTCTCACAATTCGATGTCGCGTGGCTGGTCGGTGAGGCGTCCGAGGTCGAGATCACCCCCGCGCAACGGCGAGTTCTGCAGGAACTCGAGCAAGGTTCCCTTGGGCGCCGTCTTCTTCTCCCACTCCTCGACCGACACCAGCACCGCCGCCGGCTTGCCGTTGCGGGTCACCGTCTGCGGGCCTTCGGATTTCGCCTTGTCGATCAGTTCCGAGAAGCGTGCCTTGGCGTTGGCCACGGTCCATGTTTCCTTGGGCAGTGCGGTCATGCTGGCCTCCGCAAGAAATGACTATCATGACCATATAGGTCAAAGCCTGGCGCCGGCAAGGCGGCCGCTGCCCTTTCGTCACCTGAGCCGGCTGCCTTAAGGCTTCCTTGACCATATGCGAGGGAAGCTTCCGACGGCGTGTATTCTCGCGCCTTGGAAGCTCGCCCATGTATCGCGTTCGCCTTCGCCATGTGCTCGCCGCCACGGTCTCCTTCGTGGCGATGCTCTCGGCTTCCCGTGCCGAGGAGCCGGGCTATGGCCCCAGGACCTATGACCGCACGCTCGAAGCGCTGATCACGCATGAGGACATCGCCGGCCGCGGCGGCTGGCCGAAGGTGCCGGGTGCCGCGGCTGCGCTGAAGCCCGATTCGCAGGGGCCGGACGTGGCGCTGCTGAAGCAGCGTCTGATGCTGAGCGGCGACCTGTCGCCGGACGCCCTGCCGGGCGACGTCTACGACGCGACCGTCATCGCCGCGGTGAAGCGTTTCCAGCGCCGTCACGGCCTGTCCGAGCTCGGCACCGTCGGCCGCCTGACCTTGAAGTCGCTCAACGTCCCGGTCGAGATCCGCCTCAACCAGCTCACTGCGACGCTGGAGCGGCTGAAGGGCAACGGCTTCAGCTTCACCGAGCGCTATGTCGTGGTGAATATCCCCGGTGCCAGCGTCGAGGCGGTGGAGAAGGGCGTGGTCCAGCGCCGCCATCTCGCCATTGTCGGTCGGCCCGATCGGGCCTCGCCGGTGCTGCAGGCCAGCATCACCTCGGTCAACCTCAATCCCTATTGGACGGTACCGATGTCGATCGTGAAGGCCGACATCATCCCGAAGATGCGCAAGGAACCGGACTTCATCGCCAAGTCCAACATGAAGCTGCTCGGCGCCGAGAACCGCGAGATCGATCCGGCCAGCGTCAACTGGGCGAGCCTGGCCAACCCGTATTTCTACGTCCGGCAGGAGCCGGGACCGACCAATTCGCTCGGCCAGCTCAAGATCGACATGCCGAACAGCGAGGCGGTCTACATGCACGACACGCCGAAGAAATCGCTGTTCCGCAACGATGTCCGTTTCAACTCCTCGGGCTGTGCCCGCATCGAGGGCGTGCGCGACCTCGCAGCCTGGCTGCTCGAAGGCACGGAATGGACCCAACCGGCGATCGAGGCCGAGATCGCCAAGGGCGAGCGCAAGAACATCACGCTGAAGAAGGCGGTGCCGGTCGCCTGGGTCTACATGACCGGCTGGCAGGACGCTGACGGCCTGGTGCAGTTCCGCGACGACATCTACGGGCTCGATACACCGCAGGGCATCGTCACCTCGACGATTCAGCCCCGCCGGCCGAAGCCCAAGCCGGTGGTCGCGCCGACGGCAGCACCTGCCACGGCGAAGCTGCCTCAGCCTGTCGTCCGACCGACCATGCCGAAGTCTGCGGCCGCCCCGGTCCCGACGCCGCTTCCGCCGCCTGGGACGGCTGTCGCCATCCAGTAAGGGCCGGCGTTTACGCCTCGCTCCGGAACGCAAATGAAGAACGCCGCGGTCCGAAGACCGCGGCGTTCTTGTTTTCTTGCCTGAGGCTCGGGCAGCTCAGTTGAGCTTGGCGCGAACGTCCTTCAGCCCGGCGGTGACCAGATCGGCGCCGGCCTTGCCGGCGACCTGGCCGCGCAGGATGACCTCGGCGGCGCGCGTCGCAGCCTCGGCAGCGGCGGCGCGGACCTCGGCGGTCGCCTGGGTCTCGGCCTGGGTGATCTTGTCCTCGGCCGACTTGGTGCGGCGGGTGACGAACTCCGCCAGCTTCTCCTCGGCGTCCTTGGCAAGGCGCTGGGCCTCGTCCCGGGCGTTGGCGACGATCGCCTCGGCCTCGGCCTCGGCCGCCTTGCGCTTGCTCTCGTACTCGGCGAGCAGCAACTCGGCCTCGTGGCGCAGGCGCCTGGCTTCCGCGAGCTCGCGGGCGACAAGTTCGCCGCGGCCGTCGAGCGCCCCGATGAGGCTCTTGAGGGCGCCCATCTTCACCGCCATGGCGAGGAAGATGACGGTCGAGACCAGGACCCAGAAGGTTGGGTTGCTCAGCATGGCGTTCAGCCTCCCAGCGCGGTCTTGACCGCCTTGGCGGCGTCGGCCGGAGCCGGAGCGGCGCCGGTCAGGCGGTTGACGATGGCGCTCGCCGCGTCGGCGGCGATCGCCCCGACATGGCTCATCGCTTCCGTCTTGGTGGCGACGATCATGGCCTCGGCGTCGGCGAGCTTGGCGGCAAGATCGGCCTCGACCGTCTTGCGTCGCGCGGCGCTGTCGGCGTTGACCTTCTCGCGCGTCTCCTGCGCGATCGCCTGCGACTTGGCGCGGGCTTCGGCAAGGGACTTCTCATAGGCCTGGCCGGCCTCCTCGGCCTTGGCCTTCATCGCGGCCGCCTCGTCGAGATCGTTGCCGATCTTGTTGGCGCGGTCCTCGAGGATGCCGCCGAGACGCGGCACGATCACCTTGGCGGCGAGCCAGTACAGGACGCCGAAGGTGATCGCGAGCCAGAGCAGCTGCGAAGCGAAGGTGTTACCCTGGAAAGGCGGGAAGCTGCCGCCGGGGGCGGGAGCCGCGCCGCCATGGGCGGTCGTTCCGGTGGTCGTGGCTGGCGCTGCCATCACTGAACCTCATCCGGCCGCGCAAGCCCATACGGTTCGCACGGCATATGGGAAGGGAGGCGGGAGCCCGCCGCGTGACGCCCCGAAGGGCGTCGCCTGCGGCAGGCTCGGGTAGCGTTCGCGGATCAGACCGCGAAGAGCAGCAGAAGCGCGATCAGCAGCGAGAAGATGCCGAGCGCTTCGGTCAGCGCGAAGCCGAGCAGCAGGGTGCCGCGCTGGCCATCGGCCGCCGACGGGTTGCGCAGGGCGCCCGAGAGGAACTGGCCGAACAGGTTGCCGAGACCGATGCCCGCGCCGGCCATGCCGAGGCAAGCGAGACCAGCGCCGATGTACTTGGCTGCGACGGGATCCATGGAAATGCTCCTTAGGGGGATGGTTGTGACAGTCGAGGGTGAACTTGAACCTGGCCGCTCAGTGGCCCGGATGCAGGGCGTCGTGCAGGTAGATGCAGGTCAGCACGGCGAAGACATAGGCCTGGAGCACCGCAACCAGGAATTCGAGCGCGATCAGCGCAATCGTCAGCACGAGCGGCAGCGGCGAGAGGATCGCCCAGCCGCCGGCGAAGAGCAGCGTCGCCACGAAGCCGGCGAAGATCTTCAGCGCGATATGGCCGGCGAGCAGATTGGCGAAGAGACGAACCGACAGGCTGATCGGGCGCGAGACGAACGAGATCACCTCGATCGGTACCAGGATGATCAGCATCAGCGGATGCACGCCCTTGGGCACGAACAGGCCGAAGAAATGCGCGCCATGCTTGGCGATGCCGTAGATGATGACGGTGAGGATCACGATCGCGGCGAGCGCAGCGGTGACGACCAGGTGGCTGGTGACGGTGAAGGCACCGGGAATCATGCCGAGCAGGTTGCAGACCAGCACGAACATGAAGAGCGAGAACACCAGCGGCACGAACTTCATGCCGTCATGCCCGGCCGAGTCCTTCACCGTGTTGGCGACGAACTCGTAACCCATCTCCGCCAGCGCCTGCAGCCGGCCCGGGACCAGCGAGCGGTTGCGCGTGCCATAGACGAAGAGCAGCGCGATGATGGCGACGGCGGCGACCATGAACAGGGCGGAATTGGTGAAAGCGATTTCGCTTCCGCCGATCTTGCCGAGAGACACGATCGGCTTGATCTCGAATTGTTCGATCGGACTAGCCATCTGTCGCCCTTGTTCCTGCCATAAGACGGCCCCTTTTCGGGGCCGCGCCTCAGTTCTGCGCGCTCGACTTATCGTCAGTGCGCGATTTCATCAAGCCCGCTGCGCGCACGACGTTCATCACGCCAGCGCCGAAGCCGAGCATCAGCAGGACGATCATCCCGAAGGGCGCCGTCCCGAACCACTTGTCGACGGCCCAGCCGAGCCCGCCGCCGACGATGATGCCGGCGATGAATTCGGTGGAAAGCCGCATCGCCTGACCGATTCCGCTGGAATCGGTCCGACCGCTTTCGCTGCGGCTTTCGGCCTCCGCCTGGCTGGTCACACGCTTCAGGCCCGCATCGAGGGATTTGAGCCGGCTCTCCAGGCTCGCATCCGTTTCCGCAGGCCGCTGCGGATCCAGACCTTTGTCGTCCCGGCCCGTCATCGCAGATAGACAGCCATCATGACACGACCTTTCCGTGCTCGGTTCGCGAGAGAACCGGACAATACCGGAATTGTCGCTGATTTGCGCTGCCTGAACCGGATGATCCGTTGCCGGATCGCCAATGGCGGGCGCTCGTCGGATTGCCGATCGTTCCCCGCGACGAAAAAGCCCCGCCGCCCGGAAAAATCGGCCGCACCATATTGGCGGGTCCAGGTGGTGTCAAGCTATGTCAGGGCCGATTAATGCCTTGAAAAATAAAATGATTTTAGACTGCAGCGAAGCGCCCGAAGCTATTCTTGTGCGCTGCGGCGCAGGAGTCAGACCGCCTCGCGGATGCGCTCGGCCGTGGCGAGGTCGACCGAGACCATCTGGCTCACCCCGCGCTCGGCCATGGTAACGCCGAAGAGCCGGTCCATGCGCGCCATGGTGATCGGGTTGTGGGTGATCAGGATGAAGCGCGTCGCGGTGTTGCGGGCCATCTCCTCGAGCAGGTCGCAGTAGCGCTCGACATTGGCGTCGTCGAGCGGGGCATCGACCTCGTCGAGCACGCAGATCGGCGAGGGGTTGGTCAGGAACACCGCGAAGATCAGCGCCGTTGCGGTCAGCGCCTGTTCGCCGCCGGAGAGCAGCGTCATCACCTGCGGCTTTTTGCCCGGGGGGCGCGCGATGATCTCGAGCCCGGCTTCGAGCGGGTCTTCCGAATCGACCAGCGTGAGTTCGGCCGTGCCGCCGCCGAACAGCACCCCGAACAGATGCTGGAAATGGCCGTTGACGATCTCGAATGCGGCAAGAAGCCGCTCCCTGCCTTCGCGGTTGAGCGCGCCGATCGCCTGGCGCAGCCGCCGAATCGCCTCGGTCAGGTCGTCGCGCTCGGTCGCGAGGCCGGTTCGCTTGCCCTGCACCTCCGAGAGCTCGTCATCGGCGCGCAGGTTGACCGCGCCGAGGCGCTCGCGCTCGGCCTTGAGCCCGCCGAGCCGGCGCTCGACATCCTCGGCCTCGGGTGGGGCGTCTCCAACTTTCAATCCTGCGATCTGATGCAGATTGGCGACCTCGGTCTCCAGCCCATCGACGATCTGGCGCACGACATCGGCGAGGCGTTGCCGCCCCGCTTCGAGCCGGGCTTCCGCGCTCGCCCGGCCTTCGCGCGCAGCCGCCAGCCCCTCCAGCGCCGCGCGTGCCTGCCGGTCGGCTTCGGCCTGCGACACCTCGCCGGCGGCGAGTCTGTCGGCAGCACCACGCCGGTTGCCCTCGGCGGTCTCGATCTCGGCAAGGAGGCGGCGACGCTCGACCAGGAAGGTGTCGGGCGCTTCCAGCAGCGCCTTGTGCTCGGCCGCGGTCGTCTCGATTCGCCGGCGCGTATCGGCGGCGCTCTGCTCGTTCGTCGCCGCCCGCTCGCGCCATGCATGCAGGTCCCCTGCGATCGCTTCGCGCCGGCGGCCACGCAATTCAGCCTCGCGCCCCTGCGTCTGCACCCGCGCTCGCGCTTCGGACGCTGCGGCGCGCCGCTCGCCCAATTCGGCGCGGGCGGCAAGCAGGGCGTTCTCGAGTTCGGGGGCCGGCGCAAGGCCGGCCAAGTCCTGATTCGCAGCCTCGGCCTGCGCCTGCGCATCGGCGATGTTCTGGCCGAGCCGGCCGATCGCCTCGGTCAGGGCCGAGCGGCGGGCAGCCGTCTCGCCGGCCCTGCGCTCGGCCTGCGCCAGCCGCTCGCGGGCCTGATCGAGGGCTCGCCGCGCCTCGCGGGCCGCCTCCAGAGCCTTCGCCTCGGTCAGCGTCGCCGTCTTGGTGCGCTCGCTCGCCTGGTCGAGACCGTCGTGCGACGCTTCCGCCGCCTCGCGCGCGGCCTGCGCTTCGTGTTCGAGCTCGCCGAGCCGGTTCTTCTCCACCAGCCTTCGGGCGGCAGGCGAGGGCGCATCGGCGGCGCTGGTAAAGCCGTCCCAGCGCCAGATGTCGCCCTCACGCGAGACCAGTCGCTGCCCCGGCAGCAGTCGCGGCCGCAATCCAGCACCATCGGCTCGGGCGACGACACCGATCTGGCGCAGCCGCCGGCCAAGCGCCGCCGGGCCGCGGACATGTTTCGCGAGCGGCTCGACGCCATCGGGAAGGGCAGGGTCGTTTTCGCCACTGCCGCCGTCGGACCAGTGCGCCGGCGCCGCCGGGTCGGCCGAGGCGTCGAGATCGTCGCCGAGCGCTGCACCGAGCGCGGTTTCATAGCCCTTGGCGGCTGCGATCGAATCGAGGATCGCCGGCCAGCGCCCACCCGCCGCCGGAGCGAGCAGCTTCTGCAAGGTACGGACTTCGGTTTCGAGGCGCTGTGCCTTGCGGTCCGCTTCCGCGAGCGGGCCGCGCAGCCGCGTTTCGTCCTCGCGAGCGGCGGCGAGGGCGCTGCGTGCGGCGCCAGTGGCCGTATCCGCACCTTGCATCGCGGTCTCTGCGGTCGCGACCGTGGCGCGCAGCCCGTCGAGCGAGGCGGCAGTGCCGTCGGCGTCGAGTACCGCCTGGTCGCGTTGCAGCCGCTCGCGCTCGCCGGCGTGGCGGGCCTCTCGCTCCTTCGCCTCGCGCACAGCGCGTTCGAGCGCACCGCGCCGGGCCGCCAGTTCAGACAGTCGCGCCTGGACCGCGGCATGCTCGGCTTCCGCAACCGTCAGCGACTTCTCGGCCTCGGCGAGTTCGGTTGCCGCCGCCTGGCTGCCGCCAGCCGCAGCTTTGGCCTCCAGCCGCAGGCTCTCATCCTCGGCCGTCAGCCGCGACAGGCTGTCGGTGGCATCCTTCCCGAGATTCTCCTGCCGGGCGAGATCGCCCTGCAGTTCGCCAAGCCGCTTGGCCAGTTCCTCGGTGCGTTGCTTGGTGCGCCGGTTCTCGGCTTCGATCTCGTCGAGACCGCGCTTCAGCCGGACGAGTGCGGCGGCTGCGGCCGCCTCGTTCTCGCGCAGCTCCGGCAGGGCATGCGCCGCGATCGCCTGCAGTCGCGCCGCCTCCGCCTGCACGCCGGTCCTGTCCGCGACCTCGCGCACGGCCGCCTCCAAGGCGCGCTCGGCCACTGCCTCCTGCGCGCGCGCTTCGTGATGGGCGATCAGCGCCAGCACCGCCTCGGCCTTGCGGATGTCCGAGGCGAGGTTGCGATAGCGTGTCGCCTGGCGCGCCTGGCGCTGCAGCGCCTCGACCTGCCCGTCGATCTCGGCGAGTACGTCTTCGAGCCGGTTGAGATTGTCCTCGGCACCCTTGAGCCGCAGTTCGGCCTCGTGCCGGCGGCTGTGCAGGCCGGCGATGCCGGCAGCGTCTTCCAGGATGCGGCGGCGCGATTGCGGCTTGGCCGAGATGATCTCGCTGATCTGGCCCTGGCGCACCAGCGCCGGCGAGCGCGCGCCTGTGGCGGCGTCGGCGAAGAGGAGCTGCACGTCGCGTGCGCGCACCTCCTTACCGTTGATGCGGTAGGTCGAGCCTTCCTCGCGCTCGATCCGGCGCGTGACCTCGAGCACCTCGGCATCGTTGAAGGCGGCTGGCGCCTTGCGGTCGCTATTGTCGAGGGTGAGCGCGACCTCGGCCATGTTGCGGGCCGGGCGCTCGGACGAGCCGCCGAAGATGACGTCGTCCATGCCCGAGCCGCGCATGTTCTTGAACGAGCTTTCGCCCATCACCCAGCGCAGGGCTTCGACGAGATTGGACTTGCCGCAGCCATTGGGGCCGACGATGCCGGTCAGCCCAGGCTCGATCTGGAATTCGGCCGGTTCGACGAAGGTCTTAAAGCCGGCGAGCTTGAGGCGCGTCAGTTGCATCGACGCGTCCTTCCTTCTCCCCTCGGGGGAGAAGGTGTCTGCAAAGCAGACGGATGAGGGCAGTGCGACCGGGAGAGACGAGGACAGGTCACCGCTGTCCTTCCCTCATCCGTCAGCGCTTCGCGCTGCCACCTTCTCCCCCGAGGGGAGAAGGGCAGGCGCGCGTCAGCTGCCGAGCAGCGGCTCGATGATTTTGTCGAATTCGGCGAGGCTGAGTGCACCGGAGCGCTTCTGCCCGTTGATGAAGAAGGTCGGAGTGGAGTCCACGCCAGCCTTGGCCCCACCCTCCTTAACCTGCGTGACAGCGTCGTAAATGTCCTGCCGTTTCAGGCAGGCCTCGAAAGATTCCTGTGTGAAACCGGCCTGCTTCACCAGGTTCGAGAGCGCATCGACCGGCTTTTCGGTGAAGGCCCAGTTGCGCTGCTGCGCGAACAGCAGGTCGGTCAGCGGGTAGTATTTGTCGGTGCCGTTGCAGCGCGCCAGCATGAAGCCGGCCGTGGCGAGCGGATCGAGCGGGAACTCGCGCAGCACGAAGCGCACCTTGCCGGTATCGATGTACTTGGCCTTCAGCGCCGGCCAGGTGTCCTTGTGGAAGGTGGCGCAGTGGCTGCAGGTCAGCGAGGCGTACTCGATGATCGAGACCTTGGCGTCGGGGCTGCCGAGCCAGACGTCGCCGAGCGGATTGGCGACGCCGGGAAGGGCCTGGGCGAAGGCGCCCTGGCCGGCGAGAAGCGGCGAGAGGGCCAAGGCGGCGGAGCCGATCAACACCTGGCGGCGGCTGGTCATGAGACAATCCCTGATGGCGAAGTAATTGCTGCGGACCATAGTCGCCATCAGGATTGTGGCAAGATCGGTTCGCTGCTTCCCGCTCACGAAGCCGTGTCGTCGCCCGCAACCTGGCGCCGCTGCGCGAGGCCGCGCCCGAGCCGCGCCAGCGCCTCGCGCAATTCGATACTCTCGACACCTGCAACCTGCGCCTCGATCCGCGCTAGCGTGGCCGGATCCGGCGGCGGAGCGGGTTTTGGCGCAGGCGGCGGTGCGACCGGGCCCTGCTTCAGCACGAGCTTGCCGACGGCGCGCCAGCCGAGATGGCTGTTGACCCGTTCCAGCACCAGCGGGGCGAGTTGCTGCATCTCCAGCGCGAAAGCGCCCTCGACGCGCACCACCAGCGTCGCCGGGTCCGACAGCTCTCCCGGCGCGCCACGCCGCCGCGGCCAGTCGATCTTGAGCGGCCGCGTGCGCTGCGCCAGCCGTTCGCCGACGATCTCCGGCCAGAAGGCGACGACCGAGCGTCCCGCAAAGCCCTGCGCGGCGAGCGCGGGCGCGAGGCAGTCGTCGATCAATTCGGCGAGGGGTTTTGCGACCATGGGGCAATTTGCGCTTCGTGGCGACCGGCGGCAAGGCTGAACGTCATGCGGTACCGTTAGCTCTCGCCGCTTTCAAAGCGCGTGTCATACGCGTGGAATCGCCCCATGTCGAAAGCCAGATCAGGATGTCCGTGATCAGCGCGATCAGTGAGCGAAGGGCCGTGCGAACACGGCTGTGCGGAGCACCATCGAGCGCAGTTTCGGCATGCTCCAGATGGGCCAGCTCTTCTTCGCGAATGCTGCTGATGATCGAATGGAGGCCGGTATCCCTATTCTCCAGGAAATGGAGCTGCTCGTCCAAATGCTGGTGAACAGTCTCCTCGACCGCTGCGGTGCAGGTCCAGATCGCTCTTCGGCCTGCCATTGCAGTCAGCAGGCCGAGCAGAGAGCCGCCCAGACTCCATAGCTGCATGACGCGGCAGGGTCGCGAGCCTCGCTCTGGCATCGCGGCGTAAAACTTTGCGCAATGATCGATCTCGTCGTCGAGCATCTGTTGCAGGGCAGGCACCATGTCAGGCCAGAGCCGACGCGCCACGGCAATCTGTGCGGAATAGATGCGAATTGCGCCGTACTCGCCCGCGTGATTCACCCTCACGATCCTACGGATAGTGAGTGCATCACGCGGATTTGGAGCATCCGGCCGCGAATCCATCGGCTACCTGTCGTTCGCCGCACTGCTTGCGGCCGGTGGTCGCTACGCTAAACGGAAGCCAATGAACCTCGCAACGCGACCCCAGCCCCGCGCCGCCGATCTCCTCGCCTGGTATGATCGCCATCGCCGCGTCCTGCCCTGGCGGGCGCTGCCGGGCGAGCGGCCCGATCCCTACCGGGTCTGGGTCTCCGAGATCATGTTGCAGCAGACCACGATCGCGGCAGTGAAACCCTATTTCGAGCGCTTCATGGTGCGGTTCCCGACCGTCGAGACGCTTGCCGCAGCGCCACCCGAGAACGTCATGCAAGCCTGGGCCGGTCTTGGCTATTATTCCCGTGCCCGCAATCTCCATGCCTGCGCAAAGGCCGTCGCGGACCAGCATGGCGGCCGCTTTCCCGATAGCGAGGACGGTCTGCGCGCACTCCCGGGCATCGGCGCCTATACGGCAGGGGCCATCGCCGCGATCGCCTTCGACCGGCCGGCCGTCGCGGTCGATGGCAATGTCGAGCGGGTGATCACCCGGCTCTTCGCGATCGAGGACGAGATGCCCGGCGCCAAACCGCTGATCCGCGAGCAGGTGCTGGCATTGCTGTCGCACGACCGGCCCGGCGATTTCGCGCAGGCGCTGATGGATCTCGGCGCGACCATCTGCACGCCGCGCTCGCCGGCCTGCGGACTCTGCCCCTGGCGCGAGCCCTGCTGGGCGCGCATCGAAGGCACGCAAGAGAGCTTTCCGCGCAAGGCGGCCAAGAAGACCGGCAAGACCCGCTTTGGCGCGGCCTTCGTCGCGATGCGCGAGGATGGCGCCGTGCTGGTCCGCACCCGCCCCGCCAAGGGGCTGTTAGGGGGCATGGTCGAGGTGCCCGGCGGCGACTGGCGGGCGGACTACGAGCTGGCCAATGCCTTGCGCGATGCGCCGGTTTCAGCGCAATGGCGGCGGCTGATGCTGCCGGTCCGCCACGTCTTCACGCATTTCCCGCTGGAGCTGACGGTCTTCGCCGGGCGTGTCCCGCTGGAGACGCCGGCGCCCGAGGGCATGCGCTTCACGCCATTCAACCGGCTGAAGGAGGAAGCTTTTCCGAATGTCTTCCTGAAGGCGCTTGAAGCCGGGCTGGAAGAGTTGCAGCGGCCTTAGGCGGCCGCCATCTGCGTCCTGATCTCGCCGCGTAGCGCGTCGAGCAGCAGGGCTTTGCCCTCACGCTCGACATGCCAGAAGGTCCAGCCATTGCAGGCCGGCAGCCCCTGCGCCAGTGCGCCGACCTTGTGGATCGAGCCGACGGCCGGGCCGAGCACCAGCGTGCCATCGGCGCGGATGGTGGCGCTGTGGCGGCGCTTCTCGTCGAAGACGCGCTCGCCGGCCTTCACCAATCCGGCTTCGACCAGGCTGAGGAAGGGCACGCGCGGTTCGCTGCGCTTCGAAGGTGCCGTGGCGAAGGCCTCCGGCGGCAGCGGCTGAACCGCTGCGATGCGTTCGCGCGCTGCCTTGGCGTAAGTCGGCTCGCGCTCGATGCCGATGAAATGGCGGCCGAGCGCCTTGGCGACCGCGCCGGTCGTGCCGGTGCCGAAGAAGGGATCGAGCACCACGTCGCCGGGATTGCTGGCCGAGAGCAGCACGCGGGCGAGCAGCGATGCGGGCTTCTGGGTCGGATGGACCTTGACGCCCTTGTCGTCCTTCAGGCGCTCATCGCCGGTGCACAGCGGCAGATACCAGTCGGAGCGCATCTGCAGGTCGTCATTGCCGCCCTTCAGCGCCTCGTAGTGGAAGGTGTATTTCGAACTCTCGCCGCGCGCCGCCCAGATCAGCGTCTCATGCGCATTGGTGAAGCGCCGGCCGCGGAAGTTCGGCATCGGATTGGCTTTGCGCCAGACGATATCGTTCAGCATCCAGAAGCCGAGATCCTGCAGGATCGAGCCGACCCGGAAGATGTTGTGGTAGGAGCCGATCACCCAGAGCGCGCCGTCGGGCTTCAGTGCGCGGCGGCAGGCGGTGAGCCAGGCGCGGGTGAAAGCGTCATACTCGGCGAAGGAGGCGAACTTGTCCCAGTCGTCGTCGACGGCATCGACGAGGCTGTCGTCGGGCCGGCGCAGGTCGCCGCCGAGCTGGAGATTATAGGGCGGGTCGGCGAAGACGAGGTCGACGCTGCCCGGGGGCAGGGCCTCGATCGCAGCGACGCAATCGCCGACGATCACCTGATCGAGCGGCAGCTCCCGTGGGAGAACCTGAGTGGGAAGAAGGCTCGTGGCCTTCATCCGGGCCCCCAGCGCGGGCCGTCCGGTACGCGAAACCTGAATCCGGACGGGAGCGCTGGCGGTCCCGGTACGCGAGGTACTCATGACGCCAAGACCGTTACGCAACTTCAACAGTCGCGATCCTCGCCGGTCAGGGTAAAGGGCGGGTTTCCAGGTTGAAAAAAATGCGTCCCATTCTGGGGCTGCAGATTTTGCCTAGCCCATTGAATACGTTTGGAAATTCGTAACGGAGATTAAGGAAAGGTAACCGGCTTCCGGCTGCCGTTGCGGCAGCTCGGGATAGTTCCGTGGGTAGCCCGGCCGTCAGTTTGGCAGGTAGATTTCGGCCTTCATGAAGGTCGCAGCCTGCCCGGTGATGAGCACGCGCTCGCCCGCCATTTCGCAGCTGAGACGCCCGCCGCGCGCCGAGGCCTGAAAGGCCTCGAGACGGTTCCTGCCGAGCTCGCGGGCCCAATACGGGACCAGGGTCGCATGGATCGATCCGGTGACCGGATCTTCCGGGATGCCGGCGCTGGGAGCAAAATAGCGCGAGACGAAGTCATGGCTCTCGCCGCGAGCCGTGATGCCGAAGCAGAGCGGGGCGAGGGTCGCGATCGCGGCGGCATCGGGCACGAAAGTGCGCACCGCCTTTTCGTCCGCCAGGACGGCGAAGACGTTCTCGAAATTGCGGAAGAGCGCGCGCGGCGGAACCGGAAACAGCGCGGCGATGACCGGAGGTAACGCATCGACTGGTTCCGGGGCGAAGGCCGGCAGGTCGAGCCGGTAGCCATTTCCGAGCTGCGAGACCCGGATCGGACCGACGCGGGTGACGAATTCCATATCGCCGCGGACCCCATGGACGCTGGCCAGCACATGCGCGGTCGCGAGGGTGGCATGGCCGCAGAAATTGACCTCGTGGACCGGGGTGAACCAGCGCAGGTCCCAGCCTGAACTGTTCGGCCGAGCGAAGGCCGTCTCGGCCAGATTGTTCTCGCTGGCGATCGCCTGCATCGTCGCCTCGGGCAGCCAGTCGTCCAGGATGAGGACGGCAGCCGGATTGCCGGCGAACACCCGGTCCGTGAACGCGTCGACCTGATGCATCGTCAAGGTGGGCATGGTGCCTCCGGCAAGCTCAGCCAAGCGAGCGCGACCAGACACCTTTGATCGGTGCGAAGGAATAGCGGTGGGCGGGGCAGGGGCCATGCGTCTTCAGCGCGGCACGATGCGCGGCCGTGCCGTAGCCGACATGGCTGATGAAGCCATAGGCCGGATAAGCCAGCGAAAGCCGCGCCATCATCCGGTCGCGCGTCACCTTGGCGACGATCGAGGCCGCGGCGATCGAGGCGATCAGCCCATCGCCGCCGATGATCGCCTCGCAACCACAGGCCAGCGCCGGCGGATCGTTGCCGTCGACCAGCACGAAATCGGGCGACAGCGGCAGCGCCGTCACTGCGCGCCGCATCGCGAGCAGGGTCGCCTGCCGGATGTTGATCGTATCGATTTCGGTGGCGGAGGCGCTGCCGACACCGACCGCCAGCGCGCTGCCGAGGATCAGGACGCAGAGCTCTTCGCGGCGCTGGGCGCTGAGTTCCTTCGAATCGGCGAGCCCCTCGGGGATCGCCAGGGGATCGAGGATGACGGCGGCCGCGACGACCGGCCCGGCGAGCGGGCCGCGCCCGACCTCGTCCACGCCGGCGACGCGGGCGCGCCCGGCAATCATCGCGGCCTGCTCGCGGCTGAAATCGGCGGTCATGGCTTCGCTATGCCAGATCATGGCGCGAAGGTCTGCCGTCGGCTGCATCACATCCACAATTCGCTGGGCACTCGGCTGTCCGGCTTCCTGCATCCACAGCGCAAGAAGGCCGTTGTCAAAACAAGCTGAGCTGCGCCTTCTCCTTCTCCGGCCTGACGAAGAGGTCGGTGCGCAGGCGCAGCCGCGCGCTGTTGAAGCCGAGCCGCTCGGCTGCCATCTCGAAGCGCCGCCCGATCATCCAGGCATAGGGGCCGGAGCCGACCTGGCGCTGGCCCCAGGCGGCATCGTAATCCTTGCCGCCGCGGGTCGAGCGGATCAGCGAGACGACATGGCGCATCTTGTCGGGATGATGCGTCACCAGCCAGTCCTGCACGATGTCCTTCACCTCGAGCGGCAGGCGCAGCAGCACATAGCCGGCCTCGCGCGCGCCCGCTGCTTTCGCTGCATCCAGGATGCGCTCGATCTCATGCTCGTTGATCGCCGGCACGATCGGCGCGACCAGCACGGTCACCGGAATGCCGGCTTCCGACAGCTTGCGGATCGTCTCGATCCGCTTGGCGGGCGAAGCGGCGCGCGGCTCCATGTTGCGGGCAAGCTTGGGATCGAGCGTCGTCACGGAGAGCGCGACCTTGACCAGTCCCTTCGCCGCCATCGGCGCGAGGATGTCGATGTCGCGCTGCACCAGCGCCGATTTGGTGACGATGCCGACCGGGTGGTTGAACTTCGCCAGTACCT
This sequence comes from Alloboseaceae bacterium BT-24-1, assembly GCA_025846845.1. Classification (GTDB taxonomy): domain Bacteria; phylum Pseudomonadota; class Alphaproteobacteria; order Rhizobiales; family Beijerinckiaceae; genus Allobosea. The sequence continues at coordinate 97,160 of JAOYTL010000014.1, forward strand.
CCAGAATTCCGCGCATGATCCGCAGCTTCTTCTCGATCGGCTGGTAGGCGTCAGTGTTCGTGCCGATGGCGATGGTGCGCGGCTGGTAGCTCGGCGCCGACAGCTCCTTCTCCAGCAGCAACGCCGCATCGGGCTTGGCGGTCAGCTTGCTCTCGAAGTCGAGCCCGGGGGACAGGCCGAGATAGGCATGGCTCGGGCGCGCGAAGCAGTAGACGCAGCCATGCTCGCAGCCGCGATAGGGGTTGATCGAGCGGTCGAACGAGATATCCGGCGAGTCGTTCCTGGTGATGATGGTCCGCGGCTTCTCGACCGAGACCTCGGTCTTGAACGGCGGTAATTCGCCGAGCGAGCCCCAGCCGTCATCCTCGCTGATGCGTGTCTCGGCCTCAAAGCGGCCGCCGGGGTTGATCGTCGCGCCGCGTCCGCGTCGCCGCTCCGGGTCGATCTGGCTACCGACATAGGCGAGCGGATCGACCGGCAGGGTGCGCACCGGCGCCGAGACGCTTCCCGGCTCGGAGTCACGGCGCTTGAGCGGTTGCGTTCTGGCTGAGGGTCTGGCCTGCAGCATGGTTTCGTCTCCCGGCGGAATCGGTTGATCCGAGACCAAGGAATGTGAACATAACAGGAACAGAATGCAAGTGACAGGATTGCGACATGTTGCACTGCGTCATAAGCTGATCGCCCATGATCACCGCCGTCATCCGGGCCAATCGCGACGTCGAAGCACTCGCAGCGACCTTGTCCGTGCTGATTCCAGCGGTCGCGCAGGGCGTGATCGGCCATGCCGTGGTGATCGACGAGGCGGATGACGCTGCGGTCGAGCGTCTCGCCGACGAGACCGGTGCCAGCTATGTCCGGGCGAAAAATGGCGAGGCCTGGTCCAGCGGGGTCGCACAGGCGCGCGGCGACTGGGTCATCCTGCTCGAAGCCGGCGATCTGCCCGAGCCGCAATGGACGCCGAGCATCGAGCGGCATCTGCTGACGATGGCGATGCGGCCAGCCTTGATGCCGCTGCGCGGCATGGCCGCGGGGTTGCGCGAATGGGGTGCGGTCTCGCTGCGCTCGCGCCACGTCAGGGCAGGGCTCCTGGCGCCGAAGACGCAGATCCTGTCCGGCCGATTGGCGCGTGCGCCGCGCCGGTTGACGGTGCGGCGCGAACGAGCCGAGCTCTGAGCCGTCAGAGCTGGTTGGTCCGGAAGGTGTCGCAGCTCTGCATCGAGCCGGATTTGAAGCCGGTGTTGAACCAGCGCGTGCGCTGCGCCGACGAGCCATGCGTGAACGAGTCCGGCACCACCGCGCCGCGGCCTGCCTGCTGCAGCTTGTCGTCGCCGATCGCTGAGGCGGAGCGCAGCGCTTCGTCGATGTCGCCGGGCTGGATGCGGTCCATCGCCTGGATGTTGTAGGCCCAGACGCCGGCGAAACAGTCGGCCTGCAATTCGACCCGCACCGAGAGCTGGTTCGATTCGCGCTCGGAAACCCGCTCGCGCAGCTGGTTCACCTTGGGGAGGATGCCGAGCAGATTCTGGATGTGATGGCCGACCTCGTGGCCGACGACATAGGCATAGGCGAAGTCGCCGCCGCCGCCGAGCTTGCGCTGCATCTCCTGGAAGAAGGAGAGGTCGAGATAGACCCGCTGGTCGTTGGGGCAGTAGAACGGCCCCATCGCCGCCTGCGCCGTGCCGCAGCCGGAGCGGTCGACGCCGCTGAACAGCACCAGCTTCGGCGGCACGTATTTGCGGTTGGCCTGCTGCGGCAGCACCTTGCCCCAGATATCCTCGTTCTGTGCCAGCACGGCCGAGACGAAGCGACCCATCTCGTCCTGCGGCGGGCCCGCCGATTTGCGCTGCTCCTGCGTCGGCGCACTGCGCCCGCCGATGCCGCCGATCAGCTCAGCCCCGCCGATCAGCAGGCGCGGATCGATGCCGAGCGCCCAGCCGAGCAGGCCGAGCACGACCATGGTGCCGATGCCGATGCCGCCACGTCCGCCGGGCAGGCCGGCGAATTCGCCACCGCCACCGCCGCGCCGGTCCTCGAGATTCTCGGACTGGCGATAATCTTCCCAACGCATGCGCGAACCCTTGTTGCAGCAGCGCCAATGTCGGCGAGGTGCGGCGGGAACTCAAGCCATCGCTTCCGGGGACAAGGGCGGGCGAGGGCCGATATCCGAAATTCGCGGCTATGCGGTTCAGCGAATTTGCTGATGATGGCGCTCGTTTTGCGGGAGCAGGCCGATGGCAGTCACGGCGACACCAGACCAGCTTGAGGAAGGTTTGGGAGCTGCGCTCGACCAAGCCCTTGCCCGACCTTTGACCGTTACCGGGCATGAAGGCCGATGATCGGCGATTTCATCGCCTCTTTCGATAGCTCCGCTCTGGCGATCCGCAAGGGTCTGTACCCGTGGATGATAACGAGCCAGGCACTCGATGTCGTCAGGGAGCTTTTGGCCACTGTCGACCCTGAGCACTATCACCAGGAAGGCGACGTCGCGATCCATCGCGGGTCGCAGGTGGAAGCCGGCGCGGTCTTGAAAGGGCCGATCCTGATCGGGCCCGCTTGCCTGATCGCGGCAGGAGCCTATTTGCGAGGCGGCGTCTGGCTGGAGGGGCGCGCGACGATAGGCCCCGGATCGGAGATCAAATCCTCGTTCCTGTTCGCCGAAGCGAAGCTCGCTCACTTCAACTTTGTTGGCGACTCGATCCTTGGCGAAGGGACGAACCTCGAAGCCGGCAGCATCGTCGCCAACCATCGCAACGAGCGGGCCGCCAAGCAGATCCATGTTCGTTATCGAGACAGGCGGGTGGCGACCGGGGTCGAGAAATTCGGCGCGCTGGTCGGGGACCACACTGCAATAGGCGCCAATGCCGTGCTTGCGCCCGGCACGCTCCTGGCTCCGCGGAGCGTTGTGCCCCGATTGTCGCTTATCGACCAGGACCCCGACACTTAGCTTGGCCGACTCCCTCAATGATAGCCGGCATCGGCTTTCACCTTGCCGCGGAAGGTCCAGTACACGAAGGCCGTGTAGAACAGGATCATCGGCAGGAGGAAGGTCACCCCGATCAGCACGAAGATGTGCGAGGCCGGAGCCGCCGCCGTGTCCCAGATCGTCAGGCCGGGTGGCACGAGATAGGGGTAGTTCGAGATCGCGAGGCCGAGGAAGCAGAGCAGGAAGATCGCGATGGTGAAGGCGAAGGGCGTGAATTCGTGCGCGCCGTGGAGCCGCTTCCAGGCCATGTAGCCGCAGAAGGCGGTCAGCACCGGGAAGGGCCAGAGCAGCATCAGGTTCGACGGCGTGAACCAGCGCTCGGCGATGCGCGGATGGGCATAGGGCGTCCACAGCGAGACCAGCACGGCGAAGGCGAGCAGGCCGATGAGGAGCGTCTTGGCCTGCCGGCGCGCCCGCTCGGCCACCGGGCCTTCGGTCTTGTAGACCAGCCAGGTCGTGCCCAGCGTGGCGTAGCCGATGACGACGCCAACGCCGCACATCAGGGTGAACGGGGTCAGCCAGTCGAGCGGGCCGCCGGCGAACTGCTTGTCGACCACCGTCACGCCCTGCAGCAGCCCGCCGAGGATCAGTCCCTGCGCGAAGGCGGCCACCGTCGAACCCGCCCAGAAGGCGAAGTCCCAGACCTTGTGATGCGGTTTCGCCACCCAGCGGAATTCGAAGGCGACGCCGCGGAAGATCAGCGCCAGCAGCATCAGGATCACCGGGATGTAGAAGGCCGGCATGATGATGGCGTAGGCATAGGGGAAGGCGACCCATAAGCCGCCGCCACCGAGCACCAGCCAGGTCTCGTTGCCGTCCCAGAACGGCGCGACCGAGTTCATCATCTGGTCGCGTTCGCCTTCGTCTTTCGTCGTCGGGAACAGGATGGCGATGCCGAGGTCGAAACCGTCGAGCACGACATAGAGCATCACGGCGGTGCCGATCAGCCCGGCCCAGATCACGGGGAGATACCATTCCATAATAGCTCTCCTCAGCTCGCCGGCTGGATCTTGTCGTCGCCGGGATGGCCGTCGCCGAAGATCGCCGAGGCCGGTACCTGCGCCGCCTTGAGCGGCCGCTTCGACGGCTGCTCGGGCGGGTCCTCCTGGCTGATCTCGTCCGGTCCTTTGTCGATCAGGCGGTTGATCAGGAGGATGCCGGCTGTGAAGACGACGCAGTAGACGAAGACGAACAGCGCCAGCGAGATCGCGACCTCGAGCGTCGTCACCGGCGAGACCGCGTCCTTGGAGCGCAGGATGCCGGTGGCGAGCCAGGGCTGGCGGCCGACCTCGGTGACGAACCAGCCGGAGAGGATGGCGACGAAGCCGGCCGGCCAGCTGTACTGGGCGAGCCAGAGCCAGCCGCGCGCTTCGAACACGGTGCCGCGCTTCCAGAGAAAGGCGCCGACCCAGCCGAAGATGATCATCAGCGTGCCGATGCCGACCATGATCCGAAAGGCGAAGAACGGGATGAGCACCGGCGGCCGGTCCTCGACCTTGAAGTCCTTCAGGCTGGGGAAGAGCGCATCCATGCTGCCATGGGTGAGCAGGCTGGCGACGCCGGGGATCGCGACCTCGAAGCGGTTGAGCTCGGCCTTCTCGTCGGGCCAGGCGAAGAGCACGAGCGCGCCGGGCTTGGATGAATCCCAATGCGCCTCGATCGCGGCGAGCTTGGCCGGCTGATAAATCGCGGTCTGCTTGCCGTGGAAGTCTCCGATCACCGCCTGCAGGGGCGCGGTCAGGGCGATCATCAGGATCGCCATCCGCACCATCGTCCGGGCCGATTCGGTGCGGTGCCCGGCGAGCAGATGGCGCGCGCCGGTCGCCAGCACGACGAAGGCGGTGGTGAGATAGGCCGCCGTCATCATATGCGCGAAGCGCAAGGGGAAGGTTGGGTTGAAGACGATCTTCAGCCAGTCGACGGGATAGGCGATGCCGTCGCGGACCTCGTGCCCGGCCGGATACTGCATCCAGCTATTGGCGGAGAGGATCCAGAAGCCGGAGAGAGCGGTGCCGCCGGCGACGATCACCGCCGAGAGGAGGTGCAGCCAGGGCGGTACCCGCTTCCAGCCGAACAGCATGACGCCGAGGAAGGACGCCTCGAGGAAGAAGGCGGTCAGCACCTCGTAGCCGATCAGCGGACCGATGACGTTGCCGACTGCGACCGAGAAGCGGCTCCAGTTCGTGCCGAACTGGTAGGAGAGCACGATGCCGGAAACCACGCCCATGGCGAAGGAGACCGCGAAGATCTTGGTCCAGAAGCGGGCGAGCAGATGGAACTTCTGGTCGCCGGTCTTCAGCCACAGGCCCAGCAGCGTCGCGATATAGGCCGAGAGCCCGATCGTGAAGGCTGGGAAGACGATGTGGAACGAGACCGTGAAGGCGAACTGGATGCGTGAAAGCAGAAAGGCGTCGATCGGCATCGCATCGCTCCGGCGTTGCGGCCACGATCCGTCATGGCCGCGAGACCCTGCTGGTTGCAAGGTCTACTTTACACACGGAATAATCAAGCCGATGCGACAGGGCAGCCGTCGGTGGTGACGCAGTGGCATCGCGCCGCTGCGTCAAAGCGTGTCGAGCGCCGCCTTGAGTGCCCGCAGGTCGCGCCAGGCCAAGCGCTTCTGCAGCGGCTGGCGCAGCAGATAGGCCGGGTGCAGCGTCGCGATCGCCCGGATCATGCGGGTGCCGGTGTCGTATTCCCGCCAGCGGCCGCGCGAGGCCAGGATGCCGGAAACGCCGAGCAGCCCTTGCGCCGACGGGCCGCCGATGCAGACCAGGATGTCGGGATCGGCGAGCTCGATCTGGCGCTGGATGAAGGGCAGGCAGATCGCGACCTCCTGCGGCGTCGGCGTGCGGTTGCCGGGCGGGCGCCAGGGCAGGAGGTTGGCGATGTAGACGTGCTCCTGCCGGTTGAGGCCGATCGAAGCCAGCATCCGGTCGAGCAATTGGCCTGACCGGCCGACGAATGGCAGGCCGGCGCGGTCTTCGTCGGCGCCCGGCGCCTCGCCGACGACCATCACCTTCCCGGCCGGATTGCCGTCGGCGAAGACGAGGCTCTTCGCCGAGGCCTTGAGCGGGCAGCCTTCGAAGCTGGCGAGTGCCGCCTTGAGCTCATCCAGCGTCGTCGCCTCGCGCGCCAGCGCCCGGGCCGACAGGGCCGCTTCGTCTGGCGGTGCTGGAGCGGCCGCAGCGGGGCGCCCGGCCGCCTGTTGGGACGATGCTACCAGGCGTGCGACAGGCTGTCGCGCCGGCTCAGTTACCGCTGCGAAATGGTCGTGCGGCGTCTCGTCGAGCGCCTCCGTCACGCCCATCTCGGCGTACCAGGCGATCAGTTCGGCTGCGGAGACGGCATCGAAGGACATGGGCGGCAGAATACAGCGGCGCTTGGAACGAAGCGAGCCCGTTCGCTGTTGCAAAATAACCGGGAGCCCCGGATAGAGGAATTCCAATCAGTCCCGCGGCTTGGCGGGATGATCGAGATAGTTCATATATAAACTATCTAACGAGATATAAGCGGCGCGGGGCGGAGGGCAGCATGGATCTGAAGGAAGCACAGAGCACACCGCGCGAGAGCATGGACTATGACGTCGTCATCGTCGGCGCCGGCCCGGCCGGGCTTGCCGCTGCGATCCGGCTGAAGCAGCTCGACGAGGCCATCTCGGTCGTCGTGGTCGAGAAGGGCTCCGAGGTCGGCGCGCACATCCTCTCGGGTGCGGTCATCGACCCGATCGGCCTCGACAAGCTCCTGCCCGACTGGCGCCAGGACGAGGCGCGCCCGCTCCATACCGAGGTCACCGAGGACGTCTTCTACTTCCTCGGCCCGGCTGGCGGCGCACGCCTGCCGAATTTCGCCATGCCGAAGCTGATGAACAATCACGGCAACTTCGTCGGCTCGCTCGGCCTGGTCGCGCGCTATCTCGCGGCCCGCGCCGAGGCGCTCGGCGTCGAGATCTATCCCGGCTTCGCCGCCGCCGAATTGCTGTTCAACGAGGACGGCTCGGTCGCCGGCATCGCCACCGGCGACATGGGCATCGCCAAGGACGGCACCGTCTCGGATCGCTTCACCCGCGGCATGGAGCTGCGCGGCCGCTACACGCTGCTCGGCGAGGGCGCTCGCGGCTCGCTCGCCAAGATCGCGATCAAGCGCTTCGCGCTCGACGAGGGCCGTGAGCCGCAGAAATACGGCATCGGCCTCAAGGAGATCTGGCAGGTCAAGCCGGAGAAGTTCAAGAAGGGGCTGGTCCAGCACTCCTTCGGCTGGCCGCTCGACATGGGCACCGGCGGCGGCTCCTTCCTCTACCATTTCGACGACAATCTGGTCTCGGTCGGCTTCGTCGTCCATCTCAACTATACGAACCCGACGCTGTCGCCCTTCGACGAGTTCCAGCGCTTCAAGACCCACCCGATGATCCGCGATGTCTTCGAGGGGGCAAAGCGCCTCTCCTATGGTTCGCGCGCCATCACCGAGGGCGGCTGGCAGTCGGTGCCGAAGCTGACCTTCCCGGGCGGGGCGCTGATCGGCTGCTCGGCCGGCTTCGTCAACGTGCCGCGGATCAAGGGCAGCCACAACGCCATCCTGTCCGGCATGCTGGCGGCCGAGCATCTCGTGCCGGCGCTGGCGGCGGGCCGCTCCCATGACGTCGTCGACGGCATCGAGGAGAGCTGGCGCTCCTCCGAGATCGGGCGCGACCTCAAGCTGGTGCGCAACGTCAAGCCGCTCTGGTCGAAGCTCGGCACGATCGGTGGCGTCATGCTCGGCGGCATCGACATGTGGTTGAACCAGCTCTTCGGCTGGTCGCCCTTCGGCACGCTGAAGCACGGCAAGCCCGACCATGCCACGCTGAAGCCGATCGGCATGGTCAAGCCGATCGTCTACCCCAGGCCCGACGGCAAGATCTCCTTCGACAAGCTCTCCTCGGTCTTCCTCTCGGCGACGAATCACGAGGAGGACCAGCCGGCGCATCTGAAGCTGACCGACCCGAATGTGCCGGTGCTGCAGAACCTGCCGATCTATGGCGAGCCGGCGCGGCTCTATTGCCCGGCAGGTGTCTACGAAGTGGTCTACGCCGATCCGGAAAAGCAGACGCTGCCGCGCTTCGTGATCAACGCGCAGAACTGCGTGCACTGCAAGACCTGCGACATCAAGGATCCCGCCCAGAACATCACCTGGACGGTGCCGGAAGGTGCGGGCGGGCCGAATTACTCGAATATGTGAGCTCGCACTCCGTCCGCTCAAGCAATGACAAAGACAAAAAAGGCCGCGCCGGCTGAACGGCGCGGCCTTTTCTGTCTTCCCTTTCGGGAGGGGGATCAGCCCTTGCGGATGACCGGAGCAGGCTTCTCCGGCTCCTTCGTGGCGCAGCCGCCGGCGATGCCGGCAAGGGTGAGAACGGCCGCGAGCGCGAGCGAGACCTTCTTCATTTGAAACATCCTAATCGAATCGCCGCGAGAGGTCGCGACGAAAGCAAATCTACACGTAATTTCTTGATCGAATCTATCATAACCGCTGCGCTTCCGCATGAAGCCGGCGCATTTCACGTCAGCGTGACGCCGATGCCGCAGCGTGCCGGGCGGACTTGTCGCGCAGCCCGGAAACGGCCATGTTGGCGGCCTAATCGTTCAGGTCACGGTCCCGTCCACGGACCAGCTCCCGGCGCCCGGCGCCCGGGGCGGACCGAGGGAGAAAGTCGAACGTGACGTTTCAGATCGACGGCCGTAGCGCCGCTTTAGTCGTGGCGTTTATCGCGGGGTTGCATCTTGGCATGCCGGCGCTCGCGCAGGCGCGCCCGGTCGACAAGTTCGAGCCGGCCGAGAGTCTCGAAGGCAATTATCTGGCAGCGGTGGTGGCGGGGTCTGCCCGCGATCTCGGCGCAGCCTCGATCTATCTGCGCGAGGCGATCAAGAACGATCCGCAGAACAGCGAACTGCTCGAGCGCGGCTTCGTCGCCTTCCTCGCCGACGGCGCGATGAACGAGACCTTCCGCGCCGCCGAGAAGCTGATCCAGCGCGACGCCACCAACGGCTTGGCGCAGCTGGCGCTCGGCGTCCGCGCGCTGAAGCAGAAGAACTATACGGCTGCGCGCACCCAGTTGCAGCGCGGCGGCCGCGGCCGCTCCGCCGACATCACCGCGACCCTGCTCGCCGCCTGGGCCTATTCGGGCTCCGGCGAGACCAACCGCGCGCTTGAGACGCTCGACCGCCTCAAGGGCGAGGCGACCTTCGACCGCTTCCGCGATTTCCATGCCGGGCTGATCCTCGATATCGCCGGCCGCCGCAACGACGCCAATCGCCGGCTCAAGGCGGCCTATGACGCCGAGAAGACCAATCTGCGCCTCGTCGATCTCTGGGCCCGCCAGCAGGCGCGCGCCGGCGACAGCGACGCGGCCCTGGCAACGCTCAACGATTTCGAGCAGCGCGTGCGCCCGAACCATCCGGTGGTGCGCGACGCCATCGCCAAGATCAGCAGCAAGGAGCCGTTGCAGCGCATCGTCGGCAACACCCAGCAGGGTGCGGCCGAGGTGCTCTATGGCCTCGCCAGCGCCGGTATCCTGCAGGGCGACGAGGCGACCGCGCTGCTTTACCTGCGCTTCGCAGCCTATCTCGACCCCGGCCACGACCTTGCGGTGCTGACGCTCGCCGACATCCTCGAGCGCGCCAAGCAGACCGAGGACGCGGTCCAGGTCTACCGGCGCATGCCCGAGAACTCGCCGCTGCGGCCGGTCGCCGACATCCAGATCGGGCTCGGCCTCGAGCAACTCGGCAAGACCGAGGAGGCCGTCAAGCATCTCGAGGGGATCATCGTCGCGCGCCCCGACGACATCGACGCGATCTCGGCTCTCGGCAACATCTATCGCTCGCGCAAGCGCTTCGAGGAGGCGGCGACGACCTATGACAAGGCGGTCGCCAAGCTCGGCACGCCCGGTCGCTCCAACTGGGACCTGCTCTATTCGCGCGGCATAGCCTATGAGCGCACCAAGAAATGGCCCCAGGCCGAGGCCGATCTGCGCAAGGCGCTGGAGCTGATGCCGGAGGCGCTCAGCCGCGAGCGCGCGCTGGTACTCAACTATCTCGGCTATTCGCTGGTCGACCAGAACCTCAAGCTCGAGGAGGCGCTCGGCATGCTGCGCCGCGCCGTCGAGCTCAGGCCGCGCGACGGCTACATCATCGACTCACTCGGCTGGGCGCATTACCGCCTCGGCCGCTATGACGAGGCGGTGACGGAACTCGAGAAGGCGATGGAGCTGCGTCCCTCCGACCCGGTGATCAACGACCATCTCGGCGACGTCTACTGGAAGACCGGGCGCTATCTCGAGGCGCGCTTCCAGTGGAATTATGCCCGCGATCTCGGGCCGGAGCCGGATGACCTCACCCGGATCCAGCGCAAGATCGAGAAGGGGCTCGAGGATCCCGCACCCTCGGCGAATGTGGCCGAGCCGAAGAAGGATGGCGGCTGAGCTTTCATGGCTCTGCGCTTCTCCGTCATGGTTGGGCTTGTCCCGACCATCCACATCTTCCTTGGGGCAACGTGGTGTTCAGGACGTGGATGCTCGCCACAAGGGCGAGCATGACGAACTGTGCCGGCATCATGGCGCCCAGGCTGATGGCGTAACGCGATGTCACTCCCATTGACGACCCGCGCCCCGGCCAAGGTCAATCTCTCCTTGCGCGTCCTCGGCCGCCGGGCCGACGGCTATCATGAGCTCGACAGCCTCGTCGCCTTCGCCGGCGTCGGCGACGAACTGAGCCTGTCGCCGGGCGAGCCCGCGGCGGTGCAGGTCTCAGGTCCGTTCGCCGCCGGCCTCTCGACCGGGCCGGACAATCTCGTCCTCAAGGCCGAGCGCGCCCTGCGCGACGAGATCGCCGGCCTGCGCTCCGGCCGCTTCCACCTCGTCAAGCGCCTGCCGGTCGCCTCCGGCATAGGCGGCGGCTCCGCCGATGCGGCAGCGGCGCTGCGTCTGCTGGCGCGGCTCAACGAACTGCCGCTGTCGCATCCCGCCCTTCTCGCTGCTGCCGGCCGCGTCGGCGCCGATGTCCCGGTCTGCCTCGAAGCCCGCGCCCGCATGATGTGGGGCATCGGCGAACGGCTCGGGCCGCCTTTGAAACCGCCGCGCTTGTTCGCCCTGCTGGTCAATCCGGGCGTCGCGGTCGAGACGGTGGCCGTGTTCCGTGCGCTGGGGCTTCAGACAGGGCAGGGGCATGCTGGTGGTGTTGAGGCGTTCAAGGCCGACGACCCGTCACGTGCCTCCTCAGTGTCGCTGATCGTCGCCCTGGCCGCCTCCGGCAACGATCTCGAAGTCCCGGCCCGCTCCGCCGCGCCGATCATCGGCGAGGTGCTGTCGGCGCTGTCTGCCTTGCCAGGTTGCCGACTGGCGCGCATGTCCGGCTCGGGCGCAACCTGCTTCGCGCTGTTCGACGACTGTCGCGCCAGTGCCGAGGCCGGCAAGCTTCTGGCGCATGGCCAGCCGGATTGGTGGGTGAAGCCGACTGTGCTGAGATAGGCGCCTCGGCTTTAAGCCGGAGGGCACATCATGACGCTGGCCTCTTTCCTCGCCTATGTCGGTGTCGCGGCGCTGGTGATCTGCACGCCGGGGCCGGACACCGCGCTGACCATCCGCAACACGCTGTTCGGTGGCCGCGCCGGCGGCGTGCTGACGGCGCTCGGCGTCGCGACTGGCCTCTCGCTCTGGGCCCTGGCGACCAGCCTCGGTCTCGTCGCGCTGCTGGTGGCGAGCGAGCCGGTCTTCCGCGCCATCCAATACGCCGGCGCCGCCTATCTGATCTATCTCGGCATCATGGCGCTGCGAGACGCTTTTCGCCGACAGGGGCCGGCGTCGCCGGCAACAGCCGCGATCTCGCCACGGCGGCTCGCGCCAGCCATCGCCTACCGACAGGGGCTGATCAGCAATCTCGGCAACCCCAAGATCGCGGTCTTCTTCGCCAGCCTCCTGCCGCAGTTCGCGGCCGGCAGCAGCAGCTTCACCACGCTGTTCCTGCTCGGACTGGTCTTCGCGGCGATGACCCTGCTCTGGCTCTCGGCCTATGCGCTGGTCGTCGCCAAGGCCGGCGATGTGCTGCGGCGCTCGCAGGTTCGGCGCGTCATCGAGGCGCTGACCGGCGGGCTCTTGCTCGCGCTGGGCCTCAGGATCGCGGCGGAGCAGCGCTGAAGCTGCTCAGTGCGCCCGCGCCACGCAGAAATCGACGGCCTCGTTGAGCGCCTGCTTCATCGGCGATGACGGGAACAGTCCGAGTGCGTCCTTCGCCATCTTGGCATAGTGGCGGGCACGCTCGATCGTGTCGGCCAAGGCATCGTGCTTGCGCATCAGGGCCTGCGCCTCATCGAGGTCGCCATCGCAGATCTCGCCTTCCTGCAGGGTGCGACGCCAGAAGGCGCGATCGCTCTCACTGCCACGGCGGAAGGAGAGCACGACGGGCAGGGTGATCTTGCCCTCGCGGAAGTCGTCGCCGACATTCTTGCCGAGCTGGCCCGATGAGCCGCCATAGTCGAGCGCGTCGTCGATGAGCTGGAAGGCGATGCCGAGATTGAGCCCGTAGCTGCGGCAGGCGGCGGCTTCGCCCTTCGACGACTGGGCGATCACCGGCCCGACCTCGCAGGCGGCGGCGAAGAGTTCGGCCGTCTTGCCGCGGATCACGGCGAGGTATTCGTCCTCTGTGGTCTCGGTATTCTTGGCGGCGGCGAGCTGCATCACCTCGCCCTCGGCGATCACCGCAGCGGCGGTCGAGAGGATGTCGAGTGCGCGCAGCGAGCCGACCTCGACCATCATCCTGAAGGCCTGGCCGAGCAGGAAATCGCCGACCAGTACGCTGGCCTCGTTGCCCCAGAGCATGCGGGCAGCGAGCTTGCCGCGGCGCATGTCGCTCTGGTCGACGACATCGTCGTGCAGCAGCGTCGCCGTGTGCATGAACTCGACGGAGGCCGCGAGCTTGACATGGCCGTCGCCCTGGTAGCCGCAGAGCGCCGCCGTCGCGAGCGTCAGCATCGGCCGCAAGCGCTTGCCGCCCGAGGAGATCAGGTGGTTCGCCACCTCCGGGATCATCGTGACCTCGGAGCCGGTGCGCGACAGGATCATCGCATTGACGCGCTCCATGTCGGCGCGCGTCAGCCCGACGAGCGGCGCGATCCCGCTTTGGCCGGTGTCCTTGTCTTCGAAAGCTACGACGACGCCCACTCGCAAACTCCGGCCGTTTCTCACGCGCTCGCGCGCAATGCCCTTGCCATAAACGTCGCATGCGTGACCAGCCCCGGCAATCCTTTCGCGACGCAACAGATTGACGCTGCACCGCGGCACCGTTCCGGGTCATGCGATCTTTCCTGTTGCACCTGGCCGGTGCGAAAGGCTCCATGGTGATATGCATGAACTCGTCCGCTCGAACGATATCGTCCTGCTCGGGGCCATCGAGGCGCTCCTGGCTTCGGCCGATCTGGGTTGCCTGATCGCCGATCAGCACATCAGCGCGCTCGAAGGCATGATCGGCGCCTTTCCGCGGCGCCTTCTGGTGCGCGAGCAGGACAGCAAGCGCGCTCGCGCTTTGTTGATCGAGGCGGGCTATGGCGACGAACTGCGCCATGAGCGCTGAGGCGCCCGGTCTCGGCGAGATCGCCGAGGATCGGCTGCTTGGCGGGCGCCTGCGCCTGTTGCAGCCGGTGAAGGGTCATCGCGCTGGGTCGGACGCGGTGCTGCTCGCCGCCGCGGTTCCGGAACTGGGGGAAGGGCCACTCGCCGATTTTGGCGCCGGCGTCGGCACGGTCGGGCTCGCAGTCGCCTTGCAGCAGCCCGGGCTCAGTGTCGTCCTGGTCGAACGCGATCCGGAGCTGGCCGCGCTGGCGGCCCGCAATGCCGAACTCAACGGTCTGGCGGGGCGGGTGCACACCATGGTCGGGGTGATCGGCGAGCGGAATGCGGACCTCGCCCGGGACGGCCTGACGGCGGCCTCGATGGCCTGGGTCGCGATGAACCCGCCCTTCTTCGAATCAGGCGAGGTGCGCGAATCTCCGATCGCCAACCGGCGTGCAGCCCATGTCGCCGGCCAATCGCTCGAAGACTGGCTGAAAGAAGCACGGCGCGTGCTGAAGCCGGGCGGTGGCGTCAGCCTCATCCACCGCGCCGAGGCGTTGGGGACGATTCTCACTGGTCTGGGGACCGGCTTCGGGGCGATCGAGATCCGCCCGATCCACGGCCAGGCCGAGCGGCCGGCGATCCGCGTGATCGTCTCTGCGCGGCTCGGCAGCAAAAAGCCGGCAGCGTTGCTGCCGGCTCTCGTTCTCAATGGGGTTGATGGGCGCTTTACCGCCTTCAGCGAGGCGCTCCATCGCGGCGAGGCCGTGCTCGCCTAGTTGGCTCAGCGGCAGATGCGGCGCTCACGCACCACCCAGCCCCAGCCATCCCAGTAGCGGACCGGCCGGCTAAAGCAGCGCGGGCCGTAGTAGCCACCGCCGTAACCGTAAGCGGGGCGGCCATAGCCATAAGCAGGGCGCCCATAGCCGTAGTGAGGGCGGCCATAGTATCCGCCGCCGCCCCAGCCGGGCCGGCCATAATAGCCGCCACCGCCCCAGCCCTGTGCATCGGCCGGAGTTGCCGTGACCGCGCCGATGCCGAGCGCCGCCACGCCAAGCGAGGCGGCGGCTGAAAGTCCAAGAACGAGTTTGCGAAGCATGGTTACCTCCTTCGCGTATGCCCTCCCGGCCGCGCCGGGGTCATCGGGTGTCATCGTTGCGGCGAGCTTGCAGCATCGAGACTGAACGGCACGTGGCCGGGCCGTTCAGCCGTTCTTCATCCGAGCTGGCGCTCCGTCAGCGGCAGACGCGCACCGGGCGGATCACCCAGCGCCAGCCGTTCCAGACGCGCCGGTCGACGACATAGCAGCGCGGCCGGTAGACCGGGCGGCCATAGTAGCGGCGGGGGCCGTAATGGGGCCGGCCGTAATACTGGACCTGTTCGACCAGCCCGGCGCCGGTCGAAGTTGCGGGAGCGCCGGCCGCGAATGGCGCAGCATTGGCCGGGGCGACGGAAAGGCCGGTGAAAAGCAGAGCGCCGGCCCCGAACAGGGCGGCGGCGAAACGGTTGGACAGCATTGCAGATCTCCTGCTGCTCGCATCGGCCCGACTCAAGCACTCGCCCCGAACACCGCGGACCGTTCGATGCTGCGCATCCTGCGCCTCCCTTCCTGAACGCGATCCTTGCAGCGAGGTTCAGGCAGCGTTCATCCCGCCGCGCTTGACCATGAGCGCCGCCAGCCCCTAATCACGCCGCAAGTTTCTCGATTGTTTAAAAGGCTGATGCCCTTGGCCGCGTCCTCCGATCCGCTGAACCCGACCCGCTCCTTCCAGGGCTTGCTGCTGACCTTGCAGCGCTTCTGGGCCGAGCGCGGCTGCGTCATTCTCCAGCCCTACGACATGGAGGTCGGCGCCGGCACCTTCCATCCGGCGACGACGCTGCGCGCGCTCGGGCCCAGGCCCTGGAAGGCGGCCTATGTCCAGCCTTCGCGCCGTCCCAAGGACGGCCGCTATGGCGAAAACCCCAACCGGCTGCAGCATTATTACCAGTTCCAGGTCATCCTGAAGCCGTCGCCGCCGGACCTGCAGCAGCTCTATCTCGACTCGCTGAAGGCGATCGGCGTCGACTTGGCCCTGCACGATGTCCGCTTCGTCGAGGATGACTGGGAAAGCCCGACGCTGGGCGCCTGGGGCCTCGGCTGGGAGTGCTGGTGCGACGGCATGGAAGTCAGCCAGTTCACCTATTTCCAGCAGGTCGCCGGCGTCGAATGCGCACCCGTCGCTGGCGAGCTCACCTATGGGCTCGAGCGCCTCGCCATGTATGTCCAGGGCGTCGAGAACGTCTACGACCTCAACTTCAACGGCCTTGAGGGCGAGGACCGCATCTCCTATGGCGACGTTTTCCTGCAGGCCGAGCAGGAGTTCTCGCGGCATAATTTCGAGCACGCCAATACCGAGGTGCTGTTCCGGCACTTCAGCGATGCCGAGGCTGAGTGCAAGGCGCTGCTCGCCGCCGGCGAGGCCGACACCGGCAGTAATGATCCCAGCCACAAGCTCGCTTTGCCGGCCTATGACCAGTGCATCAAGGCGAGCCATGTCTTCAACCTGCTCGATGCGCGCGGCGTGATCTCGGTCACCGAGCGCCAGAGCTACATCCTGCGCGTGCGCGAGCTCGCCAAGGCCTGTGGCGCGGCCTGGCTGAAGACCGCCGGCGGGGGAGCAAACTGATGCCTGATCTCCTGCTCGAACTCTTTTCCGAGGAAGTCCCGGCGCGCATGCAGCGCAAGGCCGCCGAGGACCTGAAGAAGCTCGTCACCGATGCGCTGGTCGAGCGTGGCCTCGTCTACGAGGGCGCCAAGGCCTTCGCGACGCCGCGCCGGCTCGCCCTCACCATCGCCGGCCTGCCGGTGCGTGGCCGCGATGTCCGCGAGGAGCGCAAGGGCCCGCGCGTTGGTGCGCCCGAGGCTGCCGTCCAGGGCTTCCTCAAGGCGGCGGGGCTCGCCTCGCTCGACCAGGCGACGATCGTAAGTGACCCCAAGAAGGGCGACTCTTATGTCGCCGTGATCGAGAAGCCGGGGCAGGAGACGGTCGCGGCCATCGCCGAGATCGTGCCGGCGGTGATCCGTTCGTTCCCCTGGCCGAAATCGATGCGCTGGGGCAAGGCCTCGGCCGAGAGCGGCTCGCTGCGCTGGGTCCGCCCGCTGCATTCGATCCTCTGCACCTTCGGCGCCGAGACCGAGGATCCGGAGGTCGTCGCCTTCGACGTCGACGGCATCAAATCCTCCAACATCACCTATGGCCATCGCTTCCATGCGCCCGGGCCGATCACGGTCAAGCGCTTCGAGGACTATGTCGCCAGTCTGGAGCGGGCCAAGGTCGTCCTCGACGCCGACCGCCGCAAGGAGATCATCGCGACCGACGCCAAGAACCTCGCCTTCGCCGCCGGCCTCGAACTGGTCGAGGACGAGGGTTTGCTGGAGGAGGTCGCCGGCCTCGTCGAATGGCCGGTCGTGCTGCTGGGCGATTTCGAGGAGCGCTTCCTTGAGATTCCCGGCGAGGCGATCCGCGCCACCATCCGCGCCAACCAGAAATGCTTCGTGCTGCGCGATCCCAACAGCGGCGAACTCGCCAACCGCTTCATCCCGGTCTCGAACCTGATGGCGAGCGATGGCGGCCTGGCGATCACCGCCGGCAATGGCCGGGTCGTTCGGGCACGCCTCTCCGACGCTGCCTATTTCTGGCAGACTGATCGCGGCCCGCTGCCCGATCTCGACACATTGGCGGATAGCGCGAACAAACTCGATCTGAACCTCTTGAAGCCGCTCGACCAGCGCATGGCCAAGCTCGACAGGCTCGGCGTCGTCTTCCACGCCAAGCTCGGCACGCAAGGCGAGCGCGTGCAGCGTATCGCCGCGCTGGCGAAGGAACTGGCCCCGATCGTCGGCGCCGATCCGGCGCTGGCCGAGCGTGCGGCAAAGCTCGCCAAGGCCGACCTGCCGACCGAGATGGTCGGCGAGTTCCCCGAATTGCAGGGGCTGATGGGCCGGAAGTACGCCGAGCTGCAGGGCGAGAATCCCTCGGTCGCCGCCGCGATCGAGGAGCATTACAAGCCGCTCGGCCCCTCCGACCGCGTCCCGACCGATTCGGTCTCGGTCGCCGTCGCGCTCGCCGACAAGCTCGATACGCTCGTCGGCTTCTGGGCGATCGACGAGAAGCCGACCGGGAGCAAGGACCCCTATGCGCTGCGCCGCGCGGCGCTGGGCGTGATCCGGCTGGTGGTCGAGAATGGGGTGCGGCTGGAGCTCCGTGAAGCTGTAAGGAAGATCGTAGTAAATTCGCGCCGGAAAGAATTATACCATATTAGCGCTAATTTCGATGTTCCTTATCTTCGCATAGGGCGCTCGCACGAATTTATTGTTGTTGATTCCGGAGACTATTCAGAGGGT
Organism: Alloboseaceae bacterium BT-24-1; assembly: GCA_025846845.1. GTDB lineage: Bacteria > Pseudomonadota > Alphaproteobacteria > Rhizobiales > Beijerinckiaceae > Allobosea. The sequence continues at coordinate 115,100 of JAOYTL010000014.1, forward strand.
TTGTTGGAGTTTGTAAGCACCCAAATTGCACCTGAAGTCGATATACATGTGTTCAGAATTGACGATGGTAAGCCGCCTCAATCACTGACGGTTCCGCACGCCGACGCCGCTGCATCTCGTGGATTCCCGATGATGGCCGACCTCCTCTCCTTCTTCCACGACCGCCTGAAGGTGATGCTCCGCGACCAGGGCGCTCGCCATGATCTGGTCGATGCGGTGCTCGCTGGCTCCCCTTCTCCCCTTGCGGGAGAAGGTGGCATCGCGTCAGCGATGACGGATGAGGGGTCTCGCGACGCGTCCGGCGAGGGCGGCGCGACCCCTCACCCCAACCCTCTCCCGCAAGGGGAGAGGGGGCAGGTCGGCGGTTCCGACGACCTCCTCCTGATCACCCGCCGCGTCGCAGCGCTCGGCCGCTTCCTCGAAACGGAAGATGGCAAGAGCCTGCTCGCCGGCTACAAGCGCGCCGCCAATATCCTCAAGGCCGAGGAGAAGAAGGACGGCGAGGGCGCTTTCGCGGCTAAGGCCGATCTCCAGCTCATCGCCGATGCCGGGCTGATCGAGGAGAAGGCGCTCGCGGTCGCACTCGCGCAGGCGACGCCGAAGGCGGAAGCGGCTGTCGCCGCTGAAGACTATGAGGGCGCCATGACGGCGCTCGCCGAGCTGAGGCCGGCAGTCGACGCCTTCTTCGACAAGGTCACCGTCAACGATCCCGATCCGGCCCTCCGCGCCAACCGCCTCAAGCTGCTGAACCAGCTGCGCGAGGCGACGCGCGCGGTGGCGGACTTCTCGCGGATTGCGGGTTAGACGCGGGAAGCGCGACGCAGAACCCTCTCCTGTAAGGAGAGGGCAGGGTGAGGTGTAGGCCGCTGGACCAGCGGAGTGCTGCACTCACCGCGCGTCGGTTCAGGCTAACGATTCCGCTCCCGAACACCTCACCCCTACCCCTCTCCTTTCAGGAGAGGGGATCCCGCGCGTCCCTGGCTCTCGCCGGAGGCTGAAGCCCTCAGCCAGCTAACCCTTCCGGAACTTTTTCCCATGGCTCGACGTTCTCTTGCCTGAGACTGCTGCCTGCGAATGCGTCGCAGCTAGCGCCTCGGGGGGCCGGCTTTCGGCCGCGATAAGAGGATTTGAGTCATGAGCCTTCTGATTTCGCTTCTGATCACCATTCTGGTGATCGCTCTGGTGCTTTATCTCGTTCGGATGCTGCCGATCGACGGCAACATGAAGAACATCGTCCAGATCATCGTCATCATCATCGGCATCATCTCGCTGCTGCGTTATCTCGCGGTCTTCTAGCCAAGGGGCCGCCGTCATGCTCGCCCCGTGGCGAGCGTCCATGCGAACATCGCCCGTGACTGGCGAGCACGTGGATGACCGGGACAAGGCCCGGCCATGGCGGTGGTGACGTTTCGGCAGCTGGATTGACGAATATCCCGCACTGATCCAGAATCTCATTGGTCCAGAGGGCCCCGGACGCGACCCGTCCCGGGGCCCTTTCCCGTTCGAGCATGGTCCGCAAAAAGTGGAATCGATCTTGCGACCAGACCATGCCCGACAGATCGAGCGATCGCCGCGATGAATTCGCAGAACCGCACCACCCATATCCGCCTGACCTCGCATCCCGAGCCCGGCAATGCCTCGACCCGCTTCCCGATCCAGTGGGGTGCCGGGACGCCGGAGGAACGCGGCCCCGTCATTGCCTCGACCACGGCGCCGGGGGACCGCAACTGCATCGGCGCCCATGGCGGCTCCTATTCGGTCTATCGCGCGCTCGCGATTTCCGCCCGCGCCATGAACCCGGCGCAGCGGCCGGACCTGACCAATACCCACCCGACCTCCGACATCCTGCCGCAGCCGCAATGGTTCGAGCCGGGCCGGATCGTCTCGCTCGATCCGTTCGGCCATCGCGTCGCGCAGGATTTCGGCAAGTGGATCGGCGAGGGCATCGACATCCGCCCGACCATCGCGGTGACCAAGGCGCGGCTCAATCTACCCGAGATCCTCGCCGCCATGGCCGGCCACCGGCTGGCGGCTGATGGCGCCATCCTGCACGGCTCCGGCGACATCAGCGTCACCAAGATCGCGGTCGATCCGGTCTGGCATCTGCCGGGCATCGCCGAGCGCTTCGCCACCAGCGAGAACGAATTGCGCCGCACGCTGTTCGAGCAGACCGGCGGCATGTATCCCGAGCTGGTGACGCGGCCGGACCTCAAGGTCTTCCTGCCGCCGATCGGCTCGATCACCGCCTATGTCATCGGCGAGGTCTCGGCGATTTGCGACCCTCGGAAGACGCTTGCCTGCCGCGTCCATGACGAGTGCAATGGCTCGGATGTTTTCGGCTCCGACATCTGCACCTGCCGGCCCTATCTGGTGCATGGCATCGAGGAAGCGGTGAAGGAGGCGCAGGCCGGCGGCGTCGGCCTGATCGTCTACAACCGCAAGGAGGGCAGGGCGCTCGGCGAGGTCACCAAGTTCCTCGTCTACAACGCCCGCAAGCGCCAGGAGGGCGGCGATTCGGCCGCGACCTATTTCGAGCGCACCGAATGCGTCGCCGGCGTGCAGGATGCCCGCTTCCAGCAATTGATGCCGGACGTGCTGCACTGGCTCGGGGTGAAGAAGATCGACCGGCTGATGTCGATGTCGAACATGAAATACGACGCCATGGTCGAGAGCGGCATCGAGATCGGCGAACGCGTCGCCATCCCGCCTGAACTGGTCCCGCCTGACGCCTCCGTCGAGATCGAGGCCAAGAAGGCGGCGGGCTACTACTCGCCTGACGGCACCCCTGGCGACAACGCACTCAAGGCCACTGTCGGCCGCGACCTTGAAAAGTTCTGATCCCGCCTATGCCTGACTCCAATCCCGACGCCGTCCGCCTGCTGCTCAAGCCGGCTGCCGTTCGCGAGCGCGCGCATGAAATGCTGAGGCTCGGCCTTGAAGGCCGGCTGGCGCATTTCAGCGTCCATACCGAGCGGCTTTCGCCCTGTGCGGCCTATGTGGTCGAGACGATCCGCCAGAACTATCCCGCGCTCGACATCCCCTTCCATGCCCGCTGGCGCCACTTCGTCATCGCCGGCATGGATCGCTGGAAGGTGCTGGACGCCGGGGCCCAGTTCGCGGACGCCCGGGCCAGGGGGCAGGCTGCTTACGACCTCGCCGTGGTCAGCGTCCTGCTCGATGCCGGCGCCGGCGCCGATTGGCGCTATCGCGATGCGGTGACCGGCCAGAGCATCGGCCGTTCGGAAGGGTTGGCGCTGGCCTCGCTCGACATGTTCGCTGCCGGCGCCTTCTCCAGCGATCCGGCAGAGCCATTGCGGGTCGACAGCGAGGCGCTCAGGCATCTCGATGCCGCGGCGCTGGCCAAGGGGTTCCAGGTCTCGGACGGCAATCCGCTTGTAGGATTGGGGGGGCGCGCTGCGCTGCTCAACCGCCTCGGCGAGGAGCTGGAGAAGCATGGGCTCACTCGGCCGGGCGATCTGTTCGACCGGCTGATGGAGGCGGCCGAGGGCCGCTCGATCCGCGCCGCCTACATCCTCTCACAGGTGCTGGAGGTGCTCGGTGGCATCTGGCCGTCGCGCCTGAGCTATGCCGGCATCGCGCTCGGCGACAGCTGGAAGCATCCGCTGATCGCGCCGGGAGAGGTGACGGCCGGCATCGTGCCGTTCCACAAGCTCTCGCAATGGCTGAGCTATTCGCTGATCGAGCCGCTCCAATGGGCCGGCATCCAGGTCGTCGGCATCGACGATCTCACCGGCCTGCCGGAGTACCGCAATGGCGGGCTCCTTCTCGACTTCGGCGTGCTCGCGCTCAAGGATCCGGCCGATGCGGTACGCGGCCACGAGGTCGGCTCGCAGCTCGTGGTGGAGTGGCGGGCGCTGACGGTTGCGCTGCTCGACAGGATCGGCGAGTTGGTGCGCGCCGAGCTCGGCCTGAGCGCCGAGCAGTTGCCGCTCGCCAAGGTGCTGGAGGGCGGCACCTGGGCAGCCGGCCGTCGTATTGCGCGTGAGAAGCGCGAAGGCGGCGGTCCGCCCTTGACCATCGTCAGCGACGGCACGGTATTCTAGGCAACGACAAAAAGACGAAGGGGATCAGGACTGCATGGCCACGAGCGCTAACGGCGTCACCGTCGTCGACCACCCGCTGGTGCAGCACAAGCTGACGCTGATGCGCGAGAAGGACCGCTCGACCAAGAGCTTCCGCCAGCTCTTGAACGAGATCGGCATGCTGCTCTGCTACGAGGTCACGCGCGACCTGCCGACCGAGCTGATCGAGATCGAGACGCCGCTGCAAAAGTCGATGCAGCCGGTGATTTCCGGCAAGAAGCTGGTGTTCGCGCCAATCCTGCGCGCCGGCGTCGGTTTCCTCGACGGCATGCTCGAGCTCGTGCCGGCCGCCCGCGTCGCCCATATCGGCCTCTATCGCGACCCGCAGACGCTGCAGGCGGTCGAGTATTATTTCAAGGCGCCGTCCGACATCGCCGACCGCATGATCGTGGTGATGGACCCGATGCTGGCGACGGCGAACTCGGCAGTCGCGGCGGTCGACCGGCTGAAGGAGCGCGGCGCCAAGGATCTGCGTTTCGTCTGCCTGCTGGCTGCCCCCGAAGGCATCGCCCGCATGCGCGATTCTCATCCGGACGTCCGGATCTGGACCGCGGCGATCGACGAACGGCTCAATGACCACGGCTATATCGTGCCGGGCCTCGGCGACGCCGGCGACCGCATGTTCGGGACGCGCTAAGCTACGCACTTGAAGCTCCGGCGATATGCCCCTATCTTATGGGCATATCGCCAAGGAGCATTGCCATGGTTGCCCTGACTGCATTGGATGTCGTCGGTGGCCAGGCGGCGCTGGGCGGCCCCGCCGCCAGCAGCCGCGATCTCATCGCCGCCGTCCGCCGTGGCTTTCCGGTGCGGACGATCGAGCACGTCATCGAGAGCGGCCGGATGACGCTGACCGAGATCGACGAGCTCGTGCTGCCGCGGAAGACACTGAGCCACCGCCGCAAGATCGGGACGCTGACGACGGAGCAATCCGACCGGCTGATGCGCGCCGCACGCGTCATCGCCGAGGCCGAAGTCACCTTCGGCTCGCAGGACAAGGCCGGCCGCTGGCTGCGCCGCCCGACCAGCGCGCTCGATGGCGAGAAGCCGCTGGCGCTGCTCGACACCAGCGAGGGCGCGGCGCAGGTCGAGGCGCTGCTGGGGCGGATTGCGCACGGCATCGCCGCCTGATGAAGGTCTGGCGCGTCGCCCGCGCCGCCTTCGCCGACCTGAGCGGCGAGGGAGCGCGGCTCTATGGCGGGCGCTGGAACTCCCCCGGATGGCCTGTCGTCTACACCGCCGAGAATCCCGCCCTCGCTATCCTGGAGGTGCGGGTCCATCTCGACCTCACGCCGGAGCTGATTCCGGACGACTATGTTCTGATCGAGATCGAGACTGGGCAGGCCTCGATCTGTGAAGCCGATCCTGTGGCGCAGGAGCCGCAGGCGCTGGGCGATGCCTGGCTCGCTGCGGGTGCAACCGCGCTCCTGAAGGTGCCGTCCTTCATCGCACCACGGAGCTTCAATGTCCTGGTCAACCCGCGTCATCCGAACGCGGCCGGGATCAGGGTCCTCACGACGCAGCCCTTCGACTTCGACCGGCGGCTGTGGCTGCCGCTGACCGAATGACGCCGCAAAAAACCCGCCCCGTTGCCGGGGCGGGCCTTGCGATCCGGATGGTCACTCAGGCCGTGATGGCGCGAGCGGCAAGCGGATCGACCTCAGATCACTCGATGATCTGGACGATGCGGCGGCTCTGCGGCTCGACCAGTACGGCGCGGTTGTTCACCACGGTGTAGCGATAGCCGCTGGCGCGCTCGCCGAACTCAGAGGGCACCTCGCGGTAGACCACGCCCTGCTGCGGCAACACCGTGCCGACTGCTACGGGCTCGGCATAGGTGTACGACGGGACACGCTGCTCGACCACATAGGTGCGGAAGCGCGGGGTGTTGTCGCCGATGATCCCGCCGGTCACGCCGCCGACCACCGCGCCGCCGACACCGCCGACCACGGCACCGACCGGACCGCCGACGATCGCGCCGCCGACGGCACCCGCGGTCGCGCCACCGACGATGCCGCTGGCCGCGCCACCCTGGGCGCCATCGGGATTCTGAGCGAAGGCCGCAGCCGGAACGATGGCGAGGGCCGTAACCAGAGCAAGTTTCTTGAACATGTCGTTCTCCTTCCAGAGTGGTAATCTCGGCAGGAAGAACGGGGAGCTCGGCTTATGGTTCCGCGAGCGCGGTCACGAGCTGTGAACGATCGTGAACGGCGTCAGGGGTTCGCTTTTTCCGGCAATGAGTTGGCTTCGATCACGAGCTCGATGCCGTCGGCTCGAAAATCATGAACCTGCGTGCGTGTTGGCGCCTTCCCTGGGTGATCGAACAGCTCGTTCACCGTGGCCTCCTCCGACAGGAACAGGAAATCGGCGTGGCTTCCGCTCTCCGGATAGGCGTCGATCGCGTGCCAGGTACCGCGATGGAACAGCACGCCCTCGCCATTGAGCCGGAAGGCGCGCAAGGCCTCCGGCGCCGGCGGGATTTCGGACAGTTCGGCCACCACGATGATGGCCGGAGGGCCGCCGAGCGGCTGGCGTGCCTCGGTGACGTGCAGGTGCCGTTCGATCAGGGCAACGACGAAGGGCCGCGCGTGATAGCGCACGATCTGAAGCCGCGGCCGGCTCTCGGCGGCGAAGGGCTGGATCCAGATGTCATAGCCCTCGCGGCCGGTATCGCGTGGTCCTGCAGGGGAGAGGATGCGGCCATACGGAGAGAAGGCTTCGGCGGAGATCGGGGAGACGGGCAGGACGATGCGGCGCATGCCGCATCGTAGAGCGAGCAGCGCAAAAGAAAACGGCGGGTCTTGCGACCCGCCGTCCGTGAGTATGCAGATCAGGCTTTTACTGCTTCGGCGCAGCGGCGAGGACCGGCGAGAGCTTGTCGGCATCGCGCTTGATCAAGGCGGCGAAGCCGGCAGGGGTGCGCTCTTCCTTCGTCGGCAGCACGGTACCGAGGTCGAGGAGACGCTTCTTGACGGTCTCGTCGTTCAGCGCCTTGTCGAGGGCGTCGACCAGCTTGTCGACGGCTTCCTTCGGCATGCCCTTCGGCGCGGCGATGCCGTTCCAGGCCTCGATCTGATACTCGGGCAGCCCGGCTTCCTTGGTGGTCGGAACGTCGGGCAGCGCCGGCGAGCGCTGCGCCGAGGCGATGGCGTAGGCCTTGATCGTGCCGGCCTTGACCTGCTCGGATACGCTGACGATCTGATCGCACATGAAATCGATCTGGCCGGAGACGAGATCGTTCAGCGCCGGGCCCGTGCCGCGATAGGCGACCGAGTTCAGCTTCGGCACACCGAGCTGGCCCTTGAGCAGGGTGCAGGTCGTCCATGACACCGAGCCGAGGCCGGCATGCGCCTCGTTCACCTTGTCGGAGTTGGCCTTCACATAGGCGACGAACTCCTTGAGGTCCTTGGGCTCGAAGTTCTTCTTGGCGACGATCAGGATCGGCGTGCCGCCGGCGAGCCCGATCGTCTGCATGCCGTTGATCGGGTCGTATTTCAGGCCGGGATAGGTGGCAGGCGCCGCCGAGAAGGTGCCCAGATGCCCCATCGCGATGGTGTAGCCGTCAGGCGCCGCCGTCAGCGCGCGGGTGATGCCGGTGGTGCCGCCGGCCCCGGCGACGTTCTCGACCACGATCTGCTGGCCGAGCGTCTTCGACATGTTCTCGCCGACGATGCGGGCGATGATGTCGGTCGGCCCGCCGGCGGCGAAGGGTACGATCATGGTGATCGGCCGCTCCGGATACTTGGACTGAGCCTGTGCCGACGCCGTCATGGCGAGCGCTGCGGTGAGACCGAGCAAGAGCTTCTTCATGGGTAATCCTCCCTGACGCGATATCCTGAAGATGGTGGAACGGAGATGGACGACAACCCCGTCATTCGGTGAAGACCTCGTCGCGCTTCTTCGACATCGCCGGCAGCAGCGCGATGACGAGGATCGCGACGGCGACCAGCAGCAGCCCGGCCGAGATCGGCCGCTCGATGAAGGTCATGAATGAGCCGCGCGAGATGATCAGCGCCTGACGCAGCTTCTCCTCCATCAGCTTGCCGAGCACGAAGCCGAGCAGCATCGGGGCCGGCTCGAAGCCGAGCTTGATCAGCAGGTAGCCGAACAGCCCGAACAGCGCGGTGAAGGCGACGTCGACCGGCTGGTTGTTCACCGAGTAGATGCCGATCGAGCAGAAGATCAGGATCGCCGGGAACATCAGGCGGTAGGGCACCTGCAGCAGTTTCACCCAGAGCCCGACCAGCGGCAGGTTGATGACCAGCAGCATCAGGTTGCCGATCCACATCGAGGCGATCATGCCCCAGAACAGCTCCGGGTTCTTGGTCATGACCTGCGGCCCGGGGATGATGCCGTGGATCGTCATCGCGCCGACCATCAGCGCCATCACCGCATTCGGCGGGATGCCGAGTGTCAGCAGCGGGATGAAGGCGGTCTGCGCGCCGGCATTGTTGGCCGATTCCGGCCCGGCGACGCCCTCGATCGCGCCCTTGCCGAAGCGCGACGGGTCCTTGGCGATCTTCTTCTCCAGCGTATAGCTGGCGAAGGGGCCGAGAACCGCACCGTTGCCGGGCAGGATGCCGAGGGTACCGCCGATGAGGGTGCCGCGCAGGCACGGCGCTATCGACTGCTTGATGTCTTCCCAGCCCGGCAGCAGACGGCCGATCTTGGCGCGAACGACATCGCGCGCCTCCGGGTTCTCCAGATTGCGCAGCACCTCGGCGAAGCCGAACACGCCCATCGCCAGCACGGCGAAGTCGATGCCATCGGAGAGCGGCGGGAAGCCGAAGGTCATGCGCTCCTGGCCGGTCTCGAGATCGGTACCGACGGTCGAGAGCAAGAGGCCGAGCATGATCATGCAGAAGGCCTTGAGGATCGAGCCGCGCGCCAGGACGACGGCGAAGCACAGGCCCATCACCATCAGCGAGAAATACTCGGCCGGCCCGAACAGCAGCGCCAGCTTGGTCAGCGGCGCGCCGAGCGCCGCGATGACCAGGGTCGCGAAGCAGCCGGCGACGAACGAGCCGAGGGCGGCAGTGCCGAGCGCCACGCCGGCGCGCCCCTGCTTGGCCATCTGGTGGCCGTCGAGGGTGGTGACGACGGCAGTCGCCTCGCCCGGGATGTTGACCAGGATCGCGGTGGTCGAGCCGCCATACTGGGCGCCGTAATAGATGCCGGCCAGCATGATCAGCGCACCGACCGGATCGAGCCCGAAGGTGATCGGCAGCAGCATCGCGATCGTGGCGATCGGCCCGACGCCCGGAAGGACGCCGACCAGCGTGCCGACCAGGCAGCCGACGAAGCAGAGCGCGACGTTCTGGAGGGTGAGCGCGACACCGAAGCCGAGCCCGAGATGGGCGAACATTTCAGACATCGATCAGATTCCCAGCAGCCAGGGCGCCAGCGGGATAGGCAGGCTCAGCGCGTATTTGAACAGGAGGGCGCAGGCGGTCGTCATCGCCACGGCGAAGATGGCGAGTTCCTTGATCCTGACGTCATCGGCCGCCAGGCCGGCGATGAACACGACCAGGGGGCCGGAGACCAGCATGCCGAGCTGGGGCACCTTGAGCGGGCCGATCTCGAAGCCGCGGATCGTCAGGCCGAAGACGATCGCTGCGCCGAGCACGAAGAGGACGCCGCGCCAGGACCAGCCGCTGAGCTTCTCGCCCTTGTAGCGCATCGCGTTCAGGCTGAGCAGCGCGCCGAGCGCGGCGCAGATCACCGCGATCGACTTGGGCAGCATGCCCGGGCCGATCTGGCGCAAGCTGCCGAGCGGCAGGTCGCGGGCCAGGAACAGCGCCAGCCCTGCCAGCGCGATCATGAACAGGCCGCCCGCGAAATCCTGTGTCGAGCGGATGCGCCAACCCTGCGCGGCCTCGATCTTGTTCAGACTCATCAATGTCCTCCGGCTCGGGTGGTTGCTGTGCGCGGAGCAGGCTTCCTGCCGCGCCCGGTTACGCTGAACGGCAGCACATTGCCGTCGTCGATCAGGGTGACGCTCTCGCGCAGGATGGCGAGGAAATCGTCGCGCGCCGCGAGCTTCTGATGCGGCCGCCAGGCGACGCCGACCAGCGCGCCGGGCGGCGGTGGGTCGAGCAGCGCACCGCGCAGGCGCCGCATGGTGACGCCCGGGAAACTCAGCCGCGAAACCCAGTCCGGCGCCAGCGCCATGCCGAGCCCGGCCGCGACCGCCGACATCATCGCCGGTTTCTCAGTCGCCTCGATGGTGACGTTGGGGACCGCGCCGACGCTCTCGAAATAGGCCATGACGAGGTCATAGGCGAAGGGGCGGATACGCTTCGACGGCACGACGAAGGGCTCGCCGACCAGATCCTGCATGGTCAGGTGTTCCCGGGCCGCGAGCGGGTGGTTTTCGCTCAGCACCACGATCGGCCGTTCGACGCGCAGGATCTCGAAGGCGCAGTCGGTCGGCTTGCGTGGTGGCCGCAGCAGAGCGAGGTCGAGCTTGCCGGCCTCCAGCATCTGCACCAGCGGCGCCGTCATCGCCTCGACGAACTTGATCTCGATGCCAGGGTGTCGCGAGCGGAAGGTGACCAGCGCCTCCGGCACGAAGCTCGACGATGCCGCGTCGATCGCGCCGACCCGCAGCACCTTGCTAGAGGCCAGCGAGGCCTCGCGTACCGAGCGGGAGGCCCGCTCCATCCGGACCAGAATGGCCTTTGCTTCTTCCAGCATGATGAGCCCGGCGCGGGTGAGCGCGACCTGGCGCGTGGTGCGGGTCAGGAGGCTGACACCGAGCTCGTCCTCGAGCGCGCTGATCTGGCGTGAAAGTGCCGGTGGTGCGAGGCCGAGCCGCTCGGCAGCCCTGCCGAAGTGCAGCTCTTCCGCCACCGCGATGAAACATCGCAGTTGCCGCAGGTCCATGGTGGTTGCGCTCCCCTCTGGCGTATCGCTTTTTGTGATATCGTCCAGTCGTTTCGGTTATGCCCTTTAGCGCCTGTCGCCAGTTTTGCGACCCTAGAGCAATTCATAATTTTTTGGCAACAAAGCTCGCAGTCACGAATGCGGCGTCCACAGGGTGAACGCCGCATTCGGTCAGGTTGCAATTGCTTGATCTTTTCAGGCCTGTGAGTGTCGAACCAGCCCGCCCCGGTCAAGGCGCTGGCGTGATGGCCTGCTTGGTCTTCCACAATCCGGCCACACGCCCGTCGATCAGCGCCAATCCGACGAAGATCGCGGCCATGCCGGCGAAATGGCGCGGCAGCAGCTCTTCGCCCAAGAGGCCTGAGCCGAGCAGGATAGCGCTCACCGGGATCAGGAAGGTCACCAGCATGACATTGCTCGGTCCCGCGGTGCGCATGATCCGGAAGAAGAGGATATAGGCCAGCGCCGTCGAGATCAGCGCCAGGCCGAGCGCCGCGAGAATGGCTTGCTGCGACGGGACCGGCAGCGTCCAGGGCGGATGCAGGAAGAAGACGATCGGAAGCATCATCACCGTCGAGGCACTGAGCTGGCCGGTGGCGGCAACGAGCGGCGACAGGCCGCGGAAGCGACGCCCAAACAGGCCGGAGAAGGCGTAGGAGACCGCGGCGAGAACGCAGGCAAGCTGTGCTGCGAGATTGGAGCCGAGGCCGCCGATCGCGTCGGGGCCCATCAGGATGCCGACGCCGACGAGACCGGCCAGCACGCCGCCGAGCTTCAGCCCGGTCGCCCTCTCATTGCCGAAGCAGTGCATCACCAGCACGGCGAAGATCGGCGTGGTCGCGTTCAGGATCGAGGCAAGGCCGCTCGCGATCTGCTGCTGGCCCCAAAGGAACAGGCTGAACGGAATCAGATTGTTGAGGATGCCCATGCCGAAGAAGGCGAACCAGAGGCTGCGCCCCACCGCCATGGACTGCCCGGTGATCCGCACCACGAGCAGCAGCGACAGCGCCGCCAGCCCGACACGCACCTGCACGACGGCGAAGGGCGGCCACTCCGCCACGGTGAGCTTGTTGAAGAAGAACGAGCCGCCCCACAGGACCGAGAGGGCAACGAGCAGGAGCCATTCTAGCGGGCCCATGCGCAGCGAGGGAGCGGAGGTCGGTTGTGTCATGACGGAAGCTGTCCTCGCAAGGCGGGTCATCCTGCGTCAGTAGGCAGCCGGGCAGTGCCCGGCCACCCGATTTCCGCAGTCGTCTTACGCAGGTTCAGCTTCGCGCGCCGCCCACATCGCCTTGAAGCCCGGCCGGGCATGGCAGGCATCGAGCCAGGCCTTGACGTTCGGCGCCGCGTCGAAGAGCTGCGTTGCCGGCTTGGCGTAACGGATGACCTCGGCGACGTTGATGTCGGCGACGGTGAAGCGCCCGCCCATCACAAAGCCGCCACCCTCGGCCAGTGCCTTGTCGAGCACCGCAAAGGGAGCGGGAAGGGCGGCGAGAGCCGTGGCGACGATGGCCGGATCGCGCTTTTCCGGCGGATAGGCAGCCAGGTGATAGGTCAGGTTCAGCGCCTGCGTCTCGCATTCGGTCGCGGCCCAGAGCGACCACATCGCGGCGAGCCCTTCCTCCTGCACATCCTTCGGCGCGACTGGGCCGCCATGCTTGCGGGCGAGGTAGAGATTGATCGCCAGCGACTCGTGCATGACGAAGCCGTCATCGTCGATCGACGGAACATGGCCGTTCGGGTTGACCGCCATGAACTCGGCGCTGCGTGTGTGGATCGGCGCGTCCGGTGCATGGGGGTCTGCGACGCGATAGACCTGGATCACCGGCACATGTTTGAAGGTGATGCCGAGCTCGTTGGCGAGCCAGACATTGCGCGTCGCGCGCGAGCGGTAGCAGCCATAGATGGTCAGGGACATGAGCGGGATTCCGACAGGCGGGAGGGGCTCCGAATCCAGTAGATGCGGAGAAAAATATTCTACGAAGCTCAACCGAGCTGACGCAAGGTCTCGCGCGCGATGATCAGGCGCTGGATCTCCGATGTGCCCTCGTAGATCCGGGTGATGCGGGCATCGCGCGCATAGCGCTCGACCGGGAAGTCGCTGCAATAGCCAGCGCCGCCATGGATCTGGATCGCAGCGTCGGTGCAGCGATGAGCGGCCTCCGAGGCAAAGAGCTTCGCCATCGACGCCTCCCTGGCGAAGGGCTCGCCGCGATCCTTCTTCGCGGCTGCATCGAGGATCAGCAGGCGCGACGCATGCAGGTCGACCTCGCGATCGGCGATCAGCCATTGCAGGCCCTGGAATTCGGTGAGGGCCTGGCCGAACTGCTTGCGCTCGCGGGCATAGGACTTGGCGGCGTCCATCGCGGCGCGGGCGATGCCGAGCGAAACGGCGGCGACGCCGATGCGCCCACCGGCGAGCTCGCCGACCGCGACCCGGAAGCCGTCATTCTCCTTGCCCATCAGATTGGCGGCCGGGATGCGTGCGCCGTCGAAATGGATGGTGTTCGTCGCCGAGCCGGTCTGGCCCATCTTCTTTTCGGCCTTGCCGACGCTGACGCCGGGCGTGTCGGCCGGCACCAGGAAAACCGAGATGCCCTTGCCCTTGGGCAGATCGGGATTGGTCACGGCCCAGACGACGAAGAGCCCGGCGTATTCGCCGGAGGTGATGTAGATCTTCTCGCCATCTAGCACATAAGTCTCGCCGTCGCGCCGGGCGCGCAGCTTCATGCCGGCAGGGTCGGAGCCCGCGCCGGCCTCGGTCAGGCAGAAGGCGCCGGCCGGATAGGTGCCGTCGGCGAGCCTGGGCAGATGGTCCGCCTGCTGGCGCGACGAGCCGACCGCCTGGATGACCTCGCCGACCATGTTGGTGACGGAGGTCGTCACGGCCGTCGAAGCGCAGGCCGCCGCCAGTTCCTCGAGCGTCAGCGCGAAGGCGACGGTGCCGGCCTCCGTACCGCCGAAGCCGGCCTGGATGTTGAGCGCCATGAAGCCGTTCTGCGCGAGCAGCTTCAGATTCGCGAGGAACTCGGTGCGGCCCTCGCCGCGGTCGAGCCGCTCGGCCAGAGGAGCCAGCCGTTCCGTGGCGAGCTTGCGTGCGCTCTCGCGGATGAGCTCTTCCTCCTCGGTCAGGGAAAACTGCATGGCGGCTGGCTCGCTTGGTTGAGGCTCTCTGGCGTCAGCTTAGAAGCTGGCGCGAGGCGAGCCAATGCGCGGCTTCGCCAGCCTGGTCGTGCGCTCGCAGGCGCTCGTTCTCCTTATGGAATTTTGACTTGACGGGACCAGCCGCGAGGCGCATCTGCCCGGTCGTTCGCCAATCCGCGCTGCGGCCCGGCCGGCGACTCCACAGGAACCCATGAACCCCATGCCAAGCGACAGTCCCAGTCGACAGTCCTTGCCGTCCTCGGTCCGCCCGGGCGCCTGATCCTTAACCGGCAGGCTCGCCCCGGTTTGGCCGTTCGACGGCCAAACCGAAGGAAGCGAGCCATGAACGCCGCTATCACCGAAGTCCTGCCCATTGCCGGCCTCACCGCGCCGGATCTCGCCGTCACGCTCGCTCGTGCCCACGTCGCCGACATCGTCGAGGCGTTGAACGAGCATGAACCGGCCTATGCCGCTCAGGTGCTGCTCAGCCTGCCCAAGGGGAGGGCAGTCGACGTCCTCGACCAGCCCGAACTCGGGGAGCCCGGAGCTATCCTGAAGGCGCTGCCGCTCGACCGTGCCGTCAGCCTCATCCAGGGCATGTCGTCCGACCGGATCGCCGACATCTTCCGCAACGACCTCTCCGAGCCGGAGCGGCATCGCTTCGTCGCGCGGCTCGACCGCGAGACCAAGGCTGCGCTCACCTCGCTGCTCGCCTATCCCGAGCACAGCGCCGGCGCGATCATGACCACCGAGTTCGTCAGCGTACCGGCCGACTGGACGGTGGCGCAGACGCTCGAGCATGTCCGAACCGTCGAGCGCACTCGCGAGACGGTCTACGCGATCTATGTGCTCGATCCCGTGACGGGCACGCTGCAGCAGGCTGTCGCGCTGCGTCGCCTGATCTCCGGCGAGCCTGACGCTCTGGTCGGCTCGGCAGCAGCCCGGCGCGATCCGATCAGCGTCTCGCCGCTGACAGACCGCGAGGATGTGGCGCGGCTGATCGCCAAATATAACCTGCTGGCCGTGCCGGTGGTCGACGAAAGCCGGCATGTCCTCGGCATCGTCACCGTCGACGACGTCATCGACGCCATGGTCGACGAGACCACCGAGGACGTCCAGAAGCTCGGAGGGATGGAGGCGCTCGGCGAACCCTACAGCCAGATCGGCTTCTTCAAGATGATCAGGAAGAGGGCCGGCTGGCTCAGCATCCTGCTCGTCGGCGAGATGCTGACCGCCTCCGTCCTGCAGCATTATGAGGGTGCGCTCGAGAAGGCGATCGTGCTCACCCTGTTCATCCCGCTGATCATGAGCTCGGGCGGCAATTCCGGTTCGCAAGCGACCTCGCTGATCATCCGCGCTCTTGCGCTGCGCGAGCTCACCTTGCGCGACTGGTGGCGCGTGGCATTGCGCGAAGTGCCGACCGGTCTGACGCTTGGCGCCATCCTCGGAGCGATCGGCTTTGCCCGCGTGGTGGCCTGGCAGAAGCTCGGCTTCTACGATTACGGGGAGCATTGGCCGCTGGTGGCGGCGACGGTCGGCGCGGCCCTGCTCGGCATCGTCACCTTCGGCTCGCTGACCGGTTCGATGCTGCCCTTCGTAATGACGCGGCTCGGCTTCGACCCGGCCAGCGCCTCGGCGCCCTTCGTCGCGACGCTGGTCGACGTCTCCGGCCTGGCGATCTATTTCAGCATCGCCCTGATGATCCTGAGTGGCACGCTGCTATAGCGGACATCGAA
The DNA here is from genome assembly GCA_025846845.1 of Alloboseaceae bacterium BT-24-1. GTDB lineage: Bacteria > Pseudomonadota > Alphaproteobacteria > Rhizobiales > Beijerinckiaceae > Allobosea. The sequence continues at coordinate 130,968 of JAOYTL010000014.1, forward strand.
TGTCGCTCAGGCGGCCGTGCGCGCCACCACCCGGTTGCGGCCGGCCGCCTTGGCCTCGTAGAGCGCCTGATCCGCCGCCTCGACGAGATCGGGCCAACTGCCACCGGCAGGCGCCAACGCTGCGACGCCGAAGCTGGCTGTGACGTTCAGGGTCGCGCCGGTATCGAGCGTGAAGGGCGCGGCGAGGAACGCGCGCAGACGCTCGGCGATCTGGTCGGGCCTGGCTGTAGGGTCGGACAGCAGGATGGCGAATTCCTCGCCGCCGAAACGGGCGATGACGTCTGCCGGCCGCAGGGCCGCCTGCAGTCGGCGGGCGGTTTCCTTCAGAACCTCGTCGCCGGCGATATGGCCGTAATTGTCGTTGATCCGCTTGAAATGGTCGATGTCGAGCAGGATCAAGGGCAGCGGCTGCTGCTCGGCGCGCGCCGCCAGCATGCTGCGCGCGCGTTGTTCCAGGGCGCCGCGGTTGAGAATCCCGGTCAGCCCGTCCGTTTCCGCCAGCTGCCGCAGCCGGGCCGTCAGCTTGAGCTTTTCCCGATCGAGGGCGTCACGCTCGATCAGCTTGCCGCGCAATCTGTCGAGCGCCTTGAAGAGGCTGCCGATTTCGCCGCGCGTGCCGCCGGTTGCAAAGGATCCGCCGGTCTTGCCGGCGGCCAGGGCCATGACGGCGTCGCGCGCCGACAGCAGCGGACGGAACAGCAATGTCTGGCTGGCGATCACGAGGACGAGTTCGAGAAGCAGCGCGATCAGCGTGATCGCGCTGATGATGATCAGGAGCCGGCGCGCATGTTCGCCATTGGCCTTCACCTGCGTCATGGCGGAATCGAGATACATGTCGCGCAGCCGTTCCAGCGAGGCGAAGGTCGGAACAATCTGGTTGGTGAAGGTGATCGTGTCGAAGGCGTAATTTCCGTCCTGGCCCGTGGCGAGGAGCTCGCGGTAGATCGCCATGCCCTTGCCGAAGAAGTCCTCGACCACGGCGCGACGCATCGCAGCGATCTGCGGGTCGATGTTCGTGCCGGTCTGCTGTTCGACCAACTGCCAGAAGCCGAGCACGCGGCCATAGGCGATATCATGTGCCGAGCGGTGCTCAGGGCCGATCGGCGTGCGCGCCGCGATCGAGGCGACGAAATTGGAGCCCATGCGCCCAACCTGCTCGCGGATGTCGCTCAGCATGCGGGCGACCAGTGCAGTGCCGATCATATGGTCCGATCCGGCGGGATCGAAGTCGCTGATTGCGGCATCCACCAGCGTTTGCGCTGTATCGACGACACCGAACATCGCCAGGACGACTTTGTGGAAGTCCTGCGGCCTGCGCGCCCGCAAGGGCTGCCTGTCGAGGGCGTCGATCAATTGGCGGGCCTCGGCCAGCGAGCGCCTCGTCTCGGCCAGCTGCCGCGAAAAGCCGGCGATCGGGGCCAGCTGGTCCAGTGCGGCATCGGTGTTCGCCTGGAACGTGATCAGGCGCTTGCGCGACGGGCTGTCGGTGCTGTGCTCCTCACCGAGCACGCTGTTGACCGGGCCGCGCTCGGCCGAGAGGCGGTTCACGGCGCGCATCACCAGCTGGAAGCGCTCGAGCCGTTTTTCGTTGAGCCGTGTCGCCTGGAGCTCCCGGTAATAGGTCGAGATCAGGATCGCGCTGAGGACGACGGAGCAGCTGAGGATCAGGGCGGTGGCCGCCCAGAACTGGTAGCTGAGACTGCGATGCTTCGACATGAGTGTAACCGGAACTGGAGTCGGCGTTGGCCGGTCGTCTGGGGGGCTCCGGCGTTACGGTTGCCGTGCAGCCAGAGCGTCTGGTCATCGGAGCTGCGCGGCTGCGCACGACACCCTGGAAGATGTGCGGCGCTTTCCTTAAGATTCCGCTGCGTCAGCGTCGGCTCCGATGGGCCGGCGCGTTCTTTGCTCGGTTGCGCCTGTGGAAATCCTGACCGAGCTGCAGCGCTATCTCTATCGATGGATGCTCGGCGGGGCGTCGCCGGCCGTTCAGGGATAGTTCGCGATTTCGACCAGATTGCCGTCGGGATCGCGAAAATAGATCGAACGGATCGATCCCGTCGCGCCGGTGCGTGGCACCGGCCCTTCCTCGATGGCAATGCCGAGCGTTGTCAGATGCCTTGCAATGGCCTCGACCGGCTCGATCGCGATCAGGCAGAAATCACCGGAGCCCGGCATCGGCTGGCGTGCCTTGGGCTCGAATTCCTTGCCGTGCTCGTGCAGGTTGATCTTGTGGCGACCGAAGGCGAGCGCCTTCCGGCCTAGGCCGAAGGTCACCACCGCCATGCCGAGCGCTTCGCGATAGAACCGGCAGGTTCGCTCGATCGAGGCGACGGTGAGCACGAAATGGTCGAGACTCCCAACGAGGCAGGGCGCCTCGGCCGCCATCTGCTCAGCTCGCCAGCACCCGCTGCGGCGGGAAGGTGACTTCGACCAGCGTGCCTTCCTTCTTGACGCTGGTGATGGTCAGCGCCGCCCGGTTGGCTTCGACCAGCGCCTTGGTCAAAGGCAGGCCGAGGCCGGTGCCGCCGGATCTGCGCGTCGTCGGCACCTGCCGGAACGGCTCCAGCGCCAGCTTGATCTCGTCATCGTCCATGCCGATGCCGGTGTCGCGCACGCGCAGGATCGCCTCGCCCTGGTCGCCGAGCGCGGTCGAGACGATCACCTGCCCGCCGGCATCGGTGAACTTCACCGCATTGGAGAGCAGGTTGATGACGATCTGGCGCAGCGAGCGCTCGTCGGCGACGACCGGCGGCAGCTTCGGCGCCAGCCCCGAGCGCAGCACGACGCGGCCGCGTTGGGCTTCCGGCTGCAGCAGGTTCACCGCCGAGAGCGCGATCTCGTTGAGGTTGACGCTGCCGAAGTCGAGGTCGAGCTTGCCGGCCTCGATCTTGGCGAGGTCGAGCAGGTCGTTGACCAGGCTGATGACGTAACCGCCCGACAGGTGGATGTCGCGCAGATATTCCTTGTAGCGCTCGTTCTCGATCGGGCCGAAGCGCTCCTCCGCCATCACCTCGGCGAAGCCGATGATGGCGTTGAGCGGCGTCCGGATCTCGTGGCTGATCTTGGCGAGGACGTCAGATTTCTGCGCGCTCGCCTTCTCGGCGGTCTTGCGCGCCTCGACCAGCTCGCCTTCGGTCTTCTTCCAGGCGGTGATGTCGCGCAGCACGGCGCAGAACTTGCTGTCCGGCTTCTCGGCAATCCGCCCCATGGTCATGAACAGCGGGATGCGCCCGCCCTGGCGCACGCGGCCGATGACCTCGCGGCCATCGTTCATCAGCGAGGCAACGCCGCCGCCGATCAACCCGTCGAGATAGTCGAGCGCTGGCGAATGGCTCTCCGGTGCGAAGAGCAGAGTGAAGAGCTCGCCGGCGACCTCGCGCTGATCATAGCCGAACAGCGCTTCGGCGCTCTTGTTGAGCGAGAGGATGCGGCCACGCCCGTCGACGGTGACGACCCCGTCGGTCGCCGTATCGAGCATCGCCGAAAGCTCGGCAACGCGAGCGTCGCTTGCCTCGCCCTCCAGCCTGAGCTGGGCTACCCGGGATGCGCTCTCTTCCTCCTCGGCCTCGAATTCGGCTGCGAGCTCCTGCTCCTCGGCCTCTTCGGGCGACAGCATCTTGAGGTCGCCACCGGGCACGCTGTTGCGGAAGGCCATCAGTGTTGCCGGTTCGCCCTGCCAGCTGACGCTGGAGAGCCGGCCATCGACGCTGATCAGCCCGCCCTTGCGGTCGACGAGGATCATCGCGCCGTCGCTGCTGCGGCTCGCCCCCTTGATCAGCTGGCTGACGCCACCTGCCGAAGTGAGGTCGTCGAGATCGGCATAGTCGAGAAGGTCGAGCAAAGTGCGGTTGGCATAGAGCGCAGCCTCGTCGCGATTGACCAGCACCGCGATCGGCAGGCGGTCGAGGATCTCGGCATGGGCGTTCGCGACGCGCGGCCGCTGTCCGGGTATGGCGGCTGGCGGCGGAGCGGGCGCCGCAGGAGCATCCGCCTGCGAGTCCTCGGCGTCCTTGGCACGAATGCGCAACGGAGCGGCCACCGGCAGGCGTGGCTCGCCGGGCACGTCTTCTTCGCCCGCGATGCGGGCACCGAGCGCCTTGGCGATCTCGCGGAAGGCGTTTCTCTCGGCGGAGGACAGCAGGGTCTTGGACGGTTCGAGTACCGGGCGCACGGCAGCCAGATGGCCATTGCGCAGCGGCACGACATTGGCTCGCGGTACCTCGGGGGGCGACTGCGGCGGCTCCTCAGCTTTTGGCGCGGCGTCGCCGTCGTCGGCAGGCACCGTCGGAGCTTCGGCATTTGTCTCCGTGGCTTCGGCCGATGCGTCCTCGATCTCTGCCTCTGTGGGCGCGTCGGCCGGCGCGGCCTCTTCAGGCTTGTCGTCTTCAGTCTTGTCCTCGCGGGCATCGGTTTGGGCCGCCTCAGCTGGGACTGCCTCGGCAACCTCGTCCGCAATCTGTTCAGGCACGGAATCTTCCGTGGCTGCCGCCTCCGGGACGACCGCTTCTGGAGCATCGGCTTCGGGCACGACCAGGACGAACGCCTCTATCGGCGCCTCCCGCTCGGGAAAAGCCTCGTTGGCCGTCGAGCGGACCAGGCCGAAGCCGCGGAAGCCGGCGGGATTGCGCTCGCTGTCGAACAGCGGGAAGCCCGAGAGCTCGACGCGGGCGCCTTCGCTGGGACCAACACGCCACAACACGGCCCGGCCGCTCCAGGTCGATGAAGTCGCGAGGCGTGCCGCCAGATCACCGTCGAGGTCGAGGACGTCGGTGGCGAGCAAAGCCGGCCAGTCGCGCCCTTGAGTCGTACTCGCAACCTGCTGGCCGACGAGCTCGGCGAAGTCTCCGGACAGGCTGACCAGCGTCCCATCGAAGTCGCTTTCCCACAGGAAGCGCAGGTTGGCACGGCGCTGCTGCTCGGGTGATTCGGCCTTGGGATCGGCTATCGCGGCGATCGTCTCCGGGGTTGCCGGGAAGGGTGAGGCGGTTGGCGCAGCCGGAACGCGGAGCTCTTCCTGTGGTACGGTGATGCCCAGGCGGCGCAGGTCGGAGGCGCTGACGCCGAGCGCGAGCGCCGGGCCCGCGCCGGTTTCGACGAGCTTGCAGGCGCAGGTCACGAGTCCGGTCAGCGCAGCGCCGAGCCGCAGTCTTTCGAGCCTGAGCCCGTTGCGCGAGGCGAGCCCGCCGGCAAGCAGGCGCAGGCGTTCGCGTGTCGCAGCCGGCAATTTCTCAGCTCCGCCGAAAGCATTGAGGAGCGCCTGGCCGCCCGCATTGGCGAAAGCCGGTGCATCACCATCGGCCGGCCAGAGCAGCAGCGCGCCCTTGCTGGCGAATTCAGCAAGTGCGGGATCCTGCGCCAGCGCGCCGGCAAGGCCGTTCCAATCCTGCACGGATTCGCTCATCCCGTTCCGCTCAACCTGCTGGCGACGTAAGCCCGCGCGAATATGCCTAACAAATCTTTAATAACCGCGCGAGGACGGTGAATCCATGCGGGAACACTGCCTCTCCCCTGACGTTTCCAAACAGCGTTAATATGGCGCCGCTGCCTTGGCCGGTGGCGGCGTTGTCATTGCACTGCAATAATGATATTGCAGTGCACAATTAAGGCTCGACGCCGGAGGCGGCGCAGAAGCCTGGCTCGGTCACAGGAGGACCACCATGGACGGCAAGAACCCCTACGAAGTCCCCACCGAAATGCGCGACTTCGCCGAAAAGAGCGTCGACCAGGCCCGCAAGGCTTTCGACGGCTTCATCGGTGCTGCCCAGAAGGCGGTCGATAGCGCCCATGGTTCGGCCGAGTCGGCCCGTGTCAACGTCCAGGACATGACCAAGAAGGCCATGACCTATGCCGAGAGCAACATCGCGGCTGCTTTCGACCTCGCCGACAAGCTGGTCAAGTCCCGCGACATGAACGAGGTGCTCCAGCACCAGTCCGAATTCCTGAAGGCCCAGGTGGCCGCGCTGCAGACGCAGCTCAAGGAAGTCGGCGCGACGGTGCAGGATGTCGCCAAGAAGACCGCTGAGACCGCCGCCAAGGCGACCAAACTGAAGTGAAGCCGGGCGCGCCACGGGCGCGGAGCGGGCTTTCACGATGAGGCGGCCGGACCAGCGCACGACCCCGTGAGGTGGACACTCCTCGCGGGGAGATGACTTAGGTCCGGTTTCGTCGAACGCGCAGGCTCGTCCTGCAGGATCTGTGAAGGAGACATCCGATGGCGAAGCAGACTATTCCCGGCAAGCCCCCGATCAGCCTCGCGCCCGTCAAGGCGCTGAGCGAGTCGAAGCCGGTGGCACCGGCCGTTCCGGCCAATACCCCCGAAGCCAAGCCCGTTGTGGATGCAAAGCCCGTGGCCGCCCCGGCCGTGGCTGCTCCCGTGCTCAAGGCTGCGCCTCCGCCGGCCGCTGTGCAGGTCGCTCCGCAGCCGGCAGTGAAGGCTGCCGCTGTGGCGCCGATTGTCAAAGCTCCGGAGGCCAAGCCCGTGGCCGACGTGAAGCCGGTCGTCGTTCCGGCTGCCGTGACGTCCGCTCCCAAAGTCGAGGCCAAGCCCGTCGCTTCCAAGCCTGCCGTTCTCCAATCTGTAGCGAAGGCTGCGCCCGCTGCCGTCGCCAAATCTGCGCCGCAGCCCGCCAAGATCGTCGCGGCGCCGGCCAAACGTGTCGCCCCGCAGAAGAAGAAGGTTGCGAAGCCGGCCGCCAAGGCTGCCGCTCCTGCCAAGCCTGAGACCATCAAGGCGGTGGCTGTGAAGGCGGCGCCCGCCAAGCTCGCTTCGGTGCAGGCCAAGCCCATGGCTGAGCCGGTCAAGGCGCAGCCCGCTCCGGTAAAGCCGGTCGCTGCGGTTGCGGCAAAGCCTGCTCCCGCACCGGTCAAGCTCGTCGAGGTCGCTCCGCTGGCCAAGCCTGCTCCTGTCGCCATGCCAGCCGTTGCCAAGGCAATCGAAGCGCCGAAGCCGGTTGCGGTTGCGCCCTTCTCGGCAGTCAACTGGTTCGAGCAGACGCTGGTGCTGACGCGGACCTTCGGGGTCGTCCAGGCCAAGGTGCTCGATCATGCCTGCTCCGAGCTCAAGGCGACGCTGAGCGAGATCGAGACGCTGGCGCGCACGCAGAGCGCCGCCGACGCGGTCGCGCTCCAGGCCAAGGCTTTCCGCCGCAGCTATGAATCGCTCGCTGCCCATCTTGGTGATCTCGCCGCGACCGCCCGCAAGGACCTGCCGCGCTCGTGATTTTCAAAGCCGGCGCGGTTTTCCCCGCGCCGGCCTGCATTTCACCGTTGCATTCGGCGAAATGCGGCACTAGGTTCCGCGCCGTCGCCGGACCGCTTCCGGGCGCCGCGACATCAGGCGCAAGCCGTGCAGCCATAGCTCAGTTGGTTAGAGCGCTAGATTGTGGATCTAGAGGTCCCCCGTTCAAGCCGGGGTGGCTGTACCATCTCTTCTCTTCCATTCCGGTTGTTCCGAGATTGCGCGTGTGCCTCGCGCCGGCCTAGCTTGCCGCGCGGCGCAGAGCCGTCAGCCTCGGAGCCCGCTATGCCCAGCAAGATCGATCTTCTCAATCCCGCCTCGCTCTCGCCGCCGACCGGCTATTCGCATGTCGCGATCGTCGAGGCCGGCAAGCAGGTGCATGTCTCCGGCCAGGTTGCCTACGACGCGATGGGCAAGGTGGTGGGGGAGGGCGACATCGCCGCCCAGGCCGAGCAGGTCTACGCCAACCTCGCTGCGGCGCTGACGGCTGCCGGTACCGACTTCACGAAGGTGTTCAAGCTGGTGACCTATGTCGTCGACCTCAGCACCGAGAAGGCGATTGCAGTGCGCAAGGTGCGCATGAAATACCTCGGTGACGGCCCTTACCCGGCAAGCACCATGGTCGGTGTCACCGCCCTGGTCGATCCGCGCCTCCTGATCGAGATCGAGGCGATCGCCGCGCTGGATTGAGCGCTCGCCGGCAGGACTTGCGACAATGGGCGGTGCTCGCCATATCCGGTTCACGCGGTTGGGTTCGCCTTTCGCGTTCGGGGCGCTGCGCAAGCGGGCTCCGGTTGTTCCAGAGGCGCCTTTCAAAGGGCTTCGTGATGACGCGTCCGCCTAGCCTGTCGCATCCCTTCCTGCTCGGGTTCGACGATATCGAGCGGGCTCTCGACCGGGTCGCCAAAGGCGCCGGCGATGGCTATCCGCCCTATAACATCGAACGCATGCCGCGCACCGAGGACGAGCCCGACAAGCTCAGGATCACGCTCGCGGTGGCCGGGTTCTCGCGCGAACAGCTCGAGATCACGCTGGAAGAGAACCAGCTGACCATCCGTGGCCGTCAGGTCGACGACAAGACGCGGCATTTCCTGCATCGCGGCATCGCCGCGCGGCAGTTCCAGCGCTCCTTCCTGCTTGCCGACGGCATGCAGGTCCTGGGCGCCGATCTCTCGAACGGGCTGCTCGCCATCGACCTGGCCCGTCCGGAACCGGAACGGCTCGTCCGGCGTATCGATATCATGAGCCGCGACTAGGGGCCTTCAAGAAGGCGCTTCGTAGACGTCAGTCCGGGGAGGCATGCGGTTTGCCTTCCGTTCATGATCAAGGATGCACAATCAAACCGCCTCGCACTGCTCTGAAGGAGGGCGCGATGACTGAGACCAGAGAGACCCCCCTGACCACGGCTGAATTTGCCGCCCTCGGCAACGGCCAGGTCGCCTATCTCAAGCCGATCATGTCGGACGAGCTGGCGCGCATCTTCCCGCAGGCGCCTGACATCGAGCCCGGCCTGCAGCTCTTCGCGCTGCTCGCAGCCGATGGCGCGCCGATCCTGGTGACGGATTCCCGCGAGGCCGCGACGGCCAACGCCTGGGAGCACGATCTCCGAATGGTCAGCCTGCACTGACCCGAAGCGCTTACGCCGCCGCGGGGGCGATGCCCTCGACGGCGGCGATCAGGCGCGCGATGTCGTCCGGCGTCGACAGGCGGTGGTCACCATCCTTGATCAGGGTCAGCACGACCGGATCGTGCGGCAGGTGCTCGACCAGCTTCAACGCCTGGCCATAGGGCACGTCGGGATCCTTCATTCCCTGCAGGATATGGATGGGGCAACCGGTCTCGAGCGGCTGCCCGAAGAGAAGATGGCGCCGCCCGTCCTCGATCAGTGCCCGCGTGATCGGCATCGGTTCCGGCGAATATTCCGACGGTCGCTGCCAGACGCCGTCCTTCGCGATGGTTTCGCGGATCGCTTCCGGCATCTGCGCCCACATCAGCTCTTCGGTGAAGTCGATGGCCGGCGCGATCAGTACGAGGCCGGCCGGCTGCAATTGCGGCGCGGTCTTGCGCAACTCCAGCATCGCCAGCAGCGCGACCCAGCCGCCCATGGACGAACCGACCAGGATGGCGGGACCCGTGGTATGGGCGGCCAGAACCGCCTGCGCATCTTCGAGCCAATGCGACATCGTCCACTGCGCGAAGTCACCGCTCGATTCGCCATGGCCGGCATAGTCGAAGCGGATGAAGGCGCGTCCAGAGCGCTCGGCCCAGGCCGCGAGCGCCTCGGCCTTGGTCGCCCGCATGTCCGAGCGCAAACCGCCGAGCCAGACCACCGGCGGGCCCTTGCCGGCCCGCGCCAGCACCGCGATCTCGCGGCGTTCCGTACCGGTGCCGATGCTCAAAAATTGCGGCTCAGGCCTCGTCACCCTATGCTCTCCTGTGGTGAACCGGGTGAAAGCAGGCAGATGCCAGCTGCAATACCGCCCGATTTAGTCATCATCTGAACCCGATAGCACCCGCGAGTCGCCAAGCAGAAGGCCTTTTCGAGTAGTGAGCACCTCCCTGCGTTCCGGCGCACAATTGTCCCTGCCTTCGACGGAGACGCATCCGCTCGCCGGGCGCACCGTGCTGCAGATCATCCCGGATCTGGAAGCGGGGGGCGCCGAGCGCACCGCCGTCGACATCGCCGCGGGGCTGACCGAAGTCGGCGCGCGTGCGCTGGTCGCGACCGAGGGCGGACGGCTTGTCGCCGAGCTGCAGGCCAAGGGTGGCATCTGGCTGCCGTTCCCGGCCGCGGCCAAGAACCCGGTCTCGATGCTGCTGAACGTGCGGACCTTCGCCTTGCTCTGCAAGCGCGAGCGCGTCGATCTCGTCCACGCCCGCTCGCGGGCGCCGGCCTGGGTCGCACTTGCCGCGACGCGGGCGCTGAAGCTGCCCTTCGTCACCACCTATCACGGCTCCTACAACGCTCGCTCGGTGGTGAAGAACCTGTATAATTCAGTGATGGCGCGCAGCGACGTCGTCATCGCCAACTCCGGCTACACCGCCGACCTGATCCGCGCCCGCCATCCCTTCGCCCGTGATCGCATCCGCGTCGTCCATCGCGGTACCGATTTCTCGGCCTTCGCCCCGTCGGCGGTGAGCCCGGAGCGGATCAGCGCTCTGCGCAGCGCCTGGGGCGTCGAGCCGCATCAGCGCATCGTGCTGCTGCCCGGCCGGCTCACCGGCTGGAAAGGTCAGAAGGTGCTGATCGAGGCGGCGCGGCAATTGCGCGACGCCGGCGACGAGGACACCGCCTTCATCCTCGCGGGTGATGCGCAAGGGCGCGACGGTTATGTGCGCGAACTCGACGACGCCATCGCCAAAGCCAAGCTCGAAGGCCGCGTCCGCCGCGTCGGCCATTGCAGCGACATGCCCGCGGCCTTTCTGGCCGCCGCCGTTGTCGCCGTGCCCTCGACCGAGCCCGAAGCTTTCGGCCGGGTTGCCGTCGAAGCGCAGGCCATGGGCACCCCGGTCGTCGTCTCCAATCTCGGCGCTGTGCCGGAAACGGTGCTGGCGCCGCCCCAGGTCTCGCCTCAGGAGCGCAGCGGCTGGCATGTCCCGCCCGATGATGCGGCGGCACTCGCCGAAGCGTTGCGCGAAGCGCTGGCGCTCAGGCCCTCAGCCCGAGACGCGCTGGCGCGCCGAGCGAGGCTGCACGTCGAGCGCCATTTCTCGCTGGCCTCGATGGTCAATGACACACTCGACGTCTATTGCGCCCTGCTGGGGCGCTGAACCCCGCTTGATCCATTGACAACGCTTCGCGTTGTGCAATGTGTCTCACCAACGGCGCGATGCGCCAATCATAGGAGAATACAGCCATTCGTCGTCCCTTCCGTGCCGCACCAACCCCCGTCAAGGACGGTCCCCGCGCCAACCGCGACATTCGTGGCGTCCGCGACGTCCAGCTCATCGACGATACCGGCGCCAACCGTGGCGTGGTCTCGTTCTTCGAGGCGCTCAAGATTGCCGAGGACGCCGGTCTCGACTTGGTCGAAATCGCCCCCAATTCTGAGCCGCCCGTCTGCAAGATTCTCGACTATGGCCGCTTCCGCTTTCTCGAGCAGAAGAAGGCGGCCGAGGCGCGCAAGAAGCAGCGCACCATCGAGATCAAGGAAATCAAGCTCCGCCCCGGCATCGACAAGCACGACTACGACGTGAAAATGAAGGCGATGCACGGCTTCTTCGACGAAGGCGACAAGGTGAAGGTCACCCTGCGCTTCCGCGGCCGCGAGATGGCGCACCAGGACCTCGGCGTGAAGGTGCTGGAGCGCGTCAAGGCCGATCTCGTCGAGATCGCCAAGGTCGAGAGCGACTGGCAGCTCGAAGGCCGCCAGATGGTGATGGTGCTCGCGCCGAAGTGACGCTGAACCGCGCGCCCAATAAGGCTCGCATTCGCATCGTTTTCAAGAAGCCCGGCCGTTTCGGCCGGGCTTCTTTGTGTCGGCGGCATCTCGGTTCACGCGTTTGGAAGCGGATACCGGCACGCAGCCCGCTCCAACGAAAATTAGGGGCGGCGATAGCCGCGGGCTCGGGCATAGGCTTCCGCCTGATCGGTGGTGAGCAGAGCTTTCATGGCCAGATGGGTATCCAGATGGGTGGCGCGAAGCCGGCTCTGGATGCGGGCCGCTTTCTCGGTGGCCGCGGCGATCGAAAGCGAGGTTGCGCGCTCTTCCCGGAACAGGCGGTCGAGCTCGGTCTCGGCCGCAATCAGCTCTTCTCCCAGCCTGGTGGCCTGGGCCTTCATCGCAGCGAAGATCTCTTCGGTTCGCTGCCTCTGCACCTGGGTCAGGTTGATCTGGCGCGCCAGCTCCAGTGCGTGGCTCGGCCCCGGGTAGCCGTTCAATTCTGCCGGCAAAGCGAGGGACATTCCCCGTCCGGCTCGCAAATCCGCGATCTGCTCGGCTGAAAGGGCTTTCACCGTTCGCTCGGTCAGGCTGGCATAGGGGGAGGGCGCCGTGCCGGACTCGTGTCGGGCATGCTGTGCGAGCGCCGTTCCCGATGCGTGAGCCGCGATGACGAGGGCGATGATGCAGCAGCGCATGACGATTGGTCTCCTCTGATCTTCGCAGGGAGACTTGCCACTTGGCGCAGCCCCGCGACATGATCATGATCATGTCGCACCGATTGATCGCATTGCTGCTGGAGATGCGGGACAGCGAGCATCGCCTCGAGCCTGGCGAAAGCCTGTTTCGGTCCGGCGATCCGGTTCTCAAGATGTTCGTCGTTGTCGAGGGGATGGTCGGCCTCGTCCGGCATGGCGAAACCGGGCGGCGATTGCTTCTGCAGCGGGCCGCGGCAGGAAGTCTCCTCGCCGAGGCGTCCTATTTCAGCGCGCAGTATCATTGCGATGCCATGGCTTGCGAGCCCTCCCGATTGATCGGAGTGGCCACGCGCAAGCTGAAGGCCGCGGAGGCAGACGAGCCGTCATTCATGCGGGAGCTGGCCGCACATCTCGCCCGCGAGGTTCAGCACATGCGGGCTCAGGCCGAGATACTGGCCCTCAAAACGGTTGCGCAAAGGCTCGATGCCTGGTTGCTGGCCAGCGGCGAGCCGCTTCCCGCGAAGGGAGCATGGGCCGGGCTGGCTGCGCAGATCAACGTCGCCCCCGAAGCGCTCTACCGGGAACTGGCCCGCCGTCGCCGTCTGAGTGTCAACCCGTCAGGCAAATCCAGGGTCTGGTGTGGCCCTAGCTGATGGAGCGGATGATCTCCCGATAGGCCGCCTCGGGGAAAGCCTTGAGCGTTTCCGTGCGGACATTGCCGAGCATGGCCAGCTGCAGGCAGAAGCGCGCCTGCACGGCATCGTCTGGCGCCTCGCAGATGACGGCCATGTCGTATTTGCCCATCGTCATGAAGAAGGCTTTGAAGTCGCCGCCCATATCCTTCAGCGCCTGTTTGGCGCTGTCGAGACGGGCGGGCGAATCCTTCAGCTTGCGTGCGCCTTGGTCGGTCCAGTTGAGCAGCATGATGTAGGTGGTCATCGCGCCTCTCCCCGAAAAGGCCCGGCCTCTCCGTCGGAAGCAGCATGCGGCGCCGGCTTGTCGCCGCACGGGTTCCGGATGGGCCGTTGAACCATCCGCCGGGCCTGCCCTGCCACACTAGCATGATGGGGCGGTATCAGGCAGGGCCTAGCGGTTGAGTAGTCGCTTCAGCTTCCGCACTGCGCTGTCCGGGGTGGTGAGCACCGGCTTGCCTGTCGCGGCCGCGACCGCCGATGCCGCTCGCGCCAGGCTGAACTGCGCCAGCGCGATCGCGTCGCAATCAGCCAGGTCGGCTGCGGCCAGCGCCGCCAGCCGGTCATGCTCGGCTCCGTCGCCACGATCGAGCGCGGCGAGCGCGCCCTCAGTGAGCTTAGGCACTACCGTCAGCGATCCCGGAAACTCTGGCGGCATCGACTGCAATGTCGGCCCGAAGCTGGCGAGGAGGCCGATCCGGCCGCCGACCGCTTCGGCTTCCTCGATCATCGCCTCGTTCGGCTTGAGTACCGGGAGTGGCGAGAGCGCGCGCTGCACCGCCTCGATGCAGGACCCGAAGGCCGAGCAGGTGAAAAGGATGCCGTCGGCACCGGTTGCGCGGGCATAGCTTGCGAGGCTCAGGAAGCGCCGGGTCATCGTCTCGGTGATCCGCCCATCGCGGGAGAGATCGGCCGAAAGGCTGTCGTCGAGGAGGTTCATCAGCGTGGCCTCAGGCCACAGCCGCGCGAACGCCGCCTCGATCGGAGGCGGCGAATGGCGCAGCGCATGGATCAGCGCGATCCGCATTACCGGATCGGGTGCGGGTATTGCAGCCCGCCCTTCGAGGCGAGGTCGTTCAGCCCGCGCTTCAATTGCAGCTTGGAGCCCCCGCCGACATTGCGCTCGAAGCTCTCGCCGTAATTGCCGACATGCTTGATCACGCGATGGGCCCAGTCATTGGTGAGGCCGAGGCCCTCGCCGAACTTGCCCTCGGTGCCCAGCAGGCGCTTGATCTCGGGATTCCCCGACTTGAGCTGCTCCTCGACATTGGCCTTGCTCACGCCGAGTTCCTCGGCATTGAGCATGGCGTAATGCACCCATTTCACCAGCGCGACCCAGCTCTCGTCGCCGCGCTTCACCGCCGGGCCGAGCGGCTCGCGCGAAATCAGCGTCGGCAGGATGACGAAATCGTCGGGCTTGGAGAATTTCAGGCGCTCGGCGGCAAGGCCGGAGGTATCGGTCGTGAAGGCGTCGCAGCGCCCGGCCTCCAGCGCCTTGACGCCCTCCTCATTGGTGGCGAAGCCGATGATCTCGTATTTCAGTTTGTTGGCGCGGAAGAAGTCGGCGAGGTTGAGTTCGGTCGTGGTGCCTTGCGTCACGCAGATCGAGGCACCGTCCAGCCCCTTGGCTTCGCTCACCCCAAGCGACTTGCGCACCATGAAGCCCTGGCCGTCGAAATAATTGATGATCGGCCAGGACATGCCCGCCGTGGTGTCGCGCGACATCGTATAGGTCGCGTTGCGGGCGAGCATGTCGACCTCGCCCGACTGCACCACGACGAAGCGCATCTGCGGCGTCGTCGGGATGAACCTGACCTTGTTCGGGTCGTTGAAGATCGCAGCCGCGACGGCGCGGCAGAGATCGATGTCGAGCCCGTCCCAGCGCCCGTCCGATCCCTGGATGCCGAAGCCGGGCAGGGCGATATGGTTGCCGCAGATCAGTTCGCCACGCGCCTTGACGCGATCGAGCGTGCCAGTCTGGGCGGTAGCGATGCCGGCAAAGCCGAGCGTGGCGAGCCCAGTGAAGAGCAGGTGTTTCAGCAGTTTGGTGTTCGGTCGTTTCATGGCAGTTCCCCTGTGGTGGTCGCTACGGGCTCTTGGCGGCCCGGATCAGGTAGAGCCTCAGGCCGGTCGGGCCGAGGCCAGGCTCGCGTCGATGGCGTCGCCGAGACGGTCGACGATCGTATCGACGGTCGCGGCGTCGATGATGAAGGGCGGGGCGAGCAGGATATGATCGCCGGCGGTGCCGTCGGCAGCGCCGCCCATCGGGTAGATCAGCAGCCCGCGCTCCTGCGCCGCCTGCTTGATCCTGGCGTTGAGCTTCAGCGCCGGATCGAAAGGCGCCTTGCTCGAGCGGTCGGCGACGATCTCGACACCCCAGAAATGGCCGCGCCCGCGAATGTCGCCGACATGATGGTGATTGCCGAAGCGCTCGCGCAGGCGCTGTTCCAGCCGCGCGCCCTGCGTGCGGACGTTGGCGAGAAGGTCGTCGCGCTCGATCACCTTCTGCACCGCAAGCGCGGTGGCGCAGGCGAGGGGGTGGCCGACATAGGTCTGGCTGTGCGGGAAGATGCCCGAACCTTGTCTCACCGCCTCGACGACCCGCTTCGAAGCCAGCATCGCGCCGATCGGCGCATAGCCGCCGCCGAGTCCCTTGGCGATCGCCATCAGATCGGGCGCGATGCCTTCCTGCTCGCAGGCATGCAGCGTGCCGGTGCGGCCCATGCCGCTCATCACCTCGTCGAGGATCAGCAGCACGCCATGGCGGTCGCAGATCTCGTGGATGCGCTTGAAATAGCCGGGCACGGCGGGCGCTGCGCCGAGCGTCGCGCCGACCACGGTCTCGGCGACGAAGGCGCAGACTGTCTCAGGGCCGAGCTCCAGGATCTTCGCCTCGAGTTCGTCGGCGACGCGAAGCCCGTATTCCTCGCTGGTCTCGTCGGCACGGCGGTCGCGGTATTCGTAGCAGGGCGAGATGTGATGGCCCTGCATCAGCATCTGCTCAAAGGGCGCGCGATCCTTCATCCGCCCGCCGACCGAGAGCGCGCCCAGCGTGATGCCGTGATAGCTCTGCCGGCGCGAGATAAAGTTGACGCGGCGCTGCTCGCCCTTCTCGACGAAGTAATGCCGGGCCAGCTTCAGGCAGGCCTCGATCGCCTCCGAGCCCGAGCTGCAGAAATAGACCGAGCCCATGCCGGCCGGCGCCCGCGCGATCAGATGATCGGCGAGTTCCTCGGCCGCGTCGGTGGTGAAGAAGCTGGTATGGGCATAGGCGAGCTTGTCGATCTGCGCATGCATCGCCGCCAGCACGTCGGGATGGGCATGGCCGAGGCAGGAGACGGCGGCGCCGCCGGAGGCATCGATATGCTCGCGACCGTTCTGGTCGCGCAGCAGCATGCCTTCGCCGCCGGTCGCAGTCGGGTAGGTCTTGCTCAGCATGCGGTGCAGGATGTGGCTCATCGATGGCCTCGCCTGATGGATCGGGGAGTGAGGAAGGTGCCGGCTGCATCGAGCGCGGCCTCGTGGCGGGCGATCGCGGCAAGCGCGGCCTCGCCCTTGCGCGCCGTCATCAGCGCCGCCAGGCATTCGACCGCGGCGAAGGCCGGCGTCATCGTGTGAAAGAAGGACGGGGTTTCGGTCCTGACCAGCAAGACGACATCGGCGAGGGCGGCGAGGGGCGAGAGCGCGCTGTCCGTCAGCGCCACGACCGTCGCGCCGTGCTCTCTCGCGATCTCCGCTGCTTGCACGGTCAGGCGCGTATAGGGCGCGACCGAGACGGCAAAGAGCGCATCGCCCGGTCCGATCCGGCGCAGCGCGTCGATGCCGCGCCCTCCGGCGCCATCGGCCAGCACCGAGCCCGCTCCGATCAGGTCGCGGATATAGTCGAGCATGAAGGCGGCTGGGAAGGCCGAGCGCAGGCCGAAACAGAACACGGTCTGTGCTTCGCTCAAGAGGTCGGCGGCCTGTTCGAAGCGGGCGAGCGCCTGCGGCTCGCGCAGCGCCTTGAGGTGCTCGGCCAGCGCCGCGAACATGTCCTGCGCGATCGCGCCCGGGCCCTCCTCGCCATGGCGCTGCATCAATTCGCCGGCACGACCGGCAAAGCCTTCCGGCCGCCGCCGCAGCGCTGCCGCGTGGACGGCACGCAATTCGTCATAGCCCTTGAGGCCGAAGCGCTGAGCCAGTCGGGTCAGGGTGGCCGGCGACAGGCCTGCCCGCTTGGCCTGCTCGCGCGTCGTCAGCAGGGCGACATCGGCCGGATGGTCGAGCACCCAGCGCGCCGCGGCCTGCAATTGCTGCGGCAGCTGCTCGAAGCTCTCGGTGAGGCTCGCCGTCAGGCCGGGCTTGTCCATGCGGGGATGCTAGCAAGGAGTTGGTTCGCATGAAACGAAAATATCGGTACCGTAAATAAGAAACATTTGTTTCATACGGTGACGGGCGCCGCTTGACTCTGCCATCGGCTCAGTTGCGCACGAGCAGTCCGTCGAGCATCAGATTGAAAGCCTCGATCGCCTTGCGCGAGGTCGCCTGCGGATCGGGAGCATGCGCGATCCATTGCGCCGCATACTGCGTCGCGCCGGCGATCAGCCGCGCCGCCGCTTCGGCATCGACCGGAGCAACGACGCCAGCCTCCACCAGCGCGGTGAGACTAGCGGTCATCGAGCGGATGCACTCGCTGAGCGTCGGCCAGTCCCAGGGATCGCCGAGGACGGCCGGGCCCTCGCGCAGCATGATGCGCTGGATTTCGGGGTCGAGCGCCAGCTCGATATAGGCGGTGCATTCGTTGCGGAAGCCGGTCCAGGGATCGTCAGCCTTGGCCGTGGCGGCCCGCATATGCGCGTTCATCTCGCCGTCGATCTCGACGATCACCGCCGCCAGCAGGCCCTTCTTGTCGCCGAAATGATGGTAGAGTGCGCCCCGTGTCAGCCCGGCCGAGGCGGTGAGATCGTCCATCGAGGTCTGCGCATAGCCGACCGTGCCGAAGGCGGCGCGCGCTGCGGCGATCAGCTTGGCCCGGGTCTCGGCGATCATCTGTGTGCGCGGCTTGCGCGTCATTCATGTTCCTTTCGCATACGAGGCGTATGTGAATTGACATACGGTACGTATGTGGTTATTCATGTCACATACGCAACGTATGTCAATTACGCTTCGATGCGACGGAGACGTCCATGCCTAACCCTTATCGCGAGATTTTCCGGGCTCCCGGCGCGGTCGGCTTCTCGGCCGCCGGCTTCATCGCCCTCATGCCATTTTCGATGGTGACGATCGGCATCGTCACCATGCTCTCCCAGGCGCGCGGCCAATACTGGCTCGCCGGTGGCGTCGCCGCGACCTTCGCGCTCGCCAATGCGCTGATCGCGCCGCAGATCTCGCGCCTGGTCGACCGCCACGGCCAGAGCAAGGTGCTGATCCCTGCTACACTCGCGACCGTCGTCGCGCTGGCCGGCCTGATGCTGGCCACGCGCCTCGAGGCGCCGACCTGGGTGCTCTTCCTGTTCGCCGGCCTCGCCGGACTGACGCCCAGCATGATGGCGATGGTGCGTGCCCGCTGGACCGAGATCTATCGCGACACGCCGCATCTGCGTACCGCCTTCGCCTTCGAGTCGGTCGTCGACGAGGTCATCTTCATGCTCGGTCCGGTGATCGCGATCGGTCTCAGCGTCGTCTGGTTCCCGGAGGCCGGGCCGCTCGCGGCGACGATCCTGCTCGCCGTCGGCATGGCCCTGTTCGTGGCGCAGCGCGCCACCGAACCGCCGGTGCATGCCCACGACGCCAGTGCCGGCGGCTCCGCCATCCGGCTGGTGCCGGTGCAGATCATCGCGCTGCTGATGGTCGCGCTTGGCGTTGTCTTCGGCACGGCCGAGGTCACCGCGGTCGCCTTCGCCGAAGCGCAGGGCAACAAGGCTGCGGCGAGCCTGGCGCTCGCGGCCTATGCCGCCGGCTCCTTCATCACCGGCCTGATCTTCGGCGCGCTCCGCCTGCGCCTGCCGCTGGCGACGCAATTGCTGCTCGCGATCGGGCTCGCCGCGGCGACGACGCTGCCGCTGCTGATCGTATCGTCGCTCTGGATGCTCGGCATCGTGCTCTTCATCGCCGGCGCCTCGATCTCGCCGACCGTCATCGTCGCGATGGCGCTGGTCGAGCGGCACGTGCCGGCTTCGAAGCTGACCGAGGGCATCACCTGGGTGATGACCGGCATGGGCATCGGCATGGCGGCAGGCTCGGCCGCCTCGGGCTGGCTGATCGACCTCTATGGCGCGCATAGCGGGTTCTATGTTTCGGTTGCCGGCGGGTTCTCGGCACTGGCGGTGGTCGCGGCCGGGTTCTGCCTCATCGCCGAGCCGCGGCAGGCTCGCGCGCCGGCGCTCGCCTGAGGAATGAGAAGTCGCGCTTGCAAGGGCGCGGCTTTTCTGCGATACGCGCGCCTTCGATCGCCCGGCTGATAAGGGCTGCCGTGGCGGTCGTTCTTTGCTTCCCAAAGCAAAACTCAAGCGGCGCAATTCGCGCGCTCGCGACCTATGAGGAGCTGAAATGCCCAAGATGAAGACCAAATCGGCCGCCAAGAAGCGGTTCAAGCTCACCGGAACCGGCAAGGTGCTTTACGCCCAGGCCGGCAAGCGTCACGGCATGATCAAGCGGACCAACAAGCAGCTCCGCAATCACCGTGGGACGAACGTTCTTTTCGAGGGCGATGCTGCCAACGTGAAGAAGTATTTCCTCCCCAACGGCTAACGCCTGACAACCTTTCCGGAGATCAAACATGGCTCGTGTGAAACGGGGCGTTACGTCCCACGCCAAGCACAAGAAGACTTTCCAGGCTGCCAAGGGTTTCTATGGCCGCCGCAAGAACACGATCCGCGCCGCCAAGGCGGCCGTCGATCGGTCGATGCAATATGCCTATCGTGACCGCAAGAACCGGAAGCGCACGTTCCGCGCGCTCTGGATCCAGCGCCTGAACGCTGCGGTGCGCGAGCACGGCCTGACCTATTCGGTGTTCATGGGCGGCCTGATCAAGGCGGGCCTCGAGCTCGACCGCAAGACCCTGTCGGCCCTCGCCATCGACGACGCAGCTGCCTTTGCCGCGGTGGTCGAGACGGTCAAGGGCGCGCTCGGCGCGGAAGCCAAGGCCGCCTGAGCGACCTCTTCGCTACGGAATTGAGAAAGGCCGGCGGAAACGCCGGCCTTTTTTGTTTGGGCTCGCCGTCATGCTCGCCCTTGTGGCGAGCATCCACGTCTTGAACATCGTCCTCGACCAGTGAAGTCGTGGATGGTCGGGACAAGCCCGACCATGACGAGAGGTGCCGGACGCCGCTTACGTCTGCACCTTCTCCACCGCCTTCGGCGTCCAGCTCTCGCCGGCGCCGTCGAGGATACGCTGATAGGCCTCGTCGGGCGTATCGGCATAGCAGAACAGCTTCAGGTCTTCCGGCCGGATGAAGCCTGCCTCGGCCATCCGGTCGAGGTTGATCAGCCCCTGCCAGTAGGCGCTGTCATAGAGCACGATCGGCACCGGCGGCATCTTGCCGGTCTGCACCAGCGTCATGATCTCGAACAATTCGTCGAGCGTGCCGAAGCCGCCGGGGAAGACCACCAGCGCCGCTGCCCGCATGGCGAGATGCATCTTGCGCATCGCGAAATAATGGAAGCGGAAGGTCAGGTCCGGCGTCGAATACGCGTTCGGCTCCTGCTCATGCGGCAGGGTGATGTTGAAGCCTATCGAGACGGCGCCGGCCTCGGTGGCCCCCCGATTGGCGGCCTCCATGATGCCGGGCCCGCCGCCGGTGGCGATGACATGGTGCCGGCCGCTCTCCTTGCCGTCGAGGGCGCCGCCGCGTTCCGAGGCGATCTTGCCGAACGCACGCGCGGCTTCGTACCAGGGGTTGCCCTCGCGCACTCGGGCCGAGCCGAAGACGACGATGGTCGAGAGGATGCCGCGGGCCCGCAGGCTGTCCTCGGCCTTCTGGTATTCGAGCATGAAGCGCGCGCCACGCATCGAGTCGCCGAGGAGAAAGTCCTGGTCGAGCGCGGCGAGGCGATAGGACGGCGAGTTCTTCTGGGCGCTGCTGTCGGGCATAGGCGGGCTTCTCTGCGGGCGGCGGGTTGTGCGCCACGCCTAACACGTCACGAGATGTATTTCCGCAATACGCCCGCCATGCGTTCGGCGCCGGAGTTATGCGGCAGCAAAGTCAGGAAGCGGCCGTCCGGTCCCATCAGATAGGTCAGCGAGCCATGGTCGATGGTGTATTCGCCATGGCCGTGATGCGCCTGCGTCAGCTTGCGGCGATGCACCTTGTAGGCCTTGGCTGCTGCTGCGATCTCGGCTTCGGTGCCGGATAGCCCGATCAGCCGGGGATGGAAGTTGGCGACATAGGTCGCCATCACGGTCGGCGTGTCGTTGACAGGATCGACGCTGATGAACAGCGGCGCCACCTTCGCGGCCTGCGGCCCGAGCGCGTCGAGCGCCTGCGCGATGATCGGCAGATCGATCGGGCAGGTGTCAGCGCAGCGGGTGAAGCCGAAATAGATCAACATGAAGCGGCCGCGGAAATCGGCCTCGCTGACGCGCTTCCCGCTGTGGTCGGTCAGGCTGAACGGGCCGCCGAATTGCGCCGCCAGCGGGTCTCGCGCTGGCCTTGCGGTCGGTGAGGGGCTGTGGTCGCCATGATCCTGTGCGCGAGCGGCAACCACCGCGCCGGCAGCAAGACCGGCGAGCAGGAGACGGCGGCTGATCCGTCCCGTCATGGCTTCGGCTTGGGAACGAGACCCTTGATGCCGAACGGCCCATCTTCGGCGATGATCCGGTTGGCCTGCGGATCGCCGCGCCACCATTCCTCGGCCTTGCCGTTCCTGGCCTCCCAATCGGCCTTGAAGCGATCGGCGACGATCCAGTCCTGATCCGGCCGCTCGCGCAGGCGCTGCACGAAGAACAGGGTCACCGCCGGGTTCTCGATCAGCAGGCCGTCGGCCTCGATCTCGCGCCCGCAATAACCGGCGAGGTCGCTGGTTGCGCCGGCGAAGTCGATGTTCGACTTGGCGACCAGCCTGAAGGTTCCGTCGGCGAGCGCGAGCCCGAGCTGCCGCTTGCCGCCGCCGCAATCCGGGGCGCAGCGGCCCTTGAGCTGGCAGAGCGCATCGACGACGCGCCCCTTCAGGACCGCCTGCTTCTCGTGCGGGATGTTCCAGGGTTCGGCGGCGAGGGCGGTTCCCGCGATCAGCAGGGCCGCGACGCCAAGTGCTGCTGCGATGACCCGCATCGCCTTAATTCCCGAACGGCTGGATGCCGTGTTCCTCATGCGTCATCGTGATGACGCCCTTGTCGTCGGCGATGCGGTCGACGAGCAGGTACTTGACGCCGTCGCGCTCGAGCAGCTCGCCATCGACCGTGACCTCATGCGTCGCCAGCTTCGCCACGCGCGGATTGCCGGCGCTGTCCTCGTCGTCGCCGATCTTCAGGATCAGGTAGAGATTGCCGCCGGCGTCGCGGATCGCGACCGGAATGCCGCCGAGGGCGCACCAGATCGCGCATTGATGATGCGCCGTGCCTTTGGCGAACATCAGCCCGCTAATGGTGCACCAGCTGTCGCTGATCTCGCCGGTGACGGTGACACGCTGGCCACTCTGCTGGGCGAGCGCGGGCGCCGCGAAGGCGAAGAGCGCTGCAAAAGCTGCGGATAGGGCCGCTGGTCGCAGGGCTTGAGACAAGATTGTCATCTTTGCACGCGATCCCGGAATCCGGCCGGCATTTCCTCGCTTGCGCGATGCTTTGCCAGCACGATTGCCCCTAGCCTGACCGGCGCCGACACCATAGAAGATGCCTCGCAAACGGACCAGAGCAGGCATGAACGACATCGACACCCTTCGCGATTCACTTGTCGGTGAGATCGAGGCGGCGAGCGACGAAACCGCGCTCGAGCAGCTGCGCATCGCGGCGCTTGGCAAGACCGGCTCGGTTTCGGGCCTGCTGAAGACGCTCGGCACGATGACGCCGGACGAGCGCAAGGAGCAGGGGCCGCGCATCAACGGCCTGCGCGACATCGTCCAGCAGGCGATCACCGCCCGCAAGGACGCACTCGGCGAAGCTGCGCTGGAAGCCAGGCTCGCCGCCGAGCGGCTCGACATCTCGCTGCCGGTGCGCGAGGGGCCGGAGGCGCGCGGGCGCATCCACCCGATCAGCCAGGTGATCGACGAGATCACCGCAATCTTCGGCGACATGGGCTTCTCCGTCGCCGAAGGTCCGGATGTCGAGACCGACGACCTCAACTTCACCAAGTTGAACTTCCCGGTCGGCCATCCGGCCCGGGAGATGCACGACACCTTCTTCTTCGCGCCGGATGCCAATGGCGAGCGCAAGCTTTTGCGCACCCACACCTCGCCGGTCCAGGTGCGCACCATGCTGTCGCAGGAACCGCCGATCCGGGTGATCTGCCCGGGCCGGACCTACCGCATGGATTCCGACCAGACCCACACGCCGATGTTCCATCAGGTCGAGGGCCTCGTCATCGACAAGAAGACCCATTTCGGCCATATGAAATGGGTGCTGGAGGAGTTCTGCAAGGCGTTCTTCGAGGTCGAGGGCGTCAAGATGCGCTTCCGGCCCTCCTTCTTCCCGTTCACCGAGCCTTCGGCCGAGGTCGACATCCAGTGCTCGCGCAAGGACGGCGAGATCCGCTTCGGCGAGGGCGAGGATTGGCTCGAGATCCTCGGCTGCGGCATGGTCCATCCGAACGTGCTGAAGAATTGCGGGCTCGATCCCGACGTCTACCAAGGCTTCGCCTGGGGCATGGGCATCGACCGCATCGCCATGCTGAAATACGGCATGGCGGACCTGCGGCCGTTCTTCGAGGCCGATATCCGCTGGCTCTCGCATTACGGCTTCCGCCCGCTCGACCTGCCGACGCTGACCGGTGGGCTGTCCTCGTAACCGCACGATGAGGGGAGACGCATGAACGCGGCGCAATGGGCTGGCCTGATCGCGGCAACGATGGTTGCCGCCAATCTGCTTTGCCTGGCCATCGCCTTCGTGCGCCTGCGCCGCCGGCAGGTGCCGTCGCGTCTCCAGAAGCTCGCTCCGCCGGTGACGGTCGTGCGCCCGGTGCGCGGCATCGAGACCTTCAGCCGGGAGACGCTGACCTCCGGCCTGGAGCTCGATTATCCCCAATACGAGACGATCTTCTGCGTCGCCGACGGCCATGATCCGATCGTGCCGCTGATCGAGGAGTTGATCGGAACCTACGGCCCGGACCGCGTGCGCCTGATCGTCGGCGACGTCGCCGTCAGCGCCAATCCGAAGCTCAACAACTGCGTCAAGGGCTGGGAGGCGGCGCGCCACGACTGGGTCGTCCTCGCCGATTCCAACGTGCTGATGCCCCGGGACTATATCCAGCGGCTGATGGCCTCCTGGCGCGAGGACACCGGCCTCGTCTGCTCGACGCCCGCCGGCTCGCGGCCGGGCTGCTTCGGCGCCGAGGTCGAGTGCGCCTTCCTCAATACCTTCCAGGCGCGCTGGCAATATGCCGGCGAGGCGCTCGGTTTCGGCTTCGCCCAGGGCAAGTCGATGCTCTGGAACAAGCCCTTCCTCGACGCCAATGGCGGCATCGTCGCACTCGCCGCCGAGATCGCGGAGGATGCCGCGGCGACCAAGCTGGTGCGCAAGGCCGGCAAGCATGTCCATCTCGTCGGCCAGCCCTTCGAGCAGCCGCTCGGGCCGCGCGGCCTGCGCGACGTCGTCCAGCGCCAGTTCCGCTGGGCGCGCCTGCGCCGCGTCACCTTCCTGCCCTTCTTCGCGCCGGAGATCCTGGTCGGGCCGCTGGTGCCGGCGCTGCTTGCCGCCTACGCCGCGCCGGCTTTCGGGCTGGCGATCTGGCAGGGCGTGCTTGCCGTGCTCGCGCTCTGGTATGCCGGCGAGATCGTGCTGGCGAAGGGCGTCGGCTGGTTCGTGAACTGGCGCACGCCACTGGCCTACCTGACCCGCGACCTCGTCTTTCCCGGCATCTGGGCCTATGCCTTCGTCGCCCGCGAGGTGAGCTGGCGCGGTAACGATATGAAGATCAAGACGGACGGCGAGGACGAGCTGAACGCGGCGCCGGCGCTCTCCACAGCCAACATGCGTAGCGACGGACAATCATGAAGTTCACCCTCTCCTGGCTCAAAGAGCATCTCGACACCACGGATTCGCTCGACACCATCACCGAGGCGCTGACCCGCATCGGTCTCGAGGTCGAAGGCGTCGAGGACAAGGCCAAGGCGCTCTCCGCCTTCACCATCGCCTATGTCATCGAGGCGAAGCAGCACCCGAACGCCGATCGCCTGCGCGTTTGCATGGTCGACACAGGCTCGGGCGAGCCGGTCCAGGTCGTCTGCGGCGCGCCCAATGCCCGCACCGGCATGAAGGGCGTGTTCTCGCCGCCCGGCACCTATATTCCCGGAAAGGACATCACGCTTGGCAAGGGCGTGATCCGCGGCGTCGAGTCGAACGGCATGCTGGTGTCCGAGGCCGAGCTGCAGCTCTCCGACGATCATGACGGCATCATCGACCTGCCCGAGGATGCGCCGGTCGGCCAGCCCTATGCGACCTATGCCGGCCTCGACGATGCCGTGATCGAGATCGCGGTGACACCGAACCGGGCCGATGCGCTCGGCGTTTCCGGCATCGCCCGCGACCTCGCCGCGGCTGGTCTCGGCACGGTCAAGACGCCGCCGGTCCAGCCGGTGCGCGGTGCCTTCCCGTGCCCGGTCGACCTCAAGCTCGATTTCGCCGAAGAGGACCGCAATCTCTGCCAGGTCTTCGCGCTGCGTCTGGTGCGCGGCGTCAAGAACGGCCCGTCGCCGGAATGGCTGCAGGCGCGTTTGCGCGCCATTGGCCTGCGTCCGATCAATGCGCTGGTCGACATCACCAATTTCATGACCTTCGACCGCAACCGGCCGCTGCACGTCTTCGACGCTGCCAAGGTCAAGGGCGACCTCGTCGTCCGCCGCGCCAAGGATGGCGAGGAGGTGCTGGCGCTCGACGGCCGGACCTATGCGCTGACCTCCGACATGGTCGTGATCTGCGACGACAACGGCGTCGAGTCGATCGCGGGCGTGATGGGCGGCGAGCATTCCGGTTGCGACGAGAGCACCACGGATGTGCTCGTCGAGAGCGCGCTCTGGAACACGCTCAACATCGCCCGCACCGGCCGCGCCCTCGGCATCAACTCGGACGCGCGCTATCGCAACGAGCGCGGCATCGACCCAGACTTCACCCGGCCCGGTCTCGACATGGCGACGCAGCTGATCATGACGCTCTGCGGCGGCGAGCCGTCCGATGTCGTCTTCGCCGGCGATTTGCCCGACAGCCCGCGCCCCATCGATTTCCCTTGGTCCGAGGTCAAGCGCCTGACCGGGCTCGACCTGCCCCAGGTCGAGATGAAGCTGGCGCTGACCTCGCTCGGCTTCCACGTTTCCGGCGCCGGCGAGCGCGTCAAGGTCGCGCCGCCGTCCTGGCGAGCCGATGTCGAGGGCAAGGCCGATCTCGTCGAGGAGATCCTGCGCATCGCCGGCATCGACCGTGTCGATCCGGCGCCGCTGCCGCGCATCAAGGGCGAGGTGATCAAGCCGGTGCTGACCGTGCTGCAGAAGCGCACGCGCCTGGCCAAGCGGCTGCTCGCCAGCCGCGGTCTGGTCGAGGCGGTGACCTGGTCCTTCATCTCGCATGATGCGGCCAAGCTCTTCGGCGGCGGCTCGCGCAAGCTCGTGCTCGCCAATCCGATCGCGGCCGACCTTTCCGACATGCGCCCTTCGCTGCTGCCGGGGCTGATCCGGTCGGCGCAGGCCAATGCCGATCGCGGCTTCGGCGATGTCGCTTTGTTCGAGGTCGGCCAGATCTTCCAGAGCGACGAGCCGGACGGCCAGCTCATCGCTGCTGCCGGCTTGCGCCGCGGCACGGCCAGGCTGGAAGGCGCCGGCCGCCATTGGGACGGCGCCGCCAAGTCGGTCGACGCCTTCGATGCCAAGGCTGACGTATTCGGCCTGCTCTCCGGCCTCGGCGTGCCGGTCGGGGGCCTGCAGATCATCGCCGGTGGTCCGGCCTGGGCCCATCCCGGGCGCTCGGCCACCCTGCAATTTGGCCCGAAAGGTGTGATCGGCGCCTTCGGCGAGGTCCATCCGCGCGTACTGAAAGCGCTCGATGTCAAGGGCCCGCTGGTCGCCTTCGAGATCCATCTCGATGCACTGCCGTTGCCGAAGTACAAGCCGACCAAGGTCAAGCCGAAGCTGGCGCTCTCCGACTTCCAGCCGGTGACGCGCGACTTCGCCTTCATCGTCGACAAGGCAGTGGCGGCCGGCGAGATGGCCAGGAGCGCCCAGAATGCTGACCGGGCGCTGGTTTCGGACGTCGGGGTCTTCGATCTCTACGAGGGCGCGGGCGTCGAAGCCGGCAAGAAGTCGGTGGCGCTGGCGGTGACGTTGCAGCCGACCCAGAAGACGCTGACCGACACCGAGATCGAGGCCGTCGCGGCCAAGATCATCGCCGAGATGGCCAAGCGCTACGGCGCGGTGTTGCGCGGCTGAGGCTCAGACTGGGGCTACCGTCAGCGGCAGCCAGACTTCGTCTTCTGGTCGTTTGTCCGACGGTCCCCAGCTGTAGTGACCATCGGCCCGGTAGGCGAAAACATCACCGGACTCGCGATAGACGAGCCATTGCTCGTCTTCGCCATCGTCATAGGGCGAAGTTTCCAGCTGCCCACCGAGATCGAATGTGAAAGTCGACCTGCCCTGAAGCGGCTCGACATTCACCGCCAGAAGGCGCTGGCCGTCCAGTTCGGCGGCCGCCGCTGCGATGTCAGCATCGGCAGAATCGGAATGGGCAATCTCCACGCCATTCGCAAGGCACCGCCAGTTGCAGCAGTAGATCCAGAGATGCCACTCCCCGCGTGGCATGACCCTTCGCCGAGCCAATGACGCCCTTGCTTCAGGACTTGCGTCTGCGCTGGCTTCGACTGGTTCTCGGATCTGGAGTGAGGGGTTCCCAAACTCAAAGGTCAGCATGGAGCCTTGCCCTTTCTGAACGCTCCATGCGGGCAGTCCGATAAGGGGGGCGAAGAGACGCTTGACCGGGTCATTTTCGTTCAATCCAGTAGGAGACATGGTCGTTCGCTGTAGCTCCACCCGGGAATGACGGCTGCGCGGCTTTTGCCGCGCCACCGTTATTGATCAGGATTATGAAATAATCGGCGCAAGAAATCGTTTGAAAATCCGGGTATCGGCTCTGATTGTTGCAATCCGAGAGGCCTGATGTCGCTGACCGAGCTCCCTGTCGCGGACGATCTCTTTCCCGGCTTCCGGATGCTCGACGTCGCGACCACTGCTGCGCGCATTCGCGTTCGCACCGGCGGGGAGGGGCCGCCGCTGCTCCTGCTCCACGGTTATCCGCAGACCCACATCATGTGGCGGCGGATCGCTCCGCTGTTGGCTCAGCGCTTCACCCTGGTCTGCCCGGACCTGCGCGGCTACGGCGATTCCGGGAAGCCGCCGAGCGCTGCCGATCATGCGCCCTATGCGAAGCGCGCCATGGCACAGGACATGGCCGAGGTCATGAGCGCGCTCGGGCACGAGCGCTTCTGCGTCGGCTCGCATGATCGCGGCGCCCGTGTTGCGCATCGGCTGGCGCTCGACCATGGCGAGCGGGTGCTGAAGCTGGCGACCCTCGACATCGCGCCGACGCGCGAGATGTATCGCGACACCACCGACGCCTTCGCCCGCGCCTATTGGCACTGGTTCTTCCTGATCCAGCCGGCCCCGATGCCGGAGCGCATGATCGGCGCCGATCCGGAGTTCTACTGGACGAGCCGGCGTGCGTCGGACATGCGGCTGTTCGAGCCGGCGGCGCTCCATGAGTATCTCCGCTGCTTCCGCGATCCGGCGATGATCCATGCCAGCTGCGAGGACTATCGCGCCGCGGCGACGATCGACATTGCTCATGACGATGCCGATGGCGGCAGGAAGGTCGCTTGCCCGCTGCTGGCGCTCTGGGGCGAGCGCGGCGCGGTCGGAAAATGCTTCGATGTGCTCGGGCTCTGGCGCGAGCGCGCGGAAAACGTCCAAGGCCGGGCCCTGCCGGGCGGGCATTATCTGGCGGAGGAGATCCCCGATCTCGTCGCCGCCGAATTCTCGGCCTTTTTCGGAGAAGACATATGAGCCGCACCAACCGCGTCTACCGTATCGCTGCCATCGCCGGCGACGGCATCGGCAAGGAGGTCATGCCCGAGGGCCTGCGTGTGCTCGAGGCAGCTTCGAAGAAGTACGGCTTCGAACTCCAGCTCGACGAGTTCGATTTCTCCTCCTGCGACTACTACGCCAAGCACGGCAAGATGCTGCCGGACGACTGGAAGGAGAAGATCGGCGGCCATGACGCGATCTTCTTCGGCGCGGTCGGCATGCCGGCGCAGGTGCCGGACCATATCTCGCTCTGGGGCTCGCTGCTGCTGTTCCGCCGCGAGTTCGACCAGTACGTCAATCTGCGCCCCGTGCGATTGATGCCGGGCGTGCCCGGCCCGCTCGTCGGCCGCAAGCCCGGCGACATCGACTTCTTCGTCGTGCGCGAGAACACCGAGGGCGAATACTCCTCGGTCGGCGGGCGCATGTATGCCGGCACCGAGCGCGAGATCGTCATCCAGGAGACGATCATGAGCCGCGTCGGCGTCGACCGTGTGCTGAAATACGCGTTCGAGCTGGCGCAGCGCCGGCCGCGCAAGAAGCTGACCTCGGCGACCAAGTCGAACGGCATCTCGATCACCATGCCGTACTGGGACGAACGGGTGAAGGAGATGGCGAAGGGCTATCCCGACGTCGCGGTCGACCAGTATCATATCGACATCCTGACCGCGCATTTCGTGCTCAACCCCGACCGTTTCGACGTGGTCGTCGCCTCGAACCTGTTCGGCGACATCCTCTCCGATCTCGGCCCGGCCTGCACCGGCACGATCGGCATTGCGCCGTCCGGCAACATCAATCCGACCGGTGATCATCCCTCGCTGTTCGAGCCGGTGCATGGTTCGGCGCCCGATATCGCCGGGCAGGGCATCGCCAATCCCGTCGGCCAGATCTGGTCGGGAGCGATGATGCTCGATCATCTCGGCGAGCACGAGGCTGCCAAGGCAATCGAGGCCGCGATCGAGCGCGCGCTCGGCGATGCCCGCACCCGCACGCGTGATCTCGGTGGTAGCCTGAACACCGAAGCGGCCGGCAAGGCGATCGAGCAGGCGCTGGGTTGACGACGAGGCCGGCGCATGACCACAAGCTCTGGTCGGCGCCGATCAGACGTAAGACTTAAGAAGGGAGGAACAGGTGCCCGATCTGACGTTTTCGCTGCTCGACCCGGCGCTCTGGGGCAAGCTCTTCGAGATCATCGCGCTCAATATCGTGCTGTCGGGTGACAATGCGGTGGTGATTGCGCTCGCCTGCCGGGCGCTCGCACCCGAGCAGCGCGCCAAGGGCATCGCGCTTGGCGCCGGCGTGGCCGTGCTGCTGCGCGTCGTCTTCACGGTGCTGATCGCCTCCCTCCTCAACATGCCGTTTCTGCACATCGTCGGCGCGCTGCTGCTGGTCTGGATCGCGGTCAAGCTGGTCCTCGAGGACGGAGAGAGCGACAAGAATGCGGTCGCCGCCAGCAGCAAGCTCTGGAAGGCGGTGCAGACAGTGGCGATCGCCGACATCGTCATGAGCCTCGACAACGTGCTCGCCATCGCGGCCGTCGCCAAGGATTCGATCCCCCTGCTGGTCGGTGGCCTGATCATCTCGATCCCGCTGATCGTGCTCGGCGCCTCGCTGATCACCTCGCTCCTGACCCGCTTCCCGATCCTGGTCTGGGCCGGCGCCGGCCTGCTCGGCTGGGTCGCGGGCGAGATGTTCGAGACCGATCCCTGGCTGATCGGCAAGCTCGGCGAGACGCTGGCTCACCAGCTCGAATATCCCGCTGCCATCCTTGGGGCCCTGCTCGTGCTCGGCCTTGGCTACTTCCTCAAGCATCGCCGGCCAGATCCGGCCCTCTGACACAGGGACTGACCGACCTATGGATTTCGCATCTTCCGCCTTCTGGACCTCATTGCTCCAGATCATCTGGATCGACCTTCTGCTCTCCGGCGACAATGCGGTCGTCATCGCGCTCGCGGTGCGCTCGCTGCCGGAGAAGCAGCGCAAGGTCGGCATCTGGCTTGGCGCCGGCGCTGCTGTCGGCCTGCGCATCATCTTCGCGATCGTCGTCACCTATCTGCTCGCCGTCCCCTTCCTGAAGGTCGTCGGCGCGCTCCTTCTGTTCTGGATCGCGATCAAGCTCGCCAAGGGCGAGGAAGAGGCGCATAGCGATATCGAGGCCAGTGACAATCTCTGGAAGGCGGTGCGCACCATCGCCATCGCCGATGCGGTGATGAGCCTCGACAACGTGCTCGCCATCGCCGCCGCGGCGCGCGGCCATTTCGAGCTCTTCATCTTCGGCCTGCTGCTGACCATCCCGCTGATCATCTTCGGAGCCCGCCTGCTCTCGTCGGTGCTCGAGCGCTTCCCGATCCTGATCTGGCTCGGTGCGGCCCTGCTCGGCTGGATCGCCGGTGAGATGCTGCTGAGCGACATGGCGGTGCTGCAATGGCTGCAGGCGAACATGCCGAACTGGGTCGTCAGCGTACCGGTCTCCGACGTCAACCCGGTCGGCCTGCTGCCCGCGAAGGTGCCGTTCTATACCGCGGCGGCGCTCGGCGCCCTTGTCGTCGTCGCCGCCGGCTACCTCCTCAAGAAGAAGCCGGTCGATCAGCCGGGCTGAAGCCTACCTCAATCGAGCGTGACGAACGCGGCGGCCATGGTCTCATGGCCGCCGTTTTTCGTGAGCCTGATGAAGCCGCTGGCGTCGCGGCCGCCCTGATCGTCGCCGACGGTGAAGCGTTCGGTCCCGACGAATTGTACAGCGAAGCTCTCCGGCGCCCGTGAGAAGCCGGTGCCGAGCGCTTTGACATAGGCCTCCTTGGCGCTCCAGAGCTGAGCGAAGGCCAGAGGCCGGGCAGGAGCGGGCAGGCTCTCCAGCCAACGCCGCTCATCGGGGTGCAGCGCCGCCATTGGCGGTTCGCTCGCGAGGTCAACCTGCTCGACATCGACGCCGACCGGCCGGTGCGCCAGTGCGACAGCGACGAGGCCCGCGCGCGTCGCGAGCGACAGGTGCAGCCCGGCACCGTGCGGGGCGATGATCAGCGGCCGGCCCGCAGGCTCATGCCCGATCTCGACAGCATCTTCCGCTAGCCCGAACTGGCGGGCCAGCACCTTGCGCGCCAGCGAGCGGCGCAGCTCCGCGCGCTCCGGCAGGTTTGCTGGCTGCGCCTGCGTTGCGACCAGCCAGGCGGCTGGCAGGGCAGGGGCAGTGTCGTTAGCGGAGGAGAGCCAATGCATGCGGCGGTTCTAGTGCACCGCGCCTTGCCGCGGAAGCAGACGGCCCCGGCCTGCCCTGCGCGGTGGTCATGGAGGCCTGGAGCTTGCAGGGCGTTGACGTAAGCCAGCGAAACCGGTTCGAGAAGCCATGCCTTCCGACCTGAAATCCGAGCCGCAGGCCGCGGCGCAGCTCACCCTTGCCGGCATGCGGCTCGGGATCCGCCGCGTTGCCGTGCTGATGCCGGGCATCGTCGTCTTCTCGGTGGCCTTCGGCGCTGCCGCCTCGGCCAAGGGCCTCAGCCTGTTCGAGGCCGTGCTGATGAGCGCGCTGGTCTATGCCGGCGTTTCCCAGCTCGTCGCCATGGAGCTCTGGCGGCCGGAGTGGAGCTGGGGTGCGATCGCGGGCCTCGCCGTCGTCACCGCGACGGTAAATGCGCGCATGGTGCTGCAGGGAGCTTCGCTGCAGCCTTGGTTCGCGCGCCATCCCAGGCTAGTCAATGCGGCGCATCTCTTCTTCTTCACCGACGCCAACTGGCTGATCGGCACGCGCTATCATGGCGAGGGCGGGCGCGATCTCGGCGTGCTGGTCGGTGCGGGCCTTGTCCTCTGGCTCGTCTGGGTGGCGGCGACCGTGCCGGGCTACCTGCTCGGCGCGCTCGTCGCGGACCCGCGCCAGTACGGCATCGACCTCGTCATGCCGATCTTCTTCGCTGCGATGATCGTGCCGCTCTGGCGCGGCAAGCGCGGGGCGCTGCCCTGGATCATCGCCGGCATCGTCGCACTGGTCACCGCGCGTCTCGTCGATGGCTACGCCTTCATCATCGTTGGCGCGCTCTCCGGCGCCGTGGCAGGGGCTTTCCTCAATGACCCTGCCTGAACCCGGAAGCTGGGGTCCCTATCTCGCCATCGTCGCCATGGCGCTGGCGACCTATCTTTGCCGCATCTCCGGCGTCGTGCTGATGGGCTTCGTCCCGCTGACGCCGCGGGTCCGGCGCGGGCTCGCAGCCCTGCCGGGCTCGATCGTGGTCGCGACCGTGCTGCCGCTGATCGAGCGCCTCGGCCTTGCCGCCGGCCTCGCTCTATTGGCTGCGATCGCCAGCATGGCCATCCGGCGCAGCGAATTGCTTGCCCTGCTGGTCGGCATGGCCGTGGTTTCGCTGATGCGCGCTGCTGGTTTCTGACGCTTAGGCGTCACGGCGCCTGCCGCAGTGATCCATCACCGGCTACGATCGCATCCATCACATCAAACACTCGCCGGCATGTTGACGCCGCCCTGCCTGCGGCAGACGGTGCCGGCTCTCGCTTTTAGCTGACCGATCGGAGCGCATGATGGCCTGGTATTCGCAGACATGGACCTGGTTCGATGGCGAGTGGCGCGAGGGTAACCCCGGCATCATGGGCCCGCGTACCCACGCCGCCTGGCAGGCCTCCCAGGTTTTCGACGGCGCCCGTTATTTCGACGGCGTCTCGCCCGATCTCGACCGGCACGCCGCTCGCGTGAACCGGTCCGCCGCGGCGATGGGCCTGAAGGCGACGGTGTCGGCCGAGGAGATCATCGCCAAGACGGCCGAAGGCGTGAAGAAATTCGGCAATAGCACGGCGCTCTATATCAAGCCGATGTATTGGGCCGAGGCCGACGGCCCGTCCACCATCATCGGCGACCCCGACTCGACCCAGTTCGCGCTCTGCCTGTTCGAGGCGCCGATGGGCGATCCGGGCAAGGGCTTTTCGGTGACCAAGGGCGCCTATCGCCGCCCGACCTTCGAGACCATGCCGACCGATGCCAAGGCTGGCTGCCTCTATCCCAACAATGCCCGCATCCTGCGCGAGGCCAAGGGCAGGGGCTTCGACAACGCGCTCGTGCTCGACATGCTCGGCAATGTCGCCGAGACCGGCACGTCCAACGTCTTCCTCGCCAAGGATGGTGTGGTGAAGACGCCGGCCGTCAACGGCACCTTCCTCAACGGCATCACCCGCCAGCGCACGATCGGGCTGCTGCGCCAGGCCGGAGTCACCGTCGACGAGACTTCGCTGCGCTACGAGGATTTCGAGCAGGCCGACGAGATCTTTTCCTCCGGCAACTACTCGAAGGTCATGCCGATCTACAAGATCGACGATCGCGAGCTGCAGCCCGGCCCGATGTTCCGCAAGGCGCGCGAACTCTACATGGAGTTCGCCCACAGCAAGAGCGCCTGAGGCCAGCAATGGCTCGCCTCGCCACTCGCCTCACCGAGCGCCTCGGGATCGAGCATCCGATCCTGTCGGCGCCGATGGCTCTGGCGGGCGGCGGAGCGCTCGCCGCCGCCGTGACACGCGCCGGCGGGCTTGGCCTGATCGGCGGCGGTTATGGCGATGGCGACTGGCTGCGCACGCAATACGCCGCAGCCGGCAACACCCGCACCGGCTGCGGCTTCATCACCTGGTCGCTGGCGAAGCAGCCGCATCTGCTGGGCGAGGTGCTGGCGCATCGGCCGGCGGCACTGATGCTCTCCTTCGGCGATCCCATGCTCTTCGCCGCCGAGATCGCCGCTAGCGGCGTGCCGCTGATCTGCCAGTGCCAGAACCTCGGCCATGTCCGGGCGGCACTGGAAGCGGGCGCCGCGATCATCGTCGCGCAGGGCGCCGAGGCCGGCGGGCATGGCCATGCCCGCGGCACGCTTCCCCTCGTGCCCGAGGTCGCCGACTTGCTGGCGCGCGAGAGCCCGGAGACATTGCTGCTCGCCGCCGGCGGCATCGCCGACGGACGCGGCCTTGCTGCGGCGCTGATGCTCGGCGCCGATGGCGTCCTGGTCGGAACGCGCTTCTGGGCGAGCCGCGAGGCGCTCGTCCATCCGAACCACCATGCCGCCGCCGTCGCGGCGACGGGTGATCAGACAGTGCGCTCGCCGCTTCCCGACATCGCCCGCCGGCTCGACTGGCCGCGGCCCTTCGATATCCGCGTCAGCGACAATGCCTTCATCGCCAGATGGCGCGGCCGTGATGCCGAGCTGCGCGCCGCGATCGAGGAGGAGGCGCCAGCCTATCGCGAGGCCTTCATGGCCGGCGATCCCGATAAGGCGGCGGTGGTCTTCGGCGAGGCGGCAGGCCTGATCTCGGACATCCCCTCCGCCGGTGAGATCGTCGCGCGGATGGTGGATGAGGCGATTGGCCGGCTGAAGGCCGGCGTTCGGCTCATAGCGGGCTGAACTAGCGCAGCAACCGCCAGAGCCCGGCCGATCTCAGCCCGCCGAGCGCAACCACACCATAGATGCCTGCAGCGACAAGGCTGAGGATGGCGAGCGCGATCAGCCGTGGCTCGTAGGGGAACCTGATCAGCAGCCCGTAGAGCGGCTCGGCCAGCAAGCGTGCGACCAGCGCGGCGAAACCGGCGGCGACGCCGACGATCAGGATCAGCAAGGACAGGCCGCGATCGGGATTGGTCCAGCCGCGTTTCAGCGCCAGCACATAGAGCGCGCCGAGATTGATCCAGGCGCCGCAAGCGGTGGCGAAGGCGAGGCCGGGCGCGCCATGGCTCTTCCACAGCAGCAGCTTCAGGCCGACATTGGCGGCAATGGCAGCGAGCGAGACCAGCATCGGTGTCGTCGTGTCGCCGCGCGCCTGGAAGCTCGAGACTTGCGCGCGGATCAGCACGATAGCCGGCAGGCCGATCGCATAGGCGAAGAGCACGGCGCCCGCGGCCTGCGTCGCCGCGTCGTCGAAGCGGCCACGTTCGAATAGTGCGCCGACGATCAGTTCCGGGATGGCGAGGAAGGCGGCGGCGAAAGGCGCGGCTGCGACCAGCGTCAGCGCGATCGCCCGATTCTGCGCGGCTTCCGCCTTCGCCTCGTTGCCGGTGGCGAGGGCGCGGCTCATCGTCGGCAGCAGCACGGTGCCGACGCCGATCGCGATCACCCCGAGCGGCAACTGGTAGAGGCGCTCGGCATAATACAGCGCCGAATAGGCGCCGGCCGGCAGCAGCGAGGCGATGATCGTGTCGGCGAAGAGGGCGATCTGGACCCCGGCCGAGCCGATCACGGCCGGCCCGAACGCCTTGAGGAAGCCCTTGACCTCGCCGTCGAGGCGCGGCCGCGTCATCGCAGCCGATACGCCGACCCGCCGCGCCGCGATCCAGAGCAGCAGCCATTCGAGCACGCCGGCGACGGCGACGCCCCAGGCGGCGGCATGCGCCGCGCTCGGGAACAGGAAGGCGGTGAAGAGCGCGCCGATCAGGCAGATGTTCAAGAGGATCGGCGCCGCCGCCGCGGCCGCGAAGCGGTCGACCGCGTTGAGGTTGGCCGAGAGCAGCGTCACCAGGGTGATGAAGAGCAGATAGGGGAAGGTGATCCGCGTCAGCGTGACGGCAAGGTCGAAGCGGGTGGGATCGTTGACGAAGCCGGGTGCGAGCAGCCGCACCAGCTCCGGCATGAAGGGCAGTGCGAGGGCTAGCAAGACGAGCTGGACGACGAGGTTGAGCGAAAAGACACGATTGGAGAACTGAGCCGCGGCGGCCTCGCCCGACTGTTCGCGGATGCGGCTATAGGCCGGGATATAGGCCTGGTTGAAGGCGCCCTCGCCGAAGATGGCGCGGAAATGATTGGGCAGGCGGAGCGCCACCGAGAACGCGTCCATCAGCCCGCTCACGCCGAGCGCAGCCGCGAGCACGATGTCGCGGAGGAAGCCGGACAACCGCGAGAGCAGCGTGAAACCGCTGACGGAGAGGATCTT
The DNA here is from genome assembly GCA_025846845.1 of Alloboseaceae bacterium BT-24-1. Taxonomy (GTDB): domain Bacteria; phylum Pseudomonadota; class Alphaproteobacteria; order Rhizobiales; family Beijerinckiaceae; genus Allobosea. The sequence continues at coordinate 168,064 of JAOYTL010000014.1, forward strand.
TCTCAGCATCGCGCCACTCGGGGCCGCCGGAATCGGCAGGCCGGACTGAACCTAGCCGCATAGCTGCGTCGCGCGAGATGGTCCAGCACAGGGCTCGCTGCTGTCGCTACCGCGTCGGCGGCGGCAGGGCGTCGCCGTGCGGAGCGGAGCTGTCGTGTTTGGGAAAGCCGATGCGCTCGCCGACCAGATAGAGCGGCCGGCGCTTCACTTCGGCAAAGATGCGCCCGACATATTCGCCGATCATTCCCAGCGAGATCAGCTGGATGCCGGAGAAGAACATGATCGAGACGATCAGCGAGGGGAAGCCGGGCAGGTCGGTACCGAACAGCAGCGTCCGGACCATGAAATAGAGGCCGGTCAGCGTCGCCACGATCGCGATCAGCACGCCGAGCCAGGTCGCGATCTTGAGCGGCACAGTCGAGAATGAGGAGATTCCATCGAAAGCGAAGCTGAACAGCTTGCGAAAGCGGAACTTGCTCTCGCCATGGGCGCGGTCGGCGACCTCGAAGGGCACCCCGGTCGCCGGAAAACCGACCCAAGCATAAAGACCCTTCGAGAAGCGCGCCCGCTCGGGCAGCGCGCGCAGCGCCTCGACCACGCGCCGGTCGAGCAGGCGAAAGTCACCGGCTCCCTCCGGCAGCTCGGTCTCGCCGAAGCTGGCGAAGAGCTTGTAGAACGCCTTGGCGAAATTGCGCTTCAGCCGGCCTTCCCCGGCGCGGTCGGTGCGTTGGCCGTAGACGTTGAGGAAGCCCTCGCGCCATTTCGCCAGGAAGGTGGGGATCACCTCTGGCGGGTGCTGCAGATCGGCGTCCATGATCACCACGGCATCGCCATTGGCATGGTCGAGCCCGGCCGCGATCGCGACCTCCTTGCCGAAGTTGCGGCTGAAGGAGATGGCGTTGATCCGGCCGTCCTGCGCGTGCAAGGCGCGCAGCGCGGCGAGCGTCCCGTCGCGGCTGCCGTCATCGACGCAGACGATTTCCCAGGAGGCGACATGGGCATCGAGAATCGGCTTCAGCCGGGCGATCAGTGGCTCGAGATTGGTAGCCTCGTTGTAGACAGGCACGATGATCGAGAGCTCCGGCCGCGGGGCGGGCGATGCTGTTCCGGCAGAGACAGTAGTAGGCGCAATCGCGGACGACACTTTCGGGGCCTTCGTTGCTCGGCTAGGGCTGACATCATGGGGCCAGCCACAGACTCCATACACCGACGCTGATGAATAGGGGGTAACAGCCGGCATGACCCGCAGCTTCGTGCTCTGCGCCGACGATTTCGCGATGACCGAGGGCGTCAGCCGCTCGATCCTGGAATTGCTCGCGGCCGGCAAGCTCTCGGCGACGGGAGCGATGACCAACCGGCCGCACTGGCCGCGGCTGGCAGGCGAGCTTGCGGCCTTTGCTGGCCGCGCCGATCTCGGGCTCCACCTCAATCTGACCTGCGCGGCGCCGCTTGCGGCTATGCCGACCGTGGCGCCATCGGGCCATCTGCCGAAGCTCGGCGAACTCGCGCCGTTGGCGCTGCGCTCAGGCGCCGCGCGCGACGAGATCGCCAGTGAGATCGCCCGCCAGCTCGACGCCTTCGAGCAGCATCTCGGCCGGGCGCCGGATTTCGTCGATGGCCACCAGCATGTCCATGTCCTGCCGGGCATCCGCGGCGCGGTGCTCGATGCACTTGCTCGACGCTATCCTGCGGGATCGGTCTATCTGCGCGACCCTGCCGATTCCATCGCGGCGATCCGCGCGCGCGGCGTCGCCATCGGCAAGGCGCTGACCGTCGCCGGCCTCGCAACCGGCTTGCGCCAGGCCGCAGCCCGGCGTGGCATCCCGACCAATCGCGGCTTCTCGGGCTTCTCTCCCTTCGACGCCAGGCGCGATTTCGCTGTCGATCTGACGGCCTTTCTCGTCAAACCTGGTCCGATGCATCTGGTGATGTGCCATCCGGGCCATGTCGACGATGAGCTCGTCGCGCTCGACCCAGTCGTCGCGACGCGGCCTCTGGAGCATGGGGTGCTCACGACCTTCGAGCCACCTCAGGGACTGAGGGTCGGCCGTTTCGAGGCGGCCGCGTAGATCCGGCCGCTCTGTCGAGATGCGTGCAGGCATCGTCCATACGCAATCGAAAATTTACCCTGATCGCGCATCGTGTCCCTGCCGACCCCGACCTGTCCGGGAAGCGTCGGGTCTGGAGTTCGCAGGATATGAGCGTGATGGCCTGGTTACAGCCGAGGTCGCGGCGATCGCAGGCGGCTATGCCGCAGATCGGCCAGGTCGAGACGGTGATGCGTTCGCTCAGCAGCCAGATCGCTGGAGCGGCCGTCGCCATCGTCGCTGTCGCCATCGTCTTCGTCGTCATCGCGGCCGCCCGCTACAACGAAACCAAGACGCGCGGCGATCTCGAACAGAAGATGATGTCGCTGACGGCGATGATCGCACATGCCTCGCCGCCGATGATCCTGGCACGCGACACCATCACCTTGAGCTACATTCTCGAGTCGCTGAAGCGTGATCCCGACTTCGACGCCGGCTTCGTCGCTGACGACCTCGTCGCCCTAGCCTCGGCCGGCCGCAACGACGAGGCGCGGCTGTCGTTCACACCGAACAGGCTCGCCAAGTCGATGGGGCGCGAAGCCTGGGAGGTCCTTGGCGAGCAGAATACGTTGCGGCTCGAGGACAAGACCTATGTGACGCAACTGCTCACGGTGAAGGTCGGCGGCTTCCAGAAGCAGATCGGCTATGTCGCGCTGCGCTTCGACAAGACCCGGCTGATCGCACGGTCGGCCTGGGAGCAGTTCCTGACGATCGGGATCGGCATCGCCCTGCTCGTCGTCCTCGGACCCCTGCTCTGGATTTCGCTGTCCCGGACCATGCGTCCGCTCAAGAGCATGACCCGCGCCATCGTCAACATTTCCGACGGCAAGCTCGACACGCCGATCGACGCCGTCGGTCGGCAGGACGAGATCGGCGCGATCGCACGCGCACTCGGCGTGCTCAAACTGCGCCTTGCCGAGCGGGCGAGCCTGCAGGAACAGCAACTCGCGACGGAAGTCGATCGCGATCGCCACCAGAAGCATACCGAGGAGGCGATCGCGCTGTTCCGCGGTGAGGTCGGCGTCGCGCTCGAAGCTTTCAAGAGCAATGCCGACCGGATGGGCGAGGCCTCCGACGGTCTGGCCCGCGTCGCGGCTGAGTCGTCGGAGCGCGCCGCCCGTGCCGCCCAGAACTCGCAGGGCGCCTCGGCCAATGTCGAGAACGCCGCCCAGGCTGCCGAGGAGATGGGCGCGGCGATCCGCGAGGTCGAATTCCAGATCCGTCGCGTCCGCACCGAGATCGTCGAGGCTGCTTCGGCGTCCCGCGACACGGCAGGCTCGGTCCAGGCGCTGGACGAGACGGCGCGCGCCATCGGCGAGGTCGTCAACCTCATTCGCGACATTGCCGCGCAGACCAACCTGCTGGCGCTCAACGCCACGATCGAGGCGGCGCGTGCCGGCGAAGCCGGGCGCGGCTTTGCCGTCGTTGCGGCCGAAGTGAAGAGCCTGGCGTCCCAGACGGCCGATGCCACCGACCGGATCGTCAGCCAGGTCGGCGCCATCCAGGGCGCGACGACCGAGGTCGTCGACGCGATCCAGAACATCGCCAGCCGCATGGGCGCGATCGAGAACTTCGCCAATTCGGTTGCGACGTCGATCGAGCAGCAGGCGATCGCCACCGGAGAGATCGCCAGCGGCGTCGCCATGGCGAGCACGTCGGCGCTGTCGGTCTCCAGCGACCTCAGCGTGCTGGCCGACAGCGTCGAGGAGACCGGGCGCTCGGCCGAGCAGGTTCGTGACGCCGCAGGCGAGGTCTCGGCCCAGGCGATGCGGCTCGATTCGACCGTCGACCAGTTCCTGAAGCGCGTCGCCGCCTGACGGCCTTACACAAACGAAACGGGGCCCTTGCGGGCCCCGTCCATAATCATCTCGTCGAGTGATCCGTGGGGATCAGGCTTTGGCGCCGTCATAGAGCTCGGCGACGTAGTCCCAGTTCACCAGGCTATCGAGGAAGGCCTTGAGATAGTCCGGGCGACGATTGCGGTAGTCGATGTAGTAGGAGTGCTCCCAGACGTCGACGCCGAGAATCGGCGTGCCGCCATGGACCAGCGGGCTCTCGCCATTCGGGGTCTTGCTGACAGCCAGCTTGCCGCCCTTGACCTCGAGCCAGGCCCAGCCGGAGCCGAACTGGCCAACGCCGGCGGCGACGAAATCTTCCTTGAACTTGTCGACCGAGCCGAAGGAATCGGTGATCGCCTTCTCCAGCGCGCCCGGCAGCTTGCCGCCGCCATTCGGCTTCATCCACTTCCAGAAGTGCAGGTGGTTATAGTGCTGGCCGGCATTGTTGAACACGGCCGGGTTCTTGCCGTAGGAGCCCTTGACGATCTCTTCGAGCGACTTGCCCTCGAATTCGGTGCCCTTGATCGCGTTGTTACCGTTGTTGACGTAGGCGAGGTGGTGCTTGTCGTGGTGGTACTCCAGCGTCTCCTTCGACATAAACGGCTGGAGGGCGTCATGCGCATACGGAAGATCGGGCAGGGTAAAGGACATGGGGCCTCTCCTTGGGCTGTCGAAATCGCGACGTGAGAATGGCTGCAACGACGCAACGCATGGGCAATGTATGCCCGGCGGAACACCCCGCCATTCGCCTGTTAGTTAAGCCGCCCGGCCCGCAGCGGCAACCGCCGAGACCTGAGAATTCGGGCACGGCCGGCTTGCGTCGCGCAGGGAGGTGGCCCCGAGGCCGTTCGGTTGGCAATAAGGCATGGTATCGATAGGTTAACCGCTGGGGCAGCAAGCTGTTGCAGCTCGCCCAGCCTCAAAGGAGCAAGCGTTGGTCAAGCTTTTCGTGGTTCTCGGGCTCGCTCTGCTGGCGGGCGGCGCCTATGCCATCGTCGATGGCTGGGCTTATGTCGTCCTGGAGCGAGGCTTCACTGAGGTCATCCTGGGGGCACTGGCGGTGACGGCCGGTTTGATCCTGCTCGCGCTCGCGGCCGTGCTCGCGGAGGTCCGCCGGCTCAAGGGACTGGTCAGCGGCGCCATGGCAGTCGTTGCGCTGTCCGAGCCGCGCTCCAGTGAACGGCCGGCGCCGAACGAAGCAACTGCGCGCCCGGAGCCCGTGCTCGAAAGGGAACGGGGGCCTGAGGCAGGGCATATCGGTATCGCGACCCCGCTGGCGGCGGGAGCAGGGGCTGCTGCGGTTGCAGGCGCACTGACAAGCCTGGCGAAGGCCGAGGAGCCGGCCGGCGAAAATGCACCCGATAAGCCGGAAGAAGCCGATAAGGCGGAAGGCGATGACGCCGACGACAAGCGCTCCGACCATGCCGAGGTGGTCGTCGCCGAGCCGCAGCAGCCGCCTGCGACCGTGACCGGCGAGGCCGACGACTGGCTGTTGCCTCCGCTGCCCGCGGCGCTCGATGCGGTGCCCTCCGAGGTCAGGCCGGACGAGCGGGGCGAGAGCGCCGAGGCCGAAGGGAAGTCCGAGGCCTCGGAGGACGAAGCGGATCGACCGATCTCGGCTGGCATCGAAGAGCCGTCGCAACCGGACGATGAGGAACGCGACGAAGCAAAGCCCGCTACGGCTTCGGTGAATGAGCCTGAAGCGGAGCAGGTGAAGGGCGTGGGCGACCCGGCCAAGCAGAAGACCGCATCCGAGGCGGAGGATGAGGACCGGCTTTGGTGGCCGCGCATCGACCGCCCGTCGACCGGGGCGACAGCCTCGATCGCTGACGAGTTCACGGCGCTGCGCGATCAACTCTCCGGGGTGGTCAACGCGCCGGAGGTCGAGTTGCCGCGACGCGATCGCGCGGGTGCAAGCGATGGCTTGGGTGCAGCGGAGACCTGGATGGCGCCGCGGGCCTGGCCTCCGGTGACGCAGCCGCGCGATCCCGGCGCCCTGGGCGATGTCGAAGCCGAGATCGCCGACAAGGCTGCCCCAGAGGGCACCGAGGCCGAGATAGCTGACATTGGCGAGGCTGCGGCCCGCGAACCGGAACCGGAACCGGAGGAAGAGCTGGCGCCGCTGCCGGATCCGGCCGAGGCGGAGGTGCCTTCTGCGGAGAAGGCGGAGACCGCCGCCGAAGCCAAGTCGGGCAAGGAGCTGCCGGACGGGGAGCCGGCGGCTTCGGAAGAGGGCGTGATTGGAGCCTACCAGGTCGGCGAGACGCAGTTCACCATGTTCGCCGACGGTTCGATCCACGCCCGTACGCCGGACGGCGACTATACCTTCGCCTCGATGGACGAGCTGAAAACCTATCTCGCCAGCGAGAAGGACAAGCTGGAGCCTAGCTCTAGCTGACCCGTTCGTTTGTCTTATCCCAGCCGCCGGCAGCCGCCGTGATCGCGAAGGCATAGGCGAGGGCGGTTTCCTTCAGCGAGTCGAAGCGCCCGGCGGCGCCGGCATGCCCGGCATCCATGTTGGTGTGCAGCATGACCGGGCCGCCGCCGGTCATGGTCGCGCGCAGGCGCGCCACCCATTTCGCCGGCTCCCAATAGGTCACGCGCGGATCGGCCAGCCCGCCCGTCGCCAGGATCGGCGGATAGGCCTGAGCCTTGACGTTGTCATAGGGCGAATAGCTCAGGATCGTCCGGAAGGCGGCTTCGTCCCGGATCGGATCGCCCCATTCCGGCCATTCCATCGGAGTCAGCGGCAGGCTCTCGTCGAGGATGGTGTTGAGCACATCGACGAAGGGCACCTCGGCGATGATGCCGGCGAAGAGCTCGGGTGCGAGATTGGCGACGGCGCCCATCAGCATACCGCCGGCGCTGCCGCCTTCCGCGACGATGCGACCGCGGCTGGTGACGCCCTCTGCCGCCAGCATCTCGCCGGCGGCGATGAAGTCGGTGAAGCTGTTGGGCTTGTTCTGACGCTTGCCGTCGAGATACCAGCCCCAGCCCTTGTCGGTGCCGCCGCGGATATGGGCGATGGCGTAGACGAAACCGCGATCGACCAGGCTGAGCGGCCGCGTCCGGAACGAGGCTGACATGGCCGCGCCGTAGGAACCATAGCCGTAGAGCAGGCAGGGCGCCGAGCCGTCGAGCACGAGGTCGCGTCGGTGCAGCAGCGAGACCGGCACCTTGGCGCCGTCCCTCGCCGTCGCGAAGATGCGGCGCACGACATAGGCGTCGGGATCGTGACCGGACGGGACCTCCTGGCGTTTCACCAACGTGCGCTCGCCGGTCGCCAGATCGTAATCATAGGTTTCGGCTGGCCGCGCCATCGAAGCGTAGATGAAGCGTAAGGCGTCGGTGTCGAATTCGTAGCCGGCATCGATGCCGAGCCCATAGGCCTCCTCGTCGAAGGCGATGCTGCTCTCGGCTCCGCTCTTGAGATCGCGGATGACGATGCGCGGCAGGCCTTCCTCGCGTTCGAGACGGATCAGCCGGTCGGCGAGGCAAAGATGGCTGAGGACGAGCCGAGCGCGCTTATGCGGCACCAGGTCGACCCAGTTGGCGGGGGACGGATCGGCCAGCGGCGCGCGCACGATCTTGAAGTCTTCGGCGCCGTCCGCATTGGTCAGGATCAGCAACTCGTCGCCATGATGCTCGACGCTGTACTGCCGCCCTGCCTGGCGGGGGGCGATCAGCTTTGGCGTGCCGGCCTTGTCGGTAAGATCGACCAGCCTGACCTCCGACGTCTCGTGATCGCTGCTGGAGATCAGCAGGAAGCGGCGGGACTGCGTCTGGTCGATATCGGCGAACAGGCCGGGGTCGGTTTCCTCGTAGAGCAGTTCGTCCTCGCTCTGCGACGTGCCGAGCCGGTGGCGCAGCACGCGCGTCGGGCGGTGGTCGTCATCGAGCGCGACATAGACGAAGGCGCTGGAATCGGCCGCCCAGATCATCTCGCCGGAGGTGTCGGCGATCGCGTCCGGCAGGTCCTTGCCGGTTGAAAGGTCGCGGATTCGGATGAGATAGAGCTCCGAGCCGGCCTCGTCGGCGCTCCACGCGAGCAGGCGATGGTCGGGGCTGTGCTCGGCGTCGCCGAGGTCAAAGAACTCCTTACCCTCGGACAGGGCATCGGCATCGAGCATGACCTGCTCGCGCCCGGGCTTGCCACTCTTGCCCGAACGCGGCTTGCGGCAGATCAGCGGGTGCTCGCCGCCGCGCCGGTAGCGGCTATAGTAGAGAAACGGTCCGTCCGGCTGTGGCGGCTCGCTGTCGTCCTCCTTGATCCGCCCGCGCATTTCCTTGATGAGCTCGCGCTGAAGTGTGCGCGTCGGGGCCATCAGTTTGTCGCACCAGGCGTTCTCGGCCTCCATATGCGTGCGGATCTCGGCCGGCAGGACGTCCGGGTCGCGCAGCACGTCGCGCCAGTTCTCGGCTCGGAGCCAGGCATAGTTGTCGGTCAGCACGACGCCATGGACTGTGCTGCTCTGGGGACGAATAGCGGGAACCGGCTGGTCAGAGACCCTGCGTTGGCTAGTCATGCTTGGTCTCCAGACTCGGTTCAACCATCTCTAAAGTCCCAATCCACGGTGGGATCGCTTCACTTGGTCGAGACGACAGGTAGAGGTCGGTGGCGGCACTGACAAGGACAACCTTTTCGCGCAAATGCTGCGGTGCAAGGCGTGATCGTTACGATGCACGCTCACAATTTCAGCAATAATATGTCTCGATGAATGTATTCGAATCCTTGTCAAGCCACTTGCGATATTGAACTGTATGGCTTAGACGGTTGCCGGCTGGTCCGTTTTGCATGATTCTATTCCGGCGGGAATTCGACCGTCTGCCGGCGGAGGTCAGGGAGGGCGCTCGCGCCTGGAAACAGAGCTGGGCGCAGTCACCGCTACGACTGGTCAAGAAAACAATGGAGCAACGCCATCATGGCTGACCAAGACGGTTCCGAATTCATCGAGCTCACGGCAGATATCGTTTCCGCCTACGTGTCGAACAATTCTGTCCCGGCGTCGGACTTGCCTGCACTGATCAGCGACGTGCACGCTGCGCTCAATCGTGTCGTCGGCGGCGCTGCCCCGATTGTTCCGGTCGAGGCCCCGAAGCCTGCGATTGCAGTGAAGAAGTCGATCACGGCCGACTATCTGATCTGCCTGGAGGACGGAAAGAAGTTCAAGTCGCTGAAGCGTCATCTGCGCACGCAGTACAACATGTCGCCTGAGCAATACCGCGAGAAGTGGGGCCTTCCGCCCGATTACCCGATGGTCGCGCCGAACTATGCCGAGGCGCGCTCGCAGCTCGCCAAGAAGATGGGTCTCGGCCAGCAGCGCCGCAAGCGCCGCTGATTGATCGCCGGCCAAGCCGGCCCAGTCTCCCATGTATTGAAGCCGCCGGTCTGACCGGCGGTTTTTTTATGCCTCGCGCCGGGCAGATCGCCCTGCGCGAGGGGGCGCGTCGGCTGATCGAGCTGCGAGCAAGGCCACGGCTCGCGGCCGATGCAAGCCGAAAACTGTCAGGAGCCTGTCGGGATGCCCGGTTACGCGCTTGCGTCAATCGATGATAGGAATATATGCCTCGTACGTCTTGGTTGAATTTGGGAGGGCGATACCCGCAATGGAACATACCATGAACATTCTGATTGCCAAGCGGTCGCACCCAACTCGGTTGAGCGCTCCGGCCCGGCTGGCGGAAGCAGCTGTCAGCGGCGCGATGAGGCTGCCGGTCGAGGCAATACGGGCCGGCCGTGGAACTCGCAGGATCGCCTTTGCTCGCCAGCTTGCAATGTATCTGACCCATGTTGGTTTCGGATTGACCCTGACCGAGGTTGGCGCCTGCTTCGAGCGCGACCGCACGACCGTGCGTCACGCTTGCGCTCTGGTCGAAGATCGGCGCGACCAGCCGGCATTCGATTTCGCCGTCTCGGCGCTCGAGACCGGCCTGGCGCATCTCGCTTTCGGATTGCAGCTGGGGTTCGGCCCGGAGGGCTCCCGATGAGCGCAGTTGGTGACCGCCCCCCGTCTCGCTTGCTCCGGCACCTGAGCGAGCCCGGCGCCTATGCCGTCGACTCGACTCTGGGCTGTGGGCGGCTCGCGCTCTACCGCCGCGCAGCCGGCGGAACGACACTCGGGGCCGGCTATGTCCCAGTGGCCGAGGCCGATGTCCTCGTCGCCGGCGGTTTTGCCGCCTGGTTGACCGATGAGGGCAAGCGGCAACTACGGCTCGCCGGCACAGGGGCGCAAAAACAGCGTGCGACGGTGACGGTGATGGTCGATGGCCAGGCGCAGGAGGTCGTGCTGGATGAGCGCGAAAGCCCGCTGCTTTGGCTCCACCGGCGCCTGGGCAAGGACGGGTCTCCCCAGATATCGGCGGCCGAGTTCGCCGCCGGCGAGCGCCTCCGTGCCGATCTGACGCTGGCTCAGATGCTGCCTCGGATCACGGTCAACTGGGACGCAGCTCTCGCTGCCGGGACGCATACGTCGGCGCGTGGTCCGGCCGAAGCTTCCGATTCCAGCCTGGCAGCGCGCCAGCGTGTGCGCCTCGCCTGCAAGCGCCTCGGCCCCGAGCTGTCGGGCCTGGCGATCGATGTTTGCGGTTTCCTCAAGGGGCTCGACCAGGTCGAACGCGAGCGCAAATGGCCGGCGCGCTCGGCCAAGGTGGTGCTCCGGCTGGCGCTGTCGGCGCTCGTCGAGCACTACGGGCTGGGCGGTCAGCAGGGCCCGCCGGCCGGTAGCACGGTCTGGCGCGCGTCCGATGCGCGCCCGTCGATCCCGCCTGCGCCAGCGCGGGGGAATTAGGCGAGCGCCGCGCGGGCGTCGCTCTTAATCCGCTCCATCATGGCGCGCACGCCGTTCGAGCGCTGCGGTGTCAGATGGGCCGCCAAACCGAGGCGCTCATAGATCGCGAAGGCGTCGGTCGTCAGGATCTCCTGCGCCGTGTGGCCGGAATGGATGGCGATGGCGAGCGCGACGAGTCCGCGCACGATATGCGCGTCGCTGTCGCCGCGGAAGGTGAGGCGCGTCGTTTCGCCAGGCCCGCCTTCGGCACGGGTTTCGAGCCAGACCTGGCTGGCGCAGCCGCGCACCTTGTTGGTATCGTTATGCGCCGCCTCGGACAGGGGAGCGAGCGTGCGCCCGAGTTCGATCAGATAGCGGTAGCGATCGTCCCACTCGTCGAGCAGCTCGAAATTGGCGACGATCTCGTCGAGGCTCTCGCTCATGGATTTCGCCGTCGGCCTCCAGTTCATCAGCCGCCGACAAGGGCGGCGATGGCGAGCGTCTTCGGCCTCTCGCGCGGCGAGGTCAAGAGTCAGCGCTGTCGCGGCTGGGGTTCGCTCGAGCCGGATCCGATCGGATTGTCTCGATCTGATCGGTGAATCCGTCTCTCACGTTTAGTCAGGAGACCGTTTTACCGGTCCGCTTGCGGTGCGAGCTGACCGGAACGGGCTCCGGCGCGTGTCGCGGCGTTCGCCGCCATGGCGAGGACCCGAGCGCGGGTCTCCGGCTCCAGCCCGGCGAGGACCTCGGCCGCTTCGCGCAGGCTGACCGCGCCCTGCAGTGCCGCCTTGGGGTCGATCCTGGCGAGGATCGCGATGGCGGCCTTGGAATCGACCACGGTCGCCTCTGGCTCGTTCTTCGTGCCGTGCACGGGCGAGTTCAGCGCGATCACGCCGACGATCGCCAGGCTGCGCAGAAGATAGGCCATGTCGGTCCCCATCCGGTTCCAGGCTCCCCAGCCCGCGAATGTGAGAACCTTAGCGCACGGACCGAAAGATCAGGTGTTCCCGAAAGCGTCAATTTGAATCAAAGGCAGCCTGTCGTCTTCAGCATCCATTCACCTTGCCGCCAACAACAGCCAACGTGAAGCGTCATGCTGAGATCCATGCAATTTGTTGAAAAATAAAGGCTATTCTGGAGATCGCTGAGGAACTGCCCGGTTTCGGACCCGGTGTCTTTAAGCCCCGCTTAAACGGCAGCCGCGAGGATCACAGCAACAAGGCGGGGTGTAAGTGCCCACGGCCGGCAGAGGTGTGCGTTTGCGGTTTTCCAGTTTGATGACGGCGGTAAGGGCGCAGGTCGCGGCGATGGTCCATCCATCGGCGCTGGCCGATTCGCTCGAACGCATGCGTCACGAGCGCTTCATGCTGACGAGGCTCGTCGTCTCGACCGCGGCGCTCAGCCTGATGCCGGCCTACGTCGCCTGGCGCGGCCGCATCGGCTCGCTCGAACTGCTCGTGCTCGTCGCGATGGCGCTGCCGCTGCTGGCGGTCTTCCTGCTCTCGCGCACTGGGCGGCTCGACGTCGCGCACTGCATTTCCGGCGCCGCCCTGACATTGCTGATCACCACGCTCGCCTGCCTGACCGGTGGGGCCGCCTCGCCGTTGCTGCTCTGGCTTGCGGCAGTTCCAGCCGAAGCGATGTTCTTCGGTTCCCGCTCCTATGTGGCACGCGCCGCGGCGCTTGCGGCCATCGGCCTTGGTGCCGTCGTTGCTCTGCAAGGGATGGGAGGGCTCGTCGAGCCGGCGTCCTGGACCTGGCAGGCGATGCCCGCTTTCGCCGCGGTCGCGATCCTGCTCACGGCATTGATCACGGTCGGTTTCCTCTATCGCCGTGACGATGAATTACGCGAGCACCGCGCCTCCGATGCGCGGGCGCAATTAATGCTCGAGCATGTCGGCGATCTCGTCACCTGGCACGATGCGGCCGGCTCCGTCGTCTTCGCCAACGAGGCCGCCCGTGGCCTGATCGGGGCCGAGCCAGCCCAGCTGTTCGGCCGTGGTCTGTTCGATCGCGTCCACATTGCCGACCGGCCGCTCTTCTTGAAGGCCCTGAGCGATGCCGCACATGGCAGTGGCCGGGCCAACGCCTGCTTCCGCGTGCTGTTCGTCCCGGCGAGTGGCGATGGGCATGCCTCGGCGAGCCCTGTCGTGCGCTGGCTCGATCTCAGCGTTCGGCGTATCGAGCAGATCGGCCCGCATGGAGTTGCAGCCGTCGTCGGCGTCAGCCGCGACGTCACCGACCGGCATGCGATCGACGAGGAGCGCGAGCGCAACCGCGCCGAGGCGGTCAAGGCGAGCGACGTCAAGGGGCAGTTCCTGGCGACAGTCAGCCATGAGCTGCGCACCCCGCTCAACGCCATCATCGGTTTCTCGGAGATGCTGGGCGGCGAACTCGGCCCTTCGTTCAGCCCGGCGCAGCGTCAGGAATACGCCAGGATCATCCATGATTCCGGCCAGCATCTGCTCGATGTGGTCAACACGCTGCTCGACGTCTCGAAGATCGAGAGCGGAGCGATGACGATCGAGCAGGACTCGCTCGACATGGCCGAGCTTGCCGCGGATTGCTGCAATGTGGTTGCACTCAAGGCCAAGACCGGATCGGTCGCACTAGAACGCGTCATCGGCCCGGATCTGCCGCAGCTGCTTGGAGACCGGCGGGCCCTGAAGCAGGTGATGCTCAACCTTCTGTCGAATGCCATCAAGTTCACGCCCGCCGGCGGGCGCGTCACTCTCGCTCTGGTGCGCGATGGCGGGATGATCGATCTGTCGGTGTCCGATACCGGCATCGGCATCGGCGCGGCGGATCTGCCACGGCTGGGCGATCCGTTCTTCCAGGCCAAGTCATCCTATGATCGCGCTCATGACGGCACCGGCCTTGGCTTGTCGGTGGTACGCGGGCTGGTCGGCTTGCATGGCGGTACGCTCACCATCGAGAGCGCGCCCGGCGTCGGTACCCGTGTCGGCGTCCGCCTCCCGCTCGGCGGCATTTCCACCGCGTGCGAGCCGGCGCGCATCGCAACCTTCGCCCGCGCGCCCCGTCGCGGCCTCGACACCAAGCAACCCGTTCGCCTGACCGCCTGATCGAGAGTTCAAGACCATGTCAGCCACGCTCGCCGCCCGCGCCCGCTCCGATGCGACGCTGTCCATGCCCGCCCGCCGCTCCGCCGGCCGACGCGCGCCCTCGGCGCCAGCTCGGCTCCTGCGCTGGTTTGCCCGGCGCCCGGGCCGCGGGCTGGTCGTGCTCCTCTTCGCAGCCGTCTCGGTGCTGATCGTCCTGAACGCTGTCCTGTTCCAGAAGGGCCGCCACCCGGCGCCAATGCTGTCGCCGCCGTCGCAATCGGCAGCGCGGCCGGCCGAGCGCCGGGCCGAGACACCGGCAGCCGCCGAATCCGTGAACCCGGCAGGGTCCGCCCAGCAGGTCATCATGCCGCCGGCGCGACCCGGCGCGCTGGCACCCGCCAGCCGTGACGCCGCGCCGCGCCCGCCGGCGCCGGTCGCGCCCGCCCAACCGCGGCAGGCACAATCGGCACAGGCACAGGCTCGCCCGACTCCGGCCGCTCAGCCGGCAGCGGCACGCGATCCGATCGCCGATCTGATCAATGGCGCCGATATCCGGCCGCCGGCGGATATCCGGGGGCAACGGCGCTGACAGCCGAGCCTCGCGAACCGCGGGGACGCTCGCCTTGCCCCGCCTGACCAGCGACTTCTGGGTCTCCGCTTATCTGCGCCAGGCGGCTCGCGATGGGCTCGTGGCGGTGCTCCGCCGGCGCGGTGCGCACGAGGCTGGCGCCGTTTTCGTCAAGCTCGACCGCCTCAACGGAACGGCTGCGCTCTACGGCCCGGCGCCGCAGGCACTGGCTGACGAGACCGGCGAACGACGTTTCCAGCTTGTGCTCGACGCCGATCCACTCGCGGTCGAGGACCGGGTTGCGCGCGAACTGCGCTTCGACAGCGATCTCTGGCTGGTCGAGATCGAGAGCCGCACCGGCGATGCGCGGCTCGAGCTCGCAGAAGAATAGCGTCAGCCGTTGCCGCCGCCGAGTCTGCGCCGCACCTCCTGAACGATGCCGCGCGCCGGCGCCCGCTCGGCACCGGACCTGGTCGGGGTGCCGCTCGGATCCATCACAGGCTGCAGGGTTCCTGGACGGGCATGGCGTGGCGCGACTCCGCCGATCTGCTGTGCCAGCCGGCGTGCCACTGTCGGCTGTACCGAGCGCATCAGTTCGACCAGGGCAAAAATGCGCTCGACCGAGCGGGCTGCGTCGTCGCCGAGCCCGATCAGGAAGCGCGTCGCATCCTCCGGGCTCGCCCCGCAGCCGATCAGCGCCAGCGCCGCGAGCCGACGCGATTGATCGTTCGCCATTGCTGCCGCGAAGCGCGCATCGCTGCCGAAGGCATCCGCCAGCGCCGTGAAGGCGCCGGGTCGATCGGAGAGCGCCGTCGCGACCAGGGCGGCGATCTGCTCGGCAGGAAGCGTTGCCGGTCGCGGCGAGGGGGCCAGCGCCTCATGGGCGGAGACGGCGTCGATCATGGCGAGGCGCTTTTCGAGGCTCGCCTGCAGGAAGAGCGGCGTCAGCTCCGATACCGGCAGATCAGCGCGGGCCAGCAGGCTCGCACCGAGCGTGGGCGTCTGGATTGCGCGCGGCAGGAGCAGGTCGAGCGCCGCATGCGATAGCGGCGCTGCTGTATTGGCGACCAGAGCCATGTCGATCTCGGCATCGCCGCAGCCGGAGAGCGTGATGCTGGCGCTGCCGGTGAGGTCACGCCGGCCAGCGAGTGCGACTCTCGCCTCGCTGTCCCCTTCTGCTGCGATCTCCTCGATCTCCTCAGCAGCGAGCGGCATGCCGTGAGTGATCAGTGCAGCCAGCACTTCGCCTCCGCGGGCGCGCAGGTCCGCAAGCACCTCACGCGGCGCATGCGGCCAGCTTGCGAGCTTGCGGGCGAGGATCGTCGCCGTTGCATCGTCGATCACCGGGACGGAGGCCTCCGCCATGGCGCGGAAGGCCTCCATGTCCTCGGCCGACGGGCTCGGCGTCGCTAGCAGCAGATCGGTCTTCACCCGCAGTGCGACCTGGCGCAGATCGAGCCCGCCGTCGCTGGCCAGCCTGGCGAGCTCGGCGAGATCCGTGGCGATGCGGGATGGCATGGGATGGTTCTCGTCGACGAATTTCACTTTTCGGCAACTTATCCCCGATGCGTTAGCACAGCGTTAACCATGATGCGTGCTGATGGTGTGGAGGATGGCGGCGTAGCTCGCGCGTGAGTCCGATCTTACGTGTCGTCCGCGAATTGGGCACAGGCGCCAGCAAGGGAGGCGCATCATGGCAGACGTCATTCCTTTCGCGCCGCGCAGGCGCTTCGCCAGCCAGAGCCCCGCAGCGGTGGGCCCTTCCGGGCAAATCCTGTTCTTCACCGGCGTCCGCTACGAGCGCGAGCCTGAGCCAACTGCGAGCAAGCCGCCCCGACGGCCGCGCCCCGCCGGCCGCGGCGAGCGCGAGACGCGGCGCAGGCGGCCTGGGTGAGAGCTGCGGATCGTGATTTTGGATTGATCCAAGATCATCACGATCCGTTCTTGAGAGTTCGAGTGGGATTCATGCGAAAAACCGGCTCCCACTTTTTCGCATGCCACTCGGTCGCAACGGCGGCACTGTCCTGCGTTCTGCTCGCCGGCTGCTCGACCACCGGCGATCTCGGCCGCCCCCGTCCAAACATCTTCGCCGACCAGATCGCACCGGCTGTCGGTGAATGGAGCGCGCGCTTCCGCGGCGAGTCCTCCTCCTGGTTCCACATGACTGACGATGAGGAGCAGCTGCGGGCCCGCGCCTGGCGGATCGTCCTGCCTGCCCATGAGCGCAGTCATTTCGAACGGGAGGCCTCCAAGCTCGCCCATGCCCGTATCCTGCCGGTCGAGGCCCAGTCGAACGACGTCGCCGCTTATCATCGCGCCCTGACCTCCGGCTCCTTCGCCTCGCAGGCCTCGCGCTACAATCGGCTGGCCGAAGATGCCAATGGCGACCGGCTGCTGCTCGGCCAGTTCCGCGCCAACGCCTTGCGCGTCATCAATGCCGACCGTGCCCGCCTGCGTGCGCTCGATGCCTCGCAACAGGTGCCGCCCGAGCAGCGCGATCCGGCCACTCAGCGCGTCGCCGAGAATGAAGGGTTGATGCTCTGGGTCTGCGAACGGGCCCGGTTTCGGCTGAAGAGCTACCGCTTCTCGCTCGACAACCTCGTCGTCGAAATGCCCTCACGAGAGGCCGTCCGGGCCGAGCGCGCCATTTTGGGGCTGGAGAGCGAGCTGGGCGGCGCCTGCAATCTGCCGCTGATCGGTGTCTTCCGCGGACAGGGCGAGGGTGCGCCCGCGGGGCGGGGACCGGTCGTCTACAAGGGCTAGCCTCTTTACGCCCGACCTCCAGTTCCAAGCGTAAAACAGGATTCCCATTCCTGCGAAATTGGGTCTAGCCTGCCGACCATGAGCTGGCGAACGGTGGAGTGACCCATGTCCGTCGCGCACGTCAGGTTCACCGCTTCGACTGCGGTGGAGATCCCCGGCGATCCGGCTATCGACCAGGGACATCGCCATGAGGCCGGCGTCGTCGCCTCGAGCGTCTACGCCCATGGCGTGCGCATCGCCGACGTCCCGATCGATGAGGCCGGCGAGTGGGCCCGCAAGGACGGCCATGTCGTCTGGATCGGACTGTTAGAGCCTGAAGCGGCCTTGCTGAAATGCGTGCAGGAGCAGTTCGGCCTGCACCCCCTCGCGGTCGAGGACGCGACCAATGCCCATCAGCGGCCCAAGCTCGAGCAATATGGCGACGCCCTGTTCGTCGTCGCCCGCACCGCCCAGATGGTCGACAAGCGCATCGCCTTCGGCGAGACGCACATCTTCATCGGCCGTGGCTACATTGTCAGCGTCCGCCACGGCGCCTCGACCTCGTACACATCGGTCCGGCAGCATTGGGAGACTTGCCCGACCTCGCTGGCCAAGGGCGAGGATTTCATCCTCTACGCGATCCTCGATTTCATCGTCGACAATTACATGCCGGTGCTCGAGTCGATCCATGACGAGGTCGAGGAGATCGAGGACAAGGTCCTCGCCCGGCCGATGACGCGCAGCGACATCGAGCGGCTCTACATGCTCAGGCGCGACCTGCTGCGCCTGCGCAACGCGGTCGGGCCGCTGGTCGATGTCTGCCAGCGCCTGAGCAATGGCAGCGTGCCGCAGGTGCGCCCGACCCTCGCACCGATGTTCCGCGACGTGACCGACCATGTCCGCACCGTCCAGGAAAAGATCGACAGTCTGCGCGAGGTGCTGGCCTTCGCCTTCGAGGCGAGCCTGCTCGTCGGCCAGAGCCAGGAGAATGCGATCACCAAGCGGCTCGCCTCCTGGGCGGCCATTCTCGCGGTGCCGACGGCGGTCGCCGGCATCTACGGCATGAATTTCAAGAACATGCCGGAGCTGGAGATGCATTACGGCTATTACGGCGTGCTGGCAGTGATCGTCACCACCTGCCTGACGCTGTTCTGGCGCTTCAAGCGCAATGGCTGGCTCTAGGGTATTGGGCGCGGCTAGCACCTAGTCCGCCAGCCCGCAGGCGATGTCGGTCGCCAGTGCCTCCGCCTCGCTCCGGTCGAAGCTGCGGCGGACCATCACGCGGGCGACGACGAGGCCTTGCAGCGAAGGCGAGATCACACGCAGTTCGCGCGAGGTTTCGCCCTCCTCGTCATTGGCGAGCCGCTCGTCGAGCTGCTCCTGCGTCATCACGACGAATTCGAGGACGCCGCGGATCGCCGCTCTGTCGGTGATCGCATAGGCAACGCCGCCGCCGCGGCGATGGACCGTGAGGCCGAGCGGCAACGAGCCGGTGCGAGCGACGACGCGTAGCGGCCCCGCCGCAAGGTCGTAGCTGCAGACGGCCGTGACGCTGTTCGGGTCGGTGTCGAGCATGGCAGGCAGCCCCGCCGGAGGCGGGGTCACCAGCTCGGCCCGGCCGTTCATGCCCAGCGCCGCGTAGACGGTAGCGGCATCGCCGGAAGCCAAAGTGGGAACCCTCAGCACGGTGACGATGTGGACGATGCCGGCAAGCACCAGCCCGGCCAGCGTCAACAGCACGAATCGCAGCAGGCCGCTCCCGAGCCGCGACAACCAGCGGCGTGGCCGCGACGGGCCGGTAGCAATGTGCTGGCTCGCTGCAGGCAGCGTTCCGATATTGTCCGCAGTGCTCATCGGCAGTTGATCCGCGCGATGCGGGGCAGGGCGCTTGGCCTCAGTTCGCCGGCATGGCTCGAGATCGGCGTGTCGTAGAGCCGCAGGCGGAGCTGGAACCGCCCGCCGGCCGGCAAGGGCAGCCAGTTGCCGGCCTCGGGCGCCGTCGCCAGCACGATACGCATGCCGCCGCGCTCGCCGCGGACGATCTCGGCATCGGTGAAGCTCGCGCGCTCGACGGTGGACTGCAAGGAACGGCCGGCAAGGTCGGCGACGTCGAGCGACCAGCCGCGTGCCGGCGGCGTTGTTCCGCTGACGAGATAGCGGCAACGGGCGTCGAGCGCCTGTCCGGCGTCATCCGTCTTGGCGATGAGCTCCAGGCCTTCGCCTGCGCCGAGCGGCAGGTGAACGCCGCGCGCCAGATAGGCCCGCATATAGGGGTCGATGTCGCGCGCGCCGCCATTCGGCCAGGTCGTCCAGGCACCGATCTGGGCCCGGCCGAACCAGGGCCGTTCCGCCACCGCATAGCGTGCCGAGACGAGGCCGAGTCCGGCGCCGAGCGCGATCACATAAGCGAGGGGGAGTACGCGCATGGGACGATCTTGGCCCGCATCAGCTTCTAAA
The DNA here is from genome assembly GCA_025846845.1 of Alloboseaceae bacterium BT-24-1. Classification (GTDB taxonomy): domain Bacteria; phylum Pseudomonadota; class Alphaproteobacteria; order Rhizobiales; family Beijerinckiaceae; genus Allobosea. The sequence goes on from JAOYTL010000014.1 coordinate 187,585, forward strand.
ACTAGCGAATGACGGAGAGGCCAGTGGGAGCGCCGCGGATTCCGGCCTGGACGGAGGCGCGGGCGGCCCGCGGAGCCTCGACCGATTTGAACATCGTGCCGACGGCGGAGAGCACCTCGAAGGACTTGCGCGACATATGGCCGGCATTGGCGCCGGCTGCGGGATCGGCGGCTTTCGCCACGACAGACTTGGCGTCGCCCGGCTGCGGCGTCACGCCGGGGATCGGCTTCAGTTCGATGCCTTGATGCGCGAAGGCCATGATCTCCTTCCAGGTCATTGCCGGCAGCGAGCCACCGGTCATGTTGTTGGTCTCGGAGGAATCATCGTTGCCGAACCAGATCGCGCCGACGAGATTGCCGGTATAGCCGACATACCAGGCGTCTTTGTAGCCATTGGTCGTGCCGGTCTTGCCGGCGCTGATCACGCCGTCGAGCGCGGCACGCCGGCCGGTGCCTGCGGTCGGCACGGTCGACAGCATCTGGTTCATCTCGAAGGCGACCTGCGTGCTCAGAACCTGCGCCGGCGCCGGCTCGTCGCGGTCATGGCGGTAGATCTCCTCGCCCGCCGAGTTGCGGATATCGAAGGCGGCGTAGGGCTTTGCCCGCTTGCCGCCATTGGCGAAGACGGCATAGCCCGCAGCTTGGTCGATCACGGTCACCTCGGCTGCGCCGATCGGCAGCGAGACGGTGTCGATCAGCGGCGTGGTCAGGCCCATCGCCCGGCAGGTCTCGACGATCTTCGTCCGCCCGATGCGCGCGGCGCGGGCCTCATGCGTCTCGCCGGTGGCGCGGCCGATCGCGATCGACATCTGCACCGGGATCGTATTGATCGACTTCGCCAGCGCCACCGTCAGCGGCATCGACCCGGCATAGGACCGCCCGTAATTGTTCGGGCACCAGTTGCCGATGCAGACGGGCCGGTCGGTGACAACAGTCGTCGGCTTGTAGAGGCCGGCGCTCATCGCCGCCGCGTAGACGTAGGGTTTGAAGGAGGAGCCGGGCTGGCGCAGGCTCGATGTGGCGCGGTTGAACTGGCTCGCGCCATAGTCGCGCCCACCGACGATGGCGCGCACCGCCCCATCCGGGTCCATGATCACCGCCGCCGCCTGCTTGGCGCGATAGGCCGGGCCATGCTGGCGCAGGATCGATTCGACCGCCTCGTCGGCGCGTTTCTGGATCGCCGGATCATACGGTGTCTTCACCGTCAGCACCCGTTCCGGGCCGAGCTTGCCGTCCTCGGCGAGCTTGCGGGTCTCGTCGAAGGCCCAGTCGAGATAGTAATCCGGATTGGAGTCCCGCCGCCGGTCGATCGGCGTCGCCGGGTTGCGCTTGGCGGAATCGACCTGGCCGGCCGTCATGAAGCCGGCATCGACCATGGCGTTGAGAACGTCGTTGGCGCGCGCCCTTGCCGCCGGCAGGTTGACGTGCGGTGCGAACTTGGTCGGGGCCTTGAACAGGCCGGCGAGCATCGCCGCTTCCGCCAGGCTGACATCCTTCACCGACTTGCCGAAATAGTAATCGGCCGCCGCCGCGACGCCGAAGGTGCCGCCGCCCATATACGCGCGGTCGAGATAGAGCTTGAGAATCTCGTTCTTGGTCAGCCGGTATTCCAGCCAGAGCGACAGGAAGGCTTCCTTGATCTTGCGGTCGAGCGAGCGCTCATTGTTGAGGAAGAGGTTCTTCGCCAATTGCTGGGTGAGCGAGGAACCGCCCTGGACCACGCCCGAAGCGCGGGCGTTGACGGTGAGCGCCCGGAACGTCCCGATCAGGTCGATGCCGAAATGATCGTAGAAGCGCCGGTCCTCGGTCGCCAGCACCGCCTTGAGCAGATGGTCCGGGAACTCCTCGAGCTTCAGCGAGTCGTCATGACGGGCGCCGCGATGGCCGATCTCCGAGCCGTAGCGGTCGAGGAAGGTGACGGCGAAGACCTGGTTCTTCAGCGCCTCCTCGCGCCCTTCCTGGAAAGCGGGAATCGCCAGCATCAGCATGACGATCGCGCCGGCGATGCCGACATTCAGCCCCTCGCTGGCGAATTCGGCGGCGAGCCGTTTCGGCCCGCTGACGGTCAGCCGGTCGGTCGCGCTGCGGATGCGTTCATAGACCTCGCCGGCGCGTTGGCCGGCCGAATAGAGCGAGGCACCGATCCATGCATCGACGCTCAGCGCGAGGCGCTTCAGGCGGGTCGTCCAGCGGGCCTTCCTGAACTCCATCACGGCTTTGCGCCACCCTGAGCATGCCGGCGGCTCGCGCTCGCGGCGTCCCGGACCGAGCAGCGAACGCCCGATCCGACACAGGAAGGTAAGTGCTCGGCGCCTGCAACGGAAGAGGGCAGCGGTTTAGCTGCACGGCAAAAACGGGTGTTCTGCGGTGCGCTCAGTTTTTCGTGGCGAGCAGCGCGAAACGGGTCGACGAGGCGAGCCGCAGCGCATCGTGCAGGGTGGCGTGGCGCTGCTGCGCCTTGACCACCTGCGCATAGTCGGCAGACTCGACCCGGGCGAAGCCGGCTTGCCGCAGCATGCCGGAGAGGCGCTCCGCGCTCAGGCCATCGCGGAAGAAGAAGCGGCTGGTGATCGAATCGAAAGCCTCGCGATCGGCCGCTTGCGGGGCTGCGCCGGCGCGCTCGCGCAGGAAGGTCGCCGCCCGGTTGAGCAGACCCTGCAGCCAGGAGCGATTGATCCAGTCGCCATCGATGACGAGCAGCTTGCCGCCGGGCCTGAGCACGCGGAACCATTCGGCGAAGGCGGCCTCGGGATCGGTCAGGGTCCAGACCAGATGGCGCGTCACCAGCGCGTCGTAGGTCTCGTCGTCGTCGAGCAGGCGCTCGGCATCGCCGGCGAGGATACGGGCTTTGTCGCCGTGCTTGGTGCGGGCGCGGGCCAGCATCTCCTCGGAGAAGTCGATTCCCGTGACCTTGTGGCCGAGCGAGAGCAAAGCGCGGGTGATCTCGCCGGTTCCGCAGGCGAGGTCGAGCACCTCGCGCGGCTCCGCGCCGAAGGATTGCCGCAGCAGCGACTGGAAGGCCGCGAGCTCCGCGTCCGACTTGATGGCGTGGCCGACCTGCTGGTCGAAGGTGGCGGCCCGCCCGGACCAGTAGGACCGGATTTCCTCCTTGAGGGAGAAATTGGCGCCGGGAGTGGGGAGGCTGCTGTCGGACATTTGCGGTTCGCCGCGCGGGATTTGAAGGGGCTTATTCCGCCGCTCGGGCGGGCGCAAGCTGCGCCTCGCCGCGGCTCCGCCCGCGGGCCGAGCCGTGGACGACGACGAAGGGCGTCTCGCCCTCGTTCGCCTCGACGCGGGCGACGACGCCATAGACCTCTTCGAGCAGGGCCGGCGTGATGATCTCGCGCGGGTCGCCGAAGGCGGCGAGCCGGCCCTTGGCCAGCACCATCACCTTGTCGGCGATGCGCAGCGCCTGGTTGAGATCGTGGATCGCGATCAGCACGCAGACCTGCCGCTCGCGCGCCAGCCGGGAAACGAGGCTCAGCACCTCGAACTGGCGGTGCAGGTCAAGCGCGCTGGTCGGCTCGTCGAGCAGCATGATCTCGGGGCGGCGCACCAGCGTCTGGGCGATCGAGACGAGCTGGCGCTGGCCGCCCGAGAGCTCGCCGAGACCGCGGAAGGCGAGGTCGGCGATGTCGAGAGCATGCAGCGCCTCGTCAATGGCCGCGAGCTCGTCGTCGCCGACGCCCCAGGAGCCGCCCTGCTTGCGGGCGAGCAGGATCGATTCGTAGACGGTCAGCACCGCGTTCACCGCAGTGTCCTGCGGCAGGTAGCAGGGCATCTTGCCATGGGCGCTCACGACGTCGATCGAGCCCGCTCCCGGTACCAGCCCGGCGATGCGGCGAAACAGGCTCGACTTGCCGGCAGCGTTGGGGCCGATCACGGCGACGACCTCGCCGCCCTTCATCTCGGGGGTGGTGATCCCGCTGAGGATCTGGCGCTTGCCATAGGCGACACCGACATCGTTGAGCGCGAGGCGCTTCACCATGAGCGCCTCCGGCTGGTCAGGATCAGGCTGAAGAAGAACGGCACGCCGACAAGCGCGGTGACGATGCTGATCGGGAAAATCAGGCCGGGAATCAGCGACTTGCTGACCACCGAGGAGGCCGACAGGATCGCGGCGCCCGCCAGCGCCGAGGCCGGCAGGAAGAAGCGCTGGTCCTCGCCGATCACCATCCGGGCGATATGGGGCCCGACCAGGCCGATGAAGCCGATCGTGCCGACGAAGGCGACCGGCACCGCCGCCAGCAGGGCGACGAGCAGCATGGTTTCCAGCCGCAGCCGCCTGACGTCGATGCCGAAGCTCGCCGCCTTCTCGTCGCCGAGCCGCAGCGTCGTCAGGGCCCAGGCCCGGCGCGCGAACAGCGGGACGCAGAGGACAAGCACGGTCGAGGTGATCGCCAGCTTGTGCCAGTTCGCCTTGGTCAGCGAGCCCATCATCCAGAAGACAACGGCGCCCAGCGCCTGTTCGGAGGCGAAGAACTGCAGCAGCGAAAGCAGGGCGTTGAAGGTGAAGACCAGCGCGATGCCGAGCAGCACCACCGTCTCGGTCGTGACACCGCGGCGCTGGCTCAGCACATGAATCAGCATGGACGCGCCCATCGCCATGATGAAGGCGTTGAGCGGCACGATGTAGTCGATCGCGAGCGGCACGATCGCGACGCCGAAGACCAACGCCAGCGCCGCCCCGAAGCTCGCTGCTGCCGAGATGCCGAGCGTGAACGGGCTTGCCAGCGGGTTGTTCAGCACGGTCTGCATCTGCGCACCGGCGATGGCGAGCGAGGCTCCTGTCACAACGGCCATCAGCGCGACTGGCAGGCGGATGTCCCAGATCACCACTCTGACCGCGGCCGGTGCGGTCGAGGGCGAGATCAGCGCATTGACGACCTCGGCCACGCTGTAGCGGGCCGGCCCGAGCATCAGGTCGACGATCAGGCAGGCGAGCAGCACGGCAGCGAAGCCGACCAGGATCAGCTTGCGGCGTAGTGACAGCGCCCGGTAGGCGTCGCGCCCCTGGGCGGTGCTCCGGGCTATCTCTGCCGGCTTGGTCACGACCTCGTCGGCGCTGGCCGGAGCAAGACTCATTTGCCGGCCTCGAGCGAGACCCACAGGCCCGGCTCATAGGGCAGCGGCAGGAAGCGCTCGTGCAGCATCTTCATGGTCGCGCCAGCGTCCACGTCCTTGAACAAATCGGGGTGCAGCCACTTCGCGATCTCCTGGATCGCCACGAACTGGTAGGGGCTGTTGTAGAACTGGTGCCAGATGCCGTGGACGCGGCCGTTCTTGACCGCCGCGGTCTGCGTGAAGGCCGGGCGCTTCATCAGATTGGTCAGCTTGCGGCGCGCCTCGGTCATGTTGGCGCCGTAGCCGAGGCCGACCCAGTTGCCGCCCGGGACATAGCCGTCCCAGTTGCTGCCGGTGACGATCACGACATCGGGGTTGGAGGCGACGATCTGCTCGGCGTTGACCGTACCGAAGGTGCCGGGGATCAGCGGCGCCGCCAGGTTCCGGCCGCCGGCGAAGTTGACCATCTTGCCGAAGTTTTCGTTGCCGAAGGACATGCAGCAATCGTCGGAATAGCCGCCGGCGCGCTCGACCATGACCAGCGGACGCTTGAGATCGGTCGCCTTGGCGAGACGATCGGTCACGACCTTGATCTGCTCGGCGCGGAACGCGATGAACTCCTCGGCGACCTGCTCTTTGCCGAACAGCTTGCCGATCAGCCGCATCGACGGCTCGGTGTGCTCGAACGGCTTCTCGCGGAAGTCGACATAGACGACGGGGATGCCGACCGAGGCGAGCTTTTCGACCAGCTTGGCCTCGTCGCTGGCGATCTTGGCCTCGATGTTGAGGAAGAGCACGTCGGGCTTGAGCGCGATCGCCTGCTCGATGTCGAAGGCGCCTTCCTTCATGCCGCCGAAGGTCGGCAGCTTGGCGATCTGCGGATAGCGCTTCTCATAGCCGCGATAGGTCTCGGGATCGGCCTTGCCGAGATCGTCGCGCCAGCCGACGACGCGCTTGAACGGCTCGTCCTTGTCGAGCGCGCCGACGAAATACATCTGCCGGCCTTCGCCGAGGATGATCCGCTTGACCGGAGCCTCGACCTCGACCTTGCGTCCGACGATGTCGGTGACGGTAACCTTGTCGGCCAGCGCGGGGAGGGCCGCGACGGTGAGGCCGGCGGTGATGGTAAAGGCGCGCAGCAGATGTCGGCGGGTCAGCATCGGGAGGGCTCATGAGCAGGGGAATTCTTCCTCCCGTTAGGCCGATCCGAGTATTCGGTCAATTTCCATAGATTGTAATCTCTCTAAACAAAGATTAGAATGAATATAAATTCCTGAGAGGAGGCGCGCCCTGCTGCGACGCTCGCGCGCTTCCCTCTGCCGCCGCAGCAGGGCATAAGCAGCCATGGCCGACCCGATGACCGAAAGCGCGCCCTTCTGGCGCACCAAGACGCTCGAGGAGATGACCGAGACGGAGTGGGAATCGCTCTGCGACGGCTGCGGTCGCTGCTGCCTGGTCAAGCTCGAGGACGATGACACCGGCCGCATCCATGCCACCGATATCGGCTGCCGCCTGTTCGATGCCGGCACCTGCCGCTGCCACGACTACACCAACCGCTCGAAGACGGTTCCCGATTGCGTCACGCTGACGCCGGACGCGGTGCGCACCCTGTCCTGGCTGCCGCCGACCTGCGCCTACAAGCTCGTTGGCGAAGGCAGGGACCTGCCGTGGTGGCATCCGCTCGTCTCCGGCGATCCACAGACGGTGGTTGCCGCTGGGGTGTCTGTCAGAAACCGCGTCTACGCCAATGAGGACGAGGTCGCCGAGGAAGAGATCGTCGAGCGCATCGTCAATTGGCCACTGCGCTGGCCGAAGGCGGCGCGAGGGCGTCAGCGATAAGAACGTGCCGGCGTAGCTTGCCGTGCCCCGGCCCAAGTCTTACTCTTACGTGTAAGAGTAAGGGGGCTCCTATGCGGATCACGTCCAAGGGCCAGGTGACCATTCCTGCCGACATCCGTGAACGGGCCGGCCTCCTGCCCGAGACCGAGGTGGATTTCGAGTTCGACGGCAAGGTCGTCCGGATCGTGCCGTCGGCCGCGCACCGCAAACCGGGGCGCGGCGACAGGCTCGTTGCGCATCTGCGCCGCAGCAAGGGCGATATTGCCATGACGACCGATGAGATCATGGCGCTGACGCGCGAGCCCGAATGAGCGCAGTCCTCGTCGACAGCAATGTCCTGCTCGACGTTCTGACGCAGGACACGCATTGGGGCGCCTGGTCGGCGCGAGCCCTGTCCGAGGCCGCCGATCGTCAGCGGCTCGTGATCAACGCGATCATCTATGCCGAAATCTCGACGCATTATTCACGGGTTGAGGATTTGGATGCGGCCCTCCCCACGACAATGCTGGAGCGGGAGCCGATTCCATTTGCCGCTGCATTTCTGGCCGGCAAGTGCTTCCTCGCCTACAAGCGCCGAGGCGGGGCGAAACAATCGCCGCTCCCCGATTTCTTCATCGGCGCGCATGCGGCGTTTGCCGGCTACACACTGATCACGCGCGATGCGTCCCGCTATCGGACATACTTCCCCGGCTTGTCGCTGATCGCTCCGGACGCAGCACACCAAATATGAGGCGTCACTGGGCCGGCTCTATCTGAATCGCAAGTTCTCGCGTGACAGCTGGTCGAGCCTGGTGACGCCCATCAGCTTCATGCCGCGCTCGACCTCGGTCTTGAGCTGGCCCAGCGCGCGTTCGACGCCAGGCTGGCCCGCCGCCGCGAGCGGGTAGAGGTAATAGCGCCCGACGCCGACGGCCTTGGCGCCGAGCGACAGGGCTTTCAGCACGTGCGAGCCGCGCTGGATGCCGCCATCCATGATCACGTCGATGCGGTCGCCGACCGCATCGACGATCTCGGCAAGCTGGTCGAAGGCGGCGCGCGAGCCGTCGAGTTGCCGCCCGCCATGATTGGAGAGGACGATGCCGCTGCAGCCGATCTCGACCGCGCGCCTGGCGTCGGCGACCGACATAATGCCCTTCAGGCAGAACTGCCCGGACCAGAGCCTGACCATCTCGGCGACGTCGCCCCAGGTCATCGCCGGGTCGAGCATCTCGGTGAAATAGCGGCTGATCGACATCGCGCCGCCGCCCATGTCGACGTGGCTGTCGAGCTGCGGCAGGCTGAATTTCTCGTGGGTGAGGTAGTTCAGCGCCCATTGCGGCTTGATCGCGAACTGCGTGATGCCGGCGAGGTTCAGCCTGAACGGGATCGAGAAGCCGGTGCGCAGGTCGCGCTCGCGATTGCCGCCGGTGATGCTGTCGACCGTCAGCATCATGACGTTCACGCCGGCTTCCTTGGCCCGCTCCATCATCGCCCGGTTCAGGCCGCGGTCCTTGTGGAAGTAGAACTGGTAGACCTGCGGCCCGCTATGGGCCTTGCGCAGCTCCTCCAAGCTGACGGTGCCGAGCGAGGACACGCCGAACATGGTGCCGTAGCGCGCCGCGGCCGCAGCGACGGCCCGCTCACCCTGGTGATGGAACAGGCGCTGCAAGGCCGTCGGAGAACAGTAGAACGGCACGGCGAGCGTCTGGCCCATCACGGTGACGGAGGTGTCGAGGCTGCTCACGCCGCGCAGGACGTTCGGAACGAGGTCGCAGCGCTCGAAGCTCTCGGAGTTCCGCCGAAGAGTGACCTCGTCATCGGCGCCGCCGTCGATGTAGTTGAAGATCGGGCCGGGCAGCCGCTTCCTGGCGAGCGTGCGGAAGTCGTGGAAGTTGTGGCAGTCGTTCAGGCGCATCGTTCGCTTCGGCGTCATTCTGGGCAGGCGAGGGCGGCGCTGGCGGCCGTCGGATCGGCGGCGCCGCCGTTGCTCAAGGCGGGAAACGGCACCCTATCGCGCGGCGCCGGCCTTGGCCATATTGCGCCGCCCGTCGGCGCCCGGCCTGATATTGCCGGGCGCCGAGGTGGCTCAACCGCATGATCATTGATTGTTCATGCGCTTTTCGGCATGACCACGCCGCGCGGGTGCGCCGCAGCAGGTGCTGCCGCAAATGCGAAACCATGCGGGCGCGCCGGCGTTCAATGCCGGTCACCAACGTTGGGAAAGGCAGGCTATGGCAGGCGAGAAGTGGGTCTACACCTTCGGCGACGGCAAGGCCGAAGGCGAGGCGGGCATGAAGAACCTGCTCGGCGGCAAGGGCGCGAACCTGGCCGAGATGAGCAATCTGGGACTTCCGGTGCCTCCTGGCTTTACCATCACCACCGAGGTCTGCACCTGGTACTACGACAACGGCAAGAAGTTCCCGGCGGCCCTCGACGCTGAGACCAAGGCGGCGCTCGCTGGCATGGCCAAGCTCACCGGCAAGACTTTTGGCGACCCGGCCAACCCGCTGCTCGTCTCGGTCCGCTCGGGCGCACGCGCCTCGATGCCGGGCATGATGGACACCGTCCTCAATCTCGGCCTCAACGACGTCACCGTCGAAGCCGTCGCCAAGGCCTCGGGCGATGCCCGCTTCGCCTTCGATAGCTATCGCCGCTTCATCACCATGTACTCCAACGTCGTGCTCGACATCGACCACGGCCATTTCGAGGAGGCGCTTGAGGACTACAAGGAGCGCAAGGGCCTCAATCTCGACACCGACCTCTCTGCCGACGACTGGAAGGTGCTGGTCGGCAAGTACAAGGAGATCGTGAGGAAGGAGCTCGGTTCCGACTTCCCGCAGGATCCGCAGGAGCAGCTCTGGGGCGCTGTCGGCGCCGTCTTCTCGTCCTGGATGAACGCCCGCGCCATCAAATACCGCGAGCTGAACAGCATCCCTGCGTCCTGGGGCACGGCGGTCAACGTCCAGTCGATGGTCTTCGGCAATATGGGCGAGACCTCCGCGACCGGCGTTGCCTTCACCCGAAATCCCTCGACCGGCGAGAACGCGCTCTATGGCGAGTTCCTGATCAACGCCCAGGGCGAGGATGTCGTCGCCGGCATCCGCACCCCGCAGGACATCACCGAGGTGGCCAAGGCCGCCGCCAAATCCGACAAGCCTTCGATGGAGAAGGCGATGCCGGAGGCCTATGCCGAGCTCTGCCGCATCTACGGCATCCTCGAGAAGCATTACCGCGACATGCAGGACATGGAGTTCACGATCCAGGAGGGCAAGCTCTGGATGCTGCAGACCCGTTCCGGCAAGCGCACCGCCAAGGCGGCCCTCAGGATCGCGGTCGAGCTCGCACGCGAAGGCCTGATCAGCGAGCAGGAGGCAGTCGGCCGCGTCGAGCCCGGTGCGCTCGACCAGCTGCTGCATCCGACCATCGACACCAAGGCCGAGCGGCGCGTGCTGACTGGCGGCCTGCCGGCCTCGCCCGGCGCCGCCGCCGGTGAGATCGTCTTCACCTCCGAGGCGGCCGAGGCCGCCAAGAAGGGCAGCAAGAAGGTCATCCTCGTGCGCGTCGAGACGTCCCCGGAGGACATTCACGGCATGCATGCCGCCGAGGGCATCCTGACCACGCGCGGCGGCATGACCTCGCACGCGGCGGTCGTGGCGCGCGGCATGGGCAAGCCTTGTGTCTCCGGGGCGGGGCAGATCCGCGTCGACTACGCCAAGGGCACGATGACCGTCGGGTCGACCACACTGAAGGCCGGTGATGTCATCACCATCGACGGCAGCAGCGGCCAGGTGCTGCTCGGCGAGGTCAAGATGCAGCAGCCGGAACTTTCCGGCGACTTCAGGACCCTGATGGGCTGGGCCGACAAGGTGCGGCGCCTCAAGATCCGCGCCAATGCCGAGACCCCGCGCGACGCCAAAGCGGCGCGCGAGTTCGGCGCCGAAGGTATCGGTCTTTGCCGCACCGAGCACATGTTCTTCGACGCCGGCCGCATCCTCGCCGTGCGCGAGATGATCCTGGCTGAGGACGAGAAGGGCCGGCGCGCCGCGCTCGCCAAGCTCCTGCCGATGCAGCGCCAGGATTTCGTCGAGCTATTTGCCATCATGCAAGGGCTGCCGGTGACGATCCGCCTGCTCGATCCGCCGCTGCACGAGTTCCTGCCGCACACCGACGACGAGATCGCCGAGGTCGCCTCGGCGATGGGCACGACCATCGACAAGCTGAAACGCCGCGCCGCAGAACTGCACGAGATCAACCCGATGCTCGGCTTCCGCGGCGTGCGCCTCGCGGTCGCCTATCCCGAGATCGCCGAGATGCAGGCCAGGGCCATCTTCGAGGCGGCCGTGATCGCTGCCAAGGAGACCGGCCATCCGGTCATTCCCGAGGTGATGGTCCCCCTCGTCATGGGCGCGCCCGAGCTCGACCTGGTCAAGGGCCGGATCGATGCGATGGCCGAGGCGGTCCGCAAGGAGAGCGGCAGCGAACTGACCTATCAGGTCGGCACCATGATCGAACTGCCGCGCGCCGCGCTGCGGGCGGAGGAGATCGCCAGGAGCGCCGAGTTCTTCTCCTTCGGCACCAACGACCTGACGCAGACCGCGCTCGGCATCAGCCGCGACGATGCCGGTTCCTTCCTCGGTGCCTACACGGCGCGGGGCCTGCTCGAATCCGATCCCTTCGTGACGATCGATCAGGATGGCGTCGGCGAGCTGGTCAGGATCGCCGTCGAGCGTGGCCGCAAGGCCCGGCCGGACATCAAGCTCGGCATCTGCGGCGAGCATGGCGGTGATCCGGCCTCGATCGGCTTCTGCGAAAGCGTCGGGCTCGACTACGTCTCCTGTTCGCCCTTCCGCGTGCCGATCGCACGGCTCGCCGCCGCGCAGGCGGCGCTGGGGGCGATCAAGGCCAAGGACGCTTGATGATCTAGCGCGGGAACCAAGCCGTCATGCTCGCCCTTGTGGCACGGCTGTCCGGTTTAAATTTCTAGACGTTGTGCATGGCGTTGATTCTACTTGTTTCCAAGCACTTGCCGGTGTTTTGGACACGAGACGGGATCGACGCCATGCGGCATCAGAATA
>JAOYTL010000015.1 GCA_025846845.1 Alloboseaceae bacterium BT-24-1
ACCGCCGCATCCGAGAAGCCCAGCTGACCCGTCCGCTTCACAGCCATCGCAAATCCCCCCAGCAACAACCAGGGAATCACAGATCAGGCGTTTTGCAACAGCCCCCCGAGGGGAGAAGGTGATCACAGCGTCTCGAGCAGCCCCTTGATCAGCGCCCGGCGCGGCGCGATCGAGGAGATCAGCGCGTATTCCTGCAAGGTGTGAGCGCCGTCGCCGTCGATGCCGAGCCCGTCCAGCGTCGGGATGCCGAGCGCCGCGGTGAAGTTGCCGTCCGAGCCGCCACCGGTCATCGGGCAATCCTGCAGGTCGAATCCGACCTTGGCGGCCACCGCCCGCGCCTGCTCGTAGAGCGCCGCGACCTCCGCCGATTTCTCGTAAGGCGGCCGGTTCATGCCACCGGTGATGCTGAGCTTCACATCCGGATCATGGGCTTTCAGGCTAAGAATGCGCTCTTCCATGACTTTGCCATCGGCCACCGAGGTGACGCGGCAATCGACGCTGAACCAGGCATGCTGCGGGATGACGTTCGCCGCGGTGCCGCCACCGACCAGCGCCACCGTCGTCGTGATGCCGCGGCCATAGTCGGTCATGCCCTCGATGGCGAGGATCTGGTGCGCCGCCTCACGGATGGCGTTTCGGCCATCGGCATGGCGCGAGCCGGAATGCGCCGGCCGGCCCTCGAGCTTGACCTCGAAGCGGCCGACGCCCTTGCGCGCCGTGACGATCTTGCCGCCTTCGCGCGCCGGCTCGGTCACCAGCACCGCCATCGCCTCGCGGCCGATATCCTCGATCAGGGCACGCGAGGTCGGCGAGCCGATCTCCTCGTCCGGCGTGAACAGGAAGACCAGCGGCCGCTGCACCGCGCCGGACCTGGCCGCATCCTTGAAGGCCTGCAGCGCCAGCCAGGCGCCGCCCTTCATGTCGTAGACGCCGGGACCGTAGAGCCGGTCGCCCTCGACCCTAACCGGCAGGTCCTTGGCGCTGGTGCCGACCGGGTGGACCGTGTCGAGATGCGACATCAGTGCCAGTGCCTTCTCGCCGTTCCGCACGCCGGCGCGCAGGATCAGATTGTCGCCGAGCCCATCGCGGCCGGGAACGCGCTCGACCGCGATCGGCAGGCCTTCGACCTCCCGGGCGACGAGGTCCATCATGCCGTTGACGCCAGGCACGTGATGGGTGGGGCTCTCCAGCGCAACCCAGACGGAGAGCGCGGGGACGGCGGGATCGTGAATGGTCATGATGGGGAGGTTTTTCGCAGGAAAGCGTGGCGATAACGGGACATTGGCCGATTTGCCGGCTTTGTCCATGCTGAAACGCGCCTAGCAGGTCTGCGGACGCAGCGTTTCAGAAATTTTTCTATGCGCTGTCGGCAACGCCGATCCTCGTCCGTCCTCGAAGCAGACCCGCCGAGGACCAGACGATGCGCCCGCCCGCCGCCCCCGCCATTGCCATACTGCCGGCCCTGTATTGGCTGCGCGGCCTCCTGACGGCGCTCGCCGGTTTCGCCGCGGTCCTCGTGCTCGCGCTCCTTGCCGACCAGCTCCTGCGTGCGCTCGGCCTGCCGCCTCCGGCGGCCCAGCCGATGCCGGAACTCGGCCGCCAGGCGCTGGCCGCCTGGCTGCGAGCGGGCTGCCTGCTGCTCGGAGCCTTCCTCACGAGGGCTGCTATCGTTAGACGCGCTTGACGTTCCAGAAGGTCGGGAAGCTCGGCAGCACGCCCGTGAGCTTGCGGCTGAAGGCCGTCGGCTGGAAATACTGGCCGAGCGGCGCGTAAGGCACGTCCTCGAAGGCCTGCTTCTGCAGCTCGGCCGCGATCTTCTGCTTCGTCGCGAGGTCAGTGGCCTCCATCCAGGCTTCGCGCAACGCCTCGATCTTCGGCGCCACCGGCCAGCCCGGCCACGCCGCGGCGCCATTGCCGCGCAGCGAGATGTGGCCGACCGGATCGAGGATGTCGATGCCGTTCCAGCCGGTGAAGAAGCAGTTCCAGCCGCCATTGCCGGGCGGCTCCTTGTTGGCCCGGCGCGTCACCACCGCGCCCCAGTCCATCACCTGGTAGTCGACGTTCATGCCGATGCGCTTCAGCATCTCGGCGCCGACCTCGCATTCGGCCTTGAGATTGGCGAGATCGGTGACGCCGAGCAGGACGACCTTCTCGCCCTTGTAGCCGGCAGCCGCCAGCGCCTGCTTGACCTTGGCGATGTCGCGCGGGCCGTTCAGCACCTCCATGCCGGCATCGTTCGCCATCGGCGTTCCGGGCGGAAACAGGCCGACGCCGGTGCGCCACAGCTCCTTGTCGGGACCGCCGACCGCCTCCATGAACTCGGCCTGATCGATCGCCATCAGCACGGCGCGGCGGATCGCCGGATTGTCGAAGGGCGGATGCAGATGATTCATCCGCATGATCGCGATCGAGCCGGTCGTCTCCTTGATCGCGACCTCGAGCCTGGGATCCTTCGCCAGCAGCGGCAGGATATCAGGCAAGGGCTGCTCGACCCAGTCGATCTCGCCGCTCTGCAACGCCGCCGCCGCGGTCGCCGGGTCCGGCAGGGTGTGCCATTCGATCCGCTCGACATGGACGATCTTCGGTCCGGCGGTGCGGCCCGGCTTGCCGTCGCTGCGCGGGACATAGCCCGCGAACTTCTCGTAGACCGCCCGGCTTCCGGACTGGCGCTCGCTGGCGACGAAGCGGAACGGCCCGCTGCCGATCACTTCGGTGACCTGCGTCGTCGCCTCGGTCCTGGCCAGGCGCTCCGGCATGATCACCGGCACTGCGGCAGTCATCTTGGCAAGCGCGTCCGGCAACAGCGGGAACGGCTTCTTCAACCGGAAGCGCAGAGTCTTGTCGTCGACCGCGGCGAGTTCGTCGGTCTGCGCCATCAGCGTCTGGCCGAAGGAATCGCGCTTGCCCCAGCGGTTCAGGCTGGCGACGCAATCCTTCGCCAGCACCGGCGTGCCGTCATGGAATGTCAGGCCCTCGCGCAGCTTGACCGTCCACGTCTTGCCGTCGGCCTCGGCGAGCGCGCCCTCGGCCATCTGCGGCTGGGCCTTGTAGCTCTCGTCCTGCCCGAACAGCGTGTCATAGGCGAGGAAGGCATGGTTGCGGGTGACGGTCGCCGTGGTCCAGATCGGATCGACCACGGCAAGGTCGCCCTGCGGCACGAACTTGATCACGTTCTTGTCGGCGCCACGGCCGATATTGGGTTTGCTGACCGCAAAGGCGGCAGCCGTACCTGCGATGAAAGCGCGACGTGTCGGCATTTCAGGCTCCCTGGAGCCCGTTCCGATCAGCTTGCACCGCAAGCCGATCGGCAAACGGTCTCCAAACTAAAAGGGAGAGACGGATTCACCGATCAGGTTGGAACAACCTGATCGGATCCGGCTCTAGCAACAGGGCGTCGATCCGGGATGGTGAAGCCCTGGCGATACGGCGAGGCTCAGGCAATCAGCATGCCAGCGGCCGGTCAAGCCAGCCGGCGACGACCAGGCAACGCGTTCAGGCCGCGTCGCGCAGATCGTGGAGATCGAGTTCGACCAGAAAGTCCGGATCGGCCTCGATCAGCAGCGCCAGCGCCGCGTCGTCTGCGAGCGAATCGGCCAGCATCCGCGCTTCGTCGCGCGCAGCTTCCGCATCGAGCCGGCGCAGCAATGCCATCAGCGCATTGACCCCAGGCCCCTCCAGCGCCTCGCAGGCGATCAGGACATGCGCCAGCAAATCGCGGTTGATGCCGCCTGCGCCGCGTTGGCTGGGGCCGGAGTGTTTGAGAGCATCCACTGTGGCGGCAAAGGCTGGCAGCAGGGCCTCCGGCATCGCCGCCTTACGATAGAGCGCCTTGAGGCCGGCCCCGCGCTGGTCCCAGAGCAGCGCGCGGACGCGGTTGAGCGGCAGGCCGGAGAGCGCGGCGAAGGCCGCTTCGGCCAGAGCCGGCTCATTGCTCAGAAGCGAGCGCAGGATCACGCCGGGAGTCAGGCGGCCATTCTCGCGCAGGCAATCGACGATCGCAGGGGCATCGCTCGCCTCGCCACCGGCGGCGAGCGCAACGGCGACCCGCTCGGTCGATTCGCGGGCGAGGCGCGCGCTGCGTTCCTGGGTGAGCCAGCCGCAGCCCGAGACGAAGGCGGCAAGCGTGTCGGAGACCTTAGCTGCGATCGCCTGGCGCAGACCGGCGGGCAGGTCGTCGCGCGCCAGCATGGCCTCGCGCACGGTGCCAACCTCACCTGCGCGCTCGAAGATGCGTTCCAGCGAGAAATCCGGGATCTCGGCCGTCGGATTGGCGAGCAGCGCGGCCAGCGCTTCCTCGACCCCGACCTCGCCGAGCGCAGCGCAGATGCCGGCCGACAACCAGGGCCGCTGGGCAATTGCGCGCTGCGCCAGCCCGTCGCCGATCGCGGCGGCATCGACCAGGTCGGCCTCGGTCAGCACCGGCGACTGCGCCAACAGCAGCGCGGCGATGTCGCTCTGCTCGGCGATCAGGCCGAGCACCACGTTGCGGGGTGCCAGCGGCGCGGCCGCGAGTTCTTCCGCGAGCGCACGTCGCACCAATGGCGAGGGATCGTCCACCAGCGAAATCAGCGCCGTCTCGGCTTCGCGCCGGTCCTCGGGCGACATGGCCGAGCGCAGATAGGCACCAGCCAATGCAGCGGCCCCTTTGGCGCGCGCCTCGGCCGGAGCGGTGCGGGCCCAGAGCAGGAAGCGGCGGACGATCATCCGCGCCTCCCATGGAGCATGAACTGGCTGAGATCGAGCGGTCCGCGCCGCGGCTTGCGCGATGCAAGCGTCTCGCTGGAAGCGGTCTGCGTATCCGCCACGGCAAGGTCACGCGGCCGCGACGGCGGCAACGGGGCCATGGCGCTGGCCGGCGCGATCGAACTGACCGCGCTTTCCGCCTTGACGACCTTGCCTGCGGATGAGGCACTGCCCTCGCTCGCCGCCGAGCTCACGCGCGGGAAATAGCGGGTCGCCGGGTCGTCATCGATAGTGCGGGACGTGTTGCCGCTACGCGGCGTGGTCCAGAGATTGGCGACCGCCTTCGAGACCGGGGTACGCGGCCCCTCGGTCGAGAACAGGCCGATCAGCCCTTTTGCCCGGCCCGGCGCCAACGCGGCGGCGATCGGTGCGACCTGAGGCTCGGCAGCATAAGCTGTGGCGGTCGTGGCCACGCCTGTCGGCTTCGCCTGCGCCAGCATGGCGCCGGTGGTCGCCGCGACCTGGGTGTTGGCGTGGCTGGCAGCGAGCAGGCCGTAGACCTCCTGGGCACTGCGAGCCCTGCCACCCTTATCGAAGAAGATCGAGCGATTCGCCGCCGCTGCGTCCGGAAAATCGCGTGCCGCAGCACGCGCCGGATCGCTTCCGACCGTACGGATCAAGTCGGCGGCGCCGCGCGCGCCAAGCACATGGGCCATGTAGAGCTCGCCAGCCTGCGGCTGGCGCCCGAGCGCCTGGCCAAGCTGCTCGGCATTCTTCTGCGTCAGCGCACCGGCCATCACGGTCGCGACATGTGGATCGGTCCGCAGCTGCAGGATCTTCTCGCGCAGCGCCGGATCGGCCACGGTCAGACGGCCGCTGCCATCCTCGCTGATCGCGCCGGCATAATTGGCCATCCCTTGCTTCGGCCCCTCCTGGCGCATCATCGACAGCCAGGTCTGCTCGATGAACTGGAACAGACCGGTCGCGCTCGAGGTGCGCGCCTTGGCATCCGGCGCGAGCGCCGATTCCCGCTGCGCCGTCTTCAGGAGATAGTCGAAGCCGACGCCGGTCTTGTCCGCCCCTTCCTTGATCGCGTTGACGACCGGGTTGGCAGGCGTTGTCTCGCGGGTACTCGGCGTGCTGAAAAGGAACATGAGGTCACTCGGGCCGCTGCCGTTCCAGGCGGACCGGAGCACCCGAAGAGACTGGACCGGTTATGGTAAGCGAACCGTTAAAACGGGCGTTCGCCAGGACCGGCCCGGAACCGAAAAAATGCCACAGGAGCAAGACGATGGCGGAAGCGATGCGGCATAAACGGGGCGGGCTCTATTTCGAGGATTTCGAGATCGGCGTCTCGATCGAGCATCGGCTGACCCGCACGGTCACGCAGATGGACAACATGCTGTTCTCCAACATGACGCTGAATCCGCAGCCCTTGCACATCGACGCGCATTTCTGCGCGACCGAGACCGAATGGGGCAAGCCGCTGATGAACTCGCTGTTCACGCTCGGGCTGATGATCGGAATCTCGGTCAACGACACCACCGTCGGCACCACCATCGGCAATCTCGGCATGACCGATGTCACCTTCCCCGCCCCGCTCTTCGAGGGCGACACGGTGAACTGCGTCACCGAGATCGTCGCCAAGCGCGAATCGAAGTCGCGGCCGGATGCCGGCATCGTCGACTTCCATCATCGCGCCTACAAGCAGGACGGCACGCTGGTGGCGCAGTGCCGCCGCCAGGCCTTCATGAGAAAGCGCCCGACCGGAGGACAGGCCTGATGCGCTCCCTCCTCTTTGTTCCCGCCGATAACCAGAAGAAGCTGCAGAAGGGCCTGGAGAGCGGCGCCGACGCGCTGATTCTCGACCTCGAGGATTCCGTCGCGCTCGACGCCAAGCCCATGGCGCGCGAACTTGCCCGCGATTTCCTCAAGGAGATCAGTGCCCGGGCAAAGCGCCCGCGCCTGATCATCCGCGTCAATGCGTTGAGCACGGGCATGACCGAGGCCGATCTCGACATCGTCATGCAAGGCGGACCCGATGCGATCATGCTGCCCAAATCGGAAGGCGGCCCCGACCTCAGCCACCTCGCCGCCCATATCGCCGTGCGCGAGGCCGAATACGACCTGCCCGACGCTGTGACCAAGATTATTGCGATCGCGACCGAGACCGGAAAGGGCATCTTCGGCCTCGGCAGCTATGCCGGCGCCAGCCATAGGCTCTCCGGCCTGACCTGGGGTGCGGAAGACCTATCGGCCGATCTCGCCGCCGAAACCAACCGGCTGGAGAATGGCACCTACACCGATCCCTACCGGATCGCGCGTTCGCTCCTGCTCTTCGCTGCCGCCGCGGCGCAGGTCGACGCGATCGACACCGTCTTCACCGCCTTCCGCGACGAAGCGGCTTTGCGTGCCGAATGCATCGCAGGACGGCGCGACGGCTTCACCGGCAAGATGGCGATCCACCCGGCGCAGGTGCCGGTGATCAACGAGGTCTTCTCACCCTCGCCGGAAGCGCTGGCCCGGGCCGAGGCGATCATCAAACTGTTCGACGCCAATCCTGGTCTCGGCGTGATCGGGCTCGACGGCGAGATGCTCGACCGGCCGCACCTGATGCGCGCCCGCCGGCTCAAGGCGCGCGCTGACAGATTGCGTCAATGATCGGGCGCAAGCGATTCTGATGATTCGGGCTTCTGGCCGCAATCACGGCGCCCCGATCTGCCGACACTGATGCCGCGCCGCGCTCGCCAGGCACTCCTGCGCCTTCTTGGCGGCATTGAGTTCGCGCAGGAGCCAGAAGCCCAGCCCCGCCATCACCAGCACGGCGATGATCGCGAGCAGGTTCACGGTCATGCGCCATTGCTCGTCCGGCTCGTTGTCCGGCGGCGGTGCCATGCCAGGCTAGCCGCCCCCCGGCGGCCGGATGATCGAGAACATTTCGCTGACCTCGGCATAATCGCTGTAGCCGCAGCGGGCGATCGGGTTGGCGCCGGCCGTATCGAAGCGCCCGTCGCGGATGAAGGCCTCGTCGATATAACCCGCGACGACCTGGCCGAACACTATCCAATGCGGCACGTCATTGCCGTCGATGTCCCTGACC
Organism: Alloboseaceae bacterium BT-24-1; assembly: GCA_025846845.1. GTDB lineage: Bacteria > Pseudomonadota > Alphaproteobacteria > Rhizobiales > Beijerinckiaceae > Allobosea. The sequence continues at coordinate 7,784 of JAOYTL010000015.1, forward strand.
TGCTGGATCGACAGAAGCTTGCATTCGAGCGCGGCTGGGCTCGCCGCGACCCGCGGCGGCTTCACCACGCGCGACGGCGCCATCTCAAGCCCGGCATGGCCGTATTCGCTTGTCCCGCGCGGCAGCGGCGCCGAGGTCAGGTTCATCTGCTGGTCGAGCGCCTTGGTGACCAGGCTGCAGGTGAACTCACCGGTCTCTTCGATGAAGGCGACGGCATCCTTCTTGTGCTCCGAGGAGAACATCACGATGTTCGGCCGCGCTGAGACCGCGTTGAAGAAGCTGTAGGGCGAGAGATTGACCTCGCCTTTCGCATTTATCGCGCTGATCCAGCCGATCGGCCGCGGCGCCACGATCGCCTTGAACGGATCGTGCTTGAAATCGAGGTCACGGCCGTCGTCGGTGTAGTACATCGTGCTCATGCTCCGAACCGGCTGACGATGGCGGCAAGGTCGGGCCGCTCGCGATCGGCCGGGCGGCCGTCGGCCTTGCCGAGATGGACGAAGCCGGCGATGCGCTCATCCGGCTCGAGCCCGAAGGCATCGAGCACCTTGCGATCGAAGGCGAACCAGTTGGTCAGCCAGGAGCCGTTGAAGCCAAGCGCCTCGCCAGCGATCAGCATATTCATGCAGACGGCACCGGCCGAGAGCTCCTGCTCCCACTCCGGGATCTTCTCGTGCTTGCGGGCACGCGAGACGACGGCGATCACGACCGGAGCATGGAGCAGGCGCTTGCGCTCGAACGCGACCTTCTCCTCGTCGGCTTGTGGATTACGCTCCTTGAAGACGTTGGCGACGATCTCAGCCGCCTTCTCCTTGGCGACACCGGAGAAGACGATGAAGCGCCAGGGCGCGAGCTTGCCATGGTCCGGCACGCGCGCCGCCACCGTCAGAATCTCGCTCAGCTGAGCATCATTCGGCCCGGGGCTGGTGAGAAATTGCGGCGGCACCGAGCGGCGGAGCTTGAGCAGGGAGAGCGTGTCGGTCATGAACGATCCGGAAAATGGCGCGGCTGGGATGATGGTCTCCCAGTTAAGGTTTCGCCATGATGAGGACAAGCGAACCTGCTCCTTCCCCGGCGCAGGGACGATGATGGCGCAGCGCATGTTTCAACACGAAGAGTTCCAGACCCAAATGCGGACCATGGCCAAGGTCGGCATCGCGCTCCTTACCGCCATGCTCGCTGCGTCGCCCGTCCTTGCCCAGACGCCTGGCACCGCGACCTCCGCCACCACGCCCGGCTCCCCGCCGCCCCCCGCCCTCGGCCCACGCGCCGGCCAGGCGATGCTCGCCCTCAGCGCCCAGTTCGCCGGAAACCGCAAGCCGATCCGCTCGGGCCTGGTCTGGCGCGTGCTGTCGGAGTCCTTCGACGGCTCGCCGCCGCGCATCGTCGCCCGTTCGAACGAGGCCGAGCCCAGCTTCGCGCTCGATCCCGGCATCTATCTGCTGCACGCCGCCTATGGTTTCGCCAGCGCCACGAAGCGCGTCACGCTGGGTGCGCAGGGACTGAGCGACAGACTCAGCATCAGCGCTGGAGCACTCTCGCTCGCCGGCTCGATCGGCGAGACCCCGATCGCGCCGGCCCAGCTCAATTTCTCGGTGTTCGTGCCGTTGCAGGGCAATTCCGAGGGCCGCCTCGTCGCCTCCAACGTCAAGTCCGGCGAGCTGATCCGCCTGCCGGAGGGCACCTATCACATCGTCTCGACCTATGGTGATTCGAACGCCATCCAGCGCTCCGATGTCCGGGTCGACTCCGGCCAGGTCACCCAGGCGACACTGCACCACCGCGCCGCGCAGGTGACCTTGAAGCTCGTCGCCGGCCCCGGTGGCGAGGCTTTCGCCGGCACCGCCTTCAGCGTACTGACGCCGGGCGGCGACGTCATTCGCGAGGCGATCGGCGCCTTCCCGCAGGTGATCCTGGCCGAGGGCGACTATGTGCTGATCGCCCGGCAGGAAGGCCAGGTATTCTCGCGCGACTTCAAGGTCGAGGCCGGGCGCGACCGCGATATCGAGGTGATCGCACGCTGAGCGGCTTGCAGGCTCAGTTCACCGGCTTGACGGGCTCGCGCCCGCCGGTCAGTTCGCTGACGATGCCATCGGCAAGACGGATGCCGAAGCAGCGATAGCTGGCCTCGACGACCTGGAGCCCGTCCATGCCGACGATCTCCTCTTCGCTGAACTGCTTCGAGCCCGACCAGCTCTTCATCATGGCGTAGCGCGGAAAGACTGAAACGCCGCTCTCGCTCGCCGTCTTCGCCAGCACGGCCCGGTAGTCGTCATATTTGGGATAGCGGCCCTCGCGCAGGAGCCAGGGCATGTCCATCAGCACGAGGTCGATCCCAGCCTCCTGCAGCTTGTGGGCACCCTTGCGCAGGATCTTCGCCAGCTTCTCCTCGCCGATATCGCGAATGGCGTCGTTCACCGCCGTCTGCCAGATCACCAGCGCCGGCTTCTCGGGAATGACCTCGCTCTCAAGCCTCAGATACATCTCATAGGCCGACTGGCCGCCGACGCCGAGATTTAGGACTTTGATCTCCCGCCCCGGCAGGCGCCGGCGCAGTTCGGCCTCCAGCACGGCGGGATAGCTGCGGTCGGCATCGCTCGCACCCGTCCCGGCGGTACTGGACGAGCCGAGCGCGACGATGGTGAGCTTGTTGGTTTCAGTCAAAGCGCGTTTCGCTGCCGATAGCGACGGCTTGAACGGGTGCTGGGCCGCGCCGGCCCGGCAGCGCCCGTCGACCATTTGAGTGAGCGGCTTTGGCCCGGCGAATGCCGGCAGGGCCGACCCCAGGATCATAAGAAGGGCGCTCAGGCCGTAGCGGCCTGCTCGCGAGGGGCGCTGGCGGCGCGTGCCGTGAGCGACTTGTACCACGAGAGAAAGGTTCCTAGCCCGATCAGGATGGTAATCCCGGCGAGGTTCACGATCAATTGCATCAAAAGGGCGAAGGAGGTCTCCGCAAGGATGATCTGGCCGGTGATCGCCAGCACGATTCCGGCGCAGAAGACCTCGAGCGAATGCCGCCCGAGGGAAGCCAGCCGCCTGCCCACCACGCCCTTCAGCAGGCTCGCTCCGGGCTTGAGGAAGCGCAGCACGAGCCAGGTCATTGCGAACAGATGTACGACGCGCACCCAGGCGAGATTGGTCTTGTCGATGCCGATCTGCAGGCTCTCGATCCAGTCGTTCAGGAGCGCGATGCCGAACGGGTTGCCGGAGGACAGCTTCACCACCACCGCAAAGAGGATGACGGCCGCAGCCGCAAGATCGACGAGAACCAGCTTCGGCAGGGCGGCGCCGACAATGCCGAGGCGACCGATCACCACGCCGAGCGTGAACACCATCTGCCAGGCGAATGGGTTGAAGAACCAGCCGCCCTCGCCCGGATGGTTCGGCAGGTTGAGCCCGGCATGGGTAGCGCCTTGCCAGATTGCGAAGGAGACGAGCAGCGTCGCGAACGGGCTGGTGCGGGCTGCGATGTAGATCAGCGGGAACAGCGCCAGCAGGACGATGTAGAGCGGCAGGATGTCGAGATAATAGGGTTGGTAGACCAGCCCGAGCGCGTTGACGATCGCAGCCTGCGTGTCGCTGAAGAAGGGCTGGATGTTGATCGCCTCGACATAGAGCGCATTCTGGGTGCGCACCACCGCCGTCGCGACGATGCCGCAGACCAGCACGAACAGCGCCAGGTGCGCGATGTAGAGCGTCCAGATCCGTGCGCCGACCTTGAGCGAACCGACGAGCAGCCCGCGCTGGTCGATCAGCCGGCCATAGGCGAAGGCGGCCGAGATTCCGGCGAGCAGAACGAAGACGTCGGCCGCATCGGAGAATCCGTAATTATGCGGCATCGCCGAGGCGACGATGTTGCCCGGCATGTGATTGATGAAAATGACGAGCAGGATCAGGCCGCGGATCACGTCGATGCGCAGGTCGCGGCCGGGCGAGGCCGCTTCGCGGGGCCCTTTTCCGAACAGCACCAGGCGCCAGAATCCGCTCACTCGAACCGTTCCTCATGTGCAGCCCGGAAGAGGTAGCTGCACATTTGTTCATCTGCGGTTCATCTTAACATTGTGTTGCCAGCAAGGCTCCGCGGAAGCGGATCACAAGCCCGTGCACTGCCGTATGGAGAGGCGCGTGGTCTGCCACGGCATCGCATGCGCAGCCCCGCAATCCGTCATTGGCTTCAACGGCCTGTGACGGATTGCATCGCTATTGAGCGATCGACGGCATGAGCTGGATGGGGGGACGAGCTGCGCTAGGCGCCTGCATCCTCGGCGGGCTTCTCCGCCTCGCGCTTCTTCTCGACCCGGCGCACCGAGAAGATCGAGAGCTCGTAGAGCAGCAGCATCGGGATCGCCAGCATGAGCTGCGAGATCACGTCGGGCGGGGTCAGCACCGCCGCGATGACAAAGACGAAGACGATGGCGTAGCGGCGCTTGTCCTTCAGGAACTGGGAATCGATGATTCCGGCCTGGCCGAGCAGGGTCAGGACGACCGGCAGCTGGAAGGAAATGCCAAAGGCGAAGATCAGCGTCATGATCAGCGAGAGATACTCGCTGACCTTGGGCAGGAGCTGGATACCCGCTTGCCCGTCGCTCGCGGCCTGCTGCATGCCGATCGAGAACTTCATCAGCACCGGCATGGCGAAGAAGAACACCATTGCCGCGCCGAGCAGGAAGAAGATCGGTGTCGCGGCGAGATAGGGCGCGAAGGCCTGACGCTCGTTCTTGTAGAGACCGGGCGCGACGAACTTGTAGATCTGCGTCGCGATCACCGGGAAGGCGAAGAAGCCGGCGCCGAAGGCCGCGATCTTGATCTGGGTGAAGAGATATTCGAGCGGCGCGGTGTAGATGAGCTGCACGTTCGCGCCCGGCCCGGCCGCCCAGATATAGGGCTGGACAAGGAGGTTATAGATCTGCGTCGCGAAGGCGAAGCAGATGAAGAACATGATCAGGAAGGCGATGAGCGACTTGATCAGCCGCGAGCGCAATTCGATCAGGTGATCGATCAGCGGCGCGCGCGACGCCTCGATCTCGTCCTCGCCCGCGCGCTTCGGATCGGTAGCCTCGACGACGCTCATGCCGTCTCTCCGCCTTCGGCCGAAGCCACCTTGGCCTTGCGCTTGCGGACAGGCTTGGCCGGGGCCTCCTCGACCACAGCCACCTCAGCCGGCTCTTCGGCTGCGGCGGCCTTGCGGCGGCGCTTCGGCTTCTCCTCCAGCTCGGCGACGGGCGCCGGCTCGATGCTGACGGGAGCCGGCAGGTCGGGCACAGGCAGCGCGGCGAGCGTCGCCTCGGCGTCCTTCACGGCCTTGTCGTCGGCCGCCACCGGCTTTGAAGCGTCAGCGGCGCCGAAGTCCTTCATCGGATCGATCGGATCGAAATTGGTCGAGGCCTGCACCGAATTGCCGATGTCCTCGACCTGCTTCTTCAGGTCGGTGAGTTCGGCCTCGCGCATCGCGTCGTTGAACTGCCCCTGGAATTCGGAGGCCATGCGCCGAATCTTGCCGATCGCCTGCCCGGCGGCGCGCAGCGCCCCGGGCAAATCCTTGGGGCCGATGACGACGAGCGCAACGCCCCCGATCAGCAGCATTTCGCTCCAGGCGATGTCGAACATCGACGGCCGGTCCTTCAGGAAACCTCATGCGCCGCCAGAGCGGCGCGGACTCAGGCCTTGGTCTCGGCCTTGGCCGGCTGCGGGGTCGCAGTCTGGGCCGTCTGGTCGATCACCTTGGGATCGGCCGGCTGCTGCGCGGCCGCCGGCGGAGCCTCGTCCTCAGCCATGCCCTTCTTGAACGACTTGATGCCCTTGGCAACGTCGCCCATCAGTTCGGACACCTTGCCACGGCCGAACAGCAGCATGACGATGACGCCGACGACGATCCAGTGCCAGATACTGACGCCACCCATGGCGGTACTCCTCCGAAATTGAACGCGCGGCCCGACTTGTCCCGAAGGGCCAGATGCTTGTGCCGGAAACTAGGTGTCCCCTACAGGGAACACAAGGACTTCGTCCATCGTAATGTCGATACCGACATCCTCGCCCTCCACGAGCGAATCCCGCCGTGTCGGCAGCCGCGCCATCAACGGCTTGTCGAGGCCATTGACCGCGAGCTCGATATGGTCGACCTCGCCGAGGAAGCGCCGCGTCACCACCCGCGCCGGCAGGCAGAACCCTTTCGGCACCAGCCTGATCGCCTGGGGACGGATCGCGAGCACCGCAACCGTTCCGTCCGGCAGACCCGGCGCCGGAAAGCGTCCGAGCGGCGTGTCGATCTCGCTATTGCGGACGGCCGCCTCGATTTCGGTAAGATCGCAGAAAAATCGGGCGGCAAAGAGGCTGGCGGGGCGGCGATAGAGCTCCTCGCCGGTTCCGCTCTGGACGATGCGCCCCTGGCGCATCAGCACGATCCGGTCGGCGACGCGCATCGCATCCTCGGGATCATGCGTCACGATGATCGAGGTCGCGCCGATCTCCTGTAGCAGCGCCATTGTCTCGTCGCGCACCACGTCGCGCAGCCGGCGGTCGAGATTGGAAAAGGGCTCGTCCATCAAAAGCACGCCGGGCCGCGGCGCCACGGCCCGCGCCAGCGCCACGCGCTGCTGTTCGCCGCCGGACAGCATGTGCGGGTAAGCCTCGGCGAGGTCGGCGAGGCCGACGCGGGCGATGGCACGCAGCGCCGTCGCATCGGCTTCGGCATTGCCATAGCCGCGCAGGCCGAAGCGGACGTTCTCGCGCACCGAGAGATGCGGGAAGAGCGCGTAATCCTGGAAGACCAGGCCGACTCCCCTCGCCTCAGGCTCGACGAAATGGCCGGGCGAGGAGACGTCGCGGCCTTCGAGCAGAATACGGCCGGCGCTCGGGCGTTCGACCCCGGCGGCAAGCCGCAGCAGCGTCGTCTTGCCGCAGCCGGAATGACCGAGCAGTGCGACGATCTCGCCCGGTGCGACGCTGAGCGAGACCTGGTCCAGCGCCGTCACCGTGCCGAATCGCTGCGTGACGCCGTCGAAGCCAAGCGCCATCGGGATGGCGGCGCCGGCCGTGCCGCGCCGTCCCCATCCCAGCCAACGCGGTCTGCCTTCACTGCGAGCCAATTCGTTCTCCTGCCGGCCCGCCGGGCTCGATCGCCTGCGCTGTGCTAGCTGGCGTCGCCATCGTCAAGCGGCGTGAACAGGTCGCCGAGCGGATCCTCGTCATCGTGCAGGCTGGGATCATCGTCCGGCACCGGCACGGTGAGGTCCTTGGCGAGGCGCCCCTCGATGAAGCCGGCGCCCTTCAGTTCCTCCAGGCCCGGCAGATCGTCGATCCGGTCGAGCCCGAAATGATCGAGGAAGGCCGGCGTCGTGCCGAAGGTCACCGGCCGCCCCGGCGAGCGCCTGCGACCGCGCAGGCGCACCCAGCCGGCTTCGAGCAGGATGTCGAGCGTGCCCTTGGCGGTCGCGACGCCGCGGATTTCCTCGATCTCGGCCCGCGTCACCGGCTGGTGGTAGGCGATGATGGCGAGCGTCTCCAGCGCGGCGCGCGAGAGCTTGCGCGGCGGTTCAGCCTCGGGCGCGAGCAGATAAGCGAGATCCGGAGCGGTGCGGAAGGCATAGCCGCCGGCGACGCGATGCAGCGTCACCCCGCGCATGGCGTAGCTCTGCTCCAGCTCGGCGATCACCCGCTCGATCGGCACGTTCGCCGGCAGCGATTTAGCCAGATCCTGCGCCGAGAGCGGCTGCACCGAAGCGAACAGCAGTGCTTCGGCGATACGGCAGGCGCGGGCCAGCGCCGCGTCGGCATCCCATTCCTCGTCGTCCTCGCGCTCGGCTTCGGCCACGGCCATCAACGCCTCACAGGTCGAGCGTCGGCGGCCGCGCCGAGCGGCGGCGGACGTAGAGCGGCGCGAAGGCGCCGTCCTGGCGCAAATCGAGCACGCCCTCCCGCACCATCTCCAGCATGGCCGAGAGCGATGAGGCCCTGACCGTCGCCGCCATGGTCTCCGTCGGCAGGCCGTGGCTGCTCATGTAGCGGGTGAGATAGCTGTCGATCGCAGTCCATTCGCCGGCCTCGCCGACCAGCCGCGCCAGTGCCTCGCGCGCCTCGGCCAGGGACAGGACCTGGCGCTGGCCGACGCTCATCGGCTGGCGGATGCGCTTCTGGCGCTGCTGCGCATAGGCCGCCAGCAGGTCGTAGAGTTCGGCCTCCCAGATCGGCCGCCCTTCGAAGGCGATCACTTCCGGCGCGCCGCGGGCGAAGACGTCGCGGCCGAGCCGCTCGCGGGTCGCGAGCCGCTGCGCCGCGGCGCGGATCGTCTCCAGCCGCTTCAGGCGCAGCGCCAGCGCGGTTGCGAGATCGGCCGCGCTCGGCTCCTCGCCCTTGGGCGGTTCAGGCAGCAGCAGGCGCGATTTCAAATAGGCGAGCCAGGCCGCCATGACGAGATAGTCGGCGGCGAGCTCGAGCCGCAACTCCCGCGCCTTTTCGACGAAGACGAGGTATTGCTCCGCCAGCGCCAGGATCGAGATGCGGGCGAGATCGACCTTCTGGCGGCGGGCGAGGTCGAGCAGCAGGTCGAGTGGCCCTTCATAGCCGTCGACATCGATCACGAACGCCGGCTCGCCGCTCGCGCGCTCCGACGTGCCGTCCTCCTGGAATGGCAGCTCAGCGGCCATCGATGGCCTTATCCCCTTGTCCTGCCCCGCCCTCACGGCGAGGCCGCAACCCCGAGGATAGAATCAGCTTATCTGCCGCCCATGGCAAGGGCACTCGCGAGTTGTGCCCGCGTCGCTTCGAGATCGAGCGGCTCGGGCTCGTGCCGGATGCGCGCCAGCGCCATTGCGGCGCGCCGCGCCCGCTGGCCGCTCATCGCCGGGACGGCGCCGGCGACCGCGATCATCTCCTCCATGATGCCATGGCAGTGCAGCACCACGTCGACGCCGGCCCGGATAGCCGCCTGCGCCTTCTGCGCGAACGTACCGGACAGCGCCTTCATCGAGATGTCGTCGGTCATGATCAGCCCGTCATAGCCGAGCTCGCCGCGCATGATATCGCGCACGATCTTCCGGGAGATCGTCGCCGGCCGGCGCTTGTCGAGCGCGGTGAAGACGACATGGGCCGTCATCGCCAGCGGCATGTCGGCCAGATGCCGGAACGGCCGGAAATCATGGACGCGCAATTCGTCAATACCAGTCTCGACCACCGGCAGGTCGTGATGGCTGTCGGCCTTGGCCCGGCCATGGCCCGGCATGTGCTTGATCACCGGCAGCACCCCGCCGGCCAGCAGCCCCTCGGCCGCCGCCCGGCCGAGCGTCGCCACCATGGCCGGATCGCGCGCATAGGCGCGGTTGCCGATCACGTCGTGGCTGCCGGCGATCGGCACGTCGAGTACCGGCAGGCAGTCGACGTCGATGCCGACGCTTTTCAGGTCATGCGCCATCAATCGCGCCGAGAGCCGGACGATCTCGCGCTGCTGGATCGGATCGTTGATCGCGAGGAAGGCCAGCGCCGGCGGATAGGGCGGCCAATGCGGCGGCCCCATGCGCTGCACTCGCCCGCCCTCCTGGTCGATCAGGATCGGCGCCTGCCAGCCGACGCAATCGCGCATCTGCGCCGTCAGCGCAGCTACTTGCGCAGGATCCTGCGTGTTGCGCTTGAACATGATGAAGCCCCAAGGCCGGGCGTCGCGGAAAAAGGCCCGCTCGTCGGGGGTGAGGCTGGTGCCGAGGCAGCCGGCAATGAAGGCGCGCGAGGTCATGGCGCCGTTATCGCCGATTCGGGGCGGAGCCGCATTGCGTCATTGCGGGCTTAACCTTCCCTTCTCCCCTTGCGGGAGAAGGTGGCGCGAAGCGCCGGATGAGGGGTCGCGCAGGTCTTGAAAGGTTCGGACGGTCGAGCCGGGCTAGCGACCAGCGTCGCGAGACCCCTCACCCCAACCCTCTCCCGCAAGGGGAGAGGGGGTAGGTCGCGGACGTCTCGAAAGACACGTCCAACAACCAGGCGGGTCGATTACACCCTCACCGCAGCGACTGCGAAGCCTGCGCGTTGAACGCATCAAACGGCAGCTCGGCGACGCGGAACCAGAGCTGCTCCTTCTTCCAGTACGGCAGGAAGGAATCCCACAACGTCTTGAAGGCCGGATTCTTCGCCGCCTGGTCGGCATAGAGCGCGAACGCCTCCTTGAAGGCGGCCTGCATGACATCCTGCGGGAAGGCGCGCAGCTCGGCGCCGGAAGCGATCAGGCGCAGCAGCGCGTCAGGGTTGCCATGGTCGTATTTCGCCATGCACAGCGCGTTCGCCTCGGCGCAGGCCGCCTCGACGATCGCGCGATAATGCGCCGGCAGCCCGGCCCACTTCTCGTTGTTGACGATGAAGCTGACATTGGCGCAGCCTTCCCAGAAGCCGGGATAGTAGTAGTACTTCGCCACCTTCACGAAGCCGAGCTTCTCGTCGTCATAGGGACCGGAGAACTCGGCCGCGTCGATCGTGCCGCGCTCCAGCGCCGGGTAGATGTCGCCGCCGCCCAATGTCTGCGGCACCACGCCGAGCTTGGCCATGATCTGGCCGCCGAGACCCGCAATGCGGAACTTGAGGCCCTGGAGATCGGCGACGCTCTTGATCTCCTTGCGGAACCAGCCGCCCATCTGCGCGCCGGTGTTGCCGGAAGGGATCGTGTGCACGCCGAACTTCTTCATCAGATCGCGGCAGAGCTCGAGCCCGCCGCCCTGGTAGAGCCAGGCGTTCTGCTGGCGCGTATTGAGGCCGAAGGGCAGCGAGGTCTCGAAGGCGAAGGCGGTGTCCTTGCCGATATAGAAGCTCGACAGCGTGTGGCTGCATTCGACCGTGCCATTCTGCACCGCGTCGAGCGCCTGCAGCGCCGGCACGATCTCGCCGGCCGCGAAGGTCTGGATCTGGAACTGGCCATCGGTCGCCTCGGCGACGCGCTTGGCGACCTGGGTCGAGATGCCGAACAGCGTGTCGAGGCTCTTCGGATAGCTCGAGGTCAGGCGCCAGCTGACCTTCGGATTGGTCTGCGCGATCGCCGGCGCGGCGATGGTCGCGGCGGCGGCTCCGACGGCCGAGGTCTTGAGAAGCTTGCGGCGGTCCATGGTGTTTCCTCTCATGTGCAGGCCTTCGGCTTTTTTCTGACGGGACTAGGCCGCTGACTCGGCGGCGAAGCTAGAGCAGGCGCTGACCGGGCTCCAGCCACGGCCCTGCAACGCGCGCATGTCCGGATAGCGGGAGCAATCCGGGATTCCTGCACTTCGGCATGGGGATGCGGTTCAGCTGCCTGTGCTGCCAGCGAGCAGGCCGGCCCCGAACATGGCCAACCGGCAGACGGTCCGCGCGCCGAGGCCGCCAATGTCCTCCTCGGGGACGAACTCGACGATGTTGAAGCCGATGATCGGCGCACGCGCCGCGACACCGTTCAGGAGATCGACGAGGTCGCCATAGCCGAGACCGCCCGGCGCCCTACCGAGCACGCCCGGCACCACCGATGGATCGAGGCCATCGACATCGAGGCAAACCACGACTGGCCTACCCGCCGGCACGCATTGGACCGCGTGGCTGATCCCCTTCTCCCTGAGCGTGCGCATATCGATGATTTGCGCCCCGGCAGCGCGCGCTTCGCTCACATCCGTCTCGCGGGCACTGCCGATGCCGCGGGCGCCGACCTGCACGAGCGCCTTGACGCCGGCGAATTCGGAGGCGCGCCGCATCGTACTGGACAGCCCGAAGCGCTCGCCCTCGACCTCCTCGCGCCAGTCGATATGCGCATCGATCTGCAGGATCGTGATCTCGCCGCGCGCGGCGAAGGCTTTCAGTGCCGGAATCTGCACGCTGTCATCGCCGCCAAGCAGCAAAGGCGCGGCACCGCGCGCCAGCAACGCGGCATAGACGGCTTCGATCCGAGCACGATTGCCGGCAAAGTCACCTGGATCGAAGACGATGTCGCCGCAATCCACCAGATACCGGTCCGACCAGGCCGACGCCCGGCCGAGATCGAAATCATAATGCCCTCGCCGCGCCGCCTGTCGCGCACTCGCAGCGCGGATCATCGCCGGTGCGGAGGCGCTGTGCAGGCTGCCCGACGGATAGGGCGTCGCGCCGGGAATGCCGATCACCGCGACCGCGCCGCGCGGCACCGCGTCAAAGGAGACGGCTTCGCAGCCAAGGAAGGTCTCGCTAGCACGGGAGATCGGGTCGAGAGGCATGGCGAACGAACCAAATGACAGAGGGTGGTGTCTCCAGCCTGCCTGCCACCCGGTATCCGGGTAAGCAAGCGCATCGCCGTGAGCAGTTTTGCAGAAACCAAACGAAAACACCGGCCGCGACGATCGCGGCCGGTGTGTCAGGAGTATTTGAGGAAGTCGGTTTTGCGTCAGTTCTTCGCGATGAAGCACTGGCCGCCGGCAGCCTGCAACGCCGAGCACATCGAGCTCGCATCCTCGCGGGAATACGGACCGACGCGCAGGCGGTAGACTGTCTTGCCGCCGGCGAGCTCGGTCTTGCGCACGATCGGGCTCTGGCCAGAGAGCTGATCGGAATATTTGCGCTGCAGCGCTGCGAAGGTGGCGCGCGCCTCGGCCTCGCTGCCCGGCGCACCGAGCTGCACGACGAAGCCGCCTGCCGGATCTGTGCGCGGCGCTGTCGCTGCAGGTGTAGCGGGCTGGGCCGGCTGCGGCGCGAGCGCGGCGGTGCGGGTCGTGTTGGCCGATGGCGTCTGCGAGGCCGGCGGGGTCGCCGGAGCAGCGGCACGTTCCTGCGACTTGGGCGCCGGCGCCTGTGCGACCGGGCCCGGCGTCGCCGAGGGCGTCGCGACCGGGCGGTTCGACGGAGCCGAGCCGGTCACGATGCCCTGCCCCGCGCCGTTCGTGGCGGCTGCATTGCTGGTCGCCGGTGTGCCGTCCGGGCGGATCGCGACGGTGCGCACCCTGCGCGGCTCACCAAGGCCGGGAACGGCCGGGATCGGGATGAGACCGGGCTCGGTCGGAGCCAGAGCGGCGGCAGCCGTGTCGGTCGGCGTGATGCTGCCATTCGACGTCTGCGTCGGGCGCTGCGCCGCCATCGAGCGCGCCGCCTGCTGGACATCGACCGGCTGTTCCTCGCGGCTGACGACCTTGGTCTTGTCGGTCGAGGCGTCGCCGCTGCGCTCGTAGATCTGCTTGTTCTGGTTCGGGATCTCGGCGCCGCCCGGATTGACCGGCGCGACCTTGGACGGGCCGGTATCGGCCGCGATCACCGGCGGCTGGCCGTTGACGCCGGCCGGACGCGTGTCGCGGAAGACCATGGCGGCACCGACACCGCCGATCGCGACGACAGCCAGGGCGGCTGCCGTCAGCAGGCCCTTGCGCGAGCGCGGCCGCTGGAAATCGCGATGCTCGTCCTCGGCGCTCTGCGACTGCGCGTCATAGTTCGGGGCAGCATGATAGTCGTGATCGTAAGCTTGGGCCTGGGCCTGGCCAGCGGTCTCGTCGAGGTCGCGCGGCTGCTCGGGGACGTAGGCGTGATGCCCTTCGTGCTGCGTTGCATAGGGCTGCGCGTGCGACGGCGCCGGAAGCGGCTCCGGCTCATCGTAGCCGTATGCCGGTGCGGCGGGCGCCTTCGCGACCGGCTGAACCGGCGCGGCCCGCACGGGCTCGGTGCGGCGCAGCAGCGCCTCGAATTCGTCGAGCGTGCCGCGCACATCCGCCGGCGGCGGGGTCGCCGGAGCCTGGGGCGGCGTGACCAAAGTCGGCTGGAAGCTCGGCTCGGAGCGGGCCCAGGATGCGGGCTGCGGCGCAGCAGGGCGCACCGGCTCGGGCCGCCCGGCGAAGAGTTCCTTCAACGGATCGTCCTGGCCGACGAGGCGCGTCAGCTCCATCAGCGGGTCGCTCGCCGCGCCCGGCTTCTGAGGCTGAGCTGCTCCGCGCAGCTGGCGCTCGAGATCGTCGAGATCGAGGGCGAAACGGTTTCTAGCTGGCTCGCTCATGACATGATCCATTCCAGCGCGTGCCGTCACCCATCAAAGGACGTCGCCACAGCGCGGTCAATCTGACGAAAGCCTTAGCCGATCGCCTTTCGGCAGACCGGCCAACACCACTTCCGTGTCGGACCCGGTGGACGCCGACCGGATCATCCTGATCCGCAAAGCGTCCGATGCGCCGGGATGGATCCCGTCAGCGCATCTCCTCCGGCGCCGTCACCCCAACGACCGCCAGACCGGAAGCAAGGACGCTGCGCACCGCATGCACGAACGCCAATCTTGCCGATGTCGACTTTCGATCAGTTTGATTAACGAACCGTAATTGCGGCGAGTCTTTGCCCTTGTTCCATAGCGAATGAAAGGCACTCGCCAATTCGTGCACGAAGAAGGCGACACGATGGGGCTCGTGTGACGCCGCCGCGGCATCGATCATCCTCGGATAGGCGGCGATCATCTTGACGATGCCGATCTCCGACTCGTCGGTCAGCAGGCCGAGATCGGCCTGCGCCAGCGTCTGCGGCGACAGGTCGAGATCGGGGAAGACCTCGGCCGCCTGGCGGAAGATCGAGGCGCAGCGTGCATGCGCGTACTGAACGTAGAAGACCGGATTGTCCTTCGACTGCTCGACCACCTTGGCAAGATCGAAGTCGAGTGTCGCGTCGTTCTTGCGGAAGATCATCATGAAGCGGACGGCATCGCGGCCGACCTCGTCGATGACCTCGCGCAGGGTCACGAAGTCGCCGGAACGCTTCGACATCCGGACCTGCTCGCCATTGCGCAGCAGGCGGACGAGTTGGCAGAGCTTGACGTCGAGCTCGCCCTGCCCATCCGTCACCGCCTTCACGGCCGCGCGCATGCGCTTGACGTAGCCGCCATGGTCAGCGCCCCAGACGTCGATCATCTCGGAAAAGCCGCGCGTGAACTTCGAGCGGTGATAGGCGATGTCGTTGGCGAAATAAGTGTAGCTGCCATCCGACTTCAGCAGCGGCCGATCGACGTCGTCGCCGAACTGCGTGGCGCGGAACAGAGTCTGCTCGCGATCTTCCCAGTCCTCGTCCTTCTGGCCCTTGGGCGGCGGCAGGCGGCCCTCATAGACCAGGTCGCGGACGCGCAGTTCCTCGATCGTCTGGTGCACGGCATTGGAGTTGCCGTCCCGGCCCTGCAGCGAACGCTCCGAGAAGAAGACCTGGTGGACGACGCCAAGCGCGGCGAGATCGTCGCGGATCATCGCCATCATCCCGTCGATCGCCGCCCCGCGCACCAGCGGCAGCCAGTCCCATTCGGCCTTGTCGCGCAGCGCCGGCCCATGCTCGCGCGCCAGCGTCTCGCCGACCGAAACGAGATAATCGCCGGGATAGAGCCCCTCCGGGATCGCGCCGATCTCCTCGCCCAGCGCCTCGCGATAGCGCAGGAAGGCGGAGCGGGCGAGCACGTCGACCTGCGCGCCGGCATCGTTGATGTAGTATTCGCGGGTGACGTCGTGCCCGGCGAAGGCGAGCAAGCTCGCCAGCGCGTCGCCGAACACCGCGCCGCGGCCATGGCCGACATGCATCGGCCCGGTCGGATTGGCCGAGACGTATTCGACATTGACCTTTGGCTCACCCTTCGGCGCGCCACGGCCATGCTCCGTGCCGGCCAGCACCGCCGTCTTCAGAACCTGAGTGAATACAGCAGGTTGCAGCGTCAGGTTGATAAAGCCGGGACCGGCGATCTCGGCCTTGAGGACATCGCTGTCCTTGGCCAGTTCGGCGACGATCAGCTCGGCGAGCGCGCGCGGCGCCATGCCGGCCTCCTTCGCCAGCACCATGGCGGCATTGATCGCAAGATCGCCATGGGCCGGATCCTTGGTCGGCTCGACCACGACGCGCGCCAGCGACAGACCGGCCGGGATACGGCCGGCCTCGACCAGCCCGGACAGGACGGCGGCGAGGCGTGCGGAGAAAGTCTCGAAAATGTTCATGGCGACCAAGGATGCATGGGGAAGCGGGCCAGCGCCTATCGCAGCGAGGGAGTGGCGTCAAACAGGCGCCGGTGCTCGTCGAGGGCGTAGGAATCGGTCATGCCGGCGATGTAGTCGGCGATTCGGCGCGAAAGGCGCGCCTCGTCGAGCTCCTCGCACCCTGCTGCCCATTCCGGGGACATGGCCTGCGGCTGCGCCTTGAAGCGCACGAACAGGTCGCGAACGATGTCGGCCGCCTCCTTCCGGATCACGCCGATGCGCGGATGGCGGTACATGTTCGGATAGAGGAAGCCCTTGATCGCCTTGTCGGCTGCGACGATTCCCGGCGAGAAGGCGACGACCGGCGCACCCGCCCGCCTGATCGCATCGGCATCCATGGGAGCCAGCGCCGCGATCCGCGCCTCGGACTCAGCGATCACGTCCTCGACGAAGCGGGTGATCACCCGGCGCACCAGCTCGTTGGTGGCGCGCGGCCGCTCCAGCCCGGGATGCAGGGCCTCGATCTCGTCGAGCAGCCCGGCGAGGAACGGCACCGCGCGCAATTCGGCGAGCTCGAACAGCCCGGCGCGCAGTCCGTCATCGATGTCATGGGCGTTGTAGGCGATGTCGTCGGCGAGCGCGGCGACCTGCGCCTCGGCCGAGGCATGGCTGTCCAGCCAGAGGTCTTGCTTCTCCTGATATTCGAGGATCGCGACCGGAATGCCGCTTTTCGCATAGCGTTCGGTCGGCGTCCCGTCGGCGGTCAGCAGCGGGCCGTTGTGCTTGACCAGCCCTTCAAGCGCCTCCCAGGTCAGGTTCAGCCCATCGAATCCGGCATAGCGCCGCTCCAGTCGGGTCACGATCCGCAGCGTCTGCGCATTGTGGTCGAAGCCGCCGAAGCCCGTCATGCATTCGTCGAGCGCGTCCTCGCCGGTATGGCCGAAGGGCGTGTGGCCGAGATCGTGCGCCAGCGCCAGCGCCTCGGCGAGGTCCTCGTCGAGCCCGAGCGCGCGCGCCAAAGCACGGGCGATCTGCGCCACCTCGATCGTATGGGTCAGGCGCGTGCGGAAATGGTCGCCCTCATGCGAGACGAAGACCTGGGTCTTGTGCTTCAGCCGGCGGAAAGCGGTGGAATGGATGATGCGGTCGCGGTCGCGCTGGAAAGGGTTGCGCGTCGCCGAGCCGGGCTCCTCGACGAGCCGGCCGCGGCTGGTCGCCGTGCGGCAGGCATAGACCGCGCGCCAGCGATCGCCGGGCTCGCGCGTCTGGGCTGTGGCGTTCTCGTGTGCGTGCGGCATGGCAGCCCCGTCAGGAGGCGCGGCTTGAAGCGATGCGCCTGCGCCATTACCTTTGCAATCGAGGCAGGAGCAAGGATGTTCTGCGCATGAACACGGCAATCGAAGCCAACCCGCACACGATCTCGCTGACCGACAAGGCGGCGAGCCGTATCGTCGCGGTGATGGCGGGCGAGGCCCCCGGTGCGATGCTGCGTGTCAGCGTCGCTGGCGGCGGCTGCTCCGGATTCCAGTATGTCTTCGACATCGATCGCGAGAAGGCCGACGGAGATCTCGTGCTGGAGCGCGATGGCGCCACCGTGCTGATCGACGAAACCTCGCTCGAATTGCTCGATGGCTCGACCATCGATTTCGTCGACGATCTCGTCGGTCAGTCCTTCAAGATCATCAATCCGAACGCGACGAGCTCCTGCGGTTGCGGCACCTCCTTCGCGCTCTGAAGCGCGTCATCCCGGCAACACCACCGGCCTGAAGGCGCGGAGCAGATCCGCGTCGAGCTTGGCGCCCATATCGATCAGCACGGAATAGGCTGCTTCGGGCGCCATCGGCTCCTTATAGGAGCGTCGCTCGATCAGGGCGGCATAGATGTCGCAGATCGTGATCATCCGGATCACGTCGGAGATCTCGTCGGCCCGCAGCCCGCGCGGATAGCCTGTCCCGTCGAGATATTCATGATGGCTGCGTGCCGTCTCGACGA
The DNA here is from genome assembly GCA_025846845.1 of Alloboseaceae bacterium BT-24-1. GTDB lineage: Bacteria > Pseudomonadota > Alphaproteobacteria > Rhizobiales > Beijerinckiaceae > Allobosea. The sequence continues at coordinate 25,648 of JAOYTL010000015.1, forward strand.
CCTCGGCCGCAAAGGCGCCCTGCCGCAACAGCATCTCGTAGCCGATCTGCGGATGCTCGCGCACGACCGCGAACTCCTCCACCGTCAGCTTGCCGCGCTTGTGCAGGATGTCGAGCGGCACGCGCGCCTTGCCGATGTCGTGCAGCACGGCGGCGCTGGTCACCAACTTGCGCGCCTCTTCCGGAAAACCGAGTTCGCGGGCAAACGCGGCGGCGAGCCCTGCGACCAGCAGGCAGTGCTGATAGGTGGCGTCGTCATGGTTCCAGACCATGTCGAGCCAGGCGCCGAGATCGCGGTCGTCGGCCGCGCGGTTGATCGCCTCGACCCCGCCCTCGATGGCCGCGACCGGTAGCGCCGCGCCGTCGGTGGCAGCCGCGAGGATATCGGCCATGGCTGCGGACGCAGCAACGAATTGCCGCTGCATCGGCGCCTGACCATCCGGATTGAGGATGCGGCCGATCTCGTCGAGCAGGGTTTTTGCCGGAATGTCCGCCGGCAGGATCGCGTTGGCGCCGATCGCATTGGCCTGGGTGGTCAGGCGCGGCGACCGTTCGCGCAGCAGGCAGAGATAGGGGATTCCGTTCCGCCTGCGCTCCGCGAGCCGGTCGCGCACTGCCTCGACCGAAGCGCGGTTGGATAGATCGACATCGCTGACGAGCAGGCGCTTCGGCGCCGTCCCGCCCTGCGTCGGGCGATGCACGTCGACGACATCGCAGGGGCCCCAAAGCGACAGGAGTCGCTCGAGCTTGGCGCTCTGTTCCGGGCGGTCGGTGATCAGCAGCACGGCGATCGGCATATCCTCATAACGAAGACACCCTAGCCGCGGGTCCGTTGAGGTCCCGTGAAACTGAATCGCTCAAATTCGCCATTTCCTTTCAGAAACGGCAAAAAGCCTCGAAACGGCTATGAACTCCGGGCCTGCCGGCGCATCGCGCTCGCTTCGGCATATTGCAGCAGCCGGTCGAGATCCTCTCGCGCGATGTCGAAGGAATCGCCCATCTGTCGCGCGCATCGCAAACCCAAGAAAAGGCACCCGAAGGCGCCCTTTTGGAGAAAGCTTTTTTCAATGCGAGCTGGGGGGCCCGCCCTGTTCCATCCGGATCTCGGCCGCCATCAGACCCTTGGGACCAGGCCCGTAGCGCACCAGCACGACCTGTCCGGGAATGAGCTCGACGATGCCGTAGCGACGCAGCGTCTCCATATGGACGAAGATGTCCGGCGCGCCCTCGCCCGCTGATACGAAGCCGAAGCCGCGCAAGCGGTTGAACCACTTCACCACCATGCGCTCGAGCCCGCTGGTCGGCGTGATCGTCGCATTGGTCCGCGGCATCGGCATCTCGGCCGGATGGCGCGCGGCGGAGGTGTCGATCGAGAGCACGCGGACAGCCTGGCGGCCGCGCGCCTTCGCGATCGCCTCGAGCACGATGCGGGCGCCCTCGGCGATGGCGTGAAAGCCGTCGCGCTTCAGAGTGGTGACATGGACCAGGACGTCGCTGCCGCCATCCTGCGGCACGACGAAGCCGTAGCCCTTGCTGACGTCGAACCATTTGACATGGCCGATGATCTCGACCGTCTGCTCGCCAACGTCGTCAGGCCCATCCAGCCGCACGATCCGGTTGAGCGATTGCAGCGGGCCGACCGGTGGCCTGCCTCCGTCGCCGTATTCGTCGGACATGTCCCGCTCATCTCCGCCGCGAACGTGATTCGTGATGTGACGATAGCACCCCGGCGGAGTCGGAAAACAGCCGCATCCGGCTCATCCACATCATCCGCATGCGTAAAGCGTGTGAGAGACGGCGAAAACCGCGTCTTGCGGCTCCCCTGCATCACGTCGATGATCGCGCCGCCACGCTTCGGAGACCTGCCATGCGCATCGCCCGCATCGAGCCCTTCATCCTCCACATCCCGGTCACCGGCGGCTCGATCGCCGATTCGACCCATCGGATCAGCCACTGGGGCGTAGTCGGCACCACGGTCACCACCGAGGACGGGCTCGTCGGCTACGGCTTCACCGGCACCCATGCCGATCTTCCCTCCGACCGGCTGATCACGTCCTGCATCCGCGATTGCTACGCGCCGCTGCTCGCTGGCGAGGACGCGTCCGAGCATTCGCGGCTCTGGCTCAAGCTCGCCCGCCATCCGGCGCTGCAATGGGTCGGCCGGGCCGGCATCACCCAGCTCGCGCTCGCCGCCGTCGACGTCGCGCTCTGGGATCTCAAGGCAAAGAAGGCCGGCGTGCCGCTCTGGCACCTGCTCGGCGGCGCCAGCAAGACCAAGCTCGAAGCCTACAATACCGATATCGGCTGGCTCTCGATCCCCAAGGACGAGCTGGTCGAGGGCGCGCGCATGGCAGTCGAGCGCGACGGCTTCCATCGGATCAAGATCAAGGTCGGCCATGCCGATCCGATGACCGATATCGGCCGGCTCGAAGCCGTGCGCCGCGCCATCGGCGACCATGTCACCATGGCGATCGACGGCAACGGCAAATGGGACCTGCCGACCTGCAAGCGCTTCTGCGCCCGTGCCGAGGGGCTCGACATCTTCTGGTTCGAGGAGCCGCTCTGGTATGACGACATCGGCTCGCATGCCGAGCTCGCCCGCTCGACCTCGATCCCGGTCGCGCTCGGCGAGCAGCTCTACACGCTCGATGCCTTCCGTGCCTTCGTGCAGGCCGGCGCGATCCATTATGTCCAGCCCGACGTCACCCGCCTCGGCGGCATCACCGAATACATCCAGGTGGCGGAGCTGGCGCTGGCCCATCGCCTGCCGGTCGCGCCGCATGCCGGCGAGATGAGCCAGGTCCACGTCCATCTCGGCTACTGGCATCCGGCGACGCCGGTGCTCGAATACATCCCCTGGATCAAGGATGCCTTCGTCGAGCCTGCCACTGTCGCCGATGGCTGCTTCTTGCGTCCGCAGCAGCCAGGCGCCGGCACCACGCCGACGAGAGACGCCTTTGCCCGCTTTGCCAAGCCGCTGGCCTGAGGAACCCGCCATGCTCGATGTCGCGACGCTCGCCTTGTTCACCGCCGCCTGCGCCGTGCTGACCGCGACGCCTGGCCCCGACATGCTGCTGATCGCTTCGCGCAGCATGAGCCAGGGTCGTTCCGCCGGCTTCATGACCTATGCCGGCATCGCCACCGGCAGCTATCTCCAGGCGCTCGCCGCCGCCTACGGCCTGTCGCAGCTCTTCCTGCTGGTGCCGGCCGCCTATGACGCACTGCGCTGGGCCGGCGCTGCTTATCTCGCCTGGCTCGCCTGGAAGACCTTCAGATCGCCCGCGACTTTGTTCGCGCCGACGGCGGATGCCGCGCGTTTCCCGCTGCGCCAGATCTTCCTGCAGGGCCTGCTGACCAACCTGCTCAATCCGAAGATGGCGCTGTTCATGCTGGCGCTGCTGCCGCAGTTCCTGAAGCCCGAGGCCGGCTCGCTCCTGCTCCAGGTCGTGGTGCTGGCCTCGATCCTCAATCTGATGGGCCTGATCGCCAACGGCATCGTCATCATGACAGCGAGCCGTCTCGGCCGCGCCATTGCGAGCCGTCCGCACCTCGCGCTCTGGCCGCAGCGCGTCCTCGGCGTGGTCTTCGGCGGGCTGGCTGTGCGTCTCGCCTTCGCCTCGCGCGACTGATCAGTTCGCCAATCGCGCCAGCACCGGGCCGATCTCGCTGCGCACGACGAGATCGGCGATCGGATCGAGATCGGTCGGCTCGCGGTTGAGGATGACGAGCTTGGCGCCATTGCGCTTGGCGATCACCGGGAAGGTCGCGGCCGGAAAGACGACGAGCGAGGAGCCGGCGACCAGATAGAGATCGGCAGACATCGTCAGCTCATGCGCCCGCAGCATCGGCTGCTGCGGCATCTGCTGGCCGAACGAGATCGTCGCCGCCTTCACCACGCCGGCGCACATCACGCAGGCCGCCGGCTCGCCGCTCGCTTCGAACTCCGCCCGGATAGCCGAAAGCTCGTGCCGCCAGCCGCAGGTCAGGCAGGTGGCATAGGTGCCGTTGCCGTGCAGCTCGATCACGGCATTCTCGGCGATGCCGGAGGCCTGGTGCAGTCCGTCGATGTTCTGGGTGATCACGCCGGGCGAGCGTCCTTCCGCCACCAAAGTCGCCAGCGCCCGGTGGCCGCGATTGGGCCTGGCGTCGCGATAATGGTCGTCCATCGCGAATTTGCGCCGCCAGGCCTCGATGCGCGCTTCGCGGCTGGCAAGGAAGGCATCGAACGGGATCGGTTTGTTCTGCATCCAGGGCGAGCCGGGCGAGCGGAAATCCGGCACGCCTGATTCGGTCGAGATCCCGGCCCCGGTGAACGGCACGATCACCCGGGCGCGGTCGAGCATGGCGTGCAGTTCCTCGATCGCGTCCTGCGTCGCCTCGTCCATTCCGTCAGCCTCGCATTGCTCTGGTTCGAATATGGGGCGTACTGGCGTCGCGCTCCAGCCCTGCTTGCCCGACCGTTGACGCCGCAGTGAAGGCGCCGCAAAGCTCAGCCATGCCTGCGCCCTCTCCCGCCCCACTCAATCCCGACCTCATAGACACCGCGGCCCCGCCGATCCCCGAGGCCAAGGCCTGGGCGCGCGGCTATGCCGGCGACAGCGGCGCGCTGATCGACCTCTCGCAAGCCGTGCCGGGCGCCCCGCCGCCCGCCGCACTGCTCGAACGTCTCGCCGAGGCTGCGGCGCTGCCCGAAAGCACGCGCTACGGACCGATCGCCGGCGACGATGTCTTGCGCGAGGCCTATGCCGCCGAGAGCAGCACTTTCTATGGCGCGGCGATCCGCCCGCAGGAGGTCGCGATCACCGCCGGCTGCAACCAGGCCTATGTCACGGTGATGATGGCGCTGGCCCGCGCCGGCGACAATGTGCTGCTGCCGACACCCTGGTATTTCAACCACGAGATGACGCTGAACATGCTCGGCGTCGAACCACGCCCACTGCCTTGCGATCCCCAGCGCGGCTTCGTGCCAGATGCCGAAACCGCTGAGGCACTGATCGACGAGCGTACCCGCGCCATCGTGCTGGTGACACCGAACAATCCGACCGGCGCCATCTATCCGCCCGCGACCATTGCCGCCTTCGCCGAACTTTGCCGCAGGCGAAAAATCTGGCTGGTGCTCGACGAGACCTATCGCGACTTCCTGCCCGAAGGCGCCGATCGTCCACATGAGCTCTTTGCCGCAAGCGGCTGGCAGGATTCGCTGATCGGCCTCTACAGCTTCTCCAAGGCCTATGCTGTGCCCGGCTGGCGGCTGGGTGCGATCACCGCCGGCGAGGCGGCGCTGGCCCAGATCGGCAAGGTGCTCGACTGCGTCCAGATCAGCCCGGTGCGCGCCGGCCAGAGCGCCGTCGCCTGGGGCATCGACGGTATCCGCGCCTGGCGTGAGGCCAACCGCGCCGAGATGAACTCCCGCGCCGCACTCTTCCGCCAGGCGATCGCGCCGCTGAACGGCTGGAATGTGCTCGCCGCCGGCGCCTATTTCGCCTATGTCGCCCATCCCTTCGAGGGCGTATCGGCGGCCGAGGTAATCCGCCGGCTGGTGCAGGAGCGCGGCGTGCTCGCTTTGCCGGGCCCCTATTTCGGCCCCGGCCAGGAACAGCATCTGCGTATCGCCATCGCCAATGTCGCGGCCGAGCGCATCGCTGAACTCGGCGAGCGGCTGAAGGGGTTTGCACTCTGAGCGCTCAGCCCTTCGAGAACCCGTCAAGTCAAGCTTGACAAAACTCGACCGCCACCAGAATCTCCTGTCAAGCCAACCTTGACAGGAAGCGGCCATGACAGCTCCGGAGCAGGCACCTGACACCACGGGCTCGCGCAAGCGGCAACAGCGTCGAGACAAAGCCCTGAAGACCACCCTCCATTGTTCGTTCTGCGGCAAGAACCAGCACGACGTCGAGAAGCTCGTCGCCGGCCCGGCGGTCTTCATCTGCAATGAATGCGTCGCCAAATGTAATGCGTTCATGGCGCTGCCGGTCGACGCGCCGCGGCCGGATACGGGCATCCTAAGCATCCAGCAGCTCGAGACGCTCCCGACCGAACGGCTCCTGCACTGGCTCAAGGTCGAGGCTGCCCTCTACGAGCATACGGCGATCGGCTTGGGCCGGACGGTCGATGTCCTGCGCAAGCGCAAGATTTCCTGGGCTGCGATCGGCGAAGCGCTCGGGATTTCCCGGCAAGCGGCTTGGGATCGTTTCTCGTAGCGCGCCGCCTGAGCAGGCCCTCGCGCGCTTGTGACATGCATGCTGCCGCGAAGAATGCTCTGCACTGCCGCGGCGGCAATGCGCTGCGACGGAACGCCTGACGATGACGATCACCTTGACGAGGCGGGCCCTGCTGCGGCTCGCCGGCACGACTTCGCTCGCCGTGGCTGCCGCGGCCGCCGCACAGGCGGAAGGACCAGCACCAGCCGGCACAGGCTCCCCACCCGGCTTTGCCGCGAGCGCGCCGATCCGCTGTGGGGCGATCGGCTTGCGCGTGCGCGATCTCGACAGGATGAGCCGCTACTACCAGTCCGTGCTCGGGCTCGGCCTGATCTCGGCCAGCGCCGATGGCGTCGTCCTCGGTGCTGGCAACGTGCCACTGGTCTGGATGGAGCCGCGGCCGCAGGCCGGGTACGAGCCGCGCAACGCCGCCGGCCTGTTCCATACGGCCTTCCTGATGCCGTCGCGGCACGATCTCGCCCGCTGGCTCGTCCATGTCGCGCGCAACCAGACGCCGCTCACTGGCTTCGCCGACCACAGCGTCAGCGAAGCGGTCTATCTCGACGATCCCGAGGGCAACGGCATCGAGGTCTATGCCGATCGCGACCCGCGACTCTGGCGCTGGGAAGGCGAGCGCGTCGTCATGGGGACGCACCGGCTCGACGTCGACGGCATCCTCGCTTTGACCGACACCAACCGCAGCGATTATCGCGAGGCCCCTAGCGGGCTGCGCATAGGCCACATGCATCTGCGCGTCGGCGACATCGCCCAGTCCGAAGGCTTCTACCGGGACGCGATCGGCCTCGATTCGACCTCGCGCCGCGACACCGCGAGCTTCCTGTCATCCGGCCGCTATCATCACCACGTCGCGCTCAACACCTGGAACAGCGCTGGCGCCGGGCTGCGCGACCGGGCCCAGACCGGCCTCGACTGGTTCTCGCTGGAGGTCGCCGATCCCGCTCTGCTGGCGACGCAGCGTGAGCGCATGGCGAGAGCGGGCTATGCGCCGGCGACCGTGGCACGCGGTTTCGAGAGCACCGATCCGTGGGGGACGCGGCTCAGGTTGGTCGGCATCTGAGCCGCGACAAGGTCGCTGCGGACGGATCTACATCGCGGACCCGTCCGGCCGCAGTTCAGACGCCCAGGCCGCCCGCGACGTCGATCGTTGCCCCGGTCATGTAGCCGGCGTTCGGCCCCGCCAGGAACGTCACGACAGCGGCCACCTCCTCGAGCTTCGCGAGACGACGGATCGGATGCATGTCGAGGAAGGCGTCGGGCGCATCCGTGCTGCCCAAGGCATCGACCATCATGTCGGTCGGCATGGCACCGGGCTGGACGACATTGACGGTGATATTGCGCTTGCCGAGATCGCGCGCGACGCCCCTCGCATAGCCGTTGAGGGCCGCCTTGCTGCCGGCATAGTCGGCGACGCCGGGGAAGATGGCGTGCGAGCCGTTGAGGGAGCCGATGAAGATGATGCGGCCGCCATCGCTGAGGACCGGCGCCGCCGCACGCGTCGTCGCCACCGTGCCCATGACGTTGATCTGCCACAGCCGGTCGAGCCTGGCCGCATCGAGCGCGGGATCATCGACCATCTGGCCCGTCACGACGACCGCAGCGTTGTTGACGAGGATGTCGAGCTTGCCGAAATGCGCCACGACCTTGTCGACCAGCGGCTTGGCCGCAGCCATGTCGGCCTGGTCGCTTTGGATCGCCAGCGCACGGGCGCCCTTCGCCTTCAGCTTTTCGACTACGGCCTGCGCCTTCTGCGCGGAGGCGACATAGCTGATCGCGACATCCGCTCCCTGCTCGGCCAGCGCCTCGGCCGCAATGGCGCCGAGCCCGCGCGAGCCGCCGGTTACAAGGGCCACCTTGCCCTGCAATGTCTTCGACATGGGAAACTCTCCAGATGGATGAGCCGCGTCAGCCCTTGGCGGGCGGCAACTCAAATACAGTAACGATTGTTACTATAACGATTGGTATGAAATATGGACAAGGCCTGTCAAGCGGTTTAATAATGCTCGTTATGAAAAGAGCTGGATCAGGCTGATGGGACGCCATCGCGAATTCGACGTCGAGAAGGCGCTCGACGCGGCGCTATGCGTCTTCTGGCGCAAGGGCTATGAGGGCGCGTCCTATGCCGACCTGACGCAGGCGACCGGCGTCGAAAGGCCGGGCCTGTATTCAGCCTTCGGCAACAAGGAAGCGCTCTTCGGCCTCGCCTTGAATCGCTACTACGAGCGCTATCTCGACCATTTCCCGAAGGCGCTGCTGCTGCCGACGGCACGCGAGGTCGCCGCAGGCATCATGTACGGCGCCATCGACGTCAATACGCGTTACCCGGACCATACTGGATGCCTCGGCGTCCAGGGTGTCCTGGCCGGATCGGACGAGGCGGAGCCGGTGCGGCAGGCGCTGATCGAGGCGCGCGCAGCCGGCGAGGCGCAGCTTCGCGAGCGCTTCGAGCGGGCGCAAGCCGAGGGCGACCTGCCGGACACAGCCAAGCCCGACACGCTCGCGGCCTTCGTCCTGGCCGTGGTTCACGGCATGGCGGTGCAGGCCAAGGCCGACTTCAGCCGCGACGTCCTGCGTGCCGTAGCCGAGCAGGCGCTGTCCACCTGGCCGACCAACCGTTCTGGAACGTCCGAAAGGTCAGGCTAGAGCGAGGCTACAGGGCGCCTCGGTCACGGCCTTCACATCGTCGCGCCGATCTGCCAGGGCACGAACTCGGCGTCGCCATAGCCCATCTCCTCGGACTTCGACTTCTCGCCCGAGGCGATCTTCAGCAGGTAATCGAAGATTTCCTTGCCCTTCTCCTCCAGCGTCACGCCGTCGAGGATATCGCCGCAATTGAGGTCCATGTCGTCGGTCTGCTTCAGATACATCGGCGTGTTGGTCGCGAGCTTGACCGAGGGCGTCGGCTTGCAGCCATAGGCCGAGCCGCGGCCGGTGGTGAAGGCGAGGATGTTGGCGCCGCCGGCGACCTGCCCTGTCGCCGAAACCGGATCGTAGCCGGGCGTGTCCATGTAGACGAAGCCCTTGCTCCGCACCGGCTCGGCATAGTGGTAGACGGCGGCCAGCGTCTTGGTGCCACCCTTGGCAGCGGCGCCGAGCGACTTCTCCAGGATGGTGGTCAGCCCGCCGGCCTTGTTACCGGGCGACGGGTTGTTGTTCATGTCCATCCGGGCGCGGGCCGTATAGTCCTCCCACCACTTGATGATGCCGACGAGCTTCTCGCCGACTTCGCGGGTCGCGGCGCGGCGGGTGAGCAGGTGTTCGGCGCCATAGATCTCCGGCGTCTCGGACAGGATCGCGGTGCCGCCATGCTCGACCAGGAGGTCGACCGCCTTGCCCAGCGCCGGATTGGCGGTGATGCCGGAATAACCATCCGAGCCACCGCACTGCAAGGCGAGCATCAGCTCGGACGCCGGCACGGTTTCGCGCTTGGCCTTGTCGGCAATCGGCAGCATCACCTTCAGCGCCTCGATCCCGGCCGCGACGGCCTTCCTGGTGCCGCCGGTTTCCTGGATGGTCAGCGTGCGGAAGACATCGCTCTCCTCGACGCCATAGGCTTCCTTCATCCGCTTGATCTGGAAGCCCTCGCAGCCGAGGCCGACGACCAGCACCGCCGCCATGTTCGGGTTGCAGGCATAGCCCCAGGTCGTGCGCTTCAGCACCTCGAAGCTCTCGCCATTGTAGTCGATGCCGCAGCCGGTGCCATGCGTCAGCGCGATGACGCCGTCGACATTGGGGTAGTCAGCGAGGATGCCGGAGCGCTTGACCTCCTCGGCCATGAAGCGCGCGGCCGAAGCCGAGCAGTTCACCGAGGTCAGGATGCCGACATAGTTGCGCGTGCCGGCATTGCCGGACTTGCGGCGAAAGCCCTCGAAGGTCGCCTGCTGCTCGACCGGCAAGACGAACTCCGCCTTCGCCTCGGCGGCATAGGCATAGTCGCGCTCGAAGGCGTGGAAGCCGGTATTGTGCTCGTGCACCAATTCGCCCGGCGGGATGTCGAGCGTGGCGAAGCCGATGATCTGGCCGAACTTGCGGATCGGCTCGTCCTTGGCGATCCGGGTCAAGGCGACCTTGTGACCACGCGGAATCCGCTTCAGCGCGGTGACCCCGGCAGCGCTGACCCCGACATCGATCGGATCGACCGCGACCGCGACATTGTCGGCGGCATTGAGCTTCAGCGTGCGCGGCGGGACGGCTTTGTCGAGCATGATGATACCTTGGAACGGCGGCTCCTCCGCCACGCCTATCCAATGCGCCGATTGCGGCCTTTTTTCAATCGGTTGAAAGAAGGAACGGAATTGCGTGAGGCGCGGCTTCCTTCTCCCCTTGCGGGAGAAGGTGGCTCGGCGAAGCCGAGACGGATGAGGGGTCGCGCGACTTTTCCGATGGACCGGCGCGCAATCAACCGACGGCAAGCGCAGCGCGACCCCTCATCCGCCTGCCGGCACCTTCTCCCGCAAGGGGAGAAGGGGTGCGCACCAGCCGCTCAACCCAGCCGCAACTCTCTCACCACCTGCTCGACGATCGCCTCCTTGCTCGCCTCGACCTGGACGACGAGCGGGTTCTCGTCCGCGCCTGGCTCCTCCAGCGTGGCGAACTGGCTGTCGAGCAGGGCCGGCGGCATGAAATGATGCTGGCGCGCCGCCATGCGCTGGCCGATCAATTCGCGCGAGCCCCTGAGATAGACCAGCGCGACATCGGGCCGTTTCCCGACGATGACGTCGCGATAAGCCTTCTTCAGTGCCGAGCAGGTGACGATGCCGTTGCTGCCACTGGTGCGCAATTCGTCGATCCAGGCTGCGATCGCCGCCAGCCAGGGCTTGCGGTCCTCGTCAGTCAGCGGGATGCCGCTCGACATCTTCGCGACGTTCTCCGGCGGGTGGAAGGAATCGGCATCGCGGAACGGCCAACTCAGCTTTTCAGCCAGGCGCTCGCCGAGCGAGGTCTTGCCCGAGCTTGCCACACCCATCACGACGATCACCGCCGGCGCGCCGGCGTCCTTGGCGAAAACCATCCGCGTCAGCCCTGCTTCTTCGGCTCGACATGGCCGCCGAAGCCGGCGCGCATGGCGGAGAGGATCTTCTCGGCGAAGGTGTGGTCCTTGCGCGAGCGGAAGCGGGTGTAGAGCGAGGAGGTCAGCACCTCGGCCGGCGTCGCGGTCTCGATCGCCGCCTGCACCGTCCAGCGCCCCTCGCCCGAATCCGAGACATGGCCGGAATAGGCGCCGAGCTCCTCGTCGGCCGCCAGTGCCTCGGCGGTGAGGTCGAGCAGCCAGGAGGTCACGACCGAGCCGCGCCGCCAGACCTCGGCGATCTCGGCGACGTCGAAGTCGAAGCCGTACTCCTCCGGCAAGCCGTCCTTGGCCGAGGCGTTGCGCAGCAGGTCGAAACCCTCCGCGAAGGCCTGCATCATCCCGTACTCGATGCCGTTATGAATCATCTTGACGAAATGGCCGGCGCCGGCCGGGCCGCAATGCAGATAGCCCTGCTCGGCCGTCGGGTTGCGCCCCTCGCGATGTTTCGTCGGCTCGATCCCGCCCTTGCCCGGCGCCAGCGCCTTGAAGATCGGCTCCAGCCGGTCGAAGGTCGCCTTGTCGCCGCCGATCATCAGGCAATAGCCGCGATCGAGCCCGTGCACGCCGCCGGACGTACCGATATCGAGATAGTGCAGGCCCTCGGCTTCGAGCTCGCGCCCGCGCCTGACATCGTCCTTCCAGAAGGCGTTGCCGCCATCGATCAGCGTATCGCCGGGGCTCATCATCGCGGCGAGATCGGCGAGCGTCTTTTCGGTGATCTCGCCGGCCGGCAGCATGATCCAGATCGCGCGCGGCGCTTCCAGCTTGGCGACCATCTCCTTGAGATCGCCGACATTGACGGCGCCATTCTTCGCCAGCGCCTCGCCCGGCTTCGGGTCGCGGTCATAGACCACGCATTGGTGTCCGGCGCGGTGCAGCCGGCGGACGATATTGGCTCCCATGCGGCCGAGGCCGACCACTCCAAGCTGCATCGCGAACGCTCCTGCCGGCCGGCGGGAAGCCGGCTTTGGCGACGCTACATGCCCCGGCGAAGAGCAGCGGGCAAGCATTGGGCGGCCGGCACGGCAGCTGCATCGTGTTGTCCGGGCAGTCTGGCGGTCGAGCGAAAGCTTGCCTAAACCCAGCCGACGCTTCTTTTTCATGAGCGGCGGATATCCACAGCGAAGGCAGGCAAAGGGAGCGTTATGGCGGCGGAGGGTTTCTCTCAGGATCTGGTTCAGGCCGTCGGGCTTCTGGGGGCCGGCGTCATCGCGGTGCCGATCTTCCGCAAGCTCAAGCTCGGCTCGGTGCTCGGCTATTTCGCCGGCGGCCTCGTCATCGGCCCCTCCGGCATAGGCCTGTTTTCCAATCCCGAAAGCGTGCTCCACGTCGCCGAATTCGGTGTCGTCATGTTCCTGTTCATCATCGGGCTGGAGATGCAGCCCTCGCGGCTCTGGAACCTGCGCGGCGAGATCTTCGGCCTCGGCGTCGCCCAGGTCGGGCTCTGTGGCGCGCTGCTGACCGGGGTCGGCATCCTCGCCGGCCTCAGCCCCGCCGCGGCCTTCATCGCCGGCATGGGCTTCGTGCTGTCGTCGACCGCGGTGGTGATGCAGATGCTGAACGAGCGCGGCGAGGCCTCGACGCCGCATGGCCAGCAGGCGGTCTCGATCCTGCTGCTCGAAGACCTCGCCATCGTGCCGCTGCTCGCGGTCGTCGCCGTGCTGGCCCCGGCGAAAGCAGCGGACAGCGGCGGCCTCATGCCTCTCCTGATCGGCGCCGGTTCGCTGGTCGGTCTCGTCGTCGCCGGCAAATGGCTGCTCAACCCGATGTTCCGGCTGCTCGCCAATGCGCAGGCCCGCGAAGTCATGACCGGCGCGGCACTGCTCGTGGTGCTCGGCTCGGCACTGGCGATGCAGCTCGGCGGCCTCTCGATGGCGATGGGCGCCTTCCTCGCCGGCGTGCTGCTGTCCGAGTCGACCTTCCGCCATCAGCTCGAGGCCGATATCGAGCCGTTCCGCGGCCTGCTACTCGGCATGTTCTTCCTCGCCGTCGGCATGTCGCTCGATCTGAAGCTGATCGGCCAGGAATGGCAGGCCGTCGCGCTCGGCGTTGCCGCCTTCATGCTGGTCAAGGCGGCCGGCATCTTCATCGTCGCCAAGCTGTTTCGCACCCGCACGCGCAATGCGATCACCCGCGTCGCATTGTTCTCGCAAGGCGGCGAGTTCGCCTTCGTGCTCTACAGCGCCGCGGCTGCGGCCGGCATATTCGACGCGCGGATCAACGCCATCGCCAGCGCCATCGTGATCCTGTCGATGGCGATCACGCCCCTGGTCGTGCTCGCCATCGACCGCTTCATGCCGGTCGAACCGGAATCGCTCGACGGAGTCGAACACGCCGAGGGGCTCAAGGGACACATCCTCGTCGTCGGCTTCGGCCGCTTCGGCCAGGTCGCGAGCCAGGCTTTGCTCGCCCGCGGCTGCAGCATCTCGCTGATCGAGACCGACGTCGAGATGATCCAGGCCGCCGCGACCTTCGGCTTCAAGGTCTATTACGGCGACGGCACGCGCGCCGACATCCTGCACGCCTCGGGCGCCCATCAGGCCGAGGCGATCCTGGTCTGCGTCGAGAAGCGCGAGACGGCCAACGCGATCGTGCGGGTCGCGCAGGCCGAGTTCCCGCATGCGAAACTGTTCGTGCGCGCCTTCGACCGCGGCCATTCGATGGACCTGATCCGTGCCGGCGTCGACTTCCAGATCCGCGAGACCTTCGAATCCGCCATGGTCTTCGGCGGCGAGGTCCTGCGTGCGCTCGGCGTGCCGGAAGAGGAAGCCGCGGAGATCGTCGAGGATGTCCGCCGTCGCGATGCCGAGCGCCTCGACCTCCAGGTCGCGAGCGACATCTATGCCGGCCAGGACCTGGTCCACGGCAACCAGCCAACCCCGGCCCCGCTCACCAAGCCGAAGGCAGCGGGCACGGTCATCGGCGATCTGCCGGACGCAGCCGGCGCCAGGCCCTAAGGCACGAAGCACGCACCGGAGAACCCCTCCCCCTTGTGGGGAGGGGCAGGGGTGGGGGGCGAAAAGTCGGAGCGCATTCGCCGAAGAATGAACCGGTCCGCTGCTACAATCAGCCTTGCACCCAGTCGTTCGCCCCCCATCCCCAGCCCCTCCCCACAAGGGGGAAGGGAGGAGCACAGGCGACCGGTCTTTCGCAGAGGAACTCCGTCAGGGGAACATCAGCGGCAGCGGCTCCGCCTGCCAGGTGGGCTCGACCGCGAGCAACCTGACGTCAGCCAGAGCAAGCCCATCGCCGATCACCTCGGCGGCAAAGCGCTCGGCCCCTGCCCGTTCGGGGAAGCCGACCGCCACGATCGTGTTGCCGGGCGCATTCCGATCACGGGCGACGAAATTCAGCTTCGCCCGCCCGTGAAGGCCGAGCCGGCCGATGCGCGCGAGCAGGGCTTCGCGCAGATCGTCGCGACCCGCCGCGATCTCACAGAGGACGAGCGCCTCCATGGCGCTCAACCGTTGCGGAAGGTGTAGCTGTAACCGTTGATCGCCGGCACGCCGCCGAGATGGGTGTAGAGCACCTTCGATCCGGCCGGGAAGAAGCCCTTCCTGACCAGGTCGATCATGCCCTGCATCGATTTCCCCTCATAGACGGGGTCGGTCATCATGCCTTCGAGCCGGGCCGACAGGCGGATCGCCTCGATCGTCTCCTGCGACGGCACGCCATAGACCGGGTAGGCGTAATTCTCGTTGAGCACGATGTCGTCCGCGGTGATCGCCTTGCCGCCGACGAGGTCGGAGGTCTTCTGCGCGATGTCGAGCACCTGCGCCCTGGTCTGCGCCGGCGTGAACGAGGCATCGATGCCGATGACATTGCGCTGGCGCCCATCCTGGGCGAAGCCGACGACCATGCCGGCATGGGTCGAGCCGGTGACGGTGCAAACGACGATGTAGTCGAACTTGAAACCGAGCTCCGCCTCCTGCGCCCTCACCTCCTCGGCGAAGCCGACATAGCCGAGCCCGCCGAACTTGTGCACGGAGGCGCCGGCCGGGATCGCATAGGGTTTTCCGCCCTTGGCCTTCACATCCGCCAGCGCCTTTTCCCAGCTCGCGCGGATGCCGATGTCGAAGCCCTCGTCGACCAGCTCGACATGGGCGCCCATCACCCGCGACATCAGGATGTTGCCGACCCGGTCGTAGACCGCGTCCTCATGCGGCACCCAGCTCTCCTGCACCAGCCGGCACTTCATGCCGATCTTGGCGGCGGTCGCCGCGACCATGCGGGTATGGTTCGACTGGACGCCGCCGATCGAGACCAGTGTGTCGGCGCCCGACGCGATCGCATCCGGCACGATGTATTCGAGCTTGCGCAGCTTGTTGCCGCCGAAAGCGAGACCGGAATTGCAGTCCTCGCGCTTGGCGTAGAGTTCGACGGCGCCGCCGAGATGAGCGGAGAGGCGCGGCAGCTTCTCGATCGGCGACGGCCCGAAGGTCAGCGGATAGCGTTCGAACTTGGCGAGCATGGCGGCGGGTTCTCCTCACGAAATGACCCGCAAATGCTAGCAAACCGCCTTTGAAAGGTGCTCCCGAACTTCGCCCCAGATTTTTCTTCTACTTTCACATAAGCCGAGATCTGCTAGCTTAGAGCGACACAATCTGCAGTAAAAACGGAAGAATCGTTCATGGAGACAGAACTAGACAAAACCGACCTCAGAATCCTGCGTTTGCTGCAGGCCGACGGGCGCATGGGCAATGCCGAGATCGCCAAGCGGGTGAACACCAGCGCCGCCACCTGCCATCGCCGCATCCAGCGCCTGTTCGCGGAAGGCTATGTCACCGGCGTGCGGGCGCAGATCGATCCGCACAAGGTCGAGAAGGGCACGCTCGCCATCGTCGGCGTGGTGCTCGACCGCTCGACGCCGGAAAGCTTCGGCACCTTCGAAGAGGCGGTGAAGCAGCTTCCCGTCGTGCTCGACTGCCACATCGTCGCCGGCGATTTCGACTATTTCCTCAAGATCCGCGTGCGCGACCTCGCCGACTTCAACAGGCTGCATGCCAAGACGCTGCTGGCGCTGCCGGGCGTGCGCCAGACCCGGACTTTCTTTGTGATGAAGGAGGTCATCGACAACGCGCCGCTGGAATTTTGAGACAGAGCACGGCCCTTCAAAAAAGTCTCGCTGACCGCATTGACTTAGAGTGCGCTCGAACCCGTAGCTTCCCCGGCGTCGTGATGAGAAGGCAGCCATGAAGATCGGTGAACTGGCAAGGCGATCGGGGCTATCGGCCCATACGATCCGCTATTACGAACGGATCGGGCTGCTGCCCTATGCCGACAGGGACCGGTCACGCCAGCGCGACTACGACGCCTCGATCCTGACCTGGATCGAATTCCTCGGCCGGCTCAAGACCACCGGCATGCCGATCCGCGAGATGCTGCGCTATGCGGCCTCGCGGGAAAAGGGCTCCGGTACGGAAGCCGAGCGTCGTGCATTGCTGGAACGGCACCGCGAGCAGGTTCGCGCTCGCGTTGCCGAACTCGAAGCCTGCCTTCTCGTCCTCGACACCAAGATCGCCGGCTATGCCGACATCGAGAAGAGGATCGAAGACCATGACGCAAATCAACGCACACGCCGAAACCAGCAGGCTGGAGCGCGGCAGGCAGGCCCTCGCTGAGATCGATGGCGAAGCCGGCCACAAGGTGATTGCAGCGCTCGCTGACATCGCGCCTGATTTCGCCGACTACGTGTTCGAGTTCTCGTTCGGAGACATCTATTCGCGTCCAGGGCTCGACCTGCGTTCCCGCGAGATTGCGACGATTGCGGCTCTGGCCGCGATGGGCAACGCCCAGCCGCAGCTCAAGGTGCATATCGAAGCCGGGCTGAACGTCGGATTGTCGCGCCAGGAGATCACCGAGATCCTGATCCAGATGGCGGTCTATGCGGGCTTTCCGGCAGCGCTCAACGGGTTGTTCGCGGCGAAGGAGGTCTTCACGGCGCGCGACCTCGCTGCTTGAACCGAGGCTGCATCGGACCCGCTGACGGTTGATCAGCGGGTCCGATCTCCGTCATGCTCGCCCCTGTGGCGAGCATCCACGTCTTGAACACCGCCCTCGGCGAAGGAAGACGTGGATGGTCGGGACAAGCCCGACCATGACGGATGAGGCACGCCCCAAAATCGGTTTGCCTCAATCCTTTGGCCGCTAAACCTGAATCAACCTCTGAACCTGCGCCCCGTCGAGCTCCGCCATCGGCCCGGCCAGCACCACCTCGCCACGGTCCATCACGAACATCGTGTCGGCGAGGTCGCGGGCGAAGTCGAAATACTGCTCGACCAGCACGATCGCCATGTCACCGCGCTGGCGCAGATAGTCGATGGCGCGGCCGACATCCTTGATGATCGAGGGCTGGATGCCCTCGGTCGGCTCGTCGAGAACCAGCAATTTGGGTCGGGTGACCAGCGCTCGCGCAATGGCGAGTTGCTGTTGCTGGCCGCCCGAGAGGTCTCCGCCGCGCCGGCCCAGCATGGACTTCAGCACGGGGAATAGGTTGAAGAGCTCGTCCGGGATGTAGCGCTCCTTGCGGGGCAAGGGCGCAAAACCGGTCTCCAGGTTCTCCTTGACGCTCAGCAGCGGGAAGACCTCACGGCCCTGCGGCACGAAGCCGATGCCGGCGCGCGCCCGGTCCTCGGTGCGTAAGGTAGAGATGTCCTCACCGCCGAAACTGATCCTGCCGCCACTGATCGGCTGCTGGCCGACGATGGCGCGCATCAGCGAGGTCTTGCCGACGCCGTTGCGGCCCATGACGCAGGTGACCTTGCCGATCTCTGCAGTTACCGAGACACGCCGCAGCGCCTGCGCCGCGCCGTAATGCAGATCGATGGCGTCCACAGTCAGCATGAGCAGTTGTCCCGCCGCATGATCTGAACGGAAGACCGGTTCTTACGTTTCCGCATCATGCTTAGCGCCCCAGATAGACTTCGACGACTCGCTCATTGGCACTAACCTGATCGAGGGGCCCCTCGGCCAAGACCGAGCCCTCGTGGAGTACCGTCACCTTCACGCCGAGCTCGCGGATGAAGCCCATGTCGTGCTCGACCACGATCACGGAGTGATCTTTCGCGATCTCCTTGAGCAGCACTGCCGTCTGTGCCGTCTCGCCATCGGTCATGCCGGCGGCCGGCTCGTCGACGAGGAGGAGCTTGGGGTCCTGCGCCAAGAGCATGCCGATCTCGAGCCATTGCTTCTGGCCGTGAGAGAGCGAGCCGGCGAGCCGCTCGCGCTTGTCGGTGAGCTTGATGATCCCGAGGATCTCGTCGATGCGCTTCTGCTGCTGGCTTTCGGTCTGCCAGAACAGCGTTTTCAGCACGCTCCGCTTCGACTTCAGCGCCAGGAGGATGTTGTCCTCGATGGTGTGGAAGTCGAACACGGTCGGTTTCTGGAACTTGCGGCCGATGCCGAGATTGGCGATTGCCGCCTCATCGAGCCGGGTCAGGTCGACGGAGCCGCCGAACATCACCGTGCCTTCGTCGGGCCTGGTCTTGCCGGTGATGATGTCCATCATCGTCGTCTTGCCGGCGCCATTCGGGCCGATGATGGCGCGCATCTCGCCGGGCTCGATCGTGAGCGACAGGCCGCGAATCGCCTTGAAGCCATCGAAGGAGACGCTGACGCCGTCGAGATAGAGCAGCGAGGAGGTCAGCGCGCCGGGTGTAGGAGCATTCATATCAATTACTCCGCCGGCGCCGGTTCGGGCGCTGGCACGGGCGCGGGCCGCTTGCGGCTCTCCCACCAGCCTTGCGCGGTGCCCAAAATGCCTTTCGGCATGAACAGGGTGACGAAGACGAAGAGCGCACCGAGCGCGAACAGCCAGTACGGCGCCATGAAGCCGGAGGTGAACACCGTCTTGGCCCAGTTGACCACGACGGCCCCGAGCGCCGCGCCGACCAGCGAGCCGCGCCCGCCGACCGCGACCCAGATCACGGTCTCGATCGAATTGGCCGGAGCGAATTCGCTGGGATTGATGATGCCGACCTGCGGCACGTAGAGCGCCCCGGCCACGCCGGCCATGCAGGCCGAGACGGTGAAAACGAAGAGCTTGAAGCGATCGACCCGGTAGCCGAGGAAACGCGTGCGCGATTCCGCGTCGCGGATCGCGATCACCACCTTGCCGAGCTTGGAGGTGACGATGCCGCGCGCGATCAGGAAGCCGGAGATCAACATCACGCAGGTCATCGCGAACAGTGCCGCGCGCGTGCCCTGCGCCTGCACGTTGAAGCCGAGAATGTCCTTGAAGTCGGTCAGGCCGTTATTGCCGCCAAAACCCATATCGTTGCGGAAGAAGGCGAGCAGCAGCGCATAGGTCAGCGCCTGGGTGATGATTGAGAGATAGACGCCGGTGACGCGCGAGCGGAAGGCGAACCAGCCGAAGACGAAGGCGAGCAGGCCAGGCACGGCCAGCACCATCAGCATGGCGAAGGGGAAAGAGGAGAAGCCGTACCAGTACCAGGGCAATTCCTGCCAGTTCAGGAAGACCATGAAATCGGGCAGCACCGGATTGCCGTAGACGCCGCGCGAGCCGATCTGGCGCATCAGATACATGCCCATCGCGTAGCCGCCGAGCGCGAAGAAGGCGCCGTGGCCGAGCGAGAGGATGCCGCAATAGCCCCAGACCAGATCGAGCGAGATCGCCAGCAGCGCGTAGCAAAGATATTTGCCCCAGAGCGACATGGTCGCGGTCGAGACATGCAAGGGCGAGCCGGCCGGCATCAAAAGGTTCGCCAGCGGCACCAGCAGGCCGATCGCCGCGACGATGGCGAGAAAGGCGTAGCCTCGCTTGTCCATGTTCGAGAGCAGGAAGCGCGTGATCATGCTTCCACCGCCCGGCCCTTCAGCGCGAACAGGCCGCGCGGGCGCTTCTGGATGAACAGGATGATGAAGACGAGCAGCGCGATCTTGCCGAGCACGGCGCCGGCATAAGGCTCCAATAGCTTGTTGGCGACGCCGAGGCTCATCGCGCTGATCAGCGTGCCCCAGAGATTGCCGACACCGCCGAAGACCACGACCATGAAGCTGTCGATGATATAGCTCTGCCCGAGATTGGGGCTGACATTATCGATCTGCGACAGCGCGACACCGGCGAGCCCCGCGACGCCCGAGCCGAGCCCGAAGGTCAGCGCATCGATCCGGCCGGTGCGGATGCCCATCGCCGAAGCCATGCGCCGGTTCTGGGTGACGGCCCGCATCTGCAGGCCCATCGGCGTCAGCTTCAGGATCGCGAGCAGCGCCGCGAAGACGAGAGCGGCGAAGACGATGATCCAGAGCCGGTTCCAGGTGATGGCGAGGCCGCCCAGCTCGAAGGCGCCGGACATGAAGGCCGGCGCGCCGACCTCGCGATTGGTCGGCCCGAATGCGGTGCGCACCGCCTGCTGCAGGATCAGGCTGATGCCCCAGGTCGCCAGCAGCGTCTCCAGCGGCCGGCCATAGAGGAAGCGGATGACGCCGCGCTCGATCGCGACGCCGACCGCGCCAGCGACGATGAAGGCTGCCGGGATCGCAATCGCCAGCGACCAG
Organism: Alloboseaceae bacterium BT-24-1; assembly: GCA_025846845.1. Lineage (GTDB taxonomy): Bacteria > Pseudomonadota > Alphaproteobacteria > Rhizobiales > Beijerinckiaceae > Allobosea. Next base: position 46,452 of record JAOYTL010000015.1, read on the forward strand.
TCGAACAGCCCCGGGAAGCGCGCCCGGATCACCTCCTGCACGATGAAGGTGGTGTAGGCGCCGAGCATGACCATCTCGCCATGCGCCATATTGATCACGCCCATCACGCCGAAGGTGATGGCGAGGCCGATCGCGGCGAGCAGCAGCACCGATCCGAGCGAGAGCCCGTACCAGAGATTCTGGCCGGCCCGCCACAAAGCGAGCTTGCCCTCGATCTCGGCGATGGCGCGCGCCTGCGCTTCCTTGAGGCCCGGCGAGGCGTCGCCCGGCAAAGCGCGCAGCGTCGCCAGCGCATCCTGGTCGCCGCGCTCGCGCAGCACGTCGACGGCGGCGATGCGGTCGAAGGGCGGCGCGTCGGTCTTGGCGATCAGGATCGCGGCCTGCGCTTCGCGCAGGGCCCGGCGCGCCCGGTTGTCGGTTTCCTTGGCGATGGCGGCCTCCAGAACCGGCAGCACCGAGACGTCGCGCGCCCTGAAGACTGCCTCGGCGGCGGCGACGCGCTTGCCGGGATCGGGATTGATCAGCCCGAGCCCGCCGAGCGCGCCCTGGATCACCCGCCGCACATTGTTGTTGAGCCTGACCGCGTTGAGCCCGGCCGGCGCGGCGGTGAGCGCCTGCCCGGTCCGCGCGTCGAGGAAGCCGCCCTCCTTGGTCTTCACCGCGACCGCGCCGCCACCGGCGAGCAGCCGGCCATCGGCCAGCGCCTCGATCACCACCGCCGCATTCGGATGCGCGCTCTGGACGAGGATGTCGATGGCGCGCGCCGTGTCCGAGAAGCTGTCGGCACCGAGCCGGGTGAAGGCGTCTTCGGCGGCTTGCGCGAGAGCGATGGTCGGCACGGCAAGAAGAGCCATGACGACGGCCAGCAATCGCAGGAAGGAGAAAAGGAAGGGCATCGGCTCGTTTCGGTTTGGATGCACAGGCCGCAATGAGTGAGGCGCGGGATCCCCTTCTCCCCTTGCGGGAGAAGGTGGCAGCGCGAAGCGCTGACGGATGAGGGGTCGCGCGACGATTGCCACGGCTGCGCTCGGCTCCCGATCATTGGCAATGGCGGCGCGACCCCTCATCCGCCCCTTCGGGCCACCTTCTCCCGCAAGGGGAGAAGGGAAGGTCCGCGCCTTGTTCGTCAGGTCAAAGCAGCGGCAATTCGAAGGGCGGCCGGGCTTTCCGACCGTGCCGCCCTTCCCCCTCTTCAGCTCAGGCGCCGCCGCCGCACTTGCCGGTCTTGACGTTGAAGTTGCCGCACTTCTTCTCGACCCAGTCGCCGACCAGGTCCTTGGAGCCGTCGAGCTCCTTCGACCAGGCGTCGCCGGCGACGAGACCGGTCTTCGAGACCACGTCGAACTGGCCGTCGGCCTTGATCTCGCCGATCAGCACCGGCTTGGTGATGTGATGGTTCGGCAGCATCTTCGAGACACCGCCGGTCAGGTTCGGCGCCTCGATGCCGGGCAGCGCGTCGATGACCTTGTCGGGATCGAAGCTCTTGGCCTTCTCGACGGCCTTCACCCACATGGCGAAGCCGATGACATGGGCCTCCATCGGGTCGTTGGTGACGGCCTTGTCGTTCTTCTTGTAGGCCTTCCACTGCTTGATGAAGGCCTCGTTCTCCGGCGTCTTGACCGACTGGAAGTAGTTCCAGGCGGCGAGATGGCCGAGCAGCGGCTTGGTGTCGATGCCGGCGAGCTCTTCTTCGCCGACCGAGAAGGCAACGACCGGGATGTCGGTCGCCTTGATGCCCTGGTTGCCGAGCTCCTTGTAGAACGGCACGTTGGCATCGCCGTTGATGGTCGAGACGACAGCGGTCTTCTTGCCGGCCGTGCCGAACTTCTTGATGTCGGAGACGATAGTCTGCCAGTCGGAATGGCCGAACGGCGTGTAGTTGATCAGGATGTCCTCCTTCTTCACGCCCTTGGCGAGAAGATAGGCCTCCAGGATCTTGTTGGTCGTGCGCGGATAGACGTAGTCGGTGCCGGCGAGGACCCAGCGCTCGACCTTCTCTTCCTTGGCGAGATAGTCGACGGCCGGAATCGCCTGCTGGTTCGGCGCTGCGCCGGTGTAGAACACGTTGCGCTCGCTCTCCTCGCCCTCGTACTGGACGGGGTAGAACAGGATCGAGTTCAGCTCCTTGAACACCGGGAGCACCGACTTGCGCGACACCGAGGTCCAGCAGCCGAACACGGCCGAAACCTTGTCCTTGACGATCAGCTCGCGCGCCTTCTCGGCGAAGAGCGGCCAGTTCGAGGCCGGGTCGACCACGACCGCCTCGAGCTTCTTGCCGAGCACGCCGCCCTTCTTGTTCTGCTCCTCGATGAGCATGAGCATGACGTCTTTCAGCGTCGTCTCGGAGATCGCCATCGTGCCGGAGAGCGAGTGCAGGATTCCGACCTTGATGGTCTCTTGCGCCGCCGCCGGCAGCAGCGAGGACAGAACCGTGGCGCCTGCGAAGGCGGCGCCGATGACCGTGCGACGAGTGAGTTTCACTGCGATATCCCCTGAGGTCCCTGTTGACCGCGCCCTTGCCGGGCGCCAGCTGCCGTTCCAGCTGGCAGGGAAGTTCGCAAGCGACGTGCCAACCGAGGCCCGGGTCATCGGGGCACCGCAACAAGGCGTGTTCAGGGCGGTTTCGCGAGCGATTTCCTGCCGGAAGGTTCTCATCTCACGCAAGGATCATGCGTCGCAGCGCCATCTGAACAGAGAATAGGCAGGTCGCCCGCCCAGAAATTAGGCAGCTTTATCCAAAGCCGGCTTAGCGCCTGATTTTGTTGCAGCGACGGGACCTGTGAGCCGCTGAATCTTTGCCGTTTACGAGGGGCTTGGAATCACCCTAGCCTCCTCCTTGTCGGTAACAACTGAAAGGAGGTGATCCAGTGTCTCATTGTCATCAACCGCTGTCGCGGGGACTGCGTGACCTGGTCTCGTCCCATGAGGGGTTCGGTTGCGCTTGAGTTTCCGTGACGCTTAGCCCTGTTACCGGGGCTGCGGTTCGGCAATGGAAGGGCTGCCCGCAAGGGCAGCCCTTCTCCGTTTCGGGCGGGAGTTCTGCACAGGCCGTTCTGGCGCACCCGGCCATGGCATGGCAGAACGAGCCATGACTTTTGCGCCCAGCCGCTGCTGACGAGGCCCGAGCCTTTGTCCCGTCCCGACGCCGACCTCTCCCGCGACGCCATCCTCGCCTTCATCGAGGAGGAGCGCGCCGCCGGCCGCGAACCCGGCCGACGCGACATCGCCAAGGCCTTCCAGCTCGACGGTGGCGGCAAGATCTGGCTGAAGCGCCTGCTGCGCGAGCTTGAGCTCGAGGAGAACGGCGGATCGGGCCCGGTCAAGCCGCATGCGGCCCTCCCGGCCGTGTTGCTCTGCGAGATCAAGACGCGCGACCGCGAGGGCGATCTCATCGCCGTTCCGCTCGAATGGAACGAGGCCGACCAGGGCGAGGCGCCGAAGATCCTGCTCGAACGCCAGCGCGACACCCGCCGCCAGCCGAAGACCGCGGCTGCGGCTGCCCCGGGCGTCGGCGACCATGTCCTGCTCAAGCTGACGCGCCTGCGCGGCGTCGAGGGCTATCAATGGTCCGGCCGCACCCTCAAGGTAATGGGCAAGGCCAAGGCGCAGGTGCTCGGCATCTTCCGTGCCCTCCCCGATGGCTCTGGCCGGCTCATCCCCGTCGACAAGAAGGCGCAGGGACGCGAGGCGATTATTCCGAAGGGGCAGACCGCCAGTGCGGAGGATGGCGATCTCGTCTCGGTCTCCTTCGCTCGCGAGAGCCGATTCGGACCGCCCCAGGCCAGGGTGCGCGAACGGCTCGGCTCGCTGAAGTCAGAGCGCGCGGTCTCGCTGATCGCGATCCACGCCCACGGCATCCCGAACGAGTTCCAACCGGCAACGATCGCCGAGGCGGAAGCAGCCAGGCCAGCTACCCTCGCCGGCCGCGAGGACTGGCGCGCCTTGCCGCTGATCACCATCGATCCGGCCGACGCCAAGGACCATGACGACGCGGTCCATGCCGCGCCGGACGACGATCCCGACAATCCCGGTGGCCATATCGTCACCGTCGCCATCGCCGACGTCGCTTCTTATGTCCGGCCGGGCTCAGCGCTCGACCGCGAGGCGCTGGAGCGCGGCAACTCGGTCTATTTCCCCGACCGCGTCGTGCCGATGCTGCCGGAGCGGATCTCGAACGATCTCTGCTCGCTGCGCGGTGGCGAGGACCGCCCTGCCCTTGCCGTCCGCCTGATCCTCAAGGCCGACGGCAGCAAGAAAAGCCATTCCTTCCACCGCATCATGATGCGCTCGGCGGCGAAGCTCTCCTACCAGCAGGCGCAGGCTGCGATCGACGGCACGCCGGACGAGACGACCAGCCCGATCCGCGACAGCATCCTGATGCCGCTCTGGGCGGCCTATGGCTCGGCCGCCCGCGCCCGCGACGCCCGCCAGCCGCTCGATCTCGATCTGCCCGAGCGCAAGCTCGTGCTCGACGCCAACGGCAAGGTCACCCGCGTGATCGTGCCCGAGCGGCTCGCCGCGCACCGGCTGATCGAGGAGTTCATGATCCTCGCCAATGTCGCCGCGGCCGAGACGCTGGAGAAGGCGAGCAGCCATCTGATCTATCGCTGCCATGACGAGCCCTCGCTCGAGAAGATGCGGGCGCTTGGCGAGGTCCTGGCCTCGATCGGCATCAAGCTGCCCAAGGACGCGGCGCTGCGGCCGGTGCTGTTCAACCGCATCCTCGCCATGATCAAGGGCTCGGAGAACGAACTGCTCCTCAACGAGGTCGTGCTGCGTACCCAGGCCCAGGCCGAATACGTTGCCGAGAATTACGGGCATTTCGGCCTCAACCTGCGCCGCTATGCCCATTTCACCTCGCCGATCCGCCGCTATGCCGACCTGATCGTGCATCGCGCCTTGGTCACAGCCCTCAAGCTCGGCGACGACGGCCTGCCCAAATCGACCACGCTCGCCGAACTGCGCGAGGTCGCGACCCGGATCTCGGCGGCGGAGCGGCGCGCCATGGCGGCCGAGCGCGAGACCACCGACCGGTTGATCGCCCATTTCCTCGCCGACCAGATCGGCTCGAGCTTCGACGGGCGCATCGCCGGCCTCAACCGCGCCGGCCTCTTCGTCAAGCTCGATGGCACCGGCGCCGACGGCTTCATTCCGGCGTCGACATTGGGCGCCGATTACTATCGTCATGACGAGCGCGCCCATGCTTTGGTCGGCGATCGCACCGGCGAAAGCTGGCGGCTCGGCGATCGCGTCCATGTCAAACTGGTCGAGGCGGCACCGGTCGCAGGGGCGCTTCGCTTCGAGCTGCTCACAGAGGGCAGGCCCGCGACATCCGACCGCTCTGGCAAAAGGTCACGGCCTGCTTTACCTATGGGGCGAAAGCAGGGCCGCCCCCCGCCCAAACGATCGGGCCGCAAGCGCTGACGCCCCGCATTAACGAAGACATCCCATGTCCATACATTGTCACCAACCCAAGCCGGTCCAGGCTCGCGACTGGCGTCAGGCTATGCGTCGCGGCCTCTTCGGTCGTTGCCCGCATTGCGGCGAGGGCCGGCTCTTCCGCGCCTTCCTGAAGCCGGTCGATTCCTGCGAGGCCTGCGGCGAGACCCTGCACCACCAGCGTGCCGACGATCTGCCGCCCTATATCGTCATCACCATCGTCGGTCATGTCGTCGTCGGCGGCATCCTGCTGGCTGAGAAGTACAGCAACTGGTCGATCGCGCTGCACCTCTGGGTCTGGCTGCCGCTGACCGTATTGCTCAGCCTGGCGCTGATGCAGCCGGCGAAGGGCGCTGTCATCGGCCTGCAATGGGCCATGCGCATGCACGGCTTCGGCGGCGCCATGCCCAAGCCCGAGCGCCAGCCGGCGATGAAGGCCGTGGGCGGCCGATGAGCGACCACACCGTCACCCTGACCCAGGCCGAGCGGGCCCGCACAGCAGTCAATCTGCGCCCGCGCGATGCGGCAACGATGTTGATCCTCGACCATTCCGGCAAGAAGCCCAGGGTGCTGATGGGCAAGCGCCATGCCGGCCACAAGTTCATGCCGGGCAAATACGTCTTCCCCGGCGGGCGCATCGAGGCGGGCGACCGCCGCATGGCCGCGAGCGGAGCCCTCGCCGGCCCTTGCGAGCAGCGTCTACTCGCCCGCTGCGTGCGCCCGAGCTTGCAGCGTGGCCGTGCGCTCGCGCTCGCCGCGATCCGTGAGACCTTCGAGGAGACCGGCCTGCTCTTCGGCAGCGCCGACTACGGCGCGCCCGAGAACCCGCCCGAGGGCGTCTGGGCCGAGTTCGCCGCCAAGGGCGTCTTCCCCGATCTCGGCGCCATCACTTTCGTCGCCCGCGCCATCACGCCGCCGCGCCGGCCCAAGCGCTTCGACACTCGCTTCTTCGCCGTCGATGCCCGCGCTGTCGCCGGCAAGGTCGAGGGCGTGATCGGCCCCGATTCGGAGCTCGTCGACCTCGTCTCCGTCACCTTCGACGAGGCGCGCGAGCTCGACCTGCCGACCATCACCAAGGTGATCATCGCCGAGGTCGAGGAGCGGCTGAAGGCCGGATTCGGCCAGCATCTGCCGGTTCCGTTCTACTGGGAGAAGCGTGGCAGCTTCGTGCGCGAGCTGCTCTGACACCGTCAGGCGGCGGAAAATCCTTGTCCCCCGCCCGATATTTCTTGACTTGCCACCGCCGATACGGCATTTCCCGCCCATCGGATTGCCGGGCTCGCCCGGCCATTTTGTTTTTTGCGCGGGCCGACGGCGGCCCCATCTGTTCGAGGGATCCGCCATGGCCAAGGCCGTGACCATCAAGATCAAGCTCATCTCGACCGCGGACACCGGGTACTTCTACGTGACCAAGAAGAACTCGCGCACCATGACCGAGAAGATGTCGAAGAAGAAGTACGACCCGGTCGCGCGCAAGCACGTCGAGTTCAAGGAAACCAAGATCAAGTAAGGGCTTCGCCCTAACCACTTGTTCTGGTTCGAAGAGCCGCCGGTTTCCGGCGGCTTTTTCGTATCTTCTGCCAGCGGGCTCGCTCTTTCAGAACGCCGGCTTCGGCACGAACAGGCAGAACGGTCTCTGGGACGGCGCGATCACCGTCCCCGTCAGCATTCCACCGCTTCTGCAGACGTGGAAGCGCCCGTCCTTCGAGACGCGCGTTGCCTGCTCGGGCACGAAATGTCCGTCATGGGTGAGATACCCGCCCGGAACGATGCGAGGATCGGGTTCTTTCGCATCGGCATCGAGGCCCATCGGCCAGCAATCCCGGTCGCTGCAGCAATCGTACGGGTACCAACTATGCGCGTAGACAGGCCCTCCGCCCCACGACAACAGCGCGAGGCAGAGCGCCGATGCGATGAGACGCATGGGTCGCTCCTTGGCGAGGATGTCAGGCCAGCATCTTCGCAGCCGAATAGCAGGGCATGCGAATCGTCATCAGAATAGCATGAGACGACGGTGGTTAATGAGACCTTACATCACCCAGCTGCCTAATCTTCGGCCAGTATTTGCCGAGATCGACGGCTGATGACTTCGACGCGATCAGCGGTCCACTGTTCCGCAGTGACGTCGCTGGCGTCGGATGCTTCGATCTCTTACCCTGTCGCTTGGGTGCGACACCACCCGCCCCACCGGCAGGAGCACCGTCTTGAACAGCCGTCCCGATCCAGCAGAACAGTCACCGCGCGCCGGCGGGCTGCTGCGCGGCTTCCTGCGCCTGATCGTCGAGGTCGACGAGTCGCGCCGCTGGACGCATCGTCTGCGCGCCGCTCTCCTTCTACTGCTGCTGCTCGCTGGCTTCGGCCTGCTCGGCTACTGGCTGCCGGAATTGATCGAGCGCTATCGGCGCTGACGCGAGCGTCGCTGCGAGCCGAAAACCACCGGAGAACGAGGTGGCCGGCCGACGACGGGGCTGAGGAGGCCAGGATCCCGCCATCGACCGGCCGAGCCCAGCGGTAACCCAGGAGATGCGGCGAAACCTGGGCTTCCGAAGGGCATTCCGGACGGCTGCGCGTGCAGCCGTTCTCTTGGAAATCACCCTACGTGGAAGCCCCCTCGAATCAATCGAATCCGATTGATTCACCATTGTTCATCGAAACTTAACCCTACTTGGAAACCTTACCGGCCCGGCGGCTCGCAGGTCAGGCGGCGCTTGCCACGATCACGCGATTGCGACCGGCAGCCTTGGCCCGGTAGACCGCCTCGTCGGCCCGTTTCATCATCTCGACCGGCCCGGCATCGCCTGCGCGCCGGCTGGCGACACCGATCGACACCGTCACCGTGATCGAGCGCTGGCCGCGCTGGATCTGGAAGGGCTCGCCCTCGACCCGCTGCCGGATCCGTTCCGCCACCGCACGTGCCGCGTCGAGCGCGGTGTCCGGCAGGACCACCACGACCTCTTCACCGCCCATGCGCGCCACCAGGTCGATGCCGCGGGTGCAGGCGCGAATCCGGTCGGCGAATTCGCGCAGCACCTCGTCGCCGGCGTCGTGGCCCCAGCTGTCGTTGACCACCTTGAAGCGATCTACGTCGAGCACCAGCAAGGAGAGCGCCCGGGCCCTGAGCGCCGACTCGTCGAACAGCACCGACAGCCTGCTGTCGAGATAGCGGCGATTATGGAGGCCGGTGAGCTGGTCCATCACCGCCATCTCCATCGAGGACTGCACGCTGTCGCGCAGCCGCTCGGCGAAGCGCTTGCGGCGAACCAGGGTCCGGGCGCGCGCCAGCAATTCGTTGCGGTCGATTGGCCGGACCAGGAAGTCATGCGCGCCGATCTCGAGGCCGCGCAGCACACGGGCCCGGTCTTCAGCCTCGCCGAGCAGGAGCACGGAGAGATTGCGGGTCCGCTCGAGCGAGCGCAGCTGGCTGCACAGGCGCAGGCCGTCATAGTTCTGCAGGTCGAGGCTCACCAGCACGATCTCGAAATCGCCTTCGGCGGCGCGGGTGAGCGCCGCCTGCGCATCGGGCTCGGTCTCGATCGAATGGAAGGCGGACAGCGCCTGGACCAGGCGCTGGGCGATCAGGGGCCTGTCCTCGATCAGGAGGACGCGGCCATTGAGTCCGGTTTCGGCCGCGGCGGCGGCGAGCGGATCGGCGATGCCGAGCTGGCGCGAGGCGAGCGCACGCTGGCGCAGTTCATCGGTGACCGATTTGAGCCGGACGAGGCTGCGCACGCGCGCGAACAGCGCCGTGTCGTCGATCGGCTTGGTCAGGAAGTCGTCGGCGCCGGCATCGAGCCCCTTCAGGCGATCGCTCGGCTGGTCGAGCGCCGTCACCATGACCACCGGGATATGGGCCGTGGTCGCGCTGTTCTTCAATCGGCGGCAGACCTCGAAACCGTTCATGCCCGGCATCATCACGTCGAGCAGGACGAGATCGGCCTCGCCGCGCTCACAGATCGCCAGCGCATCGATCCCGTTCGTCGCGGTGGTGACGTCGAAATACTCGGCGCTGAGCTTGGCTTCGAGCAGTTTCACATTCGCGGCGATGTCGTCGACGACCAGGATCCGGGCTGACATGGTTCAGCGCTTTCCTTCAGGCCGTGCCGACATAGGCGCGAACAGTCTCCAGGAACTTTCCGACCGAGATCGGCTTCGAGATATAGGCCTCGCAGCCGCCCTCCCGAATACGCTCCTCGTCGCCCTTCATCGCGAAAGCTGTGACCGCGATGACCGGGATCGACTTCAGCGCATCGTCCTCCTTGATCCATTTCGTCACCTCCAGCCCGGAGACTTCCGGCAACTGGATGTCCATCAGGATCAGGTCGGGATGGTGCGCGCGCGCCAGCTCGATCGCCTCGATGCCGTCGGCGGTCTTGAGCGTCGCATAGCCATGGGCCTCCAACAGATCGTTGAAGAGCTTCATGTTGAGCTCGTTGTCCTCGACGATCAGAACCGTCTTCTTCATCTAACCCCCAGTCCGGACGATCCTGGTATCCGGTGCGCCGGATTCTCCAGGCCGTCGGCCGTGTTCAGTGCTAGGCTTAGCATGCGAGCAGTTGACGAAACGCAAACCTGAAACCAGACTTCCCGGTATTAGATAGCTATGCCTCACCCGATCACCAGCGACGAAGCCGAGACGCTGGCACTCAAGGCGCTCGCCTTCCTGGCCTCCGAGCCCGAGCGGCTCGAGCCATTCCTGGCCGTCACCGGCCTCGGCCCCGCTACCTTACGCGGTGCGGCGCAGGAACCGGGCTTCCTCCTCGGCGTCCTAGACCATCTCTGCGCCAGTGATTCGCTGCTACTGGAGTTTGCCGGAAATCTCGGCTTGAATCCGGAGATCGTCGCGCAAGCGCGCGAAATCCTCGCCGGCCCTCCCGAAGCCTTCGAGCCATGACCCTGCTGGCAGGCATCGCCAGCTCCGGCCGGGTGCTCTGCCGCGATTGCCTGCAGGATCATGACGAGGCGCGTTCACCGCCCGGCCTGCGCCGCTGCCCGTCCTGCGGCTCGCCGCGGCTGCTGCGCCATGCCGAGCGCGACAGCCTCCATCTCGCCCATATCGATTGCGACGCCTTCTATGCCGCGATCGAGAAGCGCGACGATCCGAGCCTGCTCGACAAGCCGGTGATCGTGGGCGGCGGCAAGCGCGGCGTGGTCTCGACCTGCTGCTACATCGCCCGCATGTCCGGCGTGCGCTCGGCGATGCCGATGTTCAAGGCGCTGAAGGCCTGTCCCGAAGCGGTCGTGGTCAAGCCGGACATGGCAAAGTACGTCGCTGTCGGACGCCAGGTCCGCAAGCTGATGCAGGAGCTGACGCCGCTGGTCGAGCCGATCTCGATCGACGAGGCCTTCCTCGACCTCGGCGGGACCGAGCGGCTCCACCACGCCAGCCCGGCCTTGACCCTCGCCCGCTTCCAGCGCCGGATCGAGGACGAGATCGGCATCACCATCTCTGTCGGGCTGTCCTACGCCAAATTCCTCGCCAAGGTCGCCTCCGATCTCGACAAGCCGCGCGGCTTCTCGATCATCGGCCAGGCCGAGGCCGTCGCCTTCCTCGCCCAAAAGCCGGTCGGGATGATCCCGGGCATCGGGCAGGCCGGCGTAGCAAAGCTCGGCCTCGCCGGTTTCCGCACCATCGGCGACCTCGCCAAGGCCGAGATCGCCACGCTTTATCGCCTGGTCGGCAAAGACGGCCCCCGCCTGAAGAACCTCGCTTTGGGCATCGATCCCCGCAAGGTCACGGTCGAGCACGAGGCCAAGACCGTCTCATCCGAGACGACGCTCGACGTCGACCTTGCCCGCTTCGAGGAGCTGGAGCCGATCCTCTGGCGGCTCTGTGAGAAAACCTCGCGGCGGCTGAAGGCGCAGGAGCTCGCCGGGCGCACCGTCACCCTCAAGCTCAAGACCCATGATTTCCACCTCATCACCCGCGCTGTCCGCTTGCCCGAGCCGAGCCAGCTCGCCGCGCGGCTCTTTTCCGCCGGGCGCGACCTGCTCAGGCGCGAATGCACCGGGCCGCGTTACCGGCTGATCGGCATCGGCATGAGCGATTTCTCCGATCCGGCCGAGGCCGACCGTGGCGACCTCGCCGACCTGCAGACGCCGAAGCTGAAGGCGATGGAAACCGCCCTCGACGCGGTTCGCGCCAAATTCGGCGATGCCGCGATCGAGAAGGGCCTGTCGCTGCGCGATACTCGCCGCCGCGCTACTTCGAGCACTCGCTCGCCGGAAGCAGATCCAGACGCGTGAGCGTGCCGCGCAGGGCGAACGAACCGTAATCGAGCCGGATAGCGCCGGTGACGCCGTTCTCGTAGAGCTCGAAGGAGACGGTATAAGCCGGCGTGCTCTCACCCGAACCGACCTTGAAATAGGAGATCGTCACCGGCCAGCGGGCGAGCTTCTCGAATTCCGGCTTCCGTAGCGGAGCTTCGGTCGCCGGCGTCGCGATCTTCCGGCCGATCACCGAGAGCGTGTCGTAGACGTCCTTGCCGGAATTGGCGCCGTCATAGAGGCGGACGTTGAAGGTGTTCTGCCCGGCTCGCGCCGCCTTGATCACCGCCTTCATCTGCTCGTTCGGGAACATCGCCGCGCTCGCCTCGCGATGCGTCTCGGGCTTGGGCGCGCGCAGGCTCACCTCATAGCCGGCCTCGCCCTTCTTGGCGGTGCCATCGACGATGTCCGCCGGTGCACCAGCCGCCGAGCTCTCGGTCTTGAAGCGATAGCTCTTGGCGTCGCCTTCCTCGAAGCTCGTGGTGCGAGCATCGATGACGCGTGGCCCGCCTTCACTGGTCAGTTCCGTGACCTGGCGGAAGGAAAGCGCATAGCCGTCGCAGGCGTCACCCGAGAAGTCGAAAGCGATGCGGCCGCGCGCCGTGGTGATGTCGCGCGACGGCTTGCCGTCGTCGAGCACGAGATCATAGACCGCCCGGTGCGGCACCAGCACGACGCGGTCGGCAGGACTCTGCGCCCAGGCCCCGGTGGCCGCCATCACCGCCAGGCCTGCGATCCCGCCGCGATACGTCTTCATGCCGATCCTCGATTCGCGCTCTGCTCAAGTCGAACTGCAGCCCCTGCGAATCTAGGTGCATTGCGGCAATGGCGCAAACAAGGCGGGTGGAAGTCACTCGTTCCGCCGGTCACTGTTGCGTGGGTTCCAGCGCAGCCCTGGCCGCAGCGAGGATCTCGTCCGACAACTCCGCATCGGCGACCATGCGGGAGAGGACGAGCGCGCCGACCAGCGTAGCGTAGCTCGCAATCGCACTAGCCTTTCGCTCGTCCGCGGTTGCGCCCGGCGCGCTGGCAGATAGACCCCCAATCGCCGTGCGCACGCCCTCCGTTGCAGCCAGACGCGATGCCCCGCCCTGTCGCACGACATCGCAACCGAGCGCCGCGACCGGACACCCATGGCCAGGATCATCGCGATGCGATGGCGACAGATAGCGGCTGGCGATCGCCTGCAGCGGCGCTTGCGGGTCCGCCGCCTTCGCCTCCTCGGTCCACCGATTGGCGTTCGCGAAGGCGCGACCGAGCGCCTGCGCGGCAAGATCGTCCTTCGACGAAAAGTGGCCGTAGAAGCCGCCATGGGTCAGGCCGACCGCCTTCATCACATCGGCAACGCCGACCCCGTCGAAACCGCGCTCGCGAAACAGCGTCGCCGCCGTTTCGAGAATGCGCTCGCGATTTTCTGCCATCTGTTCGCGGCTGACCCGCATCGGCCCGCTCCTTCGAAACCCAGAATCCAGCTCTTGACTCTTTATATGATCATGATCATGTAAATTCAATCATGATAATCATCATGAAAAAATCGACACCGAAATCGAACAGGAGTTGGACATGGCTACGCAGCAGCTCGGCACCGCCCTCATCACCGGCGCATCGACCGGGATCGGCGCCGTCTATGCCGACAGATTGGCCCGCCGCGGCTATGACCTCGTCCTCGTCGCCCGCGATGAGGCGCGCCTTTCCGCACTCGCCGAGCGCCTTGGCCGCGAGACCGGCCGCAAGGTCGAATGGCTGAAGGCCGACCTGACGGCCAAGACGGATCTTGCTTTGGTCGAGCAGCGCCTGCGCGAGGATGAGAGCCTGACCGTGCTGGTCAACAATGCCGGCATGTCCGTCGCCGGAACGCTGGTCGAAGGCGATATCGACCGCTTCCAGACCATGATCGAGCTCAACGTCATCGCACCGACCCGCCTCGCCGCCGCAGCGGCCCGCAACTTCGCCGCCGCCCGCAAGCAGGGCGCGATCATCAACATCGCCTCGGTGCTGGCGCTCGCGCCGGAGCTGTTCAACGGCAGCTACAGCGGCACCAAGGCCTATGTGCTGAACCTCAGCCTCTCATTGCAGAAGGAGCTCGAGGCGGCCGGCGTCCGCGTACACACCGTGCTGCCGGGAGCCACCCGCACCGAGATCTGGGCCCGCGCGGGCGTCAATGTCGACGGCTTCCCACCCGAAATGGTGATGGAGGTCGACGACATGGTCGATGCGGCGCTGGCCGGCTTCGACCAGGGCGAGCTCGTCACCATTCCATCGCTGCCCGATCCGGCCGACTTCGAGCGCTACAGCGCGGCGCGGCTGGCGCTCGGCCCCAATCTCTCGCGCAACCGGCCCGCCGAGCGCTATCGCACAGTGCGTGCCGACGCCGCCTGATCCGCCCTGCTCGGCAGGCACATCGGCCAAGCCGCGTCGCGCTTGCGACCCGGCTTGGCATCGGCGATGAAAGGCTCCTGTTCAGATCCGGTCAGGAGCCCTCCGATGAACGCCGTCGACACCAAGCTCGCCGCCCTCGGCATCACCCTGCCCGCCCCGGCCGCCCCGGTCGCGAACTACGTGCCCTATGTCATCACCGGCAACCTGCTGATCATCTCCGGCCAGATCTGCTTTGGCCTCGACGGCAAGCTCTCCGACGCGCACAAGGGCAAGCTCGGCGGCGAGATCTTCAACGAGGCCGGGCTCGAGGCGGCCAGGCTCTGCGCCATCAACGTGCTCGCCCAGGCCAAGGCGGCGCTCGGCGGCGATCTCGGCCGGATCGTGCGCTGCGTCCGCCTCGGCGGCTTCATCAATGCCGCCCCGCATTTCGCCGCATTGCCGGCGATCATGAACGGCGCCTCCGACTTCATGGTCGAGGTGCTCGGCGATGCCGGCCGCCACGCTCGCTCGACCGTCGGCGTCGCCAACCTGCCGGCCGACGCCGCCGTCGAGGTCGAAGCCATGTTCGAGATCGCCTGATGCCGGCTGAAGCCTGGCTCACCGCCCGCCCGATCGCGCATCGTGGTCTGCACGATGCCGCCGGCGGCGTGATCGAGAACTCGCTGTCGGCGGCCGCGGGCGCGATCGCCGGCAACTTCGCCATCGAATGCGATGTCCAGCTCAGCGCCGACGAGGACGCCGTCGTCTTCCACGACTTCGTGCTCGACCGGCTCACCGCGCAGACCGGCCGCGTCGATGCCCGCAAGGCGGCCGAGCTCGCGCAGATCGGCCTGAAGGGCGCGAGCGATCGTATCCCGACGCTGACCGACTTCCTCGACGCCATCGGCGGCCAGACGCCCCTGGTGATCGAGGTCAAGAGCCGCTTCGACGGCGACCTGCGGCTGGCGAAGCGCACCGCCGAGATCCTCGCCGGCCATAAGGGCCAGCCGATCGTGCTGAAATCCTTCGATCCGGTGATCGTCGCAGCCCTGCGCGAGCTCGCACCCGGCTTCGCCCGCGGCATCGTCGCGATGAACGAGTATGCCTACCCCGACTACGACCATCTCTCGGCTTCGCAGAAGCACGCGCTCGCCAACCTCCTGCATTTCGAGGAGAGCCGGCCTGATTTCATCTCCTGGAAGGTCGCCGACCTGCCGAGCGCCGCGCCCTTCCTTTGCCGCAAGGCACTTGGCCTGCCGCTGATGAGCTGGACGGTGCGCACGCCGGAAGATCGTGCCCGCGCGGCCGAGCATGCCGACCAGATGGTCTTCGAGGGCTTTCTGCCTTGAGCGAAACCGGTCTGCGCGAGGGCCTCAGAGTCCGCGTCGCGACCTCGCTGAAGAGCGTCCCGGCCGCGGACTGGGACGCCTGCGCCAATCCGGGCGCCGGCCGATTGCTTGAATCGGCATCCGAACAAGCGGATTCAATCTCTCAAGCAGACCCGGACAACCCCTTCGTTTCGCACGCTTTTCTGCGCGCACTGGAAGAGAGCGGCTGCGTTGGCGGCCGCACGGG
Source organism: Alloboseaceae bacterium BT-24-1 (assembly GCA_025846845.1). GTDB lineage: Bacteria > Pseudomonadota > Alphaproteobacteria > Rhizobiales > Beijerinckiaceae > Allobosea. The sequence goes on from JAOYTL010000015.1 coordinate 62,088, forward strand.
CTGGTCGCCGGCCTATCTCCTGGTCGAGGATGCGAACGACCGCCTGATCGCCGCCGCACCATCCTTCGTGAAGGGCCATAGCCAGGGCGAATACGTCTTCGATCACAGCTGGGCCGAGGCCTATATGCGCGCCGGCGGCCGCTATTATCCGAAGATCCAGGTCGCAGCTCCCTTCACTCCCGCGACCGGCCCGCGCCTGCTCGTCGCCGAGGGACCGCAGGCAGCCGAGGCGCGCGAGGCCCTGATCGCCGGGCTGGACGCACTTCGCGAGCAGGTCCGCGGCTCGTCGATCCATGTCACCTTCGCGCAGGAGCCGGATCTGACGGCGTTGCTCGAAGCTGGCTTCCTCGAGCGCCACGACATCCAGTTCCATTGGCAGAATGAGAGCTTCGGCGCTTACGAAGACTTCCTCGCCACGCTCGCCTCGCGCAAGCGCAAGGCGCTGAAGCGCGAGCGGCGCGAGGCCCTCTCCGCCGGCATCGATGTCGCGGTGCTCTCGGGGGCCGACCTCACCGAAAGCGTCTGGGACGATTTCCACGCGTTCTACGAGGACACCGGCTCGCGCAAATGGGGCCGACCCTATCTCAACCGCCGCTTCTTCTCCGAGATCGGGCAGCGCATGGGTGAGCGCGTCGTGCTGATGCTCGCCCGCCGCGCCGGCCGCAACATCGCCGGCGCCATCAATTTCCGCGGCGGCAACACGCTCTACGGCCGCAACTGGGGCTGCATCGAGGACCATCCCTTCCTGCATTTCGAGCTCTGCTATCACCAGGCCATCGACTATGCGATCGCGCACAAGCTGATCCGCGTCGAGGCCGGCGCCCAGGGCGAGCACAAGCTCGCTCGCGGCTACCGCCCGGTGATCACCCGCTCGGCCCATCTCCTCGCCGATCCCGGCCTCGCCCGCGCCGTCGCCGCCTATCTGCCCGGCGAACGGCGTGAGATCAGCTCTGCAGTAGCTGCGCTTGCGCAGGAGAGCCCCTTCCGCAAGGCTGGCGACAGCTGACTCCCCCAGCCCACCAACGACCGGAACCTGCGCGATGACCGCCTATGATCCCAGCAACATCTTCGCCAAGATCCTGCGTGGCGAACTGCCGGCCCACCGCGTCTACGAGGACGACCGGGCGCTCGCCTTCCTCGACATCATGCCGCGCGCCACTGGCCACACGCTGGTCATCCCGAAGAACCCGGCCCGCAACCTCCTCGACATCGATCAGGGCGATCTCGGCTATGTCGCGGGAATCGCCCAGCGCATCGCCCGGGCGCAGATGCAGGCCTTCGCCGCCGACGGCATCACCGTCCAGCAGTTCAACGAGACCGCCGGCGGTCAGGTCGTCTTCCATTTGCACGTCCACGTCATCCCGCGCCATGAGGGCGTTACGATGAAACCGCCGGCCAGCGAGATGGCCAAGCCTGAGGACCTCGCAGCCGCCGCAGAAAAAATTCGCGCCGCGCTGAAAAATCTTTGAGGAGCATGTCACGCGGGCGCTGGCTGCCTCGTCCTGTCTTCATCACCACCTGATGGAGACGACGATGACCCAGCGCCTCAACGGCTTCCAGACCGCCCCCGACGCCTACAAAGCCATGCTCGGCCTGCAGGATTATGTGAACCAGTCGAAGCTGGAGCACAGCCTGCTCGAGCTGGTGAAGATCCGCGCCTCTCAGATCAACCGCTGCGCCTATTGCCTTCACATGCACATCGCCGATGCGCGCAAGGCCGGCGAGAGCGAGATCCGCATCAACCTGCTCAGCGCCTGGGAGGAGTCCGAGCTCTTCACCCCGCGCGAGCGCGCCGTCCTGCGCTGGACCGAAGAGCTGACACGGCTCGTCGATCGCAGCCCGAGCGACGAGGCTTTCGCCGAACTACGCGAGCACTTCGACGAGAAGGATTGCGTCGACCTCTCGGTCGCCATCGGCATGATCAATCTCTGGAATCGGATCAATTGCGGCTTCCGCACCCTGCATCCGAATGATCGGCGCCGCGAGAAGGTCGCCGCCTGAAGCCACGCCGACAGAAGCCTGCTGGCCCGGCAGCCGCCGGGCCGGAATCGCCCCAGCCCGAAAGCCCCGTCATGAGCAAGCGCCTCAACCCCTACGTCACCGCCCCCGACACCATGAAACCGATGATCGCGCTCGAAGCCTCGATCAAGGAGAGCGGCCTCGAGCACAGCCTGATCCATCTGGTGAAGATGCGGGCATCGCAGATCAATGGCTGCGCCTATTGCCTGCACATGCATTCGTCCGACGCGATCAAGGAGGGCGAGAGCCCGGCCCGCCTCTTCCTGCTCGACGCCTGGCACGAGTCGGCGCTCTATACCCCGCGCGAACGTGCCGCCCTCGCCTGGACCGATGCGCTGACGCTGATCTCGCAGACCCATGCGCCGGACGAGGCCTATGACGCGGTCGTCAGCCATTTCAGCCCTGAGGAAACCGTGAAGCTCACGCTGCTGATCGGCACGATCAACACCTGGAACCGGATCGCGATCGGCTTCCGCACGAGCCACCCCCATGACCGTCCGGCCAAGACCGACGCGACGGCTGCCTGAGACGCTTGCCATGACCGCCCCGGACGACATCTTCGAGACGCATCGCCGCTTCCTGACCCGCCTCGCCTATCGCATGCTCGGCTCGGTCAGCGATGCCGAGGATATCGTCCAGGAGGCCTGGCTGCGCTGGCGCGATGTGCCGCAGGACGCGGTCGAGACACCACGCGCCTATCTCGCCCGCACCGTCACGCGCCTCTGCCTCGACCAGATGAAATCGGCCCGCAGCAAGCGCGAGTTCTATGTCGGCGCCTGGCTGCCCGAGCCGCTGGTCGAGGAGATCGGCGCCGGCGAATCCGATGTCGACACCCAGCTCGACGCGCCGATCGCGCTGATGCTGGCGCTGGAGCGGCTGACGCCGCTCGAGCGCGCCGCCTTCCTGCTGCATGACGTCTTCGATCTGGATTTCGCCGAGATCGCTCGCACCATCGACCGCAGCGAGAGCGCCTGCCGCCAGCTCGCCAAGCGCGCCCGCGAGCATGTCCGCATCGATATGCCGCCACGCAACAAGGTCGACCCCGCCGATGCGAAGCGCTTCGTCGAGGCCTTCTTCAAGGCCGCCCACAAGGCCGACACCAGCGATCTGCAGATCTTGCTCGCCCAGGATGTCGCCTTCCACAGCGATGGCGGCGGCAAGGTGCTGGCCGTGCTCAACCCACTCTATGGCATCGAGCGCGTCCTGCGCTTCTTCGCCGGCATCGCCAACAAGGTCGCCCACCTGCACAAGACGACCACGCTGTACAAGCCGGTGATGATCAACGGCATGCCGGGCTATCTCAGCCTCGAACGCGGCGAGACCTTGCAGGCGACGGCACTCGACATCCGCGACGGGCGCGTCCACGCGATCTACGTCGTGCGCAACCCGGACAAGCTCCGGCACATCTCGCTGACGGCGGGCTAGGGTACTCCCAACGCCCTACCCCGTTCGCGCTCCGGCCGCGATTATGGCTCAAATGTGGGCAAGGCAACCTGGCTAGCTGATTTGCATCCGCACAGGAGCCTTGCGCCATGAATTTTGATATTTCTCAAGTTAAGCACCCAAAGGAGAAGCTTTACGGCAGCATCATGCTCGTCGTCGGCGCCCTGATCTGGGCATTGGTGATCGGTTTCATCGCCCTGAGCCTGCTCCGCGGCCAACTCCATGCCGCGATGCTCGCCCTGATTTACTTTTTCACCTTCTGGCTGGTTTCGTACTGGGCGCGTGCCCTCACCCGCGCCTATATGATCGGCCATTTCGTCATGGTCGGCCCCGATCAGTTCCCGCATCTCCATCGCATGGTCGAAGATGGCGCCCGCGCGCTCGGCCTGCGCGAGATCCCGCAGACCTTCGTCTACAACTCCAGCGGCGTCCTCAACGCGATGGCGCTGCGCCTCGTCGGCCGCCAGCGCTATATCTGGCTGACCTCGGCCCTGATCGACGCCGACAATGACGAGCAGGTCCGCTTCGTCATCGGCCATGAGCTCGGCCACCATGTCGCCGGCCATCTCGATGAGCCCTGGAGCTATCTGCGCTTCCCCGGCCACATCATCCCATTCCTCGGCGCCGCTTATTCCCGCGGTCGCGAACTGACCTGCGACCGCATCGGCGCCTTCGTCGCCCGCGATCTGCAGGCAGCCCGCACGGGCCTGCAGATGCTGGCCTGCGGCAGCGCCAAGCTGAACGCCCAGATGAACTCCGACGCCTTCCAGAAGCAGGAGCAGATGGTGCCGGGCATCGCCGGCTTCTTCCTGAAGATCGTCTCGCACTATCCGCGCCACACCCGCCGCGTCGAGGCGGTGACGCAATGGCATCGCTCGCAGCAAGGGGCGGCCGCTGCGGCTCAGCCTGGGCTGCGCCCGCGCCTCGCCTGAGCGAAACGCGGCTGACACAATTGAACCCGGCGCGACGAACTCGCGCCGGGTTTTTCGTTGGCGAAGCCGGTACAGACCGGGCGGCTCGCGCCCGGCGTTTCTCTTTCACCAGGAGCGACGCTGCAATTGCAGGGTCGGCCACTGCAGCGCCGGCTTGAAACCCTTGGCGATGCCGGCCTTGATCACGCGCGCCTCGCTGTTGATCAGGAGTGCAAAATCCAGCGTTTCGGCGGGTGTCCACACGGCCTTCTTGGCGTAGGTCATGCAGTCGATGCTGAGCCATGCTCCGCCCGCCAACAGCACGTTCGCCACCGCGGATGCGCAGTTCTTGACCGTCATGTTGTAGGTCAGGTCCTTCTTCATCTCGTAGTATTTTGCCCGCATGCGGCCTTCGTCGAGGCAATCGATGACGACCGCCCTGTCCGGGGATCGCCCTTCCGCCGCGACATCATGGGCATAATCCGGCGTTGCCGCGCCGAACTGCTCGGCCGGCTTGAGCGGCTTGGCGCCGGGAGTGCCCTTGTCGCCCCGGCCCCGCGGCCACCAACTGACATATTCCGCCTTGCCGCCACCTGCCCCGAACGAAATGTCCATGGAGGCGTGGCCGACATTCGGCAGCTTCGGATACCAGCAATAGACCTTGTTCATCTGCACCCTCGAAACGGGCGAGGGTCGCCAATCGCCTCGAAACGACGGGAACGGCACCCTCGCAGATCGGCTTCGCTCAACGCAGCTGGAGCGGATCAGGTTGAACCCGCCGCTCGGCAGCCTCGTCTCTCTTGAAAACAGAGACCCCTTGCTCCTCGGTTTGCGACGCGCGGGGACCCTTCAGGCGGCTTGCTGTACTCTGACTGGTTTTCGCGCCCAGGTTGTCAGACCAGCCACCAGGCGCCGCTGATCAGCACGGCCTCGCCGATGACCACGGCCAGCATCACCTTGCGCCGGTCGACCAACACAACCGTCACAGCGACGGCGAGTGCCGCCAGCCTGACCGTGAGCGGCACGCCGGCGAGCGCGCCCGGCGCCGCCAGCACCAGCTTGGCCACCACCCCCGCGAGCAGCGCGGTTGCGACCAACCTCACCCATTCGAGCCAGGGCGAGTTCTCGTCGAGTCGGCGCGCGAAGACGACGGCGAGCCAGCGCCAGATCTCGGTCGGCAGGACCGCGAACAGCAGAAGCGCGAGATAGGGCCACCACGGCCCGTCGAGAAAGGCGATCGGCTGCGTCATGCGCCCGCCTTCGGCGCCGCCTTGCGCCGGCGCTGCACGAGGAAGGCGATGCTGCCGCCGACGACACCGCTGGCGATCAGGTCGAAACCGCCGCCGATCGCCCAGCTCGCTGCCGGCCCAAGCGCGAGGCCGAGCCCGATCGCAACTTTATCGCCCAAGCCGCGGATGCCAGCCGTCATCGAGCTCAGGAAGAAGATCGGCGTCAGGCAGAGCAACCCGGCCGCGACGGGCGCCGGCACCACGCCGGCGAGATGGAAACCGGCGAAGGTGCAGAAGGAACTGACCAGGATCAGCCCGTTGGCAAAACCGAGGAAATACGGAACGCGCTGCTCGGGCGGTATCGCCGGCAGGCGCCTGAGACTTTCGACCCAGGAGGTCACCGCGACATAATGGGCGATCAGCAACTGCGTTCCGATCCCCTGCCCCGGGCGGCGCAGCAGCGGCAGCAGCGCCACGGTCATCGGCAGGAAGCGCAGCGAGGCGAAGCCGATCGCCAGCGCGATCGCGCTCCAGGCCGCACCGGCGGCGATCGAGGCGAAGAACAGCACCTGCGACGGGCCGGCCCAGACCAGGATCGTCGAGAGCACGGCGGCCTCGACCGGATAGCCGACATCCCGCGCCAGCGAGCCGACGCCCATCAGCGAAAGCCCGACCACCCAGGCCGGGAGCATCACGGCATCGCGAAAGCCAGTGAGGACCGGCCGAACCCAGGCGCTGCGGGCGGGTTTGCTCATGCCGCAGGAGACGCCGGCGGGCGCCCGTCAGTTCTCGAAGGCAGGGATGCTCTGGAAGGCTGGATCATCGGACCCGCTGAAACGAAACACGGCCCGCAGCAATTGCGGGCCGTTTCGTTTAAAGCGTATCGCGCCGGCAGCATGACAGCCCCAGGACCGCGCGCCAGCCCTGCATCCAGTGCAAATCGGATCAGAAGCTCTTCATCGCCAGGCCCATCAGCTCGTTCCCGAAGTCGATGATTTCCTTGGGCACGCCGCCGATAGCGCGATAGCCGAGCCAGAGCAGATAGAGGAAGGCCGGAACCAATATCCAGCCCAGCACCTCCTCGAAGACGATGCGCCGCCGGCGGCGGCGCGCCCGCTTCTCGAACCAGCCGAGCTTCTCCTTCGGCGCCGATGCCGCCGCTTGCGCGGCGACCTCCTCGTCCTGTGCCCAGGCGCTGGCGGGCTTGCGTTTGAAGAACACCGGATCAGGCCTTGGTCAGCGGAACTTTCGGCACGGTGCGCACGCTCCGCACCGCCTTGGGCGGCTCGACCGGAGCATCCGGCTTCGGGCCGCGCTTCGCGCCACCCGACCCGGCCACCTTGGCCTTGCCCGGCGTCTTACCAGGCCCCTTGGCCCGCGGCTTGCGCGTGCGCTTCTCGGCCGCGGCAGCGACATCCTTCTCCGGCTTGGGCTTGACCGGCCCGTCGGGGAATTCGAGGCCGAGCACCTTGATGCCGGTCTCGGACTGGATGACCACGACCTTGACCGCGCCGCCGTTCTTCAGCCGGCCGAACAGCACCTCGTCGGCAAGCGGCGTCTTGATGGTCTGCTGGATCAGTCGGGCCATCGGGCGGGCGCCCATCGCCTCGTCATAGCCGTTCTCGACCAGCCATTCGCGCGCCTCGTCCGAGAGCTCGATGGTGACGTTGCGGTCGGCGAGCTGCGCCTCGAGCTGCAACACGAACTTGTCGACGACGCGGGCGACCACGGTCTTCGGCAGGTGGCCGAAGGAGATCGTCGCGTCGAGCCGGTTGCGGAACTCCGGCGCGAACAGCTTGTTGATCGCGTCGGTGTCGTCGCCCTCGCGCTTGCTGCGGGTAAAGCCATAGGCGTTGCGCGCCATATCGGCCGCTCCGGCGTTGGTGGTCATAATCAGGATGACGTTCCTGAAATCGACCTGCTTGCCGTTGTTGTCGGTCAGCTTGCCGTGGTCCATGACCTGCAGGAGGATGTTGAACAGGTCGGGATGGGCCTTCTCGATCTCGTCGAGCAGCAGCACGCAGTGCGGATGCTGGTCGATCTGGTCGGTCAAGAGGCCGCCCTGGTCGAAGCCGACATAGCCGGGAGGCGCGCCGATCAGCCGCGAGACGGTGTGGCGCTCCATGTACTCCGACATGTCGAAGCGCACGAGCTCGACGCCGAGCGACAGCGAGAGCTGGCGCGCGACCTCGGTCTTGCCGACGCCGGTCGGGCCGGCGAAGAGGTAGCAGCCGATCGGCTTCTCGCCGTCGCGCAGGCCGGCGCGGGCGAGCTTGATCGAGGAGGACAACGCCTCGATCGCCTTCTCCTGGCCGTAGACCGTGCGCTTCAGCGTGGTCTCGAGATTGCGCAGCACCTCGGCATCGTCCTTGGAGACGGTCTTGGCCGGGATACGCGCCATCGTCGCGACCGCCGCCTCGATCTCCTTGACGCCGATCGTCTTCTTGCGCTTGGCCTCGGTCACCAGCATCTGCGAGGCGCCGGTCTCGTCGATCACGTCGATCGCCTTGTCCGGCAGCTTGCGGTCATGAATGTAGCGCGCCGAGAGCTCCACCGCCGCCTTGATGGCGTCGTTGGTGTAGCGCAGCTTGTGGAACTCCTCGAAATAGGGCTTCAGCCCCTTGAGGATCTCGATCGTATCCGGCACCGACGGCTCGTTGACGTCGATCTTCTGGAAGCGGCGCACCAGCGCCCGGTCCTTCTCGAAATACTGGCGGTATTCCTTGTAGGTGGTCGAGCCGATGCAGCGCAGCCCGCCCGAGGCCAGCGCCGGCTTCAGCAGGTTCGAGGCGTCCATCGCCCCGCCGGAGGTCGCCCCGGCGCCGATCACCGTGTGGATCTCGTCGATGAACATGATCGCCTTGGGATGGGCCTCGATCTCCTTCATCACCTGCTTGAGGCGTTCCTCGAAATCGCCGCGATAGCGCGTGCCGGCGAGCAGCGTGCCCATGTCGAGCGAGAAGACGGTCGCGTCCTCCAGCACCTCAGGCACCTCGCCCCGCACGATCTTGAGGGCAAGGCCCTCGGCGATCGCGGTTTTGCCGACGCCGGGCTCGCCGACCAGCAGCGGATTGTTCTTCTGCCGGCGGCACAGGATCTGGATCGTGCGCTGCACCTCGGCCTCGCGGCCGATCAGCGGATCGATGCGCCCGTCCCTCGCCTTGCGGTTGAGGTTGACGCAATAAGCGTCGAGCGCACTTTCCTTTTTCTTCTTGTCCTTGTCGGCGTCATTGCCGGAATCGGAGCGCTGCTCGCGCTGCTGCTCGGGCTCCTCCTCGGCGCCGCGCACCGGCCGGCTCTCGCCGGCGCCGGGGCGCTTAGCGATGCCGTGGCTGATATAGTTGACCGCGTCGTAACGGGTCATGTCCTGCTCCTGCAGGAAGTAGGCGGCGTGGCTCTCGCGCTCGGCGAACATCGCGACGAGCACGTTGGCCCCGGTCACCTCCTCGCGGCCAGACGACTGGACATGGATCACCGCGCGCTGGATCACGCGCTGGAAGCCGGCGGTCGGCTTCGAATCGTCGCGTCCGTCGGTGACGAGATTGGTCAGCTCCGCGTCGATATAGTCGACGAGGTTGCGACGCAGCGTGTCGAGATCGACGCTGCAGGCGCGCATCACCGCGGCGGCGTCCTGGTCGTCGACCAGCGCCAGCAGCAGATGCTCCAGTGTCGCATATTCATGGTGGCGCTCATTGGCGAGCGCGAGGGCCCGGTGAAGCGCCTGTTCGAGGCTGCGCGAGAAGCTCGGCAAGGTCAGCGCTCCCAATCCAGTTTCGAGAGGATGATGTTCAAAGCTACTTTTTCTCCATCACGCATTGCAGCGGATGCATATGCTTGCGGGCGAGGTCCATCACCAGGGTGACCTTGGTCTCCGCGACCTCGTAGGTGAAGACGCCGCATTCGCCGACGCCGTTCTGATGGACATGCATCATGATGCGCGTCGCCTCGGCCCGATCCTTGTTGAAGAACCGTTCCAGCACGTGCACCACGAACTCCATCGGGGTGTAATCATCGTTGAGGATCAGCACGCGATAGAGGTTCGGCTTGCGCGTCCGGGTGCGGGTGAGCACGGCAGTGCCGGCGCGGTCGCCATCGGTGGGGGCCGAGGGCGAGCGCGGCTTCGACGCCAGCTGCGGCGCGTAGCCGGACGCGATCCCGCGCGGCGCGATGCCGGCTGGCAGGTCCTGATCGATCGGCGTGGTGGCTGCGTGGCTCAAGGTGTCCGTCCCGAAGGCTGACCTCAAGATAGTGCTTCGCTCACGAATTTACAGACGTCGCCACGGCTCCGCCAGCCCGTTGCGACCGCAGGTCACAAAGAAGTGCCGCCGCAAGCCCTGTGAGAGCCCGCCAGCGGGACGATCGAGGTGGATTTCCGTGCGGCGTCAGGTGCGCCAGCGCAGCCGTTCCGGCGCGAGCGTGTTGCTGAAGGCCTTTCCTTCATGGCGGGCGGCGGCATAGTCGCGCTTCAGGCGGAAATACCATTGCCCCAGCCGGTCGGCCTGCCCGAGCAGCAGCATGGTCGGCTTGCGCTCCAGACCCTGCTGGGCCAGCTCGAGAATCCGCTGGTCCTGCCGCAGGAAGGCGCGTCCTGCCCATCCGATCAGCGGCGCGAGCGGCATGAGCTGCGGCAGGTCGGAGAGCAGCACATTGGTGAGCAGCGTCCGGCGCGCATCGATCGGCGTGGCGAAGGTCGCGTTGACGATCGAGCGCTCGCCCATGCGGATGCGCTCGATCCGCTGGCCCGGCAGCAGGAAGTCGACCTCGGTCTGCGGCCGGCCGAGCAGGCGGTAGCCGCGCGAATTCGCCGCCGCCTTGTGCGCCTTCATCCGGAAGCCGAAGGGAAGCGGCTCGAAGTCCTTGACCTTCTCCCGTGCCGTTGCCGTCGGCCGCCACCACCAGGAGTTATGGACATAGCCGACATGGCCGGGGTCGATCAGGCTGAGCACGCACAGGTCATAGGACGCCTCGACCAGGACCGAGACGGCAACCCGGCAGCGAGTCGCGCCCGCCAGGGTCAGCGCCGGGACCGGCGGCGCATCGGCCGGCTTGGCGCCCAGATAGAGCCAGACGATGCCGTCGCTCTCGCGGACCGGGAATTCACCAACCTTGACCTGGCCGGGATCGGTGACGTCGCCGTCGACCAGCGTCGGCATCGCCTGGCAGCGGCCATCGGCGCCGAAGCGCCAGCCATGGAAGGGACAGGTGATCGCGCTGCCGTCGAACTGACCTTCCGACAGCGGCGCCCCGCGATGCGGACAGCGATCACGCAACGCAAAGAGCCGGCCGGCCTTGGTGCGACCGATCACGATCTGATCGCCGAGGACTGTCACGCTCGCCATCGCGCCCGGCGCCAGGCTGCCGGCGCTTCGGGCACAGTACCAGGCTTCCCGGGGCGGCTCGCGAAACTCGTTCGCCGGAGGCGCTTCTGCAGAGGTCCGTGCGTCTACGGTCGTCGTCGAACTGCTCATTGCAGCATCTGGCTCCAGCCTTCGCCGCCTGTGGGCTGCGACTGCTGCAAGCAGCCGCTCGCCAGTTGCAAGAGCATTGCCGGGAAGCTCGTTCAGCCTGGAACACGGGTACAAACGCAAAGAAGCCCGGCCAGGGCCGGGCTTATTAAACTCGTGTCGCGATCAGCTGCGACCGACCGAAGTCAGCCGCTTGCCGAAATCACTTGGCGGCGGTCGGGACGGCCTTGGCGACGATGCCTTCGAACGGCTTGTAGGCGTCCTTGGCGATCGCGGCATAGAGCTCGCCGATCTTGGTGACCTGGGCGACATAGCCCTCGAAAGCGGTCTTGACGTAGTCCGACTGGATCTCGATCGCCTTGTCGAGCGTCTTGACGCCGGACAGCTTCTCGATCGTGGCCGTGCCGGCCTCGAAGGACTTCTTGGCATAGTCGGTGGCCTCGACGGCGAGCGCCTGCACGCCCTTCGAGGTGGCGCCGAACGCCTTCAGGGCCGCATCGACGTTCTCTTTGGAAGCCTTCTGGATGGTCTCGAACTGCTGGATCATCGTTTCCTCCGACGCTCGCGGGCGCCGCCTCTGCTGACGAGCCGAAATGGCCCGGGTTCCGTGCCCCCAAGGTCAGATGAAGAGATCCATCACCGGGGCGCTTTCTGATATTGTGCACCGCAACATAAAAGTCAAGCTCGCGCTGCGTTGCACCAAACGCAGAGCCCCCCAGCGTGCATCGGCGACGGTTTGCAACCGGACAGATTCAATGCGGACTTTTGGCGCTTAACTCCTCCGTAACCGCATCGACCTAACCTCCTCTCCTGTGTCCTTCGCGCCACGCTGCAAAGCCTGCGACGGACGGGTGGGTGAGTTGAGGCGAGTTGCATGGCTTTTGGTTGCGTTGGTTCCCGGCGCGGGCGCTGGCTCGCGTTCATCGGGCTGGTGAGTGTTGCTGCCGTTGCGCTGACTGCGACGGTCTCGCCCGCAGAGGCGGCCCGCAAGAAGCGGCGCCATGTCTCGGGCGGTTACGCCCCGCCCTATGCGGCAATGGTGGTCGACGCCAAGACCGGCCGCACCCTGCACGCCGTCAACGAGGATGCACCGCGCATCCCGGCCTCGCTCACCAAGGTCATGACGCTCTACATGCTCTTCGAGCAGATGGAGCGCGGCCGCTTCACCATGAACTCCGAGCTCAAGGTCTCGTCCTACGCCGCCTCGCAGCCGCCGACCAAGCTCGGCCTGCGCGCCGGCTCGACCATCGAGGTCGAGGACGCGATCAAGAGCATGATCACCCTGTCGGCCAACGACTCTTCCGTCGTGGTCGCCGAGGCGATCGCCGGCTCGGAAGACGCCTTCGCCGAGCAGATGACGCGCAAGGCGCGCTCGCTGGGCATGGACTCGACGCGCTTCTACAATCCGCACGGCCTGCCGAATTCGCCGCCGAACATCACCACGGCGCGCGACCTGACGATCCTGGCGCGGGCGATCCAGGAGCGTTTTCCGCGCTACTTCCCGCTCTTCCAGATGCGCTCCTTCCAGTACGGTGCCCGCACCATCCGCGGGCATAATCGCCTGCTCGGCCGCATCGAGGGCGTCGACGGCATCAAGACCGGCTACACCCGCGCCTCCGGCTTCAACCTGATGACTTCGGCCAGGACCGAAGGCCGTCAGATCGTCTCGATCGTGCTTGGCGGCCGCTCCGGCGCCGCGCGCGACAAGATCATGGCCGACCTCGTCCTCGCCAGCCTGCCGCGCGCCAGCACCGGCGGCCGCAGCGCCCCGATGATCGCCGAGGCGTCAGAGCCGCAGCAGGAGCGCTACCGCGCTCCGGCGCCTGCGCCCGAGCCGCCGGCTCGCCCGGCCGTCATCGCCCAGGCGCCCGAGCCCGTCCCGGCCCCCGCGCCGATCCCGGTGCCGCGTCCGCGCGCCGAGCCGGAAGTGCCGGCCGCCGCCCGCGCCTACGCCGCAACCACGACGACCGCACAGATCGCCCCGCCGCGCGCGCTCAGCGGCAGCGCCCAGGCGCTCGCTCTCTCCAATATGCGCCCGGTCGCCGCGACCACGACGCCGTCGGCCATGCGCTGGTCGATCGGCGCCCCGCCGGCCGAGGGCAAGGTCCTGCGTCCGCCGGCGAATGTCGACGTCACCTCCTCGATCGCGAAGGTCGCCGAGCCGGCGGCCAAGGATGAGGTCCAGGCCATGCCGAAGAAGCTCGAGGCCCGCCTGCCCGAGCCGGCGCCGCTGCCGGTCAAGGTCGCGCAGGTCGCTGCCAAGGTACCCGAAAGCAAGGCACCCGAGAGCAAGCCGGCCGAGAAAGCCGTCATCGCCTCGAAATGGCTGATCCAGCTCGGCGCCACCGACGACGAGGCCAAGGCCAAGGACATCCTGGCCCGGGCCCGCGCCAAGGCCTCCGGCTCGCTCGCCGACGCCTCCGGCTTCACCGAAAAGGTCGAGAAGGGTGGTGCCACGCTGTTCCGCGCCCGCTTCGCCGGCTTCGAGGAGTCCAAGGACGCCGAGAAGGCCTGCGCCCAGCTCAAGCGCGGCGGCTTCGCCTGCTTCGCGACCCGCAGCTGACCCGTCAGGAAAGGAGATCAGCCATGCTTTTTCAGCAAGGTATCCTTGGCCTGGTTGACCCGAACGGCAAGCCCGCTGGTGCCGCCGGCATCCGGATGGATCCGCTTCATCAGCCCCCGATGGGCCTCGCGGATCGCCTCCTGGCTCGCCCCCGGCTGAAGCCCCAGGATCTCGTAGGCCTCCTCGTCCGTCATCGCGCCCGTGCGCGCCGGGCTGCGCTGCCCCGCGTCGCGGTGACCATCAGCGTCTTCACGCCAGCCGGGCGCCCGGCGGTCGAGATATGCCTCTAGCAGGCGCGCCCCGTCGGGATCCCCGGCGAGGCATTCGCGCAGCAGCGCGCTGAGCTCGGCGGGCGTCAGCTCGTCGAGATCGCGGCCGGCGAAGGCGCCGGCCAGAACCTTGCCCTTGATGCCGCCGCTGTCATGGTCGAGCTCCATGTCGAGCATCGCCGATGCGACCTTGGAGCGGCCGGCCGAACCGCCGGTCCCGCCCCAATCCCTCGCCCATTCCGGCATCTTGAGCCCGCCCGGACCATAGGCGCTCCAGCCGAGCAGCCAGGCTCCGAGCCCACCGAGGAAGATCGCCATGTCGGCCCGGCCGCGCAGCATCAGCAGCGCCGCGACGCCGAGCGAGAGCGTGCCACCGACGACCTTGCCGAACCTGACAAGCTTCTTCGGATCGGCCCCGGCGAATAACTTGGCCACCCACCAGATCAGGATCAGCGTGGCGACGCCATAAAGCAGCATCACGGCTTGCGGCCCTCCATTGCCGTGAGCAATCTCTGCGCCGCAGCATTCTGCCCGGCGAGCCTCAGCAACGCCTCGCGCCCGCCGCTGGCATAGGCCGCGGCTCCCCGCAGCAGCTCGAGCAGCGAGTTCGGCGCATTGACGTCGAAGCGGGCATGGGCGCCGCCGGTCAGGCGCGCGATCTCGGCGAAGGCCGCGCTGGCATCCGGATCGCCCCCCTCCTGAAACACGAAGCCCTTGATGCCGCGCAGGCCGAGCTCGCCGGCGAGCGCGCAGAGCCGGTCGACATCCTCCTCCATCGCATCGCCGACATAGACGAAGGCGCGGATCGGCACCCGCCGTTCCTCGTCGCGGACATGCTTGAGCACGCGAGAAATCTGCGTCTGCCCGCCGCGGCAATCGATCTTGTTCATCAGCCCGGTCAGGCGCTGCGGTTCGCCGAGCCAGCCGGAGGCGCGGCACTCGTCGAAGCCGCGGAAATAGATGAGCTGCACCGCGAGCCCGCCGGTTTTGGCGGCGACCTCGAACATCTGCCCCTGCAGCGAGCAGGCGAGATCCCAGCTCGGCTGCCGGCTCATCGTCGCGTCGAGCGCGAAGACGAGCCGTCCCGCTTGCCCGGTCGCGAGCGGGGCGAGTTGCTTCGCCGCAGCGACGAAACGGTCGATCTCACCAGGCTTCGAGCGCGCAGCACTCTCGGCCGGGCGCGTCTCGCCCGCCTTGCCCACCGCCTTGCCGTCTTCGCGCGTCATGCCGTCCGCCGGGATTCGCTCATGCCAGAGATATTGGCCGCGCCGCCAGCATTTGCTACCCGTCGAGCGGGTTGGAGGAGCGCTATGTCACAGGTCGCGGTTTTCGAGACGGTCAAGGCGATGCGCGAGGCCGTCGCGTCCTGGCGCGCTGCCGGCGAGAAGGTCGCGCTGGTGCCGACCATGGGCGCGCTGCACGAGGGCCATATCGCCCTGGTGACCGAGGCGCAGAAGCACGCCCGCCACGTCATCGTCTCGATCTTCGTCAACCCGACGCAGTTCGCCCCGCATGAGGACTTCAAGAAATACCCGCGCACCTTCGACAGCGATCGCGCCCAGCTCGAAGCGGTCGGTGCCGATGCGATCTTCTTTCCCTCCGTCGAGGAGATGTATCCACCCGGCTTCGCCAGCCGCGTGCTGCTGCTCGGCCCGGCTGCCGTTGGGCTGGACGACCGTTTCCGCCCGACGCATTTCGAAGGCGTGGCAACGGTTTGCTGCAAGCTCTTCACGCAGTCGCAGGCCGATTTTGCCGTCTTCGGCGAGAAGGACTACCAGCAGCTCAAGGTGGTGACGCGGATGGCCCGCGACCTCGACCTCGGCATCAAGATCGTGCCGCTCGCGACCTTCCGCGAGGCCGACGGCCTCGCCATGTCCTCGCGCAACCGCTACCTCTCGACCGAGGAGCGCGCGCTCGCTCCGACCCTGCACAGGGTCATGCAGAGCCTCGCCGCTCGCATCCGCAACGACGACCCGCTGTTCCAGGCAGTCGCGGACGCCCAGACCGAGATCATCACCGCCGGCTTCGAGCTCGACTATCTCGAAGCCCGCCATGCCGAGACGCTCGCACCGGCGACCTCGCTCGCCGACGGCCCGATCCGCCTGCTGATCGCAGCGCGGATCGGCGGAACGCGGCTGATCGACAATATCGGGGTATAGGCCCCGCAAATGTCCCGGGTGCGATCAACGCCGGCTTTGCTCAGGTTCTTGCTGAGCACGATTCTGGCTGCGGTGCTCGGCCTCGGATCAGCGAGCCCCGCCCATGCGAAGGCAGTGCTACTTCGCATCGACAAGCCTCTGCCGGTCGAATTGAAGGACCGCGTAACCGAGCTTCTAAAAAAGATCCGCCCCGCCGACTGGGAACAGGCCGTGGCAGAAAGCAAGGTCGCCTGGCACGCGTCGTGGCGCGATGTCGTGCTTCTTCGGGTCGAGGTTGGATGCGGTCAACGGCAATGCATGACACTCATCGGGCGTCTGACCGATCAGGCGATCAACCTTGAGCTGACGATATTGGCTGATGATATGGTCTGGATGCTCGACGTGTTCTTCGACCTTTGGGGTTCCAGCTCCGCGCCACCGTGGATCTTCAAGACAGAGGGAGACGCGGGACTAGTTGCTATCTCGCGGCAAGAAGGCTGGGTCGTCTCCGCCTGCAGCAATTGTACGAGCTGGAGCAGCCGCGAACCGGATCAAATCATGCCGCCCGAACCGAGACCGGCTGCACCAGCTATATCACCCCCTAAAAGCTTCAAGGAATTCTCGCAGGACTTGGAGACCCTAAGGACGCGATAATGTCCAGCGATGCCCTCATGAACCGCAAGACGACCTTCACCCTCGACGAGCTCGACCTTCGCCGCGCGGTCCGCCTGCACGCTTTCAGCGCGATCCGCGAGACGCGCACGCTCATCCGCATGGCGGTGCTCTGGGCCATCGCGATGGCGGCCTTCATTGGTTTCTTCTCCGCCGCCGGAATGCCGTGGCCCGAATTGCGCGGCCACCTCCCGGCGATCGCGCTCATCATCACCGCGACCATCCTCGGAACCAGCCTCGGCATACCACTCGCCCTCAGCCCGCTCATCATCCGCCGTCGCTTCAAGCAGGAAAAGCTGATCCGCCAGCCCGTCTCTGCCGGCTGGGACGAGGAGGCCTATGAGGCCGAGCAGCCGGGCGTGCGCAACCACATCCCGTGGCGCGACTACATGAAGATCCGCGAGGACCGGCACCTCTTCCTGTTCTTCCTGTCGGACTACAACTACCAGATCCTGCCGAAGCGCGTGCTGACGCGCGAGCAGATCGAGGACCTGCAACGGATACTCGCTACGGCCTGAACCGGCCTCGCCAGCCGCTGCCGGCGACAGCGACCAAGTTCGCCGCGGTCGCGCACGGGTCGCATTCGAGGTATCTGGGAAGGCATGAGCGCTGCCTGCCTGAGCTGTGAGATTGTTTCTGGACGAAAGGCCGTCCTCGGCGGCGCGATCTGCGAAACCGGGCATTTCCACGCCCATCAGGACGTCGCCTATCCCATCCCCGCGCTCGTGATCGTCGCATCGAAGCGGCATTTCCGGTCGCTGCTGGACATGAACGCGGCGGAGACGCTCGAATTCCTGCCGCTTGTCCAGAAGATCAGGCGCGCCCAAGCGCAGATCGGGATCGAGTTCGTCTATTATTTCTACAATGAGGATACCAAGCACCACTTCAACTTCTGGATGGTGCCTCGCTATCCGTGGATGGCCTCATTCGGAAAGTCCGTTGAAGCCGTGCGCCCCGCGCTGCTGCATGCACGTGACACAATGAACTCCGAGCAGGAGTTGGCAGTTGTGACGCAAGCAGCCGCAAAGCTGCGAGAAGCCTTGAGGAGCCGCTAAAGGGTCGGGAGCGCCTCCAAGAAACGTGGAAGCGGCCCTTACAGCAGCCCCAGCTCCGCCAGCTCGCGCCGCATCTGCTCGGGCATGATGCCGAGATCGCCGCTACGCTCGGAGATGTCGCGCGGCGCGTCCTTGTCCTGCAGATAGCGCCAGCCTTGGAACGGCCGGAACGGCCGCGGCTCGACCGGCACCACCACCGGCTCCATCACCAGATGGCAGCGGCCGATGCCCTCGCCGTCGGTGAATGGGCGGATGTCGATCAGGCGCTGGCGCGCCGAGACTTGACCCTTGATCACCCAGTAGAGCGAACCGCCGGTGACGATCTCCTCGACCCGCTTCGGCACCATGCGGGTGGTGTGCAACTGCTCAGCCGGCTCGCCGCGGGCACGGCGCTGCGCCTGCCGCTCGGCGATCCACTGTTCGAGATCACTGATCGATTCGGCGCCGACGCAGAGCTTGAGGATATGGAGCGGCATGGCGGGCAACCTAATCCTCGCAGGCGCCCCTCGCCAGAGCCTGCGGCCTTTCTCCACAACCGCGCCGCGCGGGGGTGGCCAGCAAAAGCGCGGTCATGACGGCGCCGCGCTCGCAGGCTACTAAGGCTGCCGACCCGAACGGAGACACGACATGCGCGGACTGCAAGGCAAGGCCATTCTCGTCACCGGTTCCTCGACCGGCATTGGCTACGCCATGGCCGAACGCCTGATCGCCGAGGGAGCCAAGGTGCTGGTCCATGGCCGCGAGCAGAACGAGGTCGACACCGCCTGCCACAAGCTCGGCGCCGCGGCTTCCGGCGCGATCGGCGATCTCGCCGAGCCGGCGACGGCCCAGGCGCTGGTCGATGCGGCGCGCAAGGCCTTCGGCCGCATCGACGGCCTCGTCAACAATGCCGGCATCTATCCGCGCGGCGTGCTGGCTGAGACCACCGCCGCCTTCTTCGACCACATGATCGCGATCAACACCCGCGCGCCGCTGCTCTGCGCCGAGGCGGCGATCCGCGCCTTCCGCCTGCAGAAATCCGGCGGCTCGATCCTCACCGTCGGCTCGATCAACGCATATTGCGGCAATTCCAACCTCACCGTCTATTCGATGTCGAAGGGCGCGCTGATGACGATGACGCGCAACCTCGCAAACACACTCGGGCGCGAGCACATCCGGGTCAACCAGCTCAATGTCGGCTGGACCTTCACCGCCAACGAAGATGCAACGCAGCAGCGCGAGGGCAAGAAGCCGGGCTGGGAGAAGGAGGTGCCGCTAGAATTCGCCCCCTTCGGCCAGATCATGCAGCCGGCCGAGATTGCCGCCCACACCGCCTTCTGGCTGTCGGAAGAAAGCGGCCATGTCTCCGGCCAGATCTACGAGGTCGAGCAGTTTCCGCTGATTGGTCGCGGCCGAGCCGCGGACTAACCTCCGACGTCATTGCGAGGCGCGCAGCGACGAAGCAATCCAGAGCGTCCGCGCAGTCCCCCTGGATTGCTTCGCGGAGCCTGTACTCGGGCTTGCCGAAGGCAAGACCCGGGTGCTCGCAATGACGGAATAGACGACCGACGATGCCGACCAATGCCTTTTCGCCCTGGCTGACCCGCTGGAATCTTGAAGTCGCCGGCGAGCCGATCAGGACGCATGCCAGCCAGCTCTTGCCCGTGCTGCACGATGGCCAGCCGGCCATGCTGAAGCTGCCCGAGGTCGAGGACGAGCGGCGTGGCTATCTGCAGCTCGAATACTGGAATGGCGATGGCGCCGCCCGCCTCCTCGCCCGCAGCGAGAATGGCGAGGCGATGCTGATCGAGCGCGCCACCGGCAAGCGCTCGCTTTCGGCGATGGCGCGCAGCGGCATGCAAGGCGACGATGAGGCGACCGCTATCCTCTGCGAAGCCATCGCCGCCCTGCAGAAGCCGCGTGGCCCCGCCCCATCCGGCATGATCCCGCTGGAAATCTGGTTCAAGGACCTGTTCCCGGCAGCGGAAGAGGATGGCGGCATCCTCGCCCGCTCAGCTGCAGCGGCAAGCGAGCTCCTGCCGGCGCAGCGCGAGATCGTGCCGCTCCATGCCGACCTGCACCATGACAACGTGCTCGATTTCGGCGCGCGCGGCTGGCTCGCCATCGACCCGAAATCGGTGATCGGCGATCGCGCCTTCGAATACACGATCCTGTTCTGCGATCCCGATCTCGCCGACCCTAACCCGCCGGTCGCCACCCTGCCCGGCCGCTTCGAGCGCAGGCTCGAGATCGTGCTGGCCAAGTCCGGGCTGGAGCGCGAGCGCCTGCTGACATGGATCCTGGCCTGGTGCGGCCTCTCGGCCGCCTGGTTCCTCGGCGACGACGATCCGCTGGCGGAGATCAATCTCGCCGTGGCCGAGCGGGCGATCGTGGCTCTCGACGCGCTTTAATTTCGCATCCAGCCGCTGAATTGATCCGGCAGGACGTTCGCCCCGCAGATCACCGTGGCCACACGCTTGCCGCGATAGCGCTCGGGGTCTTCCAGCATGGCCGCGATGCCGAGTGCGGCGGACGGCTCGGTGACGAGCGCAGCGTGCCGGTAGAGCAGCCGCATGCCCTCGACGATGCTGACCTCCTCGACCAGCGGAACATGGTCGGCGACGGCGAGCAGGTCGCCCAGAACCTCCGCAATCGGAAACCGTCCGGCGACGCCGTCGGCGATGGTATCGGTGCTTTCGGTGGTCACGACCGATCGGGCTCGCCAGGACAATGCCAGGGCCGGCGCGCCCTTGGGCTGGATGCAGACGATCTCCGTCGCCGGTACCAGGGCCTTGAAGACGTGGCCGACGCCGGTGGCCAGCGCACCACCGCCGAGCGCGAGCAGCACCGTATCGATACGCCCTGCCCCTTCGACCAGTTCGAGCCCGATCGTGGCCGCGCCCTCGCAGGTATCGAGGTTCTCGCTGTCCTCGATCAGGAAGGCCTCGCCACCGGCAGCGATCTCGCGGGCGCGCTCGCGGGCAGTCTCGATGTCGCCGTCGACCAGCTCGATCGCTCCGCCCATCCGGCGAATGCGCTCGATCTTGCCGGAATTTGCGCCCTTCCCCGCGATCACCATGACCTCGATGCCGCGCGCCCGGCCGCTATAGGCGAGCGCGTGGCCGAGATTGCCGGCGCTGGCGCAAACCGCGGCCTTGGGACCGGAACTCCGAGCGAGCCGCGCCATCGCGACCTCGGTCCCGCGCCCCTTGAAGCAGCCGATCGGGTTCGCGGTCTCGAGCTTGATGACGAGCTCGCAGTCCAGCAGCTTTCCGAGCGTCGGAGAGAGGAACTGCGGTGTGTCCCGAAACCACGGCGCGATCTCGCCCCGCGCCTGCCGGATGCGGTCAAGATCGAGCCTGGTGTTCGGCTGCATGGGACAAGCCTTCGGCAGGATGATAGGAACGACGTGTGCGCTTTAACGCACAAGGCCGCTGTACGCAATAACGCACAGACTGGAGAGCGCCTGCATGAAGCCCGTCGACCCCGTCGAGACACCGAAGCTGCTGAAGTCGATCCGGAGCGAGCGCGGCTGGAGCCTCGATCAGACAGCGGCACGCACCGGCGTCAGCAAGGCGATGCTGGGCCAGATCGAGCGGGGCGAATCCGCGCCGACGATCGCGACCCTCTGGAAGATCGCCACTGGCCTGGGAGTTCCCATGACTGCGCTGCTGGAGGCCGATGGCGGGAGCGGCGATGTCCTGCTCCTGCGCGACGCCGCGGACTTACGCGTGCGCCCGTCGCCGGAAGGCATGCAGCGGGCTCTCGTCTTTCCATACGAGGCTCGGTTCGGCTTCGAGCTCTACGAACTCACCTTCGCGCCCGGCTTCGAGAGCATATCGGAGCCGCACGACGTCGGGGTCGTCGAGCACATCACTGTCCAGCACGGCAAGGTCGAACTGCTGGTCGAGGAGGAGTGGCGGCCGCTCAGGCAAGGCCAATCGATGCGTTTTCCCGCCGACCGCCGGCACGGCTATCGCAACCAGACGCGCGAAGAGGCCGTGGTCATGGACCTGATCCACTACCGCTTCGCGCCGAGCCCTAAGCCCTGAGCCAGGCTAGGTGTCTCACTCCCCGAGCACCACCACCTTCGCGCCCTCGGCCACCTGCGCGCCCGGCTCCGCGCCGAGCTCGGTGACGGTGCCGTCGCGCGGGGCGGTCAACACATGCTCCATCTTCATGGCTTCGACGATGGCGAGGCGCTGGCCCTTCACCACCGCCTCGCCGGCCGTGACGAAGAGCGCGATCAGCTTGCCGTGCATCGGCGCCTTGATCACGCCGCCCGCGCCGGCGACCGCGTCGAGATCGACGCTGAACGGGTCGAACAGCGCGACGGAGGTCTGCCGGCCGCGATGCAAAGCGAGATAGGTTCCGGCCTCGGCCCGGGCCAGCGTCACCTCATGCTCACCCTCATCAAGCGGATGGCCCGGCAGCGAAACGCGGGCATCCTCGCCATTCCACTCGATCCTGGCCTCGATCCGCTCGCCATCGACCAGCAGCGGCAGGCCGAGCGCCGGGCGCGGCATCAGCGAGAAGGCATCGGTGTCGAGCCAGGGCGACTTGCCTTCATCGGCGGTGCGCTCGACCGCGAGACGGAAGAGCGCCTCCTGGCGCTCCTCCTCGAGCTGCAAGGCCGCCGCCGCGACCGCCGCGGCATCGAGTGGCTGCGGCTCGGCCCCGAGCGCTTCGATGTTGCGCTCGATGAAGCCGGTATCGAACGGCCCCTTCCGGAAGCCCTCGGCTTCGGCGAGCTTCTTCAGGAAAGCGAGATTGGTGCGGGGGCCGGCGACGATGGTCTCGCCGAGCGCGAAGGCGAGATGGTCGAGCGCCTCGTCGCGGGTGCGGCCATGGGCGATCACCTTGGCGATCATCGGGTCGTAATACGGCGTCACCGAATCGCCGGCCTCGACGCCGGTATCGATGCGGATGTCCTCGCTCTGCGGGAACTGCAGCGCCCAGAGCTTGCCGGTCGAGGGCAGGAAGCCTTTCTCCGGATCTTCGGCATAGAGCCGCGCCTCCACGGCATGGCCCTCGGCGCGGACGTCACCTTGCGTGAAGCCGAGTGGCTCGCCGGCGGCGACCTTGAGCTGGAGCTCGACGAGATCGAGCCCGGTGATCGCCTCGGTGACGGGATGCTCGACCTGGAGACGGGTGTTCATCTCCATGAAGTAGAAGCGGTCGGCGCGCAGGCCGTCGCGCCCGTCGGCGATGAATTCGACCGTGCCGGCCCCGACATAGCCGACCGCCTTGGCGGCTTCCGTCGCCGCCTTGCCCATGGCGGCGCGCACCTCGGGCGTCATGCCCGGCGCCGGCGCCTCCTCGATCACCTTCTGGTGGCGACGCTGCAGCGAGCAGTCGCGTTCGTAGAGGTGGACGACATTGCCATGGCTGTCGCCGAACACCTGGATTTCGACATGGCGCGGCGAGAGCACGTATTTCTCGACCAGCGCGCGCGCGTCGCCGAAGGCGTTCTTGCCCTCGCGCTGGGCGCTGGAGAGCGCGTCGGCGAAATCCTCGGGACGGTCAACCTTCTTCATGCCCTTGCCGCCGCCACCGGCGACCGCCTTGATCAGCACGGGATAGCCGATACGCTCGGCCTCCTTGGCCAGGAAATCCACATCCTGCTCGGCGCCGTGATAGCCCGGCACGACCGGGACATTGGCTTTCTCGACCAGCGCCTTGGCGGCGTCCTTCAGGCCCATCGCGCTGATGGCGGAGGCTGGCGGGCCGACGAAGACGATGCCGGCTGCGGCGCAGGCTTCGGCGAACGCGACATTCTCGGAGAGGAAGCCATAGCCCGGATGAATGCAGGCCGCGCCGGCCTGCTTGGCGACGGCGAGGATCTTGTTGGCGTCGAGATAGCTCTCGTTCGCCGGCGCCGGGCCGATCCGATAGGCCTCGTCCGCCATCTCGACGAACAGCGCCTCGGCATCCGCGTCCGAATAGACCGCGATGGTGCGCAGGCCGAGCCGCTTGGCGGTGCGGATCACCCGGCAGGCAATCTCGCCGCGATTGGCGATCAGGATGGAGGGCAGTTTGGCGGCAATCGACATGGGGCATCCTCGAACCGATGCCCCGTTATAGCCCAGCCTAGCCCCATGTCTGCGCCTTGTTGCGCAGGCCGGGATGGGCGCGGCGCCTCAATCCAGCAAGCGCAGCCGACGCCCGAGCTTCAACGTCACCGTCGTCCCGACGATCAGTCCCAGCGCAAACACCCAGCCCGAGACCGCCCCGGCCGAGATGCCCGAGAGCAAGGTGCCGACCGTGCAACCGAACCCGAACACCGTGCCCCAGCCGAGCAGCGCGCCGCCGACCAGTCCACGCAGCGCGTGCCCGCCATTCGGCCGGCGCGGCCTGAACTCGCCCGCCGCCAGCGCCGCGGCGAAGGAGGCCGCAACCAGCCCGGCAATGAACAGCCCGTTCGGCGTCAGCAGCGAATCGCGGATCAGGGTGGCACAGCCGCGGAAACTGTCGAGCCCTTCCAATCGCGCCGGCAGCCAGTCGAGCACGGTCGCAAGCTGGCGCGAGCGCGAGCCGAGCTCGGCGGTGACACCGAGCGGCGAGAGGCGCAGATAGGCGGCAACACCAATCAGCCCGACGAAAAACCCACCGAGCCAGGCCGGCCAGCGGCGTAGGAAGATCGCGGCGACCGGATCTGCCGGCGCGTTGTTCGCGGTCTCTTGCTCGCTCGGCCGCCCCGCCCGCAGCAACCACCAGGCGGCTGCGCCGAGCACGACGAGCCCGGCGAGCAGCGCGCCGCCATAGCCGAGCTGGCGCGGCAGCCACAGCACCGGCGATTCCGAGATCGTGAGGAGATAGAGCTCGTTCCAGCTCAGGAAGCCGAGGATGAAGCCGAGACCGGCGCCGATCAGCGCGAAGGGTGAGGTCGGCGAGCCCTCGCCCAGCCGGTAGAGATGGGCGCTGATGCAGGAGCCGGAGATCGCCATTCCGGCGCCGAAAGCGAGTCCTGCCAGCAGCAGCGCCAGGCCGACCGGGCCGATATGCGCCGTCGGCGGCAGGCGCACACCCGATGGGTCGGGCAGCCAGGCGCCGTAGATCAGGGTGTAGCCGGCGAGCCCGACGGCAAGCGCGGTGAGGATGCCGAGCAATCCGCGCGGATCGCGCCGGTCGAGCCAGTCCTTCCAGATGCAGAAGAAGCAGAAACGGGCGCGCTGCAGCACGAAGCCGAAGGCGGCGCCCAGGATCAGCGAGAGCTGGAGCTGCGGCGCCGGATCGCCATGGCGCCCGACGAGGTAGATCGAGACTGCAATCGCAGCCGTGACGATGGCCGCCGCGGTGAAGCGCAGGGGCGGCAGCCTGATCGGCTCCGCCCCCGCCTGCCGGCGCGCCGGCTCATAGTCCAGCGCGCCGCTATCGTCGGAGATGCTCATCCGACCTTACTTGCCGCCCCAGACGGTGCCGGCCGGATTGTTGATCGGCAGGCCGACGACATTGCCGTATTCGGTCCAGGAGCCGTCATAATTGGCGGCCTGATAGCCGAGCACGCGCGACAGGATGAACCAGGTGTGGCTCGAGCGCTCGCCGATGCGGCAGGTGGTGATCACCGGCTTGGAGCCGTCGATGCCGGCTTCGGCATAGAGCTTCTTCAGCTCCTCGACCGGCTTGATCGTGCCGTCGGCCTGGTTGACCGCCCGCGCCCAGGCGACATTGACCGAGCCCGGGATATGGCCGGCGCGCAGCGCCAGCTCCTGGAAGCCGGCCGGGGCGATGATCTTGCCGGAGAACTCGTCCGGCGAGCGGATGTCGAGGATGCGGGCATCCGACGTCTTCTCGACCGTGGCGACGACGTCGGTCAGCCGGGCGCGCAAAGCCTTGTTGGGCTCGCCAACGGTGAAGCTGGAGGCCTTTGCCGGCACCGGGTTGGTCGCGACCGGGCGCTTCTCCAGCTCCCATTTCTTGCGGCCGCCATCGAGCAGCTTCACGTTGTCGCGCAGGCCGTAGATGTCGAAAACCCAGGCGCCCCAGGCGGCGAACCAGTTGTTGTTGTCGCCGTAGAGGACGACGGTCACGTCCTTGTCGACGCCGAGCCTGCGGGCCAGCGCCTGGAACTTCTCGGGGCCGGCGATATCGCGCGAGACGGTCTCGACCAGGTCGGTATGCCAGGCGATGTTCTGCGCGCCGGGGATATGGCCGCGCTCATAGATGCCGGGCTCGACGCTGACCTCGACGATCCTGACCTTCGGATCGCTGAGGTTCTTCTCGAGCCACTCGGTCGAGACCAGCGGGCCGGACTGGGCCAGCGCCGCGCTGCCGAGCGCAAGGCTCGCGGCCAGCACGGCCGCACCGCGGCGGATGAGGGAGAGGACGGACATTCTGGCGCTCCTTGGCGCCGAAAGAGCCGGGATCTCGGCCCGTTTCGGCGTGAATTGCAGGTGCTGCCATGATTTCGCCATGTGGGCTCCCGGAGAAGCCGCATAGGATTTTTTTGTTCGCGCGAAGCGCAGAACAAGCCAGTCGTACGACCTTGGTTTACGAAGAATATTCTTCTTTTGCTTCGACTTTCGTCTGGTTCTGCGACTGTCTGGTCGCGCGCCAGATCGCCCAGCTCGCCTGGAAGCAGAGGAAGGCGACGAAGACGTCGAACAGGTATTCCGGCCAGCGCACCGGCAGCAGCCGTGCGCCCAGGCCGAGCAGCGCGAAGCCGGTGGTCGAGATCGCATCGTTGCGGGACGAGAGCCAGGTCGCCTTGATCACCGGGTTGGGCTCGCGCCGGAAGCGCCAGAGCACGCCGATGATCAGGTAGGCGATCAGGATCGCGCTCGCCGCCGAGAAGCCGAGCGTGAAGAGCTCGATCGGCCGCGGCCGCAGGATCTTGTCCCAGAGATCGTAGAGCGTGTGCAGCCCGGCGACCGCCATCACGGCGCCGATGCCTAGCGCAGCCAGCTTCTCGGCGCGCTCGTCACGGCCGAAGACCAGCGCGGCGATGCCGTAGAGCGCGACGTCGTAGACCCAGTCGACACCGTCCTTGAACAGCTGGTTGTTGCCGACCGCCAGCGCCCAGAGCACGACATTGCCGGCGAAGATCAGGATGCCGAGCGCGATGCCCCAGATCGTCAGGCGGTAGGCCCGTCCGACCCTGGGATCGACCGGCGCGGCATGGCCGGGCTCGCCCTCAATTGTCGTTGAAGTCATGCTCGCCAAGGGCTGCTCCGGGTCAAGTCCGCCAGTCTCGCGCAATCGCTTCACAGCGCAAACCTGTCTTTCCACCTGCGATGCCACGTGTTTAGCTGGCGAGACGCAACCGCAGGGAGGTGTGGGTCGAACGGGATCGTCTTTTCAGAAGAATCGGGACGACTGGTGACCGGCTTCTTCGATCACACGATAAATGTTCAGCGCGGCTACAGCGAGAAATCGGATCGAGATCTATTTTTCAGCGCTTTCATCGGGCGGGGAGAAGATTGGCATGACTGCGATCATTGGTTTCCTCAATACGGTCTTCTGGGGCTATGTCCTGATCTACGGGCTGCTTGCCGTCGGCATCTACTTCACGCTCCGGCTGAAATTCGTTCAGATCCTGCATTTCCCCGAGCTTTTCCGCTCCGTGCTGAATGCGCCGGTCGAGGACAAGAGCGGCATCACCCCATTCCAGGCGCTCTGCACCAGCCTGGCCTCGCGCGTCGGCACCGGCAATCTCGCGGGCGTCGCAGTCGCGCTCTATCTCGGCGGCCCCGGCGCGATCTTCTGGATGTGGATGGTCGCGCTCGTCGGCATGGCGACGGCCTATTCGGAAAGCACGCTCGCCCAACTCTACAAGATCCGCGACGAGAACGGGCAATATCGCGGCGGCCCGGCCTTCTACATCGCCAAGGGCCTGAACGCGCCCTGGGCGGCGGTGCTGTTCTCGCTCTGCCTGATCCTGGTCTTCGGTCTCGTCTTCAACGCGGTGCAGGCGAACTCGATCGCCGACGCCATGCAGGGCGCCTTCGGCTTCAACAAGATCTATGTCGGCGTCGCGCTGGCGATCCTCTCGGCCGTCGTGATCTTCGGCGGCATCAGCACGATCGCCCGCGTCGCCGAATATGTCGTGCCCTTCATGGCGATCGCCTATCTCCTGGTCGCGATCTACGTGCTCGTCGTGAACATCGCCGAGGTGCCGGCGATGATCACCCTGATCGTCAAGAGCGCCTTCGGGCTGGAGGCCGCCGGCGGCGGCATCGCGGCCGCCATGCTCAACGGCGTCAAGCGCGGCCTGTTCTCCAACGAGGCCGGCATGGGCTCGGCCCCCAACATCGCCGCGGTGGCGACGCCGAACCCGCACCATCCGTCTTCGCAGGGCTTCGTCCAGGCGCTCGGCGTCTTCATCGACACGATCCTGATCTGCACCGCGACGGCGATCATGATCCTGCTCTCGCACAAGCTGGTGCCGGGCTCCGGGATCACCGGAACGCCGCTGACGCAAGAAGCGATGACGGTGCATATCGGCGCCGCCGGACGCTATTTCATCGCGGTGGCGATCTTCTTCTTCGCCTTCACCTCGATCATCGGCAACTACGCCTATGCCGAGAACGCGATGACCTATCTCGGCGCCAACGGCACGACCGGATTGACGATCCTGCGCCTCGCTTCGCTGGCGATGGTGATCTGGGGCGCCTATGAGAGCGTCGCGACCGTGTTCGACGCCGCCGATGCGGTGATGGGCCTGATGGCGTCGATCAACCTGATCGCGATCGTGCTGCTCTCGGGCACGGTGGCGAAGCTGACCGCCGACTTCCTGGCCCAGCGCAAGACCGGCACGCCGCGCTTCCAGACGGCGCAGTATCCGGAGCTCGCCGGCAAGATCGACCGCGAGATCTGGGACGAGAAATAGCCCGTGAAAGCAGCCGGCGCCGCCATGGCGGCGCCGGGAGGCGGCTAGCTGCTCAGCCTCTGCCGACGAATGGCATCTTGCTGGCCATGATGTTCATGAACAGCACGTTCGCTTCGATCGGCAGGCTGGCCATGTGCAGCACCGAGGTCGCGACATGGGTGACGTCCATGACCTGCTCGATCTTGATCGCGCCATCGGCCTGCGGCACGCCCTGAGTCATGCGCTGCGCCATCTCGGTCAGCGCATTGCCGATGTCGACCTGGCCCACGGCGATGTCGTATTTGCGCCCGTCGAGCGAGGAGGTCTTGGTCAGGCCGGTGATGGCATGCTTGGTCGCGGTGTAGGCGATCGAGTTCGGCCGCGGCGCATAAGCCGAGATCGAGCCGTTGTTGATGATGCGCCCGCCGCGCGGCTCCTGGTCCTTCATCAGCTTGAACGCCTCCTGCGTGCACAGGAACGGGCCGGTCAGGTTGGTGTCGACCACCTTCTGCCAGTCGGCCAGCGACAGGTCTTCCAGCATGATCCCGCCCGGCGCGTTGACGCCGGCATTGTTGAACAGCACGTCGAGCCGGCCGAACTTGGCCTTGGTCGCGGCGAACAGCGCCTTGACGGAACCCTGGTCGGTCACGTCGGTCGGCACGGCGAGCGCCTGCTCGGCCGGCGCGCCGGAGAGCTTGATCGTCTCCTCCAGCGCATCCGCCCGGCGCCCGGCCAGCACGGTGCGGTAGCCGTCCTTCAGAAAGGCGATGGCGACGGCGCGGCCGACGCCCGAGCCAGCACCGGTGATGATCGCGACCTTGTTATGCCCAGACATGCGTTTCCTCGTCTTTTCGCAATTTCAACCGTTTCAGGCGCCGCACCATAGCAGCGTATGCAGTATGCGGAACCGCATTTCCGACAAACCGGCTCCGCGCCTGCGCTTGCCTGACGCAGCGTCTGCCCTACAGTTCTAGCGAGGGAGGACGCATCATGACCAGCCTGAGCCGCCGCAGTTTCATCGCCGCCGGGGCCGCAGGCTTCGCCGCCCCTGCCCTCGCCCAACAGCCCGGCCATGAGCAGCATGGCGGCCATTACGAGCGGCTGAATCAGCCTGGCCGGATCGGCAAGCCCGAGCTTGCCGCCTCGCAGAATGTCTTCGATACACCTGCGCCCAAGGCGGCCAATCCCGGTCGCTGGCAGCCCAGGGCCCTGCTGCCGTTGCCGCGTTCCGAGATGGCCTGGGCGACTGCTTACGACGATCGCATGCACATTGTCGGCGGCTATGGCGAGCAGCGCACCGACCGGGCCTATCATCACGTCTACGACCCCAAGGCCGACAAATGGGCTGACGGCGCACCCCTGCCGCAGGGCGCAAACCATGTCGGCGTCGCCTTCCTCGACGGGCGTCTCTACGCCATCGGCGGCTTCCTCGAGCAGAACCGCAAGCCGCATCCGCGCTGCTTCGTCTATGACCCAAAGACAGACAAATGGGCGCAGATCGCGCCTTTACCCCGCCCGATCGGCTCGGCCGCGATCGTCGGGCTGAACGGCCTGCTATACTCGATCGGCGGCGCGATCGGCGACACCACCGAGAGCAAGACCTCGGTCAACTGGCACCGCGTTTACGATCCCAAGGCCGACGCCTGGAGCGAGCGGGCGCCGCTGCCGACGGCGCGCGACCACACCGGCACGCTGGCGATCGGCAACCTGATCCACGTCATCGGCGGGCGCGTCGACTCGTTCCACACCAATTCGAACCTGCACCATGCCTATGACCCGGCGAGCGACAAATGGGCGCCGCGCAATCCGCTGCCGACCGCCCGCTCCGGCCATGGCGCCGTGCTCTATCGCGGCAAGGTCTTCATCATGGGCGGCGAAGGCACCAACCGCGTCTTCGGCCAGATGGAGGCCTATGACCCCGCCAGCGACGGCTGGGAGCAATACGCCCCGATGCTGACCCCGCGCCATGGCCTCGGCGCCGCGCTCGTCGGCGACGCCATCCACGTCGCCGGCGGTGGTCCGATCATGGGCGGCGGCGTCCAGAGCGCCGTGCATGAGGCGTTCAGTCTGGGGTAAGGTCAGAGCGGGGCATCTCGCCCTGACATGAACGATAGTCGCTCGACGATGGCATTGCCGTATTAGCGCAGCGCTAGGCCTAGGTGGCCTGCGCGCAGTGGCCGGCTTTCGCAGCGCCGCGACTGCAAGCCGGCATACTTGTCAAATGACATCCCGCAGGCAAATGGCCCCGACTACCAAGGGCGAATGACTGCGCCGAGAATCGCTCTCCTCACTGCCGGCATGGAACGGCCCGCGGCCGTACCCGTCACTGGGTTGCGTATCGGATTCCGCTGATGCGGTCGCAGATCCTGGACGTCCTGACCAGAAAGCTGGAAGCGAGGTCGGCTCTCTCCCTTTCCGACAGAAGCACCCTGCTCGGGCTCCCGATCACCATAAGGCGCTATGAAGCCCGCAAGGATATCATCCTGGAGGGGCGGCATAACAACCAGTGCTGCATCGTCATCGACGGGCTGCTCTGCCGCTACAAGGTCATCAAGGACGGTGGCCGGCAGATCCTGTCCCTGCATATGCCTGGCGACATTCCCGATCTGCAGTCGATCCATATCGACGTGATGGACCACACCGTCGGAACGATCTCGGCCGCGACGGTCGGCTTCATCCCGCACTCGGCGATCAAGCAGGCGCTGCAGCAATCCTACGAGCTTTCGCGGGCGTTCTGGCTGGAAGTCCTGATCGAGACCGCGATCCTGCGGGGCTGGACCGCCAGTATCGGCAAACGCAGCGCTCCGGCCCGGATCGCTCACTTCCTCTGTGAATACATCACAAGGATGAGGTCCATCGGTCTGTCGGATGGAACTACCTGCGTCATGCCGCTGACTCAGACCGAAATGGGCGATGCACTGGGTTTGTCGACCGTTCACATCAACAAGAAGCTGCGTGAGCTGCGGCGCGCGAAGCTCGTCGAAATTCGCGCCGGCCAGCTTCGCGTGCTGAATTGGAAGGAGTTGAGTGATCGGGCGGATTTCGATCCGAACTATTTGCACCTGCCTCTTTTGAAGAAGTAGAGGTTTTTCCCGTCAGGCGCGGAACACAGGACAGGGAGCGGCATTCTGCAAACATGGCACGCTTCTATTTCGACACCGATGACGGCACGGTCGCGGACGCCGACGACGAGGGCGTCGACTTTCCCGACCGCGAGAGTGCGAAGAATGCGGCTCACGCGATCCTCGCCGTGATGATCGGCGAAAAACTGCCCATAGCCGACAGGATCGGCCTGCGCGTCGTGGTCCGCGACGAGAATGGCACCCCATTTTACCGCGCAGGCCTCGATCTGGAAGGCGCAGAGATTCCCCGGACCTAGACGAAAGCGTTGACCCGGGGGGTGCCCGGGCCGCGGAACGCAACGCGCCTGTGCAACTAGGATCGGCTCGCGGAATTGCTTGGCGCGACGGGGGCGTCCGGGAACCGGTCGAGGACAAAGGCGATGGCCGCCGTCGCGATGATCGCGAAGAGCAGCCGCCCGAACAGCACGGTGGTCAAATCGGCGCCCAGCGCGACCACGACCAGCGTGTCCTCGATCAGGCTGTGGGCGAAGCCCATGAAGACGCTGGCGAGGAAGACCTGGCGCGGCTCGATCGGCTGCCGGCGCACTTCCGCCAGCATCAACCCGCTGCCATAGGAAATGCCGAGCAGCAGGCCGACGGTGGTGAAGGGCAACGCCTCCTGGCGCAGGCCTATCAGGCGGAACAGCGGGGCGAGGCCCTTGTAGAGCACGTCGAGAATGCCGGCCGCCCTGAGCAGTTCCATCGCCCAGGACAGGGCAAGCAGGACCCCGAGCATCACGGCGAGCGTCTTGGCCATCCCGTACAGGAAGCCGACCCAGCCGGTGTCGCTCATCATCGGCTTCCAGACCGGGGCGACCGGCTCCGACAGCCAACCCGTCGCGGAAAAGAGCTGATTCAGGATCGCGGCAAAGGCCATTGCGCCAGCGATCCGCAGGATCGACGTCGCCAAAAAGCTCGGCCCTGCCCTGGCGACGATGCGCTGCTCGACCGGAATGGCATGCGCCATCAGGAGCAGGCTGCAGAACACGGTCATGTCGGCCGTGCTGAGCGCTGTCGTCGGCACGAGCGTGAACAGGACGACCACGCCGCCCCACATTCCGACCAGTAGCCCCGTCAGCCAGGCCAGCGCCAGCTCGGGTGGCAGGCCGAAGAGCCCCATCGCCGGCGCGAGCCAGGGCGACACCGCCTTGATCACGCCGAGCTCGGTCAAAGCCTGCGTCGCAACGGCGATCGGAACCATGATCACCACCAGCTCGCGGTAGACGGTGAGCGTCTCCAATGTCTTGCGGTAAAACTGGGTCTGGAGCGGCATCGGCGGCAGTCCTCGGTTGACGCCGGGAAACTAGCGCCGATGCATGCGCGGCGGTGGTCAAAATCGTCGACTTCGTGCAATTTTATTGCACGGCAGGCGACGGGATGGCCGCGATGGATCGAATCGACAAGAAGCTCCTGAACCTGCTCCAGGCCGACGCCTCGCGCACCAATGCGCAACTCGCCGAGGAAGTGGGCCTCGCGCCATCGAGCTGCCTGCGGCGGATCCGGCGGCTGGAAGCGGCCGGGCTGATCCTGCGCACCGTGGCGGTCCTCGATCTCGCCAAGGCGGGCAAAGGCCTGAAGGTGATCATCGCCGTCGAGCTCGCCCGGCATGACGAGCCGAGCCGGCGGCAGTTCCTGGAGCTGGCGGCGCGCCAACCGGCGGTCGTCCAGGCCTATGGCGTCACCGGCCAGACCGATGTGATCCTGATGCTGCGCGTCGCCGACATGGACGAGGTGACCGCGCTGTGCGAGCTGCTGTTCGGCGAAGGCAGCAACGTGACGCGCTACTACACCATGGTCGTCAACAAGACCGGCAAGGAGACGACGGCGGTTCCCTTATGATCGAACGCCCGTCGGCCAGATTCTGGCACTTTACCCGCCGAGCAGCTTCTTCATCGACGGTGCCGGGTGGAAGGCATAGCTCTCGCGCTCGCAAAAGGGGATCGCCTCGCGCCTTGCGTCGAGGAACACGGCGGTGAGGCCGCGCGAGCGCGCATCCTCCTCGGCGAAGCCAAGCAACGCGCGGCCGATGCCGCCGCTGCGAACCCGCTCATCGACCACGAGATCGTCGACATGCAGGTGTCCACCGCGCGCCAGCGTATGGACCGGGCGCATGCCGAGCACGCCGACGAGCTGATCGTCGCGAAAAGCGCCGACCAGCTCATAGCCGGAGAAGGATTGCCGCTGCACGCGCCGCAGGAACTCGGCCTCGTCGAGCGTGGGGCGCAGTTGCACGACAATGAGGAAAGCCTGCTTCCACTCCGCCGGAACGAGTCGTCTGACCGAAGCCATTGCGCTTATTCTCCTCACCATCTCGCCGTCCCGGCAGAAGAGGTCGCCGGGCTTGCGAAAAGCAAGCGCATTGGCGAGGGCACGGCGTTGCACCCACCTCACGACCGGCGGGGACAGTGCCTCGGCAATGCCGGAATCGACGGTCCAGCTCGCATATTCGCAGCGGGCCCAAGTATACCGTCTAGTGAGTGTACCACCCGCCTCGGCTGATCCACCATCGCGCCATCTGAGCGACTTCCCCAGCATGGCCCGGCGAGGAGGCGGCCAGGTGCAAGCAATCGCCTATGCGTGCAGCGTCGTCGTCCTGTTCGCCGGCTTCGTGCTGGTGTCTCGGGCCGGCCTCTCGACAGCCTTGACCCTTCCCGACATCGCAGCGTTGCGGTTCGGCATAGGCGGGCTGCTGTTGTTGCCCATCCTGCTGAAGCACGGGCTGAGCGGCTTGCGGATCGAGAAAGCGCTGGCTCTGGCGATGTTGGGCGGGCTCGGTTTCGCGATGTTCGCCTATGCGGGCTTTGCACTCGCGCCCGCGGCCCACGGCGCGGTCCTGTTGCACGGCACGCTGTCGTTGACCACAGCCCTGCTGATCCGGGTTTTCGCGAACGGCATGCCTCGCGGATGGCAAAGGGCCGGACTCGCAATCATCGCTCTCGGCATCGTCGCCATGGCATGGGATGGCTTCGGAGAGGCGTCAGGGCTGCTTCTTCTGGGAGACGCCTGCCTCCTGGCAGCGTCGCTGTGCTGGTCGGGCTATGGGCTCTACGTGAAGGAACTGGGCCTCCCGGCGACGCGTGCTGCAGCGATCGTTGCGGTCATTTCAGCGCTCGTGTTTCTTCCGGTCTACGCCGCCTGGCCTGGCAAGATGCTGTTCCGCGCGTCAATGCTGGACCTTCTGGTGCAGGGCCTGTTTCAAGGTGTCCTGATCGGCGCGGTCTCGATTTTCGTTTACACGCGCGCGGTATCGCTGCTCGGCGCAGCCAAGGTGGCGCTCTTCACCGCCGCTGTCCCGAGTCTGACGGCAGTCGCAGGCTACTTTTTCCTCGGCGAAGCGACCAGCCTTCTCAGCTCGCTCGGCGTGACGCTCGTCACGCTCGGTCTCCTGGCCGCTCTGCGCCACACGCCCTGACAATCATATCTCGGCCCTGGCAGCCCGTCCGAATGGTCGGCTGGCTCGAGCGATACCCGGCGGCTTGCCCGACTGGCCCACATTGCGGAGAGACGATCGGAGGCAAGCGGCAATCCGCATCATTGTCCTGCATACAAAATTCCGCATACACTCTTGTCGCTTGCCCGAGAGCGCTCTACTCCTTGCATGCAAGAATAAGCGGCAAGCATGGGAGGATTATGATGAAGGGGTTCCGCAAGCTCGCTTTGGCCTTGGGCGCGCTCGCCATCGGTGCAGCGCCGGCCTTCGCCTTCCCGGATCGGCCAGTGCAATTGATCGTGCCCTGGGCGGCCGGCGGCGGCATGGATTCGGTCATGCGCATCTTTGCCAACGGGCTCGAGGCCGAGCTGAAGCAGCCGGTCAACGTCGTCAACCGCACCGGTGGCGGCGGCATCACGGGCCACTCGGCGATCGCGAATGCAGCGCCGGACGGCTACACCCT
Source organism: Alloboseaceae bacterium BT-24-1 (assembly GCA_025846845.1). Taxonomy (GTDB): domain Bacteria; phylum Pseudomonadota; class Alphaproteobacteria; order Rhizobiales; family Beijerinckiaceae; genus Allobosea. Next base: position 97,653 of record JAOYTL010000015.1, read on the forward strand.
TGGCGGCGCCAGCCCCGAGATCTCGTTCTTCAAGTCGCTCGGCCTTGGCGATCTCACGCCTGACTCGATCGACATGTTCTCGCGGGTGTCGCTGATCCCGGCCGGCATCACCGTCAAGGCCGACAGCCCGTGGAAGACCGCGGCCGATTATCTCAAGGCGGTGAAGGACAGCCCGAAGGGCTCGATCATGGCGTCGGGCACCGGCGTCGGCGGCTCCTGGCACATCGCCTCGGGCGGCATCCTGAAGGCGGCGGGCATCGCGCCCGACGCCGTGCGCTGGGTGCTGAGCAATGGCGGCGCCCCTGCCCTGCAGGATCTCGTCGCCGGCGGCCTCCAGGTCTTCACCGGCTCGCCGATCGAGGCCAAGGCGATGCTGGAAGCGGGCCGTGTGCGTACCATCCTGCTGATGACCGAGGAGCGCCATCCGAACTTCCCGGACGTGCCGAGCGCCAAGGAGGCGGGGCTCGACTGGACCTATCAGAACTGGTTCGCGCTCGCCGCGCCCAAAGGCGTCCCCGCAGACCGCCGCAAGATCCTGTTCGACGCCGCCCAGCGCACCATGCAGCGCGAGGATGTCCGCAAGGGCATGGCCGAGCGCGGCATCACCCCGGTCTGGGACAAGCCGGAGGAATTCGCCACCTATGTGAAGGCCTTCACCGAGCGCGGCAACGGCGTGCTGAAGGAACTCGGGCTGACCAAGAACTGACGAAGCGCGCCATATCCCCCTCTCCCCCTGCGGGAGAGGGTTAGGGTGAGGGGTCGCGCGACACGACTCGCTTGCTCAGCGCCCTCCGTTCTCTGAACCTTTCGAACCTGCGCAACCCCTCATCCGGCCCTGCGGGCCACCTTCTCCCGCAAGGGGAGAAGGGAGAGGCGGCTCGCCTCACATCCTGAACACGCCGAACCGCGTCTCCGGCACCTCGGCGTTGAGGCAGGCGGAGAAGGCGAGCGCCAGCACGCGGCGCGTCTCGGAGGGCAGGATGATGCCGTCATCCCAGAGCCGGGCTGTGGCGTAATAGGGCGAGCCCTCGGATTCGATCTTGTCGCGGATCGGCGCCTTGAAGGCTTCGGCGTCCTCGGCCGTCCAGGGCTTGCCCTCGGCTTCGAGATTGTCGCCGCGTACGGTCGCGAGCACGCTCGCCGCCTGCTCGGCGCCCATCACCGAGACCTTCGAGTTCGGCCAGGCGAACAGGAAGCGCGGCGAGTAGGCGCGCCCGCACATGCCGTAATTGCCGGCGCCGAAGGAGCCGCCGACCAGCACGGTGATCTTCGGCACCCGCGCCGAGGCGACCGCCGTCACCAGCTTGGCGCCGTCCTTGGCGATGCCGCGCGTCTCGGCCTCGCGGCCGACCATGAAACCGGTGATGTTCTGCAGGAACAGCAGCGGGATGCGGCGCTGGCAGCAGAGCTCGATGAAGTGCGCGCCCTTCAGCGCGCTCTCCGAGAACAGGATGCCGTTATTGGCGATGATGCCGACCGGGATGCCGTGGATGCGGGCGAAGCCCGTCACCAGGGTCGAGCCGTAGAGCGGCTTGAACTCGTCGAGTTGCGAGCCGTCCACCAGCCGGGCGATGATCTCGCGGGCGTCGTATTGCTTCTTGAGGTCGGTCGGCACGACGGCCTCGAGCTCGTCGGCGCCATAGAGCGGCGGGGCCGCCTCGGCGATGTCGATGTCCGGCCGCTTGACGCTGTTGAAATTGCTGGCGATCCGCCGCGCGATCGCGAGCGCATGGGTGTCGTCGCCGGCATAGTGATCGGCGACGCCGGACAGCCTGGCATGGACGTCGGCGCCGCCGAGATCTTCGGCCGAGACCACCTCGCCGGTCGCAGCCTTCACCAGTGGCGGGCCGCCCAGGAAGATCGTGCCCTGGTTCCTGACGATGACGGTCTCGTCCGACATCGCCGGCACATAGGCGCCGCCGGCGGTGCAGGAGCCCATCACCACGGCGACCTGCGGGATGCCGAGGCCGGACAGGGTGGCCTGGTTGTAGAAGATCCGGCCGAAATGCTCGCGATCGGGGAAGACCTCGGTCTGGTGCGGCAGGTTCGCGCCGCCCGAATCGACCAGGTAGATGCAGGGCAGATTGTTCTCGCGCGCGATCTCCTGGGCGCGCAGATGCTTCTTCACCGTCATCGGGTAATAGGTGCCGCCCTTGATGGTGGCGTCGTTGCAGACGACCATCACCTCGCGCCCGGCGACCCGGCCGATGCCGGCGATCATGCCGGCGCCATGCACGTCCTTGTCGTACATGTCGAAGGCGGCGAGCGCGCCGATCTCGAGGAAGGCCGAACCGGGATCGAGCAGGCGCAGCACGCGTTCCCTGGGCAGGAGCTTGCCACGCGCCGTATGGCGCTCGCGCGAGCGGGCGTTGCCGCCGAGCGCCGCGGTGGCGCGCCGCTCCGTCAACTGCTCGCGCAGAGTGCTCCAGGCTTGCGTGTTGGCGCGCGCCTCGGCCGAATTGAGATCGACCTTGCTCTCGATGACCGCCACGGCGCACTCCCTCACGACAATTCTTCAGTGCGGGTTATGGCGCGCCGCGCCCAAAAGGCAAACAGGCGACGGCGCACAGATGCGCCGTGCGCGAAACGACGAAGCGTTATTCGCGCATGCGCCGGACAGAACCGGTCACGGTCGGCGCCGCGAAGGCGCCGACCGCCCCGCCCGCGACGGCGCCGATCGGCCCGCCAATGATCGCGCCCGTTCCCGCGCCGGCGGCAGCGCCAGCGATCCGCTCCTCGGTGGTCGAGCACCCTGAAAGCAGGGCTGCCAGGCAGCCCGCAAAGATGAACCTCGTCATCATCGTCCCCGTAGCTAATCTCACGGGGAGAGCATCCGGGCGGATGGTCAATGGAAGGTAAACGTCAGGAAACGGCGACGGTCGGGCCGAAAATCTGCTCGAACTCGGCCCGCAGCGCGCTGTCGACCTCGGGCATCGTCACCGGCAGACCGAGATCGACCAGCGAGGTCACGCCCTGGTCGGAGACGCCGCAAGGCACGATGCCGTCGAAATGCGCCAGCTCAGGTTCGACATTGAGCGAGATGCCGTGGAACGAGACCCAGCGCCGGACGCGAATGCCGAGGGCGGCGATCTTGTCCTCGGCATCTGCCCCCTTCTCGGGCCGACGCACCCAGACGCCGACGCGCTCCTCGCGCCGCTCGCCGCGGATGTTGAAGGTGGCGAGCGTGCCTATCAGCCAGGCCTCCAGTGCCGAGACGAAGCGGCGCAGATCGGGCTCGCGCCGCTTCAGGTCGAGCATGACATAGGCGACGCGCTGACCGGGGCCGTGATAGGTGAATTGCCCGCCGCGCCCGGTGCGGTGCACCGGAAAGCGCTCCGGCGTCAGCAGGTCCTCGTCCTTTGCCGAGGTGCCGGCGGTATAGAGCGCGGGATGCTCGACCAGCCAGACCCGCTCGCGCGCCATGCGGTCCGCGATCAGGGCGGCACGCGCCTCCATCTCGGCGACGGCCGCCTCATAGCCGACAGGCTCGTCGGCGATCACCCATTCGACCGGCTCGGAACCTGCCTCCGGCAGGAACGAGACCGCAAGCGCCTCGCGCGTCTTCACTATGGCTTAACCTAGTTTGTTCAACTCTTGGCAACCGGTGCGGCGTCCGATCGCTTCGCCGCTGCTCATGCGCCGGTTTCCGCGTCGCTGGCAAGTTCGTGGAACCATTTTGAAGTAAGAGCCTCTAACAGAATTTGAGCAGGTCTGGATGGGTCTTGGAGGAACCGAATGCCAGGAGGAGCGTGCAGCCGATATCGTTCGATATCGGCAAGTCGCTCCGACGCCGCAGGCGGTCCTCCAAGGCCCACCTTCGGCGCCGGGAATTCGCCCGCCCGCGGCGTCGCGCCGCTTGCCGATACCAACGGTATCGGCTGCCCGCCGCTCCTGGCGGAGCGGACGAATTGCCGGCGTCCAGGCCTGCTCAAATTCTGTTAGAGGCTCTAAGTCTGCGGAGGCGGGTTTTGAAGGCTGATCTCGATCACGTCGCGGTAGAGCTGACGGTGGTGCTCGGCTCGGCGCAGATGCCGATCTACAAATTGCTGCGCATGGGCCGCGGCGCGATCATCGAGCTCAACGCGACCGAGAACGACGAGGTCCAGATTCTCGCCAACAACCACCCCTTCGCCAAGGGCCATGTCGTCGTCGCCGGAACGCGAATCTCGGTCGAGATCACCGAGATGCTGAAGCGACCGACCGTCTACTCGCTCGAAACCGTCGCCGACGCGGCCTGAGCCCCCCTTCCCACAGCCCTTACGATTTTCCTGATCGCAGCTCTTGTAGCCGGGAACCTGATTTGGTAGACCCGCGCCGCTCTAAGAGTTCACCGCCACAGCGCGGTGCCCTCTCAGAGCCGCTGCGGTCATGGCGGAATTGGTAGACGCACTACCTTGAGGTGGTAGCGGGGAGACCCGTGGAGGTTCGAGTCCTCTTGACCGCACCAGTTTAGAGCGAGAGCTCGCGAAACGGCGATCCGCAAGGGTCGCCGTTTTTCGTTACGATTGCATCGAATCCGCTCCCCGCGCGTTGCCTTGTCGTGGCGGCGCTGACACAAGGGCGCTGGCGCGTTCCGGCGCGACTCTCCTGCCCCGAATCCACTCCCTCGAATCGCGGAGCGACCCATGGTGGAAGCCGAGCACGCTCCAGACGAGACGCTGGAGCGCCAGGTCCGTGACGAGGACGGCGCAATCGATGCCGGATTCGTCGAACAGGTCTCGCAGGCCGTCCTGCTCTCCGACGTCACGACGTTGCGCGAGCTCGTCGCCGAGCTGCACGAAGCCGATCTCGGCGACCTGATCGAGGCGCTCGACGCCGAGGAGCGGCCGAAGCTGATCTCGCTGCTCGGCGGCGATTTCGACTTCACCGCGCTGACCGAGGTCGACGACGCCGTCCGCGAGGAAATTCTCGAGGAGCTCTCTCCGGAGACGGTCGCCGAGGGCGTGCGCGATCTCGACACCGACGACGCGGTCTACATCCTCGAGGACCTCGACGAGGCCGACAAGCGCGAGATCCTGGACAAGCTGACGCCGGCCGAGCGGACGGTGCTGCAGCAGGGCCTCGACTATCCGGAAGGCTCGGCCGGCCGGCGCATGCAGCCCGAGGTGATCGCGGTGCCGCCGTTCTGGACGGTCGGCCACACCATCGACTTCCTGCGCGAGACGCAAGACCTGCCCGAGCGCTTCTTCGAGATCTTCGTCGCCGACCCCAGCCACCATTTCGTCGGCACCGTCAGGCTCGACCAATTGCTGCGCACCCAGCGTCCGGTCAGCGTCGCCGATCTCGTCGAGGACGATCGCCGCGTCGTTCAGGCGACTGACGACGTCGAGGACGTGGCGCGCATGTTCCAGCGCTACAACCTCGTCGCAGCCCCCGTGATCGATGCCGCCGGCCGCTTGGTCGGCGTCATGACGATCGACGACATCGTCGACGTGATCGAGGAGGCCGGCGACGACGACGTCAAGCAACTCGCCGGCGTCGATGCGGAGGAAGAGATTTCCGACTCGGTGCGCCAGGTGGCGCTCGGCCGCTTTCGCTGGCGCTTCATCAGCCTGATAGCGGCCTTCGTCAGCGCCTCCGTGATGGCGATGTTCGAGGAGCAGCTCGGCAAGCTCGTCGCCCTCGCCGTGCTCGCACCGATCGTTGCCAGCCAGGGCGGCAATGCCGCGACCCAGACGATGACCGTGGCGGTCCGCGCACTCGGCACCGGGGAGCTCGGTGGCTGGAACATGGGCCGCTTCTTCCGGCGCGAGATGATCGTCGGTGTGCTCAACGGCGTCGCCTTCGCGCTCATCACCGCTGTGGTCGCCGGCTTCTGGTTCGGCAATCCCATGCTCGGCGTCGTCATCGGCCTCGCCATGGTCGCGACCCTGATCATCGCGGCCCTCGCCGGCGTCGCCGTGCCGCTGGCGCTCGACAAGGCCGGTATCGACCCCGCGATCGCGTCCGGCACGTTCGTCACCACGATCACCGACGTGGTCGGCTTCTTCTCCTTCCTCGGCATCGCGACTTTACTGCTGCGCCTGACCTGACAGTCGCGGAAAAACCGGTAACGTAAACCGGGCGTCAAGCTTTCTCCTTAATTGTCCGAGAAATGATCGCCCGCCGCATGAAAAACCTCTCCCTGGCCCCCTTCGCACTGCTCGCCGCCTTGACGGCTTTGGGCGGCTGCGTTGGGCTGGACAATTACCCGTCCAAGGGCGATGCGCGCCCGCATCCCGGCGTCGAGGCTGCCAGGCAATATCCGATCCAGGGCATCGACATCTCGCGCTGGCAGGGCGAGATCGACTGGGCCTCGGTCAAGGCCGCCGGCACCCGCTTCGTCTACATCAAGGCGACCGAGGGCGGCGACCATGTCGACCCGGCGTTCCAGAGGAACTGGGAAGGCGCCCGCCGCGCCGGCGTGCCGCGCGGCGCCTATCACTTCGTCTACTGGTGCCGCCCGGCCCATGAGCAGGCGGTCTGGTTCAAGCAGCAGATCCCGAACGATCCCGACGCGCTGCCGCCGGTGCTCGACCTCGAATGGAACGGCCACTCCAAGACCTGCCCGAAGAAGGTCGAGCGCTCGCTGGCGCTGGAGAAGATCCGGCTGATGCTGACCGAGCTCGAGCAGCTCACCGGCAAGAAGCCGGTGATCTACACCGACATCACCTTCCACAAGGACATCCTGGAAGGCGAGTTCAACGACTACGCCTACTGGATCCGCTCGACCGCGGCGAAGCCCGAGACACGCTACCACAACCGGCCCTGGGCCTTCTGGCAGTTCACCACCACCGGCCGTATTCCCGGCATCAAGGGCGATGTCGACCGCAACGCCTTCTATGGCAATGACGGTGAATTCGCCGGCTGGCGCGAGGGCCGCTTCGACATCGGTACCCGCACCTGGACGCGCGAGCGCCGTGTGCCGCCGCAGCCGAGCCCCGGCCCGGAGCATACCCCTGTGGCGACGATGCCGGGCGCCAGCAGGACAGTGGCCGCAGCTGCCTTCCAGCCAGCGCCGATCGGCCAAATCGTCGAAGACGAGACCGCGCCGGAATCCGAGTAAGCGCCTATCAGCGTTGCACTCGGGCGCGCAGCAGGCCGAGCCCGACGAAATAGCAGGCAGCCAGCGCCAGCCCGGCCTTGCTCCAGACGTCCGGCGCCATCCCCTGCCAGATCGTGGCGGCGGCTGCAGCGCCCCATAGCGCCAGCAGCGCCAATGTCAGGCCGCGCCAGCGCCGCACGCGCACCGGGTGCACGAACACCACCGGCAGGAACATCAGCGCCGTCGCGATCAGGATGACGGCCAGCGCCAGCCAGGCCGGCGGCGCGAAGGCGACGATGTAGAACACGACGATGTTCCAGACCGCCGGGAAACCGCGGAACCACCAGTCGTCGGTCTTCATGCCGGTGTCGGCGAAATAGAGCGCGCTCGCCAGCGTCACGATGAGGCCGGCGATCACCCCATAGGGCTGCGCCATCACCTCCGGCCGCAGCAGCATCGCGGCGGGCACGAAGACATAGGTGACGAAGTCGACGACGAGGTCGAGCTGCGCGCCGTCATAGCGCGTCGCCCGCTCCTTGACCGCAAAGCGTCGCGCCAGCGGCCCGTCGACCGCATCGACGACCAGCGCCACGCCAAGCCAGGCGAAGGCCTGCGCCAGATCGCCCGTGAAAACCGCCTGTAGCGCCAGCAGGCCGAGCGCGGCGCCGAGCGCCGTCAGCACATGGACGCCATAGGCCAGGACCCGGTTGCCCTTGTCCTTTCCCTCGCCCTCCGGGTCCTCCATCGCCAGCCTCCCGCCGGTTAACCAAGCCTGAAGCCGGCCACGCGAATGCTAACCACCTCTTAACTCGGCCGCCGCCTATCCTGCCTCGCGAACGGGAGACAAGCATGGCGCGGCGCGCTGACACCAGTCCAGAAGCGCGGCCGGCCACAGCTTTGCCGTTGCAGGCGCTTGCCGCGGCCGTTCTCGGCCTGCTCTGCACCGGGCCCGCGCTGGCGCTCTACCCGAAGAAGGGCGATGCCTCCCCCCATGCCGGCGTGCGCGATGCGCGCCAGCGCTCGATCCAGGGCATAGACATCTCGCGCTGGCAGGGCGAGATCGACTGGGCCAAGGTCAAGGACGCCGGCACCCGCTTCGCCTTCATCAAGGCGACCGAGGGCGGCGACCATCTCGACCCGAGCTTCCGGCGCAATTGGGCTGAAGCGAAGGCGGCCGGCGTGCCGCGCGGCGCCTATCATTTCGTCTACTGGTGCCGGCCGGCCAAGGACCAGGTGCGCTGGTTCAAGCGCAATATCCCGCGCGACCCCGACGCCCTGCCCCCGGTGCTCGACGTCGAATGGAACGGCGAATCCAGCAAGTGCGGCAAAAAGATCCCGCGCGAGAAGGCGCTCGCCAAGATCCGCGAGATGCTCAGGGGCCTGCAGGAGCACACCGGCAAGAAGCCGATCATCTACACCGACATCACCTTCCACGAGGACGTGCTCGAAGGCGAGTTCAACGACCACCCCTACTGGCTGCGTTCGACCGCAGCCCCGCTCAAGCATCGCTATGAGCGCAAGCAGTGGGAGTTCTGGCAGTTCACCACCACCGGCCGCGTGCCCGGCATCACCGGCGACGTCGATCGCAACGCCTTCTTCGGCACGGAACGCGAATTCGCCGCCTGGCGCGACGGCCGCTTCGACATCGGCGCCCGCAAATGGCGCGGCGACGAGCCCAGGGTCGCCACCACGCCCAAGCCTCCGGCCAGCCCGGCCGGATTGAGGACGCCGAAGGCCGCCGGCAACACGCCGCTGAAATTCGCACCGCCCGGCAAGATTCCGAAATCGGCGCAGGCACGCGACGTCGCCACGACGGGCTCGATCGCCCGCGACTGAGGACGGGCGTCGCAAAACCGTCATCTGACGGGTGCTGATGCGGACGATTGCCATCTCAAACGGATACGAAGCGTCGATGCTGCGGGATCTCCAGTCGCAGACAGGTATCGTCTGGGCCTATCGCTTCGCCGCGGACGGCACGCCCACGCTGATGCCGCGCGACGACGTGCCGACGCTGGCGCCGGAAGAAGGCTTTGTCTGGCTGCATCTCGACCTCGTCCACACCAGGGCCCAGGCCTGGGTCGACGAGCAGAAGGGGCTTCCACCAGCGGCGCGCGAGCTCCTGCTCTCGCGCGAGACGCATCAGCGGCTCGACCATTCCGCCAGCCTGGTCTGGGGCATCGCCCATGATCTGACCCGCGACATCGTCGACCGCACCGACTCGATCGGCACGCTCGCCTGGGCGGTCGGCGAGCGCTTCCTGCTGACCGGCCGGCGCGAGGCGCTGCAATCGATCCGCAAGGCGGTCGAGGCGCTCAACGCCGGCGAGCAGATCGCCTCCCCGGCTGAGCTATTCGAGCACATCATCGAATATCTGATCGACGACGTGACCGATGCGGTCGTCAGGCTTTCCGACGAGATCGACAGCGTCGAGGACCAGATCCTCCTCGACAGGCTGGAGGACGGCCCGCAGCGCGTCGGCGCCGTCCGCCGCTCCGCCGTGCAACTGCACCGCCAGCTCGCCGGCCTGCATTTGCTGTTCCGGCGCTTCGCCGAGACGCCCTCGGGACGCTCGGCGCCGGAAACGGTGCGGGCGAGCGCGCTGCGGCTATTGCTGCGGGTCGACACGCTGCGCCAGGACATCCAGTCGGTGCAGGACCGGGCACGCCTGCTCCAGGACGAGATCGCCGTGCGCTCCGCCAACCAGACCAACCGGCAGCTCTACACGCTCTCGATCCTGACCGCGCTGTTCCTGCCCGCGACCTTCATCACCGGCCTGTTCGGCATCAATGTGAAGGGCCTGCCCTGGGTGGAGTGGGACTTTGGCGCCGGGCTGGTCGCCGTGGCCTGCCTCGCCGCCTCGATGCTGACCCTGTTCCTGCTGCGCCGGCGCGGTGTGATCGGGCGGTAGGGTGGCAATGTCATGCGTTGACTAGCGACCTACCAAGGGCATTAAAGGGTCGTTTGCGGGCATTGCCCTCCTCGCGATATCCATGTCGTTTGCAGTAATTGCTAACCGCCGCGACATTATGTGGAGGGGTGCCGATGCACGTCCTGGCTTCGGATTTCGCTGAAGTGGTTGAGTGGAGGAGAGACCTTCACTCCCATCCAGAACTTCAATTCGAAGTGCACAGGACCGCGGCATTCGTGCATGCCAAGCTCACAGAATTCGGTTGTGATGACGTGGTGAGCGGCATCGGGCGTACCGGTGTCGTCGGCATAATCCACGGAAGAGATCGGACGAGTGACGCTGTTGTCGCTCTGCGGGCCGACATGGATGCCTTACCCATCGAGGAACAGACAAATGCACCCTGGGGGTCAAAGACGAAGGGCTTGATGCATGCGTGTGGTCATGATGGCCATACGGCAATGCTGCTGGGGGCCGCGCGGGATTTGGCTCGGACGCGAGAATTCAACGGCACGGCGGTCGTCGTCTTTCAGCCAGCCGAGGAAGGCGGTGGCGGTGGCAAGGCCATGGTTGATGACGGCCTTATGGAGCGATTTGGCATCACCGAAATCTACGCCATGCACACAGAGCCAGGGCTCCCGATCGGGCAGTTCGCGACAGCGAACGGGCCTTTCGGAGCCTCGGCTGATGGCTTCAGGATCAAGATAGACGGCAAGGGAGGGCACGGCGCTTCCCCGCACGCGAGTGTCGACCCTCTTGTAGCTGGTGCAAATGTGCTGCTGGCACTGCAAACGATCGTTTCTCGTAACGTTCATCCACGCCAATGCGCGGTCGTCACGGTTGGTTGGATGGCTGGTGGCCGCGCCGGCAACGTCATCCCGCAATCGGTCGAGATGGGAGGAACGACGAGAACCTTCGATCCAGCGGTGCGCAATCTGATCGAAGCGCGCCTGATTGCCATTACTGAGAGTGTGGCTGCGGCCTATGGGGCCAAAGCCACAGTCAGCTACAATCGTATGTTCCCGCCGGTCGTGAACCATGGCGATGAAACGGCATTTGCTGTTGAAGTCGCAAAATCTTTGGTTGGCGATGCGAATGCTAACGACACCTTGGAGCCATTGATGGGCTCTGAAGACTTCGCGTTCATGCTCGAAGCACGGCCAGGAAACATGATGCTCATCGGAAATGGAGATAGCGCACCCGTTCACGACGCGCGCTTTGATTTCAACGACGACGCGATACCTTTCGGCGTGGCCTACTTGAGAAGAATTATCGAACGCAGAATGAAACTTGTGTGACCGCAATGGGTCGGAAGCAGACTCTTTTTCTGTGGCCCCACCCACTTCAGGCGCGAGAGCACCAGAGATTTGCTTAGACCGCTCTTCAGCGTGCCCGTCTAGCGAACCCCTGCGCATCGGCGCAGAACCACCTGCCGCCTCCCGCCCGCTGACTTGGGCTGCAACCGCGCTATAACGCTGGAAAGGGGCGTAAGCCGCTCCGCCTGTTTTGAGCCGGGAGGACATCATGCTCGCCAACGCGCCCCGCCCCTTCAATTTCGATCTCGGCGAGACCGCCGACGCGATCCGCGACACTGTCCACGCCTTCGCGCAGGAGAAGATCGCGCCGCGCGCCGAGGAGATCGACAAGACCAACCAGTTCCCGCGCGATCTCTGGCCGCAGATGGGCGCGCTCGGCCTGCACGGCATCACCGTCCCTGAGGAATATGGCGGCGCCGGCCTCGGCTATCTCGAGCATTGCGTCGCGATCGAGGAGGTCTCCCGGGCCTCGGCCTCGGTCGGCCTCTCTTACGGCGCCCACTCCAATCTCTGCGTCAACCAGATCGCCCGCAACGGCAACGAGGCGCAGAAGCAGAAATACCTGCCCAAGCTGATCTCCGGCGAACATGTCGGCGCGCTCGCCATGTCCGAGCCCGGCTCGGGCTCCGACGTCGTCTCGATGAAAACGAAGGCGGTGAAGAAGGGCGACCGCTATGTCCTGACCGGCAACAAGATGTGGATCACCAACGGCCCGATCGCCGAGACCCTGGTGGTCTACGCCAAGACCGATCCCGAGGCCGGCCCGAAGGGCATCAGCGCCTTCCTGATCGAGAAGGGCATGAAGGGCTTCTCGACGCATCAGAAGCTCGACAAGCTCGGCATGCGCGGCTCCGACACCTGCGAGCTCGTCTTCGAGGAGTGCGAGGTCCCCGAGGAGAACGTGCTCGGCTCGGTCGGCCGCGGCGTCAACGTGCTGATGAGCGGGCTCGACTACGAGCGCGTCGTGCTCTCGGCCGGCCCGCTCGGCATCATGCAGGCGGCGATGGACATCGTCCTGCCCTATATCCACGAGCGCAAGCAGTTCGGCCAGTCGATCGGCGAATTCCAGCTCGTCCAGGGCAAGGTCGCCGACATGTATGTCGCGATGAACTCGTGCAAGGCCTATGTCTACGCCGTCGCCAAGGCCTGCGACCGCGCCGAGACCACCCGCGAGGACGCCGCCGGCGCCATCCTGATCGCGGCCGAGAAGGCGACGCAGCTGGCGCTCGACGCGATCCAGCTGCTCGGCGGCAACGGCTACATCAACGACTACCCGACCGGGCGCCTGCTGCGTGACGCCAAGCTCTACGAGATCGGAGCCGGCACCAGCGAGATCAGGCGGATGCTGATCGGCCGGGAGTTGTTCAACAAGACGAAGTGAGGGCGGCGCGTCATGCTCGGGCTTGACCCGAGCATCTCGGGACGAGAAACCTGCATGAGCCAGGCGCCTTCCCGCCCTGAGATTCTCGGGTCTGCGCTTCGCTCCGCCCGAGAATGACGCGAGCTGCGAATGCCCCTCTACTTCGCCTATGGCCTGAACATGGACGTTGCCGGCATGGCGCAGCGCTGCCCGCGCTCGAAGGCGCTCGGCCTCGCCCGCCTGCCGCGCCATCGCTTCATCATCACCACCGACGGCTATGCCTCGGTGATCCGCGACCCGCGCGAGAGCGTCCATGGCGTGCTCTGGGACTGCGCGCTCGGCGACATCCGCACGCTCGACAAGTTCGAAGAGCTCGCCAGCGGCCTCTACATCAAGATCAACCAGCCGGTGGTGGTCGAGGGCGGCGCCAAGCGGGCGCTGATCTATGTCGGACGCAGCATCACGGTCGGCCGGCCGCGCCCCGGCTATCTCGAAAGCGTCATCGCCAGCGCCAGAAGCTGGGCTCTGCCAGAGGCTTACCTCGCCGCGATGAATCGCTTTCTGAGCAAGCCGATTCAGGATGGCAAGCCGTTGGGTCCGGAGCCGGGCGAGCCGCTGCCCGCCGGTCCGGTCGCCGGCGTGCGTCCACGGGCGGCCGCGCCGGCGGCGCCAATCTCCCGCGACAGGAGCGATCGATGAAGCTGCGTGGCATCGCTCTCCGGGCCTGCGGCCTCGCCGCCATGATGCTCTGTGCCGCCATGCTGCCGGCGCAGGCACAGGCGCCGAAGCTGACCAAGGACGATGTCGCTCGCATGCTTCAGATCGCGGTGATGGCCGAATGGGTCAGCGCCCAGTGTGAGAAGCAATATGTCGCGGAGCTAAGCCCGATGCTGCTCCTAACGACTGACAGCATGTTGCGCACCGCCGATGCCGGAGACGTCGAGCGAATTCGCGCCGCCGTGCAGCAACGTGTGCAAACATTCAATACGAAGGACGAGGCCTGTCGCAGTGCCACGGACCATCTGAAATCGGTGCAGTAGCGCGAGCTACGCCTCCGGGCTCCGGCTGGATCGGAACGATTCGGCAAACGAAAGCTCCGGCTGAGCCAGCATCTCCAGGATCAACTCAAACCGCATGGCGTTGAGCCCGGTGCATGCCGTGCATGCATCTCCTCGCAAGCGATATCTGCTGCGGCGAAAAGCCTGCAACCGCTCACAGGGTCGTAGCGCCTCGGCAAGGTCCGAGGCCTCGATATCGCAAACCACTCCGTGGAGGCGCCTATGAGCGGAATCATCGGCTGGATCACCGGCAAGATCAAATGGCTGCTGCTGATCGCAGCGATCGGCGGGCCTGTCCTCGCCTTCTTCAGCTGGCAGGATGGCGAACGCGTCAGGAAGATCGCCGCAGAAGGCATCGAGGCGCAGGCCTCGGTCGAGGGCGCGACCCGCACCAAGCGGCGCCGCGGCGGCACCAGCTACTCGATCGACCTTGCCTGGAAGGACAGGAACGGCCAGGACCGGACGGCCGAGAAAATCTCGGTGTCGACCGAGTTCGCCAGCCATATCATCACCAACGACAAGCTGACCGTCTCGACCCTGCCGATCAAGTATCTGCCGGACGAGCCGGGCAAGGATGCCGTCATCATCCAGGGCGATGCCGACAAGCAGGCCACGCTCGACCACGAGATGATCTATGTCGGCGCCGGCGCCGGCGTGGTCGGTGTGCTCGGCTCCGCCCTGTTCTTCTGGCTCGGCCGTCGCCGCCCGGAGAACGAAGAGCAGGCCGCTTGAGCACGATGAGCATCTGGTTTTGCGCCGCGACCCCTGGGGTGGCGGCGCACGCCATTATTCGCGATCAGCGATCCATCTTTGCAGGAGCGGGACCGCGATGAAGTTACCGGCCGCGATCATCATGATGCTCCTGGCCGTATCGACGGCCGAAGCCGTTCCGGTCCAATCGCCGGAAACGCCAACTGCTCCCCTCACCTGCGGCGGTGACGAGCCCTATTGGAGCCTGAGGCTCGGGGCGGACGGTAAGGCCCGCTTCTCGGATGGCGATGGCGAGACATCGACCTCCCGCTTCACCATGCAGCAGAGCCGGAACACGACGCTGATCGCCGGCGCCATCTTCGGGCCGAAGGCCGACATCAGCGCCGTCATCAGCCACGAGACCTGCTCGGTGACCGCCAGCGACGACGACAAGCCGCTGTCGATCTCGGTCTGGTACAAAGGCAGCCTGCTGTCCGGCTGCTGCCAGCCCGGCTGACCTCGGTCTGAGCGTGCCGCTTCTCAGCCGGTGGCCTTCATCATCGCCAGGACGGCCTGGGACAGTTCGGTCTTCGCGTCGTTGAGCTCCTCCGGCACCACGAAGTGGTTGCGTCCAGGCAGCACGATCCGGCGTGCGAGACGCCCCATCCCGGCGAGCGCCGTCGCGAACTCGTTGGACTGCCGCTGGAATTCGGGACTCTCCTTGTCGCCGAAGACGACGATGACGTTGCAGGCGATCCGGTCGAGATGGCGCATCGCACTGAGCGCCGCGAGCTCGTCTTGCGAGATCTTGATGTAGGAGCTGCGGGCCGAAAGCATCACCGGATAGAGCTCGTACATGCCGCTCATCGCGACGCCGCCCTTGATCAGGTCTTTCGGACCGCCCAGCGCCGCCCAGTCGCTGGTCAGCATCACGCCGCAGAGGTGCCCGCCGGACGAGTGGCCCGAGACGAAGATGCGTTGCGGATCGCCGCCGAAGCGCGCGATGTTCTTGTAAAGCCAGATGAGCGCCCGCTGGCACTGCGCCGCCATCTCGGGCAGGCGCACCGCCGGGATATTGGCGAAGTTCAGCGCGACATAGAGGCAGCCATTCTCGAGGAAGGTCGGCGCCGGCGCCGACGCGTCCTCCCGGCCGAGCGCCCGCCAGGCGCCGCCATGGATGAACACCATCACCGGCAGGCCGTTGGCGCCGGCCGGCGCGAAGACATCGAGCGTCTCAGCCTCGCTCTCGCCGTAGCGCTCCGTCTTCGGCGGATACTTCTGTCGGACGGCGGCGCTGTCGCTGGCATAGCGCGCGATCACCTCCTGCGCGTTCGGCGCCCAGACGCGCTGATCGTAAGCCTTGTCGAGCGCATCCTGCGTGTAGTCGAGGAAAACGGGCGATTGCGCCCGCGCTGCCAGCGGCGCGGCCATCGCGGCGGCCAGTGCGATACCGAAATTGCGACGGTCCATGAAGCCCCCCAATCATCGGCCGTGATGCTAGGGGCGCGCTCCCGACAGCGGAATGCGGGTTTTCCGATAAGTCCATAAGCAAAAGCAGGGGTATCGCGCCTTGCTTCTCTTACATCTGGGCCCGTTCCGGAGACTGGAAACCTGTTGGCAAAAGCGCCTTGCCGCCCCGGCTGGGGCGGCAAGGCTTTGGCGTCTCAGACAGCCAGCCCCTTGGCGAGCTCGCTGACCTGCTTCTCGAACAGCGCCCGGTAGATGCCGCCGTCATGGGTCAGCAGCGTCTCATGCCGGCCCTCTTCCACGACCTTGCCGCGGTCGAAGACCAGGATGCGGTCCATGGCGCGCACCGTCGAGAGCCGGTGGGCGATGACGATGGTGGTACGGCCTTCCATCAGCCGCTCCATCGCCTCCTGGATCAGCGCCTCCGATTCCGAATCGAGGCTCGAGGTCGCCTCGTCCAGGATCAGGATCGGCGCGTCGGCCAGGAAGGCCCGCGCCAACGCGACACGCTGCCGCTCGCCGCCCGAGAGCTTGACGCCGCGCTCGCCGACGAGCGTGCCGTAAGCCTTGGGCAGGCGCATGATGAAGTCATGCGCGTTGGCGAGCTTCGCGGCCTGCTCGATCTGCGCCATGCTGGCACCGGGCCGGCCATAGGCGATGTTTTCCGCCAGCGAGCGGTGGAACAGCACCGGCTCCTGCTGCACGATCGCGATCTGCGCACGCAGGGACGTCTGCGTCGCCGAGGCGATGTCGCGCCCGTCGATGGCGATGCGTCCGTCGGTGACGTCGTAGAGCCGCTGCACCAGCTTGACGAAGGTCGTCTTGCCGGAGCCGGAGCGCCCGACCAGGCCGACCTTCTCGCCGGCTTTGATCGTCAGCGAGAAATCGCGATAGAGCGGCTCGACGTGGCCTCCATAATGGAAGGTCACCCGCTCGAAGGCGATCTCGCCGGCGGTCACGTCCATCGGCAAGGCACCGGGACGATCCGGCACGCCGAAGGGCAGCGCGTGCATCGCCACCATCTCCTCCATGTCGTTCACCGAACGCTGGAGATTGTGGACGTGCTGGCCGACATCGCGCAGATAGCCATGCACGACGGCATAGCTGGTCAGCACGAAGGCGACGTCGCCGGGCGTGGCCTGGCCATTGGCCCAGAGCCAGATCACCAGACCGATCACCGCGGCGCGCAGCGCCAGCAGCACGAGCTGCTGCGCCGTGCCCGACCAGGTTCCGCGCACCCAGGTCCGCCGCGTCCGCCCGGCCCACTTCGCCAGCACACCGGTCAGGCGCTGGTCCTCGCGCGCCTCGGCGCCGAAGGCCTTGACCACCGGGTTGCACGAGATCGAGTCGGCCAGCGCGCCGCCGAGTCTGGTGTCCCAGCTGTTGGCGAGCGTCGCCGCCGGCGCGACGAAGCGCAGCGACAGCACCATCGTCACGGCGCAGTAAATCACTGCGCCGGCAAAGACGACCGCGCCCATCGCTGGCCAGTGCCAGGCCAGCAGCACCGTCGTGCCGAGCAGCACGATCAGCGATGGCAGCAGCGCGATCACGATCGTGTCGGTGAGCAGGTCGAGCGCCCACATGCCACGCGTGATCTTGCGAACTGTCGAGCCGGCAAAGTTGTTGGCGTGCCAGTCGGTCGAGAAGCGCTGCAGGCGTGCGAACGCCTCACGCGCCACGTCGCCCATGGTGCGCAACGTCATCGCGGTGATGCCGATGAACGACAGATGCCGGAAGAACACTGTGCCCGCGCCGAGCGCGATCATCATGACGAGCGCCGCAAGCGCGGCGTCGAGCCCGCTCGCCCGCTCGCCGGCGACCGCATCGACCAGCCGCCCGGCATAGAGCGGCATGAACAGGTCGGCAGCGGTCGCCGCCATCACGGTGAGGACCACACCGGCAACGCGCCAGCGTTGGCGGCCCCAATGTGAAAAAGTGAAGCCGAGAACGGCCCGGAACGGCTCCTGCCGCTCCTTCCTGGGAGAAAGAGACATGAAAGCATCCGGTCTGGGTGAGACCGGCTCCAAATTCAGGCGAAGCGCGACAAGGGCCGTCGCTTCAGAAAACGCGATTGGAAATTTTGGCTCGAGCCGCCGAAGAGGCGGGCCTCGTGCTGATCCGACCTAGTGGTGGCGGGACCGCATGGCGGGAGCGACGATGGTGAAGAATTCCATTCAGCCCTCCCTTTCCTGAGTTGGAGCCAAGGCCGACAACATGCCGCATGCCCGCTTATTGTGCAAGCCGCGTTCAATGCATGGGGTGGTTGCAGCCGAAACCGATCGGACTTCGCATTGCGGTCACGATGTTTAGCAACACGCGCATGAGATTCGCGTGCCATTCTGCCCTCCTTCGCTCGAAGGAGAAGGCGGCAGCGCGCTGGCTAACGGATGACGGCCAGATTGCTCAGGCAGCCCGCCCGACGCTCACCTTGTGGCTTCGCCTAGACGGAAAGCAGCGGAGGCTGAGCCCAGCCAGGTGTGGACGTTCCTGTCCCAGCACCAACCCAGGCGAGGACGCCCCTTGCTGAACCAGATCGACGGTATTCGCTGATCGCCCGCTTTCCGCGAGCCGGCCATTTGAATGCAGTTGTAGTCCTTCTTGTCCGTCAGCAATTCCGGATGCTGCGTCGTGAGAGCGACCCCCTCCTCCATCGTCAAAGGCGTTCTGCCGCGCCGTTCGATGATAGCCAACGAGGCCTCCGGACTGACGTTCAGGAGATCGCGCCCGGTGTCGATGTCGAGCAGGAGATAGAACTCATCGTGGGGGAGCTGAATTCGGTCGATCACGTGAAAGGCGTCAGGCGACAGGGGCGTCATCTCAACGACGCCAGTTGCCGATTTCGCCTCGATCCGCGCCATCGCATCCACGAGATTCACAACGCCGGGGCGAAAGGCGACGCACAGAGGAACGTTGCCCGAGATCGGAATCTCTCCGGCAATATCGAGCAATGAAGCGAGCCCTTCCATTCTCGAGATGAAATCCCCTTCCGTCGCGCCACATAGCTCGTGAAATCCCTTATCCAGGAGCTTCTTCGCTTGGTGCTCGAGAAGAGCGTTCAGTTGGCGGGGGGTCATATGGCCTACGATCCAGCGATGACAGTGTGCGGGCCCGGTCTCGGATCCCCGCTTCTATCTAGGAGCTGGAGGAGAAGCTTTCACGTTGCCATTTTGTTCTGAAATCTGCAGATCACTGCCCGCAAGTCCGTAACGCACCCAGACCCAAGTCGAACTGCCCACATCCCGCTGCTTTGCAGATACCTCCTTCCCACGCATGTCGGGCAGGCCCGAGATCGGTGGGAAAAGGAAGGCCCTTCACCAGAACATCGCCAGCAGCCTCATCCCGATCACCAGCAGGAAGGCCGCGATGATCGTGGCCAGTACGCGCTGGCGTTTCGCTCGGTCCGGGAACTGCCTGGCGATCAGGCGGCCGAGCGGCTTGCGGAACAGGAAGGCGATAACCGCCAGAACAATCAGGATGTGGGACAAGCGGCGGGCTCAGCCTTGTTTCGGCTCGGGCGCGTCGAAGGGCGCGCCGGCCTTCTTCCAGGCGCCGAAGCCGCCAGCGACATGCGCGACCGGCTTCAGGCCCATATCCTGCGCCGTCTTGGCCGCGAGCGCCGAACGCCAGCCGCCGGCGCAGAAGAAGACGAACTGCTTGTCCTCCTGAAAGACCGGCTTGGCATAGGGGCTTTCCGGATCGATCCAGAACTCCAGCATGCCGCGCGGGCAGTGGAAGGCGCCGGGCATGCGCCCTTCCCGCTCAAGCTCGCGCGGATCGCGCAGGTCGACGAAGACGGTATCGTCACTCCCGACCAGCGCCTGCGCCTCCTCGACCGACAGCGTCTTGACCGCAGCTTCCGCCTCCGCCAGCAGCGCCTTGTAACCCTTGGTGATCGTCTGCGGCATGGCCGGTCCTCCTGCGCGAGGCCGGCAAAGTGGCGGCTGCCGGGCCAAGCGTCAATCGATAGGCTTGCCGGCGCACGCTGGCCTCGCCAATCTACCGCCAGGAGGGGCTCATGGCTGGATTCGGAACGCTCGACCTCATCGCGATTGCGTTCTTCGCCGCCGCCTGGATCGGCTATCTGCTGGCCGTCGAGACCGGTCCGCACTCCAGGCGCAGCCTGAACACGCTGATGAACCAGCGCCGCGAGCGCTGGATCATGGAATCGGTCAAGCGCGAGAACCGGATCATCGACACGCAGGTGATGAACGGCCTGCAGAACGGCACCGCCTTTTTCGCCTCGACCTCGCTGATCGCCATCGGCGGCTCGCTGACGCTGCTGCAATCGGCCGATCGCGTCGTCCAGATCTTCGCCGACCTGCCCTTCGCCACCACGACGACCCGCGCCGCCTGGGAGATCAAGGTAATCGGGCTCGCGGTGATCTTCGCCTATGCCTTCTTCAAGTTCAGCTGGAGCTACCGGCTGTTCAACTACTGCGCCATCCTGATCGGCGCGATCCCGTCCTGGACCGAAGCCGACAAGCCGGAAACGATCGCTGCGGCGCGCGAGGCGGTGGCGATGAACATCGTCGCCGGACTGCACTTCAACCGCGGCCAGCGCGCCTTCTTCTTTGCGCTGGCCTATCTCGGCTGGTTCATCTCGCCCTGGCTTTTCCTGGCCGCCACTGCAGCCGTGCTGACGGTGATGTGGCGCCGGCAGTTCGCCTCGGATTCGGCGGCGGCCGTTGGTGCGGGGCGCCGCAGCGCTTGACGAAACCCGTCGCTGCGCTCAGCAAGCGGCATGACCACACCGACAGATGACGAGCTTGCCGAGACGATCCTGCGCCTCACCGCCGAGCGGAGCGACCGGACGACCTCGCCAATGGACATCGCCCGCGCCATCGGCGGCGACCATCCCGATGGCTGGGGGCCGCTGATGCAGCCGATCCGCCGGGTCGCCGTGCAGTTGATGAAGGACGGCAGGCTGGTGATTACCCGCAAGGGCCGCCCGGTCGATCCCGAGGATTTCCGCGGCGTCTATCGCCTGCGCCTGCCCGAAGCTGATCCGGCCGATCAGGGTTAGGCCGCAGGCTCGCGCATCTGGAGCCGCAGCGCATCGAGGCAGCAAAGGAGGCTGCAAGGTCGTGGGCATCAAGATCGAAACCTCGCGCCTCACTCTCCGGCCCTGGGGTGAGGACGATATCGAACAACTCACGCTGGGCTTGAATGACCTCGAAGTCGCAAAATGGCTGGCCTTCGTCCCTCACCCCTATTCGACGTCGCATGCCAGGGATTGGGTCAGGAGATGCCGGGAGCTTTCGAACGCAGGCACTCGCCCTGGCGCCTATGAATTTGCGCTTGAGCTCAGGTCCGGGCGGCGCGTGATCGGAGGGGTCAGCCTCAACAGGATCGACCGGCAGGCCGGGACGGCTGGCGGCGGAATCTGGATAGCCGACGGCTATCAGGGACGCGGCTATGGACGCGAAGCGTTCGAGGCCAAGATCCGCTTCGCCTTTGGCGAGTTGGGGCTGACGAAGCTGGTCAACGGCTACTTCGACGGCAACGAGAACTCCTGGGCGATGCAGCGCAAGCTGGGATATCGGCGCGTGGGAGAGGTTGCTAGCCGTTGCATGGCCGACGGCCGACAGACGATCGAACATGTGACCGAGTTGCGGCGCAGTGACTGGCAAGGTCGCGAGGACCAAGCGTCCAACCGACCGTGATTGCTAGAGCATTTTTTAGCGAAGTGGACACCGGTTCGCGTGAAGAAAATGCGATAAAACAAAGGTCTGGAGCATTTCCGCGATTCGGAGAAACGCGGAAATGCTCTAGCTGATGCCAAGCAGCCGGGTCGCTTGGCGCTGCCAAAACCGTCTCCGGACGAGGCCAGCCCGCGTCCATTTCGCAATGTGATCGGATGGTTCTGAAGGTCGTCCGCGCCGCGCGGCCAGCTCGCAAGGAGTGGTCTCAGCTGCGGCGAGGAAGGGGTCAGGAAGCGCCTGCACCTCTTGCCACTATCATCGTCTAACGCAGCCGGGGGCTTGCGGCAAGCCCCCCTCCATGTCCTAGGAACGCTGCCCTCGGCCTGAACCTCAGGCCAAAGGGAGTAGAAAAATGCGTGTCTTGTTATCGACTTACGGCTCGCGCGGCGACGTCGAGCCCATGGTGGCGCTGGCCGTACAATTGCAGGCGCTCGGCGTCGAGGCGGTGGTGTCTGCGCCGCCGGATCAGGAATTCGCCGCCCTGCTGGCCCGTGCCGGAGTGCCGCTGGCGCCGGCCTTCATGCCGATACGGCAATGGGTGAGCGAACGAGCAAAGCCGTCTTCGACGGCGGACTTCCACCGGCTCGCCTCCGACATGATGGCTGCGCAGTTCGCCGCCATCTCCGCAGCCGCCGAGGGCTGCGATGCGATCATGGCAACCGGCCTGTTCCCCTCTGCGAGCGCCGCACGATCGGTCGCCGAGCTGACCGGCCTCTCTTACAGCCACGTCACCTTCTGTCCGCTCTTCCTGCCCTCGCACCACCATCGGCCATTCCCCTATCCGGGCCATCCCTTGCCGCCGGAGGTGACCGACAACCGCGCATTGTGGGATTTCAACATCCGGACCATGAACGCCCTGTTCGGCGAGGCGCTCGGGGCGCACCGCGCGGCGGTCGGTCTGCCGCCGGTCGACAATGCCCGCGACCATGTCTTCACCAAGCGCCCGTGGCTGGCGTCGGACCCGGTGCTGTGGCCATGGCGAAAGACGGATCTCTGCGATGCCGTACAGACAGGCGCCTGGATATTGCCTGACCAGCGCCCGCTTCCAGCGGAGCTGGAGGCATTCCTGGCGGCCGGCGAGCCACCGGTCTATGTCGGTTTCGGCAGCATGTTCATGCAGTCGGCAACGGACGCCGCCCGCGTGGCGATCGAGGCGATCCGGGCGCAGGGCCGCCGCGCGGTCGTGCTGAAGGGCTGGGCCGAACTCGCACTTGGCGACGACGCGAGGGATTGCTTCATCACCGGCGACGTCAACCAGCAGGCACTGTTCCCCCGGATGGCGGCTGTGATGCATCACGGTGGCGCCGGCACGACGACGGCGGCAACCCGCGCTGGCGCGCCGCAGGTGATCGTCCCGCAGATCGTCGACCAGCCCTATTGGGCTGGCCGGGTAGCTGGACTGGGCGTCGGCGCGGCACATGATGGTCCAACGCCGACCTTCGAGTCGCTGTCGGCAGCGCTGGCCACGGCGCTGGCGCCGGAAACCGGAGCACAGGCGACCGCTGTTTCGCGCACGATCCGCAGCGACGGGGCAGAAGTCGCCGCGAAGCTGCTGATCGACGCGATCGGCCGGAAATCGCCTTCGTAGAGCGTGCTATGTTGGCTCGGAACCATCGCGTCGTCCCGGACAAGCCGCGGAGCGGCGCAGTTCCGGGATCCACCGTAACGCTCCGGAGCCCTACGATGGACCCCGGACTTCGCAGCGCTCCTTCGTCGCCGGCAGGCTTCGTCGCTTATCGAGCGGCGCCCGCCGCCACCGGCCCCGGAAACAGAGCATCGGTGTAGCCGGCCATGTAATAAGCGACGAGCCCGGCCCACTCCTTGAAGGCGTCGTCGGCGATGTCGAGCCCGCGCGCCGCCTTGCGATAGGGGCGCAGGAAATCAGCGCGCTCGCCGCTGGAAAGGAAGTCGACCGGGAAGGCCTCGACCTGGAAACCTGCCTTGCGGAATACGCCCATGGCACGCGGCATGTGCCAGGCCGAGGTCACCAGGAGCCAGCGCTCGCCCGGCTTGGGATCGACCAGGCGGCGGGTGAAGACCGCGTTCTCAACCGTGTTGCGCGACTTGTCCTCGAGGACGAGGCGGTGCTCGGGCAGGCCGAGGCCCAGGAACAGCAACCGCGCCCCGTCCGCCTCGGTCTTCAGCACCGGTGAGAGCAGGTTGGCGCCGCCGCCGGTGAAGACCAGCTTCGCCTCGGGATGGGCCCGGGCAAGCTCGACCGCCTTGGTCATCCGCGCCGCAGCATTGTTGAGCACGATGTCCTCGCGGGCCACGCCGATCGCGCCGCCGAGCACGATGATGCCGTCGACCTTGCCGGAATTCACCGCCTGCTGCGGGAAGCGATCCTCGAGCGGCCTGACCAGAATGCGCGGCAGCGGGCTGAAGGCGAGCAGGCCGAGCACGAATACGCAGATCAGCCCGAGCCAGCGCCCCGGCCCGGAAAAGCGCGTGAAGGCGAGCAGGCTCGCCAGCACGAGCCCGCCGATGGCGAGGTTCACCGGCGAGGCCAGGAACCAGAGGATCTTTGAGAGGGCGAAGAACATGATTTTCTTGAGCAGACCCGCCTCCCCTTACGCGCAGAAAGCTGACAGGCCGTTATGAAACAGCCGAGGGCGCTCGGGGTTCGGTGCAGATTGTCGTTCACGTTGCGGTGAGTGCCAGGTGGCGGCGAGCGCCGTCATTCTCGAACGGAGCGCAGCGGAGATCCGAGAATCTCCTGACGAGAAAGCGCTCGCTCGCGCCTCATCCTGCCCGAGATGCTCGGGTCAAGCCCGAGCATCTCGGGCAGTGCAGTTACCGGATGATCCGCGGCGGCTGGGCCGGCGGACGGCGCATCTGCCGCGCGGCGAAGCGCTCGATCTCGAGCGCGCGCTCTGCAACCTCGCGCAGTTCGCAGCCCGCTTGCAAGCCGGCCGAACGCGCCGGTGGCTGGGACGCGCCATAGAAGGCGCATTTCTGCACGGCGTAGCTTTGCCAGGCGACCTGCAGCGCCGCGAACTGGCTGCGCGCTCCGGCATCGAGCGAGCGCCCCAGCGCCGCACCCGCCAGCGTCAGCCGCTCGCGCCAGACCGCTTCCTCACGTCTGGCGCAGACGATCTCGGCCTGAGCCCGCTCGTTTGTCGAAGCGGCGCTGACACAAGGCACGGCGACGAGGCCGATGCAGCCTGGGCTCGCGGTCATTCCCTGCCGCACGCAGTTGGCCACCTGCAGGCGGTCACCCGACTGCACTGGATTGGTTGGTGCCTGCGCGAGCGCAGCCATGCAGCCGAGCTGCGTCGAGACGAGGGAAATGGCAAGAAAACCGCGCATGGCGGCGATCATGACGGCCAAATCGGCCGGGTCAAGCGCAGCCCAGCATGCTCACGAGATCGGCAACGGCAGCGCCGGGCCGGCGGCCGGACGCGCCGAGACATGCTGATACCAGCGGCGGATATTGGGCCAGTCCTTCTGCGGCACCGGCATGTGGAGCCAGCGATGCGCACCGGGCGCCACCGTGATGTCGGCCATGCCAAAGCGCTCGCCGGCGAGATAGCTCCGCCCCGCCAGATGGGCCTCGAGGATGTCGAGCTTGGCCTCGGCCTTGGCGATCGACGCGTCGATCGAAGCCTGGTCGGTATAGCCAGGCGTCTTCCGGATCAGCCCCCAGAAGGCCGGTGTCATCGAAGGCTGCAACTCGGAGAGCATCCAGTCCATCCAGCGATCGGCATCCGCTCTCTTGGCCGGATCCTCCTCCCAGATCCAGCCGGCGCCGTAGCGGGCGGCGAGATAGCGCACGATGCTGCTCGACTCCCAGATGACGATTTCGCCGTCCTCCAGTGTCGGAATCTGCCCGTTCGGGTTCTTGGCGAGATAGGCCGGCTCGCGGTTGCCGCCGAACTTGCCGCCGATATCGATGCGCTCGAAAGGCTGGCCGACCTCGCCGGCGGCCCAGACCACCTTCTGGACATTGATCGAGCTGATCCGCCCCCAGATCGTCAGCATTCGCAGCACCTTCTCATGATAGGGCGGCGACAATCAGCCGGCGGGCGAACGAAGGCAAGCGACAGCGCCCTGTCAAATACGCTCGTCATTCCGGCCGCAGCGAAGCGGAGCGCCGGAATCCATCGTAAAGCGCACGGCCCCACGATGGATTCCGGAGCTGCGCGGCTTCGCCGCTTGTCCGGAATGACGCAAGGGTGTGACGGCGGCGGAAGCGCCTGCCTCAGGCGAATTCCATGATGACGGCGTCTACGGCGAGCGAATCGCCTTCCTTCGCCAGGATCTTCGCGATGGTGACGTCCTTCTCGGCCCGCAGCACGTTCTCCATCTTCATCGCCTCGACCATGGCGAGCGCCTCACCCGCCTTGACCTCCTGGCCGACGGTGACCAGCAGCGCCTTGACCAGGCCCGGCATCGGGCAGAGCAGCACCTTGCCGGTATCGGCCGCGACCTTCTCCGGCATCAGCGCCGCGAGCTCCGCCTCGCGCGGCGTATAGACATGGGCATTGGCATAGGCGCCGGCATGGCCGAGCGCGACGCCGTTCAGGATCGACCGGACCTGCGCCGCGATGGCGACGCCGTCGAGCGTGCCGCGCCAGACCGGCTCGCCCGGGCGCCAATCGCTCGCGACTGTCAGCTCACGGTCGGCAAAGGCGATCGTCACCGTCTCACCCTGCTCTGTGACCTCGCCCTCGAAGCGCTCACCACCGAGCGAGACGATACGGGTGCGCTCGAACTCGACCTTGCGCCAGCCCTCCATCTGCGCGGAGACGTTTCGCTTGCGGGCGTTGAGCCGGTGGTCGCAGGCGATCGCGATCGCCGCCATCCGCAAGGCGGTCTCGCCTTCCGGCTGTGGCAGCGAGAAGCCCTCGGGAAACTCCTCGGCGATGAAGCCGGTCGAGAGATTGCCCGAGATCCAGCGCGGATGCTGCATCACCGCTGCGACGAAGGGGATGTTGTGGCGGATGCCGTCGATCGCGAAGGCATCGAGCGCGCGCGCCTGCGCCTTGATCGCCGCCTCGCGCGTCGGCGCGTGCGTCACCAGCTTGGCGATCATCGGGTCGTAATAGATCGAGATCTCGCCGCCCTCGAACACGCCGGTGTCATTGCGCACCGTGGCGTCGCCGTCCGGCCCCTCGCTCGGCGGACGATAAGTGACGAGGCGGCCGGTCGAGGGCAGGAAGTTGCGGGTCGGGTCCTCGGCATAGACGCGGGATTCGACCGCCCAGCCGTTCAGCTTCACGTCGCTCTGGCCGATCGCGAGCTTTTCGCCAAAGGCGACGCGGATCATCTGCTCGACCAGGTCGATGCCGGTGATCATCTCGGTCACCGGATGCTCGACCTGCAGCCGCGTGTTCATCTCGAGGAAGTAGAAGGACTTGTCCTGGCCGGCGACGAACTCGACCGTGCCGGCCGAGTCGTAGTTCACCGCCTTGGCGAGCGCGACCGCCTGTTCGCCCATCTTGCGCCGCGTCGCCTCGTCGAGCAGCGGCGACGGCGCCTCCTCCAGCACCTTCTGGTTACGGCGCTGGATCGAGCATTCGCGTTCACCGAGATAGATGACGTTGCCGTGCTTGTCGCCCAGCACCTGAATCTCGATATGGCGGGGGTCGACGATGAATTTCTCGACGAAGACGCGGTCGTCGCCGAAGGAGGACGCCGCCTCCGACTTGGCCCGGGCAAAACCCTCGGCGACCTCGCCGGCCGAATGGGCGATGCGCATGCCCTTGCCGCCGCCGCCGGCCGAAGCCTTGATCATCACAGGATAGCCGATCTCGTCGGCGATGGTCACAGCATGCTCTGGGTTCTCGATGACGCCAAGATAGCCCGGAACGGTCGAGACATTGGCGGCAGCCGCCGCCTTCTTCGATTCGATCTTATCGCCCATCGCGGCGATCGCGCCCGGATTGGGGCCGATGAAGACGATGCCGTTCTCTTTCAGCGCCTTGGCGAAGGCCTCGCGCTCGGAGAGGAAGCCGTAGCCGGGATGGACGGCCTCAGCGCCCGTCTGCTTGCAGGCGGCGATGATCTTGTCGATGACGAGGTAGGATTCGGCAGCGGGCGCGGCGCCGATATGCACGGCCTCGTCGGCCATCTCGACATGGAGTGCGTCGCGATCGGCATCGGAATAGACCGCCACCGTCTTGATGCCCATCCGCTTTGCCGTCTTGATGACGCGGCAGGCGATCTCGCCACGGTTCGCGATCAGAATCTTCGAGAACATGCGTGGCTTCCCCCAGACCCGGTGCCTTCACTGTGCAGTGCGGGATTTACGGGAGGCAAGCGCATCCGTCCACTGATGCGAAAGTTTTGTAACGTGCGCGAAGGCCTCGCGGCGCTGTGGGCTTATCGCTCGGCCTGGCCTGACAACGATACGGTGTCATCCCGGACAAGCCGCAAAGCGTCGCCGATCCTGGACCCATTCCCGAGCTTATCCGAAAGAGGTTCCGGAATGGGTCCCGGGTCGAGCGATGCTCGCCCGGGACGACCGATGATTTGGAAATGATCGAGCGAGGACCGCGCTCAGCTCGCCAGCAATACGCGCTGACCGACCGGGCTGGCCGAGATCCGGGCATCGGCCTTGCGCAGGGCGAAGCTGACCAGCGCCTCGTCGCAAACCTCGGCCTCGCGCACCACCTCGAAGGCGATCTTCTGCGCCAGCGGCGTCGGGCCCTGCCCCGCCGACAGCGTCGTCACCAGCCAATGCGCCTTGTCGCGATCGATCTTGCCGGTCGGGCGGCTTTCCCAGACGGAGAAGTCGACGCAGAACGCCAGCAGCACATCGGCGAAGAGCGGCGACTTGTCGGCGACGGCACGGTCAAGCGCCACCAGCACATCGATGATATCGCGAGTCAGCACGACTTCGTGCAAGATTTCGCGCTGAAGAACTCGGACGTCTTCATCGTCGATCACGTGCCTGTCCATTACGCGATCGACGAATTCACGAAGTTCATGGCCGATCATTGTTCAACCCCTGTCCGACGTTGTTTTGTGTCGGTTTGTCCCTGTCGTGTGAAGACGATGCGGCCGGGCCAGTCATCAGGTGGTTAACACGCAAATCTGAACGCGCGTTCAGGTTAAACGGTCCTGATCGGACGTGGTTGCGAGGATATTACTGCTCACCGCTCTTCCGCGCCCGCGCGCGCTTTCCCGGGCTGCGTCTGGGGCATTGGACGCAACCGCGCGCGGCACTCTACCGTGATCGCGGATTCACATCTCAGGCAGGTAGCGCGCCCCATGGCTTCTTCCGACACGCTGGCTGCAGTCTTCGCGCATATCGAGGCGAACCGCAGCGCCTTCCTCGATCGCCTGCTCGCCTATCTGCGCCATACCAGCATCAGCGCCGAGAATATCGGCATCGCCGAAGTCGGGGCGCTATTGGTCGAGATGCTGAACGAGATCGGGCTGGAGACGAGCCTGGTGCCGACTGATGGGCACCCGATGGTCGTCGCGCGCTGGGAGAAGGCGCCGGGCAAGCCCACCGTGCTGCTCTACGGCCATTACGACGTGCAGCCGCCCGACCCGCTCGACAAATGGCTCTCGCCGCCCTTCGAACCGACGATCCGTGACGGCCGGATCTATGCGCGCGGCGTCGGCGACAACAAGGGCCAGCATTTCGCCCAGATCCTCGCGATCGAAGCCCATCTCAAGGTGCATGGCACCTTGCCTTGCAATGTCATCCTGCTGCTGGAAGGCGAGGAGGAGATCGGCAGCCCGAACATCGCCGGCTTCGTACGCGCCAACAAGGCGATGCTGAAGGCCGACCTTGCCGTCACGGCCGACGGGCCGCGCCATGCCAGCGGTACGGCTGCGATCAAGTTCGGCTCGCGCGGCGTGGTCTCCTTCGAATTGCGCTGCCGCCATGCCGTCCGCGACGTGCATTCCGGCAATTTCGGCGGCGTCGTGCCGAACCCGATCTGGACCCTGGTCCATCTGCTCGGGACCATGAAGAACGCCGCCGGCGAGATCACCATTGCCGGCCTCCATGACGACATCGAAGCGCCGACAGAGGAGGAACTCGCCGCGATCGAGGCCCTGCCGCTCGACATCGAAGCGGTGAAGCACAGCCTCGGCCTCACCAGGCTCGATGCACCGGCCGATCGGCCCTTCTATGAGCGCCTCTGCTTCCGTCCGACGCTGACCATAAACGGCTTCCATGGCGGCTATGGCGGTCCCGGCTCCAAGACCGTCCTGCCCAATGAAGCCTTCGTGAAATGCGATATCCGCCTGGTCGAGGCGCAGGATCCCGAGGACATCTTGCGCAAGGTCGCGGCGCATGTGGCTGAGCACGCACCGGAGGTCGAGTTCATCGCAGCCGACATG
This sequence comes from Alloboseaceae bacterium BT-24-1, assembly GCA_025846845.1. Taxonomy (GTDB): domain Bacteria; phylum Pseudomonadota; class Alphaproteobacteria; order Rhizobiales; family Beijerinckiaceae; genus Allobosea. The sequence continues at coordinate 127,476 of JAOYTL010000015.1, forward strand.
GGCATGCAGCCCTCGAAGACGCCGATCGCCTCACCCTACACCGCCCCGCTACGCCGGGCCTTCGTCGCGGCGCAGGGCGTCGAGCCGTTGCTGATCCCGGCGGGCTTCGGCAGCCTGCCCGGCTACGTCTTCACCAAGATCCTCGGTATTCCCGCCTTCGTCACGCCCTATGCCAATCCCGACGAGGCCAACCACGCGCCGAACGAGAACCTGACACTCGACTGCTTCTATAGCGGGCTCCGCACCGGCGCAGCGCTGTTGCACGAGCTCGGCCAGCTCGAGGCGTCCTGAGTCTCGCCGGGCAGCTTCAGCCGTCCTCAGGCCGGTTCTGCGACCGTCAGCCTGTCGACGATGCCAGTCAGCTCGGCGCAATTCTCGATCACATGCCGCGCTCCGGCCGCCCGCAATGCTGCGACCGGCTGGAACCCCCATGAGACCGCGACCGGGGTCACGCCGGCCGCGACTGCCATCTCCATGTCGAAGGTGCTGTCACCGACCATCAGCGTCCGCTCCGGCGCGGCGCCTGTCTCAGCCATCGCCCGCAGGATCATCCCGGGATGCGGCTTCGAGATCGCATCGTCAGCTGTCTGCGTCGTCGCGAACAGGCCGGCCCAGCCATGATGGTCGATGGCGTAGTCCGCCCCGCGCCGTGACTTGCCGGTGGCGATGCCGAGCAGCGTCTGCGGCCGCTGCGACAGCCCCGCCAGCATCTCGGCGACGCCCGGGAAGAGCGGCTCGGCCAAGGAGGGATCGGTCTCCGCCCGCCGCCGCATGCCGTTGAAGACATCCCGGTAGGTCTGCGTCAGCACGTCGTCCGGCTCGGCAAGTCCCGCGACCCGCATCAGCGCGATGTCGAGGGTCAGCCCGATGACACCGAGGCCGGCCTCGCGACCGGGATGGACGCGGCCGCAGCGCGCGAAGGTCTCGTATTGGGCACCGAGGATGATCGCCTCGGAATCGATCAGCGTGCCGTCCAGGTCGAAGATGATGAGGTCCATTCCGGCGCTCTACAGGAGATGGCGGCAGCCCGCCATCTCCGCCGGCGCAAGGCCCTCATGCCGCCACGGCCTCACCCTTGCGGGCTGCGACCACATTCGGCGATCGCCGCCTTCAAGGCGTCGCCATCGAGCCCCTTGCCGCGCGCTTCCTTGCGGCATTCGGCGCGCTGGGCGAGGTCCGGACGCTTGCCGTTGAAGCAGGCGACCAGCGACGCCGTGCGCTCGGCTCCCTTGAGCCCGCTCGCATCGGCCTCCTGCTTGCAGGCCGCCCGTGCCGTCACGGCTGTCGGCTTGCCGTCGCGGGTCAGCCCGTCACTGGCATAGAGCTTCACACCCGGGAAGCGCTCCTGCAGGCAGTCGCGCATGGCGCGGCGCAGGTCGTCGCCCGAGAGCGCGATGTTCTCGGCATAGCAGTCGCGCCGCGCCTCGGCGCGCGCAGCACGTGGCACCGGCTCATCGGCCGTTGCAGCGGCCGGTTGCGAGGCGGCCGGAGCCGGCTGCGCCTGGGCAAAAACCATGGACGAGAACGAGAGAACGAGGCCGGCGGCAAGCAGGGAAATGCGCAACATGGAAAGCCTCCCGTGATGGATATTCACAGGAACAAACTTAGAACAGAACACGCTTTGTTCTGCAAGCGTTCTTACGTCAGGTCACGCAACTTTCTCGTGCGGGCCTACTCGTCCGGCGCGTCGACGATCGGGTCGTAGGGCGCATCCTCGAAGCCGAGCAGGTTCCAGCTCTGGCGCATATGCGGCGGCAGCGGCGCGCTGACGTCGATCGTGCCCTTGCCGCGCGGATGCGGCAGCACGATGCGACGGGCGAGCAGATGCAGCTTGTTCTGGATGCCGCCGGGCAATTCCCAGTTCTGGATGTTGAAGTATTTGGGATCGCCGACGATCGGATGGCCGATATGGGCGGCGTGCGCGCGCAATTGGTGGGTGCGGCCGGTCACGGGCTTGAGCGAGAGCCAGCCGAGCTTTTGCGCCGCGGTCTCGACCACGGCATAATAGGTGACGGCATGCATGGCGCCCTCCCCGCCATGCTCGGCGATCGCCATGCGCTGGTCGCCGTCATAGGCCTCCTCGCGGGCGAGATAGGTCGAGATCCGGCCCTGGCGGACGCGCGGCACGCCGGCGACCAGCGCCCAGTAGACCTTGCGGGCCGAGCGCGAGCGGAAAGTCTTGGCCAGCGTCGCCGCGGCAAAGCGTGACTTGGCGATGACGAGGCAGCCGGCGGTGTCCTTGTCGAGCCTATGCACGAGGCGCGGCTTCTGCCCGTCCTTGCCGGTGAGGGCGTCGAGCATGCCGTCGACATGACGGGTCGTGCCGGAGCCGCCCTGGACGGCGAGGCCCGCCGGCTTGTTGAGGACGATGACGTCGTCGTCCTCATAGAGCGTGATCGAGCGCAGGAAGCCGATCGTGTCGCCATCGGCCTTGGCCGAGCGCGGGCGCTCCGCCGCCTGCTCGAGCTTGAGCGGCGGGATGCGCACGGTCTGGCCGGCCTCGAGCCGGTCCTTGCTGTCGGCGCGCTTGCCGTTGACGCGCAGTTCGCCCTTCCGGACGATGCGCTGGATATGGCTGAAGGAGAGCTGCGGAAAACGCGCCTCGAGGAAGCGGTCGATCCGCATCTCGTTCTCGTCCGGCGTCACTACGAGCTGCTGCACGCCGGTCGAGAGCACCTCTGCGGTGACGGCCTTGACCTCGGCACGCGTCGGCGCATCGGTGATCGGCGGCTTGCGCGGTCCCGCCGCCCTCGGCGCAGGATGATGCGGCTTCGGATTGCGCGTCGGCTCGGTGCGCACGACCTCCTCCTCCGCCGGACGTGGCCGGGCTCGGGCCGAGCGGCGCGCATCATGGCTCGGGCGCTTGCCTTTCGGCGCCCCCGAGGCGGGCGGCCTGCCGCCGCGCTTGGGGCCGCTGCCGCGCGGAGGAGCCCCAGCTCCCTTACCGCCAGTTCCCTTGCCGGTTCTCATGTCAGCCCCCGCACGATGGACAATCCCGCGACCAGCGCCGCCAGCGACAGCACGACCGAGCCGAGCGCATAGAACGCTGCAAGCATCACCTCGCCGCGCTCCCAGAGCAGCATCGCGTCGAGCGAGAAGGCCGAGAAGGTGGTGAAGCCGCCCAGAATGCCGGTGGCGAGGAAGAGCCGCGCATTCTGCGTCCAGTCCTCGCCGGCCTTGAAGGCGAGGAAGCCGGCGACCAGCCCCATCACGCCGGAACCGAGGATGTTGATCGCCATCGTCCCGTAGGGAAACGAGGCGCCGAGCCATTTCAGCGAGACGACGTTGACGCCGTGCCGGAGCACGCCGCCGATGCCGGCGCCGAGGAAGACGAGAGCGGTGGAAAGCATCGCTGAGGCATAGAGCGCCACGCCAGCACGCACAAACGAAATCCGCTGGCATCGCGCCCGTTTCGACGTGATCCGCCCCCTATTTGACCGCCTCGGTGCCATAGCCCCGCAGGAACGCGTCGACCGCGGCCTCCGCATAGCGGGCGAGCTCGGCCGGATCACTGTCGCAATTGCCGCTGAACATGGCGCGGTTCAACGGTATCCAGAGCACCAGCCCGGCGAAATGGTCGGCCGCCAGCAGGGGATCGTCCATCCGCAGCCGGCCGTTCGCGGCATAGCGCTGGAAGGCGCCCGACAGCGTCTGGAGCACCCGGCCGAAGCCGCGGCTGAACCAGCCCTGCCCGACCTCGGGAAACCGCTCGGCATTGGCGATCACCAGCCGGCGCAGGCGCAGCAGGTCCGGCTGCATCAGCGCGGTCAGGAATTTGCTGGCGAGCCGCCCTAACCCCTCCCTCGGGTCGTCGGAGGCGGCAAGCTCGTCGGCCACCAGCGTCAGCAACCCGTCGATATCGTCCGTGGTCGCCGCGACGATCTCGGCGTAGAGCCGCTCCTTGTCGGCGAAATAGCGGTAGAGCGTCGGCTTCGACACGCCGGCCAGCGCCGCGACCTTGTCCATGGTGGTGCCGTCATAGCCCTTGCTCAGGAACAGGCTCGTCGCCGCTTCGAGGACGGTGCCGCGCTTGCGCTCGGATCGGTCGATAGTGGCTTGCGACATGGCGCGGCTTCTCCGGGCTTGACATCAGGAATGAAACTACACAGTTTAGTTATACTAAACCGTTCAGTTTCACTCTACCCCTTCCGCTCATGGAGAGCCAGATGCAAACCGCTCCGTCCCAATCTCTCGATCGCGCCCTCCTCGCCTGCGGCGTAGCGACCGCTCCCGTCTTCTACCTCATCGCTGCGCTGCAGCTGGGCCTCAGGCCAGGCTACGACATCCGCACCCAGCCGATCAGCTTTCTCGCTTTCGGTGAGCTCGGCTGGATCCAGGTCGCAAACTTCCTGGTGACCGGCACCCTGGCGCTCGCTAGCGCAATTGGTTTGCGCCGAGCCCTGCGCGGCGAGCGCGGCAGCGCGGGTCCTATCCTCGCTGGACTCTACGGTCTCGGCATGATCGGGGCCGGCTTGTTCGGGCCCGATCCACTCCCCGCCCCCGGCCAGGCGCCGCAGATGAGTGTCACCGGCGCCTTGCACATGGTCGCATTCCTCATCTCGTTCCTGTCGCTGATCGCCGCCTGCTTCGTCCTGGCACGCCGCTTCAGCGCCGTCGGCAAGCGCGGCTGGGCGATCTACAGCATCGCCACGGCCATGCTGGCTCCGGCGCTCGTCGCCGTGGGCATGGCCAATCCGTCCTGGGCAGGCGTGATCGTGGGGGCAGCGGGCCTCGTGCTATTCGGCTGGTTCTCGCTGGTGGCCTACGAGATTCGTGGCGAGCACTCGGCCTCCCCGGCATTCCCGCCTCAGCAAGCTTCGGCGGCCTGATCCCCGTCGATCCAGCGGCCTGCGCTTGTCAGCAGGCCGCACCGGCAGGGGAAATCGCTGTCCTGTCCTCGATCCCGCCTGCACGATTGACTTGCCACCCCGGCGACCGGCAGAAACGCCAGGACATAGGGGTGATCATCGCGCTGATGGCATGCGGTTCTGAGCTCGGAGGCGGATGGACCGGCACGGCGCTTCTGGCCGGGCTCGGCCTCGCGCTCTTGCCGCAGATCGTCCTCGCGGCACCGGCGCGTCCGGCACAAGCTCCCAGCTTCGCACGCGCCTGTACCATCGCGCTGCCAGAAACCCCGCCGCTCTTCGCCAGCGAGGCCGCGACAGCGGCCGACGCAAGCGAGGATGAGCCCGACGACGACAGCGACGAGGAAGAGGACGACGATCCGCCCGAGCGCGGCCTCATCCTGCCGGGTTCGGCCACCTGCCTGTCGATCACCGGCACGGTCAGCGCCGGCATGCAGCGCGATTCCTACCGCGCCTCGCGCCTCGGCCCAGCACCACCGTCCGACACGACGTCGTTCTCGGTCAGCGCCGCCTTCCGGATCGCGACCTCGCACGAGCTTTCGTCCGGGCTGCGCATCGGCACCGCCTTCGGCTTCACGCTGTACAGCCCGGTCGACGGCGTCAGCGAGAACTCGATCGACGAGGCGACGATCCTGATCGGCCCCTGGACCTTCGGGCTTGATGCCTCGCGCTTCTCGTTCTGGACCGGCGACGAGTTCATCTTCTCGACGCGCGTCCCCTCGCGCACCGTTGGGGTGATCGCGCTCGAATTGCCGCTGACCGAGAGCTGGACAGCGACACTCGCCCTCGAGGACCCGGCGCTCGGCAACGCCTCCGTAACGGCGCCGGTCGGGACCGGCCGGCGGATACCGGATGCCGTCGGACGGCTGGTCTATGCGCAGGGCGGCTGGACCGTCCACGGCGCCCTCGCTTTGCGCGAGATTCCCGGCACGCCGTCGCGCTTCGGCCGGGCCGGCATCATCGGCGCGACCTATGAAGGCGAGGCGTTCGGGCATGGCTGGAACCTGACCGCCCAGCTCGCCGGCGCGATCGACGGCGCGCCCTATATCGGCTCGCAGCTCGATGCCCGCACCGTCAGCCGCGTGCTGCTGGCGAGCGACGCCACCCGCGGCTTCTCCGCGCTCGTCTCGGGCCGCTACGAATGGACCGAGCAGATCGCCAGCAACGCCTATCTCAGCCGCTACTGGCTCGAAGTGCCGCTCGCCAACCAGATCCGCGGCGAGATCAGGATCGACCGCCTCGCCGCCAATCTGGTCTGGACCCCGGTGGAGGGCTTCAAGGCCGGGATCGAAAGCTCGATCGCCTGGGCGAAGATCGCGCTCACCGGCCGCGAGATTCCGATCGGCCTGGCCGGGCGGCAGATCTCGACGCAGGTTTTTGTTGAGCGGAGTTTCTGAGGCGAATGCTTCGGCCGCACTCCGACGTCATTCTCGGGCGGAGCGAAGCGCAGACCCGAGAATCTCATGACGAGAAGGAGCTGATCAGAGCCCCGGGCGGCCTGAGATGCTCGGGTCAAGCCCGAGCATGACGCTAGCTGGGCGGCCCTACTCGCCCCGTTCCTGTCGCAGCTTCTCCCAATACTCCAGCCGCTTCCTGATCTCGCGCTCGAAGCCGCGCTCTGGCGGATCGTAGAAGCGCTGGCGGCCGAGTGCGTCCGGCCAATAGTTCTGCCCGGAGAAGGCGTCGGGCGCGTCGTGGTCGTAGGCGTAGTCGGCGCCATAGCCTTCGCTCTTCATCAGCTTGGTCGGCGCGTTCAGGATGGTCTTGGGCGGCGTCAGCGATCCCGCCTGCTTGGCGACGCTCACCGCCGCCTTGTAGGCGACATAGGCGGCGTTCGATTTCGGCGCGGTCGCGAGATAGATCACCGTGTTCGCCAGCGCGAGCTCACCCTCGGGCGAGCCCAGTTGCTCATAGGTCTCCGCTGCGGCCCGGGCATGAACCAGCGCCTGCGGATCGGCGAGGCCGATATCCTCGACCGCCATGCGGACCAGCCGGCGCGCCAGGAAGCGCGGATCCTCGCCGGCGTCGAGCATGCGGGCGAAGTAGTAGAGCGCCGCGTCCGGGTCGGAGCCGCGGATCGTCTTGTGCAGGGCCGAGATCAGGTTGTAGTGGCCATCCTGCGCCTTGTCGTAGATGGGCGCACGGCGCTGGATCACCTCGGAGAGGCCGGCCTCGTCGAAGATTTCGTCCGGCTTGGCGGCGCGCCAGGTCTCCTCGGCCAGCGTCAGCACCGCCCGCCCGTCGCCATCGGCGAAGCGCGCCAGCGCGAGGCGCGCCTCCGGCGTCAGCGGCAGTTCGCGATTCTCCAGCGCCTCGGCCCGGCCGAGCAGGAAGAGCAGCGCGCCTTCGTCTAGGGCCTTGAAGGTCAGGACGCGGGCGCGCGACAGCAGCGCCGCGTTGAGCGCGAAGGACGGGTTCTCGGTGGTGGCGCCGACCAGCGTGATCGTGCCGTCCTCCATCACCGGCAGGAAGGCGTCCTGCTGGGCCCGGTTGAAGCGATGGATCTCGTCGACAAAGAGCAAGGTGCCCTTGCCGCCGAGACGGCGGCCGCGCGCGGCATCGAAAGCCTTCTTCAAATCGGCGACGCCGGAGAAGATCGCGCTGATCTGTTCGAAGCCGAGATCGGTCTGCCCCGCGAGCAGGCGCGCCACCGTCGTCTTGCCGGTGCCGGGCGGCCCCCAGAAGATCAGGCTGCCGAGCGAGCCGGACGCGATCAGCCGGCTCAGCACACCGTCAGGGCCGGTCAGATGATCCTGTCCGGCGACCTCGCCGAGCGTCGTCGGCCGCACCCGGTCTGCGAGCGGGCGCGGGCCGGACTTGTCGAGCCCAGAAGCGGCGAAGAGGTCGCTCACCTCACCCGCCGAACGTCGAGGTCACGCTCTGGCCGTTACGCGAGATCGTCACCTCCCAGGAGCGCTTGCGCTCGCGCGTCGCCAGTTCGATGTCGCGCGAAGCGTTGATGCGCTCGCCATTGATCGCGACGATGAGATCGCCCTTGCGGAAGCCGACACGGGCAGCTGCGCTGCCCTCCTCGATCTCGCTGACGACGACGCCCTCGGTCGAGAGGTCGATTGAGAGTTCCTCGGCAACGGCCGGCGAGAGATTCAGCACAGTCAGGCCGGTGAAGGGCGAGCGGCCGGCGACCTTGACCGGCTCGCGTGGGCGCGTCTCCGGCGCGGGCGTCAGCTTGATCGGGACGGTGATGCGCTTGCCACTCCGCAACACGGTGAGCTGCGTCGTGCCGCCGATCGGCCGGGTCGCGAAGCGGTAGCCGAAGCTCTCGGGATCATCGACCCCGACTCCGTCGACGGCAAGGATCACATCCGAGCGCTTGAGGCCGCCTTCGGCTGCCGGCCCGGAATCAACCACGCTGGCGACGACCGACCCGGCCGGGCGGTCGAGTCCCAGCCCATCGGCGACGTCCTGGGTCAGCGCCTGCAGCCGCGCCCCGAACCAGGCCCGGCGTACGGACGTCGCTCCGGTCTTCGCGCTCTCGACGACGACGCGGACCATGGCCGAGGGAATCGCAAAGCCGATGCCTACGCTGCCCCCCGACTTCGAGAAGATGGCGGTGTTGATGCCGGTCAGCCGGCCCTGCATGTCGACCAGCGCACCACCGGAATTGCCGGGATTGATCGCAGCATCGGTCTGGACGAAGGACTGGGCGTCGCCGACGCCGACCTGGGTACGGGCCAGGGCGGAGATGATGCCCTGCGTCACCGTCTGGCCGACGCCGAACGGGTTGCCGATCGCCAGCACGAGGTCGCCGATCTGCAGCGTATCGGAATCGCCGACTTCGATCGCAGCCAGATCCTTGGCGCCCTTGAGCTTGAGCACGGCGAGATCCGTGCGCGGATCGCGCAGCAGGATCGTCGCTTCGAACTCACGCTTGTCGGCGAGCGCGACCTTGACCTCGGTCATGCCCTCGATGACGTGGTTGTTGGTGACCACCAGCCCACCGGCATCGACGATCACGCCTGAGCCGAGCGAGCGCTGCACCTGCTCGCGCGGCAGGCCGAAACCACCATCGCCGAAGAAACGGCGGAAGAACGGATCGTCCATGAACGGATTCTGCGGCCGCCGCTCGACGCGCGCGCCATAGACGTTGACGACCGAAGGGGCCGTCTTCTGCACCACTGGCGCGAAGGACAGCGTGATCTGCTGGCGCGCCTCGGGCACTTGCCGGGCCTGGGCCAGCGCCAGCGTCGACGCCCCCATGGACAGCACAAGGCTAAGGGTCAGAGCGGCAAACCGACTGCGACTCGGCATGATGGAACGGCGCATGCCGATCTCCTTCTTGAAACAAACCAGCTGCCTTGGACGTTCAATCCCTGAACCATCCCTCCGCGGCAGCATCCCGGATAGTCCCGGAAACACGCGCTGCGCGATTCCGTTCCGGGCCGCGAACCTCCCGCCCTGCCCCCCGAAAGGACCGTCGACGTGAGCCTTGTGCGCCTTGTTTATGCCAGCCGTAGCCGACTCGTCGAGGCGGATCGACGCGTCGAGCTCGCGCGCATTCTCGAAACGGCGCGGCGGCTCAATGCCGAAAGACATGTCACGGGCTTCCTGATGGCGACGCCGGGCGGATTTGCCCAGATCCTCGAAGGCGAGGCCGGCTCTATCGCGGAAACCTATGGCCGGATCATGGTCGATCCGCGCCATGCCGAGCTGCGCCTGCTGGCGCAGGACGCCGTCGCTCACCGGCAGTTCACCGGCTGGGCAATGGCCTTCGCCGAGCACAATCAGACGACCGAATTCATCTTCGGCCTCTATGGCGTCGCATCGGACGCCGAAATCTTCGAGCAGCCGCTCGACGTGCTGCTCGATCTTGCCGGCGAGCTCGCCAGCGCTCGCACCTGAGCCTTACTTGGCGTCGCTCAGCAGCACCTTGTACTTCTCGATCTCGACCGGAAGCATCTTGGCGACGAACTCCGGCGACATCTCGTCCTTCTCGGGCAGCACGGACGAAAGCTCCTTGAAACGCCCATGCAGCCTCTCGCTGGCGAGCGCGGTCCGCAGCGCCTGGTTCAGTGTGTCGATCACCGGCTGCGGCGTGCCCTTGGGCGCGAAGATCGCGTTCCAGCCCTGCGCCTGGAAGGCCGGCAGCCCGGCCTCGGCCGAGGTCGGCACCTCCGGCAGGCTCGGCAGGCGCTGCGGAGTCGCCACCACCAGCGCCTTGACCTTGTTGCCCTGGACGGCACCGGAGAGCGAGGTCGCGGCATCGCAGACGCCGTCGATCTGCCCGCCCATCAGATCGTTCAGCGCAGGACCGGCGCCGCGATAGCTCACCAGCGCCACGTCGAGCCCGGATGCCTTGAGGAAATTGCGGCAGATCAGATAATTCGACGAGCCGACGCCGGCATGGCCGAGGCTGATCTTGCCCGGGTTCGCCTTGGCGTAGGCGAGGAACTCCTTGAGGTCCTTGGCCGGGAAGTCGAGCTTCAGCGCGATCATCGGCGAGGTCTTGGCGACGAGGCCGATCGGCACGAAATCAGCCGGCGTGTATTTGAGGTCGTTGTAGATGGTGTAGGAAGCGGCATTGGTGCCGCTGTTGCCGATCACGATGGTATAGCCGTCAGGCTCGGCTCGGGCTGCACGTGTCAATGCGGTCGCGCCGCCCGCCCCGCCCATGTTCTCCATCACGATACGCTGGCCGAGAATGCGGCTCATCTCGTCGCCGACAAGACGCGCGATCACGTCCGAGGAGCCGCCGGCTGCGAACGGCACCAGCATGTTGATCGGCTTCGACGGATACTTGTCCTGGGCCTGCGCCGGCTGGACGGCGATGGCGGCGAGAACAGCCAGAGCAGCGCGCTTCATGCGGATATCTCCCTTTGTGCCGAGCTTGTTTCCCAATGGCGTTGTACCGCCCTGCCCGGTTCGGGATCACGCTAGCATCGGCCTGACGCAGCGAAAAGCGCGAGCGGGCACAACAATCTCCCGCAGCAATCGCCCCTTCCTCGGCGTGCGCGAGGCAAGAAAAAGGGCGGCCCGAAGACCGCCCTCTTGAAATGCTCGATGCCGCTGAGGCTCAGGCTGCCTGCTCGTCATCCGCGGTGAACACCGGGCCGGAATCCTTGCCCTTGGCGTCGACATCGCGATCGACGAACTCGATCACGGCGAGCGGGGCGTTGTCGCCGAAGCGGAAGCCCGCCTTCATGATGCGCAGATAGCCGCCATTGCGCTCCTTGTAGCGCGGGCCGAGCACGGCGAAGAGCTTGCCGACGATGGCGACGTCCTTGATCTGGGCGATCGCCTGGCGGCGGGCGTGCAGGTCGCCGCGCTTGCCGAGCGTGATCAGCTTCTCGACGACCGGACGCAGGTCCTTGGCCTTCGGCAGCGTGGTGGTGATCTGCTCGTGCTTGATCAGGGCCTGGGCCATGTTGGCGAACATCGCCTGGCGGTGCTCGGCCGTGCGGTTGAAACGGCGACCGCGAAATCCGTGACGCATGTTTGGCTCCTTCGTTGCTTACGGCCGCCGTGCCACGGTACGGCCGTCCTTTATGCTCCGGCGTGTTTCACGCCGTGCGGGGATGGCGCGGGAAGCGGTCCCGCGCCGGGGTCTCAGTAGTGCTCTTCGAAGCGCTTCGCCAGCTCTTCGATGTTCTCCGGCGGCCAGCCCTGCACGTCCATGCCGAGATGGAGGCCCATGGTGGCGAGCACTTCCTTGATCTCGTTCAGCGACTTGCGGCCGAAGTTCGGGGTGCGCAGCATCTCGCCCTCCGACTTCTGGATCAGGTCGCCGATATAGACGATGTTGTCGTTCTTCAGGCAGTTCGCCGAACGAACGGAGAGCTCGAGCTCGTCGACCTTCTTGAGCAGAGCCGGGTTGAACGGCAGCTGCGGCGCGGTCGAGACAGCCTCTTCCTTGCGCGGCTCTTCGAAGGTGATGAAGACGGCGAGCTGGTCCTGCAGGATGCGGGCGGCGAGCGCCAGCGCGTCCTCGGGGGTGACCGAGCCGTTGGTCTCGATCTGCATGGTCAGCATGTCGCGGTCGAGGTTCTGGCCCTCACGGGTGTTCTCGACGCGATAGGAGACCTTCTTGACCGGCGAGTAGAGGCTGTCGACCGGGATCAGGCCGATCGGCGCGTCCTCGGGACGGTTCTGCTCGGACGGGACGTAGCCCTTGCCGGTATTGACCGTGAACTCCATGCGGATCTCGGAGCCCTCGTCGAGCGTGCAGAGCACGAGCTCGGGGTTGAGGATCGAGACGTCGCCGATGGTGTTGATGTCGCCGGCAGTGACAGTGCCCGGGCCGGTCTTGCGCAGGGTCATGCGCTTGGGACCCTCGCCCTGCATCTTGATGGCGATCGCCTTGATGTTCAGGACGATGTCGGTGACGTCCTCGCGGACGCCCGGGATCGAGGAGAACTCATGCAGCACGCCGTCGATCTGGACGGCGGTGACGGCCGCGCCCTGGAGCGAGGAGAGCAGCACGCGGCGCAGCGCGTTGCCGAGCGTCATGCCGAAGCCACGCTCGAGCGGACGCGCAATCACGGTGGCCTGACGCTTCGGGTCGTCGCCGACCTTGACTTCGAGCTTGTTAGGCTTGGACAGATCCTGCCAATTCTTGCTGATCACGACCGCACTCCTGGTGATTCAATAATGGCGGCGGCGGGCCGCCCCGTACCGGCGTCCGCCCCTGCGGACGCCGCTTCGATCCGGCTTGAGGCTTTAGACGCGGCGACGCTTGCGCGGCCGGCAGCCATTGTGCGGGATCGGCGTCACGTCGCGGATCGAGGTGACGGTGAAGCCGGCGGCCTGCAGCGCGCGCAGCGCCGATTCGCGACCCGAACCCGGACCGGTGACCTCGACCTCGAGGGTACGCATGCCATGCTCGGCAGCCTTGCGGGCGGCGTCCTCGGCGGCGACCTGAGCGGCATAGGGGGTCGACTTGCGCGAACCCTTGAAGCCCATCGTGCCGGCGGACGACCACGAGATCGTGTTGCCCTGCGCGTCGGTGATGGTGATCATGGTGTTGTTGAACGAGGCGTTCACATGCGCGACGCCGGACACGATGTTCTTGCGTTCGCGGCGGCGGACGCGTTGGGCTTCCTTGGCCATAGTCTCTTTCTTCCATCCTTCAGGCGCGCCCGTGATGCCAGGCGCTGGGGATATCGCCTGCCCGCGAGCAGGTCAGGCGACGTAAAATACAGCGGGCCGGTTGTCCGGCCCGCCGAAACTCACTTCTTCTTGCCGGCGATCGGCTTCGCCTTGCCCTTGCGGGTGCGGGCGTTGGTGTGGGTACGCTGGCCGCGCACCGGCAGCGAGCGGCGATGGCGCAGGCCGCGATAGCAGCCAAGGTCCATCAGGCGCTTGATGTTCATCGAGACTTCGCGGCGCAGATCGCCCTCGACGAGATAGTCGCGGTCGATCGTCTCGCGGATCTGGAGAACCTCGGCGTCGGTCAGCTGGTTGACCCGGCGCTCGGCGGCGATGCCGACCTTGGTGCAGATCTCTTGCGCCTTGGCCGAACCGATGCCGTGAATGTACTGCAGACCGATGACGACGCGCTTGCCGGTCGGAATGTTGACGCCCGCGATACGAGCCATGTTCTTCACCTCTCCATTGTGGCCGCGACGCGAGGCGCCACGACAATGACAAGAACTCCGCGTCCGGTGGAGGCCGGCCCTTGCGGAGCATTTGAACCCAGTCCACGCGAGAACGCGACGTCGACCCTTCTTGCGAAGGCATCGGCATCGCTCATCTGAAACCGGATGGCCGGCTGTTAGTCGGTCGGGCGCGTCCTGTCAACCCAGACGCGCCCAACCGAGCTTATGTCACTTCTTGACCAGCGGGCACTTGCTCTCCGACAGCGGCGCGATGATCTCCGCCGCCGGGATCTTGCGGACGACCTTGAAATAATCCCACGGCGCCTTCGACTCCGACGGCGCCTTGGCCTCGACCAGCAGCATATCGTTCATCAGCCGGCCGTCCTCGCGGACCTTCGCGCCCGGCGCAAAGAAGTCGTCGACCGGCAGCTCCTTCATCTTGGCCGCGACAGCCGGTCCTGCTGCCGTGCCGGCCGCCTTCACCGCCTTGAGATAGTGCAGCACGGAGGAATAGACGCTGGCCTGGATCATGCCGGGCATCTTCTTGGTCCGCGCCATATAGCGGTCGGCCCAGGCGCGACTCGGCTTGTCGGCGTCGTGATAATAGGCCGTGGTGGTGATCAGCCCCTTGGCCTTGTCCAGCCCGAGCCCGTGCACATCGCTCAGCACCACGACCATCGCCGCGAGCTTCTGGCCGCTGTCGACGAGGCCGAACTCGCCGGCCTGCTTGATCGAATTGATCGTGTCGGTACCGGCATTGGCGAAAGCGACGATCTTGGCCTTGGACGCCTGCGCCTGCAGCAGGAAGGACGAGAAGTCCGGCGTCGACAGCGGCGCGCGTACGGTGCCGAGCGTCTTGCCGCCATTGGCCGCGACGATCTTCTCGATATCGGCGGTGAGCTGGTGGCCGAAGGCGTAGTCGGCGGCGATGATGTACCAGCTGTCGCCGCCCTCGCGCAGGATCGACAGCGCCGTGCCCTTGGCCGAGGTCGCCGTGTCGAAGGTCCACATGAAGCCGGTGGCCATGCAGTCCTCGTTGAAGAGGCGCGTCGTCGCCGGCCCGTTATAGAGCGCAACCTTCTGCTTCTCCTTCGCGATCCCGGCGACCGCGAGCGCGACCGCCGAATTGGTCAGGTCGGCTATGGCGGTGACGCCGTCGACATCGTACCAGCGCCGGGCCAGGCCAGCCGCGACATCCGGCTTGTTCTGATGGTCGGCGGCGACGATCTCGATCGGCTTGCCCAGCACCGAGCCACCGAAATCCTCGATCGCCAGCTTCGTCGCCTCGACCGAGCCGAGGCCACCGAACTCGGCATAGTTGCCCGACTGGTCGTTGAGGATGCCGATCTTGACCGCATCCTGCGCCCGCGCAGTCGACGCGGTCGCGAGCAGCGCAGCCGCCACAAGGCAAGCAACCCGTTTCATGCTGTCCTCCCGATCTCCGGCCGGTCGGCTGGCCGGCGATGGCGCATGCCACCGGCCTTCGGCTGCCGCCGCCGTGTCTTGGCCGTTATCGGCCTGCCCCGAGTTCAGTGTCCGGAAGGGGATGTGTCAATTGCAGCAACGGCGCAGGAAATCGCGCCTGCGCAGGCCTAAATGCGCACGAGTGCGGGCTGCGCCGAGGCCTCAACGTGAGTCTTGTGGTAGGTATCGCGAAAGCATATGCTCAGGCATATGCCAACTCGGAGCGCGCCCATGAATGAGATCCGGCATGTCAGGCTGTTCCGCAACGGCCGCAACCAGGCGGTTCGCATTCCTGTCGAGTTCGAGCTTCCCGGCGACGAGGCGCTTATGCGTCGCGACGGCGACCGTCTCGTCATCGAGCCGCTCGCGAAGCGGGGGCTCTCAGCCCTGCTCGCCGGCTTGGAGCCGCTCGACGAGGCTTTCCCGGAGATCGCAGATCCCCCGCCGCTGCCGGAGCATGGCCTTTGACGCGCTACCTGCTCGACACCAACATCATCTCCGATCTGGTTCGGCAGCCGCAGGGCCGTGTCGCGCAACGCATCTCCAAGGTCGGCGACCGCCAGGTTCTGACGAGCGTGATCGTCGCGGCCGAATTGCGTTATGGCTGCCGAAAGGCCGGCTCGGCGCGCCTGTCAGCGACCGTCGAGGCCCTGCTCTTCGAGATCGAGACCATTCCTTTCGACGAAGCAGCCTCGCGCGCTTACGCTGATCTGCGTGCGGCCCTCGAAGCCAAGGGCCAGCCCATCGGCGGCAACGACATGCTCATCGCTGCGCAGGCTCTGGCGCTTGGCTGCGCCATGGTCACGGCAAACGCAAACGAGTTCGCGCGCATCGACGGGCTCACGATCGAGAACTGGCTGGGCTGAGGGTTCCGATCTCGGCTCCCGCATCGCCTCTTAGCGCTTGCGCACGAACTCGGTGCGCAGCACCAGGCCCTTGATACCCTCGAAGCGGCAGTCGATCTCCTCGGGGTTGTCCGTCAGCCGGATCGACCGGATCACCGTGCCCTGCTTCAGGGTCTGGTTGGCGCCCTTGACCTTGAGGTCCTTGATCAGCGCCACCGAGTCGCCGTCGGCCAGGACATTGCCGGTGGCATCGCGAACCTCGAGGTTGAGCGCCGCTGCGGCAGCAACGGCCATCTCCGCCGCCGGGCGCCATTCACCGGTCGCCTCGTCATAGACGTAGTCGTCGTCGCCACCGGCCATGAACCTGCTCCACCGCAAGAAAAAAGCCGCGCGGCGAGAACCGCGCGGCGTCTGAACTCAAATCGGCACAAGGGCCTCAGCCCGCCAGCGCCTGCTCGATCGCCCCGGTGACATGATCGATCGGCTGCATGCCGTCGATCAGCGTGAGCTGGCCGCGCTTGTCGTAATAAGGCGCGACGATCGCGGTGTCGCGATTATAGGCCTCGAGCCGGGTCTTGAAGATCTCCGGGTCATCGTCCTTGCGCACCGGCTGGCCGGCGGCCTTGGCCTCCTCGGCCCGGCGCACGATCCGGTCGACGAGCTTGCTCTGGTCGACCTTGAGCTCCAGCACCTTGTCGAGCTTCAGCCCCTTCTCGGCGAGCATCGCATCGAGCGCCTCGGCCTGCGCCAGGGTGCGCGGGAAGCCGTCGAGGATGAAGCCCTTCTTCGCATCGGCTTCTTCGATGCGGTCGGCGACGATGCCGATGACGATCTCGTCCGAGACCAGTCCGCCGGCATCCATCACCGCCTTCGCCTTGAGGCCGACCGGGGTGCCGGCGGCTACCGCCGCGCGCAGCATGTCGCCGGTCGAGAGTTGCGGAATGCCATGTTTCGCGACGATCCGTGTCGCCTGAGTGCCCTTCCCCGCCCCTGGCGGCCCCAGGAAAATCAGCCTCATCAGCGCCTTGCCCCCCTCAACTTCGCCTTCTTGACCAGGCCCTCATACTGATGGGCCAGGAGATGGCCGTGGACTTGAGCCACGGTGTCCATCGTCGTCGTCACCACGATCAGCAGCGAGGTGCCGCCGAGCAGGATGATCGGAATCTGGGCATAGGTGATCATGAACTCGGGGATCAAGCAGACGATAGTCAAATAGGCGGCGCCGAGCACGGTGATGCGGGTCAGTACGCGGTCGATATGTTCGGCGGTGCGCTCGCCCGGGCGGATGCCCGGCATGAAGCCGCCATGCTTCTTGAGGTTGTCCGCCGTCTCGACCGGATTGAACACGATCGCGGTGTAGAAGAAGCAGAAGAAGATGATCAGCGCCGCATAGAGGAACATGAACAGCGGTCGGCCATGCGCCAGGTATGTCGCCATCGTCGACAGGATGCCGGTGCCGCCCGAGGCCTGGCTGAAGCTCGCGATCGTCGTCGGCAGCAGCAGCAGCGAGGAGGCGAAGATCGGCGGGATCACGCCGGCGGTGTTGAGCTTCAGCGGCAGGAACGAGGTCTGGCCCTCGTACATCCGGTTGCCGACCTGGCGCTTGGGATAGTTGATCAGCAGGCGCCGCTGGGCGCGCTCGACGAAGACCACGAAGGCGATGACGCAGACCGCCATGACCAGCACCAGCAGCAGGAGGCCGGTCGAAACCGCGCCCTGACGGCCGAGCTCGAGCGTCTGAGCCAGCTGCGCCGGGAACTCGGCGATGATGCCGGCGAAGATGATCATCGACGTGCCGTTGCCGATGCCGCGGCTGGTGATCTGCTCGCCGAGCCAGAGCAGGAACATGGTGCCGCCGACCAGGGTGATCGTGGTCGAGACCAGGAAGAACGACCCCGGTTCCAGCACGAGATTGCCCGAGCCCTGCAGGCCGACGCCGATGCCCCAGGCCTGGAACAAGGCCAGCACCAGTGTGAGATAGCGTGTGTACTGGTTGAGGATCTTGCGACCCGCCTCGCCTTCCTTCTTCAGCGCCTCGAAGGTCGGCACGACGCTGGAAAGCAGCTGGATGATGATCGAGGCCGAGATATACGGCATGATCGCCAGCGCGAAGATCGCAAGCCGGCCGACCGCGCCGCCCGAGAACATGTTGAACAGGCCGAGCACGCCGGTCTGGCTCTGCTTGAACAGATCGGCGACCGCCTCCGGGTTCATGCCGGGCAGCGGGATATAGGTGCCGAGCCGGTAGACGATCAGCGCCCCCAGCGTGAACCAGATCCGCTTCTTCAGCTCGTCGGCCTTGGCCAGCGCGCCGAAGTTCAGGTTTGCCGCAAGCTGTTCAGCCGCCGATGCCATGCGTCCGGTCCTTGGGTGAATTCTGGTCTAGACAGTCGAACGGCGGCCAAGGCTTCGGGCCCGGCCGCCGCTCGCGTTAGTCATGTAAGCGCGGAAATCACGCCTGTGAAGCGGCAACCGCCAGGATCTTGACCGTGCCGCCAGCCTTCTCGATCGCCTCGACGGCCGACTTCGACGCACCGGCAACCTCGAAAGCCAGCTTGGCCTTGAGCTCGCCGACGCCGAGGATCTTGACGCCGTCCTTGGCCTGCCGGGTGATGACGCCGGCGGCGACGAGCGCCTCGATCGTCACCGCGCCCTTGGCGTCGAGCTTGCCGGCCTCGACCGCCTGCTGGATGCGCCCGAGGTTGACCTCGTTCAGATCCTTGGAGAACAGGTTGTGGAAGCCGCGCTTCGGCAGGCGCCGATAAAGCGGCATCTGGCCGCCTTCGAAGCCCTTGACCGCCACGCCGGCACGAGCCTTCTGGCCCTTGACGCCGCGCCCGCCGGTCTTGCCCTTGCCGGAGCCGATGCCCCGGCCGACACGCATGCGCGACTTGGTCGCGCCTTCGTTGTCACGGATCTCTGTGAGTTTCATCAGACGATCCCCTCACTTGCCGTCTACGACGCGCACGAGGTGCCTGACCTTGTCGATCATGCCCCGTACGGCCGGCGTATCGACAAGGGTCGACTGCCGGCGGAGTTTGTTGAGGCCGAGACCGATCAGGGTCTGGCGCTGCGAAGCCTCGCGGCGGATCGGGCTGCCGATCTGCTCGACGACGACGGTGGTGCTCTTAGCCTTTGCCATGATGCCACCCTCACGCTTCGGCCGCGGCATCGGTGCCGGCATCGCGACGACGCGTCTGCAGGGCCGAAACCTTGAGCGAGCGACGCGCGGCGACGCTGCGCGGCGAATCCTCGTTCTTCAGCGCGTCGAAGGTGGCGCGCACGAGGTTGTAGGGGTTCGAGGAGCCGAGCGACTTGGACACGACGTCCTGCATGCCGACCGCCTCGAAGACGGCGCGCATCGGGCCGCCGGCGATGATGCCGGTACCGGCCGGCGCAGCGCGCAGGATGACCTTGCCGGCGCCGTGACGGCCCTGGACGTCATGATGCAGCGTGCGGCCGTCGCGCAGCGGGACGCGGACGAGGCCACGCTTGGCGGCTTCGGTCGCCTTGCGGATCGCCTCGGGCACTTCGCGGGCCTTGCCATGGCCGAAGCCGACGCGGCCCTTCTGGTCGCCGACGACGACGAGGGCAGCGAAGCCGAAGCGACGGCCGCCCTTCACGACTTTTGCGACGCGGTTGATGTGGACCAGCCGGTCCACGAATTCAGAATCGCGCTCTTCGCGAACCTGACGGTCACGAGATTCTCTCGCCATGTCTTCCTCTTACTTGCGCGGACGGTGCCGATCGTGGCCCGCCGCTCGCTCGAGCGCTCCGGAATGGAGCGACTTTCCAAATGCGACATGCGGGAAGCCCGTAAGGCCTCCCGCATCCCGCGGTCTTCAACCGATCAGAAGCTCAGCCCGCCTTCGCGAGCAGCTTCCGCCAGCGCCTTGACGCGGCCATGGTACATGTAGGCGCCACGGTCGAACACGACCTCCTTGACGCCGGCCTTGATGGCGCGCTCGGCAATGATCTTGCCGATCGCAGCCGCGGCCTCGACATTCGCGCCCGACTTGAAGTCGGCGCGGATGTCCTTGTCGAGCGACGAGGCCGAAGCGAGCGTCAGCCCCTTCGCATCGTCGATAACCTGCGCGTAGATCTGCTTGCCGGTGCGGTGCACCGACAGGCGGGCGCGGCCATTGGCCACTGCCTTGATCGCGCGGCGGACGCGGGCCTTGCGGCGCGCAGTCGCAACTGTCTGCTTGCTCATGGCTGGCGTCCTTACTTCTTCTTGCCTTCCTTGCGGAAGATGAACTCGCCGGCGTACTTGACGCCCTTGCCCTTGTAGGGCTCGGGACCGCGATAGTCGCGGATCTCGGCGGCGGTCTGGCCGACGACCTGCTTGTCGATGCCGGAGATCACGATCTCGGTCGGCTTCGGCGTGACGATCGCAACCCCGGCCGGGATCGGATAGTCGATGTCGTGGCTGTAGCCGAGCGAGAGCTTCAGGATCTTGCCGTTGACGGCGGCCTTGTAGCCGACGCCATTGATCTCGAGCTTCTTCTCGAAGCCGGCCGTCGTACCGACGACCAGGTTGTTGATGCGGGCACGCGAGGTGCCCCACAGCGCGCGGGCGCGCTTGGTCTGCGAGCGCGGCTGGACGGCGATGGCGCCGTTCTCCAGTGCGACCGAGACCTCATCGGGAACTTCGAAGGACAGTTCGCCCTTCGAGCCCTTGATCTTGACCAGCTGGCCCGAGACATTGGCGGTGACGCCAGCCGGAACCGAAACAGGCTTCTTACCGATACGAGACATTGGATCTCTCCTGAGCAGCGGCCTGAAGGTCTAGAAGACCTTGCAGAGCACTTCGCCACCCACGTTCTGCTCGCGGGCAAGATGATCGGACATCACGCCCTTGGGCGTGGAGACGATGGTGACGCCGAGGCCGTCGGCCACGCGCGGCATGGTCTCGACCGAGGAATAGACCCGACGGCCGGGCTTCGACACACGCGAGATCGACCGGATGACCGGCTGTCCCTCGTGGTACTTCAGCTCGATGTCGAACTCGGTGCGGCCGTTGCCGAACTCGGTGGTCGAATAGCCACGGATGTAGCCTTCCGACTGCAGCACATCCAGAACGCGGGCGCGCAGCTTCGAGCCCGGGGTGGAAACGCGCGACTTGCGCCGCATCTGCGCATTGCGGATGCGGGTCAGCATATCGCCAAGCGGATCGATGATCGCCATGATGCTACCTCCTCACCAGCTCGACTTGACGAGGCCGGGAACCAGCCCCTTGTTGCCGAGCTCGCGCAGAGCAACGCGCGACATCTTCAACTTGCGATAAAAAGCGCGCGGGCGGCCGGTGACTTCGCAACGGTTGCGCACGCGGATGCCGGCAGAATTGCGCGGCAGTTCGGCCAGCTTCAGGCGAGCGAGGAAACGCTCGTCCATCGACTGGTTCTCGTCATTAGCGATCGCGAGAAGACGCGCACGACGGCCCGCGAATTTCTTCACGAGCGCCTTGCGGCGGTTGTTGTTCTCGACGGAGCTTTTCTTAGCCATCGATATCTCCTGGTTTCCGCGTATGAGCCCGAAGGCTCACTGCCGGAACGGGAAGTTGAAGTGCTTGAGCAGGGCACGCGCCTCGTCATCCGACTTGGCAGTCGTGCAGACGATCACGTCCATACCCCAGACCTGGTCGACCTTGTCGTAGTTGATCTCGGGGAACACGATGTGCTCCTTGATCCCGAGCGCGAAATTGCCGCGCCCGTCGAACGACTTCGGGTTGAGACCACGGAAGTCGCGCACGCGCGGCAAGGCGATGGTGACGAGCCGATCGACGAACTCGAACATCTTGGTCTTGCGCAGCGTGACCTTGCAGCCGACCGCCATGTTCTCGCGCAGCTTGAAGCCGGCGATGGCGAGACGGGACTTGGTGATGACCGGCTTCTGACCGGCGATCATGGCGAGGTCGCCGGCGGCGTTGTCGACCTTCTTGCGGTCGGCCGTCGCTTCACCGACGCCCATGTTGATGACGACCTTCTCGAGGGTCGGCACTTCCATGACGTTCTTGTAGCCGAACTCGGCGATCATCGCGGGACGGACGACGTCCTCGTAATGCTTCTTCATGCGCGGCGAGAGAGCCGCCTGCTGATTCTCAGCCATCGATCAGATCCCCCGAACGCTTGGCGAAACGGACCTTGCGGCCGTCATCGAGCACCTTGAAGCCGACGCGGGTCGGCTTGCCGTCCTTCGGATCGGCGACGGCCAGGTTCGACAGGTCGATCGTGGCCTCCTTGCTGATGATGCCGCCCTCGGACTGGGCAGTAGCCTTGGTGTGCTTCTTGACCAGGTTCACGCCGCGCACGACGGCGCGGGCGTCCTTCGGCAGGACCTGAAGCACTTCGCCGTTCTTGCCCTTGTCGCGGCCGGCGAGCACGACGACCTTGTCGCCCTTTTTGATTTTCGCAGCCATCACAACACCTCGGGAGCGAGCGAAATGATCTTCATGTGGTTCTTGGCGCGCAGCTCGCGCGGAACCGGTCCGAAGATACGGGTGCCCACAGGCTCCTTCTGGTTGTTGATCAGCACGGCCGCATTGCGGTCGAAACGGATCACCGAACCGTCGGGGCGCTTGATGTCCTTGGCGGTGCGCACGACGATCGCCTTCATGACGTCGCCCTTCTTCACGCGGCCGCGCGGGATGGCTTCCTTGATGGAAACCACAATGATGTCGCCGATGCGGGCATAGCGCCGCTTCGAGCCGCCGAGAACCTTGATGCACATCACGCGGCGGGCGCCGGAATTGTCGGCGACCTCGAGATTGGTCTGCACCTGGATCATGGCCTTGATCCTTCCATCTGTGTATCAGCGCGGTTTCCGGACAAAGGCGTAAGTGCCTGAGCCCGGACTACGACTGACGGGGGTCGCTTTGCCCCCTGGCCTCAATGATTTGACTTACGCCTTGGGAGCGTTGTCGAGCACAACCCAGCTTTTCAGCTTGGAAATGGGCTTCGACTCCTCGATCCAAACCGAGTCACCGACCTTGAACGACCCCGCCTCGTCATGGGCGTGATAGTTCTTCGAACGGCGCACCGTCTTCTTGAGGAGCGGGTGCGTATAACGCCGCTCGACCTTAACCACAACAGTTTTGTTCTGCTTGTCGCTGACGACGACGCCCTGCAGCACGCGCTTCGGCATTGTCCTACTCCTCAGGCGCTCACTGCCGCGGTCTTGGACCGCTGCAGTGTCTTGATGCGGGCGATGTCCTTGCGCACTTCGGTGACCCGAGCGGTATTCTCGAGCTGGCCGGTCGCGCGCTGGAAACGCAGGTTGAACTGCTCCTTCTTGAGCTTGAGAAGCTCGTCCTGGAGCTGGTCCGTGCTCATCACCTTGATGTCGGACAGGCGTTGCGTAGCTTTCATGTCGCCCTCCTTACTCGGCGATGCGTTGGATGAAACGGGTCTTGATCGGCAGCTTGGCGGCGCCGAGACGGAGCGCCTCGCGGGCGATATCCTCCGGCACGCCGTCGAGCTCGAACATGATCCGGCCCGGCTTGACCTTGGCCGCCCAGAACTCGGGCGATCCCTTGCCCTTACCCATGCGGACTTCGGTCGGCTTCTTGGAAACCGGCACGTCCGGGAAGATCCGGATCCAGACCCGGCCCGCGCGCTTCATGGCGCGGGTGATGGCACGACGGGCCGCCTCGATCTGGCGGGCCGTGACGCGCTCCGGCTCCTGGGCCTTCAGGCCGAACTGGCCGAAGTTGAGATCCGTACCGCCCTTGGCGACGCCGGAAATGCGTCCCTTGAACTGCTTACGGAACTTAGTGCGCTTTGGTTGCAGCATGGCTCTTCTCGATCAGCCTTACGCAGCCTGCTCACGACGGTCGCGACGCTCACCACCCGAGCGGCCGCCCTCGTCCGAGAGGCGCTTGTCCTGGGCCATCGGGTCGTGTTCGAGGATCTCGCCCTTGAAGATCCAGACCTTGATCCCGCACGTGCCATAGGTCGTGAAGGCAGTGGCGACGCCGTAGTCGACGTCGGCGCGCAGCGTATGCAGCGGCACGCGGCCCTCGCGATACCATTCCAGGCGCGCGATTTCAGCGCCACCCAGACGGCCCGAGCAGTTGATGCGGATGCCCTCGGCGCCCAGACGCATCGCCGACTGCACGGCGCGCTTCATGGCGCGACGGAAGGCGACGCGGCGCTCGAGCTGCTGGGCGATCGAGTCGGCGACCAGGGTCGCGTCGATCTCCGGCTTGCGCACCTCGACGATGTTGATGGTGACGTCGGCAGACGTCAGCTTCGACACGGTCTTGCGCAGCTTCTCGATGTCCGCACCCTTCTTGCCGATCACCACGCCCGGACGAGCCGAGTGGATGGTGACGCGGCACTTCTTGTGCGGACGCTCGATGATGATCTTCGAGACGGCGGCCTGCTTCAGCAGCTTCATCAGGGCGGCGCGGATCGCCATGTCCTCATGCAGCAGCTTGCCGTACTCACCCTTCTGGGCGAACCAGCGCGAATCCCAGGTCCGGTTGATGCCGAGACGAAGGCCGATCGGATTGATTTTCTGACCCATCGTTCTCTCCTCAGGCCTTCGCAGCCTGAACTTCGCGCACCACGATCGTGATGTTGGCGAAGGGCTTCATGATGCGGGCGCCACGGCCGCGAGCGCGGGCATGGAAGCGCTTCATGACGAGCGCCTTGCCGACGAAAGCCTGGGACACGACGAGGTCGTCGACGTCGAGATCATGATTGTTCTCGGCGTTGGCGATCGCGCTCTGCAGGCACTTGCGCACATCGGTCGAGATCCGCTTGCGCGAGAACTCGAGGTCGGCGAGCGCGGTCGAGACCTTCTTGCCGCGGATGAGCTGGGCGAGAAGGTTCAGCTTCTGCGGGGAAACGCGCAGGTTGCGCGCGACCGCCTTGGCCTCGTTCTCGGGCAGCGCACGGGGGGCGGAGGGCTTACCCATGGCTTACTTCCTCTTCGCCTTCTTGTCGGCCGCGTGGCCGGGGAAGGTGCGCGTCGGCGAGAACTCGCCGAACTTGTGGCCCACCATTTCCTCGGAGACGTTCACCGGCACATGCTTGTGGCCGTTGTAGACGCCGAACGTCAGACCGACGAACTGCGGCAGGATCGTGGAGCGACGGCTCCAGATCTTGATGACTTCAGACCGGCTCGCCGAACGGGCGACCTCGGCCTTCTTCAGGAGGTATCCGTCGACAAACGGACCTTTCCAAAGCGAACGCGCCATGACGGACCTCAGTTCTTCTTCTTGCGGGCGTGACGGCTCGACACGATGAACGTATCGGTCCGCTTGTTCGAGCGGGTCTTCTTGCCCTTGGTCGGCAGACCCCAGGGCGTGACCGGATGACGGCCGCCCGAGGTGCGGCCTTCGCCGCCGCCGTGCGGATGGTCGACCGGGTTCATCGAGACACCACGGTTATGCGGACGACGACCCAGCCAGCGCGAGCGCCCGGCCTTGCCGTCATTCCGGTTCATGTGGTCGGGGTTCGAGACCGCGCCCACCGTGGCATAGCACAGGCCGCTGATCAGGCGCTGCTCGCCCGAGTTCAGGCGAACGATGACGTAACCTTGGTCGCGGCCGACGATCTGGGCATAGTTGCCCGCCGAACGTGCCAGCGCCCCACCCTTGCCGATCTTGAGCTCGACATTGTGGACGATCGTGCCGATCGGCAGCGTGCCCATCGGGGCGGCGTTGCCGGGCTTCACGTCGACGCTGTCGCCGGCGATGACGCTGTCGCCGACAGCCAGGCGCTGCGGCGCCAGGATGTAGGCGAGCTCGCCGTCCTGATACTTGATCAGCGCGATGAAGGCCGAGCGGTTCGGATCATACTCGATCCGCTCCACGGCAGCCGGGATGCCGGCCTTGCCGCGACGCTTGAAATCGATCAGGCGCAGGGTGCGCTTGTGACCACCGCCGCGGAAGCGGACGGTGATACGGCCGAGATTGTTGCGGCCGCCCGAGGACGACTTGCCCTCGGTCAGCGCCTTGACCGGCTTGCCCTTGTAGAGCTCGCTGCGGTCGACGATCACGAGCTGGCGAAGGCTCGGCGTGATCGGCTTGAAACTCTTCAAAGCCATGATGACGATCCTTCCCTCAGAGCCCAGTGGTCACGTCGATGGAGTGACCTTCTTCGAGGGTCACGACCGCCTTCTTGACGTCCGAACGCTGGCCGAGCCGGCCCCGGAAGACCTTCATCTTGCCTTCGGTGACCATCGTGTTGACGCTCTTGACCTTGACGTCGAAGAGCTTCTCGATCGCCGCCTTGATCTGCGGCTTGGTCGCGGTCTTCGCTACCTTGAAGACGACCTTGTTGTGCTCGGAGAGCATGGTCGCCTTTTCGGTGATCACCGGGCCACGAATGACGTCGTAGTGGCGCGGATCCAGATTCTTGGACTGGCTCATTTGAAGCGCGCCTCCAGCGCATCGACAGCCGAGCGCGTCAGCACGAGCTTGTCGCGACGCAGGATGTCATAGACGTTGATGCCCTGGATCGGCAGCACGTCGACGTTCGGAATCGAACGCGCCGCCAGGCCGAAGTTCACATCGATCTCGGCGCCGCCGATCACCAGCGCGCTCGACAGGTCGAGCTTGCCGAAATGGCCCAGGAGCACCTTGGTCTTCGGCTCGGCGAGCTTGACGTCGTCGATGATGATCAGGCCCGCGTCCTTGGCCTTGGCCGAGAGCGCATGGCGCAAAGCGAGCGCCTTGACCTTCTTGGGCAGGTCATGGGCGTGATCGCGCACGACCGGACCGAAGGCCTTGCCACCGCCGCGGAACTGCGGAGCCGAAGCTGCACCGTGGCGAGCGCCGCCGGTACCCTTCTGCTTGTAGATCTTCTTGCGGGTGCGGTCGACTTCCGAACGGCCCTTGGTCTTGTGCGTGCCGGCGCGGCGCTTGGCGAGCTGGTAGCGCACCATGCGGGCGAGCAGGTCGGCGCGCGGCTCGAGGCCGAAGATCGCATCCGAAAGCTCGACCGAACCGGCCTTGCCGCCGTCAAGAGTGACGATATCGAGTTTCATCACACGTTCTCCTCAGCCTGCGCCGCAGGAGCCTCGACAATGTCGGCCTTGCCCTCGCCGGAGACCTTGAACTTGCCCGGCAGCGGGGCGTCCTTCGGCAGCGAGCGCTTGACCGCGTCACGGACGTGGATCCAGCCGCCGGCAACGCCGGGGACGGCGCCTTCGACCAGGATCAGGCCGCGCTCGGCGTCCGTCTGGACGACGCGCAGGTTCTGCGTGGTGACGCGCTCGACACCGAGATGACCCGGCATCTTCTTGTTCTTGAAGGTCTTGCCCGGGTCCTGACGGCCACCGGTCGAACCGATCGAACGATGCGAGACCGAGACGCCGTGCGTGGCGCGCAGACCGCCGAAGTTCCAGCGCTTCATGCCGCCGGCGAAGCCCTTGCCGGTAGTCGTGCCGGAGACGTCGACGAACTGGCCGACGACGAAGTGGTCGGCGGTGAGCTCGGCGCCGACCGGGATCAGCGCGTCATCGCTGACGCGGAACTCGACGATCTTCTGCTTCGGCTCGACCTTGGCCACGGCGAAATGGCCGCGCTGCGCCTTCGAGACGTTCTTGACCTTGGCCAAGCCCGACCCGAGCTGCACGGCGACATAGCCGTTCTTCTCGATCGTGCGATGCGCGACGACCTGGCAGTTATCGAGCTTCAGCACGGTGACCGGGATATGCTCGCCGGCATCGGTGAAGATGCGGGTCATCCCGACTTTCTGTGCAATCACACCGGAACGCATCGGTGCATACCTTCCCTTGGGGTCATGTCCATCCGGGAAACCCGGAAACAGAGGACCCGATGATGGATCAGAGCTTGATTTCGACGTCGACGCCGGCGGCGAGATCAAGCTTCATGAGGGCGTCGACCGTCTGGGGTGTCGGATCGACGATATCGAGAACCCGCTTGTGGGTCCGCATCTCGAACTGCTCGCGCGACTTCTTGTCGATGTGCGGCGAGCGGTTGACGGTGAACTTCTCGATCAGCGTCGGCAGCGGGATCGGGCCGCGGACCTGGGCGCCGGTGCGCTTCGCCGTCGAGACGATCTCGCGCGTCGACGCATCGAGGATGCGATGGTCGAACGCCTTGAGGCGGATCCGGATATTCTGACCGTTCATGGTCGTGTTATCTCCGTGACGTGAAAAGGCGAAAGCCCAGAAGGGCTCTCGCCCCCAGATCAGCCGTTACGCGATGATGGTTGCGACGACGCCGGCACCGACGGTGCGGCCGCCCTCGCGGATGGCGAAGCGCAGCTTCTCTTCCATCGCGATCGGCACGATCAGGTGCACTTCCATGGCGATGTTGTCGCCAGGCATCACCATCTCGGTGCCCTCGGGCAGGTGCACCACGCCGGTCACGTCCGTCGTGCGGAAGTAGAACTGCGGGCGGTAGTTGGTGAAGAACGGGGTGTGGCGGCCGCCCTCCTCCTTGGTCAGGATGTAGGCCTCGGCCTTGAACTTGGTGTGCGGCTTCACCGAACCCGGCTTGCACAGCACCTGGCCGCGCTCGACGTCCTCGCGCTTGGTGCCGCGCAGCAGCGCGCCGATGTTGTCGCCGGCCTGGCCCTGGTCGAGCAGCTTGCGGAACATCTCGACGCCCGTGACGGTCGTCTTCACCGTGTCCTTCAGCCCGACGATCTCGATTTCCTCGCCGACCTTGACGATGCCGCGCTCGACGCGGCCGGTCACCACCGTGCCACGGCCCGAGATCGAGAACACGTCCTCGACCGGCATCAGGAAGGGCTGGTCGATCGGGCGCTCCGGCTGCGGGATGTAGGCGTCGACCGTCTTCATCAGCTCGAGCACCGCGTCATGGCCGATCGCCGGCGTCACGCCGTCGAGCGCAGCCTTGGCCGAGCCCTTGGTGATCGGGATGTCGTCGCCCGGGAAGTCGTACTTCGACAGGAGCTCGCGGATCTCCATCTCGACCAGCTCGAGCAGCTCGGCGTCGTCGACCAGATCGACCTTGTTCATGAACACCACCAGCGCGGGAACGCCGACCTGGCGTGCCAGCAGGATGTGCTCGCGGGTCTGCGGCATCGGGCCGTCGGCGGCCGACACCACCAGGATCGCGCCGTCCATCTGCGCGGCGCCGGTGATCATGTTCTTCACATAGTCGGCGTGCCCGGGGCAGTCGACGTGCGCATAGTGCCGGGCCGCCGTCTCGTACTCGACGTGAGCCGTCGAGATCGTGATGCCGCGCGCCTTCTCCTCAGGCGCCTTGTCGATCTGGTCATACGCCGTGAACGACGCGCCACCCGACTCCGCCAGAACCTTCGTGATCGCAGCCGTCAATGACGTCTTGCCATGGTCGACGTGACCAATCGTGCCGATGTTGCAGTGCGGCTTCGTCCGAGCAAACTTCTCTTTGGCCATGTCAGCCTCCGTCAGATCTTCTCAAGTGTTCCGTGTAATGCGTTGTTCAATCAGGCGTATTTGGCCTGAACCTCGGCAGCGACCGCGGACGGCACCTGCTCGTAGTGATCGAACTGCATCGTGTAGTTGGCGCGACCCTGGCTGAACGAACGCAGCTGGTTCACATAGCCGAACATGTTCGCCAGCGGGACCATCGCGTTGACCACGACAGCGTTGCCGCGCATGTCCTGGCCCTGGATCTGGCCGCGCCGCGAGTTCAGGTCGCCGATGACCGAGCCGGTGTAGTCTTCAGGCGTCACCACCTCGACCTTCATGATCGGCTCGAGCAGCACCGAGCCGCCCTTCTGCAGGCCCTCGCGCAGAGCAGCGCGGGAGGCGATCTCGAAGGCGAGAGCCGACGAGTCGACCTCGTGGAAGGCGCCATCGATCAGCGTGACCTTGACGTCGACCACCGGGAAGCCGGCGAGCACGCCGGAGCCGATGACCGAGTTGAGGCCCTTCTCGACGCCGGGGATATACTCCTTCGGCACCGAGCCGCCGACGACCTTCGACTCGAACTCGAAGCCCTTGCCGGTCTCGTTCGGCTCGATGATCAGCTTGACGCGGGCGAACTGGCCCGTACCGCCGGTCTGCTTCTTGTGGGTGTAGTCGATCTCGGCCTTCTTGGTCAGCGTCTCGCGATAGGCGACCTGCGGCGCGCCGATATTGGCGTCGACCTTGTAGGTGCGCTTCAGGATGTCGACCTTGATGTCGAGGTGCAGCTCGCCCATCCCCTTGAGGATGGTCTGGCCGCTCTCCTGGTCGGTCGAGACGCGGAAGGACGGATCCTCGTTCGCGAGCTTCGACAGCGCCAGGCCAAGCTTCTCCTGGTCAGCCTTGGACTTCGGCTCGATCGCGATCGTGATGACCGGCTCGGGGAACTCCATGCGCTCCAGGATCACCGCATTGACCGGGTCGCACAGCGTGTCGCCGGTACGGACATCCTTGAGGCCGGCCAAAGCGACGATGTCGCCGGCATAGGCCTCCTTGATGTCTTCGCGGTTGTTCGCGTGCATCAGCAGCATGCGGCCGACGCGCTCTTTCTTGTCGCGCGTCGAGTTGATGACGCCCTGGCTGGTCTCGACCTTGCCGGAATAGACGCGGCAGAAGGTGATGGTGCCGACGAAGGGGTCGTCCATGATCTTGAAGGCGAGCATGGAGAAGGGATCTTCGTCCGTCGGGTGACGAACGGTCTCTTCCTCGGTCTTGAAGTCGATGCCCTTGATGTCGCCACGATCGACCGGCGACGGCAGGAAGTCGACGACGGCGTCGAGCAGGGGCTGCACGCCCTTGTTCTTGAAGGCCGAGCCGCAGAGCACCGGGTGGAAGGCGCGGCGCTGCACGGCGGTACGAACCAGCCGGCGCAGGGTCTCGGCATCCGGCTCGGTGCCGTCGAGATAGGCTTCCATCGCCGCATCGTCCATCTCGACGGCGGCTTCGAGCAGCTTGTGACGGTATTCGACAGCCTTGCCAGCGAGATCGGCCGGGATCTCCTTCTCTTCGAAGGAGGCACCGAGCGCTTCGCCGTTCCAGACGATCGCCTTCATCTTGATCAGGTCGATCACGCCGGCGAAGTCCGACTCGGCGCCGATCGGGATCTGCAGGCAGACGGGCTTGCCGGCGACGCGGTCGATGATGTCCTGGACGCAGCGATAGAAATCGGCGCCGATCTTGTCCATCTTGTTGACGAAGACGACGCGCGGAACGTCGTACTTGTCGGCCTGGCGCCAGACGGTCTCGGTCTGGGGCTCGACGCCCTGGTTGCCGTCGAGCACGCAGACGGCGCCGTCGAGCACGCGCAGCGAACGCTCGACCTCAATGGTGAAGTCGACGTGGCCGGGGGTGTCGATGATGTTCAGGCGATGATCGCGCCACAGGCAGGTCGTCGCGGCGGAGGTGATCGTGATGCCACGCTCCTGCTCCTGCGCCATCCAGTCCATGGTCGCGGCGCCGTCATGGACTTCGCCGATCTTATGGCTCTTGCCGGTGTAGAACAGGATGCGCTCGGTCGTCGTCGTCTTGCCCGCATCAATGTGGGCCATGATGCCGAAGTTACGATAGCGATCGATAGGATGAGAACGGGGCATAGGAATGCTCTGTCTTTCCGGGTCCGAACGGACGAATTACCAGCGGTAGTGCGAGAAGGCGCGGTTGGCTTCCGCCATCCGGTGCGTGTCTTCGCGCTTCTTGACGGCATTGCCACGGTTGTTCGCGGCATCCATCAGCTCGGACGAGAGACGCTCGACCATGGTGCGATCATTGCGACCACGGGCAGCGGCGATCAGCCAGCGGATGGCGAGAGCCTGGCGGCGCTCGGTGCGAACCTCGACCGGGACCTGATAGGTCGCGCCGCCGACGCGGCGGGAACGAACCTCGATCGCCGGGGCGACGTTCTCGAGCGCGGTCTTGAAGACGGCGAGCGGGTCGCTCTTCAGCTTACCCTCGATGATGTCGAAGGCGCCGTAGACGATGCCTTCGGCAGTCGACTTCTTGCCTTCGTACATGACCGAGTTCATGAACTTGGTCACGATCACGTCGCCGAACTTGGCGTCCGGGATGATCTCGCGCTTTTCGGCACTGTGGCGGCGGGACATCGTCTAGTCTCCGGTCAAATCTCAAAAGCTGCGAACCGGCTGGGGCATCTTGCCCCGCCGGTCGGGCAGGAAAATTACTTCGGACGCTTGGCGCCGTACTTCGAACGGCGCTGCTTGCGGTTCTTGACGCCCTGCGTGTCGAGCACGCCGCGCAGGATGTGGTAGCGCACGCCGGGAAGGTCCTTGACGCGGCCGCCGCGGATCATGACGACCGAGTGCTCCTGAAGGTTGTGGCCTTCACCCGGGATGTAGCCGATCACTTCGAAGCCGTTGGTCAGGCGCACCTTGGCGACCTTGCGGAGCGCCGAGTTCGGCTTCTTCGGGGTCGTCGTATAGACACGCGTGCAGACGCCGCGCTTCTGCGGGCAGTTCTCGAGCGCCGGAGCGGTGTTGCGCGCCTTGACCGGCGAGCGGGGCTTGCGGATCAGCTGGCTGATTGTCGGCATTTAAGGCCTCTCGCTCCCTTGAGCGCTAGATGAATTCGATGTCCATCCCGGCATCTTACAAGGCCATGACCAAACGAAGCCGCGCCATCGGCGCCCATTTACGGGGCCTCAGGCGCGTTCGCCATGCAGAGGAACACGGAACCCGCGTTCATGCGTCCTGCCATGTCGTCGTTAGACGCTGGAATTCCGACGGAGTTTCGGTCGCGAACCTCGCTCGCAACAAAGGCAAGCGACAAACGTGTCCGACAGCCGTCGACAGTGGCGCGCTTATGACTCAGTCGGAGATTCGCGTCAACCCCGGATTTGGCGGGAGTTAACGCAATCTCGCGGCGAGCATTCAGATGCCGCTCAATCGGTCGCGCCCGCCGTGACCCCTGCCCCGCGCAACAGGCCTATCAGGTCGGCCTGGCGGTGCAATCCGGTCTTCGCCATCACCCGCTTTAGCGTCGAGCGCGCCGTTTCCTCCATGATCCCCAGGGCGGCGGCCGCTTCGCGCGGGCGGTGTCCTGCGGCGATCAGCGCAGCGAGCCTGGCTTCGGCCGGCGTCAGGTCGAACAGGCCCTGGACCACATCGGCGGTCGGCACGTCCTTCACCACCACCGGCGTCACCACCAGGATGCTCGCCGCCCGCGAGAAGATGTCGTGGGCGGCACCGCGAATCGGCGTCAGGTGCAGGATCAACGGCGGTTGGTTCTCGCGGCGCGCCACCGGGATCGAGCGCACCGTGGCACTGACTGCCCGGCCCGTCGCCTGCAGGGCCGAAGCAAGCAGGCCGTCTGCAGCCATATCGACGAGTCCGAGCCGCGACGGACGGTCGACCGCCACCGCCGGCACCAACGCCTCGAAGCTTGGATTGAGCGCGAGCGCGCGGCCATTGCGATCGAGCACCGCTGCCGGCAGGCCAATCGCCTCGAGCGCCTGGGCGGCCCCCCGCACCCGCTCGAATTCGAGCCGGGCCGAAAGCAGCATGGCGCGGGCGAGATGGGGCCGCATCATGTCAAAGCGAGCGATCAGGTCACTCTCGACAGGGCCCTCGTCGCGCTCGCGCTCGGCATGCAGGATGAAGGCTTCGCCGGTCGGCGAGGCGACCAGGGTGGCGACACCGATGCCGAACCCTTGGGGCAACAGGAAATCACGATAGACCGGCTCGTCCGCCATCTCGGCCTCGGAGAGGATGTCGATATCGCGCAGGAAGCCGGCATGGCGGCGCTCGATCAGGCGGCGCGTCCGCTCATTGCCGGGGAAACGGTTGAAGTGCGTCGCGACCAGCTGGTCGAACTCGGGCGAGGACGAGATCCAGCGGTTGGAAGTCGGCGTCACCGCGACCAGCACCGCGCCGGCACCGCGCGCAATCTCCTGGAACCGCCGCAGGACCTGCGGCCACAGCTCCGACACCACCGCCGCTTCGTAAAGACCGTCGAGAAACTGCTCGTCCATGATCCCGGCCGCCCCCGAGCTTGGTCGGCAGGACGAGGACCTCCTCCGCCGACCACGCCCCCGCATGGTGTCAGCATGCCGCTCGTCGATCGGCCGCTTCCGGCCGGCCAACGAAAGGCGCGCTGGCGCATCGCTGCCCCCCGACAGACTTCGCAAGATAAGTTTAGGCCGCTTGTTTTAGAAAAGGTCAAGGGAGCCGAAATGAAAACGGCCACCCGAGGGCGGCCGTTTCACAAAGCAAGTAGAGCTTGCCGGTACTGGAGCCGGATCCGATCAGGCTGAAGTAGTCTGATCGGCGAATCCGTCTCCCACTTTGAGTTTAAAGGCCGCTTTTCCGATCAGCTTGCAGGGCAAGCTGATCGGAACGGACTCTATTCGGCAGCAGGCAGAGCCGCCGCGACAGCAGCAGCAGCAGAAGCCGCCGCCTTGGCCGCCGCATCCGCCTTCTGGCCGACGATGAGATCGTCGCGGCGCGTCGCCACCTGCTTGATGCGGGCGACCTGCGCGCCGGTGCCGGCCGGGATCAGCGAGCCGACGATGACGTTCTCCTTGAGGCCTTCCAGCATGTCCATCTTGCCGTTGACCGCAGCCTCGGTGAGGACGCGGGTCGTCTCCTGGAAGGAGGCGGCCGAGATGAACGAGCGGGTCTGCAGCGAGGCCTTGGTGATGCCGAGCAGGACCGGCACGCCGGAAGCCGGCTTCTTGCCCTCCTCGCGCAGCTTGGAGTTGACCTCCTCGAGCTCGATCCGGTCGATCTGGTCGCCAGTCAGAATGTCGCTATCGCCGGATTCGGTGATCTCGACCTTCTGCAGCATCTGCCGGACGATGACCTCGATGTGCTTGTCGTTGATGGTCACGCCCTGGAGGCGATAGACCTCCTGGATTTCGTTGACCAGGTAAGCGGCAAGCTCTTCGACACCCTTGATCGCCAGGATGTCGTGCGGGGCCGGGTTGCCGTCGAGGATGTAGTCCCCGATCTCGACGACGTCGCCATCCTGCAGGTGGATGTGCTTGCCCTTCGGGATCAGGTACTCGACCGCATCCGTACCGTCATGCGGGGTCAGCGTGACGCGACGCTTGTTCTTGTAGTCGCGCCCGAAGCCGATGACACCGGCCTTCTCGGCGATGATCGCGGCATCCTTCGGACGACGCGCCTCGAAGAGTTCCGCGACGCGCGGCAGACCGCCGGTGATGTCGCGGGTCTTGGCCGAGTCGGTCGAGACACGCGCCAGCACGTCGCCGGCCTTCACCGACGAGCCCGGCTCCACCGAG
Source organism: Alloboseaceae bacterium BT-24-1 (assembly GCA_025846845.1). GTDB lineage: Bacteria > Pseudomonadota > Alphaproteobacteria > Rhizobiales > Beijerinckiaceae > Allobosea. The sequence goes on from JAOYTL010000015.1 coordinate 162,352, forward strand.
ATGATGCCGTCGACCGGCAGGATGTAGCGCGCCTCGCCGCCGCGGGCGAGCTTGGCGATCTTGCCGTCCGGGCCGTGCAGGGTCATCGCCGGACGCAAGTCCGACGTACGGGCCGAACCGCGCCAGTCGATCACGAGGCGCTTGTTGATGCCGGTCGCCTCGTCGGTCGTTTCCGTCATCGACATGCCGTCGACCAGGTCCTCGTAGCCGACCGTGCCGTCGACCTCCGCCAGGATCGGGCGGGAATAGGGATCCCACTCGATCAGGCGCTGGCCGCGCTTGACCTTGTCGCCGTCATCGACGCGCAGCTTCGAGCCGAACTGGACGCGGTGAACCGCGCGCTCGGCGCCGTCCGGGCCGGTGATGACGATGGCGAGGTTGCGCGCCATCGCGATCAGGTCGCCGTCCGAGTTGCGGGCCGCATTGCGGTTGCGGATCTTGACCGTGCCCTCGAAGTTCGACTCGACGAAGGACTGGTCGGCGATCGTCGCCGCGCCGCCGATGTGGAAGGTACGCATGGTGAGCTGCGTGCCCGGCTCGCCGATCGACTGCGCCGCGATGACGCCGACGGCCTCGCCCATGTTGACGGGCGTGCCGCGGGCAAGATCGCGCCCGTAGCAGGTCGCGCAGACGCCGTTCTTGGTCTCGCAGGTCAAGACCGAGCGGATCTTCACCTCCTGGACGCTGGCGGCGTTGATCTTGGCGATGTGGCTCTCTTCGATCACCGCGCCCTTGGCGACAAGGACGTTGCCCTCGAGATCGACCACCTCGACGGCCGCCGAACGGCCGAGGATGCGCATGCCGAGCGACGCCACGACCTGGCCGGCATCGACGATGGCGCGCATCTTGATGCCGTTGTCGGAGCCGCAATCGACCTCGGAGATGATCGCGTCCTGCGCCACGTCGACGAGACGACGGGTGAGATAACCCGAATTCGCCGTCTTGAGCGCGGTGTCGGCGAGGCCCTTGCGGGCGCCGTGCGTCGAGTTGAAGTACTCGAGAACGTCGAGGCCTTCCTTGAAGTTCGAGATGATCGGCGACTCGATGATCTCGCCCGAGGGCTTGGCCATCAGGCCGCGCATCGCCGCGAGCTGCTTCATCTGCGCCGGCGAACCACGGGCGCCCGAATGGCTCATCATATAGATCGAGTTGATCGGCTTGTCGCGACCGTTCTCGTCCTTCTTCACGGTCGAGATGCGGGCCATCATCTCCTGGGCGAGCTTGTCGGAGCACTTCGCCCAGGCGTCGACGACCTTGTTGTACTTCTCGCCCTGGGTGATCAGGCCGTCCTGGTACTGCTGCTCGTAATCCTTGGCGAGCGTGCGGGTCGCGTCGACGATCTCCCACTTGTTCTCCGGCACCACCATGTCGTCCTTGCCGAAGGAGATGCCGGCCTTGAAGGCGTGCTTGAAGCCCAGCCCCATGACGCGGTCGCAGAAGATCACCGATTCCTTCTGACCGCAGCCGCGATAGACGGCGTCGATCATGTTGGAGATCTCCTTCTTGGTCATCAGCTTGTTGACGACGTCGAAGGACATGGCCGGATGCTCCGGCAATGCGGTCGAGAGGATCACGCGCCCCGGCGTGGTGTCGTAGATCTTGGTGTACGACTGGCCGTCAGGGCCGACGCCGGTCCAGCGGTATTTGATCTTCGAATGCAGCGTCACGACCTTCTCGTGCAGCGCGTATTCGAGCTCGCCGAAGTCGCCGAAGATCTTGCCCTGGCCCGGCTCGCCATCCGAGATGATCGAGAGGTAGTACAGGCCGAGCACGATGTCCTGCGACGGCACGATGATCGGCATGCCGTTCGCCGGATGCAGGATGTTGTTGGTCGACATCATCAGGACGCGCGCTTCCAGCTGCGCCTCGAGCGACAGCGGGACGTGCACAGCCATCTGGTCGCCGTCGAAGTCGGCATTGAACGCGGCGCAGACCAGCGGGTGTAGCTGGATCGCCTTGCCCTCGATCAGAACCGGCTCGAAGGCCTGGATGCCGAGGCGGTGCAGCGTCGGGGCGCGGTTGAGCAGCACCGGATGCTCGCGGATGACCTCGTCCAGGATGTCCCAGACCTCGGGCTTCTCCTTCTCGACCAGTTTCTTGGCCTGCTTGACCGTGGTCGAGTAGCCCTTGGCGTCGAGGCGCGCGTAGATGAACGGCTTGAACAGCTCGAGCGCCATCTTCTTCGGCAGCCCGCACTGGTGCAGCTTCATCTCCGGGCCGACCACGATGACCGAGCGGCCGGAATAGTCGACGCGCTTGCCGAGCAGGTTCTGCCGGAAGCGGCCCTGCTTGCCCTTCAGCATGTCGGCGAGCGACTTCAGCGGACGCTTGTTGGCGCCGGTGATGACGCGGCCGCGGCGGCCGTTGTCGAACAGGGCGTCGACCGATTCCTGCAGCATCCGCTTCTCGTTGCGGATGATGATGTCCGGCGCGCGCAGCTCGATCAGCCGCTTCAGGCGGTTGTTGCGGTTGATGACGCGGCGATAGAGATCGTTCAGGTCAGAGGTCGCGAAGCGGCCGCCATCGAGCGGCACGAGCGGACGCAGATCGGGCGGGATCACCGGGATGATGGTCATCACCATCCATTCCGGCTTGTTGCCCGACTCCTGGAACGCCTCGATGATCTTGAGGCGCTTCATCAGCTTCTTCGGCTTGAGCTCCGACGTCGTGGTCGCGATCTCATGCTTCAGGTCGGCGTTGATCTGGTCGAGATCGAGCGCGCGCAGCATCTCGCGGATCGCTTCCGCGCCGATCATCGCCGTGAAGGTGTCGGCGCCGTACTCTTCCTGGGCGCGGACATACTCTTCTTCGGTCAGCAGCTGGCGATCCTTGAGCGGGGTCAGGCCCGGCTCGAGCACCACATACGACTCGAAATAGAGGATGCGCTCGAGCTCCTTGAGCGGCATGTCCATCAGCAGGCCGATGCGCGAGGGCAGCGACTTCAGGAACCAGATATGCGCGACGGGAGCGGCGAGCTCGATATGGCCCATGCGCTCGCGCCGGACGCGGGCGAGCGTCACTTCGACGCCGCACTTCTCGCAGATCACGCCCTTGAACTTCATGCGCTTGTACTTGCCGCACAGGCACTCGTAGTCCTTGATCGGCCCGAAGATGCGGGCGCAGAACAGGCCGTCACGCTCGGGCTTGAACGTCCGATAGTTGATCGTCTCGGGCTTCTTGATCTCGCCGAACGACCAGGATGCAATCTTCTCCGGGCTGGCGATCGAAATCTTGATCGCGTCGAACGCCTGCTGCACCGGCTGCTGGCCGAAAAGGTTCATGACCTCTTGCTTCATAGCCTGTCTCCTGTGGCCGGTGGGGTTTTAGGGAAAACCGCCCTGCCCGGCCCTTGATCCATCGGCCGGCGGCGAAAGTGCCGCCGGCATGAGTAACGAACGCTCCGTGCCCTTTCGGGCGCGAAAGCCTTACTCGGCTGCCTCGGCCGGCACGTCGCCCGGCTTCGGCTTGTTGTTGATGAGCTCGACGTTGAGGCCGAGCGAGCGCATTTCCTTGACGAGCACGTTGAAGCTCTCGGGGATGCCCGCTTCGAAGTTGTCCTCGCCGCGCACGATCGACTCGTAGACCTTGGTGCGGCCCGCGACGTCGTCCGACTTCACCGTCAGCATCTCCTGCAGCGTGTAGGCGGCGCCGTACGCTTCGAGCGCCCAGACCTCCATCTCGCCGAAGCGCTGGCCGCCGAACTGCGCCTTGCCGCCGAGCGGCTGCTGGGTGACCAGCGAGTAGGGGCCGATCGAGCGGGCGTGGATCTTGTCGTCCACGAGGTGGTGCAGCTTCAGCATGTAGATGTAGCCCATCGTCACCTTGCGGTCGAAGGGCTCGCCGGTACGGCCGTCATAGAGCGTCGACTGCCCCGAGCTGTGCAGCCCGGCCTGCTCCAGGAGCCGCTCGATGTCCGACTCCTTGGCGCCGTTGAAGACCGGGGTCGCGATCGGCACGCCGCGGCGCAGGTTCTGGCCCATCTCGACCAGCTCGGCGTCGTCCATCGAGGCGATGATCTCGTTGTCCTCGTAGACGGCGTCGAAGGAGGCCCGCAGCGCCTTGGAGTCATGCGCCTTGCGATAGGCGTCGAGCGCCTTGCCGATCTGCTTGCCGAGACCGGCGGCAGCCCAGCCCAGATGGGTCTCCAGGATCTGTCCGACGTTCATGCGCGAGGGCACGCCCAGCGGGTTCAGCACGATGTCGGCATGGGTACCGTCCTCGAGGAACGGCATGTCCTCCGCCGGCACGATGCGCGAGACCACGCCCTTGTTGCCGTGGCGGCCCGCCATCTTGTCGCCGGGCTGGATCTTGCGCTTCACCGCGACGAAGACCTTGACCATCTTCATCACGCCGGGCGGCAGCTCGTCGCCGCGCTGCAGCTTCTCGACCTTGTCGAGGAAGCGCTGCTCGAGGCGCTTCTTCGACTCGTCGTACTGCTTCCGCATCGCCTCGATTTCGGTCATCAGGGCGTCGTCCGCCGTGGCGAACAGCCACCACTGCGAACGCGGGAACTCGCTCATCACCTCGCGGGTGATGACCGTGTCCTTCTTGAAGCCCTTGGGACCGGCGAGGCCGGTCTTGCCGGTCAGGATCTCGGCCAGACGCGCGAAGGTGTTGCGGTCGAGGATCGCCTGCTCGTCGTCGCGGTCCTTGGCGAGACGCTCGATCTCCTCGCGCTCGATCGCCTGGGCGCGCTCGTCCTTGTCGACGCCGTGGCGGTTGAACACCCGGACCTCGACGATCGTGCCCTGCACGCCCGGCGGGACGCGCAGCGAGGTGTCGCGGACGTCCGAAGCCTTCTCGCCGAAGATGGCGCGCAGCAGCTTCTCTTCCGGCGTCATCGGGCTTTCGCCCTTCGGCGTGATCTTGCCGACGAGGATGTCGCCCGCCGCCACTTCCGCGCCGATATAGACGATGCCGGCTTCGTCGAGGTTCTTCAGCGCCTCTTCCGAGACGTTCGGAATGTCGCGCGTGATTTCCTCAGGGCCCAGCTTGGTGTCGCGGGCCATGACCTCGAACTCCTCGATATGGATCGAGGTGAAGATGTCGTCCGAGACGATCTTCTCCGAGAGCAGGATCGAGTCCTCGAAGTTGTAGCCGTTCCACGGCATGAACGCGACCAGCACGTTGCGGCCGAGCGCGAGCTCGCCGAACTCGGTCGACGGGCCGTCGGCGACGATGTCACCCTTCTTGATGACGTCGCCGACGCGCACCAGCGGACGCTGCGTGATGCAGGTCGACTGGTTCGAGCGCTGGAACTTCTGCAGACGGTAGATGTCGACGCCCGGCTTGGTCGGGTCCATCTCGTCCGAGGCGCGGATGACGATACGGGTCGCATCGACCTGGTCGACGATGCCGGCGCGACGGGCCGCAATGGCAGCGCCGGAGTCACGGGCGACCGCAGCCTCCATGCCGGTGCCGACGAAAGGCGCGTCGGCGCGAACCAGCGGCACCGCCTGGCGCTGCATGTTCGAGCCCATCAGCGCGCGGTTGGCGTCGTCGTTCTCGAGGAACGGGATCAGCGCCGCGGCGACCGAGACGACCTGCTTGGGCGAGACGTCCATGAAGTCGACCTTGTCGACCGGCACGACGATGACCTCGCCGGCGCGGCGGCAGACGATCAGGTCGTCGGTCAGACGGCCTTCCTTGTCGACGACGGCATTGGCCTGGGCGACGTTGTACTTCGCCTCCTCCATCGCCGAGAGATAGATGATCTCGTCGGTCTGCTTGCCGTCGCGGATGCGCCGGTACGGGCTCTCGATGAAGCCGTACTTGTTGACGCGCGCGAAGGTGGCGAGCGAGTTGATCAGGCCGATATTCGGGCCTTCCGGCGTCTCGATCGGGCAGATGCGGCCATAATGCGTGGTGTGCACGTCGCGCACCTCGAAGCCGGCGCGCTCACGGGTCAGACCGCCCGGGCCGAGCGCCGAGAGACGGCGCTTGTGGGTGACCTCCGAGAGCGGGTTGGTCTGGTCCATGAACTGCGAGAGCTGCGACGAGCCGAAGAACTCGCGCACCGCGGCAGCCGCGGGCTTCGCGTTGATCAGGTCCTGCGGCATCACCGTGTCGATGTCGACCGAGGACATGCGCTCCTTGATGGCGCGCTCCATGCGCAGCAGACCCAGACGATACTGGTTCTCCATCAGCTCGCCGACCGAGCGCACGCGCCGGTTGCCGAGATGGTCGATGTCGTCGATCTCGCCCTTGCCGTCGCGCAGGTCGACCAGCGCCTTGACGACCGCGAAGATGTCTTCCTTGCGCAGGATGCGCACGGTGTCCTCGGCGTCGAGGTCGAGACGCATGTTCATCTTGACGCGGCCGACGGCCGAGAGATCGTAGCGCTCCGAGTCGAAGAACAGCGACTGGAACATGTTCTCGGCGGTCTCGAGCGTCGGCGGCTCGCCCGGACGCATCACGCGGTAGATGTCGAACAGCGCCTCTTCGCGCCGCGAGTTCTTGTCGACGCCGAGCGTGTTGCGGATATAGGGACCGACCGTGATGTGGTCGATGTCCAGCACCGGAATCTCGGTGTAGCCCTTGTTGATCAGGTCGACCAGGTTGCCCTTGATCTCGCCGGTCTTCGGGTCCGCGGCCATATGCAGTTCTTCGCCGGCCTCGGCATGAACTTCGCCGGTGCTGGGGTCGACGAGGTCCTCGGCAATGTACTGGCCGACGAGATCCTCGTTCGTGGCGCGCAGGAACTTCAGGCCCTTGTCGGCGAGCTGGCGGGCGGTGCGCGCGACCAGCTTCTTGCCGGCCTCGATCACGACTTCGCCGGTGTCGGCGTCGATCATGTCGACGCTCGCCTTGAAGCCCTTCATGCGCTCGGCGTCGTACGGGACGCGCCAGCCGTCCTTGTCACGGACATACTCGACGCGGTTGTAGAAGCGCTTGAGAATCTCCTCGCCGTCCATGCCGAGGGCGAACAACAGCGAGGTGACCGGGATCTTACGCTTGCGGTCGATACGGGCGTAGACGATGTCCTTGGCGTCGAACTCGATGTCGAGCCAGGAGCCGCGATAGGGGATGATGCGGGCGGCGAAGAGCAGCTTGCCCGAGGAATGGGTCTTGCCCTTGTCGTGATCGAAGAACACGCCCGGCGAACGGTGCATCTGCGAGACGATGACGCGCTCGGTGCCGTTGACGATGAAGGTGCCGTTGTCGGTCATGAGCGGCATCTCGCCCATGTAGACGTCCTGCTCCTTGATGTCCTTGACCGACTTGGCCTGGGTGTCGGGATCGATATCGAACACGATCAGGCGCAGCGTCACCTTGAGCGGCGCCGAGAAGGTCATGCCGCGCTGGCGGCACTCGTCGACATCGTATTTCGGCGGCTCGAAGGTGTACTTGACGAACTCCAGCAGCGACGAGCCCGAGAAGTCGCCAATCGGGAACACCGACTTGAAGACCGACTGCAGGCCCTCGTCGCCACGGCCGCCCTTGGGTTCCTCGACCATCAGGAACTGGTCGTAGGACGCCTTCTGAACCTCGATGAGGTTCGGCATCTCCGCCACTTCCTTGAGCTTGCCGAAGAACTTGCGGACGCGCCTGCGGCCCTGGAGGGAAGTTACCATCATGTTCCTCGCAATCTCGGACGGCTCACCCGGTGGTCCGGGGTGTGGGCGGTCGGGCCGCCGGGTGAGCCGCTCGGCGCTCTCGGGCGCCGACATTCAGTTGGATCGACCTGCACCGCACTTGCGGGAAGTCTTGAGCACGCGCCGCCCCTTCCGGAAACGACGCAACAGCCCCGGAGGCGGCGAGCCGCCCCGGGACTGTCCTTGTCGACTAGAGACGGACCGGCATCAGCCGGCCCGGACTCACTTGAGCTCGACCTTGGCGCCGACGGCCTCGAGCTGCTTCTTGAGCTTCTCGGCCTCGTCCTTGCCAACGGCTTCCTTGACCGGCTTCGGAGCGGCCTCGACCAGGTCCTTGGCCTCCTTGAGGCCGAGGCCGGTGATGGCGCGGACTTCCTTGATCACCTCGATCTTCTTGTCGCCGGCGGCGGCAAGAACGACGGTGAACTCGGTCTGCTCTTCGACGGCGGCAGCGGCAGCGCCACCAGCAGCCGGGCCGGCGGAGACGGCGACGGCGGCGGCAGCCGAGACGCCCCACTTCTCTTCGAGCAACTTGGCGAGGTCAGCAGCCTCGAGAACGGTGAGCGACGAGAGTTCGTCGACGAGCTTGGCGAGATCGGCCATGGTCTAAGTTCCTGATGTAAGAGGTTCGAACGATTAAGGGTTGTCGGCTGCTCAGGCAGCGTCCTTGTCGGCATATGCCTGGAACACGCGCGCGAGCTTTGCGGCAGGCGCGGTCGAGAGCTGGGCGATCTTGGTCGCAGGGGCCTGCAGGAGGCCGAGCAACTTGGCGCGCAGTTCGTCGAGCGAGGGCATCGTGGCCAGAGCCTTGACGCCGTCGGGGTTCAGGGCGGTCGTGCCCATCGCGCCGCCGAGGATGACGAGCTTGTCGTTCTCCTTGGCGAATGCGACGGCGACCTTCGGCGCCGCGACCGGATCGCTGGAATAGGCGATCAGGGTGGGACCCGTCAGCAGAGGGCTGATGGACGCGACGTCGGTGCCTTCAAGAGCGATCTTGGCCAGCCGGTTCTTTGCGACCTTCACGGTGGCGCCATTGGCCTTCATCTCGCGACGAAGCTTCTGGAACTGGGCCACCGTCAAACCCGCATAGTGGGCCACGACAACGACCGACGTCTTCGAGAAGACATCGTTCAGTGTCGCGACGGCATCAGATTTTGCCGTTCTATCCACTGGGCTCTCTCCGGTAGGCGACAGGTTTTAAGGCCCGCCGCCAGTTGCACGTGCCGCTCTGGAAGTGACCGGTTGACACCGACCCCTCGCCGGAGCGACGCTCAGTGCCCTGTCCCCAGCCATGGCCGAAGCCGTGATCGGGCGAGATGGTTCGAACCTCGTTCGGCGCCTTGCGGCACCGGAAGAGTTCTTGCACCGTCTATGCAGGCCTCTTGGCGAAATTATGCCCTAAGGCCGAAGCCAAAGGCGCACCTGCAGTCTCAGACAGGACTGGATGCCTGGCCTTCGGAGATCGCTCTCCTCGACCAAAACATCCATTTTTCGGCGGCGAACCGCCAAAAAACGCGAAATGGACCTCCTCGTGCCAAGCACGCGGAAGCCCCGTCACTTATGGAAACACGGAGGAGGATATAGACCCTCCCCCGACTTCTGCCAAGTGCTAATCCCTGCGGCGAAGCGCAAGGCGGGGCTGCGACCGCCAGGACGGCGGTCGCAAAGCGCGATCAGCCGCCGAGCACCGTATTCGGCTCGATCTTGACGCCCGGACCCATGGTCGAGGAGATCGCGACGCGCTGGATATAGGTGCCCTTGGCGCCGGCCGGCTTCGCCTTCGAGACCGAATCGACGAACGCCTTGATGTTCTCGCCGAGCTTGTCGGCATCGAACGAGGCCTTGCCCACGGCGGCGTGGACGATGCCCGCCTTCTCGACGCGGAACTCGACCGAGCCACCCTTCGAGGCGGCGACGGCGGCAGTCAGGTCCATGGTGACCGTGCCGACGCGCGGGTTCGGCATCAGGCCGCGCGGGCCCAGCACCTTACCGAGGCGGCCGACCAGGCCCATCATGTCCGGGGTCGCGATGCAGCGGTCGAAGTTGATCTCGCCCTTCTGCACGGTCTCGACCAGGTCCTCGGCGCCGACGATGTCGGCCCCGGCCTTCTTGGCCTCCTCGGCCTTGGCGCCGCGGGCGAAGACGGCAACCCGCAGCGTGCGGCCCGAGCCGTTCGGCAGGTTGCAGACGCCGCGGACCATCTGGTCGGCGTGACGCGGATCGACGCCGAGATTCATCGCGATCTCGACGGTCTCGTCGAACTTGGCGTTCGCGCGGGCCTTGACCATCGCGACGGCCTCGGCGAGCGGGTAGAGCTTGATGCGGTCAACGCCTTCACGGCCTTTGACGACGCGCTTTCCGACATGTGCCATTGTCAGTTCCCCCTCAGCCCACGACTTCCAGGCCCATGGAACGGGCCGAGCCACGGATCATCGCCACCGCCGAATCGACGTTGTCGCAGTTGAGATCGGCCATCTTCTTCTCGGCGATCTCCTTGAGCTGAGCCGACGTGACCTTGCCGACATTGCCGCCCTTGCCCGGGGTCTTCGAACCCGAGGTCAGGCCAGCAGCCTTCTTCAGCCAGTACGAGACCGGCGGCTGCTTCATCTCGAAGGTGAAGGAGCGATCCTGATACGCGGTGATGATCACCGGGATCGGCATGCCCTTTTCCATCTGCGCGGTCTTCGCATTGAAGGCCTTGCAGAATTCCATGATGTTGAGGCCGCGCTGACCCAGCGCGGGACCGATCGGCGGCGACGGATTGGCCGCACCCGCCGGAACCTGAAGCTTCACGTAACCCGTGATCTTCTTAGCCATGATGGCTGCTCCTGTCGCTCGCCCCGGTGCCTACCGGAACGACGACGCCCCGCCCGCGAGCTGCTATCGCTCCGGATCGGGGTGTTGCAGGGCGTGGTGCGGCGTGAACCTCCGGCTGGCTGACCGGCACACCTCCCACGCATGTGAGGGCCGCCCTATGGCACAGGACGCACCGAAAGGGAAGCCCCGGAAGGGCTTGGACTCTGCGGGCGGCGTGTCGCAGGTGAAAGCCGCTGCGCCTCACGTGCCAGGATGCTGTCGGCGTCGAGATCCCGGATCGGCCGATCGAGCTCGCGCGGCACGTCGCCGGCAAGCTGCAGCATCAGGTAGCGGCCGCAGCAGACACGCAGGAAGGAGGCGAAGTTCTCGCCGTCGCCATGCGTCTCGATCAGCTCGCCATGCAGCTTGGCCAGGAGCTGACCGAGGCTCATCCCGTCGCGCGCCGCGATTTCCTCGAGCACGCGCCAGTACAGGTTCTCGAGCCGTACGCTGGTCGAGAAGCCGTTGAGCCGCACCGATTTCAGGCGCGTGCGCCAGAGATCGGCATCGGCGTTGATGAAGAGCTTGCACATGGCGCCCTCCCCGCGCGATTGTCGCGCATCATACAAAGCCAGCCGCCTGAAGCGAGGCCCGGCCCGCTTCAGGCGGCCTGTCGCAGAGCCCCATGGCTGATCTGCGTTCCGAGCACCGCCAGGAACTGGGAGATCCAGGCCGGATGCGCCGGCCAGGCAGGCGCAGTCACCAGATTGCCATCGGTCGTCGCCGCATCGATCGCGATGTCGGCATAGCGGCCGCCAGCCAGTTCGACCTCGGGGCTGCAGGCCGGATAGGCCGAGCAGCTGCGTCCTTGCAGGACACCGGCGGCGGCAAGGATTTGCGCACCATGGCAGATCGCCGCGACCGGCTTGTTCGCCTCGAAGAAGTGCCGGGTGATCGCGAGCACCTGCTTGTTCAGGCGCAGATATTCCGGCGCGCGGCCGCCCGACAGCACCAGCGCGTCGTAGCTCGCGGCGTCGACATCGGCGAAGCTGGCATTGAGCGCGAAATTGTGGCCGCGCTTTTCCGAATAGGTCTGCTGGCCCTCGAAATCATGGATCGAGGTCGCGATGCTGTCGCCCTTGACCTTGTCAGGACAGACCGCATCGACCTTGTGGCCGACGGCGATCAGGGCCTGGAACGGCACCATGATCTCGTAATCCTCGCCGAAATCGCCGACGATCATCAAAATGCGCTTGCCGGTCATCTTGTCCTCCCCTCCACCCGGTTTCGGATGGCCAGGAAGCATAGGCACAGCCGGAGTGGCGCGGGTGTTAACCGGTTAACGCAGGCTCAGCCGCCCTTGGCCTCCCGCGTCAGGTAATCGCCGAGCGCCACCCCGATATGGATGACGACGAGAGCGATCAGCCCGAAGGCGAGCCAGGCATGGCTGGTCAGCAGGAGGTCGGCATAGCCCATCTCCTCCGGCCAGATCACCGGGAGCGAAAGGCCGAACAGCAGCTGCCGCGCACCGAAGGCGGAAACGCCGGCCCAGCCCAGCAGCGGCACGACCAGGAGGGCGAGATACAGCAGCGCATGCACCGGCCGGCCCGCCACCCCCTTGCGCCAGCGCGCCGTGAGCTGCGCGAACAGGCGATAGGCGATCCGGATCAGCACAAGGCCGAGCAGCAAGGCGCCTGCGGTCTTGTGGCAGAGATAGAGCGTGTCGGCAGCCGGACCCTCGCCGATCTGTTTCATCATCACGCCGCTCGCGAACAGCGCAAGCACCAGTGCCGCAGTCAACCAGTGCAAGATCTGCGCGATGGCCGGCAGTGCTGGCCGCGCCGCTGCGCCCGTTTCCGCCTCGGAGATCGCCATGCTCATGCGGCCAGGTCCTTGCGCATGATGAAGCCCTCGACAGCCTGCCGCAGCTCCGCCGCCTGCCGGTCGAGATCGGCGGAGGCCGCCGTGACCGAGCCGGCGGTCTGACGCCAGCTCGCCAGCGTGCCGGCGAGCTGCTCGACCTGCTCGGCGACAAGCCTGACATCGCCAGCGGTTCGCGACGTCGTCTCGCTGATCGAGCGCGAGCCGACATCCTGGCGAGCAGTCAGCTCGGCGATGGAGAGCGCGGCCCTGTCGACCTTCTCGACCGAAGTGACCAGCGCGCCGACCCGCATGGTGATGCGTTGTGCCGCGATGTTGATCTGGTCCAGCCCCTTGCGGACATCGTCGGTCGCCTCGGCGGTGCGATGCGCGAGCTGCTTGACCTCGCCGGCAACGACCGCAAACCCCCTGCCCGCCTCGCCGGCCCGGGCCGCCTCGATGGTCGCATTGAGCGCGAGCAGATTGGTCTGGCTGGCAACGGTGCCGATGATGTCGATGACCTGCACGATCTTGCCGACGGCTTCGCATAGGACCACGGTGTCGGCCGTCGCCTCGTCGACCAGTGCCTTCGCCGCGTCCGCGACATCGGAGGTTCGCTGCGCCTCGCTCGCCGCCGTCGCGAGCAACGACGACACCTCGGTGATCGCGCCGGCGACGTGATCGACATGTCCGGAGACGCGCTGCGTCGATTGCGTGGCCGCGCCGGCCCGCTCATCGACGACTCCGGAGAGCTGCGCGAACTCGCCTGCCGCCTGCGACAGCCGAGCGGCATGATGCTCCAGCGCCTGCGCGATCGCGGCGATCCGCTCCTGGAAGGCGGCGTTTCGGGTCTGGGCGGCTTCCTGGCGCGCGACCTCGCCCGACAGCGCGTTCAATCGTGCCTGCGAGGCCTCCTGTTCGGCCTGCAGCCCGCGCCGATGCGCCAGCAAGGCGCGGCCGAGCATGCCGATCTCGTCGCGGCGCATGGCGAGCTTGTCGAGCCCCCGCCCCTCCTGCCGGTTCTCGGCCAGGGCTCGCGCCATGCCGGAGATCGGGCGAACCAGCCAGTTATGCTCGAGCACCACGATGAAGACGAGGCTGAACAGCCCGAGCAGCGAGAGCAGGACCTTGTTCTGATGGGCGCTCTCGACATGGTGCGACAGGCTCGCGCTCAGCCGGCCGATCTCCTCGCCGAGCCCGCGCCGCAAGGCCGAGCGCTTGTCGGCGATCACCCTGAGCTCGGCCCGGGCCGTCGGGATGTCGGCGGCCTGGCGCATCGCCGTGGCGCGCGCCGCAACCTCCTGCGTATCGGCTTGCAGCCTGCCCTCGAGCCGGGTGGCGATGTCCTCGGCCGCAATCGCGAGCACCTCGAGATCGGACGGTTCCGCGCGGTTGCCCGAGAAGATCGCAATGCTGATGCGCTCGAAGACCATGGTCGTCGCTTCGAGGCGTCGGGCGAGATCGCTCTGCGCCTCCAGGGCCTGCGTGAAGCCATGGAGCTTGCGCGAGCCGACCAGCTCGGTCGCGACATAAAGACAGGACAGCGCGCCGAGGAGCACGCCCCACAGCGCCAGGCGCTGCCCGACCGTCGCCTTGAATGTCCTGGGAAACATGCCCGCCCACGCCAAAAGCCGGCGGGACATTGTCATACACGCCTGAAGGAGGCGTTAACTACGAAATCACGCAAAAAGGGTGCCGTCTCTGGCACCCTTCAGCAAACGATCGAGGCGTCGAGGCGTCAGAGCTTCTCGACCTGACTGTATTCGAGCTCGACCGGCGTGGCGCGGCCGAAGATCGAGACCGCGACCTTCAGGCGGGCGCGGGCGTGGTCGACATCCTCGACGACGCCGTTGAACGAGGCGAACGGGCCGTCGGCAACCTTGACCTGCTCGCCGACCTCGAACACCACCGTCGGCTTCGGCCGCTCGATGCCCTCGGCGACCTGGCCCTTGATCCGCAGCGCCTCGTTCTCGGGGATCGGCATCGGCTTGGCCTTGTCGGCGCCGAGGAAGCCGGTGACCTTGGGCGTGTTCTTGATGAGGTGGTAGACCTCGTCGGTCATCTCGCACTTCACCAGGACGTAGCCCGGGAAGAACTTGCGCTCGGTGTCGACCTTGCGGCCACGGCGGACCTCGACGACCTTCTCGGTCGGGACCAGCACTTCCTCGAACTTGTCGGCGAGATTACGCTGCGCGGCCTGATCCTTGATCGACTGCGCGACCTTGTTCTCGAAGTTCGAATAGGCGTGGACGATATACCAGCGGGTGCTCACGTTCTTATTGCCTTCGTTCAGCGTGCGCCGAGGATGAGGCCGAGACCCCAGCGGATCACCGTGTCGGTGAAGAGGAAGAACAGGCTGGACATCAGCACCATCAGCAGCACGAGGCCGGTGGTGATCAGCGTCTCGCGGCGCGAGGGCCAGGTCACCTTGGCGGCTTCGCTGCGCACCTCCTGCAGGAACTGGAAGGGATTCGTCTTCGCCATCGGGCTCGTCACCTCGGTTCCGGATCATCGCGAAAAGGCGGCGATTCGGCGGTCCTGAAAGATTCGCGGCGCGGGGCCCAGGGAGCCGCGCGCCGTCGTTAAGGGCTTCTTACAACGCGATTGCCCGCTCGCCAAGCGGTTTTGAGTCCACCCGGTTCAGGGCCGCTCCGCCGCGATCAGCAGGAAGGCCGGCCGCTCGCGCTCTTTGGCCCAGTCCGGCTCGGCCGCGACCTGCTCTGATGTCGGCCCCCATTCCTCGACATGCCGCAATCTCAGGCCAACGCCGATCAGCAGGTTGAGATAGGTCGCGAGCGTTCGGTGCTGCTTGACGACGCCATCGGCCAGCCAGTCGGTGACGCGCCGGCCCTCGTCGAGATAGGCCCCGACCGGCCAGACCGGCAGGCCCGATTCATCCTGCGACCAGCTTTGGTGGCGCGGCGCCGTCATGATCGGATGCTCGACCGAGAAGACGAAGCGCCCGCCCGGCTTCAGCGCCCTCTTCACGCGACTGAAGACGGCAGGCAGATCGGCGAGGTAGTGGAAGGCGAGCGAGGAATAGACCAGGTCGAAGCGCTCGGCCGCCGGCTCGTAGGTTTCGAGATCGGCCTGCTCGTAGCGGACGCTCGCCGCGCTCGTCTCCGCCCTTGCCCGCGCCAGCATGCGCTCGGAGACATCGACGCCGATGACCTCCGCCGCGCCCTCGCCGGCCACGAAACGGCAGAACCAGCCGAATCCGCAGCCGAGATCGAGCACGCTGTCCCCGGCGAGAGGCGGCAGCAATGCGCGCAGCGCCGGCCATTCGGGCGCGCCGTCGAGCCCGCGGCGCGAGCGTGGCAACTGGCTGTAATTCTGGAAAAAGCCGGCGTCGTCGTAGATGTTCTGTGTCATCGCTGATCGAACGAACGGCTGGCAGGGGCGGTAGGGCTCGAACCTACGACACCCGGTTTTGGAGACCGGTACTCTACCAACTGAGCTACACCCCTGTAGCGTCGGTTGCTTAGCCCGAACCTCGCGGGCTTTTCAAGTCGAAATCGCAACCGTCTCGTTCGAAGTTGACTCATCTCCTCAGCCGTACACAGCAAGGCCATGCAGATTCAGCGTAATTCGCCGAAGGCAGCTCGCGAACGAGTTGGCTCTGGAAGTGGCCACTCAACGATAAAGGGCGGCGCTAACGCCGCCCTCCCGAACCATGCCCCGGGCCGGTCGCTTATTTCGGCAGGCGCGCGATGATCTTCTGCCGCCCGTCGACGACCTCGGCGAGGAAGCTCTCGCGCTGGACGTCGCCCTTCGCGTCGAAGGTGGTCTCCATCAGGATGCCCGGCTCCTCCTCCGGCTTGATCGTGGCGCCATGCAGCGTCGCCGCGATCTTGGTCGGCTCGAACTTGCCGAGCTTTTCTGTCGCCCATTTCACCGCATGGACGGCCATGTAGCCCTTGATGCCGTTATGGTCCGGCACGAATTTGAAGCGGGCCTCGAAGCGCTTGCCGAACTCCTGCAAGGCCGGGATCGGCGCGTCGATCGTCTGGCCGACATGGCCGCGCACGCCTTCCGCCGCCTTGCCGGCGAGCTCGATCACCTTCTGGCTCAGGATCGTGGTCTCGCCGATCACCGGCTTGCCGACATTCTGGTCGCGCATCGCCACCAGCAGCCGGGCGCTCTCCTCCTCGTTCAGATAGACGAAGACGGCATCGGCATTGGCGTTCTTGATCTTGATCGCGTCGGCGGCGAAATCGGCCTGGCCCTGCTCGGTCGAGAGATCGACCGAGACCGCGATGCCGCGGCTCTTCAGCTCCTTGAGGATGGCTTCGTGCCCGCCCTTGCCGAAGTCGTTGTTGACCCAGACCACCGCGACCGACTTCGCCTTGACCTCGTCCTTGAGATAGGCGGCGATCTTGGGCATCGCCGCCGACTGGCTGAGCGAGGTCCGGAAGATGAAGGGGTTGCCCTGGGCCGTGTAGGACGTGCCGTCGCCGGCTGCGAGCTGGGCGATCTCGGCCCGCTGCGCGATCTGCATCGAGGCCATGATCGAGCCGGTATAGACCGGGCCCAGCACGGCATGAGTGCCTTCGTCGATCGCGCGCTGCACGGCGGCGCGGGCATTGGCCGGATTGGTCTGCGTGTCATAGGCGACGAGATCGATCTTGCGACCGAGAATGCCGCCCTTGGCGTTGAGCTCCTCGATCGCCAGCTCGATGCCGCTCTTCCAGTTGGTGCCGGCGGTCGCTCCCGGCCCGGAAAGCTCAGCGATGGTGACGAGCTTCACCTTGTCCTGTGCCGCCACCGGCGTCGCTGCCAGCGCGAGCGCCAGAGCCGCGGCTTTAAGAGCATTATTCATGACGCCTCCTCCCGAGCTTCGATGGGCCGTTTGCGGCTCTCATCCGGAGCATAGTCTCTAGGACACTGTATGCAAGGTCATTTGACTGCTGGAAGAGCTCCGTCACAGCGTCTCGTCAGGCCGGAACGTCGCCACGGCGCAGCACATCGGCATAGGCGTCCCACGCCCGCATGATGTGTCGATGCAGGACGGCGTCGAGATCGGCCAGGCGGCCGGCAGCGAAGGTTTCGACCATCAGGCGATGCTCGGCCATGGAGCGCTCCTGCTCGCCCTCCAGCGGCACCGAGAGATGCGTGCGCAGCGCCGCGACCCGGCCGGAGACGCCGCGATAGGCATTTCCGAGATAGCGGTTGCCGCAATGCTGGAAGAAGACTTCGTGAAAGTCGGTATCGGCCCGGGCATAGTCGTGCCGCGTCCCGCTGGCCAGGGCCGTCTCCATCGCCGCGAGCGCATCCTTCATCGCCGCGAGCGCAGCCGCGCGCGCCTTGGCCATGCATTCGCGCAGGGCCTGCGTCTCCAGCATGAAGCGGAAGACGCAGAGCTCGGCGACATCCTCCTCGGTCGGCGCGAAGACGAAGGTGCCCTTCTTCGGCACGATCGTCACCAGCCCCTGCAGCTGCAGCCGCGCCAGCGCCTCGCGCACCGGGGTGCGGCTGACCCCGAGCGCCTCGCTCAGCGCTTCCTCGGATAGTGTCTCGCCAAGGCGCATCTCGGCGTTGACGATCGCGTTGCGCAGCCGCTCCTCGACGATCGCGACCAGCGATTTCGGCTGTTCGACCCGAAGATCATGCATAGTGCTCACGCCCCAGGAAGGCCTCGTAGCTCGGCAGGTCGAGCATGGCCGGCTCTAGCGCCCGCGTCGTGCCGGCGCGCTTCAGCTCGCGCGCGAAGGCCGCCATCATGTGGGCATAGGCCAGCGTCGAGGACACCGGATAGCTCAGCACCTTGAAGCCGAGGCGCCCGAAATCCTCGGCGGTCAGCGGCGGCACCCTGCCCTCGACATAGTTGAACATCAGCGGCGCCTCGATCTCGCGTAGCGCCCGCTTCATCTCGTCCTCGGATTGCAGCATCTCGAGCAGCACGAGATCGGCGCCGGCCTGCGCATAAGCCTTGCCGCGCGAGATCGCCTCGTCGAGGCCGAGCGGCAAACGCGCATCCGAGCGGCCGATGATCAGGAAATCGGGATCGCGCCGCGTCGCCACGGCGATGCGGATCTTCTCGGCCTGCTCCTCGCGCGTCACCAGCGCGAGCCCCGCCATGGCGCCGCAGCGCTTGGGCGTGACCTGGTCCTCGAGATGGATCGCGGCGACGCCGGCCGCCTCGTATTCGGCGACGGTGCGGGCGACGTTGTTGAGGTTGCCATAGCCGGTATCGGCGTCGGCGATCAGCGGCACGTTGATCGCGGCAGCCAGGGCACGGCCACGCGCCACCATCTCGGTCATGGTCAGGAGGCCGATATCGGGCGCGCCGATCAGGCTGGCGGAGAGGCCATTGCCGGTCATGTAGACCGCCTCGAACCCGGCCTGCTCGAGTGCCCGCGCGCCAATGGCGTCATGGCAGCCGGGCGCGACCACGAGGCCGGGCTGGCGCAGCCTGTCGGCAAGCGAATGGCGGGGGCTCATCAGGGTCTCCAGTCCGTATGCAAGATACAGAAAGCTGGCACGATGCTCGCTGCGACACCAGCCCCGAGCGAGGCAAGTACTGGAATCAAAAAGGGCGGCGTTGCCGCCGCCCTTTCCTGATCTCCGGATTGAACCGGTGATTACGCGATGATGGTTGCGACGACGCCGGCACCGACGGTGCGTCCGCCTTCGCGGATGGCGAAGCGCAGCTTCTCTTCCATCGCGATCGGCACGATCAGGTGCACTTCCATGGCGATGTTGTCGCCAGGCATCACCATCTCGGTGCCCTCGGGCAGGTGCACCACGCCGGTCACGTCCGTCGTGCGGAAGTAGAACTGCGGGCGGTAGTTGGTGAAGAACGGGGTGTGGCGACCGCCCTCCTCCTTGGTCAGGATGTAGGCCTCGGCCTTGAACTTGGTGTGCGGCTTCACCGAGCCCGGCTTGCACAGCACCTGGCCGCGCTCGACGTCCTCGCGCTTGGTGCCGCGCAGCAGCGCGCCGATGTTGTCGCCGGCCTGGCCCTGGTCGAGCAGCTTGCGGAACATCTCGACGCCGGTCACCGTCGTCTTCACCGTGTCCTTCAGGCCCACGATCTCGATTTCCTCGCCGACCTTGACGATGCCGCGCTCGACGCGGCCGGTCACCACCGTGCCGCGACCCGAGATCGAGAACACGTCCTCGACCGGCATCAGGAACGGCTGGTCGATCGGGCGCTCGGGCTGCGGGATGTAGGCGTCGACCGTCTTCATCAGCTCGAGCACCGCGTCATGGCCGATCGCCGGCGTCACGCCGTCGAGCGCGGCCTTGGCCGAGCCCTTGGTGATCGGGATGTCGTCGCCCGGGAAGTCGTACTTCGACAGAAGCTCGCGGATCTCCATCTCGACCAGCTCGAGCAGCTCGGCGTCGTCGACCAGATCGACCTTGTTCATGAACACCACCAGCGCGGGAACGCCGACCTGGCGCGCCAGCAGGATGTGCTCGCGGGTCTGCGGCATCGGGCCGTCGGCCGCCGACACCACCAGGATCGCGCCGTCCATCTGCGCCGCGCCGGTGATCATGTTCTTCACATAGTCGGCGTGCCCGGGGCAGTCGACGTGCGCATAGTGCCGGGCCGCCGTCTCGTACTCGACGTGCGCCGTCGAGATCGTGATGCCGCGCGCCTTCTCCTCAGGCGCCTTGTCGATCTGGTCATACGCCGTGAACGACGCGCCACCCGACTCCGCCAGCACCTTCGTGATCGCAGCCGTCAATGACGTCTTGCCATGGTCGACGTGACCAATCGTGCCGATGTTGCAGTGCGGCTTCGTCCGAGCAAACTTCTCTTTGGCCATGTCACCTTGTTCCTGACGATGCCCGCGCAGGGCCGGAAAAACGCGGTCGCATTAGGGGGTTTTGGGGCGGAGTGCAAGCTGGAGGCAGCCGAGACCATTTCTCGGTCCTTCTAGCACGACATCGCATCGACAATTTCCGGCACCTTGCTGGAATGCATTCGTAAGGCGGTACACTTCCTGAGGCTCCGACTACCTTCTAGCGAAACGGCTGCAACCCACCGGGCGCAAGGCGGAACAACTGTCGGCTGACCGGGTAATCGTCCTTCATCGCGGCGATCGCCCGCAAGGCCGCGATGGCTTGCGGATCGTCGCCATCGCCGAAGGCGAGCACGCTGCGCCCCGGCATGGCAATCACGACCGTCTTCGGCAGACGGGGAATGTACTTCCAAGGATTCGGCAGCAGGAGCAGCGAGACAGTGTAGTCCGGCGGCTTGAAGTCGAAGGAGCGGATCGCACCGCGAACGAGGATAGCAAACGTCTTGGCGCGGCGTTCGAGATTGGCGAGCGCCGCCTCGAACACGTCCGCATCGCTCATACCATAGCGCCGCCCCTCGCCCACCGAAACGAAACGGGTGATGCGCGGCAGATCCTGCGCCGGTACGACGATGACGTCACCGGCGAGCGGCAAATGCAGCAGTTTGCCCTCGGGCACGCCCTGCTTGCGGGCGAGTGCCGCGAACTCCTCGACATAGGAGCGGTTCTTGAGGACGGGCAGCAGCGCATCGCGGAAACGAGCGATCTCCGCCGGGCTGGGCTTGCTCGGATCACCGCTGGCCGCGATCCGGTCGAGCTTCTGCAAGAGGCTATCGAAGCCCCGCTGCTTTCGGGCTGCATCGGGCTCGGCGTTCAGCTGGGCCGACAGTCTCGCCAGCCCGAAGCGCATCTCGGTGCCGCCGGCGATAACGACGAAATCGCCGGCATCGACGCGGGCACCGCTGATACCTGCCCGCCCGCTGCTGGCGGCCTGCAGCAGCGCCGCCAACTCGGCCTCGCTGATCGGACGAGGCTCGTTCAGCCGCGTGCGGTCCAACGCCTGCAAGGGAACGATCAAACCCGCCAGGCACAACAATGCCAGCAGGAACGCACGCAATGCGTTGCCCATGACGCTCCCACCCCACACGCCACAACCGATACTTGCACACAACCTGAGCGAGAGCAATGACGTTACGACACTCGCCCTGGAAGAGGCTGGCGCACGAGGCCAGCCGCGGCTTAAGAGAACTCACTCCCTCGTTCAGGATTGTCGCCATGACCGAACCCAAGCCCGGCCCGCGCATCGCCATCACCTATTGCAGCATGTGCAACTGGCTGCTCCGCTCCGCCTGGATGGCGCAGGAGCTGCTGCAGACCTTCGGCCAGGACCTCGGCGAGGTCGTGCTGATCCCGCGCACCGGCGGCATCTTCCAGATCCATTATGACGGCGAGCTGATCTGGGATCGCACCGTCGATGGCGGCTTCCCGGACGTGAAGCAGCTCAAGCAGCGCGTGCGCGACCGGCTCGATCCCGAGCGCGATCTCGGCCATCTCGACGACCACAAGAAGAAGCTCGTGCAGGGCTGATCAGCCCTGCGCCCACGCTTCGCCGCGCTCAAACGGGGTCATCCCGGCCGTAGCGAAGCGCAGAGCCGGGATCCATTCCTGAACCTTTGACGGAAACGCTCCGGAATGGATCCCGGGTCAAGCCCGGGATGACCCGCGTGTTTCGGAGTCAAATAAGACGGGCGGAATCAGTTCGTTTTCAATCGTCGCGGGAAACGAGTCAGATGCCGCCGCCGCAATCGCCGGCGAGGATCTGGTCCATCGAGCGCGACGGCTCGGCGCAGCCGGCCTCGCCGACCACCTTGGCCGGCACGCCGGCGACCGTGGTGTTGCGCGGCACCGCCGCGAGCACGACCGAGCCTGCCGCGACACGGGCGCATTGCCCGACCTCGATGTTCCCGAGGATCTTGGCGCCGGCGCCGATCAGCACGCCCTTGCGAATCTTGGGATGGCGGTCGCCGCCCTGCTTGCCGGTGCCCCCCAAGGTCACGTCCTGCAGCATCGAGACATTGTCCTCGATCACCGTGGTCTCGCCGACGACGAGGCCGGTGGCGTGGTCGAGGAAGATGCCCTTGCCGATCTTCGCGGCCGGGTTGATGTCGGTCTGGAACACTTCGGAGGAACGGCTCTGCAGGTAGAGCGCGAAGTCGCGCCGGTCCTGCCGCCAGAGCCAATTGGCCAGGCGGTGCGTCTGCAGCGCGTGGAAGCCCTTGAAATAGAGCACTGGCTCGATCAGCCGGTAGCAGGCGGGATCGCGGTCGAGCACGGCGAGGACGTCGGCCCGGATGCCCTGCCCGATCTCGGGGTCGGCCTCGATCGCCTCGTCGAAAGCCTGAGCGATCAGCTCGGCCGGCACGGCGCCATGGCCGAGGCGGGCGGCGATGCGATGGCCCACCGCGGCCTCGAAGCTCGGCTGGTTCGCGATCGTCGCAAGGATGAAGCTCGCCATCGCCGGCTCGCCCGCGATCGCCAACTCCGCCTCGTTGCGCAGCCGCGACCAGACCGGGTCGACGCGGTCGAGGCCGGTCGCGGGATCGCGGATATCGATGTTCGGGCGCCCGGATGGCATGGCGTTCTCCGCTGCGGTTCGCTCGTAGATCAAACTGGCACGAGAAGGTCGCGCCAGAGCACATGGCTCCGCCTTCTAGCTGAATCAAGCGGCGAAGAACAAGAATCGATTTGCGAGGCAATAGTCGCAAGCTGTTGCCGTAGAATAATATTCTACCTACGGAGAATTTTATTCTACGGCCGGCGCGCCAGAAACTCGACGACTGCCTGCTTGTGGGTGCGATCGCCGACCGCGAGATTGTGATCGCGGCCTTCGATGGCAAAGCTTTCGGCGCCCGGGATCAGCGCCGCCAGCTCCGGGCCGGAGCCGGAGACGTCATCCTTGGTCCCGACGCTGACCAGGGTCGGCACCGCGATGCGGCCTACCTCCGCCTTGCTCAGCGTCTGGCGCGTACCGCGAATGCACGCAGCGAGGGCCCTGAGGTCGCTGCCGGTGTTCTCGGCGAAGGCGCGGAACATGCGCTGCATCGGATCGGTCAGGTCGGCGAGCGAAGGCGCCTCCATCGCGTCGGCGATACCGAGCGGCAGGCCGACGCCCTCGACAAGATGGATGCCGAGCCCTCCTAACAGCAGCGAACGAACGCGCTCGGGATGGGCGAGCGTTAGATGCGACGAGATCCGCGCGCCCATCGAATAGCCCATGATGTCGGCGCGCTCGATCGACAGATGATCCATCAGGCGGCGCGCATCCTCGGCCATGATGTTCGAGTGATAGGCCTCGGGATCGTAGAGCTTCTGGCTGCGACCATGGCCGCGATTGTCGTACAGCACGACGCGATAGCCGGCATGGGTCAGCGTCTTGGTCCACTGCGTGTTGACCCAGTTCACCGCATGGCTCGAGCCGAAGCCATGGATCAGCACGATCGGATCGCCACTGCCCTCACCGGTCGGGGCGAGGTCGAGATAGGCGATCGCCACGCCGTCGGAATCGAATGTCTGCATCGGCCCTGCCGCGAGCTGCTTGATCTGTGGGCTGGTCTGCCATGGCGGCGCGGCTTTGGGTAGCATCCTCGGCGGTTGGCAGGCACGCCCCACCCCTTCCCCCGC
The DNA here is from genome assembly GCA_025846845.1 of Alloboseaceae bacterium BT-24-1. Classification (GTDB taxonomy): domain Bacteria; phylum Pseudomonadota; class Alphaproteobacteria; order Rhizobiales; family Beijerinckiaceae; genus Allobosea. The sequence goes on from JAOYTL010000015.1 coordinate 186,029, forward strand.
CGCATCGCGCCGCTTATGACGAAGCCATGAGCGAGCGAGCGCAATCTTCGGCCGGCGGCCGTATCGAACTGGTCGATCTGGCCCGCGGCATCGCGCTGCTCGCGATGTTCGTCTACCACTTCGCCTATGACCTCTCCTATTTCCGGCTGATCGGCGTCGATGTCGTCAGCGATCCCGGCTGGCGAGTCTTCGCCCGCCTGATCGCCGGCTCCTTCCTGGCGATCGTCGGCTTCAGCCTGGTGCTGGCGACGCGCAACGGCTTCGACCGCGGCAATTATCTGCGCCGCCTCGCTCTGGTCGCCTGCGCCGCGGTCCTGGTCACCTTCGCGACCTGGTTCGCCCTGCCGCAGATCTTCATCTTCTTCGGTATCCTGCATCATATCGCGCTGGCGAGCGTGCTGGCCCTGCCCTTCCTGTTCCTGCCGACTGCCGTGATCGCGCTCGCAGCCGCCGTCGTCTTCGCCCTGCCCTTCATCCTGGGGCACGATCTCTTCACACAGGACTGGCTGTCCTTCCTCGGCTTCGGCCCCTGGCCGCTCACCGCCGATTTCGTGCCGGTCTTCCCCTGGTTCGCCTGCGTGCTCGCCGGCATGGCGCTGGCGCGGATCGCTCTTCCGAAAGCGCAGGAGAGCAGCTGGGGCCGCTGGCGGGCGACGTCTGCTCCGGCCAGGCTCGTCGTCCTCGGCGGCCGCAACAGCCTCTTCGTCTATCTCGTCCACCAACCGCTCTTCATCGGCGCGCTGTTCCTGTTCATGCAGGTCACCGGCCCGAAGCTGCCCGATGCGGAAGCAGTCACCTTCCTCGCCTCCTGCCAGCGCTCCTGCACGGCGACAGGCACGCCGAAGGAGATCTGCGAGCGCGTCTGCGGCTGCTCGATGGACGGGCTCAAGCAGGCCAATCTCTGGGTCAAGGCGCTTGCCGACGCGCTCAGCCCGGCGGAAACCGAGCGGGCGCGCGAGATCGGCATGACCTGCGCCCGCCAACCCTGACCTTCACCGTCATTCCGGGGCAGGCCGAAGGTCTGAGCCCGGCGACTGTCTTGTCGGTCAAGGGTTCATGGTCTGATTTTGGTATGGGCGCTTGTTTTTGACGAGCGCGTTTGCGGTGACGATGAGCTTTCTGGCGATGGCGACGAGGGCGAGCTTGG
>JAOYTL010000016.1 GCA_025846845.1 Alloboseaceae bacterium BT-24-1
CGCCAATCTCATGCAGCGACGCGACATCGATCGCCTGCTCAAGCCGCCGCCAATACCCCAACGCGACCTAAGACAACTCGCCCTGCAACTCGACCGATCATGAACCGGACAGCCGTGCCCTTGTGGCGAGCATCCACGTCTTGAATACCGCATTGCCCGAAAGAAGACGTGGATGGTCGGGACAAGCCCGACCATGACGAGGTGGCCGTGTCCTTGAACCTCACCACCATCGGCTTCGATGCCGACGACACGCTCTGGCAGAACGAGCAGTTCTTCCGGCTGACGGAAGAGCGCTTCGTCGCGCTGCTCGGCGAGCATGGCGAGGCGGCCGAGATCTCCGGCAAGCTGCTCGAGGCGGAGAAGCGCAACCTCGCCTTCTACGGTTTCGGCATCAAGGGCTTCACGCTCTCGATGATCGAGACCGCGCTCGAGATCACGCGCGGCCAGGTCCCGCAGTCGGTGATCGGCGAGATCCTCGCCGCCGGGCGCGAGATGCTGACCCACCCGGTCGAAACCCTGCCACATGCGCAGGACACGCTCGCGGCGCTCGCCGGCCGCTACCGGCTGGTGCTGATCACCAAGGGCGATCTCTTCGACCAGGAGCGCAAGCTCGCGCAGTCCGGCCTCGGCGATTTCTTCAACGCGGTCGAGATCGTCAGCGACAAGAGCGCCGCGACCTATGAGAAGCTGTTCGCCCGCCATGGCGATGGGCCGGAACGGGCGCTGATGGTCGGCAACTCGCTGAAATCAGACGTCGTCCCGGCGCTCGCCGCCGGCGCCTGGGCTGCATATGTGCCGCATGATCTGACCTGGGCACTGGAGCATGCCGAGGAACCGACCGGCCACCAGCGTTACCGCAAGCTCGCCGACCTCGGCGGATTGACGTCGGTGCTGCGTGACATCGACGGTTGATACAATGTGGCTCAGTCGCTTCGCCGGATATGTCGCTGCGCTTGCCGCCGCAGCGGTCCTGCTTGCCACGGCGCTCGGCGTGATGGCCGGGCTGTTCCCTTATCTGGAGCTCATCAATCACTTCAGATGGTTGCTGCTCACTGGCTCCGCCGTCGTGGCGCTGGCGACGTTCTGGGTCGGTCGACGGTGGCTTTTCCGTCTCAGCATGGCGGTGCTGGTCGTTAATGCGCTGCTGGCGGCCATGCCGTTGATGTCCCAGGCCTCGTCAGCCACTCGGCCGAGCTTGCGCGTGACGACCTTCAATCTCTGGATCGGCAATCGTGAGCCGGGGGCCGTGGTCGGTTTCCTGCGCGAGACCGATGCGGATGTCGTCGTGCTTCAGGAAATCGGCAGCCGGCTGGAGCAGGAGATCGTGCCGCATCTCAGGGACAAGTATCCGCATGTGGTTTCCTGTGCCCGGCGGAACTGCGGTCTCGTCCTGCTGTCGAAGCTCGGCTGGCTCGACGCGGGATTTTCGGATCGTACGCGCCTGGCCCCACCGATCGTCTGGGCGCGCTTTGCCGGAGCGGGCAAGCCCTATGTGATCACCGGTCTGCATCTCGCCTATCCGTTTCAACCGGCGATGCAGGTCGATCAGATGGATTGGCTCGCCGAACGTTTCCGGAAGGCAAGCGACACGCAGATACTGGTCGGCGACTTCAACCTCACGCCCTTTTCACTCAAGCTCAACACTCTGGCATTCCGGGCGAATTTGCGCCGCCACGCGACATTGGGCGCGTCATGGCCCGCAGACCGTTTCGTGCCTGTCGTCCTGCTCGACAATCTGCTGGCCAGCCCTGACGTCAGGGCGGTCAATGTAAGCTATGGCGCCGGCAGTTACGGCTCGGACCACTACCCGGTGACCTTCGATATCGCGCTCGATTGACGGCGCGGCCGCGCAAACTGGACCGGCCTTGCAATTTATGGTAGATCGACCGATGTAAGACGAGATGCGGCCGGTTCTGGCCAATCCTCCGCGCGGGTATTCCGACCGGCGGGCCACTTCAGATCCACCACACGTCGCTACAAGACCATGGCAAGGCGTCCGCGCGTCCGGGCATGGGTTTCACGAATACGCGGATCTGAAGTGCAAGGATTAGTCCCGATATGAACAAGGGCACCGTCAAGTGGTTCAACGCCACCAAGGGCTACGGCTTCATCACCCCTGAGAACGGCGGTCAGGACATTTTCGTCCACATCTCCGCCGTCGAGCGGGCCGGCCTGCGCGAGCTGCGCGAAGGTCAGGTCGTCTCGTACGAGCTGATCGCCGATCGCAAGACCGGCAAGTCCTCGGCCGGCAATCTCGCCGTCGCCTGACGATACGATTCGGGCGGGCCGTCATGGTCCGTCCGTTCCAAGATCGGGCTGGCACGCCTGTCCTCGGCCGTAATGGCCGGACGATGGGGCGTGCCATGCTCGTTACACCATATCCCCCGGCGCAGTGGCTAGCGGTTCGCCGGGCGGAAAGAGACCATGCGTAGACCGAGATGGCATGCCGAGGCGCTTCCGTTCACCACGTGCGCCCCTGTCATCCGGCTCAGAAAGACCTGATTTGACAAAGTTCACCGACCTCGGCCTGGCCGAGCCGCTTCTCAAAGCGCTCGCCGCCGAAGGTTACGAGACCCCGACGCCGATCCAGGCGCAGGCGATCCCTTCCATTCGCGACGGTCGTGACCTGCTCGGCGCCGCCCAGACCGGCACCGGCAAGACGGCAGCCTTTTCGCTGCCCATGCTGCACCGGCTGATGAACCAGCCGCGGCGCATGCAGCCGCGTTCCGTGCGCGCGCTCATCCTGTCGCCGACCCGCGAGCTCGCAGCCCAGATCGAGGCGAGCATCCGCACCTACGCCCAGTTCACCCCGCTGAAGTCGACGGTGATCTTCGGTGGCGTGCCGGTCGGCAAGCAGATCCGCGCGCTCGGCCAGCACGTCGACATCCTTGTCGCGACCCCTGGCCGCCTGCTCGACCTCGTCGACCAGCGTGCCGTCTCGCTGCGCGAGATCGAGTTCCTGGTGCTGGACGAAGCCGACCAGATGCTCGACCTCGGCTTCATCCATGCGCTGCGCAAGATCGCGACGCTGATCCCTGCGAAGCGCCAGACCCTGCTGTTCTCGGCGACCATGCCGAAGGCGATCCGCGAGATTGCCTCCGCCTATCTGACCGATCCGGTCGAGGTCGCGGTCGCGCCTGTCGCGACCACCGCCGAAAAGGTCGACCAGCGCGTCATCTTCACGGAAGCCGGCCAGAAGCCGGCCTTGCTGGCGAAGACCCTGAGCGTTCCCGAGATGGAGCGCGCCATTGTCTTCACCCGCACCAAGCATGGCGCCGACAAGGTCGTGCGCCAGCTCGATCAGTCCGGCATCGCCTCCGCCGCGATCCATGGCAACAAGAGCCAAGGCCAGCGCGAGCGTGCGCTCGGCGCCTTCCGTGATGGCGAACTGCGCATCCTGGTCGCGACCGATATTGCCGCGCGCGGCATCGATGTCGACGGCATCAGCCATGTCGTCAATTTCGACCTGCCGAACGTGCCCGAGACCTATGTCCACCGCATCGGCCGCACCGCGCGTGCCGGGGCGTCGGGCGTGGCCATCGCCTTCTGCACACCGGAAGAGCGCGGCGATCTCGCGGCGATCGAGAAGCTGACCAAGATCGCGCTCACCCCGATCGGCGACGTGCCGCATTGGGACGGCCGCACCCCGAAGAAGCCGCCGCAGAATCGCGGTCGCAGCCAGGGCCAGGGCCGACCGCAAGCGCAGAACGGCCAGCGTCGCGACGGCAGGGGCGGGCAGGGCCGCAACGCCCAGCGTCCGGAGCAGGGCGAGCGGCAGGAGCAGCGCCGCGAGCAGCCGCGGCCGCATCAGGCGCGGCAGGAGCAGCCGCGCCATGAGCGCCCCGCCCCGCGCCATGAGGCCGGTGGCGCGCGAAAAGAAGCGGTTTCCGGCAAGGAAGGGCTTGGCGGCGTGGCGTTCTTGCAGCAAAGAACGGAACAACGACGCACCGGCGGCGGTCGGCGGCGCCCGAACTGATACGCGCTAAAAGCCAAGGGCCGAGCCGATATGGCTTGGCCCTCCCGCCGCAGACAAGACGAAGGATCAGCGAATGGCGAAAGAAGAACTGCTCGAATTCGACGGCACCGTGGTCGAAGTGCTTCCCGACGGCAATTATCGGGTGAAGCTCGACAATGATCACGTCATCCTGGCCTATGCGGCCGGCAAGATGAAGAAGAACCGCATCCGCACCATCGCCGGCGACCGCGTCGTCGTCGAGATGTCGCCCTATGATCTCGACCGCGGCCGCATCAATTTCCGCCAGAAGACCGCGAGCCCCGGCCCGATGCCGCCTCGCCCGCAGAACTTCCGCCGGCGCTGATATCGTGCGCTTCAGCCGGCCCGAGCAGTTTTTCGCCGCTGCCGGCGTCGGGCTGGGCGCGCTCGCCTCGCTTGCCGTCAACAATGGCTGGATCGCCAGGGGCGGCACCTTCCCGCCCTTCGTCTATGTGCTGCTGGCACTGGCGCTGGTCGAGGTCGTCGCCGGCTTTGTCACCAGGCAGCCGCCAGGCACGCTTTTCTCCATGCCCGCCCGCATCCTCGCTTTCGCGCTCGGCATCGGCGTGCTGATCCTGCTGACCGGCGGGCTGGCCTGAGCGCTGGCGACGTTTCGCATTCGACGTTTTATCAGTCGTCATGCTCGCCCCTGTGGCGAGCATCCACGTCTTGAACACAGCCCTCGATCAGTGAAGACGTGGATGGCCGGGACAAGCCCGACCATGACGGAAGGGTTATGTCCTCGGCCTTCAATGTTGGGCCGCCGCTCATCTCCAAACAAAAAAAGCCCCAGCCGAAGCCGGGGCGTGAGGTGTTTGTTACGTGGTGACAGGTACTACGTAGAAAAACTCGAAAACTCAGTAGCCGGACTTGGCCCAGTATTGCGCGCCGGGACTGACCAGGACCTGGCGCTGACGCGTCGCGTATTCGGCAGGCACGGTCTCGTGCACGACACGCGTCGCGCTGACCATCACGCGCCGGTTGCGTTCGCCATAGACGGCGGGAACGACGTCGTAATCGACCGAGGCCGGCGCCACTTCGACGGTACGCTGCTGATAGCCGTACTGCGCCGGGACATACACCCAGCAGCCAGTGGTCTGGCCGTAAGCGTCGCGGCTGACGTCCCAGCGCTTGGTCGCCGGCGAGATCAGGACCTTCTCGGAGACGGTCTTGTACTGGGCCGGGATGTGGCGGGCGATGCGGCGCTCCGGCTGGACCACCACCTTCTCGGTGACGGTGTCGTATTGCGCTGGAATGACCTTGGAGAAAGTGCGCTCGGGGCGCACGACATAGCTTTCGTCGACGGAGCCGTAGACCGGCGGCTTCGAGACCAGCTTGTAGCAGGAACCACCGCCGCAGTTGCTGACGGGCGCGCTGTAGCAGGAAGAGCCGCCGCAGCCGCCGCCCATGGCCGGGGCGGCAAGGCCGACGAGGGCCGTGGTGGCGAGTGCCGAAAGCGAAAGAAGCCTGAACGTCATAGCTGACTCAACCCTGCATTGCGCTGCGATGCCGCTGCGTCGTTGGGGCAAGAAAGCCTGATATGATCTATGAAGACAAGGTTAACTGCGAAACAAGGTAAAATTAACCAGTCTCGGCCGGCCGCGGGCGGCCCATCCCGCAACTGGAACGCCTGGCGAAACCAGTATTTGGCAACGCCGAGACTGGTCGGAAGCCCGGCCGGGTGGCTCTGCCGAGGCTGGCCTCACTCGATCGCGCCCCGCTTCATGCCGAAGCCTTCGATATAGCAACCGCAGGACGAGTTTCTCGGCGCCGGTTCGGCGGCGCACGAGCCGCGCGAGGTCAGGCAGACATCGCCGAAGCGGCGACGCTGGGGCCGGTCATAGCCATAGCGCGGACCGTCATCGCGGTAGCGCGGACGATCGTAGTCATAGGGCGGCGGTGGCCTGTCGTAGTCGTAGCGCGGCGCCGGCCGGTAATAGGGATCGTAGTACTGGGCGTTCGCGCCGGTCGTGGACAAAGTGGCGGCGCCGACGAGGGCGGCGATGGCGAGTATCCTGAGCATGATGCCTGTCCTCCTGGTCTCCTCGCGCCGTGGCCGAAGAGTGGACCGTTGAAGACCAGGATAAGGGCGGTTCGATGAACGATGCCTGAGCGTCAGCTCAGCTGCCGGCCTTCATGCTGGCTGCCCAGTAGTCCTTGACCTGCTTCACGAGTGTGTCCGGCAGCGGCACGTAGCCGAGCGCCGTGGCATCGGCCGCGCCGTTCTCGAAGGAGAGGCGGAAGAAGTCGAGCACGTCCTGCGTACGGCGCGTGCGCGGCTTTGGCACCAGGGCGAAGGTGGTGGCGACGATCGGGTAGGCGTCGACGCCCGGTGCGTCGGTCAGCATCAGCCCGAAATCCTTGGCCCTGGCCCATTCGGCGCTGGCTGCGGCCGCGGTGAAGCTCGCCGGGTCCGGCTTGACGAAGGCGCCGGCCTTGTTCTGCACCTGGGCATAGGCGAGGCCGGCGCGCACGACCTGGCCGAACTCGACATAGCCGATCGCGTTCTTCGTCCGCTTCACCATCTCCGTCACACCCTGGCTGCGCTCGGCGCCCTTCCCGACCGGCCAGGCGACTTGCGTGTTGACGCCGATCTTCTCGCGCCATTCCGGGCTCGCCTTGGCGAGATAGTCGGTCCAGTTGAAGCTCGTGCCCGAGCCATCGGCACGATAGATCACGCTGATCGGGGCCTCGGGCAGCTTCAGCTCGGGATTGGCTGCCTTGATCGCCGGATCCGACCAGAGCTTGATCTTGCCGAGATAGATGTCGGCGAGGAGGGCGCCGGTGAACCTGATCTGGCCGGGGCCGACGCCGTCGAGGTTCACCACGGGGACGATGCCGCCCATGACGATCGGGAACTGGATCAGGGCCGAGCGCTGCAGCTCCTCGGAAGAGAGCGGCCGGTCGGAGGTGCCGAAATCGGCGGCACGCTGGGTGACACGGACTTCGCCGCCGAGCGAGCCGATCGGCTCGTAGTCGACGCCGATGTCGAGCGGGGTCATCTCGGCGCCGTCGGATTTGGCGATGCGATAGCTCTGCGCCCATTTGCCGATGACCGGGAAGGCGAAGCTCGAACCCGCGCCAATGATCGGCTCGGCGTAGGCCGGCGCTACGAACGAGGCGAGAAGGGCGCCGGCGACAGCCAGCCTGGCCAGGAGCTTCATAGCGTCTCTCACCCGTGTCGGGGCCCGCGAGCAGGCCATGATTAACAGGTTGACGCTAGGGCGGGGCGGTGACGCTGCGATGACGCTTCGGCCGCAAACGAAAGGCCCCGTCGGCATGAGCCAACGGGGCCTTCTTCAGCGGTCACACCCGCCTTGCAGCGTGCGGCGACCGCGAATGGTCAGTGCCAGGTCTGGCGGCCATACCAGGCGTCGACGTCGGTGCGGACCTTATCCTTCTCGATGCCGTAGCGCTCCTGGATCTTGCCCTCGAGCTGGTCGCGCTTGCCGGCGATGACGTCGAGATCGTCATCGGTCAGCTTGCCCCACTGCTCCTTAACCTTGCCCTTGAGCTGCTTCCAGTTTCCTTCGACGCGGTTCCAGTCCATCGGACATCCTCCTGTTCGTGAATGGGTGTGCTTAGGGAACGCGCGGGCGCCGGAATTGTTCGGCGGCATGCGGTCACAGTTTGCCCCGCGCGCGCACCTCAGAGGGCCAGCTGACAGCCTCGACGCCAGCACTCCAGGCGATCGGCGGCGGTGTTCAGCCGTGGCAATCCTGGCGCAATCAACGATCTTTACAGTGCGCAGATGGGCCGGGCGGAACGCCAGCATGGCTTCGCCCCAAGCTGACATGCGATCGATCGGAGCTTTGGAATGCGTTACTGCGGCCGGCCGGAAAGAATAGCGATAGCGTCCCGTCGAAGCTGGCCGGGGTTTCTCCTCGTTCCTGCCTCCCCGATCGATGTGCCTGATCAGATGCCGGCCGGATTCGCCGCCAGTGCCAGGTCGAGGCGGCGGCGATTTGGCGGCCGGGTCCGGATGGCGGGTTTTGCGATCGTGTTCCCGATGTCGGCGGCCTCGGCTGCGGAACTGGCCAGGCCGACCGCCCAGGCCATCCCGGATACCGCGCTGAAAAAGCCCGACTGGACGGTCGAGCTCGGTGCGTTCGGCCTGTTCTCTCCGAAGTTCTTTGGCGCCAAGGACTCCAAATTCTCTGCGCTTCCCTATGTCTCCATCAAATACAGGGATATCGCCTTTGCCTCCATCGACAAGGGCATCAGCGTAAACCTCTTCTCGGCGAATGGCTTCACGGCGGGCGCGTTCGTGAATCTTCGGCCGGGGCGCGAGGTGAAGGACAGCAGGCGCTATCTGACCGGCCTCGGCGACATCGATCCTGCTCTCGCCGCAGGAGCATTCGTCAAATACGACTTCGGGCGGTTCTTCTCGACGCAGGTCACGCTCAGCAAAGGCATCGCCTCGTTCGGCGACAACAAGAACAAGATCAATGCTTTGGGGATTCTGGAGAAGAGCAAGGGCAATCTCGGCACGCGCATCGACTGGAGCGCCGATGCGCGGATGCCGCTCTTCGATAATCGGCTGCATCTGTCGATCGGGCCCCGCGTCAGCTTCTTCGACAAGGAATATGCGGAATCCGCCTACGGGATCACGGCCAACCAGGCGCTGGCATCCGGCTACCGGCCCTACAAGGCGAAAAGCGGTATCAGCGAAGTCGGCGTCGGCGGCAGTGCCCGCTACCGCATCAACGAAAACCTCTCCGCCACGGCCTTCGGCAGCTATACAAGGATCGTCGGCGATGCCGCCAAGTCGCCGTTGGTGACGGGCCCCGGCGGCTCGAAGGACCAGTTCAAGGCAGGCCTCGGGCTGACCTATCAGTTCGGCCTTTAAAGCCTGAGGCGAGGCCTGGTCACGACCAGTCGCGTCGAGAACGCGCGAAGGCGGCAGCGGGAACAGCGCCGCCTTCAGGGGCAAAACTTGCCAGAACGGCAAAATCGGCCGTCCGCTAAAATGCGAGTCAACGTCGTAGCGATCGGCACATCGCCTGTGACCTAGAGGAGCGCCATCAACGCCCAGAACAGGCCATGACATATTCATCGCAAGACATCTCGAACGCCCTTCTCCGGATCAAGGAAGACGGGTTCGTCCTCGACAATGACGCCTTCGGTTATGCCGCGATCAGATGGGACATGCGCAGGCTGAGGCGCGACCTGCGTGAGGCAGGTTATGTCGGCGCCGAGCTCGCCCAGGGCCGGATGACGAACGAGGGCGAGGATATCTGCTGGCTCTACGATCCCGCGACGGTCGGCAAGGACAAGGTCGACCGCCTCGCAGCAGCGCGGCACTCGGCGCTCTACGGCGAATAGCCGCCTGGAGCCGACGAGCCTTGCCAACGCAACCAGCTATGGCACCTCGAGATCGGTCGAAGCCCGGCGTAAGCTCGCGCCTACCGTCCCTGCTGTGCCCGGCAGGGCGGAGCAACGCCCTGTTCGAGAGCTTCCGCTTGCGCCTCATACGCGCTCGCCATCGCCGTCAGGCGGGCCGCGGCCTCATGATCGCAGGCCGTCACGGCCCAACGGCGGCACTTGAACGCTTTCACACGCAAGTCCTGAGCCTGTCGCATTCTGTCGTGGTCCATGAGGGGCGCTCCAGCACAGCAGATCGCCATGCACCTTGCGGCCGTCAGGGCGGAAAACGCTGCGGCTGGTTGGAGCAATTACGAGAGCCAGAGCAATTTGGATGCGCCCGCCTTCGAGTGCTGGCGTGTGAATGGACAGATCGAACGCGGAAGCACCCAGCAACCCTGATACCTAAGGCCGTGCGCGAGCGACTCGCCGGCGTCTGGGTCGACAGCTTGCCTTGCCAGGAATTCATCCGGCGCTGGGACCGGCCGGGCACGCTGTTCTATCTCGACCCGCCCTATTGGGGCACCGAGCACTATTATGGTCGGGGATTATTCGGCCGAGAGCAGTTCGCAGAGCTCAGCGCCGCTTTACAGCAGGTTGAAGGCCGTTTCATCCTCTCGCTCAAAGACATACCCGAAGTGCGCGAGCTCTTCTCCTGGGCCTCGATCGAGACGGTAGCTTAGCTACAAGGCGGGCGGAGCGGAACATACGAAGCGGGTGCGGGAGGTGGTGGTCTCCGATCAGATGGCGAAGGGGGGACTATGATTGGCGCAGTCGTGTGGGGGCCGTTCGTAGCGGCTGCTGCTGCTTTGTCTGGGGTTTGGCTTCAAAGCTACCTGACTCGACGCCAGACCTTCGGCAGTCGCCTATGGGATCTCCAGCGCGAGGCCTATGGAGACATCCTGGCTGGAATGGCGGAGGCCGAGCATCACATTGCTGACGTGCTGTTTGCCATGGAGACGTTGACCGCGGCCGACCTTTACCCTGCGACTGGCCAGAGCGGTGAGTTGGCAAAACTGCTCGAACGATATGGTGAATCAGCGGGCGGGGTGAGGCGCCGGGCCGCTCGCGATCGTCTGATCCTCCCGGCCGCATTCGTCCAGATCTACGACGAATTCGCCGAACTATGCCGCAAGCTCGACGTTGACACGAGCCTGACGGCCGACCGCGCGTCACAACTCAAAAACCTGATCAGCTCATACCGAGTGCGGCTAGAAGTGGCCGCGAGGGCCGACCTGAAGCGTGATCTGTAGGGCAATGAGGGAAAATCGATGTCGGACCTGTCGAATCTCACGCTCGACGTGGTCGATATCATGCAGATGGCTGTGACGGACGAGGCTGAGGCAAGCAATGCTCGCTATTCATCCTGAGCTTCGCAAAGCTCTAACAGAGGAGCTCGCCAAATTGCTCCCCCTCTTGGTCGTTCAAGGGGGAGCCGTCCTGACTTATGAGGCTCGGGCAACGCTCAGCCCGGTGGACCGACTTCTACCCGTGGCACACAAGGTCAAACCCGGCGGCGACCCTAGCCGCAATATCAAGCCGACATTGGTCGCCATCATTGACGACCATCCCGTGGCGGACTTTGCCCATGAATATGTCAGCCTTCTCTTAGGCAGGTACGTGACTCAGGACGCATTGTCGCTGCCGGAAAAAGCCATCGCCGAAGTGCTCCCTGATTTCGACGCACGTCAGCTGGCAGCGAACATTTTGGAAGCCCTTGTTGAGCTTCCTTTCAAGTACACGTTTTCGATTCCGCTCAATGCCGCGCTGGGCGCTCTCATCCCTGACGGCGAGGATGCCATTTCGATCAATGATAGAATGCGCCTTGTGCGGGTGACGAGCGACTTTTGGGAGAGATTTCCGGAAACCGAACCAACCGCTGTCCGCCGCATCGCCGACGTATTCGCCGATGCCAGTTACCGGCCGATGGCACTTGAGACGGCCGTCTTGCAGATCGACGCCGACGGATTCGCGACCCGGTTTGGTGCTACAGCCACCGTGACGGATGCTCTGTTGTTGGCGAAAGCGTTTTTTGGCCTTTGCGTCGCACTTGGCATTTTAGTTCCCTCATACGGGATCAGCTTTGACATGCGCCGCGAAGCGATGAGCTTCCATCGGACTTCGCCTCCCGAACTCGTGGGTCGGCGAGCCTTCGATCATGATGCCGGCCGCTATCTGGCGGGCTTAACCGTTCACAGCAGAGCCAACTCGACTGGTTCCGGAGTCGCACAGCCTTATTTGCGAACCGCTTTGGAAGCGGTTGGAGTCTGCCTCGGCGCAGGCGAAGAGGCGCGTCGCTTGCGCCTTGCCGGGCGCTGGTTCTTCGATAGCTCCGTGACCAGTGATGAGGTCACCGCTTTTGTTCAAGCCATGATTGTGATGGAGACGCTACTCGGCGAGGAGGATGCTTCCAGCTGAAACAGCCTCAGCCTCGGAGAGTTGCTGCGAAACCGATGCGCATATCTCCTTGCTGGTAATCGGACCGAGCGGGAGGAAATACTGGCTAAATTCCCTCGAATTTATCAGGTGCGTTCAGCCATCGTGCACAATGGGCACCACCGGCTATCTGCGTCCGAGCGCGAACTGCTCTATGAGCTGCGGTACTACTGCGCTCTTGTCATAAGGGCCGAGGGAAAGCTGCTTGCACGATCCGGGGCCTAGAGAGCGACCCGCTACAAAACTCGATCTGCTGCCATTTGATCGTTCGCTAAGTGCCATTTGGCTTTTCGCGCTACCCGCTACGTCTGCCCCGGCCGCAGCTTGTAAAAAACGTGCCGGCCGATCGTGTCCATCTTCTTCAGCTTGCGCGCCCAGTACGGCCGGACATAGTCGGCGTGGTAGTGGGTCGAGGCGCCGACTTCGGCCAGATAGGTCGTGCCGTCATAGACCTCGCGGGCGATGCGGGTGGCGTCGCGCCAGGGGCCGGGCTCGGTGATGCGCAGCGACTTGCCCTCGCAGGCGAAGGTGAACTGGCAGGCGAGGTGGCGGCTGGCGTTCTGGTAGACCGCGCCGCAGACCGTGTTCGGATAGAGCCCGCTCTTGACCCGGTTGAGCACGACCTGCGCCACCGCGGCGCGGCCCTGCTCACCTTCGGAGCGCGCCTCGAAATACACCGCTTCGGCCAGGCAGCGCTGCTCCTTGGCCATGTTCTCGGGCGCGATCAGGCTGGTGTAGATTTGCTTCTCGGCGGGATCGACGGTGCGCAGGTCGGTAGTCGTCCCACGCTCCGATTTGGCGACGCGGCTGCGCGATTTGGGTTCGGCAGCGATCGGAGCCATCTGCATCGGCGTCGCCGAGGTGGCAGCCGCCATACCTGTGGCCGCCGGCGTGCTGGAGGACTGGCCGAGCGTCGCGGAGACGGTCGGCGTCGAGCCGTCGAGGTTTTCCGGATTTAGTTCGCCATGACGTGGCGAGCCGATGCTTTTCGGCACTGCCGTCGGCGAGGAATCGGACAGAGCCGGGTCGGTGACGCCTTCGTCGCGCAGGAAGGGCTCGAAGCCGAGCGGCGGCTCGTCCGGGCTTTCCAGCGCGTCGAGCGAGAAGCCGCCCGAGATCAGCCCCGGTTGGGTGTCGCCGAAGACGACGCTTTCGAGCTCGCCCGGCGGGCCGTTGCGGGTCAGTGTCGGACGCAGGCCGATGAGCGGGTCGCCCTTGCTGCTGCGATCGACCTGCGGGAAGGCGCTGGCGCTGCGCTTCATGTCCTCGCGCGGCAGGCGCGGATCGATCGCGAATGTCCGCTCGGGCGTCTCGAAGGAGAGGCGCGCCGGCTGGATCAGGCGGGCATAGGCGCGCTCGGGCAGATGGAAGGCGCTGGCGGCGACGAGAAGAGACGGGCCATCGGCCAGATCGGAGAGCGGGCCGGGCGCCGTGCGCGCGATCAGCGAGCCCGGCGGGCCAAGGGGCACCGGGTTCTGGCCGGCCGAGGCGGTGAAGGAGACCAGCATACCGGCCGAGAGTGCCCAGGGCGCGACCGTCGCCAGCGCCCAGCGCAGACGCTGCCAGCCCACTCGCTTCGATCGCCGACGCAGACGCAACTGACCAGAGCCCTCATAGCCAAAAAGACGAAAGACGAGAGGCCGCGAACCGCGATGATGCAAATTCGCGACAGTTGGATAATCCCTTGTCAGGGTTGAAAGGGTGTTAACGCGTCGGCGTCCGCTGTGCTGGATCTCCGCCAAAAGACGGCTTTCGCGATCGGCGAGATTTCCCTTATGCTGCGCCGCAACAAAGGGAGAGAGACATGAATGCCACCGCCCTCAAGGCCGATTCCGAAGCCAATGCCGTCGCGTTGATCGCCGCCGCCTTGCCCGGTTTCGAGGCCTTGCTGGAAGAGGCGGTCGCCGCCGTCAGGCAGAAGGTATTGGTCGACGGCCGCATCTCCTCGGCCAAGCTGGAGCAGGAGCAGCACGCCGCCCATGGCCTGTCCTGGCTCGCGACCTATGTGATGGCGCTGCGCGAGCTCAAAGCCTATGGCGAGCGGCTCCAGGCCGAGGATCGCTACGGCGCGATCGAGGACTACGCCATCCGGATCGGCGCCGGCGAATATGCCGCCCAGATATTCGGTGGCATCCCGATGAGCCAAAGCGAGATCGTCCGGCTGCCGTCGCTCGGCCTCACGGCCAAGGCCGTCGCCGCCGCCTGCTCGGATGCGGCCGAGGCCCTGATCGCCGAGGGCAATACGCCGGAGAACCGCGCCCGCTTCGTTGCCCTGTTCAGCCAGAGCCAAGGGCTCGCCAGCGTCGGCGATCCCGGCCTCGACGAGACGCTGGAAGCGATCCGCTCGGAAATGCGCCGCTTCTGCGAGCAGCAGGTCACGCCGCACGCCCATGAATGGCACCTGCAGAACGAATACATCCCGATGCCGGTGGTCGAGCAGATGGCCGAGCTCGGCGTCTTCGGCCTGACCATCCCCGAGGAATTCGGCGGCATGGGCCTCAGCAAGGTCTCGATGTGCGTCGTCTCCGAGGAGCTCTCGCGCGGCTATATCGGCGTCGGCTCGCTCGGCACCCGCTCCGAGATCGCCGCCGAGCTGATCCTGAACGGGGGCACCGACGAGCAGAAGGCCTATTGGCTGCCGAAGATCGCCTCGGGCGAGATCTTGCCGACGGCCGTCTTCACCGAGCCCAATACCGGCTCCGACCTTGCCTCGTTGCGCACCAAGGCTGTGAAGGACGGCCAAGGAGACGAAGCTGTCTGGAAGGTCCATGGCAACAAGACCTGGATCACCCACCCCGTGCGCGCCGACATCATGACGCTCTTGGTGCGCACCGATCCGGATGCGCCGGGCTATCGCGGCCTCTCCATGCTGATCGCCGAGAAGCCGCGTGGCACCGATGCCGACCCGTTCCCGGTCGAGGGCCTGACCGGCGGCGAGATCGAGGTGCTCGGCTATCGCGGCATGAAGGAATACGAGCTCGCATTCGACGGTTTCGAGGTCAAGGGAGAAAACCTGCTCGGCGGCGTCGAGGGCCAGGGCTTCAAGCAGCTGATGCAGACCTTCGAGGCCGCCCGCATCCAGACCGCGGCGCGCGCGCTCGGCGTCGCGCAATGCGCCTTTGACCTTGGCCTGCGCTATGCCCAGGAGCGCATCCAGTTCGGCAAGCCATTGATCGCCTTCCCGCGTGTCGCCGACAAGCTCGCCATGATGGCGGCCGAACTCGTCATCGCCCGCCAGCTCACCTATTTCGCCGCCCGCGAGAAGGACGCCGGCCGCCGCTGCGACCTCGAAGCCGGCATGGCCAAGCTATTGGGCGCCCGCGTCGCCTGGGCGGCGGCCGACAATGCGCTGCAGATCCATGGCGGCAACGGCTTTGCGCTGGAATATCCGGTCAGCCGCGTGCTCTGCGACGCCCGCATCCTCAACATCTTCGAGGGCGCGGCCGAGATCCAGGCGCAGGTGATCGCGCGGCGGCTGGTCGAGGGGTGAGGGGAGGCTTTACCCCTCATCGTCGGCGTCACCGCCGACCAGGAGATGTCTAATGACCTTCGGCACCGGATAGCCGTAGCCATCGCCGGGCTCCAGCCATCTCAGCCTGCCAGATCGATGGAAATCACTGGTGTAGAGGTCGGTACCAATAGCCTTCAGCGCCAGTAGCGTCGCCTGTGTGGCGTCAACGCCGTAGCCGTAGCCGTGGCGAAGGCCGTCCGGCCAGCCGATTTCATAGGCACAGGACCAGTCGCGCTCGCCTTTGCGTGGGGACTGAACAGCGATCGGAACTGCGATGTCGCCGTTGTCACCAGCATAGATCAACGTTCTGCGTATCATCGTATCGCTCGCGTCAGTAATTGAATGGTGGAATCTGTTGGCGCGCGAGGCACGCGGCATATCGCTGATAAGCCTGATCGTAGCACGACCGTAGGCCAACCATTCGGCATTGAAAGATGTCGCGATCGAATTGGGCTTCGCAAATGCGCGAAGCGCGCGGCTGGTCATTGCTGCGATGGCATCGGCAGGAGGTAAGTCAGATGACCCTGCGGATTCGTCGTCTCCACCGGTCCACTGGCGCCGTCGGGATCGCCTGCCGGAACACGTGGCTGATCGGGGTTGAATTTCTCACGAAGGGCCAGCGCACGAAGCCGCTCGAACGCAGCCACCATTCGGTCTCCGGCTATACGGCCGGCAACGACATTGCGCCGCAGCTTGTCGGCGTGGCTTCTTTCAGTGACTGATCGATTGCTGGACATCCGTGCGCTGACCTCCGCGACGGATACGGATATTAAGCACGGCAATGACACCGGGGATAAGTTTTTTTAGCACGGCCGATCAAACCGACGAGCCGAGAGATTAGTCGGTGGCGCTTCGTGTATGGCGTTAAATGATAGAGCCGTAGTCCGACGTCACAGGCTCGCCGCCGCCCGCGCAGCCTGGTCGTACTGGCCCGAGAGCGAGCGCATCGCCGCGGCGATCTCCGACAGGCGGCCGGGGTCGATCCCGGTCGCCAGCACCGATTTCACCAGCAATTGCTCGCGGATCTGGGCGTAGCGCTTGCAGGCGTCCTCGCCGGCCGGGGTGATCGCGACGGTCTTCTCCTTGCCCTTGCGCCCGCTCTTCAGCAGCTTCAGGCGCTCGAGCTTCTTCAGCGAATAGTTCACCAGATGCGTGTCCTCGATGTTGAGGACGAGGCAGATGTCGGCGAGGCGCTTGGCCTTGCCGCGATGGTTGACGTTGTGCAGGACGAGCACGTCCATCGGCGTCAGTTCGGGAATGCCCGCGGCGGTCATGCAGCGCAGCATCCAGCGCTGGAAGGCATGCACCGTCATCGTCAGCGCGAACTCGAATTCCGACAGCGCCGGCATCGCGCCCGAGGCGAGATGGCCGGAGGAGACGATCGGGCCGAGGTCGTCGGAGGGTTGCATCATGCGGTGCCGAATGGAGCGCGGTAGGGTGAGGGGCCTCCTTCTCCCCTCGGGGGAGAAGGTGTCTGCGAAGCGGACGGATGAGGGCGGTACGACGGGGTGAGAGTCGGACAGGTTGAGCCCGTCCTTCCCTCATCCGTCAGCGCTTCGCGCTGCCACCTTCTCCCCCGAGGGGAGAAGGGACGTACGCCGCTCGGCCGTCTTTGGCCCTCACATCTTCTTATAAGCGTCGACGATCGCCTGGCCGTCCGCGCCGGCCTTCTTCAGCCAGTCGGTGGTCAGGGTCTCGCCGGCCTTCTTGAAGCCATCCTTGAGGGCGGGCGATGGCGCGTTGACCTTCATGCCCTTGGCCTTGAGCTGGTCGAGATACCAGTTGGTCTTCTCTTCCCAGGTCTTCCAGCCGCGGGCTTCGGCGTCGGCCGAGGCCTTCAGGATCGCGTCCTGCGTCGGCTTGTCGAGCGCGGCGAAGGCGGCCTTGTTGACGAAGGTGGCGTTCTTCGGGATCCAGGCCTGGACGTCGTAGAAATGTGTCAGCGTCTCCCAGGCCTTCGAGTCGTAGCCTGTGCCGCCCGACGACATGAACGAGTTGACCACGCCCGTCGCCAGCGCCTGCGGCAGTTCCGCGGCCTGGATCGTCACCGACTGCATGCCGAGGATTTCGCCGAGGCGGGTCGTGCCGACATTATAGGCCCGCCATTTCAGGCCCTTCATGTCCTCGATCGTGTTGATCTCCTTCTTGGCGTAGACGCCCTGCGGCGCCCAGGGGACCATGAAGAGGAGCTTGATGCCCTGGCTGTCGAGCTTCTTCTCGACCGCCGCCTTCGAGGCCGCATAGAGCTTCTTCGACTCGACGAAGGAGGTCGCCAGGAACGGTACGACGTCGATGCCGAAGACCGGGTCCTCGTTCTCGTGCAGCGACATCAGCACCTCGCCCATCTGGGCCTGGCCGGTCTGGACGGCGCGCTTGATCTCCGGCGCCTTGAACAGGGAGGCGTTGGCGTGGACGGTGATCGAGAGCTTGCCTCCGGTCGCCGCCTCGACGTCCTTGGCGAAGGTGGCGAGGTTTTCGCTGTGCGGGTTATCCGACGGGTAGGCCGCCGGCAGGTTCCACTTCGCCTGGGCGAAGGCCGCCGGGGCGGCGAGTGAAAGGCTCGCGGCGGCGACGCCGGCGACGAGCATGCCCTTGATGAAATCGCTGCGCTTCATGGTGTTCTCCGTTCCCTCTTGGCGATTATGTATCATTGCGGAAAGGCGAGCTGGGGCAAGATCATCACGATCTGCGGGAAGATCGTGATGATCGCGACCGCAGCGACGAGCAGGAAGAAGAACGGCAGCGCCGCGAGCGCGACCGTGTTCGAATCCTTGCCCGACATGGTCTGCAGGACGAACAGGTTGAAGCCGACCGGTGGCGAGACCTCCGCCATCTCGACGATCAGCACCAGGAAGATGCCGAACCAGACCAGGTCGAAGCCGGCGGCTTTGATCATCGGCAGCACGATCGCGGTCGTCAGCACGATCATCGAGATGCCGTCGAGCGCGGCGCCGAGGATGATGTACATCACGGTCAGCGCTGCGATCAGCGCGTAGGGCGACAGGTGCAGCGAGTCGACCCAGGCGGCGAGCGCGGCCGGGATGCCGGTATAGGCCATCGAGGTCGACATGAAGGAGGCGCCGGCCAGGATCAGCATGATCATGCAGGTGATCCGCGTCGTGCCCATCACGCTCTGCCAGAAGGCCTCCTTGGTCAGCGAGCCCGACCACCAGGCGATGCCGAAGGAACCGAGCACGCCCCAGGCCGCGCATTCCGTCGCCGTCGCCCAGCCGAGCAGCAGCGACAGGAAGACCAGCGCGATCAGCAGCATGCAGGGGATTAGGTTGGCCGACTCCCTGAGTTTCTCGCGCAGCGCCATCTTCGGTTCGGCCGGCGGCGCCTTGTCGGGATTCAGCAGATGCCAGACGACGATGTAGCCGGAATAGAGCGCCATCACGAGCAGGCCGGGCAGGAAGCCGGCGAGGAAGATCTGGATGATCGAGACATTCGCCGCCACCGCATAGACCACCATGGTGATCGAAGGCGGGATCAGGATGCCGAGCGTGCCGGCGCCGGCGAGCGAGCCGAGCGCAAGCTTCTCGTCATAGCCGCGGCGCTTCAGCTCGGGCAGGGCGATCTTGGCGACGGTGGCACAGGTCGCGGCCGAGGAGCCGGAGACCGAGCCGAAGATGCCGCAGGCCAGCACGTTGACGTGCATCAGCCGGCCCGGCAGCCAGTTCAGCCAGGGGGCGAGACCACGGAACATCTCCTCGGACAGCCGTGTGCGGTAGAGGATTTCGCCCATCCAGATGAAGAGCGGCAGGGCGGCCAGCGTCCAGGAGGCGCTGTTGCCCCAGATCGTCGTCGCGAGCACCGCGCCGGCCGGGATGCCGCCGGCGACGAACTGCATCGCGACCCAGCCACAGGCCATCAGCGAAATCGCGATCCAGACGCCGCCGGCGAGCAGGATGATCAGCAGGATGAGCAGCAGCGCGGAGATTTCGATCATCGCCATCGTGTCAGACTCCGCTCGCCATGGCGCGCTCGACGATCTCCTCGTCGGATTGCGGCGGCGGCTTCTCGTAGCGCGGCGTCTGGCCGCGCAGCACGACATGGACGAACTCGTCGAACATGGCGATGAACAGGATGACGAGGCCGCCGGAATAGCCGAGCTGCGGAATCCACATCGGCATGGCGACGACGCCGCCGGCGACGTCATTGAACGCGTAGGACTGCCAGGTCATCACCACGGCGTGCCAGGCGAAGAAACCGGCGAAGCCGAGCCCGAGGATCAGCGAAAAGCACTCGAAGAGCCAGCGCGTGCGGCCCTGGAAACGGTCGATCAACAGGCCGACCCGGATCATCTCGCCGGACTTGAAGGTGTGGGCGAGCCCGAGGAAGGCCATCGCCGCCATGCACCAGGAGGCGAAATCGTCACCGGCGGGGATATTGAAGCCGACCTCGCGGCCGATCGACAGCCCCATCATCAGGACGAGGATCGCGATCAGGAAGAGGCCGGCGGCATAGCCGGCGAAGAGGTAGAGCGCATCGAGGACGCGGCGGATCATGCGCGCGCCTCCGGACGGCATGTCGCCGCGCCAGCCGATTGCGTCATGCGCAAAGCAGCGGTTGCCAGGACCGGTCCTGCCATGAAAGCCTCCCCTAAGATCGGTCCGGCCCCTCAGCCATGTCCCGATCGCTAATGCCGATCCTAATCGGCGAAATGAGCTTGTCAACGTTTCATCGACGATTTATCGATGAAACGTCAAAGAGCCACTATGGCCAATAATCGGGGGATCAGATGACGAGCGGCCGTTGGGACTTCTGGATCGACCGTGGCGGCACCTTCACCGACGTGATCGGCCGCGATCCTGCAGGCAAGTTGCATGCCCGCAAGCTGCTCTCCGAGAATCCCGGTGCCTATCGCGACGCCGCCGTCCAGGGCATCCGCGACCATCTGCGGCTGAAGGCCGGCGAGCCGATTCCGGCCGGCACGGTCGGCGAAGTCCGCATGGGCACGACGGTCGCGACCAACGCGCTGCTCGAGCGCAAGGGCGACCGCACCCTGCTCGTCACCACCAAGGGCTTCCGCGACGCGCTGCGCATCGGCTACCAGGCCCGGCCCGATATCTTCGCCAAGGAGATCATCAAGCCCGAGCAGCTCTATGACGCCGTCGTCGAGGTCGAGGAGCGCGTGCTCGCCGACGGTTCGGTCGAGAAGGCCGCCGACGAAGCCGCGATCCGCACTGCGCTGCAGGCGCAATACGATGCCGGCTTCCGCGCCGTCGCAATCGCCTTCATGCACGGCTATCGCTATCCGGCGCATGAGCAGCTCGCCGCCAGGGTCGCCCGTGAGATCGGCTTCCCCCAGGTCTCGGTCAGCTATGAGGTCTCGCCGCTGATCAAGCTGGTCGGGCGCGGCGACACCGCTGTCGTCGACGCCTACCTCTCGCCGATCCTTGCCCGCTATGTCGCCCAGGTCTCGGAAGAGCTCGACATCGCCCGCACCGGCGCGCGGCTGATGTTCATGATGTCCTCGGGCGGCCTCACCGCCGCCGAGCTGTTCCAGGGCAAGGACGCGATCCTGTCCGGTCCCGCCGGCGGCGTCGTCGGCTTGGCCGAGACCGGCCGCTCGGCCGGTTTCGACAAGGTCATCGGCTTCGACATGGGCGGCACCTCGACCGACGTCGCCCATTTCGACGGCGAATATGAGCGCGCCTTTGAGACCGAGGTCGCCGGCGTGCGCATGCGTGCCCCGATGATGCTGATTCATACGGTTGCGGCCGGTGGTGGGTCCATTTTGCATTATGACGGCTCGCGCTTCCGCGTCGGCCCCGATTCCGCCGGCGCCAATCCCGGCCCGGCCGCCTATCGCCGCGGCGGGCCGCTTGCCGTGACCGACGCCAACGTCATGGTCGGTAAGCTGATCCCGTCCTATTTCCCGGCGATCTTCGGCCCCGACCAGGACCAGGCGCTCGATGTCGAAACGGTCCGCGAAAAATTCGCGACGCTTGCGGCCGAGGTTGGCGATGGTCGCTCGCCCGAGGAGGTCGCCGACGGCTTCGTCCAGATCGCCGTCGCCAACATGGCCGAGGCGATCAAGAAGATCTCGGTCCAGCGCGGTTACGACATCACCCGCTATGCGCTGAACTCCTTCGGCGGCGCCGGCGGCCAGCATGCCTGCCTCGTCGCCGACGCGCTCGGCATCAAGACCGTGCTGCTGCACCCGTTCTCCGGCCTGCTTTCGGCCTATGGCATGGGCCTCGCCGAGATCCGTGCCACCCGCACGGCGGCACTCGACGTCCCGCTCGACGCCGAGGCCAAGGCCGCGATCGGCGTGGTCGCCGACCGGCTGGGCGCCGAGGCGAAGGGCGAGGTTGCAGGGCAGGGCGTCGCCGAGGCCGATATCGCCATCCATGCCCGCGCTCATATCCGCTATGCCGGTACCGACACCGCGATCGCGACGCCCTTCGGCAGCCGCGCCGAGATGCAGGAGGCCTTCCAGGCGGCGCACAAGGCCCGCTTCGGCTTCATGGACGAGACCAAGGCGCTGGTCGTTGAGGCCGTCGAGGTCGAGGCCGTCGGTGGCGGTGCCCGTTTCGAGGAAGCTGCGGCCGCGGAGAACGCCGGCGAGCCCGGCATCGCCGAGCGCACCCGCTTCTTCTCGAAGGGGCAATGGCACGAGGCAGCGATCGTCCGGCGCGAGGCGATGGCGCGGGGCCAGGGCATTGCCGGGCCGGCCATCGTGATCGAACCGAACCAGACCGTGGTGGTCGAGGATGGCTGGACCGCGAAGCTGACCGCCAAGGACCATCTCGTCCTGACCCGCAGCAAGGCGCTGGTCCAGAACGCCGCAATCGGCACCAAGGCCGATCCGGTCATGCTCGAGATCTTCAACAACCTGTTCATGTCGATCGCCGAGCAGATGGGCGTGACGCTGCAGAACACCGCCTATTCCGTGAACATCAAGGAGCGGCTCGACTTCTCCTGCGCGGTCTTTGCGTCGGATGCCTCGCTTGTCGCCAACGCCCCGCATATGCCGGTCCATCTTGGCTCGATGGATAAGTCGGTCGAGACCGTCATCAAGAACAACCCGGTGATCAAGCCCGGCGACGTCTACTGCCTGAACGCGCCCTATAATGGCGGCACGCACCTGCCCGACATCACGGTCTGCACGCCGGTCTTCGACAATGAGGACAGGGAGATCCTGTTCTGGGTCGCGAGCCGGGGCCACCATGCCGATGTCGGCGGCACCGCGCCGGGCTCGATGTCGCCGCTCGCCACGAACATCGAGGAAGAAGGCGTCTATATCGACAACTTCAAGATCGTCGATCAGGGCCGCTTCTGCGAGGAGGATCTGGTCAAGCTCCTGACCGGCGCGCGCTATCCGGTCCGCAACGTCGTGCAGAACGTCAACGACCTGAAGGCCCAGATCGCCGCCAACGAGAAGGGCGTGGCGGAGCTGAAGAAGATGATCCGCTCCTTCGGCCTCGACGTCGTCCAGGCCTATATGGGCCATGTCCAGGACAATGCCGCCGAGAGCGTCGCGCGCCTGCTGACGAAGCTGCACGACGCCGAGTTCACCTATCCGATGGACCAGGGCTGCGCGATCAAGGTGAAGATCACCATCGATCGCGACAAGCGCGAGGCCACCGTCGACTTCACCGGCACCTCGCCGCAGCGCGAGGACAATTTCAACGCGCCGGCGCCCGTCACCCGCGCCGCCGTGCTCTATGTCTTCCGCGTCATGGTCGACGACGCGATCCCGATGAACGCCGGGTGCCTGCGGCCGATCAAGGTGATCGTGCCGGAAGGCTCGATGCTGGCGCCGCGCTATCCGGCCGCCGTCGTCGCCGGCAATGTCGAGGTCAGCCAGGCGGTGACCAACACGCTGTTCGGCGCACTCGAGGCGATGTCGTCCTCGCAGGGCACGATGAACAACCTGACCTTCGGCAACGACCAGTACCAGTACTACGAGACGATCTGCTCGGGCTCGCCGGCCGGGCCGGGCTTCAACGGCACCTCGGGCGTGCACGTCCACATGACCAATTCGCGCCTGACAGATCCGGAGATCCTGGAGACGCGTTTCCCGGTAGTACTGGAGGACTTCCACATCCGGCTGGGTTCGGGCGGCAAGGGCGAGTGGAATGCCGGCGACGGCACCAGCCGCACCATCCGTTTCCTCAAGACAATGGACTGCGCCATCCTCGCCTCGCATCGCAAGGTCAGGCCCTTCGGCATGAAGGGCGGTGAATCCGGCGAACTCGGCAGGACGCTGGTCCGGCGCCTTTCGGGCGCGGTCGAGGAACTCAAGCCGAGCGACCAGACGCTGCTGCAGGCCGGCGAAGCCGTCACCGTGATCACGCCGACGGCCGGCGGCTATGGAAAGCGCAAGGGCTGAGGCTTAGGTCTGGTCTTCGAGACGGAGACGGACCATGCCCCAGACCTGGATGATCACCGGTGCCAATCGCGGCATCGGCCTGGCGTTGACAATGGAATTGCTGCGGCGAGGCGACCATGTCGTCGCCGCGGCGCGCGATCCCTGGGGCGGGGCTCTGGCGGAGGTGGCGGGCGGGCAAGCCGGGACGCTGACTCCGCTCGAGCTCGACGTAACCTCGGACAAAAGCATCGCCGCGGCCAAGCAGGCGCTCGACGGCAAGCCGATCGATGTGCTCGTCAACAATGCCGGCGTTTACGGGCCGCGTGACAAGCAGTCGGCGCTCGACATGGATTTCAAGGCCTGGCGCGAGGTCTTCGAGGTCAATGTCTACGCGCCGCTCAGGGTGGCGCAGGCCTTCCTGCCCAATGTCGAGGCGGGCTCCGGCCGCAAGATCGTGACGATCTCGAGCCGCATGGGCTCGATCGGCTCGAACCCCTCCGGGGCGGTGGCCTATCGCTCCTCGAAGACGGCGGTGAACATGGTCATGGTCGCCTTCGGCAATGCCGTGCGCGACAGCGAGGTCGCGGTGCTGCTCTTCCATCCCGGCTGGGTGCGCACCGATATGGGTGGCGGCGGCGCCGATATCCCGCCGACCGAGAGCGCCGCCGGGCTGATCGCGACGATCGACGCCTCGGGGATGGCCCAGACCAACAGCTTTCGGAACTGGAAGGGCGAGGCGATTCCGTGGTGATCGTCTAGAGCATTTTCAAGCGAAGTGGAGACCGGTTTGCGTGAAGAAAATGCGTTAAAACAAAGAGCTAGAGCCTTTTTCGCGGTTCGGAGAAGCGCGGAAAGGCTCTAGCCGCTGAAGCTCAGTTGCCGCGGGTCGATGCCAGCCAGAGCCCGCCGCCGATCAGGAAGCCGCCACTGACCTTCGACATCAGGCGAACGCGGCTTTGCGACAGGAAGCGGCCGGCCCGGCCGGAGAGGATCGCATAGGCGCCGTCGCTGACTGCGGCGAACAGCATCGTGGTTGCGCCCATGATCGCGATCTGGGTGGCGTAGTCGCGTGCTGGATCGAGGAATTGCGGGAAGAAGGCGCCGAAGAAGAGCAGCGTCTTCGGGTTGCTCAGCGCCACCAGCAGCCCCTGCAGGAAGAAGCCGCCGCGCGGCGGGCGGGCCTCGCCCGCACCTTCGGCTGTTGCGCCGGCGCTGCGATACATCTTCCAGCCGAGCCAGATCAGATAGGCGGCGCCGGCGAGCCTGACCCAGTCGAACCAGTGGCCCATCGCGGCGATCACCGAGCTCAGGCCGATGCCGACGATCGCGATCACGATCGCTAGGCCGGCCTGTGTTCCTGCCATGTTGAGAAGCCCGGCGCGGCTACCATGCCTCAGGCTGTTGGCGATGATCAGCGTCACCGTCGGGCCGGGCACAATTATGATGACCAGGCAGGCGACGAGATAGGCGGCGAACAGCTCGAATGACATGGAGGTAGCCTCCCGGCGGCTTGGCGGCCGCCTCTTGGGGCGGCGCTTCATTCCTCTCCTGTTTGCGAGGGCCTGTCGAGAGAGGAGGATCGCGTGGCGAATACCGGGTTTCGGATCGTCCCGCTGACGCCGGAGCATTGGCCGGCGCTGGAGGATCTCTTCGGGCCGCAGGGGCCCTGCTATGGCTGCTGGTGCAATCATTTCCGCATGCCGCCAAAGCTGCGCAAGCCACTGCTCGGCGAGGGCGCGCGGCAGCTCTTCGAGGAGCGGGTGAGGGCGGGGCCGCCGCCCGGCGTGCTCGCCTTCGCCGGTGATGTCTCGGTCGGTTGGCTGCAGATCGGGCCGCGGGCGCATATCCCTGAGTGGAACAATCCGCGCCGTGCCTCGACACCTTTGCCGGACGCGTCTGCAGAGGACGAGCGCAACTGGGCGGCATCGTGCTTCTTCGTCCGCAA
Organism: Alloboseaceae bacterium BT-24-1; assembly: GCA_025846845.1. GTDB lineage: Bacteria > Pseudomonadota > Alphaproteobacteria > Rhizobiales > Beijerinckiaceae > Allobosea. Next base: position 25,571 of record JAOYTL010000016.1, read on the forward strand.
GGGCTTTCGCGGCAAAGGCGTCACGGCGGCGCTGCTGTCCGGCGGGCTCGACTTCGCGCGGGCGAGTGGCGCGCATCTGGTCGATGCCGCGCCGATGGACAATGAGGGCAAGCGCAGTGCCGACGGGCTCTATGTCGGTCCAGAGAGCGTGTTCCGGCGCACCGGTTTCGTCGAGGTCGCCCGGCAGAAGCCCGGCCGGCCGCTGATGAGATTCATGCTCTGACAGCAGGACGCGAAGGCTGATACATAAAAGGCTGTCAAGCTGAAAATTTCAAATATTTGAGTTGGTTAGCTGGCTCCGTTAAGCATCTGTTTGCTTCGCAGCTGCGAGAAGTCGGCCGCTCGGCTTTGGCGGTGGATGTGATGCGGCGGTTCGGGTTGACGGCGAAGATCACGGTGCTGTTCGCGATCTTCGGTATCGCGGCGGCGCTCGGTCTGGCCAGTGCCGTGCGCGGCCTCGATTCCGTTCACCAGATCGACCGCGAGGCCTTCGGCGGGCAGCAGCTCGCCAACAAGGCAGCGCTGCTCTCGAGCCGCGTCGCGCAGGCCTCGCTGCTCAGCCGTTTTGACGACGCGACCGAGCCGCGAGCCGTCGAGCAGGCACTCGATCAGCTCGATGCGGCCGTTGAGCTTGTGGACGCTGCCCGCGCCAATCTTATGTCTTCCTTGCCGGCAAATGTACTGCAATCCAACGCAACTCTGGGCGCGCGCATCCGGACCTTCATCGATTTCCAGCGCGACATCGTCGAGATCGGCCGCAGGGTCTCGCCGAAGGCGGCAATGATCGAGGCCTCTGCCGAAGCTGCGAAGGAGAATGTCCGCCAGATCATGCTGGTGACCTCGGCGATGCGCGACGAGCTCGACCGGCAGGCCGGGGTCGCCGCGGCGCGCGCACAGGACCTTGCCTCTCAAGTGCGGTTGCGCGTCATCCTGATTGCCGCCGGCTTGCCGCTTGCCGGCGGATTGCTGGCGATCTTCCTGTTGCGAGCGCATCTGACCCGGCCGCTGCGCGAGCTGATGGATGTGATCAAGCTGGCGACATCGTCGGATCGGGTCGTCGAGGTGCCGCATCGCAAGCGCCGCGACGAGATCGGTGAGCTCGCCCGCACGGTACGGACGCTGAGCGAGGTCCGCGCCACGCTCGTCACGCGCGATGCCGAGGCCGACCTGTCGCAGCTGCATCAGCAGCGGCGCACCGACGAGCTGCACAATATCGCCCAGGAGTTCGAGGCGCGGATCGGCCGCCTGCTCGCCGATATCGGCCGGCTGAGCGAAGGCCTGCGCGCGGCTCTCACGGAATCTGCCGCTCGTGCCGGGCAGATCTCGCACAGCGGCAGCGCTGCGGCCCAGGCCGTCGCCGGAGCCGGCGACGAAGCCGAGCGCATCGCCGATGCCGCCGTGCGGCTGGAAGAGGTCGTCGAACAGATCAATCGCGAGGTCAGGCGCGTCTCGGAAACGGCGAGCCTGGCGACCCGCGACGCGGCCGGTACGGTCGGCCTGGTCGGTCGGCTGACCGAGAACGCCGGCAAGATCCGCGACGTCGTCCAGCTGATCGAGGCGATCGCGCGGCAGACCAACCTGCTCGCGCTCAATGCCACGATCGAGGCGGCGCGGGCGGGCGCGCAGGGCCGCGGCTTTGCCGTCGTCGCCAGCGAGGTGAAGGCGCTGGCGACGCAGACTGCGGACGCGACGGCACAGATCTCGGCCCGGATCGCAACCGTGGATGCGGCACTGTCGCAGGCCGCTCAGGCGATCATCGGGATCGCCAGCCGTGCCGGTGCGGTCGAGCAGGCGAGCACCGAAATCTCGACCATGGTTGCCTCGCATACCGGCCTGCTGCAGGGCCTGGGCGAGACCATCGCGCGCATCTCGGTGGTCACCGGGCAGGCGGCCGCCGCGGTGACGACGATCGCGGGCGCCGGCGTCCAGACCACGGCCCATGCCGAGCAGGGCGCGAGCGGTGCCCGTCAGCTCGACGAGCGCATCTCGGCCCTGCAGGCTGAGGCCGACGAGTTCGCCCGGCGGCTGCGCGCCGCCTGAACCGGCTTGCCTTGGCCGCCCGACTCGCGGCCATGTGCGCCATGCCCGAAAGCATGTGCATCTCCCCATGAGCTGGTCACCGCAGCAGGACGCGGCGCTCGCCGCCGTGGCCGATTGGCTCAAGGTCGGCTCGCCGCAGCTTTTCCGCCTGTTCGGCTATGCCGGCACGGGCAAGACCACGCTCGCCCGCCATATCGCCGAGGGCGTCGACGGCACGGTCGTGTTCGCCGCCTTCACCGGCAAGGCGGCGTTCGTCCTGCGCAACAAGGGCTGCGAGGGCGCGCAGACCATCCATTCGCTGATCTATCGCTCGCGCGGCGTCGACGAGGAGAGCCCGACCTTCGTGCTCAACCGCGAGAGCACTGCCGCCAAGGCCAAGCTGATCATCATCGACGAATGCTCGATGGTCGACGAGGATCTCGGCCGCGATCTGCTGTCCTTCGGGACGCCGGTGCTGGTGCTGGGCGATCCGGCGCAGCTGCCGCCGGTCAAGGGCGGCGGCTTCTTCACCGAAGTCGAGCCCGACGTGATGCTGACCGAGGTCCATCGTCAGGCGGCCGACAATCCGATCGTGCGCATGTCGATGATCGTGCGCGAGGGCGGACGGCTGGAAGTCGGCGACTATGGCGCCAGCCGGATCATCCGGCGCGCCGAGATCACGCCCGAGATCGTGCTGTCGGCCGATCAGGTGCTGGTCGGCCTCAACAAGACGCGCCGGCAATACAATGCCCGCATGCGCCAGCTGATGGGCCATGTCGCCAACGTGCCGGCGGTCGGCGAGAAGCTGGTCTGCCTGCGCAACGACAAGAGCAAGGGCCTGCTCAATGGCGGCGCCTGGATCGTGCAGGAGCTCAAGACTTCGAAGAAGGGGCTCGTCACCATGCGGGTGACGCCGGAGGACGATACCGGCGGCAAGCCGGTCAAGGTCTCGGTCATGCCGAACTTCTTCGACGGCACCGAGGACGAGGTGCCCTGGGAGCTGCGCCGGCACACCGACGAGTTCACCTTCGGCTACGCGCTCACCGTCCACAAGGCGCAGGGCTCGCAATGGGACAATGTCGTCATGTTCGACGAGGCCTTCGCTTTCCGCGAGCACCGGGCCCGCTGGCTCTACACCGGCCTGACGCGCGCGGCCGAGACGATCACCGTGGTGATGTAGTCCTCGCAAGCAGGCGGGCGCGCTCGATGTCCTTGGGCCGGCCGAAACTTTCGATGATGCGTCTGAGCTCGTCCCGCTCGGGGACATAGACGGTTGCTGCGCCGATTGCGATTGCCTGGCGCGTCGCCGGCCGGACCGCGTGCCAGCTATCGCCGACGCGATGCTCGAAGCCGGCCATGAGATCCACCGGCACGGGTGGCACCGGCCATTTGGCGAGGACCGTCGAGCGGAACAACGGGTTCGGCGGCCCCCGATGGGGTTCGATGCCGAGAGTCGGCAGGATGCGGCTGAGATCCTCGACGCCGAGCAGGACATCGACATCGGCGACGGAGATCGGGCGGGCACCGTGCAGGGCGGCCGCGGCGCTGGCGATGATCCACCAGGGCCCGCGGGCGTTCTCCATGATCGCAGCGACGGAAGCGAGGGTCTCGATCAATGGTGCCGGCAGGCTCATGGCCGGCCTATAGCAGCTTCCAGAGCGGCCAAGCCAGACCGTCACGGTAGATTGGAATTGCGCGAAACGATGCTGGCGGAGAAGAATTTTCTTGGTATGCGATGATGTCGGCCTGCCCGGCGACGCATCGAGAGCCATCATGAACATCGCTCAGAACTTCGACCTGTGGATCGACCGCCGCGGCAGCAACTGCGCCAAATGGGACAAGATGGAGGCCATCTATGGCGTCCCGGTTTCCGACGGCATCGCCATGTGGGTCGCCGATATGGATTTCCGCCCGCCGGCCTGTGTCCAGGCGGCGATCGAGGCGATGGCCGACCATGGCGTCTACGGCTATTTCGGCGATGAGCGCACCAACAGCGACGCCATCCGCTGGTGGATGCAGGAGCGTCATGGCTGGGTGGTCGAGCCGCAGGCGATCTTCACCACGCATGGTCTGGTGAACGGCACCGCGCTCTGCGTCGACGCCTATACCAGGCCGGGCGACGGCGTCGTCCTGATGACGCCAGTCTATCACGCCTTCGCCCGTGTCATTAAGGCGGCGGGCCGCGATGTCGTCGAATGCAAGCTCGCGCTTGATGACGGCCGCTACGTCCTCAACATCCCTGCCTGGGATGCGCAGATGACCGGCAAGGAACGGATGCTGATCCTGTGCTCGCCGCACAATCCCGGCGGGCGGGTCTGGAGCCGCGATGAGCTCCGGCAGATCGCCGATTTCTGCGTCCGCCACGACCTGATCCTGGTCTCTGACGAGATCCACCACGACCTGGTCATGCCCGGTTACAAGCACACGGTCATGGCCAATGCCGCGCCGGAGATCCTCGATCGCCTGGTGATGATGACCGCGACGACCAAGACCTTCAACATCGCCGGCGCCCATGTCGGCAACGTCATCATTCCCGATGAAGCGCTGCGCGCTCCGTTCCGCGCCCGGATGAACGCGCTCGGCATCTCGCCGAACTCCTTCGGCATGGAGATGTCGACCGCCGCCTACAGCCCGGAAGGAGCCGCCTGGGTCGACTCCCTCGTCGCCTATCTCGACGGCAACCGCCGGCTTTTCGACGAGGCGGTCGGCAGCATTCCCGGCATCCGCTCGATGCCGCTGGAGTCGACTTACCTCGCCTGGGTCGATTTCGCCGGTACCGGCATGGAGGCGAAGGAGTTCATCGCCCGCGTCGAGAAGCAGGCGAAGATCGCGGTGAACCACGGGACGAGCTTCGGCGCCGGCGGCGACAGCTTCCTGCGTTTCAACCTCGCGACCCAGCGCTCTGTCGTGGTAGAGGCCGCAGAGCGCCTGAAGAAGGCGTTCGCCGACATGCAGTAAGGGCTTGCGGCGAGCTGTGAGGCTCGCCGCCTGCTACTGCCTCACAGCCGCTGCGAGGTCGTGCCCTTGGCGATGATCGGGCCGGTCGGCCGGCCGGTCGGCGAGCCGGTCGCGGGTTCCAGCGTGATCTCGAAGAGCTGGTCCTTGCCGAGCGGCAGGTTGTCGAGTCTCAGCGGCGTCGAGCGCGCGCGGTCGATCAGGCCGACCGAGCGGGGGCCGACGGCGCGATCCCATAGCGTCCAGATTTCCAGCGCCTTGCCGGCCGGCACGTCGATGCTCTGCAGAGGCAGCATCTCGACGCGCCCGTCGGCGAAGGTGTGCACCACGGCGGCGGCGGCGTTGCTGTCGGTCAGCAGCACTGCAACCATCAGGGGTTGACGCTTGGCGCGATCGAGTGCGCCGACGAGACCGACTGCCAGCAGGATGGTCGCCAGCGCGCCGGCGAAGGCAGCGCCGCGCCAGACGAACAGGCTGTTCCACCATTCGGCAAGGCGGCTCGGCCCTGTCGCGACCTGACCCGACCTCACTGCCGCGGTCGCCGATTGGGCGAGACCCGCGATTGCGGCCTCGATCCGCGGCCAAAGGTCGGCGGATGGTGTGATTGGAGTGGCGGTTGCGTCGAGGGCGGCAAGATGGCGGCGCCAGCTCTCGACCGCGGCCGCGAAGGCGGGCTCGCTGTCCTGACGGCGCTCGGCGGCGTCGCGCTCCTGGCCTTCGAGCAGGCCGAGGACGTATTCGCCCGCGAGCGCATTGTATTCGGGCGAGGCTGCGTCGGCGGCGGGGCTCATCCGAGGCACTCCTTCAGCGAGAGCAGCGAGCGGCGGATCCACGACTTGACGGTGCCGAGCGGCAGCTTGAGGCGCCCGGCGATCTCGCCATGAGTGAGGCCCTGAACGAAGGCGAGCAGCACCAAGCCACGCCGCTGCGGCGGCAGCATTTCGAGGCAGGCGCGCAGCGCTGTGGCGTCGGAGAGTTTCGACATCACGGTCTCCGGATCATCCTCCTCGCTCGCCGTCTCTTCGGCGATCGGTGTGTCGCTGGTCTCGGTCCGCTTCTCGTCGCGCAGGATCGAGAGCGAGCGATTGCGCAGGATGGCGTAGATCCAGGTCAGGCCGGCCCCGCGCTCCGGGTCGAAGCGGGCGGCATGTCTCCAGACCAGCACGAACGCGTCCTGCACCGCTTCCTCCGCCAGGGCCCGGCGCTTCAGCAGACGTTGCGCCACACCGAGCATACGCGGCGACTCCGCCTCGTAGATGCGCCTGAGCGCTGATTTATCGCCGGTGGCACAGGCGAGCAGCGCAGTTTCGATCTCGCCGGTCTGTCGCGGCTGCGTAGCGTCAGTCGCCATCCGTCTCCCCGGTATCCGGCCGTCCTCTCGGATGCGGCGAGCCCATTGTTACGCGATAGCTCCGGCTTTGGATGCCACCTGAGCTTTTATTTTTTCATCCGCATCCGCCCTGCGATCCAGCCGCTATCCGCCATGGGTGCCGCGTCGAACGAGGCGCAGGCCGACCCTTTTTGAGATCGCGACACGAACCGGAGGACATCCAATGACCAAGGCTCGCAACCTGCTTCTCGCTTCCACCATTCTCGCCACCGCTTTTGCCGCGGCGACCGCAGCCCAGGCCGGCATGGTCGCGGTGCTGACCGGCGACGATACCCTCACCATGGTCGACACCGCGACCCAGAAGGCCGGCAAGTCGATGAAGGTCAGCGGCATCAGCGGCAAGATCGCCGGCATCGACGTCCGCCCCGCCGACGGCATGCTCTATGCGCTTGGTGTCGACGGCACGATCTACACGGTCGACAAGGCCGGCAAGGCGACGATGAAATCGAAGATGGACACGGTGCTCGCCGCGAGCGCCATGGCGACCGTCGACTTCAACCCGGCGGCCGACCGCCTGCGCGTCATCGGCTCGGATGGCACCAACCTGCGCGTCAATGTCGATGACGGCAAGACCACGGTCGACGGCAAGCTGAAGTTCGCCGAGACCGACATGCACAAGGGCGAAGCGCCGATGATCGTCGCCGGCGCCTACACCAACTCGGTCAAGGGCACCAAGGAGACGGCGCTCTACGACATCGACGGCAAGATCGGCGGGCTCTTGAAGCAGGCGCCGCCGAATGACGGCGTGCTCGGCGCTGTCGGCAAGCTCGGCGTCACCGCCAAGGCGATCGCTTTCGACATCGAGACGGCGGCCGATGGCACCAACACCGGCTGGCTGGTCGCCGATGGCGGCCTCTACAAGGTCGATCTGACCTCGGGCAAGGCCGCGATGGTCGGCAAGATCAGCGGGCTCAACGCGCCGGTACGTGATGTCGCGGCGTTGCCGGCGATGTAGCCTCTACTGATCTTCCGATCAGCGGGAGGCCGCCGCTCCGAAAGGGGCGGCGGCCTTTCTCATATGGGGAAGCAGTTGCGGCGGCGGCCGGGCTTTCGCCATAGTTGCGGTGGACTTTGCAGGCGGCGACTCGGACAGCGGAGGCGAGGGCATGGCGGATCGGTCCGAGCCAAGTCAGAAGGCATTGGCGCTGCAGCGCTTCGGGCTCGGCCTGAAGCCGGGGCAGGCTGCTGGCGTGGCGGATGTGCGCGAACGTCTGCTTGCCGATATCCGTAGCGAAGGCGCGCCGCAGCCGAGCGTCAGCTTTTCCGGCGCCGCCCCGATCGGGCGGGCGCTCTATGCCTTCGAGGACGAGGAGCGAGCGGCGCGCGAATCGCGTCGGGTAGCCGGACAGCTAGGCGTGGGGCAGGGCGTTCAGGTTGCCGCTGCGCCGCCCGCCCCCGGCCAGCCACAGGGCCAGATGGCCGCGCCGGCACAGCCGGTTCCCCAGTTTCCGCAGACGATCTATCGCGAGGAGGTCGTCGCCCGCATCCAAAGCGCGCTCGATGCCGAGACTGGCTTTGCCGAGCGGCTGGTGCAGTTCTGGTCGAACCACTTCTGCGTCTCGGTGGCGAAGGGCAATTTCGTGCGCGCTATGGCCGGCGCCTTTGAGCGCGAGGCGATCCGCCCCAACATCTTCGGCCGCTTCGAAGACTTGCTGATCGCGGTCGAAAGCCATCCGGCGATGCTCAATTTCCTCGACAACCAGCTCTCGATCGGCCCGGATTCGCGCGCTGGCAAGCGCCGAGGCCGCGGCCTCAACGAGAACCTCGCCCGCGAGATCATGGAGCTGCACACGCTCGGCGTCTCCGGCGGCTATACGCAAGCTGACGTCACCAGCCTGGCGCGGATCATCACCGGCTGGACGGTGGTCGGACGCGATGCCCGCCTCGGCTTTCCCGGCTCCTTTGCCTTCAATCCCGGTCTGCACGACCCCGGTGGCCAGAAGCTGCTTGGCAAGGTCTACCGGCAGGAGGGCAAGGAGAAGGGCATGGCTGCGCTCGCCGATCTCGCCCGCCATCCGAGCACGGCCGCCTTCATCGCCCGCAAGCTCGCCCGCCATTTCGTCGCCGATGAGCCGCCGCAGGCGCTGGTCGCCGATCTCGCCCGCACCTTCCGCGAGACGGGTGGTGATCTTGCCGCGCTGTCGCGAGCACTGGTGACCTCGGAGCTTGCCGGGACCGCACCCGCGACCAAGCTGCGTACGCCGCAGGAATTCCTGGTCGCGGCCTTCCGGGCGCTCGGCCGCAGGCCGGATTTCGGCCAGATCGCCGGGCCGCTCGGCGTGATGGGCCAGCCGCTCTGGCAACCCTCCGGCCCGGACGGCTATCCCGACACGAATGCGGCCTGGGCGACGCCGGAGGGGATCAAGACCCGCATCGATGTCGCAGCCCAGCTCGGCCGGCAGGCGGCGGGCTCGGTTGCCGATCCGCGCGCGCTGGTCGAGGAGGTGCTCGGCCCGCTCGCTTCGCCGCAGACCCGGCAGGCGGTGGCGCGGGCCGAGAGCAAGCCGCAGGCGATCGCGCTGCTGCTGATGTCGCCCGAATTCCAGCGGAGGTGAGCATGGCCGCCGACGACGATTGCGAACGGATGACACCCTCGCGCCGCGCCGTGCTCGGGGCGGCCAGCGCGCTCTTCGCCTGGTCCTATATGCCGAAATTCGCGCATGCGGCGGCAGGCTCGCGCGATTCCCGCTTCCTGCTGGTGGTGCTGCGCGGCGCGCTCGACGGGCTCTCGGCCGTGCCGCCGCTCGGCGATCTCGGCTATGCCGATCTTCGCGAAGGCATCGCGCTGGCTAAGGACGGGCCGGAGGCGGCGCTGCCGCTCGACGGCTTCTTCTATTTGCACCCGGCGATGCCGAACCTGGCGCGGCTCTATGCCAGCGGGCAGGCGGCGATCGTCCATGCCAGCGCCACCGGCTATCGCGAACGCTCGCATTTCGACGGGCAGGATGTGCTCGAAAGCGGGCAGGGCGGTCCGGGCAAGACTGATAGCGGCTGGCTCAACCGGTTGATCGCCAGCCTGCCGCCGGGCGAAGCGGTCTCGCGCCATGGCGCGCTCGGCGTCGGCGTGGTGCCTCCGCTGGTGGTGCGTGGCGAGGCGCCGGTGCTGGGCTGGGCGCCGCCGCGCATGGCGCGGGCGGGCGCCGATCTCGTCCAGCGCCTCGGCGATCTCTATGGCGAACGCGATCCTGGGCTTGCGCTGGTGCTGAAGCGGGCGATCGAAACCGAATTGATCGCGTCCCGGCAGGGTGCCGAGCAGCCGCGAGGTGGCGGCGGGCCCGACAGCGCTGAGGGCATGAAGCGCATCGCCGAAGGCGCGGCCCGGCTGGTCGGTGCCGAGGATGGTCCGCGCATCGCTGCGCTGGCGTTCGAGGGCTGGGATACGCATGCGAACGAGGGCGGCGCCAAGGGCCGCCTCGCCACGCTGCTCGGCGGACTCGACGGCGCACTCGCGACCTTCGAGAGCGGTCTCAAGCCGGTCTGGAAGGATACGGTGGTGATGGTCGTCACCGAGTTCGGTCGCACCGCCCGCGTCAACGGCACGGTCGGCACCGATCACGGTACCGGTACGGTCGCCTTCCTGGTCGGCGGTGCGGTCAAGGGCAAGCGGATGATCGTCGACTGGCCCGGTCTCAAGCCGGAGCAACTGCACGAGCAGCGCGACCTCAGGCCGACCACCGATATCCGCGCTGTGGCCAAGGGCGTCGTCGCCGACCTGTTCGGGCTGTCCGGCCCGGTGCTGGCCGAGAAGGTCTTTCCCGGCAGCGGCGATCTCAAGCCGATGCAGGGGCTGGTAGTTTAGCGTCCCTTCTCCCCTCGGGGGAGAAGGTGCCGGCAGGCGGATGAGGGCGGTATGACTGGGTGAACGAAAAGGGCCGCTCGCGCGGCCTTCCCTCATACGTCAGCGCTGCGCGCTGCCACCTTCTCCCCCGAGGGGAGAAGGAAACCTCAAGCCCAGGCGCGGCCCTTCAGCTTCTCCTCATAGGCGTCGATCTTGGTCGACTTCTCCATGGTGAGGCCGATGTCGTCGAGGCCGTTGAGCAGGCAGTGCTTACGGAACGGGTCGATCTCGAAGTTCACCGTGCCGCCGTCCGGACCCTTGATGCTTTGGTTCTGAAGATCGACGGTCAGCGTCGCGTTCGAGCCGCGGTCGGCGTCGTCGAACAGCTTGTCGAGGTCTTCCTGGCTGACCACGATCGGCAGGATGCCGTTCTTGAAGCAGTTATTGTAGAAGATGTCGGCGAAGCTGGTCGAGATCACGCAGCGGATGCCGAAGTCGAGCAGCGCCCAGGGCGCGTGCTCGCGCGACGAGCCGCAGCCGAAATTGTCGCCGGCGACCAGGATCTCCGACTTGCGATAGGCGGGCTGGTTCAGGACGAAGTCCGGGTTCTCCGAGCCATCGTCCTTGTAGCGCATCTCCGAGAACAGCGCGGTGCCGAGACCGGTGCGCTTGATCGTCTTCAGGTACTGCTTGGGGATGATCATGTCGGTGTCGACATTGATCACCTTCAGCGGGGCGGGGGTCGAGGTCAGGGTGGTGAAGGGCTGCATGGCGGGTACTCCGGCAGGTCTTTCGTGATGTGGGCGAAGCGGCGCGTCAGAGCTGCGCCGTCAGGAGCTTGAAGCTGGCGAAGGTGAAGAAGGCGGCGAGGCAGGCTTCCGCGCGGCGGCGGATCCTGCGGTAGCCAGCCACCATCGAGGCGGTCGAGAACAGGTAGGCATAGGTCTGGTTGATCGCGAGCGAGATCGTCAGGCAGCCGAGGATGATGGCGTAGAGCACCACCGCTGGCGTCTCGGGCCTGAGGCCAAGCGCGATGATCGCCGTCCAGCTCAGGATCGCCTTCGGGTTGGTGAGATGCATCAGATAGCCGCGCAGATAGAGGCGGCGTCCCGAACCACTGGCTTTCGGCGGCGGCATCTCCGCCTGCATGGCCGAGCGAGCCGAGCGCCAGGCCAGGAAGAGCAGATAGAGCCCGCCGACGATCTTGATGGCGTAGAGCGCGCCGGGATGGGCGACGATCAGCGCGGTGACGCCGACGGCGGCGAGGATGCCCCAGGTCAGCGATCCCGTTGTGACGCCGAGCGCCAGCGTCATCCCGGCCTTCCGGCCATGCTCCATCGAGGTCGCCATGACCTGGAGATTGCTCGGTCCGGGGCTGGCGACGGCGATGAAGAAGGCCGAGAAGACCAAGGCGAGGTCAGGCAAATGGCGGATCAGTTCGTCGATCATCGTCTTCTATCCCGCCGCCTTCTCGATTGCGTCCATGTCGTCGTCGTCGAAGCCGAAATGGTGGCCGATCTCGTGGACGAGCACATGGCTGACGATAGCGCCCAGGCTCTCGTCATGCTCGGCCCAGTAGTCGAGGATCGGCCGACGGTAGAGATGGATGGTGTTGGGCATCTGCCCGGTCTGCGGGGCATAGCCCTGCTGCGGCAGGCCGATCCCGGAGAACAGGCCGAGCAGGTCGAAGGGGCTCTCGGCCTCGAGCTCCTTCAGCACGTCGTCCTCGGGGAACTCGGTGACGTTGATGACGAGGTCGGCGCAGAGCTTGCGGAAATCCTCTGGCAGGCGGTCATAGGCCGCCTGCGCCAGGATCTCGAACTCGGCCGCCGACGGCGCGCGCACGCCGTCCCAGTCGAGACTCTGCGAGGCTTCGCTCGAAGCGCTTGTCTTGATCGAGGGAACGCTGCCCATCACCAGATCTTCAGTTGATGCCCGAGCCACCAGGACAGGCCGATGAAGGCGATCAGCGAGAGGAAGCGGCCAATACGCCGGCCCCAGAGCTCTATTCTGTCGCCGTCCGGCGCGTCCTTGCCGGAGAAGTGGTCGGCCGCGCGCCCCATGGACGAGCCGAGGAAGCTCTCATCGTCGCGCCTGACGCGATCGAGCGCTTCCTTGGCCTCCTTGGCGCGGGCGGCTTCGCGGGGATCGGTGCTCATGACGTCCTCCCGCGAAACGATCCGCTTCAGCCCAGCGTCCGCACGTCGACGAAGTGGCCGATCAGGGACGCCGCCGCCGCCATCGCCGGCGAGACCAGGTGAGTGCGGCCGCGATAGCCCTGACGGCCCTCGAAATTGCGGTTCGAGGTCGAGGCGGCGCGCTGGCCCGGCTTGAGCTGGTCGGGGTTCATGCCGAGGCACATCGAGCAGCCCGGCTCGCGCCATTCGAAACCGGCGGCGATGAAGATCTTGTCGAGACCCTCGGCCTCGGCCTGCTGCTTCACCAGGCCCGAGCCCGGGACGATCATGGCGTAGTCCAGGCTCTCATGGATCTTCTTGCCCTCGACGATCTTGGCGACGGTGCGCAGATCCTCGATGCGGCCATTGGTGCAGGAGCCGATCCAGATCACGTCGAGCGGGATCTCGGTCATCTTGGTGCCGGCGGTCAGGCCCATATAGTCGAGCGCGCGCTGCTTCGAGCTGCGCTTGGTCTCGTCCTCGATCAGCGCCGGATCGGGCACCGCACCGGTCACCGAGATCACGTCCTCGGGGCTGGTACCCCAGGAGACGATCGGCGGCAGGTTGGCGGCGTCGAGCTTGACGATGCGGTCGAAATGCGCGCCTTCGTCGGTCCGCAGCGTTTCCCAATAGCGCAGCGCCTCGTCCCAGGCGGCGCCCTGCGGCGCCTTCGGGCGGCCCTTGAGATAGGCGTAGGCCTTCTCGTCCGGCGCGACCATGCCGGCGCGGGCGCCGCCCTCGATCGACATGTTGCAGACCGTCATGCGGCCTTCCATCGAGAGGCCGCGAATGGCCTCGCCGGCATATTCGATCACCGAGCCGGTGCCGCCGGCGGTGCCGATCTCGCCGATGATGGCGAGCGTGATGTCCTTGGCGCCGACGCCCGGGGCGGGCTTGCCGTCGACCTGGACCAGCATGTTCTTGGCCTTCTTCTGGATCAGCGTCTGGGTGGCGAGCACATGCTCGACCTCCGAGGTGCCGATGCCATGGGCCAGCGCGCCGAAGGCGCCATGCGTCGAGGTGTGGCTGTCGCCGCAGACGATGGTGGTGCCGGGCAGGGTGAAGCCCTGCTCGGGGCCGACGATGTGGACGATGCCCTGGCGGATATCGAGCTCATTGAAGTACTCGACGCCGAATTCCTTGGCGTTCTTGGCCAGCGCCTCGACCTGGATCCGGCTCTCTTCCTCGGCGATGCCCTTGCTGCGGTCGGTCGTCGGGATGTTGTGGTCGACGACGGCCAGCGTCTTGCTGGGGGCATGGACCTTGCGGCCGGTCATGCGCAGGCCCTCGAAGGCCTGCGGGCTGGTGACCTCGTGGACGAGATGGCGGTCGATATAGAGCAGGCAGGTACCGTCGTCCTGGCGGTCGACGACGTGGTCCTCGAAGATCTTGTCGTAGAGGGTGGTGGGGGCCTTGGTCGCAGTCATGGCTTGAATCGCCTTCGGTATGGAAATCGGTAGCGGCCCCTTTGGGCCAGCGCGCGTCGCAACGGCCTGTCGCCGGCCAAAAGGCCGGTCTCAGGCGCAGCTAAGGCCGGCTGCGAGCGAGGCCGTGAAGCGGCCGAAGAAGCGCCAGGGCAGGCGGGCATGGTCATGCAGCGCAGCGAAGCCCTGGGTGGTCGGAAAACGGCGCAGGTTCAGCGTGCGGCGCACTACGCGCCGGACTTCGCCCCTGTTCTGCCGTTTCGCTGTCATGACGTGCTTCTACCAGTTCCAAACTGCACGGGCAACGCGGTGCGCCTGTCGCTGCGGCAGCCGCGTAGCGCGTTCAGTGCAGGGCTGTTATCTAGCGGCTCCCGGCGCGCCGCGAAAGAGCAGGCTGCGCCGGCAAACGGAACGGTGATGCGATGGCGCGCTTCTTCCCCTTCATGCTGCTGGCGGTCATCGCCTATGGCGTCACCGTCGCGGCGATGGGCGTGCCGCTCTCGCGCGAGCTTCTCAATATCGGCCTGCCGTCCGGCACGGCCTTCGTGCTGACGGTCAGCGAGCTCCTGCTCGCGATCTCGACCGTTGTGCTCTTCTTCGAGATCATGAATGCGACCAGCGCCAAGTCGAGCTCGATCCTGAACCACGGCCTGTCCATGGTGGTGTTCATCGCTTGCGGCCTGATCTTCCTGTTCGTACCCGGCTTCGGCACCGGCACCTTCGTGATCATCACGCTGATGGCACTGGTCGACGTGATCGCGGGTTACTCGATCAGCATCCTGACGGCGCGGCGGGATATGACCTTCGGGAATAACGAGTAGCCCCCTCCGTTATTCCGGGGCGTCGCGCAGCGATGAGCCCGGAATCCATAGCCACCGCCTTTTCCGTCATGGTCGGGCTTGTCCCGACCATCCACGTCTTCCTTTGGTGAGGGCGGTGTTCAAGACGTGGATGCTCGCCACAAGGGCGAGCATGACGAACTGGAAACGCGCGCTCGCCCTACAACTCGCTCCGCAGCTGCCACAGCTCCGGGAAGAACGAGCGCTCCAGCGCCGTCCGCAGGAACTTCACCCCGCTGGAGCCGCCGGTGCCCGGCTTGAAGCCGATGATGCGCTCGACCGTCTTCATGTGGCGGAAGCGCCATTGCTGGAACTGGTCCTCGACATCGACCAACTCCTCGGCGAGCTCATAGAGATCGAAATGATGTTGCGTATCGCGATAGATCGTCAGCCAGACGGCCTTCACGCCTTCGCTCGCGACATGCGGCTGGCTCCAGTCGCGCTCGATGCAGTCCGCCGGGACCGGCAGGCCGCGCCGCGCCAGCAGGCGCAAGGCCTCGTCATAGAGACTTGGCGCCTCCAGCAATTCCTTGAGATGGGCGTGATGCTCGGGATGATGCCGGTGCATCGCCAGCATGCGCGGGTCCTTGGCGCCGAGGCGGAATTCGAAGGCGCGGTACTGGTGGGACTGGAAGCCTGAGGATTGGCCGAGCGCGTCGCGGAAGGCGAGATAATCGGCCGGTGTCATGGTCGAGAGCACGTCCCAGGCGCTGATCAATTGCGCCTGGATGCGCGAGACGCGAGCGAGCGACTTGAAGGCCGGCTGCAATTCGTCGGCCTTGATCGCGGCGATGGCGCCATCGAGCTCATGCGCGGCGAGCTTCAGCCAGAGCTCCTGAACCTGGTGGATGGTGATGAACAGGAGCTCGTCGGGAGCATCGCTCAGCGGCTTCTGCGCTGCGAGCAGGAGGTCTAGGCCAAGATAGGAGCCATAATCCATCCGCTCCTTGAAATCGGTCTGCATGCCCGGCTCGATCCGGCTCTGGCGATCGCCCGTCCCGCTGGTCATGATGCCGCCCTCGCTCGCCTCGCGCCTTGACTGAGGAGAGGCGCAAGATATTTTAAGCTTAAAGTATTTTGCTGGATGGGCAAGGTAGCGGAGCACGATGATGGACCAGATGACGAATGCTCCCGCAACGCTTGGCCGCCCGCCTTTCGATCTTTCCGCCGAGTTCTCGCACTTCCGTCAGAACTGGCCGGACAAGCTGCACTTCGCCGCCCACAGCCACCATTTCTGGCCGGATGTTACCCGCGAGGCGCACTTACGCGCCTGGGACGATGCCGGCCGCCTCGTCGACGGCAAATGGCTGGAAGTGCTCGGCCCGGTCTGGCAGAAGGTCGCGCAGGGCGTGGTGCGGCACCTCAACCTGCCCGGGATCGATGGCCTCGTTCCGGCCAACAACACCCATGAATTCGTCAACCGGCTGCTCTCCTGCCTGCCGCGCGAGCGCAAGCCGCGCATCCTGACCAGCGATGGCGAGTTCCATTCCTTCCGGCGCCAGATCGAGCGGCTCGCCGAGGATGGTCTGATCGAGCTGACGGTAGTGCCGGCCGAGCCTTTTGCCGGCCTCACGCAACGGCTGATCGCGGCATCGCAAACCGGCCCCGGTCCCGACATGGTCTTCGTCAGCCAGGTCCACTTCAATTCCGGCTTCGCGCTGACCGATCTCGAGGCGCTGGTCGACGGCGTCTCGGCGCCGGACCGGCTCGTCGTCATCGACGGCTATCACGGCTTCCTGGCCCGGCCGACCGATCTCTCTGCCATCGCCGACAAGGCGTTCTACATCGCCGGCGGCTACAAATACGCGATGTCGGGCGAGGGCGCCTGCTTCATGCATTGCCCGCCCGGTTTCGCCATGCGCCCGCGCGACACCGGCTGGTACGCTTCTTTCGGCGCGCTCGCCGGCCCGCAGGACAGCATCGGCTATGCCGAGAACGGCTGGCGCTTCATGGGCGCGACCTTCGACCCCTCCGGCCTCTATCGGATGGGTGCGATGTTCGACTGGCTGGGTGCCAAGGGCCTCGACGTGGCGGCGATCCACGCCCACGCCCATGCCCTGCAGGAGATCGTCATGGCCGGGCTGTCGCGGCGGCCTTGCGGCGTGCTCGCGCCGGAGAACCTTGTCGTGCCGCTGAGCGAACCGGCGCGCGGCAACTTCCTGACCTTCCGCCATGCCGATGCGGCGCTCTGGCATGAGAAGCTGAAGCAAGCCGGCATCACCGTGGACCTGCGCGGCGACCGCCTGCGCCTCGGCTTCGGGCTCTACCAGACCGCAAGCGACGTGAAGCTGCTGCTGGAGCGATTGATGACGTTGCGGTAGGCTCTGGTTTCGGTCGGCTCGCATCCCGCGCCGATCGATCAAGCGGACGGAGCTGACGCATGAAGACTCTGCCGGGCCTTGTGATTGCCGCCGCTCTCGCCTGTCTTTCCCCCGCCTTCGCCCAGGCTCCCAAGCCTGCCACGGCCTCTCCGGCCGTGCAGAAGGAGTTCGACGGCTTCATCGGAAAGTTCCGTGCGGCCTTGAAAGCCAACGACGCGGTAGCCGTCGCCGGCCTGACGCGGCTGCCCTATATGGGCGACGCCTCCATCGGCGACGCTGCCCAGTTCCATGCCAAGGTCTATCCGCGCGAATTCACCGCGAAGAACCGCACCTGCCTTCAGCGCACCAAGCCGGTCTACGACCGCGACGGCAACAAGAATGATATCTACGCCATCGTCTGCGGCGGCGACGTCTTCACCTTCACGAAGACGCCGACCGGGTTCCTGCTCACGGACGTCGATATCGCCGACTGATCGAAAACAGGCGCAGGCAACAAAAAACGCGGCCCGAAGGCCGCGTTCCTGAAAATCCAGTTAGGGGCGGAGGGCTCTTACTTGCCCTTGCTCTCGCCCTTGGCCGGCTTGGCGTCGACGCGCTCGGCGATACGGGCCGACTTGCCGCGACGATCGCGCAGGTAATACAGCTTGGCGCGGCGAACCTTGCCCTTGCGGACGACCTTGATCGAGTCGAGGTTCGGCGAATACAGCGGGAAGACGCGCTCGACGCCCTCGCCATAGGAGATCTTGCGGACGGTGAAGCTCTGGTTCAGCCCGCCGCCATTGCGGGCGATGCAGACGCCTTCATAGGCCTGGACGCGGCTACGCTCGCCTTCCTTGACCTTGACGTTGACCTGCACGGTGTCGCCGGGCTGGAAATGCGGGATTTCCTTGCCGTCGGCAAGCTTGGCGATCTGTTCCTGATCGATCTGCTCGATGATGTTCATGGGTCTCTCCATGGCCGTGTTCGCGCGGAAGCGCGGGCTTTCGGCTCGCTGTTTTAAGTTGAGTGCCGGGCCTTACAGGAGCGCGGTGTGTTTGTCGAGCACGAGATGAGCTGTGTGAAGGGTTTTGCCTTGCCTGGTCCGCCTGCCTATGGTCGCCGCCATCGCCAGTCTCGCTTCGGACAGCCGTCATGCCTCAGGACATCGCCAAGGTCGCCCTCGTAACCGGGGCCGCACGCGGGATCGGGCTTGCGACCGCCAAGCGTTTCCTCGCCGACAACTGGCGCGTCGCCTTGCTCGACATCGATGCGCCGGAACTCGCCAGGGCGATGGCCGAGCTTGATGCACCGACCGTGACGATGACCATCGCCTGTGACGTCGCCATGCCGGCGCAGGTTTCGGAGGCCATCGACGCTGTGGTCGAGCGTTTCGGCCGGCTCGATGCTCTTGTCAACAATGCCGGCACCGCCGTGTTCAAGCCGCTGCTGGAGACGACCTACGCCGAATGGCAGCGCGTGCTCGCGGTCAATCTCGACGGGCCGTTCCTGACCACCCAGGCCGCTGCGCCGGTGATGGCCGATAATGGCGGCGGCGCCATCGTCAACATCACCTCGATCTCGGGCCTGCGTGCCTCGACGCTGCGCGTCGCCTACGGCACCAGCAAGGCGGCGCTTGCCCACCTCACCAAGCAGCAGGCGGCCGAACTCGCCGGGCTCGGCATCCGCGTCAACGCGGTCGCGCCCGGGCCGGTCGAGACTGCCATGGCCAAGGCCGTGCACTCGCCGGAGATCCGCGCCGATTATCACGACGCCATCCCGCTCGCCCGATACGGAGCAGAGGAGGAGCTCGCCGAGGCGATCTTCTTCCTGTGCAGCGACCGGTCGAGCTACATCACCGGCCAGGTGCTCGCCGTCGATGGCGGCTTCGACGCGGTCGGCATCGGCTTGCCGACATTGCGCGGGCAGCGCCGTAATCGCTAACCCAGCAGTCCGGCCAGCGCCGCCTTCAGCGCGACGCTGCCGCGGCGCGTCTCGCCGACCGCCTCGAAAGCGGCGCGGCCGGCATTCATGGCGTCGTAGAGCCCGGCCAGCTCGCGGGCATGGCTCGCGCTCAGCCCGGCGGCGACGAGCCCCGGCTCCCATTCCTCGCGCGGCGTCGCCACCGCCGCAACGGGCTTGCCGAGCAATTCACCGAGCGCCAGCGCTGCCTCTTCAGGCGAGTACTCTGCCGGCCCCTTCAGGTTGATGATGCGCTCGCCGGCATGCGGGCGGGCGAGCTCGGCAGCCGCCTGCCGGCCGACATCGAGGGCGGAGACGGTCTCGCCGGCAGCATCGAGCGGCTGGCGCATGCTCGGCAGGATGCCGTGCTCGGCCGCGACGCCAAGGACGCTGCCCCAGTTCTCCATGAATTCGGTGGCGCGGATGAAGGTCAGGGAAGGGGCCGCGCCGCGCAAGACCTGCTCGAAATCGTGCAGCGCGCGGACGATGCCGGTCCCTTCCGTGAGATGGGCCCCGCTCGACGAAAGCGCCACCACATGCGGCACGCCCGCGCGGCGGATCGCCTCGGCGATCGCGGCTCCGTTCTTTGCGGCCGCAGCGAAAACATCCTCGGCCGCATGCGGCACCGGATTGAGCACATAGACCGCCGCGGCGCCGGTGAAGGCGGCCGTCAGTGCCTCGGCATCGTCGAGATCGGCCTTGGCCAGAACCGCACCCTTGTCGGCAAGTGCTGCGGCGCGGTGCGGCTCCCGGACGATCGCCCTGACCGCATGGCCAGCTGCGAGGGTGGCCACCAAAGCCGCGCCGCCCGTCTGTCCCGTGGCTCCCATGATCGCAAACATCCAAGTCCTCCATCGGTTGATGACGAGGACATAACAGGGCAGTATCATAAGCATAAGTACACAATTTTTATACCGGATTGGAGTCGACCGATGCGCCCGTCGCTCAAGGACATCCCCTATGTCTGGTGCCCGGTGGAGGCGACGATCGACGTGATCGGCGGCAAGTGGAAAGCGCTGATCCTGTTCCAGCTGACGCGCGGGCCGTGCCGCTTCAACGCGCTGCGCCGGCTTCTCCCGCATGTGACACAGCGGATGATGACCCTGCAGTTGCGGGCCCTCGAGGAGGATGGGGTCATCTCCCGCAGCGTGCAAGAAACGGTGCCGCCCAAGGTCGAATATGCCCTGACCGAGCGCGGCTGGGCGCTGGCGCCGATCTTCGAGGGGATGGCGCATTGGGGGCAGGCGCATGGCACGCGCCGGTCGGAGCCGGCCTGAACCGGCGGCAACATTCCGCTTGCGCCTGCTCCGGAACGGCGCGAACCTGTCTCCCGACACCCCTCTTCGACGGCCGCCCGACCCCGTCGGGCCCGAGCGACCGCCGCCTCATCGGCGTGGGCGCTCCATTCTCCGTTCCCGCCGGTCAACCGCCGCCCCGGATTTCGGCTTCAGGCCATCCGTCCGCGCGGCCAAACCGAAGGAGGACGACATGGCTGTGACTTCCGGCAATGGAGGAAACCCGTCCGGCGTCAGAGGTAAGGGGCCGCGATGCATCGCGATCGTCGGTCCCTTCCAGAGCGGCAAGACCAGCCTGTTCGAGAGTATTCTGGAGCGTTGCGGCGCAGTTTCGCGTGCCGGCTCCGTCAAGACGAAGAACAGTGTCGGTGACGCCTCGCCCGAGGCACGCTCCCACCAGATGAGCACCGAGCCCAATGTCGCCAGCGTCGACTTCATGGGCGAGCGCTACACCTTCATCGACTGCCCCGGCTCCGTCGAATTCCTGCACGAGATGCGCCATGTCCTGCCGGCGGTCGACGCTGCGGTCGTGGTCTGCGAGGCCGATGACCGCAAGGCGCCGGCGCTGGAGCTCGTGCTGCGCGAGCTCGAGGAGGCCGACATTCCGCGCTTCCTCTTCCTGAACAAGATCGATTCCGCCTCGCGGCGTGTGCGCGAGACCCTGGCATTGCTGCAGCGCGCCTCGCGCACCCCACTGCTGCTCCGGCAGATCCCGATCTGGCGCAACGGCATCGCGGTCGGTTTCATCGACCTCGCGCTGGAACGCGCCTTCATCTATCGCGAGCATGCTCCAAGCGAGATCGTGCCGCTCGCGCCCGAAGAGGTCGAGCGCGAGCGCGACGCCAGATTCTCGATGCTGGAAAAGCTCGCCGACTATGACGACGAGCTGATGGAGGGACTGCTCGGCGACATCGAACCGCCACGGGACCTCGTTTTCGACGACCTCGCCCGCGAGCTCAAGGAGCGCCATGTCGTGCCCGTACTGATCGGCGCGGCCGAGCGCGGCAACGGCGTCACCCGTTTGCTCAAGGCGCTCAGGCACGAGGCGCCGACGCTGGCGGTCACGCGCGGGCGGATCGGCGTCGTCGACAGCGGCGCGCCGCTGGCGCTGGTGCTGAAGACCTGGCAGTCGGGCCAGGGCGGGAAGCTTTCGCTGGCGCGTATCCTGCGCGGGCGCATGGCGGAGGGCGATGTGCTCACATCGTCCGGCGGTGTCGAGGCTCGTATCGGCGGTGTGCTAGAGCTCAAGGGGGCCGAGCAGCAGCGCCGCCCTGCGGCGGATGAAGGCGAGGTCGTCGCCTTCTCGCGGCTCGAAGGCATCCGCACCGGAGATACCGTCGCCGTTGGCAAGGCCCGGCCGGATACCGTCAGTGCCGTGGCGCCGTCCGAGCCGGTCCATGCGCTGTCGGTCGGCGTCAAGGATCGCAAGGACGAGGTCAGGCTGACCGCCGGCCTCGCCAAGCTGATCGAGGAGGACCCGGCGCTCGCCCTTGAACATCGCGCCGAGTTCGGCGAGATGCGCCTCTCCGGCCAGGGCGAGATGCATCTGCGCGTCACGCTGGAGCGACTGGCCGGGCGCTACGGCATCAGCGTCGACAGTGGTGCGACGCAGCTCGGCTATCGCGAGACCCTGCGCGGCAAGGCGAGTGCGCGCGGCCGGCACCGCAAGCAGAGCGGCGGCCACGGCCAGTTCGGCGATGTCGTGCTCGAGATCGCGCCGCTGCAGCGCGGCGAGGGTATCCGCTTCGTCGACCGTATCACCGGAGGCGTCGTGCCGAGACAGTATATCAGCTCGGTCGAGGCCGGCGTGCGCGATTATTGCCAGCGCGGCCCGCTCGGTTTTCCGCTCGTCGACATCGAGGTGACGTTGACGGACGGCTCCTATCACACGGTCGATTCCTCCGACATGGCTTTCCGGCAGGCGGCGCGGATCGCGATGGGTGAGGCCTGCCCGCAGGCCAAGCCCGTGCTGCTGGAGCCGATCCTGGCGGTCGAGATCGTGATCCCGTCGGATGCGATGTCGCGCGCCTCGGCGATCGTCTCGGCAAGGCGCGGCCAGATCCTCGGCTATGACGCGCGGCCCGGCTGGCGCGGTTGGGACCAGATCAACGCGCTGATGCCGGAGGCCGAGATGGCTGGGTTGATTGTCGAATTGCGCTCGGCGACGGCCGGCGTCGGCTCGTTCAGCGCCCGCTTCGACCATCTCGCCGAGCTGGCAGGCAAGCCGGCAGATGCGGTGGTCGCGGCTCAGGCGATGGCGCAGGCGCGTTAGAGCCCGTTCCGGCCGATTGCGCAGCAGACTGACCGAAGGAACGAAATTAGACTAAAGTCTATGAACGAAAGGTGAGATGCAGATTCATCGGTCGGGTTGGCTGGACCCGACCGGATTCAGCCCTGGCCTCGGTTTTTGTGGTTTGCCTGCGATTGGATACGGCGCCAGCTTCGGCCTGTTGCAGCGTAAAGGTTTATATGTAAACTTTTGCGTGTCGGGTGCTTGCGCCCGACGCTAGGCTTGCGCAGTGTAGCGTGAGACAATCAGAAGGTGCGGAACGTGACCGGCCGGCAGCCGGGCGTCCGCGGCGCGGTACCCACACCCGGTAACAGGGCGGGCCGCTGAGGGGAGGATGACGATGACGGCAGTTTCAGCGGTTCAGTCGGCGCCGGATGCACGTCCCTGGCTGGCGCATTATCCGCCGGCCGTACCGCCTACCATCGACGAGGCCGGAGTCGGCACGCTCGCCGATCTGATTCGCAGCGCCTACGAGACTTATCCCGATCGCCAGGCGTTCGAGAGCTTCGGCAAGTCGATCACCTTTGCCGAGGTCGGTCGCGCAGCGCGCGCCTTTGCCGCCTGGCTGCAGACACAGGGCTTCAAGAAGGGTGACCGCATCGCGCTGATGATGCCGAACATCCTGGCCAATCCGGCGACGATCTTCGGCACGCTGCTCGGCGGCTTCACCGTGGTCAACGTCAACCCGCTCTACACCGCCCGCGAGCTGACGCATCAGCTCAACGACTCCGGCGCGCGCGCGCTGGTCGTGATCGAGAACTTCGCCCATGTCGTCGAGGAAGCGCGGCCCAATCTGAAGCTGGAGTCGATCGTCATCGCCACGGCCGGCGACCTGATGGGCTTCAAGGGGGCGATCGTCAATTTCGTCGCCCGCAAGATCAAGAAGGTGGTGAAGCCCTACAACCTGCCGGGTGCGGTGCCGCTCAAGACGATCTTCGCACAGCCGGGAACGATGAGCCCGGTCACGATTGCGCCCGAAGATGTCGCCTTCCTGCAATATACCGGCGGCACCACCGGCGTCGCCAAAGGCGCGACGCTGACCCACCGCAACGTCGCCTCCAATGTCGCGCAATGTGCGCTCTGGCTCGGCTGGCAGCTCGAGCCGCCGCATGGCCGCAGCGACTACCAGCACGTCATGGTGACGGCGCTGCCGCTCTACCACATCTTCGCGCTGACCTGCTGCTGCATGTTCATGCTGCGCATCGGCGCCAAGAGCCTGCTGATCGCCAATCCGCGGGATATCGCCGGCTTCATCAAGATTCTGAAGGGAAGCCGGTTCACGCTCTTTTCCGGCGTCAACACGCTCTACAACGCGCTCGCCAGCCACCCCGACATCAAGGATGTGAACTTCTCCGAGCTGCGCTTTGCCATCGCCGGCGGCATGGCGACGCAGGCCGCCGTCGCCAAGCGCTGGAAAGACGCCACCGGTCGGCCGATCATCGAAGGCTACGGCCTGTCGGAGACATCGCCGGTCGCCTCGGTCAACCGCACCGACATCTCCGAATTCACCGGTACGATCGGGTACCCGCTGTCTTCGACCGACTTCGCCATTCGCGATGCCGAGGGCAATGACATGCCGGCAGGCGAAGCCGGCGAGATCTGCATCCGCGGACCGCAGGTGATGGCCGGCTATTGGAACCGGCCGGACGAGACCGCCAAGGTGATGACGGCAGACGGCTTTTTCCGCACGGGCGACGTCGGCGTCCTCCTGCCGGACGGGCAGGTCAAGGTCGTCGACCGGATGAAGGACATGGTCATCGTCTCCGGCTTCAACGTCTATCCGAACGAGGTCGAGGACGTGCTCGCCAAGCATCCGGGCGTGCTGGAATCTGCCGTGATCGGCCTGCCGGACGAGCATTCCGGCGAGGCGGTGACCGCCTTCGTGGTCAAGCGCGACCCCGCCGTCACCTCGGAAGAGCTGCGCGCCTTCTGCAAGGAGAACCTGACCGGCTACAAGGTGCCCAAGCAGATCATCTTCCGCGACGCCCTGCCGAAGACCAATGTCGGCAAGGTTCTGCGCCGGGCGCTGCGCGAGGAGGTCGCCGCCGGGCACAAAGCCTGAGCGGTGCGCAAGCCTATTCGGGTGCGTGGATCGTCGCGCGCAGCGCCCTGAACTGCGGCAGCGCGGCTGCGAGCCCAGCCTGATCGGTGGCGCAGATCAGCGCCGTGCGGCCCTTCGCCGTCTCCATGGTCGAGGTGAACATGCGTATGCTCTGCGCGTTCGGACCGGCCTTGGGCGTGACGATCAGCTCGATGCCGTTGAAGCCCTGGTGCTCGAACAGCTTGAGGTCGGACACCGTGCCGATCGTCTCGAACATCTCGCGATAGAGCTGCTGCCATTCCGGTTTGGCCATCTGCTCATTGACGACCTCGCGCGTCAGCTTGGCGTTCTGTGCCGCGCTCTTGAAGCCGAGCGTGCAGAGTTGGCCGGTGTTGTTCACCGCCTTCGGCGTGCCGGTCTTCGAGCTGATGTCGATCGTCACCTCGAACTGCGGATGCGGCTTGCCGGCCTCCGCCTTGAAGCCGGCGGGTGGCGCGACTGAAAGGCTGGTCGCGGCATCGCCATAGGACTGTGCGGCGGCGCTTCCTGCGAACAGGGCGGCGGCGAAGGCGGCGGAAAGATAGAGCGGTCGGATCATGGCCACGAGCTAGTTCCCGATTGCGACAGCGTGGAGACGAATGGTTCGGTGCGGCTATGGGCGTCGCACGGGCTTCACGTCAAGCCGCGAGCAGGGATTTCCCGGCCTGGGCATGGGCCGTCACCGGCAGGATCTGGCCGGCTAAGACGCTGCTGCCGAAGCGAACCAGGGTGAAGTCCTCGGCCCGGCCGGTGTCGCCGCGCTCGGTCAGCACCGAGAGCGGTCGGCCGATGCGGGCGGCAAGATGCCGGGTATGTGCGGCTTCCGCCGCCTCGCGCAGCCGAGCTGCCCGCTCCTTGATCTCGCTGCCGGTCACCTGCGGCATGCGCGCTGCCGGCGTGCCGGGCCGGGCTGAGAACGGAAAGCCATGGACATAGGACAGCCCGCACTCTTCGATCAGGCTGAGCGTGCGGGAAAACATCGTCTCATCCTCGGTCGGGAATCCTGCGATCAAGTCGGCGCCGAAGACGATCTCTGGGCGCAAGCTGCGCATCTCGTCACAGAACCGGACTGCGTCGGCACGGCTGTGGCGGCGCTTCATCCGCTTTAGCACGAGGTCGTCGCCGGCTTGCAGTGAGAGATGCAGATGCGGCATCAGCCGCGGCTCCCCGGCGATCAGAGCTCGCAGATCATCGTCGACCTCGACCGCGTCGAGGGAGGACAGGCGCAGCCGCTTCAGCTCGGGCAGCGCCGCCAGGACCGCGCCGACAAGCGCGCCGAGCGTCGGTCCATCGGATCTCTCCCGGCCATAGCTGGTCAGGTCGACGCCGGTCAGCACGATCTCGCTGGCGCCATCCTCGACGAGACGGCGCGCCTGCACGACGACCTCGTCGACTCCAGCCGAGCGCGCATTGCCGCGCCCGAGCGGGATGACGCAGAAGGTGCAGCGATGGTCGCAGCCGTTCTGCACCTGCAGGAAGCCGCGCGTATGCTGGCCCAGCGCCTGCGTGCGGTGAGGGGTGGCATCGCGCGCCTGCATGATGTCGCCGACCGCGATCTTGCCGGCCGGGTCGCTGTCCGGGCTCGCGGCACGCAGGCTGTTCGAGCTAGCGAGTGCCCGCCAATTCGCCATGTCGAGCTTCTCGGTATTGCCGAGCACCCGCGCCACCTCTGGCATGGCGGCGAAGCGCGCGGGTTCGATCTGCGCGGCGCAGCCGGTGACGACGATCGGGCGCTCGGGCTTTTCGCGAGCGAGCCGGCGGATCGCCTGGCCGGCCTGGCGCACCGCTTCCGCAGTCACCGCGCAGGTATTGATCACCGCGAGGTCGGAGAGGCCGGCGGCGAGCGCTTGCCGCTCGATCGTCTCGCTCTCGACCAGATTGAGCCGGCAGCCGAAGGTGACGAGCTCGACCGCCATCAGGAGTCGGCGGCGAAGAGCTCTGGCTCCAGCACGCCTTCCCAGTCGAGCGCTGCAGGCCCGGTCATCAGCACATGGCCGTCGCTCTCGCGCCATTCGATCACGAGATCGCCGCCGGGCAGGCTGACGGTCGCCTTGCGGTTGGAGAGTTCGCGCCGCACGGCCGCAACCAGCGCGGCGCAGGCGCCTGAGCCGCAGGCACGGGTGATGCCGGCGCCGCGCTCCCAGACCCGCAATACGATGCGATCAGGCGCTTTCACCGCGGCGAGGCCGATATTGGCGCGATCCGGAAAGATCGGATGATTCTCCAGCAGCGGGCCGATCTGCTCGAGATTGAAGCGGTAGGGATCATCGACGAAGAAGACGGCGTGCGGATTGCCCATGCTGACCGCGCAGGGCGTGTGCAGGATCGGATCGTCGATCGGGCCGATCTGCAGTTCGAAGCGGCTGGTATCCTCGAAGGGCTCGGCCAGCGGAATCTCGTCCCAGGCGAGGCGCGGCGCGCCCATGTCGACGGTGAAGACGGTCTCGGACAGGCGCGAGACCGGCAGCAGCCCGGCCTTGGTCTGCAGCAGCAGGCCGTCACGACCAGCCTGCCCCATCTCAGGATCGGCCGTCATCGCCCAGGCGACGCAGCGCGTACCGTTGCCGCAGGCGCCGGCTTCCGAGCCGTCGGTATTGTAGATGCGGACATAGGCATCGGTTCCCGTCACCTTCGCGTCGTGCAGCACCATCAGCTGGTCGAAGCGGGTGTGCTCCTGGCTCGCGATCGCGCGCGCCTCGGCTTCCGAGACGAGATGCTTCGTCCCGCGCAGGTCGAGCACGGTGATCTCGTTGCCGAGTCCGTTCATCTTGAGGAACCGGCGATTGGCGAGGGCGTTCATATCGTCACATGTCCATGATCATGGCGGTATATGAGCGTGACGCCGAAAAAATGCCACCCTTCGCGATCTTCCTGCCGTAACGGGATCATCGTAGTTTGCGGCACGGCGCGAATCGGTCGTGTCAGCGCGGGAAGTTCGGGTATGCGGCAGTCGAGATTCAGCGCGCTCCTCCTGGCGCTCGCCTTCGTCCAGCCGGCTGCCGCGCAGACGCGTGTGGCGCCGCCCACCGCCGTGGAGAGCACGCCGCTCGCGGCGCCGCCTGGAGCGGCGACGCCTGCGCAGAACGCACAGCCTGCCCAGCAGGCTCCGACCCAGACTCAGGCCAATCCGCCGGTCCCGGCCGAGCCGCAGCCGGTGCAGCCTCCGCCGGCGCCCCAGGCGCCGATTGTGCCGCAGCCGGTTCAGCCTGCGCCGACGCCGCAGACGCCGGTCGAGCCGCAACCTGTCCAGCCGCCGCCGACCTTGCCCAATCCGCAGTCGGCACCGCCCGTCCAGCAGCAGACCGGCGTGCCGAACCCGAACGCGACGCTCGCCGGCAAGCAAGGCGATCCGTCGGATGTCGACGAGATCGCGCTCGTCGCCAAGCCCGTGCTGCTGCTGGCCGGACAGGCGAGCTGGGATCAGGGTTTTCAGAAGCTGTCGGAGACTATTGCGCTCCTGCGGACTGAGGCCGACAAGGCTGGCCTCAAGGTCGCCGGCCGGCCGCTGAGCCTGTTCGTCGAGACCGACGACAACGGTTTCAAGTTCGAGGCGATGTTGCCGGTCGACAAGGCGGCGGATGCTGCCAAGCCGCTGGCGACCGGCGTGCGCAACGGCCAGTCGCCGGTCGGGCGCTCGCTGCGCTTCGTCCACACGGCGCCCTACGACGACATCGATTCGACCTATGAAACGATCACCGCCTATCTCGAGGCCAAGAACATCGTCGTGAAGGACGCGTTCCTCGAGGAGTATGTCAGCGATCTCAAGGACCCTGGCGACCCGAACCTCGAGATCAACGTCTACGTCCAGCCGAAATAGCGCAGCGCCTTCCACGTCATGCTCGGGCCTGTCCCGACCATCCACGTCTTCCTTCCTGCAATGCAGTGTTCAAGACGTGGATGCTCGCCAAAAGGGCGAGCATGACGGCGCAGCTGTCTAAGCTTCCCAAACCAGCCCCGGCTGCATCGGCCGGAAGCGTTCCTCCGGCAGGCCCGCTTTTTCCAGTGCGACCTTGAGCGCCTCAGGCGGGCGGCCGACGCCCTCGTCAGTGAGCTGGAACGTGCCCCAATGGTGGCCGAGGGCCTGCTCGGCTCGCAATGAACGCATCACCGCGACGGCCTCTTCCGGATTCATGTGGTTGTCGCTCATGAACCAGCGCGGCTCATAGGCGCCGATCGGCAGCGCCGCCAGCCGGAACGGGCCGTGCTCCCTGCCGAGCCGCTCATAGAGCGAGCCGTCATGATAGCCGGTGTCGCCGATATGGAAGAGCTTGCCGGCTGGCGTCTCGATGACGAAGGAGGACCAGAGCGCCATGCGCCGGTCGAAGGCGCCGCGGGCCGACCAGTGATAGCTCGGCACCAGCGTGACCGCGACCTTGTCCGACAGCTCCAGCCGCGCACTCCAGTCATGTGCCTCGGCCCGGATCGAACCATCGCGCGCCTTGACGATCACGTCGTTGCCGAGCGGCATGATCATCCGCGGATTGTCGCGCGCATGGACCGCTGCCAGCGTCTCGACGTCGAGATGGTCGTAATGGTTGTGCGTGACCAGCACGATATCGATCTTCGGCAGATCGGCGAAGGCGACGCCGGGCGCGTTCACCCGCTTCGGCCCGAAGAAGGAGAACGGGCTTGCGCGCTCGGAATAGACCGGGTCGATCAGGATGTTGAGGCCGGCGATCTGGTAGAGGAAGGAAGCGTGGCCGAGATGGACGACCCGGAGGCCCTCGACGCGCGCCGGAGGCTTGTCCTGAGGCGGAGCCGCGTACTGCGCCGGGAAGACCTCGCGCTCGCGCTTCGAGAACTGCCAGCGCAGCACATCGCCCAGCCCCTTGGTGACGGGCCGGCCATCACTGAAGACCAGCCCGTCGAAATGGTCGCTGACCGGTCCTTGGTAATAGCGATTGCGCGAGCGCGCATAGGAGGCCCAGGCGAAGCCCGTGGACCCGAGCAGAGCGGGGATGCCGAGGAGGCGCAGGAGTTTGCGGCGTGTCATGACATCGACAAGTCGTGCTCAGGTCGCGCAGCGTCAAGGTCGGGCCACTCGTTTCAAGACAACTTGATCGCGGTTGCATGCAGCCAACGCGTCGGTTCCTGATCGTAGCCGCCGCCCAAATCCTCTTCGATATCGAGGCGGCTCCAGCCGTCGTTTCCGTATGCCGTGCGCAGCCAGTCGGCGTCCGGATAGTTGTAGAAGCGGCCGAAGCGGTCGCGGCCTTCCGCTTCGCCGGCCTTGAAGCTGGCGTAGAAGACGCCGCCTGGCCGCAGTGCCCGGTGA
This sequence comes from Alloboseaceae bacterium BT-24-1, assembly GCA_025846845.1. Taxonomy (GTDB): domain Bacteria; phylum Pseudomonadota; class Alphaproteobacteria; order Rhizobiales; family Beijerinckiaceae; genus Allobosea. Next base: position 55,352 of record JAOYTL010000016.1, read on the forward strand.
ACCCTGGCGAGGATGCCGGGCAGGGCTGGACGTGGGACGTGCAGCAGGCAGGCATTGGCCCAGATGCCATCGAACGCCGCGTCCGTCACGAGATCTTCGAAGAGCAGCACCGAGACTGGCCTGCCAAGTCGCTTTGCCGCCTGTGCCGCGAGTTCGGGCGAGCCGTCGGTCGGGCTGACGTCGAGGCCGAGCGTCAGCAGGGCCTCGCTGTCCTGCCCGCCGCCGCAGCCGAGTTCCAGCACCTTGCCGCCGGCGGGCACCAGCTCGGCGAAGCGCTGCAACCGCGCCTGGCCGAGTTCGCGGGCGCGGCCGGCGTAGGTTTCCGCTTCGGTGGCGTAGAAATCGAGCGTTGCGCGATCATCGCCGGACATTGTGATCTCCACGGGCAGGAATTTCGGTCGTAGCAGCAGGTCGCTGCCGCGTAAGGACAGTGTCAAGGCTTGATCGCCCAAGGCAGCAAGGCATAGTCCCGCCTCGCTTCGCGAGGTACAGATGGCAAGGCTTTCCCTGTTTTCCGCGCTTCTCTTCAGCCTCGCCAGCACGGTGGCGCAGGCCTGCGGTTCGCAGGCCGAGCCCTGCAAGGTCGCGCTCGGCGAGTATCACGCTGCCGTGCCCGCAACGGCACTGCCGCCCGGTGAGAAACGGCCGGCCGTGCTGTTTTTTCACGGCGCCGGCGGAGGTGGCGATGCGGTCCTCGCAGCGGATTCCGTTCTGAAGCCCTTCGTCGATGCCGGCTATGTCGTGCTCGGCCCGACCGGGCTCGTCATGCAGGGCAGCCGCTATGGCCGCGGCTGGTCGTTCCTGCCGGATGCGCCGCAGCAGCGCGACGAGCTCGCCTTCGCGCAGCAGGTGCTGGGCGATGCCGCTGCTCGCTTCGATATCGATCGCAAGCGCGTTCTCGTCGGCGGCTTCTCGATCGGTGCTTCGCTGACCTGGTATCTCGCCTGCCGGCAGCCGGATCTGGGCGCGGCCTATGCGCCGCTCGCCGGGAATTTCTGGCGGCCGCACCCGACGAAATGCGCGGGGCCGGTCGACATCCTGCAGACCCATGGCTGGCGCGACGAGGTCTTCCCGCTCGAAGGCCGCCAGCTCGGCCCCAACCACGCACAAGGCGACGTTTTCGAGGGGCTGCAGCTCTGGCGCGCGACCGATGGCTGCAAGACCACGCGCCCCGATGCGGTCGAGGTGCACGGGCCGGTCTGGCAGCGCTCCTGGACGAATTGCGAGAGCGGCCGCCAAGTCTCGCTCATGCTCCATGCCGGCGGGCATGAGGATCCGCCGAAGGAGTGGGCCGAGCTGGCGCGCCACTGGTTCGAGGCGCGCCTGAAGGCCCGGCCGGTCGCGAACTGAACGAGGCTTCAGTTGCTGCCCGAGCGCACCGCGACGGTCGCGATGCCGGCTCCGACCAGCAGGGTCCCGCCGGCCTTGTTGAACAGGCCGATGGCGCGCGGATTGCCGACCACGGCCCGGGCACGCGAGGCGATCAGCGCGTAGCCGAAGGCGTTGGCGAAGGCGAGGGTGATGAAGGTCGCTTCGAAGATCAGCATCTGCGTCCAGAAGTCGGCCTTGGCATCGAGGAACTGCGGCAGGAAGGCGACGAAGAAAGTGATGCTCTTCGGGTTCAGCGCCGTTACCAGCCAGGCATGGCCGAGCATCTTCAGAGCCGAGCTCGCATCCTGGCGCGGCTCGGCATTGAGGCTGCCGCCGGCACGGAAGAGCTTGACGCCGAGATAGATCAGATAGGCCGCGCCGGCCCATTTCAGCGCGGTGAAGACCGTCGCCGAAGTCGCGAGCAGCGCGCCGACGCCGAGCATGGACAAGGTCATCGCGGTGAAATCGCCGAGCGCGACGCCGACCGCCATGGGGAAGGCGGTGCGCCAGCCCTGGCCGAGCGCATAGGAGATCACCAGCAGGATGGTCGGGCCGGGGATGACGAGGAGGATGGCGGTGGCGGCGGCGAAGGCAGCCCAGCTTTCGAAGGTCATGGTGTAGAGGCTCCGCTAAAAACCAGAGCCATCACCAGCGCGGGGTGTTTGTAAAGAGGCTTTCCACGTGGAAATCGCTGCGCTGCCACGCGCCTAGAGCGGGGGCCCCCAGCGGAAGGTCGTCGTCCCGTTGCCGCGCACGGGAACGAGCGGCCCTGCTGACATCTCCCGTCGCTTTTCGGGATCGCCTGCCAGCATCAGCGTCCACCAGGCACCGTAGCGGGTCTGTGGGTTCTTCGCCAAGGCGATGCCGATGCGTGTCGCTTGCGGCATGGAGAGGTTGGCTTCGTGGCCGGAGGATTTCTTCCAGCCGTCGAAGGCTTCTTGCGTCGAATAGTAGCCGGCGCCGAGATTCTCCGCGGCGCGCACCGTGTCGAGGCCGGCTGCATTGACGCGGGAATTGAAGCTGCCGGCGGCGCTGTGGGAGAGGTCGTCGCTGGCCGCCATCGCGTTGGATTGGCTCTGCGCCATCGCGGTCAGCGTCGAATCGAGTCGGACCGGGCCGAGGCCCTTGCCGGCGCGATAGGCGTTGAGGATGCGCACCGCCTCGGCCGGATCGGCCTTCACGGCAGCGAGGCGCTCCTGCTTGCGCGGGCTGGGTGTCACGGCTTCGCGCTGCGTTCCGGCGCAGCCGGCCAGAATCAGGGCGATCAGGAGGGCTGCGCCCGAATGTCTTGTCATCACGTCGATCTCGGCTTCTGCTGCGCCACGCCGACGAAGCAGGGCCGGACCTAGGCGAGGAATACGGCGCGATTACCGCAGCCCCAGCCGAGAGGAAACCCCATGAGCGATGACGAACGGGCGATCCGGGACTTGGTCGAGACCTGGATGAGTGCGACCAAGGCGGGCGACGCCACGACCGTGCTCGGCCTGATGAGCGACGATGTCGTCTTCATGGTTCCCGGCGCCGAACCCTTCGGCAAGGCGGCTTTCGCCGCCGCGCTGAAGGGGCTGGGCACGATGGCGATCGAGGGCCGCAGCGACATCCGCGAACTCGAAATGCTCGGCGACATCGCTTATTTGCGCAATCACATCGACATGACTGCGACCGCGGCGGACGGCAAGACCATCCGCCGCTCCGGCTACACGCTGACGATCCTGCGCAAGGAAGCGGATGGGTGCTGGCGGCTCTCCCGCGACGCCAATCTGCTGACGACGCAGGACTAGCCCTGCGCGCCGGAGATCACGCGGCAGAGCGCGTCGCGGATATAGCTTTCCGACGCGACCTGGCCCTGTTGGATGACGAAGACCGCATCGACCCGCGTGCCGCTGCCGCTCTTGCGGGCGGTGATGCGCAGGCTCTGCGGCCGGCCGGAGCCGGAGGTCTCCTGGATGGCCAGGACCGAGCTGGTGGCATTGTCGATGCGCATGTCGGCGAAGCCTTCGGCCGAGACCGAGGCGCCGAGGTCCTTCAGCACCCGCGCTGGTGCCCGCTTCGGCACCATGTCCCAGGTCTTGTAGGTCAGGCCGGTCAGCATCGGCGTGCCGACCACGGAGAAATTGCCTTCGCAGGACTGGGCCTGCGCCTGGGTGAGGCCGAGCGCGAACAGCGCGGCGGCAAGAACCGGAAGCTTCATGTCATCTCCATGATGAGGATCGCGCGCGGCTGGCGCAGCCGCCGCTTGCGCGCTTCAGCTTGACTTTCGCCGCATTTGTCCGCTTTAACGCGCCCATTCGTTTCGCCGACATCGCCGAAACCTCATCCGCCGACCGGGCCGTTCCAATGGAACCGCCGAGAGCCCGGAGGTCAACGCCCGACAGCGCGTCTGCGCCCTCGGGCGCGAAACCGTTTGGCGGATGGCTCGTGCGATATCGGTTTCTTGAGGCCAGGCAAAGCAGGACCGCATGTTCGGCACGCTGAGCGACAGACTTTCCGGCATCCTCTCGGGCCTGACCCGCAGGGGCTCGCTGACCGAGGACGACGTCAACGCCGCGCTGCGCGAGGTGCGCCGCGCGCTGCTCGAGGCTGACGTCGCGCTCGAGGTCGTGCGCAGCTTCACCGACAAGGTGCGCGAGCGTGCCGTCGGCGCCGAGGTCCTGAAGTCGGTCACGCCCGGCCAGCAGGTCATCAAGATCGTCAACGACGTCCTGATCGACACGCTTGGCGGCGAGGGCGAGGGCATCACCTTCGACGCCGTGCCGCCGGTGCCGATCCTGATGGTGGGCCTGCAGGGCTCCGGCAAGACGACGTCGACTGCGAAGATCGCCAAGCGCCTGACCGATCGGGACAAGAAGAAGGTCCTGATGGCGTCGCTCGATACGCGCCGCCCGGCCGCGATGGAGCAGCTCGCCATCCTCGGCAAGCAGGTCGGTGTCGAGACGCTGCCGATCGTCGCCGGCCAGTCGGCCGTGCAGATTGCCAGGCGCGCGATCGAGGCCGGCAAGCTCGGCGGCTATGACGTCGTCATGCTCGACACTGCCGGCCGCGTCACGCTCGACGAGGCGCTGATGGCCGAGGTCGCCGAGGTCAAGGCGGCGACCAGCCCCCATGAAATCCTGCTCGTCGCCGATGCGCTGACCGGCCAGGATGCCGTCAACACGGCGCGGGCCTTCGACGGCCGCGTCGGGCTGACCGGCATCGTGCTGACCCGCATGGATGGCGACGGCCGCGGTGGCGCCGCGCTCTCGATGCGCGCCGTCACCGGCAAGCCGATCAAGCTCGTCGGCACCGGCGAGAAGACCGATGCGCTCGAGGATTTCCATCCCTCGCGCGTCGCTAACCGCATCCTCGGCATGGGCGACATCGTCGGCCTGGTCGAGAAGGCCGCCGCGACCGTCGACGCCGACAAGGCGCAGGAACTGGCGCAGCGCCTCGCCAAGGGCAATTTCGATCTCGGCGACCTGCGTACCCAGCTCCAGCAGATGGAGAAGATGGGTGGCCTCGGCGGGTTGATGGGCATGCTGCCCGGCATGGCCCAGATGAAGAATCAGATCGCCAGCTCGAAGATGGACGACAAGGTCATCGCCCGGCAGATCGCGATCATCAACTCGATGACATCGGCCGAGCGCCGGAACCCCGACCTGCTCAAGAACAGCCGCAAGAAGCGCATTGCCGCCGGTTCAGGCACCTCGCCCGAGGCGATCAACAAGCTGCTCAAGATGCACCGCCAGATGGCGGACATGATGAAGCAGATGGCCCGCCAGAAGGGCGGCATGCTCGGCAAGCTCGGCAGCATGTTCGGTCTCGGCGGCGGCATGGGTGGCATGCCGGCCGGCATGCCAGACCCCTCGAAGATGGATCCGGCGCAGCTCGCCGAACTCCAGAAGCAGCTCGGCGCCGGCGGCGGCCTGCCTTCGCTGCCTCCGGGCGGCTTCCCCGGCCTGCCCAAGGGCGTCACCCCGCCCGCCGGCATGATGCCGAAGCTGCCGGGCCTCGGCGGCCTGCCCGGCCTCGGCAACAACCCGTTCAAGAAGAAGTAGTTTTACCGCTCAACCCAAAGGAAGAAGAGCAATGTCCCTGAAGATCCGCCTGACCCGTGGCGGCGCCAAGAAGCGCCCGTACTATCGCATCGTCGTCGCCGACGCCCGCTCGCCGCGCGATGGCCGCTTCATCGAGAAGATCGGCGCCTATGACCCGATGAAGGCCAAGGACTCGCCGGAGCGCGTCGTGCTCGACCTCGAGAAGGCCAAGGCCTGGCTCGCCAAGGGCGCCCAGCCGACCGACCGCGTGCTGCGCTTCCTCGACGCCGCCGGCGTGCTGAAGCGTCCGGCCCGCAACAACCCGGACAAGGCTGTTCCTGGCGAGAAGGCCAAGGAGCGCGCCGAGAAGAAGGCCGCCAAGAGCGCTGCCCCGGCCGAAGCTGCGGCTGAGTGAGCTGTGTGAGCTTCTCCCGTCATGGTCGGGCTCGTCCCGACCATCCACGTCTTCCTTCCTGCAATGCAGTGTTCAAGACGTGGATGCTCGCCACAAGGGCGAGCATGACGAGCTGGAGAAGCGTCGCGCAGTCTGACGGTCTGTCCCGGAAGGGTGACTGATGAGCGACGAACTCGTCCTGCTCGGTATCGTCGGCGCGCCGCATGGCGTGCGCGGCGAGGTCCGGATCAAGACCTTTACCGCCGATCCGATGGCGCTCGCCGAGTACGGCCCGCTCGTCGACGAGAAGGGCCGGCGCTTCGAGATCGCCGACATCCGGCCTGCCAAGGAAGTGGTCGTGGCCCGGCTCAAGGGCGTGACCAGCCGCGAGGGAGCCGAGCTCCTGAATGGCGTGAAGCTCCATATCGAGCGCTCGCGGCTGCCGGCGCCCGAGGACGAGGACGAGTTCCTGCAGGCCGACCTCGTCGGCTGCAGCGTCATCGGGCCGGATGGCGCCATCCTCGGGACTGTCACCGCCGTCGCCAACTATGGCGCCGGCGACCTCATCGACATCGAGACGCCGGATGGCCGCTCGGTGCTGATGCCCTTCACCAAGGCCTATGCGCCACGCATCGACATCGCGGCCAAGCGCATCGAGGCCCTGCCTCCCGCCGGTTTGTTCGAGGATGACGATGCTGCCTGAGACGCCGGCCAAGGCCCTGATCTTCGACATGGACGGCACCATCGTCGACAATATGCGCTACCACGACGATGCCTGGGAGGTCTGGTACCGCAAATACGGCCTGCCCTTCGAGCGCGCGACCTTCTCGGCACGCACTGCCGGCATGGCGATCTCCGACATCATCGGCCCGCATTTCCCCGGCGCCGACGCGGCCGAGCTCGACCGGCTCGCCGAGGAGAAGGAAGGGCTCTACCGCGAGACCTACGGCCCGCTGGTCACGCCGCTGGGCGGCCTCGTCGACCTGCTCGACCGGGCCCGTAGCCATGCCGTGCCCATGGCTGTCGGCACCGCCGCGGCGCCCCCGAATATCGCGCTGATCCTCGACACGCTCGACCTACGCGAACGCTTCGCCACCATCGTCTCGCCGAGCCAGGGTTTTCCCGGCAAGCCGCATCCCGACATGTTCCTGGCGGCGGCCGAGCGCATGGGCGTTGCGCCTGCTGACTGCATCGTCTTCGAGGACGCGCCGAACGGCGTCGAGGCGGCCCGCCGCGCCGGCATGCGCGCCGTCGCGGTGCTGACCATGCTGCCGGCCGAGGCTTTCGCAGCCTTCGACAACGTCATTGCCAGCGTGAGCGACTATGCCGCTCTGAACGGCAATCCGGCGCTCGCCTTCGCCTGATTTCGTGTGCGCTTGCACCAGCCGTCATTCCGGCCGTAGCGAAGCGGAGCGCCGGAATCCATCGTAGAGTTCGGTGTCCTTCGATGGATCCCGGGTCTGCGCTGCGCTTGCCCGGGATGACGGTGGTGTTCTCAATACTGATCGGGGTCGAACAATGCCGTTCCGCGCCAGCGTCCTGACCCTCTATCCCGAGATGTTCCCCGGCCCGCTCGGCGCTTCGCTGGCGGGCGAGGGCTTGCGCACCGGGCTCTGGGCGCTGGAGGCGCACCAGATCCGCGATCACGGCATCGGCCGGCATCGCAATGTCGACGACAATCCGGCCGGCGGCGGCGCCGGCATGGTACTTCGCTGCGACGTGCTGGCAGCAGCGATCGACGCCGCGGTTCCGGTTGATGATGCCCGGCCGCGGCTGCTGATGTCGCCGCGCGGCCGGCCGCTCAGCCAGCGTATGGTTCGCGATTTCGTCGCCGGCGAGGGCGTCGTCATCGTCTGCGGCCGCTTCGAGGGTGTCGACGAGCGGGTGATCGAGGGGCGGGGGCTGATCGAAGTCTCGGTCGGCGACTACATCCTCTCTGGCGGCGAGATGGCCGCCATGGTGCTGCTCGATGCCTGCGTCCGCCTGATCCCCGGCGTGATGGGCAAGCAAGCCTCCGGCACCGAGGAGAGCTTCGAAAACGGCCTGCTGGAATATCCGCACTACACCCGCCCGCGCGAATGGGAGGGCAGGGGCCTGCCCGAGGCGCTGCTCTCCGGCGACCATGCCCGCATCGCGAGATGGCGGCGCGAGCAGGCGGAGATGATTACGCGCGAGCGCCGGCCGGATCTGCTCGCTGGTCGCGACAGTCAGGGATAAGTCGTCACCGGTAGGCCTTCCGCCAGCCAGCCCTTGTCCTTGGGGTTGCCGAGCAGGCCGCCGCGGACGTCGACCAGATTCGTCCAGCCGCGCCCCGCGAGCTTCTTCTGCAAGGTCGAGGTTCGGTTGCCGGTCCGGCAGATCAGCGCGATCGGCTTGCCGGGATGGTCGAGCTTCAGCGCCGCGAGCCTGACCTCGAAGGCACTGCCGGTCATGTCGAGCTTGATCGCGCCTTGCGGCACGCCGGTATCGGTCCATTCCTCGGGCGTGCGGATATCGACGAGCACGAGCTTGCCTGCCTTGGTCGCGTCATGCGCCTCGCTGACTGAGAGCGAGGGCAAAGCCGCCTGAGCCTCGGCGCGCCCCGGCAGCGAGCAGAGTGCGGCGAGCAGCAGGAGCGCACGACGGTTCATGCCGGAGCGTTATCCAAAGGCGGGCATGCGCGCAATTCACGAAGCCCGGATGCGGCAGGTAGTAGCCACGATCATGCTCACGGGCGGGTCGAGCGAAAGCCGGTCCTGTCCGCCTCGGTGATCTCGCGCAGCACCTTGCAGGGCACACCAGCCGCGATCACGCCGGCCGGAATGTCGCGCGTCACGACGCTGCCGGCGCCGATGATCGCATCGTCGCCGATGCTGACGCCCTGCGTGATCTGGACGCCGCCGCCGATCCAGACCCGGTTGCCGATCGTCACGGGCCTGACATAGCAGCCGCCCGCCACCCGCTCGGCCGGGTCGAAGGCGTGGTTCGCCGTATAGATGCCGACGCGCGGCCCGAGCAGGACGTGATCACCGATAATGATCTCGGCGCCATCCAGCATGACGCAGTCGAAATTGGCGTAGAAATTGCGGCCGATGCTGATGTTGAAACCGAGCTCGCAGCGGAAATTCGGCTCGAAATAGGCGCCGGAACCGACAGCGTGCAGGAAGGCACGCAGCAGCGCCTCGCGCTCGGCCTGCGGCTGGCCGAAGCTGCGGTTGTAGGCGTCGGTCAGGCTGACCGCCCGCGCCCGGGCTGCGATCAGCTCGGGCGTGAGGTCGTCATACATCTGCCCCGACAGCATCAGGGCGCGCTGATCCTCGAGAGTCATCGCGCCCCGTGCTCTAGTCTCAGCGCAGCTCGGCGCAGAAGCGCTGGATGCGGCGGCAGGCCTCTTCCAGCTTCTCGTCCGAGGTGGCGTAGGAGATGCGGAAATTAGGGCCGAGGCCGAAGGCAGAGCCGTGCACGGCGGCAACCGCCTCGTTCTCCAGCAGGCCCATGACCAGATCCTCGTCGGTCTCGATCTTTTTGCCGTTCGGCAGCGTCTTGCCGATCAGCCCCGAGCAGTCCGGATAGACATAGAAGGCGCCTTCCGGCGTCGGGCACTTCAGGCCACGGGTCTGGTTCAGCATCGAGACGACGAGGTCGCGCCGGCGCTCGAACGCCTTCCGAAACACCGGGATGTGTTCTTGCGTGCCGTCGAGCGCCTCGACCGCGGCCCATTGCGAGATCGCCGAGGTGCCCGAGGTCTGCTGGCCCTGGACCAGGTCCATGGCGTTGATCAGGTGCTGCGGGCCGGCTGCGTAGCCAATGCGCCAGCCGGTCATGGCGTAGGACTTCGAGACGCCGTTCATGGTCAGCGTGCGCTCATAGAGGCCGGGCTCGACCTGCGCCGGGGTGACGAACTTGAAGTCGCCATAGACCAGGTGCTCGTACATGTCGTCGGTCAGGATCCAGACATGCGGATGGCGCATCAGCACGTCGGTCAGCGCCTTCATCTCGGCATGGGTGTAGGCGGCGCCCGACGGGTTCGAGGGCGAGTTCAGGATCAGCCACTTGGTCTTCGGCGTGATCGCAGCCTCCAGATCGGCCGGCTGCAGCTTGAAGTTGTTCTGGATGGTGGCTTCGCAGAAGGTCGGGGTGCCCCCGCAGAGCGCGACCATCTCGGGATAGCTGACCCAGTACGGAGCGACACAGATCACCTCGTCGCCCGGGTTCAGGGTGGCGAGCAGCGCGTTGTAGATGACGTGCTTGCCGCCGGTGCCGACGATGGTCTGGCTCGCCTTGTAGTCGAGCCCGTTCTCGCGCTTCAGCTTGCGGGTGATCGCCTCGCGCAGCTGCGGGATGCCGGGGACCGGCGTGTACTTCGTCTCGCCGCGGCGGATGGCGGCGATCGCCGCTTCCTTGATATTATCCGGCGTATCGAAATCGGGCTCGCCGACCGAGAGCGAGATCACGTCCTTGCCCTGCGCTTTCAGATCGCGCGCCTTCTGCGTGATGGTGATGGTCGCAGACGGCTTCACGCGCTTCAGGGCGTCGGCAAGGAAAGCCATGATCCAGATCTCCGGGAGGGCAACGGCGCCCGTCACGGGCGCGGGCGTGGTTTAGGACCCTCGCGCGGGCACTGCAAGCGACAGTGCTTGATATCGGCCAGAAACGACAGGAATGGCAGCTGGGCGTGCCGGCGGCTTTGCGGAGAGAACGGCATATCCCCCGCTGACGCCCGGAGCCATATCGCCTTGGCCGGAAACGTGCATGGTGGACAATGGGCTGGGGAGCCAAGAAGGCAACAGCGCGCTGACGCGCAGAAGGCTCATGCATGAAACTCCGGATCGGCTACGAGCTCGACTACGTCTTTCCGCAGCCGACCCCGATGATCCTGATGCTGCATGTGCATTTCAGCCGGGTCTCCGACCTCGCGGCGCCGGACCATATGCGCATCCAGCCGCCGGTCCCGGTCAGCGCCTATCGCGACGGCTTCGGCAACTGGTGCAGCCGCCTCGTGGCGCCGCAGGGCAGGGTGCGCATCTCCGCCGATGCGGTGATCAGCGATAGCGGCCTGCCCGAGGCGTTCGACCGCTCGGCCGGACAGGTTCCGGTCGAGCGCCTGCCGGAGGAGTGCCTGGTCTTCCTGCTCGCCAGCCGGTTCTGTGACAGCGATCGCCTGCTCGACCTCGCCTGGCAGCTCTTCGGCCATACCCAGCCGGGTGCGCCGCGGGTTCAGGCGATCTGCGATTTCGTCAACCAGCGCATCGCCTTCGACTACATGGACGCCAGCGTGACCCGCAGCGCTTCCGAGGCCTACCGCGAAGGGCGCGGCGTCTGCCGTGACTATGCCCACCTCGCCATCGCCTTCTGCCGGGCGATGAACATCCCGGCGCGTTATTGCACCTGCTATCTCGGCGATGTCGGCACGCCGCCGCCCTGGCCGCCGGGCGATTTCGCCGCTTCCTTCGAGGTTTTCCTGGATGGTGGCTGGCAGATGTTCGATCCGCGCAACAATGTGCCGCGCATCGGCCGGGTGCTGATCGCACGCGGGCGAGATGCCGCCGATGTCGCGATCGCGACGACCTTCGGGCCGAACACGCTGACCGGCTTCAGGGTCTGGACAGACGAGGTCGGCGAGGCGGCCTGAGGCCGCCCGGCCAGGCGTTACTTGTCGAAAAGTGGGGCCGCTTCGGCTTTCTTCGCTCGCAGCGGCGTCTTGCGGACCAGGCCCTTTCGGCTTGCCGGAGCGCCGCTCTCGGCCTCCGGCTCCGGTTCTGCCAGTGCGATGGCGACAGCTGGCACAAAGGCCGGCTGCGGCGCCGGCTTCTCGGGCTGGGCCGGGTCGATCGTGCGGAAGCGGATCATTTCTTCTTCGGTCCCGCCGCTGCCTTGGCGACGGCCGCGGCGAAACCTGCCGGAGGGGTCGCGCTCGCCTTCGGCTTGTCCTTCTTGGGCTTCTTGGCCTCGCGATTGCCGCGCTGCTCGCCTTTTGCCATGGCTCGTCTCCTTCAGTGGGATTAACAGACGGCGCTGCTTCGCATCGAAGCGGCTTGAACCTGTGCTGGTCGGGACGGCTGCGAACTCAGGTCATGGTGGCCGGCTTCCGGCTGCCACGGCCGGCCCGCGGAAACCGGACCGTCAAGTCGAAGCAGAGACCGAGTCTAGGGCAGAGTCGCGGGGAGAGCACGTGCTTTCTTCGCGAGAAAGCGCTTCATCCACGCCGCGCTGGAGCGCCCGCCGGCGCCTGACCATGCTGACCGTGCCGGCGCCCCAGCGCGGCCGGCCGAAGCAGGGAAAGCCGCGCCGGTTGAGGCGGCGGGCGATGTCGGCGGGATCGCTGATGCCGGCGTCGACGAGTTGATCGATCAGCGCGCCGGCGGCTTCGAGGAAGATGACGAGCAGCGCCCTGTCGAGAGCGCGGCTCGCCTTGTCGGCTGCTTGCATCCCGTCAATGGATGCCCAGGCCATAGCTCGGCTCGACCTCGTTCGGCGAGATCAGCACGGCATTGGGGTGGCCGCCCTCGGAAAGAGCGAAACGAACGGCCTCCTTCTGGTTGCGGAAGATGCCTTCGCTGCGGCCTTCGAGGTCGCGCGCGACCCAGAAGCCGTGGCTCGACTGACCGACCAGGAAAAGATGGCTCTCGCCGGTGAGCGGCTGTAGCGGCTTGAATTGTCCCACGTTCGCGCTCTCAGTTCGGCAAGGCGAACCAGGTGCGCAGGCCGATGAAGGCTGCGGCTGCCAATGCGAACACGGCGAGCGCGACCATTTCGGCACAGAGGATTCCGACGACGGGACGGCGGCTGGCGACGCTGTCATAGACGGCGCGGGCGCGGCGCTGCTGGCTGGTGCGAAACAAGGCGTTGTTCATCGACATATCGACCTCCATCGATGCCGATGATGTAGGTCCGGCCCCGATAAGGCTGCCATGCGGAAGGTGTTCTGGCGCATAAGGCCGGCATAAAGGCTTGCGTAGCGCCCTTCCGGCTGCGATGCCGGCGCCATGGATGCTGCCGGAACGATCGCGATCTATATCGACGCCGACGCCTGCCCGGTGAAGCCGGAGATCTACCGCGTCGCCGAGCGGCACAGGCTCAGGGTCTTCGTCGTCGCCAACAGCTTCATGCAGGTGCCGCGCGAGCCCTGGATCGAGCGCGTCGTCGTGCCCGGCAATTTCGATGCCGCCGATGACTGGATCGCCGAACGTGCCGGCCGGGGCGCGATCGTCATCACCGCCGACATCCCGCTGGCCGATCGCTGTATCAAGGCCGGGGCCGACGTGATCGGGCCGACCGGAAAGCCGTTTACCGAGGCCTCGATCGGCATGGCGCTCGCGACGCGCGACATGATGGAAGACCTGCGCGCCATGGGCAGCGTCAGCGGCGGGCCGAAGCCGTTCTCACCTAAGGACCGCTCGGCCTTCCTGCAGGCGCTCGACGTCGCGGTGCAGCGCCTGAAGCGGGCGGGTTTCTCGGCCTAGATATCGCCGAAGTCGCCACCACGGCCCTTGCCGGCAGCGAAGCGACCAGCTCCAGCCGCCCCTTCCGTTGCAATGGTGTCGACGCCGCCGGCCCATTCGCGCGCCAGCGCTTCGCGGACGGCAAGGCCGTGGCCGGCGATGACGCTCCGGCGATCGGCCAGCATGGCACCGCTCGGGAAGCGTGCGATCTCCTGCGCCATCGCCTCGGCGGCGGCGCGCGCGCCACCCTTGGCGACGACCTTCTCGCAAAGACCGATGCGCAGCGCTTCCTCCGCCTCGACCTTGCGGCCGGTCATGACGATCTCGAGCGCGCGTCCCTGGCCGACGAGGCGCGGAAGGCGGACCGTGCCGCCATCGATCAGTGGGATGCCCCAGCGCCGGCAGTAGACGCCGAAATAGGCGTCCTCAGCCATCACCCGGACATCGCACCAGAGCGCGAGCTCCATGCCGCCGGCGACCGCCGGCCCCTCGACCGCCGCGATCACCGGCTTGCTCATTTCGAGGCGCGACGGCCCCATCGGCCCGCGCGGCGCAGGCGCATCGCCGGGCGGGAAGGCGAGGCCCTCGACGATCTCGCGCTGGAAGCGCTCGGCCTCGGTGAATGCCTGCGCATATTTCAGGTCCCAGCCGGCGCAGAAGGCGCCGCCTTCGCCCCAGAACACGATCGCCGCGGTTTCGGGATCGGCGTCGAGCGCGAGGAAGGCCTCGGTCAGGGCGATCGCACTGTCCGGGTCCATCGCATTGCGCGCTTCGGGCCGCGCATGGATCACGGTTGCGACCTTGCCATCGCGTTCGATCCGGACAGCCATGGCTACCTTCCTCCGTCATCGCCTCATTGCCAAAAAGGCTAAGACAGGAGGGGCCTTGCGCACCAGTCGCTGGACGTAAATTTGCTTTGCCCCTAATCCTGCCGCGAAAGCCCGTCTCTCAATCGGGCTCCCGGGAGGAAATTCATGTCGTTGACCCGCCGTTCCACGCTCGGCCTCGTTGCCGGCGCCGTCTTCGCTCCGGCCATCGCCCGGGCGCAGAGCTACCCGTCGAAGACGATCACCCTCGTCGTGCCTTACCCGGCCGGCGGGCCGACCGATGCGATCGCGCGCTTCGTCGCGCAGGACCTCTCGACCTCGATCGGCCAGAGCGTCGTCGTCGACAATCGGGCCGGCGCCTCGGGCGCGGTCGGCACCCGCGCCGTCGCGCATGGCGCGGCCGACGGCCACACCTTCATCTTCGGCAATAACCAGACCCACGGGAACAACATGTTCCTGCTGAAGGACCCCGGCTACGATGCGGTCAAGGATTTTGCACCGGTCGCCGGCGTCGGTGCCTTCGAGCACGCCTTCGTCGTCCGCAACGACCTGCCGGCCAAGAGCATCAAGGAGCTGGTCGCGCTCGCCAAGGCCGATCCCGGCAAGCTCAACTACGGCTCGACCGGCGTCGGTTCCGGCTCGCATCTCGCCATGGAGCTGTTCATGCAGCGCACCGGCATCAAGATGACGCATGTGCCGTTCAGGGGCGCCGCGCCGCTGGTGCAGGAGATCATCGGCGGGCGCATCGACATCGCCAATTCGACGCTGCCTTCGGTGCTGGAGCAGATCAATGCCGGCACGCTGCGGGCGATCGCGCTGGCGAGCCCCGAGCGCAATCCGCGCGCCAAGGACATCCCGACGCTGCGCGAGCAGGGCGTGACGGATGCCGACGCCGATAGCTGGGCGGCCTTCTTTGCGCCGGTCGCGACGCCGGCGCCGATCCTGGAGACGCTCTCCAAGGCGGTGCTCGCCTCGCTCGCCAAGCCGGCCGTGACCGAGCAGATCCTGAAGCTCGGCTTCACCCTCAAGGTCCGAGATCCCGCCGCGTTCAAGCCGTACCACCAGCAGGAAATCGCGACCTGGGAGAAGATCATCAAGGACGCCGGCGTCAAGCCGGAGTGATTCTTGGCCACCGTCATTCTCGGACGCAGCGAAGCGGAGATCCGAGAATGACGGAAACGCCAGGGCGCCTTCTCGTCCTGAGATGGTCGGCTCAAGGCCGACCATGACGACCTCTATATGCCGGAGCCCACCCATGAACCTCATGCCCAAGCTCGCCGCCCGCGCCGAGGCTGGCCGCCCCGTCCGCTGCGCCTTGATCGGCGCCGGCAAGTTCGGCTCGATGTTCCTCGCCCAGGTACCGCATATCGAGGGCCTGGAAGTCGCGGCGATTGCCGATCTCGACCCCGAGCGGGCACGCCAGGCCTGTCGCACTGTCGGCTGGGACGAGGCCCGCATCGCCGCCACCCGTTTCGTCGATAGCGGCGTCGCAGCAGCGGAGATGGACGGCGTTGAGGTCGTGATCGAGGCGACGGGCCATCCCGCCGCCGGAGCTCGCCATGCGCTCGCCGCGATCGCGGCCGGGCGCCATGTCGTGATGGTCAATGTCGAGGCCGACGTCTTGGTCGGCCCTGTCTTAGCGGCGAAGGCAAAGGCGGCGGGCGTGGTCTATTCCATGGCCTATGGCGACCAGCCGGCGCTTGTCGCCGAGATGGTCGACTGGGCGCGCGCGGCGGGCTTCACCGTTGCAGCCGCCGGCAAGGGCACGAAGTACCTGCCGGCCTATCACCGCGTCACGCCGGACGAGGTCTGGAGCCATTACGGGCTGACGCCGGAGGCGGCGAAGGCCGCCGGCATGAACCCGCAAATGTTCAACTCCTTCCTCGACGGCACCAAATCGGCGATCGAGATGGCGGCGATCGCCAATGCCTGCGGGCTCGACGTGCCGGCAGATGGTCTGTCGTTTCCGCCCTGTGGCGTCGACGACCTCGCCCATGTGCTGCGGCCGAAGGCGGCAGGCGGTCAGCTCGAGCGCGACGGCATGGTCGAGGTCGTCTCCTCGCTGGAGCGGGATGGGCGGCCGGTCTTCCGCGACCTGCGCTGGGGCGTCTATGTCGTGCTGAAGGCGCCGAACCCCTACGCCGCCGCCTGCTTCAAGCAATACGGGCTGCCGACCGATTCCACCGGCCTCTACGCGGCGATGTACAAGCCTTTCCACCTGATCGGGCTCGAGCTCTCGATCTCGGTGCTGAACGCGGCGCTGCGCAGCGAGGCGACCGGCACGACGCGGAGCTGGCGCGGCGATGCGGTCGCGACCGCCAAGCGCGACCTCAGGGCCGGCGAGATGCTCGACGGGGAGGGCGGCTACACCGTCTACGGCAGACTGATGCCGGCCACAGCGAGCCGCGCCGCGAAGGCGCTGCCGATCGGCCTCGCCCATGGCGTGACATTGAAGCGCGACGTTGCCGCCGGCGCCGTTGTCACCAGCGACGACGTTACGCTCGATGAAACCTCGCCGATCGTCTCACTTCGGCGTGAGCTCGAAGCAACCAGCGGCTGAATCGTGCATTCTCTTTGAACGGTCGCCCCGGACCGGCACGGCTTACGCCGCTCGTTCGGGGCAACCCATCATCAGGAGATGTCGATGCGTCCCGTTCTTGTTGCCGGCCTTGCTCTCATCCTTGCGGCAGCGCCCGCCGCGGCCCAGCAGCGCTACCCGTCCAGCGCCGGCGAACTTCTGGTCGAGACGGTCGCGAGCGGGCTGGAGAATCCCTGGGGCCTCGCCTTCCTGCCGGATGGGCGCATGCTGGTGACCGAGCGGCCGGGTCGCCTGCGGCTGGTCGGCAGCGACGGCAAGCTCTCTCCGCCGATCTCGGGCGTGCCCAATGTCGTGGCGCGCGGGCAGGGCGGCCTGCTCGATGTCGTGCTCGATCCGAACTTCGCGCAGAACCGCTACCTCTATCTTTCCTTCGCCGAGCCCCGCGCCAACGGCAACGGCACCAGCGTCGCCCGCGCCCGGCTCAGCGCCAACGGCAACGCGCTGGAGGGGCTGAGCGTGATCTTCCGGCAGATGCCGACGATCGCCAGCAACATGCATTTCGGTTCGCGGCTGGTCTTCGACCGGACCGGCGCGCTCTTCGTCACCGTCGGCGATCGCTACAGCCAGCGCGACCAGGCGCAGAACCCGGAGAACCATATCGGCAAGGTCATCCGCATTAGGCCCGAGGGCGGCGCGGCGGAGGGCAATCCCAAGAAGCCGGGCTGGCAGCCGGAGATCTGGTCGATCGGCCACCGCAACGTCCAGGGCGCGGCACTCCACCCGCAGACCGGCCAGCTCTGGACGGCCGAGCACGGCGCGCGAGGCGGCGACGAAATCAATACGCCCAAGGCCGGCCTGAACTATGGCTGGCCGGTCATCACCTACGGCATCGACTATTCCGGTGTGAAGATCGGCGAGGGCACGAACAAGTCCGGCATGGAGCAGCCGCAATTCTACTGGGACCCGTCGATCGCGCCCTCGGGCGCCGCCTTCTACACCGGCGACAAGTGGCCTGCCTGGAAGAACTCGCTCTTCGTCGGTGCGCTCGCTGGTCAGCTGCTGTCGCGGCTCTCGACCGATGGCGAGAAGGTCACCGGCGAGGAGCGCCTGCTGACCAATCTCGGCGAGCGCATCCGCGACGTCCGCCAGGGGCCGGATGGATTCCTCTATTTGCTCAGCGACGACTCGAACGGCAAGGTCCTGCGGGTTCGGCCGGCGCAGTAAGTTCCGTTGACGTATTCCTGGTTGTAATTTACTTAAAATGTAAATTTGGGGGGGATAGATGGGGATTCCGGCGGATATTGCTCAACGCATAAAACAATTGGCCGCGGTGGAGTGGCCGAATGATTTTGCTATGCAGGTGCATAGGATCGATTCTCAACGAGAGGCTTACGAAAAAATATTTCAGTATAAATCTAAATTAGACCTCGATAACGAAGTTATAAAAACATGCTTTTTAAAGGCGGAAACTGATTGGCCTGACGATTTTGAGATGCAGGTTCATGTTTTTGATGGGCAAATTAACGCCGCGTCTGAGTTTTTCGAAGTCACAATACACGATATCCCTTCAGATATTGTCGAAGGTATTCGCGTAAGATCGTTTCAGGAATGGCCAGGCGATTACGAAATGATGCTGCATGAGTTCAACACTCAGGTTGAGGCTTATCGAGCCCTTGGAGCGAGATAAACAAGGTACTCCGTCACGGCCCGCAATCCCATTCGCGCTCGACGACGAAGACCTTGCGGGTCGCAAGCTGCCCGCGCGTGTCGTAGAGATCGCCGACATAGTACTCGGTGCCGGAGGCGTCGCGCACGCTGCGCTCGACCTGCAGCGACCAGCCATAGCCGACCTGGTTTCCGCCCTTCCAGTCGCGGTGGAGATTGCCCGGCGAGGCCGAGGCGAGGATGCGGGCGCGCTCGTCGCTCGGCGAGCAGGTCGGTCCGGCAAGGGCGGCGCTCGAGAGTGTGGCAAGGCAAAGGGCGAGCGTCATCGGCTTTAGCAAGGCAGGTGTCCTCAGGCTGGGCAGAATCAGGTGATCTCGGCGAGCCGCGTATCGAGCGACAGAACGAGGCACCAATGTGGCTCGAAGTCTGCTCCCAGCGGCCAGATCTGCTCGGCGAAGATCGTCAGCATGGCCGCCTGATAGCGCTCGAACCAGTCGCGCTGGCAAAGCACGAACTTGGTCGCGCCGACAATGGTCTCGCGGTCGATGATGCACAAAGGAACGATGTCGGGATTGGCGGTGAGATACTCCTGCACGGCGACCATCAGCGTCGGGTAGCCGGGATGCAGCATGTCGTCGAGCACGATCAGCCCGCCCTCGGCGAGGCAGGCGGTGGCGAGCGCAAGGTCCTTGCCGAGCGCCGCGCGCGAATGCTCGCCATCGACATGGATGAAGCGGAGCTTATCGCCGTTTGCATGGCCGGTCAGTTCGGCCGGGGACATCGCGCCGGCATCGGCCTTGATGGTGACGCGGCGCTCGGGCGCGATGCCGTGCTTCAGGCAGTTCGCCTCGAAACGATCCTTCACCTGCGGATTCGGCCATTCGAAGATGTCGATGCCCAGCGCGATCTCGCCCGGTTCGAGCGCATGGGCGAGGGCGATGAAGAAGCGGCCCTCGAAGGCGCCGATCTCGGCGATCGGCCCGGCGACGCCTTCTTCCGTCTGCAGCCGCAGCAGCCGCGCGCAGACCGCGGCGGCAAAGCGCGAGGACATGCCGACGACACTGTCATAACCCTCGGCGAGATAGGCTTCGACGGCAGGATGACCGGAGTGCGGGATCGGCGCCATCGCTCAGGCCTTGGCGTGGAAGATGAAGAAGGCGCCGGCGGCGATCAGCGCGAAGCCGATGGCGTGGCTCCAGGTCAGCTGCTCCTTCAGCCAGAACACCGAGAAGCCGGCGAAGACGCAGAGCGTGATCACCTCCTGCATCGTCTTGAGCTCGGCCGCCGAATAGACGGCGGAACCGATGCGGTTGGCCGGAACGGCGAGCATGTATTCCGGCAGGGCGATCATCCAGCTCGCCAGGATCGCCAGCCAGATCGCCGTGCTCTTGTAGGAAAGGTGGCCGTACCAGGCGAAGGTCATGAACACATTCGAGCCGATCAGCATGCCGATCGGCAGGAGATGGGCAGTGCTGAGAGCTGGCATGGCAGGGTCCGGAATTTGGCAGGATTGGCGGGATGAACGACTCAGCCGTAGCGAAGTTTCATCGTCAGGATGATGAGGACCAGCGCGAGCGTCACCGTATTGGCGCCGATCAGCGGCCAGGAGGCGATCAGCACGCCATAGATCAGCCAGAGCACGATGCCGGTGGCGAACAGCGCCTGCGTCCACAGCGAGATGCCGCTGGTGTCGCGCGTCTTGATCGTCTGCCAGGCCTGCGGCAGCCAGCAGAAAGTGGTCAGCAGGGCGGCACAGAAGCCGAGCGCTTCGATGGCGGCGGTGGACATGCGGGCCTGCGGCGATTCGCGCGGGAGTGGAGGTTGATCAGACATAGCCGGTTTCGGCGTTCCGCGCTCGGCAGGCGTCGCATGGTTAACCTCCGTTAACCGCAGCGCCCTAGATTCGCGCCAATCCTGCGATTCGGTGGACTTATGCGCACATTGATCCTGGCCTTGCCTCTCGTCCTCGCCGCCGCGACCGCGGCCCGGGCCGATTTCGATTCCTGCGTCGCCGGCCTGCGTTCGGCCGCCGCGGCCAAGGGCGTCTCCGGCGCCACCTTCGATCGTGCCATGGCGGGCGTCACGCCCGACATGAAGGTGATCGAGGCGATGAACAACCAGCCGGAGTTCAAGACCCCGATCTGGGACTATCTCGGCACGCTGGTCGACGACGAGAAGGTCGCGGAAGGGCGCTCGATGATGCGCCAGCACGCCTCGACGCTCGCCGCCGCCGAGCAGCGCTTCGGCGTCGACCGCCATACGATCGCGGCGGTCTGGGGCGTCGAGAGCGATTTCGGCAAGGCGCGGGGCAAGATGCCGCTGGTCCAGGCGCTCTCGACCGGCGCCTGCCTGGCGCCGCGCCGCAACGCCTTCTTCAAGGGCGAATTGATCGCCACCCTGCAGATCATCCAGCGCGGCGACGTCCGCCCCGAGCGGTTGTTCGGCTCCTGGGCCGGCGCCTTCGGACATACCCAGTTCATCCCCTCGACTTATCTCAGGCTCGCGGTCGACGGCGACGGCGACGGCCGGCGCGATCTCGTCGATTCGATCCCCGATGCGCTGCATTCGACCGCGAACTTCATGGACAAGGCCGGCTGGGTCACCGGTGCGACCTGGGGCTACGAGGTCCGCGTTCCCGGTGGCTATTCCGGCCCGACCGGGCGCAACCCGAAGCAGCCGGTCTCGTCCTGGGCTGCGCGCGGCATCGTCAAGTTCGACGGCTCGGCGCTCTCCGGCTCGGGCAATGCCGGGCTCCTGATGCCAGCCGGCCGCAACGGCCCCGCCTTCCTCGTCTTCAAGAACTACGACGCCGCCTACAGCTATAACGGCGCAGATTCATACGCTTTGGCCATCTCACTCCTTTCCGATCGCCTGCGCGGTCGGCCGGGTGTGCAGGGCGAGTGGCCAACCGACGACCTGCCGCTGTCGCGCGAGCAGCGCCGCGAACTGCAGCGCCTGCTGACCCAGCGCGGCTACAATGTCGGCGAGCCCGACGGCGCTGTCGGCGCGCTGACGCGGGCGGCGATCAAGGATGTCGAGAGCAAGATCGGCATGCCGCAGACCGGCCGCCCGGGCGAGAAGGTGCTGCGCGCGCTGAAGGGCGGGCGGGTTTAGGGCGGACGAGTGGGAGGTGCGGCTGCTTCTGACCTATTGCAGACGCTAGCTCCGCCCCGAGTACCACCATGCCAACACTGTGATGACCAGGAAGAACGCCAGGATCATCCGAGGGGTATCGGCTTCTCCTTCCGGGAGGTTGCGTGGCGTTCCGCAGTGCGGGCACACCAGAGCCGTGATGCTCATCGTGCGTTCGCATCCTTCGCAGCTGATGTCTGGTGCGGGCACAAGTCGCTCCTAGCGATTTCTATCCGAAACTGTCCTGAAAGCTCTCGGAGGTAAATGCTGGCTTCCCGACCAACGGTTTACAGCGCCGCCTACCAAGGCCATCCTGTCCCCAAGGCGACCAAACGCCGTCAGGGAGGTGACCATGTGCCGGATTTTCTCGGCCCAGACCGCCGATCGTTATGCCTATCAGACGCGTTCGATCCGGCTAGGCGGGCATGCGACCTCGATCAGGCTCGAGGCGGCCTTCTGGGACATCCTCGAAGAGATCGCGCTGATGCAGGGAGTGACCCTCGGGCGCTTCCTCAGCAAGCTCCATGACGAGGTGCTGGAGTTCCAGGAGGAGGAGATGAACTTCACCTCGCTGCTGCGCTGCGCCTGCCTGACCTATCTCTCCGACGTGCGCGGCCAGGAGGAGGATTGCGAGCGGGTGCGGCGCGACGCGGTGCAGGCTTTCCACACCGCCGCCGAATAGGGGAAGAGCGTTCTCGCACTCTTTCGAATTGTAGTAGTCCTATACTACCCGCGCCCTTCGGGGCGCTCCTAAGCTCTCTCGACCTTAACCGAAGAGGTCGAGAGCCTTGCCTCCAGCGTCCGTCGATCGCGCCCCGCTCCGGCGTCGCGCGCCTGCCTGCCGGCCGACCGCCATCGCGGTGCTGGGATTTTGCGGCCTTGCGACCCTCGCGCCTCTTGCCGCCCAGGACATCGATCCGGCCAAGGCCAGGGCGCAATTCCTGTCGAGCTGCGGCGTCTGCCACACCGCCGAGAAGGGCGGGGCCAATCGCCAGGGCCCGAACCTGCATGACGTCGTCGGCAAGCCGGCAGCCGCCCGCGGCGATTTCAAGTTCTCGGAACCGCTGAAGAGCTCCGGCCTGGTCTGGGACGAGGCGACGCTCGACCGCTGGATCGAGGACGCCGCGGCGATGCGGCCGGGCACGACCATGGCCTACCGCCAGCGCGACGCCGAGCGGCGCAAGCTCGTCATCGCCTACCTCAAGACCCTGGCCGAGCCGAAATAGGAGCGCGCCCGTGGCCAAAGCCATCCACATGATGATCCGCGTGCTCGACGAGGGGCGCTCGCTCGCCTTCTACGAGACGACCTTCGGCCTCACGGTCGCCGACCGCTTCGCCTTCGACGGCTTCACGCTGGTCTATCTGCGCAATCGCGAGGCGGATTTCGAGGTCGAGCTGACCATCAATCACGATCGCACGGAGCCCTATGCGCTCGGCGACGGCTACGGTCACATCGCCTTCGCAGTGGAGGATCTCGACGCCGAGCATGCGCGCATTGTCGCCGCCGGGCTCTCGCCCAATCCGATCAAGGAATTCCACCGCGACGGCGCGCTCCTCGCCCGCTTCTTCTTCATCCAGGATCCCGACGGCTACAAGATCGAGGTCCTCCAGAAACACGGCCGCTACCGCTAGCGCAGGCACCTAACCGGCGCAGCGGAGAAACGCGCCGGAAAAACGGGAGGACACCATGGCCAGACTGCACGAAGCCGCGCCTACGGTGACGCTGGACCGTCGCCGCTTCATCGCCGGGACGGGTGCTGCCGCGATCGCGATATCGGGTGGCGCGCTGATCCATGCCGGTGAGGCTTGGGGGCTGGAGGTCAAGGCGCTGAAGCCTGAGACCATGCTGACGCTGATCAAGCTGGCGCGCGACATCTACCCGCATGATCGCCTGGCCGACCGCTTCTACGCGGTTGCGATGAAATCCTATGACGAGAAGGTGGCGAAGGATGCGGCCGCCAAGGCCGACACCGAGCGGGCGGTCGCCGAGCTCGATGCACTCGCCCGGAAGCAGCACAAGCTCCCTTACGCGCAGGTCGGCTGGGAGAGTCAGCGGGTGAACCTGCTGCGCGCCATCCAGAAGGGCAAGTTCTTCCAGGGCGTGCGCGGGAGCCTCGTCGTCTCGCTCTACAACCAGCCGGAGATCTGGCCGGCCTTCGGCTACGAGGGCGAGAGCGCCTCCAAGGGCGGCTACATCGCCCGCGGCTTCGGCGACATCACCTGGCTCTGAAACCATAAATCGGGAGGAGGCAGCCATGGCTGCAACATTCGATCTGAACGACGATACCGTCGTGGTGGTCGTCGGCTCCGGCGCCGGCGGCGGCACGCTCGCCACCGAGCTGGCGCTGAAGGGCATCAAGGTGATCTGCCTCGAAGCGGGCAAGCGCCATGAGATGGAGGACTTCCTCAACGACGAATGGGCCTCCTTCGCCCAACTCGCCTGGACCGACATGCGCACGACCTCGGGTTCCTGGCGTGTCGCGCGCGATTTCGCCAATCTGCCGGCCTGGATCGTCAAGGCGGTCGGCGGCTCGACGACGCATTGGGCCGGCGCCTCGCTGCGTTTCCAGCCGCATGAGTTCAAGGCGCGCACCACTTATGGCGCGCTCAAGGGCGCGAACCTGCTCGACTGGCCGGTCGACCTCGCCGAGATGGCGCCCTGGTACGCCAAGGCCGAGGACCGGATGGGCGTGACGCTGACCAACGGCATTCCAGGCCTGCCCGGCAACAACAACTTCAAAGTGCTGGAGAAGGGCGCAAAGAAGCTCGGCTACAAGGAGGTTCATACCGGTCGGATGGCGATCAATTCCGAGCCGCGCGACGGCCGCGGTGCCTGCCAGCAGATCGGCTTCTGCTTCCAGGGCTGCAAGTCCGGCGCGAAATGGTCGACGCTCTATGCCGAGATCCCGAAGGGCGAGGCCACCGGCAAGCTCGAGGTCAGGCCGGAATCCTTCGTCCAGAAGATCGAGCACGACGCCTCAGGCAAGGTCACCGGCGTCGTCTATCTCGACGGCAAGGGCGTGCAGCAGCGCCAGAAGGCGCGGATCGTCGCGGTCGCCGGCAATTCGATCGAGAGCCCGCGCCTGCTGCTCAACTCGGCCTCGAACCTGTTCAAGGATGGGCTCGCCAACTCGTCGGGGCAGGTCGGCCGCAACTACATGCGGCACATGACCGGCTCGGTCTATGGTGTCTTCGACAAGCCGGTGAGGATGTGGCGCGGCACGACCATGGCCGGCATCGTCCAGGACGAGGCGCATCACGACACCAAGCGCGGCTTCGTCGGCGGCTACGAGCTGGAGACGCTGTCGATCGGCCTGCCCTTCATGGCCGCCTTCCTCGATCCTGGCTCCTGGGGGCGCGAGTTCACCACCGCGCTCGATTCCTATGAGAACATGGCCGGCATGTGGATCGTCGGCGAGGACATGCCGCAGGAGAGCAACCGCATCACCCTCTCCGACAAGAAGGACAAGGGCGGCATGCCGGTAGCCAATGTCCATTTCGACGACCACCCCAATGACCTCGCCATGCGCAACCATGCCTACAAGCAGGGCGCGGCGATCTACGGCGCGGTCGGGGCAACGCGGACCTTCCCGACGACGCCCTATCCCTCGACCCACAACCTCGGCACCAACCGCATGTCCGAGAAGCCGCGAGACGGCGTCGTCAACAAGTACGGCCAGAGCCACGACATCAAGAACCTGTTCGTCTCCGACGGCAGCCAGTTCACCACCGGCGGCGCCGAGAACCCGACGCTGACCATCGTCGCTTTAGCACTGCGCCAGGCCGACTACATCGAGAAGCAGATGGCGCAGAAGACCGTCTGAGGTCTCGTTCCCCGTCCGGCGCGCGATGGCGAGCTGCGCCGCCGTGCCCGGATGCGATGCCCGGCCTTCCTCCCCGGCCGGGCATCGTCATGTCCATTCGGAGCGCAGTGCGACGCTCTGGTGGTCGGGTGCCTGTTGAGGTAAAATCCCGGCATGGTTCGAAAGCCCGACAGAGCCCCGAGCGAGATTGCTGACGACGTGGCCGAGCGCAGGCTCGTCGCGATGCATCTGCAGAGCATCGAGGACAACCCGCTCGATGCGGACGATGTCGCCATGTTCGCGATGTTCGAGCGTGAAGGCTGGTCGCAGGAGAGGCGCCGCGAACACATCCGCAGGAAGGCCTTGGCCGCAGCCTTCTCGCCTGCTGCCGAATGAGCGATCCGGATTACTGCTATCCGCCAAGCTATACGGTTCTGAAAAACAAACTGAATTTGCGCGATCCAGAAGCGCTCGATCGCTTCGAGCGGCGCTCCGTCGTGCAGCGCATCGGGGAAGGAGTTCCCTCCGGCCAGTTCGATCTGGCCCATCTGCGCGCCATCCACCACCATCTCTTCCAGGACGTCTATGACTGGGCCGGAGAATTGCGCACGGTCGAGATCGCCAAGGGCGGCAACCAGTTCCAGTTCCGGCGTTACATCGGCACCGGCATGGCCGATGTGCATCGGCGGATCGTCGCGGGCGGCTATCTGAAAGATCTCGCGCCTGCCGACTTTGCGGCTCGCGCCGGCGAGATCATCGGCGACATCAACTATGTCCATCCCTTTCGCGAGGGGAACGGCCGCGCTCAGGCGCTTTATCTTGAGCAACTCGCGCTCCAGGCCGGCCATCCGCTCGATCTGCGCCGGATCGTCAGGGACGAGTGGATGGCGGCGTCCAGAGCGGCGCATGCCGGCGATTATGGCCAGTTCGGCGCTTGCATCCGGAAGGCGATCGTTGCGTCGTGAACGGGCGACCGCCCTGCAACGGCGCGCTTGCGCCCCGCGTCCGGCCCCCCTAATCAGCCGGCGACGCATTTCGTGACGCGAGGCTCAATCGATGGCGAACCACAAGCTCCTGCTGCTCCCCGGCGACGGCATCGGCCCCGAGGTGATGGGGCAGGTCGAGAAGATCGTCTCCTGGTTCGAGAGGCAGGGCCTCGGCTCGTTCTCGCTCGAGCGCGGCCTCGTCGGCGGCATCGCCTATGACACGCACAAGGCCGCGATCTCCGAAGGCGACATGAAGCTCGCCCAGGAAGCCGATGCCGTGCTCTTCGGTGCGGTCGGCGGCCCGAAATGGGCCGATGTGCCCTATCAGCACCGCCCCGAGGCCGGTCTCTTGCGCCTGCGCAAGGATCTCGGCCTGTTCGCGAACCTCCGTCCGGCGATCTGCTACCCGGCGCTGGCCTCGGCCTCGTCGCTGAAGCCCGAAGTGGTCGAGGGGCTCGACATCCTGATCGTGCGCGAGCTCACCGGCGGCGTCTATTTCGGCGAGCCCAAGGAGATCGTCACGCTGGAGGATGGCTCCAAGCGCGGCGTCGACACCCAGCTCTACACCACCGGCGAAATCGAACGCATCTGCGCCGTCGCCTTCGAGCTGGCCCGCACCCGCCGCAACAAGGTCTCCTCGGCCGAGAAGCACAACGTCATGAAGACCGGCGTGCTCTGGAAGCAGACGGTCACCGCCCAGCACGCCCGCGACTACAAGGACGTCGAGCTCGAGCATGTGCTGGCCGACAATTGCGCCATGCAGCTGGTGCGCTGGCCCAAGCAATACGACGTCATCGTCTGTGACAACCTCTTCGGCGACATCCTCTCCGACGTCGCGGCGATGCTGACCGGCTCGCTCGGCATGCTGCCTTCGGCTTCGCTCGGCGCCGAGGACAAGGCCACCGGCAAGCGCAAGGCGCTCTACGAGCCCGTCCACGGCTCGGCGCCTGACATCGCCGGCAAGGGCCTGGCGAACCCGATCGCGATGATCGGCTCCTTCGCCATGGCGCTGCGCTATTCCTTCGGCGCCGGCGAGGCAGCCGACCGGCTCGAAGGCGCCATCGCCGACGTGCTCGGCGCCGGCACCCGCACCAAGGACATCGCGGCGCCGGGCGCCAACGCCGTCTCGACCACCGAGATGGGCGACGCCATCGTCAAGGCGCTCGAAGCGCGGGGGTGAGGCCGACCGCCACCGGCACAGGAAGCGGGTGGCGATTTCAGGGTGATACGGGCTTTCTCGGAGCCATCAGCGGTCGCTCTGACCGCATTGACTCCGAGGTTCCTGATGAATGCAAATGCCGGCGGTCCGTCCGCCCTGGAGCTGCTCGAACGCATGTTCGCGGTCGAGCTGCGCTTCCTGCAGCAGGAGGAGGCCGATCTCAGTCTGCTCGCCACCGCCTTCCATCCCGATGTCGTGGTGCACGAGCCGGCCTCGCTGCCTTATGCTGGCGACTGGAGCGGGCTCGATGGCGTCGGCCGGCTGTTCAGGACGATGCGCGAGACCTGGAGCGACCTTTCGGTCGATGGCCTGCAGGCCGCGAAGACCGGCGATACCGTCTTCATGAGCTGCAGTCTGCACCTCACGGCCCGAGGCAGTGGCAGGACGATCACGCAGCCTTTCGCGGAGGTGCTGCGTTTTGAGAACGGGCGCCTGATCGAGGGCACACCGTTCTATTACGACACGGCGGCGATCGGAGCGGCTCTTTCGTGAATTCGCAACCAGAGCGTGCCGGTGGCGCTTGACAGCATCAAAGATAGAACGAATAGTGAACATAATCACATGTCGGATGCTGTAGAGGGGAGGGCGGTCATGTCGATGGAATTGCTTGTCGGATTGCCGACGGGAGCAACGGCCGACGGCGCGGGGCTTGCAGCTCAAGCCAACAGCCTGGGCTTTGAGCTCTCGTTCAGTGGTGCTTTCTCGCTCGACAGTGCCGACGGCTTCCAACCAGGCAAGCTGGCGGGTCTGGAGGCCGGAGTCGAAATCGACATTGTCGAGCGGGCCGAGGTCGAAGAGATGTCGGATCTCTTCGGTGAGCAGGCGGACAAGCTGGAGAAGGTCATCGCCTTCTATTGGGGCGGGAGCTTTGCCGAGGGCGCCTTCGCTTATGCTCTCGCTGCTGCGCTGATCGCAGCCTGCAATGGTATCTGCTTCGACCCGCAGGAAGATGAGCTGCTGTCGCTTGAGCAGGTGAGGCAGGGCGCGGAAGGCCTGTTGGACGCGGCTCGCAAGCAGCCAGCCGGCTGACGGCGCTACCGCCGTCCCCCACCATACTGCGCCTCGTGCAGGCGCCGGTAGATGCCCGGGCGCTGCACCAGTTCCTGATGCCGTCCCTGCTCGGCGACGCCGGTCTCGTCGATGACGATGATGCGGTCGGCGTCCTGGATCGTCGCAAGGCGATGCGCGATCACCAGCGTGGTGCGGCCCTTCGACAGTTCGGCGAGCGAGGCCTGGATGGCGCGCTCGGTCTCTGTGTCGAGTGCCGAGGTCGCTTCGTCGAGGATCAGGATCGGCGGGTTCTTCAGGAACATCCGGGCGATGGCGAGGCGCTGCTTCTGCCCGCCCGAGAGCTTGACGCCGCGCTCGCCGATCACCGTGTCGAGGCCGTCGGGCAGGCGCGCGATCATCTCGTCGAGCCTTGCGCGCCTGGCAGCCTCGATGATCTCGTCTTCGCTCGCCGTCAGCTTGCCATAGGCGATGTTTTCGCGGAGCGTGCCGGCGAAGAGGAAGACGTCCTGCTGGACGATGCCGATCTGTCCGCGCAGCGAGGCCAGCGTCATCTGGCGGATGTCGATGCCGTCGATCGTGATGCGCCCGCCCTCGACGTCGTAGAAGCGCGGCAAGAGCGAGCAGATCGTCGTCTTGCCGGCGCCTGATGGGCCGACGAAGGCGATGGTCTCGCCGGCGCGGATCGCAAGGTCGATGCCCTTCAGGATCTTGCGGTCCGGCGTATAGCCGAAGCTGACGTTCTCATAGGCGATGTCGCCCTTGAGATCGGAGACTGCGATCGCGCCGGGCAGGTCGGCGATGTCGGGCCTGGTGTCGAGGAACTCCGTATAGCGCCGGAAGCCGGCGATGCCCTTCGGATAGGTCTCGATCACCGAGTTGATCTTCTCGATCGGCCGGAAGAACACCGTGACCAGCAAGAGGAAGCCGACGAAGCCGCCGGCGCTGAGATCGCCGATCAGCACGTAATAGGCGCCGGCGATCATCACTGCCATCTGCGTCAGGCGCATGCCGAAATAGGAGAGCGAGGTCGAGGCCGCCATCAGCCGGTAGGCGTCGAGCTTGGTGCGGCGATAGCGCTGGTTGTCGACAGCGAACAGGCTGCGCTCATGCTCCTCGTTGGCGAAGGCCTGGACGACGCGGATGCCGCCGACATTCTCCTCGATCCTTGCGTTGAACGAGCCGACGCTGCCGAACAGCTTCTGCCAGTTCGCCGTCATCCGGCTGCCATAGCGGCTGGTCAGCCAGGCGATCAGCGGCACGATCGTCGCGGTGATCAGCGCCAGCTGCGGATGCACGCTCAGCATCAGCGCGAAGGCGCCGATGAAGGTCATCACCGCGATGAAGAGGTCCTCCGGCCCATGATGGGCGACCTCGCCGATCTCCTCGAGATCCTTGGTCAATCGCCCGACGAGATGGCCGGTCTTCTGGTTGTCGAACCAGCCGAAGGAGAGTTTCTGCAGATGGTCGAAGGCCTTGCGGCGCATCTCGGTCTCGATGTTGATGCCGAGCATGTGGCCCCAATAGGTCACCACCACCATCAGCCCGGCATTGACCAGATAGATCACCATCAGGCCGAGCGAGGCCAGCACGATCAGGCTCCAGTTCCCGCTCGGCAGGAGCTGGTCGACGAAGAGCTTCACCGCGATCGGGAAGCCGAGTTCGAGCAGTCCCGACACCACGGCGCAGCCGAAGTCGAGCAGGAACAGGCCGCGATGCGGGCGGTAATAGGCGAAGAAGCGCTGCAGCATGGCGCCGCTGTTAGCATATTGGCGCCGTGCCGGGCAGCCGGCAGTGGAGGGCGTGCCACGCGCAGGCTGCATTGCGCCAGTCAGCCGAGGTGGCGCAGCGGAGGTACCAACCTTACGTCGTTGACGCGCTTGAGGTGGGCGTCACGATCACCCCTGCACTGGGGAGGGGCAAGCGATGGTCAGATTGGCGCTCATTGCAGGCGCTGCGGCTGCGTTCGTCTTGGCTTTCGGCGCGCCCGTCCGTGCGCAGGAGGGCTGCAAGCAGGTCACCAGTTCCTGCTCGGCCCTGTTCAGGGGCTGCGAGCAGAACTGCAATAAGGTCGGCAGCAATCCGTCGGCCTGCATCGCCCGCGTCTGCACCCCGCCGCTCGCCGGCTGCAAGTCCAACGGGGTCTGGCGCAGCGTCCAGAGCGGTTCGGCCTGCTGGGCGACCAAGAACAAATCCTGAGCTGCCTTTCGCTCGAACGGAAGGTTAGCCGCCCAGCCGGTATTTGACGAAGCCCTCGCCGGCGTCGCCGACCGCCTCGGCTTTCAGCGCGTCGGGCTTCTTGCCGGCGGCGGCGGGCGAGGTCGGGAAGGTGACGTTGACGTTGGCCGGCAAGGGCTTTAGCGACCAGTTGTTGTCGGCGGCCGGGTTGATCGTCTTCTTCTCGATGATGAAGCGCACGATCACGTCGCGGTTGAGGTCGGGCGCTTCCAGCACCACCGTCGTCTTCGTGCCCGGAAAATTGCCGCCGCCGGAGGCGCGATAGTTGTTGGTGACGACGATGAACTCGGCTTTTTCGTCCACCGGCCTGCCTTGGTAGGCGAGGTCGACGATGCGGTGCGCATCGGGCGCCACCAGCTTGCCATCGCCGTCATAGCGCGAGGCTTGCGTCACATCGATCTGGTAGGTGACGCCGTCGATCACGTCGAAATTGAAGGCCGGGAAGCCCGGATTGATCAGCGGCTGCTCTTCGGTCTTGGCGACGTCGATCCTGTTGAAGATGCCGGCCGAGCGCTCCAGCCATTCGCGGAGCTGCGCGCCGCTGACTTTCACGATCTGCACCGTGTTCGGGTAAAGATAGATGTCGGCGACGTTCTTGATCGCGATCGGCCCGGCTGGGATGTCGGTGAAGAAGGCCGGGCCGGCGCGCCCGCCTGATTTGAACGGGGCGGCCGCCGAGAGGATTGGCAAATCCTTGTGCGGCGTCTGCGCCATCAGCGGCTTGGCATAGGCGATCTGCGCCTCCGCCACGATCTGCACCGACGGGTCGTCGGCGACGAGGGCGAAATAGCTGTTGATCGGGGCGCTGGTCGTGCCGACGGGCTCGCGCATATAGCTCAGCGTCGCCTCGTGATCGGCCTTCACCGTGGCAAGCACGGCCGCTTCCACCTCCGCCTTCGGCACGATCTTGCGGTCGGGCGTGCGCTCATAGATCGGCTTGGGATCGACCTTGAAATCGGCGATGCGCCAGCGCCCGTCGCGCTTCTCCAGCTCGAGATCGACGATGCCGACATGCGAGCCCCAAAAACCGGGCTGGCAGGCCGGCTTGCCATGCAGCGAGCCCTTCTTGTTGTCGACGCCGGGAATGCCGTCGAAGGCCTTGCCACCGGGGAAGACGAGATGCTGGTGGCCGGTCAGCACGACGTCGATGCCGTCGAGCCTGGCAAGATGCAGCGCCGCGTTCTCCTCGCCGCCCTTGCGCTCGCCGCCGGCAATGCCGGAATGGCAGAGCGCGATGGTCAGGTCCGGATGGGCAAGCGCGATCTCCGGCAGGTACTTTTGCGCGGCGTCGACGATGTCGGTCGCGGTCACCTTGCGCTCGAGATTGCCCTTGTCCCACTGCATGATCTGGGGCGGCACGAAGCCGATCACCGCGATGTTGAGCACATGCCTGGCGCCGGCCTCGTCCTCGAAGCTCTGCTCGAAGATGCGCCAGGGCTCGATCAGCGTGCCGCCGCCGACACGGTCGACATTGGCGCAGATGATCGGGAACTCGGCGCGGGCGAGGCCGTGCTCCAGGAACTCCAGCCCGTAGTTGAATTCGTGATTGCCGAGCGTGCCGCATTGATAGGGCAGGGCGTTCATCGCGGCGATCATCGGATGGGTCTCGCCAGCCTTCAGCCCCTTCTTGTAGGCGACGAAATCGCCGAGCGAGGAGCCCTGCAGGAAGTCGCCATTGTCGAAGAGCAGGCTGTTCTTCGTTTCCGCCTGCGCCGCCTTGATCAGGTTCGCCGTCTTGGCGAGGCCGACCGTGTCGTCGGGCGCGTCGCGGAAATAGTCGTAAGGCACGACGTTGACGTGGAGATCGCTGGTCTCCAGCAGCCGCAGCTTGAGCTTGGCCGACCCTTGCGCCGCCAGCGGGGTTGCGAGCGCGCCGGCCGCGGCGATGGCGGCTCCAGCCTTGAGCGTGTCGCGGCGGCTGAAACGGGCGCGGTCCATCATCGGCTCCTGAAGCAAGGTGCAGGGAGAGACGCTAGCACCATGGCAGGACCGTGACACGCGGGACTTTCGTCATTGCGAGCGCAGCGAAGCAATCCAGATCTAGAGCTCTGCCGCTTCTGGATTGCTTTGTCGCTACGCTCCTCGCAATGACGGCTGGGGCTACCGGCTCACACCCTCCATCCGCACCCGCCCGTCGGCGCCTTCGGTCCAGGCTGCGATGGCGCCGTCCTCCAGCCGCTTCGCCTTCACCTGGAAGGCCTCGCCGGCGATCAGCGGCGCGAGCCCGCGATAGTCGAGCCGGATCGGCTCGCCGCCGGAGAGCGTGGCGATGATGTTCATGATCAGGCTCGCCTGGATCGGCCCATGCACGACGAGTCCGGCATAGCCCTCGACGCCGGTGACGTAAGGCTGGTCGTAATGGATGCGGTGGCTGTTGAAGGTGATCGCCGAATAGCGGAACAGCAGCACCGGCGAGGCCTCGACGGTCCAGGTCAGGTCGGCCGGGCGCGGTTCGGCCGGGACCGGAGCAGGCGGCGGTTCTTCGCCGGGCTTGGCCGCCTCGCGATAGACGATGTTGTGCCGCTCGTGCAGCGCGACGCCGCGCGCCGTCACGAGCTCATGGTCGACCGCGACGAAGCAGAGCGGGCCGGTGCGGCCGTCCTTGTAGGAGACATCGCCGATGGTCGAGTGGCGGGTGACCTCGTCGCCGGTCCGCAAGGGCGCGATCGTCTCGATGCGGCCACCGGCCCACATCCGCCGCGGCAGCTCGACTGGCGGCAGGAACTCGCCCTTGGCGGCGTGCCCGTCCTGGCCAAGCGCCGTCATCGGCGAGATCGGCGGTGCGAGGCACCAGTGCAAAGCGAGCGGCGCTTCGCCTTGCGGGTAAGGCGCCAGATGAGGAGAGAACGTCGCCTCATAGCTGGCGACGAGCCGCGGCGTGATCAGATCGGACGCCGCTTCGGTCTTGCCGATCCAGGACTTCAGATGGTCGATGTTCATCGGGCTCAATAGCTGCGTGGCATGCCGAGCACGTGCTCGGCGAGATAGGACAGGATCAGGTTCGTCGAGATCGGCGCAACCTGATAGAGGCGCGTCTCGCGGAACTTGCGCTCGATGTCGTACTCCTCGGCGAAGCCGAAGCCGCCATGGGTTTGCACACAAGCATTGGCGGCCTCGAAGGACGCATCCGCCGCGAGCATCTTGGCCATGTTCGCTTCCGCGCCCGGATTCTCGCCAGCCTCGTAGAGCCTGATCGCCTCGCGCACCATCAGCTCAGCCGCGCGCATATTGGCGTAGGCCCTGGCGATCGGGAACTGGATCCCTTGGTTCTGGCCGATCGGCCGGCCGAAGACCTGGCGCTCTTTGGCGTAGGTCGAGGCCTTGTCGATGAACCATTTGGCGTCGCCGATGCACTCCGAGGCGATCAGGATGCGCTCGGCATTCATGCCGGAGAGAATGTAGCGGAAGCCCTTGCCCTCCTCGCCGACGAGGTTCGCCGCCGGGACCCTGACATTGTCGAAGAAGACCTCGGTGGTGGCGTGGTTCATCATCGTGCGGATCGGCTGGATGGTGAGGCCGTCCTGGAGCGCCTCGCGCATGTCGAGGATGAAGACCGAGAGCCCGTCTGTACGTTTGGCGACCTGGTCGCGCGGCGTGGTGCGGGCGAGCAGCAGCATCAGGTCCGATTGCGCCGCGCGGCTGGTCCAGATTTTCTGGCCGTTGACGACATAATGGTCGCCTTCGCGTCGTGCAGTCGTCCTGAGCGCGGTGGTGTCGGTGCCGCTGGTCGGCTCGGTGACGCCGAAGGCCTGCAGGCGCAATTCACCCGAGGCGATCTTCGGCAGATAGCGCTGTTTCTGGTCGGCGCTGCCGTGACGCAGCACCGTGCCCATCACATACATCTGGGCATGGCAGGCACCGCCATTGCAGCCCTGGCGCTGGATCTCCTCCATGATCGCCGCCGCAGCCGAGAGGGTGAGGCCCGCCCCGCCATACTCCTCCGGGATCAGGGCCGAGAGGAAACCGCTTTCGGTCAAGGCCGTCACGAACTCCGTCGGATAGGCCATCTCGCGGTCGAGCTTGCGCCAGTACTCGCCCGGATAGTCCGTGCACAGCTTCGCGACTGCCTCGCGGATGTCGGTGTGATCGTGTTCAGTGGTCATGCTCATCTCAGGCTGATCGCGCCGCTTTTTTCGCTGTGAATTCGCGGCGCAACGCTTCGTCATGCTCGCCGAGGCCCGGGATTGCGCGCATCGGCACGCGCTTGCCGTCCACCAGTGTCGGCGGCGCCAGCACCTCGACATCTCCGTTCGGCGTCGGAACCGGCAGCGCCGTCACCGCCGGATGGTCGATAAGGTCGGCGACCGTCGAGACCGTGCCGAAGGCGATGCGGGCCGCATCGAGCCCGGCCGCCGTCTCGGCATAGCTGCGGGTTTCGAGGATCGCCTGGATCGCTGCATCGAGGGCAGGGCGGTTGCGTACGCGCAGGACATTGCTGGCGAAGCGCGCATCCTCGGCGAGCCCGGCATCCCGCAGCACGTCGCGAGCCAAAATCTGCCATTCGCGCTCGCTCTGGATCGAGATCAGCACCTCGGCATCGGCGAGGCGGAAGACACCATAGGGCGCGATCGAGGGGTGGGCGAGGCCGAGCCGCGGCGGTTCGATCCCGCCATAGCGCCGGGTGAGGTAGGGCACGTTCATCAGGTCGGCGATGGTGTCGAACAGCGAGAGCTGGATGCGCGAGCCTTCGCCGGTGCGTCCCCGCCGGATCAGCGCCTCCAGGATCGCGGCATAGGCGGCGTTGCCGGTGGCGATGTCGGCGATTGAGACGCCGATCCGCGTCGGGCCAGAGTCGGCGCTGCCGGTTACGGCGGCAAGGCCGGCCTCCGCCTGGATCAGGAGATCATAGGCCTTGCGGGTGTAATGCGGCGTGCCCGGCGCATAGCCGGAGATGTCGCAGGTGATCAGCCTGGGGTGGCGCTGGCGCAGCGCTTCGCTGCCGATGCCGAGCCTGTCGGTCGCGCCGGGCGCGAAGTTCTGGATGAAGACGTCGGCGCCGGCGAGCATCGCCTCGACCAAAGCGAGGTCCTTCTTGTCCTTGAGGTCGACACGGCAGGATTCCTTGCCGCGGTTGATCCAGACGAAATAGGACGACAGGCCCTGCGCATAGTCGTCATAGCCGCGCGAGAAATCGCCTTCCTCCCGCTCCAGCTTGATGACGCGCGCGCCGGCATCGGCGAGGCGGCAGCTCGCCATCGGAGCGGCCACCGCCTGCTCCAGCGCCACCACCAGGATTCCGTCGAGAGCATTCGTCATCAGGTCGCCACGTGCCGTTCATTTTGCGCGAGACA
Source organism: Alloboseaceae bacterium BT-24-1 (assembly GCA_025846845.1). Taxonomy (GTDB): domain Bacteria; phylum Pseudomonadota; class Alphaproteobacteria; order Rhizobiales; family Beijerinckiaceae; genus Allobosea. The sequence goes on from JAOYTL010000016.1 coordinate 91,259, forward strand.
CCGATGTCACGCCTTCGAAGTCAAATAGCGTTTTGCGATGGCCGCCATAGCGCCGCCGGCTCGCTGTGCGGGCGCCGCTCCATAGAAAAAGCGTCTGGCCTTCATCGCTTTATCCTACTTGTCCGGCCGGGGCGGCTATGCGCCCCTTTGACGGAGACGAGGCGCCGTTCAAGAGCGCCCACTGTCGTGCGAGGTTCAGGGAGGACGCTCATGAAGACGATGAAACTGGCGATTGCCGCGCTGGCGGGAACGCTGCTCGCAGGCCAGGCTTTGGCGCAGGACAAGCCGAAGGAACTGGTGGTCGGGATCGCGACCTTCCTCTCGGGTCCGGCCTCGGTCTTCGGCGTGCCGGGCCGCAACGCTGCCGACCTCCTGATCGCGGAGATCAACGCCAAGGGCGGCGTGCTCGGCGTGCCCCTGAAGCCGGTCTATGTCGACGAGGGCGCCGGCACCAACCAGCTCCTCTCCGAATATCGCCGTGTCGTTCAGGAGCAGGGCGCGCAGGTGATGCTCGGCGCGATCTCGTCGGGCTCCTGCAATGCGCTGGCGCCGGTGGCGGAAGACCTCAAGGTCGTCAACGTGATGTGGGACTGCGGCACGCAGACCATCTTCGAGGACGGCAAGTGGAAGTACTCGGTCCGGACCCAGGCCCATGCCGGCGCCGAGATGATGGCGACGCTGCTCTACCTGATGAAGGTGAAGCCCGACTTCAAGACGGTCGCGGTCGTCAACCAGGACTATGCCTGGGGCCGTGAATCCTGGGCGCTGCTGCAGGCCGGCCTCAAGGCGCTGAAGCCGGATGTCCGCGTCGTCGCCGAGCTCTTCCCGAAATTCGGGGCACCCGATTTCTCGACCGAGATCACAAGGCTGTCGGCGCTGCGGCCCGATGTCGTGATCTCGACCTCCTGGGGCGGCGATCTCGATACCTTCGTCCAGCAGGCGGCGGCGCGCGGCCTGCTCAAGCAATCGACCTTCGTGCTGCCGCTGGCGGAAAGCTCGCTGGAGCGGCTCGGCAACGTCCTGCCTGAAGGCGTCATCGTCGGCTCGCGCGGCGACCATTACTGGCTGCACCCGAAATACAAGAACACGCCGGAGATGCAGTCCTTCGTCAAGGCGTACAAGGACAAGACCGGGGTCTATCCGATCTACCCGACCTTCCACATGCAGCAGGCCCTGACCGGGCTTCAGAAGGCCTATGAGAAGGCGGGCGCCGGCGGCAAATGGCCGAGCAAGGAAGAGGTCATCGCCGCCTTCGAGGGGCTCGAGTTCAAGTCGCTCACCGGCACGATCACCATCCGCCAGGACCATCAGGGGCTCGAAGACCAGCTGCTCGGCACCACCAAGCGCGTGCCGGACTATCCCTTCGCGGTTTACGACAAGATGGCGCTCTATCCCGGCAAGCTGGTGACCACGCCGCTCGGCGAGAAGTCTCTCGACTGGTTCGCCAAGGTGAAGCCCGACCTCGTCACCGACAAGTCGATCGAGACCTTCGACTACGCGAAGTAAGAACGGTGAACTGAACCTCGCGCTCAACCCCTCCCCCTTGTGGGGAGGGGCAGGGGTGGGGGGCGTCCGACCGGGTGATCGGCCTTGGTCGAATGGCACGAGTGCCGACGTCCGACATCCTTCCCTCGTGACTGGCTTTTCGCCCCCCCACCCCTAACCCCTCCCCACAAGGGGGAGGGGAACTCGGTAGCGGACCGCATGCCCCCTGAAATGCTCCTCCTCGCCGCGCTCGACGGCCTGGCCTATGGCTCGCTGATCTTCCTGGTCGCGGTCGGACTGTCGCTGATCTTTGGCGTGCTCGGCATCGTCAATGTCGCCCATGGCTCGTTCTATGCGATCGGCGCCTATGTCGCGGCGGCCGGCGTGCTCGCCCTCGGCGCAGCGGGGCTGCCGACCTGGCTCGCCTTTCCGACGTTGCTAATCGCGGCCGCGCTGGTCGGCATCCTGGTCGGCGGCCTCGTCGAGATCGCGCTGCTGCGCCGCGTCTACGGCAAGGAGGAGGTGCTGCAGCTGATCGTCACCTTCGCCGTCTTCATGATCCTCGAGGACGCGCAGAAGGTCGTCTTCGGCGTGCAGCCCTATTTCGCCAATGCGCCGATGAACTGGCTCGGCACGGTCGAGGTCTTCGGCATCTTCTACACCACCTACCAGCTCATCCTGATGCCGCTTGTCGCGCTCGCGGTGCTGGTCGGCCTGCGCTTCTTCCTGCGCCGCACCAGCTTCGGCCGCGCCATCGTTGCGGTGACGCAGGATCGCGAGGCCGCGACCGCGATGGGCATCGACGCGGCGCGGGTCTACCTGATCACCTTCATCATCGGCGCCTCGCTGGCGGCATTGGGCGGCGCGCTCGCCTCGGCCACGACCTCGCTGACCCCCGGCATCGGTGCCGGCACGCTCGTCCTCTCCTTCGCGGTGGCGGCGATCGCAGGTCTCGGCCGGATCGAGGGCGCGGCAGTGGCGGCTCTACTGATCGGGCTCGGGCGCTCGGCGGCGGTCTATTTCGCGCCGGAATTCGACGTGCTGATCCCCTATCTCATCATGATGGTCGTGCTGCTGGTCCGTCCGCAGGGGCTGTTCTCGACCGTGCAGACGAGGAAGGTGTGATGGCGCGCCAGCTCGTCTTCGGCGCCGCGCTGATCGCCGCGCTCGCGGTCTTCCCGCTGTTCTCGCCCTGGTCGACGGTGATCCTGACCGTCGCGCTCTGCGAGGGGCTGGCGGCGCTCGGCATCATGGTGCTGCTGCGGGCCGGCCAGGTCTCATTCGGCCACGGCCTGTTCTTCTCGTTCAGCGCCTATGCGGTCGCTTTCATGGCGGCGGCCAAGGTGGGCCATGAGGCGCTGGTCCTGATCCCGGTCGGGATGGCTGCGTCAGGCCTGCTCGCGGCGATCGTCGGGCTCTTCGTCGTGCGCTATCGGGCGATCTTCTTCGGCATGCTCAACCTCGCCATCTCGATGGTGTTCTTCTCGCTTCTGGAGAAGCTGTTCTCGATCACCGGTGGTGCCGATGGAAAACGTGTGCCGCGGCCGACCTTCGCCGGCGTCGAGTTCGGCCGCGAGCAGTTCGAACTCGCGACCTTCTATGTCACGCTGGTGCTCTGCATCCTCGCCGCGCTCTTCGTCGCCCGCTATTTGCTCTCGCCTGGCGGCAAGGCCCTGGAAGCGATCAAGTCGAACGAGACGCGGCTCGAATATCTCGGCGTCTCCCCGAGAAAAGTGCTCTACGGCGCCTATCTGCTCTCCGGCCTGCTGGCGGGACTGGGCGGCGCGATCATCGCGCTGGTCTCCGGCCATGTGACGCCGGAACTGGCCTATTGGGTGCGTTCCGGCGAGTTCGTTTTCATCGCGATCCTCGGCGGGATCGGCGGCGTCGCCGGCCCCTTCCTCGGCGCGCTGATGTTTCAGATCATCCGCGGCTATGCCGCGGTCTACGCGCCCGAGACCTGGCATGCCGTGCTCGGCGTCATGCTGCTGGTGATCATCTTCTTCGCGCCGGCGGGCCTCTACGGCATCGTCGCCGGCAAGGGTGGCAAGGCACAGCGCGAGGAGGGCGGGCGATGAGCGGCGTCATCCTCGAGGCGGACGATCTGCACCTGCGCTTCGGCGGCGTGCAGGCGGCGAACGGCGCCTCGCTCAAGGTCGCGGCCAACGAGCGCATTGCCATCATCGGGCCGAACGGCGCCGGCAAGACCACCTTCATCAACCTCTGCACCGGCTATCTCAAGCCGCAATCCGGCCGCGTCGTCTTCAATGGGCAGGATGTGACGCGGCTATCGCCGCGCGCGATCACCCGCCTCGGCGTCGGCCGCTCCTTCCAGATCCCGCAGCTCTTCCTCGACAACACGGTGATCGACAACCTCCTGCTCGCGCTTTCGGCGCGCGAGGGTTCGTGGTCGCCCTTCACGCCGATGCTGCGGCATCCAAAGGCCGAGGAGATGTGGGCGCTGCTCGATCTGGTCGGGTTGAAGGAGACCGGCAACCGCATCGTCCGCGAACTCCCGGAGGGCATGCGCAAGCTGATCGACATCGCCGTGGCGCTCGCGCTGGAGCCTAAGCTGATCTTCATGGACGAGCCGACCAGCGGCGTATCCTCGACCGAGAAGTTCCAGGTGATGGACACGCTCACCCGCGTGCTCGATGCGCGAGCCACCACGGCGGTCTTCGTCGAGCACGACATGGATGTGGTCGCGCGTTACGCCAACCGCGTCGCGGTCTGGGCCGGCGGGCGCATCGCCCATCAGGGCACACCGGAGGAAATCCTCAACCATCCGGAGGTCCGCGAGACCGTGATCGGGGTGGGGGTCTAGCGCATGCTTGAGATCAGGGAGCTCTCGGCCGAGATCGAAGGCGTCCAAGTGCTGCGCCGTGCCACGCTATCGTTGGAGGAGGGCGCGACCGTCGCCCTCATCGGCCGCAACGGCGCCGGCAAGACCAGCCTGCTGCGCGCCATCATGGGCTTCATGAAGGTGACCGGCGGCGCGATCAGCTTCGACGGCAAGCCGCTCGATACGGTGAAACCGCATGAGCGGCCGCGCCTCGGCATCGGCTATGCGCCGGAGGACCGCAGGCTGTTCTCGACCTTCACCATCGAGGAGAACATCCGCCTGCCGGCCGAGGTGATGAAGCTCGGCGAGGCAGAGATCGCGAGAAGGCTGGAGCGCATCTACGCGGTACTGCCCGAGCTCGCCGATCTGCGCCAGCGCCCGGCGGCAGGCCTCTCCGGCGGGCAGGGCAAGATGGCGGCGCTCGCCCGTGCGCTGATGGTCGGCAGCCGCGTCATCCTGCTCGACGAGCCGTTCCAGGGCCTCGCCCCGGTGCTGGCCAACCGCTATGCCGCTGCCCTGCGCGCCTTGCGCGACAGCCATCCCGACATCGCCTTGCTGATCACCGAATCCAACCCCAGTCTGCTGCGCAACTTCGCAGGCCGGGCTTATGCGATCGAGCGCGGCGAGGTCAGCGAGACAGTGCTGGCGCAAAGCTCGCTCGCCGCGGCCGGGCTGCATTGAAGGAAATGCGGGAATACCCCTCCCCCTTGTGGGGAGGGGAAGGGGTGGGGGGCGGAAAGCCGGAACGACACGCCGATCATCCAGACACGACCTTGTTGCAGAGCCGTGTCCGTCAGTCGGGCACCAAGCGGCTCGCCCCCCACCCCTAACCCCTCCCCACAAGGGGGAGGGGAATCGACACAGACCGAGGTAGGACTATGACCCAGCACTTCATCAATGGCCGGCACGTCGCCGGGCGGACCGGCGAGACCATGGCGGTGCTCGCGCCGGCGACCGGCGAGGAATTCACCCGCATCGCTTGTGGCAATGCCGATGACATCGACGATGCCGTAAGGGCCGCCCGTGCCGCCTATGAGGGCGCCTGGGGCAAATTGACCGCGGCCGAGCGCGGCCGGCTGATCTCGAAGCTGGCGCTCAAGGTCCAGGACCATTTCGACGAGCTCGCGAAGATCGAGGCGCAGGACACTGGCAAGCCGATGGCGCAGGCGCGCGCCGATATCGAGGCCACGGTGCGCTATTTCGAGTTCTATGGCGGCGCCGCCGACAAGGTGCACGGCCACATCATCCCGTTCCTCAACGGCTACAATGTCAGCGTCGTGCACGAGCCCTATGGCGTCACCGGCCATATCCTGCCCTGGAACTATCCGGCGCAGATGTTCGGCCGTTCGCTCACCGCTTCGCTCGCCATGGGCAATGCCGTGGTGCTGAAGCCCGCCGAGGATGCCTGCCAGACGGCTTTGCGTCTCGCCGAGCTCGCCAGCGAGGTTGGTTTCCCCGACGGCGCGATCAACATCGTCACTGGCCGCGGCCATGAGGCGGGCGAGGCGCTCTGCCGCAATCCCGGCGTCGGCTTCATCTCCTTCACCGGCTCGCCGCAGGTCGGCCAGATCATCCAGAAGGCCTGCGCCGACAACTACATCACCTGCACGCTCGAGCTCGGCGGCAAGTCGCCCCAGATCGTCTTCGACGACGCCGATCTCGATGCCGCCGTGCCGATCGTCTGCAAGGCAATCGTCCAGAACACCGGCCAGACCTGCTCGGCCGGCAGCCGCGTGCTGGTGCAGAAGACCGTTTATGACGACTTCGTCGGCGCTGTCGCCAAGCAGTTCGCCAAGCTGCGCGCCGGCACGCCCGAGATGGACCTCGACTGCGGCCCGGTGATCAACGCCAGGCAGCGCGGCCGGGTCCAGAGCTTCGTTGACCAGGCCCGCGAGCAGGGCATTCCGGTCCTCGCCGAAGGCGCGATCGTGCAAGGCGTACCGAATGGCGGCTTCTACGTGACCCCGACCCTGTTCGGCCAGGTGCCGCGCGGCAACAGGCTGGAGCAGGAGGAGGTCTTCGGCCCGGTCCTCGCTGCCTTCTCCTTCGACGACGAGGAGGATGCGGTGAAGCTCGCCAACTCCACTGCCTACGGCCTCGTCGCTGGCGTCTGGACCAATAATGGCGGGCGCCAGCAGCGCGTCGCCAAGCGGGTTCGGGCCGGGCAGGTCTTCATCAACGGCTATGGCGCCGGCGGCGGCATCGAACTGCCCTTCGGTGGTACTGGCAAGAGCGGCCATGGGCGGGAGAAGGGCTTCATGGCGCTGGAGGAGTTCGCCGTCGCCAAGACCATCGTGCACAAGCACGGGTGAAGTGGAACGAGTAGATCGCGGCCAGGTTGCTATTCGAACGGAGTAGCTTTGGATCGCAGGGGAATGGCTCTTGCGCCCGGCAGCGGGCGCAACCATTGATCTACTATGAGTGGCATGCGGCCGGCAGGCGATACCGTCGAGATTCTGGAGAAGCTACTCGCGCCCTTGCAGGGCCGGCGCATCCTCGACATCGGCTGCGGCAGGGGCAACCTGCTGCAGGCGCTCATCGAGCGTGGCGCCAGCGTCGTCGGCCTCGATCCGGACGAGGCGATGCTGGAGGTTGCGCAAAAACTCGCGCCCAAGGCGGTGCTGAAGCACGGCTGCGCCCAGCTTTTGCCCTGGGGTGATGCCAGCATGCACGCCGCGATCTTCCTCAACAGTCTGCATCACGTCCCGGTGCCGGACATGCTGCTTGCGTTGGAGGAGGCGGCACGCGTCGTCGGCAAGGGCGGCAGCGTCGTCGTCATCGAGCCCTTGTCGGAAGGCTCCTTCTTCGATGCGCTGCGCCTGATCGAGGATGAGACCGAGGTGAGGCACGCGGCACAGGACGCGATCGTCCGCGCAATGCGCCGCGGCATCGTCAGCGAAAGCCGGCGGATCGAATACGATCGCATCGAGACGTTCCCCGATGCCGCCGCCTTCATGGTACGCGCCGTCGCGGCCGATCCCTCGCGGGAGGAGCGTGCAGAGGCGGCGCGGGGCAAGCTGCTCGCGCGTTTCGAGGCGCTGTCGGAACATGAGGACGGCGGCTACGTCCTGCATCAGCCGATCAGGTTGCACCATCTCAAGGTGCCGGTCGGAACGAAGCCGTCAGTCAATCCCGCGATGTTTGGCTGACGGGCAGCATTCGCGGGTCCTTGACGCGTCCCGGCCATTCGCCGGTGATGCCCGGCTGGACCGGCCGCTCCAGATAGGTCGAGAGCACGACATAACTGCGGGTCGCGGTGACGCCGGGCACGTCGTAGATCTTGGCCAGCAGGCCCTCGAGCGCATGCGTGCTCTCGGTCCGCACCTTGAGCATCATGCAGGTGTCGCCGGCGACCGAATGGATCTCCTCGACCTCGGGATGGGCCTCGATCGCCAGGAGCGTCGTCGTCTTGCCCCAGCCGGTGGTGTCGACATGGACGAAGGCGAGCAGCGTCTTGCCGGTTGCCTCCGGCTCGATCAGCGCCGCGACCCGCCGGATCACGCCGGAGCGCCGCAATCGCTTCACCCGCTCATGCGCTGCCGGCGGCGACAGGCCGACGCGCTCGCCGAGATCGGCGTAGCTGATCGTCGCATCCTCGACGAGAACGCCTAACAGCTTTCGGTCCATGGCATCGAGTTCGCGCTCGGCTCCGCGGTTACGCCGAACGCCATCTGTTTTTTCGAGCATTCGTCGATCTCCGATTGATCCAGAATTTCATTCGGTCATTCTGTCGAAATGACGAATGAAAATCAAACGGCTTCGGGTCTGCCCCGTATACCCCCGGCAGCCTATGCGCTCTGCCTGTGCATCGGGCTGGTCGGGGCGAATTCGCTGGCACTGGGGCCGATCGCGCCACGGGTCGCCGAAAGCTTCGCCAGCGACGTGCCGGCGGTGATGACCGCTTCGGCTGCCTTCGGCATCGGCACGGCTGCAAGCGCCTTGCTGCTCGCCGGACTGATCGATCACTTCGGCGCGGGACGCATGCTGCGCTATGCCCTGCTCGCCTTCCTGGCAGCGCTTGCGGCGAGCGGCGCGGCGCCGGTTCTGCCCGCCTTCGTCGGCGCACAGTTGCTGGCGGGCCTCGCTGCCGGCCTGGCGCTGCCGTCGATCTACACGCTCGCCGCATTGGCGGCGCCTGCCGGCCGCGAGAGCGACACGCTCGGCGTCGTCCTGTTCGGCTGGACGCTCAGCATGGTCGCCGGCGTCTCGCTCTCGGCGGTGGTCGCCGATCTCTTCGGCTGGCGCATGGTCTACGCTATCGTCGTCGTCGCCGGGCTCGCGGCGATGGCTGGAACCACCAAGCTGACCGCTGGCGGCAACGCGACCGGGCGCGCCGCGCCGTCGCCTCTCTCGGCACTCCGCGTTCCCGGCATCGCGCCGCTGCTGCTTGCCTGCGCCGCCTTCATGGCCTCGTTCTACGGCGTCTACGCCTATGTCGGCGATCATTTGCATCGCGTGCTCGGCCTGCCGGTCAGCGCCGGTGGCTTGCTCGCTCTGTGTTACGGCCTCGGCTTCGGGGCGACGACCTTCCTCGACCGCTGGATCGACCGCCTCGGCCCGGCCCGGCTACTGCCGGTCTTCTTCGCGGTGGTCGGCGGTGTCTACTTGGCGATGAGTCTCGCCGCCGCGTCCTATCCCGCGCTGCTTGCCGTGGTGTTCTTCTGGGGCATGGCCAACCATGCCGGGCTGAACGTGCTGATCCTCCGGCTGGGTGCGCTCGATCCTTCCCGCCGCGGCGCGATCATGGGGCTCAACAGCGGCGTCACCTATCTCGCGCTTTTCGCCGGCACGACAGGCTTCGGGCCGCTCTATGCCCGCGCCGGCTTCCCGGCGCTCGCCGGGCTTGCGGTCGCGCTGATGCTGGTGGCGGCGCTTGCCGCCGCGCTCGCACCGCGCGCCGTGGTCGCGAGCGATCAGCCCGCCGCCTAAGTCTCACATCTGGATGATGTGCCGGATCGTCCGGCCCTCGTGCAGCGCGTCGAAGCCTTCGTTGATCCCTTCGAGCGGGCTCGAGCTGGTCCAGAGCTTGTCCACCGGCATGCGGCCGCGCTGATAGAGGTCGATGAAGCGGGGAATGTCGCGCACCGGAATGCAGGAGCCGACATAGGAGCCCTTCAGCGTCCGCTCTTCGCCGACGAGCCTGACCGGGGCCAGCGCCATGGTGTGAGCGGGATTGGCGAGGCCTGCCGTCGTCGTCGTGCCGCCGCGCCTTGTGATCTGGTAGGCGAGCTCCAGCGCCTTCACCGAGCCCGCCATTTCGAGCCCGTGGTCGACGCCGCCCTTGGTGGCAGCACGAATCGCCTCGACCACATCGGGCGCGCCGGCATTGAAAGTGTCGGTCGCGCCGAGCTCGCGGGCGATCCTGAGCTTCTCGTCGGAGAGGTCGACCGCGATGACGCGGGCGGCGCCACAGGCGGCGGCGCCGAGCAGAGCCGAGAGGCCGACACCGCCGAGGCCGACGACCGCGACGGTTTCGCCGGCGCGGACCTTGGCGGTGTTTACGGCCGCCCCGACCCCGGTCAGCACCGCGCAGCCGAACAGCGCTGCGATCTCATGCGGGATGTCAGCCTCGATCTTCACCAGCGAATGGCGCGACATCACCGCATGCTCGGCGAAGGCGGAGACGCCGACATGGTGGTGCACCGGCTTGCCGTTCTGCGAGAGGCGGCGCCCGCCGGCCATGAGTTCGCCGACGCCATTGGCGGCATTGCCGGGCTCGCACAAAGCAGGGCGCCCCTCGCTGCACGGCGCGCAATGGCCGCAGGAGGGCACGAAAACCATGACGACGCGGTCACCCTTCCTGAGATCGGTGACGCCGGGCCCGACATCCTCGACCTCGCCCGCCGCCTCATGGCCGAGCACCATCGGCACCGGGCGCGGCCGGTTGCCGTCGATCACCGAGAGGTCGGAATGGCAGAGGCCGGCGGCGCGGACCCTGACCAGCACCTCGCCCATCCCCGGCGGGGCGAGCTCGACCTCCTCGATCCGGAGCGGCTTCGACTGCGCATAGGGCGCGGCGACGGGGCTGGCGTGCAGGACGGCGGCGCGGGTCTTCAAGGCGTATCCTCATAGATGATGTGCAAGCGAGTGTTCGGCTGGTCGCGTCGCCTGTCAAAGACGAAATCCCGATCAGCCGTATAAGGCCGGCGGATCGCTCTCGTCGCCGAGCGTCGCGGTCCAGCTCTCCTCGGTGACGAGGCCGCGCAGGATCTCCCAGGAGAGCTGGCCGATGGCGCGGGCCGCTGCCGTCATCGGCCGCTCGGTCGAATAGGCGAGATAGACCTTGCGATAGAGCGAAGGCTGCTCGATCGGCCAGGTCTGAAAGACGCCGGCCTTCTCCTGCGCCCTGACCGCCATGCGCGGCAGGATGCCGTAGCCGAGGCCGCGCTCGGCCAGGCGCTTGATCTGGGCATAGGATTCGATCTCGACTGCGGCGTGGACGGTGGCGTTGATGCCGGCCGCGGCTTCGTCGATCTGGTCGCGCAGGCCGTGGCCCGGCCCGGGCAAGATCAGGTCGAGCCCGGCCGCCTCGCTCAACGTCACTGCCTTGCCGGGCGAGGTCTTCAGCGCCGTCAGCGCCGGCACGCCGAACAGGCAGAGCTCCTCGGTCAGGATGTGATGGATGCCCAGTCCTTTCGGATCCGACGTCGAATAGATCACCGCGAGATCGACCTCGCCCTTGCGCAGCCAGTCGAGCACGAAACCACTCATCGCCTCGGCGATGCGGATACGCACATCCGGATAGCGCTCCTGCGTCGCCTCGATCAGCGGCACGCTGAACTGCTCGCTGACGGTTCCGGGCAGGCCGATGCGGACTTCGCCGGCCGGCGCCGCCTGCTCGCCGCGGACGCTGTCCCGCAGTTCGGCGAATTCGGCGAGGATGGTGCGGGCCTTGGCGAGCAGGCGCTCTCCGGCCTCGGTCGGCTGGACGCCGCGCGTGCCCCGATGCAGCAGGGCGACGCCGAGCTCGTCTTCCATATGGCGCAGATGCTGGCTCAGCGCCGGCTGCGCCACCCGAAGCTTGACTGCCGCCTTGGAGAACGAGCCCTGTTCGACGATGGCCGTGAAATAGCGCAACTGGCGCAGATCCATCGCCGCCCGATCCCCCATTGGTTTTGTTTCGCCTCGCCGCGCGGGCGGCAGCTTTCGCTTATGCAGACTAGAGCGAAGCCTTATTGGCCGTCCACTCCGCAGGCGTGCATCCTTCCTCTCCGGCAAGGCCTGACGCGATGCCAGGTCTCCCGCGCGAAGAAGACGGCGCCCGACGCCGCTCCCTTTTGTCCCGGAGGAACGCCATGTCGAACCTGCTCATCCCGCCTACCAGCCGCCGCGGTTTCCTCTCGGGCGCGGCGGCGCTCGCCGCCGGGGCCGCCTTGCCCGGCGGCGCCGTCGCCAAGGCCCCGCTCGCGAACAGCCAGGTGCCGTACTACTACCGCTTCCTGCTTGGCCAGGCCGAAGTCACGGTCGTCTCCGACGGGCCGTTGCCGCTGGGTGACCCCGGATCGAGCTTCCTCGGTCTGCCGAAGGAACAGGTCTACGGCCTGCTTGAGACGAACTTCCTGCCCAAGGACAATGTCGTGCTCGAGCAGAACATCCCGATCGTCAATTTCGGCGATAGGCTGGTGATGTTCGACACCGGCATGGGCTTCTCCAAGGCCTTCGGCCCGACGACGGGACGGTTGCTCAAGAGCATGCAGGAAGCCGGCATCGACCCGGCATCGATCGACGCGATCGTCTGCAGTCACGCCCATATCGACCATACCGGCGGCATCTGCTCGGCCGAGGGCAAGGCCAATTTCCCGAATGCGCAGATCTATATCAGCCAGGTCGATCATGATTACTGGCTGGAGGATGCCCGGCTCGGCTCGCCGTTCAAGGCCTTCGGCGAGCATGCCCGCGCCAACTTGAGGCCGGTGCGCGACCGCATCGTCTTCTTCAAGGATGGCCAGGAGTTCCTGCCGGGCGTCACCGCGATCTCGGCGCCCGGCCACAGCCCCGGTCACACGATCTTCAACGTCTCCTCGGGCGGGAAGTCGTTCACCTTCCTCGGCGATCTGACCCATCACCCGGTGCTGCTCACCGAGAACCCGCGCGTCGAGTTCGCCTATGACTGGGACCCGAAGATGTCTGTGCAGTCGCGGGTGAAGCTGCTCACCATGCTGGCCGAGCATAAGACGCCGGTAATGTCCTATCACTTCGCCTGGCCGGGCTTCGGCAACCTTGCCAAGGCCGGCGATGGTTTCCGATACTACCCAGCGCCGATGCAGATGCTGCGCGGCTGAGCCGGTCCTCCCCAGGCTCAGTCTGTGCGGCGGCCATGGGTGCCTGGGCGCGGCCCCGGGCACCCATGGCCACAATCGTGTTCGACGTCGTAGCGAGTTGCAGCGTCCCTGACTGTCACACCGGAATCACCACCGTCATCCCGGGCGAGCGAAGCTCGGCCCGGGATCCATCGTAGAGCTCCGGAGGCTTATGATGGATCCCGGAGCTGCACGGCTTCGCCGCTTGTCCGGGATGACGAAGTGGTTCCGAGTGAAGTCAGTGTGCCTTAGTCGTCGTGCAGCGGGCGCGGCACCGTCACGGGCCGCGCCTCGCGCGCCTGCGCCGCCAGCCGGACCGGTGCGTTGACCGCGCCGAAGCCGGCATAGCCACCGCGCCGCTCGACGATCTCGAAGAAGAAGCGCTGGGCGAAGACATGGGTGTAGACCTGCAGGAACTCGGCCTCGCCGTCGCGGTCATAGAGGATGTGGTGCTCGCGCAGCCGGTCGAGGAAGGCCGGCTCCAGCCCGTAGCGGGCCTCCAAGTCGTCGTAATAGTTCTCGGGGATATCGAGGAAATCGAGCCCGGCGGCGCGCATCGCGGTCACGGCCGCGAAGATGTCCGGCGAGGTGAAGGCGATGTGCTGCACGCCCGAGCCGAAATGCTCGGAGACGAAGCGGGACGAGAGGGTGCGCGTCGCCTGCGAGCCGTTAAGGATGAGGCGGACCGAGCTGCCGGCCGAGCTTGGTGCATTGACCAGCGGCCGGCTCTGCACCAGTCCCGCCGGGTCGGCGATGGCGAGCTGCGGGATGCGGTCGAGCGCGAACAGCGAGGTGTAAAACAGCAGCCAGGACAGCATCTCGTCATAGTCCATCGACTGCGAGATGTGGTCGACGTCGGTGAGCAGGGCAGGGGCGCTGCCGCCGGCGCCGGTGGCGATGAAGTCGTCATGCCAGCTCTGGGCGCCGTCAGGGCGCGGCTCGGTGAAATAGATCAGGCTGCCGCCGACGCCGCGGATCGCCGGTATCTCCATCTCGCCCGGTGCGACCTGTTGGTCGAAGGTCGTGTCCTTCAGCGCCCGGGCGCGTGCCATCGTCGCCTCGACATTGGCGACGCGTAGCGCCAGCGCGCAGACGCCAGGCCCGTGCATGATCGCATGCGACTGGGCGAAGCCGTCCTTCTCGGTGTTGACGATCAGGTTGATCCCGCCCTGGCTCCAGCGCGTCACCGCCTTGCTGCGATGCTCGCCGCTCTTGTGGAAGCCAAGCGCCGAGAACAGTGCTGTCAGCGCCTGCGCCGGCTCTTCGTCGAGCGCAAATTCGAGGAACTCGACGCCGAGCAGTGGCGTGCGGTCGGGCATCTCCGCCTTGGCGGGATCGCCGAGACGCGTCGTCTGGTCGGCGAGCTGGATCAGCGAGCGCAAACCATCGACCGCGACGCGCTTGGCCGAGCCGGCGCGGAACTGGTCGTTGAAGATTTCCAGCGAGAGCGGGCCGCAATAGCCGGTCGCCTCGACTGCCCGGAGGAAATCGGCGACGGCGAGGTCGCCCTGGCCGGGGAAATTGCGGAAATGCCGGCTCCAGCTCAGCACGTCCATGTCGAGCAGCGGTGCGTCGGCGAGCTGGACCAGCTCGATCCGGTCGCCCGGGATCGAGGCGATCGGCTCCAGCGGCGAGCGCCGCGCCAGCGTGTGGAAGGAATCGAGGATCAGGCCGATGCGCTTGTGGTCGGCGCGGCGCACGATCTCCCAGGCGTCGCGATAGTCGTTGACGTGCTTGCCCCAGGCCAGCGCCTCGAAGCCGACGCGCACATCATGCTTGCCGGCGAGGTCGCCGAGCTCGTTGAGATCATGGGCGGCGCGGTCGATGCCCCCCAGCGATTGCGGCGAGACGTTCGAGCAGATCAGCATGAGCCCGGCGCCGAGTTCGTTCATCAGCTCGAACTTGCGCCGTGCCCGTTCGAAGGTGCGCCCGCGCAGCGGCTCCGGCATGCCCTCGAAATCGCGGAAGGGCTGGAAGGCGACGATGGTAAGCCCGAGATCGGCGATCATCCTGCCGACGTCGCGCGGATTGCCGTCGAAGGTCAGGAAGTCGTTCTCGAAGACCTCGACCCCATCGAAGCCGGCGGCGGCGATGGCCTGCAGCTTGTCGGCGAGATCGCCGGAGAGCGAGACGGTGGCGATCGAGGTCGGGTTCATGGTTCAGGCCGCTTCCGTCATCGCGCCGCCGAGGAAGAGTTGGGCGACGCGGGGGTCGGCGAGGATATCGGCAGCCGGGCCCTGCATGCGGGTCTGGCCGAGCTCCAGCACCAGGCCTTCGTCGGAGATTTCCAGAGCGGAGCGGGCGTTCTGCTCGATCATCAGGATGGTAACACCCTTGGCGCGCAGCTCCTTCAGGATGTCGAAGGTCTCCTGCACCAGCATCGGCGAGAGCCCGATCGAGGGCTCGTCGATCAGCACGAGCTTGGGATCGAGCAGGAGCCCGCGCACGATCTCGAGCTGCTTCTGCTGGCCGCCGGAGAGCGTCGAGGCCTGGACATCGGCCTTGGCCCGCAGCGACGGGAAGCGGTCGAGCGCCGCTTCGATCCGCTTGGGCATATCGGTGATCTGGCTGCCGGCCGCGACCGCACCGAGCTCGATATTGTGGCGCACCGAGAGCTCGGGGAAGATGTTGCGGCCCTGCGGCACATAGCAGATGCCGGCTTCGAGCAGCTTGCGCTGGTTCCAGTTGGTGATCTCCCGGCCTTCCAGCCGGATATGGCCCTCGCGCACCTTGAGCAGGCCGAAGATCGCCTTGAACACGGTCGACTTGCCGGCGCCGTTCGGGCCGATCACCGTGGTGATGGCAGCGCGCGGCACCTTGAAGGTCGTACCGTTGAGGATGGTCATGGCGCCGTAGCCGCCGACCACGCCGTCGAGTTCGAGGATGGGAGTGGTCATCATGCAGCCCTCCGAGTGTGCGGGGACGATGGTGGACGAGGCGCTCCCCCTCCCCCTTGTGGGGAGGGGATAGGGGTGGGGGTGGTGCGGCTTGGTACGCGGCTGGAGAATGCGGGGCTGGCCTTGCGGGCGGACGCTGTCCGAGTTCCGCGCGCGCTCCACGTCGACCCCCACCCCCAACCCCTCCCCACAAGGGGGAGGGGAGTGCGCGCTGCGGTTCCCATCGTGCTCAATGCCCCAGATAAGCTTCGATGACCGCCGGATTGGCGCGGACCTCGGCTGGGGTGCCCTCGGCCAGGACCTTGCCTTCGGCCAGCACGATGACGCGCGAACACAGCGACATCACGAAATCCATGTTGTGCTCGATCACCACGAAGGTCGCGCCCTGTTCGGCGTTGATGGCGCGCAGGCGCTCCTTGAGGTCGCCGAGCATGGTCAGGTTGACGCCGCCGGCCGGCTCGTCGAGCAGGACGAGGCGCGGGCCCGCCATGAAGGCCATGGCAGCGTCGAGCAGCTTCTGCTGGCCGTAGCTGAGCCCGCCGGCCTTGGCGTCGGCGAGATGGCCGAGCTTGAAGAAGCCGATCATCTGCTCGGCCTTGGCCGTCAGCCCGGCATCACGCGACCCGAAGAAGCGCGAGAGCATCGTGCCCTCATGCTCCTGCCCGGCGAGAATCAGGTTCTCGCGCACCGAGAGCTCGGGGAAGACCTGCAGCAGCTGGAAGGTGCGGCTGACGCCGAGCCGGTTGAGCTCGGAGGGGCGCATATTGGTGACGTCGCGCCCGTCGAGCTTGACCGCGCCCTCGGTCGGCTCGAGCTGGCCGAGGATGCAGTTGAACAGGGTCGACTTGCCGCAACCGTTCGGGCCGATGATGCCGAGGATCTCGCCTTCGTTGACCGAGAAGGAGACGCCGTTGACAGCCTTGATGCCGCCGAAGGCCTTGTGGAGGTTCGAGACTTCGAGGACCTGGTTCATCGCGCGCCCTCCTTCTTGCTGGTGAGCTTCGCCCAGCCGCGTTCCAAAAGGCCGCTCATGCCCTGCGGGCAGGCGATCAGCAGCAGCATGACGATCGCCGCGAAGATGATCAGGTAGAGCGAGCCGGCAAAGCGCAGCCATTCCGGCAGCACGACGCCGAGCAGCGCGCCGATGAAGGGGCCGAGCAGGTAGCCGGCGCCGCCGGCGACCACCATCAGCAGCAGGAAGAAGCTCTGCGACAGTGAGAACGGCGAGGGATCGATGAATTCGACCAGCGGTGCATAGAGCGCCCCGGCGAAGCCCGCATAGGCCGAGCCGATCGCGAAGGCGAGCAGCGTGTACATGCGGGTGTCGATGCCGAGGCTTGCGGCGCGGATCGGGTTCTCGCGCAGCGCCGTGAAGGCCCGGCCCCAGGGCGAGCGGATCATCCACCAGAGCACGACCGCGAGCAGGAAGGTCACCACGACGACGAAGCGGTGGAAGGCGAGCGCGCCATCGAGCTTGAGGCCGAAGAAGCTCGGCCGTGGGATGTTGGAAAGACCGAAGACGCCGCCAGTGAGCCATTGCTCATTGCGCAGGACGAGCCAGATCAGCGTCGAGAAGGCGAGCGTGACGAAGGCCAGGTAGTGCGCCTTGACCCGCAGCGCCGGGAAGCCGAGCACGAGCCCGACCGCGAAGGTCAGCAGGCCAGAGATCGCGAAGGAGGCGTACCAGTTGAGCCCGACCTTGCTGGTCAGCAGCGCCGTCGCATAGGCGCCGATGCCCATGAAGGCGGCCTGCGCCAGCGACTTCAGGCCGGCATAGCCGAGCGTCAGGTTGAGGCCCATCACCGCGACGCTCATCACCAGCCAGAGCGAGAGCACATAGGTGCCGTAGCGGCCCATGCCTGACGGGACGAACCAGAGGATGACCGCAGCGGCGACCAGCGTCAGCAGCGTGCCATCGACGAAGGCGGGCAGGGGCAGGCGGCGCGCCGCCGGGGCGGCGCTGTGGGTTGCGGGCGCGGTCATACGCGGCGCTCCTCTTTGCGGCCCATCAGGCCTTCCGGCTTGACGAGGATGACGACGACCAGGAGCACCAGCGGCACGGCGAGCCGGTAGGAGGTCGAGATGTAGGCCGCCGCCATGCTGTCGACGATGCCGACGATCAGGCCGCCGACGAGGGCGCCGCGGACCTGGTTGAAGCCGCCGACGATCGCCGCGATGAAGGCGAACAGGCCGATCACCTCGCCATTGGAGAATTTCGCCAGATAGATCGGCGAGATCAGCACAGAGGCGACGACGGCGAGCGCCGCATTGATCACGAAGGTGAGCAACACCATGCGTTCGACCGGGATGCCGAGGATGCGCGCCACCGTCGGATTCTGCGCCGTCGCCTGCATCTGGCGGCCGAGCCGGGTGCTGCCGACGAACCATTGCAGCAGGCCGATAACCGCGAAGGCGACCGCGATGATCGCGACATGCTGCAGCGAGATCGCGGCGCCGAACACCGAGATCGTCTCGGTCGGCACGAAGGAGGGGAATTTCTGCGCCTCGGCTGAGAAGCCGTCCTTGGCGCCTTCCTTCATGATGATCGACAGCGCCATGGTGGCAATGGCGAGCGGCAAGACGCCGTGCCGGATCATCGGGTCGACCACGGCGAGCTTGAAGCCGACGCCGAAGATCAGGATGAAAGCGGCGATGCCGATCAGTGCTCCGAGCCAGATCGGCGCGCCGAAGAGCTTGATCGCGAGCAGGATCAGCACGGCCGGCAGCATGACGAACTCGCCCTGGGCGAAGTTGATCGTCTGCGAGGTCTGCCAGACCAAAGTGAAGCCGATCGCGGCCAGGGCATAGATCGCGCCCGTGGCGATGCCGGCGATGAGGTAGGCGAGGAATTCGGCCATGGCTTTGCGCCTTGCTGGTTGGCAATGGTCGGCTCGACCCGAGCCACTCCCCCTCGTGGGGAGGGGTTGGGGTGGGGGGCGAACGACGGGGTGAGCGGTGGCAGGCGTGCGCGCCGGTATCAGAAACTCGGCCTGTCGAATCTCGACGAGGCCCGACTTTCCGCCCCCCACCCCTTCCCCTCCCCACGAGGGGGAGGGGTTTCGGTCGCGGTTCTTACGGGTTGATCTTCGGCAGGGTCGCCGTGATCACCTGCTTGCCGTCCTTGACCTCGGCGAGGAAGCTCTCGCGATCGAGGTCGCCGTTCTTCTCGACGGTGGTCTCGATCAGGATGCCCGGCTCTTCCGAGGTCTTGATCGTGGCGCCGCGCAGCGTGTCGGCGACGCCCTTCTTGTCGAATTTCTTCTGCTTCTCGGTCGCCCATTTCACCATGTAGACGGCCATGTAGCCCTTCAGGCCGTTATGGTCGGAGGCGTAGTTGTACTTGGCCTGGAACTTCTTGCCGAACTCCTGGAAGGCCGGGATCGGCGCATCGATCGAGAGGCCGACATGGCCCTTGGCGCCGTTGGCGGCATCGCCCGCGAGCTCGATCACCTTGGCGCCGAGCAGCGTCGTCTCGCCGACCATCGGCTTGGTGATGCCCTGCTGCTTGGCGGCGCGCAGGAAGCGGGCGCTCTCCTCCTCGTTCAGGTAGACGAAGATCGCGTCGGCGTTCGAATTCTTGACCTTGATCGCGTCGGCGGCGAAGTCGGCCTGGCCCTGCTCGGTCGAGACGTCGACGGCGAGCTTGATGCCGGCCTTTTCCAGCTCGGGGATGATCGCGTCGCGGCCACCCTTGCCGAAATCGTTGTTGACCCAGACGACCGCGACCGAGCCGGCCTTGACCGTATCCTTCAGATATTTGGCGATCTTCGGCATCGCCGCGCTCTGGCTGAGCGAGGTCCGGAACAGGTACTGGTTGCCCTGCTTGGTCAGCCCGGCCGCCTCGCCGCCGACGAGCTGGGCGATCTCGGCGCGCTGGGCGATCTGCATGGAGGCGCCGATCGGGCCGGAGAAGACCGGGCCAAGCACGGCATAGGTGCCCTCGTCGATGGCGCGCTGCACGGCGGCGCGGGTGTTCCCCGGATTGGTCTGGGTGTCGTAGTGGACGATCTCGATCTGCTTGCCGAGGATGCCGCCCTTGGCATTGATATCGGCGACGGCGAGGTCGATGCCGTTCTTCCAGTTGGTGCCGGCGGTCGCGCCTGCGCCCGAGAGCTCGACGACGTCGACCAGCTTGACCTTGTCCTGCGCCAGCGCGGGCAGGCTGACGGCCATCCCAAGCGCGGCGGCGATGATCCAGTGCTTCTTCATTCTCGTTTCCTCCATGTCCTTACGTTTCTTGATCCCCGCCCGGTGATGCCGGGTCGTCTTGCTCAGGCAGCCCGTTCGGCTCCCTCGCGTGCCGCGATCACGGCGTCGAAGGCGGCGCCTATCACGGCCTCCGAAACCTCCAGCCCGGTGAACAGCCGGAAGGCGTCGACGCCCTGATGGACCGCGAGCTCGCGCCCGGTCATCACGGTCGCGCCGGCCTTTTGCGCCGCTTTCAGCAGCGGAGTAAAGAGCGGGTGATAGACCGCGTCCCCGACCCATTGCGAGGCGAGGATCGCGTCCGCTGCGATCGGGATGCCACGGTCCGGCAGCATGCCGATGGGCGTGCCGTTGACGATGCCCGCGGCGCCCTCGGCCGCAGCCTCGGCGCTGTTGGAGATCACGGTCTCGGCGCGCCCGCCCAGGGCGGCTGCAAGTGCTTCTGCCTTGCTGCGATCGGTATCGAAGAGCCTGAGCCGGCTGACGCCGCTGCCGGCGAGCGCGAAGGCTATGGCCTTGCCGACGCCGCCCGCGCCGATGATCGCGACCGGCTTGTCGCCATCCTGCCGGCCGAGCCGGCGATAGGCGGTGGCGAAGCCGGTGGCGTCGGTGTTGTGGCCGGTCAGCTTTCCGCCATCGACGACGATCGTATTGACTGCACCCATCGCGGCGGCCTGCTCGGACAGTCCGTCGAGCAGCGGCAGCACCGCTTCCTTGTAGGGGTAGGTGACGTTGATGCCGGAGAAGCCGAGCCGGCGGATGCCATCGAGCATCGCGACGAGATCGTCGCGCCCGGCGCCTGCTACATCGATCAGATGGTAATGCGCCTCGATCCCGGCGGCGCGCGCCGCCGCTTCCTGCGCCGCTGGTGTCGCCGAATGCGCGATCGGCGAGCCGAGCAGCCCGAGCAGCACGCGTTTGCTCTTCTTGGCGGTGACGATGGTCGACATTCCATTCCCTTTGGCGCGCTCGTCTGGGCGGGCTTGCGCAATAGCCCGCAGCTAAACCGATTTGCAGCCGTAACGCGATAACCAATTCGTCGCTGATGCCTAACCTGATGTTATCTTTCTGCGGCAAGTCGCGGTGAAATGACGGCGGTCATCTCCTCGCGCAGCAGGCGGACGAAGGTTTCGGCGTAGAGCGAGAGGGCCTTGTCGTTCTTCATCGCGACATAGGTCTGGAAGTGGGTCGGCTCCTCGATCGGGATGGTGACGATGCCCTGCATCGAGCCGTGGGCGACGGTGAACTGGTCGATGATGGCGATGCCGAGCCCGGCCCGGACCAGCGAGCAGACCGTGGTCCCGAAACGCGCCTTGATCGCCATGTCGTAATGCAGCTTCTGGCGCTCGAAGATTTCGCTCATGATCCGGCCATAGGGGTCGTTCGGATCGATGCCGATCAGTTGATGCTGGACGATCTCGCGGGCCGAGATGCTGGCGCGCCCGGCGAGTGCGTGGTTCTGCGGAACGATGCAGAGCAGCTCACCCATCGCCAAGGGCATGAAGTCCAGCCCGGGATGATCGAGCTTGTAGCTCATCGCCACGATCTCCCCCTTGCCGAGCAGGAGGTAGTCGAGCGCCTCCTCGATCTTCAGGATGTTGATGTCGATGCGCAGGTCGGGGTGCTTGCGCCTGAGGCGCTCGATCGTGCGCGGCACCATGACATGGCAGATGCTCGGCACCGAGCCGAGCTTGAACTCGACATCGCCGCCGCGCTCGATCCGCGCCAGCATCGAATGCAGGTCGTCGACCTTGCGGTAGACGCCGTTGATCTGCTCGAAGATGTCCTTGGCTTCCGGGGTCGGCACGTAGCGCCCGTGCCGGCGGTCGAACAGCTTGAGCCGGAGCGTCCGCTCAGTGTGCTTCATCAGCCGGCTGATGCCGGGCGCCGAGACGTTGAGCAGCTTGGCCGCGCCGGCGATGGTGCCGGTGATCATGATCGCCCTGATCACCTCGATCTGGCGCAGCGTCAGCATGGCCGGTGTGTCCCCTGTTCGCTTCTTGCCGGCAGCGGAAGGGAGGGCCGCCAGCCTGTCAAGACGGGTGGTGCCAGCCCGGTTGGACCGAGTTGACTCTCGCATGATTTGTCAGTCACCTGCCGCAAGGTTGCCGATCGATCCGGGGGGATGGCATGGCGGAACAACTTCATCCCGCGGCGCCGCATCACCTGCCGGCGTTCATCACCAGTCCGGGCGGGACGGATTATCTGATGGTCGCCGCGGCGGTCATCCTGATCGGCGCCGTGCTGGGCATCGGCCTGCTCTTCCTGCGCCTGCACACCTTGCCGGAACGCATCGCGCACAAGACCCACAAACTGCAGTTCGAGATCGTCGCAGTGCTCGGTCTGCTCGCATTGTTCACCCATGTCCATCTCTTCTGGGTGATAGGCCTGTTCCTCGCTTTGATCGACATCCCCGACATTCCCGGGATGTTCAGCCGGATGGCGGGCGCGCTCGAGAAGATCGCCGGCATTGCGCCAAATCATGGCGGCGACGCCGCCTCGGACGTGGAGCATGGGATCGCTCCGCCGGACGACAAGCCGGTGCAGGTATCGGCCGCGGCCGCACCGGCCGGCCAGCATCGAGGGGTGGGCGATGCTTGAGCTTCTCGTCTGCGCGCTCTTCACCATCGTCCCGGACTACCTCTACCGCCGCTACGGCCAGGGCAGGCGGCTGGGCAAGGAGATCACGCTCTATTCGGTCTGGTTCGAATTGCGCTGGGGCATCGTCACCTGCGTGATGCTTACGGTCGGCCTGATTACGGTGATCTTCTACAACCATCCCTCGACGAGCAGCGCCACGGTGTTCTTCAGGAGCGTGCCGATCGTGCCGGAGATCAATGGCCGGGTCGCGCAGGTCCATGTCAGCTACAGCGCCAAGGTCGAAAAGGGCGCGCCGATCTTCACGCTCGACAGCAAGAGCCAGGAGGCGGCCGTCGAGGCTGCGCGGCGCAAGATCGCCGAGGTCGACGCGACACTGGTGGTCGCGAAGGCCGATATCCTCGCTTTTGACGGCAAGATCCAGGAGGCGCGGAGCGCGCTGCAGCAGGCGCTCGACGAACTGCAGACCAAGCGCGAACTGAAGCGGCGCAATGACGACATCGTCGCCACCCGCGAGATCGAGCGGCTCGAGAACATCGTGGCTGGTCGCGAGGCCGCGGTTGCGTCTGCGACGGCCTCGCAGGCGGCCGCCCAGACCAAGATCGCGACGCTGCTGCCGGCCGAGCGCGCCAGCGCCGAAGCGGCTTTGGCGCAGGCCGAGGTGGAATTGGGCAAGACCGTGGTGCGGGCCGGCTTCGCCGGGCATGTCGAGCAGTTCACGCTGCGGGTCGGCGATATCGTCAATCCCTTCATGCGCCCGGCCGGGACGATCATCCCGGCAGAGGCCGGCAGGGTCGGATTGCAGGCCGGCTTCAACCAGATCGAGGCGCAGGTGATCAAGGTCGGCATGGTCGCCGAGGCTACTTGCGTCTCGAAGCCGTGGACGGTGATCCCGATGGTGGTGACCGGTGTGCAGGACTTCATCGCGGCCGGCCAGCTCCGCAGCGGCGAGCAACTGATCGACGCGCAGCAGGTGGTGCGCCCGGGGACGATTCTAGCCTATCTCGAGCCGCTCCACCCGGGCGGGATGGACGGCGTGACGCCGGGCTCGAGCTGCATCGCCAACGCCTATACCAGCAACCATGACGTGATCGCCGCGAAGGATACCAGCACCTTCCGGCGCATCGTCCTGCATGCGGTGGACGCGGTCGGGCTGGTGCATGCCTTGCTCCTGCGCATCCAGGCGCAAGTGCTGCCGATCAAGACCCTCGTCCTCAGCGGGCATTGATCATGCCGGACCGGCTGGCCGGCCTCAGACGGGTCAGAAACGTCGGCCAGCTGGACCGGATGCGGGCGGCCGGGACTGCTCCTGCTGCCGGGCTGCAGTGCTGAACGATTGAAAAGCCGCCATATTGGCCGCGCCGTTGCGCATCATGGTGCTCATGCGGCCATCGTGCATCATGTCGTAGTTTTCCCGCTGGGCGGCGTGCATGCAGCCATCGATGCTGTTGCAGGCTGTGGCGGGGCCGGCTGAAAGCAGTCCGGACAAGGCGATGATGGTCGACGCGGCGAGCGCGCCGGCGGTGATCCATTGGATCATCGGCGTTCTCCATGGTCATTAGGCGAGGGAGATTCTCGGCGCCGCGGGCGCCTCACCCCCGGCCCTTCTTCTCGTATTCGGCGTAGAGCTGGTCCGCCATGGCACGTAGCGCCCGGCCGATATTGGCGTATTCATACTCGTTGAGATTGGCGAGCGAGGCGCGGCCCGCCGCTTGTTTCGTGCCGAAGCCACGCCCCGGCAGCAACACGATCCCGGTCTCGTCGGCGATCCGGAACAGGAAGTCGCCGGCGGCTGAGCGCTTCGTGACCCATTTGGCGAAGGCGTCGCCATAGAGCTTGCGCGAGATCTCCTCGAGGTCGAGCAGGGTGTAGTAGTCGACGGCGTTCGGATCGCTGTCCTGCTCGATGCCGAGCTCGCGATAAAGCGCAGCCTCGCGCCGGCGGATCAGCTTCTTCAGCTCGGCCTTGTAGCTGTCGCTTTCGTCCATCAGCGCGAACAGCGAGAACAGCACCATCTGGACCTGCTGCGGCGTCGACAGGCCGGCGGTGTGGTTGAGCGCCACCGCGCGGCTGTCGGCAACGATGCGATCGATGAAACGCAGCGATCTCACATCCGGCAGGAGCGAGCCGTAGCGGCGGTCGAGACCCTTCTTCGCCTCCTTGGGCAGGGCGTCGAGCGCTCTGTCGAAGACATTCTGCTTGTGCGTGGCGATCACGCCGAGGCGCCAGCCGGTCGCGCCGAAATATTTCGAGAACGAATAGACCAGCATCGTGTTCTGCGGGCAGGTCGCGAACAGCGAGCGGAACCCGTCGGCGAAGGTGCCATAGACGTCGTCGGTCAGGATGAACAGGTCCGGCCGATGCTCGCGCACGATCGCGGCGACGCGGTCGAGGCTGCGATCGTCCATCTTGACCGAGGGTGGATTGCTCGGATTGACGCAGAAGAAGATCTTGATCGCCGGATCCTTGAGCTTGTCGAGCTCCTCGTCCGGGAACTGCCAGCCTTGTGCCGGATCGGCGTTGATCGCGACCTCGACGAGCCCGTATTCGTCGAGCTCGGGAATCTCGATATAGGGCGTGAACACCGGCAGGCCGATCGCGACCTTGTCGCCGCGCTTCAAGAGCCCGTTTTGCTTCAGTGTGTTGAAGATGTAGGCCATCGCCGCCGTGCCGCCCTCGGTGGCGAAGAGATCGATGCTGCCCGCCGGCAGGAAGCCGCCGATCATCTCCTTGACGATGTACTGCTTGACGATGTCCTCGCTGATCTTGAGCATCCGCGGCGGCACAGGGTAGTTGCTGCCGAGGATGCCCTCGACCATTTCGTGCAGGAAGTCGGAAGGGGGCAGGCCGAGCTGGTCGCGGACATAGCTCAGCGCCCGGCCGAGGAAGACGACGCCCGGCTGGTCGCGATGCTCGGCCGTGAAGCGCTCGAACCGGCCCTCGATGCCCTCGATCTTCGGCAGGCCGCCGACGCCGTTCTCCATGTAGGAATAGGACAACTCGGCCTCGGCCACGGCGAACAGGCCGAGCCGGAAGAAGGCGCGGCGCGGCAGGGTCGCCAGGAAATTGGGATTACCGCGGCCGGCATTGAGCATCAGGCGGTTCGCCTTGCCCGATGCCAGCTTGATCAACTCGTCCTTCAGCTCAAACGGGCTCAGCTTGGCGTATTTCGAGTAATCGGTGGTCATGGCAAACTCCGATCGGTTCAGGCAAAGGCGACGACGAGCGGCCCGAGCAGGGTGAGGAAGACGTTGGCGAGTGCGTAGGTGATGGCGAAGGGCGTAGTCGGGATCGAGTTCCCGGCCTTGTCGAGAATCTCGCCGAAGGCCGGGTTGGCGCTGCGCGAGCCCGACAAGGCGCCGGCGAAGATCGCGGTGTTGTCGTAGCGCAGGACATAGCGGCCGAAGAGCATGGTGATCAGCAGCGGCAGCAGGGTCACCACCACGCCGATCAGGAAGATCGACAGGCCCTTGTCGGCGATCGTGCTGACGGCCTGCAGCCCCGATTGCAGTCCGACCACCGCGACGAAGCCGGCAAGGCCGAGGTCGCGCAATAGCGTCGATGCCGCGCTCGGCATGTTGCCCAGCGCCATGTTGCGGCTGCGATACCAGCCGAAAGCGAGTCCGGAGAGGAGCGCACCGCCGCCGCTGCCCAGGGTCAGCGGAATATCGCCGAAGCGGACCACCAGGAGCCCGATCAGCAGGCCGACGACGAGACCGAAGCCGTGGAAGACGAAATCGGTCTTGTCGCTCGGGATGATGACGCTGCCGACCTGCCGCGCCACGCGCTGTACGTCCTCTGCCGTGCCGTAGAGCGTGGCGACGTCGCCCGGCTCGATCACCGTTGCGCCCTCGAGCGGCAACGGAGTGCCGGCCCGCTTGACCGCAATCACATAGACGCCGTGGCGCAGATCCGCGGCCGTCGAGGTCCGGATCTCCGCGACGGTGCGCTTGACGAAGGCGGCCGCTGTGATCGCGACGTCACGCGTGACGACGACCACGTCCATGCCTTCGGAGGATTCGAGTTCCGGGCCGAGCTGTTGCGAGAGGCCGACCACGCCCGAACGACGCCCGACCAGCAGGACGATGTCGCCGGCCTGGAGCTTGAGGGACGGTTCCGTGCCGATCAGCGCGCCGCCGCGCTTGATGCGCTCGATGCTGATCGGCTGGGCGCCGGCGCCCTCGATCTCGGCGACGCTGCGGCCGGCCGCGGTCTCGATGCGATAGATACGCCCGACGAGGTCGGGCGCTGCCGCATGCTCGCCGACACCGTAGCTGCGTGCTCCGGCCAGCATCTCCGCCTCGGCCTTGATCGCGTCGTCGCGAATGCTCCGCCGCATGAACCAGGGCAGGATGTTGACGCAGACGATGATCGCGCCGAACGAGCCGAAGATATAGGTGACGGCATAGCCGATCGCGACATTGGCCTGCAGGCGCTGGGTCTCGTCGGCGGCGAGGCCGAGCTTGCCGATCGCGGCGCTGGCGGTACCGATGATCGCCGACTGCGTCAGGCCGCCGGCGGCGATCCCGGCCGCGAGCCCCTTGTCGAGGCCGAAGGCGCGCGCCAGCACGATGACCGTCAGAAGGCCGCTGACCGCCAACACGGTCGCCATCGCGATCTCGCGCAGCGACTGGCGCCCGAGCGACCGGAAGAATTGCGGGCCGCTTTCGAAGCCCACCGCATAGATGAACAGGGCGAAGAGGACGGATTTGATGCCGTTGTCGATCGAGATGCCGACCTGGCTGATGATCACTGCGACCAGGAGCGAGCCGGCGACCCCGCCGAGCTGGAACTTGCCGAACTGGAATTTGCCGATCCAGTAGCCGAGCGCCAGCGAGAGGAACAGGGCGATCTCGGGCGACTGGTTCAATACGGCATGGAGCCAGGACATGAGCGCGTCCTTCGACATTGAAGTCTTCGGAAACCGGATTGCCTGAAGTCAATGTTTGGTAAAATTATAATCTTTTTGATTGCCTGAGCGTACAGTACTCAGCCATCGGGCGTGATGTCCAGTAGGCTTGGCGGCTGAATTCTGCCCTGCTTCTACGGCAAGCGCGCGCCGGGGCGCCTGCCGTAGAAGCAGGGCATCCAGAAATGGGAAGGGGCGTCGGACTCAGAGCACGTCGCGCACGCGCACCAGCGTCGAATCCATGTGCTTGCCGATGATCACAGCGAGCGCGTCGCCGTCGCGCTTCAGCAGGGCCTCGATCATCTCCTCGTGCTCGGCCACGGCGCCGGCCCATTTCTCCGGGCCTTCATTACCGATGAAGCGCAGTCGCTTGATCCGGGCCTGGAGCGTGCCGTGCATCTCGACCAGCACGTCGTTGCCCGAGGCGGCGACGATGGCGCTGTGGATCGCCTGATTGAGCTTGAAATAGTCGAGCCGGTCGCGAGCCGCGTAAAGCACCATCATCTGGTCGTGCAGCGCCTTGATCGCGGCAATGGTTTCGTCGCTCGCCTGCGCGCAGGTCATCCGGCCGCCAAGCTGTTCCAGCGTCTTCAGCACTTCGAGGATCTGCAGCAGGTCGTGCGCCGAAAACTTGCGGACGACGGCGCCCTTGGCCGGCTGGATCTCGACGAGGCCTTCGCTCGCCAGGGTCTTGATCGCCTCGCGCAGCGGCGTGCGCGAGACGCCGAGCTGGGCGCCGACCGCGCCTTCATTGATGCGCTGCCCGGGCGCCAGCCTGCCCTCGATGATCATGTCGCGCAGCCGCTCGAGCACCTCTTCGTGCAAGGTGCGCCGCGTGATGCGCGGATAGGCGTCCTGCGCGTCGCTCGACATGCCGGCCTCGTTCGTCATCGCGGCTCTCCTTCGTATCTGTACGGCATGGCGCTTTCGCGCTGTCAACGCGATCGGCCCGGCTGCGACGTGGCCTTCCCGGCTGGATGCGGCCCCGCCTGTGGACAGGTGAGGCCGATGCCGGGCTCGCGGCAGGGTAGTGCAGTTAGGTTATGCTGCATACAGCATACTTGCGTTAGCGACGGCCCCCATGATAGGCCAGCGGCAAGCAACCGGCTGCGGCCGGCTCGGGAGGACAAGATGGACATCAAGGCGCAGGCTTCCTTGCCGGTGATCGCGGTCGCCATGGGCGATCCTTCCGGCATCAGCCCGGAACTCACCGCCCGCATCCTCGCCGAGCCCGACCTGAGCAAAGCCGCCCGCTACATCGTCTTCGGTGACCTGCGCCTGTTCCAGCTCGGGGCCGACGATGCCGGTCTAAAGCCTAATCTGCATGTCGTCGGTGAGGGCGATGCCCTGCCGGCCGACGCCGGCAAGCCGATCTTCGTCGACCTCAGGAATCATGATCCGGCCGACCTCCAGCGCGGCACGGCGACGCTCGCCGGCGGCAAGGCCGCGACCGATAATTTCCGGCGCGCGCTGCGCCTGGCGGCATCCGGCAAGGCCGATGCGGTGTTCTTCACGCCCTTCAACAAGGCGGCGATGCGTTTTGCCTATCCGGGCTATGACGACGAGATCCGCTTCGTGCGCGACGCGATCGCGTTCGAGGGGCCGGCCAGCGAGTTCAATGTGCTGGACAAGCTCTGGAACGCCCGCGTCACCTCCCATATCCCGCTCTCCGAGGTCGCGCAGAACATCACCCAGGAGCGCATCCTGCGCGCCCTCGATCTGGCCGATCGGAACCTGCGGGCCGCCGGCTTCAATCCGCCGCGCATCGCGGTCGCCGGCATCAATCCCCACGCCGGCGACGGCGGCAATTTCGGCCGCGACGAGATCGAGACGATCGAGCCGGCCGTGAAGGCGGCGAAGGCCAAGGGCTATGTGGTCGAGGGGCCGTTCCCGTCCGACACGGTGTTCCTGCGTGCCAGGAACGGCGATTTCGACGCGGTGCTGACCATGTACCATGACCAGGGCCAGATCGCGATGAAGCTGATGGGCTTCGACCGCGGCGTCACCCTGATCGGCGGTTTCCCGTTCCCGATCTGCACGCCGGCCCACGGCACCGCCTACGAGATCGCCGGCAAGGGCATCGCCAATCTCGGCGCGACCCGCGCGGCGCTGTCGCTCGCAATCAAGATGGCGAGCGAGGGCAAGGCGGCGCGCAAGGCCGCCTGAACCTGTTCCCGGCAGAGCGGCCGTGAAGAGCCGCGCCTCGTTTCAACGATTATCCAGGGAGAAACAGCATGAAACATTTCTGTATTGCAGCGGGCGCTGCCCTTGCCTCCGTCATTGCCGCGGTGGTTCCGGCCGCAGCCTGGCAGCCGACCAAGTCGGTCGAGTTCGTCGTGACCTCGGGCCCCGGCGGCGGCACCGATAATTTCGCCCGTATCGTCCAGTCGATCATCGCCAAGCACAAGCTGATCGAGCAGCCGGTCGTCGTGCTCAACAAGGGCGGCGGCAGCGGCGCCGAGGGCTACATCTATGGCAAGGGCGCCAAGGGCGACGCCCACAAGGTCGTCTTCGGCACCAACAACGCCTATCTGCTGCCCTATGTCGCCAAGCTCGGCTACAAGCTCTCCGACCTGACGCCCGTCTCGGCGCTGGCGCTCGACGAGTTCCTGATCTGGGTGAAGGGCGACGCGCCCTTCAGCGACGCCAAGGCCTATATCGAGGCGGCCAAGGCCAAGCCTGGCAGCTTCAAGATGGCCGGCAGCCAGTCGAAGGACACCGACCAGACGCTGACCGCGATGATCCAGGAGGCGACCGGCGCCAAGTGGATCTACGTACCCTTCCAGGGTGGTGGCGCGGCTGCGACGCAGCTCGCCGGCGGCCATGTCGATTCCAACACCAACAACCCGAACGAGAATATCGGCCAGTGGAAGGCCGGCCAGGTGAAGCCGCTCTGCGTCTTCTCGCCGGTGCGCCTCGCCAAGAGCGATCCGATCCATGACGGCAAGGGCTGGGGCGACATCCCGACCTGCAAGGAAGCCGGCTTGCCGCTCGAAGCCTTCCAGATGCCGCGCACCGTCTGGCTGCCGGCCGAAGTCCCGGCCGACGCCGTCGCCTACTACGCCGACGTGATGGAGAAGGTCAGCAAGACGCCGGAATGGGCCGAGTTCATTGCCCGCACCGCGCAGACCGCCCGCTTCATGAAGGGCAAGGAACTCACCGAGTTCGTCGCGAAGGACGAGGCTGCCAACGCCAAGGTCTTCAAGAACGAAGGCTGGGTGGTGAACTGATCACGCCAATCTCCGGTCATCCCGGACAAGCCGCGAAGCGGCGCTGATCCGGGATCCATGCCTGAACCGTTCCGGCATGGGTCCCGGGTCTCCCTTCGGTCGCCCGGGACGACATGGTCGGGCTGCGCGTCCGACGTTTGAAGGAGGAATGCCGATGATCAGCCGCTTCCAGGCCGAGATCGCGACAGCTTTGGCGACGCTCGCCTTCGGCTTCGTGATCGTCAACGGCGCCCGCGAGTTCGGCATCGGCTGGGATTCGTCCGGCCCGCAGCCCGGCGCCTTCCCCTTCTATTGCGGTCTCTTGATCGCGCTCGCCAGCCTCGGCACGATCGCGACCACGGTCGGCCGGCGGATGGGCGGCTCGGCGGCACTCGCCAGGGTTTTCCTCGACAAGGAGCAGGGCAAGCGCGTCCTCTCCTTCTTCCTGCCGATGCTCGCCTTCGTCGTGCTGAGCGTGACGCTCGGCATGTATGTCGCGATGCTGCTCTACCTCGTCTTCGCGATGCGCTTCCAGGGCCGCTATGGCTGGCTGCCTTCGCTCGCGACGGCTTTCGGCACGGTCGCCTTCTTCTATTTCGGCCTCGAGAAATTCGCTCAGGTCGGCCTGCTCAAGGGGCCGGTCGAAGCGACGCTCGGCCTCTGAACCAGCGAACCGGAGCCTTCCATGGAAAACTTCGCTTCGCTTCTCCACGGTTTCGAGGTCGCGCTGACGGCCCATCACATCGCGCTGATGTTCGCCGGTGTGCTGCTCGGCATCCTGGTGGGCGTGCTGCCGGGCCTCGGCGCGCCGAACGGCGTCTCGCTGATGCTGCCGCTGACCTTCGCCATGGACCCGGTCTCGGCGATCATCCTCTTGACCTCGCTTTACTGGGGTGCGCTCTTCGGCGGCTCGACCACCTCGATCCTGTTCAACATTCCCGGTGAGCCGTCCTCGGTCGCCACCACCTTCGACGGCCACCCAATGGCCAAGCAGGGCAGGGCGACCGAAGCGCTGTCCTTCGCCTTCCTCTCGGCCGGCATCGGCGCCATGGCCGGCGTCATCCTGATCACGCTGCTCTCCGGCTGGGTCGCGCGCTTTGCGCTGAAATTCTCCTCGCCGGAGTATTTCGCGGTCTATTTCATGACCTTCGCCAGTTTCGTCGGCCTCGGCGGCGCCTCGCCGCTGAAGACCATCGTCTCGATGGCGATGGGCTTCGCCTTCGCCTCGATCGGCATGGATTCGGTCTCGGGCAATGTCCGCCTGACCTATGAGTTCGACGTGCTGCTCGCCGGCGTCAGCTTCCTGATCGCGGTGATCGGCCTGTTCGGCCTCGGCGAGCTCCTGCAGACGATGGAGGAGGGCTTACGCTTCGATGGGGTGAAGGCCAAGGTCCGTCCGCGCGACGTCCTCGCCACCGCGCTGAAGCTGCCGCGCTACTGGCTCGCCTTGTTGCGCTCCAGCATCATCGGCATCTGGATGGGCATCACGCCGGGTGGGCCGACCGCGGCGTCGTTCATGAGCTACGCCATGGCCAAGCGCTCCTCGCGCAATCCGGAGAAGTTCGGCAAGGGTGAGCCCGAGGGCGTGATCTCGCCCGAGACTGCCGACCATGCCGCCGGCTCCGCCGCCATGCTGCCGATGCTGGCGCTCGGCATTCCGGGTTCGGCGACTGCCGCGGTGATGATGGGCGGGCTGATGATCTGGGGCCTCAACCCCGGCCCGATGCTCTTCGTCGAGCGGCCCGATTTCGTCTGGGGCCTGATCGCCTCGATGTATCTCGGCAATGTCGTTGCGGTCATTGTGGTACTTGCAACGGTACCGCTCTTCGCCTCGATCCTGCGCATCCCGTTCTCGATCATCGGCCCGGTGATCGTCGTGGTCTGCTTCATCGGCGCCTATACCGTCGGCAACAAGCAGTTCGACATCTGGCTCGCACTCGCCTTCGGCATCGTCGGCTATCTCTTCAAGAAGCTCGATTACCCGATTGCGCCGCTGGTACTTGCCATGGTCATCGGCGACAAGGCGGAGGACGCCTTCCGCCAGTCGATGATCTTCAGCCAGGGCTCGCTCTCGATCTTCTGGTCGAACCCGCTGGTGGCGAGCCTGATGGCGATCGGCCTCGCGCTCCTGCTCTTCCCACTGATCGGCTCGACAAGGCGGGGCATCCGCAAGCTCGTGACCGCGCGCGCGGCCAAGGCGTGACGGCGGCGGTATGGCTGGCGATCTTGCCGTCAAGCTTGTAACGCGTTACGCTATCGTCCCGTCACCAGAGGTCTCGCCGTGTCAGCGGTTGCAGAGCGGATGCGCGACATGCGTCGTAGACGACGCGAGCGAGGCTTGCGCGAGGTGCGCCTGCTTGTTCCGGACGCGCGGTCGCCAGCGGTCCGCGCTCGGATCGTTCGACAGGTTGCGAGGCTCGACCCTGCCGCGGAAGAAGAAGCCTTGCGCTGGATCGAAACTGTCTCCGAATTCGATAGCCCTGCGAGCGACGATTGAGCCTGAGCCGCGGCGATGTCGTGGTCGTTGCGGCTGCCGGCGACAATGGCAAGCCCCGTCCGGCAGTCGTGGTCCAGACGGATGCAATTCCGGCCGCGCATCCTTCCGTCGTGATCTGCCAGATGACATCGACCTTGGTCGATGCTTCGGACCTTCGCGTCACGATCGAGCCATCGGCGGAGAATGGCTTGCGCGGGCGTTCGCAGGTGATGATCGACAAGCCGGTCACCCTCATGCGCAGCCGAATATCCGGCTCGATCGGACGCTTGAACGCTGCCGAAATGGCGCGCGTGACGGCAGGGCTGGCTTTCGTGATCGGAGTCGCCGACTAGTAGGTCATGCGACAAGAAGCCGATGGCGATCCCTCGCCGCTGTGCTGATACCGTCGGCAGAGCGGGGCGATCCGACACCAGCGGAAGGACAGCCAGCTATGACCATTGCCGGCAGGCTTCAGGCAATCCAGGCCGACATCACGACGCTTCCCGTCGATGCCATCGTCAATGCGGCCAACAATTCGCTCTTGGGCGGGGGAGCCGTCGACGGCGCGATTCATCGCGCCGCGGGGCCCGAACTCCTGCAGGAATGCCGCAAGCTCGGCGGCTGCCAGACCGGCGACGCCAAGCTGACGCAAGGCTATCGCCTGCCGGCGCGCTTCGTCATCCACACGGTCGGGCCGGTCTGGCAGGGCGGCGGCCAGAGCGAGGCGGAGTTGCTGGCGTCCTGCTATCGCCGGTCCCTGGCGGTCGCAGATGGGGCGGGCATCCGCACCATCGCCTTTCCGAGCATCAGCACTGGCGTCTACGGCTATCCGGTCGCGCCCGCGGCGAAGATCGCCGTGGCGACGGTCGCTGCCGCCCTGAAGAACGGGGCCACGTTCGACGCGATTACCCTCTGCTGCTTCTCGCCCGAGGACCTCGCCATCTATCAGCGCGAGCTTGCCGAGGCCGGCCATCCGCAGGCGCAGTAGCTCTCACTCTCTTCCAGCCACAACAGCCGAGGCCATGCCATGACCGAACCCTACAAGGGCATCATCCCGATCGCGCCGACGATCTTCCATGAGAATGGCGACGTCGACCATGACGGCAATCGCCGGGTCATGGACCTGATGGTCGACCAGGGGGTCGACGGCATCTGCATCCTCGCCAATTTCTCCGAGCAGTTCCTGCTGACCGACGCCGAGCGCGACGAGGTCATGCGGCTCTCGATCGAGCAGGTCGCGGGCCGGGTGCCGGTCTGCGTCACCACCTCGCATTTCTCGACGCGGATCGCGGCGCAGCGGGCCAAGGCCGCAGCTGACGCCGGCGCCAGGATGCTGATGATGATGCCGCCCTATCACGGCGCGCTGCTCAAGGTCGACGAGCAGGGCATGATCGAGCACTTCAAGATCGTCGCCGATGCCTGCGGTATCCCGATCATCCTGCAGGACGCGCCGCTCTCCGGCGTGACCATGAGCGTGCCCTTCATGGTCAGGCTCAACAAGGAGGTGCCGCTCGTCCGCTACTTCAAGATCGAGGTTCCCGGCACGGCGGGCAAGCTGCGCTCGCTGATCGAGGCCGGCGGCGACGCCATCGTCGGTCCCTTCGACGGCGAAGAGGCGATCACGCTGATGGCCGATCTCGACGCTGGCGCCACCGGTACGATGACGTCGGCGATGATCCCCGACCTGATCAAGCCGATCCTGGCGGCTCATGCTGCCGGGAACCGCAAAGAGGCGGCGGCGCTCTATGCCCGCGTCCTGCCGATCATCAACTACGAGAACCGGCAATGCGGCCTGCGCTCGGCCAAGGCGGTGATGAAGGAAGGTGGCGTGATCAAGTCGGACGCCGTCCGCCATCCGCTGACACCGCTGCATCCGAAGACGCGCGAAGGCCTGCTCGAGCTCGCCCGCGAACTCGATCCGTTGGCCCTGCGCTGGGGGAAGTAGCCCAGCGGCTCGCGCTGCCCGTTGCTAGAGACGGGCAGCGTCGATCAATAGGCTCCGATGCCGCCGGATGGCGGCGGCATGTTGCCCCGTCGATCTTTGGTGATGAATTCCGGCGTCACCAGAAGCACCCGGGACAACCATGAGGAATAGGCCGATAGCAACTGCATGACGGCACGCATAGGTAGCCTCCACATTTGCAGAGACAACCTTAGCAGAAAAATCGGTCCGTTGCCGGCAAATTCCGACGCGCTCAAACCTTCGACCAGACCGCCAGCTCGTAGCCGTCGGGATCGGCGAAATGGAAGCGGCGGCCGCCGGGGAAGTCGAAGGCCGGCTTGACGATCCGGCCGCCTGCCACCTCGATGCTCTTCTGCATGGTTGCGAGATCGTCGGCATAGAGAATGACCAATGGCCCGCCGGAGCTCACCGTCCCGATCGTGGTGAAGCCGCCCTCCAGCCGGCCATCGGCGAAGGCGCAGTACTCCGGACCGTAGTCGGTCATCGTCCAGCCGAAGGCTTTCTCGTAAAAGCTGCGGGCACGCGGGATGTCGGCGACGACGAACTCGACATAGTCGATGCGGCGGTCATTGCTCGATGCCGGCATGGTTTTGCTCCCTAGGATCAGTCTGGCTGACCTCTTATGGCGCATGGATGGGGTCAGCCTATGGCGGGAGCATGCTTGCAGATTTCGCGCAGCTGACGCTTTGCCGAGACGTGACGCACGATCCAGACTCCATGCGATCCTGTGATGCGCAACGTAACGAAATCGCGTTGGCATGTCCTGGTCGCGGGGCATATCGTGCAGACACACGATTCCCGCTCCGGAGCCCGTCATGTCCGCCACCGCCAAGCGCGGCTACGCGCCGGAGATCATTGTTGCCGCCGGCTGCCTGATCGCGCTGATCAGCTTCGGCCCGCGCGCCAGCGCCGGCCTGTTCCAGATTCCGATGACATCCGAGTTCGGCTGGGGCCGTGACACGTTCAGCCTGGCGCTCGCCATCCAGAACCTGCTCTGGGGCCTCGGCGCTCCCTTCGCCGGTGCGATCGCCGACCGCTTCGGCATGGTGCGGGTGCTCTGCGTCGGCGCGCTGCTCTACGCTGCCGGCCTGGTAACGATGGCCTATGCCGGAACACCGCTGCAGCTCCATCTCGGCGCGGGCGTGCTGATCGGCTTCGGCCTCTCGGCCTGCTCCTTCAACCTGATCCTCGCCGCCTTCGGCAAGCTGCTGCCGGAGCAATGGCGCCCGCTCGCCTTCGGCGCCGGCACGGCGGCCGGCTCCTTCGGCCAGTTCCTCTTTCCGCCGATCGGCAACATCCTGATCGAGACGCTGGGCTGGCAACAGGCGCTGATCGTCTTCGCCTTTACGCTGCTGCCCGTGCTGCCGCTCTCGGTGATGCTGGCGATGCGGGGTTCAAAGCAGCCTGCAGCTGCGCCCGGCGCGGTTGCCGTGCCGGGCCAGAGCATCGCGCAGGCGCTGGCCGAAGCCTTCAAGCACCGCTCCTATGTCCTGCTCGTGCTGGGGTTCTTCACCTGCGGCTTCCAGCTCGCCTTCATCACCGTGCACATGCCGGCCTATCTCAAGGACACTGGCATGCCGGCCTGGGTCGGCGGCTGGACGCTGGCCGCGATCGGCCTCGCCAATGCGGTCGGCTCGCTCGGCTCGGGCTGGCTGACGGCGCGCATGCCAAAGCGCCATCTGCTCGCCTGGATCTATCTCGGCCGCGCCGTCGCCATCGCCGCCTTCATCCTGCTGCCGCCGAGCCCGATGACCGCGATCGCCTTCGGCATCGTCATCGGCGTGTTCTGGCTCTCGACCGTGCCGCCGACCTCGGCGCTGGTCATGCTGATGTTCGGCACCAAATACATGGCGATGCTCTATGGCTTCGCCTTCTTCTCCCACCAGGTCGGCGGCTTCCTCGGCGTCTTGCTCGGCGGCATCCTCTATGAGCAGTTCGGCTCCTATACGGTCGTCTGGTGGCTTTCGGTCGCCCTCGGTGTCGCTTCGGCGCTGATCAACCTGCCGATCGTCGAGAAACCGGTGGCGCGCGCCGTGCCGCAGCCGGCCTGACCAAAGGCGCACGGGCTTGCCGCTTGCGGCCGGCGGCCGGACTGGGTTTCGCCCGTGATCTCAACCGCGAGAGGTTCGCGGCGATGACGACGACAATACTGCTCGATGATATCGCCGAGCCCGGCCGCGCGCTGCTCGATGGCAAGGTCGGCGGCCGGGCGGTTGTAGAAATAGGTTAGCCAAACTCACCGATGCGCTTCTCAAAAAGCGTGCGCAGCCGTTCGCCGGATGGGGCTAGGTCGGAGACAGGTGTGGGGTCGGCTCCATCGACAATTACGAATTTTATTGCCCCGTCTCGGGCTTCGATAATGTCGATCAGTCGGCCTTTTCGCTCCTGTCGGTAAAAAACGACCATCTTTCCTTGATAGTCTCGAAATTTGACATCCGATATTGCATCGAATGTCAGCGCATTTCCCGCAGAAAGAAAGGCAAGGTGTCGTCTGATGCTTTCAAACGCAGCAATCTCTGCGTCGGACGTCACAATCCCCGTAGTAGGGGACGGTATTGGTAATTCAATCGGAGCCTGGGCAGGTGTATTCTCTATCCGGGCTGGTTGTTTGGGGAGTGAGGGGGATATATCGAGCTTTTTGAGAACGTTTGATGTAAAAACATCGTTGAAGGCAGCCTTTGTGATGGATCGGTAACCTTCAATTGCGTGAGATCTTATATGCTTTATATCATTTTCTTTCAGTAGGAAGCGAGTAAAGTCGATAGAGGGCTCTGCGAATTGTTTTGACAAATAATCGAAGAATGCACGATGCGTTAGGCTCCGTCGCGCGTTCTCTGCAATTGTGTCTGGATCAAATTTTGCCTTTGTTAAAGCATAAAGTCCTTCGATGGCCGTGTCTGAGACTTGTGCTTTTGATATTTTCTCAAAGTCTATAACTAGAAAAGGGCCATCATCCATCATGTTTGGCTCTTCAGAATCTACAAAAAATTCATACATAATCCCGTCGGTCAATATTCCGAGCTTAACACTTTTTGATGCGTTGAAATAACTCTTTAACTGACCTCTGTCATCTTTTTTTCCATTTCCGATGGATTTGCATTCTATAGCGATAATGGGGTTCATCTCTTTCAATATAGCGTAGTCGACTCTATTTTTATATTTGTCTGAGAAATCAGCGGCGTGCTCCGCTGAAACTTCCGTAGGGTCTCTGTCGTCATAGCCCAGCAGTGCGATAAACGGCAGTATCAGAGCAACTTTGGTGGCTTCTTCATTCTTTATGTGCTCGCGAACGCGTTGCACGCGCTCCGCGTAAGAGACAAGATTCGTGCGGAAATCCTCAATCGTGGTCACTCGCTATCCCCCCGGGCGTCATTTGCCGGGAAGGATAGCTTGCTAACTCGTTATTGCTCAACTGCCATATGCAACGCTAGGCTGTGGAGCATTCCTGAACATCCTGTTGCCCAGGAAGGTGCGTGATTTGCTGCTATGGAATCGGGAGCGTCGCCACACTTCAACCCATTCCTTCGAGCAACGCCTTCCGCTTCGCCAGCTCGCCACCGACGAAATCCATGAAGGCGCGCACGCGCGGTGCGTGCCTGATGTCGGGGTGCGTCAGGATCCACAGGCCGGTCGAGAAGTCCGGGTCTGGCGGCAGCAACCGCACCAGCCCCGGCCGCTGGTCGGCGATGAAGCAGGGCAGGGGCCCAATGCCCATTCCCTGCTCGACGGCTTCGGTGAGGCCGAGCACGGCCGAGGAGCGCAGCGCGATCCGGTCGGCCGGGACATGGTCGCGGACATAACGGGCGGCCTTGACGTAACCGAGGGGATCGCCGAGCGCGACCCAGTCGCGCCGGAAGAACAGCTTGGGATCTGCGATCTCGGTGTCCGTTGCCGGTGCATCGGCGCGCGCATAGACGGCCCAGTTGAGGTTGCCGAGACGCCGGCCGACCAGGGTCTCGCCCGGCGAGTCGCTGGCGCGGATGGCGACGTCGGCGTCCCGGCGCGACAGGTTGAGCGTCTGGCTGGCCATGACGACGTCGAGCCGGATCAGCGGATGCGCTGCCCGGAACACCGCGAAGATCGGCAGCAGCACGTGCAGATAGAGCGTGTCCGTGGTGGTGACCCGGAGCTCGCCCGACGGCGCGAGGTCGCGGCCGGCCAGCCGGCGTCCGAAGGCGGTGACGTCGTCGTCGATGCGCGAGGCGAGCGTCGTCATCTCCTCGCCGGCCGAGGTCGCGACATAGCCGGTCTTGCGTCGCTCGAAGAGAGCGTGGCCGACCTGCTCCTCGATCTGCCCGAGCCGGCGGAACACGGTCGAATGATTGACGCCGAGCGCGGCGGCCGCCCCTGTCAGGCCACCGGCATCCGCGATCGCCTTGATCAGGCGGAAATCATCCCAGGCGAGCTTGGACGTCGACAACGGGCACTCTCCGGCAATTCCGCGCGCAGCATTGCCGGATCTTGCGGAAATGCAAGCGGGGGCAAGCGGTCCCTGCCGGGCTCTCAGCGCGGGGCGGCGGCACGGCGCAGGCGGTCGTTGATCGCTTCGCCGAGGCCCTGCATCGGGATTGGCGCAACCGCGATCGTCTTCGGGCCGCGATCGTCCAGCCGGCGAAGGGCGGCAAAGAGGTTGGCGGCCGCCTCGGTCAGGTCGCCTGCCGGGCTCAGATTGAAGGCAAGCGCGGGCAGGCTGCTGTTCGGCTCACGCCCGAAGCCGAGCCAGGCCTCCCCGGGGAGTGGCCTTTCCGCATCGAGCCTGACGGCGGCCCGCGGCGCATAATGCGAGGCGAGCAGGCCGGGGGCGAGCGGAGCCGAGCCGCCTTCCTCGACGATGACGAGGGCTTGCCCGATCGCCGCTTCCAGCGCCGCACGCGGCACGCCGCCCGGCCGCAGCAGGCGTGGCGCGCCGCCGAGGCAGGCGACGATGCTGGATTCGACCCCGACCGCCGTCGGCCCGGCATCGAGCACGGCGTCGATGCGGCCGTCGAGATCGGCGAGCACATGCTCTGCTTGCGTCGGGCTGACGCGCCCGGAGCGATTGGCCGAGGGCGCCGCAATCGGTCGGCCGGCCGCATGCAGCACGGCGTGCGCCACCGGATGCGACGGCACCCGGAGCGCGACGCTGTCGAGCCCGGCGCGGGCGAGGCTGCAGACCGTGCATCCATCGGATGCCGGCACGACCAGCGTCAGCGGGCCCGGCCAGAAGGCCTTCGCCAGCGCCAGCGCTGGGGCGTCGAAGAGGCCCTGGCGCCTTGCGGCATCCACATCCGGCAGATGTGAGATCAAAGGATTGAAGCTCGGGCGTTCCTTGGCGGCGTAGATCGATGCGACCGCCCGGTCGTCGCTCGCATCGGCGGCGAGGCCGTAGACCGTCTCGGTCGGCAGCGCGACCAGCTTGCCGGCGCGCAGCAGTTCCGCGGCGGCGGCGATGCCGGCCTCGTCGGCGGACAGGTGCTGCGTCTGGCGAGGTGCTATCACGGTCGCTCTTGAAAGTTCATATGTAAACTATAACAATGCCGACGCGGCATGCGTGAACCCGCGCCGGCTGACGCGTGGCGGCGGGCATAGTTCGTCGCTAACATCGCCGTCAAACGCAACGAGCAGAATGCCCGACGGGATGCGCGGGCGCCGAGGGAGGTAAGCGATGTCGTACCGTGCTCCGGTCGAAGATATCCTGGCGACGATGCGCCATGTCGCCGGGCTCGACGCCCTGATCAGCGAAGGGCTCGCACCGGAACTCGCCGACGGCGTCACCGAGGCGGTGCTCGAGGAAGCCGCGAAGTTCGCCGGCGATGTCCTCGCTCCGCTCAATATCATCGGCGACCGCCACGGCTCCAAGCTCAGGGACGGCGTCGTCATGACCCCGCCCGGCTGGAAGGAAGCGTATCACGCCTGGGCTAAAGGCGGCTGGAACGCGCTGCCGGGGCCGGAAGCCTATGGTGGTCAGGCTCTGCCGGTGCTGGTGCAATCGGCCTGCACAGAAATGTGGAATTCGGCCGCCTTTGCCTTCGCGCTCGGCCCGCTGCTGACGGTCGGCGCGATCGAGGCGCTGCACGCCCACGGCTCCGACTATCTCAAGGAGACCTATCTCGCCAAGCTCGTCTCCGGCGAGTGGATGGGCACGATGAACCTGACCGAGCCGCAGGCGGGCTCAGATCTCAACGCACTGCGGTCCAAGGCCGAGCGCGCCGGCGACGGTACCTACCGCGTCAGTGGCCAGAAGATCTTCATCACCTATGGCGATCACGAGATGACGGACAACATCGTCCATCTCGTCCTTGCCCGCCTGCCCGATGCTCCTCCCGGCACGCGCGGCATCTCGCTCTTCCTGGTGCCGAAATACATGGTCAATGCCGACGGCTCGCTCGGCGCGCGCAACGATGTCCGCTGCACCGGCGTCGAGCACAAGCTCGGTATCCACGCCTCGCCGACCTGCGCGATGAGCTATGGCGACGAGGGCGGCGCGATCGGCTGGCTGATCGGCGAGGAGAATCGCGGCCTCGCCTGCATGTTCACGATGATGAACAATGCCCGCCTCAATGTCGCGGTGCAGGGCGTCGCCATCGCCGAACGTGCCTATCAGCAGGCGCTTTCCTTCGCGCAGGAGCGCAAGCAGGGCGCGGCGCTCGATGCGCCGAAGGGCGCCCCGATGAGCCCGATCATCGTCCATCCCGACATCCGCCGCATGCTGATGGAGATGCGCGCCAAGACGCAGGCCGCGCGCACGCTCTCGCTGCTGCTTGCCGCCTTGCTCGACCGCTCGCATCGCGAGCCCGACGAGGGCAAGCGCAAGGCTGCGGCCGAGCGCGCCGCGATCATCACCCCCATTGCCAAGGCCTACGCCACCGATATCGGTGTCGAGGTCGCCTCGACCGGCGTCCAGGTCCATGGCGGCATGGGCTATGTCGAGGAGACAGGCGCCGCCCAGCATCTGCGCGATGCCCGGATCGCGACGATCTACGAGGGCACCAACGGCATCCAGGCGATCGACCTCGTGCTGCGCAAGCTGCCGCTCTCCAATGGCGACGCGGTCAAGGCGCTGATCGGCGAGATGCGTGGCGTGGTAGCGCAGGTGCGCGAGGCCAATACGCCCGGCTTCGGCCATAGCGCGGCGCGGCTCGGCGCTGCCGTCGACTCGCTCGAACGCGCGACCGAGTGGATGCTGGCGAAGATGGGCATCGACCAGGCGAGCGCGCTTGCCGGTGCGACGCCTTATCTCAAGCTGTTCGCGCTCGCCCAAGGCGGCACGGGCCTCGCCAAGAAGGCACTGGCCATGCAGGGCGAGGACCAGGGCGCCGCGGCTCTGGCGACGGCCCGCTTCTATGCCGAGCATCATGTCGGCGAAGCCACCGCGCTGGAACTCGCGGTGACCGAGGGCGCCGGGGCCGTCGAGGATTCGGCTGCGGTCTTCGCGGCGTGAGCGGCGGGCCGCCGCTCGCCGGCAAGGTCTGCCTCGTCGCCGGCGCCTCGCGTGGTCTTGGCCGCGGCATTGCCGGGGCGCTCGGCCAGGTGGGCGCGACGGTGATAGTCACCGGCCGCTCCAGCGAGGCCGGGCCGCGTACCGACCAGCGCTCGGAGACTTTCGAGGACACCGCCCGCGAGGTCGAGGCGGCCGGTGGCCGCGGCGAGCCCTATCGCTGCGATCATACAAACGAGCGCGAGGTCGATCAGCTCGTCGCCTGGTCTTTGCGCCGTTTCGGCCGCCTCGATTGCGTCGTCGACGCGGTCTGGGGTGGTAATGAGGGCTATGATG
Organism: Alloboseaceae bacterium BT-24-1; assembly: GCA_025846845.1. Taxonomy (GTDB): domain Bacteria; phylum Pseudomonadota; class Alphaproteobacteria; order Rhizobiales; family Beijerinckiaceae; genus Allobosea. The sequence continues at coordinate 133,897 of JAOYTL010000016.1, forward strand.
GAGAGCGCTATCCGGACGGATCGGCCTTTGGCGCACCGTTCTGGCGCCGACCCGTCGCGCGCCTCGGCCAGAGCTTCGAGAGCGGGGTTTATGCGCAGTTGCTGCTGGCCCGAGCTGTAGCACCAGCGATGGTGCAGATGCGCCAGGGCCTGATCGTCACCGTGAGCTTCGACACCGCCAGCGGCTATCTCGGCGATGTCTTCTACGATCTCGCCAAGGCGGCGATGAACCGATTGACGCTGGCGATGGCGCAGGAGCTCAAGCCCTACGGCGTCACGGCGCTGGGCCTGTCGCCCGGCCATGTCCTGACCGAGCGCGTGCGCGATGCCGGCATGGCAGCTGAGACCACCGAGACACCGCTCTATGCCGGGCACGCGGTTGCTGCATTGGCGGCCGATCCGGATGTCGCCCGCTATGCCGGCCAGGTGCTGCACGTCGCCGACCTAGCGCGCGCCTACGGTTTCACCGATGCGGACGGCACGCAGCCGGGCCGCTTCAGCTTGCAGAATTCATGAGGGAGGAGACCAGCATGTCGCTCAAGGGCAAGACGCTCTTCATCACCGGCGGATCGCGCGGCATCGGCCTCGCCATCGCGATCAAGGCAGCGCGCGACGGCGCCAATGTCACGATCGCCGCCAAGACGGCCGAGCCGCATCCCAAGCTCGAGGGCACGATCTACACCGCCGCCGCGGAGATCGAGGCGGCCGGCGGCAAGTGCCTGCCGCTGATGGTCGACGTCCGCGACGAGGCCAGCGTCGCCGAGGCGATCGCCAAGACGGCGCAGACCTTCGGCGGAATCGACATCGTCGTGAATAATGCCAGCGCGATCTCGCTGAGCAACACCCAGATGACCGACATGAAGCGCTACGATCTGATGCACCAGATCAACACGCGTGGCACCTTCATGGTCTCGAAATATGCCATTCCCCACCTGGAGAAGGCTGAGAACCCGCACATCCTGATGCTGTCGCCGCCGCTCGACATGAAGATGCGCTGGTTCGCGCCACACCTCGCCTACACCATGGCGAAATACGGCATGAGCATGTGCGTGCTCGGCCTTGCCGGCGAACTCGCGCCGAAGGGCATCGCCGTCAACGCGCTCTGGCCGCGCACCACGGTCGCGACCGCGGCGGTGAAGAACCTGCTCGGCGGCGACAAGATGGTGCAGGCGAGCCGTACCCCGGAGATGCTGGCCGACGCCGCGTATATGGTCTTCAACAAGCCGTCGCGCAGCTTCTCGGGCCAGTTCCTGATCGACGACAACTTCATGGCGGGCGAGGGCGTCACCGACTTCACGCCCTACCGGGTCGATCCGTCGGTGCCGCTGATGCCGGACTTCTTCGTGCCCGAGGAGATCAAGCCGCCGCAGGGCGTGAAGGGCGGCGTCTGAGCCCGCGCGGGCTCAGAACTCCTCCCAGCTGTGGTTGTCGCGCGCTCCACCGCCCGCGACCTTGCGGGCGGGCATCGGAGCGGCATGGGGCGCAAGCGCCTTCCGTGCCGGCGCGCGCGGAGCAGAGCGCGTTTCCGACATCGCGGCTGCGGCGAGATTGCGCAGGCGCTCCGGCTCGCTGGTCGAGCGCACATCGCTGGCGGAGATGCGGAAGGCCGCGACGAGTTGATCCAGGCTGTGGATCTGATCGGCGAGTGAGGCTGCGGAAGCGGCGCTTTCCTCGGCGAGTGCCGCGTTCTGCTGGGTCATCTCGTCCATATGAGCGACAGTCTGGCTCATCTCGTCGATGCCGTTGGCCTGTTCGCCCGCCGCTGCCGAAATCTCGACCACGGTCGCAGCGACCTGCCGGGAGGCCGAGACGATCTTGTCGAGAACCGTCCCGGCCGAGCGGACCAGCTTGACGCCCTCCTCGATCTCGATGGTCGAGGACTGGATCAACGTCGTGATGTCCTTGGAGGCCTCGGCGGAGCGCTGCGCCAGCGTACGAACCTCCGAGGCGACCACAGCGAAGCCCTTTCCGGCATCGCCAGCGCGGGCGGCTTCGACGGCGGCGTTCAGCGCCAGCAGATTGGTCTGGAAAGCGATGCCGTCGATCACCGAGGTGATGTCGGTGATCTTGCGCGAGGCCGCCTCGATCCGCTCCATCGCCTCGACGGCGTTCTGCACGATCGTGCCACCCTGCTGCGCCACGTTCGTGGCCTCGTCGGAGGCCGAGGCCGCGACCTTCGAGGAGCCGGCGCTCGCCTTGACGGAGGCGGCGAGCTCCTCGGTCGTGGCCGCGGTTTCCTCGAGCGAGGCCGCCTGTTCCTCGGTCCGCTTGGCGAGGTCGTCGGCGCCGGCCTTGATCTCGCGGGCCGAGGCGGAGACCTGCGATGTCGTCGCCTGGATGCCGCCGATCGTGTCCGAAAGCCGCTCGACCGTCTCGTTGACCGAGTGCTTCAGCTCGGCGAAGCGGCCCTGATAGTCGGTCGCGATCCGGCGGGTGAGATCGCCCTGCGAGACTGATGCCAGGATGTCGGCGAACTCCGTCGTCGCGCCGTCGACCACGGCGTTGATCTGGTTGATGCCGTTGACGAGCTGCTGCATCTGCGCGTCGGCGTTCTCCAATTGCAGCCGTGCGCTGAAGTCGCCGGCCGCGGCGGCGGCGACGACCGTCCCGACATCGTTGACCACGGCGATCATCGATTCCGTCCGCGCCGCCCGCTCGGCCGCAGCGGCGCGCTCCTGCGTCTCCAGAGCCCGGACGCGCAGCCCGTTTTCCTTGAACACCCGGACGGCGGCGGCCATACCGCCGATCTCGTCATTGCGGCGATTGTCCATGACCTCGGCGGTGAAGTCGCCTTGCGCCAGCTGCTTCATCGAGGCGGTCAGCGCGGTGATCGGGCGGGTCACGCGGCTCTGCACCAGCCAGAGCCCGACCAGCGCCAGCACCAGCGCCGCCAGCAGGGCGAGGCTGTACATGACGAGCGAGCGCATCGCGGCGGCTGCCTTTGCGTCGGCGGCATCCGAGACGACATCGATGGCGCGACTCGCCACGGCGCCGACGGTCTCGGAGGCGGCGACGATCTGGTCGCGCCACTGGTCGGGATTGATCGAAGGCTTGCGTCCGCCGGTCGCATTGGCGACCAGATCGGCCCGCGTCGCTTTGAAGCTGCCGCCGAAATAGGTGTTCTCGGCGGTCGCCAGCGCATCCTTCAGTGCCTGCGGCGTGCTCGCCTGGCCGATGAACTGCTTCACCACGCCCCAGGCGAACTCCATGCGTGCATCGCTGACGATGACGGCATTGCTCTCCTTGGCGTCGAGCGGCCGGTCCTGGGCGACGGCGTTGTTGAGGACGATCGTCGACGATCCGCTGAGCGAGCGCGCTGCCCAGGCCATCGAGCGGATCGAGGTGAGGCTGGCGAAGTTGGCGTCGAGAGCCAAGATGCGCTCTTCGAGCGTCGCGGAGGCGTTCTCGAGCGCGGTCAGGAACTTGGCGGTCTGGGCCATGCTGGTCCCGACCAGTTCCTTCTCACGCGACTCCAGTGGAAGCTTCCAGTTGCCGTCGACCTTCGCCCGCAAGGGTTTGAGCGCCGCGACATGGCTGTCGATCTCGTTCGAGACGGTCGTTGCGGTGCTGTAGCCGTTCTTCCGAACGATCGCCTGCGCGGTGGCGATCGCATCGTCCAGCCGTTTCCGCCGCGTCAGCACGTCCTCGATCATCCCGCCGTTCTTGTCGGTCGGCATCGTCATCGCGCTCGCGCCGTTGCCGCGTTCGTACCGAAGGTTCTGAAGCGCAGCGAAATAGGCCTTGTTCAGATCGGCGAGAACCGAAACCTCGACTGCCGTGTTGTAGCGCGTCCAAGCTTGCCAGAGGGATTGCGTCGAGAGTGTTACGATCGCCGCGCTGGCAAGACCGAGGACGGTCAGGAGCATGGTCTTGATGCTGAGGTTTTTCGCGGCGTTGAGCATGGCAAACTCGGATGGAAGACTGATCCGTTAAGTGTCTCATCCGACGATTTATTTTATGCTAACCACGCCGCCTCGCCTGGGGAGTGTTCTTGAGTGCGCGCGAATACCGCGCCGGATGGCAACCATCCAGTGGAGGCGTCATCGGTTTGACACTGCAGGACGTTTGGAGTTGGTGCAGTGCAAATCGCGCCGCGCGGCGCCTGATTCCGGATGCCGGCCATGCTCCTGATCCACGGTATCTGCCAGACGCACGGCGACAAGCTCGCGCACCGCACCCTGGCCGTCGAGGAGGAGATTCCACCCGGCTCGATCTGGATCGACCTGCTCAATCCGACGCCGGCCGAGGACGCCAAGGTCGAGCAGCATCTCGGCATCTCGATCCCGACCAAGGAGGAGATGCACGATCTCGAACCCTCCGAGACGATCTATGCCGAGGATGGCGCGCATTACATGACGCTGCGCGTCATCTGCCAGTCCGAGACCAATGTTCCGCGTCTCGCCGACGTCACCTTCATCCTGACCGAAAAGGCGCTGGTGACGGTTCGCTATGACGAGCCGGGTGCTTTCAACATCTTCCTCAACCGCGTCACCAAGCCCGGCGGCTGCGAGCTCGAGCCGGCCGGCGTGATCGAGGGGCTGATCGAGGCGATCGTCGATCGGGCCGCTGAGGTGCTGCGCGGCGTCGGCGACCGCATCGACCTGCGCTCGCGCCAGATATTCGACGGCAACAGCGCCAGCGTAGAGCAAGGCCGCGTATATCAGGCGGTGGTGCGAAAGATCGGCCAGTACGAGCACATCATCTCGAATGTGCGCGAGAGCATGGTCTCGGTCGAGCGCGTGCTGCTCTACCTCTCGGCCAACTTCAAGCGCACCAAGAAGGCGGCGAGCGGCTTCACCCCGGAATGGCGTGCGGCGATCCGCGACGTCCAGGCGATCGAGGAGCACGCCACCTTCCTGTCGAACAAGCTGCAGTTCATGCTGAACGCGACGCTCGGCCTGGTCAGCATCGAGCAGAACAAGATCATCAAGCTGTTCTCGGTCGTTGCCGTGGTCTTCATGCCGCCGACGCTCGTCGCCTCGATCTACGGCATGAACTTTGAGAAGATGCCCGAGTTGAAGTGGGAACTCGGCTATCCGATGTCGCTGGTGATCATGGTGGTCGCGGCGATCCTGCCCTACCTTTTCTTCCGCTGGAAGAAGTGGCTCTGACCTGGCCGGCGCCTCGCGCCTTGCGTAAAGGCGCATGATGACCCTGCCGCAGATTCTGTCCTGCTCCCTGGTCGCCGCGATGATGGTGGCCTTCGTCTGGGGCAAGCTGCGCTATGACGTCGTCGCGCTTCTGGCCCTGCTCGCGGGTGTCGCGCTCGGCGTCGTCCCGGTCAAGGAGGCCTTCAAGGGCTTTTCCGACGACATCGTCATCATCGTCGCGAGCGCCCTGATCGTCAGCGCAGCGGTGGCGCGCTCGGGCCTGGTCGAGACGGCGCTGGCGCGGATCGCGCCGGCGCTGCGCTCGACGCAGGCGCAGGTCGCAGTCCTCGTTTTCGTCGTCGCCGGCATGTCGGCGATCATCAAGAACATCGGTGCGCTCGCGATGATGCTGCCGATCGCCTATCAGCTCGCCCGCAAGGACGGGAAGTCGCCCTCGGTCTTCCTGATGCCGATGGCCTTCGCCTCGCTGCTCGGCGGGATCGTCACGCTGGTCGGCACCTCGCCGAACGTCATCGTCGCGCGTGTCAGGCAGGAACTCGGCGGCGAGCCCTTCGCCATGTTCGACTTCACGCCGGTGGGCATCGGCATCGCGCTCGCCGGCTGTGCCTTCCTGAGCGTCGCCTACCGTTTGCTGCCGAAGGATCGTCAGGGCTCGCGCTCGCTCGACCAGGCTGTCGACATCAAGGACTATGTCACCGAGGCGCGCCTTCCCGAGAAGGGGCCGCTCACCGGCAAGACGATCGCCGATCTCAGGAGGCCGGGCGACGGCGAGGTCGAGGTCGTCGCGGTCCTGCGCGATGGCGAGCGCCGCCGTGCCCCGCTGCCCGATGCCAGCCTGCGCGCCGGCGACATCCTGCTCCTGCGCGGCGAGCCCAAGGCACTGGAGCGCGTTGTCGCCGCGGGCGAGCTCGAGCTGACCGGCCAGCACCGCTCGACGCAGAAGGAAGGCTCGCTCGATCCGGCCCGCACCGGCGAGGCGATCGTCACGCAGGGTTCGCTGCTCGAAGGCATCAGCGCCGCCGAGATCGACCTGCACGCCCGCTTCCACATCAACCTGCTCGGCATCAGCCGCGCCGGTGAGCGCTTCACCGAGCGCCTGCGCGATATCCGCCTGCGTGCCGGCGACGTCGTCCTGCTGCAGGGCGATGAGGACCTGCTGCCCGAGCGTCTGCGCGAGCTCGGGCTGCTTCCGCTGGCGGCGCGCAGCCTTCAGCTCGGCAGCACGCGCCGCCGCCTCGTCACCGGCACGATTGTCGCCGCGACGGTCACCGTCGTCGCGCTCGGCCTGCTGCCGGTGGCGATCGCCTTCTTCGCCGCCGCGGTGCTCCTGCTGGTGACGCGTGCGCTGACGCTGCGCGATGCCTATGATTCGGTCGAGGCCCCGATCCTGATCATGCTGGCGGCGCTGATCCCGGTCAGCGACAGCCTGCGTGTCACAGGCGCGACCGATGTTTTCGCCGGTTTGCTGGCGCAGCTCGGTGCCGGCCTGCCGGGCTGGGGAGCTGTCGGGCTGATGCTGGTCGCCGCCATGGCGGTGACGCCCTTCCTCAACAATGCCGCGACGGTGCTGGTGATGGCGCCGATCGGCGCCGGCTTCGCCAAGACGCTCGGCTACAATCCCGACGCCTTCCTGATGGCGGTGGCGATCGGCGCGGCCTGCGACTTCCTCACCCCGATCGGCCACCAGTGCAACACGCTGGTGATGGGGCCGGGCGGCTATCGCTTCGGCGACTACGCCAGGCTCGGGGCGCCGCTTTCGGCCCTGGTGATCCTGCTCGCCGTGCCGCTGATCCTCTGGGTCTGGCCGCTGCGCTGACTTGGGGCGCCTGTACGCGGCTGATCTGCCAGAGAGAAGAAAATTCCTGCCATGCGTTGCAGTGTAGAATGTTTCCGCTGCTGCGCTGGCTCAAAATGGCAGTCTTCAGCTTCCCGGAAGCTGCGGCAGCGCCTATAAAACGGGCAGATATCTTCAGCCGCGCTGCGGCGATCGACGAGCTCCTGCCATGACCACAATGACGTCCCGAGCCGGTGCGGCGACCGCCGGCGCCAAGCCATTCTATGCGAACTTCGGCTTCCAGGTCCTGGCGGCCATGGTGATCGGGCTCGTGCTCGGCTGGATCGCGCGCAATATCGGCCCCGATGCGGCCGGGCAGCCGAACGCACTGACGACCACCTTGGCGACGACCGGCTCGATCTTCGTGCAACTGTTGCAGGCTTTGGTGCCGCCTTTGATCTTCACGGCGATCGTCGCCTCGATCAGCAATCTCCGGCAGCTCTCCAACGCCGCCGCTTTGGTCTGGCAGACGCTGCTCTGGTTCGCGCTGACCGCCTTCATCGCCGTGCTGATCGGCATCGCGCTCGGCCTGATCATCCAGCCCGGCATCAATTCGGGCGCGATCGCCGCCAGCGCCAAGGCACCTGGCTCTGTCGGTTCCTGGCTCGACTTCCTCAAGGGCCTGGTTCCCGCCAACATGCTCGGCCTGCAGGCCTCGACCCGGATCGATGGTGGGGCGGCGACCACCCGGCTCGGCTTCAACGTTCTGCAGCTGCTGGTCATCTCGATCGTCATCGGCGTCGCGGCGCTGAAGGTCGGCGAGCGTGCCAACAGCTTCCTCGCCTTCAACGAGTCGCTGCTGGCGATCGTCCGCAAGATCCTGTGGTGGGTGATCCGGCTGACGCCGATCGGCACCATCGGCCTGCTCGGCAATGCGGTGGCGCAATATGGCTGGCAGACCCTGCAGCAGCTCTCCTGGTACGCCTTCGCGATCTATCTCGGCCTCGCCATCGTGCTGCTGATCGTCTACCCGGCGCTGCTCATCCTGCACGGCTTGTCGCCGCTGCGCTTCTTCGCGGGCGCCTGGCCGGCGATCCAGCTCGCCTTCGTCTCGCGCTCCTCGGTCGGCACCTTGCCGGTGACCGAGGCCGTGACCGAGAAGAGCCTCGGCGTGCCCCGGGAATACGCCGCCTTCGCCGTACCGCTCGGCGCGACCACCAAGATGGATGGCTGCGCCGCGATCTATCCGGCGATCTCGGCGATCTTCGTGGCGCAGTTCTACGGCGTGCCGCTCGGCATCCAGGAATATGTGCTGATCGCCTTCGTCTCGGTGATCGGCTCGGCCGCGACTGCCGGCCTCACCGGCGCGACCGTGATGCTGACGCTGACCTTATCGACGCTCGGCCTGCCGCTCGCCGGCGTCGGCCTGCTGCTGGCGATCGACCCGATCCTCGACATGGGCCGTACCGCGGTGAACGTCGCCGGCCAGGCGCTGGTGCCGACCATCGTCGCCAAGCGCCAGGGCATGCTCGATCAGGCGCAATACGACCGCGCCGGTGACATCGAGGCGATCGACGCCGGGGCTCAAACGGCCTGAGGCGGAATCAGGCTCGTCAGTGGGGCGGAAGCCTCGCCAGCAACGCCTTGCCGCGCGGCGACAGCCGGTAGCCGACTTCGAGGCTCTCGGTCAGGCCGAGGGCCTTGAGCTTGCGCACATCCTGCTTGAACGGGATCATCTCGCGTCCGAGCCGCGCAGCGAGCTCGGCAGCACGTTGGCCGGGATGCGCCGCGATCAGCTCAAGCGTGGCACGTGTCCAGGGCTGACGAGCGTCGAGCCGGTCGAGGCGCTCGATGAGCTCCCGCGTTTCGGCATCAATCAGCCCAACCGTTTCACGCAAAGCTTCGCGCGGATCGGGGCCGGCGAGACGAAGGCGGATGCGATAGAGCTGGCCGTCACGGGCGGCCAGCGCCGCGAGCGCGTCTTCGCGTGAGCTGAACCCGGCGGCCTTCGCTACGGCGCCATCGATCTCAACCTCGGATATGGCGTCGACCGCGTCGATGGCGAGCTGACCGATCGCCGTGAGCAGCGTGCCGCCGCTCTTGACGCTCGGCCGGCGCCAGCGCCGCAGCACCTGCGTGATGTTGCCCTCGGCGATGCCCTCAAGCGTGCGCCGGTCGAGCAGCACGGCGTTTAGGCCATCACCTTGGCCAGCACGTCCTTCAGCCCGCCATCGCGTTCGAGCCAGCCGGGCACCGGCAGGTTCTTCGAGCGCAGGAATTCGGGGTTGAACAGCTTCGACTGGTAGCGCGTGCCGTAGTCGCAGAGGATGGTCACGATAGTGTGGCCCGGGCCCATCTCCTTCGCCAGCCGGATCGCGCCGGCAACGTTGATGCCGGACGAGCCGCCGAGGCAGAGGCCCTCTTCCTCCAGCAGCTGGAAGCAGAGCGGGATCGCCTCCTCGTCGGGGATCTGGAAGGCGACGTCGACGGCTAAGCCCTCGATGTTCTTGGTGATCCGGCCCTGGCCGATGCCCTCGGTGATCGAGGAGCCCTCGGCCTTGAGCTCGCCGGTGGTGTAATAGGCGTAGAGCGCCGCACCCATCGGGTCGGCGAGGGCGATCCTTATCTTCGGGTTGAAGCCTTTCAGCGCTATCGCGACGCCGGCGAGCGTGCCGCCGGTGCCGACGGCGCTGACGAAGCCGTCGACCTTGCCGCCGGTCTGCTGCCAGATCTCAGGGCCGGTCGTCTCGATATGACCCTGGCGGTTGGCGACATTGTCGAACTGGTTCGCCCAGATCGCGCCGTTGGCTTCTGTCTTCGCCAGCTCCTCGGCGAGGCGACCGGAGACCTTCACATAGTTGTTCGGGTTGATGTAGCCGACGGCCGGGACCTCGACCAGGGTCGCGCCGGCGAGCCGCAGCATGTCCTTCTTTTCCTGGCTCTGCGTCTCCGGAATGACGATCACCGAGCGATAGCCCAGCGCATTGCCGACGAGCGCGAGGCCGATGCCGGTATTGCCGGCCGTGCCCTCGACGATGACGCCGCCGGGCCGGAGCGCGCCGCTCTTTTCGGCGTCGCGGATGATGGCGAGCGCGGCGCGGTCCTTGACCGACTGGCCGGGGTTCATGAACTCGGCCTTGCCGAGGATCTCGCAGCCGGTTTCCTGCGAGGCGCGCTTCAATTTGATCAGGGGGGTGTTGCCGATCGCTTCGACGACGCCGTTGCGGATAGTCATATTGGCAACTCCAGCCATTTCCCTGTCGGTCGGCACCTGATAGGCCAAACCTTCCTGCAGGTCATCAGTATCGAAATCATGTCCGCCCTCGCCATGAATGAAACGCTCACGATCATCGCGCGGCTCGGCCAGCGCGGCGACGGCGTCGCCGAGACGGCGCAGGGCCAGGTCTTCGTGCCCTTCGCGCTGCCGGGAGAAAAAGTGCGCGCCGTGCGCGACGGTGATCGGGCGCAGGTCGTCGAGATTCTCGCGCCCTCGGCCTCGCGGATCGCTGCGATCTGCCCGCTCTTCACCCGCTGCGGCGGCTGCGCCGCGCAGCATATGGGCGAGGGGCTCTACGCCGAATGGAAGCGCCAGCAGGTGGTGACGGCGCTCTCCCGTGCGGGGCTGGAGACCGAGGTCGCTGCCATGGTCGATGCCCATGGAGCCGGCCGCCGCCGCGTCACCTTCCATGCCCGCCGCGAAGACGATGGCATGCGCGTCGGCTTCATGGCGGCGCGCAGCCATGATCTGATCGAGGTCGAGGCTTGTCCGGTACTGGCACCGGGACTGGCTCGGGCACCCGCCGTGGCGCAACTCCTCGCCAATCGCCTGCGCTCCTCGAACAAGCCGCTCGATATCCAATTGACTGCGTCGGAAGCGGGGCTCGATGTCGACATCCGCGGCCACGGGCCAGCCAGCGATTCCTTACGCCGACAGCTCACCGAAGCGGCCGAGCGGCTCGATCTCGCGCGCCTCGCCATGCATGGCGAGGTCATCGTCGAGCGGCGCGCGCCCTTCCAATTGATGGGCAAGGCGGCGGTGACGCCGGGACCCGGCGGCTTCCTGCAGGCGACGGCCGAAGGCGAGGCGACGCTGTCGCGGCTCGTGCTCGATGCCATTCCCAAGGCGAAGCGCGTCGCCGATCTCTTCGCCGGCTGCGGCCCGTTCAGCGTCCGGCTGGCGGAGAAGGCGCAGGTTTCCGCCTTCGAGAGCGACAAGGCCGCAATCCAGGCACTGAGCCGGGCCGCCAACCATACGCAAGGGCTGAAGCCGGTTGCGGTCGAGCAGCGCGACCTCTTCCGCCGGCCGCTGCTGGAGCACGAGCTCAACGCCTTCGACGCCGTCGTGCTCGACCCGCCGCGGGCCGGCGCCGAGGCACAAGCCAAGCGGCTCGCGGCTTCGAAGGTGCCAGTGGTCGCCTATGTCTCCTGCGATGTCGGCAGCTTCGCCCGCGACGCGGCGCTTTTGGTCGCAGGCGGCTATGCGCTGGAGCGTGTGACGCCGGTCGACCAGTTCCGCTATTCCGCTCACATCGAACTCGTCGGCGTCTTCCGCAAGGCCGCCGGCCGCAAGTGATCAGGTTTCCGGAGGCAGGATGAGCGCGCCTACTATCGAAGCTCTGGCCGGCATCGTCGGCGCGAAGAATGTGATCACCGACGCCGATGCGATGGTGCCCTATCTCAAGGAACCGCGCGGTCTCTTCCACGGCAAGGCGCAGGCCGTAGTCCGGCCGGGCTCCGTCGCGGAAGTTTCGGCCCTGATGAAGTGGGCGAGCGAGACCGGTGCGACGATCGTGCCGCAAGGCGGCAATACCGGCATGGTCGGTGGCCAGGTCCCGGTCGCCGAGGGCCGGGAGATCATCCTGTCGCTGCAGCGGCTCGACAAGATCCGCTCGGTCGACGCCGCCGGCGACACAATGACCGTCGAGGCGGGTGTCATCCTGCAGAAGGCGCAGGAGGCGGCCGAGGCGGCCGGGCGGCTCTTCCCGCTCTCCCTTGCCTCGGAAGGCTCCTGCACGGTCGGCGGCAATCTCTCCAGCAATGCCGGCGGCACGGCTGTGATCGCCTATGGCAATGCCCGCGAGCTCTGCCTCGGCCTCGAGGTCGTGCTCGCCGACGGGCGCGTTTGGAACGGCCTGCGCCAATTGCGCAAGGACAATACCGGCTACGACCTCAAGAACCTCTTCATCGGTTCGGAAGGCACGCTCGGCATCATCACCGCCGCCGTGCTCAAACTCTTTCCGCTGCCGACGGCGCGCGCCACCGCCTTCCTCGCCGTGCCCGATCCGGAAGCCGCGCTGTCCCTGCTCAACAAGGCCAAGGCCAGCGCCGGCGGCACGCTCACCACCTTCGAGATCATGCCGCGCATCGGCCTCGACTTCGTCGTCCGCCATGCCAGCGGCGCCCGCGATCCGCTCTCGGAGCCGTCGCCCTGGTATGTGCTGATGGAGGTCTCGGCTCAGGCCGAGGCCGGGCTCAGCGAGGCGGTCGAAACCTTCCTCGGCGAGGCGCTGGAAGAGGGGCTGGTCACCGATGCCGTGCTCGCCGGCTCGCTCGGCCAGCGCGCCGATCTCTGGAAGCTGCGCGAGATGCTCTCGGAAGTGCAGACCCATGAGGGCGGCTCGATCAAGCACGACGTCTCCGTGCCGCTCCAGGCAACGCCGGAATTCCTGAGGCGGGCCACCGCCAGGGTCGAGGCGATGGTGCCGGGTTGCCGGCCGGTGCCGTTCGGCCATCTTGGCGACGGCAACATCCATTTCAACGTCAGCCAGCCGGTTGGCGCCGACAAGGCCGCCTATCTCGCCGGCTGGAGCGCGATGAACGAGGCGGTGCACGCCATCGTCACCGAGCTGAAGGGCTCGATCTCGGCCGAGCATGGCATCGGTCGCCTCAAGCGCTCGCTCCTGCCGGGCGTCAAGGATCCGGTCGAGCTCGACCTGATGCGGACGGTGAAGGCGGCGCTCGATCCCAAGGGCGTGCTCAATCCGGGCTCGGTGCTGTAGGGCATGCGCGAGCGCCGGCCGGTCTTCCAGGAGGTGCTCGGCGAGGACTGGGCGAAGCTCGGCGAGGTCATCAAGCGCCATTACTTCCTGCGCTCGTTCAGCGACGATTACATCTGCGTCAAGGGCGTGATGCACGAGGTCGAGCACAGCGCCTTCGCCAGGCTGCTGCTGCCCTTCGCCCGCATCGTCGGAGCGCTGGTGCCCTATCGCGGCCGCGACGTGCCGATCGAGGTACACTACACCGCCCGGCCCGAAGACGGCACGCTGCATTGGGACCGGGTATTCCACTTCACCGGCCGCAAGCCCTTCCATTTCCGCTCGCGCATGCAGCAGACCGGTCCGAACCAGGTCATCGAGTTCGTTCGCTTCGGCGTTGGCATGCGCCTCAGGGTCACGGCGGAGGAGGGCGCGCTGGTCTTCCGCGACGAGGGCTATGTCTGGCGGTTTTTGGGCTACGACCTGCCGCTGCCGGTCGGGCTCCTCCTCGGCACGGGCTATATCGAGGAACGGCCGATCGACGAGCGCAGCTTCAGCATGCGGATGACGCTGAAGCATCCGCTGTTCGGCGAGCTGTTCCGCTACAGCGGCGTGTTTGCGGTTCCGGAGGAGGCGGTGACAACGGGCGAGGCCGCTGGTCGCTGATTGCCGCTAGAAGGCCATATCGTCCTTGGTGACGCGGCAGACCTCGGCCAGCGCCAGAACCAGATGGTAGAGCACCCGGACCGGGACCCGCTCGCTCATCGGCCGCCCCTGATCGTCGAGCTGGTTGACCCATAGCCCACTTCTGGCGTCGACGAAGTGTCGGAAGACCAGGCACAGATGCTGTTCGAGCCGCGCCGCGGCAGCATCGTCACCTTCGAACTCGATCCGTGCGACGAGCGCCTTCAGATACTCGGTCTGCGGCCAGAGCAGGGTCGCGCCATTCACGACGCGGCCGGCAGGGTCGATCTCGTTCACGACGAGGCGTGATGGATTGACCGCCGCATCGACCTGACGCTGTCCGAACGCATGGAGCTTGCGTGCGGTATCGCGAGCTTCGCCCGAACCGGTCAGTCGCTCGTGGTGATAGAGCAGCCAGGTCCATTCGAAATGATGGCCCGGCTCCCGGATCAGCCCACGCGGGCCCGGGAATGCCGTCCAGTCTTCACTGAAGAACTCGCCGAGCGTGCCGCCCGCGTCGAGCATCCGCTCCCGCATCAGGCGCACGAGCCGGTCGGCAGTCGCCAGCCAGCGCGGGTCGGGCGATGCCGTCGCGAGCGCGTGGCAGGCCTCGAGCAGGTGCATATGCGGGTTCTGGCGCCGCGGCTGCGTGCCCAGCGTGTCCTCGCGATAACCGCCGCCCGGATGCGTCAGCTCGCCGTCGAGGAAGTCCATCACTTCGCCGGCGATCGCCAGCGCGTCCGTCTCGCCGGTCGCCTTGGCGAACCAGCCGAGCGCGAACAGGACGAAGGCGAGATCGTAGAAATCGGACCTGCCGTCGACGGGCTCGCCCTGTGCGGTGCAGGAATGGCTGAAGCGCCCGTCGGGGCGGCGGCAGGCGCCGGTCAGGAAGGCAAAACCGTGGCGCGCCGCCGCCAATGCCCCGGGCACACCGAGCAGATGCGCATGGCTGAAGACATAGGTCAGGCGCGCCGTGACCAGCGTCGTGCGCAGCGCGCCGAGCTCGGGCTTTCCGTCCGGCGTAAGATATTCGACGAAGCCCGGCCGCGCCGGGTCGTAGGCGCGCGCGATCCAGCCCGGCAGCAGGCTTTCCGTCAGCCAAGCGAGAAGATCGTTCCGCGCGGGCGCCGCCATGCTTTCAGTCCTCGAAGACACCGCCGTCGTGGCGGGCGGTCATGGCGGCTGGTCTGCCATCGCGGCGTCGGCGAAGCCAGAGGGAAGACGCATGACCAGCGTTCGTCTCAGGAAAAGTAGCCTCGCGCAGCTTCTCTCCGCCCCGCTGCAGAAGTTCCAACACTTGGTCTGGATTTTCAGCGCATTTGTTGGAACGGCCGGATTGTGCTAGTTCCAACACCTCGGGCAAAAAGCGATGCGAATTGTTGGAACCATGCCGCTTCCCCTGAACAACGACCAGCGCCGCGAAACCGTCAACACCCGCCAGCGCTACGAGGCATTCCGGGCCGCGAAGGCACAGCTGCGTCACTATCGCGGCTCGATGGTCTGGTCGCGGACGAAGGGCATCGAATATCTGCTGCGCAGCGCCTATGACGAGGAGAACGGTCAGCGTCGACAGACCTCGCTCGGCCCGCGCTCCGCTGAAACCGAGCGGATCAAGCAGGAATTCGACACCGGGCGCGAGGCCGCGCGCCAGCGGTTCGAGGCGGCGCGAACTGTGCTCGACCGGCAGGCCGCGATCAACCGCGCGCTCGGTCTCGGTCGCGTGCCGCTGACCGGTGCGAGGATCATTCAGGCGCTCGACGAAGCCGGGTTGCTCGGCCGGGCGCTGCGCGTGGTCGGCACGCATGCGATCTACGCCTATGAGGCGGCGGCCGGCATCTTCGTCGACCCAGAGGTGACCACGACCGAGGATATCGACCTGCTCTACGATGCGCGGCGCGAACTCGGATTCGTGGTCAACGAAGCGCTCGGCGAGGCCGGGCTGCTCGGCATTCTCAAACGGCTCGACCGCAGTTTCGAACGTGCCCGGCAGGGATTTCGTGCCGTCAATGCCGATGGCTACCTCGTCGATCTGATCCGGCCGGAAAGCAATCCGCCCTGGCAGGAGGTCCGGGAGAGCCTGAGCGCAACTGGCAACGATCTCGCTGCGGTCGCGATCGAGGGGCTGGCCTGGCTCGAGAACGCGCCTTCATTCGAGGCAGTGGCGATCGACGAGAAGGGAGCGCCGCTGCGCTTCGTCGCAGTCGATCCGCGCGTCTTCGCAGCCCATAAGCTGTGGGTCTCGCAGCAGCCGGGGCGCGACCCGCTGAAGCGCCAGCGCGACTTGGCGCAGGCGCGTGCCGTTGCGGAGTTGACCGCGACGCACCTGACCCATCTGCCCTACGAGGCAGCAGCCTTGCGCATGCTGCCGCGCAGCGTCTTCGAAGCGGCGAAACCTCTGTTCAGCCCCGCGCCCGCTCAGGGCGTTGCGACATAGCCATCGCGACGCGGATCGCAGGCGCCGGTGAGCCGCCCGGTCGCCGGATCGCGCGACACGGCTTGCATACCGCCAACGCGCATCGTCCAGCCGCTGTCGTTGGCGAAGATGCCGTGTCCGAGTTCCGCCAGTGCCGTGATTGTTGCCGGTGCGAGCCGGTTCTCGACCTCGACTTCGCGGCCATCCCAGAGCCGGGCGCGCGGTGCCTCGATCGCGTCCTGCACCGGAAGGCCGAAATCGACGTGCTGGACCATGGCCTGCACCTGCGTCTGCAGGATGCCGTAGCTGCCGGGCGTACCGAGTGCGAGCACCGGTGCGCCATCCTTGGTCGAGAGCGTGGGCGACATGCACATCGGTAGCTCGGAGCCGGGCAGCGAGAGGTTCGGGCTGCCGGGCTGGACGTCGGCCCAGTACAGGAAGTTGTTGAGGCAAAGCCCGGTGCCCGGCACAACCACGCCGCTGCCGAAGGGGCTGCCGATGCTCTGCGTCACACAGATCAGGTTGCCGTCGCGGTCGGCGATCGAGAAGGAGGTGGTATGGCCGGGGTCCTCGCCCGCTGGCGCCTGCGGCATCCATTGCTCGGTCGGGCCGTCGATCGGCTTGCCGTCGCGGGCTCGCGCCCGCAGCCGCTCGACGAAGGCGTCGGAGAGGATCTCGGCGAGCTTCTCGGGCTTGGGGTTGTTGTGCGCGATCCGGACACCGGCTGCGAGGCGGATGGCGCGGTAGACGATGTCGAGATGCTCGGTGCCGTTGCGCTCGAGCTTGCCGAGGTCGAAACCGTCGAGGATGCGCAGGGTCAGCAGGAACTGGAAGCCTTCGCAGGCCGGCGGCGGCACATGCACCTGCCGGTCGCGATAGGCGACGGCGAGCGGCTCGCGCCATTGCGGCGCGACCTTGGCGAGGTCGGCTATGGTCAGCGTCCCGCCCTGCGCCTTCAGATGCGCGGTGATCGTCTCGCCGAGCGGGCCTTGGTAGAGATGGCCCGGCCCCTTGACGGCGATGTCGCGCAGGGTCGTCGCCAGCTCGGGCTGGTGCAGGATCTGGCCGAGCGCGACGTTTGTCCCGCCGTCGCGCAGGTAATTCCGCGCCCAATTCTCGTAGAGCTCGGGCCGCTCGCGCAGCAGCGGCGCCTGCTCGTTGAACTCCACCACGCCGAACTCGGCGATCGGGAAGCCGTCTTCGGCGAGCGCGATCGCCGGGGCGAAGATCTCTCCGAGCGAAAGGCGGCCATAGGCGCGGTTGAGCTCGCACCAGCCGGCGAGATTGCCGGGCGGGGCCACCGCGAGCGCACCGCGCTCGAGATCGGAACGCTGGCTGAAGCGCTCGATCGGGAAGCTCTCGGGCACGCGCGGCACGAAATCGAGCACACGTACGCGCTTCTCGGCGGCAACCCACATCGTTGCAGAGCCCATGCCGGCAAGGCTCGACATGAACGGCTCGACCACGTTGAGCGCGGCCGCGACCGCGCCGACCGCGTCGAAGACGTTGCCGCCCTGGGCGAGGATGCGGGCACCGGCCTGCGCCGCCAGCGGATGCGCGGCGGCGACCATGCCGTGCAGGGAGCTCATCGTCGGGCGGCGGCCATCCATATCGGGCGTTTCCTCTGTTTGTTTGATTTGACCTGAGAGTACGCGCGCCGTCATGACTTGCGCTAGAACAGGCTGCCCTGTGCATCGTCCGGGCTGCCCCGACGAGAACGCATGACGGGCTTGGCGGGAGGTGCTGGCGCCAAGGCTGGATCGAACGGCTCCTGCACCTCCGGCCCGTCATTGGCGACCTTGTTCACCGCTGGCCCGAGCCGAAGCATCTCCAGAAGGTCGTCCGGCGAAGGCCGCAGCAGCGCTTGCAGGGCGGCCGGTTCGGCCGCCGGATCGAGCCAGGCGTCGAACGCTTCGGGCGGCACGATGACCGGCGAGCGGTGGTGGATCGCCGCCATCTGCCCGTTCGCCGAACCGGTGACCATCGCGACCGTGTCGATCTCGGAACCATCAGGGCTATGCCAGGTCTCCCACAGCGCCGCGAAGGCGAAGAAGCCCTGATCGGGCTTCCGGAAGAGGTAGGGCCGGTTCTCCAGCTGCCGGCCCTCACCAAGGCGATGCCATTCGTAGAATCCATCCGCCGGCATCAGGCAGCGCCGGCGGATGAAAGCGGCGCGGAAGGACGGTTTCTCGCGGGCGCTCTCGCTGCGGACATTGATGACCAAAGGAAAGGTCTTCGGATCCTTGACCCAGCCCGGGATGAAGCCCCAGCGCATCAGGATGAACTGGCGCCGGCCCTCGTCGAGGCGCACAACAGGTACCGGCTGCGTCGGCGCGATGTTGTAGCGCGGCGGGAAATTCGGCTGCTCGCGATAGGCGAAGGCCTCGCGCATCGCCTCCGGCGGCAAGGTAATGGCATAGCGACCACACATCGCCCGATCAGTTCCGTCTTATCGTGACCGGATCAAGACTTTGTTTGCTGTTGGCACAGCATAGTCGCGCCGCTTCCGGGGCCTGTTCATGTCTGCTTCCGCGACCGAGACATCACCGACCGCGGCGGGCAGAGCCACACCGCAACTCTCGACCGACTATCTCAACCGGCACAGCGAGGCGCTGATGCTGCTGGAGATGGTGCCGCTCGACCGCGAGATCGTCGGTGATCTCAAGGCCTGGCGCGGGCTCGGCTATGTCGAGCATTTCGCGGTCTCCCCGCTGCGCTGTGCTGGCGAGGCTATGGCCGCCTATCGCGCGCTCGGCAGGCGCGAGGCGGAGAGTTTCGAGCAGCTCTGCACGGCCATGGACCGGCTAGTCTACACCGTGACCGCACTGCTCGACGAAATGCCGGCCGAGGAAGACCCCACCCTGATCGTCGATGTCGCGAGCCTGTCGTTGCGCCGCCTGATCGCACGCGCCACCGCCTTCATCAACGCCAATGGTCAGGGCCAGGCGGGCTATATCGATGCCGGTGCCGTGCAGGCCGACATCGATGCCGTAATGGCGAGCTAAACGCTTCGCACGCCCCCGAGCAGGAATTCGCGGTTGCCATCGCCGCCCTCGAGCGGCGAGGGGATGAGCCCGCTCACCGTAAAGCCGAGGGCGGTGACCACGTCCACGATCTCCGCGCAGATCTGCTCCTGAAGCGCCTCATTGCGCAGCACGCCTCTCTTCAGCGCCGAGCGCTTGGTCTCGAATTGCGGCTTCACCAAAGCGATCAGCCGGGCTTGCGGCGCCAGCAGCTTCGCCACAGCTGGCAGCACGAGCTTTAGCGAGATGAAGCTGACGTCGATCACGGCGAGCGCCGGCGCCTGCGTGAACAGGCCGGGATCGAGCGTGCGGATATCCTGGCTCTCCAGGCTGGTCAGACGGGGGTGCCCGTGCAGGCTCTCATGCAACTGCGCCTGGCCGACATCGATGGCGTAGACATGCGCTGCGCCCCGCCGGAGCAGCACGTCGCTGAAGCCACCGGTCGAGGCGCCGACATCGAGGCAGGTCAGCCCCGCCGCATCAAAGCCGAAGGCGTCGAGTGCGGCCGCGAGCTTCACCCCGCCGCGCGAGACGTAAGGGTGCGCCGCCTGCGCCTCGATCTTCGCTGCTGCGAGCACTGTCTCCGACGCCTTGCGCAGCACGACGCCGTCAGCGCTGACGAGACCCGCGGCGATGGCGGCCTGCGCCCGGGCACGGCTCTCGAAGAGCCCGCGCTCGAGCAGCAGCAGGTCGGCGCGGACCCGGCGCGGCAGGCCGGCGGTCATGGGCTCAGGCGCGCCTGATGGCGCTGGCCGGGCCGAGCGCGGTCTCGACGGTGCGCACGATCCCGGCGGCGTCAAGCCCGGCCTGCGCATACATCGCCTCAGGCTTGTTATGCTCCTGGAAGATGTCGGGCAGCGTCAGGCTGCGGATCTTCAGGCCGCGATCGAGCGCGCCTTCGCGCGCCAGCAATTGCAGCACATGGCTGCCGAAGCCGCCGACCGAGCCCTCCTCGACCGTGATCAGCACCTCGTGCTCGCGGGCGAGGCGCAGGATCATCTCCTCGTCGAGCGGCTTGGCGAAGCGGGCATCGGCGACCGTGGTCGATAGCCCACGCTGGCCGAGCTGCTCGGCCGCCGCGAGGCATTCTGCCAGCCGCGTGCCGAGCGAGAGCAGGGCGACCTGCGTGCCTTCCTTGACGATCCGCCCCTTGCCGATTTCGAGCGGCACGCCATGCTGGGGCATCTCGACGCCGACACCCTCGCCACGCGGATAGCGAAATGCGATCGGGCCGGCGTCGTAGGCGGCCGCGGTCGCGACCATATGGGTCAGCTCGGCCTCGTCGGCTGCCGCCATCACCACCATGTCGGGCAGGCAGGCGAGATAGGCGACATCGAAGGCGCCAGCATGGGTCGCACCGTCGGCGCCGACCAGCCCGGCCCGGTCGAGCGCGAAGCGGACCGGCAGTTTCTGGATGGCGACGTCGTGCACGACCTGGTCGTAGGCGCGCTGCAGGAAGGTCGAGTAGATCGCGCAGAACGGCTTGAAGCCCTCGGTCGCCAGGCCCGCCGCGAAGGTCACCGCATGCTGCTCGGCGATGCCGACATCGAAGGTCCGGCCGGGGAACTCCTTGCCGAAGGCGTCGAGCCCGGTGCCCGACGGCATGGCGGCGGTCACCGCCACGATCTTCACGTCCTCGCGTGCCGCCTTGACCAGTGCGTTGGCGAAGACGTTGGTGTAGCTCGGCGCGTTCGCCGGCGCCTTGGCCTGCAGGCCGGTGACGGGGTCGAACTTGACGACGCCGTGGTACTTGTCGGCGCTGGCCTCGGCCGGAGCGTAACCCTTGCCCTTCTGCGTCACGACATGGACGAGGATCGGCCCGGTCTCGGCATCGCGGACATTGCGCAGCACCGGCAGCAGATGGTCGAGATTGTGCCCGTCGATCGGGCCGACATAGTAGAAGCCGAGCTCCTCGAAGAGGGTGCCGCCGGTCCAGAAGCCGCGGGCATATTCCTCGGTGCGCTTGGCCTTCTCGTGGAAGAAGCGGGGCAGCCTTTCGGCCAGATACTTCGCGATTTCGCGCAGCGAGCGATAGGTCCGGCCGGAGACGAGGCGGGCGAGATAGGCCGACATCGCCCCGACCGGCGGGGCGATCGACATGTCGTTGTCGTTGAGGATGACGATCAGCCGTGAACCGGTCGCCCCGGCATTGTTCATCGCCTCATAGGCCATGCCGGCCGACATGGCGCCGTCGCCGATCACGGCGATGACGTTGTTGGCCTTGCCCGCCAGATCGCGCCCGACCGCCATGCCGAGCCCGGCCGAGATCGAGGTCGAGGAATGGGCGGCACCGAACGGGTCGTATTCGCTCTCGGCGCGCCTGGTGAAGCCCGAGAGGCCTCCGGGCTGGCGCAGGGTGCGAATCTCGGCGCGCCGGCCGGTCAGGATCTTGTGCGGATAGGCCTGGTGGCCGACATCCCAGATCAGGCGGTCGCGCGGCGTATCGAAGACATGGTGCAGCGCCACGGTGAGTTCGACCACGCCGAGGCCGGCGCCGAGATGGCCGCCGGTGACGGATACGGCGTCGATCGTCTCGGCGCGGAGCTCCTCGGCGAGCTGGCGCAACTGCGCATCGTCGAGCCGGCGCAAGGCAGCCGGATCGGGCGTTTGGTCGAGAAGCGGCGTGTGGGGGCGAGGCAAGGGCTGGCCGAAGCTTGCTGGATCGTGCCTCCGAAATAGTCTTTCACGGCGACGCTGGCAAACCGGCTTGTCGTCGCAGCCGGGCAGGAAACGGGTGGGAGCAACCGCTCCGATCTGGAAAATCGAGGCTATCCTCTTAGCTGGACGCCTCCCATGACCTCGCCCTTCTTCATCGCCCTGCTGCTTGCGGGCGTCACGGCGCAGTTCGCCGACAAGCTCGCGCTCGACACGATCACGCTGGCTGCGACGCAAGCCGGTGCGCCGCCACGCTTCGTCGGTCTGCTCGTCGCGGCGCAATCGGCCGCCTGGCTGCTGATCTCGCTGCCGGCCGGCGTGCTCGCCGACCGCATGGCGCCACGCACATTGATCCTCGCCGGCGGTGCCCTGATGGCGCTGGGGTCGAGCCTAGGTGCGGTCCTGCTCGCGAGCGGCGCGATCGGTCCGGCGCTGGCGCTCTCGACCTTCATCGCGGCGGCGGGGCCGGTCACCATCGCGCTCTCGATCTTCGTGCTGATGCCCAAGGCCGTGACGCTCGCCGAGCTGCCGCGGGCCAATAGCCGCCTCGAGCTCGGCCGGGCCGCTCTCAGTCTTATCGCGCCGCTGATCGCCGGCTGGGCGGTGGCGCGGGCCTCGGGCTGGCTTGGCCTCGGTCTCTGCGCCGCCTGCGGCGTCGTCGTGATCATGGCCGCCGCCCGCCTGCCGGCCGAGCGACCGCCGGCGCAGCCGCGCCAGCCGCTGCATCGCGCCATCGCGGAGGGCGGCGCCTTCGTCGCGCGTCATCCTTATCTCAGGCCGATCGCGCTTTGCGCCATCGGCTGGAACCTCGCCTTCTTCGCCTTCATGGCGTTGCTCGCGCCCTATGCGCTGCGCGTGCTGGCGCTCGATCCCGCCACGGTTGGCCTGGCATCCTCAGTCTATGGCGCGGGTGCGATCGCTGCTGCGTTGTCCGGCGCCTGGCTGATCGCGCGCCTGCCGACCGGCGTGCTGCTCGTCTTCGGCCCGGCGGTCTCGCTCTTCGGGGCAGCCGCGCTGGCGCTCGCGCCGCCGGCGCTGGGCTGGCCGGCGCTGGCGCTCGCCTTCTTCCTGTTCGGCTTCGGCCCGATTCTCTGGTTCATCACCCAGACGACCTTGCGCCAGGCGGTGACGCCGCAGCCGCTGCTCGGCCGCGTCAGCGCGACGATCACCACCGCCATGTACGGCATGCGGCCTGTGGGAGCGCTCGCCGGTGGCCTCGCCGGCGAGTGGCTCGGCGTCGAGGCGGCGATGTGGCTGCCGGTCGGCCTGTTCGCCCTATCGACAATGGCGATCCTGGCCTCGCAGATGCCGCGGTTGAAGGTCATGCCGGTGGGAGAGCTCAGCGCTCCGGCAGCGGGATGAACTCTTCCTCGTCGCCGGGCACGGTATCGAAGCGGCCGGTCTTCCATTCCTGCTTGGCCTGGTCGATCCGCTCCTTCGAGGACGAGACGAAATTCCACCAGATATGGCGGGGGCCGTCCATCGGCTCGCCGCCGATCAGCATCAATCGGCTCTGGTCGACCGCGAGGATGGAGATCCGGTCGCCCGGCTTGAAGATCAGCAGCTGCCCGGCGCCGAATTCGTCGCCGGCGATGTCGATCTTGCCGGTGACGATGTAGACGGCGCGCTCGTGATAGTCAGGGTCGAGCGGCAGGATCGCGCCCGGTGCCAGCACGGCCTCGGCATAGAGCGTCTCCCAGGGGAATTTCACCGGCGAGGTCTCGCCGAAGGCCGAGCCCATGATCAGGCTGACGCGCTTGCCCTCGCCGACGATGCGCGGCAGCTCGGGCGCGGCATGGTGGATGAATTCCGGCGCGACTTCCTCATGCGTCTTCGGCAGCGCGAGCCAGGTCTGGATGCCATAGAGCTTGGGCGCCTTCAGCCGCTCTTCCGGCGCGGTGCGCTCGGAATGGACGATGCCGCGCCCGGCGGTCATCAGATTCACCGCGCCGGGGCGGATCGGCAGGGCCGTGCCGAGCGAATCGCGATGCATGATCTCGCCGTCGAAGAGGTAGGTCACGGTGGAGAGCCCGATATGCGGGTGCGGACGCACATCGATACCCTCGCCGAGCAGGAATTCGGCAGGGCCCATCTGGTCGAAGAAGATGAAGGGGCCGACCATCTTGCGCCCGATCGAGGGCAAGGCGCGGCGGACGGAGAAGCCGCCGAGATCATGCGCGCGCGGCACGATCACCTGCTCGAGCGCCTCGCACGAGCGGGTATCGCCCGCGACCGGATCATGATCGGGCAGCTGCGACATGGCGATGTCCTCCTGTGAGTGCGGGAAGACTGGCCCCGGACGCCGCGCGCGGCAAGGGTACAACCGGCGGAATGGGCTCGACGCAGGCGCGGGAAGAAATTATCGATAATTCATGGCCAGCGAGAAATCCGAGACCCTTCCCGTCCGCATCAGCCGCGTCCTCGCCGAGCGGATCATTTCCGGGCAGCTCGAGCCGGGCGCAAGGCTGCGGCAGGACCATGTCGCGGCTGAGTTCGGCGCCAGCCATGTTCCGGTGCGCGAGGCCTTCCAGCGGCTCGAGGCGCAGGGGCTCGCCGTCAGCGAGCCGCGCCGCGGCGTCCGCGTCGCCGCCTTCGACCTGCGCGAAGTCCGCGAGGTCGCCGAGATGCGCGCAGCGCTGGAAGTTCTCGCCTTGCGCCATGCCGGCCCGCATCTGACGCGCGCCATCCTCGACGAGGCCGAGGAAGCCACGCGGGCCGGCGACAATTCGCCGGATGTCCGTGCCTGGGAGGAAGCGAATCGGCGCTTCCACCGATTGATCGTGACGCCCTGCGCCATGCCGCGCCTGCTGGCGGCAATCGATGATCTCCATGCCGCCAGCGCCCGCTTCCTGTTCTCGTCCTGGCGCTCGGACTGGGAGGCGCGCACCGATCACGACCACCGCGCCATCCTCGCCGCATTGCGCGCTGGGCAGGTGGACGAGGCCGCAGCGATCCTCGCTCGCCATGTCCAGTGGATCGGCTCCAAGCCGGTGCGGACCGCCGCTGGCGGAACCCGCGACGTCTTCGCCATCCAGGGCTGAAGCCGAGGCTAAAGCCGTCGGGGGCATGCTTGCAGTCCGGCTGTTCATTTTCGCGCTCGCAGGCCGCCGTTCGGTGCTCACTTGCAATCTGATCGCATCTGTGAATTCTAAGATAGATCAGATCAGTAAATTATCTATAATTCTGGAATCGATGGAGATTTGACCCATGAGCGACCTCAGCTACGCCGCGCCAGTCCGCTTCAGCCCGCTCGATCTGCAGGCTCGTCCCGCTTTCGTCCAGCTCGGGGCCGTTGTGCTCGGCACGCTGGTCCTGGCGATCGCCTCGCAGATCAGCGTGCCGATGCTGCCGGTGCCGATGACCATGCAGACGCTGGCGGTGATCCTGATCGGCGCGCTCTATGGCTGGCGGCTCGGTGCGCTCACCATCGTCGCCTGGCTCGGCGAGGCAGCGCTCGGCCTGCCCGTGCTCGCCAATGGAGCCGCCGGACCGGCGCCCTTCATGGGCCCGACCGCGGGCTATCTGGCCTCCTTCCCGTTCGTCGCGATGCTGGTCGGCTGGCTCGCCGAGCGCGGCTGGAATGGCAGCCGGCCAGCTTGGGCTTTCGTGTCGATGCTGCTCGGCCATGCGCTCTGCCTGCTGCTAGGCGCAGCTTGGCTCGCGACGCTGATCGGACCGGAGAAGGCCGTGCTCGCCGGCGTCGTGCCCTTCCTGCTCGGCACGCTAGTGAAGTCGGGGCTTGGTACGGCGATTCTGATGGCGTTCTCGCGCCGCACGAACAACGCTGAACAGGCTTGAATGGGAGCGGGCCGGCGTCTCGGCTCCGGCCCGTTCACGAAAGCGCCGGCCGGTCAGGCGACCTGCCGGGTTTCGATCTGGGCGAGCCGGCTGACGTAGTGGTCGGCGGCCGCTTCCAGCGCTTCCGCATCGGCTCGCCGCGCATTGTAGATCAGGAAGGGTTCCTGCCAGGCGAGGGCGCAGCGATGCGCCGTCGCCTGCAGCGGTTTCAGCAGGTCGCGTAGCGAGAACAGATTGGCTCCGCTCGGCGTGTAGGCCTCGGGAACATTGCCGGCGGTCGCGGCGATCAGGATCGGCCGGCCGGCGAGCCTGGCGCCCTCCGCGGCGTAGTTGATGTAGAACATCCGGGTCAGCACCGCGTCCTGCCAGGCCTTGAGCAGCGGCGGCGTCGAATACCATTGCACCGGGAACTGCAGGACGATGCGCTCGGCCGCAAGGAGCCGCGCGACCTCCGGATCGGCGTCAATGCGGCCATCCGGATAGAGCGCCTGCATATCGACGACGGTCGTGCCGGGCCGGCTGCTTGCGGCTTCCGCCAGCGCCCGGTTGGCGCGCGAGCTCTGATAGTCGGGGTGGAAAAGCAGGATCAGCGTCTGCGTCATGGCGACCTCCTTCGGTTCGAGAGGAGGATGCGGCGCGTTCAGAAATTACTCCAATGGATGATCGATATATCGTATTATCGATCTCATGAATTTGCGGGCGATCGACCTCAACCTGCTCGTCATCCTCGACGCCCTGCTCGACGAGGCGCATGTCTCGCGTGCAGCCGAGCGGATCGGCCTGTCGCAGCCGGCGGCCTCCAGCGCACTGGAACGCTGCCGCCATCTCTTCGGCGATCCGCTATTGCTGCGGGGCAGGGGCCGGATGCGCCTCACCGCGAAGGCGCAGGCGCTGCGGCAGCCGCTGCGCGACATCCTCGCCCATGTGGCGGCGCTGCTCGACGCGCCGGAGCCGGACCTCACGAGCCTGAAACAGACTATCAGGGTGATGACGGCCGAACTGCCTCCGGCCCTGGTGACGGGCCGCGTCTATGAACACCTGATGCGCACCGCGCCCGGCTTGACGCTCGCCATCCTGCCCTGGCAGGGCGCCCAGGCGACGCTGGAAACGCTGGCGCAGGGGCGGGCCGACCTCGCCATCTCGGTCTTTCCGACGGTCGACGCCGATTTCACCCGCCGGGAATTGCTGCGCGAGCGCTATGTCGTCGCGATGCGCAAGGACCACCCCGCCAGGGCAGGCTTCGACCTCGACCGCTGGCTCGCCTTCCCGCATGTGCTGGTCTCGGGCCGCGGCGAGACCCATGGCCCGCTCGACGAGGCGCTCGCCAGGCTTGATCGCAAGCGCCATATCGGCCTGGTCGTGCCGAGCTTCCTCAGCGTGCCGCCCTTGCTGCTGAACTCGGATCTGATCGCGCTCCTGCCGAGCCGGACCTTGCCGGCCGAGGACGCCGATCGCTTTGCCACTTTCGAGCCGCCGGTCGCGGTCGAGGGCTTTCCGCTGCATCTCGCCTGGCATCGGCGCAGCGAGGGCGACCCTGCGGTCCAGCATGTCGCGCGCCTGATAGAGGCGGTGCTGGGTGAAGCCGCCGTGATCAGTCAACCGGCCTGATCATGGTTGGACCGCCCCCTAGTTCCCGACGTCGAGCGGCTGGGTGCCGGTCGGCTTGCCATCGGCGCCGAGCGTGATCTTCTCGATCCGCGCCTCGGCCTGCTTAAGCAGCGCATCGCAACGCGCCTTCAGCGCCTCGCCGCGGGTGTAGATGTCGATCGATTCTTCCAACGCCACATCGCCGCGCTCAAGCCGGGCGACGATGCCCTCGAGCTCCTTCAGGGCCGCCTCGAAAGGCAGCCCGGCGACATCGGCATTGGTCTTGGCGTCGGTCACGGGCGCGAATCCTGTTGGCGGCCCGTTATCGGCTCTGGTCTCTTTCGCCGCAACCCCGTGCCTCACATCGGTAGGGCCGAGGTCTTCTTGATCGTGCGCAGCGTCAGGGTCGATTGGACCCGGGTAACGCCCGGCAATTGCGTGATGATGTCGGTGTGGATGCGCTCGAAATCGGCGCTGTCGCGGTAGATTACCCGCATCAGATAATCGTGCGCGCCGGCGAGCAGATGGCATTCGAGGATCTCGGGCAGGTCCTGCACCGCCTTCTCGAAACTCTCCAGCGAGGCGCGGCCCTGTTGGTCGAGCGTGACGAAGACGAAGGCGGTACCGGGGAAGCCGGCGATGCGCTCGTCGAGCATCATCACATAGCCGCGGATCAGCCCGCTCTCCTCGAGCTGTCGCACACGGCGCAGGCAGGCGGAGGGCGAGAGGTGCACCTTGTCGGCGAGGTCCGAATTGGTGATCCGGCCATCCTTCTGGAGGATGCGCAGGATCGTCTTGTCGCGGGAATCGAGTTCGATCTGCATCGCTGGAGCGTCGTCCCGTGGGCCGGTGCCGTCTGGCGCGGTCGCCGGAAAGCGCAGATGTTTCTGCGTAAAAAAGCGCGCTTGGCAAGCATGATCTTGCGCATGCTCCCGCATTATCCGCATGGCAACGCTGCCGCGGCCCCTTGTGCCGCAGGATCGTGCAGCGCAGCATTCGGATTGTTCCAGTCGAGAAGGAGGTGGGAGGGCCTCCTCTCGGAGGCATCCGCCAAGCGGGTCTGGCCGCCTGCGCAAAATCGTTTACAACTAAACTATTCTCTCCGGGATGCCGTCATGAATCTCTGGTTCCGCCTGATCTGGCTGCTGCTGACGCGGCCGTTCCAGCCGAAGCTGAAGCCGCCCTTCGAGGCCTCGCTCCTGCCTTTCCGGGTCTGGCCGCATGATCTCGACACCAGCATGCACATGAACAATGCCCGCTACTGGGGGCTGATGGATCTCGGCCGTGCCGATCTGATGCTGCGCAGCGGCCTCTGGCGCGCGATCCTGCGCCATGGCTGGGTGCCGGTGGTCAATTGCGGCACCATCCGATTCCGCCGCGAGGTCCGCCTGTTCCGCGCGCTGAAGCTGGAGACGCGCCTGCTGTGCTGGGGGGAGAGCTGGGTCGTGATGCAGCATCGCATCCTGGCGGCAGGGCGCGACGGTCAGGAGATTGTCGCCGCGGTCGCGCTCGTGCGCGCCGCGCTCTATGACCGCAAGGGCCGGGCCTATGTGCCGGCTGCCCGCCTTTTCGCCGAGATGGGCGTCGCAGTCGAAAGCCCGGAGCCCAGCCCCGAGGTCGCGGCCTTCCTCGCGGCCGAGGAGGCGTTGCGGCAGGCTGGTGCGGTCGGAGAGGCGTAGTGCGGATAGCGTTAGGGGCGCGTCATTCTTGTCTGTTTGCGGTCGGTGATTGAGACTGGCCGGCGGGCGGCTGACCGTTGTCATTCTGGGTCGTATTGACCGAGCCCGAGCAGGGTTGCCGCCCGCCTTTGTCATCCA
>JAOYTL010000017.1 GCA_025846845.1 Alloboseaceae bacterium BT-24-1
ACCGCCGCATCCGAGAAGCCCAGCTGACCCGTCCGCTTCACAGCCATCGCAAATCCCCCCAGCAACAACCAGGGAATCACAGATCAGGCGTTTTGC
The DNA here is from genome assembly GCA_025846845.1 of Alloboseaceae bacterium BT-24-1. Classification (GTDB taxonomy): domain Bacteria; phylum Pseudomonadota; class Alphaproteobacteria; order Rhizobiales; family Beijerinckiaceae; genus Allobosea. The sequence goes on from JAOYTL010000017.1 coordinate 97, forward strand.
AACAGCCCCGCAAGGGGAGAAGGTGGCAGCGCGCAGCGCTGACGGATGAGGGAAGGATGGCGTTACGCGCAGAAGCGGCTCACCCGGTCGAACCGCCCTCATCCCCTGCCGGACCTTCTCCCCCGAGGGGAGAAGGAAGCTAATCGGAGAGGAGGCCCCAACGCTCCGCTCTCAGCTCCGCCCGAGCCTGACGCCGCTTTCGGCGTCGAAGACGTGGACCTTGTCGGGGTCGACGGAGATCCAGAGCCGACCGGGCTGCGCCGCGACCTCGCCGGTCGCGGCCTGCATGACGAAGGGCTTGCCGGCGAGCTGGCCGTGGAAGAGCTGGGTCGCGCCGAGCTCCTCGATGAACTCGACATCGAAGGGCAGCGAGCCGGCCGCGCCCTCCGAGGCGATCTCGATGTCCTCGGGCCGCAGGCCGACCTCGACGGCAGTGCCTACGGCTAAATCCTCGCGCAGGTCGCGCGCCTGCAGCAGGGCGTCGCCGAGCGCGATGATGCCGGCGCCGTCGACCTTGGCCGCCAACAGGTTCATCGGCGGCGAGCCGATGAAGGTGGCGACGAAGCGGCTCGCCGGCTTGCGGTAGACCTCGGCCGGCACGCCGATCTGCTCGACCTGGCCGCCATTCATCACCACCAGCTTGTCGGAGAGCGTCATCGCCTCGACCTGGTCATGGGTGACGTAGATCGCGGTGACGCCGAGGGCGCGCTGCAATTTCTTGATCTCGACGCGCATCTGCACGCGCAATTTGGCGTCGAGATTGGAGAGCGGCTCGTCGAACAGGAAGACCTGAGGCTTGCGCACGATGGCGCGGCCCATGGCGACGCGCTGGCGCTGGCCGCCGGAGAGCTGGCGCGGGCGCCGCTGCAGGAAGGGCTCGATGGCGAGGATGCGCGCCGCCTCGGCGACGCGCTTCTCGATCTCGTCCTTGGGCGTGCCGCGGTTGCGCAGGCCGTAGGCCATGTTGTCGTAGACGCTCATGTGGGGATAGAGCGCGTAGTTCTGGAAGACCATGGCGATGTCGCGGTCGGCCGGCTCGACCTGGTTGACGACGCGGTCGCCGATCGCGACCTCGCCGGCCGAGATCGTCTCGAGCCCGGCGACCATGCGCAGCAAGGTCGACTTGCCGCAGCCGGAGGGGCCGACGAGGACGCAGAAGCCGCCATCGGGGATGTCGAAGGAGACGCCCTTCACCGCCTCGACGCCGCCGGCATAGATCTTCTTGACGTTGTTGAGCGTGACCTGAGCCATAAGCGGGCTACTTCTCTGTCTCGACGAGGCCCTTCACGAAGAGCCTCTGCATGGCGATGACGACAAGGACCGGCGGCAGCATGGCGAGCATGGCGGTCGCCATGGCCATCTGCCATTCGGTCAGGGCGTCGGAGGTGGTGATCATCTTGCGGATGCCGATGACGATGGTCTGCATCGAGTCCTTGGTCGTGATCAGCAGCGGCCAGAGATACTGGTTCCAGCCATAGATGAACTGGATGACGAACAGCGCCGCGATCGTGGTCAGCGAGAGCGGCAGCACCGTATCCTTGAAGAACTTGAACGGGCCGGCGCCGTCGATCTTCGACGCCTCGAGCAGCTCGTCCGGGATGGTCATGAAGAACTGCCGGAACAGCAGCGTGCCGGTGGCCGAGGCGATGAGCGGCACGGCCAGACCCTGATAGCTGTCGAGCATGCCAAGATCGGAGACGACCTTGAAGGTCGGGAAGATGCGCACCTCGACCGGCAGCATCAGGGTGACGAAGATGATCCAGAACGCCGCCATCCGGAATGGGAAGCGGTAATAGACGATGGCGTAGGCCGAGAGCACCGAGATGAAGATCTTCCCAAGCGCGATGGTCATCGCCATCACGAAGGAGTTGAACATCATGCTCGCCACCGGCTCGCGGGTCGAGCCGGAGGTGCCGACGAAGAGGATGCGGTAGTAGTTCTCGAAGAAATGCGGCCCAGGATAGAGCGGCAACTGCCCGTTGATGATGGTGGCATTGTCCCAAGTCGAGGCGACGAAGGTCAGCCAGACCGGAAAGGCGCAGATGAGCACGCCGATCGTCAGGATCACATAGGCGATCGCATCGCCGAGACGGCGGTCCTCGACCATCAGCCCTGTCCTCCACGGTCACTCAAAAGTTTTGCAAGTGCATTCGCCGCCGCGTCGAGGAAGGCGGTGCCCTTCGCCGGCGTCGCCTTGCGGGCATCGCCGATCACGCCGGTCTGCGTCATCTCGCGGAAGGGCTGGTAGCGGCCAACGGTCGGCCGGGTCAGCGCGGTGAGATCGGCACCCAGCATGCCGAACGCCTCGGCGAGCCGCTCGCTCCGCACCGTCTCCGGCGCCAGCACCATCATCATCGAGGTCTCGACCTCGCAGGCATGCAGCACGCTGACCTGGTCGTCCATGAACGGCGCCATCGCCTCCTGCGCCAGCAGGAAATAGGTGGTGGCGCGGACCTGGAGCGAGGTCTCGCGGGCGAAATCCGGCAGGAAGGCGGCGAGCGCGGCGATGTTGCCGCCATGGCCGTTGACGATGACGACGCGGTGGAAGCCATGGCGCTCGATGCTCTTCAGCAAGGCGAGCAGGACGGCCCGATAGGTCGGGATATCGAAGGTGAAGGTGCCGCCGAAGGCCATGTGATGCTCGGCCATGCCGCACCACAAGGTCGGCGCGACGACGACCTCGACGTCCCCGGCGCGCTCGGCCGCGAGCCTGCAGACGCCGCCGCACAGGATGGTGTCGACGCCGACAGGCAGATGCGGACCGTGCTGCTCCATCGACGCGACCGGCAGCACGACGACGGCGTCTTTCGCCGCCTTCTCGCGCAATTCCTCGGCGGTGAGCTCCTGCCAGAGAACGGAGCGCATCAGCTTGCGCCTCCGTTCGTCCAGCCGTCATGCTCGCCCTTGTGGCGAGCATCCACGTCTTGAACACCGCCATCGACCACGAAAGACGTGGATGGTCGGGACAAGCCCGACCATGACGGAAGGGTGAGCATCGGCCGCATCAGTAGTTCACCTTCCGCTCGATGAAGCGGAACTGGAAGGCGGTCATGCCGATGACCATGATCAGCAGGATCACCGATTGCGCCGCCGAGCCGCCGAGATTGGTGCCGCCCTTGCCGTCGGAATAGACCTTGTAGACCAGTGTCTCGGTTGCGCCCGAGGGGCCGCCGCCGCTGATCGTGTCGATGATGCCGAAGGTGTCGAAGAAGACATAGACGAGATTGACGACCAGCAGGAAGAAGGTCGTCGGCGAGAGCAATGGGAAGACGATGGTCCAGAAGCGCCGCATCGGCCGGGCCCCGTCGATCACCGCCGCCTCGATCACGCTCTTGGGGATCGACTGCAGGCCGGCGAGGAAGAACAGGAAATTGTAGGAGATCTGCTTCCAGGTCGCAGCGAGGATGACCAGCGTCATCGCGTCATTGCCGTTGAGGCGCGGGTTCCAGGCGACACCGAGCGATTGCAGCCCGCGGGCGAGCATGCCGAGCGAGGGATCGAACATGAAGATCCAGAGCACGCCGGCGATGGCCGGCGCGACGGCATAGGGCCAGATCAGCAGCGTCTTGTAGATCTCGGCGCCGCGGATCTGCCGGTCGGCCATCACTGCGAAGAGCAATGCCAGCGAAAGCGAGAGCAGTGCGACGAAGACCGAGAAGATGCCGGTGTTGATCAGCGCCTTGTAGTATTCGGGTTTCGAGAACAGGTCGCGATAGTTCTCGAACCAGACGAACTCGGTCGAGATGCCGAAGGCGTCCTGCAGCAGGAAGCTCTGCCAGACGGCCTGGCTCGCCGGCCAGTAGAAGAAGACGAGCGTGATCGCGAGCTGCGGCAGGAGCAGCAGCAGCGGGATCGTCAGCCCCTTGAAGTGAGCATATTTCTGCATCGGCCAGCCCGGCGGGAAAGAAGGGCCGGGACAAACGTCCCGGCCCTCGATCGTCTCTTTACTTGGCGGTGCGCTCGAACTGGCGCAGCGCCTGGTTGCCACGCTCATTGGCCGCGTCGAGAGCCGCCTTCGGCGTCTTCTGGCCGTTCAGGGCCGCCTCGATCTCCTCCGACCAGATGTCGCGGATCTGGACCAGGCCGCCGAAGCGGACGCCGCGGGAGTTTTCGGTCGGCTCCTTGTTGTTGAGCTCGAGCAGCGGCGTCTCGAGATAGGGGTTCTGCTTGTAGAAGCCCGAGGCCTTGACCTTCTCGTAGGCGGCCTTGGTGATCGGCAGATAGCCCGACTCGGTATGCAGCTTCACCTGCCGGTCGACATCCGAGAGGAAGGTGAAGAACTTGGCGACGCCCTTGTACTCGTCAGCCTTCTTGCCGCCCATGACCCAGAGCGAGGCGCCGCCGATGATCGAGTTCTGCGGCGCGCCGGCGACATCCGGATAATATGGCATCGGCGCGTTCGACCAGTCGAACTTGGCGTTGGCCTTGACGTTGCCGAAGAAGGCCGAGGAGGTCAGGAAGAGCGGGCATTCGCCCGAGGTGAAGCGGCCCTCGCCGGTGTTGGTGCGGCCGGAATAGGAGAACACGCCTTCCTTCTGCAAGTTGGCGAGATTGGTCAGGTGCTTGACGAAGAGATCGCTATTGATGCGGAACTCGGTGTCGAAGCCGTCGAAGCCGTTGGCCTTGGTGCCGACCGGCACGTTATGCCAGGCGCCGAGTTGCTCGATATTGGCCCAAGTCGTCCAGGCGGTGGAGATGCCGCACTTGTCCCAGCCGGCGGCCTTCAGCTTCTTGGCGGCTTCGAACGCTTCCGGCCAGGTCTTCGGCGGCGCTTCCGGCAGGCCGGCCTTCTTCAACGCGTCCTTGTTGTACCACATCACCATCGATGACGAGTTGAACGGGAAGGAGAGCATCTCGCCCTTCGTCGTCGAATAGTAGCCGGTGATCGCCGGCAGATAGCTCTTCGGATCGAAGGTCTCGCCGGCGTCCTTCATCACGTCGGCGACAGGCTTGATCGCACCCTTAGCCGACATCATCGTTGCGGTGCCGACTTCGAAGACCTGCATGATGTGCGGTGCATTGCCGGCACGGAAGGCGGCGATGCCGGCGTTCAGCGTGTCGGGGTAGGAACCCTTGTAGGCGACGACGACCTTGTAGTCCTTCTGCGAGGCGTTGAACTCCTCGGCCAGCTTGACGACGACGTCGTTGTTGGCGCCGGTCATGGCGTGCCACCACTGGATTTCGGTCTGCGCCAAAGCCGGCGAAGCGGCGGCCAGCGCGAATGCGCCGACGGCGGTCAGGGTCTTCAATTTGAAGGTCATGATCAGCTCCCTCTAAGCCCCCGATATGCGCGGGCGTTCTTGTCGTTGGTGCGCAAGCTAGCATGAAGCCGGGGCGACAGTTCAATGACAAAACGATGACATTTCCGCCCCACTGTGGACGCGCATCGACGCACTTGCGATTTTCCGCGGAAGCGGCTGTTCTCCTCAGCCTTCCTGCACACTGCACACAGCCGGATCAGCCATGCCCTCGCTTTCGCTCACGCCCGCCAACACCCTGCCGGCCGATGCCGACCGCGCCGCGCTGGCGGGCCGCGTCTGGCGGCCGGATCTCGCCGGGCCGTCGGTGGTCAAGCTCCAGGGCGACGCGGTCATCGACGTCACGGCGACCTTCCCGACCATGCGCGATCTCTGCGAGACCGCCGACCCGGCGACGGCGCTGCGTGCTGCAAACGGCGGGGGCCTCGGCTCGCTCGCCGATCTCCTCGCCAACAGCTCGGCCGCCACCCGCAATGACGGCAGGCCTTGGTTGCTCGCCCCGGTCGACCTGCAGGCGGTCAAGGCTGCCGGCGTCACCTTCGCGGTCTCGATGCTGGAACGCGTCATCGAGGAGAAGGCCCGCGGCAACCCGGCTGCCGCTGCCGAGATCAGGGCCGAGATCGGCAAGCTCATCGGCGACGATCTCTCGAAGCTGAAGCCTGGCTCGCCCGAGGCGATGAAGTTGAAGGAGGTGCTGATCGCCCAGAACAGCTGGAGCCAATATCTCGAGGTCGGCATCGGCCCGGACGCCGAGATCTTCACCAAGGCGCCGCCGATGTCGGCGGTCGGCACCGGCGCCGATGCCGGCCTGCACCCGGCCTCGAGCTGGAACAATCCCGAACCCGAGATCGTGCTCGTCGTCGCCTCTGACGGCCGGATCGTCGGCGCCAGCCTCGGCAACGACGTCAATCTGCGCGATGTCGAGGGCCGCTCGGCCCTGCTGCTCGGCAAGGCCAAGGATAACAATGCTGCGGCCGCGATCGGCCCGTTCATTCGCTTCTTCGACGGCGATTTCTCGCTCGACCATGTCCGCAAGACGACGGTGAGCCTCACCGTCGAGGGCGAGGACGGCTTCACGCTCGAAGGCTCGTCCTCGATCGCCATGATCAGCCGCGACCCGGCCGATCTCGCCGCGCAGATGATAGGCCCGCACCACCAGTATCCGGACGGAGCGGTGCTCTATCTTGGGACCATGTTCGCGCCGATCAAGGATCGCGACTCGGTCGGCGGCGGCTTCACCCACAAATACGGCGACGTCGTCACCATCGCCGCTCCGGAGCTCGGCGCGCTGGTCAACCGCATGCGCCGCACCGACGAATGCGAGCCCTGGCATTTCGGCGCCTCGCATCTGATGCGCAACCTCGCCCAGCGCGGGCTGCTGTGACGCGACTCGCCTACATCGACTACCACACCTGCGGCGAGCCGGTGCGGATCGTCACGTCAGGCTATCCCGTCCTCACCGGCACGACCATCCTCGACAAGCGCCGGCAGGCCCGCGAGAGCTATGACCACCTGCGCCGCGCGATGATGCTGGAGCCGCGCGGGCATGATGGCATGTATGGCGTCATCCCGGTCGCGGCGAGCCATCCGGAAGCGGCCTTCGGCGTGCTGTTCACGCACAACGAGGGCTATTCGACGATGTGCGGCCACGCGACCATCGCGCTCGGCCGCTATGCGATCGAGCAAGGTCTGGTGAAGGCGACCGAACCGGTTACCCGCTTCGCCATCGAGGCGCCCTGCGGGCTGCTGCGCCTTTCCTGCGAGGTCGAAGGCGGCCACGGCAACTGGAGAGCCGGCGCGGTCAGCTTCGAGAGCGTGCCGGCCTTCGTCGAAGCGCGCGACCTCGTGGTCCCGGTGCCGGGCTATGGCGATGTCGTCACCGACATCGCCTATGGCGGCGCCTATTACTGCATCCTGCCGGCCTCGCGCTTCGGTCTCGACCTGATGCAGACACCTGTCGAGGAGATCGTCGCAGCGGCCAGCGCGCTGACCGACCAGGCCCGCGCAACGGTCAAAATCACGCATCCGACCGAGCCCGATCTCGGCTTCCTCTATGGCACCATCGTCACCGACGAGGCTGGACCGGACGAGGACAGTTTCAACCTCTGCGTCTTCGCCGAGCGCCAGATCGACCGCTCGCCGACCGGTTCGGGCGTCACAGCCCGGATGGCGCTGGATCATGCCAGGGGGCTGATCCCCGCCGGCCAGAGCCGCAGGATCCGCAGCATCACCGGCGGCACCTTCACCGGCCGGGTCATCGGTCCGGTCGATTTCCCGGCGGCGGGCGCGGTCACGATCGCGGTCGGTGGCCGCGGCTATCTTGCCGGCGAAGGCAGCTTCGTCATCGAGACCGGCGACCCGCTCGGCCACGGCTTTACGCTGCCGAAGCGCTTCGCGGAGATCGCCGACTCCTGAGCCGGCTTAGTCCGGCTGCCGGAAGTTCAGGACGATCTCGCGCCAGCGCGAATAGAGCGCACCGGGCCGCTTCAGCCCGTCATAAGGCGCGCAGCGGATAATGGCGCGGCGTGCGCTCTCAGCCAACCGGGCGGCGCCCGGTTCCAAAGGCTGATCGAGAACGATGGGCTCGCCGGTCACTGCGCCGTTTCGATCGAGCTTGAGCCGGATACGCACGATCGTGCCCGCCGGCGCTGCCGCCGGGGGAACGTTCCAGCACGCGGTGACCTTGTCGTGCAGGTAGCGAACGGCGTCCACAAAGGCGCGGTCCTGCGCCGCGGCGGGAGCCGTTACAGCCGACACCAAGGCAGAGCCAAGGAGCGTGGTCCGGAGTAACAGCGAGTGTGCGAACTGTCTTGCCACCGAATAACCTCGCAAACCCCGAAGACCATCTGCTCGGTAGAGGTAAACCCGCTTTTCATCTGGCCAAGAAGGAGCACGGTAAGATTCTGCTGCTACTTTGCCGTGCGTGACGCTGGAACGAACCATGGATGCGAGCCCGGACCGAATGGCCGCTGCAACAGCCGCGAAGGCGCTCGTCGCCGCTCGCCCCTGGGCTGGTCCGGCGATCTGGCTCGCAGCTTTCCTCGCCTTCGTCTTCGCTGGCCTGTTGCTGCCGCTGCGCCTGCCGCTCGGGTCGTATTACTGGGACACGGCGGTCTATCTCGATGCTGCCCAGCGCATCCACGAAGGTCAGGTTCCGAACATCGACTTCTTCGCCCCGATCGGCCCGCTCGGCTACTACCTCGTCGCCGGCCTTGACCGACTGTTTCCGAATGCCCACCCGCTCCTGGCCGCGAATTGGAGCCTGCTGCCGATCGCGCTGCCTCTACTGGCGATCCTGGTCTTCCATGTTGCGCGGTTCTCAAGCGGGCTCGCGCTGGCGCTGCTGCTGCCCTTCCTGCTTTTCGCCTCGCTGCCGATCAACCTGCACGAAGTCTATTCGCTGCCGGGTTTCGACGGCTATGGCCACTACAATCGGCACGTCGCGCTGCTGCTCTACGTCCTCGTCGCTGCGCTGATGTTCGCGCGCGATCGGGCGCTGACGACCTGGCTGGCCGCGGCGTTGATGCTGACGCTGTTCCTGGTGAAGGTCACCGGCGCCGTCGCCGGGACGATGCTGGTCGGCTATGCCGTCCTGACCGGGCGGATGCGCCTGCGCGACGCCTGCCTTGCCGCCGCCGCGGTGATCGGGGCCCTCGCTGTTATCGATCTTGCAAGCGGCGGGCTGACCCGGGCCTATATCGACGACATCCTGACCCTGCTGAAGCTCAACACCGGCGCGCTGCTGCCGCGTTTCCTCACCGTGGCCTCGTTCAAGTTCGAGGTCATCGGACCGACGCTCGTGCTTATTGGCCTGCTCATCTACTCATCCTGGCAGGCGAGGCCGGCGGGCGTCCTGTCCTGGCTGCGCGAGCTCGCCATCTCGCCGGTGGGTTGGCTCGCAATCGGTCTGCTGGCGCTGACCTTCTTCGAGACGCAGAACACCGGAAGCCTCGAATTCGTTGGGCTCTGGCCGATCCTGCTCGTGCTCCTGCACGACTGGCGCCGGCGCAGCGACAGCCTGCGGCCAGTGGTGCTGCTGCTGATCTGCGTCGTCGCGGCGCCTTCGGCCGTGAACTTCATCGAACGCAGCGTCCGAGCAGCCCTCAGCGCGCCGACCTATCTGCCGCTCGCGGTCGATGACGTCGGCAACCTCGGCCGGGTCAGTGTCAAGCCGGATATCGCCGAGCGGGCGCCGATCATGCTGCAGCACTACGCCAGGCATCAATCGGCCTTTGCCGATCTCGCCGCAACCGGGCAGCAGCCGTCGCTGATGCTCTATTCGGAGATCGACCACCACGCGATCTGGCTGCTCGAGATCGAGCAGGCCGTCATGGCGATCAGGGCCTGGGAGCATACCAACACGCGCGAGCTCAACGGCGTTTTCACGCTCGACTTCGTCGACATCATGAACCGCCTGCTCGACCGCCGGCCGCCGCGGCATGTCCCGATCGGCATCGATCCGACGCGAAGCAACCCGCAGCTCGAAGCGCGGATGCTCGAGAGCCTGCGCCAGACCGACGCGATCCTGGCACCGAAATGTCCGCTGACCTCGATCCGCGCAACGATCTTCAAGCACTTCGCCCAGACGCTCGAAGGTCGCAGCAAGGTCGCACTGGCGCCCTGCTGGGACATGTATCTGAAGCCCTGATCAGCCGCTTTCCACGACCCGCTGAGACAGGGCGGTCTCGACCGAAAGCCGGAGGTCTCGCGCCGCAGCCGCGATGTCGTCACCGCCGAACAGAGCGCCGATCACGGCGACGCCATCAGCCCCTGCCGCAATGACCGAACCGGCATTGGCCGCGGTGATGCCGGCGATGGCGCCGATCGGCAAGGCACCGAGCACACGCGCAGCCGCCTGGCGCAAGCTCGACAGCCCGTCCAGGCCGAGCGGCGCGTCGGCATTGTCCTTGTGCGCGGTCGGGAAGACGCCGCCGATGCAGGCATAGTCGATCTTCGCTGAGGCGAGCTCGGGCAATTCGCCCGCATGCTTCAGCGTCGCGCCGATGATGGCGCGCGGCCCGAGCAGGCGGCGGGCATCGACGAGCTTCATGTCGTCGGCCCCGAGATGGACGCCGTCGGCGCCGGAGGCGAGCGCGACGTCGACGCGATCATTGATCAGCAGCGGCACATTGGTGCCGTGCAGGGCCGAGCGGATGGCGCGCGCCTCGCGCACCATCTCGCGCGTCGTCTCGGCCTTGGCGCGCAGCTGGATCAGCGTCGCGCCACCCTCGACCGCCGCGCGCGCCATATCGGCCATGGAGCGGCCATTGGCGATCTGCGGATCGACGATGCCGTAGAGGGTGATGTCGACGCTCATCGTCCGGTTTCCATTCGTGCAGCCAGCGTCGCCGCGTCCATCGCCGCGACCGCGTCGATCAGCTCGACCTCGAAGCTGCCGGGGCCGCGGCATCGCTCGGACGCGATTTCGCCGGCAATGCCATAGGCGGTCAAGGCCGCTGCCGCCGCGACCGCCTTGTCGGCCTCGACGGCGCAGCAAGCCGCGATCAGCGCACCGGCGGCACAGCCGATGCCGGTGACCCTGGTCATCAGCGGGTGGCCGTGCGCGACGGAGAAGTTCGCCGTGCCGCTCTCGATCCGGTCGACCTTGCCGGTGGTGACGCGCGTGACGCCCTGCGCCGCGGCGAGATCGAAGGCGAGCGCCGCCATCTCGGTGGCGTTGCCACGTACCAGAATGTCGGGCAGGCGCAGCACCTCGCCAGCGATGTGCCGGCGCAACGGCGAGAGCTCGACGAAGACCGGATCGAAGACGACAGGCTTACCGCGATCACGCGCCACTTCGAGCAGCTTGGGAATGGCGAGTTCACTCTCGGCATTGATCGTGCCGATATTGATCAGGATCGCGCCGGCGCCCTCGGCCATCGCCGCGACCTCGTCGACATGGATCGCCATCGACGGGATCGCACCGAAGGCGAGCAGCATATTGGCGGTGATGTTCTGCGCCACCGTGTTGGTCAGGCATTGCACCCGCGGACGGTTCTGCGCCACGCGGGCGAGGATATCGGCGACCTCCTCGGCCCCCAGGGCCCGCGTCGGCGCTTTCAAGGCGGTGCTGCTCGTCATCTCGTTTCCGTCGGTTTCGCCAAAGCATATGGGAAGGGGTCTAGCCCAGCGCCATCAGCGCCAGATCGTTGGCCCCGCGGACAGCGAGCCGGCCGGCGGCGCGCGCCGCTCTGATGCCGCTGCGGCAGCAAAGCACCACGCGCCGGCCGTCGGCTTCGCCCAGCGACAAGCGATCGATCTCCTCGACCGTGAGCCTGATGGCGTCCGGAGCGACCGCGATCGGTGCCTCCTCGAGCCCGCGCAGCTCGACCACGATATCGTTGGCGGCGAGTTGCGAGGGCGCGATGAAGGGAAAAGAACCTGCAAGTGGTTCCGGCGCCCCGGCGAAGGAGAAGCCGCCGAAGACGAGGCGGCGCGCGTCGAAGCTGATCACCCGACCGAGCGGCGATGGCTCCAAGCCCAGTGCCAGCAGCAAGGTCATCTGCGCCTGCAGCAGGCCCAGCATGCCGACCGCCGGACCGAGCACGCCGGCCGTGGCGCAATCGGCGGCGCGCGCCGGCATTTCGGGAAAGACCGCGCGATAGCTCGGCCCGCCGCCGCAGAAGGCGCCGACATAGCCGGCGAGGCCGACGATCGAGGCGCTGACCAGAGGTTTTCCGGCCTCGCGGCAGGCATCACTCAGAACATAGGTCGCGGCAAAACTGTCGGCGGCGTCGACGACGATATCGGCTCGCGCCACCAGCTCCGCGACATTGTCCGGCGCGAGCCTGAGCGCCACCGCCTCGACCTCTACGCCGGGATTATAGGCAACGAGCGCCGCCCGCGCCGCCTCGACCTTCAACCGCCCGACATCGCCCGTCCGGTAGAGCGGCTGACGATGCAGATTGCTCTCCTCGACCCGGTCGGGATCGACCAGCAGCAACCGGCCGATGCCGGCGCCGACGAGATAGGACGACACGGGGCAGCCGAGCCCGCCGGTCCCGACGACAAGAACGCTGGCACGAGCCAGCCGCGCCTGCCCCTCGGGGCCGACCTCCGGCAGTACCATCTGGCGGGCATAGCGATCGGTCATGGTTCTCTCCCTCGTCAGCCGAGCAGAGCCCGGCCGAGCACCGGGGTCGACGGTGCGGCCATGTCGCGCGGCTCCATCGGCCCGGCTTCGAAGGCGAGGCGCCCGGCCTCGACCGCGCGGGCGAAGGCAGCTGCCATCGCTGCCGGATCGCCGGCCTTGGCCACCGCGGTGTTCAGGAGGACGGCGTCATAGCCGAGCTCCATCGCCGCGGCCGCATGCGAGGGCAGGCCGATGCCGGCGTCGACGACGAGCGGGATATCGGGGAAATGCGCCCGCAGCGCCCGCAGGCCGTAAGGGTTGTTCAGGCCCTTGCCGGTGCCGATCGGCGCGCCCCAGGGCATCAGAACCCGGCAGCCGGCCTCGACCAGCCGCTCGGCCACGACGAGGTCCTCGGTCATATAGGGGAAGACCTCGAAGCCCTCGGCGCAGAGGATGCGCGCCGCCTCGGTGAGGCCGAACACATCGGGCTGGAGCGTGTCGGCCTCGCCGATCACCTCCAGCTTGATCCAGGGCGTGCCGAAGACCTCGCGCGCCATCTGCGCCGTGGTCACTGCCTCCTTGACCGAATGGCAGCCGGCCGTGTTCGGCAGCACCCTGACGCCGAGGCCGCGAATCAGCGCCCAGAAATCCTGGCCGCCACCAAGGCGCCCGGCTTCGCGGCGCAGCGAGACAGTGACCACGTCAACGCCGGCCGCTTCGACCGCCCGCTGCAGCACGGCCGGCGATGGGTATTGCGCCGTGCCGAGAAAGAGGCGCGAGCGCGGGATGAAGCCGTAGAAATCCATCGCCTCAGCCTCCCTGCATCGGCGCGAGGATCTCGAGCCGATCGCCCTCGGCGAGGAGCGTCTGCGCCCGCGCGGCGGCGGACACGAAGGCCTCGTTCACGGCCGTGGCGACGACCGCGCCGGCATAGCCCAGCTCGGCCAAAGCCTCGGCCAGGACGGGGGCGGCGACCTCACGCGTGTCGCCGTTGACGATAATCTGCATCGGGCAGCTCCCTGGATGCGAGGAGACGATCGGCCGCCTGCCCGGCCAGGGCCGGCGAGAGCAGGAAACCGTGGCGGAACAGACCATTGAAGCGCAGGATCCGGCCATCCTCGACGATACGCGGCAGGTTGTCGGGAAAGGCCGGGCGGACATCGGCACGCAATTCGACGATCTCGGCCTCGCCGAAGGCCGGATGCAGCGCATAGGCGGCGCTGAGCAATTCGATGGCCGAGCGGGCGCTGACGCGGCTGCGATCATCGCTCTCGATCATCGTCGCGCCGATCATGAAATGCCCGTTGGAGCGCGGCACGACATAGAGCGGAATGCGCGGATGCAGCAGCCGCACCGGGCGGCTGAGGCTGATCTCGTCGGTACGCAGCACCAGCATCTCGCCACGCACGCCGCGCAACTCGCCGATCTGGTCGCGGGCGGCAAGGCCTCGGCAATCGACGATGCGATCGGCATCGAGCGCCGTCTCGTCAGCCTCGACGCCATAATGGATCGGCACGCCGGCCGCCCGAAGCGCCTCAGCCAGCGCCGCCATGGCCAGGCGCGGATCGAGGTGAGCCTCCTGCTCGAAGAACAGGCCTTGCCGAAAGCGGCCGGCGAGGTCGGGCTCCAGCACGGCGACGCCGTCGGCATCGAGCCGCTCGAAGCCGCTCGTGCGCGCTGAAAAACGCGTCAGCTCGCCGGCATCGCGGACCGGGGCGAGCACGAGCGTGCCGTGGACGCGCGTGCCGGGATAGCGGCGCGGCCACCAGCCGAGCGCTTGGCGCCCCAGTGTTACGACAGCCTCATCGGCGCTCTCGCGCTCGCACCAGGGCGCCAGCATGCCGCCGGCAGCCCAGGAGCAGGCCTGCTGGCCGAGCGCTGCAGCGCGCTCGAACAGCTCAACCGCGACGCCGCGCTCGGCCAGCTCGAGCGCCGTCACGAGGCCGGCGACGCCGGCCCCGATCACCGCGACGCGCATGGCCCCTACTCCGCCGCCGGCAGATAGAGGTTGCCGCCCTTCTTCAGGAACTCCTCCGACTTCTCCGCCATCCCTTGCGAGGCCATGGCTTCGAGCGCGGCACGCTCATTGTCGCCCATCGCCAGCACTTCGGCGCGCAGGTCCTGGGTGATCTTCATCGAGCAGAACTTGGGTCCGCACATCGAGCAAAAATGCGCGACCTTGTGGGCGTCCTTCGGCAGCGTCTCGTCATGGAATGCACGGGCGGTGTCCGGGTCGAGCGCCAGGTTGAACTGGTCCTCCCAGCGGAAGTCGAACCGCGCCCGCGACACCGCGTCGTCGCGGATCTTCGCCGCCGGATGGCCCTTGGCGAGGTCGGCGGCATGGGCGGCGATGCGGTAGGTGATGACGCCGGTCTTGACGTCGTCGCGGTCCGGCAGGCCGAGATGCTCCTTCGGCGTGACGTAGCAGAGCATGGCGCAGCCGAACCAGCCGATCATCGCCGCGCCGATGCCGGAGGTGATGTGGTCATAGCCCGGCGCGATGTCGGTGGTCAGCGGTCCCAATGTATAGAACGGCGCTTCGCCGCATTCGCGCAGCTGCTTGTCCATGTTCTCCTTGATCTTGTGCATCGGCACATGGCCGGGGCCCTCGATCATCACCTGGCAGCCCTTGTCCCAGGCGACCTTGGTGAGCTCGCCCAGCGTCTCCAGCTCGGCGAACTGGGCGCGATCATTGGCATCGGCGATGGAGCCCGGACGCAAGCCGTCGCCGAGCGAGAACGAGACGTCGTAGCGCCGCATGATCTCGCAGATCTCGTCGAAGCGCTCGTAAAGGAAGCTCTCCTTGTGATGCGCCAGGCACCAGCGCGCCATGATCGAGCCGCCGCGCGAGACGATGCCGGTCACCCGCGAAGCGGTCAGCGGGACATACGGCAGCCTGACGCCGGCATGGATGGTGAAGTAGTCGACGCCCTGCTCGGCCTGCTCGATCAGCGTGTCCTTGAACACCTCCCAGTCGAGCTTGATCGGGTCGCCGCCGACCTTCTCCAGCGCCTGATAGATCGGCACCGTGCCGATCGGCACCGGCGAGTTGCGCAGGATCCAGGAGCGGATGTTGTGAATGTTGCGGCCGGTCGACAGGTCCATGACCGTGTCGGCACCCCAGCGGATCGCCCAGACCAGCTTCTCGACCTCCTCGGCGGCGCCGGAGGTCACGGCCGAATTGCCGATATTGGCGTTGATCTTGACCAGGAAGTTGCGGCCGATCGCCATCGGCTCGAGCTCGGGATGGTTGATGTTGGCCGGGATGATGGCGCGCCCGCGGGCGATCTCGTCGCGGACGAATTCGGGCGTGACGAAGTCCGGCACCGAGGCGCCGAAGCTCTCGCCATCGGCATGGCGTTCCCTGGCGCCCTCCAGCATGGCGGCGCGGCCGAGATTCTCGCGATGCGCGACGTAGATCATCTCGGGCGTGATGATGCCGGCCTTGGCGAATTCGTATTGCGTCGCCATCTGGCCTGACCTGGCCTCGAGGATCGGGCGCTGGGCCGGGCAGGCTGGGACGAGTTGCGCTTCGCTGATATGGCCGTTGTCGGCGGCAGTAACGGCGCGGCCAGGCACAGTCTCGAAGCCGCGCGCATCAAGCCAGGCCCGGCGCGGCTGTACCAGGCCGGCGTTGAGGTCGATCTTCGCATCGGTCTCGGTATAGGGGCCGGACGGATCATAGATGCGCACCGGCGGCTCGGCATCGGTGGTCAGCACGACCTCGCGGAAGGGCACGCGCATATCGGGGTGCTCGGGCGCGGCGACGTAGATCTTGCGCGAGCCGATGATCGGGCCGGTCGTCACCGTCTGCGGCGCGGCCTTGACGCTGTTCTTCTGGGGCTTGGTGTGGGCATTCATGTCTAGGATCTCCTCCCTCGCAGGTTCAGGAGATCCGGGGCGTCTGACGGTCCAGTCGCTGTCTGCGGATGCACTTGTGGCGCAGCCGCGTTCCAGTCCCTCCGCCGGTATGACCCGGATCAGGTTCGATGGGTTCGGCCGTCAGGCCATCTCAGCTCTTATCGAGCACCCCTCGGAACGAGGCGGAGGTTAGAACCGTCGTGATGTCAGCGCAACTGGCAAAGGACCACGGCTTTGCGCCGCGCCGCCATGCGTGGCGGGCATTACACGCGGAGACGTTGGAAAATCAGGCGGTGATGTCGAGATTGCCGCCCTGGCCGGCGGGCAGCGTCGCCTGCTGCTGCTCGGTAGCCTGCTGGAGCATGGCAACGAGAGCCTGATCCGAATCGGCGTTCTGCTTGACCATTTCGATCTGCAGCGCCTGCTGCGTCGCAGCCGACTTCATGCTGACCAGGCTCTGGGCGATCGCGACCGACATTTCACTCATGGCAGGCTCCTCGCCGCGAGCATAGGCGGTGAGCCTTACCCGAATCTGAATCCGGAACGGCGAGCTCTAGCGAGTGGGCGCGATGATCGACGGCACTGGCTTCGGCATCGGAATCTCGCGGTTCGGCTCCGGCGTTCCTGAACGGTCTCGCGCCAGCCGCTCACGTTCGCGCCTTGCCTCGACGCGGTCCGAGCGCGGCTCGAGCTTCTGAACCTCGCTCGCATTCGGCGCGATCGGCACACCTGGCGCGCGTTGGCGCTGGGGTTGCGGTGGAGGGGAGGACTGCGCGGCGGCTGCCTCCGCCACGATCAGCCCGGCGGCGATCAGTCCGAGGAGGACCCATGGGTTCTTGCGCATGGCACTGCTCCGGTCGGGCAGGCGCAAGACGAGCCTGCCCTCCGAAAAAACTCGGAGCAAACCACGATTGTTCCAATGCTGGATGAGAAAAGAAGGGCGGCGTGCGCGCCGCCCCGCTTCACCTCACTGCTGGTTCTGACCCGTGAGCAGCGGCGTGATCCGGCGCAGCGTCACGCGCCGGTTCTCGCGCGAATCGCCTTGCGTCTGGACCTTGGGATACTGCTCGCCATAGCCCTGCGTCGTCAGGTTCTCGGCGGGGATGCCGAAATCGCGGGTCAGGATCTCGGCGACCGACTGGGCCCGGCGATCCGAGAGCGACAGGTTGTCGATGTCGGAGCCGACGGCATCGGTATGGCCCTCGACCATGAAGACCTCGTTCGGCGCGCGCTCGACCGCCTGGCGTACCGCCTGCGCGATGACCCGCAGGCGCCCGCCCTGGTCCGGCGTGATGGTCCAGGAACCGGACTCGAAGTTGATCGTGTCGACGTCGACGCTGCGCATATGGGCGCGCAGATCGGGCGAGTAACGGACTTCGTCGAGCGTGTAGCGCCGCGGCACCGGGGCGACCGGCGGGGCGGTGATCGTCTCGTAGATCAGCCGCTCGTCGGCGCGCTCGGCATCGACGATGTAGCGCTCGCGCGGGATACGCAGCGCCGGCGGCGGCAGAACCACCACCTCCTCGGCGAAGCGGGCCTGCGGCCCGTCGCGGCGGACATTGTCGATCATCACGAACTCGGCGCCGTCACGCTCGCGCCGCGAGCGGCGCAGCAACCGGCCATCGCCGTCGGTCACCGTGACGATCTGCGTGCCGTCGGGGCGATCATAGATCGTGACGGTCTCCTCGCCGCGGCGCTCGCTGCGCGTGTCGATGCCGAGATCGCGGAAGCGCTGCGTCTCGTCGCGGCGGATGATGACGCGATCGTCGTCGCCGCGAATGATGGTGCGGCCGGGCTCGCGGATGATGGTGACGTCGCCCTCGCGCGTCTCCTGCCGGCGGCCGCGGATATCCTCTAGTCGCGTTGCGCCCTGCGTCGCCATGATGCCGCCGATCGCGGCAGCGCCGAGACCGATCGCGGCAGCGCCACCAAGCCCGATGCCGCCGCGGCGGCCCTGCCGGTCAGGTGCCGGTTGGCCCGGAAGTCCCGGCTGCGCCGGTTGTACCTGGCCGGGCACTGCGCCCGGTTGTGACAGGGCTCCGGGCTGCTGGCCGGGGATCGGCGCAGTTTGCGGCGCCGCCGTTCCAGGCTGCGACAGAGCGCCCGGCGTACGGCCGGCGTTCGGAGCGGGGGCAGGCTGGCCGGTAGAAGGCTGACCAGTGCCGCCGAGCGCGCCTTGACCGGGCGCGGGCTGCACAGGTGCCGCCTGACTCGGCGCGGTCTGCCCGGGCTGGCGGTTGAGGCCAGGAGGCTGCTGGGATGGAGCTGTCGGTGCCGGCGGACTGCCGGGCTGCGACAGAGCTGCGGGCGCGCGGCCGGCGGGCGGCACGGCAGATGGCTGGGCCGGCGCGGGCTGGCTCGGGGCCGCCTGGCCGGGCTGGCGATTCAGACCAGGGGCCTGCTGGGGTGGCGCCGGCTGCGACGGAGCTGTTCCGGGCTGCGACAGCGCGCCCGGCGCGCGGCCGGCCGGCGGCGCGGCAGGGGGCTGGCCGGACTGAGGTTGGCTGCTGCTACCCGGAGCGGCCTGGCCCGGCGCAGGGCGAGCAGGCGCCGCCGGCGACGAGGGAGCGGTTGCGGGCGATTGGCCTGGGGCCGTCTGTGCGGGCGCGGGGCGACGCTGGACGCCGTCACCGGACGGAGCTCCCGGTGCATTGAGTTGGGTCGGCGGCGCACCCGGCCGCGCGGGCGCAGGCTGCGGCGCGATCTGGCCTGGAGCCGGGCGCTGCGGGGCAGTCGGCGCGACCGAAGGGGCGCGGGGCGCGCCTTGCGGTGCGGGCGGCGCGACCTGACCGGGCGCGGGGGCCGGAGGCGGCGCCGGACGGCGCGGCTGCTCGGGCTCGGCCCGGTTGGCGGGTGGGGCCGCCTGCGGAGCGGCGGGGGGACGAGGCGCGCTCGGAGCCGCTCCGGCCGGGCGTTCCGGCGCAGCCGGACGGGCTGCCGGCGGCTGGCCTGGCGCAGGACGAGCACCGGGACGCTCCTGCCCGCCCGGGGCGGGACGCTCCTGCCCGCCGGGCCGCTGGCGGCGCGGATCGGGCTTGTCATCATCGCCCGACTGAGCCTGGGCAAGCTGGAGCGATGGAGCGGCGAAACTGCCCTGCGACAGCGTGATGGCGGGGATGAGGGTGCCGAGCAGGAGCAGGTTTTTCGTGCGCATCATGACATCCGTTTCCAGTTGTTCTTCCGGACATGAACGCCCCCGCGCCCTGAATTCCGAATGAACCGAAAACGGCTGAAATCGGGCACGGTTCCGCTGACCCAGCGGCATCTAGCCCGATTTATACGGGTGTCAGAGCCCCGCCTGCGCCTTCACATAGGCGGCGATCTCGGCATGCGTCGCGAACCAGACATCGCCCTTCACCTTGGCATGACGCACCAGCTCCTCGAGCAGCCAGAAGCGCGAGCGATAGGTGATGATGTGCGGGTGCATGGTGAGCAGGAAGAGCCCGCCTTCGGCATAGGCGCCGTCGAATTCGCGCTTGAAGATGTCGAACACCGCCTCCGGCGCCGTATAGGGCCGCAGGGCCTGGAAACGGTTCATGTTGAAGTAGACCGCATCGTCTCGGATCCACTCGACCGGCAATTCGACCATGCCGGTCGGCTCGCCCTTCTCGATCAACTCGTAGGGATCGTCATCGGCGAAGAGCGATGAATCGTAGATCAGGCCGAGCTCGCGTTCGATGGCGAGCGTCACCTCGGAAAAATCCCAGGACGGCGTGCGCATGCCGACCGGCCTGACGCCGGTGATCTTCTCCAGCGTATCGGCCGAGCGCAGATGCAGCTCGCGCTCCGCGTCGGGCGGCACCGCGGTGTTGACCTCGTGGATCCAGCCATGCAGGCCGATCTCGTGGCCTTCGGCGACGACGCGGCGCTGCTCGTCCGGGTAGAGCAGCGCGGTCACCGCCGGTACGAAGAAGCTCGCCTTGATCTCCTCGCGCGCCAGCATAGAGAGGATGCGCGGCATGCCGACGCGGTTGCCGTACTGGCCCCAGGACAGCCGGCCGACCGATTTGCCGCCATCGCGCAATTCATTGGTCTCGTGATCGACGTCGAAGGAGAGTGCCACGGCGCAACGCGCCCCGCCCGGCCAGCTCTTGGGCTTGAGATTGCGGCCGGCGCGAACCTGCTCGACCTTGCCGCGCCAGGTCTCCTCCGGCCATTGCCAGGGTTTCAGTTCGGTCATGGCGTTCCTCCTAAAGCTCAGGCCGCCGCTTCGGGCAGTACCGGCACGGCCGCGAGCAGCCGCTTGGTGTAGTCGTGCTGCGGGTTGTCGTAGACCTCTCCTGCCGGCCCCTCCTCGACGATGCGGCCGCGATACATCACCGCGACGCGGTCGCAGAGATGCCGGACCACCGAGAGGTCGTGCGAGATGAAGATCAGGGTCAGACCGAGCTCGGCCCGCAGGCGCATCAGCAAATTGATGATCTGCGCCTGAATGGAAACGTCGAGCGAGGCGACCGGCTCGTCGCAGACGACGAGATCGGGCTGCATGGCGAGCGCGCGGGCGATGGCGACGCGCTGGCGCTGGCCGCCGGAGAACTGATGCGGGTAGCGGTCGGCGAAGGCCGGATCGAGCCCGACCGCGGCGAGCCAGTCGCGGACATAGCCGCGAGCGCCGGCCTTGCCGATCAGCCCGTGGGCAAGCGGGCCCTCGGCGATGCCGTCGCCGATGCGCATGCGCGGATCGAGTGAGGCGAACGGGTCCTGGAAGATCGTCTGGATCCGGGTGGTGAGCTTCTTCGACCCCTGCCCCTCGCTCATCACCGGCCAGCCCTCGAAGCGGACCGTGCCCGAGGAGGGCGCGTAGATGCCGGCGGCCATGCGCCCGAGCGTCGACTTGCCCGAGCCGGACTCGCCGACCAGCCCGAGTGCTTCGCCACGCGGCACGGTCAGGCTGACCTCGTCGACGGCCATCACTACCGGCGGTGGCTGCAGCAGGCCGAACCTCTGGCCGAGTGCACGCAGGGCGCTGGGCCGCGACTCGAAGCGTTTGCTGACGCGATCGGCGATGAAATAAGGCGCTCCGGGCACCGGCGCAGCAGCAGCCGAGGCGGGTTTGCGCGCAGGTGGCACGGCATCGGGCACGCCGCCGCCGCGCAGCAGGAACTCGCCCGGCTTGGCGCGCGAGGGCAGCGAGTCGAGCAAGGCACGGGTGTAGGCGTGCTGCGGGCGCGTCAGCACGTCGAGGGTTGGCCCCGCCTCGACGATCTTGCCGAGCCGCATCACCGCAACGTGCTGGGCGATCGAGGCGACGGTGGCGAGGTCGTGGCTGATCCAGATCAGCGCGGTGCCGAGCTCGGCGACGAGCTCCTTCATCTCGACGAGGATTTCGGCCTGGATCGAGACGTCGAGCGCGGTCGTCGGCTCGTCGCAGATGATCAGCTTGGGGTGGTGCAGCAGCGCGATCGCGATGGCGACGCGCTGGCGCATGCCGCCCGAGAGCTGGTGTGGGTAATAGTCGACGGTCGCCTCGGGGCGCGGGATGCGGACCTGGGCAAGGCCGGCGATGGCGCGCTGGCGTGCCTGCGCGCCGGAGACCTTTTCATGCGCTTCGAGCGCCAACCTGATCTGCTCGCCGATGGTCAGGACCGGATTCAGCGTCATCAGCGGGTCCTGAAAGACCATGGAGACGATGCGGCCGCGCAACGTACGCAACTCGTCCGGCGGCAGTCCGACGAGTTCGCGCCCGTCCAGCTTCACCGAGCCGCTGGCGACGCGGCCGGGCGGGTCGATCAGGCCGATGATCGAGAAGCCGGTGACGCTCTTGCCCGAACCGGACTCGCCGACGAGACCCATCACCTCGCCGCGGCGCAGCGAAAAGGAAACGCCGTCGACCGCTTTCACGACACCGGCACGGGTGAAGAACTGCGTGGTGAGGTCGGTGATTTCGAGGAGAGGGGCGTCGGTCATGGGTTGCTCCCTTCTCGCCTTGCGGGAGAAGGTGCCGGTAGGCGGATGAGGGGTCGCGCGACGTTGCCGAACGCCGTTGCTCCCTCGAAGCGCCAACCAGTCGGCGTCGCGCGACCCCTCACCCCAACCCTCTCCCGCAGGGGGAGAGGGGGTAGGGCGGCGGCCAGTCCTGGCGAGACGCACCTCATCGCTTCAGCCTCGGATTGACCTGGTCGCGGATCTGGTCGCCGACCAGGTTGATCGCGACGATCAGCAGGATGAGAGCGAGGCCCGGATAGATCGAGATCCAGTAGCGGCCGGACAGCATGTACTGGAAGCCGTTGGCGATCAGCGAGCCCAGCGAAGGCTCGGTCACCGGTAGGCCGACGCCGAGGAAGGAGAGCGTCGCCTCGAGCGCGATGGCGCTCGCGACCTGCACGGTCGCGACGACGATCAAGGGCGGCAGGCAGTTCGGCAGGATGTGACGCCAGATCACCTGCCGCGCCGGCAGCGGCGTCGAAAGCGCCGCCTCGACATAGTCCTTGCCGCGCTCGGCCGAGGCCGCGCCATGGGCGGTGCGGGCGAAATAGGCGTATTGCGCCGCGACCAGCGCGGTAATGAGCTGCGCCTTGCCCTGGCCGAGCAGGGCCGAAATCACCAA
Organism: Alloboseaceae bacterium BT-24-1; assembly: GCA_025846845.1. GTDB lineage: Bacteria > Pseudomonadota > Alphaproteobacteria > Rhizobiales > Beijerinckiaceae > Allobosea. Next base: position 22,835 of record JAOYTL010000017.1, read on the forward strand.
AGCGAGCAGGATCGCCGGGAAGGCAAGCTGCAGATCGATAACGCGCATGATGAAGGCTTCGCGCCGGCCACCGAGATAGGCGGCGGAAATGCCGAGCGTCACGCCGATGGTGAAGGCGACCGCGCCGGCGACCAGCCCCATCTGCAGCGAGATGCGCAGGCCGTAGAGGATGGCGGAGAGGAGGTCACGCCCCTGCGCGTCGGTGCCGAGCCAGTGGGTGTAGCCGTTGGAGCCGACATAGCCGGGCGGGCGGCGCGCATCGGACAGGACGAGATTGGCGAGGTCGTAGGGGTTCTGCGGTGCGATCAGCGGGGCGAGCAGGGCAAGGCTGATCATCACGACGACGACGATCAGCGCCGCGACCGCGACCCGGCTCTCGCGGAACTCGCTCCAGAAGCGGGCGAGGGGCGTTTCCGTCCGCATCATGCCCTTCCCTTCCGCAAGCGCGGGTCGAGCGCGAAATAGGTCAGGTCGACCAGGAAGTTGATCATGATGAAGACGAAGGCGACCAGCATCAGATAGGCGACCATCACCGGCCGGTCGAGCGACTGGATCGAGTCGATGATCAGCTTGCCGATGCCGGGCCAGGAGAAGATCGTCTCGGTCACCACCGCGAAGGCGAGCGTCGAGGCGAATTCGAGGCCGAAGACGGTGACGAGCGGGATCGAGATCAGGCGCAGCACGTGCCGGCGCAGGATGACGCTCTCCGAGATGCCGGCGGCGCGGGCGAACTTCACCGTATCGGTCAGCATGATCTCGCGCGTGCCGGCCCGGGCCAGGCGCGTCATCAGAGCAAGCTTGAAGAAGGCGAGGTTCAGGGCCGGCAGGAGGAGATGCGAGAGACCGTTGAGCGTCAGGAAGCTCCATTCGACGCCGAAAAGCGAGGCGGTCTCGCCGCGTCCGCCGGCCGGCAGCCATGAGAGCTCGACAGCGAAGGTCATGATCAGGACGAGGCCGATCCAGAAAGTCGGCACCGAGAAGCCGAGGATCGAGAGCGCCATGATCGTCTTGGAAAGGGCGCTCTCCGGCCGGTAGCCGGCATAGATGCCCGCGGGGATGCCGATCAGCGCCGCGCTCAGCACGGCGGCGAGGGTCAGCTCCAGCGTCGCCGGCAGGCGCGACAGGATGAGCTGCAGCACCGGCATGCCGAAGACGAAGGAGCGGCCGAAATCGCCGTGCAGGACGCGATTGAGAAAAGTGAAATACTGCTCCCAGAGCGGCTTATCGAGGCCGTAGCGGGCGATGGTTTCGAGCCTGATGTCCTGGCTGACATCGGGGCCGATCAGCACGTCGATCGGATTGCCGATCGCATAGACTCCGACGAAGACCAGCGCCGACATGACCAGCATGACGGCGAGGGCTTGCAGGATGCGCTCGGCGATGTGGGTCAGCATCTAGGCCGTCCCATTGAAAATCTCACGGCCAGGTCTCGACCATGGCCGCACGCGTCTCCTCGACCCCGACCGCCCAGAGCGCCAGCATTTCCTCGTCCGGACGTTGATAGCGACCGTGGAAATTGCCGTCGCCGAGAATCTCGCGTTTCCGCTGCGGATTGGCGGCGTGATAGAGCGCGGCGTTGAAGGGGGGCTTCACCGTATCCGGCAAGGTCACGCCCTCGAGCCGGGTCCAGGGGAAGTTCTCCATCCAGGAGGCATGCGAGGCGGCCGGATCGACCGCCTTCACCGCCGCCTGGAAGCGCGGGCCGGCCCACCAATTGTGCATCTTGACGCTGGCGTCGGGACGCTTGCCCATCCACTCGATCACCGCCGTCATCACCGGTGAATTGCCGCCATGGCCATTGACCAGGACGATACGGCGGAAACCGGAGCGGTAGACGCCTTCGAGCAGGTCCTCGATCAGGGCGATATAAGTAGTCATCCTGAGCGATATCGTGCCAGGATAGGCGGTGAAGCCCGGCGTCATGCCATAGGCCTGCACCGGGAAGACCGGAATGCCGAGCGGCTCGGCCGCCTCGGCGGCGACGCGCTCGGACAGGATCGCGTCGGTGGCGAGACTCAAATAGGCATGCTGCTCGACGCAGCCGAGCGGCAACACGCAGCGATCGTCGCGCTTAGCCTGCTCTTCGATCTGCATCCAGTTCATCCGGGCGACGAGCACGGTGCTGATCCTTGCGTTTCGGCGAGACCGCGTCATCCTTGACAGTGGTACAAGAGACCGTCAAGTTCCATATGGAACTAAATAGGATGTCCGAGATGGCACGCGCCCCGACTTCCTTGTCCAAGCTCGATCGCGATCGGGAGGTGGCGCTGCATGAGCTCGACCCGCTGATCGTCACCAAGCTCTGGGACAATCCCTGCTGGCTGTCCTTCCGCCTCAATTTCATCGCCTTCCGTTTCAACGATCCGGTCTATCGCTGGATCGAGACGCGCTACGGCCTGGTGCGGCCGGAATTCGTCGCGCTTTACGCCGTCGGGCTCAAGGGCGGCGTCGCGGCCAAGAACATCGTCTCCTCCTCCGGCCTGCCGAAGAACACGCTCTCGCGCGCCATCCAGAAGCTGCTGCAGCGGCGGCTGCTCAAGCGCGAGACCGATCCGGACGACCTGCGCAGCTATGTGCTGGCGCTGACACCTGCCGGACGCGCCATCTTCGACGAGACCATGCCGATGATGGTGGACCAGCAGACTGCGATGCTCTCCGCCCTCACCGAGGCCGAGCAGAAGCAGCTCTGCGAGCTCATGGACAAGATGGTGATCGCCTCCCCGACCTGGCCTGCCGATCTGGAACCCGAAGGGACCTCAACATGACCAAGCTTTTGTCGCATCGGTCCCCGCTCTGGCGGACCGTCGCCCTCGCCGCCCTCATCGGGCTGCCGCTCTCCGGCGCCGCCCTGGCGCAGACTCTGACGATCGGCGTCCGGGCGGGACCAGAATCGATCGACCCGCACTTTACCGCGACCGGCACCCATGCCGAGGCGCTGAAGCATGTCTTCGATACGCTGACCTGGTCAGGCGACAAGCTGCAGATCGAACCGCGCCTCGCCACCAGCTGGAAGGCGATCGAGCCGAGCGTCTGGGAGTTCAAGCTGCGCCCCGGCGTCAAGTTCCACGACGGCTCCGACTTCACTGCCGAGGACGTCAAGTTCTCGATCGAGCGCATTCCGGTCGTCGCCGGCCCGAATCCGACGACGATCTATGTCCGGCGCGTCAAGGAGGTGAAGATCGTCGATCCGCTCACCGTCCACATCGTCACCGACGGACCGGCGCCGAACCTGCCGAACGATTTCATCCGGCTATTCATCGTCTCGCACAAGGCGGCGGCCGGGCTGACCAAGGACAATGCCAACGACGCCTTCAACACCGGCAAGGCGGCGATCGGCACCGGCCCCTACAAGTTCGTGTCGTGGACGCCGAAGGACCAGCTCGTGCTCGAGCGCTTCGACGGCTATTGGGGCGAGAAGGAGCCGTGGCAGCGCGTGCTGCGCAAGGAGTTGCCAAACGACGCCGCCCGCGTCGCCCAGCTCAAGGCCGGCCAGGTCGACATCATCGTGCGTGCGCCGGCCTCGGACGTGCCGACGCTGAAGCGCGACACCAAGCTTTCGGTCACCACCATCGATACGGTCTATGTCTTCAACATGGAGCTCGACATGCGGGACAAGTCCCCGCAGATCAGCGCCAAGGACGGCTCAGCCCTGCCGAAGAACCCGCTGCAGGACGTCAAGGTGCGCGAGGCGATCGACCTCGCCATCGACCGGCCGGCGCTGGTCGAGATCGCGATGGAAGGGCTGGGCTCGGCCGTCAGCCAGCTGGTGACGCCCGATATCGCCGGCTACAACAAGAGCCTGCCGCCGCTGAAGCCCGATCTCGCCAAGGCGAAGAAGCTGATGGAGGAGGCCGGCTATCCCAATGGCTTCAAGGTCTCGTTCTCCTTCACCAATGACCGCCTGCCGGGCGACCGCCAGGTCGGCACCTCGATCGCGCAGATGCTGGCGCGCATCGGCATCGACGTGAATGCCAACGCCCAGCCGGGCGCTGTCTTCTTCCCGGCGCGCCTGCGCGGCGAGTTCTCGCTGTCGATGTCGGGCTGGGGCACGCTGACAGGCGAGGCGAACTACACCCTCTCCTCGGTCGTGCATTCGAACGATCCGGCCAAGAAGCTCGGCGCCTTCAACGTGCTCGGCTACAAGAACGCCGAGCTCGACAAGCTGATCGAGGACGCCGCGATCGAGATGAACGAGGCCAAGCGCAACGACCTCTTGGCGCAGGCCAACGCCATCGTCGCCAAGGACCGGCCGCGCCTGCCGATCCTCGCCGTCGGCTCGGCCTGGGCGATGCAGAAGGCCAAGGTGACGATCCGCCCGCGCGTCGACGAGGACACGCTGGCGATGGATATCAAGCCTGTGAAGTAGGGCGGCGACAGTCCCCCTCCCCCTCGTGGGGAGGGGTTAGGGGTGGGGGGCGAAAAGGCAGACATGCCGCCCTCCGCGTAGATCGCAGAGATTGCCCCAGCGCCCTAGCCCTTTACCCAGTCGTCCGCCCCCCACCCCTGCCCCTCCCCACGAGGGGGAGGGGTTATGCCGAGGATTTCAGCATGACCATCGCTCTCGCCATCCATGGCGGCTGCGGCACCTTGCCCAAGGCCGAGATGTCCGACGCCGAATGGGCCGAGGCCAAGGCCCATCTCGCCAAATCGCTGCGCGCCGGCTGGGCGATCTTGACCAAAGGCGGCAGCGCGGTCGACGCGGTCGAAGCCGCCGTGCTGGTGATGGAGGATTCGGTCCATTTCAACGCCGGTCATGGCGCCGCCTTCAATGCCGACGGCGAGCATGAGCTCGACGCTTCGATCATGGATGGCGCGACGCTGGCCGCCGGCGCGCTCTGCGCGGTCAAGCGCATCCGCAACCCGGTCAGCGCCGCCAAGGCGCTGATGCATCAGGGCGACCCGCTGCTGCTGACCGGCCCGGCTGGCGACGCCTTCGCCCAGACCGAAGGGCTCGATATCGTCGAGAACGAGTATTTCTCGACCGAGCGGCGCCGCAAGAACCTGGCATCGATGAAGATCCGCGAGCTCGTCGGCACCGCCGACGAGGCGAGCGAGGCCGAAAAGCACGGCACCGTTGGCGCGGTCGCGCTCGACGCCAACGGCCATCTCGCCGCCGCGACCTCGACCGGCGGCTACACCAACAAGCCGCCTGGACGCGTCGGCGATTCCCCGATCATCGGCGCCGGCACCTATGCCCGCGACGGGCGCTGCGCCGTCTCCGGCACCGGCAAGGGCGAGTTCTTCATCCGCTATTGCATCGGCCACGAGATCGCGTCGCTGATCGGCTATGCCGGCCTCTCCCTGAAGGAGGCATCCGGTCGCGCCATCGCAGAGCTCACCGCCCACAGGATCGGAGCCGGCCTCGTCGCGGTCGGCGCCGACGGCACGATCGTCGCGCCGCACAACACCGACGGAATGTATCGCGGCTGGGTGACGCCGGACGGGCTCGTCCATGTCGGGACCCACGCCGATATCGAGGTGATGGGGCAGGCATGAGCGGTGAACCCATCCTGATCTGGGGAGCCGGCGCGATCGGCGGCACGCTCGGCGCCTATTGGGCAAGGGCGGGGGTGCCGGTGCTGATGGTCGACATCGTGCCCGAGCATGTCGAGGCTTGCCGAACGACGGGACTCGCGATCACCGGGCCGGTCGAGGAGTTCCGCCAGGTCGTGCCGGCGGTGACGCCGCAAGAGCTGACCGGCACCTATTCGCGCATCGTGCTCGCGGTGAAGGCGGGCGCCACCGAAGCCGCGCTTGCCGCCCTAAAGCCGCATCTCGCTGCCGATGGCTTCGTGCTCTCCGCCCAGAACGGGCTCAACGAGATCGTCATCGCCAAGGCGGTCGGCGAAGAGCGGACGATGGGCTGCTTCGTCAATTTCGGCGCCGACTGGCACGGGCCGGGCGAGATCCTCTACGGCAATCGCGGTGCCGTGGTCGTCGGTGAGCTCGACGGTGTGATGACCGACCGCGTGCGCGAGATGCACCGGCTGCTCGCGCTGTTCGAGCCTGACGCGATCCTGACCGACAACATCTACGGTTATCTCTGGGGCAAGCTCGCCTATGGCGCCATGCTGTTCGGGACGGCCCTGACCAATGACTCGATGTCGGCGAACTTCGCCGATCCGGAGCGCCTGCCGGTCTGGCTGGCGCTTGGGCGCGAGGTCGGCGCGGTTGCGGCGGCACGCGGGGTGAAATCGCTCGGCTTCGGCGACTTCGATCCCAGCGTCTTCGCGCCGGGCGCGCCCGAGGGCCCGCAGGTCGAAACAATTGCCTGGCTCGCCGACTACACCTCCAGGACCGCAAAAACCCATTCCGGCATCTGGCGCGACCTCGCGGTGCGCAAGCGCAAGACGGAAGGCGGGCCGCAGATCGGCATCATCTCGGCGCTCGGCCGCGAGGTCGGCGTCGCCACGCCGGCCTTGGAGCTGCTGGTCGCCCTGATCCGCGACATCGAAGACGGACGCCGCCCGATGTCATCAGACACGCTGAAGGTATTGATCGACCAATGCAGATCCGCTTCGACGGCCGCGTAGCTCTCGTCACCGGCGCAGCGCAGGGCATCGGCCGCGCCATCGCCGCAGCACTTGCCGATGCCGGCGCCCGCGTTCATCTCGCCGATCTCGACGCGGACGGCGTCGCCGCCAGCGCGAAGGCGCTCGGCGCGAGCGCCCATGTCGCCGATCTCGGCAGCCCGGAGGCGACGCGGGAGCTCGTCGACACGATCCTCGCCGCAGAGGGCCGGCTCGACCTCCTGGTCAATGCCGCCGGCGGCGTGCGCGGCCAGGTCGGCCGGCCGATCGAGGAGATCTCCGAGAGCGACTGGCGCGCCGTCTTCGCTGCCAATGTCGATGCCGCCTTCTTCCTGTCGCAGGCGGCCGCTCCGGCGATGAAGCAGGCCAGATACGGCCGCATCGTCAACATCTCTTCGGGCGCCGGCCTGCGGCCAAGCCTGACCGGCATCCAGGCTTATGCCAGCGCCAAGCACGCTCTGGTCGGCCTGACCAGGCAGCTCGCCTGGGAGTTCGGCCCGCATGGCATCACCGTGAATTCGGTCGCGCCCGGCTTCGTCCGCTCCAACCCGGCGACCGAGCGGCAATGGGAATCCTATGGTCTCGATGGCCAGAAGCGGCTGATCGAGGGCATCCATACTCGCAGGCTCGGCACGGCCGAGGACATCGCAAACGCCTGCCTGTTCTTCCTCTCCGAGCAGGCAGGCTGGATTACCGGCCAGGTCCTCTCGGTGGACGGTGGCCGCTCCTGAGCGGGCCCTGCTACACGCCTGGCGTGCAGTGAGCCGGCTGCGAACCGCGCTTCGTCACAGTTCTGCATTGCGGGGGCCTTAAGCGCCCTCAATTGGCATGGGCGCGAATCGCCGCGCCGAGGGAGGAAGCCAGTGGAGCGTAGTTTCGATCTCGCCATTGTCGGCGCCGGCATCGTCGGCCTCGCCCACGCGCTCGCAGCGGCGCGGCGCGGGCTGAAGGTGGTGGTGATCGACCGCGATGCGCAGGCGAACGGCGCCTCGATCCGCAATTTCGGCTTCATCACCGTGACCGGCCAGCAGGCCGGCGAGACCTGGCGGCGGGCGAAGCGTTCGCGCGATGTCTGGGTCGAGATCGCGCCGAAGGCCGGCATCGCCATCGCCCATGCCGGCCTCTGCACGACCTCGCGCCGGCCGGAAGCCACGGCAGTGCTCGAAGCCTTCCTGAAGACCGAGATGGGTGAGGGCTGCGAACTCGTCACCGGCTCCGCGCTCGGCGAGCGCTTCCCTTTCCTTGCCGGGCAGGAAGCCGCCCTGTGGAGTCCGCATGATCTGCGCGTCGAATCGCGCGCGGCGATCCCGCTGCTCGCCGCCCATCTCGAGCGTGACTGGGGCGTCACCATCCTGCGCGGTAAGACGGTGCGCGGCGTCGCCTTGCCGGCGATCGAGACCTCGGCCGGGCCCTTGCGGGCCGATACCGCGATCATCTGCCCGGGCGATGATTTCACCGGCCTCTATGCCGACGAGCTCAAGGCCGCCTATCCCGAGCTGACGCGCTGCAAGCTGCAGATGCTGCGGGTCCGGACCGCGGCCTCCGGCCCCGATCTGCCCTGCGCGGTGATGTCCGATCTCTCGCTGGTGCGCTATCTCGGCTATGCCGAACTGCCGGAGGCCGCAGCCCTGCGCGCCCGGCTCGAGCGTGAGCAGCCCGAGCAGCTCGCCAACGGCATCCACCTGATCACCGTCGCCTCGGCCGACGGCACCCGCGTCGTCGGCGATTCCCATCACTATGCCGCAACGCCCGACCCGTTCGGCGACACCGATGTCGATGAATTGATCCTCGACGAATACGAGGCTGTGTTCGGCGCCCGCCCGCCGGTCGAGGCGCGCTGGCTCGGCACCTATGCCGCCCTGCCCGACCGGCCGATGCTGCGCGAGAGAGTCGCGGGCCGCGTCAGCCTGGTCATCGTCACCTCGGGGACGGGAGCGTCCACCTCCTTCGCCATCGGCGAAGAGACCATTGCGGAGATGTTCGGATGAGCGCGCAGTCCTTGCTTCCCTTCCACGCCGTCAAGGCGGTGGTGCTCGACTGGGCCGGCACGGTCGTCGATTTCGGCTCCCGCGCCCCAATGGGCGCCTTCGTCGAGGTCTTCGCCCGCTTCGGCGTCACGATCACGATTCCCCAGGCGCGCGGCCCGATGGGCCTGCCGAAGCGCGCCCATATCGCCGCGTTGATGGCAGAGCCGGCGATCGCCGAGGCCTGGCGTGCCGAGCATGGCGAGATACCGGGCGAGGCGGCGATCGACGCCGTCTACGAGCAGTTCGTGCCGCTCAACGCCGCCGTCGTCACCGACTACGCCGATCTCATTCCCGGCGCCGCCGACAACATCGCCAATTTGCGCCGGCGCGGGCTCAAGATCGGCTCGACCACCGGCTACACCCGCGAGATCATGGAACGGCTGTTGCCGGCCGCGGCGGCGCAGAGCTACGAGCCCGACAATCTCGTCTGCGCCGGCGACCTCGCCGAGGGCCGCCCGAGCCCGCTGATGATGTATCGCTGCTTTGCCGATCTTGGCGTCTACCCGCCCTCCAGCGTGATCAAGGTCGACGACACCGAGCCCGGCATCGCCGAAGGCGCCGCTGCCGGCACCTGGACGGTGGGACTTGCCGTATCCGGCAACTGCGTCGGACTCTCGCTGGCCGAGTGGAACGAATTGCCCCTGCTCGAGCAGCAGAAGCTGCGCGGCGAGGCAGCGGCACGCCTGCGGGCGGCCGGCGCCGATTATGTCATCGACAGCATCGCCGAGCTCGTCGGCGTGGTCGAGGCGATCGAGGCGACACTCGTCGCCCGGCAGGACGTAAAGCAGTCCGCCTGACGGTTCCCTTCTTTCGTCGCCCTGCCGGATCAGCAGGCCGCGCCCAATTTTGAATGATTGACAAACAAAAATCCGCGGCTGACAATTCATACGCATACAAACGAATTTTCGCCCCGGCTTGTTGCATCGCACTGCACTGGCCTACGGTAGGAAATCGCGCAGCGAGGGGCTGTGGATGCGTAAGACGAGCGATCAACGGGAGAGCCATCGAATGGACCGTCGCCAATTCGTCAGCGGAGCTGCGCTCGGCGCCGCCGCGCTGGCCACGCCGTCGCTGCTGCGCGCCCAGAGCGCGCCGATCAAGATCGGCGAGATCAACAGCTACACCTCGCAGCCGGCCTTCCTGAAGCCCTATCGCCAGGGCTGGGAGCTGGCGCTGGAACAGGTCAACGCCGCCGGCGGCGTGCTCGGCCGCAAGGTCGAGACCCTGTTCCGCGACGATGCCGGCAAGCCCGAGGACTCGGTGCGACTCGCCGGCGAGCTGATCAATGCCGAGAAGGTCGACCTGCTTTCGGGCGGCTTCCTCTCCAATGTCGGCCTCGCCATCGCCGACTACGCCCTGCAGAACAAGCGGCTCTATGTCGCCTCCGAGCCGCTCTCGGACGCGATCGTCTGGGCCAAGGGCAACCGCTACACCTTCCGCCTGCGGCCCTCGACCTACATGCAGGCGGCGATGCTGGTCGAGGAAGCCGCCAAGCTCCCGGCCAAGAAATGGGCGGTCGTCGCGCCGAACTACGAGTACGGCCAGTCGGCGGTGAAGTGGTTCAAGGAGCTGCTGAAGAAGGCCAAGCCCGATGTCGAGTTCGTCGCCGAGCAGTTCCCGGCGCTCGGCCGCATCGATGCGGGGGCAACCGTGCAGGCGCTCGAGGCGGCCAAGCCCGATGCGATCTTCAACGTCACCTTCGCCGCCGACCTCTCGAATTTCGTTCGCCAGGGCAATACCCGTGGGCTGTTCGAAGGCCGTACGGTGGTCTCGATGCTGACCGGCGAGCCTGAATATCTCGACCCGCTCGGCGCCGAGACCCCGGTCGGCTGGATCGTCACCGGCTATCCGCACGCCGACATCCAGACGCCGGATCACGTCAAGTTCCGCGACGCCTACAAGGCCAAGTACAATGATTATCCCCGCCTCGGCTCGGTGGTCGGCTTCGACACTATGAACGCCATCGCCACTGGTATCGCCAAGGCGGGCACGACCGAGAACGAAAAGCTCATTGATGCGCTGAAGGGGCTGAAGTTCACCTCAGCCTTCGGCCCGGTCGAGTTCCGCGCCTCCGACCACCAATCGACCCTCGGCGCCTATGTCGGCAAGACTGCGATCAAGGACGGCAAGGGCGTGATGGTCGACTGGCGCTATGCCGACGGCGCCAAGTACCTGCCGTCCGATGCAGAGGTGAAGACGCTTCGCCCGGCGGGCTGAAGCGCCAGGCTTCGACCTGATCTAGACTACGATACCCGGCCGCGGCGCAGCGCTGCGGCCGCGGGATAATTGCGCCCTTTTTCGCCAGTTTCGATGGAACCTCGCATGATCGATCTGATCTTCGCGCAGACGCTCAACGGCCTGGCCTCGGCCTCGTCGCTCTTCCTCGTCGCCTGCGGGCTGTCGATCATCTTCGGCGTGACGCGGATCGTGAACTTCGCGCATGGCTCCTTCTACATGCTGGGCGCCTATCTCGCCTTCACGCTGGTCACGCGCTTCGGTCCTGCCGACGTGTTCGGCTTCTGGGGCGGGGTGCTGGTGGCGGCGCTGATCGTCGCGGCGCTCGGGGCCATCGTCGAGATCGTGATCCTGCGCCGGATCTATCAGGCGCCCGAGCTGTTCCAGCTGCTCGCCACCTTCGGCCTCGTGCTGATGGTGCAGGACATCGCGCTCGGCATCTGGGGGCCGGAGGACAAGCTCGGCCCGCGCGCGCCCGGCTTCAAGAGCTTCGTCGTGCTGATGGGCAGCCGCTTCCCGACTTATGAGCTCTTCCTGATCGTGGTCGGGCCGATCATGCTCGGCCTGCTCTGGTTCCTGTTCCAGAAGACGCGCTGGGGCACCCTGGTGCGGGCCGCGACACAGGACCGCGAGATGGTCGGCGCGCTCGGCGTCAACCAGCGCCTGCTCTTCACCTCGGTCTTCGCCTTCGGCGCCGGCCTCGCCGCGCTTGGCGGTGCGCTGCAGCTCCCGCGCGAGGCGGTGAACCTGCACATGGACCTGTCGATGATCTCGGAGGCCTTCGTCGTCGTGGTCGTCGGCGGGCTCGGCAGCGTCACCGGCGCCTATCTCGCAGCCGTGCTGATCGGCATCATCCACGCCTTCGGCATCCTGGTCTTCCCGAAGATCACGCTGGTGCTGGTCTTCCTGGTGATGGCCGTCGTCCTCGTGATCAAGCCCTATGGGCTGATGGGCGAGCGCCCGGTCGGCAGCGCCCATGCCCATGGCCCGGTCGAGCCGCTGCTCCTGCCGGCGAGCTTCAACATCAAGCTGATCGGGCTCGCGGCCCTCGCCGTGCTGCTCCTCGCCCCCTTCGTCGTTGCCGATCATTGGTTGCTGACGCTGACCGAGCTCTCGATCTTCGCGCTCTTCGCGGCATCGCTGCATTTCATGATGGGGCCGGGCGGCATGGCTTCCTTCGGCCACGCCGCCTATTTCGGGCTCGGCGCCTATGGCGCGGCCCTGGCGGTGAAATGGCTGGGCATGCCGATGCTGCCGGCGCTCGCCTTCGCGCCCTTCCTCGCCGGCATTGCCGGCTTCGTCTTCGGCTGGTTCTGCGTGCGGCTGTCCGGCGTCTATCTCGCCATGTTGACGCTGGCCTTCGCCCAGATCGCCTGGGCGACCGCCTTCCAATGGGTCGACGTCACCGGTGGTGACAACGGCATTCTCGGGATCTGGCCGGCGCCCTGGGCGAGCTCGAAGCTGGTCTATTATTACCTCGCGCTGGCGATCTGTGTCGCCGCAATCCTCGCCTTGCGTGTCGTCATCTTCGCCCCCTTCGGCTACGCCTTGCGGGCCGGCCGCGACAGCCCGCTCCGGGCCGAGGCGATCGGCCTGCCGGTGATGCGCATCCAGTGGATCGCCTTCATCATCGCAGCCTTCGCCGCCGGCATCGCCGGCGCCCTCTTCGCCTTCTTCAAGGGCTCGGTCTTCCCGACCTATATGGCGATCCCGCGCTCGGTCGACGGGCTCCTGATGGTGCTGCTCGGCGGCGTCCAGACCGTATCGGGTCCGATCGTCGGCGCCTTCGCCTTCATGGGCCTGCAGGAGCAGCTGGTGAAGGCGACGATGTACTGGCGCTTCGTACTCGGCGCCTCGATCGTGCTGCTCGTCATCCTGTTCCCGCGCGGCCTCGTCGGCACGGCGCTCGCCTTCGCAGAAAGGCGCCGCGAGGCCGAGCCTGCTCCGCCCGTCACCGCTGCGCCGGAGCTCGCCCGATGACGCCGGTCCTGGAAGTCCGCAATCTCGGCAAATCCTTCGGCGGCGTGCGCGCCGTCGACGATGTCAGCTTCTCGGTCGAGGCCGGCAAGCTCTTGGCGCTGATCGGCCCGAATGGCGCCGGCAAGACCACCTGCTTCAACATGCTGAACGGCCAGCTGCCCTCCGACCGCGGCGAGGTGATCTTCGACGGTAGGACAATCACCGGTCTCAAGCCGCGCGAGGTCTGGCGGCTCGGCGTCGGCCGCACCTTCCAGATCACCGCGACCTTTGCCTCGATGAGCGTGCGCGAGAACGTGCAGATGGCGCTGATCTCGCATGCCGGCGAGACCTGGACGCTGTTCGGCCGGGCCAAGGACCGCCATGTCGCAGAGGCCGACGCGCTGCTGAAGCAGGTCGGCATGCTCGACCAGGCTGAACGTGCCTGCGGCGTGCTCGCCTATGGCGACCTGAAGCGCGTCGAGCTCGCGGTCGCGATCGCCAACAAGCCCAAGCTCCTGCTGATGGACGAGCCGACCGCCGGCATGGCGCCGCGCGAGCGCATCGCCTTGATGGCGCTGACCGCCGAGATCGCCAGGGAGCGCGGCATCGCCGTGCTGTTCACCGAGCACGACATGGACGTGGTCTTCGCCCATTCCGACGCGATCCTGGTACTCGACCGCGGCAAGCTGATCGCCAAGGGCCGGGCCGAAGAGGTCCGCAACGATCCGGCCGTGCGCGCGGTCTATCTCGGCTCCGGCGCGACCTCGGGAGGCCACTGATGCTCGAGATCGAAGGGCTCAACGCCTATTACGGCCGCGCCCATATCCTGCATGGCGTCGGCTTCTCGATGGGCCGCGGCGAGGTGCTGGCGCTGATGGGCCGCAACGGCGCCGGCAAGTCGACGACGATGAAGGCGGTGATGGGGCTGGTGCCGCCGCAGGCGGGCCGCGTTATCTTCGAGGGGCACACCATCGTCGGTCGCGAGCCGTTCGAGATTGCCCGCCTCGGCATCGGCTATGTGCCGGAGGAGCGCCGCGTCTTCTCCGAGCTCAGCGTGATGGAGAACCTTTCCGTCGCGCAAAGGCCGAAGCGCGAGGGCGCGCCGCACTGGACGCCGGAACGCCTGTTCCAGCTCTTCCCCAATCTCGGACGCATGCGCGACCGGCCGGGCGGAGCGATGTCTGGTGGCGAGCAGCAGATGCTGACCATCGCCCGTACGCTGATGGGCAATCCCAAGCTCGTCCTGCTCGACGAGCCCTCGGAAGGCCTTGCGCCGGTGATCGTCGAGGAGATGGCCAAGACCATCCTGGCGCTGAAAAGCGAAGGGCTCTCGGTGCTGATCTCCGAGCAGAACCTGCACTTCGCCGGCTCGGTCGCCGACCGCGCCACCATCATCGAGAAGGGCCTGATCCGCTTCACCGGCACGATGGACGAACTCAAGGCCGACGAGGCGGTGCGGGCGCAGTATCTCTCGGTGTAAGCGAACCGCGTTGTCATTCCGGGGCGCTGCGTAGCAGCGAGCCCGGAACCCAGAACCGATACCGCCTCAGGACGGGCATCCAGCCGCCAGCTTCACTAAGCCGCCGCACCGATTCTGGATTCCGGGCTCTTCGCTTCGCGAAGCCCCGGAAAGACGGCAAGGGCGCGCTTAAACGAAAAACCCCGGAAGCTTGCGCTTCCGGGGCAGGTGCCCGGCCGTGACCACGGCCTGGGGGGAGGAGCCTTACCAGCCGGCGAGGACCGAGCCCTTGAAGCGCTCGGCGACGAAGGCCTTGATCTCGGAGGTGTGATACGAAGCGAGCAGCGCCTTGACCCAGGGCTTGTCCTTGTCGACCTCGCGCACGGCGATCAGGTTGACATAAGGCCCCTTCGGGTCCTCGCGCAGGATCGCCGAGGTCGGCTCGATCTTGGCGTCGACGGCGTAGTTGGTGTTGATCGCAGCGGCGGCAACGTCGGGGAGCGAACGCGCCGTCTGGGCCGCCTCGATCTCGATGATCTTCAGCTTCTTCGGGTTGCCGACGATGTCGGCGACGGTCGGCTTGAAGCCGACGCCGTCCTTGAGCTTGATCACGCCCTTGTCCTGCAGCAGCAGCAGCGAGCGGCCGCCATTGGTCGGGTCGTTCTGGATCGCGACGGTGGCGCCATCCGGCACCTCGGTCCAGCTCTTGTACTTCGAGGAGTAGATGCCGAGCGGGAAGTTCACGGTCAGGCCGACGCTGATCAGCTTGAAGCCGCGATCCTTCACCTGATTGTCGAGATAGGGCTGATTCTGGAAGGAGTTCGCCTCGAGTTCACCGGCGGCCAGTGCCTGGTTCGGCACGACATAGTCGGAGAACTCGATGATCTTGAGGTCGAGGCCGTTCTTGGCGGCGATCGGCTTCACCTTCTCGAGGATCTCGGCATGCGGGCCGGGCGAGGCGCCGATGCGGACGACTTGGTTCTGCTGGGCGAGCGCCGGGGCGGCGAGGACGAGCGAGGCGGCAAAGCCGAGTGCGAGGCGACGGCTGAACTGGGCGGACATGGTAGACTCCTTGGTGAACTGAACGGGTTGGAAACGAAAGATCGATCAGGCGTGGCGCAGGCGTTTGTTGAGGCGGCGTGACAGGCGGTCGCCGACGCTCTGCACGGTCTGGACGAGGACGATCAGCACGGCGACGACGATCGCCATCACATCCGGCATGAAGCGCTGGTAGCCGTAGCGGATGCCGAGATCGCCCAAGCCCCCGCCGCCGACCGCGCCGACCATGGCCGAGAAGCCGAGCAGGCTGACCAGCGCCAGTGTCAAACCGAGCACGATCGCCGGCAGCGCCTCGGGCACCAGCACCTTGCGGACGATCTGCAGCGGGGTCGCCCCCATCGAGCGGGCGGCCTCGACCAGGCCCTGATCGACCTCGCGAATCGCGCCCTCGATCAGGCGGGCGATGAAGGGCGTCGCCGCCACGGTGAGCGGCACGGTCGCGGCGAAGGTGCCGATCGAGGTGCCGGCGATCAGCCGGGTGAACGGGATGATCGCGACGACCAGGATGATGAAGGGCGTCGAGCGCGTCGCATTGACCAGCGCGCCGAGCACGGCATTCACCGCGGGCGCGGCGAAGAGCTCGCCCTTCTTGCTGGTCGCCAGGAAGACGCCGAGCGGCAGGCCGAGCGCGGTGCCGAGGCCGGCGGCGATCGCGACCATCAGCAGCGTGTCGCCGGTCGCCTCGATGATCAGACGGATGAGTTCAGGAGACATGGCCGACCAGCTCCGCCTTGAGACCGAGGGATTTCAGCGCGCCGAAGACGGCGGCAAGTTCGGGCTCGCTCGCCGGCACCGAGACCAGCAGGCTGCCGAAGGGTTTTTCGCCGATCGCGTCGATGCGGCCGGCGAGGATGTTGACGTCGACGCCGATCACCGCGCTGAGGCGGCTGATCACCGGTGTCGTCGCGTTCTCGCCGGTGAAGGCAATGCGCAGCACGGCGCTGTCGCCGGCCAGCGCCTGCTTATGGATGCGGCCGGCGAGGTATTCTGGCACCTCGACGCCGGTCACCGCCTCGACGAAGCTCGCCGTGGTCGGATGCCGCGGCCGGGTCATCACCTCGAAGGTCTCGCCCTCCTCGACGATATGGCCGCCCTCGATCACCGCGACGCGGTCGCAGATTTCCTTGATCACCGGGATTTCGTGGGTGATCAGGAGGATGGTGATGCCGAGCTCGCGGTTGACCTGCTTGAGCAGGGCGAGGATCGCGCGGGTCGTCTCGGGATCGAGCGCCGAGGTCGCCTCGTCGCAGAGCAGCACCTTCGGCTCGGTTGCCAAGGCGCGGGCGATGCCGACGCGCTGCTTCTGGCCGCCTGAAAGCTCGGCCGGGTAGCGCTCGCGCTTGTCGGCGAGCCCGACCAGATCAAGCAGGCGAGAGACCTGCGCCTCGATCTTCGCCCTGGGCACGCCGGCGATCTCCAGCGGCAACGCGACATTGTCGAACACGGTGCGCGACGACAGCAGGTTGAAATGCTGGAAGATCATGCCGGTGGCGCGCCGGCGTTCGCGCCAGCCGGCCTCGGTCAGATGGGTGACGTCCTCGCCCTCGATCAGGATGCGGCCGGAGGTGGCGCGCTCCAGCCCGTTGACCAGGCGGATCAGCGTCGACTTGCCGGCGCCGGAGCGGCCGATCACGCCGACGATGGCGCCGCGCGGCACGACGAGGTCGATGCCGGCGAGCGCCATCACCGGCTCCTGGCTGTCACGGCCAGCGAAGGTCTTGCCGACCGCTTCGAAGCGGATGATCGCTTCGGAGGGTGGCTCTGGAAGGAGGGCCTCGACGCGAAAGGCGTCGGGCTTCACGGGGGCGTTCATCATGACCTCAGAAATGCGTGTGGCACGACCAGTGCGCAATGCCCAATTGCTCGAGCGTCACCTCGCGGATCGAGCGACGGCGCTCTTCGGCGCCGAGCTCGGCGAAGGAGCGCTCCTGCCAGCGCGGCTCAGTCGGATCCGCTGGCACCGCCCGCTCGAACCAGGAGGCGACCAGCGCGCGCAGGGTTTCGAACAGTTGCACCGGCGCGCTCCTCAGGCCGCCAGCCGGGCAGCGCCATGGCGCCGCGGTGAGACGAGTTGGCGCGCCGCCAATTCGGCCGCGACCGGCGTGGCGAAGCGCTGGCCCTCGAGCCGGTCGAAGGCGGCCGAGGCGGAGATGAAGGTGAAGAAGCGCTCATCGGCGCCGCGGGCGACGAGGCCCGCCTGAGTCTCGCCGACCTCGATGACATAGGCCTGGCGAGCCGGCGGACTGGAAATGACCTGGGACTGGAACGACATGACGATCTTCGCCGCGTTGCGGCGCCCTGTGCTGTAGCGATGTCGGAAGTGATGCCGGGGGACGGCGTCAACGCTGGATCAGCGGCGACAACAGCACATCATCGAACGGCGGAGCGGTTCGACAGGGCGGAGAACGGAGCCGGTCATGTTCATCTCCTCAAAGCCAGGAGCCCACGACCACGTCGTGGCGCTTTAGCGTTTGGTGACGCGGCGCAAGCTGCTCGCTCAAATCTCCGCGGCCATCGGCGAACCGGCGACACCTACAATCTAGGAAAGATCGTTCTGCATGTCAATCCAAACGTTCTTTTAAAGGTACGCAGCGATTGGGAAGAGCCTTTCGCCGAACGGGTGGATAAGGAAATTTTCTTTTCCGGCGCGGCCCCTACCACCCTCGGCGTAGAACAACCTGCCAATCTGGCATCGCCCTGCCGACCTGCTATCGTCCGCACCGACTCAAGGTGGGGCGGGATGAACGACAGGACCGACGGCGCCAGCATCGTGGATGGGCGGATGACGGTGGCGGGGGTGGCTGGCGCCTTCGTCCAGAACACCGCAAAGCCGCTCGCCTTCAGGGCGGAGGGGCTCGTTGCGGTTGCCGGTCACGACTGGCGCGATGGCGCGCTGCAAGATTCCGGCCGGATCGAGGCCCGCGCGCGGCCGGATGGCGCCCGGCTCGCCCGGATCGACCAGCCGGGACCGGCGCAGGAGCTTGCGCTGACGATCCGCTCCTTTCCCGGCGAGAGCGCGCCGCTGCTGCGGCTCAGCCTGCCCGGCGGAGCACAGGGCGATCTCGACGACCGGCTCGCCGCCGACCTCTTCCTGCCGCAACCCTTGTTCGCAGGCCTACGGCAGGACCTTGCCGAGGGCCGAGCCGGGCTGCTCTCCTTCGCGGCGACGACCAATCTTTGGCTGCGCGAGGGCGGTCCGGACGACGAATCGCCGGTCTTCCACCTTGCGCCGGAGGCCGGTGGCCGCCCGGCGCAAGCGCATGGCAGGGTGCAGAGCATCAGCTGGCGAGCCGTGCCGACCGAGTCTGCCGGCGACCCCGCTTTTCTGGCGGGGTCGCCGGATCAGTCTGCCGAGGACGAGCCGCCGGAAGACCCGGTCGCCGAACAGCTCAGGCGGATCAACTGGAGCCTGAAGCAGGTCCTGATCGTCCTCGCCTTCCTGATGCTGATCATCGCGCTGAAATAGGGCTCATTCGTTCTGCGAGCGCTGGTTTCCTTGCGTCTCGTAGACCTGCTCGTTCTCGATCCACTTGCCGTCGAGACCGCGCCCGCGGTTGAGCTGTGTCTTGTCGCGATTGGAGAGCACCTTGTGATCGGGCAGCGAGGCCGGCCGCGTGCTCGTCGCGCCGGTGCCATCTCCCTTGCCCTTGATGCTCGGACCGAGCTTCCCGCCAGCATTGGCCATCATCGTCTCCTTTGCGCGCGTTTAGCCCCCGTGCTTTGCCAACGCCCCGGGCCGGCGATGGTTCGCTGCGAACTTCGGCCGCACGGCCGCGTTGTCCTGCTGCAAGCCAGGAGCCCGTCATGCTCGACATTCTCCCTGCCGCCGACCATGTCGCGGCTTTCCGCATCACCGGCACGCTCTCCGAGCCGGATTTCGACACCCTGATCGCCGAGATCGACAGCAAGCTCGAACGTCATGAGAAGCTCGGCATCCTCGCCGATCTCACCGGCTTCGAGGACATGACCTTCCGCGCCGGCCTGAAGGACGCGCGCTACGGTTTCGGCAAGATCCTGCAATGGCATCGCTTCCCGCGCGAGGCCGTCGTCACCGACAAGGGCTGGATCGAGACGCTGGTCGCGATCGCGAGCCCGCTCGTGCCCTTCGTCGAGGTCAGGAGTTTCAAGCCCGATGCCTTCGACGCGGCGCTCGCCTGGGCGAGTGAGATCGAGGGCGGGCCGAACGCCTGAGCTCAGGCCTCGGCCGGCAGCGCCCAGAATTCCCGCGCCTCCGTCGGTAACGTGCCCAGCATGCGCTCGAAAGCGCGCCGGTCGACATTGCGCCAGAGCGCGGCGGCGACGTCCTCGATGGCGCTGCCCGGCAGGAAGCTGTGCTCGCGGCGGAAGCTCTGTGCCTCGCTTGCCAGCCCGGCACGCGGGCCGAACGGCTGAGGCGGCTGTGCCGGATCCCATTCATACAGGAACATCGCGCCCAGGATCGGCGGCAACGCCTGCGAGAAGGTGACGGCCTGCGCCACGGAAAGCCGGGCGCGAAAAGTGACGAAGACGCCGAGCACCGAGTACCAGGCCTGGTGCGTCGTCGCGTGGCCGAGGCTCTCGCGGGCATCGAGCAGGAAGCGTTCGAGGTTGCTTGAGGCGTCGACGAAATCGGGCGGCACGGTCATGGCGTCATTCTGAGGTTAGGTCCGATCAGCGTGCGGCGCAAACCGATCTGCGACTTCATGCGAGGGCAGGATCCGGCCCTCGCCTCATGGCGGAAACATGGCGCGCAGATGAATGCGAGCCGACTGGCCCGTTCAGACTGGGTTCCAGCCGGATGCGCTTCAATGGCGACAACTCGAAAAGGAGATGCCCATGCGCCACCTTCTCATTGCCGCCGCGATCGCGCTCGGCGCCGCCGTCACCCCGGCCGCTGCCAGCGAGAGCTTCAGCGGCGCTGCCGCCCTCGACAAGGTCGAGGCGAGCTATACCCGCCATACCCGCGAGCACCGGCACTGGGAGATCCAGCGCAATCTGGAGCGCCAGAACCGCTATGGCGGCTACCATCGCGGCTACCATCGCGGCTATGACCGCGGCTACGGCTATGGCCGTCACCGCGGCGGTCCGCCGCCCTGGGCCCCGGCCCATGGCCGCCGTCATCACGACCGCTACGACCGCTGGTAAAGGCGGCCCGTACCCCGCGCCCTTCGCTACCCTGTCCCCCAGGGCGAAGGGCGCGGGACTCTTTCTTGAATGGGCGCGAATACGTCGCGCAAAGCCACCCGTGCCCAAATCTCTCCCGAGTGGGCGATGGGATTCTGCGCTCTTGCCTTCCACGGCTGCGCCGGGCTTCAGCTCACCGGTGCGTACTTCACCACGCAGCCATAGGCCTTGGTCGCCGGCTCCGAGACCGCCTTGCCGGCCTTGAGCTCGGCCACCGCCTGGCGGACATAGCTCTTGGCGCCGGTCAGGCTGGAAGCGCTCGACGAGGGCTTGTCGTCGATGGCGCCGGCATAGGCGAGCGTGCCCTTGGGATCGATGATGTACATGTGCGGCGTCGTCTGGGCGCCGTAGGCCCGCGCCAGCTGGCTCTTCGGATCGAGCAGGATCGAGGCCGGGGCCGCGTCGCGCGTCTTGCTCAGCTCCTTGGCCTTGGCCGCGTCGACATGGCCCTGCTCGCCGGCCGGCGAGGAGATCACCGAGAGCCAGACGATGCCGTCCTTGGCCATGTCCTTCTGCAGGGTCTGCATCGTCGTGCTGCTGTAGTGCTTCCGGACATAGGGGCAGTCATGGTTGGTCCATTCGAGGACCACCGTCTTGCCGGCATAGTCGGAGAGCTTCTGCAGCTTGCCGTCGACGTCGACGACCGAGAAATCGGGCGCCTTGGCACCGGGCTTGGCCGCGCTCTGGGCGAAGGCGGCGCTGGAGGCGAGCGCCAGCGCGGTGGCGGCAAGGCCGGCGAGGAAGGTCTGTCTGCTCACGGCTTTCATCGTCAGTCTCCTTGCTGAGTTGAAACGTCGGGGCTTGGCTTCACTTCTGGCTGGATGCGGTCTTCACCTCGCGGCCGGCGGCGCGTTCGGCGGCGCTCACCACGGTCTCGGCCGTCAGCAATTGTGGCAGCACCTCGGCCTGCGCGCCCTTTGTGCCGGGATAGAACAAATAGAGCGGCACGCCGGCGCGGCCATACTCCGCCAGCGTCGCGGCGATCTCGGCATTGCGATTGGTCCAGTCGGCCTTGAGATAGGCGACGCCGAGCTTGGCGAAGGCGTCCTTGACCTCCTGCCGTGACAGCGCGACGCGATCATTGGCGAGGCAGGTGATGCACCAGGCGGCGGTGAAGTTGACGAAGACCGGCTTGCCCTGTGCCTGCAACTCCGCGACCCGCGTCGGCGACCAGACACCCGGCGCTTCCATTCCGGCCTGCACGGTCGGTTGCGCCGGGGACGTCGCGCTCTCGATCACGAAGGCCGAGGTCGCGCCGACGAGCAGGACGGCTGCCGCAGCCGCAACCACGCGCAGGCCACGGCCGCTGCCGCGCGTCACGCCGATCAGCCAGAGCGCGAAGCCGGCGGCGAGAATCGCGACCAGCGCGGCGAGCGCCCCGTCGGCGCCGACCTGCATTGTCGCGACCCAGATCAGCCAGATCGCGGTTGCGAACATCGGGAAGGCGAAGGCCTGCTTCAGCACGAGCATCCAGCGGCCGGGCTTCGGCAGCAGCCGCAGCAGTCCGGGGGCGAAGGAGAGCGCGACGACGGGCGCGGCGAAGCCGAGCGCCAGGGCCATGAAGATCGACAGCGCCGCGGCTGGCGGCTGCGTCAGCGCATAGCCCATTGCCGCGCCCATGAACGGGGCGGTGCAAGGCGTCGCCACCACCACGGCGAGCACGCCGGTCATGAAGGCCCCGACCGGACCGCTCCGGCTGGCGAGTCCGTCGCCGACGCCTTGCAGTCGGCCGCCGATCTCGAAGGCGCCGATCAGGTTGAAGCCGATCAGCGTCATCAGCACCGCGAGCAGGATGACCAGCGGCGGCGACTGCAATTGGAAACCCCAGCCGGCGCCGAGCGCGATCACAGCTGCGGCCAGGACAAAGAAGGTCGCCAGCACGCCGGCGAGGAAGAGCAGGCCCTGCTGGCGGACCTCGCTCCGGCTCGCCTGCGCAACCTGCGCAAAGCCGAGCGCCTTGATGAACAGCACCGGCAGCACGCAAGGCATCAGGTTGAGGATCAGCCCGCCGGCGAAGGCGAAGGCCAGTGCCAGCCAGAGCGTCAGGTTTTCGGCCGGAGGCGGCGGAAGCGTGACTTTTGCCGGCGCCTGCGCCGGGGCGGCCACGGCCCGCAGCAAAGCGGGCTCGACCTCGGCGCTGAGCGTCAGGGCGCGCTTGTTGCCGCCCTGCTCAAAGGTGAGAACGCCATCGGTCGCCGGTGTTCCGACCTTGAAGGCGGTGGAGCGCGTGAGGATCAGCGCGCCGTTCTCGATCGGCTGCTCCGCCGCATGCTCGATCAGCGTGTCCAGGATCGGAAAGAAGCGGATATCGCTGGCGCCGGCCGGCAGGCCGGGCAGGGTCAGCGCGAGCTTGTCCTCGCCCCTCGCCGTCAGCTTGCCGGTAAAGCCAGCCGGCTTCGGCAAAGCGGCGCGCGCCTGCTCGATCCGCGCCTCTGCATCGGCATCGACCGCGCCGGTTGCCGCGATCGGCAGGTCGAGCGTGAAAGCGCCCTCCTCGGGGATGCAGATCTTCTCGCAGACCAGCCAGGTCGCCTTGGCCGAGAGCGACAACGTCTCGCCCGGCTTGGCGTTGGCCGGGACTGATATTTCGACCGGCAGCAGGACAGTGTCCTCGAAGCCGAAATTGACCAGCGGCTCGACCCGGATCGCCTTCGGCACCGGCCACTGGATCGCGCCGGCGCTCACGCCCTCCGGCAGTGTCCACTCGATCCGCGTCGCTTCGCCGGAATCGCCGGGGTTCTGCCAGTAGCTGTGCCAGCCCGGCGCGAGCTTCTGGGTCAGCGCGACCTGGAAGCGCTCGCCGGGCGCGACCGCATCGCGGCTCGACAACAGGGTGGCGGTGACGCGCGGCGAGGTCACGGCAGCGGATTCGGCCGCAAGCAGGGGCGCGGGCGCCAGCAGGGCCAGCGCCATGGTGGCGCGCTGCAACAGCCGGCTAGCGGTCCGGCGCGGGAGGCTCGTCGCGATCATACCGATTTGATGCCCGTTCCCATCGGGAAAAGCCAATGACAAGCGGGTGATAGCGGCGCGAGGTCGCAGACCTCAGCCCGCCCCGAGCCGCTCGCCGCGATAGACGCCGGAGCGGATCCGGCTCCACCAGTCGCGGTTCTCCAGATACCAGGCGACCGTCTTGCGCAGCCCGCTCTCGAAGCTTTCCTGCGGCCGCCAGCCGAGTTCGCGCTCGATCTTGCTGGCGTCGATCGCATAGCGCTGGTCATGGCCTGGCCGATCGGCGACGAAGCGGACCAGGCTCTCGCGCGGGCCGATCGCGGCATCGGGCGCAAGCTCGTCCATCAGCGCGCAGATCGCCTTGACCACTTCAAGATTGCTGCGTTCGGCCGAGCCGCCGACATTGTAGCTCTCGCCGATCCGGCCGCTTTCCGCGATCAGCGCGAGCGCCCGCGCGTGGTCCTCGACATGCAGCCAGTCGCGGACATTGGCGCCGGAGCCATAGACCGGCAGGTCCTTGCCCTCGAGCGCGTTGAGGATCATCAGCGGGATCAGCTTCTCGGGGAAGTGATAGGGTCCGTAATTGTTCGAGCAGTTCGAGAGCACGACCGGTAGGCCGTAGGTGTGATGCCAGGCCCGGGCCAGATGGTCGGAGGCCGCCTTCGAGGCCGAATAGGGCGAGTTCGGCTGATAGGGCGAGGTCTCGCTGAAAAGCCCGTCCTCGCCGAGCGAACCGAAGACCTCGTCGGTCGAAATCTGGTGGAAGCGGAACCCGGCCTGCTCCGTCAGCGGAAGCAGGCGCCAATGCCGCAGCGCCTCCTGCAGCAGCACGAAGGAGCCGACGATATTGGTCTCGATGAAGGCGGCGGGCCCATCGATCGAGCGGTCGACATGGCTCTCGGCGGCGAGATGCATGACGATGTCGGGGCGGAATTCGGCGAAGGCCTGCCTGATCGCCGTTCCATCGCCGATATCGGCCTGGAGGAAGGTGAGCCGCGGATCGTTCGAGACGACGCTCAGATTGTCACGATTGCCGGCATAGGTCAGCTTGTCGACCACCAGCACCTGATGCGGCGTCTGCCGGATCAAATGGCGCACCACGGCCGAGCCGATGAAGCCAGCCCCGCCTGTGACGAGATAGCGCTTCACGGCCGGGCCTCGTAGCGGAATGGGCTGGTGAAGCCGGAAAAGCCGGGCAAGCCGGCGTCCTTGCCGGAAAGCTGCGCCTCGGCCGGTGCGATCGGCCAGTCGATCGCGAGATCAGGGTCGTTCCAGGCAAGGCCGCCCTCCGTCTCGGGCGCATAGGGGCCGTCGACCTTGTAGGTGACCTCGGTACCGGGCTCCAACGTGCAGAAGCCATGGGCGAAGCCGCGCGGCACGAAGATCTGCTCGGCGCCCTCGGCCGTCAGCGTCGCCGCGCACCATTTGCCATAGCTCGGCGATCCCACGCGGATATCGACGGCGACGTCGAAGATCGACCCCTTCAGCACCCGGACGAGCTTGGCCTGCGCCGCGGGAGGCGTCTGGAAATGCAGGCCGCGCACGACGCCGCGCGCCGCCGAGAGCGACTGGTTGTCCTGGACGAAGGTCGCGTCGATGCCGGCCGCCGCGAAGGCCTCTCGGCTCCAGGTCTCCATGAAGTAGCCGCGCGCATCGCCGAACTTCTTCGGCCTGATCAGCACGACCGACGGGATGGCGAGGGGTTCGAAGGCGAACTTGTTCATGGCGTCCTTGAACCCTCGCCGGCGCGCGTCGTCAACGCCCGGGCGCGATCCGCCCGCCCGTCATGGGCTCCGAGACGCCGGTGGTCAGCGGGAAACTGATCGGCAGGCCAGCCTTGCGGCGCATGGCGAGGAAGGCGAAGCACTCCGCCTCGATCGCATCGCCGCGCCAGCCGACCGCCTCGGCCGGAACGGCTTCCGCGCCCGTACGCTCGTTCAGCGCCGCCATTATCGCCGGATTACGTCGCCCGCCGCCGCAGACGATCAGCCTTTGCGGCCGGACCGGGAGAAGATCGAGCCCGCGCCCGACCGCGCCCGCGGTGAAGGCGGTCAGCGTCGCCGCCCCATCCTCGAAGGAAAGGCCCTCAGCCATGGCGGCAGTGAAGTCGTAGCGGTCGAGCGATTTCGGATAGGGCGCGACGAGATAGGGGTGCTCGAGCAGGCGCGTCAGCCTGGTCTCGTCGACGGTGCCGGCGAGCGAGAAGGCGCCGTCGCGGTCCATCTCGCCCTTGCCGTGCTGCTTGATCCAGTCGTTCAGCGGCGCATTGCCCGGACCGGAGTCGAAGGCGAGCACATGTTCGGTATCGGCGAAGGCGCTGAGATTGCCGACACCGCCGAGATTGAGGACGGCGGTCTCCTGCCCGGCGCCAATGCTGCGCATCAACGCGGCATGATAGCTCGCCACCAGCGGCGCGCCCTGGCCGCCGGCGCGGACATCGCCCGTGCGGAAATCGTAGACGACATCGATGCCGAGCCGCCCTGCCATCAGCGCGCCGTCGCCGAGCTGGCGGGTGTCGCCCTTGCGCTCCCTGGTTGGGGCGCGGTGCAGCACCGTCTGGCCATGGAAGCCGATGGCTGCGACCTCGCTCGCAGCAATGCCCTCGGCGGTGAGGAATTCGGCGATCGCATTGGCTTGCGCCAGCGTCAGCTCGCGCTCGGCCTCGGCGAAGATCGCCGGCTCCGGTCCCTCGAAACGCCAGCCGAGTGCGGCCTGCACCGCCTCAGCCAGCAGGTCGCGAACCTCCTGGCGATAAGGCGAGAGCCGCCACGGCCCGAATTCGGCGACCGCAGCGCCATCGGTGCGGATGGCGGCGATGTCGATATTGCCGTCGAGGACCGTTCCGGTCATCAGGCCGATCGCCCAGGCTGGCTGCATGCGCCGCGTCTCCGTCTCGTCCGGGGTGATGCCTGTCACAGGCAAGCTTCGCCCGCAATCCCGACCCGATTCCGTCCCAATCGCCACCTATCCAAAAGCGAACCCGCCTTGGAGACCGGCTATGCCGACCCGTCGTTTCGTCCTGATCGCCTGCCTGGGTCTCGTTCCGACCGCGCCGGTTCTCGCACAGGTATCGAGCGGTGAGATCGGTGCGCCGCCGCTCGACGTTCCGCCGCCTGACGTGCCGACGTCGCCGGCATACCCGCCCCAACTGCCGGAAGCCGACGACGATGACTATGGTATCAGCCGGCGCGAGGCTGTGCGGATCGCCCGCCGCAACGGTGTGGTCGATGTCGAGAGCGTCCGTCGCCGTCGCGGTGTCTGGATCGTCTCGGGCACCGATGATGACGACGAGGACATCCGCGTCGTCGTCAACGACGAGGGCGATGTCATCGCGGTCAGGCGAGACTGAATTCAGCCGGCCTGCAGCGCCGCGTCGAAGGCGTCCTGCAGCATCTCCCGGCATTGCCGGGCCTGCTCGCGGCTGGGCTCGTGCAGGATATGCGGGGTGATGTCGGCGAGATCGCGCAAGGCGAAGTCGATCGCCGACATGAGGTCGAGCGCATCGCCGTCGTATTCCGCGGCCGGCGGCTTCAACCGGAACTGCAAAACCTGACCCATCAGGACCTGACCCATTACGCGTCTCACGAGACTGGAAGGCGAATCGTTCTGACGAGTCTCGTCCGCAATCGGTCAGGAACCGGTTAACGCCGCGTCGGCGTCACTTCTTTTCGATGTTCCAGAACAGCATCACCGGTGCCGGCAGCACGCCCGAGACAGTGGCGCGCCTGGCATAGGGCTGAACGAACTGGCCGAGCACGCGATAGGGCTGCATCTCGGCGAGCCTTTTGTGCAGCGCCTCGACCGCGGCCTTGCGGGCGCCATCGTCGGGCGCATCGACCACGGCGCCGCGCAGCTTTTCGGCCTCGGCGTCGCAGGGCCAGCCGGCCCAGGCCTTCTCGCAGGCCATGTTGGTGCCGATATTGGTCATCGGCGACTGCATGGTCGCGCCCGAGGCATAGGTCACGAACAGGTTCCAGCCGCCCTGGTCGGGCGGGCTCTTGTTCTGCTGGCGGGTGGTGACGGTGCCCCAGTCGGAGAACTGCACCTCGACATTGACCCCGGCCTTCTTGAGCTGGGCGGCGGCGACCTCGGCCATCCGGCCGATCGCGGCGATGTCGTTGCTGGTCGTCAGCACCAGCTTCTCGCCCTTGTAGCCGGCCTCAGCCAGCAATTGCTTCGCCTTCTCCAGATCGGGCTTGGCGTAGCCTTCCGTGCCGGCCTCAGTGCCGTTCGGGCCGCCGCAGATGAAATAGGCGGCGCAGCGCTTCCACCATTCCTCGTCGCCGAAGCCGCCGGCCAAAAATTCGGCCTGATCGGTGGCATAGGCGAGCGCGAGCCGCGCCTTCGGGTTGTTGAAGGGCGGATGCAGGCTGTTCGGCCGCAGCATCACCTGGTTTGCGAGGTTGGAATAGCGCTCGACCTTGACGTCTTTCGCGGCAGCAACGACCGGGATCAGGTCCTGGCTCGGCTGTTCCCAGATGTCGATCTCGCCGGTCTGGAGCGCGGCGGCCGCCGTCGCCGCGTCGGGCATGATCAGCCACTCGACCCGGTCGACCTTGACGATGCGCCCACCTGCGAGCCCGTCGGCCGGCTCATTGCGCGGCACGTAATCAGGGTTCTTGTCGTAGACGACCTTGGCGCCGCTGCGCCACTCCGCACGGTTGAACTTGAACGGGCCGGAGCCGATCGTCTCGGTCACCGGCTTCATCGGATCGATCGCGGCATCGGCCTCGCGCATGATCACCGGGATCTGGCCGACGGCCGAACCGAGCGCGAAAGGCACCAGCGCCATCGGCTTCTTCAGCTTGAGCACGAAGGTCCTGTCGTCCTTCGCCTCCATGCCCTCGGTGTACTCGCCGAGCTTGCCGCCGATCGTGTCGCGCTTCATCCAGCGCGTCAGAGAGGCGATCACGTCGCGCGTCGTCACCGGCTGGCCGTCGTGGAATTTCAGGCCCGGCCGCAGCGTGAACGTCCAGGAGAGCCCGTCCGTCGCGGTCGAAAAACTCTCGACCATTTGCGGCTTGGGCTGGAGGTTGGCATCCCAGGCGAACAGCGTCTCGTAGATCATCAGCCCGTGCATGCGGGTGATCACGATCGAGGCGGCGACCGGGTCGAGCGTCTTGAGATCGGCATGCGGGGCGACCCGCAGCACATTTTTCGGCGCCGGCTGCGCCTGAGCCTCGGCTGCGAGGACGAGCGCGGTCGCGCCGAAAAGCGCGGCAACAAGACGTGAGCGGATCATGACTGGCCTCCCTCGATGCGTTGGAAATGCAGGATGCGCGAACGATGGCCGGCAAGACGTAAGCTTCCGTCCGGCTGCAGCCAGAGGCAAGGCCGGTGTCGCCACGGCCCGTGCATGAGATCGGCCAGTGCCCTGCCGCCCGCCAGCGGCGTCAGTCGTGTTTCGCGGCCGATCGTGCCCGCCCAGGGCCAGGACGCCGTGCCGCCGGCGCGGATGGTGATCTCGACCCCGAGCCGGTTATCGCGCCAGCGCCCGATGAGGCGTTCGTCAAGCTTCGTCTCGGCCGGAACCGGCAGCAGCCGACGCACGACGCCACCGATCTTGCCTGTTAGCGCACCATCGGCTTCGGCCTTCAACCGGACGTCGAGATAGGCCGGCACACTGCGCATTCCGCCCTCGCCATCCGAGACGAGCTTCTCATATCCGCCCATGAAACTGATCGCGCCGCCGGCGAGCTCCGCCCAGAATGGTCCATTCTCGGCCGCGTAGAGTCCGGTCGGAACGCTCTCCGGATCATCAGGCAAGACTTCGCCGGTCAACGCCGCCAGCACGCGCAAAGCCGGCCAGAGCGCATCCTCCTCGCGATTGGTCAGCACGACGACGCCGACGCCTAGCTCCGGGGCCATCAGCATGTGGTTGCGATAACCGGTGAGCGAGCCGCCATGGCCGATGATCCTGACACCGCCGAGCTCGGTCACGACCAGGCCGAGCCGATAGAGGCTCTCGCTGCCATCGCTGAACTGGCGCGGCGCGGTGAGCCGATCGAGCAATCCGGCATAGTGCTCGCGCGCCGCCATCAGGCCGGCGGCCCAGCGCGCCAAACCGGCCGCGCTGCCGGCTAGGCCGCCCGAGGCCGAGAAGTTGAAACCGTAGAAGCCGCGCCGCCAGCCCTGCCCGTCTTGCCAATAGCCGGTGGCGAGGCCGGGAACGACCTCGCTCTCGTCGGAGACGAAGCGGATCGGCAGCGCGGCCGGCGCCATCAGCTCCTCGACCAGTTGCGCCGCGCTTTTGCCGGTCCGGCGCTCGAGGATCGCCTGCGCCAGTCGCCAGCCGGTGTTGGAATAGGCCATCTCGCTGCCGGGCTCGGCATTGAGGCGCGGCAGGCGACAGGCGGCCGCGAAGACCTCGCTGGCCGAGAGGCTCGTGGTGAAGGGCGTGCCCTGCTGCCAGAGCGCTTCCATCATGTCCGGCAGCGCGCCGGTCATGTCGAGCGCCCGGCCGAGCGGGACAGCGCCCAGAGCCGCCGGCAGCTCCGGCAGGAAGCTGCCGAGCGTTTCCTCCAGCGACACCCCCTCGCGCAGCATTAGAGTGGCGCAGATATGCTTGCTGATCGAGGCCAGTCGGTTTTGCGTGTCGAGAGTGAAGGGCAGGCGGTGCTCGATCACGGCAAAGCCGCCACTGGCGCTCTCGCGCACGCCGTCGCGGTCGAACAGCACGATGGCGCCGCCCGGCCCGCTTTGCCGCGTCCACGGCTCGGCGATCGCCTGCGCCTCACTGCGCCCCTTTACCCAATCGACCATGCGCTCGCTCTCTGGCGTTCCGTCCCGGTTGGAACTGTCGCGGATGTGGTGGCGATTAGACAATCCTCAGGCCGCGCATCGGCGTCCGGCCTCCTCGTCATGAAAGCGGCACAATCTCTGGTCGATCCTGCCGCCACGCGCGCGGCGGCGTGCTGGACCGCAGCCTGGCCTTGCTGGAGACTGCGGATTTGATGAAGGCATATTGAGGAGGCGGATTGGATGAGACGCGTATTCTTCCTGGCCGGGGCCATTGGTCTCGCCGGCATCGCGGCAGGTTGCTCGCAGCCGCAGCGCTTCGGCGCCCCGCCTCCCGGTCTTGCGCCAAGCGGCGGCGCGGCGGCCAAGCGAATCAGCAGCGATGGCGCCGGCGGCCTGCAATTGCCTGATGGGACGCGCGTCCAGACCGACCAGAGCGGCGGCTTCACGCTGCCCAACGGCGCCTATGTCCGGCGTGACCGCTCCGGTGCGCTCAACCTGCCGAATGGCTCGCGCTGCGTGCCCGACAATCAGGGCGGCTATATCTGCCCGTAAGGCGAGATCGGCTCAGCCTGTCTCTGCAACACGATTGAAGAAGTCGGGCGTGCCCATCTGGCCGCCCTTCAGTACGATGTCGAGGCTATCGAGCTTGGAATCGTCGCTATGGGCGCGGCAGAGCGGCGCGCCCGGTGTGCAGGGTGAGCGATAGGACAGCCCCCAGAGATCGAGCGCGCGGATCGCCAGCGTCGAAGTGTCGCCGCCGGCGACCACCAGCCGGGCGATCCGCGCCTCGCTCATGATCGCGCGCAGCAATGCGCTGGTCTCGGCCGCGACCTTGCCGGTCTCGGCTGGCGCGCCCGCTGGCTTGTTGGTGATCAGCATGACGTTGCGCTGGGCGAGGCGAGCGAGTGCCTCGGTGCCTAATTCTTCGCGGTAAGCGGGTTCGCTGGTCAACCGCGCCGGATCGATAGCGATCCTGTCATAGCCCTCGGCGAGCTCGACCTGGGCGCGAGTCACCGGTGAGAGGCTGCCGACCAGAGCCAGCAGATTGCCGCCGGAAGCGGAGCGTGCGAGCTTCGGCATCTCGGTTTGCGCAGCCTGTGGGAAGCCGGCGAAGGCCTGCGCCACCGAGCTCGCGCCGATCGCAAGCATCGGCCCGGCGCTCATGCGCTCGCGCAGCAGGGTTCCGATCGCCGTAAGATCGGACGGGCGCGCGACGTCGAAGAGCACGGCTTCAGGCTCTGCAGCCAGCGCAGCGTCGAGGGTCAGCCCGATCCCATCGCCCTCATGGCTGCGATAGTCGACGAGGGCGACGCGCTCCAGCCCCTGCGCCGCCAGATGCCGGCGCAGATCAGCCTCTCCCATCGGCGTCACCGGGTGGATACTCATGGTCGGGTGACGGTCGATGCGGTGGACGCTGCCGCCGGCTCCGGCTGCGGCGAAGAGATTGCCGAACAGGCAGTAGCGGCCGAGATTGGGCTGGCCGCCGATGATTGGCAGCAGCGGATTGGAGAAGTGCGGCCGCAAGGCCCGCGCCGCTGCGCCGAGGCTGCCGATCCCGGGCGCGCTGTCGAAGGTCGAGCAGCACTTGTAATGCAGCAGCGAGACGTCAAGCTCTGCGAAGAAGCCCCCGGCCGCGCCCAGCTCCTGCGCCATGGCGTCCGGCGCCATGGCCCGCGTCGCGCCGGCGATCCCGACCGCGTCGAGCGGTCCGGCACTGGCGAGTTGCTCGGGCGTCGGGATGCGCAGGAAGAGCAGAGCGCGCTGTCCGGCTTCCGCCAATGTGGCGAGCGTGTCGGTGGCACCGGTGAAGTCGTCGCCATACCAGCCGTAGCGGGGGCCTGCCTCAGCCATGTTCAGCCGCTGCCCTTGCCGAAGAAGGCGAGCGCCTGCGCGAGTTCGCCGTGCTCCTTGGCTGCCTCGCTTAAGGGCACGCCGGCCGCGACCGCCTGCCAGGCCTGGCGGATGCTGGCGACGCCGGCCGCCGGGCCGCCGGGGTGGGCGAGGATGCCACCGCCGGCCATGAACAGGAGGTCGTCATGGCCGAGCGCATCCCAGGTCGGCTGCGCCGTGCCGGCCCATTGCCCGGAGGAGAAGGCCGGCAGCACGCGGTCGTCTATGCCATCCGTCAGCGGCGTCACGCAGTCCTTGGCGGAGGTCACGACCTCCTCGTCCTCCTGTGCGAACTTGCCCTGCAAGCCATGCACATGCATGTGGTCGACGCCGGCGAGCCGCCAAAGCGTCTGGTAGGCCTGGAAGCCGATGCCGAGCAAAGGGTGGCGCGAGAGTGCGCCGAAGCCGTTGCGATGGCCGTGCAGCGCAAGACTGGTCGAGCGCCGCAAGGTCTCGACCGCCGAATAGCCGCACCAGTTCAGACTGACCATGACGCAGGTGCCGCCCTCGCGCTCGACCAGCTCGGCATGGCGGCGCATCTGGTCGGTCTCGGCGCTGATGTTGAAAGCGACCATCACCGTCTTGCCGGTGCGATCCTGATGACGGCGCACCGCAGCCATCACGGCTGGTACGCGCTGGGCCAGCGGCGCGTGGACCGGATCGGCCGAGATCTCGTCATCCTTGATGAAGTCGAGCCCGGCCGCACAGAGCTTGCCCACCAGCTCGGCGGTCTCGTAGGGGCGCAGGCCGACATTGGGCTTGATGATCGAGCCGATCATCGGGCCATCAGTCACGCCGGTCGCCCGGCGAGTGCCGGCGATGCCGCGCGTCGGCAGTGGGAACAGGCGGCGATAGGCGGCCGGCAAGGCCATGCTCTCAAGCCTGAGCCCGGTGACCTCGCCGAGATCGAACAGGTTGCCGGCGACGATCGAGGCCAGCGTCGGCAGGTTGGCGCCGACATTGTCGACCGGGAAGGAGAGCGTGACCCTGGCGCGCCGCCATGGCCCATCGACACCCTTCCGCGTCAGCCAAGCATTGGGCAGACTCGGCTCCGCAGCGCTGTCCAGTTCCTCCACTGCGATGACGACGGCACGGGTGCGGTCGCGGAGTTCGTCAGTCTCGCCAGCGACGCGGGTGAAGGTACCGCTCGACTGCTCGCCGGCCATCACCTCGGCGACCTTGCGAGGGTCGAGCGGCGTCTCGATCAGATAGGAGGCCTTGAAGCGTTCGGTCGCCATGTCGTCAGAGCTTACTCAGATCGGGAAAGGGGCGCACCGGGTCCTTGCCGTCCCAGCTCTCACCCGCCTCACGGATCAGCCGGAACATCTCGCCCTTTGGGCCGGCGACCTCGGAGAGCTCTATCACCGTGCCGGGATGGTAGTGCGTATCGAAATAGATGAAGCGGCCGCGCTCGCCGACTTCGCCCGACATCACCGGCTTGAAGCCCTCCGCCAGCAGCCGCGTGAGGTCGGCGTCGTAGTCCGAGGTCCAGTAGGCGACATGCTGCAGGCCGCTATGGCCGGCATCGGTGAAATCCTTGTACATCGACGGCACTGCGTTGCGGCACTGGATCAATTCGATCTGCAGCGGGCCGGAATTGGCGAGTGCCACCGAGTTATGCGGCTCGTAGGCTTCGCCCATGTAGCGGTAGTTTTTGATCGGGACTTTGGGATTGTAGAAGAACGGCCCGACGCCGAGCACCCGGCTCCAGTAGTCCATCGCCGCCTCGATATCGGGGACGACATAGCCGGCCTGACGGATCTGGCCAAAATGACGGCTCATGACGGGTGCTTTCCTGCGAAGATCGATGGTTGAGCGCTAGAGGAAGCCGATGGAGAACCACGGCACGGCGGCGACGACGACGAGGCCGACCAGCAGGGCCGCGACATAGGCCCAGATGTATTTCAGCCCCTCGTCGGGATTGATCTTCGAGATCGCGCAGGCGCCGTAGTAGCCGACGCCGAAGGGCGGGGCGAAGAGGCCGATGCCCATGGCGAAGATCACGACCATGGCGTAGTGCACTTCGTGCACGCCGATCTGCTTGGCGATCGGGAAGAGCAGCGGCCCGAACAGCACGATCGCCGGGATGCCTTCGAGCACGCTGCCGAGGATGACGAAGGCGACGATCGAGATGGCGAGGAAGCCCCATGTGCCGCCAGGCACCGCCGCCATGACCTTGGCGAGGTCCTGCGAGAAGCCCGATTGCGTCAGCCCCCAGGCCATGGCCGTGGCGCAGCCGATGATGAAGA
Organism: Alloboseaceae bacterium BT-24-1; assembly: GCA_025846845.1. Taxonomy (GTDB): domain Bacteria; phylum Pseudomonadota; class Alphaproteobacteria; order Rhizobiales; family Beijerinckiaceae; genus Allobosea. The sequence continues at coordinate 57,096 of JAOYTL010000017.1, forward strand.
TGATCGCGCCGGTGAGCGATGCGGTGTCGACCAGCATGCCTTTGAGGCGGCGCCAGTCGAACTGGCGGTAGATCAGGATGCCGGCCAGCACCGCATAGGCGATGCCGATGGTCGAGACCTCGGTCGCGGTGGCGACGCCCTCGACGACCGCGGCGCGGATGACGAAGGGCAGGGCGATGGCTGGCAGCGCGATCAGGCAGAGCCTGCCGATCTCGCGCTTCGAATACTTGGTGACGTGGCTGAGATCTTCGCCCCGGTTGCGCCACCAGACGACGAAGCAGAGCGCGATGCCGAGCACGACCGCCGGCAACATGCCGCCGGTGAACAGCGCCGCGATCGAGACGCCGGTGACCGAGCCGATGGTGATCAGCACGATCGAGGGCGGGATCGTCTCGGTCTGCGCGCCCGTCGCCGAAAGCAGCGCGACGAGGTCGCCGGGCTTGGCACCGCGCTTCTGCATCTCCGGGAACAGCACCGGCGCGATCGCCGCCATGTCGGCGATCTTCGAGCCGGAGATGCCGGAGACCAGATACATCGCGCCGACCAGCACATAGGACAGCCCGCCGCGGACATGGCCGAGCAGCGACGCCAGGAACTGGATCATGGCGCGCGCCATGCCGGTCATCTCGATCAGCGCGCCGAGGAAGATGAAGAGCGGCACGGCGAGCAGGATGAGGTGGCTCATGCCCTCGTCGAGCCGGCCGACCATGACGACCATCGGCGTCGAGGTGGTCAGCGAGAGATAGCCGAAGGTGGCGAGCGCGAAGGAAAAGGCGATCGGCACCCCGGCGAAGACGTTGGCCGCGACGATGCCGACGAAGAAGATCACGAGGTTGAGCTTGCCGAGCGGCTTCAACGCCGGCCCGAGCAGCCAGAACAGGACGATCAGTGCCACCGTGACGCCGGCGGCCAGCAGGACGGGCTTCCACGAGCCGAAGCGCAGCAGGCGGCAGAAGGCGGCGAACAGCATCAGCACGATGCCGATCGGCAGCGCCGCGGCACGCCAGGAATTTGCGATCTCCAGCGCCGGCGTGACGATGAAGCGCTCGTCCTCGGCATAATCCAGCGCCTCGGGCAGGATCATCAGCAGGAAGGCGATCGCCGCGGTGATGGCGAGCGCTTCGAGCACGGCGCGGGTCTGCGGACCGACGCGGGTGACGAGACCGGTCATGCGCATGTGCTCGCCGCGGCGCAGGGCCACGACCGCGCCGAGCATGGAGAGCCAGAGGAACAGGATCGAGGCGAGCTCGTCGGACCAGACCAGCGGTGCGTGGAAGACGTAGCGAGCGGTGACACCCGCCCCGAGGATGATGATCTCGGCGAGGACGAGCACGGCCGCGACGAGCTCGACCACCGTGCCGACGGCGCGGTCGAGCCTGTCGGCGAGGCGACCGAGGCCGGTCGCCGGCATGGCCGGCGGCGGCAGGGTGGCAGCGTGAACGTCCATGGCGTGTCCTCGGAATCCGGTCCCGGCAAGCCTCAGGCGAGCTTGCCGACCGCCCCCTCGAGCAGGCCCCAGGCCTCGGCGCCGAAGCGCTCCTGCCATTCCTTGTAGAACCCGCCATCGCGGAGCTTGGCCCGGAAGCTCTCGGGGTTGGTCTTGTTGAAGGCAAGCCCCTTGGATTGCAGGTCGGCCTGCACGGTTTCGTTGAGGCTCTTGATGTCGCCGCGCTGCGCCACGCCGGCGTCGTTGATCGCGGACGCCACGATCTTCTGGATATCGGGCGGCAGGCCGCGCCAGGCGCGTCCGTTGGCGATGAACCAGAAACCGTCCCAGATATGGTTCGAGACCGCGCAGCTCTTCTGCACCTCGTAGAGCTTGGCGACCTGGATGATCGGCAGTGGATTCTCCTGCGCGTCGACCACCTTGGTTTGCAGCGCCGAATAGACCTCGGAGAACTGCAGGCTGGCCGGGGCGGCACCGAGCGCCTTGAACATCGAGATCGAGAGCGGCGAGACCGGCACGCGGATTTTGAGCGAGGCCATGTCGGCCGCCTGCTCGATCGCCTTGCCCGAGGTCGTCATCTGGCGAAAGCCGTTGTCCCACATCTTCTCGAAGGCGTAGAGATTGACCTTCTCGATCGCCGCCCGGACATGCGCGCCGACCGGCCCGTCCATCGCCTTCCAGACCTGGTCGTAATCGGCGAAGGCGAAGCCGACCGCGTTGATCGCCGCGACCGGCACCAGAGTCGCGATCACCAGCGCGGAGGGGGTGAAGAAGGTGATGCCGCCATTGCGGACCTGGCTCAGCATGTCGGTGTCGCCGCCGAGCTGGTTGTTCGGGAAGATCTTGATCTCGACCCGGCCGTTCGTCTCCCTGGCGACGCGGTCGGCCGCCTGCTGGGCGCGGATGTTGAGCGGGTGGCTGAGCGGCAGGTTGTTGCCGTATTTCAGCTCGATCTCGGCGGCACGCGCGATCATCGGCATGCCGATCAGCGATGCGGCGGGGGCGGCGGCGAGGCCCTTGATGAGCGTGCGGCGGCTCGGTCCGGTCATGATGTCCTCCCTGGACGTGCTGATGCGATTTGATCGCTCTTGAGTGCTTGACGCTCAGCATAGAAATCGCATCTGATGGTCTTCAAGCTCATTTTCTGATGGTTTTTGATTGTATGAATGTGCTCACCCCCAAGCTTGCCGAGGAGTCCGAGCCATCCACGCCACGCCGTCGCCAGATGGCGCGGGTCGAGGATGTCGCGCGGCTCGCAGGCGTCTCGACCGCGACGGTCGACCGGGTGCTGAACCAGCGCCCGGGTGTGCGGCCGGCGACCGTCCAGCGCGTGCTGAAAGCGGCGGGCGAACTCGGCTATGTCATGGAAGGCGCGCTACCGGCGAGCGCGCTGCGCCCCTTGCGACTAGGCTTCCTGCTGCCGGCCGGGAATAACCGCTTCCTCGGCATGCTCGGCCGGCAGATCGCGGGATCGCAGGACCAGCTCGCCTCCTTCAACATGCGCGCCCGGGTCGAGCATATCGAGAGCTTCAAACCGGAGCTGCTTGCCCATGAGCTCCGGCGGATCGGCCGCGAGGTCGACGGCGTCGCCTTCATGGCGCTGGAACACCCGACTGTGCGCGAAGCTGTCGATATCCTCGCCGAACGCGGCGTGCCCAGCGTCACGCTGATCTCCGATATCGCCAACACCGCCCGCGCCGCCTATGTCGGCCTCGACAACCGCGCTGCCGGGCGCACCGCCGGCCAGCTCATCGCCCGCTTCATCGGGCCGCGCCGGGCCAAGGTCGCCAAGGTGGCGATGATCGCCGGCAGCCTGAGCTATCGCGCCCATGAGGAGCGCGAGATGGGCTTCCTGCATCTGTTCGAGGAGCTCTACCCGGACATCGCCGTGGTCGGCCTGCGCGAAGGCCATGACGACGAGGTCAAGAACTACCGCCAGACCAAGACGCTGCTCGGCCAGCATCCGGACCTCGCCGGCATCTACAATATTGGCGGTGGACCGGAGGGAATCGCTCGAGCGCTGAAGGAGGCCGGGCGGCAGGATATCGTCTTCGTCGGCCACGGGCTGACACCGGAGACACGCGGCCTCCTCGTCGACGGCACCATGGATGCGGTCATCACCCAGCAGCCCCTGGCGACGCTGATGAGCTGCGTCGCGATCTTCGCGAACCTGCGCGCCGGGCGGCCGGCAGCCGAGGGCACGGCGCGACCCGGCATCGAGATCGTGCTGCGCGAGAACCTGCCCTGACGGGCTGAGGCGTCAGGTGGTGCGACCGACCTCGCGCGCCACCGCCGAGAACGGTCTCATATCGGTGTCGGGCCGCGTCGCGATCGACAGGAAGCGCGCGGCGAAGGCGATGGAATCGCGCTGGCTCGGGCTGAGCTGGTCGCAGCGCTGTTGGTCGGCGAGCCCCGTCTGCTCGGCCTCGGTCAGCGCGGCCTTGAGCTGCGCTTCGCTGAGGGCCCCCGATGCCACCAGTGAGCGCAACACGGCGGTGAAGGCCAGCAGCATGCCTTCGAGCTGTAGATTGGCGACGTTCATCTCGTCCTCCACCAGCCAGCGCCGGGCAGATCCGGCGCTGCCATCGTTGCATGCCTGATCCGGTCTTGCGATCGATTCCAAAGCAACCCTTCAGGCGAGCAATGGTTCTCAGGATCTGGAGGCGGAAGGCAGCGCGGCTGATCGATAGCCGCGCTGCGACGTCAAGTCAGGCCGCCTGCGGTTGCGCGGCGTCGCCGAGATAGGCGCCCTGGAACGTCGTCATCACATGCGCGACCATCTCGCGGGCGATGTGGAGCTGGTCGTCCTCGAAGGCGATGGTGCGCGGCGAGTTGAGCACGATCTCATAGCTCGGGAAGTAGTCGACGAAGTCGAAGCGGCGGAACAGCTCCTCGGCCACGGCACGCAGCAGCGATTTCGAGGCGCTGTTGGCGACGATCACGTCGGCATCCTTGAAGGTCGCGCCGAACGGCACCGGCGAAACGGTGACGATGAAGCGCATCTCCGGATGGCAGTGCTCGCGGATCAGCCCGATCGTGTCGAGCATGTCGGCCAGCGTCGTATCGTAGCCGTAGTCGATGAAGCGGAAGCGATCGGGCATGCGCGCCAGCCAGGTCGGGCCGGGATGCGCATTCATCGCGATCCCGGTCTCGGAATCGAGCCAGGTCTCGGTCAGGCCGAGCGTGAAGAAGCAGATGCGCGCATTCTTGATCTGCGCGGTCGCCTCGGTGAGGCGCTTGCGGTTGGCGAAGGCGGTCTCGCGGTCGAGCAGCTTGAGACCGCTGGCATGAGGATCGAACCATTGCCCGGGCGCGAGCTCGATCAGCCCGTCATTGGGATAGCTCTCGCCCGCCAGCACGCGCCTGAGTTCGTGCGTCATCGAACGGACCGAGTATTTGTTGAGCGCGCCGCGGGAAAGCTGGCCGCGATCGGCGCCGCCGCCGCGGCCCGTCTCCTCATCCCAGCTCTCGAAATGCTCGGCCGGCACGCCATGGCCCTTGAGCAGCAGCGGCAGGCCGCGCATCATCAGGATGTTCTCGACCTCGCGGGCGAAGCACGAACCCATGGTGAAGATCGGCCAGGACGGGTCGATCTTGAATTTCGATTTGTGTTCGACGGAAAGATAGTTGCCGGTGGTCAGCCGTTCCTTGGCCATCTTCTCCGGCTTGCCCGAGATCCAGCCGCGCACGGGATTGCCGCGCATGATGGATAGGGCGGTGCCTGCATTGTACTCGATCTTCATGATCGTCTCCTGCGTTCGAGGAACCTCTCGGGCTCGACGTTGCGGACTCGAAAGCCTTGGGTGCTCGCCGGGTGTTTGCTGATGGCCCGGTGACCTCCGGGCGTTTCCTCCAACTGGCGCGATCTTCGTCGCGCCAGGCCTGGTCTCACATGCGGTGGGGAATGCCGTTGTAGTCGAGGAAGCCGCGCATCCGGTCGTAGGAGGCGGCATAGCTCTTCGCGAGGTTGTTCAGCGCCGCATCCTGGTAGACGGCGCGCCAGCCGCCCTCGGCCAGCGCCGCTTCCGGCACGACCGGGATCTTCAGCGTCTCGGCGAGTTCCTGGCTGCGCGTATCATAGGCGACGAGCACGCCCGGCACGCCCTGCGCGACCGCCGGGAGAACGCCATGGACGCGGTAGCCGACGGCAAGATCGATCGAGCGGGCGAATTCGTCGTAACGCTCGACGTCGAAGAAGGAGAACAGCTGCTTCTCATAGATGCGCCGCATCGGGACATCCTCCGGACCGTCCCACCATTTGGTCTTGACGAACTCCGCGACGGCCTTCTCCTTCGCCGCGCCATCGCGCAGGAAGAAGGCCTTCTCCTCCTGCTCGCCATGCGAGGACATCACCATCTCGCTCTGGCTGTCGACCTTGAGCAGCGCGGCCTTCTGGTTGCGCAGATAGGCCTCGGGATCGGCGGTGTAGCTCTTGTCGGCCTCGCGGCGCAGGCTGAAGGCGACCTTGCGGATCTCGCGCTGGTCGGGGATGCGGATCTTGAGGTCGCGGTTGCGGGTCCGGAAGATCGACGGGCAGCCGACGACCTCGACATTCTTGATGCCGTTCTGGCGCAGGGTCTCGGCGCTGAAGGCGCCGCGCACGCCGATCGCGGCCGAGCGTTCGCCGACGATCGACCAGAAGCGCCTGGAGGCCTCGGGCAGCTCGATCTTGCGGTTCTGGCTCGCCTGGGCGCCGACGCCGATCGCGTAGACCGGCAGCTTCACCTTCTCCAGCACCTCGACGGCGCGGAACCATTCCATGTTCTCGTGGATGAAGTTCGAGCCGCGCACGAAGACGAAATCGAATTCGCTGGCATAGCGCGCGATGTCGGCATCGGTCGGCGACATGATCTTCATTGGCTCCAGATGCGCATAGCGCAGGAGCTTCAGCGTCGAATCATAGACGATCATGTCGCCGATGTTGAAGTAGTCGCTGAGCAGCTTCTCCATCGGCGCGCGATACCAGCGCACCTTGTCGTGCTCGTAGACCTCGCCGGCCGGGTAGATCACCAGCGCGCGCAATTTGGTCTCGGTCGCGATCGGACGCAGATTCGAGCCCGGGGCGAGCGTGCCTGTGGCTGCATCGGCGATCGCGACCGAGTGGGGGCGCCCATTGGGCAGGCTTGGCAACGGGATGGTCAGTTCGGCGACATCCGCCTCGGCCGTGACGATCGCGTCGGGTTGGATGATGGCGTATTCCTGTCCGTCGAGCATCAGCTTGAGCACCGGCCAGCTCCGGTCGGGCCGGCGCCCGATGGCGACAACCACCTCGCCGGTGGTGGCGCGCAGGATCTTGATGGCGTTCTCGGCAGAGACCACGGAGCCGAGATTGAGCACGGGCGCGTTCATGGCCCCTCCTTGACGAACTGTACTTTGAGGCGGACCAGGTCGCGGTCGGGGCCGAGCTTGCAGTCGGCGACCTTCATCCTGGTCATGAAGAGATAGGCATCGTCGCCGGTCGTCTCGAAATTGCGCGAGCGTGAGGCGGGGTCGGCGAGGGCGCCATAGCCGTAGCGCAGCCGATCGCTGCAGTTCTTGCTCCACATGGTCGGGTGGACCATCAGAGTCTGCAGCGGCGACCAGCGGATGAGGTCGTCGGACCAGCTATAGGCGACGCGGCCGCCAGCGATGTTCTGGCTGGGGTCGGGGCCGAGATGGAGGAGCGCGAGCCATTTCCCGCTCGCCTCGTGCCGGGTCAGCGACCCCACCGTGGTCGGCAGCGGCTTGAGCGTCTGGCAGGGCCGCGCCTGACTGAGATCGTCGCGGTAGGGATCGACGGCGCGGATGGTGAAGTCCTGCCCGTCGAAGGCGCGCCAGGAGGTCGGGTCCTTGATGTTGGTCGAGCGGAACAGGCAGACGCCGTTCTTCTGGCCCTCGCCGCCGGTGGTCATGATCAGCGCATACCAGGCGCCGTCCTTCTGGACGATGTTGGAGGGGTTGAAGAAGCCGCGATGCCGGCCCTGGCCAACCTCCTGGGGGAAGCCAGGAGCTGCAACCAGCGGGCGCGGCTCGTCGGTCTTGAAGCTGAGCCCGCCATCGCTCGAATGGGCCGCGGTGACGACATTGTACCAGCAGCTCATCGCATCCTTGAAGCGACAGGCGCCGGGATGCTTGTCGGCATGGTATTCGGCATGGACCAGCGCCTCGACATTGCGGCCATCGCCGGTCCAGGTCGCGGCGATCCAGCTCTTGTCGCTGAACTGGCTCGGGTCGGCACTGCTCTTCGCCTCGAACGAGACCGCGCAGCTCTTGCGGATCGCACCGAGATTGCCGCCGATCAGCGGCCGGCTGCGGTAATGGCTGGCGAAGGCGACGACCTCGCCCTTGTTGTCGCGGAAGGCGCGGAGCGGCGCGTCCGGCAAATCCCATTCCTCGCAGCGCTCGCGGACCCAGGAGACGACCGTCTCCTCCTTGGCATCGGGCGCGATCTCCAGCCGGTAGCCGGATCCTTGCGGGGCCGGCCCCTGTTGAGCAAGGCTGGCGACCGGAGCCGCGACTGCCAGCAATGCAGCTGGCAGCCAGGCGAAGGCGCTGCGAAGGCTCCTCATGCCACCTTCCTTTCCGGCTCGGGAGCCGGTGCGGTGGGCGAGACAGCCGCAGCCGGCTTCACCATCTTGTGGTCGATCTTGTTCTCGCTGAGGAAGGCGCTCATCGCGCCGTAGACGCGGGCATAGGCTGCGTTGAAGCGGTCGAAGCGCGCCTGCTCCCAGTACTCTTCCAGCTTGAACGGCTTGTCGCCGAAGACGTCGACGCTCGGGATCTGGAAGGTCTCTGCGAACTCGACGGTGCGGCTGTCATAGGTGAAGTAGATCGACGGGGTGCCATTGGAGAGCGCCATCAGATTGCCGTGCAGCCGGTAGCCGAGGACGAGATCGAGCTTGCGGACGAGCTGCTCATATCCGGCGACGACGTCCGAATAGAACATCCGGTCGCGATAGAGCGCTTCCATCTGCTCATCGAGATACCAGGCGGTCGCCCAGCCATTTTCGCGCAGGGCCGCCATGCCCTCCTGCTTCTGCTCGGGGGTGCCCAGCGCGAGCTTCTTCTCCTCGACCTCGCCCTGCGACATCAGCGTGACCTCGAAGCGATCCGCCATCGCCTTCACCAGGTCGCGGTGGAAGGTCAGGTAGCGCTTGATGTCCTTGGCGTAGTGCTTGGAGACCTCGCGGCGCAGCGTGACGCCGACCTGCTTCACGGCATCGAGCGCCGGCAGGCGGATGGCGAGGTCCGGCCGGTTGTTGCGGAAGGCGGTCGGGCAGCCGATGATCCGGGCATTCTTGATGCCGAGCTCGTTCATCACCTCGGCCGAATAGGTGCCGCGCACGCCGAGCGAAGCGGTCGAATCCGAGATCAGCTTGAGGACGGTCTTGGTGTCCTCGCTGAGTTCGAGCTTGCCGCTGACCGGGGCCTGCGCGCCGATGCCGAAGGCGAGCACCGGCAGCTTGAGGCGGCGCAGCACCTCGGCGGTGCGGCTCCAGTTCATCCCGGCATGCACATAGTTCGAGCCGCGCAGGAAGACATAGTCGAACTCGGCGTTGAACCGGTCGATCTGCGCCTCGTTGATGCTGGTGATCGGCAATTCCTCGAGCTTCTCGAAGTTGAGCAGCTTCAGCGAGGAATCGAAGACGAAGGCGTCGCCGATATTGTGATAGTGGTTGATGTGGCTCTGCAGGTCGGCATGGCGATACCAGCGGACATTGTCATGGTCGTAGACCTCGCCCGAAGGGCTGATCACGAGGATGCGGGCCATGGTTGCGTTCTCCCTTCTTGTGTCCGCGAAGCTCACGCGATCATCGGCGCGGCGGCGCGATTGGCCGGAGCCGGCATGCCCCGTTCGGCGATCAGGCGCTGGTAGAGCGCCAGATGCTGGTCGGCGCAGTCGACATGGCTGAGCGGCTTCTTGATGCCTGCACGCAGGCGCTCCCATAGCCCGGGCTCGCTCAGCGCCCGGGTCATGCAGTCGACGAGGTCCTCTGGGCTGCCGGAGCGAAAATGCAGCCCGTCGACCTCGTCGGTGATCTTCTCGGCCATGCCGCCGAGATTGCTGGAGAGGATCGGGCGCCCGTGGAAGAAGGCCTCCTGGATCACGATCGGCGAGTTCTCCCACCAGACCGAGGGCATCACCACCCAGTCGACCGAGCGCATCAGGTTCGGCATCTCGTGGTTCTGGAAGGCGCCGCAGAAGCGCACGCGACGCCCGGCCGCCTCGACCAGGTCGGTGAACTTCTTCTTGTAGGCCTCCGGCTGCCTGTCGAGATTGCCGCCATAGACGAGCAGCACGCTGTCCTCGCCCCAGACCGAGTCCGGGATGCGGGTGACGGCGTCGAGCAGCACGTCGGCGCCCTTATAGGGCGTGAGCTGGCCGAAATAGGCAAAGCGCGAGCGCCGGCCGTTGGCTTCGGGCACCGGCCGCGGCGGCGCGACCTCGGCGACGTCGATGCCGTTCTCGATCACCGAGAAGCGTTCGGCGGCGAGCCCCCATTGCTGGTAGCGCTCGGCCAGGAAGCGGCTTGGCGAGACGAAGTGGTCGGCGAGGTTGAGGATGCCCTTGATGAAGGTCTCGCGGGCGAGGAAGCGCGCCGGCGAGATGTCGGGGAAGCAGGCGTTGCAATCGCTCGGCGAGGCCCGGTAGCAGAGCTTGAACGCGCCGGTCTTCACCATCTGGCCATGGTGGTGGCAGATCGAGAGATATTCGTGGAAGGTCACCACGATCAGCGCATCCGGCAGCGTGTCGCGCACCGCGAACAGGCATTCGAGCCCGAGCCCGATGAAATGGTGGAAATGCACCACGTCGGGCTTGAGGTCGCGCAGCACGCGGACGAAGTCGCGCTCGATCTCGTCCGTGGCGCGATTCGAGAGCAGGAAGTGATCGTACTCCTCGGCGTAATAGAGCAGTTCGCCGCCGCGCTGGCGCAGGCTCATCAGGGCCGTGCCGCCATGGCGCGGCGTCGGCGCGCCGACCCGGGCGAGATAGTGGGTGTCCACTTCGGCCTTGGCCCGAAAGCCCTTGTGCAGGTTGTAGGAGGCGACCTCTGCGCCACCGAGCGAGAAGGAAGGGTGGCCGTGCGAGACGACGAGGATACGCATGCTCATCCTCTCATGTTGGAAATGGCGAGAGCCCAGCGTCGGTCGAAGCTGGTGCGGTCGGCGAGGCTGATCAGCGCGCCGACATGGGGACGGATCTCGGCGTCCTCGACCACATAGATCTCGACCTCGGGCACCCAGAGCGACGGCACGCCGTTCATCCTGAGCTTCAGGCAGAGATCGAGACCCTTCTCGCCGGTGGTGAAATAGCTGCGCGAGAAGCCGTCCACCTCGAGGAAGGCATTGCGCGACATCACGCAGCATTCGGTCGCGCCGGCAGCGACCTCCATCGGCCCGAGGCTGCCGATCGCATCCAGGGGATAGCCGACGAAGCGATTGTAGACCCGCCGTCCGGCGCCTTCGCCTTCGAGCCAGGCGCCGGCCCAGCGGATCGAGTTGTCCTCGAACAGCAGGGTCGGGCTCGCGACGCAATGGCCGCCGCGGCCGCGATAGGCGCGCTCGAGCCGCCCGAGCCAGCCGGGCATCCTGATCTGGGCCGCGCCGGAGAGCAGCGCCACCGTCTGGAAGCGGCAAGCGCGCACCCCGGCCTCCAGCGCATCGCAGGTATCCTCGACGCCTTCGACCAGGACGAGCCGGACCTGCAGGCCGTAGAACCGCGCCAGCCGCCGCGCCTCGGCGCCGAGCCGGTCGAAGCTCTCGCCGGGCGCAGCGACCACGATCGGCAGCGGTTTGACCTCGGGATCGATCGCCAGCAGCGCGAACAGGCTGGAGAGCTCGCGCTGACGATGATCGAGGCCGATTACGAGGCCCATGGCGGCGTCGGCGTTGAAGCGGCCGATATCATGTGTCTCGACCGCCTTGGGGGGCGCGATCTCGGCGGCTTGCAGGGCAGGAGCGATCTGCTTTTCGACGACGGCGGCAGCAGTCGATGAGCGCGGATCGAGCAGGCCGAAGACCCGCTCCAGCGCACGCCGGGCCGGGTTGCGGCCGGGCGCCAGCGGCAGGAAGGCCGGTCCGTGGCCCTCGACCTCGAATTCGAGATAGAGCGGCTGCCCTGGTTCGGGCAGGAGCTTGGGCGCGAAGACGATAAAGCCATGGCTGTTGCGCCGGCTCGCCATGGCCGGCCCGAAGCGCGGATCCTCGGCGAAGGCGGCGGTGACGTCCGGCCGCACGGCGCGTGTCCAAATCTTGTCGATGGTGCAGGACTGCGTGCCGCTGCGCAGCACGACGTCGCCGGTGAGGCGTTCGGGATCGAACAGCCAGCCGATGATCAGGACGCCGGTACCCTCGACGATGGTGGCGTCGTCGATGCCGGCCCGCACAGGCTGGTCGAGGAAGGAGATGGTGTCGCGCCCGTCGAAGCGCTGTGAAGCATGCTTCAGCTTCTCGACGGTGGCGGCTGGGGCGGTGCCGCGCTGCAGCCCGTCGCGCAGATGGCCTGGCACGGTGATCTGCTCGAGCACGACATGGCGCTCATAGACCTCGAGCGCCCGCCAGCCGTCATTGGCGCGGAAGAACAGCCGCTCGATCTCGCTGGGATGGCGGATGGCGCACTCCTCCAGCAGGCCGAAGAAGCCACGCGCGCCTTCGCCGAGATCGTCGCGCTCGAAGGTTCCTGCTTCCAGAACGGCCGGCGAGAGCCCGCCATGGGCGACCAGCAGCTTGGTCCGCCCGGCGGCGAAGTTCGCGGTCCAGCCTTGTACGAAGATGCCGTCGTCGAGCGGTCCCATCACCTCGACGAAACCGCCGGGCTTGGCCACCGATTGCAGCAGCATGCCGACGGCGCGCAGGCGGCGCGGGTTCGACTTGCCGGCGAGCAGGACCTCCAGCAGCCCGTCGACCACGGTCGGGAAGGCCTGGCCGGCCTCGTCCGCGAGCGCGGCGAGGAAAGCCTGCAGCGGCATCGGCTTCGGCGCCAGGATCAGGCGCAGGGGGCGGCCCGGCCGGCCGAGCAGGATCGCGCCGGAGCCGGCGCGGTCGGGCGACGGAGCGGGCGCCAGGCAGAGAAAGCCAGTGGCGTGCGCAGCGTCGGCCTGCGGCCGGCGCCAGGTCAGCGCCATCGTCTCGACCCGGTTGCGCGGATTGCCGTCGACCGCGACCGGCACCTTGCCGGGCAGCGCATCGCAGGCGCTCATCACCAGGATCGCGTTCTCGCCGAGCGGCGTCCAGGCAACGGTCGGCGCCGGGCTGACGATGGTCCGCTCGGGGATGATGACCTCGTTCATCGCTCAGTTACTCATCAGCATGACGGTGAGCGTGGCGAAGGAGAGCACCGCGGCGAGGCCCGTGAGGAAGCCGAGGACGACGGTGACCTGCCGGAGAGGGGCCTTGGCTTCCTTGCGGATCGAGACCAGCCGGTCGTCGAAAGCGCGCAGCGTCTGGTCGAAGCGCATCTGGAAGACGTCGAGCTCGGCGAGGCGCGAGGCGATCGCGCCATTGCCCTCGGTCTCCTCGGACTGCCTCGCCTCGGACTCGCGCTGACGATGCTCCGCCAGTTGCACACCGAGCGCGCCGACCTTGTCGAGCAGTTCCTTTTGCGTCAGCTGCGAGCGCCTCTGCAGCGCGATCAGCGCCTCGACCCGGTCGAAGAAGCGGGCCAGCGGCACGGCGATTGCCGCTTCCGCTGCGAGCTCGGCCGGTGGCGGCAGGCGCAGTTCGAGCTCGGCGCCGGTGCTTGGCGAGACACCGACGATGGTCAGCGCATCCCGCGCCGCCGCTGTCCGGTCGTCGAGTTCCATGGCGAAGGCATGCCTGCCATCGCCGATGCCGTTGCGGCGCAGGTCGATGCGGCCCTGGTCGGCGACCGCCTCCTGCACCTTGAGGCCGTGGCGCATCAGGCGCACGGTCAGCCGCTCCTCGGGACGCGTCTCGTCCCAGATCCAGCCATGCAGCCGGTTGCCGTCGAGCGCGTCGACGCGCCCGTTGAGCCGGGCCGGGGTTGGGTTCGCCTCGGTCACGGTCCCATCCGGACTGTGCATCGTCGTCATGCTGGTCATGCCGCCTCCGCCAGTTTGAGTTGATCGAACAGGGCAAGATGCGCCTGCACGCAGTCGCCCATGCCGGGTTGTGGGGCGATGCCGCCGACGAGACGATGCCAGAGCCCGTCCTCGCTTGCGGCGCGCGCCATCACTTGCGCGAGATGGCGGGGATCGCCCGGACGGGCGTGCAGCCCGTCGATGCCGTCGCGCACCATCTCGGCCATGCCGCCGATATTGCTGGCGATCACCGGTCGCCGGTGCTGGAAGGCTTCCTGGATGACGAGGGGTGCGTTCTCGTACCAGATCGAGGGCATCACCACCCAGTCGATCTCGGCCATCAGCGCCGGCATCTCGTCGCGGCGATAGGGGCCGCAATGCGTAACTTCGGCGCCGGCTTCCGCCAGGGCCTTGTCGAGCGCCGTGGTGAAAGCCTCGCTCTGGAACGGCGCCCCGCCATGGATGCGCAGTTCGAAGCCTTCCGTTCCCTGCTCGCGTAGGAGTTTGGCGGCCTGCAGCAGCGGCAGAACGCCCTTCCACGGGTTGAGGTTGCCGAAATAGCCGAAACGGTTGCGGGCACCGTGAGTATGCCGGTGCGATACCGGCATCTGCGCCGGCCTTGCATTCGCGACGACCTCGATCTTCTCAGCCGGCAGGCCCCAGTCGATGTAGCGCTGGCGCAGGAACCGGCTCGGCGCGACGAAGCGGTCGACGGCGGCAAGATGCGTCTTGAGGAAACGCTCGCGCAGCAGGAAGCGGTCGGGCCCGATCTCGGGGAAGCAGCCATGGCATTTGCCGGGCGAAGCACCGGTGCAGCGCTGCTTGTCGCTCGCCCGCACCATCAGCCCGTCATGATGGCAGATCGAATAGTAGTCGTGCAGCGTCATCACGATCGACGCCTGCGGCAGCAGCCGCCGCGCCAGCGCCAGGAACTCGGCGCCGATCAGCACGAGATGGTGGACATGGATCACATCCGGCCGGAATTCGGTCAGCAGCGAGCCGAGATCCTGCAAGGTGCCGTAATGGTCGATCTGGCTGAGATGGAAGCGGTCGAAATGGCCGCTCCACAGCAAGAGGTCGCCATCCGCGCCGGTGGCCTGGAAAGCGGTACCGGGATGCGGCTGGCGGTGGATCGCATTGGTCGCGCCAAGGAAGAGCACCTCGCAGCCTTCGGCGCGATAGGCCTTCGCTAGGTCATGAGCAAAGATCTCGGTGCCACCGGGATGCAGGTCCGGATGATTATGGGCGACGACGAGGATACGCCGGCTCATCGCTGGGCTCCCGGTTTCACCGCGACCAGCAGGTCCTGGTAATGGGCCGCGCTCTGGCCGCGCCAATGGCCTGGGTCGAGCCGCTCGATGGCAAGACCGGCCTGCGTCGCATGGTCGAGCAGGAAGCCGGCGTCGATCCCGGCGGCCGCCAGCGGCGCCTCCTCGATCGCATACCAGCCCGGCCCCTCGCCCCAGCGCCGGAACTTTAAGCGCTCCTGGCCGGTGACCTGGCCATCGAGCGCGAAGGCGGTCAGGAACAGCCGTCCGCCCGGCGCCAGCAGGCGCGCGGCTTCGTTGAGGTAGACCACGAGCTCATCCGGCGGCAGATGCGTCGCCACCGAGGTCATGGTGATGAAGTCGAAGCTCTGGTTGGCGAAGCCGAAGCGCACCTCATTGCCCGGCAGCGAACCCTGCGGATTGTAGAGCGGGTGGGCGATGTCGAGGCGCTGGAAGCGGAAACGCGGATAGGCCGGAGAGATCGTCTGGGCGCACCAGAGGATGCCGTCCATGACCGGATCGACGCCGTCATAGCTGCCGCGCTCGGGGTCGAGATATTGCGTCAGCGGTACTGCCATGCGGCCGATGCCGCAGCCGATGTCGAAGACGCGCTCATGCGGCTTCAATCGGCCGATCCGGACGAAATGGCCGAGGAATTCGGCGCCGATGGCGCGATAATCGCCATCACCGACGAAGATCGAATCCGGCGGCGGGTGCGGCAGGAAGCGGTTCGTCTGGACATGGGCCATCAGCCAGGCGAGCTCGGGGCTCGCCGGCTCGATCGCGGGCGCCGGTTCCGGCGTGGTCTGTCGCAAGGCCAGGGTCGCCGTCATGCAGCTGTCGCCCTCCTGAGATTGGCGCGGGAGAGGAGAAATTCAGCGTCAGCACGCAGTCCCTGCACCGGTGCGGGCTGCTGCGACGCGGGTTTGTCGATCGCCGCCATCAGCGCCTCGATCTGCCCGTCCCAGCGCTTCGTCTGGAGCCAGGAATTGTGCTGCGAGGCGACACCGCGGGTGTAGTCGATGCTCTTCGAGATCGACTGGCGCTCGAGATGGTAGAGCGAGACGCTGGGCACATAGACCACGCCGAGCCCGGCCCGGGCGATCTTCAGGCAGAGGTCGCTGTCCTCGTAGTCGCCGATCACATAGCTGTCGTCGAAGCCGCCGACCTCCATGAACAGCGCCCGCGACAGCACGATGCAGGCGCCGGTGACGCCGGGCACCGGCCGCTCGACATTGGCCGGCGCGTATCCGCTTGGCATGCCCTTGAAGTAATGATGGTTGAGCCAGGTGCCTTTGCTGTCGCGCTTGAAGTAAAGCCCGGCATGCTGCAGCGAGCCGTCATCGTAGAGCAGCTTGGGACCGACCGCGCCGATGCGCTTGTGCCGGTCGAGCCGCTGGACCAGTGCCGGCAGCCAGCCTTCGCTGTCAGGGATCACGTCGGAGTTGACCAGGGCCAGCGCCGACCCGCGCGAGGCGGCCGCGCCGGCATTGCAGGCGGCGGAGAAGCCGCCATTGCGGCCCATCACGACGAGCTGCATCGGCAGTCCGTAGGCGAGGAAGAGCCCGCCGAGGAGATGGGCCACCTCGGCCTCATGCTCTGGCGAATCGAGCACATAGATCAGCTCGGCCTGCTCGCCGAACCAGCGATCGGCCGCGAAAGCGGCGACCTGCACGCGCAGGAACTCATAGACGCGATAGAGCGGGATCACGACCGAGACGGTCGGGTTTGCCGGCGCCTTGCCGAAGTTTCTGATCTGCGGTTCCGGCAGGGTCTCGCGCAGCGCCTTCTGGCATTCCGCCAGCACCGGCGCGATCGTTCGCTCCAGCATCTGCGCGCTGAGATGCTGCGGTGGGATCGCGGCCAGTGCCCGGGCGCGGATGGCGACGGTGTCCGCCGGCTGCACGGCGGGGCGCAGCGACAGGACGGTGCCGGATTTCAGCCTGAGCTCGACCCGCGGCTGCAGCACCGGCGCGCCCGAGGCGTAGCCCGGGACCAGTGCCGCGAAGCCGGTGGCGCGCTTCACGTCACCATTGGAGCCGGCCGGCAGCAGTGCCGGGAAACGCTCGAGCCGCTCGAGCACCGGGGTCGGCTCGCCTTCGGAGCGGTGCAGCAGCACCTGTTCGACCACACCCTCGGCATCGCGATACCAGCCGCCCAGCAACAGGCCGGCCGGGGTCGTGATGGCAAGGTCGAGCTCGGCCGAAGGCACGTCGTCATTGCGCCGCACGGTCTGGACGGCGAGGGGAAGCCGGCGCTGCATCTCGATCGCCAGCAGACGGCCCTGTTCGGAGAGCCCGGTGAGCTGTTCCACGAGCCAGTTTCGCAGGCCGTCGCGCTGGCTGGCCTTGCCCGCCCACCAGCGTCCCAGCGAGGGAATGTCCTGCCGCGGCGTGACCGCGCGGACGATCAGCCCGGATTCAGCCTGCAGGATCAGCAGGCCGCCGGCCTGAGGTGAGAATTCGTCGACGATCAGGTGCAGGGGCCGGTTGCCGGCGCGATCCGGGCGCCCGAGCCGCGGCCTGGCGGAGAGGCGCGAGAGCCCGCCCGAATCGAGCCTGTAGGCGGTGCGCACGCCGGAGAGGCGGCCTGGAACCGTCGATTCCAGCAGGACCTTGCCCTCGGCGAGCCGTGTGACAGGTGTCGCCGTCGCCGGCTTGCGCGCGAGAAGCAGCAGGAATTGGCGCAGGAAACCAAGATAGCTCGCGCTCTCGCTGAGGCCGAACAGGCTGGGCCAATGGCCGATCAGGGCGTTGGCGAGCGTGCGGCGCGCATCCGGCGTGACGTCCCGCATCAACTCGTTCGCATCGGCCATGCCGTGGACGAGATCGGGGTCGAACCGAGCGGTGATGTCGCCGCCGGGGCTGTCGTCCGACAGGGTTGCGACAAGGTCGCCGGCGCCATGGCGAAAAACGACCAGCACGCGCATGCGGCCATCGCCGAGGGCGAGCGCGATCGAGCCGGAGGCAAGGCGCTTCTCGTGCGCCGTCAGCGCAATGCGCGGGCGGGAGAGCACGGGCGCTTCGATGGTCCAGCTCAGCAGGAAGACCGAGCCGCTCAGCCGGGACAGATCCAGCTGCGGGCTCAGGCCGTCCGCGACCGGGGCAGGCGCGAGGGAGAGCATGGGTGCCATGTTCCGAAAAGGGCAGGGATGCGGTGCCGGCTGGAAGAAAAATCCAGCCGGCACCGCACTGCGTCAGGCGACCGTGAAGTAGGAGTTCGGGTCGGCCTGGATGTCTTCGGCGGTGACGCCGACGATGGTCACGGTGTCGCCATTGCCGAGATCAATGACGGCATTGCCGCCAACCGTGGTGGCGCGTGCCGCCACGTCCTCGGCCGAGCCGATATCGGTGCCGTTGATGCCCGAGGCGACCTGGAGCAGATCGTGGCCGGCGTCGAAGTCGAGCACGACATCGTTGCCGCCGCCGCCATTGAAGACGAAGACGTCGTCGCCGGCGCCGCCGGAGAGGATGTCGTCGCCAGCACCGGCGAAGAGCAGGTCGTCGCCGGCGCCGCCCAGGATGACGTCGTTACCGGCGCCACCTTCGAGCACGTCGTTGCCGGCGCCACCCTGCAGGATGTCGCTGCCTTCGCCGCCGAGCAGGATGTCGTCACCCGGCCCGCCCTGCAGCAGGTCGTCGCCGTCGCCGCCGCGCAGCACGTCGTCACCGGCATTGCCGCGCAGGATGTCGTTGCCCGCTCCGCCTTCGAGGACGTCGTCGCCCTCGCCGCCGAAGAGGTTGTCGTTGCCGTCGCCGCCGGAGACGATGTCGTCACCCTGGCCGCCGAAGAGCGAATCGTCGCCTTCGCCGCCAGAGAGGAAATCGTTGCCGCCGTCGCCGTAGATCAGGTCGTCACCTTCCTCGCCGAAGAGCGAGTCGACCTGGTCGCCGCCTTTGACGATGTCGTCGCCGGCGCCCGCGAGAATCACGTCACTGAAACGCGTCCCTATCAAGAAATCATCGAACGCACTGCCTTCGATCGTGGCCATTCGTCACCTCCTGGGTGATCAGAGAGCACCTTCGGATTTGCAGAAATATTTCTGCATTCTCCGAATAACGGTGCGGTTCTGACGGCGAACCCAAAGGACGCCATCGTCGACGAGCGAGAGAGTAGCCAAGATATTCTGCTTATCAAGCAATCTATTATGACTTTTTTGCGATGCAGCAAAGTTATTGTCTTTTTATATATTATTGAAGCGAGGATTATTGCCTGATGTTGCTACGAAATTCGAAGTGTTTATTCTGCAATAATCATTGCAGATTCCGCTGCATCGTTCATCAGGCGGGGTGATCGGCGAGTTCAATCCTCCCTGAAGGCGCGGTTGAAGCTGTCCCTGATCGGCGAGAGCAGGTAATCGGCCGCAAAACGCCGGCCGTTGACGATCAGCACCTCGGCGGCCATGCCGGCATGCAGTGTCACTTTGTTCTCGCGCAGGCTCTCCGGTGTGATCTCGGCGCGGACCACGAAGAAGGCAATGCCGGTCTTCTCATCGACCAGCTGGTCGGCTGCGACATAGCTGACCTTCGCCTGGAGCGGGGGCAGGAGCCGCGCATTGAAGGCGGTCAGCCTGACCTGCGTGTCGGCGCCGACGCGAACCGAGTCGATATCGCGCGGATCGACCTTGGCCTCGACGATCAGCGGCTCCTGCTCGGGCACGATGTCGAGGATCGCCTCGCCCGCGGCGACGGCGCTGCCGGCGGTGCGCATCCGGATATTGGCGACGATGCCTTCCTGCGGCGAGATCAGCACGAGCCGGCGCAGCACATCCTGCGCCTGGACGATGCGCTCGACCACCTCCGAGAGCTGGAGCTGGCTGTCCTGCAGATCCTTGGCGATCTCGCTCTGGCGTTCGAGGCTGATCGACTTGATCTCGAGCTCGGCCCCGGCGACGGCCTGTTCGGCCTTGGCCATGCGCGCCTTCATCTCGCCGGCCCGCCCGGTGAGCTCGCTTTGCCTGGTCTGCAGCTCGACGAGCTGGGAGCGCTTGGCGTAGCGCTTTTCGTAGAGGTCCGCGATCGTCTTCACTTCCTCGTCGATCAGCGTGCGCTGGTTGCGCACGGCGTCGATCTGCGCCTGCAGCGCTTCGGCCTCGGCCTGATGCTGCTCGATCACGCGCTGCTGGATGCGGATCTTGCCGTCATAGACCTGGGTGCGGGCGCGAAAGAGCACGCGTTCGGCCGTGATCACCTCGCGGGCGATCGGCGTCAGCGCCTTCGCGATATCATCAGGGAAATCGATCGCGGTCGTCTCGTTCTGCTCGGCTCGCAGCCGGGCCAGCCTCGCCTCGAGGCCGACGCGCTTGGCCTGGAGCTGCTGCAACTCGGCACGGGCGCGGGCATCTTCCAGCTTGAGCAGGGGCTCGTCCTTGGCGACGCGCTCGCCCTCGGCCTTGAGCAGGGTCTTGAGAATGCCGCCTTCGAGATGGCTCACCGTCTTGCGCCGGCTGTCGACGATGACGGTTCCCTGTGCGACGGCCGCATTGTCGAGCCGGGCCGTCACCGCCCAGGCGCCGAAACCACCGAAGCCGATCGCCACCGCGGCGACGCCGGCAAGGACGAGATTGCGCAGCGAGGGCATGCGCTCCTCGGGCTCCGCCTCGATCGTCATCGGCACGAGCGCACGGTCCGGCCGGCGCAGCATCGGGAGATCGCTCATGCGCTCACCTCGCGGGGTGCAGGCGTTTGCTTGGCTGGGTCGAGCTCGACGATGCCGCCGGGCGTGATCATGCCAGCGATCGCCGAGCGCGGGCCGAACTGGGCGACGCGGCCCTCGCGCAGCACCAGGATCTTGTCGACGACCTGCATCACCGAGGGACGATGCGCGATCAGCACGATGATGGCGCCGCTCTCGCGAGCGGCGTTGATGGCCCGGATCAGGCTCTGCTCGCCCTCGGCGTCGAGGTTGGCATTGGGCTCGTCCAGCACGATGAGACGAGGCATGCCGTAGAGCGCCCGCGCCAGGCCGATGCGCTGGCGCTGGCCGCCCGACAGCTTGAAGTCGCTGTCGGCGACACTGGTGTCGTAGCCCAGCGGCAGCCGGCCGATCAGCTCGTGCACGCCGGCGATGCGGGCAGCCTCGAGGATGGCGTGCGGGTCCGGCTTGCGCATGCGGGCGATGTTCTCGGCGATGGTGCCGTCCAGCAGCGAGACCGATTGCGGGAGATAGCCGACCATGTCGCCGAAGGAGCCGCGCTCCCACAGAAAGGTGTTGTGGCCGTCGAGATAGACACCGCCGACATTTGGCCTGAGCACGCCGACGAGCAGCCGCGCCAGCGTCGATTTGCCGGCTCCGGAGGGACCGACCAGGCCGAGGACCTCGCCCGGCTGCAGCGAGAAGGAGACACCCTTGATCACGGTCTGCTCGGCGCCCTTGGGCGCATAGACCAGCCGGTCGATGACGAGATCGCCTTCCGTCGCCGGGGTCGGGACGCTCTGGCGCTGCGAGCTCTGCGATTGCAGAAGCTCGCGCACACGCTTCCAGGCCGCCGCCGCGAGGACCCATTGCCGCCAGTCGGAGATCATCGAGTCGAACGGGGCCAGTAGCCGGCCGAGCAGGATGCTGGCCGCCATCAGCGTGCCGATCGTGACCTCGTGCTTGATGATCAGCACCGCGCCGGTCGCATAGATGGCGAGTTGCATGGTCATGCGGCTGGAGCGGGTCACGGCTGCGATGAACTTGCCGCGCCGCGTGCCGAGATCGAGATGCTCCAGCATCGCGACCTGCTTGGCCCGCCAGCGGCTGGACAGCGCCGGCAGCATGCCCATCGCCTCGATCGTCTCGGCATGGCGCAGGCTGGCGCTGATCTCGTTGATCGAAGCGACGCCTTCCTCGTTGGCATCCTTGAGCGCGCGCCGGGTCAGCATGTCGGAGAGGACGCCGAGCAGCAGCAGGATCAGGAGCGAAGCCAAGCCGACCAGGCCATAGACCCAATGGAAGGCGAAGAGAACCGCGAGGAAGATCGGTGACCACATCGCCTCCAGCGGCGTCGCGATCGCCGAACTCGCGATGAAGTAGCGGATCTCATTGAGGTCGCGGATCGCCTGCGTCGCCTGCCCGGAGCCTTTCTCCAGCGAGGTCGAGACGGCGGCCTGCATTGCCGGCAGGTTGAGCCGGCGGGCAAAGATGCTCGCCATCGTCTGGAAGGTCAGCGACCGGATGAACTCGACCGCGCCATAGAGCGCGAGCCCTCCGACGGCGATCACCAGCAGCATGGTGAGCGTGTCGTAGCTGCGGCTGACGATGACGCGATCCTGCACCTGCAGCATGAACAGCGGCACGGTCAGCAGCAGGATGTTGACGCAGAAGCTGAGGAAGCCGGCATAGGCCAGCCCGCCGGCAAACCCGCGCTGCAAACCTCGAATCAATGCGTCGGCAGGTTGGGTGGCAACCTTCATGCAGGTCTCCGAATGGGGGCGGCCATCAGCGGGCGCCGCATGCGCCAAAGCGGATGATAACGGATTATGAGCGTTGTCTAAAGCGTCTCACATAAGTCGTGTCCATATTATGACAGATGAGGCCTTGTGAAATAAAGACAATTGCCATGAATATGGCAGAACCGTGCTTTATTTCAAATTTTGAAACAGTTCATGACTATGTCGCTATCGGTAAAATCTTAATCTCGTTCCATTCGGGGTGGCATGTGCTTTGCGTATAGGCTATTCGTCACCCGAAGGGGCTCGGAGGGCTGACTGCTCATTTCGAGATCAGGCGGAGTAGGGAATGCATCTAAAACCCCATGACGGCGCTCGATTCCTAGGCAATGGCTTCAATGGTGATCATCGAGACGGCGTCCGCCGCCTCGAGTCCGAATCGGCGCGGGCGCCGGTGTCGCAGCTCGATCTCGCGCGCATGGTCGAGCGGGCGAGCCGGCGCTTCCTCGACTACCTCAGGCTCGAGCTCACCAAGCTCGGCGTCGACGACATCTCGCCCTCGCAGGTGATGGTGCTGTTCACCATCGGCTCTGGCGAGATCGCGGTGCGCGATCTGCTCGACCGCGGCCATTATGTCGGCTCGAACGCGTCCTACAATCTCAAGCAGCTGGTCGAGAGCGGCTATCTGGAGCGCGGCGCCTCGCCGCGCGACCGTCGCCTCGCCCGGATCTCGCTCTCGCCGAAAGGGCAGCTTCTCGTCGAGCGGTTGAAGCTCGTCGATGAGACCAGCCAGTTCGGCCAGGGCCTCGACATCGATCTCGACGCCGACCTCCAGACCACCCACGACACCTTGCGCCGCCTCGAACAATGGTGGGGCGACGCACTACGCTATGGCGGGATTCTGCTGGCTTCATGCACGTCCTATTCGTTCATCGTTCAGGATCTGGTCAGTTCGCTCACCTGATCCAGCGCCTCGTCGCCGAGGGCGGCGAGGTCACGCTGGTGACGGAGAAGCCGGAGCCGGACCGCCCGGGGATCAGGCAGATCGCCTATTCGGTGGGCGAACCGGCGACCGCACATGCGACGCTGGCGGCGACCGACTACCATGTCCGCACCGGCGAGGCGGTCGCGGCCGAGCTGGCGCGGCTGCACCGGCACGACCGGCCGGATGCGATTCTCGGCCATGTCGGCTGGGGCGGCATGCTCTTCGCCAAGGATGCGATGCCGGGCGTGCCGCTGATCGGCTATTGCGAGTACTTCTACAACGCGGCCGGCTCCGACCTCGATTTCGACCCGGCCTTCACCGTGCCGGAGCCAGAGCGGCGGCGTATCCGCATGCGTAACGCCGCCCAGCTGGTGACGCTGCAGACGCTCGACTTCGCCTACGCGCCGACGCGCTGGCAGCAGCTGCAATATCCGCGCGCGCTGCAGCAGCGCATCGCGGTCTGCCATGACGGCATCGACATCCACGCCTGCCAGCCGGATGTGCAGGCGGCGTTCACCCTGCCCGACGGACGCACGCTCCGGCCTAGCGACCCAGTCGTCACCTTCGCCGCGCGCGATCTCGATCCCTATCGCGGCTACCCGCAGTTCATGCGCGCCGCGGCGCGGATCGCGCAGGCGCGGCCGGACGCGCTCTTCGTCTCGGTCGGCGGCGACGGCCCGGGCTATGGCCGGCCGCGCCCGGACGGGCGGCTCTGGCGCGAGGTGATGCTAGCGGAAACCGGGCTCGCCGATCGGATCGTCCATATCCCCTGGCTCACCCATGCCGATCTGATCAGGCTGTTCCAGGTCTCGGCCGCCCATGTCTATCTGAGTGTTCCCTTCGTCTTGTCCTGGTCGATGTTGGAGGCGATGGCCTGCGGCGCGCTGATCGTCGGCTCGGCCACGCCGCCCGTGCAGGAGGTCATCCGGCACGGAGTCAACGGCCTGCTCGCCCCGTTCTTCGACGAGGAGCGGCTGGCAAAGACGGTGATCGCCGCGCTCGACAGGGGCGCTGAGCTGACGCCATTGCGTGCAGCTGCGCGCCAGACCGTCATCGCACGCTATGAGCGCGACGCCTGCGTCGACCGCCAGCTCGGCTTCATCGGCCGACTCGTCGCCGAGGACGATCTGCTGGCGGCGCAGTGATCGGCTCGTCCGGCCTTCCGGCCACTTGGTTAGCCAGTTGCTGGCACTTCTGACGGCAGTGTGCCGAAGAAACCGATGATCTGGGTGATCAGGCCGTCATCGCCGACCGTCGCGATGTCGAGCCCTTCCGGCAGCCTGGTGCCGTCGGTCTCGATCACCTGCCAGGCGAAGCGGACGAAGCCGTGATGCTGCTGGACCACGCTGGTCCTGACCACGCGGGCGCCGGGGCGCTGCGCCAGCACTCCGGCGATGTGGTCGAGCAGGGCTTCGGCGCCGCGAGCATCGGCCCTTGGGTCGGTGTAGCGCCCGCCCTCTGCCCAGACTTCGGCTAACGCTGCGGCACGCGCCGCCGGCTCGGGATTGGACCAGGCTTCGCAATAGCGGTCGATGGTCGCCTCGATCGACATAAGACGGTTTCCTCCGTGCAATGCCGACTCACACTGCGCCTTGATAGTCCCAGCTGCCATGCGTCTCGATCGCCGAGCGCACCGAATTGGCCAGGAAGCAGTTTGCGTGGGCCTCATGATGCAGGGCTTCGACGGCGGCCTCATCGGGCGCCTTCGGCCCGCTGAAGACGATATGCGGCTTCAGCGTCACCGACGCCACCCACTCCTTGCCGTCGGCGTTCTTCAGCATCATGCCTTCGGCCGCATCGACATAGCTGTCTACCCGCAAGCCGCGCAGTGTCGCAAGGTGAAGGAATGTAAGCATGTGGCAGCTCGACAAGGCCGCGACATAGGCCTCCTCGGGGTCGACATTGGCGGGATTCGAAAAGGGCACGCGCACGACATGCGGTGAGCTCGAGGCCGGCACCTCCAGGCCGCCGTCGAAACGCCAGAGATGGGCGCGGCTGTAGCGGTTGTCGACGAAGGCCTCCTCCTCGCCGCGCTGCCAGGTGATCGTCGCGCCATGCGTCGCCATCAATTGTCTCCCTGCTCGGAGCAGGCCGCGAGCACGACTGCCCGCGTTGCCTGCAGATGGTGTTCGAGGATTGTCTGGGCCGCGGCCGCGTCGCCGGCCGCAACCGCCGCGATCAGTCGGCGGTGCTCGTCGGCCCAGCCCTGCTTGCGCGCGCCGGGGCCGAGCGCCTGGGCGCTGAACCGGTCGATCGGCGCGCGCAGCTGGCGGAACAGGGCAAGGCTGCGGGGCCGTCCCGCCGGCGCGTAGAGTGCTTCATGGAAGCCAATGTCGCCGGCGATCCAGCCGAGGCGATCGTCAGCATCCTCCAGAGTGTCCTGGAGTCGCTTGAGCTCGCGCAGCGAGCGCTGGTCGTGCTGGCCGAGCGCCCGCGCCAGCAGGTCGCCCTCCACCATCAGCCTGAGATCGAAGATCTCGTCGATCTCCTGAGCCCGTGGCCGGCTCACGCGCGCGCCGCGATAATGCGCGACATCGAGCAGTCCCTCGTTCTGGAGCTGGGCCAGAGCCTCGCGTACCGGGATGCGGCTGACGCCATATTCAGCCGCGATCTGCTCCTGACGCAGGAGATCGCCCGGCTGCCAGTGACCCGCATCGATCGCCTCGCGCAGGCGCTGGGCGAGGGCGGAGGCAGTCGTGGCGGCGGCGAGGCGTATGGTCGACATAGGATAATTGTATCCAAAAATCTTTGACACACAAGTGGCCGATGGAAGCGCGGCGCGCCGGCTGGCCAAGGCGAGCCCTGCCTGATGATCGCGTCGCCGGGCGCACTGTTGTCAGCGACGTGTGCTCACCGCTACAAGCACGGCGAACGAGAGGTCGTTCGCACATGACATTTGAGATCGCCGCCACGCCGCAGGAGGCCGTCGACCGGCTGGAGCTGCTCTACGATCAGGCGCGGACGGCGCTGCGAAACGATCTCCAGCGCTTCTTCGACACGGCACAGCCGCCGACGCTGGATGACCGGGCGCTCTATCGCTACCCGATGCTGCGCGTTACCTACGAACCGTCGAAGCTGCCGGCGGCGACGCGGCGCGGCTACGCCAAATTCGCCGCCCCCGGCATCTATTCGACCACGGTGACGCAGCCGGCCGAGTTCCGCGCCTATCTGCTCGACCAGCTCCAGCCGCTGGTCGAGGAATACGGCGCGACGATCGAGACCGGCATCAGCAGCCAGGAAATTCCCTATCCCTATGCGCTCGACGGCGGCGACGAGCTCGGCCGCGGCATGGTCACGGCCGCCGAG
The DNA here is from genome assembly GCA_025846845.1 of Alloboseaceae bacterium BT-24-1. GTDB lineage: Bacteria > Pseudomonadota > Alphaproteobacteria > Rhizobiales > Beijerinckiaceae > Allobosea. The sequence goes on from JAOYTL010000017.1 coordinate 83,495, forward strand.
CTCGCCAGGCATTTCCCGACGCCGCTCCTGGCGCTGGTCGGCGACGAGATCGCTGACGGCACCTTCGAGATCGTCGAGGGCGAGCCGCGTCCGCTCTCGCTCTTCGACGCAGTCCGGGTCGATTATTCGCTGCGGCGCCTCGTGCACTACACCGGCACCGACTGGCGCGCCGTGCAGCCCTGGGTGCTGCTGACCAATTATCATCGCTATGTCGACCAGTTCGTCCGGCTCGCTCTGGCCGAGATCGAGGCCGGCACGGCGCAGGCGCTGGTCGCTCCGGGCGGCATCCGCATCGACCGCGACGGCATCGATGTCAGCGCTGCCGAAAGGGTGATGTCGGCGCCCTGGCACCGCTTCCAGATGCCGGCCTATCACCTGATCCGCGAGAGCGGCGAGGGCGTGACCCTCGTCAACATCGGCGTCGGTCCATCCAACGCCAAGAATATCACCGACCATCTCGCGGTGCTCAGGCCGAATTGCTGGCTGATGGTCGGCCATTGCGGCGGGTTGCGCCAGACGCAGATCATCGGCGACTACGTCCTCGCCCATGCCTATCTCCGGCAGGACGGCATTCTGGACGAACTGGTGCCGCCCGATGTGCCGGTTCCGGCCCTGGCGGAGGTCCAGGTCGCCCTGCAGGAGGCGGCGGCCGAAGTCACCGGCGAGAAGGGCGACCGGCTGAAGCAGCGCCTGCGCACCGGCACGGTCGTGACGCAGGACGATCGCAACTGGGAGCTGCGCTGGACCAAGGAGCGCAAGCGCATCAACCTGTCGCGCGCCATCGCGGTCGACATGGAATCGGGCACGATCGCGGCGCAGGGCTATCGCCTGCGCGTGCCCTACGGCACCTTGCTCTGCGTCTCCGACAAGCCGCTCCATGGCGAGATCAAGCTGCCCGGCGCTGCCAACGCCTTCTATGAGCGCGCCGTCGGCGAGCACCTCAAGATCGGCCTCGCCGCGCTCGAGAAGCTCAAGGAAGCCGGCTCACAAATCCATTCGCGCAAGCTCAGGAGCTTCGACGAGCCACCGTTCCGGTGATGCCGTCATGCTCGCCCTCGTGGCGAGCATCCACGTCTTGAACACCGCCTTGCAGCAAGGAAGACGTGGATGGTCGGGACAGGCCCGACCATGACGGGGAAGGTCACAGGCGAAGGTTACGCCGCCGGGCAGGCCGCCCCGCTGTCGGCCCAGGCCTGCATCAGTTCGCCGAACTGGGCATTCGTGCCCGGCGCCGGCTGGCGGCCCTTGCCGGGATTCCAGCCCCAGAGCACCAGCGTGTCAGTTGTCACGTGCTTGATGATCGCGGCGAGGTCGCGGCTGCCGTTGCGGTTCTGGTCCTTGAGCTGTTCGCAGATCTGGCCGAGCGTCTTGCCTTCCCAGGCCATCGAAGCTGGCGCCAGTGCCCAGTGACCGTCGCCGGGAACGCCGGCCGGGTCGAAGTTCTGCTTGCCATGGCAAGTGGTGCAGGCGAGGCCGGGCGCTCCGTGCCCGTCCTTGCCGCGCACCACCATCGGCTCGTGCAGCCGCCTCGTGTCGGTTTGGCGCGGCCGCTCGGTTGCGGGGTGGCAATTCATGCAACGTGGATGCTGCAGCACCTTGCCGATCTCGTTGAACAGCGCGACCGAGCGGTCGCGCTGATTGGCGATATTGGTGAAGCTTGCAGCTGGGCGCAGGGTCGCTCCGCCGGGCTGCGACGCCGGTGCGGTCTGCGCCAGCGTGAAGGCGCTGCCGAGCAGCAGGGTGACGGCGGCGGCAGCGGTTGAAAGAGCGATCGACCGCATCACACCGTCCCTCCGACCATCGGCAGCGACAGCGGCCGCCCTCGGCCCAGCCGCGCTAGCGCGTTGGCGACCGCCGGCCCGATCGGCGGCACGCCCGGCTCGCCGACGCCGCTCGGCTTTTCGGTCGAGGGCAGGATCCGGACCTCGACCTCCGGCATCTCGTGGATGCGCAGCGAGCGATAGCTGTCGAAATTGGCCTGCACCGGCCGGCCCTGGTCGAGCGTCAGCTCGCCATAGAGGATGTGCCCGAGCCCGAAGCCGATGCCGCCCTCCATCTGGGCGCGGATGATGTCGGGATTGACTGCGATGCCGCAATCGACCGCGCACCAGACCTTGTGCACCTTGGGCTCGCCGCCGGCGCCGAGCGAGACCTCGGCGATTTGCGCGACATAGGAGTTGAAGCTCTCGACCACGGCGACACCGCGGGCACGGCCGTCGACGGGCCCCGGGCCGTTCCACTTCGCCATGTCGGCGACCGCCTTCAGCACGCCGACAAGGCGCGGATGCTTGCCCATCAAGGCGAGCCGCCCGGCGACCGGGTCCTGCCCGGCCTCCTGCAACAACTGGTCGATGAAGCACTCGACGGCATAGCCGGTATGGGTATGACCGACCGAGCGCCACCACAGCGTCGGCACCCCGACCTTGGTCGCGTGCACCTCGCAGCGGAAATCGGCGACCTCGTAGGGCAGTTCATTGGCGCCCTCGACCATGGTGGCGTCGATGCCGTTCTTCACCGTCATCGCCTCGAAGGGCGTGCCGAGGAAGAAGGACTGGCCGACGATCGAATTGGTCCAGGCGGTGATCTTGCCGTCCTTCACCGCACCGCGCATGCGATGCACGAAGAGCGGCCTGTAGTAGCCGCCGGCGAGGTCGTCCTCGCGCGTCCAGACCAGCTTGACCGGCCGGTTCGGGCCGATCGCCTTGCCGACCATGGCGAGCTCCGCCGCCAGATGCTGGCTGACCTGGGCGCGTCGGCCGAAAGAGCCGCCGGCGAGCATAGTCTCGAGCTGCACCTTCTCCGGCGGCAATTCCAGGATCGTCGCGATGGTCTGGTGCTCGGTGGTCTGGAACTGGCTGCCAAAGCGGGCGAGTGCCCCCTGCGCATTCCATTCGAGATAGCCGTCGAGCGGCTCCATCGGCGCATGCGCCAGATAGGGGAAGACGTATTCCGCCTCGATCACCTTGTCGGCCTTGCCAAGTACCGCCTCGGCATCGCCATGCTTGCCGGCGACCGTACCCGGTGTCCGGGCGAGCGCCCGGTACTCGGCGATCAACTCGCGGCTGCCGCGCTTTTCGGCCCCGCTCTCGTCCCAGGTCACCTTCAGCGCCTCGCGGCCCTTCAGCGCCGGCCACATGCCAGTGCCGTAGACGGCGACACCCGAGCCGATCTGCTGAACGTCCACCACGCCCTTGATCTTCTTCGCCTCGGTCGCGTCGAAGGAGGCGACCTTGCCGCCGAAGCGCGGCGGCCGGGCGACGACGACCGTCAGCATCTCGGGCGTCCGGATGTCGATGGTGAACTGCGTCTTGCCGGTGGATTTGCCGGGGCTGTCGAGGCGGTTGACCGCGCCCTCCTTGCCGATCAGCTTGAACTGAGCGGGGTCCTTCAGCTTGACCTCGGCCGGGGCCTGGAGCTTGGAGGCGGCCTCGGCGAACTCGCCGAAGCGGCCCTGCTTGCCGGAGGCGTGCTTCAGCACGCCCTTTTCGACAGTGATCTCGCCGGCCGGAACCTTCCAGGCCTCGGCGGCGGCCTGCACCAGCATGGCGCGGGCGGTGGCGCCGGCCTTGCGCATCTGCTCGAAGGAGTTGGCGATCGCGGTCGAGCCGCCGGTGCCCTGCACGCCGAAGGCGAGGTTGGCGTAGAGCTTGACGTCGGCCGGGGCGTGCTCGGCCCGCATCTGGCCCCAATCGGCGTCGAGTTCCTCGGCGACCAGGGTTGCAAGACCGGTGAACGGGCCCTGGCCGAACTCGATATGCTTGACCAGCACCGTCACCGTGTCGTCGGCGGCGATCCGGACGAAGGCGTTCGGCGCGAACGTCGCGGCACCGCCCGGCCGGAAGGCCTGAGCGGCGCCAGATTGCGCCCGGCCCGACTGCGGCAGGCTGAGGCCGATGACGAGGGCGCCGGTGCCCTTCAGGAGGTTGCGGCGGGAGAGGGAGATGTCGTGCGCGGTCATGGCTCAGCCCTCCAGCGTGCGCGCGGCGTCGTGGATCGCGGCGCGGATGCGGACATAAGTTGCGCAGCGGCAGAGATTGCCGTTCATCGCGAGGTCGATGTCGCGGTCGGTCGGCTTGCGAATCTCGGTGAGCAGCGCGATCGCGCTCATCACCTGGCCGGACTGGCAGTAGCCGCATTGCGGCACGTCATGCTTGACCCAAGCCGCCTGCACGGCCTGCGCCTCCTTGCCGGCGAGCGCCTCGATCGTGGTGATCTTGGCCTCGCCAATGGCGGAAACGGGCATCGAGCAGGAGCGCAGCGGCTGGCCGTCCATATAGACGGTGCAGGCGCCGCATTGCGCGACGCCGCAGCCGAACTTGGTGCCGGTGAGCCCAATATTGTCGCGCAGCACCCAGAGCAGGGGTGTGTCGTCGTCGACGTCGACGCGATGCGTCGTTCCATTGATATTGATCGAGTGGACCATGGCTGCCTCGCGGGATCGCGGTCATGCGCAGCACGGCACCATGGCAGCCGGATCGAGGCTCGCTCGCAGGCCCGTTCTGACATATCAGAAGCGGGCGAATGATCCGTCGTCTTGGGTCGTGCGACTAGACGAATTAGACGTTTTGCGTCTAACTAGAATAGTTGCCGACAGTTTGGATTCTGTCAAGACTGCAAATGAGCGACCGCAGCGAAAGTTCCATAACGTCCGGCGAGGACGGCAAGGGCCGCATCGAGCAGATCGCGGAGGCGGCTCTGCGTCTCTTCGCCCGCTATGGCTACAAGCGCACCTCGATGGACGACATCGCGCGCGAGGCCGGCGTTGCCCGCGCCACGCTCTACCTCCATTTCAAAGGCAAGGACGACGTCTTCCGAGCGATGCTCGCGGGTCTCGGGGCCCAAGTCGAGACACGTTGCCGCGAGGCGCTGGCGACACCTGGCCCGTTCGCTGAGCGGCTGGCCGCGCTGATGGCGGCTCATCACGGCACCGCCTTCAGCGCCTTCAGCGCCGGCGAGCATCTCGGCGAGCTCAAGGCGGTGATGATCAGCATCGCAGGAGCCGAGCTTGCCGCCTTCGAGGCGATCTTCATCGACCTTGCTCGCCAGTTGTTCGACGGTGCTGCCGCGCAGGGCGAGATTTCGATCGAACGCAGCGGCCTGCGGCTGGACACCCTGATCGCGACGATCATGCGGGCTGCGGCCGGTGCGAAGTACGGCGAGCTGCCGTCCTGCGAGGACTATCTGCTGCGTCTGCGCGAGATCGCCTCGGTCTTTGCGGCTGCGGTTTCCAGGGACGGGGCGCTTCGAGCCTGATCCCTGGGCATCATAGCCTTTAGGTATAAGCCTTTCGTCTAGAAGCGGGGGCTTCGCGTGCCCCGCATGGGTTTTTGCGCACACCCGCGCCGTTGACATGGGCGATATGCGCGGTGCAGCATGCCGCCCGGGGAAACGAACAATCCAGCAATGACTAAGGTTAAGGGCGGATGTCTGAGGATATTATTCTATCGACCTCAGGCCTCACGAAAGAATTCGCCGGCTTCACAGCCGTCAATGGCGTTGATCTGAAGGTCAGGCGCGGTTCGATCCACGCGCTGATCGGCCCGAACGGTGCGGGCAAGACGACCTGCTTCAACCTGCTGACCAAGTTCCTGCCGCTGACACGGGGCCAGATCGTCTATAACGGTCGCGATATCTCCCGCGAGAAGCCGGCCGAGATCGCCAGGCTCGGGCTGGTGCGCTCCTTCCAGATTTCCGCGGTGTTCCCGCAGCTCTCGGTCAAGACCAATGTCCGGGTGGCATTGCAGCGCAAGCGCGGCGATTCCTTCGATTTCTGGCGCTCGGAGAAGGTGCTCTCCCCGCTCGATGCCGAGGCGTTGCGCCTCGTCGACGCCGTCGGCTTGTCGGCTTTCGCCGATCTGCCGGCCGGCGAGCTCTCCTATGGCCGCAAGCGCGCGCTCGAGATCGCGACGACGCTCGCGCTCGAGCCCGAGATGCTGCTGCTCGACGAGCCGATGGCCGGCATGGGCCGCGAGGACATCGAGCGCATCGAGGCGCTGATCCGCAAGGTCTCGAAGGACCGCACCATCCTGATGGTCGAGCACAATCTATCGGTGGTTGCCTCGCTCTGCGACCGCATCACCGTGCTCGCTCGCGGCCAGGTCCTGGCCGAGGGCGACTATGCTGCCGTCTCGAAGGATCCGCGCGTGATCGAAGCCTATATCGGATCGGGAGTCGGCCATGGCCACTGACGCTGTGCTGGAACGTCCGGCTGCGGCTGCGGGCGCCAAGCCGTTGCTCGCGGTGCGCGGGCTCGAGGCCTGGTATGGCGAGAGCCATGTCCTGCACGGCATCGAGCTCGATGTCGGCGAGGGCGAGGTGGTGACCCTGCTCGGCCGCAACGGCGCCGGCAAGACCACGACGCTGAAATCGATCATGGGCGTGATCGGCAAGCGCAAGGGCTCGGTCACCTTCGCCGGCCAGGAGACGATCGGGCTGCCGTCGCGCGCCATCGCCCGGCTCGGGATCGGTTATGTCCCGGAAGAGCGTGGCATCTACTCGACGCTGTCTGTCGAGGAGAACCTGATGCTGCCGCCGCAGGTCAAGCCGGGCGGGCTTCCGATCGAGCAGATCTTCACGCTCTTCCCCAACCTGAAGGAGCGGCTGAAGAGCCAAGGCACCAAGCTCTCGGGCGGCGAGCAGCAGATGCTGGCGATCGGCCGCATCCTGCGCACTGGCGCCAATCTGCTGCTGCTCGACGAGCCGACCGAGGGGCTCGCGCCCGTGATCATCGACCAGATCGGCGCCACCATCCGCATGCTGAAGCAGAAGGGCTTCACCATCGTCCTGGTCGAGCAGAACTTCCGCTTCGCCCAGACCGTGGCGGACCGGCACTACGTCGTCGAGCAGGGCAGGGTCATCGACATGATCCCCAATCCGGAACTCGACGCCAATATCGACAAGCTCCACAGCTATCTCGGCGTCTGACGCAAGGCGTCCAATAAGAACCTAACGAACACCAGACATCTCAGGGAGACAGGAACATGCAGCTCAAGACATTGCTCGCGGCTACGGCGCTCGGCGCGCTGATGGCCTCGCCGGCGCTGGCGCAGCAGATCTCGGTCAAAGCCGGCGTGCTCAACGACCGCTCCGGCCTCTATGCCGACCTTTCGGGCGAGGGCTCGGTGATCGCGGCGCGCCTCGCGGTCGAGGACTTCAAGGCGGCCGACAAGGGCATCAAGGTCGAGATCGTCTCGGCCGACCACCAGAACAAGCCCGACGTCGGCTCGACCATCGCCCGGCAATGGTACGATCAGGACGGCGTCGACCTGATCCTCGACGTGCCGACCTCCTCGGTCGCGCTGGCGGTCAACCAGATCACCCGCGAGAAGAACAAGGTCCACATCAACTCCGGCGCGGCTTCCTCCGATCTGACCGGCAAGGCCTGCTCGCCGAACACGGTCCACTGGACCTATGACACCTACGCGCTGGCCCAGGGGACCGGCGGCGCCATGACCAAGGCCGGCGGCGACAGCTGGTTCTTCCTCACCGCCGACTACGCCTTCGGCCATGCGCTCGAGCGCGATACCTCGGCGGTGGTGACCAAGGCCGGCGGCAAGGTGCTGGGCGCCGTCCGCACGCCATTCCCCGGCACGGACTTCTCGTCCTTCCTGCTGCAGGCGCAGGCGTCCAAGGCCAAGGTCATCGGCCTCGCCAATGCCGGTGGCGACACCATCAACTCGATCAAGCAGGCGGGTGAGTTCGGCATCGTCGCCGGTGGCCAGAAGCTGGCCGGTCTGCTCGTCTTCGCCACGGACGTGCATGCGCTCGGCCTGCAGACGGCTCAGGGGCTGGTGCTGACCGAGTCCTTCTACTGGGACATGAACGACCAGACCCGTGCCTGGTCCGAGCGTTTCGCCAAGCTCAATGGCGGCAAGAAGCCTTCCATGGTCCAGGCCGGCGTCTATTCCGGCATGCTGCACTATCTGAAGGCGGTCGAGGCGGCCAAGAGCAAGGATTCTGCGGCCGTCATGGCCAAGATGAAGGAATTGCCGACCGACGATCCGCTGTTCGGCAAGGGCACGGTGCGCGCCGACGGCCGCAAGATGCACGATATGTATCTGTTCGAGGTCAAGAAGCCCTCCGAGTCGAAGGCGCCGTGGGACTACTACAAGCAGGTCGCGGTCCTGAAGGCCGACGAAGCCTTCAAGCCGCTGGCTGAGAGCGAGTGCCCGCTCGTCAAGAAGTGACGGGCTGAAAGCAGCCCCTCGACACACTCTGCCGGGGCCGGAGACGGCCCCGGATCAGCTTTCACGGAACGGTCGATCGCATGTTCGAGCTCTTGGGTGTCCCGCCACAGGCATTGTTCGGCCAGCTTCTGCTTGGCCTGATCAACGGCTCGTTCTATGCGATCCTCAGCCTCGGCCTGGCGGTGATCTTCGGCCTGCTCAACATCATCAACTTCACCCATGGCGCCCAGTACATGATGGGCGCCTTCGTCGCCTGGATGTGCCTGAACTATCTCGGCATCAACTACTGGGCGGCGCTGCTGCTGGCGCCGATCGCCGTCGGCATCACCGGCGTGGTGATCGAGCGCTTCCTGCTGAAACGCATCGCCCATGTCGACCATCTCTACGGGCTGCTTTTGACCTTCGGCCTGGCGCTGATCATCCAGGGCGTCTTCCGCAACAATTATGGCTCCTCCGGCCTGCCCTACCAGATCCCGGCGGAACTGCGCGGCGGCTACAATCTCGGCTTCATGTTCCTGCCGACCTATCGCGGCTGGGTCGTGATCGCCTCGCTCATCGTCTGCCTCGCCACCTGGTTCGTGATCGAGAAGACCAAGCTCGGCTCCTATTTGCGCGCCGCGACCGAGAACCCGACCCTGACCCAGGCCTTCGGCATCAACGTGCCGCTCTTGGTGACGCTGACCTACGGCTTCGGCGTTGCGCTCGCCGCCTTCGCCGGAGTGCTGGCGGCGCCGATCTACTCGGTCAATCCGAACATGGGCGCCGACCTGATCATCGTCGTCTTCGCGGTGGTGGTGATCGGCGGCATGGGCTCGATCATGGGCGCGATCGTCACCGGCTTCTCGCTCGGCCTGGTCGAGGGGCTGACCAAGGTGTTCTATCCGGAAGCCTCGGCGACCGTAATCTTCATCATCATGGCGATCGTGCTTCTGGTGAAGCCGGCCGGCCTGTTCGGCCGCGCTGCGTGAGGAATTGAGATGGCAGACATCGCTTCCACCGACGCTCCCGCCGCCGCTCTCGCCATTGGGGAGGTCGACGACAGCACGGCGCGGCTGCACCGCAATCTGATGATCGGCATTGCGATCGCGCTGGTGATCGCGCCCTTCGTCGCCTATCCGGTCTTTGTGATGAAGGTGCTGTGCTTTGCGCTGTTCGCGCTCGCCTTCAATCTTCTGCTTGGCTATGGCGGCCTGCTCTCCTTCGGCCACGCCGCCTATTTCGGCATGGCGAGCTATGTCAGCGCCTACACGGCCAAGCACTGGGGGCTGACGCCGGAGCTCGCCATCCTCGCCGGCACGGGGATCGCTGCCCTGCTCGGCCTCGCCTTCGGCGCGCTCGCCATCCGCCGCCAGGGCATCTACTTTGCCATGATCACGCTGGCGCTGGCGCAGATGGCGTTCTTCTTCTCGCTGCAGACGCCGCGCTTCACCGGCGGCGAGGACGGCATCCAGGCTGTGCCGCGCGGCAAGCTGCTCGGCCTTTTCAGCCTCGCTGACGACCGTGCGCTCTACTGGCTCGTCGCCGCGGTCTTCATGGGCGGGCTCCTGCTGATCTACCGCGTCATCCACTCGCCCTTCGGCCAGGTCTGCAAGGCGATCCGCGACAACGAGCCGCGCGCCATCTCGCTCGGCTATCGCGCCAGCCAGTACAAGCTCGCCGTCTTCGTGCTCTCGGCCGGGATCGCCGGGCTCGCCGGCGCGACCAAGGCGATCGTCTTCCAGCTGGCGTCGCTCACCGACGTGCATTGGTCGATGTCGGGCGAGGTCGTGCTGATGACGCTGGTCGGCGGGCTCGGCACCGTCTTCGGCCCGATCGTCGGCGCCATTGTCATCGTCTCGATGCAGAACTTCCTGGCGACGCTCGGCGCCTGGGTCACGGTCGTGCAGGGCGTCGTCTTTGTGATCTGCGTCCTGCTCTTCCGCGAAGGCATCGTCGGCATGATCGCCAAATGGATCAAGAAGCCGCTTTGAGCGGCGGCTACCTGCTGAGCAGATAATCCGCCACGGCCGCGCGGTCCGCTCCACTGAGTCCGGCGGGCGGACTCATCCAGCCACCGGGTACGAGCGCGTCTGGGTCGGAGAGGTAGGCCTTCAGCTTCTCGTCGTCCCAGCTGAGCCCTTGCGCCTTCGCGGCTCTGAACGCCGGCGAGTAGTCGAAACCCTCTGCCGAACCGAGCAGGCGCCCCTTCAACCCGGCAAGATGCGGCCCAGCCGTGCCGGCCTTGGCCGGATCGAGGCTGTGGCAGGACTGGCAGGTCTTGAAGACGATCGCTCCTGCTGGCTCCTGCGCTTGCAGCGGTTCGGTCCGGGTCAGCGCGAGCACAAGGAGCGCCGCGAAGCCCGTCCTCACGCCGGCTTCACCGTCTGGATACGCACCAGCCGGTTGGTGCCGCTCTCGCCGCCCCAGGCCTCGCCGCTCCGCCCGTCCATCTGGCGGACATTGGCGCCGGGCTTGTCGCTCGGGAAGCTGTTGAACTCTTCGTTGAGCGGATCGAAGCGGACGATGCTGTTGAGGGCGAAGTCGGTGAGCCAGACCTTGTCGGCATCGTCGACATAGACCGAATAGGTCCGCGGCTTGTGACCGGGCAGCTTCCAGCCCTTCCAGCTGCCGCTTTCGGGATCGAACGAGGAGACCTGTCCGGAATTCCACTCGCTGACCCAGATCCGGTTCTTCGAATCCGACCAGACCCGGCGCGCGCCCTGGCCCTCGGTCGGCGGGTCGACCACGGTGAAGGCGCCGCTCTGCGTGTTGATCCGGGCGATATAGTTGCCGGCGAGCGAGGCGAACCAGATTTCGCCGGCCGGCGTGCGGGTCATGCCGTAGGGGCCGGCGCCGCGCGGTGCGTCGAAGATGTCCATCTTGCCGGATTTCGGATCGAGACGGCCGACGATGCCGTTCTGGCCGGTAAACCAGAGCACGCCGGTCTTGTCGAAGACCGGCGTGTTGAGATTTGCGCGCTCGCGCTCGGCAGGCAGTTTGAACAGCTCGACCTTGTGCGTCTTGTCGTCGACGCGGGCGATGGCGTTCTGGCCGCCTTCGGTGACCCAGGCGGCGCCATCAGGCCCGCGCACGACGCCGTGCGGAGCTGCGCCGTCGCCGAGCGGGATCACCTTGGTCTGGCTGGTGCGTGGATCGAAGCGGCCGAGCACGCCATTGCGCTGGCCGCAGACCCAGAGCGTGCCGTCGCCGGCATCGGTGACATCGCGCGAGCCCTTGATCTCCGGCACCTCGAAATAGGTGACGATGAAGGGGCTGCCGGGCTGGGGCTGTCCGGTTGCCTCGGCGCTGCGCAGGATCAGATTCGGCGCGGCGAGGCCGGCGATACCGAATTTCAGGAACGAACGGCGCAGCATGGGCGTCTCCTTTCGTTGTCGGCCGGCGGATCATCTGCCTCCGGATGAGAGGCGTAAACCGACAACATCGTGAAACTGTGGCTGCGGCCGGGCGGTTCCCTCGTCTCGTTCTAGCGCTGCCGCTGGATCCCTTCGGGCAGAGTGGAAACGCGCGCCATTTCGCCGCTGCGGAAGGCGGCCGGATCGGCGAGATAGTCCTGCGCCATCGCCATCGCGTCGGCGCCCCAGAAGACCTCGCCGTCGATCACCAGGCTCGGCACGCCGAAGACGCCGGCGGCGACTGCTTCCTCGGTCGCCTGGCGCAGGCGGTCCTTGACCTCCTGCTCGCCGAGCAGCGCCAGGGCATCGGGCCGGCCGGCAGCTTCCGCCACCGCCGCCAGGACTGCCGGATCGTTGGCATCGCGTCCCTCGCCCCAGACGAAGTGGAAGGCGGCCGTGACGGCCGCCTCGTTGCCGTCGAGCGCGGTCAGCAGGCGCAGCATCGCGAGCGGGTTGAAGGGGTGGGCCAGCGGAAAGCGGAAGGGCACGCCCATCGCCTGCGCCGTATGGGTGGCGAGGCGATAGGTGTGGACGCGCTTGGGCGCGACCTCGGCCGGTCCGAGCTGGCCCCAGGCCTTGAGGACGCCACCGAAGACGATCGGTTTCAGCAGCACCGGCCGCTGCGCCCGGATCGCATCGAGCCGCGTCAGCGCCAGATGCGCAAAGGGCGAGATGATGTCGAAATACCAGAAGGCGGGTTGAGGCAAAGGCGGGTTCACTTGACCAGATCGAGGGCGGCGCGGAACTGGGGGTGCTCGGCTGTGCGCAGCCACTCGAACACCACCATCTCGGTGGTGACGATCTCGGCGCCGTGTCGCTCCAGCCGGCGCAGGCTCACCTCCTTGCTCTCCGGTGCACGCGAGCCGACGGCGTCCTGCACCACGAAGACGCGGCGCTTGTGCTCGAGCAGCGAGAGCGCGGTCTGGCCGAAGCAGACATGCGCCTCGCAACCACAGAGGATGAGGTCCTCGTCGCCGGCGATGGCGTCGGTGAAGGCCGGCGCGCCGCAGGCATCGAAGCTCGTCTTGGTGATCGCGGATGCGGCCTCGGCGAGTTCCGGAACGGTTGCCCCGAGCCCGGCCGGGTTCTGCTCGGTCATCACGATCGGCACCTCCAGCAGCTTCGCCGCTGCGACCAGCTTGCCGGCATTGGCGAGCAGGCGCGGCCCGTCATGGATTGCCGGCATCAGGCGCGCCTGGAAATCGATGATGACGAGGCGGGACCGGTTGACGTTCATCAGGGGCATCAGCGTCACCTCTGCAGGAGCCGGTCGAGCTCGGTTTCGACATGGCGCTCCATCAACGCGCGCGGCGAGGTGCCGAACATGCGGATGCGCCGCGTATGCGCTAGCAGCAGCACGCCGGAAGCATGGGCGAAGGCGTCCGCCATGATCAAGTCGGCCTGCGCAGCATTGGCGCCGAGCGCCAGCGCCGCATCCCGGATCGGTGCCAAAGTCGCTTCCAGCGCGTCGTTCAGTGCCCTGTCGCGCTCGCGGCCGAGGCCGTGCGGGCGCATGCCGCCGCGGAACAGATAGAAGCCGAGATCGAGATCGCGCGGGTTCTCGGCATAGAAGTCGAAGAAGGCGAGCGCAGCGGCCGAGAAGCACTCCGTGGGGGTGCCGGCAGCCGCGACCGCCGTATCGACCGTCGCCTGCAGCGTGGCGATCGAGCGGCCGAGCACCTCGGCATAGAGCGCCTCTTTCGAGTCGAAATGGAAATAGAGCGCTGCCGGGGTGTAGCCGGCCTCGGCCGCGATCGCCCGCAGCGAAGCGCCGTCCAGCCCCTCGCGCTCGAACACCATGCGCGCCGCAGCAAGAATGCCCTCGCGCTTGGCATCTGTCGCGGCATAGCGGCCGCGCTTCCGCTCTGCGGATCCTTCGCTCACTCTGGGACGCCTCCAACCCTCTTGACCAAAATCTAACGCCGTTCAATTTTAGGAGCAACAACCGCTCGGGAGGAGGCTAGCATGCTGATGGACGCCGCCGGCTATCGCGAATCCCTGCGGGCCTATTCTCCGCGCCTTTTCGTCAACGGCTGCCGGATCGAGAATGTCGCCGACGAGCCGATGCTGCTGCCGGGCATCAACGGTATCGGCGTCGGCTACGACCTTGCCCATGATCCGGCTCATGCCCCGATCATGACGGCGGTCGACGCCGGTTCGGGCAGGACCGTCAACCGGATGCTCCATCTCAACCAGAGCTCCAGCGACCTCCTCGCCAAGCTCGAGGCAGTCCGGCTGATGTGCAAGATCGCCGGCTGCGCCGTGCGCTATCTGACCCACGACGCCTTCAACGGGCTGGGCCAGGCGACGGTCCGGGCCGACGCAAACCACGGCACCGACTACGCCCAGCGCTTCCAGGCCTATCTGCACGAGGTTCAGGAGCGCGACCTCACCCTCGGCATCGCCATGACCGACGCAAAGGGCGACCGCTCGCTGCGGCCCGGCGCACAGGCCAATCGCGATTCCTATGTTCATATCAAGGAGCGCCGGCCCGACGGCATCGTCATCCGCGGCACCAAGGCGATCGTCACCGGCGCGCCTTACGTCCACGAATTCCTGGTGATGCCCTGCCGAACCCACGCCAAAGGCGACGAGGATTTCGCGGTCTGCTGCGCCGTGCCCTGCGATGCAGCGGGCATCACCATCGTCGCGCGCCCGGCCGGGCGGCCGGGCGATCCGGCCGCGAAATTCTCGGCGAAATACGGCCAGTCGACCGGCGCAGTGATGTTCGACGACGTCTTCGTGCCCTGGGAACGGGTCTTCATGGCCGGCGAAATCGAGGAAGCGGGCTATCTCACCACCAGCTACGCCACCCATCACCGCCATAGCTGCATCGCCGCCCGGGCCGGCTTCGGCGACCTCCTGATCGGTGCCGGCGCGCTGATGACCCAGGCCAATGGGCTCGATGCCGACCGGCATTCCCATATCCGCGAGCAACTGGTCGAATTGATCACCATCACCGAGAGCTTCTTCGCCTGCGGTGTCGCGGCTTCGGTCTATTGCAGCAAGGACGCCTCGGACGTGGCGATGCCGGACGCAGTTTTCGCCAATATCGGCAAGCTGCTGCTCGCTACCAAGATCTACGACATGCACAGGATCGCTCACTACGTCTCGGGAGGATTGATCGTGGCGCTGCCCGGCCCGGACGAGGACCACAACCCAGAGACCTCGGCCTCGCTTGCGGCCGTGCTGACCGGGCGGCCCGACATCCCCTATGAGCAGCGCGCCGAGGTCGCCCGCTTCATCGAGGACCTCACCGTCTCGAAGGAGGCCGGCTGGTATTCGGTGATCTCGCTGCATGGCGGCGGCTCGCCCGAGGCGATGAAGCGCGAGATCTGGCGCAACTACCCTGTGATGGAGAAGGTCGCGCTGGTCGAGAGCCTGCTCGATCGCGGCGTGCTCGCCGATGGCTCGCGCGCTTCGAAGCAGCCGGGTCGCTGCTGCGTCACCGGCTGCGAGGTGCCCGAGCGCATGACGACACCGGAGGCGGCGGAATGAACCTCCACGCGAGCGCGACCCATCAGGTCCTCAACCAGGCCCGGCCCGCCACCGGCTGGAACGCCTTCTCCGGCGACGCGGTGCTGCAGGGCATCGTCGCGCGCGGCGCGCCATGGGTCGCGAGTAAGGCGGCGGCACTGGGCGCCCATGCCGGCGATGCCGAGGTGCAGGAGCTCGCCCGCCTCGCCAATCGCCATGGGCCGGAGCTGCGGAGCCATGACCGCTACGGCAACCGCACCGATTGGATCGAGTTCCACCCGGCCTGGCACGAATTGATGGGCCTCGCTTTCGCCCATGAGGTGCCGTCGCTCGCCTGGACCACGAGCGAGCCGAACGGCCATCTCGCTCGCGCCGTGCTGTCCTATCTCTGGAACCAGATCGAGCACGGGACGGGGTGCCCGACCGGCATGACCTATGCCGCCTTTCCCGGCCTCGCCCAGCCGGAATTCGCAATCTGGCGGCAGAAGATCACCTCGGGGCGCTACGACAAGCGTCCCTTGCCAGTCACGCAGAAGACCGGCGCCAGCATCGGCTATGCGATGACCGAGAAGCAGGGCGGCTCCGATTTGCGCCAGACCCAGACCACGGCTCGCTTCCTCGAGGACACGCCGGAGGGCCGGGTCTATCTGATCAGCGGGCACAAATGGTTCTTCTCGGTGCCGCAATCGGACGGGTTCTTTACCCTGGCGCAGACGCAAAGCGGCATCTCCTGCCTGTTCTGTCCCGGCTTCCTGCCCGATGGCAGCCGTAATCGCCTGCAGATCCAGCGCCTCAAGGACAAGGCCGGCAATCGTTCGAATGCCTCCTCGGAGGTCGAGTTCCGCGAGTGCCTGGGATGGCTCGTCGGTGAGGAGGGCGCCGGGATCAAGGAAATCCTCAGCCACGCCCATCTGACGCGGCTCGATTTCGCCGTCGGCTCAGCCGGACTGATGCGCCAGGCGCTGACGCTGGCGCTCAACCACACCCAGTCGCGCAAGGGCTTCGGCTCCTCGCTCGCCGAGCAGCCGATGATGACCAACATCCTCGCCGATCTCGCTATCGACTCAGAGGCTTCGACGCTGATGGCCTTCCGCGTCGCCGCCGCGACCGATGCGATGGAGACCTCCGAAGAGGAGCGTCATCTCGCCCGCGTCACCACCCCGCTGGCGAAATTCTGGAACTGCAAGCGCGCCGCCGCCTTCGTGGTCGAAGCCCTTGAGTGCCATGGTGGCAACGGCTTCATCGAGGAGAACCCGATGGCGCGGCTCTATCGCGAGGCGCCGCTCAACGCGATCTGGGAGGGCACCTCGAACATGATGTGCATGGACGTGCTGCGCGCCTTCAACCGCGAGCCTCGCACCAAGGAAGCCTTCATGAACGAGGTCGCTCAGGCGCGCGGCGCCAACCGCGCCCTCGATCGCTGGCTCGACCAGCTCGGCGACGAGGCAGCCAAACCCCGCAACGATGACGGCCATGGCCGCCGGCTCGCCAATCTGATGGCTTATGCGCTGCAGGCCTCGGAACTGAAGAAACATGCCGACGAGGCGTTGTTCGAGACCTTCTGCCGCTCGCGGCTCGATGCCGACTGGGGCTATGTCTTCGGCACGCTCGACCCTTCGCCTGAGCTGGCGGGAATCGTGCGGCGCGCGACAGTGGCGCATGGCTAGGCGAGGTGCATGACCGTTGAAACGGGCGCGCGCCATCCCCTCTCCCCCTGCGGGAGAGGGTCAGGGTGAGGGGTCGCGCGACACTGATCGTCCATACCTCTCATCTGCCAACGCTTCAGACCAGCGCGACCCCTCATCCGGCCCTGCGGGCCACCTTCTCCCGCAAGGGGAGAAGGGAAGAAGCGGCGGCCGATCGGTTCTTCAGAAAACACGCGCCCCAAGCCCATTCCCTCGCGGGAATGGGCATCCCACCAACCCTATGCGCGTGGTCTGGCTCGCTGCGCTTTTAGGCGGCGCAGCAGGCATGGGCTTTCGGTTGGTCCTCATACTCGTCATGACGCTTGATGAAGCTCAGCGTCGAACTCTCGTTGCGGCCCTTCGGCGCCCGGTCGAGGATCATCAGCGTACCCAGCATCTCCTCGCCGCCACGGGCATAGGACGAGTAGGTATGGAAGACCTCGCCGGCCTCATTGCGGATGAAGGCGCTCGTGCCCGGAAGTTCGTCATGGGCCTGTTCGGCCGGCGTCTGCGTGAAATTGTAGAGCACCGGGCCGTTGGCGAGCTCGTCTTTGGTGAAGGAGACGTGGAAGTCGAAGTTGAAATCGCTGCCGAAGGACGAGACCCATGGGAAGCTCCAGCCCATGCGTGTCTTGTAGGCCTCGATCTTGGCGAGCGGCGCGCGCGAGACGGTCACCAGCGTGACGTCGTGATTGTTGAGATGCGCCAGCGTGCCGTCGAAATGGTCGGCCATGAAGGAGCAGCCCGGGCAGCCCGCCTCCCAGTCCGGCCCGAACATGAAATGGTAGATCACCAGCTGGCTGCGGCCGTCGAACAGCTCGGCGAGCGTCTTCTTGCCCGCAGGCGTATCGAAAATGTAGTCCTTGTCGACCTTGACCCAGGGCAGAGCGAGGCGCGCGGCATTGA
This sequence comes from Alloboseaceae bacterium BT-24-1, assembly GCA_025846845.1. Lineage (GTDB taxonomy): Bacteria > Pseudomonadota > Alphaproteobacteria > Rhizobiales > Beijerinckiaceae > Allobosea. The sequence continues at coordinate 101,141 of JAOYTL010000017.1, forward strand.
TCTCGTCCCGCAGACGGGTGAACTCTTTTTCGCGGCTGAGCAGGGCCTTGCGCGCCTCAAGCCATTCGGATCGGGGAACCACATGATGCTCCATCATCGTCTCCTTGCAGACCCCAGCCCTTCAGCATAATCTTGTTGCGTTGATATCAACATATCTGAACGATGTCAAAATCACCGGAAGCACCACTGGAATCCCTCGTCCCCTTCGCCACGACGCTGCATGTGCGCGACCATTGCCTGTGCCTGCATGTCCAGCGCGCTGCGCGGGCGCTGGCGCGATTGTTCGACGAGGCCTTGCGCCCGTTCGATCTCACCAATCAGCAATTCTCTCTCCTGATGTCGCTGAACCGCCCGGAGCCGCCGCCGATCGGCCCGGTCGCGAACCTGCTCGGCATGGACCGCACCACCCTGACCGCGGCGCTGAAGCCGCTCGAACGCCGCGGCCTCGTCGTCGTGGCCGCGGGTGAGAAAGACCGCCGCAGCCGGCTCCTGGCAATTACACCGGAGGGAATTGCCCTGCTCGCCCGCGCCCTGCCGATCTGGCAGCGCACGCATGACGCGGTCGATGTCCAACTCGCCGACGTCGTCGAGCCGGCCAGGCTCAGGCAGGCGCTGCTCGCCGTGTCATAGCCGCGCCACATCGCCCCGGCCCATTGGCCATTGCATCCACCAAGACGGTGCCGACCCAAGGAGCACGAAATGCCCCAGATGATCTTCGTCAACCTGCCGGTGAAGGACCTGCCGAAATCGATCGCCTTCTTCGAGGCGCTCGGCTTCTCCTTCAACCCGCAATTCACCGACGAGACCGCCGCCTGCATGGTGATCAGCGAGACGATCTTCGCCATGCTGCTGACCCATGAGAAATTCGCCGGCTTCTCGCCCAAGCCGATCGCCGACACCAGCCAGTCGCTGGAGGTCCTCACCGCGCTCTCGCGTGAGAGCCGCGAGGCTGTCGATGCGATCGTCAAGGCGGCGCTCGCCGTCGGTGGCACGACCTATAGCGAGCCGAAGGATTACGGCTTCATGTACGCCCACGGCTTCCAGGACCTCGACGGCCATGTCTGGGAAGTGATGTGGATGGACGAGGCCGCCACCCAGCAATAGCGGGCGAGTGGGACCTAGGAAAATTCGGGGGCGCGGCATTGCTGCCGCGCCCCTTTCGCGCATCCGAGCCGGGAGGAGGGGGCTCAGCCGCGCTTAGGAGGAGACGCCGGCCAGCTCTTGATCAGCGTGTCATAGTCGATTGTTTCACCTTTCGGCTTCTCATTCGCGAGCTTGCGTTGCGGCGCGAGCGTGCCGGCCTTCTCGGCCTTGGCGAACCACTCTTCAGCCGTGGTGCGCGGGTTGAGCTTCGGCCCGCAATCGCCCTGCACGCCGGAACGCTCCAGCCGCTCCATCACCGAGTCCTGCGCCGCGGCGAGTGCATCCATCGCCGCCTGCGGCGTCTTGGCGCCGGAGGAGGCGTCGCCGATGTTTTGCCACCAGAGCTGGGCGAGGCGCGGATAATCCGGGACGTTGTTGCCGGTCGGGGTCCACTGCACGCGCGCCGGCGAGCGGTAGAACTCGATCAGCCCGCCGAGCTGCGGGGCGCGCTCGGTGAAGCTCTTGTCCCAGATGTCGCTTTCGCGGATGAAGGTCAGGCCGACATGGCTCTTCTTCAGGCTGACCGTCTTGGAGACGATGAACTGCAGATAGAGCCATGCGGCCTTGCGGCGCTCGACCGGGGTCGAATTCAGCAGGGTCGCCGAGCCGGCGTCCTGGTAGCCGAGTTTCATCCCGTCCTTCCAGTAGGCACCCTTGGGCGAGGGCGCCATCCGCCATTTCGGCTTGCCGTCCGCACTCATCACCGGCAGGCCGGGCTTGACCATGTCGGCGGTGAAGGCGGTGTACCAGAACATCTGCTGGGCGATCGTCCCCTGCGCCGGCACCGGCCCGGACTCGCCGAAGGTCATGCCTTGCGCCTGAGGCGGGGCGTATTTCTTCAGCCAGTCGACATATTTTGTGATCGAGTAGACCGCCGCCGGGCCGTTGGTGTCGCCGCCGCGCTCGACTGCGGAGCCAACCGGGCGGCAGCCTTCCATGCGGATGCCCCATTCATCGACCGGCAGGCCGTTCGGGATGCCCTTGTCGCCATTGCCGGCCATGGAGAGCCAGGCGTCGGTGAAGCGCCAGCCGAGCGAGGGGTCCTTCTTGCCATAGTCCATATGGCCGAAGACCTTGGTGCCGTCGATTTCCTTGACGTCGTTGGTGAAGAACTCGGCGATGTCCTCATAGGCCGACCAGTTCACGGGAACGCCGAGATCGTAGCCGTACTTGGCCTTGAACTTCTCCTTCAGGTCGGCACGCTGGAACCAGTCGTAGCGGAACCAGTAGAGGTTCGCGAACTGCTGCACCGGCAGCTGGTAGAGCTTGCCGTCCGGCCCGGTGCCGAACGACTTGCCGATGAAGTCGTCGATATCGAGCTGCGGATTGGTGACGTCCTTGCCCGGCCCCGCCATCCAGTCGGTCAGGTTGGTCGCCTGCTTGTAGCGGAAATGCGTGCCGATCAGGTCGGAATCGTTGATCCAGCCATCATAGATGTTCTTGCCGGACTGCATCTGCGTCTGGATCTTCTCGACCACGTCGCCTTCCTGGATCAGGTCGTGCGTCAGCTTGATGCCGGTGATCTCGCTGAAGGCCTTGGCCAGGGTCTTGGCCTCGTATTCATGCGTGGTGATCGTCTCCGAGACGATGTTGATCTCCATGCCGGCGAAAGGCTTCGCCGCATTGACGAACCACTCCATCTCCTTTTGCTGCTCCTCCTTGGAGAGCGTCGAGGGCTGGAACTCGCTGTCGATCCATTTGCGCGCTTCCTCGGGGCCGGCGAGGGCTGGCCCGGCGGCGAGTGTCAGCGCGAACAGGCTCGCGCCGGAAAGGCTGGTAAGGGTCCTGCTGAGCGTCGTCATCGTTGTCCTCCGATGTTTCCCTTGGGTGCCGCCCCTTCTCCGGGGTCGGTCGTTTCTTGTTGTTGGGCCGGCTCTTCAGACGAAGCGGAACACCGCTGCGGCATAGAGGAGCGCGAGGCCGGAAGCCCACCACAGCGGCTGGCCAATGACGCCGAGCCAGGCGAGGTGAATGAAGGCGCTGCCGAGCAGCGAGATGAAGAGCCGGTCGCCGCGCGTGGTGGCGATGCCAAGCACGCCGACGCGCTCGGTCTCGGGGCGGAAGACCGCGAGCAGCGTCAGGATCAGGAGCAGGCTGGCGATCCCGGCGAAGAAGAGGCCGGTCTGCCAGGTCCAGGCCATCCAGTTAAGTTCCATCACACCCTCCCCAGGGCGAAGCCCTTGGCGATGTAGTTGCGGACGAACCAGATCACGAGCGCGCCGGGGATCAGCGTCAGCACGCCGGCTGCCGCGAGCACGCCCCAGTCCATGCCGGCGGCCGAGACCGTTCGGGTCATGGTCGCGGCGATCGGCTTGGCGCTGACGCTGGTCAGCGTGCGCGCCAGCAAGAGCTCGACCCAGGAGAACATGAAGCAGAAGAAGGCGGCGACGCCGATGCCCGACGCGATCAGGGGCATGAAGATCTTCACGAAGAAGCGCGGGAAGGAATAGCCGTCGATCGCGGCGGTCTCGTCGATCTCGCGCGGCACGCCGGACATGAAGCCTTCGAGGATCCAGACCGCGAGCGGCACATTGAACAGGCAATGGGCGAGGGCGACCGCGAGCGGCGTGTCGAACAGGCCGATCGCCGAATAGAGGTTGAAGAAGGGCAGCGCGAACACCGCCGGCGGCGCCATCCGGTTCGAGAGCAGCCAGAAGAACAAATGCTTGTCGCCGAGGAAGCGATAGCGCGAGAAGGCGTAGGCCGCCGGCAGCGCGAAGGCCAACGAGAGCAGGGTGTTCAGCGCCACATATTGCAGCGAGTTGATGTAGCCGTTGTACCAGCTCGGGTCGGTGAAGATCTTGGCGTAGTTGTCGAAGGTGAAGGTCCGCGGCCAAAGCGTCAGGGCGTTGGTGATCTCGGTGTTGGTCTTGAAGCTCATGTTGACGAGCCAGTAGATCGGCAACATCAACGCGATCAGGTAGAGCGAAAGGATCAATCGGCCGCCGCGCATCAGGCCCTCCCCGCGTCAACGTCGGCCCGTGCATCGGCGGCGGTCATCACCGTGTAGAACACCCAGCAGACGGCGAGGATGATCAGGTTGTAGACGATCGAGAGCGCCGCGGCCTTGCCGAGGTCGAACTGCCCCAGCGCGAGCTTGACCAGCTCGATCGACAGGAAGGTCGTCGAATTGCCGGGGCCGCCGCCGGTGACGACGAAAGGCTCGGTGTAGATCATGAACGAGTCCATGAAGCGCAGCAGCACGGCGATCAAAAGCACACGGCTCATCTTCGGCAGCTGGATGGTGCGGAACACGGCCCAGCGCGAGGCGCCGTCGATGCGCGCCGCCTGGTAATAGGCGTCCGGGATCGATTTCAGGCCGGCATAGCAGAGCAGCGCCACCAGCGAGGTCCAGTGCCAGACATCCATCACGACGATGGTGATCCAGGCGGCGACCGGGTCGGAGACGTAGTTGTAGCGGATGCCGAGCCCGTTGATCGCGGCCCCGAACAGGCCGATGTCGCCGCGCGCGAAGATCTGCCAGATCGTGCCGACAACGTTCCACGGGATCAGCAGCGGCAGCGCCATCAAGACCAGCGTCGCCGAGACCTGCCAGCCCTGGCGCGGCATCGAGAGTGCGACCAGGATGCCGAGCGGAATCTCGATGGCGAGGATGATCCCCGAGAAGGCGAGGTTGCGCCAGAGCGAGTCGTAGAAGCGCGAGCCGAGATCGCTCTTGGGATCGAGCAGCTCGGCGAACCAGCCGACACCGTTCCAGAAGAACTGGTTGTTGCCGAAGGAATCCTGGACGGAATAGTTCACCACCGTCATCAGCGGGATCACCGCCGAGAAGGCGACGATCAGCAGCACCGGCAGGACGAGCAGCCAGGCCTTCTGGTTGACCGGCTTCATGGCTGGCCTCCCGCGAGCGCTTCGCCTTTGACCAGGTGGCCGTCACTGTAGATGTGGATCTGGCCTGCCTGCAGCGAAAGCGCGGCCTGATCGCCATCGAAGCTGGCGCCCTCCGGCACACTCGCAGCGAGCTTGAGGCCATCGAGCTCGACCCGGGCGATACGGGCGCGGCCGATATCGTCGATCCGCGCGATCCGAACTGGCAGGCCAGCGCCGCGCGGCGCGAGCGTCGCATATTCCGGCCGGATGCCGAGTTCGATCTTGCCGGCGAGAGCGGAATAGTGCCGCGCCAGCGCGATCTCCTGTCCGGCGAGGCTCGCTCGGGAGCCTTCGACCTTGCAGGGCAGCACGTTCATGCCGGGCGAGCCGATGAAATGGCCGACGAAGGTGTGGGCCGGGTGCTGGAACAGCTCTTCCGGCGTGCCGGTCTGCACCACGCCGCCATCATGCATCACCACCACCGTGTCGGCGAAGGTCAGCGCCTCGGTTTGGTCGTGGGTGACGTAGATCATGGTGAGGTCGAGCTTGCGGTGCAGCTCCTTCAGCATCGAGCGCAATTGCCATTTCAGATGCGGGTCGATGACGGTCAAAGGCTCGTCGAACAGGATCGCGGCGACGTCGGGCCGGACCAGCCCGCGCCCGAGCGAAATCTTCTGCTTGGCGTCGGCCCCGAGCCGGCTCGCCTTGCGGTCGAGCGCCGAGGTCAGATCGAGCAGGCCGGCGATCTCGGCGACGCGGGCCTCGATCTCGGCCCGCGCGACGCCACGGTTTTTCAACGGGAAGGCGAGGTTCTCGCGCACTGTCATCGTGTCGTAGACGACCGGGAACTGGAAGACCTGGGCGATGTTGCGCGCCTCGGTCGGCAGCTTCGTCACATCCTTGTCGTCGAACAGGATGCGCCCGCGCGTCGGCACGACGAGGCCGGAGATGATGTTGAGCAGCGTGGTCTTGCCGCAGCCGGACGGACCGAGCAGCGCATAGGCGCCGCCCTGGCGCCAGACATGGTCGACCTCGCGCAGGGCATAGTCCTGCGGGCCCTGCGGGTTGGGCTTGTAGGCATGGGCCAGTTTGTCGAGCGTGATCCTTGCCATGTCACGCCGCCTTTGCCGGAGCTGCCGCGGCGAGTGAGCCTGCGGCATCGAATAGGAAGATCCGGGCCGGATCGAGCCAGGCGGTCACTGCTGTGCCCGGCTCCAGCCGGCGCACGCCAGGCACCAGCGCAATCAGGCGGTGAGTGCCGACATCGAGATGGACGAAGGATTCCGAGCCGGTGATCTCGGAGACGGAGACGCTCGCCTGCAGCGCGATCGCTGGCGTCGGCAGCGCGTCGAGCGCGAGGTGATGGGCGCGGAAGCCGATCGTGTAGGCGCCATCAGGCACGCTCGCGAAAGCTCCTGTGGCTGGAATGCTCTGACCTGTCGAAAGCCTGACTTCGCCACCCTGCTTGGTGCTGGCGAGCGTGTTGAGCGGCGGATCGGAGAAGACCTGCGCGGTCGTAAGGTCGTGCGGCTGACGGTAGACCTGCGCGGTCGGTCCGAATTGAGTAACCTTCCCCTGGAACAGGGTCGCCGTGTTGCCGCCGAGCAGCAGCGCCTCGCTCGGCTCGGTGGTGGCGTAGACGAAGATCGCGCCGGATTCGGCGAAGATGCGCGGCAGTTCCTCGCGCAGTTCCTCACGCAATTTATAGTCGAGATTGGCGAGCGGCTCGTCGAGCAGCACCAGTTCGGCCCGCTTGACCAAGGCGCGGGCGATCGCGGTGCGCTGCTGCTGGCCGCCCGAGAGCTCGAGCGGCTTGCGTTGGAGATAGGGCTCGAGCCGCAGCAGCGCCGCGGCACTCTTCACCCGGGTGTCGATCTCATTCGCGGGCAAGCGGGCGACGCGTAGCGGCGAGGCGATGTTCTCGTAGACCGACAGCGCGGGGTAGTTGATGAACTGCTGGTATACCATCGCGACATTGCGCTTCTGCACCGGCAGCCCGGTGACGTCGCGGCCTTCGACCAGGATCTTGCCGCTACTCGGGGCATCGAGCCCGGCCATCAGGCGCATCAGCGAGGTCTTTCCGGCGAGCGTCGCGCCGAGCAGGACATTGAGCGAGCCCCTTTCCAAGGTCAGCGAGATGTCGGCGAGCAGGGTCTGCGCGCCGCGTGTCAGTCCGATGCTGTCGAGCGTCAGGCTCATCCGCGCGCCTCCAACCTGACGGAAGCGGGTGGCGAGGCCTTCGCCGCCATGTACTCATCGAGCGCCCGGCGCTGCTCGGACGAAAAGCGCAGGCCGAGCTTGCTGCGCCGGAACAGCACGTCCTCGGAGCTGGCGGCCCATTCCTGATTCATCAGCCAGGAAACCTCGCGCTCGGTGAGATCGGCGCCGAAGACGCGGCCGAGATCGGCCATCGCCTTGGCGCCTTCGAGCAGGGTCTCGGCGCGGGTGCCATAGGCGCGGGCGAGCCGGCGCGCCAGCTTGCGGTCGAGCCAGGGGCGGGGGGCAGAGATGCGCTCGACCAGTCCCTCGAACCCCTCGACCGGAAAATCGCCGCCGGGCAGATGCGCCGTGGCCGTCCAGGGGGCAGCCCGCAGCGCCGGAACAGCGGCGGACAGTTTCTCGACCGCCGCCTCGGCGAGGCGGCGCGCCGTGGTGATCTTGCCGCCGAAGACCGAGAGCAGCGGCGCGGAGCCCGCCGGCTCGTCCAGCGTCAGCACATAGTCGCGCGTCGCCTCCTGCGCCTTGCTGGCGCCGTCGTCATAGAGCGGGCGCACGCCGGAATAGGTCCAGACCACGTCGTCGCGCTTGATCGGCTTGCGGAAATACTCGCTCGCCGCGGCGCAGAGATAGGCGATCTCGTCCTCGCTGGCGGCGACCTTGGCGGGATCGCCCTGGTAGTCCTTGTCGGTGGTGCCGATCAGAGTGAGGTCGTACTCATAGGGGATGGCGAAGATGATGCGGCCGTCGGCGTTCTGGAAGATGTAGCAGCGCTCGTGCTCGAACAAGCGCGGCACCACGATATGGCTGCCCTGGACCAGGCGCACCGCAGCCGGGCGGTTGCTGGCGACGATACCGTTCAGCACGTCCGCGACCCAGGGGCCGGCGGCATTGACGAGCACACGCGCGCTGGTCTCGGCCCGGGTCCCGTCCGCGGCTTCCGTGGCGACCACCCAGACATCGCCCTGGCGGCGCGCGCCGATGACCTTGGTCCGCGGCAGGATCGAAGCGCCGTGCTCGGCGGCGTCGCGGGCGTTGAGCACGACGAGGCGGGCATCCTCGACCCAGCAATCGGAGTATTCGAAGGCGCGGTCGAAGCGCGGCTGCAAGGGCTCGCCAGCGGCGTCGCGCCGAAGGTCGAGCGAGCGCGTCGGCGGCAGCAGGCGGCGCCCGCCAAGATGATCGTAGAGGAAGAGTCCGAGGCGCAGCATCCACCAGGGCCGCAGGCCGGCGTGATGCGGCAGCACGAAGCGCAAGGGCCGGATGATATGCGGCGCGGCGCGCCACATCACCTCGCGCTCGGTCAGCGCCTCGCGCACCAGCCGGAATTCGTAGTGCTCGAGATAACGCAGCCCGCCATGGATCAGCTTGGTCGAGGCCGAGGAGGTCGCGCTGGCGAGATCGCCCTGTTCGAACAGTACCACCGAGGCTCCGCGCCCGGCCGCATCGCGCGCGATGCCGCAGCCGTTTACGCCGCCGCCGATGATGGCGATGTCGAACACCGGAGCCGTCACGCATTCCTCCCGCAGGCGGCCCTATGGGCGCCTCTTCAACGTACGGTAGAGCGTGATTTTCTTGCGTGCAACGGCAAAACGAAAGTGAAAGTGAAAATTCTAGGTTTCGCTTTCGATGCGCAAGGCTGCGTCGGCCAGCGTTTCGGTTTCGACCACGGTGATGTCCTCGCTGCGGCAGAGTTCGCGCAAGGGCGGCGGATCGAGCCGGTCGGTGACGAAGACATCGACATCGCGCAGGTGGCCGATGCGCACCGGGGCGGAGCGCTCGAACTTGGTGCTGTCGGCGACGAGCAGGCATTGCCGGGCGTTTTCGATGATCGCCTGCGAGACCCGGACCTCGCGATAGTCGAAATCGAGCAGCGCGCCCTCCTCGTCGATGGCGGAGGTGCCGATCACCGCATAGTCGACCTTGAACTGGCGGATCAGGTCGACAGCGGCAGCGCCGATGACGCCGCCATCGGAGCGTCGCACCGGCCCGCCGGCGACAATCACCTCGATATTCTCATGCGGGTAGAGCAGCGTCGCGACATGCAGGTTGTTGGTGATGACGAGCAGGCCGTGATGGTCGGTGAGCGCGCGCGCCACCTCTTCCGTGGTCGTCCCGATATTGATGAAGAGCGAGGCGTCGTTCGGGATCAGTGCTGCCGCGGCCCGTCCGATCGCCGCCTTCTCGTCGCGGGCGATGAAGCGGCGCGCCTCATAGGCGAGGTTTTCGACGCCCGACGCCACGACCGCCCCGCCATGGATGCGCGACATGATGCGCTGGTCGCAGAGCTGGTTCAGATCCTTGCGGATCGTTTGGGCGCTGACCTCGTAGCGCGCCGCCAGCTCCTCGACATTGACGCGCCCCTGCGCCCTGGCCAGCGCCACGATCTCGCGCTGGCGTGGCGTGATGGTCTCCATGTCCGGCTCCTCGTGACGTGGCGCCAAGCTGACCGCGCCGGCCGGCAGCGTCAACCGCATATCATTCGGCGGCTAAGCATTTCCGCGCCCTCACGGCTGGTGGCGCCGGCCGGACGACCTGTCAAAAGACATGTGTGTTTGACAGACACTGCGCTAGCGGTCGAACTGTGCCGCCTCACTCTTGACCCGAAAGCCTGCCCGTGCCGACACAGCTCGACAAGGATGTCCGTTTCCTGAACGCCGTGCTCTCGGCCTCGGACGACTGCATCAAGGTCATCGGCCTCGACGGCAGACTCGAATTCATGAGCGAAGGCGGCCAGCGTGTGATGGAGGTCCAGGATTTCGCGAAGATCCGCGGCTGCCCCTGGTTGCAGTTCTGGGAGGGAGCCGGCAATGTCGAGGCCCAGGCGGCATTGGCCGCGGCGCGGGCCGGCAAGAGTTACCGCTTCCAGGGCCCGGCCAATACCGCTGCGGGCAATCCGCGCTATTGGGACGTACAGGTCTCGCCGATCATCGCATCCGACGGCAAGCCGGAAGCCATTCTCTCGGTCTCGCGCGACATTACCGCATTGCGGGCCGGCGAAGAGCGTTACCAGCTGCTCGCTGCCGAGCTGAACCATCGCATCAAGAACCTGCTCGCCATGGTCTCGGGCATCGTCAACCAGTCGCTGCGCGGCCAGGATGAGCCGCTCGACATGGTGAAACGGCGCCTGTCCGACCGGTTGCAGGCGCTGGCGGCGGCGCAGGACGTGCTGATGATGGCGAGCCGCCATGGCGCCGATCTCCGGCAGCTGGTCGAGGTCGTTCTGGCGCCGCATCGTTCCGGCGAGCGCATCGCCTTCGACGGCCCGTCGGTGACGCTGTCCTCGAAATGCGCGCTCGCGATGGCGCTCGCCTTGCACGAGCTCGGCACCAATGCGGTGAAATACGGCGCGCTCTCGCAGGATGGCGGGCATGTCGACGTCTCGTGGCGCAATGAGGGCGGCGAATTCCACTTCTGCTGGCAGGAAAGCGGTGGACCTCGCGTGACGGCGCCGCAGCGACGCGGCTTCGGCTCGCAGATGATCGAGAAGGTGCTCGGCGGCTATCTCGGCGGCACTGCGCGGATCGATTTCGCGCCCGACGGGATCGTGCTGTCGCTTGATGCGCCGACCGCGGCTCTGGCTGAAGGCTAGGGCATTTCCGCGCTTCTTCGAATTGCTGAAATGCCCTAGCCGCTTGCTTCATCGCATTTTCTTCACGCGAACCGGTGTCCACTTCGCTCGAAAATGCGCTAGGCACGATCGAGGGACAGTGCGCGCTTGTTGCGGCGATGAAGGGCGATCCAGGAGCCCAGTCTTTGCTCGATCAGCCGGTGTACGCCTATCCCGACGGCGATGCTGACGAGAATGCCGAGCAACCGAACACCTTCGATGCCCATCCAGGCGATAGAAAGATGCGGTAGCAGCTTTCCGGCGATCGACAGCACGAACCAGTGCGAAAGGTAAATACTGAACGAAGCGTCTCCGATGACGCGCCCCGGCCATGCAAATCCCGGGTTTGCCTGGAAGTAGGGTTCGAGGCGCATCACTGCGACCATGATCAGGCCCGACAGGGCCATCCTCAGTGCACAGGCCGCCTCGCGCTCGGGCAGTATTCTCGACAGGCAGAGCATCACGACGATAGCCGCCGCGGCGAAGGCGCCGCTCGATCGGCCCGGCTGCGCATCGCGGCAGTGCAGCAGCCAGCCGAATCCGAAGGCCGCCATGAAAGGATTGATCATCTCGAAGACCACCATGCCGCCGCTGGGGTTGGCGGCGATGGCGAAGCCCACGAGCCCAAAGGCCACCAGAAGCCAGCCAAGCCTGCTCTTTGCCGCCTCGATCACCCCGGTCGCCATGGCGGCGGCCACCATCAGATAGAACACCAGCTCCATTTCGAGCGTCCATCCGAGGGGCAGCAACGGCAACGCCGCTTGAGGAAGGGCCAGAAACGAGAAAAAGATGAATAGAAAGCCGTTCTCGGCTCTGGCACTGAGCTCCAAACTCGGATTCGCGATGTACGCGGCGATCATAAGCAGCGTAAATATAAAGTATAAAGGGTATATCTTGTAAGCTCTCGTTAACAAGAATTGCGTAGGGCTCGATAGTTTAATGACCTGTAGTGAGATCGAATACCCGGACAGCATGAAAAACAGCTCGACGCCGAAACCGCCGAGAAGATTATAGGCTGCGGAGCGGGCGATCTCCGCATCGTTCCATACGTGTTTCACGATGAGGTCGGTGTGCCAGGCGACCACGGATATCGCGGCGATCGCTCTCAGCCACTGGATATCCGCGCGTCTGTGCGGGGACGATGCGGCAGATCCGCTCAACTCGGCCATCCTTCTGCTCGATAGGGTCGAGTGGCCAAGCGAGACATCTGAGACGCCCCCGGGATCGCGTCAACGCGGATCGCAGGCGCGCCCCGGCTCGGCAGCGGATCAGGTCTCACCTCGTCTCCGGCATCGGCCGAAGCGCTCGATTTCACGACGATCGCGGCCGCAACGGCAACACCAGCGCGATACGCCAGGGTGGCGGCGGGAAGGTCGACGGCGTGCCAGGGAGATGTCGCAACCGCGATCGCCGGGAGGGCCGCCTCCGCGACCGGAGCTCCAATATCGCGACACGGGTTGCGTCCTGGCACGTTCACTGTCTCGACCGCATGGCGCCCTGGCGTGAAGTCCCGCCTGCGGTCGCAGCGAATCGCAGCGAGCTTCGCCTCGTCAGGGACCTCTGCAGCGACCGGGCAGGTAGCAGGAACGAGCGCATGACCGTCTCACGATAGCGACCTGTCGAGACTATATCAGTCGAATCGGCAAGGGATTGGCATGCATCGGAAGTAACACCGTCGTTCGCCTGTCGATGCCCCGTGCCAAATCGCGCCGTAGAAGCTGACGGTCGGCGAAACGGAGGTACCCTTCTCGCCAACTCCGCCGATCAGGTCGTTTTGCTGCCGACGCGTCGCACCAACCGGAGGACCGGCAGGCGCGCGCTCGAGGTCGCATGGGCATTGACCTGATCCATCGGAGGCTCGCAGCGATGGTGACTAGGACGAGATTGTCCGGCTCTCGGATGCCTGGCCTCTCGCAATGGCCCGCGTCGCCTCGATCGGCATCGCCTTCAGCGTCGCGGCCCAGAAGACCAGCGCGATCGCAGCGATGCCTGCGCCGAGCAGGCTGACGCCGGTCCAGCCAGCCCAGGCATAGACCAGCGTCGAGCTCGATGAGCCGAACGCGCTGCCGATCGAATAGAACACCATGTAGCCGGCGGTCAGCCGGCTCTGCGCCTCCGGCCGGACCCGGTAGATCATCGCCTGGTTGGTGACGTGCACCGCCTGCAGGCCGAAATCGAGGATCAGCACGCCGGCGATCAGGAACAGGATCGACTGCGGCAACAAGCCGATCGGCAGCCAGGCGAACAGCATCAGCCCAAGCGCGATGCCGGTGAGGCGCTGGCCATGGCCGCGATCGGTCCAGGCGCCGGCTCGCGATGCGCCCAGCGCTCCCGCCGCACCGGCGAGGCCGAACAGGCCGATCGCCGTATGCGACAGCGAGAAGGGCGGGGCAGCGAGCGGCAGCACCAGCGGCGTCAGCAAGATGGTGACGTCGGCGAAGATCAGCATGGCGATGATCGCGCGGATACGCAGCACACGCTCCTGCCGGAACAGGGCGAAGAGCGAGCCGATAAGGCGTGGATAGGAAAGTCGCGTCGCCGGCTTGCGCTCAGGCGGCAGCGCCTTGAACAGGACCACAGCGATGACGAGTGTCGCCGCCGCTGACAGAACGTAGACCGCGCGCCAGCCCGAAAGATCGGCCATCGCGCCGGCGATGGCGCGGGCCAACAGGATGCCGAGGACGATCCCGCTCGTCACCGCGCCGACCACCTGGCCGCGCTCCTCCGGCCGCGCCAGGCTCGCGGCATAGGCGACGAAAGCCTGCGTCACGACAGCAAGGAAGCCCATCGCCGCCATCGCCGCGAGCAGCATCGCGCCGGAGACTGAAAGCGCGACGCCAATCAGCGCCGCGACCGAGAGCAGGGATTGCAGTACGACGAGCTTGCGACGGTCGACGAGGTCGCCGAGCGGCACCAAAAGGATCAGCCCGAGCCCGTAACCGAGCTGCGTCGCGCCGACGACCAAGCCGACCGTTGCCCGCGACAGCTTGAGATCATCGGCGATGATGTCGAGCAGCGGATGGGCGAAATAGGCGTTGGCGACGGCAAGCCCGCTCGCCACGGCAAAGAGCAGGATCATGCCGGCCGAGAGCGGCGCAGCCGCGGGAGGAGGCAATGGATGTGCGGCAGCGCTTGCGGCGCCGGCCGGCGCCGCCTCGGGATCCAGTCGCATGGGGCAAGCCTCCGTTAGATGAGTTTCATTATGAAACTCATTGCGGAATAGCAGTCACGGTTTTATCTTGCAACTGATTGCCGTTCACGGAGCCTTGAGGAGAGCCTCGCAGCCGATGGTCAAGCGCCGCAGTCTGGTGAGCGATTACTGCCCGAGCGCGCGGGCGCTCGATGCGATCGGCGACTGGTGGTCGCTGCTGATCGTGCGCGACGCCTTCGACGGCATGACCCGCTTCAGCGAGTTCCAGAAGAGCCTCGGCATCGCCCGCAACATCCTGTCCGAGCGGCTGCGCACGCTGACGGCGCGCGGCATCCTGGAAACCGTTCCGGCCGCAGCCGGTGGCATCAGGCTTGAATATCGGTTGACCGCCAAGGGACGCGACCTCTTCCCGGTCATGGTGGCGCTCCGGCAATGGGGTGAGCAGCATCTGTTCGCGCCGGGCGAGAGGCATTCGTCGCTGATCGAGCGCGACAGCGGCCGCAAGGTCACGCTGACCGTGCAGACCGAGGACGGCCGGCCGATCGATGCGGATGGAGCGATGATCCTGAAGGTGCCGGAGACGGGTTGAGCTATTTCAGCCAGAGCCTGAGCGGTATCTTTCCGGCCTTGCCGCAGTCGGCGAAGGCGACGCCGTCCTCGGCCAAAGTGCCGGACACGGCGCAACTGTCCTCGCCGATCGTCAGCGTCGCGGCGTAGTGCCGTCCGTCGCGACGCAGGCTGAGCGTGCCGGATTTCTCCAGCGCCTCGCCGGGGCCGCAGATGGCGAGATGCTTCAGGGTGACCGGGCCGGTGAAATCGCGCTTGCGCCAGGAACGGGCTGATGGCGTTTCCGCGAGAGCCGCCGTTACCGCCCACTCACCCACATAGCCATAGCGGCCGCTCAGCTCGAGCGCCTGGGCTGCCGTCGGCATCAGAAGGAGAGGCAGGAGCAAATGCGCACGCATGGGCCCTCGCAGTAGAGGAGGCCATGCTAGCCCCGCTCGATGCCCGGAGCCAGCGTGAGCTGCGCCCACTTCGCGGCGGCCTTGCGTCCCCGACTCTGGCGCATGGCGGGCCCTGGCTGTAATCTTCGGTATTCCCTGCACACAGGACGGACACGTGCCGATGGACAAGCGGGTCGAGACGCCGCCGGCGCAGGCGGCGCTTTCCCATGCCGATATCCGGTCGATCCTGATCGGCACCATGCTCGCCATGTTCCTGGCGGCGCTCGACCAGACCATCGTCGCGACTGCGATGCCGACGATCGGCCGCGAGCTTGGCGACGTCGCGCATCTGCCCTGGGTGGTCACTGCCTATCTGCTCGCCTCGACCGCGGTGACGCCGCTCTACGGCAAGTTCGCCGACATCCACGGGCGGCGCGTCACCATGCTCGGCGGCATCGTGATCTTCGTGATCGGATCGGTCGCCTGCGCGCTCGCCTCCTCGCTGTGGCTGCTGGTCGCTGCCCGCTTCGTGCAGGGGCTCGGCGGCGGCGGCTTGATCGCCATGGCGCAGACCATCGTCGGCGACATGGTCCCGCCCCGGGAGCGCGGCAAGTACCAGGTCTATTTCGCCACCGTCTTCTTCTCGTCCTCTCTGCTCGGGCCGGTGCTCGGCGGCCTGATCGCCGAGGCGCTGCACTGGTCGGTGATCTTCTGGATCAACCTGCCGCTCGGGCTCGGAGCCTACTGGATGACCGACCGGGCGCTGAAGCGCCTGCCGCGGCATGAGCGGCCGCACAAGCTCGACGTGCTCGGAGCGTTCCTGATGACCGGCGCGACGATGACCCTGCTGCTGGCGCTGTCCTGGGGCGGCACGCATTATCCGTGGGCTTCTGCGCCGATCTTCGGCCTCGTCGCCGGCTCGGCGCTGCTCTGGCTCTGCTTCGCCTGGCGCCTGCGCAGCGCCGAAGAGCCGCTGATCCCGCTGACGGTCCTGGCCAATCCCGTGGTCCGCAACGGCACCATCGCCGCCGGCTTCGGCATGGGCACCTTCATCGGGCTCACCATCTACCTGCCGCTCTATTTCGAGACCGTGGCCGGCCTGTCCGCCGCCAATTCCGGCCTCGGGCTGATTCCGTTGAGCTGCGGAACGGTCCTCGGCGCCACGTCCTCGGGCCGGGCGATGGGTCGCCTGACGCATTACAAGCGCGTCCCGGTCGCAGGTCTCATCGTTGCGCTCGCCGGGACGGCAGCGCTGATCGCCTATGGCGACCGGATGCCGCTGCTGGCCTTCGGGCTGGTTCTGGCCTGCATCAGCGTCGGCTTCGGCACGCTTTTGCCGGTCGCGACGGTCTCGATCCAGAACGCCGTGCCGATGCACCAGCTCGGCACGGCCACCGGTACGGCGAATTTCTTCCGCCAGATCGGCGGCGCACTGATCGTCGCCATCTTCGGTGCGATCGTGCTCGGCGGCATGGGCGCGAGCGGTGCCGGCCTCTCGGCCGAGACGCTCAAGGCGGGTGGGGTGGATCGCGAGACGATGGTCCGTCTTTTTCAGTACGTCTTCGCTGCGACCTTCGCCGGATTCGCCCTGGCGCTTCTCTTCCTGCTACGCATGAAGGAGCTGCCACTGCGCGGCGCGGCGCTCGCGGCCGCGAAGGACGTGGCCGGCGACTAGCGGAACGCGCCGGTTCGTCGCGCGTTTGCCGCAAGCCCGTCACAGAGCGGCGGCAGCTTGAGCTGTCATGCCAAAGGAGTGCGCCATGTCCGATCTCGTCGTCATCGTCTATCCGACCGAGGCCAAGGCCGAGGAAATGCGGCAGAAGATCATTGGCCTGCAGAAAGAGTATCTGATCCAGATCAGCGATGCCGCGATCGCGGTGATGCACGAGGGTGGCAAGATCAAGCTCAACCAGCTGCTCAACACCACGGCGCTTGGCGCTGCCTCGGGCGGCTTCTGGGGCCTGCTGATCGGCGCGATCTTCCTGATGCCGGTCTTCGGCGCGGCGATCGGCGCCGCCTCCGGCGCGCTCGGCGGGGCGCTCACCGATTACGGCGTCAATGACGGCTTCATGAAGGAGCTCGCTGCCAATCTGCAGCCGGGCAATGCCGCGCTCTTCGTGCTGATCCAGAAGATGACCGGCGACAAGGTGCTCGAGGCGCTGAAGGGCACCGGCGGTGTCGTGCTGAAGACCTCGCTCGACCATTCGCAGGAGCAGAAGCTGCGCGACGCACTCGCCGGCTCGCCGGCGGCGCAGCGGCCGGAGCTGGCGCCCGCCTCGACGGAGCCGACGCCGAACCCGATCCCTGGCGTATAAGTGCAGGCATACCCGGATGCTGGTGCCGTTCTGGCGCCAGCTACCGCCGCTTGAAGGCCTGCTTGGCGATGGTGAGCGCGACCCTGCGTCCGGTTTCGGCCGAGCCTTCCATGCTGTGCGCCTTCAGCTCCACGCCGATGCCGGTCAGCCGTAGTCCGGCGGGGTCGTCGGGCAGGCTCCAGCTCTGCGTGTCCGCATGAAAAGCCAGCGGCAGGTCGAAGCGGCCGCCGGCGCCCGGCAGGAAGGCGTTGATCTGGCCGACCGTGCCGGCTTTGGTCTGGTCGAGCCTGACGCGATAGAGCGCACGTCGGCCGATCAGATCGAGCTCGACGCCGATCACCAGATGCTCCGCGGGATGACGGGTGAAGGCGCTGGTCGAGGAGACGCTGCGGCGGTCGATCGTCGCCTCGGCGGTCAGGCGCACGACGCCGTTCAGGTCGGTCGACAGATTCTGGCCTGCTCCTGGCGCGCTGGCCTCGGCCTCCGAACCGAGCACGAGCCGGAGCGCCTGGCCGGCGATCGGCTTGCCGGCCTCGTCGACGAGCTTCAGCGTCAGATTGACCGGCTCGGCGCGCACCTGCTGCGCGGAGAGGGTGAAGATCGAGAGGGCAGCGGCGCTTAGGAGGGCCTTCATGGTCTCCGCCTCGTTGGATTCAATCGCGCAACAATTCGTTGATGCCGGTCTTGGCGCGGGTCTGGGCATCGACCGTCTTGACGATCACAGCGCAGTAGAGCGAGGGGCCGGGCGTGCCGTCGTTCAGCGGCTTGCCCGGCAGCGAGCCGGCGACGACGACCGAATAGGGCGGGACCTTGCCGACATGGACCTGGCCTGTGGCGCGGTCGACAATCTTGGTCGTCGCCGAGATGAAGACGCCCATGGCCAGCACCGAGCCCTCGCCGACGACCACGCCCTCGACCACCTCGGAACGGGCGCCGATGAAGCAGTTATCCTCGATGATGGTCGGGTTGGCCTGCAGCGGCTCGAGCACGCCGCCGATGCCGACGCCGCCCGACAGATGCACGTTCTTGCCGATCTGGGCGCAGGATCCGACCGTCGCCCAAGTGTCGACCATCGTGCCGGAATCGACATAGGCGCCGATGTTGACGAAGGACGGCATCAGGATGACGTTCGGCCCGAGATAGGAACCCTTGCGGGCGGCGGCCGGCGGCACGATGCGGAAGCCGGCGGCGCGGAAGCGGTTCTCGCCCCAGCCGGCGAACTTCGACGGCACCTTGTCCCAGAACACGCCGTCACCGGGACCGTGCGCCATGACCTCATTGTCGGCGAGGCGGAAGGAGAGCAGCACCGCCTTCTTCAGCCACTGATTCGTGACCCATTCGCCGCCGGTCTTCTCGGCGACCCGGGCTTGCCCGGAATCGAGCAGCTCGATCGCCTGTTCGACCGCCTCGCGCACGGCACCCTTGGTGTTGATGCCGATCTCGGCCCGGTTCTCCCAGGCGGCGTCGATGGTGGCGGCGAGATCGGTCAGGGACATGGGCTGGCTCCGGCGGTCCTGCAGTGTAGGCGGGTCTTGCAGTATAGGGCGGAGCGATGGCGGAAGCCCGCGGCGGCGTCAAGGCAAAGCGGGAACGCGAGCGGCGCGGGCATGTTACAATGCGAACAGGCTTAACGCAGCGGAGCCGAAAGATGACCCGGATACTGATCACACTTGTCACCCTCAGCCTCGCCGGCACGGCGTTCGCCCAGGGGCGGCCGCAATCCCCGGCGCGCAGCTGCGATGCCAACCGCCAGAGCGTCATCGCCAATGGCGCGATCGTGCTCGGCACCGGCGGCTATACCTATGACCGATTCGTGCGGGATCGCAGCTTCTGCCAGTTCGATGAAATGGCCGACCCGGCCTGGGTGCCGGCCCGCGACACCCCGCAATGCTTCGTCGGCTACCGCTGCAAGAGCGCTGCGCCCTGGGACGATTGAGACGGCCTTAAAAGCCAGTGCGCTGGCGGATCGCTGCCGCCAGCGTGCCGTCGTCGAGATAGTCGAGCTCGCCGCCAACGGGCACGCCATGGGCGAGCTTGGTCACCTTGACCTCAAGATGCGTCAGCAGGTCGGTGATGAAATGCGCCGTGGTCTGGCCCTCGACCGTGGCGTTGAGCGCCAGGATGACCTCCTTCACTGCCGGGTCAGAGGCGCGGGTGACGAGCGCGTCGAGCGAGAGGTTCTCGGGCCGGATGCCGTCGAGCGCCGAGAGCACGCCGCCGAGCACGTGATAGCGCCCGCCGACCGCGCCGGAGCGTTCAAGCGCCCAGAGATCGGCGATGTCGGCGACAACGACGATCAGGCTGTCGTCGCGGCGCGGATCGCGACAAAGCCCACAGGGGTCGCTGGTGTCGACATTGCCGCAGGTCGAGCAGACGACGATGCGCTCGCGCGCCACCGCCATCGCCTCGGCGAGCGGAGCGAGCAGTTGCTCGCGCTTCTTGACGAGGTGCAGCGCTGCGCGCCTGGCCGAGCGCGGGCCCAGGCCCGGCAGCTTGGCCAGGAGCTGGATCAGGCGCTCGATCTCGGGGCCGGCGATGGTGCGGGACATCGGCGCAACGTCAATCTTGGCATTCCCGCGTGGTCATCCCGGCCGCAGCGAAGCGGAGAGCCGGGAACCATGCCTGAACGCTGATCGGAAAGGCTCCGGCATGGATCCCGGGTCGAGCTGTGCTCGCCCGGGATGACAGCGCGGAGAAGGGCATCAGAACAGCTTCATGCCGGGCGGGATCGGCAGGCCGCGGGTGACCTCGGCCATCCGCTCCTGCACCGAGCGCTCCGCCTTGTTGCGGGCGTCGTTGCTGGCGGAGAGGACGAGGTCCTCGAGGATCTCCTCCTCGCCCTGGACCATCAGGCTCGGGTCGATCTTCACCGATTTCAGCACATTCTTGGCGGTCATCACCACCTTGACCAGGCCGCCGCCGGCCGAGCCCTCGAATTCGAGCGTCTCGAGCTGGGCCTGCATGTCGGCCATCTTCTTCTGCATGTCCTGCGCCTGCTTCATCAGGCCCATCATGTCGCGCATGGCGGCGCTCCCTTCGTGTTCAATTGTCGGTCCAGAACTCGACGCCGTCGAAATCGGGCTCGCTGTCGTCGAAGAGCGGCTCGGCCTCGGGCAGATCCTCATCGCCGCCCGCCGCCATGGCCGGCGCCTCGGCTTCCGGCTCGCGCGGATCGCGGACATCGACGATGCGCGCGCCCGGGAAGCGCTCCAGCACCGCGCGCACGGCGGGGTGGCTGGCGGCATCGTTCTCGCGCTTGTCGCGCGCGGCCATCGCCTGCTCGCGCAGGGTCGCCGTGCCTTCGGCGTTGACGACGGCGACCAGCCAGGTCTGGCCGGTCCATTCCTTCAGCCGCTTCGACAGATCGTTGGCGAGAAGGCGGTTGCCGCTCTCGGCCAGCGCGAACTCGATCCGGCCCTGCTCGAAGCGCACCAGCCGGATGTCGCGTTCCAGCGCCAGCTTCATGGTGATGTCACGCTGGCGCGAGGCGAGAGCGACCAGCTCTTCCAGGTTCTGCGGCTGTGGCAAGGCGCTGGCGCGCGGCTGTGCGACGGGAACGGGATTGGCACTGGCGAGCACCGGGCGGGCCGCGAGCGCGCTCGCGCCGCCGCCGGAGGGCGAGCGCGGGGCGGGCGAGCCGTTGCCGCCGAGGCTGCCGCCGCCGTCGCGCAGCATCCGGAGCGCCTCGTCCGGCGTCGGCAGGTCGGCGGCATGGGCGAGGCGTACCAGCGCCATCTCGGCCGCCAGCACCGGCCGGTCGGCCTGGCGCACTTCGCCGATCGCCTTGAGCAGCATCTGCCAGGCCCGCGCCAGCACGCGGATCGACAGGCGCTGGGCGAAATCGGCGCCACGCACCCGCTCGGCCTGGGAGAGGCTGTTGTCCTTGGCGGCATCCGGCACGAGCTTGAGGCGGGTGACCAGATGGCTGAACTCGGCGAGGTCGGAGAGCACGACGGCCGGATCGGCGCCGGCGTCGTACTGCGCCCGTAGCTCGGTCAGCGCCCCGGCGATGTCGCCCTTCATCACGAGCTCGAACAGGTCGATGACGCGCGCCCGGTCGGAGAGACCGAGCATGGTGCGGACCTCGTCCAGCGTGATCCTGCCGCCGGCATGGGCGATCGCCTGGTCGAGGATCGAGAGCGAATCGCGTACCGAGCCCTCGGCGGCGCGCGCCACGGCGGCGAGCGCCTCTTCCTCGGCCTCGATGCCCTCGGCCCGGCAGATCCTGTCGAGGTGCCCGACCAGCAGTGCGGCATCGACGCGGCGCAGGTCGAAGCGCTGGCAGCGCGACAGCACCGTCACCGGCACCTTGCGGATCTCGGTGGTGGCGAAGATGAACTTGGCGTGCGGGGGCGGCTCCTCCAGCGTCTTCAGGAAGGCGTTGAAGGCGCCTCCCGAGAGCATGTGGACCTCGTCGATGATGTAGACCTTGTAGCGCGCGCTGGTCGGGGCGTAGCGCACCGCGTCGTTGATCTGGCGGACATTGTCGACGCCGTTGTTCGAGGCGGCGTCGATCTCCATCACATCGATATGCCGGCCCTCGACGATGGCCTGGCAATGCACGCCGAACTGCGTGAGGTCGGTGGTCGGGGCGCCGCTGCCGTCGGCATTCTGGTAGTTCAGGGCCCGCGCCAGGATTCGCGCCGTCGTGGTCTTGCCGACGCCGCGCACGCCGGTGAGCATCCAGGCCTGCGGGATGCGGCCTGCCGCGAAGGCGTTGGTCAGCGTCCGGACCATGGCGTCCTGGCCGATCAGGTCGCCGAAATGCGCCGGCCGGTATTTGCGCGCCAGCACGCGATAGCCGGTGGGCGCTGCGGCCGGGGCTGGCGCCGGGGCCATGCCGGGGAAACCCGGCTCGTCGGCAAGGACGGTCTCGTCGGTCATGTCCCTGCTTTCGCCAATCGCGGCGCGCCGGTCAACGCCGCTCTGTCATGGGCGGGCGCGAATGCGTCAGGAATATGAGGGAGGGCGGCTCGCGCACATGCGCGAAGATGGACTTGCGCAGAAGTAGGAGGTTGGACGAAGACCCGTTCGGTCTCGTTACGGCTGCTTCCTTCCGGACCTGACCGGGTTGGCGAGTGAGACGTCCCTCGCCAACCTCCCGCCGGCTATATCGTTGCTTTGGCGCGCGAGCGCAAGTCTGCGATGGAAGGCGCCGCTGCGACGGTCCGGCACAGGCGTTTCGGCATTGACTTGGGCAGCCCCATCCGCCATAAGCCCGCCACCTGCGCTGCCTACCGGGCGGCGCGGACCCTTTTTGCACGACAGGCCCTGCTGGCATCGGCTTTCTTATGAGAGCTACGCTCGCCGCGCCGATCTAGGCCCCGGAGACGGACCGTGAAGAGAACCTATCAACCCAGCAAGCTGGTGCGTAAGCGCCGCCACGGCTACCGCGCCCGTATGGCGACCAAGGGCGGCCAGAAGGTCATCGCCGCCCGTCGTGCCCACGGCCGCAAGCGCCTGTCGGCCTGATGAGCTCGAGGCGCGCGTTCAAGGCGCGCCCGTTCCGGAAGACTGGCCAACCGCCATGCGCCTCGCCCGTCTGACGCAACGCAAGGACTTTCTCGCGGCGGCCGAGCACGGCCGCCGTTTTCGTTCGTTCGCCTTCACCGCGCAGGTCCTCGACAAACCGGCCCAGGAAGGCTTGCGCCTCGGGCTGACCGCCTCGCGCAAGACCGGCAACGCCGTGGTGCGCAACCGCATCCGCCGCCGCCTGCGCGCCGCTGCTGCGCTCGCTCTGGCTGAGCAGACCGGCAAGCCCTGCGATCTCGTGATCGTCGCCCGACCCGAAACCGTGAACGCCGCGTTCAGGGCCATGGTCGATGATATCGCGGTCGCACTCGACCGCGCCCGCCCGAGCGGCGGCAAGCGCCGCCCCGACAGGCGCCCTTCTCCACGCCCCGCCTCATAGACGCCCGCCAGGGCCGCCAGCGAGACCGTTTTCAGACGATGATGATGAAAGAAGACAACCGCAACCTGCTGCTGGCGATCACCCTCTCGGTCGTCGTGCTGCTCGGCTGGCAATATTTCTACGGCGTGCCGCAGGCCGAGAAGCAAAAGCAGATCGCCCAGCAGAACCAGCAGACGCAGAGCCAGCAGGCGACCCAGCCTTCCGGCGCCCCGGCTGCTCCCGGCACCGCCCCGGCTCCGGGCACGGCACCGACGCAGCCCGGCCAGGCGCCCGTCACGGCCGCGCCGGTCACCGCGACCCGCGAGGCGGCGCTCGCCGCCGGCCCGCGCCTCAGGATCGATACGCCCAAGATCGCCGGTTCGCTCTCGCTCACCGGCGCGCGCATCGACGACGTCTCGCTCAAGGCCTATCGCGAAACGGTCGACCCGAAGAGCCCGATCATCGTGCTGCTTTCGCCGGCCGGCGGACCGAACGCCTATTATTCCGATTTCGGCTGGGTCGCGGGGCCGGGCGCTGCCGTCCCGCTGCCGAACGCCACGACGGTCTGGACTGCCGACAGCGAGGCCCTGACCTCGGCCAAGCCGGTGACGCTGACCTGGGACAACGGCCAGGGCCTGATCTTCAAGCGTACCATCGCGGTCGACGACAACGCGATGTTCTCGATCCGCGACGAGGTCGAGAACAAGGGCGCGAACGCCGTCTCGCTTTACCCCTATGGCCAGGTCGTGCGCGTCGGCAAGCCGGCGACGCTGGGCTACTACGTGCTGCATGAGGGCATGATCGGCTCGCTCGGCGAGCAGGGCCTGCAGGAATACACCTACGACGCCGTCGACAAGGAGCCGGCGCTCGGCTCGGCGACGCACGGCAAGGCCTGGAAGGACGTCGTCGGTGGCTTCGTCGGCATCACCGACAAGTACTGGGCCGCTGCCGCGATCCCGGACCAGGGCAAGAAGTACGAGGGCCGCTACTCCTCGGTGCAGACCGGCTCGGTGCGCACCTATCAGGCCGATTTCCTCGGCGAAGCCGTCAATGTCGCGCCGGGTGCTTCGGCCAGCGCCTCCTCGCGCCTGTTCGCCGGCGCCAAGGAAGTCTCAGCCATCGACGGCTACGAGAAGAACCAGGGCATCAAGCGCTTCGAGCTGATGATCGACTGGGGCTGGTTCTATTTCATCACGAAGCCGATGTTCTACGTGATGGACTGGGTCTACAAGCATGTCGGCAATTTCGGCATCGCCATCCTGGTCGTGACCGTCCTGTTGAAGTTGCTCTTCTTCCCGCTCGCCAACAAGTCCTACGCCTCGATGGCGAAGATGAAGGCGGTGCAGCCGGAGATGCTGGCGATCCGCGAGCGCTATGCTGACGACAAGATGAAGCAGCAGCAGGCGCTGATGGAGCTGTACAAGACCCAGAAGATCAACCCGCTCGCCGGCTGCTGGCCGGTGCTGGTGCAGATCCCGGTCTTCTTCGCGCTCTACAAGATCCTGTTCATCACCATCGAGATGCGGCACGCGCCGTTCTATGGCTGGATCAAGGACCTTGCCGCGCCGGACCCGACCAACCTCTTCAACCTGTTCGGCCTGCTGCCGTTCACGCCGCCCGCCATGCTGCATCTCGGCATCTGGCCGATCCTGATGGGCGTGACGATGTTCGTGCAGATGAAGATGAACCCGGAGCCGCCGGATCCGGTCCAGAAGATGATGTTCACCTGGATGCCGGTGTTCTTCACCTTCCTGCTCGGCTCGTTCCCGGCTGGCTTGGTGATCTACTGGAGCTGGAACAACCTGCTCTCGGTCGCCCAGCAGGGCTACATCATGCGCAAGCACGGCGTGAAGATCGAGCTCTGGGACAATCTCAAGGGCCTGTTCGGCAAGAAGCCGGCTGCGGCTGGCGCCGTAACCGCGCCCAAGCCGGCGAACAGCAACAAGAAGTGACGTGGCGGGGCGAGAGCCCTGACCGTAACGACACGGAACGCCGGACGCCCCCAGGGCTCCGGCGTTTTGCGTTTGCGCCGGATTTGCGCGGCTACGAGGCTTGTCCCTGATGATGGCGATGTGCTTAGTGCCGCGCCATGCCCTTGCCCGATCCAAAAACCCGCCATCCGATCGCCGGCTGGAAAGGCACGGCCTTCCTCAAGGCGGTCGTCGATCATCCGCTCGTCGAGGTCGGCGACTACTCCTATTACGACGACTCGCGCGGCCCCGAGCATTTCCTCGCCCGCTGCGTGCGCTATCATTTCGACTTCATCGGCGACCGGCTGATCATCGGCAAGTTCGTCGCGATTGCTCAAGCAGCGCAGTTCATCATGAACGGCGCCAACCATCCGATGTGCGGCTTCTCGACCTATCCGTTCGGCATGTTCGGCTTCGAGAACGTGCCCGACTTCACCCGCGACGGCCTCGGCTTGCGCGGCGACACCGTCATTGGCAACGATGTCTGGATCGGCCGCGAGGCGGTGATCATGCCGGGCGTCACCGTTGGCGACGGCGCGATCATCGGGACACGGGCGCAGGTCGCCCGCCACGTGCCGCCCTATGCGGTGGTGGTCGGCAATCCCGGCCGTGTCGTGAAGACGCGCTTTCCGCCGGAGGTGGTCGCGGCGCTGCTCGAGATCCGCTGGTGGGACTGGGAGCCCGAGAAGATCGCGCGCAACCTGCCCTTGATCGCCGGCGCGGACATCGACGCGCTGCGCTCTGCCGTGTAGGCAGGGGCAATGACCTCAGATCAGACCACGCCGTTCACCGCCGAAGAACTCGAAACCGCCCGAAAACTCTTCGAGGGTCCGTGGGACTTCGTCTGGGCCTCGACCAAGATCGACGACCTGCCGCCTATGGTCGGGCAGGAGATCGCCTTCGCCGGCCGTTCCAATGTCGGAAAGTCGAGCCTGATCAACGCGCTGACCCGCCGCAACGCGCTGGCGCGGACGTCGCATACGCCGGGCCGCACCCAGCAGCTCAACTTCTTCCGCCAGGTCGACCATGACGAGCGCCTGACCATCGTCGACATGCCGGGCTACGGCTATGCCGCCGTCGGCAAGGAGAAGGTCGCGGCCTGGACCCGGCTGATCCACGACTATCTGCGCGGCCGCGCCAATCTGATGCGCGTCTATGTGCTGATCGACGCCCGTCACGGCATCAAGGATGTCGACGGCGCCGTGCTGGAGACGCTCGACAAGGCCGCCGTCAGCTATCAGGTCGTGCTGACCAAGGGTGATGCGCTGAAGCAGGCCGACCAGACCTTCATGGCCGAGGCGACCTATGACGAGATCAAGCGCCGTCCGGCCGCCTTCCCCGAGGTACTGCTGACCTCCAGCGAGAAGGGCATCGGCATTCCCGAGTTCCGTGCCGCGATCGCGCGCGCCTTGGCGGAGCGCGCCTGACGACAGGTCTCATTGCTGCGTCGCTTCGTCTTTCGCAAAGACAGCCAGGTGATATTGCGGTGACGCAATGTCGGGCTTGCCCGGCAAGGGGACGACAAGCGCGGCTGAAAGCCCCATCTTGCGCTCAGGCGGCATTGCCGCCCGCAAGTTTGGAGCAGTCCCATGTCCGCAGCCGCAGAGGCTTTGGCCCACCCCATCCGCAACGAGGCGCTCGATGCCCCCGTCCATATCGGCGCGGTGAGCTTGCGCGTCCGCGATCTCGCCGGGCTGACGACGTTCTATCGCGATGCAATCGGGCTCTCGGTCCTGAGCCAGGGCGCGAACGAGACCGTGCTAGGTGCCGGCGGCGAGCCGCTGGTGACGCTCGAAGCGGGTGCGCAGCATCCGTCCTCAGCCGCAGGGCTGTTCCATATGGCGATCCTGCTGCCGTCGCGCCGCGATCTCGGCAACTGGCTGCGGCATGCGGCCGAGACCGGCGTCGGGCTGGAGGGTGCCTCGAACCATCTCGTCAGCGAGGCGCTCTATCTCTCCGATCCCGAGGGCAACGGCATCGAGATCTATCGCGATCGCAGCCGTCCCGAATGGCCGCGTCTCGATGGCGGCCGGCTCAAGATGGCGACCGAGCGGCTCGATCTCGACGTGCTGCTGCGCGACGCGGACGATCGCACCTATGCCGGCATGCCTGAGGGCACCGTGATGGGCCATGTCCATCTGCGCGTCGGTGACGTCGCGCAGGCCGAAGGCTTCTATCGCGACGCGCTCGGCTTCGAGGTGACGGTGCACTATCCCGGCGCGAGCTTCATGGCGACCGGCGGCTATCATCACCACATCGCCGCCAATGTCTGGCACAGCCGCGGTGCCGGCCCGCGCCGGGACAGTGAGGCCGGGCTCGCGAGCTTCGAGTTGGTCGCGCGCGATGCGGAAGCTCATGCCGCGCTGAGCCGGCGTATAGCTTCTGCTGGGGGCGATGCTGGATCGGTCGTCGATCCCTGGGGCAACCGGATCACGCTCCGGGGCTGACTTTCAGCGCGTCAGCAGGTGGGTCCGGCGCGTACCACTGGCATCACGCTGGAAACCCATCGCCTCCCAGAAGGCGGATGCGCCGGCATCGGCGGCATTGAGCGACAGCCGCGGCGCCAGTGCGAAGCCCTGCTGGATCAGGGTGCTGGCGAGCGCCCTGCCGACACCTTCGCGCCGGTGCTCCGGTCGGACATAGACATGGCGGATGCGCAGCAGATCGGGCGCCGGATCATAGGGGTCGGGCGTCACTGCCCCGACCGCTGCCAGCATGCCGTCGCGATAGAGCGCGAAGAGCGCGTTGCGGTCATCTCCAGCCAGATAGCGGCCGGCATCCCATTCTTCGAGGATGCCCTCGACGAAGCGGTAGCCCTCGGCCGCCGCTTCGGCTTGCAAGGCAGGCATCTCGTCCGGCAGGGCTTCGCCCAGCCGGACGATCTGCAGGTTCGTTGGGGTCACAGACCCTCGAACAGCGCGCTGGAGATGTAGCGCTCGGCGAAGGAGGGGATGATCACCACGATCGTCTTGCCGGCGTTCTCCGGCCGGGCGCCGACCTCCAGCGCCGCCGCGACCGCCGCGCCGGAGGAGATGCCGGCCGGGATGCCTTCGCTCTTGGCGAGCGCGCGGGCGGTCTCGAAGGCGGTCTGGTTGCCGACGGTGACGACCTCGTCGATGACGCCGCGATCGAGGATGCCCGGCACGAAGCCGGCGCCGATGCCCTGGATCTTGTGCGGGCCGGGCTGGCCGCCGGACAGGACCGGCGAATCCTCCGGCTCGACCGCAACCATTTTCACGGACGCCTTCTTCGCCTTGAGCACCTGGCCGACGCCGGTGATGGTGCCGCCGGTGCCGACGCCGGAGATGACGATGTCGACCGCGCCATTGGTGTCGTTCCAGATCTCCTCCGCCGTGGTCTTGCGATGGATCGCCGGATTGGCCGGGTTCTCGAACTGCTGCGGGATGATTGCGCCCGGAATCTCGGTTTTGAGCTCCTCGGCCTTGGCGACGGCGCCGCGCATGCCGCCGGGACCGGGCGTCAGCACGAGCTCGGCGCCGAGGAAGGCCAGCATCTTGCGGCGCTCGAGCGACATCGTCTCGGGCATCACCAGGATCAGGCGATAGCCGCGCGCCGCGGCGACGAAGGCGAGCGCGATGCCGGTATTGCCCGAGGTGGGCTCGATCAGCGTCCCGCCCGGCTTGAGCGCGCCAGAGGCTTCGAGCGCATCGATCATGGAGACGCCGATGCGGTCCTTGACGCTGGAGATCGGGTTGAAGAATTCGAGCTTGGCCAGGATCGTCGCATTGACGCCGCGTTCGGCCGGCAGGCGGTTCAGGCGCACCAGCGGGGTGTCGCCGATCGTGTCGGTGATCGAATCGTAGACGCGGCCACGGCCGGGGACATGGGCGGGCTTCTGCGCTGCATCGGCCATGGCGGCCTCCCTTGCTGATCTAGGCTCTTGAACTGGAACTCACGCTAGCATCAAATCACAGAATCTGTCGAGGAATGAGCAATTTAACAGGCTATATCGTGAAATCTGTATCGACCGGCGGTTTTCCGGTCGCAGCGCGCTCTTCGGCCTCGCGGCAGAGGTCGGCGACGCTGACCGCGTCGAGCTTGGCGAGCCAGGCATCCATGGCCTGCTGCATCATCGGGTCGACCACGGCGTCCACCAGGGCGGAACGCGGCAGTGGCGGCAGGGTTTCGTCCGCGTTCGCCTGCATCGCAGCCCGCACGATCTCGCCGGCGGTGATGCGACGGCGTTCCCGGGCGAGTTCGTAGCCGCCGCGCGGGCCGCGCACGCCCTTGAGAATGCCGACCCTGACCAGCGCCTGCAGCACGGTTTCGAGATGGCGCGGCGGCAATTCGTGGCGAGCTGCCAGCGCCTTGGCCGCGACGGGGGTGGGGCGGGCATGCAGGGCGATGTCGACCACGGCGGTGACGGCGAGCAGGCTGCGGCGCGAGAGCTGGATCATGCCTTGCCTCCGGCCGCCTGCCGCGAAGCGGTGTCGCTCACCCCGGTCGAGCCGAAGCCACCGGCGCCGCGCGTGGTCTCAGAGAGCTCCTCGACCTCGACGATCTCGGCCTGCAGCACGGTCGCGACGACGAGCTGGGCGATGCGGTCGCCATGCGCGATGGTCAAGGCCTCCTCACCGTGATTGATCAGGATGACCTTGACCTCGCCGCGATAGTCCGCGTCGATCGTCCCCGGCGTGTTGAGCAGGGTGACGCCATGGCGCAGCGCCAGACCCGAGCGCGGCCGGATCTGGCCTTCGGTGCCCACCGGCAATTCGAGCACGAGCCCGGTTGGCATGAGCAAACGCTCACCCGGCTCCAGCCGCAGCGGCCCGTCGGGCAAGGCGGCGCGCAGATCGAGCCCGGCCGCTCCCACTGTCTCGTAGGCTGGCAGCGGCAGGTCATGGGCGTGTGGCAGGCGCCTTATGCGGAGGGTCGCCATCGCCTTCAGCCCTTCTGCGTCAGCAGGTCGGCGAAATGCGCGACGAGGCGCGCCGCCACTTCCGCCTTGGGCAGGGTCGGCCAGGTCTCGACGCTGTCGGCGCTGACAAGATGGACGGTGTTGGCGTCGCCGCCCATCACGCCGGTGCCGCCGACATCGTTGGCGACGATCAGGTCGCAGCCCTTTCTGGCCAGCTTGGCGCGGGCATAGTCCACGACGTTCTGTGTCTCGGCCGCAAAGCCGACGACCAGAGTCGGCCGGTCGATCTCGCGTGCCGCGATGGTGGCGAGGATGTCGGGGTTCTCGACCAGAGCGAGGCTGGGCGGCCCGCCACCGTCCTTCTTCATCTTCTGGCCGGCAGCGTCCGCGGTGCGCCAGTCGGCGACGGCGGCGGCGAAGATCGCAAGATCGGCCGGCAGCGCCGCTTCCGTCGCCGCCAGCATGTCGCGGGCGCTCTCGACATGGACCGTGTTGACCCCGGCGGGGTCGGCAATGGCTACAGGGCCGGAGATCAGCGTCACCTCGGCGCCTGCCGCTGCCGCCGCTGCGGCGATGGCGTGACCCTGCTTCCCGGAGGAGCGGTTGGCGATGTAGCGCACCGGGTCGATCGGCTCATGCGTCGGGCCGGAGGTGACGAGCACGCGCTTGCCCGCAAGCGGCTTCGGTCCGGCGGGACCGCCGCCGGGCAAACGGCCGAGGAAGCCGATCGAGGGCGGATGGCGGGTGTCGCCGGCAAGCGCAAGTTCGATCGCCGCCAGCAGCTCGTGCGGCTCGGCCATGCGGCCGGGGCCGCTCTCGCCGCGCTCGGCCATGGCGCCGGAGTTCGGCCCGACCACGAGGACGCCATCCTTCTGCAGCGTCGCCATGTTGCGCCGCGTCGCCGGGTGCTCCCACATCCGCGGGTTCATCGCCGGTGCGACCAGGATGCGCTTGTCGGTGGCGATAAGCGCTGTCGACGCCAGATCGTCGGCATGGCCGTTCGCCATCTTGGCGAGCAGGTCGGCGGTCGCAGGCGCCACGACGAGGAGGTCGGTCGAGCGCGACAGGGCGATATGGCCGATATCGGCCTCGTCGGTCAGCGAGAACAGGTCGGTGAAGCATTTCTCGCCGGCGAGCGAGGAGACCGCGAGCGGCGTGACGAACTGCTCGCCTGCCTTGGTCAGGATGCAGCGGCAGGCGATGCCGTGATCCTTCAGACGCCGGATCAGCTCCAGGCATTTATAGGCGGCGATGCCGCCACCGATGATCAGCAGGATGGAGCGGGAGGCGGGCAATGGCGTGGCTCCGGAAGGCAGGGCGCGCCGTTTGGTAGCATCGGCCGGGCCGGGCTGTCATGTGCCGCCATTGCAGGCCCATGGCCGTGCATCGTCGCACGAGGGGCGCGTCAGCGGCGCATGTTGCAACTGCACCATGCGCTCGGCTAGTTGTTTTCGAGGCCTCCCACCCAGCGACGAAGGCATCAAGATGAAGAAGGTTTATCCCGACGCCAAGGTGGCGCTCGCCGGCGTCGTCAAGGACGGCATGACCATCATGGCCGGCGGTTTCGGCCTCTGCGGCATTCCCGATATGCTGATCGAGGCGATCCGCGAATCCGGCGCCAGGGACCTGACCTTCATCTCCAACAATGCCGGTGTCGACGGCGCCGGACTCGGCGTCCTGCTCGAGACCCGCCAGATCCGGAAGATGATCAGCTCCTATGTCGGCGAGAACAAGCTGTTCGCCGAGCAGTATCTGTCCGGCCAGCTCGAACTCGAATTCAATCCGCAGGGCACCCTTGCCGAGCGCATCCGTGCCGGCGGCGCCGGCATCCCGGCCTTCTTCACCAAGACCGGTGTCGGCACGCTGATCGCCGAGGGCAAGGAGGAGCGCGAATTCGACGGCGAGCGCTACATTATGGAGCGCGGCCTCTTCGCCGACATCTCGATCGTCCACGCCTGGAAGGGCGATACCGAGGGCAACCTCGTCTACCGGAAGACGGCGCGCAACTTCAACCCGATGATGGCTTCGGCCTCGCGGCTCACCGTCGCTCAGGTCGAGCATCTCGTCCCCGCCGGCGAGATCGATCCCGACCAGATCCACACGCCCGGCATCTTCGTGAAGCGCCTCGTGCACGTCGCCAATCCGGCAAAGCGCATCGAGCAGCGCACCGTGCGCAAGCGCGAAACGGCTTGAGGGGAGATCACGCACATGGCCTGGACTCGTGAACAGATCGCCGCTCGCGCCGCCAAGGAGCTGAAGGACGGCTTCTACGTCAACCTCGGCATCGGCATCCCGACGCTCGTTTCGAACTACATCCCCGACGGCATGAGCGTGCAGCTCCAGTCGGAGAACGGCATGCTCGGCATGGGCCCCTTCCCCTATGAGGGCGAGGAGGATCCCGACCTGATCAATGCCGGCAAGCAGACCATTACCGAGCTGCCGACGACGAGCTATTTCTCCTCTTCGGACTCTTTCGGCATGATCCGCGGCGGCCATATCGACCTCTCCATCCTGGGCGCCATGCAGGTCGCTGAGAATGGCGACCTCGCCAACTGGATGATCCCCGGCAAGATGGTGAAGGGCATGGGCGGCGCCATGGACCTCGTCGCCGGGGTCAAGAAGGTCGTCGTGGTGATGGAGCACGTCGCCAAGAACAAGGACGGCTCGGAATCGCCGAAGCTGCTTAAGGCCTGCGACCTGCCGCTGACCGGTGCCGGCGTCGTCGACATGGTGATCACCGATCTCGGCGTCTTCTCGATCGACGAGAACGGCGGCGGCATGACCCTGATCGAGCTCGCCGAAGGCGTGACGCTCGACGAAATCAAGGCCAAGACAGAGGCGGAGTTCAAGGTCGCGGTCTGACGTCTTCCGCGCAGAGCCGCGCCAGCGCCTCGGCGAAGGCGCGCGCGGCCGGGCCCATCGCCTCATCGAGGCGGTGGGCGAGATAGGCTTCGGCCGGCAATTGGGCGTTTCGGCCGAGCGCCCGGGTCGCGACCCGGACCAGCCTGCCTTCGGCGAGATCGCGCTCGATCAGCCAGTGCGGCAGCCGGCCCCAGCCGAGCCCGGCCAGGATCATCGCATGCTTGGTGTCCTGCCCGGTGACGCGGCAGGTCTGCGGCGAGAGCACGCCGAAATCCTGCGAGCCCGAGATCGGCGTCGGGTCGATCTGCACGATCTGGAGATGTCCAGCGAGGTCGGAGCGCGACAGGACGCGCCCGTCACCGGCCCGGGCAAGCGGATGCGTCGCCGCGACGACCGCGATCGCCTCGATGCTGGTCAGGGCCTCGATCGCGATGCGCGGATCGCGGAAATTCTCACCGACCGTGATGGCGAGCGCGCTGCGCCGCTCCAGCAGGGCGGCGATCGGTCCGCCGAGCGGCTCGATGGCGAGCCGGATCGTGACCGAAGGGTAGCGCTCGCGCAGGCCGGAGAGCGCCGCGCCGATCAGCGGAAACGGGAACAGGACGTCGATGGTCAGTGCAAGCTCGATCTCGACGCCCTTGCTGAGGCCATGCGCGCGCCTTCAGCGCGCCGACGCGCAGCAGGACCTCCCTGATATCGGTGAGCAGCGCCCGCCCCTCCGCCGTCAGGGTGGGGCGATGGCCGGAGCGGTCGAACAGGGAAAGGCCGAGCTGCATCTCGAGATTGGCGATGGCATGGCTGATCGCCGATTGCGCCCGCGACAGGCGCGTCGCTGCCGAACGGAAGCTGCCGGCGTCGGCCACGGTGGCGAAGATCCGCATCTGATCGAGTGTGAGAGCGTCCAGCATGATCGATTGCCTTGATCGGGTTGATGCGAATTATCTCACTTTCTGAGATCGACTGGAAACCACATCTCGGAGCGGCGCCAGCACGCCGCCGAGGAGTGACCATGACCGATCGCAAAGTCCCGACCCTCATCGCGAGGCCCCGTTCATGACGACGATCACGGCGGCGCCTGCCGCCAGGACCGATTGGCTCGCCGTCACGGTCGTCGTCGCCGGCGGCGTTGTCGCGGCGCTGCAGATCGGCAAGGCTGCGATCGCGATGCCGCTGGTCCAAGCCGAGTTCGGGCTCGACCTCGGCACGCTCGGCTGGCTCGCCTCGATCTTCGCCGTGCTCGGCATGGTCGGCGGCATCCCGGTCGGCACGCTCGCCATCGGCCTCGGCGCGCGGCGCGTCCTCCTGCTCGGCCTCGTGGCCGTGGCGATCGGTGCCCTGCTGGGCGCGGCGGCACCGCGCTTTCCGATGCTGCTGGCGTCGCGCGTCCTCGAAGGCTTAGGCTTCCTGCTGATCACCATCGCCGGGCCGGCCATTTTGCAGCGTGTCGCCAGTCCCGCGCAGCGCGACATCGCCATGGCGCTATGGAGCAGCTTCATGCCGGCCGGCATCGCGCTCGCCATGCTGGCGGGGCTCTGGCTCACCGACTGGCGCATGATCTGGCAGGTCACCGGCGCTCTCGCCGTCGTCGCCATCGCGCTTACTTTGCTCGCCGTGCCGCAGGTCGACGGCGGCGGGCGCACGTCCCTGGCGGCGCTGGCGGGTGATGCCGGCGCGGTGCTGAGCGCCCGCGGCCCGCTGCTGCTCGCGCTTAGAGCACGCTGATTTTTAGCGGAATCGGGATTCGCAAATCAGTCGGATCGTGATTCAAGATCTCTGCCGGGACAGGCGGCCGGCAGAGATGACGCGACCTTATTCTGAAGATCTGCGC
>JAOYTL010000018.1 GCA_025846845.1 Alloboseaceae bacterium BT-24-1
TGATCACGCCAGGACTCCGCTCAAAACGGCCCTCAAGCGCCTGAAATCTCAGGCCAGAGACCCAAGACCACCGCTCCAGCGCCCCCTGTCCCCAAATCAAGCCTTATCGCAACGGTCCCGCAAGGGGAGAAGGGATCGCGCGGCGCACTCCTTACTCTCAGTCTCGGTTCAGGACACCGCGTCGAGGCCGAGCGTCTCCAGCCGGTCGAGCTGCTCGATCTCGGCGGCGCTCAGGGCGATCCCCTCCGCCAGCGAACCCTCGCGGGCCTTGAAGCGGCGCTGCGAGGGCAGGCGCGCGCCCTGGCCGGCGATCGCCTCGAACAGAGTCTCGGCACGCGCGAACGGATCGCCGGGACGGCCGGCGGCAAAGCGCTCGGGCGAGAACGCCAGGATCAATTCGCCATGCTGCGGCGCCAGCGTCGTGGTGCCCAAGAAATCGAGCGCGCCCTGGCTGGTCAGGTCGCCGATCATCACGCCGGCGAGCAACTCGATCATGGTCGAGATCGCCGAGCCCTTGTGGCCGCCGAAGGGCAGCATCGCGCCGGCGAGTGCCGCGGTCGGGTCGGTGGTTGGCTGGCCCTGGGAATCGAGGGCCCAGCCTTCGGGCAAAGGCTTGCCGGCACGGCGATGCAGCTCGATCTCGCCGCGCGCGGCGACGCTGGTGGCGAAATCGAAGACGTAAGGATGGCCAGCCTTGCGCGGCCAGCCGAAGGCGAGGGGATTGGTGCCGAGCAGGGCAGTCGTTCCGCCTGAAGGCGCGACGGTTGCATAGCTCGGGCACATCGCCAGCGCGGCGACGCCCATGTCTGCGAGTACCTCGACCTCTGGCCAGAGCGCCGAGAAATGGGTGCAATCATTGATCACCAGAGCTGCCAGGCCGAGCTGTCGCGCCCGCTCGGCGAGCGCGGGGGCGCCGAGTTCGAAGCCGGCGCAGGAGAAGGCGCCGCCTGCTGCCACACGTAATACCGCCGAGCCATCATCATGCAGGGCGGGCTCGGCGTCAGTCGAGACCTTGCCGGCCTTGATCGTGCGCAGGCACCCTTCGACCCGGAAGACGCCATGCGACTTGCAGCCGTCGCGCTCGCCCGCTGCGATCACGCGGGCCAGTGCCGCGGCATGCTGCGGCGACAATCCGCCCTTGCGGAAGACCGCCTCGATCCGGCCTGTCAGAGCCTCCATGCTGAGGATCGTGATGTCACTCATGGTGTCGTCCTGCTCGGTCGTTGCATATCTGCATACATGCTGTATTCAAAAAGCCGACATGACTTCAAGCAGGCTCTGCGTGTCTCGGGAAGGTTCTGATTGATGGCCAGCCACACCTTCTCCTGCATCGACGGCCACACCTGCGGCAATCCGGTCCGCCTGGTTTCGGGCGGCGGCCCGCGCCTGGACGGCGCGACCATGCTGGAGAAGCGGGCGCATTTCCTACGCGAGTTCGACTGGATCCGCACCGGGCTGATGTTCGAGCCGCGCGGGCACGACATGATGTCGGGCTCGATCCTCTATCCGCCGACACGGCCCGATTGCGATGTCGCCGTGCTGTTCATCGAGACCTCGGGCTGCCTGCCGATGTGCGGCCATGGCACGATCGGCACGATCACCATGGGGATCGAGAACGGGCTGATCACGCCGCGCGAGCCGGGCAGGCTCTCGATCGATGCTCCCGCCGGCAAGGTCGACATCAGCTATCGCCAGGAAGGCCGCTTCGTCGAGGAGGTCCGCCTCACCAATGTTCCCGGCTTCCTCTATGCGGAGGGGCTGACGGCCGAAGTCGAGGGGCTCGGCGAGATCGTGGTCGACGTCGCCTATGGCGGCAATTTCTATGCGATCGTCGAGCCGCAGAAGAATTTTCGCGATATGGCCGACCATACCGCCGGCGAGCTCATCGGCTGGTCACCGAAGCTGCGCGCGGCGCTGAATGCGAAATACGAGTTCGTCCATCCCGAGCATCCCGAGATCCAGGGCCTCTCCCATATCCAGTGGACCGGCAAGGCGACGCAAGGTAGTGCCCATGCCCGCAACGCCGTGTTCTACGGCGAGAAGGCGATCGACCGCTCGCCCTGCGGCACCGGCACCTCGGCGCGGATGGCGCAGCTCGCCGCCAAGGGCAAGCTCGCGATCGGCGACGAGTTCGTGCACGAATCGATCATCGGCTCGCTATTCAAGGGCCGGGTCGAGGCGGCGACGACGGTGGCGAACCGCCAGGCGATCATCCCCTCGATCGCCGGCTGGGCCCGCATGACCGGCTACAACACCATCTTCATCGACGACCGCGACCCGTTCGCGCACGGTTTTGTGGTGAAGTAGGCCGCGCAGTCCGCGGTGCTGCCAAGGCGAGCGCCGGCCGATCAGCCAGTCACATCGTTCCAGCTGACCAATCAGGACGCGCTCGTCGCGGCCAGCACTGCTGCTCGGCTTTCGGCCGGCTCCGCGCCATGGCGCGTGTCGCTTGACACGTCGCAAGCACCATCATATCCCTATCAGAAATAGATACCAGTATATGAAATAAATTTCAAGCTGGTCATAACGACGCCGGAGATCGGTCCGGCGTCGAGCTCTGGAGGGGAAACATGCGCATCAAGGAATTGGCCAGGACTCTGACGCTGACGGTCGCCGCAGGCCTTGGCCTGTCGCTCGCTCTGGGACATGGCGCGGCAGCGCAGACCCCGGCGCAATTCCGCTGCAAGGAAGGCGAGACCTACTACATGAACGTGATGGTCTCGGGCGTGGAATACTGGTTCCCGGTCTACGAGATGTTCAAGCAGGCGGCCCAGTCGCTCGGCTGCAAGACCGCCTATACCGGCACGCCGGAATACGACGTCACCAAGCAGATCGCCAGCTTCGACCAGATCCTGGCCAAGAAGCCGGCCGGCATCCTCGTCCATCCGATGAATTCGGACCCGTTCATCGAGCCGATCAACCGGGCGGTCGCCTCGGGCGTGCCGGTCGTGACCTTCGCGGCGGACTCGCCGAACAGCAAGCGCGTCTCCTACGTCACCTCCGACAATGATCGCGAGGGCTCCTATGCCGCCGACGTGATCGCCAAGGCGATGGGCGGCAAGGGCGAGTACGGCGTTCTGGAAAACCCCGGCCAGGACAATCACGACCGGCGTGTCGCCGCTTTCGTCAAGCGGATGGGCGAGAAGCATCCAGGGATCAAACTGGTCGCGCGCGCACCGTCCAACCAGGATCCGACCAAGGCCTATAGCGCGGCGCTGAGCATGGCCCAGGCCAATCCCAATCTCGGTGCGCTGTTCATGCCGGAGGCCAATTCGGCGCTTGGCGCGGCGCAGGCGGCGCAGGAGCTCGGGGGCAAGATCAAGGTCATGAATGCCGACGTGAACGGCAAGATCCTCGACATGATCAAGAGCGGCCAGGTCTTCGGTGCGATCAACCCGAACCAGGGCATGCAGGGCTATATGGGCTTCATGCTGCTGTTCATGGCGGCCCACCCGGAATTGATCGACCCGATGAACGACTACAAGCGCTCGGGCTTCAACCCGATGAGCGTGCCCGTCGTCGACAACGGCTTCGCCGTCGTCACCAAGGACAATGCCGACGATTTCTACTGGGACGCCTATCTGAAGCGTCGTGGCACCAAGGGCATCAAGGAATAAGCTCGAGCCCTCTCCCGGCGGAGCGCTGCTACGCTCCGCCGGCCCTCCCTCGCGACGAGCCGAGCCATGCAGCCTCTCGCCCTCGAAGTCCGCAACGTCAGCAAGAATTTCGGCCCGGTGTGCGCGCTCGACGGCGTCAGCTTCAGCCTGCGCAAGGGCGAGGTGCATGCGCTGATGGGCGAGAACGGCGCCGGCAAGTCGACGCTGATGAACATCATCGACGGCATCCTCAGGCCCGATGGCGGCGAGATCCTGGTCGATGGCCGGCCCGTCGAGATCGCCTCGCCGCAGAAGGCGCATGAGCTCGGCATCGGGCTGGTGCATCAGGAGATCGCGCTCTGCCCGGACATCTCGGTCGCCGAGAACATCTCGATGGCGGCGACCAACAGCCGGCGCGCCTGGCTGATGGATTATCGCGCGCTGCGTGACCGCGCCGGGCAGATCCTCGCCTCGCTTGCCGAGATCGATCCGCAGGCGCTGGTCGGCGAACTCTCGATTTCGGAGCAGCAGATCGTCGAGATCGCCAAGGCGCTGGCGCTTGACTGCTCGATCCTGATCCTGGACGAGCCGACCGCGGCGCTGACCGAGCGCGAAGCCGGCAAACTCTTCGGGATCATTGCGCAGCTCAAGGCGCGCGGCATCAGCATCATCTATATCAGCCACCGTATGGCTGAGGTCTTCGCGCATTGCGACCGGATCAGCGTGCTGCGCGACGGGCGCTATATCTGCACCGAGGAGGTCTCAGGCACGACGCAGGAGGAGATCGTCCGGCGTATGGTCGGCCGGCATCTCGGCGATATCTTCCCGGCGAAGAATCCGGACAGCGCCACGGCGCCAGTCCTGATGTCGGTGGGCGGCCTCAGCGACGGCGCTCGCGTCCGCGATGTCTCATTCGAGTTGCGCCGCGGCGAGGTCCTCGGCATCGCTGGCCTGATCGGTGCGGGCCGCACCGAGATCGCGCTCGGCATCTGCGGCCTGAACCGCCTCACCGCTGGCAAGATCGTCTTCGAGGGCCATGAGGTGACGCCGCGCGACTATGCGCAGAGCATCAGTAACGGCATCGTCTACCTCTCCGAAGACCGCAAAGGCGCCGGCGTCTTCGTCGATCTGCCGATCGCGATGAACATCTCGGCGCTCGACATCGATCGCGTCTCGGCCGCCGGCTTCGTCAGCCGCGCCAAGGAGCAGGCGCAGGCCAAGGGCCTTGCCGACCAGTTGCGTCTGAAGCGCGGTTCGCTCGACGATGCCGCATCGACCCTGTCGGGCGGCAACCAGCAGAAGGTCGCGCTCGCCAAGCTGCTCTCAGTCTGTCCGAAGGCAATCATCCTGGATGAGCCGACGCGCGGCGTCGATGTCGGCGCCAAGGCCGAGATTCACCGCATCCTGCGCGAGCTTGCCACCGGTGGCACCGGCATCGTCGCGATCTCGTCGGAGCTGCCGGAGCTGATCGGGCTGTGCGACCGGGTTCTCGTCGTGCACGAGGGCGCGATTGCCGGCGAGGTTTCCGGCGATGATCTCAATGAAGAAGCGATCATGCGGCTCGCCTCCGGGCTTACGATCGAAGGGCAGGAAGCGAGATGAGCGTGGCCAGTGGAACGGGCGAGGAGCTGCGACCGGTCGCGGCGCGGAATGCAGCCGGCGGAAGCTGGCGCAACATCGCCAGCATGCGGGAA
This sequence comes from Alloboseaceae bacterium BT-24-1, assembly GCA_025846845.1. Classification (GTDB taxonomy): domain Bacteria; phylum Pseudomonadota; class Alphaproteobacteria; order Rhizobiales; family Beijerinckiaceae; genus Allobosea. The sequence goes on from JAOYTL010000018.1 coordinate 5,291, forward strand.
TTCGGTTTGGTGCTGATCATCCTGGCGCTCTGCGTCGCGATGAGCTTCGCCTCGCCCTATTTCCTGAGCTGGGGCAATTTCCGGGCGATGCTGATGTCCTTCTCGATCGAGGGCATCGTCGTGGTCGGCATGACGGTCCTGCTGATCGTCGGCGCGATCGACCTTTCGGTCGGCTCTGTCGTCTGCTTTGCCATGGTGGTGGCCGGCACCGCCTTTCTCGCTGGCATCGATCCCTGGACAGCGAGCCTCGCCGGCATCGCCGCCAGCGCCTTCATCGGTGTGGCGATGGCCTCCTTCGTCACGCTGATCGGCCTGCACTCCTTCATCGTCTCGCTCGCCTTCATGGTGATCGTGCGTGGCCTTTGCCTCGCGATCACCGACGGCAGGCCTCTGTCGCTGTTCTCGCTGCCGCCGAGCTTCAAGTTCGTCGGCCAGGGCACGGTGCCGCTCGACCTGCGCTCCCTCGGCTTCGCGCAGGTCTACGACGTGCCGGTCGTCATCCTGATCTTCCTGGCGGTGGTCGTGGTCTTCGACCTCCTGCTGCGCAAGGCGACCGTGTTCAGGAAGGTGTTCTACACCGGCAGCAACGAGAAGGCGGCGCAGTACTCCGGCATCCGCACCAACCGGGTGAAGTTCTTCTGCATCGTGCTGTGCTCGGGCCTCTCCGGCGTCGCCGGCGTGCTCTACATGGCGCGCTTCGGCGCTGCGCCACCGACCTTCGGCGTCGGCATGGAACTCAACATCATCGCTGCCGCGGTGATCGGCGGCGCCAGCCTCAAGGGCGGCTCCGGCACCATCCTGGGTGCGATCCTCGGCATCGCCCTGCTCTCGGTGGTCTCGAGCTCGCTGACCCTGCTCGACGTGCCGCCGGTCTGGCAGGACGTGATCCGCGGGATGATCCTGCTCGCAGCGGTCACGATCGATCATCTCCTCCACACCCGCAAGCGCGCACGCGGCGCCGTCCGCGCCGGCTGAACGAGTTCGTCATGGCCTCCCATTCCAGCGACGATTTCGAGCGGCTGCGGAAGATCCACCGCGTGCTGGTGATGCATTATGTCGAAGGCCTGAGCCAGGCCGAGATCGCCAAACGCACCGGTCTCTCGCACCCGACCGTCAACCGGCTGGTCAAGGAAGGCCATGAGCGCGGCTATGTGCAGATCTCGGTGCGCTCACCCCTGCAATCGCTGTTCTCGCTCGAGGAAGCACTCGCGGCAGCCGGCGCGCTGAAGGAAGCGATCGTCACGCCGACGGTCTCTGACCAGGAAGAGGTCAACCTGACCACGGTCGGCCGGGCGGCGGCTGAGCATCTCCTGTCGAATCTCAGGGACGGCGACACGATCTGCGTCTCCGGCGGGCGCGGCGTTGATGCGATGATCCAGGCGCTGGCCCCTAGCCGCGCCTATGACGTCACCGTCGTGCCGGCGACCGGCGGCATCCAGGGCGAATACTTCACCGATGTGAACCATCTGGCGGCGCAGCTCGCCCACAAGCTCCAGGGCAAGGCCTTCCAGATCCATGCCCCGGTCTTCGCCGCCTCGCACGAGGAGCGCGACGTCTTGCTCTCGCTGCAGTCGGTGCGCGAGGTGCTTGCCCGGGCGCGCGACGCCGCGATCGCGGTGACCGGCATCGGCTCGGTCCTGGCCGATCGCTCGACCTATCTCAGCCTGCGCGCGGCGAACCCCGGCACCGAAAGCGAATTGTCGCGGCTGGGTGCAGCCGGCGAGCTTGTCGCGCATCTGCTCGATCGCCGCGGACGGCTCTGCGATTATCCGCTCAACGAGCGCGTGATCGGCCTGACGCTGGACGAACTCAAGGCGATTCCGCTGGCGATCGGCGTCTGCGCCGGCGCCCGTAAGGCGGCGCCGGCTGCCAGCGTCCTGCGCGGCGGCTTCCTCGACGTGCTGGCGACCGACGAGGCCACCGGCAACGCGATCCTCGACGTATTGAAGGATGAATCCCATGGGAACTGACCAGCAACTGCGCCCGATGGGCACAAGCGCGGTGAGTGCGAGCGCCGTCGGCCTTGGCACCTGGGCCATGGGCGGCTGGATGTGGGGCGGCACCGACGAGGCCAAGGCGGTCGAGGCGATCCGCGCCTCGCTCGATGCCGGCGTCAGCCTGATTGACACCGCGCCGGCCTATGGACTCGGCAAATCCGAGGAGATCGTCGGCGAAGCCATTGCCGGCCGGCGTTCCGAGGTCGTGCTGGCGACGAAATGCGGCCTCGTCTGGCATACCGACAAGGGCAACCACTTCTTCGACGAGCATGGCAAGCGCGTCCATCGCCATCTCGGGCGCGACTCGATCCTGCACGAGCTCGAGCAGAGCCTGCGCCGCCTGCGTACCGACTATATCGACCTCTACATCACCCATTGGCAGGACCCGACGACGCCGGTCGCAGAGACCATGGGCACGCTGCTGGAGCTGAAGCAACAGGGCACGATCCGGGCGATCGGGGTGAGCAATGTCAACCCCGACGAGCTGAAGGCCTATCTCGCCATCGGCCCGGTCGACGCCATCCAGGAGCGCTACAACATGCTCGATCGCGAGATCGAGACGCTGCTGCCGATCTGCCAGACGCACAATGTCGCGACGCTGAGCTATTCCTCGCTGGCGCTCGGCCTGCTCTCCGGCAAGATCGGGCCGGAGCGGGTCTTCTCCGGCGACGATCTTCGCAAGGACGATCCGCGCTTTTCGCCGGAGAGCCTGAAGCGCATCGCCGCTTTCCTCGCAGAGATCCGTCCGATCGCCGAAGCCAATGACGCCACCCTCGCGCAACTGGTGATCGCCTGGACCATCGCGCAGCCCGGCATCACCTATGCGCTCTGCGGCGCCCGCGACCGGACGCAAGCCGTCGAGAACGCCGGCGCCGGCAGGATCGCGCTCGCGAGCGAAGAACTGCGCCGCATCGGCGAGGCGATCACGCGGCATCTCGGCAAGGCTGCGGGCTGAGCGAGCGCCAGAGACCATCATGGCCCAGGATCGTGCAGAGCGGATCAGCGCCTTGCGTCGCAAGGGGCGCGCGCAGGTGCTCGTCATCGGCGGCGGCATCAATGGCATCGGCACCTTCCGCGAACTTGCGCTGAATGGTGTCGACGTCGTGCTGGTCGAGCGCGGCGACTTCATGAGCGGGGCGAGTTCCGCGCCCTCGCGGATGATCCATGGTGGCCTGCGCTATATGGAGAACGGCGAGTTCGCGCTGGTCAGGGAATCGCTGCGCGAGCGCAATCTGCTCCTGGCCAATGCGCCGCATCTCGTCAGCCCGCTGCCGACGCTGATCCCGGTGGTCGACCGCTTCTCCGGCGTGGTCGGAGCCGTGCGTCGCTTCCTTGGCGGAAAGGAAACGGCCGGCGCACGCGGCGCCCTCATCATCAAGCTCGGGCTCTGCCTCTACGATCTCTACGCCGGCCGGGGCAGCTTCGTACCGCGTCATACATTCTTCGGCGATCGCGAGACGCGGCGGCGCTGGCCGGCTCTGCGCTCCGACATCGTCGGCAGCGCGCTCTATTACGATGCGAGGATCAGCCACCCCGAGCGGCTTGGCATCGAGCTGATCCTCGACAGCGAGCAGGCCGCGCCCGAGGCGCTGGCGCTCAACCATCTCGGCTTCGTCGGGCTGGAGCCGGGCGGCGCCGTGCTCGAGGATAGTCTGACCGGAGAGCGCTTCACCCTCGACGCCGAGATCATCGTCAACGCGACCGGGGCCTGGATCGACCTGACCAATGCAGGGCTGGCCGGGAAGGCGCCACGCCTGATCGGCGGCACCAAGGGCTCGCATCTCGTCATCGCCAACCGCCAGCTCTTCGAGGCGATCGGCGAGACGATGATCTACTTCGCCAATCGCGAAGGCCGCGTCTGCATCCTGTTCCGCCATCTCGGCCAGGTGCTGGCGGGCTCGACCGATATCAGCGTCGAGACACCGGACGGGGTGCGCTGCGAGCCCGGCGAAGCCGCCTATATCCTGGCCTCGATCGCCGAGGTCCTGCCGGACATTCCGATCGCACAGGACGAGGTGATCTACCGCTTCTCCGGCGTGCGCCCGCTGCCGCGCAGCGATAGCAGCCTCAACGCCAGCATCTCGCGCGACCATAGCTGCGAGTGGCTCGATCCGGGTGCCGGCGCGGCCCGGCCTGTGCTCAACCTGGTCGGTGGCAAGTGGACGACCTTTCGCGCCTTTGGCACCGCTGCCGCGGACATGATCCTGAGCAGGCTGGGCCTCCCGCGCCGGGCGACCACCGAGCACAGCGCGATCGGTGGCGGTCGCGATTATCCCACGGGCGAGCGCCGGCAGGCCTGGGTTGCACGCGTCGCGGGCGCGGCGGGATTGGCTCGCGAGGCGGCCGAGCGGCTGCTGGCGCGCTATGGCACCCGGGTCGACGAACTCGGCTACAGGCTGGCCGGACGCGGTGACGAAGCCTTGATTTCGCTGCCGGCCCATGGCCGTAGCGAGATCGCCTGGATCATCGACAATGAATGGCCTGAGACGCTGGCCGACCTCGTCCTGCGCCGCCTGACCATCGCCTTCACCGGCGAGCTCTCGCATGCCGCCGTGATCGAATTGTCCGGGATCATGGCGGCGGCTCACGGCTGGGACGAGCGCCGGCGCGTCGCCGAATGCGCCGCCCTCTTCACCGAACTCAACACCAAACATGGTCTCAGCGAAGCGATGCTTCGCCGGCGCGACGCAGATCGGAAGGGTAGCGATGTACGATTCGAAGAAGGTCCGCATGAACCGGCTGTTCCACAACGGCAGGTGTCTTGACGTCGCGATCGATCACGGCGTCTGCAACGAGCCCTCCTTCCTCGGCGGGCTCGAAGACATGGGCGGGATCGTCGACGTGCTGGCGCAAGCGGGGCCGGACGCGATCCAGATGAATTACGGCCAGGCCGACCTGCTGCAGGGACGGCCCGGCAAGAACAAGCCGGCGCTGGTGATGCGCATCGACATGGGCAACCCCTATAATGCGCTGCGCCATCGCGAGATGTGGGCGGTGCTGCAGAACGCGCATGATCCGGTGGTGCCGGCCCTGAAGCTCGACGCCTCCTGCGTCGTCGTCAACCTGTTCATGCTGCCGGACGAGCCGGCGCTGTTCCGGCAATGCGTCGAGAACATCGCCCGCGTCCGCCAGGATTGCGAGCGCTACGGCATGCCGCTGATGATCGAGCCCCTGGTGATGCAGCCCAATAGTGGTCGCGGCGGCTATCTCGTCGATGGCGATGCCGAGAAGATCGTCACGCTGGTGCGGCTTGCCCGCGAGATGGGCGCCGATATCATCAAGGCCGATCCGACCACCGATCCGGCCGATTTCGGCCGCGTCGTCGAGGCGGCGCGTTGCCCGGTCCTGGTCCGCGGCGGCGGCAAGGCCGATCTGCGCCAGGTATTCGCCAACTCCTACGCGCTGATGCGGCAGGGTGCGCATGGCATGGTCTATGGCCGCAATATCTACCAGCACGCCTCGCCGAGCCGTGTGGTCAGGGCGCTGATGGCGATGATCCATGACGGCGCCGACGACGAGGCCGCCTGGCGGCTTTACGAGGATGGCGAATGAGCCGGCTGCTTCTCGGCCTCGATGCCGGCAACACCGTCGTCAAGGCGGTGCTGTTCGAGGAGACGGGCAGGGTGGTGGGTAAGGCGGCCCGCGACGGCCGTTCGAGCAAGCCGGAGCCCGGCCATGTCGAGCGCGAGATCGGCGAGCTCTGGGACAATGCCGGCGAGGTGATCGCCGCCTGCTTGCGCGATGCCGGCGCGAAGGGGGCCGATGTCGCGGCCGTCGGCACGGCCGGCCATGGCAACGGTCTTTATCTGCTCGATAAGCAAAGCGGGCCGCTGCTTGGCATCCAGTCGCTCGACACGCGCGCCGCGGAACTCGCGGCCGAGTGGCGGGTCGATGGCACTGCCGACGCGCTTTATCCGCTCTGCCTGCAAAAACCCTGGCCTTCGCAGACGGCGACGTTGCTCGCCTGGGTCAAGCGCAACCGCCCGGAGATATTTGAGAGGGCCGGCACCGCTTTCCTCTGCAAGGACGCGCTGACCTTCATGCTCACGGGCCGGATGGTGAGCGACTATTCCGACATGAGCGGCTGCGGGCTGATGCGCCTGCCTCAGCGCGACTACGACGCTGAGCTGCTTGAGCGCTATGGGCTTGCCGACGCGCGGACGCTGCTGCCGTCGCTGGTGCAGTCGGATGCGGTCGCGGGGACCGTGACGGAGCAGGCGGCGCGGCGCACCGGGCTCGCGATCGGCACGCCGGTCGCGGCCGGTTTCTTCGACATCATCGCCAGCGCTGTGGGTGCCGGCGCAACCGAGCCGGGGCAGGCCGCGATCGTGGTCGGGACCTGGGGCATCAACCAGATCATCCTCGACCGGCCGCTGGTCGACGAGCGCATCTTTCATGCCTGCACCTGGCGGCCGGACCGCTATGTCGCGGTCGAATCCAGTGCGACTTCGGCGGTCAATCTCGAATGGTTTGTGCACGAGATCCTCGGCGATCATGGCCCCGAAGCGTTTGCGCGCTGCAACGAGCTCGTCGCCTCGGTGCAGCCGAGCGCCGACAGCCCGCTGTTCCACCCCTTCCTCTACGGCTCCGGACCTGAACCCATGGCTCGTGCCGCCTTCCTCGGCCTTGCCGGTTGGCATGGCCGGGCCGAGATGCTGCACGCGCTCTATGAGGGCGTCGTCTTCGAGCATCGGCGCCATATCGACCGCCTGCGCGCCAACGGGGTCAGCTTCGACCGGGCGGTCTTGTCAGGTGGCGGCTCGCGCAGCGCGGCCTGGTGCCAGATGTTCGCCGATGGCATCGGCGTGCCCGTCACGGTCGCCGAATGCGAGGAGACCGGCGCGCTCGGCGTCGCCATCGCCGCCGGCGTGGCCGCCGGCCTGTTCCAGGATATCGAGGCGGGCGTCGCGCAGATGGTCAGGGCCAGGCGCAGCTTCGTGCCGATCTGCCAAGACCGGACCTTGAGCGATGCCCGCTACCGGCTCTACGCCGATCTTGCTACGACATTGGCAGCACAGTGGCAGCGCTATCGATCGGAGGTCGCGTGAGCGCCCGTCGTCATCTCGGATCCTGGGACTATGTCATCGTCGGCGCCGGGTCGGCAGGCTGCGTGCTGGCCAACCGCCTCAGCGCCGATCCCAGCAAGCGCGTGCTGCTGCTCGAGGCCGGCGGCTCCGACAACTATCACTGGATCCACATCCCGGTCGGATACCTCTACTGCATGGGCAATCCCCGGACCGACTGGGGCTACAAGACGGCTGAGGAGCCCGGCCTCAACGGTCGCTCGCTCGCCTATCCGCGCGGCAAGGTGCTCGGCGGCTGCTCCTCGATCAACGGCATGATCTACATGCGCGGCCAGGCGGCCGATTATGATGGCTGGCGCCAGCTCGGCAATCCCGGCTGGGGCTGGGACGAGGTCCTGCCGCTGTTCCGCAAATCCGAGCGGCATCACGGCCTGGGCGAGCCGTTCCATGGCCGGGATGGTGAACTGCATGTCGAGCGCCAGCGCCTGTCCTGGCCGATCCTCGACGCCGTGCGCGAGGCCGCCGAGGAGATCGGCGTGCCGAAGATCGACGACTTCAACGGCGGCGACAATTTCGGCTCGTCCTATTTCGAGGTCAATCAGAAGGCCGGTTTCCGCTTCAACGCCGTGCGCGCCTTCCTAAGTCCGGTGCGCAAGCGCAGCAACCTGACCGTGCTGACCAAGGCGCAGGCCCAGCGCATCCTGTTCACCGGCAAGCGCGCCACCGGGCTGGAGCTGCGCCTCAATGGCGAGCCCGTCCAGGTCGATGCCGCCGGCGAGCTGATCCTCTCGGCGGGCGCGATCGGCACGCCGCAATTGCTGCAGCTCTCAGGCGTTGGGCCCGGCGCGCTCCTGGCGCAGCACAACATCACCGTCCGGCACGAGCTGGCAGGGGTCGGCGAGAACCTGCAGGACCATCTCCAGATCCGCACCGTCTTCAAGATCACGGGCGCGTCGACGCTGAACGAACGGCAGGCGAGCCTGCGCGGCAAGATGGGTATCGCGCTCGAGTATGCGCTGCGCCGCTCCGGGCCGATGGCAATGGCGCCGAGCCAGCTCGGCATCTTCATGCGCTCGGATGAACGCTTCGCCACGCCGAACATCGAGTTCCACGTCCAGCCGCTGTCGCTCGAACGCTTCGGCCAACCGCTCGACGCCTTTCCGGCGATCACGGTCTCGGTCTGCAATCTCCGGCCGGATTCGCGTGGCCATGTCCGGATCGCCTCGAACGATCCGGCGGAGCATCCCAGCATCGCGCCCAATTATCTTTCGACCGAGAGCGACCGCGAGGTCGCAGCGGCCTCCATTGTCGCGGCGCGCCGGCTGATGCAGACGCAGCGGATGCGCGCGTTCCAGCCGGAGGAGCTCAAGCCCGGCGCCGGCATCCACGACGCCGCGGCGCTGGCGCAAGCGGCGGGCGACATCGCGACGACGATCTTCCACCCGGTCGGCACGGCCAAGATGGGCACCGACGCGATGGCGGTGGTCGATCCCGAGCTGCGCGTGCATGGGCTCGAGGCCTTACGCATCGTCGACTGCTCGATCATGCCGACGATCGTCTCCGGCAACACCCATGCGCCTGCGGTGATGATCGCCGAGAAGGCGGCGCAGCTGATCGTAGCTGCGGCCGCGGCTGTTCCAGTCGGCGCCGGCCTTTCCGTGGCGGGAGCAAGGCTTCGCTAGGGCAGGAGGCGCGGCCAGCCCGGTTCAATCGACATCGGCTGGCGTGAGGCGCAGGACGTAGCGCCGCAGCAGCGTTTCGAACGTCGCGAGCGCGGGGGTCACCGAGCGACCGCTAGGCCGGATCATGACGATGTCGCGCGCGATCGTCGGATTGGACAGCGGCCGGGCGATGATCCTGCGATGCGGCGCTGCGGCGCGCGCATAGGTCGGCAGGACGGCGACGCCGAGGCGGGCCTCGACCAGGGCCAGTGCCGTCGTGATCTGCGAGACCTCATAGGCCGGCTTCAGCGGCATTCCGACCGTCTCATAGGCGACCTCGACCAGGAGGCGGATGCCGCTGTCGCGCGTCAGGGTAATCAGCGGTTCGCCTTGCAACTCGCGCCAGTCGACCGTCGCCGCGGCGAACCGGCTGCTGGGGCTGCAGAACAGCATCAGGCTGTCGCGCGCCATCGGGATGCGCTCGATACCGTCCTCTACCGCTGCAAAGGTTCCGAGGCCGCAATCGGCCCGGCCGATGCGTACGGCTTCGACGATCGTATCGGTGCGCGCGTCGATCAGGGCGATCTGGATGCCAGGATAGCGCTCGCGCATCTCCGCGATCGCCTCGGGCAGGATCGCCGCGGCGAGAAGCGGCGGGGCGGCCACGGTGATCCGGCCGCGCCGGCGCTCGGCTAGGTCGTTGGCGTTCTGGATGGCGAGGTCGAGATCGTGGACGATCTTGGCCGATGCGCCCTGGAACTCCCGCCCGCCTTCCGTCAACTCGACTCGGCGCGTGGTGCGGTCGAACAGGCGGACCCCGAGTGCGTGCTCCAGCTCCCGAACGAGCTGCGATAGCGCCGGCTGCGCCATGTGCAGGCGCTCCGCTGCCTTGGTGAAGGTGCCCAGCTCGGCAACGGCGAGGAAGGCCTGGATCTGTCGCAGCGTAACCGCCATGAGCGATTTATAATCAGGTTATCTTAATTAAGACAAATAAGCTGAATTCCATATGGCCGGAACCATGGCCATCATGTCTCGACATCACGCCGAGCGCCGCTCCGATCGAGGCTTTTCATGACCGCCTATCCAGATCTCAAGCTCTATATCGGCGGAGCCTGGCGCAAGACCTCCGACAGTCTGCCGGTGCTCAACCCGGCCGATGAGAATGCGATCGGTGCGGTCCCCGTCGCAAGTCGCGCCGATCTCGACGATGCGCTGGCGGCGGCCAAAGACGGTTTCAGGGTCTGGAGCCGGACAGCGCCGCGGGCCCGCGGCGAGGTCATGCTCAAGGCGGCGGCGCTGATGCGCGCACGTATCGACGAGATCGCCCATGCGATCACGCTCGAACACGGCAAGCCCTTCGCCCAGGCGCAGCTCGAGGTGATCCGCGGCTGCGAGTTCTTCGAATGGGACGCCGCCGAGGGCCAGCGCACTTATGGCCGGGTCATCCCGAGCGAGCCCGGCATCAAATACGTCGTGATGCACCAGCCGATCGGCATGGTCGCGGCCTTCTCGCCCTGGAACTTCCCGATGAGCCAGCCGGCGCGCAAGATCGCCGGCGCGCTCGCGGCGGGCTGCTCGATCATCCTGAAAGCCGCCGAGGAGACCCCGGCCGGAGCGCTCCACATCGCCCGCGCCCTGCACGATGCCGGCCTGCCACCCGGCGTCTTCAATCTGGTCTTCGGTATCCCGGCCGACATCTCCTCATACCTGATCCCGCAGGAGCAGACCCGGCTGATTGCCTTCACCGGCTCGACCGCGGTCGGCAAGCACCTGACCCGGATCGCCGCCGACCATATGAAGCCGGTCCTGATGGAGCTTGGCGGCCATGCCCCGGTGATCGTCTGCGACGATGTCGATCCGGTCGCGGCTGCAACGGCCTCGGCGATCCGCAAGTCGCGCAATACCGGCCAGGTCTGCACCTCGCCGACGCGCTTCTTCGTCCAGAAGCCGGTCTACGAGGCTTTCGCCAGGACCTTCGCCGAGAAGGCGCGCTCGGTCGTCGTCGGCAACGGCCTCGATGCCGCAACGCAGATGGGCCCGCTCGCCAATCATCGCCGCATCGAGGCGATGGAGACGCTGGTGGCGGATGCCCAGGCCAAGGGCGCGCGCGTGCTGGCCGGCGGCGAGCGCATCGGCAATCGCGGCTATTTCTTCCCGGTCACGGTCCTTGCCGACGTGCCGGACGAGGCCCGTGCCATGCGCGAGGAGCCGTTCGGACCGCTCGCCCTGATCAGCCCGGTCTCGTCGCTCGACGAGGCGATCGAGAAGGCGAATTCCTTGCCTTTCGGCTTGGCGGCTTATGCCTTCACACACTCGGCAAGCAATGCCGACCGCATCGCGGACGGGATCGAGGCTGGCAACGTCTCGATCAACACGCTCGAGGCCTCGGTCGCCGAGACGCCCTTCGGCGGCGTCAAGGATAGCGGCTATGGCCGCGAGGGCGGCGCCGAGGGGCTCGCGCACTACACGGTCATCAAGACCGTCTCGCATCGGATGGCGATCTGACCGGTGGGCGACAGGGAGGCAGCCGCATGAACTACGCCAGGAAAGACGCCAAGGCTTACGCCCGCGCCAAGATGAAGGGCATCTGGGCGGCGGCGCTGACGCCCTTCACCCGGTCGCTCGCCATCGAAGAGGACGGTTTCCGCGAGAACATCCGGCACTGGACCGAGGATTTGAAGATCGACGGGCTGTTCATCGCCGGCAAGCAGGGCGAGTTCTTCTCGATGTCGGTCGAGGAGCGCAAGCGCAGCTTCGAGCTCGCGGTCGAGGCCACGGCCGGCCGTGGGCAGACGATCATGTCCTGCTCCGACCAGAACATGGACGTCGTCATCGACCTCGCCAGGCACGCCCAGAAGGTCGGCGCGGACTATATCGTCGTGCACGCGCCGCTGCTGCACTTCTTCAAGGCGCAGGACGAGACGCTCTACGAATACTACCGGACCATCGCCGAACAGGTCGATATCGGCATCGCGCTCTGGAGCCATCCGGATTCGGGCTATCTTATGAGCCCGCAGCTCTGCAACCGGCTCGCCGACATCGAGAACGTCGTCGCGATCAAGTACAGCGTGCCGCGCGCCATGTATGCCGAGCTGACCCGGCTCGCCGGCGACCGCATCCTGGTCAGCACGGCTTCGGAGGAGGAATGGCTCGACAACATCGTCGAGCTCGGCTGGCAGCTCTATCTCTGCTCCTCGCCGCCCTATCTGATCCAGACGGCGGCCGATCGGCGCATGCGCGAATACACCGATCTCGCCTTTGCCGGCGAGGTCGAGAAGGCCCAGGCCGTGCGCGACAGCCTGAACCCGGTGCGCGAGGCATTGCGCGCGACACGGCCGGCCGAGAAGCCGCATGCGCATCAGAAATACTGGCAGGAACTGCTGGGCCAGGTCGGCGGGCGCGTGCGGGCGCCGCTGCTCGAGCTGACGGAAACCGAGAAGGCGGCGACGCGTGCTGCCTTCGAGAGCTGCGGGCTCAAGCTCGCGGCGGGGCGGCCGTTGGCGAAGGCCGGCTGAAAGTTGGGTAGGACTCCATAAACGGGAGAGGTGAAGCGATGGCGACCGAAGGACGGCTGAAGGCCTTCAACTTCAAGAAGTGGATCGCAGAGAACGAGCACCTGCTGAAGCCGCCGGTCGGCAACAAGAAGGTGTTCTCCGACGGCCAGATGACCGTGATGGTCGTCGGTGGCCCGAACCAGCGCGCCGACTATCATGACGACCCGGTGGAGGAGTTCTTCTACCAGCTCAAGGGCGACATGATGCTGAAGCTGGTCGACGACGGAAAGCATTACGACGTCACGATCCGCGAGGGCGACGTCTTCCTGCTGCCGCCGCATGTGCGCCATTCGCCGCAGCGTCCGCAGGAAGGCTCGATCGGGCTCGTGGTCGAGCCGGCGCGCCATGCCGACCAGGTCGACGGCTTCGAATGGTACTGCTTCGAGTGCAATGGCCTGGTGCACCGCATCGAGCTCAAGGTCGGGGATCTCGTGAAAGACCTGCCGCCGCTCTACGAAGCCTTCTTCGCCGACGAGAAGGCGCGCACCTGCAAGCAGTGCGGCGCCCTCCATCCCGGCAGGAAGCCGCCGGCGGGTTGGGTCGCGCTCTGAGCGATGGCGAAGGCGCCGGCCCACCCGGCGCCTTGACGCGCTTGCGCAGCGATCCAAGATTGTTTTAAGCTTAAAATAATTTCGAACATTCCGACGCACAAATGATCGGAGGAGGGGAACCATGCAGAACCGTAAATCAGTATGCTTGGGATTGATGCTGGCAGCCGCCGTCGCCTTGCCGGCGCTGGCTCAGCAAGCGCCGGTCAAGATCGGCATGGTCACGACGCTGTCGGGGCCGGGCGGCTATCTCGGCCAGGACATTCGCGATGCGTTCAAGCTCGCCATCGACATGAATGGCGGCAAGCTCGGCGGCGCGCCGGTCGAGCTCGTGGTCGAGGACGATGCGCTGAAGCCCGGCCAGGGCAAGCAGATCGCCGAGAAGATGCTGAAGACCGACGGCATCAAGATCATGACCGGCATCGTCTTCTCGAACGTCGCCGGCGCGACCGTGCCTGACATCGTCGATGCCGGGGCACTCTATGTCAGTCCCAATGCGGCGCCGTCGAACTTCGCCGGCAAGGAGTGCAACGAGAACTACTTCGTCGTCTCCTGGCAGAACGACAGCCTGCACGAGAGCGCCGGCCAGCACGCCACCAATCTCGGCTACAAGAAGGCCTTCATCCTTGCCCCGAACTATCAGGCCGGCAAGGATGCGCTCGCCGGCTTCAAGCGCCTGTTCAAGGGCGAGATCGTCGGCGAGGTCTATACCCGCCTCGACCAGACCGATTTCGCGCCGGAAATGGCGCAGATCCGCTCGGCCAATCCCGACGTCGTCTTCCAGTTCCATCCGGGCGGGCTCGGCATCGCCTTCCTGCGCCAGTACCAGCAGGCCGGCCTGCTCGGCAAAACCCCGATGGTGCTGGCCGAGCCGTCGCTCGACGCGACCACGCTGAAGGCTGTCGGCGACGCCGCGCTCGGGCTCAGTGTGACCGCGCACTGGAACACCGACTTCGACAACGCCTCGAACAAGGCCTTCGTCGAAGCCTTCACCAAGGCCTACAACCGTGTGCCGACCTATTACGCCAGCCAGGGCTATGACACCGCGCTCGCCATTGCCTCGGCGCTGAAGGCGACCGGCGGCAAGGCCGATGTGCCGGCGCTGCGCAAGGCGCTCGCCAAGGCCGATTTCCAGTCGGTACGCGGCGCCTTCAAGTTCGGCCCCAACCAGCACCCGGTCCAGGACTGGTACGCGCTCAAGGTCGAGAAGGGCGCGGACGGCACGCCGGTGCTGAAGACCTCGGGCAAGGTGCTGAGCAATCACAGCGACGCCTATGCCAAGGACTGCAAGCTCTGAACCGCCGATAAGCTCCCGCATCGACGGGATGGGCCGCTGCCTGCCCATCCCGTCGCCAGCCGGACGTGACCCGCAATGACGCTCGTTCTCGAACAATTGCTCAACGGCCTGCAGTTCGGCGTGATGCTGTTCCTGCTCGCCGCCGGGCTGACGCTGATCTTCGGCATCATGGGTGTGATCAACCTCGCCCATGGCTCACTCTACATGGTCGGCGCCTATGCCGCCGCCTTCGCCGCCGCGCAGACCGGCTCGGTCATCATCGCCATCCTGGCCGGCCTTGCGGCCGCTGCCTTGGTCGGCATGGCGATGGAGCTCTTCGTGCTGCGCCGGCTCTATGCGCGTGACCATCTCGACCAGGTGCTGGCGACTTTCGCGTTGATCCTGATCTTCAACCAGAGCGTTACACTCCTGTTCGGGCGCCAGCCACTCTTCGTCTCGGTGCCACCGGCGCTCAACGGCTCGGTCGAGCTGCTGCCCGGCCTTACCTATCCGATCTATCGGCTGATCATCATCGCCGTGGGCCTTCTCGTCGCGCTCGGGCTCTATCTGCTGATCAACCGTACCCGCATCGGCATGCTGGTCCGCGCCGGCGCGACCCATCGCGAGATGGTCCGGGCACTCGGCGTCGACATCCGCCTGCTCTACACCGCCGTCTTCGGGCTCGGGGCCCTGCTCGCCGGTCTCGCCGGGCTGATGGCCGGGCCGATCCTGGCCGTGCAGGTCGGCATGGGCGAGCAGATCCTGATCATGACGTTCGTCGTTGTCGTCATTGGCGGCGTCGGCTCGATCCGCGGCGCCTTCTTCGGGGCGCTGCTGGTTGGCCTCGTCGACACGGTGCTGCGCGCCTTCCTGCCCGGCCTGCTGCGCCAGGTCATGACTGGCTCGGAAGCCGATGCGCTCGGCGCCGGCCTCGCCTCGATGGGCATCTACATGCTGATGGCAGTGGTGCTGCTGGTGCGGCCCAAGGGACTCTTCCCCGCCAATGTCTGAGGACGCCATCACCCACACCGGCTCCCCCGCGCCGAGCACCGGCCGCGCTCTGATGCTGCTCGCATTGGCTGTCGGCCTCATCGCACTGCCCTTCCTCGTCCAGGCGCTCGGCCAGCCCGCGCTGGTGCCGTTGGCGACGCGCGTGCTGATCTATGCGATCGCTGCCGCCAGCCTCAATCTGGCGCTCGGCTTCGGCGGCATGGTCTCGTTCGGACACGCCGCCTTCTTCGGGGTCGGAGGCTATGTCGTCGGCATCCTCTACCGGACTTACGTCGACGACGGGCTCTTCCTCGGCCTGATCCCGGGCACGAGTCAGCTCCTGATCACGCTGCCGGCCGCTATCCTGATTGGAGGGCTGCTCGCCTTGACGATCGGCGCGCTCTGCCTTCGCACCAGCGGCGTGCAGTTCATCATGATCACGCTCGCCTTCGCGCAGATGCTGTTCTTCCTGTTCGTCTCGCTCAAGGCCTATGGCGGCGATGACGGCATGACGATCCGCCGCCGCAACGAGCTCTTCGGCCTCAACACCCGCGACGACATCACCTTCTATTTCATCTGCCTCACCGTCGCGGCGCTGGTTTTCCTGGCTCTCTGGCGCATCATCGGATCGCGCTTCGGCATGGTGCTGGCCGGCATCCGCCAGAACGAGCGGCGCATGGCGGCGATCGGCATCGCGCCCTATCGCTACAAGCTCGCCGCCTTCGTCATCTCCGGCATGGGCACCGGTCTCGCCGGCGCGCTGATGGCGAATTATCTGCGCTTCGTCAGTCCCGACATGCTGCACTGGACCAAGTCGGGCGAGCTGATGATCATGGTCATCCTCGGCGGCGTCGGCACCTTGCTCGGCCCGCTCTTCGGCGCTGCCGCCCTCGTCATCCTCGAGACGGTCCTGACCTCCTGGACCGAGCATTGGCAGCTCATTCTCGGCCCGATCCTGCTGCTCGTTGTCCTGTTCACGCAGGGCGGGCTCAACGGGTTGTTCAACCGGCTCGGCATCGGCAGGAGCGAACGATGAGCCAGCCGCTCCTCTCGGTTCGCGGGCTGTGCAAGCGCTTCGGCGGCCTGATCGCCACCGATAGCGTCGATCTCGATGTCGTCGAAGGCGAAATCCACGCTTTGATCGGCCCGAACGGCGCCGGCAAGACGACGCTGCTGACCCAGCTCTTCGGCGAGCTCAGCCATGATGCCGGCGAGATCAGGCTGGATGGCGAGCCGATCGACACGCTGGCGACGCCGCAGCGCGTGCGCCGCGGCCTTGCCCGCACCTTCCAGATCAACCAATTGCTGCCCGATTTCAGCATGCTCGACAATGTCGCGCTCGCGGTGCAGGCGCGGCAGGGGCACAGCTTCCGCTTCTTCGCCGATGCCCGCCGCGACAAGGGCCTGCGCCAGCGCGCCCGCGAGCATCTGACCGCTGCCGGCCTCGCCCATCGCGCCGAGGTCAAGGTCGCCGACCTCTCTCATGGCGAGCAGAAGCAGCTCGAATTCGCCATTGCACTCGCCTGCGAGCCGCGCCTGCTGCTGCTTGATGAGCCGATGGCGGGCCTCGGCCATGCCGAGAGCGAGCAGATGGTCGCGATGCTTTCCGGGCTGAAGGGGCGCGTTACCATGCTGCTGGTCGAGCACGACATGGACGCCGTCTTCGCGCTCGCCGACCGGATCTCGGTGCTGGTCTATGGCCGGATCATCGCGACGGGGACGGCGCAGGAGATCCGCGACAACGCGGACGTCCGCACCGCCTATCTCGGCGAGGGGGACGCCTGATGCTGAGCGTGCGCAACCTGCAATCGGCCTATGGCGCGAGCCAGGTGCTGTTCGATGTCGGCCTCGAGATCGGCGAGGGCGAGGTCGTGACCCTGCTCGGCCGCAACGGCATGGGCAAGACCACGACGGTGCGCTCGCTGATGGGGCTGCTGTCACCGAAGGCTGGCGAGATTAGCTTCGATGGCCGTCCGCTCAAGGGCAATACGCCGGAGGCGATCGCCCGCTGCGGCATCGGCCTCGTGCCGGAGGGGCGGCAGGTCTTCCCGACGCTCACCGTGCGCGAGAACCTCGTCGCCACCGCCGCGAACCGGCTCGGGCGCGCTTCGCCCTGGACGCTGGAGCGGGTTTACGGCCTGTTCCCGCGCCTTCAGGAGCGCGCCGGCCAGTCGGCCCGCACGCTGTCGGGCGGCGAGCAGCAGATGCTCGCGGTCGGCCGGGCGCTGATGACCAATCCGAAGCTCCTGATCCTCGACGAGGCGACCGAGGGGCTGGCGCCGGTGATCCGCGCCGAGATCTGGCGCTGCCTCGAAGCGCTCAAGGCGCAGGGGCAGTCGATCCTGCTGATCGACAAGAACATCGCCGTGCTCAAGCGCCTCGCCGATCGCCACTACATCATCGAGAAGGGGCGCACGGTCTGGTCCGGCTCCAGCGCCGAGCTCGCGGCCCAGGCGGAGATGGTGCATCGCTATGTCGGCGTCTGAAACGCAGATCGTCGCGCGCAGCGCCGTGGCCGACCCCATCGAGGCCTTGCGCGACACGCTGAGCGAAACCCTCGCCGGCCTGGTCGCGGCGGGCTGCGGCCCGCATCATCTGACCGGCATGGACTGGGAGAGCGCCGATCCCGCCGCCTTCCACCTCTCGCGTCACACGGTCGAGCTGGCCTATCGCGAGGTCTTCGCCGGCTTCCGGCCGCCGATCCGGCTGCGGCCCGGAACCGAGCCCGGCCTGACGATCCGCGCCCGCTTTGCGTCGCCGCAGCCGCTGCCCGACACCGAGGTCGAGGGATACTCGCTGCGTGAGCTCGGCCGGCAGTACAGCCCGCGCCTGCAGGCCGATATGACCGCGCTGTTCCGGCAATGGAGCCGCGACGGCGCGGCCTTCCGCGCCGGCCATGCCGGGTTCGACCTCGCCTACGGCCCGGGCCGCTTCGAGACGCTCGATCTCTATCGCCCGGCCGGTGTGAAGCGCGCGCCGATCTTTGTCTTCATCCATGGCGGCTACTGGCAGGCCTCGGACAAGGTTCAGCACGCGCAGTTCTCGCAGGGGCTGCTCGACGCCGGTTTCGCGGTCGCCCAGCCGAATTACGGGCTGGCTCCGGATACGCCGTTGGAAGCGAGCATCGCCCAGACCGTCGCCGCGCTGGGCTTTCTCATCCAGGAAGCCGAGGCGCTCGGGCTCGATCCCGCGCAGCTGCATCTCTGCGGTCATTCGGCCGGCGGCCACCTAGCGGCGATGGCGCTGTGCGATCCTGCAGCCCCGCCGGTTGCCTCCGCCCTGCTGCTCTCCGGGCTCTATGACCTTAAGCCGCTCGGACACCTGCCGATCGGGCGCCTGCTCGGGCTTGATGATGTCGAGCGAGCGGCGCGGCTCAGCCCGCTTGGACGTCCGCGCCCAGCTAGCCCCCGCTTGGCGTTCGCCGTCGGCGAAGGCGAGAGCGAAGCGTTCAAGCGGCAGTCGGCGACGCTCGCCGCAGCCTGGCATGCGCCCGAGCCGCTGATCTGCCCAGGGCACCATTTCAGCATGCTCGATGGGCTGAACGGCGGCGCGCTGCTCGATCTGGCACTGCAAACGGCGGCACGTCGATGACGAGCCGCCTGCGCAAGCCCATTCGGGTTGCCTTGATCGGCTGGGGAGCGATCGGCCGACGTGTCGCCGCGCTGCTGGCGGGCGCGCAGGATGCTCGCGATATCGCCATCGCCGCGATCGGAATCCGCTCGATCGCGCGGGCCGGCGATGTCCCCGCCGACGCGACACTCGTGACCGACCCCGTGCAGCTTGCCGGGCTCGATCTCGATCTCGTGGTGGAGGCTGCCGGACGGGAGGCGGTAGCGGTCTGGGGCGAGACCGCCCTTCGCTCCGCGCCCGCCTTCGCGATCGCATCGGCCAGCGCGCTGACCGACGCCGCGCTGCTCGAGCGCCTGCTGGCGACGGCAGAGGCCAGCGGCAGCCAGCTCATTCTGCCCCCCGGCGCGCTCGCCGGGGTCGACGCCATCGCGGCGGCATCCGAGATGCCGCTCGACGAGGTCGTCCACAGAATCGTCAAGCCGCCCGCCGCCTGGCGTGGCACGCCGGCGGAAGAGCTGGTTGCACTCAGCGAACTGAGTGGGCCAGTCACCTTCTTCACCGGTTCGGCACGCGAGGCGGCGGTTCGGTTTCCTCAGAACGCCAATGTCGCGGTGATCTCGGCGCTTGCCGGCATCGGACTGGACCGGACCCGCATCGAGCTCGTCGCCGATCCCGGCATCACCGCAAACTGCCATCGCCTGAGCGCGTCCGGTGCCTTCGGCCGCCTTGATGTCGTGATCGAGAACAGGGCGCTCGCCGGAAATCCGAAATCGTCGGAGATGGCGGCACTCAGTCTCGTCAGGACGATCAGGAACAGGTTCGCTCTTCTTGCTCGATAGGGTGCCACATAGGGCGCCCCACGGATCTGACCCGAGCCTGTCGGGAGGCTCCGCTTTTGCGGCGCGTGCCGATGCAGCTATCCCTGTGCCAACTGTGCCAGGCCGGGATTCCGATGGTCATAGAGGCGGTTTCCAAAGCACACGCCTTTGAAAACAATGGCTGTCAAAGATAGCGGCGCGATGTAGATGAAACTGAGAACTATCTACGGGCCGGAGCATTGTGGTATTCGAACGCTCTATTGACCGATTGCCGACAGGCCATCCGAACTGACCGAGCCGACATTGTGCCAGATGTGAGCGCGACTCGCCGCCCGAGCACCACCGGTCTGCGCCGATTCCTGGATCTCCAGCAGCAGCGCGATTGGATGCAGGGCAAGACGACCCTGCACGACGCCGACGAGCGCTCGGAGTCGCTGGAACTGCGCCTCAAATACGTCGCGCGGTTTGGGAAGCTGCTGCGCCGGCCGCAGGCGCAAGAGGTCGTCGAGATTCTCCGGCGATACGGCCGCGACTGCGTCCCGATCCCGCGCCGCACCGAGCGGCATTACTGGTCGGTTTCCTGTCTGCCCTCGACTCCGGGCAAGGCGCTCGTTCGCGTCAACGCGAGCTGGATGGAGCTTTTCTCGCTCTATGCCGATGGCGAGGGCATCCGGGCGCTCTTTCTGGTGCATCTTTCCGATTTCACCACGGACCATTCGCTCGACCAGGGCCAGGTGGATGAGGCTTTCCTCGAGCGCTGCGTGATGACGCCGGAAGACGTCAGCTATGTCTTCCCCCGCGGCGAGGACATTTTCGGCATCAAGGTCCGCGGCTTCTCCTCGATCGACAAATTCCTCGCGGAGCGCGATGCGTTGCGGGCCATCCGGACGTTCAACCTGACGCACATGAACCGGGGCCGGAACGCCTATCAGGCGAGCCACTGCTACAGCCTGGCTGACCACATGATGAGTGGTCATGTGGGCTGAGCGGCGGTAGTCTAGGTTTGGACCTCGAAGCTGTGCTCACCCGGTCCGGCCGCGAGGCGCGGATACAGGCGACCACGGCATTGCAAGTATCCGACTTTGGCGCGTCTCAGACATCACGCGGCTGCTCTTTGCCGATTGTGTTGAAAAAGTGCGACCCGCTCCAAAGTCGAGCCTCAGCCCCACTCAGCGGAGAAGAACCTGCTGCGCGACACAGGAAGCGCTTGCAGAAATACCGCGGCTACCCGTTCATACTTTCTCGTCGCGGGTGAGCCGCCAGAGGAGATAGATTCCACCCAGGAGCCCGGTCGTCAGGCCGATCGGCAGGTTGAAGCCGGATGGGAAGCGCTGGCTGATCAGATCCGCCGCAAGCAGCAGGACGGCGCCCATCGCCGCGCCCGAAATCAGAGGCACGTCCGGCGAGCGACACAGGCGACGAGCGAGCTGTGGGCCGGCGAGTGCGATGAAGGCGATCGGGCCTGTCGCAGCGGTGGCCATGGCGGTCAGGCCGACAGCCGTCATCACCGTGGCGAGCCGGGTGCGCTCGACGGCGACGCCGAGCTGGCTGGCGGCATCGTCCCCCATTTCGAGCAGAGCGAGGCGCCGGGCGTGCAGGAGCGCAATCGGCGCGATCAGCACGAGGCTGAGCGCAGCCGGCACGGCATGTGACCAACTGCGTGCAGTGAGCGAACCCGCCAGCCAGATCTGGGCGGAGACCGATCGATCGAGATCGCTCGCCACCAGCAGAACCGTATTGACGCCCGCAAGGGTCGCGCCGACACCGATGCCGACGAGCACCAGCCGATAACCGCCGGTGACGCGCCCCTTCAGCGCCAGCAGGAAGACGAGTGCCGCCGTTCCTATCCCCGACAGCACGGCGGCCAACGAAACGGCGAAGGGACCGGCGCCGAACAGGATGATCTGCACGATCGCGCCGGTTGCGGCGCCGGTGGTGAAGCCGATGATATCGGGCGAGCCCAGTGCGTTGCGCGAGATCGACTGGAAGATCGCGCCGGCCATGCCGAGCGCCGCCCCGACGCAAGCCGCGGTGACGACGCGCGGCAGGCGCAAGCCCCGGACCACGCGTTCGGCCATCGGGTTATCGCCCCCGCCGAGCAGGGCCCCGACGACTTCCGCCGGTGTGAACGCGAGCGTGCCAGTGCCGAGCAGGACGATGGCGAGCAAGAGGCCGATGCCGGCGAGGGCGGCGCAGGCCAGCGCGGTCCGCGGACGCCAGAGCCATGAGAAGGAGCCGATCCTGAGCAGTGCGACGCCCGCGCTCATGGCCGGCTCACCCGGAAGCGACGCACCGCCATGATGAAGAAGGGGCCGCCAATCAAAGCGACGACAATTCCGGCCGCAACCTCCGAGGGGGCGGCGACCACGCGCCCGACCAGGTCGGCGCCGAGCAGCAGGATCGCCGCGAAGAGCGCCGAGCAAGGCAGGATCCAGCGATAGTCCGGACCGGCGACGGCTCGCGCCAGATGCGGTGCGATCAGCCCGACGAAGCCGATCGGACCGGCCGCAGCGGTGGCGGCGCCGGCCAGCAGCATCACGGCCAAACAGGCCGACAGCCAGATCGTCCGCGGGGCGGCGCCGAGCGCCCGGCCGAGCTCCTGGCCCAGCGCCAGAGCGTTGAGCCCACCGACGATCGTCACGGCGACGACGAAGCCCGCCGCGACCATGACGGCCAGCACCAAGACGGCTTCGAAGCTGGCCCCCTCCACCGAACCGGCGGCCCAGTGCCGGAAATCGTCGAAGGCGGTCGGCGGCGCGTTGAGGATGACGATGCCGGTGATCGCGATGAGCACGATCGAGAGCCCCGCGCCTGCGAGTACGAGCCGCACTGGATTGGTTCCGGTCTCATGCGCCCGGCCGAGCAGGAATACGGCCGTGCCGGCGAGCCCGGCTCCGAGCACGGCGAGCCAGATATAGTGCATGGGCCGCGTCAGCCCGAACAGGGTCACTCCGAGCACCACCGCGACCGCCGCACCGGCATTGATGCCGAGCAGGCCCGGTTCGGCCAAAGCGTTGCGCGTGACCGCCTGCATGATCGCCCCGGCCAGGCCCAGCGCCGCGCCGGCGAGGACGGCTGTGATCAGGCGCGGAACGCGCAGTTCCCAGATCACCAGATGCAGATCGTTGCGGGGATCATAGGCCCGGAGCGCATCGACCATGACGGCCGGCGGAATCGGTCGTGAGCCGACCGCCAGGCTGATGAGCGCCAGCACAGCGAGCGCGATGATGCCGATGGCGAGCCACCACCGGCGCCTGCGCTGTCTCATGGCCTGGCGAAGCTCTCGTGCAGCTGCTCGAGGATCTGGCGCCCGGAATAGGGGTCGATACGGAAGGAGGTCAGCCCGAGCGGATAGACCCGCTTGCCGGTGACCGCGGGATGATTGGCCAGCACCGGCTCGACCAGGAAGGCCTCAACGTCCTTCTGCGTGGCGCGCAGGAGAAAGACGGTATCCGTCGTGATCGCGGCTGAGAGGTTCTCGCGCGAGAAGAATTCGAAATCCGAGGGCCGCGCCGAGTTCGGCTTCAACTCCGGCGGCAGGCCGACGATCTCGAAACCCAGCCCCGAGACGAGCTTGGCGACGGGGCTTGCGGTACGCGCCACCGAATAGCTGCCGGCGATATTGTAGCCGACGATGCTAGCCCTCTGGCCTTTGCCAGCAATCGCATTTGCCGCGGCGGCGAGGTCGGCGTCGAAGCGCTCGATCGCGGCGGCCGCCTCCCGCTCCAGGCCCGCGGCCCTGCCGAGCTCGGTCGCGAGCTCCTGCCAGCTGCGGCTCGAATAGTCGACCACGAGCGTCGGGATGCCGAGCGCCTCGAGCTCGGCCCGATGCTGGAGGATGCTGTCGGCACCAGTCGTCGAGGCGATCACGAGATCAGGCTTCCAGCCGAGCACAGCCTCGATGTCGAATTTCAGATTGGGGTAGAGCACCTTGACGCCGCGCCGGTCGGCATCCCCCGCCCATTGCGAGAAAAAGCCCTTGCCGTCTGTGAGGGCGCTCGGCGTCGTCGCCGTGCTCGCGATCAAGGGCGCCTCGATCGCCAGAAGGATGCCGGTCACGCTCGGCGTAGTCGAGACGATGCGCCGCGGCTTTGCAGCCAGCGTCAGCTCTCCGGTCGCATGCCGGATCGTGCGGGGCCAGCCGGCATCCTGGCTGCGGGCGGGCTGACCGTTTCCGCTCAGGGCAGCCGCGAGGGTGATGATGGCGATGAAGAGCTTGATGAAGGGCATCGTCGATACGTCTGGCCGGTGGCGTCTTGCAGGACGAAGAGGACTTGCGCGCGGCCGGCGGGAAGCGGCGTCCCAACCACCGCACGGCGCGTCAGCACGTGCGCATTCCATTCCTCATGACGGATCGGGTCCCGCAATGCAATATGGACCTGCGGGAGAGAGTCAGTTATCGACCGTAGAAGCGCTGGACGCGAGCGCTTTTACCACAAAAGAGATGGAAAGGATGGCGCCGAAGATCGCAAGTCCGACAGCGTCAACTGTAACTTGGAAGAATTGAAAAGTACTTCGTTGACCGGCGCGCCTCGTCTGCATGCCGACGCGGTGACGCTTCGCTATGACGCGCGCACGATCGCGACCGATCTCTCGGTCGCGATCGCCGACGGCTCGTTCAGCGTGATCGTCGGCCCCAATGCCTGCGGCAAGTCGACCTTGCTGCGCGCGCTGTCGCGCCTGCTCGCCCCATCCTCCGGGCGGGTCGTCCTCGACGGCCGGGGTATCGGCGAGCGCCTGGCCAAGGAGGTCGCGCGGCGCCTCGGCCTGCTGCCGCAGAGCGCGATCGCCCCGGACGGCATCACTGTCACCGATCTCGTCGCCCGCGGCCGCTATCCGCATCAATCCTTCCTGCGGCAATGGTCGAAGGCCGACGAGCGGGCCGTCGCAGCGGCGATGGAAGCGACACGCGTCGACGGGCTGGCGACGCGCCTGGTCGACGAACTCTCCGGCGGCCAGCGCCAACGGGTCTGGATCGCGATGGTGCTGGCGCAGGAGACGCCGATCCTGCTGCTCGACGAGCCGACGACCTTTCTCGACATCGCCCACCAGATCGAGCTGCTCGACCTGCTCGCCGAGCTCAACGCGCAGGGCCGCACGATCGTCGCGGTGCTGCACGATCTCAACCAGGCCTGCCGCTATGCCTCGCATCTCGTCGCGATGAAGGACGGCGCGATCATCGCCGAAGGCGCTCCGGGCGCAATCATCACCGCGGAGCTGGTCGAGCAGGTTTTTGGCCTGCCCTGCATCGTCATTGCCGATCCGGTGTCGGGAACCCCGCTGATCGTGCCCAAAGGCCAAGCCCGAGCCGCGCGCTCCGCGGCGGCTGCGAGGCAGTCATGACCCGGCAGCTTCACATCGGGCTCAGCCTCACGCCGACCTGGCTGAAAGGCAAAGCGGCTGATGATCCGGACTCCCGACCGGGCGGCGATCCCGTGGAGTTCAATCTCGCGCTGACCCGTATGGCGGAGCGGGCAAAGCTCGATTTCGTCTTCAAGCCCGACTATCTCCGCATGTATCCGGGGATCGGCGGTGGTCATGTCGGCCTCGACCCGACGCTTCTCATGACAGCGCTCGCGCGCGCGACGCAGAATATCGGGCTCGTCACCACCGTCTCGACCAGTTTCAACCCGCCCTTCGTGGTGGCCCGTCAGATCCAGTCGCTGCACTGGATCAGCAAGGGGCGCGCCGGCCTCAACATCGTCACCTCGATCGAGGGGGCGGAGAATTTCGGCGATGCGCCGATGCCGCCGCCGGAGACCCGCTACCGCAAGGCGGCCGAGTTCACGCAGGTCATGCGCCGGCTCTGGCAGAGCTATCCGCACGCGGCGCTGACGGGCGCGGCGCCGAGCGCCGCAATCGACCACCACGGCGAATTCTTCAGCGTGGCAGGGCCGCTCAACGTGCCCGGCCACGCAGCCGGGCCGCCCCCGCTGTTCCAGGCCGGCGCCTCCGATATCGGCCGCGACTTTTCCGCCTCGATCGCCGACGCCACCTTCGCCGCCACACCCGATCGCGAGGCCGGCATCGAGTTGCGCAATGATCTACGCTGTCGTGCGGAAGGCCATGGCCGCGGCGCCGACTCGGTGCGGGTCCTGCCCGGCCTCTATTTCTTCCTCACCGGGACGCGCGAGGAAGCCTGGGATCTGCACGCGCGGGCTCATGCCCATCTCACGCCGGAGCAACGTCGCAAGTCGGTGAAGTCAGTCCTCGGGCTCGATCTCGGCGACCTGCCTCCGGAAGCGCGGGTGACAGCGGAGATGCTGCCGCCTCCCGATACACCGGTGCGCAGCCGCACCCATGCCGACCTGCTGCGGCGCTTCATCGAAGCGAACCGGCCGACCGTAGCGGAAGTTCTGGCGCGGCCTGAAGTTGTCGGCTCGGCGCATTGGGTTTCGGTTGGAACGGTGGATGACGTCCTCGCCGAGATCGTCGACTGGCATGAAGCCGGGGCGCTGGATGGCTTCATCGCGATCCCCGGCGGCTCCCTGCGATCGTTGCAGCTGTTCCTGGAGGAACTCGTTCCGGCACTGGCGCAGCGCGGCCTGTTCCGCAGTGACTATGAGGGCGCGACACTGCGCGCGCATCTGCGCCTCGGCGACGAGCGATAGCGCGCTCAGCCGCCGCCCGATTCCCGCGTCGCCGACCGCGCCGCTGCGAACAGCGCCTCGCGATGCCCTTCCGCCTCGGCCGTCTTGACGAAGGAGACGGTGGTGGCGACGCAGGCGATCTCACCCAGCGCATTGAAGACCGGTGCGGCCTTGCCGGTCAGCAGCGAGAACAGGTGCTCGTTCAGCTCCGCGCCCCCGTCGCGCTTGACCATGCCAAGCATCTCGGCCGGCGGGCGGCTGCCGCGAAAGGAGGCCGGCTGCAGCTTGCGCGCGGCCGCGATCGCCTCCTTCGGCAGATGCGCCTGGAAGACGAAGCCGCAGGCGGTGTTGTCGAGCGGCAGGACGTCGCCCAGCGTCACCGTGCTGAGCGCGAAGTCGGTGTTGCGGTACCAGCGCACGATGGTCGGGCCGCGCTCGGTCCAGATCGCGACGCCGCAGCTGGCGGCAATACGCGAAGCAAGTCCCTTCATCGCGCGCGCCGCGACCTCGACGGCATCGATACGCCGCAGCGCCCGGATCCCGATGCTCAAAGCCATGGGGCCGAGATCGTAATGGCCGGTGACGTCGTCCTGCGCCGCCAGCCCCTCCCGCACCAGGCTCTGCATGTAGCGATGGGCGGTGGAGGAGCCGGTGCGCGCCCTCCGGGCGATCTCGCCCAGCACCAGAGGGCCATCCGCCTTGGCGAGGATGTCGAGGAAGCGGGCGGCGATCGAGACCGACTGGATCGTCGCCGAACGTTTGGTGGGGCCGAGGCTGGTCATGATGCGAATCGCGGCAGGAGAGCGCGGCAGGTGCCGGTCCGCGCTTTGTGACACCCGGAGCCTCATGGGGACAAGCACCGCTCTCATTCGAGCGTTTCCAAACGTTCCGCCAGGCCAGACGCAATAACTGCGACCGGAAAAGCACAATTTGAGGCAATACGGCAGTGCAGTCCCGACTCATGTTGACATGCGGAATGCGTCCCGCACTGTAGGATCATTCAGTATGACCTCGCGAGCCACGGCCCTGTCCCCAGCCAGCGAGACTCGATCGGGTTGTGGGGAACATCATGTCGTCCAAGCTTGTCCTGCTGCGCAGCGTCAGCCTCGTCTCGCTCATGGCGATCGCGGCGACCGCACCGGCCCTCGCGCAGAGCAACCAGGCGCCAGCTACGGGAGCGGCGATCGAGCTCGACACGATCACGGTCACGGGCGAGAAGGTCGAGCGCGACCTCAAGGGCACGGCCTCGTCGGTCTCGGTCAAGACCGACAAGGACATCGCCCGCGAGAACACCGGAAACGCGACCGTCTCCGAAATTCTCGTCGGCACCCCCAACGTGACCTACACCGATACGGTCAGCGCGCCGATCATCCGCGGCCAGGACACGCAAGGCCCTCTCACCGGCCAGAATTCGTTCTGGGGCGGCACGGTGCCGCGCGCCACGATCAACGTCGACGGCCATTACCTCAGCTACAACGAGTTCTATTTCGGCGCGACCTCGCCCTGGGACGTCAAGAGCATCGAGGTCTTCCGCGGGCCGCAGACGACCTCGCAAGGCGCCAACGCCATCGCCGGCGCGATCATCGTCAACACGAAGGACCCGAGCTTCACGCCGGAAGCCGGCTTCCTGACGGAGTTCGGCAGCTATTCGACACGGCGCGCGGCGCTGATGCTGTCCGGGCCGATCATCAAGGACCAGCTCGCCGGGCGCATCACCCTCGACTATTCCGGGCGCGACACCTTCATCGATTACATCAGCCCGAACTTCCAGAGGCGCTATGCCGACCAGGACTTCCGGAATCTGAACCTGCGCGCCAAGCTGCTCTGGCGCCCGACCGAGCTGCCGGGCTTTGAAGCCAAGCTGACTTATTCGCGCAATGAGAGTAACCGGCCGAGCCAGGAGGCGGCGTCGGCGCCGTTCGACCGGCTGAAGCACATCACCACGACGATGCCGAGCTTCAAGCAGAACAGCAGTACCGGCATCCTCGACCTCAGCTACGACTTCGGCAATCGCTTCAAGCTGTATAATCAGACCCAGTACACCGACCTCTCGGTGAGCCGGAAGACGGGCCTGCTTGGCAATGGCGACGCCTACATCAACCAGACGAACATCTCGAACGAGCTGCGGCTGACCTATGGCGACCAAAGCGACGTTCTCAGCGGCGTCGCCGGCATCTATTATGCCCACACCAAGACGGACGAGATCCTCTACCTCACCGGCCAATCGACCTTCGACGACACCAAGCGCAATCTCGGCGTCTTCGGCGAGATGAGCTATCGCCTGACGGACCGCTGGACCTTCACCGGCTCGCTGCGCTTCCAGCAGGACCAGATCGAGCGAGAGGGCAGGACGGTCTTCGCAGCGCGGGGCGTCGATTTCGACAAGACCTTCCAGGCCGTGCTGCCGAAGGCCTCGATCGCCTATGCGGTGACGCCGGACTGGACCGTCGGCGCCATGGTCAATCGCGGCTATAATCCCGGCGGCGTCTCACTCAATCTGACGGCGGGCCAGTGGCAGCCGTTCAAGGAAGAGACTCTCTGGAACTATGAGCTGTTCACCCGCGCCAGCCTGCTCAACAACCGGCTGAACGTCAGCGGCAACCTGTTCTACACCGACTTCCAGAACGCCCAGTACTTCATCCCGGTCGTGCTCACCACGGGCGTGGTGCAGTCCTATGCCATCAATGCCGAGAAGGCCCATGCCTACGGGCTCGAGGTCAGCGCCGATTATCGCCTGCTCGACAACCTGACGCTCAAGGCCGGCGCCGGCCTGCTGCGCACCGAGATCGACAAGATCACCGCGAACACCGGCTACAAGGGCAACGAGTTCGCCAAGTCGCCGGGCTACATGCTCAGCTTCGGCGTGAGCTGGGACGTCACCAGCAAGTTCAATCTCACCGCCCAGCTCCGGCACACCGACGGCTATTATTCCGACGTCGCCAATACGCGCCTGTACTTGATCAAGCCCTATACGATCGCCGACCTGCGCGCGAGCTACCAGGTCACCGACAATCTGCAGGTCTATGGCTACGTGAAGAACATCTTCGACGAGCGCGCGCCGACCTACATGCAGCAGAATCGCGGCATCGGTGGCACCGAGGCCAGCATGACCGAGCCGCGCATGTTCGGCGCCGGCCTCAAGGGTACGTTCTGAGCGACGGCGCGACCGAGCGTCTGACATCGCAGGCAGAGTGGTGCGGGTCGCACACCACCCTGCCTCGTCCATCCCGCTTCGCCATTGAAGGACCTTCTCATGAGCGAGACGTCGCCCGCCGCTCCGCCGCCGGGCCCGCCCTTGCGACTGCTGCAGCAGATCGCCGCCTACCGCACCTCCCATTGCATCCGCACGGCGGTCGAGCTCGGCATTCCGGCCCTGCTGCAGGAGGCACCGCAAACCGCCGCCAATCTCGCCGAACGCATCGGTGGCAAGGCCGATCTGCTGGCGCGCCTGCTCGACCATCTCGTCAATGAAGAGGTGATCGGCCGCGACGATACGGGACGCTATCTCGCCCTGCCGGCGACGCGCGCCCTGGTCCCGGGCCATCCTCATTCACTGGTACCCTGGGTGCGATTCGAGCTCGACCCGCTGCACGGGCGCGCCTGGGAGCAACTCGGCGAGCAGATCAAGGTCGGCACGCCCGCTTTCGAGCTCGCCCATGGCAGCCCCTTCTTCAGCTGGCTCGGCCAGGACGAGGCGGCCCAGCAGCGCTTCGACATCCAGATGCGGGCGATCGCGATGGCGCTGATCGGCATCGCGGTGCGCCACATCCAGTTCGCGGCCGGCGAGACGATCGTCGATATCGGCGGCGGCGACGGCTCGCTCCTGGCCGAGATGTTGAGCCGCAATCCGGGCACGACCGGCGTGTTGTTTGAGCTGCCGCGCGCCACCGAGGCACTCAATCCGCGCTTCGTCGAGCTGATGCAGGCCGGACGCGCCGCACTGAAGCACGGTTCGTTCTTCGAGGAGATTCCGTCCGGGGGAGACACCTATGTCTTCAGCCGGATCCTGCACGACTTCGATGACGCGGCCGCCGGCCGGATCCTGGGCAACGCCAGCGCCGCGACCAAGCGGCATGAGCGCTTCGTCATCGTCGACATCATGGTCGATCCCGCCCGCGCCAAGCCGAACGAGACCTCACAGGACCTGTTGATGATGGTGCTGATGGGCGGGCGCGAGCGCAGCGCGGGCGAGTTCTCGCAGCTGCTGGCCGCAAACGGCTTCGCCACGGCTTCGGTCACGCCGACCGCGTCCCCCTTCCACATCCTGGAATTCCGTCACGGACCGAAGTAGGCGAAGGCTCCGGCCCAACGCCGGCGTCAGTCCAGGATGAGGACGCGCGTCAACAGCAAGCCGCTAAGCCGCGAGAAGCGGACCTCGATCTCGTGGCCGGCGGGGAATTCCGGCGACAGCTCTTCGACAAGACGCAGCCGCGCCCGGCCCAGCGCATCCCAAGCCACCAACTCGGCGCTGTGAAAGGACATCGGGCGGCGCAGCGAGGGGTGAAGCGCCTTGAACAGGCTCTCCTTGGCCGAGAAAGCCAGCGTCACCGGGAAGGGGTCGGCCTCACCTCCGAAACGGCGGCGCTCCCAAGGCGTCATGGCCTCGTGGGCGATCTCGCCGGCTTCGGTCTGGCCCAGGATCTTCTCGATGTCGATGCCGACGCCACGGCCCGCTCCCGCCGACATGGCAAGGGCGATCGCGACGTCGCCGCTGTGCGAGATCGAGCCCAGAATGCCCTCCGGCCAGACCGGCGAGCGATCCGGAGCCATCCCCGGGTAGGAGCTCTGCCCCGTCAGGAGCCGCAGCGCCTCGCTCGCGCAGCTTCGCCCCGCCAGCCATTCCGCCCTGCGCCGCGGCGCGGCGCGCGCGATGCGCTCCGGCAGCACGACATCGAGGTCCGCGGGGCCGGTTTGCCAGGAGAAACGCATCGCGACACAGCGATAGTCGACGGGCTCGTCGTCCCAGGGGCTGATCCGCTGCGGGAGGCCCTCACGCACCGAGCGTCGCGCCGCCGTCCACGACGATGTCCTGGAGCGTCACATGGCCGGCCTGGTCCGAGGCGAGATAGAGCACGACATCGGCGATGTCGTCGGGCGTCGCGATCTTGCCGAGCGGGATGCCGAGCTTGAACTGCTCCGGCAGGCCGGCGACGAGCCTGTCCTTGCCTTCGGGGTCGTTCAGCATGCCGGCCAGCATCGGCGTGTCGGTCGAGCCCGGCGAGACGACGTTACAGCGCACGCCATAGGGAGCGAGCTCCAGCGCGACGCAATGGCTCAGCGCCGCCAGCGCCGCCTTGGAGGCGCAATAGGCGGTCATGCCGGTGCGCGGCACATGCGCGGCATTGGAGGCGACATTGACGATCGCGCCTCGGCGCTGGCGCTTGAAGACTGGAATCCATTGCTGCAGCAGATGGAAGGGACCGCCGGCATTGACGTCGATGCAGGCGCGCCAATCCTCCGGCGTCAGCGCCTCTGCCGCGCCGAGTCGCAAGACGCCGGCGGCGTTGACCAGGATGTCGAGACGATCGAATTTCGCCTTCAGGCCGTCGCTCACCGCCCTGATCGCCGCCGGATCGGCGACATCGACCGGGAGTATCCGGAATGGCGTTCCACCGTCTCCCGCTTGCCGGTCCAGGCCGATCACCTCGGCGCCCTCTTCGAGGAAACGTTCGGCAACGCGCCGGCCGATTCCCCGGGCTGCGCCGGCGACCAGCACGCGCCGACCCTTGAAGCGCTGGTCCATCGTAGCTGCTCTTCAGGCCGCCAGCCGGCGCTGCTCGATCAGCAACCACCAGGCATTCAGGGTCGGCACGCGGGCGAGATCGTCGAAGCCGACGGTGACGCCGCGCTCCTTCAGCTCACCTGCCAGCACCATGACCTGGACCGAATCGAGCCCGTAGAAGATCAGGTTCTCCTCCGGGTCGAGCTCGGTCTCGTCCTCGATCAATGCGAGCACGCGAGCCTGCAGCCATTCGCGGGTTGCCGGCTGGCGGACTTCCGCAATCGCCAAACTGTCGGTCGCCACAAGCGCGCCACAGCGCGTCGCGACATAGCGCAGTGCGATGCGGTGCTCGGCCTCGGAGAAGTCGGCGACGGCATCCCCGACGAGGAAGGGCTGGATGTCGCTCATGAAGGCGTCGACCGCCGTCACCATGCAGCCGATATGGGCGTAGACGCCGCCGATCACGAGCTGATCGCGCTCCCAGCCGCGCATGCGCTCCAGAAGGTCCGAGCGCTTGAAGGCGCTGTAGCGCCATTTGGTCAGGACGATGTCCTCCGGCCCCGGTGCCAGCTCGGCCACGACCTCCTGGAGGTCCGGCGCGGCGACGGTGAGACCCGGCCCCCACATGTCGTTGAGCAAGGCGCGGTCGCCGGCCGGCTGCTCATGCGGCTGGGCCGTATAGACGACAGGCACGCCATTGGCCCGGGCCCAGTCGTGCAGGCGCACGAGATTGCCGATCAGTTGCGGCAACAGCTCTCCCTTCGCATCGTAGAAGCGCAGGAAATAGCGCTGCATGTCGTGGATCAGCAGGACGGCGCGCTTCGGATCGGGCCGCCATTGCGTGCGATTGGCGGGAAAGGAGCTCGGCTCCGGCATCGGATAATCGGTGATCTGCGGAATGGCCATGTGAACTCTCGCGAAATGGAAGGTGGTCAGGCCAGCTCGGCGCGCAGGCGCTTCTTGTCGATCTTGCCGACGGGGGTGAGCGGCATCGTCTCGATGAAGCGGACGCGGTCCGGGAGCTTGTATTCGGCGACGCCGAGCTCCATCAGGTGCCGCCGCAGCGTCGGCGCGCGCAGGCCGGCGTCGCGGGCGACGATGAAGGCGCAGCTCTTCTCGCCGAGCAGGATGTCCTGCATGGCGACGAGCGCCGCATGCGTCACCTCGGGATGGCGCAGCAGGAGATTCTCGATCTCCTCGGCGGCGACCTTCTCGCCGCCGCGATTGATCTGGTCCTTGACCCGGCCGACCACGCGCAGATAGCCGCCACGGACCTTCTGCACGACATCGCCGGAGTAGTAGAACCCGTCCGCGTCGAAGACCTTCGCACTGTGCTCAGGGCTTCGGTAATAGCCGCGGAACGTGTAGGGGCCGCGCGTCGCCAGCTCGCCGCTCATCCCCTCCGGGACAGGGTCGCCGTCCTCGTCGACGATCTTGATCTCGTCATCGGGGCTGATCGGCCGACCCTGGGTGGTGAAGACGAGTTCATCGTCGTCACCGAAACGGGTGTAGTTCACCAGCCCCTCGGCCATGCCGAAGACCTGCTGCAGCGAGCAGCCGAGCTCCTGCGGTACACGCCGAGCCAGCGCCTCGGCGAAGCTGGCGCCGCCGACCTGCATCAGCTTGAGCGAGTCGATAGCCGGCTTTTGCCGGCCTGCCGCCTCGAGCCAGAGCGCCACGGCCGTCGGCACCAGTGGGACCATATCGACCCGGTGCTTCTCGATCAGGGAGAAGCAGGCGAGCGGCTCGGGGCTCGCCGCCAGCACGACACAGCCGCCGGCATGGAAAACGCCGAGCGCACCCGGCGATGACAGCAGGAAATTGTGCCCCGCCGGCAGCGCACAGAGGAAGCGCGTCTGCGGTCCGAGCGCGCAGATCTCCGCGCTCACCCGCACGCTGTAGTAATAGTCGTTGTGGGTGCGCGGGATCAGCTTCGGCGTGCCGGTGCTGCCGCCGGAGAGCTGGAAGAAGGCGACCTCGTCCGCCGCCGATGGCGAACCCACCGGCGCAGCGCTGGTCTCGGAGGCGAGCCAGCGTTCGAGATCGTTGTAGGCGCGGCTGCCGCCGAGCAGGAGCACGAGCGACAGGCGCGGCGAGATCGTCCGCAATTCCGCGCTGAAATTGTCGTCGGCGAAGAGTTCATGTGCCCGCGCGCCGATCACGAGCCGCGGTTCGATCTGCTGCGCGTAGGACGTCATCTCCAGCTTGCGGTGGCTGAAGAGCGCGTTCACCGGCGCGACGCCGATCTTCAGCAGCGCGAAGAACACGATGTAGAATTCGGCGCAGTTCGGCAGTTGAACCAGGGCCGTGTCGCCCTGCTCAAGCCCGGCCTCGCTCAGCCGGGACGCCAGGTTGGATGCCCTGCGATCGAGCTCGGCATAGCTGAGCTGCCTGCCGCCGCAGATCACCGCGATGGCGTCGGGGCGTTCTTGCCGCTGCGTGTCGAGGATGTGGGTCAAGGGCTGGTCGAGCCAGTAGCCGCGCGCGCGATAGCGCGCGGCGAGCTCCGCCGGCCAGCGCTGGAATTCGATGGTCATGCTGCGCTCCTTTGGCGTCAGGCGGCGAGGCCGCAGGCGCTGAGCATGGTGCCGAGCTTGGCCTGCACCTCGTCCCATTCGGATGCCGGGTTGGAGGCCTCGACGATGCCGGCGCCGGCGAAGAGCCGCAGGGTGTCATGCCGGGCGATGCCGCAGCGGATCGTGATTGCCCATTCGCCATTGCCCTGCGCATCGCACCAGCCGACCAGGCCGGTGAACAGGCCGCGCTCGAACGGCTCGACATAGCGGATCAGCTTGTGGGCGCTTTCGGTCGGAAAACCGCAGACTGCCGGCGTCGGATGGATGATGCAGGCGAGCTGGAGCGCGGTCATATCAGGGTCTTTGAGCGCACCCTCGATCCGCGTCGAGAGATGCCACATCGCCGCCGTGCTCATCAGCGAGGGCCGGCTGGGAACATCGAGTTCCGTGCAATGGGGCGCGAGGATCGCCTCGATGCTCTCGATCACCAGCTGGTGCTCGTACTGGTCCTTCGCCGAGCGCTCCAGGCCTTCGGCAGCGGCCCTGTCGACCTCAGGATCGCGCTGGCGCTTCGCCGAGCCGGCGAGCGGATTCGAGACGATCCGGTCCCCCTGCTTGCGAACGAGCAATTCCGGGCTGACCCCGACCAGCTCGCCCTCGTCGGGCAGGGGGATCCTAAAGAGATAGCCCTGGCTGTTCTGGGCGCGCAGGCTGGCCAGGAGCCGGCCGACGTCCATCGCGTCGGCAAAGCGCAATTCGCGGACCACTGACAGCACCGCCTTGCGGACATCGCTATGGCGGAAATTGACGATGGCGTGCTCGACCGCCTTCTTGAAGCCGTCCTCGTCCGGAAGGCTGCGCTGATCGAGCAGATCGGGCGCGGCCGAATGCTCGCGCACTGCCTCCGGAGCAGCCTGCTCGCGCCATTCATAGGCGGCCGGGACATAAAGGCAGGAGGCTTCCCGCACGTCGAAGGGGATGGCGCCGATCAGGATCGGATTGTCCTGCCCCGCCCGGCGCGCCCGGCCAAAAGCTGCCTCAACCGCCGCGTGCAGACCGTGTCCGCGATCCTGCCCGCCCCGAGCCGGAACGGAGATCCATTCATGGATTCCAGACGAGAGCAATTCTCGCCCATTTGATGAAAACAAAGCACCAAACTTGAAATTTATATTCTGTTGCAAGGCTAAATTTTCCAGCATTGAAGTTACTCTGGTTCTAAAGAGGCTTCTGGGTGATGCTGATATCGAGCATTGACAGCTTCTTGCTTTCGTAAGAAGCAATGTCAACCGAAATCGACTTGTAGTTTCTCTTTGTAAATACTCGAATTTGATATCATGACCTCACGAGCGTTGACGCTTATGCAGGCGGCCTATTGGGTTGGCCACAATTCCCAAGCGCCCCTGGGCGGGGTGGCGGCACATCTTTATGGCGAGTTCGATGGTCGCGATCTTGACCCCGAACGGCTGCGCGAAGCGGTTTGCAAGCTCTGCCGGCTTCATCCGATGCTGCAGCTGCGGGTCGACGCCGATGGCTGCCAGCATCTCGATTCCGCTCCTGCCGCCCTACCGCTCGATGTCGAGGACATGCGTGGTCTTGCGGCGCAAGTGCTGGAGGAGCGCCTCCTCACCAAGCGCCGAGCCTGGACACATCGCCGGCTCGATCTCGCCCGGGGCGAGGCGGCGGCGTTCGGCCTTAGCCTGCTGCCGGGCGGTGCCTGCCGGCTGCATGTCGACACCGACATGATCGCGATCGATCCGAACAGTTTCCGGCTCGTCATGGAGGACCTCGCCGCGCTCTACGACCGTCCAGATCGGCCAAGTGAACCGGCTTCTCACGGCTTCTTCGATTGGCTCGACCAGGTCGCGGCCGATGCCGAGATGGCGAAATGGCGCGAGCACGGCAGGGGCTGGTGGCGCTCTCGCCTCAAAGACCTGGCCCCGGCGCCAGAACTGCCGGCGGCACCCCAGGCCCAGACGGCAGTGGCGGAAAGCGAACGTCTGGCCGCTCGCCTGTCGCCGGAAGAGCGCCGCGCTCTGGAAAGGCGCGCCCGCGATCTGCGCGTCACGCCTTCGGTGCTGGCCCTCGGTCTCTTTGCCGCCGTGCTCGGCCGCGCCATCGGCCAGACCCGCTTCCGTCTCAATGTGCCGAGCTTCTGGCGCAGATCGGCCGTTCCCGATGTCGAACGCATCGTCGGCGAGTTTTCGAACGTGCTGATCCTCGGCGCCGATCTCGCAGCCGGAGCGACGCTGGCGGAGCTGTGCCGTGATGTCGGCCGACAGATGGTCGAGCTCATCGCCCATGACGCCTATCCGGGCGTCAGCGTGATGCGCGACCTGTCGCGTCAGCGCGGCTCCATGCAGACCGCGCCGGTGGTGTTCACCGCCGGCCTCGGCCTCGCCGGTGGCGAGCTCTTCAGCGAGACCGTCGGACGCGTGTTCGGCCCGATGAACTGGGTGATCTCGCAGGGGCCGCAGGTGGCGATCGATGCGCAGGTCGCGGCCTGCGACGGCGGCATCCTGGTCAACTGGGACGTCCGTCTCGACGCTCTGCCGGAGCATTGGATCCGCGCGACCTTCGACGCCTATATCGCGCTGCTGCGTGAAGTCGCGGCACGGCCGGACGCGCTCGACGCGCCGCCGACGCAAGCGAATGCTGGGGAAGGTCGGAATGATGCCGCCAACCCGACCGAGACCATGCTGGTCGGCCTGCTCGGGCGCCTCGTACCGGGCGAGGCGGCGAACGGCGACACCGTGCTCACCGAGGCAACCCAAGCCGAAATCGTCCGCTTCCTCGACCGATATTGCCCCACCGGTCTGCCGCCACGTCCGGACCTTGGTGAGGCCGTGACGCCTCGCAGCCTCGCCCGCCTGATCCGCGCCCGATCTGGTGGCGCCTCGGACGAGATCGCACGAATCTTCCTGGAGACGACCCATGAGGGATGATTTTTCCGATGCCGCGCAGGGCGGCGCCTTCGGCCGGGACGAACTGCCGCTGACGGACCTGCAGCAGGCCTATCTGCTCGGCCGCGAGCGGCACCTGCCGCTGGGCGGCGTCGCCATGCAGGAATTCCGCGAATATCGCGGCGCGATCGATGTCGAGGCACTGCCGCAGCGCCTCCTCGCTCTGGCCGAGCGCCATGCTGGCCTGCGCACGCATATCGACCCCGAGCGCCGGGTGTCGCGGGTCGCGGCCGAGGCGACCGTCAACTACGACGAGATCGACCTGCGCGGTCTGACGCACGCCGAGGCGCTCCGCTGGATCGACGGCTTGCGCGAGGACTACGCCCACCGCCTGTTCGATCTTGCGCGCTCGCCCTGGAACGTGACGGCATTTCGCCTGCCCGAGCCGGAATCCGGCGAAACCGAGCAGGCGGCCTGCATCCTGTTCGTCCGCTTCGACGCCTTGATCCTCGACGGCCGCGCGATCGCATCCCTTCTGGTCGAATTGCTCGGCGGCGAAGCACCGGCCCTTGCCACCGCCGCACTGCCGCTGCCAGCCGACGAGGCGAAGCGGCACGAGGATGCCGCCTACTGGGCCCGAAAGCTCCAACCGGTCGATGGGCCGCCGCAACTGCCCTGGACGAAGCCGCTCGAAAGCATCGCTGCCTCGCGCTACGAGCGCGCGAGCCTGACGATCGCGCGCGAGCGTTTCACGACGCTATGCCGCCTCGCCGCCAGGGAGCGCCTATTCCGCAACACGGCGGTGACCGCCGTCATCCTCGAAGTCCTGTCGCATTGGCTGAGCGAAGGCGCCCTCTGTGTCGGCATCCCCGTCGCTCCGGCTGCCTCGGGGGAGCTCGCCAACCGCTCGAGCTTCATCGCGGTCAACTGGGACGCGCGGCAAGCAAACTTCCGCGAGCGCGCCCGATCCTTGCAAGGCGATGTGCTGGAGGGGCTGGAGCATCTCTCCCAATCCGGCGTCCAGATCAGCCGGCTGCTGATGAACGCCCATCCCGGTGGGCCGGCCCTACCGGTCGTCGTCACCAACGGACTGTCCTGGCCAAAGCTGGCTAAGGATTCAGGGGTTCGCCGCCATGATGGGCTGACCCAGACGCCGCAAGTCGCCATTGATGTCCGCTTTTCGGATGATCCCGAGGGCAATCTCGTCATCGACATCGACCATGCCCGCGAGGCGATCGACCGCCGGATCGTGCGCGACATCCTCGCGGCGCTCGACCGGCAGATCGCCGCGACCTGCGACCGCGGCGCCTTCGAGATCGCGCGCGGCGAGATGCTCGACCTCCGGCATTACCGGCTCAACGGCTCGGAGGAGGACTTCGCTTGCAGTCGTTTCCTGAGCCGCATCGCCGACAACCTCTTCGCCGGCGATCGCGCCGGGACCGCCCTGATCTCTGGCGCCCGCCGGATCTCCTATGCCGAGCTCGGCGCCGATGTCGGCAAGGCGCTGGCGGTGCTGCGGCAACGCGCGGTCGGCAGGGGCGATGTCGTGGCGATCTGCCTGCCCCGTGGTCCCGAGCACACCGCGATCATGCTCGCCTGCGCGCTATCAGGTGCGATCTGGGTGCCGATCGACGCCGCTTCGCCGCCGGAACGGCTGGACTACCTCCTCGCCAATTGTCGGCCCGCCCTCGTCGTAGCGACCGGCGCGGTCGACGGGCACGCGGCGGCAACGCCCGAAACCCTGCTGGCGGGCGAGCCGCCGGCCGACCCGCTGACGCTCTTGCCGGCGCACGACGCACTCTCGGCCAGCGATGAGCCCGCCTATTACCTCTATACCTCCGGCACCACCGGCCGGCCGAAATGCGTCGTGCTCTCGAACCGGGCGACCTCGAACGTCATCGGCCGCACACTGGAGAACTGGCAGGCGACGGCGCGCGACGTCTTCATCTCGGTGACGCCGCTGCATCACGACATGTCGATCTTCGACGTCTTCGGCTGCCTGACGGCGGGCGCGACCCTGGTGCAGCCGGCGCCACCAGAAGAGAAGGATGCGATCGCCTGGAACCGGCTTGTCGCCGAGCACAAGGTCACGCTCTGGTGCTCCGTGCCGGCGATCCTGGAGATGCTGCTTTCCTGCAGGCGCGGCGACGAACTCCGCTCGCTCCGCCTGATCGCCCAGGGTGGCGACTACATCAAGCCGGCAGTGATCGTCGAACTGCGCCGTCTCGATCCGACACTGCGCTTGATCTCGCTCGGCGGGCCGACCGAGACGACGATCTGGAGCATCTGGCACGAGATCGGGCCGGAGGATTCCGGGCAAGTCCCCTATGGCAGGCCGCTGCCCGCTAGCCGCTATTTCATCCTGAACGAGCGCGGCGAGCATTGCCCGCCCGGTGTCGTCGGGCGCATCCACACCGCCGGGGTCAACGTCGCGCTCGGCTATCTCCAGGACGGCGTGCTCGGCCAGAGCGATTTCATCACCGTCGCGGGCGAGACCGGCGTGCCGGTGCGCGCCTTCCGCACCGGCGATCGCGGCCGCTATCGCCATGACGGCAACATCCTCTTTGCCAGCCGGGTCGACGGTTACGTCAAGGTCCGCGGCGTGCGCGTCTCCTTGCCGGACATCGAGGCGGAGCTCGGCGCCCATACCGGTATGCGCCAGCTGCTGGTGGTCGATTGCGGCGCCGAGCAGCGCGGCGAGGCCGAGATCGGGGTCGTCTACGTGCCGGCGCAAGCGGGTAAGCCGAGCGCCGCCGAATTGCGCGCCCACGCCCGGCGCTCGCTACCGGATTCGCACGTACCGACCCGCTTCCTCGAGATCGACACGCTGCCGCTCTCGGCCAATGGCAAACCCGATCGCCGCAAGGCACGTAAGCTCCTGGCGGCGGCACCCGAGCGCCGCGAGTGGGCCAGCCCTCCTGCCACGCAGCCAGTCAACCCGCGCATACGTAAAATCCTTGATCTCTATCTCAGCGTGCTGAACCGGGCTGCCTCCCCGGAGATCGACGACGCCACCGATTTCATCCGCATCGGCCTGCTGCCGTCCCATCTCAAGACGTTGGCTACCCGCATCGGGGAGGAGTTCGACGTCGCGCTGACGTCGCATCAGCTGCTGCGCTGCCGCAATGCCGGGCAAGTCGAGCGTCTCCTCGATGCCCCCGGCCGCTGACGCACCGCCATCCTCGCATTCCGAACGGGAGATATTTCATGTCGCAGGCCGACCCGAGCCGCACTCTCATGCCGCTCACCCTGCCGCAGCTCGATTTCTGGGAGGAGTTCACCTTCCATCCGGGCGAGCCGATCGCGACCGTGGCGCATTGCCTCGACATCGACGGCGTGACGGACGAACAGGCATTGGTCGCAGCCATCACCCAGACGATCGCAGAATCCGACGTGCTATGCGTGCGTTTCCACGTCGAGCCAGGCCGCGAGACGCCGCTCCAGAGCTGCGATCCGCAGCTGCGCCCGTCTCTGCGGCAATTCGATTTGAGGGGCTTTGCAGACCCCTCCGAGGAAGCGCGAGCGCGGATGGAAGCGGATGTCGCGGCGCCGCTCGATCTGCGCGGTGGAGGCCTTTCGGCGTTCTGGCTCCTGCGTGTCGGCGAGCACCGCTATCTCTGGTACATCCGCGCCCACCACATCATCCTCGACGGTTACGGCTTCGCGCTGATCGAGCAGCGCTGCGGCCAGCTCTATTCGCAGCGCCTGACGGGCGGCGAGGCCGGCCCCGCCTTCCACACCTTCGCCAGCTTCATCGCGGAGGAGGAAGCCTACCGCGCCAGCCGCCGGCACGATGGCGACCGTGCCTATTGGCGGGATCAGTTCGCGGCGCATGGCGCGCTGCCGGTGTTGCACCGGGGCGACAAGGATGCCTCGGAATTGCCGCACGAGGCCTATGGCGTGCTGTCGGCGGGCGTCAGCGAAGGCCTGCGCCGCCTCGCTCTACAATTGGATATCGGCTGGCCCGACCTGTTGGTGCTGCTCTCCGGGCTTTACCTCTCGTGCAGCCTGCCGCGGCAGCAGATCGAGGACCGCGAGGTCCTGCCCTTCTGGCTGCCGTTCATGAGCCGCTGGGGCAGCGTCGCCGCCCATATGCCCGCCATGGTCGTCAACATCCTGCCCTTCCATTTGTCGTTCGAGCCGGATGAAAGTCTCGAAGAGACCTTGCGAGCGAATGCCGTCACGCTCAGGACACAACGCCGGCATGGCCGCTACCGGATCGAGCAGATCGCCATGGACAACGGCATGCCCGAAGGCAGCCGCTACTTCTTCTCGCCGCTGATCAACGTGCTGCCGTTCAGCGCGCCGGCCTTCCATGGCTGCAAGGTAACGCGGGAGATCCTGGGCAGTGGCCAGGGCGAGGGCATCGACCTGACCTTCCGCGGCGAGGATGATGGCAGCGAACTGTCATTCGCGATGTCGGCCGACCCGGCGATGTTCGCCCGGGAGCCGTTCGCGCGGCACGGCGAGGAGTTGCCCGCCTTTCTCGCGCGGGCGCTCGCAACGGAGGCGCTGGCTCGTCCGGTTGCGGAGCTTCTGGCAGGGCAGCGAGAGGATGCGCTCGGCCTGGCGTGAGTGGAACAGTTTCGTCATGCTCGCCCTTGTGGCGAGCATCGACGTCTTGAACACAGCCTTCGATCAAGGAAGGCGTGGATGGTCGGGACAGCAGCCCGACCATGACACAGAGGGCAGCTCGCCTTAAGCGTTACCCCTTCGGCAGATGAGCCTCCAGCTCGCCCAATTCGATCTGCGCCCCGCCAGCCCGGCCCATCAGCGCGAAGAGCGCGCTGGTCGTCGCCGTGATCCGCTCGACCTCCTGCGGGCCGTAATGCTCGGAGCGATAGCTCATCAGCACGCGGATCGAACGTTCCCCGGTGAGATCGGTCTCCTCCATCACCTCGAAATGCAGGCCGAGCATCGATTCATGCCGCTCGGGGTCGACCTGCCGGAAGGCGATGCCGCGGCCATCGGGCAGTGCCAGCTCGCCGTTCAGCTTGTTCTTGGCGTGGATCTGGATGAAGACCTCGAAGAGGTGGTCGCGGCCCGGCGTCATGCCGAGCGCTTCCTCAACGAGGTCGATCGGGATCTCGCTCGATGGCATCGACTGGTTGATCGTGTTCCTGACCAGGCCGACCAGCCCGCCGAGGCTCATCGCTTCATCGAAGCGGATGCGATGGGCAACGACGGTGGTGAAATAGCCAACCGTGTCGAAGAAGGCGGCGTCGCTGCGGCCCGAAGCCGAGGTGCCGACCACCAGTTCGGACAGTGAGCCGAGTTGGCGCAACGAGGCGGCGATGCCGGCATAGACCACGTTGAACAGCGAAGCGCTGCTTTGCCTGGCGAGGGCGTAGAGCCCCTCGGTCGCCTCCCGGTCGAGCTTGAACTCGACCCAGCCACCGGCGGCCGATGCCTCCTGGCCGGCAGGCTCGGCCCGGTCCTGGCGTAGCAGGATAGGCTGCGGCTTCGGCGCGCCGCGCAGCATGTCGGTCCAGTAGCCGAGATGCTTTTGATCGACGCCCGCGGCATCCTGCAGCCGGGCGAATTCATGGAACGGCGCCGGTGCATCCAACCAGACCGGCATGCCGCCGGCCGCGCGGACGCGGTAGCAATAGGCGATCTCGTCCATCATCAGGTTGACCGACCACTCGTCGAGCACGATGTGATGGAACAGGAAGGACAGCACCTGCCGGCCCGTCGCCGGATCGATCAGGAAGCGCAGGCGGAATGGCAGCTCGCCAGCGAGGTCGAAATGGTGCAGCGCCTCGTCGCGGCGCTCGACGCCCGCGCTCTCGGCGCTCGTCCAGAACCATTTGTAGTGCGACAGCTCGGAGGCCGGCACGACCTGCTGGATAACCGCCTCGCCCTCGCGCCGAAACAGGCTGCGCAGGCCGGGATGGCGCTCAAGGACATCGGTGAAGGCGCGTGCGTATAGGCCTTCGTCGACGGGTTCGAGGAAGTCGAGTGCGAAAGGCAGATTGAAGATCTCGTTGAAGCCGAAGGCGGCGTAGGCTTTCCACAGCGAAGCCTGCGCAAGCGAGAGTGGCGCGCTCGGTGCCTCCTCGATCACCTCGGCGGGCACCGGTTCCCGGCTCGCTTCGCCGGTGTGGCGCGCTTTCCGCGCAAGGGCAGCGGCGCTCGGATAACTGAACAGGTCGTTGAAATGAACTTCGACGCCGTGCTGGCTGAGCAGGCGCCCGATAATGCGCGTCGCGATCAGCGAATGGCCGCCATGATCGAAGAAATCATCATCCGGTCCCAGCTCAGGCGCGTTGAGAGCGGCGCGGAACTCGGCGAGGATCAGGGCCGTCACCGCGTCGGTCGTCGGCTCGTCAGCGGCTGGAGCCGAAGCTTGCGTCAGGTCCGCGGCCCTGGACGGGAGGCCGGGCAGGGCGGCTTCCCCCTCGGCGAGCCAAACCAGGAAGCGCTCCAGCAGGATCGGGCCGATATGCGGCGTGAGCGCCTGCCCCGTCACCAGTTCAAGAACGACGCCGCCCGCCCCGTCGCGACCGACCGCAAGCGCGAGATCCGGCCTGGCTTCCAAAGTCGGCAGTGGCAGCCGTTCGACCGAGACACCGGTGATGCGAAGCTTGTCGGCAGGATCGCCCAGCCAGCTCATCGTCAGTGTCGGGCGGCCGCCCTTGCCGGCTCGCGCCGCCGATGACGCTGAGCCCTCCCGGTCGAGCCGCTCGAGGATCGCGCCGATCAACGTCTCGGTCTGCCCACGACCATAGACGGTCAGGACGGGAAGGCCAGGATCGACCAGCTCCGGTGGGGAATCGGCGAGCTCTCCGGTTCCGAGCTGCAGATCGATCTCGCCGCGGCCGCTGAGCGCCGAGAGGTATCCGGCAAAGTGCGCGGCGAGATGCGCGAGGAGCTTGCGATCCGGCGCGCCCGGTTCGAGCCCAGTCAGCAGATCGGCGTCAACCCGGGCGCTGCAGCGGCCTGCCAACCCAGGCAGCGGCGGCACGCCGCCCGCACCATGGCCGGTGATGGTGGAACGGGCCTTGGCGCTCCTGCGCATCCAGCCCGGCA
The DNA here is from genome assembly GCA_025846845.1 of Alloboseaceae bacterium BT-24-1. GTDB lineage: Bacteria > Pseudomonadota > Alphaproteobacteria > Rhizobiales > Beijerinckiaceae > Allobosea. Next base: position 49,489 of record JAOYTL010000018.1, read on the forward strand.
GCATCGCAGACGCTTCGCCGGCGGCCGGGCCCATGCCAGGCGCACCGACCTTCATGTGCTGTAACGGCGGCACGGGCTTGCCGGCATAGGCGTCGGCGAGCGCGCGAAGAAGCTGCTCGACTGGCGCGACCTCGTCGAGGATGCGGTGCAAGATCACGGCGAGGAGCGTCTCCTGTGCGCAGGCGATCACGAGCGCCTCGAAGGGCGGCTCGCTCTCGGAATTCCAGCTGCTGCCCTGTCGGTCCAGAATCACGGCGACCGCCTGCTCGCGCGTCTCGGCCCGGATCAGGCGCAGGAACCGCCCGTCCTCGCCGGCGTGGCGCTTGTGCAGCTCGCCGTCCTCGCTGAAACGGAAGCGGGCGTTGAGATCGGGCCAGGCACGGACGACATCGCGGACCGCGCCGGCGAGCCGCGCGAGGTCGAGATCGCCGATCAGCCGGCAGGCCACGATGTGCTTCAGGACTGCGTTAGGACCCTGCTGCTGCGCCAGCCAGACATGCTCCTCGTATTCGGTCGGCGCTGGCGCCGCCGGCGCGCTCGATGCCGCCGTCCCGGCGAGCTTCTGCAGGGCGGCATCGAGACGCTGCTGCTCGTCACGCGTGAGCAGGTGATCGAAGTCGGCAGCCATTGCTGGTCTCCTCTCGCTTCGGCAGGTGTCGGGGGACGGTGGGCCGTGCGGCCTCAGGCGTCGAAATCGTCGTGAACGCCGACGGCGCCGCGGCGCCAATAGCCATGGGCGCGGACCCATTTGCGATTGGCGTGGCGCTCGTCGACGAGGACGCTGCGCAGTTGTTTGGCGGCGCCGGATTCGCAGGCGATCCAGGCGAAGTAATCTCCGGCCGGGAGGTCCAGGGCGCGCAGGGCCGCAAGCAGCGCCGCACCCGGCTCCGCCCCCGCGGCACGATGGGCCCAGATCACCTCGGTGGCCGGAGGGTGATGCAGCGGCAATTTCTCCGGCGCGCCGCCGACCTCGACCAGGGCGATCGCCCGGGCGCGCCCGGGAAGCTCTTCCAGACGCCGCGCCAAAGCGGGCAGCCCGGTCTCGTCGGCGACCAGCAAGTGCCAGTCGAACTCAAAGGGGACGATGAAGGAGCCGCGCGGACCGGCGATCCAGGCGGAATCACCCGGCTTGACCGCGGATGCCCAATGGCTGGCCGGGCCCGCATGCAGCAAGGCGAAGTCGATATCGAGCTCGCCCGCCCGCGGATCATGGCGCCGCGGCGTGAAGTCGCGCGCCAGCGGGCGCGGGCCGGTCTGCGGGAAGGCCAGTCCCTCCGGACCCACGGTGGGCAGGATGGGCCTCGTCTCGCCGGCAGCGGGGAAGAACATCTTCACATGGTCGTCGAAGCCAAGGCTGATGAAGCCCTCGAGTTCCGGGCCGCCGAGCGTCACTCGTCGCATCGACGGGCTGAGATCGGTCACACGCAGGACATCGAGTTTCCGGAGCGCCACTTTGTGGCGCTGGCGCTTCGGCAGGCGGTCGCTCAGCACGCCTGTATCGTCGGCGTCACTCATGACTCTCGATCCTCTTCGATTGAAAACCTGTCGCGGCTCGGCCACACCAGCTCGACCTTGGTCGCCCCATGCGACCTTGCAACATCGCCGGTCGCACAGCCTGTCGGCCGCCTGTCATTTGGTCAGGATCAGTTTTCCCTGCCGCGTGATCCTGAGACGGTAGAGCTCGCCATGATGGTCGATCCCGATCTCCGCCTCTCCCTCGAAGACGGCCATGCTGAAGAGCGTCCGTGCCGGTCTCATCGCAACCGGGCGAAGCCGGCGATGCTCCGGCTCGGGGCATCCGGAAACGGCTGAGGTAAGCGAGAGATGCTGGCTATTCATGAAAACCGCTCGGAGAGAAAGGCTGCAGCAAGTGCACGAGCAGCTTAGCCAATATAAAAAAGGCAAGCAATTACAATAGTTTATATGTGTAATTATTAAAAATTGCGGGACGTAGGAATACGCCCGCCTGCACTGAACCAAGTTCGACCGATCCACCGATCCAGCTCCTCGACCGGGTATAGAATCGCCTTACCGATCTTGAGGTACGACGGGCCGATCCTCATCGACCGCCAGTTACGAAGGGTGCCTTGGCTGATCTGGCCGCGGTAGCGTTCGACGACTTCTGCCGGGGTGCGGTAAGCGGGGATAGTCACAGCCTTTCTCCTGCGATCGAGCAATGGTGCAACAGCTTGTTGCACCCGGCGAGCGATCACAGGAGCCGATCGGAAGCCGTCGGGGAAATTCGACGAAGGACCGCGCGTTGGTGAGCCGTTCTGCAGCTCCTCAGAAATGGCTATCGGACGATTCAGAACCAGTGCGCATTCTGACTGGTGCTGGCGCAACGCTACCTACAAATGGCACTCCTACGAGGCGGATGTCTAAGGGCCTGCGCGAAGCCAGTCGCTCGCCATCTGCTGCGCGCCCGCCTCCGATCCGACGACTTTGAAGGGGTAGGGGATGAACGCCGCCAGCGCGGCGTTGAGCAGCTTGCCGAGCAGGGCCTTGCGCTTGGCCTCGTCGGGCTCGACCCTGACCGCTCCGGCGACGAGGCGGCCGAGATCCTTTCACCTGCGTTTCGCCCAGCCCTTGTAGAGCCGATTGAAGCGCGAGGACTGCTCAGGCCGCTCGACGCCGTCGAAGATCAGGACGAAGCGTTCGCCGCGCATGAGCAGGCCGTCGAATTCGACGAGCAAGGCTTGCGCCTGCGCGTCAGGGATCACAACCGGCATGGTCCAGCGCACGACCGGCCAGGCCGAGGCGTCGATGATCGTCATCACGCCGCGCCCTCAGAACTTCAGCGAGGTACCGGCGCCGATCGTCGCGCCGCGGGCATAGACTGCGCCGTAAACGGGCGCGCCGGTCAGCACGCTGGTGCCGTAGGGCTGGGCGAAGCTGACATAGCGCTTGTCGAGCACGTTCTCGCCGAAGATGCAGGCCTCGCCTTTCTCCCATTCGAGGCCCAGCCGGGCAGAGATCAGATGAAGGCGCGCACGGTCGGGAGCCCGTCCGCCATTTCGGCCACGGTCTCAGCCATGCGCGCCTGGATCTGGAGATAGTCGCGGTGACGCCCTCATTCTGTCGCATCACTCGGCCGATCAGCACGGTGCGGAGTTCGCCCTTGGAACGATCGTCGAAGAAGCCGAGCGGCACCCGCGCCAGCTTGCCGGCGAGCTCGATGCGCAGCTCCTCCTTGTCGCTCGCATGGTGCAGCAACCCGGCGAGCTCGACCAGGGCGGAGAGGATGCGGCTCTCGGCGTAGAGCTGCGCCAGCGCGCCAGAATAGGGGTTGTCGGCGAGCTGGTTCAGCAGAATCCGCAGCGCGACGCTATGCTCGATCTCGTGGAAGGCAAAGCCCTCGTCGAGCAGGCCTGTGAGGCCGGCGCTGCCGGCCGGGCCATCCTCGACAAGGCCGCGCAGGAAGTCGGCGCCGATATGGAAGCCACTCATCCGACAGATCTGGCCGCGCCGCTGGCCCGAGGTGATCTCGACCTGGCGGCCGACGCCGAGCAGGGTCGGCACGCCGATGCCGGAATGCCCGGTTCCGGGCGAGGCCACAATGACCGCTGCTGGCGCCCAATCGACCAAGAAGGCAGGATGTCGAGGCGGAGCATCGCTGGCACCGTTCACGTTCGCATCAGCTCGCGGTCGCAGTCGTCTGCATCGGCTCGTGCAGGAAGAATCCTTCGAGCGGGTCGACCTCCGCACGATGCTAGACACGATGGGTTACTTCGTCTTCGACATTGAAGCCGCTGATGCCAAGATACTCTATTGGGATATGACCTAAGGGAGCGGGGAGGGCGCGGCTCGTCCGTGTGACATTCCTGCTGGCCTTGGATCGGCGCATTTTGTGACGAGCTGCCGGCGTCGGTCACGGCACCCCGGCTTGATCTGCTGACATTCGCCGCAGTGCCGGAGATGCGCACGAATCGCGATGTCCTCGATGCATTGCCGTATCCCCCTCGAGGGTGCTCGGAGAGCCTGCAATGATGCGTTCAGCTTCTCCCGCGCCGGCAGTCTCGGTCGTCGCCTCCGCCCTGTCGTCCTGTCGTGGAGCCTTTGCGGCGGTCGGCGTGTTTTCCGGCTGCATCAATCTCCTGATGCTGTCGGGCTCATTCTACATGCTCCAGCTCTATGACCGGGTCCTGACCTCGCGCAGCGTGCCGACCCTGATCGGGCTTTCCCTACTCCTGCTCGCCGCCTACGCCCTGCAGGGCGTTCTCGATGCGATCCGGGTCAGGATGCTGTCCCGGATCGGCGCGCGTTTCGACGAGCAGGTCTCGCCATCCGCCTTTGCGGCGGCACAGCGGATGCCACTGCTGGGCCATCATCCGGAGCAGGCGCTGCGGCCGATCCGCGACCTCGACCAGATCCGTGCCTTCCTGGCCTCAATGGGGCCCGCCGCCCTGTTCGACATGCCGTGGATGCCGCTCTTCTTCGCCGGCTGCTTCCTGCTGCATCCCTGGCTCGGCTGGCTCGCCATCGCGGGTGGCGCCGTCATCCTCGGGCTGACGGCACTGGCGGAGCGCAAGAGCCGCCTGATGGCTGCAGCGCAGCAGGCCAGCGGCATGGGGCGGCAGATGATCGCCGAATCCAGCCGGCGCAATGCCGAGGCCCTTGCCGCGATGGGCATGGGGCCGGCCTTCGAGCGCCGATGGCAGGAGGCCAGTCGTCGTCATATCGGCGACTGGCTGGCCGGAGCGGACGCGATCGGCGGGATCGGCGCCTTCGCCAAGATCTTCCGCATGGTCCTGCAATCGGCCGTGCTCGGCCTTGGCGCCTATCTCGCCATCCATGGCGAAATCTCCGGCGGAGCGATGATCGCCGCTTCGATCCTGACCGCGCGCGCTCTGGCTCCGATCGAGATCGCGGTCGCACACTGGAAGGGCTTCGTCGCAGCCCGTCAGGGGCTCGAGCACCTTGGGCAAGTGCTGAATTCCCCTGCCTTTGCCGTGCGAGAGTACACAGCGCTGCCGCAGCCGCGGCGAGAACTTTCGGCGGAGGGCCTGCTGGTGGCGGCGCCCGGCCAGCAGGCGCCGATCCTGCAAGGCGTTTCGCTGAAGCTCGAGGCCGGCCAGGGCCTCGGCATCATCGGGCCGAGCGCCTCCGGCAAGTCGACCCTGGTGCGTGCTTTAGTCGGTGTCTGGCGACCGCTCAAGGGTACGGTTCGGCTGGACGGTGCCGATCTCGATCAGTGGAACCGGAGCGAGCTCGGGCAGCATATCGGCTATCTGCCGCAGGACATCGAGCTCCTCGACGGCTCCGTCGCCGAGAACATCGCCCGCTTCCAGGCCGACGCCTCGGACGAGGCCATCGTCGCTGCGGCGCGCGCCGCTGGAGCGCATGAGCTGATCCTCAAACTCGAAAATGGCTACGGCACCCGCATCGGCGAGGCAGGCTCCACCCTGTCGGGCGGCCAGCGCCAGCGGATCGCCCTGGCGCGGGCGCTGTTCGGCGAGCCATTCCTCGTTGTGCTGGATGAACCCAATTCCAACCTCGACCACGACGGCGATGAGGCGTTGACCGTGGCTGTGAAAGGCATTCGCGCCCGCGGCGGGATCGTCATCGTCGTGACGCATCGCCCGACCGCGATCGCAGGCGTCGATCAGATCGCGATGATCGCTGAAGGCCGCATCCAGGCCATCGGCCCGAAGAAGGAAATCCTGCAGCGGGTTCTCAAGCAGGGCGGGCTACCAAGTGCGCAACGGCAGACGATAGCGTCATGACGAAGCCCACCGGACAAGACCAAGCGGATTTCCGGCAAGCGCTGGGGCGGCTCGCCACGATCGGCGGCGCCAGCATCGCCCTCTTCGCCGGAACGGTCGGCGTCTGGGCCGTTGCAACCACTCTCTCCGGCGCGGTCGTCACGACGGGCCAGTTCGTGGTCGACGGCAATGTCAGGAAGGTGCAGCACCCGACCGGCGGCGTCGTCAGCGAACTCCTGGTTCGCGAGGGTGTGCGTGTCGAGCGGAACGCCGTCCTGATCCGCCTGGACGACACTGTGACCCGCGCCAATCTGCAGGTCATCACCAAGCAACTCGACGAATTCGCAGCACGTCGCGGCCGCCTCCAGGCCGAGCGGGACCGCCGTGACGCGATCGTCGTCGCGCCGGATCTGGCAGGCCGGCTGCATGAGCCTGAGATCGCCGAGCTCGTCGCGGCCGAGCAGGCCCTGTTCGAGGCGCGACGCTCATCGCGCGAAGGGCAGAAGGCGCAACTCGTCAAGCGCGTCGGCCAGCTTCAGGATCTGATCGTCGGTCACCGGGCGCAGCAGGAGGCAAGGGATCGCCAGGCTACCCTCATCGAAGAGGAACTTCTGAGCGTCAGGGGGCTCTATGAGAAGAACCTCGTCTCCCTGAGCCGAAAGGCCGTTCTGGAACGAGAAGCTGCGAACCTAAAGGGTCAGAAGGGGCAACTGCTGGCCGCGGTCGCTCAGGCTGAAAGCAGAATCGGCGAAACACAACTCCAGATCATCCAGGTCGAGGATGCGTTGCGCGAGGAGGTAATGAAGGAGCTGCGCGAGATACAAGCGCGGAGCGCAGAATTGGTCGAACGCCGCGTTGCGGCCGAGGATCAACTGAAGCGCGTCGAGATAAGGTCGCCGAGCACCGGTTTCGTGCATCAACTGGCGGTCCATACTGTCGGCGGCGTGATCACGCCAGCCGAAACGTTCATGGTGATCGTCCCTGTCGAGGACGGCTTGGAAATTGAAGCCCGCATCCTGCCGTCCGACATCGACCAATTGGTCGTTGGGCGATCCGCGCAGGTGAAGATCCATGCATTCAACCAACGCACAACGCCGGAGCTGAAGGGCAAAGTTTCTCGCATCTCGGCTGATACCAGCCGCGACCAGCAAACCGGCACCGCATTCTATACAATTCGGGTCAATGTCGAGCCTGAGGAGCTCGCTCGTCTTGCGCCTCATCGTATCGGCGCTGGCATGCAGGCTGATGTCTTCGTCCAGACAGGGGAACGCAGCCCGCTCGAATACATTCTGAAGCCGCTCAAAGATCAAATGGCCAAGTCTTTCAAGGAGCGGTGAGCTTCAGACTCTCGGCGTGCAGAGTGTCCGCATTTGGAGAAGCCCTCGCCGCCGATCAGCCCTTCCCTCATGCGCGGCCGTCCACTCGCCCGTGATCGCGCCACCCCGCCAATCTGCAGGACGACGAAACCAAGAATTCAAGTTCTCGGCGACGCAGCCCTTGCTACCGATCAGACGAACAAGAAATCGCTTGCCTGCAGCGCGATGGCGGAGACACCCGTGAGCGTCACGGAGTGGCCGGGCTCGATCGTCACGATCGCGTCGGCGCCTGAAGCCGAGATATGGTCCTGGCGCCAGGACGCGAAATCGCCGACATTCAAAGCGAAAGCCTTGAAATCCAGGAGATCCTCTCCGCGGACGAAGTCGCGAACCGTATCCTGGCCGAAGCCGGGCGCGAAGACGAAAACGTCCCGGCCCGCGCCGCCTGTGAGAAGGTCGTTGCCAGCTTCCCCCCGGATCCAGTCGGCCCCGGCGCCGCCTGAAAGCTCGTTGGCCCGGCCGTCGCCGATCAGAAGATCGTTGTGGGAGCTTCCGGTGACCTTGGTCACCGCAGCATCGATCGCCGTGCCCATGCCGGCTGCGGGCGGCTTGGCCAGAAAGGCCGTGGTCCAATAGCCGGCCATCTTGCGATAGCCGGTATCGTTCGGGTGTATACCATCGAACAGGTCGGACAGCGCGACGCTCGGCATCTCGACGAGACTGACATTCTGACCGCGCCCCACGGCGTCCGCGACGACGCTTCGGATCGCGGCGTTCACATTGGCAATCTGGGTATCATGGCCCGCCAGCGGCAGCAGCGTCGCGACATAGACATGTGTCGCCGGGCTTGCCTGCGCGACATGGTTCAGCATGCCCACGATCTCGGCGCTGACGGCGTTTTGCGGATTGCTCTTCTGGAGCACGTCGTTGGTGCCGACCATGAGCAGGATGGCGCTCGGCGTATAGGTGGCGAGGAGGTTGGGAAGGAGCGCCTGGATGTCGTCGCCGGTCTCGCCGGGATAACCGGCATGCTGGGGATCGGGCACCTGGCCGTTGCTGTTGGGCCCAACCAGGTCGACGAGGCGCCCTGCCTCGACCAGATTCTGGTAGAGGAAGCCGCGATAGCCATGCTCGTCCTGTCCGGGAGGGGAGTCGCCATTGGTGATCGAATCGCCGAGCGCCATCACCTTCGTGGCGAGTACCCATTGCGCGGCGCCAAGGTCGACCCTGACCCCGCGTACGGCGCCCGAGAGATCGAGCGCAGAACTTCCTCCCGTTCCGACGTCGAGGATGAAGCTCTGCGCAACTGGTGTCGAACCATCCTCGTTCCCATCCTCCACCGAGACGGAGAAGGATGGCGCCGTGGACGAGCCATCGTGCCGGAAGGCGACCAAGCCATTGGTGAGCTGCTGCGGCGTGAAACTCATGGCGGCGGCCCCGGCGACCAGAAGCGTGCCGCCAGCGACCCCAGAGGCGGTGAAGGCGACACCCGTCGCGCTGTCGTCGAGGTCGGAATAGAAGAGATCGGCTTGGCTCAGCACATAGCTGCCGCCGCTGGCGATGGTGGCTCTCAGGTCGCCGGTCAGCGTCGGCGGGGTGTTCACCTGTCCGGTCGTGACGTTGAAGACGAAGTTCTGCGCGACCGGCGTGGAGCCGTCCTCGTTGCCGTCCTCGACCGCGATCCTGAAGCTGCCGACCGGCTCCGTCCCGTCGTGCCAGTAGGTGATCTGCCCGGCCGCGAGCTGCTCGGCCGTGAAGCTCGACACCGCCGTGCCGTTGCGGCGGACAAAGCCGTTGTCGATGTTGCTGACCGAGAAGGTGACGCCGGCCGGCCCGTCGTCCGGATCTGTGTAGAAGAAGTCGCTGGTGGTGAACTGGTAGGTGCTGCCATTGGCGATCGTCGCCTGCAGGTCGCCGGTCAGCGTCGGCGGGGTGTTCACCTGACCGGTCGTGACGTTGAACACGAAGTTCTGCGCGACCGGCGTGGAGCCGTCCTCATTGCCGTCCTCGACCGCGATCCTGAAGCTGCCGACGGGCTCCGTCCCGTCATGCCAATAGGTGATCTGCCCGGCCGCGAGATGCTCGGCCGTGAAGCTCGACACCGCCGTGCCGTTGCGGCGGACAAAGCCGTTGTCGATGTTGCTGACCGAGAAGGTGACGCCGGCCGGCCCGTCGTCCGGATCTGTGTAGAAGAAGTCGCTGGTGGTGAACTGGTAGGTGCTGCCATTGGCGATCGTCGCCTGCAGGTCGCCAGTCAGCGTCGGCGGGGTGTTCACCTGGCCCGTCGTGACATTGAACACGAAGCTCTGCGCGACCGGCGTGGAGCCGTCCTCATTGCCGTCCTCGACCGCGATCCTGAAGCTGCCGACGGGCTCCGTCCCGTCATGCCAATAGGTGATCTGCCCGGCCGCGAGCTGCTCGGCCGTGAAGCTGGACACCGCCGTGCCGTTGCGACGGACAAAGCCGTTGTCGATGTTGCTGACCGAGAAGGTGACGCCGGCCGGACCATCGTCCGGATCTGTGTAGAAGAAATCGCTGGTGGTGAACTGGTAGGTACTGCCATTGGCGATCGTCGCCTGCAGATCGCCGGTCAGCGTCGGGGCCACGTTACCCTGGCCAGCCGTGAGTTCGATCGTAGCGACGGCGCTTGCGACGGCCTGGCCGCCATTGGCCGTCCCGTCGCCATCGTTGAGCGTGAACGTCACTTCGCGCGGCGAGGTCGGGCTGCCCGCGCCCGTCGAGAAGCCGACATGCTGGAGAAGTGTCTGGACGGCTGCAGGCGTCGCGCTGGTGTTGAGGCTCACCACGAGATCGTTGCCGTTGGTTCCTCCGGACACCGTCCCGATGCTGGTTCCATTGACCCGCACGGTGGTCCCGCTGATCGTCACGGTCGCGTCGGTGATGATCAGGAGCTGGTCGCCGGCGGAGCCGTTGGCCATGAAGCCGATGCGCAAGGACCCGCCGCCGAAATTCGCCGAGTCGATGTCGGCAACAGTCGCCGCAGCGGCGAACTTCGCGGGCGCGTCGCCGGTCCGATACGACAAGGTCACGCCCGTTCCAGCCGCCGCGCCGTTGAGATCCAGCAGCGGCGCATCGTTGACGCGCGTGATCGAGATGCTCGCATCCCGTACGAGACTGACGTCGGTGCCGTCGCTCGCCGACACACGGACCGTTCTGGTCGCCGTGGAGGGCTGATCGCTTCCGTTCTCGTACAGGATGCCGCGCAGGATGGCCTGATAGGTCACCGCCGACGCGCTGCCGTCGATACTGAGCGCGCCGGTGGAAGCCGAATAGGTGACGGAGAGCCCGGCGGCCGCAGCGGCGCTCGCTGCAGCGGCATCCAGGCTGAGCCGCTCGAGGGCGTTGCCGTCCGGCCGGGCTAGGAGCGTTGCCGTGAGCGCGACGAGGCTGCTCGTATCCGGGTCTGTCAGGGTCGCATTCGGTGAGACGGCGACGGAACGGTTCTCGATGAAGGAGGCCGACGAACTTGTGCCCGAGGCGGCGCCGTTCAGGTCGAGTACTGGTCGATCATTCACCGGCACGACCGTGATCGCGTCGATCCGAACCGTGCCGGCGAGATTGAAGCTGATTGTCTGGTTCGGCGTCGGCGTGTCGCTCACATCGGCATAGGTGAGATTGCGCAGCACGGTCTGAACCCGGCTGGCCGTCGCATTGCTGTTGAACGCGATCACGAAGTCGGCGCCATTCGTGCCGCCGCTGACGGAGCCGACCGTGACGCCGCCGACGCGAACGCTCGTGCCCGCAAGACTGACCCCGCTCGAAAACCCGATCTGCGCCTCGGCCAGGAGGCCCGACAGCCGCAGTGACTGCCCATTGAAGTTGCCGCTTGCGCTGAGCGCGGCGCTCGGTGCGAGGAGAATGGCGGACGCCCCCTCCTGAAAGGTTCTGCTCTCGTTGAGTCCCGTGCCGGAACCGTTCAGATCGAAGCTAGTGAGAGTGGCCATGTCGCCTCCGCAAAGACCAAAGGCAATCCTGCCGAGCGGGTCGATCTTCCTTGCTCAATCGCACGGATCTACGGGCCAGCGGATCGGCATTGGGAGTAGTCGCGGGCGCAGCTGAGGTAGGTCGAACGGCGGGCCGGTTCGCCCTTGGGCCGATTTCGCTGAGGCTGCCCGTTCTGATTGCAGATGGGCTGACGGGGAATGAAGGGCGTGGATCCGAATGCACGGATTCGGCGCACGCTTTCAGCCCGGAAGAGGGGCTTCACTTTTTGCGGGACGGCGCCGATGCGGTCGACAATGTGCTGGGCGTTATTGCATCCAGCATGCTCGCGGCGACGACCTTCTCGCTGTCCGCTTTCAGGTGGCCGCTCAATGTCCCCAACTGGCCGATTGTGTTGAAGAAGTCGACCAGGAGAGCGACGCTGGCCGGTGTCGGATTTGGCCGATTGAGCCTCCGCGTCTCCCGCGGCCCGGATCTGCGGCCCGTTCGGCAGGAGCTTTGCGAGTTTCCTGAGGTTCTGGGCTGCTGCGGCGAGATGGAACTCGTCTCTGGCACCATTGGGCCGCGTAGTCGCAACAGGTCGAGCCGCAGGATGCGCTTGAGGTGGGCGAAGAGCATCTCGACCTTCTTCTGCTCTCGCCGCGAGGTGACATAGGCATCGGTTTCGGCGATGTCACAGCCGAGACCGACGTGCTCGCCTACATGACCTTCCCGACGCAGCACCGCGCCAAGCTGCATTCGACGAATCCGCTGGAGCGCCCCAACGGCGAGATCAAGCGCCGCACCGAGGTCAGCGGCATCTTCCCCAACGAGGCCGCCATCACCCGGCTCGTCGGCGCGATCCTGCTCGAACAGAATGACGAATGGGGCGTCCAGCGCGCCCGCTACATCACGCTGGAAAGCATCGCGCCGATCAGCGATGATCCCATCGTCTGCCTGCCAGCCGTGGCGGCCTGACCAGCCCGGCCAACGCCGGCAGTCGACGATCCCCTACCGTCAGCTACACCACCAGCCGGAACCCCGGCTGAGTGCTGCCTTCGCGGCCAACGCTCAATCGTGCCGCTGGATCGTCGGACGATCGCCTCCGCAGAAAACGAATGAATCCAAGGCGAAGCTGCGCCAATTGGCGTCATTCAGTTAGTGGCAGAGCGAGCTCTACTGCGTACAGGCGCCTTGCCTCGCGCAAACGCAACTCGCCTGACTGTCATCTAATACATTGAGATATATAGGAAAAATGGCGCGCCCGACACGATTCGAACGTGTGACCTTTGCCTTCGGAGGGCAACGCTCTATCCAGCTGAGCTACGGGCGCAAACCGTGCAGGCTGGATAGCCGATCCCAGCTGCTTCGGCAACGAGGGAATTCGCGGGAGCGGCTCTCGTCTCCCGCAATCCGTTTCTAGACCTTTTCCTCCTTGGGCCGGGTCGATGGCCGCAGGCGCTCGCGCAGGCCCTGGAAGACGACATAGAGCGCCGGGATCACGAAGATGCCGAGGAAGGACGCGAACAGCATGCCGCCGAAGACGGGCGTGCCAACATCGCGCCTTGCGAGCTTCGACGGCCCCTCGGCGATGACGAGCGGCAGCAGGCCGAGGATGAAGGCGAAGGACGTCATCATCACCGGGCGGAAGCGCAGCCGCGCGCCTTCCGTCGCCGCATGCAGGAGCGGGTGCCCTTTCTCGCGCAATTCCTTGGCGAACTCGACGATCAGGATGCCGTTCTTCGCCGCGAGGCCGATCAGCACGACGATGCCGATCTGGGCGTAGAGGTCGAGCGTCAGCTTGGCGATGACGATGGCGACGAAGGCGCCGAGCACCGCGACCGCCACCGAGAGCAGCACGGGCACGGGGATGGTCCAGCTTTCATAGAGCGCGACCAGGAAGAGGTAGGCGAAGAGCAGCGCGAAGGCGAGGATGATCGTCGTCTGGCCCTCGGCCCGCTTCTCCTGGAAGGAGACGTCGGTCCATTCGCCGCGATAGCCCGTCGACAGCGTCTTGGCTGAAACGGCTTCCATCGCCTTCAGCGCCTGGCCGGAGGAGACGCCCGGGGCAGGAGAGCCCTGCAGCGTCACCGCCAGGCGATTATTGTAGCGGATCAGCGCCTGCGGGCCGACCTCGACCCTGGCCTCGACGAAGGAGCGCAGCGGGACCATGTCGCCGGACTTGCTGCGGACATTGATGCGATAGATGTCGTTGACCGAGGCGCGGTCGGTGCCTTCTGCCTGCACCTGGACCTGCCAGGTGCGGCCGAACAGGTTCATGTCGTTGACGTAGTAGCCGCCGAGCGAGGCCTGCAGCGCCTGGAAGACGTCGCTCAGCGCGACGCCGAGGATCTGGACCTTGTCGCGGTCGATGTCGAGATAGATCGACGGCGCCGAGTCCGAGAAGGTCGAGAAGACGCGCCGCAATTGCGGGTCCTGGTTGGCGGCGACGGTGAGGCCGCGCAACGCCTGGCCGAGCGCCTTGGGATCTGAGGAACCCATGTCCATCAGCACGTAGCTGAAGCCGCCGCCGGTGCCGAGGCCGATGATCGGCGGCGGCGCGACCGGGACGACGTTGCCATCGCGCACGCTACGGAACTTCTGGGCCAGCCGGGCGATGACCGCCGAAGCCGAGTCCTCCGGGCCTTTGCGCTCGTCGAACGGCTTCAGGGTCACCACGAAGAAGCCGGCATTGGGCTGGGAATAGTTGTCGATGAAGTTGAGGCCGATGACCGTGGAATAGTCCGCGATCGCCTTCTCCGTCTTCAGGATGCCCTCGACCTCGGCGGCGAGCGCCGATGTCCGCCCGATCGAGGCGCCGTCCGGCAATTGCGCGACGACGAAGAAGGCGCCCTGGTCGTCCTCCGGCAGGAAGCCGGTGGGAGTGATGCGCCCCATCGCATAGATGCCGGCGCCGAAGGCCGCGGTCAAAGCGATGCTGATGAGCGCGACGCGCACGAGGCGCGCCACGGCGGAGCCGTAGCGGTCGCGCGTCCAGTCGATGCCGCGCATGACGTAGCCGATCGGCCCGCGCCGTGGCCCGTGATGGGGCTTCAGCAGGATGGCGCAGAGCGCCGGCGACAGCGTCAGCGCGTTGATTGCTGAGAGCACCATCGCGACCGCGACGGTGACGGCGAACTGGCGGAAGAGCTCGCCGGAAATCCCGGGGATGAAGGCGACCGGCACGAAGACCGAGAGCAGCACCAGCGTGATCGCGATGATCGGGGCGACGATCTCGCCCATGGCGCGCTTGGTCGCCTCGGCCGGCGTCAGCTCGGGATGCTCCTCCATCACGCGCTCGACGTTCTCGATAACGACGATCGCGTCGTCGACGACGATGCCGATGGCGAGGACCACGGCGAGCAGCGAGACGGTGTTGGCGGAGTAGCCGATGGCATTGAGCACGATGAAGGCGCCGACCAGGCTCACCGGCACGGCGATGGTCGGGATCAGCGTCGCCCTGAGATTGCCGAGGAACAGGTAGACGACAAGCACGACGAGGACGAAGGCCTCGATCAGCGTCTTCTGCACCTCGTGGATCGTGGCGGTGACGAAGGCAGTCGGGTCGTAGGTGACCTTCCATTCGAGACCTTCCGGGAAGGACTTCTGGAGGTCGCCGATCGTCTTCTTGACGGAATCGAGGGCGGTGAGGGCGTTGGCGCCCGGCGCCTGATAGACGCCGATCAGCACGGCCGGGCCGCCGTTCAGCCTGGTGTCGCGATCGAGATTGGCGGCGCCGAGCTCGAGGCGCGCGACGTCAGAGAGCCGCAGCACCGAGCCGTCGGCATTGGTGCGCAGCACGATCTTGCCGAACTCCTCGGGCGAGGTCAGGCGACCCTTGGTCTGGATGTTGAGCTGCAGCTGCTGGTCGTCGGAGATCGGCCGCGCGCCGATGCGCCCGACTGCCGCCTGCGCGTTCTGGCCCTGGATGGCGGCGATGATGTCGCCGGTGGTGAGGTTGAGGCCGGTCAGGGCGTCGGTGCGGACCCAGGCGCGGATGGCATAGTCCTGCGCGCCGAAGAGCGCGGCGTCGCCGACGCCGGTGGTGGACTTGATCGCGTCGAGCAGATTGATCGTGACGTAATTCGAGACGAACAGCGTGTCGTAATTGCCCTTCGGGGCGTAGACGGCGATGACGCCGAGCAGGGCCGAGGACTGCTTCTTGACCGTGACGCCGCTGCGCTGGACTTCCTGCGGCAGCTTCGACAAGGCGAGCTGCACGCGGTTGTTGACGTTGACGTTGTTGATGTCGGGGTTTGTGCCGAGCTCGAACGAGACCTGCAGCGAATAGCTGCCGTCATTGCCGCTGACGCTCTTCATGTAGAGCATCTTGTCGGTGCCGACGATCTGGGCCTCGATCGGCTGGGCGACCGTCTGCTCGACCACGGCGGCCGAAGCGCCGGGGTAGACGGCCCGCACCGAGATCTGCGGGGGCACGATATCGGGGTACTGGGCCACCGGGATCGCGAAAAGCGAGATCAGTCCGGCGATTGTCGTGATGAGCGCAATGACGATGGACAGCCGCGGACGGTCGACGAAGACGGAGCTCAGCATCAACTCAGCTCCGGCCGACCGGCGGGGTCACGGGCGAAGCCAACACCGGCACGCCGGGCCGGAGGTTCTGAAGGCCCTGGATGATGATCTGCTCGTTGCCGGCGAGTCCCTGATCGATCACGACATAGGCACCCGCCTCGGCGCCCACCTTGACGCGTTTGGCCACCGCCTTGCCGTCCTCGACGGCGAAGACATACGAGCCCTGCTGGTCAGCGATCAGCGCCGACTGGGGAATCAGCACTTTCTCCTCGCTCTTGTCGGCCTGGACGGCGACACGCACCAGCGTGCCGTCGAGGAGCTTGCCTGTCGGATTGGGCAGCGTGGCGCGCACCAGCACTGTATCGGTGGCGCGCTCGACCGAGACATCGACGAAGTCGACGCGGCCCTTCTGGTCATAGGTCGAGCCATCCGAGAATTTGAGGCTGACAAGCGGCGCTGCCCCGTCCGCCGGCAGCCGGTTGGTCTTCAGCGCCAGGAATTCGCGCTGGCTGACCGGGAAGGTGACATACATCGGATCGTCGCTGACGATCTGTGCCAGCACGCCGCTATCGGGGCCGACGACATTGCCCTTGGTCAGCTTGGTCCGGCCGATGCGGCCGGCGATCGGCGCCTTGATCTCGGTGTAGCCGAGGTTGATCTGCGCCGTCTTCAGATTGGCGGCGGCGGTGGTCTCGTCGCCCTGCGCACCTTTTTCCTCGGCGACTCGCTGATCGCGGACCGCGACCGAGCCGGCATTGGTGCGCAACAGGTCCTCGGCGCGCTGGCGCTGCAGGCTGGCGTTCTGCAGGGTGCCCTGGGCCCGCTCCAGCGCGCCCTGCGCCTGCTCGACGGCCGCTTCGAACGGCGCGCGCTCGATGCGGAAGAGCGGCGTGCCCTCGGAGACGGTCGCGCCATCCTTGAACAGTACGTCCTCGAGATAGCCGGTGACGCGGGCGCGGATGTCGACGCGGTTGACCGCTTCGATCCGTCCGACGAAATCGGCTGATTGCGTGATGGCGCGCTTCTCGGCGGTGACGGTGCCGACCGGGACGGCGGCGGGCGCAGGCTGCTGTGCGAGGGGGCTTGTTGCCGGTCCGAAGGCGAAAGCGGTCGCAAGCGCCAGAACGGGGAGATGCAAGGCCGAGGAGATCCGCCTCACGCGCGCCATCCGTGAAAGCTCAGACATAGGCCACTCCTCTTCGCCGCCAACGCACTGCCGCGGTCACCAAATGCAGCGCGCATAATCCTATCCCGCGTCGATACTGAGCATATTCTGCCGGGAACGCTACGGTCTTGTTACGGCCCCCGACGGGGCGCGTCGAAATATTCTATACGGCGCGGTGTGAATGCACTCACGACGCCCTGTCGAAGCTGTCGGCGCGGGCGAGGTCCCAATTGCGGCGATAGAAGGCGTGCTCGCAGTGCCCGCTCACCAGCTCGCCGGGCTCGAGGAAGACGTGGAGATCTGAGAAGAGCCGGATCTCGGTGGCGCTGACGCGGCGGACGAGATGGTGCGGGCCGAGCTCTTCGGGATGGGTCAGGCCGGCGGCCGCCAGCATGTCGGCGAGCGCATGCAGCGTGTTGGCGTGGAAGCGGTGGACGCGCTGTGCCTTGTCAGGCACCACCAGCGCGCGCTGGCGGACGGCATCCTGGGTGGCGACGCCGGTCGGGCAGCGATTGGTGTTGCACGACAGGGACTGGACGCAGCCCAAAGCGAACATGAAGCCGCGGGCGGCATTGGCCCAGTCGGCGCCGATCGCGAGCACGCTGGCGATGTCGAAGGCGCTGACGATGCGCCCGGCCACGCCGATCTTGATCCTGTCGCGCAGTCCCGCGCCGACCAGCACGTTGTGGACGAAGAGCAGGCCCTCGCGCATCGGCAGGCCGATATGGTCGCTGAACTCGACCGGGGCGGCGCCGGTGCCGCCCTCGGCGCCGTCGACGACGATGAAGTCCGGCACAATGCCGCTCTCCAGCATCGCTTTCACCATGCCCATGAACTCCCAGGGATGACCGAGGCAGAGCTTGAAGCCTACGGGCTTGCCGCCCGAGAGCTCGCGCAATTGCGCGATGAAGGCCATCATCTCCAGCGGTGTCGAGAAGGCGCTGTGGCTCGGCGGCGAGATGCAGTCGCGCCCGACCGGCACGCCGCGCGTCGCAGCGATCTCGGGCGTCACCTTCGGCGCCGGCAGGATGCCGCCATGGCCGGGCTTGGCGCCCTGGCTCAGCTTGATCTCGATCATCTTGACCTGAGGATCGACGGCCTGCCTCGCGAAGCGCTCGGGATCGAAACGGCCCTCGTCGTCGCGACAGCCGAAATAGCCGCTGCCGAGCTCCCAGACGAGGTCGCCGCCGCCTTCGCGGTGATAGGGGCTGATGCTGCCCTCGCCGGTGTCGTGGCTGAAGCGGCCGAGGCGCGCGCCGGTGTTGAGCGCCCGGATCGCATTGGCGGAGAGCGAGCCGAAGCTCATCGCCGAGATGTTGAAGACGGAGGCCGAATAGGGCTGGCGGCACTGGTCGTTGCCGATGGTGATGCGGAAGTTCTCGGGATCGGAGACCGGCGCCGGCCGGGTCGAATGGCCGATGAACTCGTAACCGTCACGATAGACGTCAAGCAGCGTGCCGAACGGGTGATCGCCGGCAAGGTTCTTGGCGCGGCGATAGACCAGGGAGCGCTGCGAGCGGGAGAACGGCGCCGCCTCCTCGTCGGCCTCGAACAGGTACTGACGCAATTCGGGGCGGACCAGCTCGGCGAACCAGCGGATATGGCCGATCACCGGATAGTTGCGCCGGATCGCGTGCTCGGTCTGGGCGAGGTCCCAGAGCCCGAGCAATGCCAGCCCGGTCGCCAGCAGGGCCGGAATCCAGAGCCAGTGATAATTGAAGGCCAGCGGAACCGCGAAGAGCGCAACCAAAATGCAGAAGGCGAGGGTGGTGAAGCGGCTCAGTCGCAAAGTCATGTCCGACACCTGTCTGAACGGGGCTACCCTTCTAGCTTCGACAGATTCGAAAGACGATCGATCAGAAGAGCGGTCGGCCTTGCCGGCTAGGCATGGCCATAGGCATCGGCGCCGTCCTCGCTCGTTGGCTCCTGTCGGTCGAAGGCTTCGAGCCAGCGCGACAGGCCGGGTGGCGGAGAAGCCGCCCGCAACTGCCGCAGCGCGACACGCAAGGTGTGGCGGGCGAATTTGTTCGCCGGCTCGCGGAAGTCTTCGGGATTGGAACCGGAGTGGATCGCCGCCAGAAGCCGCTGCTTCAGCGCCGTAAGCTCCGGATCACCCGTAGCGGCAAGGAGCACCTGGAAGCGCTCATGCGCCGCGGCATCCCAAGGGCGCGGCCGGGCCATTGCGTCCTTCAGCGGGTGGGCCGGGACGAGATGGGCGACAGGCACCCAGCCCTGCGGGACCGGCTCGGTCGCGGCATGAGTGCGCCCGCTGCGCAGCAATTGCGGCAGAACATGGGTGTGCGGCCCCTCCGGGCTCTTGCCATCGGCGGGCGGGATCGGCTGGTAGACCTCGCAGCGGCCGGCGCGGGTGATGAAGACGCGGTGCGGCCCCGCCGCGACGATCGCTGCCATCGCCGGATTGCCGGCTTCGAACAGGCTCTTGCCGGCGACGGAGCGCAAGGTTGCGATCAGCTTGGGATCGCTGGTGCGGATGCAGATGTCGACCTGCAGCGTGCCGAGGCCCATGTCGAACAGGATGCCGGCGCGGTTCTGCGGCCGCAGCGCCGCCTCGTCCGGGCCGAGCTCGGTCAGGATGCTGCGCCGGTTCATCGCGCAGGCCGCTTCCGGCAGGCAGAGCGCGATGCGATGGCTCCAGCCTTGGCCGACCGCGGTTTCCGAGGCGAAGAGCCGGAGCTGCGAGAGATCATCGAAGCCGATGCCGCCGCGATCGGTGACCGCGAAGAGGCGCTCCGGCCCGTGGCCGAGTTCAGTCGGCTCGCCGGGATCGCGCACGAACTCGGCGATCGCGCCGAAGGTGCCGAGATTCCACTGCGTCGTCACTGCCGCGAGTTCCTGATGGATCAGGCTGGTCACGTCATCTGCCGTCATCAGTTGGATTCTCCATGGTTCAGGGCCTGCCAGGGCAGGACGAAATCCTCGCCGTCGCGGCTGCCGCGCGCGACTGTGATGCCGAAGGCGCGGGCGAGATTGTCGTCCTCGAACACCGCGGCGGGTGGGCCATCGGCGAGGACACGTCCGCCATCGAGCAGGACGAGCCGGTCGCAGAAGCGTCCGGCGAGCGAGAGATCGTGCAGCACGACGACAACGCCGGTGCCGGCAGCGGCGATCCGGCGGAACAGCGCCATCGCCTCGAGCTGATGGCGCGGGTCGAGCCCGACCAGTGGCTCGTCGGCGAGCAGCATTTCCGCCTCGACCGCCAGCGCCCGCGCCAGCAGCACGCGCATGCGCTCGCCGCCGGAAAGGCTACCCAGGCTGCGGTCGCGGAAGGCGCTCGCATCGGTGGCGGCGAAGGCGCTGGTGATCGCAGCCTTGTCGGCTTCGGTGAGGTCGGCGAAGGGGCGGCGATGCGGCAGACGGCCGAGCGCGACGACGGCTTCCGCGCGCATCTGCCATTGCACGCTGCCACCCTGGGCGAGGAAGGCGAGACGCTGCGCGAGCATGCGGCGCCCGAGTGTTTTCGCCGGCATACCGTCATAGAGCACCTTGCCCGAAGCCAGCGGCAGCAGGTCGGCGAGGATGCGCAGCAAGGTGGTCTTGCCGGCGCCATTGGCGCCGATCAGCCCAACGAGCTCACCGGGCCGCAGCGCAAGGTCTATTCCCGCGAGGATCGGCTTGCCGTCGAAGGCGATCTCGATGCCATTCGCTTCGATACGCATCACGCCTCCCGCCGAAGGCGCTGGATCAGGCTGAACAGGAAGGGCGCGCCGATCAAAGCGGTGACGACGCCGAGCTTGAGCTCGGGCCGGATCGGCATCAGCCGCAGCATCGTGTCGGCGGCGAGCAGGAGGATGGCGCCACCGAAGCCGCTGACCAGCAGCAGCCGGCCGGGCCTGTGGCCGACGAGCGGGCGCAGCAGATGCGGGACGACGAGGCCGACGAAGCCGATCGCGCCGGTGACGGCGACGGCGCTGCCGACGGCGAGCGCCGCCCCGCCGATCAACCGCAGGCGCAGCCAGGTCAGGTCGAAGCCGAGACTGCGCGCCGTATCTTCGCCGAGAGTCAGCCCATCGAGTGCCGGCGCGCAGGAGAGCAGCAGGGCCCAGCCGACCAGCATCAGCGGCAGCACCAGCCAGACATGGATCAGGCTGCGATCGGCGAGCGAGCCCATCAGCCAGAATACGATCTCCAGCGCGGCATAGGGGTTGGGCGCCAGGTTGAGCGCCAGCGAGGTCATCGCCCCGGCGAAGCTGTTGATTGCGACGCCGGCGAGGATCAGCGTCATCGTGCCGGCGCCGCGGCCGTTGAGCGCGAACAGCAGCAGCACCGCGAGCAGCGCTCCAGCGATGCCGCCGAGCGGCAGCGCCAGAGCGAAGGCGCCGGCGAACCCCGAATAGAACACGGTGACGGCGCCGAAGGCGGCAGCACTGGAGATGCCGACGATGCCGGGCTCGGCCAGCGGATTGCGCAGCAGCCCTTGCATCGCGGCGCCGGCGAGACCGAGGCTGAAGCCGACGAGCGCGCCGAGGATGGCGCGCGGCAGGCGCAGTTCGACGAGCACGAGCGCGGGCAGGGTCTGGCGTCCGGAGATCCAGTCGCCGAGCGCCGTGAAGAGGTCGAGGCGTGCATAGCCGACCGCGAGCGACAGCCCGGCCATGACGAGCGTCACGGCGGTCAGGAGGGTGACGAGCCGCCAATAAGGCATCTGGTCGGATGCGGATAAGGACATGGTCACGGTGCTCATGGGCTTTTTCCGGCTGACGTCGGCGCAGCCGCGTCGAGCAGCAGTTCGATCGCGTCGATCACTGCCGGGCCGGCGCAGGTCCAGAGCTTCGACGGCAAGGCGACGAGCTTGAGCCGGTCGCCGAGGCGGGCGAGGATCGGATGGTGCAGGATCTCGTGCGCCAGCGAGGGCGGGCCGTCCGGCGTGGTGTTGAGGATTAGGATGTCGGCCTTTGCGAGCGCGACGGTTTCGAGCGCGATCTGGCCGTAATTGTCGATGCCGAGCTCGGCGGCGAGGTTGATCAGCCCCGCCGCCGTCAGGATCTCGTCGACGAGCGAGCCGCGCCCGGTGGTGAAGCCGTTCGGGCGCAGCACGATCGCGCGTGGGTTTGCGGGGCGAGGGCGGTCCGCCAGCGCTGCCAGCCGCGCGTCGATCTCGGCGATCAGCGCTTCGCCGTTCTGCTGTTCGCCGAGCAGACTCGCCATGTCGCGGATCTGCTGGCGCATCTCGGCGAGATTGCGCGGCACGCCGAACTCACGAACCGTCGTGCCCACGCGCTTCAGCAGCGCGACGGTCGAGCGCGTCGTATAGGCGCCGGCGATGACGAGGTCAGGCTTGTGCGCCAGCACCTGCTCGACCAGGCCGTGATTGGCCGGAATCACGAGGGCACGCGCGGCCATGTTAGCGTTGCGCGGGTCCTGCGACAGCCAGGTCACCGAGGCGATGTGCTTCGGTGACGCGAGCCGGAGCACCAGCTCATCTGTGCACATGTTGAGCGAGACGATGCGCTGCGGCTTGGCCGGCGCATCGTCCGCATGGGCGGGGCCGCCGAACGCAGCCAGCCAGAGGCAGAGCGCGAGGGCGGAGACCACCCTTCTCGTCATGGTCGGGCTTGTCCCGACCATCCACGTCTTTCTTCACCAAGCGCGGTGTTCAAGACGTGGATGCTCGCCACAAGGGCGAGCATGACGGAGGAGGTTTCCAGTCGCCTCATAGGCTCACCCTGATCCCGCCGAAGGCGCTGAGGCCCGGCACCAGGAAGCCGACCGGGTTCTCGTAGCGCTTGTCGAACAGGTTATCGACGCGGCCGAACACGGTGAGCTTCTCGTCGACCTTGTAGTCGGCGGCGAGGTTGACGATGGCGGCGCCGGGGGCACGCAGGCGCGAGATCGAGAAGTCGCGGTTCCCGTCCATGCGCTCGCCGACATAGATCATCGTCGCCGACAGCGTCAGCTTCTCGATCGGCATCCAGCTCGCGGTGACGCTGAGCTTGTGGCGCGGCCGGCGCAGCAGTTCCTGGCGCGCGGTCTCGTCCTTGGCGAGGGTGAAGGTGTAGTCGGCGCGGACCTTGAACTGCGGCGTCAGCTCCAGCGCGGCGAAAGCCTCGACGCCCTTGGTCGTTGCCCGTCCGATATTGGTATAGGAGGTGCGCGCGGCGTTGGTCAGGATCAGGTTGTCGATGTCGTTGTGGAACCAGGTTGCGCCGAAGTTGACCTGCCCGTTCAGCAGCGGCTGCTCGAAGCCGACATCCCAGCCGCGGCTTTCCTCCGGCTTCAAGTCGGGATTGCCGTAGAAGTTGAAGGCTGGGCGTGAATCGCTGAAACGCTCGCTCAGCGTCGGCGCCTTGAAGCCGGTGCCATAGCTCGCCTTCAGCTTGGTTTCTGTGCCTGGCACGATGAAGACCGGTGCGATGCGATAGGTGGTGTGGCCGCCGAACTTGTCGTCGTGATCGTAGCGGATATTGGCGACGGTGAAGAAGCGGTCGGTCCAGGTCGACTGTAATTCGACGAAAGTGCCCTTGTTGCCGTTCGAGACGGCCTTGTTGGGCGTGTCGAAGCGCTCGGTCTCATATTGCAGGCCCGCGACCAATGTCTGGCCCTGCGTGATCTTCACGTCGCCGCGCCAGTCATATTTGGTGCGCTCGCCGAGGTTTTCGCTTGGCAGGTCGAGGATGCCCGCTGCGTTCGCCCGGCGGTTCGATCGATCCTGATTGCTGTAGGAGACGCCGAAGCGGTTGACGAAACGGCCGTCCAGCGGATCCCAGACGATCTCGCCACGGGTGAAGGCCTGGCGATAGTTCTGGCTGGAGCGATAGGCGTCCGGCCGGCTCGGGAAGCCGGAATCGCCGGTGAACAGCAATTGCCCGTCGATATAGCGGCCGACCCAGTTGACGCTCAGCGTGTCGGTCAGTTTGGCGCCGAGACGGGCGGAATAGCTCCAGTTGTCATAGGAGTTCGGATTGCGGCGCCGGCCCAGAGGGACGAGCCCGGGCGGCGTAATCGGCGTCGCTTCCGCGCGGAAATGGCTGACGCTGAAGGCGTAGTCGAAGCGGTCATTGCCGCCGCTGAGGCCGACGCTCTGGTTGAAGGTGCCGTGCGAGCCGGCTTCGACCGAGCCGGTGACCTTCGGCGGGCCTTCGCCGCGCTTGCTGGTGATCGAGATGACGCCGCCCAGCGCATTGGCGCCGTAGAGGCCGCTCTGCGGGCCGCGCAGCACCTCGATCCGCTCGATATCGGTGGTCAGCATCTGGCCGAAGTCGAAGGAGCGGTTCGGCGTCGAGGGGTCGTTCACCTCGATGCCGTCGATCAGCACCTTGACGTGGTTCGAGTTGGTACCGCGCATGAAGACGGAGGTCTGCCCGCCCGGGCCGCCGGTCTGGACGAGGTTGAGACCGGGCACGGCGGCGAGCGCCTGCGGCAGGGTGCGGCGCTGCTGGCGCGCGATCTCTTCGGCGGTGACGACGGTGATGGAGCTGGCGATCTCCCTGGTAGGGGTCGGCACGCCGGTCGGGCTGACGACGAGCTCGTCGAGGGCGACCGGCTTTTCGCCGGATTGCGCCAGCGCTGCGAGCGGCGTCAGTAGGGTCGAGGCGGCGAGCAGGGACAGGGCAACAGGCAAACGCCCGCTTCTGGCGGGGCTGGGCAAACGGATCACGGTAAAACCTCGGCGGTAACGTCAGTGGCACGTCACCGCGAACGAGATAATCCGTTCCGCTCCCGCAAGCGGGTGCGCAAAGGCCTATCACCCATCAGCGGACCCCCGGCCGATGTGTTCGCGTGTGACCACGGCTGACGGCAGGTCTCCTGGCTCGTGGGTCGCTGCCCTTCGCCGCCTTCCCAGGGCCGAGGTCCCAGTGGCGTATGGCGAAAGGCTCGCCACTTACAGTTGCGGGGGCAGCCGCAGCATGAGGTGGCCAGGCCACCCGCACTGCGTTCCCTTTTGATCCCGTGAGGGAACCGTCGCGTTGACGACTAGGGTGGAAATGCGGCGGGGTCAATTCAGACTCCGCCGCCGCGTTCCGCCGCGCAATGCGCCGTTATCGCCGAGGATCAGTCCGGCATGGCCGGCGGGGACGGCTCCTTGCCTGCGAGCGGCGCTTTGGGCGCAACCGCCTTGGGCGTTGCCGACGCCTGCATCGAGCTCCCGAGCGAGGCGGCGAGCAGAGCCTGGGTCGGGTCGGATCCCTTGAAGCCGGCCTGGGCCAGGATCTCGTCGAGGATCGGCTTCTGCGCGGTGAAGCTCAGGAGCTGGCTGGAGAGATCGCCGACCGGATTGCCGGCATGCTCCCCCTGCGTTCCGGCAAGGGCGCTCGCGAACCCGCCGGCGCTGAAGATCCGAATGTCCGAGATCTTCTCGATCGGCTTCATCGCCTGCTCGAGGGCGAGCGGCACGATCTCGATCCGGGCCTTGGCCAGCTCGAACTCGATGATGCCCGTGGAGAGCGCGTTGCGCGCTTCGTTCTTGGCGCGCTCGGCCCGGGCCTGCGCCTCGCCGAGCTCGATCACGCCGGTGGCGCGGATCTTCGCCGCTTCGGCTTCGGCCTCGGCCTGGATCTTGACCGCGGCGGCAAGATCCTCGGCCGCCTGGCGCTCGGCTTCGGCCTTGACCGTGACTGCCGTCGCCTGTTGCTCGGCTTCCTTGCGCGCGTCGATCACCGCGATGCGCTTGGCGCGTTCGGCGATCTCGACATCGCGAGCGGTGGTCACCTGCTCCTCGGCCGTCGTCGCCGCAGCCTTGGCCGCGTCGGCCTTGGCGCGGGCCGCCTGCTCTTCCTCGGTCTTGTTGGCCACCGCGATGGCGGCGTCGATGCGGGCGGTCTCGGTGATCTTGCGCGCCTCGGCCTCGCGCTCGGCGATGCCGCGCTCGGCGTCGATCCTCGCCGATTCACGGGCCTGGCGGGCCTGCGCGTCGCGCTCGGCGATGCCGCGATCGGTTTCGAGCCGCGCGGTCTCCTCGCTCAGGCGCGCCAGCTGCTCGGCCTTGGCCGCCTCGGCCCGCGTCTCGGCCGTCTTGTTGGCGATATCGCGCTCCTGGCTGAGCTCGGCGTCGCGCTGCTCGCGCTCGATGGTCAGGCGCCTGAGCGAGGCCTCGCGGTCCTTGGTGGCGATCTCGACCTCGTTGTCGCGGACGATCTGGTTGCGCTCGCGCTTGCGCTCCTCGGTGATCTTGGTGAGGGCGGTCAGACCCTCGGCATCGAAGGTGTTGTTCGGGTTGAAATGCTTGATGTCGGTCTGGTCGAGCCGGGTCAGCGAGACCGATTCCAGCTCCAGCCCGTTGGATTGCAGGTCGTGGGCGACCGCCGCCTGCACCGATTTGACGAATTCGGCGCGTTGCTCCTGCAGGCCCTGCAACGTCATCGTCGCAGCCACCGAGCGCAGGCCGTCGACGAACTTGGCCTCGACCAGCGTCTTGAGCGCGTCGACGTCGTTGGTGCGGTCGCCCAAGGTCTGGGCGGCAAGCGCGATATTGTCGGCGTCGGGCTTCACCCGGACATAGAATTCGGCGGTGATGTCGGCACGCATCCGGTCCTTGGTGATCATCGATTCATGCTCGGAGCGCTTGACCTCGAGCCGCAGCGTGCTGAGCGACACCCAGGAATAGGAGTGGAAGATCGGCAGGATGATCGAGCCGCCGTCGAGCACGACCTTCTTGCCGCCCAGCCCGGTGCGGACATAGGCCTTGTCGCGCGCCGCCCTGGTATAGAGCGACGTCATGATGACGCCGATCACGACGATGCCGGCGACGATGGCGCCGGCGCTGATGCCGAGTGAGAGGAAATCCATCTGGTCAGCCCTCTTTGGTGTCGACGGCGCCGAGTTCCTGCGGCGCAGGGATAGCCTGGAAGAGACCGTCGGCGCCGTCCACGATCAGGACGAGCGCGCCGGTTTGGATGAGGTGGCCCGGCGCCGCGGTCGCCCGCAGCGCATGGATGTTGTCGTGCCGGTCCTTGACGCGCACCGTGCCGGGCTTGCCCTGGTCGAGTGGCCCGATGGTCACGGTGCCGATCAGCCCGACGAATTCCACCTGGCTGAGCGCGCTGGTTTCGTCCTGGGGAATGATCCTGGCGATGCCGCGGCTGAGCCAGCGCGTCACCGGGGCGGCACCGGCGAGGGCAAGCGGCACCGAGATCAGCGCCGGCAACGGGCCGCCGATGCCGGTCGCGAGCGACTGGATCGCGAAGCCGAAGGCCGCGAAAGCCGAGAGCAGGATGACGGCGAGCACGAGGATGGGCACGCCGCCGGCATTGAGCCACGACATCCAGCCGCCGAGCAGGCCGGCATCGTGATGGTCCGGGCCATGATGGCCGATGCCATCATCGAGCAGGCCGGTGGCCGAGGCACCGAGCAGCAGCGAGATGATCTCGACGAGCCCGAGGCCGACGACCGTCAGCAGTGCGATCCAGAACGGCGCCGTGCCAGCCTGGACGATCCCGTCCATCAGCGCTGGCCTTCACGGAAGGCCTTGAGCCGCGCCTCGATGGCGTCGTCGCGCTGCAGGCGGCCGAGTTCCTCGACTTCGGCAGCGCCGCCCGTCGGCTTGCCGGGCACGCCTGTGACACGCTCGACCGCAGCCAGAGCGTCGGCGAGGCGCTGGTCGTTGCGCTGGGACGGCGTCGCCGCAGCCGGAACCGCCTTTTCGGCGCGCTTGGCGTCCTCGAGCCGCTTGGTCGCATCGGCGCGGGCCGAGGCGACGCTGCGCAGGGTCGCCTCGGCTTCAGCCACCTCGGCGGCGTTCTCGGCGAGCGCCTTGGTCAGGGCTTCGCGCTGGGCCTCCAGGTCGATCTGCACGCCGGTGGCGGCGCGGGCGAGGTCGTCGCGGCCCTTCTCCAGACCGGTCTTGATCTTCTCGTCGAGGTCGCGGATCTCGGCGTCGAGATCATCGGCCTTTGCCTTGAGGCGGTGGCCGGCGGCCATGGCGACGCCGAGTGCGGCGCGCGCCTCATCGGCGATCTTGCCGATCTCGCGAACCGCCTGCTGCGCGACCGCGACCGGGTTGGAGCTTTCCGCGACGTCGACCGCGTTGTTGACGACGCCGGCGATGACACGACCGAGACGGACGAGGATACCTTCGTTGGACATCGTGCTCTCCTTGTGCGGGGAAAGATCGGTTTGGACGCCGATCTGGACACTGATCGACGCCTCGCCGAAGACGAGGCGCGCTTCGGCGAAGTCGCTCCAGCCGGGGCGATAGCCGTCGACCGAGTAGGGGACGAGGGCCCGGCCGCCGATGGTGGCGATGCTGACGCTGTCGGGGCCCTTCACGGCGAACAGCTTGGCGTCGAGCGGGATATCGTTGATCGGCTCGTCCGCCTGGCGCCGGCCATGGTCGCGCAGCGCCAGGGTCGCCATGCGCGAGGGCAGGCCGGTCCGGGCGCGGATCTCCTCATAGGCTTCCTCATGGAGGGCGACGAGATTGGCGCCCTTGGTGCCGCCGAGGATCGCCATCGCCTCGCGAAAGGCCGACAAGGTCGCGAACAGCGCGTCGCGGTCCTCGGCCGAAGGCTTCAGGATCAGCGCCATCGTGTTTTTTGGCTTCGCGATCATGCCTCATGATATAAAGCACTTCATTGGTGCTTTCAAGGTGACTGCAACCGAAGCGGGCGCTCGCGGCGCCGAAGCATTAGCGAGGCGTGAAGAATTTCGATCCAGGAATCGTCATTGCGAGCGAAGCAAAGCAATCCAGGGCTGCGAGCTCCGCTGCCCTGGATTGCCCCGTCGCTATGCTCCTCGCAATGACGCCAGCGAGCCTTCAGGTTCGTGACCGCCAGCGGCTCAGAAGCTGTAGGCGGCTTTCACCTTGACCAGATGCTGGCTGAAATTGGTGATGTCGAGATCGCCCGGCACGCCCTTGGCCTTGCCGGCGAGCTGGACATTGTAGGCCGCCGAGATGGCGAGCTGCTTGGTCGCCTGCCAGAAGATGCCGGGGCCGGCGAAGGTGGCGTAGCCGGCGTCCTTGCCGAAGCCGAGCTCGCTGTACCGGCGCTGATGGCGGACTTCGCCGCTGAGATAGAGCCCGTCGATCAGCTGCCAGGCGAGCGAGCCGCCGACCGTGAAGGTCGAGGAGCGCAGATAGGGGCTGGGACCCGTCCAGGTCAGGTCGTGCGACAGGTTGAGCGCGGCGTAGAGCTTGCCGGGGACCAGCGTCTTGTCGGCGAAGAGGCGGATGCCGGTGTTGTAGGTGGTGAAGTTGCCGGCGCCGCTCGGGTCGGTGCGGTTGAAGCTGGGGTCGACGACGACGGTCAGGCCGATGCCGTGCAGATCGCGGCCGAGCAGCCGGTATTTCATCTCGACGCCGGCGCCGAAGCTGCGACTGTCGGCGCCCGTGCCGGCGATGGTGGCGTCGGTGTAGCCGCCGAGCAGATAGGGGCCGATCTCGAAGCAGGGGAAGAGACCGTAGGAGCCCTGGAGTTGGAGGCCGTGGGCCGCCTGGCGGCCGTCGCGGACACCGAAGCCGCCGCCATAGGTCAGGCTCGCGCCGAAGGAGCCGACCTCGGCGACGTCCGAGCCCGTCGTGAAGCCGAAGGCGTCGGTCGGGATGCCCTCGCTCTCGGTACAGGCCGAGAGCACGGGCGGCGCGACCGGCGCGCCCTTGCGCGAGGGAAGATCGGCAGCAAGCGCCGGCGAGAGCAGGCTGGAGACGGCAAGGGCGAAGGCGGCGGGCTTGAGCATGGCTGGCGATCCTGTTGATGAATCCACCCTACGCAAATGCGAATGAGTCGCAATATGAAATGATCGATCGCGGGACCATGACGTTACAATGTTGCAAATGAGTAACAGCGAGCCGGCTCAGCCGAGAGAACTCAAGCTACGCAGACGCGCGAACGCCACCGGCGCGATTTCGGCCAGCGTCGCGATCGGCTTCCAGGCGGCGGCGTGGACTTCCTCTTCCTGGGCCGTCAGCGGCAAAGCCGGATCGGCGATGAAGAGATATTGCAGGTCGTGATGGATATGCGGCGGCTCGTTCCGGCGCGGATTGCCCGGCACCTCATGGCTGTCGATGGCAAAGGGCAGATCGCCGCCGCGATGCCAGGGATGCAGCGCGGCATTGGCGACGCCCGTCTCCTCGACCGCTTCGCGCAGCGCCGACTCATGGAAGGTCGCCGCCGGCTCGTAATGCCCGCCGGGCTGGAGCCAGCGGCCGATCACGACATGGTCGATCAAGAGAATCTGCGCATGGTCGGGCGAGAGTACGAAGGCGCTGGTGGTGACGTGGCCCGGCATGGTCTCGCGCCGGTCGAGTGCGTGCTGCTGGGCCATCTGCCAGCGCAACAGCGCTAGCCGCTCGCGCGGGCCGGCGACCTCGGTGAGATAGCGGGAGACGATGGAATCGAGGCGGGGAAGGAAGCTCATGCCCTCGTGCTTCGCATCTCCGGCAGCGGCCGGGAAGGCCACCCGCCCGCGCCTCAGCGCAGCTTCAGCCGATACTCCTCGAACTCGCCGTTCTTCACCCCGTCATAGCCGACGAGGACGCGCAATTCGTCGCGTTCCTCGGCGAGCACGGTGAGGACCTCAGCCTTGGCATTCTTGCGCTGGCGCAGCTCGCCGAGCTCGCGGGCGGCAGTAGGATCGGCCGGATCGAGCAGGACGATCGCATAGGGCACCTCCTGGTCCTGCGCCGGGCCGATGAGAACGAGCAGGCGTCCGTCGGCGAGCGGGGCGAGATCGCGCACGCCGCGCTGCGCCCCGGCCGTAAAAGCGAGGAGTTGCGGCTTTTCCGCCGCCGGTTCGCTGCCCGATTTGAACAGCTCTTTGAGGCTGCCGCCGACGAGGAAGGCGCGGCCATCGAGCGAGGGCGCGCGCAGGCCGAGCCAGAGCCGGTCGCCGACGACGGCGAGGCCCTCGATGTTGAGCCCGTTGCTGTCGGCGTCGAGCGGCTTGCCGACAAAGGGTGCGACTTCGCCGGCGGCTGCGAGGAGGTCCGAGACACGCCAGCTCAGCTCGGTGGCGCCGGCCTGGCCGCTGGCGGAGGGGATGCGCGCCAGCAGGAAGGAGGAGGGGCGATACTCGCCGCCATGGCGCGAGCAGCCATGCGAGCCGACGACATAGAAGGCGCGGTCGGCATAGGCGACGCCCTCGCCGTCGAACTCGCCGAACCCACCCTGCTTCGGGCAGCCGATCGCCGGCTGGCGCCCGCTTGCGGCGGGCGTCGTATCCTTGATCAGCGGCAGGCTGTTGCCGGGGATGATGGCGTTCTGCGTCAGTGTCGCGAACTGGGCCGCCTCGTTCTCGTCATTGATGATGAGGCAGCGGTACTCGCCACCTGCGGGCGGGCGGCAAGCGATCCCGCTGATGTCCTCGGCGGCCTTGCGCGGCTTCTTGCCGACGAAATCGGTGGCAGTTCCGATTTTACGTTCCGGCTTCAGCGGCTCGGCACGGGCGGGGCCGACGGAGAGCAAGGCGAGGGCACAAAGGACGGGCAGGGTGGCAAGCCGCATGGTCTTGCTCCGGTGGAAAGAGGCGAGATAGGCGTGCCGGCGGCAAGTTTCAAAGGCCGGGGCCCCAATTCTTATGCCGGGCAAGGACATCCTGTTGCAGGAGATCTCCTTCTCCCGTGAGATCGATGTGGGGAACTGCCAGCTGGGCGCGGCTGATCTCGGCGGTCACGGCGTCCTCCATCATGTTGTGGATCGGCACCGTAGGTTCGCGTGGGGTCGGTC
Source organism: Alloboseaceae bacterium BT-24-1 (assembly GCA_025846845.1). Lineage (GTDB taxonomy): Bacteria > Pseudomonadota > Alphaproteobacteria > Rhizobiales > Beijerinckiaceae > Allobosea. The sequence goes on from JAOYTL010000018.1 coordinate 80,765, forward strand.
GCGGTCGACCGGACGTGGTCGATGATGCTCAGGGCATCGCAGTCCTCGGGTCGAGGAGCACCGCCTCGGGCCATGCACCGCTCAGGCAGGACTCGGTGACCAGCTGGCGCAGTTCGAGCGCGACGTGTCGCTTGAGCGGCTCGCTCAACGCCGCCTTCGTCGCGACCAGCGACAGATCGGCGAAGACGGGCGGGTTGTCGATGACGCGCCGGCTCAGCTCCCCGCGCCTGACCTCCTCCTCCACCGAGGCGTGCGACAGGATGGTGTAGCCCTGTCCGTCCCGCACCAGCGCCTTGGTCAGCGCGACGCTGTCCACCTCGGTCCGTATGACCAGCCGAACCTCGTGACGGGCGGCCGCCGCCTCCAGCACCCGGCGATTGTTGTGCGGCAGGCTCGGCATGATCAGCGGCAGGCCGGCAATGTCGCGCAGCCGGATCGGCTCGTCAGCGCCATCGACCGTGATGTCGGCAGGCGGGCCGACCAGTACCGCACGTTCGCGCAGAAGGGGCACGATCTCCAGCCCATCGACCGGCGTTGCGTTGTAGGTAACGCCGAGATCGATGCGTCCGCCGATCAGCCATTCCTGGATGAGGGAGCTCACGCCGTCACGCAGGCTGAGCACGACATGCGGATGGGCTTGACGGATGCGGGCCGCCAGCGGCGGCCCGATGCGCAGCGCCGCTGCAGGCGGCAGGCCGAGAGCGACTTTCCCCTGCAGCGGATAGGACTGGCGGGCTTCGTGCCGGATCAGTCCGATCAGGTGCTCGATCTCTTCGGCCTTCTGCAGGACGGAGGCGCCGAAGGGTGTCAGGCGCACCCCTCGGCCATGACGGCTGAACAAGGGCTGGCCGAGCTCATCTTCGATCTCGCGGATGCGCCGGCTCAGGGCCGGCTGCGCCACGCGCAGTTCCTCGGCCGCGCGACTGAAGCTGCCGAGCCTGGCAGTCACCGCGAAGTATCTGAGCTTGCGCGAGTCCATCGCTCCCTCCGAAAGCCAGCGGCACCAAGTTATGCCGTAATGGCATTGGAGCCTATCGCAAGACGATTTTTGTCATAGGAGGCCTGGCCGGCGATAGTCCGGAGAAGCGAGCGACCAGAAGCTCGCGCTCAGGGAGATCCTCATGCGATTGCTGCTGACTGCGGCCCTGCTCGCCACATCGCTTCTTCGGCCCATGATGGCGCAGGCGCAGGATTTCCCGAGCAAGCCGATCAGGCTCGTCGTCCCGTTTGCGGCAGGCGGTCCCGCCGATACGATCGCACGCGCTGTCGCCGAGAAGATGCAGGCGATCGTCAGGCAGCCGGTGGTGATCGACAACCGCGCCGGGGCGGGCGGTGCCGTCGGGACCAAGGCGGTCGCGCAGGCCGAGCCTGACGGCTACACGATCGGCATCAGCACGGCCGGCGCGCTGGCGATCAGCGTCAGCATGCAGGAAGCGATCGGCTATGACCCGCGCAAGGATCTGCAGGCGTTGACGCTGGCGGCCAGCGTTCCAGAGCTGCTGGTCGTCGGCAAGAATGTGCCGGCAAAGACGCTGCCGGAGCTGCTCGAATTGGCGAGAGCCAAGCCGAACTCCCTGAACTACGCATCGTCCGGCGCCGGCAGCATGCCGCATCTGGCCGGCGAACTGCTCAAGCAGTACGGCAAGGTGGAGATGGCGCATGTGCCCTATCGCGGGGCCGCTCCGGCGGTCACCGACCTGCTGGGCGGACAGGTCGACCTGATGTTCATGGATATCGCGGTGCTTCTGCCACATGTCCAGGCCGGCACGATCAAGGCCGTCGCGATCGGCTCCGCCAAGCGCTCGGACAGCCTGCCGGATCTGCCGACCACCGCCGAGCTCGGCCTTCCCAAGGTCGTCGCGGACAATTGGTACGGCATCGTCGCACCGCCCAAAACGCCGCAGCCGATCGTCCAGAAGCTGCACGCTGCGCTCGTGGAAGCACTGCGATCGCCCGAGGTGAAGGAGAAGCTCGCGCTGCAGGGCGCCATCGTCGTCGGTAACACGCCGGATGAGTTCGCGGCCTATATCCGCAGCGAGATCGACAAATGGGCCGAGGTTGTGAAGGCCGCGGGCGTCAAGCCGAACTGAGACGATGCTGCCGCTCGCCACCAGGGCGAAAGCCGTTCATGCCCGCATCGACGGCGCGGGTAGGCCGCTCGTCCTCATCCATGAACTCGGTGGATCGCTCGAGAGCTTCGAGCTCGTCCTGCCGTGGCTCACAGGGTCTTACCGGGTGCTGGCTTACGACCAGAACGGATGTGGCATGACCGCGCCGGCGCAAGCCCCGGTCACGCTGGGCGATCAGGCCGATCTCCTGCTCGACCTGATTGCCGACAGTTTCGGGGACGAGCCCTGCCGGCTCGTCGGTGTTGCTGCCGGGGCCGCCATCGCCGTCACGGCCACCCTCCTGCGTCCGGGCGCAGTCGCGGCCCTCGCTCTCTGCGCACCAGCGCTCGATCTCCCCACCCACCGCCGGGCCTATCTCCAGGAACGAGCCGCGCGGGCACTGGCTGAAGGCATGGCATCGATCGCCGAGCCAAGCCTGTTGCGGTCCTATCCGCCTGCCTTGCGCCGTGACGAAGCGGCATTCGCGCGCTATCGGAGCCGCTTCCTCGCGGCCGATCCCGCGAGCTATGCGGCGGCCAATCTCGCCCTCGCCGAGGCTGATGTCGCCGAGCGCCTGCCCGGCATCGCGCAGCCCTGCCTTTTCCTGGCCGGCCGTCATGACGAGCTGCGGCCGCCGGGCGATGTCGAGCGGCTTTCGCGCAGCGTCCCCGGCACAGAGTTCGCGGTGATCGAGAGCGGGCACATCATGCCGATGCAGGCATCGGCCGAGATGGCTGAACAGTTGCTCGCCTTCTTCGGGAACCTGCCGCGATACGGAGGGCGCAGCCATGGCTAAGGGCCTGCTGCTCGTGACGATGGAGCCTCCGGCTACGCTGGAGGAGGAATTCCACGACTGGTACGATAGCGAGCATTTGCCGCAGCGGCTTGCCTTGCCGGGCTTCGAAACCGGCTCGCGCTGGGTCTGCCTGTCCGGCTGGCCGCGCTGGCTGGCGATCTACGACCTGTCTTCGACCGCCGCGCTCGACGATGCCGCCTATGTCGCGGTGTCCGGCGCGAACTCCACGCCGTGGAGCCGGCGCATGCTGCCGCGCATGCTCGGACGGCAGCGCGTCATCGCGGAGCAGGTCCACCCGGCCGAGACGCTCGCTCCCGCTCCGGAGACGGTCTGCCGCCTCGGCCTGGCACGCTATGCAGCGCGTCCAGGCGACATCCTGCCTCCGCTGCGGGAGGCTGCGAGCCGGGCGAACGGACTCCAGCAGTTGCGGCTGTTCGACGACGGGGCGTCCACCTGGGCGCTGGCGGCATACTCGCGGCCGGTCGAGATGGCCGACCTCGCCTTGCTGTTTGCGGCGGGTGGCGCCGCACCGACGCTCGCCAATCTCTATGCACCCTACCGGCGGGCATGACCGGATCGACAAGGAGACAACGCGCCATGCGGATCAGCACCGTCGAGCCCGAAGCGATGACGCCGGAGCAGAAGCGCACCGCCGAGGAGGCTGCGTCCGGCAAGCGCGGTCGCATGCCGGCGCCTCTCAGGGCCTGGATTCACAGTCCTGAATTCGGCGCCCGGGCCCAGCGCCTCGGCGAGTTCCTGCGTTACGACACCAGTCTCGACCCGGCGCTGTCCGAACTCGCCATCCTGGTGACGGCGCGGCACTGGACCTCGCATTATGAGTGGTTCGTGCACAAGCGCGAGGCACTGAAGGCCGGGCTCGATCCGGCCGTGATCGACGCCATCGCCGAGCGGCGCAAGCCCGCCTTCGCTGATCCACGCGCCGCAGCCGTCTACGACTACGCGATGGCGCTGATCGAGACCCACGGCGTGCCCCAGCCGATCCACGAGGCCGCTGTGGCTGCGCTCGGCGAGGCAGGAACCGTCGAGCTCGTCGGCGTGCTCGGCTATTACGCACTCGTCTCGATGACCCTCAACGCCTTCGAGATCGGCTTGCCGGACGGTGAAACGCCGGAGCTCGCGCCATGACCCTATCGCCACGCCCGGGCCGACTGGCCGGCAAGGTCGCCTTCATCACCGGGGCCGGTTGCGTCGGCCCCGGCTGGGGCAATGGGCGTGCCGCCGCCGTGCTCTTCGCGCGAGAAGGGGCCAGCGTCTTCGCGGTCGACCTCGAGGCAGAGACGATGGCGGAGACCGTCGCACGCGTCGAGGAGGAGGGGGGCACGATCACCACCCATCTCTGCGACGCGACCGATGGTGCGCAGGTCGAAGCGGCGGTGCGCGCCTGCGTCGCGCGCTTTGGCACGATCGACATCCTCGTCAACAATGTCGGCGGCTCGGCTCCCGGCGGCGCGGTGATACTGAGCGAGGAACGCTGGCGCGCCCAGCTCGACGTCAACCTGACCAGCGTCTTCCTGGCCTGCAAGCAGGTCATCCCAGTGATGGAGGCAGCCGGGGGCGGAGCGATCGTCAACACTGCCTCGACCTCGGCCTGCGCTGGACCGGTGCGGCCCAGGTCGCCTACGCCTCGGCCAAGGCGGCGATCATCCAGTTCTCGCGCGTCACGGCGGTCGAGTACGCGCCCAAGCGGATCCGGGTGAACACCGTCGTCCCTGGCCAGATGCACACGCCGATGGTCGAGACCCGCCTCGCCGGGCAGCGCGCCGGCGGCGATATCGAGGCGCTGCTGGCGGCGCGGCAGGCGCGCATCCCGCTCGGTTTCATGGGCGATGGCCGCGACACCGCCAATGCGGCCCTGTTCCTCGCCTCGGACGAAGCTCGCTTCATCACCGGCACCGAACTTGTCGTAGACGGCGGCATGACCGCGCGCTGCGACTGAAGAAGGCACGAACCATGCCCATGCGACCTGGCGGTCCGCCGCCGAACCCCAACCCGCGCAAGCCAGCCTTCGTCCTGCCGGTTGGCGCCTGCGACAGCCATTGCCATATCTTCGGCCCGTTCGCGCGCTTCCCGCTGCCCGACGGGCGCAGCTTCACGCCGAACGAAGCGCCCGAAGCTGCGCTGCGGTCGCTACATGATCGTCTCGGTTTCTCGCGTGCGGTGATCGTCCAGAGCCAGGGGCACGGCTTCGACCATCGGCCCGTGCTGGCTGCGCTGCGCGAGAACCCCGGGCGCTATCGCGGCGTCGCGCTCATCCGCCGCACCGACAGCGAGGAGACGATCGCGGAACTCGGCGCCGCCGGCTTCTGCGGTGCACGGTTCAGTTTCCTGGCCCATCTCGGCGGCGCGCCCGACCTTGCTGCCGTGCAGGAGGTGATCGCCAAGGTGAAGCCCTTCGGCTGGCATGTCGCGATCCATGTCGCCGGGCACGATATCGTCCGCTATGCCGATTTCATCGCCGGCATCGAGGCGACGGTGGTCATCGATCACATGGCCCGCCCGCCCGTGGCCGAAGGCGCCGATGGGCCGGCGATCACGGCGCTGCGCCGCCTGCTCGACACCGGCAACATCTGGGTCAAGATCAGCGGCACCGACCGCCTGTCGGTCGAGGGCCCGCCCTATCGCGACGGGCTCGCCATCCCCGCGAGCCTCGTTGGCCATGCACCGGAACGCATCGTCTGGGGCAGCGACTGGCCGCATGTGAACCTGCACGGCCCGATGCCGGATGATGGCGAGCTGGTCGACCTGCTCGGCGAGGTCGTGCCCGACGGACGGGTGCGCGACCGCATTCTCATCGACAATCCGGCCGAGCTGTTCCGATTCCGATAAGGCGCGGACATTCAGGCTGTCTAACGCGATGCCCGTCGACAGCGCAGCGCGGGATCGGAGACAGCCGCAAGATCGTCCAGGCCACCGCGTGGTTCAGAAGTCGATGGCTGTGAAGGACAGATTGGCGGGCGAAATCTCCGCCAGAGAAACGCCTTCGATCAGGATGGCCGCATCCTCGAATCCGTCGAGCGTAACCACCACGCCCGCCTCGGTGTCGCGCGAGGCCGCCAGAAAATCCCCGTAGTCGCGGATCGAGGCGAGATCGCCGTTGGCGTCGATCAGGAAGCTTAAAACATCCCCCTCGGCAGCGTTGAAATCGACGATGCGATCGATGCTGTCGGGGGTATCGTAGCTGACGCTCCAGTGAAACACGTCGGCGCCGTCGCCGCCGCTCAGTTCGTCGGCTCCCGGCTGACCGACCAGCCGATCATTGCCCGCGCCGCCGATCAGGCGATCGTCGCCGAAGCCGCCGATCAGCTCGTCGTTGCCGCCTCGTCCTTCCAGGAGATCGTTGCCACCGTTGGCGGAAAACCGGTCGTTGCCATCGGCGCCGCGCAGCGTGTCGTCGTGAGCCCCGCTTTCCAGCTCGAAATTCTCGATGCTGGCATAGGTCGGCCCGCGGGGAATCCAGCCTAATGTCGCATCGAAGTGGAGCGGGCTGGGCTGATCGCCCAGGCCGAACAGGAGGCGGTCATTGCCGTCCCCGCCATTGACGGTGTCGTTGGCATCCGCCCGGATCCAGTCGTCTCCGGCGCCGCCATTGATCGTCGCGGCGTCCTCGCTGCCACGCAGCGAGAAATGCGTGATCCGGTCATTGCCGTCGCCGCCGTCGATGACGTCACTGCCTTCCCAGCTTCCGATCGTGTCGTCGCCTGCTCCGCCCTTGAGGACGTCGTCACCGGCGCCGCCATCCATGGTGTCGTTGTCGGCGCCGCCATTCAGGTAATCGTTGCCGGCGCCGCCGTGGAGGGAATCGAGGCCGTCGCCGCCGAACAGCACATCGTCGCCGTCGTCGCCCGACAAATTGTCATAGCTGGCTCCGCCGGTGATCCAGTCGTTGCCGGCTCCGCCGCTCAACGTGTCGACGCCATCCCCGCCATGCAGTTCGTCGTCGCCTGCGCCGCCGGACAGCTCGTCGGCACCGTCGCCGCCCTCGATGCGATCGTCGCCGTCGCCGGTACTGGCGATGAGTCGATCGAGCTCGCCGGCGATCACGGTATCGTTCCCCCTGCCGGTGGTGACGACGGCCCACTCGATATCCTGAAAGGCGATGCGCTGAGCGGTCGCAGGGTCGCTGCCGATCGTGCCCTGGCCGTTCGTGCCGTCGAAACTCACGTCGTCCGTGGCCGAGGAGGCATCGACAAAGAGCGCATCGTAGCCGGCGCCACCGTCGACGCCGCCGCCCGTCCCGACCAGGATCAATCGGTCGAAGCCATCGCCGCCATAGAGGTGGTCATAGCCGCTTGCGCTGCTGACGACGTCGTTGCCGGCGCCGGCGTCGATGAGGTCGTCACCAGCGCCACCGTCGATATCGTCGTCCCCGGCGAGTCCCCAGATGCGATCTGCCGCGTTCGTTCCGCGCAGCGTATCGCGTCCAACCGTTCCGACGATCTCGGCCATGAATCCGCTCCTTCCAATCGAAGCCAGAATAGTAGGCATACTTAGATGAACCGAAATGACGCAAGTAATATGACAATGACTGAACTGTTGTTCTCATGATGACAATTATGCTATTTAAGTGAAAGTTATTTATTTTGAAATTATGCCGATGATCGAATCGTTCCTAAAGCGCCAAAGCGCTACTGCTATCGCGCCCGAAGGGGAGGGCGGGGATATGGACGATCGAGACGACTGTTTGGAGGCAGCGGCTGCAATGCCTTGCGATGGGCCAATCTCTGAATTTGGCGAAGAGATTCCCGATCCTCACTTCGGAATAATCGCCTCCACGCGACGTTTCCGTTGCCATGACGATGCTCTCTCCCCCTTCGCCCGCCGACCTCACCATGGCCCGCGGTCTTCGTTCCGATCTCGGGCAGCTAGCCCGGGCAGCGCTCCGTCTGGGTTTGCCCATTCTGATCGCCATCAGCCTTGCCGGGGGCATCTGGTTCGGCCTGCCGCTCGATCTCCGGGCAAGGACGGCGTTGATCGTCTTTGCGCTCGCCGCCGTCGGCTGGTGCCTGACCGATATCGACGACACGCTGATCGCCCCGGAAGAGATAAGCCTGCGGGTTCTCGATCACCGTCCGCGGCGCGATGTCGAGCAGGCGCACGAAGGTTTCCTGCGTCGCATCCGCCGCATCCTCGCGGTTGCGCAGCCGGCGCATGAAGACGCGCCGCAGGCGCCCTTCCTCGACGCGGTGCAATGTCTCGAAGGCAGCGGCATTCATCGGCGTGAACCTCATCCCGCCCACGCACTTCGCCGGCGTGCACGCGCGAAAACCAGTGGCCGAGATCGGCGCGACTGCACCGGTATCGGTCCAACGAACAGTCATTCGACGACGTCGACATGCAACCGCAGCCGCGCGCAGAAGGCATAGCGGCTTCAATAAAAGAGACGCAATCCCAATGATTTAGATAGGCTTTAGACTAAGCGCGGCGGCTATTTTCCGCCGCGGGGCAAGCCAGTCCCGCATGTAGCCACTCACCTCCCGAGGCACGATCACCAGCAGCGCCATCCCATTTTGGGTGAGCGACGCCGATCGCCAGGCGCCCTAAGGATCGCGACCGTGCTCAAACCTCGTGGCGCGGGCTGACAGGGCCGGAAATGCTTGTTCGATGGCAGCTTTCGGCACGGATTTGAAGCGGACATCATGGCCCATCACTTGCGGGTTGAAGCCCAGTGCAACCCTGGGTGCCTATCGATGAGACAGAATGACCTAAAATCGAACATCAGCGGCAATTCTGGACACGGTCGATCGGCCTCGGTGAGAATCGCCAAAGCTTTCCTTGGCGGAGCAGGCGTAGTCGCTCTATCGGCGCTCATGGCAGGCGAAAGTGCGATCGCTCAAGGTGTCATAGTTACCAGGCAGTATTATCCAGGCGGTTCGACAACCATTTACCGCAGAATTGACTCTGGCATGGGCAATGTAACGCATCTTAAAGAGCCGGTTCCTCCTAATAACTGTCGACTTCCTGCCTTCGAGGTCGTCAACCCAAGGCAGGGAGAAGCTCGTTGCGTTGGATATGTCGTACCTTCTTGGCTTTCGCGCTAATAACCGGGCCCGCGCGCGCCTCGATCTTGCGCCCGCCTTCAAAACCTCACGACGCAGGTCAGCGAGGTTACGCTTGCGTCGAAGACGTTGGCATCTCTTATCGCAGCATGTCGGCGAGCGCATCGTGCATCGCCGCGCTGGAGATGTGGAACACCCCCTGATAGGGCAGGCTGAGATCGACGATCATGAACATGATGCTCGAGACGGAGAGCACGCCGATCGCCAGGACGGCGGCGCTGAGGGCGCGGCGCGGAATCTGCAGGCCGAAGCTCAGGAAGACCAGGCTGAGCCAGAAGCTCAGGATGCCGACGAAAAAGCCGCCCGATGGCGCGTTCGCATCCTCGATGACGTTCCATCTTGCAGATGAGACATCGGCATAGGCTGCACGGCAGCGGGTCGCGGAATGTTCGAGGCCAGTGGTTGGCAGGGTGTCCACATCTGCGCCGATTTCGTTCATCAACTGCGACAGGCTCCGGTCCTCGCCGCGAACAGCCATGCCGCGCGTGTCGGGCATGCCCGCGACCGTAGGTGCCGCCTCATGGGGCCATGTGCTTGCGATCACCGCCGCCGTGTACTGTTGAAGTTTCAGCCTGGTCGGGTCGGCTGCCGCTTTGAAAATGCGCAGGCATTGATCGAGATTGGCTAGACGTGCGGCGTAAGTGGAACGGTTACCGCTCGAGACATCGAAACGCGCCCGGGTCGTCGACAATTGCAGGCTGAGGATGAGCGCTGCGAAGGTGACCATCAGCCCGGTCACGAGCCTGATCGAGTCCATGTTCTCGCTGGTCAGATGATGCTCGTGCAGGCGCTTCCGCAACGCCATGCCTGCGAGCGCGCTGAGGCTGAACAGCGCCAAGAAGGCGAAGACCAGGAGAAATTCCATGCGGTTTCCTCGTCTTGGCTTACTCGCGAGAAAACACAGCGAAGCGCTAATGCTGTCAGCTATCAAGACCGACTGCCGCATCGCCACAGGAGTTTGGCCGCGGCACGACAGACACCCTTTGCCCGGCCTTTACGTCTCCGGTAGGCAAAGTGACCTCGGTCCGGCAAAGGATCGGCTCGCCATTCTGGTATCTCGTGAACTCGACCAAGGCGCGCGCATTACCGCGATTGAGCCAGAATGAGACGATCGTCCCAGGGATGCGTGCCTCCGTCGCGAGGCGTTCCTGATTGCGCTTGTCTCGCCAGATCAGGGATCCGAACACCAAGCTCACGACAGCAACAGTGATGGCGCTGTAGATAAATGCAGCTCTTATGTTGAAATCCACAGTGCTGCCTCACTGCTCAACTTGGCCAGCGGCAATTTAACACCACTCATCTCTATAAACGGTTTCGAGCACCCATCGTCTGTTCGAGCCCCTCACCCCGGCAGCCGATACTCCCGGAACATCTCGCGCAGCGCCGTCTTCTGGATCTTGCCCGTCGCGGTGTGCGGGATCGCCTCGACCAGCACGACATCGTCCGGCAGCCACCATTTTGCGACCTTGCCGGTCATGAAGGCGAGCATCTCCTCGCGACCGGGCGTCCTGCCGGGCTTGGGCACGATCACGAGAAGCGGCCGCTCATCCCATTTCGGATGGGCGACGCCGATTACGGCGGCTTCAGCCACATCGGGATGGCCGATGGCGAGGTTTTCGAGCTCGATCGAGGAGATCCATTCGCCGCCGGACTTGATCACATCCTTGGAACGGTCGGTGACCTGCATGTAGCCATGCGGGTCGATGGTCGCGACGTCGCCGGTGTCGAAGAAGCCGTGCTCGTCGAGGATCGGCTGGTCATGGCGGTAATAGGCGCCGGCGACGGCAGGTCCCCGCACCTTCAGCCGCCCGAACGTCTTGCCGTCCCAGGGCAGATCCTTGCCGTCATCGTCGGTCAGGCGGAACTCGACGGTGAACTGCGGATGACCCTGCTTGACCTTGAGGTCGTAGAGCGCCTCGCCCGTGAGATCGGCATAGACCGGCTTGATCGAACAGAACGAGCCGATCGGGCTCATCTCGGTCATGCCCCAGGCATGGTCGACGGTGACGCCGTACTTTTTCTCGAACGCCTCGGTCATCGCCCGCGGACAGGCCGAGCCGCCGATCACCACGCGCTTCAGCGTGTCGAGCTCGCCGCCGGTCGCTTCGAGATGCTGCAGCAGGCCGAGCCAGACCGTCGGCACCGCCGCCGTCAGCGTCACGCCCTCGCCATTGAGCAATTCGAGCAGCGAGGCGCCGTCGAGCCTGGCGCCGGGCATGACCAGCTTCGCCCCGGTCATCGGCGCCGAGAAAGCGAGCGACCAGCTATTGGCGTGGAAGAGCGGCACCACCGGCATCACCACGGTGCGCGCCGACAGGCCCATATAGTCGGGCTGGGCGCAGGCCATGGCGTGCAGCACGTTCGAGCGGTGCGAATAGAGCACGCCCTTGGGCCCGCCGGTCGTGCCGGAGGTGTAGCAGAGCCCGGCCGCGGTGTTCTCGTCGAACGCGGCCCAGGCGAAATCGGCATCGGCCTCGGCGAGCCAGTCCTCATAAGCGACCGCGTTCCTCAGTGAGGTCTCAGGCATATGCGCGGCATCGGTCAGCACGATGTAGCGCTCGACGCTCGGCAGCTTGTCCTGCAGGCCCTCGACCAGGGGCACGAAGGTGAGGTCGAAGAACAGCAGACGATCCTCGGCATGATCGATCAGCTGGGCGATCTGCTCGGGGAAGAGCCGCGGATTGACGGTGTGGGTGATCGCGCCGATGCCGCTGATCCCGTACCAGAGCGCCAGATGCCGGTCGGTGTTCCAGGCCAAAGTCGCGACGCGGTCGCCGAGGCGAAGCCCATCGCGCGTCAGCCGCTTGGCGATCGTCAGCGCCGTCTGCCGGATATCGGCATAGGTGGTGCGGCGGATCGGCCCTTCGACGCTGCGGGAGACGACTTCGCGGGTGCCGTGCTGGATCGCCGCGTGGTCGATGATCCGGTGGATCAGCAGCGGCCAATTCTGCATCAGCCCGAGCATGCGTTTCTCCCTGTCGTCCTGCTTCGGTTTTTGGCAGCATAGCGAGACCGTGACGCGAGGGGGAAGTCCGCGATATCCCCTTCCCCCCGCTTGCGGTGGGGAAGGGCTAGGGATGGGGGGCAGCAAAGCAGGGTGAGGACTTCTTCTAGTTTGGTGCCGAGCGGCACTGCCCCCCACCCCGGCCCGCCCAACGCAAGCGGGGGGAGGGAGAGCGAAAGCCCTCGCGTCCGATTGGGAGATGAGTTAGTTTACAGCTAAACGATCTAGGGAATGAACGCCTTGTCCGTGCCGCGCCCAGCCCCCGCCCCGGAGCCTATCGAGCCGGACCGCGTCTGGTTCCGCTTCATGCGCCTGCATCAGCGCATGCTCGGCCAGATGACGGCGCGCATCCGCGAGCTCGGCCTTTCGATCCCGCAATTCGACCTGCTTTCGACCCTGACCGAGCGCGAGGGCATCAGCCAGAGCGAGCTCGCCGAGCGGCTCTACGTCACCAAGGGCAATGTCTCCGGCCTGGTCGACCGACTTGTGCAGGCCGGACTGGTCGAGCGCCGCGCTATCGTCGGCGACCGGCGCTCCTATGCCATGCACCTGACCCCCGAGGGCCGCCGCCTCGCCGAGGCCGGCATGGCGACGCAGCGCGATTACGTCGCCCAGACGCTCGGCAAGCTGCCGGCGGCGGATCTCGCCGAACTCGACCGGCTGGTCCTGTCCTGGCGCGAGCGCGCTCGCGCCCTCGACACGGACCAGGGCTGATGTTCGCAGGCCTGGCCTATGCCGGCGGCGGCAACCGCTGTTACTGGCAGGGCGGCTTCTACGAGACGGTTGCGCCGCACATCAGCCTTGCGCCCCGCCGCATCGTCGGCGCCAGCGCCGGCGCCGGGGCGATGCTCTACAATGCGCTGGGGCTTGGCCCGACCGTGCGCGAAATGCTGCGCGAAGCCTGCACCGGCCGCACCTCCGAGGTCGACTGGGCCGCTTTCCGTCGCGGCGGCAGGCTATTCCCGGTCGCCGAGATGTATCGCGAGATGCTGACGGCGCTGTTCACGCCGGAGCGGCTGGCGGCGCTGAAGACCCGGGCCGATTTCCTGATCGCGATCTCGCGGCCGCCGCGCTTCTGGCCGCTGCCTGTCATCACCGCGCTCGGCATCGGTGCCTACCAGCTCGAGAAACGCCTGCGTCGCCCGGTGCACCCGACCGCCGGGCGCAGGCTCGGCTTCCGGCCCGACCTGATCCGCATCGCCGACTGCGCCGAGCCGCAGGATCTCGTCGCCGCGCTGATGGCGAGCGCCGCCGTGCCGCCCTTCATGCCGGCCGGCCAAATCGGCGCCCGCGCCGCGCTCGATGGCGGCCTCGTCGACAGCGCCCCGGCCTGGGCGCTCGCCGAGATGGAGGCCGCGGGCGAACAGACCCTCGTGGTGCTGACGCGCCCCTTCGCCGAGGTGCCGCAGGTCGAAAACCGCACCTATGTCCGCCCCTCGCAGGTGATCCCGGTCAGCCAGTTCACCATCCGCAACTGGGACGGCATCCGCTTCGCCTATGAGCTCGGTGTGAGGGACGGCGAGGAGTTCCTGCGGGCGATGGAGCGACGGAAGGCGGGCTGAGACTAGTTACCGCCGGCAAACAAGGGCGCGGGGGAACCCTTCTCCCGTGTGGGAGAAGGGCAGGGATGAGGGCCTGCCCTATCCGATAAACGTCGCAGCGGCGCCGCCTCGCTCCAACAATCAACGGCGGTCCCTCACCCCTGCCCCTCTCCCATCCGGGAGAGGGGATCCCGCGCTTCGTTGTCCTGGCCAGCGACCTTGGGCTACGACTTGAGTCCCCCCGCCGGATTCCCCGATGGCCTCGATCGACCTCACCGCCTCAGCCACCAGCCTGCGTGCCGACCTGCTGGCGCGCCGCTTCAGCGCCACGGAGCTGCTCGAAGCGACCTTCGCCCGCATCGACGCGCTGAACCCCTCCCTTAACGCCATCGTCGCGCAGGATCGCGAGGCGGCGGGGGCGATGGCGGCGGAATCAGACCGGCGCATCGCCGCCGGCGAAGCCCGGCCGCTTGAAGGTCTGCCGATCACGATCAAGGACGCTTTCGACGTCGCCGGCCTGCCTTCCTCCGGCGGCCTGCCGGCCTATAAGGAGCGGATTCCGACCGAGGACGCGGCCGCCGTCGCCCGCCTGCGCGCGGCCGGCGCGATCATCCTCGGCAAGACCATGGTTCCGGTCTTCTCCGGCGACTTCCAGAGCTACAACCCGGCGCATGGCGTGACCAACAACCCGTGGAATGCCGCGTATTCGCCCGGCGGCTCTTCGGGCGGGGCGGCGGTCGCGGTTGCGACCGGAATGAGCGCCTTCGAACTCGGCTCCGATCTCGGCTCCTCGACCCGCTGGCCGGCGCAGGCCTGCGGCGTCTTCGGGCTCAAGACCAGCTGGGGGCTGGTCTCGACCTGGGGGCTGGTCCCGCCGCCGCCGGAGCGGCGCACCCTGCGCAATGCCGACCTCGTCGTCGCCGGCCCGATCACCCGCGCCACAGAAGACCTCGACCTGATCCTGCCCGTGCTCATCGGCCCGCGCGATCCGAACGTCGCCGGCGCCGCCCTTTCCGCCCCGCGCAAGACGGAGGCAAAGGGCCTGCGCGTCGCCATCTGGGCGCAGGAGCCATTCGCACCGGTCACAGGCGAGGTCTCGAACACGGTGCGCGAGGCCGGGCGGAGCCTCGCCGGTGCGGGTGCGATCGTCAGCGAGACGGCGCGCCCTGGCTTCCGTTTCACCGAGGCCTATGAAGTCTATGCGCTTTTAAACCATGCGGTCGTCGCCTATGGCCTGCCGCCCAAGGTGCGCGCCCGCATCCAGGCGCAAGCCGCCAAATACGCGCCCGGCGATCTCTCGCATCAGGCGCTGCAGGCCCGCGGCGCCCGGATGACGCCGGGCCTCTACCAGCAGATCCACCAGCGCCGGCTCGCGCTGAAGCGGCAATGGGCCCGCTTCTTCCAGAGCTACGACGTGCTGCTCTGCCCGCCGGCGCCAGTCGCCGCGCTGAAGCACGATCACCTGCCGGATTTCCAGGCCCGCAGGCTCGACATCGACGGTGTCGAGCGCCCCTATCTCGACTTCCTGTGCTGGGCGAGCCTCGCCACCGGCGCCGACCTGCCGGCGCTCTCGGCTCCGGTCGGACTATCGCAGGCGGGATTGCCGACCGGCGTCCAGATCATCGCGCCCTTCGGCGAGGACCGCACGGCGATCGCTGTCGGGGCGATGCTGGAGAGGGCGGGCGCTGGTTACCGGTCACCGAAGGAATGATCGCTCGCCCGCTCAGAGCGGCATCCGGAAGGTGAACCGGGTCTCGTCCGCATCGGAGGAGACCTCGAGCGTCCCGCCATGGGCCCTCGCGATCTCAGAGGAGATGTAGAGCCCGAGGCCAAGTCCCTGCTGGCTCGGCTTGGCCGAGGCGCGGACGAATGGCTTAAAGAGCTCTTTCCTGACCGCCAGCGGGATCGGCTCGCCGGCATTGGCGACCGACAGCTCGAAAGTCTCGCGGGTCTTGTGGGCTCGCACGATGACGGGGCGATCGTCAGCGCCATGGGTGAGGCCATTGGCGACGAGGTTCGACAGCATCTGCGCGATCCGGGCGCCGTCGCAATCGATCGGTCCCGACAGATCGAACTCGCTCAGTACCTCGCGATCCGGATGCGAGGACCGCAATTCGCTGACGACCTGTTCGAGCATCGCCTTCAGCTCGGGCTCGTCACTGCGATCGAGCAGGATGCCGCCGCCAAGCCGTCCCCGTGCGAAATCGAGGACGTCGCCGATCAGGCCGGACATCCGCATGAGGCTGCTTCGCATCATCCCGGTCAGCGACCGGATTCTCGCGATCTCCTCGGTACGGTCGAGCATATTCAGCCCGGCGGCGACCGAGGCCACGGGGTTGCGCAGGTCATGACCTAGCACCGCGATGAACTGCTCGCGGATTTCGCTGTTCTGGACCTCGCCGGCCAGGCTGGCCTGGCTCGCCGCCAGTTGCTGATGGGCGTCGAGGTGAAAGGCGATCAGCTCGGCGAAGAGCTTGAACATGCCCAGCGTCGCCGGATTGTTGAGCGAGCGGGGCTTGGGGTCGATCGCACACAAGGTGCCGAAGAACCGGCCATCCGGGAGGATGATCGGCATCGAGATATAGCTCTGCAGGCCGTACATTTGCGGCGTATGGTGCGCGCAATAGATCGGGTCTTCCGCGACATTGTCGATGACGACGACGTCGCGATGCTGGCGGATCTCGTGACAGATGGTGGTTTCGACCTTGAGCTCGCCGCCAGGCTGCAGCCCGAACGCGATCTCGTCGCGGACGCCGCAAGCGACCCAGCGATCCTCGGTGACGCGCGCAACGGCGGCAAAACCCATCCCGGTCGTCCGGCAGACGACGTCGAGGATGGTCGGCACCGCGGCGATCGCTGCGATGGCCGCGACGTCTTCGGAGAAATCCTGCGGCATCGAACTCATTGAAACAGCAATCGGCCCATGGACGATCCTGCGTCTATGTCAAAAGACAAGGCCTCAGTCCAACTTGCCTGCTTTTGCGACGCGACATGCTGATCGGCGGCCTCGCACAGCGTGGACGGGTCAAAGGCAATCGGCCAACGACGGCCGGCGATTGCCGCCCCGCCCGACCGTCTCGGGCGCAGCGAGCATGGCGTTCAGCACCGCCTCCTGCGTCGCCTCGGCCGCGGCGCGGAAGGGCAGGTCGATCCGGTTCTCGTTGAGCACGGTGAGCGGGACGAGATCGGCCTCGTCGTGATGGGCGATCCGGCTCGCCGTCGAGAAGGCGAGGGCGATGTCGCCGCTGCCATTGCCCCAGAAGGCGCCGAGCCGCGCCAGGCCGGCGCCGCAGCGCCGGGCGATGCGCGTCAGCTGGCGGCTCTCCAGCGGGAGGTCGGTCGCCAGCACGATGATGATCGAGCCGCGCTCCGGCGGCTGAACCGTACTCGCGGCGGGCAGCACCGGGCGGCGCCCGTCCGGCAGGACGAGGTCGCCGGCATTGCCGAAATTCGCCTGCACCAGCACGCCGAGCGTGAAATTGCGGCCGTCCAACTCGATCAGGCGTGAGGCCGTTCCGATGCCGCCCTTGAAGCCGAAGGCGCTCATGCCGGTACCGGCGCCGACCGCGCCCTCCGCCACCGGCCCATCTTTGGCTGCGTCGAGCGCCGCCTCGGCATCGGCCACGGTCAGGCGCCGAGCCCTTATGTCGGAAAGGAAGCCGTCATTGCATTCGAGCACGAGCGAGTTGACGGTCCCGGTGCTGCGGCCGATCTCAGGGTTGCCCGCGAGCGCGCGCCCGACCAGCGCCTCGATGCCCACCGCGACCGAGAAGGTGTTGCCGAGCAAAAGCGGCGTTTCGATCTGGCCGAGCTCGGCGAGCTGCATCAACCCGGCGCTCTTGCCGAAACCGTTGATCACCTCGACGCCGGCCCGCAGCTTCTCGCGGAAGAGATCGCCCTGATGCGGCCGCACCGCCGTGAAGCCGGTCAGGACATCGCCCTCGCGCACGGTGCGATGGCCGACGGCGACACCGGCCACATCGGTGATCGCGTTGAGCGGACCCGGCGGCAGCGAACCGCAGATCAGGCCGTAATCGCGCGCCCGTTTGCCCAAGATGATCTCCTGCCTCGGTGCCGATCAGATCGCCGCGTTGAACACGGCTTCGATGTGATGGCCATCGGGATCGACGACGAAGGCCGCGTAATAGTGCGGCCCGTAATGCGTGCGCAGACCGGGCGCGCCATTGTCGCGCCCGCCATGCTGGAGCGCGGCGTGGTGGAATAGGTCCACGGCCTGCCGGCCCGGAGCAGCGAAAGCGACATGGAACCCCGGCCCCGGCGGCCGCTGTCCATCCGGGCGATGCTTCAGCGCCAGCGCGTCGCCACCGCCTGGAGCGCCGTAGCCAACGGCCTGATTGGCTTCGCCGGGCCTGAGATCACTCCAGACGCGGACATAACCGAGTGGCGCGAGCACAGCATCGTAGAACGCGGCAGCACGCTCGATATCGCAGACGCCGAGCGACAGGTGGTGGAGCATCGGCCGGCCCGGCTCGCTCACGCCGCCGCCTTGACCTTCGCCACCGTCATGCGCGCCCGGCCGCCGGCCAACTCCTCCTTCAGCACCAGCCGCTCGTCCGCTGCGAGCACGCCGATCGGCACGTCACGGTCCGGCAAGATGGCGGTCGCCGACTTGTTGAGGAAGACGACGACCGGGCGGTTGCCGGCCGTAGCCCACCGGCGCAATTGCGTCAGATAAGGCTCCTTGCGCCAGGCCTGCGGCGCGCCGGGATCGAGCTGCACGAACAGCCAGCTCGTCGCCGGGTCCATGGTCAGCACGAAGCGGGCCTTGTCGGGCTTCCACTCCGGACCGAGGAAACCCTGCGTCATCCACAGGCAGAAGAAATCGCGGCACTGCTGCGGCCGGGTGGGGTAGATGTTGCAGCAACGCCCGGGCTGGCAATGCTGGCACCAGCTCCCGGCGAGGCTGCCCACATCCGGGTTGTCGTAGACCTTGCAGCACAATGTGCAGCTGCCGCAGTCGCGGCCGGGCGCCGGCTGGTTCGCCATGCGGGCGGGATCGATCATGCAGCTCCCCACGAAAAGGCGCGGCACCATGCGCATCCGGCGCGCGGCTGACAAGTCATGATTGGAATCGTTCCAGGTGAAACATCCGTCATCAACCCTCACCCTGAGGAGCCTCGAAGCGGCGTCTCGAAGCATGTTCCAGACGGCTCACGAACAAAAAAAGGGACATCCTTCGAGACGCGATCCTGCGGATCGCTCCTCAGGATGAGGGCTGAGGTTTGACCCCGCTTCAAGATTCCGACGAGCGCGGCCCGTCCCGCGCCAGACTCTGCCCCGATCTGCAGGAAAATCGCTCAGCGCTTGCGCAGGTCGCGGTCTATGCTCGCATAAACAACGCGTAAAGAAGCAGGAGCCGGGACATGCTGACCAACCTCGCCGTTCGTGACATCGAGACGCTCGTCCACCCCTACACCAACCTGGCGACGCATCGCGAGGTCGGCCCGCTGGTGCTGGAGCGCGGCAAGGGGGTCTTCGTCTACGACACCACCGGCAAGAACTATATCGAGGGCATGGCCGGGCTCTGGTGCACCTCGCTCGGCTATTCCAATCAGGAGCTGGCCGAGGTCGCCTATGAGCAGCTGAAGAAGCTGCCCTTCACCCATCTCTTCTCCGGCCGCAGCCACGACCCGGCGATCGAATTGGCCGAGAAGCTGAAGGAGATCGCCCCGGTACCGATCTCCAAGGTGTTCTATGGCGCCTCCGGCTCGGACGCCAACGACACCCAGGTCAAGCTGGTCTGGTACATGAACAATGCGCTCGGCCGTCCCAAGAAGAAGAAGATCATCTCGCGGCTGAAGGGTTATCACGGTGTCACCGTCGCCTCGGCCTCGCTGACCGGCCTGCCGGCCAACCACACCGATTTCGACCTGCCGCTCCCCGGCATTCTGCACACCTCCTGCCCGCATCATTATCGCTTTGCGCAACCCGGCGAGAGCGAGCTCGACTTCTCTGCCAGGCTCGCCGCCGAGCTCGACGAGATGATCCAGCGCGAGGGGCCGGACACGGTCGCCGCCTTCATCGCCGAGCCCGTGATGGGCGCCGGCGGCGCGGTGACCCCGCCGGAGGGCTATTTCGAGGCGATCAACGCCGTCCTCGCCAAATACGACGTCCTGTTCATCGCCGACGAGGTCATCACCGGCTTCGGCCGCACCGGCGAGATGTTCGGCACGACAACCTACAAGATGAAGGCCGACACACTCTCCTGCGCCAAGGCGCTGACCTCGGCCTATTTCCCGCTCAGCGCCGTGCTGATCAACGAGCCGGTCTATGAGGTGCTCGTCGACCAGAGCAAGAAGATCGGCACCTTCGGCCATGGCAACACCTATGCCGGCCATCCGGTCGGCTGCGCGGTCGCGGTCAAGACGCTGGAAATCTACCAGCGCGACAAGATCATCGAGCATGTCCGCAAGGTCGAGCCGAAGTTCCTGCAGCGCCTGACCAAGCTTGCCGAGCATCCGCTGATCGGCGAGGCGCGCGGCGTCGGCCTGATCGGCGGCATCGAGTTCGTCAAGGACAGGGCGAGCAAGGCCCAGTTCGAGGCCAAGAAGGGCGTCGCCCTGAAGTCGACCAGCTTCGCCCAGGAAGAAGGCCTGATCCTGCGGGCGCTGGGCGGCGACCGCGTCGCCTTCTGCCCGCCGCTGGTGATCACCGAAGCCGAGATCGACGAGCTCTTCGACCGCTATGAGCGTGCGCTGAATCGGACGCTCGACTGGGTCAAGGCGGAAGGCCTGCTCACGGGCTGAGAGGAAGTCTCCGGAACCACGACGTCATGCTCGCCCTTGCGGCGAGCATGACGTCTTGAACACCACCCCCGGCCAGAAAAGACGTGGATGGTCGGGACAAGCCCGACCATGACGGAAAGGTACGGCCGGCGCGGATTTGATCGACCTCCCGCGAAACTGTGCCAAAGCTGACCAAAGCCTCGGTGTGACGATGAAAACGTCACGAGAATTTCATGATGCCGCCGCCGGCCCGACCTGATCGGCAGCGACATTGCAGGTGCTGGCGGCCAGGAACTGCCGGCCCGATGAACTGGAAACCGAGGATCATGTCTACGCATAAGCCGCGCCACCCCGCGCACCGTTCCGCCAGCTTCCATGATGCCAGCGCACGTGAGGCCTATGCATCGCGCTTCCGCCCGATCGCAATTCCTGCCATTCTGGCGGGAACCCGCTGGGCACCGGCTGCGTTGACCTCGCAGCACAGGGACGTTCCGGCGCTCCTGCGCAATGGTTTCGAAGATTGATACGACGACCTCCTACTGAGACCCTCCATGCTTGACCGGCGCAGAGTTCTTCAAACTCTCGCCGGTCTTTTTCTGTCCAGTGTCGGGCTCGGCGGCTATGCCTTTGCCTGGGAACCGACCCGTCAGGGAGTGACCCGCTACAGGTTCAGGCCGGCCGGCTGGCCGGAGGGCAGGCGGCTGCGGCTCGCCGTTCTCAGCGATATCCATGTCGGCAGCGGGCATATGCCGGTCTCGCGTGTCGGCGAGATCGTCGATCAGACCAACCTGCTGAAACCGGACCTCATCCTGCTGCTCGGCGATTTCGTCGCCAGCCGCGACTGGCGTCCCGGCGATCCGCGGCCCGCCGAATGGGCGGCGGAGCTCGCTCGCTTGCAGGCGCCGAATGGCTGCTTTGCCGTGCTCGGCAATCATGATTGGTGGCATGACGAACGCGCCCAGCGCGTGCGCAGCGGCCCGACCGTGGCCGGCGCAGCGCTGATGGCTGTCGGCATCCCGGTGCTGGAGAACAAGGCGCTCAAGCTCGAGACCACAGCCGGCCCGGTCTGGCTCGCCGGTCTCGGCGATCAATGGGCTTTCCCGCGCTGGTTGCAGCCGCCGGGAGTGCGCAGAGCCCATCGCGGCATTGACGATCTCGCGAGTACGCTCGCCATGGTCACCGACGACGCGCCGCTGATCCTGATGGCCCACGAGCCGGACATCTTTGCTCGCGCTCCAGCGCGCATTGCCCTGACGCTATCGGGGCACACTCATGGCGGTCAGATCAGGCTGTTCGGCTGGTCGCCCGTGGTGCCCTCGCGCTACGGCAACCGCTACGCCTATGGCCATATCGTCGAGAACGGCCGCAACCTGATCGTCACGGCCGGGCTTGGCGTCAGCAGCAAGATGCCGCTTCGGCTGGGCGCGCCGCCGGAAATCGTCCTGGTCGAACTGGGCTGAGGGCGACGCCGCAGCGTCACCCGATCAACGAACGATGACCTTCCCGCCGACCGCGGCGCGGTTGTAGAGGTCGATCGCATCGATGTTGCGCATCCGGATGCAGCCGGACGAGGCCGAGCGGCCGATCGTCTCCGGCTCGTTGGTGCCATGGATGCGGTAGAGCGTGTCCTTGCCGTTCTGGTAGAGATAGAGGGCGCGGGCGCCGAGCGGGTTCTCCGGTCCGCCCTCCATGCCGCCGGCGCGCGGCGCCAGATGCGGCCAGCGCGCGATCATCTCGGCGGGCGGCGTCCAGCGCGGCCACTCGGCCTTGCGCTGCATCACCGCCGTGCCGGTCCAGCCGAAGGCCTCGTCGCCGGTCGCGACACCGTAGCGGATCGCCTTCTTGCCCGGCAGGACGAAGTAGAGGAACTTCTCGGTGGTATCGACGATGATCGTGCCAGGCTCTTCGCCGGTCGGATCATTGATCTCGTAAGGCAGATGCGTGATCTGCGTCTCGAAATTCGGGACGAGCGCCATGTATTCGGCATCGCGCGCCGACAGTGACGGCGCATGGACCGTCTTGTACTGGCAGGCGCCGAGAAGCACCGAGAGGCCGAGCACCGCAACGAAAGTCTGCTTCATGGTTTCCACCGCCGACACCGAAACGACGCTCGTTATGATGAATGCTTCGTTAAAAAACGGTGACCCGACAAGGCACGGCCCGGATCGAACGCAAACCGGTCTTACGGCTCAAATGAATCGGAGGCAATGAAGTTCCAGCCTTGCTCTGGCGTCTTGCTGCATTGCAGTGACAATATGGTCACGCTTGGAGCCTAGAGCCCGTTCCGATCAGCTTGCGTGCAAGCTGATCGGCAAAGCGGTCTCCAGACAAAAAGTGAGAGACGGATTCACCGATCAGGTTGCTACAACCTGATCGGATCCGGCTCTAGACCATCCGGCCCGCCTACCGACTTCGGAGACCTGCGTGTGACGACGCTCCTGATCAGCCACCCCTCCAGTCTCCGCCACGCCACGCCGCCCGGCCATCCCGAGCGCGCCGACCGGATTCGTGCCGTCGAACAGATTCTGGAAGAGGAGCGATTCGCGCTTCTGCAGCGTGCCGAGGCGCCGGAGGGCACGCTCGGGCAGGTCCTGCTCTGCCACCCCGCGGCCTATGCAGATGCGATCGTCGCGGCTGCTCCGCAGGACGGCTTGGTGCAGATTGACGCCGACACAATCATGTCGCCGGGCACGCTTTCCGCGGTCCTGCACGGCGTCGGCGCTGCCGTGCATGCCGTCGACGAGGTGATGACCGGGCGCGCGACCAACGCCTTCAGCGCCATGCGCCCGCCCGGGCACCATGCCGAGAGCGACAGGGCGATGGGCTTCTGCTTCTTCAACAACGCCGCCATCGCCGCCCGCCACGCCCAGAAAACTCACGGCGCCGAGCGTGTCGCCATCGTCGACTGGGACGTCCACCATGGCAACGGCACGCAGGAAATCTTCTGGGGCGACGCCAGCGTGCTCTACGCCTCGACCCATGAGATGCCGCTCTATCCCGGCACCGGCGCGCCCTCCGAACGCGGCGAGCACGGCACCATCGTCAATGCCGCGCTCAGGGCCGGCGACGGGACCGATGCCTTCCGTGACGCATTCGAGAGCGCGATCCTCCCGCGCCTTGCCGATTTCCGGCCGGACCTCGTGATCATCTCGGCTGGCTTCGACGCGCATTGGCGCGATCCGCTCGCCAACATCAACCTGAAGGAAGCGGACTTCACCTGGGCCACGCAGAAGCTGATGGAGATCGCCGACCGCCATGCCGGCGGCCGTCTCGTCTCGATCCTGGAAGGCGGCTATGATCTCGAGGGCCTGTCGAAATCGGCCGCTGCCCATGTCACCGCGCTGATGCGCGGCTGACGCTCACTCCAGCGGCGCCGTATCCGCGATCTCGATGCCGAAGCCGGAGAGGCCGACGAAGGCGCGGGTCGAAGACGCCAGGTTGACGATCGAGGCGACGCCGAGATCGCGCAGGATCTGGGCGCCGAGGCCGACTTCGCGCCATTGCTGCGAGCGCAGCGCGTCCGAGCCTTCCTCGTCCTCGACGCTCTTGATCGGCACACCGGCCGAGCCGTCGCGCAGATAGACCAGCACGCCCTTGCCCTCCTGCTGGAAGCGGCGCAGCACGCACTGGATCGAGGAGGCGCCGCCGAGCACGTCGGCGACGACATTGGCGCGGTGGAGCCGGGCCGGCACCTTCTCGCCATCGCCGAGCTTGCCCATGACGAAGGCGAAATGCTGGGTGTCGTCGAAAGGCGTGATGTAGACATGGCCGGTCATCTCGCCGAACTCGGTCTTGACCGGGAAGGAATGCACGCGCTCGACCAGCTTCTCGCGCGCCTGACGATAGGCGATCAGGTCGGCGACCGTGATCTGCTTGAGATTGTGCTTCTGGGCGAAGGCGGTGATCTGCGCGCCCTTCATCACCGTGCCGTCATCGTTGGCGAGCTCGCAGATCACGCCGACTGGCGGCAGGCTGGCGAGCTTGCAGAGATCGACGGCCGCTTCGGTATGGCCGGAGCGCATCAGCACGCCGCCATCCTTGGCGATCAGCGGGAAGACATGGCCCGGCCGCACGAAGTCGGCGGCGCCCATATTGCCGTTGGCGAGCGCCCGCACCGTATTGGTGCGCTGCTCGGCCGAGATACCGGTGGTCAGGCCGTGCTTGACGTCGACCGTGATGGTGAAGGCGGTGCCGAGCGGGGCATCATTGGACGAGACCATCGGATCGAGCCGCAGGCGACGAGCCTCGCCCGCCGTCAGCGGCGCGCAGACGATGCCGCAGGTGTTGCGGATGATGAAGGCCATCTTCTCCTGCGTGCAGAGCGAGGCGGCGACAATGAGATCGCCCTCGTTCTCGCGGTCGTCGTCATCGGTGACGATGACGATCTCGCCGCGTGCGAAGGCTTCGACGGTCTCGGCGACATTGCTGGCGATCATGGCGGCCTCGCGCGGGCTCTGCAGGCCCAGAAAATCGTTGGGGGTGACGGCGCCGCCGGTCGCGGCGGTGATGCGCTCGGCGCTCTCGCGCGAGATCCAGGCAGACGGATCGTTGCAGAGCGCGGTGACGCTCGCCGGCGACAGTTCGACCTGCCGCGCAAAGGCGCTGCGGCCGGTCTTGGTTTGCTGGAGCCAAGCGTCGAGCTTCATGAGGCGAAGCTAATACGCCCTTGCTTCATCCGCAATGAAGGAGATAGAATTTTTCAGTGATACTGAAATCGACTGACCAGCACTTCTCCGTCATGGTCGGGCTCGTCCCGACCATCCACGTCTTCGCTTCACAGATCGCATGCGGTGTTCAAGACGTGGATGCTCGCCACAAGGGCGAGCATGACGGGGAGTATCTCACTGTCCGAACGGCCAACGCGGCTCGACCACGCCGACCTGCGCGCGATGGCGCAGGAACTGGTCTGCAAGCACGCAGGCGACCATGGCTTCGCCGACCGGCACGGCCCGGATGCCGACGCAGGGGTCGTGTCGGCCCTTGGTGAACATCTCGGTCTCGCCGCCGGTACGGTTCACCGTGGCTCGGGGCGAGAGGATCGACGAGGTCGGCTTCACGGCGAAGCGCGCCACGATCGGCTGGCCGGTCGAGATGCCGCCGAGGATGCCGCCGGCGTGGTTCGACAGGAAGAGCGGCTTGCCGTCATTGCCGGCGCGCATCTCGTCGGCGTTCTCCTCGCCTGACAGCTCGGCGGCAGCGAAGCCCTCGCCGATCTCGACGCCCTTGACCGCATTGATGCTCATCAGCGCCGCGGCGATCTCGGCGTCGAGCTTGCCGTAGATCGGCGCGCCCAGCCCCGCTGGAACGCCCTCAGCGACGATCTCGAGCACGGCGCCGATCGAGGAGCCGGATTTGCGGATGCCGTCGAGATAATCGGCGAAGCGCTCGGCCGCCTTGGCATCGGGGCAGAAGAACGGGTTGCGGGAAATCTCGTCCCAGTCCCAGTCGCCGCGATCGACCTTGTGTGGGCCCATCTGCACCAGCGCGCCGCGAACCACCATGCCGGGCACGACCTTGCGCGCGATCGCCCCGGCCGCGACCCGCATCGCCGTCTCGCGGGCCGAGGAGCGGCCACCGCCGCGATAGTCGCGGATGCCGTATTTCACGTCATAGGTGAAATCGGCATGACCGGGCCGGTACTTGTCCTTGATCTCGGAATAGTCCTTCGAGCGCTGGTCGACATTGTCGATCATCAGCCCGATCGAGGTGCCCGTCGTGACCTGTTCGCCGCTCTTCTCGTCGGCGAAGACGCCGGAGACGATGCGGACCGCGTCCGGCTCCTGACGCTGCGTCGTATAGCGCGACTGGCCGGGCCGGCGCTTGTCGAGGTCGTGCTGGATCTCGGCCTCGCTCAGCGGGATCAGCGGCGGGCAACCATCGACGACGCAGCCGATCGCGAGCCCATGGCTCTCGCCGAAGGTGGTGACGCGGAAGAGATGGCCGAAGGTGTTGTGGGACATGGAAACCTGACAAGATTGAAGCGCTGGGTTCTTATCCGGTTTCCGGCAGCGGTGGCAGTCCCTGAAACGGATCGAGCGCCAAAACGCCCAAGGGGTCGAAATGGCGGAGATTTCGGGTCAGTACAGTCAGGCCGTATGCCTTGGCCGTCGCCGCAATGGCGATGTCTTCAAATCCGGGCCGGTGAGCCCGCGCCTGATCGAGCATGCGTCCAGCAAGATGCGCGCAGCGCAAATCGAACGGAAGCACCTTTTCACCATAGAAGTGCTCGACCGCCTGCCACCAGTCGACAAGCGAATGCGCCTTGGCCCCGGCGCCTTCCCGTTCGGCCTTCGCTATACCCGCCGCCACCTCGGCAGCCGTGACCACCGAGAGAAAAAGATGTGGGCTCGCCTGATCGAGCCAGATGGACAGATCTTTCGCTTCCGCCCGCTTCGAGGGGGCAAGCGCCGAGATCACATTGGTGTCGACCAGGAACATCAGAGATCGGCAGGCGAGCGCAACTCCGCGCCTCGGGCAGGAATATCCTCCGCCTCACCTGGAAACGCCGCAAGCAGACGCCCGAAACTCGGGGCGCGCGCGAGCCGCTCGTAATCCTCGAACGACAGGATCACCGCATCCTTGCGACCATGACGCGTGATGATCGAGGGCGTTCCGCCGACCGCCTGGTCCACCACCGCCGACAATGTCGCTTTCGCATCCTTGAGCTGGATCTCCCGCATCATTGCCTCCGATATGACCACTGTGGTCATATATAGCCGAGGCGCTCCGAAGGCAATCCGGCCAACCCTCAAGGCGGCTCGCCGGTAGCTCGATCCTAATGCTTCGCCAGCGCCGCCGCCGGCACCGCCGGCGCGCCTTCCCAGCGCGTGTTCGCCGGGATGTTCTCGCCCTTCATGATCACCGTGAGCAGGCCGATCTGGGCATAGTCGCCGACATGGGTGTCGTAGAGCACGGTCGCTCCGGCGCCGACGCAGACGCCCTTGCCGAGATGGACGCGGCCGACCTTCATCACCCGGTCCTCATAGAGATGGGTCTGCAGGGCCGAATGGGCGTTGACGGTGCAGAAATCGCCGACCTTGATGCAGTCGAACTCGGTGATATCCGTCGAATCCAGCCAGACGCCCTGGCCGTATTGCGCGCCGAACAGGCGCAGGAACCAGGGCAGGAACGGCGTCCCGCGCAGATAGTCGAACAGCACCTTGCCGCCGAGGCCCCAGTAGAGCACCGAGACCGCCTCGGTGCGCATGGCCCAGAACGACCACATCGGCTTCATCACCGGCTTGTAGACGCCCATCAGCAGCCATTTCATCAGCGCGCAGATCAGCGCCTGGGTGATGGCGATGACGACGGCGCAGCCCATGAAGGCGAGGCCTAAGCCCGCCCAGTCGCGGTCGAAGATCTTCTGCTGCAGCACGAGGTCGACGGCGATGGTGCCAAAGGTGATGAACAGCATCGCCGGGAAGGAGGTATGCAGCGCCTCGAAGCCGGCGCGCGCCAGCTTCTTGCCGAGCGAGGGCTTGTAGGTCCAGTCGGCGCCGAGATCGACCTTCTGGCGCGTCGGCAGCTTGATCGGCGGCGAGCCGAACCAGGTGTCGCCGGCGCTCATCAGCTCGTTCGCCGGCGGCTTCGACTTGATGCCGATCAGCACCCGGTCGGGGATGACCGCCCCCGGCGGCACCACCGCGTCATTGCCGACGAAGACCTGCTCGCCGGTGCGGGTCATGTCGAGGCGCATATAGCCGCGCCGCATGTCCTCGTCGCCGAAGATCACCTCGTCGGCGATGAAATTGCCGGCGCCGATTCCGGTGATGTCGTAGCGACCCGACAGATTGGTCGAGATTTCGGCGCCGCCACCGATGCGCGCGCCCATCATCCGGTACCAGAAGCGCATGTAGATCGTCGCGAACAGCGACGACAATGTCTCCAGCGTCACTTCGGTCGCCAGCGCCACCGTCCATTTGCGGGCGTAGAAGCCCGAATGGATCGAATATGAGCCCGAGGAGACGCGCGGCAGGATCGCCCAGCGCAGTGCGCAGATCAGGAAGACGGTGATGGTGATGAGGCCGATCGCCGTCGGCCAGGTCAGGAGCGGCAGGTACCAGAGATAGCTGATGTCGGACCAGGTCGAGACCCAGTCATCGATCTTGTCGAACAGCCAGAAGGCCGGGAAGATCGGCAGGAGGCTGATCGGCGGCAATGCGACCAACATTACGATGTAGAACAGCGTCATCGCCGTTCGCCGCCGACCGCTCGCCTCAGCTTGCAGCGGCAAGGCCCCGATATCGACCATGCCGGTCTTGCGGGCCGGCGAGCCATCCCAGATTTCGGCGGCGCCGATCCGGGCCCCCGGCGCGATCGCGGTCAGGTCGCCGATCTCGGCATGGTCGCCGACAGTGCAGCCATGGCCGAACACCACCGAGGAACCGGCATAGACGTCCTTGCCGATCGTGATCCGGCCGATGATCAGGTTGGCGCCGATCGCCTCGGCATTGGCGAAGGTGGTCTTCGAGCCCAGCGTCGTGCCGTCGCCGAGCTCGACGAGATCGACCGCGCCGGCCTCGTAGTCGGAGATGATGACGTCGCGTCCGACCTTGGCGCCGAGCAGGCGCCAGTAGAAACGCATCACCGGCGTGCCCTGCAGCCATTTGATGTGCACGAGCCCGGCGACGCGCGAGGCGAACCACCAGCGGAAATAGTAGACGCCCCAGAGCGGGTAGGTTCCGGGCTTGGTCCGGCCGAGCACCAGCCATTTCAGGCCGATCGCGATGAAGCCGGTGATGATGGTGATCGCGACATAGATGCCGAGCAGCGCGAAGACCTGCGCCATCGCCGACAATTCTTCGCCGGAAAGCAGCATATAGCTGACGAAGATGCCGAGCCATTGCGCCGTCGACAGGCTGATGATGATCGGCAGGGCCACGGCCTGCGCCAGTCCGCAGAGAAAGCGGCGCAGCAGCGGCGGCGGCGTGAAGGAAAGGTCCTCCTCGGCCCGCACGCCGCGCGCATCGAGCAGCGCCGCCATCGCCCGCAAGGTGCGCGCGCCATAGACGTCCTGCAGGGTGATGCCGGCATAGGCCGGCGTCTCGCGCACGATCGAGATGAAGCGCGCCGCCAGCAAGGAATGGCCGCCGAGATCGACGAAGAAGTCCGCCTCCAGCGGCAGCGCCTGCGCACCAAGCACGCGCTTGGCCGCATCGAGGAGGGCGGCCTCGATCTCGTTGCGCGGTGGCTCCTGCTCGCCGCTCGCGGCCGGCGCCGTCAGGGGCGCCGCCTTCAGCATCTTGCGGTCGATCTTGCCGGAGACCATGCGCGGCAGCGAGCCGGTCGGCTCGAAATGCGCCGGGATCATGTAGGGTGGCAGCTTCTCGCGCAGCGAGGCGCGCAGTACCGAGCCTTCGATCTGCACGCCGGTTTCGCCGACCAGGAAGGCGACGAGCCGCTCGATTCCGTCATCGGTCCGCAGCACCACCGCCGCCTGGCTGATGCCGGCTTCGCCCGAGAGCGCCGTCTCGATCTCGCCGAGCTCGACGCGGAAGCCGCGGATCTTGACCTGGTCGTCGATGCGGCCGTGGAAGACGATATTGCCGTCGCCATCGAGGCTGACAGCGTCGCCGGAGCGGTACAGGATCGGATCGCCACCGCTCCCGCCGAACGGATTGGCGATGAACTTTTCGGCCGTGAGCTCGGGGCGTAGATGGTAGCCCTTGGCGACGCCCGGCCCGCCGATCAGGAGCTCGCCCTGCTGGCCGACGCCGGTCAGCTTCATCTCTTCATCGACGATATAGGCGGTGTAGTTCGGGATCGGCTTGCCGATCGTCACGGTATCGCCCGGCTCGACCGGGGCGGCGGTCGCCACCACCGTCGCTTCCGTCGGCCCGTAGGTGTTGAAGATGCGCCGGCCCGGCTTCGACCATTTCTGCACGATCGAGGGCGGCAGCGCCTCGCCGCCGAGCAGGATCAGCGTCAGCGACGGCACGTCGGACGGCAAGATGCCGAGCAGGGTCGGCACCGTGTCGATCACGGTGACGCCTGCCTCGGCCAGGATCGCCGGCAGCCTCTCGGCGTCACCCATCATCTGCGGCGTCGCGACGAACAGCGTCGCGCCGACGAGATAGGGCGTCCAGATTTCCTCCATCGACAGGTCGAAGGCGACCGAAGCGCCCTGGAAGACCACGTCGTCCGGGCCCATGCCGTAGAGCGCGTTTCCGGACCGCAGGAAATGGCAGATGTTGCGCTGGCTGATGACGATCGCCTTGGGCGTGCCGGTCGAGCCCGAGGTATAGATCAGATAAGCTGGGTGGTCGGGGGTCAGCCCTGGCGCCCGCGCCGGCAGAGACTGCCCGTAGCTCAACTCCGCGAGCTGTGATGGACACCAGACCGTACGTTCCGTCGCTGCGGCCCGCGCCTTCCAGTCGGTCTGCGTCACCAATCCCTTGGCGCTGGCATCTTCCAGGCAGATGGCGATGCGCTCGACCGGCGCGTCCGCGTCGAAGGGCAGCCAGGCCGCACCCGAGAGTGTGATCGCGATCTGCGCCACGAGGAGGTCGATGCCGCGCGTCATCCACAGGCCGACCATGTCGCCGGGGCCGATGCCAGCGAGCACGAGACCGCGCGCCTGCGCCTGCGCCTGCTCCCAGACCTGCGCATAGCTCAGCCGGCGCTCGCCGGAGATCATCGCGATATGATCGGGCCGCGCGGACACGCTCGCCGCGAAAATCTCGGCGAGCACTTCGTCGCGCAGCAGCTCCGGCCGCTTTTCGCCCGCCAGCATCGCAAGCGCCGTCGCGCCCGAATCGGCAGTGCCGGCCGAAACTGTGGTGATGTCGTTCATTCTGCCCCGTCGAGGTCCGGACCAGTGCCCGGACCACTCTCACGCCGACCGGCCGTCTCCCCGTGACGACGCGCCCGTCAGTCCCCCGGCCGGACGCTCGCAGCCGCGCGAGCACTCACCAGCCGACCATACCTTCGAAGATGTGGCTGAACCTCGCCTGAACGGCAAGCAAGAAGACGGGATGCGGTTAAGCGTCAGCAGGCTTTTGCGCCCCGGCTGTCACATCCAGGTCGCCTTGTCGCCCTCGACCACGAGGATCTTGCCCTGCCAGATCTCGACACGCGCCGCATCTGCTGTGCCGACCGCACCGATCAGCGCCAGCACGGCCCGCGCCACGCCGCCATGACTGACCATCACCGTATCGGGCGCCAACCCTTCGATCGCCGGCCGGATGCGCTCGGCCAGCATGCGATAGCTCTCGCCGCCCGGCGGCACGAAGCCCCATTTGTCGCGCTCGCGGGCCTGGGCGAGTTCGCGCTCGCTCTTGCGGATCTCGCGCCAGGTGAAGCCTTCCCAGTCGCCGAAGGTCAGTTCGCGCAGACGCTCGTCGATGCGGAATTCTTCGGGAGGCAGGTCGAGTTCGCGGCGCAGGATCGTCATCGTCTCGCGCGCCCGCTCCATCGGCGAGCAGAGATAGTCGACGGTGGCGTAAGCGGGCGTCAGCGCCCTGAGCCGTCGCGCCGCCTCCTCGGCCTGCATGCGACCGAGGCCGTTGAGCGGGATGTCCTTTCCGCCCTGCAATCGACCCTCGCGATTCCAGTCTGTTTCGCCGTGGCGAACGAGGAAGAGGCGGCCGGGAATCGTCAAGGCAGTCATGCTCCGCGTCATGCACGCTGAGGCTCACGGCGTCAAAGCGGCGAAAGCACCGCAGGTCGTCGCCTTCTCCGCCTTGTGAGCTTTGTGGTGGCCGCGCGCCGACGCCCTGTGTAAGAGGCAGGCTCTCGCATCGCTCGATCGCCGCATGAACGCCACGCTCACACTGCCGGACGGCCGCAGGCTCAGCCTCGGCGCCAGGCCACTGCTGATGGGCGTGGTCAACGTCACTCCGGATTCTTTTTCCGATGGCGGCCTTTTCGCCGATCCTGCGGTTGCCGTCGCACATGGGCTGAAGCTGGCGGGGCAGGGCGCCGACATCGTCGATGTCGGTGGTGAATCGACAAGGCCCGACCACATCCGCCTCGAGGCGCAAAGCGAACTCGCCCGGGTCATACCCGTGATCGCCGGCATTGCCGCCAAGAGCGACGTTCCGATCTCGATCGACACCTACAAGGCCGAGGTCGCCGAAGCAGCGTTGAAGGCCGGCGCCTCCATCGTCAACGATGTCTGGGGCGCCCAGCGCGATCCCGCCATCGCCGGCATCGCGGCCCACCACGGCGCGCCGATCATCCTGATGCACAATCGCGAGGAGGTCGATCCCGGGCTCGACATCCTTGCCGACGTCATGGGCTTCCTCGAACGCTCGATCGCGATCGCCGTGCAAGCCGGCGTGCCGCGCAGCCAGATCGTCGTCGATCCCGGCATCGGCCGCTTCGGCAAGACCGCGGAGCAGTCTCTCCTGCTGATGAAGGAGTTGCGACGCCTCGGCGAGCTCGGTTGCCCGGTCCTGCTCGGCGCCTCGCGCAAATCGGTGCTCGGCCACGTCATCGGCAAGACGGTTCCGGCTGAGCGCGTCGCCGCCAGCATCGCCGCGCATCTCTACGGCGTCACGCAAGGCGCCGCCATCATCCGCGCCCATGACGTCGACGAGCATGTCGACGCGCTGAATATCTGGGCAGCGATCGGAGAAGCACGATGAGCGCGACCGGGCAGATTTTCATCGAGGCGCTCGACCTCTACGCCTATCACGGCCATTTCGCCGAGGAGGGCCGGCTCGGCCAGCGCTTCTCGATGGACCTTGTCCTCGATTGCGACCTGCGTGCCTCCTCGCTCAGCGACAGCCTTGCCGACACGGTCGACTATGGCGAGGTCGTCGGCCTGGTCACGCGCACCTTCTCGGGGAAGCGCTTCAAGCTTCTGGAGGCGGCAGCACGGGCACTCGCTGACGCGATCCTGGCGGAATATCCGGCCGTGACCCGTGTCGCAGTCACCCTGCGCAAGCCCGCTCCGCCTATTCCCGGACGGATGGAATCGGTCGGCATCAAGCTGGATTTCCGGCGTGACGGTTGAAGCGACGCTCGGACTGGGCGGCAATCTCGGCGACCCGGTCGCGGCCTTCGCGGCGGCGCTGGCGAAGCTGCGCGATCATGCCGGCGTCGAGCTGAAGAGCACCTCCTCGGTCTGGCGCACGGCGCCCTGGGGCAAGCTCGACCAGCCGGAATTCCGCAACATGGCAGTGTTGATCGAGACTTCGCTCTCGGCCGACGATCTGCTCGCGCTCTGCCTTGCGATCGAGCGCGAGAGCGGCCGCGAGCGGCGCGAGCGCTGGGGGCCCCGCACGCTCGACATCGACATCCTGACCTATGGCGAAGAGGCGATCGAGCGACCCGGCCTGCAGATCCCGCATCCACGCATCGCCGAGCGCGCCTTCGTGCTGGCGCCGTTGGCCGAGATCGCGCCGACGATCACGATCGGGGAGCGCAGCACAGCGACGCTCCTGGCGGCAATCGCGAGCCAGGACGTCAGCCGTGATGCTGACGAAAGCCGGCGTCTGAAGGATATGTTGGCAGCTCAGCCGGGCTGAGAACTCACTCGCCCTTGTCGAGCGAGATGTCCGGCGCGGTCGGCACCTTCATGCCGACGACATGGTAGCCGGCATCGACATGCATGATCTCGCCGGTGATGCCGCGCGACATGTCGGAGACCAGGAAGACCGCGGTCTCACCGACCTCCTCGATGGTCACGGTGCGGCGCAGTGGCGAGTTGTACTCGTTCCACTTCAGGATGTAGCGGAAATCGCCGATGCCCGAGGCCGCCAGCGTCTTGATCGGCCCGGCCGAGATCGCATTGACGCGGATCTTCTGGGGGCCGAGATCGGCGGCGAGATACTGCACGCTCGATTCCAGCGCCGCCTTGGCGACGCCCATGACGTTGTAGTGCGGCATCCATTTCTCGGCGCCGTAATAGGTCAGCGTCAGCAGCGAGCCGCCATCGGGCATCAGCTTCTCGGCGCGCTGGGTGATCGCCGTGAAGGAATAGCAGGAGATCAGCAGCGACTTCGAGAAGTTCGCCTCGGTCGTGTCGACATAACGGCCGGTCAGCTCGTCCTTGTCGGAGAAAGCGATGCAGTGGACGACGAAGTCGAGCTTGCCCCAGAGCTTCTCGATCTCGGCGAAGACCGCGTCGATCGTCGCGCCGTCCGTGACGTCGCAATGGCCGACGACATGGCCGCCGAGCTGCTTGGCCAGCGGCTCGACCCGCTTCTTCAGCGCATCGCCCTGATAGGTGAAGGCGAGTTCGGCGCCGGCATCCGCGGCCGCCTTGGCGATGCCCCAGGCGATCGAGCGGTTGTTGGCGACACCCATGACGAGACCGCGCTTGCCCCGAAGAAGGTTGGCGGTCGGGGCGGCGCTGCTGGATTCAGGCATCTGAGACCTTCGAACTGGACGAACCGGCAAAAGAGAACCGGACGGTCTCATAACTGAGGCGGCGAAGCTGTGAAAGCTTCGTCTGCCGAAATCCTGTTCAGCCCGCCCGCGCCTTCATCAGCGCAGTCAGCTCGGCGTCTTCGGCCGGCATCTCGATGTCGATCGAAACGAACAGATCCCCGCGCTCGCCCTTCTTCTCGCCCGGCAGTCCCTTGCCACGCAGCCGGAACTGGCGCGCCGTGCCGGTCAGCGGCGGCACATTCATCTCGACGGCGCCCCCGAGCGTCGGCACATGGATCGGCCCGCCGAGCACCGCCGTCGCCAGCGGCACCGAGACGCGCGCGCGCAGATTGCTGCCGTCGACGGTGAAGCGCGGATCGGGCCGGACCTTGATCGTCATCAGCACGTCGCCGGTCTCGCCGGTGAGCGGATGCGTCTGGCCGAGACCGCGCAGGCGCATGATCTTGCCGTCGGCGACGCCCTCGGGGATCGTCACCTCGACTTCGCGACCGCCCGGCAGCTTGACCCGGCGCATCGCGCCATTGACCGCTTCGGCCAGATTGACCTCGAGCGTGAAGCTCTGCTCCGGCGGCTTCTGCGGCTGACTGGCCCGGCCACGCCCGCCGCGCCGTGCCGCGTCGCCGAAGAGCGAGCCGAAGATATCGGCCGGGTCGAAGCCTGGGTCGGCGCCGCTGCGGCCGGAGGACGCCCCGCCGCCATCGAAGTTGAATTCGAAGCCACCATGATGGGCGCCCCGGCGCCCGGCGCCCATGCCTTCGAAACCGGAGAAGCGCGGCTTGCCTTCGGCGTCGATTTCGCCGCGGTCGAACTGCTTGCGCCTGTCCGTGTCGCCGAGGACCTCATAGGCGGTATTCAGCTCGGAGAAGCGCTCCTGCGCCTTCGGGTCGCCCTGGTTGCGGTCGGGATGCAGGTCCTTGGCGCGGCGGCGATACGCCTTCTTGATCTCGGCCTCATCAGCCGATTTCGCCACGCCCAGAACCTGATACGGATCACGCATTCACACCACCCCCGGAGAATTCGTATTCCGGCGTACCGGAACCGCCTCCTAGATGGGAAGACTGTGGCGCAGTTGCAACAGGATTCAGGCCGCGCCTTTCCACGGTTTTGCGTCCTTGACCGCCCATTCGCCGCCGGAGGGCCGGCAGGCTGTGCCCTGGAGTTTCACCGGGCCGGTCTGCAGGCTCATCGACGCCAGGAAGGCGCGGCAAATCTCGTCCGATTTCAGGAACGGTCCGCCGACCGGGGTGAACATGCCCTTCATGCCACTCTGGGCATTGTCCCAGGAGACGGGAGCGCCATTGCCCTGCGGATCGAGCGCGAGCGCCAGCGCGCCTTCGGCCCGGCGCCAGTCCTCCGGCCCGAGGTCGGGCGCGAGATCGGCGAGCAGGCTCTTGCCGTCGCTGCCGCGGGCCGGCAGCACCGAGGCCGTCGTCATCGCGACCTCGTCCTCGGCCTTGCTCGACAGGCCCATGATCGGGAAGGAGATCGAGCAGCCTGCCGCTGCGAGCCCGACCAGCAGCGCACCGGCAAGCGATGCCGCGCGCGCAAGGGGACTGCGCTCACGCGGCCTCTGGCTCACTCGCCCGCACGCTCTATATATGACTGCCAACTCAAATCGCATTACGGATCGCGCTCGCCCAACGCTTCCTGAACCTATCGAGGACTAAGCACGTGAATGCGTTAATGAGCGGTGACTTCACCGAAGCGAGCGAGCCTTTCGCCCTGTTCGAAAGCTGGCTGGAGGAGGCCAAGGCCTCCGAGCCGAACGACCCGAACGGCATGGCGCTCTCGACGGTCGACGCCGACGGCCTGCCCAATGTCCGCATGGTCCTGCTGAACGGCCGCAGCCCCGACGGCTTCGTCTTCTATACCAACACGCAAAGCCAGAAGGGCGAGGAACTCGACGGCCAGCCCAAGGCGGCTGCGCTGTTCCACTGGAAGAGCCTGCGCCGGCAGATCCGCATCCGCGGCCCGGTCAGCCGCGTCAGCGATGCCGAGGCCGACGCCTATTTCCAATCGCGCCCTCGCGACAGCCGGATCGGCGCCTGGGCCTCGCAGCAGTCCCGGCCGCTGGAAAGCCGATTCGCGCTCGAAAAGGCGGTGGCGAGCTATGCGCTGAAGTTCGGCATCGGCGAGGTACCGCGTCCGCCGCACTGGACAGGTTTCCGCATCGCCCCGGTGTATATCGAGTTCTGGCGCGACGGCGCCTTCCGCCTCCACGACCGCATAGTCTTCCGCCGCGCCGCCCCGGGCGACGCCTGGACGAAGGCGCGGCTCTACCCCTGAGGAAAGTCAAAACGCCAATGGCCATGCCCAAATTCGACTTTCCGAAAACGGAAGCCGGCAAACGCCCGGTCATGCTGCTGACCGGCGCCAGCCGCGGCATCGGCCACGCCACGGTGATGCAGTTCGCCATGGCGGGCTGGCGCATCCTGTCCTGCTCGCGCCAGGCCTTCTCCGACAAATGCCCTTGGCCGTCCGGCGCCGACGATCATATCCAGATCGACCTTGGCGATCCCGAGGACACGATGCGCGGCATCGCCGAGATCAAGAAGCGGCTCGCCGCCGAGGGCGGCAAACTCAACGCGCTGGTCAACAATGCCGGTATCTCGCCGAAGGGGCCCAAGGGCGGGCGGCTAGGGGCGGCGACGACCTCGTTCAACGACTGGCACCAGGTCTTCCAGGTCAACTTCTTCGCGCCGATCATGCTGGCGCGCGGTCTGCTCGACGAATTGACCGCGGCGAAGGGCGCGATCGTCAACGTCACCTCGATCGCCGGCTCGCGTGTCCATCCGTTCGCCGGCGCCGCCTATGCGACCTCGAAGGCGGCGCTCGCCAGCCTGACCCGCGAGATGGCGGCTGATTTCGGGCCGCTCGGCATCCGGGTGAACTCGATCTCACCCGGCGAGATCGACACCGCCATCCTCTCGCCCGGCACCGA
Source organism: Alloboseaceae bacterium BT-24-1 (assembly GCA_025846845.1). Lineage (GTDB taxonomy): Bacteria > Pseudomonadota > Alphaproteobacteria > Rhizobiales > Beijerinckiaceae > Allobosea. The sequence continues at coordinate 118,315 of JAOYTL010000018.1, forward strand.
GAAGATCGTCGCCACGCTGCCGCTAGGACGGCTCGGCAAGACCGAGGAGGTCGCCAAGGCGATCCATTTCCTCTGCACCGACGCCTCGAGCTATGTCACCGGTGCCGAGCTCCACATCAATGGCGGGCAGCACGTGTGAGTGACGAGAGTGGCGGGCACGACAGCGGGCAGGTCATCCGCTTCCCCAATCCCGCCCGTGCGGCAGCGCGCCCGGTGCTCGCCGCCTCGATCGCTGTCTTCCGTGACGGCAAGGTCCTGCTGGCGACACGGACCAAGCCACCGGCCGACCAGCTCTGGTCGCTGCCCGGCGGCAAGGTCGAGGCCGGCGAGAGCCTAGAAGAGGCGGCGCTACGCGAACTCGAGGAGGAGGTCGGCGTCACCGCCCGCATCCTCGGCTTCAATCGCCATGTCGAGATTGTCGGCCGCGATCCGAAGGGCACTGTCACCCATCATTTCGTCATCGCGTCCTATGTCGGGGAATGGCTCTCCGGCGAGCCGCAACCGGGACCCGAGGCCGGCGCAGTGATGTGGGCCGATCCGCTCAAGCTCGGCGGCCTGCCGACGACGCGCGAGCTCGGCGAGGTGCTGCGCCGCGCTGCCGCCATCTTCGCACGCGGCGCTGGTGCATGACGAAGCGAGCGCTCGCGGCCCTGGTTCTGGCTGTGCTCGCCGCGAGCCCCGAGACGCTGCTGGCGCAGGCGCGACGGCCGGCCCAGCCGCAGCAGCGGCCCGCCGAGCCGCCCCCGGCAGAGCCCGAATCACCGGCGCCGCCCTATGAGCCACAATTGCTGAAGCTCGCCGAGATCATCGGCTCGCTCGCCTATCTGCGCACGCTCTGCGAGGCCCGCGAGGCGCAGGACTGGCGCGAGCGCATGGCCGCGCTGCTCGAATCGGAGGGCCGCAGCCCGCAACGACGCGAGCGGCTGGCGAGCGCCTATAATCGCGGCTACCGCGCCTATTCGGCGACGCATCGCACCTGCAGCGATGGCAGCCAGGAAGCCTCGGCCCGTCTCGCTTTGGAGGGCGAGAAGCTCGCCAAGGCGCTCGCCAGCCGCTTCGGTGGCTAGTTTCGGGACGGGCTTGCGCCATTCTTAGGCAGAATTGTCCCCCATGAATTAACCTTTCTTAAAGACCGTGATGGCGCCCGCCGGCTATGAACCGTATCCTTGGCGTGCAAATCACTGGAACGGTCACGGCTTGCGCCAACCTCGTTCCGTCCGACGGGCTATTTTCGACGCCGGGTTCCGCTGCCTTCATGTCCGCTCTCTCAGACGACCTGCCACTCGACCCGACCCTCGCCGAGGACGTCAAGGACGCCCGTCACGTCGCCTATAGCTATGTCGAGGACGCCTTCGCCGAAGCGCGTCAGGACGGGCTCGATTCCGACGCGCTCGCTCATGCCGCCCTGTTCGCGGCGATGCGCACGCTGGTCGAGACCTATGGCGAGGAGGCGACAGCCGTCTTCGCCGAGGCTCTGCCCGAGAAAATCCGCAACGGTAGCTTCACCATCGGCACGCGCCACTGATCATTCGGCCGCGACCGGGAGCCCCCCGCGCCCGGAATGGGCGAGCCCCCATAGCGCCAGAGTATGCGCGGCGTCGTTGAGCGCCGCCCCGGCCGGCGTCAGCGAATACTCGACCCGCAGCACTGCCTCCTCGAACACCTCGCGCCTGACGACGCCGTCGCCCTCCATCTCGCGCAATTGCTCGTAGAGTACCTTCTCGCTGATCCCCGGCAGGCGCCGGCGCAATTCGCCGAAGCGCAGCGCCCGTTCGTGCAGTTCCCACAGGATCGCCGACTTCCAGCGACCACCGATCACCGATAACGCCTGGCCGAGACCGCATTCGTCCGGCAGATTGACCCTGACTGGCATAGCCTTCTCCAACCGACTACTTACTTGCATGTAAGTAATTGAAATAAAAAATAAAACTGCAATTTCTCCTGCGGACACAGCCGGCATGGGCCGGCTTTGGTCAACACAGAAATGCGCGACACCGCACGAGCGAAGCCGTGGCTTCTATCGCAGCCGTGCTCGCGCCTTGTCAGGAGAGCAATCGATGAGTGCCACTGTTTCCGTCATCGGCCTCGGCCGCATGGGCTCAGCCCTTGCCCAGGCCTTTTTGAAGGCCGGCATCCCCACCCATGTCTGGAACCGCTCGCCCGAAAAGGCGGCGGCGCTCGCCGATCAGGGCGCCCAGATCGCGTCATCGGTCTCTGCCGCCGCCGCGGCAGCCGACATCGTCGTCGTCTGCGTCAGCACCTATGCTGATTCGGACAGGCTGTTTCGGGTGCCGGAGACTGCAGCTGCCCTGCGCGACAAGCTGATCGTCCAGGTTTCCTCCGGCTCGCCGAACCAGGCACGCGAGCAGGCGAAATGGGCGGCCGACAACGGCACGAAATATCTCGACGGTGCGATCATGGCGACACCGAACTTCATCGGCGAGCCCGGCGGCACCATCCTCTATTCCGGGCCTCAGGCCCTGTTTGAGGCGAACCGGCCCATCCTCCTGGCGCTCGGCGGCAATCCGCAATTCGTCGGCGAGGATGTCGGTCACGCCTCCGCTCTGGACCTCTCCCTGCTCGGGCAGATGTGGGGGGCGCTCTTCGGCCAGTTCCAGGCAGCAGCGATCTGCGAGGCCGAGGGCATCGCGCTCGACCTGTTCGAAGGTCATCGCCAGGCCTTTCTGCCCGTGGTCGAGGGCGCAGTGGTCGATCTGATCACTCGCATCCGCGACCGTCGCTTTGCCGCCGATACGCAGACCCTCGCCTCGCTCGACGTCCATTACGGCGCCTTCGGCCTGCTCCTGCAGCTTTGCGCCGAACGCGGCCTGCACGATCTCGTCCCCAAGGCGTACGACAGCCTGTTCCGCAAGGCGATCGACGCCGGCCATCGCCAGGACGATTTCGCCGCCATCGCGCAGTTCATGCGTTGAGAAACCGCGCATGAAACGGCTGAGCCCGACCTTCAGCCGGCCGCCTTTCGCGCCGTCTGCGCCCGGCTGAGCAGCAAATCGCGCTCGCGCCGGTTCCGGGTCATCTCGGCGGCGCGGGTGAACTCGGCCTCCGCCTCGCCATGGCGGCCGAGCTTGAGCAGGAAGTCGGCGCGCACGCTCGGCAGCAGATGGTAGTTTTTCAGCGCAGGAGCGCCGGCGAGCGCATCGACCAGCGCAAGCCCCGCTGCCGGCCCGTCCGCCATCGAGACCGCGACGGCCCGGTTGAGCTCGATCACCGGCGATGGCGTCAGCGTGCCCAAGGCGCCGTAAAGCGCCGCGATCCGGCGCCAATCCGTCTCGTCCGCGGTGTGAGCGCGGGCGTGGCAGGCGGCCAGCTCGGCCTGCAGGACGTAAGAGCTGGGCGCAGTGGAAAGCCTCCGCGCCGTCTCGAGCGCCTTGAGACCATGGTTGATCAGCAGCCGATCCCAGCGGGCCCGGTTCTGGTCGAGCAGCAGCACCGGCGCGCCATCCGGCCCGATGCGGGCGCGCAGGCGCGAGGCCTGCAATTCCATCAATGCCACGAGGCCGTGCACTTCCGGCTCCTGCGGCGCCAGGCCGGCGAGGATACGTCCGAGCCGCATCGCCTCCTGGCAGAGCGCTGGGCGCACCCAGTCCTCGCCACCGGTCGCGGCATAGCCCTCGTTGAAGATCAGGTAGACCACCTCCAGCACCGAGGCGAGACGTTCGCCGAGCTCGGGGCCGTGCGGCACCTCATAGGGCACCTTGGCCTCGGCCAGCGCCTTCTTCGCCCTGACCAGGCGCTGGGCCATGGTCGGCTCGGGCACCAGGAAGGCGCGCGCGATCTCCTCGGTGGTGAGCCCGCCGATCAGCCGCAAGGTGAGCGCGAGCCGCGCCTCGACCGCGAGCACCGGATGGCAGGCGGTGAAGATCAATCGCAGCAGGTCGTCGCCGAGCTCGTCGTCGAGCGCCTCCTCGATCCCGGCGGTCGGATCGGCCTCCTCGTCGAGATCGCGACCGATCTCGTCATGCTTGCGCTGCAGCATCTTGGCGCGCCTGAGGCCATCGAGCGCGCGGTGCTTGGCGGCCTGCATCAGCCAGGCGCCGGGATTGCGCGGTACGCCCTCGCTTGGCCATTGCTGGAGTGCGGCGACGAGCGCGTCCTGCGCCAGCTCCTCGGCACGGCCGACATCGCGGGTGACGCGGGCGAGGCCCGCGATCAGCCTGGGGGCCTCGATCCTGAAGACTGTCTCGATCGCGCGGTGTGCATCGCTTGCCGTCATAGGCTGCGATACACACCATCAGCGATCGTCTCTGGCAAGCGGCTCAGCCGTTGTTGCCGACCTCGCTCTTGAGGCGCTTCCAGGCCGCGTCGGCCTCGGGCGAGACCGCATCGCCGAAATCGGCGAGGTCGACGACGGGACGGATCTCGATCTCGGACGGGCCGGGCATCGGGTTAGGGCAGCGCTTGACCCAGGCGACGGCCTCGTCGAGCGACTTGCACTCCCAGATCCAGTAGCCCGCGACGAGCTCCTTGGTCTCGGCGAAGGGCCCGTCGACGACGGAGCGCCTGGCGCCGTCGAACTGCACGCGTGCGCCCTTCGCGCTCGGCTGCAGGCCGTCGCCGCCCTTCATGATGCCGGCTTTCACCAGCTCTTCATTGTAGGCCATCATCGCATCGACCAGCTCGCGGGTCGGCGGCGCGCCGGCTTCGCTGTCCTTGGTCGCCTTGACCAGCACGATGAAACGCATGGGTATTCTCCTTGGGTTGGAGCGGTGCAGGCCTTGCCTCGCACCCTCCGGATCGAATGGGATATTCGAGTTTTTTGATGGGTCAGCCGGCGCGCTTCGCCGTCTCGGCGCGCAGGCGCTCCTCCTGCTCACGCAATTCAGGCGTCAGCGCCTCGCCGAAATCCTCCATCTCGAAGATCGGGCGCAGTTCGATCTCGGTGCCGCCGTCGAAGGGCGCGCGCTTCAGCCACTCGACCGCCTCGTCGAAGGAGCGGACCTGCCAGATCCAGAAGCCGGCGAGCAGCTCCTTGGTCTCGGCGAAGGGGCCGTCGAGAACCGTCCGCTGCGAGCCAGAGAAGCGCATGCGCAGCCCCTTCGAGCTTGGATGCAGCCCGTCCATCGCCAGCATCACGCCGGCCTTCACCAGTTCCTCATTGTAGGCGCCCATCTTGGTGAAGAGGTCTTCGCTCGGCATCACGCCGGCTTCGCTGTCCTTGCTGGCCTTGACCAGAACCATCACGCGCATCGGTCTTCTCCGCTTGGTCGGAGCGGTGGAGGTCTCGCCTCGCACCGTCCCGGATTGAAAGACGTTTTGAGAATGTCAGCCGCTGAGCTTGGCGGCCTCAGCGCGCACTCGTTCCTCCTGCTCGCGCAGTTCCGGCGTCAGCGCCTCGCCGAAATCCTCCATCTCGAAGATCGGGCGCATCTCGATCTCGGTGCCGTCGAAGGGGGCGCGCTTCAACCATTCGACCGCCTCGTCGAAGGAGCGGACCTGCCAGATCCAGAAGCCGGCGAGCAGCTCCTTGGTCTCGGCGAAGGGGCCGTCGATGATCGTCCGCTGCGAGCCCGAAAAGCGCATGCGCAGCCCCTTCGAGCTCGGATGCAGCCCATCGCCCGCCAGCATCACGCCGGCCTTCACCAGCTCCTCATTGTAGGCGCCCATCTGGGCGAGGATCTCCTCGCTCGGCATCACGCCGGCTTCGGTGTCCTTGTCGGCCTTGACCAGAACCATCACGCGCATCGGTCTTCTCCTGTCTGTCGGGGTTGGTTTTGCTTCGGTATCGGGCGGGAGAATTCCCGCCCTCTGTCATCACGTCGAACGAGGAACGCCTTGATCGACAAGCTCTGAAAATTTTTCAGCCCCTGGCCGCATATTTTTCGCGGCGAGCGATTTCGGCGGCGCTCGGCTCCGCGAATTCGAAGGAGCCGGTGGTGACCTCGCCCTCGCGGCGATAGGTCGCCATGAGCACGCCGGTGCTCGAGGCGCTGCTCTCGACCAGCTTAAACCCGGCGGGCATGGCGCCCGAGCCGAACAGGCGCTTGCCCCTGCCGAGCACGACCGGGAAGGTCAGCAGCGTGATCTCGTCGATCAGGTCCTTCGCCAGCAGCGCCTGGATCAGCTCGCTCGAACCTTGCAGCAAGAGCTTCGGCCCATCCTGGCGCTTCAGCGCCGCGACTTCCGCCGCGGGATCGCCACGCAGCGCGACGCTGTTCTGCCAGGTCAGCGTCTGCGGCTCCGAGGTCGCGACATATTTGGTGATGGCGTTGAACTTGACCGCGATCGGGTCGTCGCCGGCATAGGGCCAGTGCGCCGCGAAGATGTCGTAGGTCCGGCGGCCGAGGAGCAGATCGAACTTGTCGGTCAGGACCTTGTCCATGACCTTGCCCATCGCATCGTCCCAATGGTGGAAGGTCCAGCCGCCATGGCTGAAGCCGCCCTGCGGATCCTCCTGCGGGCCGCCCGGCGCCTGCATGACGCCGTCGAGGGACACGAAGGTGGCGGCAACGACTTGTCTCATCTGACATCTCCCGAACTCGCGGGACCTCGTCCCGCATCGCTTCTCCGAAGCTCGGGCGGAGGCGGCAATTACCTGCGACCTCCGCTGCTTCTTGCTGACACGTCGAACGGCAAATCGCCGCATCGACAGCCTCCCGAAAAAATTCTGCGATCGGCTCCTGGCGGAGGACGGCACCCGAATCCTGGCTCGCTCGCCGCACCGGTTGAGCCCCGGGCCGAAGCACCCTAACTATCGGGGCGAACGGCGCCCGCGCCGAAACAGCGATCGCTGAAAGAGCTAAGCCATGCCGGCAACCAGACTGGTCGACCGCGGCGTCATCCGCGTCAGCGGCGACGACGCCCGCGATTTCCTCGAGAACATCGTCACCAACGCGATGGAGACCGTCACGGCCGAACGCGCCGGCTATGGCGGACTGCTGACACCGCAAGGCAAGATCATCGGCGATTTCTTCGTCGTCGCGGTCCCGGACGCCGAGGGCGGCGGCTTCCTGCTCGACACGCCCCTGCTGCAGACCGCCGACCTGATGAAGAAGCTGAAGCTCTACAAGCTGCGCGCCAAGGTCACGCTCGACGATCTCAGCGAGACGGCGACAGTGATCGCCGCGACCGATGGCGGCACGCTGCCGGCCGATGCCGGGCTGGTCTATGCCGATCCGCGCGTTCCCGAGCTCGGCGAACGCGCCATCGTCGACCGAGATGGCGCCGACGAGCTCGTGGATGCCAATCTGGACGATTACCACGCCCACCGCATCGGCCTCGGCATCCCCGATGGCGGCCGCGACTTCATCTATGGCGACGCCTTCCCGCACGAGGCGCTGTTCGACCAGCTCGGCGGGGTCTCCTTCAAGAAGGGCTGCTATATCGGCCAGGAGGTCGTCTCGCGCATGCAGCACCGCGGCACCGCGCGCTCGCGCGTCGTGCCGATCGTCTTCAGCGAGGGCTTGAACCCGGAGGACGGCGTCGAGGCCAGCGCCGGCAGCAAGCTGATCGGCCGCGTCGGCTCCTGTGCCAATGGTCGCGGCCTTGCCTTGCTTCGGCTCGACCGCGTGGCGGACGCAATGGCCGCTGGCAATAAATTGGATGCCGGCGGCCTCGCCTTCACGCTGGCGAGCAAGCCGTCCTTCATCCGTTTCCCCTATCCCGGCGAGCCAGAATCCGGAGCGGCAGCATGAGCGGGCGCGAGGCGGTCGAGGGCCCCGACGGCAAGTATCGCTGCATCTGGCCGGGGAGCGATCCGCTTTATCTCGCCTATCACGACACCGAATGGGGCGTGCCGGAATATGATTCCCGCACGCTCTGGGAAAAGCTGATGCTCGACGGCTTCCAGGCCGGCCTGTCCTGGATCACCATCCTGAGGAAGCGCGACGCCTTTCGCGCCGGCTTTGCCGGTTTCGAGCCCGAGACCGTCGCCCGCTTCGGCGAGGCCGATGTCCAGCGGCTGCTGGCCGATGCCGGCATAGTCCGCCATCGCGGCAAGATCGAGGGCACGATCCGCAATGCGCAGGCCTATCTCAGGCTCAGCGAGCAGGGCCCCTTCACCGACTTCCTCTGGAAGCATCTCGACGGGCGGGTGATCCAGAACAGCTTCCGGACCCATGAGGACGTGCCGGCCGAGACCGCGGTGTCGAAGGCGATCTCCAAGGAACTCAAGGCCGCAGGCTTCACCTTCTGCGGCCCCACCATCGTCTATGCGGTGATGCAGGCCTGCGGCATGGTCAACGACCATCTCACCGGCTGCTTCCGCCGGCAGGAATGCGCGGCATTGGCGCGCGACACGCGCCCCGCCGCCTGATGGCGAAGCTGCCTGTACCGCCGCGCGCCTGGCAGCGCATGCTCTCGGGCCGGCGGCTCGATCTGCTCGATCCCTCGCCGCTCGATGTCGAGATCGAGGACATCGCTCATGGCCTCGCCCGCGTCGCGCGCTGGAACGGCCAGACGCGCGGCGCGCACTCCTTCTCCGTGGCGCAGCACAGCCTCCTGGTCGAGGCGATCGCCGGGCATCTCAATCCGGACTGGCCGCGCGAATGGCGATTGATGGCGCTGCTGCACGACGCGCCGGAATATGTCATCGGCGACATGATCTCGCCGTTCAAGGCGGTGATGGGCGACGCCTATAAGGGCGTCGAACTGCGCCTGCTGACGGCGATCCATCTGCGCTTCGGACTGCCCGCTGTGACGCCGGCGGTGCTGAAGCGCAAGACCAAGGACGCCGACAAGATCTCGGCCTTCCTCGAGGCGACCGAACTCGCCGGCTTCGAGCGCGAGGAGGCTTTGCGCTTTTTCGGCCGCCCGCAGGCCCTGCCGCGCGAGGTGCTGGCGCTGCTCGAGCCGCAGGCGACGGAGGCGGCGCAGGCGTCGTTCCTGGCGCGGTTCGGCGAGTTGACGGCGCGGTAGCTCACGCGCGTCATTCTTGTCTGTTTGCGGTCGGTGATTGAGACTGGCCGGCGGGCGGCTGACCGTTGTCATTCTGGGTCGTATTGACCGAGCCCGAGCAGGGTTGCCGCCCGCCTTTGTCATC
>JAOYTL010000019.1 GCA_025846845.1 Alloboseaceae bacterium BT-24-1
GTAGAACAACGCCTCCTGCGCCACCTGTCGCTCGCCCATCATCGCGCCGCCCTCCATCCACGAGCACGACTGAATCAGGACTTCACCACCTCAGCAACGCCGACTTTTTCAACGCTATCGGCGCGATGCAGATTCGAACGTTGCTGACTTAGGCTTCCAGTCCGTCCCTGTCAGGCGTTCCCCAAAATTTGCCGTATCGCGGACTGAGGGTCGGATTGGCCTTTCCTCTCATCGCATTTGGCCTCGGATCACCCCGTTTTCTCGCGTCCGGTCTGAAGCCACGCACTGCATGGCGAACTTTGGTTCATCGCGGCCGGCCGCCAGCTAAAATCGGTGATTAGGATCGCTTGACAACGAAATCGCACCGTGAAACGTTTCCAAAAAATTGGAAACGTTTCCACGAGGGGATTGCCATGGTTTGTAACTCTCTCAATCGCCGAGCTTTCCTCCAGGGCGGCGCCGCTGCCGTCGGGGGCGGTGGCCTCCCGTTTCCCGTGCGGGCGGCTGACGAGCGCTCCCTGGTGGTGGCGATCCCTTCGAACCCGTCGACCTTCGATCCCATCAATCAGGGCAATCACGACGCCATGGTGGTCAATCAGCTGATTTTCGAGAACCTGATCGAGATCGATGGCGAAGGTCGCCGTCGCCCCATGCTTGCGAAGACGATGCCGGCGATCTCAGCTGATCGAACCGAGTATGTCTTCGAGCTGCGCGACGACGTCGCGTTCCAGAACGGCCAGCCGTTCACTGCAGAGGATGTGAAGTATAGCTACGACTATATTCTCGATCCGGCTCATAAGGCGCTGCGGCGCTCGGTCTGGACGAACATCGAATCCGTCGATGTCCTGGGACATCACAAGGTGCGCTTCAAGCTGAAGGCGCCTTTCCGGCCCTTTCTCGACTACATGACCAAATACATGGGGATCTTTCCGGCGGGGAGCCGCGAGAAATACGGTAACGAGGTCTTCCAGCAGAAGCCCGAGGGGCTGGGAACCGGGCCCGGCATCTTCGTCTCGGCGCGGTCCAACGATGTCGTCGAATTCCGCCGCAACCCGAATTACTGGCGCAAGGATTTCCCGGCATGGGACCGTCTTCGGGTGCGGATCGTCTCCGAGGAGGCGGCCCGGGTCGCTGCGCTGTTGTCGAAGTCGGTTCACATCGTCGGCGCGCCGCCCGTCCGCGACTACGTTCGCCTGAAGCAGGCCAAGGCGCAGGGCCTCACCGGAGGCAGCCGCCCGGCGCTCGGCAGCATGATGCTGATGATCCACAACACCCGCAAGCCGCCGTTCGACGACCCCAATTTCCGCAAGGCGGTCTCGCTGGCGACCGATCGCAAGACCATCGCCGAGAAGATCTTCAACGGCCTGGTTGAGCCTTCGGCGGTGCCGGCGCCGGCCTCGGCCTGGTGGTACAACGCCAAGGCGGCCGAGGGGCTGACTTTCAATCTCGACAAGGCGAAGGCCTACCTCGCCAAATCCCGCTATGCGTCCGGCGCTGAGTTCGAGCTGCTCTATTCGTCGCAAGGCTATCTGCTGGATGTCGCGGATGCGGCCCTGTTCATTCAGGCATCGCTCGCGCGGCTCGGGATCAAGGTGAAGCTCCAGCCGCTCGAGACCGGCCAACTCATCGGGCAGGTCTTCGCCGGAAACCAGACCTCTGTACTGATGGCCGTGATCGGGCCGTCCGACCCGACCTTCATCATCCAGGGCATCTATACGCCGAACCAGGTGATGACGCGCAGCTCCGGCTACAGCAACGACCGGCTCGATGCCCTCCTGGCCGACAGTTTCCGCGTTGATGACGAGGCATCGCTCGGGCCGATCCTCGCGGACATGCAGGCGATCCTGGCGGAGGATTCGCCCTCGACCTGGATCGGCGCGGTCCACAGCTTCAATCTCTGGCGAACCAACGTGCAGGGCTTCGAGCCCAATACGGGGATAACGCTCCGCCTGACCGACGTGGCCATGACCGACGCACGCTGAGGCGAAAACCATGTGGTTCGCGGGTCGAATAGTCAGCAGTCTTGCGGTTCTCGCGGCGGTCAGCGTGGTGCTTTTTGCGCTCACGCGGCTGACGCCGTTGTCGCCGGCGCGGATCGTGCTCGGCGCCGATGCCACCGCCGAGCAGATCCAGGCATTCGAGCATGACCGCGGTCTCGATCGCAGCCTGCCAGCGCAGTATTCGGCCTGGGTTGCGCAGCTTCCCCGCTCAGGGTTCGGGCAGTCCTATATCACCGGCCGCTCCATCGATCTCGAGCTCCTGGAAAGCCTGCCTGTCACGGTCGAGCTGGTAGCGGTCACCTTTCTGCTGACGCTCGCCGGCGCGGTCCCACTCGGTCTCATCGCAGCGCTGACCGAAGACCGCTGGCCGGACCATCTGATCCGCATGCTGTCCCTGATGGCCGTGTCGGTTCCGGGATTCTGGCTTGCCCTGATCCTGATCCGCGTCTTCGCCGTCAAGCTGGGCTGGGTGCCGCCCATCGGGATCACGCCGCTCGCCGAGGGCTGGTACGCTCATTTCACCTCTCTGGTGCTGCCCGCCCTGTCGATCGCGCTCTACTATATCGGTGCGCTGAGCCGCCTGATGCGTGCTGCCGTCATCGAGGTCCTGGGGCAGGACTATGTCCGCACCGCACGTTCACTCGGCCTGAGCCGAGGGCTGGTGGCCCGCTACGTGGTCAAGAACGCGTTGCCGCCCTTCGTCAGCGTCGCCGGCATGTCGTTCGGCTACATGTTCGGCTGGGCGATCATCATCGAGCTGGTCTTCAACTTACCTGGCCTGTCGCGGGCCTTGCTGACCGCCATCACGCAGCGCGACTACCCGATGATCCAGGCAACCGTCCTGGTCGTCACGGCGATGTTCATCGTCTCGAACCTTGTCGCCGATCTCATCCAAAGGCTGCTCAACCCGAGGCTGAGACATGCTTGACGTCGTGCGCTCCACGGACGCTGCGTCCGCGGCAGAGGCCTCCAGAGCCAGACGCCCGCGTCCGCTCTCCGGGCTTGCCGGTCTCGTGCGCCGCCTTGCCGGAACCCGGATCGGCCTGGTCGGCCTGGTGATCGTCGGCTTGCTCAGCCTGGCAGCGCTGTCCGCACCCTGGCTCCCGCTGCACGATCCTCTCGACCTCATGATGGAGCATCGGCTGGAGCCCCCGGGCGCGTCGTTCCTCCTCGGTACAGACGAGATGGGGCGTGACATCTTCGCCAGGCTCGTATGGGGGGCGCGGGGCTCACTGATGATCGGCGTGTTGACCGTTGCCATCGGGCTCTCGGGCGGTCTCTTCGTCGGGACGCTCTCCGGCTATTACAGCGGGACGCTGGTCGAGAGTGTCCTGCTAGGCCTCATGGACATCTTCGCGGCGATTCCGCTGCTCGTCTGGGCCATCGCGATCGTCGGCATCTTCGGCACCGGGCCGGTGCAACTGGGCCCGCTCCTGCTCCCGAACGAAGCCAAGATCATCCTGCTCGTCGGGCTGCTCTTCATTCCCGGCCTGGCGCGCGTCGCCCACGGCCTGGCCCTGGCCGAGGCCAAGGCGGACTATGTCGCGGCGCGACGCCTGCAAGGCGCGGGGGCGTGGTCGATCATGACCAGCGACATCCTGCCCAACATCCTCTCGCCGATCTTCGTGCAGGTAAGCGTGCTGATCGGCATCGGCATCATCATCGAGGCGTCGCTCAGCTTCATCGGCCTCGGCGTGCAGCCGCCGACGCCGAGCTGGGGCGGCATGCTGGCCGATGCGCGTTCGCTCGCCTTCTCGGACGAGTGGTGGGTCGCGACCTGGCCGGGCCTGGCCATCTTCCTGGCGGTGATCGGCTTCAATCTGCTCGGCGATGCGCTCCGGACGGTACTCGATCCCCGGCGACGCGACGGAGGGCCGGCCCTATGACGGCTCCTGCGCTGTCCCTCTCCGATCTGTCCGTCGCCTTCGGCCCCGAGATCGCAGCCCGGAAGGTCGTCCACGGCGTGACGCTTCAGGTCATGGCCGGCGAGAAGCTGGCGATCGTCGGCGAGTCGGGCTCCGGCAAGAGCGTCACGGCACTCGCCGTCATGCACCAGCTCGGACGCGCCGGTCGCATCGTCGGCGGCTCGATGCGCCTCGACGGCGAGGACATCACCAGCCTGCCCGAAAGCGCCTGCCACGAGCTGCGCGGCCGCAAGGTGGCGATGATCTTCCAGGATCCGATGACCGCCCTCAATCCCGCCTTCACCGTCGGCCGGCAACTCGTGGACGCCATCCGCAGCCATGACGACCCCGGCCGCAAGGCGGCCTGGTCGGAGGCCGAGCAACTCCTCGCCAAGGTCGGCATCGACGACCCGCGCCGTCGAAGCGGCCAATATCCCCACGAACTCAGCGGCGGCATGCGCCAGCGTGTCCTCATCGCCATGGCCATTGCCTGCCGGCCGCGTCTGCTGATCGCGGACGAACCCACGACGGCGCTCGACGTCACCGTTCAGGCGCAGGTGGTCGCGCTGCTGCGCGATATCTGCGCCAGCTCCGGGATCGCCTTGCTGTTCATCTCGCACAATCTCGATCTGGTTGCGGAGTTCTGCGACCGGATCGCGGTGATGTATCGCGGCCGGATCGTGGAATCCGGCAGCGCCGAAGCGATCTTCAGCGCTCCGCGCCACCCCTATACGCGCCTCCTGCTGGACGCCGTGCCGCGACCGGGCCGCCCACTGCGGACAGCTGCCCCAGCACCCCTGGCCGAGAGTCCGGGCGAGGGCGCTTGCGACTACTTCTCCCGCTGCCGCCTGGCGGATGCGGATTGCCATGTGCGGCCTGCCCTGCGCGGCGCGGGGACGCATTTGAGCGCCTGCTGGCGGAGCGCCTGACATGACGCACGCACAGGGATCCGCATCACCGCTTCTGGCCGCCGCGAGCGCCGGCCGACGCTATCCGGTCGCGCATTCGCCGCTGGCGCGCCTGTTCGACCGGCGCACGACGCCTGCGCTGCTGGGGGCGAGTTTCGAGGTCCAGGCCGGTGATATCCTCGGGATCGTCGGCGAGAGCGGCAGTGGCAAGTCGACGCTCGCGCGGCTTCTTGTCGGTCTCGACCGTCCGAGCAGCGGCCGTGTTCTGTTCGAGGGGCGCGATCTGTCCTCATTCACGGCCGCGGACTGGCAGCGTTTCCGAAACCGCGTCCAGTTCGTCTTTCAGGGTGCGCACACGGCGCTGAACCCTCGCAAGACCGTTGCGCGCAGCTTGAGCGAAGCCTTTCCGGAACCGCCCACGTCTGGGGCGCTCAATGCCTTGCTGGCTCAGGTCAGCCTCGGGCCGGAACTGCTCGACCGGCTGCCGCATCAATTGTCGGGCGGACAGAAGCAGCGCGTCGGGATCGCCCGTGCCCTGGCGCGCCAGCCGGAGGTGCTGATCGCCGACGAGCCGACATCGGCGCTCGACGTCTCGGTGCAGAGCGAGATCGTCGCGCTGCTGCAGCAACTGCATCGCGAACGGCGGCTGACGCTGGTGATCATCAGCCACGATCTCGGTCTCGTCGGGGCGTTCTGCGACCGCGTGCTGGTCATGTATGCCGGACGCATCGTCGAGACGGGGCCAGCCGCGCAGATCCTGGCGGAACCGGCGCATCCCTATACGGAGCGCCTGGTGGCCGCCATTCCGCGCGGGCTCGCCGGCCGCAACCGCCAGGCCGATCCGCCGCTCTCCGAGGCCGCCCGTCATGGCGGCTGCCCTTTTGAACCCCGTTGCAGCAACCGGATTCCGATCTGCGCGCAAGGTGAACCGCCCGAGGTCCTCCTCGGCGACCGGCTCGTCGCCTGCCACCTCGCGCCATCTCGGCCCATCATCGCGGAGACCAACCCATGACAACGCGCTCGTTTCGCGTGGGCGCCGATATTGGCGGCACATTCACCGACATCACATTCCTGGAAAACGGGGAGAAGGTTCACTCCTTCAAGCACCCGTCGACGCCGGACGACTACAGCCGCGGGATCGTCGACGGCATCCTGGCGCTGCTCGAACGCATCGGCGGCAAGGTGAGCGAGATCGAGGAGGTCGTGCACGCCACGACCGTGGCGACCAACGCCATCCTGGAAGGCAAGGGCGCCAAGACTGCGCTGCTGACGACACGCGGGTTCCGGGACGTCCTCGAGCTCGGCCGGCTGCGCATGCCCGAGCTCTACAATCTCAACTACGAGAAACCGATGCCGCTCGTGCCACGCCACAGGCGCTACGAAATCCCCGAGCGCATCGGTGCGCGTGGCGAGGTCGTCCTGCCGCTCGACGAGAAGGCGGTGGCCGAGGTGGCGCGCCGCATCGCCGCCGACGGCACGCGCGCAGTCGCGGTGAGTTTCCTGCACGCCTATGCCAGTCCGCAGCACGAGCGGCGGACCTGCGAGATCCTGACCGAGGTCCTCGGCCCGGATGTCTTCGTCTGCTGCTCCAGCGATGTCCTGCCGGAGATCCGCGAATACGAGCGAACCAGCACGGTGGTGGTCAACGCCTATCTCGGACCGGTCGTGCGCTCCTATCTGAGGGCGTTGACGACCCGGTTGCGCGAGGTCGGCATTCACGCCCCGCTGCAGGTGATGCAGTCGAGCGGCGGCGTGATGAGCGCGCTGGCGGCGAGCGAGAAGCCGGCTTGCATCATCGAGTCCGGTCCCGCGGCCGGGGTCATCGCGGCGGCTCGCATCGGCGCGGCCGGCAGCTCCAGCGACATCATCACCATCGACATGGGCGGCACCACCGCCAAGGCCGCGATCATCGAACAGGGCCAGCCCGCACGCACCACGGAGTACGAGGTCGGGGCCGGGATCAACATTTCGAGCAAGCTGGTCAAGGGCGGCGGACATGCTGTGAAGCTGCCGTTCATCGACGTCTCGGAGATCGGGGCCGGCGGCGGCAGTATCATCAGGGTCGATGCCGGCGGCCTGATCCAGGTCGGCCCCGACAGCGCCGGCGCCGTTCCGGGCCCGGCCTGCTATGGCACCGGCGGATCCCGGCCGACGCTGACCGACGCGCTCGTCATGCTGGGCTACATCAATCCGGAATACATCGCCGGCGGCGCCGTGCGCCTCGACGCTGAGCGCTCCCGGCGAGCGCTCAGCGAGCAGGTCTGCGCGCCGACCGGCCTAGACCTCCAGGCTGCGGCGCATGGCGTCTACGCCATCGCGGCATCGACGATGATGCGCGCCGTCAAGGCCGTCTCGACCTATCGCGGACGCGACCCGCGCGATTTCACTCTGTTTGCATTCGGCGGCAACGGTCCGGCCGTGGCGGCCGAGATCGCGCGCCTCCTCGACATGAAGCGCGTCGTCGTCCCGTCCCATCCCGGCGTCTTCAGCGCGCTCGGGCTGCTTTATTCGATGACCGAGCACGACCTGATGCAAACCTATTTCTGTGCTCTGGATGAGGTCGACACCGACGAGCTCGACATTGCCTACCGCAAGCTCGAGACGAGCATGGTCGCCGGCCTGGAGACGGACGGGTTCGCGAAGGAAGACATCGAGATCGATCGGCTCGCGGACCTGCGTTACGCCGGGCAGGCCTATGAGCTGACGATCGGGGTCGCCCGTCATCCGGACGGGGCGATCGATATCGAGGCCACGAGCGAGGCATTCCATCGCGAGCACGAGCTGACCTATGGCCATGCCTCGGCGAACGATCCACTCGAAATCGTCAACATCCGCATCACCGGACGCCCTCATAGCGAGAGCGCCACGGCCTACCGGCCATCGGCCCCTCAGGCGCAGACGGCATCATCTGGTACCCAAGCGGCGCGGATCTGCTGGTTCGGCGCGGAATGGGGCCACCTGCCGACACCGGTCATCACGCGCTGGGACCTCGCTGCCGGCGACCGGGAAAGCCCGCTGATCGTCGAGGAATACGACGCCACCTGCGTCGTGCCGCCCGGCTGGACCGCGGGCTTGGACGAATTGGGCAACCTCGTGCTCACAGCCTCCGAAAGGTAACGCCATGCTTGCCACGAATTCTGTTCCGGATCGGACGCGTTCCGATCCGGTGACACTGGAGATCGTCAAGAACGCCCTCGCTTCGATCGCCGACGAGATGGCGCTCGTCATCCTGCGCAGTGCCTATTCGCCGATCGTCCGGGACTCGATGGATTATTCGACGGCGCTCTGCGACCGGAACGGGCTCATCATCGCGCAGGGCCTCACCAACCCCGTGCATCTCGGCTCGTTCCCAAGCGTGATGTCGAATATTCTCAAGCGATTCGACGGGAAGATGCAGCCGGGCGACGGCTATATCACCAACGACCCCTATGGTGCCGGCGGCATGCATCTGCCGGATGTCTATCTCGTCAAGCCGGTCTTCCATGACGGAGAGGTCGAAGGCTTCGTCGCCAGCCTCGTCCACCACACCGACCTCGGCGGCATGGCGCCGGGCAGCATGGCGCTGCATGCGACGGAAATCTTCCAGGAAGGTCTGCGGATTCCGCTGATCAAGGCCATGCATGACGACCGGATGGACGAGAACCTGCTCGCCTTCCTGGAGGTGAACTCACGCATGCCGGAGCAGGTTCTCGGCGATCTCCGGGCTCAGGTCGCCGCTTGCGCCGCGGCGGAGCGCGGCTTCGGCAAGGTGCTCGCGAAATATGGCGCGATGCCGATGCGCGGCATGCTGGCCGAACTGCACGACTATGCGGAGCGGCTCGTCCGCGATGAAATCCGCGCGATGCCAGACGGCGTCTATGAGGCTGAGGATTTCATCGACGGCCTCGGCGAGGTTGGTGGGCCGATCCGCTTCAAGGTCGCGATCACCGTCGCCGGCGACGAGATCGAGATCGACTGGACCGGAACGAGCGGGGAAGTGCCGGGCGCCATCAACGGGCCGGTCGCGATCACCTATTCGGTCGCCTATGCCGCGTTGCGCTGCGCCGTTCAGGCGGCGGTGCCGAACTGCGAGGGCTATGCCCGCCCGGTCAAGGTCGTGGCGCCGCTCGGCACCATCGTCAATCCGCGCCCGCCGGCCGCCTGCGCTGCGCGCGGCGTCATGGCCTATCGGATGCTCGATGTGCTGTTCAACGCCTTCGCCCAGATCGTGCCCGACCGGATGCCGGCTGCCGGCGAGGGCGGCCCTTCGGCCATTTCGCTGAGCGGCGTCCATGACGGAAAGGCCTGGCTGATCACGGACGGAATTCTTGGAAGTTGGGGCGGCCGTGCCACCAAAGATGGCGTCGACGGGATCGCCAACCCCGGCGCCAACCTTTCGAACATGCCCGTGGAGCTGATCGAGGCGCGCTATCCGCTGCGGATCGAGAGCTACGGCCTGGTTGCCAATTCGGGAGGTGCGGGGCGGCGCCGCGGCGGCATGGCGATCACGCGGTCGTATCGTATCCTTGGAAAAACTGCGGCCCTCACCGTCCGTTCGGACCGTCGCGCGCATCTGCCGCCGGGGCTGTTCGGCGGGTGCCCGGGATCGCCGTCCCTCAATATTCTCGATCACGGCGGCAAGGCCGAGCTCCTGCCGGTGATGCCGATGCGAACGCTTGCGCTTCACGAGGGCGATCTCTTCACGCATGTCGCGCCCGGCGGCGGGGGCAATGGCGATCCGCTGGAGCGCGATCCGGCGCATGTGGCGGTCGATGTGCGCGACGGGCGCTTCACCGAGGCGTTTGCGCGCGACGTCTATGGAGTGGTGATCGACGCGGATGGCGGCGCGGATCCCACCGCAACGAAGGCCCGCCGCGAGCGCCTGGCGACTGACCCCTCCGGGCCGGCCGCCGCCCAGCTTCGTCTTTTCATGGCGCGCAATCGCGGGTGGGCGCTGAGCGCGGAATGCGAAGGAGAAGCGGCATGACGGCGCACGCAGCGGTTCCGGATCTCGCTTCGAGCCTCGCGCGGACTGATTGCCGCCGGCATGATCGCGCTCGCTTGCTGCGTCCAAGCTGGGCGGAGCTCGATTTCGGCGCACTGAGCCGGAATGTCGCGGCAGCGCGCAAACGGGTCGGCCCGGATGTCCGCATCTATTTCGTCTGCAAGGGCGATGGTTTCGGCTTCGGAGCCGCCGCGGTCGCGAAGGCTGCGGAACGTGCGGGCATCGATGGCTTCTGCGCCGGCAGCCCGGATGAGGTCGTTTCGATCCGCAGCACCGGCACGACGCTCCCGGTTCTGCTGTTCGCTTCCACCATCCCGGCCGATCTGCCGGCTGCAGCGCGGCTTGGTGCCACGGTGACGGTGCAGAGCATCGCCGATGCGGAGGCGGTGATCGCCGCGGGCGAGGCGATCGAGGTCTTCGTCGAAGTCGATTGCGGTCTTGGCCGTTATGGCTTGCGCCGTGAGCAATGGCCCGGCGTGCTGCAGCGCCTTCGTGCTGCTGGTCATGTCGCGGTTCGGGGCCTGTACTCGCATTTGAGCGCGCCGGACGATCCCGCAACGAGCAGGGATCAGGCCGCACTCTTCCGGCAAGCGGCAGCCGATGCCGCCGCGGCCGGGCATGACGACCTCACCCTCATACTGGCCTCGAGCCGCGTGGTGCTGGCCTATCCCGACATGCTCTTCAACGCGGTCGATCCCGGGCGGCTGATCTATGGCGGAGGGCTCGACGAGAACTGGATGGAGATCGGCGCCCTCTCGCCTTTGCTCAAGGCGGTGAAGTCCCGGATCATCCAGATTCAGGAGCACCCTCCCGGCACCGTGCTGGGAATCGGCTATGGCGCGCCGATCGCCATCGCATACGGCATGCGCACCGCAGTCGCGCCCATCGGCTTCTGGGACGGGCTGAACCACATCCCGCCGCTGGGCGAAGTCCTGATCCGCGGCCGGCGCTGCCCTGTGCTCGGACGCCGCACTTTCCAGCATTCGGTCCTCGATGTGACTGCGCTCGGCGATGTCGCGCTCGGCGACGAGGTCGTCGTCCTCGGTCAGCAGGGAAGCGAGGAGATCTCGATCCACGATCTCGCCGGGGCGATCGGCATTCCCGTCATCGAGCTGGTTCCCCGGCTCGCACGGTGCCTGCCGCACGTGTATGTCGATCAGGCGCTGGCAGAGGACGGTTCGTGTGAATGAGGAAAGGACGGGGAAAGCGACCAGCGAGCCCAGGACCGTCACGATCAAGGATGTCGCCAGCCGAGCGGGTGTCGGCCTCGGCACCGTCTCGCGCGTCCTCAACGGAAACGAGAACGTCGCACCCCAGTTGCGCGACCAGGTCTTCAGAGCCGTTCAGGAACTCGGCTATCGTCCCAACTCGGTCGCGCGCTCCATGCGGCTCGGCAAGAGCCACGCCGTCGGCTGCCTCGTCACCGATATCCGGCAGCCGATCGCGGCCGAAATGATCGCAGCGGCGGAGACGACGCTCGGCCGGGCCGGCTACACCCTGATCGTCGCGAGCACCCATTTCGACAATCGCCGAGAGGCCGAGCTTCTGTCGTTGATGCAGAACCGCGTCGTCGACGGCATGCTCCTGACGGTCAATCGCGACAACGACCTGGATGTCACGCAGCGGCTCGCCGCGATCAACCTCCCCATGGTGCTGTGGGAGCGCAATCCGGGCGGGGGCTTCGACACCGTCCTGACCGAGCATCGGCACGGCGCCCGCAGTGCAACCTCGCATCTTCTGGACCTTGGGCACCGCGAGATCGCGCTCGTCGCCGGTCATCTCGATACCTGGGTCGGCCGGGAGCAAAAGGCCGGCCTTGATGCCGCGTTCGCAGACCGCGGGCTGGAGCAGGCCGCAGGTCTCATCTTCGAGGTTGGCGCGTTCAAGGCGCGCGAACTGGAGGCGTTATGCCGCCGGGAACGGCCGATCACGGCCATCATCGCCAACATCGACGAAATCCCCGGTATCCTGCGCTTCTGCGCGAAGCGCGGCCTGGTTCTGCCGCGCGACTTGTCGATCGTTTCGATCGGTGACGCCAGCATTCTGGAAGTCGTGACGCCTTCGATCACGGCCGTGCGCGGCAATGGCACGAAGGTGGCCCAGCTTGCAGCCAATCTTCTGCTGAAAAAAATGTCCGACAAGCAATCGGAGATGGCACCGGAGCGCCTGACCGTCGGGATGCAACTCAAGGTCCGGCATTCCACCGCACCCTTGAACAAGGATGGCGGGCATGGCTTGCGCAGCCAGGACCGTGGCTGAGCTCCGATCGCTCATGATGGGAAGGTCATGATGTCCCTCCATGTCAGAACGCCTGCCTATTGCTCATCGGCTCTCTCCCGCACGAGCGGGCGCAAGGTCTGGCTGAAGCTTGAATCTCTTCAGCCGACGGGATCGTTCAAACTGCGCGGCATCGGCCTTGCGTGTCAGCGCCATGCGAGCAGCGGGGTCGACCGTTTCGTCAGTTCGTCCGGCGGCAACGCCGGGATCGCTGCCGCCTATGCCGGGCGTGAGCTTGGTATCCCAGTGACGGTGGTCGTCCCCGAGACGACACCGGCAAGGGCGCGCCGCCTTATCTCCGACATGAGCGCCGACATCCTGATCCACGGCGCGTCCTGGCAGGAGGCGAACGAGCACGCACACGCGATGCTGACGGCCAGCGATGCGTTCATCCACCCTTTCGACGACCCGGTAGTCTGGCAGGGGCATTCGACGATCATCGACGAGGTGGTCGAGGCGGGGTTGCAGCCCGACCTCGTCGTCCTGTCCGTCGGCGGAGGGGGATTGCTCAGCGGCGTCGTCGAAGGCCTGCAGCGTCACAAGCTGGCAACATCTGTTCTTGCCGTGGGGACGACGGGTGCCTCCTGCCTTGCGCAATCGGCTGCCCGGAGCGAACGCATCGTCCTGCCGGCGATCGACAGCATCGCCACCTCGCTCGGTGCTCGCCAGGTGGCGGAGCATGCTTTCGATCTGCTGACTAAGCATCGCATCGGTTGCGTCGTGGTGTCGGATCTGCAGGCGGTCGATGCTTGCCTGCGCTTCCTCGACGATCATCGTATTCTCGTCGAACCGGCCTGCGGGGCGAGCATCGCGACGATCTACGGGCAGGTGGCGGAACTCGCCGATTTCCAGAACATCCTGGTCATCGTCTGCGGCGGGGCGATAGCGACCGTGGAGCAGCTGACCGCATGGCATGGCAGCCTCGCGTCAGCGAGCGCTTCCTGAGCTCAGGCCGAGGTTCGCGCACAAATTGCGAGGCCTGGTTCCTATCTGACGCGGGGTGATTCCGATGCCGGTCGATTTCCAGGGCAGCTTTATTGAGAGGGCGGCCCTCGTCGTCATGCACTACCAGGTCGATGTGTTCGACATCCTGTTCGGGGCGCAGCCATCGCCCTTGCTGGATCGTTGCAACATCTTGATCCGGCACTGGCGCTCCACCGGCCGGCCGGTGTTCTTCCCGAATTTTTCGTTGGGCGAAGGGTACGAGCACGCACCACCGACGAGCAACCGCCAGATCACTCCGTATATCCCGAGCGGACGATTTCGAACCGGGTTGCCTGTCGCGGGGCTGGCCGTGGAGACAGGAGACCTCTTCTACGCATGTCCGCGAGCCAGCGTCTTTCATGGCACCTCGCTCGACGCCGATCTGCGGACGCGCGGCGTAAGCACGCTCGTCATGGCCGGGATCAGCACGACTGGCGTTGTCCTTTCGAGTGTCGCCTGGGCCTGCGATGCGGATTACGATCTGCGCCTGGTGGAAGACTGCTGCTACGACCCCGATCAGGATGCGCATGAGGCCCTGTTTCGCTCAGGCTTCGGGGGGCGCGTGCAGGTGGTAAGAGAGGTGAGTTGATGTGCGATCGACCCCATTGCATGAGCCGCCAACCGATGGTGAATCTGCTGTCGAATGTCTGTTTTCTGGCGGCGCGCTAAGGTCAACTTCTGGCGCATTTCACTCGGTCAAGGGATGGGCGATTCTGGCCCTTTCCCGACATTAGGAAGGTCCGCTTTCCGGCAGTCTGATTAAGCGGTGCGTCTCGGCGAGACTGGCTCATAATCGACATGGCTTCGGCTTCCCACGTGGTTTGCCTTTTGACATGCCGCTCTGGTCTTCGTTCGGAGATCGCGGGGCGCGACCTCGGGTCGTACCGGCCGAAGCTGGGCATCTCGCAGGGCAGTCACCCGTAGCAGTACGTATGCGTGGTTGCAGGCACAGATGTTTTGCACGTAAAGGCGAGCAGAAGCTCGTGTCAGCGCGGTCGGCTAGCAACTGCCGCGGATGTCTGGGAACGGATCCAGGCAAGTCATGTCGAAGCAGAGTTGCAGCTTCGGCCAGGGCCGAGGAGAGCGCACACGATTTCTTTTGCAGTTGCCCGCCGGGCCGGCGCGCCTCGAGCCACCGGGAGCGCCCGGGCTTCATCCGAGAATGGACCGATACAGCGCAAGATAACGATCTGCCATGTGGTCGACGGAGAAGCGTGCCGCGACCGCTGCCCGGCAGGCGGCGCGGTCGATCTCGGTGAGGCGCGCGATCGCAGCCACGGCCTCCTCGACGCTGTCGACCAGGAACCCGGTCACGCCATGTTCGATCAGCTCGGGCATGGAGCCGCGTCTTGAGGCGATGACGGGCGTTCCGCAGGCGAGTGCCTCGATGACCGACAAGCCGAACGGCTCCTCGAAGTTGATCAGATGAAGCAGCGCCTTCGCCGAGCCGAGCGCATGCACGCGGGCGCTGCCGCCGACGGGGCCGAGATAGACGACATCCTCGCCGGCAAGCGTGGGCGCGACCTGCGCGTCGTGATAGGCGCGGTCCTGGACGATGCCGGCCATGACCAGCCGTCGCCCGGCGGCGCGCGCGGCGGCGATCGCCTCGGCCGCGCCCTTGTCGGGATGGATGCGGCCGAAGAAGAGCAGGTCCTCGCTTCCGATCGGATCGAAGGGAAAATCTTCGATCCGGATGCCGTGGTGGATCGTCGCCGCATAGCGCAGATCGGGATGCCGGTCGGCGGCGCTGATCGCGACGTAGTGGGCCCGGTCTTCATAGGCCTTGAAGGCCGGCAGGATGCGCGGCGAGGAGAAGCCGTGGATCGTCGTCACCACAGGCGTGTCGACCAGGCGCGAGAAGGCGAGCGGCACGAAATCGGCCTGATTGTGGATCAGGTCGAACTCGCCGGCGCGCTCGAAGACATGGGCGACGTGCAGCAGCTCCCAGACCTTGGCGTCGACCGTCGGATCCTCGGAATAGGGCGCCGGGCAGACGCCGGCCAGGGTGCCCGCCGTGTGACTGTCCTTTGTGGCGAACAGGGTGACGTCGACGCCGCGCGCCACCAGCGCCTCGGTCAGCAGGCTCGTCACCAGCTCCCATGGGCCGTAATGGCGCGGCGGCGTGCGCCAGGAGATCGGCGCCAGCATGGCGATGCGCAAGCGTTCGTCCCTCCCTGTGATCAGTCGGCAAGCGTCAGGATCACGCCCTCATCGGGTCTCAGCAGCAACGCGCCATCCTGAACCGGCGTTACATCGGCGAGCGTAGACAGGAGTGGCCGGCAATCGTGCGCCCATTCCGGCAAGGCCAGGCGCTGCGGCCGCGCCGCAAGATTGAGCGCTACGACCAGCCGGTCCGCTCCATGCCGACGCTCATAGGCAAGTACGTCGCCCTCAGCCTCCCGCAGCGCGAAATCGCCGATCGCCAGGGCAGGGTGAGCGCGCCGGGCCGCGAGCAGCCGGCGATGCAGCGCCAGTATCGAGCCGGGTTCGGCCAGCTGCCGCGCCACGTTGCGCGCTGGCCAGTCGGCGTTGAGCGGCAGCCAGGGCGAGGCCGTGCTGAAGCCGGCATGCGCACTGTCGTCCCACGGCATCGGTGTGCGGAGCGGATCGCGCCCGAGACCCTTTCCCGGCTCGCGCAGCTCGCGCGGATCCTGGATCTGATCGGGCGGAATCGGCACGTCGCTCAAGCCGAGCTCGTCGCCATAATAGAGGGTGGGCGTGCCCCGCAGCGTCAGCAGCAGCATCGCCGCGACCCGGGCCTGGCCTTCCCCAAGCCTGCTCGCGACGCGCGGGCGGTCATGATTGCCGAGCACCCAGTTCGGCCAACCGCCGGGCGGCAGCGCCGCCTCGTAAGCGGCGATGAGCGCAGCCAGCGACCTTGCCTGCCAGGGCGCCTCGATGAGCTGGAAATTGAAGGGCAGGTGCACACCGGCCCGACCCTCGCCGTAATAGCGCATGAGCCGCTCGACCAGCAGGTAGATCTCGCCGATCAGCACACGTTCGCCTTGCCCCGCCGCCCCATAGTCGTCCGCGAGTGTGCGCATGTCGGCTGCGATGCCATGGACCTCGGGCTGGTCGGTCGAATGCAGCTGAAGCAGGCGATCCATCTCGCCGAGCGCAGGCCGATATGCCGGGTTCGGCGGGTTGTCGGGAAAGTCGGCGGCCTTGACCAGGTGCCAGAGCACGTCGATGCGGAAGCCGTCGACGCCGC
The DNA here is from genome assembly GCA_025846845.1 of Alloboseaceae bacterium BT-24-1. Classification (GTDB taxonomy): domain Bacteria; phylum Pseudomonadota; class Alphaproteobacteria; order Rhizobiales; family Beijerinckiaceae; genus Allobosea. Next base: position 16,269 of record JAOYTL010000019.1, read on the forward strand.
GGTCGAACCAGAAGCGCAGCACGTCGTGCATTGCCGCCCGCACCGCCGGGTTGCGCCAGTTGAGGTCCGGCTGCTGCTTCAGGAAGGCGTGGTAGTAGTACTGGCCGCTGGCCTCGTCCCATTCCCAGGCCCGCCCCCCGAAATCGCTGATCCAGTTGTTCGGCGGCTCGCCCCCGGGGGCAGGATCGCGCCAGAGATACCAGTCCCGTTTCGCATTGCTGCGCGAGGAGCGGCTCTCCGTGAACCAGGGATGCTGGTTGGAGGTGTGGTTCGGCACGAAATCGAGCAGGACCTTGAGCCCGCGCGCATGGGCCTGCGCCAGCAGATCGTCGAAATCGGCGAGCGTGCCGAAGCGTGGATCGACGCCGCAATAATCGGAGACGTCGTAGCCGAAATCGGCCATCGGCGAGGGATAGATCGGCGAAATCCAGATCGCATCGACGCCGAGTTCGGCGAGGTAGCCCAACCGCCGGGTGATGCCCTTGAGGTCGCCGACCCCATCGCCGGCGGTGTCCTGGAACGAGCGCGGGTAGATCTGGTAGATCACCCCGCTCTGCCACCATGGCACGGTCATCGCCGCGTCATCGCAAGCGAGCGCGGGGCATGAGAGCCGGAGGCGGCGCGAGCGCCAATTCTCTCCGCTCTTCGCCGAACCGGTTCCGCGCCGAACCTAACGCCGCAGGCTGGAACAAAAGGACTCCGGCGGCGCTTAGCTCGTCATGACCATTTCCACGACCATCCCGTCCACACCGCCCGTCGATCACGACATGGAACTGTCGCTCCCCGCAGATGCGCCGCGCAATATCGTCAGGAAGCGGCAGCAGCGTAAGGCGCGCTCGGTGGCGGGCAGTCATATCGACGAAGCACTGTCGGGGCTTCCGATCTCGGATCAGGCCAAGGCTTCGCGCAAGGCAAGGCTGATCGACCTGCCGGATGACACGCCGCTGAAGCGGCGCATCGAGGGTGTAGACCCCGAGCCGGTTTGATCCGCGCCAGTGCGGAGCCGATCGGCTTTGCTCAGCCATCGGCAACAGGTCCTTCATCCGCGGACAAGCGCCGACAGGTGCCTCGCGTAAAGCGTTCGGTCTCGGCGAGCGCATCATCAAGGGATTTGAAGGGCCCCCGCCGCATGGCCTCCATCGTATGCAGTGCATGGCCTGCCGGATAGATCATGAACTCGCCAGTCGCTCTGTCCTCGATATATCCCATATCGCGGCCGAGGAGATCGGTCAGCGACCAGGTCGTTCCATCCGGCTTCTGCCTGACATCGATATCCAAGCGAACTCCGTTGGTTGGAACCCGCAATCCGGCAGGCTCAAGGTGCGGGCTTCAACCCACCGGGACAGCGCATAGAGCCGGTCAAACAGATCGTTTGCGCTTGGGCGTCGGTGGTGCGGATGCCGCAGCGGCGCGCTCGGCCGCCTCCTTCTGCAGCCGGAGTTCTCTCAAGCGCGCCGTGTTGGCATCGCGCGCCTGGTTGATGGTCTCCGTTTCGGAAAGCACGCGGTTGCGCGTCAATGATTGGGTTTGCGTCCTCAGGAACGCGGCATCTGCCGTCACGCGGGATTTCGAGTTCTCAGCCAAGTGTCTTCTCCAGAGGGATCGGCTTGCGGGATGAGACTGACCTCACATCGAGCGTCAGCCGGCGGGGCTGCGCACGGATTCGAGGCTGTCCGAAACAATCTGATCGTGCCCGATCGCCCGTTCATGGCCGTCGGCGCCGCGAACGCGGTACTCACGCTCACCGCTCGCACGCGTCGGCATGATCCGCACGATTTCATACTCACCGGTACCCGATTGATCGGCGAAACCGAAGGAAAGCCGGACCACGTCCCCAAGCTCGATCGAGCGTTGGATCACGGGCTGATGTTGGGCCATTTTCATGTTCCTTTTCAATGAGCGGCGGCCTGCCGCAGATCATGGGTCTCCTCCGCAGCAACGGGATCCAGGGCCTGCAGCAGTGCCTCGATCCTGATCGTCGCGAAATTGCAGTACGTATCGGAGACCGCGTAGGGCAGGACGATCTGCCCGCCATGACGCATCGCGCCGCAGGTGTAGACGACGTTGGGAACGTAGCCCTCGCGCTCGGACGGTTCCGGTCGGACCAGAGGTTCGCGTGAGCGCGCCAGCACCCTCGACGGATCCTTCTTGTCGAGAAGCACGGCGCCGATCGCATAGCGCCGCACCGGGCCGACGCCATGGGTGAACAGCAGCCAGCCCTCGTCGAGCTCGATCGGCGAGCCGCAGGTCCCGATCTGGATGAACTCCCAGGGGTATTGCGGCTTCAGGATTGCAACCCCGCCGTCCCAGTTCATCAGGTCGTCCGAATAGACGAGATAGAGGTTCTCGTTGTCCTGCCGCGCGATCATGGCGTAGCGGCCGCCGATCTTGCGCGGAAACAGGGCCATGCCCTTGTTCACGGCAGCGCTGCCTCGCAGCGGTGACATCCGGAACGACAGGAAGTCGGTGGTTTCAATCAGCTCGGAGCGGATTCCCCTGCCGTTATAGGCCGTGTAGGTCGCGCGGAACACGGTTCGCCCGCCCTCGTCGAACGCGACGAAGCGCGCATCCTCGATCCCGTTCGACTGCGAGGCCGTGATCGGAAAGATCACCCGCTCGCTGATGTCGCCATCCGGGGAGAACACGATCTCGACGTCGTCGCCATCGAGGCGCACCATGCGATTGCGGAAGGTCGCGATCGTCGCAAGGCGCGAGGTCGGATCGACGCTCAGGCTGCCGTCGGCGGCGACCGTGCCCGAGCGGAAGGTCAGGGACGAGATATGCCCCTCGCCGACCGCGCGCACGCTGAGAACGAAGCGACACCCGCCTGGTGGAGCGCCAGACTGGTCGGGGTGCAAAACGATGCTCGGGTTGAAGAGCGCAGCCGCTTCGAACGAATATTCGTGCAGGAAATAGGATCCGACCAACTGGCGTTGCGTCCTGGTGAACGCGCCATGTGTCGTGAACACTTCCTCCATTTCGTCGGCGCGCGCTTCGAAGCGCTCCAGCAGGTTTCGGTGCCGGCCGTTGAAATTCTCCAGTACCTCGGCGAGCTGGCTTGCCGCCGCCTCCTGGTCCAGTCCCGTCACACGCGCTACGATGTGGTTCGCACGGAGCTTGTCGGTGGGGTTCATGTCGCGCGGATCGGGCGAGGGACCGAAGCGGCGCACCACGACCCGGGCGGGATCCGGATGCAGGTGCAAGGCCTGCCGGTTCAGGAAGGTGGCTTGCGACACGTCGCCCCCAGGTCGGTTTGTGCGGATCGCCGAAGGCTCAGGCGTGCAAGACCCGAAGCGGCGCCAGTTTCGGGCGGTCCCCGCTCATGCGGGACAGCTGGCGAATCTCGGCGAGGCTGAGAAGGTAGGATACCACGGATTCGCCGCCGCGGTTCTCATTGGGCCGATCGCGGTGCAGGCCGTCGCGGCAGGCGCCGGTATCCAGGTCGACCAGCGGGGTCGACAGATCGTTGTCGCCCATGAACCAGGCGAAGGCGCGCACCGCCTCCGCCCGCCATTGCGCGTCGCCATCGGCGCGCCAGGCGGCCAGGCAGGCCGAGATGGTCGCCGTGGCTTCCAGCGGCTGCTGGTCGAACGCCTTCGGCGGGCTGAGCCTGTCGTTGAAGCTGTCCGAGCCCACCGGCCTGAACAAGCCGGCCGGCGTACTCTGCACCTCGACCAGCCAGCGCAGCGAGCGCAGGCCGGCGTCGATATAGGCTGGAGCCTGCATCGAAAGCCCGGTGGCGAGCAGTGCCTGGGGCAGCCGGGCGTTGTCGTAGGAGAGACCTTCCTCGAACCATACCCAATCCGGCGTCCCGACCGTCGACAACAGGCCAAGCAGGCGGTCCGCGAGCAGGGAGCGCAGCCGGATGGTGGAGGACGGCGCCGCGACCACGGCACAGTAGGCGTCGAGGCCGAGCAGTGCGAAACTCCAGGCACGAGGCGAACTGAAGCTCTCCATCACAGGCAGGGCTTCGGCGAACAGCGCAGTCGCCCAGCGCCGCCGCGATGGGCTGGTGTCGCTGCGCGCACACTCGCCGAGAGCCCAGAGCGTGCGGCCATGGCTGTCTTCCGAGCCGACCTCCTCGAGCCAGCGTCGATCGAAGCTCATGAAATTGCGGAAGCGCTGCGCCTGCGGATTCCAGGCGTGCTGGACGAAGGACGCGAAGCGCGCCGTCAGCGGCTCAGGCAAGCGCTGCTCGCCGGTTCCGCCTAGGGCGCAGGAGAGCAACAGCGCGCGGGCATTATCGTCGACGCAGTAGCCATGCGTGCGATCGGGCACGGAATGAACCGCATGCTGGAACAGGCCGGTATCGTCACACATGCAATGGAGATGCTCGGTGCGCAGCTCCGGCGGCGAGGAAGGCTGGAGGAACGGCCTGGCCTGCGCCGGCCCGGCGACCACGTTCAGCAAACGGCCGCGGCGCGCCGTCTCGAATGTGGCGAGGTAGCGCTTTGCGGTCTGTTCCCAGGTCATGGAGCGGCTGCTGGCATAGGCGCGCCGCCGCATGGCCTGTCGCCTGTCAGCGTCCGTCAGCAATCCTGCGATCTCATTGCCTGTCGCGACGATGTCGCCGAACGGCACCATGACGCCGCGGCCGTCGGCAAGCAGTTCCTGGGCGTGCCAGTAGGGCGTCGAGACGACCGCCTTTCCAAGCCCGAAGCTGTAGGCCAGCGTGCCCGAGGTCATCTGCGCCTCGTTGAGATAGGGCGTGACGTAGACATCGCACATCGAGATGAAGCCGAGCAGCGTCTCGCGATCGACGAACTGGTCGAGGAAGACGACATGATTCTCGATGCCGAGCTCATGGACACGCTTCTGCAAGCCGATGCGATAGGTTTCGCCCTGCTCGCGAACGAGATGGGGGTGCGTTGCACCCAGGATGACGTAGACGGCATCGGGCCGGCGCCGCAGGATCGAGGGCATCGCATCGATCATCACCTCGATGCCCTTGTTGGGCGACAGCAGGCCGAAGGTCAGGATGACCGAGCGGCCGGTGAAGCCGTGCCTGGCCTTGGCATCGTCCGGCTCGACGAAGGCAAAATCGGGAATGCCGTGCGCGATCACCTCGATCTTGTCGGCCGGAAGCCGATAGACCGTGCGCAGCAGGTCGCGCCCTTTCTCGGCCATGACGACGACCCGGGAGGAGGCGTCGACGATCCGCTCCATGACACCACGCTGGGCCGGGCTCGGCTCCGACAGGACAGTATGGAGCGTGGTGACCACCGGCATCGTCAGGCGTGACAACAATCCTGTGACATGCACACCCGCTTCGCCGCCGAATATGCCGAATTCGTGCTGCAGCGAGACGACGTCGAACTGGCCATTATTCAGGAAATCGGCAGCGCGCGCATAATCCTGGGCCCGGTCGTCCTGAATCTGGAAGCCGACGGAGCCCGGATAGTCGTAACCGTCGCCAACGTCATTCATCGCCACAATGGAGGTTGCCAGATCGGGGTCCGATGCGGCGACCGCCTGCTGCAGGTCCGTGGTGAAGGTCGCGATGCCGCAGCGGCGCGGCAGCGAGTTGCCGATGAAGGCGATGCGGTGAAGCGGGTTCAAGGTCGTGCCTCCATAAGGGGAATGGGCGAAACCGCCGGTGCGGCGAGCGAGAGGGGCTGGCGAGATGCGACGCTCATCGATGTGAGGGCATCGTTCGCTGCCAGCGGACGAAGCAGGTCGCCACTGGGCACCGCGGCCGCATAAGCCACGAGGCAGGTCAGGCCTTGCTGCCCAGCCGCGATGCGTATGGTTTCAGCTTCCGCGAAGCAGCCCTCGCCGATACCTGCCTGCATCGAGCCCAGACTCCCATCGCCGGCGATCACGATCAGCCAGGTCTCCGGCCGAGCACGCAGTTTCCACACCGATCCCGGCGCGAGCTCGAGCCGTTCAAGCACGAAGAAGGCGCTCGCCACGAGCAGCGTCCTGGCGTTCCCGAGCCCCCGCGGCGGCGCCTGCTCCGCAGCCGGCCCGGTGTTGGCAACGGCAATGCCGGATTCGATGTGGAGTTCGCGACCGCGGCCGTGATCGAACAGGCGGAAGGTGGTGTCGCTGCGCTGCTGAATCTCGGCGAGCACGAGGCCCGGGCCGATCGCATGTATCGTCCCCGCCGGCACGAAGATGACATCCCCCGCCGCGGCGGTTCGCCAGGACATCTGCTTAACGATCGAGCCATCCTCGATCGCGGCTCGCAATTGCGCCTGTGAAAGTGATGCCAGCAGGCCGACCGCCACCGTGGCGCCGGGCTCGGCAGCAAGCACGTACCAGGCTTCGGTTTTGCCCCGTGTCAGCCCCATGGCCCGGGCGGCATCGTCATCCGGATGCACCTGGATCGACAAGGCTTCGCGCGTGAACAGCAATTTGAGCAGTAAGGCGGGCTCGACAGCCGGATCACGGCGCTGAAACCAGATTTCACCGATGGCGACGCCGTGATGATCGGTTCCGCTCCACGGCAGCAAGTCGCGTGATCCCCAGGGTTTAGGTACGGCCTGCAAGCGAGCCGGTTCGAGAGCCATGGCGAACTCCAAATTCGCCGGGCTTCGACAAGCTCGACAGGATTGTCGAACGGCGCTGCGGCGGGGCCGGCAAGGCATTGATGTCGGCGGGAGACATCGGATTCCCTCGGGGCTCAGTCTCTTGAACCGGGATTTTTTAGTTCTCGACGAACACAACAGCTGGCAGTCCTTCTCGAGGGCTGCAGCGAGGCTGTCTGCGCGCCTCGAATTTCGGCGGCAGAAATGAAAACGAAAAGCGGACGGAGATTTCCGTGGCGCGATCGGTCGCGACGACCTCATACCTCATAGTATGATCTCGAAAGCGTCAGAGATTCCCGACAAACCGGAAAAGAGTTTTACGGGAATAACCCCGGCGTGCGATTAGCGTTTGATCGCTGACCACTAAGACTCGGATATAGGGTCGACTCAGCATTAAACAATGCACGAAGATATTTTTAATTTTAGAATGCCTCAAAGTCAGATACTAATGCGAATTTTCTTATATATAACATGGCATGAGATTGATTTCGTGCGTCATTTATTTGATAAAATCCAACTTTAATAATTATTCTGCTTCCTGCTGTTTTTTCCTTGGACGGCTTCGCCCGCACGACGAACAATCAGGCCCGCCGAGTGGCGCTTGGCGGGCCCAATCGTAGGCTAAGCAAACTCACGGCGAGAGTTGCGTCGAGTAGGGTGACGGCGTCCTTGTGGCCGGGTTGCTGGGGCCACGCCTTGAGGGTGCCAGAGCGGGTCATCTCGTAGTGCTCGACCGCCTGCGCGGAGGCGACGAGACTTTGCGCAAATCTGTCCCTAGGTCTGGCCCATCAGTCGTCTTTTGTGGGTCGCTCCGCGTCGAGCGCGCTGGCCGATTCCGACGGCTTCGGCTCACCTCTCGAAATATGTGTCGTGAAGCCCTGCTTCTGGAGCGACTTAGTGCCGGTCGGAGTGCCGCGAGCGCGAGCCGAGAATAGGCCTCTGAGAGCGCCCAAATTTTCCGGACAGGCGTGAACAAGAGAAGGGTGCGACGCCTTCAAGGCCCCGGAAATACCGGCCATTTCGAGCGGGTCTGCGGCGAGTGCCGAAGTCTGAAAACTAGCTGGCGGACAGGGCGGGATTCGAACCCGCGATACGGTTTCCCGTATACACACTTTCCAGGCGTGCGCCTTCAACCACTCGGCCACCTGTCCGGCGCGCTGCTTATGGCGTCCGCGCGCGCTTCTTTCAAGGCCTAATGCCGCAGGCTGGCGAGGTTGCGCGCAATTGTCCTTTGCCGTTGCAATGCGCCGGGTGAGGGGACACATGCGGGTTGGCCACGCCAGTGTCGGCCCGCACGGGAATCGGGGGACGAATTGCGCTTTCTCGTCAGGATGTTGGGTTACCTTCTCGTCGCTGGAGGCTTCGTCGCCTTGCTCACCGATGGCGCGCGCTCGATCGCCAATTCGCTCCTGCGCTTCACGCCGCTCGGCGAGACCTTGCTGACGCTCATCGGCGAGCGTTTCCGCCTGCTGCAGCCTGCCGTCGAGCGCAATCTCCATCCCATGCTCTGGGACCCGGTGCTCGTGCATGCGTTGCAGGTGCCGACCGCCGCGGCCGGTTTGCTGCTCGGCTTCCTGCTGCTCTGGCTCGGTGCAGCGCGCAAACCCGAGATCGGGATCGTCACGCGACGGTGAAGTGGTCTCCGCGAGGCCGGTACTCGGTGTCTACCAGGACAACGCCTGTACGCGCGTCTGTTCCCAGCACAGGCGGAGCGCGGCATGGTATATGGCCGGCTGCGACCGCAGGCCTGTCTGCGCGACAATTGAGGCATCAGCGTCGCCTCGCCCGTTGCTGCAAAAGTTCCCTATCTGTTCTTGCAACCATAGCGCGTTTCCGTTAGCGTCACTGCGCGGGGTCGGGGTGGCGAATAGATGGTGACGCGGGTCGCGACGGTGGCGTTCGAGGGCATCGAGGCACGCGCCGTCGATGTCCAGGTTCAGGTGACGCCGGGCGGCGTCGCCTTCATCCTGGTCGGTCTGCCCGACAAGGCGGTCGGCGAGAGCAAGGAGCGGGTCCGCGCCGCGCTGATCGCCTCGGGGCTGGCGCTGCCGGCCAAGCGCATCACCGTCAACCTCGCTCCAGCTGACCTGCCCAAGGAAGGCAGCCATTACGACCTGCCGATCGCGCTCGGCGTCATGGCGGCGATCGGGGCGATCCCGGTCGATGCGCTCGCCGGTTACACCGTGCTCGGCGAGCTTGCTCTCGACGGTTCGATAACGCCGGTCGCCGGCGTGCTGCCAGCGGCGATCGCGGCCTATGCCCGGGGGCAGGGCCTGATCTGCCCGGCCGCGAGCGGGCCGGAAGCCGCCTGGGCGGCGCGCGACCTCGATATCCTCGCGCCGCGCTCGCTGATCCAGCTCGCCAATCATTTCAAGGGCACGCAGGTGATGGCGCGGCCGCAGCCCGCCGTCGCCCGCCAAAGCGGGCCGCTGCCCGACTTGCGCGAGATCAAGGGCCAGGAGAGTGCCAAGCGCGTGCTCGAGATTGCCGCCGCGGGCGGCCACAATCTCCTGAGGTTTGGATACATAACCGACCGTACGATAAGTGCCAGATATCATTAATTTATTCAGGCCGTCAAAAGGATTGAAGGCAGACTCCTTTTCCGCGAGCTTTGCCGGCCGTGGGTTCGCCTTTTGTCGCCCCCAAATGTGCCGAGTTCCTGACATCACGTAACCCGAAGGCGGGGCGGAAAACGCAGCTTCAACTAGCAGGTGCAGGGTTGCTCGCGCGCGCGTTGGAGCCGAGCGGCGTTTAAGTCCCGCACTATTTTGGGTTGCGGCTTTGCTCGTGATGTCGAAGGCGCCAGCCCGGCTTCAGCCAAGCCCGCAACCGCATGCCGCATCGCATGATCCTACGCTTCATCGACTTCACGGTCAGCGCCGGGCTCCCCCCATCCCCCCGGCCGGCGCGACCGAGCATGAGGGGAATGAGCGCATCGGCGTCCCAAAATGCTGTAACGATTTATTAACACATCCCATAGAGAGTGTGGGTCATGAATTCCTCAGCGTTTCGTGAGGAACTCGTCTGAGAACCACTCGATGGCCGCGGAGGCGATTAGCTCCCTCGACCAACCGGCTCTCACGGCGCGATCGACCACGGAGCGCAGGGACGGGTTTAGTGCCCGCTTGGCGCCTTGCTTGCTAGCGTAGTCAAGCGGAGTTTCCGGGTCGGGCGAGGGAACAGATACCCTCTGCATGTCAGTCAGAATGTGCGCGAGGAAGTCTGGGGGGCCTATTCGCACCCAGTTCTCAACCGTCCGAATGTGGATTCGATAAGCCCGCGAAAAGCTGGCCTGGGTGTATCCCAGCTCCCCCAGCATCGCTTTAAAGGCTGCCCCGTCCATCCATCGATCCGTTGCGTTGCGCAAACAGCAAGCTTCGTCCGGCACTGATAGTGTCCGACACGTTCCGCAGTTCTCGGGCAGACTGCAAGCGCCAGGGTTAATCAGTCCTTGCTGATCAACAACTGAGTCCTTCGGTTGCGTGAGGATTAATGCGCCAATCCCACATTCAATGTGGGATTGCATCCGGCTTACAGCAAAGCGGAGCGCGCGCTCTCCTCCACATCTCAACCCGACGACCGAACCGCTCGCTGGTGACGGTCATACAGCGCCTCGAGGACCCCATGGCCTTCACCGATGCAAGAACGCGTAACCAAGCCCTGGAGAGAATCGAGCTCCTTCGGACCTTGAGCTGGGACTTGGCTGCGATTTTCGACGGCGGGATGCCCACCGCCGATCAGTTGAGAGAGGCTCCGCTTCTGCGGGACCACAAATTCACGGAGCACCAGGTGCCATGTGTAGAGGGCGTCGTTGTTGGACACCCGCTTCTGGGAGACGGCCGGAGGATCAAAACGTCCCAGATCTTCTGCGTCGATCCATCCCTGAAGTGGGTCAGGACGCTGTCCCGGTTCTACCGGCTGGAAGGTGCATAGCTATGAAGTTGCGGTCGTCAAAAGCAGCTGGATCGTTCTCCTGTGCCAAGCACGGCAGTTTCGAGTTGCTCATCAATATTGAAGCTGACCCTCTCACCTACAGCTTCTGCGAGTTCGACTTCCATACCGAACTGCCTGGAGGCGAAGCAGACCAGTTCAGCGATCTCGCGGCTTACTTCCTTCGCCACCAGGCTGGCCGGTTCGTCATTTGCGCCGAGCCCCACTTGGCTCAACGCTCCCCTCAGTTGCGTGAGAGCTGGACCAAGCTCGACTCCGCGCTGGCTCAGAGGGGAACATGGCTTTTCCCGGTGGATCCAAAAAAACTGCGCAGGGAGCCCGAATGGCAGAATGCCTTGGAGCTCGCCCGCTGCGCTCAAATCGACATCGACATCGAGGACGAAGAACGGGTCCGGGAGCATATGCGGCGCGTTGGTCGGTGCACCATCCGCGAAGTGATGAAGCTCTGCCGCGCGAGCTCGGACTCATTTGACGCGATCCTGAAGCTGATCGTTTCGGGCGTCCTGGTTTGCGAGGACGAGTTCGAACTGTCGCCCCGTAGCCGTGTCGGCGCGATGTCTCCTCATTCCCAGCTTACGTCAGTCGGCTGGCTCTAGCCCCCGACACCGTCCCAATTCAGTTGCGTTGCGTGGCATCGGTCATCGAGCGCGGCCGGTGCCCTTGCGGAGTGCCAAAATTGAATTCCGACAATCCTGATTCCAAGCGGCCGAAGGCCGTTCACGTCTCCCTCGAAAGCCCAGACGCGCTCGGCCCCTCAATCCGGCGCCTCGCCAACAGCGATTGCATTGCCATGACCTTTCCCCGAGATGCTCTTCGGCGGGTCGCGACCTATCCCGAGATCAGTCGGCGCGGGATTTACATGCTCATCGCTCCCGTCGCTGGCGATCACGCATTCAGGGTCTATGTCGGTCAGGCGCAGAACGTCCTGCAGCGTCTTAAAAAGCACGAGCGTAGCCGGGAGTTTCCAAGATACCTCCAGGTCGCGATTATCGTCAGCACCGATGATCAGATGCGAGGCGACGTCGCTCTCTACATTGAGCAGCGGATGATCCAGGCCCTGGTGCTGAGCGACATGGTCATGGTCGAGAACCGGTCACTCCGCTTTCCAACCCTGCACAAGGACGATCACATCGTCGCAGAGCAATTTTTCCGTGATGCATTGCTCCTGCTCGGGCCGGTTGAGCCCATGGCTGCGATGGTCGCCGCGACCATTGCCAGCCAGGAACGCAGGAACACGCTGGTAGACCTGAATGCGTCGCGGGGGCGGAGCTTCCTACAAAGCAACGTCATCTATGAGTTCCGCCGAGATGGGTGCCAGGCCTTCGCAGTTCATACGGACGGTCGCAGCATGCGTGTCCTGGCTGGGGCTACGATCGCCGACGAAGAGCACTGTTCTCTGCCGGCGCGCTGCAAGCAGCTCCGCGACCGGCTCCGCGCTGCGAAATCTTTGGTTCGCGGCCCTGAGGATGGGTGGCTGATCCTGCTCACGGATGTCGATCTCTTTTCGCAGACCGGGGCGGCTGATTTCGTCACCGGTCGTCGGACGCTGGGAACACGCCTCTGGAAGCTCGCCAATTTCACTCTCGAGGACGAAGCCGATGTCTGAGTCCGAGTTGCCAGATTTGTATCTCGACGATGACGATGAGCCCATGGAAGAGGCTACCACAGTGCCTCGGGTCCAAAGCCTCCGTGAGCGCTATCTTTCAGGTTCCTTGAAGCCGACGGCACGCCTACCGCGATTGATGCTGTGGGCGGCCTGCAGCCCCAAGCTTCGGCGGGAGATCGACATCCGCAAGATGATGGTAGCCGTCATCGAGGTGCCATCGGCAAGCTGGTCCGACTGCTTTCTGGAAGCGGCCAAGGCCCTCTTCAGCCGCGCGGTTCTCGTGTCGGCTGACAAGGGCACCAAATCCGAAGCGTATGCGGTCAGCGACCTTGATCTGCGTCTCGCCATCTCCGCCGGGCAATCATTGGTCATCCTGAGCTCGCAAGGGATGGAGCGCATCAGCCCAGCCGTGCAGGCATCCGTTGATCACCATGTGCAGATCCCGCATCCGGACCGGGCGATAATTGGTGCCACCGTTCGTGCGACCTATGGCAACAAATCGGTCTCAGGGGTCCCAGAGTTCGTCGGACGCAATGCCCCGGCCAGCGCCATCCTGGCTGCGATCCGGCCTGGGGAGAATGCAGCCCGAGCGGTGGCGCGTTTGGTGGAGCTGGACAGGTGGTTCGCCGGGGCGACCGCTGCCCGCCTGCCGGTTGGTCCGACGCTTTCAGATCTGCATGGATACGGATCAGCCAAACTCTGGGGCTTAGAGCTCGCTGCCGACATTGCGGCTTATCGTCTAGGCCAGCTGGAATGGCCGGCCATCACCAGTGCGGCGGTCCTGCACGGACCTCCTGGGACCGGAAAGACCTTTTTTGCCGCTGCGCTAGCCCGTAGCTGCAAGATGCCGCTCGTGGCAACCAATCTCGGAGCGATGTTCAACGCCACCCAGGGTTACATGCACAACATCGTCCGGCAGATGACGGATGCCTTCGCCGAAGCCCGTAGCAAGGCACCCAGCCTTTTGTTTATCGACGAGCTGGATTCAATACCGGATCGAGCCTCGTTGGATTCTCGCAACCGCGACTACTGGACGACGATCGTCAATCACCTCCTCAAGTTGATCGACGATGGACGCGAGGGTGTTGTGGTGCTCGGGGCTACCAACCTGATCGACCGCATCGACAGCGCGATCTTGCGGGCCGGCCGACTGGAGCGTCATTTCGAGATCGGACGTCCCGATGAGACCGAGCTCATCGGCATGCTCCGGCTTCACCTAGGTGATGATTTGCCGGATGCGGACCTGCAAACTCTGGCTCGGTTCGCGTTCGGTTTGACGGCCGCGCAAGTCGAGCTGTTGGTGAGAAACGCCAGAGGAGCGGCGCGACGTGCAGATAGAGAACTGACGATCGGCGATCTCTTCGATCAGTTCAATCGAGGCGACCTTTCGCCTGACCTGCTGTGGAGGGTTTGCGTTCATGAGGCCGGGCACGCGGTGGCAGCTTCCGCCTTCGGGCGCCGCGTCGAACTCGTCTCGGCTCTGAGGAATGGCCCGGCGGGCGCCCGGGCTGTCTTCGCCGGCCTGGAAGATGGCGCGACGCGCGAGGACCTTGAGAACGATGTTGCGATCAGCCTAGCGGGTCTCGTAGCGGAGAAACTCATCCTTGGAGCGGCATCCACCGGCTCGCACGCGGACCTGACGGTTGCAACGCGGATGCTGGCTGCACTGCATGGATCGTTTGGGCTCGGGGCGAGCCTGGCGCGGCGGATCGAGCCCGCTCAAGCAGAGCAACTGCTGGACGAGCGTGCGTTTCGCGAGCTCATCGAAGCTGAGCTGCGGAAGATCGAAGGCTGCAGCGTGGAAATCCTGACCACCAGGCTTTCTCAGTTGCGCGCAGTCGCGGAAGCCCTGCGCATCAAGCGAGTACTCGGTGCAGCGGAGTTCGCCGAGCTCGTTGCCCGATGACCCTCCTGGAGGAGCGCGCTCTAATCCGCGCGGCCCTTCGGATCTTCCGAAACTGGAAGATCGATGATGCCCAGGCATGCCGGATTCTGGGTGAGCTCGATGTCCGTCAGATTCAGCGCTGGGAGGTTGAGGATAACGAATCCGTGTCCGAAGCGGTCCTTGAACGGATGGCAATCGTCCTGACGATCCACGCCAGCCTCAGACGACTTTATCGCGAACCCGAGCGTGGCTACGCCTGGATGCAGCGCCCGAATGTCGCCTTCGAGAACAGCTCGCCGATCGCGTTGATCGCCACCGGCGGCGATGAAGCCCTCTTGCGCATCAAGTTCTATCTGGACGCCGAAAGCGAGGCTTGGTGACCCCGCGGTGCTTTCTCTGTGACGCAGCGCCAGCACCGGCATCTTTCGAAGCAACGGAGCAAGAATGGCCGCCGAGAGGAGAATGGCAGTCGACGGGGAACTTCTTAGTGCCTGGCGGCATATGCCGCCTTTCGAGCTCGCCGCTGTCATAAATCGAGCCCTCGGCCTTTCTCACTCTCTGGTGGGGTCACCAGACGGATCGAATCGAGAGCGCGTGCCCCTCAACTGCATCGTCTCCTCTCTTGCGATGAAGCGTCATTCGCCGAAGGCGCGGCTCGTGGTGACGATGACGGAGCTCTGCTAGCCGCTCTTCGCAAGCGGCGATGCCCGGTGACGATATCCGCAGGCAATGCGTTTTCTTGAAGGGGGCACTATGAAACTGCCGCCGGCTACGACGCTGCTTTCGAACGCTGACCACGAACTCCTTGCCGCTTGGCGCCGGCTTGGCCCGCAGCATCTTGAAGCTGTGATGGATCAGAGCGTTCGAAAAGCGGTCCTTGTTCTCGCGCGACCAATTGGTTTCGTGCCCGCGTCGATCTCAATCGAGCGCGTACTAGCGCGGCTCGCGATGAGGCATTTTTCGACACAGCTCCAGTTCGATGCGCTGTGGACAATGGTGGCGAAGGCTGCGCTCGGAGGGGACAGAGCCAGCTGGTCAATGGTCGTAATCGAGCTGGCGCAAAATTCTGGGACGGCTGATCTCGCGCTCCAATGGCACGCTCTGCGACCGCGCCCTCTTGAGGTCCGAAAGGCGAGTCTACAGGGTCGGCATCTCCTTCGGCGGAGACCGCGCCTAAAGCGCTGGTCTTGATGGGCCGTTGCTAAAAGCCGCTCCGGTTGAGCCAAAATGCGTTCGCGAGAGGCTCGGTTTGGGGCACTCGGCAGAGCTCTATCCACCGAAAAGGCATATCAGAGTTGTCTCTATCTGCGGTTCTTTAAAATGCATAGCAATCTGGTCATTTAAAATTTCGTCGCCGGTCCTGACCTTCTTATCAGATTAAACTGGTTTCGGACTTAGAGATTCCGTGAAGACGCGTAGCAAATCCAGCCCGCAATTGAGTTTTGATTTCGACGCGGTTGTCGACAACTCGTTGGACCCGTCGGAGTACTCATGGTCATTGCGACCCTCGACAGCCCCAACCTCGGCCGACGAAGCCAGCCCGGCTTCCTTGGTCGAGGTTGGGGCTGTCGAGGGAATTCTGCTCGCTGCAAACGAAAAATCACCCGACAGGGAGTGCGCCAAAGGGACAGATGTTGAAAAGGACTCGGTGCGTCGGGACCTTGCTATTCTCGCTCAATACGAACGGGAGCTTTGGGCAACGGGACGGCGGGTTCCGCGGCGCCAGCGCACCAAGAAGGATCAGCCCTGCTTGCGCACGATCGCGCGTGACCTGGGGATCGGCCCTGCACGGCTAGGAGCGCCCGCTATGATGACGGCCATCGCGAAGATGGTGGAAGCTTGCGGCATCGAAACTGTTGACGAAAGGAACTTCGCGAAGGAGATCCTGCGACGGATCGAGGATCTTGGAGATCGGCTTCGCCGCGACGGCCAGAAAATGCCTCGCAACACGATGTACCCGGACAAGCCGAACTTCACGCAAGTTGGTCGTCTGATTGATGTTGGTCTTTGGGCCCTTTCAGACCCAGCAAAGAAAAGGATCGCAGAGCTATACCTTGAGCTGGGCGTGCAGGATCCCGAGCCTACACGGGTCGGCTGGCTTCTGTCGGCTTGGGCTGATCGGGCGCGAGCGGAGGGACTCAAAGTGCCTGCTTCGCGCAGCCTGCCGACGGAGCCCCACATTCCTCTCTGCGCCGTAGCGATGAACATCTCGGCCGCCTCGCTGTATTGGCCTTCGAGCCAAGCGATCCTACGTGAATTAGGGCGCGAGCTTGGTTTTGAAATCGGCGTGACGGCAAGAGAAGCGAAGCCGCTGCCGACTCTTGTCCGGGTCCAGGAGTGGCATGAAGAAGCAAAGCGCAACGGCCGCAGAGTGCCGCAGCATCCCTCGGCGCCCGGTCATCCGTGGTTCGAGGCCGCGTGCAACCAGATCGGAATCCATCCCAATAGTGCGCTGCAGCCGGTAGTGCGCGAGGCCATAGTGAGAGCTGGATCGGAGCTCGGCTACGAATACCTCGTTGGTCAAGTAACGAAGGATGCCCCTGTTCTCCAAGAGCTGAGGCCCAAAGCGATCGCTATGCGGGAACGCGAGGTAGAGGGGCAGTCTTCTAAGCGCGCTCAGATCGCAAATTTGAAGTCAGCGATGAATCAGCTCGCCAAGCTTAATCCAGATGGAGAGTTAGCGGACATCCGTACGCTTCTCGAAGAGGGAGCCACGATACGGGCGGGCGACGCCAAATTCCATGGCGAACTGCGCGTAATCAAGCGCTGTCTGGAGCAAATGGTGCTTGCGGCTGAGCTGCCGCAGAACTTCTGCGAAGCTCTTCGCGAACTGAAGCGGCGCATCAACCTGCCATATTGGGTGATTTCCCGCGAGGCTGGGCTTTCGCGTTCAGCGGTGAAGGCGTGGTCGCGACGCTGCCCTTCGACAAAGCGTCGCCGCGACGTTGAAGCAGTTGAGAAGGTTCTGAAAGTCGAGCCCTTGACCCTCGTGAGTCGTATGAACGCCACATCGCAGCACTACCCGCGTATCCGCCTCTCTCATTTTCCGGAGGAAGTACAAGACAGCCTTGAGTTGCGGTCGAAGGTCAAGTCGCGCTTGGAGCCAGCCGAACGTGGGGTGCCTGACGAAGGATTTGCCGGCCGGTGTCAAGTTATTGTCGATGAAATCCGGAGCGAGACGAAGCCGCGTCGCGCATTCATAAAGTCTCCACCTTATGCGTTGCCTGAGCTCCCTCCTCAGGTCGCGCAACAGTTCAAGATTATTCGGGACGTGGCGACTCCAGATGGAGCGAAGCGTCGACAAGCCGCGTTGGAAGATTTTTTCGACGAGAAGCTAAGTTGGGCGAAAGGAACCGCGACGAAACATGAGAAGTTGCTCAAGTGCTTCTTCGGTTATTTGGCCAAACCTGATGGGGCACGTGAAGGTTTAAAAATCTCCGACATGACCTTGGCGCTAGTGGTTGTGCCAGCCCTCGCATTGAAGTTCCCCCCGTGGATTGAAAAGCGGCGCAACAGTATCGGTGACGGGCAGGTGGCATGTGTCGGCGACAGCATGATTTTCCGTTTGTTCGTAACTCTGTTGCGGCCTATGGGCATCCTGCGCCGGATGCCAGAACTCGCAGGGAGCCTTGGGCCTATCCCCGGCATTCTGGAACCTGACGAGGTCGCTGACATTCTCGCAGACTGGGACGCGGCGTGCGAGAGGGCGCGCCACCGCTATAGCGCTGTAATACGCAGTTATCAGCCCGAGGATCTGGAGGATGCGGACGAAATCGCCAGCCTGATGCCTGTGCTCAATCTGAAGAATCCGAGTCAGGCAGTGACACATCTGATGCTACGTCGGATGCAAGAGACGCGTCGATTGATGGAGGTAGGTACCTTCCATTGGGCCCTTTTGGTTCGGGATGAACTCTATGTTCACGTTCAGGATCGGATGGCTCTACGGTCGGGAACGCTGCAGAAACTTGAATCTTCTTATTTCTGCGTTAGGCTAAATAAGATTGAGCTCAACATCCCGAGGGCCCATTTCAAGAACCGAAAGTCGAAGAAGGTTTGGAAGCGCGGCCGAGTATGGCACGATTTCCAACGTGATTTCGGCGATGAACTCGGCAGCCACGAGGTATTTTGGCTGTATGTCAATGTGGCGCGGCCTATCCTAGAGAAGGAGGGAAACGACGATTCAGGGACATTCTTCTTGACCCGGACAGGCAAGCCTATGCAGGCGTTCAACAACCTGGCGAACCGGCTGAGCCAAACCTTCTTGATCAACTGGCCGGACGACGACAGCGCTCGGCGCAGTTTTTGGCGGTCGCAACGCCCCCTGCAGAATCACGACTTTCGACACATTCTGGCTACGACCATTCTGCGTCAGGACCGAGATTGGGCTGCCACCGCGGATGCGTTGAAGGACACCGTCGAAACTGTCGAAACGTACTACGCATTCTTGCGGCTCGAGGATGAGAGTGCCCGCTTGAATGAAGCTTTGCGCGCACGCTTTTCGCCGCAGGACTGAGCCTGCCTTTCGGACGATCGGCAACTGTGATGTACGCCGCCCGCCGTCGGACCGAATGGCGGCATCATCTTTCCGTGGACCTTCGGAGCCGATGCTATGGCGTTCAGCGCCTTCGGGCTCGTGTTGGGCTGGCTGCTCGGAATGATGACTTGGAAGCCAATCTGGTCGATCGGCGAGCGGCGTCGCTAGCCGCTTCTGCTTTCGACCCATCTAATACGTTCGAGGACTAGCCACGAAGCGACCGGAGCCCGACGGAAGAATCCGGTGCTTTGTAAACATCGGGGGTCCGAGTTAGCTATTTGGCGTCAGAGAGGTTTCAGGAAGGCAACCATGGCGGATTGCATTTTTTGCAGCGGTGCGCTCGATCGGCACACTAAACCCGAGCACGTGCTGCTCAACGCTATGGGCGGCCGAAAGACCACCACTCGGGTCATCTGTTCTAGTTGCAACAACCAATTCGGCAACGGCATCGATAAGGCCCTGGCGGCTCAGGCCGAGATCATCAGGAACGTGCTCCAAATGGAGTCGGGCACGGGGAACCCCGCGCCTATGCTGAGGAAGGTTAAGGCCGGAACCGATGTCGTAAACCTACGCGGGGGCGGCACGCTCGATCTCGTGTCAAAGCCCTTTTCCTTCGCAGAGCTCCCGGACGGCCGAGCAAGCATACAAATCAACGCCGGATCTCTTGAGCAAATCGAACGGCTAATCCCCAGCATCGTGGCCGCGTCCGGCATCCCCGAGGCGGAAATCCGAAGCCAATTGTCAGCGGCTAGCGCCCGTAGGGTTGAGCGGAGGCCGGGCGCTATTCACATTCGCCTCGCATTCGGCGGACAGGATGCAATTCGCTCGGCGGCGAAGGCCTGTCTGGTCCTTTGGGCACTCAGAGTAGAAAATGACGAGGTTCGCGGCCCAATGTATGAAGCCGCGCGCGACTGTGTGACGACGGGCCGCGACAATTTTCACAAGAACCGGACTGCACTTGACACGCGCCTGCCTGGTATCGCCGATCAAATCACGCAGCATTACGGCCCTATTTTCAATTTAATTTACGTTCGCAGTAACGCTGCGGGGCGCGTGATTGGGCATTTTACCTTCTACAATTTGCTGGGCTTTCAGTTCGTGCTGGCGGAAAGCGGGGGTACACCGGAGCAGGCTATCGCGCTTGTCTCTAATCCGCTTTCACCCACGACTTGGTCAGTTGAAGCCGCTGACCTGTTTGACATTCCCTTCGACTGGCTGGACCGTCCCGAATTCGATCAAGACTTCGTAGTCCAGCGTCAGCGCATCTCTGAGGCGTACCGCCCCCTTGGAGCGAGAGCCCGGCGCAAGGAACGCGACCGCATAATAGATGCGGTTTGCGATGACTGTGGCCTTGGCGAAAGCGATCCTGTCTCGGATAGCGTCCGAATTCAGATATTCTCGGAGATTATCGCTCGATGCGCTGCGCACGCGCTAAGCCTACCGTTTGAGAAGCCAATCAAGGCAGAGCAGATGCGGGCAACCTTTGGCGGCCGTTCACCTGACGGAGAATAGGCCAGCGGTGCAAGCGTTCCGCCCAATAGGAGCGCGAACTGCACGCAACTCATCCGAGAACCTACTTCCGCTCGCCACCCAAGCCGGTCGTTGCGCGCGCACGTCGGATACTGGTCGGCCCTGCGCCAATTGCTGACGTTGGCGCTCTGCCAGGAACCAGACGTTCGAATCCCTAGGTGCTGCTGGACGTCGACTTTCCCACCCATTGCAGACCACGGCGATTGCGTCGACAGTGATCCCTTCAAATCGGCCTGCCCATCGGCGCAAGGCCGTCGAACGGAAGATGACGAGAGACAGCCATGCATGAGCTTGCGGTCCTGATTTCGATCCTCGGCGTGTTTCTGCTCGGCGCGATAAGTCCCGGGCCGAGCTTCGTCGTGGTCTCGCGCATCGCCATCTCACGATCGCGCACCGATGGCGTGATGGCCGCCATCGGCATGGGAATCGGCGGTTTCGTCTTCGCAACCGTCGCGGTCGCGGGCCTGACGGCGATCTTGCTGCAGGTCGAATGGCTCAACATCGCGCTCAGGCTGGCTGGCGGCGCCTATCTTCTGTGGCTCGGCATCAACATCTGGCGTGCAGCTCCCGAACCCTTGGAGGTCGCCGACACTGCAAGTGAGCGGCAGAGCACGCTATGGACCTCGTTGCTGCGGGCGCTCCTAGTCCAGCTCTCCAACCCCAAGACGGCAATCTTCTATGCGTCCATGTTCGCCGCGCTGCTGCCGTCCCCGACACCGTCCTGGATGTTTTTTGCTCTGCCGCCGATGCTCTTCCTGATCGAGTTCGGCTGGTACACGGTCGTAGCTGTCGGGTTCTCGTCCCGCACGCCACGGGCGGCCTATCTCCGCTCCAAGGTCTGGATCGACCGAACCGCCGGAGCGGTGGTCGGAGCCCTGGGCGCCAAGCTAATGGTGGACAGCGTGCGCTCGTCTGCTTGAGCCACAGCCGCGCCGAGGTGCCGCCGGCTTCGGTGGTCGATCCTCTTGCTGCTTCTGGCCCGGCAGAACGTGATGGCGAAGTTTGCTTCCATCCTTACGAATCTTCTAGAGCCCCTGCGGGATGCGCTGAAAAAGCCTTCGGCTACCTACGGCCGATCGGTCAGGGTAATGCAAAGCAGCGCCTAAATCAGGAATGCATCGGCTTTTGATCCAAGTCAGTTTCTGGAGCGATCGAGACGCTCGCGGCGGCCGCGCGCCATGTGTGGACGGCTCTCCGTTGGCAAGGGTTTCGAGCGTTCTGCAAGGCTGGTCGGTGCGGCCATGTGTTCGACCTGTTGGTGCGGCGCGCATGGCCGCTGGCCATAATGCCTTCCGCGAGGACGGGTCCCGACCAAAAGCACGCGCTTGAAGGCGCTGTGGCGCGAGTGGGTTTTCCCGTTCTTCGGTTCGACCGGCTGGTTGCGTTACGTTCGTGTTGCCCTTCCCAAGCTCTTCGGCACGGTGTGCCTGATCTCTATGCGGCCTGCGGGACCGGCTCGCGATAGGGCTCGCCGGTGGTCATGATCGCCCAGACCATCCGGGCGGTTTTGTTGGCCAAGGCCACGGTCGCGACCTTTGTCGTTCGCCGGGCCAGCAACTGCACCAGCCATGGCCGGCGCGTTCCGTTCCGCTGCGCATAGCGCACGACGGCCAGAGCCCCGACGACCAGCAACTGGCGCAGGTAGCGGTCACCCTGTTTGGTGATGCCGCCCAGGCGCTCCTTGCCGCCGCTGGAGTTCTGCCGAGGCACGAGGCCGATCCACGCAGCAAGGTTCCGGCCCGAGCGGAACGCTCTGGGATCCGGTATGCTGGCCACGAGAGCGCTCGCCAGGAGCGGGCCGACACCCGGCACATCCATCAGCCTGCGCCCGGTCTCGGTCGCGCGGGCGTTGGTTCTGATCCGACGATCTGCCTCGAGGATCTGATCGTTGATGAGAGCAAGTTGGGCAACCAGCATCCCAAGACATGTCCGCGCCTCGGCCGGAACCTGCTCGTCGCCCTCGGAGATGAGCCTAACGAGAGCGCCCAGGCCCTCCCTCCCGATCGGCGCGGCCAGCCCGAACTCAGCCATGTGACCTCGGATCGCATTCGAGAGCTGGATGCGCTGGCGCATGAGCATCAACCGAACCCGATGCAGCACCATGATGCTCTGCTGCTCGACGCTCTTCACCTCGACGAAGCGCATGGTCGGGCGGGTCACGGCCTCACAGATCGCCTCGGCATCGGCTGCGTCGTTCTTCTGCCGCTTCACGTATGGCTTCACGTAGCTCGGCGGCATCAGCCGGACCTGGTGGCCGAGCTTGGTCAGCTCGCGCGCCCAATAATGCCCCGTGGCGCAAGCTTCGATACCGATCAGGCAAGCCGGCAGCTTGGCGAAGAACGCAAGGAGCTGCACTCGTCGAATCTGCCGCCGGACAACGACAACGCCGCTCTGGTCGACGCCGTGAACCTGAAACACCGACTTCGCGATATCCAACCCGATCGTGGCTGCCTGATCCATGCTCTCCTCCATCTCTGCGAGAGCTTACGCTCCCGCGGGGCTGGAGAGCCGTCCACAGCATCACTAGCCGACATTGGTGGTGTGCCGGGAAGCAGACATTGCCGGCCCTCGCGCCAGAGGTCAGGTCCCGACCCATTGCAGACCGTAAGCGGCTTGCAGACATGGCCGTCCGCCAACACAAGCGGTACCCGCCCCCTCCGCATGAATAGTAAGCCAGTCGGGTAACTGTTATTGACGGCCCTTTGGTGCGCATATATAGTTAGCCATATGGATAACTTATCATCGAATCTCGACCTTGTGTTCGGCGCTCTTGCGGATCCGACGAGGAGAGCAGTCCTGGAGCGCCTGGGCGAGGGCGACGCCTCGATCGGTGAACTCGCCCACCCCTTCGACATGGCGCTGCCTAGTCTTATGAAGCACGTCCGGGTGCTGGAGGCCGTCGGCCTCGTTGAATCTCATAAAAGTGGGCGCGTTCGCACCTGCCGGTTGAAGCCGGCCGCCATGACCGATGCTGAACGTTGGCTGGCCGAGCACCGGGCGGTTTGGGAGGCGCGCCTGGATCGGCTCGAGGCCTATGTGAAGACAATTGAGAAGAACCCCGGAAGTGAAGGTTGAAATGGCCAAGTCCGCAAACCGCCGGCCCCCTCGCTGCGGCGGGCCACGGTCTCCGGAGTTTGAAATCGTCATTGACGCCACTGTCACATGCCCATCCAAATCAAAGGATTAGATCATGACCTCGTCCGCCGACGCCGCGCTTTCGCAATGGGCACTCGATCGCGAAATCGTTCTTTCGCGGGTAATAGATGCGCCGCGCGACATCGTGTTTTCTGCCTGGACCGACCCGAAACATCTGCCGAATTGGTTTGGACCAGCCGGTTTTAGAATCGAGACCAAGGAGATCGACATATGTGTCGGCGGGTTGTGGCGCTTCGACATGATCGCACCGGATGGTCAGCTCTGGCCCAGCCGGATGCGTTTTCGTCGAATTGAACGACCGACACTGATCGAGTTCGATCACGGAGCGGATAGCGATAACGATCCGGCGCGGTTCCGGACAACCATCACGTTCGACGAACAGAGCAACAGCAAGACCGTGATCACGTTACGTCAGCTGCATCCAACCAAAGCGCAGCGCGACGCGGGCATCGGCTTCGGTGCGGTCGAATATGGCTACCAGACGCTCGAAAAGCTCGCGCGCCATGTCGAGGCACTGCATGCCTAATTGATCTGCTGCCGGATCACTACCGGCAGCAGCCGGCATCTCACTGCGTCCGGTTGGCGTAGTCCGCTCTACCCAACCCAGCCGTTGCGGTCGCCCTCCGGCTACCCGTGGGCCCTGCGCCACAACCAGACATTGGCTGGCAGACCAGAAGCGGACACTCAAACTCGCTCTAGCAGACCGGCCAGAGTTTGGATGGCTGGACGTTAGCCTTCGCACCGGCTGATCAGTCCTGGACCGATCTAGGCCTTTGCAAGGAATTGCCGAGGCGTTCCAGTTCCAGAGTGAAGCAGTAGAGGCAAAAGAGCGCCACGAGCACGATTGTCCCCCGCGAGAGCACCACCGCGCCGGTTTCGTTGGAGCTCAGATCAGGCGCATGTCGAAGGAAGAACAGGCTGAACATGGCCGCGCCAAAGATGAAGCTGAGGCGGCTTGCAAATCCGAGCAGATGGCCAAACGCGGCATTGCGCCAGCCGGGCATTTGGACCTTGGCGAAGCGATACCAGTAGGCCGTTTGGGATAGGAAGACGGCGCCGGCGATCGTGAGCAGGTCAGCCGGCGAGATCGTATGCAGGACACCGAGATCATCGACCACGATCCGAAAAGCGCGGTGAATCTCGACCAGGAGCGCGAGCGCTGCGGCCGACTGAAGCGCGAGGAGCGCAAGGTACGCCCAGGCCGATCGCGGTCTGCCGTAGTCAATCTCCGTATCCGGTGACCGCAGGTCGTGGTCATCATTCATCGAGCGACTCGTTCAGGAGCCGGGTCCGTTCCGGGACAGCCTCGCACCCGCCCGATCAGCGGCAGACCCTTCGGCCGTTGACGATCGCGCAGCGGACGACCGGTTCCGGCCTCACGACGATGGGCCTCACCACGACCGCTCGCGGAACGGGGCGTCGCGCGACGATCGCTCCGTTGGGGCCGACACATCCCGCTCTCACGACGCCGCGCGCGCAGACGACGGCATTCGCCTGTGTCGGAACGGCAAGCGCGGTAAGTCCGAGCATGCCGGCTGCCAGAACCAGAGCTTTCATGGACGATTCTCCTGCTGCTGCGGCCACGGGTTGCGGCCGGGATTGCGTCGTTCATTGGCTGTGAGGCCCCGGCTGCACTGGATGCAGCCGGGTTCTGAAAGCGTGATCTACTGAAGGTATTTGACCTTCACTTCGGCGATCTTGCCGTTGAAGGCGAACGGCGCCTTGTCGAAATATTCCGTCGACACGGGCGACCCGAGATCCGTCCCGATATCGAGACAATCATTCGCGGTGAAGAGGAGTGGCGCCGATACGGGCACCACCCCGCTGGCAACGGTGGCCCCGTTGACCTTGAGCGCGACGTTCAGCGGCCCGGCTGGTCTCTTTTCCGCATAGGTCGTCTCGACCTCGATCTTGACCTTGCCGGTCGGTAAGGCCTGCTCCGAGCAGAACCGGCTCCGCTGAATCTCGAAGAGATTGTATTCGTAGCAGAGCCTGCCGGCGCGGACATAGGTCGTCAGGCCGCCTGAGAACGCCCCGAGGGCATAGAGCACGCCGTTGGCGCTGGCGGGAATCTCGGCATCGATGCTGACGAGGTTGTTCTTGTTCCCGAGCGCCGGCGCGGTGAATTCGGGCATCCGAATCATGCTTCCGGCGAAGGTCCATTCCTTATACGGCGTCGAGATGCGCATTTCCGGATGCATCGCGGCGACCCACAGGCCGGCCCCGATCGGCAGAACCTTGTTCCTGGTCGCCTCGACCAGGAACATCTGCTTGAGGTCCTCGAGCTTTGCCGGTGCCTTTTCCGCCAAATCGTTCGCCTGCGACCAGTCTTCCTCGAGATTGTAAAGTTCCCACTTGTCCTTGTCGGGCGTCCACTCGCGGATGCCCGGAGGCGTTCCCGGTACCCAGGGCGTCCGCGGACCGAAGGCGGACGCGATCCACCCGTCATGATAGATGCTGCGGCTGCCCATGATCTCGAAATACTGGGTTGTCTTGCGCCCCTTCGCCTTTGCATCTCCGAAGGAGTAGGCGAAGCTGACGCCGTCGAACCCGTCCTGCGGAATGCCGTTGACGACACGCGGCGGCGTGATGCCCACGATCTCGTAGAGGGTCGGGACGATGTCGTTGACGTGGTGGAACTGCGCGCGCGGCGTAGCGTCCGGCTTGATCTTCGCGGGCCAGCGCACCGACATCGGGTTGCGCGTGCCGCCGAAATGCGAGGCGACGAGCTTGGTCGCCTGATACGGCGCGCTGCCGGCCCAGGCCCAGCCTGCATGATACATGTTGTCGGCCTTCGGAGAGCCGAGCACGTCGAGCCCGCCGAGCGCATTCGTCGCATCGATATGCTGCTTCACCGTCGTCGGGATGCCGTTCTGGGCCAGCAACTCGCTGAGGGTCCCGTTCTGGCCTTCGGCCGATGAGCCGTTGTCGCCCCAGATATAGAGGATCAATGTGTTGTCGCCGTAGCCGAGCCGTTCAATCTCGTCGACGAGGCGACCCGCCTGGACGTCGACATGCTCGCCGAAACCGGCGGCGACCTCCATCAGGCGACGCTGGAACGGTTTTTCACTATCGGGAATGCTGTCCCAGGCCGGCAGCGAGGCTGGCCGCGGCGTGAGCTGTGCGCTCTGCGGGATCCAGCCTTGCTCCTTGGCGCGTGCGAAAGCCCGCTCCCGGTACTTGTCCCAGCCGTCGTCGAACTTGCCCTTATACTTGTCCGCCCACTCCTTCATGATGTGGTGCGGGCCGTGGATGGCGCCGCTCGCCCAGTACATGAAGAACGGCTTGTCCGGCTGATAGGCCTTGTGATTCTGCAGCCAGTGAATGGCCTCGTCGGCCAGATCCTCGCTCAGATGATAGGGACGGCCTGGCTTCGGCGGATTGGGATGCACGACCGTCGTGTTGCGCACGAGGTTCGGTTCGTATTGCGAGGCTTCGCCTGCCAGGAAGCCGTAGAAGTACTCGAATCCGTATCCGGTCGGCCAATACTCGAACGGTCCCGCCGATGTCGTCTGCTCGGCAG
The DNA here is from genome assembly GCA_025846845.1 of Alloboseaceae bacterium BT-24-1. Classification (GTDB taxonomy): domain Bacteria; phylum Pseudomonadota; class Alphaproteobacteria; order Rhizobiales; family Beijerinckiaceae; genus Allobosea. The sequence continues at coordinate 42,984 of JAOYTL010000019.1, forward strand.
GCGTATTGTGCCATTTGCCGAAGGCAGCCGTGGCATAGCCATAGCTCTTGAGAACTTCAGCTGCCGTGGCGCTCGACTTTGGGATCACGCCGGAATAGCCGTCCCAGTCGTTCGCGAGTTCGGCAATCTGGCCGCTGCCGACGCGGTGGTGATTGCGCCCGGTCAGCAGGGCGGCGCGCGTCGGCGAGCACATGGCCGTCGTATGGAAACGGTTGTAAGAGATGCCGCCCTTGTGGATGCGGTCGAGCGTCGGCGTGCTGATTTCGCCGCCGAACGTGCTTGGCAATGCCGGTCCGGCGTCGTCGATCAGAACGATGATGATGTTCGGAGCATCTGCGGAGAGGCGCCGCTGGGCGGGAGCCGGCGAATAGACCGATTCCTGCATGGTCCGGTTGGCGATGCTGCCGGATGGCTTCGGCGGGAACGGCAGCACCTCCTGCGCCGTGCCTGCGGCCGGCGCTCCGAGGAGGGAGCATGCCATGCTCGTGGCGACGAGCCATGCATTTCTTGGGCGCGACGCGCCCGAAGGTTTGGTCATGGTATTGTCTCCTGGGTTCTGACGACGCAACGAAATCCGAGATGGCTGGTCGAGGTGTCGACCGCCTCGGCATGCCGGGCAGCCGGGCGATAGCGTTGGCAGTAGTTCGGCGCGCACAGATGCGAACCGCCTTTGATCACCTTGCGCGGGATTTTGATCTGTGGCTGTCCGGGGTCGTAGCTCGTCTCTTCGCGCCCACCGCGCGGATTGCGCGGAATGCAGCAGGCCTTCGGTGCATCGGCTTCGTGCCGGGGCGAATACCAGTCGGCCGTCCACTCCCAGACATTGCCGATCATGTCGTGGATGCCGTAGCCGTTCGGGGGAAAGGCCTTCACTGGGGAGGTGCGGTCAAAGCCATCGCGCGCCAGGTTCTCATGCGGGAACTGGCCCTGCCAGGTGTTGGCCCGATGCACGCCGCCAGGAGCCAACTCGTCGCCCCAGGCATAGTCGGCGCCGTCGAGCCCGCCGCGCGCGGCGAATTCCCATTCCGCCTCGGTCGGCAGGTCGTTGCCGGCCCAGCGCGCATAGGCAAGCGCGTCGGAATGGGCGACGTGGACGACCGGATGATTGTCGAGGCCGTTGATCGTGCTCTTCGGCCCGTAGGGATGGCGCCAGTCCGTGCCTCTCAGGAACTGCCACCATTGGCTCCAGTCGCGCAGATCGACGGGATGCGAGGGCGGCGAGAACACCAGCGAACCGGCATGGAGCATATGTGCCGGCGCGCCGGGATAATCCTTGGGATCGGGGGCGGTCTCCGCGACGGTGACGTGACCGGTCACCTTCACGAATTCCTTGAACTGACGGTTGGTGACCGGGGTTGCGTCGATCCAGAAGCCATCGACCATCACGCGATGGGCCGGGGCTTCCTCCGGATAATGCCGATCCGACCCCATGCGGAAGTTTCCGCCGGGAAGCCAGATCATGCCCGGACGAGGCGGTGCCCCGGTGAACGCCGCCTCGAGGGATGGTGCGGGCTTGGTGTCGGCCACCGTCATGCGCCTACTCCAAGACTACGAATCCTGCGGACCGAACCTAGGGCTTCATCTTGATCCCGAGCTTCGCGCGCATGTCCTTGAACACCACGGCAATCGCTTCGATGATTTTCTTGTCGGGATTGGCCTTGCAGTACTGGATGACCTCGTGCTCCGCCTCCTTCGCCCTCTTGACCTCGAGGAGATGCTTCTTGGCGAGACCGTTGTACCAGCCGCTATACCAAGCGGTGAGCATATCGGCGTCTTCCTGGAAGGTTCCCGCGAGCTGGGCGCAGGTCAGCTTCTGGACGTCGATATAGCCCTTGGCATCCGCGTAAGCGCTCAGTGGAGTCTGCGCACTCAACGGCTGGATCAATGTCGACATCAAAATCGATACACCTAGAAGCTTACGCATCATCTTCTTTCCTCTTCATAGATTGTGCATCGCGACCGCGCAAAAGCCCTTTTCGCACAGCTCATCGAGGCTGGTGCTGGCCGGACTCTCAGCCGATCTTCTGGGCTGGAGGAATTGTCCATGTCCCATTGATGATCGATGGGTCTGTCTCGCTCGGCCAATACATCCGCAGCATCAGGATGAAATCGCCGGCGGGCGCGGGAAGCCAGTTCGACTCCTTGTCCTTTCCGGGCGAATCCTTCTGGATGTAAAGGTCCGTCGAGCCGTCCGGATTGGTCTGCAGATTTTGCCGTGCGCTGATGGAGTATCGATTTAGCGGATTGTTCACGAAAAAGTACTTGTCGTCATACATCGTCAGCGACCAGAACCCCTCGGCCGGCGGCAGGTGCCCCTTGGGGAAGCGCATGACGTACTTGTTCGCTCCATTGTATTTGTGCCCCTCGGCATCCGCCTTCGAGGTCGGGTACACCGCATCCTGCGGGCGGTTGGCGCCGAGCCCGATCGCCGTGATCAGCGCCCGCATCAGATAGTCCGTGCCGTAGATGCCGGTCTTCGTGGTGAACGCCCAGCCGTTCTGCTGCGTGATCGCCTTGTTGATCTTGAACTGGAGCATGATCCTGTCGAAGGCGATGTCCGGAATGCGATTGGCGAAATCCGCCTTGAGCTTGCTCGCGTCGAACGACTGGCCGGGAACGATGCCGATGCTGGCAAATCTGGCGAGCTGAGCGGCGTCCGCTTCGGAAGGCGGGTTCGTCTTCATCAGCTCGCAGAGCAACGTGAAATAGGACACCGCGTCCATGCGGTTGACCTGGTCACGGACCGCCGTCTTCATGTCGACCGCCGGGTCAGCCTTGCCGGCCGGCGGCGTGTAGGGCTTGCCATAGGCGCTCAGCGGCACGAGCTTGAACTCGTCCTGCAGCTTGTGCACGGCGGCATAGTCCTCCGGCGTGCCGGTGCAGTAGATGCGGCCGAGCAGCCAGACGATGGCGGTGGATGATTTGTATTCCTTCACGCCCTCCGGCAGCGTGCCCTCCCAGCCGGGGCCGGTAATCGCATAGGTCTGCGCGCCGGTGCCGGTCGTGCGCTTGCCCGGAACTTGGAACACCGTGGTCCAGCCGTCGAGCATTGGCATCAGGAAATAGCGATCCTTCATGTCCGGGATGCTGAGCACCCAGGGTTCCTTGCCGACATCGAAGAAGGCGGTCGTGTAGAGCGTGTCGGCGTTCGGCGCCGTGACGTCCTTGAACGCGGCGTCGGGATAGTTGCGCAGCTTGATGATCTGGCCCATTGGCGCCCGGGTGCCGACGGGCTCGGCGACATTGGTCATGATCCGACGGGTCATTTCCATCGTCACCAGCGGATAGCCGAAGATGTAGGCGTCGGTCGCGAGCCAGAACTCCTCGAGACCTTCGCCGAGGCCGAGAAACGCTCCCTGCTCGGCGAGCGCCGACTTGCTCATCGCCGTGCTGGCGAGCAAGCTCATGCCGCCCAGTGCGGCGGAGCGACGGGTGATCTTCATTTGTCAGCCTCCTCAATAGTATCGAGAGTGGAACACCGGCCTGAAGGCATGCTTCCGCAGCGACGCTGCGGATCAGAAGCGCGCCGTCAGGCCCAGGACGGGTCCGTGCGTCAGCATGTCGTACTCGTAGTGCGACCTGCCGCGCCCTTTGGAGAAGTCGACATAGAGCGCCCGATAGCCGAGCATGCCGCTCCAGGCGGCGCTCTGCGTGCGGGCGAATTCCCAGTTGAGATAGCCCATGGCCTGCCAGGACAAATCGCTTCCGACGCCGAAGCCCCCGACATCGGCGCGCAACACGAGTTCGGTGCTGGGCGAGAAATGATGGCGCAGGCGCAGGCCGACCAGCGGGTCGAGCCAGGTGACGTCGCCGGATGCGGCAACGGCGCGGCCGCCGCGGAGCGTCAGATCAGCAATCGACAAGCCTGCCGTCAGCGCCAGGCTGGCCTCGGCATTCTGCCACCAGAAACGCCCGCCGCCATAGAGATCGATCGACGTCCCCGTTCCGGGCGCCGAACCTTCCCAGTGAAGCAATTCGTAGGCGAGCACCGCCTCCGCGATGAACATCTTAAACTGGAGCGAGACCGCAGCCGCCACAGCCCCCCCGATCTGAGGATGGACGCTGCGTGCGCGTGCGCCGCTGTCGGAGACGCCCACCTTCATGTAGGTGAGATCGGTCATGACGGCGAAGCGCCCGTTGCGCGCCTCGAAGGCCCCCATCAGGCCGAAGAGCTCCTCCGGAATCGGGCGGTCCAGGATTTCCCCGAGCGTGGCGTCGATCTCGGTGGAGCGACCCTTGACCGTGGTCGTGCCGTTGACCGACGGCAGCCACGCATAAGGCATGGCGATATAGGTCCAGGCCGGCGGCTGCGGCGGTGTTGTCGCCCGCGGGGGCAGGTCGGCAGCGAAGGACGCAGTGCCGATACAGCTCACGACGACAGCGACGGCGTGGCACACTCTGCGTATGCCCGACATTTTCCCCGCCTCCTGGCGGGTCGTCGGAAGGTTATCGCCGGGCCAGCCCGCAGCGAGCGTGCGAGTCGCTCGTGGGCTCCTCGCCGCCCGAGATCTTACGCGCCACATCATGCCCCCTTCGGCCAGCCCGCCTCGGTCACCACCTATGGCGGTACTCCGATCACGGCTGGTCTTGCTTGGCCATTTCGCGCCAGATCGCAGGACGTGTCTTGCCATTTCGCGCCAATGCGCCCCGGCGCGATCAACCGCGGATTTTGGCAGTCGGCCGGCGATTCCCGTTCTGCCTGCGATAAGCCGCGGGCTGAACCTTCATCAAGCGCATGAAGGTACGGCTGAAGCTGCTGGCGCCGGCGTAACCAAGGCTTAACGCTATGTGCGAAATGTGTTCATTGGTTTCGGCGAGCAAGCGGCAGGCTGTGTCGAGACGCACCTCGGCGACTATTTCGCTGTAACTCGTTCCCATCGAAGCAAGGTGACGCTGCAGCGAGCGCACGCGCACACCCAATCGACTTGCAGTCGATGGAAGAGCTGCGCCATTGTGCTGCAGCGACGCAGCAACCGCCGCTCGCACCTCGTGTCGGGAGGGCATATGGACGAGCTTCATAGCCACGTCGTGAATGGTGCGGACCTTCGTCCCGGATCAGACAGCCCTGTTATTCAATGACTGAAAATTTCGGCCGTCTGGCCATCGGACGCCAAAACTAGATTGAAATGAGCACTATTTGAGGCGCCGGGACAAAGGACTGCGCCTCATCGCAAGCAGCAACGACGTGCAACCACTCCCACGGCCTTGGTGACGATGGTCCCGGAGGAGCGGCAAGGCGGAATAAGGATTTAACTCTCTGCCGGGGGGCAAATATTATGGCCGGAATTCCTCTGACCCGTTGCCAATTCCTCATTCCCTTCACCGTCATTCATGACGAGATCGGCGCCTCCACCGCGCCGCTTCTGGCAAAATTCGGGCTTCCGACGTCCGTGGAGGAAAAAGCGGACCACTTCATACCCTTGCTGCGCGCCGTTAGCTTCGCGGAGGCTGCCCAGCAATCGCAGGGGATCGTCGATTTCGGATTTCAGGCGTCGCAGCGGCTGCAATATTGCCACCTCAGTGAAAAGCTCAGGATGGTGATTGGCTATTCGCCGACGCTGTTCACCGCACTTCAGCAGGTATGTAAATGGGCAACCCTTGAAGACAATGTCCTGCACATGTGGCTCGAACGCTGCGATGACCACCTGAAGATATGCAGCAGGCTCCTTGGCACCTCTGGCATCGCGCATCTGGAACACTCGCAATGGCTCCAGAACATTTTTCCCATTCACATCGTCCGGCAATTCGCTGGGGCAAACTGGGTGCCAGCGACAATGGCCTTCGAGGCCCGGTACACACCCAGCGCGCAGACCCGATCCTCCTGGCCGAACACACGCTTCCTGTCGGGTCAGGCCGCATCCTGGATCGACGTTCCTGTCTCGTTCCTGAGCCTTCCCAGTCTCGCAGACGAGCTGCCGGCATCGCCCGCGGACGACGAGACGGGACCGTCCGCCAACGACATCGTCGGCGCGCTAAGATTGATGTTGCCGTCCTATCTGGATGAAGGAGCGCCGACCGTAGCCGAAGTCGCGGAGATGGCCGGCGTCAGCGTGAGGAGCCTTCAACGCAAGCTGTCCGGTGCGGGCCTATCGTATTCCGATCTGCTCGGGGCGGCCCGGTTCGAGAACGCGGCCCGGCTGCTGCGCGACAGCGATGCCAAGATCATCGAGATCGCGTTCTCCTCCGGCTACGCGGATCCGGCGCATTTTACCCGTGCCTTCCGTCGGATTTCGGGCATCACTCCGCGGGAGTATCGTGACCAGTCGAGGCTGCGATAGGTATGCAGCCCGATATGCTGGAGCGATGATTGGGTAGCACTTGCTGGGCTCCTCGCTTGCGGGTGATAGACTTCGGTCGTAGGCAGTTGTGCGACAGATCGGAAGGCAGCACGGCGGGATGCCCGCCGTGCCAACTGATTTAGAGATCCGTCTGCTCCGACAGGATGAGAGCATCATCTACTTCGATGCCGAGGTACCGCACGGTGCTTTCCAGTTTGGAATGCCCGAGCAGCAGCTGACAGGCGCGTAGATTGCCGGTGCGCTTGTAGATCAAGGCAACTTTCGTGCGCCGAAGGCTGTGCGTCCCGTAGAGCGCTGGGTCAAGGCCGATCAGGGCGACCCAGCCATCCAGCAGGCGGCCGTATTGCCGGGTCGTCACGTGCTCGCCGGGTCGACTGCGGCTCGGGAAGAGCCAATCGCCAGTTGCCGCTGGTCGTCTCCTGAGCCAAGGCGTAAGCGCCTCTCGGGTCGGATCGGTGAGCTCGAAAGGCACGGGCCGGCCGGTCTTCTGCTGGATGATCGATGTCCTCAGCCTCACCGTTCCACCGAGTACAACATCACCCACGCGCAGCCGGACGAGATCGCAGCCACGCAGCTTGCTGTCGATCGCGAGATTGAACATCGCCAGATCACGCACACGACGTTCGTGCTGCAGCCGTGTCCTGATTGCCCAGATGTGACGCGGCTTAAGGGGCGGCTTTGGGCCTATAATTCGCCCGGTATTCCACGCCGGACACTGATGGGTCTGCTGAGCTTCGACTAGCATGACGCATCCTCCATCGGGATGCCGCATCCGGGACGCATTATACTGCGTCCGTCACTCGTCTGCGCCAGGAGCGGACTCTGACACTTCGCCCGAAAGCAGACCTGACAGTAGCGTAAGGTACATGACGTGCTGGATGGCTTGATCGTGACAGCCCAATCCAATTCAGCAGCCGACCGGGTGAGCAGACAGTGCTCACAGCGCAGCGACCGAGCCGCTGAACTGAGTGTCTCTCAGCGCTTCGAAGCACGCGGTCAGGCTTCTACGCGGTCGCCACATTGACGTCGGCAAGATTTGTGCCGGCTGGGGGCGCCCGGTGGTCGCGGCGTGCTGGGGCGTCAAATCCGTCTGCCCCCTTGGCCCGCAACCGAAGGCGTAAACTGATCTGCGCATACTTTGGAGGCTGGACTCTGGGTCGCGAGCGCTGGGAGTGACGGCTCTCCGCCATTCTCGCAGCTGATGTCACCGGCTAAGGCATAGTCTCGGCCCGCGGCCCGCTGAGAATCCTCGCCGAAGCTTTCATAATTGCGTTGCGGATTGCCATTCTGCGAAGTTGCTTAGCAACCTCGATGTGATGGGCGATAAGTTCGGGCGTGACTATCAGGGGTCGGCAGCCCCGCGCCTTTGGCATCAAGAACGTGATCATCATTCAGCCGCCCGATTTTCCCACGTCCGAGCGTGCGTCACGTTGCAAATCTGATAGCTGAAGAGGCTGAAGAACTTTGTGAAGCCGAGCTTTTTGGCCTCACGATGCTCGGGATGCCTTTTCCATTCATCCAGAGCTTCTGCCGAAGCAAACTCAACAATCGTCACCCGCTCGCCGTCTTCAGCAACGAAGCCCTTATGAGAGATGTAGCCGGGAACGCTCCGGGCTAACTCGCTCATTCGCTTGGCCATTGGGCCGTACTCATCCTGGATGCCAGGGGCTAGGCGGGAACGAAACACGGTGACGATCATCGAGTGGATACCTTTGGCAGCGGGTTTGGATGCTGCCGAAGGTTGCGCCCACCGTCCCAGCAGTTTCTCGAACCTGCTGGATCAAAAACTATAAGGCAAATGCATTGATTTAATAGAAATTATGCGCGATTTGTTTGATGTTCCAACTTCTCTTTTATACTGGTCGCGAGCTGACTAATTGGCCCGTCCAGCCGGCTCGGTACGTTGCTACGGATCAGGGCTACAGTTACCGGCATGTCGAAGTCGACCACGGCGAGGATTTGGCGCCCGGCGCGGTGAGGGCTGTTTTCAAACAACCGACGGGGAACGAGCGATAGGCCGTTGCTGCCGGACAAGAGAGACAGTTGCAGGTCCTCGCCGAAGATTTCTGCGGCCACATGCATACGAAGTCGTTGTCGGTCGAAAGCTCGCGTCAGCGCAGCGCGGCAGCCGCAGCCTGGTGGGTTGAGAAACCAATCCGCCTCTGCCAAATCGCGCAGACGCCATGGGCTGCCGTCGCGCTTGGTTGCTGAACGCGAAGCCGACACCACGACAACCTGTTCGTCAGCGAGACCAATGCGTTGGAGCCCCGCCGGAATAGTGTGCGCCTCGGTCAGCAGACCTATGGCGCAATCGATAGCCCCACTTCGCACGTCCTCGATGAGACCGCTGCTCCAGTTCGATCCGATTTGAAGCCGAAGGCGCGGGTAGCGCTGCCGCAGGTCTTCGAGGGGCGCAGTCAGCACCATTTCGCCAAGCCCGTGCGCAACGCCAATTCTGAGTTCGCCGGTTGGATCGCTTGCGCTTGTCGCGCAGGTCTCCAGCGCAACAACCGCTGCGAGCACCGCCCGGCAATGTTCAAGGACGTGGTTGCCTAACGTGGTTAGGACGGCCGGTTTAACGGCGCGGTTAAAGAGAAAGCCTTCTCCAACTGTCGCCTCAAAATTCTGGATTCGCCTGGTGGTGGCAGGCTGGGTTAGATTCAGACGGGCAGCAGCTCGGCTGACTGATCCCGTTTCGGCTACGGCCACAAAGGCTTCGATGTCCTGAAAGTTCATGCAGACGGCTTATAACCATATGGCTGACATGCGCCAAATGGACCCCCAGAACCTGTAGAAGCTAGGTTCTTGAGCCAGCCTTCAGCAAATCCGGCACGCTCGTAACCGACGTGCGCCATTAGCCGACGTTGAGAGATTGCCCGAAAGCCGACGTTGCGAGGGCGCGAAGCATCTCGCTCAACTGTCGGGATGCCACGGCTCCGTGCGCAGCACATGGCCGCCCAGCCTGGCAAAGGCACGCTGGCGGCAGGAGAAGACGATGACCTGCTGGGCGCTGGCCTGGCGATGCAGCGCGTCGAACATCTTCTCGATGCGATCGTCGTCGGAATAGACCAGCGCATCGTCGAGGATGACGGGCGTGGGCTGTCCGCCCTTGGCGAGCAGCCGCGCGAAGGCGAGCCGCGTCAGGATCGCGAGCTGCTCGCGCATGCCGCCGCTGAGGACGCCGACCTGCTCGTCCTGGCCATTACGCCGCACCGAGCGCGGCAGCAGCGTGTCCTCGTCGAAGGTGACGCTGGCATCGTCGAACAGCAGGCCGAGCAGCGGACGCAGCTCCTGCAGCACCGGCGCGAAATAGTGATCGCGCGCCTGCGAGCGCGCGGCTTCGAGCGCATCGCGCAGCCGGGTCAGGACGGCGACCTCGCGGGCGAGCACCGCAGTGCGCTGCTGCGCCAGCGCGAGCTTGTCGCGGGTTTCCTGCCAGGCTTCCTCGATCGCGGCTTCGGAGCGGGTCTGGATGCGACCATCGAGGCCGGCAGCCTCCTCGCGCAGTCGAGTGATCTCCTCTCGCGCCGCGTCCACGACCGAGCGCAGGCGCTGATGGCGCGCTTCTGCCGCCGCGAGATCGATCCTGCGGGCCGCGAGCTCTTCGACCTGCTGCTGTGCGGCCCGCCAGGCGAGCTCCGTCTCATCATGCTCGGTTGACAGCCGCTCCTCGCGCCCGCGCCGTTCCGCCTCGGGCCCCAGGCTCTCGGCCAGCGCGGCGAGCGCGGAGGACAGCCCGGCGGCATGACGTTCCGCCTCGACCAAAGCGGAGGCGGAGGTTTCGGTCCGGGCCTGCGCCGCACGAGCCGCCTCGCGCATGGAACCGACGCGCGCCTCGACGGTGCCAAGCTGCCGGCGGGCCGCATCCAAATCAGCGGGCGCTTCGTTCGCGCTGGCCGCCTCGGTCTCCAGAAGTGCGATCTGCTCTCGCAGGCGCGCGAGCCCGCTTGGCGCGAGCAGCTGGAGGCGCCTGCGCCCCAGGTCGAGATCGGCCTTGAGGTCGCGCGCCTGTCCCTCGCGCAGGCGCGCCGCGGCGAGGCCGTCGACCTGAAGTTCGTCGAGCAGCGCCTGCCGCTTCGCCTGCGCCTTGGCGATGCTGTGGCTGTCCTCCTCGGCCTGCGGGGCCGTGACGGTCAGGCGGCCGATGGTGGCAATCTCGATCTGCGTCGTGCCGATGAGCGCCCGCTCCTCGGCTTGCGCAAGCGTCACGCCTGCGATCGAGATTCCGCCTTCCGCGCCGTCCGCGTAATCGATGCGCAAGTGCGGCGCCCGCGCCTCGGCCCTGGCCTGCAATTGCAGCAATTGACCTTCCGCCTGCTCCAGCTCGGCGATCTTGCTGGCGGGCAGGATAAGGCTCTTGAGGGTTGCCTCCATGCGCTCGATCTGCTCGCGGGTCGCCTGCGCTTCGCGCTCGCTGTCGCGGGCCGTGGCGAGCCGGTTCGCCGCCTCCTGTGCGCGCAAGGCCCGCTCCAGACGGGCGAGCAGGTCGCGCTGCTCGCGCTCCTCGCGTTCGGCGTTTTCCACCGCAGCCGCGGCCTCCCGCACGACGCCGGCGGCGCCCTGGTGGCGGGCGCGGGCAGCGTCGCGCTGCTGCGCGGCACCGGCCTCGGCCTCGCGAAGGTCGGCAAAACGGGCGAGCGCCTGCCGGAAGCCGGCGAGGGCTTGCTCGGCAGAGACGCGCCGGTTCAGTGCGAGGGCCGCCTTGCTCTCGGCTGCCTTGAGGGATTCCGCTTGTGCTTTGGCGGCCGACAGCTCCGCCTCGGCCTCCGCCAGCGCGGCCTGGCGCTCCCGCGCCGTCTCGGGCGTGTCGATTTCGGCGAGCCGCCCCCGGATCGCGCGGCGCCGGTCGAGCGCCGCGCGCAGATCGGCGACCTCGGCGCCGACCCGGCGCTCCTGTTCCGCCAATTGCTCGCTTTCGTCGATGGCGATGGCATAGGGACCGCCGGTCCTGGGCCTGCCGGTCGCCGTCACCAGCCGCAGCAGCTCTTCCTCGCAGACGGCGAGGGCTTCGGTCATGCGCCGCCCGCCGGTCAGCGCCTCGACCTCGCCCTGGACCGAGGTCAGCACGGTTTCGCGCGCGCGCCGTTCCGTCTCGTCCTCGGCCTTGGCGCGCCGTTCGATGCCGGTCACGCCCTGGCGGACCCAGAGCAGGCCGGCCGGCCCGCTGATGCCTCCCTTCACCAGTGCGGCGATGAAGCGCTCGGCTTCGTCCGCCTGCGCGATCACGCGGCCGCTGTCGCGCTCGCGGACCTGGGCGCGGCGGCCGCCATAGAACTGCTTGGTCAGCCGGAAGGCGCCGTCGGCGGTGGTGAGGTCGGCCTCGACCAGCGGGTTGCCGCCGCTATAGGGCCGCAGCGCCTGGACGGCGCCGGGCGTGCCGGTATGAGGCTGGAAGAACAGCGCGTGCAGGGCGTCGAAGCAGGTCGACTTGCCATGCTCGTTGGCGGCGCAGAGCACGTTGATGCCATCGCCGATGTTCTCGATGCGCACGCCGCTGCCGGCGAAGCGGCGGACATTGTGCAGGCGCAGGGCGGTCAGCTTCATCAGGCGGCCGCCGCGCAATAGGAGAACAGGCGCATCAGCGCCTCGCGCGCCACCTCGCGCTCACTGGAGGAGCGGCCTTCGTCCCGGCTCTCGGCCAGCAGCGTCTCGGCGGCCTGGCGCAGGGCGCCGGCCCGGTCGATCTGGTCGAGATCCTCGCTCTCGCACTCGGTGACCAGCTCCTGCGCCTCCAGCTGCAGCAGGGCGAATTCCGGTGCGATCGCCTTGAGATCGGCTTCCAGCCGAGCCCGCGCCGGCGGCCGCGTCCGGCCTGTTGCCAGGATGCGAAGAAGTGTCTGGCGGCGTGCGGGACCTATCGGGAGCAGCGCTGCCAGATGCGCACCGGGCTCCTCACCCGCCAGGCAGTCGAGCGCGAGCGTGCGCCAGTCGAACGATCCGGTCTCGACGGGCTCGATTGCGGGCGCGGCTCCGGCCGCGGGAATCGTGATCAGCAAGGCGCGGCCCGCCGCGTCGTGCTTGAATCGGTCCGGCTCCGGCGCGCCGCTGTACCAGGTGCGCGGTCCGATTCGCATCTGGCCGTGCCAGTCGCCGAGGGCGAGATAATCGAGCCCGGCGCGGGTAGCCCGATCGGGAGCGATGACGTCGCTCGCGCCGCCGTCTTCCGAGAAGCTCTGCACGGGGCCATGGGCGAGTCCGATCCGGACCGTGCCCGGCGAGGTCGCTGCCATATCCATCCATTCGGTGAGGTCGCGACCCGGCCGGCGCGTCGTGCACGGCGCCGGCAGCAGGACGACGTCGTCGGCGAGCGGGAAGGGAGCCGGCTCGGTCGCGAGAATGACATTGCCGGGCCGCGAGGTCGCAAGGCCGGCCCAGAGCGCTTCGGCGGCGAGCGAATCGTGATTGCCGGGCAGCAGGATCCAGCGCAGGCCGTCATGCCCTGCCATGGCAGCCAGTGCCTGGCGCTGCACGGCCGGGCTCGGCGTTTCCGTATCGAACACGTCGCCGGCAAGCAGGATCGTCTCCGCTCCGGCCGCGCGAGCCTGGGCCGCCAGCCGGTCGAGCACGGTATGGCGGGCCTCGCGCAGGCGCCCGCGCAACTCGTCCGGCATCGCACCGAACGGCTTGCCGAGATGCAAATCGGCGCTGTGGAGGAAACGGAACATGCGATGCCTTCTACTTGCCGTCGCTGGGAGCCGTGGCTAGGTGGGTGGCTGAACGCTGCAAGGCCTCGTCCAGACGAGCTCTCGAGGTCACGGCCAGCCGCTCGACTCCCAGGAGGCGCGCTAGGGCGAGTGCCGGGTCGGTCTCTTCCAACAGCGCGGGCTCGCTGACTGCAATGCTGGCAAGCTCGGCAAGCGGGATGTCTGGGATCGCGCGCCGCGCAGCGACATCCACCGGCGCACGATAGGGGTAGATTGGTGCAATCGTGCCTGGCCTCCAAAGGAAGGGGCCGCTCGACTCCTCAGTTCGCGGAAGGTCGCGCAGATGCAGGTCGATGCGCTCCCTGATCCGAGCGCCTGTCCGTAACCAGCCGTGCGCCCGCGCAATGCGCTGGGCCAGCACATCCGCGCGCAACGGCGCTTCGGCCTCCATCACCGCATCGACCATCCCACGCAATGTGCCCCGATAGCCGAATTCGAAGAACTGGTCCGGATCAGCTCGGAATTGCGATAGGTCGGCTAAGCGATACCGTGCTCCACCGTGGGAGGGACTGGCCCCGACGTCTCCCTCCGTTCCGGACGCCACCCTGACGGATCCGGCGACTGGCGAGGCCATGACATCAGCGACAGGAGCAGCAGCCAAGACATCGTCCTGCAGCGATTGCGCGCGACCGTCGCGCACGGCGTCCTCGGTCGCTTCCTCGGACTCGGCAGCGTCTAGGTCGAGCTGACCGGCGTCGACCTGCTCGCCGAGTTCCCAGTGGAGTGCCTGGTCGGCCGTTTCCTGCGCTGCTCGCGCGCGACTGTCGGCGAGCAGGGCCTCGAGCGCGTCGTGCACCCGCTGCATCGCTCCGTTGGGGTCGAACCACCAATCCGTCGACCAGACACGGACGATGTTCCAGCCCAATCCCCTCAGTACCTGCTCGCGCACCTTGTCGCGGTCTCTTGCCGTCGCGGAGCTGTGATAGGTCGCGCCATCGCATTCGATGCCCGCGAGATAGGCACCGGCACGATCAGGATGCTTCACGCCGAGATCAACGCGGAACCCGGAGATGCCCACCTGCGGCACGACCTGCCAGCCGAAGCGAGCGAGTTGCTCCGCGACCGCCTCCTCGAATGGGGATTCGAGCCCCCCAACTGATCCCTCATCCCGGGCCGGCAGCGCGATCGGACCGCGTTTCGCAAAGTCGAGGAACGTCTTGAGATGATGCACACCGACCGCCTTCGTCCGGCCCGTGTCGATGTCATCGGCGGCGAATCCGGAGTACACGACCAGCTCCTGTCGGGCGCGGGTCACGGCAACGTTGAGGCGCCGCTCGCCGCCGTCGCGGTTCAGGGCACCGAAGTCCATCGTTCGCTTGCCAGCCGCATCTTTCGAGAAGGTGATCGAAAACAGGATCACGTCGCGCTCATCGCCTTGAACGTTCTCGAGATTCTTCACGATCGTCGGCTCAATCCGATCTTCAGCAAAGAACCACTCGAGAGGGGGCTCGAGGCGGCGCGCCTCGTCCAGAAAGTCCTGAATCAGCGCCTGCTGCTGCGCGTTGAAGGTGATGACCGCCAGCGTCGGCCGGCTCGCTTCCGGGAGGGCGAGCCACCCACGCATGCGCCGGAGGGCATCGTCGACGAGCTTGCGTGCTTCGGTGCGGTTGGTGCGCGTCTTGCCTCGATCGTAGACGCCGTCGACCGGCACGAGGCTTACGGCGCGATCCTCGACTGTCGGCGCTGGGAAGGTGATCAGGCGGTTTTGATAATAGTGGGCGTTGGAGAAGGCGATTAGCGACTCGTTGCGGCTGCGATAGTGCCAGCGAAGGTCCCGCAGCGGGATGCCGGCGGCCTTGGCCTCGTCGAGGATGCTCTCCAGGTCGCGCTCATGATCTTCGACCTCTTCGTCGTCCTCGTTGCGCCCGAAGAAATTGGTCGGCGGCAATTGGCGCGGATCGCCGACGATGATCGTCTGCCGGCCGCGGGCAATCGCGCCCACCGCATCCCAGGTCGTGATCTGCGAGGCCTCGTCGAAGATCACCACATCGAAGAGCGCCTGGTTCGGCGGAAAGTACTGCGCGATCGACAGGGGCGACATAAGCATGCAGGGCGCGAGCTTGCCGAAGTTGCCCGGCATCGCGCCGATCATCTCGCGGATCGAGCGGCTCGGTCTCTGCAACTCCATCTGATGGCGCAGAAGGCCGAGTTCAGAGTTGCGCGGCACGCTCTGGATTGATGGCAGGCCGTGAGCCAGAGCGCTCACCACGCGGCTGGTCGCCTTGGCTCGGACGAGGTCATCAATTTCGCGGAACTCTTCGATCGCGTGCTCATGCTGGAACCGGCGGAAGTCGCGCAGCGTCGCGTCGGAATCCAGCGCCAGAGGCAGCCACCAGCGCGCATAAGCGAGATCGAACGTCTCCCGCGTTTGATGTGGAGAAAGCACTCCGCTCTCCAGATCCTGGATCAAAGTGCTCAGGCCCTGCGCCTCGCCCAGCGCGCGGATGCGACACCAGCTCGTCCAGTTCCGTAGCAAATGGCGCGCGCTCGCGAGATCGCCTGTGAGCGACATAAGCTCTGACAGGACTGTCACGCTATCTGACCGGACCGGAGACGATCCGGTCAGGGCAGAGAAGCGCGCCAGCGCCGCCAAAAAACTCTCGTGGGCTTCGCGATAAACGATCGCAGCGTGCCGGATCGGCTCAGCATCGCTGCCCGGTACCAAAATCGGCGCGACCATCTTCACGATGGCGCGGATGTCATCTGCGGCCCGCCCGAGGCGCAGAAGACTGTCGCGCAGCTTAGTCGCGCCGGTCAGATGGCGGGTGATCGCCGTCACGTCGGTGTCCAGGCCGGCAAAGCGTAGCGGTTTGCCGGCGAGCCCGTTAGTGTCGACGGATGTGTGGAGCCCCTGAAGTCGGCGCAGGATCGGCAGATCCTTGCCGGGGTTCGGCTGGCCGACAGTGGCATAGCTCTGCAGCAGCCTCTTCACCCGCCGGCGTCCGAGCCAGCTGCGTGGCCATATCGCGGCTTGGGCCTCGCGCCAGTCGCGCTCGAGGTCATCGACGGGAACGCGTAGCACCGAGTCGCGGGCGAAGGTGGCGGAAAGTTCGGCTTCAGCAGCTCGGTAGGACGAGATCGAGCCCTCCAGCTCGGCGAGCGCCACCTTCAGGCGGCCGAAATCCGGATCGAACGCGATCCGCTGATCAGTGCCGGCGCTATCGTGTAGCGCGGCTGCGAGCACCGAAAATCGCTCCAGCTCCCCGGCCGATGCATCGCCGCGCGCCGGTAGGCCGAGGTGCGGCAGCAACGCGGCGAGCGACGTTCGCAATGCCGAGATCGTTCCTACAAGCTCGCGCGCTTGCGCGAGCAGTTGCTCCTGCCAGGTAGAGGACCACTCGGGCGTATGCACGCATGCGAGAGCCGGCACGCGTTCGACCGCAGAGAAGACGCGGCCGATCTCGTCGGCGAGGTCGCCAAGGGCGCGACGCGCCTCATCGTCATGGGCATCGCGATGCGGCCAGCTCAGAATAGGCGCATAGTTCTCGCGATCCCGCAGTGCGATGCCGAGCGCGGTATAGGGCGTCAGCCCGTTTGGGTGCCGCTTGTGGAGCGCATCGACATAGGCGTTGAGCACGTCGCGCTTGAGCTTGAGCCGGCGGTTGATAGCAACCCAATCCGACTGTGAGGCGGCGCGGCCTTTCTCCCATGAGTTTCTGAGCTGGGCCAGGAAGGACTTGCGGTCGGCCTTGTTCGAGTGGAGCTCCAGGCAATGGTCGCCAAGGCCATGCGCCTTGAGCCGGCGATGCACGACGTTGAGCGCCGCGGTCTTCTCGGCGACGAAGAGCACGGTCTTCCCCGATGCCAAGCAGTTCGCGATCATATTGGCGATTGTCTGGCTCTTGCCGGTGCCGGGAGGGCCGATGATTACGAAATCCCGCCCCTCGGCGGCCGCGACGCTCGCTGCAATCTGGGAGGAATCGGCCGGCAGGACCGACACGATGTCAGAAGGCTCGTAGCGCTGGTCCAGTTCCTGCTCGTCGATGAAATCACCGCCGAGGCCCGGAAAGGGTTGGTTCGGCGAATCGATCAGATGCCGGACAATCCGGTTCTCACGCAGTGAGTCGGTCCGCTCGACGAGATCCTTCCACATCAGGTACTTCGCGAACGAGAAGGTCGATAGCGCCGCGTCGTCGACCACCTCCATGCCGGGCACTTCGCGCACCGCCTGGCGCATCGCGCCGAGCAGACACGGCACGTCAATACCGTTCTCGTCTTGCGGCAGCTCGCCTGCGAATTGGGGTAACGGGAGGTCGAACTCGCGATCGAGGAACTGCAGCAACGTGGCGTTGAAACGCGGTTCGTCCTCGTGGAAGCGCAGCGAGAATTGCGAACTCGCACTGCGCCGGTCGAGCTTGACCGGCAGTAGCAATAGCGGCGCACGATAACTGCGTTCGTCGCTAGGTTTGCGCTTCCAGCGCAGGAAGCCAACCGCGAGAAACAATGTGTTTGCGCCGCCCTCGGCGAAATCATTGCGCACCTGACGATGAAGGTCGATCAGCCGCGCTTCAAGGTTCTTGGCCTCAAGCGGCGAAGCAAGCTCGCCGCGTCCGAGGGCATCTGCCGCGAATGTGCGGTGGAGGTCCTGGCCCCGGACTTCGCGGTAGAGCGCGGCGTCACGCTCACCGAGCGGATTGTGCTCGGGAAGCGAGATCAGCCGCATCGCGCTCCCCTCTGCGAGCCGATCCTCGAGATAGGCTACATCCGTGCACAGAAACGGGATCGTCTTCTTCGAGTCGGGAAAGTTCAGCAGCCGGTTGCGCAGAGTGAGGTCGAGCAGCTTCTTCTGCCAGCGGTCGATCCGCCCGGCTGCAGTGGTCGGCTTGAGCTCGACAACCTCTGCCGGCAAGTCAATCGGCACTGTATCGATCGTGATCGGCAGGTCGATCTCGGCATCCTCGCTGTCAGCCGATTGAGCGGGGGCATGGGAGGCGAGCGGCGTGATGCCACCGCTGCGGGAGCGATGCAGGTCGATCGCTGCCACGAAACCGGCTGCCTGCGTCTCCTCGAAGCGCGGCGCCACAAGCTGCCGTGCATGGTCGAGCGTAACCGGGGGCCTGTGCGTCACGCCCGTAGTCTCGAAGGCGACGAACTCGCGTGCGGCGATGGCCTTGCGGATCTCGGTGAGGTCTGTCTCGACCGCATTGGGAAGAGTCCGCTTCGTCAGCCACACTCCGACCGCTGCGTGATTCTGGAACAACAGCAGTGCTGAGTTGAGCCCGCAGCCTTCGAGAGCCGCGGCAAACAACAACGAGGTGTCGAGGCAGGTGGCCAGCCGGTCTTGCGCGACGGTCGAGGGGCGGCGGACTTTCTGCCCCCGCTGTTCGAAGCTCGCCGGAGGTTCAGCATAGTGCAGCTTCAGCCCAGCAATCGCAGAATAGACCGCTGCCGCGAGCAGCAGGCTCCGCTTGGGATCGTTCGATTGGTAACCGTCGAGGCCCGAGGGATGGCCATGTCCAGCCAAAGAGTCGGCGGCAGATCGCAGAATTTTCGCGATAGCCGGATCATTCGGGAGGACGAAGGCCGGCAAGAGTTGCGCCATGTCGGCGACGCCGCCCCATTCGTCGCGCGCGAGCAACCTTACCGGGAACCGGCTTTCGGCCAGGCACTGGTCCTTGGCGTAGAGGCGCAAAGTGATCTCGCCACGCTCCGCCTCATCCAGTCCAGCCAGGTAGCCTGCGTCAAGCTCGACCCGTCTGTCGCTGATGACGATGCGGTCGCCTGGGACTAATCGATCGATCGTCCAGAGCTTGGGCCGCAAAAAGCCAGGCGTCGCCACCATGGCCAGCCGGCACTGTTCGAGGTGCCGGTCGGTCGGGTTTTCGATCGCAAGGGAGCGTAGAACCGGGATCGCGTTTTGGTAGGACGCGAAAGTGAAGCTTGCAGCAATGTCTGCGTCGATCTTGACCGACGCCGGCACTTCACGGGCGCCGTTCGTCGTCTGCTCACTATCTCGATCTAGCATTTCTTCACCCCAGCAGGGTCAAGATAGAACCTGAAGTTGCAACATGCCAAGCGGCACAGGCGTTTCTCGCTTCGTTCCGAACCGCGGACGTTCGGTCAGTTGACGCGCATGATTGAACACGCTCGTCGCGTTGGCAGGTGCAAGCTGCACTTCGATGGCCGTGTTAGTTCTAAGGGACTGGCACAAACGGATCGACAGTATCCCGAAGGAACATCGCCTCGATGGCGGCGCCGTGCGCGCTGATCGCGCCGCCAACCGCCGGCAGCAACTCGTTGGTCGACCGCCGCCAATCGTCGAGGTCGATCTTCGGGTGCGTCGTCGGAGCGTCGATCCTGATGACGTGCTCGGGCCCGAGCAGCAGGCGTGCTTGGTTCGTGGCGGCGAGCGACTGGAGCCTCATCGCGGCGAAGATCACTTGGCGCCAACGCCAATGGCCGCCTGACATCATCCCCTTCGAGACCACGTAGGGATCGTCGCCGCATCCGAGGCTGAGGACCTTAATGCGCTCGCGCGGGACGTCGTAGCAGGACATGGCCTCAATGATCCCGAGCATGATCGGGTTGTTGGCCCAGACGCCGCCGTCGACGAAGGTGAAGCCGTCGTTTTCGTGCGCCCGGAAGATCGTCGGGGCGGCGGACGTGGCAAGCGCGACGTCCTTCATCGGCTTGCGCCAATCCATGCCATAGTCGGCGTGATGCCGCGTCTTGAACACCGCGATCTCGCTGAACCTGCCCTCGAAGGCAGGGATCACCAGTCGGGTGCGAGCCTCACCGAACAACCGCCTGCCGACGACGTCGTCGAGAACCCGCTCCAGCTCGTGGCGTTCGTAACGATACGTCCCGACGTTCCAGATCGTGTTGCGAAGCCAGCGGTGAATGCGCCCGAGGGCGTTGTCCCAGGTCGGCGGGAAGATATGGCGGCCTCGCACCATATAGAGGTCGCGGATCGCGCGGGCATCCTTGCCCGCGGCGAGACCGAGGGCAAGGATGCCGCCGGTCGACGTCCCGACGATCAGGTCGAAGTAGTCGGAAATCGGACGCCCGCCGGTGAGAGTCTCCTCCAGGCCAGCCAGGACGGCTGCGGGAAACACGCCTCGGATGCCGCCGCCATCGATAGCAAGGATGCGGAAGTCCCGATCCTGCGGCCAAGCCTGTGGAACTCTTCGCTTCGGGTTGGAGCCAGCGGATCGGGGCAGGACGGCGCGTTCGTAGGACATGGTGTGGAACCTCGTATCGGGGAATGGTCGTGGCCCCCGCCCGACCAAATTCCGGTCGCCAGCCAGGCCTCGTAGAAAAAGAGCCACTCGGAAGCCCAGGGAATGATCGTCTCCGCGATGGCGCGGTGCGGACCCCACTCGTCGTCCCGATAGTCGTAAAGGCAGAGACAGGAGCGGGCGGGATCCTCGACGTCGAGATAGATATGAGGAGCGATCTCGCCGGTGTCGGGGTGGCGATAGACGAGGCCGGGCGCCACCAGCCTCACGGCCACCCGTTCGTTCGTCACCGTGAACTCCTCGAAGAAGAGGCGCGGGCAGTAGGCGATCTCGATCTCATGACCCTGGGCGATCGGTGCGAGGCGCCCGCGCCAGATCGCGAACAGGCCGCCGTTGTCGTGAACCAGCCGGAATCCCGGATAGTCGCGACGAATAAAACGATCCTGTTCGTCGACCGAGAGCGGGAGCATCGGATCACCCCTTCTTCCGGGCGATGCCGCCGTAGAAGTTATGGGCCGCCACCGGACGAGCCGCGGAGGGGCCGCTCGCGAAACCGCCGCCGACGCCGGTGATGAGACCAGTGATGCGACCCGTTCCGGGTTGGATGCCGGTCTGGCCGAGGCGGGAGAGCTGGCCCTGGCGGGTGATGTAGTCGTTGAGCGCGCTCCGAGCCGGGCGCTCGCCGAAGAGACCTTCGAGGATCACGCTCATCTGCGCGAGGGAGAGATCGCCGAAGCGCAACGCCTCCATCTTCGCGCAGAAGGCCCGAAGATCGGCGATGAGCAGATCCTGCGCGGCATGGTCGCCCGGCCACCGGTCGGTCAGCACGTCACCGGAGCACCGGGGGTTCACCTCATGGATCAGGCGCCCGAACGACTTCTCGGCAAAAAGGCGTTCGAGGATGGCCCTGGCCTGGATGTGCAGCTCCTCCGAGAGGCTGCTCGACCTGCCGGCGTTGTCGGCGACCAGCTTGCTCAGCAAAACCGAGGGAGGACGGCGGAGCTTAGCGCGGGGCGGCCTCTCGAAGAGGACGTTCCGCCAGCGCTTCAACAGCTGGAGGCTGATGAGGGCGCGGGACTTCCGATAGGCCGGCTGCTGGTCAGGGACGGGCTCGCCGTGGGCCCTCGCCTCTACCGTCATCCTGTCGTAGGCGAGCGAGCGCTGTTCGTAGAAGGCAGCGAAGTCCCTCTCGATCGGCGTCCTGCCGTTGAAGTAGTCGGCAAGGCCGTAAGGGTTCGCGAGCAGGCGATAGCCCGGCTCGTTGGGCGCGTCCTGCTTATGGTGGAAGATCCAGCTGGTGCGTTCCTGGAGGGACGGGATCAGCACCGCCGGAGTGATGTCGATGTGCATGCCGTCGGCGTAGCGGACGCAGACGCAGCGCGTATGCCGGACGGTCATGGCGTAATAGCGCGACCCCGGCTCGCCGCGGATGGCGTCGAACAGGGTATCGAGCACGACGTCCGGCGGGCTGTCGTCGCGGATGGTGAGTTCGGCCATCACGTCGATGTCGTATTCGTCGGCATCGGAGTTCTGGGCGACCGTGGAGCCTGTCGCCATGCTGCCCTGCGCGTACATGCGGGCGACGAGCCCGGTGAGCGGGCTGGCGGGCCGATCGATCCATTCCTGCATCGTCTCGTAACGAGCGACCGCTTTGTCGTAGTCGGTCTGGGAAAGCTGGATGCGGATCGCGACATCGCTCAGGAGGATGTCGATGGGGCTCATGTGAATGGGGGGGCGGTTGAAGGCGTTCATGATCGTTCCTCTCGGTTTGGGCCGCCGATCCGAGGGAGCGAGCCGGCCATCTGAGAGGTCAATCAATGCCGACGCGAAGGACCGGAAACCTTCCGGTCGATTTTTTTTACGGGCGCGCCAACGGCCCGCCAGGAAGGGTTCCGCAGGTGAAGTAATGCGGGCAACGCGGGCAGGATCGCGAGTCTGGGACCGCGGGGAACTGGCCGGCGACGAGACTGCCTGCCAGCCGGGTGGCCTTATCGATCTGGTTCGCGAACTTGGCTTCCTTGAGTGCGATCGGCGCCGTGGTTCCGTCCGTTAGGAAGATGGCTTCCACGCCGGCCAACCCGTGGCCGCGACCACCCAAGGTCATCAACGCGTAGACGATATCATCGGCTTCGGTCGATCGTGCTTTCCCCGAACGGACCCTACGCCAGATCGGACCCGCGCCGCCGCTCCGAACCTCGTCGGCACGAACGACGATCGTCGCGCCGCCAAGGTCGATGTTGGCGCTCGGGGCGGGGGAGTAGGGCAGCCCGCGACGTGACGCGGCCAGGGTCTCGACGAGTTGCAGCCCCACGGCTCGATAATCCTCGACGCGAGGATGATCGACGGGCCCCTTATCGGCCCAGATGGCTTCGAAGAACTCCTCGACCTCCGAAGTCGTTAGATTCCATTTCGCCGCGTCGTCCCTGACGCAACGGACCACCTCGTTGACGACGTCTTGCATCCGGGAATACGGCGTCGACGTTCGCGCTCCGGGCACCCCGAGCACGTGGGTCAGGAAGTATCTGCGAGGACAGCGCTCATACTGGGCGAGCTGATCCTGCGTGACCTTTGGCGCAGTCGCCCAGGATACGTCCACGTCCGGCAGCGCCTCCGACCCGTCGTCCGTCACCGGCGCCTCCAGCGGCGCGGGTTCGAGGATCGTCGCGTGCGACTGGATGGCTCCGAGGAATGGCGAAGGGCTACGGTTGTTGCCGTTGGCCTGCTTGGTCGAGGCGTAGAAGAACACACGGCTGTGGGCGCGCGACATGCCCACGAAGAAAAGGCACTGCTCCTCTTCCTCGTGCCCCTTCTTGACCGCCTCGATGCCACTCAAACCGTCTGCCCCGGCAACCATGCCGTCAGGCGGCGGGCATCGCGGCGCGGTGTTGTTGAGCGGGAAACTGGAGACCGTCATTCCGGGCATGTGAACCGCTTCGAACTCCAGCCCCTTGGACCCGTGCACGGTCATCAAGTTGACCGCGTCGAGCCCGCTCGCCGCGGAAGGCATCTGCCTGAGATCGCGTTCCTCCGAGAGGAGGGAAAGGCGACGTGCCCGATCGAGAAGTCGCTGGATCGGGCGACCGGACTGGCCTCGCGGCAATGTCCGGCAGAAGGCGAGGAACTGCCAAAGGCCCACTCGCCTGATCTGGTCCCGCGGCCTGTTCGATGCACAGAGGTCCCGGAGCATGTCGGTCCGATCGAGGAGCCAGCCCGTGAGCGCCGTCCAAGGGGAGACATCGGGATCGAAGCCATGGAGATCGGCTTCGAGGGTGGCCAGCGAGTTCGCGGTCTCCGGTGACCAGCTCAGCCGTGAAGCCGCGGCGAGCCATTGCAGGGGCTTCTCGCATGCCGCCGCCAACTTCTGGATCTCGGCGACGTCGGCGAGTGCGATCGGCGAGCGCGCCATCGCCGCTACCCTGGGCAGCGTTCCGGCCTTGCGATCGACGAGCAGCGCCAGGATCGACAGAAGGTCGCGCACGTCCGAACGCTCGAACAGGTTGCCGAGGTAGAGGACCGGTATGTCACGATCCTCCAGGCCCGAGGCGATCTCGCCCAGCCGCGCGTTGCCACGGCAGATGACGGCCTGGTCCCGGAAGGGCACACCCTGGCTTTTGAGTTCAAGGATAGCCGCCGCGACGGCCGCCCCTTCGTCGACCGGCCTGCCGACGCGGCGGATTTCCATCCTGGGCCCGCCGCCACCCCGGTTCGAGGTCAAGGCGAGCGGCAGCATGCCGGACGAGGCCTTCATCCCCGCGGCGAAGCCGCAGAAGGCATCGACGATCTCTTTGCCCGAACGATAGTTCACCTTGAGGGCAGCGACGGTCGCCCCGGGAAAGTCGTCGGCGAACGACGTCATGTTGGTCGAGGACGCGCCGCGGAAACGATAGATCGATTGGCGGGCGTCTCCGACGACCCACAGCCGTTTGCCATCACCTGCGATCGCCTTCAGGAGCCGCACGCTGGCGCGGTTGACGTCCTGATATTCGTCGACCAGGACGTGCTGGTGCCGTTCGGCCAGCGCAGCCCTAACGCCCGCGTTACCTTCGACCAACTCGATCGGCCGCATGACCAGGTCGCCGAAGTCGAGAAGGCGGGCCGTCGCGAGCTCCTTCTGGTAGGCTTCGTAGAGGATGGCGACGTCCACGACCTTCCCGGCGCGCGTCATCGCGTCGGCGTCGCCGGAGGCCTTGGCCTTGTCGACCATCGCGTCCGCGAGGCGGCGATAGGCCTTCTCGTCGCATACCTCGTCCTTGGCTCGCGAGATGGCCGACAGCATGTCGCCGATGTCTGCGGTCGGGTCGAAGAAGTTTCGGAAATGCCGAAGGGGCAGAACCGGTATCAGGTCTTCGAGCAACCCCACCGCATCGGCCTTGTCGGCCAATCGCGGATCGCTTGGCAGACCGAGGACGTCGTGGAAGCGCCTGAGGATATCCAGACCGAAGGAATGGAAGGTGCCGATCCACACCGCGGAAGCATGGGCTGGCCGGGACCTCGTCAAGCGGTCGATGAGTTCGCCGGCTGCCTTGTTCGAGAAGGTCAGGACGAGGATCGTCCCAGGGTCAACCCCCTGGTCGATGAGGCGCTCTATGCGCGCGATCAGCGTCTTCGTCTTCCCGGTTCCGGGGCCGGCCTGAAGCTGGAACGGGGAGCCGGCATGCGCCGCGGCCAGCTCCTGGCTGGAATCGAGCGGGGGCGCCGGCCTCGGCGAGCCCGTTTCGGCCACGGGCATCGTGATCGGGAGCAACAAGGCGTCGAGCAGCTGCTGGGCGACCAGCGCATAGGGTAGTCCCGAGCGATCGGCGATGTCCTTCGCACCGAGGCAATGGCCGAGATAAAGGTCGCGAGCGCGTTCGCGCGGCAGCAGCAGCTCCCGGGCGAACAGGTCGGCCTGGAGTTCACGTCGTTCGCGTCGACCGTAATCCACGACGCGTTCCACGACGGAGGAGGCCCCTTCGGACATGCGGCTGGCGTCAACCCGCTCCGTCACGACGGGCTCCGGCGCCGTATGCAATACGGCATGGCCTATTTCGTGGGCGATCAGGATCGCCTGCTCGACCGGGTCGGCCAGGCGCTCGCAGCGTATGATCCCCCCGCTGGGATCGAACACCCCGCGGCCACCCATCAATTGTGGGTTTCCTGCGGCAAGAAGGGTTACCTCGACGTCCTGAACCTCCTTCGCGACATCGACGATCGAGGATGGCACCCAGGCATCGGCCCCCTTATCGCAGGCGGCGCGATGCAGTTTGGATGCGGCTAAGCGGACGGCCTCGAAAGTCTCCATGCCCGCCTCCCGTTCAAAGCGAAAGAAGCCGGCGCTTCTGTTCGTCGTCTAATCCGGCGTCTTCCATGGCCTCTTCCAGCGTGCGCTTCGTGGAAGCGACAGGCTTTCCGTCCGACTTCATCATTTGACCGTTGGGCTGGGCGACGGGCATGCCGAGATAATCGCGCAATCCGTCGACCTGGGCGTCGATCGCCGTCGCGATTGCCGACAGGAGCCCCGCGCCGAATTCCTCGACGGCAATCACCCGATCGCGGAGCATAATGATGAAGGAGCGGTTGACCCCTAAGGCGGTGGCGGCAGCCTTGATTTCGGGCACGCCGAAGCCCGCGAAAGGTGCTCGCGCCCAAACCTGCGGAGATCTCGCCAAACTCGCCTCTATCCGGGCGAACCTGGAGAGGGCGAGCTTGGCGGCGCCGTCGTCGACCGCTTCCAGCTCCGGGCGAGCGGTCCTTGCCATCGCGTTCAGATCCCGAGCCAGGCTTTCAAGCTCGGAGGCCATCTCGGGATGTTCGTGGGAGAATTGGGCCAACCTCTGCTCGACCGTCCCGACGTCGGAGGTCGCGAAATCGATGAGGATGTCTTCGCGGAACCTATCGTTCTCGGCGCTCATCGGGTCTCTCCGTGCAGATCGTCGAAGCGTTTCCGGGCGCTTCGCAACCAGTTGTTGATCGTCCTCACATCCACTCCGCAGATCTCTGCGACGGATGGCTTGTCCGGATAGGATGCCTCAACCTGATGGCCTTGCAGGACCAACGTCACGGCGCGCTTTTCCTTGTCCGGTAGGTGATCAATCAATGCGGAGGCCTGAGACCGGAAAAGGCTGAGTTCGATTTCGTTCAGCCCCATCGCATTTTCCGGTTCGGGCTGGACGATTTCGCGTTCCGCTTCTTCCTGATCGTCCTGCTTGCCGTCCATCAAACTGGTCTGGCGCCGCTCGGGCCGCTTCGCCTTGTTCAGGCAGTTCGTTCGCAGGGCGGCGAAGGCCTTGTCGAAGAACACCTCGAACGGATCGAGACGCTCCGGTTCATCGCGGAGCCCTTTCGCCAGCAGGACATAGAACTCCTGCTTGACGTCCTCGCGCAGGCTCTCGGCGTCGTTGACCGCGCCGTAGGAGATCGCCCAACGAAGGTTTTCGTCCAAGCGACGGTCAAGGTGCACGAATAGACTGTTGAACCAGTCGGACCGGTTGCCTTGCCTATCAGCCTCGCGAAGGAGATAGACGACACACTCCGTCTCCACGAAATCCGCGTGGCCACGATCTCTCTGATCCAAGCGCCTCAGAACCTCTTCCCGGCTCAAGCCGGCCAATTCCATAAGCTGTTGCGCGGTCGATGCTCGACGGGCGTAAGTCTGACCACTTTTCCGCTTTTTCGTGAGAGGCGTTAGCGTCATTCATTCCCCCGTGCCCGCGATCCTCTTGGATGGGATCGTACAAGCAACACGCAACCGTACAATCTTGCGGCGATTCGCTTTTGACGCAACGGTAGGTTGTCTGCTGGATCAAATGGAGTCAGTTGCCTGCACCAGGTCGCAAGGCATTTCCACTTGGTCGCCCAGCCCGAAGCAGACGCTCTGTGCGTCAGCACTGACCCGCCCAGAACCGGACATTCTAGACGTCAGCTAGGGGCCAAGAGCAGGCCATCGACGCGGAGGCGGCTCAGGATGCACGATTATGAGGCGCGTCCGATTTGAGCATCGAATGGCGCGAATCTACATCCGGAGTTTTCCGGGCTTCGTCATGACTCCATTCATCGGGGACATGTGGATGCGGTCGTGCAAGGATAGGGGATGCTCCTCCCACATCCCGGGAGCCGAATTGTCATGGGGTAGGACGCCATCCTCCGAGGCCGCGTCCTGCGGCAGACCGCTCTCGCGCTACGCTCGGCAATGAGCGGTTCCTGCCTGGTGATGGCTTTTGCGGGAGGCGGTCCCGCTTGGCAGCCCAGCGTGGCGGGCAAGAGGGCCACAGCGGCATTGGTGCGGATTATCGGCAACGTGCTTGCAACTGAGGGCAGCCGGTAGCGTTTGATCTGGCTCTCCGGTGATTTCCGTCCTCCTGCCTATTTCACCGTGGGGTGAGCGTTTCAGCTAGACGGGCTAGGCTGCCCGAGCGTTCGGTCTGCGTGCTGGTGAAATGGGAGCAAGGAGGCAGGCGGCTCGAAGTCACCGCCACTCGCTGTTTTGGCTCCGCTCTGTAATAAACGACGGCCTCTCGCCCGGGCGAGAGGCCGTTTTGGCTAGTATGGTGGTAAAATCAAGAAACGGGTCGAGGGGCGTCAATGAGCGACCAAACCGTGATGAAAGCGGCGAGTTTGGTTTGCCTCTCGATAGAATCTCAAAAAGGGCCGAGCGGTTTCAATGAGCTGCGGCACCCCTATGAGGTCGCCCTCGAATCGAAACACTTGATACAAATAACTTCAACGATTTGGGAGATTGACGCGTTACTTAACGATTAGGCCCCTGCGGCTATCCTGTTATGGTCTCAAATGCGCGCCACTGCGTATTTACCTGGCTCCTCATTAAGTTTCCTACAGGGGAGCAGGTCAACGCAAAACACAACAGCTTTGACGGGCGGGCCGGATTTCCTTGTGGCCTGCCGCCCATTGAGTGGTCCGGCTTCAATCCACTGCGTGGTCGGCTTCACTGTCATGTTTGACGGCAGCACAACGGTCGCCTGCGCCGAGGCCCTCCAGTTCATCAGACCGCCAGTGTCCTCAAATCGCGGATCAGGCTGCATGCCACGTCACCTCGCTCAGCTCAGGTTCGCCCTCTCGCGGATGGCGTGATCGGAGCCCTGGCCGCGTTCGTCCAACGACCGAGGAGCGACCGCTAAGGGTCGATAGCAGCCCCATTGCCCTGATGTTCAATCCTCTGGCGGGAAAAGCCCTGGCATCCAACGATCCGCGTACCTCGCCGGAAACGCTAGAAACAGCGGGCTTCGCGTCGTCTCGGAACTAATCACGCCGGCATCGAGCAGTGCGGATGTGACGCGCCGCGCTGCGCGGTCACTGAGTCCGAGAAGGGGAGCGACCTCTCCGCGTTCCAGCGAGCCTTGATAGAGAAGAGCTTTCAGCACGATATCGGACTTTGCGGGCAGTGCTTCCGCGCGCATCTGCTCTTCGGTCCAGATCATGATGCGGTCGCGCAGGCGGTCGGGCTTCATCAGCCCTTCCATAAAGTCGACCTGATCGATGCAGGTTTCCAGAAAGAAGCGCGTGAATTTCGCAAGCTCTTCCTCACTCAGCGTCCCGCGCCCATCAAGGTCGTTACGGCGTGGAAGATCGCAGGCGGCGAGATGCGCCTTGTAGGCAGTTTCTTTGCGAGCCAGCCCGCGTGCGACCGACCAGAGCCCGCGCGTGTCGAGTGAGCGAAGAAGCATGGCATAAGACATCAATCGCGCGACGCGGCCGTTCCCATCGATAAACGGGTGCACCCAAAGCAGCCTGTGGTGCCCGCACGCGGCCGCGAGGATGGATTCGATTTTGCCGAGCCGGCCATAGGCCTGATGCATCCGGTCAAGAAAACGTGGAACGGCACCGGGGCTGATCGCAACGAGGCGGCCCACTTGAACGTCGCGCTCTCGAAGCGCGCCGGGCACAATCTCGAACCGTTCGTGCGTGACAGGATCTTCAACCGTAAGCAGCTCAGCAGGCAGCAGCTCGCAGAACCGTTTGTGGATGTCGCAGATGACCGCCGGGTCGGTGGCGCTGCCCGGAATGCCACCGTCGTCGATCCACTTCTGGACGGTGATGTGCGCCTTCGCCTCAAGCTGAAGATTGCGCTTGCCGGGGTTGGCGCTGTAGTCGCCCGCAAGCGCGCGTTCGATATCGACCGGGTGCGTGTTATGCCCTTCGATGAGATTGCTATAGTAGCAATTCATTGACCGCACGAGATCGGCGAGCGCCGTCGCAATGGAATCCGGCAAGCTACGCCGGAAGCCTTCCGAGCGAGCCGCCAGTGTGAGCGCCAAATCGTTGAGATTGTCGCGCAGCGGACTTCCGCTCGATACGATCAGCGGCTCAAAAAGGCCTATTCCCTCATTGTCGTCTCTTAAAGGCATGTTTTCCAGATAAATGGCCGGTTTAATGGCCGGTTTAATTTTCTTAATATGCTTATCTTATCAGAATGATAGACAGATTTCTATCTTAATTAATTGGCTTTAAATGGCCGGTTTAATGGCCGTTTGAGATAGCGCCCACATCGAGTTGAACCAAATTAGCGGCCGACAAGGGTCGCTCAGGAAGCCGAGTGGCTATGCTGACTCTTTGCGAAACTTCGTAAGCGTCGCGATAGCTTTGAGCACTGGTGCATCAGGCTGATTTTCCGGGATAAACGGGAGATCATCCAAATCCAGCACGGACGCATCCGGATCGTTCTCACCTATCTGCCACGCCTCGCGAACAGCAAGGTGATACTTCCCGATGCCATATGACATCAAAGGCTCGGCCTCCGACGTCGACGTAGACATGAGAGCGGGGACGAGTAGGAAACGGCCCTGTCGATTGAATTCGTTTATAAACCTATCGAGATTTTGGTGGCTCTCGGGATAGATCCGGTGGATGCGGGAGACGAATCCAAATATGTCACCCGGACCATTGGGGAAATTATCGACATTAGGCCCGACAATTACACCATACGCCAACGGCTCGGAGGCTGATATACCCCGGATGACGGCGATACGAAGCTCGTTCTTAGGATCGTGCGCATCGTATCGCGTTTTGAACCCTTCAAAAATACTGATGGCTGGCTCTCGATTACGATAGGCGAGACCAAGGACCGGCGGATATTTGAGGTGGGGCGGCACGACGATATACAGCACGGCGGACCACTTGGCCGCATTCCACTTATCAACATCGATTGGAGACACAATCTTGTAGTCCGTGTGCTTGCGGGCTTCGGCATCGAAGAAGCCTGGCGGCGGCGGACCGTCCCCGAATTGCACGGGCCTAGCCGCATCGTCCGCATCCGCGTCAGCAGATTTGGCAACCCAAGCCCGTTCTGGGTCAACAGGATAGGCCACATCGTCGGCCTCGATCCAATCCCCTACGTCCAGCCGCTGTTTGTCGCCGTATAGGTTTGCAATCATTATCGGAACATTCGAAAACGTAATGGCCCGACCGAACGCGTTTTCTTCGTCGATATGTGTGGCCGCCCATTTCTCAAAATCGGCGGGTATAACGAATTTGAGCATGATTTCCACGACGGCCTTCTGCAGCCAGTTTGGAAACGCCTGCACATCCTCTGATGTCTTCTGTTCGGTACGGGGCGGATGAGAGATGAGCGCGATGGTCTCACCACCCTCCTCAATGAAGCTGAGGCTCGGCACGACTCCATCTTCAAGCTTTTGCCGGACCCGGATTTGAAACCTGTCTAACCCCGGCAACATACGATGGGCCAGGCTGGTTGCGAGCAGCGCTTCGAGAGCGCCCATGACCGCTTCGGCGACACCAAGCGACGTAAGATTGTTGTCGCACACGATAGTGAGAGAACAACCGAGAATAATGGACTTCAAGGTGACGCTATCGCCAAGAGAATAGTCGGGCTGATCGGGCAGCTCGATTTTTTCGCCCTGCTCGTACAGCTTATCGAAGAACTCGGCTGCGGCAGCTCCGCTTTCGGAGGCCGGAATCCAGCCTTCTTCCCGGAGCTTGGCTTCTTGTCCCATGAGCATGAGTAAGGCCACTCTTGCCGTCGGAAGTCCTGCACGCTCTAACGGATCCGGCAGCCTGGCGAGTTGTGGGAGCTGGGATGGTGGCGTTCTGAGAATGAGGGCTCCAAGCATGCCCGCACAGTTAATTGAGATCTGCTCAAGCTCGCGCCGCGCGTCGTCTGTTCGCGCCTGCGCCTTGCGAACGATCATTTCAAGCGCATGAGCGCTCAGTATCTGCGGCACACGCCCCAAGCGAAGCTCCAGCCGGAACAATCTGCTGAGAACGGGCGGGTTCACGTCCTCGATTGATCCACCCCGGCGAAATTTGGAGAACTGCTGATTTGCTGCGGCCAAGGCATAATTTCTCGCGGCCCACAGCAATCCCGCTTGCTCAAACGCGAAGCTTGAACCGATCAACGCGCCGACCAATTCGTCCTCGTACTCTTCCTTGATCAGAAGCGTGACGGACCTTCCAAACCAGCGGATTGCATCAAAATGAAGCCCTTTGGTGAGCTTCTGATATGCTCGCTTGTTATTGCTGATCGCAGCTTCGCCTTCGCTACGCCGGACAACGAGGGCATCGGTCATCGTCTCGTAGAGGCGGTCAAACTCGGGGCTCTCGGGCACAAACTCGCCGATAGCCGACAGGGCTTCCGCAAATGAGCCGAACGGGAATGTGCCAAGACCCTCGGCGTCTTTCAGAACTTTTTCATAGTCTAGCCAAACGTCTACGAGCGTATCGCGCGGATCGGCGGTTACCCTCTCGGACACACGCACGAGGAGCAGCATTGCGCGCGCATGCAATGCATTATTCGCGCGTGCGGTATTGAGGCTGATCCTTTCGAGTGCACCGACGATGCTGGCAGTGCGCTGATCGAGCTTCGCGACATTCGGCTTAAGTGATCCCGTCCGCACGCTCTGCCGGATCGACGGCAAAAGATTGGCGAGCTTTTCCCACTCTTCCGCGTCTTCGCTGTCTGCCACCAAGCGCTCGACATCATCATAAAGACGGTTGAGGGCGGCGGGGTCCTCTAACCAAAAGTACGAAGTCCATGCCCAATCGTACGTCGCAAGCAATTCCTGTTTCGGAAGGCTGTGATCTTTTGCCACTCGGACGGCGCGCGCAAACCGTCCGTCAACATCAACGCGAGGCTTTTCTAATCCCCGCGCGAGCAGGGCTGCTTCAAGGCAATCCTCCGCGAGAGCATGGGGCGTGCCTTGATACTTCGAGCCATCCCCGATGGCAGTCTCAAGTTGGTCGAGCTTGGCTGCACGCTCAAAGTCGCGCGGGCCTGTCTTCTTGGAAAGGCTCTCGGTTCCCTTGCCAACTCCGAGCACACTTGTCGCAATATCGAGGCTTCCGCCTTCGAAGACGCGATCCAGAAGCCATGTGCGGTCGAGGATGACAACCGGCACGTCGTGCTTTTCAAAGAGAGCGTCCTGCATGCTCGCGCTATCTTTGGACGGCACGTACTGATTGGTCACGAAGTAGATCTTGGGGTAGCCGCGCTTCGTCGAGACGACGCTAGCCACGTCTTTTCGGATTTTCTTGCGCCAGTCCTTCATCGCACTGAAGGCAAAGGCCCACCGTTCGTGGGCACCGGCGCTATCAGGTACGAACCAGCGCGCTGCAATCGCGGCAGCGACAGGGTACGTCTCAGTATCGGTCTTGCCGTCGCCTCCGCCCACCGGGCCGGTCTGTGGGCGCAAGTTTGGTGAGACAAACTTCTCACAAAGACGCAGCGCAAATTCTTCGAAGACGGCCTCACTCTTTTGGTTCGTCAACGTCTCCAGATGAAATGAAAGCGTCTCGCGAGTGACGGTACTTTCGAGGCTATGCGCGGAATCCGAGAACAGATAGGGCCGTCTCCCGCGCATGAACTCGGAAGGCTTGAAATTGGATCTCGGTGTAGGGGCGCCTTCGGGAGACTCTTCTGCCATCGCCCAATCATATAGGGCGGCATTGTTCCGGGGGAAGGAGAAGCCGGCCACTTCCCCCATTATAAAGCGCGAGCTCTGCGGCGTGACCCCGCGGATGGTTGTAAGGCGTGCTGTTTCGATGGGTCCAGGGAGACCGGGTCTCCTTGGTCATGGTGGTGTCGGGGGAGCAGGAACGCGCCGCTGACCCGTGATGCACCGGCGGATCGGTGCACTGGCCCGGTGTAGGCTCGAGGCCGAAATCCGGGCCAATGGCCGGGGGGATGGAACGGGGGCGCGCAGCGGGCCCCCTTCCCAAGATGGTAATGCAAAAATTACCGCCGGTAATGTTTACATTACACAGCTTGCGAGCAGAGCTCGGTCTTAAGGCTATTTCCGTAACTACAGTTTAATCAGAGCAGCCCGTTCTTGCCCATGGAACCAAAGCTCACGGATCTTCGCATCGTCGCTTTTGGGTAGTGGCCTGGCCTCGCGAACTTTAAAGGTCGTGGGAAGCGTCACCGAGGTGCCGAAGACCAGTGCGTGCTGTTTCGGGAGAGACGGTAGACGCTTCAAAACGGCATCCGATATGAACGGGGTCATCTGCCTAATTTGCGAAAGGTCGTCCGGATTTTGGATACGGTGGATGACGAAATTCGAGCATTGCGAGAGGACGGTTTTAGAAAGCTCGCTCGGCCGCTGCGATGCCACGAATAAGAAGAGTCCGTACTTGCGTCCCTCCTTGGCGATCCTTTCGTAGATTTTGCTAGCATCGATTGCATACCGAGAGGGCTTCTCAGCGATGTATCGGTGTGCTTCTTCAAGAAGTAAATGTACCGGAAACCGGTTCCGTGGCTCTGCCTGCCGCAGCAGTCGGAAAGCCATACGGGCCAACACTGACGAAACGAGTTCGACAACCTCGTCCTCGACCGCATTCATATCGACGATTATTATTTGCTTTTCTTTGTGCCAAACGTCGTTACGCCTCTGAAGGCCCAGGAGTTTGGCCATGAACTCCTCAATCGTTGGCGGCGGCTCCGCCGGCTTGAGCGCGTAACGCATAAACGCATATTCCGATCGATCCCGTAGAGATTTGAACCGGGTAATCATCTGAGAGCAGTAATCTCGAATTTGACGATTTCCGTGGGCCTCCTCATAGAGAATAGCGAAATCGAGGCATTCATCGAGATCGTCGAATGTAAATGGCTCCCGTGAATAGGCGGGGAGCTCGACATCTTCGCGCACCTTTTTCCGAACTTCATCCAGAAATAGCGGAAGGTTCGTGCTTGGCACAAAATTACCGTACTGGTAATTTGCTCCATATTTTTTAAGCAAGCCAGCATTTAGATCAGCTGTTGGATATTTTTGAAGAAGCGAGACTACCCTTTGAAATTTGCTGACAGGGGAGTCCCCGTCAGATCCTCTCATGCACTCGCCGATACAAGTGGCTATGAAGTGTTCGCGAACTTCGATCGCGCGAGGAGTATCTCGCCGAAATAGGCCTGTTAGTCCCAAAGCCGTGCGCAGCACGGGGATTTGAGTCCGCTCACTCGCCTGAAGTAGCAGCTCCCATTCTGACTGCTCCAGGAACCAGTGGGGCATTCGGAATTTTTCTGGAGACGCGGTCCCGTCTAGGATCACGTGTGCGACGCCAATTCCATTGTCTTTGGCAAGCGGTCCAAGCGCTTCTATGTACTCGCCGTTGACGTCAAACACGACAAAAGTAGCGCCTCTGGCATGATGGTCATCTGGTTTGTCGAAAAGCGATTGGAGCACGGACGCGACCGTGCAGGACTTACCGCTGCCGGTATTGCCTAGCACCGCTGTATGGCCACCGAAAAAATCATCGATGCGAACCTTCACGTCGTAGCCATCGAAGACCACGGATCTTCCGATCGAAAGAGACTTGTAGCGCGTCGCCTCCACCGGAACAGGGGCCACGCCGCCGAACCCGAGCGAAGGCTCGCTTGGCATATCGGTCTCAAAGACACGATCTAATTCCGTATCGAGCGCATAGAGGGCGTCAGCATAGAGTGAGGGATAAACCGAAACGCCAAATCGGAATTTTTCGGCCGGATCGGGGGGCAACATGCCGACAGGGACAACGTCAAGAAATTTAGCTGATGCTGCCTTATCCAGATCTGCACCGGAGCGACTTGAACTCGGCACGTCGCGCTCACGCAACCCGACAACCTCAACGACAACAAACTCGGTCTGGACGGGAATCATCAAGAACGAGCCCAGTCTCGCGACATAATGCACGTCATCGAATCCAACTACGGTGAAGTTGTCTGTCCCAGCGTGCATCTCAATGACGAATTGATCCGCCGCAACCGAAATGACCTTGCCGATTGCACGTTTACGGTCGTCCCGGCTCATTTGTCATCATCCCCAGCCGCCACGGCAGACGGCTCCTTTGCAGGGGCCATGGCGTGCAGTACTTGTGCGATCGCGTCGTCGATCCGTTCACTGGGACGCTGCGGCATAAAATGTTCGATGATCGTATTGAAATAATGAGCTTTGCGATCTTTCTCAGGACCACTGCCGCCGATGATCCATATGCGAGGGTCGTTCAGCTTTCGCAGCTTCGCAATGTCACCCTCCAGTTCAGGATCCGCAAATATCACAAGGCGGAAGGTTGGAATTGTAAGCGCCTGGTAGATAATATTGTTGATGTGCTCATCGCCAAATGCGTAGCCCATCGTGAACAAGACGCTCTGCTCTCTCACAATACGCGATTGAAATTCTCTAAATAGATCAGCATAAGGTGATCCCAAGCTGGAATTTTGCTTTGACGGAGTTGGATAAATCATCACCTTTCCGGGATCGTCCTGAAAAGGCATTTCGCGGATCGGGAACAATCCATGCTCGTCTTCTGTCCAGCTGATCGAACCATGAAGCTTACAGAGGTAAACAAAGCCGTCGACGGCAGACCATTTGCGGTTCGTCAGGTCTAGCTGCTCGGCGAGAGCATAGCGGAAAGTGGCAGGATTGAAGCGCCGCTCAACAACGCCAGAAAAGCCGTTGGTATAAGGCAATCCGAGCCTGTCCATGGCAGTTTCATTGAACAGATCGTAATTCGTTGTGAAAACCCATGGGCGTGGCAACGAGCGATCTCGTAAGACCAGTTTTCTGTAAAAAGATTCATAAAGATCGGACAAAGACGTGTCGCCTTTTGAAAAGGCCCCAGCTGTGCATTTCGTCCATAGAAATTTCTGTATTTTTGAAATCACAGTTTCGACGATTGTAAGAATCTTCTCAGATTTTTCGAGGCTGCTTCGCTTCAGAAAAAAGCGGATACTGAATAGCAACTCCATCAAGCGTTCGAGATTTCGAGAATATTCTGGATCGCCTATATCGACCCCGAGCACTTCTTTGATCTGTTTCAGCTCCTCGGCTGTTGGGAAGCCACCTTCATCGGCTTCCCTTGCCCTAGTAAATTCCTTCGCTAGGGGAGCCATGGTGGGAACGCCGCATTCGGTCCAAATCTCTGCACCTTCGGCGTTCGTTCCTTTTATCATGTGGGATGAACAGCCCGCGCCAATGAGAAACGAGACGTTTTTCGCGTTCAGCGCCTCTGCAATTGATTTCTTTACAATCTCCGCGCCTTGCGGCCACTGATATTCAGTGGAGGCGGAGCTGTCTCCGCGGATAAAATCAAACTTCAACGTCTCGTCTATTTTGGCATCGGCTACGTTCACTATATATCTCCCCAAGCCGCTTTTGTTATTAAGACCTGTCTTTCGATTTGCTAGCACGTACTACAGTGCCGTCATTGAGCTAATCATAAAAATATAGGTCCTCATAGAATTAACGCCATTTGAGGTCAGACTCTCTCGCCGTTCACGGTCGCTGACAGGCTGCGCGCTTCATCTGAGAGCAGCCTAGCTTTGCTCAGACCGGGCGACTGCAGCATTGCAGGCAGCTTCATTTCCTCCTGCGCCTGCCAGTGGCCTGCATGCAGCGCCTTCAGCAGCAGGAACAAGGCTTCCAGCACCATGTCGATGACACGCTCATCGAGGTGAGCTGTCTGACTATCGCGTTTGCGCTTTTCGCCATGCCATCGGGTGTTGCTGATCGAAATGCCCGCTTCGCCTGGCGCAAACGACCCGATCGGATAGCCGTGCGCGATCGCGTTCCGATAGGCCAAGATGTTCTCCGCCGCGTCGGCGAATTCATCTACGCGCGGTCTCAATTCGGGAAACGCCGCCTCGCAAGCTAAACTCTTGAATGTCGAGATGCGCTGCGAAGCCATCATCTTGTCAGTCGCCGGCATTTCGCCGGGTTCCGGCCACTTCCCGAGCTGCCAGAGGACAACCTCCAACTGATTTTCCAGCAAGGAGCACCCCAGGATCAGCGCGCCAACCCTTTCCAGGACCGAGGCGCGGAATCCTTGGGCATTGAGCAGATCCAGGAGGCTCATTCGTCAGCGTTCGCCTCGACGGTGCTCGCGATGGGATGGACTTGAAACGACCTGGAAGCGTCGCGAGGATCGAGCAGGATGACGCGATGGAAGCCACCGGGATCGAGGTCATCCGCATCGCCAAAGAGGCCTTGCTCAAACTCATCCAGGCCGTAGCCAATATGGTCCGGCATCAGGAGCCACCACTCGGGATACTTCGCGCGGTTCACTGCGATTTTCGCAGTTTTCTCGTCGATATAGAGCTTCAGATGACTGCTGAGGTCATGGAGCAACCAACCACCAGACTCGTGGTCGCTGTAACCGCCCAATGAGAAAAAGTCCTCGTGGCGCCCGCGTGCAGGGATGACTGTTATGGAAAACTCATTGCCGGCCTCGAGGTTAAAAGTCCGCACTTGCTCTGGCGGCGTTTCGATCAACGGACGCAAAATGGCATCGATCTCGCGCTCAAGAATTTTCCAACGCGGCACCGGGCGGCGGAAGCTGTAGTTCACGAAAACGCAAGGCTTGGATGGCTGCGCGGGCCCGAGGCTCGGGAGGTATTTCCGGAAGCTTTTTAAGAGGGGGACGGATGTCACCTCTAGCCCAATCGGCTTGCCTCCGCCGCCGTCATCATGGCTTTTGTTAAGCCTCCTGACCTCCACGGCAACGCGGCCATCACAGAGGAAATCGGGAGAGACGTTTCCGTCGGGCTCGAAGACAACGTCTTTGAACCCGCATTTCCGGAGAAAGTCCTCGGCCAGGCGTTCGGAATCATCCATATTATAGCCGTAACACATCGTTCGACTGACCTCGCCTCGCACTGCGCTCGACGGTCGTCAAGATTTGCAGCGAGGGCGATCATGGACTGCGTCGAGGAAGACGACTTCCTGCAATCCGATAGCAAGTGGTGGTCAACGACGATCGACGTCCCCTATGTCTCGCGACTGACCGATGAGGAGATGGAAATCCATTTCGCGGAGTTCGATGGGAAATGGAGTCCGCAGACGAAGCAAGCTGTCAGCCAGTTTCGGGCTGATGGCGTCGATCTCAATGAGAGCTGGGCATTGACCTGGTATTCCTGGGCTTGCCGCTGTTGCCGACGGGACAAGGCGCAAATCTTTCGTCTCGGGCCGCGAAACATCCTGCACGCCAAGCTCGAATTTCATCACGACCACATGCGCGATACCGTCTTCAAGCGCGCCAAGGAGCTGTGCGGCGACGAAGCCCGATGGATTGAGCTCTGCCGGGGCCGATCCATCCACATTTTGACGGATCACATTCGAGAGCTGCTGTTGCGATTTCCGCGCTCGCTAATCTGCTCGGATTGCAACGCCGCCGATGGCACCGCAAAGGCGCGGCTGGGTCTACCCGCGTCCTTCTCTTTCAGCCCCTCCGAAATTGCCGCCTTCATCACCATAGCCCCGAACAAGGAGCACGGCATCCAGACGGACAAGGCTCGGGCGATCTGGATGCAGCAAGAGCCGGCATTTAAGTACCGGCGGCGTCTGCTTGATCAGTTGATCCATGACGTACTTTCCGGCGCCCTCGCGCTCGACCGCTCAGCAGGGGCTGGAAAGATCGCCGCGGAGACCGGATTTCAGCCTGGCGATCTTCTGTACAAGTCGTTCTATGCTCGGGAGAGTAGTACCCAGCGCGTCAGCCTTCTCCGCTCGGTCTACGATGATTTCATCGCACGGTCGGTCAGTCGCGGCGCGCATCGCTCTGCAGCAGGAACCAAGCGCAAGGCTGCGACGAGAGCCCCAACCGAAGCGGAGTTAGAAGCCTACGTCGATCCTGTTTCCAGCAAGTTGTGGTCGTCGACGCCGAGCTCGTGGGAGTGCCCGGTTTGCCGCCGCACCAAGCGATCCATCCTGCGATGGAGCAATAGTGGCAAATGGAGCGGCTCCATCCGTGACTACACCACCTACCAGGAAGAGCGGGATCGCGAAAACATCGAGAACCGGGTGCGCATGTTCCCCTCGTTCTTCAACGAGAGACATATTTTCAGCAAGATGCAGGTTCTCATTTGCTCAGACTGCGCGGACGTGAAAACGCGGGCTTGCCAGCATGACCGATCACTTGTGCAGCCGATCTTTGGCCTTGATGACATCGAGGCCTCAATCATCTCATCTGAAGCGCATCACGCACATGAAGTGGATCTCGTCGTAGCGACCGCTCGTGCACACGCCAACGACCCGCTAAAGGACGCCTTGAGCGCATTCGAGGCTTTCGGGCTTATGCGGGAGCGGCTCGGCAATAGGTACGATCGTCTGAAGGAAGCCGGATACGAAGATCAGTTGGTGATGGCTGACCTGGTTCAGCGGCTCTGCGACGACCATGATATCTGCGACGATGTTGAGGCCGAATATCTCGTCGGCTGGATCCTCGATCAGCCCGCGTGAGGCACGGGCTAATTGATCTCCACAAACGGGCCATCGTCCAAAATCCGGACCGTAAGATAGGGCTCCACCTCTGATCGCAAGCCAGACAAGATGAGCTGTGCGCCGTCGTCGGATGAGTGCTCCGAGGATGGCCTCACGCGGTTGAGGCAGTTAGAACCGGACAACAGCTTCAACGTCTTCTCAATATCCACAGCTCATGCCGTCGGCCGCCTCGATGACCATGTTCAAGATGAGGCCGGGACGCGCCTCGTGCGCACCATGTACGACAGGTTCTGCAGCGCCGCGACTGGTGCAATGGGCAAGCCGTTCTTCGACGGGAAGAGCTTCACGGGTTCCATCGATCGTCTCTCATTGCCGCTGGCTCGCACCCTCGCCGAGGACTTTTCGGGATGCTTTACACCCCAATGTACGGTAGCGCGCAGGCTCGGGAGTTGCTCTAGGCCGCCTCATATTCATCATCGTCGAGGCGGTCCGGGCGTCCTTCCAACGATCGCTGGAAGGCTGGGTCTGTATCGGGATCGATGTCGACTGCGTCCTTGCGAGCTAAAATGATGGGAGGTGGTGAGGATGCTCCCCCATCAACCCGGCGAACGGGTTTGAAGAAAGCTTCGACGCTGGATTTGCCGAAAGTCAGCCTATGGATGCTCCTGCGAATGGCCTGCGCCATCTTCAGGCGGATATCGGCCAACTCATGTTCGCTTGCGGCGTCCAGCCGGCTTTGAAGGGTGGCTAATATCCGCCGATTCTCCTCTGCAGTTGGAAGTGCTGCCTGCTTAGCCTCTGTCTCGGCAAACTTGCGGAGCTTCTGTTGCAGGGCAAGGATGGCACGGGTGTACTCTTTGGAGCGCTCTTCCAGCGTATCATCGCCGTTCAACGCGAGACGGTTCGCCACGTCTCGCTTTCTGCGGTACTCGGCGAGCTCTTGCCGCCACCCCTCGGCAGTTTCGCCAGTCACCGCGGGTGGAATAGCGGACGACCAGTTGACCCAGCGGCCGCCGTCCAGGACCGAGGCCTCGATGGCGTCGACACGCCACCGCACCTGATTGCTGCAGCCAGCTCGGCGGTCGAAATTCGAACATATAAAGTAGCGGGAGCCCTTGGGGTGCTTGCCCTTGTTAATGGTTTGCATTCGGCTCCCGCATTCACGGCAGACTCCGAGCCCGGTGAGCATGTTTACATAAGTCGACGGCATACGTCCGCCGGCTCTACGACGCGAGCTGATCGCTTGCGCCGCCCTGTAGAACACCTCGCGTGGAATGATCGCCGGAAAATAGGTTGGCACCGCATCCCCGCTGGGCTCCCGAGCATGGTGTCGCGGCTTGGTATGTGGCTGGATTTCGCCTAGCACCGCGCGATTCGTGAGGATCTTGTTGATCGCAGAGGTGTGCCATTCCGTGGCTCGTCCGAACGGCGGGATCGGCGGCTTCGCCTTGTTGAAGGCGCGCACGATCTGACGCCGACCGTATCCCTCGATCGTCATGTCAAAGATGCGCTGGACGATCTCAACCCTCTTGTCGTTCACGACGATTTTTCGATCCTTTTTCCGTCCGACCACTTCCAACCAGCCAGGAACAAGCTCGGTCATGACGGTCTGGTCGTCGCGGGCCTTGACTCGTTTCTCCTCCCAGGCCTCCTTGACCCGTATGGACTTGAGCACCGATTCCTCATGCGACCGGCATAACGACGACATCCATAGGAAGAGTTTGCCGTTGTCCTGAAGAGACTCGTAGGAATATTGCTGGCCGTCGATCAGCGAGACGATGATGATGCCCTTCTTGATCAGGCTCAGCGTCAGCGGCATCGCATCCAAAACGTTGGATCGGGTGATGCGATCGAGAGACTCAACGAGCAGGTAGGTTCCTGAAGGAATCTGTCCAGCTTCCACCATCTTCAGGATCATCCCGAAGCCCGCCGCGATGTTATTAAAGGCCGACTTGCCGGCGTCCGTAATCGTTTCGTTGATGCGGATCCCCGTTCGAGCGGACCAGTCGAGGGCCTGCTGCCGTTGCCGGCGGACCGTGTCGCCTTTCCTCTGCTCAAGTGTTGAGAAGCGCATGTAGGAGATGGCGTACGGGCCGGCGCTCTCAGGGGCCGATCTAGCACTCGATTTCGCTGTTTTAGCCATCATCCGGTCCTTCCAGTCCTAGAGGACCGCAGCGTCATTCCTGCCGCGGAATCCTGAATTAATGCCGAAGATCACAGCGGTCGATATTGTGTCCAAATCTCCTGATGAACGGCCCGCCCGGCGCCGGCAAGTCGATGCTGGCGAGCCGTCTGCCGTCGATCCTGCCGCCGCTCGACCCGCGCGAATTGCTCGAGGTCTCGATGGTGCTTTCGGTCGCCGGCCATCTCGCCGACGGCGAATTGACCGACCGGCGTCCCTTCCGCGCGCCGCATCATTCGGCCTCGATGGCGGCGCTCGTCGGCGGCGGACTGCAGGCAAAGCCGGGCGAGATCTCGCTTGCACATCACGGCGTGCTGTTCCTCGACGAATTGCCGGAGTTCCAGGCGCAGGCGCTCGATGCGCTGCGTCAGCCGATGGAGACCGGCGAGGTGCTGATCTCGCGCGCCAACCACCGCGCCGTCTATCCTGCGAAATTCCAGCTCGTCGCGGCGATGAACCCCTGCCGCTGCGGCAAGGCGACCGAGCCGGGCTATGCCTGCCGCACCAGGCCCAACGAGCGCTGCATGGCGGGCTACCAGGCCAAGATCTCCGGTCCGATGCTCGACCGGATCGACATCACCATCGAGGTGCCGGCGCTGACGGCGGCTGATCTCATCCTGCCGGCGGCGCCAGAAGGTTCGGCCGAGGTTGCTGGCCGCGTCGCCGCGGCCCGGGCTCGCCAGTCGGCGCGCTATGCCGCGCTCGGACTTCCGGGTGGCACGACCAATGCCCGCTGCCCGGCTGCCTTGCTCGACGATGTCGCGCGGCCGGACGCATCCGGGCTCGCGCTCCTGCGCAGCGCAGCCGATGCGATGCGATTGACGGCGCGCGGCTATCACCGCGTGCTCAAGGTCGCGCGCACGCTCGCCGATCTCGATGGCGAAGAGCAGCTCGGCCGCATCCATCTCGCCGAGGCGCTGTCCTATCGCTCGCGCATCGACCAGGCAGCGCAGGCGGCGTGATCGCCCCAATCCATGCTGAAAGGTTAACGAAACCATTCAAACCGTTCCGCATCCTCGCGGATGGGGCGAACGCTTTCTCAAGAGGGTGGATGCTAGATGGGATGGCATGATCGAGCCGCTGTCCCCACTCGCCCTGCTGACAGGCGCTGCCGTTGCCGTGGCCATGGCCTGCGCTTTCGTCGCGTTCCGGCTGCTGCGGGAGCGCCAGCAGGTCACGCGGCAGGCGAAGGCGCTGACACGTGATGTCGAGAAACTGAGTGACCGGCTCTGGGAGCTCGCCGACAGCGAGGAGCGCTATCGCAGCCTGATCGAGGCGCAAGGCGACCTGATCGTGCGCCGCAGCGAAGGCCGGATCATCTACGCCAATGCCGCCTATGCGGCGCTGATGGGCAAGAGCGAGGCTGAGGCTGTTGGCAGCAGCGAGCAGCCGCGCGTGCGCAGCACCCGGCCAGTGCAGGCGCTGCCTGGCGGAGCCCGCGTCTTCGACGAGTGCATCGAGGTCGATGGCGGCGAGCGCTGGCTGTCCTGGGTCGAGACGGTCGTCCCGGTCGCTGCGGGGCAGACAGTGCTTCAACGCGTCGGTCGCGAGATCAGCGGGCGCATCGCTGCCGAAACCGCCCTCGAGGAGGCGCGCAGCAAGGCGGAGGAGGCGAACGCCGCCAAATCGCGCTTCCTGGCGACGGTCAGCCACGAGTTCCGCACCCCGCTCAACGGCATTCTCGGCATGGCCGATCTGCTCGGCGATACCAGGCTCGACCCGGAGCAGAGCACCTATGTCAAGGCGCTGCGGACATCCGGCGAGGCGCTGCTCGGCCTTGTCGACGACATTCTCGATTTCGCCAAGGTCGAGG
Organism: Alloboseaceae bacterium BT-24-1; assembly: GCA_025846845.1. Lineage (GTDB taxonomy): Bacteria > Pseudomonadota > Alphaproteobacteria > Rhizobiales > Beijerinckiaceae > Allobosea. The sequence goes on from JAOYTL010000019.1 coordinate 86,794, forward strand.
CCGGCAAGCTCGAACTTGTCGATGCCCCGTTCGATCCTGCCGCGTTGATCGAGGACGTCACCGAGTTGATGGCGCCGCGCGCCCAGGCCAAGGGCGTCGAGATCTCCGCCCTGCTCGGATCGGACGTGCCGCAACGGCTCGTCGGCGACGCCGAGCGGCTGCGCCAGATTCTGCTCAACCTCGTCGGCAATGCCGTGAAGTTCACCCAAGAGGGGGGCGTGGGCATCGAGGCGGACGCCGCCGGGGGCGAATTCGTCGTCAGCATCGCCGATACCGGTCCGGGCATCCCGGCTGAGCGGCTGGCGACGATCTTCGAGGAGTTCGAGCAGGGCGGCCTGACCGGGCATCGCGAGCAGGCCGGCACCGGACTTGGTCTCGCCATAGCGCGCCGGCTCGCCCGTGCCATGGGCGGAGATGTCGAGGCGAGCAACCGCGAAAGCGGCGGCGCGCTGTTCCAGCTGATCTTGCCGCTGCGGGTCGCCGAGAGCACAGACGCCTCCGCCGCGTCACCGGATTGGCGGGGCCGGCGTATCCTGGTCGCCTCGTCGGCGCCGTTCAGCGCCGCGCATATCGCTGCCAGTATCAAACGGAATGGAGCAGAGGTCCGTCGGGTCGCTGATCACGCGCAGGCCCTTGCCGAGCTTGCTGGCGATCCGGCCCTGTCCGCGGTACTGGTCGACAGCAATCTCCCGGGCGGCGAGGTTGCAGTGGTGGCAGCTGCGGCGCGGCGAGCCGGCGTCGCCGACATCGTGATCATGCTCGCGCCGGCCGAGCGCCGCAGCTTCGGCTCGCCCTATGCGGCAGGCTTCAGCGGGTTCCTCGTCAAGCCGATCCGGGCTCGCTCGCTGCAGATTCGGCTTGATCCGGTGGAGCGCTCGCAGAGCGTGGTCTTTGCGGCGCCTGAAGCCGATCCTTCGCTGCAGCTGCCTGGTTCCGGCCTGCGGGTTCTCGTTGCCGAGGACAACGAGATCAATGCGCTGCTGCTGACGCGTACTCTGGAGAGGCTCGGTTGCGCGGCTGTCTGGGCGCGCGATGGCGGTGAGGCTGTTCGTTTCGTCGAAGCAGCGCTTGGCGGGACAGCACAGGGCTTCGATCTCGTCTTGCTCGACATCCGCATGCCGGTCCAGGACGGGCTTGCCGTCGCGCGCCGGATTCGCACCGTCGAGGCGGGGCTCGGCGCGAGCCGGCTGCCGATCCTTGCCGTCACCGCCAATACGGCGGAGGAGGATCGTCAGCAGGCGCTCGCCGCCGGCATGGACGATTGCCTGGCTAAACCGCTCTCGCGCGAGCAGCTGCGCGGCTGGATCGATCGGCTTTCGCCGCCGCGAACGGTCGAGGCTTTATCGGCCTGAGCCGCACTTCGATCCACAGGCGGTTGGCTTCGTCATCGCACTGACGTAGTTTTGTCGCGATCTCGTAAGACGGTCGGCGCAGAGCTGTCATGCGCCGATCCGAGATCGCAGAGGCCAGACTGTCTATGACGCGCGATGTTTTCCAGGGTTTACGTCAGCCGGCAAAGCAGAAGCCGGCCGGCCAGGCCTTGTTGCAGCGCTTCTCGCCATCGAACCTGTTTGCAGCTGGCAAGCAACTCGGTGGCTTTGGTTTTCCCGGTCCCGACGCGCTGTCCGGCACGCTCGGCCGCTCCGGCTCGCTCGAAGTCAGGCTGGCCCGCGGCCCGCGCGAAATCTGGCGGGCGCAGCGCCTGCGCTACCGCGTCTTCTACCAGGAGATGTCGGCCAAGCCCGATGTCGTCTCGCGCATGTTCCGGCGGGACGCCGACCGATTCGACGCCGTCTGCGACCATCTCCTCGTCATCGACCATGCCGCACGCGGCCGTTTCGGTGGCATCAAGCCCAAGGTCGTAGGCACTTACCGGCTGATGCGCGAGCAGGCCGTGGCGAAGCTCGGCGGTTTCTACACGCAATCGGAATTCGATATCGCACCGCTCCTGGCGCGCCATCCTGATCTGCGCTTCCTCGAGCTCGGCCGTTCCTGCGTGCTGAAGCCCTACCGCACCAAGAAGACGGTGGAGCTGCTCTGGCACGGCATCTGGGCCTATTGCCGGCACCACCGCATCGACGCGATGTTCGGCTGCGCCAGCTTCGACGGCGTCGATCCCGACATGCTGGCACTGCCATTGAGCTTCATCCACCATCACGCCACGGCCCAAGGCGATTGGCGGGTCGTGGCGCAGCCTGAGCGCCAGGTCGCGATGGATCGCCTGCCGGCCGGCATGATCGACGCCAAGCTCGCGCTGAAATGCCTGCCGCCGTTGGTGAAGGGCTATCTGCGCGTCGGCGCCCGCTTCGGTTCCGGCGCGGTGATCGACAGGCAATTCGGCACCACCGACGTACTGGTCATTCTGCCGGTCACAGCGATAGACCGGCGCTATATCGAGTATCTCGACGGCGAGGCCGGGCGCTACGCCGCCTGAGGACGATCACTCGCCGGCCGCAGCGAGATCGCGCAGCGCCTGCCGGTAATCCGGGTAACGGAAAGCATAGCCGAGTTCGCGCTTCACCAGCGCGTTCGAGACCCGCTTGTTTTCGCCGTAGAAGCTCGCCGCCATCGGGGAGAGCTTTACGGGATCGAATGGCGTCTCCGGCGGCGGCTCGAGCCCGGCCACCTCCGCGGCGAAGCTGATCACGTCCTGCGGCGGCGCCGGTTCGTCGTCGGTGACGTTGTAGATCGCCCCGGGACGTGGCCGCTCGATCGAAGCCATCAGCACGCCGGCGATATCGTCGACATGGATGCGGTTGAAGACCTGGCCGGGCTTGATCAGCCGATTGGCAGTGCCAGCTTGCAGTTTGGTGATCGCATTGCGGCCGGGGCCATAGATGCCGGACAGGCGGAAGATCTGCACCGCCTTGCCGCAGCGCTCGCCGAAAGCGAGCCAGTCCTGCTCGATCTCCAGCCGCTGCCGCGAGCGCCGGCTCGTCGGCCGACACTCGGCTGCCTCGTCGATCCAGGCGCCGCCATGGTCGCCATAGACGCCGATGGTCGAGAGATAGCCGATCCAGCGCAGCTTCTCGGCCGCAGCGAGCTTGTCAGTGAGCGCGCCCAGCACCGGATCGCCGGCTTCGTCCGGCTGGGCCGAGACCAGGACCGCATCCGCCTCGGCGAGTATCTTGGCGAGCGGCGTCGACACCGCAAAGCCGCCGAAGACCAGCGTATGCAGGCCCTGCTTGCTGAGCTCGCCGGCCTTCTCGGCCGAGCGGACCGTGCCGGTGACGTCCCAGCCCCTGGCCAAAGCGGCCCGTGCGAAGAACCCGGCCGAATAGCCGAGGCCGAAAATGACGAGCTTCATGCAGGTTCCAGTTCGTTCGGATCGAGACGCGCCCATTCGCCCCGCACATCGGGGTCGCTCTCCCGCGCGAGCCTCGTCGGTGCGAGTTCGGCGGCGTGGGCCGGCAAGAGCCGCCCGAGTGCCCAGATCGCCATCGCCCTGACCAGTGGCGAAGCGTCGTCGAGCAGCGCTTCGGCGCTCGCGGCCAGTGCCGGATCGCCGCTGTTGCCGATCGCGATCAGCACATTGCGGATGAAGCGATCGCGGCCGGTCCGCTTCACCGGCGTGCCGGCGAAGAGTGTGCGGAACGCGGCATCGTCGAGCGCGGCGAGCTCCGCCAGCGGTAGCGCGTCGAGCTCGTCCTTCAGCGCCAGGCGCGTCTCGTGCGCAGCCTCGGCGAACTTGTTCCAGGGGCAGACGGCGAGACAGTCGTCGCAGCCGAAGACGCGGTTGCCGATCCCCGCGCGGAACTCGGCGTCGATATGGCCTTGATGCTCGATCGTCAGATAGGCGATGCAGCGCCGCGAATCGAGCTGGTAGGGCGCCGGGAAGGCTTTGGTCGGGCAGATGTCGAGGCAGCGCGTGCAGGAGCCGCAATGGTCGCGCTCCGGCTCGTCCGGCGGCAGCTCGGCAGACGTGTAGATCGCGCCGAGGAAAAGCCAGGCGCCATGCTGGCGCGAGACCAGCACGGTCTGCTTGCCCTGCCAGCCGAGGCCGGCGGCCTGCGCCAGCGGCTTTTCCATCACCGGGGCGGTGTCGACGAAGACCTTGACCTCGGCCTCGCCGCGCGCCGCGAGTACACCGGCGACGCTTTTCAGCTTGCCCTTGATCACGTCGTGATAGTCGCGTCGGCGGGCATAGAGCGAGATCGCGCCGCGGTCGCGCTTCTCAAGGACGGCGAGCTGGTCGCCTTCGCCGGCATAGCTCATGCCGAGCATGACGACCGAGCGCGCTGCCGGCCACAGCGTCGCCGGGTCGGCACGCTCCGCCGTGCGCTCCGTCAGCCAGGTCATCTCGCCGTGATGGCCGGCTTCGAGCCAGCCGGCGAGGCGCTGCGGCGCTTCCGGGATCGCGTCGACCGGGGCGACGCGCATGACCACAAAGCCCTCGGCCTTGGCGCGAGCGGCAACGGCGGCCTTGAGCTTGTCGCCGCTCAGAAGTCCAGGTCGTCGTAATGGGCTGAGGGCGCCATGCCGGGAATCCGGTCGCTCAGCAGCGGCCGGAAGCTCGGTCTGGACTTGATCCTCGCATACCATGCGCGGGCAGCCTCATCCTCGTCCCAGGGCACGTCGCCGAGATAGTCGACGCAAGACAGATGCGCCGCCGCGGCGAGGTCGGCATAGCTCAGATTGTCGCCGGCGAGCCAGTTCCGTTTCGCCGTCAGCCAGGCGATGTAGCGCAGATGATAGCGCACATTGCCGCGCGCGGCGCGGATCGCGCTCATTTCCGGCGGGCCGCCGCCCTCGTCCCGGTTCATGAAGCGCTTCATCACCTTCTCCAGCACGAGCGGAGCGGTGATCTCCTCATTGAACTTGATGTTGAACCAGTCGAGCAGCCGGCGCACTTCGATCCGGCCGCCCGGCCCCTCCGGCAGCAGGCGCCGCTCGCCCAGCGCCAGCCCGCGTGTCTCGTCGAGATATTCGGCGATCGGTCCGGGGCCCGGAATGACGAGCCCGCTATCCTCGCGCAGGACGGGGGTCGTTCCGGCCGGATTGAGCTCGAGGAATTCCCGCCGCCGTTCCCAGACGCGCTCCTCGACCAGCGCGGCATCGAGACCGAACTCGCCGAGCGCGAGCCGGATGAAGCGCGAATGCGGGCAGAGTGAATAATGGTGAAGCGTGGCCATCGAACTGCTGAAAAAAATGGGAGGTTCGGCGGGGGAGGCAGGCGCCTGATGCAGCGCAATAGAGCGCCCCCGTATAGGCCTGCCGGCTAAGCCTCACAACCCGGGACCGGGAAAAGGGGCGGATTGCACGGGATTCCTTGCCGGTCTGGTAACCAATTTGCAAAGACCGTACGCCATAGCTTTAACGCATTCACCAAGGTTTTGTTGCGCCGCACCCGCTGGCTCGGAAGGACCCTCCCATGCATGACCTGATCGTCGCCGCCGTGCTCGGCGTGGTCGAGGGGCTGACCGAGTTCCTGCCGGTGTCCTCGACCGGCCACCTCCTTCTGCTCGGGCATTTTCTCGGCTTCGAATCCAAGGGCAAGGCCTTCGAGATCCTGGTCCAGCTCGGCGCGATCCTGGCGATCCTCCTGGTCTATTTCCGCCGCCTGCTCGATATCGCCCTGCGCCTGCGCACCGATCCTTCCGCGCGTCGCTTCGTCCTCGGCGTACTCGTCGCTTTCCTGCCGGCGGCGGTGATCGGCGCGCTGGCGCACGGCTTCATCAAGGGCGTGCTGTTCAACCCGTTCCTGGTTTGCACCACGCTGATCGCCGGCGGCCTCGTCCTGCTCGTCGTCGACGAATTGGAACTCGAGGTGAAGCATCACGACGCTACCAGGTTCCCGTTGGCGATGTATCTCAAGATCGGCTTCATCCAGTGCCTTGCCATGGTGCCCGGCGTCTCGCGCTCCGGTTCGACCATCGTCGGCGCGATGCTGCTCGGCGCCGACAAGCGGGCCGCGGCCGAGTTCTCCTTCTTCCTGGCGATGCCGACCATGGCTGGCGCCTTCGCCTATGACCTGCTCAAGAACTACAAGGAGCTGACCGGAAGCGACATCGCACTGATCAGCGTCGGCTTCGTCACCGCCTTCATCTCGGCGCTGATCGTGGTGCGCAGTTTCCTCGATTTCGTTTCGAAGCGCGGCTTCACCCCCTTCGCCTGGTGGCGGATCATCGTCGGCTCGGCCGGCCTCGCCGGGCTCTGGGTCTTCGGCTGATTTCAGCCTGAAGCGGGCAGGGGCCCGCGCCACGTCCCGAGCAGCATCTCCAGGAAACGCTCTGCTGCCGGCGCCAGCTTGACGCCGCGGCGCCTGACGACGCCGATCGTACGCGAGACCTCGGGATCGCGGATCGGCCGCGTCACGATGATCGGGTGATCGGCGCCGGGCGTCGCCAGCTTCGGCAGCACCGAGATGCCGAGGCCGGCCTCGACCAGCCCGAGCGAGGTCGAGAGATGCGTCACCTCGAAAGACCAGTCGAGCCGGACCCCGATCTTGACGAGCGCCGCGTCGAGGATGGCGCGATTGCCGCTGCTGCGGCTGACGGTGACCAGCGGGTGGCCTTCAAGATCGGTCCAGCCCAATGATGATTTCTGCGCCAGCGCATGGTCATGTCGGCAGGCGAGCACGAAGGGGTCGTCGATCAGCGGTTCGAAACTGAGCTCGGCATCGGAGCCGCCGATCAGGTTGATGCCGAACTCGACCTCGCCACGCGCCACCGCTTCCAGCCCGTCATTGGCCGAGAGGTCGAGGATGCGGAAGCGTATGTTCGGATACTGCGTCTGGAAGCGTGCGATCACCGAAGGCAGGAAGTAGAAGGCGGCGGTCGGCACGCAGGCGAGCGCGATCTGTCCGGCTCGCCTGCTGCCGAGATCGCGCATCGCGAAGATCGAGGTGTCGAACTCGTCGAGCATGCGCCGGACCAAAGGCAGCATCTCGCGCCCGACCATGGTCAGCGCGACCCGGCGCGTGGTCCGCTCCAGCAGGGCGGCTCCGACCGCGCTTTCCAGCCGCTGGATGCGTCGGCTCAGCGCGGGCTGGGACATGTTGAGCGCCTCGGCAGCGCGGTGGAAGCCGCCGAGTTCGACGACCGAGATGAAGGCCCGCAGGTCGAGGGCTTCGAAATTGATGCTCATGACGCATTAATAACGCCGATCTCTGCATTTCACAGCGATTATTCGATCTGGGATGACAGGCCATCGCCAAACGCCGGGTGACGCCCTTGTCCGCTCCCTTCCAGCTTCCGCATGCTCAGGCCCTGCGCATACCCTGCGTGCTGATGCGCGGCGGCACCTCGCGCGGTCCGTTCTTCCTGGAGAGCGACCTGCCGAGCGATCCGGCGGCGCGCGATCGCGTCCTGCTCGCCGCGATGGGCTCGCCGCATCTGCTCCAGCTCGACGGGCTCGGCGGCGGCAATTCGTTGACCAGCAAGGTCGCGATCGTCAGCCGCTCCAGCCGGCCGGATGCCGATGTCGACTATCTCTTCGCCCAGGTCGCGGTCGAGCGCGCCCATGTCGACCTCGGCCCGAATTGCGGCAACATGCTTTCCGCCGTCGGCCCCTTTGCGATCGAGGCCGGCCTGGTGCCGGCAGTCGACGGCGAGACGATCGTGCGCATCCACAACCGCAACACCGGGGCGCTGATCGAGGCGGCGGTGCAGACGCCGGGCGGCGTCGTCGCCTATGACGGCGCGACCGCGATCGACGGTGTTGCCGGCACGGCGGCCGCGATCAGGCTGGGTTTCCTTCAAGCCGTCGGTTCGAAGACGGGGGCGCTGCTGCCGACCGGCCTTGCCCGCGAAGAGATCGACGGGATCCCGGTAACCCTGGTCGACTACGCCACACCGATGCTGCTGCTGCGGGCCGCCGATCTCGGCCTCGCCGGCGACGAAACCCCGGCCGAGCTCGATGCCAACCCGGCTCTGTTGGCGCGTCTGGAAGAACTGCGCCGCGAGGCGGGCTACCGCATGGGCCTCGGCGATGTCGCCGGGAGGGTTATCCCCAAGGTCGGGATACTTTCGTCCGCACGTCGCGGCGGCAGCCTGACCTCGCGCTATTTCACGCCGGACCGCTGCCATCGCAGCCATGCCGTGACCGGCGCGCTCTGCGTCGCCGCCGCAAGCCGCATCGCCGGCAGCGCCGCAGCGGAGATGCTGAGCCCCGAGACCGGCTCGCTGGTGACGATCGAGCATCCGAGCGGGGCCATCCAGGTCGATCTCTCGCTAGACGCAGCTGGGCAGGTGACCCGCGCGAGTCTGGTGCGCACCGCGCGCCGCATCTTCGAAGGAAACGTCATCGTCCCCGCAAGCACGATCCTCGCGCTTGCAGAGAGGGCGGAAACGGGAGGAGAACTGACCCATGACGATCACCCGCCGCCATCTCTGCAGCCTGCTGACGGCCGCCGCGGCCAGCGCCTGCCTGCCTGACCTCGCGCGGGCCCAGGCCGCCTTCCCGGACCGGCCGATGAAGCTGCTCGTGCCCTATGCCGCCGGAGGCGGCACGGATGCGATCGCGCGCCTCGTCGCGCAGGGTGTCGGCGAGCGGATGGGCCAGTCGCTGGTGGTCGAGAACAACGGCTCGGCCGGCGGCAATCTCGCCACCGCCCAGGCGGCCGCGGCCTCGGCCGACGGCTATACCGTGCTGATGGCCAATCAGGGCCCGATGGTGGTCAACCCGCATCTGTTCAAGAATGTCCGGGTCGATCCGCTGACCGCCTTCGACCCGCTGACCCTGATCTCGGCTGCGCCGCTCGTCGTGGTCGTCGCGCCGAACTCGCCGCACAAGACGCTGGCCCAGCTCGTTGGTCACGCCCAGAAGAACCCGGGCAAGCTGACCTATGGTTCCGCCGGCAACGGCTCCGCCAGCCATCTGGCGACGGTACTGCTGGCGCAGACCACGCAGTTCGAGGCCGTGCACGTGCCCTATCGCGGCGCCGGGCCGGCGCTGACCGACCTGCTCGCCGGCAACAGCGACTTCATGATCACCACCGTGCCGTCGGTGCTCGGCCTGATCCATGGCGGCAAGGTCCGGGCGCTGGCGGTGACCGGCAAGGCTCGCGCCAAGCTCTTCCCGGAGGTACCGTCGGTCGCCGAAAGCGGCTGGGCGGACTATGAGGCTACGGCCTGGTACGGCTTCGTCGTGCCCAAGGGCACGCCGAAGGAGATCGCGACGAAGCTGCGCGATGCCACTGTCGAAGCCATCAAGAGCCCGCTCATCCGCGAGCGCCTGCAGAACGAGGGCGCCGAGCCGATCGGCAACACGCCCGAGGAGTTCTCTGCGATGATGGAAGCCGAGTCGCGGCGCTGGGCCGGGATCATCAAGCAGGCCCGCCTCGCCATCAACTGATGGCTTAGGCGATCCGCTTGTCAGCGGAATCGCAGAGATCGGCGACGACGCAAGCTTCGCAGGCCGGACGCAGCGCCTTGCAGGTGTAGCGTCCGTGCAGGATCAGCCAGTGATGCGCGTGCCGGCCGAACTCGGCCGGCACTGCCTTTTCCAAGCCCAGCTCGACCTGCAGCACGTTCTTGCCGGGCGCGATGCGCAGGCGGTTGGCGACACGGAAGACATGGGTGTCGACCGCGTGGGTGATCTCGCCGAAGGCGATGTTGAGCACGACATTCGCAGTCTTGCGGCCGACGCCGGGCAGGCTCTCCAGCGCCTCGCGCGCGGTCGGCACCTCGCTGCCGAACTCGACGATCAGCTTCTGCGAGAGCGCGATCACGTTCTTCGCCTTGTTGCGGTAGAGCCCGATCGTCTTGATCAGCTCGCGCACCTGGTCCTCGCCGAGGGCGAGCATCTTTTGCGGCGTGTCGGCGAGCTCGAACAGCGTCCTCGTCGCCTTGTTGACGCCGGCATCGGTCGCCTGCGCCGAGAGCACGACGGCGACCAGCAGGGTGAAGGCGTTGACATAGTCGAGCTCGCCCTTGGGCTCGGGTCTTTGCTGCCGGAACCGGCTGAAGATCTCGTAGACCTCGGCGGCGCTGCGCGGCTTCGGATCTGTGATCCGTTTGGGCGGCGGGCTGCGGCGTTTCGCACTGTTCGGCACGGGCATTGCGGCGTTATAATCTGCGAATGACCTTGGGCAAGCCCGATTGCGATGGCGCAGCCGAAGCGGCCGAAAAGCCGGTCTTCGACGCGACGATCACGCCATACCGCTCGCTCGACCAGGATAATTTCCGGATCGTGATGACTTTGGTCTGCCTGACCAGCGTCGCTGCCTCGATCCCCTTCATGGCGCTCGGCGCCTGGCCGGTCGCCGGCTTCTTCGGCCTCGATCTCATCGCGCTCTACATCGCCTTCAAGGTCAACTTCAACGCGGCGCGCGCCTTCGAGCGCATCATTGTGACGCCGCTCGAGGTGTTGCTGCGCAAGGTCTCGCATCACGGCCGCGAGAACATTTGGCGCTCCAACCCTGCCTGGACCAAGCTCGAGCGCGAGGATGACGAGGATTACGGCCTGCTCGCGCTTTCACTGGTCTCGCGTGGGCAGCGGACCGTGGTCGCGTCCGCGCTCTCGCCGCAGGAACGCGAGGGCTTCGCGCAGGCGCTCGGCACCGCGCTCGCCAAGGCCAAGCGCGGCCCGGATTTTGAGCCCGCCTGAGCATGGCTGCGACGATCATCCCTCTGATAGCGTTAGCGGTGATCGTGGTCGTGCTCGCCGCCGCCTTGCGGGCGACGCTGCGCAAGCCAGGCCCGGCATCAGCGGCGCAAGTCAGCGATGGCGAGGCGAGGGTTCGCGCCTACGGCCTTGTGCTGCGCGACAAGCTCGATCGCGCCTTGTTCGGCCCTGTGTTGGCGGGCCAGGTCTGGGATCGCGTGATGGAGCGTCCTGTCGGCGAGGGTCTGATCCATGAATTCCACCGCGACTTCTGCGGCCACGGGCTGATCCGCACTGAGGCCGGCACCAAGCTCTGCGACATCCTCGACGGCCATCATCCGGGCGAGGCGATCGCGGAATGGCGCTCGCGCGAGGCCTTCGTCGCCTTCTTTGCCGAGCAATCGGACTATAGCTGCAGCGGCTGGGACGAGAGCTCGCCGGTCTTCTTCACCAGCGATGAGTGGCATCGCAACAACCAGCGCCTGACCCGCGAGAAGCTGCTGCGATTCCTGGCGGGGCCGCTACCGGCCTGAGCCGCACTCAGCGCAGTCGGGCTAGCCAGACAGTATGCCCGCCGCAGCTCGCATCCTCCGCGATATGGTCGACGACAATGAAACCGTTCTCCTGCAGCAGGGCGCGATATTCGGCTGAGGCGAGGCTGGCGTGGTAGAGCGGCTCGCCTTCGAAGCTGCCGATCGCCTCCCCATGGCCGGGGCCGCTGGTGAAGAGCAATGCCGCGCCTTCGGCTGCATGCTCCCGGAAAATCCGGAACATTCGCCGCTGATCGTCAGGGCGCAGATGAAAGAAGCTGTCCCAGGCGATCAACCCGTCAAAGCGCCGCCCGAGCGCGAGCATGCGCATATCGGCGACCTGCCAGGTCTGCTTGGGGAAGCGTTCGCGGCAGAGCGCGATCAGCGGCGCCGACGAATCAACGCCGGTCACCGCGCAGCCGCGTGCGATGAGGTGCCGGGCGATCGGCTCGCCCATGCCGCAGCCGATGTCGAGGACCGACGGATTTGCCGGCAGCAGCGCCAGGAAGCGGTCGAGCCAGCCTGCTTCCATCGATGACCGGCCGCGCTGCTGGTCATAGGCGGCAGCATGGCGTTGATAGAGCGAGACGATGGTGGCAGCGGAATCGATCATCAACGTGCTTCTAAGCGCCCGCAGCGAAGAAGGCGAGCTTGTCAGCTTTCGGGTGGGAGACGCATGCTGACATCACTAGCTTCGTGAGCATGAGATTGAGATCGCGAGGATAGAACGATGAACGCTCACTTCAGAACTGCAATGAAACCGATCACCGTCTCCAATGCCGTGCTCGCCCGCGCTGCCGAAGCCATGCCTTCGGAGGCCGATTTTCCGGCGGCAGCGCCGGGCTCGGACTACGACACTGTGCGCCGCATCCTCTCTTACATCACCAACAACTGGCGGCAGCAGCCGACGATCGAGGCGATCGCCGATGCGGCAGGGGCGACCCCGACCGATGTGCATCATCTGTTCCGGCGCTGGTGCGGGCTGACCCCCAAGGCCTTCCTGCAGGCGATCACGCTCGACAATGCCAAGGGCCTGCTGGCCTCCTCCGCCAGCATCCTCGACACCAGCTTCGAGGTCGGCCTCTCCGGCCCGGGCCGGCTTCACGACCTCTTCGTCACCCATGAGGCGATGTCGCCGGGGGAGTGGAAGACCGGCGGCGAGGGGCTGCGGTTGTCCTATGGCTTCCATACCTCACCCTTCGGCGAAGCGCTGATCGTGGTGACCGAGCGCGGCCTTGCCGGCCTCGGCTGGGTCTCGAACAGCCTCGACGGCGGCAAGGTCATCGGCGGCCGGGCCGAGGCGCTGGCCGACATGATGCGGCGCTGGCCGCATGCGGATTACCGTTTCGATCCGCAGGCGACGAAACCCTATGCGGCCCGCATCTTCGAGCCCGGCAGCTGGTCGCCGCAGACGCCACTGCGCGTCGTGCTGATCGGCACCGATTTCGAGGTCCGTGTCTGGGAGACGCTGCTGCGCATCCCGGTCGGCTGCGCCACCACCTATGGCGACGTCGCCGGTCATATCGGCAAGCCCTCGGCGGCGCGTGCGGTCGGCGCGGCGGTCGGCAAGAACCCGATCTCCTTCGTCGTCCCCTGCCATCGCGTCATCGGCAAGTCGGGCGCGCTCACCGGCTACCATTGGGGACTGACGCGCAAGCGCGCCATCCTCGGCTGGGAGGCAGGCCAGGTCGCGAGCGGCCAGGCCGCCTGAGCCGGTAAGCCTACTGGATGGCTGGAGCGGGCGCCGCCGTGGGCGGGGGCGCCCGTCTTGCCGTGGCCGGGCGCGGCTTGGCCGTCTCGGGCTTCGGCTCGGGCAGGCCGAGCCGGGAGCGGATCGAGGCGGCTCGCGCCTCGGTGATACGGGCTCCGCAGAAGCCGTGAGAGCCCTCGCGCTGGAAGTCGCGGCAGATTTGCTCGCGCTCCGACGAGAATCCCGCCTGCTCGCGGGCGATGGACCTCTGTTCCGGCAGGTCGGCCTTGGCCGAGAGGGCGCGAAAACCCTCTCTGACCGCCGCCTCTGCCTTGCTGCGCTCGCCGTCGATCTCCTTGGCACGGGCAGGAAGCGTGCGCGCATCCGGTCCCCAGACGCCGCGGGGGTCGATCCGGCACGCAGCGGCTTCGATCACACAGGGCTGCTCGGGCTCGATCACCAGAAAAGCGCCGTCGAGCACGTCGAAGACGATCGGGCAGGCCGGCGCCTCGAGCTTGTAGCGCGCCAGTCCCGTGGGCTTGCCGAGCGGGGTCACGGGCACGGGCGCGTCGCCGAATGAGATCGCGCAGGGTTCGGTGAGGTTGCTGGACTGGAAGCCCTCGGCACGCAGCTTCAGGCCATAGCCACTGCCGGTCTTCTCCAGCGTTGCTTCGCCGAAGCCGCCATTGCGGCGCAAGGTCTTGCCGAGGACCGAGTCTTCACCGGGGATCTTGATCGCCGGCATGGTGCGCGGCCGCGGCGTTGCCGGCCCGCTGGTGGAAGCTGGTGCCGACTGCTGGGCGCCGGGCGCATTGAAGGGCTGGGCACCCGGCAACTGCAGAGGCTGCGCCAGCGCCATGCCCGCAAGGCCGAGCCAGGCCAGCGCTGCGCCGGCGGCGAGACGATGGGCGGTCGGGCGGCGAGTCGTGGTCACGGCTGGTTCCCGTTGCGCAAGGTTCTTTTGAATGAATTGGCCGGGCTTGCTGCGCAAGAGCATGAAGGCAACACTTATCCAGAATGGTCAGCGCTGCGAATTCTGTGCAGGACACCGCTCAAAGCCGATTCTTAATCCGGCTCCGTGCCTTGCAAGCAGGGCGTCACCCTCCCTATATACGCCGCCAAGCGGTGGTTTTCGCGACCATCGGGGCCGGATTGTGCCAGGCGCTGACATTCACATGCGAGCGCTGAAACGCAGGACCGGTCGATCTTTATTCTAACCGGCGGCCGAAACCGGGCCGGGGCTAGCGCCTCGTTCCGTCACTTCGCTGCCAGACGTGGATATCCCGGGTTCGTTCGCCGCGGAAGGTGGGGGCGATCCGGGGCCATGGGCCGGAGGACGGCGCCTTGTGCGCGGGCTTTCCGGCGATCTGCTAAATCGAAAGGGATCCCATCCATGGGTAAAGTCATCGGTATCGACCTCGGAACGACCAATTCCTGCGTTGCAGTGATGGAAGGGTCGACGCCCAAGGTCATCGAGAATTCGGAGGGCGCTCGCACCACGCCGTCCATCGTCGCCATCACGGATGACGGCGAGCGTCTGGTCGGCCAGCCGGCGAAGCGCCAGGCGGTGACCAATCCGGAGCGCACCTTCTTTGCCATCAAGCGCCTGATCGGGCGTACCTTCGACGATCCGATGACCAAGAAGGACATCGATCTCGTCCCCTACAAGATCAAGAAGGCCCCGTCCGGCGACGCCTGGGTCGAGGCTGACGGCAAGGATTACTCGCCCTCGCAGATCTCCGCCTTCACGCTGACGAAGATGAAGGAGACCGCGGAGGCCTATCTCGGCCAGCCGGTCACGCAGGCGGTCATCACCGTCCCGGCCTATTTCAACGACGCCCAGCGCCAGGCCACCAAGGATGCCGGCCGCATCGCCGGCCTCGAGGTGCTGCGCATCATCAACGAGCCGACCGCGGCTGCGCTTGCCTACGGCCTCGACAAGAAGCAGGCCGGCACCATCGCGGTCTACGATCTCGGCGGCGGCACCTTCGACGTCTCGGTCCTCGAGATCGGCGACGGCGTCTTCGAGGTGAAGTCGACCAATGGCGACACCTTCCTCGGCGGGGAGGACTTCGACATGCGCCTGGTCGAGTACCTGGCGGAGGAGTTCAAGCGCGAGCAGGGCATCGACCTGAAGAAGGACAAGCTTGCTCTGCAGCGCCTGAAGGAAGCTGCCGAAAAGGCCAAGATCGAGCTGTCGACCACCGCGCAGACCGAGATCAACCTGCCCTACATCACGGCGGATGCCTCCGGTCCCAAGCACCTCGCCATCAAGCTTTCGCGCGCCAAGTTCGAGAGCCTGGTCGACGACCTGATCCAGCGCACCATCGAGCCTTGCCGCAAGGCGCTCAAGGATGCCGGACTGTCGGCGGGCCAGATCGACGAGGTCGTCCTGGTCGGCGGCATGACCCGCATGCCGAAGGTCCAGGAGGTGGTGAAGCAGTTCTTCGGCAAGGAGCCGCACAAGGGCGTCAACCCTGACGAGGTCGTCGCCATCGGCGCCGCGATCCAGGCCGGCGTGCTGCAGGGCGACGTCAAGGACGTGCTGCTGCTCGACGTGACTCCGCTGTCGCTCGGCATCGAGACGCTGGGTGGCGTGTTCACCCGCTTGATCGACCGCAACACCACGATCCCGACCAAGAAGAGCCAGGTCTTCTCCACCGCCGAGGACAATCAGGGCGCGGTGACGATCCGGGTCTTCCAGGGCGAGCGCGAGATGGCGGCCGACAACAAGATGCTCGGCCAGTTCGACCTGATGGGCATTCCGCCGGCTCCGCGCGGCATGCCGCAGATCGAGGTGACCTTCGACATCGACGCCAACGGCATCGTCTCGGTGACGGCGAAGGACAAGGCCACCAACAAGGAGCAGCAGATCAAGATCCAGGCTTCGGGCGGTCTCTCCGAGGCCGAGATCCAGAAGATGGTCAAGGATGCCGAGGCGAACGCTGCCGACGACAAGAAGCGTCGCGAGGTGGTCGAGGCCAAGAACCAGGGCGAGAGCCTCGTGCACTCGACCGAGAAGTCGCTGAAGGACTATGGCGACAAGGTTTCGGAAGCCGACAGGGGCGCGATCGAGACCGCGCTCGAGGGCCTCAGGACCGCGCTGACCGGTGAGGACGTCGAGGCGATCTCCTCGCGTACCAACGAGGTGATGCAGGCGTCGATGAAGCTCGGCGAGGCGATGTATGCCGCCAGCCAGGCCGAAGCGAACGCTCCCGAGGGCGCCGCTGCCGAGGAGCCGAAGAAGGACGACGTCATCGACGCCGACTTCAAGGACGTCAGCGACGACAAGGGCGACAAGAAGAAGAGCGCCTGAGCGCGCTCGTCATCGACCGTGACGGGGTGGCCGGGCTTGACCCGGCCATTCCATTAAGGCGATGCGTCGGCAGGACATGACTCGCCGGTTTGCGCAGGAGGCGCAGGGCGGCGTTGGGGCAGCTGGTTGAATGTCGAAGCGCGACTATTACGAAATCCTCGGGGTGTCCCGGACTGTGACGGAGGTCGAGCTCAAGGGCTCCTTCCGCAAGCTCGCCATGCAGCATCACCCGGACAAGAACCCGGGCGACAAGCAGGCCGAGATCAAGTTCAAGGAACTCAACGAGGCCTACCAGGTCCTCTCCGACGGCCAGAAGCGCGCGGCCTATGACCGCTATGGCCATCAGGCTTTCGAGAATGGCGGCGGCGCAGGTGGCCCGGCCGACATGTCGGACTTCATGTCCGACATCTTCGAATCCTTCTTCGGCGAGGGCCGTGGCCGCGGGCCGCGCGGCGCCAATGCCCGCGAGCGTGGTGCCGACCTGCGCTATAATCTCGAGATCGGCCTCGAAGACGCCTATGCCGGCAAGAACGAGACCATCCGTGTGCCGACTTCGATGGCCTGCGAGGTCTGCTCCGGCACCGGCGCCAAGGCGGGCTCGAAGTCGCGCCAGTGCCCGACCTGCGGCGGCCATGGCCGCGTTCGCGCCAGCCAGGGCTTCTTCTCGGTCGAGCGCACCTGCCCGACCTGCAACGGCCGTGGCGAGATCATCGACGATCCCTGCACCGGCTGCCAGGGCGCCGGCCGTGTCACGCGCGAGCGCACGCTCTCGGTCAACATTCCGGCCGGCGTCGAGGACGGCACCCGCATCCGCCTAGCCGGCGAGGGCGAGGCCGGTCTGCGCGGCGGCCCGGCGGGCGATCTCTACATCTTCCTCTCGATCAAGCCGCACGCCATCTTCCAGCGCGACGGCGCCGACCTGTTCTGCCGTGTGCCGATCGGCCTGACCTCGGCGGCGCTCGGCGGCGAGATCGAGGTGCCGACGCTGAACGGTGAAAAGGCCCGGGTGAAAATCCCGGAGGGTACCCAGACCGGCAAGCAGTTCCGGCTGAAGGCCAAGGGCATGAGCGTGCTGCGCTCGCGCGAAATGGGCGATCTCTACATCCAGGTCCTGGTCGAGACGCCGCAGAAGCTCACCGCCCGTCAGCGCGAATTGCTGATGGAGTTCGAGCGCGAGAGCTCGGGCGCCACCCATCCCGAGACCGCCGGCTTCTTCGGCCGGGTCAAGGATTTCCTCGGCGGCCTCGGCGGCGCAGCCTGAGCACAAAAAAACGGGCGCCTTGCGGCGCCCGCCTTTCTTCGATCGGGCCGACCTTGCGGTCAGGCCTTGTCGATCACTTTCTTGACGGCGTCCTTGGTCTTGCCGACCGCCTGCTGGGCTTCGCCCTTGCGCTCCTGCGCGATGCCCTCGGCCTGAAGGCCGGGCTTGTTCAGCGCCTTGCCGGCGGCCTGCTTGACGTTGCCGGCGGCCTCGTTGGCCATGCCCTTGATCTTGTCGGCGGTGCTGCCCATGGACGTTTTCCTTTTCGAATGACGCGAAATCGGCGCGGTAGCGCCGGTTCGGTGGAAGAACGTTGCCGCCGACCTTTGGTTCCGCCTCTCAGGTGGATGCATTGGCCTCCGCGATCGCCCGCAGTGCCCGGCCCGTCGCCTCGTCGGCCGGGAAGAACGTCTCCAGGGCCAGTTCGGACAGTGTGACGTCGACCGGCGTACCGAACACCGTCGTCGTCGAGATCAGCGACAGGACGGTCTCGCCCAGCCGCAGCTTCAAAGGCACTACGATCGGCGGTTCCGCCTCATCATGCGATTTGCCCTTTGTCGTCGGCGCGGCCGGGACGGGATAGCTCAGCAACTCGGTCAGCAGCTCGGCCAGCAGCGGATCGGCCGTGGCGCGGATCTGCTGACGCAGCCGGGCGATCAAATGGCCGCGCCATTCGGCGAGGTTGACGATCGCCGGGGCGAGCCCGCGCGGATGCAGGCTGAGCCTGAGCACATTGACTGGCGGCCGCAGCAGGTCGGCGTCCTCGACCAATGTCAGCAGCGGCGGGATCATCGCGTTCGCCGCGAGCAGGGTCCAATGCCGGTCGATCGCGGCGGCCGGGTAGGGCTCATGCCCCTTGAGCAACATGTCGATCGCGCTGCGGGCTGCTTGCAGGCTCGGATCCTCCAGCGAGCGTTCGAGATAGACCGGGGCATAGCCGGCCGAGAGCAGCAGCGCGTTGCGCTCGCGCAAGGGCACGCCGAGATGCTCGGCGAGCAGCAGGACCATGTCCCGGCTCGGTGCCGAACGGCCGCTCTCGATGAAGCTGAGATGCTTCTGCGAGATCTCGGCCTCGAGGGCGAGATCGAGCTGGCTGAGGCGACGAAGCTGGCGCCAGTCGCGGATGAGATGCCCGATCGTGGGCTGCTGGTGCTTGTTCATAGGAAGCAAGCTAGCCGCAGCCGGGGCGCCTTCCAATTACCTCCCGCTTAATCGACGGGCCGCTCAGGCTTCGTCAGCATGGCTCCCATCAGCAACGGCCCTGACGAGAACGGGCCAAATTGGAGAACAGCCATGGCCTTCATCCAGTCCTCGCGTTTCCTGCGCAATGCTCTCGCCCTCGATGCCGCCGCCTGTGCCGCGACCGGCCTGCTGCTCAGCGTTGGCGCCGGTTCGCTCTCCGGCTTCCTCGGCTTCCCCGCCGAGTTCCTGCGTGGCGCCGGCCTCCTGCTCCTGCCTTGCGCCGCCGCGCTAGCCTTCTTCGCCAGCCGGGTGCGCTTGCCGCGGCTCGCGGTCTACACCGTGATCGGCGTCAATATCCTTTGGGTCGCCGACAGCGTGCTGATCCTGGTCGCCGGCTGGTTCGCGCCGACGACGCTCGGCATCGCCTTTGTCCTGGCCCAGGCCGCGGCGGTGGCCGTCGTCACCGAGCTCGAGGTGATCGGCCTGAAGAAGTCGGTCACGGAAGCTGCCGGAGCCGAAGCTGCTCTGCACTGACTGCTCGTGCCCGTATTACGCCGCTGCGGAACGTCCGCAGCGGCGTTTGCTTTGCGACGGCTTGTCACGAAACTGTCGCCTGTGCTCACTAGCCGGAAGGCCTGCCTCCTCACCCTACGGAACAGGACCGTCCCATGCGCAAACCTCTCGTCCTTGCGGCTCTCGCGACGCTCCTCGCCGGCGGCACCGCGCTCGCCGAGCCGAATTTCAACCGCATCGCCACCTTCCAGGTGCCGCTGAACCTGCCGGCCGATCGCGACGCGAAAAAGAAGACGGTCGCGGAGATCATTACCGCCAACGAGGCCGGGACCCTGCTCGCCTATACCGACGCCGAGCAGAAGGCGATCGGCCTGATCGACATCACCACGGCCAATGCCCCCAAGCCTGCCGGCTTCATCCCGGTCGGTGGCGAGCCGACCTCGGTCGTCATCCTCGGCGAGCGCGCCTTCGCTGTCGTCGTCACCTCCGGCGACAATTTCAAGGAGCCGGCCGGCCACCTCGCCACCATCGACCTCAGGACGAAGCAGGTCGCGGCGACCTGCGAGCTCGGCGGCCAACCCGACTCGATCACGCTGACCAAGGACAAGGGCAAGCTCGCCATCGTCATCGAGAACGAGCGCGACGAGAAGCTCAACAAGGGCGACCTGCCGCAGCTTCCCGCCGGCAATCTCACGCTGATCGACATCAAGGGCGGCGAGGTCGATTGCGCCTCGAAGCAGGCCGTCGACATCACCGGCATCGCCGCGGTCGAGCCGACCGATCCGGAGCCGGAATTCGTCGACGTCAACCAGGACGGCCTCGCCGTGGTGACGCTGCAGGAGAACAACCACATCGCCGTGGTCGATACGAAGACCGGCACGCTCGTCACGCATTTCCCGGCCGGCACCGTCGATCTCAAGAATATCGACAAGACCCGCGACGGCCAGATCAAGCCGACCGAGGAGCAGAAAGGTGTTCCGCGCGAGCCGGATGCGGTGCGCTGGCTCGACAATGATCGCTTCGTCACCGCCAATGAGGGCGATTGGAAGGGTGGCTCGCGCGGCTTCACGATTCTTCGCAAGGACGGCACGGTCGAGTTCGATGCCGGCAATATGGTCGACCACATCGCCATCCGCCTCGGCCATTATCCGGAGCGCCGCTCCGCCGCCAAGGGCAGCGAGCCGGAGGGTATCGAGGTCGGCACTTACGGCAGCGACCGTCTGATCTTCGTCGGGCTCGAGCGCGCCTCGCTGGTCCTCGTCTTCAAGGATGAGGGGCCAGGGCGACCGCCGCGCTTCCTGCAGGCTCTGCCGGGCGGCATCGCGCCGGAAGGTCTGCTCGCCATCCCGCAGCGCAACCTCTTCGTCAGCGCCTCCGAGGCCGATCTCGGTGAGAAGGGCGGACCACGCTCGGCCGTGACAATCTACGAGCGCAGTGAAGCCCCGATCGCCTATCCGACCATCGTCTCGGCCGATGTCGACGGCGTCCCGCTCGGCTGGGGCGCGTTGTCTGGTCTCGCTGCCCATCCCGAATTGCCGGGCCGGCTCTTCAGCGTCACCGACAGCGCCTATACGCCCTCGCGCATCCTTGAGATCGATGCGACCAGGAAGCCGGCGACGATCACCGGCGCGATCACCGTGACCAAGGATGGCAAACCCGCCTCCTATGATCTCGAGGGGATCGCGACGCGTCCCGGCGGCGGCTTCTGGCTGGCCTCGGAAGGCGCGCCCGAGCGCAAGGAGAAGCCGACGCAGAACCTGCTGCTGCGCGTCTCGGCCAAGGGCGAGGTCGAGGAGGAGATCGCCCTGCCGGAGGAGTTCGCCGCCAAGGCGATCAACCAGGGCTATGAGGGCGTCGCCGTCACCGGCACGGGCCAGGACGAGACGGTCTGGATCGCCGTGCAGCGCGAGTGGAAGGACGACCCCAAGAGCAAGGTCAAGCTCCTGACCTACAAGCCCTCCACCAAGAGCTGGGGCATCCTCTACTACCCGCTGACCGCTCCCGCTGCTGGCGCCTGGATGGGCCTCTCCGAGCTGACCTATCTCGGCGACGAGGCTTTCGCGGTGATCGAGCGCGACAACCTCTTCGGCGCCAAGGCGATGAAGACGCTGGCGACCTTCTCGGTGAAGGGGCTGAAGCCGGCGCCGTTCGGTTCGTCGGAGATCCCGACCGTCGAGAAGAAGCTGCTGCGCGACCTGACGCCGGAGCTGATGAAGCTCGGCGGCTACGGGCTCGACAAGGTCGAAGGCATGGCGGTCGACAAGGCCGGCGACCTCTTCGTCGTCACCGACAATGACGGCGTCGACGACTCCTCCGGCGAAACCCAGTTCTTCGCTTTCGGGAAGCTGCCGAAGTAAGGGGCGTCTGCCGTCTTTCCGGGGCGCCGCAAGGCGGCGAGCCCGGAACCCATGAACATGACGGCGCTCCAGTTCGTCATGCTCGCCCTTGTGGCACGGCTGTCCGGTTCATGATCGGTCGAGTTGCAGGGCGAGTTGTCTTAGGTCGCGTTGGGGTATTGGCGGCGGCTTGAGCAGGCGATCGATGTCGCGTCGCTGCATGAGATTGGC
>JAOYTL010000020.1 GCA_025846845.1 Alloboseaceae bacterium BT-24-1
CCTATCGTTCCCATGAAGCGCAGTAGAGCGGCCCCGCCAGCGGCGGCGCCGTCTCGATGGCCGCTTTATAGGGGGAACCTCTTCCGGGTGTCAACACAGCAGATGAAAGTTTTTCGACAAAAGCGCTTTCCCGATTGAAGGCCGCGTGATTTCAATAGCTTAGCATTTACTCGGCAAAGAGCCCTTGGCAAACTGACCCGATCACCGCCAGATCATGGTCCCGGCCGCCCCGCCCCAGGTCGGAACCGCCTTGGCAGGGCGAGCAGCCGAGGCCTTGCCCATCCCCTCGCCGGTGCTCATACCGGACTGCACCGGCAGCCCGGACGCGGACTGCCCAGCCCTTTTGTGTCCCGTCACGATGCGGTTCAGTCGATGAGCAACACTCTCCTCTATCTCTCGCATGAAGACGTGCGTGCCTGCGCGGTGACGCCAAGCGAGGCGCGCGAGGCCGTGCTCGGCGCGTTTCGTGACCATGCCGCCGGCCGCAATCAGAGCCTGCCCAAGACCGCGCTGTCGCTTGGCCCCGGCCATGCCTTCCAGGCGATGACGGCGGCATCGGAGGCACAGGCGATCGCCACCGTGAAATGGGTCGCCTCCGCGCCGGCCGTAGCAGGCAGCGCGGTGCCAAGCGTCAGCGCACTGATCTGTGTCAGCGACTATGCCACGGGCGCTCCGCTCGCCATTCTCGACGGCGACGAGATCACGCTCGTGCGGACCGCGGCGATGTCGGCGGCTGCCGCCTCGCTCCTCGCGCCGGCCGCTCCACACACGATCGGCTTCGTCGGCTGCGGGCTGCAGGCCCATGCCCATCTCGCCGCCTTCCATGATCTCTACCCAGGCTTGGCAGGCGCCCTCCTACTGAGCCGCAGCCGCAGCTCGGCCGAGCGCCTGGCGGATGCTGCTGCAGTACGAGGGCTCGCCACGGAGATCGTCGACGATGCCGATGCGCTCCTCGCCCGCAGCGATCTCGTCATCTCCATGGTGCCGGCAGCGCCGAGTTTGCGCCCCTTCCTCGATGCGCGGCGGATGAAGCCCGCCGCGTTCGCTGCCGCCGTCGACACCGGCCGCAGCTGGCTGCCGGAGGCGCTACCGGCTTTCGACCTTCTGGTCACCGACAGCCTCGCCCAGTCGCAGGCGCCCTATGATGTCGACGGCCAGCCTGTGACGACCGCCCGCTTCAGCCATGATCTCGTCGCCCTCTCGCGAGCGCCGCTCGGCGATGCCGGGACGAAGCGCTCGCTCTTCTGCTTCCGCGGTTTCGCACTCGCCGATCTCGCGCTCGCGCATCTCGTCCTGGAGAAGGCGCGCGCTGCCGGCATCGGGACCTCCCTGCCGCGCTAGAGCCGGATCCGATCAGGTTGAATCAACCTGATCTGTGAACCCGTCTCTCATTTTGAGTCGAGAGACCGCTTTTTCCGATCGGCTTGCGGTGCAAGCCGATCGGAGCGGGCTCTTGCAACCCTGCCATGCGTCGGCTTTCCCTTCGCGTGCAGGAGGCCTACCTTTCCGGGCATCGAGGCGTTCCGGATAGGCGATGGCGATGACGAAGGGTTCCGATCTCCTGGTGGCCGCGCTCGAAAATGAGGGCGTCGACCGCATCTTCGGTGTTCCCGGCGAGGAGAATCTCGACGTCGTCGAGTCGCTCCGGACCTCGAAGATCGAACTCGTCCTGACCCGGCACGAGCAGGCCGCCGCCTTCATGGCCGCGACACATGGACGCCTGACCGGAAGGCCCGGCGTCTGCATCGCGACTCTCGGGCCGGGCGCGCTCAACTTCTCGACCGGTGCGGCCTATGCCCATCTCGGCGCCATGCCGATGATCCTGATCACCGGCCAGAAGGCGATCATGAGCGCCAAGCAGGCGCGCTTCCAGATCGTCGATGTCGTCGCCTCGATGAAACCGCTGACCAAGATGACCCGCCAGATCGTCAGCGCCGCGAGCATCCCCTCGGTGGTGCGCGACGCCTTCCGTGTCGCCATGGAAGAACGACCCGGCCCGGTCCATCTCGAACTGCCGGAGGACATCGCCGGCGAGGAGGTTGCCGACGTACCGCTGATCCCGGTGCATCCACTGGAGCGGCCGATCGCAAATCCGCAGGCGATCGCCCGGGCCGCCGAGATGATCCTCGCCGCCAAACGGCCGCTGGTGATGATCGGCGCCGCCGGCAACCGGCCGCGGCTGGTCGAGCCGCTCTCCGATTTCGTGCGGCAGGTCCGGCTGCCGTTCTTCAACACCCAGATGGGCAAGGGCGCCGTCACTGGCGGCTCGAACCTCTATATGGGCACCGCCGCCCTGTCCGAGGGCGACTATGTCCATCAGGCGATCGACCGGGCCGACCTGATCATCGCGATCGGCCACGACACGATCGAGAAGCCGCCCTTCCTGATGCGGAACGCCGGCGGACCGAAGGTGATCCATGTCGGCTACCAGTCGGCGACGGTCGAGCAGGTCTATCATCCCGACGCAGAAGTGATCGGCGATATCGGCGCCACGGTCGCAGCGCTGGCGGAACGGCTCGGCGGCCGGCTCGAGGCCGATCCTGTCATGCTGGAGCTGCGCCAGAAGATCCTCGCCCATCTCAACGACCGCTCCGAGGAGGATCGTTTCCCGATCACGCCGCAGCGCATCGTCCACGACATCCGCGCGGTGATGCCGGAGGACGGCATGGTCTGCCTCGACAACGGCATGTACAAGATTTGGTTCGCGCGGAACTACCGCACCCATGTCGCCAACACGCTGCTGCTCGACAATGCGCTGGCGACGATGGGCGCCGGCCTGCCCTCGGCGATGATGGCGGCGATGCTCTATCCCGAGCGCCGGGTGATGGCGGTCTGCGGCGATGGCGGCTTCATGATGAACAGCCAGGAGATGGAGACCGCCGTCCGCCTCGGCCTCAACCTCGTCGTCGTCATCCTCAACGACAACGCCTACGGCATGATCCGCTGGAAGCAGGCGGTCGACGGCTTCGCCGATTACGGCATGAGCTTCGGCAATCCCGATTTCGTCGCCTATGCGAAGGCCTATGGCGCCAAGGGCTCGCGCGTCGCTTCTGCCGCCGAGCTCGTGCCGACGCTGGAGGCGGCCTTTGCTGGTGGCGGCGTCCATCTCGTCGAGATCCCGATCGACTATTCGGAGAACACCCGCGTGCTCGTCGAGGAGCTGCGCAACAAGACCCCGGATATCGAGCTGGCTTGAGCGAACAACATCAGCTCCGCCGAGATTTGGCCGTCATTCCGGCCGAAGCGAAGCGGAGCGCCGGAATCCATCTTAGGGAACTGCGCTCAACGATGGATTCCGGAGCTGCGCTGCTTCGCAGCTTGTCCGGAATGACGGCGCGCGGCGAGCAGCAACAGCACAACTCCGGAAGCCCCGAAGGAGACCGAGATGCTGACAGTGGTCCAGGCCTATGATCGCGCGCCGATCGAGGAGATCGCCACCGACGATGCGGCGGCGCTCGAAGCCAAGCTCGCGGCCGCCGACAAGGTCTTCCGCGATCGCGACGGCTGGCTGAAGCCGCACGAGCGGATCGCGATCCTGCGCAGGCTCGCCGAATTGCTGGCGGCCAAGCGCGACCATTTCGCCCGCCAGATCGCGCGCGAAGGCGGCAAACCGCTGACCGATGCGATGATCGAGACGACACGCGCCATCGACGGCATCCACAACGCCGCCGACGAGCTGCGCAATTTCGCCGGGCGTGAGATCCCGATGGGGCTGACAGCGGCGGCCGCCGGGCGCTGGGCTTTCACCACCAAGGAGCCGATCGGCGTCGTCGCCGCGATCTCGGCCTTCAACCACCCGCTCAACCTGATCGTCCACCAGGTCGTGCCGGCGATCGCCGTCGGCTGCCCGGTGATCATCAAGCCGGCAAGCACGACGCCTCTGTGCTGCCGCGACTTCGTCGCGCTGGTGCACGAGGCCGGCCTGCCGGAGGCCTGGTGCCAGACCTTCCTGCCGGAGAGCAACGAGCTCGCCGAGGCGCTCGCCACCGACCGGCGCGTCGCCTTCCTCAGCTTCATCGGCTCGGCCAAGGTCGGCTGGTACCTGCATTCCAAGCTGGCGCATGGCGCGCGCTCGGCGCTGGAGCATGGCGGAGCGGCGCCGGCGATCGTGGATCGCAGCGCCGATCTCGACAGGATCATCGAGCCCTTGGTCAAGGGTGGCTACTACCATGCCGGCCAGGTCTGCGTGTCGACGCAGCGCATCTTCGTGCATCAGGAGATCGCCGATACCTTCACCGAGCGGCTGGTGGCGCGCGTCGCCAAGCTGCGCACCGGCGATCCCGCCCTGAAGGAAACCGAAGTCGGCCCGCTGATCCTGCCCAAGGAGGCCGACCGGGTCTCAAGCTGGATCGACGAAGCCGTGAAGGGTGGCGCCAAGCTGGCGCTCGGCGGCAAGCGCCTGTCCGAGACAACCCTGGAGCCGGCCGTGCTGCTCGATCCTGCGGTTGACGCCAAGGTCTCGCAGCTCGAGGTCTTCGGCCCGCTGGTCTGCGTCTATCGCTACAGCAAGCTCGACGAGGCCATTGCTCGGGCCAATTCGCTCAACGTCGCCTTCCAGGGTAGCGTCTTCGCGCAGGACATCGATGTCGCCTTGCATGTCGCCGAGCGGCTCGACGCCTCGGCGGTGATGGTCAACGACCCCACCGCTTTCCGCACCGACTGGATGCCTTTCGCCGGCCGCAAGGAATCCGGCTACGGCACCGGTGGCATCCCCTACACCATGCGCGACATGACGCAGGAGAAGATGATCATCCTGAACCGGCGCTGAGGCGATCTTGGCTTCGGAGCCTCACCGTCATTCCGGGGCGCTGCACAGCAGCGAGCCCGGAAAGACAGCGCTTAGCGACTCAGCAGCAGCTTGACCTTGGCCAGCGCCGAGTCCTGTTCCTCGTGATAGTCGATCAGGCTGCGGAAGCGGCCTTCCGCGTCCATCAGATAGACCGAGGCGGTGTGGTCCATGGTGTAGCCATCCGTGGTCGGGAGCCGCTTGGCGTAGGCCTTGTAGGCCTTCAGCGCCGCATCGACCTCGGCCTGGGTGCCGGAGAGCCCAACGATGCGCGGATCGAAGGACTGCAGATAGAGCGCCAGCTGCGCCGGCGTGTCGCGCTCGGGGTCGACGGTGACGAAGAGCACATTCAGCCGGTCGGCATCGGCGCCGAGCTTGCCGAGCAGAGTGGTGAGCTCGAACAGCGTGGTCGGGCAGACCTCCGGACAATGGGTGAAGCCGAAGAAGACCAGCGTCGGCTTGCCCTGATAGTCGGCCTGCGAGACCTTGCGACCGGTGTGGTCGGTCGATGTGAAGGGACCGCCGACATCGGCCAGCGGCGTCGACACGGTTGCGCCGGACCCCGGTCGGCCGGGTCCATCGACACGCCACCAGCCGAGCGCGATCGCGGCGGCAGCGAAGGCGACGAGGACAACGGCGGTCCAGGCGCCGTAACGGATGATTTTGAGGATCGGCATGGCGCCTTGTCTGGCCGCCGGCCTGCCTGGCGTCAACGCGACATGATCGACCCGGTCGCCGATGCCTGCTGCGGCTCATCGTCGCCACCGCCATAGGGATCGGCCAATGCCGCCTGCGGCGCGCTGATCTCGACCTTGCCGGCGACCATGGGCTGCATCCGCTCCGGCCCGATATTGCGCAGGAGCTTACGGAAGCTCTGATGCATGCCGCCATCCATCAGTGCATAGCTCATTGCCGGCGTGCTGCTGGTTAGCTCGGCGAGGCGTGCGTCGTCGCGAGCGCTGCGGGCGGCGACCAGCGGCTCGACCTCGGGATCGGTCTGATAGGCCGGGCACGGTGCGCCAGGGACGAAAGCGGAGGCATCGCCTGCCGGATTGAAGATGTAACGGCCGCCACAGGTCGCGAGCTTCGGCGGCTGCCGTGTCGCCTCGAAATGGTCCGAGCCTTCCTTGAGATTGCGCCAGAAAGCGATGTTCGGATTGCCGCGATGGCGCGCCAGGTTCTCGGGCGTCATCCGGAAGGGGAAAGCCTGGACCTGGAAGCTGCGCTGGCCGCCGGCAAAGGCCTCGCGCGCGAGACCATAGAGCTCGGTGACACCATCGTCGGTCATGGCGTAGCAGCCGGCGGAGGTGCAGGCGCCGTGGATCATCAGGGCCGAGCCGGTATAGCCCTGCGCCTTCTCCAGCGCGTTCGGATAGCCGAGATTATAGGACAGATAATACGCCGATTTCGGGTTCATCAGCTCCGGCGTCACCGTGTAGAAGCCCTCCGGCGCCTGCCGGTCGCCCTCGCGCTTCTTCGGGCCGAGCTGGCCCGACCAGCGGCACATCGGATAGGTCTTGAGCAGGGCATATTGGCCGGAGCGGTCGCGCTTCCAGACCTCGAGCTCGCTCTCCTTCTTGTAGAGGCGCACGACGATCGGGTCGGCCTGGCTCATGCCCTTGCTCGACATCTGCGAGACGAGCGCAGCCGGCAAGGGCTGGTTGCCTCGGCCGTCGCCCTCCATCCCGACGCAGGACGACAAAGCGATGGCAGTGGCACCGAGCAGCGCGTAGCGCCGGAAACGCTGGAAGAGGGAGCGGACGGACATGGCTAAAATTATCGGAGAGTGGCGCTAACGACTGGTGAACGGCTTCAAGCCCGCGCGACCCTGCAACCTCAGGCCGGTCGAGGTTCAATTGACGTTTTCGTGAACGGCGCTTCGGGCTGCCCGCGTTCTCGGCACTTGAAGCTCAGGTGGCTTCAGGTCGCAGAACGGCGGCGAAAGGGGAATCACGCCATGTTCGACCGCCGCCTCGCTTTGCAATCCCTCGCCCTCGGCTTCGCCGGCTCGCTATCCCTGCCCGCGCTCGCCCAGGCGCCGACCGCCCTGCTCGACTCCGGCCCGCTGCCGGAGAAGGTTTTCGGCGCAGCGGAGGCGCCGGTGACAGTGATCAAATACGCCTCGCTGACCTGCCATCACTGCATGAACTTCCATATGAACACTTGGCCCGCGTTCAAGGCGAAGTACGTCGACACCGGCAAGGTGCGCTTCATCATCCGCGAATTCCCGCTCGATCCGCTGGCGATGGCCGGCTTCATGCTCGCCCGCTGCGCCGGCGAGGACAAATGGTATCCCGTCGTCGACATGTTCTACCGGACGCAGGAAGGCTGGGCTCATTCCGACAAGCCGCTCGACGGGCTGACCCAGGCGATGCGCCAGGCCGGCATGGGCAAGGACGGCGTCGAGGCCTGCCTGAAGCGCGAGGACGTCTATCAGGGAATCCGGCAGGTCTCCGAGCGCGCCAAGGCTTTTGGCGTTGAGTCGACACCGACCTTCTTCGTCAACGGCAAGAAGGAAGTCGGCGCGCTCTCGCTCGAACAGTTCGACGCGATCCTGGCGCCACTGCTGGCCGGGCGTTGACCCCGCTGCGAAGGATATGGTGACCCGATCATGGTGAAGTCGCGAAACATCGCGCTTGGGGTAGCGCTGATCGCGCTCGCGGTCCTGTTCTACGCCGTCACCGTCGTGCGGATGCGCGAGACCGAGGATCGACGGCACTTGAACGATCCCCAGGCGCATTCGGCTCCGGCGGGGCCTGCCAGCCTAGCGCCTTAGGCGTCAGACCGAGCGTCCGATCGCACGCTTGGCCGTCTCGACCGCGCCGGCGCATTGCGGCGCGATTTCGACGAGCACGACGTCCGGGCTCGCCACGCCCGTCCAGAAGCGAACGACCTGGACGACGGCCCAGCCCGGATTCTCGCCGACGCGCGTCACGATCGCGGGTGTCGCGGTCCGGGCGCAGGCCGCGACCTTGTCGGCGCTGTCGCGCGGGATGCCCAGCGCCGAGAGCTGGCTGGTGATGGCGCCCTGGATCGGATCGAGGATCAGGAGCGAGACCAGGGCGGCGATGATCGATTCCATAACGGTTCAGCCTCTTGTTCTTTTCGCGGGCGCGCGCACGAGATTTTAAAGACGTTGCTCGTGACCATCCGCCTGCCGGATCGCCTGATCCTCGATCTGGATCGTCGTGTGCTTGAGCCCGAATTCCTCGGCCAACAGCCGATTGGCGGCGACGAGGGTCGGCCTGGTTTCAGCCATATCGGCGACCACGATATGGGCGCTCATCGCGTCGAGACCAGATGTCAGCGTCCAGACATGCAAATCGTGGACAGCCGCGACACCCGGCAGCGCCAGCAGCGATTTCTCCAGCAGAGCCATATCGACCTCCGGCGGAGTGCCTTCCATCAGGATGTGGACGGCCTGCTTCAGCAGGATCCAGGTCCGCGGCACGATGAACAGGCCGATGCCGGCGCCGACGATCGGATCGGCGAGCGTCCAGCCCGTCGCCATCACGATCACGGCCGCGATGATGACGCCGAGCGAGCCGAGCATGTCGCTGAGCACCTCGAAATAGGCGCCCTTGACGTTGAGGCTCTCGGACGAGCCACCGGCGAGCAGCCTCATACTGATCAGGTTGACGATCAGCCCGACGACCGCGACGGCGAGCATCGGCCCGCCGAGGATCGGCGGCGGATTCCGGAAGCGCTCATAGGCCTCGTAGAGGATGTAGATGGTGAGCAGCAGCAGGACGACGGCGTTGGCGAGCGCCGACAGGATCTCCATCCGGACATAGCCATAGGTTCGCTGCGGCGTCGCCGGCTTCTCTGCGAAGCGGATCGCGACCAGCGCCAGAGCGAGCCCGCCGGCATCGGTCAGCATATGCGCCGCATCCGCCAGCAGCGCGAGACTGCCGGTCCACAAACCGCCGACCACCTCGGCGAGCATGAAGGCGAAGGTCAGGCCGAAGGCGGCGGCAAGCCGCGACTTGTGCCGGCCGGCGGCCGTGCCGGCGCTGCCGCCATGTGAATGCCCGGCTCCCATCAAGATGCTCCGTTCATGTGGCGGCTCGATCCGGCGTCCGGTTCACCATCGGCAGGGCGGCCAGCAGCGTCAGCGCCACGCCGAAGGTCAACGCTATGTCGGCGCCGTTGAAGGTCGGCCAGTGCCAGTCGCCCCAGTGCAGGTCGAGGAAATCGGTGACCGCGCCCTGACGCCAGCGGTCGATCGCGTTGCCGAAGGCCCCGCCCGCCATCAGCGCAAGGCCGATACGCTCCAAGCGATGCCCGGCAAACGTCGCCCAGGCCAACAGGCCGAAGCCGGCTGCGAACTTGAACAGCCCGAGCAGGCCAGGCCAGGCTTCCAGCGTGTCGCGGAACAGGCCGAAACTGACCCCGGTGTTGAAGCCGAGGCGCAGATTGAGGAAGGGCGTTAGCGTGATAGGCTCGGGCGGGTTCAGCACGATCTCCAGCATCAGCCATTTGCTGGCTTGATCGAGCCCGAAAGCGGCGAGCGCAACCGCAGTTGCGGAAGCAAGCCTGCGCGACCAGCTCATGCCACCTCTCCCACTGCGCCGCCGCTGACGCCGAGCCAGCGCCGGACGCGGGCCTTGTAAGCGAGATAGGGCTCGCCGAGCGAAGCGGCGAGCACGCGCTCCTCGATCGCGACCTGCAGCCTGATCGCAAGCAGCAGCGCCAGTGTCAGCGCGACCTGGACGAGGCTCGGTAGGACGATGAACAGCCCGATGAAGAGCAGGGCCTGACCGACGAAGACCGGGTTGCGCGAGATCGCGAAGGGGCCACCGTCGACGATCGCGCCCTGCTCGCCCTCGGCGGCGCCGATGCGCCAGGAGGTGCCCATATAGCGCTGCGACAGCAGCGCAACGCAGGCGCCGATGACGACGAGCAGATGGCCGAGGACATCGAACCAGGGTCCGTCCAGCGCCACCATCAGCGGATCGCCCTTCAGCGGATTGCCGAAGGCGGCGAGCCAGAGCGGCCAGAGCGCGGCGCCGACAAAGGCGAGGCGGAAGAGCGACGCGGGCAAGGTCTGCTTCTCCTTGCCCTTGCCGAAGAGCCAGACCGAGCGGCCGGCTTCCTTCGCCAGTATCGCCGACATGGCGAGGAAGCTGATGACGTAAACGACGGCCATCAGATAGCTCGCGATCTCCATGCCGGACATCGATGGCCTCCTCAGCCGACCTTGCCGGCGTCGAAGCGCAGCAGACGCAGCGCGTTCGCGGTCACCAGCACGGTCGCGCCCGTATCGGCGAGAATCGCGACCCAGAGCCCGGTGTAGCCCAGCACGCTGGTCACCAGGAACACCGCCTTCAGGCCGAGCGCGATCACGATATTGGCGCGGATATTGCCCATCGCCGCCCGCGCCAGCCGGATCATCGCGGCGATGTCGCGCACCCGGCTCTTCAGCACCGCGCCATCGGCGGTCTCGAGCGCGACATCCGTTCCCGAGCCCATGGCAACGCCGATATTGGCGGCGGCCAGCGCCGGGGCATCGTTGATGCCGTCGCCGACCATCATCACCGGCGCCTCCCGCGACAACTCCTTGATGGCAGCGACCTTGTCGTCCGGCATCAATTCGGCCTTGTGCTCCAGGCCGAGCGAGCCGGCGATGGCAGCGCCGGTGCGGGCATTGTCGCCGGTCAGCATCACCGAGCGGATGCCGAGCGCCTTGAGCTCGGCGATGGCAGCGGCGGCGTCCTCGCGCGGCTCATCACGCAACGCGATCAAGCCAGCGAGCGCGCCATCGGCGATGACGGCCGCGACGGTCTTGCCGGCGGTTTCGAGCCGCTCGACCGCTTCCAGTGCACTCGAGTCGAAGCTGGCGCGATCCTTCGCATGGCGCGGTGCGCCGACGAAGATGGCGACGCCATCGAGCTCGCCCGTGACGCCCTTGCCGGCAAGCGCCGCAGCATTGGCCGCCGGCCGCACCGGGACGCCGTCCGCCTTGGCGCGGGCGATGATCGCGAGGGCCAGCGGATGGCTGGAGCCGGTCTCGACTGCGGCGGCCAACTCGACGACCTTGCTCGCGTCGCGACCGAGCGCGACGATTTCGGTGACACGCGGCTCGCCTGCGGTCAGCGTGCCGGTCTTGTCGAAGGCGACGACGCCGGTACGCGCCGCAGCCTCGATCACCACGCCGCCCTTGAGCAGCAGGCCCTGGCGTGCGCCTGTCGAGAGCGCGGCCGCGATCGACGCCGGCACCGAAATGACCAGCGCGCAGGGGCAGCCAATCAGCAGCAGCGCCAGCGCCCGGTAGATCCAGACCGACCACTCACCACCGAAAGCCAATGGCGGCACCAGCGCGACCAGGATGGCGAGGCCGACGATCGCCGGCATGTAGATGCGTGAGAAACGGTCGATGAAGCGCTCGGTCGGCGCGCGCGCTTCCTGGGCTTCCTCGACCAGGCGGATGATGCGGGCGATGGTGTTGTCCTGTGCCGCCTTCTCGACGCGCACGCGCAAAGCGGCCTCGCGATTGACCGAGCCGGCGTAGACGCTCTCGCCGACGCCCTTGGTCTTCGGCACGGATTCGCCGGTGACCGGGCTCTCGTCGATACCGGAGATGCCGTCGCTGATCGCACCATCAGCCGGGATGCGGTCGCCGGGGCGGACCAGCACGACCTGACCGACCACGAGCGCGGCGGCGTCGACCTGGCGGGTCTCGCCATTCTCCTCGACGAGGGCCGTCTTGGGCACGAGATCGCCCAGCGCCCGGATCGAAGCGCGCGCGCGGTCGGCGGCGACACCTTCCAGCACCTCGCCGACCGCGAAGAGGAAGACGACCAGCGCCGCCTCCTCGGCCGCGCCGATGACGAGCGCGCCGGTCGCGGCGATCGTCATCAGCATCTCGATAGTGAAGGGCTGGCCGACAGAGGCCGCGGCGAAAGCGCGCCGCGCCACCGGCACGACGCCGATCACGCAGGCGGCGACGAAGGCCCAGTAGGCGGCGGTCTCGGAGATCGTGAATTTGGCGAGCCAGGCGCCGGCGAGCAGCGCGCCGGTCAGGAGGACGAGCCTGCCCTTGCCGGTCTGGTACCAGGAGACGCCGTCCGGCGTCGGCTCATGGACATGGCCGGGCAGGCCGTGGCCGTGGTCGGCATCCTTGCCGGTCTTGCCGCGCGCGTGGTCATGATCGTGCTTGTGGTCATGGTCATGCCCGCCGCAGCTCGCATGGTCGTGAGCATGATCATCGCCGTGCTCGTGCACATGATCACGCGCCTTGTCCGCCGGGCCGTGATCATGGCCGCAGCCACAAGCCGCGCTCGGCTCTGGAGCCGCCGCGCGCGGCGCACTCGCCGGCGTCGTCTTGTAGCCGAGGCTGGCGACGCGCTTCTCGATGGCGTCTCGGCCGGTCCTGCTCTCGTCGAGGGCGAGCGTCAGTGTCTCGGACATCACCGAGAGACGCACGTCGGAGACACCGGGCAGTCGTTCGACAGCGCCGCGAATCTTGGCGGCGCAGCTGGCGCAATCCATGCCGCCGACCTTCCAGGACAGCGTTTCCATTTCGGTTTTGGCGGCGGTGGCCATGCTCTCGTCTCCGCTTGACAGCGTTGCGGGACCACCTACCTACAACCTGTAGCCACTACAGCTTCAAGAGGAAAAATCATGCGGCCGGCGAAAACCCTTGAGCGCGTGGTGCCGATCGGGACGCTGGCCGAGCGGACCGGGGTCAAGGTCGAGACCATCCGCTATTATGAGCAGGTCGGCCTGCTGCCGGAGCCGGAGCGCTCCGAGGGCAACCAGCGCCGCTATGGCCGCGCCCATGTCGAACGGCTCGCCTTCATCAAGCATGCGCGCGATCTCGGCTTCGCCGTCGAGAGCATCCGTACCTTGCTGCGGCTTTCGGACACACCCGGCATGGCCTGCGACGAAGCGCATGCGATCGCGGCCGAGCATCTCGATGAAGTCCGCGACAAGATCGCGCGTTTGCGCTCGCTCGAAGCCGAACTTGCCCGGATCGCAACGGTTTGCTCGGGTGGGGTCGCCGCCAGCGACTGCGCCGTGATCGAGGCGCTGGCCGATCACAGCCATTGCGAGCACCACGGCCACTGAGACACTGACGTAAATTGACCCTGCCGGCAGCCATGCTATCGAAGTCGCAGGAGGGCTGATTTTGTCCGCAGGACGCCGCAAAGCAGGGACGAGACGCTGGGTCGCGCTGGCCGCGGCCTATCTCGTCGTGCTCCAGGCGATCTTCGCCGGCCTTGCCTCCGGCGCCAATGCGGCGAGCTTCAGCCTAGACCGGTCGCTGGCGATGACGCTCTGCGCCGGCGGCGATCAGCCGATGAGCCAGAGCGATGGCGCTGCGGCGACGCACGAGCTGATGACCTGCTGCATGCTCGGCTGCGCCTTCTCCGGCGCGGGCGCGCCCGCCGCTCCGGCCTCGTTCCTGCCGGTCGTCCATCGCCCGGCCGATCTCGTCGCCTTCCAGCAGCGGCTCGACCTGCCATCCGGCTTCGTCGCCCGACGTTCCCCGGCCAATCCACGCGCGCCGCCAACCGATCTTTGAGCTGAGTGCACCCCCGCGCGATGCGCCGGGTCCGGCATCACCCTGACGGCTGCTAGCGGCCTTCCCCATCCCATTCGCTCGCAACGGCAACCTGCCGGATCGCGCGCGCTTCCCGAACCCCAGCCGCCCAGAGCGGCTGCGCCGGCCGTGCTGGCGCCCATTCCGCAGGAAATCCTGACGATGAAATCGCTTTCGCTCGCCGCCCTCGTCGCGGCTTTCGCCGCCGGCCCGGCCCTCGCCCATGTCACGCTCGAGACCCAGCAGGCCCCGGTCGGCTCGACCTACAAGGCCGTGCTGCGCGTGCCGCATGGCTGCAAGGGCGCAGCCACGACCAAGGTCCGCGTCCGCATCCCGGAAGGCGTGATCGCGGTCAAGCCGATGCCCAAGCCCGGCTGGACGCTGGAGACGACCAAGGGCAAGTACGAGAAGCCTTACGACTATTACGGCACGCCGACGGCCGAGGGCGTCACCGAAGTCAGCTGGAGCGGCGGCAAGCTGCTCGATGAGCACTATGACGAGTTCGTCCTGCGCGGCTACCTCACCGCCGACCTCAAGCCGGAGACCACGCTCTACGTCCCGGTCGTGCAGGAATGCGAGGGCGGCTCGGTCGAGCGCTGGATCGAGATTCCGGCGGCCGGCAAGTCGTCGGATGATTATAAATTCCCGGCGCCCGGCCTGAAGCTCCTGCCGAAGAAGTGAGCGAGCGCGGCCGGGTATTCGCGCCCGGCCGCCTTACCGCCATGACCCGACAGCTCCGCCTCGTCCTCATCCTGCTCGGCCTCGCCATCGCCTTGCTCACAACGGCGGGGCAGGCGCTGGCGCATGCCGCGCTGACCAAGACCGTCCCGGCCGACGGCGCGGTAATCGCTGCCGCGCCAGCCGAATTCAGCCTGAGCTTCAGTGAGCCGGTCTCGCCGCTGGTGCTGAAACTGATAGCCCCCGACGGAACCGCCCGTCCGCTCACGCGCTTCACGCTCTCGGACCGAACGCTTTCGATCGAGCCACCCGCCGATCTCGGCCACGGCACGCATGTACTGAGCTGGCGCGTCATCTCGGAGGACGGCCATCCGGTCGGCGGCTCGGTGCTGTTCTCGATCGGTGCGCCCAGTGCGGCACCAGCGGTGACGACGCAAAGCGAACCGGCCGTGCGTTTCATGCTCTGGCTCGGCAAGCTCGGGCTCTATCTCAGCCTCGCCTTCGGCATTGGCGGCACCGCCTTCATCGTCTGGGTCGCGCCTTTGCCCGCCGCCGCGCGACAGCCGATCGCAGGTTTTCTCGCGCTCGGGCTTCTGTCCCTACCGGTTGCGCTCGCGGCGCAGGGGCTCGACGCGCTGGCGCTTCCGCCCTCCGGCGCCTTGCAAGCGGCCGCCTGGCAAGCGGCGGTCGCGAGCAGCTTTAGCCGCACCGCTCTGGTCGCAGCCTTCGCCCTGCTCGCAGCACTCTCGGCTTTGGTCGCGCCCGGTACGATCGGCCGCATGCTGGCATTCGCCGGCTGGCTCGGCCTCGGCCTCGCTCTCGCCGCGAGCGGCCATGCCAGCGCAGCCGCGCCGCAATTGCTGATGCGCCCGGCCGTCTTCCTGCATGCGGTCGCCCTGGCTGGCTGGGCCGGCGCGCTGATGCCCCTCGCCTTGGCGCTGCGCGAGCCTGCGGGAGCGGTTGCGCTGACACGGTTCTCCGCACGCATCCCGTATCTGCTGATTGCGCTCCTGCTCAGCGGCACAATCCTCGCCATCGTGCAGGTCGAGCGGCCGCAGGCGCTGCTCGAAACCGCCTATGGCAATGTCCTCCTCACCAAGCTCGGGCTCGTCGCGATCCTGTTCGGGCTCGCAAGCTTCAACCGCTACCGGCTGACGGCAAAGGCCGCATCGGGACAGATTGCCGGATCGAGGCAGCTGCGCCGGGTTGTTGCCACCGAGATTGTCGTGGTGCTCGCCATTCTCGGGACGGCTGCGCTCTGGCGTTTCACGCCGCCGCCGCGCGCGCTCACCGCGGCCGCAGCGCAGCCGGCGAGCGTCCATATCCACACCGAGAAGGCGATGGCCGATGTCAGCGTGACGCCGGGCCGGGTCGGCCCCGTGACGATCTCCATCTCGCTGCTGAATGGCGAGTTCGGCCCGCTCAATGCCAAGGAACTTCGCCTGTCGCTTGCCAATCCCGCCGCCGGCATCGAGCCGATCGAACGGCAGGCCATCCGACAGCCGGACAGCGACTGGCAGGTCAGCGACCTGACGCTTCCCGTCGCCGGACGCTGGACTATCGAGCTCGAGATCCTGGTCTCGGATTTCGAGATGATCCGCCTCAGGGAGACCGTGGAGATCAGGCCATGACGAGCGAGATCACAAGGCGCGACTGGACGGGATTGGCGGCGACCGGCGCGCTATCCGGACTGCTCGCCGGGCTTCCGCAAACCACGTTGGCCCAGCCTGCGGGAACGAGCGCTCCTCGGATCGCGATGCTGGTGCATCCCGACATGGTGATGCTCGATCTGATCGGCCCGCTGACCGTGTTCTCGCTGCTGCGGGCAGAGCTGCACCTCGTCTGGAAGGATCGGCAACCGGTCCCGAACGATCTCGGGCTGCCGGTTACGCCGAGCACCAGCTATGCCGACTGCCCGGCAGAGCTCGATGTCCTGTTCATCCCCGGCGGGCTGAAAGGTAGCGTCGCCCTGATGGAGGATGCTGAAACACTCGCCTTCCTCGCCGATCGCGGCGCCCGGGCTCGCTATGTCACCGCGGTCTGCACAGGCTCGCTGCTGCTCGGCGCGGCCGGGCTGCTCAAGGGCTATCGCGCCACCGGCCACTGGTACATCCGCGACCTCTTGGCATTGATGGGCGCGAGCGTCGAGCACAGCCGCGTCGTCACTGACCGCAACCGCATCACCGGCGGCGGCGTCACCGCCGGGATCGATTTCGGCCTGACGGTCGCCGCCAAGCTGCGCGACGAGGAGACGGCGCGCCTGATCCAGCTCGTGCTGGAATATGATCCGCAGCCGCCTTTCGACGCCGGCTCGCCCGAGCGTGCCGGCGCCAAGCTCACCGGCGACGTGCTCTCGCGGCGCAAGCCCCTGATCGACGCTGCCCGCCGCAATGCCGAACTCGCCAAGACCCGCCTCTCCCTTTGATTACGCAAGGAGCCTCGACATGATCACGTTTCGCCTCGCCCTCACCGCTGCCGCCCTCGCCCTGAGCTGTAGCGTGGCCCTCGCGCAGGACTACACGGCCGGCCCGCTCAAGATCGAACAGCCCTGGACCCGCGCAACGCCGGCCGGCGCCAAGGTCGCCGGCGGCTATGTCGCGGTCACCAATACCGGCGCCACGCCCGACCGCCTGCTCGGCGGCAGCAGCGAGATCGCCGGCAAGGTCGAGATCCACGAGATGGCGGTCAACAACGGCGTGATGACCATGCGCGGCCTGCCCGAGGGCGTCGAGCTCAAGCCCGGCGCCAAGCTCGAGCTCAAGCCCGGCGGCTACCACATCATGTTCATGGATCTGAAGCGCCAGCTCAAGGAAGGCGAAAAGGTCAAGGGCACGCTGACCTTCGAGAAGGCCGGTCCGGTTCCGGTCGAGTTCTCCGTGCAGTCGGTCGGCGCCCGCGCCCCGGCCGAGGCTCACAAGCACTAACCACGACCAACTGCTGCTGAACCACCAAAGCCGCCGGGCATCTGCCCGGCGGCTTTTTCATGCGCGCTTGACGATTCCGGCATCGACAAGTACGGTCCATATTAGAAAACAAATGATCCATAATATGGATCGACAGGAGGAACGCAGTGCTGCAGGGCATGCTGCCGGTGCTACCGACGCCGTTCACGGCGGCAGGGGCGATCGATCCCGACGCAATGGCGGGGATCGTCGACTTCGCGCTCGCCTGCGGCGTCGACGGCGTGGTGTTCCCGGGTTTCGCCAGCGAGGTCGACGAGCTTTCGGCAGCGGAGCGGACAGCGCTGCTCAAGGTCGTGGTCAATCGTATCGCCGGGCGGGTGCCGATCGTTGCCGGGGCGAGCGCGCCGACTGCGCTCGAGGCGATCTCGCATTGCCACGAGGCCCTCGCCAACGGCATCGGCCATGTGATGATCCAGGCGCCGAAGAGCGTCGGCACCACGACGGACGCGGTCTCGGCCTTCTATCGCGAGATCGCCGCCGCCGTGCCCGGCATCGAGATCGTGCTGCAGAACGCACCGGCGCCGCGCGGCTCCGACCTCAAGCCCGAAGCGATCCTCCAGATTGTCCGCGACAATCCGGCGATCACCTATGTCAAAGAAGAAACGCTGCCGTCGGGTCTTGCCATCTCGGCGATCGCGGCCGGAAAGCCGGCGCATCTGAAGGGCGTGATCGGCGGCGGCGGGGCGCGCTATCTGATCGACGAATACAATCGCGGCGCCTGCGGTGCGATGCCGGCGGTCGAACTCGCCGATATCCATGTCGCCATGGACCGCGCCTATCGCGGTGGCGATATCGCCCGCGCGCGCGATCTCTATATGCGCACGCTGCCGCTGCTGGTGATCCAGTTCAATTTCCGCATGGCCTTCACCAAGCACGTGCTGACGCGGCGCGGCGTGCTGACCAACCAGGTCGTGCGCGCAAAGGTGCCGCCGATGGACGCCCAGGATGTCGCCGAGATCGACGCTTGGCTTGACCTCTGTGCCGACCTGATGACGGCCGAAGCCCGCCAGCCTGCCCTCGCCGGAGGCGCGTGATGGCTGAGCGCGTCGCCCGTGTCGAGGTCTTCTCGATCACCATCCCGCGCGAGACGCCCTATCTCGGCGCGCTGCGCGAAGGCGAGCGCATCAACGATCACGGCTACATCGTCCGCAAGGGCAACCGCACGGTCTATCCGACGGTCGACCGCACCGTGGTGGTCAGGATCGAGACGGCTGATGGCGCGGTCGGCTGGGGCGAGACCTATGGCATCGTCGCGCCCGGCGCCGCGATGGCGATCATCGACGACCTGCTCGGCCCCTTCGTCGTCGGGCGCGACCCGCGCGACGTCAGCGTCATCCATGACGATCTCTATGACCTGATGCGGGTGCGCGGCTACACCGGCGGCTTCTATCTTGACGCACTCGCCGCGATCGACATCGCGCTCTGGGACCTCTGCGGCAAGCTCTCCGGCCTGCCGCTGGTCAAGCTGCTCGGCGGGCAGAAGCATGAACATTTGCCGGCTTACATTTCTGGCCTACCGAAGCCGACGCGGACGGAGCGGGCCGAATTCGCAGCGGAATGGCAGGCGAAGGGCTTCGACAGCTTCAAATTCGCCGCGCCGGTCGCCGATGACGGCAATGTCGCGGAAATCAGGACGCTACGCGAGCGGCTCGGTCCGCAGGCGCGCATCGCCTGCGACATGCACTGGGTCCATACTGGCGAAGAGGCCGTCGCGGCGATCCGAGCTATGGAGCCCTTTGATCTCTGGTTCGCCGAGGCGCCGGTGAAGCCGGAGGATCTCGACGGCCTTGCTCATGTCGCCGCGAAAGTCTCGACGCCTGTCGCAGCCGGCGAGGAATGGCGCACGGTCTATGACCTCGTGCCGCGCGTCGCGCGCCGGGCCTGCGCGATCGTGCAGCCGGAGATGGGCCATAAGGGCGTGACCGAGTTCATGCGTATCGGGCTTTATGCGCAGGCACATCACCTACGGGTCATCCCACACGCCACGATCGGCATCGGCCTGTTCCTGGCGGCGAGCCTGCATGCGTCCTCGGCGCTCGCCGCGGTCGAATGCCACGAGTTCCAGCATTCGATCTTCGAGCCGAACCGGCGGCTGCTCCTTGGCGACATGGATTGCAGCGACGGCTTCTACCGTTTGCCGAGCGGGCCCGGCCTCGGGGTCGAGCCATCGAAAGAAGCGCTCAAGCTGCTGAAGCGGCTGTAGCGACAACAACCAAGGGAGGAGGAGACCATGACGAGGACAAGGCTTGCATTATCCGCGGCTGCGCTCGCGCTCGCCGCCGGCTTTCTCCCCGGCGCCGCAATGGCGCAGGGCAAGGTGCTGAAATTCGTCTCGTGGCAGAAGGACGAGCGCGGCGTCGGCGACTGGTGGGGCTCGGTGATCAAGGAGTTCGAGGCGACGCATCCCGGCGTCAAGATCGAATGGACCAAGGTCGAGCGCGGCGCCTATGCCGACACGATGACGACGCTGTTCGCCGGCGGCAAGCCGCCCGATATCGTCCACCTCGCCTCGTTCGAATTCCAGAAGTTCGCTGATAATGGCTGGCTGGAGCCGCTCGATCCTTACATCAAGGATTCGAAACTCGACCTCAAGGGCTGGGCCGGGCAGGACACCTGCAGCTGGAACAAGCAGACCGTCTGCACGATGATGCTCTATTTCGGCTACATCTTCGCCTACAACGAGGACCTCCTGAAGAAGGAAGGTCTCGCGGTCCCGAAGACCTATGCCGAGTTCCTCGCCGCGGCGCAGAAGCTGACCAAGGACGTCAACGGCGACGGCATCGTCGACCAGTTCGGCACCGGCCACGAGACCAAGGGCGGCGGCGGCCAGTATATGAGCGAGATGATGAACTACACGCTCGATGCCGGCGGGCGCTGGACCAATGATGCCGGCAAGGTGACGATCAACACGCCCGAGATGATCGAGGGCCTGTCGCGCTGGAAGACCATCGTCAAGACCAGCCTGACCCCGCGCGACCTGGCGGCCGGCGAGGTCCGCCAGATGTTCGCCGACGGCAAGATCGCGCTGAAGATGGACGGGCCCTGGCTCTACCCGATCATCCAGAAGGGCAAGGCCAAGGACCAGATCAAGCTCGGCATGGTGCCGTTCAAGCCTCCGGTCGGCGGCTCCTCCAACGTGCTCGGCATCGCCGCCGATGCGCCCAAGGAGAACAAGAAGCTGGTCTGGGACTTCATCGCGATCGCGACCTCGGACAAGTTCCAGTCGAGCTATGCGACGCTGGGCGCCTCGCCGCCGCCTAGCCCACGCGCCGACACCTCTGCGGCGAGCAAGGACACGCCGCATTTCGACCTGCTGATGCAGGCGACCAAGGCCGCCGCCGACGCCAAGGTCGACCGGATTCCGAAGGGGCTGGAGCTGCAGTTCAACGAGTTCGCCAAGATGGTCATGGAGGAATCGCAGCGGATGATCATCCAGGACCTCGACCCGAAGGCGGTCGCGGCGACGATGCAGGCCAAGGCCGAGGCGCTGCAGAAGCAGTAGCTCTCTCCCTTCTCCCCTTGCGGGAGAAGGTGGCTCGGCGAAGCCGAGACGGATGAGGGGTCGCGATGCGGCTGCCGGCTAGCGCAGCTATCGCCAACCGGAATGGTCGAGCGACCCCTCACCCCAGCCCTCTCCCGCAAGGGGAGAGGGGGTCTGTCGCGGACCGCGCGCCTAAACTGGAAGCCCGACCATGCCCCGATCAGCCTTCCTCGACCTCGCGCGACCGAGCCGGCGGCACTGGCTCGGCTATCTCCTGCTGGCGCCGGCGGTGCTGCTGATCGCGCTGATCATCGTCTATCCGCTGTTCGTCTCGGTCGATCTCTCCTTCCAGAACGTCAACATCGCCCGGCTCGACCAGCCGCGCCGACCCTTCACCACTGCCAATTACGAGCGGCTTTTCGCCTCCGAGGACTTCTGGAACGCCTGTTGGGTGACCTTCAAGCTCGTCACCATCGTCTCGTTCTTCTGCTTCCTG
Source organism: Alloboseaceae bacterium BT-24-1 (assembly GCA_025846845.1). Classification (GTDB taxonomy): domain Bacteria; phylum Pseudomonadota; class Alphaproteobacteria; order Rhizobiales; family Beijerinckiaceae; genus Allobosea. The sequence goes on from JAOYTL010000020.1 coordinate 20,950, forward strand.
CTCGGGCTCGGCACCGCGCTGCTGGTCAACAACCGCTTCAAGGGCCAGGCGCTCGCGCGCCTGCTCGTCGCGCTGCCCTGGGCGATCCCGGAAGTCATCGCGGTCGTGATCTTCGCCTGGCTGTTCGATTCCTCCTTCGGCCTGATGAACTGGCTCTTCATCAAGCTCGGCCTGGTCGACCAGACGATCAACTGGTTCTCCTCGCCGGACGCCGCCTTCGCCGTGGTCTGCACGGTGATGGTCTGGAAGGGCTACCCGTTCGTCTCGATCATGATGCTGGCCGGGTTGCAGTCGATCCCCGAGGATTTCTACAACGCCGCCAAGGTCGACGGCGCCCGCGCCTGGCAAAGGCTGGTCCACATCACCATCCCCTCGCTGATGCCGGTGATCGGCGTCACGCTCGTCCTGGTGATGCTCTGGGTCTTCCGCGACTTCTCGATCATCTACGTTTTGACCGGCGGCGGGCCGTTGAAGGCGACGCAGTCGCTCTCGATCATGACCTACGAGCAGGCCTTCGGCTTCTTCAAGATGGGCTACGCCTCGGCCATCGGCGTGATCACCCTGATCGTCTGTGTGATCGCGAGCCGGCTGATGATCGCCCGCGCACCGGACAATATCTGAGGAGGCGGCGATGAGACGTAAAACCACGCAGCACGCCCTGCTCTATGCCGGCGTCGTCCTGACCTGCGCCATCCTGGTCTTCCCGATCTACTGGCTCGTCGTCACCGCGCTCTCCGAGCCGAGCCAGCTTCGGCAATTGCCGCCGAGCTTCTGGCCAGCCGAGCCGCGCTGGGGGGTGTTCGGGCAGATCATGGCCGAGCGGCCGATCCTGCTCTGGCTCGGCAATTCGGCATTGGCGGCGATCGGGGCCGTTACCATTTCCATGATCGTCTCGGTGCTCGCCGGCTACAGCCTGTCGCGCTTCCGGGTGCGTGGCGGCCAGTCGCTCGGGCTGTTCATCCTGACCGCGAAGATGCTGCCGGCGACGCTCTTGGTGATCCCGCTCTTCGGCATCTTCCGCAATCTCGAGCTGATCGGCAGCCTGTGGTCGATCATCCTGGCACACGCCACGCTGATCATCCCGTTCACCACCTGGATGCTGAAGGGCTATTTCGACACGATCCCGCGCGAGCTCGAACAGGCGGCGATGGTCGATGGCTGCTCGCCGCTCGGCGCGCTGGTCCGGGTGATCCTGCCGGTCTCGGCGCCCGGCCTGGCGGCGACAGCGCTCTACGGCTTTGTCCTGTCCTGGTCGGACTATGCCTATGCCCGCACCTTCCTGACCAACGCCCAGGGCAACTGGACCGCCAATCTCGGCATCACCACGATGAAGGGCGAGTACATCTCGAACTGGAGCGACATCTCCGCCGCCTCCATCCTCGTCGCCTTGCCAATCCTCGCGATCTACCTCTTCCTCGAACGCTATCTCGTCGGCGGCCTGACGGCCGGGGCCGAGAAGTAAGAGAACCCGCATGGCTGGAATCCGTATCGACAGCGTCACCAAATCCTATGGCGGGCTCGCCGTCCTCAAGGCGTTCTCGCTCGACATCGCCGATGGCGAGTTCGTCGTCCTCGTCGGCCCGTCGGGCTGCGGCAAGTCGACCATGCTGAAGATCCTCGCCGGGCTGGAGGAAGCCTCCTCCGGCAAGATCAGCATTGGCGATCGAGACGTCACCGACCTCGCTCCGGGGGATCGCGACATCGCGATGGTCTTCCAGAACTACGCGCTCTACCCGCATCTGACGGTCGCCAGGAACATGGGCTTCGGCCTGAAGATGCGCGGCACCGATGCCGGCGAGATCGACCGGCGGGTCAATGAGGCCGCAAAGATCCTCGGAATCGACCATCTGCTCGAGCGCCGGCCACGCGCCCTCTCCGGCGGCCAGCGCCAGCGCGTCGCACTCGGCCGGGCGATTGTGCGCGAGCCGCAGGCCTTCCTGATGGACGAGCCGCTTTCCAATCTCGACGCCAAATTGCGCGTCCATACCCGCGCCGAGATCAGCGCCCTGCACAAGCGGCTGCGCGTCACCACGATCTACGTCACCCACGACCAGACCGAGGCGATGACGATGGCCGACCGCATCGTCATCATGAAGGATGGCGTGATCCAGCAGATCGCCGCGCCCGACGTGATGTTTCGCGAGCCGGCCAACCTCTTCGTCGCCGGCTTCATCGGCTCGCCCGGCATGAATTTTTTGAAGGCGAAGGCCGAAGCCAAAGGCGGAGGCGCGACGGCGAAGCTGTTTGGCCACGATGTGACGCTGCCCGTCGCGAATGGTGGAGCGCTCGCCGGCAAGGATATCGTTGTCGGCCTGCGGCCCGAGCACATCGCCGCCGGGCCCGGACAGGTCTCCTTCACTGTGGCGCCGCGGCTGATCGAGAGCCTGGGCAGCGAGCAATATGTCTATGTCGATTTGCCTGAGGAGCATCGCCGCGAGGCGAGTGCCGGCGGCGATGACGAGACGCGGCGGACCTCGCTGATCGCACGGCTGATCAATCCGGAGCCAAGGCCGCCCGAGGAGACGCTGACGCTCTCCTTCGATCCGGCGCGACTGCACGTCTTCGATGCCGCCAGCGGCGAGGCGATCCGATGAGTACGATCCTGGTCACCGGCAGTGCCGGGCGCGTCGGCTCGCGCGTCGCGCGGCAACTGCTCGAGGCGGGCCATCGCGTCACCGGCTTCGACCTGCGCGCCAGCGGCATCACGCATCCGGCCTATCGCGAAGTGACCGGCGCCTTCAATGACCGCACCGCCGCGGTCGCCGCCGTCTGCGGCGCAGAGGCGATCCTGCATCTCGGCGCCTTCATGTCCTGGCTGCCGGCCGATCGCGACAGGCTGTTCGCCGCCAATGTCGAGGGCACGCGCATCCTGCTCGAAGAGGCCGCAGTGGCCAAGCCGAAGCGGCTGATCTTCGCCTCCTCCGGCGAGGTCTATCCGGAGAACGTGCCGGACTATCAGCCGATCGACGAGGACCACCCGCTGAAGCCGCGCTCGCCCTATGGTTTGAGCAAGCTGCTCGGCGAAGAGATCGTGCGCTTCTTCGAGCGGACCAGCGGCGTGCCAGCGACGATCTTGCGCTTTTCCCACACGCAGGATGCCAGTGAATTGCTCGATCCCGGCAGCTTCTTCTCCGGCCCGCGCTTCTTCCTGCAGCCGAAAATCCGCCAGCAGGAAGGCTTCGGCAATGCGGCTGCCGTCGCCGCGCTGCGGGCCATCGATGATGGTGCTGAGGCGCTCGTGCTCTCGCGCAACGAGGCCGGCCGGCCCTTCCGCATGCACATCACCGACACCCGCGACATGGTCGCCGGCATCCTGCTGGCGCTGTCCGACGAGCGCGCCGCCGGGCGGACCTATAATCTCGGCGCGACCGAGCCGGTCGACTTCGCCGCCGCGCTGCCAATGATGGCAGAGTTGACGGGGCTACCGTTGAAGACCATCGACCTGCCGGGTGCCGGCGTCTTCTATGAGACGTCGAACGCCAGGATCCGGACCGAACTGGGATTTGAGCCGCAATGGACCTTCGAGCGCATGATCGGCGAGGCGGCGCAGGCGCGGGTGAAGCGCGCGTCCTGACGCCGGACGAGCGCGACGTCCCGACCGGCGCAGCCGCCCTCGCCAAGGGCCTTTATCTGCTCGACGTGATCGGCGAGGCATCGGCGCCACCGCGTTTCCGCGACCTGCAGGCCGCGACCGGCCTGCCCAAGGGCACGCTGGCGCGCATGCTCAACACGTTGCTGACCTTCCGCCTGATCCGGCACGAGGAGAGCGACAATACCTATCGGCTCGGTCACCGTCTGTTCGAGCTCGCCCACCGCGTCTGGGAGTCCTTCGACCTGCGCGGCGCCGGCGCGCCGGCACTCGATCGCCTCGCCGAGGAGACGCGCGAGACTGCCGCGCTCTGCGCCATCGACAATGGCGAGGTGCTCTATATCGACCAGCGCAGCCGCGGCGGCCCTTATGGCTTCCGCATCGAGATCGGCCGGCGCGCGCCGCTCCATTGCACGGCCGGCGGCAAGGCCCTGCTCGCCTTCGTCCAGCCGCACGAGCAGCGCGCCCTCGTCGACCGGCTGAAGCTCGAGCGCTTCACCGAGACGACGATCACCGAGGAGGAGGCGCTCGCCGCCGACCTCGCTCTGACCCGAGCGCGCGGCTACGCCGTCTCGCAGGAGGAGCATGTCGCCGGCGTCGCCTCGGTCGCAGCGCCGATCTTCGACCATACCGGCAGGGCTGTCGCCGCGATCGGCGTGTTCGGCCCGTCCTCGCGCCTGACACGAGAGCGGCTGCACACCACCGGCCGCGACCTGATGGCGGCTGCCAGGCAGATCTCCGGCAATGTCGGCGCGACGCAGATGAACATTTCCCCGGCGCCGCGCTCGGCCCGGCCGGTCGATCCGGACATCCAGTGCGTCCTGCCCTGGGGCGCCCATCTCGCCGAGGGCCCTTACTGGTCGGCTGGCGAGCAGCGGCTCTACTGGGTCGACATCCTCGCCCCCTCGGTCAACCGCTTCGACCCGGCGACCGGCAACAATGAGGAGGTCACGCTGCCGCGCCTGGTCAGCGCCGTGCTCGGCCGCCGTGGCGGCGGGCTGGTGGTGCTGACGCAGGAGGGGCTGGAAGCCTTCGACTTCGCCAGCGACCGGCTGACCTCGCTCGCCGACCCCGAGGCCGATATTCCCGACAACCGCTTCAACGACGGCAAATGCGACCGGCAGGGCCGGCTCTGGGCCGGGACGATGCGGCTCGACGCCAGCCGCGCCTCGGGCGCGCTCTACGCAATTTCGCCTGATCTCTCCTGGCAGCGGCGCGAGAGCGGACTGACCGTCGCCAACGGGCTCGACTGGAGCCCGGATGGACGGAGCTTCTATTTCGTCGATTCCGCCCATGGCCGCATCTACGCCTACGACTTCGACACAGCCGCCGGCACGCTCGCCAATCGCCGCGTCTTCGCCGAGATCGACAAGGCCGCCGGGCGGCCGGACGGGCTCGCGGTCGACGCCGAAGGCTTCGTCTGGTGCGCGATCTGGGATGGCTGGTGCCTGCACCGCTATGCGCCGGACGGCAGGCTCGCAGGCGAGGTCTGGCTGCCGGTGCCGCGCCCGACCAGCCTCGCCTTCGGCGGGCCGGACCTCAAGACGCTGTTCATCACCTCGGCACGCATCCGCCTGCCCTCGCGGGTACTGGCAGAAGCGCCATTCTCGGGCGGGCTCTTCACCTTGCCGGTCGACGTGCCCGGCCTAGCCGCAGCGGAGTTCGGCGGGTGAGGACCGAGGCGTCCTACCCTGATCTTTCCAGCAAGGCGGCGCTGGTCACCGGCGGAGCCGACGGCATCGGCCGCGCCATCGTCGAGGCGCTGGCGCGGCAAGGCGCCAAGGTCGCTTTCCTAGACCGCGACGCGGAGCGTGGGAAAAGCCTCGCCGCTGAGCTGGCGCGAACCGGAGGCGCGGTCTCCTTTCATGACGTCGACTTGCGCGACATTCCCGCGACACAAGCCGCGATCGCGACGGCCCGCGCCCTGCACGGCCCCTTCGCCATCGGCGTCAACAATGCCGGCCATGACGAGCGGCACGATTTCGAGGCGGTGACGGAAGCCTATTGGGACGACCGTCTCGCGGTGAACCTCCGACCGATGATGTTCGTGGCGCAGGCATTGGCACCGGATATGCGCGGCCTCGGCGGCGGCGCGCTCGTCAACCTGTCCTCGACCTCGTGGATGAAGGGCTCGCCGCACATGATCGCCTACACCACCGCGAAATCGGCGGTGATCGGCTTCACCCGCTCGCTGGCGCGGGCGCTCGGTCCCGACGGCATCAGGGTCAACTGCGTCACGCCCGGCTGGGTGATGACCGAACGCCAGCGCAGGCATTGGTGGACACCGGAGAAGGGCGCGGCCAACCAGGCCGCACAGGCGCTGAAGGGCGAGATCCTGCCGGAGGACGTCGCCCAGATGGTGCTCTTCCTCTGTTCCGGCGCCGCGCGCATGTGCGCCGGCCAGAATTTCATCGTCGATGCCGGGACGGTCTAAGCTGATGAGGTCACTCGAAGCACTTCACGCCGTGCTCGATCCGGCCGCCATCGTCACCGATCCGCAGGCGATGGCGCTGCATCTAAGCGACTGGCGCGGCAAGTATCGCGGCGCGGCGCTCGCTTTGCTCCGCCCCCGCAACGTCGAGGAGACCTCGGCGATCCTGCGCTGGGCGACGGCGACCCGTACGGCTGTCGTACCGCAAGGCGGCAATACCGGGCTCTCTGGCGGAGCGACGCCGGACAGCTCGGGCAAAGCGGTCGTGCTCTCACTGGCACGTCTGAACCGGATCAGGGCTGTCGATGTCGAAGGCGATACGCTGACCGCCGAGGCCGGCTGCATCCTCGCCGATATCCAGCAGGCGGCCGCTGCCAAGGATCGACTGTTCCCGCTCAGCCTCGGCAGCGAGGGCTCATGCCAGATCGGCGGGGTGGTCTCGACCAATGCCGGCGGCATCAATGTCATCCGCTACGGCACGGTGCGCGATCTCGTGCTCGGCCTGGAATATGTCCGGGCCGACGGGACCGTGATCCATGGCCTGAAGCCTTTGCGCAAGGACAATGCCGGCTATGCGCTGCGCGAGCTCGTGATCGGTTCGGAAGGCACGCTGGCGATCGTTACTGCGGCGACCTTCCGGCTGTTTCCAAGGCAGCGTGTCAGCGCAACGGCGCTGTGCGGCCTCGACAGCCCATCGGCCGCGCTGAAGCTTCTTTCTCTGTTGAGGCAATCGGCCGGCGAACGCATCTCCAGCTTCGAACTGATGTGCGATGCCGAGATGGGGCTCACCCTCGACCTCGTGCCTGGCACCGCCCTTCCCCTGGAACGGCGACACAGCTGGTACGTCTTCATCGAGCTCGCCGACAGCGATCCCTCAGGACGGGTTGGCGAGCTGCTGACCGAGACGCTCGGAACGGCGCTGGGCGAGAATGTACTGGAAGACGCCGCCATCGCGCAGAGCGAGGCGCAGGCCAAGGCGATCTGGCATCTGCGCTTCGCCGTCGCGGAAGCGAACCGCCGCGCCGGCCCGATCGTCTCGCACGACACCAGCGTCGCGGTGGCCGACGTGCCGGCCTTTATCGCAGCGGTCGAGGCGATGGCGACCGAGCGCTTCCCAGAGGCGAGGGCGCTGTTCGTCGGCCATGTCGGCGACGGCAACATCCATGTCGTCCTGTTGTTTCCGCAACAAACCCGGCGGGATCGGCTCGGCGATCTCGCCGCCACAGTCAACGAGCGCGTCTTCGCGATCGTCGGCGCTTTCGGCGGCAGCATCACGGCCGAGCACGGTATCGGCCGCAGCCTCGCCAATGCGCTGTCGCAGTCGGCCCAGCCGGAGGCGCTGGAGCTGATGAGGGCGGTCAAGAACGCCTTCGACCCGCTCGGCATCCTCAACCCCGGCGCGGTACTCGCGCGACCGTGAAGCAACCCTGCGATCGGGCGAAGCCCCCGGAATACTTGAACTGTTCCGGACAGAAAGCAGCAGGCGCGTTACTTTAGAATACGTGTAAACTATTGTATTTGCTAACCAATTCCGTCTGGTTTAACTGCTGGGGACGGTCGCCTTCGACGCTGTCCCTTCCCGGGTCAGTGCTCCGCGATCACCCGAGGACGCTTCGATTGAAGCCGGCCTCGCCCTGAAAGCGCTCCCGCCAGTGAGGAGCGCCGCAAGACCGTGGACCAGAGTCGATGCAGCGTTTGATCGGTACAATCCTGTTTGCGGCGAGCCTCGCCGTCGCCCCGATGACAAGCTCGATCGGCTTCGCCCAGACCGCACCGACCGAAATCGCGCCCGCCCCCCAGCAAAGCCCTTCAGGCGCCCATGGCGGAACCGTGCCGGCGCCGAGCGCTGCCGCGCCGGCTGCTCCTGCTCCCACCGGCCAGGTCACCCCGGCAGTCCCGGCGCCAACAGCTGTCCCTACTACCGTTCCCGCTCCCGGCCCGACGCCGGCACCCGTCACGGCGCAGGCGACCTTGCCGCACGATCTGTCGCCCTGGGGCATGTTCATGGCGGCCGACATCGTCGTGAAGGCTGTGATGCTCGGCCTCGCCTTCGCCTCGCTGGTGACCTGGACAATCTGGCTCGCCAAGGCGCTCGAACTCGCCGCCGCCAAGACGCGGGCGCAGCGGGCCGTGCGCCGGCTGGAGGAAGCGGTGAGCCTCGACGAGGCGGCGCAGGCGATCACCGGGCGCAAGGGCCGTGCGCGCGGCACCGTGGCCGAACTGGTCGGGGCCGCCCAGAGCGAGCGCGAGCGCTCCAGCGATCTCGGCGAGGACGGCATCAAGGAGCGCGCCGCAATCGCGCTGTCGCGGATCGAGGCTCGCGCGGGCCGCAGCATGGCGCGCGGCACCGGCCTGCTCGCCACCATCGGCTCGACAGCGCCCTTCGTCGGCCTGTTCGGCACGGTCTGGGGTATCATGAATTCGTTCATCGGCATCAGCCAGTCGAAGACGACCAACCTCGCCGTGGTCGCACCAGGCATCGCCGAGGCTCTGCTGGCGACCGCGATCGGCCTCGTCGCCGCGATCCCAGCGGTGATCATCTACAATGTCTTCGCCCGCGCCATCGCCGGCTACCGCGCCACGCTCTCCGACGCCTCCGGCGAGGTGCTGCGCCATCTCTCACGCGATCTCGAACGGCTGCGCCGTCAGGCCGCCCAACAGATCCGCGCCAACCTGCATGCTGTCCCGGCCCAGCCGGCGGCCATGCCGCGCGTCCCGGCGGAGTGAGCGATGGCCGTCTCGCTCAAGGAACCGCAGGACGGCGATCTCGGCGAAGTCAGCGAGATCAACGTCACGCCTTTCATCGATGTGATCCTGGTGCTGCTGATCATTTTCATGGTCGCGGCGCCGCTCTCGACGGTCGACGTCGCGGTCGATCTGCCGGTCTCGAATGCGCAAACACAGCCGCGGCCCGACAAGCCGGTCTTCCTGACCGTCAAGCAGGACCTGTCGCTGGCGCTCGGCAACGACACCGTGCCACGCGAGCAATTGCAGGCGGTACTCGACCGCCAGACCAGCAGTGACCGCGAGCAGCGCATCTTCCTGCGCGCCGATGGGGCCGTGGCCTATCGCGAGCTGATGGAGGTCATGAACAAGCTGCGCCAGGCCGGCTATCTCAAGATCGCACTGGTCGGGCTCGAGGACACCGGCCAGGGAGCCGGCAAGCCATGATCGCCGCCGCGCCCGACCGCCGCTGGCTCGCCGCGCTGCGCTGGGGCGCAGCGGCACTGACTGTCGCGTCCCTGCATGGCGGGCTCGCCTGGGTCGGCGTGCACTGGCGTCCGACGGAAGCCGCGGCTGGCGCACCGGAACCGGCGGTGATGATCGAGCTCGCAGCGCTCTCGGTCGCGCCCGAAGCGCCGCCGGAGGAGCTGCCGGTCGCGCCGGAGCGGGCGGAGCCTGAGCCGCCACCGCCGGAGCCAGTCAAGGAGACCCCACCGCCCGAGCCCGTTCCGGAGCCGGAACCCGTTCCGGAGCCGATCCCGGTCGAGCAGCCCGAGGTCAAGCTGCCGGAGCTGCCGCAGATCCCGAACCTCGACGCGGTGCTGCTGCCACCCCCGCCCGAGCTGAAACCGGTGGAGAAGAAGCCACTGCCGCCGAAGGTCGTCGAGAAGAAGAAAGAAAAGCCGAAGCCCAAGGTCGTCGAGCGCAAGCCGGTCGAGCGCCGGGCGCCGGAAGCCGTTGCGCCGAAACCGTCGGAGCAGCGCGCCGCGGCGCCGACCAGCGCGGCACAGGGCACGGCCAGCCAGCCGACGGTCTCGACCGCCTCCTGGCGCGGCTCATTGATCGCCCATCTCAACCGCTACAAGCGCTTTCCGGGCGGCGCGAGCCCCGGCACGGTGCAGGTCGCCTTCGCGATCGACCGCAGCGGCAATGTGCTGTCGTCGCGCGTCGTCGGCTCGTCGGGCGATTCCGCGCTGGACGCCGAGGCGGCGGCGATGATCCGCCGCGCCAGCCCGGTTCCGGCGCCGCCAGCAGGTGTCGGCGGAGGCGGCGCGGTCTCGCTCTCGGTGCCGATCCGCTTCAGCCGGTAAGGCTTCCGCTCAGCGCGGGGCGCCCTGGGGCTGAAACGGCGTCGTCACGGTGTCGCCGACTGCGGCTCCGGTATCCTGGATGTTGTTGCCGAGATGCTCGACCCGGTCGCCGAGGTGGCGGCGCGCGTTCGGATCGACCACCGCGATCGGGGCGGTGACCACAATGCCGGCGGCGGTGCCCACCGCCGCGGCGGCGCTGCCGGTCACCTCGATCAGGCGCTCGCCGAGGCCGACGCGTGAATCCGTGATCGGCTGGCCATCGACGAGACGCGTGCCGATTAGCTTCACCACCTCCGGGCTCTCGGCGAACTTTCCGTGATTGAGCTTGTCGCCGGTGCGCAGCTTGGTCAGGTTCAGGACCGTGATCTTGTCCGCCTCGAACTCGCTCTTGTAGGGTTCGACATCGGGATCGACCGCGCCGAGACGGTCCTTGTTGCCCCAGACCCGGCGCGAGACCGCAAGCGCACGATCGTCCTGCGAGACGAAGAGCGTGAATTTCGGCCGCCGCCCCGTCATCTCCGCGATTTGGGTGCGGAAGACGTCGGCGTCGACGTCGGGCGAGGCGAGCATGACATTGGCGATCTTCGGCGGAATGCCGCGATTGCGCACCGCCATCTGGGTCAATGACTCCAGCGCGACCCAGTTGCCCATGGAATGGGCGAGCAGCGAGACCTCACCGACGGCCGGATCGCGCGCCAACGCCTGCAGCAGGTTCTCGAGCGCGTTGCGAGAATAGGTCGCACTCTCGCGGTCATAGCCATAGGCGAAGAGCGAGCCGCGCGACGGCCAGGTGAACAACACCGGCACGACATCCGCGTCGGAATCGTGGACGATCTGGGCGAAGCGGTAGACCGCATCCTCGAAGCGGTTGTTGAAGCCGTGGACGAAGACCATGACGCGGCGCTTCGGCACCCGCGAGACGCGCTCATGCAGGCGCGCCAGCCCGGTCTTGGCATCGAGCTTGTCGACCTTGAGCGTGACGAAATCGGTCTCGGGATTGCCCGGAAGCCGGCTCGGCCATTGCACCTCGCCGATCTTGCGGCTGCTGTCGGGCGGCAGCGAGATGGTCATCTCGACAAAGGACGGTTTGCCGCGCTCGCCCGAGAACAGCACGCCGGCATCCGGATCAGCGGCGCGCGTCGTCGCCACCAGCATGGTGACCTTGCTGGTCCCTGGCACGGTCGAGGTGACCGGCGTCAGCACGCCCTTCACGTCGCCAGCGCAGCCGGCGAGGAAAACGGCCATGAAGACGGCTGCCGCCCCCCCTTGACCAGATCGGGCGGTTGGCGACAGCGGGTCTTTGCGGCTGATCGGCATCACTGGTTACCTAAGGTCCCGCTTGCAGCCCAGACCATGCTGGCGCGCCGCCTGCCCCGTCAAGGACGCCGAAGCCACAGTGGCGGTCAGACCATGTACTGACCGCCATTCACCTCGATGGTCTGGCCGGTGATGTAGCCGCTCATCGCCGGGCTCGCGAGGAAGAGGAAGACGCCGACATTGTCCTGCGGCGTGCCGACCCGCTCCATCGGCACGGTCTTGCGCATCGCCTCGATCTGCTCGGCCGTCGAGTAGCGTTCGTGGAACGGCGTCATGATCACGCCCGGCGAGACGCCGTTGACGCGGATGCCGAAGGGCACGAACTCCTTGGCCATGCCGCGGGTCAGGTTGAGCACGAAGGCCTTGGAGCTGGCATAGAGCGAGGAGCCCGGGCCGCCGCCATTGCGCGCGGCGATCGAGCTCAGATTGATCACACTCGCCTTGTTGCCGGATGTCTTGAGATAGGGCAGCGCCGCCTTCGAGGCCATCACCACCGAGCGGACATTGAGATCGACCACGGCGTCGAAGAACTCGTCCTCGATCTCGGCGATCGGCGTGCGCTTCACCAGCGCGCCGGCATTGTTGACGAGCACATCGAGCCCGCCGAGCTTGTCGGCGGCCTTGTTGACGAGGTCGACCGCCTGCGCGCTGTCGGCGACGTCGGCTTGCAGCACATGCGCCTCGCCGCCGGCGCCCCGTATCTCGGCGGCGATGGCATTCGCCTTGGCCTCGCTCGACTTGTAGTGCACCACGACGCGCATGCCGTGCGCTGCATAGGCTTTTGCCACGGCGGCGCCTATGCCGGTGCTGGAGCCGGTGACCAGGGCGCGCAGCCCCTTCAGATCTTCGAGCATCATTCCTCCCGTCGGATGCGAGTTTAAATCGTTTCAGGAACGATCTTGCGCGACCCGGCGCCGAACCGCCAGCGCCGCTTCGGCAACCCGGCCATTCGCGGAAGGCGTTCAGAGGAACTTGGTGACTGCCTTGAACTCCGCCAGCAGCGCGCGCGCTTCCGCCGGCAGGCTGCCGGCGGCCTCCTCGAGACAGTGACCGATATGCTCCTGGATCAGGATCTTGCGGGCGTTGGCGATCGCTCCTTCGACCGCCTGCAATTGCTGGGCGATATCGAGGCAGGAGCGGACATTGGCGACCATCTCGATGGTCGAGCGCAGGTGTCCCTCAGCCCGCTTCAGCCGCGTGATGATCTCCGGATGCCGGTGATGGTGGATCCGGGCGTGTTCTTCGTCCTGCATTTCGGGCCCCGCAACTTGATCCCATCCTCCCCGGGAGGTTATAGATTGGCACAACCGCTGCACAAGCGGCCCCCGATCAGGCAGGCGCCGGCGCGAGACCGGGCGCATCCCGATGATCGGGCGGGCGAGGACGAGACGGGCGCCCCCGACCAGTTCCGGCAAGGCCGGACGGCACGGCAGCGCGCGACCCGTTCCGGATCCGGAGCACCAAGTCGTGCCGAGCTTCACGGAACTGCTGGCGCAAGGCGCCGGCCATGCCTGGCTGTTCATTCCGAGTGCGATCCTGCTCGGCGCGTTGCACGGGCTCGAGCCCGGGCACTCCAAGACGATGATGGCGGCCTTCATCGTCGCCATCCGCGGCTCGGTCCTGCAGGCGATGCTGCTCGGCCTCGCGGCGACGCTCTCGCATACGCTCGTCGTCTGGGGCGTGGTCCTCGGCGGCCTCTATCTGACGCGCGACTTCAATGCCGAGGCGACCGAGCCCTGGTTCCAGCTCGCCTCCGGCGCGATCATCATCGCCATCGCGCTCTGGATGCTCTGGCGGACCTGGACAGAGCAACGCGCGCTGCGCCCGGTTGGCCATAGCCATGGCGGTGGTCGGCATCACCACAGCCACAATCACTCCCACGCGCACGGCCATTCGCACAGGCACCCCCATAGTTGCCATCTTGATGAAGCGGCCGGCGACGAACCGATGGACGCGCACCAGCTCGCCCATTCCGAGGATATCCGTCGACGTTTTGCCGACCGGCCGGTGACGACCTGGCAGATCGTGCTGTTCGGGTTGACCGGTGGGCTGATCCCCTGCCCGGCGGCGATCACCGTGCTGCTGATCTGCATGCAATTGCGCGAGATCGCGCTCGGCGCCGTACTGGTGCTGTGCTTTTCGATCGGGCTGGCGATCACGCTGGTCTCGGTCGGCATCGCCGCCTCGCTCAGCCTGCGCGCCATCGAGAAGCGTTCCACCTGGCTGTCGACTGTCGCGGCGCGGGCGCCCTATGTCTCCGGCGCGCTGATCGTGCTGGTCGGCCTCTACACAGCCTGGCATGGCTGGAGCGGGCTGCAGGCGCAGGCTCCGCGCGCGGCGGCGATGCTGATCAGCCCATCGCCTGGTTGACCAGAGCGAATCGATGCACCGGGCCAGCGGCCGCAGGCGAGACGCCCCGCGCCATCACCACGCCGGAAGCGACGAGTGGCAGGCCGCGCTCGCTCAGCCAGGCGCCGAGGCCGGTGCGGGCCGGCACGTCGATACGGACGAAATCGCCGCGACGGGCAGCGAGCAGCGCTGCGATCAGATTGCAGGCGGCGGCATCGTCGACAGCCGCGACCGGGCCGATCAGCCAGCCATGCCCATGGCGGCGCAGGAAGCCGAAGCCGGCGGGCACGCTGTCGCGCTCGATCAGGATCGCATGGCCGCGGGCCAGCAAGGCCTCGAGGACCGGCGCGCGCGGCAATCCCGTCGCCTCGCTATCGAGCTGGGCCAATAGCGGCAGATCGGCAGCGATGGCCGGGCGCATGCTCTCATTCGCGGCGAGGATTGGCCCGGTCAGCTCCGGCCAGTCGCCCTGGTGCTGGCGGACTTCGTCGATGGCGATGAAGCCGTATCTGGCATAGAGCGGCTCGCCCTGCGGCGTGGCGACGAGCCCAAGCGTCCTGCCGTCCGTCGCCGCGATCAGCCGCTCGGTCAGCAGCTTGCCGATGCCCTGCCCCTGCCGATCCGGCGCGACGATGATCGTGCCGAGCGTGGCGTGGCTCGCGCCGAAGCCCCACCAGAGCCCGACACCGGCGATCTCGCCCTCGCTCGGCAGGACGAAGCCTCGGCCGAGCGCGAGTGCGAACTCCCAATCCTCGCGCCGATGCGGCCAGCCGATCGCCGCCGAAAGCCTCTGGCAGGCCTCGGCGTCGGACGGAGCGGCAGGGCGAAGCGTCAGCTGTGGCGGCATCATCGGCGCGCCCTCAGCGACAGAACCCGGCACAGCCGGACTGCCAGAACGGGGCGGCCGCATCCAAAGGAGGCACCGAGGGGCGTGGCTTGGCGTCCGGCAGATCCGCCGGCACCGGCACGACCAGCTCCCACCAGCGATGGGCGCATTGCGAGCGGAAGGCCATCTGGTCGCTGATCGAGGTGTTCTCGCGGGCAAGCACGGCGTCGAGCGCGTCGCAGGCGCGGCGGAGCGCGGCGTCGCGGGCGTCGCCTGGATCGTTGGCGTAATCATGGAAAGCAGCGGTGAAGGCTTCCATCTCGCGAGCGAAATGGGGCCACTCGCCGCGCCCGAGATTCCAGGCATCCATCCATTCGCGCACCACAGTCTCGACCGCCTCGGCTTTCGGCTTGCCGGCGACCTTGCGGGCGGTGGTCAGCATATGGCGCATCAATTCGGCGCGGGCGTGGAGCTGGCGAGCGGCAAGCGCGGCGGTCTGCATCGCCATGATCGCGCGCTCGGCCTCGAGCTGCAGTTCCTCGACGAAATGGGCCATCAGAACCTCCGCTAGATAGTTTGGAGCGGGATTACTGCGAAAAACCGGTTCCCACTTTTTCGCATCCCGCTCAGGGCAGCGTCGCGAGCCGGTCGAACAGGCGCTGGAACAGCGCCTCCGCCTCGACATTCGCGACGACATGGGCATTGGCCTGCCGCTTGAGCCGGCCGTTCCAGTCGATAGTCGTGCGACCCCGCAACGGACCGTCACCGGTCTCGACCTCGACGAAACAGTCGCGGCCGGCAAAGAGTTCCGGCCAGAGCAGGAAGGCGATCACGCAAGGATCGTGCATCGGATGGCCAGCGGTGCCGAGCCCGCCGGGGCGCGGACGCGTCAGCATGCCGTGCACCGCCTTGCCCGTCGCATTGCCGAAGGACAGAAGGCAGGCGACCTGCTCGTGCGAGGCGATCGCCTGATGGGTGACGCCGAGGCCCATCATCACGATCGGGCGGCCACAGTCGAAGACGATCGCGGCGGCGTGCGGGTCGACATGCACGTTGAACTCGGCCGCCGGGGTAATGTTGCCGAGCGCCAGAGCCCCGCCCATCAGCACGATGCGCTTCACCTTGACGAGCACGTCCGGCGCCAGCCGGAAGGCCAAAGCGAGATTGGTCAGCGGCCCAAGCGGACAGAGTATGACGCTGTCGTCCGGCGCGGCGCGCAGAATGGAGATCAGAGCTTCGACGGCATGGCCTGGGTTAGCCTTGCCACGGGCCGGCGGCAGATCGGCGCCGGCGAGGCCGTCGGGCCCACAAACGAATTCGGCGGTCGAGAGCGGGAAGATCAATGGCCGGTCGGCCCCGGCATGGATGGGCACATCCTCGCGCCCGGCGAGCTCGCGGATACGCAGCGCGTTGGCGGTGGTCAGCGCGAGCGGGACATTGCCGGCGACGGTGGTGATCGCCTTGAGGTCGAGCTCCGGGCTGGCGAAGGCGAGCAGCAGGGCAACCGCATCGTCCTGGCCGGGATCGGTATCGATGAGAACCGTCTCGCTGGTCATCTCAGGCAGCCCTGGCGTTGCCAGCCATGATCATGTGGCTGAGATCGTCGGCGGTGAGATCACCGAGCGGGCGATCGACGTATTTTCTACCTGCGCCCATGATCACCACCCGATCGGCGAGCGCGACCACGTCGCGCATATTGTGGCTGATCAGCAGCACCGTCCTGCCATCCGCCTTGAGCTTGCGGATCAGGTCGAGGACAAGCGCCGTCTCCTTGACGCCGAGTGCCGCCGTCGGCTCGTCCATGATGATGATCTCGGCCTTCCAGCGCAGGGCGCGGGAGATCGCCACCGCCTGGCGCTGACCGCCGGAGAGCCGCTCGACCGGCCGGTCCATGTCCTCGACCGTGACCGAGAGCTGCTTGAGGAAGCCCCGCGCCGCCTGCGCCATCTTCTTCTTGTCGAGCACGCGCAGGAACGGCAGCAGCATGGGCCTGGTCAGCTCCGAGCCCATGAAGACGTTCTGGGCGATCGAGAGCCGCGGCGCCAGCGCGAGGTCCTGGTAGATCGTGGCAACGCCATGGCTCAGCGCGTCATGCGGCGAGGCGAAGACGACCTCTTTGCCGCGCATCTGGAGCGTGCCCGAGGTCGCTTCCTCGGCGCCGGAGACCACCTTGATCAGGCTCGACTTGCCGGCGCCGTTGTCGCCGCAGATGGCGACGACCTCGCCGGCAAAGATGTCGAGATCGACCTCGCGCACCGCCACGACCGGGCCGTACGCCTTGCCGATGCCGCGGAGGGAGAGGATGGGTGTGGTGGTGTCTGTCATTGCTTGAACCAGTTCGCACAGCGCGTCGGAAAGCCGCAACGAGCCCCTCTCCCCTTGCGGGAGAGGGTCGGGGCGAGGGGTCGCGCCACTCCGCATCGCTGGCCGAACACCCCGATCCCGAACGGTCGCGCGACCCCTCATCCGTCTCGGCTTCGCCGAGCCACCTTCTCCCGCAAGGGGAGAAGGGAAAACGCCCTCACTTCAGGAACTGCTGAACGTTGTTCTTGTCGACCAGCACGGCCTCGGTGAAGAGATAGGGGCCGGCGGCGATGGTCTCCTTCGGCTTCTTCTCAACGACGATCGCCTGGATCGCGTCGACCGCCTGCTTGCCCATCTCCTCGAAGGGGATCGAGACGGTCGCCATGAAGGTCGAGGCTGGGTCGGCGATGCGGGCATAGGTCTCCTTGCCGCCATCGACCGAGACTAGCGGAATCTGGCCCTTCTTCACGCCCTGCGCCTGCAGCAGGTCATCGATGATGTAGGCCTGACCGTCGAACGAAGCCCAGATGCCGTTGATCTTGCCCTGGTTCTGCAGCAGCAGCGCCTGCATGCCGGCGCGGACATCGTCGCGCCAGCTCTGGGTGCGCGCCATCGAGAACTTGCCGAGTTCCTTCACGCCCTGGTTCTCGGAGAGCACATTGTCGAGCAGCTTGCCGCGGATGCGCGAGGCGACGTTGAGGTCGAAGCGGGCGGTGACGATGTTGCCCTGATAGCCGAGCTGGCCGAGCAGATAGAGCGCCGCCTCGGCGCCGACCTTGTACTCGTTGGTCTGGATGTCGAAGAGCGCGTGCGGGCTCGAACCCGATTGCACGGTGATCACCGGGATCTTGGCGTCCTTGGCCGCCTTGAACTGGGCGTCCGCCTCGACCGGCTTGCCCATGGCGATGATGATCGCATCGACCTTCTTGGCGATCAGCGCGTCGAACTGCTCGGCATGCTTGGGCAGCGCGCCTTCCGAGTTCAGCAGCGTGACGTTCCAGCCCTTGGCCTTGGCGGCGGCGGTGGCGGCATTGGCGACGCGGGCATGCGTCTCCGACGAGAACTGGAAGCCGATGACACCGAGCTCGAAGGCCTGCGCCCCCTGCCCGAGACCAATGACGGCAACCGCCGCCAGCACAACTCTCTTCAAACCGACCATGACAACCTCTCCCCTCGTTATCGTTGTGAGCTTTCAGACCTTGAACGCCGCCTTCTTCATCACGCTGGCCGAGAAGGCGACCGAGCCGATGATGATGACGCCGAGCACGATGTCCTGAACGTAATAGGGCGCGCCGAGCAGCACCAAGCCGTTGCCGAGCACTTTCAGCACCAGTGCAGCGAAAACCGTGCCCGGCACGTTCGGCTTGCCCGGCTCGAACATGGTCATGCCGAGCAGCACGGCGGCGATGGCATAGAGCAGGTAGTCGCCAGCCATGTTCGGCGCGGCCGAGGACAGGTTGGCGGCGAGCAGCACCGCTGTGATCGCGGCGAGGATACCGGAGAGCAGCAGGCCGATGCGCTTCATCTTCCCCGTCGCAATGCCGGAGAGCCGGGCTGCCTCGTCGGCCTCGCCGGTCGCGACCATATGGGCGCCGGTGCGGGTCCATTTGACCAGGCCCCAGGCGAAGAGGGTGACGCCCGTCAGCCAGAGCACGAGATTGGGGATGCCGAAGGTGTAGCCGCGCGCCAGTCCGGTGAAGCTCACCGGCCAGCGGCCGACGAAGGCGACGCCCTGGGTGATCATGAAGGCGAAGCCCTTGGCGATCGCGGCGGTGCCGAGCGTCATGATCAGCGAGGGAATGCGCAGCACGGTGACACCGTAGCCGTTGAGCCCGCCGAGCAGCGCGCCGACCGACAGGGCAGCCAGGACCGCGACCAGCGGCGGATACTGCAGCTGCACCAGCCAGCCGCAGACCACTGCGGACAGGCTCGCCATCTCGGCGATCGAGAGGTCGAGCTCGGCAACGGTGAAGGCGAGCGCGAAGCCGAGCGCCAGGATGGCGAGGAAGCTCGTATCCTTCAGCACGTTGACGACGTTCATCGTCGTCGCGAAGTTCGGTGCGAAGACGACGAAGAAGACGATCAGGGCGAGGCCGGCGAGCGCGGTGCCGTAGCGGCCGATGATCTCGCGCATCGTCAGGCGTTCCCTGTCGCGATCGCCGAGATCGGCGAGAGTATCTCGATGCCGCCAGTGACCGGGATCAGCGCGCCGGTGACGAAGGCTGCCGCCGGCGAGAGCAGGAAGGCGATGACGCCCGCCACATCCTCCGGCCGGCCGAGGCGTCCGAGCGGGGTGCGCTGCGAGGCGCCCTCGACCAGCGCGTTGAACTGCCTGGCGAAGCCGCCGCGCACCATCGGCGTGTCGATGATCCCCGGCGCGACCGCATTGACGCGGATGCCGTGGCGTCCGAGCTGCTGGGCCATGCCATAGGTCAGCGTCACCACGCCGCCCTTGGCCGAGCCATAGGCGAGATTGGCGCCGCCATTGCTATGGGCGATCGAGGAGATGTGGACGATGGCGCCACCCTCGCCCTGCGCGATCAATCGCTTCGACACGGCCTTGGAGACGCGAAAGACGGCGGAGAGGTTGATGTCGACGAGCTTGTCCCACTCATCGTCCTCCATCTCGACCATCGGCACCGGCCGCGAGGCGCCAGCGCCGGTGACGAGATTGTCGAGTCGGCCGAAGCGTTCGACCGCGAGTTCCACCAGCGCCCCGGCGAGACCCCGGTCGCGGACATCGCCGGTCATGGCGGCGACGTCGGCGCCTTCAGCCTGCAGACGATCCGCGAGTTCGACGAGAGAACTGGCTTCCAACCCCGAAAGGACGAGCCGGTGTCCAGGGGCCAGCGTCATCGCAAGCGCGCCGCCGATGCCGCCGGAGGCACCCGTGATCAGGGTGACGGGCTTCGGCATCAGGCAGCCTTGCGGGCGAAGGCGGATACACGAAACGCGACGACGCAGCTCGGGAGCGACATGGACCTCTCTCGGCGGATTGGTTCCATTTGGGTAAGGCGCAAGCCCTTCAGCCGCAACGTCAATCGACGTGCAGGGCCGTGGCTGCAGACGCATGACGCGCGAGGCCGGCGAGCGGTCCGTCCTCTTGCGTAGCGGCGACAAGATCGCGCGAGATCGGCACCAGAGCTCTCTCGGCCCGGCGGAACAGAGCGAACAGCGCATCATAGGCCGGCTTGAGAGCCGGATCGGGCTCGAACCGGCGCGCGACCGTGACGAGCATCTCTTGCGCTTCGGCGAGCGAGGCGAAGCGGCCGAGGCCTGTGAAGGCAACGATCGCCGCGCCGAGCAGGCCCGGCTCCTTCGAGGCCGCGACGACGACCGGCCGACCGCAGAGATCGGCCTTGATCTGGCTCCAGACCGGATTGGCGGCAGCGCCACCGCCGAAGCGGATTTCGGTGGCAGCTCGGTTCAGCGCAGTCTCTGCTCGCTCCAGCACGATCCGGTTCAGGCAGGCGACGCCTTCCAGCACCGCAAAGGCGAGATCGGTCGGGCCATGCTGGCGGTTCAGCCCGATGAGGGCGCCGCGCAAGGACGGGTCCCAATAGGGCACGCGCTCGCCCTGGAGATAAGGCAGGAAGAGCAATGGCTGCGGCTGGCGCGGGCCAGCGAGCAGCGCGCCGATCTCCTGTCCGACATCTGCTCCATCGCGCCCGAGCAGCGCCAGCAGCCAGGAGACGGTGTCGGCGCCGGTTTGGCTGGGGCCGCCGAGCTGGAACAGGCCGCGCCAGTCGACAGTGAGCAGGCCTTCCGCCCGCGCCGGCTCGCGGCCGACGACGCCGAGCACTTCGGTGGTGCCGGAGATGTTGTAGGCATAGCCCTCGCGCATGGCGCCGAGGCCGACCACCGCCGCCCAGGTGTCGTTGGAGGCGCAGAAGACCGGCTTGCCGACGAGGCGGTCGAGCGGCGCCGGCAGACCGACCTGCACCGGGCCGACCTGATCCCAGGGCTCAAGCATCTCCGGTAGCACCGCAGCGGGAATGCCAGCGGCCTTCAACAGATCGTGGCCACCGTGCGGGGATGCTGCCGCCAGCAATCGCGCCATTGAGATGGGGTCGCTGGCCCGCCGGCCGGCCAGGCGGAAGTTCAGGTAATCCTTCGGCTCGAGCAGGCAGGCGAGCCCGGCGAACGCCTCCGGCTCCTCCTCGCGCAGCCAGGCGAGGCGGGCGAGCGGGTGGAAGGCGTTGATCGCGGCGCTCTCCGGATGGACTGGGTCGAACCGCTCGCGCAAACGCGCCGCGAGTGCGTCCGAGCGCGTATCCTTCCAGGTCATCGCCGGGCGCAGCGACTGGCCGTCGCGGTCGAGAAAAATCTGCGTGCGAGTGACGCCGCAGATCGCGACAGCCTCGACCGCGTCGAACAGCGCGGGCGCCTCGGCTGCCAACGCGATGCAAGCCTCCGTCAGCAACTTCCACCAGGCCTCGGCCTCGATCTCTGAGCGGCCCGCGCGGTCGTCATGGCTCACCGGCCCGGCAATGGCGTACTGGGCGCAGATAGCGCCGGTTTCATCGACGAGAGCGGCGCGGAACGAGGTGCCGCCAAGATCGCAAGCGAGGACGATGCTCATGCCCTCGCCCTGCGTCAGGAACGGACGCTGGTCAAGCGGCGCGATCCTTCATGCCGCCATCGGTCAGGCGGTACCAAGCGATGATCGCCGAGACATAGAGCTCGTTCAGCGCGTGCAGCGGCAGCGGCGATATCGGCACGACCGGGAAAGGCAGGCGTGTCCTGTCACCGGTCGAGAGATACTGCGCCATCGCCTTGCCCATCGCCGTCTGCAGGCCGATGCCGCGGCCCATGCAGCCGATATCGACGAGCAGGCCCGGTTCCGGCTCGTGCAGATGCGGCAGGAAATCGCGGGTCAGCGCGACGCGGCCGCACCAGCGATAATCGAAGCGCAGACCCTTGGCCTGCGGATACATCTTGCCGACGACGCGTTCGAGATGGGCCCAGTCGGCGGCATCGCGCGGCTCGCGGAAGGGGCCGCGCCCGCCCATCAGCAGGCGATTCTCGTGGTCCTTGCGGAAATAGAGCAACAACTGGCGGGTGTCGGAGGTGACCTGGCCCTCGGGCAGGATCGTGCCGGCGAGATTGTCGGAGAGCGGCTCGGTCGCGACGATGAAGGAATTCGGCCGGATCACGGTCTGGCGCAGTTTCGGGATCAGGTCGCCGGTGTAGCCGTTGGTCGCGATCACCACGCGCGGCGCGGTCACACTGGCGCCCTGTGCGGTCCGCACCACCCAATTGCCGCCGTTGCGGCGTAAGCCCGTCACCGGGCTCTGGCCGTGGATCACGGCGCCCGCCTTCTGCGCGGCACGAGCGAGACCGCGGGCATAGGCGAGCGGCTGGACGCCGCCGCCGCGCGGGTCGAGCCAGCCGCCGAGATAGCGATCGGTGCCGATCAGGCGGCCGACCGCATCGGCGTCGAGGAAGCGGGCGGCGACGCCGCGCGCACTCCATTCCTCGGCCCGGCGCTTCACCGTCTCGACCATGGCCGGCGTATGGGCGCCCTGAATCCAGCCGGCGCGGCGATGCGGCACGTCCATGCCGTGCTTCTCGATCAGCCCGAAGACGAGGTTTGCCGTCGAGCCGACGAAGGAGACCAGGGCCTCGCCCGCCTCGGGTCCGTATTTCGAGACGATCTCGGAGGGATCGTATTTGATGCCGGGGATGACCTGCCCGCCATTGCGGCCGGAGGCGCCCCAACCCGGCTCATGCGCTTCCAGCACGACGACGGAGACGCCGGCCTCGGCGAGATGCAGCGCTGTCGACAGGCCGGCATAGCCGGCGCCGACGATGCAGACATCGGCCCGGACATCGCCCGCGAGCGGGGGCGTCTGCGGCGCTGCCGGGGCAGTCGCATGCCAGAGCGAGGGCTGCAGCGGGAAGGGCTCGGCCATGGCGGTATCCTCAGATCGGCTTGAGCACGCGGCGCAGGAAGTCCTGGGTGCGCGGGTTGCGCGGCGCGCTCAGCACCTCGCGGGCCGCGCCCTCCTCGACGATGACGCCGCCATCGAGGAAGAGCACGCGGTCGGCGACCTCGCGGGCGAAACCCATCTCGTGGGTCACAACCAGCATGGTCATGCCCTCCTCGGCGAGGCTCTTCATCACGCCGAGCACCTCGCCGACCAATTCCGGATCGAGCGCCGAGGTCGGCTCGTCGAACAGGATCGCCTTGGGCTGCATGGCGAGGGCGCGGGCAATGGCGACGCGCTGCATCTGGCCGCCGGAAAGCTGGGCAGGATAGGCGCCGAACTTGTCGGCGAGGCCGACGCGGGCGAGCAGGTCGCGGCCGCGCTCCAGTGCCTGCGCCGGCGGCTCCTTCTTCACATGGATCGGCCCCTCGACGACGTTCTCGAGCGCGGTCCGGTGCGGGAACAGGTTGAAGCGCTGGAACACCATCGCCATCGCTGTGCGGATGCCGACGATCGAGCGATCGGCACGGTCGACCCTGGCCCCGTCGATCAGGATCGAGCCGCCGTCATAGGCTTCGAGCCCGTTGATGCAGCGCAGGATCGTCGACTTGCCGGAGCCGGAGGGGCCGATCAGACAGACGACCTCGCCGCGCTGAACGCTCCCCGTGATGCCCTTCAGCACCTGATGGGTGCCGAAGCTCTTGGTGACCCCGGAGAGCTCGATCATCGCTTGGCTCCCTTGCCGAAGCGGCGTTCGAGCCAGCCGACGACGGCGATCAGCGGCAGACTCATCGAGAGATAGAGCAGCGCCACCAGCGTGTAGACCGTCATGTTCTTGAAGGTCGACGAGGCGAGCAGCGAGCCCTGCAGGGTCAATTCGGCCACGGTGATCGTCGAGGCCTGCGAGGAGTCCTTCAGCATCATGATCATGATGTTGCCGTAGGGCGGCAGCACGATCTTGACCGCCTGGGGCAGGATCACCCGGCGCATCATCATGCCCCAGCCCATGCCGATCGACTGGGCCGCCTCGATCTGGCCGTGGTCGACCGCCTCGATGCCGGCGCGGAAATTCTCGGATTGATAGGCGGAATAGGCGATGCCGAGCCCGATGATCGAGGCCTGCAGTGCCGAGAGCGCCAAGCCGAACTCGGGGAAGACGAAGTAGATGTAGAAGAGCTGCACCAGGATCGGGATGCCGCGCAGTATGTTGACGACGGTCTTCGCGACGAAGGCGAGCCAGCCGATGCCCGAGACGCGCATCAGCGCCCAGACGAGGCCAAGCGCCGTCGACAGCGCCAGCGAGCCGAGCGTCACCAGGATCGTGAACTTCAGCCCCTGAAGCAGCAGAGGCAGGAATTGGGCGGCATCACGCAAAAAAGCTTGCATCGGAGCTCGGCGTCACGGGAAGGTCACGGCGATGGATCGGCCTTGGCCCGTCAGCCGGATCGCGCTGGACCCGGCCGGGGTATAGGCCGACAGGTCTCCAGCCCGCTTATTCCAGGCCCCATTTGGCGAGGATCTTGTCGAGCGTGCCGTCGGACTTGACCTTGGCGAGACCGGCATTGATCTTCTTCAGCAGTTCGCCGTCGCTCTTGCGCACGCCGATGCCGACCGAGCCGGTGATGATGGGCTTGTAGGACTTGACCAGCCGGACGTTCGGGAACTGCCCCTGCTTCAGCGTGTAGGCCATGATCGGCGCGTCGGCGAAGGCGGCCTGGACGCGGCCGGCATTGACGTCGGCGAGGATGTCCGGCGAGGTCTTGTAGAGCTTCACCTCGGGGAACAGGCCGGTCTTCTGCAGCGCGTCGACATAGGCGGTGCCGATCTGGGCGCCGACCGTGTAGCCCTTCATGTCGGCGAGCTCGACATAGTCCTTCTTGTCCGCGGCCGGGACCAGCAGGCCCTCGCCATAGGTGTAGATCGGATCGGAGAAGTCGATCACCTCCTTGCGGGCCGGGGTGATGTACATCGCCGCCGAAATCAGATCGATCTTGCTCGCGGTGAGCGAGGCGACCAGCGTCGAGAATTGCATGCCTTCGACCTCGACCTTCAAGTCCGAAGCCGCGGCGATCGCCTTGACCAGGTCGACCATGACGCCTTCGATCGTGTTGGTCTTGGTGTCGAGGAAGGTGAACGGCATGCCGGTCGGGGTCGAGCCGACCTTAAGGACGGATTGTGCGGCGGCAGGCGATATGGTCGCGGCAGCAGCGCCTGTGGCCAGCAGGGTCAGGAAGGTCCGGCGTTCCATGGCAATGTCCCCTCATTTGTCTGTGCGCCTGGTGAGGCACCGGCTCGTATTTTCATGAGCATGAAGATACGAGCATAGGACGATCTTGCCGGCAAGCGATTTTCATGCACATGAAATAGACCATGAAGGAATCGCGATGAGCCTGCCTGCCACCGACCTGCCGCATCTGCATGTCGACCGCGAAATCGGAGCGCGGCTGCGCCAGCTCCGGCGCGCCCGCCGGCTGTCGCTGGAGGAGCTCGCGAGCCGCACCGGGCTGTCGATCGGCTTCCTCAGCCAGATCGAGCGCGGCCTGTCCTCGCCGACGCTGCGTGTGCTCGCCTCCGTTGCCGACGCACTCGGCGTCGCGATCTCGGAACTCTTTCCCGCAGATCAGCGGCAGGCCGACCCGACAGCGACCATCGTGCGCCAGACCGATCGCGGCGAGTTGCAGCTCTGGCGCTCCGGCATCCGCAAGCAATTGCTGACCCCGCAGGCCGAGGGCGCCAAGCTCAACCTCTTCGTCGTCGAGATGGAGCCCGGCGCCAGCACCGGCGACGAGCATTACATCCACAATGGCGAGGAAGCCGGCCTCGTGCTCAGCGGCACCATGTTGCTCAATGTCGAGAACGAGAGCTGGGTCCTGCGCGAGGGCGACAGCTTCCGCTTCCTGTCCTCGCGCCCGCATCGCTTCGCCAACCAGCATGACGGCGTCACCCGCGTGCTCTGGGTCAACTGCCTGTAGCTGACATGCGCATGCATCCAGTGCATGACAATACTCTTTCCTGATAGCCCGATCTGCGTCTAAGCCAATGCCGCCATGAGGAAAGGCGGCTGGACACAGCGCTTCTCCCGGCATGATCGTTGACCAGGGAAACGCAAGGGAGGTCGGCATGGCAGGGCAAGCCGCCAGCAGGGCCATCCCGTTGGGCTCCGCATCGGGGCCGCAGCGGCAAACCATCGGTGTGATCCAGATCAATGCGCCGGCAACAACGGTGGCGAACGGTCGCGCCCTCTATCCCGAACAACCAGCCAGCCTTCCCGCGCCAGAGGACAAGCAGCCATGACACAAGCGCGACGGCACCAGCACGACGCTCTCGATGGAACCTCCGCCGGCGCGGCCAGGCCGGCCGAGATCAATGGCGAATTTCAGGTGAAGCTGCCCGATGGCGCCATGCTGCGCGCTCTGTCGCAGGGCCAGGGCCGGCCGTTGCTGCTGGTCAGCGGGCTCGCCGGCAGCGCTGCCTTCTGGGACGATAATGCCGCGACGCTCGCCCGCTCCTTCCAGGTGCTGCGCTTCGACCAGCGCGGCATCGGCGCCAGCGACCGCGGCAGCGCGCCCTGCACGATCGACCAGCTGGCGCGTGACTGCCTCGCGGTGCTCGATGCCGCCGGCATCGAACGTGCCACCGTGCTTGGCCACTCGACCGGCGGCTGCATCGGCCTGTCGCTGGCGCGCCAGGCGCCGGAGCGGCTCGACGGGCTGATCGTCAGTGGCGGCTGGTTGAAGCAGAACCGCTACATGACCGCGCTGTTCGAGACTCGCCTCGCCATCCTCGACCAGCATCCGCGCGCCTATGCGGCGACCGCAGCACTGATGACCTATCCGCCGACCTGGCTCGAAGCGCATTGGAGCGTCTACGAGACGGCGGTCGCGGCCGCACCGGAAACCCCGGAGGCGAAGCAGATCGTGCGCGAGCGCATCGACGCGCTGCGCTCCTTCGATGGCTCGAACTGGGCCGGCGGGATCGACGTACCGACGCTGATCCTCGGCACCCGCGACGACATGATCGTGCCCGCCTTCCTGCAGGAAGAGCTCGCGGCCGCCATGCCCGCGGCACGCAAGACGCTGCTCGATTCAGGCGGGCATTTCTTCCCGATCTCCCGCCCCGATGCCTTCACCGCCAACGTGGCCGAATGGATCGGGGCCCTGTAGCGGCACCGCGACGAACTGCCCCGTATTCAACGCAGCAGGCTGCGCTATCTCAGAAGGAGTCTAGACTGAGGAGAGACGACCCGATGAGACTGACCGCCAGCGCCACCCTGCTTGCCCTCGCCGCGATTGCCGCATCCCCAGCCTCGGCACAGGACGTTTCCGCCGGCGAGCGTTCCTGGAACAAGTGCCGCGCCTGCCACCAGCTCGGCGAAGGCGCCAAGAACCTGGTCGGCCCGCAGCTCAACGGCCTGTTCGGACGTCATACCGGCGAGGTCGAGGGCTACAGCTATTCGACCGCCAACAAGGGCGCCAACATCACCTGGGACGAGGCGGTCTTCGCCGAGTACATCAAGGATCCGAAGGCCAAGATCCCCGGCACCAAGATGATCTTCGCCGGTATCAAGAACGAAAAAGAGATCGCCGACCTCACCGCCTTCCTCAAGCAGTTCGGCAAGGACGGCAAGAAGCTCTGAAAGCGCCCCGCGGGCTGAGAGCTTCGCCAGCACCAAGGGCAGCGAAAACACCGGCCCGCGCGAGCACTGCGAGCGGGCGGGGAGCCGGCACGCCATGCGAAAAAGCATTGCCGGCTACAAAATCAACTGGCGAGCCGCCCCCCGAATCACCATATGCTGCCGCCGGAGGGAGCATGGGGAAGTTGGCAAGGGCAGCGAAGGCGGACGTCGGGAAGAAAACGGCGGCGCCGAAGGTTCAGATCGGCGCGATCCCGTATCGGCACCGGCCGGACGGTGCCGTCGAGATCATGCTGGTGACAACGCGCGAGACGCAGCGCTGGATCGTGCCGAAAGGCTGGCCGATTCGCGGGCTGAAAAGCCACGAGGCGGCGGCGCGCGAAGCCATGGAGGAAGCCGGCCTGCTCGGCGAGGTCGGCAAGAAGCCCGTCGGCCGCTACACCTACTGGAAGCGGCGCACGCGCGATTTCGTGCTGTGCAAAGTCAGGCTCTATCTGCTCGCGGTGAAGGAGCAGCTTCCGACCTGGCCCGAACAGGAGCAGCGCCGCTGCCAATGGTTCACCCAGGCGGATGCAGCCGATCTCGTCGATGAGCCGGCTCTGGGCGCTATCCTTCGCGGCCTGAAGTTCAAGGCGTCTTGACGGTCTGTTTCAACGCGCATCATGGAAGATCAGCCCAGTCGTATAGCGCTCGCCCGTACGCACCCGGCTGACGCCGTGGCGCAGATTGACGCGATAGGTCCCGCGCGTTCCCTGCACCGGCCGGTGCTGCACGGCGAAGATCGCAGCCTCCCCTTGCCCCAGCGGCACGACTTCAGGCCGTGACTGCATGCGCGGACGCTGCTCGACCAGGGTGAACTCGCCACCGGTAAAATCGCGACCCGGCTCGGAGAGCAGAATCACCATCTGGAACGGGAAGAACAGGTCGCCATAGAGATCCTGGTGCAGGCAGTTGTAGTCGCCGGCGCCGTATTTCAGCAGCAGCGGCGTCGGCCGCTCCTGGCCTTGCGCATGGCAAAGCGTGAGGAAGTTGTCGAGCGCCTCCGGATAGCGCTGATAAATGCCGAGCGCCCCGTTCCAGCGATTGGCGATCGGCGCGAGCCTGGCATAGATCAACGGCCGCAGCGCCGCGACCGCATCGGGCAGCGGATGGGCGAAGTACTGGTATTCGCCGCGGCCGAAGCCATGGCGTGCCATGACGATGCGGCTGCGGAAATGCTGGGGCTCGGCATAAAGCGCGCGCAGTGCGGCACAGGCATCGGCATCGAGCAGCGGTCCAGTAAGGCCAACGCCATGCTCGTCGAGCTCGCTCTCAATCCGAGGCCAGTCGAGGGCCGCCGCGATCTCATCCATCGCCTGCCCATCCGTCTTACGGAGCGCCGCCATCGCCATGTTCCACATCCTTCACCGCTCCTGCTGGCCACGATGAAACGCGTCGGCAGCGGTTCGCGACACCCGGTTTCTGCCCGGCAGGAAGCCGGCCGAGCCATTGCGACAATCAAAAAAGTAACCGCTTGACCTTCCCATGATGGGAAGGTGTAGCCATCTTCCAACAAGAGAAGGAAGGTGATGCGTCATGACGATGCATGCGAAGCATGAAGCGCCCGCGAGCGGGCAGAGCACGATCGATATTCCCGTCGACGGGATGACCTGCGCGTCCTGCGTCGGACGTGTGGAGAAGGCGATCTCGGCGGTCCCTGGCGTGAGCGGAGCTGAGGTCAACCTCGCGACCGGCAAGGCGCGGGTGACACTGGCCGGCGGCAGCGCCGAGGCGGTGGCCGAGGCGATCCGCGGCGCCGGCTATGAGCCGGGCGCGACCGACATCACCCTGGCGATCTCGGGCATGACCTGCGCCTCCTGTGTCGGCCGGGTCGAGAAGGCGCTGCGCGCCGTCCCGGGCGTGCTCAAGGCCGAGGTCAATCTCGCCACCGAACGGGCGACCGTCCGGGCCGCCGATAGCAACATCACGCCGGCACTCGTCGCAGCCGTCACTGTCGCTGGCTATGAAGCCAAGCCGCTCGACGAGGGACGCAGCGACGACGGCGATGCCGCTGCCGCACGCCGCCAGGCGGAACAGAGCGCGCTCGGCCGATCGGTCGTCGTCGCCGCGCTGGCCACCTTGCCGCTGATGATCCTCGAGATGGGTCCGCATCTGAGCGAGGCCTTCCATCACTGGCTTTATGCCCGCATCGATGCGTTCGTGCTGAAGCTCATCGCCTTCGGCCTCACCACCATCGTGCTGTTCGGGCCGGGCCTGCGCTTCTTCCTGAAGGGCTGGCCGGCGCTGATGCGGGCTGCGCCCGACATGAACGCGCTGGTCATGCTCGGCGCCGGGGCGGCCTATGCCTATTCCGTGGTCGCGACCTTCGCGCCCGATTGGCTGCCCGCCGGCACGGACTATACCTATTTCGAGACCGGGGCGGTGATCGTCACGCTGATCCTGCTCGGGCGCTGGTTCGAGGCCCGTGCCAAGGGCCGCACCAGCGAGGCGATCAAGCGGCTGGTCCAGCTGCAGGCGCGTTCGGCCCGCGTGCTGCGCGACGGCGTCGAGAGCGAGATCGCGATCGAGCATGTCCGGGTCGGTGATCTCGTGCTGGTCCGGCCGGGCGAGAAGATCCCGGTCGACGGCGAGGTCGTCGAAGGCGCGTCCTATGTCGACGAGGCGATGGTAACGGGCGAGCCGGCACCCGCCCATAAGAGCGTCGGCGCCAGCGTGATCGGCGGCACCATCAACCGCAACGGCGCGCTGCGCTTCCGGGCCGAGAAGGTCGGCGCCGACACCCTGCTCGCCCAGATCCTGCGCATGGTCGAGCAGGCGCAGGGCGCCAAGCTGCCGATCCAGGCGCTGGTCGACCGCGTCACCAACTGGTTCGTGCCGGCGGTGATCGCCGTCGCGCTGCTGACCTTCGCGGCATGGCTCGTTTTCGGCCCCTCGCCTGCCCTGACCTATGCGTTGGTCAACGCCGTCGCGGTGCTGATCGTCGCCTGCCCCTGCGCCATGGGCCTGGCCACCCCGACCTCGATCATGGTCGGCACCGGCCGCGCCGCCGAACTCGGCATCCTGTTCCGCCAGGGTGCAGCGCTGCAGGGCTTGAGCGAAGTGTCGACCATCGCCTTCGACAAGACCGGCACGCTGACAAAGGGCCGGCCCGAAGTGACACGCTTCATCGCCGCCGAGGGTTTTGCCGAGGACGAGGCCTTGCGTCTCGCCGCCTCGGCCGAGAGCGCCTCCGAGCACCCCTCCGCCGAGGCGATCGTCGCTGAAGCGAAGCGGCGCGGCCTTGCGCTCGCTCCAGCGGCCGATTTCGCAGCCGAGCCCGGCCTCGGCATCTCGGCCCGGGTCGAGGGCCGCAACATCCTGGTCGGTTCGGCCAGGCTGATGGCCGAGCGCGGCATCGCCGCTTCGCTATTCGCCGAGCAAGCCGCGGCCTCGGCGTGGAACGGCGAGAGCCCGCTCTATGTCGCTGTTGACGGCAGTATCGCCGGCCTCGTCGCCGTGGCCGACCAGGTCAAGCCAGGCACGGCGGCTGCGATCGACGCCCTCAAGGCGCTCGGCCTGCGCATCGTCATGGTGACCGGCGACAACCGTGCCACCGCCGAGGCGATCGCGGCTCGGCTCGGCATCGACGCCGTCGAGGCCGAGGTGCTGCCGACCGACAAGGCCGCGATCGTCAAGCGCCTGCAGGTGGGAAGCACCAAGGTCGCCTTCGTCGGTGACGGCATCAACGACGCGCCTGCCCTCGCCCAGGCCGATATCGGCATCGCCATGGGTGCCGGCACCGATATCGCGATCGAGAGCGCCGATATCGTGCTGATCTCCGGCGATCTGCGCCATGTGCCCGAAGCGATCGGCCTGTCCAAGGCGACGATGGCCAATATCCGCCAGAATCTCGGCTGGGCCTTCGGCTACAACGTGCTGCTGATCCCGGTCGCGGCCGGCGCGCTCTACCCGCTCTGGGGCGTCTTGATGTCGCCGGTCTTCGCCAGCTTCGCCATGGCCTTCTCCAGCGTCAGCGTGCTGGCAAACGCACTCAGGCTGCGCCGCTTCGCGGCGGGGCAGGATATCACCGCGACCAAGCCGGGCGCCGCCCCGGCCACCGCCTTCGGGAGGATGGGATGAACATCGGACAAGCCGCAGAGGCTTCAGGTGTCAGCGCCAAGATGATCCGCTATTACGAGCAGATCGGGCTGATCGAGCCCCCGGCTCGCTCGCAATCGGGCTATCGGGTCTATGCCGAGCCGAACGTCCATACGCTGCGTTTCGTGCGCCGCGCCCGCAGCCTCGGTTTCTCGGTCGAGGAGACAGGATCGCTGCTGGCGCTCTGGCGCGACCGTTCGCGGGCGAGCGCCGATGTGAAGTCGCTCGCACTCAAGCATGTCGCCGAGCTCGAGGAGAAGGCGGCGGCGCTGCAGGCGATGGCGGCGACGCTGCGCCATCTCGCGAGCAACTGCCATGGCGATCAACGGCCGGATTGCCCGATCCTCGACAAGATCGGCGCTCGGAACTGAGCTTCCGGCCCAAACGGGATCGTCGCTCGTTCTGCAAAGCAAAACGCCGGAAGCCATTCCTGGCTCCCGGCGTTCTCGGAAGTTGGATAGCAGCGACTGTGCTGCTCAGCGACGCATCGCCTCGGCGAGGCGCGGCGAGAAGGTCCGGGTCGGTCGGCGAACCACGACAACCGAACGGTTCGGCGTCATCACCGTGGTACGGTGCGCGGCCTTGCGGATCAGCGGCACGACCTCGGCGACGGTAACGCCCATCAGCTGAGCGGCGAGCTCGGCCTGCTGTTCCGGCGAATCGCTCATGCACTGCGCCGCCGTCACCGCCTCTTCGAGGGTCGGCAGCTCTTTGCGCGGGCGCAGAATGCGCGGGGGAGGATTCTTGTACTCGGGCATCACAGTGGCTCCTTGGAAACCTAAAATAGCACCTATTGTGCACTGCACAAGATTGCGTGGAT
The DNA here is from genome assembly GCA_025846845.1 of Alloboseaceae bacterium BT-24-1. Lineage (GTDB taxonomy): Bacteria > Pseudomonadota > Alphaproteobacteria > Rhizobiales > Beijerinckiaceae > Allobosea. The sequence goes on from JAOYTL010000020.1 coordinate 53,320, forward strand.
TATTCTCTGCAATGCAACAATCGCAGGACGGGCTGGCACGCGACTTGCGCCTTTGGAATGCCTGAAATCGGCAGGAGATTGTTCTCGTCAGAGCCGTATCCGATCGGACTGATCCGTCCTGTCGGTTTCGGCTCCGCGAGGAGAGAGCCATGATCACAACGGATACCGCCATGTCTGCGGCGCAAGCCCGCCGGCGGCGCCCGCCGGCCCCGGTGCCGGTAGAGCATGAGTTCGGCCGTCTCGAACTGCTGCTGCGCCTGCGCCGCAACCCGCTGACGATCTGGCGCACACGGCATTTCCGCGAGCCGATCATCGCCGGCGAGGGCCTGTTCGGCTACGGCGTCGTCGTCTCCGATCCCGACGTCGTCCGGCATGTGCTGGTAGAGAACGCGGCCAACTACCGAAAGGATGATCTCCAGCGCACCATCCTGGCGCCCGGGCTCGGCGAAGGCTTGCTAACCGCCGAAGGTGAGGCCTGGAAACGGGCGCGGCGGACGCTGGCGCCGCTGTTCACGCCGCGCTCGGTCGCGGCGCTGGCCGAACGCATGGTCGCGCCGGCCGAGCGGACCGTCGCCCGCATGCTGCGCCGACGCAGCGGCCGCATCGTCGATATCTCAGCCGACATGACCCGCGTGACCTACGATATCCTGGCCGAGACGATGTTCTCGAATGCGATCGCCGGTGGCGCCGACGCGTTCGGCAAGGCCCTGACGCGCTATTTCGAGACGCAAGGCCGGATCGACCCGCTCGACGTGCTCGGCGCGCCGGCCTGGCTGCCGCGGATCGGGCGCTGGATGGCACGGCCGGCGATCTCCTTCTTCGAAGCGCAGGTCAAGGCGATCATCGCCGAGCGGCAGGCGCTACGTGCCAGCGGCACCTGGCAGCCGGAGAAGCCCGACCTGCTCGACGCCCTGCTCGCCGCACGCGACCCCGAGACGGGAACCGGGCTCAGCGAAGCCGAGGTCGGCGCCAACATCGTCACCTTCATCGGCGCCGGCCATGAAACGACGGCGAACGCCCTGACCTGGTCGCTCTATCTCGTTTCGCTCGCATCGGACGTGCGCGACGCGCTCGAGGCCGAGATCGATGCAGCCGGAAAGGATCTCGCAGCGGCCGCCCTGTCCGGCGAGCGCCTTTCTCTCACCCGCGCGGTGATCGAGGAAGCGATGCGCCTCTATCCACCCGTCCCGTCCCTGTCGCGGACAGCACTGGCCGACGATGTCGCGGCCGGGCATTGCGTCATCCCGAAAGGCGCTCTCGTCGTAGTCTCGCCCTACCTTCTGCATCGGCACGAGACGCTATGGCAGGCGCCCGATCGTTTCCGGCCCGAGCGCTTCCTGCCGGGCGCTCGCGAGGCCATTCCGCGCTATGCCTATCTGCCATTCGGCGCCGGCCCTCGAATCTGCATCGGCCAGCAATTCGCCATGGTCGAAGCGGTGATCGTGCTCGCCATGCTGCTCCGGCATCTGCGCTTCGACTATGCGGGCGAGGAGGCGCCGATGCCGACCCAGCGCATCACGCTGCGCCCGCGTGACGGGATGCCGATGCGCATGACGGAGCGTCGCTCATCGCGGTGAGACGCAGCGGACCGCGGCGAATTAACCACAGCTGCCGGAAAAGCATTAAAGATGAACCTCGGGTTTTTAAAGATATCGTACCATCGATGGTCGATGCGACCGAGCAGCGGGGGCGCCCTAGCCCGTCCGTACCGCTTTTTGTTGGCTTTCGCGGCCGCGCCAGCCCTGCGAACATTTTAAAGATTGTCGGATTCGTGACAAACTGCGGCAGCACTTGCCCAGAAAAGGCCAATATGGAAGAGATGCCGGGTGTGGCGCCATAGGGTCTTGCCCGGGTTTTTGCGAAACTCGCTCTGCCGGATGCAAGAGCTGCCAGATTGCAGGCGCCATGGATTTTGGAAACAACCTTTACTGGGGTGACGTGATGCATGCCAAGACCATGAAGGCCGGAACCATCCTCGTCGCAGGCGCGCTCCTGCTCGGCGGCTGCACCGGGTCGCAGGAACGCGTCGCTGCGGGCGGCGCGTTGGGCGCCGGCGCCGGCGCCCTGATCGGCGGCGCAGTCGGTGGCGGCCGCGGCGCGCTCATCGGCGCCTTGATCGGCGGCGTTGCCGGCCTGGTCATCGCCGACGCGATCGAGAAGGAGCGCGCTCGCGAGGCGGCTTACATCGCCGCCCGCTCGGGTGGCTCGAACGTCCAGCGCTTCCGCAATTCGAGCGGCCAGGACGTCACTGTCCGCGCCCGTACCGTGCGCACCTACAACAACAGCCAGGGCCAGCGCATCCGCGTCGTCGAGCGCAGCGTGACCCGTGAAGGCAAGGCCGCCGGCACCGACCAGGTCGAGGTCAACCTGGCCACCAACGAGGCCTCCGGCATCTGAGCCGCGGGCGAAACGAGAACCGGCCCTCCCTCGCCCGCGAGGGAGGGCCCCATGAGTATCGAACCGAGATGACTGCGCGAGCGCTGACCAAACGAACCCTTTGCCTGACGGTTGCCTGCCTCACGGCGGCATCGCCGGTAGAGGCTACGGCGCAGACGCAGATGATGGCCGGGTTCGACCCGTACAACCCGTTCGGCTCCGCCGCCCAGCTCCTCTGGCAGCGCATCCAGCAGCAATGCCCGCAGCTCAAGCTGCCCGTCGCCATCGGCATCGCCTCGCGCCCTGCGACCCGCGACGCCTTCACGACCGACCAGGGCAACAACATCATGCAGCAGATCCGGGCTGCATTCTCGAACATCCCTGACGTCTCGATGGCGCCCTGGCTCGACATCGACCCGATCAAGGGCATCGTCGACACCGGGGTGCTCGACAGCCCGATGGCGGGCAACAGCAAGGAACAGCTCGCCAAGATCCAGATCGAGGTCCGGGCGTCGGGCCAGAAGGTCGGCGCGGCAGCGCGCTTCAATCTGTCGGCGCATGGCTGGAACGGCTATGAGAGCTGCTCGCCGAGCCTCGACCCTTTCACCGTCTCGCAGGATTTCATCGGCGAGGAGTACAGCTCGACCGACGAGCTCTTCAACCGGGTCGCAGCCGGTGTCTGGGCGGCCTCGGTCGACACCTCCAACCCCGTCACGCTCTCGGTCAGGATGCTGAGCGGCTTGCCCGTCAGCCCCGGCTGGCAGGAATTCTTCTCCGACAAGCTGCGGCGCGCGCTGAGCAAACAGAACGCCGAGGAGAAGGAAACCAAGATCCGGGCCGAGCGCCACGTCTCCCTGGTGATCGCACATGACCCCGCCGGCGCCGAGGACAAGCGCTGGGACGGCATGGTCACCGTCGACCCACGTCCGCTGGGCTACCGGATCTCGGTCAGCGTCAATCGCCGGAACACGACACCAGTCTCCGAGGACGGGCTCGTCACGCTCGACGAGTTGCCGACGATGCAGCAATGGGCCGCGCTCGGCCCGACGGCTCAGACGCCGCGGCTCGACCAGACACCGATGCGGATCAATGCCCGCATCGAGGGTGGCCGGGCCCTGCAGCAATACCCCTTCCTGGTCGTGCAGGAATCCTATGTCGAGGTCGATATTCCGACCGGCAGCGTCCGTGGGCCGCACCCGACCGTGCCCGTCGACGTGCTCGGCCGCAACAACGCCCCGATGAAGACCATCCACATCGCCAATCCGAGCCGCCCGAACCTGCGGCGTTACAAGCTCGGCCCCGGCGAATACACAATCCGGATCGGCAGTGCCGGCCCCGTCGCACAGGATTTCCAGCTGCGGGCGCGTGCGGTCGACACCAAGGACATGCTGGTGCCCGAAGCGCCCGGCAGGCTGCTGCGCCGCTTCCAGGACTGGTACGCCAGCGTCTCCGAGGATCCCCGCACCGGCCAGCGCACCTGCTTTGCCTACACCGCAGCGCAGGAGGCAACACCGCGCTATTGGCGCGAACAGGCTCCTTTCATCCTGTTGCAGGCCAGCAGCGGTGGAACCAACGACCTCCAGCATCTGATCGAGGACAAGCGCTACTACAAGGCCGGCGCGCCCTTCGAGGCCGTGATCAACGAGGGCAGCGCGTTGCGCCGGCTCAATGCCGCCCCGACCGCTTCCGGCAATTTCATCCGCCCGATGAAGCAAGGCTCGAACGGCCAGCCCATCCTCGATATGGACGCGGTCGCCGGCTACAATCGAGGCACGACGCTGGAGATCAGCGGCACCACGCCTGAGGGGCGCCCGGCTCATGTGGTCTACTCGCTGCAGGGCTACCGCGCCGCCGTCAACGCCATGTCGCTGGAATGCGGCCGGCGCGACCTCGCCAACGCGCTGGTCTGGAAGTAGTCGCCGGCCTATGCAATCAGGCCAGCGCGAGCGCCGCCTGCGCCGGCCCTGCTCCTTCGCCCGCGGACTCGAACCTGATCAGACCGCGACGGACGTCCCTGGCCGCGTCGAGCACGGAGGTGAGAGAGCGAGCGGAGCGTTCCAGCACGCCGAGCAGCGCCGGGACGAGGCGCGGATCGCTCCAGACATCCTGCGCACGGCGTCCGAAAGGAGCCAGGAAGGGTTCGAGTCCGCTCCAGGCAAAAACAATCTCGGGCGGACGCGTCGCAGCTGCATCGAGGCCGAGCAGGATGCGCTCGATGATCGGGGCCCAGACGCCATCGTCATAGCGGCCGGCCGGCAGCAGGACGATCAGCCGCTCGGCGCCCGTCAATGCCATCTGCGCCTGCGAGGCGGACTGAGCCGGCTCGCGGAACAGGCGCGGCAGCAGGCGCGGTGCAAGAATGCTCGCCGCAATCATGCGCGACGACCCATCCGAGGCCTCAGACAACGCCAGTGGGCGGGTCGCGACATCCTCGCCGGCCGTGGCCTGGGCGAGTGTGAGCGGCAAGGCAGCCGGCAAGGCGGCAAAGCAAACCGATTCCGCCGTCATCGCATCTTGCTCCGTTTCATTGCCGCCCTTCCCGGCAAGCCGGTCCGGCAGGTCTCGGAAGTCGCGGCCAACCGGCCGCAAGATCAGGCCCGCACGACGAAAGTGGGGGCCGGAGCATCTCTTGCAAGACGTCGGGCCATCGCGCAAGGTCGCCTCGCATCACCCTGCCTCATTCGCCTTTCCCGGAGCCTGTTTTTGTGACCTCCTCCGTGGCGCCCGTCGCTATCATCTGGGACGGGTCGCGCCATGTCGCCGCGATCTGGCGACAAAGCGCTCCGATCCGTTTCCTGGCGGCCGAGGAGGCCGGGGGACGCATCAGCCTGATCGCGGCGGCCGACGCAGGAACCGCGCCGCTCTACGGCAAGTTGCCAGCGGGAAGCCGAGCCCTTCATGCCGTGACGCTGAACGCGGATGGCCGGCTGACCACGACTCCCGTTCAGCTCGACGACAGGCTTTCGCTCAACGAGGCCGACCGGCGTGCATCTGGCCTTTCGCTGGTGCAGGTGCACCGTGACGCCGATGGCAGGCTCGCGCTGCAGGATGAGCTCGCCGGCGAACAGGATCGGACCACAGTCCTGGCTTCCGGCTTCAATCAAGCCAGCGGCTCGCAGACGGAAGGCTTTCGCGTGCTGGTCGGCCCCTTCCTCAACTCCGAGGACGAGCGGGCCGCCCTGACAAAGATGGCCGCAAGCCGAAGCGGCGCAGCCGAAGGGCTGACACTCTCCTTCAGCGGCGACGATGCCCGGGCCGCGTCCGCGGGGCTTCTGGTCGCGCATCTGCCGGCAGCGATGCGCGAGGCCAGACAGGCGTTGGGCCAGATCGATCAGGAACTTCGGCTCGCCATCGAGGCCGAACTCGACCTGCTCGCCGCTTCGCTCACCGACCAGCGCGACGTCGATGCGACCGGCCTTGGCCGTCTTGCCGCGCTGCGCCGCGGCTTTCGCCTGCTCCGCCCGCAGGTTAACGCTGACGGCAGCGCTGGTGTCACTCTCCCTGATTGGGTGGAAGGTGACGAGATCATCGTTTTCGCCGCGCCGCGCCGCCAGCTGACGTGGGTTGGCGAAGGCGAGGCGATCAGCGGCACGCCGATGACATTGCGCTGGCAGGACAGAGCGTTCGCTATCACCTCGCACCGCCAGGGCTATGCCGCCTCGACCGCGACCGGATTGACGCTCGGCACAAGCGGCGGCAACGCCCTGGTCGTCGCAGAGGCCGGCGGCAGCGCTCCGCTGCATGACGATCTCGCGCTCGCCGCGGGACGCCTGGCCGAAGGGCTCTGGCGCGCCACGAGCGCTCTCCAGCCGGCACGCCTCGCCGCTATGCTCGACGAGATCGCAGGCCAGGCGACGCAAGCGCCGGCCGGGCAACTCGCGCGCCTCGATGCGCGCGCCAAGGACGCCGCACCGGCAAGTCTGCTCGATGCGCTGGCGGCGACCGCGGGTATCGATCCGGCACGAACCGACGAGCTCGGCGAACGCACGCTCGACGAGCAGATCGCCATGCTGCTGCGGGCGATCGCCCAGCCACAGCTGGCAAGACGTGCCTGCGCCGTCCGCCTCGCTTTGCCTCTACCCGGTACCGCCCGCGATGAGACGGCGCTGGAGCGGCTGCTCGCCTGGTACGAAGACCCCAATCTGCCGCAAGTGCTGGCCCGCGAAGCGATGGCGCTCGCTGGCCATGATCGACGGGCAATGCGCCTGCTGCACGATGTCGCCGCGAGCGCCCATCAGAGCTGGCTCGACGCCGGCCTCGCCACCGAAGTCGAGCAGGCGGTGGCCGACGCCGCCACACGCAGCGGCCAGCGCCGGCTGTCGCCGCTCGATACCCTGCTGCTCGACCTGCGACGACAGCCGCAACGGCAGCCGACACCCGGCCTCGAAACGATTGCCCGCATGCGCAGCGAACTCGCCGAGGCAGCGCAGCAGGCGAGCCAGCCGGCAGCGATCACCGACGAGCTGGCCCGGCGGCTCGGCGAACTGACCCCTGGCGAGATCGTCCTGCTGCATGACCATTTCGCCGGCTTGCGACGCGAGGTGGAGCAGGCGCTCGCGGCCGCCGATCTCATTCGCGGCTGGGAACGGGTGGCTGGCTATCCTGACCTCGCCGCACGCGCGCATCGCAGCGGCGGCCCCGTGCGCGGCGCCGCGCGCCTCACGGCGACGAGCCGCCATTTCGCCGGCTCGCTGGCGCGGATCGAGAGCCTAGCCCCGGCCCTCGCTAGTCTCTCGGCGCAGATCGATGCCTTGCTTGGCCCCGTCGGCGAAGCGGCGAGCCGCGGACAGGCGCTACGCACGACGCTCGAAAACTATAGCCGCCTGCTGCTGGCGCAGATGGCGCTACGCGAAGCCGACGCCGCCTTCGCCGAAGTGCCGTTCGCCAGCCGCGCGCTCGCCGATCCCCATGATACCGGTTTCGGCGCCGCCTATCGCCGGCTCAGGGCCGGCGCCGGCGACATGCTGCCGCGCTATCTCGCCGCGGCCGCCGCATTGACCGGCCTCGATCATCACTGGGGCGTTTCGCTTGCCGGCGACGCCGCGGCCACCGCTTCGAGGCCGGACGCATGACCAGCTTGCCCTGCTACAACCTCGAGACCCGGCTGGGGAGCTTTGCCGCGACCATCGCGCTCGATCGCAGCGGCGATCTGATTGACCTCCTCGCCTTCGAGGCGCCGGAGGACATGGTCAAAGCGGTGACGGTCTCGCTGGTCTCGCATGCGCCCGGCCTCGCCAGCGGCGTCGATATCGGCTGGCTGCAAGGCAATGCCCTGCTCGACAAGGCCGCGATCCGGGCTGGCGAGCGCCTGGTGCTGGGCCTGCGTCGCGAAGCCGTGATGCGCGCCGTGGCGCACCACCGGGCCCAGGCCGATGCCGACAGCGACGCCAGCATCGAGATCGCCTTCTCGACCATTGTCGAGACGGCGAGCGGCACCCGCGCCTCGCCGCGGCGCATCGTCAAGGTCGCGGCGCTCGCCGGCGCCTCGCAGCCGGAGTGGCGGATCGAGCCGGTCGAGATCGACCTGGATTCCCTGCACGCCGGCAAGCTGCTCGCGATCGGCCAGATCGCCATCGATATCCCCAAGGACATCGTGCTCGAAGGCCGGCGCGGGCTGACGATCGAGGCGAGCTGCTTCGGCATCAAGGCGCAGCATCTTTCGCTCGGTGTCGCGGCGCCGATGGATCATTCGGTCTCGCTCAGGCGCTTTCCGGACACCGGTACCGCGACCAGCCGGCACCTGATCTGGCTCGCCGATGCGCCGGCCCTGGCCGGCCAGGAGGTGCGCCTCGACGTGACGCTGACGCGGGACGCCGTGCTCGACTTCGTCGACGAGACGATCCAGGCCAATCCGAGGGCCCCCCTGCAGGTGAGGCTCACCGCCAAGCTCGGCGGCTGGGTCGGCCAGGACGGCGCCGGCCACGATCCGGACGGCCCGGCCAAGCCGTGGTCGAGCGCGCTCGAAGCCCGTTCGGTGCCGATCCGCAGCCAGAACCGCGGCGAGGTCGCGCTGACGATCGCGGGGCAGCATTTCAGCTGTCCACTCGGTGGTACCGCACAACTCGACATCACCAGCGGGCTCAATGCCGAGGTCGATCCGGACGACGAGACCTCGATCGTGCGCTGCGACGGGCTGGTGATCGATCTGCGCCGCTGGCCGCTGACCCGGACCGCACCGCTGATGGTCGAAGTCACCAGCCGCATGGGCGAGAGCGAGATCGCCGAGCCGTCGACGCCCTTCCCGCTCGAGATCGTGCGCGAGGGCGATTTCGGCAGGCGCGGCCGCGCCGTCGTGCCGATGCAGAACCTGACCTCGACCCTGTCGCGCGCCGTGCGTACCAGCGGCGCCAATGTGCTACGCGGCGAGATCACCGTCTCGCTCGCGATCAAGGCCGGCGACGAGGGCGGGCGGGCTTTCGCGCAGGCGAGCCTGCCGCTGCGCTATAGCCGCCGCGTCCACCGCCTGCCGATCTGTATCGACCTCGGGGCGTCCGCGACCTCGATCTGGTCCGGAGCGCCACGTGCCGCCGGCCGGGCGACCGAGATCAGGCCGCTCGCGCTCGGCACCTGGCTCGCCGCCCATGTCGACCCGCGCCATGGCGAGGCCGCCCTGCAGGATGCCGGCGCCGCGCCGCTGATACCAAGCCATGTCGGGCTCGATTCCGGTAACAATCTGCGCGCCGACCATGCGCCGCACAGCCTGCCAGACCTCGCCTTGATCGGCTCGGACCGCGTCAGCGTGGCGCGCCGGCTCAAGGCGTTCGCACGGCGTTACGACGTCTCCGCCCCGGCCCCGCCGCCGCAGGCCGGGCTGCCCGAAGGCGGCAAGCGGATCGACTCGCTGAAGCACGCGCTGACCTCCGGCGCGGTCTCGCTGACGTTGAACGAGCCGGTGCACCGCTACGACGCCGCGGCCGACCGGGTCGTCGCCACCAACACCGTCGAGATCGCGCCACTGGTCGCCGACGTGCTCGACGAGCTGGTCGACCTCTATGTGCTGCGTCTCGGCGAGGATCGGCTGCGGGTCGAGGACCATGCGCCGCCCCCGGTGGTGCCGCGCATCCTGGTCTCCTGCCCGAGCGGCATCGGCGACGAGATCGCCTCGCGCTACCGCGCCGCACTCGAACTCTTCTCGCAGCGCCTGGAGCGGCTCTTTCCCGGCACGACCAGCTTCCCCGACGCTGCCGTCACCGTACCCGAGGCCGTCGCGGCCGCACGTTATGTCGCCAGCCTGCCGGAGGTGCGCGCCGCCGTACCGGACCTGGGCGAGGCGCTGCTCATCACGCTCGACATCGGCGGCGGCACCAGCGACGTCGCGCTCGCCTCCTTGCGTCGCGATGGCGACCGGCTGAACCATGCGACGCTCGCCACCTTCGGCCTGCCTGCTGGCGGCGACCTGATCGACGAGGCGCTGACCGGCATCGCTGCGGCGCTGATCGACCGGGCGATGGAGGGGCAGGACGCCCACTGGCAGCCCGCCTTCGCCGAAGCCTCGCTTGCTCGCGCCATCCAGCGCGAGGACGCGGTCGCGCTGGCGGCGCGCAGCTGGCTGCGGAACGCAGTGAAGCAGGCCAAGGCGCGCCTCGCCAACCATCTGAGCGAGAAGGCGCAGGTCTCCTCGTCGCGTTATCGCTGGGATGCGGATGCGGCCGACGAGACATTCGACCTCATCCTCGCCGAGGTGAGGCCGGATGGCGGACCGGCCGGCCTCTATGTCGCACAAGGCGAGCCGAAGCTGGCGGAGGCGGCATCGAGGTCGGGTCTGCAGCTTGCGCTCGACAGTCCCGACAAGGCCGGCATCCGCCGTCTGATACTCAAGCTCTCGCGCGCTGCGCTGGAGAAGGGCGCCGGCGAGGCCTCGCAGCGCCTGACCGAAATCGGCGCCGTGCTCGGCGGCATGCTGCCGCGCCTCGCCCGCGCCGCCGGCCCGAACCCGACGCGCCGGCCGACCGTGATCATGGTGCCGACCGGGCGCGCCGCGCTCTGGCCGCCGATCTTCGAGGCGATCGCCGCCGAAGCCGAGGCCAGCCGGGCCGCCTTCCCGTTCGAACGGCCGTTCTCGCCGGCGGCGATGAAGAAGGCGGTGATCGCGGGCGCCGCCATCCTCGGCATCGAGGGCGACATGGCCGGCAGCACGGTGCAGCACAAGAACCCGCTCGGCATCGCCGCGATGGCGGTGCAGATGCGCGATCTCGGCGCCACCGGCCTGCGCACCGAGTTCGCCGCCGAGCGCATCCACTATCTCGGCTACGACATCGCCTCGGGTGCGCGTGTCCATGCCGAGCATGACGAGGCGGCTCCGAGCCTCGGCGGGCGTGCCAATCTTGGCCGCCGCTTCCAGTTCGTGCGCACGATCCCGGGGCTCGATCCGCAGGGGAAGGCGCTGGCGCGCCTGCGCCCACTGCTCGACGGGCAGGATCCGATGGTGCTGCTCGAGGGCGATTCCATCGTCGAGGCGCATCGCGAGGGGCTCGACGGCTTCGGCGTCTGCGAGATCATCAGCGAGGTCCTGTCGCCGACGATCCGCAAAGTCACGGTCATCGCCGCCAATGAGGGCTGGGAAGCCTGCTGGCGGATCGAGCACGACCGCGTCTCGCGCATCTACTAGGGATCGCAGGATCGTCATGGCCCACACGCGAAAACGGCTCTGGCGTTCACAAGGGCGGGCTCGGCCCGCCTCGTCGCGACCACATGTTCATCCTGATTTCATCGCCCGAGTGAGCTGACGCCATGGCCCTGCCCGATCTCATGGACCTGGTGATGCACGACCCGCGGCGGCTGGTCAGCTTGCGCGCCGTCGCCGGCGAGCCGGGCGAGGCCATGCCCGGCATCGAGAATCTCTGGCGCAAGCCGGTCTTCAGCCTGATGGCGGGCGGGCAACCGACCAAGGACGGCAAGGCCTCGCTGGAAGACCTGATCGATCGCCATCGCAGCATCGCGCTCACCGATGGCGGCAGCGGCCCGCAGCCGATCGACGTGCCCTTCACCTCGCTGGTGGTGCTGACCGCCGAGGCGCTGCCGGGCGCGCAGGAGCTCGGCCGCTTCCTCGCCGACCGGATCGAGCAGCGCTTCCGCGACGTGATCGACCCCGATATCGGCGTCACCGTCCATGTCGAGCAGAGCCTGCATGCGACCGCGCCGGTCGCGGTCTATCTCGGCCATGGCATCTACGCCCCGCCCACCGACAACCGGCTGCCGCATGGCGAGGTGGTGATCCGGCAGGATGCGCAGACCGCGATCGGCCAGCCGATCATCGGCGTCAACACGCCGGGCGGGCTCTATGCAGGCCAGGCGCGCTTCGCCTTCTCGCGCAGCGAGATGCTGACGCCGGCGGTGCATCCCGACCTGCCGGGCGGCACGATCTTCTTTCTCGGCCGCTTTCCCGTCGACGCCTCCGCCCGCGATGCCGGCGGCCTGCCGCTGCTCACCGCCCTGCCGCAGACGCCCGAGGCGCGCGCCCAGGCAATCCAGGTCGAGACGCTGGCGCTGCCCGGCGGCAATGTCGACGCCCGCTTCGAAATCCTCGGCGTGCGCCCGCAGGTCGGCCGGGTCTCGCTGGGGCTCGTCGACGTCACGCTCGACCGCAGGCCCTCGCGCCTGCAGGTGCAGCCGCCCAAGGGGCCGCATCTCGCCGTGGTCGGCCTCGCCATCCCCGAGAATTTCGGCGGAAAGCGCATGGCACGCTACTGGGTCGAGCGCAGCCATGGCGGACGATTGATGTCGTCGGCCATGCTGGCGCAGCGCGACAGCATCGTCGTGCAGGGCCGCGACGCCCGTCGTTATGACCGGCGCGAACTGCGCTACAGCCGCGCCGGCGGCGAGGTTCGCGCTGAGAGCATGAGCTTCGACGGGCGCCGCCGCTCGCTGCTGATGCTGGAAGACGGCGAATTCGGCTATATCGGCCTGCCACGCGAGCAGACGGCGATCGCCTTCGGCCCGGACCAGTCCTCGCGCGGCTACGGCACGTTCGACTGGCTCGGCGAAGCGGTGCGCGTCCAGTTCGGCTCCGGCGTGGTCGAGCGCCTCGACGATCTCTATGATCACAACCCGGTCGGCTTCATCGCGGCTGCGCCCGGCGGCGTCGCGGTGCAATCGGCCGGCGACATCTGGATCCTCGGCGGGCGCAAGCCGCAGGCAGCCGGGACCTGCATCATCCCGGCGAACGGGCCTTTCGTGCTCGGGCCGCTGGTGGTCGAGCTTCGGGAGGCGACGCCATGAGCCATCCGCTCTTTCGCGGCCTGAAGCGCAGCGTCACCGCCGTCGCGGTCGGCACCGTCACCATCGTCGGCTTTCTCTGGCTTTCGGGCGGACTGATCGGCGAGCTCGCCGCCAGCCGCGCCTGGATCAAGCAGCCGGACTTCACCGAGACCAGCCGCTCGAACGAGGACCTGTTCGCACAGGGCGTCGCGACCGGGCTGATCTGGCTCGATCCCGCCGGGCCGGTCATCCGCTCGCAGCCCTGCGAGGCGCTTTACGACGCCTCGCTGACCGTGCCGACGCCGCAAGGTGCCAAGGATTTCTCGCGCACGCTGCTCGACCGGCTCTGCAACCTGCCGGCCGGCGCGCAGATCCGCTCGGAGATGCTGGCCTGGAACAACTCCTTCCTGATCGCCGGCGCCCGCGACGACCGTGCGCCGGACCGACGCTGTGCCGACGGCACGCCGTTGACGCTGCCGGTGGTGCCGGCCGGCTGCCGCCCGTCGGGCTGGACCGCCCGTGTCGCCCAGACCACCGACCTCGCGGCCCCGCTCAACGTGATGCCGAACGCGGTGCCGCCGCCGCGCGACTTCGCCGATTTCGCCAAGCGCCGCGCCAACCAGCTTTCCGACTGGGCCCTGTTCGGGCCCTTAAGGGCGCCTGACGACCGGCTCGTGCTCTCGACGCGGCTGCCTCCCGGCAATCGCCGCGTCACCGTCGACATGATCCTGGAGCCGGCGCGCATCGTCGTCGGCAATGAGCGGGTCAATCTCGATCCCAAGCGCGACGAGCAGACCGTGCGCATCGCCGGGCTTTCGATCGCGGCCGAGCGCGTCTGCTCGGACAGCGACGAGTTCGCGACCTGCGCCGAGGAGGCCCAGCAGGGCCTGCCGCATGGATGGCGTTTCTCGATCACTGGTGCGCGCCGGCGCGATGTCGAGATCAGCTTCGAGGGCCAGCCGGTCCGGGCGGTGCCGCCGCGCGCCCGCGAAGTTTTGGGCGGGCCGGGCGTCCAGAGCGAGGACGGCAAGGTCAAGCTCTGGCGCTCCTCGCATATCGAGGCCGATTGCGAGCGGGCCAAGACCAAGCTGGTCTGCGAGCTCGGCTGGCGTGGCGCGGTCACGCAGCGGCGCACCGGCGCAGCCCGCGCCCTCTTCTTCGCCGACGGCACGCCGGCGCTCGACAATAACGGCGTGCCGCTGCCGATCGTCGATGAGCTCGGCCTGACCGCGATGATCGGCTATGGCGCCGGCGATGTCGGCTCGCTCTCGGCTGCGCTCGGCCGGGCCCGCACCCGCGAGAACCTGACGCTCACCATCGAGCCGCGCCTGCAGAAGCTGGTGCAGGAGGCGGTCTACGAACATATGGGCGAACGCCTCGGCCGCGGGAAGCGGCCGCGCAAGCCGGGCCCGCTGCCTGTGAACCTCGCCCCCGAACAGGAGCCGCCGGACCAGGGCGACGGCCGCGCCGTCGTGCTGCTGATGGATGCCGGCGACGAGCCGGGTTCGCTGCTCGGCCTGGCGAGCTGGCCCGACTTCGTACCGGGCATGCACAGCTGGGACATCCAGGCCCTTTCGACCGGGCGCGACAGCGACTCGCCGCTCGCCGGCCATGGCTGGCGCGCCGGCGACGTCCACACCATGCCGGGCTCGACCTTCAAGCTGGTCACCGGTCTCGCCAGCATCCTGGCGGTGCGCGAGCAGCCGCGCTTCGCCGACATGATCATGGGCAGGATGCCGCCAGCGCAGCAGGCCCAGATCTTCGGCATTCCCGGCGGTGGCGGCCTCAATGTCGACGGTGTACAGATCGCCAATTATGGCGGCGCCGGGTTCAATGTCGGCATCCTGTCGCCGGCACAGAGCGGCTGCCCCGACGCCGGCCGCGGCGCCCAGATCGGCTTCTGCGAGGCGTTGATCAAGTCGTCCAACCTGTGGTTCGCCGGCATGGCGCTGACCATGGACGGACGCAAGGTCGGCGGCCGCGCCACCACCGTGCCCGGCCGGACCGGCACGATCCTGGCCCAGCTGACCGAGCACCTCTACCCGATCACCCAGCCGGGCAGCCTTGCCCAGCCCGGCATCGACCTGACGCGCGGCATCGTGCCGGGCGCGCAGCGGCTGACCGGCGAGGCGCTCGACCTTGCGGTCGAGGACAAGCGCAATGCCCGCCGCATCGACCTCGCCACCAACTCCTACGGCCAGGGCGTGCGCGCCACGCCGATCGCGATGGCCTCGATCTATGGCTCGGTCGGCGCCCGCAAGGTCATCCAGCCGCGCGTGCTGAAGCCGGTCTCGGACGTCGCCGAGACACCGCTGCCGAACGAGGGCAAGCCGGTGATTCCCGGCATGGACCCGCGCCAGGCCGAACCCTTCCTCGACGACGCCCAGCGCGGCCTCTACGGCGTGGTCAACTCACCGGGCGGCACAGCTGCCGGCGTGATGGCCTCGCTGCCGCCGGATGTACGCAAGCGCATCTTCGGCAAGACCGGCACGGCGGACACCATCGACGGCATGAACTCGGCCTGGTTCGCCGGCTGGATGGACAATGTCGCGGGCAGGAAGCGCGTCGCCTTCACCTGCCTGGTCTCGCATACGCGCGAGACCGGCGGGCGCGCCTGCGGCCGGTTGATGGCCGGCCTGCTCGGCAAGGTCGCGGCGCTCGGAGACAAGAAGTGAGCGAGACCACCGCGCTGCGCCAGCTGATGGTGCGCTGGCTGACCTTGCGGCCCTTCCGCCTGCCGCGCATCCGCATCGGCGGCGCGGGTGGCGCGCTGACCGGACTCGTTCTGCTCGCGCTCTGCCTCGCCGTCCTCGGTTTCTGGTGGCACAACACCACGCATCTGATCGAAAGCGCCCGGCCAGTGGTCAGCCTGGAGCGGCTCGACCTCGCGCTCGCCCGCGGCGAGACCGCGACGATCGGCCGGCGCGAACTCTTGCAGCCACAGCGCTTCGATGCGGCTGAGGCGCGCCATGTCTCCCTCACCCGCCAGCCGGACGGGCGCGTCACCATCCGCAATGTCGCCAACACCCGCAGGCTCTGGCTCGACTATGCGAATGGCTCGGGCAGCTTCTCTGCGCGCTGGCGCTTCCAGCCCGGCGATCGCATCGCCGCCGGCGCGCTTGCGATCGCGGTTGACGAGGCTCGGCCCGGGCGGCTTGCGCTGACCTTGACCGAGGCAGGTAAGCAGGGGGCCCGAAAGCTCACCATCGACTCGACGGGCCCGCTCTCGACGCTCAAGCTCGACGGCAATGCGCTGCCGGTCTGCCAGCCACTCAGCAGCGCCGATCGCATCCGCGGGGTCGTCACCGGCCTGATCGCCACCGACGAGCGCGGCGAGGACAAGCTCGTCTCGCTCGGCGGCCGCCTGACCTGCTCGGTGCGCGAGGAGGCGCATATCGCCGCCAACACCCTGCCGTTCAAGGCGCTGACCATCGTCGCACGCGGCGGCAGCTATTTCCTGGCGCCCGGCGATGCCGTCGATGCGCCGCGCCCGCCGGTCGTGTTCGCGCGCGGCAACCAGCGCGTGACCGACTTCAGCGATATCGCCTGGGAACTCGATCCGGACGGGCCGACGCGGCTCAGCCACATGATCATCGGGCGCACCCGCTATGCTGTCGAGATCGGCCAGGAATCGAATGGGCGCCTGCCGCTGCGGCTGACGCCACTGAGCAAGACCCACCGCTTCGCGCCCGACGATGCCGAGATCCTGCGGGCAGCGGCGACCACCGATAGCGTAAGGCCGGTGGTGACGCCGCCTCGGCAGCCAATGTCGGGGGCGGAGATCGGCAATCCGCTCGGTTCGCTCAACGGCGTCGAGCGTATCGTCCGGCTCGCGCTCACCCTCGGGCTCGCCGTGTTCGGCGTGCTCTCGGCCCTGCATCACGCGACGCTGTTCCGGCGCAGTGCCATCCTGGTGCGGATGGTCGGCGCACTCGGTGCAACCGCCTTCATCGGCGCGACAACCATGCTCGCGCTGGCGCCGGAGCTGTCGCGGCTCGGTGGCGCCTCGATCTCCTATGAGGCGGCGCTGCACGCGACGATCATCGCCTATGGCATCGCCTGCATCGCGATCATGGTCGGGCCGCGCTTCACCACGCCGCTGCGCCT
Source organism: Alloboseaceae bacterium BT-24-1 (assembly GCA_025846845.1). Classification (GTDB taxonomy): domain Bacteria; phylum Pseudomonadota; class Alphaproteobacteria; order Rhizobiales; family Beijerinckiaceae; genus Allobosea. The sequence goes on from JAOYTL010000020.1 coordinate 70,000, forward strand.
GACCTGGCTCGGCCTCGTGATGCTCTGCTGCCTCGGCAGCCTGACCCTGATGGCGCTCGGCATCGACGCCGAGAAGACCGACTTCACCATCCATGCCGAGAAGAACAAGCTCCTGTTCTTCGACCTGATCCCAGTCGTCGCAGTGGTGATCGCCTTCCAGCCGCAGCGCTCGATCGCGGCGTTGCCACGCTCCTTCTTCATGGGCGTCGGCTTCAAGGACCAGTTGCTGCGCGCCGTGCCGGCGATCCTGATCCTCGCGGCCTTCGTCGCCTGGGGCGTGCTCGGTACCGAGACCGGCGTCGCCGGCTTCCAGCCGGTCGAGCTCGGCAAGATCGCACTCGTCCTGGTGCTGGCGCACATCTTCCTCGGCTTCTCGCGGATCGACTACTTCTACAACCAGCGCCACTACATCTCCTGGCTGACGGTCAGCCTTGCGACCGTGCTGGTCTTCATCCTGTTCCTGACCGCGGTGCCGTTCCTGAAAAGCGACTATTCGCCAGCGCTGATCATCATCGTCACCACGGTCGTGCTCGCCTTCGCCTTCCTGCTGCCGAGCACGCTGAAGCGCCTGGTCGAGATCATGCGCGTCTTCCTGCGCCGCGCCGACGCGCCCCAGCGCAAGGTCCGGCGCCTCGGCTGGCCGCGTGGTGGCGTGCTGGCGCTGGTCCTCGTCGTCCTGCTCGGCATCAACGCGGCGCTGATCTACGTCTTCCCCGGCCTCGTCACCTACGCGATCTCCGGCCAGTGGAGCCTGCCCAAGGAGCGCCTCGCCGCGATCGATGTGCTGGAGAAGGCGCGCGGCGGCCCCTTGCGCGTGCCGGCCGAGCGCTTGCTGACCTGGTACGACCTCGATCACGCCACCAAGCGCGCCGCGGCAGCCGCTCAGGAGCGCAGCCCGGATGTGATCCATCGCGATCTCGGCTTCCAGCTGCTGCAGTCCAAGGTCGCGCTCGCCGAGATGCCGTGCACGTTGGCCCGGCTCGATCTCGGGCTCGACAAGACGCCAGTCGAGGTCCGGCGCGCGCTCGACGAATTGCCGCCATCGCCGGTCTCGCTCTGCGCCATGCTGCCGGGCGCCCGCGTCACGCCGATCGCCGAGCGCAAGGGCGAGGAGCAGGACGAGACCGTCAGCCGCTTCACCGTCAGCGACCTCGTGCGCCTGCCGGTGGTGCAGAACGACTTCATCGCCACCTTCCTGATGGTGCGCTTCGGCCTGCCGGCGGGGCTCGCTTTGCTGGCGGCGCAGGTCATCACCGTCTTCGGACTACTCTGCCTGGCTGTCAGCCTGATGCGCGAACGCGCCATGGGCTCGGCCCAGGAAGGCGCCAACAAGGGCATGGCGATCATCCTCGTCGGCATCGCCACGATCTTCGCGCTGCACTGGAGCATTTCCTGGGGCAATGCGCTCGGGCTCCTGCCGGTGATGGGCCAGCCGATGACCTTCATCGCCGCGGCGACCTCGCATCACATGCTGATGGCGCTGCCCTCGATCGCGATCGCGCTGATCGCGGGGCGGCTCGCAGCGATCCGCCAGCTCTCGCCGACCAGCGATCCGCCGCCCTGGGGGCTTTGGCGTGGGCTGACGCGCGGGGGGCTGTGAAGCTCTCGCGCCGTCATTCTTGGCCGAAACGCAGCGTAGAGCCGAGAATCTCGTAACGAGAAGGCGTTGGTCAGCGCCTCGTCTGGCCTGAGATGCTCGGGTCAAGCCCGAGCACGGCGCTTAGGGCAACTCAGCGCCGCTGGATCTGGATCGCGAGCGCCTTGGGCTCTTCGACCTGGATCACCGGGAAGGCCGTGATGCCGCCGCGGATGGCGTTCGGATTGAAGACCACGCGGGTCGCGTTCGATTTCGACGCGACCGCGGCCGGGCCGGTGCCGCTCTGGAACTTCGCCTTGGCCGGAGCGATCGGATCGAGCGCCAGCCCGCAAATATCCTGCCCGTCGATCAGGACGCTCCCCGCCTCGCCGACATCGACCGAAGCCTCGCTGTAGCGCGGGCGCAATTCGTAGATCTGGGCCTCGCAGCTGCTGCCGGCGGGCGCCGACAAGGTCACCAGCTTCGCCAGAGCAGAGCCCGCCATGACGGTAGGCCCGCTTTGGGCGCCGGCGCTTTGCTGTCCGAGCGGGGGCGCCGTCGTGCCCTGCTGGCTCCCGCTCTGCTGACCGGTGGCCGACTGGGTCCTTTCGCTGGTCCCGGGTTGGGTCAGCGTCGGCGGAGTCTGGTAGGGGTCCTCGGAGGGAGTGCCGCGCGTCAGGTACCAGCCCGCGCCGGCGGCGCCGGCGAGCAGCACGACCACCGCGGCCGCGATCACCGGCAGGCGGGACGAGGAGGCGGTCGATGCCGGCTTGTCGCCGAGCACCGAGCGCCGCGGCCGAGGCGCCTGCGGGCTCTTCAGCACATCGGCGATCGAAGGCTCATCTTCGGTCGGCCGCGGCTGGACGACGGTCTGTCCCTGCTGTGGCGCATCCCATTGCGCGGGCGGCGACTGAGCCGGCTGCTCTGCGGTCTTGGGCTCGAACGGTCTCAGAGCCATCGAAGACGATCCCGGTGCGGCCGGCCGCTCCGGCGCGGACGCCGCGGCCTGCGGTTCGAAAGAGCCGCTGCGCAGGAAGAGGTCGATCGGCGCAGCGATGTCCGCGAGAGACGAGACCACCACGATATGATGCGGCTGACCACCGAGAATCTTGCCGAGGATCGCCACAGTGCGCTCGGCTTCCTCGCCATGCGGTACCAGCGCCAGCACCGGCGTCGCGCCATGCTCGGCATCGGCGAAGAGATGGCGACAGCGGTCGATCTTGGTGGTGAGGTGGTATTCCTGCTGGGTGACGCGGGCCTCGCCCGCCGTATCGGCGACGGAGAGATCGATCGCGCCGGTGCCCCAGATCGCGAGCTTGGCCTCGGAGGCCTTGTGCGTCACCGCCTCGCCATGGACGAGCGCGCAATGGGCCGCGAGTGTCGGCACCATCCAGCTCTTGCCCTGGTCGATCGAGCCGGAGGCGGCAAGACGATAGCTGCCGCCTTCGGGCAGGCCGAGAATCTGGCGCAAGGGCTCGCCCGGACGCAGCAAGTTGCTGTACTGCGTGCTCCAGGGCTCGCAGACCTCGGAGCTCTCGGTCGCCAGCACGACGCGCGAAACCGGCACGCGTGCCGACCAGGCGAGCTTCTTCAGGATGATCGGCTGGTCGGTCGTCGGCACGACGACGAAGACACCGGCGCGCCTGACGTTCTGATCTCCCGCCATCATCTCTCCCGCAGGCCCTGCCGTCCCCAGCGCCAGGCAAAAGCGCCGGTATGTGGCAGCGCTCCTGACGTTACAGCAGATAAACGCCTGCGAGCGGGTTGGCGAGCATCAATCGCAAGAGGTCGCGCTCGGCGTCCTGGCGCGGCAGGTCGATGACGATGTGCTTGTCGACCGGCGCCGGCAGCGGCAGCCGCACCACGCCCTCGACCGAGACGACCTCGATCATGGTCGGGGCCGGATCGGTCTCCGACAGGCACTGGATGACCAGGGCCGGCGGCGCATCGTCCTCCTCGATCACGTCAAGCTCGAAGGAGCCGATGCGGCGGTGGGTCGCGCTGCTGTCATAGGCCGCGGCGGCGAGTTCGCTACGCGCCACGGCCTGGAAGGAGAGCAAGCGGCGATAGAGCCGTGCCGCCTCCGGATCGGTGCGGATGGCGCGCTCGGCGGCGAAGTTGACGGGCTCGCCACGAACCCGGCGGGCATGTGCCCAGAGATCGGCGCGGCTGATGCTCGCGGCAACCGCCTCCTCCGGCTCGGCGCTCGCGAGCGCCGCCAGAACCAGGCGGGCCGTGGCGCGGCCGACGCGGGGGTCGTCTTCGAGCGGACCCTGGTTTTGGAAGTCTGTCATGGCCGTTTCGATCGCCCTTGATAGCGCTGCGAGAAGACGTCGGTGAACCGCGCCTCGTCGCTGGCAGCCTGGGCGACCAGGTCCGCCGTTTCACCGAAGCGCTTCTGTTGCCTGTTGATCCGGTGCAGGGCTGCTGCGACCGTTCTCAGTGCTCCCCCATGCCTTGCGAAGGTTAGCGCCAGTTTCGCATCGTCGATCCGGAAGCTGGCGCGATCATGGCGCCAGCGCCGCAGCAGCTTCTGGCCTTCGGCCGTCGCCGCGTCGCTTTGCGGCCCCTCGATCGCCTCGAGCGCGTTGGCGATCAGCAGCAATTCATCGAGCCGCCTGCCCAGCGCCGCAAGCCCCGCGGCAATACCGGCATAGTCGAAAGCTTCCGGGCTCTGGTCGACCTGGCCACGATTGGAGCCGGCGATGCGGCGGCTCGCCTCGACCAGCCGGTTCTCCCAGGGCGCGACGGCGCGCGAGCGGACCAGCGTCAACGGCTGCTCATGCGCGAGGGGCAAGATGGCGAGCGCCCGACCGATCGATTCGCGCTCCTCCTTGTTGAGGAATTTCGGCTCGACCGGCAGGCGCATCAGCGCGGCGTAGACACGCTCGCGCACGATGCCGTCCTCATCTTCCTCCTCGGGCTCGTCGTCCTCCTCATCAGGCTCGTCCAGCTCGAGCTCGCCGATCAGCGCCTGCTGATCGAGCCAGGCGATCAGCGCCTCCTCGGGGTTTTCCGAAGGCTGACGCGCCATCAGTGAGTCGATCGAAGCGGGCGCCATGAAATCGCGGCGGCCGACGCTTGAGCGCTCCTCGCGGATGAGGGCGCTGAAACGCTCGGCGAAGCGGGCGAAGCTCCAGGTCTCGCCATGCAGCAGGGCAAAGCTCCAGAGGGAGATAAGGTCATCAGGATCGAATTCGCGCTGACGCTCGCGCCGGCCGGACGCATTGAGAAAGGCCTCGCGCTGGCGGATCAGATCGGCGAAGGCCAGCAATGGCAAATGCCGCCGGCGCCAGGCCCGCATGAAACGCGCCGGCTCCTGGACTGCGCGCTTCATGCCGTCCTCGTCGAAGGCGGACAGCGAAAAGACGGCGTCAAGCGCCGTACGCAACGCCACGAGCCCGCCTTCCGAGCGCTCGTCCGCCTCCGCGGCGAAGAGGAAATCGGCGAGGCCGAGCGCGCGCCTGATCCGGCTCCAGGAGAAGGAGCGGGTCTTCGCATCGCCATTGCCAGCGCCATAGGAGAGGACGATCTCAGCGGCCGAGGCTTCGATTGTGGCGCCGGCCAGCGTGATGCGCACCGGGCCATCCTGGCGCAACGGCCGCAGCAGGATGCCGCTTTCGTCGAGCATGCAGCCGATGGCGGCGTCGCGGGCCGGCATGCGCGGATTTGCCGTCAGCGCACCGAGCGAGAACAGCACCTGCAACATGTCCCAGAGCGGCAGGTCGGCATTCTCCGAACCACTACCCGTGATCGCCAGAACGAACTTCTCGGTGTCCCGCGCGGAAAACCGGCGCGAAGACGCGATCGTGCTGATCTCCGCGACCCGAGCCGGGTCAATGCCCCAATCCATATCTCAAATATCCGCATCGGACACCGGTCAGCTGCGGCGAACGGAAACCCAGCCAAGTCCGTTCGCATCAGGCCGGCACATATTGCTGCCATAATTAAAGTAACAAGCCGCCCGGTCTGTGTCGACCGGGCGGCTTTTTTGCAAGAACGGGTCGAGGTTTATGGTTACCTCGAAGCCTTCTATCAGCGGGTGGCGACCTTGCTGACCACCAGCCGGTTGCCGGAGAAGGTGACCTGGCCGTTCAGACCAACCAGTTCCAGCATCAGGCGGAAGTTGCGGGTCAGGCGGGCCGAGTCGGCCGAGGTCGAGTAGAAGAAATCGGCCGAGGTCGAGGTCATCTGCGTGGCGCGGTGGGCGCGGTAGCAACCCCAGCGGACGAACTCGCTCTCGACCCGGTCGACTTCGGTGGCGGTGAAGTCGCGCAGCTGGATCACGAAGTCGGTCGGCAGGTTGTTGCAGCCGTCGCCACCAGCCGCGACCGGAGCCGCACCGCCACCAGCGCCACCACCGAGGACGATACCGTCCTTGCCGACAGCAGCCGCACCGCCGCTCGGGCGGGCAAAGCCTTCTAGCTTCTGGGCGATCGCAGCGCCGAGATCGGCGGCGAGAACGCGGGAGTGGGTGCCGACGGTCTCGAGCAGGCACTCGGCGCTGCAGGGATTCGGCAAAGCGGGCAGCTGGAAGCCGCCGACCTCGAAGGAGGCGATGAACTGGCCCGAGCGGACATTGAGCACGCGGCCGGCGATGCGGATTTCCGGGAAACGGATATCGGCTGCGACGGCGCGGCGGGCCGAGGCATAGATCTGGTAGACGACCATGGCGTCGACCGGGGTCGAGACGGCACGGGCGATCTCGATCAGCTCGGCGTCGCGACGACGGACCCGGGCGGTCTGCGTGATGCCGAGCGCCAGGCTGGTCTCGTCATAGACCTGGAAGCCGCGGGTGTTCAGATACTCCGAGAGCTGGAGCTGAACCCGGTTGAAGATGCGGTTGTTGCGCGGAACCGTATCCGGATCGGCATCGTCCGACATCACCAGGAGGTTGATGCGGGAATTCGGCGATTGGGCGTGGGCGACGGCTGCGAAGGACATCAGCAACGCGAAGCCGAGCATGAGACGCTTGAACAAAGCCATGACGGTGCCCCCTGAGGCAAATGGTTGTTTCGGGAAGACGGTTGAACTCAGCCGGTGATGGCGATGACCTCGACGCGGCGGTTGACGGGTGAATACGGGCTGCGCGGATTGCGCAGCATGTCAGGGCCGAAGCCGTGGGCGACGAGGCGGCTGGATGCGATCTCGCCGTAGGAAACCAGCCAGTCGCGCACCGCGGCCGCCCGCTCCTGCGACAGCTCGACATTGTAGTCGTAGCCGCCCTCGGCGCTGGTGTGCCCGGCGATCAGGAAGCGCTGGTCGAGCAGGATCGGATCGCGCAGCACAAGAGCAAGCCGCATCAGGGTCCGTTCTGCGCCAGGGCGCAGCGACGCCGAGTCGTTGTCGAAGAAGACGGTGACCTCGACGCGGCGGGTCAGGTCGATCACGACGTCCGAGCCGTAACCGCGCGGATGGACCCGGCGCGGCACCGGCGCGACGCGGCGCACCACGACCCTGCCGCCACCGCTTGCGCCACCGCCTGAGCGGCCCGGCACGCGATCATGCGGTGCCAGCGAGCGCAGGATGTTGGTCGCGCCCTGATCAGTCTGCGCCAATGCAGGAACGGCGCTGAGCAGCGGCAGCGAAAGGACGAATCCGCCGAGCGCACGGCGGGACATCATCTGCGGAATCTCGATGTTGTCCTTGCGCTCATCTGCGTTCTTCATAGCCAGACCCCCTGTTTACCCTCTCTTCGCATAGTCCAGTAGCCTCGACAATGCGACGGGCCCGGTCGGGTGAAAGCGGGTCGCAGCAATGGCGTTGCCCGAGCTTTGCCACTGTTTGCCGGATTTTCGCGTCGAGCCGCATTTTTTCCTGAACAGCGGGTGAATGCCCGGCCTCCTACGCGCGCACGTTCGACACAGACGCACCGTCTTTGCGCAGGCATCGCGAAACCGGCTCAAGGTTCGCCAAGGGCCTGACAACGTGCCCAGCGCACATCCGTTCATGAGGAGACCCACCATGGGCTTCCAGCTCGACCAGACCGCCCGCCAGCGCGCCGGCCGCCTGCGCATCGCCGTCGCCGCCTTCGCCGTGATCGTCTCGGCCGGCGCCGGCTTTGCCCAGACCGACGGGGGTAACCCGGATGCGCCGAAGGTCGCCGAGCGGCCGCAGTCGCTGAAGCTGGAATTCTCCTCGCGTACTGTCTCGTTCGGCGTCGCCCAGGCGGCCCGGGAGATCATGACGACGCGCCAGATCCCGTTTGCGCCCGGCAGCTGGGAGGTCACCTCCGATGCCCGCCGCGCCATCACCCAGCTGCGCGACGTCTTCCGCGGCAACGCCCCCAAGGGCGCGCCCTTCGCCATCCTGGTCTCGGGCGGCGATGAAGTCGTCAACTACCGCCGGGCCCGCGCGCTCCGTACCCAGTTGATCGAGATGCAGCTCGAAGACGCCGCCAAGGTTGTGATCGCGGCCCGCGCGACCGGCGAGGGCCAGGCCACCGACGACGGCAAGGTGCGCGTCGACCTCGTCCCGCTCGATCCAGCTCGCTGCGGCGGCTGCGGCGATGCTTCCTTCCGCACGCTCGCCCTCGACACCGGCGTCCAGAAGCTGGTGCGTGCCACCGCCGAAGATACGGTCGTCCCGGCCTCGCAGGTCGCCGGCAAGGACGGTAAGGACACCACCGACGTCGCCACGGCACCGGTGCTGCCGGTACGCCAGCAGGCTACCGAGAAGGCGCCGCAGCGCGCCCAGGCGCCGCGCCCGGCCCAAAGGCCAGCGCTCGATCGCCCGGCGGAGCCGCGCTATGACGGCCGCACCGTCTGGGCCGATCCCGACGATTATGGCCAGCAGCGTCGCCGCATCAGCCGCAGCGTCACTCGCGGTGGCTGCCAGATGCCGGACATTGTCATCGACGACTATTATCCGGGCGGCCCGCTCGTCGGTTGCGATGGCAGCTACGGCCCGCGCCCGCGCTGGTAACAAAAAACCCGACATCTTGAATTGAGGCGCGCTAGCCGACCCGTTCGGCGAAGCGCGCCTTCAGGCGTGGCAAGGCGAAATCGGCAAAGGCGCGGACCTTGGCGACGGAAAGCCTGCCCTCCGGCGCGACGAGATGGACCGGCAGCAGTTCAGGCTCGCAATCCGTCAGCACCAGCTTGAGCCGGCCGCCGCGCACCTCGTCGGCGACCTGATAGCAGAGCGGGCGCACCAGCCCATGCCCGTCAACCGCCGAAGCGATCGCCGCCTCGACCGAGCTCGCCATCAGGCGCGGCTTGACCCTGACCTGGCGCGGCCGGCCACCCTCCGACATCGGCGGAAAGGTCCACAACTCGCCCGCTAAGGGGTGGATCTGCGCGATGCAGCGATGGCCGGCGAGATCGGCCGGCTCCTGCGGCACGCCATGCCGGGCGAGATAGGACGGCGCGGCGCAGACGATCTGGCGCACGCTGCCGATCCGGAGTGCGATCAGGCTCGAATCCGGCAGATGGGCGATGCGCAGTGCGAGATCGACGCCCTCGTCGAGCAGGCTGACGACGCGATCCAGCAGCAGCATCTTGACCTGAACCTCGGACTGCTCGTCGAGGAAGGCGTCGACCAGCGGACGCAGGAGGCGCGTGCCGGCGACGACCGGAGCGGTCAGGGTGAGGAGGCCGCGCGGTGCGGCGCGTTCACCCGCCGCCTGCAACTCGGCCTCTTCGAGATCGACGAGCACGCGCCGGCAGGCTGCCGCATAGCGCTCTCCAGCTTCGGTGAGACGGATCATCCGCGTGGTGCGGTCGAGCAGCCTTGTCCCGACATGGCCCTCGAGCGCATTGATGGCGCGCGTCACGGCGGGGGCAGAGCGCCCGAGCCTTCGTCCAGCCCCGGCCAGGCTGCCCTCGTCGAGCGCGCTGACGAAAACGCGCATCGCTTCCAACCGATCCATCATCATTCCAATTTATGGAAGAATAGCTTTCCCTATATAGAAATTCTGCCGAATTCCGTCAGCCCCTATCTTGCCCTTACGAAATCGGCCGGCTCGTCGCCGGCCAGCGCGAGGACCCTTCAGATGACGCAGGATTCATTCAGCCGCCGCGACGCCTTCGTCGCCCTGTCGGCGACAGCGACCGGCGGGGCCTTTGCCGGCTTCGCCGCGCCGGCGCAGGCAAAGGCATCGACGCAGCCCACTCATCACCGCACCATCAGCATCGACGGCATCGATCTCTTCTACCGCGAGGCCGGTCCGGTCGATGCGCCGGTGCTGCTCCTGCTGCACGGCTTTCCGAGTTCCTCGCGCATGTTCCGCAACCTGATCCCGGCGCTGTCGGACCGCTATCGGGTGATCGCGCCGGATTATCCCGGCTTCGGCCACAGCGCCGTGCCGGACCGGGCGAGCTTCAAGTACGGCTTCGCCCGCTTCGCCGAACTGATCGACAGGTTCCTGACCGAGCTCAGGATCGACCGCTTTGCGCTCTATGTGATGGATTACGGCGCGCCGGTCGGCTTCCGCCTGGCGCTGAAGCGGCCCGGCCAGGTGACGGCGCTGATCGCCCAGAACGGCAACGCCTACGAGGAAGGCCTGCGCGACTTCTGGATCCCGGTGAAGGCCTATTGGGCCGACGACACGGCGGCCGGACGCGACAAGATGCGCGGCGGGCTGACGCTGGAGGCGACGCGCTCGCAATATCTCGACGGCGTCGCCGACAAGAGCCTGGTCGATCCCGACAGCTGGCTGATCGACCAGATGCTGATCGACCGGCCCGGCGTCAGCGAGATCCATCTCGACCTGTTCAAGGACTACCGGACCAATGTCGAGCTCTACCCGCAGTTCCACGCCTTCTTCCGCGAGCGCAAGCCGCCGACACTGATCGCCTGGGGCAAGAACGACTTCATCTTCCCGCCGGAAGGGGCACGCGCCTATCTGCGCGACCTGCCCGAGGCCGAACTCAACCTGATCGACAGCGGCCATTTCGCGCTGGAGGACAAGGGCGAGGAGATCGCGGCGCTGATCCGCGACTTTTTGGGGCGCAAGCTGAAGGCGTGACGCGGCCGCGGCCGTCTTTCCGGGGCGCCGCGCAGCGGCGAGCCCGGAACCCATACCCGCAGGCCTAGGAGGAATGGCGCTGCCGCCCCCGCGGCTATCTAGCAGGAGCCGTGGTCATGGGTTCCGGGCTCAGGCCTTCGGCCTGCCCCCGGAATGACGGCCTCTCAAACGATCTGGTTCAGCAGCGCGCTCTCGCCGCGCTCCAGCCGGCCGAGATTGTCGAGCAGGATGTCGATGACATTGCCCTCATAGGCGCGGGTCTCGCCGGCGCTGTGCGGTGTCAGCAGCACCTGCGGCATCGCCCAGAACGGCGACGTCGCCGGCAAAGGCTCCTCATAGACGCAGTCGATGCCGGCGCCGGCAATCCGGCCGGCCTCGAGCGCGGCGATCAGCGCCGGCTCATCGACGACGCGGCCACGCGCGACATTGATCAGGTAGGCGGACGGCTTCATCGCGGCGAGTGCCGCGGCATCGATCAGCCCTTCCGTCTCCGGCGTCAGCGGGCAGGTCAGCGCGACGAAATCGGCCTGTGCCAGCGCACCATGCAGTTCTGTCGGTGGCACGATCCGCTCGACATTCGGCTCGGATCCCAGCCGGCGGCGCACGCCGATGACGCGCATGCCGAAGGCGGAAGCGATCGCCGCGAGCCTGAGCCCGATGCGGCCGAGCCCGACAATCACCAGTGTGCGGCCACCAAGCTCGTCCTCGCGGCGGGAACGATCGCCGATCATCGGCCGCCAGACGCGTTTCGCCTGGTTGTCCCGGGCGAGATGGAGCTGGCGCGCCAGCGCCAGGATCAGCGAGATCGCATGTTCAGCTACGGCGCGTTCGTTGGCACCCTGGGCACTCGCGAGCGGGATGCCCGCCGCAGCCAGCTTCTGCTTGTCGAACTGGTCGGTGCCGGCGCTGATCGACTGGATGAAGCGCAGCTTGCTCAAGCCCTCCAGCATCTCGTTGCGCCAGAGGCCGGAGACGACCAGCACATCGGCCTCATGGGCGCGGGCCTTGAGATCATCGATCGTGCGGACCTCGAAGCTCGTCGCCTGGCCATTGCGCGCCAGATATTCGTCGCGCAGCTGATAGGCCGCATGGCCAAAGCCGATGGTGAGGGCGGACTGCTTCGGCCAAGGCTGCATGCGTCTTGTCTCCGGATCGCTGTACTCACCTGACGATAGCGACGGGGCGTCGGTTCGTCCCGCACTCAACCGCATGTGCCGGCTGCGGCGGCCGCGCAGCAAAACTCAGGCAGATATGAGTGCGCCTGCCAATCGTGCCCAACCTGCCTCATCACCGGGCAAGCCCAAGCGCAGGCGCGATGGATCGTGCTGGAAGCGGCGGACATAGATGCCGGCCCGGCCCAGCCGTTGAAAGAGGGCGGGCGCCTCCGGTGTCTCCAGCAGGCGATAGAGCACGGTGCCGCCGACGATCTGGCCAAGCGGGGCAAGCAGGGCATCGAGCCGCCTGCTGTCAACGGTGCGGGCTTGACCTGCGTTCGACAGCCAATCGGCATCGCCGAGCGCGACGGCCCCGACATGCAGCGCCGGCCCCGCCACGGCCCAGGGGCCGAGCATGGACTGCAAGGCGTCTGTGAAACGCGCTTCACCGACTACGAAACCGAGCCTGAGGCCGGCCAACCCGTAAGCCTTGCCGAAGGAGCGCAGCACCAAGGCTCCTTCCGGCAGGATCGGCAGCAGGCTCGTCTCGGGCGCGAAATCGGCGAAGGCCTCGTCGACCACCAGCAGACCGCCCCGTGCCGCGAGCGTCCTGGTCAGCTCGACCAGCGTCTCTCGCGAGACGGTGCGCCCGTCCGGATTGTTTGGGTTGACCAGCACCACGACATTGGCGTTGCCGATTTCGGCGAGATCGCCGATCTCGCGCACCGCAGCGCCGGCCTTGCGCCAGGCCGGTGCGTGCTCGCCATAGGTCGGCCCGAGCACGGCGACGCTCGCCGCCGGCACGAGTCGTGGCAGCAATTCGATCAGGATTTGCGTGCCCGGCGCCGCGACGACCCCACTTTCGGGGCGAACGCGATAGGCCTTGCGGGCTGCCGCGAGCAGCGCCGCCTCCTCCGCCGTGCCCGGCAGACGTTGCCACAGGCTTAACGGCAGCTGCGGAAGCGGATAGGGGATCGGGTTGATACCGGTCGAGAGATCGATCCAGGGTTTTGGCGCCTGCGGAAACAGCGCCTGGGCCGTGGCGAGATCGCCGCCATGCCAGATCGCTTCCCTCGTTGCCCCGGCCGCCATGTCGCTCTCCGAAAGCCTGCCGCTGCTCCTCGCCGCCCTCGTGACCGAGGCGGCGATCGGCTATCCGGCGCGCCTGTTCGCATGGATCGGCCATCCCGTCACCTGGATCGGTGCGCTGATCGGCTGGCTCGATCGAAGCCTCAACCGCGAGACCGCGAGCTTCGCGCTGCGGCGGCTGGCCGGTATCGTTGCCTTGCTGATCCTGCTCGGCGTGACGCTCGCAGCAGCGCTGACCCTCGTTGCGCTGTGTCGCTTAACCGGCCCGCTCGCCCTGCTGCCGCTGGCGCTGCTGGCGTCGACCCTGTTGGCCCAGCGCAGTCTCTACGAACACGTCGCGCGCGTCGCCGACGGGCTGGAGCGCGATGGGCTCACCGGTGGTCGCAAGGCCGTCGCGATGATCGTGGGGCGCGATCCTGAAAGCCTCGACGAGGCCGGCGTCGCGCGCGCCGCGATCGAGAGCCTCTCCGAAAATTTTTCCGACGGGGTGGTGGCGCCTGCTTTCTGGCTCGGCGTGGGCGGCCTGCCGGGTGGCGCGCTCTACAAGGCGATCAACACCGCCGATTCGATGATCGGCCATAAATCGCCGCGTCATCTCGCCTTTGGCTGGGCCGCGGCGCGGCTCGACGATCTCGTCAATCTGCCGGCCTCACGGTTGACCGCATTGCTGCTGACGGCCGCCGCAGCGCTCGACCGGCAAGCCGATGCCGGCACCGCCTGGCGCGCGGTACGCCGGGATGCGGGGCGCCACCGCTCGCCCAATGCCGGCTGGCCGGAGGCGGCGATGGCGGGTGCGCTCGGGCTTCGTCTCGCTGGCCCGCGCGTCTACGGCGCAGTCAGGGTCGAGGATAGCTGGATGGGCGATGGCAGGGCGGAAGTAACGGCGGCGGATATCCGGCGGGCGCTCGCCCTTTATCGGCGCGCCTGCCTGTTGCTCGGGGGGCTGGCGGCAGTTGGGAGTTTCACCACCCTCGCCCTCTAGAACTCGATCCCTTCCTGCGCCTTCACGCCGACGGCGAAATGATGCTTTACCAGCGTCATCTCGGTGACGAGGTCGGCCGCCTCGATCAGTTCCGGCTTGGCGTTGCGGCCAGTGACGACGATGTGGAGATCCGAGCGGCGGGCAGCGAGCGTCGCAACCACCTCGGCGAGCGGCAGATAGTCGTAGCGCAAGGCGATGTTGAGTTCGTCCAGCACGAGCAGCCGGATGGTCTCGTCCGCCATCAACTCCTTCGCCTTGTCGAAGGCGCGGGTCGCCGCGGCGATGTCGCGGGCCTTGTCCTGCGTCTCCCAGGTGAAGCCCTCGCCCATCGAATGCCAGGAGATCTGGTCGCCGAAGGCCTCCAGCGCCTTGCGCTCGCCGGTCGACCAGGCGCCCTTGATGAACTGCACGACACCGATGCGCCAGCCATGGCCGAGCGCGCGCAGGATCAGGCCGAAGGCGGCGGTCGACTTGCCCTTGCCCGGGCCGGTGTTGACGATCAGCAGGCCCTTCTCGACCGTCTTGCCGGCGACCTCGGCGTCCTGCACCGCCTTGCGCTTTTCCATCTTCGCCTTGTGGCGGGCGGCGTCCTCTGCCTCGTTCGTCATCTCGTCACTTCGCTCTATCACTTCACCTGCATCGGCAATCCGGCGACCATGAAGACCACGCGCCCGGCTTTCGCCGCAAGCCGCTGATGCAGGCGGCCGGCCTCGTCGCGGAAGCGGCGGGCGAGCACATTGTCCGGCACGATGCCGAGGCCGACCTCGTTCGAGACTAGCACCACCGGGCCCTCCGCCTCGCGGCAGGCGGCAATGAGTTCGCCGGTCGCAATCGCGATGTCACGCTCTGCGAGCAGAAGATTGGTCAGCCAAAGCGTCAGGCAATCGACGAGAATGGGCGGCCCGGACCGGGCATTGCGGATCGCCTCCGGTAAGGCTACCGGGGCATCGACCGTCTGCCAATCGCGGGAACGGCGGGCGCGATGCTCGGCGATGCGGGCCCGCATCTCATCATCATAGGCCTGGGCGGTGGCGATATAGGTCCAGGGGCCCGGCAGCGCCTCGATCAGCGCCTCGGCATGGCGGCTCTTGCCGGAACGGGCACCGCCAAGGACGAGGGTAAGCGGGGGAAGGGTCATGTGAGCCGCCATGCGCTTTCCAGTCGGGCATTGCATTGCACAGTGACCACCGGATGGCTAATGATCATCGGTGACGGTGCCTCGACGACGAGGTGAAAAGGGAACGCGGTGAAGGACCGCGGCTGCCCCCGCAACTGTAAGCGGCGCGTCCTGCGCCATCGGCCACTGGGTTTCCCGGGAAGGCGGAGCAGGACACCAAGCCGTGAGCCAGGAGACCTGCCGTCATCCGATGTCGTCCAGCAGGCTGCCGGTGGGGTGGCCAGGAGTGAGCCAATGAACACCGCAACCGTCACCAGCCAGGCCAGCGTTTCGGAACGGGCGAAAGCCGTCGCCGCCGCGTTGATCCTCGGCTTCGTGCTGATCTACACCGTCGGCTTCGCCGCGTCCGCCAACGTCCACAACGCGGCGCACGACACCCGTCACGGCCTCGCCTTCCCCTGTCATTGAGGGAAAGCACATGGTCGCGCGTGTTCTCACGGTCAGCATCCTGGCCGGGCTCCTGGCTGGGCTGCTGATCTCGGCGCTCCAGCACGTCACCACCACCCCGCTTATCCTCAAGGCGGAGACCTATGAGGCGGCGCTGCGCGTGCAAGGCGCGCCGATGCAAGCCGCCTTCACCGGCGAAGCCCGTATCCAGCTTGCCCATAACGATCCGAAAGCTGGGGCGGAGCACACCGGCGAGCATGAGTGGAAGCCGCAGGACGGCTTGCAGCGCACCGCCTTCACCAGCCTGGTGACGATCGCCACCGCGATCGGCTTCGCCGCGCTGCTGCTCGCCGGAATGATCGCGGCGAACGAGCAGATCGACCAGCGCACGGCGCTGGCCTGGGCCATCTGCGGCTTCCTCGCTTTCGGCCTTGCCCCGGCGATGGGGCTCGCCCCGGAACTGCCGGGGTCCGCCGCGGCCGAGCTCCAGCAGCGCCAGCTCTGGTGGCTTTTGACCGCGGTCGTCACCGCCGGCGCGCTCTTCGTGTTCCTGCGGGTCGAGGCTTCCTGGGCGCGGGCGCTTGCCGTGCTCGCTTTGCTGCTGCCGCATCTGATCGGTGTACCGCATCCGGCCGCGCCGGAAAGCAAGGTGCCGGCCGAGATCGCCGCGCATTTTGCCGCGCTCTCGCTCGCCATCCAGGCCGCGCTCTGGCTCGTCACCGGCTTTGCCGTCGGCGTGCTCTGGCCGTGGCTTGCGCGCCGCAGCGCCGCGACAGCGGTGGCCTGACGCCTCGTGCGGCTCTCTCGGGAGCCGCGCCAGCCCAAGGAGGCGTTTTTCATGCTCGAAGGCGATCTCGCTTTCGCGACGGAGGCCCGGCAAGAGCCGGGCTGCACCATCCATGTCTGCACCGTCTGCCGGCGCCAGCGCGAGGATCTGCCGGAGGGCTATGACCAGCCCGGCATCGCGCTCGCCACGGCGCTGGGCGAACGCATGACCGGCAGCGGCATCGCCGTCATCCCGGTCGAGTGCCTCGCCGTCTGCAAGCGGCCCTGCACGATCGCGCTCGCGGCCGACGGCAAATGGACCTATCTGATCGGCGATCTCGACGCCGGTCTTCATCTCGACGAGATCATCGGCGCGGCGGAAAGCTTTGCCGCCAGCGCCAACGGCATCGTTCCCTGGAAAGAAAGACCCGTCTCGTTCCGCAAGGGCGTGGTCGCGCGCGTGCCCCCTCTGACGCGCCAGCAAGGATCAAACTAATGAACGCTCCCCAGACGACGACGCTCGGCAAGGTGCCGTGCACGATCATCACCGGCTTCCTCGGCGCCGGTAAGACCACACTCGTGCGCCATCTGCTCGAGAATGCCGGCGGCAAGCGCCTCGCCGTCCTCGTCAACGAGTTCGGCGATCTCGGCTTCGATGGCTCCTTCATCGCCGGTTGCGGCATCGAGGGCTGCACGCAGGACGACATCGTCGAGCTGCCGAATGGCTGCATCTGCTGCACTGTCGCCGATGATTTCGTGCCGGCGCTGGAGAAGCTCTTGAACCGGCCCAACCCACCGCAGCATATCCTGATCGAGACCTCGGGGCTGGCGCTGCCCAAGCCGCTGGTCAAGGCCTTCAACTGGCCGGCGATCCGTTCGCGCGTCACCGTCGACGGCGTCATCGCAGTGGTCGACGGGCCATCGGTGGCCGAGGGCCAGTTCGCCGACGATCCCGAAGCGCTGAAGGCCCAGGCGGCGCAGGATCAGGCCGTCGACCACGACAACCCGCTGGAGGAGGTGTTCGAGGACCAGATCCTCTGCGCCGACCTGATCCTGCTCAACAAGAGCGACCTCGTCGACGCGGCCGGGCGCGAGCGGGTCAAGGCCGAGATCGCGCAGCACCTGCCCAAGGCGATCAAGGTCGTCGAGACGGCCCATGGCAAGGTCGAGCCGGCGCTGATCATCGGGCTCGGCGCCGCAGCCGAGGCGGACCTCGCCGGGCGCCCCTCGCATCATGGCGAGGGCGAGGACCATGACCATGACGATTTCGACAGCGTCGCGCTGCCATTGCCGCAGGCCGCCTCGCCGGAACAGCTCGTCGCCCGCGTCGCCAAGGCGGCCGAGGCCGAGGGCGTGCTGCGTCTCAAGGGCTTCGCCGGCATCCCCGGCAAGCCGATGCGGCTGGTCGTGCAGGGCGTCGGCCGACGTGTCGGCCATCATTACGACCGGGCCTGGGATGCGGACGAAGCGCGCGACGGCCGCCTCGTGGTGATCGGCCTCAAGGGCTTCGACCGCGCTGCTGTCGAGGCCGCTCTCGCGGGGTAGTCCATGCACCTTCTCCCGACCAGCGAGGTGAGGCTCGACGACGGCGAAGACGCCGTCGACCTCGCTCTGCCGCCGGGAGACCTCGTCGTCCTTTCCTTCAGCGACAGCGACCTGTCGGCGTTGGCGGCGGCCGCGCCCGATAGCGGGCTGGGCCTCCGTCTGGTGCCGCTCCGGCGCTTCAAGCATCCGCTGTCGATCGACCTGCTGATCGAGAAGACGCTGGCCGGCTCGCGCTTCGTACTGTTGCGCTGCCTCGGCGGGCTCGACTATCTCCGCTACGGCGTCGAGCAGATCGCCAGCGCCTGCCGCCAGCATGGCGTCGCACTGGCGGTGCTACCGGGCGACGATCGGGAGGATGAGCGGCTTGCCGGCCATGGCACGGTGCCGCCGGAGTTCGCGGCGGAGTTGCTCGGCTATTTCCATGCGGGTGGCGGTGCGCAGAACATGCGGCGGCTGCTGGGGCGGGTGGACGGCTATCTCACAGCGCTGCCCTCATCCGACCCGGCTGCGCCGGGCCACCTTCTCCCCCGAGGGGAGAAGGATGAGGCGGCACTGACAGCCCCCTTCTCCCCTCGGGGGAGAAGGTCCCGGCAGGGGGATGAGGGCGAGCGCGACCTTACCCCCGTCCTACTCCCGACGCTCTTCGCCCTCGGGACAAACGCCACGCCCGTGCCCTGGCGCGAGGCGATCGTCGCCCTGCCAGCAGACACCCCGCTCGTCCCTATCCTCGCCTACCGCTCCGGCGTCGCCGCCGGCGACACGGCGATGGTTGAAGCGATCGCCACGGCCCTATCAGAGCGCGGCCTCAGCCCGCTTCCACTCGCCCTGACCAGCCTCAAGGACGCAAACGTCGCAACTGAGCTCGCCGCGTTGATCGCAACACGCAAGCCGGCCCTGATCGTGACCACCACCGCCTTCTCGGCCCGTGACGGCGACGGCTTCGTGCTCGACGCCGCCGATTGCCCGGTCCTGCAGGCCGTGCCGGTCGGCAGCGCCCGCGAGGCCTGGGAGGCTTCGCCGCGCGGGCTCTCCGCCGCCGACCTTTCTATGCAGGCGGCGCTGCCGGAGTTCGACGGCCGGCTCGGCGCCATTCCCGTCGCCTTCAAGGAGGAGGTCGGCGATCCGGTAACTGGCCTGATGCTGCGGCGGCTCGCGCCCGACGCCGAGGGCATCGCCGCGCTCGCCGAACTCGCCGCGAACTGGGTCGCGCTCGGCCGCAAGCCGCGGGCCGAGCGGCAGCTCGCGCTGGTGATGTCCGACTATCCCGCCCGCGGCGGCCGTGCCGGTTTCGCCGTCGGCCTCGACACGCCGGCGAGCGCGCTCGCGATCCGGGAACTGCTGGGCGAGGCGGGGTATGATGTCGGCCAGCCCCGCCAGGCTGTCATCCCGGGCGAAGCGCAGCGCAGACCCGGGATCCATTCCGGAGCGGCTGCCGGAAAAGTTCCGGAATGGATCCCGGATCTCCCTTCGGTCGCCCGGGATGACAACGCGAATGACCGCAACGGCGCGGGCCTCATGCAGGCCCTCACTGAGGCCCCGGCTGACTTCTCCGTCCCGCTCGCCAGCTACCGCACCTGGCTCGCCGCCATCCCGGCCAACGCCCGCGAAACCCTCCTCGCCAGCCACGGCCAACCCGAAACCGACCCGGCCTGCGACGGCAACGCTTTCCGCTTCCGGCTGGTGCGCTTCGGCAAGCTCGCCATCGCGCTGCAGCCACCACGCGACGCCTCGCCCGACCGCAAGGCGCGCTATCACGATCCCGACGCGCCGCCGGGCCACGCTTATCTCGCCTTCTATCTCAGTCTGCGCGAGGTCTTGCGCGCCGATGCGCTGATCCATCTCGGCACCCATGGCACGACCGAATGGCTGCCCGGCAAGGCGGTGGCGCTTTCGGCCGCCTGCTGGCCGCGGCTCGCGGTCGGTGCCCTGCCGGTGATCTATCCCTATGTCGTCGACGACCCCGGCGAGGCGGCGCCGGCCAAGCGCCGGCTCTCCGCGCTGACGCTCGGCCATCTGCCGCCGCCGCTGGCGGCTCACGACGCTGCCGGTGAGACAGCGCTGCTGCGCGATCTCGTGGAGGAGTATTCGCAGGCGCAGGTGCTCGATCCGCGTCGGGCCGAACTGGTCGCGCGAGAGATTCTCGACCGAGCCGACCGTTCCGGCCTCGCCGCGGCTTGTGGCGTGACGCCCGGACAGGACATGCCGAGCGCACTCGCGGCGCTCGACGCCCATCTCTGCGACCTCGCAGAGACCCAGTTCCGCGACGGGCTTCATATCTTTGGCTCCTCCGAGGCCGACCCGGCCTCCGCCGAGAACGAGCGCCGCAACCTGCTGAAGGCGCTCGATGCCGGCTTCGTGACGCCCGGCCCGGCCGGCGCGCCGCATCGCGGCCGGCCCGACGTGCTGCCAAGTGGGCGCAATCTCTCAACGCTCGACCCGCGTGCCCTGCCGACGCGCTCGGCCGCGAAGCTCGGCGCCAAGGCTGCCGAGGCGATCATCGCCCGCCACCTCCAGGACGAGGGCGACTATCCGCGCCGGATCGTGATGGACCTCTGGGCTTCGCCGACCCTGCGCTCGGGCGGCGAGGATATCGCCCATGCGCTGCACCTGATGGGCGCCACGCCGCTCTGGGATCATGGCTCGACCCGCGTCACCGGCTTCTCGATCATCCCGCAGGCGAAGCTGTCCGCGCCGCGCGCCGACGTCACCGTCCGCATCTCCGGCGCTTTCCGCGACACCTTCCCGGCTCAGATCGACTTGCTCGATGCGGCCGCGCGCGCCGTCGCGACGCTCGACGAACCGGACGAGTGGAACGAGCCCGCCGCCGCCCACCGCCGCGGCGAGGCGGGAGCCCGCATCTTCGGCGCAGCGCCCGGCCGATACGGCGCCGCCATGGCCGACCGGGCGCTCGATGGCGACTGGCAGGCGCGCGCCGAGCTCGGCGACGCCTATCTTGCCGCCACCAGCCATGCCTATGGCGGGTCGGATGGTTCAGCCTCGGCCGATCAGAGCTTCGCCGTCCGCGTTGCCGAGGCGCAGGCTTTCGTCCATGTCAGCGACACGGCCGGGCGCGACATCATTGAGGCGACCAGCGCCGCCGACGTGATCGGCGGCTTCGTCGCGGCGATGCAGGCGCAAGGCGGCAAGGCCGCGCTCTATAGCCTCGACACCTCCGATCCCGAGAAGCCGAGGGCACGCACGCTGGCTGAGGACGTCTCGCGCATCGTCCATGGCCGGCTCTGCCATCCCAAATGGATCGCGAGCCATCTCGCCCATGGCTGGCGCGGCGCAGCGGAACTCGCCGAAGCCGTCGATGCGCTCTTTGTCTACGCTGCGAGCACGGACGCCGTCTCCGATGCGCTGTTCGACGCGGTGTTCCAGGCCTATTGCGGCGATCCCGCCACCTGGCAGGCGCTGGAACAGGCGAATGCGCCGGCGGCCGCCTCGATCCGCTCGCGCCTCGCCGAGGCGCAGGAGCGCGGGCTATGGCACAGCCGGTCGAACTCGGCGGCGTTGCTCTCCGGACGGGAGGCGGCCGAATGAGCGCCCCGGCCCGCGAGACGATGCGGCGCGGCTGGTGTCCCGGCACCTTGCGGCCGATGCTGACCGGCGACGGGTTGCTGGTGCGCCTGCACCCACCGCGCAATACGCTGACGCCGGACCAGCTCACATACGTCGCCGAGCTGGCGAGCCGGCACGGCAACGGCCAGATCGAGATCTCCGGGCGCGGCAATCTGCAATTGCGCGGCATCCGCGAGGAGGTGCACCCGGTGCTGGTCGACGATCTCGTCGCGGCCGGCCTCGTCGACGAAGCCGAGGGCGACGGCCCGAACCGGCTGGTGCTGGCGTCTCCGCTCGCCGGAAGGGCAGTGGACGAATTGCTCGACGCCGCATCGCTGGCTGAGACGGTCGAGCGCGCCGGGCGCAGCGTCGCCGGCCTGTCGGCGAAGTTCTCCATCGCCATTGATGGTGGCGGCGCTCTGGCGCTCGATGGTTTTGCTGCCGACCTCAGATTGCAGGCGATTGCGGCCGAGGTGGTCACCTTCGGCTTGCCGGGCGACCAGTGGTTCGGACCGGTTATGCTGGATGCGGCGCCGACACTGACGGCCCGGCTGCTTGGCGGCTTCGCCGCCGCGAACCGTCACAGCTCCGGGCAGATCCGCCGCATGCGCGATCTGAAGCCGGCTCAGCTGACGGCGCTGGCCGCATCGTGCGGGCTTATGCCGATGACGGCTCCGGCCGTTCGCCCCAAATCTGCCTCCGTCGGCTTTGTCGCCGAACGGGGCGATCAGGTCGCCGTGCTGGCCGGACTACCTTTCGGTCGGACCGATGCCGAGGATCTGCGCCATCTTGGCGAACTCGCGCAAGAAGCCGGTGTCCGCGAGATCAGGCCCACGCCCTGGCGCGGACTCGCCTTCTGCGGGCTTCAGGCGGACACGGCGACGGCCCTACGCGACCATCTTCGCAGCGACGGCCTCGTCGTCGAAGCAAATGATCCGCGCCTAGCGGTCTCGGCCTGCACTGGAGCGCCGGCCTGCGCGCGCGGCGAAGCGCCGGCGCTGACCGATGCCGCGGTGCTGGCGGAAACACTCGCGCCGCTGCTGGCGGACGGAATTTCCTTGCACGTCTCCGGCTGCACCAAGTCCTGCGCCCATCCCGGCAGCGCCGATCTCACGCTGGTTGGCCGCGACGGGCGCTACGACGTGATCCTTGCAGGAAGCACTGGCGACATCGCTATCGCCCATCTTTCGCTGACGGAACTTGTGCGCCGGCTCGAACCGGGTCAGGACATCCGCGCGCGGCTGGACGCCGCCCATACTGGTTGAAGACAGGTACCGAGTTTGAACACGCGTCACGCCTATATCCGCGACGGAGCCGCGATCTACGAGCGCTCCTTTGGCATCATCCGGGCCGAATCCGACCTGTCGCGCTTTTCCGGCACGGCCGAGCGGGTGGTCGTCAGGATGATCCATGCCTGCGGCATGACCGACCTGCCGAAGGACGTGGCGATGTCGCCGGGCTTCGCCGAGGCCGCCGAGACGGCGCTGGCGAAGGGCGCGCCGATCCTGTGCGATGCGCGCATGGTCGCGGACGGCATCACGCGCGCGCGCCTGCCGGCGAAGAACGCGGTGATCTGCACGCTGCCCGAGCCTTCGGTGCCCAAGCTCGCCGAGGAGATGGGCACGACGCGCTCGGCAGCGGCGATGGAGCTGTGGCGCCCGCATCTCGTAGGCTCACTCGTTGTCATCGGCAATGCGCCGACCTCGCTGTTCCGCCTGCTCGACATGCTCGACGAGGGCGCGCCGAAGCCGGCCGCGGTGATTGGTATCCCCGTCGGCTTCGTCGGCGCGGCGGAATCGAAGGAGGCGCTGGCGCAGGACGGACGCGTGCCCTTCCTCGTCGTGCACGGACGGCGCGGCGGCTCGGCCATGGCGGCGGCGGCTGTCAACGCGCTGGCACAGGTGAAGGAATGAGCAGCGTGAGCGAAGCAGCGCGCACCCTGCTCTACGGCGTCGGCCTCGGCCCCGGCGATCCCGACTACATGACCGTGCGCGCCCGCGACGTCATCCTGCAGGCGGACCGGCTGGTGCATTTCTGCAAGCGCGGCCGGCGCGGCAATGCCCGCATCACCGCCGACGCCATCATCGCGCCCGACCCGGCCCGCGAGATCGAGCTCGCCTTCCCGGTCACGATCGAAGTGCCGGTCGAGGACGCGGGCTATACCGGCCCGATCGCCGCCTTCTATGACGAGGCGGCCGAGCATCTCGCCGGCGAGATGGCTGAAGGCCGCAGCGTCGCCGTGCTCTGCGATGGCGATCCGTTCTTCTACGGCTCCTTCATGCATGTGTGGCGGCGTCTTGCCCACCGCTTCCCGACCGAGGTGGTGCCGGGCGTCACCGGCATGGCCGGAGCCTGGGCCCGCGCCGAGGCCCCGATCAGCTGGGGCGACGACATCATGACCGTGGTGCCGGGCACGCTCGCCGAGGGCGAATTGACCCGCCGGCTCGCCGATACCGACGCGGCGGTGATCATGAAGCTCGGCCGCAACCTGCCCAAGGTGCGGCGCGCGCTGCAGGCGGCGGGGCTGATCAACCGCGCCATCTATGTCGAGCGCGCCACCATGGCCGGGCAGGTGGTGACGCGTCTCGCCGAGAAGCCTGACGACGAGGCGCCCTATTTCTCGATGATCCTCGTCCCCGGCGAAGGGCGGCGGCTGTGAGCGGCTCGCTCGCCATTGTCGGCCTCGGACCGGGCGAGGCGCGCTACCTCACGCCTTCGGCGCTGGCGGCGCTCGAGGCTGCGAGCGATCTTGTCGGCTACGGCCCCTATCTCGACCGCGTCCCGGCGCGTGCGGGCCAGACCAAGCATGCCTCCGACAACCGCGTCGAGGTCGAGCGCGCCCGCCACGCGCTGACGCTGGCGGCGGAAGGCAAGGCGGTCTCAGTCGTCTCCGGCGGCGACCCCGGCGTCTTCGCCATGGCGGCGGCGGTGTTCGAGGCGCTGGAAGCGGGCGAACCGACCTGGCGCAAGCTCCAGATCACGGTCGAGCCCGGCATCACTGCCATGTTGGCGGCAGCGGCCAAGGCCGGCGCGCCGCTCGGCGGCGATTTCTGCGCGATCTCGCTCTCGGACAATCTCAAGCCTTGGGAGGTCGTGACCTCCAGACTCACCGCAGCGCTCTCGGCCGATTTCGTGATCGCCCTCTACAACCCGATCTCGAAGGCGCGGCCCTGGCAGCTCGGCAAGGCCTTGGAGCTGGCGGCAACGATCCGCGCCGCGGAGACTCCGGTGATCTTCGCCCGCGCCGTCGGGCGGCCGGATGAATCCCTGCGCATCCTGACGCTCGCGGAAGCCGTTGCGGCAGCCGAAAGCGCCGACATGGCGACCCTGGTGATGATCGGCGCCAGTGCGACGCGATTGATTGCCCGCGAGGGCCAAAACCCGATCGTCTATACGCCGCGCTCGGTGACGAAAAGCCCCTGCGCCACCAGCCAGGGCAGGACCTGATCGATATGCTCGACGGTCTCGACATCGGGCTTGGGCGGCCGCTCGACCATGATCACCGGCAGGGAAAGCCGGCGCGCGGCGACGAGCTTGCCGAGCGTCATCGGCCCGCCGGCGTTCTTGCTGACGAGGACCTCGATGCCCTCATCCCGCATCAGCCTTTCCTCGGCCTCCGCCTCGAACGGGCCGCGCTGCTGCAAAACCTTGGCGTGCGGCAAAGGCAGATCGTTCACGGGCTCGATCACGCGGATCAGATAATGGTGCTGCGGGGCGGCGAAGACATGCGGCAATTCGAGCCGGCCGATGGTCAGGAAGACCCGGCGCGGCTCGTCTCCGAGCGCCTCGACAGCGGCGTCGATGTCGGGCACGCATTTCCAGAGATCGCCGTTCTGGGGCTTCCAGGACTCGCGCCGGATCGCCAGGAGCGGCACGCCTTCCGCCTTGCAGGCTGCTTGCGCAAGATAAGGCATGATCGCGGCGAAGGGATGGGTCGCGTCGATGACGGCGACGACGCCTTCGTCGATGAGATATTGCCTGAGGCCGGCAATGCCGCCGAAGCCGCCGGTGCGGGTCGGCAAGGACAGAGGGCGCGGGTCGGAGGTATGGCCTGCGAGCGAGATCACGGCGCGAATCTCGGGTGCCTGTTCAGCCAGGAGCTGATCGAGTGCAGCCGCTTCGCTGGTGCCGCCGAGGATGAGGACCGTCATGGAACAGTTTTCGCCTGAAACGACCAAACTGTCGAGCGCGCCGCCCGGGCCCTGGCTCTCGCTGGTCGGGCTCGGGGAGGATGGCCGCTCCGGCCTTTGCGCCGAGGCTTTGGCCGCGCTCGAGAGCGCCGAGATCGTCTTCGGCGGCGAGCGCCACCTCAAACTGATCGGTGATGTGCCGGGCGAAGCGCGGCCTTGGCCGCAGCCCTTCCGCAATGCGTTGCCGGCGATTCTGGCCGAAAAGGGCCGCAATGTCTGCGTGCTCGCGACCAGCGACCCCTTCCATTACGGCATCGGCGCCGGGCTGACCAAGGCGGTGCCGGCGGCCGATATGCGCGTCATCCCGCAGCTCTCTTCCTTCTCGATGGCCTGCACGCGCATGCGCTGGCCGCAGGAGGAATGCGGGCTGGTCTCGCTGCATGGCCGCGCGCTTCAGAGGATCATCCCTTTTCTCCAGCCGGGCGCGCGGGTTCTGGCGCTGTCCTGGGATGATTCGACGCCGCTCGCGGTCGCCCAGCTGATGAGCGCCCGCGGCTTCGGCGAAAGCACGATCACCGTGCTGGAAACGATCGGCGGCCCGAATGAGCGCATTCGTGAGACCCGCGCCGACGCCTTCGCGCTCGACGGCATCGTGCCGCTCAACCTGCTGGCGATCGAGGTGGTCGCCAGCCGTGATGCCCGCATATTGCCGCTGGCGACCGGTCTTTCCGACGACTGGTTCGAGCATGACGGCCAGCTCACCAAGGCCGATATCCGGGCGATCACCCTCTCGGCCTTGGCGCCGCGCGCCGGCGAACTGCTCTGGGACATCGGCGCCGGCTCGGGCTCGGTCGGCATCGAATGGAGCCTGCGCCATCGCCACAACCGGGCCATCGCCTTCGAGGAGCGGCCGGAGCGCGCCGCCCGCATCGCCCGCAACCGGCTCGCGCTCGGCGCGCCGCCGCTCGAGGTCGTCGAGGGCAAGGCGCCCGAGAGCTTCGCCGGCAAGGCCTCGCCGGACGCCGTCTTCATCGGCGGCGGGCTCACCGACCCCGGTGTGTTCGAAGCCGCCTTCGCCGCATTGAAGCCGCGCGGACGGCTGGTGGCGAATGCCGTGACGATCGAGGGCGAGGCCCGTCTCGCCGCGCTGTTCGCCGTCCATGGCGGAGCCTTGCGCCGCATCGGCGTCGCGCATCTCGACCCGATCGGGACGATGCATGGCTGGCGCGCCGCGATGGCGGTGACGCAATGGCGGGTGGTGAAGCCGTGAGCGGCATCACCGCCGGCATCGGCCTGCGCCCCGGAACGTCGGAAGCCGACATTGAGGCTTGCCTGACTCAGACGCTGGCGGCCGCGGGCCTGTCGGCGGATGCGATAGGCCGCCTAGCAACACTGGCCTCGCGCCAGGACGAGCCGGGGCTGACCGCCGTGGCGCAGGCGCATGATCTCACCCTTGTCGCCATCCCCGACGAAGCGCTCGCCGGCTTCGAAGCCGCCTGTGCCACGCGTTCGACCCGGATTTCGGGGCTCTATGGCGTCGGCTCGGTGGCCGAGGCGGCGGCGCTGGCAGCGGCCGGGCCCGGCGCCACGCTGATCCAGCCGCGCATCGCCACTGCGCGCGTCACCTGCGCCCTGGCGAGGAGCGCCGCGTGACCGTCCATTTCATCGGTGCCGGCCCCGGCGCGGTCGACCTCATGACCCTGCGCGGCCGTGAATTGATCGGTGCCTGCCCGGTCTGCCTCTACGCGGGCTCGCTGATCCCCAAGGCGATGCTCGGCTGGTGCCCACCCGGCGCGCACGTCGTCGACACCGCCCCGCTCGATCTCGATGCCATCATCGCCGAGATCGAGGCCGCTCATGCCGAGGGCAAAGACGTCGCCCGGCTGCATTCCGGCGACATCTCGATCTGGAGCGCGACCGGCGAGCAGATGCGCCGACTGGATCAGCTCGGCATCCCCTATGAGATCACGCCCGGCGTGCCGGCCTTCGCCGCCGCGGCAGCCGCGCTCAAGCGCGAATTGACGCTGCCCGGTGTCGCGCAGTCGCTGGTGCTGACGCGCACCTCCGGCCGCGCCTCCGCCATGCCGGAGAAAGAGAAACTCGCAACCTTTGCCGCGTCGGGCGCGACGCTCGCCATCCATCTCTCGATCCATGTGATCGAGCAGGTCGTCGACGAACTCACGCCCTTCTACGGCGCCGACTGTCCGGTCGCGATCGTCTTCCGCGCCTCCTGGCCCGAAGAGCGCATCCTGCGCGGCAGGTTGTCCGACATAGCGGAACAGGTCCGGGCGGCCGAGCTGGAACGGACCGCGCTGATCCTGGTCGGCCCGGCGCTGGCGGCAGAGGATTTTTCCGAAAGCGCGCTGTACTCCACCGGCTACGACCGCCGCTTCCGGCCGCGCGGAGGGCAGGCATGACCGCCAGGGGCCTGCTGATCGCCGCGCCGCGTTCCGGCTCGGGCAAGACCACGATCACGCTCGGCCTGCAGCGGGCGCTGTCCCAGCGCGGCCTCAAGGTGCGTGGGCTGAAATGCGGGCCTGATTATATCGATCCCGCCTTCCATGCCGCCGCGACCGGTGCGCCCAGCGCCAATCTCGACAGCTATGCGATGCCGGATGTGCTGCTCGGCCAGATCGCCAATGAGGCGGCCGAAGCCGCGGACATCATCGTCGCCGAGGGCTCGATGGGGCTGTTCGACGGCGTGCCCGGCCCTGACGGGCATACCGGCACCGGCGCCGACATCGCGGCGCTGCTCGGCTGGCCGGTCGTGCTGGTCGTCGACGTCTCCGGCCAGGCGCAATCGGCAGGAGCGGTCGCGCTCGGCTGCATGCTCTACGACAAGCGCATCCGCGTCGCCGGCGTGATCCTCAACAAGGTCGCCAGCGAACGCCATCGCCGGCTTGCGGCAGCCGGCATGGAAAAGATCGGCCTGCCCGTGTTCGGCGCCCTGCCGCGCGAGGCGAGCCTGATCCTGCCCGAGCGCCATCTCGGCCTGGTCCAGGCCGGCGAGACCGAGGATCTGCACCAGCGCCTCGACGCGCTTGCCGACGCCGTCGCGGCCGCGGTCGATCTCGACGCTGTGGTCGCCGCCGCCGGCGCGGCCGCTTTGCCGATTTCCAAAGATCAGACGATCCCGCTACCGGCGCCCGGCAAGCGCCTCGCCATCGCCCGCGATGCCGCGTTCAGCTTCGTCTACCCGCATGTCGAGGCGGGCTGGCGGGCGCTAGGAACCGAGCTCGTGCCGTTCTCGCCGCTCGCAAACGAGGCGCCGCCGGAAGTGTGCGATGCGTGCTGGCTGCCGGGTGGCTATCCCGAACTGCATGCCGGCCGACTGGCGGCCGCGACGCGCTTTCTCGATGGCTTACGCGACTTCGCCCGGACCCGCCCGGTCCATGGCGAGTGCGGCGGCTACATGGTGCTGGGAAAGAGCCTGATCGACGCCGATGGCGTCAGCCATGCCATGGCCGGGCTGCTCTCGGTCGAGACCAGCTTCGCCAAGCGCAAGATGAATCTCGGCTATCGCAATGCGACGCTCGCCGCCGATGGAGCACTCGGTCCTGTAGGCAGCCGCCTCAGCGGCCACGAATTCCACTATGCGACCGTGATCTCGCAGGGCGAGGATCCGGCCTTCGCCACGGTCACCGATCCGCACGGCTCGGCCCCCGCGCCCGCCGGCAGCCGCCGCGGCCTCGTCTCCGGCTCGTTCTTCCACGCCATCGCGGCGCGGGAGGGGGCGTGAGCGCACCGCCCGTCTTCGACGACGGCTTCCGCGACAAGCTCGGCGAGCTCATCGCCTGGCGCCGCGATGTCCGGCGCTTCCGGCGCGAGCCGGTGCCGGACGCGCTGCTGGCAACCCTGCTCGATCTGATGCAGCTCTCGCCCTCGGTCGGCTATTCGCAGCCCTGGCGCTGGCTGAGAGTCGACGACCCCGATCAGCGCGCCGCGGTGCAGACGAGCTTTTCTCGCTGCAACGCGCAGGCACTGGCCGACTACGAGGGCGAGCGCGCGGCACTCTATGCCCGCCTCAAGCTCGAGGGCCTGCGCGAGGCGCCGGTGCAGTTCGCGGTGTTCTGCGATCACGGCACGGTCCAGGGACACGGCCTCGGCCGGAGGACCATGCCGGAGATGCTGGACTATTCGGTCGTCGCCGCGATCACCCAGTTCTGGCTCGCCGCCCGCGCCCATGGGCTCGGCCTTGGCTGGGTCTCGATCCTCGATCCCACCGCGATCGCCGAGATCGTCGGTGCGCCACCTGATTGGAAGCTGATCGGCTATCTCTGCCTCGGCTATCCCGAGGAGGAGCATGAGGTCCCGGAACTGGTCCGCGCCGGCTGGGAGAGCGATCCGCGGCTCGCCGAGCGCAGCTAAGCAGCTCGCGCACCGCGCAGGCCGAGCGCCGTCAGGATGGCGAGCACGGCAGCGCCGCCGACCAGCCCGGCCGCCGCGGGCCAGCCCAATGCCTCGATGACGCCGCCGATGGCGACGGGCCCGACGACCTGGCCGAGATTGCTGCCCTGCATCAGCAGGCCGACGACGACAGGAGTCAGCGCCGCCGTCGGCGCCAGTACCGGCGCCGAGGAGAGCAATGTCGCCGGGATGATCCCGCCGACCATCGAGAACAGCACGCAAAGCAGGAAGGTCGCGGAATCCGGCAGGAGGCCGAGGAAGATGCCGAGCGCGGACAATCCCATCACCAGGCTGGCGAAGACGATCAGGCCGATGCGAGAGACGCCGCGCACCAGCAGCATGCCGGCGGCGAGGTTGCCGATGATGTTGACGGCGCTGGCGAGCGCACCAAGTACGCCGGCGGTTGCGAGCGAGACCTGCATGCGCTGCATCAGCAGCACCGGCAGGAAGCTGAACAGGGCAAAGAACATCAGCGCGTAGAGCGCGAAGCTAGAGCATGCTTCATTTACACGGAAGCATAGCCTGCGTTTGTGAGGTAATTGGCGCATTCGGTCGGCGAGACGAGGTGGAGGAGGTCTCCGAGCTTTCGCCATGTGGCTTCGACGGTT
>JAOYTL010000021.1 GCA_025846845.1 Alloboseaceae bacterium BT-24-1
CGATCAATCAACGACGCGAACACGCCCTTGCCGAGCTGCGATCCAGACAATCAGGAACCCATCGAGCCGTGCTCGCGCCAACCACTTTGACAGCGGTCACGCAAAGATACAGGAACCCAGAACCGATGCGCGCGCTCGCAAAGGCTCACAGGCTGGCTCGCCGTCCGACCAGGGGCCATCGGTTCTGGATTCCGGGCTCAAGCGCTGCGCGCTTGCCCCGGAATGACGCTCAGTTCTGGACGAAGGTCGTCGGCAGCGCCTTGACGGCCGGCCCGGTGAAGCCACTCGTGCCGACATCGCTCGGCTCGGCGGCGGAGAAGCCAAGAGAAGCGGCCGGGCTGGCACCGACGACCCAGCCCTTGGCCTGAGCATCCGCACCAGCCTTCGGCCTGGCGGTCGCGACGGTTGCCCGACGCGCGGTCGGCGCTTCCGGTGCCGCAACGGCAGCGAACAGCGTGTCGAGGCCGGCGCGGTCGGCATTGTATTCGGCGGCGATCGGGGTCGAACGCGGCTGCACGGCGATCTGGGTCGTGCCGGGACGCTCCGGTTCGGCGCCCGGCGGACGTGGCCGGATCGGCGGCAGCGGATGGCGGACCGCGACAAGCTTTGCCCCGGCGGGGACGGCGTCCTCCGCCTCGTCGCTCAGTCGCAAGCCCTCGGTCGAGAGGCTCGCCAAAGCGACCGGGCGGGACGGCGGCAGGGGCGCCGAGACGGAGCGGCCGGTGACGATGGTTTCGAGCGAGGGAGCGGGCAGGTCGTCAGGCCGGCGTGGCGGCAGCGAAGCGAGGATAAGCTTCTGCTCGGCTGCCGGTAGCGGCAGTGCCGAGGCTTCGGCGGCCAGGGCGGCGAGCTGTGGCGAACCGGCCGGCGGATTCGGTATTGGCGGCGTCAGGCCGCTCGGGCGCGCAACGGGGAGGGCGGTTGCGATCGGGCTTGGCTTCGGTGGCTCGGGCGGGGCCACCTCGGCGGGAGCAAGCGCCGCGACCTGGGTTTCCGCCGGCGGCTGGGCGGTGGTGGTCGTCGTGCGGTTCGAGCGCTCGCGGAGAACAGCGCGGCCTGCGGGTTCGGATTGAGCCGGCTGTCCACTGAAGACGGAGAAGCGGCCGCCATCGCCGCTATTGCTGTCACCCGCATAGGCCATGACGGTCGGCTGTGGTGTCGGCGCGCGGCGGGCAGCAGTGCGGCCACGGACCGGGCGAGCGTCAGCCTCCTCGTCGTCGCCGCCGAACAGCGCGGCCCAGAAGCTCTTGCCGCCGCCGCTCGACGCCATGATCGCGCCTTCATCGTAATCCCCGGCGCCATAGCCCATCACTGAGCCACCGCCGGAGAGGATCTCGGCCTTGGCGGTCTCATAGCCGCTGAGCGGCTTGCCGTCGGCCGGCAGATGCACGGTCCTCTCATCGGGGAAGAGGCGCACGAGCTGGTCGCGGGTCATGCGCGGCCAGGAGCGGACGGAGCCGGCGTCGAGATGGACGAAGGGGGTGTGTGCCCCCGGATAGAAGCCGACGCCGCCGCGCTGCATGCGCATCGCCGTCTCGCGCATGCGGGCGGTCGGGGTGTCGGGCAGGTAGAAGTCCATCGCCTTGCCGAGCATGTGCTGGCTGTGCTTGGCGACGCCGCGCGAGCGCCGGCGCAGCATCGAGTTGGTGCCGGGCGAGCGATAGGCGGAGACGACATGGAAGGGCTGGTCGGAGCCGACCTTGCGATGGACCTCCCAGGCGATGTCGAACAGGCGCGGATCCATCCGGATCGGCTCGTCGGTGCGCCAGTCGCGCAGCGCCCAGTTGAGCTTCTCCAGCCCCGAGGAATCGTAGCGCCCGTCACGCTTGAAGGTGACGGTCGTCTCCTCCTTGGTGTGCATATGCTTGATGGTGATGGTGCGGGTGTCGCCATTGGCGACGGCGTTCTGCGTGCTGCGGACCCCGAGGACGAGGAGGCTGGCGCTGGCGACCAGGAGCAAGCCGACGCGTGTGCTGTGCCGCAAAGAATGCGGGAGCCGTGCTGCGATCTCGGCTTTCGACCTGCTCACTCTGTCAGACTCGTCTCGAAGCGCCGGGGGAACCCGGAGCGATAAACGTGAAGGAACAGTTGCCGAGAAGGCTTAACGGGAGGTTACCGGCGAGGCAACTCCCCGCCGGATTCCGGCAAGCAAGATTGCTCGCTACCGGCAGATCGTGGCGAAACCGTGCCGAATGGGACTTTTCGCGGCCGAGTTGGTCAGGAACGTTGCTCGAGCGCGTTCCGCACCAGCCTGTGGAAACCGTAGATGTCGTCGAATGTCGAGACCGCGCCGGCCTCGTTGACGACGAACGTCTCGTAGACGAGATGGATCGCCAAAGGCTGCGGCAGCCTGATGGTGCGCTCGCCAGAACCGATCAGCCGCTTCAGCCGCTCGGCGGTCCATTCCGGCCCGAGCACCTGGTCGGCGAGGGCGAAGGGGTTCTCGACGCGCACGCAGCCATGGCTGAAGGCGCGCTTGCCGGCACCGAACAGGCTGCGATTGGGCGTGTCGTGCAGATAGACGGCGTGATCGTTCGGGAACATGAACTTGATCCAGCCGAGCGCATTGCGTTCGCCCGGCGGCTGGCGCACCGAGATGTTGCCGTTCTTGCCGCGCGTTACGACGTAGCCGCGCTTGGCGCCATAATTCGGATCGTTGGCGAGCCCCGGCAGGAATTCTTTCTTCAGGATCGAAGGCGGCACGAACCAGGACGGATTGACGACGACGTGATCCATCTTGTGCGAGAAGACCGGCGTCGCCGATTCCGGCTTGCCGACGATCACGCGCGCCTCGTGCGCGATCCTGTCGCCGTGCATCACGCGCATCCGGTATTCGGGGATGTTCACGATGATGTGGTTCTCGCCGAGATCGGTCGGCAGCCAGCGCCAACGCTCCATCTGGGCGACGATGTCGCTTTCCAGCCGCGTCGAGGGCGGCATGGCGAGCGCCGCGACGGTCTGGTCGCTGAGCACGCCGTCGGCGCGCAGGCCGGCCTGCTTCTGGAAGTCGGCCAGCGCCAGCGCGGTCGAGCGGTCGTAGACCGGTTCCTCGCTGCTGCCGAGGCCGAGCCGGGCGCGGACGAGCGGCACGCGGGCGTCGCGCATGCCGACCTTGAGGGCAGGGCCGGCCGGGATGCGGGCGACGGGCGTCTCGGGCTTGTGTATGCGCAGCTCGGTGAGCTTGGCCTTCAGGCGTTGATAGCCGGCGTGCTGGGGATTGTAGGCGGCAAGCACCGCGCCGGCATCGGCGGCGCCGGTGAGCTCCGACAGCACCTCGGTCGCCGAAGGCAGTTCGAGCTTCGGCGTGATCAGCTTCGAGAGGCGGCGCGGGTCGATGCGTCCGCCGCGAGCGTCGCGGGCATAGAGCACGGCGAGCGCCGACAGCCGGATATCGGCCGCGGCGAGGCTGTCCTTGTCGCTCGCCTCGAAGACCGGAAGCAGGTAGTCGCCGGGGCGCAGGCCGTCCTCACCGGCATGGCCCAACCGGACGGCAATCTGCTTGCCGGCGGCGCTGAGATCTTTGCCATCGATCCAGAACGGCCGGTTCTCGTTGGCAGCGTAGGCAGCGACGATATCGGCCCGCTCGCGGGCGGACAGGCGCGGCAGCGCCGCTGCGATCTCAGCCTGGGCGGCGATCCGGCCGGAGAGCTCGAGCCCGGCCGGCAGCGTGACCGCGACCTCGGGCAAAGGCGGCAGGTCGATCTGCGGTGCGGCCGGCTTGGCCAGCTGCGGCTGCACCGGCTCGATCGGTTTGGTCAGCGCCGGATCGACCGGCGGCATCTCCGGCTCGGGCAGATCGAGCTCGGGCCCGGCCAGGCTGCGGTTCGGCTGTGTCGACAGCGCGCCGGTGACGATCTCCTTGGCCTCGGCGGCTTCGGCCGATTGCAGGTCGGTCGACGGGCGCAGGTCGAGCGTGACCTCGGCCGGAGCGGGGATATCGAGCATCTGCGGCTCGGCATCGCGCTTCACGATGACCAGAGCGGGCTGTTCGGGCAACGGAATGCCGAGCTCGCCGGTGATCTCCTGGGCAGTCGCCGGAGCGAGCAGGAGCGCGAGGCCAAGAGTGGTGGCCGAGACGGTTTCCACCAGGCGGCGAAGGCGCATCGATTAACTTCCCCGGTCCTTGCCGATCCACGCCGATAACTGCGTGACTCGACCTGCTTCGACAAGATGCCGCCCTGCAACAGCGGCCGATATTCGCCCTCTGCAGCCCGTCCCCTGTGGGTTGCAGAAGGCGTTTCGCTTTTGACGGGCTTAAGCCGCGTCGGCGCCGTCGGAGGCGTCCTCGCCCTCGATCAGCCCGTAATCCTTGAGCTTGCGGTAGAGCGTCGAGCGGCCGATGCCGAGCTTGCGCGAGATCTCGGACATGTGGCCGCGATAATGGGCGAGCGCGAACCGGATGATCTCGCGCTCGAGCTCGTCGAGCGTGCGCATGTCAGAGCCGGCGACGAGGTCGAGCGCGTTGGGGTCGCGGACTGGCACCTGGATGACGCGGGGCGGCGCCTCGCCGCGCGGCTCGGCGGCGATTGAAGCCGGTGCGGGCGGAATCCGGACGTCGAAGCCGTCCATCTGCGCGGCGATCTGCGGGAATTCGGCGACGGTCAACTCGTCGCCATCGGAGAGCACGACGGCGCGGAACATCGCGTTCTCGAGCTGGCGGACATTACCCGGCCAGTCATAGTCGGCAAGCAGGCCGAGCGCCTCGGCGCTGATGCCGCGCAGCTTGCGACCTTCTTCCGCGGCGAAGCGGGCGAGGAAGCCGCGGGCGAGATCGGCGACGTCCTCGCGACGCTGGCGCAACGGAGGCAAGGTGATCGGGAAGACGTTGAGCCGGTAATAGAGGTCCTCGCGGAATTCGCCGCGCTTGACCTGCTCGAGCAGGCTCTTGTTGGTCGCCGAGATGATACGGATATCGACGCGCACGGACTTCTTGCCGCCGACCGGGTCGACCTCGCTCTCCTGGATGGCGCGCAGCAGCTTGACCTGCGCATCGAGCGGCAATTCGCCGACCTCGTCGAGGAAGAGCGTGCCGCCATTGGCCTCGACGAATTTGCCGATATGGCGCTCGGTCGCGCCGGTGAACGAGCCCTTCTCGTGGCCGAACAGGATGGATTCGACGAGATTATGCGGGATCGCGCCGCAATTGACCGTGACGAAGGGCTTGCCCTTGCGATCGCTGGTGCCCTGGATGGCGCGGGCCAGCACCTCCTTGCCGACGCCGGATTCGCCTTCGATCAGGATCGGGATGTTGGAGCGGGCGGCACGTTCGGCCAACTGGATGACGCGGCCCATGTCCTGGCTCTTGCTGGCGAGATCGCGAAAGCCGAGCTGGCCGGAGGCGCGCCGCTTCATGTAGCGGATCTCGTGCTCGAGAGCCCCGAGCTTGAGCGCGTTCTTGAGCGAGATCTGCAGGCGCTCGGCGCCGGCCGGCTTGACCACGAAATCGACGGCACCGGCGCGCATCGCCGTGACCACGGTCTCGATCGAGCCGTTCGCGGTCTGCACGATCACCGGCACCTCGCTGCCACGCTCGCGTAGCGCCGCGAGCACCCCCATGCCGTCGAGACCGGGCATGACCAGATCGAGGATCAGGCAGTCGATGCGCCGCGATTCGTCGACGAGAACTGCCAGCGCCTGCTCGCCGCCTTCGGCGAGCGCGACCTCGTAACCGAAGCGCTTCAGCATCGCATCGAGCAGCCGGCGCTGCACGGGATCGTCGTCGACGACGAGGATGGTGGCGGACATGAACCCTCGGTAGGCCAGCAGTCAGCCGAAAGCGGCTGTTCCGTTTCGGGTCACTGTCGGGGAGAAGGGTTAAGCGCCGCTTAAGCCGGGGAGGCTCGCCGGAAATCGGGCGCGTGTGACAGCGTTGCCGTTGATCGCGGGCGGCAGCCCGCGCATATGAGGGGGCCACAATCCTTCCCGACAGGCCGAGGCTGACGACGACATGACCCGCCCCTTCGACCGTCCCGCAGTTGTTCGCGCCGCCCATGCCGGAGGCGCGGCCGAGGCGCTCGGCACCCTGCCGGAATGGGATCTGACGCATCTTTATCCGGCGATGGATTCGCCTGCCTTCGCTGCGGATGTCGAGCGCGCGGCAACCGAGGCGCGGCGCTTTGCCGAACTCTATCGCGGCAAGCTCGCGGCGCTCGCCGCACGCGACGATGCCAGCGCGGCGCTTACCGAAGCGGTCAAGGCCTATGAGCGGCTGGAGGACCTGGTCGGCAAGATCATGTCCTATGCGGGCCTGGTCTATTCGGGCGACACCACTGACCCGCAGCGCGCCAAATTCTATGGCGACACGCAGGACAAGGTTACCGCGATCTCGACCGAGCTCCTGTTCTTCGGGCTCGAGCTCAACCGGATCGAGGAGGCGCTGCTGGCCAAGGTGGCGGCGCAGGCTCCGCTCAACCACTGGAAGCCCTGGCTCGACGATCTCGCCAAGGACAAGCCGCACCAGCTCGAGGACCGGATCGAGGAGCTGTTCCACGAGAAGTCGGTCACCGGCCACGGCGCCTGGAACCGGCTCTTCGACGAGACGATCGCTTCGTTGCGCTTCAAGGTCGGCGACGACGATCTCACCCTCGAACTGACGCTGAACAGGTTGCAGGACGCCGACGGCGCCGTGCGCAAGCAGGCCGCCGAGGTGCTCGGCACGGTGTTCCGCCAGCACCTGCGTACCTTTGGCTTGATCACCAACACGCTCGCCAAGGACAAGGAGATCTCCGACCGCTGGCGCAAGTTCGAGGACGTCGCCGATTCGCGTCATCTGGCGAACCGGGTCGAGCGTGAGGTGGTCGATGCGCTGGTCGCCGCGGTGCGTGACGCCTATCCGCGGCTGTCGCACCGCTACTACAAGCTGAAGGCGCGCTGGTTCGGGCAGGAGGTGCTCGACTACTGGGACCGCAATGCGCCGCTGCCCAAGGTCGAGCAGCGCACCATCCCCTGGACGGAAGCGCGCGATACGGTTCTCGACGCGTATGGTGCCTTCTCGCCGGAGATGGCGGGGATTGCGCAGCGCTTCTTCGATGAGCGCTGGATCGACGCTCCGGCCCGCCCCGGCAAGGCGCCGGGCGCCTTCGCGCATCCGACCGTGCCCTCAGCGCACCCCTATGTGCTGCTGAACTACCAGGGCAAGCCGCGCGACGTGATGACGCTGGCCCACGAACTCGGTCACGGCGTGCACCAGGTTCTTGCCGGGCCGAACGGGGCGCTGATGGCGCCGACGCCGCTGACGCTGGCCGAGACCGCGAGCGTCTTCGGCGAGATGCTGACCTTCCGCAAGCTGCTCGACGGAACCACGGACCCGAAACAGCGCAAGGCGATGCTGGCGGCCAAGGTCGAGGACATGATCAACACGGTCGTGCGTCAGATCGCGTTCTACTCCTTCGAGCGCAAGGTTCACGAGGCGCGCCGGCAGGGTGAGCTGACGGCCGAGAATCTCTGCGATCTCTGGCTCAGCGTGCAGTCGGAGAGCCTCGGGCCAGCGATCCGGCTCGGCCCGGGCTATGAGACCTTCTGGGCCTATATCCCGCACTTCATCCACTCGCCCTTCTATGTCTACGCCTACGCCTTCGGCGATTGCCTGGTGAACTCGCTCTACGGCGTCTACCAGAACTCGGCCTCGGGCTTTCAGGAGCGCTATTTCGCGCTGCTCTCGGCCGGCGGCACCAAGCACCATTCCGAGCTGCTGAAGCCCTTCGGGCTCGATGCGCGCGATCCGGCCTTCTGGCAGATCGGGCTCAAGATGATCGAGGGGCTGATCGCCGAGCTGGAGGGGATGGAGTGAAGCGGGGCGGGTGGTGAGCTCCGTCGTCTTCGACCGCGCGCTCTATCGCCGCCGCCTGACGGCAGCACTCGCTGCCGGCTATCCCGATTTCCTGCTGGCACGCTGCGTCGCCGATCTCGACGAGCGGCTCTCCGCTGTGCTGCGCCGCTTCGAGCGGGGGGCTGATCTCGGCACGCCGCTGCCGCTGGCGGGACCGGCGCTGCGGGCGCGGGCGGGTGAACTGCTGCGTATAGCGGAAGTGCCAGACGCCAGCGCCGGCCTCGTCGGCGATCTGGAGGCACTGCCCTTCACAGCGGAATCGCTCGATCTCATCGCTTCCCTGCTGTCGTTGCACGTCGTCAACGACCTGCCCGGCACGCTGGTGCAGATCAGGCGGAGCCTGCGCCCGGACGGCCTGTTCATCGCCTGCCTGCTTGCCGGCCAGAGCCTGACCGAATTGCGCCAGTCGCTGCTGGCGGCAGAGGTCGAGATGACCGGAGGCGCGAGCCCGCGCGTCGCCCCTTTTGCCGATCTGCGCGACCTCGGTAGCCTGCTCCAGCGCGCGGGCTTCGCGCTGCCGGTGATCGACAGCGAGAGCGTCACCGTGCGCTATGGCGACATGTTCGGACTGCTGCGCGATCTGCGCGCCATGGGTTGGGCCAATGCCCTGACCGAGCGCAGCCGCAAGCCGCTGCGGCGCAGTGTGCTGCTGCGGGCGGCCGAACTCTATGCCGAGCGTTTTGCCGATCCCGACGGACGCCTGCGCGCGACCTTCGAAGTCGTCTGGCTTTCCGGCTGGGCGCCGCATGAGAGCCAGCAGAAGCCGCTCCGCCCCGGCTCGGCCAAGGCGCGGCTGGCGGATGCGCTCGGCGCGGTCGAGATCGGCACGGGCGACAAGGCGGGCGGGGGAGAACGATGAGCGAAAAGCCGGTCAGGCTCGGGCGGGCCGATTTCCGCCTGTTCCGCACGATTCCGACGCGCTGGGCCGACAACGACGTCTTCGGTCACGTCAACAATGTGATCTACTATAGCTGGTTCGACACGGTGGTGAACGCCTGGCTGATCGAGCAGGGCTTTCTCGACGTGAAGGACAGCAAGATCGTCGGCCTCGTGGTCGGCACGCGCTGCGACTATTTCGAGAGCGTCGCCTTCCCTGAGATCGTCGAGGGTGCGCTGGCGGTCGAGAAGCTCGGCCGCTCCTCGGTGACCTACCGGATCGGGATTTTCCGGCAGGGCGGTGCGCTGACGGCGGCGCAGGGCCTCTTCACCCATGTCTATGTCGAGCGCGGCCCGCAGACGCCGGTGCCGATCCCGGCGAAGCTGCGCGCGGTCATGGCGGAGATCTCCGTCTGAAGGCGGTCAGGCCAGCAGCAGGCCACAATGCGCGACGAAAGGCTCGAAATCGCGGTCCTGGTGCAGGAGGCGATGTCGGTTGGCGATGCAGTAGGTCGCGATGATCAGGTCGGGCGTCTTGCGGATGGTGATGCCACGGGCCCGCAGGCCGCGGTAGTGCGCGGCTCCCTCTCGCGCGAGAGCGGGAGAGAGCATGCGGGCGGCCGCAAACCGACGCAGCCTTGTCTCGATGGCGAGAGCTTGTTGATCGCTTCGGGCGCCCCGCAGGATCTCCAGCAGAACGATGTCGCCGACGAGAACGTTCTGCGTTTCCTCCAGCTCGCGCAGCCTGTCCACCGGCGGCGAGCGATCGCCGCGAAGCAGCCCGATCCAGACGGAGCTGTCGACGACGATCACCAGGTTTCGGCCGGATCGTCGATATCGTGCCGCATGGCGTCGAGATCGCCGTCCCAGCCGAGTCCGTCGAGCTCTTTCAGCGCCTGACGCTGGCGATGTTGCTGCACCAGCTTGCGCAAAGCCTCCTCCACCGTCGCACGCTTGGTCGGCAACCCCGTCGCTTTCATCGCTTCGGCGAGCAAGTCGTCATCGAGTTCGATATTGGTGCGCATGGCAGCCTCGATGTGTAAGAGTCGTGCAAAACATACACATCATGGGCTCGCGATTCAATCTGCGCGCTCCCGCCGCGATTGTCTCCGCCGCCGTTTTCAGGCTATTGCCCCCGCTTGAGATCGAGCCCTGTGCTCGCCCCCTCCGTCAGGAACAGGCAGCGTGATTCCCAACGACATCAAGATCACCCCGCAGCTGGTCGCCGAGCACGGCCTCAAGCCGGACGAATATCAGCGCTTCCTGCACCTGATCGGGCGCGAGCCGTCGATCACCGAGCTCGGCATCGTCTCGGCGATGTGGAACGAGCACTGCTCGTACAAGTCCTCGAAGATTCATCTGAAGACGCTGCCGACCAAGGCGCCCTGGGTGATCCAGGGGCCGGGCGAGAATGCCGGCGTGATCGACATCGGCGACGGGCTCGCGGTGGTCTTCAAGATGGAGAGCCACAACCACCCGTCCTTCATCGAGCCCTATCAGGGTGCGACCACCGGCGTCGGCGGCATCCTGCGCGATGTCTTCACCATGGGAGCGCGCCCGATCGCGGTGCTCGATGCGCTGCGCTTCGGTGACCCCAGCCATCCCAAGACCCGGCACCTGGTTTCCGGCGTCGTCGCCGGCATCGGCGGCTACGGCAATTCCTTCGGCGTGCCCAATGTCGGCGGCGCCACTGGCTTCCACCGGCGCTATGACGGCAACAACCTGGTCAACGCCATGGCGGTCGGCCTCGCGCGCTCCGACGAGATCTTCTACGCCAAGGCCTCGGGCGTCGGGAAGGCGATCGTCTATCTCGGCTCCAAGACCGGCCGCGACGGCATCCATGGCGCGACCATGGCTTCGGCCGCCTTCGGCGAGGGCGCCGAGGAGAAGCGCCCGACTGTGCAGGTCGGCGATCCCTTC
This sequence comes from Alloboseaceae bacterium BT-24-1, assembly GCA_025846845.1. Classification (GTDB taxonomy): domain Bacteria; phylum Pseudomonadota; class Alphaproteobacteria; order Rhizobiales; family Beijerinckiaceae; genus Allobosea. Next base: position 10,625 of record JAOYTL010000021.1, read on the forward strand.
GCCGAGAAGCTCTTGCTTGAAGCCTGCCTTGAGATCATGGCGGCCGGCCATGTCGACGCGATCCAGGACATGGGCGCGGCCGGCCTGACCTGCTCGGCCGTCGAGATGGGTGCCAAGGGCGATCTTGGCGTTGAACTCGATCTCAACGCGGTGCCCTGCCGCGAAGACGGCATGAGCGCCTATGAGATGATGCTCTCGGAAAGCCAGGAGCGCATGCTCATGGTGATCAAGCCGGGCCATGAGGAGCCGGCCGAGGCGATCTTCCGCAAATGGGGTCTCGACTTCGCCGTTGTCGGCAAGACCACCGACACGCTGCGCTTCGTCGTCAAGCATGACGGCGAGACGATGGCCGACCTGCCGATCAAGGAGCTCGGCGACGAAGCTCCCGAATACGACCGGCCCTGGGTCGAGACGCCGAAGCGGCCGGTGATCGATGCCGCCAGCGTGACCCCGCCGATGTCGAACGCGGAAGCCCTGCTCGCACTGATCGGCTCGCCCGACCTGTCGTCGAAGCGCTGGATCTACGAGCAGTACGACACGCTGATCCTCGGCAATTCGGCGGTGACGCCGGGCGGCGATGCCGGCATCGTCCGGATCGAAGACGGGCCGAAGGGCCTCGCCATGACCGCCGACGTGACGCCGCGCTATTGCGAGGCCGATCCGTTCGAGGGCGGCAAGCAGGCTGTCGCCGAGGCCTGGCGCAACCTGACCGCGGTTGGAGCCTTGCCGCTCGCCATCACCGACAACCTCAATTTCGGCAACCCGGAGCGGCCCGAGGTGATGGGCCAGCTCGTCGGCTGCATCCAGGGCATCGGCGAAGCCTGCAAGGCGCTCGATTTCCCGGTCGTTTCCGGCAATGTCTCGCTCTACAACGAGACCAACGGCGTCTCGATCCTGCCGACCCCGACGATCGGCGGCGTTGGCGTGCTCGCCGATGTGACCAGGCATGCGACTGTTGGCTTCAAGGCCGAAGGCGAAGCGATCATCCTGATCGGCGAGACCAAAGGCTGGCTCGGACAGTCCTCCTACCTCGCGACGGTCTGCGGCCGCGAGGAAGGTGCGCCGCCGCCGGTCGATCTTTCGGTCGAGCGTCGCAATGGCGAATTCGTGCGTTCGCTGATCACCGGGGGCCGTCTCACGGCCTGCCACGACCTGTCGGATGGCGGTCTTGCCGTGGCGCTCGCCGAGATGGCGATGGCGAAGGGCATCGGCGCCACGATCGAGGCACTGCCGACCGGGCCGGCATATGCCGTGCTGTTCGGCGAGGACCAGGGCCGCTACTTGCTTTCGCTGCCGGCTGCTGCTGCCGAGGCGATCGTCGCCGAGGCGAAGGCCGCAGGCGTGCCGGCTGAGATCATCGGCAAGACCGGCGGCAGCGAACTGACGCTGCCAGGCGAGGCTGCCGTTTCGATTGCCGCCCTGCGCAAGACCCATGAAAGCTGGCTGCCGGACTACATGGCTGGCAAAGCCGGATAGAGTTGTTTTGACGCATTTTCTTCACGCGAACCGGTTCCACTTCGCTTGAAAAATGCTCTGAGGAGATCAGCCATGGCGATGGAAGCAAGCGAGATCGAGCGCATGATCAAGGCGGCGTTCCCCGACGCCATCGTCGAGATCAAGGATCTTGCCGGCGACGGCGACCATTATGCCGCGACCGTGGCCTCGGCCGCCTTCAAGGGTAAGTCACGCGTCCAGCAGCATCAGATGGTCTATGCCGCGCTGCAAGGAAACATGGGCGGCGTGCTGCATGCCCTTGCGCTGACGACGACGGTTCCCCAAGATTAGAACGAGTTCATCCAGCGGGCCTTGAACCCGCCGCAGGAGAAAAGACATGAGCGACGTCAACGCCCGTATCGATGCCGAAGTGAAGTCCAGCGACGTGGTGCTCTTCATGAAGGGCACGCCGCAATTCCCGATGTGCGGCTTCTCCGGCCAGGTCGTGCAGATCCTCTCTTACGTCGGCGTGCCGTTCAAGGGCGTCAACGTGCTCGAGGACCAGGAGATCCGCGAGGGCATCAAGGCCTATTCGAACTGGCCGACCATCCCGCAGCTCTACGTCAAGGGCGAGTTCGTCGGCGGCTGCGACATCACCCGCGAGATGTTCCAGGCCGGCGAACTGCAGGCGCTGCTCGAGGAGAAGGGCATCGCCGTCAAGCAGGCGAGCTAAGCTTCGCTCAAGCTTCGGCGCAGGCAGGCAATATGTCGAGGGCGCTCCAGAGCGCCTCCGGCAGGTTGTCGGATCGTTCAAGAAGGGCGAGGCAGCCTCGGCGCCCTTCGGCGACGACCTGCGGGCGCAATGTGGCGTTGTTGAAGACGCGCCACTGATCGACGAAGCCGATATAGGTGGGCAGGTTCGAGATCGCCCTATCGAAGCGGCGGCGCACATCGGCTTCGGCGACGTCATGCCCGCCTTCGCTGACGCGGCGGGCGATGCGCGACAGCGACACTTCCGGCGAAGCGACCAGGAAGAAGAGCAGGTTGATCGCGAAGCCGGCTTCGCGCGCGGCAGTGATCGTGCGCAGATGCGTCTTGCCCGACAAGGTCGTCTCGATCGAGAACGAGCGCCCTTCACTGATCAGCGACCGGGTCATTGCCAGCGCCACGCGAGCCGCGCGTTGCTGCTCGGCCGACGGGTCGAGCGGGGAAAGACCACGCGCGATCTCGTCGAGATTGACGAAGCTCGTGCTGCCCGAGACGGCCCTGATATGCCGGAAGGCGTAAGTCGTCTTGCCGACGCCGTTGGGCCCGGCGACAATCCAGAATTGCGGTTTTCGGGCGGTCATTTTGCTTGGCTAGCACGCCCAGACATCGCAGGCCACGGTCAGGCGGCAGGTCACTTCACCAGCAGCCAGTCCTCGACCACCAGCGCATCCAGTCCGCTCGTGTAGAACATCAGGATGGCATCCTCGCTGCTGTGCAGGATCGGCTTGCCCATGATGTTGAACGAGGTGTTGAGGATCACCGGCACGCCGGTGAGCTCATGGAACGCCTTGATCAGCGCGTGGTAGCGCGGATTGCGCTCGGCGGTGACGCTCTGCAGGCGCCCGGTCGCATCCTCATGGACGACGGCGGGAACGCGCGAACGCACCGCCGCCTTCCAGGTCAGGGTACGCTCCATATAGGGCGAGTCCTGATAGTTCTCGAACCAGTCTGGACCGTGCTCGGCCAGGATCGAAGGCGCGAAGGGCCGGAAGGCTTCACGATACTTCACCTTGGCGTTGAGGAGGTCCTTGGCGTCGGCCGGGCGCGCATCGGCCAGGATCGAGCGATTGCCGAGCGCGCGGGGCCCGAACTCGGCGCGCCCCTGCGCCCAGCCGATCAGCTTGCCTTCCGCCAGGAGCTTTGCCGTCGCGACGATGATCTCATCGGGCGAGAGCTTCTTCAGGCGCGGCTCCCAGGCCGCCATGCGCTCGAAGGGCTCGGTCGAGAGGCTCGAGCCGAGATAGGGGCTCATCGGCCCCTTCGGCGCCTGCCAATCCGGATTGGCCTCGGCATGGGCGAGCCAGGCGGCACCGATCGCATTGCCGTCATCGGCCGGGGCGGAGGGGACATAGACCTGACGGAAGCCGTGGCGGCCGACGATCTTGCCGTTGAAGGAGGAGTTGAGCGCGCAGCCGCCGGCGAGCACGAGGTTTTCCGATGGGCAGAGCGCCGCCGTCTCGGCGAGCAGCGCCTCCATCATCTCGGCGAAGACGTCCTGGCCGCAGCGCGAGAGATCGGCCCAGCCCTTGTCGAGCGCGTCGGCCGGGCGGCGGGCGAGGATGTCGGCGGCGACCTGCTGGACCGTCGCGGCGTCGGCGAAGGTGAGCTTCGTGCCCTCGACGCGATAGAGCTTGCGCAGCAAGGCGAGCAATTCGGGATCGCTTCGGCCATAGGGCGCCAGCCCCATGATCTTCCATTCCTCGCCCTTGGCCTGGTCGAAGCCGGCGAGGTCGGTGACGAAGCCGAAATAGAAGCCGATCGATTCGCGGCCGCGATGGCGCTTCAATTCGGTGAGGCGGCCATCCTTGAGCGCGAAGATGGCGGAGGCGCCGGTCTCGCCCATGCCGTCGACGACGAGGCAGGCGGCATCGCGGAAGGGCGACGACCATGAGGCGTAGGCGGCATGGCTGAGATGATGGCCGTAGCGCTTGATCCCGGTGACCTTCGCCTCGCCGAAGGCGCGGTCGAGCCCGAGCAGGGTGCCGAGCCCGGCGCGCTGCTGCTGGTGATGCAACGAGGCGATCAAGGCGCGCTCACTGCGTTCCGGCACAAGCGAGCGATTGAAGGCCGGCGAGAGCTTGAGCAGGGCGTCGAGGCTGAAGGCGCCGCCGCGGCTCATCTGGTCGAGGAAGCCGGTGAACTCCTCGCCCCAGCTGGTCGCGAGCCTGATCTGCGCGCCCTTCGGGATGTAGCGCTTGAGCAGGCTTTCCATTCGCACCGCCGTGTCCGGCTCGCAGTTCGGCGCCCGCTTGTATTGCAGATAGCGCTCGGTCGCCTCGGCGAACAGGACCTCTCCTCGAGGGTCGACGATGGCGATGGCGGGGTCGTGGAAAGTGGTGGCGAGGCCGATGGTGTAGCTCATGGCCGGCAGCGTATGGAGCAGCCGGCCGGCCATGGCAAATGTTGCAGATCGGTGACGCTGGGTGGCCGACCGGCTGTGTCTTTCAGACTATTTGGCGAAGGCGATGCTGTCGGCGATCGCCTTGATCGCCGGCTCCAGCGAGGGATACGTCGCCTCGTCAGCGCTGACGATCATGCGGACGAAGCGGCCATCCGCGCCCAGGCCGATGTATTGGACGAAGCGCTTGGCGACCGCACCCTCCGTGGTCTTGCCCGAGATCATCGCGCCGCTGTCGCTGCCGGCGAAGGCGATCGTGTCGCGCTTGGTGATCTCGGCCTTCTCGAAGCCACGCGTGGTCTGCAGGAGCTTTTCGCCGACGGCAGCCAGCTGGCCGGCGGCGACCTGGCCGCCGGTCTGATAGCTGACGATCAGCATCGGCTGCTGGCCCTTGGGGTCGGCGTTGAGCGGGCCGACCGTCATCAGCACGCCGAGGCCGCCGAAGGTGTCGACGACGCGGAAGGGGTCGGCGGCGCGGACACGGAAGGGCAGGGCGGCGAGCTTCTGGTCGAGCGTCGGTTCCGCCCCCAGCGACACGGTCTTCAGCATGGCGACGACATCGTCGCCATCGAGATCGGAATCATCCGGCGCCTGCACCGTGATCATCACGGTCTTGGCGCCCTTGAGCAGCACGATCCATTTGTCGAAGGTCGCAGCGCCCAACGCCTGCTGGCCGGTCAGGATGCGACCCGTGCCGGCGGCGGTCTCGATGTCCTCGGCGTCGTCGATGGTGATGTTCTGCTTGGCGAAATTGGTCTTCGCCGTCTCCAGATTGGTGAACAGCGCCGACAATTGCGGATGCGCCTCGGCGGGCAGCTCGACGACGAGTACGGAGGCCTTCGCCTCGACGTTCTCCAGACCGGCGAATTTGGCCGATGGTGCGAAGCCCTTGAGCGGGGTCAGCGAGACCGTGGTCCCGGAAATCGCGGTGCGCTCCTGCGCCTGCGCATTCGCCGTCAACCCGGCGACCAGCAGGCCGCTCATCGCCAGGCGAAGGGTCGTTCGGGCGGCATGGCGCATCGTGCTCATGTCGAATCGGATCATCGCGTCGCTCCTGTACGATCGGTGGGGTCCGCGTCGCCGACGGCAGACCATGCTGTAACTGGCTCGGCGGGTATGGGTTCACATCCCGCGCTCTTACGATCGAAGGATGAGGCCTTAAGCCGCTTGTCGCTCTTGTGCGTGTCAGCGTCGTGATCGACGGAGCCTGAAGCTCAGCGGCGACCGATTGCGGCTGAAATCATCGCCCTGGCGTCGGCACCCGCCCATTCGGCTGGGCCCTGCAGCAGAGCGAGCTCGCAGCCGGCCGGGTCGACCAACAAGCTGATCGGCATGCCCTCGACCTTCTTCACGGCGCGAATGTCCTGGAAGACCTTGGCCTGCGGGTCGGCATAATAGGCGAGGCGGGCGATGTTCTTGTCGGCCAGCCACTTCTTCGGCTTGTCGGGGTGGCGCGTGTCGATGTTGATCGCCACGACCTCGAAATCGGAACCGCCGAGCGCACCCTGGAGCGCGTCGAGTGCCGGCATCTCGGTCAGGCAGGGCAGGCACCAGGTCGCCCAGAGATTGACCAGCACGGTCTTGCCGCGAAAGGCCGAGAGCGTGGTTGGTTTGCCGTCCGGGCCGTTGAAGGCGAGATCGGGCAGCAGCGCAGGCTGCTTGGCGACCTCGACAGCCGCGACCTCGCCCTTCGCCAGGGGACGCAGCGCTTCCACCTTCGTAGCGGCCGCGCTGCAAGTGGAATTGCCGGCCGCGCCCCGTACGGAGTAGAAGGCCGCAGCGCCGCCGAGCGCAAGCAGCGCCAAGGCCCCACAGGCCATCACCATTTTCGACCGAGACGTCATCGCGCGTCCTTGAAGAGCAGGAAAGACCGCCGTGAGCAACCGCATGTGGGGTGGGCGTTTCGCCACAGGTCCCGACGCCATCATGGAGGAGATCAACGCCTCCATCGATTTCGACCAGCGCCTGTGGCGTCAGGATATCCGCGGCTCGCTGGCACATGCCGCCATGCTGGCCGAGACCGGCATCCTGACGAAGGACGACGTGGACGTCATTTCGGCCGGACTCAAGGGCATAGAGGACGAGATCGAGGCTGGGCGCTTCACGTTCTCGCGCGCGCTCGAAGACATCCACATGAACATCGAGAGCAATCTCAAGGAACGGATCGGGCTCGCCGCCGGGCGGCTGCACACCGCCCGTTCGCGCAACGACCAGGTCGCCACCGACATGCGGCTCTGGGTCCGCGATGCGCTCGACCAGCTCGACGAGCAGGTCGCCGACCTCCAGCTCGCGCTGGCGCAGAAGGCCGAGACCTATGCCGGCGCGGTGATGCCGGGCTTCACCCATCTGCAGTCGGCCCAGCCGGTCACTTTCGGCCACCATCTGCTCGCCTATGTCGAGATGCTGGCACGTGACCGCAGCCGGCTGCGCGATGCGCGCGAGCGGATGAACGAATGCCCGCTCGGCGCTGCCGCGCTCGCCGGCACCTCCTTCCCGATCGACCGGCACATGACCGCCAAGGCACTCGGCTTCGCACGCCCGACGGCGAACTCGCTCGATTCGGTCTCGGACCGCGATTTCGTGCTGGAGACTTTGTCCGCCGCCTCGATCTGCGCCATGCACCTGTCGCGCCTCGCCGAGGAGATCGTGCTGTGGGCGACGCCGCAATTCGGCTTCGTCAAGCTCTCCGACAAGTTCTCGACCGGCTCCTCGATCATGCCGCAGAAGCGCAATCCCGACGCAGCCGAGCTGGTGCGCGGCAAGGCGGGGCGCATCTTCGGGGCGCTGCAGGGCCTGCTGACGATGATGAAGGGCCTGCCGCTGACCTATTCGAAGGACATGCAGGAGGACAAGGAAGGCACCTTCGACGCGGTGCAGACCCTGTCGCTCTGCCTTGCCGCGAGCGCCGGCATGGTCCGCGACATGTCGCCCGACCTCAAGGTGATGAAGAAGGCGGCCGGCCTCGGCTATGCCACCGCGACCGATCTCGCCGACTGGCTGGTGCGCGTGCTGAAGATGCCGTTCCGCGATGCGCACCACGTCACCGGCCGGCTCGTCGGCATCGCCTCGGCCAAGGGCGTCGGGCTGGAGAAGCTCTCGCTTGCCGAGATGCAGGAGGTCGAGCCGAAGATCAGCGACGAGATCTTCGGCGTGCTCGGCGTCGAGCGCTCGGTGAAGAGCCGCGTCAGCTATGGCGGCACCGCGCCGGCCAATGTGAAGCGGCAGGCCAGGCGCTGGCTGAAGCTGCTCGCCAAGGACGCGAAGCCGCAGCCATGATCCCGGCGCAAAGGCTCGCAAGCTTGCGCGCCATTCGCTACACTCGTCCCGAAGCTTCGCCCAAGGATCATTGTTCGTGCCGCAATCCCGCCTGAAACTCGGCCGCACCGTGCTGGTGATCGGCCTGCTTGGCCTCGCGCTTGCGGCTTGCGGCCGCCGTGGACCGTTGGAGCCGCCGCCGAACGCCAAGAATGCGGTCGATCTGCCCGACAAGCAGACTGGCGCAGTGGAGAACACTTTCGCGACGGACGCCTCGCCGCTCGGCAAGCCGCCGAAGCGCAACAAGGCGATCGAGGTTCCCGAGAAGCCCTTCGTGCTCGACCCGCTGCTCTGAGTCTCCGATGCATCACTTTGCCTATCGCGACGGCGCGCTCTTCGCCGAGGACGTCGACCTGCGCGAGATCGCGGAGACGGTCGGAACACCGGTCTATGTCTACTCTTCGGCGACGATCGAGCGGCACTACCGCCTCTACGAAGCAGCGATGAAGTCGACTGCGCCGGGCAAGCCGGCGCATGTCTTCTACGCCATGAAGGCGAACAGCAATCTTGGCGTGCTGAAGACGCTGGCGGCGCTCGGCGCCGGCGCCGACACGGTCTCCGAGGGCGAGATCCGCAAGGCGCTGGCCGCTGGCTTCCCGGCCGACAAGATCGTCTTCTCCGGCGTCGGCAAGAGCGAAAGCGAGCTCGCCTTCGCCGTCGAGGCCGGGATCTTCCAGGTCAATATCGAGACCGAGGGCGAGCTCGACCTGCTTTCGAAGGTTGCCCAGCGGCTGGGCAAGCGCCAAGAAGCAGTGTTCCGGGTCAATCCGGACATCGGCGCGGGCGGCCACGCCAAGATCACCACGGGGTCCTCGGCCAACAAGTTCGGCGTCTCCTTTGAGGAAGTGCATCGGCTCTATGCCCGCGCCGCCAACATGGCGGGCGTCAGGATCATGGGGCTCGCCGTGCATATCGGCAGCCAGATCCGCGAAGTCGGCGCCTTCGAGGCGGCCTATGCCAAGATGCGTGACCTCGTGCTGGCGTTGCGAGCGGAAGGACATCGCGTCGACCGGCTCGATCTCGGTGGCGGGCTCGGCATCCCCTACGACATCCCCAGGGAATTCGATCACGGACCCGGGCTGATCGAGGCCTATGCCGATATGGTCGCCAAGCTGATGCAGGGGCTCGATGCCGAGCTCGGTTTCGAGCCGGGCCGGCTGATCGTCGGCAATGCCGGCATCCTCCTGACCAGGGTGCTGCATCTCAATCCGCGTCCGACCAAGCAGTTCCTCGTCGTCGACGCGGCGATGAACGACCTGCTGCGGCCGGCGATGTACGAGGCCTATCACGAAATCTGGCCGGTGGCGGAGCCGGAGGAGGGCGCGAAGACGATCGCCTACGACGTCGTCGGGCCGATCTGCGAATCAGGCGACACCTTCACCACCGGACGCGATCTCTCCGAGCTGAAGCCCGGCGACCTGATCGCCTTCATGACCGCCGGGGCTTACGGCGCCAGCATGTCCTCGACCTACAATCAGCGCCCGCTCGTCGCCGAAGTGCTGGTAAAGGGCGACAAATTCGCCGTGACGCGGCCGCGCCAGACCTATGAAGAGCTGATCGGCACGGATCGTGCACCGCCCTGGCTGCCCTGACGACGCTTCACAATTCCCGGAGCGCCTGTGGGCTCGGGCGCCTCAGTGCTGGTCACGCCACATTCCCGTGCTAGCCTGCTTGCTCGATCGATGAAGCCAATTGAGGCGCCGCGGGGGGCGGCTCGGAGCATCGGATGAGCGAAACACCGCGCCGTACGGCGCCTGACTTAGGTGGGACGATCCGCAAGCGGCTGGAACGCCTCACCATGGCGTCGCGGCTGTCTTTGGCCTGGGAGCGGCTCTGGCCAAAGCTCTGGGCGCCGCTCGGCGTCGTGCTGCTGTTTCTCGCCGTCTCCTGGTTCGGACTCTGGCTGCATTTGCCTTGGTGGGGCCGGGCCGCCGGCTCCGCCATCTTCGCTTTGGCGCTGCTTGGAAGCTTCTGGCCGGCCGTGACCGGCCGCTGGCCGAGCCGCCGCGAAGCGCTGGCCCGGCTCGACCACTCCATGGATGGTGCGCATCGCCCGGCGACGGCGCTCGAGGATACGCTTGCCGTCGGCGGCAAGGACCCTGTCTCGCAGGCGCTGTGGACGCTGCACATGCAGCGGCAGGGCGCCCATGTCGCGGCGCTGAAGGTCGCCCCTCCGCAACCGCATATGGCCGGGCGCGACAAGCGGGCGCTGCGTGCCGCGCCTCTGGTTGCCGCTGTCGCCGGCTTCTTCGTCGCGGGACATGAAGTTCTGCCACGACTCACTGCAGCCTTCGACTGGCGCGGCCCGGCGCTTGCCGCCGCTGCGGTGCGGATCGACGCCTGGATCGACCCGCCAGCCTATACGCGCATGCCGCCGATCCTGATCGACTTCGCCAGGCTGGCGAGCCCGAATTTCAACGTGCCCGAGAAGTCGACGGTGGTGGTGCGCATCGCCGGGCGTAGCGGCATGGACGTCGCGACCACCGGCCGGCTCGATGCCGTGCCGGTCGAGGGCAAGCCCGGCGAAGCTAAGCCGGCCGATGCCAAGGCCCCGCCGACGAATACCGTCGCGGTGACGGAGAAGCGCTATCTGCTCGCCGGCGACGGCACCTTGCGCATCATCGGCTCGGGCGCTCCCGGCCAGACGCTGAGCCTGCACGCGATCATCGACCAGAAGCCGGAGATCGCTTTCGCCGAACCGCCCAAGCCGGTCAGCGGCGTGCAGGGCGGGCTCGGCATCAGCTATCGCGCCAAGGACGATTACGGCATCGCCTCGGCCGAGGTCGTCGTCTCGCGCGTCGCTCCGCTCGCCGGCGGCCGCTCGCTGGTGGAGGCGCCCAAGCAGATCCTGCCGGTGCCGTCCTCCGGCTCCGGCGAAGACGAGATGAAGAGCACGGTCGACTTCTCGGCGCATCCCTGGGCCGGCGCCAAGGTCAATATGAGCCTCCTGGCGCGCGACGAGACCGGGCAGGAGGGGCGTAGCGAGACGGTCGAGGTCGTGCTGCCGCAGCGGACCTTCACCAAGCCGCTGGCCAAGGCGTTGGTCGAGCAGCGCCGCAAGCTGATCATGGACGTCGAGACGCGCAGAAACGTGCAGCTCGCGCTCGACGCGCTCATGATCGAGCCGGACCGCTTCATGAAGGAGACCGGCGTCTATCTCGGCATGCGCATGATCGGCGAACGGTTGCGCCGGGCCGCCAGCGACGACCAGCTGCGCGACGCAGCCGAGATGATGTGGGCGCTGGCGCTGCAGCTCGAGGATGGCGACCTGTCGGATGCCGAAAAGGCACTGCGGGCCGCGCAGGAGAACCTGCAGCAGGCACTCGATCGCGGCGCCACCGAGGACGAGATCAAGAAGCTCACCGAAGAGATGCGCCGGGCCATGGACCGGTTCATGCGCGAGCTTGCCCAGCAGATGCAGCGCCAGCAGCAGAACGGCGAGCGGGATCAGGCGCAGCTGCCCGAGAATTTCCGCACGGTGACGCCGCGCGACCTGCAGAACATGCTCAATCGCATCGAGGAATTGTCGAAGCGTGGCGACATGGCCGAGGCGCAGCGCCTGATGGAGGAGCTCAACAACCTCCTGAACAACCTCAAGACGGCGCGTCCTGGCCAGCAGGATCCGCGGCAGCGCGAGATGAACCAGGCGCTCGGCGATCTCGACCGGATGACGCGCGAGCAGCAGCAATTGCGCGACGAGACCTATCAGCAGGACCAGCAACGCCAGAACCGGGCCCAGCGCGGCCAGCGCCCCGGCCAGCAGCAGGCGCGTCCCGGCCAGCAGGGCCAGCGCCAGCAAGGGCAGCAGGGCCAGCGCGGGCAGCGTGGCCAGCAACCCGGACAGCAGCCTGGCGAGAGCGGTGAAGAAGGTGAGGGCGAGGACGGCCAGAACGCCGAGGGCGGGCAGGGCCAGGGCCAGGGCCTGTCGCAACGCCAGCAGGCCTTGCGCGAGCGCCTGCAGGACCTGCAGCGGCGCATGCGCGGCATGGGCGCCGATCCGGGCGAGCTCGGCGAGGCCGAGGACGCCATGCGCGATGCGGAGGGCCAGCTCGGCCAGGGTCAGGATGGGCAGGCCGTCGACGCGCAGGGTCGCGCGCTCGAAGCGCTGCGCAAGGGTGGCCAGAACCTCGCCCAGCAGATGCAGGGCGAGCCCGGCGAAGGCGAGGGCAACGAGAACGCCTATGGCGAGCCAGACGGGCGGCCGGCCGGCCGGCCTTCGGCGCAGCAGCGCGACAACAATGACCCGCTCGGGCGACCGCAGCGCCAGCGCGACTGGGCCGATGGCCGCGTGCGTGTGCCGGGTGCCGACGAGAGCGCGACACAGCGGGCGCGGCGCATCCTCGAGGAATTGCGCCGGCGCCTCGGCGACCCGCTGCGCCCGACCGAGGAGCTCGACTATCTTGAGCGCCTGCTACGGCGGAATTGATGAAAGGCCGCGCTGAGCGCGGCCTTTCCTTTGAGAATCAGCCCGCCCGATTGCCCGAGACGACCGCGAGCGCCGCGATGAAGCGGTCGAGGTCTGCCTCCGTCAGATAGGGCGCCGGGGAGATGCGGATGGTGTTGCCCTTGGCGACGCCACCGCGACGCACCGTCATCACCTTGTGCTGGTCGCGCAGCGCCGCGACGACGGCGTTGCAGTCGGCGGCGGAGCGCTTGCCCGTCAGCGCGAAGGAGGTGATGCCCGCGACCATCTCCGGGTCGTCCGGCGTCTGGATCTCGACACCTTTGAGCTCGCGCGCCCGGGCGACCCAGTAATTGCGGAGGTGGCGGTAGCGTGCCTCCTTGGCCTGCGGGCCGACCTCCTGATGCAGGGCCAGTGCGGCAGGGACAGCGAGCTGGGCGGCGAAGTTCGGCGTGCCGGTATGGATGCGCGAGCGGACATCATCCGCCTTGAAGTCCTCGTCGCCATAATGGGTGTCGATGTCGGCCAGCCGATCGCGGGCGATGTACATGACGCCGACGCCAAGCGGCGCGCCGATCCATTTGTGCAGGTTGAAGCCGATGAAATCGACGCCGAGGTCCTTGGCCTTGAAGTCGACCTGACCCCAGCTATGGGCGGCGTCGAGGATGACGTCGATGCCGCGCGCCTTGGCCATGGCGGCAAGCTCCTTGACCGGCATCATCAGCCCGGTGCGGTGGCTGATATGGGTGAGCAGCAGCAGCTTCGTCTTCGGATTGGCCTTGAGCGCGGCCTCATAGGCTGCCAGCACATTGGCCTTGGTCGCTGGCTCGGGGATGTCGAATTTTGCGACCTCGACGCCGCGCCGGCCCTTGAGCCAGTTCATCGCGTACTGCATCGAATCATAGTCAAGATCGGCATAGAGCACGCCGTCGCCGGGTTTCAGCTTGTTGTAGCCGGCGATCAGGGTCTGCAGCGCTTCGGTCGCGCCACGGGTCAGCGCGATCTCCTCGCGCGCCACGCCGAGGAACCCAGCCACCGGCGTGCGGACGTCGTCGAGGTCCTGGCCGATCTTGGTGCGGGCGTAGACCGTATTCTCGAAGTTCACGAAGTCGGTCAGGCGCTTGTATTCGGCCTTCACCGGCTCGGCCATGATGCCCCAATAGCCGTTCTCCAGGTTCACCATGTCGGGCGTGACGCTGTAGAGGCGCCGGACCGAATCCCAATAGCCGGTGTCGGTGCCGAGGCCGCTCGTCGGCAGGGCCGGAAGCGAGCGAGCGAGGGCGGGGGCTGCTGCTACGGCGAAGGCGGCAGTGCCGAGCGCGGCGAGCAGCGTGCGGCGGCTGAGGGCGGTCTGGTCGGTCATGGCGGGTTTTTCCTGAGGTGGTGGCCCTCGCTAGACACCGGCTGTTTCAGGGGCATGACGCTGGCAGGGCCGATTTATCCCCGCCCTGCGAAACCGGTGCATACTCGCGCAAAGCGCCAACGGGAGTGCCGCCATGTCGATGCAGGGATCGCCAGCCGAAGAAGCGCCGAACGAGGAGCCGCAGGTTCCGCGGGCGCCGGATCTTGCCGTCACCGTCGCGCGGCTCGCCCGCCTGGCGCCGATCGGCAAGGCCGAGCTGATGAACAACATCGCCCTGCATTTCGACCGTCTCGCCGCCGAGGCCGATCTGAGGACGCCGTTGCGCGTCTGCCATTTCCTGGCGCAGGCCGCGCACGAGACCGACCGTTTCCGCACGCTGGAGGAGAAGGGCGGGAAGAAGCAGTTCGCTCGCTACGAAGGCCGCGCCGATCTCGGCAACACCGAGCCCGGCGATGGTGCGCGCTATCACGGGCGCGGCATTTTCCAGCTGACTGGCCGGGCCAATTACAAGCGCATCGGGCGGATGCTGAACGTCGATCTCGAAGGGCGGCCGGAGCTGGCGCTCGACCCGCGTATCTCGGTCCAGATCGCCTTTGCCTACTGGCGCGATCGCAAGATCAACGCCGCGGCCGATCGCGATGACGCGGCGCGCATCACCCAGCTGATCAATGGCGGCGCCAACGGCCTCGCCGACCGCCGGCAATTGCTGACGACGGCGAAGGGCATCTGGTTCTAAGCCTCAGCGGTGACCGGCCTTCAGCGCCTGGTCGAGATCGGCATAGAGATCGTCAACGTCCTCGATGCCGGTCGAGAGGCGCAGCAAGTCTGGCGGGCAGGGCGAGCCGGCACCCTCGATCGAGGCGCGGTGCTCGATCAGGCTCTCGACACCGCCGAGCGAGGTGGCGCGCTTGTAGAGCTCGACATGGGCGGCCGACTTGATCGCCGCTGCCTCGCCGCCGCTGACCTGGACCGAGAGCATGAAACCGAAACCGCCCTCCATCTGGCGCGCCGCGATGTCATGGCCGGGATGCTGCGGCAGGCCGGGGTAGAGCACCCGCGAGACCAGCGGGTGGGCGGACAGCTTCTGCGCCAGTGCCATGGCCGAGGCCGACTGGCGCTCCTGCCGGACATGGAGCGTGCGCATGCCGCGCATCAGCAGATAGGCCTCGAATGGGCCGAGGATGCCGCCCTGGCCCTTGCGCACGGTCTTGATGCGGGCCCAGAAATCGTCGTCCTGCCGGGCACAGAGCGCGCCGGCGATCACATCGGAATGGCCGTTGAGCACCTTCGTAGCGGCATGCATGACGATGTTGGCGCCGAGTGTGAGCGGGCGGGTGTGCACAGGCGAGGCGCAGGTCGAGTCGACTGCGAGCCTAGCGCCTGCCGCATGGGTGATCTCTGCGGCGGCAGCGATGTCGGTGATGGTCCAGAGCGGGTTGGATGGCGTTTCAATCCAGACCAGCTTGGTGACGCCGGGCTTCACGGCGGCCTTCAGCTTGTTGAGATCGTCGGTCTCGACGAAGTCGATCTTCAGCCCCCAGCGCGTCGCCTCGGTCAGCAGCCAGGAACGCAGCGCCCAGTACATCACCTTGGAGGCAACGACGTGATCGCCAGGGGACAGCGCCTGGAACACGGCGGTCGCTGCCGCCATGCCCGAGCCGAACAGCAGGGCGCCGGCCTTGGCCTCCTCCAGCATGGCGAGCACGGCCTGCGCCTCGTGCACCGTCTCATTGTCCGGTCGGCCATAGATGAAGCCTGAGGAATAGGCGTTGTCCTCGTCGCGGATATAGGTGGTGGCGACATGGATCGGCGGCACCACGGCCTTGGTCAGCGGGTCGATCTTGCCCATCGCCTGCGCAGCGAGCGAACGGGGATGGAGCGGGCGCGCGGTCATGGATGATCCAATTCTTCTACTATGAGAGACGATTCATCTCATTCAGTTTGCTGCAGTGCAAGAGGCCCGTCTTGCCCGGAGCGCAGATGCACCCCATCCTTGCCGCATGAGCATATCGACAGATCAGGCTGGCCGTCAGCCGGCAGTATGGATTTCCGTCCTCATTGCCATCCTGGCGGTGGTGGCGGCTTCGCTGATCGGCAGCGCGGTGACGGTGCCGCAGATCCCCGGCTGGTATGCTGGCCTCGCCAAGCCATTCTTCAATCCGCCGAACTGGCTGTTCGCTCCGGTCTGGACGGCTTTATTCGCACTGATGGCGCTGGCTGCTTTTCGCATCTTGCGCCTGCCGAATGGTACGCCGGGCAGGGTGCAGGCGCTGCTCGCCTACCACGTCCAGCTTGCGCTCAATATGCTCTGGTCCTGCGTGTTCTTCGGCCTGAACAGTCCCGCGGGCGGGCTCGTCGTGATCGCGCTGCTGCTGGTGGCGATGGTCTGGACGATGCGGTGTTTCGCAGGGCTGGGCGACAGGCTGTCCGTGGCCCTGTTCGTCCCCTATCTCGCCTGGGTCTCGTTCGCGAGCCTGCTCAATGCCTCGATCTGGTGGCTGAATCGCTGAGCCAGCAGGCTCTTACCCGATCGAGCGCTCGATCACGCGCAGCACCGTCTCGCGCAGTTCGGCGATGGTGAAGGGCTTGGTCATCACCTCCTCGACGATCGTCTCCAGGCTCTTGGCCCGTTCGCGCTGCTCGGCATAGCCGGTCATCAGCATGATGGTGAGGTCGGGGAATTGCTGCTTGGCGGCGAGCGCCAGCGCGATGCCGTCCATCAGCGGCATGCGGATATCGGTGAGCAGCAGGTCGAAATGACCTTGCTCGGCCATCAGGATGTCGAGCGCCTCGGCTCCGTCGCCGGCGGTCAGGCAATCGTGCCCGTCCATGGCGAGGCCGCGCGCAACCAGCGAGCGCAGGCTCTCTTCGTCGTCGACCACGAGAATACGCGACATGGATCAGATCCCCGGCAGGCCGGCCTGGTCGGCGGTCTCGATCACGCCGACATAGGGCAACTGGCGGTAGGAATGGGCGACGTCCATGCCGTAGCCGACGACGAAATAATCGGGGCACTCGAAGCCGACATAGTCCGCCTGGATATTGACGGCGCGCTTGGCCGGCTTCTCGAGCAGGACGGCGGTGGAGACCCGGGCGGCCCCCCGCGCGGCCAGCAGATCCTTGGCGAAGGCGAGCGTGCGGCCGGATTCGAGGATGTCGTCGACTAGCAGCACCTGCCTGCCGCGCACATCGCTCTGGACGTCGCGCAGGATCTCGACCTGGCCGGAAGAGATGGTGGCGGCGCGATAGCTGGAGAGGTGCACGAACTCGACCTGCGGGGTCATGCCGGTGCGATGCATGGCCCGGATCAGGTCGGCGACGAACATGAAGCTGCCTTTCAGCACCGCGACGACGAGCAAATCCTCACCGGAATCGGCTGCGATCTCGGCAGCCATTTCGGCATTGCGGGCGGCGATCGCAGCCTCGTCGTAGAGAACGCGGATACGCTGGGGCTGGGACATCGACGACCATTCCTTTCGGCGCAGGCCCGTGCCCGCGCAGCCCCGTGATCGCGGGCTAAACTGTTTAAGCCCAAGTCATAGCGTCGGTCCGCGGACAATTGAAGCGGCCGCGGCCAAGGGGTGTGGGAAATCAGTAGAGAGCGGCGATGCCGTTGGGGTTATTCGCGCCGAAGCGCAACTGGACCGAGCGGCCGTTCTCGGGCGGCGAGGCGAGGCGAGCGCGAAAATGCATCAACTCGGCGGATTCGAGCGAAGCACGCGGCGGCTCCGTCGTCCAGCTGTAGAGCACCTTGCCGTCCTCGGCCTGCACCGTCACCGTGATCGGCGGCACCTTGGCCGAGCCCCTGGTGATGTTGGTGACGTCGCCTGTGACGACCAGGAAACGCCCTTGCGGGTCCTGGACCAGCTCGCTTTCGACGGCGCTGAAGGCGAGACCGCGAACGTTCACCGGCAGGCCGATTTTCGCGTAAAGGTCAGCGAATTGCGGCATCGCCCAAACGACGCGCTCGCGTTGCCAGAAGCCGAGCCCGAGTATGGCGACGCCCGCCACCACGAGGATGGTAGCGGCAGCCGGGGGAAGGCGTGCAAACGGGTTGCGGACGGTAGTCCAGTTGCGCTTCCGAGGAGAGGGCGGCAACGGTGCTGCGTCCGACTGCGAGAGCTCGGTCCGCTCGGCTGCGATCGCCGAAATATCGGCATCGATCTCGGCGGCGCGGCGCAGTTCCTCCTCCAGCTCAGCCGCGGTCTGCTCGGGGCTGGGAGCGGTAGGAAGGTCCGGGACCGCGGCGTCCAGGTCGGACTGCAGAATGTCGTTCGTTGGCCGCTGCTCTGCGACCTGTGGAGCTTCGATCTGCCAGGTCGTCTGACAGCTGGCACAACGCACCTTGCGACCGCCGGCCCCGATCTTGGCCTCGGCGATCTCATATCGGCTGGCGCAGTTGGGGCAGACGATCAGCATGGCCTGGAAAACGGTCGCTCCGCGCGGCATCCGCAAGATATCGGTGCGAAGCCTGATCCTCTCGCCGCCTCTTGCAAGCAGAAGCGTAAGCGGCACGCGGCTCCGCGCTTCATAGGGTCGATTTATGGTTAATGTCGCGTAAAGCCGCCTCTCGTTTCGAGCCCGAGTCCGCCCCGATCGAGAGGGCTTCCATTCGCGATCGAGGAAAACACGTTCAGTGCTTCCCGCCGGGGTATCGTCTGGGTGTAGGATCGCGCCGGCTTGGCACCAGTCCGGCACGATTCGGATTTGAGTGAGCGAGAGGAGCGGCGTTGGTTCGGTTCGAGAATGTCGGGTTGCGATACGGGATGGGGCCGGAGGTGCTGAAGGACATCAACTTCAGTATCGCGCCGCGCTCGTTCCAGTACCTGACCGGGCCGTCAGGGGCGGGCAAGACCACGTTGATCCGGCTCGTCCTGATGGCGCTCAAGCCGACCCGCGGCCTGGTCAATCTGTTCGGCCAGGACGTCTCGCGCCTCGAAGCCGCCACGCTCACCGATTTTCGTCGACGCATGGGCGTCGTCTTTCAGGATTTCCGGCTGCTGGACCATCTGACGGTCTATGAGAACGTCGCTTTGCCGCTGCGCGTGATCGGCAAGGAAGAGACGAGCTATCGCGCCGAGGTCGTCGAGCTCTTGCGCTGGGTTGGGCTCGGCGAGCGCATGCATGCCGTGCCCGCCGTCCTCTCCGGCGGCGAGAAGCAGCGCGCCGCGATCGCGCGCGCCCTGATCAGCCGGCCGCAATTGCTGCTCGCGGACGAGCCGACCGGCAATGTCGATCCCGGCCTCGGACGGCGGCTGCTGCGGCTGTTCATGGAATTGCAGTCGCTGGGGACGGCGGTGGTGATCGCGACCCACGACATCGCCCTGATGGAGCTCTACGACGCGCCGCGCCTCGTGCTGGCGGACGGACATCTGCATGTCGATGCCTGAGCATCTCGATATGGACGAAGCGGAGGAGGAGCGTCCGCGCGGCAGTCAGCGCCTGCCGGCCAGCCTGCGCCGCGATCAACCTTTGGTGCCGGTCGATTCGGTTGCCGGGCGCGCGCTCGTCGTCGTCATCGCCATCCTGACCTTCCTGGCGGCGCTGAGTGCCGGAGCGGCCATGCTCGCCGCCCGCGCCTCGGAGCAATGGCGCGGCGCAGTCGCCAACGAGATGACCATCCAGGTCAGGCCCGATCCGCGCAGGAATATCGAGCAGGACATTGCGCGCGCGGTCGAGCTCGCCCGGGCCGTGCCGAGCGTGGCCGAGGCGCGGCCGATGCCGCGGACCGAATCGGACAAGCTGCTCGAACCCTGGCTGGGTGCCGGGCTCGATCTCGTCGAGTTGCCGGTGCCGCGGCTGATCGTGCTGCGGCTTTCCTCGGCCGTCGCCAACGATCTCGTCACGTTCGGTCAGACTTTGCGGCGCGAGGTGCCGAGCGCGACGCTCGACGATCACCGGCTCTGGGTGCGCCGTCTCTCGACCATGGCGAGCACCATCATCCTGGCAGGAGTCGCGGTGGTGCTGCTCGTGCTGGTGGCGGCCGGGCTCGCCGTCGCCTTCGCCACGCGCGGCGCCATGGCTGGCAGCCGCGATTCGGTCGAGGTGCTGCATTTCGTCGGCGCGACCGACGAGTTTATCGCCCGCGAATTCCAGACACGCTTCGTCGCGCTGGGGTTGCGCGGCGGCGCAGCCGGCGGATTCGCGGCGATCCTCGCGATTGCGCTGCTTGGTCTTTTGTCGTCGGCCTGGAGCGCGACCCCGGAGGCCGACCAGTTGCAGGCGCTGTTCGGGGCCTTCGAGATCGGCTGGTCGGGCTATGCGGTCGTCGTGCTCGTCGCGGCGGTGGTCGCAGCGATTGCGGGACTCGTCTCGCGGCTGACGGTGCGCCATTATCTGCGGGCAATGGGCTGACTCGCTGCGCGGCGGGGTTGTGAGGGCGCCGTCATTGTGCCCGATTGGGCGGTTAGTTTCGCAACCTGATGGTGCTGCTTGGAACCCGGCAAGGTCATCTTTCCCCTGTTGAGGACAGCCTGGCTGGCCTGCGACCGATGACGGCCGACGCTTCGACATGGCGGCGCAGGCTCGGCCGCGTCCTGCTCTGGTCCTGCTTGGTCGGGGGAATGGTTTTGGCCGCGGGTTACGTCCGCTTCGCCATGCGCCTCTCGGTGACCGAAGCGGCTACCCCGCCCCGTACGGACGCGATCGTCGTCGTGACCGGCGGCGCACAGCGGATTGGTGATGCCGTCAGCCTGCTCAATGCCGAACGCGGGCGACGCCTGCTGATCAGCGGCGTCAACGAGAAGACCGGCCGCGACGAACTGGCCAAGCTCAATCCGACGGCGCGCGAGGCGCTCGCCTGCTGTGTCGATCTCGATTATCGCGCCCGCAACACGATCGGCAACGCCATCGAGACGCGACGCTGGGTCCGTCGTCACAATTTCCGCTCGCTGCTGGTGGTGACCTCGAACTACCACATGCCGCGCACGCTGCTCGAGCTCGAGCACGCGATGCCGGGCGTGCGCTTTGTGCCGCATCCGGTGGTGACCGATCAGGTCGACGTCGCCAGCTGGTGGCGCGACTGGCATGCGATCCGCCTGCTGGTGCCGGAATACCTCAAATATCTCGTCGCCGGCGTGCGCAGCAAGCTCGAGACGGACCCCGAGACCTCGCGCCTGTCCGTGATCATCGGCGGACGCAAGCCCGTGTCGCCCAAGCCCGGCGACCTGATCGGCCCCGAGCACGACAAGCGTTCGCGGGCGGGGTCGCCGGCTCGCGGAGCCTGATCCGGCGCAAGACGGCTCTTGACGCATTCCCGCTGTCGGGGTTCTTGCGGACCATGCTGCTGATCCGCTCGCTCCTCTTCAACGTCGCCTTCTACCTGAACCTCGCCTTCTGGCTGCTCGCAGCCATGTTGACGATGGTGTTGCCGCCGCGCTTCCTGCTGCGGATCGCGCAGCTCTGGGGGCAGACCTCGATCTGGCTGATGCGGGTGATCGTCGGCACGCGCTGCGAGATCGTCGGAACCGAGAACATTCCGCCGGGCGGCATCATCATGGCCGCCAAGCACCAGTCGACCTGGGAAACCTTCGCGCTGGTGACGGTGTTCCTTAATCCCGTCTACATCCTCAAGCGCGAGTTGACCTGGCTGCCCTTCTTCGGCTGGTGCCTGATCAAGCTCCGGATGATCCCGGTCGATCGCGGGGCGCGCAGCCGGGCGCTGCAGGAGGTGACGCGGCGCGCCAAGATCGAGCTCGGCCAGAACGGCCGCCAGCTGATGATCTTTCCCGAAGGCACGCGCCGCCCGGCGGGAGCCGAGCCGGCCTACAAATACGGCGTCACCCATCTCTATACCGAGCTCGGCGTGCCCTGCGTGCCGGTCGCGCTCAATGCCGGCCTGTTCTGGCCGCGCCGCAGCCTGATCAAGCGGCCCGGCACGATCCGCGTCGAGATCCTGCCGGCGATTCCGCCGGGCATGAACAAGATGCAATTCCACGCCTTGCTGCAGGAGCAGATCGAGACCGTGAGCAACCGCCTCCTGGCGGATGGTCTTGCCGAACTCGACCGGCTCGGCGTGCCCGCTCCTGTCAGTATACGGCAGGAGCCGTCACCCCAGGCCTGATCGGCCTTGACAATCGACCGCCCCGTTCCGATTTTGTTCTAGAACAAAGGAGGAACGATATGGCTGCTCTCGCCCGAGCCCGGTTCCCATTCGATCGCAACCGGTCGACCGACAACATGCCGCGCCAGCTCAATTTGCTGGAGGCCCTGCAATCTCCCAAGACGGAGCGTGCTGTGCCGCTGTTCGGCGACGACGCCGCGTTGCCGGGGCAGGTGCGGGAGATGCCGCTGCGCGCGACCGCCCATCTCGCCGAGCGCCGGTTCACCGCCTGGCGCGGCCGCTCGGGTCGGCGCTATGTCGCCTCGGTCTTCGCCGTTCAGGACGGGCATGCGCTCGGCTTCAGCGATGTGGTTCTGCTGGCAGTCTCGCCTGACCGCAAGATCGTTGCCGCGCGCGACAGCGGGCCGTTCGGCATCGATGCGGCGCTGACACGCTGGCGCGATGCGGTCGCCATGGCCGGCGCCAGCGAGATCCATGTCCATCTGCTCGCCGAGGACGGCGCCAGCCGCCGCGCCGCGCTCTGCGATCTGATGCCGGAGGCGTGAGGGCTCTGATCCGCGCCTGCTACCCTGTTCTGTCGAGCTCGGCCACGAGATGGGCGAGCAGCGGGTCGTGGATGCCCATTTCGTGCAGATGCTCGTGGGTGCGCCGGACATAGTCCGGGTTCTCGCCCGAGACGCCCTTGCCCTGGCGGACCAGCGCGAGCACCGCGGCCTCCGGCAGGCGCCCGGCATATTGCTCATGCGCGCGGTCGGCGATGTAGGTGATGGCGCTGAGACGCCGGCCGTCGTCGAGCCGCAAAGCGAGCCGCCGTTCGAGATAGACCGCGGTCGCCTGCTCCCGGGCGCGCAGATAGTCGATCGTCTCTTCGGCCTGTTCGGCGGGAACGCGGAAGGCGACGCCGCGGCAGATGCCGCCGCGGTCGAGGCCGAGCACCAGTCCCGGCACCTCCGGCGTGCCGCGATGGACATGCGAATAGATGCAGAGCGCACGGTGGTAGCCATGCAGGCGTGCGCCAGCACGCTCGGCGAAGGGGAAGCCCGGGCGCCAGATCAGCGAACCGTAGCCGAACACCCAGAGATCTTCCAGCGGAAGCGGCGCGGTCATCCGTCCCTCACAATTTAGCCCGCTTGCCTCGCCAGACAGGGGTCTCACGACCCGCTGACGGATTATCCCGCCTGCGCTGGCGTGCTGCGGCCCCGGTCGCTATCAATCTGCCGAGATTTTCGCAATGGAGCCTCCGCGCATGTCCGATATCACGCCCGTGCGCCGACATGGCCGCTTCTGGCTCTATGCGCCTTTCGTGCTGCTGGCGCTGCTCGCCGCCGGCTGGTCGGGCATCTGGGGCCTCGCGCGCAGCAAGGTCGACCAGGAACTCGATGCCGGCATCGCCCGCGAGGCCCGCGCCGGGCGCAACTGGACCTGCCGCGATCGCAATGTCGGTGGCTATCCCTTCCGCATCGAGGTGCGCTGCGCCAGCCTGACGCTGACCTCCTCGCGCTGGGGCGACGAGGTCAAGGTCGATGCCGGCCAGGCGGTCGCGGTCGCGCAGGTCTGGACCCCCGGACACATCATTCTGCAGATGACCGGGCCGATGCTGGCCAACCTGCCGCAGGGCCGGAAGGCCGCGCTCGACTGGAAAGCGCTCGCGGCCAGCCTGCATCTCAGCGGCCTCGCCTTCGAGCGCTTCTCGCTGGTGCTGGGCGAGCCGGTGCTGACCGTCACCGAGCCCGGACAGGAGGCTGCCGAGACCTGGCGGGCGACTGCCACCGAGATACATCTGCGACCCAATCCGCAGCGTTTCGCCGGCGAGGGGACGGTCGATCTCGCCGTCAACGCCAAGGGTGGTGTGCTGCCGGCGCTGGAAGTGCTGATCGGCAACGGCCAGCTCGCCGATCTTGATCTGCAGGCCAGCCTGTCGCGGGCGCCGGCCTTCCGGCGCGGCTTCAATCCCGATGCGCTCGAAGCCTGGCGCACCTCTGGTGGCGGGCTGGACGTGACCAAGCTCGTGCTGACGAAGGGCCCGGCCCGGCTCGAGGCCAGCGGCCTGGTCGCGCTCGACGAGGCGCATCGGCCGGCTGGCAAGATCTCGGCTGCAGTCGCCGGCGTCGACCGCATCGCCGGCATCAAGGTCGGCGGCCTGGCGGCAGGCCTCGGCGCTCTGTTCGGTGGACGTGGTGGGGATGGCACGCAAAGCAACACGGCGGCAGGGCTTTCGCCGCTGCCGCCGCTGGTCCTGCGCGAAGGCAGGGTCTTCCTCGGGCCGCTCAGGCTGCCCTTGCAGCCGTTGCTACCACTGTACTGATCAGGCTGCGGGCAGGGCGGCCCGCGGCGCCTCGATCTTCACCAGCGCCTTCTTGACCGCGTCCTGCACCTTCTCGAAGGCGCGGACCTCGATCTGGCGGACACGTTCGCGCGAGACGCCGAACTCCTCGGAGAGCTCCTCCAGGGTGATCGGGTCTTCGGCGAGGCGGCGCGCCTCGAAGATGCGGCGCTCGCGATCGTTGAGCACGCCCAGCGCTTCGCGCAACGCCAGATGACGGTTGTCGCTCTCCTCGGAATCGGCGAGGCGACGCTCCTGGCTTTCGCTGTCGTCGACCAGCCAGTCCTGCCATTCGCCTTCGCCGTCCTCGCGCAGCGGCGTGTTCAGCGACGCGTCGCCGCCGAGGCGACGATTCATGTCGATCACGTCCTGCTCGTTGACGCCGAGCTTGGTCGCGATGCTCTTGACCTGGTCCGGCTTGAGGTCGCCGTCGCCGAGCGCAGAGATCTTGCTCTTCGCCTTGCGCAGGTTGAAGAACAGCTTCTTCTGGTTGGCGGTGGTGCCCATCTTCACCAGCGACCAGGAGCGCAGGATATACTCCTGGATCGAGGCCTTGATCCACCACATCGCATAGGTCGCGAGCCTGAAGCCCTTGTCGGGCTCGAAGCGCTTGACCGCCTGCATCAGGCCGACATTGCCTTCCGACACGACCTCGCCCATCGGCAGCCCGTAGCCGCGATAGCCCATGGCGATCTTGGCGACGAGGCGCAGATGCGAGGTCACGAGCCTATGGGCCGCGTCGCGGTCGCCATGCTCGCGCCAGCTCTTGGCCAGCATGAATTCCTCGTTCGGTTCCAGCATCGGGAACCGACGGATCTCGTCCAGGTAACGTGAAAGTCCGCCCTCCGCGGACATGACGGGCAACGACGCAATCGCCATGCTCGTACTCCTTTCCCGGCTCCCGCTCTGCGGCGAGCCAACCACCCGATGTTCCATCGGGCAGGATCATCCGGTGCCTTGCTTGGCGACGACCTTCGCCCTGTCGCCCGCTATAAGCACTCTAAGCGGCGCCCCTTTAGCCATCCGCTTTCGCAGCGCAGTATAGACGATGCGAGGGTGGCGGAAAGTGGGCAGCGCAGCAAAAATCCGTCACAGGATCGAGAGCTCAGCTTGCAAACGTGCAAAGTCGGCCGGCGGTTCCGACTCGAAGCGCAATTCCTCGCGGGTGACCGGATGCTCGAAACCGAGCAGGCGGGCATGCAGCGCCTGACGGCCGAGCTCGGCGAGTGCGGCCTGGGCTTTTTCCGGCAAACGGCTCGCCTTCGTCATGAATCCGGAGCCGTAGAGCTGGTCGCCGAGCAGCGGGTGGCCGATATGGCTCATATGGACGCGGATCTGGTGAGTGCGACCGGTTTCGAGCTGGCACTCGACCAGGCTCGCCAGTGCCTCGATCTCCTCGTGACCGCGCAGCAGAGGCGGGTAGCGCTCGATCAGCGCGATATGGGTGATCGCCTCGCGGCCGCGGCCCTCGCCGACCACCATCATCTTCTCGCGATTGCGGTTGGAGCGCTCGATCGGGGCGTCGATCGTACCGGTCTGCCGACGCGGCGAACCCCAGACTATGGCAAGATAGGCCCGTTCCAGCGGGCCGGTGCGGCCATGGTCGGCAAACTGCTTGGCGAGGCCGCTATGGGCCTTGTCGTTCTTGGCGACGACGAGCAGGCCGCTAGTGTCCTTGTCGAGCCGGTGGACGATGCCCGGCCGGCGCACGCCGCCGATGCCGGAGAGGCTCTCGCCGCAATGGGCGATCAGCGCGTTGACCAGCGTGCCGTCCTCATGGCCGCCGGCAGGATGGACGACGAGCCCGGCCGGCTTGTCGATGACGATCAGATGCTCGTCCTCGAAGACGACGGTCAGCGGGATGTCCTGGCCGATCGGCGCGGCGGGCTTGGCCTCCGGCATGACGAGGGAGAGGCGCTGGCCGGCGACGACCTTGCGGCTGCCATCGACGACCACCGCGCCGTCGACGCTGACGCCGCCCTCCTTGATCACCTGCTGCAGGCGGGCACGCGAAACCTCGCCGCCAAGCAGGGCGAGCGCCTTGTCGAGGCGCAGGCCCGCCTGTTCCGGCTCGATGACGAGTTCGGTGGCGGCGGATGAGGAAGAGGATGTAATCATGGGTGTTCTATAGGCGCGCTTGAAGAGAACCGCATCAGGTGCCGTGGCCGGTTCAGAGCATTGGTTGCCTGCGGTGTCCTCACAAGGAAAGTCGCAGCACGCTGCGAGAATGCACGATAGCGAGGATCAAAATTCCTGACGGCGCTTGTTCATAGAGGATGACGTGAGAGGCGTGCTCGTGACGGCGCACGCCGGGGCCAATCGATCTTGCTTCGCGCCCCATTCGTGGATTCGCGGCGAGAAGCTCGAACACATGTTCAAGGCCAGAGGCGTAGATGTCAGCCTGCTGCTCGCCAAATCGGTCATATCCGTAGACGAAGATATCGAAGAGATCGTCCCTGGCTCGTCGCGTAAGGTCGTAGCTATTCTCGCGCTCCACGCCGGGCCTCCACGGCGGCCTTTGCCTCGGCCAGGATTGAGGAGACGCTCTGCCCACTCGTACCGCTTGCGCGGGCGTCAGCCACGATGCGCTGCAAATCAGCGAGGGTCAGTTCGGGATGGGCGGATCGCTCACGGTCACGGCGCACGAGATCGCGGACATAGTCACTCGTGCTTGCGTAGTCGCCCTGTCGGATGCGTGCCTCGATCCAATCCTTCATCGGATCGGGCAGCGAGATGGTCATGGTCGCCATTGTTGGCCTCCGTTCCTGGCCAAGTTAGCATTCTTGTGATTATTTCACAAGAATTCCCATCCACTTCAGCGGCTGGCGCCTTCCGATCGCCGCGATTCTGCGGCGGCGTGACGGCAGGCTAACTGAAGATCCGGAAGCGGCCCTTGGCCTCGCCCGGGACCTGCTGCTCAGGCCCCGGATCGTCCGGAGCATGCGCGACCGGGAATACGACCGGAGCGGGCTTGGGCGCTTGCGGCGCCGGCTTCGTCGTCACCGGCGCGATCTCGACGACAGGCTCGGCTGCGGGAGGGGGCGGCGCGACAGGCGGTTCCGGCTTGATCTCAGTCTTGGGCTCCGGTTTTGCCTCGGTCTTCAACGGCTCGCTCGGTGCAGGCGGGGCAAGTCCGGCCGGAGCCGGCACCGTCTCCGCCTCGACCGTTTCGGCCTTGCCTTCCAGCAATGGTGCCGAGGGCTCGTCGAGATCGGCCAGCACGTCGTCGTTGAGATGGGCGCCCTGGCTGCCGAGCGTGGCCGGCGGCACGGTCCAGACGAAAGCATCGAGCCGGCCCGAGATCGGCGAGATCGGCAGCCATTGATCGGAGACGAGGCCATCGGCGACCCAGGCGGCATCGCGCGGGGCGCGGGTGGCGCGCGCCAGCCACTCGCGGACGCGGCCGGTGGCGCCGTGCTCGGCCTCTTCCAGCTCGGCCATCAGCAGGCAGGCGCGGACCGAGGCGCCGCCGGCGAGCAGCGGCTTCAGCGTGGCACGGGCGCGGGCGAAGTCCTGGGCATGGATGGCGGCGCCGGCCAAGGCCAGCACGCCTTCGGGATCGGCCGGTCGCAGATTGGTCAGCGTCTCGGCGCGAGCAAGGCGGTCGCGGGCGCTGTCGCCGGGCCGGACGTCGAGATAGGCGCTGGCGACATCGGGATGCGAGACCTGCTTCCAGGCCGCTTCCAGCAATCGTGCCGCCTTCTTGATGTCGCCGCGCTCGGACAGCATCCGCCCTGCAAGAGCCGCAGCGGGGGTGAGACCCGGCGCGAGCTTGACCGCTTCGAGCGCGGCGGCGAGTGCCTTTTCGGGCTCGCGATCCTTGGCGTCGAGCGCCTCGGCTGCGAGCAGGACGGCGCGCTGGCGCTTGGCCTCGCCCTTGTCGGAGAGGCGCAGCGCCGCCCGGCGCTCGACCGCGGTGCGAGCTGCCTGCCAGTCGCCTGCGGCGGTGTGGAAGTCGAGCAGGGCGTCATTGGCCCAGGCGAGCGAGGGCGAGCGCCGCACCGCATCGTCGGCGAAGGCGCGGGCCGCTGTCATGTCGCCGCGTCGGCGTGCCTCGACGAAGAGGCCGCGCAGGCCGAGCACGCGGGTTTCCGGCTTGTCGAGCATCGCCTTGAAGGCGGCCTCGGCCTGGCCGCGATCGCCGGAGAGCTGGGCCGACTGCGCTTCGAGCAGCAATGTCAGCGGCTCATCGGCAACGAATTTGCGGGCATCGACGGCATGGCGTCCGGCGGCGATGGGATCGCCCGCGCCGATCGCGACCATGCCGCGCGAGATCGCCTCGAAGCCGCGGGCCCGGCGTCGTGCCCGTGAGGCGAAGCCGAAGGCGGAGGGCAGGCCGAAGACGAAGCGCATGATCGCCCAGGCGACCAAAGTGAGGAAAGCGAGCACGACGACGCCGATCGCGGCGATCGCGACGCTGGTCTCGATACGGTAGCCCTGCCAGAGGACCGAAACCTCGCCCGGCCGGTCGGCGAGCCAGACCGCGCCGACGGCGACGAGCGCGATGATGAAGAGATAGACCAGTACGCGAACCATCGGGATCTATCCTTCTCAGCCTGCCGTACCCAGCGCCGCGACCGCATCCTGCGCGATGCGGTTGATCGTCGTTTCCGCGATCGCGCGCAGCCTCAACGCCAGGCCGAAAGCTTCGCTGCCGCGCCGTGCCGGCTCGGGTAATTGTGTCCAGAGCTCAGCCGCCTTGACGACGTCGTTCTGGGTGAGCGCCGCTTCCAGCCGGATCGGCAGGGTCGCGGGATCGGTCGAGCCGGCATCGCCGACCGGGCGGATGGTGACGATGCGGCTCGCCAGCCCAAGCAGCTTGTCTTCCCAGCTGTTGGCGGCCGGCGAGGTCTCGCGGACGAACAGGGCGTGATGGCTCTTGAATTGCGTCAGCAGCTTATCGCGGGTTGCGGCGCCGGTGCCAGCCAAGGCGCCCAGCGCCGCGCGCTGCTCGGCGGGGATGTCTCCGAGGGCCGCCAGATCGGGCTGGAAAGGCCGGCCAGCGCCGATCGCGTCGCGGATGCGCTCGGCGAGGACGACGCGCGCCGCGGCGAGCGCCTGCTTGCTTGGCTGGGCAGCGCTCTTGGCCGCCGCTTCGACGCCGGCGAGACGCTGGCTCAGCGTTGCGGTGGCGTCGCGGGCGGCGGTCGCGGTGCTGTCGGCGCGGTCGAGCTTCTCGTTCAGCCCGGCCGTGATCGTCGCACCGGCAGCCGGAGCGGCCTTGGCAAGCTCGGCGAGCCGGGCGGCATTGGCCTGTGCCTCGCTGCCCGCCTTGGCGGCGCTCTCGGCTGCGGCCACGGCTTTGCGGTCGATGGCATCGAGCGCGGCGCGGGTGGGCAGAGCGGCGCTCTGCGCCTGCAAGGTCTCGACGCGCCTGGTGAGCTCGGCCAGTTGCGCGCCGTCATCGGGGCCGGACAGGCGCAGGCCCAACAGCACCAGGCCGGCGCCGATCACGCCGCCGGCGAGGCCGGCGAGCGCGACGGTCGGCAGATTGTAGCGGCGCTGATGCTCGGGCACCGGCGGCGGCGTGAATTCCTGGGCGAGCGCTTCGGTCGGCAGCACCGCTTCGGCTTGCGTCTCGGTACGCTCGGCCTCTGCCGCGCTCGTTGCCGAAGCGGTAACCTCGGCAGATGAGGTCGCAACGGTTTCGGTGGCGGCAAGCTCGATGGTGGGCGGTGTCCGGCCGGAGCGGTTGCGGCGCTTGCCGGCCGGGCCCTGTTCGCTGCTCGGCTCTGCCGTCATACCGTCCTTGTCCGCTTTGTCGTCGTTGTCTGCTGCTACCGGCTCCTTAGCATCGCCGGTCAGCAGAGTGCGAGCGGGAAGCTGGTCGAGCGCGGCGAAGAGCGCGGCCTCCTCGGGATGTTCGGCGACGAGCACGGTGTCGGAGCCAGCCGCAATCAGGGGCGCGGCGACCTCGATGGAGAGTGCGAGCTGGGGCAGAGCCTGCGCCTGCTCGGCCAATCCAGCCTTGCCGGCGAGGTCGAGGAAGATCTGGGCGCTGCGCGGCGAATAATGCAGGGCGGCGTCGGCCGAGCCGTCGCGCAGGGCGTCGGCGGCAGGGGCGGGCAGGGCGTCGACCGCCTTGGCCTCATAGGCCGTCCACACCGCGACCTCGTGGCCGGCATCGCGCAATTGCTGTGGCAAATCCTCGTGGCGGTCGCGGCCGGCGACGAAGAGCAGCTTCTGGCCTTTCGGCAAGCGCTCGAGGATCAGCGCCAGCAAGTCGGCGCGCCCGCCACGGGCGCTGTGCGCCGTGAAACCGAGCTCGCCGACTGCCTCCGCCGTACGCGTGCCGACACAGAAGGCCGGCAGCGTGCCGCGCCAGCCCTTCGGCAGGGTCTCTACTGCCGGCACCGCATTGGCGCTGGTCAGGACGAGGGCGTCGAACGGACCCTTCGGCGGCTTCTCGCCGCTCGGCACGATCTGGAACAGCGGCGCGACCACCGGATCCTTGCCGCGCTCGCGCAAGGCTTGCGCGCTGCGCTCGGCATCCTGCTGAGGTCTGAACACCAGAACGCGCATATCGTCTCCTCGTGCAGGCTTCGCTCAGGCCGGATCGTAGATGCCGGCCGGGGCGCGGGCGCGCAATTCGCGCCCAAGATCAGCTCCCAGTTGCGCGGCCTCCGTGACGGAACCAAGGCGCTCGCCCTCGGCGCTCGCCTTACCGTCGGGCGAAAGCAGAAGGCCACGCAGGTGCAGGCGGTCACCGTCGACCGTGGCGTGGCCGGCGATCGGCGTCCGGCAGGAGCCGTCGAGCTCGGTCAGGTAGGCGCGCTCGGCGGCGAGGGCATGGCCGGTGTCGCGGCAGATGATGGGGGCAAGCGCTGCGGCCGCCGCCGCGTCACCAGCGCGAATCACCACGGCGATGGCGCCCTGGCCGACCGCCGGCAGACATTCCTCGAGCGAGAGGATGCCGCTCGCCTTGTCGGCGAGGCCGAGGCGGCGCAGGCCCGCGAGGGCGAGCAGGGTCGCATCGATCTCGCCGCTCGCGACCTTCTCCAGCCGCCGTCCGACATTGCCGCGCAGCAGCGTGACTTCGAGGTCGGGCCGCGCCCGCTTCAGGATCGCCTGGCGGCGCAAGGAAGCCGAGCCGACGATCGCGCCCTGCGGCAGGTCGGCGAGGCGCGAGATACCGCGCGCGATCAGCGCGTCGCGGACGTCCTCGCGCGGCAGATAGCCAGCGATGACGAGGCCACCCGGCAGGGCGGTCGGCAGGTCCTTGGCGGAATGGACGGCAAAATCGATGGTGCCAGCGAGCTGGGCGGCGTCGATCTCCTTGGTGAAGAGCCCCTTGCCGCCGGCTTCCGACAGCGCGCGGTTCTGGATCGCATCGCCGGTGGTGCGGATCACGTCGAGCGGCAGCTCGGCGCTGTCCCAGCCATGGGCGGCGCCGAGCCGGCGCGCGAGTTCGTGTGCCTGCGCCAGAGCCAGTGGGCTGCCACGCGTGCCGAGGACGAAGCGGCCAGGGAGCCGGGTTTCGCGTGGCGGGGTCGGCATGTCGGTCATTCGCTGCGAGGTCTCCGCTTTCGCGCCGCAAGTTCTGTGTCTTCTGCCGGCGCTGGCCATTGGCCTTCGCCTTCATGCAGCACTATACGGAGGAAATCCCCGCGCGAAACCGCGCACCCTGGCGGCGCCCCGGCATCAGGGCCGATGCCCGCCCAACGTCACGATGAGCATGCGAGTTCTGGGCATAGAGACGACCTGCGACGAGACGGCCGCCGCGATCGTCTCCGTCGAACGCTCCGGCGAAGCCAAGATCCTGTCGAACGAAATCCTCAGCCAGATCGCGGCGCATGCCGCCTATGGCGGCGTCGTGCCCGAGATCGCGGCGCGCGCCCATGTCGAGGCGATCGACCGGATCGTGATGCGCGCCTTCGAGACCGCTGGCATGAAGCCGTCCGAGATCGACGGCGTTGCTGCCGCGGCGGGACCGGGGCTGATCGGCGGCGTCATGGTCGGCCTGACCACCGCCAAGGCGATCGCGCTGGTGACGGGGCGGCCCTTCATCGCGATCAACCATCTCGAGGGCCATGCGTTGACGGCCCGGCTGACCGACGACATCGCTTTTCCCTATCTGTTGTTGCTGGTCTCGGGCGGGCATACGCAATTGCTCGCCGTGCGCGGCGTCGGCGATTATCTCCGGCTCGGCACCACCATCGACGACGCGGTCGGCGAGGCCTTCGACAAGATCGCCAAGATGCTCGGCCTGCCTTATCCGGGCGGTCCCTCGGTAGAGCGCGAGGCGCGGAGCGGTGATCCCGAGCGCTTCGAATTCCCGCGGCCGATGAGCGGGCGGCCCAATCCCGATTTCTCGCTGTCGGGCCTGAAGACCGCGGTGCGGCTGGTCGCCGAGCGGATCGCGCCCCTGTCCGACCGCGACGTCGCCGATCTTTGCGCCTCCTTCCAGGCCGCGGTGGTCGATGTTCTGGTCGACCGGACGCGGGCGGGCTTGCGCGCCTGCCGTGAGGCCGGGATCAAGCCGACCTCCCTGGTCGTGGCCGGCGGCGTCGCTGCCAACCAGCAGATCCGCAACGGGCTCGTGCGCCTAGCGACCGAGGCCGGACTGCCGATGGTCGCGCCGCCGATGGCGCTTTGCGGCGACAATGGCGCGATGATCGCCTGGGCCGGGCTGGAGCGCCTGCGGCTCGGCCTCGTCGACGATATGAGCGCGCTGGCGCGCCCGCGCTGGCCACTCGACGAATTGCGGGCGAAAGCGTGAGTGGAAAAACTCGCTACGAGACGGTCGGCGTCGCCGGCGCCGGCGCCTTCGGCACGGCGCTGGCGCTTGCCGCCACACGGGCCGGGCGGCGCGTGCTGCTCTGGGCCCGCGACGAGGAGACCGTGGCGAGCCTGCGCAAGCGGCGCGAGGCGCCGCGCTTGCCGGGTGCCAGGCTGCCTGACGCGATCGAGCCGATTTCGGATATCGCGGCGCTGGGTCAGGCCGAGGCACTAATCCTGGCCGTGCCGACGCAGGCGCTGCGTGCGGCCTCGATGCTGCTGGCGCCGGCGGTGCGGTCAGGGCTGCCGGTGATTTCGGCCGCCAAGGGCATCGAGCAGGGCAGCGGGCGCTTCACCACGCAGATCATTGCCGAGGCAATGCCGCATGCGGTTCCTGCGGTGCTGTCAGGGCCGAGCTTTGCCGCCGATATCGCCCGCGGCCTGCCGACGGCGCTGACTTTGGCTTGCTCGGACGCCGCGCTCGCGCAGGGACTGGCGGAGGCGCTGAATTCATCCACGCTACGCATCTATCACAGCACCGATCCGCGTGGCGTCGAGATCGGCGGTGCCGCCAAAAACGTGCTCGCCATCGCCGCCGGCATCGCAATCGGCCTCGGGCTTGGCGAGAGCGCCCGTGCCGCGCTGGTGGCGCGGGGCTTTTCGGAATTGCGCCGCTTCGGCGAAGCCCATGGCGCCCAGGCCGAGACATTGATGGGGCTTTCCGGGCTGGGCGACGTCGTGCTCTCCTGCGCCACGGCGCAATCGCGCAATTTCGCTTATGGCCAGGCGCTGGGGCAGGGCAGGTCGCCGACTGAAGCCGCCGGCGGCAAGCTCGCCGAAGGCGCGTTCACCGCCTCCGTGCTGGTGCAGATGGCGCGGGCGCAGGAGATCGACATGCCGATCGCGGAAGCGGTCGCAAGCATCATCGCCGGCACCGTCGGCGTGCGCGAGGCGGTCGCGGATCTGCTGGCGCGGCCGGTGCGAGCGGAGAATTGATGCAGCCGATGCTGAAGCGCATCGCCATCCTCGCCGCGGTTGGCGCTGCCCTGGCGCTCGGCCTGGAATTCACGCAGGCGTTTCGGACGCTGCCGGCGCTCGCGTCGACCGATGCACAGGCGACACGGGTCGTGGTCGAAAAAGCTGCCCGTCGGTTGACTCTCGAGCGCGATGGCCGGGTGCTCGCCCGCTACACCATCGCGCTTGGCTCGAACCCTACTGGGCAAAAGACGCGTGAAGGCGACGGGCGCACGCCTGAAGGCATTTATGCCGTCGATTTCAAACATCCGCGCAGCCGCTATCATCTGGCTTTGCGCATCTCCTATCCGGATGCGGGCGCGACTGAGGCGGCGCGGCAGGCCGGCGTCTCGCCCGGCAGCGACATCATGATCCACGGCATCCGCAATGGCCTCGGCTGGCTCGGCGGGCTGCATCGCGAACGCGACTGGACGGATGGCTGCGTTGCCGTCACCAATGCCGAGATTCGCGAGATCTGGTCGCGTGTTCCTGAAGGGACGCCGGTCGAGATTCGGCCATGAGGTTCGGTAGCGGAGACAAGAATGGCGAATGACTGGTCCGACCTGACGAAGCGCGTTGCGCGCGGCATCGCCGAGGTGCGCAAGACCACTGGAGCGGAACTGGTGCGCGAGAGCCAGCCGGTGCCGCTCGCCGGGCGCATCGCCGGGCGGGTGATCGAATTGCGCCGTCGGCGCGCCGAGGACACGCATCGTTTCGTGCTGATCCTGCCCTTCGGCGAGGGCGAGACGCGGATCGAGCTCTCGCCCCAGGATTATGCCGCGCTGACGCGCGAGATGGTCAGGTTCTGGAACGAGAATGGCGAGGCGGCGTCGCGGCCGCCGGTGCCTTTGAAGGAAGAGGATGAGGGCTGATGGCGCATTGGCTGATCAAATCGGAACCTTCGGTCTTTTCCTGGGACGACCAGGTCAAGGCCGGAGCCAAGGGCACGCATTGGGACGGGGTGAAGAACCACACCGCCAAGCTCAACCTGATGGCGATGAAGACCGGTGACCAGGTCTTCTTCTACCACTCCAATGAGGGGCTCGAGGTCGTCGGTATCGTCGAGGTCATCAAGGAGCACTATCCCTGGACGGAGGCCGGCCCGCCCTGGGTGCTGGTCGACTTCAAGGCGGTGAAGCCCTTGCCGAAGCCGGTCTCGCTGGTGGCGGTCAAGGCCGAGCCGAAGCTTGCCAAGATGGCGCTCGTCACCTCCTTCCGCCTCTCGGTCCAGCCGGTGACGGACGAGGAATGGGCCCTCGTCTGCAAGATGGGCGGGCTGTAGCAGCCAGCTACCCTCTTGCGGGTCGACGACAAACTCCATAACTATACCGTCTGGACGGTTTAGTTATGGAATATGGCCATGCGCCGAAGCAAGAAGTCCGAGCTGCTCGAAGCGGCCGGGGCGATCATCGTCCGCAGCGGCGTCGAGGCGCTGACCTTCGATCGCCTCGCAGCCGAGACCGGCGTCAGCAAGGGCGGCATCCTCTATCACTTCCCCGACAAGGAGCGGCTGCTCACCGCTCTGGTCGAGGGCATCGTCGCGCTGACCGATCTTGCGATCGCTGACGCGGTGCAAAGCGAGGCCGGCCCGGCCCGGCCGGGCCGCTGGCTGCGCGCCTATATCGGGGTCGCCTTCAGCAATGGCGACGAGATCGACCGGCTGCTGAGCGTGCTGATCGCAGCGCTGCCGCCGGAGTCGCCCGCTTTGGTACCGCTCATCGCTGCCGACCGGCATTGGCTCGAAGCGGCTTGCGCTGACGGGCTGCCGCGCGGCCTTTCGATCGCGATCCGGCTCGCGGTCGATGGCGCCTTCTTCACCAGGCTCGACGAGGGCGACGCCGCCGCGACGCGCGAGGTCCTGCTAAAGCTGACGGAGCAGGCCCTGTGACGAGCGCTTCCAACACAGTGATCGCGCGAGACCCGGCGATCGACATGATCCGCGGCGTCGCGCTGTTCGGCATTCTCGTCGTCAACATGCCGTTCTTCGCGATGCCGTTCGGTTTCGGCGGCGACTGGTGGCGCTCAGCCTTTCCCGGCGCGCTAGACCGGTTCGCGGTCTTCCTGATCCAGGCGCTGTTCGAGGCCAAGTTCATCCTGATCTTCTCGTTCCTGTTCGGCTATGGCGCGGCGCGCCAGATCGAAACGCATGGTCCCGGGCGCTATCGGCGACGACTCCTGGCGCTCGGTCTGCTCGGCCTTGCCCATGCACTCTTGCTTTTTGCCGGTGACATTCTGCTGGCCTACGCGCTGCTGGGCCTTATCTTGCCGCTGGCGGCACGCTGGTCGGCCCTGCGCCTCCTCAAGGCGGCGGCGCTGATGTGGCTGCTCGCGATCCTCACCCACACGCTTCTCGGGATCGTCGGCATTATCGAGCCTGAGAGCTGGAAGGGCGGCGATGACGCTGCCGTCGCCTTGCATCGTTCCGGCGACTTCCTGGCGATCGCGCGTTACCGGCTGATCGAGTGGGCGGTGTTCTATGGGCTCGCGCCGTTCATCACGCTGTCGCATGTCGCGATGATGTTTTTCCTCGGGATGGCGGCCTACCGCCATCTCGGCTCAGCGCCGCTGAGCAGCCTTGCCGGGCAAGGCCGCGCGATCGCGCGCCTGCTCTGGCTGCCGGCCGTCATCGGCAACATCGCCTATGCGGCGATGGCCGTGGCGCCGCCGGGTGCGATGAAGCCCGCCTTCGCCGCGGCCGAGCTGATCCTGCGCGGGGTCTTCCCGCCGCTGCTCAGCCTCGTCCTGATCGGCGCCGGTCTGAGTATCTTCACCAGTCCGCTCGGGGCCCGGATCGGGCGCATCTTCCAAGCCGATGGCCGGTTGTCGCTGTCGCTCTACATCTGCGAATCGATTGCCTGCGCTCTGCTCTTCTCCGGCTACGGCCTCGGCCTTTACGGTCGACTGGGACCGGCGGCCTGTATCGGCTTGGCGGCGCTGGTCTATTTCGGCTTGCTGATCGCAGCCTCGCTGTGGGGCAAGGTCTTCGCCAAGGGGCCGTTCGAATGGTTCGTCGAGCGCATGGCGGGGCCGCGCCGGCCGCCGAGGATGGTGCTCGAAACCGCCGGATAGGCCGGGTTTTTCGCTCCTCTTGCACTGCACAACCTCGCCGAAAGTCGCAGCAACGAAAGTGCGAGCCCGCTGCGGCTTGCCGGCTGAGGTTCGCGCCCTATGATGCGGCGAAATTCAAGAAGCCGATGGGATGTCGGGCTGACGCTGCGCGCCAGCCGTGCTGATCGGTCCCGATGACGGCCCATGTCTGGGGAGACGCCTGAAATGACCGAGATGATCTACGATGTGCCGGCTTCCTGGGCCAAGAAGGCATGGCTGAACGACGCCAAGTACAAGAAGATGTACGCGGCCTCGATCAAGGACCCGGACAAGTTCTGGGCGGAGCAGGGCAAGCGGATCGACTGGTTCAAGCCCTACAGCAAGGTCCGCAACGTCAGCTACAAGCCGGGCAAGGTCTCGATCAAATGGTTCGAGGACGGCACCACCAATGTCGCCTACAACTGCATCGACCGGCACCTTGCGACGCGGGCCAAGCAGACGGCGATCATCTGGGAAGGTGACGATCCCAGCGAGTCGAAGAAGATCAGCTACGGCCAGCTCTATACCGAGGTCTGCAAGTTCGCGAACGTGCTGAAGGCCAAGGGCGTCAAGAAAGGCGATCGGGTCACGATCTATCTGCCAATGATTCCCGAAGCGGCCTACGCGATGCTGGCCTGCGCCCGGATCGGCGCGATGCATTCGGTGGTGTTCGGCGGCTTCTCGCCGGATTCTTTGGCGAGCCGGATCGAGGACTCCGATTCAAAGATCGTGATCACCGCCGATGAGGGCCTGCGCGGCGGGCGCGCCGTGCCGCTCAAGAAGAATGTCGACGCCGCCGACGACAAGGTGAAGGGCGGCATCGCCACGGTGATCGTGGTCAAGCGCACCGGCGGCAATGTCACCATGAAGGACGGCCGCGACGTCTGGTATCATGAGGAGGCCGCGAAGGCCTCGGGCCATTGCCCGCCGGTCGAGGTCAAGGCCGAGGACCCGCTGTTCCTGCTCTACACCTCGGGTTCGACCGGCAAGCCGAAGGGTGTCCTGCACACCACCGGCGGCTACCTCGTCTACACCGCGATGACGCATCAATACGTCTTCGACTACCATGACGGCGACATCTACTGGTGCACGGCCGATGTCGGCTGGGTCACCGGCCACAGCTACATCCTCTACGGGCCGCTCGCCAACGGCGCGACGACGCTGATGTTCGAGGGCATCCCGACCTATCCGACGATCTCGCGCTTCTGGGATGTGGTCGACAAGCACAAGGTCAACATCTTCTACACCGCCCCGACCGCGATCCGCTCGCTGATGGGCGCCGGCGAGGAGCCGGTGAAGAAGACCAAGCGCAAGTCGCTGCGCCTGCTCGGCTCGGTCGGCGAGCCGATCAATCCGGAAGCCTGGGAGTGGTATCACCGCGTCGTGGGCGAGCGCCGCTGCCCGATCGTCGACACCTGGTGGCAGACCGAGACCGGCGGCATCCTGATCTCGCCGCTGCCGGGCGCGACCAAGCTGAAGCCGGGCTCGGCGACGCGGCCCTTCTTCGGCATCAAGCCTGAGCTGGTCGACGCCGAAGGCAAGGTTCTGGAGGGCGCGGCCGAGGGCAATCTCGTCATCGCCGAGAGCTGGCCCGGCCAGATGCGCACGGTCTATGGCGACCATAAGCGCTTCGAGGAGACCTATTTCGCGACCTATCCGAACAAGTATTTCACCGGCGACGGCTGCCGGCGCGATGCCGACGGCTATTACTGGATCACCGGCCGCGTCGACGACGTGATCAACGTCTCCGGCCACCGGATGGGCACGGCCGAGGTCGAGTCGGCGCTGGTCGCGCACCCGCAGGTCTCGGAAGCGGCGGTCGTCGGCTATCCGCACGACATCAAGGGGCAGGGCATCTACGCCTATGTCACGCTGATGGCGGGCGAGAAACCCTCGGCCGACCTGAAGAAGGAGCTGGTCTCCTATGTCCGCAACGAGATCGGCCCGATCGCCTCGCCGGACCTGATCCAGTTCGCGCCCGGCCTGCCCAAGACCCGCTCCGGCAAGATCATGCGCCGCATCCTGCGCAAGATCGCCGAGGACGAGTTCGGCGCGCTCGGTGACACCTCGACGCTGGCCGACCCGGCTGTCGTCGACGACCTGATCGCCAACCGGCAGAACAAGCGCAAGGCGGGGTGAGCGGCTCAGTCAACTTGTGAATCATGCCATCAATGACTATTATGCAATCATTGATGGCATGAGGATTTCGCCATGGCGAGCATGACGATCCGCAATATCGAGGACCAGCTGAAGGCGCGTCTGCGTGTTCGGGCGGCGGAGCATGGCCGCTCGATGGAGGATGAAGCGCGCGATATCCTTCGTATCGCGCTGGCTGGCGAGGCGCAGCGGCCAGCCAATCTCGCGGCCAGCATCAGGACGAGGCTCGCGGCGACCGGTGGAGTGCAGCTGGACATCCCGCCACGCGAAGCACTTCCAGAACCGCCCGATTTTTCAAAGTGATCGTGATCGACACCAACATTATCTCGGAGATGGTCGCCGTCGCGCCATCTTCGGCGGTCGAGGCTTGGCTCGCCGCCCAGCCGCCCATGGCGATCTTCACGACCACAGTAACGCAAGCCGAGATTCTGTTTGGCCTTGGGCTACTTCCTCATGGGCGCCGGCGCCGTGATCTGGAAGCGGCGATCCTGCCGATCTTCGATCAGGATCTGGCCGGACGCATCCTGCCATTCGACAGCGCAGCGGCAGAAACCTACGCTGCGATTGCAGTCGCGCGCCGGGAGGCGGGCCGGCCGATCAGTCAGTTCGACGCCCAGATCGCGGCGATCGCCAGTTCGCGCGGTGCTGTGCTCGCGACGCGAAATGCCAGCGATTTCGAAGGCATCGCGCTGGAGATCGTCAACCCTTGGAGTTGGCGCGGCTGACGTTTGTGCGTCAGGCGTCCTTCTTGCCGGGCTTCCGCCGTGCCGGCTTGATCTTGCGCCCATACAGCTCCAGCTTGTGCCGGACGATCTCGTAGCCGAGCTCGGCTGCGATCTTGGCCTGGAGCGCCTCGATCTCGGGCGAGGAGAACTCGACGACCTGACCGGTCTCGACATCGATCAGATGGTCATGGTGCTGCTGGTCGGCGTGCTCGTAGCGCGAGACACCGTCCTCGAAGGCGTGGCGTTCGATCGCGCCCTGCGTCTCCAGCAGCTTCATCGTGCGGTAGACGGTCGAGAGCGACAGCGTCGGGTCGTGCACGAAAGCGCGGGTGAAGATGCCCTTCGCATCGGGATGGTCGTCGGCCTCGGCCAGGACCCGCAGGATCAGCCGGCGCTGCTGGGTCATGCGCAGCCCCGCCTTGCGGAGCTGGAGCTCGAATGCCGCCACGCGCTGGTCGATTCCCTTCATGCGCGAGAGGTAGCAACCCTGAGAGGCATTTGCAAAAATGCTTTATCGCAATTCGTTTGCAACTGCGTTGACAAATGCAAGTGGTTTGCAATAGCGTTACATTATCCCCTGCTTCGCTATTGGAGAGACCATGTCGTCGCGCCGCTATTTCCTTGGCCTTGCCGCCGCCACGACACTGGCCTTCGGCCTTGCCGGTTCTGCCTTCGCGCAGACCACGCCGGGCAAGCCCTTGCGCGTCGTGACCACCTTCACGGTGATCCAGGACATCGCCCAGAATGTCGCCGGTACGGCGGCGATCGTCGAATCGATCACCAAACCCGGCGCCGAGATCCATGACTACCAGCCGACGCCGCTCGACGTGGTGAAAGCTCAATCGGCCGATCTCGTGCTCTGGAACGGCATGAACCTGGAGCGCTGGTTCGAGAAGTTCTTCGACAATGTGAAGAACGTGAAGAGCGCGGTGGTGACCGACGGCATCGCGCCGATGGGCATCAAGGAGGGCCCCTATGAGGGCAAGCCCAACCCGCATGCCTGGATGTCGACGGCAAGCGCGCTGATCTATGTCGAGAACATCCGCAAGGCGCTGTCCGAGGCCGATTCGGCCAATGCCGCGACCTATGCCAGGAACGCCAACGACTACGCCGCGCAGATCAAGGCGATGGACGGGCCGCTGCGCGCCCGCCTCGACAAGGTGCCGGCCGACAAGCGCTGGCTCGTCTCCAGCGAGGGCGCCTTCAGCTATCTCACCCGCGACTATGGCTGGCGCGAAGCCTATCTTTGGCCGATCAATGCCGACGAGCAGGGCACACCGCAGCAGGTGCGCCGGCTGATCGACCTCGTCCGCAAGAACAAGGTCCCGGCCGTGTTCAGCGAGAGCACGATCTCGGACAAGGCTGCCAAGCAGGTCGCGCGCGAGACCGGCGCCAAGTACGGCGGCGTGCTCTATGTCGACTCGCTCTCCGATGCCCGCGGCGCGGTGCCGACCTATCTCAAGCTGCTCGAAGTCACCGTCGACACGATCGCGAAGGGGTTCGGCCAGTGAACCGGGAGGCCGCCGAGATCCGCCCGGGGCAGGTGCCGACGCCATCGATCGTGATCAGCGGCGTCACCGTCCGCTACGCCAATGGCGTGACCGCGGTGAACGACGCCTCCTTCGCGCTCGGCCCCGGCACGATCTGCGCGTTGGTCGGCGTCAACGGCTCCGGCAAGTCGACGATCTTCAAGACGCTGATGGGCTTCCTCAAGCCGGCGCAGGGGCTGGTCAGCATCGCCGGCATGGAGGTTCGCGCGGCGCTGAAGCGCGGCCTCGTCGCCTATGTGCCGCAGGCCGAGGAGGTCGACTGGACCTTCCCGGTGCTGGTCGACGACGTCGTGATGATGGGGCGCTACGGCCATATGGGCTTCATGCGCCTGCCGCGGAAGGCCGATCGTGAGGCGGCCGAGCAGGCGCTCGAGCGCGTCAACATGCTGGAATTCCGCCGCCGCCAGATCGGCGAGCTCTCCGGCGGCCAGCGCAAGCGCGTCTTCCTTGCCCGCGCTTTGGCGCAGGGCGGGCAGGTGATCCTGCTCGACGAGCCTTTCACCGGCGTCGACGTCAAGACCGAGGATCAGATCGTCGGGCTGATGCGCGAATTGCGGGCCGAAGGACGGCTGATGCTGGTCTCGACCCATAATCTCGGCTCGATCCCGGATTTCTGCGACCAGGTCGTGATCGTCAACAAGACCGTGCTCGCGGCGGGGCCGACCGAGAGCACCTTCACCCAGGACAATCTGCAGAAGGCTTTTGGCGGCGCGCTCCGGCATTTCCGCCTGGAAGGCGCGAGCCTGCATGCCGATGCCGACGAGCGGCGCGTCACAGTCATCACCGACGACGAGCGCCCGCTCGTCTTCTATGGCGACCGCGACCATGAGAAGCCTGCCGCCGGCAGGAAGGACGGGCAGCCGTGATGGAGCTCCTGCTCGAACCCTTCGGCTACCAGTACATGGTCAAGGCGATCTGGGTTTCGGCGCTGGTCGGCGGCGTCTGCGCCTTCCTGTCCTGCTATCTGATGTTGAAGGGCTGGTCGCTGATGGGCGATGCACTGGCGCATGCGATCGTGCCGGGTGTCGCGCTCGCCTATCTCCTGAAGGTTCCCTATGCCGCCGGCGCCTTCTTCTCCGGCCTGCTGGCGGCGCTCGCCATGGCGCTGGTCAGGGTGCGGACGCAACTGCGCGAGGATGCCGTGATAGGCATCGTCTTCACGACCTTCTTCGCCGTCGGCCTGCTGATCGTCTCGATCAACCCGACCTCGGTCAACGTCCAGTCGATCGTGCTCGGCAACATCCTCGGCATCTCGGACGAGGACGTGATCCAGGTCGCGATCATCGCCTTCGTCTCGCTCACCATCCTGCTGCTGCGCTGGAAGGACCTGATGCTGGTCTTCTTCGACGAGAACCAGGCGCGCGCAGTCGGCCTGTCGCCAACGCGCCTCAAGATCCTGTTCTTCGTGCTGCTCTCGGCCTGCACCGTCGCGGCACTGCAGACGGTCGGCGCCTGCCTTGTCATCGCCATGGTGGTGACGCCGGGCGCGACCGCCTATCTCCTGACCGACCGTTTCGGCCGACTGATCGCGATCGCGGTCGCCATGGGCGTCACGACCTCGGCGGTCGGAGCCTATGCCAGCTATTTCCTCGACGGCTCGACCGGCGGGCTGATCGTCGTGTTCCAGACGGCGCTGTTCCTACTCGCCTTCCTGTTCGCGCCCAAGCATGGCCGCCTCGGCGCGCGCCGAGCCGCCAGGGTCGGAGGCGCGGCATGAGCCTTATATTGGACTGGCTTTTCGCTCCCTTCGCCCATGAGTTCATGTTGCGTGGCCTCGCCGTCGCGGTGATGGTCGGCCTCGTCTGCGCCGTGCTGTCCTGCTTTTTGGTGCTGAAGGGCTGGTCGCTGATGGGCGACGCGGTCTCGCATGCGGTGCTGCCCGGCATCGTGCTGGCTCACATCGCCAGCCTGCCGCTCGCCATCGGCGCCTTCGCAGCGGGCCTCACCTGCGCCTTCGGCATCGGCTATCTCAAGGAGAACAGCCGGGTGAAGGAGGACACGGTGATGGGCATCGTCTTCTCCGGCATGTTCGCGCTCGGCCTCGTGCTCTTCGTCAAGGTCGACAGCGACCAGCACCTCCTGCACATCCTGTTCGGCAATATGCTCGGCGTGACCTGGGCCGACATCGCCGAGACGGCGCTGATCGCCTTGCCGGTCGCCGGCTTCATGCTGGTCAAACGACGCGATTTCCTGCTGCACGCCTTCGATCCGGCGCATGCGCGGGCGATCGGTCTGCCGGTCAGGGCGCTGCATTTCGGCCTGCTCGCCATGCTGGCGCTGACCATCGTCGCGGCGCTGAAGGCGGTCGGCATCATCCTTGTCGTCGCCATGCTGATCGCGCCCGGTGCGATCGGCTACCTGACGACGCGCCGCTTCGACCTGATGCTGCTGGTCGCGGTCGCGGCGGCGGTGACGTCGAGCGTCCTCGGCACGATCCTGAGCTTCCATCTCGATGTCGCCACCGGTCCTTGCATCGTCGTGGTGCAGGCGGTGGTCTTCCTGGCGGCGCTGGCGCGCAGCCTCCTCAGGGCGCGAAGGCTGGTCGCGGTGCGGCTGGCCTGAATCGCATTGCGAAAATCGTCTCCTCCGGAATAAGGCCGATCGCCACTCGTTCTTCCCAAATCCGCCAAGTTGTCCCGCTGCCATGGGACATGGTCGGTATAGAGGAGACGATGATGAGCGAGATCGACGAAGGACGGCGGAAGCTGCTGCGGCTGGCGCTTTTTGCGTTGCCCATGGCGATCGCTGGCTCGGTGCTGACCGCGACGACTGTACGAGCCGACGATGATGACGACGATGACGATCGTCGTCGCCGCCGGTGGTATCGTCGCCGCTACTATGACGATGGCTATCGGCGACGCGGGCGCGATGACGACTACTATCGCTGGCGGAGGCGCAGCCGCCGTCGTGACGATGACGACGACGACGATGATTGATCGCCGCGGCTGAGCAGCCGGCTCATGGCGGGGTCAGGCCGCCTCGGCAGGCTCGCTGTCCTCAGTCCGCGTGACCTCGACCCATTGGCTGAGGCACTGGCACAGGCTGCCGCTGGTCAGGAAAGCGATGTCGGCAGCGTCGCGCCCGGCGGCGATGCGGACCATGCCTTCGATCGGCGCAAGCCGCGTCGGATCGACTAGCCACCAGCGCCCGTCGAGGAAGACCTCGAAGACGGCGTGGAAATCCGGCGGGTTCAGCTCGGCGGCATAGACGCTGACGGCGCGCGCCGGCAGGTTGAGCGCGCGGCAGAGCGCGATGCCGAG
This sequence comes from Alloboseaceae bacterium BT-24-1, assembly GCA_025846845.1. Lineage (GTDB taxonomy): Bacteria > Pseudomonadota > Alphaproteobacteria > Rhizobiales > Beijerinckiaceae > Allobosea. The sequence goes on from JAOYTL010000021.1 coordinate 55,201, forward strand.
ATGGCTGAAATCGCGGCAGACGCCGGCGCGGTCGATGAATGTCTGTTCGGCCGTGGTCTGGGCGTTGCTGACGCCATGGACGTAGTCGACATGCTCCTGCAGCCAGTCGACGACGGCGAGCACCTTGGCGCCGCCCGCCTCGATGTCGCTGAACTCGCGCTGGGCGAAGCGCATCAGGCTGTCGGATGGGCAGAAGCGGCTCGGCAGCAGATAGGGTAGCACCTCCGCCGGCAATTCGGCCCAGGCGTGCTGGTGCGCCCCGGCCTGCAGGAAGGGGCGCGCGCCATTGTCGATCACGCCCTGATACTGGATCGACACCTGCCCGGAGAGCACCGCGCGAAAGCGGCGGACGCCCGTGGCGGGATCCTCGTCGCGGATCAACTCGGCCGCCTGGTCGATCAGCAGCCGGTCGGAGAGGATGGTCTGGTCCGAGGACCGCGCCGGTTCGATCGCGACGATCACCGGCGTTTCATGGTCGAAGCGATAGACGAGAGTGGCGACGACCTTCAGCTGCACAACCTGCTCCTTATGCGACGGCGCCGGACAGCGCGTGCGTCAACCTGATGGGGAGCAGGATGTTCCGCTGTTTCCGCGACAGCAGTGCGAAGGTTTCGCTCCCGTCGTCAGCGCTTGGTCAGGAACGCCATGAAGGCGGCCTGCGCCTCGGCCGATTGCAGTCTCTCGCCGAAATGGCGCGCCTCGGTCGCGATCGTTTCGGCCACGGCGGCGGCGCTGCCGCGCTTGAGCAGCGCCTTGGTCAGCGCCACCGATTGGGGCGGTAACGCTGCCAGCGCTTTTGCCTTCTCCAGCGCCGCTGCGAGCGCGCCGCCCTCATCGGTGACGCTGTTGATCAAGCCGGCCTCCTGCGCCAGCTCGGGCCCGAAGGCTTCGCCGAGCATCAGTAGCTCGGCGGCGCGCTTGGAGCCGGCGACCAAAGGCAGGAGATAGCTCGAGCCGCCTTCCGGGCAGAGGCCGAGGCTGACGAAGGGCAGGCGGAAGCTTGCGCCGCGTCCGGCGAAGGCGAGATCGCAATGCAGCAGCATGGTGGTGCCGATGCCGACGGCGAATCCTTCCGCTGCCGCGATGATCGGCTTCTTGGTCGTCGAGATCGCGGTCAGGAAGTCGATGGCGATCTCGGCGCCGACGCCGGTCGCGGCCGCCACGGCGAAATCCTTGATGTCATTGCCGCTGGTGAAGCAGCCGCCCGCGCCGGTCAGCACGACGGCACGCACCGAGGCGTCGGCATCTGCGGCGGCGAGCGCATCGATCAGCCCCTGATAGGTGACGCGGTCGAGCGCGTTGCGCCGGTCGGGGCGGTTCATGGTGATCTGCCTGATGCCCTCGGCCGGGGTCTCGCTCAGAACGGTCTCGGTCATGCCAGCCTTCTCGTATTCTCTCCCGCTGGAAGCGGGCGGCAGACGATGGGCGAGGCAGGCTGGCGGGTCAAGGAAGCGGCAGGGGACAAAGCTGCCCCAGCTTGACAGCATGCCTCCCAGCCGGCTCCTTGCGGCGCGCAAGACAAATGGAGGCAGGCATGCAGATCGTCACCCTCACCCGCCAAGGCCAGGTGGCGATCGCGACGCTGCATAATCCGCCGGTCAACGCCTTGAGCGCCGCGCTGCGCGCCGACCTGTTGGAGGCACTGACGCAGGCGATGGCCGACAGCGACGTGATTGCGCTGGTGATCGCCGCACAGGGCAAAGCCTTCATCGCCGGCGCCGATATCAGCGAATTCGGCAAGCCGCCGGCGCCGCCGATCCTGCCAGACCTGCTGGCTGCGATAGAGAATGCGGCCAAGCCGGTCGTTGCAGCGGTCGAGGGCGTAGCCCTCGGTGGCGGGCTCGAAGTCGCGCTCGCCTGTCATGGCCGCGTCGCGACGCCGGCCGCCAGGCTCGGCCTGCCTGAAATCAAGCTCGGCCTGATCCCCGGCGCTGGCGGCACGCAACGCCTGCCGCGCCTGATCGGGGCCGCCGTCGCCTTTCCGATGATGCTCTCGGGCGAGCCCATCGCGGCGCAGAAGGCACTGACGCTCGGGCTGGTCGACAAGCTCGTCGAGGCCGATGCTGTGGCAGCTGCTGTTGTGCTGGCGCAGGAGCTGGCGGGCAAGGGCGCGCCGGTGAAGACCGGTGAGCGCGCCGACAAGCTGACGGCCGCCGATCGCGAGGCTTTCGAGGCGCTGGCGAAGGATGCGCTGGCGAAGTCCGGCGACATGCCGAATGTCGCGGCGCTGGTCGAGGCGGTGCGCGGCGCTTTCACGCTGGCGCCGACGGAGGCGCATGTGAACGAACGGGCGCTGTTCGTGACGCTCCTCGCCGATGAGCGCTCCAAGGCGCTGCGCTACGCCTTCTTCGCCGAGCGCGAGGCGGCGAAGGTTCCGGGGATCGACGACAGCGTCAAGCCGCGTCCGATTGCGCGCGCTGCCGTGATCGGTGCCGGCACCATGGGCGGCGGCATCGCCATGTGCTTCGCCAATGCCGGCATCCCGGTGACGCTGATCGAGACCACGCAGGAGCAGATCGACAAGGGCCATGCCCGGGTGCGCGACACCTATGGCTTCTCGGTCAAGCGCGGTTCGATGAGCGAGGCGGTACGCGAGCAGCGCATGGCCCTGATCACGCCGGCAGTCGGGCTTTCCGCAGCCGCCGAGGCCGACATCGTGGTCGAGGCCGCCTTCGAGGAGATGGGCGTCAAGCGCGAGATATTCGGGGCGCTCGACAAAATCGCCAAGCCGGGCGCGATCCTCGCCAGTAACACCTCCTATCTCGATCTCGCCGAGATCGCCGCGATCACCAGCCGGCCGGGAGAGGTGCTCGGCATGCACTTCTTCAGCCCTGCCAATGTGATGAAGCTGCTCGAGATCGTCCGCCCGGCCGGCGTCGCAGGCGATGTCGTCGCGACCGCGATCGCGCTCGGCCGCAAGCTCGGCAAGGTGCCGGTCGTGGTCGGCAGCTGCTTCGGCTTCGTCGGCAACCGCATCCTGGAAGCGCGGACCCGCGCCGCCGAACGCCTGCTCGTCGCCGGCGCCTTGCCGCATGAGGTCGATGCGGCGCTGACCGGGTTCGGCTTCAAGATGGGGCCCTTCGCCATGTCCGACCTCGCCGGCAACGACATCAGCTGGCGCAGCCGCAAGGCGCGGGGCAAGACGGCTGCGGTGGCGGATGCGATCTGCGAGCGCGGCTGGTTCGGCCAGAAGACCGGGCGCGGCTATTACCGCTATCCGGAGGGCGCCCGCGCCGGCGAGCGCGATCCGGAGGTCGAGGCGCTGATCGCCGAGGTCTCGGCGCAGAAGGGCGTGACGCGGCGCAGCTTCACCGGTGAGGAGATCCTGGCGCGGCTGCTCGATCCGATGGTCAACGAGGGCGCGCGCATCCTCGAAGAGGGGATCGCGACGCGCGCCGGCGACATCGATACGGTCTGGCTCAACGGCTACAACTGGCCGGCCTGGCGCGGCGGGCCGATGCATTGGGCCGAGAGCGTCGGGCTCGATGTGATTGCCGGGCGGCTGGAGCAGCAGGCGGCGGAGAGCGGCGATGCCTCGCTCGAACCTGCGCCGCTGTTGCGCAAGCTCGCCGCCGAGGGCAAAGGCTTCTCCAGCGTGAAGGCTGCGGCCGCCTGAAGGCGGTCCGGCACGAGCCAATAATTCGAATGGCGGCCTTTGCCGCAATGCCAGACAGGATGTGAAGCGCCATGACCGAAGCCGTGATCGTCTCGACTGCCCGCACCCCGATCGGCAAGGCGCATCGCGGCGCCTTCAACCAGGTCCGCGGCGCCGACATGGCGGCCCATGCGATCAGGCACGCCATGGCCCGGGCGAAGCTCGAGCCGGACGCGGTCGAGGAGGTGGTGCTGGGCTGCGGTTATCCGGAAGCGGCGACCGGCGGCAATGTCGCCCGCCATGGCGCGCTCGTCGCCGGCATTCCGGTGCAGTCGGCCGGCGTGACCGTCAGCCGCTTCTGCGCCTCAGGGCTGGAGGCGATCGCGCATGCGGCGCGGCGGGTCGTGATGGACGGCGTGCCGGTCGCGATCGGCGGCGGCGTCGAGTCGATCTCGCTGGTGGGGCCAGTGGTGCGGCGCGACCTGACCGAGAACGAATGGCTGAAGGCTAACAAGCCGACGATCTACACGACCATGATCGAGACCGCCGACATCGTCGCCGAGCGCTACGGCATCTCGCGGCAGGCGCAGGACGAATTCTCGGTCGAGAGCCAGCGCCGCACCGCCGCCGCCCAGCAGCGCCAGCTGTTCGATGACGAGATCGTGCCGATGAGCGCAGTGATGGCCGTCACCGACAAGGCGACCGGCGAGGTTCGGCAGGAGCAGGTGACGCTGTCGAAGGACGAAGGCAACCGTCCCGAGACGACGCTGGAAGGCTTGCTCAAGCTCAAGCCCGTGCGCGGCGAGGACAAGTTCATCACTGCCGGCAATGCCAGCCAGCTCTCGGATGGTGCCTCGGCCAGCGTGGTGATGTCGGCCGAGGAAGCCAAGCGCCGTGGCCTCACGCCGCTCGGCATCTTCCGCGGCTTCGCCTCGGCCGGCTGCGAGCCTGACGAGATGGGCATCGGCCCGGTCTTCGCCGTGCCGCGCCTGCTCGAGCGTAACGGCCTCAAGGTCTCCGACATCGATCTCTGGGAGCTGAACGAGGCCTTCGCCTCGCAATCGCTCTATTGCCGCGACACGCTCGGCATCGATCCCGAGAAGGTCAACGTCAATGGCGGCGCGATCGCGATCGGCCACCCCTTCGGCATGAGCGGTGCGCGCCTCGTCGGCCATGCGCTGCTGGAAGGCCGCCGCCGCAAGGCGCGCTATGCCGTCGTCACCATGTGCGTCGCCGGCGGCATGGGCTGCGCCGGTCTGTTCGAAATCAACCAGTAAGCCTCCCCGTCATGGTCGGGCTCGTCCCGACCATCCACGTCTTTGCTGGTCGAGGGCGGTGTTCAAGGCGTGGATGCTCGCCACGAGGGCGAGCATGACGGAGGGGTGATCAGCCTTCGGCTGCGAAGCCGAGCGGGATCGCCGTGGTGGCCTTCAGTTCCTCCATGGCGAACATGGAGGTGACGTCGCTGAGCTCGATGCGGGCGATCAGCTTCTTGTAGAGCGCGTCATAGGCGGTGATATCCGAGACATAGGCCTTGAGCAGGTAGTCGATGTCGCCGCTCATCCGGTAGAAGTCGACGATCTCGGGCAGGTCATGCACGGCGGTGTGGAAGCGCTCCAACCATTCCATCGTATGGCGCGCTGTCTTCACCGCGATGAAGACGGTGACGCCGGCCTTGAGTTTATTGCGGTCGAGCAGCGCGACCCGCCGCCTGATGTAGCCTTCGGCCTCGAGCTTCTGGATGCGCCGCCAGCATGGTGTCGGTGACAACCCGACCGCCTCGGCGATCTCGGCCAGTGGCTTGCTCGCGTCCTCCTGCAGGAGGGCAAGAATGCGCAGATCGAAGGCGTCGAGCTTGACCACGGTGGTCGATCCCCCCGGAACGGAATATCATTCGTAACCGATCGTCGGAAATCTGTTTCTCATAATGCAATGAGAATTGGTATAGGTTTTCAATATTGGCTCGCTTCGAGCTGAGGATCGCAAACCATTGCCACCATGCTCGGTCTATCATTCTCCCGTCATCGAACGTGATCGGAGATGAGGGACAATGCAGGGCTTTCTGGGCGAGGAGCGGCGCGGGGCGGTCCTGAATGCGCTGCGGACCCATGAGGGAACCTGCTCGCGCGATTATCTCGCCGCGGCGCGTAGTGTGCTCAACGAGCTCGTCGCTATCCCCGACCTGATCCAGCGCCTGCCGCTGCTGCGTAAGCAGGGCGGCTACACCCGCAACCTGCTCGCCGGCAATGACGCCGTCAGCGTCTGGGCGATCGTCTGGGGCGAGGGTGCCACCACCTGCATCCACGACCATCACTGCTCGTGCTGCTTCGGCGTCGTCTCGGGCACGGTCACGGAAACCTGGTATCGCGCCATCGATGCGAACCGCGCCGTGGCGACCGAGGAGCAGGAGCGCCAGGCTGCTTACGTCGCCTGCATGGTGCCGACCGGTCCGAACATCCACCGCATGCAGAACCGCGGCGTGGGTGACGCGATCTCGATCCACATCTACGGCTACGATCACCATCTCCACGATTCCTCGGTCGAGACCGAGTACACCGCGGTGGCGGGCTGACGCGCTCAGCAGTTAATCCAGCCAGCTGGTGAAGCCCTCGACCGGCTCGCGCTCCGGCACGAGCCGGTTGGCTGGCGCATCCGGATCGGCCTTGCCGAGCGCGATGCCGCAGACCACGACCTCGCTCTCCGGGATCGCGAGCTCGCGCCTGACGACCCCGTGGAAGCTGGCGAAGATCGCCTGTGGGCAGGAATCAAGGCCATGGCCCTGCGCCGCGACCAGCATGGTCTGGACGAAGGCGCCGAGATCGAGCCAGGAGCCGATCTCGAGATCGCGATCGACCGTCAGCATCAGCGCGACGGGCGCGCCGAAAAAGCGCAGATTCGCCGCGGTCTGGCGGCGCATGCCGGCATGGTCGCCCTTGGCGACGCCGAGCAGGCCGTAGAGATCCCAGCCGACCTTGCGGCGGCGCGAGAGATAGGGCTCGCGGAAGGTCACAGGGTAGTAGCGGTCCTCCTCCTCGCGCGGGGAGGGATCGTCGAGCGCTGCCAGCAGCGCCTTCTCCAGCCTGGCGCGCGATCGGGGGCCGAGCACGCGCAGGCGCCAGGGCTGCATATTGGTGCCGCTTGGCGCCTGCGCCGCCAGTTCAATGAGGCGGCGCACCAGCGCAGGATCGACCGGATCGGGCAGGAAGGCGCGCACGGCGCGGCGGCCGGTGATGGCCTTTTCGACCGCCTCCGCCGCGAGCGCCGCCATGATCAGGCGCTGAGCTGCTGGCGCGCTGCCAGGAAGGCCTCGTGCTCGCGGATCAGGCCGCCGTCGAGCGCCTTGGCGATCAGCCGGCGGGTGTTGTCGAGCCCGTAGATCGCGGCGAAGGAGCCGAAGCGCGGGCCCTGATCCTCGCCGAACATCACCTGATAGATTGCCTTCCACCAGTCACCGGAGACGCCCGGCCGCTCAGGCGTCGCATTCTTGGCGGTGAGGTTCTGGTAGCGCGGGATGGCGCGCGCAACGTCCAGGGCTGCGTCCTGCACGGCTTCGGCACTCGCATCTGCCGGCAGAGCGGCAATGGCGGCATCGAGTGCCGTGAAGGCGGCGCGCTCGGTCTCGTCAGCCGGGCGGTAATGCTTTGCCGGCTTCACGAAGTCGCGGAAATAGGCGAGCGCATAGCCGACGAGAGCGTCGAGCTGCGGATGGGTCGCAGGCGAGATGCCGGGCGCATAGCGCTGCAGGAAGCCCCAGAGCACGCTCTTGTCCTCGGAATTCGCGACGGCGACGAGGTTCATCAGCAGCGAGAAGGTGATCTGCGTGCGCACGGCATTGTCGCCCGCGCCGGCGGCGATCACCTCCGGCTGCGGCGGCTCACCGGCATGGATGTGCCAGGCCGGGTTGCCCAGGCGGTTCTTCAAATCTTGCCGCTCATAGCCACCGAGGAACTGCAGGTAGTCGTCGACGGCGCGCGGGATCACGTCGAAATGCAGCTTCTTGGCCTCGCGCGGACGCGAGTACATGAACAGCGCCAGCGACTCCGGCGGGCCGTAGCTCAGCCAGTCCTCGATGGTGAGGCCGTTGCCCTTCGACTTCGAGATCTTCTGGCCCTGCTCGTCGAGGAAGAGCTCGTAGTTGAAGCCCTCCGGCGGTGTGCCGTCGATGGCGCGGGCGATCTGCGAGGAGACCTTGACCGAGTCGATCAGGTCCTTGCCGGCCATCTCGTAGTCGACGCCGAGCGCGACCCAGCGCATCGCCCAGTCCGGCTTCCATTGCAGCTTGGCATGGCCGCCGGTGACCGGGGTGGTGAAGCGCTCGCCGGTCGCCGGATCGGTCCAGGTGATGGTGCCGGCCAGGGCGTCGCGTGCCTCGATCGGCACCTGCATGACGATCCGGGTCTTGGGGTGAATCGGCAGGAAGGGCGAGTAGGTCGCGGCGCGCTCCTCGCGCAAGGTCGCCAGCATGATCGACATGACCTTGTCGAAGCGGGCCAGCACCTTGAGCAGGGTCGCGTCGAACTCGCCGGCGCGGTAGGCGTCGGTCGAGGACTTGAACTCGTAGTCGAAGCCGAACTGGTCGAGGAAGGCGCAGAGCCGGGCATTGTTGTGCCGGCCGAAGCTATCGTGCGTGCCGAACGGGTCCGGCACCTCGGTCAGCGGCTTGCCGAGATGCTGCGCCAGCAGCTCCTTGTTCGGGACGTTGTCCGGCACCTTGCGCAGGCCGTCGAGATCGTCCGAGAAGGCGATCAGCCTTGTCGGGATGGCGCCATCGGTCAGCACCTGAAAGGCATGGCGCACCATCGAGGTGCGGGCGACCTCGCCGAACGTGCCGATATGCGGCAGGCCGGAGGGGCCGTAGCCGGTCTCGAACACCGCTTCCTGCTTGCCCGATTTCTGCAGCCGCGCGACGAGCTTCTTGGCTTCCTCGAACGGCCAGGCGGCCGAGACGCGGGCGGCTTCGATCAGCGCGGGGTCGAAAGCGGGCATTTTGGCTTCAGGTCTCGCTGTATAGGGCAGGGAAGCGGGCGGTTTCGCAGATATGCGCGTGCGGTGCAACAACCGGGACGTTCCCTGCCGGAAAGATGGAAAACATTCGCCCAAAAAAGCGGCAGACAACCCCGGCCGGTCAATTGACTCCCGATAGAGCCCCGCTAGCGTCGTCGTACAACATAAGCAGGGGTCGGCTTCGATGGTTCGTGATGTGAAGTGGGGGCAGTCCGGCTCGCAGCCGGCCGGCGAAGGTCTGGCGTGGGCACTCACCCGCCGTATCGCATTGGCGGGCGCAGCGGCGCTGGCCCTGGGCGCGATGTCGCCGGCGCAGGCGCAGACCGCGGTGAAGTTCACCCTCGACTGGGTGTTCCAGGGACCGACCTCGCCCTTCCTGGTGGCGCTGGAGAAGGGCTACTACAAGGCCGAAGGGCTCGACGTGACCATGGATCCCGGCCAGGGCTCGGCCGGCGCGGTCCAGCGCGTCGCCACCGGCGCCTACGACATCGGCTTCGCCGATGTGAACTCGCTGATCGAATATAACGCCAAGAATGCCGGCAAGGAGATACTCTGCGTCTTCATGGCCTATGATTTCCCGCCCTTCGGCGTGCACACGCTGAAGAAGACCGGGATCACCAAGCCGGCCGATCTCGCCGGCAAGAAGCTCGGCGCGCCGGTGTTCGACGCCTCGTTCCGGCTCTTCCCCGCCTTCGCCAAGAAGGTCGGCATCGACGCCAAGACCGTCAATCACGTCAACCTAACGCCGCAGCTGCGCGAGCAGTCGATGGTGCAGGGCACGGTCGACTTCATCAGCGGCCACTATTTCTCGTCGGTGCTCGACCTCAAGGCGCGCGGCGTGAAGCAGGAGGACATCGTCTCCTTCAACTACTCCGACTACAAGATGGACGTGTACGGCAACGGCATCATCGTCTCGCCGGCTTTCGCCGAGAAGCCGGAGGTGGTCAAGGGCTTCCTGCGCGCCACCGCCAAGGCCTGGAAGGAAGTCGCCGCCAATCCGGCCGTCGGCCTTGCCGCGGTGAAGAAGCGCGACCCGCTGATCGACGAGAAGCTCGAGACCGAGCGCCTCGATTTGTCGCTGAAGATGAACGTGCTGACGCCCTTCGTGAAGGAGAACGGCATGGGCGATGTCGACCCGGCGCGCTTTGCCCGCTCGGTCGTCGATGTCGCCGACGCTTTCGGCCTGCCCGCTGCGCCGGCGCCGGACAAGGTGTTCACTAACAAGTACCTGCCGCCCAAGGCGGAGCGCATGGTCGCGCCGTGAGGAATGGGCGCGACCTGCTCCCTCTCCCCTTGCGGGAGAGGGTTGGGGTGAGGGGTCTCGCGACGCCGATCGTTAGCTTGGCGCCGCACTTTCGGAAACTTTCTAGACCTGTGCGACCCCTCATCCGGCCCTTCGGGCCACCTTCTCCCGCAAGGGGAGAAGGGAGAGGCGGGGCGCTTCCGACAGCCTTGGCACAAGCCCGAGAATGACGCCTTTCATGCAGGCTTCCCCTGGTTCTCCCCTCGTCGAATTGCGCAAGGTCAGCCTCGCCTATGGCAGCGGCCCCTCGCGCATGCTGGCGCTGGAGGATGCGACGCTCGACATCGCCAAGGGCGAGTTCATCGCCGTGGTCGGCCCTTCCGGCTGCGGCAAGTCCACGCTGATGAAACTCGTTACCGGCCTGCTGCCGCCGACGGGTGGCGAGGTCCGCGTCCACGGCCAGCCGGTCAAGGGGCCGATCCGCGGTGTCGGCATGGCCTTCCAGGCGCCGACGCTGATGCCCTGGCGCACGACGCGCGACAACATCCTGCTGCCGCTCGAAGTGGTCGAGCCGCACAAGCGCCGCTTCCGCAGGAACAAGGCGGAGTATATCGAGCGCGTGGAGAAGTTGCTCGCTTCGGTCGGCCTCGGCGGCTTTGGCGACAAGTTCCCCTGGCAGCTCTCGGGCGGCATGCAGCAGCGCTCGAGCCTGTGCCGGGCGCTGGTGCACGAGCCCGAGATCCTGATGCTCGACGAGCCCTTCGGGGCGCTCGACGCCTTCACGCGCGAGGAGCTCTGGGGGGTGATGCAGGCGCTCTGGCTGGAGCGGCGCTTCACCGCCGTGCTGGTGACGCACGACCTGCGCGAAGCCGTCTATCTCGCCGACACCGTCTATGTGATGAGCCGGCGGCCCGGAAGGATCGTCAAGGTCAGCAAGATCGAGCTGCCCCGCCCGCGGACGCTGGAGACGACCTTCACCGCCGAGTTCGTCGACATCGTCCACGACCTGCGCGAGCGCATTCACATGGAGCATGCCTGATGCGGCTCCCGGCAGGACCAGGACAATGACTGAGACGCAGAGGCGGCTTCTGCTCGTCGCCATGCCCTGGCTCGCCATGGCGGGCCTGCTGATCCTCTGGGAGCTCGCCTGCATCGTCTTCGACGTGCCGGAGATCCTGGCGCCGAGGCCGACGCGCATCTTCGAGGTGATGGTCCTGCGCTGGGACATCCTGCTGAAATACTGTCTGGAGACCTTGTGGACGACGGCGATCGGCTTCGTGCTGGCGATCGGCTTCGGCGTCCTGCTCGGCCTTGCCGTCGGCGCCTCGCCCTTCGTCTATTCCGGCCTCTACCCGCTGCTGATCGCCTTCAACGCGGTGCCCAAGGTCGCGATCGTGCCGATCCTGATGATCTGGCTCGGCGTCGGCGCGCTGCCGGCGATCATCACCGCCTTCGTCATCTCCTTCTTCCCGATCGTGGTGAACGTCGCGACCGGTCTTGCCACGATCGAGCCGGAGATGCGCGACGTGATGCGCTCGCTCGGGGCGAGCCAGTGGGAGATCCTGACCAAGGTCGGCGTTCCCCGCGCCATGCCCTATCTCTTCGCCAGCCTGAAGGTCGCGGTGACGCTCGCCTTCATCGGCTCGGTGATCTCCGAGACGGTCGGCGGCAATCGCGGCATCGGCTTCCTGATGCTCTCGGCAGGCGCGCGCAACGATTCTGCCACGACCTTCGCCGGCCTCTTCGCCATCGCGATCATGGGTGTGCTGATGTATGCCGCCTGCGCGCTGGTCGAGCGCCGGATGACGCGCTGGGCCTTCCGCGGCGAGATCGTCGGCTGATCTCAGCGGCAGGTAGCCCCACTCTTGGCGATAGGCTGGCCGGTTTCCTCGCTGATCACACAGGAATGGCCGGCAGTGCCGTCCGGAAGGGGAACGCCGCGCAGCAGCAGAAAACGAGCCGAGTGCGCGCCATAGAGACCGGCCGGAAAGCGGATCTTTTGTTTGATGTGGAATTCGCCGCCGCGCTGTTCCAGGGCGCCGGAGTTGACGAGCTGAAGCAGCCCCGCCTGGCTGGGCAGCACCTCGTAAGGCTCTACCTTGGCAGTCGCGACAACCGCTGTCGGATCGATTTTGATTACGCCGTCAGGGAAAAAGCGATTGACCTCGCTGACGAGATTGACCGGGCCGGCTTGGATCACGACATTCGCGTCACCCTCGACCTTGAGTATACCGGATTGCTTCTGGATGATGAGCGCTGGCCTCTCGGCCCCGGCCGCATTTTGCTGAGGGGTGGTTACGCCCGATGGGGCCGAAAAGCTCGACACACCATAGCGCGCAGCGACGGTCGGCTCCTTCCCGGTGTCGTTGCGCACCAAAGCCGTCGTCGTGGCGGCGCTCGTCGACGGGGCCTCCGAAAAGTAGTGGAGGCAGTCGGAGCGTGGCAGAAACTGGATTTTGTTATCGGGAACGCCTGTCGCGCCGGCAAGCGGCTTTTTGCCCGCGCTCGTATTGGGTTGGTGCGCATTGCTCCCGAGGACGACGCGCTCGATGCGTTCGATTGCGCCATCGAACCGCCAGATCACGGGGCTGCTTGAAAGGACGACCAAATAGAGAGGCTCAGCCCCCGAGTCGATCGTGATTTGGCCGGTGCGAACCGTGACCTCTTGGGAGCCGATCGTGGCAGTCGACAAGCCACGGGCCTCATAACCGGACAGGAGCACGACCTTGGCTGCGTTCGATGCCTTTGGCATCACGCAGTCGGCTCGAGCTTTAGCGATCTGGTCGAGCCTCGTTCGCTCTTGGACCTGTTGCTGGGCTCTTGCGAATTCTTCTTGGCTAAGTGTGCCGTTACCATCCGTGTCGGTCGTTTGGAAAAGCTGTGTGAAAAGCTCCACGAACTCGGCTGCATTCAACGCTCCGTCCGACTTGCCGGCGAAAGCAAGAATTTCGCGGATATTGGCCGATGATCCCTGTGTCGTCTGGGCAAGGGCGTTGGGTCCGGCCGCCCACGAATTGAGAGCTTCTTGCCAAGTGACGCGACCATCCTGATCCGTATCCGCAGCTAGAACACGCCGCAATTCGGCCTCTATGTTAGCTTGCTCCGCAGCCTGTGCGTTCGCCTCGTCTCTCTGGCGCCGATCATAGCGCAATCTGCTGTTGACCTCGCCTTGGGTGACACTGCCGTCACCATCGAGGTCGTATCTCATGATCCGGCCTGCCGCGTCCGATCGACTGTTGGCCCGTGCCATTGATTCATGGATTTCGGCATCGCCGCGCGAGAGCGCTCCATCGCTGTTGGCGTCGAGCTCGCGGAAAACTCTCCGACTTGTCGTCAGGACGTCGTTCAAGGTGGAGCCTGGGCGCGTCTGCGAGGTCAAAATTGATGGCGGCGTTCGCGTTGGGGCCGCCTGCTGGGCGAATGCCGATGAAAGGGCAGTCAGTGCGGAAGCTGTGACGAGGAAGGTCAGGCGCATGCGGCTCTCTCGGCGATTTGACATGGGGCTGAACTAGGAAATCTCGATGGAGTCGTCTTCGACCTACAACCATGCGGTTAGTATCATTCGCCGCTCTCCTTTGAGGAGATGAATTTCAAGCGCCCTTCGATCTTGGTGAAGGAAGCTTGTCAGGTCGTCACGATGAGGAGAACCACACCACAAGCGACCGGCACCAGATTGGGTGCAGTGCAGGTGACAATCGGCGCTTGCAACAATATACAGTCAATCCATTCAGTGCTTCGCCCGGACCGCATCGATGGATTGGCTTCCCGACCTGACCCAGAGCGACAAGCCGCGCTATCTCGCCATCGCCGACCGCATCGCCGCCGACATCGCAGCTGGCACGCTGTCAGCGGGTGATCGGCTGCCGCCGCAGCGGCGGCTGGCCGAGGCGCTCGCCGTCGACTTCACCACCGTGGCGCGCGGCTATGTCGAGGCGCAGCGGCGTGGCCTGGTCGAGTCGCGGGTCGGGCAAGGGACCTTCGTCAAGGCAGCGCCGACCAAGGTCGCGACACAGAGGGCATTCGGGCCGGATCTCGTCGATCTGTCGATGACCCTGCCGCCGGAGCCTGATGATCCGGCGCTGGTCGCCCGTTTGCAGCAGGGCATGGTGGAGGTCAGCAAGCGGCTGGTCAGCCTGCTGCGTTACCAGCCGCTCGGCGGTGCGCCCGCCGACAAGGCGGCAGCGGGCCTGTGGCTCGGCCGGCGCGGCCTCGCCCCGGCGCCTGAGCAACTCTTTGTCGTACCGGGCGCGAATGCGGCGCTGCTTGCGATCCTGAGCAGCCTTGCCAGGCCGGGCGATGCGGTGCTGTGCGAGGCGCTGACCTATCCCGGCATCCGCTCGATCTGCGCGCAGCTCAGTCTGTCCCTGACCGGTCTGGCGATGGATGGCGACGGGCTCGATCCCGAGGCCTTCACCGAGGCCTGTGTGCGCTTGAAGCCCAGGGCGCTCTATCTCAATCCAGTCCTGCAGAACCCGACGACGATCACCATGCCGGAGCCGCGGCGCGAGGAGATCGCAACAATCGCCCGCCGGCATGGCGTGGCCATCATCGAGGACGATGCCTATGGCTTCGTGCCGCTGGTGGCGCTCGCACCCTTCGCTGCGCTCGCGCCGGAGCTGACCTGGCACATCGCCGGCCTGTCGAAATGTCTCGGGGCCGGCCTGCGGCTCGCCTATGTCGTGGTGCCGGATCTCCGCTCCGGCTGGCCCTTCGCTGCGGCCTTGCGCGCCAGCAGCATCATGGCCTCGCCATTGACCGCAGCGCTGGCAACGCGCTGGATCGAGGATGGCGCCGCCGATGCGCTACTCGATTTTCTCAGGTTGGAGACGACGGCGCGGCAGCTTCTTGCGGCCGAGATCCTGCCGGCAGGCTGTTATCGCGTCGATCCGCTGAGCTTCAATCTCTGGCTGGAGCTGCCCCCGCCCTGGACCCGCGCCGCCTTCGTCGGGCAGATGCAGGCGACCGGGATCGGCGTCGTCTCCAGCGATGCCTTCGCCGCGAAAGGCCCGGCGCCGGAGGCCGCTCGCATCTGCCTGGGCGGGCCGATCGGCCGCAAGGCGCTTGGCGATGCGCTCGCCTTCATGGCGCATGCGCTGGAGCATGCGCCGGAGGTGAGCGGCCGCGCGCTGTAGCCGGGCGAACACGCGCGGAGCGCATGGCCTGCGACAGTGTTGCGCGTTGTCAGATATTGACTGCAATCAATTTTGAGATTATGCACCATTCAATCCCTGGTGAATGCAGTCAATCATGGTGCGTCACCGCTAGGAGGACGACATGGCACATCAGCATTGGCCGGCGCTGTCTCCGCTCAAGACCGGCCTTCGCGGCCGCTGCCCGCGCTGCGGCGAGGGCCGGCTCTTCGACGGTTTCCTGACCCTGAAGCCGCGCTGCGAGGCCTGCGGTCTCGACTATTCCTTCGCCGATCCGGCGGATGGCCCGGCCTTCTTCGTGATGATGTTCGTCTGCGTGCCGGCGGTCGCCTTCCCGCTCTGGCTGGAGCTGAGCTACCAGCCGCCAACCTGGGTGCATCTGGTCACGACACTGCCATTGGTGCTGCTGACCTGCATCCCGCCGCTGCGGCCGCTGAAGGGTTGGCTCGTCGCCTCGCAGTTTTTCTACAAGGCGGAGGAGGGCCAGCTGGCGAAGCCGAGCCAGCCCGGCAAGAACGAGGCTCAGAACGGGCTCACCGGGAAGAACCGGATGAACAGCCTGGCGTAGGTGCCGTCGTCCCAGAGGCCCTGCAGCGCGTAGTCGATCGCCCGTTTCAGAACCAGGTCGTCCTTGCGCAGCAGGAAGCCTACACCCTCGCCGAAATAGCGCGCCTCGAGATAGGGGCCGCCGGCGAACGCGAACTCGCTGCCGCCGCGACCGGCGATGGTCAGCGAAAGCGAGACCCCGTCTCCGAAAACATACTCGGCATCGCCGCTGCGCAGCAAGGACAGGGCCGCTTGCAGGTCCGGCGCCGTGCGGCGCTGTATGAACGGCGCGAGGCGTTCGAGGAAAGCCTCGTGCGCGGTGCCCGCGACGACGGCGACACGCGTGCCACGCAGGCCGACCAGTTCGATGTCGGGCCGGGCATTGCCGCGCGTTGTCAGCAGTCGACCCGGCGAGCGATGGTAGATCTGGCTCGCGGCGAAGCGCGTGCGCAGCTCGGCCGTCACCGGAATGGCGGCGGCGAGGACGTCACCGCGACCCTCGGCGAGAGAATCCAGCAAGGTGTCGAAGCGGCGCGCCTGGATCGTGCAGCTCAAGACCAGCTTCTCGCAGAGGGCGCGTGCGAGCTCGACCGAGAAGCCGGTGATGCCGCCTTCGGGCGTGGCGAAATGCATCGGCGGGAAATCGTCGTCGGTTAGGAAGCGGATCACCCGCGGCGGGCCGAGATCGGGCCGCTCGACGCGCACATTCGGATCCCAGTAGTTCGGCACGATGTAAGATGAGGCCGGCTGCGCCTGGGCCGCCGCTCCAACCGGCGGCAGGAGCAGCAGGGCGGCGAGGGCGCTGGTGGCCAGGGCGTTGGCGAAGCGGGCGATCATGCCGGCATCTGGCGCCAGGGGGTGGTGAGGATCAAGGGGCAGAGGCCCTCAGATGAAGGCGCGGGATCCCCTCTCCTGTAAGGAGAGGGGTAGGGGTGAGGTGTTCGGACTGGAATCGTTGGCCTGAAACTGGCCGCGTGGTGAGCGCTCGCGGAACTGGTCACAGGGCCTACACCTCACCCTGCCCTCTCCTTACAGGAGAGGGTTCCCCGCGCATGGATCATTAGCGCTGAGCGCTTTCGAGCGCGCGCAATCTCACCCGAGTGCCGCAGCGGTTGCCTTCGCGCCCTTCTGGAACAGGCTGTCGAGATGACCGGCCACGGCCCGAGTAAAGCGCTCCTCGCGCGGCAGGTCGTCGCCGAAGATCGCGCCGATGCCGAACAGGGCTGTGCTCAGTGCCACGGCATCGCGGCCAAGGGCTTTGGCGCGGAGCGCGAATTCGGCCGCCAAAGGATCGCGCACGTCGATGGCGGCGCCTTTCTCGTCGGTGCCGGTGACATAGGACATCCAGGCGGCGACGCCGAGGGTGAGATGATTGATCGGCGCGCCGGCCTTCAGGCGCTCGCGGATGGTGCCGAGCAGGCGCTGCGGCAGCTTCTGCGAGCCGTCCATGGCGATCTGCCAGGTGCGATGCCGGATCGCCGGGTTCTGGAAGCGGGCGAGCAGCTCGCCGGCATAAGTCTTGAGGTCGACGCCCTGCGGCGCCGGCACGGCGGGGATGATCTCGGACCACAGGCCTTGCAGGAAGCGGGCAAAGACCGGATCGCCGCTCGCGGCCGCGACCGTCTCGTGCCCGGCGAGGTAGCCGAGATAGGCTAGGCTCGAATGTGCGCCGTTGAGCATGCGCAGCTTCATGAACTCGAAGGGCGCGACCTCGGAGACCATCTGAGCGCTGACGGCATCCCATCTCGGACGGCCCGCTGCAAACACGTCCTCGACCGCCCATTGCCGGAAGGGCTCGCCGATCACCGGAGCGGCGTCGTCGAGGCCGAGCAGGCCAGCGACTTCGGCGATGTCGGCGTCGGTCGTCGCCGGCACGATCCGGTCGACCATGGTCGAGGGGAAAGCGCCATTGGCTTCGATCCAGGCGGCGAGCTTGTCGTCGCGCAGTGCCGCGAAATCGCGGACGAGGCCGGCCAGGACGTGGCCATTGGAGGGGAGGTTGTCGCAGCACAGCGCGGTGAACGGGCCAAGGCCCGCTTCCTTGCGGGCGGCGAGGCCGGCGACGATCAGGCCGACGGCCGAGCGCGGCGCAGCCGGACTGGCGAGGTCGTGGACGATGTCGGGATGATTGGCCTTGAGCTTGCCCGTCGCCGGATCGTGGCAATAGCCCTTCTCGGTGACGGTGAGCGAGACGATCTTCGTCTCCGGCGCGGCGAGCCTCGCCACCAGCGCCTGCGGGCTCTCGGGCGCGACGAGGACATCGAGCACCGAGCCGATGACGCGCAGCTCCGGGCCGGACGGGGCGCGCTTCAGGAAGGTATAGAGCCCGTCCTGCGGCGTCAGCCGGTCGCGCTGGTCGGGCCTTTGCAGGCTGGCGCCGACGATGCCCCAGGCGCCGAACTCCTTTTCCAGCGCATCGTCGGTGAACTCGCAGAGATGGGCGCGGGTGAAGGCGCCGAGGCCGAGATGGACGATGCCGGGCTGGAGCTTGCTGCGGTCATAGCCCGGCCGCCTGACGGCGGCCGGGAGGGAGGCGAGCGTGGCGGAGGACAGGCGCGTCAATGGAACAGCCTCGGCAGCCAGAGGGAGATGCCGGGCACATAGGTCACCAGCAGCAGCACGGCAACCGAGGCGCCGTAGAACGGCCAGATCGTGCGCATGGATTCGCCGATCGAGATCCGCCCGATCGCGCAGGCGACGAACTGCACCGAGCCGACCGGCGGGGTGTTGAGGCCGATGCCGGCATTGAGGATCAGGATCACGCCGAAATGCACGGGGTCGACGCCGAAGGCCTTGACCACCGGCAGGAAGATCGGCGTGCAGATGATGATCATCGGCGCCATGTCCATGAAGGTGCCGAGGACCAGCAGGATGATGTTGATCATCAGCAGGATGACGAGCGGGTTGTCGGAGACCGCCTTCATCGCCGCGATCGTCGCCTGCGGCACCTGCAGGAAGGCCATCAGCCAGCCGAAGGCGCCGGCCGTGCCGATCACCAGCAGCACCATGGCGGTGGTGCGCACCGCGCCGAGCGTCGCCTCGACGAAGGCGGTCCAGGTCAATTGGCGATAGACCAGGATGGTCACGAGGATGGCATAGACCACCGCGACGCAGGAGGATTCGGTCGCGGTGAAGACGCCGGAGCGGACGCCGCCGAAGATGATGCCGATCAAGAGGATGCCGGGCGTGGCGACGACGACATAGCGGCCGACGGCGGCGAAGCCCGGAAAGGCCTCGCGCGGATAGCCGCGTTTCACCGCCACCGCCCAGGCGGCGACCATCAGCGAGCCGCACAGCAGCAGGCCGGGAACGACGCCGGCGGTGAACAGGTCGGCGATCGAAATGTTGCCGCCCGCCGAGAGCGAATAGATGATCATGTTGTGCGAGGGCGGGATCAAAAGCGCGATGATCGCCGCGTTCGCCGTGACGTTGACGGCGTAGTCGGCGTCGTAGCCGCGCTTCTTCATCTGTGGGATCATCAGGCCGCCGACGGCGGACGCATCGGCCACCGCTGAGCCGGAAATGCCGCCGAAGAGCGTGCAGGTGACGACATTGACCTGGCCGAGGCCGCCGCGCAGATGGCCGACCAGGCTCGACGCCATCTGGATCAGCCGCTCGGCGATGCCGCCGCGGATCATCAGGTCGCCGGCATAGATGAAGAACGGGATCGCCATCATGGCGAAGGCGTTCATGCCGGAATTCATCTGCTGGAAGACGACGACCGGAGGCAGGCCCATATAGGCCACGGTCGCGACCGAGGCGATGCCGAGGCAGAAGGCGACGGGCACGCCGATCAGCAGCAGCAGCGAGAAGGTGCCGAAGAGAACCCAGAGTTCCATTCCTCAGACCTCCTGCTCGGAGCCGAAATGGCCGAAGCCGAGCGGGGCCTGCTTCTCACCGGTGACGAAGAGCAGTATTTTCTCGAGCGCGAACAGGGCGATCAGCGCGCCGCCGGCGGCGATCGGGACATAGTCCCAGCCGCGCGAGATGCCGATGATCGGCATGCGGTCGCTCCAGGTCCCGGCAGCGAGCTGGCTGCCATAGCCGAGCATCGCCAGGCCGAAAAGGCAGACCAGGCCCTCGCCGATGAGAACGAGCGCCGCCCGCAGCGGCGGCGGCGACATGGCGAGCCCGACCTCGAAGCCGAGATGGTCGCTCTCGCGCACGCCGACGGCAGCGCCCAGCAGGATGAACCAGGACATCAGGAAGAGCGAGCCGGCCTCGACCCAGATCGGCGTGTCGTTGAGGACGTAGCGGCCGAACACGCCCCAGGCGACCATGACCGTCATCAGCACGAGGCCGGTGCCGGCGGTGAACAGGGCGAAGAGGCTGAGCTTGGCGCCGAGGCGCGTCAAAAGCGCGGTGAAGGCGTGCATGGGATGTCCGGTGCTGTCTAAATTTCTTGGGCCATCCCGGGCGGAGCGAAGCGAAGACCCGGGATCCATGCCGGAACGGTTCAGGCATGGATCCCGGATCGGCGCCGCTTCGCGGCTTGTCCGGGATGACAGAATCGGGCGTGGCGGCCCGGAGGCCGCCCCGCAGTTCAGCTCACTTCACAGCCTGGATGGCGGCGACCATGTCCTTGAGCTTCGCGTCGGTGACGAACTTGTCGTAGACCGGTTTCATCGCATCGATGAAGGGCTGCTTCTCGACATTGTTGACCTGGGCGCCGCCGGCCTTGACCTTGGCTTCGGAGGCCTTCTCGCGGGCGTCCCAGAGCTCGCGCATCTTGGCGACGGACTCCTTCGCCGCCGCCTTGATCAGCGCCTGGTCGGCGGCGTTGAACTTGTCGAAGCTCTTCTTCGACATCACCAGCACCTCCGGCGAGAGCGAGTGCTCGGTCACCGAATAGAACTTCGAGACCTCGAAATGCCGGGTCGATTCATAGGACGGCCAGTTGTTCTCGGCGCCATCGATGACGCCGGTCTGCAGGGCCGAATAGACCTCGCCGAACGGCATCGGCGTGGCGTTGGCGCCGAGCGCCGAGACGAGCGCGACGAACATGTCGGACTGCTGCACGCGGATCTTCATGCCCTTCATGTCGGCCGGGCTGTTGATGGCGCGCTTGGAATTATAGAACGAGCGTGAGCCGGAATCGTAGAAGGCGAGGCCGATCAGCTCGTGCTTCTCGAACTCCTTGAGCAGGTCATCGCCGATCTTGCCGTCCATGACCTTCCGCATATGGTCGACCGAGCGGAAGATGAAGGGCAGGGACGGCACATTGGTCGCCGGGATCAGGTTGTTGAACGGCGCCATGTTGATGCGGTTGATGTCGATGACGCCGAAGCGCGTCTGGTCGATCGTGTCCTTCTCCTGGCCGAGCTGGGCCGAGTGGAAGACGTTGATCTTGATCCGCCCTTGCGTGCGCTCATCGAGCAACTTGCTCATGTGGCGAACGGCCTC
This sequence comes from Alloboseaceae bacterium BT-24-1, assembly GCA_025846845.1. Lineage (GTDB taxonomy): Bacteria > Pseudomonadota > Alphaproteobacteria > Rhizobiales > Beijerinckiaceae > Allobosea. The sequence continues at coordinate 76,142 of JAOYTL010000021.1, forward strand.
GACCGTCGGATAGTCGGTCGGATGGATGTCGGTCGAGCGCAGGGTGACGTTCTGCGCCTGAGCCGAGGTCGCGAGCAGCGCGGCGAAGGCAACGCCGGCTAGCGCAGAGAAACTCCGTCGATTGAACATGGTCTTGATCCTCTCCCCAAAAATGATCGCCGGCTTATTCCGGTCGTTCTTGTCCCCTGACGGGAGCCGCGCCGGCACGGCCGGCACGGCAAGCTCTCACAAAAATTCCGTCCGCATCGGTGTGAAGGAATCGATCAACTGCCCGGCCTCGATGTTGACGACGCCGTGGACGAGGTTCTCGGGCACGAAGAAGGTATCGCCGGCGGAAAGCCGGCTGGTCTTGCCATCGATGGTGACGTCGAAGACGCCGCTCTCGACATAGGAAGCCTGGCGGTGCGGATGCTGATGGGCCTTGCCGATCGCGCCCGTCTCGAAGATGACGCGCACCACCATCAGATCGGGCCCATAGGCCATGATCTTGCGCATGACGCCGGGCTCGGTCGGCTCCCAGGCGATCTCGGCGTCATGCTGGAAGAAGGAGTTGAGACGATTCGTCATCGCGCCAGCCAGCCTCCGTCGACGGGAAGGATCGCGCCGTGGATGTAGGCTGCGGCGTCGCTCGCCAGGAACACGGCCGCGCCGCCGATATCCGAGGGCTTGCCCCAGCGTCCTGCCGGGATGCGGGCGAGGATCGCGGCGTTGCGGTCGGGATCGGCGCGTAGCGCCTCGGTGTTGTTGCTCTCGACATAGCCGGGCGCGATCGCGTTGACGTTGATGCCCTTTGCCGCCCACTCACACGCAAGCAGCCGCGTCAGGCCGGCGAGCCCGCTTTTGCTCGCCGTGTAGGAGGCGACGCGGATGCCGCCCTGGAACGACAGCAGCGAGGCGATGTTGACGATGCGCCCGGTGCGGCCGGCTGCGAGCACGGCCTTGGCGAAGGCCTGGGCCAGGAAGAAATTGGCTTTGAGGTTGAGGTTCATCACTTCATCCCAATCCTCTTCGCCGAACTCCAATGCGTCGGCGCGGCGGATGATGCCGGCATTGTTGACGAGGACGTCGAGCGGGCCAACGAGCTCCGAAGCCTGCTCGATGACGCGCTGGGCGATGCCGTTCTGCTGGAGATCGGCCTGAAGCGCGAAGCAGGTCCCACCTGCCTCAGCGATCAGCTGTTCGGTCTCGGCCATGCTCGACCGCCCGGCTGCGACGACTTTGGCGCCAGCCTCGGCCAGTGCCAAAGCGATGCCCTGGCCGATGCCGGTATTGGCGCCGGTCACCAGCGCCGTGCGACCGTCCAGCGAGAAGGGCGAGGCCGTCGCCATCAGCGCAGCGTATCCACCGGGGCGGCGTCCATGTCGGTGAACTCGACATTGTCGCCGGCCATGGCCCAGACGAAGGAATAGTTCGAGGTGCCGCAGCCGCAATGGATCGACCAGTTCGGCGCGATCACCGCCTGCTCGTTGGCGACGAGCAAATGCCGAGTCTGCTGCGGCTCGCCCATGAAATGGAAGACGCGGTGGGCCGGGTCGAGGTTGAAGTAGAGATAGGCCTCCATCCGCCGCGTATGGGTGTGGCAGGGCATGGAGTTCCACACCGAGCCCGGCTCCAACGCGGTCATGCCCATCACCAGCTGGTTGGTGCCGGTCGTGTTCGGCATGATGTATTGCCGGATGGTGCGCTTGTTCGAGGTCTCGGCCGAGCCGAGATGGATGGTGTTGGCGTCGTCCTTGCGGATGAGCTGGTGCTTGGCTTCGCGATGGGCCGGCGCGCTGGTCAGATAGAACTTGGCCGGGTTCGCCGGATCTGCGCTGGCGAAGGAGACCTCCTTGGCGCCTAGCCCGACATAGAGCGCATCGAGCGAAGGCAAGTCGAAGCGCTCGCCGTCGACCGTGACCGAGCCGGCGCCGCCGAGATTGATCACGCCGAGCTCGCGGCGTGCCAGGAAGAAGGGTGTACCGGTCGGCGGGAACGGATCGAGCGTCAGGGGCTTGGCCGCCGGCGTCGCGCCGCCGACGATCATACGGTCGTAATGGCTATAGGTCAGCGCGACCTCGCCAGGCACGAAGATGCGCTCGATCAGGAAATCCTGGCGTAGCGTCTCGGTGTCGTAGCCGCGGACATCACGCGGATGGGCGGCCTGACGTTCGTCGATAGCTTTTGCAGCGCTGGTCACAGCCGGTAGGCCTCCTTGGCCAGGCGATAGGCGAGATCATGGGCGACTTCGGCAGCCTCGTCCTCGTCGAGACGGTGCTCGGCGACGAGCTTGGCGAGGTAGTGGCAGTCCGTCCGGCGGGCGACGTCATGGCGCGCCGGGATCGAGAGATAGGCGCGCGTGTCGTCGTTGAAGCCGACCGTATTGTAGAAGCCGGCGGTCTCCGTGGTGAGCTCGCGGAAGCGCAGCATCGCCTCGGGCGCATCGAGGAACCACCAGCCCGGTCCGAGCTTCAGCGCCGGGTAATGGCCGGCGAGCGGGGCGAGCTCGCGCGAATAGCTGGTCTCGTCGAGGGTGAAGGCGATGACGGTGAGGTTCGGTTCGTTGCCGACCGCATCGAGCAGCGGCTTCAGCGCCGCGACATAGTCCATGCCGCGCGGGATGTCGGAGCCCATGTCGCGGCCGAACTGCTCGAACAGATGCGGGTTGTGGTTGCGATAGGAGCCGGGGTGGATCTGCAGGACGAGCCCGTCATCGAGGCTCATCTTCGCCATCTCGGTGAGCATCTGGCCGCGGAAGATATCGGCGTCCTCGGCCGAGAACTTGCCCTTCAGGATCTTGGCGAAGAGCTTTTCGCACTCGGCGGAGGTCAGGTTGGCGGTGCGGGCCGTGGCATGGCCGTGGTCGGAGGAGGTCGCGCCACGCTCGATGAAATAGGCGCGGCGCTTGCGATGGGCTTCGAGATAGCCGTTCCAGCTTGTGACATCCTCGCCGGTCAGTTCGCCGAACTGCTCGAGATTGTCCTTGAAGCCCTCAAATTCGGGATCGACCACGCTGTCGGGACGATAGGCGGTGACGACCTTGCCGCCCCAGCCCGAGTCCCTGATCATGTCGTGCCACTTCAGAGGATCGAGCGCGCCTTCGGTGGTGGCGATCGCCTCGATCCTGAAGCGCTCGAACAGCGCGCGCGGACGCATCGCGTCCTGCTCCAGCTGCTCGGCGATGCGGTCATAGATCCGGTCGGCGCTCTCGGCCGAGAGGCGCTCGGTGATGCCGAAGATCGTCCAGGCCGCATGCTCGAACCAGAGCCTGGTCGGCGTGCCCCGGAACAAATGCCAGTTGCTGGCGAAAATCTGCCAGATCTTGCGCGGATCGCTCTCGACCTCATCACCATCCTTGCGGGCGATGCCGAGCTGTTCGAGCCGGATGCCCTGCGAATAGAGCATGCGGAAGATGTAGTGGTCCGGCTTGACGAACAGCGTCGCCGGATCGGGGAAGGGCCTGTCCTCGGCAAACCAGCGCGGATCGGTATGGCCATGCGGCGAGATGATCGGCAGGTCGCGAATGCCGGCATAGAGGCGCCGCGCGATTCCGCGGGTCACCGGTTCGGCAGGCAAAAGACGATCGTCGTGCAGCAGCATTGCTGGCGTTTCCTCTGGCGGGCCGGACCATAGGGCCGGCATCGGTGGCGCGTCAATATACTAATATACTAGTATGCGCTGCTCCCCCGTGTTACGCCCTTATTGGCTGCGGAGCGCGCATCGTGGTCCAATAAGGGAGTGATCATGGCCGGGATAGGACGATGTCGGAAGCGCTAGGGGGAGGCGAGGTTGGGGCCTCACGCCGCGAGCGCAGGCCGCAGCGCCTCGCCGCGGCATCCGCAGGCCGCGCCACGGCCGCTTCCGTCGTGCAGGACGAGCTCCGGCGCGAGATTCTCGACATGGTGCTCAGGCCGGGCGTGGCCCTGTCCGAGAAGGACCTCACAGCGCGCTTCGGCATGAGCCGCACGCCGGTGCGCGAGGCGCTGATTCGGCTGAAGGAAGAGGGGCTGGTCGAGATATTCCCGCAGGCCGGCACTTTCGTCGCGCGCATTCCGGTCGGGGCCATCCCCGAGGCAGTCTTCATCCGCCAGGCGCTGGAATGCGCCACGGTCGAGGTGCTGGCACGGACGGCGAGCGCAGACGACATCGCCCGCCTCGACGCGACGATCGCCACGCTGCACGAGGCGCATGAGGCGAATGACCAGGAGCGCTTCCATCTTGCCGACGAGGCTTTCCACGAAGTGCTCGCCGAGGGGGCCGGCTATCCCGGCGTCTGGAAGCTCGCCCACGCCGCCAAAAGCCAGATCGATCGCTGCCGGCGCATGACGCTGCCGGTGCCGGGGCGGATGGCGATGGTGATCCGCGAGCATCTCGCCATCGTCGACGAGATCAGGCGGCACGACGCGACCGCTGCGGTCGGGGCAATGCGCCAACATCTCGGCACCTTGCTGCCCGACCTGGTGAATCTGAAGGCGAGCTATCCGGACTATTTTGTCTGAGGAAAGGCCGTCATTCTTGTCTGTTTGCGGTCGGTGATTGAGACTGGCCGGCGGGCGGCTGACCGTTGTCATTCTGGGTCGTATTGACCGAGCCCGAGCAGGGTTGCCGCCCGCCTTTGTCATCCAC
>JAOYTL010000022.1 GCA_025846845.1 Alloboseaceae bacterium BT-24-1
GGCTCATCCGCGCTGGTTTTAAGCGTATGCTCTGAAATCGTCATGTGTCGAAGCCCTCAGGCTTCCAACATCGACCGCCAGCTCACCGGCTGAAAGGTGCTCTCAGAGCATCGCTTACGGATTAGAGGCTTCGGCACGGCCGAAGTTTGCCTCACGTTCGTGCAATCGTGGGCCCCATCAATACCCGGTATGGCGCAAGAAAGATCGCCGCGCAGGTGAGCTTCACTGTGAAGTCGCCTGCCGCCAGCAACACCCAGGCAGGAATGCTCGGCCCGATCTCAAGCGGCGGCGTTGCAAGAACATGCGATGCATCGGCGACGCCCAGCCACACGTCGAGACCGGCGAACGCCGGCGCAAAGGCGAGGGAAAAGAAGATGAGTGTGTCGAGCGCCGAGCCAAAGAAGGACGCGACAAGGGGCGGCACGAACCATGCCCGGTTTCGAAGCCGTGAGAACAGCTCGATATCAAGGAGTTGGCCGGTCAGGAAGGCCAGGCCCGAGGCGATGGCGATGCGTGGCGTTGAGAAGTAGACGGAAAGCGCAATCGCGACGACGAAGCCTGCACTTGCCACGAGACGGGCAATGGCCGGGCCGAAACGGCGATTGGTTAGATCGGAAACCAGAAAGGCAAGTGGGTAGGTGAACGCCCCCCAGGTCAGCAGGCTTGCAAAATTGACCAAGCCAAACTGGAACTTGACCGGAAACTGGACCAGAATGTTGGATAGCGTGATGGTCGCGACCATGGCAATCGTCGCGCCAAACAATCCCGTTTGTCGTACGCGACCCATAACGGCTCCAGGCTTCTCCCGCAGCTTGTCTGTCGTCAGGTGATTGAGACCGTTTCGGTGCCTCAGAAGTGGAGGTTATGCAGCCTGCAGTTGACGCTGCAAGCGTCTCGACGAAGACCGCGGTCTGCCGTTCGAGATCACCGGCAGATCGTAACTTTCGAGCAGGATGCGGTTCTTGAAGGTCTGGTGTCGGCGCTCGATCTTGCCCCGCGTCTGGGGATGGTCGGCGCACCGCGAATTTGCCGCATGCCCTTTTCGTGGCAACCGCTCCATCCTGGGCGACTGGCTTCTTGCATTGACCTCAAAACAAATGCACCGCGTGCGGCGCAAACAGGCCTATCGCCGTGAAGCTGAGGCCGATCGCAGCGAGCATGGCTGCCCCCCACGACAGCAACGCGATCCCGGTAATGATCGTTGCCGATGCGAGCACGATGCCGATCTGGAACGTGGCCGACGCGACCTCGAAATGATGGTACCTTGCGAAGGCGAGGTCACGCTTTTCTTCCGCCGTCTTGGCACGCGTCACCAGTTGCCTGCGCCCTTCATTGGTCTCCGGTTCGTCGTCGTAGCGCTGCGCGGTCTTCTGCCAAAAATCGACGCGCTTGCCAGCCGCGGCCCTGAACGCGGCATCGGTCTCCTTCTCGAGTTGCGTCTGCAAGCCTTCCGCCGCCGTGCGCACTGCGGTCATACGGACGGTTTTTGCCTGAAAGAACGCCCACAGGTTCGATGCTTCGATGTTTCGATTGAGCGCCTCTGTCTGTGCGCTCTTACCAAGCGTCTCCGACAACGCCAGACAAAGTGCGATAATCGCGATCAAAAGCGCGATCCTTTTGCTGGAACTCGACGCATGCTGCGCGTGTTCGGACTGCTCCATGCTTTCGTGGGCACCCATAAAAATCTCCCTGGAATGTCCTCATGACTAGGCCGGCAGCCGAACCGCGCAGCGCATTCGCGCAAGCGGATCGCAATCACGCTCGCCGGTTGATCCAATGCGGCGCCAACGCGTTGTGGGCGCAGTGCATCCGCCATCCGAGCGCAAGGCTGATCGCCGGCCCCGTTTTGAACGCGACGGTCTTCTCGAGCACAACGCCAATCACCCAACCAAGCGTCGAAGAAACAACTCGCGCTGTCATGATGATGCGATCTTCGCCGCCGTGGACGTTCTAGTTGAACAACGGCGGCGATTGTTCGGCATTGAGCTCGATTTCCCTCACTTCCGCCAACTTGCGGGCATGGGCGAGAAACAACCGGCCAACCTCACCGGGGAGAAGCATTGCCGCGCGAATATCGGTCAAGCCGCTTGCATCGCCGCGCGACGTGCCGAACCACAGCCGAACGCCGAGTGGCCCAATCTGGATATGGAAAATGTCGGCCCATTGTTCGGTGTCTGCTGGCTGCAGCGGCAGCATGAACTTGTCTAGCGGCTTATCCGCGTCCCCTTGCTGGGGCCCCGATGAGCCGCCGATCTTCGCCTGCCGACCGGAAGATTGCTTAGCCATTTATGGTCTTCGCCCCACATACGATTTCGTGACGTCGGAGCGGAAGCTCGCGTCGGTTCATTACCGCAAACTGACGCACGTCAATGATCGCCAGCCACTTCGTTCGCCAACGCTGCAAAGCTTGCTTCTGTGGCAATCCGGTCTCCTAAGCGGCGAACCGTGCTCGTCGTTGTTCAGCCGACGAGTTGCTCGCCAGCTGAAGGGCGATGCCGATAATTTGCCGACGGCGGTGCAGACCTGACAGCGCCCCCCTGCGTGAAGGGATACACACCTGCGTTGAACTGATGAAGCCATTCTCACAAGCTGGGCGGCTGCGATTGGCCTGGTTGACGCGCGCCGTCGGCTAGCGGCCCCCGTTGTCGAGCGCGCTACCTCGACCCGCTGCATCTAGGGTGGCAGGCAAGGGCCGCACGCTCTTGACAATCCTGACCGGCGTCGCCGAGGCCGGCTGAAGTACGGCGGCCATAGGATCGTCATAGGAGATCTCGGGAAGTTTTTGCGTGGTGGTGCAACCGGCCAATACCGCGGTTGCCCGCAGCGCAGCCAGACTTGCCGTTCTGCGGACGCCTGGCCTTGAAGATCGACCATTCGACGGTGCGCTACACTAGCAGCCACCCGGACGATGCTCTGTTGTTTGTATCGCTCAGCCGAAACCGGCTCGGTTCACAACATGCGCGTAAAAACGGTTGCCGTGTCACTGAACGCGGCCTCAAGAGGTGTGTTTCAGCTGCTGATCGCATCGTGCCACTGCAATCAGCCAGACTTACCAGCATTGAAGGATTCTGCTGTAAGATCTGCCTTCTTCGCGGCGACGCGCCTTTGATGAGCAGCCAAGTCTGGATCAAGGCGCTCAAAATCGATAACAGATGCCGCAACGCGGAAGGCATGATGTACGATCTTGCGACGATGGCGAAAATAAATATGCAAAGGCTCTAGCGTGCTCCCTAGGCGGAGCTTGTTCGCGAATGTCCCTTGGCCGGTTTGCAGTCGCGATTTTCCGCTTTCAATACAAAAGCGGACATTATGTATCCAGCTGATAAAGTATAGATTGGCCTCTTGAGCAAGAGGATAGCGCATTCCCCAGAATTTATCGATGACGCGATCGTTTTCTATGAACAGCAAATTGAACGCGGCCAGAACGCCTGAGACCCGATAAAGGACGCACACTGCGCGTGGAAACAACGCGGAGATAACAGTTGTAAAATAGTTCCGCGGTAGCTTCTCGAAATCGCCGTAGTCGGTTGCACTGTTGCCGCGAGTCTCTTCATAAAGCGCATAGATTTCGTCCGCCACCTCAGCAATGTCGGTCCGCATTTCTATTTCGACCGCGTCCACCGTGCGGAGCTTGCGACGCACGTCTTTCCGGGTCGCGGATGAAAGGGATGCGAGATACTCGTCCGTGCTGCGAAATGGCAGATGAAGGACAGCGGTTGGAAGGCTCGCCAGCCGGACATAGCCACGCTCGTGAAAATGCGGAAGGAAGGCTGGAAGGTCGCCGCCGCAAATGTCTTTCACGGCCATCAATCCGATTTCGTGCTGTTCCGCCTCGCGCTCGAGCCCATCGAGAAGCCGTGCCGCGGCTTCGTGTTTCCGCTGCGGGCAGATATCCGGCGAGAAGCCGAGGTGAGCCTGCTCCGCGAAGGGCGAGCCAAGCCCAATGACTGGCAATCGGAGGAGCCCAGGCAGAACTCCTGATAGAATGCCCAGCGGCGTTCTAAGCCAACCGTCCTGAAAAGGCGTGTGGAGCTCATAGTCCATGCGAAACATCGGTGCGAGCGCAACGATTCGATTCTCGCCATCAGCCACAGTCATCGCTTGATGTTGAACATGTTCAGGCTGCGCGGCCTCGCATGCGCAATAGTAGGCGTGGCTCTCGGCGATTTGTGGGAAGCAGCCATCCCATTCCGGCCGTGGGACGAGCGTCACCGGCGTCGTGCGGACGAAGAACTCCATCGTTACCTCTTGCAGGCAGTCCTAGCGCCATGAAGCTTGGCCCGAGAGGCGATCGCAGGCTTGCAGTGAATTCGGGGAAAGCTTGCACCGAAGCACTTGCCGCCGCGGCGCAGGCTCTCAGAGTCTGTGTCTGCTCACCTTAGAACGTGACCAGATTCTTGATCTCTTTTTCTGTGAAGGGTGGAACAAGTCTTCGTCCCGTGAAGTCATTCCAATCCTTGAATCTGGACTTCTTCCTCGCCTCGATGATCGTAGCCGCGTTGCCCGAGTTAAGACTCGGAAGCTTGCGCAGTTCATCTTGGGTGGCCGTGTTCAGGTTGAGTTTGCTTGATGGAACCGACTGCTGGGGAGCCGTCTTCGCTCCGTTTGCCGGGTTTGTTGTCTGCGGCGACGACTGCGCAAATGCAGCAACCGTCATGGAGCTGACAAGTGCGAGAGTGAGGCAGGTGATCTTTACTGACATGGATCTGCTCTTCCAGGTTGAGATTGAGGCGGTGTGATCACCGACCACCAGATGGGCGGGTCAGATTGCAGCATGATTACGCTCGTTCCCGGCCGCCAAGATCCGTCGCAGCAGTACAGGTCGCGAGAACAGACACGACGACAAGCAGCATTCGCTGCCCGCAATAGCAGATGCTGCCAGCATTGCTCTGGAGCCCCCTAGCGGGAGCCTGTTGGGCTGGATTTGTGGCCGGGCGACGCTTGTGAACCTGAGGGCAATTGTCGCTGGCACTCAGCTGACACCACCAACCGGCCATCGGACTCACATGAGCATCAGGCCAAACCAGCGAATTGGCCCGGAACGCGTGGCAGAATGATCATCAATATTCGTGCCCGGCATAGTCGTCGTCCCAATTGCTGCGCCAACCGGGCGGCGAGCCATCGTTCTCCCAATGATAGTTGTTCCAATAATCTAGGTCGCGATAGAAGCTGTATTCACGATAGTGGTCACTCCAGTAGCTTGCAGCTTGGAAGGCAATGATCGGTATGTCCACTTGCGCGGCATAGGCAGGCACATAAACGCGACGTGCTTGGTGAGTGAACTGGATGTGCCCACCCGATGCCCAGCCGCGAACACCGGGCGCGCTGACATCGCACCATCTGTAGCCCGCAACGCATCCGTGAATCGTCAGTTCTGAACCGGCGCCCAGCACACCGCCTATGGGGAAGCGAGTGCTTGGCCCAGAACGGAGATTGAGATTGACGCCAGAGTATCCCGGCAGCCCGCTGGCCGAGGCGTCGTCAATAGCACAGATTAGCAGGAGTGCCCCCGCCGCATAGATGTTGGCCCATGATTTCATGCGATCACTCCAAGTGCTGAGGTTAGAGGAATTTGATGCCGAGTTTTCCAGCAAATCACGGCGGCGCTAATCGTATTCGGATATCGGCACGCGCAGATACCCAGCCAAGCATTACGCTAAAATTACGCCGCGAAGCGCAGTCTCTGCCTCAGCCCTGGCCCATGGTGACGCGACACAGGGGCTATGAGAGCCATTGCTCCAAGCCAGCGACAGCCTTGAGCTCGCGCGTCGGTGGCTCGCTCTTAGAGCGATAGACGCCGTCCGTTGCAAAAGCTTGGCTGCCGTCTGCCTATCCCCAGCGGGGAGACATCCTCGATCTCCTGTTGAACATCGTAGACAAAGACGCGGGGGAAGCGCTGTCGAATGCCGAGCTTCGAGATCCGGGCGGCGCGATGTTCTTCGCTGGCTCTGAAACGACGGCACGGCTGACGTTCTGGTCGGCATACCTCCTCACGCAAGCCCTTGCCAGCGGAGAGCCGTCCACACATAGCGCGAAGATCACTGGGAACTCCCTTGTAAGCGTAGCCGCTTCCCGTCAAATGGGCTTGACTTTGATCGGGATCAGCATCGCCCTCGCCGTGACCATTCTCGGGTTTTCGGTGCTTGGTGGCACGACAGTCAGCGGTGCGATTGTGCGAATCTTGTGGAGCATCGCCTATGGCAGCGTATGGGTCACCCTGCAAACCTGGACGGTGAAGACGGCTCAATCAGCGATCGAAGTCGCGACGACGCTGTTCGTGTCGATCTTCAATGTCAGACCGGAGAGCAGGAGATCGAGATTCTGGGCGGCACTGACCAAACGCTCTTGTGGGGCCTCTCCGTCTGCGATCCACAGCGCGGCATCGGCCAGCGCGCCGTTGATCAATCGCGCAAGCGTGTCTGGATCGCCGGGCTTGATCGTGTCTGCCTCAATCAGCTTCGCGAGAATGGCTGACAAAGAGATCAGACACTGACGCCGGCTCGCCTGCGTATAGGACGTCCCCAGAACAGACGGCGCATCTCGTAGCACGATGCGCTGAATCTCCGGCTCAAGCGCCATCTCTAGATAAAGATGGCTGCGGCGGACGAACCCTTTCCATAGGCTCGGCGCGTTGTCCGAGGCCGCGTTCAGTCGTTGGTCAATTTCGGTGTCGATCTCTTCCACGACCGCGAGCAGTAGTCCCTTCTTGCCACCGAAGTGATGATAAAGGGCGCCGCGGGTGAGGGCGGCCGAGGCCGTGAATTCGTCCATGTTGGCGTCTGCATAGCCCTGCTCGCCAAAAGCGCGGCGGGCCGCCTCGATCAGCTTGCCTCGCGTTTCCTCGACCATCTCGCTCCGGGCTCGACGGGCCACTGGCGTCCTCATTCACGTACGTAGCGAATGCCGATTTATATACGCCACGCATCTTAATACAATTTGCATACGCTCCGTATGCAAATCCCGATATCACCGTCAGGCAGCAGTTGGAGCGCAGCTCGCTCATCAGCGTGCTCGGCGCATATAGATCAGCCCAATGCGGCCGACGAGCCGACATCTTTCGCCCAAGCTGCGAGCATTTGTCGATTGCGCGGCCGACGCATTTTTGGCCATCTAGTCGAGGTGCACTAATCCCTCGTTTTCGTGCAAATCCCAACTCGTAAGGCTCGGGAACCTGCTAAACGCGCCGCCTGGGCGCGTCTTTACCGAGCCCGGAGTTATTAACTCTCAACGATCGCCTACCGCGTAGTCTGAGTCCATATCTGGGTCTCGCACAAGAGACCCGCACATCCGCGCACTTCCAATCGTGTGGCGTCAAGTTGCGTGATCGTGCCGGTATAACTCTTGCCATCATCCGCATTGTAGATTCGGCCAGACCAAGCGTTCAGCGCTGAAGGCCGCATATCAATGAGAAATTGAAGCCCCACGACGGATCGTTCCTTCAGCGACGAATCTGGATTTTTAACGTCAGCGCGAAGTCGCCCTGTTGCACTGTCAATCGGCTGTTTCAGCCACACTACCGCGCCGCAGAGACGAGTTCCGCATCGGCTTAGATGCACCTTCGCCTCACCGTCCTGCGTCAGCCAAGTTCCAAAAGGATCGGTCTTCGGCGTGGCCCATGTCGCTGAGACATCGGACAGGAGGAACCAGGCCGTGAAGATAGCCGACAGGCTATAGGTAAGTGTAAGCTGGGCGCTATTTACCATCCAGAGAGCCCTCGAAATAAGGTGACGAAAGTCATCGAAACCAGTGCACGCTGCCGTCGTTGTGAGAGGTGCGTTACAGCTGAGATCTTGGGATACAATCTGAATCCCATCGCGAGAGACGCTCGCGTCGGTTCATTACCGCAAACTGACGCACGTCAATGATCGCCAGTCACTCCATTCGCCAACATTGCGAAACGCAATTCTGTGGCAATCTGGGGGCGGGCCAGGGGGTGCGTCGGCGGAAGGCGCCGTTTCTCCGATGGTCAGCACGGTTCTGCCAAAATTGACCGTGAACTCGATCTCGAACTTATGCGGCCAGCGCTTGCGGCGCCGGCGACTCACATGAAGGTGCCGACGACGGCGCGGCCTTCGGGTCGCGGGCAGCTCCTTGTTTTCACGGCACGGATGTATGCTAAGCGACCGCCACCGCCCTGGCACATCTTGTGGTCGTCCGATTACTCCGCGGCGCCGAGTTCAATCATCCCTTGATTGCGGCGTTTGGTGGAGATGGTCCGAAGCTTCCAAAGGTCGGTCGGCAGAATCGAGAAGCACGAATCCCCAAACCATTCGAGCGACACCTCGGCGTTTGAGTCCAGCGTCTTCAGGAATGATTCATAGTCCAACACGCCCTCGAACAGGCCTGTCATGCCTTCGCGCTGTCCGGCCGGGGCATAGACGTTGGACGGCTCGAAGACGGGAAGATCGGATTGGCTCCGCACGTTCTTGAGATGATAGTAGTCGATATGCCTCTTGAGGCGGGCATGCGCCACGAGCGGATTATCGCCACCTTCCCAGACATGGAGCGTGTCGAAATTGATCCTCAAGGCTGGGTGATCAACCTCATCGAGGAGGCGCAGGAGCGAGTCGGTGGTGTCGGCGAGGGTACCGGGATGCGTCTCCACCAGAAGCCGCAGGCCGTGGTCGGCAAGGTAGACTGCCGCCATCCGCAAGCGGCTGGCGATATGCATGCGCTCGTCGGCCGAGGTCGCGGCGCTGCCTCTTGTTCCCGCGAAGGTGCGCAGCCTCGGCGCGTGCCAGTTCTGCGCCAGCCGGCAAAGCTCAGCCATGCGTTCGGTCATTCGTTCGGATGGAGCATCTAGCGGCAAGTAGTCGCTGAGCATGGGCACACGCAGACCATAGGCCGCGAGCCATTCGGCGTGATCGCCAGGGCCGAGATTGCGCGCATGGATGCCCCAGAGCTCAATGCCGTCGAAGCCGTGGCTTTGCGCGATACGGGCGATCGCACGGATCGACAGGAGATGATGCCGGAAGCTGATCGTGCAGAGCGAGACCTTCATGCCAGGAGCGCTCCGCGCACCGGTTCTGGGTGGGCAAGATCTGGGCTGGCGGTTCGCCAAGCGTCTTTGGCAGCTGCGAGCTGTCGCTTGATCGAGAACTCCACCGCGTCGAGTTCGTCGAGCTTCTCCAACACCGGCGGGATCAGCGTCCTATCCCCGGTCTTGGCGAGCTTCAGGACAGAGTAGTGCACGGCCGTCAGGCCGTTCACCAGCACTTCGATCTCGTCGCAGACCGCCTGGAATTGGTTGTCCGGCCAGCGCAGCGCGCGCCAGAAGAAGGCAAATCCGTGCTCGTAGGCCCATTTGCGGATGGTGACGACCGGCAGCTCGCGCAGCGCCTCGCCGACATCGTCCAGCCGAAGGCTGTTGCGACCCTCGGCATGGGCCGAGACGATGGCGCGCGTCGCATCAATCAGGGGATTGGCGTCAAGGCGCAGGCAGGCCTCGAAGAACGCAGCGAGATCCTCGGCCCGGGGCGGCTGGGCGAGCGAGGGATCGAAGCGGTAACCGCCGGCGACCGTGGGCTGGCGAATGGCGTTGAGCAGCTTGTCGCGCGCGATGGGGCCTTCCCAGCGGAAATCCGGATCGCGTACCTGCCAGAGCGCCGGATCGTCGGTCAACTCTAGCATCAGATAATGCGGGAAGGGGTTCTGGTTGAACTTGTTCTCGCGCCCGGGCAGGTGGAACATATCCAACATCACCATGATGCTTTCGCCAGGCGCTTGGTTTTCAAGGAGTTTCAAGAGGTATGCGACGTTCTCCTCCTTGGAGCGGGAATGGTCGTACCAGGAATGGAGCGGCACGCCGTAGAGCCGGCCGAACCAGTAGCGGAAGGCTTCGTGGTCCATCACCTCCGAGTGGTAGGCGAGCCGGGAGCCGTCAGTGATGGAGAACTCGGCGTCCCAGACCAGGGCATAGAACGGCCGATGGTCTATGCCGCGCTTCTTCAGGCCGTCGCAAACGCAGCTGACGAAGCAGTGGATCTTGAGGTCGTAGGGCATCTCGCCATGGACGCCTTCGGAGGGTGCCTCGGACGCGACCGCCTGCACTCGGGTTTCCTGCGCCTCTTGCCCCCGTTCCGCATCGGGCACGAGCAGCGCGGCGAGATCGGCGACGGTGGCGATGTCCTGTCGGCTGACCATCTCCTCCGAGACCGACAGATCGAGAGCCATCTCCAGCTCCAGGATGAGTTGCAGAAGCTGGACGGAGTCGAGATAGAGATCCTCGTTCAGCCGCGCATCCGGACCGAAGCGGTCGAGATGGGAGTGGCGCATCTGCTCGCGCAGGACGGTGCCAATGGCCTCAATAACGGTGTCACAATTCATGCCAAGGCCTCCGCCAATCGGCCGTTCCGGTAGCGGTCGGCCACCTCGCGGCGCGAAATCTTGCCGTTGGCCTGGCGGGGTATCGCGCTCACCTGCACCGCCTCGCCGGGTACTTGATGCCCCGCCAGCCATCGGCGACACCAATCCTGCAAGGCGCGCGGCGGCACCGGCGCCTCGGCGCTGAATAGGAGCGTCACCCGCTCCCCTGCGAAGGGATCAGGCCGGGCGAACGCCACAGCGTCGGTGATGCCGGGCATCGCCATGACCACGTCCTCTACTTCGCGCGGATAGACGTTCAGGCCGGTCACGTTGATCGTGTCGTCCATGCGCGAGACGAAGATCAGCATGCCCTCGGCGTCCATGTAGCCGAGATCGGCCGTGTGGACGGGACCGTTCTCTCCCTCCACGACGATCTCCGCTGGCCCCTCGGCACTTGTCCCCGTCCTGACGCGGTGATGCGGCAAGGGGAAGCCCATCGCGTCCGAGCGGGTGAGGTCGGGGTTGATGGCAATGCAGCCGGCTTCCGAGCAGCCATATTGCTGGAAGAGATGGACGACCCGCCCGCGGATCGCCGTGAACCAGGGTGCAGGCAGGAGCGTACCGGACGTCATGGCCGCATGGATGCGCTCGCCTTCCGGCAGGAGGCGGGCCAGCGTGTGCAACATGGCCGGCGAGGTGTAGAGGACCGGCCGCTCGATCTCGCGCAGGCGCCGCAGCAGGTGCCGCGGATTGGTCGTGTCCACGATGACGGGGGCACGTCCGCGCCGCAGACCCACGAACAGGCCGCAGATCAGCCCATAGGAATGGGTGATCGGGCAGGCGATGACGGGTGTCATGCCTTCCGCCTCAGTGAAAGCACCCACATAGCTCTCGATCTCGCGCTCCACCGCGCTCCAAGGCCGGGCGATGCATTTGGGCTCGCCCGTGGTCCCGGAGCTCATCTGCAGGAGCCGGCCCTCGCCGAGTGTCGGCGGCGGCGCGCCCTCCAGGCCCTCGCCTTCCAGAGCGTCGAGGAACAGGCGGTGGCAGCCAGCGCGTTCGGCAAGCCGCCGCGCGCCCTCGTCCGGAAGCGCCGGATGGACCGGCAGGAGCGTGACACCGAGCCGGCGCGCGGCGAGGATGAAGGCGAGGCTCGTCTGCGTGTCCCGAAAGCGCGCGGCGACGCGCTCGCCGCTGCCGCTACTCAAGCGAGCCTGCGCCGCGATGCGAGCGATGGCCGCCTCCATCTCCGGCGCATCGATCGTGCGCCCGTCGATCTCGATCATGAAACCTCTCGAGGATTGGCTGAGAAAGGAAGAAGTGCGTTCGGCACGAGATGGCTGGATGCCTCCTCGCCCAGGCCGAGCTTGCGGGACAGGAGAGCTTCGACCTTCAGGCGAGGCGCGTCGATGCCGATGAGGGCCAGCCGGTCTTCCAGCCCGTGCTCGATGGCATGGCGAAGCAGCCGCCGGCCCAAGCGTTGCCAGAAGGCCGGCTCGTCCAATGCGTGCAGGCAGCACAGAAGATGAGTGAGTTCGGCGAGATTGAAGACGAACAGCGCGTCGGTCACCAGTTCGGCCAACACGGCCGGCGAGCGCATCGCGTGGAAGCGGTCGTCGACCGGACCAGCATGGGCGGGATCGATGGCGCCAAAATCCGGGGCAGTGTCCGGCTCCAGGACGAAATCGGGCGCATATTCCGCGCTTTCGTGGAAATCGCGCAGGATGATCCGTTCGGGCCAACCGTCCCGATGGACGAGGATCATGTTCTGGCCATGGGCCTCCAGCGCCACGCCCTGGGCGACGAGCAGGTGCCAGACGGGCATCACGGCGACCTCGACCAGGCGATCGAGCCAGGCATGGAGTCCGTAACGGGACAGCCAGGGCGCGACGAAGGCTGTCTGATCCGCCTCCAGCGCCGTCAGGGCATTGAAGGGGACGGCCGCCTCGCCGGGCGCCAGCTTCGGACTTTCGCGCCAGATCGCGGCGAGGTGCCCGGCGAGCGGCCCATCCCAATCGACGAGGGCAGCCGCGTGCTCGGCCAAGACGTCCATGCGGTAGCGCCCTCGCAGCAGCGGATCACTCGCGACAATTCGCGCCAGCCAGCCTGACAGGGCCGGGCCGGTCAGCACAAAATGCGGATCGAGGATGCGAAGGCTCGACGTGCTGACCACACTCAGCGCCAGTTTCACGCTGCTGGCGCCCGGTTGATCGAAATTGTGGAGCGTGCGCAGGGACTGGCTAGCGACATAGCGCGGCCCCGCGACGCCGAGCGCGACGGCGCGTCCGTCGGCGAACCACGGCTGCAATATTCCCTGGGCCAGATGGCGCATCTGCCAGGGATGGACCGGCAGGAGAGCATGCGTCTGGAAGCCCTGCCCCATTTCGGCCAGGCGATCCGCAAGAACGTCCCGTTCCGCGCCGAGTTCGTGGTGCCAGAAATCTGCTTCCGTTCCGGACAGCGAAAATGCACTCTCACTGCGCCTTACGGCCAACCACTCGAGGCGGAAGGGCTGCGCGGATTCCGGTCCGAAACGCGCATGGTCCTCAGGGCTGAAGCCGGTGCGCGACTTGAAGCACGGATGATAGGGGTGTCCCTCCCCCAAGGCGGAATCGAGCGCTGCGAACGGCAAGCTGCGGCGGTCCGCGAGGGAGAGATTATCACGGTTCCAACGGCAGAGCTCGATGGTCTGGGACAGCTCTGCCATCAGGCAGCGCCGGCTCTCGGCGTCGGCGGGAAGGGCATCGACCAGGGCTTCGAGATCGGCGGGGCGCCATGAGCCGCCTACCCCCTCGACCTGCACCGAAGCTGGCTCGAGGCGCGGGCGACCGAAGGGACCGATCGTCCCGCGCGCCCGGTAATGTCGCCCGCCGAGACGCCACTCCAGCACGCGAGGGGTGGATGCGGGACGGAGCTGCGCGAGGCCTTCGTAGAGAACGGCCTCCACGAGTTGACGCAGGGCACGCTCCTGCGGCTCCTTGCTCGTCGCGAGCGGCTTCTCAGGAGGCGAGCGCACACTGGGCCTCGCCGCGTGCGGCGATCCGCGCGCTCAGCGGATTGGGCATGTCGATGTAGAGGCCCGCCTCCTCTCCTGTGGCCAGCTCATCGAGATTCCGCAGGCGCAGGAGCAGATTGGCCTTCGTGCAGAGAGCCGGCCCTTCCAGAACCGAGCGTGCGAAGTCCCGTCCCGCCCCCACCATGCGGCGCGCCATCGCCTCCAGCCGGCGCGCCAGCTCGTCGAGGAGAATCTCCTCGCCGATCAATCCGTCGTGCCCCATCCGGGCGATGACGGAGAAAATCTGATTAACCACCAGATAGTAGGCGAGCCGGCGCCGGATCTCCTCGTCCTCGAAATAAAGGGAGTCGATGGTCGCAGTTTCGGGCGCCTCGCGCAGCAGCTCGGCATGCGCGGCGCGGGACAAGTAGAAGCCCTGATTGTCGCGGTAGAAGCCTCGGCGCGGCCAGCCATCAGAAACGTCGAGAAGCGTATTCTGCTGATGCGCCTCGAGCGCGATGCCTTGCTCTTCATAGAGTGCGACGACCGGCTCCAACAGGCAGTCGAGATAAAGTCCGAACCAGCGCCGTGCGGCGCGTGAATATTCGGTGGCTCCTCCTGGGCAGACACGGCGCAGAAGGGTGCTGAGCCGCGAAATGCGTCCTGGCCGCGGCTCGGCAGTCAGCGCCGCGATTGTCACGATGCCCTGCTCGGCCCCCTCGCGGAAAGGGTTCTCGCGAAACACCGTCTCGAACCCGCTTTCCTCACGGCCCGCGGCGCGCAGCGTCAGATAGGCGGGATCGTGGATGATCCGGAACGTGGGGTGACGCGCGCCGAAGCCGCTGCGCGCCAGAAGCCGCGCCATGGCCACGCCGGCCTGAAGCTCGGCGAGCCGGTTCACACGCAGCGAATTGGTGAGGGTGACGGGAACCGAGAACTTCGCCATCCAAGGGCTGTCAGAGGAATAGACGGTGCGCAGCGATGAGGTGGCCGTGAACGGGGAGCCGAAGGCGCCGATGCGTCGAACGAGGCCGGCCTCTGTCCAGGCGGCGACATGTGGCTCCAGCGTCAAGGCCTCGGCCTGGAGCGGGTGCATCGGGATCGCGATCTCGCCCGCACGAAGCGGCAACCGGGCGGCGTCAGCTCCCAGCAGCTCCAGCGCGATCTGCGGGGCCGGACGCGGCCCGGCCGAGTCATGGCGCACCAGCCTGGCCGCGACGGCGAACACCTCCAGCCGGAATTCGCCCCCTTCCTCGGGAGCGTAGGCACGCGCCTGCCAGTGGGTCAGGCCCTGGCGGCTTTTGGGTGTCGGGTGCAGCCAGTGGCCGAAGACGAGCGAGCGTTCGGCGCCGATGAAACTCATCTCCTCGTCCGGCCCGCAGGAAACGAGGTCGAGCTGGCGGGCCGTCTCGCGATAGGAGTCGAGCACCCGCCCCAGCAGCTCCAGCTCTCGTTCGCGGGCCGTCTCGCCTGAACCGCTCGCGACACGGGCATAGGCCTCGCTCAGAAGATCGCCGACCGCCCGCATCGGCGGCACACAGCGCCAGCGCGGCTCATGGAGATGGCGGATCCACAGCCGGCCGAACCGCTGCGCGCCGCACAAGGAGGGCGAGACGACCTCGGCACGGATCGCCATACGCTGGCTGGGCAGGCTCCATTCCACGCAAGGTGCGGCGGGCCCGTCCGCCAGGGCATGATGGACCCGGATGCCCGGATCGATCTCGCGCAGATAGCCATTGGCGAAGCTTTGAAAGGCGGCCGCTTCGGCGATCGCTTGGGACGATGCCGTCTCTCGTTCCCGCTCTTGGCTGCTCATCGGCCGGCTTTCATTCCCGAACAAGGATGACGATCGATGAGGCTGCATAAGAGAGACACGACAGCATTGTAAAGAAAAAATATCATGGATCACTTAGTTTTGATTTATTCCAAATATTTAATTCCAGTTAATCGGTATTTTTAGGTAGACACTCTCACATATGTGATGCTAAATTGCATTCGGTACTGGAATCTGTAGTTATTACAATTCTTGTAATATAAAATACGCGACATCATATATAACAATATAACCCAATTTATAAGAAATTTTACTCTCAACACGATAATTGGTAGATTAAATTCATTCTCATCGGCGGCGCGCGGAAATTGAAAATTTCCTGGAGTTTCTTGAATGACGGCATCGACTTCCGCTGCAGAAATCAAAATACGAGCAACCAGCAGCGACGACGCAGCAGATATATTTGAAATTTACAAGCAACCTGCGTTCCGTTCAGGTACTCTCGCGCTTCCTTACGAGTCGTTCGAGGCGGTCAAGAAATGGCTCGAACCCTCGTCTCCCCGTGTCCTGAACCTCTCGGCCGAGCTGGATAACCGCGTTGTCGGCGCGGCTGCCTTGCGCCCGCACGTCGGGCGGCGCGCTCATGCGGCCGAATTCTGGATCGCCGTTCATGAGGACTTCAACGGCAGAGGCATCGGCTCTCGTCTTCTGGCGGCGATCATCGATACTGCCGACAACTGGCTCAATGTGACGCGGATCGAAATGACCGTCTTCACCGACAATGCCAGGGCGATCGCGCTATACGAGAAGTTCGGCTTCGAGATCGAGGGAACTCACAAGGCCGCCACCTTCCGGAACGGCGTATTCGCGGATGCCCATTGCATGGCGAGGCTCCACCCCTCTCTGCTGCATCGCTCCTGATGGCGCGTGCGGCCCGGTTGATCTGGAGGCGCCAGGCCGCGATGCGAGGCAAGCGAGCCAATGCGGACTGACGCCGACAATGCTTCGTAGGAACCCCGCAATGCCGCCGTTTCGCCATCCTGTTTCGTCGGTCACCCGACGCTTCGCCGCCGCGGCCCTTGCCCTCACGCTGCTGGCCGCTTCGCTTCCGAGCGCAGCCCGCGCCCAGGCCATCGAGGTCGAGCACGCCAAGGGCCGGACCGGCCTGCCGGGCGCCCCGAAGACCGTCGTGGTGTTCGACCTCGCCTCACTCGACGTCCTGGACACGCTCGGTGTGCAGGTCGCCGCCGTCCCGACCGGCCCCAAGCCCGACTATCTCGCCAAGTACCAGGACGCGAAATACCCCAAGGCCGGGACGCTCTGGGAACCCGACTACGAGGCCGTCAACGCGCTCGCGCCCGACCTCGTCATTGTCGGCATGCGCTCGGGCCCGAAATACGACACGGTCGCCAAGATCGCGCCGACGATCGACATGACCGTCGATGCGGCGGATCTCATCGGCTCTGCGAAGCACCGCACCCTGACCCTCGCCCGCATCTTCGGCAAGGAGGCGGAGGCCGCGGAACGGATCGCGAAGCTCGACGCCGCGGTCGAGGCGGTGCGCGCCCGAGGCGCCGCGGCCGGGACGGGCCTGATCGTGCTCACCACCGGCGGACGCGTCAGCGCATTCGGCTCCGGCTCGCGTTTCGGCGTCATCCACGACACCTTCGGCATCAGGCCCGCCGCTCGCGAAATCAAGGGCGGGCTGCACGGCCAGCCCATCTCCTTCGAGTTCATTCGAAAGGTGAACCCGGACTGGCTGTTCGTTCTCGACAGAGACGCCGCCATCGACACGCGCGGCCAGCCCGCAAAGCAGCTGCTCGACAACGAATTGGTGCGCGAGACCACGGCCTGGCGCAAGAATCAGGTCGTCTACCTTGATGCGGCGGCCTTTTACCTCGTCAATGGCGGCCTAACCGGCCTGCAGTCGATGGTGGACCAGTTCGGAGCGGCCGTCGGTGTCGCCCGCTGATTCGACCGCTGCATCGCGGTCGGGCAAGCCGTCAGCGATGTCGAGCGCAGCAGCGGTCAATGCAGCCGGCGCTGCGCTGCTCGCGCTCGCCACTGCGAGCATGCTCGT
This sequence comes from Alloboseaceae bacterium BT-24-1, assembly GCA_025846845.1. Taxonomy (GTDB): domain Bacteria; phylum Pseudomonadota; class Alphaproteobacteria; order Rhizobiales; family Beijerinckiaceae; genus Allobosea. The sequence goes on from JAOYTL010000022.1 coordinate 17,155, forward strand.
CGGGGTCGGCGATCTCTCCACCGAGATCCTGTTGGCGAGCCGGATCCCGCGCACGCTCGCATTGCTTCTGGCCGGAGCTGGTCTGGCCGTCGCCGGCGTGCTGATGCAGCTCGTCGCCCAGAACCGCTTCGTCGAGCCTTCGACGGCCGGCACGGCTCAGTCGGCAAGCCTCGGCATGCTGGCCGTGACGATCCTCGCGCCCGATGCCCCGGTCGTGGTCAAGATGCTGTGCGCCGCGATCGCGGCGCTGGTGGGGACCCTCCTGTTCCTGCGTGTGCTGAAGGCGATCCCGTTGCGCTCGACGCTCACGGTCCCGCTGGTCGGCATCGTCCTCGGCGGCATCATTTGGGCAGCCGCGACCTTCCTCGCCTACCGCTACGACCTCATGCAGATGCTGGCGAGCTGGAGCACGGGCGACTTCTCCACCGTGCTGCGCGGACGCTACGAAGTGCTCTGGATCGCACTGGCACTCACGATCGTGGCCTATGTCGCGGCCGATCGCTTCACCATTGCCGGCCTCGGCCGTGACAGCGCCGTCGGTCTCGGCCTCGACTACCGCCGAGTGGTCGGCCTGGCGCTGACCATCGTCGCGCTGGTCACCGCCGCGACCGTCGTCACCGTCGGCACGATTCCCTTCCTCGGCCTGGTTGCCCCCAACATCGTCAGCCTCATCGTCGGCGACAACCTGCGCCGCTCGCTGCCGCTCGTCGCAGGGCTCGGCGCCGGGCTGATGCTCGCCTGCGACCTCCTGGGGCGCCTGGTGCCCTACCCGTTCGAAATCCCCGTCGGCACCGTGATGGGCGTGGCCGGCGGGGGCCTGTTCCTCTACCTGCTGCTGCGCCGGGATGCCCGCCTTGGCTAATGTCGCCCTCATGCGCCTGACGGCCCGGCCCGGCCTAGCCCTGATCGTGGGGCTCCTCGCTTTGCTCGCCGCGGCAATCGCGACCGCGTTCCTGACGATCGGCGCGCGCGGCCGCTGGGATTTCGTGCTCGCCTTCCGCGGCACGAAACTCGCAGCGATGGTGCTCGTCGGCGTCGCTGTCGCGACGGCGGCGGTGCTGTTCCAGACCATCGCGAGAAATCGGATCTTGACGCCGTCGATCATGGGGTTCGACGCGCTGTACGGCCTCATCCAGACCGGCACGGTCTTCTTGCTGGGCGCGCGTGGCCTCGGCTTCGGCGATCCGCGCCTGGCTTTCGCGGTCGAGGCGGGAACGATGATCGTCTTCGCGCTGCTGCTCTATGGCTGGCTGCTCGCGGACGGGCGACGCAGCCTGCACCTGATGCTGCTGGTCGGCGTGGTGCTCGGGGCGATCTTCCGCAGCCTCGCGAGCTTCATGGGGCGCATGATCGACCCGGCCGAATTCGTGGTCCTGCAGCAGCGCCTGTTCGCGAACTTCAACGCCGTGCGCAGCGATCTGCTCCTACCCACCTGCCTCGCTGTCGGCGCGGTGCTGCTGGTGGTCGCGCGGCTGCTGCCGCGCCTCGATGTACTGCTGCTCGGCCGCGAGGCGGCGATCGGACTCGGCGTCGATCACCGCCGGAACGTATTCTTGGTGATCGTGCTGGTCTCGATCCTGGTTTCGGTGTCCACCGCCCTCGTTGGACCGGTGACGTTCCTCGGGCTTCTGGTCGCCAACCTGGCCTATATGCTCTTGCCGAGCTACCGACACGTCCATGTGCTGCCGGCGGCGGCACTTCTGGCGGTGGTCGCGCTCGTCGGCGGCCAGCTCGCGCTGGAGCGCCTGTTTGCACTCGACGCCGTCCTGCCGGTCGTGATCGAGTTCGTCGGCGGCATCGTATTGATCGCGCTGCTCGTCCGAACGGGGCGGCGATAAGATTGGGGCGAGGCTCAGCATGATCGAGACGCAGGAACTGACACGCCGCTACGACAAGGCGGCGGTCGTCGACGCAGTCAGTCTGCAGCTACCGGAGCAGGCCTTCACCGCCATCATCGGCGCCAACGGGGCGGGCAAGTCGACCTTCCTCGCCATGGTGAGCCGCCTGATGCCGGCGAGCGCCGGGCGCGCCTTCGTCGACGGCCTCGACGTGGCTACGACCTCCGGCGACGTACTGGCGCGCCGCCTCGCCATCCTGCGCCAGGACAGCGCTGTCACGGCCCGCGTCACGGTGCGCGATCTGGTCGCCTTCGGTCGCTATCCGCATTCCAGGGGGCGACTGACCGCCGAAGACCGGGCGCAAATCGAGGACGCGCTGGACTTCCTCGAGCTCGCGCCGCTCGCCGACCGCTTCCTCGACGAGATCTCCGGCGGCCAGCGCCAGCGCGCCTTCGTGGCGATGGTCCTCGCCCAGGACACCGATCACCTGCTGCTCGACGAGCCGCTCAACAATCTCGACATGCGCCACGCCGCCGGGATGATGAAGCTGCTCCGCCGTGCCGTCGACGAGCGGGGCCGAACGGTCGTCGCGGTCTTGCACGACATCAATTTCGCCTCCTGCTACGCCGACCACATCGTCGCGATGCGCGACGGGCGCGTCATCGCCGAAGGACCGCCGGAGGTGATCGTGACACCATCGGTGCTGGAGGCGGTCTATGGCATCGCGATGGAGGTGGTGTCCGTGCGCGGCTATCGCTCGGTCCACTATTATCGCTGATCCCCTGACCGAGTTGGCTGAAGCGGATCGCGGGCAACAAACGATTCCGCACATTCAACATATTGAAATATTAATTCGTATAACCGCGTCACTGTGAAGCAGTTAATCTTGCCAAGAGATAAGAGACGCTTGATACTAAGTCTATCGTTAGAACAGTTATAATTAAAATATTCGGACTTGATCTTTAAATCATTTGCCTAAATCTTGTTCAGGTGATTCAATAGACTCGATCGTTACTGAATCATTCCGTAAGAGCGGAGATCGGTCGCGTTCGCAGTCTCAGTTGGACAAGGAGCGGGAGCGCGCAGGACGCGTGCTCCTTCGGGCAGATGAAAGGTGCAGATCATGTCGGGGCGGGGGTTTGGGTTGGCGGGCAGCGGTCTGGCCGGGTCGGCACTCGTCGGAATGTCGCTGCTTGCGATGGTTCCGGCCGCGGCGGAGGGCGATGAGACGCGCCGCAGGCAGCCGGCCGGCAGTCACGCCTACGCCCAGCTCCGCCCGGCGCCGTCCGGCACGGTGACGCTCGACGAGGTGGTGGTCGAGGGGCCGCGCTCGGCCGGCCTGCCGCCGGCCACCGGCACGGTCGGGCAGCCGCCGGCTCCTTATGCAGGCGGGCAGGTCGGATCGGGAGCCCGGCTCGGCATCCTTGGAAACCGGTCCTTTCTCACGACGCCCTTCAACATCACAGGCTATACGGCGAAGCTGATCGAGGATCAGCAGGCCCGATCGGTCGCCGATGTCGTGCAGAACGATCCGTCGGTGCGCAACGACGCCCCCGCCTTCAGCGAGCGCGATTCCTACTTCATCCGCGGCTTTTCGGTCGTCAATCTCGACACCGCGTTCGACGGCCTGTTCTACATCGCCAACCCGCGGCGCAGCTTCATCGAGGGCATCGAGCGCGTCGAGATCTTGAAGGGTCCGACCGCACTCCTCAACGGCGGGACGGGTCGGATTGGCGGTACGATCAACCTGATCCCCAAGCGGGCCGGCAACGAGCCCCTGACGCGCGTCACGACCACCTATCTCAGCGATTCGCAGCTGTGGACGCATCTCGATCTCGGCCGCCGCTTCGGGCCGAACAAGGAGTGGGGCATCCGCTTCAACGGCTCCTATCGCCAGGGCGACACGGCGCTCGACAAGAACGAGATCGAGGTCGGCGTCGCCGCGCTCGGCCTGGATTACCGGACCGACCGCTTCCGCGCCTCGATCGACCTCAGCCATTCGACCCAGAACATCACCGCGCCGACATCGCTGTTCAATGCGGTAGCGCCCAACATCGCCATTCCGCGGACACCGAACGGCCGCATCAATACGGCGAGCCCGCTGGAATACATCGATAGCCGACACAACATGGCCGCGGGACGCGTCGAGTACGACATCCTGCCCGATACGACGATCTACGCCGCTGGTGGCGCCAGCCGGTACAACGAGGACTTCCTGACCTCGTCCTACCGGATCACGAGCCCGACCGGCCAGGCGACGAACACGCTGGCGATCCAGCCGCAGGAGATCCAAGGCTATACCGGTGAGGTCGGGGTCCGCTCGCGGTTCCGGACTGGCTTCATCGGCCATGAGCTCACCATCGCCGCCACCGCGGCGATGAACGAGAACTACCGGGGCGGGTTCAACGCGATCGCGCTGCCGAGCTTCACGACCAATATCTACAACCCCGTCCACCTGCCGCAGAACTCGGTGGCGACGATCCGCTTCCCCCGCTCCGGGGGGCGGCCGCTGTTTACCGATCTCGACACCCGCAGCATCGCGGTCAGCGATACCCTCTCCATCGCCGGCGATCGTGTCCAGCTGACGCTCGGTGGCCGCTACCAGAGCATTGTTCAGAAGGGCTACGACACGCGTCCGCTCCCGAGCCAGGGAACGGTCACCTCCCGCTATGACGACGGCCGGTTCAGCCCGGCGGTCGGTGTCGTGGTGCGCCCGATCGACAAGCTTTCGATCTACGGCAACTATGTCGAGGCTCTGGAGGTCGGGCCGACGGCGCCGGCGACCGCGATCAATTCCGGCGAAATCTTCGCCCCCGTCGTCAGCAAGCAGATGGAAATCGGCGCAAAATACGATTTCGGCGCTTTCGCGATGACGGCCTCGCTGTTCGAGATCCGGCAGCCGAACGCCTTCACCGATCCGACGACGAACCGCTTTTCCGTCAGCGGCCTCCAGGTCAATCGTGGCGTCGAGTTCACCATCTTCGGTGAACCGATCGAGGGTGTCAGGCTGCTCGGCGGCGTCACCTTCCTCGACGCGGAGCTGGACAAGACGCTGGGCGGCCGCTTCAACGGCAATACGGTGCCCGGCGTAGCGAAGACGGCGATCAATCTCTACGGCGAGTACGATATGCCCTGGCTCGCCCGCGGCCTGACGCTCACCGGCCGCATGGTCTATACCGGCGCCACCTTCTACGATCAGGCGAACACCCAGAAGGTGCCCGACTGGACGCGCTTCGACCTCGGCCTGCGCTACGCCTTCACCGGCCCCCTGGGCAAGCCCGTGGTGCTCAGGGCCAATATTGAGAACCTGTTCGACAAGGCCTATTGGGCCTCCTCCGCACGCGGCTGGCTGGCCGCCGGAGCGCCCCGCACCTTCGTGGTCTCGGCCCAGGTCGATTTCTGACCGAGCGTAATGGAGACCGTCTCATGCCGAGAACACGCGCCGTCGTCGGCACAGCACATGCAAGCCGGTATCTACAGCAGCTGTGCAAGCACTGGGCTCACCGCTTTCCCACCGAGTTCGACCCCGATGCCGGACGGATCGCGCTTCCCCTTGGGGAAACGCGCCTCGGTGCGAACGCCGAGGCGCTTTCAATCGACCTCGTCGCTGACGACGCGACCAAGCTGTTAGGTCTCAGAGACGTCGTCGTACGGCACGTCGAACGGTTCGCTTTCCGCGAAAATCTCCGCTTCGACTGGAATGACCAATAAGCTTCTTGACGTCCAGGAGCTGGCTCATCGGCCATGCCCGCGGCTCGGCAAGCGACCAGAACCTCGCCCTACAGCGGGGCCCCCTTGGCGCGGGCCGGCTGCGTCCGCATCTTCGAAGAAAAGACGCCCCCCGGAGCAAAGCGCGGCCGGCCCCAGCTGGCGCTGGAGCCCATACCGAAAACCGTGAGAAGAAAGCCTCCAGCGTGAATTGCAATCACTAGCCAAGCCTTCGACCGGCAATACCAGGTCTCTTCCGGTCTTTGGCCGTATCGTTCATCGCCTCGTCAAGACCCTGATCGCTTTGAGGTTGTGACGCATGATCGGGCGCGCTGGCATGTCCCGGACAACGACCCTGAAACCGGCCCGAGCGAAGGTGGAGGTAATGGCGCTCAGCATTCGTAGTGGTAGCGGCGGCCCCAATCGTCGCGACCGACGCAGATCGAGCTGGGCGCCGTCGCGCTGCCGATGATCGCGCCGCCCGCGCCTCCGATCGCAGCGCCTGCGAGCGCACCGCCGGCCTGGCCGGTCGCAAGTCCGCCGAGGAGAGCGCCCGCACCGGCGCCAAGCAGAGCGCCTCCGGTCGCCCTTTCCTCGCGCGGGGTGCAGGCGCCGAGCGCGGCCGAGACCGCGACAAGAATGACAACTTTCTTCATGCAAGCTCCGTTGACCTTACTGACCTCAAAACCAATTCACCGCGTGTGGTGCAAACAACCCTAGTGCCGTGAAGCTGGGGCCGCTCGCAGCGCAGCTCCCCCCCGGCAGCAGCACCATCCTGGTGATGATCGTTGCCGATGCGAGCACGATGCCGATCTCGAATGCGGTCTTCGCTCCCACAGACGGTTTCGTGACGTCGCAGCGGAAGCTCGCGTCGGTTCATTACCGCAAACTGACGCACGTCAACGGTAGCCAGCCGCTCCATTCACCAACATGGCGAGTCGTATTTCTGCGGCAAACCCGGCTCTCTTAAGCGGCGCGCCGTACTCGTCGTTCTAGAAGCAATCTTTTGTCAGGCAGCGATCCAGCCGTGGGGATTGTAGGGTGGTCCGCGTTTTGGTGCGTCCCTCAGAACACGATTGCACTGCACGAACGCGGCCCCATAGCTGGTTGTGCTGACCGCCATTCAACGACATTCGCGATCGCTCGGACTAATCTCCTCCTCGTTCGGCAAGCGCGGGGCATGAAGCAGCCACATGCAGCTGATTTGCTCGGGTTGACGCAGCCCACCATCAGTCACGTTGAGCGCGGTGAACTTGAGCCACCGGGTGCATTGCGGGAAATCCTGCTCGGTTTTTGCGTCTGCCCATCTCAATACGCAACGAGACGCTGCCCTCCGTCGCCTGGTCGAGGGTGCGGCCGAACCGCTACACTTGGTGTGCGACCTAACCTATCGGCTGATAGCTGCCTCGCACGCCGGAGAGAAGGAGTGCAGCTGCAGCGCAGCCGAACTCCGAGGTTCATCGTTCTGGCGGTATGCGACGGACGATATCGGCGCTGTAGAGGCTCGGCTATTCGATGCCATGCTGCGAGCGCGCCGAGGATCGTTCAAGTCGCCTCAGCGCGCGTAATGCCCTGGTAATCCGCGTAAGCCGTGTGTGTGCGCGGTTCGCGGGCTCTCAAAATGAGGGAGACGTTGCGCGGACGGAACGGTGCAGGAGCGCGCTGATTGCCGCCCGCGATCTTGCCGATGGCGGAAGGAAGTCCTCGTGGTTGAGCGCTCGAACGGAGCTGGCGGGTCAGCGGCTGAGCGAGAGGCGGCCGGACGAAAGCGCGAGAATGTCGGTGAAGATCGACCGCCATTCGGCTTCGGAGACGTCCATAAGACCGAAGCATCGCAGCATGAAGACGCCCTCCGAGGCGAACAAGGCGAGGCGGCTGCGGCGCCCGCGTGCCGTCGAGATATCAAGATTCTTCAAATGTTGCCGATACCATTGCCGCGCCCTTTCACGATGCTCGGGCGCCTGGATGAGCGCTGCCATCAGCACGGCTGCCCGGGCGTTGGTAACCTCATCGACTGCCATGGTCGCCTCGATATAGCCGCGGATGTGACTGACCGCGTCGGCATCCTTCCCGACCAGCTTGACGATCTCCTGATCGAACTCAGCATCCCAGCGCTCGAACATAGCATCAATCAGCTGCTGCTTGGTTCCAAAGCAGTATTGCACCCCGCCCTTGGTAATGCCGGCGGCCTTGGCGACCGCGTCGACCGTGAGGCCAGCAGCGCCAACCTCGCTCACGACGGCCTCCGCAGCGTCAAGCACGTCGTCACGGTCAATCGTTCGCGGGCGGCCCATATCTTTCTCCCCTTGAATTTCAATATGATCGTATTTAAATTTACCCTGACGGCATAGCAAGTGGGCCCTCCCCGGCCGCCGCTCAGAGAAATATCGGTGATTGTCATGACTTCCGTGAACCGGTGGCTGATCCTGGCCATCGTATCCAGCGCATTGTTCCTCATCGTCGTCGATATGACGGTGCTTTATACAGCACTGCCACGTCTGACGCATGATCTTGGCGCGACGGCGGCCGAGAAGCTTTGGATCGTCAACGCTTATCCGCTGGTCATGGCGGGCTTGTTGCCAGGGCTCGGAACGCTGGGCGATAGGCTCGGCCATAAGAAGCTCTTTACCGGCGGCCTGGTCGTCTTCGGCCTCGCCTCAGTGTTCGCCGCCTATGCATGGGCGCCGTCCATTTTGATCGCGGCGCGGGTGCTGCTGGCGGTAGGCGCGGCTATGATGATGCCGGCGACGCTCTCGATTATCCGCCTGATCTTCATCGACGAGCGCGAGCGATCGCTGGCAATCGGGATTTGGGCGGCCGTCGCCTCCGGTGGCGCCGCCTTCGGTCCGATCGTCGGTGGCTTGCTGCTGGAGTATTTCTGGTGGGGCTCGGTCTTCCTGGTCAACGTGCCCATCGTGATCGCTGCCTTGGCCCTCGCAGTGCTCGTCATTCCGGCAATGGCGAGACAAAGTGACCGCCCCTGGGATTTGATCGCCTCGATCCAGATCCTGACAAGCCTCGTCGGGATTGTCTTCGCGGTCAAGGAACTCGCGAAACCTGCCCCTTCCTATGGGAACATCGCCCTCGCCGCCCTCATAGGCCTTCTGGCGCTAGCCCTATTCGTGCGGCGGCAGAACCGCTCCGCCCATCCGTTGATTGACTTCACCTTGTTTCGCGATGACCGCTTCTCGGCAGGCGTCGCAACGGCAGTGCTCGCCTCGCTTGCCATAATGGGGGTCGAGCTCGTGGTCAGCCAACGGCTGCAACTCGTTCTTGGGCTGTCGCCACTGCAGGCGGGTCTGTTCATCCTGCCCATTCCAGTAGGCGCATTCATTGGTAGTCCCATTACAGGCCTCCTCCTGCCGCGGTGGGGCAGCGCAGACATTCTGTGGCGCGCCGTGCTGGTGGCTGCTGTCGGGCTCGCTGGATATCTCGCTCTGCACGATGCGACGGAGATCTATCAGATTGCGTGCCTGGCTGGGCTGGGCATCGGCTTGGGAGCCGCAATGACAGCGGCCTCAAGCGTAATTATGCTGTCCGCTCCGCCCGACCGCGCGGGCATGGCAGCCTCGGTCGAGGAAGTCTCCTATGAGTTTGGCGGGATGCTCGGCATCACCATTCTCGGCAGCCTTATGTCCGCCGTCTACTCCGCCTCGCTCATTTTGCCGGGCTCGCTCCCGGCGGCCGAGATCGCCTATGACGGGCTCGATCAGGCACTGATCGTGGCCGAACGGCTGCAAGGTGCAACCGCAGACGAGCTGCGAACCCTCGCACGCGCTGCGTTCGATCGAGCGTTCGTGGTCGTGATCGCCGTTGCGACGGCGATCCTCTTTGCGACGGCCATCATTATTCGCGCGCAGACCCGGCGGGCTCATCTGTCGGGCCAGAGATGACCGATGGCCAGCCCGTCCGACAAGGCCGAGGATTTCTCTTATGACGAGCTGGCGGCGACGCATGTTTCGGCGCGCCGCGTCCTCGGCCTGTTCAAGCCCTATGTTGGCCGCGTGCTCGCCGTGCTCATTCTCATCCTGGTGTCGTCGATCGCGGGGATCGCCGCCCCCTTTCTGCTGCGGGCAATCATTGATGATGCGTTGCCACACCGCGACCTCGATCTGCTGGCGCGTCTCGCGGGCGGCCTGATCGCGCTCGCATGCTTGGGCGCCGCGATCACCGTGCTGCAGGCGCTGGTCACATCCAAGGTCGGCCAGGCAATCATGCACGACCTGCGGGTGCGGGTTTACGCACATCTGCAGTCGCTCTCGCTTGGATTCTTCACAGCGACGCGAACGGGCGAGGTCCAGTCCCGCATCGCCAGCGACATCGGCGGGCTGCAGGCGCTCGTCACTCACACCGCCAGCGACCTGACGCGCAATGTCAGCACGGTGGTGATGACCATGGTCGCCATGCTGGTCCTGGAGTGGCGGCTGGCGCTGTTCTCCTTCCTCGTGCTGCCGCTGGCGATCTGGATCAGCCATCGTGTCGGGCGCGTGCGCGAGGCGATCACCTATGAACAGCAGTTGCGGATCGCGGACATGTCCTCGACCGTACAGGAATCCCTGTCGATCTCCGGCATTATTCTCGCGCGCACGATGGGCCGCACCCATCATCTGACCCGCCGCTTCACGCACACATCAGAAGGTGTCGCGGCGCTCGAAGTGCGCTCTCACACGGCTGGGCAGTGGGAATGGTCAGTGATCGATCTGGTGCTCCAGGCACTACCGGCGCTGACCTTGTTGCTTGGCGGCTGGCTAATGGGCCAGGGCGCTCCGGTGACCATCGGAACCTTGGTCGCGATGATCGCCCTTCAGGAGCAAATCTTGTGGCCGCTAGAGGAGGTTTTGCAATCCGGTGTTCAGATCCGGACGACGCGCGCTCTGTTCGCGCGCATCTTCGAATACCTCGATAGGCCGGTGGAGATCACCGAGCGGTCCGGCCCCGTCGTGCTCGATCAAAGAAAAATCCGTGGTGCGGTGCAGCTTGATGACATCAGCTTCGCCTATGACAAATCGCAGCCACCAGCGATCGCCGGAGTCTCGATCGACATTCCCGCCGGCTCGCATGTGGCGATCGTCGGCGCCACGGGATCTGGCAAGACCACGCTCGGCTACCTGCTGGCGCGACTTTACGATATCGATGCAGGCTCAATCCGCTATGACAGTGTCGATGTCCGTGATCTGAGCTTTCAATCCCTGACGGATATGCTGGGCGTCGTTACCCAGGAACCGTACCTCTTCAACGCGAGTATTGCCGACAATCTTCGCTTCGCCAAACCTGATGCAACGGATGATGAAGTCATCGTCGCAGCCAAGGTCGCTCAGCTTCATGATCTGATCTCGGCGCTTCCGGACGGCTACAACACTGCGGTGGGCGAGAGGGGTTACCGCTTTTCCGGTGGCGAAAAGCAGCGCCTCGCTCTGGCCCGAACAATCCTGCGCAATCCCCGGGTGTTATTGCTGGATGAAGCGACCAGCGCGCTCGACACAGCCACCGAGCGGGCCATGTCGGGGGCGCTTGCAACCCTGGCTAGGGATCGCACGACCATCACCATCGCCCACCGGCTCTCTACGGTTCGGCACGCCGACCAGATCATCGTGATGGACAAGGGGCGCGTGGTCGAGCGCGGCACCCATGACGAATTGCTCGCCCTCAATGGCCCCTATGCCGAATTGGTGCGCTCAACGCTTTAAAGCGCTCCGTGGAGTCGCCTCCCAAGAGGAGATGCTAGGGCTCAGGGCGGAGCCTCGCAGCCGATCAGGAGGCAGCGCGAACAACAGCACAGCAGTTATTCAAGGCGACAAGAAAGCATCTCCGTCGTGCTCCTCCGGGCGCGACGGCATTACTGCAAGTCGGGGGCGACCAAGACGGATGAGTTCGCACGTGCGAAGGATGTAGCGTCTCGGTCGGACCTTGGTCAGCCGTAAGTATTACATCTGATCGAGATAAGTCATCCCGGAATTCGCAATCAGCGACCCGCCATCTACCGCGTACTCCGCCCCATTGACAAAGCCCGCAGCGGGCGAAAGCAGGAATGCTATGACTTCCGCCACCTCCATTGCTGTTCCCGCCCTTCGCTGCGGCACATGCTCGCTGACCTTGCGATAGGCGGCGTCCAGATCATTACCAATCGGAAGTGCCCTCATCTCCTCGTCACCCATCTCGGTGCGGATCCAGCCAGGTGCCACAGCATTTGCCCTTACCCCGAAGCGGGCGTTCTCGTAGGCGATACACTTCATCAACTGGCTAATTCCTGCTTTCGCCGCCGCATATGCTCCAAGTCCCGGACCGGTCTGGACAGCGCCGACCGAACTTACCGCGACGATCGCCCCTCGGCTCTTGACGAGATGCGGAAGTGCAGCCTGCGCCATCACGAAAGGCGCGGTTAGGTTGACGTCGATCTGGCGGTGCCAGTCATCAATCGCCATGTCGGCCACCGGCGCGCTGATGACTATGCCGGCATTTAGCACTAATCCATCAAGTCGACCGTATCGAGTGATCACGTCCGCGACGAGTGCTCGCGCTGCAGCATAATCGGTGATGTCAATCGCAACCGTTTCCGCTACAGTCTTCTCCGCCACAGTATCGAGTGAAGACTGGCGAAGGTCACAGACCACCACCTTGCTGGTTCCAGCCAGCCGTTCCGCCACAGCCGCCCCAATTCCGCTGCCGCCGCCTGTCACAATAACTACGCTCTTATCTTGCAACACCACATCCCCTTCTCGCGACATGAAGTCTCCTCTTGAGGCTGAGCTCGAATGTTAGTCCAATCTTAGTTTTGACACCCATCGGACAATCGACCTTCGCAGTCGGAAGCGCTCGTTCTGTTGACGATGGCCTCCTTCCAGCCGATCACCCGTGCCGAGCAGTCCTTCTTCTTTGCAAGGAAACCCGCCGCGGCCTGATCGGGAATCTGTGCAGCTCCGCTGCTGCCTGCCCCATAGATCTCAGAAGTCCTCCTTGCGCACATTCACGAGCAGCTTCTGCAGCGTCGCGGTGAAGGCAGCGCGCTCAGCCGCGTCGATCCCTGCGAACATCTTCTCATAGGCTCTGCGGATCGTCGGCCAGATCCGGTCGAAGACGGTGCGACCTTTTTCGGTGATGAAGACGCGCGTCGCTCGGCTGTCGCCCGGATCGGGCGAGCGCCGCACGAGGCCCTCGCCTTCGAGGGCATCGACAGCGCGGCTTAAAGTCGATTGCTCGGCAATGGCATAAACAGCAAGGCGCCCGATCGCGAGGCCGTCGGTCACCGACAGCACCGCCAGGGTGCGCATCTTGGGCGTCGTCAGCCCGAGCCGCGCCAGATCGTCGCGGAGGGAGCCGTTATATGCCCCCATGATGCGGTTCATGAGGTAGGGGACAAAATGCTGCAGTCCGATCTCGCCGAGTGTCGGCCCTTCCGTCCGATCCTCGTCGACAAGGTTGGCGTTCGTGCTGATCTCGGGGTGATGCATCCGCCGCCTTCAGCTCCTTGGTACCAGGGCTAGTGCTCGCACCGGGCTACCGGTTCCGCGCACGATCTTCAGCGGTGCCGCAATCAGGATCACGCCCTTGGGCGGAAGCCGGTCGAGATTGCATAGGCTCGCGAGGCCGTACCGGTTGGCCTTGTGCATCAGGTTGTGTGCCGGGAAGGGCGGGTTCATGCCGCTGGCAGCGCCCGCATCGGTGCCAATGCACTGCGTGCCCCAGCCGATCGCCTCGCGGCTCAAGATGTATTCGATGCAATCGACCGTCGGACCCGGCGAGTGCGGCCCGCTCGCATCGGTGTTGAGGAACGCCTCCACCGAGCCGTTGCGCCTGTCCCAGTCGGTGCGCATCAGCACCCATTCGCCGCGGCCGATCGGCCCGTGTTTCGCCTCCCAGGTCTTCACGCCGTCGGCCGTGAGCAGGAAGTCGGCATTCGCGGTTGCCTCGGCCGAGCAATCGATTACGTTGGCCGGCGCGACGAAGTTCTTGACCGGAATGGTGTCGGTATAGCCGTCGGCAAAATCCTTACCCGTGATCCAGTGGTGCGGCGCATCAAAATGCGTCCCGGAATGCTCGCCGAGCTTAAGCCAGTTCCAGGCCCAGAACGGCCCGTTCTTGTCGTACTCCGAGATGGTGTGAATCTCGATCTTGGGCGTGTCGACCGCGAGCTCCGGCGGCAGCGTCAAGATCGGGGTTTGCGGCCCGAGCGGTGCGGAAAGGTCGACGACCTCGATCGCCCCGCTCAGTAGCATCTCGGCGACACGCATCAGCCGCTTCTCCGTGCTCATATGCCTCTCCTCTGGCCCACCGCTCCGTCTTGGCGAGCGAGCCTCCATATCAAGCTGACGGCTTCGGCGGGATCAGCGCGGTCGCGAGCGCAGCGATGCCCGCGACCGCGGCGAAGATGTAGAAGTTCCACTCCGAGCCCACCGCAAGACTGGCGATATAGCCGCCGATGAGCGGCCCGCACATCGCGCCGAGGCGCGAGAAGCTGAGCGCCCAGCCGACGCCCGCCGCGCGCACGATCGGCTTTAGGTAGTTCGCGAGATAGGCGGTGAGGACGAGAGAAGCCGATACGGTGCCGAAGCCCGCAACGGCAACCGCCGCGTAGTTGAAGCCGAGAGGGCCTTTGAAGGCCAGCGCCGCGATCCCGAGCGCACCAGCAAGATAAGAGAGGGTCACCGTCCGGCGTGGGCCGAACCGGTCGGCCCAGAGCCCGAGCACAATGCCGCCGACCGCCGAGGTGAAGCTGAACACCGCAAGAAACATGAGGCTGTCGCCGAGGTCATAGCCGCTGCGCCGCATAATCTGTGGCAGCCATTACGCAATGCCGTAGACGAGCAGCAGCCCCATGAAAAGGGCGATCCAGAAGCAGGCCGTCGCAAACGTGTTGCGCGCGGCGAAGATCTCGCCGAGCACGCTGGCCCAGCTCGGCGCCTCGGCCTTGGCGGGGGGTGCTGGAAGGCGCAGGCCGACCCGGTTCGCGAGCTCGGCTGCTTTACGCTTCTCGCCGCGGGAAATCAGGAATTCGAGCGACTCCGGCAAGAGCCACACGACAAGCGGTAGAACGATGAGCGGGCCGGCGCCGATCAGCACCACCGGGCGCCAGCCGTGCTCGGGAAGGAGCGCCCGGCCGACGAGGGCGGCGGCGAGGATGCCGAGCGAGTAGCCCGAGTACATCAGGCCGTAGTTGAAGCTCTTCCTGCGCGACGGCGAATACTCCGTCGTCAGCGCCGCTGCGATCGGAATGATGCCGCCAAGACCGAGGCCGGCGATGAAGCGGCTAATGCCGAACCAGGTCGCGGTCGGTGCCCACCAGCCGATCACCATGCAGGCCGAGAACAGGCCGAGGCATGCGACGAACATCGGCTTGCGGCCGTAGAGCTCACTGATGGTCCCTGCGGCAAGTCCGCCGATGAGCATGCCGATCAGCGTATAACTGCCGAGGGCGCCGAGCTGGATCGGCGTCAGGTTCCAGGCGCCGTCCGTCGCCAAGGCCGGCAGGATCGCACCGAGCACGCCGACATCATAGCCTTCGGCGAAGATGCCGAACCAGCATAGCGCGACCACCAAGTAGCTGGTGCGCGGTGAAACTTCGGTTTGGGCCTCGATGGCCGAGCTGGCCTCAACGCTCATGACATCCTCCCTGATGAAAGCATCGCGTCAGAGCGTCGCGACCGTTTTCAAAGCCCCGTCAAGCGCAACACCGTCCTCATCGAGGAGCGCGGCCTGTCGCAGACGCTTCAACCAGGCTGCCCCATCTTCGCGCTCGGAAAGTAGCGGCAAGGCTGACAGCACCCGGTCGAATTTCGACCGTCCGCGGGCATGCGTGTCTGAATAGCCCTTGACCAGCCGCCGGCATTCGAGCACCTCGACCGCGAGGCTGTAGTTCGTCAGCAAAAGGCTTGTCGCCGTCGCGAGCCAAGCCTCGCGACGCGCGCCTTCGCAATGGTGCCGCAGAGTTCCGCGGCGCCAGCGGCGTAGGCCCGAAACGAGGTAAAGCCCGCCGAACCAGAACAGTGTGCCGGTGCGCACGCGCCGCCCGCGATTGACGAGCCTGTCGAGGCGCTTGAACAAATCCGGCCGCGCCTCGATCCACTCGCCAAGGCGTCTCGGCAGAGTGCCACACACCTCCTCCATACGCGGATGCATGTACTCGGTCAGGTAAAGGATCTGCCCATCCCTGGCGCCGACCTCACTGCGCACCCGCTCGAAGCGCGACCCGCGCGCCTTGACGTCAGCAACATGGATCACGTCGTCATAGGCCATGGCGATCGCAACGTATTTCACCGCCTGCATGCTGAAGGCGAAGCTCTGCCGTTCGCCCCCATTCGCGAGATCAAGGCGGTGGAGCTCCCCGACGCGGTCGAGATATTCGCCGGCATAAGATGGATCTTGGAAGGAGGTGAGCTTCTTCACGCCAGCGAATAGGAAGGCATGCATCGCCTCGGGAAACTCGGACCAAATGCGCGTAATGAGTGTATCCAGCGCCGGCTGGCCGACACTCTCCGGCAACGGCTCGAAGCGCTTCGGCGGGCTCGCCCGCACCTCGTCCTTCGGCTTGTTTTGCGCGCGTGCGTAAGCCACCTCGAAGGTTTTGAGGCTCGCCTCGATCCCCTTGCCGCTGGCGCGGAGGGTCGCCTCGAACGCCGCCTTGTCGAAAGGGAGCACCGCGGCCGCAGCCAGCGCTCCATACAGCGCGGCCGAGATCACGCTGCCGCTGCACGCCGCAATCGCCTCCATATCGAAGGCGATGGTCGTCTTGGCGGCGAACTCGCTCGCCTCGACGACGATCAGCGGGTTGCCGATGCCATCGCCCGGCTTCTCTTTCTCGGCGACAGCGAAGGCGCGGTGCGTCGAGGCGATTAGGGTCGTGCGCTCCGGCATGACAAGGCCGCGCATCATCGAGCGCCCGGCCTCCATCAGCTCCGCGGCAATGACGACGTCAACATCACCAGGCGTCGGCATGAGCGAGAGAACCGGCATCACGTCATCCTGCGCCGGCAGCATCTCGAGGTAGTAGAGCGTGGAGCCGGTTCGCTGCGCGACTCCGGGTACCGATGTGGCCTGCACCGCCCAGCCCTGGCTCTCCGCCAGAGCAACGATCCAATCGGCAAGCACGCCGCCGCCCTGGCCGCCCATGGCGAGGATCGCAATCGAGAGCGGCTTTGCGCTCGACATCCGTTCGGCAACCGCCACCTGCTCGTTCATCGCTTCTCAGGCCTCAAACGCGATGCGAGAGGCCTGCCGCCGATGCTGCAGCCACCGGATGACGGTACTGCGCACCTGGTAGACAAAGCAGTCCCAGCGGCTCGGATTGTGGATGATATCGGCGCGATAGAAGGAGGGGCACAACACGGCTGCCTCGGCGACCTCGCCGCAATTGCCGCAGCCGACGCAACTATTGTCGACCGTGGCGACCGGATCGTCCTTCAGTGGGTCGTCCGTGTGCTTGACAGAGAGTGAGGGGCAGCCGGAAAGGCGAATGCAGGCGTGATCGCCGGTGCATACCTCCTCGTCGACACCGAAGCGCTCGCGCACCATGCGCTTGCCCTCGCCGACCGCCTTGTTGAAGTGTGGCCGCTCCCGGCGCTGCTTGTTCAGCATGCACTCGGAGGAGGCGACGATAATCTTCGGGCCCTTCTCCTTGGTGGTAAGCGCCTCGCGCAAGATGTCGCGCATTTGTGAGACATCGTAGGTGCGGTCGATCTGGCGCACCCAGCTCGCGCCGACGCCCTTCACCGCCTTGACGATCGAGTTGTTGGTATTGCGGCGCGGGTTGCGCGCCCGCGAGGACGGGATGTCCTGCCCGCCGGTCGCCGCGGAATAGTAATTGTCGACGATCAGGATGACGCCGTCCTGCTTGTTAAACACGGCGTTTCCGACCGAGCTTGCTAGTCCGTTATGCCAGAAGCCGCCATCCCCCATTACGGAGATCACGCGCTTGTCGGCCGTAACGTTGAAGGCCGAGGCGGAGGCCGGGCCGAGCCCATAACCCATGGTCGTGCCGCCGATGTTAAAGGGCGGCAGGATCGAGAACAGATGGCAACCGATATCGGCCGCCACGTGATGTGGGCCGAGTTCCTTCTCGATCAGCTTCATGGCCGCGAAGATCGGGCGCTCCGGACACCCCGTGCAAAACCCTGGCGGGCGCGGCGGCACCACATCGGCGAGCGCCTTTACCTTAGGATCGGCGAGCACCGGCGTCGGATCGGGGAGTGGCGGCTGATTGCGCAGAAGCGCGCGCTGGCGCTCATCAAGGAACGCCTTGATGCCTTTGAGCAGCACCGGCGTCGTGTACTCGCCGCCCATCGGCAGAACGCCCTTGCCAATCACCTTAGTCTGGATGTCGCGGCGGCGCAGAATGGTGTTGAGCGATTGCTCAATATATTCCGGCGCGCCTTCCTCGATCATCAGCACGGCGTTCTTGCCGGCGCAGAACTCCGCGATCTCGTCATCGATCAGCGGGTAGGCAACGTTGAGCACGTAGAGCGGGATCGCGCTATTGCCATAGACGTCGGCGAGTCCGAGATGCTGCAGGGCCCGCATCACGCCGTTGTACATGCCGCCTTGCAGGACGAGGCCGACCTCACCCTCAGGTGGGCCGAAGTGCTCGTTCAGCTTGCGGGACTTGATGAACGCGACCGCGGCAGGCCAGCGCCGCTCGAGCTTGTCCTTCTCGTGCAGGAAGGAGGCCGGCGGCAACACGATGCGGTCAACGTCGCGCCGCGGATTCTCAAGCGCCTCCTTTAGCGTGAAGGCTGGTCGCTGGTTGTCCTTGGCGACGAACTGGCCATGCACATGGCAGCTGCGGATGCCAACCTGCAGCATCACCGGAGTGCTCGAAGCTTCCGATAGCTCGAAGCCGACCTCGACCGCCTGGACGATCGAAGGCAGGTTCGGGCGCGGATTGAGTAGCCAGAGCTGCGACTTCATCGCGAAGGCGTGGCTGCGCTCCTGCATGATGGAGGAGCCCTCGCCGTAGTCCTCGCCGATGACGATCAGAGCGCCGCCGGTGACCCCGCCCGAGGACAGGTTCGACAGGGCGTCGGAGGCGACGTTGGTGCCGGCGGTCGACTTCCAAGTGACCGCGCCGCGCACCGGATACATCACCGAGGCGGACAGCATCGCAGCCGCTGCGGCCTCCGAAGCCGAGGTCTCGAAGTGGACGCCGAAATCTGCCATCACGTCCTTGGCGTCAGCAAGTACGTCCATGAGATGCGAGATCGGCGAGCCCTGGTAGCCGCCGACATAGGCGACGCCTGATTGTAGCAGCGCCTTGGTGATGGCGAGGATGCCCTCGCCGCGAAATACTTCACCTTCGCCGAGCTTCAGGCCCTCGACCTCGCGGGCGAACGATCTCTCAGCCATTGCCGCCTCCCAACAGCTGCATGGTGAGTACCATGTCTTATTTATGCAAATTCATATAAACAGCGGACGGGACTGTCAATTACTCGCTATCAAAAATATTATGTATCTGAAAAATCATATTAAAAAGCGTCCCGCGTACCGCTGGCGTCACGCGTGCCAACAATGCATTAGCATCAACATGCAATAATTTTGGCAACCTTCACCTGAGAGACCGCAGGAGCCACCGCATAGCAGCAGCCGGTACAGGACGCGTTGTCCAGCAGCCAGCGCAGTGCGCCGATCTTGTGGAGCAGCGTGCCGTGAAGACGCTGCGCCTTGGCCTGCGCCTTCGGCGACATGGGGCGCGAAGCTCCGCGAACAAACGCCTACCGGCCATGGTTCTTCTCCAATTCGGCCAGATGCTCATTGTAGAGCGAATCTGTTGATTTCCATTGAGAAGTGACCCGGTAGGCGAGGATTTTTCCATCGAGAACCGACCCATGTTCTCACCACCTCTCACACGGGGGACAGCGGAGTGCTCGACATGGAGTTATTGAGCGTCATCAGGCGCTGGCATTACCAGGATCATCGCTCAATCCGGGAGATATCCCGTCGCACGGGCCTCTCAAGGAACACCGTGCGCAAGTACCTGCGCTCGGACGGGGTCGAGCCTCGGTTTCAGGTTCTCGACCGACCCAGCCAACTCGATCCCTATGCCGACAAGCTCTCGGCGATGCTTCAGATCTACAAGCGCACCAGCGTCGTCATCACCACCAATCTCAGCTTCTCGAAATGGGCCACCGTCTTCGGCGATGCCAAGATGACAACGGCCTTGCTCGATCGGCTTACCCTCTGCCATATCCTGGAGACCGGAAACGATAGCTTCCGCTTCAAGAACAGCTCGGCAAAGCCACCCAACCCTCACAGGAGAAGCCACGAAACTTGACCGCCACCTGATCACAAACCACCATCTAAGTGGGTCACTTCTCAGTCGGAATCCAGGGTCACTTCTCGGCGGAAATCGACACGCAGCCTACCGAATAGCCCTTCTCGTCTCAGCGATGGCTGCTTGAAACCCGGCCCCGATGCCCACTGGAAAGGCACAGTCCATTCGAAGGTTGATTTCGGTTCGATGCCACGCCGCCATGCTGTATCTACCGACCGCGGCCCCCCCTGCTCTTTTCTCTGGGTTGAGCCGCAACTAGCGTTCGCCTCGCCATTTCATGCAATCTGCCAGCACGGCTGATGTCGCGAAATAGCGAACTCCCTTCAGTTTGTCGGTGGCAATTTTCCGGATGACCTCGTCAAATTCCGGCTTCACCCGAAAGGCCACCTTTGCCGGATAAGGCCCGAAACGGATCTGGATCGACGAGGCAAACATCAGCCGGTCGATTTCCTTCCAGGTGGCAGGCGCTCTATCGAAGAACATGTCGCTCTTGATGATCTCGCCTGGTAGCGAGAACGAGTTGCTCTGGTCGACGAGGAACCTGCCTTCGACCTTGTCGAAGCCGCTTGGCGAAATGGCTTCCATCTTCACCATGCTCTGCAGGTGGAATGTCAGATGCGCCATTGTCGCCTTATCGCGCGGGCACACGAAACTGACGACATTTGGGACGTTCTTGGCGTCTTGGGTGATCGTGTATTTCCGGTAGAGGCGCTTGCCTCGCTGCCCGTCCGCAAAGACGACCCACTCTAGCGGAATGACGGCGACCACTTCGTCCGGTGCGGGCATCTGGGCCAGCGCGGAGGCGCCGGCAGACAGCAGCGGGACGCACAGGGATAGGGTGCAACTTAGGATTCTCATTTGCTTGCCCATCCCGATCACGGCCACTTGATGATTTGGCCAGGTTGATAATTGCAAAGCCAGTTCCGATATCAACCTCACTCTATCAACCTCGCCATTAGTTGTGCTAGGATCATGGGCGATGAGCAACATTGACATCATGCATGACATGGATCCGGCTGCACGGGCAGTTGCTGAGGTCCGCGCGCGCGAGGCAGGAGTGAGCCTGGGCGATTGGCTGTCTGCCGCAGTTTACCAGCAGGCTACCTCTCCTTTACGGGCATATTCCTTCTGCCTTAACTCGTTCAGTTGGCAAGATCTGAAAATCCATCATTCAGACATTGAACCGCTGATCCGCGCATCGCTGCCCGATCATGCTCAGCATACAGAAGTTGTCGTGGATCGGACGGTGGTCGTTGACAACGCTCAAGACAAGAACTCTGCCCTGCTGATGCTGTCCGTCTTTACGCCGCGGATCAGCCACGCCGCGATCCTACTGAGCGCAGCATTCGCTGAGGCAGATGTCCCCTTCCGGCGGCTACCACAGCGGCCAAGTGCCCCCCACACGGCGCCCTCAAGGTGGTATCATTCTATCGTCGATACCTGCCTGCACCGGTCGCGGGAAGTGCGAAACGCCATCCTGCATCGCTGGACGCCCACCGGACGAGCGGAGAGGTTGTGGGGCGAGGCATTCCTCACATTGTGTGATCTAACGCCTGCGAAGCACGAGCTATGGACCTTGTACCACCACGACCGAGGCCGGGCTTCCTCGGAATTGGCCAAATATCTTAAGCTCGCCACGCGTCAGTTCGAATTGTCAGCGAACCTCCTCACAGAAGTCGAGGCTCCACCGGCGTCGGATAAGCAGCGTTTCAGGGAATTGCGCAGCTCGCTTTTGAAGAAGGCCGGCGGGGGGGTGTCGCTGACAGAGGGCGCGCAACTCCTTGGAGTCACCCGGCAGGCGCTTCACAAGCGGATCAAGGCGGGCAGCGCCCTCGGCATGTTCGATGGCGACGAATTGGTTCTACCGAAATTCCAGTTCGTGAAGAGCGGCAAGAAGGTCAAGTTACTGGAGGGTCTATCGGAGGTCGTCGGGCTGTTCGAACATGCTGGCGGCTGGTCGGCTCTGCAATTCCTCGTCGAGAAGGACCCGAACATCGCAGCAGTTCCGATTGACGCATTAACCGCGGGAAATGAGGTCACCGTCGTCGCGGCCGCCCGTGCCTACCTCGCCCTTGATGAGGATTGAGGAGTGGCGGCAGGCTCGTCGTCGAGGTTCACGAAGGGCCTCCTTGAATTTGAAATCCCAGGCGGCAGGGAGCTCGTTCGGATCCATTGGCAAACCAATGGCGCGGTGTTTTTTGGCCCGAAACAAGGAGCGCCTCCCGCAAATCGTTTCGATGCTCCCGACGGGGAGTATCGCATCCTCTATGCGGCTGAGCAGTTACCTGGCGCCTATGTCGAGACAGTGCTACGTCACCCGAGTCGAGTGCTACGGCGCGAGCAAGTCGATCAGAGGGCCGCATCCTACCTCCAACTGCAACGCAGCCTGCGTGTCGCCAAGCTAATGGACGAGGGCCTCCAGTGGCACGGCGTGCACGTCGGCGAAATCAGCGTGGACGATTACGCCGTGTCCCGCGCGCTGGCGCTGGACTTCCATACAGCGTTTCCGTCACTCGACGGCTTAGCCTACCGATCGCGATACGATAACAGCCAAATCTGCTTTGCCCTTTTCGATCGCGTCGATCCAGCCGCCCTTGTTCCGACCGGGCGGCTGGACTTCAATACAGTCCCAGCTCTAGTCGACAATTTAATGCGACCCTACGGAGCTGTGTTCGACACCAGCCCTATCCCTTGAGCCGACGCTCAACGGGACCTCGGTATCGGTGCTGTGGTTGGGCCCGCGTATAATTTCCATGGTTGGAGCCGCTCGTCGTAAAATCGGCAGTCGTTTCGTGCATATCAGGCGTTCGAGCCGGGCAATACTCGTCGGTCACGTCCGCAGACTCGGCCGGATTGGAGTGAATATGCCGTTTCGTTCAATCATTGCTGAACCGCATGAACTGGCGAAGTTATCAGCCGCATTCGATGCCGCCTGGATCGGCATCAACGACACAGCGCCCATCGCCCTGGCAGACCAGACGGCTGCTCGCGAAAAGCTGGGACGTATCCTTATTCGCTTGTGGCGGGAAGGCGAAGAGCATTTGGCGGCCAGGGGGGCGGAGCTTTTCCCGTTCCCCGCGACACCAAAGTCAAGCGAACCAAGGGATTGAGAGCGGGGCCCGAGCGGCCACCCATTCTAGACTTCTGGGCTCACCGGATCAGCGGGATCAATATAATCGTTCCGACCGCTACCACGATGGCTGCTCGGATCAGAATTCCGTTGGTGCGAGCCATGTCGCCCTCGGATGATTTAGGCGCAGCCATCGGTTGCCTCCCTCGATCTGACACCGACGTTCTCGCAGCCCAGTGCGCTCGACAAGGAGTCTTGAGCGGCTGAGCGCAATTCTCATGTGGGCGTGACGAAAACGGCACACCGCCAATACAGCAGATCATCCATGTCCAAGCGCTCTCCAAAGCCGGAGCTGTTTCGACGGCAGCAGCAAGCTTTCCGAGCATGGATGACTAGGGACCCACAGTCAAAAAAAGCCGGCTTCCCGAAGGAGCCGGCCTTGAAGTTTGAAACATCCGGCGCAAGCGCCAAACATCTCAGAGGGGAACGGCCGGAACGAACTCGACGCCGGGAGGAGATTGCGGAGCCCGTTCCGAAGAACCGTGACTGCTATATCAGGCAGCAGCTGCCTTTTTGCAATGCAGCATTGGGCGGTTTTGCTATGCACCATGAGCATGAGCCCGTCATGCGCCTGTCATCTTGCTGCAACCCGAGGCAGCTTGCGTGGCACCTCGCCGCTTTGCGCGAGCACAAGGTGACATCCAGCTGTCCGTCCAATTCGAGCCTGCGCATGACGAAAGCTACCGTCCTTGCTCCGACCTCCGAAATCCTCCGCGCCTACTGGAAATCTGACCGGTGGACGCTGCTCCTCGTTGCCGTCGTCGTCTTCCTCTCCAGCATCACGACCGTCGCAGCGCCCTATCTCTTCTCGCGCCTCGTCGACCGGATGCCGCACGAGGGCGCCATCACGACGCTGCTTTGGGGCTTCGTGCTCTATGCCGTGCTCTTGGGTTTTGCCTCGGCGCTGCTGCACACGGTGCAGTACCTCTCCTTCATGAGTGCGGAAAATCTCGGCTTCATCACCGGCACCCGCTTTTTCGAGCGCATCCTGAGGAAGACCACCACCTTCTTCGTCGAGCACAATCCGGCGGAAATCCAGAATGCCAGCGCCCGCGGGCGCGCCGCGCTGACCACGCTGGTCCAGCTCGGGCTCATCGTGTTCATTCCGGGCGCGACGCAGATCCTACTCACGCTCCTCACCCTCGGCACCTTGATCAACCTCGAAGTCGCCGCGGTCGTCATCCTCTATGGCACCGGCGCTGTCACACTCACGATGATCTCCGCCCGGCGGGCACGCGTCTTCCTCGAGAAGGCGATCGAGGCTGGGCAGGAGAACGCGCGCTTCGTCGGCAATGCCATGAACGCCATGGAGACGCTGCGGCATTTCGGCAGCCATGGCTGGATGAGCCGGCGCTTTGCGACCAAGGCCGAGGAAGTGCGCGACAACTGGCGCGCCTATGTGCTGAAGCGCGTTGGCTACATCGCCCTTCTGGGGCTGGGCCTTGCCATCCAGTTCGCCATCACCTTCATGCTGCTCCTGCCGCGCTATCGGGAGGGCGCCCTGACGATCGGCGACATCGTGCTGTTCAATACGCTACTGCTCCAACTCAACCAGCCCTTTGAGATGATCGCGCACGCCATCGACGACGTCGTGCGCTCGCGCGCGGCGCTTGGTCCGCTGGCGACCATGTGGTCCGCGCCGGAGGAGCGGCAGATCTCGCACGCGCCCGAATTTGTACCCACTGAAGGCCGCCTCGTTCTTGAGAGCGTTGGCTTCTCCTACGACAACGGCCGCGGGGTGGACGGCGTCGACCTCACGGCCGAGCGCGGCGCCATCACGTTCCTCGTCGGCGAAACCGGCTCGGGCAAGTCCACGGTCTTCAAGCTTGCCCTTAAATCCGTCGAGCCCGACGCGGGACGAATCCTTGTCGATGGCACCGATCTGGCGCGCATCGACCGGGCCGACTGGTATGCCGCGGTGGCTGTCGTCCCGCAGGAGGTCGTGCTGCTCAACGAAAGCCTCGCTGACAATGTCCTGCTCGGCCGGCCACGGGACGACGCACGCTTGCGCCGCGCCGCTGAGACGGCCGCGATCCTGCCTTTCATCGAGGCTTTGCCTGGGGGTTTTGAGACGACGGTCGGCGAGCGCGGCCTGAAGCTGTCGGGCGGCGAGCGCCAGCGCATTGCGATTGCTCGCGCGCTCTATGGCGATCCCGCGATCCTCTTCCTCGACGAGGCAAGCTCCGCCCTCGATGAAGCCACCGAGCGGGACATCATGAATCACATCCGCGCGCTCTCATGCGACGTGACGGTGCTCGCGATCACTCACCGTCGCAGCGTCATCGCAAAAACCGACAAGGTCATCGCACTTGCCAATGGACGCTTGCGAGCGAGCTAGAGGCCAAGGTCGCGCTTGCGTCCCAAGCTCCATTCCATGCCGTCGCCATTCCGAGCGACGCCGGCGTAGTAGTGACCGAGCCTGCGCTGGATCTCGCGCGACCAGGGTGCAAGCTGGAGGCCGAGACCGTTGTCGATCATGGCGAAGCAATCAGAACAGAGTCAGCCGCTATAGACGCCTGAGGCATTCACGCCGGCCACCGCCTTCAGATGCGCCAATCCTGTCTCGGCACAGAACTTCTCACCAGCGGCATCGAGCTCGCGGCAGCACACCGTGATGAGGAGATCGCGCTGCAGGACGATGCGTTGGTCCTGACGGCTGGCGAGCCGGTCACCAGCAAGATGTTCGTCGTGGGCCCGCATCGCGTCGCGCGGCCTCACGGCCGAACCCGCCCATAGCAAGCGGCATCGACTGGCGGCCGCATCCTGTGGGGGCCATGTCGGCGACCATTTCGTGCTTGAGCCGGCCTGCTGCTGTATTGATACAGAGGCCTTGAAGCTCGCCGCGCGCATGCACGGCAGGAATAGTTGCGCCCGAACGACAGATTTCTCCCCTCTCGACCGACCGCGCTGGGCCAAATCGTGAGCTCAAAAATAATCGAGGGCAAGCAAGCGGCCGAGATTTCCTATGACGAGCTGGCGACGACGCATGTTTGCGCGCGCCGTGTCCTCGCCTGTTCAAGCCTTGTTTTGCTCGTGTGCTCGCTGCGCTCGATCTATCTGCGTGTCATTGATTGAAGGAACCGCTGCGCCCTTTACTGTTGCAAGATCACCGATGACGCTTGCATTCTGCGGAAATCTATATTGCTGTGCTCCGTCGTCTACATGTCGAACGAGAGCGACGCGACGAAGCGATCACCACAGGCGTTTGCCATAGAGGTCGCCACGAAGCAGGATTTTCCTGGGCCGTTTTTTAGTTGGCTTCCCCAGTAACGAAGATCCAGTGTGGTGTTTTTGTACGAGAACGCTACGCCGACATTCCACACTGCGAAGTTTGGAAGATCGACGTCCGCTATGAATGCGTTGTTCAGGTGAGTGCGTCCCAGCCATTGGTAGCCAAATTCGCCGGACACATACCACGTCATTGCTTCGAATGAGGGTATTTTAGGAAGATTGATCTTTACATTGCCCGCAAGGTAAGTTTCCGGCGCGCCGGTACCAACAAAGTTGGGCGAATAGCCTAGGACGCCACCGATTGTGACATCTTCACTGATAGCAAACGAGGGTTTGACCGCGAACTCCCACATGTTCATGTCTGTTGCTGGCAACCCGCCACCGAGCGCGCCTACAGCGATCTGCCCGGGATAGGTGTAGTACATCGCTCCGAGATCCAACGTGAACTTGTCCCATGTGTGGCGCAGGCCCACCGAATAGTCCAACTCCAAGGCAGGATTCGAAAGACCCCAGGGGTGAGACGGAAAGCTGACGCTGGACATGAAGATACCGGCGTAGAACCAGTCTAAGAAGCGACCTTCAACGTACCCCTGGACTGCAGGGCGCCCATAGCTTTGCGTCTGGCCTCGGAATACGTAGTCACTGGTAAATTTCACGCCGTAGCCTATGCTTACAGCCGGCGAGGCAGGGAGCCCTGTTCCGCTGGCGGGAGCTGGGTCGGCTGCGAAAGACAATCCACCAAGCGGCGCACTGCACAACGCCATCAATAGGCCAGATCTCAAAATCTTTAGATTATTCATCTTCCCCTCTCTTTTCCTGATCCTCTTGAGTGTTGTGCAACACCAAGCACGCTGGGATCATCCGCAGCTCGGCATGAGTGGCTTCTCTGGATCAACTACCGTCAGGCGCGAGCGCTGTTCATGGAGAGCCGACAAGACTCCCGCCTGCGGCCGCAGGGCTGACCTGCATTTGATTTTACAAAACTTGCTCTCGAAGCCGAACTGAGCAGCTCAAGACGGCTTCTTTCTGCAACGAGCACGGCGTCATCTGATCAATTGCTTTTACGACGAGCGATCGCCAAGTATGAGTACCGCCTTATCTATCGATAGAACAAGACTCTCAGCGACGACTGCGTTGTGAACTTGCATTTGACTTGGCGAAACTCGCGCTCGATACCGAGCTGCGCAGCTCAAGACGGCTTTCCCACCGTATCTTGGACAGCATCACCTTAGAACCGGGCCGGCGTCATGGCACTGCTGAAACGAGACGCTCGCAGACGCTGCCCTCGCATCGCAAGAAAATAGGCGATGGAAGGCACCACCAATCCCACGACCCAGGCGACATCGGCACCGATGAGCTGATGCATAGGTCCGCTATAGAAGGAAAAGCCCATAAACGGTACCTGAGCGATGATTGCAGAAGCATAGGCAACTAATCCAGGAATGTTGTACCGGCCATATATTCCGTTGACGTCATACATGTCCTCCACGCTGTAGGCGCCCTTCCGCACCAAGTAAAAGTCGGTAAGGTTGATCGCGCTCCACGGCACCAGGAAATAGAGCTGTCCAATCAGAATATTGGAGAAAAAGACAAAGAAACTCTCTTGTGTGGCCAATGCGATCGCAGTTGAGATCGTTGTTGCAGCCAGGATCAGGATAAATTTTGTAGAGTTTGTGAGCGACGCTTGACCTCTGAATCCTGTAAAAATCGACGTCATTGACATGTAAGTGCTATAGACATTGAGAATGTTTATCTGCATAACGCTCAGCACTAAGACAACATAGGCGACTGGTTGAAATACTCCGAAGAGAGAAGCGGCCGCCGTGCCGGTATTGTTGACCGCGTCCGGAACAATATTGGCCAGAAGAGCGCCAAAAATCATCACCAGAGACCCGCCAAGAAAATTTCCGCTGAAAGTATAGAAGTAAGTCGACGCAGTAGGCGTATTGGACGGAAGATATCGGGAATAATCAGCAACGTAGACACCGAAACCCAAGCTGACC
Source organism: Alloboseaceae bacterium BT-24-1 (assembly GCA_025846845.1). Classification (GTDB taxonomy): domain Bacteria; phylum Pseudomonadota; class Alphaproteobacteria; order Rhizobiales; family Beijerinckiaceae; genus Allobosea. Next base: position 45,322 of record JAOYTL010000022.1, read on the forward strand.
GATACTGCCTGCGTGACCATCAAAAGAAAAACGGGTAAATTGAACCCTGCTGAACCGAAGGCATTTTCCGGAAGAGGATGTTGGAGCATGAGCACAGCGCCGCCGGCAAATAGCAGGCCCGACGCAATCGTCATCACGAATGCCAGGCGATGGATGAGTTCGTACCCCAGGAAGCAAACAATGACGGTCACAGCACCGAACAGGACGATGGCAAAACTCGGGGAGAGCCCGGAGATCGCTGCCAGCGGCCCACTTCCAATGATTTCGAATGCCGCCGTCGTGACGGTGTAGCTCACACAGACAACCGCGAGCGGAACCATTGCGCCGAGCACGCCGAACTGCGCCCGACTTTGAATCATCTGCGGGATCCCCAAATGAGGTCCTTGCGCAGAGTGAGCGGATGTAAACAGCTGCCCGATGAAGTTGCCCAGAACGATCGCTACGCACGTCCAAAAGAGGTTGAGCCCGAACACCAGCCCCAACGTGCCAACAACGGCAGAGGGAAGCGTGAGGTTGTTGCTGAACCAAAGCGTGAATAGTCGCCATGCGCTCCCGTAGCGCTCCGTTTCGGGAATAAAATCGATGCTCCTGCGCTCGATATCCATTTTCTCACCTCCCCTCGCACTTCCTGACAAGCCCAGCCCGCAGAAATGCTCTGTTTCTTTGTTCTTATGAAGCTTCCCGAGGTTAGTGATGCATTCAAGACCCCCGAAAGGGGGTGTCCTTTGGCAGCACCGTCCCTTGGTGCTTGCCTTGCCTGAAATGGCCGTAAGCACCTTCATCTCATGGCGTTCCATCTGAAACTCAAACGGGCTAGAGATGTCGTTTGATGTAGTCGGCTGGCAGATTGCGGGATATCGGATGGTTGAGCACTCCACGCAGCTTGTGAAGGCGGTCCGCCGATATTTGACGCTGGCTGGAAGTCGCTCCGTCGCAGCTTTGGGCGAAAATCTCATCTCGGCGCTGAATCCGACACTCGGCCCAGGTGCGGTGGCGATCTACCTTCTGGCTGGCAACCAACCGGAGCTTGTCTATTCACACGAAGCGCCGGAGGGGCTTCTGAAAGAGTATGATCGCGTCGGCAGCACGAACGACCCCATGCTGGACCACGTCCTCGGGACCGGTGTGCCTATCGACAATATTGCAATGCAACATCAGCCGGACTGGCTGGTGGGCGGGAATGACGAATTCCTCCAGAAGTGGGGCTTCGGCCATTGCATGGCGGGCCCCATCTTGTTGGACCGCCGGGTGGTAGCGGTGGTTTACATTGCTCGCAAAAAGGATGCAGGCGCCTACGCGCGAGTTGAGCTCGAGTTGCTCGAGGAAGCGTGCTTTTCAGCGAGCCTCGCCCTTGAGGTCATGAGCGCGCAAGAGCTTCTCGACAGGAAGGACCGTGAAAAAATCATGGATGCGAGGACCCGAAAGGAGCCTGCCAAGGCTCCCAGGGCAGTAGTTCTGCTGCCGCCGCGGGCCGCTCAAGTCGTGGAATTGCTTTGCGGGGGGCTGACCAACAAGGAAATCGCACGGGAGCTCAACATTTCTGCCTACACGGTGAAGGATCATGTTAGCGCTCTTTGCCAGCGCTTCGAGGTCAGCAACAGGACTGAGCTCGTGCATAAATTCATGCTGAGTGAGGCTTACGGACACTAGTTCAGTTCAGCCGCGGAAGCCCCCATCTGGCGGGATTGAGTCAGATTTCACGCAGGAAATAATACCTCCTTCACAAGCGAGAGGAGGAAGCCTGTGAAACAGCCAAAAATCGTCGGCATATCCGGCAATGCCCGGCGCCCTTCGAAAACCCGTGCTTTGGTCTGCGCCGTGGCAGAGCGCATTTCCCAAAAGCACGGCTTTGCGGTCGATATTTTCGACCTTGTCGATCTCGGGCCATCGGTTGAGCCGACACGGGAGGAGGCATCGAAGGAAACCACACGTGTCCTGGAAGCGATAGAAGGTGCCGACGCCCTCATCATCGGCACCCCGGTCTACAAGGGTGCCTATGCCGGCCTGTTGAAACACCTTTTCGATCTAATCGACCCCTCGGCTTTGAAGGATCGCCCAGTCCTGCTCACCGCCGTTGGCGGTGGCCAGCGTCACTCACTCATCATCGAGCATCATCTGAGGCCGCTTTTCGGCTTCTTCGAGGCTTTGACGATACCCACTGGAATCTATGCCTCAGAAGGCGATTTCACGAACGGCACAATCACTGATCCAGCGCTCAGCGACCGGATCGATCATGCGGTGAATCAACTGGGCGCGATCCTCATCCATGAAGTGTTTCGCACCGCTTGAACGCCATCGCTCCCTTCAACCGACTGGATGTCATCATGCCGATTTTGCCAAGCACCGAATTCCTCGTTGCCCATTACATGCCCTATACTGAGCTGCCGCCGGAGGAGGCCAGCAGGGAGTCCCTGTGGGTCGATATCCCCAACAGCCTGTTCGACCCTCGGAAAGGACATGCCCTCTACGGACGCTACTTCCATGAGGCGGTACTTGCCGAGAAACTGGGTTTCGACGGCATCTGCATCAACGAACACCATGCGACCGCGTCCAGCATGATGCCTGTGCCGTCGCTCATCGCGGCGACGATCTTCGCCCAAACCAGCAAACTCAAGGTCTGCGTGATGGGCACGCCCCCGAACATGGACAGTCCGAACCGCCTGGCAGAGACTTATGCGATGCTGGACGTGATGTCGGGCGGGAGGCTGGAGATCGCGATTCCGCTTGGAACGCCCATGGAATACTGGGTCAATCCGGTCGCCCCCGCCACTGCCCGCAAGCGCCATCGCGAAGCGATCGACATCATCCTGAAGGCCTGGACGTCGCGTGAGGCAACGTCGCACGATGGCGAGTTCTTCCATTACAAATACCTCAATGTCTGGCCGCGCCCCTACCAGGATCCCCATCCTCCCATTTTCATCGTTGGGTCCGGCAGCCTCGAGACGGTGGACTTAGCCGTGGAGTACGGCTTCGGCTACGCGTCCACGTTCTCCCCCATCGCCAAGCAGCTCCAGGCTCTAGACTATTTCCGCAAGAAGACGACGGCCGCCGGACGAACCGTCCAACCCAACATGTTCCCGCTGACGGTCATGACATACGTCGCGGAAACCGACGAGCAGGCGCTCGCCGAATTCGAGGCCCATGCGAAATATTACTTCGACTTCCTGCTGCGGCCTGGTGAATTCGCGAACCTGCCAGGCTACATCGCGCTCGACGAACTTCGCAAACGCGGAGGCCATGTCCTGCCTAAGTCCCACGGCAAATTCGATTGGAATGATCTCCAAGATTTCTATCGGGTCGCCGTGGGATCGGTGGAGACAGTCACGAACAAAATCGAGAAATGGGCTGAAGAAGTCGGCTCCAGCCGTATCATTTTCGAAGCCCACACCGGTGACATGCCGCACTGGAAGCTCGCTAAGAACATGACTTTATTGGCTGAGAAAGTGGTGCCTGAATTGAAGCGGCGTCGAGACATCTCGCAGGTCCCGGCCGAAGCAGCCGAATGACGTCGGCCACCCGATCCCTAAGTTCCGGATGAGTCACATGAACATCGCACAGAAAATCACCAAGCCTTCCATGGAAGGCTTCGAACGCGCCGAGTATGACGTCGCGGGCACGAAAACGGTCGTATACAGCATCGGATCGGGCGATCCGGTTGTGTTCCTCCACGGGGGGGCAACCTTCCCCGGTTTTGAGTTCGCCCGAAGCTGGGCGACCGACCGAAAGGTCATCATTCCGCATCACCCCGGATTTGGTGAATCAGGCGACGACGAAAAGATCAATTCGGTTCACGACTACGTGCTGCACTATCTTGATCTTTTTGACCAGCTGAAGCTCGAGCGTTTTGACCTTGCGGGCCATTCCTTCGGAGCATGGATCGCTGCCGAATTCGCGATCGAACACTCATATCGGCTGCGCAAACTGGTGCTGGCCGGGCCGACGGGCTTGGTCATCAAAGAGCATCCTGCGCCGGATTTCTTCAAGCTCCGCGCCGCCGACCTGCCGCAATACCTGACGGCTGACCCCGAGGTAGCGCTCTCGCTTTTTCCAGAGGGGCATGACGTAGACTTCCTCGTGCTCAGTTACCGGGAAACTACCTCGCTCAGCCGAGTTTGCTGGGACAAGCCGCAAGGCAATCGGAAGCTCGGCCGCTGGCTCCACCGCGTCAAGGTCCCGACGCTCCTTGTCTGGGGCGAGCATGACCGCTTTTGCCCAATTGCAGGGGCCTCGGCGTGGGAGGAGCTCTTACCGGACACAAAGCTCCAAGTCATTCCCGGCGCCGGTCACCTCGTATTCGAGGAGAGCCAGGCGGCGGTCGAGGCGGCGCGCCGCTTCCTCGCCGAGTGAACCAGCTAGCAACCCCCACCCCGAATTCGGAGGAAAGCATGAGCGTAGCAAGCGTTGGTATCACGCATACAAAGGATGCCTTCAACGGGCGAGTTTGGCAGATCCTGGGGCAGACGTACACCCTCAAGTACCTCTCCGACGACATGATGGCCTGGTACGCAGTTTTGCCACCTGGCACATCCGTGCCGCCCCATGTGCACCTCACCCAGGACGAGACGGTCGCTGTCTTGTCGGGTCGCCTCGATATCGTCCACGCGCAGGGCACCACGGCGGCGGCGGCAGGGGACTACGTCTATCTACCTCGCAACCTCGAACATGGCATCTACAACAACTCGAGCGAGGAAGCGCACGCGCTGTTTCACGTTTCGCCGGCCAGACAAATCTTCGATCTCTTCGAGAACATTCACAGCGTCAGCGAACCAGCTATTGTTGTTCAGAAGGCGGGCGAACGCGAAATCGAGTTCTCGCCAGCGCATTGAGTGCAATGGGTCGGGACGCAAAGCTGAGCGCCCCGCTCCTTTCTCTTTCGGACACCAAAAAAATGGAAAGGGAAGCCCCATGGACCACGACCACGACCACGGCCACAGTTGCTCGATGGCGACGAAATGCCAGATGTATCGGCCACGACCGACAGGGTTGTTCGCCTACGCTGAACAGTCAGCCACGGAGTGCATTCAACCTGGCCTGAAGATCAGAAACTGGATCGACGACATGATCCAGAAGCCCTTCAACGTGCAGCGTCTCACCGAGAAATCATATCTCGTCGGCGCAGCAGGATACAATGCAGTCATCCATATCGGGAAAAAGGGTGTCCTGCTGATCAGTCCTCAATCAGGCGACGCGACGACGCTCACCCTGGATGGCATCCGCAGCATCACAAACCTGCCTGTCACCGATGTTATCTATACGCACTACCATCTCGATCACGTCGCTGGAATCACCTCTGTTATCGAGCAGACGCGCCAGGGCAGCAATGCCGAGCTACGCATTCACGGGACCGACATCACCGCCCGGCGAATTGCGAAGTTCGGCGGCAAGGTCCCTCTGCCGACAGATGTGGTCCGCGGTCACGACGCTGAGTTCCTCTTCGAAGGACTGCCTGTCCGAATCCGCACGCCTGAGGAGAACGGGCACTGCCCAGACAACGCGATCGTGGTCCTCAAAAGCGAAGGGATCACGCAATACGACGACATGCTGGAGCCCGAAGCCCTTCCTTTTCCCCATTTCGGGCCAGCCGAAAATCTCGTTGCCTACGAAGAGAATCTGAAGGAGCTGAAGACAATCGACTGGAAGTTCATCAATTCAGGTCACGGCAATATTGGTTCAAGAGCTGACGTCGACTTCTATCTCAACTATCTCGAAGCACTCCGCAATCATACCGGCTCGGTCATGGAGCGCTTGTCGATGACCGATTTCATGGTGCCGACCTATTCCTACATGAGCGCCTGGCGCAATTACATCTTTGCAGTAAGCGCGCTCGTGAAAGAAGATCTGCGACCTAAGTACGGACTTTACTACGGATTCGAGGAAGTTGTTCCGACTCACGTGGAAATGGTCCTCAATAACCTTATTCTCTACTGATTATGGCGAGTAAATAACAATGACGTTATCTGGGACGATTGCCGGTGACTTGAGAGGCAAACGCGCCTTAGTCACCGGAGCCACTCAAGGCCTGGGGAGAGCAATCGCTGAGACTTTCGCGCGCGCTGGGGCATCCGTCGCCGTGCATGGGCTCAGGGTCTTGGATACGGAGGAGACTATATCGGCGATCAGACATGGCGGCGGACAGGCTTGCGCCGTGGAAGCGGACTTCCTCAAAATCACCGACATAGGTCCGATGGTTGAATCCGCGGCAGCGCAACTGGGAGGTATCGATATCCTGGTCAACAATGCAGGGATCGGTGCCGTTGCAGATGTCGCAGCGATGGACGAGGTCTTCTGGGATCGCATGATCGACATCGATCTCAAAGCCCCGTTTCTCGTCACTCAAAAAGCGCTCGACTATATTGGCCGGGACGGCAATGGTGGCCGCGTCATTTTCATATCCTCCACGTCGGCCAAGTCAGCGGAAGCGACATTCGCGGCCTATGCTGCGGCCAAGGCCGGTATATTGGCCTTCTCGCGATGCCTTGCAGTCGAAGTCGGGAGCAAGGGCATCACAGTGAATGGCATTTGTCCGGGTTGGATCGACACGCCACTGTCCCGGGACCCTATTCGCAACTGGGCGGCCGAGCAGGGGGTCCCCTTTGAGCAGCTATGGCAGGAGACGATGGCGGGCACGAACCTGCTGAAGAAAGTCCTCGAACCCAGCGATATCGCCGAGTGTGCGCTGTTCCTTGCAAGTGACCGCGGGCGGCACATCACTGCGCAGTCAATCAATGTCTGCGGAGGCCTCATCCACTATTGACTGAAAAGCCGTGTGCGTCGCTCGTGCAGCGCACACGGCTCCTGCATTCTCAAGATTTCCTCATCCTTGTTGCCTTTTCAGCCAGGTCACAGGGGATTGAACGTGAGCGAAAGGAGGAGGCTCTTCCCCTGCATTTGGGTTGAAGTGCTAGCTGATCGGCGAAACGTGGAGCTGAACCGTATCGCCTGTCAGCTTCTCGGTTTCAGGTTCTCCGGGTCGTAGAGCGACTTGTAACCGACTGCGGCCACTTCCACGGGGTAACCCTCGCCGAAATACTCGACCGCCAGCTTGCGGCCCGTCTGGCAGTAGCTCCTAGGCAGATAGGCGAGCGCGATGTTCTTGCCGATCGTTGGCCCGTAGACGATCGAGGTCGTGAAGGAGCGGCGGCCGAGCTCATCAACGAGCGTCTCTCCAGTTTCCGGATCGAGCACCGGCAGGATGCCGACCGGATAACGCGTGACGCCCGTGCGGTCGACGCTCCCGGTGAGCACCAGGGTGCACAGCATCGCCGGCTGCTGTTCGCGCGCGCGATATTCAAGATGCTTGGCCTTGCCGCGGAAATCGGCCTCCTTGACCTTCGGCCGCGCGAGATCCGCTTCGAGGAGGTTGTACTCTGTCAGCAGATCGGCGTTTTGTAGGCGCAGGCTCTTTTCCAGCCGGCGGCTGTTCGCGTAGGTCTCGACGCCGACCGCGATGACGCCCGTGAGGCGCAGCGCGTCCCAGACAGCCAAGCCATCTTCATACGCCATGTGCAGTTCCCAGCCCTGCTCGCCGACATAGGAAATACGGAACGCTGTGACCGCCTTGCCGGCGATCCTGATCGGCCTGATCGCTGCGAAGGGGAAGTTCTCAAGCAGGAGAGCGTCCGGGTCCGCCACGACCTTCTGCAGGTTCGCCCGCGCATTCGGTCCCCAGATGCCGATGGTGACGTATTCCTCGCTAATGTCGGTGATGGTGACGTCGAAGCCCTTGTCCTGGGCGGCGCGGCACATGTAGTGGAAATCGCGGGGGCCGGCGTCGGCACCGTTGATCATGCGGCAGCGATCGGCCATGCGGATCACGGTGAAGTCGGCTCGCACCATGCCCTCATCATCGAGGAAATGCGTGTAGATGCCCTTGCCGATATTGGTGTCCCCGCCAATCTTTGCCGCGCAGAGCCACTCCATCAGCTCAACATGGTCGGGGCCTTCGATGTCGCAGATATGGAAGTGCGACAGGTTAACGATGCCGCAATTCTCGCTCAGCTCGAGATGCTCGGCATTTGACACGCGCCAGAAATGGCGGTTGTCCCATTCGTTCTCGCGCACCGGCACGCGGTCGCCGTATTTCTCCAGGAGATGCTCGTTCGCGGCGTAGCCATGAGCACGCTCCCAGCCGCCCAACTCCATGAAGTAACCGCCGAGCTCCTTCTCGCGCTCATAGAAGGGCGAGCGACGGATGCCGCGGCCGCCCGCGAACGGTTCGCGCGGGTGAACTGGCGGATTGTAGATCTTCATCGCCGTCTCGATGCAGCGCTCCTCAATGTATTTCTCCTGGAGCTGGAATGCGTTGAAGCGGGCGAAATCGATCCGGCTATGGTCGATCGCCGTGCGCCCGTCAGTCATCCAGTCGGCGATGAGCTTACCCATACCGGGGCCATCCTTGACCCAAATGCCGACGGCGTACCAAAGGCCCCTCACCTTCTGGCTTTCGCCCATGGACGGGCCGCCATCGGTCGTCGTCTGGAGCAGGCCGTTGAAGGAATGGCCCTCGTTGTAGCCGAGCTCGCCGAGGATCGGCGTGAGCTCGATCGCTCGCTCCAGCGGCGCGAGGATCTGCTCCATGTCGAGGTCGCGCTGGGAAGGCGACAGCCGCGCCTCCTCCTTCTCCAGCAGCTCGCGCGGGTGCACGAGGCGCGGATTGGTCTCCTCGTAATAGCCCCATTCGATCTGGCCACCCTCGGCCGTCTTCGGATCGCCGGTATCGCGCATATAGGCGGAGTTGCCCTGATCGCGCAGCAGCGGCCAGCCGATCTCGACCCCGGTGCCAGCGAACTTGTCGTATGGGCCAAAGAAGGTCAGCGGATGGTCCACCGGCATCACGGGCAGATCCTCGCCCGCCATCTCTGCAATCAGGCGGCCCCATAGGCCGGCGCAGACGACAACGTGGTCGGCATGGATGGTACCGCGCTCGGTCACAACGCCCTTGATGCGGCCCTCCTCGATCACCAGCGATGTCGCAGAGGTGTTGGCGAAGGCCTGCAGCTTGCCAGCGGCGACAGCTTGGTCGACGAGCTTGCCCGCCACGGTCTGCGAGCGCGGAATGACGAGGCCGGCATCGGGGTCCCAGAGACCGCCCTGGACGAGGTTCTCCTCGATGAGCGGGAACTTCTGCTTGATTTCGGCCGGCTCGACCAGCCTCGCCCGCGTTCCGAATGCCTTGGCCGAGGCAACCTTGCGCTTGATCTCCTCCATACGCGCATCGTCGCCGATGCGCGCCACCTCAAGGCCGCCGATCCGGGCGTAGTGCCCCATCCTCTCGAAGAAATCGATCGAATAGAGCGTCGTCCAGCAGCTCAGGAAATCATGGCTCGTCGCATAGCAGAAGTCGGAGGCATGCGCCGTCGACCCGATATCTGTCGGGATGCCGGACTTGTCGATGCCGACGATGTCGTCCCAGCCGCGCTCGATCAGATGGTGGGCGATCGACGCGCCAACGATGCCGCCCAGACCGACGATGACGACCCTGGCCCGACCGGGAAATGCTGACATGTCTTCACTCCTTCTCTGGAGAGATTGTAGTCAATCTGATGGCGCGCGCTCTGGCAGTTTTGCGACAAAACAGGTCCGGCCCATGCCTGAATCGTGACAGTTCGGTCCTACTCCGCGACCAGCGCCGCCTCGTGGCCCGACGGAGCCGGGCGATAGGCTACCAAAGGCGGGGCGGGGCGAAGCCTTTGCGAAGATGCGCCGCGATCAGGGTGTTGTGCATCAGGCTCATGATCGTCATCGGCCCCACGCCGCCGGGGACGGGCGTAATGGCGCCAGCGCTACGCGCGGCACTGGCGAATTCGACATCGCCGACCAAAATCGCCCTGCCGTTCCGTACCACCCGGCTGGTGCCCACATCGATGACCGTCGCCCCAGGCTTGATCCAAGTCCCCTTGATCATCTCGGCCTGACCCATGGCGGCGACGACGACATCGGCCCGGCGGACCTTCTCCGCCAGACCCTTCGTGCGGGAATGCGCGATCATGACCGTGCAGTTCTCGGCCAGGAGCAGTTGTGCCATCGGCTTGCCAACCAGGATGGATCGCCCAACCACGATGGCGTCGAGACCGGCCAGGGAGCCCAGCACCGATCGCAGCAGCATCAGGCAACCCAGCGGCGTGCACGAGACGAGGCCCGGCAGGCCCGATGCGAGCCGGCCGGCGCTGACGGGATGCAACCCGTCGACATCCTTGGCGGGGTCGATCGCCGAGATCACGGCCAGTGAATCGAGCTGGGCCGGCAGCGGAAGCTGGACGAGGATGCCATCGACCCGGTTATCGGCATTGAGCTCGGCGATCAGACTGAGCAGTTCCTCCTGCCCTGCGCTCTCGGGCAGCACGTGCTCAAAGCTGTCCATCCCGAGCTTGCGAGCCATCTTGCCCTTGCTGCGCACATAGACCTCGCTTGCCGCATCGTTACCGACCAGGACGACCGCGAGCCCGGGCGCACGCCCTGTCTGCGCAGCAAAAGCGGGAAGGGAGGCAGCTATCCGCTCACCAAGGCTGTTGGCATGGGCTTTTCCATCGATCAGCCTCGCACACATCGCGCGCGCTCTCTCTCTTCGCAATTCGACGGAAATTCTGGCGTTCGTTCTCGCCCGCCGCACAAGCTGGCGCTCACGCTCTCCGCACGGGCGCACGAAGTGGAAGGCCTCGCCAGCTGCGGCAGATTGATGAGATTCCCCGCCGAAGGCACGGGCGGGGTTTTCTTTCCGCCATGCCGCTCCGGTCGAGGCCGGGCCTCACGGGGTGAACACAACAGTGCGGTGATTGTTGAGCATCACCCGCCCCTCGAGATGATATTTGACCGCCCTGGCAAGGACCCGCGCTTCGATGTCGCGACCGGTCGCGACGAAATCGTCGGTGGTCAGAGCGTGGCTGACGCGCTCGGTTTCCTGCTCGATGATCGGCCCTTCGTCGAGATCGGCCGTCACGTAATGCGCCGTGGCCCCGATAAGCTTTACCCCGCGCTCGTGGGCCTGGTGATAGGGCTTGGCCCCCTTGAAGCTCGGCAGGAACGAATGGTGGATGTTGATGATCATGCCGAAGAGGCGGTTCGACAGCTCGTTCGAGAGAACCTGCATGTAGCGCGCCAGGACGACCAGTTCAGCGCCGGTTTCCTTCACCAGCTCGACGAGCTTTTCCTCCTGCTCGGCCTTGTTGTCCTTCGCGACCTTCCAGGAATGATAGGGAATTCCCTCATGCTCCGCCGCGCGCCTGGAATCCTCGTGGTTCGAGACGATCGCGACGACGTCGGCATTCAGCCAGCCAACCTTGCTCTGGTAGAGAAGGTGCAGCATGGCATGGTCGAATTTCGAGACCATGATGATGATCTTTGGCTTGCGGGAGAGGTCCTCGACCTTCAGCTTCATGTCGAACCGGTCGATCGATGGCTTCAGCGCCAGTTCCAGCGCCTCGCGGTCAACGTCCGAAGGCGTGCTGAATGCGATCCGCAGGAAGAACTGGTTGGTCTGGCGGTCCCAGAACTGGTTCGATTCGACGATGTTGGCCCCGCGGGAGGCCAGGGCCGTGGTCACGGCGGCAACGATTCCGGGCTTGTCGTGACAGCTCAGCTTCAGGATATACGCATTCTCACTCATGGCCGGTCCTTCCTGCCTTCGCCTCTGTGCGGGCGTGTCAAAGCTGCCGCTCCAGTTCGGGGAGCAGCTCGAAGATGTCGCCGACCAGACCGTAATCGGCGACCTGGAAGATTGGCGCCTCTTCGTCCTTGTTGATCGCGACGATGACCTTCGAATCCTTCATGCCCGCCAGGTGCTGGATGGCGCCGGATATTCCGCAGGCGATGTAGAGAGCAGGCGCGACCACCTTCCCGGTCTGGCCGACCTGCCAATCGTTCGGCGCATAGCCGGCGTCGACTGCGGCGCGGGAAGCGCCGACGGCCGCTCCGAGCTTGTCAGCGACCGGCAGGATGATTTCGTGGAACTTCTCCTGCGAGCCGAGGGCCCGCCCGCCGGAGACGACGATCTTGGCCGAGCTCAATTCCGGACGATCGCTCGTCGACAGCCGGTTCTCGACGAAGAAGGAGAGCCCGGAGCCGGCGGCGTCCGCGTTCACCGCCACGATCGCCGCGGCGGCATTCACGGAAGCCGCGGCGACGAAGCCGGCGGTCCGCACGGTGACGACCTTCTTCGCATCGGTCGACTGGACCGTCTGCAGCGCGTTGCCGGCGTAGATCGGACGCTTGAAGGTATCGGGCGCGACGACTTCGACGATCTCCGAAACTTGCATTACGTCGATGAGCGCGGCAACGCGCGGGAGCACGTTCTTGCCGCTCGTCGTCGCCGCCGCGACAATCGCGTCATAGCCGTCGCTCAGCGCCACGATCAGGTTGGCAACCGGCTCGGCGAGGCGATGCTCGAAGGCGTCGCCCTCGGCGAGCAGCACTTTCCGCACGCCCGTGAGCCGTGCCGCTGCCTCAGCGACGGCACCGGCCGCCTTGCCGGCGATGAGAATGTCGACCTCGCTCCCGATCCTGGACGCGGCCGTCAGGGCCCTGGCTGTCTGGTCGGAAAGCGCGGCGTTGTCGTGTTCGGCGAAGAGGAGAATGGCCATCTCGGAGGTCCCGATCCCTGTCAGAGCACGCCGGCTTCGTTCTTGAGCTTATCGAGCAGTTCAGCGACACCACCGACCTTGATCCCGGCCTTGCGCACGCTCGGCTCCTCGGTCCTCAGCACCTTGAGCCTGGGCTCGATATTCACGCCGTAATCGGCGGGGCTCCTTTCATCGAGCGGCTTCTTTTTGGCTTTCATGATGTTCGGAAGCGAAGCGTAGCGCGGCTCGTTGAGACGCAGATCGGTGGTGATCACCGTCGGGAGCCCGACCTCGATCACCTGGAGGCCGCCATCGACCTCGCGCGTGACCCTGGCTCTGTGGGCATCCAGCTCGATCTTCGAAGCGAAGGTCGCCTGCGACCAGCCGAGCAGCGCCGAGAGCATCTGCCCCGTCTGGTTAGCGTCGTCGTCGATCGCCTGCTTGCCGAGGATGACCAGCAAGGGCACCTCGGCCTCCACGATCCCCTTGAGCAGCTTGGCGACGGCCAGCGGCTCGACTGCGTCGTCGGCCCTGACGAGGATGGCCCGGTCGGCCCCCATGGCGAGAGCGGTCCGCAAGGTCTCCTGCGCCTGGGCCGAACCGACCGACACGACCACGATCTCGTCGACCTTGCCGGCCTCCTTGAGGCGAATCGCTTCCTCGACCGCGATCTCGTCGAACGGATTCATCGACATCTTCGCGTTCGCGAGTTCGACTCCTGAACCGTCCGACTTCACCCGGATCTTGACGTTGTGGTCGACGACGCGCTTCACGGGCACTAGGGCTTTCATGCGCGATCCTCTTTAATTTGCGAGCAGGATTGGTGCTGTGCATTCAACTCCGGAACTGCCCTCGATGTGGGCCGCGTCCGGAGAACGTCGCCGAAGGCGCCGCACGCAACCGGACCGTCGCCGCACGTCGCTGCAGCCCGGCGGAAAGTGTTCTCGACAACGACGCCGCCCTTAGCCTCTCGTCTCTCCGGCTTGCGACCGGCGCCAATATTATGCTGCTGCCCGAAGCGTCCGGTTCGCAAAGGTCCGGTAGCGAGCGACCGCAACGAGGCACACCGCAATCTCACCTACCGTGCGGGGGAATATTGCGACATTTGCAGGCGCGGAACAGAATGTTTGCGTCATAAAAGGATTATCGCTACGACATTGCGAGCCCAGCGACACGATTGGGAGGGAACGATGACAGCCAGCGGACGAGATGGCGGAACCGCGCCTTACCGCCAGGATGCACGGGCCCTACGGTCGAGACAGGGCAAGCCTCGCCTATCGGTAGGATTCATCCTCGCCAAGCGCTTCACCTTGTGCGCATTCGCTAACTTCGTCGACGTTCTGAGGCTTGCCGCTGACGAGGGTGATCGGAGCAGGCCGATCATGTGCGAGTGGAGCGTTCTTTCCGACACGCTGGATGTTATGCCTTCGAGTTGCGGCATCACCATCCAGCCAACGGAAAGGCTGGGCGATCCGACGAAATTCGACTACATCGTGGTCATCGGCGGTCTCATCGAAGAGATTCCGAATATCAGCACCGCTTACACGCAGTATCTGCAGCAGGCTGCGGCGGCCGGTGTACCGCTCGCCGGCGTGTGTACGGGAGCCTTCATTCTCCATCGCGCCGGGCTCATGGACGGATATCGTTGTTGCGTTAGCTGGTTCCACTATACGGACTTCCTTGAGCAGTTCGACGGCCTCAATCCGGTCTCAGACCAGATCTTCGTCGTCGACCGGAACCGGCTCACCTGCTCGGGCGGCGCGAGCTCCGCCCATCTTGCTGCCTATTTGGTCGAAAAACATGTCGGCCGCGCACAGGCCAGCAAGAGCCTGCACATCATGATTATCGACGATGCCTTGCAGCCGGAGAAGCCCCAGCCCGGCATTCCGCTCGATCTCAAGACGCAGGATCCGATGGTGAAGCGGGCGCTTCTCATCATGCAGCAGCATATCGATACTCCGCTCTCGGTGACGGAGGTCGCCCGCCGGATGGGTAACAGCAAGCGCCAGCTCGAAAGGCATTTTCGAGCGGCGCTCGGCAGTTCTCCGCAGGCTGCCTTCCTCGGTTTGCGCCTGTCGTTCGCGCGCCATCTCGTTGAAACCACGGAGAAATCGATCGCCGCGATCGCCGTGGCGTGCGGCTTCTGCGATTCCTCGCATCTCAGCCGTATGTTTCGGCGCCGCTTCGACCATACACCGCACGAGCTTCGCAGGTCGCGGCCAGACGAGCAGGCTCGCCCGTGCGATACACTCGAAATACCCATCCACGCCTGAACGCTGCCGGCCAGGGCCGCAAGTAGGTCCTGTTTGAGCCTCTGCGTCCTGCAGCGTCGAACGAGAACGGCCGGCGTCTTGCTTGCCGCGTAGGATGCAGACGGCAGAGGCCGGGAGAGCGATGTCCTTCGCCAGACTCAGGCAACGTCGACGCTTAGATCTCAAGCGAGCATTGACCCGGCCAAACGAAGCCGCGGCCTGTCCCATACCGATGGGTCAGTAGTTTTTCATTGCGTCGGCACAATCGCGGCTCGCGAGGGATCCGCTCCGCCGGTCTCCGCAGCCCGTGTCGTTTAGTTGCAGCCGATTTGACGCAAACATTCTGTGCCGTTCGGGCAATGTCTTGATACTCCCGATGCCTGTCATCGTGCGGGGCGTGCAATGAGCCATTTTTCCTTCTCGGCACTGCTGGCCAATGCACTGACCGGACACAAGAACTGGAAGCCTCAATGGCCGGATGCCGAGCCGAAGGCCGAGTACGACGTCGTCATCGTCGGCGCCGGCGGGCATGGCCTCGGCGCCGCATATTATCTCTCCAAGGAACACGACGTCGGCAAGGTGGCCGTGATCGAGAAGGGGTGGCTGGGTGGCGGAAACACCGGCCGCAACACCACGATCATTCGCTCGAACTATCTCTATGACGAAAGCGCGATGCTGTACGAGCACGCGATGAAGCTGTGGGAAGGGCTCAGCCAGGAGCTCAACTACAACGTCATGTTCTCGCAGCGCGGCGTGATGATGCTGGCGCACAACGTTCATGACGTGCAGAGCTTCAAGCGCCATATTTATTCGAACCGCCTCAACGGCATCGACAACGCATGGCTGACGCCGGAGCAGGCCAAGGATTTCTGTCCTCCGCTCAACATCGCGGCGAACGCGCGCTATCCGGTCATGGGTGCCGCCCTGCAGCGCCGCGGCGGTGTCGCTCGTCACGATGCCGTCGCCTGGGGCTATGCACGCGGCGCCGCCGCGCGCGGCGTCGACATCATCCAGAACTGCCCGGTCACCGCCATCCGCCGCGACGCCTCGGGCAAGGTGATCGGCGTCGAGACGGCGAAGGGCTTCATCAAGGCGAAGAAGGTGGCCGTCTCGGCGGCCGGCAACACCTCGGTGGTGATGGATACTGCGGGCGTGCGCCTGCCGCTCGAGAGCTACCCGCTCCAGGCCCTGGTCTCCGAGCCGGTCAAGCCGATCTTCCCTTGCGTGGTTATGTCCAACACCGTGCACGCCTATATTTCGCAATCGGACAAGGGTGAGTTGGTCATCGGCTCCGGCACGGATCAGTACGTCTCCTATAGCCAGCGCGGCGGCCTACCGCTGATCGAGCACACGGTTGCGGCGATCTGCGAGGTCTTCCCGATTTTCACCCGCATGCGCATGCTGCGCAAATGGGGCGGCATCGTCGACGTCACCCCTGACCGGTCGCCGATCCTCGGCAAGACGCCGGTGTCCGGACTCTACGTCAATTGCGGCTGGGGCACGGGCGGCTTCAAGGCGACGCCGGGCTCGGCCCATGTCTTCGCCCACACAATCGCCCGCGACGAACCGCATCCCATCAACGCGCCATTCACGCTGGAGCGCTTCACCACCGGCCGGCTGATCGACGAAGCGGCCGCCGCCGCCGTCGCCCATTGACGGAGGGACGACTATGCTTCTCATCCGCTGCCCCTATTGCGAGGCCGAGCGTCCGGAGCTCGAGTTCGCCTATGCCGGCGAGGCCCATATCGCCCGCCCCGCTGACCCCGCGAAGCTGAGCGACGAGGCGTGGAGGGACCATCTGTTCATCCGCTCGAATCCGCGCGGGCTCCATTACGAGCGCTGGCGGCACATCCATGGCTGCGGCCGCTTCTTCAATGCGCTGCGCGACACCGTCAGCGACAAGTTCGTGACGACCTACAGGACCGGGCTGCCGCGCCCGAGCGAACCGGAACTCGGGGGCGCGCGCTCATGAACGACCATCGCATCGCCGGCAAGGGGCGCATCGATCGGACCAGGCCGATCCGCTTCACCTTTAACGGAACCGGCTATGAGGGTTTCCAGGGCGACACGCTCGCCTCCGCGTTGCTCGCCAACGGCGTGCACCTCGTCGGCCGCTCGTTCAAGTACCACCGTCCGCGCGGCATCCTCTCGGCCGGCTCGGAGGAGCCGAACGCACTGGTCGGCACGGACCGCGGACCCGGCCGGTTCGAGCCGAACACACGGGCGACCATGCTCGAGATATCTGAGGGGCTGGTCACGACGAGCCAGAACCACTGGCCGTCCCTGGAGCGGGACGTCGGCGCGATCAACGACGCCCTCCACATGCTGTTCTCGGCCGGCTTCTATTACAAGACCTTCATGTGGCCGAAGTCGTTCTGGAACAAGGTCTACGAGCCCTTCATCCGTGGCGCCGCCGGTCTCGGCAAGTCGCCGACCCAGCCGGACCCCGACGTCTATGCTAGCCGCTTCGCCCATTGCGACGTCCTGGTCGTCGGTGCCGGCCCAACCGGCCTGGCGGCTGCACTCGAAGCCGGCCGGGCCGGCGCGAAGGTCGTTCTCGTCGACGAGCAGGCAGAGCCGGGCGGCTCGCTCCTATTCGAGACCGATGCCGGCATTGATGGTCAGTCCGGATGGGGCTGGCTGAAGGGCGCCGTCAACGAGCTGTCAGCGCTTCCGAACGTTACGCTGCTGCCGCGCACCACGGCTATCGGCTACTATCACCAGAATCTGGTCGGGCTGTGCCAGCGCCTCACCGACCACCTCGCCTCGCCGCCGGAAGGTGCGCCGCGCGAACGTCTGTGGAAACTACGCGCCAAGCAGGTGGTGCTGGCGCAGGGCTCGATCGAGAAGCCGCTCGTCTTCGACGGTAACGACCGTCCGGGCGTCATGCTCGCAGGGGCGGCGCGCAGCTATCTCAACCGCTACGGCGTCACGGTCGGCGATCGTCCCGTCGTCGTAACCTCGCACGACAGCGCCTGGCTCGCCGCCTTCGATCTCGCCCGCGCCGGTGTCAGGATCGCGGCCATCGTCGACCTGCGTGCCAACGTCGCCGGCTATCTGAAGTCGAGCGCCAGCGCTTTGGGCATCGAGGTTCTTGCCGGCTGGACTGTTACCGGCACCAAGGGCCGCCTGCGGGTCTCCTCCGTCCGCGTCAATCCAGCCGGCGGCACGGTCGGCGGTGCCCAGATGATCGCGTGCGACAGCCTGCTGATGAGCGGCGGCTGGACTCCCAGCGTCCATCTCTTCTCGCATAGCAAGGGCAAGCTCGACTGGCAGGACGAGACGCAGAGCTTCCTTCCAGGCGAGCATGCCGAGGCGAGCCGCTGCGCCGGCGCCGGCAACGGCGCCTTCGGGCTTGCCAGTGCGCTTGCGCAGGGCGCCCAGGCCGGGGCAGCGGCCGCGGCAGACGCCGGCTTTGAGGGCACCGCCTCGGTCTACAAGGTCGAGGGCGAGTTCGCCCTCACGGGAGCGAGCAAGCGCGAGCTGCCGACCGACAGGAATGCGGCGACGGCGAAGGCCTTCGTTGATTTCCAGAACGATGTGACCGCCAAGGATATCCGGCTCGCCGTGCGCGAGGGCTTCAAGTCGATCGAGCACGTCAAGCGCTACACCACCAACGGCATGGCAACCGACCAGGGTAAGACCTCCAACATCAATGGCCTCGCCATCGCAGCCGACGCCGTCGGCCGGCCCGCCCCCCAGGTAGGCCTCACCACCTTCCGGCCGCCCTACACTCCGACCACCTTCGGAGCCTTCTGCGGCTATAACCGCGGCGCGCTGTTCGAAGTGATGCGAAAGACGCCGATCGACGGCTGGGCGCAAGCGAACGATGCGGTATTCGAGCCGGTCTCGCTCTGGCGGCGCGCCTGGTACTTCCCCAAGCCGGGCGAGGACATGCACGCGGCCGTCGCTCGCGAGTGCAAGGCCGTCCGCGACTCCCTAGGGATTTTTGACGCATCGACGCTCGGCAAGATCGAGATCGTCGGTCCGGATGCGGCCGAATTCATGAACCGCATATACACCAACCTGTGGACCAAGCTCGCGCCCGGCCGCTGCCGCTATGGCGTGCTGCTAGGCGAGGACGGCTTCATCCGCGACGACGGCGTGATCGGCCGTATGACCAGTGACCGCTTCCACGTCACCACCACGACCGGCGCCGCCGCTCGGGTCCTCAGCATGATGGAGGACTATCTGCAGACCGAGTGGCCGGACCTCAAGGTGTGGCTGACCTCAACGACGGAGCAATGGTCGGTCATCGCGCTCAACGGCCCGAACGCGCGACGCCTGATCGCGCCTCTGATCGAAGGCATCGACCTCTCCGAGGAAGCCTTCCCGCACATGGCGGTCGCCGAAGGCCGTATCTGCGGAGTGCCCACGCGCCTGTTCCGCGTGAGCTTCACCGGCGAGCGGGGCTACGAGATCAATGTGCCGGCGCGCCACGGCCGAGCGATCTGGGACAAGCTGCTTCAGGAGGGACAGGCTTACGCCATCACGCCCTACGGCACCGAGACCATGCACGTCCTGCGCGCCGAGAAGGGCTATATCATCGTCGGGC
This sequence comes from Alloboseaceae bacterium BT-24-1, assembly GCA_025846845.1. GTDB lineage: Bacteria > Pseudomonadota > Alphaproteobacteria > Rhizobiales > Beijerinckiaceae > Allobosea. The sequence continues at coordinate 64,683 of JAOYTL010000022.1, forward strand.
AGGACACGGACGGCACGCTGACGCCAGACGACGCCGGTCTCGGCTGGGCCATCGGCAAGACGAAGCCGGACTTCGTCGGCAAGCGCTCGCTCACACGGCCGGACATGCTCAAGGAGGACCGCAAGCAGCTCGTCGGACTGCTGACGGAGAACCCCAAGACCGTGCTCGAAGAGGGAGCGCAGATCGTCCTCTCCCCCGATCAGCCGCTTCCTGCGAAGATGGTAGGGCATGTGACCTCATCCTATTGGAGCGCCGCGCTGGGTCGGTCGATCGCGCTGGCCGTGATCGAAGGCGGCAGGTCCCGCATGGGGCAGACCGTGCATATCCCGATGCCGAACGGCACGCTTCGCGCCGAAATCACCGGAATGGTCTTCGTCGATCCAGGCAATACGCGCCTCAGCGCCTAGGAGCACCGACCATGATGTATCAATATCATCCGCCAGTCGGTCGTGCGTTGAGCACCTCCAGGGATGCCGGGCTTGACAAGGGCGCAGCCGGTTTCAGCGAGCGAACGGCCGTCGAAACGCCTCGGCTCAGCCTCAGGCCGGTGGTGGATGGGGCACGTTTCAGCCTGAGGATCGAGCCTAAAGGTCTTGAGGCCGCCTCGAAGGTCCTGGGCCTCGCGCTCCCGAAAGCGATCGGCGGAGCCGCTTCGTCCGGCGGCAGGATCGCGATCTGCCTGGGACCCGACGAATGGTATCTCATCGCACCGCCATCCGAGCAGGAGAGCCTAGAGCGCGGCTTCGCCGAGCTGTACGCCACCACGATTCATAGCCTGGTCGATGTCGGCCATCGCGAGGTCGGGATCGAGATCGCAGGTGCCGGCGCGGCGCACGCGCTTCAGGCCGCAATCGCCTTCGACATCGAGGCCATGCCATTCAGCAGCGGCTGCCGGACGCTGATGGACAAGGCTCAGATCATCCTGCTGCGCGAAGCGGAGGACCGCTTCCGCATCGAGGTCTGGCGCTCCTTCGCCGATCACGTCTGGGAGCTGCTGCAAATCGTCGGCCGCGAAATCGAGCTCGGCATCTGAGTCCCGCCGCGGGAGGAAAACACATGCTGCAAAGCAATTCATCGAACACGCTCTCCGACCAGGCCATCGCCGCGGCCATCGACCGGGAGCTCGACCGTCAGCAGAACCAGATCGAGTTGATCGCCTCGGAGAACATCGTCTCCCTCGACGTGCTCAGGGCACAGGGCTCGATCCTGACCAACAAATACGCCGAGGGCTACCCCGGCAAGCGCTATTACGGCGGCTGCAAATTCGTCGACGAGGTCGAGACCATCGCCATCGAGAGAGCCAAGCAGCTCTTCGGCGCGGCCTTTGCCAATGTCCAGCCTCATTCGGGTGCGCAGGCCAACCAGGCCGTGTTCCTGGCGCTGCTTCAGCCTGGCGACAGGGTCATGGGCATGTCGTTGGCCCATGGCGGCCATCTGACTCATGGCTCGCCGGTCACCATGTCCGGCAAATGGTTCGAGGTGGTGAGCTATGAGGTCCGCCAATCCGACCAGCGGATCGATTATGAGGATCTGCGTGCCCGGGCGCTGGAAACCCGTCCAAAGCTGATCGTCGCCGGTGCCTCGGCCTATCCGCGCGCCATCGACTTCGCAGCCTTCCGCAAGATCGCCAACGAGATCGGGGCCTGGCTGATGGTCGACATGGCCCATTATGCCGGGCTCGTCGCAGCCGGCCTCTATCCGGATCCGCTCCCGCATGCGCATGTCGTCACCACGACGACCCACAAGACCCTGCGTGGGCCGCGCGGCGGCATGATCCTCACCAATGACGAGGCGCTGGCCAAGAAGTTCAATTCGGCCGTGTTCCCCGGCAATCAGGGCGGGCCCCTCATGCATGTCATCGCGGCCAAGGCGGTCGCCTTCGGCGAGGCGCTGCGCCCCGGCTTCAAGGCCTATGCCTCCGAGGTCGTGAACAATGCCAGAGCACTCAGCGACACGCTCATCGCAGGCGGCCTTGCCATCGTGTCCGGCGGCACCGACTGCCATATGGTGCTCGTCGATCTGCGCCCGAAGGGCGTGAAGGGCCGCGATGCCGAGCACGCCCTGGAACGCGGGGGCCTCACCTGCAACAAGAACGCGATCCCCTTCGATCCGGAGAAGCCCGCCGTCACCTCAGGCGTCCGCCTCGGCACATCGGCTGGCACGACCCGCGGCTTTGGCGAAGCGGAGTTCAGGCGCGTCGGCGAGCTGGTCCTCCGGGTCGTCGACGGCATCGCCGCCAACGGCCCGGCAGGAAATCCCGCCGTTGAAAGCGCGGTCCTGGCCGAGGTGAAGGAGCTCTGCTCCCGCTTCCCCATCTATGACTGATCTTTCGACCGGCTGAAGCACCCTTTCCGGGACACGCACGGACGCCCGGAATCCCGACGCGCCGCAAAGACGAGGCGTGCCATGTTTCTTAGTGTATTCGACGTCTTTAAGATCGGCATCGGCCCCTCCTCGTCCCATACGATGGGGCCGATGAGCGCTGCGGCCAGCTTCCTGCGCCTGCTGCAGCAATCCGCGACCGAGCTCCGCGCCGCCCGCATCAGGGTGAGGCTCCACGGCTCGCTCGCCTTCACCGGGAAGGGGCATGCCACAGACCGCGCCGTGACGCTCGGCCTTCTCGGCTGGTGCCCGGCGGACCTGGACCTGGAAGAGGCGGAGCGTCAGCTTGAAGAGCTCCGCCAGACGCATCTCCTGCGCCCCCCGGGCCTCCCCTCCCTCGCCTTCGACCCTACCGTCGACATCGTCTTCGACTACGGGCCAGCCTTGCCCGGCCATGCGAACGGCCTCGTCTTCGCGGCGCTCGACAGCAAGGGAGTCATCCTCCTCAGCGAAACCTATTATTCGATCGGCGGCGGCTTTGTCGTGACCGCGGCCGAGCGTGACAAACCGAAGACCGTCGCCGTCGCCGATGCGGCCTCGTGGCCTTATCCGTTCGAGAACGCAGCCGCGATGCTCCGCATGACGCGGGAGAGCGGGCTGTCGGTCGCGGCCATGAAGCGCGAGAACGAGCTGCGCCTGCGTTCCCCGGTCGAGGTCGAGGACGGCGTCGCCCGCATCTGGTCGGTGATGAACAGCTGTATCGAGCGTGGGCTGAACCGCGACGGCGAGTTGCCCGGCGGATTGCGCGTGCGCCGCAGGGCCAGCAACATCTATCAGCAATTACTGGCCGAGCGGCAGTCCAATTCCGGGCAGCCTCATGCGGCATCCGACTGGCTCAGCGTCTACGCCATGGCCGTCAACGAGGAGAACGCCGCCGGGGGCAAGGTGGTGACCTCTCCGACCAACGGCGCCGCTGGCGTCGTTCCAGCCGTGCTGCGCTATTATCTCGACCATTGCAGGGGTGCGGAGCTCGACAGGGTGTCGGATTTCCTGCTGACGGCTGCAGCGATCGGTGGCCTGATCAAACACAACGCCTCGATTTCCGGGGCCGAGGCCGGATGCCAGGGCGAAGTCGGTTCGGCCGCCGCGATGGCAGCGGCGGGCCTGTGCGCCGTGCTTGGTGGAACACCCGAGCAGGTCGAGAACGCAGCGGAGATCGCGTTGGAACATCATCTCGGCATGACCTGCGACCCCGTCGCCGGACTGGTGCAGGTCCCTTGCATCGAACGCAACGGCATCGGCGCTACCAAGGCGGTGGCGGCGGCCTCGCTCGCGCTGCGTGGCGACGGTTCGCATTTCATGCCACTGGACAACTGCATCGAGGCGATGCGCCAGACCGGCGAAGAGATGAGTGCCAAGTTCAAGGAGACCAGCTTGGGCGGTTTGGCGGTCAACCTGCCTGAATGCTAGCTCGCGCAGTCGCTCCGTAACAGAGGGCCTTGGACCAACAAGGGGAGCCTGGCCACGGTGATCCCGCTGCATTGCAGTTGCCGAATAATACAATCATCCTTGTTGCAGATGAGACAATTGCGACGTCGGATTTCGTCCTCGTGATGGCGCCAAAACCCGGCGCGTGATCTCCTGGTCATTCAGCGTGCGCTTCGAAGTCGCGTTGGTCCTGAGCCTCGCGGAGGCAGCCCGCGTTCCCTGTGGAAGTGGCTCCCAATCAAAAGTCACGTTCAGTTCGGTGGAGGAAATGAAATGAGCAGGAACCGTGGCGTTGTTTACATCAAGCCGGGGACGGTCGAAGTCCGAGACATCGATGATCCAAAACTCGAGGCTCCCGATGGTCGCCGCCTTGAGCATGGCGTGATCTTGAAAGTCATCTCGACGAACATATGCGGCTCCGATCAGCATATGGTTCGTGGTCGCACCACTGCGTCGACTGGGCTGGTGCTCGGCCATGAGATAACGGGAGAGATCATCGAAAAGGGCATAGACGTCGAGATGCTCGAAATCGGCGACATCGTCTCCGTGCCCTTCAACGTCGCTTGCGGCCGCTGTCGTTGCTGCAGGTCGCAGGACACCGGCGTCTGCCTCACGGTCAATCCGGCTCGTGCGGGTGGCGCGTATGGCTATGTGGACATGGGCGGGTGGATCGGCGGCCAGGCGCGCTATGTCATGGTGCCCTATGCCGACTTCAACCTGCTCAAGTTCCCCGATCGTGACCTGGCCATGGCAAAGATCCGCGACCTGACGATGCTCTCGGATATTCTGCCGACTGGTTTTCATGGCGCGGTCAAAGCCGGCGTCGGCGTCGGGTCAATGGTCTATGTCGCAGGAGCCGGGCCTGTCGGTCTCGCCGCAGCAGCGTCCGCGCGGATTCTCGGCGCCGCCGTCGTCATGATCGGTGACTTCAATCAGGAGCGGTTGGCACATGCCGCCAAAGTCGGCTTCGAACCCATCGACCTGTCGAAGAGCGATCGGCTGGGCGACATGATTGCAGAAGTCATCGGGACGAACGAGGTCGACAGTGCAGTCGACGCCGTCGGCTTCGAAGCACGCGGTCATACGGGCGGCGAGCAGCCGGCCATCGTACTCAACCAGATGATGGACATCACGCGCGCCGCAGGCTCGATCGGCATTCCAGGTCTCTACGTGACCGAAGATCCAGGGGCGGTCGACAATGCTGCCAGGCACGGCAGCTTGTCGCTGCGGTTCGGGCAGGGCTGGGCCAAGGCGCAGTCGTTCCACACCGGGCAGACGCCCGTGCTGAAGTACAATCGGCAACTCATGCAGGCAATCCTGCACGATCGGCTGCCCATCGCCGACATCGTCAATGCCAAAGTGATCTCGCTGGAGGACGCCGCACAAGGCTACGAAACGTTTGATCAGGGTGCCGCCGTCAAGTTCGTACTTGATCCCCATGGTCAGCTTGCCGCGTAAGTTCGAAAACTCCGCAGGGTAGCCCGCAGCCTCCGGGGCTCGGCGGATCGGACTTGTCTTGCTTCGCCCGAGGCGAGCCTGGTCGGACTTGACATAGCAAAAGCGAGTCCGGCACCGGCCGGAGGAGCCGTGTTGCCAAGTCTGCACCTGGGCTGCGCTTCACTGCTCAACGCAAACGATCATCGCGAGGTCCCGGTGCTCGTTCACACCATGCTGCGGTCCAACTGCTTTCCGACCAGAGAAGTCGAACAGGCTGTCAGCCGCAGTGTTCTAGGTGATCACGTCCCAGCTCAGATTGAGCACCTAGGCTGGACGCGCGACGAGCGGGCTGAGCAACGACGCGCGAGCCGCCTTCATCGCGCTTCAGCAGCGCAGCCGTGGTTCGGCGGCATCGGACCACCGCGCTTGCCATCTCGCGGCGCTGGCGCTCCGACATGTTGGGAGGCTTGGAAGCGCCGCAGAAGAGCATCGCCTCCCTGCCCAGGGCCACGCATGGTGCTTGCTCCGATCCCTTGTGCATCGAGGGATGCTGGAGGCCATGGACCAATTTCCGTTTCGGGAGGTGTCGAGCCGCGCCCAGATCCTCATCGTCACGCCGACACCATGGCTCCCATTAGACGACGAAGAGAAAGCGATCCCAGCCTGCCGCCCTGGTCATTGGTAACGATGAGATACTCTTTCTGCGAAGACAGCAGCACCGAAGCAGCCTGCTCTAGCAGAGTACCGGCGCGGATCTCGACGCCATTCTGCGCACTCTCCGGCCCTGTCCGATCCATGACCGTTTCGACCCTTATGACGCGGCCTCGGTTGACGTGACGCACAAAGCTCATGATGTATTCATCGGCGGGCCTGAGAACAATATCCTGACAAGACCCCTGCTGGATCACCTCGCCGTCTCTCAAGATGGCAATTCTGTCTCCAAGCCGCAGAGCTTCGTCGAGATCGTGCGTGATGAAGACGACCGTCTTCTTGATCTCTTTCTGGAGCTCGAGCAGAATCGTTTGCATATCGACACGGATGAGCGGATCGAGAGCGGAGAAGGCCTCGTCCATCAGCAGGATCGGCGCATCGTTCGTGAGTGCCCGCGCAAGGCCGACACGCTGCTGCATTCCTCCCGACAGCTGGTTGGGATACCTGTCCTCGAACCCGCGCAGGCCGACGCGTTCGAGCCAGTACATCGCCGACTCAACCTGCCGGCGCTTCGGCACGCGCTGGAGCTCGAGACCGTATACCGTGTTGTCCAGCACAGTGCGGTGCGGCAGCAGGGCGAACTTTTGAAACACCATTGCCGTTTTGTGCCGGCGGAATTCGCAGAGTTCCCCTCTCGACATCTTCACGACGTCTTCTCCACAGACAAGAACCTCGCCTACGCTCGGGTCGACCAGGCGATTAATATGTCTGATCAACGTCGACTTGCCGGAACCGGAGAGGCCCATGATCACCTGCATGCATCCCGTCGGCACCATGATGTTGATGTTGTTGAGCCCAAGAATGTGTCCATGCTTCGCTAGGATCTCGCTCTTGCTGAGATTATTTCGCAGTAGAGGGATGATCCGATCGGGGTGCGGACCGAAAATCTTCGAAAGGCCCTTGAACTCGATGGCGTAGTGGTTTGCCGAGCTAGCCATGGGCGTATTCCTGATGCTTTTGAATTCGTTTGCCGAACGCCTGGCTGATACGATCGAAAATGATCGCAATGCCCACGATCGCCAAGCCGTTGAACATGCCCACGGTGAAGTACTGGTTGTTGATCGCTCGCAGAACGGGCTGCCCCAGGCCCTGGACCCCGATCATCGATGCGATGACCACCATGGCAAGTGCCATCATGATTGTCTGGTTGATACCGGCCATAATCGTCGGCAGAGCCAAAGGCAGCTGCACCTTCCGCAGCTTTTGCCAACTCGAGGACCCGAATGCGTCCGCAGCCTCAAGAACTTCTCTGTCGACCAGACGAATGCCGAGATTGGTCAATCGTATGATCGGCGGTACCGCATAGATGACCACAGCGATGAGACCGGGCACTCTGCCGATACCGAGCAGCATAACCACCGGGATCAGATAGACGAAGCTTGGCAGAGTCTGCATCACGTCCAGCACCGGGTTGATGATACTCTGCACGCGATCCGAACGCGCCATCAGGATTCCGATGGGAATGCCAAGTGCCAGCGAGATGATCGTGCACACGACTATCATGGACACCGTGCGCATCGTGTCTTCCCACATATCGAAATAGCCGATCATGAGAAGAATCACGATTGAGCTGATCACGATCGACCATCGGCGGCTGGCCCACCATGCCAGCGCCGCAATGACGAGAATGACGATCAGCCACGGAGTACTCAGCAGCAGCCGTTCCGATTGGATCAGAAGATAGCGCAACGGTTCGAAGGCTTCTTCGAGCCTGTCGCCATATGCCCGAGTGAACCCGCGAAAAGCGTCGTCGATGCCCATCCGCAACGTCCGCAGTTTTTCGTCATCCATATGTGGGAACTTCCAGAACCAGTCCATATGGATCCCCTATCTCCCGTTGCAAACGAGCTTCCGCGTCCTGCTTGCGCTTGCGCTGAAACCTCCCCCGACGATCCAGAAGGACCGTCGAGCCTTCCGATTTTCACGATCGGCGAGCCTAGAGAGCGGCCTGGATCTTTTTCGCAGCCTCGGGAGAAACCCACTTCGTCCAAATATCCTTGTGGTTGCGAAGGAAATACTTGGCGCCGTCATCTCCAGTCGCCTGATTGTCCGTCATCCAGGCGAGCAAGCGATTGACCGTGGCATTGGACCAGGAACGGGTCTTGAGATAATCCACGACCGGCTGCCCGGTGCGCTCGGCAAAGCGCGCGGTCACCAAGGTCTGGACGCGGTCCGTGGGCCAGGCATTCGGCTTCGGATCCGGGCAATCGGCCTTGGTATTGCAGCGCGCCCATTCGGCGGCGTCGTGAGGCGTCCCGAATTCGAGCCTCACCATTGCGTAGCGACCGAGGATGGACGTCGGGGACCAATAGTAGCCTAGCCACCCCGCCTTGCGTTCATTCGCGCGGGCGATCGAGCCGTCGAGGCCGGCCGCCGAGCCGGTGTCGATCAGGACGAAGCCCGCCCTGTCACCACTATGGGCCTTGAAGAGCTGCGTCGTGACGACGGTCCCGCCAAAGCCTTGCGGTCCATTGAATACAGCGCCTTTCGAGCGGTCTTCCGGAGCCGGGAACAGCTCGGGACGTCGCAACGCGTCTGCAATCGTCTTAATGTCTGGATTGGCATCAGCGATGTATTTCGGGATGAACCAGCCCTGTGTCGCTCCGTCCGACAAGGCATTGCCCGTCACGACGAGTTTCCCCTCGGATATCCCTCGATTCACGACTTGCGGGACAAGATCCACCCAGCCTTCTGGGGCGATGTCCGGCTGGCTCTTTTCGACCATTGAGGTCAGCGTCGGCACCGTGTCGCCGGCGATGACAGAAACGTCGCAGCCATATGCCTTTTCCAGAATGAACTTGTCGAGACTCGCGAGGACTTCCGCGCTCTGCCAGTTCATCCTGGCTATCGTCACATCACGGCACTGCGCTTGCACGGCTGTCGTTCCCGCAGCGGCCAAGCCGATCGCTAGACAGGCAAATCTTGCAAGCTTTTTCATTTTTCTTCCTCCTAGTGCGGCGCCTAATTATTGCCCATCGGTCGCACCACGTTTGCCGAGAGCCTTTCGCAGCCGATTTTAGAACTTTTGAATCCAAGTAATCTTTCAGTGAATGATGCCAGGGTACGTCCTTCCACGCGAAGAATTCTTGCAAGCGCAGTTGTTTTGCTAAGCGACAGCAGCAACACGTTCCTCTGAAGCGGTCGGCTGTTTTGGCTTGCGCACCTCATGCGGTGTGCAGCCATAGGCCTCGCGAAAGCACTTCGAAAAATGCGAGGCCGACGAGAAACCGCTGGCGATGGCTATCTCCACGATTGGCGTCTTCATCTGCTGCAGGAGGAGTCGCGCGCGTTCCAGCCGCAATTTCATGTAGTATCGTGCCGGCGAGCTCCGTAGCTCATTGCGAAAAAGCCTCTCCACTTGCCGACGGGTTAGCCCGAGGTCAGCCACCAACTCCTCGACCGGCGCCGGCTCGCTCAAGGTTTCCTGCATCCGTTCGATCAGCCTCATGACAGCGGGATGATGTTCCACGAGACGCGGCGAGAAGGGCAGCCTCTGGCGATCTTCGGAATTGCGGATACGGTCGACGATCGCGCGCTCGCAAATGCCCGCAACGACCTCCTCCCCATAGTCTCTGCGCACGATGTGGAGCATCATGTCGAAAGACGCGGCACCGCCGGCGCAGGTGTGGATAGCCCCGTCGATCTCGAATAGTCCGGTGCGGACTGAGGCCTCGCTGAACTGCTCGACGAAGCTTGGGAAATTCTCCCAATGAATTACGCATTTCTTGTCGCCGAGGAGCTTTGCCCGCGCGAGCAGATGTGCTCCCGTACATAGGCTCGCGATAGCGATGCCGTTTTGCCTACATTCGCGCAGCCAGGACTCCGTGGCCTTGCTGGCATACCGTTCGACGTTCCGTCCTCCGCAGATTACAACCATAAAAGGCCTGTTCGGATGAGAAGCGCGCGTTCGCTCAATCGCAATCGCGCTGTCGCTTTTGAGCGACACGCCACAGCTTGCCTGCGCCTCATCGCCAGAACTCGTCACCAATCTCCAAGTATAAGCGTCACATCCCAACACCGCGTTCGCCAGACGCAAAGTTTCTATCGCCGACGAGAACGCTAACAGCGTGAATTCGGGAAGCAGGTAGAAAACAAAAAGCCGTTGCTTTATATTTCTGTTTTCCACAAGAGCTACCTCTCATATGCGGATAGACAGCTCATTCGTTAAGTTTTAGGTATCCTATAAATGGATGCTATGTTGAACGAATCCAAACGGTATAGGACGTTTGCGACAAAGGGCCTGTCGTTTTGAGACAGCTGGCCGACCGCGCGACGCAGCGAGCTCAGAGCCCTCATCTCCAGCATGTCGGTTTACAAGCGTTCCGATTGATTGGCGACGCGGTATGCCTAGCTGCCTCGCGCATTCAAGCGCCGTTCTATGGCACGTCGTCCAAAATCCGAGCGTTGTGCTTCAAGGGTCGCGATCTGGAATCCTCTCCATAAGATAAAGCGAGCCGGCGACGAGAAGCCCACGCTTCTGACCCGGCGACCTTTCGGAGAGCTTGCTCGCAAGCTCTCCGAGGATCTGTCTCAACGGCGCTTTCGACGCCCAATCGCTGCACCGTCAGATAGAGTTCGTCAGGCGACCGCGACCTGCTGTTGCTTCGGGTCAAAATGAGCGAAGCGCATGACGCAAGAGAATCGAAAGCAGGCCAAGGGCGTCCTTGTCTTCGCCGACGGAGACAACTGCGCAACAGGAGCCTGAATATTCCGGCGCCCGCCGCAGATCGGCGATCCCGGTTGCAAGGTTGAATGGTACGTCCGCTCCGTCAAAAACAACATTGATCGGCGTGCGTGCCATAACCAGCCATCGGCCTGGAACATTTCGAGGCGCCCCGGCAGCCCGAGCCAACTGGATGGTATTTGCAGCGAGCAGCCAAGACCCGGATCGCTGGCGGCTCGAACTCGATCCACCTCGCCTCGTCTTCAAGGTGGCAGAGGCAGGCATGACTTGGCTGTCACCACCCGGACAAGGCTAACAGCTTTGCGAAGAGACAATGTCGCGGCGAGATAATCCCGCCGCTGGGAAGGCTGCTAAATTGGTATCATCCAAAGGTAGCGACATCCGCACGGATGAGAGCGGGCGGCGCCAGACGCGGTGATCAAGTTCTGAGGAAACAATGATCGCGGGAGATATGGTCGCAAAATGTGTCGCGGCAGGCCGGTATCGTGTTGACGCACACTCCGGTTCCTCTCGGCAAATTCTAGCGTGCTTGAAAGGGAGAACAGAACATGGATGCCCGCAGCGACATGGCGAATTTGATCCGTTCTCGCAAGTACGGACATTCATTACCGCAACCTTTTTATGTCGACCCCGAGTTTTTCAAGCTCGACATGGAGTTGATCTGGTATCGTGACTGGCTGTTTGTCGGTCATGACTGTGAGATCGCGAAAGCCGGCAGTTATTTCACCGTCCAGATCGGGGCCTACCCCGTGGTTGTGGTGCGTGATCGCAATGGCAGCATTAGGGCTTTCCACAATTCATGTCGCCATCGCGGCAGCAGAGTCTGCACGAGCGCAAAAGGATCTGCGGCCAGGCTGGTATGTCCCTATCACCAATGGACCTACGATCTCGACGGGAGGCTCCTGTTCGCACGGCAGATGGCCGATGACTTCGATCCTGCCGCACATTCCTTGAAGGCTGTCGCCTGCCAGAGCGTGGCTGGCTACATCTTCATTTGCCTAGCTGACGAGCCTGCGGACTTCCTGCCGTTCCGCAGATTGATGGAGCCGTATTTCGCTCCTCACGGGCTGATCGACGCCAAGGTCGCGTATGAAGCGACCATCATCGAAAAGGGCAACTGGAAACTCGTCTGGGAGAATAATCGCGAGTGCTATCATTGCGCCGCCAACCACCCCGAACTCTGCAAGACCTATCCTGAGGCACCTAACGTCACCGGGGTCACTGGCGGCGAAAGCGATCCCGAGATGGTGGAACATTGGACTAAGTGTGAGACGGCTGGCTTGCCGGCGCGTTTCCAGATCGACGCCAACGGCCAGTTCCGAGCGACGCGCGCGCCCCTCTTGCGTAACGCCGTCAGCTATACAATGAACGGAAAGCCTGCCGTCCAACGCAATCTGTCAGATCAGGTCAATGCAGATCGCATCGGCGCTCTGATGCTCTATCACTATCCGACGACTTGGAACCACGTTCTCATCGATCATGCCGTGACATTTCGCGTTATCCCTCTCAGTCCGACTGAGACGACCGTCACGACCAAATGGCTGGTTCACAAGGATGCCGTCGAAGACGTCGACTACAAACTCGATGAACTGATCCACGTATGGACGGAAACCAACGATCAGGACCGGCAAATCGTCGAGGAGAACGCCTTCGGCATTCGATCTCCGGCCTATGAGCCGGGTCCATACTCCGAACTGCACGAAGGTGGCGTGATCCAGTTCGTCGAATGGTACGCCGGTTTCATGGAGCCGCGCTTGCGCGGAGCCGAAGCGACCGCTCTCAGGGACGTTGCTTGACGTGGAGCAGGTGAATTTGGCGGCAGAAGCCGGCCTGTACCGGCATCTCGATGAAATGAAGCCATGGAACGATCGCCTCCAGGTTCTGGAGGTGATCGGCGTGACCGACGAAGCGCCGGATGTGAAGACATTCACCTTCCGGTCTGATGCCCAGACATGGTTCCGCTACAAGCCCGGTCAGTTCGTGACGTTAGAGCTGCCGACTGCAGATGGTCCGCTCATCCGAACTTACACGCTGTCCTCGTCGCCCTCGCGGCCCTTCTCCATCGCGGTAACGGTCAAAGCTCAGCCGACGAGCGTGGGCACACGCTGGATGTTCGGCAATCTGCAGCCAGGCGACCTGGTCAAAGCATACGGACCGGCCGGCAACTTCACGCACCACGCGCATCCCGCGTCGAAGTATCTCTTCATATCCGCTGGCTCGGGCATTACACCGATGATGTCGATGCTGCGATGGTTTTCGGACTGCGCGCCGCGAACGGACGTCGCTTTCGTCAACTGCACGCGGCGCCCTGAGGACATCATCTTCCGCAAGGAACTCGAGCTCCTCGGAACCCGTATGCCGGGCTTATCGCTGAGCTTCGTCGTAGAGGAGCGATCTCAACGAGAGGGCTGGTCGGGCCATATCGGACGTATCGACACCGCCCGTTTCTTGATGCTGATCCCGGACTTCCATGGCCGTGAAGTGTTCTGCTGTGGGCCGGAGCCCTTCATGCAGGCCGTGCAGAAGCTCTTGAAGGCCTCGGACTTCGATATGGCTCGGTATCATCAGGAGAGTTTTGGCGAGACCCGGCCTGACGCTCCCACGGCACCAGTTTCAGATTTGCCGCGGCGGGAAGGTGTTTCGGATGCCGGAGCGGAAGCGATGCCGGTTCGTTTCGCCCTTTCAGAGATCGATGGCGAATGCTTCCCCGGACAAACGGTGCTGCAGACGGCGCGAGCAGCAGGTGTGCGAATTCCTGCCGCTTGCGAATCCGGCTTGTGCGGAACCTGCAAGGTCATGAAGCGCTCGGGCGACGTGGAAATGAGTCATAATGGAGGAATCCTCGATGAGGAGATTGCCGATGGCTACATCCTCGCGTGCTGTTCGCGACCCTTGACGAAGATCGAAGTCGACGCGTGACAGGGTGCCGGCTGCAGCATCGGAAGCACACGCCGGCGATCTCTCGGCCACACGCTCGAAACGCTTGGGAGCGATCTGAGCAAATAGCCTGCGCACAGAACCACAGAAGCGGGTTCACTGAGAAGGGACGTAAACCAGCACGCGGTGCGACCCATTTCCAGCGACTAATTTCGGGATCTTGAGACGCCCGCTCGGCGCCGGGGCTGACCTGAGACCCTTTTCTCCTCCGACCTGAGGGAGAGTCCCGGGTTTCATTGATCTGAGACCATTTGCTGGAGCGCCGGAGGTTGGAGTTTCCGGCATTCGATCACGGCGGTAGGCTGGGTGTTCCGCCGGGATTCTGCAGCAGGATCGGGGGCTTGTTGCCGATGGC
>JAOYTL010000023.1 GCA_025846845.1 Alloboseaceae bacterium BT-24-1
CCCGCAACCACTGAGAGTGAAAACCCCGCTTCCTCCCGAAGCGGGGTTTTCGCGTTCCCGGAGCAAACGGCCAAAATCCGCGCCAGATCGCCGTGAAGCTCAAGCAAGGCGCCACAGCCGTCGCGCGGCGTCACGACGATCTTCTCGATCATCGAGCGGATGGCCTCCATCGCTTCGTCGCGCAGCTCCGGATCGCCCAGAAGGCTCTCCAGCTCGGCCACGCGACGGCGGTACGCTTCCGCCAGATTCGGATGAACCAGGACCGCCGGATGATCTGCGGCCCCCGACAGCCGGTCGTTCAAGAGCTGCTTCTCGCGCTCCAACTCGGCGAGGCGTTGCTTCATCGCTGGCTGGTACAAGCCGTCCTCGATCGCGGCCATGATCCCATCAATCTTACGCTGGACAGCTGATAACGCGGCGCTTGCCTCGGCCCTCAGGCGTTGGCCGTCGGCGGCGGCGCGATTGCATTCCTCTTGATTGGCTCGGGTGAACTCGGCCACCAGCTCGGGCGTGAGCAACTGCTCGCGCAGCGCCGACAGAATCCGCTCCTCGAGCTCGCGGCGACCGATCATTTTGGCACAGCCCCTTGGAGCGCCGGCCAGCGCAACCATAGCGGCCGGCCGCGACTAGCGTGTACCCGGCTCCACAGCAGCCGCAGTTAAGAAGGCCAGACAAGAGATATCGACGTCTGTGGGCGCGGTTGAGGGCATTCCCAGCTTCATCGCGGCTCATTTCAAAGGCGGTTGTCTCCTGCCGGCGCTTGGCGGCCTGCCACAGCTCATCGTCGACGATCCGAAGCTCGGGGACGCTCTTGCGCTCCCATTGCTCGGGCGCGTTCGGCCGCGCAAGGCGTCTCCCCGTCGATGGGGCCTTCACATAAGAGCAGCGGTTCCAGACCAGTTTCCCCGCGTAAAGCTCGTTGTTCAGGATCCCGGTGCCACGCTCCTTTTGGCCGCGGATGGTCGTATCGAGCCAAGGGCGTCCGTCAGGCCCCGGAACGGATTCGTCGTTCAGCCGGTGGGCGATCCCGCGGGGGCTGACGCCGTTGGCGAACAGCTGAAAGATCTTGCGAACAGTTGCTGCCTCAGCCTGGTTGATTGCACGCTCGCCACGCTCGATGCCCTGGACGATATCGTAGCCGAAGGCCTTCCCCGAAGCGGCGCGTCCCTGCAGTATCCGCCCCAACTGCCCGCGCCGCGTCTTCTCACGCAGGTCGGCCACGTAAATCTGCGCCATCGTTCCGAGCATGCCGACGTGCATTGTCTCGACCCGCCCGAGGCTGACAGCGTGCAAGCCGATGCGGGCGAACTGTAGCTCGTCGTGAACTCGCGCGATCTCGGAGAGCTTGCGTGATAGCCGATCGAGCGCCTCCACGATGATCACGTCGAACTTGCCGCGGCGGGCTTCCGCAAGCAGGTTTTGATAACCGGCGCGTTCGACCGTGGTTCCCGAGATTGCGCGGGCATCGAAGGTCGCGACGACTTGCCAGCCCTGCGTTACCGCATAACCGTTCCGCACCTGTCCTGACGCAATCTGACAGGACCGGCGATGAATGATGCTCGGCTGGGATCCCGTGCATCCGGCCGGGGCTGACGATGGGCCGGTTTACAATAATGAATTACCTTCATGAGTAGTCAGGGATTCCGCCGAGGAGTGTTATCATCTTGGGGGGATGAGCAAGAATTAGAATCGATTTTCTTCGATTTGTTTCGATGATCCAGGTTTGACGGCTCTTGGGAGGTCATGGTGAATAGCCTTGTTCGTCGCCAAACTTTGCACGAGGAATTGTCCGCCGAAATACGCCAGATGATTCTGTCGTCCGAACTGATCCCCGGTGACAAGGTTTTCGAGCCCGAGTTGTGCGAACGCTTCCAGGTATCCCGCACGCCGTTGCGCGAGGCGCTCAAGGTCCTTGCGGCGGAAGGGCTTGTCCAGCTGTTGCCGAACCGCGGCGCGCGTATCGCCCTGATCACGCGCGAGGAGGCGATGCAGATCTTCCCCATCATCGGGGGGCTGGAGGCTCTCGCGGGCGAGCTGGCCTGCCAGGAACTGGAAGATCGCGAGATCGCACGGATCCAGGAACTCCACGACGTCATGGTCGGCCACTACCGACGCCAAGAGGACGAGGCCTACATCACCCTCAACCGCACGATCCATGAAGCCTTCATCGACGGCGCCCGCAATCCGCGGCTCGCTGATGTCTACCGGCGCGAGCATGGCCGGCTTTCGACGCTGCGCTACTTCGCCCCGAAATCGCCGAGCCAATGGGACGAGGCGGTGGAGGAGCACGCGCAGATGATGTCGGCCCTGCATCGGCGCGACGGGCAGCGCTTCGCCCAGATCGCGCGCGATCATATGCGCCACAAGGCTGACGTGGTCCTGCAGACGATTGATGCCTTGCAATCGCGCAGCCGCGCAGCCTAGCCGGGAGCGCGCTTTCAGGACCCGTCCTGCGGACCGCCGCGAAAGACGCGCACCTTCGCTGCCGCGTCCGCAGGCGTGGCCACCGGGCGACTGGCGGCGGCCGTGTCGCGGCCACCTTTGAGCTGGTTCAACGCCTCCCGCACCAGATTGCGATAGGCTGGGGGGCCGGACACCGAGATGACGCCGCGTGCGCCGCCGGAGCGCAGCGGAAAGCGGGAATCGGCGACACCGAGGCGCCGCAGCATCTGGTCGAGCTGCGCGGGGCTGATGCCGTCGAGGGCCACGAGTTCGGTCTGGAGTGCTGACTGCCCGTCGACATGCAAGGTCGTGCCGTCGAAATACCAGATCAGGCCATGCGCCTGCGCCAGGCGTTCGAGGAAGGCCCTGGCGTCACCGCTCGCCGGCATGGCACGCAGCCGTCCCTTGACCTCCTCGCCCAGCTTGACCGGAATGCGCAGATTGCGCCCGAATTCAAGCAGGGCGTTCCGTAGATCCTGATCGATCGCGACGTAATGGTAGGGCTTCTGCTGCCAGTCGCCGTCCGCTGCCTGCAACGGCATGTCGCTCATCGCGAGGCACAACAGCCCCGATCCGATCAGCCGCGCGATCCGGGGGGCAGTTTTTCGACGGACGATGGTTGTTCGCGCGACCACCAGAGCTGCTCCTGACCCTGTTGACGGGCGGTGATATTTATCGGCCTGCAAGCATCGGTGTCAAAGAATTACGGGCTGGCGGCACCAATATCTATTCAGATCGTAATAATGAATAATGAATTCATAATATGTAAATTCATATCAATAGTTGAACTAATCGATCGGCGCGTCGTTGTTGTTCGTTAAACTGCCGAAAAGGCTTGTATGTAAACGCGTAATAGCCTTGTATTGCTTCGAATCTGCTGACTCGAAATCGAGCCGCTTCGTGGTCTGCCGCGCAGCCGCTTCGGGAGCAAACCATGACTACGGCATCATTGGCGCCGCAGCCGGGACGTAAGCTGGCTTCGATCCCGGCGCGGGAGATGGGACTGCTCATCGAAGGAGGGCTTCACGAAGGCGCGCGCCTGAAGCTCGATTCCGGCAGCTATCGGGTTGGATCGGCTGCGGATTGCGACATCATCCTGCACGATGACGGCGTCGCCACCCAGCATGCGGTCCTGCGCATCGTCGATGGCGAGCTGCGGCTGGAGGCAGTCGGAGGTGCGATTGCGCTCGATCCGGAACGCCGGCGCATCCTGCCCGCCGGCAGCGGCGTCAGGCCGGCCTTGCCAGCGACGGTCTGGATCGGCCAAGCGCGGTTGAAGCTGACCGGCGGCGCCATGACGAAGGGCAGGGACGGCCGGATGATGGCGATCGCCATTTCGGGCATCGTCGCTGCGACGGGTCTCATCACCGCCTACGCGATGGTGTCGCGCCCGTCTTCAGCTTCGTTGGTGGCCGTGGATCGCAGCGCCGCATCAACCACGGCCCGGGTCGCCGTGGATCAGGCGCCGGTGGCTGCCGAGGGGCTGCGCCGCATGCTTGCCGCCTCCGGCCTGTCCGGCATTGTCGTAACCGCGTCGGGCGAGCGTGTGCTAGCGGGCGGCACCGTCGAAACGGCGCAGGTACAGGACTGGGCGGCTGCCCAGCAGGCCTTCGACGCTGCGCATGGCGGCAGGATCCAGCTAGGGTCCGAGGTCAAGGTGGCGCAGCGGGAGGACGGACCGAAGGTCGCTTTGCAGGCGGTTTGGCTCGGCGAGCATCCTTATGTGCTCACTGCCGATGGCGGCAGGCATCATCAGGGCGCCTTCCTCGACAATGGCTGGACGATCCGCTCGATCAGCAAGGACGGCGTCACCTTCGTCCGCGGCGAGCGCAACTTCACGCTGACCTTCTAGGAACGGCGGGAGACGACCCATGGATGTCAAGAAGGCAGGATGGCAGCGGCTCGACGACGTTCTCGCGAGCCTGCGTGGGGCGAGCCCGGAGGCGGCGACCCGCGCCCAGCTCAAGGAATTCGAGGCGCTGCTGAGGGCTCGCCAGCGGCGCCAGCAGCGCGCCGGTGGTCCCACGCTAACCGAGGATCTCGCCGAGCTGGTGATGCCGCAGATCGCCGATCCGGAGATCTTCCAGAGCGCGCAATACACCGCGATCCTCGATGAGCTCGTCAGTGATGTCCTGCCCGAGATCGAGGAAGACGTCGAGGTTCGCGAGCTCGTCGCCGTCCTGCTGACGGAGGAACTCGACCGGCATCGATCCTTGCAGCGACGGTTGCGGGAGCGCGAGCGTTGACGACCAAGCTCGAAGCCAAGGTCCAGCTGCTGCATGCGCTCGGCTATCTCTATTGCCGGCACGGCCAAGTGAAGCGGGCCCTGGTGCTGCTGCTGCTCGCCGGCCGCCTCGCCCCGCGCGACGAAGGTCTGCTGCGGACCCTCGCCTATGCCTTCATCTGCGACGGGGCCGGGCAGAGCGCGCTGCGCGTGCTCGATCATCTCGGCACGCTCAGCAGCGGCGATAGAAGGATCGAGTTGCTGCGCAGCCGGGCCCTCTGGCTCGCTGGCAAGGAGGCGGAGGCGCGCGAATCCTTCCGCACCTTCACGGAAGATCGGGCAGCCCATGTCGATGCGGGCTGAGCTCCAGCGCGTCCTGCTGGCGCTGTCGCGCCGGAGCGATCTCGTTCTGGCGCTGATCGTCATCGTAGCGGTGCTGATGATGATCATCCCGCTGCCGCCGCTGGCGATCGATATGCTGATCGCGATGAACATCGCGGCGAGCGTGCTGATCACGCTCGCCGCCTTCTACGTGACGCGGCCGGTCGAGCTCTCGGCGCTGCCGGCGATCATCCTGCTCGCGACCCTGTTCCGCCTGACGCTGACGATCAGCACAACAAGGCTGATCCTGCTCGACGGCGACGCCGGCGAAGTGGTCGCAACCTTCGGCAGCTTCGTGATCGGCGGCAATGTCGCGGTCGGTCTGGTGATCTTCCTGGTGATCACGATCTCTCAGTTCGTGGTCATCACGAAGGGTGCCGAACGCGTCGCCGAGGTTGCGGCGCGTTTCAGCCTCGATGCGCTGCCCGGCAAGCAGATGGCGATCGACAACGACTTGCGCAACGGCGACATCGAGCAGGACGAAGCCCGGCGGCGGCGGCGCGACCTGGAGCGGGAAAGCCAACTCTACGGCGCAATGGATGGCGCCATGAAGTTCGTGAAGGGCGATGCGATCGCCGGGCTCGTCATCGTTCTCGTCGCCCTGATCGGTGGTCTCACCATCGGCACATTCCAGCGCGGCATGTCGTTCGGCGATGCCGCCTCGCTCTATTCCGTGCTCACGGTCGGCGACGGCCTCGTCGCCCAGATTCCGGCGCTGCTGATCTCGGTCGCAGCAGGCATGGTGGTGACGCGCGTCGCTTCGGAGACGCAGCGCGATATCGGCTCTGAGATCGGGCTGCAGCTGATGCGCGAGCCGCGCGCGCTCGCGCTCGCCGCGCTGGTCGTCGCCAGCCTCGGATTCGTGCCGGGCTTCCCGACGCTGGTCTTCCTCGTCTTGGCGCTGGGCTTGGCGGCCGGTGCCGTGCTGCGATCGCGTCGGCCCTCTCCCGGGAGCCAGGTCACGGGCTTCGTCGAGGCGCAGCATATGGACTCGACCGGGGTCGCGGAGCCGGCAGTTGTTGCGGCACCGGCACGTGCGCGCTACCGGGTCGCGGTATTGCTGGGGCCTGAGCTGGAAAGGGCGATCCCCGCCGACCTGTTCCGCGAGCAGGCCGAGCGCATTCGCGGCGAGATGCAGGCCGAGCTCGGCGTCGTTGCGCCGCTGCTGGAGCGCCGCAGCGACAAGAAACTCGCCGATAGTCAGTTCCGCCTGGATTTCGAGGGGGTCCCGATCGCCCAGGGCGAGATTCCGGCGAATAGCCTGCTGCTACAGGACGAGCGGGCGCACCTTTCGATGCTCGCCATTCCGTTCCGTGAGGGCCCGCCGCTGCTCGGCCGTGGCCCCTCATCCTGGATCGAGGCCATTCATGCCCGGGCGCTCAATCAGGCCGGCATCGGCTTCCTTGATCCGGCCGGGGCGCTGTCCGCCCGGATCGCAGCGGCTCTGCGGCGCCATGCCCATTATTTCGTCGGCATCCAGGAGACGCGCGATCTGCTCCAGCAGGTCGAGGTGGATTATCCCGATCTCGTCGCCGAGGCGGGGGCCGGCGTCAGCCTGCAGCGGACGGCGGATATTCTGCGCCGCCTGGTCGAGGAAGGTGTGGTCATCGCCAATCTGCGGCTGATCCTCGAGGCACTGGTCGAGTGGGGCGGGCGCGAATCCGATCCGGCCCAACTCGCCGACTATGCCCGCATCGCACTGCGCCGCCAGCTCTGTCACCGTCATGCCGACGCCAACCGAGTCATTCCGGGCTATGTGCTCGATCCCGAGGCGGAAGCGGTGCTGCGCGCCGGACTACGGGATATCGGCGGCAATCGTATCCTGCACCTCGCGGAGGAGACCGCGGCAGCCCTGGTCGGCCAGCTGCGCCAGGCGATAGCCGGGCTCGAGGACGTCCATCCCGTGATCTTCACGGCGATCGAGCTGCGCCGTCATCTGCGCGAGCTGCTGATGCGCCACGATATCGATCTGCCGGTGATGGCCTTCCCCGAGCTGGCGCCCGAATTCTTCATCCAGCCGCTGGCTTCGCTCACTCTCGGTGCGGGGCAGACTGCAGGTCCGCAAGCCCCGGAGGCAACCCGCCTCGCCGCGCCGGTCGCCAATCCCCTTTCCTGACATGAAGACCGCAGACGAGGACAGGCAGAGTGCAATCACCCATGATCCGCAACGGCAACTTCGCAATGCGCCTCGGCAGGTTCTTCGGCCTGGCTGCGCTCGCGGGTGCGCTATGGCCGGGGGCGATCTCACCGAACCTGGCGGCGGCGAACGAAGTCTCGCCGCTCTCGAATTCGCGCCCGATCGAACTGCCGACGGGTCAGGGGCGCATCATCCGGTTCGACCAGCCGGTCGAATCCGTCATGCTCGCCGACCCGACCGTCGCCAATGTCCAGGTGGTCGCGCCGGACGTGGTCTATGTCTACGGGCTGAAGAGCGGCTCGACCAATCTGCTCGCACTCGACGAGCAGAAGCGGATGAAGGGCGCGATCCGGCTCGAAGTCCTCACCCCGTCCCGTTCCGCCAACCAGGCGAAGCGCACCCTGCAGCCGACTTCGACGGTCGACCTGCAGTTCTTTGGCGAGCGCCTCGTCGTCAGGGGAGCAACCCGCTCGGTCGACGAGGCGATCGACGTCGCCAATGTCGCGCGGACCTATTCGCCGCCGGACCAGCCGCCGCTCAACAATGCGACGATTCCGTCCTCGCATCAGGTCAATATCCGCGTGCGCTTCGCCGAAATGTCGCGCAAGGACTTGACCGCCTTCGGCATCAACTGGAAGGTGATGGTCGACACCGGCAACTTCTCCTTCGGCGTCGGCAGTTCCGGTGGCAACCTCGCCAGCGGCGGTCGGGGTCTTGGCCTGAATTTCAGCAATAACCGCGTCAATGTCGACGCCCTGGTCGAGGCGATGCAGCAGAACGGGCTGCTGACGATCCTCGCCGAGCCGAACCTGACCGCGACCACCGGCCAGACCGCGAGTTTCCTAGCCGGTGGCGAAGTCCCGGTTCCGGTACCGCAGGATCGCGACCGCATCACTGCCGATTACAAGCCCTTCGGCGTCTCGCTGTCGTTCACGCCGACCCTGCTGCAGAACAACCGCATCGGGCTCAGGGTCCGGCCCGAGGTGAGCGCCATCTCGATGGCGGGCGCAGTCCGGGTCAGCGGTTTCGAGCTGCCGGCCTTCACCGTTCGGCGGGCCGACACCAATGTCGAGCTGGCCAGCGGGCAGACCTTCGCGATTGCCGGCCTGTTCCAGCGTAATCTCTCCCAGGAGGTCGACAAGTTTCCATTCCTCGGCGACGTGCCGATTCTCGGTACCCTCTTCACCTCGACGCGCTATCGCCGCGACGAGACCGAGCTCGTGATCCTGATCACCGCCCATCTGGTGAAACCGTCGAGCGATCGTCTGTCGGCAACGCCGCTGGACCGCCCGGTGCGGGTGGTGCGCCGGCAGACGGCTGTGCCGGTGGAAAAAGGCCCGAAGGCCCCGGCCGGCGCCGGCCTGATCTTCAAGTGAGATGCGGGGAGCGATCATGACGACGGACCGGACCGGCCGATTCCTCGCCCTCGCCATGGCCGCGCTCGTCGCGGGCTGCGCCAACCCGCCGCCCGACGTGTCGGCGAACTACCAGGTTCTCTATCTGCCCGCCGAGGCACCGGGTGCACGGCCGACCGCCATCGTCGCGCCCGAGGCCTGCCTGCAGCCGGATCCGACGCGGTATCCCTTCGATATGGACCCGCATCTGCCGCCAGGCTGCGCCAATGCCTACAACCTGGAGCGCATGGTCGAGCGCAAGGCCGATCTGTTCCAGGGGCGCAAGCCGGGCCCAGCCGCGGCAGCTCCAGTCGCTCGGGCGGCGCGGCGCTATCTCGACGGTGACGAAAATCCGCTCGGCGGCGCCTTCGATCGCGACGGACGCCGCAACACGAATCGGGCGCCGGCGCAGGTGACGACGGAGCAGAAGTGAAAGCCGCCGGCCAGCGCGACTCAGCCGGCGAGGATCGTGCCGACGATCTTCGCCCGGGCCCGCGCATCGCCTGCGGCTTCCAGCGTGCGCAGGCGGCGCAGGAAGGCCGGCCGCTCCGTAGCGGGCACATTGGTTTCGACGAGGCTCTGTGCCTCGGCGCCGGCGCCCGACAGCGCCAGCACCAGTGCGAGGGTACGCCGATGCGTCGCCTTGGCGCTTTCAGAGCGCGCCACGCCGCGAATCCGATCGATCGCCTGTTCCTTGCGGCCGGCGAGCGCTTCGGCCAAAGCGAGGTTGGCCGCGATGTCGAGATCGTCCGCAGCGCGGCTATGCGACTTCTCGAAGGCGGCGACGGCCTCGGGCGCCTTGCCGGCGAGCGTCAGCGCGATTCCGAGCCGGTTATAGCCGGCGGCGCTGTCGACGATGGGCGCGGCCTTCGAAAGCGATGCGAGCGCAGCATCGACCTCGCCACGCCGCAGCGCCGCCGAACCCAGCCCCAGCTGCGCTGGGCCATTGTTCGGTTCGCGCTCCAGCGCCAGGCGGAAGGCGCGCTCGGCACCGACGCCATCGCCGCTACGCAGATAGGCTTCGCCGAGCTGCACCGCCGCAGCGGCATCGCCGGTCGCCGCTGCACTCTCGTAGACGGCGAGCGCGGTCGCCATCTCGCCGCTGTCCTCCAGCGTCGATGCGAGGACATGCGCGCCACGCGGCTGCACCTGCGGCTTGTCCATGTCGCTCGCCGCCTGCTGCGTCAGCGTGCACGCCGGCAGGCAGGCGACGAGAAGGAGCGAGGCCAGGCGGCTTGGTCTGGGCATCATGGTGAAGCGCTCCGTGTCACGAGGGTGCGGATGGATGCCGGGGCGCTCGGGCGATGAGCGAGCCCTCCGAAGAGAAAGCGCTTCCGGCGAGCGAGAAGAAGCTGCGCGAGGCGCGGCGCAAGGGGCAGGTGCCGCAAAGCCGCGACCTGATCATCGGCTTCACCTTCATCGCCGCATTCATCTACCTGGTCCTGATCAAGGACCGGCTGCTGCTGCAGCTCGACGAGCTCGTCAGTCTGGTGATCAATCGGGACAATGAGGCATTCTCGATCGTCCTGGAGCGCGCCTCGCGACATGCCGGCGACATGCTGCTGCAACTGACGGCGCCGCTGGTCGCCGCCACGGTCGCGACCGCTGCGCTGACTGCGATGGTTGGCAGCTTCGGGCCGGTCTTCTCCTTCGAGATCATCAAGCCGAAATTCGAGCATGTGAATCCCGCAAAGGGCCTGAAGCGGCTGGTCTCGCTGAAGAGCGTCAGCGAGTTCCTCAAGAGCCTGGTCAAGATCGCGGTACTCGGGACCGCCTTCATCCTGATCCTCGGCAGCCAGTTGCAGCCGCTTCTGGAGACCCCTGTCTGCGGGGAGCGCTGTGCCGGCAGCGCGATCACCGTCCTGCTGCTGCCGCTCTTCCTGATCGTGGTGCTGGCCTATGTCGTGGTCGGCCTCGCCGATCTCATGCTGCAGCGCTTCATCTTCCTGCGCGAGATGCGCATGACGCGCTCCGAGATGAAGCGCGAGACCAAGGACACCGAGGGTGACCCGCAGATCCGCAGCGCCAGGCGCCAGCATTACCGGCTGATCGGCCGCTCGAGCGGCGTCGGCATCGCGCGTGCGACATTGGTGGTCGCCTATCGTGGTGATGTCGTGGGCTTGCGCTACCAGCGCGGCGAGACGCCGGTGCCGCTCATCGTCTGCAAGGCGACCGGAGCCTCCGGGGCAACTATGCTGCTGGAAGCGCGCGAGCGCGGCGTCCCGGTGGTGCTCGACGAGATGGCGCAGACGCTGCACAAGCGCCATGCCCAGGGCGACCCGGTACGGCAGGATCTGTTCCAGCCGGTCGCCGACGCGCTCGTCAAGGCCGGGGTGCTCTAGCGCGATGCCGGTCATGGCTGGCGCGGCGCAAGCTGGCGCAGGAACGGGTCGGCGTCGAACAGCCTGCTGATGTCCTGGCGCATATATTCGAGCATGAACGCCGAATAGATCAGCAGCAGCACCGAGAAGACCAGACTCTTGGCGGAGAGCGAGAGCTCGAAGATGTTGAGCTGCGGCGCGGTGCGGGCGAGCAGCGCCATGGCGAGATCGGTGAAGAGCAGCGCGATCACGATCGGAGCGGCGAGGCGGAGTGCGAAGCGCATGATCTCGTCGAGCAGCTTCAACAGCAGCTCGGCTGCGCCGGGATCGAACACCGGCCCGAGACTCGCGACCGGCCAGAGCCGATAGCTGGTGTAGAGCCCCTTCACCAGGAGATCGAACCCGCCGGCCGCGAAGAACAGCATCAGCAGGCTGATCGCGAAAAAGGTCGCGGTGATGCTCGATTCGGCGATTGCGGAGGGGTCGAGCAGGGCAGCCGCCGTCGAGCCGCGCTGGAGGTCGAGCAGGTCGCCGGCGAGCTCGGCCGCCCAGATCGGCACGCCGAACAGCAGACCAATCGCGATGCCGAGCACCAGTTCCTTGAGCAGGATCGCGGTCACGAGCGCCGGCGAGAGCGGCGGGCCGTTCTGCAACGCCTCGGTCAGTACCGGGGTGAGCGGGAGGGTCAATGCCAGCGCGACGCCGCCGCGAATGATGCCGGCAAGGCCGAGCCGGGTGAAGGCCGGCGTGACGAGGATGGCGCCGGTGATCCGGGTCACGGCGAGCGCCGTCGCCACCATGAAGGGCAGGACGAGCTGAAGCAGGAGATCGCCCGACATCGCCTTCGCTCAACGGGTCAAGGTTGGGAAATCCTCGAACAGGGAGACCGCCTGTTCGTAGACCTGCAGCGACAACAGCGGGCCGATCAGCAGGAGCAGCAGCAGGAGCACGACGATGAGCTTGATCGCTTGCGGCAGCGACTGGTCCTGGATCTGGGTGAGCGCCTGAAGCAGGCCGACGCCGAAGCCGATCAGCACGGCGGCGAGCAGAGCCGGTCCCGAGACGATGAGCACGGTCATCAGTGCCGCATTGATCTTGGTCAGGATCAGATCGTTGGTCACGACCGTTCATCCAAATGGTGGGTCTGATCCATCGCGCCTCAGCCATAGCTCAGGATCAGGCCGTGCATCAGCTTGGTCCAGCCGTCGATGCTGACGAAGAGCAGCAGCTTCAGTGGAATCGAGATCAGCGTCGGCGAGACCATCATCATGCCCATCGCCATCAGCACGTTGGCGACGATGAAATCGATGACCAGGAACGGCAGGTAGAGCAGGAAGCCGATCTGGAAAGCGCGGGTCAGCTCAGAGCTGACGAAGGCCGGCACCAGCACGATCAGATCGTCCGCCTTCAGCGCCGCGGCGGCATTCTCCGGCCAGACTCGGACGGCCGCTGTGCGGAAGAACTCGCGCTCGCGGTCGTGGGTGAAGCGGGAGAGATGGTCGCGGAGCGGTTGGCGGACCGCATCGGCCGCCTCGGTCAGCCCCTGCACCGAGTTGAGGTCGAGCTGGCGCGCCGAGACCCGTCCATAGAGATCGGCCATAAGCGGCGCCGTGACATAGACGGTCAGCACCAGGGCGATCGCGTGCAGCACCAGATTCGGCGGCGATTGCTGGATGCCGAGGGCGTTGCGGATCAGGAAGAGAACCACCGAGATCTTGAGGAAGGCGGTCATCGTCACCACGCCGAGCGGGATCAGCCCGATCAGCGAGACGAAGGCGATGATCCCGACGAGATTGGGATTGAGGTCAGGCATCGAACAGCCGGGTGATGCGCACGCCCAGCGCCTCGCCGATCCGCACTGGCTCGCCTTGGCCGATGCGACGGCCGTTGACGAGCAAGGAGAGCGGCTCGCCCGGTGGACTTGCGAGCGCGATGATGCTTCCGGCGCCAAGGTCGGCGAGCTCCTTCAGCGACATCTCGCTGCGCCCGAACTCGATGACGACGCGCATCGGCAGATCGTCGAGGGCCTCCGTCTCGTTGGCGCCGACGGCATCCTGCAAATCGTCCATGAGCCACTCCCATTGTGATGATCGCGCCGGAATCAGTGGCGCGCGCAGATGCGCAATGTCGCTCTCCACCGCGGCCGGAGCGATCAGCCGCCCGCCGGCGAGCAGGCAGGCTTGCCCCGCCGGCAGATGGCGATCGAACAGCAATGCGTCGCCCGGTCGGGCGCGTCGCAGATCGCGAAGGTCGATCCGGGTTTCGGCATGGCGAAGACTGAGCGGAACGGGGATCGGATCGAGCCATCTGGGTGGCGCGCTGGCTGCCGGCAGCAGGGTGACGAGGCGCGCCAGAAGATCGGCGGGGCCGGCGATCTCGCCGATCTCCAGCGGGTTATCCGCCAGCGCGACGCTCACGGCCAAGCGCAACCCATCACGACCGGCCTTGCCGGATGGTGCGCGCAATTCGACCGCCTCGCCGAGGCGCGCCTCCAGCCCGGCGAAAGCCTCAGCGAGGACCGCCTCGATCAGCAGAGCGGTCCGGTCCGGGCCAAGATTCGCCTTGGTTGCCTGCTGCCCAAAACTCGCCAGAGCGGCCTCGATCAGCTGGGGCGGCACAAGCAGCTCCGCCTCCTCACTGCCAACGGCGAGCGAAAGCCGGAGGCAATCCCGCTCGGTGGTCCGGGGCAGGCGCGTGGCTGCCACGAGGACGAGTTCACGGTCCGCGAGCTGCAGCGGCAGCCGCCAGCGCGAACCATGGAAGTGGTTGATCGGTCCGATGTCCCGCCGGCGCACGGCGGGGTAGGCGAGCGGAAGCGCATCGTCGCGCGTCGGCGCAGAGCGGCTCGCCAAGGGGACATCCGCCTTCATGGCCGGCGTCCGCCAATGTCGTCGAGCGCTGTATCGAGGCGCGATTCGCGTTGTCGCCGCGCCTGCCTCGCCCGCTCCTCGCAGGCCTGTTCGAGCCGCAGACGGCCGTGTCGGCGTTCACGATGCGTCGCTTGCGCGGCAGCAAATTCGCATAGTCGCGACGAGAGCGCTTCTCTTGCAGCTTCAGCAGCCGCTTCGAGATCCAGCCGCGCGGCGGCTGCGACCATGACTTCACGCTGAAGCCATTCGAGTGCAGCGAGCGACAACGGCTGGTCGACCAGGCCGAGATGATGCGAACGCTGCAGCGCAAACGTTGCGTCGTCATGCCTTGCGAGGGCTGCCGCGGCTTGGTCCGCCGCGGTTCCGGCGCTGGCTGCGGCAGCCTGCCGCCGGGCTGCGACCTCGCCGGCACGCTGCTCGCGCCTGCGCCGAAGCTCGAGCAGCGTTCGCAGGTCGGCGAGGTCGCTCATGTCAGTGCCTCCCGCATCCGCGCCCGGGTCCGCTCAAGCGTGTCCTGCTCGCCGGATGGTTGACGCAGGAAGGCGCGAATCCCGTCGATCCGTGCGAGCGCCTCGTCGGCCAGCCTGTCTGAACCCGGCTCGTATTCGCCGACGCGCACCAGCAGCTCGACCTCGGCATGGCGCGTCAGCAGCTCGCGCATGCGCTGCGCATCGGCGAGTTGCTGATGCGGCGCGACGGTGCTCATCAGGCGTGAGCGGCTCTTGAGGACGTCGATGGCCGGGAAATGGTTCTGCTGCGCGAGTTCGCTCGACAGGACGATGTGGCCATCGAGCAGCGCCATGACTTCTTCGGCGACCGGGTCGATCTCCGCCTCGCCCTCAGTCAGCACGGTGTAGATGCCGGTGATCGAGCCGCCTTGTCCTGGGCCGGCCCGCTCCAGCAATCTCGGGAGCGCCGCGAAGAGGGATGGTGGGAAGCCGCGCCGCGTCGGAGGCTCGCCGGCTGCCAAGCCGATTTCGCGCTGGGCGCGGGCAAAGCGGGTGACGCTGTCCATCAACAGCAGGACGTGCTGGCCGGTATCGCGAAAATATTCAGCGATAGTCGTCGCCACATGAGCCGCCTTGACCCGTTCGAGCGCCGGGCGGTCCGAGGTGGCTACGATCGCAACGGTCCGCGCCCGCGCCGCTGGTGACAGGCGCCGCTCCAGGGTTTCCCGGACCTCGCGGCCGCGCTCGCCGACCAGCGCCAGCACGATCACATCCGCTTCGGTCCCGGCGACGATGTCGGCAAGCAGCGAAGATTTGCCGGCACCGGCAGGGCCGAAGATGCCGAGGCGCTGGCCGCGCGCGCACCCGAGCAGCCCGTCGATGGCGCGCAATCCGAGCTGAAGCGGAGCTTCGATCAGGTCGCGGGCAAGAGGGGACGGGGGCGGGGCATGGACCGGACGGAACCCGACAAGCGCGCCGCGGGGCCAACCGGTGCCGTCCAGAGCCATCCCGGTTGCGTCTATGGCGCGACCGAGCAGCCCAGGTCCGACGGGAGCGAGCAGGACCTCGCCGGTCGGCACGACTTCGGTCTCGGCCGAAAGGCCGTCGAGGTCACCGATCGGCGTCAGGATAGCGCAGCCATCCTGGAGGCCGACGACTTCGGCCAGCACGACAAAGCCGCTGGCGGGATCGCGCAGCTCGCAGATCTCGCCAAGCCGGACATCGCGCAGGCTGGCGTGGATGGTGACGCCCAAGGCCCGCTGGACCTTGCCTTTGGGCGGCCGCGGCCGCACTTGCCGCAAGCGATCGCGCAGCGCAAGCAATGCGCCGTCCAGGCGCGCCTGTCCGGTTGCGGGCACCATTGTCATGTCGGCATCGACCGGCGCGACAGCCCGCGGCGGAGCGCCTCGATCTGGCTGTCGATACCGGCGTCTACGGTGGTGATGTCACTCGTCAGCAGGCAACCGTCGCGCGCGAGACCCGGATCGCCGCTGACTTCGAGTGTAAGCTCGAGGCCACCGGTCCTGATCGCTTCCTGCAGCGTTTCGTTCACCGCCTCGACATGCTCGGGATGGACGCGGACGTTGAGCGTGCGGCTGCGCCGGAAAGCCGACAGCGCCTTCAACGCCGCCATGGCCACGATGTCGCGGCGGTCGAACTGGTCGATGACGTCGCGCACGATCTCGAAGGCGATGTCTGCGAGCGAGCCCGACAGGCCGGCAAAATAGGCGTCGACGTCCGCGATGGCCCGTCCGGTCCGCTCCGCCGCCTCGGCTTCGCCGCGCTCGCGTCCTGCCGCTGCCGCCTGAGCCAGCACCCGCTCGGCCTCCTTGCGGGCTGCGACCTCGATCGCGCGCGCCGTCTGCTGTGCCGCGTCGAGAAAGGCGAAGCCGTCACCCCAGGCATCCGCCTGTTCCGCCGGGACGAGCCCGCGCGGCGGCCGGCTTGGCAGGTCAGCTGCCGCGGTCACGTCGCCTCGGCGCGATGCGCCGCCTCGATGATCGGTCTTCCAAGATCGGGCGTGACTGCGGCCAGCGGCAGGATCTCGCCGGGCATCTGCAGGCGCAGCCGCGCGCCGATCTCGGCCGGCAATGGGGCCGCCCAGGCCAGCAGGCAGCTCCAGCCTGCACGGTCGACCTGCGTGACCAGTTGCGAAGCGGCCGGTGGCGTGTTAGCCGGACCGGCGAGATCGCGCTTCGCCATGGCGCGGGTGAAGACACCCGGCCCGAGCGCCTTGTCGAGCGCGCGCACCTCGTTCGCCAACACGATGCGTGATAGCGCGCCGGAGAAGTAGATCGCGCCGGCCAGGCGAACCAGCCCATGCAGCAGGGGCGGGGCCAGCAGCAGAATACCGCGGTCGGAATCGGGCACGACATCCGGGGCGAGCCCCGCCGAGAGATCGTTTCGGGCACAGAGCAGTTCAGAAAGCCGGCTCTCCAGCCGCGGCGAGGCGAGGAGCCTGCGGCAGGACTCCGGCGTGATCGCATCGTCGAAGGCGGCTGCCAGTCGCTCAGGTGCGACGTAACCAGCCGGGCTTGCGGCGAAGCGGCGCCAAGCGACGGCCGCTTCATCGGATCGTGCCAGCGCGCCGCTCATCGCTCGCCCGTTCCCTCGGAGAGCGGATAGTAGCGACGGCGGCGCAGGAGTAGTGCCCCGCCGGCGATCACGGCGCAGCCGACGACCGCTCCGGTGATGGCAGGCCAAGGCAGGTTGGTGTGCGACAAGGTGGTCGCTCCGCCAGGCGCAGCCTGCAGCATTGCGGCATTGCGCTCGGCCGGCACCACCACAACCGAGACGCGGTCATAGCTCAGCCCCGCGACGCCGTTGGCGATCAGCATCTTGATCGAAGCGAGCTTGTCGTCGATCACGATCTTGGGATCATGCCGGATGAAGACCGAAGCCGAGGACGGCACGAGATTCTGCCGCAGCGGGTCGTTCTCGGGAAGGACGAGATGGACGCGGGCAGTCAGCACGCCGTCGATCGCGGCGACGGTGCGTGACAATTCCTGGCTCAGGGCGAAGATCATCCGCGCCCGGTCCTGTACCGGGGAGGAGACGAGGCCGTCCTTCTTGAAGACGTCGCCGAGGGTCTGGAACTCCTGCCGGGGGAGACCGCTGCGGCCGAGGATCGTGACGGCATCGGCGAAGCGTGCTTCCTCGACCGTGACGGTCAACTTGCCGCCCTTTTGAACGTTGCGGCCGGCCGGAATGCCGTTCTGCAGCAGGATCGCCACCATCTCGTTGGCCTGGGGCTCGTCGAGATTCGTGTAGAGATCGACCTTGCAGCCGGCCAGCAGCGCAGCGCAGCAAAGCAGAGCCAGGATACGGGTGTGACGAGCCTTCGCCATGATGGGCACCGAGCCCTTCACTGCCCCTTGAGCACGGTGTTGGCGGATCCGGTCGTTTGCGTTGCGCCACGGACGACCAGCTGCGTCTGCACGGCGAACTCGAAGGAGCGGTTCATCGATTCGATCACGCGATCGAGCTGCCGGTTGTCCAATGCGCTGCGCTCCGTCGCCCCCTGTTGAGCGGTGCTCGACGGGGCCTGCTCACGCGCGCTCTCGCCGGCCCGGCGCAGGAAGCCGTCCATCCGGCTCGTCAGCTCCGAGGCGAGCTGACCTGGATCGGCCAGGGCTCCGGCCCGCGTCGGCCAGTTCTGCTGGCGCGCCGCGGCTTCTGCCGCGTGATCGAAAGCCGGCTGCTGCTCGGCGCCGGTCTGGATGACCAGCGTGGAGCCAGATAGCAATGTGGTCGGCAGCCCGTTTGCGATCGTCATCTGTGCCTCCGAAAACTGGATCTGCGAGAACTGGCTGCGGTCAACCGTCCTCGTCGGCCATGACCTCGCCGAGCATGTCGGTCATGCGGGGCATCAGCAGCATCGACATGATCTGTGACCCGTATTGGCCGACCATCCGGGCGAGTTCGTCCTGGCTGATCTCATCCTCCTGATCGGCGCCTCCAGCGCCGGCGTTGCGCTGCTGTGCCGCGGCGATCGCATCATCGAAACCTGCGCCATTGCCGTTGTTGTCGACCGAGCCGCCAGGCAGGGCGGTATTGACCGGTTGCACGCTCATCGCTGCTCTCCTCGGGGTCTCGCCGCACGGCGCAGTCGCGTCGCCGGGTTGGAGTTGTGGGTAAGGGTAGGGGCGGGATTTTCCTGATGTCAACGCTTATTGCAATGTAAGTGCCGTTGATGGCTAGATGATATGCTTTTGAATTATGAATTCATAAGGCAATATCTAGTTACTTCGAAATTAAAAGCATTTACATACGCCGCTATAGTTCCATTTGGATCTAGTAGGCAATCTACATGTGCATTCATAATCTGGAATAACGTCAGTTTATGTGATTTGAATGCTTGACGAATCCTTTCTCGAGATTAACGTTCTTCCTACCTTGGACGGCTTTCGGGTCGTTCGGGTGCCGGAGCCGGGGGCATCGAAGATCCCGCACCGGTCCGATCCAGAGCACGTCAAAAACGGAGTCTGCGATGTCCGGAACCTCGTCCGTCCAGAACACCACCACGCCGGAGAATGCGATCCAACAGATGGAAGCCGCCTTCAACCGCGCCATCGTGAAGTCGGCGGAAATCACCACCAAGACGACCGAGAAGAAGGTCAGCCTCGACGCAGCCAAGCAGCGTCCGAACGCCTGATCGCGCCTTCGTGGCGCCCTGGCGTGGCCGACCGGCCACCGCCCTCCAAGCCATCACCGCGCGCCGCCATAAGGCGGCGCGCGGCTCCTCCGACAGCGTATCGGTCCCGTCGCCATCGACCAGGTGTGCGGGCTAGCCGGAACGTTGCCGGCGCCAGCTTCAGGAGGCCGTCATGCGAGTCAACAAACCCGACGGTGGTCTTGTCAGCCAGACCACGAGCACGCAGTCGACCAACCCGATCGGATCGCTGCTCAAGACCCTCGCCGACGTGGTTCGCAAGGTACTGCAGGCGTTGGCGCCTGTCCTGTCGCGGGTGAACTACGCCGCCTCCATGACTAGTGCAGCAGGCCGGAATCCCAAAGTGATCTGGGCCGGAGAGCTGAAGCCGGGCCAGGCCAACACACCGCAGGGCCAGGCCCTCATCGCCAAGCAGGAGCGGGTGTTGATCCTGCTCGCACAGCTCCTCGCGAACTCGCTCGCCAACAGCGATCCGGCGAAGGCGAAAGAGAATCAGGTCCTCGTCGCCCAGATCAACGCGATCATCCTCAATGACGAGTCGACAGTCGCAGGTCAGGAAGCGCACGACCGCGGCGTCGAGACGGCGGCGGCCGAACAGAAATATGGCCCTGGCACTGCGGAGAAGCCGCAACTCATGCCGTCGGGCGGGGGCGGCTGGATTCAGTCGAATGGCCAGTGGGTTCATCCGGAATTGGCTCGCGCCCGGGCCGCGCAGGACTCGGCCGAAGCGCGCGCTGTCGAAGCCCGCGCCAAATCCGACGAGGCGACGGCGCAAGTCGAGGTCTACGCCGCTGACCCGGAATATCGCTCGGCGGTCGCCGGCGCGAACCGGACGCTGGCCAAGACACTGGCGCCGGAAGGCATCACCTTCGAGATCAAGGCGACCAAGCCGCTCGCCCAGGCGCAGTCCGACCTCAAGGATGCGCAGGGAGTTGCCGGCAAGGCGACGCAGAGCCGCCAGAAGCGCGAGCAGGCGGAAACCGTTCTTGTCGATGCGCTGGAGGACAAGACAAAGGTGCGTGGGCCGCAAGGTCCCAACGCCCAGCAGGCCAGACCGGCGAACAGCACCGAGAGCAGCAAGGTCTCCGATCGCAGATCCGACTACGAGGACAAGGAGGTCAGGGCCGGTTTCGCCGAGTACGGCCAGCTCTCGGCCGAAGCCGATCTGCTCGACGTCGAGATCAGCGAACTGGTGGCGAAGCAGCTGGTGCGGACGACCCAGCCCAATACGCCGGAGCGCGCCGAGGCCGACCGGATGCTCGAAACGGCCGGCAACCAGCGCAAGGTGGCGCAAGCCAACCGCGACGTCGCGGTCAAGGCCAGCGATCTCGCCGATGCCGAACGAGACCTTGCCGGCGTGCAACTCCAGGCTGCGCCGATCGAGGACGCCGCGCTGAACAACCTGCGGAGCAAGAGCCCCCACCTCTTTGAGCAAGACGGTTTCACTGACGGCAAGAGCAAATACTCCGGCACGCTACAGAGCGTCTCGGTCGACGACGACTCGAAGGACGGACAGCTCCACGCCACCTTCGTCTACGAACACAAGACGCTGGTGATCCCGCTGACCTTTCAACCGGGCGCCAAGAATGTCCGGCGCAGCGGCCATGAGCGCGAGATCGACGCAGCCTGGAACAACATTGCCGGGTGCGGTCCGAACGGCCTCCTCGGCGCGCAGCAACGCAAGCAGGCGGCTGAGAAGGCCTACACCTCGAGCACCATCACGCAGATCGACGTCAATATCGATCTCGCGGGCAAGACCATCCCCGCGCTCGAGACAGCACTGAACACCGCGCTCACGACGAAGGGGCCGGCGATCCCGGTTGGCGGCCCCGGCGAGGCCGCGCCTTTCCCCGGCGCGGTCAAGTCGACGATGAACGGCGTGGAGGTCTGGGTTCATCCCGAGGTCGCGCTGATCCTGTCGGCGCTCAACGCGACACGGGAGCTGGACAAGGACCTGCGACTGCAGCGCGAGCACGCAGTCGCCTGGCATGACTACGCGGTGTTCACGGCGACACAGCCGACCAAGCTGCTCAACGAAGATTCAGGCCAGCACCAGAGCAGCATGCAGGCGGCTTACTACCGCGACAGGCAAACCCAGGCGACCCACCAGATCGAGCTCACCTTCGGTGCGATGGCCCAGCAGACCCTGCCGGACAGCAAGGCGCTGTTCGGGGCCGAGCATGTGCTGGGAGGCCAGGCGCTCAAGTCGACATTGCAACTGGCCGGAGCGGCTCCGGAGGAAGCCGGGAGGATGGCCGGCAAGATCCAGGAGATCGGCGGCGATCAGGCACAGGTCGCCTTCGTGCCGTTCCAGTACATCGACGCCAGCGTCGGCTCGCAGCAGATGCTGTTCGCGATCGTGCGCGGGACCGACGGCAAGGATCATGTCGTTGACGGTCGCGGGTCCGACTACGTCCTCGACGGGCGCAAGCCGGAGAACATCAAATCTTTCATCGAGACCTACCAGAACGACAACGACCTGATGGATAGCGGCACCATCGTCGTTCCGAAGAACCTCTCCTTCACGGCCAAGGGCGACAAGGTCGAGACCGAGGCCTACCAGGCCCACGTCAAGACCTTCGTCGAGAAATACGTCGATCCGATCGCGACCGGCGTCGCCGCCGGCGCACCGCTGTTGATGCTGATCCCTGGCGTCAATGTCGTCGCGGCTCCACTCGCGATCGTCGCCGGCACCTATGTCGGCGGCAGGCAGCTGCAGGAATTCGGAGAAGACATCTACTACGGGCGCGAGATCACGCCGGGGCGCCTGATCATGGAGACGCTCTCGGCCGGAGCGACGATCTTCCCGGCCACCGCCTCGGCCTCGCGCGCGATCGGACTCAGAAACGCAGGCATGACCACTGTCGCGTCGCTCCGCACTTCGATCGGGGCGACCTACAGCCGAACCCCCTATTACCGCCATGCCGGCGAGATCATGCAGAGCGCCACCGGCGGAACGATCGGATTCGCTCGCACGCTCGATCTCGCCTCGATTGCAGCGGGCTCGCCGCTCCTCGCCGTCTCGGCCTTCAACATGATGGCTCATGGCGATGATCCCGGCATGAACCCGTTGATGGAGCTGATGAGCTTCGCCTCGGGCGTCTACGGCACGGTGTCGGGCCTGCATGCGCGGATCGAGCAGGGGCGGGCGGCGCCGCAACCAACAGCGCGGAGACCGCGCCATGTAGCGAACGCGACGACATTCACGCATCACGCGCCAGGGACGGCCGCTTTGCCAGGCGGCCTTGGGGGGTTGGGAACAGCGCGTGGTGGCGGCTCGCAAGGCGGAACGATCGTCGCGCAGACGCAACCGACATCGGGGCCGCAGGCCGGTCGAAACGATGGCGGTGAGCCGACAGGTTCGGCCAAGCCGGAGAACGCCGGCGTCGAGCCAGTGATCGGGGCCGAGGGAGTGCCTACACCTTTGGCGGCAGCCGCCGCTCTGCCGAACGTTGCTGATGCGGTGGCGGCAAGTCAGATCGCCAATATCGGTGGTACCGGGCATGGCGACACCGGCAACGGAAGCGCGGACCAGCAGGCGCGCCCGGGGCGCACAGCGGAAGAAGGGACCGTCAACGGTCCACGGCAAGGCGAAGCCGGCGACCGGCCGTTCATGCCCCTTTGGCAGCAGGCCCGGCAATCGCCGGATGGCTTGGCGCTTCCGGCGGATCGACGTGCCGAAATGGAGGCTGCCGGCAAGGATATTCCGCCGAGCGGTTGGCAGGCGGCCAAACCCTGGAAATGGCAGGAGAATGCGCCCGATATCCGGTTTTCGCTGCTTGGCCGGGTCAGGATCAATCCCGGGCCAGCTGGCGACGCTGTCAGGGCGGCGCTCGGTGCCCAGGTCGATTCGACGCCGGTCGGCTCGCCGACCTGGCGCTCGTACATGGCCGGTGTCGGTGTGCGCAGCAATTTCAGGGCGATCGGCGCCGCCATGGGCGAAGGCCCGGGTGCCGTGCGCGACGCCTTGCAATCGGAGGCGGGTCTCTCGATCCGGCCGAACGAGCATCGCAACGTCACGGGCGCGCAACTCGGGCTTCCGATCTCTCACCAGACGGCCTTCCAGTTCAAGGGAGCGGATCTGATCGCAGCTGGAGAACAGCTGATCTACGGCGATCCATCGCAATCCGCATTCGACCTGCTGCCGAAAACCGGGCGCGTTATGCCTGCCACGAAGGGGTCGGCTCAGCCGCAAGGCCATGTCGTCGAGATCGTCTACGGCCTCTCATTGCGCTCGGAATCCGTCACGCTGAAACCCGGCGAGACCGATGTGTTCGGTGCACCGGCGAACAACGCTGCCGGTTTCGTGCGCTTCGAGGACGGCGTGCCCTACAAGAAGGTGATGCTGGAGGACAAGCTCTACCTGCATCCCGCCTGGGTCAACGAACTGCCCACCTCGATCTCCAAGTTCATCCCGCGCGTCGCGCTGGAGCGCCGTTACGAAGTGGCGATGGACGCGATGTTCCATCAGGATTTCACGGTTTCGCGTGAGTTCCTCGATCTCAACCAGGTCGTGCTCGGCAAGCTGCGGCTGCGCACGCAGGTGGTCGTCAACAATGCCGACGATGCCGCCGCGCTGGCCGCGGCGCCATCCGCCGAAAAGCTCCAGGAGCTGTTGGCGAAGGGCGCGATCGATCAGGACCAGCGCCTGACCTATGTGCGCGGTTCCGGCAGCGGCCTGCGCCAGTCGGCGGTTCCCGGCCTGCCGCTGAAGGAGACGATCGTCGACCTCGCGGGCAATGAGAGGCGCGTTTGGTCGCCGGGTTCGAGCCGGCTGGAGGTGATCGTCAACGAGCAGTTCGGACCTCGCGGACTGATCAACCCCGACCGCCCGCTGCTCGCCAAGGCGCCAACGACATTCAGCCACTATATCCCGTCTGACGGGCCGATATTCTGGGGTCTGTTCGGCGATGCGCAGAATGTCGCGCTGACGGTGGACCGGACCGTTGCGTGGTCGGTGCCGGCACTGCCGGTTGGTGTTCCAGGCGTTCGCTGGCTGCAGTTGCCGCTGTCCGCCAGCATCGAGGGCCGGCTGTTCTACCGGACAAAGCTGCCGGACGCTGCTCCGGCTGTCGCTGCCGAGCGAACGACAAGCTGGGAGTTTCCCCAGGCCGATGGCTTGACCCTGGCGGTCGAGGGGCCGCGCTGGCTGAAGCGGCTCGACGCGCGAGCCGAGACGGGGCGGGTTGCGGTCTTCCCGCGCGGCGGCAACGAGGCGGTCGGCAAGTGGCTGAACCAGCTCGAAGCCGGCGCGAGCCCGAGCCAGAAGCAGGCCGTCGCCGATTTCAGGCGCGACGTTCTGCCCGGCCTCAAGGACGAATCCTTCCTGACGCCCGTGCAGGCGTCCGCCGTGCACGATTTCATCGCCGGGCAGGCGCGGCCGAAAACCGGTAGGCCGGAAGACGGCGTCGTCGAGCTTCGTCCCGGAGCGCTCGAACTGCCGCTCAAGGCCTGGTACGAGATGCAAGGGTTCACGGTGGAGATTGCACGGCGCGATCCCATGCCGCTCTGGGACGCTGCGCGGCAGAATCCCGAGACGCTGAGGGTACGCAGCGAGCCGGATGGCGACAGCGCCAGCCGGCCGGCGAAGCCTGCCACTGAAACCCCGGATGCATTGAAGCCGCATTTCTGGTCGGTCGGCTCGTCGCATGCACTCGATGCAGCGACCGGGCCTGGATACCTTCGCCACCTGACCGACGGCACCGGCGCCGCGCCCGAAGACATCATGGCGCGCATTCGCGACAGGCTGGAGCAGGAAGCGAACAAGCCGCAGCCGCGTGATCTGAGCGCCGCCGCCTTGCCGCAGGGCGGACCAAATCAGCTATTGATCGCGAAGGGGCGCGGGCTGATCGGCCAGTCGCCCGACCAGAAGGTCGACGGCGCCTTGAACCTGGTGCTCGATTACCTAGGCAACGCTCGAGAGATCGCCCCAAGTTATCGCCAGGCGATCGCCGATCTCGGACATCTGGTGGGGCAGATCGAGAATCCGGGCCAGAGCACCTTCGACGCCCGGTTGCCTGCCGTGCTGGCCCGCGCTGACTCCTATGTTCTCAGCCGCGTCCTGAATCCGGGAGCGGAGTGGCCGCTGACGGTGGCGTTGCGACCGGCGGCCCCGACGCCGGCGGCTGCGCAACAAAGCGCCAGTGTTGCTCCGACGGTTCCAGCCATGCCACTGCGCACTGCAGGATCTGATGCATTGCTGTCGTCGGGCGTCGATTCGCTGATCGGACAGCATGGCGTCTCGCTCATGCCGAATCTGGCTGCCCAGGTGAGGGCGAACAAGGCCTTCAAGCAGACGCCGGACGATGATCGTGCAGTCAGGCTGTTCCCGCAGCCATCCAGTGATCCCGGTGTGCAGACCCGGTTCGCGCTGACGCTGCAGCGGCCGGTCGATGTCTACGGACAGCAAGGCGGCGCTCCCGCCACAGGTCTGCGTACGGCCGATACCCAGTTCTTCGACAGCTATGCCGACGCCGCCGCTGCGGTTGCCAATCTGCCACCGCCGAAAGGAAGCCTGCGCGGCGGTTTCGTTTACAAGGTCGAGGCCGATGCGAAGGGCATCGCCGGCATCGGCAAGCTGGCCGAGATTCCGGTCGATTGGCTGCCAGGCGCCCAGTTCGTCTATCGAAGCGGGGAC
Source organism: Alloboseaceae bacterium BT-24-1 (assembly GCA_025846845.1). Lineage (GTDB taxonomy): Bacteria > Pseudomonadota > Alphaproteobacteria > Rhizobiales > Beijerinckiaceae > Allobosea. The sequence goes on from JAOYTL010000023.1 coordinate 25,528, forward strand.
GTCTTTCCGGCGGTCGCCCTTCGGCCGGTGTCGGGCCCTGCCGCCGCAAACCAGCCCGCAATCGTTGCGCAGACCCAGGCGGCACCGTCGGCCCAACCGCATGTCGGCCAGGCCGGGATCGCCAACAAGGCTTCGACCGACCCGATCGCCGAAGCCCGGCAATCTCCCGACATCACGACGCGGCCGGCTTATGCCGGGCCGGACAGCAGCTTGCGGAAGTCCTTCGTCGATCCCGCGAACGCATATTGGCGCAAGAAGACCGCGAACGGAAAACTGCCGGAGCCCGACGCGCAGATGAAGGCGCAGACCGCTTATCTCGCCATCGCGCAATCGCCGGACGACCATGCCCTCAAGGGTCGTCCGCTGCACAAGAAGGTGACGGATTATGCGACCAGGCAGGTGCCGCACCTGTTCGGATCGCATGACTACACGGCAATCCGCTACATCGAGGGGCCGCTGCCGCCGCAACAGATCATGGGCGGGGGAGGGTCTCACCCGACGCTGAATCTCTCGGATTTCACGTTGCATTCGACGTTCGAAGGCGCACGTGAAGCGGTGCAGCAGCGCCCCGCTCCGGCGAAGAAGAAGGGCCGCAAGCAGGCGGCGCCGGGCGGCTATGTCTACCGGCTCGTCGGCCCCAAGGACGTGCTGACCGATGCGATCGCCTCGGGCTCGATCTCGCCGAAACTGGTCGAGGGCGGGCTGCGCGTCTTCGAGGATGGCAGTGTCTATCCCTATAGCGTCGTCAATCGCGACGCCGCCTATGCTCCCCAGCCGGGCGAGGCCTTCGTCAAGGGCGACCAGCCGGTTGGGCGCAAGGACAAGCTCAAGATCATCGGCACCAATGTCGGCTATGTCGGTGGCGCCGCCTTCGGCGCTTATATGACCGCGCGGTTGGGTACCGGCAGCCATATCGGCGCGCGCGATCTTCTATCGTCGCTGGCGATCTATGCCTGGCTGTTCCGCGGCGGCGTCGCCGGTATCCGGCAGGGCGCCAAGATCCGGTTGCAGAAGCGGCAGGACAGTGCCGCCCTCGTATCGAACGTCGCGCATGACAAGTTCAAGCCCGGAGAAGCCGTGCTCGATCAGATCGGGCGCCAGGTGACGGGAGGGCGCGGATGGCGGCTGGGGATCAAGAGGACGGATCGCCAGCGCTATGACAGCGCGATCGAGGTGGCGAAACATGCCGTGGAAAACAACAAAACGCCCGACCCAGCCACGATGATGGTGGTGCGCGAGGCAGTGGTCGATATGGCGACGAAACCGCTGCTCGGCAAGCGTGGTTTCTTTCACCATGTCGGAAACAAATCCGAGGTCGAAAAGGCCGCCGCCGAGCTGCACCAGGATCCGACGCAGTCGGCGCCGTGGCTGACGATCGCCGACGCGCATCTCAATATTCTCAAGCGCCGGACCACCGGTTGGCAGGGCGCCGTCTGGGGCCATAGCCGTGCCGACCGGATGAACTATCTCCTCGCCTTCGAGACGATTCTTAAGAATCGGGGAGACGTCGAGGCGATGAAGGTGCTGGAAACTGCGCCGGGCCGGTTGATCTCGCCGAACACGCCGACCGGACGCATTCTGGAGTTCGCGCGCTACGCCAGCTTCGGCATCAGCAATGCGAACACCACAAGGCTGGTGACCAATCCGTTCGCCGATCCCGCCGCCTATGGCTATCTCGGCGTGCTCGACACCTTCGGCGGAACAGCTGATCTCGCCAGCAACTCCGCGAGCGCGGCATTCCTGTTCGGCAACTTGCCCGGCGTCGTCGGGACGGCTTCGAAGCGGGGCGTCGGCGATGCCGATTTCAATGCGCCCAAGAAGGCGGCTGATGAGCTCAGCGCGGCGTCGACCGGCGGCAACGTGCCGGCGACCCCTGCTCAGGCGCAATCGGCACCGCCTGCACAGGGCAGCGGGAGCGGCTCTACCGGAAAGAACAAGAAGCCGCACCCGACCTATGCAGCGACAAGTGGCGGCGGCAGGATCATCGGCCCGGTCCGCCGCTTCTTCGCCGGTGGCGGCGATCCGAGAGCCGTGTACCATGACGGCCGGCTGCCCGATGGCCCGCCGGAAGCGGACGGTACGCAGAAATACAAGCCGATGCACAAGCCGTCGCTGATCCAGCGCTGGCCGCAATACGCCTCCGCCGGCGACACCTACGGCATGGTACCGTTCTTCGTCGCCGACAGCATCCATGCGGCGAACGCCTTTGCAGCGGGGCAGCCGGTGCTCGGCGGTATCGAACTCCTGAAGGTCGCCGCCGATTGGTACGTCTTCCGCGGCGCCCAGAAGGACTATATCGACGAATACCGCTCCAATCGCGGCATGGGGCCGATCGTCTGGCACAGCCGCGTCACGGATATGTTCAATGCACCTTTGAACGGCGCTGAGCGTAATCCCGCTAGCGTCGACAAACCCTGGCTGCGCAATGGCCTGCCGCCGCTGGTCCTGCTCGGCGCAGCGGTCGCTGTCCGTGTCGGCTTGAGCCTGGCCTTCCCCTGGGAGCCCATCGAGGAGCCGCCTCAGCCTGTGACTCCTCCAGACCCAGCTCCGGTGCCTGATCCTGTGCAGACCCCGCCATTGCACGGCCCGGGCGGACCCAATCGTCCGATTGCGAACCTGCATGGTGGTGCAGGACAGGAACCGGCAAATCCGAACGTGCCGGCGGGGAAGTCGTTCATGCGGTTCGTCACGACAGATGAGAAGGCTGGATCAACTCTCGCCGCCTAGCCGGAGATGGAGCGGTTACCCGGGTTTGCGCTAGGCGATTTGGGCTGCACCGAAGCTTTTTCGTCGTTGGCATTGGGATGCGAGCGGGGCTATGGCGATGAGACGCTGCGCTGGTTCAATGTCCGGTAACAGTTGGCCGAAAGCGGACATTGCCCAGGTCCACCAAGGGTCGAGAGCGAAGCTTTCCGTGTGATCTCGGTGGTTTCAGGCCCCCGCAACCAATTTTACCGAACGTCGATCTTCGGCCGTCAAAGCCGCCCTTTCAGGGGCGGCTTTTTTGTTGTCCGCGCCCAAGGCTATCTCGACCATGCCCGGGATCTCGCCGACCAGTTCAATCTCGTAGCCGCCCTCGGTGGCGTGGACGACAATGGCCTCAATCAGTGAGCGCAGGATCGTCGGTGCCTCCTGATGGGTCTCCTCCTGGTCGAGGGCCTTCCTGAGCGCCCCCACCCGCTGCCGATAGAGACCGGCGAGATCGAGCCCAGCCGCTGAGCGCGTCCTATGCGCTGTTCAACGATCATCGGATTCCAGGGCAGGTCACAATCGACCAGCACATTTGCGAACTGAAGGTTGATGCCCGCCGATCCGGATTCGGTCGAAACGATCACGCGGCAGGCCCTGTTTGAAGCGCGCGATCGTTTCCTGATCGCGCTGTCTGGAATCGCCGTTGATGAGGCCGGCGCGGAGCCCACTGGCCTCCAGGAAATTCTGGATGGTCGTCTGCGTCTCGCGGCGCGTTGTGAAAATGACGAGGCCCAACTGCTTGGAGGGCGCCTGCGAGAGGTACGACGGGACCAGTATGTTCTAAGCGCGCATCACATCTGCCAGCATCCAGTTGCAGGAGACGACGCTCAGGATCTGAACACTGCTGGGCAGTTCGAGAAGATACTCGGCGTCCTTTTCAAGGTGCCTGATCCGGGTCGGGTCGGCTCCGGCCCAACGGGTCATCGCTTCCATGCTGTCCCAGAACGAAGTGACCATGAAGAAGCTGGAATCCGCCTGATCCTCCCGAAACATCTGGACGCCGCGCGCCCCGAGCGACTCGAGCTTTTTCACCCCGTGGTCGTAGAGATACCGGGTGTACTCGTTCGCCAGGGCGCTGCTGGTCCGGCCTCGCCAGATGCGAGCGATGCCGCCAGGTGCCGTGCTCGACTGATTCATCGCGATTTTCCTGTTTATGATTGAAATCATCTGATCAGCGCCAGCGTGAACCATGGCCAGATACTGAGAATGACCAGGACCACGCAGGTTGCCAGGCAGAAGGGTAGTGACATGGCGAAGACGTCGCTCGGCTTGGTGTTCGTCAGCGATGCGCCGACGAAGAGCGCAGCCCCGACCGGCGGCGACACCAGCCCGAGAGTCAGATTGATCGAGACCACCACTCCGAAATGGATCGGATCGATGCCATAGAGGCCTGTCGCGATCGGATAGAGGATCGGCACGATCAGGATCAGCCCTGCGACGCCGTCGATCACCGTGCCGATGACCAGCAGGATGAGGTTGAGCCAGAGCATGAAGCTGACCGGTCCGCTCGCCACCGAGGTCATCCAGTTGGCGACGACCTGCGGCACCTGGCCGTGGACCAGGACCCAGGTGAAGACGTTGGCGGCGGCGACGAGATAAAGAACGATCGCCGTGTTGAGCCCGGTCCGCAGGAACATCCGCGGCAGTTCGCGCAGATCGATCTCACGATAGCCCAGGCCGAGGCCCAGTGCCGCGACGCAGGCCAGAGCGGCCGATTCCGTCGGGCTCGCCAATCCAGTCATGACGCTGACCAGAATGACGATCGGGATCAGCATGGTCGGCAGGCCGCGCATGAAACGGCCGATGCGCTCGCGGACCGAAGCATGGGGCTCGACGGGATAGGCGAGCCAAAAGCCCATCAGCCAGATTACCAGGCAGAAGGCCGCTATGATCAGCAGGCCGGGAATGATCCCCGCGACGAACATGTCGCCGATCGGCGCCTGTACCATCACGCCATAGATCACGAAGATCAGCGAGGGCGGGATGATGGGTCCGAGCAATCCCGCCGAGACGGTGGTCGCGACGGCAAAGTTCTTGTCGTAGCCCTTGCGTACCATCTCCGGCACGAGCGTCTGAGCCATGATCGCGATCTGGGTCGTCGACGATCCCAGGATCGACGAGATCAGCCCGTTGGCGAAGACGTTGACATAAGCGAGGCTGCCGCGGATCCGGCCGGTGATGGCCATGGTCATCCCGAGCAGCCGCGTGGTGATCCCGCCTGCGTTCATGAACTCGCCGACCAGGATGAACAGCGGCAGGGCGAGCAGGCCGTAGGAATCGATGCCGCCGAAGAGCTGGATCAGGTAGGAATCGAAGAGCTGCCAGCTTCGTGTCGCCACGATATAGGACAACGTCGCAAGGCAGAGCACGAGCCCGATCGGCAGGCCGGCCAGCAGGAAGGCGGTGAAGGCTGCACCAGTGAGCATGTCAGCCTGCCTCCAGCGTCGCGGCGACGTCGGTGGCGATCCGTTCGCGTTCTGCCCAGCCCAGGTCCTCGACCAGATTGGCGAGACAGTGAATGCTGACTCCGACCGCGTAGAGCGGCAGCATGAGCAGGACGATCCATTTCGGAAGCCCCAGCGTCTGGGTCGGATCAGTGTAGAGGAAGTTCAGCGACGCGGCGGTATAGGCCGCGATATCGAAGCCCGACCATGCCAGCTGCACCGGGTCGAAGAGCCGCCAGCACAGCACGATCAGGAAAAGCCCGTAGGCGAGGCCAATTACGGTCAGCGTCGCGTCGACGATCCTGCGCTTGGCTTGCCCGAGCGTATCGATGACGAGCGTCACAGCGAAGTTGAGCCGCTGGCGCACCGTCAGCGAGGTGCCGATGAAACAGGTCGCGACCATCAGATAGATCGCGAGCTCGTCGACCCAGATCAACGGCCGGCCGGCAGCCCGGGTTGCGATGTTCAGCAGGATCAGCGCGAAGATCGCGGCGACGAAGGCGGTCACCAGCACCTTTTCACCAGCGGCGACGCCGCGGCTGACGGCCTGCGTCACCTCCGCGACGGTCCTGCGACGGCAGCGCAGGACTGCCGCGTCTCGCGCGATGAGATCCATTGGGCTTCTCCTGTTGCGCGACCGGCCGACGTCACCGGGTGAAGGCGCGCAGCGCCTTCAGATCGGGCGCCTTGGATTCCCAGCGCGCATCCCAGGCTTTGACGATCTCCGTGAAAGCCTCGCGCGCGATCGGCCGCATTTCGAAACCGGCTTCCGCCAGGCGCTTGCGGAAGGCTTCCTCATTGGCGACGAACTCGTTGCGGATGAATTTCATCTGCTTGGCGACGAGGTCGCGGATCAACTTCTGATCGGCCTCGCTCAGGTCGCGCCAGACCCTCGCCGAGAAGGCCGCGGCCATCGGCGCCATGACGTGATTGGTCACCAGCATGGTTTTGGCGAGCTGGTTGTACTTGTTGTAGAATGTCGCCTCGAAATCCATGTCGATACCATCGACCTGGCCATTGGCGAGCGCGTCATAGACACCGGCGAACGGCACCGGCGTCGGCGCGGCACCGAGCAGTTCGTAGAAATCGCGCGCCGGCGCCGACGGTATGACGCGGATCTTCTTGCCCTTGATATCGGAGATCCCTGTCGATTTGTCGCGGGTCAGGATCTGGCGCAGGCCAGTCATGCCATATCCGAGGCCGATGGCGCCGATGCTGGCCGGGAAGCGCTCGAGAATCTTCTCAGCGAACGGGCTCTCCAGGACGGCCCGGGCCTGATCCATGTCCTTGACGAGGAACGGAGCGTGCAATGCGGCCAGCTCCGGCACGCGGTTCGACAGTTCGGCGGTGGTCAGCCAGCCCATGTCGAGCGCCCCGGTCTGGATCTGCTGGATCATCTGGGCTTCCGAGCCGAGCTGGCTCGACGGAAAAACCGCCACCGAAAGCCGCCCGTTCGTCGCAGCCTTGAGGTCCTCTCCGAAAGCCTGCGCGCTCAGGGTCCATTGCTGGTTCGGCGGCACGACGAGGCCGATGCGGATTGTGCGTGCGTCCTGGGCCACAGCCGCCGAAGCGGTGAAGAGGCTTGCGAGTAGCAACGCTTTCGACGTCAATTTCGACAGCATGATCGGATTCCCCTCGGGGTTTTCCAGGCTCGCCCTCACGATACCTGATGAAAACAATTGTTTTAATCATCTGTTTGTAAAAAACTGTTGTCAAGCGGCTTTCGCTCGCGATCTGGCGCCGCTAGCGATAGAGCGACAATCCGTCCGCGCAGGCGCCTGGACTCATGGAAGGACGATTCGATGAAGCGAGCAGCGCCGGCGGCGAGCGAACCTGATACGAGGGAGCGGATCCTGGCCGCTGCACTCACTGTCTTTGCCGAGCGCGGCTTCGACGCCGGCACCGTGCGCGACATCACCGAGGCGGCCCGCGTCAACACCGCCGCGATCAACTATTATTTTCGCTCCAAGGACGAGCTGATCCGCCAGGTTTTCGAGGCCGGGCTGAAGCCGATCATTCGGGCAAGGAGCAGCGCGCTCGATGCCTGCATCCGGCAGGCGGCGCCGGCGCTGCCGAAGATTGCGGCCGTCGCCGAAGCACTTGTCAGGCCCCTCGTAGAGCTCGGAGCCGGCGAATACCGGGACGTCATGACAATTCTGATGCAGGTCCGCACCGGGCAGCTGCCACTGACAAAACGAATCGTCGAAGAGCAGTTCGGCCCGGTCCACGAACGTTTCGTCGACCTGCTGCAGAAGCTGCTGCCCGACCTGTCACGCACCGAAATCGCACTCCGCTACGACTGCGCGCGCGGCGCCGTCCTGCAGACGCTCGTGCATCTTGCGCCTGCCGCGGCGCTCGCGGTCGCCGAGACCGACCGCGAACGGGCCGATCACGAGAAGACCGTCCGCCGCCTCGTTCGCTTCGTCTCCGCCGGTCTCGAGGCGCCGCCCGGATAAGCCTCGCCGAGGGCTCTTGCCAGTGTCGTAGATTCAAATATATGTTTCAAACATATGTTTTGAAATTGGCGATGCTCGATGACCTATCCCCGTCCTTCGCTCTGGATCGCCGGCGCGGCCTGCCAAGGCACCGGCCCGACCATCGCCGTGCTCGATCCCGCCACCGGTGGCGTCCTGGCCGAGTTCGCCGGAGCCGCTGCGGACGAGATCGCGCGGGCTGAAGCGGCGGCTGCGCATGGCTACCGGATATGGCGCGCGACGCCGGCACCCGAGCGCGAGCGCGTGCTGCGCCTGACGGCGCAGGCGATGCGTGGCGACCGCAGCCTGATGGCCACCCTGATCGTGCAGGAAAACGGCAAGCCGATGCGGGAGGCGCTCGCCGAGATCGACGCCGCCGCCGACACCTTCGATTTCTACGCCGCCGAAGCCCGGCGCAGTTATGGGCGGACGATACCGGCCCGCAGCCCCGGTGCGCGCATGGCGACCTCACGCGAGCCCGTCGGTGTCGTCGCGGCGTTCTCGCCCTGGAATTTCCCGGCCATCAATCTGGTGCGCAAGCTGGCGCCGGCTCTTGCCGCCGGTTGCGCGGTCATCGCCAAGCCGGCGGAGGAGACGCCGGCGACCGCGCTCGCAATCGCCAATCATCTCGGGCAGGCCGGACTGCCGCCGGGCGCGCTGAACCTGCTCTTCGGCGATCCGGCTCAGATCTCCTCCGCCCTGATCGCCTCGCCCGTTATCCGCAAGATCAGCTTTACGGGCTCGACCGCGGTCGGCCGCCAGCTCGCCCAGCAGGCGGGGGCGGCGCTGAAGCGCTGCACGATGGAGCTCGGCGGGCATGCCCCGACGATCATCTGCGCCGACGCCGATCCTGAAGCTGCCGCCGACCTGGTCGCCGCCGCCAAGTTCCGCAATGCCGGACAGAGCTGCAATGTCGCCAGCCGCTTCTATGTCCATCGCTCAGGGTACGATCGCTTCGTGGCTCGTCTGGCCGAGCGGGCTCGCGCCATCGTCGTCGGGCCGGGCAGCGACGATGCCACCGGGATGGGACCGCTGTCGAACGCTCGTCGGCTCGATGCGATGTCGGTCCTGGTTTCGGATGCCGTCAAGGCGAATGCCAGGGTCGTCGCCGGCGGGCGCCCGCTCGAACGCCCCGGCTTCTATTTTTCGCCGACTGTGCTGGCCGAGGTGCCTGCCGCGGCCGCGGTCATGCGCACCGAGCCTTTCGGCCCGATCGCTCCCGTCGCGGCCTTCGACGATCTCGACGAAGCCCTCGCGCTCGCCAATGACAGCGCCTTTGCCCTGGCGGGCTATGTCGTGACCGATCATGCCCCGACGGCCCGGAGACTGGCGCAAGGCCTGAATGCCGGCGCGATCGGGGTCAACACCTTCACGGTCGCGTTGCCGGAGGTGCCGTTCGGAGGGTCCGGTGCCAGCGGTTGGGGCCAGGAGGGCGGGCCGGAAGGGCTCGAGCCCTACCTCCTGACCCGCTTCGTGCACGAAGCCTGACGGTGGCGGCGATGCAGAAACTGGAAGCCGATTTCATCATCGTCGGTGGCGGTTCCGCCGGCTGCGTCCTGGCGAACCGCCTCTCCGCTTCGGGCCGGCACCGGGTCGTCCTGATCGAGGCCGGGCGCGACCAGCTCCCCGATCGGGAGGAGCCCGCGATCCTCGACAGCTATCCGCGTGTCGCCTACTTCAATCCGGCGAACATCTGGGCGGATCTCAAGGTCTTCCTCGAGCCGGTCTCGCACAACGACCCGGCGGCCCAGCCGAAGGCGAAGCGCTATGAGCAGGCGCGGATCATGGGCGGCGGCTCCAGCCTGAACGACATGCAGGCCAATCGCGGCCTGCCGAGCGACTATGACGACTGGGCCGCCAATGGCGCCGAAGGCTGGGACTGGCAGGGCGTCCTTCCGTTCTTTCGCAAGCTCGAGCGCGACATGGACTTCGCCGGCCCGCTCCACGGCGACACCGGGCCGATCCCGATCCGGCGCATCCAGCCCGAGGTGTGGCCCGGCTTCTCGCGCGCCGCGGCCACCGCCATGGTCGAGGCGGGCTTCGCCCCGATGCAGGACCAGAACGCCGAGTTCGGCGACGGCTGCTTTCCGATCGCCATCTCGAACGTCTACGACCGGCGTGTCTCCACGGCGATCGCCTATCTCGACAATTCCGCCAGGCGCCGCCGCAACCTGACGATCATCGCCGATTGCCGGGTCGAGGCGCTGACGGTTTCGGACGGACGCGTCACCGGTGTCTCGGCCCGAGGGCCGGGCGGGCCTCTCGGCATCTCCGGCGCCGAGACGATCATCTGTGCCGGCGCCCTTCATTCGCCTGCCATGCTGCTGCGCAGTGGTATCGGTCCGGCGGCGGAGTTGAAAGCGCTCGGCATTCCCGTCCTCGCCGACCGGCGTGGCGTCGGGCGCAATCTGCAGGAGCATCCGGCGCTCTCGGTCTCGGCCTATGTTCGCCGCGAGGCGCGGCTCCAGCCCGCGCTTCGCCGCCACACCCATCTCGGCTTGCGCTACTCCTCCGGCCAGGCCGGCACGCCACAGGGCGACATGTACATGGTCGCCCTGAGCAAGACCGGGTGGCATCCCGTGGGCCTGCAGCTCGGATCGCTGGTCACCTGGGTGAACCGGCCGTTCTCGCGGGGCAAGGTCGTCCTGACCTCCGCCTCGGCGGCCGAGGAGCCGCGCATCGAGTTCGCCCTGTTGTCCGACCGGCGCGATCTCGATCGCCTGATGTCGGGGCTGCGGCTGGCCGCCGGCATCTTCGGCCAGCCGGCGCTCCGCGCCGTGACGCATGACCCATTCCCGACGAGCTACAGCGAGCGCGTCCGCGACCTCGGGATCGTCTCGACCAAGAACCTGATCCTGACCTCGATCCTCGCATTCGGCCTCGACGGTCCGGCCTGGCTCAGGCGCAAGCTCCTGCGCCATGTCGTCACCGAGGGGGCGCCGCTGGAGCAGATGCTCGCCGACGACGAGGTTCTGGAGCATTTCGTCCGCAGCTCGGTCCATGGAGTCTGGCACGCTGCCGGTTCCTGCCGCATGGGTGCGCCGGGCGATCCCGATGCCGTGGTGACTTGCGATGGCCGCGTCATCGGCGTCGCCGGCCTTCGCATCGCCGATGCCTCGGTGATGCCGTCCGTGCCGAGCGCCAACACCAACATCCCGACGATCATGATCGCCGAGAAGATCAGCGCGGCAATCCTGTCGGAGCAGCCAGGACAGACGGCGGCTACGGTTGTTTCTGCGGATGCGAGCTAGGCCATGCCCGTGATCGCCGTGCACACCGCGCAGGACTGGTGCGCTGCGCCGGATGCCGTACTCGAAGGGCTGCGGGATGCCGCAATGGCGGCATGGTCGCTCGAGCCGGCGGCGCTGACCCTGCTCTGGCGGCCCTATGCCGCCGGGCGGATGATCGCCCCGGCAAATCGGGGCGCGCGCTATTGCCTGATCGAGATCGCCATGCTCGCAGGACGTTCCCCGGAGCTGAAGCAGAGCCTCGCGCTGGCCTGCATTGCGGCCCTGGCGCGCCTCGGCGCGCCTGCGGCAGACATCGACATCTGCTTCAGCGAGAGCCGGCCGGCCGACTGGTTAGTCGCAGGACGTCCGCTGCCATGACGCGCACCAACAGGGAAGACGACAACGACCGCAGGATCATGGCGGTGCTGGCCGCGAATGCGCGACAGCCGACGGTGGCGATCGCAAAAAAGCTCGGCTTGCCGCGAACGACCGTGCATGAGCGGATCGAGAGACTGGAGCGCAACGGCACCATCACGGGCTATCGCGCCGTCTTCGCCAGCCCTGCAGTCGGACATCAGCTGGAAGCGACGCTTCTGCTCTCGATCAGGCAGCGTCGGCAGTCGGAGGTCGTGCGGCGGCTCGAAAGCCTGCCGGAAGTCCGCAGCTGCGCCTCGGTCAGCGGCGAGTTTGATCTGATGCTGGTCGTGGAAGCTCCTCTCAGCGAGGACCTGGATGCCGTCATAGACGAGATTACAAGCTTGGAAGCGGTCGAACGTTGCATGACGCTGATCGTCTTGGCGAAGAAGTTCACGCGCGGAGATTGAGTTCCGACATTTCGCCAGTCGCCGAGCAATGGCTCCGACACTATGCCGATGCTGTCGACGGTGCCGTGCCGTAGGGTGGCGTTTCATTAGGAATATGTGACATGCGCGGCGCCGACCTTCTCGTTCACATGCTGACCGCCTATGGGGTCGACGTCATCTTCGGCGTACCCGGCGATACGAACGTCCCGCTCTACGACGCCCTGCGCGAGGCACAGGGACGGTTGCGCCATGTCATGGCCCGTGACGAGCGTTCGGCCGGCTATATGGCGGACGCCTATGCACGCCTGACCAACCGACCGGGGGTGGTCGAGGTCCCGAGCGGCGCCGGGGCGACCTATGTCTTGCCGTGCGTTGCGGAGGCCAACGGCTCTTCGGTCCCGCTGATCGTGATCACCAGCGACACGCCGGTCGCCAGCGAGGGTCGCGGCGTCATCACCGAACTTGACTGCGCCCGTCTGTTCGAGCCGGTGGCGAAAGCCTCATGGCTGGTCAAATCAGCCAAAAGGCTGCCGGACACGGTGCGCCGTGCCTTCCGCGTCGCGACGGGCGGCAAGCCGGGCGTCGTCCATCTCGCCGTCCCCGAGGACGTGCTTCACGAAGAGGTCGAGCTGGCCGCCGTCTCGCTGCATGTCGAGACGCATCACCGCAGTTTCCCGGCCTACCGGCCGTCGGCGACGGCGACCGAACTCGACAGCCTGATTGCCCTGATCGGCCAGGCCCGGCGCCCGCTTTTCGTCTTCGGCGGCGGCGCGAAGCGGTCGCAGGCTGGCGCGGCGCTGCTCGCCCTGGCCGAACGCCTGGGCATGCCGATCGTCAACACCATCACCGGGCAGAGCTCATTGCCCGACGGTCATCGGCTCGCCATCGGCGTGACCGGCGACAACGGCTTTCATCCGCATGCCAACCGCGCCGTCGCGGAAGCCGACCTCCTCGTCTACTGGGGTTGCCGCCTCGGCTCGGTCGTGTCCGTCGGCTGGACATTCCCGCCACCCGATCACGAGCGGCGCATCGTCCAGATCGATATCGATCCCGAGATCATCGGCAACAACTCTGCCAATGCGCTCAGCATAAACGGCGATGTCCGCGCGGTCGCGGAAGGCTTGGCTGCTGCCCTGCCAGATGCGCTCGCAGTGGACCCGCAATGGCTCGAAAGATTGAATGGCTGGAGGGCGCAGTTCTGGCGGGAGGTGCAGGACGAGCTGCTCGACGACAGCTTGCCGCTGAAGCCCCAGCGCGTGGTCCAGGCGCTGAACGAGCGGTTGGACGGCGCCTTCAGCATCCTCTCGGATCCGGGCACGCCGACGCCGCACATGACGCGCCTGCTGCGGCTCGACGATCCCGACACCGACTTCATCATTCCACGCGCTTACGGCGGCCTCGGCTATGCGCTGCCGGCGGCAGTCGGTGCCTGGCTGGCACGCCCGGGCGCGCGACCGCTCGCGCTGTTCGGGGATGGCTCGTTTGGAATGAACTGCGGCGAGCTCGAGACGCTGGTCCGGCTCGGCGTGCCGGCTGTGCTCATCCATTTCGACGTCATGGTCGTCGGCAATCAGGATGCGGGTCATCGCCCTGCTTTCTGCGCTGACAGCAACTGCCCTCGCGGCTCATGACGTTCGAACTGTTGGTGCCTAGTGAGAACAATCTCTCCCGAGATTACAGTACGGAACCCGGCCGTCGAACCGGCGAAACCCTGAAAATAGCTTCGTAACACGCTGAATGATGCCGATTCAGACCGTGCGGCACGGCCGGTGCCGGCAATTGTTCGCTCCGGCGCAAGGTAAGAGCGCCACGGGCCGGCGTGCATCGACCTCGCGCTTAACCGCGCCGATCCGAAGACCCGCCTCAGGATCGTCGACGGCTTCGGACGGGACAACCGGACCACCGCCATGACGACGGTGCCTGTCGATCGCGATCTGACCATGAGGCGTCCATCGATCTGCTGAAGCCGCGCGTTCATGCCTCGGATGCCGACGCCAAGCAGCGGACTGCCATCGCCTTTCTTGCGCGTGAAGAGCCCGATACCGTCATCGCGTATGCGGATGACCAGCCGATCCGTGAAGATCCTCGCCTGGACGCTGACGCGCGAGGCATGGGCATGCCGATGGACATTCGTCAGGGCTTCCTGGACCACGCGCAGGAGTGAGCGCTGCACCGCATCCGGCAGATCGTCGATCTCCTCGGAGATCGCCGTCGTCGCCTCCAGCCCCGTCCTTCGCGCGAAACCGGCGATGAACTGCTCCAGCGTGGCTTGCAGCCCATCATGTGCCAGATTTGGAGGATGAAGCAGATAGGTGAAGACGCGTAGCTCGGTGAGGGCCTTCCCGATGAGATCTGCTATTCTATCGCATTCGGTCGAAATGTCAGTGCCGCTCTTCGACGGCCCGGGGAAAGCATCAGGCCGGTTACGACCAGGCCTGCGGCGATGACCAGGGCAAGAGCGCAGGCACAGGTGTCGGCAAGACCTTCGATGTCCTCTCGACGAAACGGTTCTAGCTGTGTACCCGCGCAGCCCAGTCGCTTTTGTACCGCTTGTGGTCATTCTGGATAAACGCCTCGAAGCGGGCGTTGATGGAGCGGGTATTTGCTCTCGCTCGCCCACGCGGCGGTGGCATGACGGCCCTTCGCTTCACTGAAATTGCTTCCGAATGCGAGCCGTCGTCAGGGCTCGCGCGCGACCCGGAAACCGTTGGTGTAGAAGCGTACGTCGGCTTCGTATTTGAAGCGGGCGGCCGAGCGCAGATAGCGTGGATCGTTATTGAAGGAGCCGCCGCGCAGTACGCGCTCGCGGCAACCAGGCAGCACATGGGCACTGCCATCGCGCGGTGCGGTGCGATAATTCTCGCTCCAGCAGTCCGCGACCCATTCGGCGGCGTTGCCAGCCATGTCGTAGAGGCCGAAGGCGTTGGGCGGATACTGGCCTGCAGCGACGGCGCTGCGGCGCGGCTGATCGTTGCAGCCCAGGCAGTTCGCGCGGTCCTTCTCCACGGCCTGGCCCCAGGGATAGGTCGTCGTCGTGCCGGCACGCGCGGCATATTCCCATTCGCTCTCGCTGGGCAGCCGATAGCGCTTTCCCGTCTTGGCCGAGAGCCAGGCGAGATAGGCGTTGGCGTCGTTCCAGTGAAGATCCGTGACCGGGCGCTTGCCGCGTCCCAGCCCGCGATCGTCAGGCCGGTAGCTGCAGCCGCCCTCGTTCACGCAGCGGTCCCATTCCTCGAAATTCACCTCTCGCGTGCCGAGATAGAAGCCGCGCACGGTAACGGGATGAACGGGCTTCTCGAACTCGTAGAGATCGTTCGAACCCATCTGGAAAGAGCCCGGCGGGATCGCCGTCAGTTCGGGGCAGTCGCCGCAGTCGCGGATCGGGCCCGTCTTCGGCGCCGGCGGGGCGGGCGTTGCGGCGGCCGGAGGCGGAGCGGCCGAGGCTGCAGGCGCAGCCGCCCCGGGCTTGCCGCGGTAGAGTTGCTCGCGGGCGCGCGCCAGTGCCGAGAAGCGGCCGTTCGGATAGGAGTCGAGATAGGCGCGGTATTCGCTGGCATTCTCGCTGTTGCGGATCGATTCCCAGAAGGCGAGCTCGAAGGCGTCCGGCGAGGCGTCGGAACTTGGCGGTGACAGGATGACGGCGCGGTTCGCCTGAGCGACCGCGACGGGCTGGCCGACAGGCGTCACCACGAGCCCCTTCGACGGCGCGGATGAGAGCCAGATTTGCTGGCTGCGCCGGCTCGCCTTCGCCACCGCGTCGCGCACGCGCTCGACTGCCGCCGCCATGTCGAGACCGGGCGTACGGATCGCCTTCAGCCACTCCTCGACCGCGCGATTGCCACGGGGCCCGGAGTCCACGACCGTTTTCCCCGGCGCGGCCGTGAACATCACCGCGACGGTCTCGAGCCGCTCGGTCGCACGCAGGCCCTTGCCTCGCGCCTGCCAAGGATTGTCGCGACTGGCATCGATCAGCACGAGGGCGCTGGACGGCTTGGCAATGATCAGCGGGTCGATCACCTCGTCGAGATCGACGGCGTCCTGCACCGGATTGGGCGAGATCGGCACGAGGAAATCGCGGTCGCGCTGCTGCACGGCATGACCGGAATAGAACACCACGGCCGAAGCGCCGGGGCGCAGCTTGCCGGCAAACTGAGCGATCGCCTGCCGCACGTCCGCACGTGCCCCATTTTCCACCGCGACCACGTCGAAGCCGCCTTCGCGCAGCGCCGCTGCAACGGTACGGCCCTGTGCCGGCGCCTGGGCGATGGCCGCGTCGGGATAGGCACCGTTGGCGATCACCAGCGCAACGCGGGTTGGGCGCGCAGCCTCCTGCGGCAGCGCAGGCATCGCCGCAAGCGCGACGAGCGGGACGGCGAGGAGAAAGGAGCGCAACCAGCCCATGCTAGCGACCATTCGTCATCGGTGGCGCCTCGGGGCGCAGGCTGCCGCAATCTCAGCGCACATAGATCGTGATCTTCGGCGACATCACGGGCGGATCATGCGGCGTATGAGTGTGGTCCCCGAGCAATAATTGCAGCGTATGAGGCCCTTTCGGCAAGGTAACGACAACCTCCGTTTGACCATTGCCAAGATGGATATTGTTGTAGTCGGACGGGATCGGCCGGCCGGGCGGGCCAGGATCGGTATCGATCAGCAAATGATGATGGCCGGTCGCCGCATGTTCGACGCCAGCCGGCGCGACACCCATGTTGCGCAGCCCGATCCGAACGGTGAAACGCTCCGGCACGCGTAAACCGTCGAGGGGGTAGTGAAAATAGACGAGCGCGCCGGGCGGCGGTTTCTGCCGCTTAACGGCCTGTGCCAACCCGTCGGCCGCCCAGAAGGGGCCAGCCATCACACAAGACGCCGCCAGGAGACCTGCAAAGCTACGGCGCGAAATTCTCATCGCCGCCTCGCCGATTTGCGGCCGCCCGGCATCACCGTGACGGTGATGCGCTCCGACATGACCGGCGGATCGTGCGGCACATGGGCCGCGTCCGCGAGAAGGAGCTGCAGCGTATGCTTGCCGGGCGGCAAGGTGATGCGCCGCTCCGTCTGGCCGCCGCCGAGATGAATGTGGTTGAGGTCAGACGGGATCGGCTCGCCGAGCCCCGGTGTCGGTACGTCGACCAGCAAATGATGGTGCCCGGTGTTCGGCTTGGCGACACCCGCTGGTGCGACGCCCATGTTGCGCAGCCCGAAGCGGATCGTCGAGCTCGGGAAGATCGTCGCGCCATCCTTCGGATAGATGAAGTAGACGACGGCGTCGTTGGGCGCAGCTGTGCGCGGGCGTCCTCCTACGGCGGCCGGCGTCGCAGAAACTGCCTGCGCCATGTCGACGACACGCACGCGAATCCGCTCGGACATCACCGGAGGGTCATGCGGGACATGCTCGTGATCGCCCAGGAGCAGCTGCAGCGTATGCTCGCCGGGCGGGAGCGTGAGTTCGACCTCGGTCTGGCCGCGTCCGAAATGCAGATGGTTGAAGTCGCTGGGGATCTCGCGGTCGAGCGCCGGCACCTCCGCGTCGACCAGCAGGTGGTGGTGGCCGCCATTGGGGCTCATCGTGCCGGCGGGCGTGATGGCGATGCCCTCGATGCCGAAGCGAATCTTCGCGCGGGTCGGAATCGTCGCGCCGTCCTTGAGGTCGATGAAGAAGACCCGGCCGCCAGGGGCGGCGGCGGAGCGCGGCTTCTCGGCCGGATCGGCCGCGACCTCGACGGTGATCCGATCGGACATGATCGGCGGGTCATGCGGCACGTGGTTGTGGTCGGCGAAGAGAAGCTGGAGCGTGTGCCGCCCTGGCGTCAGTGCGATCTCGGCTTCGGTCTGCCCGCCGCCGAAGTGGATGTGGTTGAAGTCGCTCGGGATCGGCCGGTCGAGCGCCGGCAGCTCGGTGTCGATCAGCAGATGATGGTGCCCGGCATTGCGCCTGGCCTGCCCGGCGGGCGCGATCTCCATGCCGCTGATCGCGAAGCGGACCGTGAACTTGCCGGGAACGCGGTCATTGTTGGCGAGGCCGACGAAGCTGAGCTTGGCGGTTGTCGGCGCCGGGCTGCGCTGCATCGCACGCGCCTGGGCCACAGCCTCGCCGGCCGGAAGAGCAATGGCCATGGCGCATGCCAAAGCCGCCGGTACCAGGGCGGGTATAAGGCGAAGCGCCCTCGATGGCATCGACGTCCCCCATCCACGAGACGAGTGCGGGCAGGCTACCAGCGTGGATGTACGTCTACAAGCGGAACACTTGACGCTGACGTAGCTGGAGCGGCTTTGTTCTGGCGCCCGGCGAAGTCATGCGGTAGCCTGTGACGCTAGGAAGGGGGCCATGATCCTCATCGCCAGACTCTGCGGGCTGATCATGCTCATGCTGACGAGCCTCGCCATGGCGGCGCCGGCTTCGGAGCGGCGCGTTGCCCTCGTCATCGGCAATTCCAGCTACCGTAACGCGCCCGTCCTGCCGAATACGGTCAACGACGCCCGCGACATGGCCGCGGCGCTACGCAAGGTCGGCTTCGAAGTGGTCGACGGCATCGACCTCGACAAGCGCGGTATGGATGCGGCGCTGACCCGCTTCGCCCGGTTGGCGCAGGACGCCGATTCCGTGATGTTCTACTTCGCCGGCCACGGCTTCCAGTTCAACGGCGAGAATTACCTCGTGCCGGTCGAGGCCAGGATCGAGGACGAGGCCGGCGTCCAGTACGAGACGACGCGGCTGAACGACGTCGTCACGGCGCTGAACTTCGCCAAGGGCGTCAAGATCATGGTGCTGGACGCCTGCCGCAACAATCCTTTCGTCAATCAGCTCGCCAAGAGGCAGGCGACACGCGGCTTCTCGGTGGGCTCGGGCCTTGCTCCCGTGGCGCGGGCGCAAGGTATGGTCATCGCCTATGCGACGCAGGCCAACGACGTCGCTGCCGACGGCGCCGGCCGCAACAGCCCGTTCACGGCGGCGCTGGTGCGCGAGATCGATCAGCCGGGGCTCGAGGTGGCGACCATGTTCCGCCGCGTCCAGAAGAGCGTCTACGATGCCACCGCCGGGCGGCAGACGCCGGAGCTCTCGCTGTCGTTGCTCGGCGATTTCTACCTCAATCTCGCGGAGACCGATGCCAGCATCTGGCAGCGCATCCGTTCCAGCGACGAGCCCGACATTCTCCGGGACTTCATCCAGCGTTATCCCACAAGCTCTTTGTCCATCGACGCACGCACGCGCCTCGACCTGATCGAGCGCCGCTCGGGTGCGGCCAATGAGCGTGACCGATTGGTGCGCGAGTTCGCAGAGCGCGAGCGGGCGCTGCTCGAACGGCTCGAACGGGCCGAACAGGGGCGGAAGCAGGCCGCGACCGATCTTGCCCGGCAGGAGCCCGGCGCGGTGGTCGCGCCGCCACCGCCTACGAGCGGTGATGCCACGCAGGCGAAACCGGCCCCCATCACGCCCAAGCCATCGGCCGGGGCCATGGCGGAGCGCTCACGTCTCGCCGACGAACTGGCCCGGCGCGAGAAGGAGCTGGCCGCGCTGGAGGCTGAGAAACAGCGCCTGGCCGAAGAGCGCCGCAATGTCGAACAGGCGCTGGCGGCGCGGCTCGGCACCCTGATGCTATCTCCGCCCGATCGCTCGGCTCAGCCCCAGGCCATGCCAGCGAGCGCGCCGCGTCCGGTCGAGCGCCGCGTCGATACTCCGGCTGTCGGGGCGCCGGCCAAGGCGAATTGCAGTGAGCTCCTGCTCCAGGCCCAGCTCGGCGAACTGACGGCGGCAGCGCGCGAGCAGCTTCAGCAATGCCGCTGAGCGGCATGTGACGAAATGAGGCGAAGGCCCGAAACGGGGGAGGAATGAAGCATGTCGATCGTCACGCGCCTCGGCTGCATCCTCATTCCGCTGACGCTTCTGGCGAGTGCCGCTGCCGCGTGGGCACAAGCCGCCCCGCCGCCCACACCAATGCCCTTCCCGCAAGCTTTGCAGAAGGCGGCCGATGATCTCTTCGGCAAGGCCACGCTCACCGATCAGCAGGTCGATCTCGTTATCGACCCGCTGATCGACGCGGCCTCCGGCTCGCAATCGACCGCCACCCGCTCGATGCAGCAGACGCTGATCGAGATCGTCCGCAAATCCTATCCGCGCTTCACCGTACAGTCCTTCGACAGCGCTTCGCTGGCGCGCAAGCCGGTCGTGCTGGTCGGCACGTTCACCGCCGTGAACAACAACGGAGCGGCCGACGGCGTGCGCGACGCCTACCGGATCTGCCTGACGCTCGCGGACCTGAAGTCGAACAGCGTCGTCTCGAAGGGCGTGGCGCGTGCCCGGATCGAAGGCGTCGACGTGACGCCGACCCAATACTATAGCGACGCGCCGCTCTGGGCGAAGGACCAGGCCACCGACGCCTACATCAAGACCTGTCAGGGCACGAAGCTCGGCGAGACGATCGATCCGGCCTATGTCGAACGACTGACGGCGAATGCCTTGGTCAATGATGGCATTCTTGCCTATGAATCGCAGCACTTCCGCGAGGCGCTGGCTTATTATCGGGCGGCGCGCAAGTTGCCGGGCGGCGAGCAGCACCGGGTCAGGATCGGTACCTATCTCGCCGCCGGCAAGCTCGCGCGGCGCGACGACATGGTCGATGCCTTCGGCGACCTCGTCGATTATGGCCTGGGCGCCAATCAGTTGATGGTGAAGCTGCTGTTCAAACCCGGGACCACGCAGTTCATCGATGATCCCCGGATCGCTGAACCCTACCCCATGTGGCTGAGCCAGATTGCAACGCGTGCGCGCCAGAAGGGAGCCTGCCTGGAGATTGTCGGCCACAGCTCGCGCACCGGTCTGCCCCAGGTGAACGAGCGCCTCTCGACACTGCGCGCTCAGTTCGTCATGGACTTGCTGCTGACCGGTGCCCCTGAAAACCGCAACCGCATCATCGCGACCGGGCGTGGCTTCAAGGAAAACCTCATCGGAACGGGCAAGGACGACGGCAGCGACGCGCTCGACCGGCGAGTGGAATTCAAGGTGATCGGCTGCTGACAGGTGACCTGTCAGGGGATGGATCAGGACCATCACATTACTCATCCTGAGATGCGTCCAAACAAGATGACCCGAATCTGTTCACGCCGTACCGGCGGGACTTGAAACCAAGCCTTTCATTGCGGCTATAAGGGCGCTTGGACGCAATCGGGATGGGATGTCCGCATGGCCAAGGAATTCGCCGGCAAAAGAGTGATCGTGATGGGCGGCAGCCGGGGCATCGGACGCGCCATCGCGCTCGGGTTCGCGGCGGGCGGCGCATCCGTTTCGATCTGTGCGCGGGGTACGGGGCCGCTCGAAGCGACCCGTCTGGAAATCGAGACGCTTGGCGTCGGCGCTCACAGCGCCAGCGTCGACCTCGCCGACGCGGATGCGATCGAGGCCTATGTGCCCGAGGCGGTGAAGGCTCTCGGAGGGCTCGACGTGCTCGTCAACAACGCCTCCGGCTTTGGCCATTCCGATGACGAGGAGGGGTGGGCAGCGTCGCTCAACGTCGACATGATGGCCGTTGTCCGCGGCAGTCATGCGGCGATCCCTCATATGAAGCCGGGTTCGTCGATCGTGAACGTCTCGTCGATCTCGGCTCTGCGGGCCTCGTCCCGCTCGGCGCCTTACGGCGCCATCAAGGCAGCCGTGATGCACTACACGGCGAGCCAGGCGAAAATGCTGTCGCAAAAGGGCATTCGGGTGAACGGCGTCGCGCCCGGTTCGATCGAATTCCCAGGCGGCACGTGGGAAGACCGGAGGACGTCGAACCCCGAGCTCTACCGGTCGACACTGGCCAGCATTCCCTTCGGCCGGATGGGCAAGCCCGAGGAGGTCGCCCAGGTGGTGCTCTTCCTCGCCTCCGACAAGGCCAGCTGGGTCACGGCTCAAACCGTGGTGGTCGACGGCGGCCAGCTCGTCGGGCCCTGATCTCGATTGGCACTCGCAATTGCGCGACCTCGTCGCGCGGGGCTGATCTCGGTCAGGCTCGACCTGGCGTGGGCGTGACGTTCGAACAAAGTCTGCTGCGGGTGGGGACTGCCAAACCGCGGATTGCAGCCGCCGAGGAAATCGCGGCAAGAAGGAGCGTACTGTATCGTTCGTGCCTGTCGGATTGCCGAGCTGGCGGCCCGGCGGGCAACTGGATCTTCTGATGGTTACACGCGTGGAGCTCGTGTCGCGGCTGGAACGGGCGTTCCTCGACCATGGCTATGAGCACCTGACCATGACCGGCCTCGCCAAGGCCGTCGATGTCACGCGGCGAACCCTCTACAACTACTTCAGCAGCAAGGAACAAGCCTTTCGCTTCCTGATCGAGAACGTCAACGCGCAAGCGGTCGAGATCGGGATGGCGGCCGGGCGAGAAGCTCTGGCAGACGGGCGAGGCGCCGCCGAGATATTGGCAACCATCCTCGATACGCGATACGGCAATACGCGCCGGCGCCTGGCGACATCGCCCCACGCCATCGAGATCAACGATCAGGCTTTCCGGCGCTGCCGCGACATCATGATCGCCTCGGCGGTCGGGTTTCAGTCGGAGCTCGCGCGCTTCATCGTCGAGCTGGAGGGGAGAAGTCTCTTGCGGGTCAAGCCCGATGTCGGCCCTGAGGCCCTGGCGCAATTGCTTGCCGATGGCGCGCGCGGCACCAATCAGAGCCTGCCTCCGATCGATCCAGCCAAGCTTCACCAGCGCTATCACAGCATGGTCGGCGCGCTGCTTCATGGCGCGACGTTACCCGCTATCTGACAAGGCGGATCGATTGGCCGAAGCGTTGCGACGAAGACACTGGTCGGCGCGAAACGAGTACCGCTTCGTCGTGTTGTGAACGACTGTTCAAAATGGCTCGGCGGTGAGGCATCCGGCGCGGGCTGCGCGGCTGTACTGCACCGTGTCGAACGAACAATAATTGCCTGGCATGCGAGCGCAGCAGGCGGGGGATCGGATGCAGACGCTGGAAGCGGAGATCGAGCGGCTGCTCGCCCAGCCGCTGTTCGATCGCGCCGTGCATCGCCTGGCCCAAGGCTTCTTGGCGGTGCAGACCGCTGCGCCTCGGCTGGCCTCGCAGTTCTCAACCCAGCAGCGCTGGCTGATGTCACATGCGGCGCTGTCCCGCTATTTCCGTGGGCTCGATCTCGGCCGGCCTGGATTGTCGCAGCGCGAGTTCGTCGAGGAGGTTCTCGCTCACGGCCTGGCGAGCCGAAACACCGCTGCCTCCTTCTTCACCGAGGCGCTGCAATACGGGCTCGTCCAGCCGACCAGGATGCATGCCGGTTTGGCGGAGCCTGCGCCTTCGACCCTGTGGGCGCTGACGCAATGGTACGCCATTCATCTGACCGCGCTCGATTCACTCGATAATGGTGCCAGGACCTCGCGGTTGCAGGCCGCGGACGGTGCTCTCCTGAAGGGGATCGAGCCTGCCACCGCTGCTGCTCTGCTGTCGTCCAAGATGATCCGCGTGCCGCCGCCGGCTTATGCGGTGTTCGCCTCGGTCGACGAGGGCGGCAGCCTGATGGATCGCCTCATGGTGGGCGTAGACATCGCCGCAGCACGCGACGAGGAGAGGGCGTTGACTGACGTAAGCTCCATCTCTGCGCTCGCCCGTCCGTTCAACCTGTCCCGGACACATGCCGGCCGGACGCTTGCCGCAGCGGCGGCAATGGGCAGTCTCGGCTGGAGCGGCGTGCGCGGGCGCTCTCCGATCTGGTTGTCGCGAGGCTTCCGCGATGAGTACGCACGGTTTCAGGCGGCGAAGCTCGCCATCATCGGCGCAGCCTTCGCGCAAGCCGTAGCGATTTCGCCGCCAGAATTTCCGGACGAGAGCACCGCGGCGGGAGCTGTTCGCGAAATCTCGGACAGCCCGGCGTGCTGACCAGGGCTGAGGGCGTAAACGCGTCGGTGCACGCGATCGGCGAGCGGCTCGACGCCTTGCCATTCTGCCGGCTGCGGCTTGCGCTCTTCGGCGTCCTGACCCTGGCGCTCTTCGCTGACATCGCCGAGGTCGCACTCGGCAACGCTTTGGGAGCGGTATTCCAGGCGCCGCCCCGCGCCATGACGCAGGCCGAGCTGTCGCTGTTCCTCGCGGCGATCTTCGCCGGTGGCGCTGTCGGAGCCCCCGTCTTCGGCCTGCTCGGCGACCGCTTCGGGCGCCGGCTCACATTGCAGGTCGCGCTGGTCGTGATCGCAGTCGGCTCGTTTGGCGCCGCAGCGAGCAACCATCCCACGACTTTGATCGGCTTCCGCTTCCTGTCGGGCCTCGGTATCGGGGCCTGCCCACCGCTGATCGCGGCCTACATGGCCGATGTGATGCCGCCGCGCTGGCGCGGTACCTTGTCCTGCCTGTGTGCCGGCCTCGCCTTTCTCGGCGCGCCGGCGATCATCTTCCTGATGCGCGCGGCGTCACCGACGCTGTTTGCGATCGAGGGCTGGCGCTGGGCTCTCGGCTCGGGTGCGTTCGTCGCCATCGTTGCAGCGGGCCTGCTTGCGCTCTTGCCGGAATCGCCGCGCTGGCTTGCTGCCGCCGGCCGCTTCGCCGAGGCCGAAGCTGCGCTGCGGCGCTTCGGTACGCGAAGCAAGGTGCCATCGGCCGCTCCGGAAGGAGCTGACGGGGTATTCCAAACGGCACGCGATCGCCCGCAGATCGATCTGGGGCGCAGGTTGCTCCTGCTATGCGCCCTCTATGCGCTCGCCCCTTGGGCGACGATCGGCTTTCCGCTGATGAGCGGGGCGGTGATGGTGGCCAAGCAGTTCAGCATCGCCGATTCCGTCATAGCAGCCGGCCTGATCATGTTCGGGCCGGCACTCGGCAACCTGCTCGTTGCGCCGGTGATCGACCGGATCGGCCGCAAGGCCAGCCTGATCGGCGCCGCGAGTGCGATGGCCGCGCTGGGCCTGGCCTTCGCAGCCGCCACCACCTTCCTGCCACTTGTCGCCCTCGGCATCGCCTTCGCGCTGGCCAGCGCCATCTATGCCAGCGTTCTCGCGGTCTACGCCGCCGAGATCATCCCGACCGAACTGCGGGCCTCGCGGACATCCATGGCGTGGGGGGTGGGTCGCTTCATCTCCATCTTCGTGCCGTTGGTCTTCTTCGCGCTGATCCACCAGGTCGGAGCCTGGAGCATGTTCGCGCTGATTGCGGGAGCCTTGGGTCTGAGCGCGGTGCTGGTTGCGGTTGCCGGACCACGGGGCCGGTCGCAGCAAGCGGTCGCCTGAGGCCGGTTGGTAGGCCCATCTGGCGCCGAGGTGAACGGCTGTTCGCAATCGGCCCGCTGCGCATTGATCAAAAGGGCCGATCGGGCATTATCCGATATGACCATTTTTGAAACTCGTATTGCGCAGTTTCGAGCAATTTGAGAAATCTGCGGCGTTCCGGGCACAGCGATCCTCTCGTTGAGCGACATGGCACGGCCGACAGGGCATTGCGGATGAACTGGTCGGGCGATCTGTCGGCAAGAGGAGCTATCGCGGGGGCGAAGAGCCGGCGGCATGATTGGGGTGGGGGCGTGACAGCAGTGCACACATTGTTCGGTCCGGCGGCGCTGGGCGTGGCCCTTGCTATTGGCATGGGCTCCGCCATCGCGCAGTCGACGGCTCCGAAACCCGGCAGTCAGCCCGCGCCACCGTCCACGCCCGCCGTCCAGCCGGTGTCGACGGAGCCCAGCAGCACCACCGCGAGCTTTGGCGACTGGACGCTGCGCTGCCAGCGCGTCTCGGACAATCCCAAGTCGGCCCGCATCTGCGAGGTCGCGCAAGTCCTGCAGAGCCAGGGGCAGCAGGCCCCGATCGCCCAGGTCGCCATCGGCCGGGCAGCCGCCGGGGAGCCGCTGCGGGTTACGGCCGTGATGCCGATCAGCATCTCCTTCCCCAGCGTCGTTCAGATCGCCATCGGCGAGAAGGACGCAAAGCCGCTCGAGCTCGGCTGGCGCCGCTGCCTTCCGAGCGGATGCTTCGCGGATGCGGCGCTTGGCGATGAGATGATCAAGCAGTGGCGCAAGGCCAGCGAGCCGGGCCGGATCGTCTTCAAGGATGCCGCCGGGCGTGATCTCGCCTTGCCCTTGTCGACCCGCGGTCTCGACCAGGCTGTCGAAGCTCTTGCCAAGGAACGGCTCTGACCATGGCCCGCCGCCGCGACGCTCGTTCACAGACCGCCATCCGGACCGACGGGGCGGTGTTGCGTCACATGACGGCTTCGAGCGAGCGTCGCTCCGTTCTCGCCGCCCTGCGGCAGCGTTGCCTCGTCGGGCAGGCGATGGCGCTCGCTCTCTGGAATGCGCCCGCCTTCGCACAGAACGTCATCACGCCGGACGGGCGCACGCAGACCAATGTCGCGGTCAGCGGCAACACGACGACGATCACGACGAAGACGATCTCCGGCGGCGCCGGCTACAACTCGTTCTCGCGCTTCGAGCAGGGCGCCGGCTCGACGGTCAACATGCACTTGCCGCAGAACACCGGCGTGCTGGTCAACATCGTTCGCGATGGGCCGGTGGTCATCAACGGCATCCTGAATTCCTACCGGAACGGCCAGATCGGCGGCCATGTCTACTTCTCGGATTCGGCCGGCTTCACCGTCGGGCCGAGCGGCGTCATCAACACCGGCCGGCTGACGGTCAACACGCCGACACGTGAGTTCCTCGACCAGGTGATCGGCCCGGACGGCACCGTCAACGAGACGATGGCCGCCAGGCTCAAAGCGAACGACGTGCCGATCTCGCCCGATGGCAAGATCACCATCGACGGCGCAATCAATGCGCGTCGCGGCGTGTCTCTGAACGGTCATTCCGTCAGCGTCGCCGGGCAGATCAAGACGAACGCTGCTCCGGTCGACATTGCCGAGCGCCGCGAGCGGCATCGCACCGCCTTCTCTCAGAGCGTCAACACGGCCGGCCTCCGCCATGGCGGCGGCATGGTCGCGCGCAAGGGCGGCGGTATCGAGATCGTCGCCGCCGGCACTGTCGTTGTCTCCGGTCAGCTCAGTGCCAACGCCACGGCACGGCGTGCCGCCGGCACCGTCACTGTCCGCTCGGGCAGGGGCACCACGATCGCGCAGACGGCGAAGATTACGGCCACGGGCACTGCGCCGGCCCCCCTCCCGGCCGGCACGGCTCCGTCTACTCCTGTGAACACCGGTGACGGCGGCAAGGTTTCGATCACCTCGGACGCCGCGATCACGATCGCCCGCGGCGCGACGATCGACGTCAGCGCGGCTCGCGGCGCCGCCGGCAAGGCCGGCTCGGCGATCGTCTTCGCCGGCACCAATCTCGATGTCGCGTCCGGTGCCGTGTTCCGCGGCGTGGCGGGCACGCGCGGCGATGGCGGCTTTCTCGAGCTCAGCGCCAGGCAGACCGTCACGCTCGGTGCCGTCGATGTCGATCTCTCGGCCCGCAACGGCAAGGCCGGCCTGCTCTATATCGACCCGACCGACGTCGTGATCGGGACCGGCGGCAGCGCCAATATCGTCTTCAACGGCACGGACGTGCTGGTGGAGGCGACGAACAGCATCAGCATTCTCGGCGACGGGATCATCGATACCCGTAACTTCAACCGCTCCGCCAATGGCGGGGTGCTTTCGGCTGGAAACCCCTCGCTCGGTAACTCCGGCAGCATTACCCTGGAGGCGCGGCAGATCAATGTCGCCGGTCAGTTGCTGGCCGGTGTCAGCCCCGGCAGCTTCTATACAGCCGGCGATGTCACGTTGAGCGCGAGCGCCTCCGACCGGCGCAATTCCGGCAAGGCGACGGCCGAGGCGACGATCGACGTCAGCGGCACAATCACCGGGCGCGACGTCAAGCTCCTGGCCGACGCGACCGGCGTCTCCTCCTTCATCAATCCCGGCCCGGGCCTCGCACTGTTCGCCGGACTGACGAACCTGTCCATCCTGACCGGTCTCAACGGCGGTTATGTCGCCAGCGACATCACCGCCCGCGTCTCGGTCAAGAACGGCGCTTCGATCACTGCGACGCGCGACATCGTCATCAGCGCGACCGGGACGCAGGAAGCGACATTGCCGGCCATCTCGGTCACGGCGGTGTCGCCGTTGGCGGCCGCAGTGACTTATGCCGACCTCAAGGCGCGGGTGACCGCCGAGGTCGAGTCGAGGGCGTCGCTGACGATCGGTCGCAACCTGACCGTCGAGGCGAAGAACGAGGCGACTTTGGGGGCGACGGCGCTCGCCGCGTCAGCCGGACAGACCCTGGCAGCCTTCGCCGTCGCGGTCGGCACCACCGACATCGAGACCAAGGCGATCGTCAGTTCCGGGGCGACCGTCACGGTATCGTCCGCGGCGAGCAATGTCCGGGTCTCGGCGATCAACGAGAACGCGTTCTCGACCTCGGCCACGGCGATGTCGATCAGCGGCGGCATGGTCGGCTTGTCCGTCGCCTATTCCGATGCCAAGGCGAGTGCCGAGGCGCGGCTCGGAGCCTCGCTCGGTTCGAGCAGCGGCCGGATCGGCAACGTCACGGTCGAGGCGATCTCGGACAACAGCAAGAACGCGACCTCCTCGGCGGTGACGCTCGGGCAGAACCTGATCATCGAGTCGCTCCAGGTCGCCAATGCGATGGAGGTGCTCTTTGCCCCGCTGACCTCCCGGCTCGGCTCGCGCGAGATCGGCAAGTTCGGCAGCACGCTCACTTTGGCGAAGAGCGATCTCTCCGCGATCGCCTCGATCGCGGCCGATGCCGGTGGCGCGGCTCCGACGATCTACGCGACCAAAGCGGCCGTGGTCAGTGATGTCCGCGATTTCGCCCTGCGCGCCGCGGCCGATGCCGGCCTCAGCTCGAATTCGAAGAACCCGACAGCCGTCAATCCTGAGGCGACGGTCGCGATGTCGGCTGCCGTCGTCTACGGCGACTTCCGCCATACCTCGCGCGCCTCGATCGGTGCCGGCGTCACGCTCGACGCCAATCGCATCGGCGTTTCCGCGACGACGGCTGTGCCGATCGCCAACACCTGGACCGATTGGGGCGGCTTCGGCGAGACGCTCTCGCATCTGAACGGCACCTTCGGCGTCGCCGGCAACATCCTCACCAGCTATGCCAGCGCCACGGCGGAATCGAGCCAGCTCGGCCTCGCCGGCGCCGTCGACTACTACAAGATCGCCAACCAGACCGAGGCCTATGTCGGCCCCGGCGCGACCTTGCGGCAGAACAGCGGCCTCGGCTCCTGGGACATCGCGCTCGGCACCGGCGCGCTCCAGAGCTTCGACAAGGCCGTCACGGTCGCCGCCAGCACGAAGACGGAAACGATCGACGTCGCCGGCAATTACGGCATCTTCTCCGGGACCGGCACCTCCGGCGGCGCCGGCTCGGCAGTGGGCGGTGCCTTTGCCGATCTGCAGCGCGAGAGCCGAACCGTCGCGGCGGTCGGCGCCGGGGTCACGATCACCGCGCTCGAACTCGCGGTCACGGCGAAGACCGAAGACAAGATCTTCGTGCTCGCGCCGACCTCGGGCAAGGCTGCCGGTGCCTTCGCCGCCAACGGCATGGTCGTGCTGGTCGGCATCGACAATCATACGCTCGCTTCGATCAGCAACCAGGCGACGATCGACGTCACCTCGATCGATGTCACGGCTCGCCAGTTCGTCTCGCTCTTCGCGCTGACCGGTGCCGTCACCTATGGCGGCGCCAACGCTATCGGCGTTTCCGTTGCCGCGCTCGATACGGCCGGGGTGACGCGGGCCTATATCGGCGACAACTCCGCCGACCTGTCCGGCAACCGCCTGGGCAGCGGCTACGCGCAAGGGCTGATCACCACCCGCTCGCTCGATGTCGAGGCGGTGACGGACGGCCGCATCACCGTCGCCTCGATCGCCGCGGCGATCTCCGATCCCAACGCCTCGAAGCTCAGCTTCTTCAAGGGCATCGCGGCCCAGGGCAAGGCCGACGCAGCGGTGCTGCGTTCCGGCGCCGGCAGCGGCATCAGCCTGACCGCGGCCGGCAGCGCCGCAGTCGCTACCACGACGCTGGGTACTTCCGCCTGGATCGACGGCGCGGTTGTCGTCGCCAAGGCCGGCGGCGCCGTCATCACCGATGTCGCGGCGACGAACGCCATGGTCGCTGAAGTCGCCTCCGGTTCGGCCGCCCTCAACCTGACCGGTGCCTCGAGCCCGCTCAGCGGCGCCCTCTCGGGTGCGGTCGCGATCGGCCTCTTCGACAACAGCACCGATGCCCGCATCGCCAGCACGACCATCACCGGGGCGGGCGACACCATCGTGCAGGCGCTGGCCGGCGGGCGCCAGACCGTGGTCGGCGTCAGCATTGCCGCCGCTCGCGCCAATAGCGGCGCGGCTGCGGTTTCGGCGGCGATCGGCATCATCACCGACAGCGTCAGCGCCCAGATTCGCAATTCGGCGATCAACGGCAACTCCGGAGCGTCGTCCGGCAACGACGTGCTGGTCAATGCCTATCGCGCCACGGATATCGGCATTGGCGGCGGCGCCGCCTATTTCGGCGCGCAGGCCGGCCTCGGCGTGGCGCTCACCTATGTCTCGATCGACGACCCCTCCGGCCGGGACGCTGTGGCTGCGCTGATCACGGATACGTCCCTCTCGGCGATCGACAAGCTGACTGTCGCGGCGCGGACCTCGAGCCGCATCGTCTCGAGCGCCATCGCCGGTGGCGGCGGCCCCGATTCGAACGGGCTTGCCGGTGCCATCGTCATCACCGAGATCAGCCCGACGACGCGCGCGGCCATCACGGATGGTTCGGGCGCTCCGTCGCGCATCGCGATGGACGGCGATGTCCTCGTCGTCGCCGATAGCGGCAAGGACGGCACGCTCGACGCCGCACTGGATAGCCGGCTCGCCAACACCGATCCTGGCCAGATCGACTTCACCGGCAGCGCTACGAACGCGAACCAGGCCGCGAACCCCATCGGCGCCTCGATCATCGCCATTGCTGGCGCGGTCCAGGCCGGCAAGAACAATATCGGCTCGTCCTTCCTCAGCAACACGATCAGCCAGTCGCATATCGCGCTCATCGAGAATGTCGACCTGACGAGCTCGACCGGCGTCACCGTGCGTGCGCAGGATGGGTCGCTGATCACCTCAGTGGCGGTCGGCCTCGGTGTTGCGACCGGCCAGTTCGCCGGTGTCGCCTCGGTCGCGCAGCAGACGATCGACGCCGTCGTCACCGCCCGTATCAGCGGCGGCAGCATCATGAGCCGCGACGTTGCCGTGCAGGCGCAGGCGTCATCGACGATCCGCGGCAGCGCCGGCTCGCTCGGCATCGGCATCGGCGCTGCGGCCGTCGGCCTCTCGATCGTCGAGAGCAGCATCGCCAACGACGTCGCAGCGGAGATCGAGGGAACGCAGATTCGCGCCTCCCGCGACGTCGCGCTGACTGCGGGCTCGACCGCGACGATCGATACGATCGCCATCGGTATCGCCCTGTCGCGTAATGTCGGCCTCGCCGGCTCGGTCGCCAACAACAGCGTCGCCACTGATGTCGGCGCGACGATCACCGGCGCCGACATCATCGCCGGCAACAATCTCGGCGTCTTCGCTGCGAACACCGACCGGATCACGGTCTCGGCCGGCGCCCTCGGCGCCACGGCGGCGGCGCCCGGCGTCGCGGGTGGTGTCTCCGTCGTCAACAACACGATCGGCGGCGCGACAGCCGCCGCGATCGCAGGCAGCAGCGTCGATGCGCGAGCCGGCGGCACCGGCTCGCTGAGCTACGATGCCGGCCAGCTTCTCACCGCCTTCGATCTGAGCACGGCCAACAGTCCGAGCGCGGCGCAGCCGTCGCTGGCGATGACGGCCCGCAGTGTCCACGGGCTCGGCGTCATCGCGACCTCGCAGCAATCCGTGCTGGCGAATGCGGTCACCGGTGGCGTCGCCGCCTTCCCGATCACCGGCGCGGTCGCAATCGTGCCGATCCGCAACGTGCTCGGCGGCAGCACGAGCGCTACGATCGACTCGAGCCAGGTCGACACCCGCCTGACCGGCACCGGCAGCGCTGCGGTCGCCGTCGAGGCCGCAAGCCACTCCTATGCCGGGACCTTCATCACGGTCGGTGCAATCGGCGGTATCGCTGCCAGCGGCGCCAATGCCGGCACTGTGATGGAGCGCAGCACCAAGGCTGCGCTGACACGCTCGACCACCGGTACGACGACCCCCGGCTACACCGGTCCCGGCGTCAGTGCGCTCGACATCGCCGCGACCTCCTCGCAATCGGCGGCGAGCAATGTGATCGGCTTCGCCCTCGGCCTCGGCGGCGCGGCGGCGATGGGCGTCGTCAACAGCTTCGGGGCGCTGACGAGTGCATCGTTGGATCAAGGCCTGGTCACCGCCGGGCGGGTCGGCGTCACCGCAGACAGCCGCAACGGCTTCTACGCGCGGACGGTCGCCGTCGGGGTCGGCGGCGTCGGTGTCGGCAGCGCCTTCATCGTCGGCACCAGCCGCAACGCGACATTGGCGACGATCGGCGGCGGCTCCGGCCAGACCGTGCTCAACCTCAATGGCGCCCTCGCCGTCGCTGCGACCAACCGCAACGCCTTCACGACGCTCGCTTCCGGCGGCGCGGCAGGTGGCTTTGCCGGCGTCGCCGGCATGGTCAGCTTCGTCGATGTCGACAACCAGACGCGGGCGGGACTTTACGGCGCGCGGGTCACGATCCAGCCGAGCGCGACGCAGACCGTCGGCGGCGTCACCAGCGCGGCCGGCATCAGCGTCACCGCCCATGAGGCGACCAGCATCAGGCCGACGACGGCCGCCGGTGCGACCGGTAGCATCGGCGCCGGCGCAGGTGCCAATATCGCGAGCCTCGACGGCCTCGTTCAGGCCGATATCCAGGGCTCGACCCTGGTTGCGCCGGGCGCGGTCTCGGCCTCCGCCACCTCCGAGCGCGATGTCAGCGCGCTGACCGTGACCTATGGTGTCGGCGGTTCAGCCGGTATCGGCGCGGCAGTCGCCCTGATCTCGGTCGGCACCGGCGCGCCCTCGGGCGCATCGGGCGAGCTCACCGCCGGCGGCAGCGGCACGCTCTCCCGCATCGGCCAGCTCACTGCCGGCAATGCCGATCTCATCCTGAGCGCTGCCGGGCTCGCGAGCTATCGCAGCTATCGCGGCGCCGCCGGCACGGCGATGAGCGAGAGCGAGCTGCGCGAAGCCGCGCGGACCGACTACAATCTCTTGCTGGCCAACGGCACCGTCTCGGCCGGCACTTATACGTTGACGGATGCGGGTGTCACGGCGCTGCGCAGTTCCGCGGCAACGGCGCTCAACATCGCCAGTCCCACCGACGCCGAGGTCCGCAGCTGGGCCGCGACCCGTTACACCGCCCTCAGCGGCGGCGCGGTCAGCTATCTCCTCAGCGACACCGGCCTCAGCACCTATCGTTCGCAGGTGGTCGCGACCACCCCGGGCGCCAGCGACGACCAGGTCCGCAGCGCCGCCAACGACGCCTATGCCCGCCTGCTCGCCAACGGTACCGTCAGCGGCGGTGTCCTGACCTTGTCCACGGCTGGTCTCGAAACCTATCGGGCCGAAGCCAACGCCAGCCTTGGCCGTACGGCGACCGATACCGAGATACGGAACTACGCCGCCCAGCAATACGGCTTCTTCACCGGCAATCGCAGCCGCATCGCCGCTCCGGCGGCGCAGAGCGCCGCCGCGTTGCTTGAAAGCGCCGGTTCCGCCACCACCGCCAGCGTCAGCGGCGGCAGCATCGCAAGCGCCGCCGTCTCCGTCTCGGCACTGTCGCGGACGACGACGACCAACACCGCCGATGGCGTCGGGGTGGGCGGCGGCGGCGTCGGTGCGGCGACCGCCTATACCGATATCGGCGACAAGGTCTCGGCGCGTCTCGACCAGATCAGCGTGACCACCGGCTCCATCGCCGTGACCGCGAACTCGACTGACGGGACGGGCTCCGCCGCCCGGGTCGAGGCGACTGCGGGGGCCGGCGGCCTTGCCGCCGCGGCTGGCGCTGCCGTGGCCGACGGTGCGATTTCCAACCAGGTCACGGCGACGCTCGGTGGCACGCTGACCGTGGCCGGCGCGACGAGCGTCAACGCGAACAACAGCCAGACCAGCCGGTCGGACGCATTCGGCGCCACGGTGGCGGGCGGTCTGGCACTCGGTGTCTCGCTCGCAAAGAGTAGCGCCGAGAGCACTGTTGCGGCGCGATATGCCAACGGCTCGAGCCTTACCGGCACCGGCCTCACCATCGGCGCGCAAAGCACCGGAGCGGCCCATGCCGCGGCCGTTGCCGGCGTCGGCGGCTTGCTCGTGGCCGGCTCGGGCGCGGCTGCGAATGCGACCGACAGTTCCAACGTCTCCGCGGTGATCGGCGCCGGCGCCAGGGCGAATGTCGGAACCGGCACGATCAGCGTCACGGCGACGGCATCGCCGGATGCGAAGGCAGCAGCCTTCGGCGTCGCGGTCGCCGGTGGCCTTGCGGTCGGCGTCGCCGTCGCCAAAGCCACTGTCGGCACGCAGGTACTCGCTGCGATCGAGGGCAATGCCAGCCTGATCGCGAGCCAGTTCACCGCCGGCCTTCTCTCGGTCACGGCGACCGGCTCGGTGTTCGGCACGGCTGCCGGCGATGCCGTCAGGCTGTCGGATTCGACCTCCGGCTTCGCACGCGGCGGCTACTCCGCTGCCGCCTCGGCGGTTGCCGGCTCGGGCTCCTATTATGTCAGCGCCACCGGCACCGACGCGCGGGCACGCAACACCAGCTCGGTGACGGCTTCGGTCGGCGATTATGTCCGCCTGCCGTCCGGCACGGTGACCATCACCGCGACGAACACCACGCTCCAGGCCGCCAAGGCGACCGGCATCACCGTCGGCGGGACGGGGGCCGTCGGCGCGGTCAACGCCCAGGCCGATGCCGCAACGACGACGACGGCCTCGCTTGGCGCCTCGTCCACCATGGGCGGGAGCGGCACCGGCAGGTTCACCCTGACCGCGACCGGAGAGGATACGCAGATCGTGCGTGCGGAGGCCGGCACTGGCGGCGGCCTCTATGCGGGCTCCGGCGCGACCGGTTCGACCTCCAACACCTCGGATGTGACCGCCTCGATCGGCGCCAATGCAGTGATCCAGACCGGGCTCGCGACGATCGGCGCGAGCCACGCTGCGCGCTATGCCTCGCTGGTCGACAGCCTGCAGGCCACGGCGTTGGGCGCCAGTGCCGCGCTTGCCCGCAACAGTGCCAATGTCGACGTGCTGGTCTCGCTCGGCGCCGGCGCCCGGATCACCGCCGCCGGCCCGGGCACGGCTGGTTGCTATCTGACGAGCTGCCTGCAGGCGATCTCGCTGACCAGCCGCAATGCGTTCACTCAGCTCGATCTCGGCGACTCCGTGCGCGCAGCCGCCGGCGGCGGCATCAACGGCGCCGGCGCGACCTCGCGAACGGAGATCGACGGC
Organism: Alloboseaceae bacterium BT-24-1; assembly: GCA_025846845.1. Classification (GTDB taxonomy): domain Bacteria; phylum Pseudomonadota; class Alphaproteobacteria; order Rhizobiales; family Beijerinckiaceae; genus Allobosea. The sequence continues at coordinate 60,597 of JAOYTL010000023.1, forward strand.
ACGTCGAACGTGACGCTCGGCAACGGCGCCATCCTGATCGCCGGGACCAGCCCGACGGCCGCGCCCGGGCCGATCCTGGTTCAGGCCTGGACGGAGTTGACGGGGAACGACACCGCGACGCTGACCACCGGCGGCCTCCTGCAGGGGGCGGGGGTGTCGGCGCGCTATCGTGCCGATGTCGACAACACGGTGACGCTCGGCGACAACGTCGTCCTGAACTCCTTCGGCGTCATCAATATCGGCACCTATACGCTCGCCGACGTCAGGGCGAACGCCTATGTCAGCACCTACGGCCTCGCCAGCGTCGGCCTCGCCGATGCCGACGTCACCATCCGCACCGACAACAAGGTGCTGATCGGCACGAACTCCGAGCTGCTCGGCCTCTACGACGTCAACGTGACCGCCGGTCGCGACGGCTCGGGGCTGCGGACGAACAGGCTTTCGGGCACGGCGACAGCGCTCGGCTATGTCCGCGGCCTCATCGCCGTTCCCGATGCCGACGCCTCGACCAACCTGCAGAACCATGCCCGCGTCGAGGTCGGCAGCGGCACCACCATCTCCAGCGCCCAGAATGTCACGCTCGGCGCCTATGACGGTGTGCTCGACGCCGATGCCGACGGCACCGGCCACGGCTACCAGCTCTATTTCATTCCGGTCACCTCCGGCTCGAGCAGCCCGGGCCGGTCCTCGACCTCGACCTTGGTGATGAACGGCACGGCGACGGCCGGCATCTACAACACGCAGCGCATCGAGATCGGCTGCGGCGTGAACGCCTCGGTGCAATGCGGGCTGAACGAGACACCCACGATCCGCTTCATCAGTGGCGCGCCGGTGACCGCCAGCTACACCACGGCCTTCGACCCCATCGCCTACATCAATGCCCGCTACGACGCCGCGGTCGCGAGCACGCTGATCTCCGGTGTCAGCTCGGCCCCGGTCAGGGCGGTGCGGCTCGGCCAGCTCTATGCGGCGGGCGGCAACGTCTTCGTCAATGCCAGCACAGTCCAGGGCGCGGGCTCGCTCATCGCCAATGGCGGCCCCTCGATCACCGTGATCAACCGCAGCGCCGCCTATCTCGTCCTCGACAACGGCGCCTATATCCCGGAATCGACCGGTGGCCAGATCGTCGGCGCGAGCGGCACCCTGACACGCCAGAGCAATCCGGACGCGACACCCCGGATCATCATCGACAACGCCTATGGCGGCCAGCTCGACGCCAGCGGCAACGGGCCGGCGCTGCTGATAGCCGGCGATCTCACCAATCTCGGCGGTCTGGTCTCGATCAACAACACGCTGGGATCGTTCGGCTTCTCCGGCCAGCGCATCGACGCGCTGCAGTTCAATGCGACCGTGCCGAACGGCGCAGTCGCGGTCTCGTCGAACGGGCCGAACGGCATGTACACGCCCGGCGCCTCGCCGCAGGCCGAGTACGGCTCCTATATCTACTATCCGGGCGGCAGGCCGGGCTCGACCAGCTTCAACGCCGATGAAGCGGTCATCGCCGCGGCCAACGCGCTCGCAGCGGGACAGGGCGCGACCGACCTGAACTACTTTTTGTATGGCAGGCAGAGCGAGGGCGCGACCCGCAACTTCTCGATGCAGTTCTTCGGAAATTGTGCCGGCTACATCGCCGATTCCGGTTACAACTGCACCGGCGGCTATGACATGGGCAACAATATCCGGTTCATGGTCATTCCGACGGTCCCGACCTATCGGGAGAGCAATCCGGTCGCGCAGGGCGGTGGCACGCAGATCTACGGCGCCCAGGTCGCGATCAAGGCGACGACGATCAACGTCAACGCCTCGATCGAGGCGGGGCGGATCACCAACTGGTCGGGCAATATCGGCGGGAACGTCGGCGATATCCTGCGCGGTTCCCGTCAATCCTGGCTCGATGCCGGCTACACGACAGTGAGCCTGGCCAGCATCTTCGGTGGAGGCTGGTCGGCCGCCGGCGCGGCCCCGGTCTCCTACGACCTCGTCAACGACCGACTGGTCATGGCCGACGTCAACGCCTCCTCGGGCGGTGGCTCGGTGCTGCTCGACGGCCAGATCATCAGCACGAACACGCTCGGCCGCATCAAGATCAATGGCGGCTTCGGCGATGTCAGCGTCAACAACCAGTCAGGGCTCGATTTCGTCGTCAACCGCATCAACACCGGCACGGCGGCCGGGGTTAACGCCAGCGTCAGCAAGATCACGATCGTCGACCGGCTCGTCACCTCCGGCGCGAACACGACCGTCTACGCCTACACGCCGGGCTCCGGCATCGCAGTCTACAAGACGCATAATGGCGCGCAGCCGACCTTGAGCGGCGTCGGCGCCTCGACGCCTGTCGCCTTCATCTCCGGCGACACGACGAGCTACAACCCCGTTACGGGCACGCGCTACGAGTGGACCCAGCAGGCCATCCTGCAGAAAGAGGGCCTGACCGAGGCAAACCGCAACCAGCGCGACATCCCGGGCGTCTACTGGCGCTTCGATTCAGGCACGTCGGGCAACCCCTGGGTCTATGTCGACGCCCAGTCGCCGAGCACCAATCCGGGTGCGAACTGGATGCACTGGTGGGCGCGCAACGCCCAGTCTCCAAGCGCGACGCAGGTGTCGGGCCGCCTGACGAACGACACCAGTCTGACCAATGTCGGGTTGACGCAGGAGATCACCGGCGGCCAACTCGACTTCATCCACAACTCGGCGAGCTATGGCGGCTGCAACGGGCAGGCGATCAATCACTGCGACCGCGACTTCGTCGCCCAGCCCGGGGCATCGCAAGCGCAGTGGGCCTACAACTATGTAACCCGGGCCTTCGTCCAGGTCACCGCCTCGGTGAAGGCCGACAATCCGTTCGCGGTCAGTTTTGCCGGCAATGCGGCCGGCCGCGTCAGCATCACCTCGAACAGCTCGGTCATCCAGCAGGGCAACATCGTCAATCCGAGCGGCACGACGACGATCATCGCCTCGGGCGGCAGCTTTACCCAGGCGCCTAACGCCACGATCCTCAGCAACAACCTGAACCTGACCGCGCGTGACTCGATCGGGACGCAATCGGCGGCGATCCAGGCGACCCTTACCCCGGGCGCACAGCTCGACGCCAGGACCGGCAGCGGCGGCATCAATCTCGACATCACCGGCAGTGCCCGGGTCGTCGCGCTGCGCGCCGACCAGACTCCGGGCGCTTACGGCAACATCAATGTGCGCGCCACCGGCAGCCTCGAGGCCGTGGCCACGGGATCGACGAACATCGCCGGCCGCAACATCACGCTGGTGAGCGACGAGGGCAGCATCGGCTCACTCTCGAACCTGATGACGATGCGCGCGGTCGCAACGCAGCTGCCGAATGGCAGCTATGTCGATGGTGTCGTCAGCCTCTCGGCCCGCGGCGATATCGGCATCTCTCAGGTCGCGGGCGATCTGCGCGTCGGGCAGATCGAGAGCAAGGCCGGCGATGTTCGCATCGACGTCGTCGCCGGCAGGCTCGTCTCGGCCTCGGGACAGACAGCGGCGCAGGCGCTGAGCGCCGACCAGCTCACGAAGGTCTCGCGTGCGCTGAAACTCACCGCGGCGGATGGTGCCGCCGCCGCCGCCCAAGGCAGTATCGCTGCATTCGAAAAGCAGATTACGCAGACCTACGCCCAATATTCCGCGCTGCTCCGCGACGGTAGCGTCGCCATGGTCGACACCAACAATGACGGGGTGCCGGACAAGCGCGTCTTCACGCTCAACACTGCCGCTATTCCGCTCTACCAGGCCTTCGCCGATGCCGAGCTCGGGCGCACGGCCGGGACTGACGAAGTCGCGGCCTATGCCGCGCGGCGTTACACCGCCTATTCGGGCGTCTTCGAGTCCGCCTATGGCGGCGGCTGGGTGGACCAGGCTCGCTTCAACCCGGCAACGCTCGAGAGCAATTACAGCTTCAGCGTCAATGGTGCGGATGTCGCACCGGGCCTTGCCAACCGGATCGCAGGCGATGCGGTCTGGACCGAACGACAGCTCGTCTCGGCTATCAATACCTCGGCGCTGCAGCCGGACCCCGGTGTCGTCGGCAACGGCCGGGCGCTGGTCATCGGCCACGATGTCACGCTCAACACCGCCGGCAGCATCGGTTCGCTTGCTCCCGACGTGCAGGTCGCGCTGGCGGCTATCCGCGACGGTTCGGTCACCAACCCCCAGCTGGCCGCGCTCGCGGTTGCGACCACCCCCGGCACGGTCAAGCTCATCGGGCAGAGGCAGGACGGCAGCCTCGTCGAGGTCACCGATCTCAATCACGTCCCGAACGGCGTCACGCTCGTCCGCGTCGACGTCAAGCAGACCGCGCCGCTCTTCATCAACGCGACCGGGACGTTCTCCGCCTCGGCGCAAGGGGACGTCTATGTCCAGTCGACGGGGGCGCCGAACTCGGCCGGCGGCACGCTGACGATCGGCCGCATCACCGCGACGGGCACGGTCAGCCTGCAGGCGCCCCAGGCGATCGTCGCCGGGACGCAAGCCGATGGAACGACGCCGCGCAACCCGGTGCAGATCCAGACCAGTGGCGATCTGATCCTGGTCGCGGGCGGTGGCGGCATCGGCTCGGCCGCGACGCCGCTGACCTACCAGATCGGCGGCAGGCTGGTCTCGGCCTCGGCTGCTGCCGGCGACGCCTATCTCGTTGCCAACGCCGGCAATGCCGAGATCGGCCGCATCTTCGCGTCGGGCACCGCTTCGCTGATCGCACGGGCAGGCGGCATCCAGGGCTATCTGCCGGGCGTCGCAATCTCGGCGGATTCGATCCGTGTGAACGCGACCGGCAATGTCGGCTCTGCGACCGCGGCGCTCGGTCTGCGGGTCGGCTCGACCGGAGCGATTTCCGGCACCATTGGCGGGTCCGCCTGGCTCTCCGGCCCGGCCATCGCCGGTCAGTCGCCCACCGCATTCCGCCTCGGCAATCTCACCGCCGAGACCGGGCTCAGCGTGACCGCCGATGGCGAGATCGATGTCCTGCAAGGCGCCCGTTCCGGCACGGGGGCCGTCTCCCTCACCGGCGCCGGAATCGCCATGGCGAGCGGTGCGAACATCACGGCTGCCGGCCGCATCGCTCTTGCCTCCGGCAGCGACCTGGTGCTCGGGCGCGTCGTCAGCACGCTCGCCGCCCCGGTTGGAGGCGCCTCGATCGCCCTGACCGCGACGGGCGCGATCATCGGCAATGGCGACAGCGCTGCTCTGATCGATGCCCATCAGGCGGGTGGCGTGATCTCACTCTACGCCGGAGGTGGGATCGGCACGGCGAGTGCGGCGCTCGCCTTTGCCGCGCCTACGATCTCGGCGCGCAGCCTGAATGGCAGCGTCTATCTCTCGACGGCTGGCGCCATTCATGCCACCGGCCTCACAGCGGATGCAGGCACGGTCGCGCTGAGTGCCGGTGGTGACCTCGTCCTCGACACGGTCGCGAGCAGTTCGGGTGCGCGGCTCTCGACCAGCAATGGCAGCCTGACGCTCGGGACACTGCTGGCCGGTGGCGACAGCACGCTCGCGGCGAGCAGAGCTGTCACGATCACCTCCGCCACGACGACGGCGGGTGATCTTTCCATCACCTCGACCGGCGCCGGCATCGTCGCCATCAGCGCCAGCGCGGCCGGCGATGCGACGCTTGTCGCCGCCACCTCGGTCTCGGTCACGACCGGCCTGACGGCGGGTGACGCGGCCAATGTCACGGCGAGCGGCGGAACGCTTGCCCTCGCCAACTTGAGCGCCGGCGCGAGCTCTATATTGACGGCGTCGGGTGCAGTCACACTGGGTAGCGCCGCTACCATCGCAGGCGATCTCTCCGTGACATCGACAGGCGCCAGCATCACTGCTGCGAGTATTGAGGCCGCCGGTGCCGCGACACTGGCTGCTGCGACCTCAATCTCGGTCACGACCGGTCTGACGGCGGGCGGTGCGGCCAGTGTCACGGCGAGCGGCGGAACGCTTGCCCTCGCCAACTTGAGCGCCGGCGCGAGCTCTATATTGACGGCGTCGGGCACGGTCACGCTCGGCAGCGCCACCACGACGGCCGGCGATCTTTCCGTCACTTCGACCGGTGCGGGCATCATCGCCACTAGCATCGACGCAGCCGAAGATGCGACGCTTGCTGCAGCGACTTCGATCTCGGTGACGAACGGCCTGACGGCAGGCGGCGCGGCCAGCGTCACAGCCAGCGGCGGAACGCTCGGACTCGGCAGCCTGAGCGCCGGCGCGAGCTCGACACTGACCGCGTCGGGCGTGGTCACGCTCGGCAGCGCCACGACGACGGCGGGTGACCTTGCGATTACCTCTACTGGCGCAAGCATCGCCGCCGCGAGCATTAATGCGGCTGAAGACGCGACGCTTACCGCGGCGACTTCGATTTCGGTGGCGAATGGTGTGACGGCAGGCGGCGCCGCGAGCGTGACAGCCAGCAACGGGACGCTCGACCTCGGTAGCCTGAGCGGTGGCGCCAACTCGGCGCTGACCGCTTCGGGCACGATCACATTCGGCAGCGCGACCACGACGACGGGTGATCTTGCGATCACCTCGACCGGCGCCAGCATCAGTGCCGTGAGCATCAGCGCCGCCGAAGACGCGACGCTCGCTGCCGCGACCTCTATCTCGGTGACGAACGGCGTGACGGCGGGCGGCGCAGCCAGCGTCACCGCCAGCGGCGGGGCGCTCGGCCTCGGCAGCCTGAACGCTGGCGCGAGTTCCTCACTGACGGCCTCGGGCGCGATTACGCTGGGTAATGCGACGACGACGGCAGGCGATCTTTCAGTGACGTCGACGGGCGCAAGCATCACGGCGGCGAGCATTGACGCGGCGAGTGCCGCGACACTCGCAGCCGCGACCTTTGTCTCGATCGCGAACGATCTTACGGCGGGCGGCGTGGCCAGCGTCACGGCCAGCGGCGGGACGCTCGGCCTCGGCAGCTTGAGTGCCGGCGCGAGTTCGACGCTGACAGCCCCGGGCACGATCACGCTCGGCATTGCGACGACAACGGCCGGCGACCTTGCCATCACCTCGACGGGCGCGGGCATCGCCGCCACGAGCATCGACGTGGCTGAAGACGCGACACTTGCCGCCGCGACCTCGATCACAGTGACGAACGGCGTGACGGCGGGCGGCGCGGCGACCATCACTGCCAGCGGTGGAGCGCTCGGTCTCGGCAGCTTGAGCGCGGGTGCGAGCTCCTCGCTGACGGCGTCCGGCGCAATTGTGCTCGGCAGCGCGGCGACGACAGCAGGTGATCTTTCCGTGACGTCGACGGGCGCCGGCATCATCGCCGCAAGCATCGATGCGGCGGACACGGCCACGCTGACCGCTCATGCCTCGGTCTCGGTGACAAATGGTGTGACAGCGGGCGGCGCGGCCAGCGTCACCGCGAGCGGCGGTACGCTCGCCATTGACCGGCTAAACGCCGGCGCGAGTTCCTCGTTGACGGCCTCGGGCGCAGTCACGCTCGGCAGCGCCACGACGACGGTCGGCGACCTTGCGATCACCTCGACGGGCGCCGGCATCACCGCCACGAGCATCGACGCAGCCGAAGATGCGACGCTTGCCGCAGCGGCCTCGGTTGCTGTGACGAATGGCGTGACGACAGGCGGCGCGGCCGGCATCATCGCGCGCGGCGGGACGCTCGATCTCGGCAGCCTCAGCGCCGGAGCGAGTTCGTCGCTGACAGCTTCGGGCGCAATCACGCTCGGAACTGCGACGACGACAGTGGGCAATTTGTCGATCGACTCCAGCGGTGCGGCGATAACGGCCTCAACCATCAACGTCGCCGCGGACGCGACGTTGACCGCCGCAACCCTGATTTCCGTCACGAACGGCCTCACAACGGGCGGCGCGGCCAACATCGCAGCCAGCGGTGGGAGCCTTGCCATCGATACGCTGAGCGCGGGAGCGAGTTCGTTCTTGTCCGCTTCCGGGGCGATCACACTGGGGCGCGCCGGAACGAGCGCGGGCGACCTCTCGGTCATGTCGACGGGGGCCGGGATCATTGCGGCGACCGTCAACTCAGCCGGAAGCGCGACCCTTGCGGCTGCGACCTCGGTCTCGGTCACGAACGGGCTGAGCGCGGGGAGCGGCGCCAACCTCTCGGCCAATGGCGGAGCCCTTGCCGTCGATCAGTTGGATGCCGGCGCGACCTCGACGCTGACGGCTTCGGGGGCGATCACGCTCGGCAGTGCGAGGACGACGGCAGGTGATCTGGCCATCACCTCGACGGGTGCCGGCATCACCGCTACGACCATCGATGCAGCCGAAGACGCGACGCTGACTGCCGCGGCCTCGATCTCGGTGACGAACCGCCTGACTGCGGGCGGCACGGCGAGAGTCACAGCCAATGGCGGGGCATTGGGTATCGATACCCTGAGCGCCGCGAGCGCGATCCTGTCCGCCTCCGATGCCGTAACGCTGGGCAGCGCCAGGACGACGGCAGGCGATCTCGCCATAACCTCGATCGGCGTTGGCATCACCGCTGCCGCCATCGATGCGGCGGGCATCGCGACACTGCGGTCCGCGACGGACCTGTCGATCTCGCGGCTCGTTGCCGGCGCTTCGGCGCGGCTCTCGGCGGGCGGTTCGGTCGTGGTTGGCAGCCTCGCTGTCGAACAGGATCTTGCCCTCGCTGCCGGTGAAAACCTTTTCCTCGGCACCGGGCGGGCGCGTTCGGGCGCGGTCTCGCTCATCTCCCAGCGTGGCAATATCCGGGTCGACCTGCTCGAAGGCGCCGGCACCGTGACCAGCTCGGCACTCGGGAACCTTGCTGTCGGCACGGTGCGCAGCGGCACGGACATCCTGCTCCAGTCCTCGGCCGGCACGATCCGCAGCGGAACGCTGACCAGCGGGCGCGATATCGGCCTGCAGGCACGCAGCATCATCTTCGATCGCCTCGATGCCGGCCGCTCGGCCTCGCTCGCCGCCGAGGGGGATATAGCCGGCAGGCTTGTCGTTGCCACCGATGCGCTGGTACTGCAGGCAGGCCGCAGCGGCCACGGCTCGATCGCGATCGAAACCGGCGCCGCGCGTAGTGCGAGTGCCGCGGCCGACGAGGTCAAGCTCGGGCGGTTCGGGGCGGGCGACAGCATCGTCATCCTGGGCACGCGCATCGCCGCCGACATCGTCCAGCTTCCAGGCGGAGCGGGGCTGCCGCTCAAGCTCGACATTGCCGGCTTGCGCGAGCGCACCGCCCAGACGGTCGACCTGCGCATCGATACCGATCGTTTCCGGATCGGCCGCTTCGAGAGCATCGACGGTATGCTCACCACAACCTCGAACGACTTCGCGATTGCGGAAGCCTTCGTCCCCGGCGCCTTGCGGGTGGCGACACCGATCATGACCATCCTCGCCAATAACCGCAGCCTTGCTCCGGTGCCCGGTTATGATGTCCAGCTCTATCAGCGGGATCGGGGCTTCTCGCTGTCCGTCAACGGCAAGCGGCTGGCGACGAGCGCCTTCATCGTCGGGCTCGACTCCGATGTCGCCGATGCCCCGGAGGCGATGCATCTGGGCCGCGATCTGGCGCGGCTTGGCACTCTGTTGTCAAACGGGCTGTCCTTCGGCGAGATCGCCCGCGGCTTCGTTATGGGCACGGATGGTCGCTGGCGCAGCACGGGCTCCGACGAGCCTGCCACGACCGCCAGCACAGGCGCTCCGCCCAAGCCGATCGTCAATCTCGCTGGTTTCGAGGAGCAGCCTTGAACCGAGCAAGACGCGTTGCCGTCGGTTGTGTTCTGACTCTCGCGGCGGGCTTCGCCGCGAGCCCTACGCTTGCGCAGGTCCTGCCGCAGACCCTGGAGAATGAGGCTGCGCGCCAGCGGCGCGAGATCGAGCGCCAGACCGCACCGCCGCGTCAGCGCGGTCCGGGCGTGGTGGCGCCCACGCCAGGGCCAAGGCTCGAATTCCCCGCTGGCGGCGCGACCGTGGTGCTCACGCGGGTCGACTTCGACGCATCGAAGTTTATCAGCCAGGTCGAGCTCGATGCTATCCGGGCCCGCTATCTCGGCAAGCGCGTCGATCTCGCCGCGATCGGCAAGCTGGTCCAGGAGGTCAACGACCTCTATGCCGCGAAGGGCCAGATCACGGCGAGCGCCGTGCTGCCGCCGCAGAAGCTCGATGGCGGCGTGCTCAAGGTCAAGCTCGTCGAGGGGCGGGTCGGCAAGGTCGGCATCGGCGGCGCCGTGCAGACTTGGCCTTGGTATGTCCGTTCGCAGGTATCGATCGCCGAGGACGATGTCGTCGATGCGCCGGCACTCAACCGCCAGGTCTCGATCTTCAACCGCCTCAACGAGCTGCAGATCCGGGCCCAGCTTGCGGCAGGCGCGGCCTTCGGGCTGACGGATGTCGAGCTCTCGCTGACCGAGCCGCTGCGCAACACCGCCCAGATTTCCTATGACAATCAGGGCGTGCTCTCGACTGGGCGCTATCAGGGCACGCTGTTCCTGCGCCACCACAACCTGCTCGGCATCGACGACAAGCTGGTGCTCTACGGCTCGCGGGCACGCGGCAGCATCCTCGGTAGCGGCAGCTATACGATCCCGGTCTCGCCCTGGGGCACGCGGCTCGGCGTAACTTATACACGTTCGGCCTACCGCATCGTCGGCGGCTCCATCCGCGAACTGCGCCCCGAGGGCATATCCGAGAGCGGGGCGCTTACGCTCTCGCAACCCATCTTCGCCACCGACACCATTCTGCTGCAGGCGACGGGCGCACTCGGCCGCGGGCGCGGCCGCAGCAAGCTCCTCGACATCTCAACGGTCGACACCAACTACATCAAGACCTCGGCTGGCGGCTTGCTGACCGTGAACTTGCCGAACCTCACGCATTCCACGAGCGTGAACTGGACGCAGGTGGCGCATGAGGACACGCTGGCGGGCAGCAAGCGCAACTACACGATCTGGACCGGCAACAGCGCTTCGCTCTGGCGCATCACCGATGACATCTACGGCTCGTTCGTCGGCGCCGGGCAGTATACGACGGAATCGCAACTGCCGGGTGACCAGATCTTCCAGATCGGCGGCCCGACGACGGTTCGCGGCTACCCGATCGGCAGCGCCTTCGGCAATTCGGGCTTCTACGGCCAGGCCGAGCTGCACTACGCGCTGCCCGAGCCGCTGAAACTCGAGAGCTTCGTCTTCCTCGATCATGGCCAGACATATCTCAACGGCGCGCGGGTGACGCATGCCACCTCGGTGGGCGCGGGCCTGATCTGGCGCCCGCTCGAATGGGCATCGCTCGAAGGCGGCGTCGGGCGGCCGCTCCAGCGCGTTTCGGCTGCGCAGCGCGATGTCGAACTCTATTTCCGGCTCACCTTGCGCGCGAGCATCTGAGCTTTTCTGACGAGGATCCGATCATGGCGCCCCTGCCGCTGTTCTATTCAAGCATCACCGTGCTCGACCGCAACGAGCATCGCGAGGCGCGCATCGCCCCGTCGGAGGCACCCTATGCCTTCGCGGCCGGAGCCCATGTGCTGCCGGCGCTGCTGCCGGAGTTCGCGGTCGCATGCCGAGACATGCCGATTCTCTTCCTGGATGAGGCTGGCACCGTCTCGCCTTTGTTCATGGTCGGAATGCGACCCGGCGAGAGCTGCTTCGTCGATGCCGAAGGGCGCTGGCGCGGTCAGCATGCGCCGGCCTATCTGCGGCGCTACCCGTTCGTCGGCGGCGAGGTCTCGGCGGAGCAGCAGGTCATCTGCATCGACGGCGGCTTCTCCGGCCTGCAGAACGAGCAGGGCGAGCGCCTCTTCACCGAGGAAGGCGAGCCGGCGGAAGCCTTGCAGCGGGTCATCACCTTCGTCGGCGAATATGCCGATGCCGCCAAGGCCACGGCCGCCTTCACCGCCGAGCTCAGGGCCCTCGACCTGTTCCATACCATCAACATCGAAATACGCTCGGCCAGCGGCGCGAGCTCGAATTTCTCCGGCTTCATGGCGGTGAACGAGGAGCGCCTCAACGCGCTGTCGGACGAGGTCTGGCTCGATCTGCGGCGGAAAGGCTATCTGGCGCCGATCCACGCCCATCTGATCAGCCTGGCGAACTTCGCCCTGCTCGGCGAGCGTTCATAGACGCGATTGACCTGCTAGAGCATGCTTCATTTACACGGAAGCATAGCCTGCGTTTGTGAGGTAATTGGCGCATTCGGTCGGCGAGACGAGGTGGAGGAGGTCTCCGAGCTTTCGCCATGTGGCTTCGACGGT
>JAOYTL010000024.1 GCA_025846845.1 Alloboseaceae bacterium BT-24-1
AGAACAACGCCTCCTGCGCCACCTGTCGCTCGCCCATCATCGCGCCGCCCTCCATCCACGAGCACGACTGAATCAGGACTTCACCACCTCAGCAACGCCGACTTTTTCAACGCTATCGGTCGGAAGCCGACAATATCGGCCGGCCAGATTGGCCCCCCGGCTAGCCCACATCATTTGACATTACCGACTGCCTTGAAGGCATCAAATCATTTGGCGTGGTGACTTTTTCGGAGGAAGGAGATGCTGTGCTCATCGCCGGCGGACCCCGTTGAACTTGCTCGCGTCGGTGCCGCGTTGCGTGCCTGCTACACTGCCCAGCTTGCCGAGAGCGCACAGGACCACGCCTTCAAGGCAAACATCGCCGTCAGGTTCTGATCGCGAGAGGTAGCAAGGACCCCTCTTCGGTGCGGAGGGGTTCGTCCGGCCAGGTCTCGCCGCACAAGTTCGTCGAAGCGGCGACGCGCTGTGCCGTCAGGCTTTCGGCTCGCCGCTCCGGCCGGCTCTCGGCCCTTCGGCCAATGACTTGAAGACGCCGCGCAGGGTGCGCGCTTCCTGCTCGGTCATGCCCAGCCGGTGCAGGATGTCGCGTAGATTGGCGGTCATGACCGGTTTCTTGCCGGGCGGAAAGAAGCCGCAGCGCTCGAGCTCGCCCTCGAGATAGTCGAACATCGAGAGCACGGTGGCGCGGCTCGCCGGCGGCGAGGGGTTGTTCTCGCGGAAGGGCGGCTCGCCGCCGCTCGCCTTCAGCCATTCATAGCCGCAAAGCAGCACCGCCTGCGCCAGGTTGAGCGAGGCGAAGGCGGGGTTGACCGGGAAGGTCAGGATCGCGTCGGCGAAGCTGATCTCCTCATTGGTCAGGCCGATGCGCTCGCGCCCGAACAGGATGCCGACGCGCTCGTCCGAGGCGATGCGCTCGGAAAGGTTCGGCATCGCTTCGGCCGGCGTGAAGACGCGCTTCATCTGGCCGCGCTCGCGCGCCGTCGTCGCCAGCACATGGTTGAGATCGGCGATCGCCGCGGCGGCATCGGGGAAGAGCCGGGCATTGTCGAGGATGTGGGTCGCGCCGGAAGCGGCTGCTGTCGCGCCCTTCTTGAGGCCGCCGCCGCTCGGCCAGCCGTCGCGCGGCGCGACGAGGCGCAGCTCGGTGAGGCCGAAATTCGCCATGGCGCGGGCGCACATGCCGATATTCTCGGCGAGCTGCGGTTCGACGAGGATGACGATGGGGGCTTGTCCCGCGATGGACGGGCGTGTGCGGTCGGTGCCAGAACCGGTCATGAGAAGGCTGTTTCCTGAAGGAGCGCGCAGCCATGCGCCGGCTGCGCGGTCTCCGTCAACCGCTCAGCGGCGATCAAGCACGGCGGCGCTCGTGCCTGAGATCGGCGATGTGACCGGCTTGGCCATCATCATGCGTCCTGAAGGCCGCGACCAGCGCGTTCAACCGCTCGATCTGCTGCCCAAGCGCCGTGGCCGAGGCGGCGCTTTCTTCTGCCAAAGCCGCGTTCTGCTGGGTCATCTCGTCCATATGCGCGATGGTCTGGCTCATCTCGTCGATGCCGCTGGCCTGCTCGGACGATGCCGAGGAGACCTCGGTGACCGTCGTCGCGACACGCTGCGAGGCCTCGACGATCTGGCCGAGCACCGCGCCGGCCGAGCGCACCAGCTCGACGCCGTCACCGACCTGCGCGTTCGAGGCCTTGATCAGCACCGAGATGCTCTTGGCCGCCTCGCTCGAGCGCTGGGCGAGAGTGCGCACTTCCGAGGCGACGACGGCAAAGCCTCTGCCGGCATCGCCGGCGCGTGCCGCTTCGACGGCGGCGTTGAGCGCCAGCAGGTTGGTCTGGAAAGCGATCTCGTCGATGACCGAGGTGATGTCGGAGATCTTCTTCGAGGCATCCTCGATGCGGGCCATCGCCTGGACCGCATCGTCAACGATGGCGCCGCCCTTGCGGGCGATGCCGCTCGCCTCCTGCGAGAGCTTCGCGGCCTGGCGGGAGGCGTCGGCGGCGGCCTTGACCGAGGCGGCGAGCTCCTCGGTCGTCGCGGCGCTCTCTTCGAGCGATGAGGCCTGCTCCTCGGTGCGCTTGGAGAGATCGTCGGCGCCGCTGGTGATCTCGCGGCCGGCGGTCGCAACCTCGACGGAGGTCGCCTTGATCGCGTCGACAGTGGCGGCGAGGCGCTCGATCGCCGTGTTGAAATCCTGCTTCAGCGTCTCGTAGTCGTGCGCGACGGCATCCTCGATCCGCACGGTGAGATCGCCCTGCGAGAGACGCGCGAGCGCCTCGGCCAGCAGGCCGACGACCTCGCGCTGCTCGGCGAGCAGGGAGCCCTGCGCGGCCGCGGCTTCCTCGCGCTGCCTCGTGATGGTGAGGTTCTGGCGTTCGGCCTCGGCACGACCTTCGCTCGTCTCCGCCTCCAGCCGCTGCACAGAGAGGCCGTTCTCCTTGAAGACCTGCACGGCCTGCGCCATCTGGCCGATCTCGTCGCGGCGCGACAGGCCGGCGACGGCGACCTCGTAATCGCCGTTCGCGAGCCTGAGCATGGCGTCACGCAGGCGGCGCAAGGGCAGGGCGGTGGTGCGGCCGACGATGAAGGCGGCGATCAGGCCGAGCACGAGCGCGGCCGCGATCGTTCCGAGGATGATCGCCTGGGTGCGGGCCTGCGCTTCGGCGAGGCGGGCGCCGGCCTCAGCCTCTTCGGCGGCGAGCCGGGTTTCGAGCTCCTGCAGCGGCGGGGCGATCAGGTCGAACTCGCCGGAGAGTTTTTCACCGGCGAGCATGAAATCCTTCTCGGCCTTGGTCCAGGCGGGCACGATCTCGGCATAGGCCGTGAAAGCCGGGCCGATCTCGGCCTTGGCTTCGGCCGGGATGCCCTGGCGGCCGAGCGCGCGCTCGAAGCGGCCTTGCTCGACCTCCCACTGGCCGAGCAGGCTCTCGTCGAGGGCAAGGCGATAGGCGGCGTCGATCCGGCGCAAAGCGGCGAGAATGCCGGGGAGCCGGGCGAGGTCGGGCGAATCTGCCCCCATGCTGTGGGAGCGCACCTTGGTCTCCAGGGCCTCGGCAGCGTCTTCCAGCCTGGCGGCGAGGCCTTCCGGAGCGGCGGCGCGCAAAGCGAGCTGCATGGTGCCGATGGTCGTGAAGTCGGCTTCGATGGCCTTCATCGGCGCTTCGAGCGCGGCGATGCTGTCGCGCACGCGGTCGGCGCCGGCGGCGCTGCCAAGGCGCGTGATCGCCTGTTTCAGAGATTCAAGACCGGTGCCGAAGTCCTTGAGATCAGTGGCCTCTTGGCGGAAACGGACATCGCGGCTCAACGCTTTCAGTGCGAAGCTCGCGGCCCGGACCTCGCGTGAGCGGGCGGCGAGCGCAGAGTAAGCTTTGGAGTCCTCGAAGGCGGCCGTGAGTTGACCGCTGCCGGTCCAGGAGGCGGCGCCGATCAGCACGAGGCCGAGGACGAAGACGACGCTGACCAGTGCGATCCTGAGCTGGATCGTCAGGCGCGATGCGGCCGAGCGTGAACTTGCGGTAGACAACGCCATAGCCCTCTCACCTGCCGGGATCGGGCGAGAGCATGGCAAGTCATGCTTAATGTTCCGCTAAATACAGAGCGGGCACGGCTTGAGGCCGTGCCCGCTGTTTTCGGTCATAATGCTGGTATGCGTCTCAGAACTCTTCCCAGCCGGCATCGTTGGCGCGCTTGCGGGCCGGAGCCTGTCGCGGCGGCGCCTTCTGCTGCTCGACGAGTGCCGCAGCGAGCTTGCGCAGGCGCTCCGGCTCGGCGCCCCGGCCGGTCGCGATTGCTGCCAGGTCGGAGGTGCGCAGGGGCGGCGGGGCATAGGAGGCGGTAGCGGCCGGGGATTTCGCGATCGGCGCGAGCTCGTCGCCGGTCCTGAAGGCCGCGACGAGCGCATTGAGCTCGGCGATCTTGCCCGCCAGCGCATTGGCGCTGGCGGCACTCTGTTCGGCGAGTGCTGCGTTGGCCTGGGTCATCTCGTCCATATGCGCGACGGTCTGGCTCATCTCCTCGATGCCGTTGGCCTGTTCGGTCGAGGCGGTCGCGACCTCGGAGATGGTGGTCTGGACACCGCTCGAGGCCTCGACGATGCGGGTCAGCGCATCCCCGGCCTGGCGCACCAGCTTCACGCCGGTCTCGACCTCGGTGTTCGAGGACGAGATCAAACCGGAAATGTCCTTGGCGGCCGCGCTCGAGCGCTGGGCTAGGGTGCGCACCTCGCTGGCCACCACCGCGAAGCCCTTGCCGGCATCGCCGGCGCGGGCGGCTTCGACCGCTGCGTTGAGCGCCAGCAGGTTGGTCTGGAAGGCGATGTCGTCGATCACCCGGATAATGTCGGAGATCTTCTTCGTGGCCTGCTCGATCCGGACCATGGCCGAGACGGCCTCGCTGGCGATGGCTCCGCCATCCTGGGCGACCTGCATGGCCTGTCCGGCCTGGCGAACCGCCTGCTGGGCGGCCTGGGCCGAGGCCTTGACTGAGGCGGCGAGCTCCTCGGTGGTCGCGGCACTTTCTTCGAGCGACGAGGCCTGCTCCTCGGTGCGCTTGGAGAGGTCGTCGGCGCCGGTCGAGATCTCGCGGGCGGAAAGGCCGACATCCGAGGCATTGGCCTGGATGGTGCGGAGCGTCGTCGAGAGCCGCTCGGCGGTCTGGTTGATCGCTTCCTGCAGCGCGGCGAAGCGGCCACGATAGCCCGTCGTCACGCGGTGGGTGAGGTCGCCGCCGGCGAGCGACTGCATCGCCCCTGCGAACTCGGTCGTCGCAGCATCGACGACGGCGTTGATCTCGTTGACGCCCTCGACCAGCTCGCGCAGCGGCCCCTCGACATCGCCGGCTTCGGCGCGGCCGGAGAAGTCGCCGGCGCGGGCCGCCGCGACGATGCCCGCGACTTCGCCGACGAGCGTGCGGACCTTGGCGGCCTGCTCGGCATCGGCGAGCATGGCGACCTCGCGGTCACGGCGGTTGGTTTCGAGCGCGAGCGCGTTCTGGCGGTAGTCCTCGAGTGCGCCACTCAGCGTGCCGATCTCGTCGGGGCAGGGCGGGGTCGGAATCTTCTGGGCGAAGTCACCGGCCTGCATGCCGGCCAGCGCCGTCTGCAGCTGGACCAGCGGCCGGGCGATGCGGCGCTGCACGCCGCGCCAGCTCAGCACGCAGATGGCGAGCAAGGCGAGGAACAGGCCGCCGGTGATGGCGAGCCGGGTCCAGGCCCGCGCCAGCGTCGCCTGCGTCACGTTCTCCATCTCGTCGAAGGACTGGCCGACGGCGGCGAGGATCGTGTTGAACGGGCCGTTGCACTGCTTGGTCCATTCCTCGGCGCCGACGACCGGGCTGCTGCCCTGGCCGACGCGGCCGATCTGCTCGTCCATCAGCCGGTTGGCGGCCGTGACTTCGGCGTTCATCGCACCGACCTTGCGCACCAGCTCCGGGCTGACACCCGGGCGGGCCGCCAGCTGCGTCAACTGTGCAACGCCGGCATCGGAGGCGCCGCGCATCTCGCCGAGCCGGCGCAGCTGCGCCGCATCCATCGGCTTGTTGCTGCCGAAGACCGGGCGCAGCACCGAGCACTGGGTGCCGTAGCTCGACCGCACGCGCCAGCCGGCCGCCTTGAAGTTCTGCAGGTCGGCGAGCGCCGGATCGGACAGGCGAACCGCCGTCGAGGTCGCATCGGCGGCGGCTGTCATCACGGTCTCGATGTCGCCGATGCCATTGTACCAGGGCATCGTCGCCGCGAGGCTGCGCTGCGGCTTCGGCTTTGCCGCTTCGGCGTACATCTCCGGCAGCTTGGCCGCAGTCGCCTTCTCCTTCTGGTCGATCGCGTCGGCAAGCGCGTTGCGATCGGCGAGGTCGGTGCTCCGCAAACGCGCGATGGCGCGGCCGAGTTCGTCCCGGTTGGCCTGCTCGATCTTCTTAAGCGTCGGCGCGGGATCGTCCGCGACCTGGATGGCGGTCTGGGCCTGGCCACGGTTGGAACGGATGGTGTTGCCGGCTACGAGGAGGGCCTCGTCGGCCGCGACCAGCTCGACCAGGCGGTGGCTGGTATAGACATCCTCTGCCGCCTGTTCCGCGAGAAAGGCGAGCGCGCCGAGTCCCGGCACGCACAGACACGCCATGGTGGCGACGAGATAATTCCTGATGGAAGCGGGAAAGAGATTCACGGGTCCTGTCCGAGCTGTGCTGGCGCGGGACAGGGGGGTGCTGGCGCTCCGCCCCCGCTCGCGATGGCGGGCTCGGCAGCGTTCGCATCATACCCTTAAAATTTTGCCTTATTTCCGCCTTGCCGCTGCGTGCCCGTTCAGCGTGCGGCCGCGCTTGCGACCGAGCGCATCACCCGCAGCATGTTTCCGCTGGCGAGCTTGGCGAGGTTCTCTTCCGACCAGCCGCGGCGGATCAGCTCGGCGATCAGGGCAGGGAAGGTCGAGGCGTCCTCGAGCCCATCCGGGGTGAGGCCGCCGAAGAAATCCGAGCCGATGCCGAGATGGTCATGGCCGATCCGCTTGGCCAGATAATCGAGATGGTCGCAATATTGCGCCAGCGTCGCCCTTGGCCGCGGGCCGGAGGTGCGGGTGATCTCGGCTTCCGCCTTCTTGAAGTCGAACCCTTCACGCGCTTTGCCGTATTGATCTCTGGCCGGGCGGTTCCAGTCGCGCGAGGCCTGGCTGATGAAATCGGGCACGAAGGTCGCCATCACGACCCCGTTGTTGCCGGCGACGCGGTCGAGCACGTCATCGGGGACGTTGCGCGGGTGGTCGCAGAGCGAGAAGGCGTTGGAGTGCGACCAGACCACCGGCGCCGCGCTGATGTCGAGCACGTCATGCATCACCTTAGGCGCGACATGGGCGAGGTCGACGATCATGCCGAGCCGGTTCATCCGGCCGATCACCTGCTTGCCGAAGGCGCTGAGCCCGTTGTGGCGCGGCGCGTCGGTCGCCGAATCGCACCAGTCATGGGTGTCGTTGTGGCAGAGCGTCATCAGCCTGACGCCGAGGTCCCAATAGGCGTCGAGCGTCTCGAGCTCATTGTCGAGCGCCGAGCCGTTCTCGATCGTCATGAACAGGGCGATGCGGCCTTCCTTCTTGGCGGCTTCGACGTCATCAGCCGAGAGGCCGGGCCGGAAGACGTCGGCGTGGTGTTCCCAGATCCGGCGCATCAACGCGATCTGCGCCAGCGCAAAGCCGGCGGGCTTGGGGTGATTGGGCGGGACATAGGCGGCGAAGAACTGCGCCGCGAGCTTGCCGGCGCGCATGCGCGGAATATCGGTGTCGGTCTCCGGATGGACCTTGCCGAGGTCGTAGGTTGCGAGATCGCCCTTCGCGGCCGGGTCGAGACGCACGACGAAGGGCAGATCATTATGCCCGTCGATCAGCGGGATGCGATCGAGCAAAGCGAGTGCCTCGTCATGGGCAGCATCGGCGAGGTGAGGAGCGGCGAGGACCATGGCGCACCTGGAAAACGGGAATCACGGGAACCGCGATCGTGGCAGGCGGCAGGCTGGTAAGCGAGGCCCAAAAGTGCATGGCCGGGGCGGGATCGGAGCCGCCATTCCGGTATCTCGCGTGGAGGTTGGTGCGACACTAGCGACAAGCGGTCCGATATCGCCGAATCGTACACTGCATGCCGAGCAATCATCTTGCGCGGAATGCGCGCGGGGCAGCAGCATCGGCTGCCTATTGCATATGCAATGTCCCGCAGATTGCTTTTGACAGAAATGTGGCGCGGGGTGATTGTCGAGCGTGCAGACCGTTGGTAGCTCTGCGCCGCAATCGCATCCCGCATGCGTCGGTGTCATGCCGCGCAAAAAGAACGGGTAACTGATTCGAGGGGTTAGGCGTCGTTCAATGGAAGTATTCGTCCAGCAGCTCATCAACGGGCTGACCCTGGGGTCAATCTACGGCCTCATCGCCATCGGCTACACGATGGTCTTCGGCATCATCGGCATGGTGAACTTCGCCCATGGCGACGTGTTCATGCTGTCGGCCTTCATCGCGCTGATCTTCTTCATGCTGATCTCGGCCTGGTTCGGAGCCGGTCTGATCGTGCTGGCGCTGATCTTCGTCCTGATCCTGGCGATGTTCTTCACCTCGCTGTGGAACTGGACGATCGAGCGCGTCGCCTACCGGCCGCTGCGCGGATCGTTCCGCCTCGCACCGCTGATCTCGGCGATCGGCATGTCGATCTTCCTGATGAACTTCGTCCAGGTCGTGCAGGGGCCGCGCAACAAGCCGATTCCGCCGATGCTGAACAAGTCGATCCTGCTGATCGACAGCGCGACCTATCCGGTCTCGATTTCCTACAAGCAGGTCGTGATCATCGTCACCACGATCGTGCTGCTCGCCGCCTTCTGGTACCTCGTGCAGAAGACACCGCTCGGCCGGGCCCAGCGCGCCTGCGAGCAGGATCGCAAGATGGCCTCGCTGCTTGGCGTCGACGTCGACCGGACGATCTCGATCACCTTCGTGATGGGCGCTGCGCTCGCTGCGGTCGCCGGCGTCATGTACCTCGTGCTCTACGGCGTGGTGAACTTCGCCGACGGCTTCACGCCGGGCGTCAAGGCCTTCACCGCGGCCGTGCTCGGCGGCATCGGTTCACTACCTGGTGCGGTGCTCGGCGGGCTGCTGATCGGCCTGATCGAGGTGATGTGGTCGGCCTATTTCACCATCGACTACAAGGACGTCGCCGCTTTCTGCATCCTGGCGGTCGTCCTGGTCTTCATGCCCTCCGGCATCCTCGGCCGGCCCGAAGTCGAGAAGGTCTAAAGCCCATGGCCATGGACGCATCGACGCCGGCCAAGCGCCAGGCCGACATGACGAAGGCGCTGAAGGAAGCCGCCTTCGCGGCGCTGATCACCTTCGGCCTGTGCATCCCGATCATCGCCTGGGGCACGCGCCAGAACCTCGACAATCAGCTCGTGCTCGACCCGCGTTGGGACGCGGTGGCCTGGGCGGTGGCGATCGTCTTCGTCGGCCGCTTCCTGATGGCGCTGCGCCAGCAGACGCGCGGTGAGGGCAAGTCGGCCGTACGGCTCCTGCCGCATGGCACGATCGGCTTCTTCCAGCGCCATTCGCGGATGTTCTCGCTGTTCGGCCTCGGCTTCCTGCTCACCTTCCCGATCATCGCGATCAACCTCGCGGGCTGGGGCGGGGCGCTGAAATGGATCGACAATTTCGGCGTCCAGATCCTGATCTACGTCATGCTCGGCTGGGGGCTGAACATCGTCGTCGGCCTCGCCGGACTGCTCGATCTCGGCTATGTCGCCTTCTACGCGGTCGGCGCCTATTCCTACGCGCTGCTCGCCAAGAATTTCGGCCTGTCCTTCTGGATCCTGCTGCCGCTGTCGGGCATCCTCGCCGCCTTCTGGGGTCTCATTCTGGGCTTCCCGGTGCTGCGGCTGCGTGGTGACTATCTCGCCATCGTGACGCTCGCCTTCGGCGAGATCATCCGCCTCGTCCTGATCAACTGGACCGATTTCTCCAACGGCTATGCCGGCATTTCCGGCATCCCGCGGCCGACCTTCTTCGGCATCCCGTTCACCGCGGCAGACGATGGCTTTGCGGCGGTGTTCGGGCTCGAGTTCTCGCCGCTCTACCGCACGATCTTCCTGTACTACGTCATCTTGTGCCTGGCGCTGCTGACCGCCTATGTCAGCCTGCGCCTGCGCCGCCTGCCGGTCGGGCGCGCCTGGGAGGCACTGCGCGAGGACGAGATCGCCTGCCGCTCGCTCGGCATCAACACCACCAACACCAAGCTGACCGCCTTCTCGCTCGGTGCGATGTTCGGCGGCTTTGCCGGCTCCTTCTTCGCGGCGCGGCAAGGCTTCATCTCGCCTGAATCCTTCGTCTTCATGGAATCGGCGGTGATCCTCGCCATCGTCGTGCTCGGCGGCATGGGCTCGCTCTGGGGCTGCGCCATCGCTGCGATCGCGATGATCGGCGGTACCGAGCTGCTGCGCGAGCTCGACTGGCTGAAGCAGATCTTCGGCCAGGACTTCGACCCGACCAAGTACCGCATGCTGATCTTCGGCTTCGCCATGGTGGTGATCATGATCTGGAAGCCGCGCGGGCTGATCTCGACCCGCGAGCCGACCGCCTTCCTCAAGGAGAAGAAGGCGATCTCCTCCGATATGGTCCAGGAGGGGCACGGCTGATGACGAACCTGGTCGAAACCACCTCGGCGATGACGGCGGTCACCGCCGCTCCGCCCGGGACCCCACTGCTCAAGGTCGAGCATCTGACGATGCGCTTCGGCGGCCTGACCGCCGTCAACGACCTCTCCTTCGAGGCCCGCAAGGGCGACATCACCGCCCTCATCGGCCCCAATGGTGCCGGCAAGACCACGGTGTTCAACTGCATCACCGGCTTCTACAAGCCGACCGAGGGCATGATCACGCTGACGCAGGAGAATCGTGATGGTTCTTCGGGCGACAGCTACCTGCTCGAACGCATGCCGGACTTCCGCATCGCCTGGAAGGCGAAAGTCGCCCGCACCTTCCAGAACATCCGCCTGTTCGGCGGCATGACGGTGCTGGAGAACCTTCTGGTCGCGCAGCACAATCCGCTGATGATCGCCTCGGGCTTCACCTTCCTCGGCGTGCTCGGCATCGGCGGCTACAAGGCGCGCGAGAAGGAGGCGATCGAGAAGGCCAAGGTCTGGCTCGAGAAGATCAACCTGATCCATCGCGCCGACGATCCGGCCGCCGATCTGCCCTATGGCGACCAGCGCCGGCTCGAGATTGCGCGGGCGATGTGCACCGACCCGGTGCTGCTCTGCCTCGATGAGCCGGCCGCCGGCCTCAACCCGCGCGAGAGCCTCGACCTCAACAACCTCCTGCTGTCGATCCGCAGGGACCACGGCACGGCGCTGCTCCTGATCGAACACGACATGTCGGTGGTGATGGAAATCTCGGACCATGTCGTGGTGCTCGACTACGGCACCAAGATCGCGGACGGCACCCCAGCCGAGGTGCAGGCCGATCCGAAGGTGATCGCCGCCTATCTCGGCGTCGAAGACGAAGAGGTCGAGCAGGTGGAAGCGGAGGTCGGCCTATGAGCGAGGCAGAACCGCTCCTCTCCGTCCGCGGCGTCAAGACCTATTACGGCAAGATCATCGCGCTCAAGGGCGTCGACGTCGATGTCCGCCCCGGCGAGATCGTGACGATGATCGGCGCCAACGGCGCCGGCAAGTCGACGCTGATGATGACGATCTTCGGCACTCCGCAAGCGCGCGAAGGCACCATCACCTATCAGGGGCGCGACATCACGAGGATGCCGAGCCACGAGATCGCACGCCTCGGTATCGCGCAGTCGCCGGAAGGGCGGCGCATCTTCCCGCGCATGACCGTGTTCGAGAACCTGCAGATGGGCGCGGCGGTCGCCGGCATGCAGCATTTCGACGAGGATCTCGAGAAGATCTGCGTGCTCTTCCCGCGCGTGAAGGAGCGGCTGCAGCAGCGCGGCGGCACGCTCTCCGGTGGCGAGCAGCAGATGGTGGCGATCGCGCGCGCGCTGATGGCGCGGCCGAAGCTGCTGATGCTCGACGAGCCCTCGCTCGGTCTTGCGCCGCTGATCGTCAAGCAGATCTTCGAGGCGATCCGCGAGCTCAACCGCAGCCAGGGGCTGACCGTGTTCCTGGTCGAGCAGAACGCCTTCCATGCGCTCAAGCTCGCCCATCGCGGCTATGTCATGGTCAACGGCGTCATCACCATGAGCGGCACCGGCAAGGAGTTGCTCGCCAATCCGCAGGTGCGGGCAGCCTATCTCGAAGGCGGGCGGCATTGAGCGCCGCGGGCTTGAACGGAGCACGATGATGCAGGGCATTCTCTACGAGGAGCCGACCATCTGGCTCTTCCTGCTGGTGACGGTGGTGATGGGCGGCTGGGCCGCCTGGATGGCGGGGCGGGCGGTGGCGATCACCTGGCGCCCGCCGATCCAGCTTGTCTTCTACACGCTGATCCTCGGCCTGTTCATCCGCTTCATCCACTTCGCCCTGTTCGAGGCGACGCTGCTGTCGCCGCACTACTACATCGTCGACACGATCGTGCTGTTCGCCTTCAGCTTCGCCGGCTGGCGCTACAACCGGGCGCGTCAGATGACGACGCAATACCGCTGGCTCTACGAGCGCACCGGACCCTTCACCTGGAGGGCTCGGGAGAGCTCCTGAAGCGTTGAAAACACCACCAAAGTTCACGGGGCTTGCCGCGTGACAGCACCGCGAAAAAGCGCAAGACTGCGTTTCACGGTGGCACCACGCGCCGAGACGGGACGGCCAAACCGGCCCGTAATATACTCACAGGGGAGTCACAACGCATGAAGAAGCTGCTCTTGGGCGGAATTGCCCTTGGCGCGGTCCTCGCCTTTTCGGGCGTAGCGAACGCACAGATCAAGCTTGGCGTCGGCGGCCCGATCACGGGTCCGAATGCGGCCTTCGGCGCGCAGTTGAAGAACGGGGCGGAACAGGCCGCCGAAGACATCAACGCTGCCGGCGGCATTCTCGGCCAGAAGATCCAGGTCGTCGTCGGTGACGACGTCTCGGATCCGAAGCAGGGCGTCTCGGTCGCCAACAAGTTCGTCGGCGACGGCGTCAAGATGGTGCTCGGTCACTTCAACTCCGGCGTCACCATGCCGGCGTCGGAAGTCTATGCCGAGAACGGCATCCTGATGATCAGCCCGTCGGCGACCAACCCGAAGATCACCGAGCGTGGCCTCTGGAACGTGTTCCGCACCTGCGGCCGCGACGACCAGCAGGGTTCGGTGGCGGCGGAGTACATCGCCAAGAACCTCAAGGGCAAGAAGATCGCCATCGTCCATGACAAGACGACCTATGGCCAGGGCCTCGCCGACGAGACCCGCAAGGGCCTGACCAAGGCCGGCGTCAAGGACGTGCTCTATGAAGGCGTCAACGCCGGCGAGAAGGACTTCTCGGCGCTGATCTCGAAGCTGAAGTCGACGGGTGCCGATTACCTCTACTGGGGTGGCCTGCACACCGAAGGCGGCCTGATCGTGCGCCAGATGCGCGACCAGGGCCTGAAGACCGTGCTGATCTCCGGCGACGGCATCACCACCGACGAGTTCGCCACGATCGGCGGCCCGGGCGTCGAAGGCACGCTGATGACCTTCCCGCCGGATCCGCAGAAGCGTCCGGAGGCGGCCGCGGTCCTCAAGAAGTTCGAGGCCCGCAAGTTCAAGCCTGAGGCCTACACGCTCTATAGCTATGCCGCGGTCCAGATCATGGCCGAAGGCGCCAAGCGCGCGAACTCGGTCGATCCGAAGAAGATCGCCGCGGCGCTGCATGGCGGCCAGCCGGTCGACACCGTCATCGGCAAGATCGGCTTCGACAAGAAGGGCGACATCACCCGCCCGGACTACACGGTCTACACCTGGAAGAAGGGTGCCGACGGCAAGATCGGCTATGTCGAGAACTGATATCGGCTGATCGCCGCAAGGCGTGACACCAAGACCCGCTCCGGAGCGATCCGGGGCGGGTTTTTCTTTGAGACTGGCCCTAAATCGGATCGCGGGGCCACGAGGCAGAAAACGAACGCGCGGATTGTCGGGAGCCGCGGTGGCTTTTCGTCCTTTGGATGCGAAGTCCGCCAAACAGTCCCTGGGAGCCTGCCGATGACCGTCACCATCACCGCCTTCGAACGCTCGCCCGACCGCGGCAACGGCCTGGCACGCGACATGCGCCTTCGCTGGGCGTTCGAGGAAGTCGGCCAGCCCTACGAGGTCCGTCTCCTGTCGTTCAAGACGATGAAGGAGCCGGCGCATCTCGCGCTTCAACCCTTCGGGCAGATCCCGACCTATGAGGACGGCGATCTCGCTTTGTTCGAGTCGGGGGCGATCGTCTTCCATATCGCAGAGCGTCATGGGGGCCTGCTGCCGGACGATGCGCATGCCCGGGCGCGCGCGATCACATGGATGTTTGCGGCGCTGAACACGCTGGAGCCGCCGATCTTCGACCGCAGCCTGGTCAGGATCCTCGAGCGCGACGAGCCCTGGTACGAGCAGCGCCTGAGCGCCCTCGATGACGTTATCCGCAGACGGCTTGAGAGCCTCTCCACCCACCTTGGCGATGCCGACTGGCTCGACGGCGCATTCAGCGCCGGAGATCTCCTGATGGTGACGGTGCTGCGCCGGCTGCAGGGCTCAGGCATGCTGGAGGAACGGCCGAACCTCGCCGCCTATGTCGCTCGCGCCGAAGCGCGGCCGGCATACAAGCGTGCCTTCGAGGCTCAGTTGGCGGTCTTCACGGCCTCATCGACGGGGTGACAAAAGCCGCTCCGGAGCACGCGGCCGCACGTCCCTCACACGACCGTCAGGCTCTTCATGAAGCCGGCGAAGCGCAGCAGGCCGTCCGGCCAGGGGCCATGACCGGATTCGGTGTTGAGATGGCCGCTGTCGCCGGCATCGACGAATTCCGAGCCCCAGGCTTCAGCGAGTTCCCTGGCCTCGTCCTGCGTGCAATAGGGATCGGTCGCGCTGGCGATCAGCACCGAGCGGAAGGGCAGGGGCTTACGCGGGATCGCGGTGAAATCGTCCGCCATGCCGGGGATGGCGCGCTTGGCCCGCTCGGAGGCCGGCGCGACCAGGAAGGCGCCGGTGACCTCATGTGGCTTCAGATGCCCGGCTGCGTGGGCGACCGCGCTGACGCCGGCCGAATGGGCGACGATCACGACCGGCCTGGTCGCGGCGCGCACGGCGGCGACGATGCGGTTGGCCCAGCCGTCGCGGGTCGGCTTGTACCAGTCCTCCTGCTCGACGCGGCGGGCAGTGGGCAGCTTGGCTTCCCAGCGGCTCTGCCAGTGGTCGGGGCCGGAACCCGACCAGCCGGGGACGATCAGGATGTCGGTGTCGGAGGTTTTCATGGTTCAGAGCACTGTAAGGCCTTCGGCGCGGGCGGCCGCCGCGAGTTTTCGATCGACCGTCGCAAGCGGCATTGACCTGTCCAGCGCAAGCTGAAGATAACAGGCATCATAGCTCGTCAGCTCATACCGGGCGGCGAGCGGGCGGATGTCAGTGGCAACCCGGTCAAGCCCGAAATGATAGGTTTCGACCGGGAGGCTGGCGATGGCATGCCAGACGGCATCGCCATCTGCAGCCGAGAGTATTGCGCGGCGGCGCTTCGTCAACAGGACGTTCGCGACCTCGATCGGCCAGAGCCCCGGAACGTATCCGCCTCCACCGAAATAGGGCGCAAGCTTCGTCAGCGCGGTTTGGTCC
The DNA here is from genome assembly GCA_025846845.1 of Alloboseaceae bacterium BT-24-1. Lineage (GTDB taxonomy): Bacteria > Pseudomonadota > Alphaproteobacteria > Rhizobiales > Beijerinckiaceae > Allobosea. The sequence goes on from JAOYTL010000024.1 coordinate 15,219, forward strand.
TGTTCGTCTGGCGAGAGGGCGGCGATGACGATCGAGGCGTCGATGACCGCCATCAGCGGCGACCTTCGTCTCTGGCCGAAAGGACATCGTCGACCGAGAAGGAGACGCCTTTGGCGCGGAGCATCTCCCGAACGCGCAAGAACTCGGCCATGATCTCCGCCGCCTTGGCCTTCCGCGCAGCTTCGGCATCGCCGGGCGCTGCATGCATGTGCGCCACCACCTTGCCATGACGCGTGATCACGACCTCCTCGCCGCGCTCGACGCGGTCGAGCAGTTCGGAAAACTTGGTCTTGGCTTCGAAGGCGCCGACGGTAATCATGCACCAAATTTAAACTGGTCAACCAGTCGATTCAAGGTCGACGCTGGATGAAGGCGCGAACAGAGTGTTGAGCACGCCGAAGAGAGCCTCCAGCAACTCGTCGGGGCTGCTGGACTTGCGAGCATCGCAATAAAAGCGCGAAGGATTGTAGTCGATTCCTACCCCGAACAGCTCGATCTGGCCGTCGCTCTGTACCGCGGCGGCGACGCTCTTGAGATGATCGCCGAGATAGTCGAGATCGTTGGCTTGCAGGGTTGAATCGTCGACGGGGGCTCCGTCAGAAATCACGATCAGCGCACGTCGGCTCGCCTTCCGCGACATAAGGCGCGCGCATGCCCATTCGATGGCTTCGCCATCGATGTTTTCCTTCGGCAGATCCAGGCGGAGCAGTTGGTCCAGCTTGGCGAGGCGAGCGCTATCGTGAACGTCTGCCTCTGCGATCACCACGTGAAGGAGATCGTTCAAACGCCCTGGCCAATGCGGCTTCCCGGCGTCGATCCACTGCCGCCGCGACAATCCTCCCTTCCAGCGCACCGTCGTGAAGCCGAGAATCTCGAACTGAATTCCGAGCGCCTGCGGCACGATGCCGACGACTTCAAGAACGCCTCGGACCGTCATGATGCGCTGGTCGCGCATAGAGCCGGAGAGATCGAGCAGGATCGTCACGCATGTGGCTTCGCGGTCCGCTTGCGTGGCCAGTCTGGCGAGCTTGTTGCGCCAGGCGAGCGCTTTGACATTCGCCTCTGCTTGCCACTGGGCCAAGCCGACAGAGCAGGCCTGCTTGCGCAGTTCGAACATGCCTTGTTCGGTGGCGCTTAACGGCCCGAGGACACTGTCCAAATCGGTCAGTCGAACCTCGCGATCATGGGCCTTTGTAAAAACCCTGTATTCGTTCGGCCGAGTTGCCCGGGAAGACGAGGGGTTGGCGGGCCGTGGTTGCCCGCGGCCCATCAATCCTTCCCAGAGCGCCCCGAGCCGGGACATCAAGCCTCGCCGAACACCCGGCGGAAGATCGTGTCGACATGCTTGAAGTGGTAGCCCTCGTCGAACATCGCCTCCAGTTGCGCCACCGAGAGCTTCGCGGTCACGTCCTTGTCGGCCTTGAGGTTGGTGAGGAAATCCTCGCCGTGCTCCCAGGTGCGCATCGCATTGCGCTGGACCATGGAATAGCTGTCCTCGCGGCTGGCGCCGGCCTGGGTCAGCGCGAGCAGGACACGCTGGGAATTGTGCAGGCCGCCGAGCTTGTCGAGGTTCTTGCGCATGTTCTGCGGATAGATCAGCAGCTTGTCGACGACGCCGGTGAGGCGGGCGAGGGCGAAGTCGAGCGTCACCGTCGCGTCGGGGCCGATCATGCGCTCGACCGAGGAGTGCGAGATGTCGCGCTCATGCCAGAGCGCGACGTTCTCGAGCGCCGGCGTGACCATGCCGCGCACCAGGCGGGCGAGGCCGGTGAGGTTCTCGGTCAGGACGGGATTGCGCTTGTGCGGCATCGCCGAGGAGCCTTTCTGGCCCGGCGAGAAATACTCCTCTGCCTCATAGACCTCGGTGCGCTGGAGATGGCGAATCTCGGTTGCAAGGCGCTCGACGCTGGAGGCGACGACGCCGAGCGTGGCGAAGAACATGGCGTGGCGGTCGCGCGGAATGACCTGGGTCGAGACCGGCTCCGGCGTAAGCCCCATCTTTTCGGCGACGTATTCCTCCACCTGCGGGTCGATATTGGCGAAGGTGCCGACGGCGCCGGAAATCGCGCAGGTCGCGATCTCGGCGCGTGCCGCAACGAGGCGGGCGCGGCAGCGATCGAACTCGGCATAGGCCTGAGCGAGCTTGAGCCCGAAGGTGACCGGCTCGGCATGGATGCCGTGCGAGCGGCCGATGGTCGGGGTCAGCTTGTGCTCGAAGGCGCGGCGCTTGATGGCGGCGAGCAGGGCGTCGACATCGGCGATCAGGATGTCAGTGGCGCGCGCCAGTTGCACCGAGAGCGTGGTGTCGAGCACGTCGGAAGAGGTCATGCCCTGGTGGACGAAGCGCGCCTCGGGGCCGACGATCTCGGCGAGATGGGTAAGGAAGGCGATGACGTCGTGCTTGGTGACGCGCTCGATCTCGTCGATGCGGGCGACGTCGAAGGTCGCGTCCCTGGCCTTGGCCCAGATCGTCGCGGCCGCTTCCTTCGGCACGACGCCGAGCTCGGCGAGCTTGTCGGTGGCGTGCGCCTCGATCTCGAACCAGATGCGGAAGCGCGTCTGCGGCTCCCAGATCGCGACCATCTCGGGGCGGGAATAGCGGGGGATCATAGCGGGCTCGCGGCGTGATGATAAAAGGCTCGCGGGCTCGCTAGCACGGAGAGGCTCAGGGTGGAATGCCGGAGGGCGCTCCTGACAGCTTCGAGCCCTCGCTTTGCCTAGCGTCCGCGCTGGCTGGCGGGCGCTCCACCGGGAGCGCCGAGAGACCCAAGGAGGAGAAGACCGATGTCCTATGTCGATGGTTTCGTTGCGGCTGTCCCTGCTGCCAATCGCGAGGCTTATATCGAGCACGCCCGCAAGACCGCGCCGTTGTTCAAGGAATATGGCGCGACGCGGATCGCTGAGCACTGGGGCGACGATGTCCCGCACGGCAAGCAGACTGATTTCTACCGGGCCGTCGCAGCCAAGGAGGACGAGGTCGTGGTCCTCTCCTTCGTCGAATGGCCGAGCAAGGAAGTCCGCGATGCCGGCTGGCAGAAGATGATGGAGGATCCGCGGATGTCGCAGGATGCCAACCCGATGCCCTTCGACGGCGCCCGCATGATCTATGGGGGCTTCGCCGCGATCAATCTGTAGGCTGAGGCCCGAGCAGCCGTCAGCTGCGCCGTCATTCCGGGGCGGGCCGTAGGCCCGAGCCCGGAACCCATGAACACGGGCCATGAAACCGAGGCGTGCCGGTGCCGCACCTAACCAGGCAGGTCGCGGTTATGGATTCCGGACTCGCCACTTGCGTGGCCCCCCGGAAAGACGGCCTTTGACCGCCGACTTACCTCAGATCCAGTCGCCCCGCGCTGTCTCGGCCGCCTTGCGGATGGCGGCGATGTTGTCGGCATAAGCTGAGGGCCCGCCCTTGAACACCGCCGAGCCGGCGACCAGCACGTCGGCGCCGGCCTTGACCGCGAGCGGCGCCGTTTCGGGCGTGGCGCCGCCGTCGATCTCGAGCGCGATCGGGCGCTCGCCGATCAGGGCGCGCACCTGTGCGATCTTGTCGACGACCGAATGGATGAAGCTCTGGCCGCCGAAGCCCGGGTTCACCGTCATCAACAAGATCAGGTCGACATCGCCGATCAGGGGCTCTGCCGCGCTCGCCGGCGTGCCGGGATTGAGCACGATGCCGGCCTTCTTGCCCTGCGCCTTGATCGCCTGGATCGTGCGATGCGGATGCGGGCCGGCCTCGACATGGAACGAGATCAGGTCGGCACCGGCCTTGGCGAAGGCCTCGATATAGGGATCGACCGGCGCGATCATCAAATGGACGTCGAAGAACTTCTTCGTATGGGGTCGGATCGCCTTCAGCACATCGGGGCCGAAGGTGATGTTGGGCACGAAATGCCCGTCCATCACGTCGCAGTGGATCCAGTCCGCGCCGGCTTCGTCGATGGCGCGGACCTCTTCGCCGAGCTTGGCGAAATCGGCCGAGAGGATGGATGGGGCGATGCGGATCGTGCTCATGCGGCGTGGTCTAGCGCCGCTGGATGTGTCCCGCAATCGCGAAAGGCCGCCGTCAGGCGCGCTTCAACGGGAATGACAGGCGCCGGTCGGCCTCGGCAATCTCGACGGCGGCCTGGGTGAAGGCGGGCCGGAGCTTCAGCCGGTCGAACCAGCGCGACAAGCCGTCGAAGGGCGCGAGCGACGGGCCGCCGAGGCGCAACGAGAACAGCACGCTCATGAACAGGGCGATGTCGGCGATCGAGACGGCATCACCGAAGAAGTCGCGGCCGGCGAGCCGGTCTTCGAGCACGGCATAGTGGTTCTCCAGCGCGCGCTCGGCGATCAGCGCGTCGGCCTCCTGAGCGAAGCGCCTGGTCTGGTCGGTCGACGGTGGGCTGGTGCGATGCATCAGCGGCTTCAGCGCCTGCAGCATGATCTCGTCGGCATAGAGCTCGTCGAGCCGGCAGCGGGCGCGGGCGCCGGGGCAGAGCGGGAGGAGCGACGGCTCAGGATAGGCGTCCTCGAGATATTCGAGGATCACGGTGGAATCGTAGAGCACCAGCCCGTCATCGTTCATGACCGGGACCTGCTGCTTGGGATTGATGGCGACGACTTCGGGATGCTTCGGATCGTAGCCGGTCGTCTGGTTGAACGGCACCATGATCCGCTCGAAGGCCAGGCCTTTTTCGCGCAATGCGATCTCGATCTTGCGCGAGAACAGACTGAGCGGCCCCGAATAGAGCGTGATCATGGCAGGAACTCCGGCTTTGCTTGCAACGATCTTCGCAACTCTTCAGGTCAGCCTGCGTCAGCAGGGATTTCTTTGAGTCGGCGGCCGGGGCGTTGGCGGGAGTGGCATGGGGTGGCGTGCCTATGCGTTGCCGCCAGCGCAGGGGTCTCCGCCTCCCAGAGTTAGAGGCGCTGGAGCGGTAGCGAGAGCTTGCGGTCCCAATCGGCGATCTCGGTCAGTTGTGTCGCGAAGACGGGACGCGCGCCGACCCGCTCGTACCAGGCCGCGAGCGCCGGCAGGGCGGCGAATGACGGCCCGGCCAGCCGGCGGACATAATGCACCATCAGAAACATTCCGATGTCGGCGACGGAAAAGGCGCCGCAGAGATAGGGCTTTTGGCCGAGCGCCGCTTCGATCTCGACGAAATGGCGCGCCAGCAGGCCTTCGCCCGCCCTGGCCTCACCCTCCGCCTGCTCCAGCTCCGCCTGCGGCAGGCGTTCGCCGTTGCGGTGGAAGAGCTGGCGCAGTGCGCCGAACACCACTTCGTCGGCGAAGAGCTCGTGCTGGCGGCAGCGCGCCCGCTCGACCGGCGTCGCGGGGTAGAGCGGCGGCTGCGGATAGGCCTCGTTGAGATATTCGAGGATCAGGGTGGAATCGTAGATCGTCAGCTCGCCATCGACCAGGACCGGCACCTGCCCCTTCGGGTTGGCGGCAAGTACGTCGGGGTGCTTCGGATTGTAGCCGACCATCTGGTTGAACGGCACCACGACGCGCTCGAAGGGCAGGCCCTTCTCGGCAAGGGCGATCTCGACCTTGCGGCCGAACAGGCTGAGTGGTCCGGAATAAAGCTTCATTGGTTTCGTCCCCATGCCCCAGCCGTCAAAGCGGCCGGTTGCGGGCAAGCTGGGGGGTGGTCTGGTCAGCCCGCGTCAGCAGGCGCCTCCCTGCGCCTGATCCGCGCCGCGATGCCGCGCAGCAGCCAGGGCAGCAGATAGATCGGGAACTGGGCCAGCGCGAAATAGAGAAAGGTGGTCGGCGGTACGCCGGCGCCGAGCGCGGCGACCAGCAGGCCCATGTTCCGCTGGCCGGTGCCATAGCCGATCATGAAGCGCTCGGAGCGGGGAAAGCGGCGCAAGGCCAGCCAGGCGCTGGCCAGGCCGACGGCAGAGACCAGGAAGGCGACGGCGAGGAAGAGCGCGACCTGCCCGGGCCGCTCCATCGCCGATTTGGTGACACCGTCCATCGCCGCGATGGCGAAGATGAAATACATCAGCACGCCGAAGCCATCGAGATTGGGCTTCAACGCGCGAATGCGTCCTGCTCCGAGCCAGCGCCTTATGGCGAAGGCGACGACCATGCCGCCGCCGATGAACATGACGAGCCGCAAGGCCAGCGCCATCCGGTCGAGCGGGACGGCAGCTCCCGCCAGCCAGTCGACCAGGAACGGTGCGATGAGCGGGCTTGCGATCGTGGTGACGATGACGCCGGCGATGATCAGCGAGGGCTCGAAGCCGTAGAGGATGGCGACTGCGGGCGAGGACATGATCGGCGGCGCCGCGCCCATGATCGCGATGCCGAGCAGGAGGCCGGGATCGAGCGCTTCGCGGCCGAGCAGCAGGAGGGCGGCGGCGATCAGCAGGGCCGGGACGAACATCAGCCAGAGGCAGGTCAGGATGAGCTTCAGCGGCCGGCGCACGAGGCCGGCGATCACGCCGAGATCGGCGCGCATGAACACCACCGTGGTGAAGCAGAAGATCGTGATCGGCAGGAGCGGGCGCGCCGCCGCCGAAAACTGCGGCAAGGCGAGCCCGAGGAAGATCGAAAGCGCGAAGCCCTGCGTGCCGTAGCGGCCGAGCAGAGCGAGGGCGGAGGCGAGGGCGGCGAGCATCGAAACCGGGAGAGCGAAACGGGGCGCCACACTGGCCGATCCGGAGGGCGCCGTCATCCGGCATGGGCGCAGGGCGCTCCAGCGTCATTGCGAGTGCCATAGGCTGAAGTCGTCCTGCCGGAACGAGTCTCTCCCGGAATCCGCGTCGCTCGCAATCTATGTCGTCACCGGTCGCAGAAAATTGCGCACGACCAGCCTGCCTGATCGGTAATCCTGCTGCATTGCAGCAAGTGGGGCAGAAGCTACGAAACTTTGCCGGTTATGCCGCAATATTCCACACAAGAGCTGACAGCGCTGCGCTCGGCGCTATTCTTGCAGGAGGGGAAGGCTGGCGGAGGCAGGTTGGATGCGCACGGACGCGATCGTTGTTGGGGCGGGCATCGTCGGGATTTCGGTGGCGCTGCATCTGCAGAAAGCCGGCCGCTCGGTGCTGCTGGTCGATCGCGGCCAGCCCGGCGGCGAGACCAGCTATGGCAATGCCGGTTTGATCCAGCGCGAGGGCGTCTACCCCTACGGCTTTCCGCATGATTTCGGTGCGCTCATCCGCTATGCGATGAACAACACCATCGACGCGCATTATCACTGGAATGCGATCCCGAAGCTCGCGCCGTTTCTGTGGTCGTACTGGATGCATTCGCGCGCCTCGCAGCATGAGGCGATCGCCCACAAATACGCGACCCTGATCGAGCATTGCGTGACCGAGCACGATGCGCTGGCGCAGGAAGCCGGCGCAACCGACCTGCTCCGCCGCAAGGGTTGGATGAAGGTGTTCCGCACGCCCTTCGAGCAGGAGACCCGGCTGGCGGAAGCAGCGCGCTGGAAGCGCGATTACGGCCTGAACCATCGCGCCCTCGATGCTGCAGCCTTGCGGATCGAGGAACCGCATCTCGACCAGAGCCTGATCGGCGGACTGCACTGGACCGACCCGGTGACGGTGATCGACCCGCTCGGCCTGTCCAAGGCCTATCTGGCGCTGTTTGAAAAACTCGGCGGGCGCGTCGCGCAGGGCGATGCCGGGACGCTGGCGCAGGACGGCGACCGCTGGAGCGTGACGCTGGCTGATGGCACCAAGGCGCTCGGCATGGACGCTGTCGTCGCGCTCGGCCCCTGGGCCGACGTGCTGACGCGCCGGCTCGGCTATCATCTGCCGCTTGCGGTCAAGCGCGGCTATCACATGCACTACAAGCCGCTCGGCAATGCCGTGCTGAACCATCCGGTGCTCGACACCGAGCGCGGCTATTTCCTGGCGCCGATGCGCCAGGGCGTGCGCCTCACCACCGGGGCCGAGTTCGCCAATCGCGATGCACCGAAGACGCCGGTGCAGCTCGCGCGCGCCGAGCCGATCGCCAGGACGCTGTTCCCGCTCGGCGAGCGGCTCGATGCCGAGCCCTGGCTCGGCAACCGGCCGTGCACGCCCGACATGATGCCGATCATCGGTCCGGCCCCGAAGCACCGGAACCTGTGGTTCTCCTTCGGCCACGCCCATCACGGGCTGACGCTGGCGGCGGTGACCGGGCGCATGGTCGCCGAGATGGTCAGCGGCCAGAAGGTCTTCGTCGATCCGACGCCGTTCGCGCCGGCGCGCTTCGGCTGAGTCTCAGGCGGCCTGTGGCGTTGCGCTCCGGCGCAGCAGCCAGACGGCGAAGGCCGAGGCTGTCACATACATGACCAGGCTGTAGATGCCGGGCACTACGGCTGCAGCCGGGTTCCGCAGCACGTTGAGCGCGATGAAGATCGCCAGCGCCGCATTGTGGATGCCGATCTCCATGGCGATTGCCACCGCCTGCCCTTTCGGCAGGCGCAGCGCCAACGGAGCGAGATAGCCGGCCAGCATGCTGACGAGGTTGAAAGCGAGGCAAGCTCCGCCCACCGCAATCAGGCTCGGCAAGAGTGCCTTGCGTTCCATGTAGATTGCGATCGCGATCAGGGCGACGAGCACGAGGATCGAGAAGAGCTTGATCGGTTTCTCGGCGCTCCGGGCGAAGTGCTCAGCCTTCGCCCGGAGCAGCATGCCGATGGCGACCGGGATCAGGATGATGGCGGCGACCTCGACGACCTTGCGGTGTGGCGGCGGCACATACTGGCCGGCGCCCAGGAAATAGTCGAGCGAGAGGTCGAGCACGATCGGCAGGGTGAGCAGGCAGAGCAGGCTGTTGACCGCTGTCAGGGTGATGTTGAGCGCGACGTCGCCGCGGGCGAGATGGCTGTAGATATTGGCCGTCGCCCCGCCCGGCGCGGCCGCGAGCAGCATCAGGCCGACGGCATGATCGGGCGAGAGCTTCAGCCAGATCGCGATCGCGAAGGCGGCGAGCGGCAGCAGCAGGACCTGGAGGAACAGGCCGAAGCCGACGGCGAGCGGATAGCGCGCGACGCGGCGGAAATCCTCGAGCGACAGGCTCAGACCCAGCCCGAGCATGACGATGCCGATGGCGAGCGGCAGCAGCAGATCGGTCAGGATCGAAGCCTGCATGCGCGTTTCCCCTTGTCGGCATTTCTATGCCTTAGGGTCAGGCTAGTTGAGGAAGAGCGGCTACGCCACTGAGACGATAGACTCTTGTCTGGAAAGGTTTTCCGATTCTTTCGGCGATCCCGGACCTAACGTTAGAACGAGGCGCAGGCCGGCTTGAGGATCAGCCCGACTGATTGCTGGCTGAAGCTGCGTTTGTAGGCCTCGGTGATGGCGGCGAGCTTCTCGCGACTCCCGGCCTCGTCAGACGTTGCGATCAGCACGAGCTTGCTCGGTTCGCGGATCAGCCTGCCGCGTTCGCGGTCACGATATTGCCCGCTGGCGTCGAGGATGGTGAGCCCGTCGGGGAAGCGCGGCGTCACCTCCGCATCGACGAAGCTGCGGAAGGCGGCTTCGCTGACGCCGACGTGATCGCCGATCTTGCGGCCGAAGAGCAGTTCCGCCGAGAGCATGGCCTGCTGGCCGGGCGCGCAGGCCTGCGGTGCGAAGCTGGCGCAGCCAGCGAGCGAGCCCGCCAGAAGGAGCGCAAAGCCGAGTCGGATCATGGCGTTGTTCCTGCGGGCTGAGAGGTCTATTCAGCCGTTTGAAGAACTGATTCAAGCCTAGCGCCAGTACGCTCCTTTCAGAAGCGCTGCGGGCTGAAATGGCTGAGGTCGATCGCGGGTTGGCGGCCGGCGATCAGCGCGGCGACGAGATCGGCCGTCGCGGTCGACTGGGTCATGCCGTAATGGCCGTGGCCGAAAGCGTAGACGACATTGGGATTGCGGCTCGCCTTGCCGATCACCGGCAGCGAATCCGGCAGCGACGGGCGAAAGCCCATCCATAGGCGGCCGCGGTCGAAGGCCGGCAGCCCGTCGACCAGTGTCGCGGCCTTGTCGTAGAGCGCCTTGGTGCGGGCATGGTTCGGCACTGCGTGCAAGCCGCCGAACTCGACCGCGCCGCCGATGCGCAGGCCGCTTTCGAGGGGCGTCATGACGAAGCCGTGGTCCTTGAAACCGACCGGGCGGCTGGTCAGGCCGGTGACGCCCGGGAAGCTGACATTGTAGCCGCGCTCGGTGTCGAGCGGGATGTTGTCACCCATCGCCGCCGCCAGCGGCTTCGACCAGGCACCGGCCGCGACGACGACGCGATCGACGACGCGCTGCCAGCCGTTCGGGCCGATCAGGGCAGGGCGCTCGCCCACCGAGATGTTGTCGACCTCAGCCTTCTCGAATGTGGCGCCGCGCGCCAGAGCCGCCTCGAAGAGCGCCATGGTGAGGGCGAGCGGGTCGCTGATATGGGCGGCGTCGGGGTGGAAGGCGGCGCCGGCAAAGCGATTCTTCAGCGCCGGCTCCATCTGGCGCAGTTCCTGTGGCTGCAGCATGTCGACGGCGATGCCGGCGGCGCGCTGGCGCCGGGCGAGCTCCTCGAGATGCGGGCCGTCCTTTGCATCGCCATAGGCGTAGAGCGCGCCGCGGCGGTGGATGTGCCCGCCGAGCCCGGCCTTCTCGGCGCGTGCCAGCCAGGCCGGCAGCGCCAGCTGCTGGATGGCGATGATTCCCGCGATCGAGCGCTCATAGGCGGCGGGGCGCGCTGCTAGCAGGAAGCGCGCCAGCCAGGGCAGCAGTTGCGGGAGATAGCCGAGGCGGATCGTCAGTGGCCCAAGCGGATCGAGCAGGAAACCCGGCACCTTGCGCAGCATGTTCGGGCTAGCGATCGGCAGCACGTCGGTATGCGCAATGATGCCGGCATTGCCGCGCGAGGGGCCGAAGGCTGGCCCCTCCTTGTCGACGAGCAGGACCTCGTGGCCCTCGTCGAGCAAAGCGTGGGCGGTGGCCGTGCCGACGATGCCGGCGCCGATGATCGCGATCTTCATGTCGTGGGCAGGAGCTTGAGCGCCGCCGGCTGCTTCACCTCGATCTCGACGAAGGCGATCGGGTGGGCTGAGCCGTTCATCACGTCGTGCTGGATGCCGGCCTGGCGCATATAGGCCTGGCCCTGGGCCAGCGGCACGTCGGTCTCCTTGGCGCCGTCATGGATGCGCAAGGTGCCGGCGACCAGCATGATCACGAAATAGGGCCAGCCATGGCTGTGCCAGCCGGTCACTGCGCCCGGTTCGAAATCCCAGCGCGTGATCCGGACCGTGTCGTCGTCCTGCTGGAGCGTGGCGACGGCGGGGATCGTGCAGGCGAACGCCATGTCGGCCTCCATTCGCGGGATCTTAACCGCGGATCGGCCGGCTTGCCTGCCTTGCGGTCTTGTTGAAAGTTCTGATATATCAATGGTATCCGGTGCGTCAAGCATCGCTGGTGCCGCCCATGCCCGAGAATGCCCGCATTTCCGGCGAGGATGCCGTCGGCGTTCGTGCCAACGCCAGCCTGTCCGATCTGGCCTATCGCCGCCTCGAAGAGGCGATCGTCACCCTGTCCCTCCGGCCGGGAGCGGTGCTGACCGAAGCGCAGATGATCGAGCTCGTCGGGGTCGGCCGTACCCCGGTGCGGGAAGCGCTGATCAGGCTGGCGCAGCAGGGGCTTGTCGAGATTCTGCCGCGCAAGGGCGTCGTGGTCACGGCCATCGACGCGATCGACGTGATGGCGGCGCTCGACGCCCGGGAAGTTCTGGAGCGCCTGATCGCGACGGAGGCGGCGAAACGGGCCGGCCCGGCCGAGCGCAGCGCCATCCTCGCCAAGGCGCGGGCGATGCGCGAGGCGGCGCAGGCGGACGACGTCAACGCTTACATGCGCCTCGACAAGGAGCTCGATACGCTGGTCGCGGCTGCGGCGCGCAGCCCCTATGCCAGCCGCGCCGTCGAGCCGTTGCAGGCGCTGATCCGCCGCGCCTGGTATTTCTTCGACCGGCAGATCGATCTCGGACCGGCGGCGAGCCACCATGTGACCCTGGCCCAGGCGCTGGTAGCGGGCGAACCTGCCGCCGCGGCGGATGCCAGCGATGCGCTGATGCGCCATCTGCGCAGCGGGTTGATGGCTGCGCTGCAGCGCGAATGAGCTGGGCTATCAACTGGCGGCGGTGATATATCTTAACCTTGCGCCGGAAAGGGCCGTTATGTCGGCAATTGCTGAAACTGGCCTTTTACCCCTGCGTGCTTAGATAAAGCGCAGTATCCTGGCGCAGAGTTGGGCGATGAACAATATGGTCGATGCCGCCTTACGCGCGTCGCGCCCCGAAGCGCAGGCCTTCCGCGAGGCAATGGCTGAGGTCGCGAGCGCAGCTCATATCGTGACGACGGTCGGCCCAGCCGGCCGCGCCGGGCTGACTGCGACCGCCGTCGCCTCCGTCTCGGATGCGCCGCCGACCGTGCTTGTCTGCATCGAGGCTGCCAGCCGCACGCTGGCTGCGATCGAGGAAAGCGGCATCTTCTGCGTGAACACGCTGGCGGCGGCCGACCACGAGCTTGCGTCTGTCTTCTCTGGCCAGGGCGGACTGACAGGGGAGGCGCGTTTCGCCGCCGGCGAATGGGGCGAACTCATCACCGGCGCGCCGGCGCTGGCGAGCGCGCTCGCCAGCTTTGACTGCCGGGTGGCGGCGGTGCACCGGGTCGCGACGCATCGCGTCGTGATCGGCCAGGTGGTTGCGCTGGGTGGCGGCGGTTCCGGACCAGGACTGGTCTATCGCCATCGCCGCTTCGGCGGCGTCTGAGGCCTATCTCTCTACGCCTCGATCGCGATCTCACCGCTTTCGGCAACGATCGCACGCTCCTCGCGCAGCTCAGCCATTGCCGGTCATATATTCCCGCTCCTCCTCATAGAGCACGAGGATACGGTCGATGATGGCGTCGGTCGCACCGCGATAGGTCGTAGGATCGAACAGGTCATCGAGCTCTTCGGGTGAAAGCTTGCCGGCGAGCGTTGGGTGATCGGCCAGCACGTCCTTGAGATGGCGGCCGCTGGCGAGGCAGTCGCGGCTCGCCTCCTCGAGCAGGTGATGCGCCTCGCCGCGGCCGATCGTCTGCGCGAGTGCGAGCGAGACGCGCTCGGCCATGACGAGCCCGTTGGTCAGGTCGAGATTGTACTGCATCTGCTCGGGGAAGACCTGGAGCCCCTCGATCAGCGTGACCGCCTGGTTCAGGGCCGAGCCGGCGATCAGGAAGAGCTCGCGCAGTGTCGGCCATTCGGCATGCCAGCCGCCCATGGCGCGCTCGTGCTCTTGCGGCATGGCGGCGAGCATGGTCGCGACCAGCCCCGGCGTGCGCTTGGCCGCAGCGAGGATCAGCGTGCAGAGCACCGGGTTGCGCTTGTGCGGCATCGCCGAGGAGCCGCCCTTGCCCGGCGCTTCCGGCTCGGCGAGCTCGCCGATCTCGGTCTGCGCCATCAAGGCGATGTCCTGCGCCATCTTGCCGAGATGGCCGAGAAGCAGGCCGAGCTCGGTCGCGATCCGCGCCGGGCGCCGGCGCTCGCTGTGCCAGGGCACGCGGACCGCGCCGATCGACGGCATGGTGCGAGCAAAAGCTTCCGACACCGCGTCGGCTTTGTCGCCAAGCGAAGCGAGGCTGCCGGCCGCGCCGCCGAGCTGATGCGCGGCCTGGCCCCAGATCATGAAGTCGTCGTGGAAGGAGACGATGGGGGCGAGCCAATTGGCGGCCTTGAGCCCGAAGGCGATCGGCACCGCATGCTGGAGGAAGGTGCGGCCGATCATCGGCGTGCGTCGATGCTCTCTTACGAGCCCGGCGAGCGCATGGGAGAGGCGTGCGGAGCGCGCCAGCAGCAATTCCCAGGCAGCGCAGTATTGCTGCGCGTGCCCTGAATCGATCACGTCCTGGCTCGTCGCGCCGTAGTGCACCCATTTTGCCGCGTCGGAATCGACCGCCGCGACGCGGGCGGTCAGCGCCTTGACCAGCGGGATCGCCGGATTACCGGCGAGCGTCGCGGCCTTGCCGATCGCAGCGATGTCGTAGAGCTCGGCCTTGCACTGCGCCGCGATCACCTCGACGGCGATGGCGGGAATGACAGCGGCTTCCGCTTCTGCGCGGGCGAGCGCGGCCTCGAAGTCGAGCATGCCTTGCAGCGCGGCGCGATCATCGAGCAGCGCTGCCATCTCCCGGTCGGCGAAGAGCTCGCCATAGAGCCCGCCATCAGCCATGTCCGGACGGGCCTTCGTGCGGAGCGGTCGGTGCAACCCACATCCCAGCTTCGTCCTCTTGTGCGCGCCGGTGCTTTCCGGTCATGGATTAGGTGAACTTGGATAGACCCGAGGCCGGTCCGCCTGCAACACGCCAGCGGTCCGGGAGAACGGCGAGGAGCGACACCATGGCGATGACGATGAACGGCGAGGTGACGCTGCCCGCGGCCAAGCAGGTGGTCTGGGAGAAGCTCAACGACGCCGAGGTGTTGAAGGCCTGCATTCCCGGCTGCGAGCAGCTCGCCAAGGATGACGACACGCATTTCTCGGCGGTGGTCAAGGTCAAGCTCGGCCCAGTCAAGGCGACCTTCAAGGGCAAGGTCGAGCTGCAGGATCTCGATCCGCCGAACGGCTACCGCATCGTCGGCGAGGGCGAAGGCGGCATCGCCGGCTTCGCCAAGGGCGGCGCCAAGGTCATGCTGGACGATGCCGAAGGCGGGCAGACCGTGCTGCGCTACGAGGTCGAGGCGCAGGTCGGCGGCAAGCTGATGCAGCTCGGCTCGCGCCTGATCGATTCGGTCTCGAAGAAGCTGGCCGACGAGTTCTTCGCCAATTTCGCCAAGGCGGTCAGCGAAGGCTGACGCTCACGAGGCCTTGCGCAGTGCGGCGAGCGCCTCGCTGACGGTCGCCTCCGCCGCGCCGACCTGAAGCGCGATGTCGGCGGCCGCGGCATTGGCGCGTTCCAGCGCCTTCTCGGTCTTGCCGAGACTGTCGTTGACACGGGTCGCGCTGTCGATCGCCTCGTCCGAGCCATGCGCGACCTCGGCGGCGTGACGGGCGATGCCGCCGGTGACGCTGCTCTGCTGAGCGACAGCGTCCGAGATCGCTTCGGAATCCGCCTTGATCTCGCCGATCGTCGCGCCGATCGACGTGGCCCGGACGCTGCAGGCTTCGGCGCTCGCCGAAAGCTCGGCGATCTGCGTTGCGATCTCCTGCGTGGCCGAGGCTGTCTGCGTCGCGAGCGACTTCACCTCCGCGGCGACCACGGCAAAGCCGCGGCCGGATTCACCGGCACGGGCCGCCTCGATGGTGGCGTTGAGGGCGAGCAGATTGGTCTGTGCGGCGATGTCGGCGATCATGCCGACCACGGTCTCGATGCTGCGGGTGACGTCGCGCAACCTTGCGATCGCGCCATCCATCGCCTGCGCGTCGGCGACGGCCCGGTTGGCGATATCGAGGCTCTGGCGGGCGCGCTGGCCGATCTCGGCGATGTTCGCCGACATCTCCTCGGTCGCCGCCGCGGTCTGCATCGCCTTCTCCCGCACCAGCAGCGAGGTCTGGGCGACCGAGCCGACCTGGTCCTTGATGAAGCTGGTTGCCGCCGAAGTCTCGCCGGCCGTGTCGACGAACAGGTCGACCGCTTTGCTGATCGCGCCGTCGAGCTGGCCGATGCGCGAGGTCAGCGTCGCGGCGACCTCATCTAGTGCGACCCCGCGGCGGCGCGCTTCCGCCGCCTCGAACTCCCGGTCGAGCGACATCGCGGTGTTGACGTCGTAGGTCAGCACGCGCTCGATGATGAAGAGATCGTGCGGAATGTCGCGCCGCGAGAAGAGGAGCCGTGTCCGGCTGTCCTCCAGGATCATTCGGAACAGGGTGAAGGCGATTGAGGCGCGGGCGCGGGCGCCGACCTGGCCGTGCCGCTCCAGCAGGGTGAGCCGTTCGAGCGAGTCGCAGTAGCCTTGGTCGAAATCACCCTCGAACAGCAGGCGGAAATGGGCGGCTTCCGCCGCGAAAAGCTCGATTGAGACCGGTTCGACCGCCAGCTTCAGCATCGGGTGGATGGCGAAGGCGCGAGCGAAATCCTGCTCGACGACCTCGACGATCACGCGGTCGACAAGGGCACGATAGCGGCGCAGGCGCTGACGCTGGCGCTCGTCGAAACCGATCGCGGTCAGGCGACGCTGGACGTGTTCGAGGATCGTGGCCAACCGCGCCATCCGTGAGCGCGACGATCGGAGATCGTCATTCCAACGGGCGATGTTGGGCATGCGTGGTTAACATTCCGCAAAGCCTTCGCTCATCGGTTGCGGCGCGCATCGGCCAGCCTTCGAGGCCATGCCGTCCAAAACCATGCAAAAACGCCATCAAACCGGCCTGTCTGCGGAGTGGGTGTCCGCTTGACCGCAGAAAATCCCGGGTCCACACTGCTTTTTGAAGTTGTTCCAAGGAAATTCTTCGTTGGCTCGGGATGGGCTGGCGAGCGAATCGTACGGTCCTTCGAGATGTCGTCGGCCGTGCCGGAAAAACAGGCTTTCGGAGGAGTGCCCCATGGCCAATCTGTCGATGACGGTGAACGGCAAGTCCGTCACCGCGACCGTCGATCCACGCACCCTGCTGGTGCAGTTCCTGCGCGAAAATCTCCGGCTGACCGGCACGCATGTCGGCTGCGACACCAGCCAGTGCGGCGCCTGCGTCGTTCATCTCGACGGCAAGGCGGTGAAGGCCTGCACGACGCTGGCGCTGTCCTGCGAGGGCGCCTCGGTGACCACGATCGAGGGCCTCGCGAATGGCGGCACCCTGCATCCGATGCAGGAGGCCTTCCGCGAGCATCACGGCCTGCAATGCGGCTTCTGCACGCCGGGCATGATCATGTCGGCGGTCGATATCGTGAACCGGCGCGGCAACAGCCTCGACGAGAAGACAATCCGAGAGGATCTCGACGGCAATATCTGCCGCTGCACCGGCTACCACAACATCGTCAAGGCGGTCGCTGCCGGCGCCGAGGCGATGGGCAAGGGTGCTGCCCCGGTTCGGCAGGCTGCCGAATAGCAGTTTATCGCGGCTGCGCTCGGTCGAGACCGGCGTGGCCTTCTTCCGATGTGATCCCCGAAACATGCTGATAGCGCCCGCCAAGAGGCGCCACGCCAGGAGGAATCCATGTCCGCTACCGGAATCGGCGCTCCCGTCCGCCGCAAGGAAGACCACCGCTTCATCACCGGCCAGGGCCGCTATACCGACGATATCAACCGGCCGGGCCAGGCCCATGCTTATTTCCTGCGCTCGCCGCATGCGCATGCCACGCTGAAGAAGATCGACACCAAGGCCGCTGCGGCGATGCCTGGCGTGCTCGGCATCTACACCGGCGACGACCTCGCCGCCGACAAGGTCGGCGGGCTGATCTGCGGCTGGATGATCCATTCCAAGGACGGTTCGCCGATGAAGGCGGGTCCGCATCCGGCGCTGGCCCAGGGCAAGGTCCGCTATGTCGGCGACCACATCGCGGTCGTCGTCGCCGAGACGCTGGCGCAGGCGCGCGACGCGGCCGAGGCGATCGTCGTCGACTATGGCGTGCTGGCGGCGGTGGTCGACACCGCGACCGCGGCCAAGGCGAAGACGCAGGTTCATGACGAGGCGCCGGGCAACACGGTGTTCAACTGGCATCTCGGCGACAAGGACGCGACCGAGGCGGCCTTCAAGGCGGCCAAGCACGTCACCAAGCTCGACATCGTCAACAACCGGCTGGTGCCGAACCCGATGGAGCCGCGCGCCGCGGTCGGCGACTACGACCAGGGCGAGGGCGCCTTCACGCTCTACACCACCAGCCAGAACCCGCATGTGGCGCGGCTCGTGCTCTCGGCCTTCATCGGCATCGCGCCCGAGAACAAGCTCCGGGTGATCGCGCCGGATGTCGGCGGCGGCTTCGGCTCGAAGATCTTCATCTATGCCGAGGAGACGGTCTGCGTCTGGGTGGCGAAGAAGGTCGGCCGGCCGGTGAAATGGACCTCGGACCGGACCGAGGCCTTCCTCTCCGATGCGCATGGCCGCGACCATGTCACCCATGCCGAGCTCGCCATGGACGCCGACGGCAAGATGCTGGCGATGCGGGTGCACACCACCGCCAATCTCGGCGCCTATCTCTCGACCTTCTCGTCCTCGGTGCCGACCTATCTCTACGCGCCGCTGCTGTCGGGCCAATACGACATTCCGGCGATCTATTGCGAGGTCGACGCGGTCTACACCAACACCGCCCCGGTCGATGCGTATCGCGGGGCAGGGCGGCCGGAGGCGACCTTCGTGGTCGAGCGCCTGGTCGAGGTCGCGGCGCGCCAGCTCGGCAAGGACCCGGCCAAGTTCCGGACGCAGAACTTCATCAGGAAGTTCCCGCACCAGACGCCGGTGATCATGATGTACGACACCGGCAATTACGGCGCCTCGCTGAAGAAGGCGATGGAGATCATCGACTACAAGGGCTTTCCGAAGCGCAGGCGCGATTCCGCCCGCAACGGCAAGCTGCGCGGCCTCGGCTTCTCCGCTTATATCGAGGCCTGCGGCATTGCTCCGTCAGCTGCCGTCGGCTCGCTCGGCGCCGGCGTCGGCCTATGGGAATCGGCCGAGGTCCGGGTCAATCCGATCGGTACGGTCGAGGTGCTGACCGGCTCGCACAGCCACGGCCAGGGCCATGAGACGACCTTCGCCCAGCTCGTCTCCGACCGGCTCGGCGTGCCGCTGGAAAACGTCTCGATCATCCATGGCGACACCGACAAGGTGCAGATGGGCATGGGCACCTACGGCTCGCGCTCGGGCGCCGTCGGCATGTCGGCGATCTTCAAGGCGATCGACAAGGTGATCGCCAAGGGCAAGAAGGTCGCGGCCTATGTGCTGGAGGCCGACGAGGCCGATATCGATTTCAAGGACGGCAACTTCACCGTCAAGGGCACCGACCGGACGCTCGATTTCGGCTCCTGTGCGCTGCAGGCCTATGTCGCGCACAAGTTCAACGGCCAGGATCTCGAGCCGGGCTTGAAGGAGGGGGCGTTCTACGACCCGACCAACTTCACCTTCCCGGCCGGCGTCCATATCTGCGAGCTCGAGATCGATCCCGACACCGGCATCACCAGGATCGAGCGCTGGGCCGCGGTCGACGATTTCGGCAATGTCATCAATCCGATGATCGTCGAGGGGCAGGTCCATGGCGGCATCGCCCAGGGCGTCGGCCAGGCGCTGCTCGAAGGCGCCCGCTACAACGCCGACGGCCAGCTCGTCACCGCGAGCTTCATGGACTACTGCATGCCGCGCGCCGACGACCTGCCCTCCTTCGAGGTCGGCATGACGGTGACGCCGTGCCCGTCGAACCCGCTGGGTATCAAGGGCTGCGGCGAGGCCGGCGCCATCGCCTCGCCGCCCGCCGTGATCAACGCCATCACCGACGCGCTCGGCCATGAGGAGATCGCCATGCCGGCGACGCCTCAGGCGGTCTGGCGCGCCGCACAGAAAACGCTCAGCCGCATGGCTGCCGAGTGATCTGAAAGGACGAGACGATGTACGCCTTCACCTATCACCGCCCGGCGACCGCGCGACAGGCCGCCAGCCTCCTCGCCAAGAAGGAGGACGCCAAGCTGCTCGCCGGCGGCCACACTTTGCTGCCGACGATGAAGCAGCGCCTGGCCTCGCCCGGCGCGCTGGTCGACCTCTCCTCCTGCGCCGACCTCAAGGGTATCACCCGCAAGGGCCGCAACCTCGTCATCGGCGCGATGACGACCCATGCCGAGGTCGCTGCCTCGCCGGAGGTGCAGGAGGCGATTCCCGCTCTGGCCTACCTCGCCAGCCATATCGGCGATCCGCATGTGCGCCATCGCGGCACGATCGGCGGCTCGGTCGCCAACAACGACCCGGCGGCCGATTATCCGGCGGCGCTGCTGGCGCTGGGCGCGACGGTGGTGACCAACAAGCGCAAGCTGGCGGCGGAGGAGTTCTTCAGCGGCCTCTACGAGACGGCGCTGGACGAGGGCGAGATCATCGTCAAGGTCTCGTTCCCGGCTACCTCCAAGGCAGGCTATGCCAAGTTCCGCAATCCGGCCTCGCGCTATGCGTTGGTCGGCGTCTTTGTCGCCAAGCGCGGTAGCGAAATCGCAGTCGCGATCACGGGGGCGGGCGAGGGCGGTGTCTTCCGCTGGCCGGAAGCGGAGGCGGCGCTGAAGGCGCGTTTCGCGGGCAAATCGCTCGACGGCCTCAAGCACACCGCCAAGGGCATCAATGGCGACATCCATGCCGATGCCGAATACCGCGCCCATCTGATCGGCGTGATGGCCAAGCAGGCGGTGGCGCAGGCGACGGGCAAGGCCTGAGCCAGCTGCAGCTTCTCCCTTCTCCCCTTGCGGGAGAAGGTGGCCCGAAGGGCCGGATGAGGGGTCGCACAGGTCTTGAAAGCTCTGGGCAACGCCACGCCGGGCTCACGAGCAACGTCGCACGACCCCTCACCCCAACCCTCTCCCGCAGGGGGAGAGGGGGCAGGTCGCGGATCGCCTTTCGGGCGCGTCGACTCAATAAAAGAACCGCTCCTCGGCGATCTTGCCATCCTTCACCGTGTAGAGCCCGATCTCGTGCATCTTGCGGCGCTCGCCGCTCTCCTTGACGGTGACGTCGAAGTAGAAGTGCACGGCGAACTGGTCGCCGTTGAGGTAGGGGCCTTCGGTGGTGAACTCGTGCACCTCGTGATTGGCGACCCACCATTCGCCCTTGCCCTTCACCGCCTCCTTGCCGTGGCACTCCGCCATCGGCCCCGGCATGTTCTCGTAGCTGGCGATGGCGTCGGCATTATAGGCCGTGGCTGCCTCGTCGTGCTTGCCCTCCTTCAGCAGGGCGACGAAGGCGTTGGCAAGTTCCTGCGTGGTCATTGGCGTCATCTCCGTGAGGTCATCATGCTAGACACCAAGCCCGTCCCGATCATGACAGCAGAGCGCCTTGCACTGGCGCGGCTTCCGTCGCTGCCGTCGCCGCGCTAGACCTGCCTCATGTTGACCTCATCGCGCCTTCCGACCTCGATCGACGCCACGCTCTCTTTGCTGCAGGCGCAGGGCTATGTCGCCGACCGGGCGCTGGCGACCGTGCTCTTCCTGGCACTCCGGATGAAGCGGCCGTTGCTGCTCGAGGGTGAGGCCGGCACCGGCAAGACCGAGATCGCCAAGGTGCTGGCGGCCGGGCTCGGGCGCCGCCTGATCCGCCTGCAATGCTATGAGGGGCTCGACCTCGCCTCGGCCGTCTACGAGTGGAACTATGCCGGCCAGATGATGGCGATCCGCCTCGCCGAGGCCGGCGGCGCAGCCGGCGACCGCGAGCGGCTGGAGAGCGACCTGTTTTCCGAGCGTTATCTGGTCAAGCGCCCGCTGCTGCAGGCGCTGGAGCCGCAGGAGGGCGGCGCGCCGATCCTGCTGATCGACGAGCTCGACCGCACCGACGAGGCCTTCGAGGCCTTCCTGCTCGAAGTGCTGGCCGATGCACAGGTCACGATCCCCGAACTCGGCACGATCAAGGCCGCCGAGCCGCCGATCGTGATCCTGACCTCGAACCGCACGCGCGAGATCCATGACGCGCTGAAGCGCCGCTGCCTCTACCACTGGGTCGGCTATCCCGACGCCGCCCGCGAGCTCGCCATCCTGAAGGCGAAGGCGCCGGGCGCGCCGGCCAAGCTCGCCAGGCAGGTCGTGTCCTTCGTCCAGGCGATCCGCAAGGAAGAACTGTTCAAGGCGCCGGGTGTCGCCGAGACGCTCGACTGGGCCAGCGCGCTGGTCGAGCTCGATGCGGTGGCGCTTGATCCGGCGATCGTGTCCGACACGCTGGGCGCGCTGCTGAAGTACCAGGACGATATCCAGGCGATGCAGGGCTCGAAGGTGAGCGAACTACTCGACCAGGCCAAGCAGGCGGCGCGGGGATGAGCGCCGTCATTCTCGGGTGAAGCGAAGCGGAGGCCCGAGAATCTCAGGCAGGATGAGGTTGGTTTCCGAGATGCTCGGGTCAAGCCCGAGCATGACGCACAGGAGCTGGAGCGAGCGATGAACGACGACATCAAGGCGATCGAGGCTGCGACCTGGACCTATCTCGACGGGCTCTATGAGGGCGATGTCGAAAAACTTAGCTCGGTCTTCCATGCGACCAGTGCGCTGACGCAGTCGCTCGACGGCGAGCTCAAGGTCGTGCCGCGCGAGCAATGGTTCGAGGCTGTGAGGGGGCGCAAATCGCCGAAGGAGACCGGCCTGGAACGCGGCGACCACATCCTGGCGATCGATCTGGTCGGGCCGTCGATGGCGCTGGTCAAGGTCAAGTGCCAGATGCCGCCGCGCTATTTCACCGATCTTTTGTCGTTCCTGAAGGTCGACGGCAAATGGCTCGTGGCCCAGAAGGTGTTCATGACCGAGACGGGGCAGTGAGGCTGATTGCGCTTCCGGCGCAGGAGGCGAGAACCCCTCCCCCTTGTGGGGAGGGGCAGGGGTGGGGGGCGGAAAGTCGGAGCTCTTTGCCGGCGAAGCGCTCCCGTCCGCTTCTACGAGTCGTCTTGCACCCAGTCGCTCGCCCCCCATCCCCATACCCTTCCCCACAAGGGGGAAGGGAGGCGCCTTACCTCGCCTTTCGCAGCCGAACCCGATGACCGGCAAGCTCGCCGAGAACGTCGCCTATTTCGCCCGCGCCCTTCGCGGCGCCGGCCTGCGCGTCGGACCGGGCGCGGTGGTCGAGGCGGTCGAGGCGCTGGCCGATGGCGCGCTCGGCGGCCGCGATGACGTCTACTGGGCGCTGCATGCGATCTTCGTGAAGAAGCATGAGGATTCGGCGGTCTACGACCAGGCTTTCCGGCTGTTCTGGCGTCGGCGCGGGCTGATCGAGAAGCTGATGGCGCAGATGTCGCCGGTGACGCCGCGGGTCGACAGCGAGCCGCAGAAGCCGGAGGCGGGCGCCCTGCGCGTTGCCGAGGCCTTCACGCCGCCGCCGCGCGAGGAGGAGCCGCCGGTCGAGCTGACCGAACTCACCGCGCGGCTCACCGTCTCCGAGCGCGAGACGCTGAAATCGCGCGATTTCGCCCAGATGAGCGCGGCCGAGATCGCGAAGGCGCGCCAGCTGATCGCCGGGCTCAGATTGCCTGACGATGCCGTGCCGACACGGCGCTTCCAGGCGGCGCATGCCGGCGCGCGGATCGACCCGCGCCGCACCTTCCGCCGCTCGCTCAGAGGTGGCGGCGCCTCGATCGACCTTGCCTTTCGCGAGCGGGCAGAGGTGCATCCGCCGCTGGTCGCGCTCGTCGATATCTCCGGCTCGATGGCGGAGTATTCGCGCATCTTCCTGCATTTCCTGCACGCCATCACCGAGCAGCGCCGGCGCGTCCACTCCTTCGTCTTCGGCACGCGCTTGACCAATATCACCCGCAGCTTGCGCGCCCGCGATCCCGACGAGGCCCTGGCGCTGGCGGGCAAGGCAGCGCCGGACTGGGAGGGCGGGACGCGCATCGCCTCGGCGCTGCACGTCTTCAACCGGGTCTGGTCGCGCCGCGTGCTGGCGGGCGGTGCGGTGGTGCTGCTCTTCACCGATGGGCTGGAACGCCATCTCGGCCCCGATCTCTCCTTCGAGATGGACCGTCTGCACCGGTCCTGCCGGCAGCTGACCTGGCTCAATCCGCTGCTGCGCTATGACGCCTTCGAGGCCCGCGCCAGCGGCATCCGGACGATGCTGCCGCATGTCGATCAGTTCCGGCCGATCCACAACCTCGCGGCCATGGCCGATCTCTGCGCTGCGCTGTCATCCGACGCACGGCAGACCACCGATCCGCGCCAGTGGTTGAAGAAGGCGGGTTGAGGCATGATCTGTCTAGCGGGCCTCCCTTCTCCCCTTGCGGGAGAAGGTGGCTCGGCGCAGCCGAGACGGATGAGGGGTCTCGCGACATGTCCGCCTTTTTGTAAGGGCTGACGGATAGGGCGGTGCGACCTCTCACCCCAACCCTCTACTGCAAGGAGAGAGGGGCAAGTCCGGTGCTCTGCAAGACGGTTCTCAGATGGACGGCAAGCGACAGCCATGATCAGCACCGATACCGACATCCTCGCGACCGCCGAGGCCTGGGCGAAAGCCGGGCGCGGAGTCGCGCTCGCCACCGTGGTCGAGACCTGGGGCTCGGCCCCGCGTCCGGTCGGCTCGCATCTCGTCATAGACGGCGAGGGCAACTTCCTCGGCTCGGTCTCCGGCGGCTGCGTCGAGGGCGCGGTCGTGGCCGAGGCCGGTGACGTCATCGCCGACGGCAAGCCGCGCACGCTCGAATTCGGCGTCGCCGACGAGACCGCCTGGCAGGTCGGCCTCTCCTGCGGCGGCCGGATCAAGGTCTATGTCGAGCCGGTTCGGGCTTAGGGAAACGTAAGCATGGCCTCCTGGGAAACGCTTCTCGCCTTCGCGACGCTGACGCTGCTCATCGCCTATTTCCCCGGGCCGGCGCTGCTCTACACGGCGGCACAGACCATCGCCCATGGCCGCAAGGCCGGGCTGATGGCGATGCTCGGCATCCATCTTGGCTGCTATGTCCACGTCATCGCCGCGGCCTTCGGCCTGTCGGCCGTGTTCAAGCACGTGCCCGAGCTCTACGTCGCGGTGAAGATCGTCGGCGCGCTCTATCTGGTCTGGCTGGGCATCGGCATGATCCGCTCGAAGCTGGGCGGCCTCGAGCCGCAGGCGGTGGCGCCGGCCAAAACGGTCCGGCGCGCCCTGATCGATTCCTTCATCGTCGAGGTGCTCAACCCGAAGGTGGCGCTGTTCTTCATCGCGCTGATGCCGCAGTTCGTCGATCCCGCCGCGTCGCTGCCGGTCTGGGCGCAGTTCCTGATCCTCGGCATCATCGTCAATTTCGCCTTCTCCTCGGCCGATCTCATCACCGTGTTGGCCGCGAGCCTGGTGATGAAGACGATGAAGGCGAGCAGGGCCGGCTTCGCCTTCGGGCGCTGGCTCGGCGGCTCGCTGATGATCGGGCTCGGCCTCAAGCTCGCAACCGACAAGGGCTGACGCGGTGGATCTTTCGCTCCTGTCCACGCTCAATGCCGAGCGCGCCGCCCGGCGCGCCACGGTGCTGGTGACCGAGCTCGGTTCCAGCGAGCAGCGGCTGGTCAGGGAGGTCGATCTTGCCGGCGATCCGCTGGCGGAGGCGCTCGACAAGCAGCTGCGCAGCGGCAAGAGCGGGACTGTTGAGGTCGACGGCAGGGCCTATTTCCTGACCGTGCAGGCGCCGCCGCCGCGCATCGTCGTCACTGGTGCCGTCCACATCTCGCAGGCGCTGGCGCCGATGGCCAAGCTGCTCGATCTCGACATCGCGGTCATCGACCCGCGAACCGCCTTCGCCACGCAGGAGCGTTTCCCGGAGGTGACCTTGCTGGCGCAGTGGCCGGAAGAGGCACTGCAGCGCCTGCCGTTCGACGGCTACACCGCCTTCGTCGCGCTGACGCATGATCCGAAGATCGACGATCCAGCGCTGATCGCTGCGCTGCGCTCTGACTGCTTCTATATCGGCGCGCTCGGCAGCCGGAAAACGCATGGCAAGCGGCTGGAACGGCTTGCCGCAGCCGGCTTCGGCGAAGCTGATGTGAAACGCATCCACGCGCCGATCGGGCTCGACATCGGCGCAGTCTCCCCGGCCGAGATCGCACTCGCCATCCTCGGCGAGATCGTGCAGGCGTTGCGCGGCCCGCGGCGCAAGCCCGCTTGAGAGATAACGCCCCATGAAGTTCGGTCCTGTCCCGATCGCCGAAGCCGCTGGCTGCGTCGCAGCCCACACCGTGCGCGCCGGCGACGTGATCGTGCGCAAGGGCGCGACCATCGGCGAGGAGGACGTACGCAGGTTCGCCGCGGCCGGGTTGACCGAGATCGTCGCCGTGCAGTTCGAGGCCGGCGACATCGATGAGAACACCGCCGCCGAGCAGTTGGCGCGGGCGCTGGCGGGCCGGGCGGTGGTGACCGAGGCGCCGTTCACCGGCCGGGTCAATCTGTTCGCCGCGGCGCCCGGCATCCTCCGGATCGATACCGCCGTGATCGATGCGCTGAATGCCGTCGATGAGGCGATCACCGTCGCGACCCTGCCGGCGCTGAAGCCGGTGGTCGCCGGCGAGATGGTCGGCACGGTCAAGATCATCCCTTATGCCGTGTCGGAAAGACGGGTCGCCGAGGCGCTGGAGCGGCTTGGCGCCGGCAGGCCGATCGCGGTCGCCGAGTACAGGCTGAAATCGGTCGCGGTCGTCTCGACCTTGCTGCCGGGCCTGAAGACCAGCGTGGTCGACAAGACGCTTCGCACCATGGCCGAGCGGCTTGAGCCGGCCGGCGCTGCGATCGAACGCGACCGGCGTGTGCCGCATGAGAGCCCGCCGCTGGCAGAGGCGATCCGCGAGGCCGTGGCCGGTCCAGCCGAGATCGTCGTGGTCTTCGGCGCTTCGGCCATCACCGACCGGCGCGATGTCGTGCCGCAAGCCCTCGTCGAGGCTGGCGGCACGGTCGAGCATCTCGGCATGCCGGTCGACCCCGGCAATCTGCTGATGCTGGGTACGCTGGGTGGCAAGCCGGTGATCGGCGCCCCGGGCTGCGCCCGCTCGCCCAAGGAGAACGGCTTCGACTGGGTGCTGCAGCGCAGCCTTGCCGGCGTGCCCGTCAGCCGCGCCGACATCCAGAAAATGGGCGTCGGCGGGCTGCTGATGGAGATCGTCTCGCGGCCGCAGCCGCGTGCGCCCGGCCGCGCGGAAGCGGCGCCCGTTGCAGGCATCGTGCTGGCTGCCGGGCGCTCGACCCGGATGGGCGCCGGCAACAAGCTGCTTCAGGCGGTGCGCGGCAAGCCGCTGGTGCGCCATGCCGTGGAAGCGCAGCTCGCTTCGCGCGCCGCGCCGGTGATCGTCGTCACCGGCCATCAGCAGGACGAGGTCCGCGCCGCGCTTGCGGGGCTCGACGTCGCCATCGTGCACAATCCTGCCTTCGCCGAGGGGCTGTCGGGCTCGCTCAAGGCCGGGCTCGCGGCGCTGCCGGCGGGCATCCCCGGCGTCGTCGTCTCGCTCGGCGACATGCCGAACGTCACCGCCGGCGTGATCGACCGGCTGGCGCAGGCCTTCGCCGACCGGCCCGATGCACTCGCGGTCGCGCCGACGCTGCTCGGCCAGCGCGGCAACCCGGTGCTGCTGTCGCGGGGCATCTTTCCCGAGGTCGCCAAGCTCGGCGGGGATCAGGGCGCGCGCCGCCTGCTCGACGCAGCCGGCGATGCGGTCGAAGAGATCGCGCTCGACGATCCCGCCATCGCGCTCGACATCGACACGCCCGAAGCGCTTCGGGCGCTGACGGGGCAGGGGCCCCGCGGCTGAGCGTTTCAGGCTGCGCTCAGCAGACCGGCGCGCCACAGCCGCAGCAATTGCCCGAGCACGGTGACGCAGTCCTCGGCGATCTCCGGGTCGAGTTCCCGGACGCGAAGCAGCTCCGGATTATCCGGGTCCGGCAGATGCCGGACGATGCGGACCTCGTGGATATCGCGGTCGGCGGCGGCCTTCCGGCGGATGTCGGTCGCCAGGCGCTTCATCCCGTTAAGGGCATCCTGTTGCGAGCCGGAAAGCTCGTCGCCGTCGCGGACATAGGTCATCAGGATGTTGGGCAGCACGGCGACCAGGTTCGGCGGCGCGTAGACCAAGGGTTTGGCCTTGGCGGAGGCCGTCTCGGCGATCTCGACGCTGCGGCCGAGCCGCACCAGCGCGCACCAGTGGACCATCTCGCCGATCGGGTCCTGGAAAGGTTGGAACTCGTTGACCGCGAAACGGCGCCGGATCGCGGCGCGGTCGCCACGCGGCCAGGTCTGGCCGATCAGCCGCAGCAGCGGCCACGGATAGAGCAGACGATATAGCCTCGTCCGCGACTCGTTCTGCGGCGCGAGATTGTCGTCGGGGACGCCGGGCGCTTGTGCCGCCTCATCGGGCTCGATTGGTCCGAGCCGGCGAGCCGAGGCTCCGGAGGCTGAAGAGACTGTGACACGGGTCGGCTTGCGCCTGGACGCCGATGGTGTCGAACCCTGGGACCTGCCGTAGAAGTGGACGTGCGGCTCGGCTTCGGTGCCTGGACCGCGCGTCAGCCGCTCGATCATCCAGTTCAGCACGATGTCGCCGAGCCGGTGATCGGAATAACCGCCGCCGATATCGCTGTGGACGCCGGGGAACCAGACCTGCTCGATCCGCTGGAACTCCTCATGGCGCGGACGCTGCCAGACCGCCGCTTGGAAGGGCTCCCGTTTTTCGTCGATGGCGAGCGCATGGAAGGCGTAGTCGACGATGCGGCTGACCTCGGTATCGTGGAACTGCAGGAAGAGGCGATTGATCACGCGGGCCCAGGTCGAGGGAATGCCGAGCGAGCCGACGGTGTCGAAGACGCCCATGGCGCGGACCCGGACATTCTCGTGTACCAGCCTGTCGCGGGCGGCGGCGCTACCGGGGAAGCGTTGCTTGGGCGGGATGCGGTAATAGGCCCAGGCCGCGCTCTCGTTGGCCTCCGTGCAGTGCTCGCGTCTGAGCAGGCCGGAGGCCGCGATATAGCCGACCAGGCTGCGTGCCGTGTAGGCGCCGCGGGAGAAACCGAACACGCAGATCTCATCGCCGGGGTGATAGGCGGCGCTGAGATAGCGATAGGCCTGGCGGACATTGATCGAGAGGCCGGCGCCGAGCGCCCCGCCGATGAAGCGGTCGAGCCTGGAGAGGCCGGTGCCGACGCCGGAATCGTAATAGATCGACTGGAGGCAGATGGTCTTCTCGGACTTTCCGGTGGTGCCATCGACCTTGACCTTCGGCATGGCGAGGTTGCGCAGGCGCACGATATGGGTCTGCTCACCCTCGCGATCGTCGCTGTTCCAGGTGCCGTCGAGGAAGATCAGATGGCGGCGCAAGGGTGGCGTGTCGGGAGCGGCGGAAGGAGCCGATGCGTTCGACGGCTGCTGGGTCGATGTATTGTCCTGCATGGTTGCCCCTCCCTGACCTTTTGCGTCAACGCTTCCAGTGAAGCCCCAGGGTGACATAGGCGCCGGACTTCTCGTCTCGCGTTTTCTGGAAGCCTGCGGCCAGGCGCCAGTCCAACCTGAACAGCCGCAAGCCGGTCAGGTGCACTCCGAGGCGCACCTTGTGATAATCGCGCTCACGATAGCCTTCGAACTCGGGTCCGAGATAGAGGTCGCCGACCAGCCGCCATCCCGGAGCCAGACGGCCCCAATAACGGCCGCCCTCGGTCAGGATCGCGTAGGCATTCGCTTGCAGAACCGAGTTTTCCGTCGTCCTTGACCAGAAATCGGCCTGGAGGCGCAGCGCCCGGCGATATTCAAAGCTGAGATATCGGCGCGTCTCGCGGTAAGCCACCTCGACAGCCGGGCCAGCCGAGAGAGCCAGAAAGCTGTCGCCGATGCGCCATTCATAGCCCAACAAGGTGTGGAATTCGGTCCTGTAGAGGCGGCCCTCGGTCGGCTTGCGATAGGCCGGCTCGACACTCATCCCCCATTTCGCCTCGATGCGGAAGCCGCTGGCATCTAGTCCGCCAAAGGCGCCGAATGCCCGTTTGAGCCCTATGGAGCCATGGGTCTTGCGCGCATCGGCCTCGAGCGAACCGAAGATGACCAGTGAGAGCGGCGTGCGTTCGAAGAGAGCGGGGTCGGCCAGCGACGTTGACGGAGCGAGCATCAGTGTCGCGCCGATGCCGCGCGCGAACATGCCTGATCGGCTCGCGACCCCCCACGCCACGCCTACGCCCCTTCCGTCCCTATCGTCGGACGGCACCCATGCACGTCATGAGTGTGGCAGGTGGCGGAATTCCTGCAAGTATTTGTTAACCATCGCGCCTCACCCTGACGACAGCCGGCTCATTGTTCTCTCGTCAAAGGAGCGCATCGGTCATGGTCTCGCAGGATTTCATCCGCCAGCTGGCAGGCTACGGGCTGACGACCGCCAACATCCTCTACAGGATGCCGGATCACCCCGACTTCCTGCAGAGTTATGTCTGGCAGGAATACGACCTGGCTCCGCGCTTCCCGGAGCTGCACAAATTCCTCGATTTCTGGCGGCGCGAGCTCGACGGTCCGCTGCATTCGATCACGGTGGCGCATGCGAGGCTGATCCGCCCAGCCGAGATCGTGAATGTGAACGGGGTGCTGACGTTGCACTGACTGCCATGCGCTGCGACGGGGTTGTTGGGCCGGCGCCGGACATGCTAGGCCGCAGGCCCTGCTCATCGCCCGGCGAGCCTCTTGTCCTCCCCCTTGCGCACTTCCGGACTGCTGCTCGCGCTCGCCCATCTGCCGGGCCCGCGCATTGCTGTCCGCGACATCGTCGCAGCGTTGCGAGATCGGGCCTATGCCTTGCTGGTGGTGCTGCTCGGCCTGCCGAATTGCCTGCCGATGCCGCCGCCGATCCCGCTGGTCTGCGGCCTGGTCCTCGCTTTCGTCGCCGCACAGATGCTGATGGCCCGCGCCACGCCCTGGCTGCCGCAGCGGCTGCTCAACCGCAGCATCGCCCAGGCCGATCTCGCCCGTGCCGTTCAGCGTGCCCTGCCGCCGCTGGTCCGGCTCGAGCGCTTCTCGAAGTCGCGACTGACCATGCTCGGAGGCCCGTTTGCACTGCCGGTGCTCGGCGCTGTGCTGCTGATCCTGGCGCTCGGACTGATCGTCGCGGCGCCGTTCATCGGCCAGATTCCGCTCGGGCTCGCGGTCTGCCTGGTCGGGCTCGGCCTGGTCGAGCGCGACGGTGTCCTGATCATCGTCGGCGCGGTGGTCGGCGCGATCGGCCTCGCCCTGTCGGCGGGCTTCGCCTATGCGCTGGTGAGCTGGCTGGCGAGCTTCTTCTGAACCCCGTCGGTCAGGCGGCGAGCGCCTCTTCGAATGGCTGGTCGAGTGTCAGCAGCCGGTCGATCTCTTCGGGTGGAACGGCCTTCGAGAACAGGAAGCCTTGCAGCTCGTGGCAGCCGATCGCTTGCAGGAAGCGGTGCTGCTCGGCGGTCTCGACGCCTTCCGCGCAGACGCGCAGGCCGAGCGCCCGGCCGAGATGGACGACGGAATGGACGAGGATCGCGGATTCGCCCGTCGCTTCCATGTATTCGAGGAAGGACCGGTCGATCTTGATCTTGTCGAAGGCAAAGCGGCGCAGATAGATCAGGCTCGAATAGCCGGTGCCGAAATCATCCAGCGCCAGGCTGACGCCGTGGGCGCGCAGGTCCATCATCGCGGCTTCCGCCGCATCGGCATCCTCGACCACGACGCCCTCTGTCAGTTCGAGCTCGAGCCGGTCGGGGTCGAAGCCGGTTTCATCGAGGATGCGGATCACGCTGGCGACGAAATCCTTGTGACGGAACTGGATCGGCGAGACGTTGACCGCAAGCTTGATCCCGGACCATTGCCGAGCCTGCTCGCAGGCGCGGCGCAGCACCCATTCGCTGAGCGGAACGATCAGTCCGCGTTCCTCGGCGATGCCGATGAATTCGGATGGCGGTATCAATCCATGCTCGGGATGTGGCCAGCGCACCAGCGCCTCGACGCCGATGATGCTTGTGCCGTCGATCGAGACCTGCGGCTGATAGTGCAGCAGCAACTGGTCGCGAGCGATCGCGTTGCGCAGATCCTCCTCGACCATCCGCTTGAGCTGCAGCGCCCGGTTCATCTGCGGTTCGAAGAAAGAATAACGGTTCCGGCCTTCGTTCTTCGCCTGGTAAAGCGCGGTGTCGGCGAGGCGTAACAGCACGCTGCGGTCGGCTCCGTCCTGCGGTGCGTGGGCGATGCCGATCGAACAGCCGATGGTGACGGCGACGCCGCCGATCTCGAAGGGGGTGGTCAGCGCATCGAGAATGCGCTGACCCAGCGTGGCGCTGGCGTTCGGCGCGGCCATATGTGTCTGGATGATGCCGAACTCGTCGCCACCGAGGCGGGCGACAGTGTCGCCGACACGCAAGATCGTGGTCAGGCGGTTGGCGACCTGACGGATCAGTTCGTCGCCGGCATTGTGGCCGTAGGTGTCGTTCACCGCCTTGAAGCGGTCGAGGTCGAGCATCAGCACCGCGAGCGCGCTCTTGGTCCGGCCGAGCTGGGCGAGTTCCTGATCGAGCCGGAGATCGAAGGTCCGGCGGTTGGGCAGGCCGGAAAGCTCGTCCTGACCGGCGAGGCGCTGGATCTGGCTCTCGCGCGATGCGATCTGCTGGGCGGCAATGCGCAGGCGATGCAGGACATAGGCGAACAGCGCGACGAAAAGGATGCCGACCGCGCCCAGCGCCCAGGCGAATTGGCCGATCATCGCGTCCCCGGGGCGCTCCGGCGTCCAGCTCAGCCAGGCGCGCACCGCACCGTCGGGGGAGGAGATGTCGCGCCGCCGCAATGGATCGGCCGGCCGCTCGGTCACGATCTCCAGTCCGGGGACACGATAGCGCGTGCCGAGCTCATCGAGCTGAGCCTGGACGACCTTGCGATAACCGACGATGAACGCGGCTGTCTGGGGGCCGCCTTCCTGGCGGGCGATCTGTTCAGGCGTACGCAGATCGGCGGCGATGACCCCGAATGTGCTGGTTCCCTCATGCACCAACAGGGCTCTCACCGGGCCGGTTCCGATACCGAGCGATCCTGCCGGCACGGTGCCGCCGGGCAGATCGGGCCTCAGCCTCAACAAGGCATCGTAGCCGGCCTGCGTCCCGGTCTCCCGCTGCTCGACACCCGCCAGTACACGGCCCGAGGCGGTGACCAGATAAGTGCCGTCGAAGTCGAGGAAACGATTGCTCAGCTGGGCAAAGGCCCATTGCAGGGTGGCGTTCGGCAGCATGCTGTTGAGGATCGGCTGCAATACGCCGGCGGCTTGCAGATTCTCGAAGCGCAGGCGGCGCAGATGCACCTGTGTTGCGAGTGCGGCCTCGACGCGGTCGCGTTGCCGGGCCGTCTCGATCTGGTTGGCGTTGCTGACCATTGCGAACATCACGCCGAGAACGGCCGCCA
Source organism: Alloboseaceae bacterium BT-24-1 (assembly GCA_025846845.1). Taxonomy (GTDB): domain Bacteria; phylum Pseudomonadota; class Alphaproteobacteria; order Rhizobiales; family Beijerinckiaceae; genus Allobosea. The sequence goes on from JAOYTL010000024.1 coordinate 48,106, forward strand.
GCACGAGAGCGAACGCACAGGCCAGCGTCGCCAGCGTGCGGGTCAGCATGCGCGCCGACGATTCGATGTTCGTCATCTTAACGAGAGTCGGCAAAGGCCCTGACCTGTGGCGGCACGCTAGCGGCGGACCTTGACAGGGGAATCTTGCTATCCGGTTTCCGACGACGCCGAGAAATCAGCGAAGTTGCATTTCTTTCGGCCTGCACCAACTCGTCGGTGCTACTCGCCGGCAGGCTCATAGGGCGGACGCGGAATCGCCATATGGGCGGCGCGGAGCGCTGCCGACCAGCGTTCGCGCAGATCGTGGAAGTAGGGTTCGCCGGCTTCGATCCTGCGGTTGAGCTCGGGCGCAGCCGCGTCGCGCCGGAGCACGATCAGATCGATCGGCAGGCCGACGCCGAGATTGGAGCGCATGGTCGAGTCCATTGAGATCAGCCCGACCTTGAGCGCGTCGTAGAGATGGCTCTTGAAGGTGACGGCACGATCGAGGATCGGCTTGCCGTATTTGTGCTCGCCGATCTGCAGGAATGGCGCGTCGATGCCGCATTCGATGAAGTTGCCGGCCGAATAGACCATGAAGAGCCGCATCGGCTGGCCCTGGATCTGGCCGCCGAACAGAAACGACATGTCGAACTTGACGCCGGCATCACGCAGCGCCTCGCCATCGGTCTCGCGCACGAGACGGACCGCCCGGCCGACGAGCTGCGCGGCGCGGAACATCGAGGAGACGTTCTGCAGGGTCTCCGGCTCGCCGGTCTCCGGGTGAGGCACGCCCTCGTGCAGCAGGCTGACGACCGATTGGGTGACGGAGAGGTTGCCGGCGGTGGCGAGCGCCATCGTCCGCTCGCCCGGCCAGGAGAAGACGTGCAGCTTGCGGAAGGTCGAGATGTCGTCAAGCCCGGCATTGGTGCGGGTGTCGGCGATCATCACGAGCCCGTCCTGGACGAGGATGCCGGCGCAATAGGTCACGACTTGTCTCCGCAGCTCGCCGGTACGGCGTGCGAGGCTGGTATCAGGACGCCATGACAGCGACAATGCGATCCCGGCTTGCCGCGATCATAACCACCGCAGCATTCCGGCGTGTGTTTTATGGAAGAATCGCTTCGGATACGAATCACATAGACTGGGCGCATTCCCTGGGAGGCGGAGCGGACATTGCTGCTAGAGAAGTGGTACGGCGACTGGATATCTCCGGAAGGCCCCCATGTTCTGTACAGCGCATCGCTCTCTCTTGGCCCCTTTGCGGTGTCATTCGATGGAGGTTATGCGCCTAACCGACCAGCGCGCGGACGCTTTCGTTCCGGCAGAGAGCCTCTTCCGATATTGGTTGACGGCACACTGAGGTGGCCGGTGGATGATGGAGTGGTCGTGTGGGAAGCGGCGGCGCCCCGCGCTATGACGCTGGGCGCGATCAATCGTGGCGCCGTGACTTGGGACGTAGTCGTCCCGGCAGGCAGAGTGTCCGGGCCCGGACTCCCCCCTGGACAGATCGGGTATGCCGAGCGGCTTGTTCTGCGGGTCGCCCCGTGGCGCCTGGGGATTGAAACCCTGCGATGGGGCCGCTTCTGTGGCCGCACGTCGTCGCTAGCCTGGGTCGAGTGGGTGGGCATGGACCCCGTGGCGGCCTCGCTACTGGACGGCCGTCCAGCTTGTCTTCACGAGGCCTCGCTCGAACGCGTCGTCGTCGACGACGTGGAATTGGTGATGGAGACCGCCCGGCCTTTCGTTGAGTGCGCGCTCGGCGATGGCTTGCTCCGCAACATGCCATGGCCCAGCCGCATCATGCCGCACGCCTTCCTGTCCGGTCATGAACGGAAATATGCGGGACGCGGCCTGCTACGCCGGGAAGGTCGTGCTCCGGAAGAAGGCCAGGTGCTGTTTGAGGAGGTCTGCTGGTCGCGATGAACCCGGTCCTCGGTAAGACCCTTTATGGGGCGTTGTTTACAATTGCATGGCCTGGCGCCCTGGCGCTCTTTGCCGCCAGACTCGACGCGTTGGGTTTCGTAACGTGGCCAATCCCATTTCCACGCTGGGTTTGGATTTGCCTTTGTCTGCCTGGGGCGGCCCTCATGGCCTCGGCAATGCTCGTGCTCGTGCGGCATGGCGAGGGCCTTCCCATGAACGCCTATCCGACGAAGCGACTCGTTACAGGGGCAATCTACCGCTGGATGGCGCACCCGATCTATGTGGGGTTCGTCCTTTGCGTGCTCGGCGTGTCGGTCCTTGCAGAATCGCGTGGAGGTTTCTGGTTCGCTGCACCGCTCGCGGGCCTGGCCGCGGCGGCCCTCGTCGCCGGATGGGAGGGGCCGGCGCTGCGAGCCCGATTTGGGCAACGTCCCCGTCCGCCGATGCTCGGCTTGCCGGCCGAGGGGGGCGGGCGGGTCACCTTGGCCAAGCGCATATGGATTTGCGTTGCAACACTAGGTGCTTGGTCCGTCGCATACACACTCTTGGCGACGATGCCGGTTCCATCCGGGGCAGCCTCGCTGGATACGGTCCTCGATGGCCATCTGCCCCGATCCGCCGTGGCCGTGTGGGTCTACTCGCTCGCCTATCTCTACGCCTTGGCTGGTCCCATCGCTCTGGTAACCGGTGCCGAGCTGAGGCGCTTCTTCGCGTCGGCTTGGGTAATCAATGTTGTCGGCTTCGCCATCATGCTCCTTCTGCCGGGCTTGCACGCTTTCCCGCCGAATTCCTATGAGGGCACTACCGGCTGGTTGATGGACCTGAACCAGACTATCGATGCGCCATGGCTCGCATTCCCGTCGTTCCATGTTGCATGGACGGCTCTTTCCACCGCCTGCCTGGCGCATCGCTGGCCGAAATGGCGGCCCATTTGGGCTGCGGCGACTCTGGCGGTGGCCTTCTCATGCCTTGCTACCGGGGCACATGCTCTGGTGGATGTCGTCGGTGGATATGTTCTGGCGGTGGCCGCCTGGAAACATGCTCAGATCTGGGCGGCTTTAGTGCGCGCGAGCGAGCGCCTGTCGAACTCGCTGACATTGGTCGAAATCGGTCCGGTACGCGTCTTGAGCCATGCCGTCTGGAGCTGGGTTGCGGCGTTTGCGGCTATCCTCACGGTCGTTCTCCTCGCCGGGCCGGGCGAAGCGCCGCGTGCGTTGGCGGTCTTCCTCGTTGGCGTCGTCGCAGCAGGCGCTTGGGGGTACTGGCTGGAAGGCGGGACGAGGCTGTCGCGTCCGTTCGGCTATTTCGGTTTCCTGCTGGGGGCTGGCGGATGCCTCTGCGTGCTCTGGTTCCTCGACCCGGCAAGAGGTGGAACCCTCGCCGCCGCGTTCGCGACCGGGGCGCCGCTCGCGCAGGGCCTCGGCCGAGCGAGGTGCCTCGTCCAGGGCTGCTGCCACGGTCGGCCGGTGACCGGAGTTCCAGGCATCCGCGTCGTTCATCCGCAGTCCCGCGTGACCCAGCTTGCCGGGCTGGCTTGTGTCGCCATCCACCCGACTCCCCTCTACTCGGCGCTCGCGAACGCAGCCATCTTCGCAGTCCTGCTCAGACTCTGGTCTGTCCAAGCTCCGGCGGCGCTTATCGTCTGCATCTATCTGGTGCTCAGCTCGCTCGCGCGTTTCGTAGAGGAAGAGTTCCGAGGCGAGCCCCAAACGCCGAGCATGGGAAGCCTGAACGTCTACCAATGGATGGCTGTAAGCGGCCTTCCGTTGGGGATGGCCGTCATCGCACTGCCGAGCGTCCCACTTCCGGCCGCAGCCGGTGTCTCACTCGCAGCCATAGGGGCTGCCGCTGCCGCCGGAACGGTTGCGGCCATTGCGATGAGCGTCGACTTGCCAAGGTCGACTCTGCCCTTCTCGAAGCTTACGGTTTGCGAGGGACTGGCCGACCGGTCGGGTAGGCAGGAGCCGGACGTCGAGTATTCCCAACTTTCGGCTCCTGGTGCTCATGTCGGAGACGTTCGGCATGAGCGGCTGGGAGAGGGGTGAGCCCGCAATAAATCTGCCAATCGCTTCGCGCGATTGCCGTCGGCTTACTGCCCTTGGAAGCGCGGCGTGGCGGCCTGGGCACTGACTTCGACCAGGAGGCTCTCGCCCTGGCCGCCGGTGCGGGCGCCGCGGACCGGGGCGGCATCGGCATAGTCGAGCCCGGTCGCGACGCGGACATGGGTGTCGATCGGGCAGAGGCCGTTGGCGCTGTCGAAGCCGATCCAGCCGTAATCGGGCAAATAGACCTCGGCCCAGGCATGGGCGCCGTCGGTGTGGGGCAGGGTGTCCGATGCAGCAACATAGCCGGAGACATAGCGCGCGGGAGCACCCAAAAGGCGGGCGCAGGTCATGAAGACGTGGGCGACGTCCTGCGGGATGCCTTCGCCGGCCTCTGCGCAGGCCGCGGCGCCGATGCCGAGATGGTCGGCCGTCGGCACGCAGCGAATCTCGGTGTGGATCGTCTCCAGCAGCGCATGCAGCTTGCTCAGGTCGCTGCCGTCCCGGCCGGCGGCCTTGTCGGCGAGCGCGCGCAGTGGCTCGTTCGCCTGTGTCAGCCGTGTGTCGCGCATGAAGACGTCGGGCGGAGCCTTCTCGGTCACGCCCCTGACGACGCCGGCGAGATCGACGGTCTCGACCAGTCCGTTGATCTCGATCGTATAATTCTCGATCGACCCCTCGGCGGTGAAGTCATGAACGATGTTGCCGAACGGATCCTGCCCGGCATGCAGCCGCCCGTCGATACTGGGCGCGACGCGCCACGACATGACGTGCTGGCCATCATGGTCGCGCGGCGTCAGCCGCAGCACCTGCCGAAGCTGGCGCACCGGTTCGGCATAGGAATAGGCGATGCTGTGGGAGATCCGGATCCGCATGCGGCAAGCAATCCAAATTCAGGAGCGGAAGGGAAGCCCTTATTACAGATATTGCTCGACGATGACGTGTCCGAGACGGTTGTTCTCGGTGATGAAGTCCTCGATGAACTCGTGCAGACCGCGCTGGAGCACGGCCTCGATCGGCGTGTTGGCGAGATTGGTCAGGGTCTTGCGGGCCTGGCGCTGCGCCGGTCCGTGCCGGTTGTAGGCGTCGCCGATCTGGTCGAGGAAGCGCGAGATGTTCTCGTAGCAGCTGGCCAGCGAGCGCGGCATGCGCCGGTTGAGGATCAGCAGGTCGGCGATCAGCACCGGCTTCACGGCCTGGCGATAGACCCAGTGATAGGCGGTCAGCGCCGAGACCTCGCGCAGCATCGTGGTCCACTGGAAATAGTCGAGCGAGCCGCCGACCTGTTCGGTCTCCGGCAGCAGGACATGGTACTTCACGTCGAGGATGCGGGCGGTGTTGTCGGCCCGCTCGACATTCACGCCGAGCCGCGAGAACCAGTAGCCATCGTCGCGCAGCATGGTGCGGTAGGCCGAGCCGTCGAAGGTCAGCGAGACGTTCTTCACCCAGTCGAGAAAACGGGCGAACTCCTCGCGATCCATGCGCTTGCGTTCGAAGCGCTGCAGTTCGAGCCAGGCGCCGTTGAGCGCGTCCCACATCTCAGAAGTCAGCGCGGTGCGGACTGCGCGGGCGTTGGAACGGGCGAGCGCGAAGCAGTTGCGGATCGAGGTGGGATTGTCCGGATTGAAGCTGAGGAAATCGCAGACATTGCGCTCGTTCGCCTCGCCATAGGCCTTGGCGAAGGTCTCCTCGCAGCCGGCGGTGGCGACGGCGCTCTGCCATTCGGTGCCGGCCCCGCCATAGGCGGAGGGCAAATTGGTCAGGCGCGTGGTGGCGTCGAGGATGCGGGCGAGATACTCGGCCCGCTCCACATAGCGCGAGACCCAGTAGAGACTGTCGGCTGTACGGGAAAGCATGATCAGGTCCGGTCTTCTGGCATGAAGCGGTTCGCGCGGGCGCTCGGGTTGCGCAAGGGGCTGGATCGAAGGCGCTCCCGCTCGCTCATGCATCGAGAACCCAGGTGTCCTTGGTGCCGCCGCCCTGGCTGGAATTGACCACCAGCGAGCCTTCCTTGAGCGCGACGCGGGTCAGCCCGCCGGGCACACAGGAGATGCCGTTGGCGCCTGAAAGCACATAGGGGCGCAGATCGACATGGCGCGGCGCCACGCCCGAGGCGACGAAGGTCGGGCAGGTCGAGAGCGCCAGCGTCGGCTGGGCGATGAAGCCCTCGGGCTGCGCCTTCAGCTTCTTGCGGAAGGTCTCGATCTGCTGCTTGCTGGCATGCGGGCCGACCAGCATGCCGTAGCCGCCAGAGCCGTTGACCTCCTTGACCACGAGCTTTTCGAGATTGTCGAGCACATAGGCATTGGCCTCGCGTTCGCGGCAGCGATAGGTCGGCACGTTCTTCAGGATCGGCTCCTCGCCGGTGAAGAACTTCACGATCTCCGGCATGTAGCTGTAGACCGCCTTGTCGTCGGAGACGCCGGTGCCGACCGCATTGGCCAGCGTGACATTGCCGGCCTTGTAGGCGCCGATGATGCCGGGCACGCCGAGCACGGAATCGCTGCGGAAGACCAGCGGGTCGATGAAATCGTCGTCGATGCGCCGGTAGATCACGTCGACGCGCTTGGGACCTTGCGTCGTGCGCATATAGACGACGTCGTCCTTGACCAAGAGGTCCGAGCCCTCGACCAGCTCGACGCCGAGCTTGTCGGCGAGGAACGAGTGCTCGTAGAAGGCCGAATTGTACTGGCCGGGCGTCAGCAGGCAGATCGTCGGATCGGAGGAGGCGGTGCGCGGCGCGACCGAGCGCAGTGTCGCCAGCAACTGGTCGGGATAGTTGTCGACCGGCGCGACGCGATGGGTGGCGAAGAGCTCCGGGAAGAGCCGCAGCATCACCTCGCGGTTCTCCATCATATAGGAGACGCCGGAGGGCGTGCGGGCATTGTCCTCGAGCACGTAGAAGGTATCGGCGTCGACGCGCACGATGTCGATGCCCGCGATATGGCAGTAGATGCCGTGCGGCACCTGGAAATCGACCATCTGCATCTGGTAGCAGGCGTTGCGATAGACCAGGTCGGGCGGGATGATGCCGGCCTTGAGGCATTCCTTCGGGCCGTAGACGTCGGCGAGGAACATGTTGAGCGCGGTGACGCGCTGGCGCAGGCCCGCTTCCAGCTTGGTCCATTCCGGCTTGGTCAGCACCCGCGGGATGATGTCGAAGGGGATCAGGCGCTCGGTCGATTCCTCGTCGCCATAGACGGCGAAAGTGATGCCGATGCGGCGGAAGAACAGCTCGGCCTGCGAGCGCCGCAACGCCAGCATCTCGGGCGGCGCCTCCTTCAGCCAGCGGTCCAGCTCGCCATAGGCCGCCCGCAAGCCGCCTTCTCCACCCGTCATCTCATCGAATGCGACCATGCAGGCGTCTTCCCCTATTTCGGGTAGCCTATGCGCATTCGCTCGCCTTCGGAAAGAGGTCTGTTGCCAAGCACTTTGGCTAGGCTTGCCTGTTTCTTGGGCAGGGTCAGCTCGCCGCCGTCGCGATCGGCGCGCGGATCGTCGCCGTGACCAGCGTCGCCAGCGTCGCCGCGGCCCGTCCTTCGTCGATATGGCCGCGCAATAATTCGAGCGAGATCGCCTCGGCCGCGCCGAGGATGGCGGTGCAGCGCAGGCTCAGCTCGTCCGCCGGCAGCTGGGCCGCGTGTGGCGCGAAGGCAGCGCGCCAGATCCCGACATAGCGGGCGACCAGCTCGCGCTGCACGGCTTCCATGGTCTCGCTGCCCTTCAGCGCAGCCGAGAGCGCGTACCACTCTGTCCCGACCTCCAGGGCGCAGCTCATATAGGCCGCGGCGATCGTCGCGGCGATCGCACCCAGCCGTCCGTCCGTCGTCTTCAGCGTATCGACGAGCAGTGCGGTCTGCTTGTCGTCGATGCGCCGGAAGAGCTCGATCATCAGCACCTCGCGGGTGCCGAAATGATCATAGGCGACCGGCTTGGTGACGCCGGCGCGCTCGGCGACGCGCGCCAGCGTCAGGGCCTCGGTGCCCTCTTCACGCACCATCACCTGCGCGCAATCGAGCAACTGCTCGCGGCGTTCCTGCTTCGGCAGTTTGCGGGCTGATGCGGCAGCGAAGGTCGGTGGCATGGCGATTCAAGTTTCCCGGCGAAGGCCGCTTGACAAAAGGGAAAACAAATTCCTACTTAAAGTAACTTACTATTAGTAGGAATGCCAGCCCTCCCATGGCCGGCCCCGTCGAGGAGACCATCAGATGCCCAGCATACAACATCCCGTCCTCATCATCGGCGGTTCCGGCGTCGTTGGCGCACAGGCTGCCGCAGCGATCCGCCGCCTGCACCCCGGCCTGCCGGTGACGATCGCCGGTCGCGATCTCGCCAAGGCGCAGGCGGTCGCCGACAAGCTCGGTGCGCAGGCGCTTGCCGCCGACCTCTCCAGGCCCGATCTCGGGCTACCCAGCGATGCGCGCTTCAGCGCCGTCATCGTCTTCGTCAAGGACGATTGGAGCCATGCGCTTCGCTTCGCCCAGCGTCACGGCATCCCGCATCTCAGCGTCTCCAGCGGCGCCTTCGAGATCGGCATCGAGGCTGCCCACTTCATCAATGCGCCTGAGGCGGCGCCGGTCGTGCTCGCCAGCCAATGGCTCGCCGGCGCGGCACTGTTCCCGACGCTGGACTACGCCAAGGCATTCCGTTCGATCGACAGGATTCATGTCGGCGTGCTGCTCGATGAGCAGGACATGGGCGGGCAGGCGGCGCTGGCCGATTATGAGCGCATCACGCAGTCGGGCTCGGCGACCTTGACGCTGAAGGACGGCCGCTTCGTCTGGATCGCGGGCGAGGAGGCCAAGGCGCGCTATCGCAGCGTCGACGGCGTCGAGCTTCCGGCGGCCGCCTACGGGCCGCTTGACGTGCTCAGCCTCGCGACCGCGACCGACGCGAAGAATATCCGCTTCGACCTTGCCTTCGATGTCTCGGCCAGCCGCCGGGCCGGCGAGCCGTTCTCGACCGAGAGTGTGATCACCATCGAAGGATTGCTGCACTCGGGCGAGCGCGCCACGCGCAGCTACGAGGTCGTCCATCCGCAGGGACAGGCGCCGCTGACGGCGCTCGGTGTTGCCCTCGCGACCGAACGCGCGCTCGGGCTCGCCGGTGGCGAGGCCCTGAAGCCAGGACTCTACTTTCCCGACAGCATTATCGACCCTGCCTACTATGTCGCCCGGATGAAGGAGTTCGGCGCGGTCTTCACGGAGGCCAGGACCAATGGCTGACCCCGCTTTCGGTCCGGTCCTCATCCTGGGCGGCTATGGCAGCGTCGGCTCGCGTACGGCGCGCGCCTTGCGCCAGCTCCATCCCGAGCTGCCGCTGGTGATCGCCGGCCGCGACGTGGCCAAGGCGCAGGCGCTGGCCGTGGAACTCGGCCATGCCAGCACCGCACCGCTCGATCTCGAGCGCGACGATCTCGGCCTGCCGGCCGACCTGAAGCCGGCGGTCGTGCTGATTGCGGTGCGCGATCTGTCGCTGCGCACGCAGAGTTGGGCCGCAGCGCAGGGCGCGGCCTATGTCGCGCTGTCGGATGGCGTCTTCGAGGTCGGCCCTGCGATCGCCGGCTTCATCCGCCGGCCCAAGGCGGCGCCGGTCGTTCTGCTTGGCCACAGCATGGGCGCGGTGCCGGCGCTTGCCGCGCTGCATGCCGCCGGTGATTTCGCGCGCGTCGATGCGATCGAGGTCGGGCTCGTCTTCGATCCGGCCGATCCACTCGGCCTTGCCTCGCAGAAGGACATGGACCGCATCGGCGCGATCGGCCCGGCGCCGCTGGTCAAGTCCGAAGGATTGTGGCGTTGGATCGGGGCGCCGCAAACCGAGCGCAGCTTTACCGGCGTCGACGGGCGCATGCATCAGGGCGCGACCGTTGGTCTGGTCGACGTCTTCAGCCTGTCGGTGAGCGAGGCGAAAAGCGTGCGCGTCGACTTCGCCGAGGCGCAGACGGCCAGCACGCTGCGCGGCGAGGGGCCCTCGCATGAGGTGATCATCGAGATCACCGGCAAGCGCAAGGATGGGAGTGAAGGCCGATTCCGCTGGGAATTGGTCGATCCCGACGGCTATGCCGCGCTGAGCGCCAAGGGCATCGCCGTGGTGATCGAGGGCCTGTTCGGGCTGGCCGGCAAGGCGCGTCCAACGGGCGGCCTGCACTTGCCGGAGACGCTGGTCGAGACCGGCCATCTGGTGCGGCGGCTGGGCGAGTTCGGCATCGCGCTGCGGGAGGTGTGAACCTGCTCCGTCATGGTCGGGGGCTTGTCCCGACCATCCACGTCCTCGTTTTATTGACCGCGGGCGATGTTCGGCAGCTGCTCAGTTCGGCGCAATTCCGGCGCTGCGCAGAAGCGGCTGCCACTTTGCCATTTCGGCGGCGACGAAAGCATCCGTCGCCTCGGGTGTCGAGTTCTTGGCGCCCACGATGCCGAGCTCCTCGAACCGGCGTACCAGAGCCGGGTCGGCCAGTGCGGCATTCGTGATCCGGTTCATTGCGCCAACGATCTCGGGCGCAGTGCCGGCGGGCGCAAGAACCGCATTCCAGGTGTAGGCCTCGTAACCCGGCAGGGTTTCGGCCACGGTCGGCAACTCGGGCAAGGCCGGGAGCCGGTCCTTCGTGGTCACCGCCAGCGCGCGCAAGGCGCCGCCTTTGACTTGCGTCAGGGCTGTTGCGGCACTGTCGATCACGAGGTCGAGCTGGCCACCGATCAGATCGGTGACGGCCGGCCCGCTGCCGCGATAGGGAACATGGACGAGGTTGATCTTCGCCAGCTTCGCGAGCAGCTCGGCGGCCAGATGCTGGGCCGAGCCGATACCGGCCGAGCCATAAGTCAGGCCGCCCGGCTTGGCCCGCGCCGCCGCCAGCAGATCGGTGGGCGAATTCCCGGCGAAATTCTTCCTGACCAGCACGATCTGCGGGACGGTTCCCATCAGCGCCACGCCACGGAAATCCTTCACCGGATCAAACGTCAGGTTGGCGTAGAGCACCGCGTTCACGGCATGGGCGACGGTTGCGATCAGGACGCTGTGGCCATCATTCGCGGCCGCTGCTCGCGCCGTGCCGACGACGGTGCCCGCTCCGGTGATGTTCTCGACGACGACGTGCTGAGACAGGCGTTGGGAGAGTGTCTCGGCGAGGATTCGAGCCGCGACATCGGTCGGGCCGCCGGCCGCGTAGGGCACGATGAAGCGGATCGGCCGTGTCGGCCAGGAGGTTGCGCCTTGTTGCGCGAAGCTTTGTCCAGCTGCCATGGCGGCGACGCTGGCGAGGAACAGGCGGCGGTTCATAGCGGTGTCTCCCCGATGAGTTCGGCCTGGCCGGACAGCCAGCAGCGTTCGTCCTCGCGTTCCACCGTGATCTGCGATGGCCGTCCCATGGCCTCGCCCTGCCGGATGACAACGCGAGGCTTCGATGTCAGGCCGAGGTCCCACGCACTCCAGGCCAACGCCGCGGCGGCGATGCCGGTCGCCGCGTCTTCCGGATAGCCGGATGACCGCGGGAACTGCCGGGCCGAAAAGATGCCCGTGTCCGGATCGACCGGTGCGAACGGATAAAGCCCGGTCGAACCAATCGCATCGCACAGGGCTTTGACCCGGGCGAAATCGGGCCGAAGGCCGTTCAGGATATCGACAGAGCGCAGCGGCACGAGCGTCTTGACGCGGCTCGTCGCCGCGTTGGCCACCGGGTAGTCCAGGAGGTCGGAGGGGCGCAGGCCGAGGACGTCGAGCACGGCGTTGGGGTCGTCTAGGTTTGTGCTTCGCCCTCTGGGCTGGCTCACGCTCGCCTGTCCGTCATCGACACGGGCCTGAACCGGTCCCGACAGCGTCGCGATCGAAACGGTGGGCCTGGGCAGTTCGCCCAGATGATCGAGCAGCCAAATCGTGCCGAGCGTGGCATGGCCGCACATTTCCATTTCATGGTTCGGCACGAAGAAGCGGAACTGGTAGTCGCAATCGTCACGTCCGGGCAGGACGAAGGCACTTTCGTGGCCGTGCCGGGCGGCGACTGCGCGCATCGCTTCGCCATCGAGCTGCCGGGCGTCGACGACGATGGGTGCCGGGTTGCCGCCTCCGGATCCATTGCCGAACACGTTGACCGTGAAGACCTGTTCGGCATAGCGCCGGGTGGGGCTGGGCTCGGATGTCATGACTGGAGTTTGCGGCTCCGAGCAAAGTCCCGCGCGACCCGACGGGCCATATGATGCGACCCAGCGGGCCATCGAGCCTTGATCGTCCCAGTGCGTTCCTCTGTTTGTGCTAATGTTCGGGCCGCATGCTTCGATCGTTCGAGCACATCCGGCATTCGGCGCCGCCGCCGCGTCTTCTCGATGCGAGCGAGCAGCGCGCTGTCGTGACCGGCGGAGGCCTGCACTATCGCACGCAGTGGCATTGGCACGACTGCGCGATGATCCTGGTGCCCGCCCGCGGCACGATCGCCTTCAGGGATGAGACGCGCCGGTCTGTGACCTGGCTCAGCGAAGACCGCTTCGTCGTGGTCCCGAAAATGCTGGCGCACGAGTCGCAGGCGGTGCGCCACGCGAGCAATCATGTGGCGCTCTATCTGACCGAGGCGGCGCTTGCGCAGTTTGCTCCGTCGCGTCCTTTCGAGCGCCGTATCAAGAAACCATCGATGTTTGCAGCGACGCCGTTGATGCGGACGCTGCTTCGTTTGTGCTGCACCGACGATAGCGACGCCGCGCCCAGGGCTGCGCAGGACCATCTGGCGGCAGCTCTGCTCATTGCGACCCTGACCCGCATCGAGCAGGGCGAGCCGCTTTCCGGCGCGAGCAGCCATGACCATGGCAGTGCGCTCGTCACCGAAATGCGTTCGGCCATTGGCGAGCGGCTGGCCGAGGATGTCTCGCTCGACGAACTCGCCGACGCGTTCGGCCTGTCGCGGCGGCAGGCGACGCGGCTGTTCCGGCAATGCACCGGCATGTCGATCGGCGATTACCGAAACCGGCAGCGCATCGAGACCGCCCGTCGCCTGCTGACCGACTCGACGCTTCCGGTCGGCGAGATCGCCTGGCGCACCGGCTTCGACTCGGGTTCGGCACTGGCACGGGCGATGCGCCGGACCCTGGGGCTGTCACCCAATGCGGTTCGGGCCGCGTTCAGATCAGCCCCAGACCCTTGAAGCTGGCGTGGCCGTCGCGGCCGACGATGATGTGGTCATGGATGGCGATGCCGAGGGGCTTGGCGATATCGACCAGCTCACGGGTCATGCGCATATCGGCGCCTGACGGGGTCGGATCGCCGGACGGGTGGTTGTGGACCAGGATCAGCGCGGTCGCAGAAAGCTCCAGCGCCCGGCGCATCACCTCGCGCGGATAGACCGGGGTGTGGTCGACAGTGCCGGTCTGCTGCACCTCGTCGGCGATCAGCGCGTTCTTCTTGTCGAGGAAGAGGATGCGGAACTGCTCGCGCTCGGCGAAGGCCATCGCGAGGCGGCAATAGTCGATCACCGACGACCAGGAGGAGAGCACCGGCTTTTTCGCAACCTGGCCCTTCATGGTGCGCTTCAGCGCCGCCTCGACGATCTTGAGATCGAGCGCGACGCTTTCGCCGATGCCCTTGACCTCGGTCAGGCGCGAGATCGGTGCGCCGATCACCTCGGCGAAGGAGCCGAAATGCTGGATCAACTGCTTGGCGAGCGGCTTGACGTCACGCTGCGGGATCGAGCGGAAGAGCAGGAGTTCGAGCAGTTCGTAATCGGGCAGGGCGCCTTCGCCCGCGTCTAGGAAGCGCTGGCGCAAACGGTCGCGATGGCCGAGATGGTGCGGCGGAGCAGCGTCAGGGGCAGCGGCAAGCGGGGCTGGTTTGCCGTTGCCGCTGGTCTTCATGTGCGGGCGAGCGGATTGTCGAGGCCGGCGGGCGAGAGCGTGAAGATCTCGCAGCCTGTGTCGGTCACGCCGATCGTGTGCTCGAACTGGGCCGAAAGCGAGCGGTCGCGCGTCACCGCCGTCCAGCCATCGGAGAGCACCTTCACGCTCGCCTTGCCGAGATTGATCATCGGCTCGATGGTGAAGAGCATGCCCGGCTTGAGCTCGACGCCTTCGCCGGGACTGCCATAGTGCAGGATGTTCGGCGCGTCGTGGAAGACCTGGCCGAGGCCATGGCCGCAGAAATCGCGCACCACCGAGCAGCGCTCGCCCTCGGCATAGCGCTGGATGGCAAAGCCGATATCGCCGGTCGTCGCGCCGGGGCGCACCGCGCGGATGCCGCGCAGCAGGCTCTCATAGGTGATCTCGACCAGGCGCTCGGCCTTGCGAGGGATGTCGCCGACCGCGAACATCCGGCTGGAATCGCCGTGCCAGCCATCGACGATCAGCGTGTAGTCGATGTTGACGATGTCGCCCTCGCGCATCGGCTTGTCGTCCGGGATGCCGTGGCAGACGACGTGGTTGATCGAGGTGCAGATCGACTTGGTGTAGCCGCGATAGAACAAAGTCGCCGGATAGGCTGAATTGTCCATGGCGAACTGGAAGGCGAGATCGTCGAGGCGCTGGGTGGTCACGCCGGGCTTGACCTCGCCGGCGAGCATGTCGAGGCCGCGCGCGGTCAGCTGCCCGGCCTTGCGCATCGCCGCGAAGGCCTCGGGCCCATGCAGCTTGATGGCGGGGTCGCGGCGGGCGCGCGAGATCGATTCGTTCAGGGTCATTCCTTAAGGCCGCTCCTTGATCTCCTTATCTATTGGGTTTGGGTTGCGGTGCAAGGCGGATGCGCGGGGCTAAGGTGCGCAGGGTCGCCTGCGCGGGAGTTGGAGGGCCATGCTGGGAGTTATCGCAATTTGGCAGATCAGCAATAATGACGCGGCGTAATAGCGTTTTGCTCGATATTTGAAGTATATGCTCGGTGTGTCGATCTGTAATAATTCAAAACTGTAATGTATTGACCCGAATAGAAACGATTGTTAGGCCGCGCTCGTCGTTTCTTGCCGAGAGTCGTGTGCCGTGAATATTCGCTCTGCCCTGCTGGGCTCGTCCGCGCTGCTGTTGGCTCCCATCGCCGCCCTGGCGCAGGGGGCAGAAGGTCGGCAAATCCAGCTCGACACGATCGTGGTCGAAGGGCAGGGCTCCGGCGAGAAGGGCGTCTTCAGCGCCAACGGCTATGTCGCCACATCCGGCCGCAGCGCAGCCAAGACCGACACGCCGCTGCTCGAGACACCGATGTCGATCTCGACGGTGACGCAGACGCAGCTCGAGCAGCGCAAGCCACAGAACCTGCTGGAGGCCTTGGCTTATACGCCGGGCGCGCGCATCGGCACCTATGGCTTCGATCCGCGCTACGATGCCTTCACCATCCGCGGCATCGACGTCACCCACAATGCCGTCTTCCGCGACGGCTTGCGCCAGATCGGCAGCCCGAACGGGCTGATGCGGCTCGAACCCTATGGGCTGGAGGCGATCAGCGTGCTGCGCGGACCGGCCTCGGCGATCTACGGCGCCAGCACCAGCGCCGGCATCGTCGACCTGATCTCCAAGCGGCCGACCGAAACGCCGTTCCGCGAGATCGAGATCCAGGGCGGCTCCTTCGGCCGCAAGCAGTTCAACTTCGACTTTTCCGGTCCGGCCAATCCGGAGGGAACGCTGCTCTACCGGCTGACCGGCGTCATCCGCGACGCCAAGAGCGACATCAGCGCGATCAAGGACGACCGCATCTTCATCGCGCCGGCGCTGACCTGGAAGCCGAACGAGGCGACGAAGCTCACCGTGCTCGGCGAGTACATGGATTCGACCACGGGCGGCACGGCGGCCTATCTCAACCGGTACGGCCCTTATGTCGATCGCCAGGGTAATGTGCTGTCCAAGAGCCTGGGCGCGACCAAGCTCTATGTCGGCGACAAGCGCTACAACGATTTCCGCCAGCAGCAGGCCCGCATCGGCTACGAGTTCGAGCACAAGTTCGACGAGGTCTTCACGCTGCGCCAGCGCGCCAGGTACCAGCAACTCGGCAACAACCAGCAATATGTCTATTTCGATCCCGGCCTGACCCGCGAGAACACCGCGGGCTTCTCGGTCGACACCTCGCTGGAGGCAAAGGTCCGGACCGGGGCGGTCGATCACACCCTGCTCGCCGGCGTCGATGTCAGCCGGCTGCACTACAAGAGCAAGGAAGCCTTTGGCGGCGTGCCGCTCGGCTACAACCCCGCCTTCCTGTGGCGGACCGAGCAGACGCTGACCACGACTGGCGTCTATCTTCAGGATCAGGTCAAATGGGGGAACTGGCGTCTCTCCGCCGGCGTTCGCCAGGACTGGGTCGACAGCAAGTTCGAGGCGGGCGCGGCCGGCGCCGTACCGACCGAAAGCAAGCGCAATGACGGCAAGTTCACCGGCCGGGCCGCGCTGTCTTATGTCACCGATTTCGGCCTCGCGCCCTATGTCAGCTACGGCACCTCCTTCGTGCCCAATCCCGGCACGGTGCTGAACGGCGGCGTCGCCCAGCCGACAATCGGCAAGCAGGCCGAGCTCGGCGTGAAATACGACCTGCCGGGCTACAACGCCTCGCTGCGCGCCGCGGTCTTCAACATCCGCCAGGACAATGGCGTGGTCTACGAGGTGGTCGACGGCCTCAACCGCCAGGTCCAGCTCGACCTGCGCTCCAGCGGCTTCGAGATCGAGGGCGTCGCCTCGCTGGCGAACGGGCTGAGCTTCCAGGCCTCCTATTCCTACAACGACGCCCGCATCAAGAAGCTGACCGCGGAGACCGTCGGCAACCCGCTGTCCAGCGTGCCCTATCACATGGCCTCGCTCTGGCTCGACTATACCGTCCAGAATGGGCCGGTACGCGGGCTCGGGGTCGGCGGCGGCGTGCGCTATGTCGGCTCCAGCCTCGGCGACAATCTCGGCCGGCCGGTCATCGACAACAAGGCGCGCACCTTCGTCGACGGCTCGATCCGCTATGACCTCGAAAACCTCAGCCCGCAGCTCAAGGGCATGCGGCTGCAGGTCAACGCCACCAACCTGCTGAACGAGGTCCAGCAGACCTGCACCGCCGGCTATTGCTACTTCGACGAGGGCCGCAAGGTCATCGCCAGCCTGCGCTATCGCTGGTGAGGGCGCTCATGCACTCGCCCGCGGCGATCGTCCTCGCCATTGGCGGCCTCTATGTCGGCCAGAGCATCATCGGCGGGCTGACCTTCATTGCCCTGCCGAGCGTGCTGCGTGAGCGCGGCCTGCCGCTCGACCAGATCGGCCTGACCTATCTTGCCGTGCTGCCCTGGGCGCTGAAGTTTTTGTGGGCGCCGGCGGTCGAGCGCTATCGGCTGCCCGATACCGGACCGGCGCGCTCGCGGACGATCGTGCTGGCGACGACGCTGGTCTCCGCCGTGGGGCTCGTCGCGGTCGGCCTGATCGGGCCGGTCGCCTTCGTCCCGCTGATCGCCGTCTTCGTGGTGATCGCCTTCTCCGCCTCGACCGGCGACATCGCCTGCGACGGTCATGCGGTCGAGACGCTGGCGCAGGCCCATCACGGCTGGGGCAACGCCGCCCAGGTCGGCGGGGCCTATCTCGGCTCGGCGCTCGGCTCCGGTCTGTTCCTCGTGCTGGTGGCACGGTTCGACTGGCAATTGGCCACCTTCGCCATGGCCGGGCTGCTCATGTTGCTGGCATTGCCCTTCCTGCTCTCACCGGCTCCGGTCGCGCCGACACGGCGAACGCACCAGCCTTCGCTGAAGGAGGCGCTGAGGCGGCCGGAGATGCGTTCCGGCCTGCTGCTCGCCGCCGTCTATGTGCCGGCGCAGAAATGGGGCGTCGCGATGCTTGGACCCTATCTGGTCGACAGCGGGCTCGATCTGGCCTCGCTCGGCCTCGTCAACGGTATTGGCGGCCTTGCCGTCGGTTTCGCCTGCGCACTCATTGGCGGTGCTTTGGTGCGGGCTCTGGGCGCGCGCAGCGTGCTCGTCCTGGCGCTCGTGCTGCAGGCAGCTTCGCTCGCCGGGCTCGCCTTTGCCGCTTGGCGCGGCCTGCCGCAGCCGGTCGTGCTCGCGCTGGCGCTAGCGAGCTCGTCGGGCATCATGGCGCTTGGCTTCGTTGCGCTCTATGCCCGCTTCATGGCGCTGTCCGATCCGCGCCAGGCCGGCGTCGACTTCACCCTGCTGCAGTGCATGGACGGGCTGGTCAGCATGGCCGGCGGCATCGGCGCCGGCTGGGTCTCCCAGCATTTCGGCTACGGCGTCTGCTTTGCCCTTGCAGCCGGGGCGGCACTGGTCGCGGCGCCATTGGTCGCGTTGCTGAGCGGGCCTGCGGCTCCGGCGCAGCCGGTGGCGGGGGAGCAGGCGGCGCTCGGATGAGCTGGACGCCGCTGCCATCCTTCACCTCCCGCTTTCCGGAGGCGCTGGCCTGGTATCGGGACAAGCTCGTGCTGCCTGGCGGAGCGGGGGAGACTGTCTCCGGGCAGGAGCTTCTGGCAGGCGCGGCCGACCGGCTGATGGCGCGCTTCGCGACGCTCTATCCCGACAGTGACCGGCGCGCATTGGTCTCGATGTGGTCGCAATGGCATTTCGGCGCGCTGGTCATCCCGGCGACGGTCGCGATCCTGCTGCGCGATCGCGACCTGCCACTGGAACTCGACCGGATCGCGATCGTGCCGCAGGACGTCGGGCTGACGAGCGCCATCGTCATTCCCGACGAAGGCGGGCGACGCGTTGACGGCAGCGATCCCTTCGCGCGCCTGTTCGACGGCCATGTCGCGCCTCTGGTCGCCCAGCTCGCTGGGCAGTTCCGGGTGTCGCCGCGGCTGCTCTGGGCCAATGCGGCGGCGATCTTCGAATGGACGCTGCAGCAGGTGCCGGCCGATCACGCCGACGCTGAAGCATTGGCTGCGGCGCGCCTGCGGCTGGAGCGACGTCTTGAGCCCTCCGGCCAGCGCAACCCGATGTTCGAGGCGGTGCGCTATCCCGTCGAGCAAGGCGAGCCGATCCGGCGTCGCAAGCTCTGCTGCCTGCGCTATCTGCTGGCGGGCGTCGCCGATTGCGGCAGCCTCTGTCCGTTGCACGCCGGCTGTGCTTCGGCGACGAGCAATGCGGCCTGACATCGCCCTGGCTCCACGCAAGTGTCGATCAAGCCGCTGGCGCACGTTGCGCCGGGGGTGTATCAGCCCGCCGATGGCATTCAATGAGATCAGATCGGCCGAGGATCAGCCTTTCGGCACCTTCGCGCCCCAGGGCGGCATCGCCCGCATCATCGGCTGGACGCGCTGCGCTTCCGACTCCTTCCTCGGGCGCAAATTCGCCTATGCGCTGCGCCGGCTCGGGCTCAACCGGCTCAAGGGCCAGCCCGTCGATATCGAGGCGCTCGGCGCGCAAATGCGGCTCTACCCCCAAGGCAATGTCTGCGAGAAGCGGGTGCTGTTCACGCCGCAGTACTTCGATCGCCAAGAGCGCGAGCTCCTGGCCTCGCGTATTCGCGACGGCTTCTGCTTCATCGATATCGGCGCGAATATCGGCGCCTATTCGCTCTTCGTCGCGGCCCGCGCCGGCCGCGGCGCCCGTATCCTCGCGGTCGAGCCGCAGCCCGACATCTTCGCGCGGCTGACCTACAACATCGCCCAGAACCCGTTCGGCACGGTCAAGGCGGTTGCCTGCGCGCTCGCCGACAAGCCCGGCGAACTGACGCTGTTCCTCGACCCTGCGAACAAGGGCGAATCGAGCGTGCGCATCCTGCGTTCCAGCAACGCGAACTCGGTCCGCGTTCCGGCGACGACGCTGCTCGCGCTGATGCAGGGC
Source organism: Alloboseaceae bacterium BT-24-1 (assembly GCA_025846845.1). GTDB lineage: Bacteria > Pseudomonadota > Alphaproteobacteria > Rhizobiales > Beijerinckiaceae > Allobosea. Next base: position 67,765 of record JAOYTL010000024.1, read on the forward strand.
GAGGGCTATGAGCGGCTCGACGCGGTCAAGCTCGATGTCGAGGGCGCCGAGGACCTGATCCTCGAACCCTTCCTGCGCGATGCTCCGGAGGCGCTCTGGCCGGGCTTCGTCATTGTCGAGGATTCGCGGGGGCGTTGGCAGAGCGACCTGCCGGCGCTGCTGGAGAGCAAGGGCTACAAGCTGATCGCCCAGACCCGGCTCAACCTCGTCTACGAGCGCACGACCTCGTGATACGCCGCGCCGCGCGCGCATAGCGGCCCCGACTGGCGCGCCGCTTGAGCGGTCGCGCGCAAGCAGCTTAGTTTGCTTGCGTATCGGGGCACGCATGCGGCGTTTTTTCGAACAGCAGGACAATGCCCATGACGGCAGCGCCATCGCTCGCCTTTCCGCCCGTCATCACCGCGGCGATCCTGGTGATCGGCGACGAGATTCTGTCCGGCCGGACCAAGGACAAGAACATCGGCTATATCGCCGAGTACCTGACCAATATCGGCATCGAGCTGCGCGAGGTCCGGGTCGTGCCCGACCTGACTGACGAGATCGTCTCGGCGCTGAATGCGCTGCGCTCGCGCTACAGCTATGTCTTCACCACCGGCGGCATCGGCCCGACCCATGACGACATCACGGCGGATGCGGTCGCGGCCGCCTTCGGCGTGCCGATCGACCATGATCCGCGCGCCGTTGCCATGCTGCTGGAGCGCTTCCCGCAGGATCAGCTCAACGAGGCGCGGATGCGAATGGCCCGTATCCCGGCGGGGGCCGATCTCATCGCCAATTCGGTGTCGAAGGCGCCGGGCTTCAGGATCGGCAACGTCCATGTCATGGCCGGCGTCCCGGCGATCATGCAGGCCATGCTCGACGTCGTCGCGCCGACGCTGAAGACCGGCGCCAAGATCCTGTCGGAGACGGTGAGGGCCGGCCTGAAGGAAGGCGATATCGGCACGCCGCTGGCCGAGATCGCGAAAGCTCATCCCGACTGCTCGATCGGCTCCTATCCGTTCTGGTCCGAGACCGGGCCGGACACCAACATCGTCATCCGCTCGCGCGACCCTGAAAAGCTGATGACGGCGACGGCGGCCGTGCAGGCGATGGTCGAAATCGAGCGAAAGCGCCTTAGCGCATAGAGTGCATCATGCAATATATACAACTTTTAGTCTAAGGCCTTCAGATTTCTAACGCCGTTCAAAGTTTAATTGAGCAACAGTCTGGAATAATTCTCAAGTATCTCTAGGGCACGATTAGGAGAGCTTCTATTTGATTTCGCGAGCTTTAATAAACTTAGCCTGCTAATAAGATCGGATACACTCAATTCCATTGAATGTATTCAGTCTTTAGGTGGCGGTTGATTTATGGTGGTGTTTTCAATTGCCCTAACGTCATATTGATTTTTAATCTAGTAAGTGTCTTCGCTTAGCGAGTCGTAAACCATTCTCAGCCATTCTGATCTTGCGGGCCAGGAGTCCGCGAGGGCTGAATGCGGGGGATGGGGCATGCGGCTAAATCCATTTGCGGGCGGCGCTTCGCGCCGTGAGCTTGAAAGTGAAATGGCGGCGCTGAACCGCGCCATGGCGGTGATCAGTTTCAAGCTCGACGGCACGATTCTCGATGCCAACGAGAATTTCCTGAAGGCAGTGGGCTACACGCTGGACCAGGTGCGGGGGCGCCATCACAGCATGTTCGTCTTGAAGGAGGAGGCCGCGAGCGCCGAGTACAAGGCGTTCTGGGAGCGGCTGCGGCAGGGCGAATACGACGCGCGACAGTTTCTCCGCGTCGCTGCCGATGGTAGCGAGTTCTGGATCGAGGCGAGCTACAATCCGGTCTTCAATGCCAGAGGCAAGCCGGTCAAGGTCATCAAGTTCGCGACCGTGATCACCGACCAGAAGAACCGCGAGGCCGACCTGGCCGGGCAGGTCGCGGCGATCGGCAAGGCGATGGCGGTGATCGAGTTCACGCTCGACGGCCATATCCTCGACGCCAACGAGAACTTCCTCGCCGTCACCGGCTATGCGCTCGACGAGATCAAGGGCAAGCACCACGCCATGTTCTGCGACGCGGCCTATCGCAGCTCGGCGGAGTATCGCACCTTCTGGGAGAAGCTCGGCCGCGGCGAATACGATTCCGGCCAGTACCAGCGCTTCGGCAAGGCCGGCCGCGAGGTCTGGATCCAGGCGAGTTACAATCCGATCATGGACGCCAAGGGCCGGCCGCTGAAGGTGGTGAAATACGCCACCGACATCAGCGAGCAGAAGGCGGCGCGCCAGCTCGCCAAGGCGGTCGGCGAGGCGCAGGCCGTCATCGGCCGGGCCAAGGGCAAGGATCTGACGAGCCGCATCGACATGGCCGGCAAGGAGGGCGAGGTCGGGGTTCTCTGCGGCGGCATCAACGAGCTGATCGAGACGATGGCGGAGGTGATCGGCGCCGTCGGCGCGATCTCCGGCAAGGTCGGCACGGCCGCCGACAAGATGGCGGGTGAGAGCCTCGAACTCGCCGAGCGCGCCGAGGCCCAGGCTTCGAGCCTGCAGGAGACGGCGGCGACGACCGAGGAGCTCGCGGCCTCGATCAAGACCAGCGCCGGCAATTCGCGCCAGGCGGCGGCGCTCGGCGACGAGGCCAAGGCCGTGGCCTCGCGCGGCGGGGTGATCGTCATTGATGCGGTCGCGGCGATGGGGCGGATCGAGCAGGCCTCGGCCTCGATCGCCGACATCATCTCGATGATCGACGAGATCTCCTTCCAGACCAACCTGCTCGCGCTCAATGCCGCGGTCGAGGCAGCGCGTGCCGGCGATGCCGGTCGCGGCTTTGCGGTCGTCGCCTCGGAGGTCAGGGCGCTTGCCGGCCGCTCCAGCGAATCCGCCAACGGCATCAAGGCGCTGATCGCCAATTCGAGCCAGCAGGTCCGCTCCGGCGTGCAGCTGGTCAAGGATACCGGCCGGACGCTCGAGGAGATCGTCGATGCGGCCAATCGCGTCGCCGGCACCATCGCCGAAATCTCGAGCGCGGCGACGGAGCAGGCCAATGGCGTCGAGGAAATGGCCAAGACCGTCGCCCATATGGACGAGATGACGCAGCAGAATTCGCTGATGGCCGATTCCAGCTCGAAGCTGTCGCGCGATCTGCAGGCCGAGACGCAAGCGCTGGCGGCGCTGGTCGGCGCCTTCCGGCTCGGCGGCAGCGAGCAGCCGGCTGCGCTCGCCGCAAATCTGCGCTCCGTGCTGCCGGCGATGAAGGCGGCGGCTGCGCCGGCGAAACCCATGCCGCTGCCGCGCGCCAGGGTGGCGGGTGGGCGGGGCGATGACGGCTGGGCCGAGTTCTGAACGATCAGGCGATCGCGACCGAGGCCGCGAGCAGAACGAGCGCGAGCGTCGCGAAGACGGCGCGGATGGCGTGTCCGCGTTCCCAGCGGTCGCGCAGCGCCGTCCAGTCGCCACCTGCCTGGTCGCCGGCGCCGATGGCGAAGAAGCCCTGGCTGGCGGCGTCGACCTCAGAGTCCTTCAGCCAGAACCGGTTCACCGGGTGGACGAGTAGCCAATAGAGCGCGTGGACCGTGAGTGCGCTGGCACAGGCGGCCCAGGCGAGCCCCGAGGCGGCGCTGCCGGGCGGGAGCATCAATGCGAGCACGGCGCTGACGAGGATCGTGCCGATCTCGCCGAGGCCGCCGCCGATGGTGAAGCCAGGATAATAGATCGGCTGGACGGCGAGATAGTGCTCCTGCGCCAGCCTGAGCTTGCCCGGCATCTCCAGTGCATGGCCGAGCGCGGCCGTCATCGAGAGGGCGGCGAGCAGGATCGCGAGAATCTGGACGGCGAAGAGCATGATACGGCTCCGTTGTTGTTCCTGTCGTTTCAGCAACCGCTAGCGGCTGCGATCGTTCCGATCTCCCGCCGCTGCGCCGGGGATTGTGGCTCTGTGGCTCTTGCCAGCGTCCTCCGGATGCGCTTTGCGGAAAGGCTCTTTCTTTAAGTCTGCCGCAGGACCAGCCATGGCCGAACCGAGCGCCAACAAGGCCTTTCCCGTTTCCTGGGACCAGTTCCACCGCGACGCCCGCGCGCTCGCCTGGCGCCTTGCCGATGCCGGCCCGTTCGAGGCGATGGTCTGCATCACCCGCGGCGGGCTGGTGCCGGCGGCGATCATCTGCCGCGAGCTCGGCCTGCGCATGATCGAGACGGTCTGCGTCGCGAGCTATCACGACTACAAGAACCAGTCCGAGCTCAAGGTGATGAAGGAGATCGCCCCCTCGATCCGCGCCATCGGCGACGGCAAGGGCAAGGGCGTGCTCGTCGTCGACGACCTGACCGACACCGGCAAGACCGCCCGCGTCGTGCGCGAGATGCTGCCCAACGCCCATTTCGCCACGGTCTACGCCAAGCCGGCTGGCGTGCCTGTGGTCGACACCTTCGTCACCGAGGTCAGCCAGGACACCTGGATCTATTTCCCCTGGGACATGGGCCTGTCCTATGTCGAGCCGATCGCCAAGGACCATAAGGGCTGAGCGCGCGGCCCGTCTTTCCGGGGCTTCGCGCAGCGAAGAGCCCGGAACCCATGAACACTCCTCTTTTCGTCATGGTCGGGCTTGTCCCGACCATCCACGTCTTCCTTCAGGCAGCGTGGTGTCCAAGACGTGGATGCTCGCCACAAGGGCGAGCATGACGAACTGGAAGAGCGTCGTGGTCATGGGTTCCTGTATCTTTGCGTGACCGCTGTCAAAGTGGTTGGCGCGAGCACGGCTCGATGGGTTCCTGATTGTCTGGATCGCAGCTCGGCAAGGGCGTGTTCGCGTCGTTGA
>JAOYTL010000025.1 GCA_025846845.1 Alloboseaceae bacterium BT-24-1
TTCTGATGCCGCATGGCGTCGATCCCGTCTCGTGTCCAAAACACCGGCAAGTGCTTGGAAACAAGTAGAATCAACGCCATGCACAACGTCTAGAAATTTAAACCGGACAGCCGTGGGTCGAGCCCGAGCATGACACCCTCTTCACTGCACTTGCCTCGCTCCCATCTCCCGCGCCATCTTGCGCCGCAACGACATGGAGGCGGGACGATGACGACGCGGCGCGATCTTCTGGCGGGAGCAGGCCTCACCGCCCTCGCAACCCAGCTTCCGCTTTCCGCCTTCGCGCAAGCGAAGGACAGCGTCACCATCGGCATGACGCTGGAGCCGCCGACGCTCGATCCGACCTCTGGCGCGGCGCAGGCGATCCGCGAGGTCGTGCTGCAGAACATCTTCGAGGGGTTGGTGGCGATGGACCGCACCGGCAAGCTCGTGCCGGCGCTGGCCGAAAGCTGGACCCTCGCCGCCGACAACCTCACCTACACCTTCAAGCTCAGGCCGAATGCGCGCTTCCATGACGGCACGCCGTTCTCCTCGCGTGACGTCAAATTCTCCTTCGAGCGCGCGGTCGGGCCCGATTCGACCAATGCGCAGCGCTGGATCTTCACGCCGATCGAAAGCATCGAGGCGCCCGATCCGGTCAGGCTCATCATCAAGCTGAAGCAGCCGACGGCGAACTTCGTCTACGGGCTGTCCTGGGGCGATGCGATCATCGTCTCGCCGGCGACGGCTGCCAACAACAAGACCAATCCGGTCGGCACCGGCCCGTTCAAGTTCGCACGCTGGAACCGCGGCGACCGGCTCGAGCTGGCGCGCAACGACGAGTATTGGGGCGCCAAGCCTTCGCTCGCCAAAGCGACCTTCCGCTTCATCTCCGATCCGCAGGCGCAGGTCGCAGCGCTCAGGGCCGGCGATATCGACGTCTTCACCAATCTTTCGGCGCCGGAGGCGATCCCGCAGCTCAAGGCCGATCCCAAGCTCAAGGTCACGCTCGGCAAGACCGAGGGCGAGACCATCCTCGCCATCAACAACGCCAAGGCGCCGTTCAGCGATGTCCGGGTGCGCCAGGCGATCTCGCATGTGCTCGACCGCAAGACGATCGCGCTCGGCATCTACGGTTTCGATCTCGACTATATCGGCAGCCATTTCTCGCCGCTGCATCCGGCCTATGTCGACCTGACCCAGACCTATCCGGCCGATCTCGCCAAGGCGAAGAGCCTGCTCGCGGCGGCCGGTTTCCCGAAGGGCTTCGAATGCACGCTGCGCCTGCCGCCGCCGGCCTATGCCAGGCGCGGCGGCGAGATCGTCGCGGCGCTGCTGGCGCAGATCGGCATCACCGCGAAGATCGAGCCGCTGGAATTCCCGCAATGGCTGGAGCGGGTGTTCAAGGCTCGAGACTTCGACCTCACCATCATCTCGCACACCGAGCCGCTCGACATCGCCAACTACGCCCGCGACGACTACTACTTCCAGTACAGGAATCCCGAGTTCAAGGCGCTGATCGAAAAGATCGACCGCACCATCGACGAGGCCGAGCGCAACAAGCTCTATGGCGACGCCCAGCGCATGCTGGCGCGCGACGCGGTCAACGGTTTCCTCTTTATCCTGCCGAAGATCACGGTGACCAAGGCCGATCTCGACGGCATGTGGACCGACTGGCCGCTGCCGCTGACGCCGCTGGCGGAGGTGCGCTGGCGGTAGGTGTTTTTGCGATGACGATGGGGACATCCGCGGGGAACCCCTCTCCCGGATGGGAGAGGGGCAGGGGTGAGAGACCGCCGCTGATCGGTAGACAGAGCGGCGCCGCTGCGACCTTATCGGTTAGGGCAGGCCCTCATCCCTGCCCTTCTCCCATACGGGAGAAGGGTTCCCCGCGCCTCTCAAGTCCGTTTCGCGTCGCCTCGTCCGGCCCGCGGAGTGGCGAATGACCGCCTACCTGCTCCGCCGCCTCGTCTCCTTCGCCCTGACATTATTCGGCGCGGCGATCGTCATCTTTCTGGTGCTGGAGATCCTGCCGGGCGATCCGGCGGCGGTGACGCTCGGGCTCAATGCGGCGCCCGAGGCGCTCGCGGCGCTGCGGGCCGAGATGGGGCTCGACCAGCCGGCATTGCTGCGCTTCTTTTCCTGGATCGGCGGCCTCGTCACCGGCGATCTCGGCCTCAGCTACACCTACCGCGTGCCGGTGACGCAATTGATCGGCGAACGCATGGTGGTGACGCTGCCGCTCGCCTCGATGGCGATCCTGCTCGCCTCGGCGATCGGCATCCCGCTCGGCGCGCTTGCCGCAGCCAATCACAACCGCGCCGGCGACGCGGCCGTGATGGTCTTCGCCCAGGCCGGGCTCGCCATCCCGAATTTCTGGTTCGGCCTTTTGCTCGTGCTGGTTTTCGCGGTTGGCGCCGGCTGGCTGCCGGCCGGCGGCTTTCCAGGCTGGCAGGCCGGCTTCTGGCCGGCGTTCAAATCGCTGCTGCTGCCGGCCGTCGCGCTTGCCCTGCCGCAGGCGGCGATCCTCGCCCGCGTCACCCGCTCGGCCATGCTCGAGACGATGCAGGAGGATTATGTCCGCACCGCCCGGGCCAAAGGGGTGAGCCGGCGGCGGACAATGCTGCGGCATGTGCTGCGCAATGCGTTGATCCCGGTCGTGACCGTGCTGGGCCTGCAGTTCTCGGTGCTGCTGGCGGGGGCGATCATCATCGAGAACGTCTTCGCCTTGCCGGGCTTGGGCCGTCTCGTCTTCCAGTCGATCGCCCAGCATGACCTGATCGTGGTCAAGGACCTGGTGATGCTGTTCTCAGCCCTGGTCGTCTTCATCAATTTCGCGATCGAGCTGCTCTACGGGCTGATCGATCCGCGCCTGCGGCAGGCGCCATGAGCGTGGTCGCGCGCCGTTCACAGCCGCGGCGCTGGTGGGCCGGGCCGTCCTTCCTGGCCGGCCTGCTGCTCGGCGGGCTCGTCGTCGCCATGGCGCTGGTCTCCTATGTTTGGACACCCTATGAGCCGACCCAGATGGCGATCCTGAAGCGCCTGCGGCCGCCTTCGGCCGAGCACTGGTTCGGCACCGACCAGTTCGGCCGCGACGTGTTCTCGATGATCATGGTCGGCGCGCGCAATTCGCTGGCGGTGGGGCTGGGCGCGGTCGGGCTCGGCCTGACCGCTGGCAGCGCGCTCGGGCTGATCGCGGCGATCCGGCGCGACGGGTGGCTCGACAATCTGATCATGCGCATGGCCGATTTCAGCCACGCCTTCCCGGCGGTGCTCTCGGCGATCATGATCAGCGCCGTCTGGGGACCCGGCATGATGAACGCGGTGATCGCGATCGCGCTGTTCAGCCTGCCCTATTTCGCGAGACTCGCTCGGGGAGCGGCGCTGCAATGCTGGGCGCTCGACTATGTGCTGGCGGCGCGCGCAGCGGGACTGACCGAGCTGGCGATCACGCGCCAGCATGTCCTGCCCAACATCGCCGGCGTCCTGGTTGTGCAGGCGACGATCCAGTTCGCGCTCGCCATCCTCGCCGAGGCCGGCCTGTCCTATCTTGGTCTCGGCACGCAGCCGCCGGCGCCGTCCTGGGGCCGGATGCTGAACGAGGCGCAGACCTTCATGGCAGCGCAGCCCTGGCTCGCGATCTTTCCGGGCGCGGCGATCGCGTTCTCGGTGCTGGCCTTCAATTTGCTGGGCGACGGTTTGCGCGACGCGGTCGATCCGCGCCTGCGCCGGTCCCGGGATTAGTCTGGACATGCTTGCGGAGCCCTCCTCATGATCGAGTTCGCCGATCTCAGCGCCGTCGACATGCTCCGGGCCTTCCGCTCGCGCGAGCTCTCGCCGGTCGAGGTCACCGAGGCGGTGATCGCGCGCATCGAGCTTTGGGAGCCCTCGCTGAAGGCGCTCTACGCCTACGACCCGGACGGCGCGCGCGCCGCTGCGAAGGCAAGCGAGGAGCGCTGGCGCAAGGGCGAGGCGCTGCCGCTCGATGGCGTGCCCTGCACGATCAAGGAGAATATCGCGACCAAGGGTACGGCGGTGCCGCTGGGCACGGCGGCGATGGAACTCAGCCCCGCCGCGGCCGATGCGCCGCCGGCGCAGCGTTTGCGTGAGGCTGGCTGTGTCATCCTCGCCAAGACGACGATGCCGGATTACGGCATGCTCTCATCCGGTCTGTCGAGCTTCCACGAACTGGCGCGCAATCCGTTCGATCTCTCCAAGAATCCGGGTGGTTCCTCGGCCGGGGCAGGCGCGGCGGGGGCAGCCGGTTATGGCCCCTTGCATGTCGGCACCGATATCGGTGGCTCGATCCGCCTGCCGGCCGGCTGGTGCGGACTGGTCGGCCTGAAGCCCAGTTTCGGCCGGGTGCCGATCGACCCGACCTATTACGGCCGTGTCGCTGGGCCAATGACGCGCACGGTCGCCGACGCCGCGCTGATGATGCGCGAGCTCTCCAAGCCGGACGAGCGCGACCCGATGAGCCTGCCGCCGCAGGAGATCGATTGGGGGAATCTCGAGCGCGAGCCGCGCGGGCTCAGGATCGGATTGCAATTGGAGGCGGGTATCGGCCTGCCGGTCGAGCCGGAGGTCAGGGTGGCGATCGCCAAAGCGGCCGACGCTTTCCGCAAGGCCGGTGCGATCGTTGAATTGGCGCCGCCCTTCCTGACGCAGGACATGCTCGACGGGCTCGACGATTTCTGGCGCCAGCGCGCCTGGGCCGAGATCGGCGCCCTGCCGAAGGAGCGCCAGGACAAGGTGCTGCCCTATATCTACGCCTGGGCCGAGCGCGGCCGCTCGCTCAGCGGGGCGCAGGTGCATCGGGGCATGAGCCAGATGCTGGCGATCCGCCATGCGGCGCTGAAGGCGGCCCAGCCCTTCGACTATGTGCTCTCTCCGGTCTCGCCGGTGCCGAGCTTTGCCGCCGAGCTGGCCTCGCCGATCCACGATCCCGAACGGCCGTTCGAGCACATCGTCTTCACCGTCGCCGCCAACATGTCGGACCAGCCGGCGATCTCGGTCCATGCCGGCATGACCGCGTCGGGCCTGCCGATCGGCCTGCAGATCACCGGCAAGCGCTTCGACGATCTCGGCGTGCTGCAGATGGCGCGGGCCTGGGAGCGCCTGCGCGGGGAGGGGCCGGAGTGGCCTCGGGTGCCCCGGGTTTCGAGCGCCACTGGTTGAGCGCAACATGTCCCCTCTCCCCTTGCGGGAGAGGGTTAGGGTGAGGGGTCGCGCGACGCTTCATCGTCATGGTCGGGCTTGTCCCGACCATCCACGTCTTCGCTGGCCGATAGCGGTGTTCAAGACGTGGATGCTCGCCACAAGGGCGAGCATGACGGATAGACCTGAGCGACCCCTCATCCGACCCTTCGGGCCACCTTCTTCCGCAAGGGGAGAAGGGAGCGGCGGCGCCTAAGCCTTCTTCTTCTTCCCGGCCGTGTTCAGCGCCACGGCGGCGCGGATGAGCGCCGCCAGCGCCGCCTCGTCGATCGCAGCGCCCTCGTGGATGTCGATGGCGCGCCGCGTATTGCCGTCGAGGCTGGAATTGAACAGGCCTGAAGGATCCGGCAGCGAGGCGCCCTTGGCGAAGGTCAGCTTCATCGCGCCCTTGTAGGTCTCGCCGGTGCAGATGATGCCGGCATGCTCCCAGACCGGGACACCGCGCCATTTCCACGTCTCGACCACCTCAGGATCGGCTTGCCGGATGGTGGCGCGGACTTTTGCAAGCGCCGCACCGCGCCAATCTGTCAGTTCCGCGATCCGGGCATCGATCTGCTCCGAGGCCGAGGCTCCGTCGTCCGTCTTGTTGTTCGCCTGTTTCATCGGGCCGATATCCTCGTAGTCGTCACATCTTCTCGCCGGGCAAGGCGGCGGCCTGCTTCACCCAGGCGGTGAACTGGGCCTCGTCGAGTTCGTCATCCTCGTGGATGTTGAGATAGCGCACCTCCTTCTGCTTGGAGGGGCCGCGCGGGACGGGATCGAGCGAGGCGCCGCGGAAGAAGGCGACCTTCACGTATTTCGCGAAGACATGGACGCCGAGGAACCAGTGTCCCTCCTCGACGCCATAGAGTGGCGAGTTCCATTTCACCGCTTTCCTGACGCCGGGCACGGCGCTGGTGATCAGCGCGTCCAAGCGGGCTCCGAGCCCGCTTTTCCAGCCCGGCATGGCGGCGATATAGGCCTGCACCGGTGCATCGCCATAACCCTTGGCGATCTGCGGATTGCCGCCGGAGAGCAGGACGGGCTGCCCGCCTTCGCTCGCTTTCGGTTTCGGTGCCGCTTTCGAGGTCTTGCTGGGCATTGCCTTGCTCCTAGCTGCCGGCCCGTCGTGTCCTGCGCCAGCCGGCGGCATAGGGCAGCGCGAACATATAGAGGCCCGAGAAAATCAGCAGGAACAGCGGCAGCAGCGGCGAATAGACGATCCAGGCCGGTGGTGGTCCCAGCGCCATGGCGACGAAATTGGCGATGACGGTCGCCGTGAAGATGATGGCGAGCCAGCGATGGCCCTGCCGAATAGCGCCGCTCAAGGTCACGGTAACCTCCTTCCAAAGATGACAGCCGACATGGTCACTCCGCCCGCTCCAGCAGCTGTTCCAGCTTGCCGAAGAACTCCTGCCAGCCGGCCCTGGCGCCGCCAAAAGCCTGTTTCTGCTCCGGCCGGAATCCCGCCTGCTCCATGCGCAGCAGCGTGCCCCTGGCAGTCGGGGTGAGCGTGAAGGTCACGACGCTCTTCATGTCGAAGGCAGGATCGTCATGGGCGAAGTCCCAAGTGTAGGACAGCGTCCGGTTCGGCTCGATGTCGAGGACCTCGCAATCGAGCACGCCACCCCACTCGCCGCGCAGGTTGAAGCGATGGCCGACGACCGGCGCGAAATCGTTCTTCATCAGCCACTCCGCGATCAGATGCGGCTGCGTCAGCGCGCGCCAGAGCTTTTCCGGCGGGTGGGCGATCTCGCGCTCGACGGTGACGGAGCGCGTTTGCGTGGTGGCGGTGCTCATTGATCCATCCTTGTGAGCAAATTTTCGAGGTCGTCGAACCGTGCCTCCCAGAACCCGGCCATCTGGCTGGTCCAGTCGATCAGCGGGGAGAGTGCGCCGAGCTGGGCGCTGTAATGGGTCTGGCGGCCGGCATGGCGATCGCGCACCAGCCCGGCCTGCTTCAGCACACCGAGATGTTTCGAGACCGCCGGCTGCGAGACCCCGGCCTGTGCGGTCAGGGCGCCGACCGTCTGCTCACCGTCCCGGCACAGGCGCTCGAAGATCGCGCGCCGCGTCGGGTCGGCCAGCGTTCTGAACAGCATGTCGTGGGCGTCTGGCATCTGAAATCGATAACCCGTTGGCTATGGGTTTATTCATAACCATGGAGCTATGAGTTAGTCAAGCACCCTCGCAAACAAGGCGGGGCAGGGGTGTGGCAGCTGTGCTGGACCGGCGCGCGTCGCTACCGCAGGATGCCCTACGAAACCGTCGGGAGCATCTGCGTTGGTGCTCCCGCAGTCACGCCTTCAAGGAACCCCACCATGGATCTGATGCTGAACGGCAAGCGCGCTTTGGTCACGGGCGGCAGCAAGGGGATCGGCCGCGCCATCGCGCGGCAGCTGGCGCTCGAGGGCGTCGACGTCGTCATCGCCGCACGCAACCAGGCGGAGCTCGATGCCGCGGCGGCTGAGCTGACGCAGGAGAGCGGCCGCAAGGTCGTCGGTCTCAGCGTCGATACGCAGGACGATGCCTCGGTCAAGGCACTGGTCGCCGGCACCGTCGCGGCGCTGGGCGGACTCGACATCCTCGTCAATGCCGCCGCCAAGCCGGGCGGGCAGGCGACACCGCCCAAGCTCGCCGAGATCACCGACGCGCTGTTCTTCGACGACGTCAACGTCAAGGTGATGGGCTATCTCAGGATGGCCCGCGAGGCCGCGCCGGTGATGGAAGCCAATGGCTGGGGCCGGATCATCAACATCAGCGGGCTGGCAGCGCGATCGACCGGCTCGACCATCGGCTCGATCCGCAATGTCGCGGTGGCGGCGCTGACCAAGAATCTCGCCGACGAGCTTGGCCCGCGGGGCATCAACGTCACCGTGGTGCATCCCGGCACGACGCGCACGGAGAAGACGCCGGGCGTGGTCGCGGCGCGGGCGACTGCCTCCGGAATGGCGCCCGAGGAGGTCGAGCGCCGCATGGCCGCCAATGTCACGATCGGCCGGCTGGTCGACATGGCGGAGGTCGCCGACATCGTCGCCTTCCTGGCCTCGCCGCGCAGCGTCGCGATCAATGGCGACGCCATCGCCTGCGGCGGCGGCGCGAAGGGCGCGATCCACTACTGAGCGGGCGCGCCCGCTTGCTGGCTAGAACAGCGCGGTCGGTGCGACTTCGGCGATCACCATCAGCGCGAGCCCGAGCGCTCCCAGGCCGACGCCGGTCCAGGCGAGGAGGGCGACGCCGGTGATGATAGCAGCCGAGGCGACGACGATGGCGATCTGTAGCAGGCCTGAGACGATGTCGTATTTGTCGTCGCGGGCGCTGGAGATATCGCGCCGGGCCTCGGCCGCCTTGGCGCGGACGATCAGCTCCTTGCGGCCCTCATTGGTCTCCGGCTCGGATTCATAGCGGGCGATCGTCGCCTTCCAGCTGTCGATACGCTTCTGCAGGCGCTCGCGCGCTGCCGGCTCGGTGGCGTTGGCGAGCTCGATCTCCATCGCCTCGGCGGCGGTGCGCAGCGTCGTGCCGCGAATCGTCTTGGCCTGGAAGAAGGCCCAGAGATTGGAGGCCTCGATGTTCTTGGACAGCGCGTCCTGCTCGGCGTTCTTGCCGCCAATCTCGGAGAAGGCGAGCAAGAGCGCGAGAATGCCGATCAGGAGCGCGATGCGCTTGTTGACCTTGCTGGTCGGCTGGTTGTCTTCGGTGACGTCTGGTGCGGCTGAGGCCATGCGTGATTCCCCCCGGAAAGGCCACGCGTGATGGCCGGGTCGGGTGACGGAATCAAGACGATTTTACGGAAGTCGCGGGGGACTATCCCCGAGCCCGGGGATGAGCAGAATCATAAGCCGCGAGCAGGCGGGTGGAATCGATGCGGGTATAGATCTGCGTCGTCGAGAGCGAGGCGTGGCCGAGCAACTCCTGGATGGCGCGTAAGTCCCCGCCGCGTCCGAGCAGATGGGTGGCGAAGGAATGGCGCAATGCATGCGGCGTCGCGCTGCTGGCCAAGCCGAGCGAGCCGCGCAGGCCCTCTACGGCGAGCTGGATGATGCGCGGCGAAAGCGGCCCGCCCTTGACGCCGACGAAGAGCGGCCCCTCCGGCGCGAGCCGCCAGGGGCATTGCGCGAGATAGGTGGCGATGGCCTCGATGACGATGGGCAGCACCGGCACCATCCGCGTCTTGCCACCCTTGCCGAGGACGGTCAACGCATCGGCGGTGCTCACTGGGGCCTGCGAGCGCTTCAGGCCGAGCGCTTCGGAGATGCGCAGTCCGCTGCCATAGAGCAGCGAGAGTACTGCGGCATCGCGGGCCAGCACCCAGTCGAGCCGCTCCTCGCCGGCGCGGCTGTCGGCCTTGGTCACTGCGGCTGCCGCCTTGGCATCGAGTGGGCGTGGCAGGCCCTTGCCGAGCCGGGGCCCGCGCGTCGCGGCGAAGGCGGCGGCGGTGAGCCGGCCGCTGCGTTCGCCGAAGCGGGCCAGCGAGCGCAGCGCCGCCAGCTGGCGCATCAGGGTGCGGTTGCCGACGCCGTCGCGCCGGCGATAGCCGAGGAAGGCGCGCAGGTCCGCCGGCTTCAAGGCCGCGACGGCCTTCAGCGACGGCGGCGCATCGAGGTGATGGGTGAGGAAGGTGACGAACTGGGCGATGTCGCGGCCATAGGCCTCGAGCGTCTTCGGCGAGAGCCGGCGCTCATGGCCGAGATGGGCGAGCCAGTCGCGCCGGAGGGTGTCGAAATCGCTCATGCCGTCGATCTTGCCGCACGAGACTTAACAACCGTTGTCCGGCGCGATCACGGCCTGCTATGAACCCTGCAGACATTGTTCAGGGCTGACCAAATTGCACGCTCCCGACCCGCACAGCCTGATCTTCCCCTTTCCCGAGCCGCCGACACCCGGTCAATTGATCGAGGTTGCGCCCGGCATCTTCTGGGCCCGGATCGCGCTGCCGTTCCGGCTCGATCACGTCAACATCTACCTGATCGAGGATGGCGACGGCTTTGCGGTGATCGACACCGGCATCGGCGACGAGGCGACCAGGCAGGCCTGGCTCGCGCTGATGGCTGGCGCGCTCGCTGGCAAGCGCCTGACCCGGCTCTTCGTGACGCATTTCCATCCCGACCATATCGGCCTCGCCGGCTGGCTGCACGAGCGCTTTGGCACGCCGCTCTTGACCAGCCAGACCGGCTATCTCGGCTGCCTCAACATCTCGCTCAGCCCGGGCGCTTCCGAAGCGCCGGTCTATAGAGAGTTCTATCTGCGTCATGGCCTTTCGGCCGAGGTGACAGCGGTCGTCTCGACGTTGGGCCATGGCTATCTCAAGCAGGTGACGCCGCTGCCGCCGACCTTCACCAGAGTCGTCGCCGGCGACGTACTGAAAATTGGCGGCCGCGACTTCTTCGTGCTGGCGGGCGACGGCCATGCGCCGGAACAGCTAATGTTCCATTGCCCGGAGGCCAATGTCTTCCTGGCGGCCGACCAGGTTCTGGCCAAGATCACGCCCAACATCAGCGTCTGGGCGGTCGATCCCGAGGGCGACCCGCTCGGCCTCTATCTGCGCTCGTTGAGCGTGTTGCCGCAAGCGATCCCGCCAGGGACGCTGGTGCTGCCCGGACATCAGTTGCCGTTCTACGGACTCGCAGAGCGCTGCGCCGCACTCGCCGCCCATCACGGTGAGCGCTGCCGGCTGATCGCTGGCGCGGTCGCCAAGGGGCCGCATTCTGTCGCCGAACTGGTGCCGGTGATGTTCACAAGACCGCTCGATCCGCACCAGCTCTCCTTCGCTTTCAGTGAGGTGTTCGCGCATGTGAACGCGATGCTGCGGCAGGGTGAGTTGCGTTGGGCAGAGCCAGAGGCCGGCACCATGCGGGTCGCGGCGGGCCGAGATCGGCACATTTAAAATTAAGGATGATCCGAGAAGGCGGGCGTAGCGGGCCCGCCGGTCCACGCGGAATTAGGATTCCCGCGGCATCAATGCACGTGATGAGCGCGCGGGCGGTTCGGAGTATTCCGGATTAGGCCGTGTCATGTGTTCGGCAAGTGACGAAGACAGGGACGATGCCTCTACCGGCGATGCTTCGGGCGATGCGGCCGCATCATTGGGCGAAGAACGGCCTCGTCTTCGTGCCGATCCTGCTCAACCATGATGTCTTCGCCTCGAAGGCGCTGCTTTACGGCCTCGTCGCCTTCGTCTCCTTCTCGCTGATGGCGTCGTCGATCTACCTGCTCAACGACATCATGGACGTCGAGGCCGACCGCCGCCACCCGATCAAATGCAAGCGCCCGCTCGCGGCCGGCGAGATCACCACGAGCCAGGCCTATGCGATGGTCCCGGGCCTGCTGATCGCCTCTGTCGCGCTGACGGCGCTGCTGCCGCGGCCTGACCTCTATCTGATGGCCTGGGGCGCCTATCTCGTGCTGGCGCTCGCCTATCTCTTCGTGTTGAAGCGCAAGCTCCTGGTCGACGTGCTCGGCCTTGCCGCCCTGCACACGCTGCGCATCATCGCCGGCAATGCGGCGGCAGCGGTTCCGATCTCGTCCTGGCTGCTCGCCTTCTCGATGTTCCTGTTCCTGAGCCTGGCGCTGATGAAGCGCTATGCGGAGCTGCGCATCACCCAGGACCAGTCCGGGCTGAAGAAGGTGGGCCGCGGCTACCAGGCCGAGGATATCGAGGCGCTGTCGCAGCTCGGCATGGCCTCGGGCTGTACCTGCGCGCTGATCATGGCGCTCTATGTCGACAGCGCCGCGGTCAAGCAGCTCTACCGCCATCCCGAGATGATCTGGCTGGTCTGTCCGATCATCCTCTACCAGATGGCGCGCATGTGGTTCCTCGCCCGGCGCGGCACCATGCCGGACGATCCCTTGATGTTCATGATCCGGGATTGGCGCAGCCAACTGATGGGCGCGGTCGTCGTGCTGATCATGTTCGGGGCAAAAGTGCTGCCGTGAGCGAGGAGCGCGCTGCCTTGCGCTCATGGGGCGGGCTGGAGGCCGTGAATTCCGCCCTGATCGAACCGGATGACTGGCTCGCCGGGCGCCGCGGTAATCTGCCGGTGCTGGCTTATGGCAATGGCCGCTCCTACGGCGATTCCTGCCTGAACGACAGCGGCGGGCTGATCGCAGCGCGCCGGCTCGGCCGAATCCTCTCCTTCGACGTCGAGACCGGGATCATCGTCTGCGAAGCCGGAGTGCTGCTCGACGAGGTCCTGAAGCTCTGCGTTCCTGCCGGCTGGTTCCCGTCGGTGACGCCGGGCACCAGCCTCGTCACCATCGCCGGGGCGCTCGCCAACGACGTCCACGGCAAGAATCATCACCGTGCCGGCACTTTCGGACGGCATGTGCGCAGCTTCGATCTCGCGCGCTCGGACGGCTCGGTCCTGGCCTGCTCGCCGATCGAGAATGCCGAGCTCTTCGCTGCGACGATCGGCGGGATGGGGCTGACCGGGCTGATCACGCGGATCGAGCTGCAACTGATGCCCGTCGATTCCGCGGAAATGCTGCAGGAGGCGATCCATTTCGACGGGCTCGAAGGCTTCTTCGCCATCGCGACAGCGTCCGATGCGACGCATGACTACACCGTCGCCTGGGTCGATTCACTCGCCGCGGGTAAGCATTTCGGCCGCGGCGTGTTCTTCCGTGCCAATCATGCGCCGGCCTCCGACGCTCCCCCGGCGAAAGCTGGGCCGACCCTACCGTTCCCGCTGAAGCCGCCATTCCCGCTGATCAACCGGCTGAGCCTGCGCGCCTTCAACACGCTTTACCGCGCCGCGCAGCCGCGGACGCCGGAGCCGCGGCGCATCGCCTACCGCCCGTTCTTCTACCCGCTCGACCGCGTCCGCGACTGGAACCGCGCCTATGGGCCCAGGGGCCTGCGCCAGTTCCAGTGCGCCGTGCCGATGGCGGCCGCGCGCGAAGCAGTCGAGGAGATGCTGCGCCTGACGCTGAAGGCCGGCGAGAGTTCCTTTCTCACCGTACTGAAGCTGTTCGGCGATGTGCCCTCTCCGGGGCTGATGTCCTTCCCGATCCCCGGCGCGACGCTGACGCTCGATTTCCCGCATCGCGGCGAGCGCACCCTCAAGCTGCTGGATGCGCTCGACCGCATCGCGATCGAGGCCGGCGGACGGGTCAATCCCTACAAGGACGCGCGGATGTCGGCCGCGACCTTCGAGGCCTCGTTCCCGCATTGGCGCGACTTCGCGCGCCATATCGACCCCGGCTTTTCGTCGAGCTTCTGGCGGCGGGTGACGGGCGGATAACTCAATCGGTCGCAGCTTTGTGGCCGCCGTCTCCGTAGAGGAAATCCTGGCTGCGCGCCGCATCTGGCCCAGGCAGAGCTTTCGCAGCTCCAGAAAGCCGAATGCGCTCCATTAGCGCACGGCGCTTGGCCTGGTTCGCGGGGGCAGGCGTCGGCGCTTTCGGATCAGTCGAAGTGCGCATGGCGAAGCAAGCTCCAAATAGTCTCGGCAAATATGACCATCTGCTGGAACATATCAGATGGGAAGAGCAGCGTGAGCTTGGCGATCGGGGTCGTTCCCTTCCCCCCGCTTGCGGTGGGGAAGGGTTAGGGATGGGGGGCCGTAAAGCAGGGCTCGCCCATTTTGTTGGACCGACGCCGAGCGGCACTGCCCCCCACCCAACCCTCCCCACCGCAAGCGGGGGGAGGGTTTGCGCCCGTCATGAACGCGCGTCGCGTTCTGGAGCGATAGCCCAGGAGCCTCAGGCGGCAGTCATTGCCGCCTGCTCGACCGCTGTCACCGTCAGCACATGCTTCTTGCCGTCGCGGGCGGTCCAGGCGATCGACTGGCCTGCGGCAAGGCCGATCAGCGCCGCGCCGATCGGGGTCAGCACCGAGATGCGGCCCTGCTCGATATCGGCCTCGCCGGGGTAGACGAGCTGCACGCGGCGGTGCTGGGCGCTGTCGGAATCGAAGGTGACGAAGGAGCCCATGCGCACGACATCGGCCGGCACCTTGCCTGGCGCGACGACCTTGGCGCGGTCCATCTCGGCGAGCAGCTCTTCGGCGACCTCGGGCACCCTCTCGAGGGCCGTGGTGGCGAGGCCGGTCAGGCGCTCATGATCGATCTCGCCGACGATGATCTTCGGCTTGCGGTGGGTCTTCTGGGTCAGCTGGGTCATGGGCCTTTGTATCCTGGGATGGCGCGCGCGACGGCGGCGCCAGAGCGCGACCGGCAAGTTCAAAAGGGTTTCTGGGGAGAGACGCCTTGGAGGCCGTGCTGTTCCACGAAGGGACAGCATCGACGGCGCCCCTGGACTCGGGGCGCGCTCGGGCCGAGTCCGGGGCTAGGATTCCGCGATCGGGGCGATCCGGATCACGAGGCTGGGCTTCGTCGTCATACCCATAGACTTGGGGGCTGGCGCCTTGCTGTCAAGGTGGTGCGGTGCCTCGGGTTCAAAGCAAAAGGGCCGGCGCGAGCCGGCCCTTGAACAAGCGGAGTAACCAACCCGGCTCAGCCCTTGGCCACCGCGACCTTGCGCAGATAATCGGTGACGATGCGGGTGATGCCGCGCGAGAGCAGGTCGTCGAGCGCGTCGATGAACTCGTCGCACTGCTCGCGCGTGACGATCAGCGGCGGCTCCAGCCGGATGACGTTGCGGTTGTATTCGGTGAAGGCGACGAGCACGTCGTAATCCTTCAGCAGCAGCGCGCCGATGAAGCCGCAGAGCGAGCCCTTCAGCTTGTCGTCGAGCAGCGCGACCATGTGCTTCACGCCGAAGGGCATGGTCTCGCTGATGTCCTGGAATTCGACGCCGATCATCAGGCCGCGGCCGCGGATTTCCTTGAGCAAGGTCGGGTGCTTGGCGCGCAAGCCGTTCAGGCGCTCGATCAGATAATCGCCCTGGCGCCTGGCATTGCCCATCAGGTCCTCGTCATAGAGGACGTTGAGGGCTTCGATGGCGCTGACGCAGGCCTCGCCCATGCCACCGAAGGTGGCCTGGGCATGGATCAGTGCCGTCTTCGGCTTGCCATAGGCCTTCATATAGAGCTCGCGGCGGGCGATCATCGCGCCCATCGCAGCCTTGGAGCCGCCGAGCGCCTTGGCGAGGGCGGTGACGTCTGGGACGACGCCGTCACGCTCGAAGGCGAAGAACTGGCCGGTGCGGCCGAGCCCGCATTGTACCTCGTCGGCGATCCAGAGCACGCCGTGCTTGTCGCAGAGCGCGCGCAGCTGCCGCCAGAAGCCGTCAGGCGCCTCGACGATGCCACCGCCACCCTGGATCGTCTCCATCACGACGATGCCGATGCTGGGATCGCTCTCGAGCGCCTGGCGCACGGCCTCGATGTCACCGAACGGCACCTTCACCCGGTTCTCGACCAGCTTGAACTGCGATTGGTAGAGCGTGGAATCGGTGACCGAAAGCACGCCCTTGGTCTTGCCGTGGAAGGAATTGGCGGCGTGCAGGATCTTGGACTTGGCCGGCCCCTGCACCTGCTCGGCGACCTTCAGCGCGGCTTCCATCGCCTCCGAGCCGGTCGAGCCGAGGAAGACCATGTCGAGATCGCCGGGCGCGATGGTGGCAAGGTTCTTCGCCAGCGCCGAAGCATATTGCGACATGAAGGCCATGCAGATCTCATGGCGGTTCTCGTCCTGGAACTTCTTCCGGGCGGCGATGATGCGCGGATGATTGTGGCCGAAGGCGACCGAGCAGAAGCCGCCGAAGAAATCGAGGATCTTGCGGCCGTCCCTGGTGATGTAGTGCATGCCCTCGGCGCGATCGACGATGATCTTGTCGAAGCCGAGCAGCTTGAGGAAGTGCACCTGGCCCGGGTTGATATGAGCGGTGAAGAGTTCCTTCACCTGCTGGGCGTCGAGCTGCTTGGCGGCTTCGACGCTGAGCAATTGCGGGCGAGAGGGCTGCTGAGCGGCGTCTTCCGTCCTGTAGGCGGGCATGCTCATGCGGCCTTCCTCCTCTGTTCGTGCGTCTTCTGCGCGTCCTTGGCCTTGCGGTATTCGGTATAGGCCGCCATCAGCATGTCCTCGTCGCGATGTTGCGGCGCCCAGCCGAGCTCGCGCTTGGCCTTCGAGGTGTCGAGGATGCAGATCTCGTCGGCGATCATGTACTGCTCGGGGTCCATGATCGGCAGGTTGATCGCATCGAGACCGTTTAGCGTCAGCTTGACCAGCGAGGCCGGCGTCGGCAGCAGGATCGACTTCGAGCCGGCATGGCGGATCAGGTCGCCGAGCAGCTTCCTGACCGGCGGCGGATCGTCCGAGCCGAGGTTGTAGGCGCTGTTCGGGAAATCCGCCTTCCAGGCGGCAACGCAGGCGCTGGCGCAGTCGAAAACCGAGATGAACTGGTAGGGATTGTTGCCGGAACCGATCATCGGCACCGGCAGGTTCATGTCGATCAGCTTGAAGAGCTTGACCAGGATGCCGAGGCGGCCCGGCCCGATGATCAGGCGCGGCCGGAAGATCGGGATGCGGAAACCCCTCTCGCGATAGCTCTGGCAGAGCGTCTCGGTCGCGAGCTTGCTCTCGCCATATTCGCCGAGCGGCCTGGCGGGATGGGTCTCGTCCTGCGGCACCGTGACCGAATGGCCGTAGATCATGTCGGTGGTGAAGTGGACGAGCCGGGTGGCGCCGTTCTTCTCCATCCAGCTGAGGATGTTCTGCGTGCCGTGGTAGTTCACCGGCCAGAAGAAGTCGTGGCGTTCCTTTCGCGTCACGATCGGCGACAGCATCTTGGCCGAGAGGTTGTAGACGAGATCGTCAGGCGTCAGCGCGATCGCCTCGATGCTCGCCGGATCGGTGACGTCGGCGCGCTGAAACGGCACCTTGCCATAGTGCGGATGGGCGCTCTGCTGGATGTCGCAGACGAGGACGTCCTCGCCCATGGCTGCAAGGTCAGCCGCCAGGCGCGAGCCGACGAAACCGTCGCCGCCGATGATGATGTGCTTCATGGATCAGCGTCGCTGGTCGGGGCGGCGTGCCGGGACCGGGATCGGCCTCAGCTGCGGCTGCGCCGGCGGAGCGAAGAGAGTGCCGAGACGGAGAATGAAGCGGGCGAACAGGTCCATGACGTCCCTCAGCTCTGTGCGATGAAAATGGTGCCCAGGACGATGAAGCCGATGCCGGCGATGCGGGCCGGGCTCAGATCCTCCTGGAAGACGAAATAGGCGTAAACGGCCACCACGACGTAGGCGAGGCTCAAGAACGGGTAGGCGTAGCTGATCTGCACTTTCGATAGCACGATCAGGTGCGAGGCCATGCTGACCACGAAGGTGCACAATCCGGCGAAGACGAAGGGGTTGAAGACGACGCGGAAGACGGTGGGAATCAGTCCATCATTGCCGACGTCGAGCGCCCCGACTCCACCCATGCCGCGCTTCAGCATCAGTTGCGCCGCTGCGTTGGTCAGTACCGTGAACAGGATCAACGGCAGGTAGGCGTTCATCGGCGCTGGAATTCCGCGTGGCAGATGCAGCCATGGATCGCGCGGAAACTACTTCAAATGCCTTACGCTACAGAAGGTTATCGTCTTGTAACCTTAAGAGTGTGCTGCGCCGAACGATGAAACCCGCAGGAGATGAGCGCGTTGGGTGCGCGGAAGACGGTGTTGGCGGACAACGCCACGATTGAACCCTATCGCCGGCTCGCTTATGGCTAATGAATCGTTAACCGAGGGCGTCCTCCGACATGGCCAGCCTGTTCCGGCTCGTGCCCGATGCACGCGCCGAACTCCTGCAGGTGAATTCCTGGGCGCGGCCGCATCAGGCCGGCTTTGCCGCTGCGCAGCGCGCGGCGCGCTATGGCGCGGCCGGGCCGGAGGCCTCCGCCTTCATGGCAGCCAGGCGCGAGGCGACACTGGCGCGGCTCGGCGAGGGGGCTGCGAACTGGAATGGCTGGGCCGGCGAGATGGCGCGACTGCGCGGCCGCATCGGCGAAGACGGGCCGCTCCTTGCCCTCTGGCGCCTGCTCGCCGATGTCGAACTGGTCGACGAGATCTTCGAGGGCGACTTCAACGTCGCCGGCATCATCTTCCCGGCAGCCGCCCGTTTCGCCGGCAGCGCCTTCTGCGGCGACGCCTGGTTCTCGGAGGCGCATTTCCACGGCCCGGCCAGCTTCCGCGATGCGAGCTTCCGCGCCGACGCCTTCTTCGACAAGGGGCATTTCGCCGGTGATGCCGATTTCGGCGCGGCGGCCTTCCACGGCACCGCGGAGTTCCGCGACATGCGCTGCGAGGGCACGGCCTGTTTCGTCGAGGCTGAGTTCTCCGGCGACGCCTGGTTCCGTGGCTCGCGCTTCGACGGCGTGACGCAGTTCCGTGGCGTGCGCCATGCCGGCGAGGCTGGCTTCGGCGAATGTCGCTTCGCGGGCGCGGCCGATTTCTGCGAGGCCGAGTTCGCCGGCAATGCCGGCTTCGAGGAGACACGGTTCGGGCAGATGGCGAACTTCGCCGCGGCTCGCTTCGACCGCGGCGCCTGGTTCAGCAACGCCGCCTTCGACGGGCGTTCGAATTTCGAGCGAGCCCGCTTCCGCGGCCGCCGGCATTTCGAGGGCATTTCGCTGGCGGCGCAGGTCTCTCCGGTCGCGCAGCAGATCGCGGCGCTGGAGCAGCTGCAGTTCGGCCGGCGCTGACCGAGCGACTATCGCTTCACTGCCCATTCCGGCCGCTCTGGCCCACGCCTTGCTAGCCGTCCCGCCGACGACCGCCGCGATCGGCGGTTGCGATCAGCGAGGGCGAGATGAAGCGTGAAGAGCTCACCGAGAAGATTCTCGACATCAAGCGCGAGAAGGGCTGGAGCTGGAAACATATCACCGACGAGATCGGCGGCATGTCGGAGGTTCTGGTGATCGGCGCCCTGCTCGGCCAGATGAAGCTGGTGAAGCCGCTCGCCGAGAAGGCGGCCACCCTCTTCGGCCTCTCGGAAGTCGAGAAGCGCATGCTGAACGAGGTGCCCTATCGCGGCACCGGCACGCCGATGCCGCCGACCGATCCGCTGATCTACCGCTTCTACGAGATGGTGATGGTCAACGGCCCCGCCTGGAAGGCGCTGATCGAGGAGGAGTTCGGCGACGGCATCATGTCGGCGATCGACTTCAACATCGCCTTCGAGCGTGAGCCGAACCCCAAAGGCGACCGAGTCAAGATCGCCATGTCCGGCAAGTTCCTGCCGTACAAATACTACGGCAACGAGCAGGGCATTCCCGACTATGGCTTCAAGGAGGATTGATCCGCCTCAGGGCAGCTTGTCTCAGGGTACTTGGCCGGGTTCGAGTGTGCCGTCCTTCTGCATGGTCCGCTGCAGGGCAGGGCGCTCGATCATCCGCGCCATATAGGCCTCGAACACCGGCAGGCGCGGCAGCACGCCGACGATGTTCATGCCGAAATGGAGGCCGGCGCCGAGCTGGGTATCGGCGGCAGTGAAGCGCTCGCCCGCGGCATAAGGATGCTCGCCGAGCTTCTTCGCAAGATTGGCGACCGTGTCGGCATGCGAGCCGAAGGAGAAGCCGCGCGCCTCGTACTGGTATTTGTGGACGGAGGTCGCGATGATCGGGTCGAGCACGGCGTCGGTATAGACCAGCGAGGTCAGGAAGGTCGGGCGCTCGGCATCGCCGACGGCCGGCGCCAGCCCGGCGTCCGGGAACTGCTCGGTGAGGTAGAGGCAGATCGCGGCGCGTTCGGTGACGGTCGTGCCGTCATGGACGATCGCGGGCACCTTCTTGTGCGGCTGGACAGCGCGATAGCTCTCCGGGGGGCCGCCCTCGGCACGGATGTCGACGAGCTTCATCTCATAGGGCTGGCCGAGCTCCTCGAGCAGCCAGAGGATCGAGAAGGAGCGCGACTGCGGCGCGTGGTAGAAGGTCAGCATGGCGGTGTCCCTTTGGCGTTTCCCTGAGCGATGGGCGAGGCTGATAGGGGTGTTGGGTGTCAGCAGTTGTCAGGAGCGGCCTGTACTTGCCCGATCGTTTGGAACGAAACGTCGCTGAGTGAGGATTGCTCCACTCAGCCCAAGCTTCCAGCGCTATGTCTTGCGCGCCACGATGAAAGGCCGGCTGTCCTTGCCTTTGCTCGCATGGCGTTCCGTGCCCAGGATCTCAAAGCCCGCGGCGGCGATGAGACTGCTCAGTTCCTGCGCACTGAAGACGCCGGCATAGGGTGCCTTTCCGATCATTTGCATGAGCGGCAGGGCAAGCCGGATCAGCGGGTTCATGTCGCCGAGGCAGGGCGTCTTGGTGATGAGCAGGCCGCCGGGTGCGAGCACAGAGTGAATGCTGCACAACGTGCTGGTGAGGTCACGGACCAGATGAAGATAGCTGAAGCCGAGAACCGCGTCGAACTGCCTGGCCTCGGAGGCGAGTGCCTCGGCAGTCGCCGCGCGGAAGGTGAGACCCGCAATCGGGTTTGCAGTGTGCTTCTCCTGCGCGATGGCGATCATACCGGCGGAGAGATCCGCTGCGAGATAGCTCTTGACCCCGCTCGCGAGCCGCAGCGCCGTTGTCCCGGTGCCGCAGCCAAGTTCGAGCACGCTGTCGTCCGGTTTCAACAGGGCGCTTGTCCGCTCCAGCGTGCGCTCATATCCCGCCTGGTCCGAGATCCGCGATCTGGCGTAGCCCTTCGAGGACCGGTCCCAGAAGCGGGCATCGCTTGCCGTGCTCATGCATCGTCTCCCTTCGCGATGCGGGCTTAGCACAGGCTCTGCAACAGTTCGTTGCCCGCTGCAGGGACGGTAGGTCCGAAATCCAAGTTCACTGGTCACAATAAGTGGTGTGTTATAACATAACAAATCTATCGCAATCGCAGTAATCACAGTGTCATCTCACGCTCCTAACGCTCCGGCGACTGAGCTTTCCCATGGGGCGGAGAAGATCATGCAGAAGCGACACTGGCTGATGGCGGCGGCGATGCTTGCCAGCGTGGCGCCGACGACGGCGCAAACCATCTATCCGCTGAATCGCGCCGAGATCCTCGAAGGCTCGCGCTTCGACTTCAAGGTCGAGTTCCCGAACGCGCCGGTCTCGGCCGACGTCAAGGTCACGATCAACGGCAAGCCGGTGAACGAGGCCTTCGGCCGCGAGGCGCAGTTCGTCCAGAACGAGGAAGGCCAGAAGCACTCGGCGCTGTGGCTGCGCGGCGCGCAGCTACCGGCCGGCCAGTATGTCATCGAGGCGACGCAGGGCAACGAGAAGTCGGCCGTCAACTGGACCGTCTACGCGACGCCGGAACGCCGCGCCAGGAACGTCATCCTCTTCGTCGGTGACGGCCTCTCGGTCGCGCATCGCACCGCCGCTCGAATCTTGTCGAAGGGCTGGGAGCAGGGTCTCTATGGCGGCGAGCTCGCCATCGACGACATGCCGAACATGGCGCTGATCTCGACCTCGGGCACCGACTCGATCGTGACCGATAGCGCCAATTCCGCCAGCGCCTACACCACCGGCCACAAATCCTGCGTCAACGCGCTCGGCATCTACTGCGCCAAGAACGCGCTGACCCTCGACCATCCCAAGGTCGAGACGATCTCCGAGGTGATCAAGCGCAAGCGCGCCGGCATGGCGATCGGCGTCGTCACCAATTCCGAGATCGAGGACGCGACCCCGGCCGCGATGGTTGCCCACACCCGCCGCCGCTCGGACTTCAACGACATCGTCAAGATGTTCTTCGACGTGCAGCCCGACGTGATCATGGGTGGCGGCTCGCCGAACTTCCTGCCGAAGTCGACACCGGGCACCAAGCGCACCGACGATCTCGACTTCATCGCCAAGTTCAAGGACGCCGGCTACGCCCTCGCCACCACCAAGGCCGAGATGAATGCCGCTGTCGCCGGCGGCTCCAAGAAGCTGCTCGGCCTCTACAATACCTCCAACATCGACGGCGCCTTCGACCTGCGCCTCGCCAAGAAGGGCTCGATCTCGAAGTTCCCGGACCAGCCCGACGTGGTCGAGCAGACCAAGGCTGCGCTCGAGATGCTCAAAGAGGCGCAGGACGGTTTCTTCCTGATGGTGGAATCGGCCCGCATCGACAAGTACAGCCACTCGCTCGACTGGGAGCGCGCCGTGTTCGACACGATCATGCTCGACAACGCGGTCAAGGCGGCCAAGGACTTTGCTGGGGATCGCAACGACACGCTGATCATCGTCGTGCCGGACCACGCCCATCCGATCTCGATCATCGGCACCTATGACGATGATCGCCCCGGCCAGCTGCTGCGCGACAAGCTCGGTACCTACGCTGAGTCGCTGCCGCCGAATTACGGTCCGCGCGACGCCGACGGCTACCCGACCAAGGTCGACACCTCGCGCCGTCTCGCCGTCGCCTTCGGCAGCTTTCCCGACACCTGCGACACCGGCCGGCCCTATCTCGACGGCGAGCGCGTTCCGGCCGTGAAGGGCCCGGATGGCAAGACCAACATCGCCAACGAGAAGGACTGCACCGGGCCGCTCGCGACCCGCAAGCAAGGCAACCTGCCCTTCGACGCCAACTCCGGCGTCCACGCGGCCGACGACGTGCTGCTGACCGCCATGGGCCCGGGCGCCGAGCGCTTCCGCGGCCACAAGCCGAACACCTTCGTCTTCCGGGTGATGGCGGAAGCGCTGGCCCTCGGCGGCAAGTGAGCCACGACTCATCAGACCGGCGCCCGGAGGGGCGCCGCAATTTCTCCCGCCGCGGGCTCCTCACGGGGCTCGCGGCGTTGCTCGTCTCACAGCGCGCATTTGCGGCGGAGACGGAGACATTGACCTTCGACGGGCTCTACAAGTCCTTCGGCGTGCTCGGCTTCCAGTTTTCCGATCGGGCGACCTCGCTGCGCGGCAAGCCGGTCAGGATGCTCGGCTACATGGCGCCGCCGCTGAAGCCGGAGAGCCATTTCTTCGTGCTGACCCGCGAGCCCTTGGCAATCTGCCCGTTCTGCCAGTCGGATGCCGACTGGCCGGTCGACATCGTCGTGGTGTTCATGCGCGCGGCGACACCGATGGTCAGCGCCGGCCAGAAGGTCGCGGTCAGCGGCCGGCTCGAAATCGGCTCGGCGACCGATGCCGAGACCGGCTTCGTCAGCCAGATCAGGCTCGTCGATGCCGGCTTCCACAGCGTCTGAGCAGCCGGCCGGCGCGGCCCGGCAATTGCGCTTCTCCGGCGTGCAGGTTGACCATCGCGACGGCGACGGGCGGCCTTTTCGCGTGCTCGACGTCCCGGAGTTCACCGTGGCCCCCGGTGCGCTAATCGGGCTCCGAGGTCCGTCCGGCTCGGGCAAGACCTCGCTGCTTCACCTCGCCGCCGGCCTGTTCTCGCCGGATGCCGGCAGCGTCGGCTGGGGCGACGTCGCGATCTCTACGCTCCCTGGCGCTGCGCGTGATCGCTGGCGGCGCGAGACGGTCGGCTTCGTCTTCCAGGACTTCCATCTCGTGCCCGAGCTCGACGTGCTCGCCAACGTCACCCTGCCGGCGAGTTTTTCCGGCTGGCGGCGGACGGCAGGCCAAGTCGCGCGCGCCACCGCGCTTGCCAGGCGCATGGGCCTCGCCGATCTGCGCCGCCGCGCCGCTGTGCTCTCGCGCGGCGAACAGCAGCGCGTCGCGATCGCACGGGCCCTGTTCAACGCGCCGGCGCTGATCCTCGCCGACGAGCCGACGGCGAGCCTCGATCCGGCGCATGCCGCCGAGGTCGGTGCGCTGCTGGTCGAGATCGCGGCCGAGAGCGGCGCGACGCTGCTCTGCGCCTCGCACGACCAGGCACTGCTCGCGCGGATGCAGCATGTCGTGGCGATCGGCGATGGCCCGCTCCACCTGAAGGAAGCGGCATGAACCCGCTGCCAATGGTCATCGCCGATCTCCGAGCGCTGCGCTGGACGGCTGCCGCGATCGTGGCGCTGGTCGCGCTGGCGGTGGCGATCGGCGTCGCCATCGGCGCGCAGGAGCGGGGACTGCGCCAGGCCTCGGCTCGGGCGGCTGACGATTTCGATCTGCTGATCGGCGCGCCCGGCAGCCAGACGCAACTCGTGATGTCGGCGATCTATCTGCAGCCCGAAGCCCTGCCGCTGATCGATGGGCGCCTGATCAACGAACTTTCCCGCGACCCGCGCGTCGCCGCCGTCGCGCCGCTGGCCTTTGGCGACATCGCCCGCGGCCATCCGGTGATCGGCACCACGCTCGCCTTCGCCGGCCGCTGGGGCCGCCTGCAGCCGAGCGAGGGCCGTCTCTTCACCCGCGAGGGCGAGGCGGTGCTCGGCGCCGACGTGACCTACAGGCTCGGGGACAAGATCGAGCCTTCGCACGCCATCGCCGGGCACTGGCCGAAGCGCGGCGTCGCCGATGCGGAAGAGGCGAGCCATCGCCATGAGGGCCATGCCTATGTCGCGGTCGGCAGGCTACCGCGGCTGGGCTCGCCCTTCGACCGCGCCATCCTGGTACCGGTCGAGAGCGTCTGGGAGGTGCACGGGCTCGGCAATGGCCATGCCGGCGAGGATGCTGCGCTCGGGCCGCCCTTCGACGGGCAACGCATTCCCGGCGTGCCGGCGCTGGTGGTGAAGCCCAGGGCCGTCGCCGATGCCTATGCGCTGCGGGCGCGCTACCGGCAGGGTGGCACCATGGCCTTCTTCCCAGCCGAGGTGCTGGTCGGGCTCTACCGCACGCTCGGCGATGTCGGCCAGGTCCTGAGCGTGGCCTCGGTGCTGAATGCGGTGCTGATCCTGGCGGCGATCTTCCTGCTCCTCGTCGCGGTGACTGGCTTGAGGCGACGGCGCTACGCCGTGCTGCGCGCGCTGGGCGCACCGCGCGCCTATGTGTTGCTCGTCGTCTGGCTAGGTATGGCCGGGCTGGTCGCGGCCGGCTGCCTCGCTGGCCTTGGCCTCGGGGCTGCGGCGACGCTCGCGGTCTCCGGCCTGTTCGAGGCGCAGACCGGCCTGAGGCTCTCCTTCGCGCTCGGCCGGCCGGAGCTGGCCCAGGTCGGGCTGATCCTGCTGCTCGGCTCGCTCGCGGCGCTCATCCCGGCGGCACTGTCCTATCGCCAATCTATCACGGCGGGGTTGCGCGGCTGAGCCGGGGTTGACCCCGCTTTGCCTCTTCCGGTTAAATCCGGGCGGGGGGCGTTGCAGGGATCATCATGCTGCGCGCCATTATTCTGACTGCCACGGCTCTCGCCTTCGCTACGCCTGCGTCGGCCTATTCCAATCCGATCAGCCGCGGTCTCGCGGACTTCCTCAACATCTTCAGCGAACAGCCGGTGCCGCGCCAGACCGTGGCCTGGAGCGGCAGGCAGGCGCCCGGCACGGTCGTGGTCTCGACCAGCCAAAGGCGGCTCTACTATGTGCTCGGACAGGGGCAGGCCATCCGCTATGGCGTCGGCGTCGGCCGGCAGGGCTTCAGCTGGTCCGGAACCAAGACTGTCACGCGGAAACGCGAATGGCCGGATTGGCGCCCGCCCGCGGCAATGCTGAAACGCCGGCCCGACCTGCCGCGCTATATGGAGGGCGGGATGGAGAACCCGCTCGGCGCACGGGCGATCTATCTCGGATCGAGCCTCTACCGCATCCACGGCTCGAACGAGCCCGACACGATCGGCGCCGCGGTCTCGTCGGGCTGCATCCGGATGACCAATCGCGACGTCACCGATCTCTATGACCGCGTCAGGCCCGGCACCAAGGTGATCGTGCAGCGCTAGCCTCAATCCCCGCTGTGGCCGCGCCGGATGCGCCGGACCATCAGCCAGACGCCGATCAGCGCCACCGGCACGAACAGCGCGGTGGCGACGCCGATATCGACCGGCAGGAAACCGGCATCCTTGGCGCCCTTGGCGAGATAGCCGAACAGGCTGACGACGTAGTAGCCGATCGCCGCGACCGAGAGCCCCTCGACCGTCTGCTGCAGGCGCAATTGCAGCCGGGTGCGGTCGTTCATCGCCGTGAGCAGATCGCGGTTCTGCTGTTCGAGCGCGACGTCGACGCGGGTGCGCAGCAGGTTGGCGGCGCGGGCGAGGCGGCGCGACAGGTCGAGCTGGCGCTGCTGCAGCATCTGGCAGGTGCGCATCGCCGGCGCCATCCGCCGCGACAGGAAGGCGGCGATGGTCGGCCAGCCGCCATGAGGCGTCTCGCCGATCGCCTCCAGCCGCTGGCCGACGATGCTGTCATAGGCGCGGCTGGCGCCGAAGCGGTAATTCGACGAGGCGGCTTCCGATTCCATCGTCGCCGCGACCGCCGTCATCTCGTCGAGCAGGGCATTGTCGGCGTCGAGCCCGTCGGTCTGCGTCATCGTGCCGGCGATGTGCACCAGCGTCTCCTCGGTGCGGCGCACGGAGGGGGCGAGGCGGTGCGCTTCCGGCAGGCCGAGCAGGGCGAGCACGCGATAGGTCTCGATCTCGAGCAGCCGCTGCGCCAGCGCGCCGGCCCTTGCCGGGGTGAGTTCGCGGTCAAGGACGAGGATGCGCACGAAGCCGTCGGCTCCGGCGCGGAAGTCGGTCGCGGCGATGGCCGCCTCGCCGTCGACAATGGAGGCTGCGAGGCTCGCCGCGTCGAAGAGTGTCTCCAGCTCGGGCACGGCCTTTTCGGGCAGCAGATGCAGGTCGGCTGCCACCAGATGCGGCCCCGGCTGCGGCAGAGCATGCATGCCGTGCGGCAGGACGGTACTCGCTGGCAGGAAGGGGAGCGCGCCGGGCGAGGGCAATTCCCAGGTGTAGGTGGTGAACTCGCTGTGCTGCTCCCAGCGCAGGCTGACGTCACTGAGCCGGGCGCGATGGTGCTTGGCGCCCTCGGCCGGACCCGGCACGCCGCGCTCGGCGCAGAAGCGGGCGAGGGCCTCGCGATCGGCGGCGGCCTGGGCCTGATCGGTCATGAAGGCGAAGTGCAGCAGCCGCTGCGGTGTCGCCAGCGGCGCGAAGGGGCGGGCATGGATCTCGCCGAGGATCGTGCCGCGCGACGGGTGCGCGACGAGCGGCTGAGCAACGCTCTCGATCGTCTGGTCCATGCCGTCCTGCCCCTTTGCGCGCTCGCCCTTCGGCTTGTCCGCGCATCTGGAAGCTTGCCGGAAAGCGAAGAGCGCGACGAGTCGGGCACGGTGTCGCAAGGGCAGTGCCATCCGGCGCGGTACGCGACTTTCCTACAGAACGGGCACGAACGCCGGGCGATCACCGGTTCACTTTGTGACTGCGCTGGTCCGCGCTATTCTCGTCGCTGTCAGCGGGAGCACGATGATGGGCTACGCCAAGCAGAAGCCGCTTTACGATCCGGCTTCGGATTACGAGGCCGATTTTTATCTCTGGAGCTACGAACAAGCCGAGCTGCTGCGCCAGCGCCGGTTCTCCGAACTCGACCTGCCGAACATCATCGAGGAGATCGAGAGCTTGGGCCGCAGCGACAAACGCGCTCTCACTTCCGCCTATCGCGTGCTGATGTGGCATTTGCTGAAGTGGCAGTACCAACCGCAAAAGCGCAGCGTTTCGTGGCAGGTCACAATTCGGGCCCAGCGGACCGAGATCGAGACGCTAGAAGACGAAAGCCCGTCCCTGGCGGCCAAAGCAGGCGACATCGTAGCGCGGAGCTATGCCAAGGCGCGCTTGGAAGCCGCGGAGGAAACCGCCTTGTCGCTCGCGACATTCCCCGAGAGCTGCGCTTACACGCTTGTGCAATTGCGGGATTTCGACTGGTTGCCAGAGGGACCGCCTGAGGATTGATGACAAGATTGGGCACGGATACGGCTAGGGTTTGCCCATGCCGCTGCCCAACCGCATCCGCCCCGATGGCTCGCTCTTCGCCGATCCGGCGCGCGGCCTGCTGTTCGGCAATCGCGGTGGCAAGTTCCACGATCCGGCGACGCAGGCGCTGCCGACGCGCCTGTTCGCGACCAGGCAATGGATCTGCTGCGTGCTCTCGTTCAAGGGCCGGCAGCGCAATGTCTGGGGCCGCTACTATACCGAGCTGTTCTTCTGCGACGAGGTGACGGCGCTCGCCGCCGGGCACCGACCTTGCGTCGAATGCCGGCGCGCCGATGCCCATGCCTACCGGGCGGCGCTGGTCGCGGGGCTCGGCCTCGCCGAGGTGCCGCTCTTTCCGGTGATCGACGAGCGGCTCGATCGAGAGCGGCGCAATGGCCGGGCGAAACGGTTGCACCAGCTGCCGGCCGAGAGCCTGCCGGATGGCGCGATGATCGCCGCGCCGGAAGGCGAATTCCTCGCCCTGCGCGGGGTCAAGGCCCTGCTCTGGTCGCCGTCCGGCTATGTCGCGACGCAGCCGCGGCCGACCGGCTTGGTGACTGCCGTCACCCCGCCGTCATCGCTGGCCGCGCTTGTGAACGGCTATCAACCGCTCTGGCACCCTACGGCCGCCGAACTGGCCTGAATCGCGATCTGCCCGCCTTGTCAGTCCCAACTGCGACAGCGCAACGTCCTGCCTCGTGGGCTCGCGGGCCGAGCCGATCCCGGGGGAAATTCGATGTTGAAGACTGTTTTTGCGCTCGCTGTCGCGCTGGTCGGTTTCAGCGGCTTGCCGGCCATGGCTGGCGCGCTCCAGATCACCGATGACGATCCCATCGCCGTGGTCACGGTGCCGGATGCCTGGACGACGGCGAAGATCAAGCGCGGCGTCGAGATCAAGACGCCGGACGATGAGATCTACCTCTGGTTCGAGCTGGTGGCGCCCGATCAGATCGATACGCTGCAGAAGGAGCACAACGGTTATTTCGACAAGGAAGGCGTCACCATCACTGGCGCTTCCGAGACGATCAAGCAGGAGGTCAAGGGTAAGGCCTGGTCGTTCACCGAGCTCAAGGCCAAGAGCAAGGACGGCGATTCGCTCATCCGCTATGTCGCGATCAATCCGAACGTCCCGAGCGGCAAGATCATCATGATGACCTATTGGGCCTCGCTCGACGGCCACAAGACGCATGACGCCGCAATGAAGGGCATCATCGACAGCATCGCCTATAAATAAGATCCGCTTTGCGCGAGGGAACCGCCGGCCGGCTCACGACGTTGTCCCGTCATCTTCATCCGATGACAATCAAGGGGTTAGCGTCAATGCGTTCGATCATTCTGTGGCTGGTGGGCGTTCCGATCCCGATCATCATCCTGCTCTGGTTCTTCATGCGCTGACAGGAACTGGTAGAAGGACTTGCTATGGCCGGGCTCGCCCGGCCATTCTTGTGTCGCGGGATATCGTGCCGGCAGGGCGAAACGGCACCATCCCGCCTTCACCCCTTTGCCGTGCTGCGAGTATAGCTTTCGCCCATGCAACCCATCATCCAGATATCCGACCTGTCGAAGACCTATGCTTCGGGCTTCCAGGCACTGAAGAGCGTCACGCTCGACATCAGGCGCGGCGAGATCTTCGCCCTGCTCGGGCCGAACGGCGCCGGCAAGACGACGTTGATCAGTATCGTCTGCGGCATCGTCAACCCGAGCACGGGCACGGTCCTCGCCGACGGCCACGACATCATCCGCGACTACCGCGCTGCCCGCAGCCAGATCGGCCTCGTGCCGCAGGAACTGACCACCGACGCCTTCGAGACGGTCTGGGCAACGGTGTCGTTCAGTCGTGGCCTGTTCGGCAAGCCGAAGAACCCGGCCATCGTCGAGCAGGTGCTGCGCGATCTCTCGCTCTGGGACAAGCGCGACAGCAAGATCATGACGCTGTCGGGCGGCATGAAGCGACGCGTGCTGATCGCCAAGGCACTGGCGCACGAGCCGCAGATCCTCTTCCTCGACGAGCCCACCGCCGGCGTCGATGTCGAGCTCCGGCAGGACATGTGGAAGCTGGTGCGCCGCCTGCGCGACAGCGGCGTCACGATCATCCTGACCACGCACTATATCGAGGAGGCCGAGGAGATGGCCGACCGGGTCGGCGTGATCAGCAAGGGCGAGATCATCCTGGTCGAGGAGAAGGCCGAGCTGATGCGCAAGCTCGGCCAGAAGCAGCTCACCTTGCATCTGCAGACACGGCTGGACGCGGTACCCGAGGCCCTTTCCGGCTACGGCTTGACGCTCCAAACCGAGGGCGAGGAACTCGTCTACACCTACGACACCAAGGCCGAGCGCACCGGCATCACCGCGCTGATGAAGGATCTCGCCGATGCCGGCATCCGCTTCAGCGACCTGCGCACCAGCCAATCCTCGCTCGAGGACATCTTCGTCGGCCTGCTGAGGGCGAACGCATGAACCTGCACGCAATCAAGGCGATCTACCGCTTCGAGATGGCCCGTACCTGGCGCACGCCGCTGCAGAGCATCCTCTCGCCGGTGATCTCGACCTCGCTCTATTTCGTCGTTTTCGGCGCGGCGATCGGCTCGCATATGGGCGCGATCGACGGTGTGCCCTACGGCGCCTTCATCGTGCCGGGCCTGATCATGCTCTCGCTCCTGACCCAGAGCATCGCCAACGCCTCCTTCGCGATCTACTTCCCGAAATTCGTCGGCACGATCTTCGAATTGCTGTCGGCGCCGGTCGCCTGGTGGGAGGCGGTCTTCGCCTATGTCGCGGCGGCGGCGACGAAATCGGTGATCCTGGGCTTGATCATCCTCGCGACCGCCTTCCTGTTCGTGCCGCTGAAGATCGAGCATCCGGTCTGGATGCTGCTCTTCCTGATTCTGACGGCGGCGACCTTCAGCCTGTTCGGCTTCATCATCGGCGTCTGGGCGGATGGCTTCGAGAAGCTGCAGGCGATTCCGCTTCTGATCATCACGCCGCTGACCTTCCTTGGCGGCTCGTTCTACTCGATCGACATGTTGCCGCCATTCTGGCGGGCGGTGACGCTGGCCAATCCGGTCGTCTACCTGATCAGCGGCTTCCGCTGGAGCTTCAACGGCGTCGCCGATGTCGGCATCGCGGTCAGCCTCACCATGACGCTGGTCTTCCTCGCCGCCTGCATCGCGGTGATCGCCTGGATCTTCAAGACCGGCTACCGGCTGAAGAACTGAGACCTCTCAGGCGGCCTTGATCTGACCGAAGAAGGTCGCGACGGCGCCGCGTAGCGCTTCCGCCTCGCGCGCCAGGTTCTCGGCGGTGCGCAACGTGTCGGACGCAGCGCCGGTCGCCTCGCCCGAGGCGGCGGCGAGGCTGTCGAGCGCCAGGGCGGCAGTCGCAGCACCGTCGGCGGTCGCCTGGGCACTGCGGGCGATTTCCGATGTGGTGCTCTTCTGCTGCTCGGTCGCGGCGGCGATGGCCGTGGTGTGCTGCGAGACTTCGGTGATCGTCGCGGCGATCGCGCCGATTGCGTCGACGGCGCTCGTGGCCTCGCCGCGGAAGGCCCCGATCTGGCTGGCGATGCTGTTCGTCGCCTCCGCGGTGCGGCTCGCCAATGTCTTGACCTCGGTGGCGACGACGGCGAAGCCGCGCCCGGCCTCGCCGGCGCGGGCAGCCTCGATCGTCGCATTGAGCGCGAGCAGGTTGGTCTGCTCGGCAATGTCGCGGATCAGGTCAATGACGCTGCCGATGCGCTCCGAGGCGCGGGCGAGACCATCGACGCGCTGGCTCACGTCGCGTGCTTCTTGTGCGGCGCCGCTGACCATGGCGCTCGCCCGGATCACGCGGTCGGCGATCTCGGCGATCGAGCTCGACAGTTCCTCGGCGGCCACCGCGACTTGCTGGACTCTATCTGAGGCGTCCTGGGAGGCGTCCTGCGCTCCGTCGATCTGCACGGTGCGGGCGCTGGCGATCTCGCTCACCACCCGTGCTGTGCCCTCGAGCGTATGGGCGCCGGTCTCGACGGTCTCGAGCGCGTCGGCGAGCCTGGCATCGAAGGCGGCGACGATCTCGGCGATCCGCTGCTGGCGTTCTGCGCGCCCGGCTTCATTGTGCGCGGCGGCGGCCTCCAGGGCCTCGCGGGCGAGGGCGTTGTCGCGGAAGACCTCGACCGCCCGCGCCATGTCGCCGATCTCGTCCTGTCGGCGCACGAGCGGAACATCAGTGACAGGTTCGGCCGCCGCCAGGCTGCGCATGGTCGTCGCGAGCCTGCGTAGCGGGCGGGAGACGCGGCGATACACGACCAGGACCGTGAGACCAAGACCGGTCAGGATCGAGAGGAGGCCGACGCCGATCTGCAGGTTGACGCTGTCGCGCTGCATCGCTTCGAGCCTGGCGTCGAGCGCAGCGCTTCGCCCGTCATAGCTGCCCGCGATGCGCTTCAGCGTTTCGTTGAGCGCCTTGCGATTGTCGCGATTGGCATCGTCATTGCCGGCTACGCGCGCCGCCGCCGTAGCGCCCTGCCGCCCGAGCCGGACGATGTCGCGCCGGAAGCGGATGAATTCCTGAATGCGTGCTTTGAGGGTTTCGAAATCGGCGCGCTCCTGCTCCTCGACCAGCGGCTGCCATTCGGCCATCAGCAGGTCGATCTCGGCGAGGCTCTGCAGCAGCGGCGGCGCGAAGCGCTCTGCTCCGATGGCGCCCTCGCTCATGTAGATGCCCCGCGATTCCATCACGACGGCGTTCACCAGCCCGTTGATCCGCTCGGCGAGGGCGGAGCGGTGCGTAACCGACTGCATCTCGTCCGTCATCGCGGCATAGCGGCTAAGGCTGTAGATTCCGAGGCCGATAGCGATCGCAGCGGCGATGACGAGAAGCGATATCGCGGCGAGAATCTGGCTCGAGATGGTGCGCAGGGAGGCCATCAGCGTCGCGATTCGGGAGGCCGCGGCTTTGTCACGGTGCGCAGCAGGGAACCCATCGCCCATCTAGGCGCGGTCCGGTTAAATTTGCGTTGGACCGCACGCGATACGCGCGGGGCTGTGCCGCGATGACGGCTCGCCGGATTGACTTGCGCCGCGCATCCTGTCTTGACCACGCCATGACCGATCTTTCGACCCTCGACACCCCGGCTGAGGCCGCGGCGCCCCATGCGCGCCGGCGCACCTTCGCCATCATCTCGCATCCGGACGCAGGCAAGACCACGCTGACCGAGAAGCTGCTCTATTTCGGCGGCGCGATCCAGCTCGCGGGCGAAGTGCGCGCCAAGGCCGGCCGGCGCCAGACCTCTTCCGACTGGATGAAGATCGAGCGCCAGCGCGGCATCTCGGTCGTCACCTCGGTGATGACCTTCGAATATGACGGGCGCGTCTTCAACCTGCTCGACACGCCGGGCCATGAGGACTTCTCGGAAGACACCTATCGAACCCTGACGGCGGTCGACAGCGCCGTGATGGTGATCGACGCCGCAAAGGGCATCGAGGCGCGCACCAAGAAGCTGTTCGAGGTCTGCCGTCTCAGAGACATCCCGATCGTCACCTTCATCAACAAGGTCGACCGTGAGACGCGCGATCCCTTCGACCTGCTCAACGAGATCGAGACGACACTGGCGCTCGACGTCGCGCCGATGACCTGGCCGGTCGGCCGCGGGCGCGAGTTCGTCGGCACGCTCGACCTCGCCTCCAACACGCTGCGCCGCAACCAGAAGGGCGACGAGAGCGATGCCGGCCAGAAGGTCGACGGCGAGGACGACAAGCTCTTCGACGAGCTCCTGCCCAATGGCGCCGTCGACACCTTCCGCGAGGAGGTCTTCCTGGCACGCGAGGGCTGCAAGCCCTTCGATCTCGAGGCCTTCCGTGAAGGCCATCTGACGCCGGTCTATTTCGGCGCGGCGCTGCGCGACTACGGCGTGCGCGACCTGATCGACGCGCTCGGACGGCTGGCGCCGAGCCCGCGTGCGCAGCAGGCCGACAAGCGCGCGATCGAGGCGGGCGAGCCGAAGATGACCGGCTTCGTCTTCAAGATCCAGGCGAACATGGATCCGAACCACCGCGACCGCATCGCCTTCATGCGGGTCTGCTCGGGCAAGCTCTCGCGCGGCATGAAGGCCAGGCTGGTGCGCACCGGCAAGCCGCTGCCGCTGAACGCGCCGCAATTCTTCTTCGCCCGCGACCGCTCGATCGCCGAGGAAGCCTATGCCGGCGACATCGTCGGCCTGCCTAACCACGGCACGCTGCGCATCGGCGACACGCTGACCGAGGGCGAGGACATCGTCTTCCGTGGCGTGCCGAGCTTCGCGCCGGAAATCCTGCGCCGCGTCAAGCTCAAGGACGCGATGAAGGCGAAGAAGCTGCGCGAAGCGTTGCAGCAGATGGCGGAGGAGGGCGTGGTCCAGCTCTTCCTGCCGCATGATGGCGCGCCCGCCATCGTCGGCGTCGTCGGGGCCCTTCAGCTCGACGTGCTGAAGGAGCGCATGGAGGCAGAGTATTCGCTGCCGGTCGACTTCGAGCCCTGCCAGTTCGCGATCGCGCGCTGGGTCTCGAGCGAGGACAAGGTGGCCTTGCAGAAGTTCGTGGCGCTGAAGCCCTCGTCGATGGCTGACGATCTCGACGGCGACCCGGTCTTCATGGCTTCGTCGCAGTTCACGCTGAAATACGACGCCGAGCGCGCGCCGGAAATCAGCTTCTCCGACGTGAAGGACTACCAGAAGGTGGCCGGGGGCTGAGCCGAGCCAGCTCTTCGAGCATGGCTTTGCGCATCATCTGATGCTAGATTTGATGCGCATATGGAGAAGACCATGCGCACCACGATCACCCTGGATGCCGAACTCCTCGAAAAGGCTCAGGCCTATACCGGTATAACCGAGCGCTCGGTCCTGTTGAGGGAAGCGCTCGCCGCCCTGATCCAGCGCGAGGCGGCACGACGAGCGATCAGGCTGGGTGGCACCGATCCAAAGGCGACTGCAGCGCCGCGCAAGCGCCCGCCTGCGGCATGACCCTGATCGATGCCTCCGTCTGGATCGATCATCTCCGATATGGCGAGCCGCGACTCGTCGAATTCCTTAGCGACGACCAGGTAGTCGTTCACCCGTTCGTCGTCGGGGAGATCGCGCTCGGCTCACTGACGCGGCGCGACGTCGTGATCGATGTCCTGGAAGCCTTGCCACACGCTCCCGTCGCGCGTCACGAGGAAGTCATGGCGTTGATCGAGCATGAGCGCCTGTACGGTCTCGGCATCGGCTATGTCGATGTCCACCTCCTTGCCTCCGCACGCCTCGCCGGCACTGCCGTCTGGACCAGGGATCGTCGATTGCGCGATGCCGCGGAACGTTTGAGCGTGGCGGTCGAAGAAGCCTGAAGCCTTACGCCTGTTGCCTGATCCGGCATATGACGGCTTCGGGCGCCAGTATCATGCAGTTCTGCCCATGTGAGCATGAGCGCTGTGTCGCCAGATGAGGTGGTACTGCGCGGAGATCGATCAGGCCCATGCGACGAGATGGTGACGTTCCCAGGCGATCATGGCGCCGACGCGGGCTCAGGCTCCTGGCGGTCGCCGCGGGATTGCTTGTTCTCGTCGCCGCGCCGCTGGCCTTCATCCTCTATCCGACACTGAAGCCTTACCCGAAGGCGAGTTTCCCGGCGGCAGTCGCGCAACGGGACAGGAACCTGCAGGATTTGGCGCATTTGCGGGTTCTGCCGGAGGTCGAGCGCAGCTTCACGGCCGAGAGCCAGGCGGCGTTCGCACAGGCTGTCGCCGCGATCGAGACGCGAGCCAGCGATCTCGACCGGGCCGGCCTGGCGATGGCGGCAGCGAAGGCGGTAGCTCTCGCAGATAACGGCCACACCAACGTACTCGGGCTCGCCGGCGACTACGGCTTCAATGCCGTGCCGATCCGTCTCGGCTGGCTTGCCGACGGGCTGTTCGTGATCGCAGCCGACGAGGACCGACGTCCTCTCCTCGGGGGCCGGGTGCTCGGCGTGAACGGGCGTGCGACTGCGGCGCTGGTCGAGGCGCTGCGCCCCTATGTCGGCGGCCCCGCCAACCTCGCCCGGGAGTTCGTGCCGAACTTCCTGATCTCGCCGGAGCTTCTCAACGCAGCGGGTCTCGCCAAAACGGCGAATGGCAGCACCTTCGAAATCCGCCTTGCAGACGGGAGTGCCGCGTCGGTCGATCTTGCGGCCGAGGCCGCCAGGCAGCCGCCCTTGAGCTCGCAGACCTGGCCGAAGCGCAATCTAAGCCCGAGGGTCGAAGCCCGCCCGGTCGGGTGGCGGCATGTCCTCGACGGAGCCGCGCTGCCCGCCTACCTCTCGCGCCCTGACGCGAATTACTGGCACGATTTTCCGGCGGCCGATCTGCTCTATGCCCAAATCAATCGGGTGGGCGATCAAGCGCCGGTCGGCACATCTCAGTACTTGTCCAGCTTGCTTGATGAGGCAGCAAAGAAGCCCATTCGCAACGCGATCGTCGACCTGCGCTTCAATCGCGGTGGCGACTATACCTTGACGGCCGATTTCACACGCCGGTTGCCGCAGATCCTGCCTCCAAACGGCAAGCTTTTCATCCTGACCAGCGCCAACACCTTCTCTGCCGCGATCAGCACGGCTGCGCGGCTGAAGCATTTTGCCGGGGAGCGCGCCATCCTTGTCGGCGAGGCGATGGGCGACCGTTCGCAGTTCTGGGGTGAAGGCGGGCTCACTTTGCTGCCGAACGCGAAGATCGCGGTTCGCTACACGACCGCGTTCCACGATTGGGAGCGGGGTTGCGGCCTGTCGCAGATCACGACCTGTTTCCTGCTGAACTACGCCTACGGCGTGCCGGCGGGGTCGCTTCAGCCGGCGATAACGATCGCGCCAAGCTTTGCCGACTACGCCGCTGGCAAGGATCCTGTGATGGCCGAAGTCATGCGACAGCTGGCACCAGGCCAGGGGCGCTGAGGCGTCTCGCCTCAGCCCTGCCAGCGGCTCAGCGCCTCGGCGATGGTCCGGTTGCCGGCGCCGCCCTTTTCGAAGGTGATGATGCCGCGCCGGCCGGAGGCGAAGCGCACCGGCAGATCGATCCAGGTGCGGTTGCGCAGCAAATCGAGATTGCGCTCGGCCTCGACCGGGACGTTCGAGAGGGCTGCGACGAACAGGTTTTCGCCCAGCGCCGACGAGATCGCCGAGAGCGGCGCGCCGCGCTCGCCCTCCTCGAGCTTGAATTGCGGCACGCCGACCTCGCGGATCGCGTCGTTCGCAGCTTCACCGGTGGTGGTGAAGCGCATGCCGATGATATGCGAGGCCGGGAAGGCCGGGTCGGTGTTGCGCCGGATGGTGAAGTCGAGCGAGAGTCCGGCATCAGCGACCTCGATGGTGCTGCGGACGATGGTTTCGACCGGCTGGCCGGGGCCGGCGATATCGCTGTCGAGCCGCCAGAGGACGCGACCCTGGACGATGCGCGGCGCCGCGTCCGGCACCTCGATGTAGAGGATGGCGCGCTGGGCGACGGCGATGTCGCCGCCGGGCTGGGCGCTGGCTGGCTGGTTCGGACGCTGGCCGGTCTGCGGGGAGGGCGTCGGTGTCGGTTCGCCTCCGGCGCGCTCACTGATCTTGCCGGCCTGGTCCTGCTGCGCCGGGGGAGCCTGGGTCTCGATCCGCTGCCGGGCCGGCTGGTCCTGCGGCGCGATCTTGTTGACGTAATAGGCCGAGCCGGCGATCACCGCGACGGCGAGTGCGACGCCACCGCCGACGATGGCGGTGCGGACATGGCCTGGGTCGACGCTGCGCTTGCGCGGCGGCGCGACGCGCGGTCGGATCGGCTGCGTATCATCTTGGGATGCTGCCCGCTCGTCGAAGCGCGGCGTCTCCTGCGGGAAGGCCTGGCGCTTCGGTTCGGGTTGTGGGCGGGCAATGGGAGACGCAGGCGCGGGCACCGGCTCGTCGGTGGCCAAGGGCGGCAGGCTCGGCTCGATCGCCTCAGCGAGCGCGATCTCGGCCTCGATGCGAGACACGGCTTCGTCGAGCGAAAGCCGCTCGCGGGTGATGTCGGCTTCCGACAGCGGCGGATCGAGGCTGCGCAATTGCCCGAGCAGCGCCGTGCGCGCCCGGTCGTAGACGGAGCGGCGCGCTTCCGGTGACTTGTCGGTCAGTCCAGCGATCGCACGCGCCAGAATGGGGTGGAAATCGGCCATTGGCCTCACATGTCCGCGTTGTACGGGTCCGTCAACCCTCGAACGGGTTCTGAACCAGGATCGTATCGTCGCGCTCCGGGCTGGTGGAGAGCACCGAGACGGAGGCGCCGATCAGTTCCTCGATGCGCCGAACGTATTTGATCGCCTGCGCCGGGAGCTCCGCCCAGGAACGGGCGCCGGCAGTCGAGCCTTCCCAGCCCTCGATCACCTCGTAGATCGGCTCGACTCGGGCCTGGTCGCTCTGGCCGGCCGGGAGATGCTCGATGATCTCGCCATCGAGCCGATAACCGGTGCAGACCTTGATCTCCTTGAAGCCGTCGAGGATGTCGAGCTTGGTCAGCGCGATGCCATCGATGCCGGAGGTCTTGACCGTCTGGCGCACCAGGCAGGCGTCGAACCAGCCACAACGGCGCTTCCTGCCGGTGACGACGCCGAACTCCTTGCCCTTCTGGCCGATCAATTCGCCGATCTCGTCGAAGAGCTCGGTCGG
Organism: Alloboseaceae bacterium BT-24-1; assembly: GCA_025846845.1. GTDB lineage: Bacteria > Pseudomonadota > Alphaproteobacteria > Rhizobiales > Beijerinckiaceae > Allobosea. The sequence continues at coordinate 38,433 of JAOYTL010000025.1, forward strand.
GAACGGACCTTCGCCGACGCGGGTGGTGTAGGCCTTGGCGATCCCCAGCACATAGCCGACGGCGGAGGGGCCGAGGCCGGAGCCGGTCGCCGCCTGGCCGGCGACGATGTTGGAGGAGGTCACGAAAGGGTAGGTGCCGTGGTCTACGTCGAGCAGGGCGCCCTGCGCGCCCTCGAACAGGATGCGCTTGCCGGCGCGGCGCTGGGCATCGAGCAGAGCCCAGACCGTATCGGCATAGGGCAGCACCTGCGGGGCGATCTCGGTCAGCTGCTTCAGCAATTCGCCGCCGTCAACTTCGGCGATGCCGAGCCCGCGGCGCAGTGCATTGTGGTGGGCGAGCAGGCGCTCGATCTTGGCCTTCAGGACCGCCTGGTCCTTGAGGTCGATGACGCGGATGGCGCGGCGGCCTGCCTTGTCCTCATAGGCCGGGCCGATGCCGCGCTTGGTGGTGCCGATCTTCAGCGCCGAATTCGAAGTCTCGCGGAAATGGTCGAGCTCGCGGTGCAGCGGCAGGATCAGGGTGGCATTGTCGGCGACGCGCAGGTTCTCGGGCGAGATCGCGACGCCCTGGGTGCGCAGCCGGGCGATCTCCTCGACAAGGTGCCAGGGATCGACGACGACGCCGTTGCCGATGACCGAGAGCTTGCCCGGGCGCACGATGCCCGAGGGGAGCAGCGAAAGCTTGTAGACGGTGCCGTCGATGACGAGGGTATGGCCGGCATTGTGGCCGCCCTGGAAACGGACCACCACATCGGCTTGGCTCGACAGCCAGTCGACGATCTTGCCCTTGCCCTCGTCGCCCCACTGGGCGCCGACCACGACCACGTTCGCCATGGGGATGATTCCCTCTCGCTGACTTACAGGGTCGGCGCGAATTCCCATCGCTCGATCGGAAGCACGCCGACGCAAGCGCCCGCACGAACAAAAACCCCGGCGCAAGGCCGGGGTTTCGGGTGGGTCCTTGCAAGCCCTCTTCGGCCAAGAGCATGGCAAGGTCAAGGCTGACGGCGGCAAAGCCGGGGAAAGAATTTTTCGGGATGCTGTCGATTCCGCCGCTTCTCCTTCGACGCCTGGGCAGAAAGGGCAGCGCAACGCTGCTCGGCGGATCACCGGAGAAGCAGCATGCGCAAGCTCGTCGTCACCCAGTACATCTCGCTCGACGGCGTCATCGAGGACCCGGTCGGGATGGAGAATTCCGGCCTCGGCGACTGGACCGGGCCCTTCTCGCGCGGGCCGGAAGGCGAGCGGCTGAAGCAGGAAGAGCTCGACGCTGCGGGTTCACTGCTGCTCGGCCGCCGGACCTATGACGCCTTTGCCGCGGTCTGGCCGCATGTGACCGGCAGCCCCTTCGCCGACCAGATCAACGCGCTGCCGAAGCATGTCGCCTCGACGACGCTGACGAGGGCTGACTGGAATGGCACCTCGGTCCTGGCGGGCGATGCGCTCGCCGCCGTCGCGGCGCTTAAGGAGCAGTCGGGCGGCGACATCCTGGTCTATGGCAGCCTGAAGCTCGTCCATGGCCTGCAGCGCGCCGGGCTGGTCGATGCCTACAACCTGATGGTCTATCCGGTCGCCCTCGGAGCCGGCGGGCGGCTCTTCGCCGACGGCGTGCGCAGCAATCTCGTGCTCGCCGGGGCAAAGACCCTGGGCGAGGGCATCCAGTGGCTGCGCTACGAGGTCAGGCGCTAAGGGGCAGGGCAGCTCTGCGGCGATCGCGGTTGCGGCGGCGGCCGGGGAGGATTAACCCGGCGCCATCAACCCTGCGAGACCAGCGCCGATGCAGCCGATCGCCATTTCCATTCTCACCGTCTGCGGGATCGAGGAACTGCCGGCGCAGAGCGCGCGCAAGGTCAGTCATGTGCTCTCGCTGCTCGATCCCGACCTGCCGGAGCTCGAATCCTTCGCGGCCTATAACGCGCATGAGCGCGTGACGCTGCGCTTCCACGACATCATCACGCCGCAGGAAGGCCGCGTGCATCCGACGGAGGCGCATGTCGCCGAGATTCTCGACTTCGGCGCCAGCTTGCGCGAGTCGGCGCAGAAGCGCCAGGAGGGGCATCTCCTCGTGCATTGCCATATGGGGATATCGCGCTCGACCGCGGCGATGCTGTCCCTGATGGCGCAGGTTCATGCCGACGAAGGCGAGGACGCCCTGTTCGCGCGCCTGCGCACCATCCGGCCGCAGGCTTGGCCGAATTCGGTGATGATCGGCTTTGCCGATGCGCAATTGAAGCGCGGCGGCCGGCTCAGCGCCGCGCTAGGCCGGCATTATGCCCATCAGCTCGAAGCGCAGCCGCGCTATCGCCAGTGGATGGCCGATCTCGGCCGTGGCGCCGAAGTCGCGATGGCAGGCTGAGCCCTTTGAGTTCCAGCCTCCCGCTCGCCACCACCTGACCAGTTGTCAGTCTCCTGGAGCATGGCTGTTTTGCCGTGCTCGCAGAATGAGTTGGCGGCGATCCGCCGTATGAGATTGAAGGGGCGGCGAACGGCACTGGCATGAGCCATGCTTGCAAAAGAACGCCGCAGGCTGGGGAACGACAATCATGACGAAGCTCGACGACTGGCTCGGCGCGCACCACGCCGAGTTCACGGCGATCCGCCGCGACATCCATGCCCATCCTGAGCTCGGCCTCGAGGAATACCGCACCGCCAAGCTCGTCGCCGACAAGCTGCGCGAATGGGGCGTCGAGGTCACGGAAGGCGTCGGCCAGACCGGCGTCGTCGGCGTGATCCGCGGCAACGGGCCCGGCCAGCGCGCCATCGGCCTGCGCGCCGACATGGACTGCCTGGCGCTGGAGGAGCTGACCGAGCTGCCGCACGCTTCGAAGTTCCCCGGCCGCATGCATGCCTGCGGCCATGACGGCCACACCACCATGCTGCTCGCCGCGGCCCGCTATCTCGCCGAGAACCGGGACTTCGGCGGCACGGTCAACCTGATCTTCCAGCCGGCCGAGGAAGGCCGCGGCGGCGCCAACGCCATGCTGGCCGACGGGCTGTTCGAGCGCTTCCCCTGCGACGCGATCTACGGTTTGCACAATACGCCGGGCGTGCCAGCCTCGCATTTCGGCACGGCCGTCGGTCCCTTCCTGGCGTCGGCTGATTCATGGCGCGTGACCTTCCACGGCGTCGGCGGCCATGGCGGCTCGCAGCCACATCGCTCGACCGACATCACCTATGCGCAGGCGCATTTCGTGCTCGGGCTGCAGGGCATCGTCGGGCGCAATGTCGCGCCGCTCGACACGGCCGTGATCAGCGTCGGCTTCATCCATGGCGGCGATCAGAACGCCTCGAACGTCATCCCCTCCGAACTCGTCATCGGCGGCACGGCGCGGACCTATTCGAAGGAGGTGCGCGATCTCATCGAGCGGCGCATCGCCGAGCTGGCGGCGGCGACGGCGACAGCCTGGGGTTGCGAGGCCGAGGCCTATTATCACCGCGGCACCAGCCCGCTGGTGAACGCCGCCGAGCAGGTGAAGATCGCTGTCGCGGCGGCCTCGACCGCAGTCGGGCCGGAGCATGTCAACGGCCAGATGCTGCGCGGCACTGGCGGCGAGGATTTCGCCGAGATGATGCTGGTCTGCCCCGGCGCCTTCATGCGCATCGGCAACGGCGTCGAGGCCGACGGCTCGTTCAAGGGACTGCACACGCCGCTCTACGACTTCAACGATGAGATCATCCCGGCTGGCGTGCGCTACTGGGTCGGCCTGGTCGATCAGGAACTCGGCCAGGGCTGGCAGGCGATCGCGGCCGAGTAGAGCGCGACAGTCCCCTCTCCCCTTGCGGGAGAGGGTTAGGATGAGGGGTCTCGCGACATGGATCGCTGGCCCTCTTCCCGCGCGCTGACGATTTCGATCTGCGTGACCCCTCATCCGGCCCTTCGGGCCACCTTCTCCCGCAAGGGGAGAAGGGAAGGTCGGCTTTACCGCCGCGTCTGATCGAAGATGACCTCGCGATCTCCCGGATACTTGATCCGGTAGGCGAGGCGGATTTCCTTCTGCGCGCCCGGGGCGAGCTCGAAGTTCCAGGCCGAGACGCCGCGCTTGTCGCCGACCTGTTTTTCGGTCGGCGGCGTGCTTTGCGACAGGAGCTCGACCGTGATCGCGCTGTTCTCGGAGAACGGCACGCGCTCGATCACGGTGAGCTTGACCGGCTGGGCGTGCAGGCTCTTCACCACCGTCTTGAACTCGCGCTGGTCGGTGCGCGTCGAACCGAGCCAACCGGAATCGTTCTCGCGTCGGCGCACCGGCACGCGCGTCACCTTGAGGCGATCGTCGGCGCCGAAGCCGAGCTCGACCCTGTCGCCCGGCGCGACCTGTCCGAGGCGCCCCTTGCCGATATAGGCGCCGTCGCGGTGGAGAAAGACCTCGCCGGCGAGCAGCGGCGCCTCGTCCTCATGATTGAAGCTGGCCTCGAGATAGGCCTTCTCCTCGAGTTCCGGCGTGGCGCGGGCCGAGAGTTCGGGCTTGATCTTGCTTTGCGTCAGTACCACCGCCTTGCTTGAGCCGTCCTGCGGGATGGTGACCCGGCCCGGCACCTTGAAGCTCGCCTGGTAGGCGCCGGCCGTCACGGCCGCGGTCTGGACCTCGGCGCGCTGCTGCTCGGCCTCCTTGGGGGCGGGAGCGACGACCGCATCCACGTCCGGCGCGGCGCCCAGAGGCGCTACCGGTCTCGCTGTCGCGGGGGCGCTACGGCGGAGCCGTTCCTCATAGACCACTGGTGGCTCATAGAAGGCGATGCGCAGCGGATTGAGCTCAGGCGCCCGCGTCCCTTGCGCCGAGCGTGTCGTCGAGAGTTCGACAGCGACCTCGCTCCAGTCCTCGCCGGTGCGCTGGCGCAGGTCGGCGCGGCGGGTGAAGGCGATCTCGACGCCGCCATTGGTGTTCCCCGTGGTCAGCCGCGCCTCGTAGACCGGTAGCCAGCTTGCGCCGGAGACGCGGTAGCTGACGGCAATGTCGGCCGCGACTGGCGCCTTTGCCTCGACGGCGATGGCGACGTCGCGCTTGGGCTGGCTGGCGCGCGGTGCCAGCGGCATCGCCTTCTCCAGCGCGGCGATCTCGGCATCGAGATCGGAAATGCGGTTGCGCAAGCCGAGCAGTTCGCCCTGGACCTTGACCAGCGCGGTGCCGATCGCGTCGAACACGGCCGGCCAGTCGCTGACGGGCAGGACCTTGCCGCCTTCGCCGAGCTTGTCGGGGCCGACCTTGCCGAAGTTTTCGATGGTGGCGCGCTTGGCCTCGATCGCGCTGATCTCGCCAGTAAGCTTGGCCTTCTCGCCCTGAAGCGTCCGGATCTTGCCTTCGAGGACCTGGTCGAGGGCAGGGCGGGCATCCCCCGGAATCTGGCGGACATCGACTGCACCGATCGCGAAGGCGCCGTCGCCCTGCGCCTCGACGCGGATCGAGGCCGGATCGACGCTGGCGGGCAGGCCGCGCAGCACGATCTGCGAGGCGCCCTGCAACAAGGCCGCCTTGCCGAGGCGGGTCACCACCGCGCCATCCGGATAGACGGTGACGCGGTCGATCTTCGAGGCGAACTCGATTTCGGCTGCGCCAGCGAGGCTTGGCGCGAAAATCAAGGCTGCGGCCAGTCCGGTCTTCATCATGCTGTCCCCCGACAAATCACATGGCCGCGATTTGCCCGGTGGATTTCGGCGCGGCGAGGGCGGAATTGGGCCGGAAGGTGGAACGGCGCCGCGAGGGCGCAATCACCGCCCGGCGACGATGGTTGCCCATTGCCGGTATCAGCGCGTTTTTCGCTGCATCAGGGAGACATGCGCGCCATATCCCCTCTCCCCCTTGCGGGAGAGGGTTAGGGTGAGGGGTCGCGCGACATAGATCGCTGGCGTGGCGCGACATCTTCCGAAGCTTCACGTCCTGAGCGACCCCTCATCCGGCCCGTCGGGCCACCTTCTCCCGCAAGGGGAGAAGGGAAGAGCGGCTCGCCAAGCGCTCAGCTCCGCAGTCCCGGCGCCTCCTGGCCGGTGCTGGCGACGTATTCGGTGTAGCCGCCGCCATAATTGTGCACGCCGTCCGGCGTCAGCTCGAGCACCCGGTTGGAGAGCGCCGCCAGGAAGTGGCGGTCGTGGCTGACGAACAGCATGGTGCCCTCATATTGCGCGAGCGCCGTGATCAGCATCTCCTTGGTGGCGATGTCCAAGTGGTTGGTCGGCTCGTCGAGCACGAGGAAGTTCGGCGGGTCGTAGAGCATCTTGGCCATGACGAGGCGGGCCTTCTCGCCGCCTGAGAGGAAGCGGCAGCGCTTCTCGACATCGTCGCCGGAGAAGCCGAAGCAGCCGGCGAGCGCGCGCAGCGAGCCTTGCCCGGCCTGCGGGAACGAGCCTTCGAGCGATTCGAAGATGGTTTCGTCCCCGTCGAGCAGCTCCATGGCGTGCTGGGCGAAATAGCCCATCTTGACGGTGCCGCCGACAACGACCGTGCCTTCGTTCGGCTGCGTGGCGCCGGCGATGAGCTTCAGCAGGGTCGACTTGCCGGCGCCGTTGACGCCCATCACGCACCAGCGCTCCTTGCGCCGGACCTGGAAGTCCAGCCCCTCATAGATCGTCTTGCTGCCATAGCGGACATGCACATTCTTGAGGGTGGCGACATCCTCGCCGGAGCGCGGCGCCGGCTGGAACTCGAACTGCACGGTCTGGCGGCGCTTGGGCGGCTCGACGCGCTCGATCTTGTCGAGCTTCTTGACGCGGCTCTGGACCTGCGCCGCATGCGAGGCGCGGGCCTTGAAGCGCTCGATGAAGGCAACCTCCTTGGCGAGCATCGCCTGCTGGCGCTCGAACTGCGCCTGCTGCTGCTTCTCGGCGAGCGCGCGCTGCTGCTGGTAGAACTCGTAGTCGCCGGAATAGCTGGTCAGCGTGCCGCCATCGATCTCGACGATCTTGCCGACGATGCGGTTCATGAACTCGCGATCGTGCGAGGTCATCAGCAGGGCGCCGTCATAGCCCTTGAGGAAGCTTTCCAGCCAGATCAGGCTTTCGAGGTCGAGATGGTTGCTCGGCTCGTCGAGCAGCATGGCATCAGGCCGCATCAGCAGGATGCGGGCAAGCGCCACGCGCATCTTCCAGCCGCCGGAGAGCGCGCCGACATCACCCTCCATCATCTCCTGGCTGAAGCCGAGGCCGCCCAGCACCTCGCGGGCGCGACCGTCGAGCGCATAGCCGTCGAGCTCCTCGAAGCGCCCCTGCACCTCGCCATAGCGGGTGATCAGATCATCCATTTCGTCGGCGCGGTCGGGATCGCCGAGCGCGACCTCGAGCTCCTTCAGCTCGGCGGCGATGGCGCTGACCGGGCCGATGCCATCCATGACCTCGGCGACGGCGCTGCGGCCGGCCATGTCGCCGACATCCTGGCTGAAATAGCCGATGGTGATGCCACGATCGACCGAGACCTGACCCTCATCCGGAGCTTCCTCGCCGGTGATCAGCCGGAACAAAGTGGTCTTGCCGGCGCCGTTGGGGCCGACGAGGCCGACCTTCTCGCCCTTCTGCAGCGCCGCCGAGGCTTCGATGAAGATGATCTGCTGGCCGTTCTGCTTGCTGATGCTTTCGAGGCGAATCATGGTGTCCGGAGCGCTGAGAGACTGGGAGTTGCCGCGGACTTACAGGGCCGGCGGCGCGTGTGGAACCCCGTAAGCGGCCGGCTCAAGCCTTTGCGCTGCGTGCGACCATGGCGGTGATCGTCTCGAAAAGCTCCCGCTTCGCCTCCTCGGCGCCGACCTCGCCGGTCGCGGCAGCATGTGACAACGCCTCGGCGGCGCCGAGCATGGCGCGCAAGCCCGCGGTCGGGATCGGCCTGCCGTTCGCGAAAGGCGCGAGCAGGGCCCGGCAGCGCTCCAGGAAGATCACGTCGCAGTCGCGCTTGACCGCTGCGAGTTCAGGCGAGCCGGCCAGGGCCGCGACGACGCCGGGAATCTCGCGCCCCTGGGTCAGGACGCAGTCGACATAGGATGAGGCGATCGCCCCGGCCTTGCCGGCGAGGCTGGCCTCGCTGCTGTCGAGCGCCGCACCCATGACCGCGTATTCCCGCAGGTCGAAGTCGCGATAGAGCGCGATCAGAAGGCCGCTGCGGGTGGTGAAGTGGTCGTAGACCACCGGCTTGGTGACGCCGGCCCGCTCGGCGAGGCGGCCGAGTGTCAGCGCGTCCGTGCCTTCCTCGCCAACGATCCGCCAGGCGGTCGCGATGAGCTGGCGCTGGCGATCCTCGCGCGTCAGGCGCTGGCGGCGCGGCCGATCGGTATCCGGGCTTGACATGTCTTATGTACCAAAAGTAACTTACTAGAAGTATATAGCGATTGCTGGCCGATCGCAATCACCACAGGAGACATCTCATGCATGCCCTCGTCGTCGTCGCCCATCCCGATCCCGCCTCGCTCAGCCATGCCGTCGCGCAGGCGCTGGCCGATGGCGTCTCCGGCGCCGGCCACACGGTCGAAATCGCCGATCTCGCCAAAGAAGGCTTCGATCCGCGTTTCTCGCTGAACGATCTTGCCGTCCATCACCGCGAAATCTCCCAGCCCGCCGACATCGCCGCCGAGCAGGCCAGGGTCGACCGGGCCGATGCGCTGGTGCTGGTCTATCCGATCTACTGGTGGTCGATGCCGGCGCTGATGAAAGGCTGGATCGACCGGGTCTTCGCCAATGGCTGGGCCTATGAGGAGCTCGAGGACATGAAGACGATCAAGAAGCTCGAGCATCTGCCGGTCCATCTCGTCGCGCTCGCCGGCGCCGACATGCGCACCTTCGCCCGCCACGGCTATTACGGCGCGATGAAGACGCAGATCGACCACGGCATCTTCGGCTATTGCGGCGCGCCGGTGGTGACTTCCGAGTTCCTGGTGCCGGTTCCGGAGATGTCCGACCATCTCGACACGGCGCGGGCGCTTGGTGGGAAGGTTTTCGGCACGAATCTCTCGCTTACGGAGAAGGCCGCCTGAAATAGGCAGTCTTGACGAACCCGGCTCGCCGCCGCTTCTGTGGCGGCGATGACCTTGCATTCGCTTCGCTTTCACCTCCGCGATCACACTCGCCAGGCCCATGAGGAACTCGACCGGACGATTGGCCGGCTCGACAGCGCCGAAGCCTACAAGAGCTTCCTGCGCGCATCCCATGCGCATAGGCAGCCCGTCGAGCGCTATCTCGCAGGCGCCGAGTGGCCGGCCACGTTCGGCGACTGGCGGCCGACCGAACTCGGCCCCCTGATCGCGGCCGATCTCGCCGATATCGGAACTGAGCCGCCGGAATCGCGCCCTTTTGACCTGTCAAAAGACATAGCCTCCTTGGTCGGCGTCATCTACGTCCTCGAAGGCTCGGCCCTCGGGGCAAAGCTGATCAGGCGCATGGCAGGCGCCCTCGGCTACGACGAAAACCATGGCGCGCGCCATCTGGTGCGGCAGGAGCGACTGGGGTCCTGGCGGGATCTGCTCGCGATCATGGAGAGTCTGGAGAGCATCGATCTGGCGGTGGCTGTACGCGCCGCCGAAACCACCTTCGAGCAGGCGGCGACCGCCATGCGGGAGAACGGATTCGGCCGATGAGCACAGTTGACCTGACCAATTGCGACCGGGAGCCGATCCACATCCCCGGTAGCGTCCAGCCGCATGGCTGCATGCTGGTTTGCGACGAGGAGGCGGTTGTCATCCGCCGCCATTCGGTCAATGCCGCTGAGTTCCTCGGCCTGCCCGCGGGCAATCTGGTCGGGCGGCGGCTCGAGGAGGTGATGGGCGGAAAGCCGGTGCACGAGTTGCGCAATGCGCTCGTGCGCTCGGGCACGCCGGCGCGGGCCGGGCTGATGCCGAAGATGGTCTTCTCGGCCTCAGAACAGGCCTTTGACGTCAGCGTCCATCGCTATAAGGGCAACGCCATCATCGAATTCGAGCGTTCGGCGCCGGACGGGGCGAGCTCGCCGCTGGAATTTGCGCGGACGCTGGTCGGGCGGCTATCGAGCGCGTCGAACCCGCGCGACATGATCTCGAGCGCGGTTCGCCTGCTGCGCGCCGTGCTGCAATACGACCGGGTGATGATCTATCGCTTCGCGGCCGACGGCTCCGGCCAGGTAGTGAGCGAAGCCAAGCGCGCCGATCTCGAAAGCTTCATGGGGCAGCATTTCCCGGCCTCCGACATCCCCAAGCAGGCGCGCCAGCTCTATCTGCTCAACCCGATCCGGCTGGTCTCGAATTCGAGCGGCGAGCGCTTTGCGATCGAGCCCGTGATCGACGAGAGCGGCGAGCCACTTGATCTGTCCTATGCGCATCTCCGCAGCGTCTCGCCGATCCATTGCGAGTATCTGCGCAATATGGGTGTCGCCGCCTCGATGTCGGTGTCGATCATCGTCGATGGCGAGCTCTGGGGGCTGATCGCCTGCCACCACTACTCGCCCCGCTCGATGTCGATGAACCAGCGTATCGCGGCGGAGATCTTTGGAGAGTTCTTCGCGCTGCAGCTCAGCGCCCTGACGCAGAAGCAGGCACTTGAAGCGGTCGACAGGGCCCGCGCCTTCCTCGGCAATCTCCTGGCCTCGGCTTCGCACAGCACGGATGTCGCCGGTTTCCTGCGCAGCAATCTCGACGAGTTCCGGCAATTACTGTCCTGCGACGGCATCGGCTTGTTGATGGAGGGGCAGTGGTCGGCGACCGGTTCGGTGCCGCCGGTGGAGACAGTGCCTGAGCTTGCCGGCCATGTCGGCATGTCGTCGCCGGGCGTCGTCTGGAGCAGCGACTGCCTGAGCGCGTCACTGCCGGGCGCGGGTGCATTCAGCGCCGATGTCTCCGGCGTGCTCGCCGTGCCGCTCTCACAATTGCCACGTGATTATCTGTTCTTCTTCCGCCGTGAGTTCGTGCAGACGATCGAATGGGGCGGCGACCCCAACAAGACCTACACGTCCGGCCCGCTCGGCGATCGACTGACGCCGCGCCAGAGCTTCGCCGTCTGGAAGCAGACGGTCGAGAAGCGCTCGCGTCCCTGGACGCAGATCGAGCGTGAGCTGGCCGAATCGACACGCAGTGCCCTGGTCGAAGTCGTGCTGCGCCAGGGCGAGCTCCTGGCGGAGGAACGCAAGAAGGCGGATCTGCGCCAGAAAATCCTCAATCAGGAGCTCAATCACCGGGTCAAGAACATCCTCTCGGTGATCAAGTCGATCGTCTCCTACCCGGTCGGCGACGAGACGGAGATCGCGGCCTATATCGAGACGATCAAGGGCCGGATCGAGGCACTGTCGCATGCGCATGACCAGGTCATGCGCAGCGCCGGCGGCGGCGCATTGCGGGCACTGATCGATGCCGAGCTAGGCCCGTACAAGACGGCTCCCGGACGCCTGTCGATCGCGGGGCCGGAGGTAGCGCTCGATGCACGCGCCTTCTCGGTGATGGCGCTGGTCGTCCACGAGCTCGCGACCAACGCTGCAAAATACGGCGCGCTGTCGCGCGAGAGCGGGCAGCTCTCATTGACCTGGGAGCGGGATGACGACGGCAGTTGTCGCCTGCTCTGGCGCGAAAGCGGCGGCCCGCCGGTGAATGCGCCGACGCGCGAGGGCTTCGGCAGTGTGCTGGTCTCGCGCAGCATCCCGTTCGATCTCGGCGGCAGCAGCGAAGTCTCGTATCTGCCCGAGGGCGTCGAGGCGCGCCTGGCGATTCCGGCGGTGTTCGTGACTTGGCTGTCTACGCCTGCAGCCAACGAGATCGAGGCCGAGCGTCGTCCCGACGATCCGGCGGGAGATGAAGGCGAGCTGCTGGCCGGCAAGACTGTGCTCCTCGTCGAGGATCAGTTCCTGATCGCGATGGAAGTCGAAGAGATGTTGCGGTCGCTCGGTGCCGGAGAGGTGGTCTCATGTGCGAGCGTGCGCGAGGCGCTGGCCGCAATCGAACGGCGCCGGCCGGAATGCGCAGTGCTCGACGTCAGCCTCGGTGCGGAGAATTCGGATGCGGTGGCGCAGCGCCTGCGCGAACTCGCGGTGCCCTACATCTTCGCGACGGGCTACGATGCGGGGCCGTCTCTGGAGAGTGGAGTCCCGGCCCTGCGCAAGCCCTATACGCGGGCGGCGCTAGCGACTGCGCTCGCCGCCTTGAGCAGCTGAGCGATTCAGGCCCGTCCGCGCACGCTCGCCTGCGGCTTCACCCGCATCTCCAGGAAGTTGCGCAGCTCGGTCACGCGCTTGACCGGATCGAGCACCTCCTCGTCGAGGCCATGGGCCCAGGCGAGGTCGCGGCGGGCGGGATCGGCGTCGAGCGTGTCGAGATCGGCGAGCCAGGCCTTCGTATCGGCCTCGTCCTTGCGGAAGCCGCGCTCGATCAGGATCCCACTGTGCCGCCGCAGGATCGTGGCGACGAGGCTGAGCGAGAATTCCGGGTGGTACTGCACACCCCAGAAGCTGCCGCCGTCCTGGCGGAACTCGGCGGCCTGGATCGGGCTCATCGCGTTCGAGGCCAGGATGGTCGCATCCGTAGGCGGCGCGACGATGCTGTCGAAATGGATCGCCGGGGCGTCGAAGGCGGCGGGCCGGCCAGCGAGCAGCGGGTGCCGGGCGCCGGCTTCGGTCAGGCTGATCCGGCGGGCAAAGCCGATCTCGAGTCCGTTGGGGTTGAGCGCCACCGTCCCGCCGGCGGCGACGGCGCCGATCTGGATGCCCCAGCACGAACCGAAGCAGGGCGTGCCGCTCTTGTAGATCGCCCGCATCAGCTCGATCTGCCGGGTCACGGCCGGCTCGGGGCTGTGGATATGGAGCGAGGAGCCGGTCAGGGCGATGCCGTCATAGGAGGAAAGGCCGGAGCCATCCGGCAGGTTGGCGCCTTCGTCGGCCGGCAGGCAGATATCGGTCACCAAGGACGGCTCGATCCGGCGCAACTCAGCCGCATAGGCTTCAGACGGAGTTGCGCCCCAGTCGCGGACATAGTCCTCGCGTTGCTCGCGCTTGTAGCCGTCGACGACGAGGACACGGAGCGGCTTTGCGCTGAACATGTTCATGGCTTCCTCGGCACGTTTGCGTCCGGCGACGGGCTGCATTGCGCCCTCTCATAGGACAAGCGCGACTGGCAAGGCTATGCAAGCGCTCCGCAGACATGAGGATCATGCATCTTGCAGCCTGCCGCCTCCCTTCCGCAGCGCGTCTGGGCAAATGCCTATGTCCTGCTGACGCTGACGACCCTGATGTGGGCCGGCAATGCCGTCGCCAGTCGGCTTGCCGTTGGCGAGATCGCGCCGATGACGCTGACCGCGCTGCGCTGGGTCTTCGTCTGCGCCGTCATGCCCTATCTGTTCCGCCAGGGCCTGCGTGAGCACTGGCTGGCGCTGAAGGCGAGCTGGCTCAAGATCACGCTGCTCGGCGCCTTCGGCTTCACTGCCTTCAACACGCTGATGTACGTCGCCGCCTATTCGACGACGGCAATCAATATCGGCATTCTACAGGGCTCCATTCCGGTCTTCGTGCTGCTCGGCGCGTTCCTCGCCTTCCGCACGCCGATCGGCGGCCTGCAGGCGCTCGGCGTCACCGTCACCATCCTCGGCGTGCTGGTCACGGCGAGCCGCGGCGACTGGCACATCCTCTCGCAGCTGAGCTTCGTGCCGGGCGATCTCTGGATGATCGTCGCCGGCATTCTTTATGCCGGCTACACGGTCGGTATCCGCACGCGCCCGCCGATGCCCGGGCTGATCTTCTTCACCGCGATGGCGATCGTCGCCTGCCTGGTCTCGCTGCCACTGTTCGCGATCGAGATTGCGACCGGAAACGCCTACTGGCCGACGCAGAAGGGCTGGCTGATCCTGCTTTATGTGGTGATCGGCCCCTCGATCATGTCGCAGCTCTTCTTCATGCGAGCGATCGAGCTGATCGGCCCTGGCCGGGCCGGCGTCTTCGTCAATCTTGTGCCGGTGTTCGCGCCGCTGCTCGCCGTGCTGATCCTTGGCGAGCGGCTTGCGCTCTATCACGCGCTGGCGCTGGCGCTGGTGCTCGGCGGGATCTGGATCGCCGAGCGGAAGATCTGAGGCTTCCGCTCAGAGGTATCCGCTATTTGGCTGCCGCTACTTTGGTGCGCCGAGCCTTGGGCGCCTTGGCCGGCATGTTTTTCAAGGCTTCGGCGGCAGCCTCCGCATCGACCGCCTCCTTGGCGAGCCGCAGGGCGCGCAGCCTTGCGGTCTTCTCGGCGACAGCCCGTTGCTCGGCGCGCACGGCTTCGAGCGCGCTCTCCGCTTCTTCCCGCCGCTTCTCGACCTTGGCGAAGTTCCGTTCCGCCCGAAGCTTGGCGTCTTCGGCGGAGAGTCCCTTGGTTGCCATGGCTGCGGCTCCTCTGACCTGGATCAGGCGACTGCCGGGCGCGGCGGCCGAACCGGACGCGGCTTCGGCTTCGGTGCGGCGATCAAGCCCTCGCGCTGCGCCTGCTTGCGGGCGAGCTTGCGGGCGCGGCGGATGGCATCGGCCTTCTCGCGGACGCGCTTCTCGGACGGCTTCTCATAGGCAGAACGCCGCTTCATCTCGCGAAACACGCCCTCGCGCTGCATCTTCTTCTTCAGGACGCGCAACGCCTGTTCGACATTGTTGTCGCGGACGAGAACCTGCATTCGGACTTCCTCGTGTAAACGTCTCTTGAAACAAAAAAGGGCCGGGTGATCCCGACCCTTCCTCAGCTATCCTGCGCGGAGCGGGTCTGGCGCCGGTACATCCGCGGTCGCCTGCCCCTGATCTCTTATGCTGGACAGCGCGTCAGCTCACTCGGCGCGGAGATTGTCGGCCGACATCTTGCCCGAGCGCTTGTCCTGGACGAGCTCGTACGAGATCTTCTGACCGTCGCGGAGGTCGCGCATGCCAGCGCGCTCGACGGCGCTGATGTGGACGAACACGTCCTGACCACCATCATCCGGCTGAATGAAGCCGAAACCCTTGGTCCCGTTGAACCATTTCACTGTGCCACTGGCCATAATCATATTCCTTCTTGCGGGTGGTAATTCACACGCAGCCGCATGCCGCGCATGTTTTCGATTTGAGCAGGAAGGTCGTCAGCGGTGCGCAGAAGCGCGGGCCAATTCGTTCGGCCTAGATCGAGCCCTACAAATGGGGGTTTGTCTTTCATTTGTCAACGCAACTTTACCGTGCGCCGTCGGTAACGAGCGCGCACCGACGAGGCGGGGGCGCTCGCAAGCCTTTATTCCGCGCTGTTTTTGCCTGTTCAGCCGCGCGGCACCGTCATGCGCGAAACCACGGACAGAGCGAACTCCACGAGGTAGGCGTTGAGCGCCAATGAGGCGGCGCCGGCTTGCGCCGTGTCCTTGGCCAGGATCGCCTGCAGAATATCCTGGTGCAGCCGCTTGCCATGCGCGATCTCCGCCCGCTCGTCGCGGACATGCATGATCCAGAAGCGCCGGGACAGCGTCTGCAACGGCACCATCAGGGCTTCGAGATAGGGATTGTGCGCCGCCTGGATGATCAGGGCGTGGGTCTGGCGCACGGTCTCCGAATATTCGTGGAGGGCGAAGTCGCCGGCCAGGGTGGCTGTCAGCGCGGCGATCGCGCCGATATCTTTCTCCGTCGCCCGGCTGCAGGCGAGCTCGACGGCCAGGACCTCGACAGCGCGGCGAACCTCGAGTCCGCTGAGTTGATCCTCGACGGAGATCGCCGGAATCTCGATGCCCTTGTTGGGGTGGATCCGCAGCATGTGGTTGAGGGCAAGGCGCTGGATGGCCTCGCGGACGGGCGTCCGCCCAAGCCCGGTCAATTCCATCAGGCCGCGTTCGGACACCATCGAGCCCGGCTTGAGATCGCCCTGCTCGATCAGGCGCTCGATGACGCCGACCGCCTGCTCCGACTGATTCATCCTGCCTACCCGCACGTGCTGCCGCTGCCGATCGGGCGCGACGATTCATCAGCGTCTCGATAGCCGATCAGTCGGGCTTTCCAAACTGCCATCCATCTGATATATCGGTTGGATATTATTTGAATGTCACTCAAGCTCCGGACCTTCCGCATGAAGTACTCGCCTTCGACTGAGCCCAGCCCGCTGCCCTATTCGCCGTTCAAGAGCTGCACCGTGCCGCGCCCGATCGGCTGGCTGTCGAGCGTGAGCGCAGCGGGCGTGGAGAACATCGCGCCCTACAGCCAATGGCAGAACCTGACCTTCGACCCGCCGATGGTGATGTTTTCGGCGAACCAGTATCCGGACGGGCGCCGCAAGGACACGGTGCTCAATGCCGAGGAGACCGGCTGGTTCGTCTGGAACATGGCGACCTATGACCTGCGCGAGGCCGTCAATCTGAGCGCGATGGCGCTGCCGCCGCATGAGAGCGAATTCGATCGCCTCAACGTGACGCGGGAATATGCCGACAATGCGCGCATCCCGATGGTGAAGGAGAGCCCGGTCAAGTTCGAGTGCCGCTATGTGAGCACCCATCGCCTGAAGGGCCATTCACTGGTCGGATCGATCGACATCGTCTTCGCCCAGGTCGAGACGATCCATATCGACGACAGAGTCATCACCGCCGACGGCAGGCTCGATATCGCCTCGATCAAGCCGATCGCCCGGATGGGCTACTTCGACTACGCGGTGGTGAAGGACACCTTCGAAATGCGCGTGCCGGGGGCCGATGCCGATGCCCGCTTCGGCCTCGAAGGGCGGGCCGCCAGCCGCTGACGCGCCAGCGCGGCTCTTTGCTTCGAACGTCGCTGAACATCACAAAAAAAGAGGGGTCATCTCATGGCTGAAATCGCTGCCACAGGCGAGCTTCGTCCTGCCACGTCCCGGCGGATGAAAGATCTGATCGCCGTCAATTTCGGCAATACGCTCGAATGGTTCGACTGGGCGATCTACACGATCTTCGCGCCCTATTTTGCGCTCCAGTTCTTTCCATCGGCCGACAAGTCGGCGGCATTGCTCGCGGCACTTGCCGTCTTCGCCGCCGGGTTCCTGACACGGCCGCTCGGCGGTTTCCTGTTCGGGCTCTATGCCGACCGCGTCGGCCGCAAGAAGAGCCTGACGCTGGCGATGTTCATCACCGCGGGCGGCAGCCTGGTCATCGCCTGCGCGCCGACCTTCGCCATGGTCGGACTGGCGGCCTCCGTCATCCTGCTCGTGGCGCGGCTTGCCCAGGGCATCGCCCATGGCGGCGAGATGGGGACATCCGTCACCTATCTGGTCGAGCGCGCGCCGCGCCATCGGCGCGCCCTCTATGGCAGCACGTCCTGGATGAGCGTCGTGCTCGGCACCATGATCGCGACCGTCACCGGGCTCCTGCTCAACGCCAATCTCGACCGCCCGGCGCTGGAAAGCTGGGGCTGGCGCATTCCGTTCGCACTCGGCGGCCTGCTCGGCCTCTACGGGCTCTATCTCAGGCGCAAGCTCACCGAAACGGACAGCTTCGAGAAGATAAAAGCGCAGCGCTCCGGCACTGAGACCGGACTGAGGCCCCTCGTCCGGAACTGGCGCGGCGTTGCCGTCGTCTTCGGACTCTCGGCCGGCGGCTCGATCATGTTCTACACATGGCTGATCTACAGCCCGACCTTCGCGCAGATCAATCGCGGCCTCGATGCCAGATCGGCACTGACCGCGAGCCTGATCGCGCAGGCGGTCTTCCTCGTCGCGATCCCGATCGTGGGCTGGCTTGCCGACCGCTACGGGCGGCGCATCTTCATCATCCTGTTCGGCGTCGGCTTCATCGCCGCGACCTTCCAGCTCGACGCTCTCATCACCAACAGCTTTTCCGGCCTGCTGGCCGCGATGATCTCGGCCCTGCTGATCCTGGCCTGCCTGTTCGGCGTCAACACGGCGGTCTGGGCCGAGGTCTTCCCGACCGAGGTCAGGGCGACCGGGGTGAGCGGACCGCTTTCGCTGGCCACCGCGATCTTCGGCGGCACCGCCCCCTATGTGAACACCTATCTCTCGCAAGCGGGCGAGCACCGGCTGTTCCTGGTCTACCTCATGGTCGTCTCGGGCATCACCCTGATCACCGGCCTGCTCATTCCCGAGACCCGGACGCTCGAACTCGACCGGCCCGACACCGGCCGGCTGTCCAACTAGGCGACTGCGCTCGCAGAAAGCTGCGGGCGCGCTCCGGGATCGGGTGCGCGCCCGCGATGACCTTGCGCGTTATCGCAAGCTCTCCACCGCCAATCGCGCCACCGCGGCATGGGCCGCCTCGCGCTCCCTTTCGCCGACCTGCGCACCGGCGAGATAGACCGCGATGGCGAAGCGCCGGCCGTCCGGCAGCGTGACGATGCCGATATCGTTGGTGGCGTGGTTGAGCCCGTCGGCGCTCGGTCCGAGGCCCGTCTTGTGGGCGAAGCGGGCGCCGGCCGGCAGGCCAGCCTTGATCCGGTTCGGCCCGGTCTTGGCCTCGAGCATCATCCTGTCAAGCAGCGCGGCGTTTGCGGGATCGCGCAGCCAGGTGCCCTTGGCGAGGCCTTCGAGGAAGGCGATCGAGGCTTCGGGCGAGGCGGCGTCGCGCTTGTCGGTCAGCGTCGCCGCGAGGCGCTTCTTGCGCTCAGCGGCGGGGATCGCCTTGATCGCGGCGTAGAACTTCCCGGTGTCGATCGCCTGGTCCCAGGCATAGCCGGGCAGGCCCAGGATCTCCGGCTGGAAGACGCGCTCATAGCGGTCGACCGAGATGCCGCTGACGCCGCCATCCTTCAAGAGCGCGGTCAGCGCCTGCGGGCCGCCGATCAGGCGCAGCAGGAGGTCGGCGGCGGTGTTGTCGCTCTCGCCGGTCGAGCGGGCCAGAAGCTCGCGCAGCGGATACTCGTTGCGCTCGCCCTTGAAGGCCTTGGCGAGCGGGCTGTGATAGAGCGAGAGATCGTTGCGGGTGACGGTGATGGTCTGGTCGAGCTTGAGCTTGCCGGCCTCGACCGCCTGCAGCACGCCGATCGCGAGCGGCAGCTTGAACACGCTCTGCAGCGGGAAGGGCTCGGCGCCGCGATGCGACCAGCTCTTGCGATCCTTGAGATCGATCAGGCCGACGCCGAGGCGGCCCTTCGTGCTCTGTTCGATCGCCTTGATGCCGGCGTCGAGCTTGCCCTTGTCCCAGTCGGCGAAGGCGGGCGAGGCGACAAGGCCGGCGAAGGTGAAGGCGAGGGCGCAGGCAAGGCGGGTCGGCATGAAAAATCCCCTGTGGCGGCGCCACAGGGGAGGGGAATTGCGGCGCCGTTTTGACGCTCAAAAGGCTTTCGGCAGGCCTGCTTGTTTCAGGATCTCATTGGCGGTGTGCCGGGACTTCGTGCCGGCATCGAGCGAGACCTGCTTTTGGGTCTCCCGATGGCGCCAGATCTCATGGTCACCCTTGGCCGGTCGATAATACTCGTAACCCGCCTTGCGCAGGATACGTTTGAGACGCGGGCCGATCTCGACCATCAGGCCGCCTGGACGATGTCCGAGACCTTGATATCGAGGTCGAGCCGAAGCTCTTCCTCGGTTTCCAGGAAATCCGGCACGAGCAGCTTCAATCGCTCGCGCAGGGCCTCGATCGTCTCGGCCTCGGTGACGATGCCGGCATCGCTGGTCGAACTGGCGTACCAGACGCCGGCCTCATCGTCGCGGCGAACATCGAAAGTGACGATGCGCATGCGAAATTCTCCCTTCCGGGGAGATATAGCACGCGCAACGCCGCCTCGCAGCAGCGGTCAGAACTTCAGCCGGCGCGCCCGCTTCACCATCGGGATCTCGTGGATCTTGGCGAGCAGCTCGTCCGAGATCGCCTCGTCGACGGCGACATAGCAGATCGCGTCGCCGCCCGGCTTGTCGCGGCCGAGATTGAAGGTCGCGACGTTGACGCCGGCATTGCCGAGCAGCGAGCCGAACTGGCCGATGAAGCCCGGCTTGTCGGCATTGCGGACATAGAGCATGTGCGGCGCGAACTCGGCGTCGACCTGGATGTCGCGGATCTCGATGATGCGCGGCTTGCCATCATGGAAGACCGTGCCCGAGGCATGGCGCGGCATGTCCTCGGCCTCGACGACGATGCGGATGACGCTTTCGAGGTTGCCGGCGACCTCGCGGGTCAGTTCCTCGACGACGATGCCCTTCTCCTTCGCCACCATGGCGGAGTTGACCATGTTGATCTCGGGCAGGAAGGGGCGGAGCACGCCGGTGATCGCGGCCGCCGAGATCGCCTTGAGGTTCAGGCTCGCCACCGCGCCTTCGTACTCGATGCGGATGCCCTTGACCGGCGCTTCGGTCAGCTGGCCGAGGAAGGAGCCGAGCTTCTCGGCGAGATCGACGAAGGGCTTGATGCGCGGAGCCTCTTCCGCCGAGATCGAGGGGAAGTTCACCGCATTGGTGATCGCGCCCTTGAGCAGGTAGTCGCTCATCTGCTCGGCGACCTGCAGCGCGACGTTCTCCTGCGCCTCATTGGTGCTCGCGCCGAGATGCGGGGTGCAGACGACGTTGTCGAGGCCGAACAGCGGGTTCTGCTCGGCCGGCTCGACCGAGAAGACGTCGAAGGCGGCGCCGGCGACATGGCCGGACTTGATGAGGTCCGCCAGCGCGGCCTCGTCGACCAGGCCGCCGCGGGCGCAGTTGATGATGCGCACGCCCTTCTTCGTCTTGGCAAGGTTCTCGGCCGAGAGGATGTTCTTGGTCATCGCCGTCATCGGCACATGCAGCGTGATGAAGTCGGCGCGCTTCAGCAGCTCGTCGAGCTCGACCTTCTCGACGCCGAGCTGCACCGCCCGTTCCGGCGAGAGATAGGGGTCGAAGGCGATGACGCGCATGCGCAGGCCGATGGCACGCTCGGCGACGATCGAGCCGATATTGCCGCAACCGATCAGGCCGAGCGTCTTGGCCGTGATCTCGACGCCCATGAAGCGGTTCTTCTCCCACTTGCCGGCCTGGGTGGAGATGTCGGCGGCCGGGATCTGGCGGGCGAGGGCGAACATCATCGCGATGGCGTGCTCGGCGGTGGTGATCGAGTTGCCGAAGGGCGTGTTCATCACGATCACGCCGCGGGCGGTCGCGGCCGGAATCTCGACATTGTCGACGCCGATGCCGGCGCGGCCGATCACCTTCAGCCTGGTCGCGGCCTCCAGCAGCTTGGCGGTGACCTTGGTGGCCGAGCGGATGGCGAGGCCGTCATAGTCGCCGATCACAGCGGCGAGCTTGTCCTTGTCCTTGCCGAGGGCCGGATCGAAGGTCACGTCGATGCCGCGATCCCGAAAGATCTGCACGGCGGCGGGAGAGAGGGCGTCGGAGATGAGGACGCGGGGTTTTGTCATGGGGATGGCTCCGGCAGCGCGCCGCAAGCGGTCGCGCGCGTGAATGGGGAGGGAGCCGCGCGATCCCTTCTCCCCTTGTGGGAGAAGGTGGCCCGAAGGGCCGGATGAGGGGTCGCGCAGGTCGAAATCGTTGGCGTATGGGAAGGGGCCAGCGAGCAATGTCGCGCGACCCCTCACCCCAACCCTCTCCCGCAAGGGGAGAGGGGGCGCGTTGCGGCTACGCCGCCTTCTTGCCCAGGCCAGCCTTCGCCTCGTCGAACGCATACACGATCCACGGCAGCAGCGCCTTGAGGTCGCGCGACTGCACGGTCGCACCGCACCAGATGCGCAGGCCGGGAGGGGCGTCGCGGTAATGGCCGAGATCGTAGCCGGCGCCGGCCTTCTCGATGACCTGGACCACCTGCTTGGCGAAGGCCGCCTGCGCATCGGCCGGCAGCGCCGTCACCGCCGGGTCGGTGAACTTCAGGCACACCGAGGTGTTCGAGCGCGTCTTCGGCTTGACCGCGAGGAAGTCGATCCAGTCGTTCTCGCGGACGAACTTGGCGATGACGCGGGCATTGCCGTCGGCGCGCTTCACCAAGCCGTCCAACCCGCCAACTTTCTTCGCCCAGGCCAGCGCATCGAGATAATCCTCGACCGCGAGCATGGACGGCGTGTTGATCGTCTCGCCGGCGAAGATGCCCTCGGAGAGCTTGCCGCCCGAGGTCATGCGGAAGATTTTTGGCAGCGGCCAGGCCGGCTTGTAGGTCAGCAGCCGCTCGACCGCGCGGGGCGAGAGCACGATCATGCCATGCGCGGCCTCGCCGCCGAGCACCTTCTGCCAGGAGAAGGTGACGACATCGAGCTTGGGCCAGTCGAGCTTCTGGGCGAAGGCGGCCGAGGTCGCGTCGCAGATCGTCAGCCCCTCGCGGTCATCGGCGATCCAGCTGGCGTCGACGACGCGCACGCCCGAGGTGGTGCCGTTCCAGGTGAAGACGACGTCGCGGTTCTTGCTGTCGACCTTCTTCAGGTTCGGCAGCTCGCCATAGGGGGCGGTGAAGGTGCGGACATCGGCGAGCTTGAGCTGCTTGGCGACGTCGGTGACCCAGCCTTCGCCGAAGCTCTCCCAGGCGACCATGTCGACGCCGCGGGCGCCCAGCATGCTCCACATCGCCATCTCGACGGCGCCGGTGTCGGAGGCCGGCACGATGCCGATGCGGTAATCGGCCGGGATCTGAAGCACCTCGCGCGTCAGGTCGATCGCGAGTTTCAGCTTGTCCTTGCCGATCTTGGCGCGGTGCGAGCGGCCGAGCGCCGCGTCACCGAGGGCCTTGAGGGTCCAGCCGGGGCGCTTGGCGCAGGGGCCGGACGAGAAATGCGGCACGCGCGGGCGCGCTGCCGGAATCGTATTCGCCATCGATGTCTCCATCCTTACAGATGGGCGCGCCGCGTTGGGGCGGCGTGTCCCGTCGATGCGCGTAGGATGGGAGGGGGAGGGGAGTCAAGGGTTGGGAACAGATGCACGCAAACCGCGAATCATAGATACATATCGCGCGCATCTGCGGCCGAAGCGGCTCGCAAGCGTCGATAACGGTTTGGCATCCGTTCCGATGGCCGGTGCAAGTATATGGAGGTATGATGCCTGTTTATATTAAAGGTATTGGTCTTCAATTTTATCGAGGTATTGGCGCGGAAGCTCAATTTCTTTATCCATTTAAAGATTTTAATTTCTTTGTCGGAGCGAATAATTCAGGAAAATCGACGGTTCTAAACTTCTTGTCAGAGTTTATTCCATTTTCGCAACTATCTGGAAAAACAGCCCGCGCTCCTGTTCTTCTTGATTTACATAGAGGATCGGTTTCTGGTCGCTTGAATTATTGCATTGCTATTGATGTTGAAAATATAGTAGAGGCAGTATTTGCTGAAAAGCCTATCAATAATAGCTATAATTTGTCAAAAGAGTATTTTAGGAAGATCGTCGATTTCCTTTCTGACGGTGCCACCGTTTGGTTCAAGTTGCTTGACGACCATCGCAATCCCTTGGGATTTTCAAAAGAATACGATCCATCGGAACTCGAAAAGCTGCTTTCTGGTTCAGCTTGGCGAGATATTTGGAGTTACTGGTCTCGGCAAAGTGGAGGGTCCATGCGGGATCATTGGATTCCGGAGACTCTAGGTCATATAGTATCGTGCCAAAAGCCAAAACTTCCGAAAGTTCGGTTGATTCCAGCTTTGCGCCAGATTGGCCGAGCCGGTTCTGAATTTGCTGATTTTAGCGGAGTTGGTCTTATTGATCGCCTCGCGGAGATTCAAAGCCCTGACCACGACAAGAGGGATGAGAGGCGTCTATTCGATAAAATAAATAAATTTCTTCAGGAAGTTATTGGAAAAACCGACTCAACTATCGAAATTCCACATAACAGGGAGCACATCCTTGTTCACATGGACAATAAAGTTCTTCCTATATCCTCTCTCGGAATGGGTATTCATGAAGTTATAATGATAGCCGCATTTTGTACGCTCACAAGTAAAAAAATTATTTGTATTGAAGAGCCTGAGATTCATCTTCACCCTCTGTTGCAGAGAAAATTAATACAATTCCTTCAAAGTAGTACGGATAATCAGTATTTTATAGCGACGCATTCCGCTAGTTTCATTGATACGCCCGGTGCTGCTATATTTCATGTCATTAATGACGGCGACCAAACAAAAATTAAAGAAACAATCCTGAAGCAAGATCGTTATGATGTGTGTAAGGACCTCGGCTATAAAGCATCTGATATAGTTCAATCGAATTCTGTTATTTGGGTTGAAGGGCCATCTGACAGAATTTACGTGAATTTCTGGATTCAAAGCTTCGATAAAAAACTAATCGAAGGGATACATTATTCAATAATGTTCTACGGTGGTCGTTTGCTCAGCCACTTGAGTGCCGATTCAGAGATGGTGGATAATTTTATTGCTCTAAGGTCACTTAATCAAAATATGGCTCTTATAATGGACAGTGATAAAAAGAATTCAAAAGATGTTATCAACCATACAAAATCTAGACTGCAGAGTGAACTTGATGTGGGTAATTCGATGTGCTGGATTACAAAGGGACGAGAAATAGAAAATTATATTGATCACTCGACTCTTCAGGAAGCCGTCCGTTCAATTTACGGGAGCGTTTATGACAGACCTGCCGATGGCGGTTTGTACGATCATGCTCTTTATTTTTTTCGCAAAGCACCAAAGCGAACTAGATCAGGAGCATCCGCTTCTCAGAATCCCTTGCTTGAGGCTGAGATTGATAAAGTAGGAGTTGCAAGGCAAATCTCCGAAGGAACGCCAGCGTTTAAGGTGCTAGATCTTGAAGTTCGAGTTCGGGAGTTGGTCGACATGATTAAAAAGGCTAACGCGTAAGGGACGTAAAAAAGCGCGGTCGGCGGCCTATGATGCACTCCTGCATATCGCAGCGGTGTGTCCTCTCCTGAAGTTTGAGCGAGGGGATCAAGCGCAAACTTATCCCCGCCCTCCAAACCTCCCGTATAATCCGCCACATCCCATCCCCGAGGGGCGGCCATCCGGAGGCATGTCGTTTGGCGGGGTGGGTGCGGCGCCTGCGGGCGGGGGTTGCGCCTCGCTCCCGGGAGGCTTCGGGAACCGACCTGGGGGTACTACGGCCCCTGCGCGAGGAGCTCGCTAGCTGGACGGCCCGCCGATGACCAACCGCCTGGCCGCTGACGCGACGACCCGATGAGGGGAACTGGCGAAGGCGGCGGGCGGGATCGGCGGTGCGTCCGAATGAAGCGCGGCCCGGGGCTTTGAAATCGCCGAAGGCGGAGCGCCACGGGGCGTGCGGAGGGTGGCTCAATCCCTTCGCGCCGCTTCCTGGCTCAATGGAAGCGGATCACCAAACCGCGCCTCGCGGCGCTCCGCTGCCCCTCGATCGCGACAACGCCCGCAGGATGAGCCTGCGGGCGGGGGCGATGTTTGGGCGCGATCTTCCTTCTCCCCTCGGGGGAGAAGGTGGCAGCGCGCAGCGCTGACGGATGAGGGAAGGATGGCGTTACGCGCAGAAGCGGCTCACCCAGTCGTTCCGCCCTCATCCCCTGCCGGACCTTCTCCCCCGAGGGGACCGTTGCGATAAGGCTTGATTTGGGGACA
Source organism: Alloboseaceae bacterium BT-24-1 (assembly GCA_025846845.1). GTDB lineage: Bacteria > Pseudomonadota > Alphaproteobacteria > Rhizobiales > Beijerinckiaceae > Allobosea. The sequence goes on from JAOYTL010000025.1 coordinate 63,749, forward strand.
GGGGGCGCTGGAGCGGTGGTCTTGGGTCTCTGGCCTGAGATTTCAGGCGCTTGAGGGCCGTTTTGAGCG
>JAOYTL010000026.1 GCA_025846845.1 Alloboseaceae bacterium BT-24-1
GGTGGTGGGGGAAGCAGTTTTCCCACAAATGAGATAAATCAATACGTTACGGCGGGGTGCGGGCGAAAATCACCCCTTTGGGCGCATTGGTCTTTTTCGCGCGCCGCCCGCACCACAAACCCGACCTCGTCCCTTCTCCCCCCTCCCCCGGTGGAGGGCTGAGCCGCCATGGACAGGCCAATCCTCTTTTCGGCGCCGATGGTGCGTGCGCTCTTGGAAGGGCGGAAGACGCAGACGCGGCGCATCCTGAAGCCGCAGCCCCCGCGTTTTGACCACTACGGCCGCGACATCATGGATTGGGGTTTGTCGGGCATCTATCAGGACGACGAAAACGAAGGCACCAATCGGTGGTGGCTCGACGTCCAAACTGATGTCGATGACAACAGCCATCGAGAATTCAAGGTTCTCGCGGGCGTTGGTGACCGCCTGTGGGTGCGCGAAGCCCTCGATCTCGGCGAGCCCCAGTACATCATCGGCCACTGCACCTATGCAGCGGACGAGGTCGATGTCGACCTGTCGCCAGCGGGAGCGGCGGCATGGGCCGGTGCTTACAAGCGGCGGCATGTGCCCCCGATCCACATGCCCCGCTGGGCCTCCCGCCTGACGCTGGCAGTCACCGATGTGCGCGTGCAGCGGTTGACAGAGATCAGTGACGAGGATGCTGCGGCGGAAGGCGTGATGCCAGGCTTCGGCGGCGGACCGATCATTGAAGACTTCCTCTGCCTCTGGAACAGCATCCACGGCCCATTCGCCTGCGACGCCAACCCCTGGGTCGCCGCCTACACCTTCACCGTAGAGCGCCGGAACATCGACGCCCCCTCAGACCGGAGGGAGTGATGCGCTTCCTTACCTGCACCGGATGCAAATTCAACGGCGACTGCGATTTGGCTGCCGTGAAGCGCGCGGATCTCAAGGGTCACGGCATCAGAACCATCAAGTTCGCCTGCAAGCGGCGAGCTGACATCTTCCAGCCGGGACAAGCGGCTCTGTTCACGACGTTCGTCTCTGACGAAGACGAGGCGCATCGTGGGGGCGTGATGGAGGTCACCTATCCCGGTCACGTCATCAAGCAAATGGGCAGCAAGGTCTTCGGCTTCATCAAGCCGGGCGCCGAGGATACGGACGGCTATGGCATCCCCTTCGAAGCCAAGGTTCGAGGCTACGTCAAGATGCCGCTCACCCGCGTAAAGACGGACGGCAGCCGCGACGCAGCCAACGTCGATTCCTGCAAGTGGTGCGGCCAGCATGTCGGTCTTGGCGATGTCTGCGGGAAAGACCCGTACTACACCCCGCCCAGCCAATGTCTCGCGGCCGATCTCACCTCAGACCGGAGAGAGGGGCTATGAGCGCCGTCCCGTATGCCAGCGCGACTTCTGGTGCGGCAGCTCGCGAGGAGATCACCAAGCTTCTGCGCCGCATGGGATGCGAGAGCGTCGGCTTCATGGAGCGCTTCCATGACAAGACGATCCTGCTGGCCTTCGAGCATCGCGGGCGCCAGATCCAGTTTGAGGCTTCGGCCCGTGGCTGGGCAGCATGGTTCCTGAAGGAGAACCCTTGGAACAGCCGCATGCGGCGCACCAAGGCGCAGCATGACGCCGCCGCGCTCGATCAGGGCCTCATCGCCGTCAATTCGATCCTTCGCGATTGGGTGAAGGGTCAGGTCACCGCCGTCGAATGCGGCCTGATGCCTGCCGAAGCTGTGTTCTTGGCGCACATGGTTACGGGCGACGGTCGGACCGTTCTACAGCGCTTCGAAGAGACGAAGCTGTTGCCTCCGCCCACCCCCGCCCCCGGCACAGGGGAGGGGCAGACCGATGGCTAGCGTGTCCGCTGACAACTACGGACGGAACGACCCCGTGTTCCTCCGCTACTACGCCGCCGTTCTGACGCGCGAGGCGGACGCGCGTCCCGGCTCGAATTGCCAGTGGATGCGCGACGGAGCGTCTCGTGCCCTTCGCCAAGCAGACGAGCTTTCCACTCCAGATCAAGGCGACCTGTTCGCCACCAACATCACCGCAGGAGAAAGCGATGGCCGCTGAGACGATCCTGCCGCCAGACGACCTCAAGGTTGAGGTTTGGCCCTACGGCGAGAGCAAGGGTGGGCAACACGTCGGCATCAACTCGGGCGTGAAGGTCACGCACCTCCCGACGAGAACCGTCGCCATCGTCGAGAGCTGCCGATCGCAATTCCGCAACCGCGAGATCGCCTTGGACATGATCCTTGCCGCGGTCACTCACCCGAGGTTCGACCGATGACCGCCCCACTCCCCCCAACGACCGCGAGCGATGCTGAGCTGGTGGCGTCCAAGCTACGGGCGCGTGCCGAAAGCTTCGGCCGGTTGCACGGCAACTACCTCTATTATGGCGCTGGCGACAGCCTCACCGACAAAGAAGCCGCCGTCCTCATCGACAAGCTGAGCGCCGAAGTGGCGGCGCTGCATGTGCGCTTCGGTCAGCTTCATGCGGCTAAGGATATTCACGCCGAAATGCGCCACGCCGCCGAAACGGAAGCCGCCGGGCTGCGGAAAGCGGCGAAGTGCGCGCTGGGGCACCTCACCGGCAACATGGATGGCGACATGGACCTCGGGGATCCGGTCGAGATGCTCCGAGCAGCCCTCACTCCCCGCATGGAGACGTCCGATGTCACCTGAGCAAGAAGAAGCCATCCTGAAGTTCATGAACACGCCGCGCGCATTCGTTCGGGTCTACGAGATGCCCGACAAGCTGACCAACGGCTACTGCTTTGGCGGCGGCGTTCCGATCACGTTCATGAACGTGGACTGGTTTGAGCACCCGATCGGGGACCGAACCGACCTCGAAACCTTCATCAAAAGCAAGCGCTATTACAACCCCGCCAAGCGCTTCCTCGTACAGAGCGACGAGCCGAACTTCACCTTCACGCTCGCCATGGAGGCGGACAATGCAGTTTAACGAGAAGGCGCTGGGGGCACTCGGACGTCTGATTTCGGACATGCGCGCCCATGTCGATACGAACAGAGAGCCGGCGGTGACGCTGTCTCGCGGGCTGTTCAATCGATACGTCGGCCGACTCTCTCGTATTGTCACCTCCCTTTCCCCCGACCCGCGCCCTGGGGCTGGGGCTGCGAGCGGGGTGCGGGTGAAGCCGCTGGAGTGGGACCCGTTTCGATCCCGGACGCCGTTCGGCAGCTACCGCGTGTCAGAGCATCCGATGGCGGACGGCGGTTTCGGTGCATGGTTCGAAGGTTTTTCGATCGGCGGCGGCTTTTTGAGCACGATCACTGCGAAGGAAGCCTGCCAAGCCGACTACTCCGCCCGCATCCTAGCCGCTCTTGCGCCCAGCCCGAGCGCGGGGGAGCCGGTTGCGTGGCGCTGGCGACACTGTGGCGAACAAGGCTGGCGGCTATCTTGGGATAAGCCGTTCAACCCGGGCATCGAATTGAAGCCCCTCTACGAAGACACGACAGCGGTTCTTGTCGAACTCGCCAACGCGCGCGCCACCCCTCCCACGACGCCCGTCCAGCCGACCGCGAGCGTGGAGGCGGTGGCTGTGAAGGCGCTTGAGGAGATTTCCAAATGGCCCAACAGGCGCGGGTCTAGCACGGAAATGCAGCTTCACGCGCATGAAGTACTTGCACAGCTCGCCTCCCTCACCCCGGCCTCGACGCAAGGGGATGGGGGCGACATCGAACGTCATGCTCGAGACTACAATGAGCTTCGAGAGACATATGATATAACCGCCGCTGACCGTGTTCGACTACGGGATGCGCTGGCAGCCCTTGTCCTCACCATTGACGCGGGAGGCGCCACGCTTGGCGCGATGGCCGACGCTCGTGCCGCTCTCGCCCCCTCTCTATCGCCCGTGTCTGCTCCCTCGCCTGCGGGCGGGGTAAGGGAGGTGGTCGATGAAGCAGGACTGCTGCCATGCCCATTTTGTGGAAGCAGTGCGACAATGTCGAGGATGGACGACAAGGACGAGCGGCGCTGGTTCGCTCGTTCAATCTCTTGTGACGGCTGCGACGCAACAATCGAAGAGGCAATCTCGTTTGGTGCCTACGTAAAGCTGTCTCCCGAGCAAGCTGCGGCTGAGTTAGCCGAACGCGCCGCGCAAACGTGGAACTGCCGGGTAGCCGGCCTGTCCTCTCCCGCGACGGATGGGGAGGTGGTGGAGCCCCGGTTGACCGAGGCAATGATCCGAGCCGCGTGCAAAGCGTTCTACAGGACCGACAACATCGACGGCGTGTCGCTGGCTTTCCGGGGAAGCGACCACACGTTCCGTTCAGCCTTCAAGCGGATGTGGAAAGGCGCTTGCCGCGCCGCCCCCGGCCATGGGGAGGGGTGCCTGTGGGCGCCCGGTCCGAGCCAGAGGGCCGCGCTCGTACGCTGATCGACCGATCCCAATCGCACTTTAAGGCAGGCCACGCTCCGCGCGGTCAGGACGGGAGCGGGGCCAAGCTGACCGAGGAATTAGCTGTCGAGGTGCTTAAGGCTGCGGCAGCGGGTGAAGGTACGAAGTCACTGGCGACCCGCCATGGATTGAACCGTTCTACTGTGCAAGGCCTCCTGCGAGGCGATACATGGAAGCACCTTCAGCGACCGCCGGGCCTGCCTCGCAGATCCGGGTTTTACATTCGAAACCGGAACGCCGCCCTCAAGGAGGCCAGCAGCCATGCCGACTGACCTGAAGGGGCTGGAGGTGGTCGCGCGGGCCATCTACGAAGCCATGGGCTACGCTTATGCCGGCCGCACGATCAACGCAGCAGGCGGCGCGTATGGAGAGTGGAGAACGGCTTGCATTGCTGCCGACGCCGCCATCCTCGCCTACGAATCCGCCAAGCCGAAGGAGACGGACACACTCCATATTCGCGCGATGCTTGCCGCGGCGGACGAGGATGACCTGTATCGCGAGATTGCGAACCGTCTCGGAGCGTCATGGACGGCCCCGAATGGCCGCAGCTACGGCCCGGCTCAGCCCCGAGCCATGCCCTCAGCGGCGGGAGACGACGATCGCGGCTATGACCGCGCGGCCGATGCGGAGACGTGGTGATGAGCAAAACGACAGCTAGCCCCGCTGCACCTGTGGTGCCGGGGGAGGAGATCGCGCGGGATATTGCGGCCTTCCTGAAGCTGCGCGACGAAGAGGTCACTGACCCAGACGAGCGCACGGACGAAGAGCGAGCCGAAAGTGCTCTGGCCATCCTCGACATCATCCGCCCGGCTTTCGACGCGAAGGACCGACAGGTGCGCGAACTGGCACTCTTGCTCGACAAGCAGATGGGCACGCCTTGCGAGCAAATCCGGCATCAGCAAGAAGTCGAGGCTCTACAAGCCAAGCTCGCGCAGGCGGGGGAGGCTATGGAGCCGTTTGCGGGTTATTACGGGCCGCACTACCCGGACACGGACGACCGCGGGGTGCCATTGCCGGATGAGGACGGGACCGGCTGGGTTTATCTGACCGTGGGGGATTTCCGCCGCGCGCGTTCCGCAGCCTCTGATATTCGGGGAGAGAAGACGTGAGGCTGACGAAGGCTCAACTCGAAATCGCCAAGCGACTCGGCGACCAAGAAGCGCTGCGGCAAGCTCCCTACTTCGTAGTCGGGCATCGAACAATCGGCGACGTTTCGATGTTCGAAAAGATGGCGGCCAAAGGCGCGGTCAGGCTCGAAACGGTGGGCGCCAGCACATTCGCGAAATTGACCGAGGCCGGGCACGCCGCCGTCGTCGCCCTCGCCACCGTCAAGGAGACGCCGTAATCTGGAGGGATGAAACTGCCTCTCAAAGTCAGACGCGTTCACGAAAGCTACCAGATCACCGACGCTGTTGGGCGCGGCATCTTCCTGTATTTCGAGGATGATCCGTTCATTCGATCGGCAGCCAAGGAACGCTGGTCGCCAGAGGAAGCCGAAGCCCTCGCCAAGCGGATAGCCCGCTTGCTGACCGATGATGAACAAAACCGAGAACATTGAGCGCGGATGGACGGAATGGCCAAGATCGGGTTTCTGGTTTTTTTAGGGTTCGTAATTTCCGGCCTGTGGGTTGCATTGGAGATATTCAGCTACGGCTCCACAAAAGGCTGGCCGATGATTGGCAGCATGGCCCTAGCGATACCGGTATCAGGCGTCATCATTTTCATCGGGGTGCTCGTCAACGGCGCCATTGGAAAGCTTTCAGGCGGAAGCTGAAAACGCAAAAAACACCCGCCCGTCCCGATGAAGGGACCGGCGGGTAAAGCGATAGGGTCTGATTAGCGGCGCGCTGGCCTCTGGAAACTCGTTCCGAACTGGCGCTCGATGATTTCTCTCATCACGCGGATATCCGCGGACTGGCCGTTCACTGTATCAGTCAGGCGTTCGATCGATTTCCCGGTGTTGATGCCGGCCTGCTCGGCTACCGTGATCCGGTATTCTAGATTTTCGAGCTTCCTTAGAGAGATCTCGTGCTGGTTCAGACGTTGGTCGGTGCGGGTGTTTTCGGCCGTTGTCTGCGCCAAGCGCTCTCGATGAAGCTGCTCATGGCGTTGCTGCCATAGCTCAGTCTTCTCGTCAGCTGCGGCCTGACGGTTTTGCAGCACCCCGTAAGCGGTCCCGGTGCTGAAGACGCCTATGACGGCGCCGCCAATGATGACCCAAGTGTTCAGATTCCACTCGATTTTGCCTTTCTCAGGCATTTTCATCTCTGTCACCCCGGCTTACCTCGTCTTAGGCGTCGGCATAGGCGACGGTCGTCACTTGGAAGCGGCGATCTGCTTGATGGCGCTGTCCTTGGCTGCTGATCCTGCCGAGCTGCCGATCCAATACCCAACGACGGCAGTGGCCAGCGACTGCCAGGCTCCCAGCAGATAGAGCGCCACATCAGCGCGAATGCCGGCGCTCTCCGGCTTCATGGCGAGGAACGACAGGCCAACGAAACCAGCCAGAACGACAACCGACACGACGGGCGCGCCCCATGCGATCGTTGACCCCTTCTCGACGAGAGCCATGGTCTGATCGCGGGCGCCCTGCCGATCGCGTAGGATGGCCTCCAGATCGGCATTGAGAGCTGGCGCCTTCTCTGCCTCCACACGCTTCACGATGACCTCAGCCTGTGGGCCGCCGGTCTCGATAGCTGTCTTCACTGCCTCGGGTGTGGCAGGCGTCCCCAGCGCCTCCGCGAGAGCGCCAATAGCTGCCCCTGCGAGCGTCCCGACAGGACCACCGATGATGGTCCCGAGGATCGGCGCGCCGGCCTTCACCAGAGCTTGGATTAGGTCGTTCATGCGGCAGTCCTTTTGCGGAAGGCGGAAACGAACCGCGACCAGAGCCCCGGCTTGGGAAGCGGCACGTCGCTGACGATGATGGCCGGCGGCGGGTCAGGCGTGGCCGCTGGCGGCGAAACAGGGAGCGGCGTGGCCCTCGGTAGCTCCGGCGCTGGAACGGCCTTGACGGGCGGGACTAGCCAAAGCAATTCAGCGACGTTTTGTGAGGTGGCGTCCCCGAGCCGCCCCTTCGAGTCCGCCGTGTAGACGAGAGCTTTCCCGTTGTTGGAATAGACGCCGTCAAGGAACAGCTTGCGCTCTTTCTGCCGTCGCGGGATCAGCTCCGCCGGCTTGTTCCAGACGAGGAACTGATCTGCCGCAGCCTTGCGGTTGCCAGCGTTCAGCCTCTTCGTGAGGGTAGCGGTCGCGATGGCTCCGGTGTTGTAGTGCCAATGCACGAGCGCATCGAACTCGTGCTGTTTGAGCGGCACTTTCACTGCCTTCAGGACGGCATTCTCGTATTTGACGAGGTCTTTGCGGAACAGCTCGATGCAATCCTTGAGAGGGGTTGCGATGCCTCGCTTCATTGTGGCCGGGTCCGGAGCCCCTGCGCCTTTGGTATGGCCGATCCCGTAGGTCCAGACGCCCACGCTATCGAGGTACGGGTACGGCACGATGCCTTCCGAGCAGACAATCTCGATCAGGCCCTTGTCGCTGACTTTCATGCATTGCTCCGATATGGGAAAGCCGCCCGGAGGGGGACCGGTCAGAACTGCTGCTGACTTTCGTCCGGCTACGGCACGGCGCGGTAGCAGCCGGTGATCAGGATGTCGCCGGATGCCTCGACCTGAACCGAACCATGGCTGCCACCATTCGGATCGCAGGCGACGAGCTGAAGCATGTTGCTCCCGCCGCTGAGCCAGGTGGTCAGCTGAAGGCCGCTGCCGGCGCTGACGCCGCTGTGGAAGATCGGAATGGTCTGGTCGACAGCTGCGGCGAAAGGCAAACCGCCGATCACTGCGCCGCCGTGACCGCTGAAACCCGACCAGGTGCAGCGGGCGTTGATGAAGACGAGATCACCGACACGGTGCCAAGAGCCATTCGACATGGCCTGGCTTCCGCTGCCCAAACCGGCATAGACCGGCGCCCAATCCCCGGACGGCATACCAAGCTTGTCGTCATAGAAGCCGCTGAGGCCAACGCCCGGCAGGCTGCCAGGGAAGTAGTTAGGACCAGCGTTCCCAGTCTTGATATCCCCACCAATGTCACGCCAAAACTTGTGCCCAGTAGCTGCCCCGATGAAGGTGACTCCTCCAGCTTCAATGCACCCCGAAACAGTTGAAACGGCGAACGCGGTGGAAAAGTGCGGGGTTCCTTGCAGAGTGACTGCGACCGGCCCAACACCGAGATACCCGTTGGTATGCTGGAAGTAGTGCGCGCCCGCCCCGCCCACAATCTTGTATGGCTTATAGCTGACCATCCAGCCGGCGTTGTCGACGAACTGATGGTATTCCACGCAGGTGTCATAGACCATGCCATCGCCGACAGAAATGCGGCCCGAATGACAGGAGTGCAGCCCGGAGCCGGCGCCGCCGACGCGAAGATGGGAGACCACCACTTCTGCGCTACCAATAAGAACAGCATCATTGCGGGCGCCGGAAGCAGTGATGGTCGGAATGTTAGCGGTATCGATAGCAGTAATGCTGACGACACCCGGCTTAATATCCCTGCCGCCTGCATCGCTGATGCCAGAAGTGAACGTGCCGCCCAGCTTAATGGTGGCGACGCGTCCGCCAAGATCAATCGTCTCGGTGATCAAATCCCAGGGCTTCTGCGGGGTCTTGAATGCGCCGGCCGGAGAATTTGAAAGGCCATCATTGGCGTCGTCCCCGTCGTTGCGAACAAAATATTCGCGGGGACCGGTGAGTAGCTCGCGGGCGGTCATTCCAGGCATGTTCCCTCAAGGGGGTGGGGTTGGATCTTCGATATGCGCCCGGAGGCGGCTCGTCAGATTTTGATGATCGAGTTGACGATGGCCGTCGGCTGCACGTTGTTGTGCGCGCTCCCGCCACCGATCTGGTTTAGTTCCAGAACGAAGTTCTGACCGCTTGGCGGCGACGTCGATGCGTTGTTGTAGCCGTTGAAGGCGGCCGCAGAAGAACCGGCCAGATACGACGTGCCACCGATCGCGATCAGGTAGCCTTGCGCGGGATAGGTGACGAACACCGTCCCGGTCGGAGTAAAGACCGGCAGCTCGGCATATGTCAGCGTGATGTTCTGGGCGCCTCCGGCGGTGCCGAGCGTGATGCCGCTGATCCCTGAACCGGCGGAGGTCAAGCGCCCTGCCGTCGATCCGCCCATGTCATCCCGGCCAGCTTTTACACGGCCCCGAAGATCAGGAATATTGAACGTCGTGGTGCCGTTGCCGCCTCCCCACCATGTGCCGATCACTGTGAACAATGGCGCGTAGGTCGTGCGGCTGATCGCAGACCCATCGCAAAGGAGCCAGCCAGCCGGAATATTCGGACCGCCGAAGTCTGCGATCGTCCCGGTTGGCGTCTCATTGAACGTGTTCGCCCGGTAGATCTCGGTCCCGCTCGAGTAGAAGATCTGCCGCGAGCCTTGAGCGATCACTACGCCGACCGAGCCCACCGCAGCAGATTTGATCGTGACCGAGAACGAACCGGTCGTGCCGTTCGAAACGATGAAGAAGCCGCCGACCTGCGGGTAAAGGACCGAGACGTTCGCGCTCAACGTGCCAGACAGGACGAAGACGAGGTTCTGCGCCTGCGTCGCGTTGAGCGTGACGTTCGACGAGCTCAAGGCAACCGGCAGTGATGCCGAAATGTTCGAGTCGATGACCGAGAAGTTGGCGTTGAGCGGCGGCCCCCACGTGTTCACCCGATCTCCGGTGCCCATGAGGTCGTAAGCGCGATTCGGGGTGAAGGTTGATGCCATCGGCCTCGCCCAAAAGAAAAGGCCGCCCCGGAGGACGGCCCGATTACAGGTATGAAAGCGGCGTACGCGGCGTCAGCGCCGCCGCGGTTGGTATGCGATCGGCTTCAATGCGCCCTCGCCTGAGAGCCATGCCTTGAGCGCTGGTATGCTGATGGCGACCAGTGCTCCGATGCGCTTGGAGCCGCTCCCGTCGGAAAAGCCGCCGCAATAGGTCATCTTGGCGTGGCCGCGGTTGCGGAACCCGAGCAATATCTTGTGCTCATCGAACGCGCCGGTGGCAGGGTCTATCTGGTCGACGACGAAGGCGAGCGGCGCGTCGGCATGAGGACCGACATAGGCGTCCGCATGATCGCCGTCCGCGCCTTCCGTTCGGCGGATATAGCCGTAGTCTGCGGGCAGTCGGCACGACCAGCGCTTGCCGGTCGGACCGCGCCCAGTCCGCACCTGACCCTTCTTCGTCTCGATCGAGATAGGAAGCCCCTGGAACGACACGCGCTCCTTGGGGTAATTTCCCGCTTCCTTCTGCGCTTCGGTCGGAGCGACGCGCCCGCCAGACCGACGCGGCTGCCGCAGAGAAGCCAGCAGCGCATCGACCTCGTCAGCCCTCATCTTGGTCCTCTCAACTATTGCGCGCATGTTTCGACAAAATTCCGGGACACCGACTCCGCTGGTTGGCTGGAACAGCCGCATACCCGCAGAGATTGCCGTTTACTTAGGCGGGGCGCGGTGAGATAGATCGAAGAACGCAACCAGGCCGCGCAACATGACCCCGCAGGAACGCGAAGAGGAAGAACTGCTGATCGAGGCTATTGACTATGCGATAGCGACAACTCAGTCCGTGGCGCTGAAATTCCTGCGCGGCGTGGCGATGGCGGTCGTTGCGGTGGTGCTGTCAGCGATCCAGAGCCATACCGACTATCCAGAATGGCTCATCGGGATGCTCGTCTTCGCGATCTCGTTCAGCCGAACGTACCGATGGGTAGCCAAAGCGCTTATCATCTGGTTGGCCGTCCTATGCCTCGTTCCGCCGAGCATGCTGGCTTGGTTTAGCGGCCCGCGCTCGTAACGCGATATCAGAGGCAGGATGACGGGCTTCTTCCACATCGTCTTCTGGTTCGCCATCGTGGCTCCGTTCGTGATGACGATCCGTTGGTGGTGAGGCGCTCTATCGGTTCTCTGTGCGCTCCGACGCCGCCCCCTCCGCGCCAAATACACGGAAGCGGTTCAATTGCCGCTGCAACTCCAGCCATGGCCCTCGGTCCATCTTGGGGGGCGCCTCCCGCAGCAACGTGCGAGCCAGAGCAGGATCAAGGAGCGCCTCCTTCACAATATCCTGAACCTTCTGCAGACCGGCGTTTCTCGCCGAATTGGCCCAACCGGCTGCCGCACCTAGCGGGATGCCGGCTGGCCCCAGCGCGAACCATCCCGCAGTCGCGCCGGCGGCCGAGCCGCTGGTCTTCCCCAGCTTCAAGATGCGCGACAGAACCGTCTCTCCGCCCTTAGCCGCCGCCAACAAATCCTGCGGCGTGTTCGAGCCCCCGGGGAGTTTGATTGCGGTGACCGATCGGTTGGCGCGCGTGATGTCCTCCGCGATTCGGCCCATCATCTCGACCTCTTGCGGCGTGAAGACCTGGCGCAGGGTGTCACGGTTCTGTTTGACGAAATTCTGGAAAGCGTTCGCGCTGATCAGGTTCGTGCCGGAGGTGGCTGCCTCGGCATTCGTCATCAGCTTGGAATTGATGTGGTCCGCGACCGCCCTCCGCAGCCCCGCGATCCCGTCTGGCGTCGCACGGGCGCGCAGGACGAGATTGCGCATTTCCTGCACACCATCCTGCTTGCCGAAGATGCCGCCTATCGTCTTCACGACGTCCTGCGGGTCGGTGACACCAATCAGCTTGCCGACGATGCCGGCCTGAGCCGCATCCAAGGCTTCGCGGCGCATGGTAGCGGCGGCCGCCATGGCCTCGCTGGCGCGCGAAGCCGTGGCAAACTGATTCCGCAATCCAGGGACCGCATCGAGGGCCGGCCCATGAGCCTGCTGCCATGCGGCGAACCTTGCCGGGTCGATCGTGCCGTCCGGGCGGAATGCGCGGGACTGGCGTAGGGATGCAGCCGCAGCTTGGGTGAGATCGGCATTGGCCCGGGTAGCGTCGCCGACCGCCTCGCGGTATAGGTTCGCTCGCTCGCCCCCCTCCGCTCCCGCACGGAAGAACTTGCCCGGAACGGCACTGTCGAGAGAGCGGAAATCGCCCGCGATCCCGTTCGTACGGAGCGTTTCGCCAACCGGTCCTTGATTGAACGTGCCTTTGCGCTCGCGCGTCGCCGCGCTTGCCGCTCTCAGTCGCTCTGCTGCGGCTTCGTCGAGGTTTGCTGCGAGAGGCTGGCCCGGTACGCCTTGATTTCCCGGAGGATTGCTAGATCCCCCTCGGTTCGGGATTTCTGCTCCAGATGCTGGAGAAACAGAGGGCGTTCGTACGGGTCCAGTTCCTCCAGCACCCGAGAGAGCGACTGCCCCGGAGTCTCGTTCGGCTTTCCAGCGCTGGGCCTGTGCACGTAGGTTCGCCTCGAGCGTGTCCTCGGCACGCATGGTGCCGGCTGCAACGGCTTCGGCCTCCTGAGCCACACGCCGCTGCACGGCGGTATCAATAGTGTTTTCGAGCGCGCCGCGCAATTGTGTCAGACGAGCGAGAACGGGGCTTTCGCCCGCGACGCGACGCTCCTCGCGCATGGCCGTCGAAATCCGCGACCTCAGATCCGTGAGTTCTCGAAACGGCAGCACCTGGTCATAGGAATTGATCGCGTCGATGATCGCTCTCTCCTCGCCCGCGATTGGTCGGGCGGATGGTGAGACCCGGCTTTCGACCGTTTGCGCGGCGACGCGAAGCGGGCTCACGTCGAGCGCCAGCGAGCCATCTGGGTCGACTGCATTCCAGAGTTGGCGCTCCTGCGCCTTCAGGCTGGCGTTACGCGCCGCCAGCGCGGTCCGCATGGCCTCGCCGACATCCTCCGCGCCCACGGTCGGGATGCCGTCGGCCGCCTGCCGCGCCTGCCCAGCGATACGGTCGACGATCGCCTGCGATTGATCATCGATATGCTGGACCTGCTGACGCAGGAGGTTCGACACGTCAGCGGCAGACCCTGTGGGCTGAACGGCCTCAAGAGCTCCGACTCGCGCAGCGTTCTGCTCCGCGCGACGTGTCATGAAATCGGTCGGGTTTGCTGTAGCGACCTCTCGCTCAAGCGCTCCAATCCCCATGTCCCCGGTGCGCTGGAAAGTGGTCGGCGCCGATCCTGGGACCACCTCACCCGGTTTCGCGCCCGGATGCATGGTCGCCGGGTCTTCCAGGGCGGCACGGAAGGCAACCGGGTTTTCGGAGCGATCGAGCAGTTCACGGGCTGCGAGGTCGCGACGCCCCTGCTCGCGGAGCGGCGCGGTACCAGATTGAACAGCGTCCTTGACACGCGCCGCGCCGCGCTCGACCGCAGCAGGAGCAACGGCTCCGGTGATGCCGCCGGCGATAGCTCCTACCGGCTTGGCGAAGGGCTCGAACCATGTGCCCTTGGTCAGATCGTGCAGGCCTTCTGAGCCCCCGCCTGCGCCCAAGGTGGACAGCACGCGTTGCCATAGACTGCCGCCGCCCATGACCATGCCTGGCGCCATCTCGGCTACGGCGCCGGTATAGCGCCCCGCATCGGTCTTCGGCTTGTACAGCGGTCCGGTCGCGGTCTCGATCGCGCCCTGGATGTTCTCCGGCGTCATCACGTCGCCGGCGGACGGAATGTTGAACATCGAATTCTTGCGACGGTCCTCATCCACCTTCTTGCGGAGCGCGGCGCTCTCCTCCGGCGACGTCCCCGTCACCTTGTCCAGAACGAACTCGGGGACGCTCTTCAGCAGCCCCGGGATGCCTGCGACGCCAGCCACGCCGCGTGCGAGGCTGGAAGGCAACGTCTTCGCGATGTCCTCCCACACGCCCACGTCCGCCTCCGGCTCGCGTTGAGCTCGGGTTGAGAAGCCCATGTTCGGCGATGGCTTCTGCTCGACCGGCTTGTCGTTCGCCCACCAGGCGTCGGCGGGGGGAGCGGCGGAGGATGCCGCCGGAGCCGCAGTGTCGGCCGTGACGACCGGGTCGGCTTCCCACCAGTTGCCAGGCTCTGCCATGGTCAGTTCTCCCGGCGCCGCCAGCGGCCGCCATGGTAGACAAGCGCGCGGCCCGATTGGTCCTTGCTGCGCTGCCCCTCGCGATACGGCTGCGCCGGCCGCGCGCTTCCGAAGAAGTCCGGCTCCGGATCGCTGCCCGGCTCCTCAAGTCCCGTCGGCTCCTTCGCCACAACAGCGCCACCCGAAGCTCGAGCCGCCACGCCGCCCTTCGTGCGCTCGACGCCATTCGGGTCGCGGTACTTCGCGCCAGGCTCCAGCTTGTCGTATTCAGCTTTCGATGTTGGCGCCTTGACCGGCGCCGCGACATACTTCTGCCAGTTGCCCAGATTCTGCCGGCTCAAGGAGAGCTTGCCGTCCTTGTCCGCCTGAACGACAGGGTTCTCGTTGACGTAGCGATCCCATGCGTCGTCCGCGCCGGAGAGGGTCTTATTGCGCGCGCGCCAGGTTTGGTAGAAGCGCTGACGCTCGATCGCGCGCTCGGCAACGCCCTCGTATGTCGCGAGCGTCTGGTTCGCGGCATCGTCCGACATGCCAAGTCCCGGGGTCGCCGAGTTGAGCATCGCCTGCTCCTTGTCGGAGATCGCGCCCTTCAGCTTGGTCGAGAGATCCAGCTTGAAGTTAGTCGCGGCCGATTCGAGCGCTTGGCCTCCGCCATAGCCGGCCATGCCTGCGATCTTGGAGGCCGGCCCAGCCAGGGGCATCCCCTCGTAGCTGACCCCCTTGCGAAGCTCGCGCAGGTTGTTGACGCTCTGGCGGATGCCGCGCGCGCCCTCGGCCGCCTCATCCAGCCCCTTCAGCCGCTCGAACTCGGATTTGCGGGTCAGTTCGGCCTCCGGGTCGCGGGGCTTCGCGCCGGTGACGACGCCGGGCTGGAAAACCATTTCGCCGGTGCCGACGTCCATCTTGTAGGAGCCGGCGACCGTATTGCCCTCGGCATCGGTGCCTTGGCCCGGGATGATGGTGAACTTGGTCTTCTCCTCCAGGGCCTTGTTCCGGCGCTCGCTCTCCTCTGCCTGGCGCTTGCTGAGGTCGATGCGCTCGCGCTCGTAGCCCAGCCGCTCGCGGGCCTCTTGCGCGCGCTGTAGCAAGCTCTTGTCGGCGTTTGCAGCTGAGCGCTCGCGCAGCCCGTAGTCGCGGTCCTGCGTCAGGGTCTGCCGCGCCCGATCGCGCTCTTCGGCGGCGAGTTTCGCCTTGGCCTGCTGCGACCCGAGATAAAATTGGAGGCCTGCAAGGCCACCCTCGCCGATCTGCTGACCGGCGCCCCGGCCGCGGGAGCCCATCATGCCAAGGCCGGCGGCGATCAGGGCCATCTGGACGTCCTTGGGCAGGTATCCAAGGCCAAAGCCCTTGTCGGGGTCGGGCTTGGCTGCGGCCGGCGCCGCGGATGCACCGGGGCCAGACAGCGGAAGAACGCCGGTCGGCTTGACGGCGTCGAACGCGGTGGTGCGGCCGCTGGGGTTGTTCTCGTCCTCTGCGGCGTAAGCGGCCGGGGCGACGCCACCCGACGGCGCAGATCGCGCCATGAGCCCGGTTGTTGCGGGAGCACCGCCATAACCGTGCGCGAAAAAGCGATGCGCGCCGATGTCGGCGCCAGTGCCATCATCCCATTTCGGAGCGTCGCGCCCCAGTGACGCTTGCGCCTTGGGTGCGTAGAAGTGCGTCGCACCGCCCGTAGGGTCGTCTAGATTCCGGAAGACCGAATCGAGCTCCTTGGCGGTCTGCTGGAATTTCCCAGGGCCCATGTTCATCATGCGGGACTGGCCGGCCTCTGTCATCCAAGGCTCGAACTGGCCCTTCGCAGTGACGACGTCGGATGGCGTCATGCCGCTCTCGGCAGCACGGTTCTTGATCACCGAAGCGACCGCGCGCTTGCCTTCCGGGCTTTCGCCGGCCGCCTCGCCGTAGACGGTGCGGATGATGGCGTTGATGTCCTGCGGATGCTGGACCATGCCGAGCGCCCGCTCGAGCCGCATCGTGTCCATATCGTTCTCAGCCGTGTGGACGACATTGCCACCGGGGCGCGCGGACCGCCATGCCGGCTCGATTGCGTCTCTCTCGGAATAGGCGACCGGCTCCGGCTCTGGAGCATACGGGATCGGTCCACCGATGGGTTCAGGGTCAAAGAACGGGGCTATGCCGCCGCTGGCGCGCGGGAGCCGGTAAGCGCCGTCAGTCCCGCGCTCCATGTCCGGAACGACGCCGCCGCGGGCGTAGACGAGGCCCATTCCGCCTGGGGCACCGGAGAATGCGTCCGCGATAGAGCCAACGCCAGACGAGCCGAACGACACCGGGCTGATGTCCATGGGGCCGCTCGAGCCGACGCCCTTGAGCAACCCGCCCAGCTGGCTGCCCATCTTGCCGTAATCGCTCTGGCCGCCCTCCTCCTTCATGCTGGCGCTCGGCATCGCAGCTTGCGCGCCCATGAGGGCGGCGCGGAACTTCATCGGCGACGTGTCGGGGATGCGGCTCTTGACGCGGCCAGTGTACGGAACGCCGCCGTCCGCAAAGCCGGGCCGAGCGGCATCGTCTGTCGCGCGCTCGTAATCGACCATCTTGATGCCACCGAAGTCGCCCACCGCCTCCGGGTGCACGTCCTCGACGTCCTGCGCCATCAAACCGATTTCGGTCTTCGGAGAGCCCTTGAAGCGGTAGCGGTAGATCGGCTGCCCGTCGAAGGTCTCGCCGATCTGCTCGATGTCGTCTTTCAGGCGCTCGTCGGAGAACATTGCCGACGCGAGCGAAATGCCGGCGCCAAGGTACTGGCCAATATTGCTGCTGCCGGGCGTCTTGGTCGTGCTGCTCCCTGACGACGTCGAGCCCGCTCCGGAGCCGATGCCCCCGAGGATGTTGGCGAGCCAACTCTGCGACTGGAACGGGTAGGCCTGCTGGCTTAGCCAGTCCTCATAGCCCGCGTCCGCGGTCGCCTGGTTGTTCTGCTGGCGAACGCCCCCGGCCTGGATCTGCGCCATCGCATCCTTGAGCGCGGAATCCTGCATCGACGAGCCGAGGCCCGAGAGCGCAGTTCCAGCGCTGAGCGCACGCGTGGCGTCATTCTGGCGAGCGCCAAGGTCGACGCCCTGCTGCTGCTGGAACGCCTGCATCGCCTGCGCGAAGTTCTGCGAATTGAGTCCGGCCAGCGTCGTATCCGCCGCCATCTTCTGCTGGCGGCCGAGCTCCGCCTTGGCAACGCCGGCGCGGTCGCCGCCCCAGGCGCCGGACATGATCGCCTTGCCCGTCAGGTCCTGCTGCTGGCGACGATCGTTCTCGGCCGTGTTCGCCAGCGTCGCGTCGATCACGTCCTGCTGGAACGGGTTCATGTACTGCTGCAACGCCGAGCCGGAGAACGCGGTCGGAGCAATCGCAGCGGCACTCTGCCCGAACAGGTTTCCCGCCTGAGCGAACGAAGGGTTCGCGACGCCCGCGGCAGCCGTTGTCGCAGCGATGCCGGCTTCCTGCTCGGGCGTCAGCCCGGCGACACGCTGGCCACCATAGGCCTGATACGGCGTGGCCGCCGTGTCCTGCGCCGACTGGAACAGGTTCTTGTAGGCGCTCGTAACCCAATCCGGTGGCGCCGTGCTGGACGACTGGGTCTGCTGCTGGGTCTTGCTCTTCCCGCCCATATCAGTGCACCCCACCCGAGCCGTCGTGGAGGAAGTAGGCGCCGGCCTTGGCCCCGAAGACGCGCTCGTAGAGCTTCACCTTCGCTTCGGTCTTGTGGTTCGACAGGACGCCGATGAGGAGCGGGATACCCATCTTGTCGGCGCACTCGCGAGCGTAATTGATCAGCCGCTTGGCATGCCGCGTCTTGCGGTGGTCTGGGTGCACGAAGATGAAGCACTCCTGCAGCATCCAGACGTCCGAGTACCAGGGCTGATCGATGGTCAACAGGCTCACCGCCTCGGTCCCTTCGGGGCCGTCGATCACAGCGACCACGCCGCCTTGGCGGTCGAACCCTCGCCGGAGCTCGTTGCGGACCTTTTCCTCGCTCATCGGGAACTGCCCGTTCTCCTCATGGAGCATCCGGCACAGTTCCATCACCACTTCCTCGTCCGCGCGCGTCGCCATGCGGATCGGGTAGTCGTCGCTGTCGTGTTTCATCGTGCCGGCCCCGGCAGTTTCTTGAGGGTCTTGACCAGTTCGGCGCGGACGCCCTTCACGAAGCGATCAAGCTCGTCGTGGCCCGCCTCCATGTCGCCGCCACCCGCAGCGAGGACCTGCGCGGGCGTCACCACGAACTCGCCGCCAGCCGCGATGATCGGGATGGGCGGCCGGTCGTCGGTTTCCTCGAACTGCCCGGCGCCGAACAGGTCCTCGAGCACCTTGACCCCGGCGAGCGTGTTGCCCTCCCCTAGCGCGGATACGACGTCGGCGGGGAGCACATAGGCGTCGGCCGGGACGCTGATCTCCATCAGGTCGGTGCGGCCCGGAACCTGCGTGAGCAGACCTCCGACCATGATCGGGTCGCGCCCGGGCTGCTCGCTCTGCTCCGGCAAAGCGCGCGGGTTCTCCTCGCCGGCGGGGGCCAGCGCTGCTTCGAACATGTCGGGCATGTCAGTCCGTCAGGTCGCGTAGTAGGGAACGAGGGCAACGACGCCATTCGGCAGCGTCACGTTCATGTAGCCAACGGGCAGCCCCGGCAGCGCTGTCGCGGCTCCGCCGGTCGCACTCGTGGCCGTTCCCGTCGTGCGCGGGAAGACCGTCGAGATCGTCGAGTTCAGGTTGTTGACCGCGTTGACCAGGTTCAGGAGCGTCGTGACGACGATCGTCAGGTCTGGGCCGTTGTCGTCGACAGCCATGCGCTACCTCCGCCCGTCCGGTGCGACCCGGAACCTGATGTTGCCGATGCGCCAGAAGGAGCCGAAATCCTGGCTTTCGATCTGGATGGCGATGAGGCGCCCGCGGAACCGCGTGTTGATGTAGGGCACCGACTGCGTCACGGCGTAGGGGCCGTATGTGCGGGGCGTATCGCCCGGATAATCGACCACGAAGAAGGTGATCAGCACCGTGGCGTCTTGGTCGCCGCCGAAATAGCCGAACTTGAAGTCGGGCAGAACCCAGTCGACGAAGGGAAGGTCCAGTCCTTCCGAAAGCGCGAAATAGCCGGTCCGCATCGACGGCATCATCGCCTGCGTGTCGGCGTCCGGCGACGTCTCGTGCTGGTAGACATAGCCGTCCGTGCCTGCGCCGATCGGCGAGCCAAGCACCGATTGGTCGATCCATGCGGTCCGGTCGAGCGTGCCATAGTCCCACGTGCGCAAGCCGATGTTGTACTTCACATAGGCGGTCGGCTCGCCGTTGCCGCCGGCAGGCGGGTAGTACCAGGTCACCTCGTTGAACTGGCTGTTCGGTGCCGCCCTGATCTTGCTGACGTTCGCCGTGTCCAGGTTCTGGAACACGACATCCCAGACAGAGCACGGAACCTCGCGCACGCCGCCGCCGCTCTGCAGGACGAAGAACGCCTTCTGGCTCATCCAGTAGGTCGCGGGGCCGAGGTTCGCCATCGCTTTGGAGCCGATGAGCCCGCAGCCCGTGCCGATCTCATTGAACCCGTAGATGAAAGGCGGCCCGACGTACTGCATGGCCCAGACCGCGAGATCGGTCCAAATCAGCGCTTGTTGCGGCCCCTGGCATCCTCCGATGATCTTGGAACCGCGCGGTATCCGGTAGGAGCCCGCCTGCGTGACGGCCGAGACAGTCCATTCCGAATAGTCCGCGACGTGCGACCAGCGCACAAGCAGCGGATCGCTGACATCGAGCGTCGACGCCGCCCATGCGACAAGAATCTGCTGCGGCATCGCAATGAAGATGCCGCCGTTCGCCGTCGGCGCGGTCGACACCATCGTGGCGGTGCGGAAGCCGGCATCCGGCGACCACTGGTAGATCGGGCCGCCAGCCGGGCACGCAAGCAGGACCTGGCCCCAGTTGTCGAGCGTCCAGTCGGTCGCCGTAATCGGGTTGCCCGTCCTGGGCGGTTGCGGCGTTCCGGTGCCATAGCCACCTTCGCCATAGCCCAGGATGCCGTAGCCGGTGCCGGGAGGCGGCGGACCGACAGCCACATAGTAGATCAGCCGGGCATTGCCGCCGTTCATCGAGACGGTCGCCGTCGAGGACGCCTCGAACGGCGTATTGATCACAAAGACGCTCGGGCTGTTGACCGCCGTAACGGTGTAGAGCCCGCTAATCGTGAGGCCGCCGACACTGGTCGGCATCAGGAATGCCGCGGTGTCTCCGACGCTGTGGCCGTGGTCGGCTAGGGTCACCTCGACGGTGAACAGACCCGAGGTCGTGTCGAAGACTGGAACTGTGCCGCCGGCCGAGACCGTCGCCGTCGCGGCGTCGTCCGCCGTGATCGAATAGCTGTCCGTCCCGAGAGAAGCAGTGATCGGGTAGGCGCCCTGCAGGATGATCCCGCCGACCGAAACCTGCGTGGCGAAGAAGACGGTATCGTAGACGTTGACGTCAGAACCGACGTCGTTGACCACCACGATGGGGCTCAAGTTCGTCGTGTCGAAGTCCGGCGTAATGTCCTCGACCAGCGTCTGCGGCGTGATGTCATTGCCGTTTCCGCCTGTCACATAGGCGAGCGAGCCTTCGGCGCCGATCGCGAGGTAGGCGATGTTGTTCAGGTCCTGCCAGCCCAATAGAGCACGGATCGGCGTCGGTGTTTGGCCGCCGAAAAACTTCTGCCAGCCCCCGAGCTTTTCGATCAGCCCGTCGCGGAACCGGACGAGGTTGCTGGTCGAGATGCCGGCGGAATTGAGCGCGGGAGTCTGTTCGGCGTTGACGCCGGGGATCAGCTTCACAGACGCGTGCGGCATCCGTCAGGCCTGCGGCGGCGACGCGAGAGGCTTCGGCGACATCGACGACCAGGCCGAGGACGCGTACTTGGACCTCATGTTTTCGACGTCCGCAGAGGCTTTCAGGGCGCCGTACTGACTCTCCCAGGAGACCGCCATCTTCGGGTCGTCCGCTTGAGATCCCCAGTTGCGCATGTAGCCCGAGGCCGAGACCATCGATGCGGCCAGGAACAGATCGGGCAGATAGTCGGTCAGGAAGGTGTTCGTGTTGCTCTCCGAGAGCGCCGCCGGACGGATCGTGCCGACCACCTCGACGCGGTAGGCGGCATCCGGCCACGGGCCGACGATGATGGTCTGGTCGGTGATCATGGCGAAGACGGTCGGCAGCGCTGCGCCGGCTGCGGACGGCCAGACGTTGTCGAGATATTCCTTCGTCACCGGCGTCAGCGGGTTGCGCGTTCCCGATGCCGGCGCGGTCGCAGCCGGCGTGATGACGTTGACCTGCTGCGAAGTGACGAAGTGCTGCGGGAAGGTGAAGTCGCGGCTGCCGATCGACAGCGCGCCCGATCCGTCGCTTGTCACGGTTGAAAGCAGGTCGAGCTCGCGATAGATGCGCTGCTCGGCATAATCGATGATCGTCGGCAGGATCGCGACGAAGTTCACGTCATCGACCGAAGTCACCATCTCGACCGCGAGCGCGGCGCGGTAGGTGTCATAGGTGTAGCCCATCGTCAGTGCGTCGGCTCGAGCACGACGGCGGCGCGGTCTTTGCCCACGACTGCGATTACCCCGGCGCGCAGGGCGTCATAATCCGGGTCAGTCGTGTCGATGAACTGCGCGGCCTGGAATATGCGGCGAAGCCGGAGCGGGGACGCGGCGAGCTTGGCGTCGACCATTTCGGCTTCCTCATCGGTCAGGCGGCGCCAGAGGTCCGCCTTGGAGACACGGGTCAGGGTCGGCGGGGGCGGCCGTTCGAACGCCGCGATGGCAACGCCGCTGGCCATGAGGTCGGACCAAAGAGCCGGTCGGTCAGCTTCGGAGATCAAAACGGCCCCGTTTTTATCCGTTTGCGCCACGACAGCGCTGTGCTCTTCGTTGGCGTAGACGGCAGATAGGAACCTCATGGCCATCTCCCGTCAGCCCTTGATCTCTTCGAGGGTCATGCTGGTCGTAACGAGCCCTCCGAACTTCGTGCCGGACTGAGGCGTGTTGAGGTTCATGTTCCCGGCGCTCGCTCCGGTGCGAAGCTTGTAGGTGATGGCGCTAGTCGTGGCGGGAGTGTCAAGGAATTCAAAAGAAAACACTTTGATATCTCCCGTATTGGCCTGATTACTAACGGTCACATTCAAAGCATTAGCGCCGCTGTCTCTGAACAAGGCAGCAATAATTACTTCCGTTGTAGTGACCGTTGACCCGAAGCCTATTACGCGCACACGAACTTTCGACGATGTCGCCGTGGGGGTGATCGCCCCAGTCAGAACTTCGGTGCCCTCAGTATTTTGCGGGATGGAGTTGTCGTAAGGAATGATGACAGTCAGGAGGGCAACCGAACTCGTCGCGCTGGGAACCGTCTGGATGATGCTGCCCACCGCGCCCGTCAGCGGCGTCTGCCACGTCGGAAGGGCCCCCGCGCCGGCGGAGGTCAGGACTTGCCCGCTCGTCCCGATGCTGGGCAGCGGCTGGAATGCGCCAGTCCCGGTCGTGCCGCCGCAGATCACCGAATAGGCAGTCGCCGTGACGATGCCTGTGCCCCCGTTCGGGACGCCAAGCGTTCCGGAAATATGAGTGGTGAGGCCGACTTTGCCCCATGAGGGCGCGGTGCCGACGCCACCCGAGATCAGGGCATTGCCGGTCGCGACGCCGGCGAGCGTCGAAAGCGCCGTCGTGCTGCTGGCGAACAGGATGTCGCCGACGACATAGGACGCGAAGCCAGTGCCGCCATTGGTCGCCGGGAGCGTGCCGGTGACGGCCGCGGCAGTCGACAGGCTGAGAGCGCCGAATCCGATCGACGTGCCAGACCGACGCAGGACCTGGCCGTCGGTCGCGGCCGTGATCGCGGCGGCATCGGCCAGCGCATTCGTGGCATTGCCGACAACCGACAGGGCCTCAACCTGCTGGAACTTGCCGTAGCTGACGGCATGCGCCGAGATCGTCGTGGCGTAGCTGTTGGCGGACCAGGTGATGTCACCGGTCCCGGCACCGGTCTGCAGCGCCGATCCGGTGAACACGAGCGTCGCCCCGAGCGAGATCGACGTCGCGGCTGCAGGAGATCCAGTCGGGTTGCCTACGAGCGAGTTCGCCGCGACGGAGCCGATCGACCCGGGAGTGATGGCGACGGTGGTCGCAGTGACGCGCCCCTTGGCATCGGTCGTGACGACCGGGATGTTGCTGGCGTCGCCATAGGTGCCCGCCGTGCCGAAATCGGGCAGATCAGCGGTGACAATTGAGCGGAAGGTAGGGATGGCCGGAGCGCCGGCAGTCGGTCCAGCAAAGATGCCGTTGGCCGCCTGCGTCTGGAACACCGCTGTCAGCGTGCCGATCGTGGTGATCGGCGAAATGGTGACGTTGAAGACGGATGACGGGAGGGCCAACCCGACGCTGGTCACGGCCGTCGCGGCAGTCAGCCCGGTGCCGCGCTGCGTATACCAGTTGTAGTCGTCGCCGACCGCCAGCACGACGCCCTGGTTCTGGACCAGCACGAGGCTCGCCGCGCCATCGATCGTGGCCGGGGCCGTCGGCGTGAGCGTGACCGCCCCCGCGCCGCGGTTCTCGACCTGCGTGAACCAGCTGATATTCGCCTCGGTGGTGCCGGGACCCGCCACCGGTAGCGTCGCAGCGATGGGAGATGCATTCGAGAAGCTGACCAGCTTGGCTCGGTCGCTCGTCAGGAAGGCGTAGGTCGTGCCGGTCTGCTGGTTGACGATAATCGAGGCCGACGCCGCGAGCTGCGCGATCTGGGCGGTTGTCGTGCGCTTGGTCGTGTAGGTGCCGGGCGCGGCCTGCGGCTGGTCGACAGGCACGACTTCGCTGCCCGTGAGCGCGATCGCGACCGGGAGCTGCGTAAAGAGGGTGTCGGCCATGTCAGGAGTCGGGGTTCACCGCTTGCGTGATCAGCCGGAGACCGGACTGAGTAGTCAGGAACGCGCCCGACTGCGTGACGAGCCAGTTGGTCTCGTCGATCGTGTAGTACTCGGGGCGCGGGTTGTAGACGGGCACGGGATCAGGCGGCAGCGTCAGGGAGCGAAGCTGCTGCTGCGGAACGTCTAGGCAGGTCTCGCAGACCAGGATTTGGAGATTTACTAACCCAGACCCCTGCCACTCGTACTGGTACTGCAGCCGGTGGAGATTGGTCAGGAACCCGCAACGATCGCAAGTCGCGAATGCTTTCGGGTTTCGCGCGTCTACGCGCGCGCGTCCATGAGGCCGCCAGCTCACCGGTAGTAACCGCCGAGCTGCGGTTGGAAGTACACGGGAGCGTTCTCGGTGTCCTGTTCCGCCGCCGCGTCGTAGAGCGCATCGGAGTCAGCAGTGAGCGTCGCAACCCGGTCGGGCGCATAAGTCCGCGCCAGCCATGCTGCCAGGCCAACCGAGAAGGCCGGGAAGAAGCGGTAGGGCACCTCGACATTGAGGCCCGAGGCGAACGCCGTGTCCTGCGTCTGCCGGAAGCGGTAATAGCGGAGCTCGTAGTCGAGCGTATCGTTCGGTACCTGCCAGAGCGTGATCGTCGGCGCGATCTGCCGATCGAACCAGAAAACGGTCGGGTAGCCCTGCGATTCCTTGTTCGGGAAGGAGGCGTAGTCAGTGCGCGAAATCGCGGTGATCGGCCGATCGATCGGCACGCCTGCGTCGTTCTCGGTGCGGATATAGGCGTCCAGGATCATGATGGTCGAGCCCGGCACGCTGTAGGTCGCGGTGCCGGCGACGAGCGGGACCGTCTGCAGGTCGACCGTCCAGAGGTTCGGCCCCTTGTTCGCCCAGTGCGCGAGCAGCAGGTTCGCCGCCATGCGGGCATCGGCGAGGTGCTCCTGAAGGATCGCGGTACGGCGCACGCCGGCGAGCCCGAAGGCGTACTGCACCATCTCGCCGAAGTTCGGCGAAAACGAGTAGGTGCCGGACGTAGCCACCGGTCAGCCGAGATATTCGAGCTTGAGGTGGATGGCATACTGCATCGGCGTCGCGCCAGACGAGGCATAGTTGCTGGTCTGGAACCGGATATTGGTCGAAGCCGCGGCGAAGATGACGATATCGTTGTTCCCGAAGGCGCCTGGGGCGTTTGCCGTATTCGTCGGGGTCATGGTCGCCGCGGACAGAGCGACGCTCGTATCGCCATCGGTCCAGAGGATGCCGACGTTCGGCAGCGTCGAGGATGTCGTCGCCGCCTGCGTCACCACCGCATAGGCAGAGACGCGGTACATGCCGGCACCGCTCGCCGGGACCGCGAAGAGCGTCGTCGCAGCAATGTCCGCTGCCTGGGCCGCAGCGTTATAGGCTGCGCGCAGGGCGGCAACCCCAAGCCCGACGGTAGCCACGCCGCCAACGCTGCCGACACCGGCGGTCAGGGTGACCGCCTGCGTGAACTGATGCACCCCGGACCATGTCGGCGCGATGGCCTGGCTGATCGCCGGGGCACCATCCGACCTCATATAGGTCGTGGCGACGCCGTTAACGGCCGCCAGACCCGCCGAGGCGGAAGGGTTGCCGCCGAGCGCGGGGATCTGCGCTACCGGAACCTTGCTGGAGCCGTCTAGCGTCGCGACGCCATTGGCCGCACCCTTTTCAGCGTCGGGGATCGCGCCGATCGAATCGGCGGTCTCGGCGACATAGGAGACGCCCCCGCCGGTCGTGGAAACAGTGCCCATGGCGGCGCCCTCAGTTGATCGAGAAGCCCTGGAGGATGTGCAGCCGGATCGGGCCACCCGAAATGCTGGCGACGCTCAGGCGCACGGCGGCGACCGGGAACTGGTAGTTGCCGATGGCCGAGGCGGTGGTGCCAGTCGGGAATTGCGGATCGTCGAACCAGTCGACATCGGCCGTCGGTGTGGTGTCGACGTCATCAGGGGTGATGTTGATCTCGTAGGAGACCGTCGTGCCAACCGGAACCATGACCCAGATCGAGACCGCGAAGGGCGCAATCGAGCGGTCCATGTTGAAGACGTAGTTGCCCGTGGCAGTGATCGTGGCGTGGCGCGCGAGCGGTGCTGACATGTCCGTTTCCGCAAAAAAGGGGCGGCCCGGGAGGACCGCCCCGTTGCTGGGTTCTGCCGTGCGTCGACGCGCGTCAGTCGTCGAGGTTGAGGCCGCCCGGCTTCGACAGCCGTGCCGCGCTGGACAGCGGGGCAATGTCGGCGCCGACACGACCGCCGCTCTTTCGACCAGGGCGATCGAGCCGCATCTTCGACATCTTGCCCTCCGGGCCGCAGTCCTTGACGGCGCCGCCGCGCTTGCGCTTCAGCGCCGCCTTGACCACGTTGGAGCCCTCGCCTGCGTAGACCTCGCGAGGCGCCGGATCGGGCGGCATGACGCCGGGACCATTGGCCGCGGCGTTGGACTTCTTGCCTTTCATGGTGTTCTCCTCACCGCTGCTTGGCTGCCATGACGTAATCGACCGTGAGCGTCCGGGCGGCGGCAGTGCCGTTCCGGACACCAACCGCCAGCGTCAGATCGACGATGGGCATATTGGTCAGGGTCGACTGGCGAAGGACGACGACATCGTTCAGGTAGGCCGAGACCACGCCAGCATCGGGGTCGTAGGAAATACCGATGGTGGCGAAGGTATCGCTGGCGCCGGGAGCGGCGAACGCCGTGTTGGTCACAGCGCTCGCCTTCTCGAGCGAGAGCCGCATCGTCGCCGCGGCAGCCGCCTTGAAGAGGTAGACGCCATTGGCCGGGTTGAACGCGGTCATGGTGTCCACCAGCCCGAACAGGATGTCCGAGTTGGTGATGTCGTCCACCTTCAGCCGTGCCTTCGCCCAGAACGCCTTGCCGTCGCTCAGGTTGAAGGTGAGGTTCGCCAGCGCGATCGCATTGATGTCCGCGTTGGCAGCCGAGTTGACAAGGGCGATCAGTCCGCCGTCGCCCGCGACGATGGCCTGCGTGGCCCCCGCCTGCGTTTCGGTTACGGTCCAGTCGGCGGCCGTGTAGGTGTCGAAGTCGTCGAACACCACATGGGCCGAGGTCGGGTCGGGCATGATGAACGTGCCGAGAGCAGAGCCCTCGGCAACATTCGTCACCCCGTCGATGAAGTTGGTCGTGGTCATCAGGGTGCCCTCCCGTCAGCTTGTCGGGAAGGAGCCGTAGACCGAACGCCAGTCGTAGTAGCCGAAGGAGTAGCGCTCATAGCCCTTGACCAGCAGGTTGTCGGTGGTGAAGTCGACCTGCATGTCGGTCTCGAACGGAACGCGCTCCATGAAGACCAAGCCCGGGATATCCGTCAGGAGGAACCAGGCGAAGGCCGAGGTCAGGTAGTCGTAGACCATGTAGCCATTGCGCAGGCCGCCGGCCGTCGACAGGATCGCGTTGACGTCGTTGTTCGCCGTACCGGGCCGGAGCTCGGTCTTGGTCAGGCGGATCGCCACCGGCTCGAGCTGCGGCGGCACGACGAGCTTCTGCCCGCGAGCCTGCATCTTGAGTCCGGCCTGGTCGCGCCAGGTCGAACGGATGGCGATCTGCGCGTTCAGCAGACTCGCTTCGTTCAGGTCGACATCCACCGTCGGGCGGTTGGCGATCACGTTCCCGTCGATCTGGTGAGCGGTCGAGCAGAGCGCGACGCCGTCACCGCCGACGGTGGCATTGTAGGTCGACGCTGTGTTGAGCACGTTGGCGCCGTAGACCTCCTTGGTCTGCGAGAACGAACGCTGCAGGCCGAGGTTCGATGGCTTGAACTGGGTCTTGTAGAGGTTGTCGTCGATCGCCTTGCGGGTGATCGCATAACCCAGACCGAGTTCGATATGCTCCTGGTTGTAGACGAAGCGCTCGCCGGCGTTGTTGTCGAAGGCAGTCTGTCCGCCTTCGGTCTTGAGCTGGGCGAGGCCGAGGAACCGCATTTCGACGGTGCGCTCGAACGCCATCTTGGATTCGGTCTTCTCGAAGACCTGCGACCACTGGGTCGGGATCTGCCGGTATTCGCCCTGGACCCCGCGGAGGCCAGGAAGGAGCAGATCGCGGATTTGCGCGAGATTGACGGGCATCGATCAGACCTCCCTTACGCGATGCCGGTCAACGTCTTGGTGTCGACGTTGTTGAACCGGACGAGGATGACGTTGTTGGCGGAGGTCACGTCCCGGCCGTTGACGCCGGGCGGATCGATGACAGGCTTGATCACCTTGAAGGGCAGCGTCGCGGTGGTCGCGAGCGAGGCAAACGTCACGCTCGCGCCGGACTGGCCCGTTGAGGTGTTGCCGGTGCCGAGCGCGAACTGGATGTTCTCGCCCGAGTTCGCCTGCGCGACCGGAGACGCGCCGGTCGACTGGACCTCGAAGATCGCGTTGGGGTCGTTGATGTAGTAGCCCTCCACCGAGCCTGAGATGGCGTCGGCGCCGGGCCAATACGGCGAATAGACCGGCTGCCCGTTGCGGGAAACCGAGTTGTACTTGCAGCCGACGAAGACGCCGGCGAGCGGGGCGGTGCCGGCCGTGGCCTGCACGATGTTGCCGGTGGTCGGGTCCGTCGAGACGGGGTCGCCGGCATAGATCTTCGTGGTGTTGTCGAAAGCGATCGGGCCGGCGACCTGCTCATAGGTCGGCGTGGAGCCGGTTCCCGACCATTGCTGAAAGCCGAAGGGGGCGGAAGTATTCGCCATCTCGGTCTTCTCCTCTGGTGCGTGCGCGCGGCGTCAGGCCCTGACGAAGCGAGCGGAATGGAACCGGAGCGGCACGCCCCGGCGGTTGAAACGGAAGTGCGATGCGCCGAACGTCAGTCGTTCGGTATCGGCATCGCCTCGCGATGGGTGCGGATGCTCGGGCGCACGCGGGGGTCCGCGGCGCGAGAGAGTGTGCCTTCCGGCGTTTCCGCCATCAGGCGCTGCTGGTCGTTGACCCGCTGCCGCGCGGCCATATCGTCTTCGGCGCGCGCTTCCTCGGTCAGGTAGGCGGGGCGCTCCATGAGCTGCAGGCCCTCGCGGACGATCGTGCCCTCGGTGCTGCCAGCCATGAGCTCGGGGTGGCGCGATGCCGGAACCGGGCTCCAGTGGTTGGCCGCCAAGTCCTGCTCGTAGAAGGGGTCGGCTTGCCCGAGGCAGGAGATGCGCTTGTACTCGTAGGTCATCCCGGACGGGATCTTGCGCGGGTCGATGTGGAACTTGTCGGAGTGCTGCGTGCGCTGGCGCACAAGGCGCTCGCCCGGAACGGGCTCCTGACGCGGGTCCGAGCGGTTGGAAGCGCGAACTTGAGCGGGCGCACGGGCGCGGCTCGGCATGGCGGGCGCAGGTTCCCCTTCGCCGCCCTGAAGAAGGTCGTCGTTGCTCATCTCGGGATGTCCTTGAATGTCTGGCGGGGCTGGCT
This sequence comes from Alloboseaceae bacterium BT-24-1, assembly GCA_025846845.1. Lineage (GTDB taxonomy): Bacteria > Pseudomonadota > Alphaproteobacteria > Rhizobiales > Beijerinckiaceae > Allobosea. The sequence continues at coordinate 29,629 of JAOYTL010000026.1, forward strand.
CAGCGGGCGGCGTAGCGACTCTCGTCGAACGCGCCTTCACGCTGGAGCTCCAGAAGGTTGCGGGCGTACTGCTCGGGCGTCTGGCCGGCGATGGCCGCAGCCTCGACCTGGGCTGCCGTCAAGCGCACGGTGTTGCCGCTGATGCGGGCGCCGCCTGCGATCGTGTCGCGGGCGACCGGAGCCGCCACAGCGCCGCCCGACGGACGTCTGGTCTCGACTGTGTCGCCCTGCTGCTGGGCCGGCTGCCGGATGCCGACGCGCTCCTCGATGAACTGGAAGTACTCGGGCGAATCGAACTGGATGTCGTCGGCGTCGGCGGCGTGGTGCGCGGCGATGACCTTCTTGCGCAGCTTGTCGTCGGTAAAATACGACGCGTGCTGCCGGGCCCAGGCCTGCGACGCCGGCGTGAACTTCGACACCATCTGCTCGAATTCGTTCGGCGGCTGAGCGGCGGCCGGACGATCGACGCGCCCCTCATGCGTCGGCTGGCGCCCCTTGGCGTTGTCGAGCATCGCCTTGGCTTCCTGAAGGCGCACGCGCTTGGCGGTCGCCTCGGAAATCGAGACCTGGGCGGTGGCCGCGGCATCGTAGTCGCCGGCCTCCATCGCGATCTTGTAGGCGCCGCGGGCTTGCTCGACCTCCAGACCGACCTTCTCGATCGCGCCGTCGACGATCAGTGCCTGCTTGCCGGCGGCGTCGGTCTGGCTGCGGGTGGCGATCTCGCGGGCTTCACGCTCGCGCCCTTCCGCCTCGGTGCGGGCCTGACGCTCGGCAGCGGCGGTCTCGCGCGCAGCCTTGAGCTGTGCGGCGAGGTCTTCCTTGCCCTCCTCCGCGGAAAGCGTCTTGTCCTTGTCGTCCGCGGGCTTCGCGGCATCGACCTTGATCTCGGATGAGGCGGCGGCGTCGGGCTTCGACGTCTCCACCTTCACGTCGGTGGCCGTATCGTCAAGCGTGACGACGACCTCCTTGATGTCTTCGTCTGCCATGAGGGCTCCTCGTTGGCGGTGAAACGACCGGCTCAGTAGATCCGGTCGGGATTGTCGACGCGGGCGCGGACGTGGCTGTCCTCCAACACGCGGCAGTGGCAGCCGTTGACGCTGAGCGCCCAACCGTCGGAATGACGATAGGAGATCCAGTCGCCCGGCTCGACGTCCTGCCCGTGGAAGTGGACATGCCCGTCGTCCTTGAATGCCATCGGGCCCTTCATGAGGACGAGCCCGACCTTGCCTTGGTACTCGTCCTCCTTGCGGGTGTTGTCCGTCAGGATGATGCCTCCGGCGGTCCTCTCCGGGCGCTTGTAGGTCGCGACGAGGATCTGGTTATGGAAGAGCTCGACGCCCTTCAGATCGCCAGCAGCCTCGCGCAGGGCAGTCGCCGGGTCGGCGTCGTGCTTCATCCTCATCAGGTTGACGGGGGCATTCATCAGCGTCTGATCCTCTCTTCGACGTGCTTCGTGACTTCTTCGATCATGGCAGTGGCTTCCAGCAGCCCGCGGATCACCCCGACGCGCTCGCGGTAGTCGTCGAACGACTGGGCCGATCCCTTGGCGATCTGGGCGCCAAGCTCCTCAACACGCGCCTGCAGCCGCTCGCGCAGCTTGCGCTCGAATTCGGCGTGGGCGCTCACGGGCGATCAGCGCCCCGGCTTGGCGTTCTTGCCGTACTTGCGCTCTTTCTCCAGGCGCCCGTCGCCTGAGCCGGCGCCGAACTCCATCTTGACCGCGCCGCCGGTCTTGTAGGCGCGGCCGCCGCGCTTGAAGGCGCTCCCGGCGCTGTCGCCACCCGAGCTATTGCCCCCGTTGCCGGCGCCGAAGTCAGGGGGCGGGGGCATCATCATCCCACCGCCACCACCACCGGCCGGCATTGAAGCGAGCGGGTTCGCACCAACAGCGGGCGGCGCCATCATCGGGGCGGCGCCGGGGCCGGGCTGCGCAGCGCTCAGCAGGGCACCGAGCCCCCCGGGCGGAAGTGCCGGCCCCTGGTCAGGCGCGGCACCCTGAGGCATCACGATGTTGATGTTGGTGCGGCCACGCGGCGCGCGATCGAGGCGCGGGCTGCTCTCGTCGCCCTCCACCACGCCGCCAGTCGCGAAGCCCTTGCGCTTGACGACGGCCTTGTCGCCGGTCGGTAGCATCTTGGGCAGCTTCTCGGAGCCGTAGAGGCCATTTTCCGTCTTGCCCTCGATGCCCATGCGCTTGAGCTTCGCGCTGTTCATCAGCTTGGCTTCATTCTTCATGCTGTGCATATCGGTCGCCCTCGATCACCCGGGGATGGCTGGCGTAGGTGGCGACGCCGGAACGACGCCTTGGCCCTGTTCGTCGATGAACGCGTCGACCACCGGCTCGGCAGTCGGGTTCTGTGCGAGATCGGCGGCGGTGCGCATGATCTCGATCTTTTCCTTGGAGCGGATCTGGGCTGCGTCGGTGGCCGCCTTGACCTCGATCTTGCGCTCCTCGATGGCGAGCTTTTCCTTCTGCACGCCGACGCCCGCGATCTTCGCGTCCGCGTCCTTGATGGCGGCCTGCCCCATGAGCAGCGCGCCTTGGCCGGCCAGGTCCTGCTGAGGCGGCGTTTGGGCAGGAGGGGCGAACAGCGCCTCGGGATTGTTGATACCGAGCGCGCTGAGCGTGCGGAGGTAGACCTCGCGCTTGTCGAAGAAGCCGGGGTCGGCTGAGGCGATCTGGTAGACCGCCTGCGCCTTCATCACCCGCATGGTGTGCGACGACGTGTTCGGGTCGGCGGCCGGGACGAGGTCGTTGTTCTCCAGCGCCGCCGTGAAGCGCTCGACGTCCCAGGAATACCGGGCCTTCTTCTTCCGCTTGTTGAAGCGCCAGAAGGACTCCGGGTCCTCCTCAAACTTCTCCTTGATCAGCCCGAACTCTTCGGCCTGCGCCTGGTGCAGCCGCTTGTGGACGGCGTCGAGCGTGACCCGCGCGGCCTCAAGCAGCGCGATCGTCGTGCCGACCGGGGCGTCCTGCCTGCCCTCTCCGGTCGAGAGCTCAGCCGTGCCACCGACCCGCTGGCCTGTCTCGGCGATGTCCTTGGTCAACGCCAGCAGGCCCGGGCCCGGCTCCTTGTAGGGAAACGGCGCCACGATCTGGTTGATCGGCTTGCCCTGCGTGTCGATCGGGATGAAGGCGCCGGGACCGGCGCGGAACTCATTGCTGTTCTGACGCGCCGCCGCCTTATCGATCAGGCCGCCCGGGAAGTTGGCGAACATGCCGGCGTCAAGCGCCTCGCGCCAAGCGGCCGTCACCGCGATCGTCGTGTTGCCGAGGATGTGCAGCAGGCCGATGTCGTAGAAGCCGAGGCCCGGCACGAACGGGTATTTCACGAAGGTGCGCTTGGCCTCATAGAGCTCGTCGCCTTCCTTCCAATTCCGGCGCAGCTCAAGGATCTTGCGGCTATCCTTGTCGATCGTGACCTTGAACGGCAGCGGCAAGCCGGTGATCTTGCCCTTCTCCTTGTGCTCGTAGCCGGGTACGTCGATCTCGCAGTAGCACTCGTAGATTGTGCGCGGCTGATCTTCCTCGCGGTAGCTGGCCTGCGGCGCGGTGCCCTGAATATCGTCGACCTTGGCCTCGACCGCGCTCTGCTGCTGGAGTGGCGCCGAACCCAACGGCGTGTCGCGGTAGGCGCCCATAATCTGCATGCGCTTCAGCACGCTCGGGCGCATCGTGATCTGGTGTGTGACCCGCGCAGCGTTCCGAAGGTCGGTCGCGCCATGCGAGACGATCAGGTATTCGGCATCCACCGATTCAGACACCGGACGCCGGCGGATCGGGCAGTGGTAGATCTTCTTGAAGCCGCAGCCGCCGAAGCCGACCATGAGCAGCATGCGGTCGGTATCAGGGTAGTACTCGCTCGCGGTGGTCGTGAGATAGTAGTTGAAATCGGTCTCGAGCTGATCGGCCTGCCGGTCTTCCTCGCGGTCCTCTTGCGGGGTGCCGCTGCTTGAAACGTCGTCGACCCTGATCTTGACCGGGCCATCGGCCGGCAGCAGCTCGCCGCGGGCGTTGGCCTGGAAGCGCAAAATGGCCTCCAGAAGCAGCGGATGCCGGACGGTCGACATGTGGGAGAGCGGCGCGGAGGAGCCGGACACGTCCGTGGACGGGCTATCGAGCTTCAGGCCGAGGAGCTCAAGCCCTTCGGCGCGCTGCTGCAGCCACTCTCGCCGCGACTCGATATCCGCCTCGATCCCCTGGATAACGTCCTCGGAGAGGATGGAGAGCGTGCCCTCGTCAAGATCCTCGGCCAAGTTCTCGTCATGCTCGGCGCCAATGTCTCGCGTCCGCGCAATTTTGCCGAAGTTGATGATCACCCCGCCGTCGTCGGTCGGGATCGAAACCGAGGGCCGCTCCGGGTCCGGCACGATCGCACCAAGGTCGATGGTCAGGTCTTCGCCCAGCGGTTCTCCGTCCGGCGCTGGCTCGCGCAGGTGGTGAAGGCTGCCGGCTGGGATCATTGATCAGGAGTGCCGCTTGATCCAGGCCACCGTCTCGGCCGCGATGTTCTCGACATGCGAGACGAACGAGGCGGTGTAATCGACGTGCGCGTGGTCGGTGCGCCCCTTGCTCGCGCTCTCCTTGAGCCGCTCCACAAGGTCGCTCATCTTGCCCGGGAGAGCGGCAATCCGCTCGTCCAGCGCATCCACACGCGCATCGGCGTCCGCCTGTCGCGCCTTCGCCTGCGCCGCCGCCTCGGCCACAGCGTCCAGCTTGCGCTGCTCGGTGGCCGCCCTCTCAGCAGCGCGCGCCATCTCCACCGCCTTGTCGGCGGCTTCCTTCGCCTTCAGTTCGGCGACGGCGGCCGGGTCCAGCTTCTTGGTCTCGGTCATGCCTGCGCCCTCGCCGCTTCGACACCCGCTGTGGCGGCCTCGATCTCCTCGGCCGCCTTGCGAATGATGTCCTGCTCGGCCTGGGCGCGCGCGGCCTCGACGCTCTTCCAGACGGCATAGCGCTCGTCGGTCGCGATCCCTTCGCGAGTCGCCGCCTCGACCTTGGCCGTCAGGGCATAGCCCCAGATAGCGACCCAGGGCGCGACGATCGCGGGATCTCGGATGGGTTCGTGACGCTGATCGACATAGCCGATGATGCCCTCGACCGCTGCGGTGTCGTACTGCAGCGTCCGCACGGAGTCGTCCGGGAGCGCCCCCTCAAAGGTCACGGCGAGGCCATCGACCACGATGGTGCGGTCGGGCACGATGACGGAGATGCGCATGGTTTCCTCAGTCCTCGGGGTCGGTCGCGAGCCGGGCGGCCAAGCGCGCCGCTCCGCTGTTCAGTTCGTGGTAAGCGCTGGACGTGCTGATGCTCGTGGCAACCGTCCGGGCCTTGCGGACCTCGATGATGGCGACCGCGATCACCTCGCCTGTCTTCACGCGCGCCATGGTCTCCTCGACCAGTTCAAGCGCACTCTCGTTCACCGGGCTTTCGGCGACCTTGATGGTGGAAACGTTACTCACCTCGGCGCCTCATCGAGCTCGTACTTCGCGACGGTCGAGCCCTTGTCGTTCATGACGAAGACGCGACCGCCGGTGATCGGCATGCGGTCTGCCCAGACGGTGGCCGGCGTCGTGTCGGTCGGTTTGTCGAACCGCACCCGCTCGACCCCGAACGTGCTCTCGCCTTCGGCAGTGATGTGCTTGACCGTGAGCATCAGAGACGCTTCCACGAACCGTCGCCGCCGCCGTCCTTGATCGGGCGCTGCTGCCGATAGGCCGCCCGGTTCGGGACGATGCGAGCGGACCCGAACGGCATCCCGTCGACGTGCACCAGCACACCGAGCGCCTTCGCGACGTAGTGTACGATGCGCACGCGCCAAGCCGCTTGATAGATCAGCTTGAGGTTGTGCATCAGGGTCGACGCCCCATGCCCCCACCGGGCGCGGTGACCGCAGCCGCCTTTTCGAGCCCAGACCCGTCGTGGATCGCATGGGCCAGCCCGGTAATGCGCGCCCAGTTCTGGCGCACGAACAGCCGCAGAGCGACCGCATCGATCTTCGTGTCGAGCTCGCGGTTGACCAGCTCGGCCAGCTTCTGCTCGGGCTTCAGGTCGTCGGAGACGTTGCACATCAGCCGACGAGCCCCTCAAGGCGCGAGACCTCTTCCTCGATCAGGCCGAGAACCGACGACATCACGCCGTTCGCCTCGTTGATCTGGCCGAGGTAGCCCATCGCAGATGGGTTCTTCTCAGAGGCCCGGTCGCTGGCCGGATGCGCGCCGCCAACGTTGTCAGCAATGGCCCGCAGGCGCCCGAGCACCTCTGAGGCGCGGGCATTGTTGTGGTTGACGCCGCTGATCGCAGCGCAGATACCAGATGCGGGCTTGGATGCCGCATTCGCGTAGGTCTCTTGGAGCGAACGCCCCAGAGCTGATCCTTCACGCATCGATAATGCCATCTTCGTTCTCCTTCGTGCTGGCCCTCGCGGGCAAAGAAAAACCCCGCCGGGAGGGCGGGGGTGCATGCATTTTCGGTCAGTTTGCGATCCTGCGCAGGTCGCGCCTAATCCTTGTACCCCGCGCCCTGCAAGATGCGGTTCGCCTTGGCGTCGACCTTCTTCAGGTCGGCCATGGAGAGATCGCCCTTATCGGCCTGCTGCTGCGCGCGGGCTTTCGCGTTCCCGGCGTGAGCCTTGTCCGGCATCGGGTACTTGCGCTCGCCCGGCAGCCCGAAGGTGCTCGGCTTCAGCGCGTTCCGGCGCTTGGCGGTGAGGTCGCTCATCCCTTGAACTCGGGCCAGCCCAGCGTCTTGACGCCGTTGGCGATGTAGGCCTCCAGCGCCGCGAGCCGGGCTTCGACCTTGCCGACCTTGGGCTCGTCGGCGACGGGCTCGGTCTTCTCGACCTCGTCTGCCTTGGCCTCATCCGCCTTTGCGGTCTTCGGTTCCTTCGCCATGTTGTCCTCCTTCAGGATCGTGTCCGGCGCATGCCAGGGTAAAGCGGCTTCGGCCCGGCGCCCTTGTGCATCATCTGCTCCTGCAGCGATGCCTGGTGCTCGTCCGTGCGGATCAGGAAGCCGCGGTCGCGAAGCCAGCGCAGCGCCTGCGTGACCGTGTCGACCAGATCGTCATGCTTGCCGCGCGGAAACTGCTCGCACTCGGTGATGACCATGTCCGCCCAGGAGCGATCGGGCGCGTACACCGTGCCATTCTCGAAGATCGGCTGGACCGCGTAGGCTCGAGCGGTCTTGTCCTGGCCCTTCGGATCTATCAGCTCGACCGAATACCCGTAGTTAGCGTAGAGCCGCCGCAATTCCTGCCCGACCGAGATCCCGGTCGCTTTCGACTCGATCAGGAGCCGATCGACCTTGAAGCGCTTGCAGGTCGCGTGCGTCTTCTCGATCAGCGGGTGGAAGTCGAGGCGCTCGCGCCACGCATTGATCAGCATGGCGCGCGGGACGTCGTTCTTGTCGCGGAACACACCCCAGAGCGTCATCGCGCAGGGGTCATTCTGCTCCTTCTCCGTATAGGCGCTGTCCAGCGAGCCAACCACGAGATCGAAGGCCGGAAACACACGAAACGCCGCATCATCGGGGTCGTCCGGGTTTCCCCAGAGCTCCCACTGGTCCCGTTTCAGGATGCCACCGCCCTTCGGCGCCGGCCGCTGCTGGAACTGTCCTGCCGAGGCGTAGGAGCCGAGCAGAACCTTGTCGCGCTCGACAACCTCGCGCGGGAAGCGCTCGGGGAACATCAACTCCCCTTCGGTGCGCCTCGGATCGCTCCACCCGATGGACGTCACGCAGCAGCGGTCCGCCTCGAACTCCATCGGGATCATCAGGTGCTCGTACCCGAAGTCCTTCGACAGGATCAGGCCCGAAACGTCGTCTTCGTGAAGGCGCTGCATCACGACGATGATCGCGCTCGTCTTCGGGTTGTTGAGGCGCGTCGGGAGCGATTCCCGGAACGTCGTGTTGACGTTGTCGCGCTCGACCTCCGAATTGGCGTCGTCGACCGAGAGCGGGTCGTCGAGGATGTCCCGGTCACCGCGCGAGCCGGTCATTGACGTGAAGGCCATCGCCTCGCGAAAGCCGGTCGCCGTGTTCTCGAACTTCCCCTTCGCGTTCTGGTCCTTGACCAACTGGAGCGGCCAGCGATCCTGGAACCATGCCGACTCGATGAGCCGCCGGCACTTCATGTTGTCGCGGATCGCCAGCGGCTCCTTGTGCGACATACCCATGAAGCGCAGATGCGGCAGCCCTCGCGGTCCCCACTCCCATGCAGGGAAGAACACCCCGCAGAGTAGAGACTTCATCGCGCCCGGCGGCACGTTCATCAGCAGCCGCGTGATCTCGCCGTACGACACCGCCTCGAGATGCTCGCACATGGCGTCGATATGCCAATTGTGCACATAGGGCTGTCCCGGCTCGATCACATGCCAGGCAGCGCGGACGAACGTCGCCAGCGACGCGCCGGCCTGCTCGATCTCCGCCTCAAGCGTCTTCTGCGCCGCTCGCCTCGCCTGCTCCGCTTGGATCGCCCGCAGAAATTCCAAGTGTGAGATAGGCTCGTTCAAGGACGGCGAGCTCCTCTGCGGAGAGACCAGCCAGCTTGGCCGGATCGATCGCCGCGACATTGATTGCGCCGCCGTTCGCGCCGGTGTGCTCGTGGCGCGTGCGGTCGCCGTACTTCTTCGGCGCGATCTTCGCCATCAGCCACTTGCGCGTGTCGACGCGAAGCCTGGCGCGGTTCGAGTCCTCATCCTTGGCGTCAGATATCTCGACGATGTCCTCAGCGTGGGCGTCCATCTGAGCCTCGCGCGCGCGGGCATAGCGCGCAGCAAAACCATCGCGGTCGTTGACCGCCCACATGCGGACGGCGCCCTCTGACGGGAAGCGTTCTTCCTTGCAGATTGACCGGAGGCTTTCACCTTCGATCATGCGGAGGCAAACCTCGTCAGCGATCTCCCGAGTGTACTCGGTCGGGCGTCCGCGTTTTGGCGCGTCGCTCACATTTCGCTCCGTGACGAAAAATCGAAAGTCGCGCCTTTAAGGAGTTCCACCGAGGAGGCGCGTGAACCTACGGTAGAGTGCTTGCGAAGAGCGCTTTCCGAATCTGCCCTCGAAATTTCCGGGGCTGCATGTCGTAGAGCTCTATTCTGAATCGTTTGCGCCCGTGTCGACTGGGTGTCGTGGACGCTAAGTTCTGGCGGGCGCTCCGCGCCGCCGAGCCACCGACCGAGGACAGATTTAGGTAGTGGTTCCGAAGGGGCTGCTTCGCGATGTTTGCCCAGATTTTCGGTCTGGACGCAAGTGGTTCGTCGCGAGGGGCCGATCGCTTGGCTACAAGCTATAGAAGCCGTGGCCGGATGCGAATTTGCGGCGGTGGATTGCCCTGGGCCGATGGTGTGATTTCGCTTGACGGGTTTCGGGAGGAACGACCCGGGAGCGACACGTTTCGCGACGATGACGGTGTGATGGCGCGGAAACGGGGGTTGGGCAACCGTGAATTATGCGGTGCATTTTCGCACGGCTACGGGCTCATGAAGGCGTGGCCGGATGCAGATTTGCAGGGGCGTGAGGGGGTATCGGAACGCGTCTCGCGGCGGTCAGGTGCCGTCCGTCGGCGGGATCGGCATCCATCCTTGCGCGTCCATGGTTAGTCCTTGGGGTGCTTGAGGGAGCGGATGCGCTCTGCGAAAAGTTTCGCTGTCGCGTTTGCCCCGTCATCCCAAGGATCGACTCGTACCGGAGGATGGTTCAGGGTGGCAAAGCGGGCGGAGGAGCCAACAACTCCCCCGCCCGTGTGCTCGTGCCCCGGTCTGGGGGCTTCCGAGCTGGAAGTGTCGTCCACGCCGGGCGACGTCCCAGGTCGGATCGCACGGGGCCGACAGGGTAACCACTCCCGTCGGACCGGTAGACCCTCGAACGGCGGTTCCACCGTAACGAGGGGCGCAAGAACGCAACCCGCAAGGGTCGCGCCGGCGTGACCCGGAGGGCCTCCCCGATGAAGGGAACCTACCGTGTCATCGTCACCGTCAAAGTCGACATTGCCGCCATCGTGCTGAGGCTCGGTGCGGCTCTGGCGCTTCTGCTGTGACGCAGCGGGGTCGTTCGTCATCGTCGGCGAAGAGCCCCGCGTGCTCGACCTTCTCATCGGCCTTGGCTGCAGTGTCGCGCAGCGCGGCCACGACGGTCTTCAGGATCGCGGGGGTCATTCCTCACCCTCCGCGCCTTGGGCGTGGATATCATCGTAGCCGGGCAAATCGACGCGCCAGCCGCGAGCATCGAATTCCGTGAACGCGATGTCCGCCGTGTCGCAAGCGCGCACCACGACTTCCTCGGGTGATAAAAGACGAAGCCGCTGGCGACCTGCGCTGTCCTCACCTTCTCCGGTGCAGGCGACCATGCCCCATTTTTCGATGAGCGTGGCGGCGAGCGCCGCGCGCTGGGTCACCATCTTCTTCGCGTGCTGACGGAACTCGAAGCGGCTATTGGCGAACAGATCAGACCGGACGAGGTCCATCTCTTCGGTGGTCGCAACCACCTTCGTCTTGTGCTCTTTCATATCCGTCCTCCTCCTATCGCACCGCCACGCCGGCGCGGCGCAGCTTCGTGGCGACGATCTGCATGGCCTGCTTGCGCAGGCGGTCGAGCGTTGTGCGGGCCATGACGCGGTTGGGGAGCGCGTCGCGGAGCCGGTACTTGGTCGGGAAGCATTTCAGCGCCTTGCAGCCGGCGAGGAGGCGGGCGCGGGCTTTGGCCTGGATCTGATGGTGTTCGGCCGGTGGCGCGGCGGCGAGTGCGGCGTTGGCAGTTGCCAGGATGTCGGCGCACAGCATCGCCCGGGCCGCGGCACGCCACTGCTCGCTCAGCAGGCGCGTATCGCCAGCGCGCGGGAGACGGTTCGCCCGGTGCTCCATCTCGGCCAGCATGACCATCGCCCGCTTTTTCCGGGAGTGCAGCAGCCGCTCCATGTCGAGCTCGTGAGCCCGGGCATAGGTCCAGAGCATCAGGGAATCGGCCAGCATCAGCTCGCCATCGAGGAAGCGCCGCGGCCATGCGAGCGCCTCGGTCATGCGGGAGATCGCCTCCGACGACGGGCGGTTGCGGCTCGAGCTCCGTTCGGCCGCGTGGTTCTTCTGCGCATCCGGGTCCACCAGGTCGGCGAACTCGCGCATCATCTCCGGCCAGCCATTGCCGAACGCCTTCGGCCCGACCCTGCCGCCCGACTCGCGCAAGGTCTCGTAGGCCTCGATCAGCCGGGCGCCGACATGCTCGGGCGTCCACTCCAGCGGGATGTCGGTGTCGCCGATCGCCTCGATCCGATCATTCAGATCGTCGACCCAGCCCTGGAAGCCGGGAATCTGGGTGGTGACCATGCCGGCATCGTCCATTTTCGTCACCATGGGTAATGGTCCGGGGGCGGATACTGGGGCGGCCCTGATATCCGGCCGTTCAGAAAGTCGATCAGAGAGTGCAGCGGTAGACCGCGCTTCCATGCCTCGATGTGCCCGTCCCCGCTGTCGGGGCTAGCTTGTGAGCTTGCAGATTCCTCGGGATGCGCGGCCACCAGGACCGGGCCAGGGGTTGAGGATACTGGGCGAGACACAATGGATCTGGCCCCTTTGCCCAAGTTGCAGTCGTCGCAGGCCGTCGCGAGGTTATCGGGGTCCGAAACACCGCCGTCCGCCACCGACATCACGTGGTCGACGTGGAGCTTCACGTCGGGGGCGCTCCGCCCGCAGTATCGGCACGTAAACGCGTCGCGCTGGAGGATGCTGAATCGCAACTTCTGAGACATTGCGCGGCGGGTTCTAAGCCCCCTGCCGCGGCTGAAATCGCTCACCATTTGAAGTCATCCCCGTCAAACTCGGAAAGTGCTTTGTCCGCCGCTTGTCCGCCGTTCGTCCGCCCTTCGTCCGCTTTCGGAAATGTGTGCTGGAAACCCTTGACCGGACGCCCAGCCCACCAAAGATACGGCTTCGCGACCCCGATCACGCCGGCATTGAACAGGGCATCCCGAGCCCGCTCGAACTCCTTGCGGATGGCGTCGGCGGACCGTTCTTCCACCCCGTCATCCATCGCGAGAGACCGCGCCACATCCCGGTATTCGGACCACTCGATGACCTCGGTCAGAGGCTTGATCTTGTGGCTCTCCTCCAGCGACGGGCCGGCCAGACGGCCGTGCCGCTTCAAGGCCTCGAACATCGCTGTAAGGACGCGGCGCTCGGTCGGGTTCGGGGACCAGCCGCGCCGGAGCATGTCGGCCTTGATGTGCTCCTTGCTGCCCACCGGGACGCATACGCACGAGCTGATCGGCTTGCCATCAGGTCGCTCGCCGAGGTGGACCGACATCAGCTCGAACTTGAGCGTGACGCCGTCCTCGTCGTCCTTCATCTTGTCGAGGCGCGCGGTCCGGATCTTCGTCACCTCGTCCCGGGTGACCATGATCACCTGGTCGACATTCGCGTAGATCGACGTGTGCCCCCGCAGCTTCGTCCCGCTCGAATTGAGGTGGTGGATCAGGATGACTGCGGCGCCCGTCTCCTTCTGGATGAGGGCGATGTTCTTCATCACCGTCCCCATGTCCTTGCCGCTGTTCTCGTCGGCCCCGCCCGTCGCCGTCGCCAAGGTGTCGATCACGGTGGCCGCGAGCGGCAGATCGGGATATTCGGCCTTGATCGCGTTGATCTCGTCGATCAGCGGGCGCGTGTCGCCGTCGGCGCGGTAAAGGTCGACCTCGCTTGTCAGGAGCTCGAAAGGGACATCCTCGTCGTCGGGGATGTTGAAGTGCTTGCGATAGGCCGGCAGGCGCTTGCGACGGACGCCCCTTGCGCCCTCACCTGCCTGATAGACGACGAGCCCCTGCTTCACCGCGTTGCCGAAGAACGGCGTTCCCCGGGCAATGCACATCGAGGCATGGATGCCGAGGAAGCTCTTGCCGGAGCGCGACGGACCGCCAATGATCGACTTGTCGCCGGCACTGATCCACCCGTCGATGAGATACTCGTAGATGGGCCCCGGCGCGTCGAGATCGCGCCACTTCACCCGGCCGAAGCGGCTTTGGAACACCGGCATGATCATCGCCAGCGTCTCCGCCTCGAACTCCTCGCCGGTCTGGATTGGTGGAATGTGGATCATTCGGCGGCCGCCATCACCAATCCACCTTGATCACGCGAATGCCGGCCTTATCGGCGAGCCCGACCATGTTGCGAGTGCCCTTTGAGCCAGGGAACGCGATGACGCAGGAGGGTTGCGCCTCCTCGAGCATCGCCTTGTTGCGAACCGGGCCGGCCGCGTTGCCGTGCTGCTGCCAGTCCGCCACGTAGACCTTGAACGGCATGCCGCGGCGCTCAGCCCATGACGCTGCAAGCGCATCTGCGCCTGTCGCGTCGCCTACGGCGAGGTAGCGCAGGTCGAGCTTGGTGACGGCCGCGTCGAGGATTTGAACGAGGCGACGCTGCTCCGCCTCCGCCTGATCTTCATATTGCCAGCGGAGATCGGAGGCCACGTCATTCGGAACGCGCCCATACGACCGGCCGCCGCAGACGACGATGGTGGTCATGCCGCGTTCTCCTGCATGATCGCCGCGGCGCGGGTCTTCATCGCAGGCGAGATCCGATAGCCCTGCCCCCACAGCGTCTCGATCGTCAGGCCGTAGGGCTTCAGCTTCTTCCTGATCTTGCACACGAACACGTCCACGATCTTGATCTCGGCCTCTTCGCCGTCCATGCGGCCTACGTAGAGCGCTGACATGATCTGTCCCTTCGTCAGGGTGTCCCGCTTCATCAGGGCGCCGAACAGCCGAGCCTCCGACGCGGTGAGACCAAGGAAGACGGGCGCTTCGACGTTCATGCCGAAGGCGTCCTCGAGCGCTGCGATTCGATCGCGCAGCCGTTCGTTCTCAGCCAAGACGGCCTCAAGCCGCGCGAGCGGGTCCACGGCGCTTCCTCGTGTTTTGGAAGATGACGATCGCCGTGGCGCGCCAGCGCTGCATCTTCTTGGCCATGGCGAGCTCTCCGGACTTCGCCTCGAGATCCGGCCCGAGTCGAAGGATGGTCGAGACGACGTCGGACGCGTGCAGGTCGCCCTCGTACTGCTCGTCGTGCAGCACGTAATCCACTGATCGGATCAGGTCAGCACTCAGGGGCGCGGCCTTCGCCTGGACGAGTGTTTCGACGACCACCCGCGCCTTGGCTGCGGATCGTCGGCGGACGAGCTGTATAAGCGCCGATACCGCGACCACTTCACCGGGCCGGTAGGCGCGCCCGGGCGACGGGTTCCGCAGAATGATGGCGCCGGCGCGTTCGCAGACCTGAGCAACGGTCAGCGCGTCCTCGTCGCCGGCGGCCGCGGCGGCAAAGAACAGTTGCGTGTTCGTGATCGCCACTCGATCGCGATTGTGGCCGATGAACGCCTTGGCGCGATCGACACTCTCGAGCGCCTCGACGACCATGACATCGATCTCGCCGATGCCACCGTGCGAGACGGCTGCGATAGCCGTGTGCTGGCCGTCGATGACGTGCCAGGCATCACCGACCCTCGCGACGACCGGTGGCTTGAAGCGACGCCAGTCCCAGCCCGTCACCAGCTTATGGATGAGGTTGATCGATTTTCGGGAGAGCTCGCGCTGGTACGCCGCGTCGACGGACAGGTCGGCGGGGTTGAGCCGCATGATCTGCGGCCGCGTCCCGATACTTGCCCGGGACAGGTCGACCGGGAGCGGTATCGCTTTGACTTTTCGAATGTCGCTCATGCCGCCCTCTTGATTCCGACGCCCGTGACGACGGAGTTCCAGTCGGCGCCGGACGGTGCCATGTGGATGAAAGCCTCGAGCCCAAGCGCTCGGTATCGGCGTTCGCCGGTCAGCAGCTTGGCCCGCGTCGCATAGGGGTCGGAGTCGCCGTCCCCGAGCAGGTAGATCGACCGGACCTCGGGCGGCAGGATCAGGCCTGGCTCTTCCATGTTCGGCACGCCGTTCTGGATCGTCTTGGCGCCGGTCGCAGTTGGGCGCGGGTGCGGGAGCGAGCCGGTTGCGGCGCCGGAGAGGTTGTCGATCGCCACCGCGCAAACGAGACCGATGTCGTCGGGTCCCTTCCCGAGCCCGTACCATGAGGCGCAGGTCTCGATGCCCTCACCGGCGGCCATGGCCTCGCGGATCGGGCTCATGCGGATGCCGCCGCCCTTCCACTCACCGAAGACCTTCTTGGCCTTGTTGCCGACGCCGGGCGGCTTCAGCTTGGCCGGCTCCTTCGGGTCGAGATAGGTGCGGTGGATACCGATGATCTCGTCGGTCAGCAGGTTGCGGATCGCGGAGACCACGCAGGGGAAGTCGCCCAGATGCTCGAGATCGGCTTTCCCCTCGACGTTGCCGAAGAACTTCAGCTCCGGCGCGAAGCGGATATCGACCGCCATCTCCTGCGTCATGGTGATGAGGCGGCGCCTGAAGTAAGCGTCGCCGTGTGTGCCGGCCAGCGGGCGGCAGGACTCGAAGAGCTCGACACACTGGGCCCGGCGCTTGAGTCGCTCTTGCTCTTCCTTCTGCGACCGCGTGAGCTCGACCTGGCGCCGTTCCTCGCGGCGCTCCTTCAGAAGCTCGGGGTCGGCTAGCTTGACCTGCGTGTTCCGCTTCGGAGCCGGGCAGCCATTTATGATCTCGCACGCCTCCATGAAGGGGATATCGCGTGACGGGTCGCCGGCGTGCATGACCATGGCGACCACGTCGCCCCCGACCGCCCCGCGGCAGTTGAAGACCTGCTCAACCGGGTTCACGGCGAACCGATCCGTCCCGTTGCAGCGCGGGCACGGCCCAACCCACTCGCCGCCAGAGCGCCTCAGCTGGGCGCCTATCTGGGTCGATATCTCAAGGATGTCCGCGCTTCTGGCCTGATCCACCCAGGCTTCGACATCTGGGTCGCTGGCGCTCATGGGAGCACCTCGCCGGCTGGCTGCTTGCGGTAGACCACTTTCGGCACTGCGAGCTTGCCGAGGCGCTTGCGGGCAGCCTCGATGCCATCATCGACCAGTAGCCGGACCGCGTTGTCGATCATCACGGCCGGGCTGACCGCAGCCTCCTTGGCGAGCGCGACGATCAACTCGGCACGCTTGACGCTGTGATATTGGCTGAAGCGGCGCGAGTTCTGCTTGGCGAGCGGGATGCAGTAGCGCTCCGCGATGGCCTGAACGCGCGTGCGGTTCACGCCAACGATTTTCGCGATCTGGCGTCCGGTCATGCCCTGGTCGGCGAGCTCGCGAATATGTCTCGCGCGCCGCTGCCCGACCTCCGTGATGCGTAGCCCTCTCATGCGATCCCCCGATCGATCTGTTGAAATGCGCGCTTGCCGACGGTCACGGCCTTGACGATGACAGCCGGCGCTTGGCGGCCGTACGCCGTGGCGCTCTCGCCCTCGGCCTTGAGTGTGGTCAGCATCTCGGCCGCGCCGGCGAGCAGTGCGGCCTCGCGCAGCTTCTCTCGGTCGATGCCCTGCCCGCGCGATTCCGCTGACCGCTCACGGGCTCGCATCAGGGCGCCGACAGCCTCGACCGCGTCGATGCACGCCGCCATAAACACGCCGCCGGGGAGGGTCTGGAGGTCGGCGAATGGGTCCGGAGCGGAGGTCACAGCGCAGGCACCTCCGGGCGCGCGTTGTGCTCGACGCGGTCGAGGAGACGGCCGGGACGCCTCTTGCCGACGCGCTTGAGCTTCGCGGTGATCCGACCCGGTGCGACGTCCTTAGACCATTCGCCGAACGCGCCGCTGTCTGTCATCCAGTGCGTCCATTCGGGCTCTATCGACGACCACTCCCCGTTCTGCTTGTGGTGGAAGGCCGCGCCGAAATCCGCAGCCTGATCGCGCAGCCGGCGGAATGCGTCGGGGTGCGTTGGCCGTGCTCGGTGGTCGCCTTGGTCAGTCTCACCGCCTGTTATGACCCATCCGATATGCTGGCCGATCATCGCCATCGGCGGCGTGATGATCTCGAGCAGCGGCTCGCAGGAGTAGAACAGGAAAAGCGGATCGAGCGCCGCGCCGGCTTTTAGCAGGTGCGGTCCGTTCAAGTTCGCGCGCTTCTGATCCTCGATGGTGGTGCCGAATGCAACATTACGCGCGTGGGGCGGCATCCCGCCGGCGGCGTGGACCATCTCGACGATATTCTGCGGACGCTTCGTCAGCAGCAGCCAGACCAGATGGGGCGTCTTATCGATCAGGTCGAAAAGGTCGGCGCGCCATTCCGGATCGACGTTGTTGTCGAAGACGTCGGCAAGGCTGGCGCAGAAGACGAACGGGCGCGTGCCGGCTTCCGCCGCCTTGCGGTTCCACTTCAGCGGCTCGCGCCAATATGCCTGGCCGGTGCGGGAATAGGTTGGCTTCTGGCCCGGCTTGCCCCAGACGACGCGCTTGTGGCGGCTCGCCATCATCTGCTCGGCATAGCAGCCGTCGCACGCCGGCGAGACCTTCTGGCAGCCGATCCATGGGTTGAAGGTGTGGTCGCACCACGAGATATGCGTCGTTTCTGCCATTATCCCCTTCCTCCCGCGAAGACGCCGGCCGGGGCCATCTGCGCCGCGACCTTCCGATGCTGCATGGGGGTGACGATCTGCGCCTGAGACGGCGCGACCTGAATGCAGGCCCATGACCACACGGCCGCAGCGTCTGACTCGTCCGTGTTCTTGGGCGTCCAGCCGAGCTCCAGGCACATGGCCTTCACGTGCTTTTTGGGCTGGTCGGGCCGGCCGCTTCCGAGGAAGTTCTTGCGCACGGTCTGGACGTTCGCCGTGCGCCAGCGGATGTGCTTCATCTCCGCGATGAACTCGACCACGCCGGTCATCTTGGCGAGCGTGATGGTCGTCTGAGGGTTGCCCTTGGCTTTGACGCGCTGCTCCTCCGCGTCGTACTCGCCGGGGATGATGTTCAGCGCAGCCTCATAGTAGAGCCAGTCGGGGCGCGAGACGCGGCAGAACTCGATCAGCCAGGTGCCGAGCTTCGCCATGGCGGCAGCGGCGTCGATCTCGCTCCCGTTGATCGAGAGCAGGGTCGGGCGCTCACCAGGGCGGCCGAAGGCGATCCCGGTGCACGTCTTGCTGATGTCGAGGGCGAGGACGAGGGGCAGCGTCATGGCCACACCCGCATCACAGCTGCGGCGATCAGTGCCCAGAGCACGGCGCCGGCGGGGACCGAAATGAGGATTCCGCGGAAGGGCATCAGGAGAGCCCCCGCAGCCGGACGTTCACCTTGTCGAGGTAGAGGTCGAGCCCGATCTGAGCGAGGCTGGCGCGTTCGATGTTGAGCGCCTGACGCACGACCTCAGCCGATGGGCAGCCTGCTCGCTTCGCCACGAGGTCTAGCCCGAACATGTCCCCGTGCTTCAGAACGTTGAGCGCGCGGGCGGCCGTCTCCCGGACATAGACCATGCCGCCCGGGCCATAGATGCGATCGACATCGACGGCTGCCAGCTTCTCGATCTTCGGGGGTTCGTCCGCCGCCGGCGCGGGTTCAGCGGGCGGTGCTTCACCCTCCCCCGCACCGGACGACGTGACGGATTGAACGCCTTGCGCGGACTTGTCTTCACCATCCCCGGCCGCGCTGGCAGGCGTCCCTTCTTCCGGGCTTGCACCGGCCTCTCCTCCGCTCTGGATTGAGGGCTGAATCTCCGGGGGGGCGTTGGGTGTGCCGAATGGCGAAACCAGTCGGTAGTATGAGGGCTCGCGTCCGCCTCTGGCGCCGACGCGCATCTTGCCGGGCGTCGGCTCGACCTTGAGCGCGACGCCGGCCTTCTGCAGGTCCTTGTTGAGGTCGATGATCTGCGCTTTGACGCCATCTACCGTCGGCGCGACCCGGGCGCGGGTCAGCTCAGACAGCGTCATCGGCTTCTGGCGCAGGGTTTGAAGCAGGAGCGCGCGCCGCTCGGTCGTTCGGACGTCGATGCCGCCATAGGTAAGGAGCACGGGCGGCCGGGCGCTCTCGCCGGACTTGCGCCGCTCCCGCTTGACGGTCGGCGCCGGGCTCTCAGTGAAATCCGCCTTGGGCTCTGGGGGCTTCTCGGCCTGAACTTCAGCCGGCTTCTGGCGCTGGTGCCGTGGCCGCACTGGGGCCGGGGCGCTCTCCATGATCGGATCTGGCGCGCTGCCGTCCAGCATCCCGGCGAGCATGGTGAGCAGCCGGTCCGTCGTGCGGAACGACGCCTGCTGGACCGCCTGCTGATCCTGAATTGCGCGGATGAGATCGTATGGCGACGGCTGGATCGTCATGGCTGCGTCTCCGCAAGCGCGGCCGCATCCACCTTCGCGGCCTCTCGCAGCCGAGACCGAGACGTTTCCTTCTCAACTTGCAGCGCGAGCGTATCCATAGCGATCAGGGTCTCTTGGCTCGTCAGGCCGCCGTGGGCCTCGTCGATGCGGAAGAAACGGAGCGCCCGGCGCGCGGCAGAAAGCAGGGTTTCCTCGCTCATGGCTGGAGATCCCCGCCGGTGCAGTTCAGGGCGGACTGACGCGACAGACGGAAAGCGCCGTGGACGTTGCTGTTGGTCTGCTCCCGATAGGTCGAAGGCGTCGAGACGACAGGCAGGCAGTGTCTGCACCAAGAGGTGTCGCCGACCGTAGGCAGGCCGCAAACCAGCTTCTCGGTGACGGGGAGGTCATCCCAGCCGGGCAGCGGCATCGCGCATTGGAGCGGGCGCCGATCGAGGAAGAGCACGCCGGGCGCGCCGGGCCTTGCGACGGTGGCGACGGCATCGAAGGTGCCGACGGTTGAGCGGTCGGGCGCGGTCGATAGGCCGGCCCGCTCCCGCGCCACCGCGTCGGCCTTCTTCGCGATGTTGCCGGCGTGCCGGTTCTGCTTGACCGGTATGACCTCGGGCACCGGGGCGAGAGAAGGCTTCGGGCGGGCGCGCGGCGGTTTCGGTGCCGGGACCGGCGAATGGCGAGAGGCAAGACCGAGCCTTGATGCCTTACCGATCACCGCATTGCGCGACCGGCAGCCGATGGCGACCGCGATCTCAGAGAAGGTGCTGCCGCCAGCATGCAGCCGGCGCAGTTCGGAGACGGACTCGTCCGTCCACTCCCATTTCGGGGCTGTCGCTTTCATGCCGCCACCTCGCGCTCAAGCTGAGCGATCGCGCGCTCCGTATCGTCCCGGCGCTGCTTGAGCTCGGCGATCTGCCGCGCGATCTGGCGCCGGTCGAAGCCGCCCTTGATCAGGGCTCGCTTGATCTCGCGGAGCGTGAAGCCCTGCTGCGCCCAAGCGTGGATCTGGCGGAAGCGCTCGCGGTGCGCCTCGGAATAGATGCGCTGCACGCCGGAGCGCGCCGGCGTCAGCAGCCCGCGCGATTCGTAAAAGCGCAGGGTCCTCAGTGTGACGCCGAACTCGCGCGCCAGGTCGGTGATGGAATAGGTCTTCATGGTCCCCTCCCCGGTTTGAAGGCGGCTAGCCGCGAGCCGAATTGACGCTGTCCCACTCGCGCGAGCGGCGTTCCCAGTCCTTGCCGGCCGCCTGCATGTCCCAGGGGCGCTGCGCGCTGTGCAGGAACTTCGGGTGCACGCCGATCTCGCGCTCTTTGCGGAGCTGCCGGAAATAGGCCGCCGCTGCGGCGAGGCGCCGATCGCGGCGCTTGGACGATCCGGCGCGAGGCATCTTGTTCCGATCGGCCTTGGAGCGTCCGGTGCTGCCGCGCCCACTGTGCTGGCGCCGAACCTCGGCCAGGACGCAGCCGGCGGCGTGGGCCACCAAGGAAGCGGCGCCGCTGACGCCACCGACGAGGAAACTGCGAAGACGGCCCATCACGCCGCCTCCCTCTGCCTGGAGACGACCGCCTCGGCGTTGTCGGCGACCGTGCGCACGAGGCCCGGGCCGTCGTGCTCGGCCGTTGCGACGACCGCGAGATAGAGCCGCTTCAGGCCATGCAATTCCGCCTCCCGGACGTCGATGGTCTCGCGGAGAAGGTCGGCATAGGCGGTCGACTCGGCATTGAGCCGCAGGACGTGATCGGTCCTCATGGGAGCCTCCATGGCTGTCCGTTGATGGTGAGCGTGGTCGCGACGCGCGGGTGCAGTGCAGCCCTGATGCGGCGCAGAAGGCGGCGGAGGGCGCGCATCAGAACGCCGTCAGGCGCGCGGCATCCTCGGGGTGGAGCGGAGGCTTCGGGGCGAACTCGTCGCCCTCATCACCCTTCAGGTCGGCATCGTCCGACACCGCGACCGCGTAGGCGCAGACCGCGCACAGAACGATCAATCCGAACAGCACATATCCGGCATCGAACTCGACGAACGGCATTCCCCCCTCCCCAGGTTGGTGGTCAGTTCACGGCGCGGATACCGGCACGCAGGGCGGCGCTGTTCGCCGCGGCCGCCTCCTCATCGGGGTCGGCCTCCTCGTCTTCCGTCAGGCTGTCGATCGCCTCGGAGCGAGCCAGCGTCGCCTCGCCGAGCGGGAGGTCGGACAGCATGCCAAGGGCGTGCTTGATCTGGTCGAAGGTCTCGGCCTGCTCGTCTTCGAGCCCCTCGCGCAACGCCTCGATCTTCTTGAGAAGCGCCCTCTCCTTCACGACGGCGCGCAGCTCGCGCTTCGGTATCCCGGCGTCCTTGGCGAGGTCGTAGGCGCTGGAAATCATCTCGCGCACCGACTTGCAGCGCTGCAGGTGCTCCCCGGCGTACGAGGCGAGCGTCTCGTGGTGCCGCTCGATCTCCTTGACGAAGCGCTCGGCTTTTTCGAACCCATTGCTCATGGTTTTCCCCCGTCCTTCATGGATTTGGCTTTCCGGTCGCACCACGCGGCGCGCTCGCCCCAGCGAAGGGACTGCCGCAGACGCCGCGCCGACATGCGGCGACAGGCCTCCCAGGCGCCGGCATAGATGATGGCAAGGAGGCCCCGCATCGGCCCCTCCTTCATGTCAGCGGCTCAAGTGCCGCGAGTTGTTCTGAAATCCGCTTCTGTGCAGCGAGCAGCGCTTCCTGCTGCTCCTTGCGATAGGCGTCGCTCATCCACTTGGGTGCGTTCGGGTACACGGCCATAAGGAACTCGGGGCCGTAGGCCAGCAGCATCCGCCCGTAGGTGACCACGCTGGGCGTCGAGCGCCGGTCGATCATCTTCTGCAGGGTGACGGACGATCCGCCGATATCCGCCGCGACGTTGTCGGCGGTCTTGGATGGGTACATGCGGCGCAGAAAGGCGATGATCCGCTCGGCCTTAGCCTCGCGCTCCCCGACATTTGTCTGACGGCTGTCGGTCAACTGACGCACAGCGCTACGCGACTGTCTCATCTCGATCTCCGATGGTGCTGGAGACGAGGCGGCAGGGCGCGGCGAGCGACCGGAAGCTTCCGAGACTTTCAGGGGCGAGCGCTTTGCCGAGCGCCCCCCGCCCGAGACGGAGACAAACGATGGACGGGGATGCGAGAGGGCCACCATGACGATCACGCCACCTCGCGTCTGCGGGGCGTCTCGCGTGGCAGTGACGCGATCCGGGCGAGAGCATCGAAGGTCACGCCATCAATTCCGAGGAGAGACGCCTCCTCGACAATCTGCGCCCAGTAGCGGACGGGGATACTGCCTCGTGTTTTCCACGCGCTTGCCGTGCCCGCCGGGCAGCCCAGCGCCTGCGCGAGTTTCGCGTAGCCACCGAAGGCATCGATCACGTCAGCGAGATTCTGCATCATGCAGCATAATCTGCACAACGCAGACTAACGTGTCAACCATCGCACTCAGATTTGCAGATTGTTTCTCTGCATAATGCGAAAATGGACAAGCACGCACGCCTTCGCCTCGCTCGCAAAACGAAGTTCAGGACTGCCAAGCAAGCCGCAGAGGCACTTGGGGTTCCGTACGGGACCTACTCGGGCCACGAGTCGGGGTCCCGCGGGTTCGACGAGGACGACGCTAAGCGCTACGCGAAGTTCTTCCGCGTAGCCGCCGCGTGGCTGCTCCTTGAAGATGGCGAAGGTCCCGGTGAGGACCGCGAAGTCGTTTACCGAGACATCCCAGCGATCCAGACGATCGACGAATTTGAAGCAGGCGCTGAAGCTCTCATCCGAGGGGAGGCGCCGCCTCCTCCTCCCAGGGTCGAGCGAACTCCCTACATCGCCGAGCCGAATGCCGAAAGCGAAGGGGCTGCAGTGGTTCGGTGGACACCGCCCGTACGCGACGTCGAAGAGCTCGGCATTGGCATAGCCAGCATCGACGACGACGACAGCGCGTTCGAGCTGAACGGCCAAGTCGTGGACCGAGTGGTGCGGCCGCCCGGCCTGATGAATCGCCCTGGCGTGTTCGCACTTCGCGTTGCCAATCATTCGATGTGGCCGAAGTACCGTGACGGCGAGCGTGTGTATGTCGATTCGAAGAAGCCCGCGATTGAGGACTTCGTCGTGGTCGAGTTGAAGCCGACCGAAGATGGGCGCCCCGGCAAAGCCTACGTGAAGATGCTGGTATCCATGGACGCCCGGAAAGTGGTCGTAGAGCAGTTCAACCCGCCCGGCCGTCTCGAGTTCAGCCGAGACGAGATACTGCGCATTCTCCGGGTGATCCCCAACGACGAGCTCTACGGCTAGATGCGTCGCGTGCGCGCGTCGCGTCGGATCACCGCGCTCCCACGATTCGCGCGTCACGCTCGCGCGAGGTAGAGATATAAACCTATATCCAGCGAGAACCTGAACACCGACGGCGCAGAACGATATCGACCTCAATGAGGGCGAATCCTTCCATGAAGCGGTGGGCGCTTCAGGCGCCCCTACCAGGATAGGTCGCGGGCTTCATCCGATGAGGGTCGAGCCGGCTCCTCACGGGCCGGATGTCCCGTCGAGCCAGGCTCAACGCCATCCGGTTGCCGTCTCACTCAGTCTCAACGATTCCGGTTAGCGCGAGCTCTACGCCGCGCGAGAGGTCCGTAAGCCCTGCTCCGCACGTCTGAACACGGGGATGAGCGACAGGCGGTCGCGCTCGCCGCACTCGGTGCAGACCAGACGCGAGCGAACGTCGCTGATCTGCCGCAGCCCCTTCTCGCACAGGCGGGCGAGGGCGCCGGAATCGAGTCGCTTCCCCCTCCCGCACCCGTCGCAACCCACTTCGATCGCCAGCATTTCGTCGAGCGAGGGCATCGGCACCCTTCGGTCGGACCAGGCCATACTCATCACACGCCCCGCCGTTCTGTTCTCCTTAGGTTCTCATTTACGACTCAGATTTTGTCGGGAGTCGAGTCCTGATTCGCGGGCGCCCATCACGCCGGATGCAGGCTCAGTGCGGCGATCTGCATATCGCGCATTTCTGCGTTATGCAGTTGACATGCGATCTGCGACATGCAGAATACTCCCCATCCACAGGGGAGACGGGCCGATGGCCACCACCTTCATCACCCAGGACATTCCCGGCGTCGGGCGGCTCTACAGCCCGGTGACGGTTCGCACTGTGGCCGAGGTCGCGGAGACCGCGCGGCTCGATCGTGAGCGCGTCCAGCGGAACAGCGCGGCGATTGCGGCGGCTCTGGCTGCGGTCGAGCGGTCCGCGGTTCGGACGATGATCAGCGTGACGAAGACTCGCGCTCGCGCCTACCTGCAGCACCCCGGCAAGTTGAACGCGATCCGCTGGAACCTGTCGCAGGTCGAGCCGGCCGAGGGGCTTCGCATCGTCGAGCGGCTGTACCGAGACGAGCCGCGTTCGGGCGGCATCATCGACATTCCCCTGACGAACCTCGCCGCCGCGCGGATCGCCTTTCGTTGGGCGCGCCGGCACGAACGAGCGGCCGATCGCGCCGCCATGCTCGCAGCCGAATAACCCGCTCTCCAGCACGAAAGACGAACCGATGGCGACCAAGCGCACGAAGAAGGCCGAACCCGCTGCCGAAACTCCATCGGCCGTCACCAGCATCAAGGGGTTCAACACTGATCTAGCCTGCCGAGGCTACCAGTTCGAAATCGGCAAGATCTATGAGCACACTGGGAAGGTCGGCGCTTGCGAGGGCGGCTTCCATGCTTGCCCCGTCGAGCATCATCCGCTTTCGGTTTTCGAATACTATCCGCCGGCCGGCAGCCGCTACATGCTCGTCACCCAGGACGGCGAGCGCGATGCGAGTGACACGAAACTCGCCTCCGCCAAGATCACGCTCGATGTCGAGATCAGCCTCGGCGACCTGACCAAGCGCGCGATCGACTGGGTTTTCAGCCGGGCGAAGTGGGCGGACGGCCCTGTCGTCAACGTCTGGGCCGGCATCGTCGGACGCGACGGCATCAAGGCCGACACCTTCTACACGCTGCGCGATGGCAAGCCGGTCGAGGCGGAGTGAGCGCCATGGGAGAGGTAACACGCGACCGCAAGGACCGCTTCCTCCGCAGTTTCGACGCCGACAGCCGCTCGATGAAGACGGCTATTACGGCGATCAGCGAGCGCATTTACCGGGACGGCCTCGATTGGCTGACCGACGAGCAACTCGACCAGATCACCTCCGATGTTCTGCAGAACTACCGCTTCAGCCAGCGGCTGATGATCCGCAACCGCAACCTGCTTCGAAGGGCTTCGTGATGACGACCACGGCAAAGTACATCGAGCGCGTTGCGCTGCGCATCGCTCGCCTCGCCGCTCTGCAGGCTCCGGCAATCATCCTGGCCGATCAGACGAACCTTCTGGTCGCTCGCATCGAGGCGTACTGCGCGCCGTGCGCCATCAATCTCGCCGACGAGAGGAAGCGTAAGGCCGAACTGATGGCCGAGATCGACGCGCAAGGCCCTCTCACCATCGAGGAAGAGGCCGAGATTAGCGCCGAGGAGGCTGCCTACGACAAGGCGGCCGAAAAGGCCCAGAAGCTCTCCGGCTACTCCGATCTCGACTGGTCTCGGCTCGATAGCGACTACCGCTTCGGTCTGGTCATGGATCAGTACGAGGAACCGGTAACCGCCAAGGCGGGAGCGGTTTGATGCAAACCCGCATCCTCCACGTCGTGGCCGAGACGCAGGCGACGGCGATCAGCATCGCGCGTGCGGTCTCGCAGGGGCGCCTCCCGCCCAGCGAGCGCTACGAGACGCCCGAAGCAGCTCAGGCATGGGCCGACCACTGCAACGGCATGCTGGGAGTCCGGCGCGTCTCGGTCTGGCCTGTCGCTGTCGAGGTCCGCGCCGTCGATGACGGCCGGATCGCCAACGTCTGGCCCGTCGACAAGATCGGAGACGCCGCGGCCGCCTTCCTCATCACCGTCGTCGGGCCGTTTGCGGTTGGCGCGGCAACCCTTTGGGAGAGGCTCGCATGAATGAGTATCCAATCCAGCAGCCGATCCGCGAGATCGACGTGTTCCTCTCGGATGAAGGCAGCACCTGCTACCGCGTCGGGTGGAAAGACGTGACCCGCATCGAGGCCTGCACCAAGCCGGGCCTCCACTGCGACATCCCTTATGTCCGCGTCTGGAAGGGCGACGTCTGCGAGGCGGAGTTCTGCCAGCACAACATCGTCGGCGTGTACTTCGCGCCCGCCGAACAGGTGCCGGCATGAACGCCCCCCTGAAGCTCTCCCCTGAGGCGCTCGCGCTCACCCTCTTGCCGGCTGGCGTCCAGCGCATCGCGATCGAGAACCGCGAGCAGTGGATGGGCCTGCGTGGGCAGGACATCACCGCCAGCGTGGCCGGCGCCCTGTTCCAAGAGCACCAGTATGCGACGCGGTATGGCCTCTACCTCGAGAAGGCTGGGCTTGCTCCGCCGCAGGAGGAGGTCACGCCGACGGTGACGGAGGATTCGATCATCCTTCCGCCGATCCTACGCGGCACGCTGTTCGAGAAGACCGCCATCGAGATGGTGCGGCTGCTCAAGCCAGAGTGGAGCGTCTTCGCGGCGAACAACGCCTATTACCGGATGGCGGCCGCCCGGATCGGCGCTACGCCGGACGTGTTCGCCACGCGGCCGGACGTCCCCGGCCTCGGCATCATCCAAGTCAAGACCACGGATGGGCTGATCTTCCGCAAGAAGTGGCTCAACGAGGACGGAGAGGTCGAGATCCCGGCATGGATCGCCATCCAGGCGATCGTCGAGGCGAAGTTAACCGGCGCGTCATGGGCCTGCGTTGCTTTGATGATCGGCGGCATCAACACTGAGCTGAAGCTGTTCGACATCCCGATCCACGACGGCGTCTGGGCGCGGTTGATCGAAGAGGTCGAAGAGTTCTGGCGCCGGGTCGAAGAGCGCGACCCGCCTGAGCCCGACTATGCGCGGGACGGCGATCTCGTTCGCAGCACCTATGCCGGCGACGAGAGTGTCGAGGCCGACTGGTCAGCCGACAACCGCGTTCCGGCGATTCTCGACGAGCGAGCCGAGCTTAAGGCCGTCGAGAAAGCCGGCAGCGAGGCGGAGAAGAAGCGGAAGGCGCTCGAGGTCGAGCTGCTGGCCAAGCTCGGCAATGCCGCGGCCGGGCGAGCCGCCGACGGCCGTGTCGTGCGGGTCAAGACGATCCGTGTGAACCGCAAGCCGCAGCCGGCCAGCACCTACAGCTATCCGAAGTTCACAATCGAAGGGGAAGCAGCCTGATGAGCGCCGTAGCCGCCCTGGCCGAGATCGGCCACAACTCCGCATCCTACCTGCAGATGGTCGAAGCCGACCCGGCGATCATCTACCGGGACGACGACGCGCTCCCGTCGCTGGTCAGCGAGATCGACGCACTGATCGCGGCGGCGGCCGGCGATGTCGGTTCGAAGAAGGGACGCGAGGCCATCGCTTCGCTCGCTCATTCGATCTCGCGCCGCAAGACGCCGATCCTGGACGCCGGCAAGAAGCTCACCGAGGACTGGCGCAAGAAGACCGGCGAGGTCAACGCGCGCAAGTCGATGGTAGAGCAGCATCTCGACACCCTGCGCGACAAGGCGCGGGCGCCGCTCGACGCTTGGGAGCAGGCGGAGAAAGACCGACAGGATCGCGTCGGAGCCATCGTGGCGCGCATTAAGGGCGCGGCGAACGTCCCGGCGCACTTCGGCGTCGCGGAGATCGATGCCGAGATGGCGGCGATCGAGGCGCTCGTTATCGCCCCGGAGGACTTCGGCGACCAGGCCGAGGCCACCGAGGACGCGAAGTTCGAAGCGACGACCACTCTGCGCGTCCTCCGCGCCAACCTGATCAAGGCTGAGGAGGAGCGCGCCGAACTCGCGAAGCTTCGGGCCGAGGCCGAGGAGCGCGACCGGGCCGCCCGCGATGCCGAGGTCAAGCGCCAGCAGGAAACGGCCGAAGCCGAACGTCTCGCTGCGGCTGAGAAGCGCGCAGCGGAGCAGGCCGAGGCTCGCATCCGGGCCGAGCGCGAGGCGGAAGATGCTCGGGTCAAAGCCGAGCAAGACGCCGCGCTGGCCGCCGAGCGCAGGAAGGCACAGGAGGCGCAGGAAGCCCTCGCCGCCGAACAGCGCCGTCAGGCCGAGGCCAAGGCAGCCGAGGAGCGCGCTGCCGCCGCCAAGGCCCAGGCAGACGCCGCGCGCGCCGCCGACATCGCGCATCGCGGCAAGATAATGGGCGACGCCAAGACCGCGCTCATGACGCTCGACCTCGACGAGCCGAAGGCCAAGCAAATCGTGCTCGCCATCTGCGCCGGCACCATCCCCCACACCAGCATCCGCTTCTGAGGTCGTCATGAACGCCGTCGTCCAGCAAAACCAGGCTCCGCAGGCCAACCCGATCGCCAAGCTGCAGGAGCAGTTCGACACGCGCGAGAGCTCGTTCAAAGCTGCGCTGCCCGCTCACATCCCGGTCGAGCGCTTCATGCGGGTGGTCATGACGGCCACCCAGCGCAATCCCGACCTGGTCGCGGCCGACCGGGTCTCTCTGTTCAACTCCGCGCTGCTGGCGGCCCAGGACGGACTTCTGCCGGATGGCCGCGAGGGCGCGCTCGTCATCTACAACACCAAGAAGGGCAACGACTGGGTCAAGTCGGTCCAGTGGATGCCGATGATCGCCGGCATCCTAAAGAAGTGCCGCAACTCCGGCGAACTCTCGTCGGTTGAGGCGCACACCGTCCACGCAAACGACAAGTTCTCATACCGCATCGGCATCGATGAGCAGCCGATCCATGAGCCCGACTGGTTTGGCGACCGCGGCGCTGTCGTCGGCGTCTACGCCGTCGCTCGGCTGAAGGACGGCACGCGCGTTTCCGAGATCATGGGCAAGACCGAGATCGAAAAGGTCCGGGCCATCAGCAAGTCGAAGGATAAGGGCCCCTGGGTCGATTGGTGGGAGGAGATGGCCAGGAAGACGGTTCTTCGACGCCTTTCCAAGCGTCTCCCGATCTCTTCGGATCTCGACGACCTGATCCGCCGCGACGACGCGCTCTACGACTTCGACGGCGCCCGGCAGGACGCGCAGCAGCGCGCGCCCCGATCGCTCGCCGGAAAGCTTGACGCGCTCGCCAAGCCGAACCGCGAGCCTGCGGCTATCGAGCATCAGACAGGCGGCGTGCCGACTGTCACCGAGGCCGAGTGCGACGAGGCCGAGGCCATTCTGGAGCGCGAGCCCGAGCCGGCCAAGGTCACCAGCGGCAAGCCCGCGCGGACGGGCGCGGACCCAGCTCCGGGCGAAGCTGGACCTGCTGGCGAGGTGACGGACGCCGACGACGGCCGCTTCCCGCCGCTTGAAGGCGACGCGCCCCCGGTCGACCCGATGGCCGATGCCCGCCAGCGCGGCGCGGAAGCCAAGCGCGACGGCCTCGGCACCCGCGCCATGCCGGGCGAGTACCGGGCCGAAGGGCGCGAGGCCGAGGCCGAAGCCTGGCTCAAGGGCCACAAGGACGGCGTCGTCCAGATGGCGGAGGTGCGGTAATGCTGGTTCGCGTCATCGATGTCGAGACAACCGGGTTCCCTCCCGACGCGGCCGTCTGCGAAGTCGGCTGGACCGACCTCATCATCGACGGGTCGGATATCGAAATCCGCCCCACGCTATCGCGCCTCTGCAATCCGGGGCGCCCGATGCCCGAGCAGGCTTTCAAGGTGCACGGGATCAGCGATGACATGCTCGCGGGTGCCCCGTCGCCAGACGTCATCTTTGCGGAAGTGATGACGGGCGCGGATGCGTTCTGTGCCCACAACTGCGAGTTCGAGAAGAATTTCTTCGGCGGTGGCGAGAAGCCCTGGTGCTGCACGTACAAGGTCTCGCTCGTCGCTGCACCGGACGCCGAGTCGCACAAGAACGCGCTGTTGCCAGCCTTACTCGGCATCACGCTCGATCCGTCCCTCGCAGAACCCGCGCACCGCGCCGGCCCCGATACCTACGTCACGGCTCACCTGCTTGCTCACTTCCTGCGCGAGGGCATCCCGATCGAGGAGTGCTTCGCAATCAGCAAGCGGCCGCGCGCCGTCAACAAGATGCCGTTCGGCAAGCACAAGGGCATGGCGCTCACGGAGCTGCCCGTCAGCTATCTCAACTGGTCGGTCGAGAACCTCAGCGCTGCCGACATCGTCTCGGCCATGAAGCGCGAGCTCAAGCGCAGGAGTGTTGCGGCATGAACCCGATCACCATCCGTATCGCGCACGAGGAGGAGCCCTTCGCCGGTTCTTTCGTCATCGAGCAGGCCGGCCGCTATCACCACGGTCTGACCTGGGACGAGATGCTCGGCCAGGTCGTCTCGCTGACGTTCGCCAGCACCGCTGACCGGATCAAACGCTGGGGTGGCCCGAGCGGGTCGCTCTATCCGATGAAGACAGTGGAAGAGTGGTGCGCCGAAGAAGAGGAGCGCAAGGAACGTCGCGTTCGCGGGCACAGCTTGGCTGGCACCGAGGCAACAATGGCCGCTGACACTGAGGTCGAGACCCCATGACCTGGCCCTTCGGCGAGCTCCAGCGGGGGCACCACGAGGTGGTCGTGATTGACCCGCCTTGGAGGTTCAGCGGCGGCACCAAGAGCCGGCCGCAGCACTACCCCCGCTTGACGCTCGCCGAAGTGAAAGCGCTCCCGGTGCGCGCGCTGCTCAAGCCGGAGGGCGGACGCGTGTTCCTCTGGATCACCGCGCCGCTGATGCACAAGGTCCCCGAGATCGCCTCGGCTTGGCGCCTGCGCTACTCGTCGATGATCCCCTGGATCAAGCTCTGGAACGGCGAAGTCGGCATGTTCGTCTACGCCAACTCGCTCGCTCGAGGCACTGGGTTCGAAGTCATGGGAAACGCCGAATACTGTGTGATCCTGAAGGCAGGCAAGCCAGCCTCGATCAAGGGGCGCCCGTTCTCGGGATGCTGGATCGAGCCGCGCCGCGAGCACTCCCGCAAGCCGATCAACCTCCATGTCGAGATCGAGGCGCGCATCCCGGGCCCCTATTGCGAGATATTCGCGCGCGAGCGCCGACCAGGATGGGCTGCTTTCGGAAACGAGACGAACAAGTTCGGGGAGGCGGCATAGATGCCCCGCACCGCCGCTAGGTTCACGCAGGCTGACATCGCCCGAACTGTGAGGGCGGTGGCGCAGGCGCGCGTGAGGGCGGTGGTCGAGGTCGCCCTCGACGGGACTATCCGTGTGCTGATCGGGGAGAAGCTCGTCGAGAGTGACGCGGAGCCGCAAGTTCCCGTTGAGGAAGCCGAGGATGTCGTGCTGTGATCAACGACATGCCACGCCCCCGATATCCGCACGCTCTGCGCGAGCACTCCCGTCACGGTAAGTCGCTCTGGTATTTCAGGCGCGGCAAAGGCAAGCGCATCCGCCTGCCGGACGACTATGGCAGCGAGGAGTTCAAGGAGGCCTATGAGGCCGCGCTGGTCGGAGAGACCCTCCAGAAGAAGCCTGCGGGCGGCGCTGGAACGCTTCGCTGGCTCTGGTTGCGATACCAAGACAGCGGCGCATGGTCGGATCTGTCGAACGCGACGCGCCGCCAGCGCGAGAACATCATGAAGCATGTTCTGGAGACGGGTGGAGACAAGCCGCTATCAGCGATCACTCGCAAAGCTGTCGTCGCAGGCAGGGACCGCCGCAAGGCCACCCCTGCCATGGCCCGGCACTTCGTCGAAACGATGCGCGGCATTTTCCGCTGGGCCGTCGATGCCGAGCACGTCAAGGAAGATCCCACGCGAGACGTGAAGGTCTCGAAGCCAAAGACCGAAGGGCACCACACCTGGACCGATGACGAATGCGACATGTACGAGGCCAAGTGGCCGCTGGGAACTCGAGAGCGGTTGGCCTTCGACATCCTGCTCTACACCGGGTTCCGCCGCGGTGACGCGTCCCGGTTCGGCCGGCAGCACGTCCGCTCCGGTATGATCCACATGACCACCGAGAAGGGCCAGGGGAAGGTGACGGTTGTCCTCCCGCTCCTCCAGCCGCTGGCAGACTCCATCACCGCCACCAAGACTGGAGACATGGTGTTCATCGCCAAGGCAGACGGGACAGCAATGTCCAAGGAAGGGTTCGGCAACTGGTTCGCTGAGGCATGCGTTGCCGCGGGCGTGCCCGGCCGAGCTCACGGTCTCCGAAAGGCAGGCGCGACGAGGGCTGCAAACCGCGGGGCTTCTGACGCGCAACTCGACGCAATCTTCGGCTGGAGCGGCCGCGGGATGGCGGCCTTGTATACGAAGAAAGCGAACCGCACTCGCCTCGCTCAAGACGCAGCTTCGTTCCTGATCCCAGAACCAAAATCGAACGTCTATCCCCGCACCTCATCATCAGGTGCGGGGAACAGCTTAAAAAAGTGAGGCAAACCAATGGCTTGCAAAAAGGGTGGTGGGGGAAGCAG
>JAOYTL010000027.1 GCA_025846845.1 Alloboseaceae bacterium BT-24-1
CTATTCTGATGCCGCATGGCGTCGATCCCGTCTCGTGTCCAAAACACCGGCAAGTGCTTGGAAACAAGTAGAATCAACGCCATGCACAACGTCTAGAAATTTAAACCGGACAGCCGTGGCCTTGAGCCGACCATCTCAGGCAGGAGGAGGCTCCGGCCGACACCCTCTCGTCACGAGATTCTCGGGTCTGCGCGGAGTTTATCCTTGGGCCGACCGAAGGTCGGACCCGAGGGCTCCGCCCGAGAATGACGCCTCCGGTGTCAATCCGGATCGAGCAAACGCGGCCCCGCCCCCTGCTTGCCGAGCTCGTCCCAGGGATTGTGCAGCGGGCAGCTCTTCACCGAGAGGCAGCCGCAGCCGATGCAATCGTTGAGATGGTCGCGCAGGCGTGTCAGCCGGTCGATGCGGTGCTCCAGCTCCTCCTTCCAGGCAGCGGAGAGCCGGGTCCAGTCTTCCGCCGTCGGCGTGCGCTCCTGCGGCAACGCCTTGAAGGCCTCGCGGATCGTCTTCAGCGGAATGCCGGTGCGTTGCGCCACCTTGATGATGGCGACGCGGCGCAGCACCTCGCGCGGGTAGCGGCGCTGGTTGCCGGCATTGCGGCGGCTGCGGATCAATCCCTCCGCCTCGTAGAAGTGGAGTGCGGAGACCGCGATCCCGCTGCGGCTCGCGACCTGGCCGACGCTGAGATCATCGGCGAAGAGATTGCGGGCTGGGTGCTTCATGGCGCTTGACCTTAACCTTACTTGAGGTCTTATAGAGATCGCTCCGCTGCACCGCCAGCCCTTCGGAGCCTTCTCATGCACCGCCCGCTCATTCCCCAGATCAAGATCGCCGTGATCTACGGCAGCACGCGCCAGGGCCGCCTCTGCGACAAGGTCGCCGGCTGGACGATTGCGCAGATCGAAGGCGACGGCCCGTTCTGCGTCGAAAGCGTCGATCCCGGCGCCCATGACCTCGCCGAGCAGAAGGAACGGCTCGGCCGCGCCGACGCCTTCATCGTGGTCACGCCTGAATACAACCGCAGCTTCCCCGCCCCGCTGAAGGCCCTTATCGACGGGACCGGCGCACAATGGCGCGGCAAGCCGATCGCCTTCGTCTCCTATGGCGGGGTCTCCGGCGGCCTGCGCGCCGTCGAGCAGTTGCGCCTCGTCTTTGCCGAGCTGCACGCGGCGACGATCCGCGACGGGGTCTGCTTCGCCAATGCCTGGGACCAGTTCGACGGCACCGGCCGTCTGGTCGAGGCCGACCGGGCCGAACGGGCGATGGCGACCATGCTCGGGCAATTGCACTGGTGGGCGAGCGCGCTCAGGGCGGCCCGCAACAGCGTGCCCTACGGCCAGTTTGCGGCGTGAGCGGTGCCTGACGACATCGGCGCGGGAAAATAGCGGCAGCTCAGTCGCGGCTATTTTTTCGTGTCAGCAGCCTGTCGGAGACGAACGCAGCGTTCAGACGGCAGCTGAAGGAAAATCTGCCTGAAAGCACAGGGACCTAACGCCGCGATGCAGTTTGCTTCACAAATTCGAACTGGTCGCGGCGGCCGCATGCAGGAAGGATCGGATGGACCGATCCCTCCATTTGCGGAGCCGCCATGCAGCTCAAACTCCTGCGCAACGCCCTGCTCAAGCTGAGCTATGCCGGCAAGACCCTGCTGATCGATCCCGATCTCGGCGAGAAGCTCAGCCGCCGCTCGATCGCCGGCAAGTCGCAGAACCCGATGGTCGAGCTGCCCGAGCCGATCGAGGACATCCTTGCCGGCGTCGACCATGTCATCGTCTCGCATCTGCATGCCGACCATTTCGACGATGTCGCCAAGGCGCGGATCCCGAAGGACATCCCGCTGATCTGCCAGCCCGGCAATGAGGAGGTGATCCGGGCGGCCGGCTTCACCAATGTCGAGCCGCTCGATCATTTCGTCCGCATCGGCCCGATCGTGGTCAAGCCTCAGCCGGCGCAGCATGGCACCGGGCCGGTCGTCGAGGTGATGGGCAAGGTGATGGGCCTGACGCTGGAAGCGCCGGGCGAGCCTTGCGTCTACTGGTGTGGTGACAGCGTGCTCTATCCGCCGCTGCAGGAGGCCTTGGCCAAGGCCGAGCCCGACGTCATCGTCACCCATTCCTGCGGCGCGCTCTGGGACGGCACGCTGATCGTGATGGATGCACAGCAGACGCTCGACCTCGCCGAGCAGGCGCCGCAAGCGGTGATCGTCGCCGTCCATATGGAAGCGCTCGACCACGCAACGGTGAGCCGACAGGCGTTGCGTGAGGCGGCCGAAGCCCGTGGCATCGGCTCCGACCGGCTCCTGATCCCGGCCGATGGCGAGACGATCGGGCTGCAGGCGCCGGAGCGAGCCGAAGCCTGAAGGAGCGCGGCCCGGCTATCTCAACCGGCTCTGGCGGAACTCTGCGCCGCCGCATCGAGGACGATCGCGACAATGGCTCGGAACGGCGCATCGCCTGCCAGCTCGGGTGTGTAGCGGCGCGCCGCATAGATGCCGAGCAGCGTCAGGTAGATCGCCCGCGCGGCAAGCTCGGCCTCGGCCGGGGCAAGCCCGGCCAGCGCAAGCTCGCTGGCGACGTGGTCGATGCGCTGCTGATCGACAAGACGGCAACCGTGGCCGGCTGCCGCATCCTGTGCCGCCCAGGCGCGGAGTGCACCCTCAGCCTCGGCGACGTTCACCCCCTCGCTCTCGGCTTCGAGCGAAAGCTGCGCCAATGTTTCAAGGCGCTGCCGCGGCGTGGGCAGATCGGCACTGCGTTCGATCAACTGGGCGGTGAGCTCGTCCTGCCAGAATGCAAGCAACGCGGCGAGAAGATCGCCGCGATCCTTGAAGTGCCAGTAGAACGAGCCCTTGCTCACCGAAAGGCTGCGCGCCAGCCGCTCGACCTTGACGGCTTCGACACCACCTTCGGCGAGCGCCGCAAGGGCCGCTTTGACCCAATCCCGCCGCGTCAATGCCTGCCCCGTCGCCATCATGGACACCTCTCGTCATGCACGATAGCGCCATACGCAAGCGTATGGACATACCCACGCTACATATCGTACATACGCAACCGTATGGTCTGGATGTGCAAGCCCCAGGCTGAAGCAGGAGGTCGCAACATGATCCGCTGGAGCGCGCGAGCCTTGGTCGCTCTCGGAATCCTGCATCTGCTGGTGCTAGGCCTCGACGCACGCGGCGAGATTTCAGGCTGGCTTAGCCTGACGCAGTGGACACTGGCGCATTGGCAGCCTTTCGCCGACCAGCCGCGCGAGCTTGCCGCCAGTGGTGCGGCATTCTGGTCGACGATCGGAAGCTTTGCGATACCGAGCATTCTGCTCGGTTGCCTGATTCTGCATCTTGACGCGCGTGGCCAAGCGGTTCCGGCCTTTGTCGGCTGGGGACTGCTGGCCTGGTTTGCGATTTGTGCGCTCCTGGTCGAGCCCAGCGGCTTTCCCGCCGGCATTCCCGTCGCCGCTGCGCTCCTTGCCGGAATCAGGAGGCAAGCGCGCGCCGGCACCAGCTGAGAGGCAGCCTACTCCCCCGCCTTGAGCTGCTTGGCGTAGATGTCCTTGTAACTCTCGCGCAGCAGGTTCTTCTGGACCTTGCCCATGGTGTTGCGCGGCAAGTCGGCAACGATGAAGACCTGCTTGGGCAGTTTGAACTTGGCAAGGCGCTGCTCCAGCGCTTTTGCGATGCCGGCGGCGGAGATATCGGCGCCGGCCTTCGCCACGACCACGGCGGTGACACCCTCGCCGAAATCCGGATGCGGGCAGCCGATCACGGCGCTCTCGATCACGCCGGGCATCTCGTCGATCTCGGCCTCGACCTCCTTGGGATAGACGTTGTAGCCGCCGGTGATGATCAGGTCCTTGCCGCGCCCGACGATATGGACATAGCCGGCCGGATCGATCTTGCCGAGATCGCCGGTGATGAAGAAGCCGTCGGGCCGGAACTCGGCTGCCGTCTTCTCGGGGTTGCGCCAATAGCCCTTGAAGACGTTGGGGCCCTTGACCTCGATCATGCCGATCTCGTCGCGGACGAGCTCCTTGCCGCTCTCCGGATCGGTGACGCGGGCGGAGACCCCCGGCAGCGGTAAGCCGACCGTCCCGGCCACCCGATCCCCGTCATAAGGGTTCGAGGTGTTCATGTTGGTCTCGGTCATGCCGTAGCGCTCGAGGATGGCGTGGCCGGTGCGCTCGCGCCATTCGCGATGCGTCTCGGCCAGCAGCGGCGCCGAGCCGGAGA
This sequence comes from Alloboseaceae bacterium BT-24-1, assembly GCA_025846845.1. Taxonomy (GTDB): domain Bacteria; phylum Pseudomonadota; class Alphaproteobacteria; order Rhizobiales; family Beijerinckiaceae; genus Allobosea. Next base: position 4,226 of record JAOYTL010000027.1, read on the forward strand.
CGAAGAGGCGCATATGCATCGTAGCTTCCTTCGACAGGCGCTGGTCCTGAAGCAGGCGGACATAGAAGGTCGGCACGCCCATCATGCTGGTCGCCTTGGGCAGGTATTTGAAGACCTGCTCCGGGTCGAACTTCGGCAGCAGGATCATCGCGGCGCCGGCGAACAGGATGACGTTGGTCGCGACGAAGAGGCCGTGGGTGTGGAAGATCGGCAAGGCGTGCAGCAGCACGTCGGCCTTGGTGAAGCGCCAATAGTCGACCAGCGCCAGCGCGTTCGAGGCAAGGTTGTCATGGCTGAGCATGGCGCCCTTGGAGCGGCCCGTCGTGCCGGAGGTGTAGAGGATGGCCGCGAGATCATCAGCGCCGCGCGCGACATCGGCGAACTCGGCCGCAGCGGCATTGGCCTTGTCGAGCAGGCTGCCGGCGCCGACGCCGAGCGTCTCCAACTTGGCGCCCGCCTTCCCGGCGAAGGGCTTCAGCGCATCCGCCTTGGCGGGATCGCAGACGAAGACGGCTGGCTCGGCATCGCCGAGGAAATACTCGATCTCGGCCGGGGTATAGGCGGTGTTGAGCGGCAGGAAGATCGCGCCGGCACGGACCGTGCCGAGATAGAGCATCAGGGCCTCGATGCTTTTCTCGACCTGGACTGCGACGCGGTCGCCCGGCTTGACGCCGAGCGCCACCAATGCATTGGCGAAGCGGGCGGAGACCGCGACCATGTCGGCATAGGAATAGGTCCGGCCGTCATCGAGGAACGCGAAGGGCGCGTCCGGCGCCGGCATGCGGGCCTTGATCAGGTCGAACAGATGATTGCCCATGATTTCGGGTCCTTTCAGGCGTTTCCGTTATGTGTCGTTCAGTGCTTGGCCGGCCGCAGCAGCTTCTTGACCGGGGAAGAGGCGACCACGGTGTTGCGGCTGGCGAAGGCCTCGTGATTGACCTCGATGTCGTCGAGCTCATAGCGGTAATTGACCATCACGCCGTGGGACTCGCGCTGCCCGCGGTCGGAGAGATTGCCGCCGACATTGATGCGTTCAAGCCGCGCGCCATTGCCGAGATGGAAGCGGGCGACCGGGTCGATCACGCGACCGGAGGAGGTCCGGGCCCGCAGCATGTAATGCGCCAGCATCTGGCCGAGCAGCTTGTCGCGACGGGCTTCAGTCACCTCGTCGAGCGCCACGACCTCGGCCGGCACCTGCATCAGCAGCGCCGCCTCCTCATTGGTCAGGCCGAGTTCGGCCGGCTCCGCCAGCGCGGGTCCGAGCCAGCGCGCGAAGCCCGGCACCGGCGAGAGCGTGACGAAGACATCGAGCCCCGGCAGCTCCCGCTTCAGGTCTTCGGCGACCTGCTTGATCAGGAAATTGCCGAAGGAGATGCCACGCAGGCCCTCCTGGCAGTTCGAGATCGAGTAGAACACCGCCGTGGTGGCCGAGGAGGCCGGCAGCACCTCGCGCTCTTCGCTGAGCACATCGACGATGCGGCTCGGGCTCTCGCGGGTCAGCGCCACCTCGACGAAGATCAGCGGCTCGTCGACGAGCTGTGGGTGGAAGAAGGCGAAGCAGCGCCGGTCGGCCGGCTCGAGCCTCCGGCGCAGGTCGTCCCAATCCTTGATGGCATGGACCGCCTCGTAGCGGATGATCTTCTCCAGCACATTCGCAGGCGTCGTCCAGTCGATGCGGCGCAGCACCAGGAAGCCGCGGTTGAACCAGGAGGCGAATAGATGCCGGAAATCGGCATCGACCGCCGAAAGCTCCGGCTCCTGCTTCATCGCCTCGAACATGCTCTCGCGCATGCGGACCAGCACATGGGTGCCGCCGGGCGCGAGGTTGAGCCGGCGGAAGAGCTCCTGCCGGCGCGGCTCGGAAGCCAGATGGAGCTGAGCGATCGCCTCGGCGTCGGGTGTCTCGCGATAACGCTCCAGCGCAGCGTCGAGCCGCTCGCGATCGGGTCCGAAATGCTCCTGCAGCAGGCGGAAGAAGGCCAATCGCCCGACCTCGTCGAGCCGTTCCCACTCGTCCAGCACGGCCTGCGCCAGCGCCATGCCGGACGCCTCGCCGCGCCCCGAGAGCAGGTCCTCGCAAAGCTTGTCGAGCGGCCGCCGGCGGTTCGAGGCGAAGCGCTCGAAATTGATCAGCGCCCGGCCGCGATCGGCGACGCTGGTCAGGAGATCGCCAAGAAACGCCATCTGCACCCCCAAAGCCTCGCTTGCACCGCCTATCCTATACGAGTTTACCGCAGTGCAAACGCGAGGCGACGCGACACGATCGCGCTACTTCAAAAGCTCCCAGGCCTTGAGGAAAAAATCAGGCGCGCCGAAATTCCCCGACTTCAGCGCCACCACCATGTCCGGTCCGTCGACGACACGGGTCCAGGGCACGCCGGGGGCGATCTCGGGGCCGATTTCCAGCGTGCGGACGGAAAGACCCTGCACGACCGCGCCGGAGGTCTCGCCACCAGCGACGAGCAGGCGGGTGACGCCGCCGGCGTTCAGAAGTCGCGCGGCTTCGGCAAAGGCATGCTCGACGGTCTCGCCGGCCTTCTCGCGGCCGAGCTTGTCCTGCACCGCCGCAACCTCGGCCGGATCGTCGCTGGAGTAGACGAGGAAGGGCTTGTCGGCCGGCTGCGCCAGGGCCCAATCCGCCAGGTCCTTTGCGGTCTGGCTTCCGTCGGCCAGCGCCAGCGGATCGACCTTCAGCGCCGGGATGCCGGCCGCCAGGGCCGCCTTGATCTGCCCGCGCGTCGCGGTCGAGCAGCTGCCGGAGACGATGCCGGCACGGCCGGCCGGAGCCGAGAGATGCGTCGCGGTCTCGCGCCAGGGCAGAAGCCCCGCCTTGCGGAAGTTCTCGGGCAGGCCCATCGCGATGCCGGAGCCGCCAGTGAGCAGGACATGGTCCGAGATGGCCTCGCCCAACACCATCAGATGGCCATTGTCGAGCGCGTCGGTGACGACATAGCGCACGCCGTCGGCCGTGAGCTCGGCCAGGCGCTTGCGCACGGCGGCAGCGCCCTGATTGACGGTCGCATAGGAAGCGAGCCCGACCTTGTGACCGGTCTGTGCAGCCATCAGCCGCATCAGGTTGGAATCCCGCATCGGCGTCAGCGGGTGGTCCTTCATCGAGCTCTCGTGCAGCGGCACCTCGCCGACGAAGAGATAGCCCTGGAAGATCGAGCGGCCATTCGCCGGGAAGGCCGGGCAGACGATGGCCTGATGAGCGCCGAGACGCTGCATCAGCGCATCCGCGACCGGGCCGATATTGCCCTGCGCGGTCGAGTCGAAGGTCGAGCAGTATTTGAACAGGATCTGGCGTGCGCCAGCCGCCAGCAGCGCCTCGCAGGCGGCGAGCGAATCCGCCACGGCCTCGGCAACGGGGTTGGTGCGCGATTTCAGCGCGACGACGACGGCATCGGCCTCGGGTAATTTTGCACCGGCAGCGGGCGCGCCGATGACCTGGACCGTGCGCATCCCGGCGCGGTTCAGCATCAGGGCGACATCGGTCGCGCCCGTCATGTCGTCGGCAATCACACCCAGCAGCATCGTTCGACCTTTCCTGTGCCGCGCCATCATTCATTTGCGGCGGCCAGCCAAAATTTTGCATACCAGAATTAATGCGGGCGGCGACAACCTTTGGCCGCCCCGCTGCCATGCAGGCGCTGGCGGCTGGCATTCGTCATACTGTATCCATTGCACCAATCGCGCTGGCGTGGAATGTTTCAGCCAACGCTCGACAGTGGCAAGACGAGCCTATCGACGATCACCTTGAAATGCGCCAACTTGGTACCGAATGGGACCAAGTTAGAATGAACCCGCGGAGCTCCCAGAATCGCCGAAGAGCGAGGGCGCACCGGTCAGCGGGCCACCATCAAAGCAAAACAACAGGGGAACAGCCATGAAACATATCGTTCTGCTGGCATCGGCGGCCTTGCTCGGCCTCGCCGCTCTTCCGGCCCAGGCCCAATCGCCATCGACCTTGCGGATCGGGCTGCAGGAAGATCCCGACATGCTCGACCCACACAAGGCGCGCACCTTCGTCGGCCGCATCGTCTTCATGGGCCTGTGCGACCGGCTCGTCGACATCGACCCGGAGCTGAAGATCATCCCGCGCCTCGCGACGCAGTGGTCGTTCTCAGGCGACGGGCTGACGCTGACGATGAAGCTCAGGACCGACGCCAAGTTCCATGACGGCGAGACCTTCAACGCCGAGGCGGCCAAGGCCAATCTCGAACGGGCGATGACACTGCCGGATTCGCTGCGCAAATCCGAGCTCGCCTCGGTCGCGAGCGTGGAGGCGCCGGACCCGGCGACGCTCGTCTTCAAGCTGAAGCGGCCCGATGCGACATTGCTCGCCCAGCTCACCGACCGCGCCGGCATGATGCTGTCGCCGAAGAGCCTCGGCCCCGACATCACCGCCAAGCCGATCTGCTCCGGCCCCTACCAGTTCGTCGAGCGCGTCCAGAACGACCGGATCGTGCTGGAGAAGTTCAAGGGCCACTGGGAAGCGGACAAGTACCAGTTCGACCGGATCGTCTACCGCGCCATTCCCGACACCACGGTTCGCCTCGCAAACCTGCGCGCCGGCGAGCTCGACATGCTGGAGCGGCTGGCGCCGACCGATGTGAAGTCGGCCAAGGCCGACAAAAACCTCAAGATCGAGAGCACCGCCAATCTCGGCTATCAGGGCATCACCATCAACACCGCCCATGGCGATGCCGCCAACCAGCCGATGGGCAAAGACAAGCGGGTCAGGCAGGCGCTGTCGCTCGCCATCGACCGCAAGGTGCTGAGCCAGGTGGTGTTCGAAGGGCTCTATGAGCCGATGATCCAGCCCTTCAATCCCGGCAACCAGTATCTCTCGGCCGCCTTCCCCGTACCGGCGCGCGACGTCGCCAAGGCCAAGGCGCTGCTGAAGGAGGCCGGGGTCGCCAAGGTCAGCGTCGAGCTCTTCGTCACCAACAACCCGGTCGACGCCCAGCTCGGCCAGGTCATCCAGGCGATGGCCCAGGAGGTCGGCATCGACGTCCAGATTCGCTCGACCGAGTTCGCCAGCCAGCTGCGCGACCAGCAGCAGGGCAAGTTCCAGATGAGCCGGATCGGCTGGTCCGGCCGCATCGATCCGGATGGCAACATCCATCAATTCGTCACGACCAAGGGCAACCAGAACGACGGGCGCTATTCCAGTGCCGAAGTCGACAAGCTGCTCGACGAGGCCCGCACGCTCTACGACGTCGCCGAGCGCAAGAAGCGCTATGACGCGGCGCAGAAGATCCTCCAGGACGAGTTGCCGATCGTCTATCTCTACAACCAGACCGTCTTCTTCGCGCTGCGTTCCAACCTCCAGGGTTTCGTGATCAACCCCGACGGGATGATCCGGCTTTCGGGGCTGAAGCGGTCGTGATCGCGCATTCCGGCTGGCGCGAGCCCCACCGCCCTGCTCCCTCCTCCCTTGTGGGGGAGGGTTGGGGAGGGGGGCATGCCGTGCTCCCGCGCTCCAAATCCAGGCGAGCGGCGCAAGCAGCGCGATCAGCCGCGGGGCTGACTGCCTCCCTCTCTATCTCTCCCCTACAAGTGGGAAGAGAAGCGCCCTCGCCGGCCCACGACAGCGATCGGCAGCCATGTTCGCGCTGATCGGCCGCCGCGTCCTGATCGCGATCCCGACGCTGTTCCTGGTGTCGCTGTTCGTCTTCGCCCTGCAGCGGGCATTGCCCGGCGACCCGTTCCTGGTGATCGCCGGCGAGGAACGCGATCCAGAGGTGATCGCGCGCTTGCGCCAGATCTACCGGATGGACGATCCGATCGTGGTGCAGTTCTTCGCCTGGCTCGGCCAGGTGATCCAGGGTGATTTCGGACGCTCGCTGCGCACCGGCGAGCCGGTGCTGACCCTCATCCTGCAGAAGCTCCCGGTGACGATCCAGCTCGCCACCGCCTCGATCATCGTCGCGCTCGCGATCGGCCTCCCGGCGGGGATCATCGCGGCGCGCCACAAGGGCACGATCGTCGACTATTCGGCGAGCGCGCTCGCGCTCTCCGGGCTGTCGATCCCGAACTTCTGGCTCGGCATCATGCTGATCCTCGTGGTCGCGGTGCATCTGAAGTGGCTGCCGGCCTCGGGCTTCGAATCGATCTTCGTCGACCCCAAGGCAGCGATCGAGCGATTGATCATGCCGGCCTTCGTGCTCGGCGGTGGGCTCTCGGCCTTCATCATGCGCCACACCCGCTCGGCGATGCTCGAAGTGCTGCGCTCCGACTATGTCCGCACAGCCCGCGCCAAGGGGCTCGACGAGCAAACGGTCATCAATCGTCACGCGCTGCGCAACGCGCTCATCCCGATCATCACCCTGTCGACGCTGCTGTTCGGCGAATTGCTGGCCGGCGCGGTGCTGACCGAGCAGGTCTTCACCATTCCCGGCTTCGGCAAGCTGATCGTCGATGCCGTCTTCAACCGTGACTACGGCGTGGTGCAGGGCGTGGTGCTGTGCACGGCTCTGGGGTTCATCCTGATGAACCTCATCGCCGATATCCTCTACATCCTCGCCAATCCGCGCCTGAGGAACGCCTGATGAGCGCCGCGATCGAGACCGGCGCCGCCACGCCCTTGCACACGCGCCCCGGCGTCCTGTACCGGCTCATCCGCAATCGCTCCGCGCTGATCGGCGGCGCGCTCGTGCTGACCTTCGTGCTGCTTGCACTGCTCGCGCCGATCCTGCCGCTCGCCGATCCGCTGAAGTCGAACTTCCTCGCCATCCGCAAGCCGCCCTCGGAGCTCTACTGGTTCGGGACCGACGAGCTCGGCCGCGACCAGGTTTCGCGCCTGTTCTTCGGCGCGCAGACCTCGCTCCTTGCCGGGATCGTCTCGGTCGCGATCGCGCTGGCGATCGGCATTCCGTTCGGCCTGCTCGCCGGCTGGTATGGCGGCTGGATCGACATCGTGATCTCGCGCGTCACCGAAGCCCTGCTGGCCTGTCCCTTCCTGATCCTCGCCATCGCCTTCGCTGCCATCCTCGGCCCGTCGCTGACCAATGCGATGATCGCCATCGGGCTGTCGGCGGTGCCGATCTTCATCCGGCTGGTGCGCGGCCAGGTGATGACGGTCAAATCCGAGGATTTCGTCGAAGGCGCGCGCTCGATCGGCGCCCGCAACCTGCGCCTGATGCTGGTCCACGTCCTGCCGAACACGCTGTCGCCGATCATCGTGCAGGCAACCCTGTTCATGGCGCAGGCGATCATCCTCGAAGCCGCCCTCTCCTTCCTCGGCCTCGGCCAGCAGCCGCCCTCTCCGTCCTGGGGCCAGATGCTCAACGTCGCCAAGAACTTCATGGAGCAGGCGCCGTGGATGTCGGTGGCGCCCGGCGTCGCCATCTTCCTGGCGGTCCTGGGCTTCAACCTGCTCGGCGACGGCCTGCGCGACGCGCTCGATCCCAAAGAATCCTGATCCTACTGCCCAAGGAACTGCCCATGTTCACCACCCGCCCCGAGATCCTCGGCACCTTCGGCGTCGTCACCTCGACGCATTGGCTCGCGACCGCCTCCGGCATGGCCATGCTGGAGAAGGGCGGCAACGCCTTCGACGCCTGCGCCGCCGCAGCCTTCGTGCTGCAGGTGGTCGAGCCACACCTCGTCGGCCCGGCCGGCGACATGCCGGCGGTGTTCTATTCGGCCGAGACGAAGAAGGTCGAAGTGCTTTGCGCCCAGGGACCGGCGCCGGCCGCGGCGACGATCAAGGCCTACAAGGACCTCGGCATCGACATCATCCCCGGCGACGGCCTGCTCTCGACCGTGATCCCCGGCGCCTTCGGCGGCTGGATGACCATGCTGCGCGACCATGGCCGCCTGCCGCTGCGCGAGGTGCTGGAGCCGGCGATCGGCTATTTCGAAAACGGCCATCCGATGCTGCCGCGCGTCTCGGATACGATCGCGGGGCTGACCGACCTATTCAGCAATGAATGGCCGACATCGGGCGCGGTCTACCTGCCTGGCGGCAATGTTCCCAAGGGCCGCGAGCTCTTCCGCAACCCGGCGGCAGCCGCAACCTACAAGCGCATCCTGGCCGAGGCGGAGGCTGCCGGCGGCGACCGGCAAAAGCAGATCCAGGCCGCCTATGACTCCTGGTACAAGGGCTTCGTCGCCGAGGCGATGGATGCCTTCTGCCGCACGGAAGCACCGATGGATTCGACCGGGCGGCGTAACAAGGGCCTGCTTACGGCGCAGGACATGGCCGGCTGGACGCCGCATTACGAGGCGCCGGCGAGCGTGACCTATCACGACTGGGAGGTGTTCAAGATCGGCCCCTGGGGCCAGGGCCCGGTCTTCCTGCAGACGCTCAAGATCCTCGAAGGCTTCGACCTCTCCGCGATGGGCCCGGCCAGCCCGGAGTTCATCCATCATGTTGCGGAAGCAATGAAGCTCGCCTTCGCCGATCGCGAGGCCTATTACGGCGACCCGGATTTCGTGAAGGTGCCGCTGGCGACGCTGCTGTCGGAGGATTACGCCCGCGGCCGGCGCGCACTGATCGGCAACGAGGCCTCACAGGACATCCGCCCGGGCGTGATTCCGGGCTTCGAAGCCCAGGTCGCGCAGGCGCTCGCCAATATCAGGATCGCCGGTCAGCATGGCGCGACGGGCGGCGCGACCGTCGGCGAGCCGACATTGGCTTCGATGGTCGCCTCCTCGCAGCGCGGCGACACTGTCCATATCGACGTCATCGACCGCTGGGGCAACATGGTCGCGGCGACGCCGTCGGGCGGCTGGCTGCAATCCTCGCCGGTGATCCCGGAGCTCGGCTTCCCGCTGAACTCGCGCGCCCAGGCATTCTTCCTCGAAGAGGGCCTGCCCTCCTCGCTCGCGCCCGGCAAGCGCCCGCGCACGACGCTGACGCCGACCATCGCCTTCGAGAACGGGCAGCCCCGCCTCGCCTTCGGCACGCCAGGCGGCGACCAGCAGGAGCAATGGCAGCTCGGCATGTTCCTGCGGCGGGTGCATCACGGGCTCAACCTGCAGGAGGCGATCGACCTGCCGCTGTTCCACACCCAGCATTTCCCCTCGACCTTCTATCCGCGCGAGGCGCGGCCGGGGCATCTCGCGGTCGAGGAGAGCGTCGGCGAGGCGACGCTGGCCGATCTCGTGCGCCGCGGCCACGAACTGGAGCGAGCTCCCGCCTGGACGGTCGGGCGTCTAACGGCAGCTGAGAAGAGCGCCAACGGGCTCTTGCGCGCCGCCGCGACGCCACGTCTGATGCAGGCCTACGCCGCCGGCCGCTAGAGCAGGATGCGAAAAAGTGGAAACCGGTTTTTCGCATCGATCCTGCTCTAACTCTTGGATAAGAGACGGATTCAGATTTCGGATGGAATCGCCTTGCGATTTCATCCGAAATCATCCGGCTCTGAGGAACCGCCTATGACCTGGTCCATCGTCGCGCGCGATGCCGCGACCGGCGCCTATGGCGTCGCCGTCTCGACCTGCGCCTTCGCTGTCGGCTCGCGCGTGCCCTATGGCTGCGGCCGGGTCGGCGCGGTCGCGACGCAGGCCTTCGTCAATCCGCTCTACGGCGTCGATGGCCTGAAGCTGCTGCAGGAAGGCCGATCCTCGGTCGAGATCATCGCCAGCCTGACCACGGCCGACGAAGGCCGGGCGCATCGGCAACTTCATTTGATCGACCGCGACGGTCGTACCGCCTCCTATACCGGCAATGGCTGTATCGACTGGTGCGGGGCGGTCAACGGCCCTCAGGTTTCGGTCGCCGGCAACATGCTGGCCGGGCCAGAGGTCGTCCAGGAGACGTTGAAGGCCTATGTCGAGAATTCGGGGCTCGACTTCGACGAAAGGCTGCTGGTCGCGCTCGAGGCCGGCGAGAAGGCCGGCGGCGACAAGCGCGGCCGGCAGTCCTGCGCGATCCGGATCTGGGCCGGCGAGCCGGTGCCGAGCTTCGACATCAGGGTCGACGACCACACCGACCCTCTCGCCGAGTTGCGCCGGCTCTGGCGACTGGCGCATCAGCGCTATGTGCCGTTCCAGCAGGCCTCGCCCTCGCGGGCACGGCCGGCCGGGGTCACCGACCGAGCCGAGCTCGATCGCTTGTGCAGTGAGTACGCCGCGGCGTGGAACGCGCGGCATCCGGAGTGACGATCGGCGCAGTCGATCGTCATGCTCGGGCTTGACCCGAGCATCTCGGGCAAGAAGAGGCGCCAACCAGCGCCTTCTGGTCCTGAGATTCTCGGGTCTGCGCTTCGCTTCGCCCGAGAATGACACCTTTTAGCCTCACGCCGCCTTCGCCGCCCGCCCCTCAGCCGCCCACTTGGCGTACCAGCTCTTGAAGCGGCGCCATTCGGTCTCGACATAGTTGCGCTGGGCGTCGGAGAGCCTGTCGGCGTCGTTGAAGTGGCGCTCATAGGCCTTGTGCCCCTCCAGCACCATCAGGTGCTTGTAGTAGAGGACGAGGTCGACGCCCTCGTCGAAGGATGACAGCACATAGAGCGCGCGCTCCAGCTCGAGCGCGTCGCGCTCGGCCTGCGGATCGCCTGCGGCAGCCTTCTGCGAGAGCGCGACGAGGTGCAGCACCTCTTTGGGCAGGGCGTTGCCGATGCCGGTGATCGCGCCGCCGGCGCCGCAGCGGATGAAGCCGTGCGTGACCTGCGTGTCGACGCCGACCATCAGGGTCAGCTTCGGATCGCGGTTGGTGATGTGCTCGGCCGCATAGGTCAGCGCCGCGCCACCGCCGAACTCCTTGAAGCCGACGAGGTGCGGGTAACGTTCATTGAGCGCGAAGAACAGGTCCGCCTTGGTCTCGTAGCCGTAATAGGGGCTGTTGTAGATCACCGACGGCAGGTCGACCGCCGCTTCCAGGATGCCCTCGAAATGGGCGCGCTGAGCCTGGAGCGAGGAGCCGCGCGAGAGCACGCGCGGGATGACCATCAGGCCCTGGGCTCCGGCCTTCTTGGCATGGGCAGCGAGCGCGGCTGCGCGCTTGGGGTTCTGCGCGCCAGTGCCGACGATGAGCGGGATGCCGCCCTTCACCAGGGCCTCGACACCCGCCATGCGCTGTTCGTCGGTGAGCAGCGGCCAGTCGCCCATCGAGCCGCAATAGACCACCGCCGACATGCCGGCGTCGATCAGATGGCGGCCGGTGCGCACCAGCTCGGCGTAATCGACATCGCCCGAGGCGGTGCAGGGGCTCATCAAAGCGGGGATGGTGCCGCTGAAGATGTTCTTGGTCATGGCAGGGGTCCGCTCGCGGGAGGAATGCGGCTGCGGGACGTATCGCCCGCAGCCCTGATGGTAGCCTGAGATCAGGCCGAGATCGACTTGCCGGCCTTGCGCAGATCGGCAAGCACCGGCGCCTTGGGCAGCCAGATTTTGTCGAACTCGGCGACGACCGCTTCGGCGTCCTTCGGATTGGCGAGCTTGAAGTTGGCGCCGGCCGCCTTGAACTGCTCGACGAGCTTGGGCTCGTTGACGGCAAGCGCATCGATCTGCTCGTCGAGCGCAGCGCGAACGGTCTTCTGGATCAGCTCGCGATCGGCCGCCGGCATGCCCTGCCAGACGCGGCCCGAGGCGAGCGCGATCACCGGCATGAAGATCGCATTCATCTGCAGGATGGTCTTCGAGACCTTGTCGAAGCGCTGGTTCCAGGAGAATTCGAGGTCGGCTTCGAGCCCGTCGACCTGGCCGTTGGTCATGGCGTCGAAGACCTGCGGCGTCGGGATCGGGGTCGGGGCGGCGCCGAGCAGCTGGTAGAAGTCGCGATAGACCGGCGTCGGGTTGATGCGCAGCTTCATGCCCTTGATACCGGCGACGCCGTCGATCTCCTTGGCGGCGAAGACGGCGCGCATGCCGGTGATGCCCCAGGCGAGGCCAACGCAGCCGGTCTCGCGCGGCAGCACGTCGAACAGCTTCATCGCGACGGGATCGCGCACCAGCTTGGCGATCTTGGCGGTCGAGTCGACGATGTAAGGCGCAGTGATCGCGCCGATCGCCGGCACACGCGAGCCGAGCTCGGCGGCCATGATCCAGCCCATGTCGAGCGCACCGGACTGCATCTGCTGCAGCATCGCCGCCTCGTTGCCGAGCTGGCCAGAGTGGAAGACGGTCAGGTTCAGCCGGCCATTGGTCTCGGCCTTCAGGCGCTCGCCGACCTTGACGGCCGCGACGTTCCAGGGATGGCCGTTCGGGGTCAGGATGCCGAGGCGCAGATCCTTGCTCTGGGCGAGCAACAGCGCCGGCTTGGCGATCGGCAGCGTCGCGGCAGCGGCAATGAGGTGACGGCGTGAAATGGTCATGACGGTACTCCCCTTATCGGTTGGCAGACGGGTTCACTTCACCAGGGCCAACGACAGCCATGGATAGATCGAGAGCAGGACCAGGAGGACGCAGGAGACGATGAAGAAGGGCAGCGTCACCAGGAACATCTTGCCCGGCTTGGCTCCCGTCACCGCGGCAGCGACGAAGAAGCACAGGCCGACCGGCGGCGAGAGCAGGCCGAGCACGAGGTTGATCACCACGACGACGCCGAAATGGCGGGGGTCGATGCTGTAGACCTCGGTCGCGATCGGCAGCAGGATCGGCACGGTCATGATCAGACCGGGAATGCCGTCGATCACCGTGCCGATGACCAGCAGGATGACGTTGACCAGCAGCATGAAGGTCACCGGATCCTTGGCGATCGCCTGGATCGAGGCGGCAACGCTCTGCGGGACCTTGCCGTAGACCAGCACCCAGGAGAACACGGCGGCAGCCGCGACCAGGAAGAGCACGATCGCCGAATAGACGCCGGCGCGCAGCATCATCTGCGGCATCTGCCCGAACTTGAGTTCCCTGGTCCAGTAGCGGCCTATCAGCAGCGCCGCGACCGAGCCGACCGCTGCAGCTTCCGTCGCATTGGCGAAGCCGCCGAGGATCGAGCCGACGATGACGATCGGGATCAGCAGCGTCGGCGCCGACTTGAGCACGATCCTGGCCCGCTCGCGCAAAGAGAGCTTGTCGCCCGCCGGGTAATTGTAGACGAAGCCCATGGCGGCGATGATCAGGAAGAACAGGATGGTCAGGAGCACGCCCGGCACGATACCGGAGAGCAGCATGTCGCTGACCGAGACCTGGGCCAGCACGGCATAGACGACGAACATCACCGAGGGCGGAATGATCGGCCCGAGCATGCCGCCATAGGCGGTGAGGCCCGCGGCGAAGTCCTTGTCGTAGCCCTTGCGCTCCATCTCCGGGACCATGACCTGCGCCATGATCGCGACCTGGGCCGTGGCCGAGCCGAGGATCGAGGCGACGAACATGTTGGCGAGGATGTTGACATAGGCCAGCCCGCCCTTGAGCGAGCCGACGAAGGCCATGGCGAGGTCGACGATGCGGCGGGTGATGCCGCCGCCATTCATGATCTCGCCGATCAGAATGAAGAGCGGGATGGCGATCAGCCCGTAGCTGTCGACGCCGCCGAACATCTGCAGCGGGTAGTTCGGCAGGAGCTGCATATTGCCGGTCGCCGCCATGTAGATCAGCGCGCCGAGGCACAGGCACAGCGCGATCGGCACGCCGGCCAGCATGATGCCGAAAAAGGCTCCAACCGTGATTGCCATCAGTTCACCACCCCGTCGGCATTGGCGGCAAAGCCCGGCAGCTCCTGCCTGGCGACGAGACCGAGATCCTCGAACAAGTTGGCGAGGGCGTGCAGCGTCATCGACACCGCGAAGAGCGGCATGATCAGGTAGATCACCCAGGTCGGCCAGTTCAGTGTCTGGGTGCGCTCGGTGTAGATGAAGTTGAAGGACTGGCCGGCATATTCCCTGGCATCGAAGCCCGCCTGCGCGATGCCGACCGGATCGAGCCAGAGCCAGCACATCACGCCGAGCGCGGTGCCGAACAAAATGACGCCAAGCGTGGCGATGACCCGGAAGATCGCAGCGCCGCGCTCAGAGAAGCGCTCGGTCAACATCGTCACCGCAAAATCGAGCCGCATGCGCGTCATCGCTGAGGCGCCGATGAAGGTCAGCCAGACCACGCTGTAGACTGCGGATTCGTCGATCCAGTAGATCGGGTAGCCGCTATAGCGCGTGATCACGTTGAGCAGGATCAGCGCGGCGAGCAGGAACATCAGCGCCTGGATGGCGCGATGCTCGACCCGGAGCAGGCGCCCGGAGACTGCGACGATCGCCAGTGGCACGACCATGGAGCGGCTACGCGCCGCGACAGCTTCGTTGCTCATTCTTGTCTTCCCCTTGGCGCTTTGTAGATTGTATAAAATCTACGTGTCAATGGTTTTCCTCAACGCGATCAGCTAGAGTCGGCCGATGTCCTCTCCCCTGAAGCACCGCACTCTCTCCTCGGCGATCGTCGATCGCCTGCGCCAGGAGATCCTCGCCGGCAGCTATCCGGCCGGCTCGCAATTGCGGCAGGACGCGCTGGCGCAGGCCTATGAGGTCAGCCGCATCCCGGTGCGCGAGGCGCTGTTCCAGCTGGAGGCGGAGGGGTTCGTGCGGATCGTGCCGCACAAGGGCGCGATCGTCTCGGGGTTGTCGCTGGACGAGATCAACGACGTCTTCGAATTGCGGAAGCTGCTGGAGCCGCGCTTGCTGGCGAGTTCGGTGCCGGCGCTGACGGCGGAGGATTTCGCCGCCGTCGCCGGGATGGAGGCCGCATTTGAGGAGGCGATGATCGCCGGCGACATCAGCCGCTGGGGCGTGCTCAACGCCGACTTCCACCTGGCGCTCTATGCGCGGGCGACGCAGCCGCGCACACTTTCGATCGTCGCAGGGCTTCTGCAGACCAGCGATCGGTATACCCGCCTGCAATTGCAGCGCAGTTCCTCGATCGAGCGCGCGCAGACCGAGCACAACGAGCTGATCCGGCTCTGCCGGGCGGGGGCGTTGAAGGAGGCGTGCCGCCTGCTCGTCGACCATATCGAACTGGTCCGGCAGGACCTGGTCGAATTCCTGGAGGAGCGCGCGAAGGGGTAGGCAGCGCTGCGTGTCAAATGCAGGCGACGGCAGACAATACGTACGCGGGATCCCCTCTCCTGGAAGGAGAGGGGTAGGGGTGAGGTGTTCGGAGTGGAAACGTTGGCTTGAACCCGACCGCGCGGTGAGCGCTCGCTCAACTGGCCACAGGGCCTACACCTCACCCTGCCCTCTCCTTCCAGGAGAGGGTTCCCCGCGCTCTTCAAAACCGTTTCGCCTACCTTCTCAGGTCAGCTTGCCCCTCGCCGCCACCGGCAGCTCGCCGATGAGCTTGTCGCCGCGCACGGTCACCAGCCGGTCGACCATGTTGACGACGACGCAGACATGGTTCGGCACCACCCGCACGACCTCGCCGACATTGGGCCGCTCATTGCTGCCGGAGAGGTCGAGGAAGCCGTGCTCTTCGGCGAACTGAGCGATCCGGGCCAGCGGGTATTCGAGGATGTAGCCGTGCCCGTCGAGATTGCCCTTGTCGCTGGTCAGCGTCTTCGAGCCTGAATCGAGGATGCCGCGCTCCGCTCCGGCCCGGCTGACCACGGTCGCGTAGACCGTCAGCGCGCAGTCCTCCAATTCCGCCACCCCGACCGCGATCTGCATGCGGTCGTTGAAGATCGAGGTACCGGAGCGATGCTCGGTCGAGCCCTTGAGCTTGCCGATGTTCGGGATGTTGGGCGAGCCGCCGGTCGAGATGATGCCCGCTTCGAGACCGGCTTCGCGCAGGCCGGCATTGGCGGTGTCGAGAAAGTCCTGCGTCGCCGGCCAGCCGGACTCCGGCGGATACATCAGGAAGCCGGCGAAGGTCAGGCCCTTGGACGCGGCGATCTGCCTGGCGAGCTCGACCGCCTCGCCCGGGGTCTCGACGCCGGCGCGCTTGCGGCCGGTGTCGCACTCGACCACGACCTCGAGATTGCGCCCGGCGATCTCGGCCGCCTTGGGCAGGCCGGCAATCGTGACGGGGTTGTCGGCCGCGACGATCATCCGGACGCGGCGCTGCAAGGCACCGAGACGTCCCAGCTTTTCCTCGCCCAGAATGTTGTAACTGATCAGGATGTCGTCGATGCCGCCATCGGCCATGACCTCGGCCTCGCCGAGCTTCTGGCAGGTGATGCCACGTGCGCCGGCAGCGACCTGGAGCCGCGCCAGCTCGGGCGATTTGTGGGTCTTGATGTGCGGGCGGTTGGCGACGCCAGCGGCGTCGCAGGCGGCCTGGAGCCTGGCGATGTTCGCCTCGACCTTGTCGAGGTCGATGACGACGGCCGGCGTGCCGTAGACGCGGGCGATCTCTTCAGCGAGCGCAGTCGTCACGGCAGCACCCGCACGATGACTTCGATCTCGACGGTCATGTTGTTGGGCAGCGAGCCCATGCCGACGGCGGAGCGGGCATGGCGGCCATTGTCGCCGAGCACGGCGACGAACAAGTCCGAGCAGCCATTGATGACCTTGGGGTGCTGGGAAAAGTCCGGCGCCGCATTGACCATGCCGAGCAGCTTCACCACCTCGATCTTATCGAGCGATCCGGCCGCCTTCTTCATGGCCGCGAGCAGGCCGAGGCCGGTCTGCTTGGCGTGCTCATAGGCTTCCTCGATCGAGACGCCGGCGCCGACCTTGCCGGTCGGATAGGTGCCGTCGGCGCGCTTGGGGCCCTGACCGGAGAGATAGATGAACTCGCCGACACGCTTGAAGCTGACATAGGTCGCGACCGGGGTCGGGACGTCGGGCAGGGTCAGCCCCAATTCCCTGAGCTTGTCATCGGCACTCATGCGTTTCTCCCATCGTCTTTCAAATCGCGGACCAGATAGCGGGCCGCATCGTCATAGCTCGCAAGCTTACGGGCAAGGGCTTCGTCATGCGCCTCGCGAAAGCCCTGGCGACGCCAGAAGCCGGCCGAGTTGCCGACGGCGACAAGGGCCATCCGGGCAAAGCCGGAGGCGCGGGCGTGCGCCGCCAATCTGTCGACGCAGGTAGAGGCAGCACCACCGCCACGCGCGCCCGGCAGCAGAGCGAGATCGTGGATGTAATAGGCGTCGGCATCCGGTGGCAATGCGCCGAGCAGGCTGTCGAGTGTCGGTGCCTGACCGAGCCGCCAGGGATGGCTCAGCACATAGCCGCCGATGCCCTCTCCGCTTTCCAGCACGAGACAGCCGGCTGGGTGAAGGGCAAGGCGCTCGGCGAAAACCGCCTCGCCCTCTGGATAATTCGGATGCACCACAGCTGCGACCGCCATGACGACTGGCAGGTCGGCAGCGGCCATGGCGCGCCAGGAGGGTGATGGTGTCATCATGGGAGCGACTGCACGTCATGCTCGGGCTTGACCCGAGCATCTCAGGCCGAAAGAGGCTCCAATTTGGCGCCCTCTCGCCCCGAGATTCTCGGGTCTGCGCTTCGCTTCGCCCGAGAATGGCGCCTGTGTCCTACGCCGCCTCGACCTTCCTGAACTTGTTGCTGCGCTTGGGGTGCCACCAGGCGCCCTTCAGCACCACGCCTTCGGAGACGATCTTGCGATCGCCGATCAGGTGCTCGCCGACGACGTCGACATAGTCGAACTTGCCTTCCTTGACGGTGAGCACGGTCGCGTCGCCGAGCGAGCCGACCTTGAGCGAGCCGTATTCCATCCGCTTCAGCGCCGTGGCAGCGTTCACGGTCGAGGCGGCGACGACATTGTTCAGGCTCATGCCCATGCAGAGGAACTTCGACATGGTGGTGACCTGGTCATAGGCCGGGCCGTCGATGCAGAGCTTGTGCACGTCGGACGAGATTACGTCGGGCTCGAAGCCGTTGGCGAGCATGGCGCGCGTCGTCTTGAACGAGAACGAGCCCTTGCCGTGGCCGATGTCGAAGATCACGCCGCGCTTGCGGGCAGCGACCACCTCGGGCTTCACCGTGCCCTGCGCGGTCGCCGGCGCATTCGGGAACGGGCGGAAGGCGTGGGTCAGCACGTCGCCCGGCCTGAGCATGCCGATGACTTCCTCATAGGACGGCGGCGGATGGTCGATATGGCACATCAGCGGCATGCCGACCTCGTTGGCGACCTGCAGCGCGATATTCAGCGGCACGGTGCCCGACGTCCCCGAGGCGTGCAGGCCGACGCGGACCTTGATGCCGACGATCAGGTCGCGGTTCTTGTCGGCGACCTCGACGCAATCGATCGGGTTCATCAACCTGAGATCGCCGCTCTCGCCGACCATGACACGGTGGTCGAAACCGTAGATGCCAGCATGCGAGACATGGAGATAGGCGAGGATGCGGGCCTGGCTCTTCTCGATCACGTGCTTGCGGAAGCCCGGCCAGTTGCCGGGGCCGGCCGAGCCGGTGTCGACCGAGGTGGTGACGCCCGAGGTACGGCAGAACTCATCGGCGTCGATGCCAAGCGAAGTGCCGCCCCAGTAGACATGGGTGTGCAGGTCGATCAGCCCGGGCGTGACGATGTAGCCGGAGACGTCGCGGATCTCCTTGGCCCCCTTCAGGTCCTTGCCGAAGCCCGAAACCTTCCCGTCAGTGAAGGCGACGTCGATGACGCCGTCATGCTTCTGCGACGGGTCGATCACCCGCGCGCCCTTCAGGATGAGATCGTGAGTCATGACAGCTCCTTGGGGAAACCGGGCGGGCGGACGCTTCGCGTTCAGGCGAAGCTGGCCGTAGCGCCCTTCTGGATAATAGAGAAGGCTTTGGCGAAGTGGTTATGCAGCTCAGGAATATAGAGCTGCGAGATGGTCGGGTCCTGCATGGGAATGTATTTCGCGCCGCCATCGCGCGGATCGGCTGCGCCGAGATAAGCGGGCAGGCCGCGCCCCTTGAAGGCGTCGAGGCGATCATCGAGCCTGGCGATGACCAGCGAACCGCAATCGCCCCATTCATAGGGAATGGCGAAATAGAGCTTGGCGGCATAGGCGAGCCGCGACGAGCCCGCCATGTTGGCGTAGCGCAGGATCGTGCCCTGGCGCCGCGCCGCCTGCTTCACCTTGAGAAAGACTTCGTACTCGGCCCACCAGGGGCCCGCCGCGGCGCGCATCGGGTCGGCAGCGAAGCGGGCCGAGTCGCAGAAGCGGAAATAGTACTGCCCGACGCTGAGATGGATGCGCTGGACATGCGACATGCCGCCATTCTGCGGACCGCCCGCGATCCCGCGTGCGGTCGCGTCGTGCTGGGCGAGCTTCGGCGGGAAGAAGCAATCCTTGTTCAGGGGATCGGGAGACACAGCATCACTCCTGTCGAGGCGCCGCATCTCTCTGTTCAACGAACGAACGCGGCATCGGGGAGCCCTTGGCCTGATCAGAGCCGGTTCTCGACCGCGCCCGGCGAATGCGACGCATGCGCCAACAGCGCTCACGCCACCACCGCACCCTTGCGCTCGACGATCATGCCGTAGGCTTGAGGCTCGCGGTGTTTGGCGAAGTTGAAGGTCGAGTTCCGGTAGCTGTTGCCGAGGTCGAGATCGCAGCGGGCGACGACGAGCTCATCGTCCTCGGTCACCGCCTGGGCCACCACTTCGCCGGTCGGGGCGATGATGCAGGAGCCGCCGATCTGGTCGACGCCGGCTTCCAGCCCGGCCTTGGCGACGCCGACGACCCAGGTCGCGTTCTGATAGGCACCGGCCTGCATGACGAGCTGGTTGTGGAAATTGCCGAGCCGGTCATGATCGGGCGCCGGCGGGTTGTGTTTGGGCGTATTGTAGCCGAGCAGGACCATCTCGACGCCCTGCAGGCCCATGACGCGATAGCTCTCCGGCCAGCGCCGGTCGTTGCAGATCATCATGCCGAGCCGGCCGCCCATCGTCTCCCAGACCGGCCAGCCGAGATTGCCGGTCTCGAAATAGCGCTTCTCGAGATTCTGGAAGGGAGCGCCCGGGCGGTGTTCGGGATGGCCGGGTAGATGAATCTTGCGATACTTGCCGACGATCTGGCCTGATTTGTCGACCAGGATCGCGGTGTTGAAGCGGCGCTTGCGGCCGTCCTCATGGGCGAGCTCGGTATAGCCGAGATGGAAGCCGATCCCGAGCCGCTCGGCTTCAGCGAAGAGCGGCGCGGTCTCGTTCGAGGGCATGGCGCTTTCGAAATAGCCGTCGATCTCCGCCTCGTCCTCCATCCACCAATGCGGAAAGAAGGCGGTGAGCGCCGCCTCCGGATAGACGACGAGATCGCAGCCATTCGATTTCGCCTGGCGCATCAGCTCGATCAGGCGCGCAACCGCCTGCCTGCGGCTCTCCTCGCGCTGGATCGGCCCGAGTTGGGCAGCGCCGACGGTCAGAATGCGAGGCATGGCAAAGGCTCCTGCTGTGCTTGATTGTTAGCGAGGGCTGCCGCTGCAGATGTGCGGCGTTATCCCTGTGCGCCATTGCGCAGTTGCCGTTACGGCAATAGCGTCGGATGTTCCCTCTGGGCTCGGTCCGGAACCGCCGGCCGCGGCTGCCGAGGCAGCATCGCGCTTCGGACCAATGCCATGACCACGTTCAACGTCGTCCGCTTTCGCATCAAGCCCGGACGCGAGGCGGAATTCCTCGACGCCCATCGCGGGGGCAAGGCCAACTGGCCCGGCCTCGCAAGGGGCCACATCATCAAGACCGGCGACCATTCCTATTGCCTGATCGGCGAATGGGCCGACCTGGCCACGCTGAAGGGCGCTCGCGACCAGATGATCGCGACGCTGGGCAGCTTCCGCGACACGCTCGAGGATCTCGGCGGCACTCTCGGCGTGACCGATGCGGTGTCCGGAGACGTGGTGGTCGACCTTCGCGCCTAACCCTCGGCCGACATCACAGTCTCTTTGCTCAAGGCTGATCGCCCGGGCTCCCCCCTTCCCCCTTGTGGGGAAGGGTTGGGGATGGGGGTGGTACCACTTGGTGACCGGCAGGAGAAAAGGGCTGGCAGGAACTGCAGCGCGATGAGTGTCTGCCGATCGCTCCGGCTTTGCGCCCCCCACCCCTGCCCCTCCCCACAAGGGGGAGGGGTTCGCCCGTCCGTGGCATGACATGACGCCGAACCGCCCTCAGATGCTCTTGGCCAGCCTGGGATCGAGCGAGTCGCGCAGGCCGTCGCCGAGCAGGTTCACGGCAAGCACGGTGATCGACAGGAACAGCGCCGGGAAGAAGACGATGTGCGGCCTGACCTGCCAGAGCGCCCTGCCCTCGGCCATGATGTTGCCCCAGGACGGGGTCGCAGGCGGCACGCCCGCGCCGATGAAGGACAGGATCGCCTCGATGATCATGGCGCTGGCGCAGATATAGGTCGCCTGCACCGTCATCGGCGCGATCGTGTTGGGCAGGATGTGCTTGATGATGATGCGCGGCACGCGGGCGCCGTTCGAGATCGCCGCCTCGACATAGGGCTGCTCGCGCAGCGACAGGACGACGCTGCGCACCAGGCGGGCGACACGCGGGATCTCGGCGACGGTGATGGCGAGGATGACGTTGCCAACCGAACCACGCGTCAGCGCCATCAAGGCGATGGCGAGCAGGATTGGCGGGATCGACATCATGCCGTCGATGACCCGCATGACGATGCCGTCAGCCCAGCGCACGAAACCGGAAAAGAGCCCGATCGCCAAGCCGATGACCGAAGACAGGATCGCGACCGAGAAGCCCACGATCAGCGAGACGCGCGCGCCGTAGACGACGCGCGAATAGATGTCGCGGCCGAGCATGTCGGTGCCGAACCAGTACAGCTCGGACGGCACGCGCGTGCGCCTGGAGGTGGCGATCGCCGTCGGATCGACCGTAAAGAGCAAGGGCGCGAAGACCGCGATGAAGATCATCAGCAGCAGGAGGAAGCCGCCGATGGCGACCGACGGGTGCTTGCGCAGATAGGAGCGCCGGGGCGGCTTGGCGGCCGCGCCGATTTCATCCGCCAGGGGCAGTGGTGCAGCTGGAGCGGTCAATAGCGTATCCTCGGGTCGACGAGGGTATAGATCAGGTCGACGGCCAGGTTCACCAGCACGTAGACGAAGGAGAAGATCAGAACGACGCCCTGGATGACCGGATAGTCGCGGCGCAGGATCGCATCGAGCGTCAGCCGACCGAGACCCGGAATGGCGAAGACGCTCTCGGTGACGACGGCGCCACCGATCAGCAGCGCGACGCCGATGCCGATGATGGTGACGACCGGCACCGCTGCGTTCTTCAGCGAATGCAGGAAGAGCACGTCGCGGTTGCTGACGCCCTTGGCCTGGGCGGTGCGGACATAGTCCTGCTGAAGCACCTCGAGCATGGTCGCGCGGGTGATGCGCGCGATCAGCGCGATATAGACCGTCCCCAGCGTGATCGACGGCAGGATCAGGTTCTTGAACCAGGGCCAGATGCCCTGCGCGATCGGCGTGTAGCCCTGGACCGGCACCCAATCGAGCTTGAGCGCGAAGACATAGGCGAGCAGATAGCCGATCACGAAGACCGGCACCGAGAAGCCGAAGACCGCGAAGCCGACCACGGCGCGATCGACCCAGGTGCCCGCCTTCCAGGCCGCGATGACACCGAGCGGCACGGCGATCGAAACCGCCAGAATCAGCGTCAGCACCATCAGCGACAGGGTCGGCTCAATGCGCTGGGCGATCAATTGCGTCACCGGCAGCGACGTGAAGATCGAGGTCCCGAGATCGCCTTGCAGCACCCGGAAGAACCATTCGCCGAAGCGGACGAGATAAGGCCGGTCGAGGCCCAGGCTTTGGCGGATGCGCTCGACATCGGCCGGCGAGGCCTGGTCACCGGCGATCACGGCCGCCGGATCACCCGGTGCTATATACAGCAGAGAGAAGACGAACAGCGCCACGAAAGCCATGACGGGGATCGTCGTGATAATGCGTCTGACGATGAATGCGAGCATCGAAACCCTGAGTTGCCGCTGCTGGCGCCGGGCCGATCAGGATCACGATCCTGATCGGCCTGGCGGGCGTGATCTGGGCCTGGCCCCGACAAGCCGGGACACAGGCCTGCTCGGCTTTAGCCCTTCGCCACGTTCCAGAAGAAGGGTAGCGGGCCGCTGGTCACACCGGTGACGTTCTTCCGCCAGGCCTGGTAGCCGAGATAGAAGCCAGTCGGTGCATAGACGACGTTCTCGACGGCCGCCTTGTTGAGCCGGTCCATCGCCGCCTTCTCCTCGGCCTGATCCTTGGCGTTGAACCAGTTAGTGACCTCGGCCTCGACCGCCGGCACGTCCGGCCAGCCGAACCACGCCTTGTCGCCATTGGCGCGGATCGCGGTGTAGGAGGACGGGTTGATGCAGTCCGCGCCGGCATGCCAGGTGTGGAACATGCTCCAGCCGCCCTGGCCCGGCGGGGTCTTCTGGGCGCGGCGCGCGCCGACCGTGCCCCAGTCGGTGGCGACGAAATCGACCTTCAGGCCGATGCTCTTGAGCAGCTCGGCGGTGACGTCGCCCATCGACTTTGTCGCAGACATGTCCTGCGCCACCACGCAGACCACCGGCTCGCCATTATAGCCGGACTCGGCGATGAGCTTCTTGGCGGCCGCGACGTTCTTCATCTTCAGCATGTCGCCGCCGGCTTCGGTATAGAGCGGCGTGCCGGGGGTGAAGAACCCGGGCAGCGGCTTCCAGAGCTTGTCGTCGTCGCCGACGATCGAGCGCATGAAGTCTTCCTGGTTCATTGCCGTCAGCACCGCCTGGCGCACCTTCAGATTGTTGAAGGGCGGGTGCAGGTGGTTCATGCGGAAGGCGCCGATATTGCCGAGCGGATCGCCGATATCGACATTGATGTCCTTGTGAGCCTTTAGGACCGGCACAAGGTCCGAGAGCGGGGTTTCCCACCAGTCGACCTCGCCGCTCTGCAGAGCGGCCGCTGCGGTCGCGGCATCGGGGATGATCACCCATTCGACGCGGTCGACCAGGATGTTCTTGCCGCCGGCGAGCCAGTCGGCCTTCTCGGAGCGCGGCACGTAGTCGGCGAACTTCTCGAAGACGGCCTTGGCGCCCGGCACCCATTCGTTGCGGGCGAACTTCATCGGCCCGGAGCCGACATATTCGGTGATCTGCGTGAACGGATCGGTCTTGGCGATACGCTCGGGCATGATGAAGGAGCACGGCGCGTTGTTCTTGGCGAGCGCCAGCAGCATCTTCGGGAAGGGCTGCTTGAGCTTCCATGTCCAGCTGCGATCGTCGACCGCCGAGAGATCGTTCTCGATCGCCTTGATCATCAGGCCCATCGGATCGCGGGCCTGCCAGCGCTTCAGGCTCTGCACCACGTCCTTGGCGAGCACCGGCGTGCCGTCATGGAATTTGAGGCCGGAGCGCAGCTTGAAGGTCCAGGTCAACCCGTCGGCGGAGACCTCCTCGCCCTCGACCATCTGGCGCTGCGGCTGGAACTTCGAATCGATGCCGTAGAGCGTGTCCCAGACCAATGCTGCGGCATTGCGGACGACGTATTGCGTTCCCCAGATCGGGTCGAAATTGGCGAGATTGGCCTGCGGCACGAAGCGCAGCGTCTTGGCGGCAGCGCCTTGCGAGAGCGCCGGCATGGCGAGACCGCCGGTTGCTGCCAGAACGCCGGTCCCGGCGGCGGTCTTCAGAAAATTCCTGCGGTCCATCTTGTACTCTCCCCTGAAGCGGCGGCGGCCTCTGATCGGGCGACCTTGCCTAGAGTGTGGGCAGAAAAATCCGCACCTGACAACACGCTTGACGGGTCGCTACGACAAGAATTGACCCTGCAGGGTTCGTGCCAGACGGAACCGGTTTGCGGCTCGCGACATCGTTTGCAAGCAAATGACACGCGAAGCCGCCGGGCTGGCGCAGAAAATTGCGCTGATCCGCCTAAATCGATTTGATCGGCGCGTGGACGCGAGCGAAGGGCCTTGCCGCCTCGAAGGCCGCGGCCGCCTGCATCACGAGCTGATCGTTGCCGAAGGCGCCGACGATCTGAAGGCTCGCCGGCAATCCGGTCGACGTCAGTCCGCACGGCACGGCGGCGGCCGGCTGCTGGGTGATGTTGAACGGGTAGGTCAGAGGCGTCCAGCGCGTCCAGTCTTCGCCATAGCCGCCGTGCGCTGGCGTGTTGCGGCCGACGGCGAAGGCCGGCAGCGGCAGCGTCGGCGTCAGCAGGAGATCGAAGCGCTCATGGAATTGCGCCATCTGGTAGGCGAGCGCGTTGCGTTGATACAGCAGGGCATCGACATAGGCCGCGCTGTCGATCCGCTCGCCCATCTCGGCAACGGCAACCAGGCCGGGGTCCATCTGGGCACGCCCCGCCGCATCTATGCTGCGCAAGCCCAAGGCCGCACCAGCGGACCAGAGTGTCATCAGCGTCGCGATCGGGTCGTCGAAGCCGGGATCGACCTCCTCCACCGTCGCGCCAAGCTCGCGGAACGCCAGTGCCGCCGCGTGCGTCAGAGCCGCGATCTCCGGATCGACCAGGGCGTCGCCGCCGAGACGCGGCGACCAGGCGATACGAAGGCCGCGCACGCCACGGTCCAACTCTGCCGTGAAATCGGGCGGCATGTCCTTGAAAGCGGTCATGTCACGTGCATCGGGACGGCCGATCGCGTTCATGGCGAGGGCAGAATCGCGCACGGTGCGGGTCAGCGGACCGAGATGGGCGAGGAACCCCATCACCGAGGCGGGCCAGGCCGGCACGCGGCCATAGGTTGGCTTCAGGCCGAAGACGCCGCAGAAGGCGGCAGGGATACGCACCGAGCCGGCGCCATCGGTACCGAGATGGATGCAGCCGAGATTGAGCGCGGCGGCGACAGCTGCTCCCGACGAAGAGCCGCCCGGGCCGGTCAAGACATCCCAGGGGTTGCGGGTGATGCCGGAGAAGGGCGAATCGCCGACGCCCTTCCAGCCATATTCCGGCATGGTCGTCTTGCCGAGGAAGACGCAGCCGGCCTCGCGCAGCCGCGCCGTCGCCGGCGCGTCCTGCTGATACGGGGCGTCGGAGGCGACTGCCGAGCCGCGCCGCATCGGCCAGCCGGCAACACCGAGATTGTCCTTGATCGTCACCGGCACGCCGTCGAGCGGACCGAGCGCCTCGCCTTTCAGCCAGCGTGCCTCGGAAGCCTGAGCCATGGCGAGCGTCACGGGCTCGTCACGGACGACGAAGGCATTCACCTCCGGCTCGAAACGCTCGATGCGGGCGAGCGCATCCCTGGCGACCTCGACCGGGGAGAGTTCGCGTGCGGCGTAGAGTTCGCCGAGTTCGGCGGCGGACAACGAAGCGATAGCACTCATCGACAAGATCCCCGTCAGGCGTTGGCAGCGCGCCAGGCGGCGCTGAGCAGGACATTGGCACCGGCGACCATGTCGTCGTCGCTGCTGAGCTCGGCCGGATTGTGCGAGAGTCCGCCGATCGAGGGGATAAAGACCATCGCCGTCGGGCAGAGGCGCGACATCATCTGCGCGTCGTGGCCTGCGCCCGAGATCATCCGGCGGATCGGCAGGCCGAACTCCGCGGCGCTCGCCTCGACGCTAGCGATCAATTCCTCAGCGAACGGCGTCGCCGGGAAGCGGGCAAGATCGCGGAAGCTGATCGCGATGTCGTCGCGTGCCGACAGTTCGGCACAGAATTTCCGCACCGCCGCCTCGGCCTCAGCCAAGGGCGCATCGAGCGGGTTGCGCAGGTCGAGCGTCATCACCACGGTTTCCGGCACGACATTGACGTTGCCGGGCCGGGTGCGGATCACACCGGAATTGGCGAGCTGGCCCGGGATCGTCTTGGTCAGCTCGTTGGCGAAGATGTTGATCCGCGCGGCGGCGAGGCCGGGATCCTTGCGATAGCGCATCGGCGTGGTGCCGGCATGGCTCGGCCGTCCGGTCAGGGTCAGCTCGAGCCAGCAGATCGCCTGGATGCCGATGACGGCTCCCAGCCCGCCACCCTCGCTCTCCAGCACCGGCCCCTGCTCGATATGCAGTTCGAGATAGGTGTGCGCCGGCAGGAAGCCAGGCTGCTCCGCGCCGTGATAGCCGATGCGCTTCAATTCGGTCCCGAGCACGGCGCCATCGGCATCGAGTTCGGCGTGGGCAGCGTCGACGCTCATCCCGCCAGCCCAGACATAGGAGCCGAGCATGTCGGGATGGAAACGCGCGCCCTCCTCATTGGTGAAAGCGATCACCGCCATGTCGCGCTTCGGAGTCAGCCCAGCATCACGCAGCGCCGCCAGCACCTCGACGCCGCCGATCACGCCGAGCGCGCCGTCGAAGCGTCCGCCGGTACCGACCGTGTCGATATGCGAGCCCATGATCACCGCCGGCCCGTCTTCCTGGCCCTTGAGGATGCCGACGATATTGCCGATCGCATCGACGCGGACGTCGAGGCCGAGCGCCTTCAGCTCGCCGACCAGCCAGTCGCGCCCCTGCTTGTCCTCGTCTGTCAGTGCCAGCCGCCGGCAGCCGCCCTCCGGCGTCGCGCCGATCTTCGACAGGGCCGCCAGTCGCGACACCAGGCGCTCCCCATCGATCCGCAGGTTGGTGCTCATCTCGTCGGCTCTCCGCAGGCAGGCATGATTTGGCCCGGATGTGCAGCAGGCAGGAACCGGGCCGCACGCGCAAGAGGCAGAACCAGCGCTGCGGCGCGGACCGGCAGCGCGCCCCGCGCAGAACGCGGCTCGCCCCGGCGCGACAAGGACTGTGAATGAGCAATCTGCCCAGATAAAAGGCAGCGATGTCGCAGATCGCCCTTCCCTACCGCTCGGCGAGCCCCTGGCTCACCGAGGTCAAGGCCATGCTGGCGCTGAGCTGGCCGATGGTGCTGACCAATGTCGCGCAGACGGCGATGACGGCGACCGACGTCGTTATGATGGGCCATCTCGGCCCGGATGCGCTGGCGGCCGGCGCGCTCGCCTCCAATCTCTACATGGCCTTCCTGATCTTCGGCATCGGCGTAATGGCGGCCGTCGCGCCGATGGTCGCGATCGAGCTCGGGCGCAACCGGCATTCGGTTCGCGATGTCCGCCGCACCGTGCGCCAGGGATTCTGGGTGGCGGCGACCATGGCCGGGCCGATGTGGCTCTGCCTTTGGCAGGCCGAGACGATCCTTAGGGCGATGGGCCAGAATCCAGCGCTGGCTGCAGCCGCGGCCTCCTATCTGCACACGCTGCAATGGGGTCTCCTGCCCTTCTATTGCTATCTCGTCCTGCGTGGTTTCCTGGCGGCACTGCAGCGGCCGTTCTGGGTCTTCGTGACCGTGCTCTTCGCGGTCGCCTTCAACGCCTTCGCCAATTGGGTGCTGATGTTCGGGCGGCTCGGCTTCCCAGCGCTCGGCCTGCCCGGCTCGGGGATGGCGACGACGCTGGCCTCGACCCTGATGTTCGCCGGCCTCGCCATGGTGGTCTCGCTCGACCGGCGCTTCCGGCGCTACCATCTGTTCGGCCGGTTCTGGCGGCCGGATTGGAGCCGCTACCGCGCCTTCTGGCGGATGGGCCTGCCGATCGGCACCACGGTCGGTTTCGAGGTGTGGATCTTCAACGGCGCCGCCTTCCTGATGGGACTGCTCGGCCCGACTTCGCTCGCCGCCCATGCGATCGCGATCCAGATCGCCTCGCTGTGCTTCATGGTGCCGATGGGCATCGGCCAGGCCGGAACCGTCCGGGTCGGGCGCGCCTTCGGCGCCGGCGACCGCGAGGGCATCGCCCGGGCCGGTGCGACGGCGCTCGTGCTCGCCACCGCCTTCATGTGCTTCACCGCCCTGCTGATGCTGCTGATCCCGCATTGGCTGGTCGTGCCGTTCCTCGACGCCGGCAAGCCGCGCGCTGCCGAGGTGGCGCAGCTCGCCATGCTGTTCCTGTTCTATGCGGCGATCTTCCAGATCGTCGATGGCGTGCAGGTGGTCGGCGTCTCGATCCTGCGCGGCCTGCGCGACACGCGCGTGCCCATGTTCTTTGCCGGCCTCGGCTATTGGGGAATCGGCTTGCCGCTCTCGGCCGCGCTCGGCTTCCTCACGCCACTCGCCGGCGTCGGTATCTGGATCGGCCTTGCGACCGGCCTCGCGATCGTCGCGGTGCTGATGCTCGCGCGCTGGTTCGCCCGAGAGCGCCTCGGCCTGACCAAGGGCGCCAGCGCGCGAGCCTCGTAGAGTTAACTGCTTCTTATTCGCAAGAATCCGCTAACTCTGGGTTGCACTTCCACGTGAATTGGCGGAGAATCTCCGGAACGATCCCTTATGCTTCAATGCTGAAGGGGAGAAGGTCGTGACGCCGCAGGATATCGCGCTAGTCCGGTCGAGCTTTGCGCAGCTGCATCGGCGCAAGATCGAGACGGCATGCCTGTTCTATGAGCGGTTGTTCACCACGACGCCCAGCGCGCGGGCGCTCTTCAAGAGGGATGATATCCAGGCCCAAGCGGCCAAGCTGATGGAAACGCTGACGGTCGCGCTCGCCATGCTCAACGACCCCGGCGGCCTCAATGTCCTGCTCGCGCGACTGGGCGAGCGCCATCGCAACTATGGCGTCCAGCCGGAGCATTACGAGGCTGTCGGCAGCGCCCTGCTCTGGACCCTGGAGACGTCGCTGGGGGCCGACTTCACCACACAGACGAGAGCCGCCTGGACCGAGCTCTACGGCCAGATGGCGAAGACGATGTTGTCCGCCGAAGCACCCAACCGACGTTCGGCCTAGCGCTTCCTAGAACTCTTCCCAGCCATCGTCTCCGGCGCGGCCGTTGGCGGTTTTGCGAGCAGGTCCAGCTGCAACCGGCGTGGGTTCGCGGCGCGGCGCGGCGGCTTTGCTCTGGGCGAAGGCGGCTTCGGCGAGCTGGCGCAGCCGCTCCGGCTCGGAGCCATGGCCGCCGGCGCTGACGGTGGCAGGTTTGCGCTGCGGGGCGACGGCTGCGGGGCGCCCCGACGAGCGTGGCGTCGAGCCAGCAGCGGCTGAGCGCGCGCTCGATGGGGCTGCCAAGACCGGCGCGGCCAAGCCTGTACCCGTGTCCGTCCGGAAGCTCGCCACCAGCGTGTTGAGCTCGCCGATGCGGCCTGACAGCGCCCCGGCCGAGGCGGCGCTCTGTTCGGCGAGCGCGGCGTTGGCCTGGGTCATCTCGTCGAGATGGGCGACCGCCTGGCTCATCTCGTCGATGCCGTGCGCCTGTTCGGCCGAGGCCGCCGAGATCTCCTGGATCGTGCCGGTGACCTTCTGCGAGGCCGACAGGATCTTCTCCAGCGAGTCGCCGGCGCGGCGCACCAGCTTGACGCCGGTCTCGACCTCGCTGTTCGAGGAGGAGATCAAGCCGGAAATGTCCTTGGCCGCCTCGCTGGAGCGCTGGGCCAGCGTGCGAACTTCGGAGGCGACGACGGCAAAGCCCTTGCCGGCATCGCCGGCGCGGGCGGCCTCGACCGCCGCGTTGAGTGCCAAAAGATTGGTCTGGAAGGCGATGTCGTCGATCACCCGGATGATGTCGGAGATCTTCTTCGAGGCCTCCTCGATCCGGGCCATGGCCGCGACGGCTTCGCCGGCGATCGTGCCGCCATCCTGCGCCGCCTTCATCGCCTCCTCGGCGATCGCCGCCGCCTGGCGCGCGCCCTGCGCCGAGGCCTTCACCGAGGCTGCCAGCTCTTCGGTCGTCGCCGCGGTCTCTTCCAGCGAGGAGGCCTGTTCCTCGGTGCGCTTGGAGAGGTCGTCGGCGCCCATGTTGATCTCGCGCGCCGCCATACCGACATCGGCCGAGGTCAACTGGATCGTCCGAACCGTCGTAGCGAGCCGCTCGATCGTCTCGTTGACCGCGTCCTTCAGCTCGGCGAAGCGCCCGTGATAGGCCGTCGGCACCTGCCGCGTGAGGTCGCCCGTCGCCAGTGCGCGCAACACCTCGACGAACTCGGTCGTGGCCGAATCGACCACCGCATTGATCTCGTTGATGCCGGCGACCAATTTCTGCATCTGCTCGTCGGCATCTTCGATCTGAAGCCTCGCCGAGAAATCGCCTGCCGCCGCAGCCGCGACAACCTCCCCGACATCGGAGACAACCGACGCCATCGCGTCGGCCGAGCGAATCCGCGCCGCCGAAGCGGCGCGCTCCTGCTCCTGCAGCAGCGCAACCTGCTCGGTGCTCTGGCGCAGCACGGCGACGGCACGCGCCATGTCGCCGATCTCGTCCTGCCGCTTGGTGTGCGGGACCGCGATGTCAGTCTCGCCGGCCGTGAGGCGGCTCATGCTGCCGCCGAGATCGAGCAGCGGACGGGTGATCGAGCGTTGCGCGAACAGCACAGCCGCGGCAATCGAGGCAATCAGCGTCGAGAGCAGTAGCGAAGGCAGAATCCACTGGATCTGGCGCGTGAAATCGGCAGCCTCGGCGGCGAGCCTGCTGCCCACCTCCTCATTGCGCTTGCCGAAGGCGACCAGCTGGTCGTTCAGCGCCTTTCGGTTGGCCCGGTTCAGATCGTTATTGCCCTGCTGGTTGGCGGCGGCTGTCGAGACCTCGCGACCGAGCCGGATGGTCTCACTGCGGAAGGCGATGAACTCCTCGACCGATTTCTGCAGCTTGAGCGCGGTCTCGCGTTCTGCCGCCGGCACCAGCGCGACGAGATCGGCGGCGAGCTTGCGCATCACCGGGAAGCGCGCCTCCTTCGGCTTGGCGAAGGCCTCGGCCTCCTTGGCATCCTTCGACATGTAGATGCCGCGGGAATCCATCACCACGGCGAAGACCTGCGTATTGATCCGCTCAGTCACCAGCGCGATCTCACCCTGGATGTCGGAGCGCGCATTGAGGTCGCTGGAGCGCGAAAGGGCATAGAGGCTCAGGGCTGCCGAGAGGATCGCGCCGGCGGCGACGATCGCAAGCATCCCCAAGACCTTGAAGCGGATCGATTTCATCGCGCAACTCGCAATCTCCGCCGCCCTTTTCTGGGCAGCCGGGTGCTAAATTTTTCGGCATGAACAGGCACCGAAGCCGATAAGGCTAAAAAAGCTTTGCCGGGAACCCTTAAGCTCCGCTTAAGGTCAGGAAGAATCACGGCTTTCCGACGGGAAAATGCGCAGAATCGCGGCAGATTCTGATGAATGCGGGCGCAGCAGCTTCCGATATGCGACTGTCGCATGCAGGACTGTGACATTGAAGCCACGCTGTGCGTCGGCCATAATTCTGCCACATGCTTTTCACCCCGGCGCCACGCCCAGCCGTGAAGTGGAAGGGGTCAGCCGACAAGAACTCATTGGAACTTGTCGGCAATTCGCATGTTTCCGCTGCCAGCCGTCCCACAAAGAGCCGAGTTATGTCCTCCCCCCAGCCTGACGCTTCCGCCACCTGTTCCCGCCGCCGCTTCCTGACGATGGCGTCGGCCTTCGTCCCCGTCGGTCTGGCCGGCTGCGTCACCGGCCCGCAGCAGCCCTTCGAGGCGCGCACGCCGACCCATCAGAACGCCGCCTTCCTGTCGATGTATGACGAGCGGCCGGACGAGAGGCATCCGCTGCCGGCGACCGACATCGACGACGTCGACACGCGCTTCCTGCGCCAGGAGGTCAATTACCGGACCCCGGAGGCGCCCGGCACGATCATTGTCGATACCTCGGCCCGCTTCCTCTACCTGGTCCGCGAGAACGGCCGCGCCATCCGCTACGGCATCGGCGTCGGCAAACAGGGCATGTCCTGGCGCGGCCGCGCCACCGTCGCCCGCAAGGCGGAATGGCCGCGCTGGACCCCCACCTCCGCGATGATCGCCCGTGAGCCGGAGCGGAACGCGCGCTGGGCCGGCGGCATGGCCGGCGGAATCGAAAATCCGCTCGGCGCGCGCGCCCTCTACCTCTACCAGGGCAACCGCGACACGCTCTATCGCATCCACGGCACGAGCGAGCCATGGTCGATCGGCAAAGCCGTGTCCTCCGGCTGCATCCGCCTGTTCAACCAGGACATCATCGACCTGCACAGCCGCGTTCCGACCGGCACCACGGTGGTCGTGCTGAACCGCAATCCGATCTCCGAGCCGGAGCTCGACGAGACCGACGCGCCGCTGCCGCCTGACGACATCTGAGATCCGGTCCCGTTCCACCCGGCCTACCCCGAAGGCAGCTCTTGCAGTTGCCTTCGGCTATCTCGTCACGCCAGCGTTACCCACGATCCCCATATCGCGCGGAAAGCCAATGCGCGCGGCAGCGATTTGCCTCGGCGCAGTTTTGCGATACGCCCTGCGGGTCGGCAGGCCCGCCGGCCGGATGGTGAGAACGCCAGATGCGCGTGACGATGATCGGTTCAGGCTATGTCGGCCTGGTCTCCGGAGCCTGCTTCGCCGATTTCGGCCATGAGGTGACCTGCGTCGATACCGATGCCGGCAAGATCGCGGCCCTGAAGCGCGGCGAGATTCCGATCTTCGAACCTGGCCTCGACGACCTCGTCTCCAGCAATGTCCGCGCCGGGCGGCTCTCCTTCACCACCGAGCTCGCCGGACCGGTCGCGGCGGCTGACGCCGTCTTCATCGCCGTCGGCACGCCGTCGCGTCGCGGCGATGGCCATGCCGACCTCTCCTATGTGCATCAGGCGGCGCGCGACGTCGTCGCGGCGATCGAGGGCTTCACCGTCGTCGTCACGAAGTCGACCGTGCCGGTCGGCACCGGCGACGAGGTCGAGCGGATCATGCGCGAGGCTCGGCCGGACGCCGACTTCGCCGTCGTCTCCAACCCGGAATTCCTGCGCGAGGGCGCCGCGATCGCGGACTTCAAGCGGCCGGACCGCATCGTGATCGGGACTGAGGACGACCGCGCCCGCAAGGTGATGGAAGATATCTACCGGCCGCTCTATCTCAACGCCGCGCCGCTCCTGTTCACCGCGCGTCGGACCTCGGAACTGATCAAATACGCCGGCAACGCGTTCCTCGCGACCAAGATCACCTTCATCAACGAGATCGCCGACCTGTGCGAGCGGGTCGGCGCCAACGTCCAGGAGGTCGCGCGCGGCATCGGCCTCGACAACCGCATCGGCGGCAAGTTCCTGCATGCCGGGCCGGGCTATGGCGGCTCCTGCTTCCCGAAGGATACGCTCGCTTTGATCAAGACGGCGCAGGACATGGAAAGCCCCTTGCGTCTCGTCGAGACGGTGGTGGCGGTCAATGACCAGCGCAAGCGGGCGATGGCGCGCAAGGTGATCGCCGCCTGCGGCGGCTCGGTCAGGGCCAAGCGCATCGCCATTCTCGGCCTTGCCTTCAAGCCCAACACAGACGACATGCGCGAGGCGCCCTCGCTGTCGATCGTGACGGCGCTGCTCGACGCCGGCGCCGAGATCATCGCCTACGATCCCGAGGCGATGGCGAGCGCCAAGACGCTGATGCCGGAGATCACCTACGCGCCCGACGCCTATTCCTGTCTCGACGGGGCTGACGCACTGGTGATCGTGACCGAGTGGAACGCCTTCCGCGCGCTCGATCTCGACCGCGTCAAGGCCGCGCTGCGCCATCCCGTCGTGGTCGACCTGCGCAACATCTACCGCTCCGGCGAGATGCACGAGCGCGGCTTCACTTACGTCAATGTCGGCAACGCCTGAGGGCACGTCTTTTCTGGCGTGACAGAAAGGCGTCGAGGCACCGCCTTGATAGCGTCATAAGCCGTCACCACCTTTCGATGCGACAGGGCGACCGCCTTGTCCAACATTGAGAGGAGATGACGATGACGCCGCAAGAACGCGACGTGATCGCCGGGATTTTCGACCGCCTGCGTCAGGCGGCCAACCAGCCCCGCGACCCCGAGGCTGAGCGTTTCATCGCTGACCGCCTCCGCGAGCAGCCCTATGCCGTCTATGCGATGGCGCAGTCGGTCTATATCCAGGAACAGGCTCTCACCAGCCTGCAGGGCCAGATCGAGCAGTTGCAGGCCGAGGTCGAGCAATTGCGCAACCAGCCGCCCGCACCGGCTCCGGCCCAGCAATCCGGTGGCTTCCTGTCGGGCATCTTCGGCGGCGGCGCGAGCCAGCCGGCCCGCAGCGGCTCGGTGCCGTCCTTCCCGCAGCGCGGCCAGCCGCAACCGGCCTCCCCGCCTTGGGGTGGCCAGGCTGCTCCGGCGCAGCAGGGCATGGCACCTCAGCAGGGCATGGGCGCAGCCCCCGCACCCGGCAGCTGGCAGAACCAGGCGGCGCAGCAGCCTCCGGCTCGCGGCGGCGGCGGCTTCATGGCAAGCGCGCTGACGACGGCGGCCGGCGTCGCCGGCGGCATGGTCGCCGGCAACATGCTGATGAACGCGCTCGGCGGCAACAAGAGCGCAGCGAGCGAGGCCAAGCCGGCCGAAGCCAGCACCGCGCAGAACAGCGATGCGGCCAAGGATACCCAGACGGCGGCCGACCAGCAGCCTGCGCCGGAGCCTCAGCAAGCCCAGCCGGAGCCGACTTATCAGGACGCCAGCTATGACGACGGCAGCTATGATGACGGCTCGGGCGGCGGGGACGACGACTGGGCCTGAGGCCTAAGCATAGTCCAGAAGCGACGAGGCCCGCCTGGCGACAGGCGGGCCTTTTCCGTTAGCGGCGCCTTGCCGGTCTCAGATCACCAGGACCTTGGCGCCGACGCGCACGCGCTCATAGAGGTCGACCACATCGTCGTTGTTCATACGGATGCAGCCGGAGGAGACAGCTTGGCCGATTGTGTTCGGCTCATTGGTGCCGTGGATGCGATAGAGGGTCGAGCCGAGATACATGGCACGCGCGCCCATCGGATTCTCCGGGCCGCCGGCCATGAAACGCGGCAGATCGGGCCGGCGCTTCAGCATCTCCGCCGGCGGCGTCCAGCTCGGCCATTCGGCCTTTCGTGTCACGGACTTCATGCCGGCCCATTCGAAGCCGGGGCGGCCGACGCCGATGCCGTAGCGCAGGGCGCGACCACCGGGCTGAACCAGAAAGAGGAAGCGGCGCGGCGTGTCGATGATGATGGTGCCGGGCTTGTGCGGGCCGTCATAGGCGACTTCCTGCTTCTGGAAGCGCGGATCGAGGGTGCGTGCGATCGGCCGCTCGGCCGGCATCGGCTCACCGAGCGCAGCAGAGCGCCGCTCGCGGCGCGGTTCCATCGGGTCGCCCTGGATCGGAACCGGCGCCTCGTAATCGGAGAGGCGGCGCATCGCCGGCTGCTGGCCATAGGCGCCGCGCTGCGGCCGGTTGTAGACGGCGCCGCCCCGGCCATAGCTGGGGTCCTGCCCCGTCATCAGCATCTCGATGAAACCGCCGCCATACTGGCCCCGGCTGGCCGAATGGGTGACCATCGGATCGGCCGGGCGCCAATAGGTCTGGGCGATGGCCTGCCCCGACAGCTGCAAGGCGCCGCCAAGGACGACGACGGGAACGAAATAGAGCGGACGCATGACGCAACTCTCTCGACACAACAGGCGAGAAGCGTGAGGCGATGCGTTGAAATGAACGGTGAATCGTTGACTCTGCTCGGCCTCAAACCGGCTTAATCGCTCGAATTCCGGCGATTAACCTTAGTGATCCGCGAGCAAACGCGGTAAATGCTTCCTTCACGCGGCTCGTTTGCGCAGCGCGAGCCACAACCGCAGCAGCGTCCGGCAGCGCGCCACGTCGCAGGCCAGCATCAGCCCGCCATAGATTGCGACGCCGAGTGCGCCCTGCAGCAGCAACTCCGGCAAGGGTGGGAAGCGTCCGGAGAGCGGCCAGACCACCGCCACCATGATTGCGACCGCGGCAATGATGACGCCGACATCGCGCAGCTTCGGCAGCACGGGCAAGGACCGCAAGGCGATCCAACCGGTGATGACGAGAACGATCAGAAAGCTGATCGTCTGGCCGAGCGCGAACCGCTCCGGCCCGGCCGTGACGGCACAAAAAACGAGCGCGAGATTGGCGGCGAGGCCGATGCAGGCGGCCAGGGTCACCATGGCGGTGCGCTTGCCGAGCAGGAAGACCGGATAGAGTCCGCCGACAAAGATCGTGAGCGCGACGAAACCGGGCAGCAGCAGCACCATGTAGGCGGCGAAGTGGCTGTGGAAGGCTACCGGCACGAGCAGCTTCTCGAAGGCCGGCAGGACGAGAAAGAGGCCGGCCGCCACCGGCAATGCCACCATGAGCACGATCACGAGGTTGTCGGCGATGCGCTTCTGCGCCGCCCGCCGGCCCTTCGTTTCGTCGAGCCGCAGCACCTCGCGCAGCATGACGATTTCGAGCGTCGCGGCGAGCGTGCCGAACAGGCGCAGGCCCATATCGGCGGCGAGCGAGAAATAGCCGGCCTCGGCAAAGCCATAAGCGTCGGCGAGCAGCGAGCGGTTGAGCAGCGGGATCAGCGAATAGATCGCGTTCGCGCCGACGAGCGGCAGCGCGTAGCGCGCGAAATCGAGCGCGAGATCGCGCCGCGCGGCCGACCAGACCAGTGGTGCATCGGCGAGCGACCGGCGCACAGCCAGCAGGGCCGCCATCACGCTGATGACGCCGCCCAACATCACGATCGTCGGGTCACGCGTCCACCAGGCGCCACCGACCATCAGGAGCAGCGCCAGCACATTCTTGACGATGACGAGGCGGGCATAGGCCGCATCCAGGAAGCGGGCCCGGGCGATGGCGCCGTGGTAGTCGAACAGGCCGGCGCAGATGCCGCCCAGCACCGAGGCTGCGACCAGCATGGCGGGCAGGCCGAAATCGACGCCGGCGATGACGGCCGCGACGAGCAGC
This sequence comes from Alloboseaceae bacterium BT-24-1, assembly GCA_025846845.1. Taxonomy (GTDB): domain Bacteria; phylum Pseudomonadota; class Alphaproteobacteria; order Rhizobiales; family Beijerinckiaceae; genus Allobosea. The sequence continues at coordinate 41,670 of JAOYTL010000027.1, forward strand.
CCGGTCAGCGCGATGGTCATGCCTGCGCTCAGCACATCGAGGGTCGCCCTGATCTGCGGCTGTTCCTCCCGGCTCTTCTGCGAGTAGAATCGGACGGTCGACAGCCTGATCCAGTCGAGCAGCGCGGTGTTGAGCACGACGATGATCGCCGCGCCGATGGCGTAGCGGCCGAACTCGGCGGGGCCGAGGAAATAGGCGATGAGCAGCCCGAGGGCGAAGTTCAGCCCGGCATTGATCACGAAGGGCAGGAGAACGGTCATGACGCCATCGCGAAGGGGCAGGCCAGCTCGGCACCGACGACGCATGACTGCGCTGATTCCGCCCAATCGCCAAACCGCAGGTTTTCAGGCGGAAGCGGGCCAAACCTCACTCTCCGCCACCGCGGCAGGCTGAGCCGATGCCGGGCGATCCGCTGTTCTATCTCGTCGGCTGGAGCACGACCCTGCTCATGGGCATCGGCAAGGGCGCTTTTGGCGGCGGGCTCGCCATCCTCGGCATACCGCTGCTGGCGCTGGTGGTCGATCCCTTGCAGGCCGCGATCATGGTGGCGCTGCTTGTCGCGGCGATGGACCTCTTTGCCATCGGCAGCTTCGGCGCCTCGACCTGGTCGAAGAAGGATCTCGTCTGGCTGATCCCCGGCCTGATCACCGGCATCGCGATCGGCTATGCGGTCTTTCTCATCGTCGATGCGCGCATCGTCACGCTGATCATCGGGCTCGTCACCCTCGCCTTCACGGGCCACTGGTTCCTGCGTGGACGCGTCGCACCTCCAGGCCAATTGCGGGTCTCGCCGCCATTGGCGCTGCTCGCCGGCACGGCTTCGGGCTTCACTACCTTCGTCGCTCATGCCGGCGGGCCACCCGTCGCGATCTACCTGCTGGCGCGCGGGCTCTCCAAGACCGCCTTCGTCGGCACGACCATCGCCTTCTTCATGCTCGGCAACCTCCTGAAGCTGCCGCCCTATCTGGCGCTGGGCTTAAAGCAGCCGCAGGCGCTGTGGGCCGCGCTCGCCTTGTTGCCGGCCGCGCCGATCGGTGTCTGGATCGGCCGTTGGCTGCACGAGCGGCTCGACCAGAAGCGGCTGTTCTTCGCCTGCTACCTGCTGCTTGCCGTGGCGGCGTTGAAGCTGACGGCCGACGCCGCGCTGGCGTTACTGCGATAGCAACATGGCGGGAGCGCGAGCAGCCCATCTTTGCAACGGATCGCATTGGCCCTAAGCGATCCATCATGACCGCCCTGCCTATCCTTCGCGACGCCACCGACGCCGATTCGGAATCGCTCGCTGCGTTGATCGCGGCGACCTTCGCCGAATATCCGAACTGCTTCTTCGACTGGTCGGAATTCCCGGAGCTGCGCCGCCCAGCCAGCCACTATGCGGAGAAAGGCGGCCGGCACTGGGTCGCGGACGGGCCGGATGGCCGCATTGTCGGCTCGATCGCCGTCGTGCCGGTGCCCGACCAGAACGCGGTCGAGCTGTTCAAGGTCTATGCCGACCCGAGCCAGCGCGGCAGCGGCCTGGCGCAGGCGCTGTTTGCGCAGACGCTCGCCTTTGCGCAGACTGGCGGCTATGGCGAGATGATGCTGTGGTCGGATAGCAAGTTCACCCGCGGCCATCGCTTCTACGAGAAGCTCGGCTTCGTGCGCTGGCCGGGCGAGCGCTATCTCGCCGACATCTCCTCCACCTGGGAATACCATTTCCGCAAGCCGCTCACTGCGGCGCGACCATGAACGCCAACACGGCGCTGCGGGCCGCGTTCGGCATCGCACTGCTCACCGCCATGGACGCGGTGATCAAGGCGCAGATGCAGCAGCATCCGTTCCTGCTGGCGCTGTTCATGCGCTTTGCCATGGGCGGCCTGTGCGCGCTCGTGGTGCTGGCCTTCCTGCGCCCCGCCTTTCCGACGCGCGCCAGCCTGATCGGCAATTCGCTGCGCGTGCCGGTGGTGATCCTGACCGCCGGAAGCTTCTTCTATTCGGTCTCGGTGCTGCCGCTCGCTGAGGCGCTGACGCTGTCCTTCCTCGCGCCGGTCTTCGTCGCCCTGCTCGGGGCACTGATCCTGAAGGAGCGGCTCGACGGGCGCATCCTGCAGGCGCTCGGCTTCGGCCTCGCCGGCATGCTGGTGATGGTCTGGCCGCGCCTGCAGGGCGGCGTCACCGGCGCCGAGCTCGGCGTCGCTGCCGCACTGTTCTCCGCGGTCTCCTATGCCTTCAACCTGATCCTGCTGCGGCGGATCGCGGTGAAGGAGCATCCGGCGATCATCGTGTTGTTCCAGAATGCCGGGCCGGCGCTATGCCTGGCCTGGCCGGCCTACTTCGTCTTTCAGCCGATGAGCGGCGGCGATCTGCTCGCCTATCTCGGCGCCGGCGCGCTCGGCGTCGCCGGGCATCTTTCGCTGACCTCGGCCTTCGCCCGCGCCCCCGCCTCGCGGCTGGCGCCGATCGAGTATACGGCGCTGATCTGGGCGAGCCTGCTCGGCTGGTCCGTCTTCGGTGAAATACCGCTCTGGACCACCTTTGCCGGCGCAGTGCTGATCGTCGCCGGCGCCTTCGCCGTCAGCCGGCGCTGACCCGCCGCAAAATCGCCTGCTTGGTCGGACTTCTGCACCGAACGCCTCAAGGGAAGCGCCCCCCGCTCATGCCCTCCTTCCGCACCAACGGCGATTGATCAGGGCATGCAGCGCCCCGGCCCCGCTGTTCGCGTCCTTCGCGAACCCGGCCTCGCCGTCGCGCTCTGCCTGCATCTTGCCTTGCTTGGCGCCCTGCTCGCCGTCCGCGCCTTCAGCGGCTTCGTTCCGGAGAGCGAGGCAAGCATCGCGGTCGAGCTGGTCGGACCGGAGGCGCTGATGCCGGCCTCACCACCGCCGCCTCCGGTGCAAGTGCCCGCCCCTCCACCGACAACCGGGATCCTGCCACTCCCGCAAGCGGCACCCATCACCCCGCCTCCGGACACGCCGGCCGCCCCGCCCGTTCCACCACCGGCCGAGCCGCCGGCGATGATCACCGCCCGGACGCTGCATTCCGAGAGCGTGCTGGCCAATCCGCGCAGCCGCGGGACGCGCGAGGCGCTGAAGACCCTCGACGCAGCCGAGCGCATCGAGCAGCTCTGCAATCTCGAGGCGATGAGCCAGATCCATGCCTGGAAGGCAGAGTTCGAACCCGACCGCGTCGTCGCCTTCGCCATGGCCGGCACGAAGGCATCCAGGACCACCCTGGAAGCGGAAGGCGCCGCCTTCCGCAGCCGCAAGCAGTGGTACGGCTTGCGCTTCCGCTGCGAGATGGCGGCGACTGGCAAGGTCGCCGGCTTCCAGTTCCGCGTCGGCGAGGCGATCCCGCGCAGCGAATGGGCGGCACATGACCTGCCGCCCGAGCACTAGCGCTGTCGCAACCGCCTCAGGCCGGCCTGCTGCAATAGGCCTCGAGCCGGTAGCCGTCGGGATCGACGACGAAGGCGGCGTAGTAGTCGGGACCGTAGGATTCCCGCAGGCCCGGCTGGCCGTTGTCGGTGCCGCCAGCGGCCAGCGCCGCCGCGTGGAAGGCGTCGACGCTCTGGCGCGTCGGCGCCGCGAAGCAGAAATGCAAATTGGAGTCGCGGTCCGGTGGCACCGGCACCGAGACGGCGCCGATCCAGAGGCCGACGCTCCCCCTGCCATAACCGAGCGAGCCTTCGTCGGCGCTGAGGCAGTCATAGCCGAGCGCACCGAGTGCTCCGTCGTAGAAGCGCTTGGTGCGGGGAAGCTCACGAACACCGATTGAGACGTGATCGAACATGATGGCCCTCCTGGTTGTCAGATTTTGATGCGCTTCGCCCGGAAATCGGCCTGGACCCGCCAGCTCGTGCCGCCATCGTGCGACTGGTCGCCGATCCAGTGGAACGAGTCCGGCGTGATCTTCGTGAAGCGCCAGCGGATCGCGGTGCCGTCCTCGAGCTTGCCGTGCTGGACGATGTCCCTGCCCTCGGCGCGGCCGATCTGATGCGTGTAGTATTGCTTGACCGGGTCGTTCCAGCGGATGTGCCAGGCATCCTGGCCGGGGTCGTAGATGCGCAGCGTCGTGCCGTGGAAGAAGCCGGGCAGGCTCCAGACATCCTGCACGGCGCGCCCGCCGAGCACCCAGCCGAAGCGGATTCGCCCATGGCCTCGTGACGTTGGCCATCGTCAGTATGCATCACCGCCTCCATCGTCCAGGCGCCGACGAACTGGCCGTAGAGGGCGAGCTTCTCCGCATATTCGGGTGCCGGCCCCTCGGCGATGAGGGCATCGGCCAGCGTCGATGGCGCTGCTGTCATGATCTTGCTCCGCGTGGATCAGGTTGGCGCCAGCTAGACCGGGGACCTCGGGCCTCGCTTGGGAAAAACTGCTAAACTCGCCAGCATGACCGCGACCGCACATCTTCTGGCGTCGGGCCCCGGCTGGCGGGTCAGCGACATCGTCTGCACGGCGGGCCCGAACGACCGTGCCTTCGAGGAAGAGCATCCGCAGCACTGCATCGCCATCGTCTGCAGCGGCTCGTTCCGATACCGCTCGACGCAAGGCAGCGCCGTGCTGGCGCCGGGCTCGCTGCTGCTCGGCAATCGCGGCGCCTGCTTCGAATGCGGCCATGAGCATGCCGCCGGCGACCGCTGTCTCGCCTTCCAGTTCGAACCGGCCTATCTCGAAGGCATCATCGCGGCCGTGCCCGGCGCCCGGCGCAGCGATTTCAGGCTGGCACATCTCCCGCCGCTCCCTGCGCTTGCCGGCCTCGTCGCCGAGGCGGAAGCGGTCGCAGACGATCCCGACAGGCTCGAGGAGACCGCAATGCGCTTCGCCGGCGCCGTGGCAAGCGTGCTTGCGGGAGCAAGGCCGGCGGCCAGCGCGCCGAGCACCCGCGACCAGCGCCGCATCACGCGGGCGCTGCGCCACATCGAAGGGCATTGCGAAGAGGCGCTCTCAATCGATGTCTTAGCCCGGCAGGCGGCGATGAGCCCGTATCATTTCCTGCGCACGTTCCGGGCGCTGGTCGGGATGACGCCGCATCAATATGTGCTGCGCACCCGCCTGCACCGGGCGGCATTGCTGCTGCGCCGGACCGAGCTGCCGGTTGCCGGCATCGCCTTCGATTGCGGCTTCGGCGATCTTTCGACCTTCAACCGGCGCTTCAAGCGGGTGATGGGCGCGAACCCGGGCGACTATCGCAGAGGCTGAGCTGTACTCAGCGCCTTGCCCAGCGGTGATAGGTCAAAGCGAGCGCGATGCAGTGCGCCAGTGGCTCGGCCAGCGGCTCGCTCCCGGCAGCGAAGATCAGCGCCCGGTTACCTTCGTAGCTGAACTGCGCGGGATAGTGGCGCCTGAACGTCTCGATCAGGCTCGTCTGGCAATGGACGTAGAGCGCGTAATGCGTCGCCGAACCTTTGAGCGCATCCGCCCGCACGGTCGTGCCTGTCCCCGGCCGCTCGGGCAGCCAGGCAGGCTCGCCCCATTTCAGCGTCTCCGTCAGCGGCCCGATGTCGGGACTTCCGGCCGCCACATCGAGGATCATCTGGCGCAGGCGCAGCATGGGCGACCGAAGCGACTCCGGCAGCGACCGGAATTTTGCCTCGACGGCCTCGTCGGCGAATGGCGCGAATATCACGAACCGCTCCTGTTCAGAGACAGGTGCGGCCGGCCGTTCAGCGCCCCGCTCCCGCCCTCGCGCCGAAGATCATGCAGGTCTCGGTTCCGTGCGCCAACAGCTTGCCCTGCGCGTCGACGAGCTTGCCCTCGCTCGTCGCAACCGAGCCGCCGCGGTGGATCAGCCTGCCCTCGCAGCGCACCGGGCCGTTGCCGGGCATGACCGGGCGGACATAGTTCAGCTTCATCTCCAGCGTGGTGTAGCCTTCGCCGATCCGCAGCGTCGAATGCACGGCGCAGGCCATGGCGGAATCGAGGATCGTCGCCGTCCAGCCGCCATGGATGGTGCCGAGCGGGTTGAAGAAGCGCGGCGAGGGCTTGCCGACGAAGACCGCCCTGCCCTCCTCGACTTCCGCGATGTCGAAATCCATCGCATCGGCGAAGGGCGGGCCGGGATGGCGTCCCTCGATCATCCCGCGCAGGAAGGACACGCCGTCCTCCGCGAGCAGAACATCGCGGCTGACGACACCGATCTCACGGGACATGTCCAACTCCATCTCTATCGTGTAGATGCACGATAGAGATGGAGTCAGATCAAGGTCAAGCGCGCCAGCACGGCTCAGCCGACCTGCCGGGCCGCCCGCCTGATCGCTTTCAGATTGTCGCGTGTCTCGCTCCAGCGCTCCTGGCCGAGCCCGCCTTCGATCCTGTCCTGCGCCGCGCGCCAATAGGGGATCGCCGCCTCGATCGCGGCACGGCCCTTCTCGGTAACGGCGTAGGTCAGCGCCCGGCCCTTGCAGTCGACCGGCTCGATCAGCTTCTCGGCGGCGAGCAGCTGCAGGTTGCGCGTCAGCGAGGTCCGCTCCAGCGCGAAGCGGTCGGCGAGCTCGGTGACCGAGCGCCAGGCACCGGTCGAAAGCGCCGAAAGCAGCACGAACTGGGTGATCTTGAGGCCGCTCGGCCGCATCGCCTCGTCATAGGCGCGGGTCACGGCCCGCGCGGTCATCCTGACATGCAGCACGACACAGGAGCGGGCGATGTCGTCGAGGTGAAGATCGGGCGCTAGCGTCGTCATCTCGCCACGATAACCGGTTTAACGTGCGGCCGCAGCAAGGCAGATCGGCGGCCGGTTGCCGCGTTCACCTTTTGCGCGGCGGTTTCCTTGACTCCTGCAGGCCTCAGGCCTATCTCCGCGACGTCTGTTAGCACTCACTTGGTGAGACTGCTAACAGACCCCTTTCACGGGCCAAACTCGAGCCCGTCCAGAATACGACCGAGAGGAAGACAGAACCATGAAGTTCCGTCCGCTGCATGACCGCGTTGTGGTCCGTCGCCTTGATGGCGAAGAGAAGACCAAGGGTGGCATCATCATCCCTGACACCGCCAAGGAAAAGCCCCAAGAGGGCGAAGTCGTCTCCGTCGGCCCCGGCGCCCGCGACGAGGCCGGCAAGCTGGTTGCGCTCGATGTCAAGAAGGGCGATCGCGTCCTTTTCGGCAAGTGGAGCGGCACCGAGGTCAAGATCGACGGCCAGGATCTCCTGATCATGAAGGAATCCGACATCATGGGCGTCATCGGCTGAACAGCCTGACGTTCCTTCAAGCCCTCAATCAGGAGTAGTCTCATGGCTGCCAAAGAAGTCCGCTTTTCCACTGATGCCCGCGACAAGATGCTGCGCGGCGTCGAAATCCTGAACAACGCCGTCAAGGTCACGCTCGGTCCCAAGGGCCGCAACGTCGTGATCGAGAAGTCGTTCGGCGCCCCGCGCATCACCAAGGACGGCGTCACCGTCGCCAAGGAGATCGAGCTTTCCGACAAGTTCGAGAACATGGGCGCCCAGATGGTGCGCGAAGTCGCCTCGAAGCAGAACGATGCCGCCGGTGACGGCACCACGACCGCGACGGTTCTCGCCGCTGCGATCATGCGCGAAGGCCTGAAGTCGGTCGCCGCCGGCATGAACCCGATGGACCTGAAGCGCGGCATCGACCTCGCCGTCGACGCCATCGTCGCTGACCTCAAGAAGAACTCGAAGAAGGTCACCTCGAACGCGGAAGTCGCGCAGGTCGGCACCATCTCGGCGAACGGCGACGAGTCGGTCGGCAAGATGATCGCGACCGCGATGCAGAAGGTCGGCAACGAGGGTGTCATCACCGTCGAGGAGGCCAAGACCGCCGAGACCGAGCTCGACGTCGTCGAGGGCATGCAGTTCGACCGTGGCTATCTCTCGCCCTACTTCATCACCAATGCCGAGAAGATGGTTGCCGAGCTCGAGGACCCCTACATCCTCATCTTCGAGAAGAAGCTGTCGTCGCTCCAGGCGATGCTGCCGATCCTCGAGGCCGTCGTTCAGACCGGCAAGCCGCTGCTGATCATCGCCGAGGACGTCGAGGGCGAGGCCCTTGCCACGCTCGTCGTCAACAAGCTCCGTGGCGGCCTCAAGGTCGCGGCCGTCAAGGCTCCGGGCTTCGGTGACCGCCGCAAGGCCATGCTCGAGGACATCTCGATCCTGACCGCCGGCCAGATGATCTCGGAAGACCTCGGCATCAAGCTCGAGACCGTGACGCTCAACATGCTCGGCCGCGCCAAGAAGGTGCGCATCGAGAAGGAGAACACCACGATCATCGACGGCGCCGGCAAGAAGAAGGACATCGAAGGCCGCGTTTCGCAGATCAAGGCGCAGATCGAGGAGACCTCCTCGGACTACGACCGTGAGAAGCTGCAGGAGCGTCTGGCCAAGCTCGCCGGCGGCGTCGCGGTCATCCGCGTCGGCGGCGCGACCGAGGTCGAGGTCAAGGAAAAGAAGGACCGCGTCGACGATGCCCTGAACGCCACCCGCGCTGCGGTGGAAGAAGGCATCCTGCCGGGCGGCGGCGTCGCCCTCCTGCGCGCGCTCCAGACCGTCAAGGCGATCAAGACCCAGAACGACGACCAGAAGACCGGCGTCGAGATCGTCCGCAAGGCGATCACCGCTCCGGCCAAGCAGATCGTCGACAATGCTGGCGATGACGGCGCGGTCGTGGTCGGCAAGCTGCTCGAGTCGAAGGACTACGCCTACGGCTACAACGCCCAGACCGGCGAGTACGGCGATCTGGTCAAGGCCGGCATCATCGACCCGACCAAGGTCGTGCGTACGGCGATCCAGGACGCGGCTTCGATCGCCGGCCTGCTGATCACCACCGAGGCGATGATCGCCGAGGCGCCGAAGAAGGACGCCCCGATGCCCCCGATGGGCGGCGGCGGCATGGGCGGCATGGACTTCTGATCCAGCCCTCAGTCTCGACAAGAATGGAAGGCCCGGCGCAAGCCGGGCCTTTTTCCGTTTGCCGGCGCGTCTTGCAAACGACATCGCTCCGTAAACGCCCTGACTCAGGCGCTGGGCAGAGTTCGGCTTTCTCGCCGGAGTTTCGCCATGCTCACGCGCCGCCTGTTGCTTGCCGGACTCGGTTCGGTCGCCGCCTCGCCCACCCTTGCCCAGCAGGAGGACTGGCGTCAGAGCATTCGGGAAGTTCGCTTCGGCGTCTCTTCGGCGGAGAACGAGGCGGCGGCGATCGCCCGCAACCAGCCGATGGTCGACTATCTGGCCAAGAAGCTCGGCGTCCCGGTAAAGATCTACCGGGTCAGCGACTATGCCGGCTTGGTCGAGGCCATGCGCGCCGACCAGCTCGAGTTCTCGCGCTTCGGTCCAGCGGTGTACTCACTCGGCCGGCGCGTGCTCGGCGACAAGCTCCAGCCGCTGTTCCGCGATGTCGATAACAACGGCCAGGAAGGCTACTATTCGGTCGTGGTCGTGCGCGCCGACAGCCCCTATCGCACGGTCGCCGACCTCAAGGGCAAGAGCTTTGCCTTCGCCGATCCGAATTCGACCTCCGGCTATGCCTTTCCGGCCTACTTCCTGCGCAAGCAGGGCTTTGATCCGCAGGCGCATTTCAGTGGGACGGTCTTCTCAGGCGGCCATGACAATTCGGTGCTCGCACTGGTCCGCGGCCAGTTCGACGGCGTCGCGACCTATCAGGTCAACGAGAACTCCGGCGTGGTGCAGCGACTGGCGCTGCGTGGGATGATCCCGGCCGGCGCGACACGGGTGATCTGGACCTCGCCGCTCATTCCGGCGAGCCCGTTCTCGACACGTGCCAACCTGCCGCAAGGACTCAAGGACGCGTTTGTCGCGGCGATGATGGCGATGAAGGACGAGGCGCCTGACGTCTTCAAGGCCTTCACCGACGGGCAGGTGTCGCGCTATGCGCCGGCCAAGCACGAGGATTATCTCGACGTCATCGCCGTGACCGAGGAGCTGGAGGCGCGTCGCAAGCAGAAGCCGGGCGGTTGAGCCGAACTTGGCAATTGCGCGCTTTGCACAAGGAAGAGGCTCCGCAGGCTTGCATCGACTTTGGTTGTAGGCCCTAGATCGCGACGGGTGCGGCATCCTGCCGCGTCCACGCTATCGGGGGTCCATCCATGAACAACCCTGCTTTGGCCGACGCCGCCAAGCTCGTCGGCCGCATCCTGCTCGCCCTGATGTTCGTCCTCGGCGGCTGGTCCAAGATCAACGGCTATGCCGGAACGCAAGCCTATATGGGCTCCGCCGGCGTTCCCGGGATTCTGCTGCCGCTGGTGATCATCGTCGAACTGATCGGCGGCCTGATGATCGTCGTCGGCTACAAGACCCGCCTCGCTGCGCTCGCGCTGTTCGCTTTCACCATCGCCGCTTCCGTGCTGTTCCACATGAACTGGGCGCAGCCGATGCAGCAATTGCTGTTCATGAAGAATCTCGCGGTCGCCGGCGGCTTCCTCGTGCTGTTCACGGCCGGCGCCGGCGCCTATTCGGTCGACAAGGACTGAAGGCAGATCACAAAACGCTGAAAAAGCGCGGCCCGGCCTTGAGCCGGGCCTTTTTTGTGCGCAGGGCTGCTCTACAACGCTCTCTCACGGCAGCGCGGTCCCGCGCTGATTCCCCGACAAGGACGACGCCATGCGCCTGTTGAGTTTCGCCATCGCCGCGTTGGCCCTGATCGCGCTCGTCGTCGGGCAGCAGAGCGGCAGCACCGGGATCATCGGGCTTGGCGTAATTGGCGTCCTACTCGCCTTCGCGACCTTCCGCGCCACCACCATTCCTTTCTTCCTGAAGATCTTCTCCGGTATTTTCGGTACGGAGTACGTGATTTTCGGCGCCGGCGCGCTGCTTGCCCAGCTCGGGCTGTGGCCTACCGCCTGGCAGGCGGCTGCGCCACCGGCCAGCCTCGGCACGACCGTCGCCGTCTTCGGAATCCTGATCTACCTGGTCTCCTTCGTGCCGGTGGTGCAGCGCATTGCCCGCATCGCCTCGCCCTATTTCGAATCCTCCGAGCCGCAGATCGCCAATCTCGGGCCATTCGGCCGCTACCGCATGCGGCTCGGCACCTTCGCGGTCGCGCTCGTCGTCTTCCTGATCGTGCTCAACCAGGCGCAGGTCGGCATCTCGCTGCGCATCAACTTCTTCTATCGCGACTTCTACAACGCCCTGCAGGAGAAGAACGCGCCCGCCTTCTGGGAACAGCTCATCAACGTCTTCTGCGTCTGGGCAGCGGTTTCCGTGATCAGCGTGTTGATCGAGACCGTCGCCAACTCGGTCCTGCTGATCCGCTGGCGCGAATGGATGGCGGCCGAATACAACAAGCGCTGGCTGGGCAACGGCAATCACTACCGTATCTCGCTCGCCGGCACGGCGGACAACCCCGACCAACGCATCTCGGAAGACACGCGCGCCTTCCTGAACCAGACCTACAGCTTCTCATTGACGCTGATCACCCAGGTCTCAACGCTGGTCTCGTTCTCGATCATCCTCTGGTCGATCCCCGTGGCGATCACCGTGCCCGGCACCGACATCGTCATCCCCGGCTTCATCTTCTGGGCGACACTGATTTACGCCGCGATCGCAACCTGGATCACTCATCTGATCGGCAAGCCGCTGATCGGGCTCGAATTCGAGCAGGAGCGGCGCGAGGCGAACTTCCGCTTCGCTCTCGCTCGCCTGCGCGAATACTCCGAGCAGATCGCGTTGATGCGCGGCGAAGGCGCCGAGCGGCGCCATCTCGGCGAGACCTTCGGCGGCATCGTCGACAATTTCTACAACCTGCTCTGGCGCAGGCTGAAGCTGACGACCTTCACGCTCTCCTATAATCAGGCGAACGTCGTCATCCCCTTCGTCTTGCTGGCGCCCTACTACTTCGCCGGTGCGATCGCCTTCGGCGTGCTGACGCAGGTGTCCTCGGCCTTCGGCCGGGTCGAGACGGCGATGTCCTTCTTCATCAACAGCTACCAATCGATCGCCTCCTATCTCGCCTCGATCAACCGCCTCACCACCTTCGAGGCGGCGATCGCCAAGGCGGAGGCGCAGGGCGCCGGGGGAGAGGGCGCAGCGATCGATATCGTCGAGAAGCCGGTCAAGGACGCCACGATCGAGACGCTCGCTCTCAACCTGCCGAACGGGCAGCCGATCGTGCAGGCTTCCGGCCTCACTCTGCCGGGTGGGCATTCGACGCTTGTGGTCGGCCCCTCCGGATCAGGCAAGTCGACCTTGTTCCGTGCGCTCGCCGGCATCTGGCCGTTCGGCGAGGGCAAGGTCGTGACACCGGAGGGGCAGCGCATGCTCGTCCTGCCGCAGCGGCCCTATCTGCCGCAGGGTTCCCTGCGGGCTGCGCTCGCCTATCCGGCCGAGCCCGATGCGTTCGGTGACGCGGACATCCATGCGGCGATGGAGAAGGTCAAGCTCGGCCATCTCGCCGAGCGGCTCGACGAAGTCGATCTCTGGGGCCAGCGCCTCTCGGGCGGTGAGCAGCAGCGCCTCGCGGTGGCGCGCGCCCTGTTGGCCAAGCCCGACTGGCTCTTCCTCGACGAGGCGACCGCCTCGCTCGACGAGAAGCTCGAAGGCGAGATCTACGAGGTGATCCGGCGCGAGCTGCCACAGACCAGCATCGTCTCGATCGGCCATCGCTCGACGCTACGCGCCATGCACGACGAGCTGATCGCGATGGAGAAGAACGTCGACGGCACCTTCAGCCCGAAGGCGAAGGCGATGGCCGAAGCGGGGTGAACGAACGGAGGCGCTCAGCCTCCGCCAAGGGTGCGAGCCGGGCAGCCACATCGTCATGGTCGGGCTTGTCCCGACCATCCACGCCTTCACGTCACTGATCGAAGGCGGTGTTCAAGACGTGGATGCTCGCCACAGGGGCGAGCATGACGGATAGACCTGTGCGACCCCTCATCCGGCCCTTCGAGCCACCTTCTCCCGCAAGGGAAGAAGGGAGGGGCGACCGTCAGATCCCGCGGTCGAAGCGGAGTTCGCCCGTGCCCGTCTTGATGACGAGGCGGCCTTCGACCAGGTCCCATTTCTGGGCGGTGCGCAGCGCCGTCAGATAGCCGCGTTCGAAGTCGGAGGCGCCCTTGTCGCAGGCCAACTTGGTCACCGCGATCGGGCCGACGGCGAAAGCCTGCTGGCGCAGCGGATAGGCCGAGGCCGAGAAGGTGTTGCAGCCGGCAAAGCCGGTACCGCGCAGATTGGAATCGACCTTCAGCGTCGCGCGATAGCCGGTATTCGGCTTGCCGTTCATCTGGTTCAGGGTCCAGGAGGCGTCGAGCGGGAAATTCTTCTCCTGCTGCCGCGGCGGCGGAGCGTCCTGCCCTTGCTGCGGAATCTGCGACGGCCGCTGACGCCCTTGAGCGAGGGCGTCGCTCACCAGCGCGGGCGACAGGGAGAGTACGAAAGCGGCCATCAGGCCAAGGCGCGACTGCGTATTCAACTTGTCCAGACCCCGATTGGAAAGAGCGCGTAGGAGAACCGACGCTTTCCACTGCACCGATCGCGGTGGCGAGCGCAAGTCTCGATCGCACCGCTTTTGGTACGACTTGCACTGAAATCGCCTCGCCCGGGTGAATTACCCGGACATTGCGTCGGGAATCCGGCGCGTCAGATGCGGGCCAGCAATCGTTCGATCAGGGGGTTGGAGCGGCGGAAGACGTAGTCGAGGGTCCGCACGGTGATGTCGTCGGCGCCAGCCTTGCTCAGCTCCTCGACCAGCGGGAACACCGCCTTGCGCGGGCAATGCAGCGTGACGACGCCGTCGCTTCCGGCCGCACCGAACGGCAGGCGCGCGCCGAGCCGATGGGCGATCTCGCCGAGCCGCTGCGGCGAGACGGCGTTGAGCACGGCGCGGACCTCGCGCAGCGAGCGCGCCTCCTCCTCCGCCGCGATACGCGACAGGATGGCGCCGGCAGCGTCCCGCGCCTGCTTGCTCCACGGCGCGCGCACGGAAGCGACAAGATTGGCCTCCGACGCCAGGATCACGCCGTCGTCGAGCACCTTGAGGGCGTTCGCCGACAGCGTCGCGCCGGTGGTGGTGATGTCGACGACGATCTCGGCGGTGCCGGCAGCCGGCGCACCTTCGGTCGCGCCCAGGCTCTCGACGATACGATAGTCGGCGAGGCCGTGATTGGCGAAGAAGCGGCGGGTCAGGTTCACATATTTCGTGGCGACGCGCAGCTTGCGGCCGTGACGGGCGCGCATGCTCGCGGCGACATCGTCGAGATCGGCCATGGTGCGGACGTCGATCCAGGCCTGCGGCACGGCGACGACGACATTGGCCTGGCCGAAACCGAGCGGCGCCAGCATCACCATGCTGGCATCGGCATCCGCGACCTGCTCGCGCACCAGGTCCTCGCCGGTGATGCCGAGATGGGCAGCGCCGGAGGAAAGCTGGGCGACGATCTCGGAGGCCGAGAGATAGGCGACCTCGGCACCGCCGAGTCCGGCGATCTGGCCGCGATATTCGCGCTGTCCGCGCGCCTGCACGAAGGAAAGGCCGGCGCGGCCGAAGAAGGCGGTCGCGTTCTCCTGGAGCCGGCCCTTGGACGGGACGGCGAGAACCAGCGGCGCATCAGTGATCGGGTTCTGCGTCATCTTCTCCGCCCCGCTCATGCCTTGCCTCCCGCGAGGCGGTCGAGCCAGAGCGAGGCGCCCACCGCCGGTACCGGCGCCGGCGCGCCAAGGCGCTGGAGCACGCCGTCATAGCGGCCGCCACCGGCGATCGGCTTGAGGTCCGGCCGGGCCGGGTCGTGCAGTTCGAAGATGAAGCCGGTGTAGTAGTCCAGATTGCGGGCGAAGCCGGCCGAGAAGGAGATGTTGGCGACATCGACGCCGCGCGCGGCGAGGAAGCCGGTGCGCTCGTCGAAGGCATCGAGCGCGGCAGCAAGGTCGAGCCCGGCCTCGCTAGCGAGCTTGCGCCAGGCAGCGGAAGCGCCGTCGGGATCGCCACCGATCGCCAGCGCGTGCGCGATCAGGCCGCTCGCCTCGGCATTGACCGGATTGTCGCGCTCGGCCGCCCGCGCCAGGAAGCGCTCGGCGATGTCGCCGGCCGAGCGGCCGCCGACCGTCGAGATACCGGCGATCGAGAGCACGTCCTCGACGAAGGCGCGCGCCGCCTTGGGGTCCTGGCCTTCAAGTGCCTTGAGCAGGCCGGCATGGGCGTGCTCGACCTCGTTCACCGGCGGCTCGAGCGCGGCGACCGCATCGGCGCCCTTGCCTTGCGCAACCGCACGCATCAGCCGGCGGCGGGCGGCCTGCGGCACGCCGAGCCGGTCGAGCAGCGCAGTGAGCAGCGCGACATCGCCCATCAGCAGGCGCGGCCGGCTCAAGCCGAGCGAGGCGGCGGATTCGACGGTCAGCGCCATGATCTCGGCATCGGCGGCAGCGAAATCGGTCCGACCGAAGGATTCCAGGCCCGCCTGCGCAAACTCGCTCGGCTCGTTCGCACGCATGCGGAAGACCGGGCCGGCATAGGCATAGGACGCCGGCTCGGTGGCATGGGCGGCGATGTGCGCCAGCGCGACGGGGATGGTGTATTCGGGCCGCAGGCACCATTCGCGCCCGTCATCGTCCTGCGTCAGGAAGATGCGGCGGCGGATATCCTCGCCGGAGAGATCGAGGAAAGGCTCGACCGGCTGCAGGATCGCCGGCTCGGCGCGCCGGTAGCCCTCGCGCTCGAACGGCGCGATCACGGTCTCGAGCTTTGAGCGCATGGCCGGCACTTGGACACCCTGTTGCGGCGCCGTCCTAGCAGGGGTGCGCATGATTTTCGATGGTTTTTAGGGAATTGGGTTAGCGGGAATCGTGAAGGGCGCGGGAACCCTTCTCCCCTCGGGGGAGAAGGTGGCAGCGCAAAGCGCTGACGGATGAGGGAAGTGAGGCGCACCCGGATGACCAGCGCACCCAGTCATGCTGCCCTCATCCGTCTGCTTCGCAGACACCTTCTCCCCCGAGGGGAGAAGGGTTCAGGCATAGCGCCCCAGCACTCTCTTCACCCCCTCGACCAGCTCGCCCATCGGGACGGAGAACTGCGCCTGCGCCTGCCGTTCCTTGTGCTCGGCCGAGTCCTTCACGTCGCGGCCTGCAGCGGCGAGTTCGGCACCGAGGATCAGGTCCTTGATCACGACAGTGGCGGCCTCGCGCTCGGACGAGCCCTGGATCACCGCGCAGACCGCGCCGCGCCGGTCGGCATATTTCATCTGGGCGTTGAAGCCGGACGAGCCGAGATAGAGGTCTGCCCGGCAGAGCGCCCTGCCCTCCTCATCCTTGGCCTGCCGCAACTGCGCTACGAAAGCCTGATAGGCCGGCATGAATTCCGGCGACTTGTTGTCCATCGCGGTGACGACGACCAGCGCCAATTCGTTCTTGGCATCGACGATCGGCGACTTCACCGCCTTCAGCGCCGAATAGAGCCGGGAGACGCCGATCGAGAAGCCGGTCGCCGGCACGGGCTCGGGCCGGAAGCGGCCGACAAGGCCGTCATAGCGCCCGCCGCCCGCCACCGAGCCGAAGCGCACGACCTGGCCATCTTCATTGGTGACCGGGAAGGTCAGCTCAACCTCGTAGACCGGGCCGGTGTAGTATTCGAGGCCGCGGACGACGGAGAAATCAAAGCGTATGCGATCATCGCCATAGCCAGCGGCTCGCACCAACGGCTCGAACTGTTCGACCATCTCGTTGAGTGCGTCAGCATAGGGCAGGCTGCGCAGCGCCTCAGGGCCTTCGTAAACACCGCCTGTGATGACAGTGATCTGGTCGAGTGTCGCCTTGAGCTTCGCGACGTCCCTGCAGGCCACGACCGCCAGCACGGCGTCAGCCTGGCGTTCGGTTAGCCCGGCGCCCTTGGTGAAATCGCCGCTCTCATCCTTGCGGCCGTCCAGCAGAAGCTTGCGCACCTCCTCAGGCGGAAATTTGTCCGCCTTGTCGATCGCCCGAAGCACCGTCAGGCGCTTTTCCTCGGCGATCTCAACGGCGTCCATCACCCCATCGAGCACCTTGCGGTTGTTGACCTTGACGACATAGTCGCCGCGCTTGATGCCGAGCTTCTCCATCGTGTCCGCGGCGAGCATGCAGATCTCGGCATCGGCGGCGACGGAAGCAGAGCCGACGATGTCGGCGTCGAACTGCATGAACTGGCGGAAGCGCCCGGGCCCCGGCTTCTCGTTGCGGAAGACATAGCCGGCACGGTAGCTGCGATAAGGCTTCGGCAGCGCGTCGAAATTCTCGGCGACATAGCGGGCGAGCGGCGCCGTCAGGTCATAGCGCAGCGAGAGCCACTGCTCGTCATCGTCCTGGAACGAAAACACGCCCTCGTTCGGCCGGTCCTGGTCCGGCAGGAATTTGCCGAGCGCGTCGGTGTATTCGACGAAGGGTGTCTCGACCGGATCGAAGCCATAGAGCGAGAAGCTCTCGCGGATCACGCCGAGCATGCGCTCGGTGGCGGCGACATCGGCCGGGCCGCGGTCGACGAAACCACGCGGCTGGCGGGCCTTCAGCTTGGCAGGGGCGGACATAAGCGTTCACTTCGACAAATGGGGCCGTTTCCGGCGTCGCGCCGGGTTAGCCCGCCGGGCCATCGGGGGCAAGCTTCCCTTCTCCCCTTGCGGGACCGTTGCGATAAGGCTTGATTTGGGGACAGGGGGCGCTGGAGCGGTGGTCTTGGGTCTCTGGCCTGAGATTTCAGGCGCTTGAGGGCCGTTTTGAGCGG
>JAOYTL010000028.1 GCA_025846845.1 Alloboseaceae bacterium BT-24-1
CGCCCTCGTCGCCATCGCCAGAAAGCTCATCGTCACCGCAAACGCGCTCGTCAAAAACAAGCGCCCATACCAAAATCAGACCATGAACCCTTGACCGACAAGACAGTCGCCGGGCTCAGGCCTGGCGGCCTGCCCCGGAATGATGGCGAGGCAAAAAGCCCTCTCAGGCGTGGCTCGGCGCCTTGAGCGCCACCACCATGCCGAGGATGGCCAGCGCCATGCCGGCGATCTCCAGCGCCGAGGCGCGCTCGCCCAGAAGGGCCGCGCCCGAGAGCGCCGTCACCACCGGCACCAGCGGCAGGAACAGGGCGGCGCGCCCGGCGCCGAGGATCGCGACGGCTTCCGTGTAGAGGAAGAGCGCGATCGCGCCGACAATGACGCCCTGATACAGCGCCTGCAGCGCGATCGCCGATAGCGGCACCTGCAGCAGGTGGACCGGCTGGACCAGCGCCAGCAGTGGCAGCAGCGGCACCGAGAGCAGGCAGGTCGCCATGGTGACCTCGACCGCATCCGCGCCCCAGCGCCGGGCGAGCAGGCCGAAGATCGACCAGAGCACGGCGATCAGCACGAAGAGCAGGTCGCCGATCCAGGCGCCTTCGCGGGTCGGCGTGTTCGCCATCGCCTCGAAGGAGAAGACCACGACCCCGGCGACGATGATGGCAAGGCCGATCACCCTGAGCGGGCTGATGCGCTCGCCGAGCACGAGGACGGCGAGCAGTGCGGTTGCGACCGGGATCAGCCCGGGCGAGATCACCGAGGAGTGCAAAGCCGGGGCGAAATGCGCGCCACCGACCAGGATCAGGCTGTAGCTCGGGCCGACGATGGCGGTGAGGATCAGCGCCCGCTTCCAGCCGAGCTTGCCGACCGGGAAAGGCTTCAGCCGTGCGATCGCGAAGGGCAGCAGCACCAGCGAGGCAGCGAGGAAGCGCAATATGGTGACGTCGCCGGCCGAAAGCCCGTCCACTACCGATTGCCGCGAGACGACCGACTGGATGCCCCAGATCACGGCGGCGAGGATGCCGCAGGAAAAGCCGATGGCGAGGCGGGAGGTAGCGGGCTGGGACACTGGCTAAGGCCTTGCGGGGGCAGGGCGGCTTATGGGCTCGGGACAGCGTGGCGGCAAGGGCGGGCGCGGCAAGAGGCTCTACGCGGGACGCATGGGCGAGGAGCCGCGGGGAACCCTCTCCTTCCAGGAGAGGGCAGGGTGAGGTGTAGGCTGTTAGACCAGTTGCGTGAGCGCTGACCGCGCGGTTGGGGTCAAGCCAACGTTTCCAGTCCGACCACCTCACCCCTGCCCCTCTCCTTCCAGGAGAGGGGTTCTGCGTCGAGGTCCTCTCACTCCACCGCCGCGACGAGCCGCTCCAGAAACCCGTCGATCGCGGCCTTGTCGATCCAGCGCAGCACGGCGACGAGCTCGTGCTCGGGGTCGATCCAGATCAGGTTGTTGCCGGCGCCCTGGGCGCTGAAGGCGCTCGCCGGCAGCTTGGGGTTGGCCGCCGGGCCGCGGTTCAGCCACCAGAGGAAGCCGTAATTCGGCAGGGTCGGCGAGGGCGCCACCGATTGCGCCAGCCAGGCGGACGGGATCAGCTCGCGCCCCTCCCAGATGCCGTTCTGCGCGATCAGCTGGCCGAAGCGGGCATGGTCGCGGGCGCTGATGAAGAGGCCGCCGCCCCAATGGCCGCCGCCGGGGACCGACTGCATGCGCTGCCCGTCGATCTCGAGCCAGGAGGTCTCGTAGCCCTCCCAGCGCCAGCCCTGCGAGGCGCCGATCGGGTCCATGATGCGCTCGCGCAGAATCTCAGGCAGCGGCTTGCGGAAGCGGCGCAGCAGCGCGTAGCCGAGCGCGTTCACCCGGACGTCGTTGTATTCGTAGAGGCTGCCGGGCTTGCGCAATTCGCGGCGCTGGCCTTTTCGGCTGTTGTCGGCGCCGATGCCGATCTGCCTGTAATGGTCGACCTGATCGGATTTGCCAAAAATCTCGCCCTGCCATTCGCTGTTCATGTTGAGCAGATGGCGCCAGGTGATTTTTGCATTATGCGGGCTGGAGAAATGCGGCCCGTCGACGCTCCTGCCCACCGGCTCGTCGATATCGGCGATCAGCCTGTCGGCGACGGCGAGGCCCGCCAGCACCGAGAGATAGCTCTTGGCGATCGAGAAGGTCATGTCGGCGCGCTCGACATCGCCCCATTCGGCGACGACCTTGCCGCGCTGGAGCACCACGCCGGCCGGCCCGCCGCGCGACTCGACCGGCCCGACGATCTCGGTCCACGGACCCTTCTCGTCCCATTCGCGATTCCCGACATAGGCGCCGTCCGGATAGAACATGCTGCGCGGCCAGGGGGAATCATGCGCCTGCGCGAACTCGATGGCGGCCTGGAGGCGGGCGGGGGAGAGGGAGCTGGGTTGAGATTCGATCACGATAAATCCTATGCTCGAAGGCCAATTCGCCGACAACGCAGCACTCGATGGAAGGCATTTTATCAGGCCGCAAGCATGTCTTTGAACAGGTTGTGGCAGGATTTTTATCCCGCTTATCGCGTGTATAAATATTGGATCGAATCGAAGTGAGCTAATCAAATGGCCGATGAAAAGGACCTGGAACGTCTCTTGGCCGGAGACGTTGATTTATCGCGCAGTGATCTTCGGAAAGCCAACCTGTCGAACATGGACCTCAGAGGGCGCGATTTTTCGGGCGCTCTCCTTGAACGTGCTGATCTACGAGGTAGTGACTTACGCGATTGTAATCTGATTGGTTCTACTTTCACGGGCTGCAATGCAGAAAATGTAAACTTGCAGGGTGTGAAGATAAATAGCGTACTTGTTGCAGTGAACGTTGCCGGTTCAAATTTAAGGGGTACTGATTTTTCTCACTGCAGAATGCAGAATATATCTTTTTCTGGGGCTGATATTTCTGGTGCATCGTTTGCTGGTGCTCACTTCGGCGAAGACGTTGTTTTCGATGATGTTAAATTTGATAGTGGAACGGACTTTGAAGGGGCTGAAGGGCTGAGATATTTGTCTCGTTTGCCTGCTTTTTCTGGTTATGCGTATGAGCAAGGGAAGTTCCGGCGCCTAAAAGAGAATGGCACAAGCGATGCTCTAGAGCGCACGAAACAGCAGATCGATTCTGGATCAGGTCATTTGGAGCACACTCGCTCCACAGCTCGCGCAAGCCGACCTAATGTATCTGTAATCCAAGCAAGAATAGCCGCTTCCCCTAACGAAGTGCAGGCGATGGCGATAAATCTAGCCGTTGTCGTAAAGGCGCATCTGGATTTTATCGCGTCTCGCAAACCCAATGACCCAGAGAGTCTCACTGCCTTTGATGAGCAAACTCGTATTCTTCTGGCCATTGAAGCAGGGTTGAACGAAATTGCACGTATTTTGAATAACCAAAGCGGCTCTGCCTCGGTCCAGCCGTCAGGTAAAGAATTCAATCGTGCAGCTCGAATTGTTGCTGATTTGTCTGATGGCATCGAAAAATCTTTGAATAAGAATAGCTCAAAATGGTTTGAGCATGCTGTCAATGCTGGTTTAATAGGGGCGGCTTCTGTGTTTTTTAGTTTCTGTGGGGCGCCTGCGGCAGTTGGGTTTGCTACCGCTGCTGCCTTGATAGGTGGCAAGGCGGTCATAGATCGAGCTTCTTCGCTTCTGAAACCCGAAAAGAAGAAGTGACAAGCTCGCCACCCCTCACTCCTCCATCATCGTCTCCACGAAGGTCGCCGGGTCCATGCAGAACTCCCGGATGAGCCTGAAATGCTGGGTCTGCTCGATCGTCACGGGATCGAGCCCGTATTTGGTCAGGCCGAGCAGGCGCGCGTCGGGATAGGCCATCAGGATCGGGGCGTGGGTCGCCATGATCACCTGGCACTGGCCGAGCCGGTCCATGCGGCGCAGGAGCTTGAGGAACTCGATCTGGCGGGCCGGGGAGAGCGCCGATTCCGGCTCGTCGAAGATGAAGATGCCGCGACGCTGGCAGCGTTCCTCGAAGAAGCGCAAAAAACCCTCGCCATGCGAATGGGAGAGGAAATCGGGCGGCGCATAGCCAGAATCGCGGGCGGCACTGTCGAGATAGCGCGCCACCGAGAAGAAGCTTTCGGCCCGGAAGAACCAGCCATCGGTCACTTTCGGTAGCCAGCTCGCCTTGAGCGAGCGGGCAAGGGCGCCGCCCATGGCCTCGACGGCCTGCGCATGGTCGACCGGGCGGTAGCCCTTGCCGCCGCCGGCCTCGTCATAGCCGGCGAGCGCGGCGATGCCTTCGAGCAGCGTCGATTTCCCCGTGCCGTTCTCGCCGACGATGATGGTGATCGAGCGGTCGAAGGCGAGCTCGAATGCATCGCGCAGGAAGGGGAGGCACCAGGGATAGGCCTCAGGGTCCGGCACCGCTTCGCGGTCGAGCCAGATGCGCCTGAGATAGGGCGCGGGCAGGCGGGTCGGGCTGCTTCGTCTCATGGGCGCTCGTGGGCGAGGTAGGGCAGGCTATAGCGTGCTGCAATTCAATCAAAGCGCGAGTCATCCCGGGCGACCGGAGGGCGACCCGGGATCCATTCCGGAACCTCTTTCGGAAAGGCTCAGGAATGGATCCCGGATCTTCGCTGCGCTCCGTCCGGGATGACTCAAATGGCGAAGGCTATGAAATTATCGTCCATGCATGTGCCTCCCGCCGGCTTCCGCCGCGAGGATATGATGTGAACGCCATCCGAGGGAGGCGCGGGGTCGGGCGGCGTCGCAGTCGACGGCTGCGTGCCGAATGTCGATGTCGAATTGTCGAGGCAGCGTCACTGGCCACTGCCCGAACCCCGCGCGCGGTTCTCTTGTGGTGCTCTCGTCGTCTGGTTACGTCCGGCAGGACTGGGAGGGCCTCTCCCATCGACGAAAACCCCTCCGTGGTGGAAGGAGCCAGCCGGTCGCAAAGTGGATCGCACTCTGCGCGGCCGAACTCGCTCGAGCTCGCGACGCTCTTTCGCCACGGACACCGCTCTCCCGCCCGGCCTCTCGACGCCTCGCGAAGCCCCCTCGGTTCGGGCGGGACGGGAGGAAGCATACGACAGGTTTGGGAGGCGGGGATTGATTGGGGAGTTGTCCCCGTTTGAGCTCCCTGCGTTCGAAACAAGGGCGCGGGGAACCCCTCCCCCTTGTGGGGAGGGGCAGGGGTGGGGGGCGCAAAGCCGGAGCGAACTCCTTGGGAAACCGAACCGATCCGCTTCTACGATCCGCCGATCACCAAGTCGTTCGCCCCCCATCCCCATACCCTTCCCCACAAGGGGGAAGGGAGGAGCTCAGGCGATCAGTCTCTCGCAAAGCAATCCCTAGGAGAGGGGTTCCGCGGCGTGGTTCCTTGCGGGCTCGGCAACGAAGACGTGGATGGTCGGGACGAGCCCGACCATGACGAAACCAGCAGCTTTTTGGGCTTTGGACTGCTCAGTCCTGCGCCAGGCTGCCGCGCAGGGGGCGGGAGGGCGGCATCAGCGCTGCGAGGCGGGTGTCGCTCTTCGGCGGCGCGATGAAGGCCTGGGCGGTCTTCCTGGACATGCCGAGATCATAGGGCCGGCTCGGCGGCAGCGTCATGTTGGCGACGAGCTGCGAGGCTGCGCTGGCGGGCGCGGCGGCGGCCGGCGCTTCAGGCGCGTAGGCCAGCGGTGCGCTCGCGAAGGAGGTCGGCGCTGCGGATGCGGTGGTCGTGGCGAGCGGCGCCGGCGTCGAGACCGCGGCGAGCTGATAGCTCGGCTCCTCGATGCGGCGGCGCTCGGGGCGCTCGCCCTTGACGTAGAAGGCGTTGCCGCCGGCCACCGTCACATAGTGCATGTTGGCGTAGGAGAAGCGCAGGCCGGCCATGTGGAAGTGCTTGGCGTTGCCGACGGCCTCGTTGCGCTTGCCGGCGAGGATGGCTTCGGCGGCGGCCTCGGCCTTCGGCAAATCGCGGGCGACCATCTGGCGGGTGAGCACACCCGGCGCGAACTGGCGCGGCGCACCGACGACGCCGCAGATCGTCTCAGGGTAGCGCGGCGCTCCGACCCGGTTCATCACGACCGTGCCGACGCCGAGCAGGCCGGCATCGCTCGAGCGGTTCGATTCGAAATACATCGCGCGGACGAGGCATTCCTTCTCGCGCGGGTCGGCCTTGGCGAGCTCGATGGCGCGCTTGCGGGTCTCGTGCGTCTGCTTCGTCGTCGTCGCGGGGCCGGCAGTCGTGGTCGCAGCGGTCTGGACCGGCGAGACGCTGCAGGCGCCCAAGGCGGGCGCAGCCAGGGCAACCAGAAGCGGGATCGTCTTGCGGGGGCCCTTGCCGGTGAAACGGATGGCGTTCGCAGCGATCATGGTCCGCTTCATGCGGGCATCTCCTGATTACGGGATCTGGCCTGCCGCGGGCGGCGGGCCTTCGTCACCGGAAAGGAATCCCGAAGCTCTTACCAGAAAGTTAATTTCGAATGAAAGAGGCAAAGCTGCCTGACGGCGGATTGGCTCTCCAGGCGGTGAGCCATTTGGATTTTCGAAGCGGAAGGGATGGGAGATCTGTTCGCGCAGGCCCGGCCCGGGCGGGCATCGACGCCCTGAGCACCGTCTTCCATCAAGGAAGACGGTGCCGGTCGGGACAAGCCCGACCATGACGAGGTGTCAGGCCGCCGTGCCGTGCATCAGGCGATGATAGTGCTCGGCGTATTGGTAATAGCGCTCGGCCTCGACCCTGTCGCCGGCGAGGGCCTTGGCCTTGGCCAGCGCGAGATAGCGCTCATAGCTCGCCCGCGGGGTTGAGCCCTGCTTTGTCTGCGCCGCGTCGGTGCGAGGTCCCGGGCGGGTGAAGCGATTGTCGAACGCTGCGGTTCTGGATGGGCGTGTGGTCATGTCCAGCCTCCTCATCCCAGCATCTTCTTGACGATGCGACGCAATTCCTGGCGGCTGAGGCCGCAGGGCTGCGGCTTCCAGTCAGGGGCGGATTTCGGCGGAAGCGTGTTGGCGATCGCATCGGCGACACGTGCGGTCTCGGGTGACTTCAGTTGTGTTGATTCGTGCATTTATGTCCGTTTGCCGCCCGGCTTAAGGCCGCGCGGTCTTGTGGTGACATCGCCGGGCACAATACGTGCGGCGATGATGCTGCCATCGGCAGCGATCGGTTTTCAGAGGGTAGGGTGGAGGCTCGCCGCCAGTTCCAAGCAGAGGAACCGGCCGATCATTCTTCGCCTGCCTGCTGTTTCTATCCAGGCAATGTGGCCAAATGAAGTTGCGTGGGCGGGCTCTGCTATGTCGTTGCTGCCGGGTTTATGGGAAATAGCTCGCCGGAAGAGTTGCCGTACGATGCCGGCAGGGGCCTTTGAGGTTCTTCTCGATCGCCGTCATCGCCGCGTCGACCGACAGGAACGGACCCTTCCGGATGTCGCTCAGACGCGCCGCCTGCTCCTGCGACAGGATGATCCAGCATGTGCCGTGCGGGTCGCGAATGATCGAGCAGATCGGGCGCTCGAGCAGGTCGGAGACGCCCCAATTGTCGGAGAGGTTACGCCGAACGGTCGTATCCATGGTTTCCTCCGGACCTATCCCGATATGGCCATGGCAACGCTGATTGTAAGGGCGAGGCGCTGATCGAGGCGCCGGCATCATGCCCGCAGCGGGTCCGGCGCCGGGCTTTCCCCTTTCGCCCACGGCCCCTCCAGGCAGGCCGCCTGCGCGGCGGCAGCGAAGTGGCGCGAGCCCCATTCGGCCAAAGCGTGGACGGCGCCGTTGAGCTCGGCGCCGGCCGGTGTCAGCGAGTACTCGACCCGCGCGGCGCGTTCGTCGAAGCTTTGGCGATGGACGATGCCGGCCTTCTCGAGCGCCCGCAGCTCCTCGAACAGGATCTTCTCACTGATGCCGCCGATGCTCCGACGCAATGCGCCGAAGCGGACGGGGCCGGCGTGCAGCGTCCAGATGATCGTCGGGCGCCATTTGCCGGCGATCACCTTCAGGGCCGGCCCGAGGCCGCAATCGAACAATTCGGGCTTCGCCATCTCAACCTCGATATCGCTTACATTTTTGTAAGTACTTGAATTATCGATATATTTCTTGTCTTCACTGGCCATGGAGCGCAGTCCTGCGCAAGGATCATGAGGACAAGATCATGAGTGATGTAAGTGTCATCGGCCTGGGTGAAATGGGGGCGGCGCTGGCGGGCGCCTTCCTGAGCGCCGGCAAGAGCGTCACGGTGTGGAACCGGACGGCGGTGAAGGCTGCGCCCTTGCAGGAGCGTGGCGCAATCCTGGCTGCAAGTCCGGCCGAGGCTGTCGGCGCCAGCCCGGTCGTCGTGATCTGCGTCTCCGATTATGCGGCGACCTCGGCCATTCTCACGACCGAAGGCGTGACGGAGGCGCTTGCCGGCCGGCTCGTGGTGCAGCTGACCTCCGGCATCCCGAAAGAGGCGCGGGCGCTCGAAACGCAGGTCCACATTGCCGGGGCGCGCTATCTCGACGGCGCCATCGCCGCCTGGCCGCGGCAGATCGGCGGGCCGGAAGCGGCGATCGTGGTCGCTGGGCCGGATGCCGTATTCGCCGAGGCGCGGCCGCTGCTGAAGGCGCTCGCGGGGGAGGCAAGTCATGCCGGCGTCGAGATCGGCCAGGCGCTGGTGCTGTTCAATGCGGCGCTCGCCTATCTCGCCGGGCACTGGATCGGCTTCAGCCATGGCGCTGCGATCTGCGAGGCGGAAGGCGTTCCGGTCGATGCCTTCGGCGCGATGATGGCGTCGCTCAGTCCCTCGCTCGGGCAGGATCTCAGCCATATGGGCAAGGCGATCGCCACGGGCCGCTTCGAGAAGCCGGAGAGCACGCTGCGCACGGCGGGAACGGACATCGCCCGGCTGGTCGAGCTCTCGACAGACCTCAATATCGGCGCAGCATGGCCACGCTTCGCAGCGTCCGTCTTCCAGCGCGGCATCGATGCCGGGCTGGGCGAGGAGGAGCACTGCGCGGTGGTCAAGGTGCTGCGGATGGCGTGAGGCCAACTGAGACATGGCCCGCCGGGGGCGCGCCATTTGCCGAATGCAACGTGGCAGCTTCTTGTTGCGGAGCCGCATTGCATTTCGCAGTTGCAGCAAAGTCGAAATCTTGCTCACTTGCGAGCCGCCTCATCAAACGATTGAAAAGCGGAGAGCGGCGTGGCGGGTGCGGAGGAATTGTCGCCATCGGCGCTGGCGAGCGAATTGTCGGCGGCGATCGTGCAGGCCCGCTCGGATGCACGCGAGGATCCGTTCGGCAATCCGGTACTGCGCGCCACGCTCTGGCTCACCCGCAAGATGGATCGCGGCGAAGTCACGCTCGAGGACGCCGCCGCGCTGATCCGCCAGCTCGGTCGTGCCGCGCTCGCCGACAGGGCAGCGCGCGTCGCCTCCTATGTCGGGCTGGAGCGCGACGAAGCCGAGGCCTATGCGGTGCTGGCGCGCCGTGTCGCCGACGAGGCAAGCGGCGCATCGCAACCCTTCGAGGCCTATGGCGCGGCGCTGGCCCGGGTACGCTTCGCCGCGGTCTTCACCGCACATCCGACCTTCGGCATGAGCCGGGCGGTCGCACATGCGCTGGCCGAACTCGCCTCGAACGAGGGCGAGGCCGCGGCGCTGATGGCGTCCGATCTTTCCTTCCGGCCGGATGCGACGATCACCCTGCAGGACGAGTTCGAACAGGCGCGCTTTGCGGTACGCAATGCCCGTGACGCGATCGACCGGCTGAACGGCGCCTTCCTGACCGAGGCGCGGGCGCGCTGGCCGCAACGCTGGCGCGAGCTCAGGCCGCGCGCCCTGCTGCTCGCCTCCTGGGTCGGCTGCGATACCGACGGGCGCACCGATATCGGCTGGTGGGACACGCTGCGCTACCGGCTGGAATCGAAGCGCGGGCAGTTCTTCCGCCTGCTGGAGAAGCTGCCGGAGGCGCCGGCGACGGCGGAGGTGAGGGCACTGGTCGAGGGCGCGCTCGCGGCGGTCGAGCGGCAGCTCGCGCTCTGCCCGCCCTTGAACAGCAAGCCGGAGATCGGAGCGCTGCAGGCGTTCTCGCTGGCGCTGGTCGGCGAACGCGAGACGGCCTTGCCCGACGCATCACCGCTATTGGCCGCGCTCGACAAGGCGATCGTGCTGGCCGAGGACGAGGCGACGGCGAGCGCGCTCATTTTGGCGCGGGCGGGCGTGATCGCGCACGGCGTCTCGATGGCGCTGCCGCATTTCCGGCTCAACGCCTCGCAACTCCACAACGCGATGCGTGGCGTGATCCCGTTCGACGAGGATCCGGCCCAGCCGGCGCAGCGGCGCGCCTTCCTGTCCGCCGCTAACCAGGCGCTGGCCAGGGCCAAGCCGACGCCGGTCGATTTCGGGGCGCTCGCGGTCGAGCGCGCCTCGGCGGCGCGGATGATGATGATGGTCGCGCAGATCGTGAAGCATGTCGACGGCTCGCGGCCGGTGCGCTTCCTGATCGCCGAGACCGAGACCGGCTATACGCTACTGTCGGCGCTCTATCTCGCCAGGCGCTTCGGTATCGCCGATCTGGTCGAGATCTCACCGCTCTTTGAGACTTCCGATGCTCTCGAACAAGGGCCGCGCATCATCGACGAGGCGCTGCGCAGCCCGCATTGGCGCGATTATCTCAAGCGCCATGGCCGGCTCTGTGTCCAGTTCGGCTATTCCGATTCCGGCCGCTATATCGGCCAGGTCGCGGCGACCTTCTGGGTCGAGCGGCTGCGCAGCCGCATCCTCGAACTGCTGCAGCGCTATGGGCTGACCGAGATCGAGCTCGTGATCTTCGACACCCATGGCGAGTCGGCCGGGCGCGGTGCCCATCCCGATAGCCTCAAAGACCGGCTCGCCTATCTCGATCCGGAATGGCCGCGGCGCGCCTTCGCCAAGGCCGGCGTCAAGGTCACGCGCGAAACCAGCTTCCAGGGCAGTGATGGCTACCTGCTGTTCGGGACCGGTGCGCTCGCGGGTGCGACGGTGGGGCGCATCGCCGAGAGCGTCTTCGCTGATCCGACGGCGGGGGCGGATGATCCGATCTATGCCGAACCGGACTTCTCGACCGAGTTCTTCCAGACCGTGCGCGAGGAGATGACGCATCTCGTCGACGATCCCGGCTATGCGGCGCTGATCGGCACGTTCGGCCCATCCCTGCTCGACAAGACCGGCTCGCGCCCGGCGGCGCGGCAAAGCGATGCCGGCGGGCCGACGGTGATCCGCCATCCGCGCGAACTGCGTGCCATCCCGAACAACGCCATCCTGCAGCAGCTCGGCTGGCTGGCGAACAGCGTCCATGGCATCGGCCAGGCAGCGGCGCGGGCGCCTGAACTCTTCCTTGCGATGCGCGAGAGTTCGGAGCGCTTCGGTCGGGCCTACCGGCTCGCGGCCCATGCCATGGCGCACAGCGATCTCGACGTGCTGCGCGCCTATCTCGACACGCTCGATGCCGGCAGCTGGTTCGACCGGGCGCGGCGCACCGAGAAGGAGGGGCGGCGCGACGAATTGCTCGCGGTCGCCGGGACACTGGCAAGCCTCGATCTCGCGCCGGCGCTGCGGCGCCTGTTCTGGCGTTTCGCCTCGGACCGGCTGAAGCTGAAGGAGGCGGCGGGCGAGCCGCCGGCGATGCCGGTCAGGCTGGTGGCGCTGCATACGCTGCGGCTGGCGCTGCTGCACCGGATCTGGCTGTCGGCGACGCATATCCCCGATTTCCGGCCGCATGCCGGGGTGACGCGTGAATTGCTGCTAGAGCGGATTCTCAGGCTCGACATGGCCGGGGCGCTCGCGCTGCTCGGCGAGATCTTCCCCGTCAATCCCGATGCGGCGCTGGGTCTCGATTTCGGCGAGCCTGCCGGTCCGCGCGAGGGCGAAGCCTATGCCGCCTTGCATCGCGACGTGATCGAGCCGATGCGCGCGTGTTTTGCGTTGCTGCGCGAGATTTCCGGCGCGGTCCAGCACGAGATCGGGGCGTTCGGCTGAGCTCGCACACCGTCATGCTCGCCCTTGTGACGAGCATCCACGTCCTGGACACCGCTCTCGAAAAACGAAGACGTGGATGGTCGGGACAAGCCCGGCCATGACGGAGGAGGTTGTGGACGCGATTACGCCGCGCGGTCGAGCGCCACGACGATGTCGGTGTACTCGGGCTCGTGCGGGGTGAGATTCTTTCGACTCTCGTCGCCCCAGCGCGCGAGTTTGACCACACGCCCCATGCCGTCAGCGGCGCCATCCGCCTGCACCGGCACCGGCTCGATGATGGTCAAACCGCCGGCGTCGAGGAAGAAGGTGTGCTCGCCGAACAACTCACCGAGTTGGACAGTGGCAGGGTGGTTCTCCGGGATCGCCTGGGCCTCGAGCTGGTGGAGGGCACTGTCGATGCGTGCTTCAGTCAGCTTCATGATCGGTCCTTTCGATTTGGCGCTGCGAGGAAGCGGACAGGAGCGCCGAACTGCCCATGGAGCGTTCCGGCTCGATGGCCGGCCCCCTCAGATCGGCTGGCTTCTCAGATCGTTTCTTGCGCGATCAGGGTCAGATCGCCGTCCTCATCGAAGCCCACCGCGATGATCGCGGCCGAATTCATGCCCTTGGCCTGGAGCGCCCTGGTGGCTGCGGGAATGGCGTCGATCGACTGCCTGAGCTGCTTCAGGTCGTCCGGGCTGGCCTGTGCCACGGCACTGTCGACCTGCACCCGCAGCTGCGGCGGCAGCGAGCCGCGCTCGACCACGGTCGCATTGCGGATGGAATCAGGATTCTGGAGCCTGGGATTGTCCGGAATAGGGAGGGACGGGCCCTGGGCCTGTGCCGCGGCAGCGCCTGCGAGCAGGGCCAGCGACAGACAGGCGGTCCTGGCAAAATTACGCATCGTTGGCTCCTTTCCATCACTGGAGGGAGGGGCAAACGCCCGATGCGGAGTGACTCTAGAGGCGAAATCCGGTCAGGCTCTGGCGCTGGTCTGACCGTTCGAAGGTATCAATGCGACACAAATGGGATGGCGCCAAAGCGCCCGCGCCTCAGCGCGTGCGCTCGGAAAGCTCGGCCGAAGCGGCAGCATTGCGATCGCCGATCGCCTGGACCGGCTCCCAGACTGTGTAGTTGTCCCTCGGGGTCGAGACGAGGTATTTGAGCTGGCCCTTGGCCTTGGCCGAGAGCAGCTTGCTGGTCTGGAAACTGGCGAAGTTGGCATAGGCGCGCGCGCCGCCATCGAACACCACGACGCGGTCCTTCAGGACGATGATGTCGCCCTTCTTCAGCGTCTCGTCCCTAAGATACCAGAATGGGTCGTTGGCGTATTCCATCGGCTTGACGAGCGGGGTCTTCGGCCCGTCGTTGACGTCCTTGGTGGCGCCGTCGAGCTTCGCCTTCTTGCGCGAGGGCCGTACGGTCATGTGCAGCGGATTGCTCTCCGGCAGGGGAGCGACGACCCGGCGCTGCGGAACACCAAACAGCGTCTCCCAGAAGCCCGCCGCGTTCGCCGGCGAGGCGACGGCAATCGAGGCCGCTGCCAGCGCGGCAACTGCTGTGAGTTTTCTCGAAATCGACGGCACGGCTGCAATCCCCAGCTCCGCAACCGGAGATAGCGATGAACTTGCGCGATCTCAATGACGATGGCGCGACGTGATGAACGGCTTCTTCGTCACATTTCGGCGATTGCCGCGAACCTGTTGCGAGATTGTTGAGCCGCGAGTGATTCACCGGCGCTTTTCGCTGCGATGCAGCACGCTTGCCGCGCCGGGCGCATTGCAACCATGCGCCGGCCAGCTAGGTTCTGCTGTGGAGAGAAACAGCCTGGGAGCACGAGCCTAACATGGCCGCGATCGAACTGCCGGCACAGCCCTTCGACATCGAAGGCGCCCGGATGACGCTGTTCCAGGCGCTGCTGGCGGCGGCCGGCAAGCATGGCAAAGGCCGAGTCGCGCTCGAGGATCCGGAGCGCCAGCCGATCACCTATGGCCGGCTGGTGCTGGGCGCGCTGGTGCTCGGCCGCAAGCTTTCGGCGCTGACCAGGCCCGGCGAGACGGTCGGGCTGATGCTGCCGAATGTGCAGGGCATGGCGGTGACGCTGTTCGGGCTCTCGGCCTATGGCCGGGTGCCGGCACTGCTCAACTTCACCGCGGGCCTGAAGAACCTCACCGCCGCCTGCGAGATCGGGCCGGTCTCGACCATCGTCACTTCGCGCCGCTTCATCGACCAGGCCAAGCTCGACGACATCGTCGAGGCGCTCGAGCCGGGCCGGCGGGTGATCTATCTCGAGGATGTCCGCAAGGAATTGACCAGCCTCGACAAGGCGATCGGCGCGCTGGCCTCGCTGGCGCCGGGCATGGTGCATCGCCGCCATGCGGCCAAGCCCGACGATCCGGCCGTCGTGCTCTTCACCTCCGGCACCGAGGGCAAGCCGAAGGGCGTGGTGCTGAGCCATGCCAACCTGGTCTCGAATGCGCGCCAGATCTTCGAGCTCGCCGCCGGCTTCCTCTCCGAGCGCGACGTGGTGATGAACCCGCTGCCGGCCTTCCACTCCTTCGGGCTGACCGCGGCGCTGCTGATGCCGCTGACCCATGGCATGAAGGTCGTGCTCTATCCGAGCCCGCTGCACTACAAGCAGGTGCCGAAGCTGATCGGCGAGACGGGCGCGACCTTCCTGTTCGCGACCGACACTTTCTTGCAAGGTTACGCGCGCGCTGCCGATGAGGGCGATCTCAAGAGCGTGCGCTATGTCGTCGCCGGGGCGGAGCGGGTGAAGCCGGAGACGCGTCGGATGTGGGAGCCCTACGGCACCACCATTCTCGAAGGCTATGGCTGCACCGAATGCTCGCCGGTGCTGGCCTGCAACACGCCGGTGGCGACGAAGGACGGCAGCGTCGGGCGGCTGCTGCCGGGGATCACCGCGAAGCTCGAGCCGGTCGAGGGCATCACCGAAGGCGGGCGGCTCTGCGTGAAGGGGCCGAACGTGATGCTCGGCTATCTCAACGCCGACCGGCCGGGCGCGATCGTGCCGCCGGAGGGCGGCTGGCACGACACCGGCGACATCGTCGCGATCGATGACGGCTTCATCACCATCAAGGGCCGGGCGCGGCGCTTTGCCAAGCTCGGCGGCGAGATGGTCTCGCTCGCGGCGGTCGAATCGATGATCGCGGGCTTATGGCCCGGTCACAATCACGTGGTCGTGGCGCTGCCCGATCTGCGCAAGGGCGAGCAGCTCGTCCTCGTCACCGAAAAGCCCAACGCCGAGAAGAAGGCGCTGCAGGACGAGGCCAAGGCGCAGGGTTTCCCGGAATTATGGCTGCCCAAGGCGATCCTGGTCACCGGTTCGATTCCGGTGCTCGGCAACGGCAAAATCGATTATGGTGGCACACGCGAGCTCGCCATCACGATGAGGCCGCTGCTGTGACGCCACAATCGCATGATCAGGGAAGCCGCATGATCACGCTTCTTCCCCTCGTACTAGTCCGTGCGGCGGCTTTTGCCGTTGCAGGGATCGCGCTGACGCCCGCCGATCTCGCCGCCCAGGCGGCAGGCCAGACCTATGTCCGCCGCGACGAATGCATCGAGGCCGGCAAGCTCTCGGCCGAGCAATGCGAGCACGCCTATCGCAACGCCCGCGCCGAATTCGAGCAGAAGGCGCCGCGCTACGGCTCGCGGGTCGCCTGTGAGCGGGCGCACAAGCGCTGTGGCGCGCAGGTTTCGACCACAGGCGGCTGGGACGCGCTGGTGCGCGGCGCCGGCGGGCAGTCTTACGTGCCGCGCTTCGTCGGCATCCGCGTCACCGGCGAGGGGGCTGCCGGCAAGGCCGTTCCGATCGTCGAGGGCACGGCGAAGATCGCCTTCTCGGCCCGCCAGGTCGCGGCGCTCGACGACAAGGTCGCCGGCCGCCGGGCGGTGATGGGCGGCGGCAGTGGCGGCGGCCAGCACAGCCAGCAGGCGAGCGGCCCCTATATCCGCCGCGGCGACCGCGACGACACGGTGCGCGTGCCGATGCAGGAGAAAAAGATCGGCTCCGACGTCGCGCCCGGGCTCTATGTCGATCCGGACGGGGTCGAATGGTACAAGCCGGCGCACCGGCGCTGAGGACCGGAGCATTCTAGTTCTGGCTCGGAAGCGTACCGTCATCCTGGGCGAGCGAAGCTCGGCCCGGGATCCATCGTAAGGCGCTGCGCTCTACGATGGATCCCGGAGCGGCGCGGCTTCGCCGCTTGTCCAGGATGACGGCGCGGTTCCGCGTACAACTCGTGAGCGCTCGCCCTTGCGGTGGCCGTCGTGGACGACTAACCAGTTTCGCGGCGCGGACGTGGCGAAACTGGTAGACGCAAGGCACTTAAAATGCCTCGCCGGAAACGGTATGCGGGTTCGACCCCCGCCGTCCGCACCAAGACTTGAAAGAGAAGGTGTTAGGTCAATCGTTCGCTATGCGTCGAGAACCGACGCTAACGTCAGCGGTGGTAGGGTCCATTGCTACCAAACGAGCCTCGAATATCATGTTCGGCTGGATGGTTTGAGGTGCCGACTTGTGAGTGCACATATTCTCGTTTGTTCGCCGGTTTCCTTGCCATTACGCGATACGGTGACCGGCCTTTTGGTAGAGAGAGAAAGCTACAGCATTTGGCTTCGTGAGCTACCAAAAGACGACACCTACTACTCGGAACTCCGCAAGGCCTTCAGCCGATGGCCGACGTGGTCATTTTTCTATGCAGTGACCGACTCAGCTTTTGGGCTTCACTTGGACCTGTTGCCAGAGTGGCTAGTTGCCGATGCCGGCGTAGCCGATGAACTTAGTGATGATGCGTTCGGCGCGTTCGCGCATGGTCTGGTAGACGTAACTGCGGAATGGCCCACGCCTTACGTTCTATACATTAGCGATAATCCTCAGCCGGTTGAGGAGAACCTTTTATCCGTCACGCGGTCTAAATTGGCGGCAGCAATCAAGAGCCAAACCGACAGCATATTTTTGCTGCCAGACGTGTTGATCGAGGTGAGTTCGTAGTACCTTAGCTCGCGTCAGCTATGGGTGGAAAGCCGACCGATGCTGACTTCGGGGGAGAAAGATGGATTGGGCGCCGGCTAGCGAACACTCCATTTGCGATGAGATCACGATTGCCGAAGCTCGAATGTCGGCATGTCAGTTGCGCATCTGGAATAGCATTGCCATTGCGCCGATCAAATGGAGACTCAAGCCCCGCAGCGATCTCGGTGGAAGCTTCTGGGTTGTCGCCATACTCGGCAGATTCGTGATTTGGTATAACGACATTGAAGATGGTTTTGATATCTCCCCATATTCGTCATTTGGTGAGATCGAGGAATATTCTGCCAGTCAATTTGAGTTGCAGCACATCTTGCAGCAAATCATCAATCGCGTGCCGGATTAATCGACGCGGAAAAGCGCTATATGCTGGGGTCGAAAATGGAGCTCACCGGCTATAGCCGATGATCCTCAGGCCATCGGGAACAGCCATGAAATTGCAGTTGAGATGCAGGAGGACAGCTTCCGCCGCGGCGAGGTTTTGAGCAACCTCGCGAGCCGGAACATTGTTTGGGCGCGGGAAGAGAGCAACGGCGGGAATATCCAGC
Organism: Alloboseaceae bacterium BT-24-1; assembly: GCA_025846845.1. GTDB lineage: Bacteria > Pseudomonadota > Alphaproteobacteria > Rhizobiales > Beijerinckiaceae > Allobosea. Next base: position 17,516 of record JAOYTL010000028.1, read on the forward strand.
CACTCGATCGAGCGAAGCTCAATAAGGCCGAATTGGCTGTCTATCCAAGGCACAGGCGGGTGAAGGGAGTTAATCGAGGGAAAGGTTGTAGCCTTTGGCTCGACTACATCGATAAACTTCACGATCATCTGAGTGAGGCCGACCCCGGCATCATCCATAGCCGTGAAGAGCTTCCTCCACTTCGTGTCTGACATATGAGCGTGGGAAAACTCACGCCGAGACAATGCCGACAATCGGTCAAGATCACCTTGGCTGTGCGTAGTCATATGCGATCGTGTCACGCTCAAGAAATGTCCGCAACGGGGTGAAAACGGGCATGACAATGAAGGACGTACCGGCGGTGGACTTAGAATTGGAAGGCGATCGAGCTACCAAGATGCTCTCGGGCAAATCGATCAAATCGATCAAGCGACATCACCCTGGCGAGGTGCTTATTGAGTTCACAGATGGCACGCGGCTGTTCATCGACGCCAAAGCGGAAGTGCTTGAGCTTTCGATAGGAGGCTCGCCCGATAACGATGAATGACCAGATGGGCCGCGACGGGTCGAGAGCAGGAGTTTAGCGCAGGCGGCATTGTGGCCTACCCGATCTCGGTCTAGCTGGTGGCGGCAGCTGCCTCTACCCCCGCCAGTGCCCCACCTTCGGCAGGAACCACGCCAGCAGGCCGATCGCCGGCAATAAGGCGCAGAGGCGGTAGACCGCCTCGATACCGATCCGAGCCTGCGACCTCGCCGAGGCTCACCGCCGCTCAGGGTGACGCCTGCGCCTGCTGAGTCGCGCGCAGCACCTCGCGCGGCAGCGCGCCGGTCTGGCGCTCGACCATGCGGTGCACGACCGGCGGCTCGGGCCCGATATGCAGATCCCTGACCCGGTCGCCGATTTCGGCGTCGGCCTGGGTGACGCGCTGGGCCTGGCGGACATATTCGACCCAGGTCGGGCTGTCGTAGCGCTCGATCCAGAGCTCGGCATCGGTCAGGTCGCGCAGCAGCGACCAGTGGCGGGCGCCGTCGCGGCGGCGGATGCGCCGGCGTTCCTCCATTGCCTTCAGAAACTCGACGACATCCTCCTGCCTGATCCGCCATTCGATGGTGACGAAGACCGGGCCGCTGCGCGGCTCGATATCGACCGCGACCTCGGGCTTTCGCCAGCGGCCGAGCGGATCGAGATTGAGCGCCTCGAGCGGGGGCAGCCGGTACCGCAGCCCGGCGGCTGCGCCGAAGACGAGTGCGACCGCCGCCGCGGTGAGGCCGCCGGCCGGGCCGGACTGGAGGGTGACCCAGCCCCAGGCCCAGCTGCCCGCGGCCATGCCGCCGAAGGCCGCCATCTGGTAGAGCGCAAGCGCGCGTCCCACCACCCAGCGCGGCGCCGACAGCTGCACCGTCGAATTGAAGGTCGAGAGCGCCAGCACCCAGCAGGCGCCGCCGACGGCAAGCGCCGGCATGGTGAGCCAGATGGTTGGGCTCAGTGCCACAACCAGGGCCGCGGCCGAATAGGCCAGGAAGGTCAGGCGTATGAGCGTCTCGGTGCTGAAACGACGGCGCAGCCGGGCGCTGACGAAGGCTCCGGCGACCGCGCCGGCGCCGAAGGCACCCAGCAGGATGCCGTATGTCAGCGGGCCGCCGCGCACGAGATCGCGCGCGACCAGCGGCATCAAGGCGAGACCGACGACGCCGCCGAAGCCGAAGAGGAAGGCGCGCAGGATGACGGCGCGGATATTGGGCGACATCGCGACATAGCGGAGCCCGGCGCTCATCGCGATCAGGAAGGTCTCGCGCGGCAGCAGGCGCTCGACGCGCGGCGGCTGCCAGCGAGCCAGCACGACGAGCAGGCCGATATAGCTGAAGGCATTGACGATGAAGGCCGCGACCGCGCCGAAGGCGGCGACGATGGCGCCGCCGATCGCCGGGCCGACGCTGCGAGCGATGTTGAAGGCGACGCTGTTCAGCGTCACCGCCGCCGGCACCTCGGGTCGCGGCACCATGTCGCCGACCGAGGACTGCCAGGCCGGGTTGTTGAGCGCGTTGCCGCAACCGAGCAGGAAGGTGAAGGTCAGCAGCAGCCAGGGCGAGAGCAGCCCATACCAGGCGAAGACGGCCAGCATGACCGAAACAGCGAGCATGAAGCCCTGCGCCGTCAGCAGGATGCGGCGGCGGTCGTAATTGTCCGCGATCGCGCCGGCGGCAAGCGAGAACAGCATCACCGGCAGTGCGGTCGAGGCCTGGACGAGCGCGACCATGTCCGGTGAATTGGAGAGCGAGGTCATCAGCCAGGCGGCGCCGACCATCTGGACGAGGCCGCCGAAATTCGAGGCGAGGCTTGCGATCCAGACCGCCCGGAAGATCGGCTGGCGCAACGGCGCAAAAGCCGAATAACGCCCGTCATCAGGCTTCAGGCCCTCGGCGGCCAGGTCTGCTTCGGCGGTCTCGGCGGTGGTCTGCGTGGCGGGCTCATGCGGCATGTCACAGTTAGAGCATGCCGGCGGGCGATGGGAAGCCGCGCTGCGCCATTGTCGGTCATCGGATGGATTGAGACCGTTTTCGGGTTTCGGCGGGTTTAACCCCGCCGATGCTCGACCTTCGGCAGGAACCAGGCGAGCAGGCCGATCGCCGGCAGGAAGGCGCAGATGCGGTAGACCGCCTCGATGCCGATCCAGTCGGCGAAGGGCAGCATCAGCGAGAAGGGCAGTGCGCCGAGGATCGAGAACCAGAGGATGCGGCTGCGGCCGATGCGGTCGCCGGCGAGCGTCCGACGGCAGCGACGCTCAAGATGAGAGATCGCATACCAGTTCAGTGGCTTTGCCACGCCCGACAATCTCCGCACTTCCCCACGACATTGGCGTTGCACGCGCGAGGTCGGCGCCGAGAACGCCTTCTACTTCTGGCTTCGAAGCATCAAACAAAATCGAGACGATGCTTATGCCGTTCTCGATGCCCATGTCGAAGGCAATTCGTTGGGTGCGTAGGCCGCGATACGTTCCTGTAAGTGGGACAATTATGCGTCGATAACCCGCGCTGTCGCGATTTTCTGTTTTTGCCTTACCGAATGCTGCGGCGAAACGTGCTGGAAGGTTCACTTTGGCTAAGGGCTTCTGGTTCGGATAGGGCACGTACCGAAGCCGCAACTCCTTCCAAAGAGCCGACACGGCCTCAGAAGTTTTGCACGCATATTCGCCATCGGCCTTCTCGATCCCGCCAATGAAATCATCGAGATTGACGAGGCTTGTTTCCGCTGTCGCGTAACCAGCATACATGCACATGGCAAAGCTTGCTGCGAGCGCTCTCGTCATCGAAATCCGCCAATTCTGCTCGATCACGGCCGGACGTATTGCGTGGCCATCATGCGCGGTGGTCTACCATGCTGGGGATTATCAGCAACGGGTGGACTGCAACCGCTGGTGTGCAGTGCAAGATGCTTGATCCGGACGGAGGTTGACCTTGGACCCGATTTCAGATGTCGAGCGTGACGAAACCGGTTGTCCCACAGATGCAGCTCTCAGAGGCGCCTACCATCTGCTCTGGGTTTGGGTTCAGTATGGAAGCTCTTTTCGAGACGACGCTGGCATTCTTCATCTTGAGCACTGCTGTTCGAGTGCCGGCGAGGCCGCGACGGCCCATCTCGCTTCGCTTGGCTTGGGTGCAGACCAAGGATGGACCTGCGTACTCTCAAGGCGCGGCCTCGCCCTCATGGGTTTATCCGGTCCAGCCAGCAGCAGGTTACACGGAGGCCCATTGCGGGGCTGGGAAGAGGCTCATGCGAGTCCTCGAGAGGCTGGGCACGGAGTGTCGCGGGGCCTTTAGAAACGGACTCTATAGCCCGAGTGAGGGCGTACTCCATGACGTCCGCAAGGAGCCGAGATCAGGCGCTTGGTTCTGGCGGGATAAGCGCTGACGCCCTTTGCTCTTTCCCGGCTCGACAGGCGGCGGTAGCAGCCTCTACCCCCGCCGGTGCTCTACCTTCGGCAGGAACCAGGCGAGCAGGCCGATCGCCGGCAGGAAGGCGCAGAGCTGATAGACCGCCTCGATGCCGATCCAGTCGGCGACTTCGCCGAGGATCGCCGCCGCGAGGCCGCCGAGACCGAAGGACAGGCCGTAGAACAGCCCGCCGATCAGGCCGATCCGGCCCGGCATCAGCTCCATCGCGTAGATCAGGATCGCGGCGAAGGAGCTCGCCATGATCAGGTTGATCACCACCGTCAGTACGCCGGTCCAGAACAGGTCGGCGAAGGGTAAGATCAGCGAGAAGGGCAGGGCGCCGAGGATCGAGAACCAGAGGATGCGGTTGCGGCCGACCCTGTCGCCGATGATGCCGCCGGCGAGCGCGCCGACCGCAGCCGCGGCAAGGAAGAGGAACAGCATCAGCTGCGAAGCCTGCACCGAGACGCCGAATTTCCCGATCAGATAGAAGGTGTAATACGAGCTGAAGCTCGACGAGTAGGCGTTCTTCGAGAACAGCAGGATCACCAGGATGGTGATCGCGAAGGCGATCTGGCCCTTGGAATGTACGGGGGTGGCGGGTGCGGCCGCCGCAACCTTCGCGGGCTTCGGGGCGGCTGCGGCTGCCTTGCTCAGCTCGGCATAGCGGCGCGCCGTCCAGACCATCAGGATCATGGCGAGCAGGGCCGCGGCCGAGAACCAGGCGACGCTGGTCTGGCCGCGCGGCACGATGATGAAGGCGGCGAGCAGCGGGCCGAGCGCGCCGCCGCTCTGGCCGCCGACCTGGAAGATGCCTTGCGCCAGTCCCTGCTGGCCGCCCGAGGCGTTGCGGGCCATGCGGGTCGCCTCGGGATGGAAGATCGAGGATCCGAGGCCGACGCAGGCCGCCGCGAGCAGCAGCAGCGGATAGGTGCCGGCATAGGCCAGGCCGATCAGCCCGGTCAGCGTGCAGCCCATGCCGACCACCATCGAATAGGGCATCGGGTTCTTGTCGGTATAGGCGCCGACGACCGGCTGCAGCAGCGAGGCGGTGATCTGGAAGGTCAGCGTGATCAGGCCGATCTGGCCGAAATCGAGCGCGTAGGCTGTCTTGATGATCGGGTAGATCGCCGGGATCAGCGACTGGATCATGTCGTTGAGCAGATGCGTCGCGCTGAGCGCGAACAGCACCGGCAGATCGGCGCGGCGGGTGGAGGCGATCGGCTTGCTGACGTTCATGCGGGTGATTTCGCCGGGCGCAGATCGGATGGCGGGCGAGGGCCCGCCGGATGTCTGCGGAGCCGGCTCATAGCACCGCGATCGGCGCCAGACCCAGAGGGGCGCGCACAGGGCCGTTCTGATGTGGGCGCGGGATGGGCAAGGCGGCAGATGAGCCTGCCGCCGCATTCCGCCCGCTATTTCACCTCTCCCGCGATCTCGGCGATCGCCGGGGCCTTCTGGATCAGCCCGCGCTCGACCAGGAAGGCGCCGAAGCGCTCGTAACGGCGCTGGTCGAGGGCGCGCGGGCGCTTGGCAAAGCGCGGCAGGGTGTCGGTCCAGGCCTGGCGGTTGAGCGCGTCGTCGAGGTCAGGATGGGCGGCGATGAAGAGCTTCCAGGCTTCCTGCGGGTGGTTGGTGAGGTAGAGCGCCGCCTTCTCGACCGCGTCGAGGAAGCGGGCGAGGCGGCTGTCGCCGAGGAGCTCGCGTCGGGTGATCAGGATCAGCTCGTCATAGGCCGGGACGCCGTGCTCCTCGGGATAGAAGGCCAGACCGGGATGGCCTTCGAGCTTCATCTGCGTCAGCTCGAAATTGCGGTAGCCGCCGAGCGTCGCGTCGACCTTACCGCTGATCAGCGCGGCCGAGAGCGCGAAGTTGACGTTGACGAGCTTGACGTCGTCGAGCTTGAGGCCGGCCTTGGCCAGCATCTGGCCGAGCAAAGTGGTCTCGGTGCCGGAGACGGCATAGCCGACCGTTTTGCCCTTGAGGTCGGCGAGGCTCTTGATCGGTCCGTCGGCCTTGACGATGACGCTGTTGAGCGGGGTCTCGACCAGCGTGCCGACGCGGATGATCGGGATGCCGGCGGCGTGGTCGAGATAGAGATTGGGCTGGTAGTGGATGCCGATATCGGCCTGGCCGGCGGCGACGAGGCGCGGCACCGCGGACGGGTCGGAAGGCGGCACCATCGTGACCTCGAGCCCGGCTTCCCTGAACAGGCCGAGCTGCTGCGCGACGACCAAAGGCGCATGGTCTGGATTGACGAACCATTCGAGCATGACCGTGAGCTTGTCGGCGGCGCGGACTGGGCTGGCGAGGCCGGCGGCCAGTGCAAGGCCGGTGGCGAGCAAGGCGCGTCTGGTCAGGGCGCGTAGGGTCATCAGGCGAAATCCTTCTGCGAATGAGACTGTCTGCGAAGGGCGAGGTGAGGCGCCTCCCTTCCCCCTTGTGGGGAAGGGTATGGGGATGGGGGGCGAACGACCGGGCTTAGTCTTGCCGGTACTGAGGTATCGCGTCGCCGTGCGGCGGGGTGCTTCGACTTTTCGCCCCCCAACCCCTGCCCCTCCCCACGAGGGGGAGGGGTTCCAGAGCCTCGGCTCGATTTCGCGGAGGAACACGAAGATGGGCGTCATTGTTCGCCCGCCCAGGGAATGAGGCGCGGGCCGAGCGCATCGACGAGATGGCGCAGGACGAGGCTGAGCACGGCGAGCACCGTCATCGCGGCGAAGACCGTGTCGGTCTGCATGCGGGCATTGGCCTGGACCATGATGAAGCCGAGCCCGGCGGAGGATCCGACCCATTCGCCGATCACGGCGCCGAGCGGCGCGAGCGGGGCCGCGACGCGCAGGCCGGTGAGGAGGGCGGGCATGGCGAGGGGCAGGCGGACATAACGCAGCGTCTGCCAATGCGTCGCCGAGGTCAGCGCGGTGGCGTCGATCAGCTCGGGGTCGGTCCGGCGCAGGCCATCGGCGAAGGCGGAGGCTACGGGAAAGAAGATGATGATCGTCGCCATGATCACCTTCGAGCCCATGCCGAAACCGAACCAGACGACCAGCAGCGGCGCGATGACGAAGACCGGGAAGGACTGCAGCACGAGCAGCACCGGCCAGAGCAGGCGGCCGAGGCGCGGCAGCGCCACGATGGCGAGCGCCGTCAGCGCGCCGAACGCTGAGCCGAGCACGAAGCCGAGCGCCATCTCGGCGATGGTGGTCAGGCTGTGGCTGAAGAGAAAGCCGGGCTGGCGCTGGAAGGCGAGGGCGACGTCGAGCGGCGAGGGCAGGATGTAGCGCGGCGGCTGGAACAGAAAGACCGCTCCCTGCCAGACCAGAAGCAGGACGAGGATGGTGCGGAGCGCCGGGCCGAGCGCGACCATCACCGGCTCAGCACCGGGAGCCGAACTTCGCTCTGTCGCGTCCTGCGTCGTCAAGGTCCGCCTTTCCGGTGGAAGGCGGGCACGGGGATAAGCGCTGACGAGGCTGCCCCGAGCGACTCCCTCCGCCAGCATGATCTGGTTCAGGTTCGAAGGGTGCTTCTCAGCTCGCCTTGCGGCGAACGCCCCCGTCTCTCGATTGCGCTTGTGGCAGAAAGGCTTGCGCCTGTCACGCCTGCCTCAGGCCGCGGCGTACCGTTCAGGCTTCGTCATAGGCCGAGTCGAAGAACGCCTTCTCCAGCGCGACGGTACGCAGGAAAAAATCCCGGCTCGCCTCAGCCTCGCCTGGGCCGACGCGGTCGAGCTCGGCGCGCAGGAAGCCGACGAAGTCACGGAAGTCGGGGTTGTCGTGCAGCGTGATCCATTCGGCGTGGACGAAGTTCGCCGGCAGCGGCTGCGAGGCCTGCTGGGCCCAGTCGAGATAGAGCCATTCGGCCACGACCAGCACGGAGAGGGCGGCGGCGTAGGAGCGCGTCGCGGCGGCTTCGCGCATGATCGCCTTGAAGCCCGCAGTGGCCTTGCTGTCGGGCGGAGCGGTGCGGTCCTGCTCGCTGACGCCGAGCGCTTCGAAGGAGCGCAGGAAATAGGTGTTCTCCTCGCCGCTGACCATGCCGATGAAGCGGCCGAAGCGGATGCGGGCCTCGAAGCTGTCGGCGCCGGCGAGCGCGGCGCCCAGCAAGGTCAGGAAGCTGTCGAGGAAGCGGTGGTCCTGGATCAGGTAGCGGGCCATGACCGTGTCGGACACTGTTCCGTCCAGCAACTCGCGGACGAAGCGGTGGCCGACGGATTGCGACCAGGCCGGCTGGCTGGCCTGGCGGAGAGTCTCGGTGAATCGGGCGGTCATGAGGTCGAGGCCTTTCGCTGATGGGCCTCTCCCTAGCAGCATTGCTCTGCAAAAACAGGTCCGCGGAAACCCCTCCCCCTTGTGGGGAGGGGCAGGGGTGGGGGGCGCAAAGCCGAAACGATCGGCGGGATCTGATAGTGCCGTCGCTGCTGCCAACCCCCGTTTTCTGAAGGCGATCGCCAGGCGGCACCACCCCCATCCCCAACCCTTCCCCACAAGGGGGAAGGGAGGCGCTTCACTTCGTCAGCCGCCCCGCCACCAGCTTCGCCAGCTCCCCGACGCGGGCCTTCGCCTGATCGTGCAAGGCCTGATCACGCTCGCCGCCGGAGACACGGACGTCGACCGTGGCCAGCCCTTTCCGGATATGGATGCGGTTCATGATGTCGAGCGCCGCCTCGTCGCCCAGCCCTTCGACCGGCGTCTTTGCCTCGGAGACCTTGATCGCGCTCTGGAACCAGCGCTTCGAGAGCTCCTCGCTGGCGGCGACGTTGCGGACGCTGACCTGGATCTGGTTGAGCTCGACCGTGCGCTTGCCGTCCTTCTCGACCGTGCGCCTGGCGTCGAACTGGCAGCCGATCGGGTTCGGCAGCGCCTCCTGCCGGTTTTCCCGGCTCTCGTGGGTGATCTTGCCCATCAGCTTGCGCGGATCGCTCACGGTCATCTCGGGGAACGCCGCCTTGACCTCGGCCGGCGTCAGCAGGGCGCAGGCGTCGGGCCATTGCTCGGCGGGGGCGACGGAGGAGGGGCGGGTGTCCTGCGGGATCGTCACGGCGCTGTTCGCGGCAACTTTGGTCGCCGCATCGACCATGCCGGTGCCGCCCTGCCAGCGTGCCGCCGCCTGCTTGGCCAGTGCGAGCGCGTTCGGCGGTGTCTGCTCGGAATAGAGATCGAGCGAGACGGCGTAGATCAGGTCGTCCTTGCGGGCGCGGATGACCACGCTCGACGTGTTCGTCTCCTGGAAGGCCTCGTCGCCGATGCCGGTGAGCGGTTCGAGCTTGAGCGTGAGCCTGGGATCGCTCGCGACCTTCTCGCGCGTCGCCTTGATCGAGGCGAAGGCCTGCGCCGGGGTCTCGCGGCCCCTGGCGACGCCGTCCCAGCGGATCACCGTGACCGAGGCGAAGCGGGCATGATCCATCTTCGAGGTCGGACTCGGCAGCTTGATCGAATACATGCAGCTCTCGGCATATTGCGGGCCGCGATAGATCGGGCTCAGCGTCGGGCCCTTGGCGGTGATCGGGCGGCCGGGGAAGAGCGCCTCCAGATCGGCTTGCGGCAACAGGCGGCAGGCGTCGGGAGCCTTGCTCGCTGCAGCTGGCTCGGGAGCTGCCGTCGTCGTTGCGGTCTGGGCGAGGGCGGGTGCGGCGAGAATCAGCAGCAGCGGCGTCACGAATGCGGAACGGGCGAGCATCGCGTCGGTTCTCCAGGGACAGGCGCGCCGCTGTCGATCGCGGCGCGGTTCGGGGAGGGTCAAGCTAGGCGCGATGGTGGCGCGATCGTGGCGCTGCTGGAGGCCCCGATGGAGAATGCTGACAGAGGCTGTCAGCCAGAGTGGCGTTAATACAGACCAATCAGTATGTACGGGAGGAGGCGATGATGAAGCTCTATGGTTTCGGGCCGACACGGACCTTGCGCGCCCTATGGGGTCTGAAGGAGCTCGGCGTGCCGTTCGACTACATCCACGTCGATCTGCTCGGCGGCGAAGCGCAGACACCGGAATTCCTGAAGCTCAACCCGGCCGGCAAGCTGCCGGTTCTGGTCGACGGCGACAACGTCCTGCCGGAATCGGCGGCGATCATCCTCTATCTGGCCGAGAAATTCCCGGAAAAGCGCCTGCTGCCTGATGATCTCGACGAGCGGGCGCAGGCCTATCGCTGGATCCTGTTCGCGATGACCGAGTTGGAGCAGCCGCTCTGGCGCATCACCAAGCACAGCTTCCTCTATCCCGAGGAAAAGCGGCTGCCGCAGGACATCGTGCTCGCCGGCGAGGAGTTCCGGCGCATGGCGGCCGTGCTGGAGGCCCATATGGACGGGCGCGAGTTCATCGTCGGCGACCGAATGGGCGCGGCCGATTGCGTCACCGCCTATCTGATGGACTGGGCTAATGAAGACGGGCTGCTCGATGGCTTCCCGCGGCTCCAACGCTATCTCGAACGCACGTATGCGCGCCCTGCGGCACCACAGCGGATCGCGGATGCCTTCGCCAGCGTGCAGCCGGCGACATAGCAGAGGCAGGCCGGTCAGTCCGGGCGGCGCGCCGTGGCAAGGGCGACGGTGCGCTTCGGCCAGAGCCGTTCGCACAGAGCCACGACGGCAAGCCCGGTCACGCCGCCCATGATCTTGACCAACGCATCCAGCGCGCGGGCATGCCGGCTCGCCTCGAAATGCTGGGCGAGCTCGAGCCCGGCGGCGCCGGCGACGATGCACAGGAGAATCACGCCCTTGCGCGCCGGATAGGCGGTGGCGAGGGCCGCGGCGGCGACCAGATAGGCGACGAAACGCTCAATCTGCGGTCCGAGATGCGCGATATGCGGGCGGGCACCGATCGGGGACAGGGTCGCGACGATGACGACGGCGACGGCGCCCCAGCCGATCAGGGCTGCGCAGCGGCGCAAGGAAAGCTCGAGCCCGAAGAGCCGCATCGCCGTCTGTCGCGCCTCCTGCTGCACCAATCCATCCGCGGCTAGCAAAAAAGGGCCCAAGCGGTTGTCGCTCAAGCCCTCGAAAATGCTGGCTCCCGGAGCAGGATTCGAACCTGCGACCAATCGATTAACAGTCGATTGCTCTACCGCTGAGCTATCCGGGATCGGTGGGCGGCGTATAGCGGCGGCGCCCACCGGGTGCAAGCCTTTTGCTGGCATCAGGCATGAGAAAATCGTGGGCGCCCGGTCTGCCCCAGCGTCAATTCACATTGCCGAGAGAGTTTCGGTTGCGGCGCGCTGCGGCATGTGGTTATACGCCCGCCGAGGAGCGCGCTTCGGGCAGCGCTCCAGGATGGCCTCGTGGCGGAGTGGTTACGCAGAGGACTGCAAATCCTTGCACCCCGGTTCGATTCCGGGCGAGGCCTCCAAACTCCATCGCGGCGACGATAGATGCGCTGCGTTGCTTCTCAGACCCCGTAAACAAGATAGAGTACCGTCAGCGCCCCGCCTGAGAGCAGGCTGAGCTTGCCTGCACGGCTGCGCAGGAAGGCCCCAACCGCGCGGGCGAGCGCTGCCAGAACCAAGGCTACGGCGATCAGCGAGGCGACAGCGAGCGCGGTGAAGGTGATGACCTTCCAGGCCGGCGCGCCGCCGGCGATCAGCAGCCAGTCCACCACGATACAGAACACCAGCAGTTTCAGTGCGGCGTACCGGCGTTCGGCGGTGGTCGGCTGCCTGCGCACCGCAGTCCGTACCCGGCGCCTCGATGGGCCGGTTGGGGCAGGGGAGCCGCTGGTGGGCCGGTATGCGGGCACCCGATCAGGGATCGCCTGGATGTCCCTGGTCCAGCTCTGGGAGATGCGCGCCTGATCGCGGACGATCTGCTCCTGCGCCTGGTTCAGGTCGTGAAAGAAGCGGTCCTGCCGGTTGATTTCCGGCGTCTTGTACGGATCTTCGCCAGCCGGATACCACATCTCGACCCCGTCGTTCGGCTTCCGTCGCCAATCCCTGATATCGGTCGTCTGGGAGAAGCTTGCGGGCCGCAGAGGCGGTTTCGACCGCGTCGGCGTTGGCGACGAATCAGCTCGAGCGCCTGCGCCTGAAGCGTTCCAGCAAGCCGAGGCACCAGGTTGCGAAGCGGGCCATTGGCCGCTGCAGCAGCGGTATGTCTGCGGCGAGCAGCATCAGGCCCAGCGGAAGCATCCAGGCGCCGAGGATCGGCAGGAACGAGAACACCCCGCCGACGATGAGGGCGAGGCCCGCCGGGATCCTGATCAGGCGCGAATCCCGGTGGCGGAGCCAGCGCATCGCCCTGGCGAATCGGGGCGGGAGCTCGGCCTCGATTCGCTTGAAGGCGGCCCTCAGTTCCAGTCTTCCTGATGGAAAGCGCATTTCGCCTCAACCGTTGCGACCCCGCAGAAACGCGCAGCTTGCCCGATCGTTCTCGCGCAGCGGAAATATCCGTCGCGCGGAGTGGCGGTGTCCGGCTCGACAAGTCGACGATGGATGTGGCGAGAGCGGGGCTGATCTCCGCAATGTGCAAGGCCGAGTGGCCGGCAAGGGGGGATGACATGAGCTGGAAGGACCTGGTCCGCAGCCTGCGCGACAAGGTATTGGGCGGGCGGGCTACGCCGGATCCCGCCGAGGAACTCACCCAATACGAAATCCTGCTGAAGGCGTACGGGATCGCCTCGATCTTCCTGCATGACGAAATCCCGCGTCTCTACGAAGAACGGGACGCGATGCGCCGGGCCTGGCAGGCGCGCGACTTTTCCGCTTATCGCGCGGCCTTCGAGGCGGCGCTGGCGGAGGGCGATCTCGCCGAGAACGGCAAGCCGCGCTACGCGCTGGTGAAGGACTGGTTCCTCGAAGAGTTCATGGCGATTCCCGACAGCGATGATGCCGGACCGCGGCACGAAGCACTGCTCGACAGCTTCGCTGCCTATTTTCGGCGTGAGCCTTCATCGTTTTCGGCCGCGACCTATGCCGATGCGCTCCGGGTGACGGCCTATGCCTGGCGCGGCACGGCCTGCGCGGCCGACGTCAACCTGGATCAGGCCGAGCAGTTCGATAAATTCCTGCGGCGGGCGGACGCGGTGCTGGACAGCCAGCCCGGTCCGGACGACTTCGCCTGGCGCGCCAGCGATTTCCGGCGCGGGGCCGAGACCGGGTCGTTCAGCGAGTACCAGCGCCGGTTCGAGGCCGCCTGGGCGCTCGACCGCTACAATATCGACCTGTGCCGCAACTTCGCCCGGATGATCATGCCGCGCTGGCTCGGGCGCGATGCACATGATCTCGAAGTCTTCGCCCGGCGTGCCGCCGACCTGACCAAGGACCGCTTCGGCTACGGCTTCTACGCCCTGATCCAGGCGGCCAACACCGAGGTCGGCGAGCACGAGCTCGAGGACACGCTCTGCGATCCCGTCCTGGTCAAGCAGGGCTTCGAGGACCTCGTCGCCCGCTTCCCGACGCCGAGCAACTTCAACCTCTATGCCGACATGCTGGAGTGGATGAACGACACCGAGGCACTGGCCGACCTGCTCGACACCCGCTTCCGCGCCATCGTGCCCGAGATCTGGTACGGTGACACCCTCGACGACAAGTTCGTCTACGCCTTCGAGACATTGCTCGAAGCCGACGAGGTCCTCAAGGTGCGCCGGCGGCCGGCCTGAGCGAGGGGAGCGAAGCCTTGCCGCGTAACCCTTGGGGACGGTTTCGGGCGAGGCCCCACCTCCATTCTCATCCGCTGGTTTTGCTTTCGCGCTGCACGTCATGCGTGCATGATTCGTTGGCATTGCGCCGCGCCGCGCTGTAGCATTCGCCTGGCTCTCGTTGAGCGCAGGGGGCGCGCCGTGCAGCTTCTCAAAGTCGGCTCGAAAGGTCCTGATGTCGGGCGGGTGCAACACGCGCTCAATCAGCGCATGTTGCCGCCCAACAACCGGTTTACGCAGCCACCCATGGCCAAGCTGGCTGTGGACAATGCGTTCGGCCCGAAGACCAAGGCGATGGTCTGCGAGTTTCAACGCCTCAACGGTGCCAGGGTCGATGGCGTTGTCGGGCCCGTCACCTTGTATCTGCTCTTCCCGTACATCGCCTTCAAGGCTGCTCTTGCCGGGCAGGGACTGTTGCGGGGCACGGCGCGCGGTCGGCCTTACCTACGCAGTGCGGCCTCGACACCGCGCCTCCTTGCGCAGATGGCGCCGAGCTTTCGGCCATCCACCACTGCTGGTCTTCTGGCGATTGGCGCCGGGGACGGCGATGAGGAGCCAGAGGGTGTGGGCGTCGACGCTTCGGTCGGCCCGGGCTTCAAACGCGAGTTCCGGCCGTGGTTTCAATTGAAGGAGAGCGAACCGGAGGGGGGCAAATCGTTCAGCACCATGACCGTCGAGGCGACCATCTTACGCAAGGTGGGGTGCGAAGTCGGTGGCGAGCTGGAGTTCAGCCGCGAGCTCGGGGCGGAAGGGGGCTCAAGCTGGATCTGGGAAGGCACCGTGTTCGGCAAGTATACCGGCGTCAAGGCCGAGACGGGGCCGCTCTCAGTCGGTCTCAGCCCAGTGGTCGAAGCGAAAATCCGCGAAGAGCTGAAGAAGGGGGCGGCGGTCGCAGTCGAGGCGGAAGCCAGCTTGCAACTGAAGAAAGATCTGCTGGAACTGTCCGTTGGCGGCAAGCTCGGCGGCCAGTGGGATGTGGATGAAGGTATCGTCCAGGGTGGGGCTGAGGTGACCGTCGGCCTGAAATTGCATTGGGAGGTCGTTCGGTTTCCGCGCAAGAAGAGCAACTAGCCCGCGTTCTGCGCCGCCCGGTGCCGGGTCACGCGCAAGCTTGCCGGTCCTGGCAGCCTTGGCTGGCTGCCGACCTGTGTTGGCTCATCGCTCTCCGGTTCCTGCGGACCCGCTTCCGCTGGTCGGCCTGATCCGGTCCATCACCAGGACCGATCCAGTGTGTGACGCTGGCGACAGCTTGCCTTTTGCCGTCGCCTCGCCCAAAACCCGCGGGCAGGGGTCGAGGCGCCCGCCGGGGCGTCTTCCTTTGGAGATTTGAGCATGAGCAGCTTCGCCGAACTGCGGCGCGTGATGGTCGATTGCCAGTTGCGCACCTATGACGTCACCGATCGCGCCGTGCTCGCCGCGGCCGACGCGGTGCCGCGCGAGGCCTTCCTGCCGGGCGAATTGTCCCATCTCGCTTATCTCGACCGCCAGGAGCCGTTGCCGGGCACCAGCCGGGCCCTGCCGGAGCCGATGGTGAGCGCGCGCATGATCCAGATGCTGGATCTGCAGCCGGGCGAGGAAGCCCTCGAATACGGGGGTGGTTCGGGCTATGGCGCGGCACTGATGGCGGCGATGGGTGCCAAGACGACGCTGCTCGAGCCGGACGAGGCTGCATTGGCCCTGGCGCGCGCCGCCTTCGCCCAGCCGGGTGTTGCGGCTGCCGAGCTGGTCGCGAGCCTGCCGGAGCACCGGCAGTTCGATGCCGTGCTGGTCAGCGGCGCTTGTGAGGTTCAACCCGAGCCGCTGTTCCGCCATGTCCGCCAGGGCGGGCGCTTGATCGCGGTCGAGGGGCTGGGCCGTTCGGCGCGCGTCGTGCTCTATCGCAAGGCGGGCGAATCGTTTTCGGGGCGGCCGGTCTTCAATGCGGCGGCGCCGGCGCTGCGTGAATTTCTCCAGGCGAAGGTGTTCGCCCTGTGAGTCGGATCGCCCTTCAGGGCGGTTTTCCCCAGAATGGGTAGTCCGTCCGTACTAATCACCGGCGGGAGTGTCGCATTTTTGCGGCAGTGCAGAAATGAAAGGCAGCCAGTTCCTCTCGCGACATTGGCGAGGCGAGCTGCAAAGCTTATGCTTTTAGACCGAGTGCCGAGGCTGGGGCGATGCCTGGGCGTGACTAGAGTCCGCACAAGAGGCGTCCAGTGATCATAACGCGACCGACTTTGAAGAAGACCGCGAGCCGTCTGGTGATCGCCGGCATGCTGGGAGCCCTGGCGGGCTCGCCGGCGCTGGCGCAGACGATGGACGCGGCGCTGGCGCGCGCTTATTCCGCCAATCCGACGCTGAATGCGCAGCGCGCCGCGGTGCGCGCCACCAATGAGAACGTACCGCAGGCGCTGTCCGGCTACCGTCCGCGCGTCACGGCCTCCGCCGATATCGGCGCCAGCATCACCGACAGCGATACCCCGTTCAATGCGCAGGGCACGGGCAGCCCGCATAACCGCAGCACCACGCGCCTCAATCCGCGCGGCGGCGGCGTCCAGGTCGATCAGAACATCTTCGACGGCGGCAAGACCCGCAGCTCCGTCAGCCAGGCCGAATCGCAGGTGCTCGGCGCCCGCGCGACCCTGCAGAACACCGAGCAGAACGTCCTGCTCGACGCCGCCACCTCCTATATGAACGTCCTGCGCGACACGGCGATCCTGAACCTGAACCGCAACAACGTCGAGGTGCTGGAGGAGCAGCTGCGCCAGACGAAGGATCGATTTCAGGTCGGCGAGGTGACCCGCACCGACGTCGCGCAGGCCGAGGCGCGCCTCTCGCAGGCCCAATCGCAGGCGATCCTGGCCGAATCCAACCTGAAGACCTCGATCGCCCGCTTCCGCCAGAACATCGGCACCGAGCCGAGGCAGCTCGCGCCCGGCCGGCCGGTCGAGAACCTGCTGCCGAAATCCCTGCCGGCGGCGCTCAACGCCGCGTTGACGGCGCATCCGGCCATCATCGCGGCGCTGCACGGCGTCGATGCGGCGGAGCTGCAGGTCAAGGTCACCGAGGCGGATCTCTATCCGGTGCTCGGCGTGCGCGGCACCGTCCAGCAGCGCTACGACAACCAGTTCTTCGGCGACAACCGCACCTCGGCCAGCGCGGTCGCGACCCTGACGATCCCGCTCTATGAGGGCGGGCAAGTCTACTCGCGCACGCGGCAGGCCAAGGAGACGGCAGGTCAACGCCGGATCGAGGTCGACACCTCGCGCGACACCGTACGCGCGGCGGTGGTGTCCGCCTGGGGCGGGCACGAGGCCGCCAAGGCCCAGATCACGGCGGCGCAGGCCCAGGTCCAGGCCGCCGAGACGGCGCTCGCCGGCGTGCGCGAAGAGGCCAAGGTCGGCCAGCGCACCACCCTCGACGTGCTCAATGCCCAGCAGGAACTGGTGATCGCCCGTTCGACGCTTGTGACGGCGCAGCGCGACCGCGTCGTCGCGTCCTATGCGGTGCTGTCGGCGACGGGGCGGCTGTCGTCCGATACCCTGAAGCTCAAGGCCGAGCGCTACGACGCCCGCAAGCACTATGATCAGGTCAAGGGCCTGCTCTGGGGCACGCAGACGCCGGACGGGCGCTGACGCGCGCCGATCGGGTCGCTACGCAACCTGATCGGATCACGCGTTCTCTTTCAATAATTTGGAGACGAATTCACCGATCAGGCTGAATCAACCTGATCGGATCCGGCTCCAGCGCGTGCCGACGCAGCAGCGCAACACTCGGGATTTCTCCTGTGGGCGGCCGCAAGGCCGCCTTGCCTGCTGGTTTCTCGGTGAAATACTCATGAGTGGGGCGCGCTGATTCCATGGGCGTCCCTTGAGTCGAGTGACCGGAATCAGCATGAGCGCGCAGCCCAAGGCCAGCGAACCCTCGATGGAGGAGATTCTCGCCTCCATCCGGCGGATCATCGCCGATGACGAGAAGCCTGCTGCCCCGGAGCCGGAGCCTACGCCGGAGCCGGTTGCGCTCGCCCCGCAGCCCGAACCGGAGCCAGAGCCAGAGCCGATCGAGGACGACGTGCTCGATCTCGGCGCCGAGGCCGAACGCATCGAGGAGGAGCCGGCTGCGCCCGTCGAGGCATCGGCGGATGATGTCGACTTCGTCGAGCCGCAAGCTGCGGTACAACCGGAGCCCGAGCCCGAGCCGCCGCAGCCTGTGGCCTTCGTGCCGCCTCCGGCTCAGCCGCAACCTGCACCGATGGACATGGCGGCGCTGATTTCCGACCAGGCCGGCGCCGCTGTGCACAGCGCATTCGGCGCGCTCGCCAACACCGTGCTCAGCAACAATGCGCGCACGCTCGAAGACCTGGTCAAGGACATGCTCAAGCCGATGCTCAAGACCTGGCTCGACGACAATCTGCCGACCATGGTCGAACGGCTGGTGCGGGCCGAGATCGAGCGCGTCGCCCGCGGCGGGCGACGCTGAGGTCAGGAGCCAGATCCGATCAGACTGGATCAAGCTGATCGGAACGAGCTCTAGCGGCGCCGTCGCCGAGCTTGCGTCCGGGTTTGCCTGAACGCGCCGCCTTCGTTGAGGCTCTGGATCGCATAGCCGGCGAGCGCCATCAACGCGGTCTGCGGCCCGAGGCGCGAGACCAGAAGCTGCATGCCGAGCGACAAGGGCCGGGGATAGCGGCCGGAAGCCGCTTCCGAGGCGACCCAGGCGCCGACGAGGTGGACGAGAAGTCTCATCGTCTCTCTCCCGGTTTCAGAGCAGGACTTTGCGGTTGCTGCCGAGGTCCGGCCGCGAACCGGTAATGGCCGCGGCAGCCATCTTGACCGAAGTCACGATCTTGCCGGGGCTGTCCCAGAACTCGGCCAAGGCGGGGCGCACCTTGAGAATCCGGATGTTCGGATCGTCCTTGCTGTCCCAGAAGGCGCGCGCTGCCGTCGACCACAGCTCGGCAACCCGGTTACGGTCGTCAAGCAGATTGGCCGTGCCGGTGACCGAGACATATTTGTAAGAGCCGTTGTCGGCGAAGCAGAGGCAGACATTCTCGTTGATCTCGATCTCGTCGTCCTTGTGATTGCGCAGATCGGTCAGAAAGTAGATCGCATCCTCGTCGCGGCGGGCATGAGCGCTCATTGGGCGGGCGCGAAGCTGGTCGTCATTGCCGTCATGGCTGACGAGCATGCACAGGCCGATCTCCTCGATCAGCTCCCAGGTCCTGTCCTGGTCGGTCTTGTGGGTCATCGCTCGGCTCCTTTGTGATCTCCACCCAACCGCCGAAGCGTGGCCGAGGTTCCGTTTCCGCCGGTCGCCGAATTGCCCACATTGTTGATATGGTCGCCTTTCACGAGGCGCGAGGTTCCCCATGGCCAAGCTCAAGTCCCGCAACGACCTGAAATCCAACACCAAGACGGCAATGATCGAATTGCTCAACGCCCGGCTGGCCGACGGTATCGATCTCGCGCTCATCACCAAGCAGGCGCACTGGAACCTGAAAGGCCCCGGTTTCATCGGCATCCACGAGATGCTCGACGGCTTCCGCGGCCAGCTCGACATCCATGTCGACACGGTGGCGGAGCGGGCGGTGCAGCTCGGCGGCATTGCGCTGGGGACGACGCAGATCGTTGCCGGCGCGAGCAAGATCAAATCCTATCCGACCGACATCATCGCGGTGAAGGATCATCTCGCCGAACTGATCGAGCGCTATGCCGAGACCGCCAAATCGGTTCGGGCGGCGATCGACGCTGCCGACGAGGCGGGCGACGCCGACACGGCCGACATCTTCACCGCCTATTCGCGGGCGCTCGACAAGGCGCTGTGGTTCCTCGAATCCAGCGCGGCCTGAGAGCGCTTGCGAATTCTACTGGCGCGGCCGGCTGAAACGGCCGTCTGCGCGTCCGGTGCTCACGGACATTAGTCCGCTCCGCTCCGGTTCTCGACAGCCGCGCCATCCGTCACGCGTCAGCGAATTCTCAAGCACTCTCAGCAAGGCGGGGCGGCCCTTGCGTCGAAGCCGTTGACGCGGGGCCGTTGCATGCGCTCTTAAGGCCGCAGACCTTTTGGCTTTCGTTTTCGCGGCCGGGGCAGGCTCCCCGGCCGTTTGGCGTTCGAGCAGAGCGATGATGGACAAGACATTCGAGCCGGCCTCCGTCGAGGCGCGCATCAACAAGGCCTGGGAGGAGGCGGATGCCTTCAAGGCGGGGCGCGGGGCGGCGCCCGGCGCCGAGCCCTATTGCATCGTGATCCCGCCGCCGAACGTCACCGGCTCGCTCCATATGGGCCATGCGCTCAACAACACGCTGCAGGATCTGCTCTGCCGCTTCGAGCGCCTGCGCGGCAAGGACGTGCTCTGGCAGCCCGGCACCGACCATGCCGGTATCGCAACGCAGATGGTGGTCGAGCGCAAGCTTGCGGCCGAGAACAAGACCGATCGCCGGACGATGGGCCGCGAGGCCTTTCTGGCCGAGGTCTGGAAGTGGAAGGAGGAGTCGGGCGGGACAATCGTCAACCAGCTCAAGCGCCTCGGCGCCTCCTGCGACTGGTCGCGCGAGCGCTTCACCATGGACGAGGGCCTGTCGGCCGCCGTCCTCAAGGTCTTCGTCGGCCTGCACAAGCAGGGGCTGATCTACCGCGCCAAGCGGCTGGTGAACTGGGATCCGAAGTTCCAGACCGCGATCTCCGACATCGAGGTGCTCCAGCTCGAGAAGACCGGCTCGTTCAAATGGCAGCGTGGCGGCGAGGAGGCGTTCGACGCCAACAAGCTCGAGAAGGTGCTCGCCAAGGACCCGAACGGGCACCTCTATTATTTCGACTATCCGATCGAGGGGGCTGCCTATGATCCGGAGAATCCCCAAACCTACATCACCGTCGCGACGACCCGGCCGGAGACGATGCTGGGCGATACCGGCGTCGCGGTGCATCCCGAGAACCACAAGCTCAAGGGGCTGATCGGCAAGAACGCCGTCCTGCCGCTGGTCGGCCGCGTCATCCCGATCTTCGGCGACGACTATGCCGATCCGGAGAAGGGCACCGGCGCGGTCAAGATCACCCCGGCGCACGACTTCAATGACTTCGATGTCGGCAAACGCCACGGGCTCAGCGTCATCAATGTGTTGGACAGCGAGGCCAAGATTTCCCTTGGGGATATCGCGGCGTCCATCACAGACCACCGGTCTCCGACATTGCTTTTGGACGGCATGGACCGGTTTGTTGCCCGACGGCTTATCGTTTCCTGGATGGCGGCGCGCGGCCTGCTGCGCAAGGTCGAGCCGAACACCCACACCGTGCCGCATGGCGACCGCTCGGACGTGGTGATCGAGCCCTGGCTGACCGACCAATGGTATGTCGACGTCCAGCCACTGGCGCAGCGCGCGCTCGCGGCGGTCAAGGACGGCAAGACCAGGATCATCCCGGAAAGCTGGACCAAGACCTACAACGACTGGCTCGAGAACATCGAGCCCTGGTGCGTCTCGCGCCAGCTCTGGTGGGGGCACCAGATCCCGGCCTGGTACGGGCCGGATGGGGAATGCTTCGTCGCTGAATCGGAAGCGGGCGCGCAGGCGCTGGCGCTTGGCCACTATGGCGGGCCGGTCGAACTCAGGCGCGACGACGACGTGCTCGACACCTGGTTCTCGTCCGCGCTGTGGCCGTTCTCGACGCTGGGCTGGCCGGAGGAGACGGCCGAGCTCAAGCGCTACTACCCGACCGCGACCTTGGTCACCGGCTTCGACATCATCTTCTTCTGGGTCGCCCGGATGATGATGATGGGCCTCAACTTCATGGACGAGGTGCCGTTCCGCGACGTCTATCTCCACGCGATGGTTCGCGACGAGAAGGGCGCGAAGATGTCGAAGTCGAAAGGCAACGTCATCGATCCGCTCGTGCTCATCGACACCTATGGCGCGGATGCGCTGCGCTTCACCTTCGCGGCGATGGCGGCGCAGGGGCGGGACATCAAGCTCGCGACCTCGCGCGTCGAGGGCTATCGCAACTTCGCGACCAAGATCTGGAACGCAGCCCGCTTCGCCGAGATCAATGGCTGCCTGCGGGCGGAAGGGTTCGATCCGGCGGCGGTCAAGCTGCCGCTCAACCGCTGGATCCTCTCCGAGGCGGCGCGCACCGCCGAGACGGTCGCCGCCGGCATCGAGAGCTTCAAGTTCAACGAGGCGGCGGATTCAGCCTATCGCTTCGTCTGGGGCCAGTTCTGCGACTGGTACCTCGAACTGTCGAAGCCGGTGCTGCAGGCCGAGGAGCTGGACGCGGCCGGCACCGCGGCGCGGGCGGAGACGCAGGCGACGGTGGCGCATGTCATCGACCTGATCTGCCAGTTGCTGCATCCGTTCATGCCGTTCCTGACCGAGGAGCTCTGGGCGCAGAAGGCCAATGCCGGCGCGGCACGCATTGTGCCGGCCGGGGAGGCGGGCCTCGTCTGCCTCACCCGCTGGCCGGAGCTGTCCGCGCTGGTCGACGAAACGGCAGAGGCCGAGATCGGCTTCGTCGTCGATCTCATCTCCGACATCCGCTCGATCCGCTCGGAGACCAATGTGCCGGGCGGAACGCAGGTGCCGCTGGTGCTGGTCAAGGCGAGTGCGGCGACCAGGGCCGCAGTCGAGGCCTGGGCGCCGATGATCGAGCGGCTGGCGCGGCTCTCCGCGATCGAGTTCGCCGGGGAGGCGCCGGCTCAGTCGGCGCAGATCATCGTGCGCGGCGAGGTTGCGGCGTTGCCGCTTGCCGGGATCATCGATCTCGATGCCGAGCGGGCCCGCCTCAACAAGGAGCTCGCCAAGCTCGACCAGGACATCGTCGCGGTCGAGCGCAAGCTCGGCAATCCCGACTTCATGGCGCGCGCGCCGGAGGAGATCGTCGAGGAGAATCGCGAGCGCAAGGCGGCGGCCGAAGCTCGCAAGCTGAAGATCAGGGAGGCGCTGGAGCGGCTCGCATGAGCCGCTCCCGCAATCTCGTCACGAAAGCGTCGCGCTGTTGACGCCCATCTGCGCAATTGACTCTAGCCCAAGAGATAACTGGCCTGACGGTGCCAGATAGATTAATGCATGGGACGCAGGGCAGCCCTGCAACCGGCGCGAGAACCCAGGAACGGTTTCCCCTACATGCTCAAGCGTGCTTACGACTGGTGCGTTTCCTATGCGTCGCATCCTGGAGCCCCCTGGCTGCTCTTTGCCATCACCTTCGTCGAAAGCTCCGTCAGTCCGCTGCCGCCGATCCCGCTGCTGATCCCGATGTGCATCGCCAGGCCCGACCGGGCCTGGTTCTATGCCGGCGTCTGCTCGCTCGGCGCGGTGACCGGCGGCTATCTCGGCTATGCGATCGGGGCGCTGCTCTATGAATCGGTCGGCGCCTGGCTGATCGGAATCTACGGCCTGCAGGAGAAGGCGGCGCACCTGATCCACACCTCGCAGGACTACTGGTTCTGGGTGCTGCTGACCAAGGGGCTGACCCCGATCCCGTTCAAGATCGTCACGATCATGTCCGGCTTCCTGCATTTCGACATCTGGAAGTTCACTGTCGGCATGGTGATCTCGCGCGTCACCTTCTTCGCGATGATCGCGGTGGCGCTGCGCTATTACGGCGACGACATCCGTATCTTCATCGAGAAGCACCTGCCGATGACGGCGCTGGCGCTGGCCGTGGTCGTCATCGGCGGCTTCTTCGTGCTGCCGATGGTGCTCTGAGTCTCTGTTTATTGCATTTTCTTCGCGCGAACCGGTGTCCATTTCGCTCGAAAATGCTCTAGCGAAAAGCCCTCAGACGCCCGCAAGCTGCTGACGGACCGGTTGCTCGCCGCCTGACCTTCGGGTGGCGCTGCTCTATGGTCTCCCGAACGATGCAGCGGCGGAGGGTTCGATGTACCCACTCCAACGATCGCGTGGTGGCGCATGAGCGCGCGTCGCCCGGACCTTGCCGAACTCGATTTCGGCAATTTCGCCCGGCAGTTCGACCGCTGCCTGCGCCAGGATCGCGTCATCGCCTTCTCGCAATGGCGCGACATCGTGGCGGCGGTGCCGCCCGGCCTGCAGGACTTCTTCTGGCGTGTCGTCGAAGTGAACCTCAGCCCGGTCGCCGAAACGCGACTGCGGGGGATACGGGAGTGGCGCGGTTTCTATGGCGAGATCCTCGACGCCCGCTTCCGCCGGCCGTCTGCGGATCGCCCGCAATTCCGCACGACGAAGCAGGCTTTCGATTCCTATTCGGCGATCTTCTGGCGCTTCGGTTCGACCGATGCGCGCTTCGACCTGAGATTCGGCCGCCTTGTCCTGCTTGCATTGCGCAAGGAGAGCAGCACGATCGCCAAGCACGGCAAGGGCTCTTATGACGATCTCGTCGTGGTGATGCGCCGGACCGGGCGCTTCCGCGAGCTCTCGAGCTTCCCGATCTGCACCGAGCCGGGCGCCCAGTACTCGCAGCGCGCCGGCAGCGGCGACAAGCGCTACAAGGGCGTCGGGTTCAAGAAGGCCGACGGCGTCGACATCAACAAGGACGGCATCAAGGATGCCGGCCGCATGACCGAGGGCACCTACCAGTATTTCGAGAAGAAGGGCGGCTTCCTCGGCGACCGGGCCTTCCAGGTGAAGACCACGCAGATCGCCGAGCGCGACACCGATGGCGACGGCCGCTTCACCCAGGACGACAAGAGCCGGATCGACCCGAAAGGGGCGGGGACCAGCATGTACATCCACCGCGGCGGGGCGGACAATGTGCTCGAGCCCAACACCTGGTCGGCCGGCTGCCAGACGGTTCCGAAGAACCGCTACCCAGTCTTCCTCAAGGCGGTCGGGAAACCCAACGCCTTCTACTATGTGCTGGTCAATGCCGCGTCCTGAACTCATGGCCGCCGGCCTGACGGCTGCTCTGTTGCTTGTCGCTTCGCCAGCGCAGGCGCAGTCCGAAGGCATCGCGCCGGCACCGGCCGGGCAGGTCGCCTGTTCCTTCGGCGCCTTCGTCAGCGAGACCGATCCGGAGGGGCTGAACGTCCGCGCCGGCCCGGGCACCGGCAACAAGGTGGTCGGCACGCTGCCGCCGGTGAAGCTCAGCAGCGACGATCCACCGGTGCGCGCCATGGTCGAGGTCGAGGTCAGCGCTGGTGCCAATGGCTGGTTCCGGATCGCCAAGGCCCGCGACAACGAGGCGCTGACGGATGCTGCGCCGCGGCCGATGTTCAAGGGCTCGGGCTGGGTGAGCGGGCGCAAGCTGACGGTGAAATCGCAAGCCAATGCCGGCCGCCAGCGACCCGATGCGAAGGCGCCGGCGGTGCTGAGCGGTCAGGACGGGGTGGGCTTCGACGGCGACGCTTTCGTCCAGAACGGCCGTCTCGTCGGTTGCAGCGGCAAATGGGTGCTGGTCGAATACGGCCCGTTCCCGGAGGGCAGCGAGGCCCTGTCCGGCGTCGAGATCAAGTCTGCCGCCAAGGCGGGGGCCGAGGCCGGCCGCGTCCGCGCTTGGGTCGATCGCATCTGCGCGACGCAGGAAACCAGCTGCGACGGCGGCTAGGGCACGATCAATCCCCTCTCCCCTTGCGGGAGAGGGCTAGGGTGAGGGGTCGCGCGCCGCTTATCATGAGCCCGTGGCCGCGTTTCCCGGAACTTTCCAGACCTGCGCGACCCCTCATCCGGCGCTTCGCGCCACCTTCTCCCGCAGGGGGAGAAGGGAGGCGCGCCTGCCCACGCCGCATTCCTATCGCTTCCGGAAGACCACGCTGAGATTGTTCGCCGGCATCGTCGTTACCTGCGGCTCGGCGAAACCTGCGGCCCTGGCCAATTCGGCGACGGCGTCGAGTTCGCGCAGGCCCCATTTCGGATTGCGTCGGCGCAGGCTGTCGTCGAACACGGCATTGCTTGGCGCGAGCGGCACGTCGCTCTGGCGATAGGGCCCGTAGAGATAGAGCGGCCCGCCCGCTGGCAGCAGCTCCGCTGCGTGCCGGACCAACCCTTCCGTCGCCGCCCAAGGCGAGATGTGGATCATGTTGATGCACAGAATCGCGTCGGCCCCTGTGACTGGCCAGCGCGGCGCGCTCGCATCGAGACGAATGGCGGGGCGCAGATTGGGCAGGGTGCTCTCGCTTGCCCAAGCGTCGATGCTGGCGAGAGCCGCCGGATCGGGATCGCTCGGCTGGAAAACCAGCCCTGGAAAGGCGGTGGCAAAGTGGATGGCATGCTCGCCGGAGCCGCTGGCGACCTCGAGAACCTGCCCCTGCGCCGGCAGGACCTCACGCAGCACGGCGAGGATCGGTTCGCGGTTGCGCTGCGTCGCCGGGGCGAGCTGGCGGGGATCGTGTCGATGGGGATCGTCCTGGGGCATCGTCTTCTCCCATCGCGTTCGGCCGTCAATGCGTTATAAGCGGCACAGAAGCAGGCCGATAGCGAGCGCGGTCCTGCAGTCCCCGAGCTGGTTTTGTTAACGGAGATATTGGTCGTCGTCGTCCTCACCGTCATTAACGGTGTCCTCGCCATGTCGGAACTCGCGGTCGTCTCGTCCCGGCCGGCACGGCTCAAAGTCCTCAGCGATCAAGGCAGCAAGGGCGCCGCGAAGGCGATCAAGCTCGCCGAGAATCCGGGCCGCTTCCTCTCGACCGTACAGATCGGCATCACGCTGGTGGGCGTGCTCTCCGGTGCCTTCTCGGGCGCAACGCTTGGCGCGCGCCTGTCGGAATGGCTCGGTACGCACGGACTGTCGAATACTGCTGCCGATGCACTCGGCGTCGGCACTGTCGTCGTCCTCATCACCTATCTTTCGCTGATCATCGGCGAACTGGTGCCCAAGCAGATCGCCTTGCGCGATGCCGAGCGCGTTGCCGCGCGCGTTGCGCCGGCGATGGTGGTGCTGGCCAAGGTTGCCTCGCCGCTGGTCTGGCTGCTCGACACCTCGGGCAAGCTGGTGCTGGCGCTGCTCGGCCAGAAGGGCGAGCCGGAGGAGACGGTCACCGAGGAGGAGGTCCGCACCATCATCGCCGAGGCCGAGAACGCCGGCGTGCTGGAGCGCGACGAGCGCGAGATGATCTCCGGAGTGATGCGCTTCGCCGACCGCTCGGCAAGGGCGCTGATGACGCCGCGCCGCGAGGTCGAGGTCATCGATCTCACCGATACGACCGACGAGATCAAGATGCAGGTTCGCGCCACCAAGCGCTCGCGCCTGCCGGTGCAGGACGGCGAGGCCGATGCCATCATCGGCGTGGTCACCGTCAAGGACATGTTCGATGCGCTCTCGGACGGCGACGGCCGCGACCTGCGCAGCCTCGTGCAGGAGGCCCCGGTGGTGCTCGACACCAGCGGGGCGCTCGACGTGCTGCGCGCCATCCGCGCTTCCAACGTCCATCTCGCGCTGGTCTTCGACGAGTACGGCCATTTCGAGGGTATCATCACCTCGAGCGATGTGCTCGAGGCGATCACCGGCGCCTTCCAGGAGGACGAGGCCGACGAGCCGCCGATCGTCACGCGTGCGGATGGCTCCTTCCTGGTCGCCGGCTGGATGCAGGTCGACGAGTTCTCGCACGAGCTCGGCATCCATGTGCCGCGCGACGCCGACTACCAGACCGTCGCCGGTTTCGTGCTGGCGGAGATGAACCGGCTGCCCAATGTCGGCGAGAGCTTTCAGAAGGGCCATTGGCGCTTCGAGGTGGTCGATCTCGACGGCAGGCGAATCGACAAGCTGCTGGTCAGCCGGATCGATTGACGTCGGCGGGCAGAGTCCTCTCCGTCATGGTCGGGCTTGTCCCGACCATCCACGTCTTTGCCGATGCAATGCGGTGTTCAAGACGTGGATGCTCTTCACAAGGGCGAGCATGACGGTGGTGGCAATTGACGTCGCCCCGGGCAGGTGGTGTAAGCTTGGCGCAGGGGCCATTCGCGACCGCCCCGTGAGGCGTCAGCCCAAGGATCGCGTCCACTTTCCTTAGCTCAGGGATGGACGCTCATGTCTTCCAATATCCAGATCACAACTGCGCAATTGTCCCGGCTCGTCGGCCTGCCCGATGCGCCGGTTCTGATCGACGTCCGCATCGACGAGGATGTCGCCGCCGACCCACGTCTGCTGCCGGCGAGCGAGCGCCGCAGCCATCGCGACGTCGCCGCCTGGGCCGGCGCCTATGCCGGCCGCAAGGTCGTCGTCATCTGCCAGCGCGGGCAGAAGCTCAGCGAGGGCGTCGCCGCCTGGCTGCGCCATGAGGGCGTCGAGGCGGAGAATCTTGCCGGCGGCTTCGAGGCCTGGCGTGAGGGCGGCGGGCTGCTGGTCGAGACCGGCAAGCTGCCGAAGCGCGATGCCAATGGGCGCACTCTCTGGGTGACGCGGGCGCGGCCGAAGGTCGATCGCATCGCCTGCCCCTGGCTGATCCGCCGCTTCGTCGACCCAAATGCCGTCTTCCTGTTCGTCTCAGCCTCGGAGGTGGCGGCGGTCGCCGACCGCTTCGCGGCGACGCCGTTCGATATCGATGGCGTGTTCTGGAGCCACCGCGGCGAGCGCTGCAGCTTCGACACGATGATCGAGGAGTTCGGGCTGTCGTCGCCGGCGCTCGACCAGCTCGCGACCATCGTGCGGGCAGCCGATACGTCGCGGCTCGAGCTTGTGCCGCAGGCGGCCGGCTTTCTCGCCGCTTCGCTCGGCCTGTCACGGATGTATCGCGACGACCTGGCACAGCTCGACGCTGGCATGCTGCTCTACGACGCCTTCTACCGCTGGTGCCGGGACGCGACCGAGGAAACCCACAACTGGCCGTCCGTGCCGGTGAAGAGCTGAGGACGGGCGATGACGATCGCGACGAATGAAGGGGCGGCGACAGCCGCCCCGGCCGCCCCCTCCCTCGCCGAGGCGACCCGGGTCTGGCTCAAGATCGGCCTGCTCTCCTTCGGCGGGCCGGCCGGGCAGATCGCCCTGATGCACAAGGAGCTGGTCGACGAGCGGCGCTGGATCGGCGAGCGCCGTTTCCTGCACGCTCTCAACTACTGCATGCTGCTGCCCGGCCCCGAAGCGCAGCAGCTCGCAACCTATATCGGCTGGCTGATGCACCGGACGATCGGCGGGCTGATCGCCGGCCTGCTCTTCATCCTGCCCGGTGCGCTGGTGATGTGGGCCTTGAGCCTGCTCTATGTGCTCTATCGCCAGGTCCCGCTGGTCGATGCGATCTTCTTTGGCGTCAAGGCGGCGGTGCTTGCCGTCGTGGTCGAAGCGGGCCTGAGGATCAGCCGGCGGGCGCTGAAGAACCGGGCGATGGTCGCGATCGCGATTGCCGCTTTCCTGGCGCTCTTCCTGCTGAAGGCGCCGTTTCCGCTGGTGATCTTCTGCGCCGGGCTGATCGGCTGGCTCGGCCATCGCTGGGCGCCGGCGCTGTTCGGGGGTGGGGGCCATGCCGGCAAGGACGGCGCACCGGAGTTCAAGGGCGTGGTCGACCTGATGTTCGAACGCGGCGAGCTTAGCCACGCCGAGCCCTCGGTGGGGAGGGCGCTCAAGGTGCTGGCGGTCTGGCTGCCGCTCTGGCTCGGGCCGGTGGTGCTGCTCTGGGCGCTGCTCGGCAGCGGCAACGTCTTCACCCAGATCGGCGGCTTCTTCAGCGCCATGGCGGTCGTCACCTTCGGCGGCGCCTATGCCGTGCTCGCCTATGTCGCGCAGGCCGCGGTCGAGACCTATGGCTGGCTCGTCGCCGGCGAGATGGTCGACGGCCTCGGCCTCGCCGAGACGACGCCGGGTCCGCTGATCCTGGTGTTGCAGTTCGTCGGTTTTCTCGCCGCCTGGCGGGCGCCTGGCGGGCTCGATCCGCTCGTCGCTGGCAGCCTCGGCGGACTCTTGACGGTCTGGGTCACCTTCGCGCCCTGCTTCCTCTGGATCTTCCTCGGTGCGCCCTACGTCGAGGCCCTGCGCGGCAATCGGGCGCTCTCGGCGGCGCTGACCGCGATCACCGCGGCGGTCGTCGGCGTCATCGCCAACCTCGCGCTCTGGTTCGGCCTGCATGTGCTGTTCCGCATGGTGCAGCCGGTCGTATTTGGGCCGCTCGCGCCTGACCTGCCGGTGATTGCTTCATTGGACTGGCGTGCCGCCGTGCTCGCTGCAGCGGCGATGATCGCGCTTCTTCGCTTCAAGCTCGGGATGATCCCGGTGCTGGCCGCCTGTGCTGCGGCGGGCGTCGTGCTCGTGAGGCTGCCGGTCTGAGAGGTATTATTGCGCTGAGTGGAATTCTGAACTGCCGACTGCAGCGATTGCGATCTGATGGTGAAATGGTCATCTCGGTGGGCGGAGGCCCATGAGATGACCCACCGTTTCCTCGAGATCGCGACGACACCGGCCGTGAAGGCAGCGCAGGAGGCGCAAGGCAGCAGACGCGCCTATGCGCGGCAGGAGGAGGGCGAGCCGCATAATGACCGGATCGGCGAGGCCGAGGCCGGCTTCATCGCGGCGCGCGATTCGTTCTATCTGGCGAGCGTGTCGGAGACCGGCTGGCCCTATCTGCAGCATCGCGGCGGGCCGCCCGGCTTCCTGCGCGTGCTCGACGAGACGACGCTCGGCTTCGCCGACCTGCGCGGCAACCGGCAATACTTAAGCCTCGGCAACCTCTCGGCGGATGACCGGCTCTGCCTGTTCCTGATGGACTATGGCCACCAGGCGCGGCTCAAGATCTTCGGCCGGGCGCGCTTCCACGATCTCGCAGCCGAACCGGAGCTGGCCCAGCGCCTGATCGTGCCGGGCTATCGCGCTCTGCCGGAACGCGGGATGACCATCAAGGTCGAGGCCTTCGACTGGAACTGCCCGCAGCACATCACGCCGCGCTTCAGCGAGGCTGAGCTCGCGCCGGCGCTCGCACCGGTGCGCCAGCGTCTGGAGGAGCTTGAGGTGGAGAATGCCCGGCTGCGGGCCGAATTGGCTGCGCGCGCTAGCGCTTAGCGCTTCTCGGCTGGCTCGATCACGCGGTACTCGGCGTCGACGATCTCGCCGCGCGCGGTATCGGGCTGCCTGCGCTCGAACGGGTTCTGCGGGTCGATGCCGGCGGCGCGCATGCGGCGGCGCAACTGCCAGGTGGCGAAAGCGGCGCCGGCGATCACCAGCGGCACGAGAATCAGCGCCAGGCTCGCCGCGACCAGGAAAATCAGCACCCCGACGACGAAGGCACCGGCCATGACCAGCCAGCTCGCCCAGCGGGGCAAGCGGCCCAGGCGGGCACTGGCGGCATTGTTGAGGTCGATGCGGATCATTGGCTCGTTTCGTTTCGTGTCACCCGCCGACAATCTAGGAAGCGAATGCGGCGTTGACGAGATCAGCCGAAGCGAGGCGATGACGATTTCGTCAGGATGGCGCGCGCCAGTCATAGATCCAGGCATGGCGGCGGTTCATGCCGTCAGGGCCCAGGCGGCGCATGACGACGTCGCGCGCATAGCTCCAGGGCCGGCCGAGATGATAGGCCTCGCCGGTCCTGCGGCTGGCCTGCTGGACGCGCGCGGCGCGTTCGGTGCGCGCTTTGGCATAGGCTGCCAGCGCCGCCGACACGGACGCCGTCCCGTCGCTCGCCAGCCGCGTCGCAAGCTCATGCGCCAGCACGGCGGCATCCTCGATGGCGAGCGCCGCACCCTGGGCGAGGAAGGGCAGGATCGGATGGGCGGCGTCGCCGAGCAGGGCGATGCGGCCTTTCGCCATTCGGGCGGGGG
This sequence comes from Alloboseaceae bacterium BT-24-1, assembly GCA_025846845.1. GTDB lineage: Bacteria > Pseudomonadota > Alphaproteobacteria > Rhizobiales > Beijerinckiaceae > Allobosea. The sequence goes on from JAOYTL010000028.1 coordinate 48,661, forward strand.
CGCGGTCGTAGAGCGACCAGATCCGCCAGTTCGGCGAACGCTCGATCAGTTCGCGCAGGCCGGGGCCGGCATTGCCGGCGATCTCGGTCAACTGCGAAGCCTCGCCCTCGCGCGACCAGCCGGGCCGGGCCTCGCGCGCAGCGCGGATCAGGACGAGGTTGATCTCCTTGCCGCCGGAGACGGGGTAATGCACCGCATGGCGGGCTGAGCCGAGATGCAGCGCCACCGCCGGGCGGCGCAACGCTTCGGGCAAACCTTCCGCGGGGATCAGCGAGCGCCAGGCCTCCCAGCCGGTGAAACCGGGCTCGCCCGCGTCGCCGACGAGGGCGCGGGCACGCGACCAGAGGCCGTCGGCGCCGATCAGGGCCATGGCCTCGACCCTCTCGATGCCGCCGCTCTCGCTGCCGAGCGTGACCGTGACGCCGTCCTCGCTCTCATGCGCATCGACGAGGCCGCGGCCGATGATCCAGCGGATGTTCGGCAGGGTCCGGGCCGAATCGAGCAGGAGCTGGTGCAAATCGGCGCGCTTCAGCGAACGCGAGGGCGTCGCGCCCTCGATCGGCGGGGCGAAGGGCATGGCGAGCAGCGGCTTGCCGCCTTGCCAGTGGCCGATCGCGAGCGCCTCGGGCCGGATCGCGGCGCGGCGCAGCGCGAGGCCGAGATCGAGCGATTCGAGCACCCGCCCGGCATTGGGCGAGACCTGGATGCCGGCGCCGGCCTCGTCGAAGCGCGTGCGCTTCTCGGCGATGGCGACGGGGATGCCGCGACGGGCGAGCGCGATCGCGGCGGTCAGGCCGCCGATACCGGCGCCTGCGATAAGGATGGGTAGCGTTGCCATTGGTTCTGTTCCGCCGCGCCCCGCGCGCATTTCGTTCCGCCGATATCGGCGGAACGAAAGAATTCGCGCAGAATCAATAAGTTGAGCATGTTCTCATCGCAAAAGTGGTCTCCACTTTTGCGGAACATGCTCAGCGGGAGGCGTCACTCACGCCGCTTTGGCGGCGGTGTCGTGGTACTCGCACTCGGCCGGCTTGCAATGGCCATGGCCGAGCGAGGGCTCGTATTTGAACAGCGTCGAGCAATAGGGGCAGACGATCTCGTCGTCCGAGCCCATGTCGAGGAAGACATGGGGGTGGTCGAAGGGCGGCTTGGCGCCGATGCACATGAACTCACGCGCGCCGACATGGATCACCGCGACGCCGGGATCATTGTGGAAATGCGGGGTGCCGTGATCGGCCATGGCTCTCGTCCTTGCGATTTGCGCGGCACCATAATCATTCGTCGCAGCGCGCGCCAGCGCGCGCGAGACAGATTTGGCTGTTTGCGACGCTGCGCTCCAGCATGAACACGACGCTGCTCCAGTTCGTCATGCTCGCCCTTGTGGCGAGCATCCACGCCTTGAACACTGCATTGCAGGAAGGAAGACGTGGATGGTCGGGACAAGCCCGACCATGACGGAAAGGGCGGTGTTCATGGGTTCCTGTATCTTTGCGTGACCGCTGTCAAAGTGGTTGGCGCGAGCACGGCTCGATGGGTTCCTGATTGTCTGGATCGCAGCTCGGCAAGGGCGTGTTCGCGTCGTTGATTGA
>JAOYTL010000029.1 GCA_025846845.1 Alloboseaceae bacterium BT-24-1
CCTATCGTTCCCATGAAGCGCAGTAGAGCGGCCCCGCCAGCGGCGGCGCCGTCTCGATGGCCGCTTTATAGGGGGAACCTCTTCCGGGTGTCAACACAGCAGATGAAAGTTTTTCGACAGGGCCGCGCTTTTTTATCCGGCTCGCGATTTCAGCGGGCTTTTCGCCGCTTCAGGGGCCTTAGGGGGATCCGCTTGCACCTCTATGGCAGCGGCCTCGCCTGCAAACAGCCGCATTTGTTTCTCACAGCCGCAATGTCTGCGCGGCGACGTCTGCCCGGGGCCAGCCCCGAGATTGATTCCGGCGCGTGACGAAGGCATGCTCTCTTCTATATAGGGGCCATGCACACTCACGGCATCGAGCCCGGCGCCCGTCGGGCGCTTTTCATGGATTCGCCAGACGCCCGATGAACGCCCCTCCGGATCTGAGAGCGCCGCATGAGCCGCTGACGCCGGAAGCGACGGCGCTGCTCGTCGATCTCGGAATCGAGCCACCGATCACCCCCGCCGGCTCTGCGCCCGCTGGCATGGATCGTCGCGGTGTCTCGCTGCGCTGGCTCGCCGCCTGCCTGCTGGTCGGCTCCTGCGGGGCGGCACTGCTCGGTGGCGCTATTCTCGTCGCTGTGCGCGGCGACACCAGTTTCGCCGAACGCCCGGAACCGATCACCCTGCGTCAGACCACCTCGGTCGGCGGCGGCGCCCGCAAAGGCGACAAGCTCGTCGCCGAGCAACCGATCGCCTCCGCCCGGCACACGCTGCGTGCGCCGATGTCCCAGCGTATCGGCGACCGTGAAGTCATCCGGGTCCGCCCCTTTGTGCGGCTCTCGACCAATCTGTCGCTGACCAGCGGCGTCTACGCGACAAACATCCCACCATTCAATCCGCTGCGGCTCTTCGCCGAGGGCGCGCCCGGCAGCGAGCGCTATGCCGAGCCGGTCACCGAGATGCCGGATGCGGACGTCTCGATCACCAAGCGTGATCTCGCCGATCTGCCGGTGACCCCAAGCAAGGCCAACCTGACTGACGCCGACGTCATCAACCAGATGGAGGAAGAGCGCGCCAATCTCGCTGCCGCCGACCGCCGGGCCGCCTTGCCGATCCCGCCGCAGCTGATGCTGAGCCGCACCCTCGCCCAGGGTAATCAAGCCACGGGCGCCGGCAATCTGCTCTCCTATGCGCCTGCGACGGACACCTCGTTCTCGGGCATCGAGGTCCGCGTCGTCCCGGAAAACGTGACGAGTGCGCCGAAGACCCCGATCGCCGCCTCGCGCGAGCCGCTGGTCGAGGAGAAGCTGCTGATCACCCGCCGCGGTGAGAACTTCGAGACAGTGGTGCGCAATGCCGGCGCCAATCGCGACCAGATCGTCTCGATGATGAAGGCGTTCGATGGGCGCGTTAAGGTCGCCGCACTGCCCGAGGGCCAGGTACTGCAGGCGCTGTTCGCGCCCGGCTCGCGCCCCGGCGAGCCGCGCCAGATCGTTCGCCTCGCCTTGCTCGAGAACGGGCGGCCTTCCGCGATGATCGCGATCAACGACAAGGGCCTCTTCGTCCCCGTGGCCCTGCCGAGGACCGAGGCGATCGGTCCACAGCCGAAATCGCAGGCCAATTCGGAGGAAGACGAAGAGGATGAAGACGAAGGCGGCGGCACGGGCGCTCGCCTCTATGAGAGCCTCTACGAGACCGGACTGCGCCATGACCTGCCACGCCCGCTGATCGACGAGCTCGTGCGCATCTTCTCCTACGACCTCGATTTCCAGCAGCGCGTACGCGGCGGCGACAATCTCGAAGTCATCTTCACCGACGAGGACGAAGGCGAGCGCGCCGAGATCCTCTCGGCCACGCTCACCATCGGCGGCGAGACCAGGCAGGTCTTCCGCTATCAGGCGCCCGAGGACGGGCTGATCGATTATTTCGACCCCGAAGGCCGGTCGCTGAAGAAGTTCCTGCTGCGCAAGCCGATCACGGATGCCGAGATGCGCTCGGGCTTCGGCATGCGCTACCACCCGATCATGCGCTACTCGAAAATGCACACCGGCGTCGACTGGGCCAACAAGATCGGCACGCCGATCCTGGCCGCGGGCAATGGCACGATCATCAAGGCGGAGTGGGATTCAGGCTATGGCCGCCGGATCGAGATCCAGCACGCCAACGGCTATGTCACGGCCTATTCGCACCAATCGGCCTTCGCCAAGGGCATCGCGCCAGGCGTCAAGGTCCGCCAGGGCCAGGTCATCGGCTTCCTCGGCAACACCGGCCTCTCGACCGGGCCGCATCTGCACTACGAGGTCATGGTCAACGGCAATTTCGTCAACCCGATGAAGATCAAGGTGCCGCGCGGCCGCGAGCTCGACGGCAAGGCGCTCGTCGAGTTCAAGCGCCAGCGCGACGAAGTCCAGGGCCTGATCGAAAAGGCCGGAGGCCAGACCGCGCAATTGCGCTGACATTCCACCCCTCGGGCCAGATGCTCTCCTCGCTGCTCATCGTCCTGCCTGTCTTCGGCCTGATCGCGATCGGTTATGTCGCGCGCTGGACCAGGCTGCTGCGCGAAACGACAGGCGAGGGTCTCTCCGACTTCGTCTTCGTCCTCGCCGTGCCCTGCCTGCTGTTCAAGACCCTGGCGACGGCCGCAATCCCGCCGGACCAGCCCTGGGGCTACTGGATCTCCTATTTCACCGGCCTCGCCATCGTCTGGATCATCGCCCAGATCGTGGCGCGACAGCTCTTCGCCCGCAAAGGCCCCGAGCTCGTCGTCTCGGGCTTTGCCGCGGCGCAGTCGAACACCGTCTTCGTCGGCGTGCCGATGATCCTGAAGGCCTATGGCGAGGCCGGCGCAGTCCCGCTCGGCCTGCTGCTTGCCGTGCATCTGCCGGTGACGATGACGGCCGCGACCCTGCTCGCCGAAGGCCGGGGCACCTCGCCGTTGCTGTTGCTCAAGCGACTGTTCACCCACCCGATCGTCGTCGGCATCCTGCTCGGTAGCGCCGCGCGCCCGTTCGTCGCCCTGGTTCCAACACCGCTCTGGTCGATCGTCGATTTGATCGCAGGTGCGGCCGTTCCCTGCGCGCTGATCAGCCTCGGCATTGCGCTCCGGCGCTACGGCCTCGCCTCCGGCATCGGCCTGCCGGCGGTACTGAGCTTCCTCAAGCTCGTACTGCACCCGTTGATCGTCTTCCTGCTGGCGACGAAGGTGTTCGCCATGCCGGTGGCCTGGGCCGGCGTCGCCGTGCTCTTCGCCGCCTGCCCCTGCGGGATCAACGCCTATCTCTTTGCCGAGCGCTACAAGCAGGGGGTCGCAGACGCCTCCAGCGCGATCGCGCTCTCGACCGCGCTCTCGCTCTTCACCACGATCGGCTGGCTGACTTTCCTGGGCGTCGGCTGAAGGCACGGTTCGGAACGTGATTTACGTCAGCCGACGATTCACGTGAAACCAAGCTGCTTTCGGATCGTCTCCGGCGTCATTCCCTCCGCCCACAGATCGGCAAGGCTCCGCGACAGCCGGCTCTTCGCCAGCTTCTGACCGCCGTCATCCAGCAGCAGTGCATGGAATTGATAGCGCGGCGTCGGCAGGCCGAGCAGGCGCTGCAACAGGACATGGATGTCGGTCGCCGCTTCGAGATCCTGCCCGCGCACGACATGGCTGACACCCTGCAGCGCGTCGTCGGTGACCACCGAGAGATGATAGCTCGTCGGCACATCCTTGCGCGCCAGCACGACATCGCCCCAGCGCGCCGGATCGACCGCAACCTGGCGCTCCTCTCCATTCTCGTCGAAGAGGCGGTAGGTGAGCGGTTTGCAGGTTGTTCTTGCCAGTGCATGGTCCATGACGAGCCGCAGCACATGCGGTTCGCCTGCCTCGAGGCGCCGCTGCGCGTCCACCTCGCTCAGAGCACGGCACGTCCCCGGATAGAGCGCCGCGCCGTCGGCATCGCGCGGCCAGGGCGCTCCGGTCTCGGACTCGCGCCACTTGACCGCGTCCTTCACCTCCTGGCGCGAGCAGAAGCAGGGATAGACCAGTCCCATCGCATCGAACCGATCCAGCGCCCGGCGATAATCGTCGAAATGCTCGGATTGCCGCCGCACCTCGGGCGAGAACGATATCCCGAGCCAGGCGAGGTCGTCATGGATGCCTTGCTCGAATTCAGGCCGGCAGCGGGCGCGGTCGATATCCTCGATCCGGAGCAGGAGCTCGCCGCCAAAACGCACCGCCAGCCGCTCATTGGCCAAGGCCGAATAGGCATGGCCGAGATGCAGCCGCCCATTCGGGCTCGGCGCAAACCGGAAGACAGGGGAAGACGATGCCATCTCCTCCTGTCTATGGTTCGCCGCACGCCTCGCCAAGTCCGGCCTCCTGACAACACCGGGAACCGCGATCGGCGATAGAGCAATTCCAGCAAAAGTGCGTCGCGGTTTTGCGTCCGGAATTGCGTGAGACAAGGAGATAGAGCCTTGGAGGCGAATTTCCGTTCGCCGGAAATGCTCTGGACCGGACCAGCATGACGACAATCTCCACGACAGCCGATCTCGAAGAGGGCATGGCAGTCCTCATCGCTCTCGACCCCATCTGGGAACAGGTCATCACCCGCACCGGCATCCCGCCTTTGCGCCGCCGCGAGAGCGGTTTCCTAAGTCTCGCCTCGATCATCGTCTCGCAGCAGCTCTCGGTGGCAAGCGCGCGCGCGGTCTGGACCCGGGTCGAAAGCGTGCTCAGCCTCCTGACGCCGGAACGCGTCCTCGCTGCCAGCGACGAGGAGATGCGGCTCTCCGGTCTGTCGCGGCCGAAGCAGAAGACGCTGCGCGCCGTCGCTGCCGCCATCGTCGAGAACCGGCTCGATCTTGCTGCCCTCGAGGCGGCAACGCCGGAATTCGTCCACGAACACATGACCGCTGTGTCCGGCATCGGCCCGTGGACGGCAGATGTCTACCTGCTGTTCTGCCTCGGCCATCGCGACGGCTTCGCCGCCGGCGACCTTGCGGTCCAGGAGGCGGCGAAGGTCGCCTTCAATCTGCCGGTGCGGCCGAAACCTGCCGAACTGGCCGCACTGGCGGAGGCATGGCGGCCGTGGCGCGGCGTCGCCGCGCGCCTGCTCTGGGCTTATTATGCGGCGCTGAAATCGCGTGAAGGCATCAACGCGTAGAGCATTTTCGAGCGAAGTGGATACCGGTTCGCGTGAAGAAAATGCGATAAAACAAGGAGCTGGAGCTCTTCTGCGATTCGAAGACCGCGGAAGGGCTCTGGAATTCAGCCCTTGATCACCTTGAGAGCCGCCTGGCTCGCCGCTCGCAACAGGCCGGTATCGCTCATCACCGTGACCAGCCGGGCGCCGAGTGCCACGCCTTCCTTGGCGCGCTCAGCCGTCCCCGCATAAAAGGCGACCGGCTTCTTCACCGCATTGGCCCGCGCCACGATATGGCGCATCGCATCGTCGACCTCCTTGGCGGAGGCGTTGATGGAGGCGCCGCCCGAGAGCGCGATCGAGAGATCGGATGGGCCGACGAAGAGCGCATCGATCCCGTCGATCGCGAGGATGTCGTCGACGATCGCCATCGCCTCGCGGGTCTCGATCATCGCGAAGGTCAGCGAGAAGTCGTTGGCCTGCGTGAGATAGCTGTTCTGGTCGAGCCCGGAGGCGCCGAGACCGCCATAGCTGCCCCAGCTGCGCTCGCCGAGCGGCGGATACTTGGCATAGGCCGCAAGGCGGCGCGCATCCTCGATCGTGTTGATCATCGGCGCGATCACGCCGGAGGCGCCGGAATCGAACAGTTTCGAGACGTTCTGGAACTCGCCGACCGGAATGCGCGCGATCGCCGGCTTGCCGGCGGCGTTGATCAGCGGGATCGCCCGGATGACTTCAGCGAGCGTGATCGGGCCATGCTGCATGTCGAGCGTGACCGCATCGAAGCCTTCCTGCGCCAGGATCGCAGCAATGCTCGGATCGGGCAGCCCGCACCAGGCGGAAAGCAGCGTCTCGCCCTTGGCGAGGCGGTCAGCGAGCGAGGACAGCACGGTCGGCTTGGCGGCGGTCATGAGCGCATTCATCCGGTTGCCCGCTCTTCATCACTGGCGGGTCCAGCGACCCTGAACCGAACCGGCGGTGAAAGGCAAACGCTGCGGCATGCGCCATGCTCAAGGGCGCAATGCGGAGATGGCCATCTCAGAGTCCGTTTGGAAAGTCGCTCCGGCCGGTCGGCTGGCGGTGTTTTCGAGAACCGGAGCGCAGCGGACATTCGTCCGTGAGCACCGGAAGCACAGAAAACGCCGTCAGGCGGCCGCCGGAGTAGAGTTTACAAATGGCCTCTCAGCGGCCGGCCTGGATTTCGTCGGCGGCCTTGATCAGCAGCTCGGTCATGGTCCGGCGGATCTCGTCGTCGGCGACGGTGACGCCGCCCGCAGCGAAATCGGCCTTGACCTTGCGCAGCACGTCGTCGTCGCCGGCCTCCTCGAAATCGGCGAGCACGACCGACTTGGCATAGGCATCGGCATCGGCGCCGCTCTTGCCGAGCTTCTCCGCTGCCCACAGGCCGAGCAGCTTGTTGCGCCGGGCCGTCGCCTTGAAGCGCAGCTCCTCGTCATGCGCGAACTTGTTCTCGTAGGCGTCCTTGCGCTGGTCGAAGGTGGTCATGTGGTTCTTATCCTCTTCGGAGCGGCAATCTTGCTGCGGCGCGATATGAGCCTCGCCATATAGCAACGTGATGGCGGTGCGGGCTAGAGGCCATGCCGTTCAAGCCGATCCAACCCGGTCAAATCAGGCGCCGGTGTCTCGCCTCAGGCGCTTTGTTGCGTTTGCAGCACGAAAGGCCCATATAGCGCGAAGTGTGGCCGGTTCTCAGGGAGCAAGGCCCGCATGAACCAGCCGGACCGGCGCGCCAGGATCGAACTCGACAGAGCAACGAGATTGCGCGAGAGCGTGCTGAAAAGGGCCATGATCCCGCCGCGGGCAACCGCGACCAGAGAGAGGCCGACCCTTTGGATTTCCTCAAGCCACGGTATATCCCGATGAACCGCCGCCGTCGCATTTACGAAGGCAAGGCGAAGGTCCTCTATGAGGGACCGGAGCCCGGAACGCTGATCCAGCATTTCAAGGACGACGCGACCGCCTTCAATGCCAAGAAGCATGAAGTGATCGACGGCAAGGGCGTGCTGAACAACCGCATCTCCGAGCACATCTTCAGCAATCTCAACGACATCGGCGTTCCCACGCATTTCATCCGCCGGCTCAACATGCGCGAGCAGCTGATTCGCGAGGTCGAGATCATTCCGCTCGAGGTCGTGGTCCGCAATGTCGCGGCCGGCTCGCTTTCGACCAAGCTTGGCATCGAGGAAGGCACCCAGCTGCCGCGCTCGATCATCGAGTTCTATTACAAGAACGACGCGCTCGGCGATCCGATGGTCTCCGAAGAGCACATCACGGCCTTCGGCTGGGCGACGCCACAGGAGATCGACGACATCATGGCGCTCGCCATCCGTGTCAACGACTTCCTCTCCGGCCTCTTCCTCGGCGCCGGCATCCGTCTCGTCGACTTCAAGATCGAGTGCGGCCGGCTCTGGGAAGGCGAGATGATGCGTATCGTCGTAGCCGACGAGATCAGCCCCGATTCCTGCCGCCTCTGGGACATCCGGTCGAAGGACAAGATGGACAAGGACCGCTTCCGCCGCGATCTGGGCGGGCTGATCGAGGCCTATACCGAAGTGGCGCGCCGCCTCGGTATTCTCGGCGAGAACGAAAAGCCGGGCCCGGCAGGCCCCCGGCTGGTGCAGTAACTGCCGCGCCTGGTGCAATGACCGCCGCGGCTCACGAGACTCTGATTGTCGGACGGGGGCGCTTGCGCTCCCGTTTGCGTTTGGGCGCGCTCGCGCTCGGCGTTCTGCTGATCGCCGGTTGCGCCGACCATTTCGGCCCCGGCCTGGTTCAGCTCGCCGCCGGCCGCGGCTGGGAGCCGCTGCCGATCCAGAACTGGGTGGTCAATGACGGCATCAACCCGAAGGCGATGGTCTTCTGCACCCCGCAGGACTGCCAGCGTCCCGGCGTCGCCGCGCTGATCAGTTTCGAAGGCCGCGAGGCCGCCGACATGGCAAGGACTCTCGCTCTCAACCCTGCGCGGCTGGCACGCGAATTCTCGAAGCGCCCGAAGGCGAAGCAGGCCGACAAGCCGGCGAGCACGACCACCGTCTCCCGCTTCAAGCAGGAGGGCACCGACGGCATCCTCGTCGAGATCCGCGCCAGGGAAGGCGGTCGCCTGGCCTCGACCGCAATCCTCTACGCTCGCAAGGACAATACGCTCGCCATGGCGATCGCGGTGACCGACGACTCGCAAGCCGCCCAGGATTTCGCCCGCGCCACCTGGGCGAGCCGCTGAAAAGGTTGAGCCTGCACCGATTCGCCGCTAAGCGAACCGCAAGCGCCCTGTTCCGGAGATCACGATGAAAGCCCGCGTCACCGTCACCCTCAAGACCGGCGTGCTCGACCCGCAGGGCAAGGCGATCGAGGGCGCGCTGAAATCGCTCGGCATCGACGGCGTCGGCTCGGTGCGCCAGGGCAAGGTCTTCGACATCGAGCTCGACGGCGCCGACAAGACTGCCGCCGAGGCCGCCCTCAAGGCTGCCTGCGAGAAGCTGCTCGCCAACACCGTGATCGAGAATTATCGCGTCGAGATCGGAGCCTGAGCCGATGCGCGCCGCCGTCATCACCTTCCCCGGCTCGAACCGCGATGGCGACGTCGCCAAGGCCTTGCGCCAGGCCGGCGCGACCGTCGCGCATGTCTGGCATGCCGACCATGAACTGCCGGCCGGGACCGACCTCGTCGTCCTGCCCGGCGGCTTCTCCTATGGCGACTATCTGCGCTGCGGCGCCATCGCCGGCCGCGCCCACATCATGGACGCGACGCGGGCGCATGCGGCGCGCGGCGGCCTTGTGCTCGGCATCTGCAACGGCTTCCAGATCGCCTGCGAGGCCGGTTTGCTGCCGGGCGTGCTCGCCCGCAACGCCGATCTGAAATTCGTCTGCAAGCGCCAGCACCTCAAGGTCGAGCGCAACGACACCGCCTTCACCTCGGCCTATGCCAAGGGCCAGGTGATCAATGTCTGCATCGCCCATGGCGAGGGCAACTATATCTGCGATCCCGAAACGCTGGCCCGGCTCGAAGGCGAGGGGCTGGTCGCGTTCCGCTACTCCGACGCGGACGGCAAGGTGACGGCAGAGACCAATCCGAACGGCTCCCTGGGCGGCATCGCCGGCATCTATTCGCCGGGCCGCAACGTGCTCGGCCTGATGCCGCATCCAGAGAACCTGATCGACGGCCTCGTCGGCGGCACCGACGGGCGCGGCATGTTCGAAAGCCTGGTTGGCGGCAAGAAAGCGGCGTGAGCGACGCGCCGCCACTGGTCGAGGGCCGCCAGCCGCTCGTCCCGGATTGGAGTCTCGTGCTGCCCTTCCCGATGGCCCGCCGCGTCGAGGATGGCTCGCTGGTCTTCTGGCATAGCCCGCGTGGTCTGACCTTCTGGCTCAACGCTTACGATGCCGGCGATCCGGATGATGCGCTTGCCGAATGGCGGGAAATCCACGCCTCTGCCGCTTTCGATCTGATCGAGGAGCGCGAGACCGACTTCATCCGTTTCGCCTATCGCCTCCATGAAGATGCGGAAGATGGGCGCCAGCCCGCCTTCTACGGCTTCGCTTGCGCCCGTGACGGCGGGCAGATCCACATCGCCGGCTATTTCGATGAGCCGAGCCTGCTCGATGCCGTGCTCGCGACCTGGCGCAGCCTGCGCTTCGGACCGCCTCTGCAATAAGCGGAAGCATTTTCAAGCGACGTGGACACCGGTTCGCGTGAAGAAAATGCGATAAAACAAGGACCTGGAGCGTTTCCGCAAGTCGGGAAACGCTCTGGGCGGGCTTAGCTGCCCTTCTGCGCCCGCGCCAGCAATCGCGACGCCGCCGGGCCGTCGAGCGGGCCGACATGCTTGTCGAGGATGCGCCCGTCCGGCCCGATCAGGAAGGTCTCGGGCACGCCGTAGACGCCCCAGTCGATCGCGGCCCGGCCACTGCGATCGACACCGACAGCCGAATAGGGATTGCCAAGCGCGCCGAGGAAGCGGCGGGCATTCTCGGCCTCGTCCTTGTAGTTGAAGCCGATCAGCGCGACCTTGCCCTGCTTCACCGCAGCCGAATCCGCCATGGCGACGAGGAAGGGATGCTCGACCCGGCAGGGCGCGCACCAGCTCGCAAAGACGTTGACGATCGTCGCCTTGCCCTTGGCGAGGCCCGCCATGTCGAAGCTCGGCACCGGCTGGCCATCGCGCTGCAGCCCCTCGAGCGGCGGCAATGTGATCGCCGGCGCCGGCTTGCCGATCAGGGCCGAGGGCACCTTGCTGGCATCGCCGGAGAATAACCCCTTGGCGAACACCGCGGCCAGCGCCGCGAACACAATCAGCGGGATGGCATAGAGCCAGGGCGAGCGCCGCGGGGTTGAGGTCGAAGCCTCGCTCATGACGTGCTGCCGCCGCGGCGGCCCGCACCGCGCTCTTCCAGCGCCGCCAGGGCCCGCCTCTGCGCGCGCCGGTCGAGCAGGATCGCTGCCGCAAGGCCGGAAAGAATCACCACCGCCGCCAGATAGGCGGCGAGGATGAAACCGGCATGGGGTCCGAGTGCGTCCATCATTGCGCCGCCTGCAAGGACAGCCGGTCGAGCCGCTCGGCCTCGAAGATCGTCAGCGTGCGAACTCGCCGGCGCAGGATCTCGGCCTGCATGGCGGCGGCGTGAAGCGCGAGCGCCAGCAGCGTGAAGCCGAGCGCGGTGATCAGCAGCGGCCATAGCATCGAGGCGTGGATAGTCGAGCCGCCGAGCCGGAGCACCGAGGCCGGCTGATGCAGCGTGCTCCACCAATCGACCGAGAACTTGATGATGGGGATGTTGACGCAGCCGACCAGCGTCAGGATCGCGACGGCACGGCCGGCGCGAGACGGCTCGTCGATGGCGCGGCGCAGCGCGATGACGCCGAGATAGAGCAGGAACAGCACCAGCATCGAGGTCAGGCGCGCGTCCCAGACCCAATAGGTGCCCCACATCGGCTTGCCCCAGAACGAGCCGGTGAGCAGGCAGACCAGCGCGAAGCTGGCACCGATCGGCGCCGCCGCCTGCTGGGCGACATCGGCGAGCGGATGGCGCCAGACCAGGACGCCCAACGCTGAGAGCGCCATCATCGAATAGAACATCAGCGCCAGCCAGGCGGCCGGCACATGGATGTACATGATCTTGATGGTCTCGCCCTGCTGGTAGTCGGCCGGAGCGACGAACCAGACGAGATAGAAGCCGATGGCGAGCAGAAGCGCTGCCGCCCCCGCAAACCAGGGCAGCAGTACGCTCGACAGGCGCATGAAACGCGCCGGATTGGCCAGTTCGGTAAGGCTCGCCATGAAGGTGGTGGCCGGCTCTGCTCTTAATTTCGACGAGAGAGCATGTAGCAATCGCCGGCCCGGCTCACAATCGAGCAGCTTCACCTGCGACGATGAGGCCGCAGATAGCGCTAATCCTTTTCGGACGCGTTGCCTGCCTCGTTCTCGAGAACGCTGAAGCTGCCTGAGCGGGCGCCGTCGGCCGCGACGGCAAAGCCCTCTGCGCTCAGGCCGCGCCTGAGCAATTCCCTTACGGCCGCTGCCCGGCTCGGCATGCGCTTGTCAAAGCGCCAGTTCTCGACGGCGCGGAGCTCTTCCGCGCTGAGCATGATCTGCAGACGTTCACCGCGTTCCAAGTCCGACATAGCGCGCCCCATCACGCTAAAAATGAGTAAGTGACTATATGAGCACAAACTGCTCATTCGCAAGTGGCAGCGACACCAGCGGTACCTTAGCGTCATGCCATTCGGGCGTCTTCGGCGTCACTTACTAACTAGTTGAAATTGTTCGTTTTTTGATTTGCATCCCCTGCGATTCCGGTCTAACGCTAGCCGCAGGAGGGATTGTCATGCTCATCACGCTATCCGATCCCATGCGACGCGATATCGAAACGACTCTGCGTTCGAAGGTCGGTGAATCGCGTGTCGTTGACGTCTTCGGCGTGGCCGAAGAGGTCCAGCTCCGTTTTGTCGACGACAATGTCGCGCTCGAGGACATCGCTGCCGTCGTCGCCCGTCTCGCATCCCAATCCGGCTGCGCGCTCGAACTCGACAGCCGCGAGCTGTCCGAGAACTGAACCGTCAGTCCGGCTGGCGCAGCGCGGCTGCCGCAGCGATGCAGCCCACGGCCGCTGCCATCAGCGACAGCGCGGCCAGGATCAGCAGCGGACTCTGCAGCGACATCGGTCCGCGCACCGCGCTGGAGGCCGAGACACCGAAGATCAGAACCGGCACGCAAAGTGGCGCGACCAGGATCGGCAGGATCAATCCGCCACGGCGCAGGCTCGCTGTCAGTGCTGCGGCTGCAGCGCCGATGAAACTCAACGCCGGTGTGCCAAGCGCCAGGCTCGCCGCCAGCGGCAGCACGCCTTCCCCCGGCAGGGCGACCAGCAGTCCCAGCACTGGCGCGGCTAAGGTCAGCGGCAGGCCAGTCGTCAGCCAATGCGCCAGCGCCTTGGCGAACACCGCGAATTCCAGCGGCAGCGGCGCGCTGCGGATGAGGTCGAGCGAGCCGTCCTCTTCGTCAGCCTGGAACAGCCGGTCGAGTCCGATCAGCGTCGCCAGCAACGCTCCAAGCCAAAGGATCGCCGGGCCGATCCGTGACAGCAGGTTGAGGTCCGGCCCGAGCGCGAACGGGATCAGAATGACGACGGTCAGGAAGAAGACGAGCGCGAGCTCGCCGCCGCCACCGGCCCGCACCGCCAGCGCGAGGTCGCGCTTCAGGATGGCGAGGAAGGCTCGGCTCACGGCCCGATCCTGAGTTCACGCGCATCATCGAGGCCAAGGGGCCCGTGGGTCGCGGCAAGAATCGCTCCGCCTCCCGTGAGATGCGCTCGCATCAGCCCGGAGAGCATCGCCTGCGAACCCGTATCGAGCGCGGCAAAAGGCTCATCGAGTAGCCAGATCGGCCGCGACGAGACCAGGAGCCGCGCCAGTGCTACGCGCCGACGCTGGCCGGCGGAGAGATAGCCGACCGGCAGGGCTCCGACATGCGGCAGGCCGACCGCGGCGAGCGCCTCGGCCGGGCCCAAGCCCGGCGCGCCAAGCAGGTCCTGCGCAAAACGCAGATTCTCCGTTGCGGTCAACGCAGTCTTCAATCCGTCGCGGTGGCCTATCAGATGGGCCGCCTCAGCCAATGGCATATCGTCGAGACCATCGAGCCTGATTGCCCCGGCTTCGGGGCGCAGACGGCCGCACAGCATGGCGATCAGGCTCGACTTGCCGGCGCCATTGCGGCCAGTCAGCGCGATCGCGTCGCCACTCGCCAGACGAAAGCCCACGCCGTCGAAGATCGCACGACCGCCGCGGCGGCAAACGAGCCCCTCGGCCGTCAAGGCGAATGTCTGGTATCGGATTTGCGTCACGGCGAACCTGTCATCCCGGAGGTCATTACCGTTTCGCCCAACGCATATCGAGCCTGTAGCGGGCTTCTTGGAATTGATCTATAGAACCCGTGGCTACGCCGCACGCCGATCCGGCGCGGGGCTCGGGCACTCCCGGGGCGGCGAGCGCGACATGCGCAATAGGCCTTCGACCGGATTCATCCGCAAGGACGGTCCGGCTCGCGACCGCAACCCCTTGATCAGGATAGCCCGCATGGCTTCGCTCGACTCTTTCAAATGCCGCCAGACGCTGACCGTCGGCGACAAGACTTATGAATATTACTCCCTGCCGCTCGCCGAGCGGAACGGCCTGACCGGTATCTCGAAGCTGCCCTTCTCGATGAAGGTGCTGCTCGAGAACCTGCTGCGCTTCGAGGATGGCCGCTCGGTCTACAAGGCCGACATCGAGGGCTTCGTCGCCTGGCTGACCGACAAGGGCACTGCCGGCAAGGAGATCGGCTTTCGCCCCGCGCGCGTGCTGATGCAAGACTTCACCGGCGTTCCGGCCGTCGTCGATCTTGCCGCGATGCGTGATGGCGTCGTCGCGCTCGGCGGCGACCCCGCCAAGATCAACCCGCTCGTCCCGGTCGATCTCGTCATCGACCACTCGGTGATCGTCGATGAATTCGGCTCGCCCAAGGCGCTCTCGCAGAATGTCGAGCTCGAATATGAGCGCAATGGCGAGCGCTATCGCTTCCTGAAATGGGGCCAGGGCGCCTTCGACAATTTCCGTGTCGTCCCGCCCGGCACCGGCATCTGCCACCAGGTCAATCTCGAATACCTCGCCCAGACCGTCTGGACCCGCAAGGAGACCATCGACGGCGTCGAGGTCGAGGTCGCCTATCCCGACACCGTCGTCGGCACCGATTCGCACACCACCATGGTCAATGGCCTGGCCGTCCTCGGCTGGGGCGTCGGCGGCATCGAGGCCGAGGCCGCCATGCTCGGCCAGCCGCAGTCGATGCTGCTGCCCGAGGTGATCGGCTTCAAGCTGACCGGCTCGCTGAAGGAAGGCATCACCGCCACCGACCTCGTGCTGACCGTCACCCAGATGCTGCGCAAGAAGGGCGTTGTCGGCAAGTTCGTCGAGTTCTTCGGCCCCGGCCTCTACAACCTGACGCTCGCCGACCGCGCCACCATCGCCAATATGGGCCCGGAATACGGCGCGACCTGCGGCTTTTTCCCGGTCGATGGCGAGACGCTGGACTATCTCACCACGACCGGCCGCTCGCCCGAGCGCATCGCGCTGGTCGAGGCCTATTCGAAGGCGCAAGGGCTGTTCGCCACGGTCGAGATGGCCGATCCGGTTTTCACCGATACGCTCGAACTCGACCTTTCAACCGTGCAGCCCTCGATGGCCGGTCCCAAGCGCCCCGAGGGCCGCGTCGATCTCGGCGCCGTCGCCAAGGGCTTCGCCGCTGCGATGGAGACCGACTACAAGAAGGCTGCCGAGATCTCGCGTCGCGTTCCCGTCGAGGGCCAGCCCTTCGATCTCGGACATGGTGATGTCGTCATCGCCGCCATCACTTCGTGCACCAACACTTCCAATCCGTCGGTGCTGATGGCGGCGGGCCTGCTCGCCCGCAACGCGGTCGCCAGGGGCCTCAAGGTCAAGCCCTGGGTCAAGACCTCGCTGGCCCCCGGCTCGCAGGTCGTGGCCGAGTATCTCGCCAAGTCCGGCCTGCAGACCGATCTCGACAAGCTCGGCTTCAACCTGGTCGGCTTCGGCTGCACCACCTGCATCGGCAATTCCGGCCCACTGCCCGCGCCGATCTCGAAGGCGATCAACGAGCAGGGCCTGATCGCCGGCGCCGTCATCTCCGGCAACCGCAATTTCGAGGGCCGCGTCTCCCCCGACGTGCAGGCGAACTACCTGGCATCGCCGCCGCTGGTCGTTGCCTATGCGCTGGCCGGTTCGGTTCAGATGGACCTGACCAGCGAGCCGCTCGGTATCGGTTCGGACGGAAAGCCGGTCTATCTCAAGGACATCTGGCCTTCCAACAAGGAGATCCAGAGCTTCATCGCCCAGAACGTCACCCGCGCCATCTTCGAGGCGAAGTACGCTGACGTGTTCAAGGGCGACGCGCACTGGCAGGCGGTCAAGACCCCGTCGAGCCAGACCTATGCCTGGGAGGACGCCTCGACCTACGTCCAGAACCCGCCCTATTTCCAGGGCATCAGCAAGACCCCGACGCCGGTCACCGACATCGTCGGCGCCCGCGTGCTCGGCCTGTTCGGCGACAAGATCACCACCGACCACATCTCGCCCGCCGGCTCGATCAAGGCAGCTTCGCCTGCCGGCCACTATCTCAGCGAGCATGGCGTCGCGGTTGCCGACTTCAACCAGTACGGCACGCGCCGCGGCAATCATGAGGTGATGATGCGCGGCACCTTCGCCAATATCCGCATCCGTAACCACATGATGGGTCCGAACGGGCGCGAGGGTGGCTACACCATCCACTATCCCAGCAAGGAAGAGCTGCCGATCTACGATGCGGCGATGCGCTACCAGGCCGAGAAGGTGCCGCTGGTGATCTTCGCCGGTGTCGAATACGGCAACGGCTCCTCGCGCGACTGGGCCGCCAAGGGCACCAACCTGCTCGGCGTCAAGGCGGTGATCGCCCAGAGCTTCGAGCGCATCCACCGCTCGAACCTGGTCGGCATGGGCGTGGTGCCGTTCACCCTGCAGGAAGGCACGAGCTGGGCCTCGCTCAACCTGAAGGGCGATGAGAGCGTGACGATCAAGGGCCTCGCCACCGTCAAGCCGCGTCAAACGCTCGAAGCCGAAATCACCTATGCCGACGGCACGGTGAAGAAGGTGCCGATCCTCTGCCGCATCGATACGCTGGACGAGCTCGACTACTTCAAGAATGCCGGCATCCTGCACTACGTGCTGCGCGGCATCGCTGCGTAAAGGCCTGGCGCCGATACTATCGAGACGCCCGGTCACAAGCCGGGCGTCTGTCTTTGGTCCCGACGGTTGTCCAATCTTGCACGCAGGTGTAAGGGGGCGTCACAGTCATCCTCGGCGGGGGGCTTGGGGCAGGCGCGGGGCGAACGCGCCCGGACGCCGTCCGCCATCATCATTCACGACGGGAGCACCCGCATGTCCGCCACGTTCGAGACGGTCGCCGGCATCATTTCGGAAACTTGCGACATTCCTCGCGAGAAGATCACGCCCCAGAGCCACGCGATCGACGATCTCGGCATCGACTCCCTCGCTTTCCTCGACATCGCCTTCGCGATCGACAAGGCCTTCGGCATCAAGCTGCCGCTGGAGCAGTGGACCCAGGAGGTCAACGAGGGCAAGGCGCCGGCCGAACAGTATTTCGTGCTCGAGAACCTGTGCAAGCGCATCGACGACCTCGTCGCCGCCAAAGCCGCCTGAACGAGCCCTGGCCCATCCGGGCCAGCGCAAGAGCAGGATGCGGAAAAGTGGGAACCGGTTTTTCGCATCCTGCTCTCACTCTTTCATGAGAGACGCCGCGGGCGGGGCAAGACCCCGATCGCGGCGAGACGGGTTGGAGCCGCATGCGCCTCGAATATTTCGACATGATCGACAAGGTCGAGAGCTTCGATCCGGCGAACAAGCGGATTACGGCCCGCTCGACCGTTCCGGCGACCAGCCCGGTCTTCGAGGGCCATTTCCCCGGCCACCCACTCGTTCCCGGCGTGCTGCTCACCGAGACCATGGCGCAGGCCTCGGGCTATCTGCTGCTCGGACTGAACGGTCTGACTCAGATGCCGTTCCTGATGATGGTCGACAAGGCGCGCTTCCGCACCTTCGTCGAACCCAACGCAGTGCTCGACGTCAGCGCCGAGCTCGTCCATGAGGGCTCCGGCTACGCCGCGACAAAGGCGAAGATCGCGATCGCCGGCAAGCCGATCTGCGATGCCGAGCTGCGCTTCCGCCTGATGCCGTTCCCCGCCGATATGCGCACCCTGATGCAGGCTCGCATCGCTGCCATCGGCCTCTCGCCGGAGGCAGCCTGACATGGCCCGCGACGTCGTCATCACCGGCATCGGCCTCGCCTCCAGTCTTGGCGAGGGCGTCGAGGCCCATGCGCAGGCGCTTGCGGCGAACGCAGCCCCAGTCGTCGATGCCCAGAGCTTCGCGCCCTATCCGTTGCATCCGCTGAAGCCGCTCGAGCTCGATCGGCAGATTCCGAAGAAGTCCGACCAGCGCCAAATGGAGCCTTGGCAGCGCCTCGGCGTCTATGCCGCCGGTCTCGCGCTCGATGACGCCGCTCTCAAGGACGATGCCGAGGCCAAAAGTGAGCTTCAGGTCATCGTCGCGGCCGGCGGCGGCGAGCGCGACCACGCCGTCGACGCTGCTGTGCTGGCCGGTCTGCGCAACGCGAACCAGCCGGGGGCTTTCCTCAACGAACGGCTGATGAGCGATCTCAGGCCGACGCTGTTTTTGGCCCAGCTCTCCAATCTGCTCGCCGGCAATATCGGCATCGTTCACGGCATCACTGGCGCCTCGCGCACGCTGATGGGCGAGGAGCAGGCCGGCGTCGATGCGATCCGCACAGCCCAGGCCCGCATCGCGGCCGGCCAGGCCGATCTCATCCTCGTCGGCGGCGCCTACAATGCCGAACGCCGCGACATGCTGCTGCTGTTCGAGCTCGGCGGCTTTCTGCGCGCCGCGGACTTCGCGCCCGTTTTCGCGCGAACCGATCTGCCCGGCATGATCACCGGCAGCGCCGGCGCTTTCCTCGTGCTCGAATCGGCCGAGCGCGCCGCTGCGCGTGGTGCCAAGGTCCATGCCCGGCTGAGCCATGCCGGCGCCCATCGCAGCCGTCGCCAGCCCGGCTCGGTCGCCAAGGCGCTCGATGAGATGCTCGCCGCCTTCGGCCCGCTTGCACCCGACGCACTCGTGATCTCGGCCGCGACCGGCTGCGCCGCGATCACCGACGAAGAGGCGGCCGCGATCGCCAAGGCCGTCCCCCAATCGCGCCTTGTCGCCGCCGGCGATCTCGTCGGCCATTCCATCGAAGCCGCCTTCCCGGTCTCGGTCGCGCTCGCCGCGGCCGCGCTTTCGACGGGCGCGGCGAATGAAGCAATCGTCACCGGCGCAGCGCATTGGCGCGGCGAAGGCGCGGTCCGACTGGTCAAGGCTTAAGGAGAGGCGTCATGGGTGCAAACCATCGCGACAGCCAGGGCCGACCGATCGTCGCCGTCACCGGCCTCGGTATCGTCACCTCGCTCGGCCAGGGCAAGGATGCCAACTGGGAAGCGCTGACCGCCGGGCGTTCCGGCATTCACCGCATCGAGCGCTTCCCGACCGAGGGCCTGCGCACCACCATCGCAGCGACCGTAGACTTCCTGTTCGACGGGTCCTTCGCAGCGCCTGAACTCTCCGAGAAGCTCGCCACGCTCGCCGCAGACGAAGCCGTCGCGCAGAGCGGCCTCGGCGAGGCCGGTGATTTTCCCGGCGAACTCTTCATGGCGGTGCCGCCGGTCGAGATGGAATGGCCCCAGAAGCAGGAACTGGCGCAGGCGATCGAGGGCGAAACCGACTACGACGCGCTGCTGCGCGTCGCCGCCGGCCACAAGCACCAGCCGATGCACGAACTCTTCTTGTTTGGCGGCGTCGCCGAGCACATTGCCGAGAAATTCGGCACCAAGGGCTCGCCGATCTCGCTGTCGACCGCCTGCTCGTCGGGCGCGACCGCGATCCAGATGGGTGTCGAGGCGATCAGAAGGGGCGAGACTGAAGCTGCGCTCTGCATCGGCACCGACGGCTCGGTCCATGCCGAGGCGCTGATCCGCTTCTCTCTGCTCTCCGCCCTCTCGACCCAGAACGACCCGCCGGAGGCTTCCGCTAAGCCATTCTCTAAGAACCGTGACGGCTTCGTCATGGGCGAGGGCGCCGGCGCGCTGGTGCTGGAGGACTATGATCACGCGCTGGCACGCGGCGCGACCATTCTCGGCATCGTCGCCGGCTGCGGCGAGCGTGGCGATGGCTTCCACCGCACCCGCTCCAGTCCAGACGGCAAGCCGGCGATCCTCGCCATGCAGGACGCGCTTGCCGATGCCGGGCTGACCCCTGATGACGTCGATTACATCAACGCGCACGGCACCTCGACGCCGGAGAACGACAAGATGGAGGCGATGAGCTGCTCTGCCGTCTTCGGCGAGCGCATGGCGAAGCTCCCGATCTCGTCGAACAAGTCGATGCTCGGCCATACGCTCACGGCCGCCGGCGCGGTCGAGGCGGTGATCTCGCTCATGACGATCGCCAATGGCCGCATCCCGCCGACAATCAACTACAGCCAGCCTGACCCGGCGATCGCGATCGATGTCGTCCCCAACCAGGCTCGCGACGCCAAGGTGCGCACCGTGCTGTCGAACTCCTTCGGCTTCGGCGGCCAGAACACCTGCCTTGTCCTGACGGCAGGCCCGAAAGCAGCATGAGCCGCGTTCTCGTCACCGGCGGCGCCAAGGGGGTCGGCGCCGCGATCGTGCGCGCGCTCGCCGCGTCTGGCCACGACGTCGACTTCACCTACCGCTCCTCCGGCGAGCAGGCGCAGGCGCTCGCCGCCGAGATCGCGGCGACCGAGCCCGGGCGCTCCATCCGTGCCCTTTCGCTCGACCTTTCCGACAAGGCGGCGCTCGACAGCTTCTGCGAGCAATGCGAGGGCGAAGCCTATTTCGGCTTCGTCCACAATGCCGGGCAGCCCTACGACTCGCTGGCGGCCATGCTGGTGCAGGACAAGGCAGAAGCGGCGATGCAGGTCAATTTCTGGGCCTTCACCCGTCTCGCCAAGAGCCTGATGCGTGGCATGATTCGCGCCAAGGCCGGCCGCATCGTCGCGATCGGCTCGGTCGCTGCGCTGCGTGGCAATCCCGGAAACGCGGCCTATGCCGCCTCCAAGGGCGCGCTGATCTCCTATGCCAAGACGCTCGCGGTCGAGACCGGCAAGCGCGGCGTCACCGTCAACGTGATCGCGCCGGGCTTCGTCGACACCGACATGATGGCGCCCTACGCCGCCTATCGCGACAAGATGGAAAGCCAGATCCCGGCCGGCCGCTTCGCCAGGCCGGACGAGGTCGCCGGCCTCGCCGCCTTCCTGCTGAGCCCTCCGGCCGCCTACATCACCGGCACAGTCCTGCCGATCGATGGCGGGCTGACCGCGCAGATGGGCGTGCATCGCTAGGCCTGTCCTTCCGCTTCACGTGAAACATCGACAGATTTGGCCTTTGCCGGTACTGCCGGGGCCAACTCTGAAAGGCTCGAACACCCGATGCTCTCGCTCCAGCTCCATGGCGACCGTGACCTCCGCCTCGAACAGATCGAGCCGCCGCCGCCACCGGCAGCCGGTGAGGTCCAGATCCGCGTGCGCGCCGTCGGCCTGAATTATCTTGATCTCTGGGGCTTCCGCGGCATGGCCTTCGCCAAGCGCAAGATGCCGCAGGCCGCCGGCGTCGAGGCGGCCGGCGAGGTCGTCGCCGTCGGCGAGGGCGTCTCGCGCTTCCGTGAGGGCGACACGGTGACCATGTACGGCGCCGAGACCTGCGGCCAGTGCAAGGCCTGCCGCGAGGGCCGCGACAATCTCTGCGAGAACGTCGCCGGCATCATGGGCTTCCACATCGACGGCTTCGCCCGCGAGCTGATCAACCGGCCCGAGCGCCTGGTGATCAAGGCGCCGAAGGGCGTATCTTTCGAGGAAGCTGCCTGCGCCCCGATCGGCTTCGGCACGGTCCAGCACATGCTGTTCGACAATGCCAGGCTCGAACCCGGCGAATCGATCCTCGTCCATGCCGGCGGCTCCGGCATCGGCACGGCCGCGATCAAGATGGCCAAGGCGATCGGCTGCACCGTCTACACCACGGTCGGTGATGACGAGAAAGGCGCGAAAGCCAAGGAGCTCGGCGCCGATTTCGTCGTCAACTACAAGACCGAGCGCTTCGAGGGCGAGGTCCGGCGTCTGACCAAGCGCAAGGGTGTCGACGTCGTCTTCGAGCATGTCGGCGCCGACACCTGGAACGGCTCGCTGCTCTGCCTGAAGCGCGGCGGCCGCCTCGTCACCTGCGGCGCGACCTCCGGTCCCTCGGCGACGATCAACCTGATGCAGCTCTTCCAGCAGCAATACCGGATCACCGGCTCCTTCGGCTGCCGAATGGAGAACATCTCCCAATCGCTGGAGAAGATGGCCGCCGGCATGAAGCCGGTGATCGATTCGGTCTTCCCGCTCGCCGAGTTCGAGCAGGGCCTCGCCCGGATAGAGGGCCGCAAGGTCTTCGGCAAGGTCATCGTCACCCTCTGAGCCGGTGCCATGAGCCGGTGCGACTTGACGCGCCGGCCACAATCCCGCAAGTCGCGCCGCTATGGCGAGGTCCGGTCCGGACGTTGCGCCGGCGGACCGGGCTGGGATTTTGAGGCAGCTGAAGCAATTCGCGACGCGCATCGGCGCTGCGCTGATGATCGGGCTCATCCGCGCGATCTTCGCCTTCCTGCGCGCGCTCGGGCCGGAAAGGGCCTCCGATCTCGGCGGCTGGCTCTTGCGCAGCGTCAGCCCGCTGATCCCGGTCAACCGCGTCGCCTATGCCAATATCCGCGCCGCCTTCCCGGGGATCGCCGAGGCGGAGGTTCGCCGCATCGCCCGCGGCGCATGGGAGAATCTCGGCCGCACCGTCGCCGAATACGCCCATCTCAAGACGCTGTTCGACTACGACTACCACAACCCCGATCCGAACGGCCGGATCGAGGTCGTCGGCATCGAGCATTTCATCGCGCTGAAGGACGACGAGAAGCCAGGCCTGATCTTCTCGACCCATCTCGGCAATTGGGAATTGCCGGCGATCTGCGCCGCCACCTACGACCTCGACACCACCGCCGTCTTCCGCGCGCCCAATGACCCGGCGATCGCCGCCGTCGTCCACGAAATCCGTTCCGGCGCCATGGGCGGGCTCGCTGCCGCCAAGCAGGGCGCCGCCTTCGCCATGCAGGGCGTGCTCGAGAATGGCGGCCATCTCGGCATGCTGATCGACCAGCATTTCACCCGCGGCGTGGTCGTGCCCTTCCTTGGGCGCCCGGCGCTGACCAACCCGATCCTCGGCAAGTTCGCCCGCCGCTTCGAGTGCCCGGTGCATGGCGTTCGCGTCATCCGCCTGCCGAACCGCCGCTTCCGTATCGAGCTCACCCCACCGCTCGACCTGCCGCGCGACGCCAGTGGCGAGATCGACGTCACCGGCGCCATGGCGATGATGACCGCGGTCGTCGAGGGCTGGGTTCGCGAGCATCCCGAACAATGGCTCTGGATGCACCGGCGCTGGCGTCCGAACCTGATCAGCGCCGAGGCGCTGGCACGTTTTCGCGAGCAGGCGCCGCCGAAACCTGTTTTCAAGGCAACGTGATTTCCAATTGAGTGGAGAGTAGCGCTTTTGGTAACCGCCTGCTTTTATACAGGCGTCGAGTTCGAATTGATGGTCCGCCACATCCGCAAGATCGCTGCTGCCGCTGTTCTCCTGCTCGCAGGGCTGCCGGCGCATGCCCAGCAACAGCCTGCGGCCCGTCCGAAGGCGGTGGTCGAGCTTTTCACCAGCCAGGGCTGTTCGTCCTGCCCGGCCGCGGACGCGCTCTTCGTCGAGCTGGCCAAGGATCCACGCCTGATCACGCTGACCCTGCCGGTGACCTACTGGGATTATCTCGGCTGGAAGGATACGCTCGGCCAGGAGGTCTTCGGCAAGCGCCAGAAGCTCTATGCCAAGGCGCGCGGCGACGGCCAGATCTACACGCCGCAGGCCGTGGTCAACGGCGCCACCCATATCGTCGGCTCCGACAAGGGCGGCATCGACAAGCTCGTCCAGGAGCAGGGCAAGGACGGCTTCGCGGTGAAGGTCGACCTTGCCGAGGCGGACGGTGCACTCCGCGTCGCCTTGGGCGCAGCGCCTTATCCGAGCGAGAAGCCGGCCGTGGTCTGGCTGCTGCAGGTCAGCCGCACCGCCAGCGTCCCGATCGAGCGCGGCGAAAACAGCGGCAAGACCGTGACCTATGCCAATGTCGTGCGCGGCATCAGCCGCATCGGCGAATGGAATGGCGGAGCTGCGACCCTGAGCGTGCCGCTGGAGACTGTTCGTTCCGCCGCGAAAGCCGACTCTTACGTCGTGCTGGTCCAGGGCGACCTCTACGCCCGCCAGAGCGCGATCATCGGCGCCGCGCGCGGTCCGGCGAAGTAAGCCACTCCCCTACAAAATCACCACCTTGTTCGGGAGTTCGTCGACATCGTCGGCGGCCGGTGGGGCATGGGCGGCGAGCACGGCGCCGACCTCGCGCACCGCCACGATCAACCCTTCACGCAAAGTGTCCTGCGCCGCCGCCGCAAGCAGCGGCTCGACGATTCGTTGCCAGGCCTCGCCATCGACCTTGGCCGAGATGCCGGCATCGGCGACGACCTCGGCATAGCGCTCCTGCACGGCGATGTAGAGCAGCACGCCGGTGCGCCCGCGCGTCAGCGTCAACCCGCGCGCCGTGAACTCGCGCAAAGCCGTCTCATGCGCCTGCCGCCGCTTGACGAAGCCCGGCACGAAGCGCCCGCCGCGGCCATACCAGAGCAGGGTCGCGAGCAGCAGCGCCGCCGCGATCAACTGGGTCAGAAAGATGCTCGCCGCGCTCAGCGTCGTCAGCAGCAGGAACGGCCAGGGCACGAACAGCGAGAGCGCCAGCGCCAGCACCAGCGGCACTGCGACATAGCTGCCGGCCGCCCGGTCGACGACGACGACGATCTCGCCGGAAGTCTGGCGCTCGGCCTCGCGCACAGCCTCGGCGACGGCGTCGCGATCGTCGGAATTCAGCATCTCACCAATCCCCCGAAGCGCCGCCACCGCCGGACGAGCCGCCACCGCCCGAGAACCCGCCCGAGCTCGAACCTGAGCTCCAGCCGCCGGAGGAGCCACCGCCCCAGCCCGAGCCACCGGATGGCGGCAGGACGATCCAGCGCCCATCCCGCGTCCGGTGCGAGCGTGAACCGCCAGACGAGCGGCCAAGCTCCCGCATGAAACTCACGATCAGGATGAACACCATGATCATGACGAAAATCACCGCGGCGGTCTCGACCCAGGATGATTCGTCGCTGCGGATCTGGGCGCGGCGCTGCCATTCCTCGGCATCGCCGGTCAGGATCGACAGGATCGCATCGACTCCGCCCTCGATTCCCCCCGCGAAATCGCCGTTCTTGAACTTGGGCGCGACCGCGGTGGTGATGATCACCTTGGAGAGCGCGTCGGTCAGCGTGCCCTCAAGCCCATAGCCGACCTCGATGCGCACCTTGCGCTCGTTCGGCGCGACGATGAGCAGCACGCCGTTGTTCTTCGCCTTGTCGCCGAGCTTCCAGGCCCGGAACAAGCCGTTGGCGAACTCCTCGATCGGATAGCCCTGCAGCGACGGCAGCGTCGCAACCACGACCTGGTCGCTGGTCTTGTCCTCATGCGCCTTCAGCTTCTGCTCGATGCGGGCAAAGGCCTCGGCGCCCAGCAGGTTCGCATTGTCGACGATGCGGCCGGTGAGAGCGGGGTAATTGGGCTCGGCTGCGACAGCGAGGAGGGGGAAGAGCAGGAAAAAGAGTAGAGCGGCGAGCATGCGCAGCGGTAGCGCCGCCGGCCCAGACACACGCGCCTCTCTCCCCCCTTGTGGGGGAGAGCTGGAGAGGGGGGTAGCCAGCCGCGAGGGGAAACGCCTCGCTTTACCGAACCGCACTCCAATCCAGAGGTAGAGCGCTGCAAAGCCCCCCTCCCAACCCTCCCCCACAAGGGGGGAGGGCTTCCGGCGAGCCAGCCAAAGGGAGCTCAACATGCGCGGCACAAAGCCGCTCAGAACTTCACCGCCGGTGGCCGCTCCGCTCCTGCCGTCGCCGAGAAGCTCTCCATCGGCTTGGCGCCCCAGAACAGGCGTGCCCAGATCACGCCCGGGAAGGTCCGGATCTCCGTGTTGAAGGCCTGCACCGCCTGGATGTAATCGCGCCTGGCCACCGCGACCCGGTTCTCGGTGCCTTCGAGCTGCGACTGCAGCGCCAGGAAGTTCTGGTTCGACTTGAGCTCGGGATAACGCTCGACCGTCACCAGCAAGCGCCCGAGCGCGCCGCTGAGCTGGTTCTGCGCGTCCTGGTATTCCTTGAACTTGGCGGGATCGGTGATGGTCGAGGCGTCGACCTTGATCTGCGTCGCCTTGGCGCGCGCCTCGATCACCTGGGTCAGCACCTCGCGCTCCTGCTGGGCATAGCCCTTAACAGTCTCGACCAGGTTGGGGATCAGGTCGGCGCGGCGCTGATACTGGTTCTGCACCTCGCCCCAGGCCGCCTTGGCCTTCTCCTCCAGCGTCGGCACGTTGTTGTAGCCACAGCCCGCCAGCGCGAGGCCGAACAGTCCGACCAGCAGCATGACGAGGGGTCGGCGAAACACCGGAGACTGCGCGAGCACCATGACGAACCCCTTCGGCTAGGCAGGACAAATCAGGTTTCGACCATAGCCGCGCCACAAGACAGATCAAACCCGCGGCCGCAGCATGGCGCGCTGGCGCCAAGGCGCGCTAGTCTCGCTCCCAGCAGACGCGAGGAGCGATCCCATGCACCGCAGCCAGTCTTCATCCGGTATCCGCTCCATCGTCGCCTTCGGCCTTTGGCTGGTTGCAGCAACGACAGTCTCCGCCCAGACCGCGGCGCCAGCGCCCGAAGCGGCCACCGGCCGCACCGCCAAGACGCTCGGCACGGCACAGCGCTATATGGCCGCCGCCGCAAACCCGCTCGCCGCCGCGGCCGGCCGCGACATCCTGCGCGCCGGCGGCAGCGCGACCGACGCCGCGATCGCGATCCAGCTCGTGCTCAACCTGGTCGAGCCGCAGAGCTCGGGCATCGGCGGCGGCGCCTTCTTCGTCTATTGGGACGAGGCCGGCCGGAAGCTGACGACGCTAGACGGTCGCGAGACTGCGCCGATGGCCGCCAAACCCGAGCGCTTCCTCGGGGCCGACGGCAAGCCGATGAAGTTCGTCGACGCCGTGATCGGTGGCCGCTCGGTCGGCGTACCCGGCACGGTCCGGCTGCTCGAGGCAGCGCACCAGCGCTGGGGCAAGCTGCCCTGGGCCGAGGTCTTCGCCCCGGCGATCAAGCTGGCGGACGAGGGCTTTGCGATTTCGCCGCGTCTCAATGGCCTCCTGGCGCTGGAGAAGAACCTCGGCAAGGACGCTCAGGCGACCGCCTATTTCTACGAGGCCGACGGCAAGCCCAAGCCGGTCGGCACGATCCTGAAGAACCCGGCTTTCGCCGCGACCCTGCGGGCCATCGCCGGGCGCGGCGCCGACGCCTTCTACGAGGGTGCGATCGCCGCGGACATCGTCGCGACGGTGACCGGTCACAAGGACAATCCCGGCGACATCACGCTCGCCGATCTCGCCGCCTACAAGGTCGAGGAGCGCGCGCCACTCTGCGGCCGCTACCGCGCCTATACGCTTTGCGGCATGGGCCCGCCGAGCTCGGGCGCCATCGCCGTGCAGCAAATCCTCGGCATCCTCGCGACCAGGGACATGGCTCGCCTCGGCGCCGGAGCCGAGGCGGCGCACTGGTTCGCCGAAGCCGGCAAGCTCGCCTTCGCCGACCGGGCGCTCTATCTCGGCGACCCCGCCTTCGTCAGCGTCCCGGCCGCCGGCCTGATCGACGAGGGCTATGTCGGCGATCGGGCGAAGCTGGTCAGCCCTGACAAGGCAATGGGCAAGGCCGTCGCCGGCGATCCACCGAACAAGCGCGCCATGCTGCTCGCGCCCTCCGACGGCGTCGAGAACGGCACCAGCCATATCTCGGTCATCGACAGCCAGGGCAATGCGGTGTCGATGACGACGACGATCGAGGACGGCTTCGGCTCGCGCCTGATGACCAAGGGCGGCTTCCTGCTCAACAACGAACTGACCGATTTCTCCTTCGCCCCCACCGAGGATGGCAAGCCGGTCGCCAACCGGGTCGAGCCAGGCAAGCGGCCGCGCTCCTCGATGGCGCCGACCATCGTTTTCGACGCTTTCGGCCGGCTTTATGCCGTTACCGGCTCCCCAGGGGGCAGCCAGATCATCGGCTATGTCGCCAAGACGCTGGTCGCGCTGCTCGACTGGAAGATGGACCCGCAGCGCGCTGTCGACCTCGCCAATTTCGGCAACCGCAACGGCCCGACCGAATTGGAGAAGAGCAGCGAGGCGGAAGCCTGGAAGGCCGCGCTCGAAGCGAAGGGCCATGAGGTCCGTTTGATCGACATGACCTCGGGCATCCAGGCCATCGTCAAGACGCCGGAAGGCTATCTCGGCGGGGCGGATGGACGGCGCGAGGGCGTGGCGATCGGGGACTGACGGCCGTCATTCTTGTCTGTTTGCGGTCGGTGATTGAGACTGGCCGGCGGGCGGCTGACCGTTGTCATTCTGGGTCGTATTGACCGAGCCCGAGCAGGGTTGCCGCCCGCCTTTGTCATC
>JAOYTL010000030.1 GCA_025846845.1 Alloboseaceae bacterium BT-24-1
GCCAAGCTCATGCCAAACGGACCGCAGCTCAGGCCAGCATCGTGAGGCGGCACCCAAATCGCTCACCTCGGGCGCCGCAACAGCCTCGCTCCCAGACCGACTTTTTCAACGCTATCGGCGCATTGCGGACGCGGGCGTTCACAGAATTCGCATGAGCAACAAGGATGGGATCGAGTTTTTAAAAGCTGTTGGTGGTTTCAGCCCCCCACAACCAAATACACCCAGATCAGCTAAAATCCCGACCGTATCGCGGCCGGGGTTTTCGCGCTTCAAGGCGACCCGCAGTGCCAAAATCCGCGCCAGATCTCCGTGAAGCTCAAGCAAGGCGCCGCCGCCGTCACACGGCGCCACCACAAGCCGCGAACAAAGCGCCTCAATCGCCTCGTCCCGCAGCTCTGGGTCCTCCCGTAGGGTCCCCGGCTCGCCGACGCGGCGTCGATACGTTTCAGCCAGGCTGGGGTGGGCCAGCACGGCTCTTTCGGGAAGCCATCGCCATTGGCTTAGGCCATAGATTCGATCCGTCCGGACTGAACCGCTCGCCAGACCGCCTGCGGTGTCGCAGGCATGTCCAGATGCCTGACGCCATGAGGTGCCAGGGCGTCGACGACCGCGTTCATGACCGAAGGCAGCGAGCCGGCGCAGCCGGCTTCGCCGCACCCTTTGGCGCCGACCCGGTTATTCAGGGTCGGCACACCCCGGCTCACGAACGAGAAGAAGGGGACGTCCGCCGCCCGAGGCAAGGCGTAGTCCATGTAGGACCCGGTGAGGAGTTGGCCGCTGTCGTCATAGACCGTCCGCTCGAACAGCGCCTGGCCGATGCCCTGGACGACGCCGCCATGGAGCTGCCCTTCGACGATCATCGGGTTCACCACGGTGCCGAAGTCATTGACCATGACATAGCGCGCAACCTCGACATGTCCGG
Source organism: Alloboseaceae bacterium BT-24-1 (assembly GCA_025846845.1). Classification (GTDB taxonomy): domain Bacteria; phylum Pseudomonadota; class Alphaproteobacteria; order Rhizobiales; family Beijerinckiaceae; genus Allobosea. The sequence goes on from JAOYTL010000030.1 coordinate 923, forward strand.
TTTCGAGGTCGATCTCGACCTCGGCGATGTGACAGCCATTGGGATAGGCCGAAGGCGCTGCCTTGAAGACATGGCCCACGTCGAGCGATTGTGGCAGGTCGGGCGGCACCGCGGCGCCACCACGCAGCCTGGCCGCGATGTCCATGATCGCGATCGAGCGGTCGGTACCGATGATGGTGAACCGGCCGTTCGCGAACTCGATATCGGCGGCATTGGTCTCGAGGAAATGACCGGCGAGCAGCTTGCCCTTTTCGATGACCAGCTCGCTCGCCTCGATGATCGCCGAGCCGCTCGCCATCAGCGATTTCGAGCCGCCCGTGCCTCCCCCGGCAATTAGCCGGTCGCTGTCGCCCTGTACGAGCCTGATTGCCTCGAAGGGGACGCCAAGCTGGCTGGTGAGGAGCTGGGCGAAGGGCGTCCAATGTCCCTGGCCGTAATCGAGCGTACCAGTGACGATGCTCACGCTGCCGTCCGGCTCGAAATGGATTCCCCCCATTTCGTTCGTCGGTGGCGCCGTCACCTCAAGATAGCAGCCGATACCGCGCCCGCGCAGCAAGCCCGCCTTCCGGCTCGCCCGCAGTCGCCCGGCATATCCCTTCCAGTCCGACGCTTCGAGGGCCCGTTCGAACAGGGCCGGGAAATCGCCGCTGTCGTAGACCGTTCCCACTGGCGTGGCCCAGGGCAGCTTGGCCGGCGGGATCAGGTTGCGCCGCCGCAGGCTCGCGCTGTCGATGCCCATGTCGCGGGCCGCCGTATCGATCAGGCGCTCCATGAAATAGTTGCCCTCTGGACGACCCGCGCCACGATAGGCGCCGATTGGCGGGGTATTTGTCACCGCACAACGCGTCCGGACCTCGACGAGCGGTGTCCGGTACATGCCGACGGAGTTCTTCCCGATATTCGCCGTCGGCATCATGGCGCCGACCGGAGTGAGATAGGCGCCCATGTTGGCGACGCCGGTGAAGCGCGTCGCAAGGAAGCGACCGCGAGCGTCGAGGGCCAGCTCGGCCTCGAAAACCATGTCGCGCCCATGATGGTCCGAGACAAAGCTCTCCGATCGTTGATCGGTCCATTTGACCGGCCGCTTCAACATGCGGGCTGCGTGGAGCAGAGTGACGTATTCGGGAAACACCGAGGCCTTCATGCCGAACGAGCCGCCGACATGACCTGTGACCAGGCGCAGCTCGGCAGGCTTCACCCCCATGGCCGCGGCCAGGTTGTTGCGCATGCCGAAAGCACCCTGGCTTGGAGCATGCAGTGTGTAGCGCTTCGACTTGCCATCGAAGCTCGCAATGGCGCTGCGCGGCTCGATCGGGTTGACCACGACGCGGTTGTTGACGATCCGCACCCGGGCGATGTGCGCGGCTTCGGCGAAGGCCGCAGCGACCTTCTCGCTGTCGCCGGACTGGAAATCGACAATCAGATTGCCGGCGACATCGTCATAAAGTTGCGGGGCGTCGGCCCCGAGCGCCTGCTCGGCATCGGTGACGGCAGGCAGGACGTCGATGTCCTGCCTGATCGCCTCCGCAGCGTTGCGGGCCTGATCGGCGGTGCGGGCGACCACCATCGCGACAGGGTCGCCGACGAAGCGGACCTTGTCGGCCGCCAGCGCCGCCCGCTGGGGCCTTCTCATCGGCGCGCCATCGCGGCCTGGCACAGCGATCGGCGTCACGATCGCGTTGTAGCCGTGGCCGTCGAGGTCCGCCGCGGTGTAGATCGCGACGACGCCCTTCATCGCTCGGGCCTCTGTCATATCGAGGTCGCGCAGATGGCCATGCGCATGAGGGCTGCGGACGAAGGCCGCGAAGAGCTGCCGCTCGACGCTGAGATCGTCCGTGTAGCGCCCGTGCCCCTGCACGAGGATCGCATCCTCTCTGCGCGGTACAGGTTGACCGATCCCGACCGAGGCCATGAGATCGCTGTCACGGGAATCGCTATGGTTCATCGAGGACCGGCCGTGGGCAAACAAGACAGGGATATCAGGACTACCTTGATAGGGCGGCAGTCCGATCCGCCGAAAGAGCGCCGATTGCAGCCCCGACCAGCGCCCAGCGGTTGCGAAACGCCCTGACTGAGTCAGCATAGCTACTAGCGCATGGCGGTTCGTTGCCGCGCAGACCGGACGAACGCAACGGAACAGGTGTCCTGATGGGCCTTCGCTTCATCTTCATGCTCACCCGCAACGACCGGACGGTCAGCGATGCGATGGAGCAACTTCGGACGGCTCTGGCTCTGGGAGTCCGGCATATCGGCTTCAAGGACATCGGCTTGCCGCTCGACACACTGAAAGCGCTCAACATAGCTATCAGGGCTGGCGGCGCGACGTCCTATCTCGAAGTCGTCTCTCTCGATCGCGACAGCGAGATCGCGTCGGCAAGAGCTGCCGTCGAGATCGGCATCGATATTCTGCTCGGCGGGACAAGGGTCGACGACGTGCTGCCGATCATCGCCGGCACGACGATCCAGTACTGCCCGTTCCCGGGAACGATCTCCGGACATCCGAGCGTCCTGGAAGGCAGCATCAACGAGATTGTCGCCAGCGCGCAGGCCATGGCCGCACGCGACGGCGTGCACGGCCTCGATCTCCTGGCCTATCGCTCGCACGAGAACGTGCCGGCGCTGATCGAAGCTGTCTGCTCGGCGGTGCCGAAGCCCGTCTATGTGGCCGGATCGATCGACACTCCGGGCCGCATCGCAGCCTTGAAGCAGGCCGGGGCGGCTGGTTTCACCATTGGCACGGCTGCGCTCGATGGAAAATATCCGGCCGACGGCAGCGATGTGCCGAGCCAGCTGAAGACGATCATCCGTGATGTCGCGATGCTCAACCGGCACATCTCGCCATTCCGCAAGGAGAATCTGGAGAGCGCTTTCGGACGATTTTCCGACAGCTGGCCGCCTCGGCTCGCCGCATCCGTCAACAATCTGCAGATCAAGCTCGCGAAATTCGAGGGCGAGGCCGGCTGGCATTTCAACAGCCGCGAGGACGAGGTCTTTTTCGTGCACAAGGGCCGGCTGCTGATGAAGTTCCGCGACCGCGACGAGATCATCGGGGAAGGCGAGTTCATCGTCGTGCCGCACGGCGTCGAGCTTTGTCCGACCGCGCTCGAAGACGTCTGCGAGGTCGTCGTGCTCGAGATCGGTACGACAACAGCAACGTCTCGATAGGAAGCGGAATCAACGCCCAGGCTGTGCGAATGGTGCGTGGAGGCAAGCCTTGCCTAAGCCTCGCGCATCAGCGCGGCGCGTAGCTCGAGCAGCTCATCGCAGATCGGTTCCAGCTCCCGGACCGCAAACCCCGTGCGAAGGCCGGGAAGGTGTTCACCGAGCTTGGTGCCGAGGATGCCTGTGAACGTGACCCAGCCATCGGGGGAGACGATCAGGCCGTTCTGCTCCTCGAAGGAGGCATTCCAGGCGATCGCCTCGGCCTCGCTGACCCCCTCCGGGAGCTCCAGTTCGAGGCTGCCGCCGGTGAGCCGGACCGGGTAGCCGCCAGGCAGACCGTTCGGACCGGGCACATGCCCGCGCCAGGAACGGCCGGCCGCCATGGCGAGCAGCATGGGGACGCCGCTCGCTCCCGAGATCTCGATGACCGGCTCGGGGGTGAGCTGGATGTCGGCGAAGCGTGCATAGACGTCCTCGACCTCGATGCCGCACAGCCAGACGCGCGGAGGCCGCCCGCCGCGCTCTTCCGGCCGGCGGCGCCAGGCCGCAAGGTTCTGGTAGTGAGCGAGGACCTTGACCTCGGCCCGGGGCGGCGTGGCGGCCGAGCCGGCGAAGACATTGGACAGGATCGCGACATTGCCCATGCCGCAGGCGACGTCGTGGCCCATCGCGCGGATCATGCCGTTGACCACGTCGGGGAAGCCGCAATTGACCAGCGTCACGAGCTTGCCGCTGCGCGTGATCGCTGCTGCGACACGAGAGCTGAGCAGGGCCTGAAAGACAGCCGTGGCGCTCAGGCCGCCTTCGGCCACGAGTCGCGTCCAGGCATTGCCGCTCTGGGCGATGACCTGCGAGGTCTGGATCGAGGCAGCCTGCACCACGATGCGCGGAGCGGTCGCCGCGAGCATCTCGTCCGACGCCTTCGGAACGAGTAGATCGACCGCATGTGTCGTGAAGCGCGCCTTCTTGCCGAACAGCGCGCTGCGGGCATTGGCGGCGGTACGCAGCCAGTTCAGGCGCTCGCGATTGCGCCCGGCGATGATCACCTCGACCGGCTCGTCGGCGGTCGCGGCGATGTCGAAGGCGATCCGCGCAGCAAAGCCGCCGGTGCCCGAGATCAGGATGTCGCAGCCGGCCATGTCAGAGCCTCGTCGCGATGGCGGCCCGATCCCAGCAGTCGTCGAGCCGGGGCGAGAGCTTGTGCTTCATGATGCGCTGGCTCGCCGTGCGCTCGAATTCGTCGATAACGGCGATGTAGCGCGGGTTCTGGTAGGGCGCGAGGCGCAGGCCGAGCCAGCCGGAGAGCGCCTGCGGATCGATGACGATGCCATCGCGCGGCTTGACGAAGAGCTTGATGTCCTGCTCGCCGACATCGGCGGCGACTCCGATCATCGCGCAATCCTCGACCGCTTCATGCTCGGCCGCGACATGCTCGACCTCCCAGGCCGAGACATTCTCGCCCCGGCAGCGCACGCTGTCGGTCATCCGGCCATGGAAATAGAGATTGCCGTCGGCATCGAAGGAGCCGAGGTCGCCGGTGTGGAAACCGTCCTCGCGCAGCGCCTTCGCCGTAGCCTCGGGATTGTCGAGATAGCCCGGAAAGATCGCGCCTTGGATACTGGTCTCGATCACGATCTCGCCGCGCTCGCCGGGAGGCACCGGCAGGCCGTCGGCATCGAGCAGCTTCACCGTGAACCAGGGCAGCGGCCGGCCGACCGAGCCCGGCACGCCGGTCACATTGCAGGTCGTGAGGCTGGAGGCTTCCGTCATGCCGTAGCACTCGCGGATATCGATGCCGAAGCGGTCACAGAACTGCGGCCAGATGTCGGGCGGACAGCCGCCGCCCCAGGCGATGCGCACGCCGTGCTCGCGATCACGTGGCGACGAGGATTGCTTCAGCAGGATCTGCAGGATGCCGCCGAGATAGTGGATATGGCTGGCGCCTTCGGCCCTGACCTGATCCCAGAAGCGGCTGGCGCTGAAGCGCTCGACCATGGCGAGCGTGATGCCGCTGATCATCGGTAGCGGCAGGAGCTGCGCGCCGCCGATATGGTAGAGCGGCTCCCAGACGAAGAAGACATCCGCCGGCTGCGCGTCGGACAGCCGCGCGACGCTCTCCGCCGCGAGCCGGAGCATGCGGTGCGAGACGATCACGCCCTTCGGCCGGCCGGTGGTGCCCGATGTGTACATGATGGCGAAGACCGCGTCGGCGGCCGGGGCCGGCTCATCGAAGCGCTCGGTGCGGGCCAGAATGGCGTCGAGCTCGCCGCCCGGCGCATGCAAGAGCTGCAGCAGTTCCGGCTCCGAATCCATCGCCTCGGCGATCTGCGGCGCGAGCTCCGCATCGGCGACGACGAGGCGTGGCTGCGAATGCGTCAGCAGGTAGCGCAGCCCCTCGCCGCGCTGCTGCGCATTGACGGGTACCCAGGCGACGCCGGCACGGGCAAGTCCGAAGACCACGGCGATCGTGGCGATCGAGTTGCGCATCATCACGGCGACCCTGTCGCCAGGCTTGATGCCGCGCGCCCTGAGATCTGCAGCGAAGGCGGCCGAGCGGCGTTCGAGCCCGGCATAGGTCACCGGCTCACCGCAGAAGCGCGCATAGACGCTGTCCGGCTCAGCGGCAGCACGCGTGGTCAGAAGGCTCACGAAGCCGTCGTCGTTGAAGGAGGTCATGCTCGGTCGTCGGCTCGGTCGATCAGGAGGAGCGGAAGCGTTCCGCGAGCAGCAGCATCACCGTCGCCACGACGAAGACGACCACGGAGACCGCGGCCAGCGTCGGGTTTAGCTGCAGGATCATGTCGTCCCACATCTGCTTCGGCAGGGTGGTCTTGATGCCGCCCGAGACGAAGATCGCGATGGTCAGCTCGTCGAAGGAGGTGATGAAGGCGAACAGGAAGGCAGCGATGAGGCCGCCCTTCACGAGCGGAATGGTGACGCCGGTCAAGGTGCGCAGCCGGTTGGCGCCGAGCGTCGCCGCAGCCTGGTCGAGGCGCTGGTCGTAGGTCTTGAGCACGGCGGCGATGGTGACGAGCGTGAAGGGGATCGCCAGCACGGTATGGCCGATGACGAGGCCGAGATCGGTCGCGATCAACCCGAGCCGCGCGAAGAGGTAGAACAGCCCGACCGCGATGACGATGCGCGGCACGATCATCGGCGCGAGGAAGAAGGCGAAGATCAGCCCGCCCCAGCGCGTGCGGCTGTTCGCCAGCGCCAGGGCCGTAAAGCCGCCGATGGCGGTTGCGGCAATTGCCGTGACGAAGGCGACCGCGAAGGAGCGGATCGTCGCCTGGATCCACAGCGGCGAGCTGAAATAGGCCTCGAACCAGCTCAGGCCATAGCCCGGCGGCGGGAATTCGAGGAATTGCGAGGAGGTGAAGGCGAGCGGGATGACGAGCAGCGTCGGCAGCACCAGGAAGGCGATGACGAGCCAGCAGAAGCCGGGCAGCAGCATCGCGCAGATGCGCTTGCCGAGCAGCGCCTGAGCGAGCGCACCGAGCCTGGCCGCCGCTGTAGCAACAACGCCGAGGACCGCCAGGCCGAGGTTGCGGATACGCCCGGTGCCGACCTGGGCGGAGCCGCCGGCGATGGTCGAGAGCCCGAAGAGCCTGTCGTAGATCACGCAAGAGATCAGCGCCGCCGCCAGCATCATCGCGGACAGTGCGCCGGCGAACGACCAGTTCAGCAGTTCCTGCACCTGCGTGATGATGAGCTGCGCGAGCATGGTCTCCTGGCGACCGCCCAGGAAGGCCGGGACGATGAAGAAGCCGAGCGAGGAGATGAAGACGAGCAGGCCGGCCGCCGCCACGCCCGGCAACGAGAGCTTGAAATAGACCAGCCAGAAGGCGCGCGCCGGGGCGGCCCCGAGCGTCTGCGCCGCTTGGACGAGCCGCCGGTCGATGCCGGTCATCACCGGGAGCATGGTCATCACCGCCAGCGGCACCATGGCGTGCACCATGCCGACCATGACGCCGAACTGGTTGTGCAGCAGCGGCAAGGGCCGGTCGACGATGCCGGAGCCGGTCGCCAGGGAGTTGATGATGCCGCTGCGCCCGAGCACGATCATCCAGGCGAAGGTCTTGACGAGATAGCTCGTCCAGAACGGCACCATGACGAAGAGCAGCATGCGGCCGCGAAACAGGTCGGGCAGGCGTGCGATCCAGTAGGCGAGCGGGTAGCCGATCAGGAGCGACCAGACCGCTGTCCAGCCGGCGATACGGAAGGTGATGCCGAGGACGCGCAGATAGACGTCCGTCGCGGCAATGCGCTGATAGGCGCCGGCCGAGAAGGCGCCGCTCTCCGGATCGACGATGCTCAGGCCGAGCAGCTGCGCGACCGGATAGACGAAGAAGACCGCCAGGAACAGGAGGCCGGGAACGGCCAGCCAGAGCGCGCCGAACCGCAATTTTCTGGCGCGCGCCGGCGCGCTGCTGAGGGGCACCGCGCTCATGCGACCAGCACCGCCTTGTCGCGCGACCAGCCGGCAACGATCCGCTCGTCGATCGCAGGCACCAGATCGTCGGGCCCGAGCCGCAGCACGAGCGGGCTGCCGTCGTCGAGCGCGGCGATGACGCGCGTCTCGGAACCGGCATAGACGACCTCGCTGACGCGGCCGTTCACGGCGTTGTCGTCCCGGGCGCCGAGACGCAGGTTCTCCGGCCGAATGACCAGGGTGGCATCCTTGCTCTGGCAACGCGCGCCACTCGGCAGGGCGAAGCGCCCATGCGCCGTGTCGATCGCGCCATTGCCGTCCCAGCGGCCGCGGAAGATGTTGGAGATGCCGATGAAGTCGGCCGCGAAGGCGGTGCGCGGGCGCTCGTAAATCTCGCGCGGCGTGCCGAGCTGCTCGATCCTGGCATGATTCATCAGGCAGATGCGGTCGGACATGGCGAGCGCTTCTTCCTGATCATGCGTGACGTAGACGATGGTGGCGCCGCTCTCGCGGTGCAGCCGCTTGATCTCGATCTGCATGTGCTCGCGCAGCTTCTTGTCGAGTGCGCCGAGCGGCTCGTCCATCAGGATGATCGAGGGCTGGTAGACAAAGCAGCGCGCCAGCGCGACGCGCTGCTGCTGGCCGCCCGACAATTCGCGCGGGAACCGCCCGGCGAGATGGCCGAGATGGACCATCTCCAGCGTGGCCGAGACGCGGCTTGCGACCTCCGAGCCGGGGCGTCCGCGCATCTTCAGCGGGAAAGCGATGTTCTCGGCCACGGTCAAATGCGGGAACAGCGCGTAATGCTGGAAGACGAGCCCGATATCGCGCTGGTGAACCGGCGTCGCCGACTGGTCGCGGCCGTCGATCACGACGCGCCCCTCGCTCGCCTCGACCAGCCCGCAGATCAGCTGCAGCAGCGTGGTCTTGCCGGAGCCCGAAGGCCCCAGCAAGGTGAGGAACTCGCCCTCGGCGACGCTGAGCGAGCTCGGCTCGAGGGCCGTGGTCGCACCATAGCGCTTGCCAAGTCCTTCGATGACGAGCTTGCCCTCGACGACGAGCTTGGCCGTCTTCGGCTCGGTTGCGGTCATATCGGCGCTCGTCGCCATCGGCATCAGGTCAGGAGCCAGGAGTTGAAGCGCTCGGTGACCTTCGAGCGATTGGCGCTCCACCAGTCCTCGTTGGCTATCGCCATCTGCTTCAGGTTCTCCGGCGAGGTCGGGAGCACCTTGGCGCGCTCGGCCGGAATGGTCTGATAGGCGTCGAGATTGGTCGGGCCATAAGCCAGGGCCTCGGTGAAGGCGGCCTGCGCCTTCGGGTCCGAGCAGAAGCGGATGAACTGGCGGGCGACATCCGCCTTCGGTCCGCCCTTCGGCAGCCCCCAGCCCTCGATCGAGTAGAGCCCCTGGTTCCAGACGATCCTGGCGGGCGTGCCGCCGTCGATCGCCGCCTGCAGGCGCGCGTTCCAGCCCGGCAACATGTCGACTTCGCCACTCTGCAGGAGCTGGGTCGACTGTGCGCCGCCGGTCCACCAGACCGCGACATGCGGCTTGATCTTGTCGAGAACCTTGAAGGCGCGGTCGATGTCGAGCGGGTAGAGCTTGTCGAGTGGCACGCCGTCGGCGAGCAAGGCCTGTTCGATCGTGTCGATCGGGTTCTTGCGCAGCGCGCGCCGGCCCGGGAATTTCTCGACGTTGAAGAAATCGGCCCAGCTCGCCGGGGCATTCTTCACCCGGTCGGTGCGGTAGGCGAAGACCGTCGAATAGACGTCCGTGCCCATGAACTCAGGCGAGATCGCCTGCGGCATCAGCTTGGGCACATCGGCATGCGCAAAGCCGATCGGATCGAGCAGCCCCTGCGCCTTCAGGATGTCGCGGGCCGAGAGCGTCAGCGTGCAGACATCCCAGGTGTAGGATTTGGTCTCGACCATCGCCTTGAACTGGGCGGTCGGCTCCGCCTCGCGGGCGACGTTGACGACCTTGTTGCCGGTCGCCTTCTCGAAGGGGTCGTAGAAGGCCTTGCGGAAGGCGGGCCCGAACGGCCCGCCGGGGTCGGCGACCGTGATCTGGGTCGCGGCTCGCGCGGCCCCAGTGAGGTAGGGCGCTGCGAGGGCGCCGGCGGCCAGTTGCAGCAGGGCGCGTCGCGTCGGCTTCGTCGTTTCGGTCGTCATCGTCTTCTCCCCTTTCAAGCGGTTTTCCGCGTTTCCCCGTGGGTGATCAGATCGTCAGGCGCGTGGTCTAGTCAGGCGCTTTTGCGCGCGGCGCGAACCGCCAGGAACTGTTCCATCATCCGCGCCGGCTCGCCGGTGCCGTAGGCCTCGCGCTGGTTGCGGATGCCAGCCTTGAGGCACTCGCGGAAGCTCTCCTCCGTGACCTCGCGGAAGCGGGCCTTGTTGAGGCGCATCGCGACGGGCGGCTTTCCGGCGAGTTCCTCGGCCAGTGCCAGGGTCGCTTCCATCACCTTCTGCTTCGGCACGATCCGATTGATCAGGCCGATCCGGAAGCATTCGTCGGCATCCATCATCCGCCCCGTCAGGGTCAGATCGATGGTGCGGGCGATCCCGATCATCTCGCGCATGATCCAGGGGCCGGTCACCGAGGCGATGCCGGAATTGATCTCCGGCTGCCCCATGGTGACGCCGTCATGGCCGATCCGCAGGTCGCAGAGCAGCGCGACCTGGAAGGCGGAACCGGCGGCGACGCCGTTCAAGGCAGCGATGATCGGCTTCGAAAGCGAGCGGAGCCGATCGTAGAGCCGCTCCCATTCGCCCATCCACAATTCGGCGCGGTCGGGATCGAAGGTCTTGGTCTCGTTGAGGTCCTGGCCGGCGCCGAAGGCGCGGTCGCCAGCGCCGGTGAGGATGATCGCCCGCACGGCCTCGTTCGCTTCGAGCTCGTCGAGGCCTTCGACGAGCCGGGACCGCATCGGCGCATTCCAGGCATTGAGGATCTGCGGCCGATTGAGGGTGAGGATGCCGATAGCGCCGCGCACCTCGACCAGAACAGAATCCTTCATACCGCTCTCCGATGAATGTTTATTACTATGCAATAACTCTTATTGAATATTCTGCGCGAAAGCCTCACCTTGTCAAGGCCGTTGGCCGCAGCCATTGATCGAGCCAGGAGAACAGGCCCCGATGACGATGCCCGAAGCGACACAGAACGGCCGCAAGCGAGCAGCCACGGCAGGCGACGAGGCCGTGCGCAAGGACGATGCGCTCATGGTCAATTCGGTCGAGAAGGCGTTCCGGGTGCTCTCAGCCTTCGGCCGCCAGCACCAAACGCTCAACCTGTCGCAGGTCGCCTCGGAAACGGGGATGGACGTCAGCGCCGCGCAGCGCTTCACTCACACGCTCACCAGGCTCGGCTATCTGCGCAAGGACGCGCAGACCAAGCGCTTCGAGCTGACCGCGAAGACGCTCGATCTCGGCTACCACTTCGTGCGCAGCAGCCGTCTGCTCGACAGGGCGATGCCCTATCTCATGCACCTCAGCAAGGAGACGGAGGAGACGGTCAACCTCACCGTGCGCGAGGGGCCGGAGATCATCTTCGTCTCGCGCTTCCTCAGCCGCCATGTGCTGAACACCGATGTCATCATCGGCACGCGGATGCCGGCCTATTGCACCGCGCCCGGCATCGCGATGCTGTCACGCCTGCCTGAGGAGGAGGCGATGGCGATCATCGACGCCTCCGACCGCAAGGCGCACACCCCCTCGACGACCTGGCAGCGCGATGCGTTGCGCGAGAAACTGCGCCAATCGGCAGCGCAGGGCTACGCCACCGCCTTCGAGGAAGTCTATCTCGGCGATGCCTCGATCGCCGCCGTGATCGTCGATCATCACGGCCGTCCCGAAGCCGCCGTGAACATCGCGGCCTCGACCTCGCGCTTCAGCCATGCCGAGGTCGTCTCGCGCTTTTCCTCTCTCGTCATCGCCACCGCGCACGCGATTTCGCGGGTCTGAGCTGCAAGCAGGAGGCGCTTGACAGCGTCGGTTGCTGTTTTATCAATATTCGAGAATTGTTATTGCATTGAAATAACTTTGAGACCCACATGGACGCTCCGAAGCCGCAGTTCCGCCGTGTGGCTGCCCGCGCCGGGCAGCCGGCGATGCTCAGCTTCGACGGCACGACCATCCGGGCGACGACCGGCGACAGCGTCCTTGCCGCGCTGCTCGAAAGCGGCGCCCTGATCCGCCGCCTCGAGTTCGGGGCTGAGCCGCGCGCCGGCTTCTGCCTGATGGGCGCCTGCCAGGATTGCTGGGTCTGGAGCGCCGAAGGCGGGAGATTCAGGGCCTGCACCACCGAGGTCGCCGACGGGATGGTCCTGTCCGCCGAGCCACAGCTGCTGGGCGGTGCAGATGGCTGACATCGTCATCGTCGGAGCTGGGCCAGCCGGCATCAGCGCCGCCGAGACGCTGTGCGCGAAAGGGCTGAAGCCGGTCCTGATCGACGAGGGAGCGCGGGCGGGCGGCCAGGGCTATCGCCGGCCGGCCGACAATCTCGCGCTCGACATGAACAGGCTGATGGGGTCGGAGGCCGGGAAATACGCCGCACTGCATCGCCGCTTCGAGGCGCTGCGGGCGAAGATCGACTATCGCCCTCGCACATTGGTCTGGGCCATCGACGGCAACCAGTTGCATCTGCTGCAGGACGGACGGGCCGCGACGCTCGCCTTCGACAGGCTGCTGATCGCCAGCGGGGCGATGGACCGGGTGGCGCCGCTGCCCGGCTGGACCTTGCCCGGTGTGTTCACCCTCGGTGGGGCGCAGGTCGCGCTGAAGGATCAGGGCTGCCTGATCGGAAGCCGTGTCGCCTTCCTGGGCTCGTCGCCTCTCTTGGCGCTGGCCGCGAAGCAGTACCGCGACATGGGTGCGGACATCGCGGTGATCGCCGATACGACGCCGTTCGCCGCCAAGGCCGCCGCGCTGCCGGCGCTGCTGCGAGCCCCGCGGACGCTGCTACGTGGCATCTCCTACATGGGCGCGTCGCTGCGCGCCGGGACGCAGATGCTGCACGGCGTGACGCCTGTCGCCGTCGAGGGAGAAGTCCGCGTCGAGGCCCTGCTCCTGCGTGATGCGCAAGGCCGTGAACGCCGTTTCGCCTGTGATGCCGTCGCGCTCGGCTACGGCTTGAAGCCGGAGACGCAGCTCGCCGACCTGGCGCAGGCCGAGTTCGCCTATGATCCGGATTTCAGGCTGCATCTGCCGAAGATCGATGGTCTGGGTCGGGCCCGGCCCGGCCTCTATCTCGCCGGGGACGGGGTGCGGATCGGCGGTGCCGACGCGGCCGAGGCGAGCGGTGCGCTCGCTGCCCACGCGATCCTCACCGATCTCGGCCAACCGCAGGATATCGAGCTTGTCAGGCGGTTGGCACGGCAAGTCGAGCGCCTGCGCGCGTTCCAGCGTGGCCTGGCGCGAGCTTTTGCCTGGCCGGCAGCGCAGATCGCTGCCCTGCCGGATTCCGTCATGCTGTGCCGCTGCGAGAACGTCACGATCGGTGACGTCCGCATGGCGATGGCCAAGGAGCTCGGCCCGATCGAGGTCAATCGGGTCAAGGCGATGACCCGCTGCGGGATGGGGCGTTGCCAGGGCCGGGTCTGCGGTCCCGCCTTGCAGGAGATCGTCGCGGCCGGGCGGGACGGCGCCAGCGCCGGGCGGCTGCGCGGCCAAGCCCCGGTCAAGCCGATCGCGCTCGCCGCCGCCGGCGATCCGGCATGAGCGAGCACACCAGCGATGTCGTGATCGTCGGGGGCGGGCTGATCGGCGCCTGGACCGCCTTCTTCCTCGCCCGGCGCGGGCAACGCGTGACCTTGATCGAGAAGGGCGTGGTCGGCGCGCAGTCGAGCGGCGTCAACTTCGGGAACCTGCGTCTCCAGGGCCGCTTTCCCGGACAGTATCCACTGTCCCTGCGCTCCCAGGCGCTCTGGGAGGATTTCGACGCGCTGATCGGCGAGGATTGCGAGTTCGAGCAGACCGGCCATCTCTATCTCGCCTATGACGAGGAGGAGCATGCCAAGCTCGAGAGCTACGCCAAGGTCTCGGAATCATACGGGCTCGCCATCGAACGTCTCGGCCGCGCCGAGCTCAAGCGACGCTGGCCCTGGCTCAGCGAGCGCGCGATCGCAGCGACCTTCTCGGCGCGCGACGCCACCGCCAATCCACGTCTCGCAACCCCCGCTATCGCGCGCGCAGCTGTAAGGCACGGAGCCGTCATCCGCGAGAACACGCCTGTCACCGCCGTCGATCGCTCGGGTGACGGTTTCGCGCTGACGCTGGCAGACGGCGGAAGGTTGAGCTGCGGCGCGCTCGTCAACTGCGCCGGCGCCTGGGCGCTGGAGATCGCCGAGAAGTTCGGCGAAACGGCGCCGGTCTTTCCGGCTGGCCCGCCCCAGTTCGTGACGGAGCCGTTCCCCTATCTGATCGGCCCGTCGGTCCAGGCGATCGACGGTTCGGTGATCTTTCGCCAGATTCCGCGCGGCAACATCATCCTCGCCGGCTATCCGCGCACGGCGGCGGATCCGGCCAACAACCGCGCGCCGGTCCCTCCCGCCAAGACGCTCGCGGCGATGCGGGCGTTGGCACGCGTCGCGCCCATGCTCGCGCAGTGTCACGTCATCCGCGTCTGGTCCGGCATCGAGGCCTATCTGCCCGACATGATCCCGGTAATCGGGCCGAGCGAGACGACGGCCGGGCTCTTCCACGCCTTCGGCTTCTGCGGCCACGGTTTCCAGATCGGTCCCGGCGTCGGGCTCTGCCTCAGCGAGATGATCGTGGACGGGGCGACACAGACGCCGCTGGAACCGTTCTCGATCGGGCGCTTTCGCTCGGCTGCGATCATCAGCGAGAAATTCCGTAGAGAGTTCGACTGACCGCCCGGTTTCTTGTCGAGCTCGATCTCCTTTGCGCAGCCCGCTCGAAAGTGTCCTTCCACATGGCTGGAGGAGTTTCCCGCGACAGGAACTCTCCAGGATCCGCTAGCGTGACGCTGCGCAACTTCTGACGCCTGACTTCGTCGGCCTCCCGATGGTCTGATCTTCCGTGAACCGCGAGGGGCGCGTCGTCCGTCTCCATGCATGACGGACTCTATTCAAGCTCGGAGGGAAATCGGGGTCTCGGATTCTACGCAGCAGAAGAGCGCTTCAACATCGGCCGTGCGCGGCGACGACATGTCGTCCTGAGAATTTCCTCCAATCCGCCGAGCACGAAACGCCCTAGCTCAGCACCATCATGCCGGGAGAGGATTCCATGTCGACTGCTCCGATCGTACTCGCCAATCGTGCCGACACCTCCGGCACCGAGTCGCTCTCCGAACAGGATCCATTCGCCGCCGGCCGCGAGGTCGTCTGGAGCGGTGCGCAGGATCTGGCAGTGGGGAGCGCCGCGTTCTCGGGCGCGACGGAGATTGCAGCCTTCCCGCACACGGAGGCACTCGTCGTCACGGCCGGGCGCCTCGACTTATTGCCCGCGGACAGCAGCAGGCGCACGCTCCAGGCCGGCGAGAGCATCGTAATCGCGCGCGGCACGGCTTTGCGCGTCGAGGCGGCGCCCGGCACGAGCTGGGTCTTCTGTGCCGGCACCGGAGCAGCTTCCGCGGCGCCCGGCGTGACGGAGCTGCTGGCCGATGCCCCGCTTTCGTCTTCGTCGCCGCCTCCAGCCAATCTTCTCGAAGGGCCGGTGCCGCAGTGCCGGAGCTTCAACGCCTTCACCGACGAGACATCGCGTTTGCGGGCCGGCATCTGGGATTCGACGCCGTATCGGCGCGTCCTGCGCCCGCAGCCGGTCAACGAGTTGATGCACATCCTCGTTGGCAGCGTCACCCTCACCGGGACGGATGGGCGCCCGGTACGGATTGCGGCGGGCGAGAGCGTGTTCGTTGCCCAGGGCACGCCTTGCGCCTGGGACAGCGACGAGCATGTCGCCAAGGTCTATGTCGTCCAGGAGGTCGGCGCGTGAGCTCCATGGCTTCCGTCGCCGGCACGGGCATGACCGGGATCGCGGCTCCGGAAGCGCTGACGCTGCGCCCGATCGGCATGGGCGATGCGGCTTCCTGCGCGGAGCTGTCGCGGCGCGTCGGCTGGCCGTATCGCCGCGAGGACTGGGAGTTCTCGATCGGACTCGGCGGTGGCGTCGTCGGCGTGCGAGACGGCAAGCTCGTCGCCTCGGCCCTGTGGTGGCCCTATGGTGAGAGCCATGCGACGCTCGGGATGATCATCGTCGCGCCCGAGGCGCAAGGGGGCGGCATCGGCCGGCGCCTGATGCAGGCCCTGCTCGTGCAGGCCGAAGGGCGCTCGCTGATGCTGAATGCCACAGCTGCTGGTGAGCCGCTCTATGCCAAAAGCGGCTTCCAACCCTGTGGCGGCGTGCGGCAGCAGCACGGGCACGTGCTCGCCGTCGCCGCCCCGGAGCTCGGTGCGGGCGAGCGGCTGCGCCCGGCAAGCTTCACCGACCTTCCCATTCTAGAGCGTCTCGACCGCGCCGCGACAGGCCTGGAGCGCGGGCCGACCCTTGCGGCCTTGCTGGGATGTGGTGAGTGCCGGGTGTTGGAGAGGGCCGGCCAGCCCGTCGGCTTCAGTATCCTGCGGGCCTTCGGCCGCGGCCATGCGATAGGCCCGGTCGTGGCGGCTGACGAAGCCGACGCGCGCACGCTGATCGCCTGCTGGCTGCATGGTCGCACCGGCCAGTTCATCCGGGTCGATCTGCCGCTCGGCTCCGGGCTGGGCGATTGGCTGACGCAGCATGGTCTTGCGCCGGCCGGAGACGTTGTCGCAATGGTGCGCGGCGATCTGCCGGCCGCACCCGGCCCGGCACGCCTCCACGCCCTGATCAACCAGGCGCTCGGCTGATGTCCGCGAGGTCGACACGATGACGCTGCTATTGAAGTCCGACGCCGCCCGCGCCGAGGAATGGACGCGGCTCTTGGCGGAGAAGGCGCCCGGGCTGTCGTTTCGGATCTGGCCGGATATCGGCGACCCTGCCGATATCCGCTATCTCGCTGCCTGGCTTCCGCCCGACAACCTGCTCGGCCAGTTCCCGAATCTCGAATTGCTGGTCTCGGTCGGCGCCGGTGTCGACCAGCTGAGCCTGGCGGACATACCAGCGCATTTGCCGATCGTGCGGATGATCGAGCCCGGACTCGTCGACAGCATGGTCGAATACGTCACCATGTCGGTGCTGGCCCTGCATCGGGATCTCGTCCCCTATATCGCCGCGCAGCGCGAACAGGCCTGGAGTGCGCTCCGGATCAGGCCGGCATCGGAGCGCCGCGTCGGCGTGCTGGGCCTCGGCATGCTCGGCAAGGCTTGCGCGCTGAAGCTCGCCGAATTCGGATTCGGCGTCGCCGGCTGGAGCCGCTCGCGGCACGAGGTCGAGGGCATCGAGACCTTCGCCGGCGATGACGAGCTGCCGGCCTTCCTCGCCCGCAGCGACATCCTGGTCTGCCTTCTGCCATTGACCGACGCGACGCGCGGCCTGCTCGGTGCCGAGCTCTTCGCTCAGCTGCCGCAGGGCGCTATGCTGGTCAATGCTGGCAGGGGTGGTCATCTCGACCAGGACGCCCTTCTGGCAGCGCTGGACAGCGGCCAGATTGCGGCGGCTGTGCTGGATGTCTGCGAGCCGGAGCCGCTTCCGGAAGGGCATCCGCTCTGGAACCATCCCAAGGTCCTGCTCACCCCGCATATCGCTAGCCGCTCGCGCTCCGAGGCCTCGCTCGACATCGTCCTCGAGAACCTGCGGCGACACCAGGCCGGGGAGCCCCTGATCGGCCTGATCGATCGCGGTCGCGGCTACTGAAAGAGGTTCTCCATGTCGATTGTCGCTCTCGAAGACCGCGCCCTTTTCGTCGGCCGCGCCCTGATCGGCGGCGAGTGGGTGGGGGCTGCCTCAGGAGAGGAATTGCCGGTACGCGATCCGGCGACGGGCGTCGAGATCGGTACGATTCCGGCCTGCGGTGAGGCGGAAACCAACGCGGCCATCGCCGCAGCGGAGGCCGCGTTCCCAGCCTGGAAGGCGCGGCCGGCGGCCGAGCGGTCCGCCCTGCTGGAGCGCTGGCACGACCTTTTGCTGGAACACCGCAAGGACCTCGCCCGCATCATGACGGCCGAGCAGGGCAAGCCGCTGGCGGAGGCCGAGGGCGAGGTGCTCTATGGCGCCGGCTTCATCAAATGGTTCGCCGAGGAGGCGCGGCGTGTCTATGGCAGCACCGTGCCGGCGCCGACCGCGGACCGGCGCATCCTCGTGCTGAAGGAGCCGGTCGGCGTTTCCGCCGCGATCACGCCCTGGAACTTCCCCAATGCGATGATCACCCGCAAATGCGCGCCTGCGCTCGCGGCCGGCTGCCCGATCGTGGTGAAGCCCTCGGAGCTGACACCCTTTTCGGCGCTGGCGCTCGGCGTGCTGGCTGAGCGCGCCGGCTTCCCGCCCGGCGTCGTCAACATCGTCACCGGCCTGCCGCAGGGGATCGGCGCGGCGCTGACCGAAAGCCCCGTGGTGCGCAAGCTCTCCTTCACCGGCTCGACCCGGGTCGGAGCGCTGCTGATGCGGCAATGCTCGGATACGCTGAAGCGACTGAGCCTCGAGCTCGGCGGCAACGCGCCCTTCATCGTCTTCGATGATGCCGATCTTGACGCCGCCGTCGCCGGCGCCATTGCCAGCAAGTTCCGCAATGCCGGCCAGACCTGCGTCTGCGCCAATCGCATCCTGGTGCAGGACGGCATCCACGACGCCTTCGCCGATCGTCTTGCCAGGGCGGTCGCGGCGATGCGGGTCGGCGACGGGCGGCAGGACGGCGTCACCATTGGTCCGCTGATCAATGCGGCGGCCGTCGAGAAGGTCCAGGCGCATCTCGACGATGCGCTCACACTCGGCGCAACGCGGTTCGCCGGAGCACAGGGCGCGGTCGACGGGTCCCGCTTCGTTGTGCCGACGGTGCTGACCGGCGCGACCACGCGCATGCGCCTCGCCAATGAGGAGACTTTCGGCCCGGTTGCGCCGCTGTTCCGCTTCCGACACGAGGACGAGGCGATCGAGATCGCCAACGGCACGCCTTATGGTCTCGCAGCCTATTTCTACACGGATAATCTGAAACGCTCCTGGCGTGTCGGCGAGCGGCTCGAATTCGGCATGGTCGGCCTCAACACCGGCTCGGTCTCGATGGAGGTGGCACCGTTCGGCGGCGTCAAGCAGTCCGGCATTGGCCGCGAGGGCGGCGCGACCGGCATCGAGGAGTATCTCGAGCTGAAGAGCTTCCACATTGGCGGGCTGGCGGCCGCCTGACCAGCGAGCTCGAAGCACGATCTGCCGATCGCGCGCCCGAATTGGGCAGGGGATACCAAAGCGGCGCATCAAAGCCGCCGGACAGTCCGGCCGGCCGCTCCTAGCCTTCCAGACAGGCGCTATCGCCGTCAGTGGAGGACGAGGCGGTCCATGCTCCAGTCTGTTTCCAGTCCTGCCGCCCGAATGGTGGAGCCGGCGAGCCCCGGTATCCGGCGGGCGCTGGTCCATATCGAGCGGCATTTCACCGAGGCTCTCTATCTCGGCGAGCTGGCAGCTGTGGCGGGGCTCAGCATCTGCCGGTTCGTCACCGTCTTCCGTCGCCAGGTCGGGCTGACGCCGCATCGATTCGTCTGCCGAGAGCGCGTGCGCTATGCGCGGGCGCTGCTCGCCGACGGTGTCCCGGCCGCGCAGGCGGCACTGGATGCCGGCTTCTTCGACCAGAGCCATCTCTCGCGCCATTTCAAGAGCGTCTACGGCATGACGCCCGGCCGTTATCTACGCGAACAGGTGCAGTCCCCGTCGTCGCGGGCCGGCCGGATCGCCTATCGGGCGCCCACGGCCTTGTCTCCCGTTCCGTCTTCCCGTCCTGCCTGAGGTCCCGCCATGAGCGTCAATTCCCTCGAAGCCCTCGACCGCCGCCACTGGGTCCATCCGGTCTCCAACTGGGCCGGCCACGAAAAGCGCGGCGTCACCGTGATGAAGTCGGCCAAGGGTGCCTTCATCACCGATGCCGATGGCCACGAGCTGATCGACGGTTTTGCCGGGCTGTGGTGTGTCAATGTCGGCTACGGCCATGACAGCATCGTCGAGGCGGCCGCCCGCCAGATGCGCGAGCTGCCCTACGCCACCGGCTATTTCAGCTTCGGCAGCGAGCCGACGATCCGGCTTGCCGCCAAGCTCGCCGAGCTCACCCCCGGCGATCTCGACCACATCTATTTCTCGCTGGGCGGCTCGGACGCAGTCGACAGCGCGCTCCGGCTGATCCGCTTCTACTACAACGTCACCGGCCGGCCGCAGAAGAAGCAGATCATCTCGCTGGAGCGCGGCTATCACGGCTCGAGCTCGACGGGAGCGGGCGTCACGGCGTTGCCGGCCTTCCATGCCGGCTTCGACCTGCCGGCCGAAGGCCAGCACTACATCGCCTCGCCCTATCCCTACCGCAACCCGACCGGAAGTGACGACGCGGCGGTGATCGCGGCAAATGTCGCGGCGCTGCGCGCCAAGGTCGAGGAGCTCGGCGCCAACACTGTCGCCGCCTTCTTCTGCGAACCGGTGCAGGGCTCGGGCGGCGTCGTCGTGCCGCCGCGAGGATGGCTCAAGGCGATGCGCGAGAC
Source organism: Alloboseaceae bacterium BT-24-1 (assembly GCA_025846845.1). Lineage (GTDB taxonomy): Bacteria > Pseudomonadota > Alphaproteobacteria > Rhizobiales > Beijerinckiaceae > Allobosea. The sequence continues at coordinate 21,120 of JAOYTL010000030.1, forward strand.
GGCGGCCGAGCTCGACATCCTCTTCGTCGCCGACGAGGTCATCACCGGCTTCGGCCGCACCGGCCCGATGTTCGCCTGCGAGGCCGAAGGCGTCGTGCCTGATATGATGACCATGGCCAAGGGGCTGACCTCGGGCTATGCGCCGCTCGGCGCGCTCGCCATCGGCGAGAAGGTCTATCGCGCCATCGCCGACAACGCGCCGGCCGGCGGGCCGATCGGCCATGGCTACACCTATTCCGGCCATCCGGTCAGCGCCGCCGTGGCGCTCGAGGTGCTGCGCCTCTACGAGGAGGGCGGCATCCTCGCCAACGGCCAGCGCGTCGGGGCATATTTCGAGGAGCGCCTTGCGACGCTCGCCGACCATCCGCTCGTCGGCGAGGTGCGTGCGCGCGGCCTGCTCGCCGGCATCGAGCTCGTCGCCGACAAGGTGACCAAGCAGAAGCTGCCGCGCGAGACGAAGCTGCCGGACCATCTCTTCGCGCGCGGCTACGCCAACGGTGTGATCTTCCGTGCCTTCGCCGACGACATCATCGGCCTTGCGCCCCCGCTATGCTGCAGCGAGGCGGAGATCGACCTGATCGTGACGCGGCTGCGCAAGACGCTCGACGAGGTCATGGCGCTGCCGGAGGTGGCGGCGGGCCTGGCGGTGGCGAAGGCGGCGTGAGATTTGCTAACTCGGCAATACCGCCTTTCCTTGTCGGGAGGTCGCGACAGCCTCTAGGGTGTCGCAAGGCGGCTCTGGGATGAGGCTTTCGTCGTGACACCGGGCGTGCGGCTCGACCGCATCGATATGAAGATCCTGATCGAGCTGCAGAACAACGGCAGGATGACGAACGTCAACCTGGCCGATGCGGTGGGGCTGTCGCCGAGCCCATGCCTACTGCGGGTGAAGCGACTGGAGCAGGCCGGCTTCATCTCCGGCTATGGTGCGACCATCAACCTGCAGAAACTCGGCGAGACGATCACCGTCTTCACCGAGATCACCCTGGCAGACCACACCAAGGAATACTTCATCCGCTTCGAGACGGCGCTCCGGCGTGTCGACGAGGTGGTCGAGTGCCATATGGTCAGCGGCGGCTACGACTATCTCGTCAAGTTCGTCACACGCGGGCTGACGCACTATCAGTCGCTGATCGAGACCCTGCTCGACCGCAATATCGGCATCTCCAAATACTTCAGCTACATCGTGATCAAGTCGCCGATCCAGAAACCGGGTTATCCGCTTCCGGTGCTGTTCAACCTGTAGAGTTCAGCCCAGTGCCTGCGTGACGAGACCGAACGTCCGCGCCTGGCCGCTCGGGCCGTGATTGCGGCCGCGGATCATCGTCGTCACCGTATCGAAGACGGTCATGCCGCAGTCTTCGAGGAAGCCTCCGAATTTGCCCTGCTCCTGGGCGGTGTCGACACGCAGGAACTGGCCGTCATGCGCGAGTACATGCGGCCGCAGCAGTGCGATCGCGGCTTCGTCGCTCTCGGCGACGACCGGACCGACGACATGGCCACGGCCGAAGCGACGGCAGAGGGCGAAGCCGACCAATGTGCCGTCCCGCTCGATCACCGTCCCGGTCGCGAGCTTCATCAGCGCGGCGATCACGCGTGAGCGGTCGGCGCCGTAGGCGTCGGCGTCGAGCTGCGCGATTGCGTCGCCGTCTGCGGCGGTCGCCGGCCGGACCGTGAATTCGTCGGGCGCAGCGCCGGCCGGCGCCTGGATGCGGCCCTGATGCTGGAAGATGCGGCCGATCGGCTGGAAGTCGAGCGAGCGATAGAGGCGGTAGCCGGCGCGCGTCGCATTGAGCCTGAGGTCGCGATCGCCCGCCTGCTCGAAGATGGTGTCCATCAGCCGCCGTCCGGCGCCCTGCATCTGCAGGCGCGGCGAGGTGATGACCATGCCGATGGTGGCGAAGTGTGGCCCGTAAGGCCACCACATCGCCGAGGCGAGCGCGCGGTCGATCGCGTCGCAGGCGACGAAGCCGTGCCCGACCTCCAGCACGAAGCGCCAGTCCTCCGGCCGATGCGGCCAGCTGACGCCGACGGAGAGCTGGTGCGCCTGGGAGATATCCGCTTCTGTCATCGGCCTGATGGCGAGCTCGTAGTCGAGCCGGCGCCGAGCCGTACCGTGAGCCACAGTTGCAGGCCTCGTTCCTCTAATGCGGAGCGACTATAGGCAGGCGGCGGGCTGCCGAGAACTGCAAAATTGTCCAAGAACCTGCCCGGCAAGGCGGTATTCTCGACGGTCGGAGCCGGCTTTGCCGGCGCAATGCCGTCCCTGCCGCCCTGTCCGAAGCACTGAGGCCCTGTCTTCCATGAAGCTCGAACCTTATTGGCTCGCGACGGCGCCGGGATTCACCGCCGGCTCCACGGCTCCGATCGCCGGGAAGGTCGACGTCGCCATCGTCGGCGGCGGCTTCACCGGCCTGTCGGCCGCGCTCGCCTTGGCGAAATCGGGCGCGAGCGTTGCCGTGCTGGAAGCCGGGCGCGTGATCGGCGAGGCCTCCGGACGCAATGGCGGGCATTGCAACAACGGCCTGGCGCATGATCTCGGCAGCCTTGCCGCCAACCTCGGCGAGGAGAAGGCAGTCGCGCTCTATCGCGCCTTCGACAGTGCGGTCGACACCGTCGAGGCGCTGGTTGTGCGCGAGGCGATCGACTGCGATTTCATACGCACCGGCAAGATCAAGCTCGCCGCCAAGCCGGAGCATTTCGCCAAGCTGGAGAAGAGCGCCGTGCTGCTGCGGCGCACGGTCGAGCCAGACCTGACCGTCGTGTCGCCGTCCGAGATTCGCCGCGAGATCGGCTCGGACGGCTTCTTCGGCGGCCTCGTCTATCCGCGCAGCGCCCATATGCATATGGGCCGCTTCGGCGTCGGCCTCGCCGAGGCGGCGGCGCGCAATGGCGCGGCGATCCATGAGAACGCGGCGGTGACCGGGCTCGAGCGGCTGAATGGCCAGGCCCATCGCGTCGTCACCAGCCGTGGCACGCTGGAGGCGGGGCAGGTGCTGCTCGCGACAGGCGCCTCGCGCCAGGGGCCCTTCGCCTGGCTGAGGCGGCGCATCGTGCCGGTCGGCAGCTTTATCATCGCCACCGAGCCGCTCTCGCCCGAGCGCGCCGCGGCGATCATGCCGACGCGGCGGACGGCGACGACGACCAAGAACATCGGCAACTATTTCCGGCTGACCCCCGATAACCGCCTGATCTTCGGCGGCCGTGCCCGCTTTGCCCTGTCGAGCCCGGCCTCCGACGCCAAGAGCGGCGCGATCCTCAAGGCGCGGATGCTGGAGCTCTTCCCTGAGCTCGCTGATACGCGCATCGACTATTGCTGGGGCGGGCTCGTCGACATGACCGCCGACCGGCTACCGCGCGCCGGCGAGCGCGACGGGATCTTCCATGCGCTCGGCTATAGCGGCCACGGCACCCAGATGTCGGTCCATATGGGGCAGGTCATGGCGAAGGTGATGGGCGGGGATACCAAGGCGAATCCCTTCACCGGGCTCGATTGGCCGGCAGTGCCCGGCCATTTCGGCCCGCCCTGGTTCCTGCCTTTCGTCGGCGCTTATTACCGCTACCAGGACTGGCGGCACTGAGCCTTGGTCACGGCCGTCATTCTCGGGCGAAGCGAAGCGCAGACCCGAGAATCTCGTGACAAGAAGGCGCTGGTCCGCGCGTCATCCGGCCTGAGATGCTCGGGTCAAGCCCACGGCTGTCCGGTTCATGATCGGTCGAGTTGCAGGGCGAGTTGTCTTAGGTCGCGTTGGGGTATTGGCGGCGGCTTGAGCAGGCGATCGATGTCGCGTCGCTGCATGAGATTGGCGCG
>JAOYTL010000031.1 GCA_025846845.1 Alloboseaceae bacterium BT-24-1
TCTCACCGACGTCATCGCCCGCATCGTCGCCGGCCACCCGCAGAGCCAACTCGACGAGCTCCTGCCTTGGGCCTACGCACCGGCGCCGCTCAAGGCCGTGGCCTGAGAACAGCGCATACTCTAATCCCAACAGCGCACTTGCCGTTTAGCGGCTTCCCAACCCATCTTCATCCAGAAACCGATGACCGGATTGGTTCCCACCACAGCCAGTCGCAATTTTCAGCCCTCGAGAGTGTTGAGCGCGGGCCGTTCCCCTTCCCGAAAAAGTGCTCGCCCAACGCCCGATTCTTGCACGCTTTTCCGCACCGCCAGAAGACCAATGACCAATGAGCGCCGTCCCAGGCGAGGGGTAGCCGTCGATGATATCGAGAAGCCCAACAGCCACATCTTCGTGCTTCGCCAAGAATGCATGTTCTTGGCGCGGCTCACACCCGGGCGCGAGAGCAGTCGCGAATTCATAGGCCACATCGTCACGTCTCAGGACATCATCGAAATGCTGAGAGTAGGTGGTGAGTTCAGCGAATAGGTTGTCCACCTCGCATAGATCATGCGGACTGGCGGACACAAGCGGCAGAGTTGGTCTCACCTCTCAGGGCGCCAAGCTCCGGGGCTTGCCGCCTGCATGTCGCTGTCGTCATGCTTTGGCGAGTGCTGCGTTAGACCCTGGCCCGGAGCGACGAACATGATGTGGAACGCCTGAGCCTGGCCAGCCGCTCGCAAGAACTCCGGCTTTTGTGCATGAATCGTTTGCTCAAAGTCCGTCAAGCCTTTCCATTTCCGGGCGCGGTCCATGCACAAGACATCCGTATGCACGCAAATAATCGCTAACCCTTGCTTCTCCAATCGCAACGGACTTATCCACGGCGCATCGGTCGACGAAAAATTCGTAAACTCGCTGGGATGATCTGGACCGTAAAATGTCGCAGCAAGAGCGTAGCTTTCGCTGCCGGCAACGACTCTCAAGGGAGCGCGGTAACGTTCTCTCCAAAGCTCGTTCAGCTGTCTCGCGACCAGCGATCGTGGCTCGTTGTAATGGTCGCTGTTAGCTTTGAACTTCGCGGCAGCGACCGGAACAGCCATCATGAGAGAGCCCGCCATGAGTAGTTTCACTGAGAGCAAAGTTGACCTGAGTTTCTGAGCATCGAAGCGCAGCTGCAGCAGCACGATCAGCGCCAGCGGCACGAAGGGGAAAAACGGAATTGCCGAGTTCGTCGTGATTTTTACGTTTCCCACTATGGAAATGATCGCCATCAGCACGAACGGCCCAAAGGAGAGAATAGCGAGGCTTCCGTTCTGACGCGCCCTCAAGCCGGACACCAATTCCTTCAACCGCAAATGCCGAGGCTCGAAGAGGATCACAAAAACGAGCGCGAGCAGGCTATGGAACAGGACACATCCGACGAAAAAGAGGACGGCCTTATTGAGAATGACCAGGAACGGGAAGGCCGTGCGCGTTGCAAGATTGTGCATTGGCCCGGTCGGAGCATAGACGCACCATGCCGCGTGAGGGGCGATGCAGATAAGAAATACGATCATTGAGAGGAACGGCGCCGCGCTCTTCCAGTAATCGCGTGCCATGGAGTGCGTTATTGACGCAATGAGACAACATACCAGGAGGATCCCGGCCGAGTATTTTGAAAGAACAAGCATAGCTGCTAAGATACCGAAGATGGCGGCGCTTATGAGCGAACGTCGTTCTAGCGATATCAGGAAGATATACGCGGTCCATGGCCAGAGTGAAAGCTGAATTGAGTTCGCGTTGTAATTGAATGCCAAAAAATTGAAGAAAGGAACTAACTCTAGGAGAAGTACAGCGGCCAAGCGCTCCCGCCCTGTCACAAAGCGCCCTGCAATCATCCAGACTCCGATCAGCCCAACTGTCGAATTCGTAACTGAAAGCAGGTAAAAAGCCCAGTCAGCCGTGGGAAAGACCGAAAACCAGATGGCGCAAATCCACGCCCAAAGCGGCGGGTGCTTAAAATAGCCGAGTTGCAGCTCTCTTCCCCAGGAGAATGCCTCCACCATGTCGTTGTGCAGGTCAGAGGGATAAAAGAGGATGAGAGCGAACGTCCACCAAACGACGACATGCAAAACAACAACGTATACAAGGATCTGCTCGTGCCGCGTCCGCGGCCACGCAGAGATCAACAAGCTCAACATCGGCCGCTATCGTCCTTATCGATCGTCGCCAGCGACACGTGTCGCAGCTCATGCCACAATGCTTCTGGGCGCCTCGAAGGAGTCGCGCACCAAGTCTGGGTTGAGCCGATGGATTGCGGTCGTATTACGGCTCCTTGATACGGCGACCGTCTTGTCGAGCGTCAGGGCAGATCGACAGCCTTGATGTGGCGCAGATGGAGGTCGAGGTCCGTCATCAGCAGCCTTGGCGTCGGCGAAGAGCCGGGCGATGTTACTCCCGCAAGGCCGTTTGCTTGTTTCGGGCCGTGGGTCGCGCATGCAAGACGGATGAACCGATAGGAGGGCGCCTATCAGGGAGGGCGCCTATCGCGGCGGCGCCCTGTGCTTTATCCGTGGCTCATGCCTGCAACCGCATGACCTCTCCGCCGACGCCACGACCAGCGAGGGCAATCGCACAGCGTGGAGGGACCAGAGCTGGCAGCTACTGATTTTTCCGCAGTCATGTTGTTCAACCATCAGGCGTGTCTCGGCCGAGCCAGGTGTTCTTGCTGATCCACCGTGATATGCCGGTGTCTCCGGTTCGCGCCTTGGCAAGCCATGCCCGGTCGAGCCCGGTTTGGACGTCCTTGAGAAGACGTAATGTCGGGGTAATATTTTGCTCTATTTTCCCGACTCAGCAGTCCTCCGTGGAATGCCAACGTTAGCGCCGATCGCCGCGAGAAGGCTGCTGGTCATGTGATTGAAGACCGCGGCGAAGCAAAACAGCAGATCGCCGACGCTCGTTGGGGGTGCCGGCTTCCGCTTGCTTCCGACCTTCGGAACGATTGCGCAGCAGCTCAACGAGGTGATTTTCAGCAGGCTGGACTATCGGCATTTGAGGAGGACTGGACCGCTCACCGACGCAGTCGAGCGGAAGTGAGTTCGCAACGACTCTCGTTCGACATAAATCGAGGTGAGCATGCCATTTCGCGCAATCGTAGCCGAGCCGCAGGAACTGGCTAAGCTGTCTGCCGCGTTTGACGCGGCCTGGATCGCCATCCACAGTGCCGCGCCAGTCGAGACGCGACGACAGTCCTCCGCCGCTCGGGAGCGGCTAGGGTGCATTATTATCGACCTGTGGAAGCAGGGCGAAGAATGCTTGGTCGGTAAAGGCGTTGAACGCTTTCTGAGCCAAGACCATCCGGATCTGGAATGACTCAGATGCGCTGTTCAGGCGCGTTCGCTCGATCGGCTGCAGGAGAAAGATCAAATGTCAGCCAGACCCGTCCGCTCGGATCGCTCAACGCGATGCTTCCCTTCCCGTTCGTCGATCCGGAGTCTGCAGTTTCGCTGGACGATTCTGCGCTGTGTTCAGGGTGCGGGACAAACAAGGTGACTGGATCGCGAAGCGGACCGGTCTTGTAGATTCCACGGGATCGGCCATCGGCGCATGGCTCACGATGCTTTGCCGCGAAGGTGTCGCCGTGGTGGTGGCAGAGCCGCTCTTCGCCCCAAATCTGCGCGTGCTCGACGATGACGGATACTGGGGTATTTATCCATACATCGAAGGCGTACCCTATATCGGCTCGATCGAGCCGGTCAGCACTGCCGGTGGCTTGCTCGGCCAGATGCACGCTGCGAACATGGCCGAGGAGAAAGAGTTCGTCTCCTGCGAGAGACCAATGTGCCGAACGACGCAGTGGCTTGCATCCGAGGTGGCTCGAGCCACAGAATTGATGCGACGGGCACGCTTTGCGGAGGAGGGGCCTTCCTTACGCTTATCAAGAGGCGCGTGTCAGAGGCGAATCCTATACATGGGCTTCCGGCGCCGGGGTACGGCGTCGTCCGCCGGGGTGGATTGGTGCTCTCTGCGCAGAGCCGAACAACCTCGTCGCCCGGCTGCCGCTGAATGGCGTAATGGGAGGAGAGCCGCCCGAGCAGCTTCTCGAGCTATCGGAAATGATGTGGCGCTACGCGCTCGGGCACGCACGTCTTTACAAGGGAGCGGAATTTGTCGGGGAACAACGCCCCGCTATGCTCGCTCGACTCGGCTGGCAGGATGTGAGGGTGTCGCTTTCCGATAAAGCCTCCGCCACCCTTCCACCCTATTCTGGCGCAGGCGAGGTCGCAAAAGCTGAGGTGTGGGAACGTTGGCGAGCAGAAGGGGGGCGGCCCATACGACCGCATGAGATGCGAACCAATGTTCTTGCCGGCGGGGGATCGGAAGAATTCTTCGACTTGGCTTGGCGCGACTATCTGGGCCGTGATCGAGAGACGATCCAGGCACGCGCTGAACAACGTTGGCACGCTGCTGGCGGCACTCTGTTCTACATCGTCGCGGGCCGGATTCCTGCGTGGGCAGCAGGCTTGACGTCAGCCTAGTGCACCGATGCCGTCGAGAAAGCGTTCATGACCACGACGCCGGACACGATGAGGACCATTCCAAACATTGCTGGCGCGTCCAGCCTCTGTCCTTGCAGCAGCCACGCCGCTAGCGAGATCAGTACGATCCCCACGCCCGACCAGATGGCGTAGGCTATGCCGGTGGGAATGAACTTGAGGGTCAACGACAGGAAGTAGAACGCCACACCGTACCCAACGATAGTGAGGAACGACCAAAAGGGCTGTGTGAATCCCTCAGACTGTTTCATAGCGGTGGTCCCAACCACCTCAGCCAGGATGGCGACGGCGAGCAGTAAGTATTTCATGTCAAGTAGATACCACATGGATTGTAGTGAAAATTTGACAATGCGTCCACGCGATTCCAGCCCCGAAAAAACGTTAACATGGTTCTCTCGTGCGACGGTAGGTATGCAGAAAGAATAGCCTTGCCGCACACGCACAGACTCGCAAGCTGGCGGCATCGGAGCTGCAACGCTGATTGCCAGAGATGAAGTCGGGTTGAAAAACGCAAACTCGGATTCCTGCTAGAAGCCTATAAGATGGCTTGTGGGACAGGGGCGATAGCTTCGTTGTGCCGTAAGCTTCAGCAGCGCTGGCCAGGAGCAACTCCTGAGACCCTCGCCAGACCATGAGCGCAGGCGGCTGCTCGACACGGGCACGATAATCGAAGTCGTTCATGGGAATAGCGCCGATAGCTAGCCAAAGGGTTATTCATGGCGAAGCGCCTCGATTGGATTGAGCGTTGCGGCGCGGCGTGCGGGGAAATATCCGAACACGATGCCGATCAGGGCCGAGAATAGAAATGAGGCCAAGTTGATCACCGGATCGAACACAAACGGAATGCTCAAAATTGGCGCAAGGATGAGGCTGCCGATCAGAGCAAGCGCTATGCCGATGAGGCTGCCAAGGCAGGCCAGCAGCGTCGCTTCAACCAGGAACTGAAGAAGCACGTCTTGCGCGACAGCCCCAATCGCCATCCGAATCCCGATCTCACGGGTCCGTTCGGTGACCGACACCAGCATGACGTTCATGATGCCGATGCCGCCAACGAGCAAGCTCACGGCTGCCACGGCTCCAAGCAGCGCGGTCATGACCCTGGTGACGCTGGCGACCGCATCGATGATCTGTTTGGTGTCGGTGATCGAGAAATTGTCCAACGCGCCGCCAGCTAGGCGACGGCGTTCGCGCAGCAATGATATCAATGAGGCCTTCAGATTGGCGGTCGAATAGGTCGGATCGATGGCGACGATGATCGTCTGAACCTCACGGGTTCCGGTCAGCGTTCGTTGCACCGCTCTCAACGGCAGGATGATGGTCGAATCCCGGTCGTCACCGAAGCCGCTTTGCCCGCGAGCTGTCAGGACGCCAACGACCTCGCAAATCATGTCCTGGACCTTGAGTGGCTTGCCGAGCGGCTCCTCGTCACGAAAAAAGCTCCGTCGGATTTCTGCACCGATCAGGCAGACCGTCTTGCCCGCATCTTCATCCTCGGCGGTGAAGCGGCGCCCGTTGGAGAGCGTCCAATTCTGCGCAGTCAGATAGTCATCCGTGACACCATCGATCGATGTGTTGCGATTGACGCCATTGCGAACCACAATGGCCGAGGTTCTCACCTGGGCCGACACTGCGCGGATTCCGCGAATTTGACTGCGGATCGCCTCAACGTCCAGCAGCTGGAAGGGAGGCGGGTTTTCATCGCCGCCGGTGCGCGTCCGGCCGGGCTCGACAATCAGAAGATTTGCGCCGAGCTCCGATACCTGCTGCACAATCTTGACGGTGGCACCCCTGCCAATCGTGACAATGGTGATCACCGCCGCGACACCGACCACGATGCCGAGCACGGTGAGGAAAGACCGCAACAGGTGGCGCCGGATCGCTCGCGTCGCCAGCAAGACGCTGACGCTCAGCATGCTGTGGAACCCGTGCCGTCGGCACGCTCAATCCGATCGATCAGGCCATCCCGAACGTAGACGGTCATTTGTGCATAGGCGGCCATGTCCGGTTCATGCGTCACCATCAAGATCGTGATCCCGCTGGCCTGGTTCAGCTCGGTCAGCAAGGTCATGATTTCGGTCGAGCGCTGGCTGTCGAGATTGCCGGTTGGTTCGTCGGCCAGCAACACAGCTGGCGCAGTCACGATCGCGCGCGCGATCGCGACGCGCTGCTGCTGCCCGCCGGACAATTCAGCTGGCGTGTGCTGGGCCCAGTCGCTCAATCCAACACGGTCGAGCGCAGCGGCGGCAGCCGCGCGTCGTCGGTGGTGCTCGTCGCGCCGGTAAATCAGCGGCAACTCAACATTCTCGATTGCTGTGGTGCGCGCAAGCAGGTTGAAGCCTTGAAACACGAAACCGAGATGGCGCCGCCGCAAGATCGCCCGTTCATCCTTGCTGAGGCGTTCGATCGCAACGTCTTTGAACAGGAACGAGCCGCCGGTTGGAACGTCGAGGCAGCCGAGAATGTTCATTAATGTGGATTTGCCGGATCCTGACGGCCCCATCACCGCCACAAATGAGCCCGCGGTGACCTCAAGGTCGACGCCGCGCAGTGCGTGGAAAGCGCCTTCGCCTGAGCCATAGCTCTTGGTGACCCCGCGCAGACGAATCACCGGTATTGTCATGCGCCGGGCACCTTTCGACCGGTGACGACCTCGGCGCCCTCGATCAGAGAGCCTTGGCCTTCGAGAATCTCGGTTTGCCGGCCGTCTGTCGCCCCGGCTTTTACGGAAATCGCTGACAGCTCGCCATCAGCTCCCATCACGTACAGGCGTCGCTGGCGCCCTGGACCCTCCGAGATCGGCTGCTCCTCGGTGGCTGATGGCCCTGGCACCGTACCGTCGAAGAGCGAGGCGAACAGCCCGCCCGCAGCTGGCATTTCCGATGCAACGGTTGGTTTGAAGCGGAAAGCGGCGTTTGGAGCCAACAGCGCATCTTTTCGATCGTCGGTGACAATTGTGGCGGTCGCCGTCATGCCGGGACGCAGACTCCCATCTGCATTGCTGACGCTGAGAACGGCCGCGTACGTCACCACGGAGGTCGCCGCCGCCAATGAGCCTTGCGGCACAGCAGCGGCCAGTCCTTGCGCGCTGCTCGCTGTCTTCGGGCCAAGATTGATGCGAACGATTTCGGCCGGGAAGATTCTCTCGGGGAACGCATCAACTGTGAAGGTCGCCAATTGCCCTGGCTTGACCCGGCCAACGTCGGCCTCGTCAATGCTGATCTCGAGCTTCATCGTGGTGAGATTGCCAGCAATGGTGAACAGTACGGGTGTCTGAAATGACGCCGCGACGGTCTGCCCGGGCTCAGCCTGACGGGTTAGAACGACACCATCAATTGGAGCTCGAACGGCCGCCTTTGCCCTGTCGGTTTGATCCGTCGACAGCTGCGCGCGCGCGCGCGAAACTTCTGCGACTGCAGATGCGGAGGTTGCCTGAGCGCGGGCGAAGGCCGCTTCGGCAGTCTCCAGCTCCGCCTTGGCTGGCGCCTTGCCGTTGGACTGTCGCCAGAGCTGCTGCAAGCGCACCAAATTGGCCCGCGTCTCACTAACCGTTGCCTCGGCGGTTTCCACATTCGCCTCGGCAATACGTAGCGCCGCCTGCGCACGCAGCACCGTGTCATCGAGCTTCGAAGGATCGAGTTCGGCGAGCACTTGCCCCTTGGTGACGCGGTCATTGTTGTCGACGAGGATCCGAGCGATGATGCCCGACAATTCTGTCCCGACCTCGACACGGTTGGTCGGCGCAAGCTTTCCCATCGCTGAGACAGTCACCTTCAGCGGTCCGCGTCGGATCGACTCAGTGACATATTCGGGCTCTGGCGACGCCATCAACCACTCTACGGCGGCGAGACCAAGCGTGAGAACGACAAGCGCGACAGCGATACCGACCCAGCGGAGCCGTCGGGGCGATGGCCGATGACCAAGCAGCGACTCGATTGCCAACTCGTCGCCTCTGCGAATGACATCGCCCGGGCCGGTGAGCTTATCATGACGCAGCGACTCCAGCGACACCGTCAAGCTTTCGCTGTCTTGGTGTCTCATCTGCTGTAGTCCAGGCGAATCCGCATGTTTGTGCTCAGAAGTTAACGCCGACATTTGCTGTCACTCATGAAGCTACGTCTGCACGAGCTGCGACAGGACCGCACCTAGATAAACTCTGTGATTTGCGGCGACTCATTCACAATAGATCGCGGACAGGCGTTGCACGAAGATTACAATGTCGAGCATTTGATCTCGGCTCTCGCCTGTAATGCAATTGCAATCCAGCGGATCGAGACCGTCATCTCTTCAACGGCTCGATTGAGCACGCGAGCGTATCTCTAATGAGATGACAATCCGGGCGCGTACTCGATTAGGCCGGCCCCAGCGCTCGCCACGCCGGCCGGCGTGGCTCCGAACGACAGGCCGGCGGAGTGTTGGTATGCCCTTGCAGAAAAGCCGCTCTTCCTTGAGCCTCTTCGCTGAAACGCTGCGTCTGCTCCACCCCTTCTGGCGTTTGATCGCCTTTGCGACGGCGTTGGGCGCGATCGGAGGCCTCGCGACGGCCTGGCTTCTCGCCACCATCAACGACGCGTTGCACACGCAATCATCGATGGCGCTGGCGGGGCTTGCCGCCTTCGCCGGCTTGGCATTGCTGAGTGTTGGCGGTCACTTGATCGCTGGCGTGACCAACGGCATCATCGGCCAGAGGATCGTGGCCAAGCTGCGAAAAGAAATCTCGTCGCGTATTCTCCGCGCGCCGATCAGCGCGATCGAGCAGGCCAAGGCACACCGGCTTCTCACTATTTTAAACGGAGATATCAACAAGATAGGAGAGTTCATCCATCATTTCGCAGGCTATGCCACAGCATTCACCGTGGTGCTTGGCTGCCTGCTCTATCTCATCCATCTCTCGCCGATGATGTTCATGCTCAGCATGCTCATCGTATTGGTTGGAGCAATGCTCAATCATTGGGCGATGCAGGCATGGCTTCATCATTTTGAACGATCGCGTGAGCTGGAAGACGACTTGCAGAAGCGCTACCGCGCCATCACCGAGGGCGCCAAGGAGCTGCGCCTGAACCTCGCCCGTCGCGCGCGAGTCGAACATGGCCAGATCGCCGGCGCCGCCGATGAGATTGCTGTGCTCAACAGCAAGGCTTTCACGCTGTTCTGGATCGCCGAAACGCTCAGCATCGCGCTTCTGTTTGTCATCATCGGAGCAATTCTCGCAACCCGATCGGTTCTTGGCATCGACAACGCGGCGATTAGCGGTTTCATCATTGTGATGTTGTTCGCCAAGGGGCCGGTCGAGGAGCTAGCCGGGGCCCTTCCGGTCTTCAGTCAAGCCCAGGTCTCATTTCGGCGTATCGTAAGGCTATCGTCCGAGTTTTCGCGTTCTGATATCACGAGAGATCAAGCTACCAAACCGATGTCTCTCAGTTACTCGATCGCTTTGCGCGACGTAGTCTATTCTTTCCAAAAAATGAGCGATGTGGATAGCTCTTTTATGTGTGAGGTATCGAATTTAGAAATCCGGCGAGGAGAAATCATCTTTATCACCGGCGCGAACGGTAGCGGTAAAACTACACTTATTAAGCTGATTCTGGGGCTGTACAAGCCCTTGATGGGCAGCCTCCACGGAGGCCTCTATCTTGATGACGACATCATCGACGATGACCGACGAGATGCATATCGACAGCTCTTTTCAGCGGTTTTTTCGGATTATTATCTTTTCGAGGATCTTATGGATCTCGACCCGGCGGCTCTGGCCCAGGCGCGCGCATTATTGCGGCGCCTCGACCTAGCCGACAAAGTGGGTATCGACGATGGCGTATTCTCGACGACCGATCTGTCCACCGGACAACGCAAGCGACTGGGATTGGTGCACGCGCTCCTCGAGAACCGGCCCGTTATGATGTTTGACGAATGGGCGGCCGAGCAGGACCAAACTTATCGGGAGTTCTTCTACAGGGAGCTGCTTCCGGAACTTAAGCGGTCGGGCAAGACGCTGATCATCGTCTCGCACGACGAGCGCTATTTTGACATTGCAGATCGGATCGTGCGCGTGGCGGACGGGCGCATTCAAGCAATCGAGCCGAGAGTGGCGAGTCACGCTGCGACCGGGTAAAGGGCGCGGTTTGCGGCGCCGCCTCATATCAGGAAATTGAAGGCGCCAACCTCACTTGTGCCGTGATCGATATGCCGTCACCGGCTGAGACGGTGAGGAGCAGTTCTGCGATCGAGCCATCGCTGTGACGAGCCAAGGCGCGAGCCGACAGGGTCAAGACCGCCCCAACATGGACCGGCGCGAGGAAGCGGCAAGCCAAGCTGGCAATGCGTTGTTTGCCGCGCACAGCATCGACGAGGCGCTCGCAATGGACCATGAGCAGCATGCCAGGCAATGGACGTCGAGAAAACCCAGCCGCCGCGGCGATGTCGTCGTCTTGGTGAACCGGATTGTCGTCGCCCGAAGCTTGCAGATAGGCCTGAACATTCGCATCGGACAACGGCCCAAGGCTTTCTGTTGCAATGATCTGGGATAGGGACGTTTCGTCAGGCACGGCTCACCCAGCCAGTCTGATCAACAGAAAGGTTGCCACGATCGTGGCTTGCCGCAGACCCGTGCGCGGGTCTATGGCGTCGGCGCGAATGCGCAGCGACCAGCGATTGCTTGCTGCATCGCCGACATGGATGCGAAGCTCAAGGCGGTATGTGCGCTCGACATAGAGGTCGCTGACATAGATGAAGTCTTGCCCGATGTGGACCGGGATGGCGGGAACGGGAAGCCGCCTGCGCACGAATCGTTGCACGCGCGGGTCCGCGAGCCACAAGATCGGAAACGTCTTCGGGAGGGCGGCGTCCTCCAGCATTGCACCCGGGTCGCCGATGGCTCGGCGAAACCGCATGACCTGGTCGTGGGTTGCGACCACGTTGAAGCGCGCTCGGACGACCTCGGCGCCCACGTCTCAGCTCCAGTCCGGGTGCGCGACAATGAGCGAGGCGTTGATGCCACCGAAGGCGAAGCTGTTCGACATTGCGATTGGCAATTCGACAGTCTGTCGTTCGGCACTGACGCGAAGCCGGCAATCGGGATCCGCAGTGGTAAAATTGAGAGTTGGCGGGGCGACGCTCGCCTGCAGTGCGACGATGGCGGCGACAAGCTCGATGGCGCCGGCGGCACCCAGCGCGTGACCATGGATCGGCTTCGTGGCGGAGACTGGCAGAGCACCCAGATGATCGCCAAAGACCATGGTCAAGGCGGCTGCCTCAGCGGTATCATTTAGGCGCGTGCCAGTGCCATGCGCGTTAACATGTCCGATGAATCGCCTGTCTAGCGCCGCATCCTGTAGAGCAAGCTCAATGGCAAGAGCTGCACCAACAGGATCGGGACGTACGAGATCCTTCGCGTCTGAGGACGTGCCATAACCCAGTAGGTTCGCCACGATCGGGGCTCGCCTTGCGCGCGCGGCTTTCCTGTCCTCCAGCACGAAAATCGCGGCCCCTTCTCCCAGAACCATGCCATCGCGGTTGCACGAGAATGGCCGGCATTTCGTATCGGTGAGGACACGCATAGCCTCCCAACTCCGAAAGCCGGCAGGAGTTAGCGAGGCCTCGCTACCACCGACGATCACGCGGTCGGCTTGGCCCGTGCGGATCATGCCCATGCCGACGCCGATCGCCTGTGCGGCGGACGCGCAAGCGCTCGACACGGCGAAAACAGTTCCTCGGCAACCCCATCGCGCGCTGATCTGCGCAGCAGCCGCGCTCGGCATCAGCCGGGCGATCGTGAGAGGATCTAAGCGGCGCTGGTCGACGTAGAGGGCATGATGGCCGTCATCAATGGTTGTCGCGCCCCCCACGCCGGTACCAATCACAACCGCCGTCCGCGTCGAGGCAATCAAATCAGGCTCTAGTCCGCAGGCGCCTAGCGCCTGCGCGGCCGCGAGCAATGCTAGCACGCTGAAGCGGTCACAGCTCGCAAGATCGCGCGCGGAAAAGCGATCCGTGCCGTTCAAATGCTTGATACATGCAGCTTGCCTGCGCCGATTGTTCGCCAGCCTTGGCAACACGAAGTCGCCGACTGCTGAACGTCCGGACAGAAGGGATTCTGTGAATGTATCGAGATCAAGACCGGCTGCGGAGACGACGCCCATGCCGGTGATGGCGACTGCGGTCATGCCTTCAGCTCGTCATGGCCCTGCGCGATGGCTGCTCCGAGGATGCCTACCAGTTGGGCGAGATTGTCCGCGTCCCCAAGGCGCAGCTCACTTGGAATCGTCGCGTTGAAGGCATCTTCAAGGCCGTTGACGATCATGACCACTTCGATGGAATCGACGCCGAGCGTCTCCAGCGTCGCGTCAGGCCGGATCGCCGCACGGTCAATCATGCTCTCAATTGCGATGATGTCGAGAATCCGCGGCACAAGCGTCGGATCGGCGAACTCGGGCCAGCCGACCTGAAGACCGGTCTCATGAGAGGAGATGGTTACCACTTCTAAAATTCTCACGTTACAAGATGCCTTCCGAATTAAGCAGCTCTGCGCATTGCCCCAACATTACAATAGCTGAACTGGTTGGCCGCTGACGCGCCAGAGCTGCCACGCAGCGACACACCCGCGATCTCAGCAATATTGCGACGGTCCTTGTCGGGCCGCGCATGTGCGGAATGGATTGAGCTTGGTCTGGCCTCGGCGATTTTAATTTAAAATGTAACCCGCCCAGGGCTGAGGGCGCCAATGCACGGCTGCGGTCGGCATTTTGGAGCGCTCTGCTCCCGCTGACCGCCGGACCTACACGCAGCCCAGCTTCGCCGGCTGTATGACGACGATCTCCAGTTGGCTCGATCACTGTAATGTAGCCGCAACGCTTGCTGCTCACTGGTCCAGATCGCGTCTGCTCAGGAATGGCTAAAGTGATACTTGCGGAAATCTCGTGGCGCACGAGCCGGGTATACGGTGGTTTCAGGTCGCCAGCCTGTTGGAACTGGCGAGCGTATCCGTTGAAGCCCACCCGGCTTTTCTTCGGCGCAGCTCTGTGCAGCTGTGCGTTCGGCGCAAGCGTCGCTGCCAAACCCGTCGAGGCGCCCGGCTGGTGGGACATATTGTGGTCAGGGCTTACCAGGATCTACGACAATCCGCCGGCGATGGTGATTGCAGTTCCGCTCTCGTCAGGGCGATGTGCGATGGATATCGGGAACTGCAACGCCGTGGCCGAGGCAGCTTGTCAAGCAGAGAAATACCGGTCCGGGCGACCGCTTGAAACCATCACGTACAAGGCATGCACCGGGATTCCGGCCTATCTTTCCGGTGCGGACCGATGCAAGCTCAAGCACCGGGTCCACATCGCCCTCTGCTGGCAGTAACGATCGTGTTGCCTGAACTAAGAAATGGCCGGCTATGAGCTTGTTCCGCAGAAGCGGTGCAATTCTGCCGACAAAGCATGCAGGCCCGCTTAGGCTCGGTTACAATTCTCGACGGGCTTGGCCGTCTCACCGCTACCATCGGGATAATGCGCTGAGCGACATCGCCTCGCTTGCTCAGGCGAGTTAACAACAGCTGTCGCGCGCTCTCTCTCTCTCTCGCTTCCAAACCCCGTAAAGCCCCAACGCAGACGGAGTGGGCTATCACGCGCTCCAACTCGTCAATCGCCTCGACTGCGGCCCGCCGAGCGATTGCGATCAGAGCGGGCTCCCCAAGGCCTGGCAGGTCACGGTGTTTGATTTCAGAAACGAGCTCGTCGACCCGCGCTCTAACAAAGCTTGCGACCGTCACGATCTCGCTGGTGCGCGGTACCCTTTCGAGAAGCGCCTCGAGCACCTCAATCGCGCTATCTCGGCTTACGCTAAGCCGTACGATCCGCATGCTGCAAACATCGTATCGAAGATCGGCGACCAACGATGCAGGCGCCGCCTGGCGTGGTAACACGGAGCCTGTCATTGGCTGCTCGGAACAGTGCGCTTTGGCTGCCGCAGCTGATCAAAATGCAGCATGGCGTGCGTAAGGCGAGATTGGTCAAAAATCTCAAGCCGCAAGCCACTCCAATCCACCCCGGATCGAGTGCTGTCGTGCAGGAACTCTTCGATCGCCGCGATCGCTCCGCTCCAAGCCTGCTCCAAGTCATCGCCGACGACTCCTTCATTGTCGATGACTGTTTGATTGTCACCGATCAGATGAAAGAAGCACCGCATCGCGGTCTCGTTAGCTTGATATCGGACGTACTGCTCAACCTTGATCATGAACACCTCGTTCCATGACCACGTTACCGCAAGATGATATCGCTACCGATCTAAGTCTCACAGCGCGTTGAGTTTGGCCCCTAGTGGCCGCATCAGACACTGACATTACCGGGCGTTTTGAGCGCGGTGCTTCTAGGATGGCACAGCTTGTCCGCTTCCATGTGCTCTTGGGTTGACGGTCTGTAGTGTGCTCATTTTTGCTGTGCCGATGGCCTGATGCGAAGCTCATGTCGAACAGGGACCACTGACAACAAATCCGCTCCTAGGGGGCACGAGCTGTCGACGTCGATGCCGAGGATGTCGCAAGTTCAGCCTCACAAGGACGCAATGCTACCGCAATTCTCAAGCAAGGCCTGCGCTCGCAAGCGGGACCTTTCGCTAGGGGCGTCAACTTGAGATCGCTGATTTTGGAAGATGACGCGGCGCTCGGCCAGTGGCTTTGCAAGACTTTGGCCAATGCCGTCAGCACCGCGGGCCTAGTCTCAAGTCTGGATGAAGCGAAGGCGGCGGTCGCAGTCAGAAATTTCGATCTCGTTGTCATCGACCAGCGGTTGCCGGATGGCGATGGCCTCAATCTCCTCAAATGTCTCCGCCACTCTCGACCCTGGCCCGGCGCGCTGGTCCTGACGGCGCTGGACGGTCCGAATGATATCGCACAGGCCGTCGATCGAGGCGCCGCCGACTATCTGGCAAAGCCATTTGAGCCGGTTGAAACTCATTGAGGGACCAAAGCGGTGATGCGACGCTTGCATATTGAGAAGGGTAGTGCTGTTCAGATTGGCAATCTCGGCTTCGACAGGGCGAGTCGCAGCGTAACTGTGGGGGGCGCCATTGATCGTGCCACGCCGGGAACTCGCACTTCTCGAGGCTCTCGTACGGCGCGCGGGCCAGGTTGTCTTACGCGGAACACTGGAAGCAGCGGCCCATGTCTTCGGCGAGCTTCAGTCGAATGCGATCGACGCTCACATCTCTCGGCTGCGCACCCGGCTGCGGCAGAACAAATGCCTCGCGACCATCCAGCCAGTCCGCGGACTCGGCTATATCCTGAGTAGCACCGGATGATCCGCTCTAGAAACTCAATTGCATTGAGGGCATCGCTATTTCTCGGCGCCTTGTCGACGGTCATGCTCCTTTGCGTTGCGCTGCTGATGCTTCGCCTCGGCGGAGACGACGATGGCACCTGGGGGGCGAACGATGTTGCCGATCAGATCAAAAAAGCCGTCGCGCGCGAGACCGATGGCAAGCTCGTGGTTCGTTCCACTGACACGCTGAAGAAGACGGCCGCTGATTTTCCGTCCTTTTGGTACATCGTTTCGGACAACGCCAGCCGGATCGTCTTCGGACCCGTTCCGGAAAAGCGCCTAAGAGCGCTTTCCGAAGCGCACGAGGGCCAAGAGCACTCAAAAACTTCGAATTTCATCGCTTACTCCTTCGAAGGCGACCGAAAGCAGCTGAAGCGGCTGACGACCCAGAAGGACACCGATGTCGGCCAAATCACGATCGAGACCGGGGGCGTTGCGTATACGGCTGCGCAGATGACCTGGGGAACGATCACTGATGCAGCCGCCATGTCCACGCCTATCCTGATCGTGCTTGTGGTCACGACCTTTGTCGGGCTGGTTGTCGTACCTCCGCTAATCGCGAGACCTGTCCGCCGCACGGCCTCGGCCATTGAGATGATTGGTGGTGCCGACAAACAGATGCGTGTGCCGGACGAAACGGCGCCGCGTGAGCTCCGGCCTATCATCCGGAGTTTTAATAACGCGTTGGATCGCATCGAAAGTATCTCTTCGGCGCAGCGCCGGTTCCTATCCAATGCGGCGCATGAACTGCGTACCCCTTTGACGAAGGTTCGCATGCGCCTCGACGATATTCGAGATGAAAAATTGCGAGCGATACTCGTCAGTGACGTCCAGAAGCTTTCATCGACCGTGACGATGCTGCTTCAGCTGGCCAGGATATCGAATGAGCCTGCTCAACTCGCACAGGTCGATCTCGTTGTGCTGACGCGAGCTGTCACCGCCGAGCAGGTCCCGGCAGCTCTGCGCCAGGGCCGCGAACTCGTCTTCGCGGCCCCGGAGCATGCTGTGCTTGTAACCGGTGCCGCGCAGGCCATCAGCGTCGCCGTTTCCAACTTGATCCGGAATGCGCTGCTTCACTCGAAAACTGAGGAGCCGGTCACGGTCGAAGTTCGCGCGCCCGCCACGATCATCGTAACCGATCATGGCGTGGGCATCGCCGAGAACCGTCGCAAAGAAGTGCTCGAGCCATTCGTGAAGGGGCATCCGAGCCCAGATGGAACGGGGCTTGGTCTCTCGATCGTCGCTCAGGTTATGGCGCTTCATCAAGGAGACCTCGTGGTCAGCGAAACGCCCGGCGGAGGCACGACGGTTTCGCTGCATTTTGCCAAGGCAGCAGCCATGATTGTGGCTGAGCCCGCTGATCGGGCGAAATCGCAGGACACCGGCAAGACGGCTGAACATCAGCAGCAACCCGCCACCGGCTGAGCGTCGGTTCGCGCGGGTGTCGGTAAAGAACCGATGCAAAAAGTTAAAGGCCTGGAGTCTCTCGTGAAGGCAGCCGGCCAAACGATCGGCATTACCGGCCGCCAAAAATGCGTAAGGAGGAGGCTGCTGGCCAGCGGTCCCAGAGGCAGAGCTCTCCATAGCCCGAGCGGCGTCGCGATCACGTTGGTCTTCGCAAGTGCCGGGCTGGCAAAGCTATGGCCGCACCCAACGCCAAGATGGCTCGGCTGCTATGAGGTCATCGGCGGTGGGCCGAACGCCGCGAAAGCCGAAACCAGCAGGAATGCCGTCAACCCGGCCAAAGTGAAGCGGTGATCATTTGATCACCAAGCCTCCCCGCCGGAATGGGCAGGCTCGCCAGTTGCGGGATCGTGTCAATCATCCAAGAATTCTCGGTGCCGCTGGCTGCAAGCCCCAGCGGGGCGGTATGAAGGATCGTCCTGTCGTTCAGATCGGCAAAAGGCCAACATGATCGCGGCAAGGGAAGGACAAGCCATCGGTTCTTGCCTAACTTAAATGTACAGCCCTAGTCTCAACGGCAACTTTCTCCAGCATGACACATGGCTCAAAGCTCACGCATCATCACAATCGACGTCTGACGAAAGCCGTTGCGCTTGAAAAAACTGTGAGCGCGGTGGTTGTCGACGCCGCTTTCCAGGAAGAGACGCTGCACGCCATCTGAGCGGCATTGCCCCACAATCCATTCGAGTAATAGGCCGCCCAAGCCCCGCCCCTGCACGGAACGCGAGAAGACGACATCGTGCAAGGTTGCGAAGGGCCTGATTGGGTTGAGCTTGGAAACCGTTACGAGAGCAAAGCCGATGATTGTTCCCTCTACAGTCACCGCTGCCACGCGCTCTTCCCCCTCGTCGTCGGCTGCAACGGTAAGCATGTCGGTTACATATTGTCGGGTCTTTGCCTCTCGGTCATCAGCCCAGCGGCCAATGGTATCAGCGACGCCGTATTGCAGTTCAGAGTGCGAAATATAGGCTGGCTCTTCGTGGGCCAGCAGGATTGCAGTGATGGCGTCGGCCACGTCCGGGTTCTTGCACCATGCAATTCGAACCGGCTGAGACACGTCCTTCTCAGATTGCATTTTATACTCGCTCAGTTTGGGTGCACTCAATCATCAAAAGCATCTATTTAGCGTTATCTATGACGCGCTGTGGTCGGTTTTGTCGCGCTTCTCGGGCAGTGCGTCAGGCACAATCCGCTGATCGGGACGTTCTCTGTTTGGATCTGAATGAGGATGCGTCGCGAGATCAAGCGTGCGGCTGAGCTCGGCTTCGTAATGTCCGGGTAATGCACAGCCGGTGATTGGCCCTGCATAGTCTAGGCGAGTCACTGCAGCAATGGGTCCAGCGTTCAATCTCTTCATTGATTTCGATGGCACAATCTCGCTTGGCGATACGACCGACCTGATCCTCGCGCAGTTCGCTGATTGGCAATGGCAAGTCATCGAGGCGGAGTGGGTCGCTGGCTGTTTTGGCTCGCGTGAGTGCCTGCGCCGACAAACCGAGTTGATTCGTGCTTCACCAGCGGCGCTGGACGCGTTCGCAGCGACGGTCGAGATCGATGCCGCCCTTCATGCTGTTCTTGCCGCCTGCCGCGTGACGGGAACGCCAGTCACCATCGTCTCTGACGGCTTCGACCGCGTGATTCGTAACGTGCTGGCGCGTCATGGAATCGAAGGCATTCCCATCGTCGCAAACCATCTACGCCCGGTTTGCGGAGACCGGTGGGAGCTATCCTTCCCAAATGCCGTCGACGGATGCGACGGCGGCGTTTGCAAATGCGATGTCGCCTGCAACAGGCGGCGCTTCTTCGCGTTTGCCGGTGATGGGCGCTCGGACTTCTGCGTCGTCGGCAATGCTGCCGTCATATTCGCCAAGGCCCAACTCGCCGATCACTGCCGCCAGCGCGGGTTACCCTTCGTTCCCTTCAACAGCTTGAGCGTGGTGGCCGACTGGCTCTTGTCGATTGCCGAATACAAACCCTCCTCTGGAGATTTTCCATGGATAGATCCCTCACTTCTTTCCAAGCAGAAGATAGTCGTAGGCGTTTAGCGCCGACGCGGTATAACGAAGCAGAATTACGTTCGCTCGAAGAACGCTACTGCTCGCATGGTGATACTGTTCATTATGTCGAACGACCCAGAATATTCGAGCGGTGTGAGGGATCGTTTCTTTTTGATGCTGAAGGTAGATCCTATCTCGATCTTCAGATGTGGTATTCGGCGGTTAATTTCGGCTATGCCAACATGCGCCTGAACGAAGCGCTGATCGATCAGCTTGGACGCCTGCCGCAATTGGCCAGCCAGTATTTGCATCGCGAGAAGATCGAGCTCGCGGCGATGATTGCGCAGCATGCCGAAGCAACCTGGGGCGAGTATGGCCGGGTCCACTTCAACGTCGGCGGCGCGCAGGCAGTCGAAGACGCGTTGAAGCTTGTGCGCAACGCCAAGGGTGGTAAGGGCCTGATGTTTGCGTTCGAGGGCGGCTATCATGGTCGCACGCTGGGCGCGTCTGCGATCACGTCGTCCTATCGCTATCGCCGCCGCTATGGCCACTTCGATCGCGCGCTGTTCGTGCCGTTTCCTTACCACTTCCGCGGCCCGCGTGGCATGAGCAAGGAAGAACACGGGGCCCACTGCATTCGCGAGTTCGAGCGCCTGTTCGAGTCTGAATATAACGGCATCTGGGATGCAAAAGCCAAAGAAGCGGAATGCGCTGCCTTCTTCGTCGAGCCGATTCAGGGAACGGGTGGATATGTTATTCCGCCCAAGAACTTCTTCCGGGATCTGAAGGCGGTTCTCGATCGCTACGGCATCCTTCTCGTCGTCGATGAGATTCAAATGGGTGTGTACCGAACCGGAAAGCTCTGGTCGATCGAGCATTTCGGTGTGACGCCTGACGTGCTCGTGTTCGGCAAGGCCATCACGAACGGACTTAACCCGCTGTCGGGAATCTGGGCGCGGGACGAGTTGATCAATCCGACGGTTTTTCCGCCGGGCTCCACGCACTCGACCTTCGCCTCAAATCCCCTGGGCACTACCGTCGCACTCGAGACACTGCGAATGCTGGAAGAGTCCGACATCGGCGCGCAGGTGACCGAGAAGGGCGCCTATTTCCTCGAAGGCCTGAAGGACCTTCAGTGCCGCCACAAGATCGTCGGTGACGTCGATGGGTTGGGCCTGGCGCTGCGCATGGAGATTTGCCGAGAGGATGGCTTCACGCCTGACAAGGAACGGGTCGACCGCATGGTTGACGAAGCTCTCGCCGGCGAGCTTGAGGTCCACGGCAGACGGCACGGCCTCGTCCTCGATATTGGTGGCTACCACAAGAATGTCGTGACCTTGGCGCCCTCCCTGCTGATCAGCAAAGAGGAGATCGATCTGGCGCTCGAGCTGCTCGACTGCCTGCTGCTCAAGGTCACGCGGTAGCGGTGATGCGGCTTCGCGTGATTGATCTTGATCGCAGCATGGTCGCGCAGCCGCCTTTGGCGGAGCGTGTCGATGACGGTCGCGCTCTGTGCATCGACCTGCGCGACCTGGCGCCCTCGCTTCGGCTGGTGGCGTCCGGTCGCGCGATGTGGGGTTTTCTGTCGCGCGTGCAAGCCGCAGGTTTGCCTCCTGGAACAGGGCCCGAAGTAACCTTCTACGGCTCGGGGGATTTTCATCACCTGACCGCAGCGCTCCTCATGCGTCTGGACCGGCCTGTCACCGTCGTCCATCTTGATAATCATCCCGATTGGACGATGTTTCCGCGCACCTTCAATTGTGGGGCTTGGGTCAATCGTGCGCTCGAACTTGCAACTGTTACCAAGGTCATCACGATCGGCCCCTGCAGTCATGATCTGAGTTGGCCGGAACTCAAAGCCGCCAATCTTTCGGCCATCGCCAGTGGCCGCCTTGAGGTCTACCCCTGGCGCCATCGCCCGTCCCGGGTGATCGGCAGGTACAGCGGCGCGCCAGGCTCGCCACAGCGCGACGGGAAGCTCGTGTGGCGCAATGTCGGCGGCGCGGACTGGCCCGGGTTCTTGAATGATCTCCCAACACGCATCGACACCCGCGATATCTGGATCACGCTCGATAAGGATGTTCTGTCAACTGACGAGGCGGTTACCAACTGGGATCAGGGCGACATGACAGTCGCTCAGGTCATCGATCTTGTTCGTATGCTTGCCGGACGTTTTCGCATCGCAGGAATGGACGTCTGCGGCGACTATTCGCCAAGCAAGTTTCGCGACCCGTATCGCATGGCCCTTGCAGCACTTGACCTGGGAAGCCGTCGCATTCCCACGACGGCCGCATGGGCTTTGAACCCATACGCAAACGCCCGTCTTCTAGCTCTCTTCGACGAGGTCCTGCCGTGATGAGTGTCAAAGCCTGTGAGCACGCCACAACGGCAATCGAGCCAGCTCCCGGCCAGCAGCCTCGATCTGCGTCCGATATCTTTCTAGCGGGAGGCCCGACCGGCGTTCTGCTGATCCACGGTCTCGGAGGAACGCCGGTAGAGCTTAAGCTGGTAGCGCGCGGTTTGCATGCCGCCGGCTATACGGTGCATTGCTGTACACTGGCCGGCCATTGCGGCACCGAAGCGGAGCTCGCGGGCACACGGTGGACCGATTGGTGCACCAGCGTCGACGCAGCCTTCGTGCCGCTGGCAAAACAATGCACCGACGTGTTTGTTGGCGGCCTATCGATGGGAGGCATTTTGGCTCTCCATCTTGCCGCGCGTCATCAAGCCCATCTGCGCGGCCTTCTGCTGTATGCGCCGACATTGTGGTACGATGGGTGGTCGATCCCCTGGTATCGACCACTCCTCAAATTCATCATCAACACGCCATTGGGCCGCCGTTACCGGTTCATCGAACGCGAGCCTTACGGCATCAAAGACCCCCGAATCCGGCAGCGGGTTGCGGGCGATATGATCGCCGGCGCTAGCGCAGAAGCGGGACTACTGGGAACACCAGCACTCGCGCTACGCGAGCTATGGCGCCTGGTCGACGTCGTGCGACCGCAGCTTCGTACCATCAAGACACCAACATTGCTTGTTCAGGCCCGCGAAGACGACGTCAGCAGCTTATCGAACAGCGCATACCTTATGCAGCATCTCGGCGGGATCGTCGATCTCACTGTGCTCGACGATAGCTATCATATCGTCACTATCGATCAGCAACGCACGATCGTGATCGACCGTACAATCCGTTTCATCAAGGGTATAACAGAAACCAATTCGATGTCGGCTTCCCGAACGACATCGCTCGCAGCTGCGGCGTCAAGCGTCAGAAACAGCAGCCACGACGGTGAGCATCAGCGTAAGCGATGCTCTGAGAGCACCTTTCAGCCGGTGAGCTGGCGGTCGATGTTGGAAGCCTGAGGGCTTCGACACATGACGATTTCAGAGCATACGCTTAAAACCAGCGCGGATGAGCC
>JAOYTL010000032.1 GCA_025846845.1 Alloboseaceae bacterium BT-24-1
ACGGCGGCGGCGGTCATGGCGGCGGCGGTCACGGCGGCGGCGGTCACGGTGGCGGCGGTCACGGTGGCGGCGGCCATGGCGGTGGTGGCCATGGTGGCGGTGGTCACGGCGGCGGCGGTCACGGTGGCGGCGGCCATGGCGGCGGTGGCCATGGCGGCGGCGGTCACGGCGGCGGCGGTCACGGCGGCGGCGGCCATGGTGGCGGCGGCCATGGCGGTGGTGGTCATGGCGGCGGCGGCCATGGTGGCGGCGGCCATGGCGGTGGTGGCCACGGCGGTGGTGGCCATGGCGGCGGTGGTCAGGGCGGCGGCGGTCATGGCGGTGGTGGTCACGGCGGTGGTGGCCATGGCGGCGGCGGCCAGGGTGGCGGTGGCCATGGTGGCGGCGGTCAGGGCGGTGGTGGCCAGGGCGGCGGCGGCCAGGGTGGCGGTGGCCATGGTGGCGGCGGTCAGGGCGGTGGTGGCCAGGGCGGCGGTGGTCAGGGCGGCGGCCAAGGCGGCGGTGGCGGCGGCGGCCAAGGCGGCGGTGGTCAGGGCGGCGGCGGCGGTGGTGGCCAGGGCGGCGGTGGTCAGGGCGGCGGCCAAGGCGGCGGCGGTGGCGGCGGCCAGGGCGGCGGCGGCCAGGGCGGCGGTGGTGGCGGCAATAGCGGCAGCAGCCGTTGAGGCCCAACCTCTATCCGATCAGGCTGCGCACCAGCCTGATCGGATCACGCGCTCTCCGGTACGCCGGGTGACCCTGGCCTCGACCGGCAGCCGGCGTAAACCAAAGCGAGCACGTCCTCACATGCCCCCGCTTCTCGGAACAGCCATCCACGGCGACCAGGCAACTCAAGGCCGATATTGGCGCCGGGTCGCAGCGGTCACGGCGATGGTGCCGCCATCGATCGCTTCCCAGGCGCGCGGATTGGCCTGCGACATGCGCGTGAAGAACATATACCCGGTTTGCGTCCAGGGCAGGAGGCGGGAGGTCTTGTTGTCGAGAACGAGATCCCCCTCGGAGGTCGCGGCCATCAGCACCGCATGGCCCTCGCCGGACGGCGTGCCGACGACCGCGATCAACAGGGCCGAGGACGGCCAGCCGCGCTCGATCAGCTGCTTGCGCTTCAAAAGCGCGAAATCCTCGCAATCGCCCTGCCCGTCGGTCGGGATGCTCCAGACATCCTCGCGGCCATGATGCTGCGGGTCGGATATCTCGGAGATGGCGGAGTTCACCCGCGCATTGACCTCCTGCAGGTCGCGCTGGCGCTCCGGAGTCAGGACAACCTGCCGCGTCAGCGCCCCGGACCTTCGACATTCCGACGGGTTCTTCGCGCAGAAATTCACGAATGCCGGCGGCGGCGACGCCGGTCCGCGCGTCCTGGCCGCGATCTGGTCGGCCCGGGCAGAGCCCGGCAGGTTTGCCGCGAGCAGCGCGGCGCCGATGGCCCATGTCGCGATGAAGGCAGGCCTCGTCATGGTCGAAACCACATCGTCATGGTCCGCCTTGCGGTGGGAGATCGCGGGAACGGCAGGTGAAGGATGGGGGCGTTTGCTTAAGAAAGAAGGCTATTCTGTGATGCGAATTGGCGGGAGCGTCGGACGGCCGATGTAACAGGTTTGCCCAATTCCAGCCGGCCTGCGCAAGGCTGGAATCACCCGGTCAACAGGGTGCAGCAGGGCGCGTCATCGCGCGCCGGATGAACTGTTCGCGTTAACGGCCGGGTTTTGCAGGGCAAAACTGGATGGCTCTCGCTGGCGGAATCACCCCGCCGGCGCAGCGATATCCGGTAGGATCAGCCGGCTTCCTCGCCGCCACCGCCCTCTCCGGGCTGCCGCGGCCGCCCGGCGCGGCGCTCGATCGAATGATCGACGATCAGCAGGCCCAGGCCGAGCACCGTCGCCGAGAGCACGATCGCATGGTCGCCGAGCCCGGCGGCGCAGCCGAGCGCCGCGGTGACCCAGATCGCCGCCGCCGTGGTCAGGCCCTGCGGCGTGGTGTGGCCCTCGCGCAGCACGATGACGCCGGCGCCCAGAAAGCCGATGCCGGTGAGAAGCCCCTGCACGACGCGGCTGGCGGCGTCGATCTGATCCGGCTGGCTGAAGATCGTCGCCGCGGCGGCGGTGCCGAGGCCGACGAGCCCGAAGGTGCGGATGCCGGCGGCGCGCTGCTTGCCGGTGCGCTCCCAGCCGACGACGATCCCGGCCGCCATCCCGGCCAGCAGGCGCAGCAACAGATCGATCTCAGCCCAGATGTCGAAGCCGATGTTCCCGAAGTTCATGCCACTCTCCCCCGCAGCGATTGGTCGTGGGGCGTGAACAGCAATGTGGTGACAAGGTTCCGAAGTCGCCCTCGTACCGCGCTTGCGCACCTTTGAGATCGGACCGCCTGCACCTATCTCAAGCAGGAGAAGCGCGGACGACCCTATAGCCGCCTTGACGAGGAGCGCCTTGGCAGTCGGACAGAAGTCCTGCCCCAAGGCTCTTGCCTATAATTTAATCAACGTGTAGTTCGCCGTGCTGCACACACGCTGAGGTAGCAATCTTGATTCCCATCGTCCGATCGCTGGTGGTTGCGAGCGCGTTGCTGGCCACCGCCTCCGGCGCATTCGCTCAGAAGCAGGACGTTTTCGAGATCGGGCCAGTTCCTCTGCGTTCGATTTTGTATCTCTCGGAGCGTGGGAAGCCCCCGGCCCATCCGCCTACGGCTCAGTATTGGCGCGACAAGCCGCAGTGGGATGAAGACCATCTTGCCTATCGAAGCGGCGACAAGATCTACGTCAACGCGTCGAACTGGGGGTTGACCGGGCTGGGGTCGGACGACCACGCGCCGTACGGCTCCCGCAGGACGTCGCCCGGCACGTTCTGCAAAGAGCAGCAAGATTTCACCGCGCGTCAGCAACGTCTCGCCGACCACGTCGTGGCGCAAGCCCGGCCACTCCCCAATGGCTCGCTGACCTGGCTCTACGACTACGAGCAGAACTCCAACGACCAGCTCTTGCTGCCGCCGATGAACTCGGCGTTTTCGCAGGCCGTGAACCTGCATTTCATGCTGCTGGCGCATTGTCGCACGAAACAGGCCCGGTATCTCGAGACCGCGAAGAAGGCCGGAGACGCGCTGATCACCCCGGTTGGCCAGGGCGGGCTTCTCAACGACGCCGCGGGCGAGACCTGGTTCGAGGAGGGGCCCGGCGCTCCCGGGCTGATGCCCTACATCCTCAACGCCCATATCTACAGCCTGAACGTGCTCTTCCTTCTCGCCGAACAGTCCGGCGACGAGCGGTACCGGCAGGCAGCCCAGCGCGGAGCGGAATCGCTCGCTCGCATGCTCTACAAGTTCGATACCGGCTACTGGACGCGCTACGACCTGAGGCCGCGCTATCACACGCTCAATTTGGAGGTGCATTTCGATCCCAAGGTGAGGGTCGAGCACATCGAGCTACGGGACAGAAATGGCGAAGGGCCGCAGAGCCGCTGGTCGATTTGCGAACGATCCTGCGACCTAACGTCAAGCGCAGCACGCAGCGGTAACTCATTCCGCTTCCTGGCGTCGATCGAGACGCTTCGGCACTACCTTCCCAAGGCAGGCGACGAGCTTGAAATCGAGGTGAAATACACCGGCGTCGCGGCACCGCGCATCTATGCGCCGGGATATCGACCGGATATCAAGGAGCTGGTTCGCATTCCGCCTACGGAATCCTCCAGAGGAAGCGTGCGCGCGCTGGTCGGGATCCGGGAATTCGGATGGCATGCGCCGGGCGACAACTACATCGATGTTCACTCGGTGTTGCTGACCGATCTCTACCGCTGGCAGGGCGATCCGCTCTTCTTCGCCAGCGCGATCCGGTTCGCGAATTATCACCGGGCGTGGCGATACGAGAAGGATAAACCCGTCCCGGCAATGACGACGCGACGATTCTCTCCTGATACAAACGAGATGGCCAACACCAGCGAGGATGAGCTTATCGCGACGTGCTTCCGTGATCTCGAGCCGGCGGCTGTAGATCTCAACGTGGCTGTAGCCCGACTGTCGGTGTGCGGTGTCAGGATCCGGGCCCAGGTGAGCATCCTGAGGCGCATGGGCTTCCGCGTCAGCGAGGACCGCGCAATCGTCGGGGACGGCGCGGTGACGTACAGCCTTCCGGACCTCGCCAGGATCCAGTAGCGACTGGCCGACGCCAGTCGCTCGCCAGACAAAACGCGAGCGGCTTGTCCGGCCCGGATTGGCAGAGCAAGATTCGACAGATGCCCTACACCGACCCGCTCGAGCCGATGCTCCAACGCGCAGACGAGTTGCGCCACCAGATCGCCCTGCGACTTGTCGAGGAGGCCGGCGCCACGCCGCCCCCCTCCCCGTCAGCCGATCACCTCGCCGCCGCCGACGAAGCGATCGCCGTCTGGGACGAGCAAGGCGATGAAGAGCAGGACCAGCGGGCGTTCCGGGATATCGGGCCGTTGCAGGAACTGCTGGCGGAGTATCAGGGGATCGTGGAGCGGATCGTTGAGGAGCGCGATCGAAGGCTGGGGTGAAGGGGCGGGGCTAACGGCCGAAGAAAGCGCGGCGCTCGCTCGGCTTCAGCGCTCGCTGCTTTAACCTGGCCTAGGCGGCCAACCCGGCGTCTGAGAGTTGGACACGGTTTCTGCGGGCGAGGCCTGAGCCTGTGCGGGCGCAGATTGCGCCGAAAGCCTCTTCATTGTCGCCTGCCGCTCAAGCCGCCTCACCTCGTTCTCTTCAGCAACCGTATTTGGGAAATAGACCCGGCCGAAGTCATCCAGCCTAAGATTGTCAGCGAGTCCTAGGTCGGCAGCCATTGCTCGCAAGAGCTTTCGCAGTCGCTCATCCCTAACGTGGCCGGGAACTTGTCGAGCACTATCTAGTGATTGGTATAGCTCAGCCCATGCTTCTCGTACATCCGGAGCATCATAGAAAGCTACATCGATCAAATTGAGCGCGACCACGCAATCGCGCTGACTTATATCAGCACGCTCTTGCATGATTTGACCAAAGACATTTAACTTAATCCTGCGGCGATTGTCGTCATCAGCCGATTTACGGCGAAGTGTTTCGGCATATTCAGCAGCTGCAATCGGAGCGCGATAAGCGGCTACTGCAGCAGATACGGTCGCCAGAAAAGACAGGAAAGCCGCGATTATTTCTGGTTTGAGGATCCCCAAAAAAGCTTCCTGAAACATTACAGCTCTCGCAACTTCAAAAATTTTGCATTGACCGGCCCTAATGGAGTGGTAATGCGGACAAATTCTCGTTCCTCGAAATCATCCGGTATTGTAAAGCTTGTCTCGTACGAAATTCCGTGAGGGCCTGTTGAAACTCCCTGAACTAGCGTTCCATTTGGCGGGGCTTTAACCATAACTTTACCGACAAGGCCGCCATTCTCATCAATATGATATGTGCCATCAAACAGAACTTTGCTGGGGTCAACGCCAGTGATCTTGCCGTCATGGGCAACGAACATCACCAGCCCCTCGCTGTCCGCTCCAGTTATCAATGCTGCGTAGAAGCCTGATGTGACCGCCATTGCCAACTCCCCGATCGCAATCCCACAAAATGAAGCTTATCCTATTAATACCGAAAGAAATGGCCCCACTTCAGTTATTCACAGTTTGAACACTCCTATAGATAATGGGAGCGGAGTCACTGGCAGTTTGAATTTGGAAAGAAAGCAATAATTCAAGATCAACTTATTTAAGACACCTCAAGCAATCTCGAACCATATAGCACATTAAATTGGGCGCTGAGAGCCACCTTACCGAAGACAAAAGAGTAACTGAGCGGCAAAATGTAATTACCGATACGCCATCGTTGCGTATCACTTTAAGAAAGTTATTTTGCGCAATCTGCGATCTGGTCAGCGCCAGAAGAGCGATGGTGCCCAGGGCTGGAATCGAACCAGCGACACTGCGATTTTCAGTCGCATGCTCTACCAACTGAGCTACCTGGGCGTCCCGCGAAGCGCGCTGCGCTTCGGTTGGTGGGAGGCGATATAGAGCGGCGGGCACGGGCTGTCCAGCCGACAAACGATCCGGCCCGTGTGAAATTTTCGTCCGGGCCTGCACAGGCGTCAAAACCGCGGCCCGCACGGCCGTTTTGCTGTGCCAAAGCGGATGGCGCCGCCGATCCGGCAGGCCGCTGGCGCGGCCGCCTTACTGGCGTGAACAAACCCTGGAACCAAAGCGCTGCGGCCGGGTTGATGCGGCGGCGCGGGTGACGGCGCCATGCCTACCGCCGATCTGGAGCAAGCCGCGGATGTACCGGTGGCTCGATCGCGCGGCAGGCGGAATTTTAGGGCGATGAGCCCAACGGAAAGTACCTGACCCGTCGCGCGGCGGTCAGTGAACGGCCCGGCGTCCTCCCGCGAGGGAAGCGCCGGGCCTTTCCATTAGTCGTCCTCGCCCCGCCGCATCGGCACGTCCTCGGCCTCTTCCACCGGTTCGCCCGGAATCACGTAATTGCCCTTGAGCCAGCGGCCGAGGTCGATGTCGGAACAGCGGCCCGAGCAGAACGGCTTGAAGCGTTGCACGGCCGGCTTGCCGCAGATCGGGCAGGGCCGCGAAAGCGGGGCAGGATTCTCGGGTTGTTCAGGCGCCATATTGCAAGGTCACTCCGCCATCGACTGGAAGCTCGATGCCGGTGACATAGCGCGCTTCGTCGCTGGCGAGGAAGAGCGCCGCCCAGGCGACGTCCCAGGCCTCGCCCATATGGCCCATCGGAACCTGCCGGTCGCGCGCCGCCCACATCGCCGCGACATCGCCCTTGCCATAGGACTGGGCGAGCCCGGCCGAGTGCTCGACCATCGGCGTCTTCATCAGCCCCGGCAGCACCGCGTTCACGCGGATCTTCTCGGGTGCGTACTGCGCCGCGGTGGTGCGGGTGAGCTGGTTCATCGCCGCCTTGCTGGCGCCATAGCTGGCATAGGGCACGCCGGTGTGGCGGATCGAGGCGATCGAGGAGATGTTGATGATCGAGCCGCCCTGCCCGCTCTCGGCAAACTGACGCTGCATCACCGGGATGACATGCTTCATCGCCAGGAAGCAGCCGGTCAGGTTGACCTTGAAGACGCGCTCCCAGGTTTCGAGCGGCAGGTCGACGACGCTGCCGACCTCGGCGATGCCGACATTGTTGTCGAGCACGTCGATGCGGCCGTAAGCCTTGAGCGTCGCCTCGACGAGCGCGCCGAGATCGTCCTGGCTGGTGACATCGGTGCGGATCGCGAAGGCCTCGCCGCCCTCGCCCTTGATGATGCTCGCGGTCTCTTCAGCGGCTTCGAGATTGCGGTCGGCGCAGACGACCTTGGCGCCTTCGCGGGCGAACACGGTCGCGGTCGCCTTGCCATTGCCCCAGCCCGGGCCGATCGAGCCCGCGCCCGCGACGATCGCGACCTTGCCTTGAAGACGTCCAGCCATTCCAACGTTCCCTGCCCTGCGCGCCATCTGATGCCGGCGCCTCCTGATCGCGACAGCATCGGCACTCGCGGCAGCGGGGGCAAGCGCGCGGCGTGCAAGCCGGCATGCGCCCCGGCGCCCGGCCTCAGGCGAGCTGTGCGGCCATGAGCGCGATGGCGACCGTGAACCCTGCGACCAGCGCGAACCAGGGCCAGAGCGAGCGCATCGCCTGCCCGGTCTCGGCCGTGGTCGCCTTGATCAGGACCTGGCCCATGGTGACGCGGACCGGGCTGACCGCGGTCAGCAGGCTGCCGGCGACGACCGCCGCGGCGATCACCGCGAGCCGCGCCTCGCCGGCCGGGACGAGCGCGGTCGCAAGCGGCATCGAGACGGCGCCGGCGCCGGTATTCGAGCCGGTGAGATAGCCGCCGAGCGCACCCGCCACCGGCACGATCCCTGCCGACCAGGAGCCGAGCACGCTGCTGACGGCGAGCCCGATGCCACCGGCAAGGCCGGAGCCGACCATGATCCAGGCCATGCCGACGAGCAGGAAGGTCAGCAGGGCCGCGCGCCCCGAGCGCTGCAGCGTCAGTTTCAGCAATGCCGTCGCCTGCCGTGCCCCGCCCCGGCTGATGGCGACGACGAGCGCGATGGCGATGAGCGGCAAAGCCGGCGAGAGCAGCGGGGCGAAGGCGGAGGCGTCGGCGAAGGGCTTGAAGGACGGGGTCTCCAGCCGGTCATGGATCACCGGCACCAGCCGCATCAGCGCCAGCGCGACGACGAGGGCGATATAGGGCGCGAGGCGGGTCAGGAGCGCCCGGTCGAGCCCGGCCCAGCCCCTGACCCGCAGGAAGCGCAGCAGCATCACTGGCGCCAGCGCCGCGATAGCGGCGAGCTCCAGCGGCAGAGTGAGATTGGCGGCAACCAGCAGGGCCATCAGCAGCGCGATGAGCCCAGCCCATTCGGCGCGGTCGGCAAGCGCGGGCGACAGGCCGGCCTGCCGCGACAGGCGCCAGAACAGCGGCAGCAGCGCCGCGCAGAGCAGCGCCGTCACCAGCGCGATCCGCCAGATCAACGCCGTCAGCGAGACGCCGGCGATGTCGGCGCTGATCCTGGTGCCGATGCCGAGCGCGCCCCAGGGCACCAGGATCTGGCTGAAAGTGGCGAGCGCCAGCGCCGGTGCCTTGTCGACGCCGAGCCGGCAGGCGCCCGATACCGCGACGACATAGCCGACGCCGAAGCCGGTCGCGGTTTCCAGGAACGGCCCGCGCAGCAGGCAGGCCTCGGCGAGCGCGCCATGCTCGGGGCGAGCCGGGTCGGCATCGGCCTGCGCCCGCTCGAGGCTGAGCGAGAAGGCGAGCCCGGCGATAATGACAAGCGTCGCCGGCAGCCCGATCCAGGCGCCGGCGGCGAAATGCCTGATGATCGCCGCCGCATCCGGATGGTTGGGGCCAGCGACATAGGCGACGAGCGCGGCGCAGATCGTGCCGAGCGCGCCGGCGGTCAGCGCCGAGCGTCCGGACAGGATCAGCCCGAGGAAAAGGATGAGCGGCGAGAGCCAGATCAGGATCATGATCGTCCGGCTTTACGTCCGCTCAGCCGACATTCAGCCAGCCGAGGCGGATCGGGAAACCCTCGCCGCCGAGCAGGTTGACCGTCTCGTAGAGCGGCAGGCCGACCACGCCGGTATAGGAGCCGACGAGCTTGACGACGAAGGAGCCGGCGATGCCCTGGATCGCGTAGGCGCCGGCCTTGCCGCGCCATTCGCCCGAGGCGAGATAGTTCTCGATGTCGTCGTTGGAGAGCCGCTTGAAGCGCAGGCGCGTCTCGACGATGCGCTCGCGGATCGTGCCCGACGGCGTCGCCAGCGCGACGCCGGTATAGACGCGGTGCGCCCGGCCTGAGAGCAGGCGGAGGCACGCGGCCGCCTCGTCGACGATCTCGGCTTTGGGCAGGATGCGCCGGCCGACCGCGACGACGGTGTCGGCGGCGAGGATATAGGCGCCTTCGAGATCGGGCCGGCCCTTCAGCCCGGCAAGCCCGGCCTGCGCCTTCGCGTGGGCGAGCCGACGGGCGAGATCGCGCGGGCGCTCGCTTTTGAGCGGGCTCTCGTCGAGATCCGACGGCAGCAGCGCGTCGGGCTTGAGGCCGGCCTGTTCGAGCAAGGCAAGGCGGCGCGGCGAGGCCGAGGCCAGGACCAGCTTCGGCCGCCAGCCCGGCGGTTTCTGGGAGCTGAAGAGATTCAAGTGTCGGCTCGCTGCGCGTCCCGGACGGTTTCCCGCAAGGCTTTAGAGCCAGTTGCGGAATATCCCAAGCCCTCTCCTCGGGGGCTGGCCACTCGGCCGCCTTGCCGCT
The DNA here is from genome assembly GCA_025846845.1 of Alloboseaceae bacterium BT-24-1. GTDB lineage: Bacteria > Pseudomonadota > Alphaproteobacteria > Rhizobiales > Beijerinckiaceae > Allobosea. The sequence goes on from JAOYTL010000032.1 coordinate 9,732, forward strand.
CGCGCATGGGGTGGCTGCATCTCCTGTGCAATGCGTAGAATTTGAGCGTCGCCATGCATGGTTCCGGATTGCACTAACTCGTTTAGCTTGCCACATCAGATGGGCGGGCGTGGCGGCGACCCGCGAGGCTCGGCCCACGCGGCCCCCTTCTCGTCACCGGAGAGCTTTCGCCATGGCGTCACGAACTGGATCTGCCTCGACCGTCGCACTGGCGGCGGACGCGCAAAGCGTCCTCGCCCAGATGGTCGCGATGCAGGTCGATGCCGGGCTCACCATCGCCATGCGGATGCCGATCCTGGCCAAGGGCGCCCTCGGCGACGCCAGAGGCCAGCGCGAGGCCAGCAAGGCGGTGGTCGAGAAGGCCGCCGCCATGGCCGAGAGCAGCTTCGCCATCGGCCATGCCGCGACATTGTTCTGGTGGAGCATGGCGTTCAACCCGCTGACGCCGAACGGGCTCGGCGAAGCGACGGCCAAGGCCGTCCATAGCACGCTGGAGCCGTTCTCGCGGCGCACCCGCGCCAATGCCAGCCGGCTGTCGAAGCGGTCGCGATAACGCGGCCGCGGCTCAGCTACTCAGCCAGGTTTCAGGATCGCGCCTGCCGTGCACGACACGGATGACGTCGATGCTACGCGCGTGCTCATGATAGAGGATGAGATAGCTACCGAATGGCGACAGGCGTAAACGCAGGCTGATTTCGGGCCGGAGCACCCCAATTCCCGGCATATTGCCTAACCTGTGGAAGTGCTCGTAGAGTTCGTCGAGCCATTTGCGGGCCGCAAGCGGACTATCGGCATTGATGTAGTTCGCGATGGCTTCGATATCCGCTTCGGCACGAGGCAGGATACGGAAGCTCATCGGTATCAGCCTGCCTTGCTGCCGAAAAGCCGGTCGCGGATGCGGGCAAAGACCAACTCGCCATCGACCGGCTCGCCGCTCGCCAGCCCTTCCTCATAAGCCTGCTTCAGCCGGGCGAGCTCCAGTTCCCGCAACTCCTCGCGCTGCTCCCAGAGTCGCAGCGCATCGCGAAGGACCTCGCTATTCGAGGCATAGGCGCCGCTCTCGACCGCCTTGCTCAGGCGCGCGAGTTGCTGGGGCGAGAGCGAGATGGTCAAGGGACGCATATTGTCGGATTTCATGCCGACAATATAGCTCGCCTCACAATTCCTCACAAGAACGCATAAGACATTCAGGCCGATCACGCCTGCGGCGGAACCTCTTGGGCCGTGGAAGCCGGCTCGGCAGCCGCGGCGCCGGCGGGCATGGCCGCCGCATGCTCGCGCTCCAGCCTGCGGTAACGCGCGACGCTGACCGGGATCAGCCCGAGATAGGCGACGACGACCAGCGCCAGTATCTCGAACGGATAGGCGAAGAGCAGGCCGGCGACGACGACGACGGCGACGAAGATCGGCAGCACCTGGTCGCGCGGAACGCGGGTGCCGAGCGTCTTGCCGGCATAGCAGGGGATGCGCGAGATCGTCAGGAAGGCGATGAACAGGATATAGAGGCCGACGAAGGGAGCGCCATACTCCCTCACCGGCACGCCGACGAACTCCAGGTAGAACGGCAGCATGGCGGTGATCGCGCCGGCCGGCGCCGGCATGCCGACGAAGAAGTTCTTCTGCCATTCCGGCCGGTTCGGATCGTCGATCATCACATTGAAGCGCGCCAGCCTGAGCGCCATGGCGCAGGCCAGCGTCAGCACGATGATCCAGCCGAAGGAGCGCAGATCGTGCAGGACGAAGGTCCAGAGCACGAAACCGGTGGCGACGCCGAAGCAGACGAAATCCGAGAGCGAATCGAGCTCGGCGCCGAAACGCGAGGTACCCTTGAGCAGGCGCGCGAGGCGCCCGTCGATGCCATCGAGCAGGGCCGCGACGAGGATGCAGATCGTCGCCGATTCGAACTTGCCGTCGACCGCCAGCCGCATTGCGGTCAGGCCGAGGCAAAGGGCGATCAGCGTCACGACATTGGGCGCGATCAGCCGGAACGGGATCGCCTTGAAGCGGGTGCGCTTCGATTCGACGCGCTCGGGCTCGAAAGGGGGAAAGAGATCGCTCATGAGCGCCGGAATACGCGGTTTTCAGGCGGGAGGCTAGCGTGTGAGCGCCGACCTGCCCCCTCTCGCCCTGCGGGAGAGGGCTGGGGTGAGGGGTCGTGCGACGCTTGCCGGCCTTGGCCTGCCAGAACACAAACCGAAAACGGCTGAGTGACCCCTCATCCGTCTCGGCTTCGCCGAGCCACCTTCTCCCGCAAGGGGAGAAGGGGAAGGTCAAATCCCCCGGAACGCCCGGGCGATGTCGTTCCCCGAAAAGTCCGCCAGCACGGTCTCGCCGGCGATTGCGGTCTGGCCCTCGCCGACCAGCGGCGTAACGCCCTGCGGCAGGTAGACGTCGACGCGCGAGCCGAAGCGGATCAGGCCGAAGCGCTCGCCCTGCCCGAGCGGATCGCCCTCCTTCACGAAGGGCACGATGCGGCGCGCGATCAGCCCGGCGATCTGGACGACGGCGATGGTGCCGGCCGGCGTCTCGATCGCCAGCGCATTGCGCTCATTGTCCTCGCTCGCCTTGTCGAGCTCGGCATTGAGGAAGAGGCCTGGCGTATAGGCCATCTTGAGGAGGCGGCCGGCGACTGGGCTGCGGTTCACATGGCAGTCGAAGACGTTCATGAACACCGAGATGCGCGTCATTGGCTCGGCCGGCAGTTCCAGCTCCGGCGGCGGCACGGCGGTGGCGATCTGGCTGATGCGGCCATCGGCCGGCGAGATCACCAGCCCCTCGCGCTGCGGCACGATGCGGACGGGATCGCGGAAGAAATAGCAGATCCACAGCGTGATCAGCGTGCCGATCCAGCCGAAGGGCGCCCAGAGCTGGCCGAGCACGAGCGTCGCCACCACGCCGATGGCGATGAAGACATAGCCTTCCTTGTGGATCGGCACGATCGTCCGGCGGACGGAGTCGACGAGAGACATGGGCGTTAGTCCTGTTGCTCTTGTTGGCGCGGCGCGCGCATCTGGCTTCGCCTTCACGGCCGGGTTGAGGCCGCATGACGGCGAAGCTGTTTAGGCTTTTGCGGACTTTTGCGAAAGAGGCGCGGGGATAGCGCGACAATCAATCCCCGCCTCCGAAACCTGGCGTATTCTCCTCCCCGTCCTGTCCGACCAAGGGGGCTGTCGCGAGGCGTCGTGCGGCCGGGCGGGAGAGCGGTGTCCGCTTTGAACAGCCGTCGCGGGCTGGAATGGCGGAGGGGTCTCGTCCGGGCGAAGCCGGGTCCTGCCGGACCTGAAGGCGCGGCGAGGCACCTTGAGAGAACCGCGTGCGGGGTTCGGGAGCGGCGTGTTCAAGCCGCTTCGACATCTCGACATCGACATTCGGCACAGCGGCGGAAAGCGGCCGCACCCGGACCCCGCGCACCCCTTGGGCTTGCGCTTGCCTTCAGACCCTCGCGGCGAGAGCCGGCGGGGCTTTTGGTGCGGGATCTTCTTAATCCCCTTGCGGACTCCTCTGCGAAAGGCGGATCGCCCTGGCTCCTCCCTTCCCCCTCGTGGGGAAGGGCTGGGGATGGGGGGCGGACGACCGGGTGAGCGGCGGATCATAGAAGCGGATCGACCGATTCCTCGCGAATCCTCTCGATTTTTCGCCCCCCACCCCTTCCCCTCCCCACAAGGGAGAGGGGTTGCCCGCGCCTCGTCGGGTTTCGCAGCGGAGTCCCTCGGGGGAGAAGGAGCCCTTACCCCACCGCCTTCGCCGCCGCCCTGCCCGCGACGCGTCCCGAGAAGATGCAGCCGCCGAGGAAGGTGCCCTCCAGCGCGCGATAGCCATGCAGGCCGCCGCCACCGAAGCCGGCAGCTTCGCCGACCGCATAGAGCCCGGGCACCGGCTCGCCGCCATCCCCCAGCATGCGCGCCGAGAGATCGGTCATCAGCCCGCCCAGCGATTTGCGCGTCAGGATGTTGAGCCTGACCGCGACGAGCGGGCCATGCTTTGGGTCGAGGATGCGATGCGGCTTGGCGGTGCGGATCAGCCGGTCGCCGATATAGGCGCGAGCGCCGCGCAACGCGGTGACCTGCAGGTCCTTGCCATAGGGGTTGTCGGCATCGCGATCGCGCGCCTCGATCTGCGCCCGCAAGTGCGCCTCGTCGATTAAACCGGCACCGCCGAGCGCGTTCATGCGGGCGACCAGGCGCGAGACATCGGTCTCGACGATGAAGTCCTCGCCCTTGTCGAGGAAGGCCTGGACCGGCGCCGGCATACCGGCGCGGGCGCGCTGGATGACCTGGCGCCAGCTCTTGCCGGTGAGGTCGGGGTTCTGTTCCGAGCCTGAGAGCGCAAACTCCTTGGCGACGATGCTGCGGCTGGTGACGAACCAGGAATGGTCGAAACCGGTCTTGCGCAGGTATTCCAGCGTGCCGAGCGTGTCGAAGCCGGGGAAGAGCGGCACCGGCAGGCGGTTGCCGCGGGCATCGAACCAGAGCGAGGACGGGCCGGGCAGGATGCGGATCGCATGCGCCGGCCAGATCGGCGCCCAGTTGGCGATGCCCTCGACATAGTGCCACATCCGGTCGCCATTGATCAGCCGGCCGCCGGCCGCCTCGGCAACGCCGAGCATGGCGCCGTCGACATGCGCTGGCACGCCGGACAGCATGTGCCTGGGCGGCTCGCCGAGGCGCTGCGGCCAGTTGCGACGAACGAGCTCATGATTGCCGCCGATGCCGCCGGAGGCGACGATCACACCTTGAGCCTTGATGGCGAAGCTGCCGGTCACGGCGCGCGAGCTCGCCTGCCCGCGCTCGACCGCACTGTTCTCCAGCACCTCGCCCTCGACGCCGTCGACCGCGCCGCCGCTGCGGGTCAGCGCGGTGACGCGATGGCGGAAGCGCAATTCGATCAGCCCCTTCGCCTCAGCCTCCGCAACTCGGCGCAGGAACGGTTCGAGCACGCCAGGACCCGTGCCCCAGGTGACATGGAAGCGCGGCACCGAGTTGCCATGGCCGGTGGCGAGATAGCCGCCGCGCTCGGCCCAGCCGACGACGGGAAACCAGCGCATGCCCTGCCGGTGCAGCCAGCTGCGCTTTTCGCCCGCAGCGAAATCGAGATAGGCGTCGGCCCACTGCCTCGGCCAATGGTCCTCGTCGCGATCGAAGCCGGCCGAGCCGAACCAGTCCTGCCGGGCGAGCGCGAGCGAATCCCTGATCCGCAGGCGGCGCTGCTCGGGCGAGTCGATCAGGAAGAGTCCGCCGAAGGACCAGTGCGCCTGGCCGCCAAGCGAAGCGCGTGGCTCCTGCTCGACGACGATCACCTTGCGGCCGGCATCGGCCAACTCCGCGGCGGCGACGAGGCCGGCAAGGCCAGCGCCGACGATGACGACGTCCGCCTCAAGCGCCATGTGCCCTCCCAGCCGCCGGATTCCCGTTGCGGTTGAGCTTGCCGAGAAATCGCCGGACCGCAAGGGCGCGGATTCGGCGCGCCTTTCAGGTGCCTGCGAAACTGCCCGCCCCATTTTTGAGACGACCCGCCCTGAGGCGCTGGCCGCGTTAAATATTTGCCGCAGAATGGTCACGAAAGACTTTGGAACGCCTGGCTCCCAGGGCCGTTGAATCCTCAGGACACATCATCAACCCTGGAGGATGAGGATGAAACCTCTGAAGATTGGACTGGTTGCTGGCGCGCTTGCGCTGTCGTCGGTCGCGGCTATGGCGCAGGGCGTCGACCTGCGACCGGAGAACAGCATTCCGAAGGATGAGCGCGGGCCGACAAATTGGGACAATGCGCCCTATCGCGGCGGCACCTACAAGCCGGACGATGTCCGCCGAGGCTATGACCGCGGTGGATATGACGGCGCGCGCTACGAAATGATCTCGCAGCGCGAGGCGATCAGGATCGCGCGCCGCAATGGCGTCTCCGAGATCGACCAGGCGCGCTGGAGCGGCAATGTCTGGGTGATCGACGGCTCCGACAGGCGCGGCGACGAATTGCGCGTCGAAATCAACGCGCGCGGCGAGATCGTCGACGTCGACCGCAGCTGACACCCGTCAAAGAACGACATGGCGAGAACTGGGCGGCCTTCGGGCCGCCCCTTTTTTGATTCAAGCCGAGCGTAGCGGTGCGACCCCGTTGCCGAAGCGCCGCGTCGCCAGCACCGTCAAGGCGAGGAAGATCGCGAGCACGATGCCCTGGGCAATGGCGAAAGGCGGCTCGCTCTGCGTCGGGGCCATATTGTGCAGCACCGTCACCTTGAGGAAGAGCTGCGCGATCAGCACGAAGATCAAAAGGTAGAACGAGAGCACCGCCGTGATCGCGTAGGTTCGGCGCCAGGCTCCCTGCAGCCCCTTGCCGTAAAGGGCCACCGCTGCGATCGCCAGCAGCACGAGCGAGATCGCCCCGACGATATGCGACGGCAGCACGCCGCTGAACGGAAAGACGTAACCGGTGATGTCGGTCGCGGCCGATGTCGACAGGTAGACGCCATTCCAGCGCTGGCTGAGATGGCCTTTCAGCAGCGCGGCCGTCATCGGGATGCCGGCGACGATGGCGATGATGCTGAGCCAGGTGTGGAAGCCGACCAAGGTGGTCGGATCGAGCACGAACATGATGAAGCCCCCCGCTTCAGCTGCAGTGCGCCATCATGCCAAATCCGGGGCCATTCTGGCGAGGGCTTTGTGGAAGCTTTCTCAACTGGAAGGCTCGATGACCGGCGCTGCGCTCTCCGAACGCTCCGGCCGCCGGGCTGTGGAGAAATAAGAGCCGGCGACGATCAGGGCAAAGCCCGCCAGCAAGGCGAGCGAGAACGGCTCGCCGAGCACCGCGACGCCGAGCAACACCGCTACGGCCGGATTGAGATAGGCGATGACCGTCGCGCGCGATGCGCCGACTTCGGCAATGAGCGCAAACAGCAATTGGAAGGCCAGGGCCGTGCAGAAGACAGCCAAGGCGATCACGGCGAGGGATGCTTCCAGCGGGAAACGCGCCGGCCAATAGGCAGGGATGAAAGGCAGATAGATGACGGACGCGACGATGAGCGAGGCAACGACCACCGCGCCGTCATCGGCATCGGCGAGCTTGCGCGCCACGATGATCGGCCCCACCGCATAGCCGAGCGCGCTCGCGCCCAAGGCCAGTGCCGGCCAGAGCTCGACTGGCTTCTCGTCGAAGCCGAGCAGCGCGACGACGCCGGCAAGGCCGAGCGCGAGGCCGACGAGCCGGCCTGCCCCGAGCCGCTCACGCGAGAGCATGACGCCGAGGATCGCGGCGATGATCGGCGTCAGCGCGATGATGAGGCCGGCGAGGGAGCTGGTGACCCGGGTTTCGGCAAAACCGATCAGGAACCAGGGCCCGCTGATCTCGGCGAGCGTGAACAGGAGCAGCCAGCCCGGCCTGCGGAAACCGGCCATGATGCCATTGCCGCGCAAGGCGAACGGCAACAGTACCAGCGCCCCGATGGCGGCGCGGCCGAAGGCGACGATGATCGGGTGATAATCGACGAGTGCGACCTTGATCAGCAGATAGGGCACGCCCCAGATCACGCCGAGGGCGAGGAAGAGCAGCAAGGCTTTCCGGCTCATTCCGACATGTCCTTCCTGAATAACGCAGTCAGCCAGCGGCCCTCACGACCGTCGAAGGAGTGCGACCAGAGCAAGCCGAGGCCGAGCGCGGCCAGTGCGGCGATGATCTCGGAGCGCGGCCACAGGGCGACGTAATACTCGCTCCCGGTCGAGCCGATTTCGACGCTCTCGCCCTCCCCCTCCCGAAGCGCGAGCAGGAAGACTCCGCCATCGCGGATCACCTCTGCGATCCTGGCGAAGACCGAGGGCAGGAGCTCGCGCTCGACATGCTGGAGCACGTGGAGCGCCACGACCCCGTCATAAGGGCCGCCGAGTGGATCGCTGATCACGTCGAGGTATTCGGCGTGGCGGCCGCGCGAGGCCTGGAAATGCACGAACGAGTCCGCCCCGTCGGTGCGTCTGACGGTGAGCCCCCGTTCTTCCAGCCAGTCGGCATCCCAGCCGGGGCCGGAGCCGATTTCGAGCAGATTGCTTCCGGGCGGGACAGCCTTCAGCAGCTCGACCAGCGCCGGCTGATCGCCCGCCTCCGGCTTGGGCGCAGTCGTTTCCGCATAGTCGTCAGCGCAGCCTTCATAGCCGACGAGGGTCGATGTGTTGGAGGCCGAGCGGCTCGCCGCTCCACCCTCCTTGGGCGTGTCCGATGCTGTCATGTCGCACTCCCGTTCCCATTGCGCTCCAATGGGATCCAGATCGTCAATCCGCCAAGCCCGGTACCCGGGTCGAAGGCTTCGTTGTGGAATTCGAGGACGGGGCCGTTCGCGGCGTTGAGGCCTGCGGCAGGCAGCGCCTCGTTCCAGATCGCCGTATAGGTGTCGTAGATCGTCGAGACATGGTCGCGATGGTCGAAGACCGCGCAGGTCCCCGGTTCGACGTCCAGCGCGGCGAGCGGCTTGCGGGGCGAGGAGACCAAGCGGACCTCGGCGGCGCACATATATTCGAAGCAGCCGTCCTCATCAGGCGCGCGGCAGACGCCGATCGGTATGCCTGGGGCCTTGTCGGGGATGTCGGGGTAATGGTCGCACATGAACGACTGCCATTGCGCCGGTATCCCGATCGCCGATTCATATGAGCACGGCGCAGACAGGCCGACGAGGCGCAGCCGACGCAGCTCCCGCAGGGTCGGGATCGGCGCCTGCGCCCGCCCGTTGGTCAGCCGCAGAGGCGCGACGAGTTCGAGCCGGCCCACGCTGCCACTATTGCGCACCTCTTCCGGCGTGGCTCCGAACTGGTCGCGAAAGGCCCGCGTGAAGGCTTCGTGCGAGCCGTAGCCGAATTCGAGCGCGACCGAGAGGATATCGGGTGCGCCGGCGGCGAGGCGCTTGGCGGCTTCGCTCAGTCGCCGCGCCCTGAGATAGGCCATCACCGGCCAGCCGCTGGCGGTTCCGAAGGCGTTGGCCAGATGCGAACGTGAGACGTTGCAGGCTGTCGCGATCGAGCCGAGCGTCAGTTCGCGGCCCGAATTACGCTCGATCACCCAAAGCGCCTTGTCGGCAAGCGACATGCCCCGGCTCCTCCCGTGAGCCCCGTGCATATCATCGGCTTTAGCCTGTCGCTTGATCGTTCGTCCACAACCGGCGCGGAGCGATTGCGTCACTGCGTCAGGCTGACCCTGACACTCTCGCCCTCTTCCGCGGTCGCGCGCTGCAGCGTCGCCTTGGCCTCGTCGACCTGGCGCTGGCGGTTCCAGAGCGCGGCGTAGACGCCGTCGGCCGCGAGCAATTCGCGGTGGTGGCCGCGCTCGACGATCAGGCCCTTGTCGAGGACGATGATCTCGTCGGCGTTGACCACGGTCGAGAGCCGGTGCGCGATCACCAGCGTGGTGCGGCCTTCGCTGACCCGGTCGAGCGCGTCCTGGATCTCCTTCTCGGTGAAGGAATCGAGCGCCGAGGTCGCCTCGTCGAGCACCAGCACCGGCGGCCCCTTCAGGATGGTGCGGGCGATGGCAACGCGCTGCTTCTCGCCGCCGGAGAGCTTGAGGCCGCGCTCGCCGACCGAGGTCTGGTAGCCTTCCGGCAGCGACTTGATGAAGCGATCGATCTGGGCGAGCCGCGCGGCCTCCTCGATCTCGGCTTGCGTCGCCTGCGGCCGGCCATAGCGCAGATTGTATTCGATGGTGTCATTGAACAGCACCGTGTCCTGCGGGACCATGCCGATCGCCGAGCGCAGCGAGACCTGCTGGATTTCGGCAATGTCCTGACCGTCGATCAGGATGCGCCCGGCTTGCGGCTCATAGAAGCGGAAGAGCAGGCGCGAGATCGTCGACTTGCCGGCGCCCGACGGGCCGACGATCGCGATGGTCCTGCCAGCCGGCACCTCGAAGGAGATGCCGCGCAGGATCGGCCGCTCCGGCACATAGGCGAAGTGGACGTCCTCGAAGGTGACGGTGCCGGCGCGAACGTCGAGCGCGGGAGCGCCCGGCTTGTCCTGGATCTCGGGATCGCGGCCGATCAGCTGGAACATCTGCTCGATGTCGAGCGTCGCCTGCTTGATCTCGCGGTAGACGGTGCCCATGAAGTTCAGGGGAATGTAGAGCTGGATCAGCATGGCGTTGATCAGCACGAAATCGCCGACCGTGTTGGTGCCGGCCTGGAAGCCGCGCACGCACATCACCATCGAGATGGTGAGGCCTGCCGCAAAGATCGCGGCCTGGCCGAAATTGAGCCAGGCGAGCGAGGTGTAGGCCTTGATCGAATTGCGCTCATAGCGCGCCATCGAGACGTCGTAGCGGGCAGTCTCGCGCGCCTCGGCGCCGAAATACTTCACGGTCTCGTAGTTGAGCAGCGAGTCGATCGCCTTGGCGTTGGCGTCGGTGTCGGACTCGTTCATCTGGGCCCGGATGGCGATGCGCCATTCGGTGGCCTTGATGGTGTAGGCCATGTAGCCGACCACCATCACGACCAGCACGACGACATAGCGCCAGTCGAACAGCCAGAGCAGCACGCTGATGATCAGCGTGACCTCGATGATCACCGGCACGAGCTGGTTGAGGCCGAGGCGGACCATCTCCTCGATGCCGTTGCGGCCGCGCTCGAGCACGCGGGTGAGCCCGCCGGTCTTGCGCTCCAGATGGAAGCGCAGGGAGAGATGGTGGAGATGGCCGAAGGTCTGCAGCGCCAGCGTCCTCACCGCATGCATGAAGACCGGCGCGAAGATCGCATCGCGCAACTGCACGAAAGCGGCCGAGCCGACGCGGGCGAAACCGTAGATCACCGTCAGCGCCAGCGGCGCCCCGACCAGCCAGGGCAGCCAGTTCGACAGCGTCGTCGGGTTGTTGGCGAGCGCGTCGGTCGCCCATTTGAACGCGAAAGGTACGCCCATCAGCACGAGGCGACCGATCACCAGCAGCACGAAGGCGGCGACGACGCGCTGGCGCAGATCGGCCCGCTCCGGCGGCCAGAGATAGGGCCAGAGCGCCTGGAAGGTGGCGATAAAACCGGAGCCGGGCTGGAGCACGGCGGGGCGCGCGAGAGGCGCCGGGACCGGCGTGGCAGGCGAGGACATTGAAATGCTTCCAAATGGAACCGCCGATATAGGCGAATTCTCCGGGGAATGCAGGGGGCGGGAGAAGAAATCGCCGAGAGTTATGTAAAGATGGCCCGAACGCCCATGGCGAAAGAAGCGGCCTTCCTTCTCCCCTTGCGGGAGAAGGTGGCTCGGCGAAGCCGAGACGGATGAGGGGTCGCGCGACGATCTCAGTCTTCGTGCCTGGTCGGCGCAGTTCTCGGAGAGGTGGCGCGACCCCTCATCCGGCGCTTCGCGCCACCTTCTCCCGCAAGGGGACCGTTGCGATAAGGCTTGATTTGGGGACAGGGGGCGCTGGAGCGGTGGTCTTGGGTCTCTGGCCTGAGATTTCAGGCGCTTGAGGGCCGTTTTGAGCGGAGTCCTGGCGTGAT
>JAOYTL010000033.1 GCA_025846845.1 Alloboseaceae bacterium BT-24-1
GCTCATGCCAAACGGACCGCAGCTCAGGCCAGCATCGTGAGGCGGCACCCAAATCGCTCACCTCGGGCGCCGCAACAGCCTCGCTCCCAGACCGACTTTTTCAACGCTATCCGCCAGAACCGGACATTGCCTCCCCGGCGTGAAGCGGACATTCGGGAGCGGACCGCTTGACGCCGGTCTCAACCTATTGCGGATTGCGAGAGTGCCTGCATACGACTGACGGACGCGGCCTTCGCGCGGCCAACCCATTCAGATAGTTTTACTATTGGAGACCCGTCGAATCCCATGCAAGCCGATACAGCTCAGGCGCCAGCGATCGATCGAAGCCCGGCTATCGGCGCGGATCTGATTGCCGTCGTCGTTGCCGTGAATCATGGCGAGCCGCGTGTTCTGACGATCGAACAGGCCGGGTCCTTGCCGTCCGGCCCATTCGAACTGGGACATCGCTCATTGCAGTCGGGCCTGAGGGCGTGGGTGGAACGGCAGACCGGCTTCTCGCTCGGCTATATCGAGCAGCTCTACACCTTTGCCGACCGCGACCGGATCGGTCCCGACCGCGTCCAGATCTCGATCAGCTATCTCGGTCTGACCCTGGAGGAGCCGGCCAAGGGCTCCCCCACACATGGCTGGCGCGGCTGGTACGATTATTTTCCGTGGGAGGATCATCGTGCAGGCCTGCCCTCGACCCTCACCGATGTCCTCGTGCCCCGGCTTCTGGCCTGGGCTGACAGTGCCGAAGGTTCGAACATGCGTGAGGAACGCCGGCGGCGCGTGGCGCTCAACTTCGGTCTGGACGCCCATGACTGGAACGAAGAGCTCGTTCTGCAGCGATATGAACTGCTCCATGAGGCAGGCCTGGTAGCCGAGGCGGTGCGCGAACAAACCACTGGTAGCGCGGAATCCATTCCCGGCCGACCGATGATTGCCGACCACCGCCGCATTCTCGCGACGGGCATCGCCAGGCTTCGCACCAAAATCAAGTACCGGCCCGTCGTGTTCGAGCTCATGCCGCGAACCTTCACGCTGCTGCAATTGCAGCGCGCCGTTGAAGCGCTCGCCGGCCGGCTCGTGCACAAGCAGAATTTCCGGCGGCTCATCGAACAGCAGGATCTGGTCGAGGAGACCGGCGAAACAACGTCGGATACCGGCGGACGCCCGGCGAAACGCTTCCGTTTCCGCCAGTCGGTGCTGGAGGAACGCACTGTCGTCGGCACAAGGCTGCCTCTTTCGCGCGCTTGACATCTCTTATGCTCAGAGTAAGCATATCCTTATTATACTCTCTTTGAGCATAATAAGGAGCTGCCCATGCTCGACATGTCCACGCAGACGGCCGCGCTCTATCAGCGCGTGAAAGGCGTTGTTCCACCGGCGGAATGGCTGAGCTTCGCTGACGACATCGAGGCGATCCTCGCTTTGAAGCGACAGCGGAATGCGGTCATCCTGGCGCATAACTATCAGACGCCGGAGATATTCCATGGCGTCGCCGACATTGTCGGCGACAGTCTCGCGCTCGCTCGCAAGGCGATGTCGACAAAAGCCGATGTGATCGTGCTGGCCGGCGTGCATTTCATGGCTGAGACCGCAAAGCTGCTCAATCCGCAGAAGACGGTCCTGATCCCTGATCTCAGAGCGGGCTGCTCGCTGGCGGATTCCATCACGGCGGCGGACATCCGCTTGCTGCGGCAGCGTTATCCGGGTGTTCCTGTCGTCACCTATGTCAACACATCTGCCGAGGTGAAGGCTGAATCCGATATCTGCTGCACCTCCGGCAATGCCAGGGCGGTCGTCGAGTCCCTCGGCGTTCCCCGCGTGCTCATGCTGCCTGACGAGTACCTGGCCCAGAACATCGCGGCGCAGACCGATGTGCAGATCATCGCCTGGAAGGGGCACTGCGAGGTCCATGAGCGCTTCACGCCCGCCGACATCCGTGAACTGCGGGAAAATCACCCCGGGGTGACGGTGCTCGCCCATCCCGAATGTCCGCCCGAGGTGGTGGCCGAAGCCGACTTCTCCGGCTCGACCGCTGCCATGTCCGATTATGTCGAGCGGCAAAAACCGCCCCGCGTGGTGCTGATGACCGAGTGCTCGATGAGCGACAATGTCGCGCTCCAGCATCCCGATATCGAGTTCATCCGGCCCTGCAACCTGTGCCCGCACATGAAGCGGATCACACTTGCGAACATTCGCGCCGCTCTGGAACAGAACCGTCATGTCGTGACCGTCGCGCCAGAGATCGCTGGGCGCGCGCGGCTCGCCGTCGAGCGGATGCTTGCCGTATGAGTATCGGTGTCCAGGGGCGTGACGGCCGACCTGTCATCATCGGCGGCGGTATCGCCGGATTGCTGATCGCGCTTCATCTCGCTCCGCGGCCAGTCTTCCTCCTGTCGAGATCGCCGCTGGGAACCGACGCTTCGAGTGCCTGGGCGCAGGGCGGCCTCGCCGCCAGCCTTGGAGACGATGACGATCCGGCGCTGCATCTGGCCGATACGCTCGCGGCTGGTGACGGCCTCTGCGACAGCGACGTGGCGAGGCGCATCCTCGAGGCGGCGCCCGCCGCGATCGAAGCGCTGGTAGGCTTCGGTGTCCGCTTCGACCGCAACTCGCATGGACGAATGCGGCTCGGGCTGGAAGCTGCACACAGCCGGCGGCGCATCGTTCATGCCGATGGTGACGGCAGCGGGCGCGAGGTCATGCGAGCCTTGGTTGCGGCCGTGCGCTCCACGCCTTCGATCGCGGTTGTGGAAGGCGTCGAAGCGCGCCGGCTGGCGGTTGTCGAGAACGCGGTCCACGGTGTCTGGGCAAACGGCCCGAGAGGTCCTGTGTTCTTCTGCTCACGGCGGGTCGTCCTTGCCAGCGGCGGCATCGGCGGGCTGTTCCTCGACAGCACCAACCCGTTGGGCAACTGGGGGCAGGGCCTGGCACTGGCAGCCCGTGCCGGGGCAGTCCTGGCCGATCTCGAGTTCATTCAGTTCCACCCGACGGCGCTCGATGGATCGGGCAGCCCGATGACGCTGATCAGCGAGGCCGTTCGTGGCGAAGGGGCGCTGCTTGTCGATGAAACCGGCCAGCGCTTTCTCGAGGATGTGCCAGGCGCCGAGCTGGCTCCGCGCGACGTTCTTGCGCGCGCCGTTCGGAACCATCTCGCAAACGGCCACCGCGCCTTTCTCGACGCCCGGGACAAGCCCGGCCCCGCATTCGCGCGCCAGTTCCCCGCCATCGCCCTGGCCTGCGGCAAGATCGGCATCGATCCGGCGCAGGATCTCATTCCCGTCCGCCCTGCCCAGCATTACCACATGGGCGGCATCGCCGTGGACGGCTCTGGCCGAACCTCGGTCACGGGTCTCTGGGCTTGCGGCGAAGTCGCATCGACCGGGCTGCACGGCGCCAACCGGCTCGCCAGCAATTCGCTGACGGAGGCGGTTGTCTGTTCGCGCTGGGTGGCAGAGAGCCTGGCGGCGACCACCATGCGCCCGGCACCGCAGGCGATGATGGGCAATGCCGCTTCGTCAGATCCGGCACCCCTGCGCGCCCTCCTGTCGCGCTCACTCGGCGTGGTGCGCGACGGTGAAGGCCTGAGCGCGGCTGCGCAAGCCTTGTTGCCGCACGTCGAGCGCAACGACAGGATCTCGGATCCGGCGGCCATCGGGCTGATGATCGCGGTCGCGGCTCTGCAGCGCCGGGAAAGCCGTGGCGCTCATTGCCGGGCGGATTTTCCTCATCATGCGGCCGCGGCCGCGCGCTCCGAAATCACTCTTTCCGCCGCTCTGGCGGCAGCGCGGGAACTCACCCGCGCACCAGCTCCGGACAGTCTCACCGCAAAAAATCTCTTCCCCGCACTTCGCCGTGTTCGGGCCGCTGTCTAAGGTCGCACTCCTCGACGAGGTCGACAGAACCGGTAATCTGGCGACGCCATCTGGTGCGATCAAGCTCACTCACGCCGAACGTCTGACGGCTCGACTGGCGCTGAATTTCCTCCGTGAGAACGGAGGTGGTCTGAGGGCCTTGCTGTTTCGATTGAAGAGCCCGCCCGCGCCAAAAGCAGACATGGGCCCATCGACAAAGCGGACGTTTTCAGTGCGGTCGACGCTCCGACCGGTATCGACCCGTGCAGCTCGCTTTACGTCTTATCAGAACCGGCGTCGGAGCGTTCCGGCACCGCTTTGGGTTCACCATCGTTCAGGGCGACGAATGGTGTCATAGCCGGGGCGACCGACCGCCACGCTCCAGCTCGTTCCCTCGAGCATCGCGTCAGGTGCACACCCATTCGCGCACGGCGCACCGCGTGCCTGTCCGCTCGCAAGCCTGTACGGCCTGATCCTCAGCCTGCTGGCGCGTCGGCGCAGCCTTTGCCCCCCAGGGCGTGATGCGCTCGCTCTCGTCCTTCGCCACGGCGAGCGCCCCGCAGTGATGATAGGGGAACCCTGTGCGGTCATCATCGTCCCAATGGCGACGATTGCGGAAAACGCTCACGACGACGCATTCGTCGCCCCCGGCCCGCCGGCAATGCTCGAGGGCCAGATCCGCCGCCTCCTGCCGCTTGTCGGCGCCCCAGAAGAAGCCGTGCTTCCGGTCGGTGTTCGAATAGGCGATCGCTGCCCAGATGCCGCTTTCCTTTGACGCGGGCGGCCCCTTGACCGGTCCGGTTTGCAGGTCGGCTGCGCCAAGCTGACTCGAACAAGCGAAAAGCACGGCAAACGCTGCACTGGCAGAGCGGAGTTTCATCTTGGCTCCTTATTGTCGGGCGGCCGAGGCTACGGAAACGACGACGCAGCCACTCGCCGTTGGGAGAAGCAGCGCGTTTCCGCCATTATTGGCGAGGGCGTAGACGGCGATCTGTCCGAGGTTATTGGCGAGTTTGCTTCCCTGCGGGAGAACGGCAGGAATCTCGGCGCATGAGGCGGAGAAGGGCGCCACCCGAACCATCGTGCCTTCGCAGGTCGATTGCGTCGGCGCGGCGAAGACGACGCCGGCGGCAGGGCCGCTATAATTCTGGGCTGTGTAGCTCATGCCGACCAGGGCCTGCACGGCATGGCGATCGGCAGCTTCGCTGTTCCACGACGACTGAACGTCGTATTTCGCGCCATTCGTCAGCAATTCACCGAGGACGGGAAACACAGTGGAGCAGCTCTTCAAACCCGCCTGCCTGGCGTGTTGCAGGAAGGGCGTTTCGGGGCGAGACCGGTCGGCCTTGTTCGTTTCCGCGATCGCCGGTTGCAAGACGAGGTTTCGGATCGTGGCATAATTCATCGAGCCGTAGGCGAGCCCGCCCAGGGCAACGATGCCAATGGCCGAATAGATCGCGATCCGGGTCCAGCTGCGTTTGGACGCGACGCGGTGGTCGACATGGCCTGGCCGGGCCGAATGGCCCTGCTGCCGCGACATGATCCGATCATGGATGGATTGCTGGTTCATCGAACTCGCCTGTTCATCTGATCGCCTCGACCGCTTTCGAGAGCCCTTTGAGGGTGGCGGCCAAGGTCACGGTCTTGCCACCGGTCGTCTCGTAGGAGACCTCCGGGGTCGCGCTCTTGGAGATCTGCTCGCGCAGGGCCGGCCCGACGGGAAGCATTCCGACGCAGACCGTGGCATTGCAGCCGTCGAGCTGGACCTTGACCGGATTGGTTTGGCCTTGAAGTCTCAGCGATATCGGTCCGGGGTACTTCGCATCCGGCGCAGTGCGCAGGATCATGTAGGGCTTGCCGTCCTTCGAAGCCGCGAGCGACCAGCTGAAGGCTAGGTGACCCGCCGAATCCTCGATGGTCTGGGTCACGTTGCAGACCTTCTGCCGCGCTTGCAGGTTTTCATCGCAGATCAGCGTCCAGTTCTCGAAAGGCTGGGTGATCCGCCGATAGCTCCCCAGCTTCGCGTTGGGAGGCAATGCCACGTCGGAGGGCTTGATCCTGTAATCGGAACCCGGCGACGCCTGTCCGGCCGAATTCTGGCCGGACAGGAGCAGGCAAGCCATGACCATGGACACTGCCGATACGGCTCGCTTGCCAGTCATGCTGTCCTCAGTTCAGCGTGACACTGACACCGGCGCCGACGCCCCATTCGCCACCGCTGGTCGCGCCGGTCAGGTTGGCGCGGACGCGGCCGTTTTCGCTGGTGTAGCCTGCGCCGAAGGCGAACGCGCCCTCGTTTCGCCAAACGCCGCCACCGGCCGCCACGCTGAGCTTGCCGGGGCGATCGTCGAAGCGGAGCGACGCGGCGGCAAGCCCGACCGCAGCGGCTTGCCTCGCCTCCTGGCGCGCTGCGCGAATCTCCTGGTTCAGCTGTCCGAACTTCTGGTCGGTATAGGCCTTGCCGGCATCGACGATGTTTGCGAGTTGGCTGTCCGTATAGGCCTTGGCCTCGGCAACGCCCCTGTTGAGCTGGTTGACGTTCACGGCGTCGGTCCCTCTCACGCCTTCGGCGACGTTGGAGATGACCACCGGCGCATTGGGGTCGCCGCCTTGCAGCGTCAGGCTGTTCTTCTTGCTGCCATCGACATTGAGGTCATAGAAGACGGCGCTGTTGTTGATCGCGCCGATGCCCCCCTGCATGCTTTCCAGCGCCAGGTTGGTCGCATAGAGCTGCGAGCCGTTGATCGCATCGGTGCTGGTTGCCGAGAGGCGTCCGGCAGCGACGTTGGTCAGCGTCCTCTCCGCGCCGACATCGCCGATGCTCACGGTGCCGACCGGAGCGGCGCCCGCGAAGTTGTAGACCGTACCGCGGATCGTGGTGCTGGCGGTCCCGACAGCCGCCTGAGTCGCCGAGCTCCCGCCGAGCGCCACGCTGTTGGCGTGGTTGCTCGTCGCACCCGCGCCGAGCGCGATGGATTGAATGCCTCCCGCCGTCGCATTCGTGCCGAGCGCGACGCCGTCAGCCATCATGACATGCGCGTTCTGGCCGATGGCCGTGCCGCCCGGCGCGATCATGTCGACGATCGCGCCGTTGCCGATGCCGATGCCGTTGTCGCCGTTGACCACGGTCCTCGGCCCGACCGCGATCGATTCCGCGCCGACGGAGAGCGAGTCCAGACCCGTCGAATTGGCATGGAAATACATGCTCGGCGTCGTCGCGACCGAGGCGATGGCGCCCTGGAGCTGGCGGATCGTCACGGCATCCTGGGCCTGCGTGCCGTCCGCGACATTGGTGATCTGCCGGTATGAGGTGGCGTTGCCGACCGAGACTGCGCCGAGCAGCGTCTTGTCGGTCGTATTGTACTGGATGATCGCCGAACCGGCCGGAAGCGTGCCGGTGATGGGCGCCAGAGCGCGATCGGTTACCGAGCCGGAACCGAGCGCGATACTGCCCAGGATGGTAGCCTGGCTGTCGCGGCCGAGCGCCAGCGAATTGTCGGCGGCGGCGGTCGCCTGGTAGCCGACGGCCGTGGCCGCGATTCCCTGGGCGAAGGAATCGGTGATCGCAAGAGTCCGGTCGTTGGTGCGCACATAGCGGATGCCGTCGCCATTGGCGTCGGTGTAGACAGTCGAGACATTGCCGGCGATGTTGTTGACCGTCGTGCCGAGCGTGGCGATGTCGGTCGTGTTCACCGTGACCTGCTGGTTGGTCGCGAAGAGCTGCGAGCCGTTCACCGCGTCGGTCGATCCGGCCGTGAGACGCCCCGCCGCGACGTTCTGGATCTGGCGCTCGGCGCCGACCGAGCCGACAGAGAAGGCGCCGCCCGCCGGATTCGCACCCGCGAAGCTATAGGCCGTGCCGCCGATCGTCGCGCCCGCCACCGCCGTCGTCGTGCCCGACACCGAATTGAGGCCGATGGCGACGTCGCCGGTATTGTTGGCCACGGCATTCGGGCCGATAGCGACGGAATCCGTCCCCAGGGCCTGCGAATCCGGCAGGGTCGAGTTGGCGTGGAAATACTTGATGCCGGCGCCGGTATTGATGTTGTTGACGGCGATGCCGATGGCGTCGACCGCCTGGTTGGTCGCGAATAGCTGCGAGCCGTTGATCGCGTCGGTCGAGCCGCCGGTGATCCGGCCCGCCGCCACATTGGTGATGGTCCGCTCGGCCCCGGCCGTGCCGACGCTCACCGTGGAGGTCGGCGTCGTGCCGGCGAAGCCGTAGGTCGTGCCGTTGATGACGGCGTTCGGGGTGCCCACCGCGACCGCGGTCGCCGAGCCCGAGCCCAGGGCGACGTCGCGGGCGTTGTTGGCGACGGCAGCGTCACCGAAGGCGACCGCGCCCGCAGCACCCGCCCGGCTGAAGTTGCCGAGCGCCACCGAGCCCTGGCCGACCGCGACGTTGTTGTTGCCGATGGCAACCGCGCCATTGGCCTGGTTGGCCGCCGTGGCGCTCGCCGTGCCGTCGGCATTGGCGATGTTGTTGGCGCCGCCGGTGAAGGCGCCGGTGCCGCTGGCGAAGCTCGGATCGCCGATCGCGACCGCGCCGTCGCCATAAGCGACGTTGTCGGCGCCGATGGCGACGGCCTTGCCTCCGCTTGCATTCGCCCTGGTGCCGATGGCGACGGCGTCGGCGGAACTCGCAGTGGACTGGAGACCGACCGCAATGGCGTTGGTTGCGGACGCCGACACGTCCGTGCCGATGCCAATGGCGCTCTGTGCGCTGGCGCCTGCTCCAAAGGTGCGCGAGCCGAGATAGATGGAGTTCAACGCTGACGCGCTCGCCGAAACGCCGACAGCGACGGCATTCGTGCCGCCGGTTACGGCGCCGATGCCGAGCGCGGTGCTGGCGATTCCGCTGGCATTGGCGTTGACGCCGGCAGCGAGAGAATTGGCTCCCGTCGCATTCGCGCCGGATCCGAATGCGGAGGCGTTCTGGCCGCTGGCGCGGGCGTTGTGGCCGATCGACGTCGTTGAATTGCTGGTGACGCCAATACCGGCGTTGGTTCCGATCGCGACATTGTCGTTGCCCGTGACGAGGCTACCCGCGGAGGCCTGCAGAGTACCGTCGTAAGTGACGGTGCCGTCGCCGGTTCCCATGGCGAGGTTGCGTGCTCCCGTGACGCCTGAGCCGGCGCCCCTCATGACGCTGGGAATGCCACCGCCAATGGCGGTGTTCTGGGCGCCGCTCACGAGCGCACCGGCTGCGACGCCCATCGCAACCGAACTGGAATTGCCGACGGTTGAACCGGCACCGGCGCCCTGTCCGACCGCAACCGTGCTACTGCCGATCGCGACAGCCTGCGTGCCGAGCGCGAGCGAACTGTTACCCTGCGCTTGAGCGCCATTCCCGACGGCGGTAGCTGCATTGTTCGTTGCGGCAGCCGAAGAGCCCAGCGCAACGCTCTGAATCCCGCTGGCTGTCGAGTTGCTACCCACCGTAATGGCGTGGTCGGCCAAGGCCTGCGTGCCCGGGCCTACGGCGACGGAATTAGCGCCGTTGCTCAGCGTACTCGCGCCGAACGCGATCGCATTCGAGCCGACGCCCTGGCTGTTCGTCCCGATTGCGATGGCTTGACCGCCACTCGCGCTGGAACCGGCCATTATGCTCAGCGCATTCACACCGCTGGAGTTAGCGTTGACGCCGAACGCGAGAGAATTAACCGCCGTTGCTCTGGTGTTGGTGCCTATGGCAACGGCGTTGCTCTGAGCCGCCACGTCCGTGCCGATTCCGATGGCGCCGGCAGCCAGCGCGCCTGTCCCGGCGGCGGTGCGGGCTCCCAGATAGATGGAGTTGATGGCTGTGGCCTCAGCCTGGAAGCCAAGCGCAATGCCATTCTGTGCGGCGCTATGGGCGTTATACCCCACCGCGAGCGCGCCGAGGACGTCGGCGCGCGCCAGAGAGCCCAGCGCGGTTGCTCCGATCCCCGAGGCCGTGGCCGACAGACCCATGCACGAGGCGGTGCTGTTATACGCGTTGTAGGGCGCCGCGGTGCAGTTCACCGCCTGCGCCAGCACCGGCGAGACCCATCCGATCCCGCCCAGCGCCACCAGCGGCACCGCCAGGGCCCCGCCGACGCCCAGGGTCCCGAGCCCCATGTCCTTGCGGCTGACGCCGAGCACGCGGTGGGCCATGCGCAGCACCGCCATCAGCCGGCGGCGCAGCGAGCGGCTGCTGTCGCCTGAAACCCAATTGCCGGCGAAGCCGCCACGGAGCCCACCCTGAGCGCGCCCGTCAGTGCAGTCAGTCATCAGCCCACTTGCTCCTTGGCCCCGCTCGAAAGCTCTCGATGTGCCGCATCGGCTTTGGCGTCTGTGTGATCGATCCGGTCGTGCTGTTCTGTCAGCGTCATTCCAATCTTGGTTCCGTGCTCCTCCGCCAGATCGAAGGCCCGTTCGACCCATGGCTGGCTGGGGTTGGGAACAGCATGCAGAGCTGCATGGACGCGCTCGGGTGGCAGCTTCCGGCCGACGAGCGCGCTGCAGACAGTGAACTGGAGAGCCGGCTCGCGCTCGGCATAGAACGGAGATGTCAGGCCAAGGACGAGGCGAGAGAACAGAAAATCGATCTCCGCCGTAGTCAGCCGGTCAGCATATTGACTCTGTATAGCCGACCATGCCGCATCGGCCTTCGAGCAAATTGATTCAAATTCCAAACTTGTTTTGCTCATAGGTTAAGTCGATCGCCGCATCAGAAGCTTACTAGAGCTTCCCGACGAGTACCTATGGTTGCGCACCTGGGTAAAGCACCAATTTTGCCTCTTTGAAGACACGAAATTAGCGCATTGAGTCTGGAACGTGAATTCGCCAAAAAACCTTGGCAAACGTCGGAGTTTTGCTGAAAAAGCACAGCAAACACCGGCTTCCAGTACCGCGTCATGCGCCACTTGATGAGGCGCTATGTCTGCGGCTCATGATTTGACGCGTTGTTAGCTGGCTTGGTAAATGCCCGCGCGCATTGCCATTTTGGCCATCCAACCCCTAGGGGTTCTGTGGAATAGCTTCACGGATCCGGCCCCATCTCTCCCCCTCCAGCTTTGCCGGAGCGGGCTTCACGCTGTCCGAATGCTCTCAAGGCGTCGCAGACGACGCCGGCGAACGCCGTCGCGGCCGGTGACAGGTTGCGATCGGGCGATCTGCAGCAGGCGAGCACATTCTGCGACAGAAAAGCATCGTCGATCTCGACATGAGTCAGTCGCGCCCGAGCTCCTGCCTGCTCTCGCCCGGTCACGACGCTGACCCCGACTCCGGATTCGACAAGCGTATGGATCAGCTCGAAGGAGTTCGTCTGGACGATCGGATGGATCCGCGCATCGGACCCACCGAAGGCGATATCGAATATCTGTCGTATGAAACCCGGTCCGTCCGGCAGGATGAGATTGTGTCCGCCGAGATCCGACAGCGCGACGGACGCTTGCGCCGCAAGGGGATGGTCGGGCGAGGCGATCATATACATCTTGAGAGAGAGACTCTCCAAGTATAAAAGCTCCGCGTCCGGAGAGAAGTTATAGGCAACGGCGAAA
This sequence comes from Alloboseaceae bacterium BT-24-1, assembly GCA_025846845.1. Classification (GTDB taxonomy): domain Bacteria; phylum Pseudomonadota; class Alphaproteobacteria; order Rhizobiales; family Beijerinckiaceae; genus Allobosea. The sequence goes on from JAOYTL010000033.1 coordinate 11,366, forward strand.
TCGATGTCGCCATCCTTCAGGCGCGAAACGAGTCCACGCGTGCTGTCGACTTTGACGTCGAAGGTTATATTCGGATGAAACTGCTGAAATATTTTGACCGCTTCGGGCAGGATGGTATTTACGACAACATCGTTGAATCCGAGCGTCACATGCCCGCGCCCCAGGCCCTGCAGCGCGATGATCTCATCGTTTGCAGTGCGCAGTTCATTGATCGCCGAACGTAGGCGGAACTGAAGGATGCGTCCCGCCTCCGTCAGTTGCAGCCCGGCTCGACCACGCGCCCTTTCGAACAGCTTGACGCCGAGATCGGTCTCGAGGTTGCTGACCTGCCGGTTGATCGCCGACGCTGCGATGTGCAGGGATTCCGCCGCAGCGCGAAAAGAGCCGCGCTCGGCCACCTCGGAGAAGTAGCGCAGCGTGGTCGAACCCACCAATTTATGAATCACCGGCTGCTCCGATAGCCATGCAACCGCCTGGTTTTCCGTCGAAATCTCGCAGGGATTGCGAATCCTGATGGCGGGCAACCCTCGCCATTCCCTCCATGAGGCGTGATGACGTTAGGTAACTGTCAATCGGTGGCGTCGGCCGAACCGCTCGAGGGGTTTAAAACGGTTGAATTTTTTTTGGGATATGCGCCAGGGACGGCAGCAAGGCTTGCCGAATCACCGGCAAGTCCCGGCCACCGACGATCGGATCCAAGCGTTTCCGTCAGGCCTCGCGGCTCCCGTGCGTTGACGGATCTCAAACCAGATTGCGCTGCGCCGTCTTGGACGAGCCACTTGGATCAGGACTGACCCTGCTGCCGTTGCTTCTTCCGGCGCCAGGGCGCATCAGCCTGCCAGTCCCCGGCCATGATACAGCCGTAGGGCAGCACCTCGTCGACGACTTCCGCCAGACCGTAATGCTCGATCTGCCGGCGCACCGAGGCGGCGCTCTTGTAGGCGCTCGGTAGCTCGGAGATGTCGGTGACGCCCGAGAAGAAGCGCGCATCGATCGACTTCGTTTCCTCGGCGAAGATTTCCGCGTCGGTGCGGCCCGCCTGCATCCGCTTGTGCTGGGTGCGGGAGAAGTTCCGCCCTGCGCCATGCGGCGAGAAGCCGAGGCCGTGGGCGGCGTTCTTGCCGCGCACGATCAGCACCGGCTCCGCCATGTTGAGCGGAATCAGCGTGAGGTCGGTCGCATCCTCGGCCCAGTTGTCGAAGGCCGGCGTCGCCCCCTTGCCATGGTAGAACAGCCCGTCCGAGCGCCGGAAGACGAAGTTGTGCTCGTTCCAGAACCGGTCGGCGACGCGCGCCGACAACCGTTCGGCCGCCATGTCGTGGATGACGAGATGGTTGTGCTTCGTCCATTCGCGAATGGCCTGCAGCGCCGCCCAGTATTCGTCGCCCTCACGCGTATCGGCCGGAATCCAGGCGTTCTGCGGCGCCGTCTCCGGCGAGAGCAGCCTGCGGAAATCCTCCGCCACCCGCATACCCTTGCTGTAGAGCCGGGCACCGGGGCCGCGGGAGCCGTGATGCGTCACCAGCGCGGTTGCGCCGCTCGACTTCAGCGTGCCGACATAGGCGAAGTGGTTGCCATCGCCCTGCGTGCCGAAATGCTCGATCGCGGCGCTCGTGCCGTCGCGCAGCAACGGGTTGTCGGCGAAGCGCTCCAGGATATGCGCCGGCGGCCGGATCTGCTGGCCGCGCGGACGACCGCCCGGACCGAAATGCGTGATGGCCTGGACGGTATCCAGCAACATCGCCGGCGCGATGCCCGGAAAGATCGAGATCGCCATCGAGCAGCAGATATCGGCCGAATGCATGCCGGGATGGATGCCTTCGGACACCGCGACGCCGCCGACCGGAATCGTGCCGATCGGCCCGGCCGGACAGGCATCGGGCATCACCGCGCCCGCGCGAACCACCGGCGTGCGCATCAGCTCCTTCATGCTGAGCACGACAGAATCGATGTTCGCCGCTTCCTCCGGGGTCTCGGCCTCAATGTTCAGGTGGAACGGCACGGCGTCGACCCCGCGCAAAGGGGTGGCCGGGGGCGGCTCGAAGGCGCGTGCGATCGCGATCGCCTCCTCGAAGGAGCCGCCTTTTTCCAGGAGCGCGTTTCCGGCGGCGAGCGCGCGGCCGAACCATTTGCCCTGCCTTACACCGGCGTCGATCAGATCCTGTCCGCTCAGAACTTCAGTCATCTCGTCTCTCTTTCCGCATGCCTGCAGGTGGCCGCATGCGCTCCAATAGTCATCTCAGTTCTCGGTCGGATCAGCTGACAAGGGTAGCGAGACCGTTTCCGCCACCTCGCCGGAGCGAGGGAGGGATTGGAACCTTCACGCCTTTCGGCACCTGCCGGAGCAGGCTGCGTCTACCTGTAGTCCCGTTTGCATTCAGCTGTTCCAACGCGGTCATGACGACGAGGGCTTGTGGGAAAATTCCACAAGCTCGGAGGCAAGCGGGGCGGATTCGAACCGCCAATACCAATGTAGTCCCGCAGGCATTCGCCATGTCGTTCGGTCCCAGCGACAAGAGGCGGCAAGACGCTTTTACTGAGCTACAGCTCTTCCTAAGAAGGCTGGGGCGAATCGAACGCCCGACCCTCCGCGGCAGGTACCGCGGCTGCTCTCCCTGTAGTCCTGCCTGCATTCGCCGGGTGTTGTTGAGACTTCGTCTCCGATTTCGTTCGAGGTCATGACGACAAGTGGTGATGAAACATCGCCCGTCTTGCGACGGACACCTGCTCTACCGCTGAGCTACGGGCCCTCAGATGGTGGACCCGGCGGGGATCGAACCCGCGACCTGGAGGGTTACAGCCTGTAGTTCCATCGGCATTCGTCATGCCAAACTGCCCGTTACCTTCTTCCAGTTCCGATTTTCATCATGACGACTAGGAGGGATGAGACGCACGCTCTACCACTGAGCTACGGGCCCGCAGGTGGTGGACCCGGCGGGCTTCGAACCCGCGACCATGTAGTCTCATCGGCATTCGTCATGCCTCGTTCGAAATTCTTCCCGAAACCCCGGCGGCCGGATTGCCGCCGGGGGCCTATAGCGTGATGGCCTCGATCTGCTCCACCCAATGATCGGCACCGGTCTCGGTCCCGGCCATCGCGGCGATCACCTCGAAGACCACGTCGGAGAAGCCGCCGACATTCAGGATATCGGCCTGGCTCTTTGCCTGCGTCGTGGTGGTGGGCTGGATGTCGATGCAGACGAGTTTCGCCTGCGGATTCGACAGCTTTACCTTGCTCCACGCTTGCATCGTCGCAGTGCCCTGATGTGGATGCACAGATGCATCCACCCAGGACTGGTTGTCCGAGACGAAGACGACGAGGTCGACCTTCGCCTTCTCCCGGGCCAGCTGCTCCAGCGGGGCGGAACAGTTCGTCCCGCCACCACCGATCGCAGCGAGCCGCGCCGCATTGGTCATCACCGCATCGCGCGGGTTGAGGTCGATCTCGACCACATCCTGCTCGAAGGGCAGCACCCTCGCCGTGCGGTTGGCCCGCAGGAACGCCGCCGCCACCAGGGCCGCGACATCGATGCAGCGCACCTTGCTCGTTGCGCCCTGACGGTGCCCCGTCACGGGCGAGTTCATCGAGCCCGACACGTCCGGGCAGACCACGATGCGGCCGTCGATCGCCGGAACGTTGGCGAGCGCGATCTCCATCGCGTCCTGCAACGCCTCCTTCACGACCCTGGGCACCGCCGCGTCGGCCATGGTGAAGGCCACCATCAGCTGATACGGGAAGACCCTGGCGCGCCGGATTTCTTCCGGATCGCGCAGCCGCCTCGCCAGCTGTTCGGCGAAGCCCTCGACCTCGAACACGCCATTGCGGGCGAAGCTGTTGAGGTTCTGCCGCAACATCTGCCAACCGGCCGTCCCGGCGATCTGGATCCAATGTTCCCTAGTCAGGGGCATCGCAGTCAGCATCTGGAACGGCACCGCCGGCACCGGCAGCGTCGGGTCGCACTTGAACGCCTCGAAGGCCTTGACCAGTTCGGGCAGCGCCAGCACATCGTGCGGCTTGCCGATCAGGTAGCCGTAGAGCGCCGCACGCGTCGCCGACTTAGGCTTCGGGTGCACCATCTTGATCACATCGGCCAAGGACGGCTCGTTGCCGACCGCGGCACGCATGATCTCGACGTCGCTCGCCTTTTCGAGCCAGGCCAGGACGAAGCGCTTCGGCCGCGTCCCGAGCGACTTCCGCCCGGTCGCACCGGACCGCATGATCTGCACGAAGTTGCGCAGCATCCTGCCGTTCCGGACGATGCGCGGAAACGCGCGGCCGAACTCGTCGCCATGCAGGCACGACAGCACCGCGAGCAGCAGCGCCGGCATGTCCTTCATGTAGCCCTTCTCGAACGCGAACACCGCGGTCTTCGCCAAGAACTCCGGCTCGACCTGCCAGACCAGCTCCAGAACTTCGGTCAGCTGCTCCCGCGCCCCGGCATAGAAGGTCGCGTTGAACGTTCCCGTCGCCGCCAGCTGAGCCAGGGCCTGCCGAGGCGACAGACCGTAAGCCTGTGCCCCTTCATGGTTCCTGGTGTCAGTGCGTGGGAGCAGCTTTCCTGCCATCGTCGCAAACACGGATTTGTTTGCCATCATCTTCGTCCTTCGTTTTCACGAGCCGATCATTTCAGGCTTCGTGCCAACTCCGGAACAGGGGTGACGAACTGGCGACAAATGGCAATTCAAGCTATTGAAAATACTGATGATAAAATTTTTCTGTCTACACATTTCTCACAGTCAGCAAGGCTGCTGACACCAAGATAATTTATCCTATAAGATAGAATTATAGAGCATAGGATAAAACTGAAATCATGCGCCGCCGTGTCGCCATCAGCATTCTGGGAACAACCCTCGACGCCGGCCGCGGTGAGCGCTGGAAGCGCTGGCGCCCCACCATCGGGCTCTGCCAGCAGCAGGGCCTCTTCATCGACCGTCTCGAACTGCTCCACGGCGCCAACTCCGCCGGGCTTGCGCGCGAGATCGTCGCCGACATCGAGAAGGTGTCACCGGCGACCGAGGTCCGGCTGCACGTGATCGAGATGGCCGATCCCTGGGATTTCAGCGAGGTCTATACCAGCCTCCGGGACTTTGCCCGCGCCTATGCGTTCGACCCCGATCGCGAGGATTATCTCGTCAACATCACCACAGGCACGCATGTCGCCCAGATCTGCTGGTTCCTCTTGACCGAAGCGCATTACATCCCCGGCCGGCTGATCCAGCTCTCGCCGCCGCGGGGACGTCCGGAGAGCGGTGACTTTGCAGGCAACCACTCGATCATCGACCTCGACCTCTCGCGCTACGATGCCATCGCGACGCGGTTCGCGGCCGAGCATGAGGAGGCGACCTCCTTCCTGAAGTCCGGCATCGCCACACGCAGCGCGGCCTTCAACGCGATGATCGACCAGATCGAGAAGGTCGCGATCCGCTCGCGCGCACCGGTGCTGCTCACCGGTCCGACCGGCGCCGGCAAGTCGCAGCTCGCCAGGCGCATCTACGAGCTGAAGAAGGCGCAGCACCAGGTCCCTGGCGACTTCGTCGAGGTCAACTGCGCGACGCTGCGCGGCGACCAGGCGATGTCGACCCTGTTCGGCCACGTGAAGGGTGCCTTCACCGGCGCCCAGAGCGACCGACCCGGACTGATGAAGGCTGCCGACAAGGGGGTGCTGTTTCTCGATGAGATCGGCGAGCTCGGCCTCGACGAGCAGGCGATGTGTCTGCGCGCGATCGAGGAGAAGCGCTTCCTGCCGATGGGCTCCGACCGCGACCGGACCTCGGACTTCCAGCTCATCGCCGGCACCAACAAGGATCTGTCGCTCTGCGTGCGCGAAAATACCTTTCGCGGGGACCTGTTCGCGCGGCTCAATCTCTGGACCTTCCGCTTGCCGGCGCTGCGCGATCGCAAGGAAGACATCGAGCCCAATCTCGACTTCGAGCTGCGCCGCTTTGCCGAACGCGAACGGCAGAACGTGACCTTCAACAAGGAGGCCCGCGAGCTCTACCTCAAATTCGCCGTTGCACCCGACGCCGCATGGCAAGCCAATTTTCGCGACCTCTCGGCCTCGGTCACGAGAATGGCGACGCTGGCGCCGCACGGGCGCATCAACGAGATGACGGTGCGCGATGAGATCGCGCGGCTCTCGGAGCATTGGCGCGCCGGCCAGACGGAGGCTCCCGGCCCCGAACAGCGGCTGCACGACATCCTGGGGCATGACCGAGTGGAGGAGATCGATCTGTTTGACAGAGCCCAACTAGCGGCGGTCGTCTCGGTCTGCCGCGAGAGCCGCACGCTCAGTGCTGCGGGAAGGAAGCTGTTCTCCGTTTCCCGCACGACCAAGACGAGCGGCAACGATGCCGACAGGTTGCGCAAATACCTTGCTCGTTTCGGGTTGAATTTCGAAGACGTGTCCCTGACACCGTCGCCAGGCTAGCAATGTCCGGTTCTAGGCGGCCGCTCAACGTCTGCTCCTGGCGGATAGCGTTGAAAAAGTCGGCGTTGCTGAGGTGGTGAAGTCCTGATTCAGTCGTGCTCGTGGATGGAGGGCGGCGCGATGATGGGCGAGCGACAGGTGGCGCAGGAGGCGTTGTTCTAC
>JAOYTL010000034.1 GCA_025846845.1 Alloboseaceae bacterium BT-24-1
CGCCAAGCTCATGCCAAACGGACCGCAGCTCAGGCCAGCATCGTGAGGCGGCACCCAAATCGCTCACCTCGGGCGCCGCAACAGCCTCGCTCCCAGACCGACTTTTTCAACGCTATCGGTCGTCGGCAGACATTCCACTTGACGATAAATGTGGGTCGGGACAGTGTCCCGGGGCATGCTCAGGAACCGGACCCTTTGCGACCGACGCCGCTTCACCCAAGCGGCGGCTTCTTGGGCTGCGCGTCGATCAGCGTCCTTCCGCGTGGTGACTGCCTCTCCGTAGGTCCCACCACCGAAGCGACCCCGACCCGCGTTTTCTGAACCCCCGCAGCCCTCGGCTCCGGGGGTTTTCTTTTGCCCGAACCCCAGAAGGACATCACCATGAGCATTCGCGTCGGCATTGTCGGGATCAGCGGCTTTGGCGGCGGCGAAGCGCTGCGCCTGGTCGCGAGCCACCCGTCTTTCGAGCTGGTCTACGCCGCAGGCGAGAGCAGTGCCGGCAGCCGGTTGGTGGACCACTTCCCCGGTTTGCCGGCCAGGCTGGCCGAGCTGGTGATCGAGAAATGGGATCCAGCGACCCTGCCGAAGCTCGACGTGCTGTTCGCGTCGCTGCCCACCGGCGCCTCGGCCGAGGCGCTGGCGCGCGTCCCCAAGGACGTGAAGATCGTCGATATCGGCGGCGACCACCGTTATGTCGACGGCTGGGCTTATGGCCTGGCCGATATCTGGCCGGCTCAGATCGAAGGTCAGACCCGCATTGCCAATCCCGGCTGCTTCCCCGCTGCGACGCTGACCCCGCTGGCGCCGCTGCTGGCCAACAAGCTGATCGAGCCCGGCAATATCGTGATCGACGTCAAGACCGGCATCTCCGGTGCCGGCCGGGGCGGTGACAGCAAGTTCGGCTACGCCGAGAGCAACGAGAACCTGGTGCCCTATGGCCTGCTCAAGCACACCCACATGCCCGAGATTGCCGAGACAATTGTGCGGCTGAGCGGCGGCAGCGCGGCCGGGCTGGTGTTCACGCCGCATCTGGTGCCGATGACCCGCGGCATACTCGCCACCATCTACTGCCGCGGCCGCGCCACAACGGACCAGTGCCTGGACGCGGCCCGGCGCTTCTACGCCGGGCGCTCGTTCGTCCGCGTGACCGACAGGCCGCCGCAGACCAAATGGGCGACCGGCTCGAACCTCGCATTCGTCAGCTATGCGGCCGATCCGGAGCGCAACCTGGTGATCGCGATGGGCGTGGTCGACAATCTCGGCAAGGGAGCGGCGGGCCAGGCGGTGCAGAATGCGAACCTGATCTGCGGCCTACCAGAAACCGCGGGGCTGGACGGCGTACCTGTTTGGCCATGATGAAGGCGGGCCTTCAGGCAGCTCTTCAATCTGCTTCGTAGGCCCGCAACGGGTGGATTGCGGCCCTTGGCATGTGATGCGAGGTGTACGGTCCAGACGGAGATTGGCCTTGGACCCGATTTCAGACGTTGAGCGCGACGAAACCGGTTGTCCAAAGGATGCAGTTCTCGGAGGCGCCTACCATTTGCTGTGGGTTTGGGTTCAATATGGAAGCTCTTTTCGGGACGACGCTGGCGTTCTCCATCTTGAGCACTGCTGTTCGAGCGCCGGCGAGAACGCGACAACTCACCTCGCTTCGCTTGGCTTAGGTGCAAATCAAGGATGGACCTGCGTACTCTCAAGGCAGGGCCTGACTCTAATGGGTCTCTCCGGTCCAGCCAGCAGCAGATTATACGGGGGGCCATTGCGGGGCTGGGAAGAAGCTCACGTGAGCCCTCGAGAAGCTGGGCACGGAGTTTCAAGGAAACCTTAGGCGCGCACTCAGCTGCCCTAGCGACTGATGTCCGGCTAAGGTCGGAAGCCGACACTCAACGCTCGCTCGCGGGGGCAGTCCGCAAACTTATCCCCGCCCTCTCAACCTCCCGTATGATGCCGCGCATCCCATCCCCGAGGGGCGGCTATCCGGAGGCATGTCGTTTGGCGGGGTGGGTGCGGCGCCTGCGGCCGGGTTTGCACCCTGGACTCGGGAGGCTTCGGGAACCGACCTGGGGGTACTACGGCCCCTGCGCGAGGAGCTCGCTAGCTGGACTTACCCTCGATGATCAACTGCCCGAGCGCCGACGCGACGACCCGATGAGGGACACTGGCGAAGGCGGCGGGCGGGATCGGCGGTCGATCCGAATGAAGCGCGGCTCGGAGCTCTAAAATCGCCGATGGCGGAGCGCCACGGGGCGTGCGGAGGGTGGCTCAATCCCTTCGCGCCGCTTCCTGGCTCAATGGAAGCGGATACCAAACCGCGCCTCGCGGCGCTCCGCTGCCCCTCATATGCGACAACGCCCGCGGGATGAGCCTGCGGGCGGGGTAGACGCGTGAGCGCGGGAGGCGCAACGCGATCCCTTTTTCCACCGATCTGGGGCAAGCCCGAGATCGGCACGCCGCGAATTGCAGGTAGTCCAGGCGCGCTCAGAACTCTGCCCAGCCGCTGTCGCCGTGCTTGCCGGCATTGGCGAGCTTGCGCGGGGCGGGGCTGAAGGCGGTGGCCGCGAATTGTTGCAGGCACTGCGGATCGGCGGCCGCAGGCTTGCGGTTTGCGGTCGCCCTGACCGCCGAGCGGGCAGGGGCTGCATGAGGCATGGCCGCACGGGCAGAGCCGCTTTCACCTCCCGTCCTGAACGCCGCGACGAGGTCGTTGAGCTGGCTGATGCGCTGGTTGAGCGCGTTGGCCGATGCTGCGCTCTGCTCGGAGAGCGCGGCGTTCTGCTGGGTCATCTCGTCCATATGGGCGACGGTCTGGCTCATCTCATCGATGCCGTTGGCCTGCTCGACCGCAGCCGAGGAGATGTCGGCGATGGTCGAGGCGACCTTCTGCGAGGCGGCGAGGATCTGTGTCAGCGCCTCGCCGGCCTGGCGCACCAGCTTCACGCCCTGATCGACTTCGACATTGGAGGAGGAGATCAGCCCGGAGATGTCCTTGGCCGCTTCGCCCGAGCGCTGGGCGAGGGTGCGGACCTCCGAGGCGACAACGGCGAAACCCTTGCCGGCATCGCCGGCGCGGGCCGCCTCGACCGCTGCGTTGAGCGCGAGAAGGTTGGTCTGGAAGGCAATGTCGTCGATCACACGGGTGATGTCGGAGATCTTCTTCGAAGCACTCTCGATGCGAGCCATGGCGGCGATCGCCTCGCCGGCGATGGTGCCGCCGCCCTCGGCCGCGCGCATCGCTTCCTCGGCGGTGGTCGCGGCCTGGCGCGAGGCCTGGGCCGAGGCCTTGACCGAAGCGGCGAGCTCCTCGGTGGTCGCGGCGCTCTCCTCCAGCGAGGAAGCCTGCTCCTCGGTGCGCTTCGACAGGTCGTCCGCGCCGGTGGCGATCTCGCGGGCCGATAGGCCGACATCGGCAGCGGTGAGCTGGATGGTGCGGACGGTCGAGGACAGGCGCTCGACCGTCTCGTTGACCGCCGCCTTCAGCTCGCCGAAGCGGCCGCGGTACTGGGTGGCGACGTCCTGCGTCAGGTCGCCCTCCGCGACGCGCTGCAGCACGGTGACGAATTCGGTTGTGGCGCTGTCGACGACGGCGTTGATCTCGTTGATGCCGGCGACCAGCTTCTGCATCTGCTCGTCGGCATCGTCTATCTGCAGGCGGGCCGAGAAATCGCCCTCGGCCGCGGCGGCGACGACCTCGCCGACATCGGAGACGACCCGCGACATCGCTTCGGCTCGCGCGGCACGCGCCGCGGCTTCCGCCCGCTCCTGCGCTTCGAGCGCGCGGATCTGCACCAGCTTGTCGCGAAACAGCAGGAGCGCGGTCGCGACGGCGCCGACCTCGTCCTGCCGCCCGGTCTGCGGGATCGGCGTCTCGAGCTCGCCATTGGAAAGGCCGTCGATGCTGGTCCTGATCGCAGCGAGCGGCCGCACGACACGCGACACGATCAGGGCGCCGGTTGCGACGACCAGAACGACCAGCGCGGCGAGCAGCAGGGTAAGCGCCCATTCGATCCGATTGAGCGAGCCGGTCGCCGTCTCGACGAGATTGCGCGTGCGCGCCTCGACCAGGCCGAAGAACTCGTCGACCGGCTTCATGATCTCGGCCTTGTAGCGATCGTAATCGGCCGAGTGGAGCAGGTCGCGGGCCAGTTTGAGGTCAGGCTCCTTCTTGACGGTATAACGGCCATTGCCGTCCTCGAACGAACCCTTGGCGGCGCTCATCGCGCGCGTCTCCAGGTTGACGAGGGCATCCGACTTGGATTGGGCCTGGTTCAGCTTGCCGAATTCGGCGTCGGTGAAGCCGGCTTCCTTCATCGCGGTCAGGAGCGCTTTGGTCTGGCCGGGGCCGCGCGGTCGCACTGCGTTGTCGAGGACGAGGTCCCAGTAGATCCGGTGGGGCTCGGCCGGCCGCGCCTTCTCGCCGCTGCGCATCGCGATGACGTCGAGATATTGCTGCTCGTAGCGCGGATTGCCGGTGACGGCGAAAGTTCGCGCCAACCGGGTCAGGTCGTCCGAGCTCTGCCGGAACTCGTCGGCGAGCAGATAGGAGGCGTGCTCCTTGCGGTAGGCGTCGGAGACAGCCGCGGCAGCCTGCTGCTGGTAGTACCAGCTTACGCCGATCGCCACGATCAGGGCCGCGTAGAGGCCGGCGACGGCCAGAAAGATCTGCTTGATCGTGAGATTGGCGGCCAGGCGCATGCTGATGATCCTAAACGACGGGGACAGGTGGAGTCAGGCGGAGCGGTTCGCGACGAACTCGTATGGGGGCGTGAAGACGGGGCGCCTGACCGCAGGTGCTGTCATGCTGATCAGCAGCGCTGGCTGCTCGCGGCGGGCAAGGTGCAGACGTGATGGCGTAACGCCGCCGCGGTCATGCATACGGAATATCCAGATTGCCAATTTTCTAGGCAGATGATGCTCAAAGACAGTAAATTTTTACTGAATCTCTGAATTTTACTGACAGTAGCGGTGTCTATACGAGCGCTGCGTCCCAGAGTTGCATGATTATGCATGCAGGTTGCACTTCTGGCGTACCAGCACGACAGATGATGGCAGATTACACGTCTTGCGTGCTTATTTTTAGTCGATGCAACTCGATTTGTACTTGGCGTGGCATGTGTAGACATGCCGCCGGTTCCCGTTGAGCGGTTCAGTCAGTCTCCGCTTTGAGCGCTTCGGCCAGGAAACCGGCCAGCGCCCGCGCTGCCGGCGTCGGGCGGCCCGGCGCCAGGTGCAGCGCGATCTCGGAAGCCGGTAGGGCTGGCAATCCCTCCGCCGCGCCGAGCAGGCGCAGGCCCTCGCGGGCGGTGCCGGCCTTGACCAAGGTCAGTGCTGCGCCGGCGGCGGCGACTGCCTCGACCGCACCGATGCTGGAGGAGGAAAACAGGATGCGCCAGGGCCGACCGGCCTCGTTCAGCGCCGCGAGCGCCCATTCGCGATACATGTTCGGCGCCTTCAACAGCGCGAGCGGCAAGGGGTCTGCCGGGGGAAAATCGTGCCGGTCGGACCAGGCCCAGGCGGTGCGTTCGGTGCGCAGGACGTCGCCACTGCCATCGCCGGCCTTCTGCGTCGCCAGCACGATGTCGAAGGCCTCGCCGAGACTGGCGAGCAGGTCGCGGGTGAAGCCGGTCGTGACCTCGAGCTCGACTTCCGGATGCGAGCGGGCGAAGCGGGCGAGCGTCTCGGGCAGGACAATGGTGGCGTAATCGTCCATCACCGCGAGCCGGACTCGGCCGGAGACGCTCTGGGCGCGGACGACGTCGAGTGCCTCGTCATGCAGCGCGACAATGCGGCGGGCGTAGCCGAGGAAATCCTCGCCGGCACGGGTCAGGAGCACTTCCTGCGGCGAGCGCTGCAGCAGGGTCTGGCCGGCGATCTCCTCGAGCTTTCGCACCTGCGTCGAGATCGTCGACTGGGTGCGGTTCAAGGCCGCTGCGGCGCGGGTGAAGGAGCGCAGCTCGGCGATGGTGACGAAGGAGCGCAGCAGGTCGATGTCGATATTGCGCAGCATTGGCAGGCCTTTCGCGCCCGCAGCATGGACAGCGTCGATCATCAAAATCGAATAATTCAATTTTGGCTGGCCGGGCGCCGCCGCTAGCTATAGGGCGAGCCCTTCTGTTCGGACGTAGCGTCAAAGAGGTCAAGCATGCCGAGGCTGAGATCCGCCACCACCACCCATGGCCGCAACATGGCTGGCGCCCGCGGCCTCTGGCGCGCCACCGGCATGAAGGACAGCGATTTCGGCAAGCCGATCATCGCGGTGGTGAACTCCTTCACCCAGTTCGTGCCGGGCCATGTCCACCTCAAGGACCTCGGCCAGCTCGTCGCGCGCGAGATCGAGAAGGCCGGCGGCGTCGCCAAGGAGTTCAACACCATCGCGGTCGATGACGGCATCGCCATGGGCCATGACGGCATGCTCTATTCGCTGCCGTCGCGCGAACTGATCGCCGACAGCGTCGAATACATGGTCAACGCGCATTGCGCCGACGCGATGGTCTGCATCTCCAATTGCGACAAGATCACGCCCGGCATGCTGATGGCGGCGATGCGGCTGAACATCCCGGTCGTGTTCGTCTCGGGCGGGCCGATGGAAGCCGGCAAGTACATCGCCGACGGCGTGCTGAAGAAGGTCGACCTCGTCGACGCCATGGTCGCGGCGGCCGACAGCAAGTACTCGGACAGCGAAGTCGAGGTGATCGAGCGCTCGGCCTGCCCGACTTGCGGCTCGTGCTCGGGCATGTTCACCGCCAATTCGATGAACTGCCTGACCGAGGCGCTGGGTCTGGCGCTTCCCGGCAACGGCTCGACGCTGGCGACCCATGCCGACCGCAAGCGCCTCTTCGTCGAGGCGGGCCATCTCATCGTCGACATCACCAAGCGCTGGTACGAGCAGGACGACGCCTCGGTGCTGCCGCGCAATGTCGCGAGCTTCAAGGCCTTCGAGAACGCGATGACGCTCGACATCTCGATGGGTGGCTCGACCAACACGGTGCTGCATCTGCTGGCGGCGGCGCATGAGGCCGAGATCGACTTCACCATGGCCGATATCGACCGGCTCTCGCGCAACGTGCCGGTGCTGTGCAAGGTCGCCCCGGCCGTCGCCAATGTGCATATGGAGGACGTCCACCGCGCCGGCGGCATCATGGCGATCCTTGGTGAGCTCGACCGGGCCGGGCTGCTCGACACCTCGCTGCCGACCGTCCACAGCGCCACGATGGCCGAGGCGCTGGAGCGCTGGGACATCAGGCAGACCCAAAGCGAGGCGGTGCGCTCGTTCTACAGCGCGGCGCCCGGCGGCGTGCCGACGCAGGTCGCCTTCAGCCAGGACCGGCGCTACGAGGAACTCGACCTCGATCGCGAGACCGGCGTCATCCGCGAAAAGGCGCATGCGCATTCGCAGGATGGCGGCCTTGCCGTGCTCTACGGCAATATCGCGCTCGACGGCTGCATCGTGAAGACGGCCGGCGTCGACGCCTCGATCCTGACCTTCTCCGGCAAGGCGGTGATCTTCGAGAGCCAGGATGCGGCGGTCGAGGGTATCCTGGGCAACAAGGTCAAGGCCGGCGAGATCGTGCTGATCCGCTATGAGGGGCCGCGCGGCGGGCCGGGCATGCAGGAGATGCTCTATCCGACGAGCTATCTGAAATCGAAGGGGCTCGGAAAGGCCTGCGCGCTGATCACCGACGGGCGCTTCTCGGGCGGCTCGTCCGGTCTCTCGATCGGCCATGTCTCCCCGGAAGCAGCCGAGGGCGGCGCGATCGGCCTGGTCGAGAGCGGCGACGTGATCGAGATCGATATTCCCAATCGCGGCATCAGCCTTAAGGTCACAGACGAGGAGATGGCGCGCCGGCGTACGGCGATGGAAGCTAAGGGCAAGGATGCCTGGAAGCCGGCGGCGCCGCGCAAGCGCAAGGTCACGACCGCGCTGAAGGCCTATGCGGCGCTGGCGACCAGCGCGGCCAAGGGAGCAGTGCGCGCGATCGACTGAGCTGACGGGGGCTCCAGTACCAGCGGGAGTCCGGGATGGGCGAGCTCTGGGGTGTGGTGGCTGCGGCAGCGTCGAGCGCGCTTGGCGGAACTTCCATCGCCGCGACCCGCTATCTCGTCGGCCATCTCGATCCCCTTGCGATCGGCTCTTTCCGCTTCGGCATCGGCTGTCTGCTACTCGCTCCGGTCGCCCTGCTCGGCGACCGGCGCTGGCCCGAGCGCAAGGACTGGCTCCAGACCGCCGCGCTCGGGCTGCTCTTCTTCGCGATCTTCCCGATCCTGTTCAACGCGTCGCTGATCTATACGAGCAGCGCGCGCGGGGCGCTGGCGCTGTCGACCTTGCCGCTCCTATCGCTGGTCGTCGGCGCTGTGCTTGGGCGCGAGCGGTTGACGGCGCGCAAGACCGCCGGCGTGCTGATCGCGATGGCGGGTGTCGGATTCGCGCTCCTGTCAGGCCTCGGCCATGCGCCGCCGATGGCCTGGCTCGGTGATGTCCTGATGATCGCGGCGGCGTTCTGCATGGCGCTTTACGGTATCTGGTCGAAGCCGGTGATCAGTCGCTGCGGGCCGATCCCGTTCACGACGGTCGCGATGGCGGTTGGCGCTTCCGCTTTGATTCTCATCTCGGCGGTGCGCGGCAGCTTCGATGCGGTCGCGCAATTCGCCGTCCCGCAATGGTCGGCGGCGCTCTATCTCGGTGTGATCGGTGCTGCCCTGACTTTCTATCTCTGGGCTTTCGCCCTCGGGCGGGCATCACCGACCAGCGTCGCGGTCACAGTCACCGTCAACCCGGTCACGGCCTCGCTGGTGGCTGCCTTCCTGCTGAACGAACCGATCGGCTGGAATCTCGCGGTTGGGATTGTGGTCGTCGGGATCGGCATCTGGCTCGCGACGACGGATGGTTAAGGCGCTCGCCTTGCCAGCAGCCAGGATTGCCCAACGTCACATCTTCGCCACGGATCGTCCGGACAAAAGCCATCTCGAACAATCGACGCGCCAGTGCGGCATCGCTTTGGCGCGCCCTGATTTCGGAGGCGATCTTGCCGGCATTCCTGATCGCGATCCTGCTCTGGCTCGGGCTCGCCTCCAGTTCGATCGCGCAGGCGCCGCCGGTCACCCTCTCCGACAATGCCGAGTCGATCGCGGTGGTGGTCGGCAACAAGGCTTATAAGCAGACCAGCACGGTCGACTTCGCCCATAACGATGCCGAGGCGGTCAGGACTTACCTCACCGGCACGCTCGGCTTTCGCGAGCAGAACGTCTTCCTCTTGAAGGATGCGACACTCGGCGAGCTCAATCAGGTCTTCGGCAGCGAGGCCAATCCGCAAGGCGGCAAGCTCTGGCGCAGCGCGGTCGAGGGCCGCTCCAATGTCTTCGTTTATTATTCCGGCCACGGTGTGCCCGATCTCGCCACGCGCCAGCCCTTCCTGCTGCCGCAGGACGGCAACCCCAATGCCAGCGAGAGCGGCTACGCCCTCCAGACGCTCTATCGGAACCTGGAGCTGGTCCGGCAGAAGATCGGGGCGCAGCGCCAGCTGATCGTGATGATCGACGCCTGCTTCACCGGCGAGACCGGGCGCAAGGGTGAGAGCCTGCTCGCCGTTTCGGCCCCAGGCTTCACGCCGGCCAAGCCGCGCACCGGCGGCGGCATCGTCAAGCTGGTCGCGACCTCCGGCACGACACCCGCCAACTGGGACGAGAACCAGAAGCTCGGCCTGTTCACCAGCCGCTTCCTGATGGGCGCCGCCGGGCTGGCACGGCCGGCCGGAGCGCCTGAGACCGGCCCGCTCGCCTGGTCCGATCTGCAACGTTACCTCAAGGACAGCGTCGAGGCCGCCGCGCGGCGCGACAGCGGCCGCGAGCAGGCGCCGGAGATCGACCTCGCTTCCATCGCCTTGCCGGTGGCGCAGCCGGTGCCGGCGGTGGCCAGAGCCGTCGCGCTGGCGCGGGACGAAGCCAACTGGCAGCGGGCCAGGATTGCCGGCGAGCGCAGCGCGCTAGAGGCCTATGTCGCGCGCTGCGGCGAGACCTGCCAGTATCGTGAGGCAGCGCTGGCGCTGCTGCTCGACAAGCGCCGCAGCACCGAAGCCGTCAGCGACGAGCAGAACTGGATCAGGCTCGGCGGCTCCGGCAAATACGAGGATTATCTCAAGGGCTGCGGAACGGTCTGCGCCTATCGCTCGCTGGCCGAGGGCTATCTCGGGCGCAGCGACGCCTCGCGCGACCCGCGCGTCCAGGAATGCGACGAGCTCGCCGGCGACGCTGCCGATCCCGACAAGCGCGAGGGCGTCAAGGGCGTGAAGTTCGGGCGGATCGATACGCGCGCCGCGATCGCCGCTTGCAGCGCGGCGGCTCAGTCGCAGCCGCAGGTCAGGCGGCTCTCCTACCAGCTTGGCCGCGCTTACGACAAAGCCGAGCGCTACAAGGACGCGCTCGCGGCCTATGACAAGGCGGCCGAGGCCGGCAGCGCCGCGGCGATGAACAATCTCGGCGCGCTCTACGAGAACGGCCAGGGCAGCAAGGTCGAATTGCAGAAGGCTTTTGCGCTCTATGAGCGCGCCGCCGGAACCGGCAACCCGGTCGCGATGAGCAATATCGGGCGCATGCTGCAATATGGTCGCGGCCGGGCGCGCGACGAGAATGCTTCACTGCGCTGGTACCAGAAGGCGGCGGAGGCGGGCGATCCTTTTTCGATCGCCAAGCTGGTGCCGGCCTATCTCGAAGGCCGGCCGGGCTTTCCGAAGAACCCGCAGAAGGGCTTCGACCTGTTCCGCCAGGCGGCCGACAAGGGCGACCCGATCGCGATGGTCTCGATGGCGACGCTGATCGACAACGGCTTCGGCTCCTATTTTCCGGGCGCGAATTCGCTGCAGATGCTGATGAGGGCGCTGGAGAAGGGCGAGGCGGGCGCGGCGGCGGTGTCTTCCAGCGACGTCTCCGACCAGAAGCTGAAGCCGGACACGGTGCGGGCCTTGCAGCGCGCCGCACAGAAGGCGGACCATTACAGCGGAGCGATCGATGGCCGCTTCAACCCCGTCTTCGTCCGCGCGCTCGATTCCTATGCGCGGTCGCTGGAACAGGAGCGGTAGGACCGGGCCGTGAGCGGTTTGCTGCGCAGGGTTTTCGTCGCCGGGCTGCTTCTCGCCGGCGGCTCCGGTGCTCGCGCCGACGCATTGTCGGCCTGGCTTGACGGCGTCGCCGCTTGCACCGGCAAGCGCGACCTCTTGCTCGCGGTCGTCGGCTTCGACGCCGGCCAGCAGGTGCTGTCGCGCACGCAGGCAGACGAGGTCAGGCTTGCGATCGAGAGCCGGCTGCAGAGCGAGGGCCGGATCAGGCTGGCGGCAAGCGGCGATGTCGTGCGCATCAAGACGCTGCGCGACAGCCTCAACCTGCAGAAGCCGGGTGAGGCCGAGGCGCAGATCCGGAAGGCTTTCGACGGCGACGCCAGCGTGTTCTTCACCGAGCCGGCAAGGCAGGAGGACAGAGCGAGCTTCCGCCTGCAGGCGATCACGAAAGCCGGCGACTGCAAGGCGACGAGCGAGCCGGTCGAGATCGCGATAAGGACCAGGCCGGGCGTGGTCGACATCGATCAGGTGATGAGCAGGGCGGTCGAGAATCTCGTCAGCACTGCGCCCGGGCTACGGCGCGTCGACATCTGTCCCTTCGCCGCGGCGAGCGGTTACAGTGCCTGCAGTGCCGCGCTCGAGGAACGGTTGCTGCTCGCGCTCGACGCCGAGGCGCGCTCGGACGATCGCGTCTTGCGCTCGCGGCCGCTGGAGATCCGCAAGGCCGCGCCCGGGCAATGCGCAGCGCCCGGCTCCGAGGTAACGGCGCGCGGCCGCTTTTCGAGAGACCGCGACGGCATGAGCTGGATGGAGCTCGAATTCCGCCGCGGCGATGCCGTGCTGGCGCCTACGGGGCGCAACCGCATCCCGGTCGAGGGGCTGGGCTGTGATCCGGCTGTCCGGCCCTTCCTCGAACATGTCGCCGCCACCGCTGGCTCGGATCGGGCGCGGCTCGCCTTGCTGCCAGCGGCCTCGCCCTTCGCCAAAGGCAGGCGCCTGGACATCCGGATCGAGGGCAAGGCGGGAACGCGGCTCTCCTGCTGGGTGCTGGCTTCGGACGGCACCGCCTCGGTCGTGCTGCCGGTGCGGGGCGAGGAGGCCAGGAGCGTGCTGCGTGCCGGCGGTCAGTCCTACCCTTACGATTTCGGGCTGAACGACATCGTTCTCGATACCGCCTTCGAGAACCTGTTCGCCTGCTTCGGCACGGAAGCCGAGCTGCCGGGCGCGCTGCGCGAGCGCTGGCTCAAGGCGGCACCGAGCGCGAGTGAGGACGCTGCGACGTTGCAGCCGGACGAGGTGCTCGATCTAATTGAGAGGTTGCGGGCCGTCTCCGGGGTGGTCGAAGCCACCGCGCCGATCGTGGTGCGCTAGCGGCGCTTGCCTTCCTCCTAGCGCTCCGCCACCTAAGAGAGATGCACCGGCGTCTCGTCTTCGAAGAGCCAGTCTCACGCGCGGCGATCTGGAGCCGGCGGCTGGCCCTGTTCGGGCTGACGGTCGTTGCGCTCGCCGTGCTGATCTTCCGCTTCGGCCAGCCCTCGCTCGAACGGCTAGCGCCGATCGCCGGCGCCTACATCTTCGTGCTGCTCGCTTTTCTGCTGGCCCTCGCCGCCTTCGTGCGGATCTGGCAGGACGGCCACCGTGGCATCGGCATCGCCGTGCAGGCCTTCGTGCTCTGCCTGCTGCTGCTGGCGCCGGTCGCTTATGGCGGCTTCCAGCTCGCGACCCTGCCACTGATCGCCGATGTCTCGACCGATATTGCCGAGCCGCCCGCTTTCAGCCGCTCGCGCGTGGCGCTGGCGGCGCGCGAGGGGCGCGTACCGCCCGATGTTCCGGCCGAGCGGCGCGCGGCGCAGCGCCAGGGCTATCCGAAGGCGCTGCCGATCGTGCTCGAGCTGCCAGCCGAAATCGCCTACGATATTGCCCGCAAGGCCTCAGTCAGTCTCGGCTGGCAGGTGCTGGAAGGCGCGGCGCCCGGCGGGCGCAGCGGAGCAGGGCGGCTCGATGCGGTGGCGCGCTCGCGCGTGCTGCGCCTTGTCGACGACATCACCATCCGCATCCGGCCGCGCGCCGATGGCAGCCGCATCGACATCCGGTCGGCCTCGCGGCTGGGCGGCTTCGATTTTGGCGCCAACGCCAAGCGCATCGCGGCGTTCGAGGAGGAGGTCAAACTCCTCGTCGAGCTGCGCTGAGCCTCACGCCAGTCGATAGCGGCTCGTCAGCATCGGCGCCTCATCATCGCAGAGCACGACGCCGCGTGCGACCAAATCCTCGAGCTGAGCCAGCACCGAGAGCGAGGCCGCGCCGCGTAGCGCCGCCGGCAACTCCTGATAGATCGGCGGCACCATCTCGGGAATCGTCTCGTCGCCGGCCTGCAAACGGCTTAGGATCGCCGCTTCGCGCAGGCGCCGATGCTGGACCAGCCCGCGCAGGAAGCGCTGCGGCTCGCGCACGGGGCCGCCATGGCCAGGCCAGTAGAGCCGGTCCTCGCGGCCGCGCAACTTCTCGATCGAGGCCATATAGGCGACCATCGAACCATCGGGTGGGGCGACGATCGAAGTCGACCAGGCCATGACATGGTCGCCTGAGAACAGGGTGTTTTCCTCCGGCAGCGCGAAGGCGAGGTGGTTGGCGGTATGGCCGGGCGTCGCCAGCGCCTGGAGGCTCCAGCCCGGGCCTGAAACGGCATCGCCCTCGGCCATGACGAGATCGGGCGCGTAATCCTTGTCGGCGGCAGCGTCGAGCGGGTTGATCTCGCCGAGGACGAGCTCGCGCGCCGGCCGGTGCAGCCCGCAGCCGACGATGCGCGCGCCGGTTGCCGCCTTGAGCGCGCGCGAGGCCGGCGAATGGTCGCGATGGGTGTGGGTGATGACGATGTCGGTGACGGTCTCGCCGGCGACGGCCGCGAGCAGGCGTTCGACATGGGCCGGATCGTCCGGGCCGGGATCGATGATCGCGATCCGGCCGCGGCCGACGATATAGCTACAGGTGCCGGTAAAGGTCATCGGCCCGCCATTGCCGGCGATCAGGCGGCGCACCAAAGGCGAGAGCTGCACCAGCTCGCCCGAGGCTGCGCCCGGGTTGCGGTCGAAGTCGAGCGGCTCGTCGGTCGCGGGAATCGAGCTGGTCATCTGCACATCCGGAAGCGGGCATGATCGCCGGCTTGTCGGCCGGCGGGCCATTTCCTATAGACGAACGAGCCGGGCGTCGACGGCCCGAAGAAGAAGGACGAGATCCGATGGCCGAGACGCTGCCACTGCCCGCCACCTCCATGGTCAACGCGGCCCTGCCGACCCTGTCGGATCCGCGCACGCGCGTCCTGCGCAATGTCGCGCTCGCCGT
The DNA here is from genome assembly GCA_025846845.1 of Alloboseaceae bacterium BT-24-1. GTDB lineage: Bacteria > Pseudomonadota > Alphaproteobacteria > Rhizobiales > Beijerinckiaceae > Allobosea. Next base: position 14,385 of record JAOYTL010000034.1, read on the forward strand.
CGTCGGCAGCCTGCTGATCATCGCCGCCGCCAAGGTCAAGGTGCCGTTCTGGCCGGTGCCGATGACGCTGCAGACGCTGGCCGTGCTCGGCCTCGGCGCTGCCTACGGCGCGCGTCTCGGCGCCGCGACCGTCGCGCTCTACATCGCCTATGGCCTGTTCGGCCTGCCGGTGTTCACCAATACTCCGCCCGTCGCGGCCGGCCCGCTCTATCTGCTCGGGCCGACCGGCGGCTTCCTGATCGGCTTTGTCGCCGCGGCTGCGATCGCTGGCTGGGCCGGTTCGCGCGGCGCCTCGCTCTGGCGTCTCGCCGGCGGCGTGGTGCTGGCCGAGATCGTGCTGATGACGTTCGGCTTCGCCTGGCTGGCGCTCGGTGCGCAGATGGCGAGCGGGGCGACCGGCCTCGGCTTCGCCAAGGCCTGGGCCGCGGGTGTACAACCCTTCCTGCTCGGTGACCTGATCAAGGCGGCACTGGCGGCGAGCCTGGTCGGCGCCGGCTGGTCGGTGCTGAAGCGCCGCGGCTGAGCCGAAAGGCATCTGCTGAATCAAGAAGCCGGGGCGATGCCCCGGCTTTTTTGTTGCCTGCCGTGTCGTCCGGAGGGGCTCAGCCCTGGGGCTTCTGGTCGGTGCAGGCCTTCTTGACCGGCTGCAGGAACATGTCGAGCTCCATCATGTTGCCGCAGCGGTCGCAGCCGGCGAGCAATGTCGTGAGGCCGAGGACGGCGATGAGGCGAAAAGCGGATTTCATGCGAGCGCGGCTCCAGATTGCGGTGCGAGCATAGCGAAGGCATCGGCGCTGCGCCATCTCGTGCTGAAGCCCGCCGCGACGACAATTGGGTCCGTGCCTGCGCATCATGGCAGGCGAAATCCTGCAAATGATCTCTACCCAGGCGTGCGCCACACAGGTTGGGAGCAGATTGCTTACGTTACGGAATGTTGACGCAATCACGAATTCAATCCTGCGGAAATAGTAATCGTCCGCATTTACCAGTTGTAAAGCCAGTCAACCGCACTCTCTGTCGTTGATTGAACTGCGGATCGGATGTCGGGGGGCACGCGATGCGTGAGATCGGCTTCGGCCTGATCGTCAGCCTGGTCATGGCGCTGGGCGCCTTTTCCATCGCTGCCTGGCCGATTCCGGGGCAGCCCATCGCGGCCTTTTTCCCCGCGGGAACCTCTTCGCCCGAGATGGCGCGGGCCGTCTCGCAGGCCGGAGGGAGCATCCTCCAGTTGGACACAGGCGCCGCGGTCGCGATCAGCATCGGCAATGACAGCGATTATGTGATCTCTCTCTATCGCTCGGGGGCCTGGCTCGTGGTGGACGGCTCCCTCGCCCAGTCATGCATCCGTCAGGTGAGGAGCCTTGCTCGTGGGTGAGGTCGAACGTCTCCGCATACGCTTCGCCAGGCTCCTGATCGCAATTCTGTGGGCGAATTCGGCCTTGCTCCTGATCGGCATCCCGTCCGACGGGGCGCCACATGCGGCGACGATCTCGACGACCGGGGCTGCGCTCGCGATCCTGGGGACGCTGGCCTGGCGGCTCGACCGCATCGGCTGGGTCACACGGCAGATCACCAGCATCGCCCTGGTCGGCCAGGTCATGCTGCTGGTCTATGGCTTCGCCGGCCACCCCTATCAGGCCGACCTGCACATGTACTTCTTCGCCATGCTGGCGGTGCTGGTCGGCTGGCTCGACTGGCGCATCTTCCTGCCGGCGACGCTTGCGATCAGCGCCCATCACCTCACGCTGAGTCTTGTCTATTCGGCCGGTGTGTTTCCCGGCGGCAACGACATCCGGCGCGCCTTCCTGCACGGCGCCATCGTCGCGGTTCAGGCGGGGGCGCTGAGCTGGATCGTCTGGTCGCTCCGGCTGGCGGTCGAGGCCTCCGAGCGCGAGCGCGCGGCGGCGGACGCGGCCCGGGCGATCGCAGATGAGGCACGCCAGGACGTGGTGATGACGACGGTACGGGCGGCCGGTGAACGGCGGCGCATCCTGCATGATCTCGCCAACGAGTTCGAACGCAAGATCGCCGGCATCGCACGCGCCGTCATCGCCTCGATCGCATCCCTGCGGGTCGCGTCCGAGCAGATGCGCAGCGGCGCCGCCGAGGTCTCGCAGCGGTCGAGCGCGGCACTGGATGCGTCGCGGCAGTCGTCCTCGAACGTCATCGCCATCACCGAGGCGACGTCGGAGCTCGCCAGCTCCTTCACCGAGGTCGATCGCCAGGTGAACGAGGCGGCCCGTCTCGTCGGCGATACGACGCGGCAGGCGCTCACCGTGCTCGACAGGGTCGGCGACCTCTCGCGCAAGGTCGACGAGATCGGCAGCGTCACCCAGATGATCTCGACCATCGCGCGGCATACCAACCTGCTCGCGCTCAACGCCTCGATCGAGGCTGCGCGGATCGGCAATATGGGCGGCGGCTTTGCCGTCGTAGCGCATGAGATCAAGGGACTCGCCGACGAGACCTGGCGGGCGACCGAGCAGATCCAGAGCCAGATCGACGCGATCGGCCTGTCCGGCGCCGACGCGATAACGGCGATCGACACGATGACGGCGACGATCGACACGCTCAACCAGATCTCGGGCGCGGTCGCGGCGGTGGTGGAGAAGCAGAACGTGGCGACGGCCGGGATCGCCGAGAACGTCAGGCGCGCGGCGACCGAGACGGTCACCGCCGGTGGGCATATCGACATCGTCAGCCGCGTCGCCGAGGAAACCGGGGAGGCTGCGAATCATGTCGCGGATTCCGCGGACGTACTCTCGAGCCAGTCGGCTGATCTGGACACCGAAGTCGCCGACTTCCTCGGTCGGATCCGGGCCGCCTGACAGGTCTCGCCTGGCGGAGCGAGGCGCCGACCACGAGCCGAGGCGGACGCCGAACCGCCGGTAGAACTGCCAAGCAACAGGGAGCCCCTAAGGGCTGTTCTCGCCAGACTTTGGACAATGCGGGAAATTTTGGTCGGAGTGGCAGGATTTGAACCTGCGACCCCCTCGTCCCGAACGAGGTGCTCTACCAGGCTGAGCCACACTCCGATCAACTGGTGGCCGGCTTATAGCCAGCCGGTCGCCGCAGCGCAACAGCCAAGGCGGCGGGGATGTGCAATCTTTTCAGCACGGCTCGGATCGATGCGGGCGACGCGCATCACGATCGAAACGGGACGCGAGCGATCCGATGTTGCACGCGCTCGCGACGCGCTCTAGAAGGCAGCGCAGATTGGGGCGTCGCCAAGCGGTAAGGCAGCGGTTTTTGGTACCGCCATTCCCAGGTTCGAATCCTGGCGCCCCAGCCACGAACTCCCCATCCTATCAGCCAAAATCGCAGCTATCCGTTATAGCCCGGCTGCAGCCCGGCGCGATCTTTTGCATTCTCCGGCCGGCCGGGCCCCATCTAGAGCATGCTTCATTTACACGGAAGCATAGCCTGCGTTTGTGAGGTAATTGGCGCATTCGGTCGGCGAGACGAGGTGGAGGAGGTCTCCGAGCTTTCGCCATGTGGCTTCGACGGTT
>JAOYTL010000035.1 GCA_025846845.1 Alloboseaceae bacterium BT-24-1
ACGGCCCGCCGGAACCGCCGCATCCGAGAAGCCCAGCTGACCCGTCCGCTTCACAGCCATCGCAAATCCCCCCAGCAACAACCAGGGAATCACAGATCAGGCGTTTTGCAACAGCCCCCTTGCGGGAGAAGGTGGCAGCGCGAAGCGCTGACGGATGAGGGGTCGCGCAACGTTTTCTGTCATGCTTGCTAGTATGCGGCGGAAAGCACAGCGCGACCCCTCATCCGCCTGCCGGCACCTTCTCCCGCAAGGGGAGAAGGGAACTCCCCGGCTAGCCGCGGCCATAATCGCGCACTAATGTCCCGCCGCGGCGCAAGGAATGGATGATGCGGGTTGGACTACGTAGCCTGCTGGCCTGCCTGTTCGCGGCGTTGCTGCTCGCCGCCTGCGGGCCGAGCGAGCCCGACCAGCGCAAGGCCTTCATCGGCTTCCTGCAAACGGACATCCTGGCGCGCCCGGGCGTACGTGTGCCGCGCCCCGATGCCGAGAAGCAGAAATCCTTCGGCGACTATGCCGGGCACTATGCGGTGATCCAACGGTTCCACGAGCGCATGAACACCACTGTCGGCAAGCCGATGCAGGAGGCGACCGCCAAGGCGGCGCCGCGCTCGATCGAGGACGTGGTCGCGCGCAAGAGCGAGATCGCCGCGGTTCGCGCCGGCTTTACTCAGATGCGCCAGGCGCTCGACGCCGCGATCGCCGCCGCCGACAGCGAGCGCGCTGCGCTGAAGCAGCCGGAGGACCTCGCCAAGGTCTATGCCAGTGCCTACCAGAAACTGGTGACGGAGCCGGCGGCGACCGTCCGCGAGGTCTTTCCGGTGACGGACGAGACCTTCGCCGCGATCCTGGCGCTGGCCGAGCTGATTGAAGCGAACAAGGCGGCGATCCGGGTCAACGGATCTCAGGTCGATGTGCGCAATACGGCGCTGCGCAACAGGGTGCAGGCGGCGATCACCGCGATGAACGCCAAGCAATCGGCGATGACCGCGGCACAACAGAAGCTCCGACAGATGGTCTACGGGAACTGAGCCGACGCTATTCCGCTGCGACGACTCCGACCGGAATCGCCTCCCCGATTCCCGCCTTCGCCAGCCTCTCGGGCAACGGCCCGCCGGTCGCCCAGTCGAGCAGTTCGGCGGTGTGCAGGATCGGCGTCGTCGCGCCGCGATCGGCAAAACCCTTCGCGATCTGGGTGATGCAGCCGATATTGCCGGTGGCGACAAGGTCCGGCCTGGTGCGTTGGATGTTGCCGACCTTGCGCTCGCGCAACTGCCCGGCGATCTGCGGCTGGAGGATGTTGTAGACGCCGGCCGAGCCGCAGCAAATGTGGCCTTCCGGCACCTCCTTCACGCGGAAGCCGGCACGCGTCAGCAGGCGCTTCGGCCCGTCCTTGAGCTGCTGGCCATGCTGCATCGAGCAGGCGGAGTGGTAGGCGACGATGAGGTCGAAGCTCCGGACTGGCGCGAGCTCCAGCGTCTCGACGAACTCGGTCACGTCCTTGGCGAGGGCCGAGACCTTCGCCGCCTTCGCGGCATAGGCCTCGTCGTCGCGGAACATGAAGCCGTAATCCTTGATGGTGGTGCCGCAGCCCGAAGCGGTGATCAGGATGGCATCCAGTCCCTCGCCTTCGACCTCGGCCATCCAGGCGTCGATATTGGCGCGGGCGAAGGCGAGCGCGTCATGTTCGCGGCCCATATGATGGACGAGTGCGCCGCAGCAGCCCTCGCCCTTGGGCAGCACCACCTCGACGCCGTGGCGGTTGAGCAGGCGGATCGTCGCCTCGTTGATGCCGGGATCGAGCACCGGCTGGGCACAGCCCGAGAGGATGGCGACGCGCCTGCGCCGCTCGCCTTCGGCCGGGAAGGAGGCAGGGCCTTCCATCGCCGAGCGGTCGGGCAGGCTCCAGGGTGCCAGCGCCAGCATCGCCTTCAGTCGCGCGCCGATGACCGGCAGCGCCCCGAACGCCCCAGCCAATGGCTTGCCGATACGCGCCGCCAGCATGGCGAGGCGGAAGCGGCCAGGATAGGGCAGGATCGCCGAAAGGACGCGCCGCAGCGTCCGGTCGGCGACGGGCCGCTCATAGGTCTCCTCGATATGGGCGCGGGCATGGTCGACCAGGTGCATGTAGTGCACGCCCGAGGGGCAGGTCGTCATGCAGGAGAGGCAAGAGAGGCAGCGGTCGACGTGCTTGACCACGTCCGGCGTCGCCGGCTTGCCGCTCTCCAGCATGTCCTTGATCTGGTAGATGCGCCCGCGCGGCGAATCGAGCTCGTCGCCGAGCAGCAGATAAGTCGGGCAGGTCGCGGTGCAGAAGCCGCAATGCACGCAGGTGCGCAGGATTTTCTCCGAGACCGGCAGGCGCGGATCGGAGGCGAGGAGTTCGGGCGTGAAGTTGGTCTGCATCGCTCAGGCTCCGCCCTGCCAGGCTTTGATCCAGTCCATCGGCCAGAGCAGCATGATGACGTTGAGGGTGAGGTTGTCGCGGATCAGCCAGCCGACGAAGAGCTCCATCGCCAGCGCGCCCGTCACGGTGATCCAGACCGGCGCGAACCGGGCGAACAGGAAACCGAACGCCATGGCCAGGATGTCGCTGACCGAGTTCAGGACGCTGTCGCCGTAATAGTCGAGCGAGATCGTGGCCGTGCGGTAGTGATTGATCACCGCGTCGGTGTTCTCGGTGATCTCCCAGGCGCTCTCCAGCACGATCGCGAGCAGCAGCGCTATGCCGACAGACAGCGGCAGACCGGTGGCGCGCCTGATCAGCCAGAACAGGCCGTAGAACAGGAAGCCGTGGATGATGTGTGAGAAAGTGTACCAGTCGGCGATGTGCTGGGAGTTCTCGGAGGACATCACCGTGCCCTGCCAGAGCTTGATCGTCCCGCATTTGCAGATTGGCTCGCGGCCCATCCAGAGCAGGATCGCCGCCGCGCCCGCCGTCAGCAGCAGCGCCAGCACTGCGATGGCCACCGGGCCGAGGCGGCCGGGCGCCCAGTTTGCGCGCGCCGGGGGCGCCTTGGAGGAAAGCGGTTCAGCGAGTGCCATCAGATCCCCGCATACATCCGGCCGGGCTCGAAGATGCCCTCCGGATCAAAGCTTTTCTTGATGCCCGCCGTCACCCGCATCAGCGGCTCGGAGAGCGGCTCGAAGACCGGAACGGCAGCGCGCACCGCATCGGGCGCCCGCACCAAGGTGGCATGGCCGCCGAGCGGCTTCAGCGCAGCGCGGATCGCAGCGGCACCGGCCTCCCCGTCGACCGGCACGGCGAGCCAGATAAGGCCGCCTCCCCAATCGTAGAACCAGCGGGCGCCCGGCACCGTGCGCGCGATCGCAGCCGTCGCCCTTGGGCCGTTGGTCGGCGCGAGCGAGAGCCGCCAGACGGCCTCCTGCGTGCCGGCGAAGAAGGAGGCATCGCGCACCTCGCGCCAGAGCGCGTCCGAAGCGCGGCCCTCGACCAGTTCGGGCCGGCCATGGGCCTTGAGCAGGCGGGCGAGCTCGGCGGCGCGGTAGCTGATCGAAGCGGAGAAATTCTCCAGCCTGAGCAAGGTGCGAGGCTCTTCCGCACCGATTCCGGCCGGGAGATGTGCTGCGGCCATGGGCTCGAAGGGCGAGCCGAGCGCGCCCGAAAGCAGCGCCACCGCTGCCTCGTCGGCAAGGTCCTCCCAGATCAGCGTGACGATGCGCTCCGGCCGCGGCAGGACGCGGAATGTCACCTCGGTCAGGAAGCCGAGCGTGCCGAAGCTGCCGGCGACGAGCTTCACCAGGTCGAGACCGGTGACGTTCTTCATCACCCGGCCACCCGATTTCACCAGCTCGCCGCGGCCATTGATCAGCTTGATGCCGATCAGGGAATCGCGGGCGGCGCCGGCATTGATCCGGCGCGGGCCGGAGATGTTGCCGGCCGCGATGGCGCCGATCGTCGGCTCGCCTTCCGTGCCGAGCAGAGCGCGATGGTCCATCGGCTCGAAGGGCAGCATCTGGCCGCGCGCGGCCAGCGTCTCCTCGATCAGCTTCAGCGGCGTGCCGGCCTTGGCGCCGATCACCATCTCGGAGGGCTCGTAGAGGGTGATGCCGGTAAGTCCGGCGCTGGTGATGGTGCTGACGGCGTTGTCGGGGCGGCCGAGTCCGGTACGGGTGCCGCCGCCACGAATGGCGAGCGGAACGCGAGCCTCGACGATCGAGGCGACGACGGCGCAGGCCTGCGCCTCTGTGGTGGGGGTATGGAGCATCAGGCGCCCACCGCTGTCATTCCGGGGCTTCGCATCGCGAAGAACCCGGAACCCACGACTGGGCATCGCCGGTCAGGACAGGCCTTCATAGAAATCCTTCCATTCCGGATTCATGTCTTCGATGAGCTTGACCTTCCAGGCTCTGCGCCACTTCTTCAGCACCTTCTCCCGGTCGATCGCATCCCTGACATCCTCGAACTGTTCGTACCAGACCAGCCTGTCTACCCCGTAGCGGCTCGTGAATCCGATGTTCCGTTTCGATCGGTGCTCATGGGCACGCCTCGCCAGATCGTTGGTGATGCCCAAGTATAGCGTACCGCTTCGTTTGCTAGCCATGAGGTAGACGAAATACGCCATCCGCTCACCCGGTCGTGGGTTCCGGGTTCTCGCTATGCGAGCCCCGGAATGACAAAGCTCACGCCGCGATCCGCCCTTCCAGGGGGAACACTTTCGCCGGGTTGAGCAGCCAGCGCGGGTCGAACACCGCCCTCACCCGCTGTTGTTGGTGCAGGTCGGCCTCGTTGAACTGCACCGTCATCAGGTCGCGCTTCTCGATGCCGACGCCGTGCTCGCCAGTGAGGCAGCCGCCGACCTCGACGCAGAGCTTGAGGATATCGTTGCCGGCGTCCTCAGCCTTCTGCGCTTCGATTGGATCGTTGCAGTTGTAGAGGATCAGCGGATGGAGATTGCCGTCGCCGGCGTGGAAGACATTGGCGACACGCAGGCCATAGCCCTTGATGATCTCGTCCATCCGCTCGAGCACGAAGGGCAATTGCCCAGTCGGGATGGTGCCGTCCATGCAGATATAGTCGGCGATGCGGCCGGTCGCGCCGAAGGCGGATTTGCGGCCCTTCCAGATCGCCGCCGTCTCCATCGCCGACTTACTCTCCTTGACCGTGCCGACGCCATGCTCCCGGGCGATCGCGACGATGCGGGCAAGCTGCGCGTCCATCTCGGCTTCCGAGCCCTCGACCTCGATGATCAGCAGGGCGCCGCAATCCATCGGATAGCCGGCGTGGGCAAAGGCCTCGCAGATCTCGATCGCCGGCTTGTCCATGAACTCCATGGCGACTGGTATGATGCCGGCGCCGATGATCGCGGCGACGGCGGCGCCGGCTTCGACGCTGGTCGGGAAGCCGAACAGGACGGGCCGCGCTCCTTCCGCCGAGCGCAGGATACGCACCGTCGCCTCGGTGACGATGCCGAGCTGGCCTTCCGAACCGATGATCAGGCCGAGCAGGTCGTAGCCGGGCGCGTCGAGATGGCCGCCGCCGATTTCGACAATGCTGCCGTCGAGCATCACCAGGGTGACGCCGAGCACGTTGTTGGTGGTGACGCCGTATTTCAGGCAATGCGCGCCGCCGGAGTTCATGCCGATATTGCCACCGATCGAGCAGGCGAGCTGCGAGGACGGATCGGGCGCATAGAAGAAGCCGTCGGCCGAGACGGCGCCGGTGACCGCGAGGTTGGTGACCCCAGCCTGCACCTTCGCCACCCGGTTGGCGTAGTCGATCTCGAGGATGCGGTTCATCTTGGAGACGCCGATCACCACCGCGTCCTCCTGCGGGATGGCGCCGCCGGCCAGCGAGGTGCCGGCGCCGCGCGGCACCACCGGCACGCCCTGCTCGCCGCAATAGCGCAGCACGGCGGCGACCTCCTGCGTGGTCGAGGGCAGCACGACGGCGAGCGGCATGCGGCGATAGGCGGTCAGCGCATCGGTCTCGTAGGGCCGGCGCTCGTCCTCCGAGGTGATCAGCGCATCTGGCGCGACCAGCCCCGCGAGGCCGGCGATGATGGCGTCACGGCGGGCGAGGATGCCGGCATCGGGGACCGGAAAGGCGATCGCACTCATAGCAAATCCTCCACTCGCCTTGCCTCGCCTTCGGAGCCACCAGGCGCCGTCACTGCGCACACGCACCGAACGAGTCCGATGCGACTCTAGAATACTTCCACATGTGGCGCAGCGCGAGTAACGTGCATGATTATTTCCAAAACGGAAAAGATGGTGGGCGCATGGATCGGTTTGGCGACCTCGACGTCTTCGCCCATGTCGTCACGGCCAAGAGCATGTCCGCTGCCGCCCGCGAGCTCAGCCTCTCGCCAGCCGTGATCTCCAAGCGCATCCGACGCCTGGAAGATCGGCTCGGCGTGCGCCTGCTCCAGCGCACCACGCGCCAGCTTTCGCTGACCGAGGCCGGCCAGGGCTTCTATGAGCGGGTCGTCTCGATCCTCGGCTCGATCGAGGAAGCCGAGGCCTGGGTCGCGAGCGGCGCCGGCCAGGCGCGCGGCACCTTGCGCGTCTCGGCGCCGACCTCGTTCGGGCGAATGCATGTCGCGCCGCATCTGAAACCCTTCCTCGACGCCAACCCGGCGGTGAATGTCGAGCTGATCCTGAGCGACGCCTTCGTCGACATCATCGCGGAGGGTTTCGATCTGGCAATACGCATCGCCGATTTGCGCGATTCGAGCCTGGTGGCGAAGCGGCTGGCGCCGAACCATCGTGTGCTCTGCGCGACGCCGGGCTACCTTGCCGCCAACGGCACCCCTGAGACCATCGAGGATCTCTCACGGCACACCCTCGTCGCTCACAACGCCGACCAGTGGCGCCTCGATGGGCCGGAGGGACAGGTTGCGGTTAGGATCAACGGGCCGCTGCGGACGAACTCCAGCGAGGTGGTGCGCGAGGCGCTGCTCGCCGGCGTCGGCATCGCGCTGCGCTCAACCTGGGATGTCGGGCCGGAGCTGAAATCGGGAGCGCTCACCAGGGTGCTGCCGGCCTACTCGGTCGGCAAGCGCGTCGCCGTCTACGCGGTCTATCCGAGCCGGCGGCACATGGAGCAAAAGGTCCGCGCCTTCGTCGATTATCTGGCGGAGCTGTACGGGGCGACGCCGTATTGGGATGAGGGGTTGGTGCTGTAAGCCCGCAAGGCGCGTCATGCTCAGGCGAGGACCCGAGCATCTCGGGCCGGATGGAGCTCTCTTGGCACCTCCTCATCCTGAGATTCTCGGGTCTTCGCTTCGCTGCGCCCGAGAATGACGGCCGGACATGCAGCCCCTGTGTCTCATGCGATTGCCACTGTCATCCGGATCGCCGATCTTGCCGCTCCGCCAGGGAGAACAGGCATGACATTCGGCTTCATCGAGGGTTTTCGCGTCGAGGTGCTCGACCCGCGCTTCCATCGGATCGTGCCCGGCTCGGCCCGGATGGAGCGCCTGTGGACCGGGGCGCGCTGGTCGGAAGGACCGGCCTGGTTCGCGGCTCACCAGACGCTGGTCTGGTCCGACATCCCGAACGACCGCATGCTGCGCTTCGATGCGCTCACCGGCCAGGTCGGCACTTTCCGGCAGCCGGCGCGCAATTCGAATGGCAACACCGTCGACCGGCAGGGCCGGCTGGTGACCTGCGAGCATGGCGGGCGGCAGGTGACCCGCACCGAGCATGACGGCTCCGTCACCGTGCTGGCGAGCCACTACCAGGGCAAGCGGCTGAACTCTCCGAACGACGTGGTGGTGAAGTCGGACGGCTCGATCTGGTTCACCGATCCAGATTACGGCATCCTCACCGATTATGAGGGCGACAAGGCCGATAGCGAGATCGGCCGCTGCAATGTCTACCGCATCGATCCGCAAAGCGGCGACGTGACCATCGCTGCCGACGACTTCGTCAAGCCGAACGGGCTGGCCTTCTCGCCTGACGAAAGCACGCTCTACATCGCCGACACCGGCGCGAGCCATGATCCGCAGAACGGGCCGCGCCATATCCGCAAGGTCGCTGTGACCGGCGATGGCAGGACGCTCGGCGCCTCGTCGGTCTTTGCCACCTGCACCAGCGGACTGTTCGACGGCTTCCGCTTCGATGTCTCCGGCCGGCTCTGGAGCAGCGCCGCCGACGGCGTCCATGTCTACGACCCGGACGGCACGCTGATCGGCAAGGTGCTGGTACCGGAGGTGGTCGCCAATCTCTGCTTCGGCGGACCGAAGCGGAACCGGCTGTTCATCTGCGGCACGACCTCGCTCTACTCGCTGATGACGCACACCAACGGCGCGGCCTGAGGCTCAGCTGTCCTCGTCGCGCTTTTCCGGCTTTATCCAGCTGACGAGGAACGGCATCAGGAGCCCGAGCGCCATGAAGCGCACGAGATGGTGGGCGCCGACATAAAGCGGGTCGAGCCCCATGGCGAAGGCGAGCAGCGCCATGGCCTCGAGCCCGCCCGGCGCGAAGGCTGCCATGGCACTGGCATAGGGCACGCCGGCGAGCCAGGCCGCCGGCCAGGCGAAGGCGAAGGCCACGATCATCGAGACGGCGAAGCCGCCGATGGCGAGTGGGAACAACGCCGCGATTTCGTTGCGCTTCAGGTTAGAGACACGCCCGCCCATGGCGGCGCCGAGCATGATCATCACCGCGATCGTCATCTCCGGCGGCATGGTGCCATGGACGAGGCCGGTGCCGTGCAGCACGGCACTCGCCAGGGTCGCGCCGAGGATGAAGGGCGCGGTGATCCCGATCTTCTCGAAGATCAGCCCCGTGACCAGCCCGCCGCCGAGCAGCAGAGCCAAATCACCAACGCTCGCGATCACAACAGGCGGTGGCAAAGCGACCGGACCGCCGCCGCTGCTCAACTTCATGATGCTGGGCAGGACCGCGACCAGGACGAGGATGCGGAAGAGCTGGATCGCGGCGATGCGGCCGATATTGGCGCCCTTGTCCTGCGCCACCGAGATCACGGCCGAGAGCGCGCCGGGCGCAGCCGCCAGCAGCGAGTCGATCCAGCTCCAGCGCGCGACGAAACGCAGATAGGCGCCCGTCGCCAGCATGATCGCGAGGAGGCCGATCACCAGCACGAGCAGCGAGCCGGGATAGCGCGCCGTCGCGGCGAGCGCCTCCGGGGTCGCGGCCGAGCCGATCAGCGCGCCGGACATCACCATGGTTGAATCGAACCAGGGGCGACGCAGATCGGGCAGCGGCCGGGTGATGCCGAGGATGGAGACCAGCAGCATCGAACCCGAGAGCCAGGCCGCCGGGACGTCGAGCAGGGCGAAGAGCATGCCGCCGAGGGCGGCGCAAGCGATTACCGCCGCTTCACGCGACAGGGTACGCAGATGGTAGGGGACGTAGCTCGGGACAGGCATGATGCTCGCGATGCGCCGTCGGGGCGCAACGCCGCATCAATGACGGCCACCCGTCCTCAGGTCAAACGCCCCGCACGCAAGCGGGGCATGACACTGCCGATCAGCTCGCCAGCGCCTTCTGCAGCCGCGCCACCGTCTCGACGAGGTCCGAAGCCTTGCGGGCGAAGCAGAGCCTGAGGCCCGTCTCGCCGCCCGGTCCGAAGGCCGTGCCGGGCGCCAGGCCGACATTGGCTTTGTCGACCAACTCGATTGCCAGCGCGCGCGAATCGGTGCGGCCGTCGACGGCGAAGAACTGGTAGAAGGCGCCGTCCGGTGCCTGCAGCGTCACGCGGTTCGTCGCCTTCAGCCCTTCGGCGATGATGCGCCGGCCTTCCGTAGCGCGGGCGATCTGCTCGGCGACGAAGGGCTCGCCCTCCTCCAGTGCCGCGATCGCCGCGCGCTGGACGAAGACCGGCGAGCCGGAGGTCGAATACTGGATCAGGTTCTCGACGATCTGGCCGAAGGCGGGCGGCACCTCGATCCAGCCGACGCGCCAGCCGGTCATCGCCCAGTTCTTCGAGAAGGTCTGGACGAAGAGGACGCGGTCCTCCTGCTCCATCACGTCGTGGAAGGAGGCCGCGCGGGCTGAGCCGTCATAGACGAAGCGGGCATAGATCTCGTCGGCGATGATCCAGATGCCATGCTTGCGGGCGATGGCGAGGATCGCGGCGAGCTCGTCGCGTGTCGCGGTCCAGCCGGTCGGGTTGGCCGGCGAGTTGATGACGAAGGCGCGGGTGCGCGGCGAGATCGCCGCTTCCAGCTTCTCAAGGTCCAGCGTGAAGCGCCCGTCCTTGAACTGCATCGGCACGCAGACCGGATTGGCGCCGGCAACGCCCATGGCGGCGGCGAAATTCGGCCAGGCCGGGGTCGGGATGATCAGCTCATCGCCGATGCCGGCGATCAGCCGGACCGCGATCTGGACCGACTGCATGCCGGAACCGGTGACGTAGAAGCGATCCATGGCGAAGGGGCGGCCATAGAGCGCGGTGTGATAGCGCGCCAGCGCCTCGCGCAGCTCCGGAATGCCGCGCTGCCAGGTGTAGAAGGTCTCGCCATCGGCCAGCGACTTGTTGGCGGCGCGGACGATGAACTCCGGCGTCGCAAGATCGCCTTCGCCGACCCAGAGCGGGATCAGCCCGGGCTTGAGCCGGCCGTGGTTGACGACCTCGACGATGCCGCTCTCGGGCGCATTGCGCGCTTCGGGGCGCAAATCGGCGATCAGGCTGGTGCCGGCCGGTGCGTGCATGTTCATAGGCAACCCTTCGGGCGATCTGTCGCGAGAAACATGCAAGCCAATCTAACGCAGATCGCGCTGCGGCGGCATGAATTGACGAGATCGACCCGATCGGTCGCAGTGATGGATCGCGGGGCGCGCCCGGACGTTCCGGCGCGCCCCGGGAAGACGTCAGGCCTTCTGCTTCAGCAGGTCGCGGATCTCGCCGAGCAGCACGACATCCTGCGCAGGCGGCGCGGGCTCGGCCGCCTTGGCCGCTTCCTTGCGCTTGAGGCGGTTGATCCCCTTGACCACCATGAACAGCACGAAGGCGATGATCATGAAGTTGACGGCGATGGTGAGAAAGCTGCCATAGGCGAGCACGGCGCCCTGCTTCTTGGCATCGACGAGGACTGGTGCGGTGACGGCGCTGTTGAGGCCGATGAAGTAGTTGGAGAAGTCGACGCTGCCGATCGCGCCGATCAACGGCATGATGATGTCACCGACCAGCGATTCGACGATCTTGCCGAAGGCAGCGCCGATGATCACGCCGATGGCGAGGTCGACGACATTGCCCTTCAGGGCAAATTCCTTGAATTCCTTGATCATGGCGCGCCTTTCCGAATGCCTGGCCAGTCTTCGGCATCACGCTACGCAATGCCGCCCCCGCATGCAGGCTAGAACATCGCAGGTGGCGGGGGGAACCATTTTCCCGGCACTTTCCTCGACCTTTCACCGGATAAACACCGATTTCAGGTTCAAACTGTCGAAAATGCAAAGTCGAGATGACAACGAACGCTGCGGCAGCGTTTTTTTACTCTCTGCCGCAGCGCTTCCTCTCAGAAGCCTTCGAGAACGATCTTGCCCTTGGCCTTGCCGGTTTCGAGCAAGGCATGGGCACGCTTGAGGTTGGCGGCATCGATCCTGCCGAAATGCTCGCCGAGCGTGGTCTTGAGCCTGCCGGCATCAACCATGGTGCTGACCTCATTGAGCAGCTCGTGCTGCGCGATCATGTCGGCAGTGCCAAAGAGCGAGCGCGTGAACATCAATTCCCAATGCAGCGAGACGCTCTTGCGCTTCAGCTTCATCACGTCGATCGGCTCGGGATCGTCGATCAGGCCGAAGCGGGCCTGCGGCGCGATCAATTCGACGATCTCGTCGAAATGCCGATCGGTCTGCGTGGTCGAGAAGACGAAGGCCGGGGCGCCGATGCCGAGCGCGGTGACCTGAGCGGCCAGAGGCTTGGTGTGGTCGACGACATGGTCGGCGCCGAGCTCCCTGACCCAGGCCCGCGTTTCCGGCCGCGAGGCGGTCGCGATCACCGTGACATCGCTGAGCTGTCTGGCGAGCTGGATCGCGATCGAGCCAACGCCGCCGGCCCCGCCGATGATGAGGAGCGCGTTCGCTGCTCCCGGCACGGGCTTGCGGATATCGAGCCGGTTGAACAGCGCCTCCCAGGCGGTGATCGCCGTCAGCGGTAGCGCCGCCGCTTCGGACACCGTGAGCGAGTTCGGCCGGCGCCCGACGATGCGCTCGTCGACCAGATGATATTCGGCATTCGTGCCCGGGCGGCCGATCGCGCCGGCATAGAAGACCTTGTCGCCTGGCTTGAATAATGTGGCGTCGGGACCAACCGCCTCGACGACGCCCGCGGCGTCCCAGCCGAGCACCTTCACGCCGCCTGCCTCGGGCTGCGAGCGCAGGCGCATCTTGGTGTCGACCGGGTTGACCGAGACCGCCTCCACCTTGACGAGCAGGTCGCGGCCGGCTGCGACCGGCTTGTCGATGGCGAGGTCGAGCAGCGCCTCGGGATGCTCGATCGGATGGGATGCGCGGTAGCCGACGGCCTTCATCGGAAAATCTCCTGTTGCAGGCCGAGAAATACGGATAGGTTCAGGAGCCGCAATACGCACAAATTGGACCAGTAGTATCAGAATGGATACTGTCGGATGCTGAAGACCAAGAAGCGCTACGACTGCGCCGCCGGCTGCCCGGTCGAGGTGACGCTCGACCTGATCGACGGCAAATGGAAGGGCGTGATCGTCTATCACCTGCTCTCCGG
Source organism: Alloboseaceae bacterium BT-24-1 (assembly GCA_025846845.1). Lineage (GTDB taxonomy): Bacteria > Pseudomonadota > Alphaproteobacteria > Rhizobiales > Beijerinckiaceae > Allobosea. The sequence continues at coordinate 12,671 of JAOYTL010000035.1, forward strand.
CACGCTGCGCTTCAACGAGATCCGCCGGAAGCTGCCGAGCGCGACGCAGCGCATGCTCACCCGGCAATTGCGCGAACTCGAGGAGTGCGGACTCGTCCTGCGTACGGTCTATGCCCAGGTGCCGCCGCGGGTGGACTATGCCCTGACCGAGGAAGGCCGCTCGCTCGAGGAGATCGTCCGCGCCATGCATGCGTGGGGACAGCAGCGGCTGGAGCGGCTAGGACAGGTCCCGGCAGCAGCCTGAAACCGGCCTAAAGACCGATGGCGGCAATGGCGCGGCGGCGATAGATTTGCCGGCGATCGCCGCTGCAAGGAGACGCGATGTTACCGGCCTGGTCCGTCGTCCTGAGCGCGCTCGGCTATCTCTGCATCCTGTTCGCGATCGCCCATCTCGCGGACACCACCGGACGCCGCCTGATGACCGGGCGGGCGCGCACGACGATCTATGCGCTGGCGCTCGGGGTCTACTGCACCTCCTGGACCTTCTACGGCTCGGTCGGCTTCGCCAACCGGGCGGGCTTCGACTTCCTCGGCATCTATGTCGGCCCGGCGCTGGTGATCGGGCTGGGACACCGCTTCGTCGCGCGCATCGTCAGCATCGCCAAATCACAGAACATCACCTCGATCGCCGACTTCGTCGGCGCGCGCTACGGCAAGAGCGAGCGCGTCGCGGCGCTGGTCTGCATCGTCGCGGTGGTTGGCGCCCTGCCCTACATCGCCCTGCAGCTGAAGGCGGTGGCGAATTCGCTCTCGGTGTTCTTCGCCGCCGCCGGCGGGCCGCCGCCAATGACCGACATGCCGGTGCTGAGCGACCTCGCCTTCCTGGTCGCCCTGGTCCTGGCCGGCTTCGCCTGCGCCTTCGGCACCCGCCATATCGACGCGACCGAACACCAGGACGGGCTGGTGCTGGCGATCGCGGCGGAGTCGCTGGTCAAGCTCGTCGCTTTCCTGGCTCTCGGCGTCTTCGTCGTCTACGGCCTGTTCGACGGGGCCGGCGACCTCTTCGCCCAGGCAGCGCGGGCGGCTGCGGCTGCGGACAAGCCGCCGATCTGGGACCGGACCTCGAGCTGGCCGATGTTCCTGACGCTGACGGCGCTGTCCTCCTGCGCGGCGCTACTGCTGGCGCGGCAGTTCCACATGGCTATCGTCGAGAACCGCGATGTCCGGGACGTGCGCCGCGCCGCCTGGATGTTCCCGCTCTACCTCGTGCTGATCAACCTGTTCGTGCTGCCACTGGCGGCAGCCGGCGAGGTCCTGCTGCCGGGCTCGGGCATCGACCGCGACATGACCGTGCTGTTGCTGCCGCTGGAGAAGCAGGCCGGTCTCATCGCTCTCTTCGTCTTCATCGGCGGGCTTTCGGCGGGCACCGCGATGGTCATCGTCGCCTCGGTCGCACTCGCGATCATGATCTCGAACCATCTCGTCACGCCGTTGCTGCTGCGCGGGCGCGGCGTCAGCGTCGACCCTGAGCGCGCGGCTGCGATGATCGAGCGCAAAGGCCGCAGCGGCCCGACCGGCGGCGACCTCGGCTCGCAGGTGGTGCATATAAGGCGCGGCGCCATCGTCGTCGTCATCCTGCTCGGCTACGCCTATTACCGGGCTGCGGGCGAGGCGGCGCTGGTCTCGATCGGCCTGCTCTCCTTCGCCGCGACCGCGCAGATCGCGCCGGCCTTCTTCGGCGGTCTGATCTGGCGGCGCGGCACGGCGCTCGGCGCCGCCGCGGGCCTGTCGGTCGGCCTGCTGACCTGGCTCTACACCTTGCTGATACCGAGCCTGGCGCTGCCCGGCGGTTACTGGGCAGGTATCGTCGAGCATGGGCCGCTCGGCATCGCCCTGCTGAGGCCGGAGGGGCTGTTCGGCCTGTCATTGCCGCCGCTGCCCCATGGCGTGCTCTGGAGCCTCGGCATCAACCTCGCCTGCTATGTCGGCTTCTCGTTCATTCGCCCGGCGAGTGCGATGGAGCGACTGCAGGCCAACGCCTTCGTCGAGTCCGACAGCGCGACCATGGCTCAGTCCTTCTCGCTCTGGCGCTCCAGCGTCACCGAGGCGGAGCTGCAGTCGACCATCGGCCGCTATCTCGGCCAGGAACGGACGCAGCGCGCCTTCGAGGGCTTCGCGCATTCGCGCGGCGAGGTGCTGAACGGCACCCGCGAGGCCGATATCCACACGCTGCGCTTCGGCGAGCACCTGCTCTCATCCGCGATCGGCGCCGCCTCGTCACGCCTCGTGCTGTCGCTGCTGCTGAAGCGGCGCAACCTCTCGACCGAAGCCGCCTTCAAGCTGCTCGACGACGCCTCGGCGGCCCTCCAGTACAATCGCGACATCCTTCAGAACGGCCTCGACCATGCCGGCCAGGGCATCACGGTGCTCGACCGCGACCTCAGGCTCCTCGCCTGGAACAAGGCCTTCATCCAGCTCTATGACCTGCCGCCCTCGCTGGTGCGCTTCGGCACCGGGCTCGATGAGATCGTGCGCTATAATGCGCAGCGCGGCGCCTACGGCGTAGGGCCGCAGGACGAGCTGATGGCGGCGCGGCTGGAGAGTTTCATCAATGACCGCGAGCCGGTCCGGCTCAGGCTCTATCCTTCCAAGAACGTGATCGAGATCCGCTCGAACCCGCTGCCCGACGGCGGCATCGTCACCACCTATACCGACATCACCGTCTCGGTCGCCGCCGAGGAGGAGCTCGAGCGCACCAACGAGACCCTCGAAAAGCGCGTCGCCGAGCGCACTGAGGAGATCAGGCACGTCAACACCGAGTTGCAGCGCGCCAAAGCCGAGGCTGACGACGCCAACGCCTCGAAGACGCGTTTCCTCGCGGCAGCCAGCCACGATATCCTGCAGCCGCTCAATGCCGCCCGGCTTTACGCCTCCGCTCTGGTCGAACGCGACCGTGCCGGCCCCCAGCCCGACCTCGCCGAGAACATCGACGCCTCGCTCGACGCGGTCGAGGAGATCCTGACCGCGCTGCTCGAGATCTCGCGGCTAGACGGCGGCGCGCTCAAGCCCGAGATCAGCGCCTTCCGCGTCGACGAGCTGATGCGCCAGCTGCAGCGCGAATTCGAGCCGAGCGCCCAGGAAAAGGGGCTGAAGCTCGTCTTCTCGACGACGTCGGTGACCGTCCGCTCGGACCGGCGCCTGCTGCGTCGCCTGCTGCAGAACCTGGTTTCGAACGCGATCAAGTACACCCCGAACGGCAAGGTGCTGGTCGGCTGCCGCCAGCGCGGCGGGCAGATCGCGATCGAGGTGCTCGATACCGGATTGGGCATTCCAGCGAGCAAGCAGAAGACCGTGTTCCGCGAGTTCCAGCGCCTCGACCAGGGCGCGAAGGTCGCGCGAGGACTGGGTCTTGGCCTGTCGATCGTCGAGCGGATCGCGCGCACCCTCGACCACAAGCTCCAGCTTGCCTCGACACCCGGACGCGGCACGCGGTTCTCGATCCTGATACCACGCGCCGCGCCGCTGCCGGCGATGGCGACGAATGCAGCCGCACGCAACACCCCGTCCAGCAGCCAGCTCGCCGGCCTCAAGCTGCTCGCCATCGACAACGAGCCGACGATCCTCGACGGCATGCGGCTCCTGCTCGGCGGCTGGGGCTGCAAGGTCGAGACGGCGCGCGATCTCGACGAAGCCGCGGCGCTCATCGCTTCGAATGGCGCTCCGGATGTACTGATCGCCGACTACCATCTCGACCATGGTGAGAACGGCATCGCTGTGATCTCGGCCCTGCGGCAGCAGGTCGGCGGGCTGCCGGCGATCCTCCTGACGGCTGACCGCTCACCGGAGGTGCGCGAGGAAGCGGGGGCGCTCGATATCCACGTGCTGAACAAGCCGCTGAAGCCGGGCGCGCTGCGAGCGCTGCTGGCGCAATGGCGCGCGACCCGGCTGGCTGCGGAATGAGGAAGCACGTCATGCTCGGGCCTGACCCGAGCATCTCAGGCAGGACTAGGCTCCAACCAGCGCCTTCTCGTCCTGAGATTCTCGGGTCTGCGCTTTGCTTCGCCCGAGCAACTGTGTTGATTGCTGTCAAGCAGGCATGAGTTTTCGCATGTCTGCGTTGAGGGCGACGAGGAGTTTTCTGGCGAGGGCGACGAGGGCGAGCTTGGCAGGTTTGCCGCGTGCGCGCAGGGCTTCGTAGACGGGCCGCCAGAGTTGGGTTCTGGCGGCGCTGAGGGCGGCCATGTAGAGGGCGTCGCGA
>JAOYTL010000036.1 GCA_025846845.1 Alloboseaceae bacterium BT-24-1
TCACGCCAGGACTCCGCTCAAAACGGCCCTCAAGCGCCTGAAATCTCAGGCCAGAGACCCAAGACCACCGCTCCAGCGCCCCCTGTCCCCAAATCAAGCCTTATCGCAACGGTCCCGCAGGGGGAGAGGGGGATGTCGCGGCTCCCGCGCCCTCTTCACCCACGCGCCAAACGCCGCCCCGCAGGCCTGCCTGCGGGCGCTCAAGAGTACGGGGCTGGCGGAGCGCCGCGAGGCGCGTTGAGTAGCATCCGCTTCCGTTGAGCCAGGAAGCGGCGCGGATGGTCCCCATCCGCACGCCCCGTGGCGCTCCGCCTTCGGCTCTTTCAGTCTCCGGGCCGCGCTTCTGCGAAGCCGGCTGCTGGCCGGGCCGCGATGCCTCCGGAAGCCAGTTCCCCTCTTCGGGTCGTCGCTCCCTTCGGCCATCGCGCTGGTCCGAGCCGGGTTCGACCGGATTGGATCAATCCGATCGAGCCCGTCTCTCACTTTGAGTGAGAGACCGCTTTGTCCAATCGGCAAGCCGATTGGAGCGGGCTTTCGTGCAGCCGCTTCATCTAGCGAGCTCCTCGCACAGGGATCGTAGTGTCCCCAGGGCGGTGCCCCGAAGCCTCCCGGGAGCGGGGCGTAACCCCCGCCCGCAGGCGCCGACCCTCACCCAGCCTCTGGCATACCTCCGGACGGCCGCCCCGTATGGGTGATGGGCGAGGGGATCATACGGGAGGTTTTGCGGGCGGGGATAAGTTTGCTTCTCCCGTCATGGTCGCCCTCGTGGCGACCATCCACGTCTTGGCGCCGGAACGATCGGGCGAGCGGCACTTCGCGGGTCGGCGTCGGCCATGCTCGTCGCAAGACGTGGATGCTCGGGGCGCGCCCGAGCATGATGGGGCAGGGAACCGCGACCCCACCTTCTCCCGGATGGGAGAAGGTGGGGCGGAGCGCCGGATGAGGGTCTGACAGCAAACTAACGACGTGGTGAGATCACTTTGGCAAGGCCACCTCGCATCGCGTCGAACTAGATCTTTCGAAAAAGAATGAAATCTTCACCTGAGCGAGCCGTATCATAACCCCATCTTGCCGCTGCCTCAGCGATGTACAGCCGCGCTGAACCCGGAACCAAATTGAGCTCGCAATCAACATCGCTGAAACGGATCGCTGATAGGTTATCAGCAGCCCTCCGGCCAACCATCCACGATTCTATAATAAGAACGCAGTCCTCAGCATTAGATGTCTGCTGAACCGTTGGGCTATCCCTCCGAACAGTTGCGCCTTTTCGCTGGTCAGGTCGCTTGCCTAGCTCCTGCACTTGCTTCCTAATTCGATTGCACGCGGGCCCCAACGCAGCCACGAGGTTTCTGTCCTGCCTGTCCGAGTCATATGTGGCTGGCGTTAGACCGAGTAGGTCCGTTGGGAGATGGAAAGCTTCGATACGTCGTGGCTGGATAATATAGCACCGAGGTATACCGATACCTCCAACAAAAAGACCAAGTTCAAATATAACATTGTCGCGCACCGTTTGCGTTTCTATATTTCGCATTGTTGTGACATCGTCAGGCGTAAAAACAAATGTCGCGAAATCACAAGTGTCAACCTGTTTCGCTAAATCTACTAACGCAGAGCTAGATAGTCCAAATACACCCTGCGTCCAAACTGTCGGCTCGACATCGTGCTCCAAGCTCTCTTGCAACGCGTATGCTACCTCCAATTGCTCGACGGACGAGCCGATAAACATCCTTGGTTTCACTCCTTATCTCCCTTAGTAAGGCTGCTAGGCTTGGCCGCTTGTTCTATCGATACCGCGATGCGCTTTTTATGTTTGGGCCGATGTCGCCTGCGAGTTTTACCCCCTACTAGAAGAGCGCGTTGGAGGCCAGGATGGACTTGATACTGCAGCCCATACCTAACCTTTGGCCGCAGTTTGACGGTAGTGCGATCACGGAAGCAGTAATGGACGAAGTTTCCTCCAAATTCATCAGGCTCAAGATACCCAATGATGTTAAGAGAATATAAGAACTGTAAAAACTCTTCAGGGCTTGCTTTCAATTCCCTGATCGTTACCGATTTGTCGGATAAACTGGTTCTGTACCGTGAAAATGCTCCTTTAAATTGATCCCAGCTAAATCTGTTGTTCCCTCCAAGCTGCGAAAAGAACCCAATTACCTCGTCAAAATCGACTGTGGAGTGATAAAAACTGAGATAATCCTTTACCTCGCCAAGTAAATAGTCGGAGAATTCACGCTGGCATTTGTCGAAACTGTCGCGACTAAAAAAATCTTTGTTATCTTGGTGTTTGATAACATGTGCTTGCATCAACTGAAGGTATTGTACGACATCTCGTGGTCGATAAAATGAATATCGAAGGAATCCGACAAATGGATCATCTACCACTTCCGCAAGGCGTAGATTTTCCATCTCATATGGAAAGTAATACTTCCAAACATCCCATAATGTCTGAGTTCCAACTTCTTGCTGTTTCGAAATTGTCCCAGCAACCAGTTTGAACAAGGCAGAATTTCTAAATCCATCGTATGTTGTCATCCAATCTAAGACGACACCATTGTCTCTGACTTTGGCATTCAAATTTTGGAAACCCATATTATCAAGAATATCAGGTCTCATAAGTAGAACAACTTTTATATGATATTTCGTGTCTCTGATATTGGAGAAGAACTCGGTATTTAGCTCCCAAGCCGCATTAGCTAGGCCGCGAATGCACTCGATGTACGGTTCGTAGCTGATCTGATCAGGTCGTATATCGATACCGTCTATGAACAGGACAAAATCTTTGGATAATTTCAGCGACGAAAGTGCGTTCCGGAATCGGTGTTCAAGGTAGCCAAGATTAACTTTTGGGCTTGCAAATCCACCCGCTTCCGCGGGGGGGTCGGCTGTGACTTCCTCCGGGTGGCTTGCGAGAACGCGAGCAGCTTCGCCAGCGTTTTCGATTAGGTCTAGTGACTTATCCACCTCCGGTCGAAATGCATTGTGATAATACTCATCAATTGCAGATCTCAATGCTGCAAACTTGGGAAATTTCCCTTCAATGTTATTGAATATCGTCGATATTCCGTCTGCGGCAAGAAGTAAAAGTATAACTTTCCATACATCGACGTAAGAAAAATTTGTAATCTTTTTCTGTTCAATAAGTGAAACAAATCGACGATAGTCGGTTTGTGTCAATGTTACAATTCGAGATAGTGTTTCGCTGTAGTCGGAGTTATTTAGGAATACGGCATAGGATGTTTTTCCAGTCCCCTTTTCTCCGATGAGAAAATATTTATTACGTAGAAGTATCTGCTCAAGATACTCTTCTCGATACAAAATCTTTGAAAAGAACTCCTTCTGATCGCGAGTTTTATAATTGATCGCGTCAACAGAGCCCAAATTTAGTTGTGGAACACTAAGCAATTGCCCCGCCTCCAGCTTGGATGATTCTAAGCTCTACAAGTTTTTTAACTAGCGTGGAAGCTCGGACCGCCGCGTAAGAGAAGCAGTTTAAACGCGTTGGAGAGGCTAGCGTTGTCCGGAGAAACGACCAGCCTAGCGCGAGCGCGCAGGCTTCAGCGGCCGCCAGGGACCGATCATGCAGACGACGGCGTCGACGTCGTCGAACGGAACGATGAGATGGTAGGTGTCGGATTGCAGGCGTCCGGCCGGGACCGACTGATTGCGATAGGCGAACCGGAACGGCTTGTCAGTCTTGCGATCCGCTTCGCAGCTGAAGGTCTGGAAATCGACCGGCAGGGGGGCCTCTTTCTTGAAGCGCAGCCGGATCTCGTAGGAATAGAGCTTGTCGCCCTGATTGACGATGAACGAGCGCTCGGGAACGAAATCCCGCGAGGCTGAGCGCCGAACGGCTATGCCCGTGATCTGAGGCGACTCATTGGCAGCCTGCGCGCAGGCGACGCCCGGACCCACGAGAGACAATACCAGGGCAAGAGCCGCTGCGTTCTTCATGCGCGTGATTCCATCCGTGCGGTTGTTCCGCATGCGGCTGGTTGCAGGCCAACTCATGGTTGTCAATTGGCCGTGCTGGTGACGGTGTGCGGTGTGGCGCGCGCTACCCGCTACTCCGCCGCCTGCCTCGCCCCTTTGCCCTTCAACGGCCGCCGCTCCAGCACCTCCTTGAGGAAGCGCGCGGTGTGGCCCTTGCCGATGCGGACGATGTCCTCCGGCGTGCCTTGCGCCACCACCATGCCGCCGCCGTCGCCGCCTTCGGGGCCGAGGTCGAGGACCCAGTCAGCGGTCTTGATCACTTCGAGATTGTGCTCGATCACCACCACGGAATTGCCCTGCTCGACCAATTCGTGCAGCACTTCCATCAGCTTGGCGACGTCGTGGAAGTGCAGGCCGGTGGTCGGCTCGTCCAGGATGTAGAGGGTGCGGCCGGTGGCGCGCTTGCTGAGTTCCTTGGAAAGCTTGACGCGCTGCGCCTCGCCGCCCGAGAGCGTCGTCGCCTGCTGGCCGACCTTGACATAATCGAGGCCGACGCGGGCGAGCGTCACCATCTTGTCGCGGATCGAGGGCACGGCCTTGAACAGCGTCTTGGCCTCCTCGACCGACATGTCGAGCACATCGGCGATCGACTTGTCGCGGTACTTCACCTCGAGCGTCTCGCGGTCATAGCGCTTGCCCTTGCAGACATCGCAGGTGACGTAGACGTCCGGCAGGAAGTGCATCTCGATCTTGATGACGCCGTCGCCCTGGCAGGCCTCGCAGCGGCCTCCTTTCACGTTGAAGCTGAACCTGCCGGCCTGGTAGCCGCGCGCCTTGGCCTCGGGCAGGCCGGCGAACCATTCGCGGATCGGCGTGAAGGCGCCGGTATAGGTCGCCGGGTTCGAGCGCGGGGTGCGGCCGATCGGCGACTGATCGATGTCGATGACCTTGTCGAGATGCTCCATGCCCTCGATGCGATCATGGCTCGCCGGATGCTCGATCGAGCCGTTGAGCTTGCGCGCGATCGCCTTGTAGAGCGTGTCGATGATCAGCGTCGACTTGCCGCCGCCGGAGACGCCGGTGATGCAGGTGAACAGGCCGAGCGGGATGTCGACCGTGACGTCCTTGAGGTTGTTGCCGCGGGCGCCGACGATCTTCAGGCTCCGGCCCTTCTGCGGCTTGCGGCGCTTCAGCGGCACCGGCACGCTCATCTCGCCGGTGAGGTATTTGCCGGTCAGCGAGTTCGGGTCGCTGAGGACGTCCTGCGGCGTGCCCTTGGCGACGATCTCGCCGCCATGGATGCCGGCGCCGGGGCCGACATCGACGACATAATCGGCGGTGAGGATCGCGTCCTCGTCATGCTCGACGACGATCACGGTGTTGCCGAGGTCGCGCAGGCGGCGCAGCGTGCCGAGCAGGCGCTCATTGTCGCGCTGGTGCAGGCCGATCGAAGGCTCGTCCAGCACATAGAGCACGCCAGTGAGGCCTGAGCCGATCTGTGAGGCGAGGCGGATGCGCTGGCTCTCGCCGCCCGAGAGCGTGCGCGAACCGCGGGCCAGCGTCAGGTATTCGAGCCCGACATCGAGCAGGAAGGTCAGCCGGTCGCGGATCTCCTTGAGGATGCGCGGGGCGATCTCGTTCTGCTTCGCCGACAGGCGCGAGGGCAGGGCGCTGACCCAGGCGAGCGCGTCCTTGACCGAGAGCTGCGAGATCTCGCCGATATGGCGCATGTCGATCTTGACCGCCAGCGCCTCGGGCTTGAGCCGGAAACCGTTGCACGCCGCGCAGGGCGTCTCCGACATGAAGCGGCCGATCTCCTCGCGGGCCCAGTCGCTCTCGGTCTCCTTCCAGCGCCGCTCCATATTGGTGATCACGCCCTCGAAGGGCTTCTTCACCTCATAGGCGCGCAGGCCGTCGTTGTAGGCCATGCGCACGGCCTCGGTGCCGGTGCCGAACAATATCGCGTAGCGGGCGCTCGTTGGCAGCTCGCTCCACGGCTTGGTCGTCGAGAAGCCGAAATGCTTGGCGAGCGCGTCGAGCGTCTGGCCGTAATAGGGCGAGGTCGACTTGGCCCAGGGCGCGATCGCGCCCTTCTTCAGGCTGAGCGAATGGTCCGGGACGATCATCTCCGGATCGATCCGCATCTCGTGGCCGAGGCCGTCGCAGGTCGGGCAGGCGCCGAACGGGTTGTTGAACGAGAACAGGCGCGGCTCGATCTCGGGGATGGTGAAGCCGGAGACCGGGCAGGCGAACTTGGAGGAGAAGGTGACGCGGCGGGCCTCGCCGTTCTCCTCCTTCTCGTCCGCATACTCAAAGACCGCGATGCCCTCGGCGAGGTCGAGCGCCTGCTCCAGCGAGTCGGCGAGGCGGGCGCCGAGATCGGGGCGGATGACGATGCGGTCGACCACCACGTCGATGTCGTGCTTGAACTTCTTGTCGAGCGCCGGCGCGTCCGGAATCTCGTAGAACTCGCCATTGACCTTGACGCGCTGGAAGCCGCGCTTCAGCCAGTCGGCCATCTCCTTGCGGAATTCGCCCTTGCGGCCGCGCACCACCGGCGCGAGCAGGTAGCCGCGGGTCTTCTCCGGCAGCTCGACCAGCCGGTCGACCATCTGCTGCACGGTCTGGCTCTCGATCGGCAGGCCGGTCGCCGGCGAATAGGGGATGCCGGCGCGCGCCCAGAGCAGGCGCATATAGTCGTGGATCTCGGTGACGGTGCCGACCGTCGAGCGCGGGTTCTTCGAGGTCGTCTTCTGCTCGATCGAGATCGCCGGCGAGAGCCCGTCGATCTGGTCGACATCGGGCTTCTGCATCATCTCGAGGAACTGGCGGGCATAGGCCGAGAGCGACTCGACATAGCGGCGCTGGCCCTCCGCATAGATCGTATCGAAGGCGAGCGAGGACTTGCCCGAGCCCGAAAGCCCGGTGAAAACGACGAGCTTGTCGCGCGGAATCGCGAGGTCGACATTCTTGAGATTGTGCTCGCGCGCACCGCGCACGGAGATGACGCGGGCGTTCGGGTCGGCCGCACGGTTGCGGTCGAACATGTCTTCCAGCGCGGCGGCCTGATCGGCGAGCGTGGTCTTGCGAGCCATTGCGGTGTCCGGTTCGGGATGAGCCGTAGAGATAGGGCAAATGCCGCGCCATGCCAGTGCGGCCGGGCGGGAGGCCGGCATGAGTAGCACGCAGTCGCGGATGTTGCCGCCTTGTTCTTGTGGGGTGCTGACAGCGATTGTCAGGAGCGTGGCAGGCTGCGGAAGCGCCGCCGGAGCAGGATCGCGGAGACCAGCATGGCCAGGGCCAGCGTCCCGGACAGGATCAGCGCCGCCGATGCGCCGTAACGCTCGATCAATAGCGCATAGCCGAGCGGCGCGGCGGCCGAGAAGAAGAAGCCCGGTGCCAGCAGACGGCCGACATAGGCGCCATAGCTCTTCGGGTCGAACAGCATCAGCGGCAGCGTCCCGCGCGTGATCGTCAGCACGCCGTTGCCGGCGCCATAGGCGAAAGCGAAGACGAGCGCCGCGATGGCGCTCGCGCCGCCGGCGAGGCCGATGACGAAGCAGAGCGGCAGCACAAGGCAGGCGACGAGGTTGAGGTCGAACGGGCTGGTGCGGGACCCGAACAAGACTTCGCCGAGCCGGGCCAATGACTGGCCGATGCCGCGCGTCGCGCCGATCCAGACCGCGGCGGTGGCGGGCAAGCCGAGCCCAGCGAGGATGCCGATCATATGGGCGGACATGCCGGCATTGAGGACGCCGGCGAAGGTGACGATCAGGGCGTAGAGCAGGCCGGCGCGGCGGGTGTCGGCGGGACGGGCCGCGATGGCGGGCTTCGCCGCAGCGGCGTCGGGGACAGGCCGTGCCGATACGGCCGGCAACATCAGATGCAAGGGCAGGGTGAGCGAGGCGAAGCCGGCATAGGCGAGGAGCGCGCCGCGCCAGCCGAACTGCTCGGCGAGGGCATGGCCGAGCGGCCAGAACACCGTCGAGGCGAGGCCGCCGAGCAAGGTGATCTGCGCGATCGGGCGGCGCGCCGCGCTGCCGCCGATCCGGGCCAGCGCCGCGAAGGCGGCGTCGTAGAGCGTAAGCCGCATGGCGAGGCCGAGGCAGAGCCAGGCGGCGTAATAGGCGGGAATCGTCTGCGCGAAGGCGAGGCCGGCGCAGCCGGCGGCGGTGAGCAGCGAGCCGGCGCACATCACGGCCCTGCCGCCATGGCGGTCGATCAATCGGCCGACCGCGCCGGAGGTCAGTCCCATCACCAGCAGGCCGGCCGAGAGCCCGCCATGGATGATCGCCTGCGACCAGCCGAGCTCGGCGGCGATCCGCTCGCCGAAAGCGCCGACCAGATAGTAGGAGACGCCCCAGGAGATGAGCTGCGCCAGCCCGAGGCAGAAGACGGTGCTGCGGGAGATCACCGGGCCGATCCGGCCGTCCATGGTTGCGGCGGTGCCCCGTCACTGGCCCCCAGGCTGCGCTGCATCAGCACGGTGTCGACCCAGCGGCCGAGCTTGAACCCGACCGAGCGCAAGGTGCCGACCGGCTCGAAGCCGAAGCGGCGATGCAGGCCGATCGAGCTCGCATTGCCGCTGTCGCCGATCACCGCCAGCATCTGCCGCCAGGGACCGGTCTCGCAGCGGGTGATCAGCCCCGAAAGCAAGGCGCCGCCGATGCCGCGGCCGGCCTGTCCCTCGGCGACATAGACCGAATCTTCGACCGTGTTGCGATAGGCCGGGCGGGGGCGATAGGCGGTGGCATAGCTGTAGCCGACGATCCGGCCGTCGAGTTCGGCGGCGAGATAGGGCAGGCCGAGCCCCAGCACTGCCTGCCGGCGCACCAGCATCTCCTCGACGCTCGGTGGCGTCTCCTCGAAGCTGGCGAGGCCGTGCAGGACATGGTGGGTGTAGATCGCCTGGATCGCGCCCATGTCGCCTTCCCGCGCATCGCGGACGAGGATTGGCGGCGCAGCGTTGCCGGCGGACTCAGAGGTCGTCATCGCAATCATCCCAGCCCGGTCGGGCTGCCTTTCCATGTGGCTCGTCGCCATCAAACACCGTCATTCCGGCTGGAGCGGAGCGGAACGCCGGAATCCATCATAGAGCGCAACGCCCTTCGATGGATTCCGGGGCTGCGCGCCTTCAGCGCTTGTCCGGAATGACGGAACCTCAGAATGAGCGGCTGCATGACTTCTCAAGATTCCTAAGCATCTGCAGCCAGCTTGCGCTTTGCCGTCTCATAAATGAAGCTTCGTGGAATTATGCAAAGCATAAGAGATTCTTTGAGATGCGCGACCTCCGTCTCGACCAGCTCGACAGCTTCCGCCAGGTGATCGCGCTCGGCAGCTTCTCGGCCGCGGCCGAGCGGCTCGGCCTGAGCCAGCCGGCGGTCAGCCTGCAGATCCGCGAGCTCGAACGCCGGCTCGGCACCGTGCTGATCGAGCGTGTCGGCCGCCGCGCGCAGCCGACTGCGGCGGGCGTCGAATTGCTCGACCATGCCGGGCGGATCGAGGCAGCGGTGGCGGCGGCGCGCGAGGCGATGGCGCGTCATGCGACCGGGGCGATGGGCCGTGTCCGGATCGGCACCGGTGCGACCGCCTGCATCTTCCTGCTGCCGCCCGTGCTGCGCGACTTGCGCCAGCGTCATCCGACGCTGGAGATCACCGTCAGCACCGGCAACACCTCCGACATCGTCAAGGCGATCGAGGACAATCTGATCGATATCGGCCTGGTCTCGCTGCCGGCTGCCGGCCGCAGCCTGGACGTCACGCCGCTGCTCGACGATGAGTTCGCCGTGATCGCGCCGCCCGGCATGGAGCTGCCGGCGCGATTGACGCCCGAAGCGCTGGCGCGCCTGCCGGTGCTGCTGTTCGAGCCGGGCGGCATCACCAGGCGCATCGCCGACGAGTGGTTCGCCCGTGCCGGCGTGACGCTCAAGCCGGTGATGTCGCTCGGCAGCGTCGAGGCGATCAAGCGGCTGGTCGGCGCCGGCTTGGGCTGCGCCATCCTGCCCGGCATGGCGGTGCGCGGCGAAAGCGATGGGCTGGTGGTGCGCCCCCTGTCGCCGCGCGTGCATCGCACGCTCGGCCTCGTCCTGCGCAAGGACAAGCCGCTGCATCGCGGCCTGCGCGAGACGCTGAAGGCGCTGCGCGGGCTGGGCACGCTCGGCTGAGCATGCGGCCTGCTGACAGGCCTGGTCAGGCGCGCGGTCCATGTCATCCGCCGTTTGCGCAGTGTCTATGATCTGAAAGCGGCGCTAAGGTTTTCGCCTGTCAGGGCGGAACATTTCGTCCGCTTTCGCGCTTCGCTTCGTGGACATGCCGAATCGTCAAGTGCCAGGATCGGGCACAGCAGCCAGCGGGGGATCTCACGATGAAAGCCGTTCTGCGAGGAGCAGCGCTGCTGCTCGGCCTTGGCCTGGCCGCTCCCGGTCTCACCTGCGAGCTCGACCGGCCGCTGAAAATGGCCGGTCTCGACTATGATTCCGCCGCCTTCCACACCGCTGTCGCCAGCGCCATCGCCGAGAAGGGTTTCGGCTGCAAGGTCGAGCGCGTGCCGGGCGTCATCGCGCCGCTGGTCAACGGCCTCGGCCGCGGCGATGTCGACATCGTCATGGAGATCTGGCTGGCCAACCCGGTCGAGGCCTGGGTCAAGGAATCGGCCGCCGGCAAGGTCGAGCCGCTCGGCACGACCTTCCCTGATGCCAACGAAGGCTGGTTCGTGCCGCGCTATCTGGTCTCCGGCCCCGACGCCAAGGCGCCTGAGCTGAAATCGGTGCAGGACCTCAAACGCTACAAGGACCTGTTCACCGACCCGGACGAGCCCGGCAAGGGGCGCTTCTACAATTGCGTCGCCGGCTGGGTCTGCGAAGGCATCAACAGCAAGAAGCTCGTCGCCTACGGGCTCTCCGGCGACTTCACCAATCTGCGCGGCGGTTCCGGCGAGGCTATCGTCGCCGCCGTCGAATCCGCCCTGAAGCGCAAGCGGCCGGTCGTGTTCTATTATTGGGGGCCGAGCTGGCTGCTTGGCGCCTATGACCTGGTCAAGCTCGACGAGCCGGCCTTCGATCAGGCGGTCTGGGATGAGCTCAAGGCGAGCGATGCGCCCAAGCGCGCTAGCGCCTATCCGGTGAGCCGCGTCGTCATCGGCGCCAATGTCGAGCTCGCTAAGAAGGCGCCGCAGCTTGCCGGCTTCTTCAGGAAGTACACCACAACAGCCGAACTGACCTCGAAAATGCTGGCCGAGGCGCGTGAGAAAGGCGTGACACCCGAGCAGCAGGCGCTCGTCTTCCTGAAGACGCAAGCTGATGTCTGGAAGGCGTGGCTGCCGGCCGATGTCGCCAGCAAGGTCGCGTCCGGCCTGTGACACCAGACGGACTGCCGGATTTCGGCAAGGGGCTGCAAAGGCTGGTCAACCAGGCGGTCGATGCCGTCGTCACCGGCTATGGCGATGATCTCGATGGCTTCAGCAGGCTGCTGACGGCGCCGGTGCGCGGCGTCGAGACGCTTCTCCTGCTCATCCCCGTGCCGGCCTTCATCCTGGCCGTCGCCGCGGGGGCCTGGTTCGCGCGGCGCAGCCTCGGCTTTGTGCTCGCCATGGCGAGCCTGCCGCTGGTCCTCGCCGGGCTCGGCGTCTGGACCGAGGCGATGCAGACGCTTTCGCTCGTCATCGTCGCGGTGGTGCTGGTCGTCATTCTCGGCCTGCCGCTCGGCATTACCGCGGCGCGCCTGCCACGGCTCGGGCGGGTGCTCGCGCCGATCTACGACCTGATGCAGACCATTCCGAGCTTCGTCTACCTGATCCCGGTGGCGATGCTGCTCGGGCTGGGGCGGGCGCCGGCACTGCTGGCAACGCTGATCTATGCCCTGCCGCCCTTCGCGCGGCTGACCGAGCTCGGCCTGCGCGGCATCGATATCGGCATGGTCCAGGCCGCCCAGGCGCTCGGCCTGCGCCCGCGCCAGACGCTCTGGCTCATCGAATTGCCGCTGGCGCGCCCGGTGATCCTGCAGGGCCTCAACCAGGCGGTCATGCTGTCGCTCGCCATGGTCGTGGTTGCCTCGATGATCGGCGCCAAGGGGCTAGGCGAAGTCGTGCTGCTCGGTTTGCAGCGCGCCGATCCGGGCCTGGGCTTCGTCGGGGGGCTCGCGGTCGTGGCGCTGGCGATCCTGCTCGACCGCATGGCGCAGGCGATCCTCCGGCAGCGGCGGCCGCCGGTGTGAACTGCTGACGGATTCGGTCAGGACGATCGGTTGCGTCACGCCCGGCGCTTGGGCACGGTGCCGGCCGAAACGGGAGAGGGCGCTTCCATGTACGGGTTGATCGGGAAGATGCGGGCCAAGCCCGGCGAGCGCGAGGCGCTGATCGGCTACATCCTCGAAAGCAGCGGCGAAATGCCGGGCTGCCTGAGCTACATCATCGCCCGCGATCCCGATGACGCCGATGCGATCTGGGTGACCGAGGTCTGGGATCGCGAGGAAAGCCACAAGGCCTCGCTCGCTCTGCCGGCGGTGCAGGCGGCGATCGCCAAGGCCAGGCCGATCATCGCCGGCTTCGACAGCCATGTCGTCACGCAGCCGGTCGGCGGGTTCGGGCTGGCGAAGGGCTGACGCTTCCCTTCTCCCCTTGCGGGAGAAGGTGGCCCGAAGGGCCGGATGAGGGGTCGCACAGGTTTTCGAGAGTTTCGGGAAGCAAGGTGCCGGGCTTACCATCGGCGTCGCGAGACCCCTCACCCTAGCCCTCTCCCGCAGGGGGAGAGGGGACAGGTTGCGGTTTTCGCGGCCGATCCTGCCCGTCGATTGCGATGCTCGCCTTCCGCTCGCCGGCCGCACGGTCTAAGACCCTCGCGACCTAGCCGCGAGCCTGCCATGACCCAATCCGCCCTGAGTAAACTCACCATCCTGCCGACGACGGCGGCGCTGACCGGCCGGGTGATGCCGCCGGGCTCGAAGTCGATCACCAATCGGGCGCTGCTGGTCGCGGCACTGGCGAAGGGTACCAGCCGGCTCAGCGGCGCGCTGAAGAGCGACGACACCCGCTATATGGCGCAGGCGCTGCGCGACATGGGCGTCGCGATCGACGAGCCCGATGCGACGAGCTTCATCGTCACCAGCGACGGAAAGCTGCGGGCGCCCGCGGCGCCGCTCTTCCTCGGCAATGCCGGCACGGCGACGCGCTTCCTGACGGCGGCGGCGGCGCTCGTCGACGGCACGGTCGTCGTCGATGGCGACGAGCACATGCGCAAGCGGCCGATCCTGCCGCTGGTCGAGGCGCTCACGAGGCTCGGTGTCTCGATCACCGCGCCGAGCGGCTGCCCGCCGGTCACGATCCAGGGCCAGGGCGGCTTCGAGGGCGGACTGGTCGAGGTCGATGGCGGGCTCTCCAGCCAATACGTCTCGGCGCTGCTGATGGCCGGCGCCTGCACGCGCTCTTCCGTAGATGTCGTGCTGACCGGCCAGGAGATCGGCGCACGCGGCTATGTCGACCTGACGCTGGCGACGATGCGCGCTTTCGGTGCCAAGGTGTCGGAGCCTGCGAGCGGCGGCTGGCGGATCGCACCGACCGGCTATGTCGCGACCGACTACCTGATCGAGCCCGATGCCTCGGCCGCGACCTATCTCTGGGCGGCGGAGGTGCTGACCGGCGGCGCGATCGATCTCGGGGTGCCGGCTTCCGCCTTCACCCAGCCCGACGCCAAGGCGCATGCCCTGATCGCCGCCTTTCCGAACCTGCCGGCCGAGATTGACGGCTCGCAGATGCAGGATGCGGTGCCGACGCTGGCCGTGCTCGCCGCCTTCAACAAGATACCGGTGCGCTTCACCGGCATCGCCAATCTGCGCGTCAAGGAATGCGACCGGGTCGCGGCGCTGGCGCAGGGCCTGTCGCGGATCAGGCCGGGTCTCGGCGTGGAGGAGGGCGACGATCTCCTCGTCGCATCCGATCCGGCGCTGGCCGGCCAGACGCTTGCCGCCGAGATCGACACCTTCGCCGATCACCGCATCGCCATGAGCTTTGCCCTGGCAGGGCTGAAGATCGGCGGCATCACCATCCTCGACCCTGCTTGCGTGGCCAAGACCTATCCGGACTACTGGCGTGCGCTCGGCTCGCTCGGCGTCCGTTTCGAGGGCGAGGTGCCGTAGCACCCGACAAAACAAAGCGCCGGGATCCATCCATGATGGATCCCGGCGCCCACCGCTGTCGCGGCTTGTCCGGACTGAGGCCCGATCCGATCGGGCACGAACCCTAGAGCACGCTGATTTTTAGCGGAATCGGGATTCGCAAATCAGTCGGATCGTGATTCAAGATCTCTGCCGGGACAGGCGGCCGGCAGAGATGACGCGACCTTATTCTGAAGATCTGCG
>JAOYTL010000037.1 GCA_025846845.1 Alloboseaceae bacterium BT-24-1
ACCGTCGAAGCCACATGGCGAAAGCTCGGAGACCTCCTCCACCTCGTCTCGCCGACCGAATGCGCCAATTACCTCACAAACGCAGGCTATGCTTCCGTGTAAATGAAGCATGCTCTAGAACGGGATGTCGTCGTCGAGATGGCTCGACGAGCGCGAACCGCCGCTGCTGCCGCCGCCGCTCGCCATCGCCGGCTGGCGCGAACCGCCGCCGACCGGGCTCGACCGGCCGAAGGAGCCGCTACCGCCCGACGAACCCTCGTCACCATAGCCGCCACCGCCACCAGCCTCGTCACCGCCCTGGCCGCGGCTGTCGAGAATGGTGAGCTCGCCGCGGAAACGCTGCAGCACGATCTCGGTCGTGTACTTCTCGACGCCCTGCTGGTCCTGCCATTTGCGGGTCTGCAGCTGGCCCTCGATGTAAATCTTCGAGCCCTTCTTCAGGTATTGCTCGGCGACCTTGGCGAGGTTCTCGTTGAAGATCACCACGGAGTGCCACTCGGTGCGCTCCTTGCGCTCGCCCGACTGCTTGTCGCGCCAGGTTTCCGAGGTGGCGATCCTGAGGTTGACCACCGGTTCGCCGCTGCCGAGGCGCCGCACCTCGGGGTCGCGCCCGAGATTGCCGACCAGAATGACCTTGTTGACGCTACCAGCCATGACAGGCTCCGTTTCCTGCGCACTTCACCACAACCGGCCGATCGACCGGAGCCGGACCCTAGCCGGGCGTGCGGGCACTATCAACGATGTTCCTGTTTTGTTCAAGTGGCATTTCGAGGCTTGTCCCCGATAAAATTTGCGACTGTCGCGAAGGCCAAGAATCTCCGATTGGCATTGATGTGCAGGCCTTCCCTGACGAGCGCCCACCGCCGACGCGGCCGCCTCAATAGCCGAACTGCTCGCGCAGGATACGCTCGTCCAGACTGTGGCCGGGATCATGCAGCATGACGAGGTCGAGCGAGCGGTCGATCGCGATCGAGACCGAGACGACATTGTCGATCTGGGTGTGGTCGGCGACGGCGCTGACCGGGCGCTTGTCGGCCTCCATGACTGCGATCGTCACCTTGGCATGGTCGGGCAGGAGCGCACCGCGCCAGCGCCGCGGCCGGAAGGGTGAGAGCGGGGTCAGCGCCAGCAGCGGCGCGTCGAGCGGCAGGATCGGGCCATTGGCCGAGAGGTTGTAGGCGGTCGAGCCGGCCGGAGTCGCGACCAGCACGCCGTCGGCGACGAGTTCGGACAGGCGTACTTGCCCGTCGACCGAGAGCCGCAGCTTCGCCGCCTGATAGGAGCGGCGGAACAGCGAGACCTCGTTGATCGCGCGCGCCTCGACGCGCTTGCCGTTGCAGTCAACCGCCGTCATCGTCAGCGGGTGGACGACGCTGCGCTGCGCCGCCTCGAGCCGCTGGCGCAGGCCGCGCTCGCGGAACTCGTTCATCAGGAAGCCGACCGAGCCGCGGTTGATGCCGTAGATCGGCTTGGCGGTGCCCATGAAGCGATGCAGCGTCTGCAGCATCAGCCCGTCGCCGCCGAGCGCGACGACCACCTCGGCCTCGGCCGGATCGGCGTCGCCATAGCGCTCGACCAGCTTGAGCCGCGCGGCCTGGGCCTCGGCGGTGTCGCTGGCGACGAAGGAGATGGCGGCGAAGCGCTCGGTCATCGCTGGTATCCGGTCGGCGGTATCTAGGGCCGGTCTAGCATGGCCTCGGATAGGATCGCGAGCCGCCTTGCGAACATGCTGCAAAAAGAAAGGCCGAGGCGCATGCCCCGGCCTTTCTCCAGCGGATGCGCGAGGGTCTCAGATCGCGCTGCTCCACTGCAACGGTACGAGATCGAAGCCGTTGCCGGCCTTGGCGATATGGCCGGTGGCGGGGAAGGGAGCGTGGTAGAAGGCGACCTGCATCTTGTCGGCCACGGCCATGTCGAGCAGCTTGCGGCGGGTGGCGGCGGCCTGCGGCCCGTCCATGTCGAACACCGCCGACCAGTCGGGATTGCGCACGAACAGGGCCGGGTGGTTGGTGGTGTCAGACATCACCATCAGCTTGCCGCTGCCGGAGGAGACGGCGAAGACGGTGTGGCCGGGCGTATGGCCGGGCGCCGCGATCGCGGTCACCCCGGGCAGGATCTCCTTGCCGGCCTCGTACTGCTTCACGTCCTTGGCGACCGGGCCGAAGACGCGGCGCACGCCGGCGAAGGCCCCCTTCATCGCCTCGGGTGCGGCGTTCATCTTGGCGTCGTCCATCCAGAACGCCCATTCGGCAGCCGGCACCATGACCTCGGCGTTCGGGAAGACGGCAGTGCCGTCCTTGAGCCGGAAGCCGTTGATGTGGTCGCCGTGGAAATGGCTGAAGACCACGGTCGAGACGTTCTTCGGGTCGAGCCCGGCGGCCTGGAAATTCTTCATCCAGGCACCCGAGGTCGGCGCGCCGGAATCGCCGTTGCCGGTATCGATCAGGGTGAGCTTGTCGCCGATCTGCAGCGCCAGCGTGGTGAAGCTGATCGAGAGCGCGTCCGCCGGCAGATAGGCCTGTTCCATCGCCTTCTTGACGTCGGCGAGCTCGGCATTGCGGACGAAGCCCTCGAGCGGGCGCTTGGCGAAGCCATCGTTCAGGGCGGTGACGGTGATGTCGCCGACCTTGTAGCGGTAGAAGCCGGGATTCTGGTTCACGGGCGCTCCTTGCGCGTGGGCCGGCGCGATGCCGGTGGGCAGGTCGAGCGCGGCTGCGGTGGCGAGCACGCTGGCCCCCGCCATCACGGTGCGGCGCGAGGGTTCGAAACGGGCCATGATCAGGCTCCAACAACGAGAAGGGCACGACCTCCCCCGGGTGGCGCCCCGCCAGCCGGCATCATGCCCTGGGCTTTCGGCTCCGCCCGAGCGTCAAACTAGCGGTCGCGACAACGCCTTCAACCGCCGTGTGGTCGCTTTGGGTCAACTTTCCGTGAGCCTGCCGCTTCGGCCGGAGCTTCAGTGAGGCAGGTTGAATCAGTTTGTCCGGCAAATCGGCTTCGCCGTTGAAATGGAAATCCTTTTTACCGCTCGGCCTGTGCGTCCGGCGGATCGGACCGCCCCCTGGCGAAGGCCTTGAGCAGGGCGGCACAGAGCGCGAGCGAGGCGAGCGCGCCATGGCCGGAGCAGCCGGCGACCAGTGCCTCATAGGCCTGCTGCTCGGTCGCCACCGATTGCAGGCTCCAGTTCCAGTCCGGCGCCTTTTCGCGGATGACGCCGACTGCGACGTCGATCTCGGCACTGATCTTGCCGATCGCCTTCCAGAGCGAGCCCTGCTGGTAGATGCCGCCGGGCGGAGTGCGCGGGGCGAGCAGGGTGGTCGGCTTGCGCCGCACGGTAAAGCCGAGCGCCTCGTAGATGTCGGCGTCGAGATTGCGGTCGGGGCGGCCGGTGCGCTCGCAGCGTTGTGCGAGGGCGAGCAACTGGTCACGCTGGTCGGCAGAGGTCATCGCTCGGTCGGCTCCGCTCGTCTCCGTCGTCGCGGCGATCTGGCATGCAAACGACAGGCCGCCGGGGTCGAATGGTGCCGGCGGAGAGGATCGAACTCCCGACCTTCGGTTTACAAAACCGCTGCACTACCGCTGTGCTACGCCGGCCCTGAGCGCTGCGGTATCAGGCCGCTGCGGCGAGGGCAAGGCCGATGGCGGCGACTTCGGGTCGTCGGAAGGAGCGCGATGGCCGGGTCGTTCGTCTCGGCTATGATGGCTCGATTGAGGGTAATCCCTCATTGCCGCGCGATCCTGGCCCCTTAGGCTCAAGCTGACTGTCACCCAAAGACGGAGGATGCGATGGCCAGCCCGAATTCCGATGACAAGCGCCCGACCCCGGATCGAGCGGAGGACAACGCGTTCTTCCCCTCGCCCTATTCGCTCAGCCAGTTCACCGCGCCGAAATCGAACCTGAGCGGCGCCGACTATCCTAGCCCCTATAAGGACGGGCGCTGGAAGATCCTGATGATCGGCGCCGACGAGCGCTATCTGCTGACCGACAACGGCACGATGTTCTCGACCGGGAATCATCCGGTCGAGACATTGCTGCCGATGTATCATCTCGACAAAGCCGGTTTTTCCTTCGACGTCGCGACGCTGTCCGGCAATCCGGTGAAGTTCGAGTACTGGGCGATGCCAAGCGAGGATGCCGAGGTCAAAGGGCTGTTCGCCAGGTATCGCGACCAGTTCAAGCAGCCGCTGAAGCTCTCCGACGTGATCGAGAAGGCCCTCGGCGAGGATTCCGACTATATCGGCGTGTTCATCCCCGGCGGCCATGGCGCCCTGATCGGCCTGCCCGAAAGCCGGGATGTAAAGGCCGTGCTCGAATGGGCGGCAGCGCGAGACAGGTTCGTGATCTCGCTCTGCCACGGCCCGGCGGCGTTCCTCGCCGCGGGGATCGGCAGGGCGAAGGGCACCAGCATCTACAACGGCTACAAGATCTGCGCCTTCCCCGACGCGCTCGACGCCAAGACGCCCGATATCGGCTACATGCCCGGCCACCTGACCTGGGCCTTCGGCGAGAAGCTGAAGGAACTCGGGATCGAGATCCTGAACACCGACATCTCGGGCATGGTCCACCGTGACCGCAAGCTCCTGACCGGGGACAGCCCGCTCGCCGGCAATGCGCTCGGCAAGCTCGCGGCTGCCGCCTTGCTCGAAGAGGTTGCGAGGGGGTGAGCAGCATGCAGGCCGACGCAGCTTTCCACACCGCTCTGGCGATCGAAGGAAGCGTTGGCCTGCCGGCGATCCAGGCTGCGGTCCGCGCCTTCGCGCGGCCGCTCGGCTATGACCGCTTCGTGCTGTTCTCGGCGTCCGCGGCGCAGGATGACGAGGTCGAGCGCATCTACTGGGTCGAAGGCGCTTGGTTCGGCGGCAGCGAAGACGTCGATGCCGAGACCTATGTCCGGCGCTGCCCGATGACCCGCCACGTCCTGCAGGCGCGCGAGCCGTTCTTCTGGACCAAGACCGAGAGCGCCGCCGGGGAGCTTTACCGTGTCGTTCGCGCGCCCCGTGGTCGCGGCCTTCATGGGCTGCAGGTGCCGGTCTTCGGCCCGCTTGATCTTGAAGGCGCGATGAGCCTGGGCGGCGAGCGCATTAATGCATCGCCGGCCGCGCGCCTGGCAGCCTCGGTTGTGGCCACCGCTGCCTTCACGGCTGCCCGCAGACTGCTCGAAATTCCCGCTGAAGAGATGGTGAGCGCACTCTCGGCGCGCGAACGCGAGGTCCTCGCCTGGACTGCGGCTGGTCGGCGGCAGGCCGAGATCGCCGCGACGCTCCGCCTGTCGGAGCGCACGGTCGAGAATCACCTTCGCCGGGCGCGCCGGCGCCTCGGCGCGTCGACGACGGCTCAGGCCATCCGGGCCGCGATCCGCTCCGGCGACATCGAGGGGTGACCCCGAAACCGGAAGGGACGCGCAGGATGAAGAAGACGGTTCTCGTGACGGGTGCGGCCTCCGGCTTCGGCCGTGGCGTCGCCTGGGGGCTCGCCGCCCGCGGCCACACCGTGATCGCCGGCTGCCAGATCTGGCCACAGGTCTGGGAACTGCGCAACGCTGCGATAGCCGAAGGCCTCGACCTTCGCGTCATCAAGCTCGACGTGCTCAACGAGATCGACCGCAGGCATGCGCTCGGCATCGAGATCGATGTCCTGTTCAACAATGCCGGCATCATGGAATCGGGGCCGATGGTCGAGATCCCGATGCCGGTGTTCCGCTCGGTCTTCGAGACGAACGTCTTCGCCGCCCTTGAGCTCGCGCAGGGCTTCGCGCGCGCCATGGTGAAGCGCGGCTCGGGCCGGATCGTCTGGACATCCTCGGTGGCGGGGCTGGTCAAGGTCCCGTTCGACGGCGCCTATGCGGCCTCCAAGCATGCGGTCGAGGGCATTTGCTCGGCGATGCACGAGGAGCTCAAGCCCTATGGGGTCGAGGTCGCGACGGTGAACCCCGGCGCCTTCCGGACCGGCTTCAACGACACCGGGATGGAGAGCATGGATCAGTGGTGGGGACAGGGCGATCGCGTCGTCGAGCACTGGCCGGTCCGCGAGCTCAACCGCCAGCACGATCCGGCGGAGATGATCGCGGCGATCATCGAGGTCATCGAGGCCGGGAAGCCACGCTATCGCACCGTCAGGCCCGCCAGCGCCGAGGAGATGGTCAGGAAGGAGCAGCAGGAGATCTGGGAACGGCAGGTCTAAAGGCGGATATGCCCCGTTGAACCGGCCAGGTGACGCGGGAGCGACGGCATTCACCTCTCTGTAACCATCTAAGCCGATGCTTTTTCGAAAGCCTTGCCTGAGATGTGTCCATGCTGACCCGCCGTTCGTTTACCTTGTCCTCCCTCTCGATCGTCGCCCCCGGGCTGTCCGGCTGCGGCGGAGGCAGCATCGTGGCGCTGCCGGACATCGTCCCGAACCGGCCGAGCCTGACGCGCACGCTGGCACGTCCGAATTACGCGCAGGTCTACATCGAGTATCCGGGCGAGCGTTTTCCGGTGCCGGCGATCGACTATGCCAGCATCGAGCCGCGCTATCTGCGCCAGACCGTCGAATTCCGCCGGGCCGAGCCGCCGGGCTCGATCGTCGTCGATCCGGGCTCCTATCATCTCTATTTCGTCGAATCGCAGGGTGTCGCGACGCGTTACGGCGTTGGCGTCGGCCGCGAGGGCTTCGGATGGACGGGGGTGGCGAAGATCAACATGAAGCGGGATTGGCCCGACTGGGTGCCGCCGCAGGAGATGATCGAGCGCGACCCGCAGATCAAGGCCCAGCTCGAGCCGACGCCGCGCGGCCCCGGTGTCCGCGGCGGGCCGAAGAGCCCGCTCGGCGCCCGCACCCTCTATCTCTTCGGCGAGGGGCGCGATCTCGGCTACCGCATCCACGGCACGACCGAGCCCTATACCGTCGGCACCAATGTCTCCTCGGGCTGCATCCGGATGATCAACCAGGACATCGTCCACCTCTACGCCCGCGTCGCGCTGGGAACGCCGGTGACCGTGCTGCCGGTGTGAGGCGTTCGTCGCAGCAGGATCGCGGCAGCGGTACCGAAGGACAAGGCCGCGCGGCTCAGGCCGCTTCGGTGACCTTCATCGGCTCGGCGATCTCGATGCGGTTACGCCCGAGCAGCTTCGCCTTGTAGAGAGCTCTGTCGGCGGTCGCGAGGAGCTCCTTGAGATCATCGACCGCGCCGCCGGCGGCCGCGAGGCCGACGCTGACAGTGGCCGCGATGGCGAGCCCGTCGCTGCGTATCGCCGTCTCGGCAAAGCGTCGGGCGATGCCTTCTCCGATCGCCCGGGCTTCCTCTGCACCAAGGCCCGGCAGCAGGACCGCGAACTCCTCGCCGCCGAGGCGGACGCACATGGCGGCCGGGCCTGCAGTCTCGCGGGCGATGCTCGCGAAGAGCTTCAGGACGCTGTCTCCCGCGTCATGCCCGTATGTGTCGTTGATGGCCTTGAAGTGATCGAGGTCGAAGGCGAGCAGAGCGTGGAAAAACGTCCGCCCGCTTCAGGCGCTCGGAGCCGAGTTCGAAGAAGCCCTGGCGATTATGCAGGCCGGTCAGGAAGTCGGTGCGGGCGGCAGCGAGGAGCCGCAGCCGGTCATCCTCACGCACCAGCGCAAGCAGGCACATCGGCATCGCGACAGTGAACAGCACGGCCTCGTACATCGTCATCTTGGCGACGATGGGAGGTACGCCGTCGCCGTACAGTGACGTCACGACCGGTGCCACGAATGTCCGGGCGCTGTAGAAGATGCTGTGACAGGCGAAGACGGCGATCGCGATCGGGCGGGAGCGCAGCCCGTTGGCCGTGCGGCTGCGGAACAGGGCTAGGGCGGTCAGGGCGCAGATGATCGCGATCGGAAGCGCGCTCACATAATTCCAGAAGACGCTGCCCAGGCCGGTGCCGGCGACGAACCAGGCGGCGCCGATGGCGGCGAGGAGGCCTGCGACGAGAGCCGGGCGCAGCGCCTTGCCGTCCAGTGCCAGCGCCCCCTGCAGGACCAGCGTGTAGCCGAGCACCATGACGATATTGGTGAGGGCCGGGCCGGCGACGCCCGGAAGCAGGCCCCTGTTCAGGGCGAGGACGCAGCCCAGGGCGAATACCCCGTAGGCCGCGGTCCAGATGCCGAGCTCGCGAGACCGCTGTGCCTGCGCTGCCCGCTCCCAAAGCGTCATGGCGGCCGCGACGAGCAGCGTTCCCAGCGTCAGGTACCAGAGGGTTGCGAGGTCCATCGTATCGTCGTCAGCGATGCCCGCATCCGGCTTCAGGCATGATCATGTGCTCCTGCGTGCCCGGCGTGCCCGGCCATTTGGCCCGGCGGGGGTTAATTTCAGCTTGTGCCCATCCAGGGCCGCATCGGGTTACTCCTGCCGTTCACCAACAAAGAAGCCCCGCCCTTGCGGGCGGGGCTCCTCGATATCGGCAAAGCCGACCTTGGCTGACTGATCAGCCGTTGTCGTGGGTCAGGATGTCGCGATCCTTGGTCTCGGGCACGAAGAGCAGGCCGATGACGAAGGTCATCATCGCGATCACGATCGGGTACCAGAGGCCGTAGAAGATGTCGCCGGTGCCGGCCACCATGGCGAACGAGGTCGCAGGCAGCAGGCCGCCGAACCAGCCATTGCCGATATGGTAGGGCAGCGACATGCCGGTGTAGCGGATGCGGGTCGGGAAGAGTTCGACCAGCGCCGCAGCGATCGGGCCGTAGACCATGGTCACGTAGATCACGAGCACGGTCAGGATCGCGATGATGGTCAGCGACTGCGCGCTGAACAATGCACCGAGGAAACCGGTCTTGACGATGCGGGCATCGTTCGCCGCCGGATAGCCGGCCGCGACCGCTTCCTTGCCGATGTTGGCGGCGAAGGCGGCGTCGATCGCGACGTCCTTGCCGTTGACCGTGACCTTGGCGGGCGTGCCGGCGGGAGCCGGGGCCTGGGTGTACTGGATCGCCTGCGCGGCCAGCGTGCGACGGGCGATGTCGCAAGGCTGGGTGAAGGTGCGCACGCCGACCGGATCGAAGACCGAGCCGCAGGTGGCGGGATCGGCGACGACCTGGACCTTGACGTTCTCATGCGCCGCGGCGAGGCCGGGATTGGCCGCCTTGGTGAGCGCGCCGAACAGCGGGAAATAGGTCAGCGCCGCGATCAGGCAGCCGGCCAGGATGATCGGCTTGCGGCCGATCCGGTCCGACAGCGAGCCGAAGACGATGAAGCCGCCGGTGCCGAGGATGAGCGACCAGGCGATCAGCACGTTGGCCGTGTAGAGATCGACCTTGAGAATGCTCTGGATGAAGAACAGGGCGTAGAACTGGCCGGTGTACCAGACGACGGCCTGGCCGGCGGTGAGGCCGAACAGCGCGAGAAGCGCGATCCTGGCGTTCTTCCACTGGCCGAAGGCTTCCCCGAGCGGCGCCTTCGAGCCGGTGCCCTCTTCCTTCATCTTCTGGAAGGCCGGCGATTCCTGCATCTGGAGCCGGATGTAGACCGAGATTCCGAGCAGGACGATCGAGGCCAGGAACGGAATGCGCCAGCCCCAGGCGGCGAACTCGGCCTCGCCCATCGTGGTGCGGATGCCGAGGATGACGATCAGCGACAGCAGCAGGCCGAGCGTCGCCGTGGTCTGGATGAAGGAGGTGTAGAAGCCGCGCCGTCCCGGAGGAGCGTGCTCGGCGACATAGACCGCCGCGCCGCCGTATTCGCCGCCGAGCGCCAGCCCCTGCAGCATGCGCAGCGCGATCAGGATCACCGGCGCGATCCAGCCGATCGTGTTGTAGCCCGGCAGCAGGCCGACCAGGAAGGTCGAGGCGCCCATGATCAGGATGGTGACGAGGAAGGTGTATTTGCGGCCGATCAGGTCACCGAGGCGGCCGAAGAACAGCGCGCCGAACGGGCGGACGAGGAAGCCGGCGGCGAAGGCGAGCAGGGCGAAGATGGCGCGCGTGTTGGCGTCGAAGGCCGAGAAGAAATGCGCGCCGATCATCACGGCGAGCGAACCGTAGAGGTAGAAATCGTACCATTCGAAGACCGTGCCCAGCGAGGAGGCCAGAATGACCTTCTTCTCCTCCCTGGTCATCGGACGCGGCCCTGCGGCCGCCGATGCGTGTGCCATGCTCATGAAGCGCTCCCGTTTTTTGTTCCCCCGGGCGCGACAGACCATCTGCTGCGCCCGCACGCCGCCTTGTGGCGGTTCTTCGCTTGGAGCCGGCGCTGGGCCGACTCAGGGTAAAAGGCCTTGGAAAAGCCAAGTTTGATGGGGTACGAATGCGTCTTGCCCTGCCATCGTTCAAGCAAGCACTTGGTCTTGCACAGAAAGACGTAAGACGAAGGGTTGAGCGTCTGGAGGGTCGTTCCAGCTCCATGACTCGCCTTGGACGCTTCGAGTCGCTAACCTTTTGCTAACCATGTCGGCTCGGAGCCGCGCGGTTGCGAAAAAAGGAGGCGGCGATGAGAGCCTGCGCTGGAATTCCTCTGCTCGCCATGTTCGTCGGATTATGCGCCGCGGGTTCCCCGGCTTCGGCGGCGCCCGGTTTCGTTGCGGCGCCGATGGCACGAGGAATGTCCGGTCCCGCTCCACGGCTTGCACCGATGCGGCCGATCGCGCGGCCCGGCCACGTCTACCGACGCCATGCTGGCCACTATGGTGGCGGCTATCCCGGCTTCTATGGCTGGCCCAGTGGTCAGCAGGCCGTGGTTGCGCTCCCGGAAGCCAGCGAGCCGCCGCCGGCGAGGGAGCCCTCGGTGCCCGTCGCGATCGGCATCCCGCGGCCGCCTGTGGCCGATCCGGTGCTGTACCGGATCGAAACCTATCGAGGCCGGCCCGTGGTGCGGGTCATGCGCTTCAGCAGCGATGGCCGGGTGGCGCGGCGCTGAGGTGAGTTTTATCCGCGCCGGGTCGCCGCGTAGAGTGCGATCGCGGTGGCGTTCGAGACGTTGAGGCTCTTGATCGCGCCGGGCATGTCGAGCCGGGCGAGCTGGTCGCAGAGTTCGCGCGAGCGCTGGCGCAGGCCCTTGCCCTCTGCGCCCATCACCAATACGAGCGGGCGGCGCAAGGTGATCTCGTCGAGCGAAACGTCTCCCTCCGAATCGAAGCCGAGCCGCAGGAAGCCGCGCTCGCCGAGCTTGTCGAGCGCATCCCCCAGATTCTTCACCGCGATCAGCGGCACGTGCTCGAGCGCGCCGGAGGCCGATTTCGCCAGCACGCCCGTCGCCGCCGGCGAATGGCGGATGGTGACGATCACGGCGGCGACGGCGAAGGCGGCGGCCGAACGCAGGATCGCCCCGACATTGTGCGGGTCGGTGATCTGGTCGAGCGCCAGCACGATCGCATCGTCCGGCAGGCTGTCGAGATCGGGCGAGGGCAGGGGATCGCAGATAAGATAGAGCCCCTGATGCACCGAGTCGGGCGTCAGCAGCCGGTCGATCTGCGAGGGCCGGACCATTTCCGGTTCGATCGGCAATTCGCCGATCTCCTCGGCCAGGCGCTTCAGCGCGTTCTCGGTGGCGAGCAGCTTGCGGAAGCGCCGCTGCGGGTTGCGCAGCGCCTCGATCACCGGATGGGCGCCGTACAGGATTGCCTCGTCGATCTCGCCCGGCCGGTGCGGCGGCGGGCCTTCACGGTGAGGGCGGCCTTGGCGGCTCTGGAAACGGGGACGGGACGGGGCGGACATCATGGCTCCGGAAAGGTGACGCCATGCCCTGCCATGGCGTGGCCGGCTTGGCCAGCCCGAAGGCTGCGCAGCGGGATTTTCAACGCATCTATCGCAAGGAGATCATGCAGATGCCGAAGACAGATGACCACCTGTTCGTGGTGACCGGTGGCCCCGGCGCCGGCAAGACGACACTGCTCGCCGGGCTGGCCGCAGCCGGTCACCGGGTTGCACCGGAGGCGGGGCGCGCGATCATCCGCGATCAGCTCGCCATCGACGGGCCGGCCTTGCCCTGGCGCGACCGCACGCTGTTCGCCGAGTTGATGCTCGGCTTCGACATGCGCACCCATGGCGAGGCTCAGGCGGGCACGGCCGCAGTCTTTTTCGACCGGGGGGTTCCCGACACTGTCGGCTATCTGCGCCTGTGCGGGTTACCGGTCCCTGAGCATCTCGACCGGGCGGCTGGCGCGTTTCGCTATGCCCGTCTTGTCTTTGCCGCGCCGCCCTGGCGCGAGATTTACGCGCAGGACGCCGAGCGCAAGCAGGATTTCGCGGAAGCCGAGCGCACCTATGAGGCGGTCACAGCGGCCTATCGCGACCATGGCTACGACCTGGTTGAATTGCCGCGCGCCGATGTCGCGACGCGCGCCGCCTTCGTGCTGGAACGGGTGGAAGAGTCGATGCGAGGCCTCGCTTCCGGACGATAGGAATCCGCGCTAGGCTCGGCTGCTCGCCGCAGCCGGGGAGGCGTGTCATGGCGGAAAGCCTCGAAGCCGGCACGATGCGCTCGGGCCGGACGCTGAACCATCTGGTGCCCGGACGCGATTGCGGCGACTGCGTCGCCTGCTGCGAGGTGCTGCGCATCGTCGATCCGGAGGTCGGCAAGCCGGCCGGGGTGATGTGCCGCCACAACACCGGCAAGGGCTGCAGCATCCATGCGACGCGGCCGGATATCTGTCGCACCTGGTTCTGCCTGTGGCGGCGCATCGACGCCATGCCGGACGAGGCGCGGCCGGACCGCAGTGGCGTGATCTTCTGTCTGGAGGGCGAAGACGGCCATCCGAATCCGTTCGCGCGCTTCTGCGTCGTGGCACGGCCGGTCGCCAGCCCGCGGGCGCTGCGCAGCGAGCTGGTCAGGCAGGTCGTCGCCATGTTCGCCCGCCAGGGGGAACTGCCGGTCTGGGTGCACCGCCATGGCGTGCGCAGCCTCATTCACCCACCGCCCGACCTCGCCGATGCGATCGAGCGGCCGGAGGCGACGCCGTTCCAGGCTTTCGTCCCGGCTGCGCTCGTCTGGCGCAGGCGCCATCGCGCCATCTGGCCGCAGGGCTGAGCGGGACGTCAGTGCGATTGCTTGTCGGGAGCATGTTCCGCAAGAGTGGAAACCACTTTTGCAATCAAAACATGCTCACTTTGTTGATTTTGCGCGAATTCCTTTTGTTCGACCGGAAACCGTCGAACGGAAAGCGCGCGAGATGCCTTTTTGGCGTTGACAGCCGGCTGACCTCTCCTCATAAGTCCGCCCGCGCCTGCCGCCCTTCACAAAAGTGAAACAGGCGGTTGCGGCCGGCCTTCGGGTCAGCCTGCGGCAAGGCGGGGGAATGTCCCGAGCGGCAAAGGGGGCGGACTGTAAATCCGCTGGCTATGCCTTCGCAGGTTCGAGTCCTGCTTCCCCCACCACCCTTTTTGCAAGCCATTGGTTTGCCTCACTTTTTTAAGCTGTTCCCCGCACCTGATGATGAGGTGCGGGGATAGACGTTCGATTTTGGTTCTGGGATCAGGAA
>JAOYTL010000038.1 GCA_025846845.1 Alloboseaceae bacterium BT-24-1
AACAACGCCTCCTGCGCCACCTGTCGCTCGCCCATCATCGCGCCGCCCTCCATCCACGAGCACGACTGAATCAGGACTTCACCACCTCAGCAACGCCGACTTTTTCAACGCTATCCGCCCAATCGCGACATTCGTCACGTCGGGCGACTCGATTAGCCATAGCCGAATGGAAACAGGAGCTTGGCCTAGGCGAATCTCAGGCCAAGCTCTGTTTGGTAACTTTCAGCTCAATCCAGCGAGATCGCCGCGGCGCGAACCACATCCGCCCATTTCGCCATTTCCTGTGTCTGCGCCGTCCGCACGGCCGCGGCGTCACCGCTGAGCGACCGTACGCCGATCGTCGCGAGCTTCTCACGCCCTTCCGCGCTCTCGACATAGGCGCGGGTGATCTTAGCGATGCGCGCCACGATCGGATCGGGCAGCCCCTTCGGGCCGACCAGCGCAAACCAGCCCGTCGCACTGACGCCCGGCAGCCCTGCCTCCGACAGTGTCGGCACCTCCGGCAGCTGCGGCGCGCGCTGGTCGCTGGTCACCGCGAGCGCACGGATGGCGCCGCTTTTGACGTGCGGGATATAGGCCGGGATGAAGTCGATCGCGACATTGACCATGCCCCCGACCAGATCGGCCGAGAGCGGGGCCGAGCCGCGATAGGGCACATGCGTCATCTGGAAGCCGGCCTTGCGCTGGATCAGCTCGCCGGTGACGTGGCCCATCAGTCCGAAGCCGGGGCTGCCAAAGGTCAGCTTGCCGGGGTTGGCCTTGCCGTAGGCGACGAGCTCCGCGAAGGACGAGACCGGCAGCGAGGGGTGGACGCTGACGATGCCCTGGACGTCGCCCAATAGCGCGACCGGCGCAAAGTCGATGAGCGGATCGAAGGACATGGTCTTGTAGAGCAGCTTGTTGGTCGCGAGCGGCCCGGACGAGGAGAACAGCAGGGTGTAGCCATCCGGGGTTGCCCGGGCGACGCCGGTCGCGGCGATGTTGCCGCCGGCGCCGGTCTTGTTCTCGACCACGAAGCCCTGGCCGAGCTCGCTGCGCAAACGCTCCGCCAGCAGGCGGGCGACGACGTCGGTCGAGGCTCCCGCCGGGAACGGCACGACGATGGTGACCGGCCGGCTCGGCCAGGTGTCGGCGAACGCCCTGCCGTGGGTAGCCAACGCACCAGCGCCAGCCATAGACGCCATGAAACGACGGCGTGAGATCGGCCGCATCATCTGAGGTTTCCTCCGGACAAGATGTTTTGAAGCTGTTGTCCGGACACTAGGCACGGCTCGTCCGCCTCCCCTTGGGAAAGCGCCGCTATTTCTCGCCTTGAAACGCAACGCCCATGGATTGCGAGAGCGCCTCGAGCTGCGCCTCGATGTTCGCGGCGGCCTTCTTCAGCGGATGGATGATCCGCGCCTTGTCTTCGGGGTTGGCGACCGCGGCGCGGAAGAAGGTCACGCCGAAGGTCGCGAGCACGCGCTCGCCGAGCTTGATCGGCACCGCGATCGTCGCAGAATTCCGCGGCTCGGCGGCAGGATCGCGCTCGGTGTAGCCGCGCCACCGCGCCTGCGCGATCATGCGCTCGACATCCTCGTCGCTGAGGCTGCTGTTCTCGGGCTCGTCCGAACTGCGCATCGCGGCACGCAGCACGTCGCGCTCCTCGTCTGGGCAGAAGGCGAGATAGGCGCGCCCGAGCGCCCGGCCGCCGAGATTCAACCGGTAGCCCAGCGTCGCATGGAATGGCGAGATCGGGCTGTCCGGGATCGTCGAGAAGCGCACCACCACCGCGTCATAGTCGAGCAGGCAGACGGCACAGGGCCATTTGATCTGGCGCGTCAAAGCGGTCGCCCAGGGCCGCGCCGCCTCGATCACCATCGGCGCGCCATGGAAGCCCGAGCTCAGATGCGCCACCTGCGAGGTCACGAGATAGCCACGCATGCGCTCGTCGCGCACGACATAGCCGGCTTCCATCAAGGTCTCGAGCAGGCGCACGATCGTCGGCTTCGGCATGCCGGTGCGGCGATGCAGTTCGCCGACGGTCGCGACGCTGCAGCGATTGACTTCGGTCAGCAGCCGGAGCGCCTTGAGGACGGACTGGACAGGCGCGAAGGAGAACACGTTGCGGATCCGGCTAAGCGAGCACGAACCGCAGTTCTAAACCGGAATCCGCCGGGCAGGATGCTTTATTCGCGTCCGCCCCCGTGAGCCCTATTCGGGCACGGTCAGGACGACCTTGCCGACCTGGTCGCCGGCATCCATCAGGGCGTGCGCATTCCGGACGTCGCGCCAGTCGAAGCTCGCGCAGATATGGCTGCGGATCGCCCCGCTCGCCAGCAGCGGCCAGACCTTCTCCACCAGCTTGGCGGCGATCCGGCCCTTATAGGCGGCATCGCGCGGCCGGAGCGTCGAACCGGTCAGGGTCAAGCGCCGGCGGACGATGTTGCGGACATTGACCTCGGCCATCTGGCCGAGATGGCTGGCGATCAGCACGACCCGGCCATCGGGCGCCAGCAATTGCAGCTGCTTTTCGGTATAGGGCCCGGCCTGCGCATCGAGGACGACGTCGACCTTCTCCTTGCCGATCACAGCTTCGATCTCGGCGACCCAGTCGGTGCGATAGTCGACGGCGAGATCGGCGCCGATCTCCAGGCAGACCGCGCGCTTCTCGGCAGTGCCAGCCGTCGCGATCACGCGGGCGCCTCGCATCTGCCTGGCGATCTGGATCGCGGCCATGCCGACGCCGCTGGTGCCGCCCTGGACCAGCAAGGTCTCGCCCTCGGCCAGCCGGCCGAGCCAGATGACGTTGTTCCAGGCGGTGAAGAACACCTCAGGCAGCGCCGCCGCCTGCGCGAAGGAGAAACCTTCCGGCAAGGGCATGCATTGCAGGGCCGGCACCGCGCAAAATTCGGCGTAGCCGCCGCCATTGGCAAGGGCGCAGACGGCATCGCCGACCTTCGGCCATGTGACCTCGGCACCAACCGCCTCGACCACGCCGGAGACGTCGAGGCCGGGCAGGTCGGTCGCGCCGGGCGGTGGCGGATAGAGGCCGCGCCGCTGCTGGATGTCGGGCCGATTCACGCCGGCCGCCCGCACGCGGATCAGCACGTCGCCGGCGCCGAGAGCCGGCAATGGCCGCTCGCAGAAGGCGAGGACCTCGGGTCCGCCCGGCCTGGTGATCTCGATCGCTTGCATCAATCGGTCTCGTTTTTGTTCTCTGTGGGGCGCAGCGAGCGCATGATCTCGGGCATCCGCTCGCGGGCAGACGTCATCAGGCGCTCGTAGATCGAATTGCCATGGGCATCGATCGCGACGATCACCGGCCCGAAGTCGCCGAGCCGGAGCCGGTTGAGGCGGAATTGCATGATCAGGTCGCGCCAGGCGCAATCCGTCACCGCCTCGACCCCCTCGCTCAGCAAGGCGGAGGCGCCGCCGACGAAGGAGAAGTAGACGCAGCCGACATCGCGCATCGCATCGACGCTGTCTTGCGAGAGCCCGCCCTTGCCGCCGGTCGCGGTCAGGCGCAGGCCCCGGATCAGTGTCGGCATCAGATGGTTGAAGCGGCTCGAGGTCGTCGGGTTGACATAATGGACCGCGCCGGGCTGGCCTTCGCTATCCTCATAGCTCACGCCCATATGGAAGAAGGCGCCGTCGCGCAGGGAGAGCGGCAGCTCGCGGCCGGCCTCGACCTCCGCGACCATGCGCTTCTGCGTCGGCATGCCGACGGTTGCGACCGCATCGCCGTCGAGCAGCACGACATCGCCAACCTTCAGCGCGCGCGCCGCTTTGGGTGTCAGCGGCAAGGTCAGGCGTGTCGGTGAGGGGCTCGTCATTCGATCCGCTCCACCACGCCGGAATTGTAGATCCGCGCCCGTGTCCGCCGGTTGATCCAGCAGTTGAACGAGACCGCGACCGGGGTGAAGCCGTGGCCGGAGGCGTATTCGACATGGACGCCGAAGGTCGTGGTCGAGCCGCCGACGCCCATCGGGCCGAAGCCCATCTGGTTGACCGCGCGGGTCAGGCGCTCCTCCATCTGCGCGACCATCAGCTCGGGATTGCGCTCTCCGAAGGGGCGCAAGGTCGCGTCCTTGGAGAGCTTGGCCGCATGGTCGAAGGTGCCGCCGATGCCGACGCCGATCACCACCGGCGGGCAATGCTGACCGCCGGCCCGCAGCACGATCTCCAGGACGCAGCGCTCGATCTCGTCGAGGCTCGGGCTGACCAGTATCTCCACGGCGGCCCAGCGCCCGCCGCCGAGCGCCTTGGGGGCGCAGGTGATGTCGAGATAGTCACCTTCGCCGACAAGGTCCCAGGAGACCAGCGGCATGTCCTTGCCGTGAAAGCTGCGCTCATTGGTCAGCGGGTTGGTGACGAAGCGCAGCAGCGGCGGCTGGATCGTCCGGGTGAGCTCGGCAAAACCGTCGACGATG
The DNA here is from genome assembly GCA_025846845.1 of Alloboseaceae bacterium BT-24-1. GTDB lineage: Bacteria > Pseudomonadota > Alphaproteobacteria > Rhizobiales > Beijerinckiaceae > Allobosea. Next base: position 4,413 of record JAOYTL010000038.1, read on the forward strand.
GCCTGGCGGATATCGCCTTCCATGCGCGCGCCAGAGCCGATCTTGATGCTGTAGCTCGGCACGCCGGCATCCGAGCACAGGAACTTGCCAGTGGTCTCGGCCCGCTCGGCGCTGTCCAGCATGAAGGCGAGCGTCTGGCGCGCCTGCGGCTCGGTCTCGCTCGCAAGCGCCTTGCGGAACTCGGCCTTGGACGATTCCGGGATACGGCGCAGCGACCAATCATAGAGATTGGCGGTGACTTCCTTGACCAGATCATAGGTGATTGCCATGCGCACCGTCCGTTCGACGGCGTGAAACTAGTCGAATGACAGACGCCGGCAGGGCGCCCACGCCGTGTTTCGCATGCTGAAATTGACGTGACGCTCCGCCCCCTGCCCCGGCTTCTCCTTACTGACAGGATCGGCGGAGCCTGCCGGCGCGCCGGCAGCACAGCGACAGGATGGATCTGCCATGAACCATGTGGACATCACCGGTTTCGATCTGACGATCGACGAGATCGTCCGCGTTTCCAGGCAGAAGGCGTCCGTCACCGTCACCTCGGATGCCGTCGACCGGATGGGGGTGGCCCGCACGATCGTCGACGAGGCCGTGGCGCGCGGCGACAAAGTCTACGGCGTCACGACCAGCGTCGGCGCCAAGACCGGCGTCCCGCTGACTCCCGAGCGCATCGGCGAATTCAACCGCCGCCTGCTGCTCACCCATAATGTCGCGCATGGCCCCCTCGCCCCACGCGAGGCCGTCAGGGCGATGATGGTCGTCCTGCTCAACTCGATGGCGAGCGGGCGCCTCGGCGTCCGGCCGCTGCTGGCCGAGCAGCTTACCAAGGCCCTAAATGCCGACCGGCAGATCGACGTGCATATCTGGGGCTCGATGGGCCAGAGCGACATGGCTCCGATCACCGATCTGGCTCTGGCGCTCTATGGCGATATCGAGCTTCAAGCAGGTGAGGCGCTGGCATTGCTCAATTCCAGCGCGCTCGCGCTCGGGACAGCGGCACTCGCCATGGCCGATCTGCAGCGCAGCCTCGACCTCTGGAGCCTGATCGCCGCGCTCAGCATGGAGGGTTTCGCCGCCAACCCGTCGATCGTCTCGGAGGCCGCCTTGCGCTCGCGACCCTTCGCCGGGCTGGAGCGACATGGAAGCCGGATCAGGCGCTATCTCGACGGCAGCTATCTCTTCGCCAAGGGTGGGCCGCGCCATCTGCAGGACCCGCTGAGCTTCCGCTCGCTGCCCTTGCTGCACGGCACCGCGGCGGACAGCCTGGATTTCGCCTGGCGCCAGGTTGAGACCGAGTTCCGCGCCAGCCAGAACAACCCAATCGTCTCGCTCGAAGACCGCTCGCTCGTCTCCGTCGCCAATTTCGACACGGTTTCGCTGTCGATGACGCTCGACATCGCCCGCCTTGCCTTCGCGCCTGTCGTCACGGGCTCGGCCGAGCGGGTCGCCAAGCTGGTCGATTCGTTCTGGTCGGGATTGGCCGTCGGCCTGATCGAGGAGGACGGCGTCGGCCTGCCGGGCTTCAATGGCCTCGCCCAGTTCCATAAAGCGATCACCTCCGAGGCGAGGTTGGCTACCGCACCGGTGGTGCAGGAACTCGCCAGTTCGAGCCACTCCAACGGCAATCTCGACCGAGCCGGAATGGCGGGACTGGCAGCGAGAAAGACGGCTGAGGTTGCCAACCTCTGCCGCTCGATCGCGGCAATCGAGCTTCTCGTCGCCGCTCAGGCCGTCGATATCAGGAAGGCCACCCCACTTGGCGTGACCACAAACAAGCTCCGCACTCTGGTTCGGGAGGTGATCGCGTTCGCCGCGGCGGGCGATCGCGTTCCCCATCTCGACCCGCTGCTGCAGCACATCGAGGAGCGCAGCAGCGACGTCCAGCGCATGATCGAGCTCGATTGACCCGTCCCGAGCTCACGCGGAAATGTTGATGGCAACCTTTCCGCGATGCTGCCCGCTGCGCAGCCGATCGAACGCTGCCTGCGCCGCCTCGAAGGCGAAAGTCTCGTCGACGAGCGGCTTGACCCCAGTAGCCATCGCGGCTTTCAGATCGGCGACAGAGCCAACGTAAACTCCGCGGAGATTGATGGCCTTCATCAGGATCGCGCCGGTGTCGATCTCGCCCGAGAAGCCGGTGAGAACGCCGACGAGCGCGACTTCGCCTCCGGGCCGCGTTGCGCGAAGCGCCTGGTTCAAGGTACCGGAGCCGCCGACCTCCACCACGAAGTCGACGCCCTCTCCGCCGGCCATGCCCGCGGCAACCTCCCCCCAATTCGGTGTGGTGCGGTAGTTGATCGTCGCTTCCGCGCCCAGCTTGCGGGCCCAGGCCAGCTTCTCGTCCGAACTCGAGGTGACGATCGCCCGCGCCCCGGCGGCCCGGGCGAACTGCAGCGCGAAGGTCGACACGCCACCGGTGCCTTCTATCAGGACGCTGTCACCGGGACGCAGGCCGCGGCCGCCGAACAGGCAGTTCCAGGCCGTGACCCCGGCACAGGGGTATGCCGCGGCCGCTTCGAAGCTCCAGGCGTCGGGGAATGTCACCGCGGCAGCAGCCGGCAGGACTATCTGCTCGGCGAGCACGCCATCGACGAACCCGCCGCCGAGCGCGGTCGCCTGCTTGCGGGCCGAGAACGAGCCGTCCAGCCAGCCGGGCATGAAGCCGAGGACGACGCGCTCGCCGAGCCGGTCGCGGGACACGCCGTCTCCAACCTGGGTGACGATGCCGGCACCGTCGGACAGCGGTACGAGGTCCTGTTTCTGGTCTCCGCCATAGCGCCCCTCCCGCACGATCAGATCCCGATAGTTGAGCGTGGCCGCCTTGAGATCGACGAGCACCTCTCCGGGCCCCGCGGTCGGCGCGACGCCCTCGTGCAGCGTCAGCGGGGCATTCGTTCCATTCAGTCGATAAGCGCGCAATGCCGTCTCCTTGGTCTGTGTTGGCGCGCTAGACCTAGGCAGGTAAAGATATGTTCGTAAGTACGATCAAAAGGAACATGTACTATCATGAATGATACTGTCAGGCAGGCGCGCCGCAAGGCGACCCGGACGGGCTGCGCGGTCGAGGCGACACTCAGCGTCATGGGTGGAATCTGGAAGCCCGTGCTGATGTTCCACCTTCTCGAAGGACGATTGCGCTTCAATGCGCTGTGCCGCCTGGTGCCGAACGCCACGCCGAGGATGGTGACGATCCAGCTCCGCGAGCTCGAGGCCGACGGCATCGTGCGCCGCACCGTCTACCCGGAGGTGCCGCCGCGCGTTGAATACGAGCTGACCGATTTTGGCCGGACGCTCGAACCGGTGCTGATCAGCTTGCGCGACTGGGGCGAAGCTTTGCAGGCCAGGGACCAGGCCGAGGCGGCATCGGCACTGCCGCCCGCGGTGAGTGCGCGCGCGGTCGAGCTGGCATCGGGCAATCGTTGAGCGGCAGCCGGCATCGCGCATGTCAATGACGGGGCGAAGCGTAGGCTCCCGAACGAAACTGCGTCGGCCGGGCAGATCAAAGGTACGAAAGGCCGCACCGGAAGATGCAAAAGACCGCGCCAGGAAGCGCGCTGTCACCGACGGGACCGTCAGCTCCCTTGTGCCGCGCCTCCGCGAAAGCCCGGCCGGAAAACGGCGCGATCCGCGCACCGGGTCGGTTCAGAGATCGAGACCACGAGTGTGAGAGCCAATTGCCTCGGAGGCATACCAAATAGGTAAGCCAAACGAGTCATGCAGCCCCCATCGAAGTACATTCCCGCTCCAGGCAAATCCACTTTATTGAAATTTCGCAACCTAGGCATCCATGCAATTTTTCAAAGCCTCAGAGGCGATCACTTTAAGGTCGGTAAATGAAGATTTTGCTCACCGGCGGCAATGGCTACGTTGGAAGGGAAGTCGCAAGACTTCTCATGGGCCAGCATAGAGTGTGCATTTTGGACTCCTTACGGTCCGGAGCACTTCGATTATCTTCACAAGATATGGAACAGATCGATTTCATCAAGGCTGACATTCGAGACGAAAACGCGGTCCAAACAGCCATTGCGGCCTTCGCACCCGATGTGATCCTGCACCTTGCCGCGATCCACTATATCCCGGAATGCGAAGACAATCCGGCGCTCACCATCGGCACCAACGTCGTCGGAACGATGAATTTGCTGCAGGCCTGCCCTCAAGGCTGCAGGTTCGTCTTCGCCAGTAGCGGGGCGGTCTATAAGCCAGATGGGCGCATGCACCGCGAGGCCAGCGCAATCCTCGAGCCGACCGACATCTACGGCCTGAGCAAACTTCAGGGCGAACACTACGTGCGCTATATGGGCGCCAAGCGCGGGTTGAGCACGGTTGTCGTTCGCCTTTTCAACGTCGTCGGACCGGGGGAGACGAACCCCCATCTCCTGCCCGAGATCGTCGCGCAGCTCAAAGCCGGGCGAAATCGCATCAAACTCGGCAATCTCTGGCCCAAGCGCGATTACATTCACGTCAAGGATGCCGCGCGCGGCTTCGCATCGACCCTTTTTGGCGCCGACATCGAGCCAGGGAAGACGGTCACCGTCAATCTGGGAACATCGCAGCCTTACTCGGTCGAGGAGATCATAGGTAAGCTTCGCCTGATCAGCGGCTGCAAGATTGATATCGAGCAGGATCTGTCACGCGTGCGGGCGGTCGATCGCCCCTTCCTCGCCGCCGACAATTCGCTCATTGCGGCAATGTTCGGCTGGAAGGCGACCCATACCCTCGACGACGCACTGAGCGATCTCTGGTCGGAGCCGGATCTGTCGGACCACCTTCTGGCAGCCTATCGATGAAGGTTCTCGCGGCCATCGTCGTGTCACCGCATCTTTCGGCCAGCGGTGGCGCCCGAGCGGGCGAGCAACTCAGCGCGTCCCTGATGGAGCATTGCGACATCACCGTCGCCAACATGATGGACGGTTACCGCGAAGCATTCCCGGCGACACCCCGCCTTCCCCTGACAACCACTCTGCCGGCCTATGCGAGGCGGTTGCCCATCCCGAACAAATACAGGTCCTTGATCTATCGGTCGGACTTGCCGAGCTTGATCGAGCACGGGGATTTCGATCTCGTCCATCTCCATAATCCAATGCCCGCGCTCGAATTCAAACGCGTCGCCCATGCATGCCTGCGAGCGAAGATTCCCTACGTAATCTCGACGCACGGCTTCAATGAGATTGCGAACAGGGGCAATGCCTACGGATTCGACTTTGCGCGTCGCCAGGTCTGGACGGCGCTTGTGCAGCGGCCTGTCGCTTCGGCCGTGAAGCAGGCCGATTCCGTGCTGGCCCTCTCCCCTGCCGACATTTCGATCGTGCGCGAAATGGGTTTCATGGGGGCAGACATTCCGATCGTGCCGAACGGCGTACCCAGCCCGGCCCCTGTCGATCCGGTTCGGGAGCGAACCATTCTCGAGAAGTTCGGTCTGCTCCAGCCTCGCGACCCTGCCAGACCCACATTCATGTTTCTCGGCAATCATACGCCGAACAAGGGCCTTCCCATCCTGATGGAGGCCTTCCGATCGATCGCGATCCCATACAACCTCGTGATCGGAGGAGAACGGCGCGGCGAGATCGACTACGATGGCTTCGTCCGTTCAGCCGCGCCTGATCAACGCATCATCGTGACGGATCGATTGCAGGACGACGAGATATCCACGCTGATGCGGCGATCGGATCTGTTCGTGTTCCCGACTTTGGCGGACACGTTCCCACTCGTCGTGCTCGAAGCCATGGCTCACGGCCTCCCGGTCGTCGCGTCGGATGTCGGCGGCATTTCATACGAGATCGACGATGGTTGCGGCCATCTCGTTCCGCCCGGAGACGCGCCTGCACTTGCGTCCAAGCTCCTCGCTCTGACAGCGCAACCCGATCACCTCGTCGCGATGGGCCAGCGCGCCAGGACAAGGGTCGCAACGCATTTTACCTGGCCGGAAGTGGCGAAGGTCGCGGCTCGGGCCTACGAGGCCGTCTTGCAGAAGCGGACTTTGGCAGCTCGAAAGGTCCCGGTCAGCGTTGACCGAGAGATGAGACCCCTCACTGGTGACCAGCGAAGGAAGCCGGCATGATTGTCACGATCGTCACACCGACGTTGAACGCCATTGAATATCTCCGCGACTGTATCGAATCGGCCAAGCGCGGCAATTCGAGGTTTGTCGAGGTGGAGCACGTCATCGTCGACGGTGGCAGCACCGACGGAACCGTCGAGATGGCCCGTTCCTATGGCCTGACCGTCCTGACCGGAAAGGACAGCGGCATCTTCGACGCGATCAACAAGGGCTCGTTCGCATCATCGGGCGAGTTGCTCGGGTTCCTCGGCGCGGACGATGTGCTCATCGACGGCGCGCTCGATCTCGTCGTCAAGACTTATCGCGAGACCAATTTGCCCTGGGTCGTCGGCGGGATTGAGTGGGTCGACGGCCGAGGGCGCGGCCTTGGCGGACTTGCAGCTCCCCCAAGCTGGATGACCCCTCGCATGCTTGCCAGCCTTGGCTGGAATCCGACCATGCACATGGGGACGTATTTCTCCCGCAAGTTCTTCACGGAGCTTGGGGGGTTCGATATCGCGTATAAGGACGTTGGGGACTACGAGATGTTCTCTCGTGCCCGACTGATATCGCGCTATGGCAGGATCGCTCACCCGATCGCTCAATTTCGCCGAACCGGCATGAACAACAGCGCAATTCCGAGCGCCCGTTTGTCCAATGAGATCGATCGTGTCCGCGCGACCTTTGGACCACGATCGAACGTCGAGTTGAGATTCTGGCGGGTGATGCTGAAAGCCTGGTTCAATACCTGCAATCCGACCTGGGTCACATCAAAGATCGTCGATACCGCAAAGACTCGTCTCGGCTTGCAGAAGATCGCACATTTCTGACGTGCTGCCGGGCAGCGTCCGCTTGTTGCCCTTGATGGCTGCTGAACGCATCGAGCGCATGCATCAAGCCATCGCAACCGGGCCGTCGAGCTACGGCAGCGGTGCAAAAGATCGCGCCGGGCCATGCGACGAGCACAGCGCCAGAGCCCGCCCTCACCTGCTCGAACGAGCTCTGGATAACGCTGCGCATGGTGCGGGTATCAGGACGCTCAGGCTGGCTATCTGCTTGAGTGAGATCGAACGATATCTTGCTGGCATCCTCACATCGGCAGCCTGGTCTCCTGCTCGCAATGGCCAAGGCTGATTTGGAGCGGCGCTCGGACTGCGCCTGCTGATCAGGAAGAGCCCGAAGCTGGATCCCAAAGGTGGAGAAGAACGCGCATGGCTACGCAATGGAGAAATCGTGCGGGCCGGGGCGCAACACCCGGCTTGCAAGCAGACGCTGATATGTCGGCGTTCCGTGATCTTGGCTTGGCGCAACTGCCACCGCGCCCTGACGTTAGATGCACGGGCAGCTATGTACAGGAGGCAGTGTGGCTAGGTTGAAAGGCCTAGCCCCCGGCAACCCTGGCAAGAGCGCTCGTTAAACTAGAGCACGCTGATTTTTAGCGGAATCGGGATTCGCAAATCAGTCGGATCGTGATTCAAGATCTCTGCCGGGACAGGCGGCCGGCAGAGATGACGCGACCTTATTCTGAAGATCTGC
>JAOYTL010000039.1 GCA_025846845.1 Alloboseaceae bacterium BT-24-1
ACCGCCGCATCCGAGAAGCCCAGCTGACCCGTCCGCTTCACAGCCATCGCAAATCCCCCCAGCAACAACCAGGGAATCACAGATCAGGCGTTTTGCAACAGCCCCCCGAGGGGAGAAGGGCTCACCCCTCCAGCCGCTTCTCCAGCCGCCCGGCCAAGTCCTGGATGTACTGCCAGGCCGTGCGCCCTGAGCGCGAGCCGCGCGTCGTTGCCCATTCCAGCGCCTCGCGGCGCAACTGCTCGGGCTCGATCTCGAGTCCGAAATGGCCGACATAGCCGTCGATCATCGACAGATATTCGTCCTGGCTGCATTTGTGGAAGCCGAGCCAGAGGCCGAAGCGGTCGGAGAGCGAGACCTTCTCCTCGATTGCCTCGCCGGGATTGATCGCGGTCGAGCGCTCATTGTCCATCATGTCGCGCGGCAGCAGATGTCGGCGATTCGATGTCGCGTAGAACACGACATTGTCCGGCCGGCCCTCGACGCCGCCGTCGAGCGCCGCCTTCAGCGACTTGTAAGAGGTGTCCTGGCCGTCGAAGGACAGATCGTCGCAGAAGACGATGGCCGGGTGCGGATCAGCCTTGAGCAGGCCCATCAGCACGGGCAGGCTCTCGATGTCCTCGCGATGGATCTCGATCAGCTTGAGGGGCAGGGCGCCGGCCGGTAGGCGCTGGTTGGTGTCGGCATGCACCGCCTTGACCAGCGACGATTTGCCCATGCCGCGCGCCCCCCAGAGCAGGACGTTGTTGGCCGGCAGGCCGCGGGCGAAGCGCTCGGTGTTTTCCGCCAGCGTGTCACGCACCCGGTCGACGCCGCGCAGCAACGAGAGCGCGACACGGTTCACCTTGGCGACCGGCGCGAGCTCGTGGCCGGCAGCATGCCAGACGAAGGCGTCGGCGGCGGTGAGATCGGCGGCGCGTTTGGCAGGCGGAGCCAGGCGCTCGAGTGCGTCGGCGATGCGCAGCAGGGTGGCGAGCGTCGGATCGGTGGCGGTGTCGGTCATCGCAGGCATGTCCGCATGATAGTGGTGTACCGAACGGTACGGTACGCTCATAGCGCCGCTCCATATCGGAAGGCAAGGCCATTGCGCGCAGGGCAGGGACAGCTTAGCTGGGGGATGCGGTCGGGGAGCCGGCCGCTTTCGATTGATTTCACGACATCGCTGGCTATAGTCCGCGCGATTTTACCAACCCCCGCGCCGGCCGGCCGTCAATCGGCGGCGACGTGAAGGAGCCTTCCCGTGATCACCCCCGCTTTTGCCCAGGGCCTTGGAGGCGGCGGCACCAACGACGTGCTGATGTCGCTGGTCCCGTTCGTCCTGATCTTCGTCATCATGTGGTTCCTGATCATCAGGCCGCAGCAGAAGCGGGTGAAGACGCATCAGGAGATGATCAAGAACGTCCGCCGCGGCGACACGATCATTACCTCGGGCGGCATCATCGCCAAGGTCTCGAAGGTGGTCGACGACACCGAGATCGAGGCCGAGATCGCCGACGGCGTGCGCGTGCGCATTCTCAAGGGCATGGTTTCGGACGTGCGCGCCAAGGGCGAGCCGGTCAAGAGCTGAAGGCCGTGAGGCGCGGGGCTTGAACGCGCCCGCGCCCGCCAACAAGGCTGTCCATAAAGATGCTTCGTCTCCAGGCCCGCAAGGTCATTCTCGTTCTGCTCGTGCTGGTCTTCGGCTGCGGGCTCGCCGTGCCGAACCTGTTCTCGCCCGAGACCCGCAAGGCGATCGAGCAGGGCGCGCCGGCCTGGATTCCGCGCTTCCTGCTGCCGATCCATGCGATGACGCTCGGCCTCGATCTGCAGGGCGGCTCGCACGTGCTGCTCGAGATCGACCGCGCCGACCTGATCCGCAGTCAGGTCACGCAGTTGCGCGACGATGTTCGCCGCATCCTGCGCGAGGAGCGCGTCGGCCTGCAGGGCGGCATCGGCATGACCCCGCGCGGCGTGCAGTTGCGCGTCCCCGAGCAGGCTGACCGCGCCAAGCTGATGCCGAAGCTGCGCGAGCTCGCCCAGCCGATCGGCACCTTCGGCGCCTTCGGGCCCTCCGGTAACCAGTCGATCGAGGTCAACGAGAATCCCGATGGGCTGATTCAGCTCAACGTCACCGAAGCCGGCGTGAATGAGCGCATTCGCCGCGCCGTCGAGCAGGCGATCGAAGTCATCCGCCGCCGCGTCGATCAGATCGGTACCACCGAGCCGAACATTCAGCGCCAGGGGCTCGATCGTGTCCTCGTGCAGGTGCCCGGTCTGCAGGATCCGCAACAGCTGAAGCGGATTCTCGGCGAGACCGCCAAGCTCCAGTTCCGCATGGTTGCCGACCAGAACGCGACCGATGTCGACATGCTGCCTTCGCAGGATCAGGGCGGCCAGCCGATCCCGATCAGCCGTCAGGTCATCGTCGAGGGCGAGGATCTGATCGACGCCCAGCCGGCTTTCGACCAGCGAACCAGCCAGCCGATCGTCAACTTCCGCTTCAACATCCGCGGTGCCCAGCGCTTCGGCCAGGCGACGACCGAGAATCTCGGCCGCCAGCTCGCCATCGTGCTCGACAACAAGGTGATCTCGGCTCCGGTGATCCAGTCGCCGATCACCGGCGGCTCCGGCCAGATTTCCGGGAATTTCACCGTCCAGTCGGTCAACGATCTCGCCATTCTGCTGCGCGCCGGCGCGCTGCCCGCCAAGATGACGATCGTCGAGGAACGCACCGTCGGCCCCGGCCTCGGCCAGGATTCGATCCAGGCCGGCAAGATGGCGACCATCATCGCGACCGTGCTGGTCATCCTCTACATGATCGGCAATTACGGGCTGTTCGGTATCATCGCCAGCATCGCGCTGCTCGTGCACGTCTGCCTGATCCTCGGGCTGATGTCGCTGTTAGGGGCGACCATGACCCTGCCGGGCATCGCCGGCATCGTGCTCACCATCGGCACAGCGGTCGACTCGAACGTGCTGATCTATGAGCGCATGCGCGAGGAATCCCGGATGGGACGGTCGCTGGTCTCGGCGCTCGAGGCCGGCTTCACGCGAGCCTTCGCCACGATCATCGACTCCAACGTCACCATGCTGATCGCGGCCGTGGCGCTGTTCACGCTCGGCTCCGGTCCGGTGCGCGGCTTCGCCGTCGTCTTCATCCTGGGCATCCTGACCACGGTCATCACCGCGGTGACGCTGACGCGGATGCTGATCGCGCTTTGGTATCGCTGGGCGCGGCCGAAGGCCCTTCCGTTCTGACGCCGCAGGCCAGGAGATAACCGACCATGCGCCTGCTTCGCATCGTTCCCGACAATACCAAATTCGGCATCGTCCACTGGCGCCGTCTCGCCTATCCGTTCTCGGCGGCCTATTCGGTGCTGGTGCTGGCGCTGTTCCTGACGGTAGGCCTCAATTTCGGCATCGATTTCCGCGGCGGCACGCTGCTGGAGATGCAGGCCAAGAGCGGCAAGCCCGACATCGCCCAGGTGCGCCAGACCGCCAACAGCTTCGGCTTCGGCGAGGTCGAGGTCCAGGAGTTCGGCAGTGCCGGCGAGCTCTCCATGCGCTTTGCGCTCCAGCCCGGCGGCGAGATCGCCCAGCAGGGCGTGGTGACCAAGGCGCGCGAGACCTTCTCCGAGGCTTATGAGTTCCGCCGGGTCGAGACGGTCGGTCCGCGCGTATCGGGCGAGCTGGTCCAGGCCGGCACGCTCGGCGTCGTGCTCGCGATCATCGGGGTGCTGGTCTATCTCTGGTTCCGCTTCGAGATGCAGCTCGCCATCGGCGCGATCGTCGGCACCATGCACGACATCGTGCTGACGCTCGGCTTCTTCCTGATCACGCAGCTCGAATTCAACCTGACCTCGATCGCGGCGATCCTGACCATCGTCGGCTACTCGCTGAACGAGACGGTGGTGGTGTTCGACCGCACGCGCGAACTGCTGCGCCGCTACAAGACCATGCCGATCCCGGAACTGCTCGATCTCTCGGTCAACACGACCCTGTCGCGCACCGCGATCACCTCGACCACCACCGTGCTGGCGCTGGTCGCGCTGGTCTTCTTCGGCGGCACGGCGATCGAGGGCTTCGCGCTCGTCATGCTGTTCGGCGTGATCGTCTGTACCTATTCGGCGATGTTCGTCTCGACGCCGGTGCTGCTCTATCTCGACGTCCGCGCCGGCCGCCTCGACCAGAACGAGGAACTGGCCGAGGCGAAGGCGCGGGTTTAGGGCTCGAGCCTTGGCTGACCGGCGCTTCGACGGCTTCGTCCCCGGTCGCTACCAGATCGACGCCTTCGGCGCTGGCGGCTTCCGGTTCGCCGAGATGAGCCATCGCGGCTCGATCCTGGCGACGCCGTCCGGCGTCCGGATCTGGCCGGTTGCGTCCTTCGCCGAGGTGACCCTCGCCAGCCTGCAGCCGGTCCTCGACGAAGCCGAGGCGATCGACTTCCTGATCCTCGGCATCGGCCGCGAGATCGCCTTCCTGCCAGCTGCCTTGCGCGACCCGTTCAAGGCGGTCGGCATCACCGTCGAGGCGATGGCGACCCCCGCCGCAGCGCGCACCTTCAACGTCTTGGTCGGCGAGGAACGGCGGGTCGCCGCGGCGCTGATCGCGGTCGACTAGCGTCGATCAAATCCCACCGGCCATGTCGCTCCCGCGTAGCCAAGGCTGCCGGCTCGGCCTAGACTGCCGGCGCTTCGGCCCGTGTGACGACGGGAGCGGGGAGGGCGCATGACCACAAAAACCGAGCACCGAGCCGGCACTGCGCCGGGTCCGCTCTCGCAGGCGTATGGCCATTGCCTGGCGCTGGTGCGCGAGCACGATCCCGACCGCTACATCGCCTCGCTCTATGCGCCCGAGGCGCTGCGGCCTGGCTTGTTTGCGCTCTATGCCTTCAGCCACGAGGTCGCCCGCGTGCGCGAGCAGGTCAGCGAGCCGCTGCCCGGCGAGGTTCGCCTGCAATGGTGGCGCGACGTGCTCGAGGCCGGCCCGGATGCGCCCGCGCCCGGCCACCCGGTCGCGCAAGCGCTGCTTGACACCGTCAGGCGCTTTCGCCTCCCCATCGGCCCGCTCTCGGGGCTGATCGAGGCTCGGGTTTTCGATCTCTATGACGATCCGATGCCGTCGCTCTCCGATCTCGAAGGCTATGTCGGCGAGACCTCGAGCGCGCTGATCCGCCTCGCCTGCCTGGTTCTGGCGCAAGGCCGCGATCCGGGCGGCGCCACGGCTGCGGGCCATGCCGGCGTTGCCTATTCGCTGTCGGGGCTGATGCGGGCCTTCCCCTGGCATGCGGCGCGCGGTCAGGTCTATCTGCCGGCCGACCTGCTCGCTCGCAACGGCGTCACCCGCGAGGACATCGTGCGCGGCCGCGGCGGGCCGGGCCTGATCTATGCGCTGAAGGAGATGCGGGCGCTGGCGCGCATCCATCTGCGCAAGCTCAACGACCTTTCCGCCACTGTGCCGGCGGCGATCAGGCCGGCTTTCTTAGCCGTTGCGCTGGTCGAGCCCTATCTCAGGCAGATGGAACGGCGGGTCTACGACCCTTATCGGACGATCATCAGTCTCTCGCCGCTCAAGCGGCAATGGACGTTGTGGCGGGCGGCGCGGACGGGCTGAACTTGTTCCTTATCCGTCATTGAACTGTCAAAACAAAATAGTGATTGTGATATTTCGTTAGTTAATGCTTGGGGATTGTCTATGGCAGCATTAGCGAATACGCCGCTCGACGATTGGTCAGCGTACTATTTAGGTTTTGATGGATTGTCTCTTGGAATTTCAGCGGGACCTCATGGATTTGCATTGAATTCGCCCAAAGGAAAACTATGCGGATTACTGTTTTTGAGAGTTCTTGGAGTGAGTATTGATCTGGCGAAAATTCCTAAACTTGTGAAACGGGCGGCTTCTGTAATTGATAATAATATAAACCGTTCATATTCAGGTGAATCGGAAGGATTTTTTCCTCTTCGTATTAAGCGTCCATTCTCCCTAAACGATGTAAATGGTTGTCGTGGAACGCTTAGTATAGTTGGATTCGGGCCCTCAGCAAACGGTATAAAAGGTTTGCAGTGTAAATGTATATCCCCCGGTTCTGAGGTGCTATTCTCTACAAAAGGTCTCGGCATACCGATTAGAGAGCACTCTACAATACCATCTGTTGAGGCTGCTGCGGGATTTTGGGTTCTGCAGGATTTAAAACTTTAATGACGTGCGGCCCATTCCTCCATCTCGACCTTCGCCCGCGCCGTCAGCGCCTGCTTGCGGGCGACGCTCTTTGCTGGGCCTTTGAGCTTCTTGCCGTCGGGGCCATGCGTCGCCTGGCCCTCGATATGCGGGAACAGGCCGAAATTGATGTTCATCGGCTGGAAGGAGCGCGGCCCCTCGTCGATGGTGACGATGTGGCCGCCGGTGATGTGGTTGACCAGCGCGCCGAGCGCCGTCGTCGCCGGCGGTAGTTCGAGCGGCCGGCCGAGGCGTTCCGCCGCGGCGAGGCGTCCCGTCAGAAGGCCGATGGCAGCGCTCTCGACATAGCCCTCGCAGCCGGTGATCTGTCCCGCGAAGCGCAGGCGCGGATCGGCCTTCAGCCGCAATTGCGGATCGAGCAACTCCGGCGAGTTGAGATAGGTGTTGCGGTGGATGCCGCCGAGCCGGGCGAATTCGGCGTTCTGCAGGCCCGGGATCATCCGGAAGATCGCGGCCTGCTCGCCATATTTCAGCTTGGTCTGGAAGCCCGTCATGTTGAACAGCGTGCCCAGCGCATTGTCCTGTCGGAGCTGGACCACGGCATAGGCCTTGACCGTCGGGTTGTGCTTGTTGGTCAGCCCGACCGGCTTCATCGGCCCCCAGCGCAAGGTCTCGCGGCCACGCTCGGCCATCACCTCGATCGGCAGGCAGCCGTCGAAATAGGGCGTGCCTTCCCATTCCTTGAACTCGGTCTTCTCCGCCGCCAGCAGCGCGTCGATAAAGGCCTCGTACTGCTCGCGGTCGAGCGGGCAGTTGATGTAGTCGGCGCCGGTGCCGCCGGGTCCCGCCTTGTCGTAGCGCGACTGGAACCAGGCTACGTCCATGTCGACCGAATCGAAATGGACGATGGGCGCGATCGCGTCGAAGAAGGCGAGCTCGCCCGCGCCTGTCAGCGAGCGGATGCCTTCGGCCAGTGCTGGTGAGGTGAGGGGGCCGGTCGCAACGATGACCTTGTCCCACGCAGCCGGCGGCAGGCCGGCGATCTCGCCGCGCTCGATCGTGACGTTGGGGTGAGCTTCGAGCGCAGCGGTGACGGCGGCCGCGAACCCGTCCCGGTCGACCGCGAGCGCGCCGCCCGCCGGAACCTGGTGCGCATCGCCCTTCGCCATGATCAGCGAGCCGAGCCGGCGCATTTCCCAATGCAGCTGGCCAACGGCGTTGGAGGACGAATCGTCCGAGCGGAAGGAGTTGGAGCAGACCAGCTCTGCCAGGCTCTCGGTCTTGTGGGCGTCGGTGCCGCGTACGGGGCGCATCTCGTGCAGGATGACCGGAAGGCCGGCCTCCGCGATCTGCCAGGCGGCTTCCGAGCCGGCGAGGCCGCCGCCGACGATGTGGATGGGTGCGATTGTGGTGGATGCTGTCATGGCCGCGATGTGTCCGCGGCGGCGCCCAAGGTCAAGGGCGCAAGGCTAATCAAGCCCCAGAAACGCAAAATGCCCGCTCGAAAGCGGGCATTCGCTCTTCGACCAGATCCTGAGGGGAGGAACGCAGGACCTAGGAGAAACTAGTCGGGCAGAAATCAGGCAGTCGCGTGGGTACGGGCGACGTACTGGATGTCCGAGCGCGACAGGCCGAGATCGTCGAGCTCACGGTCGGTGAGACGGGACAGCTCGCGGACGGTCTCGCGATAGCGAAGATAGGAGCGGATCTTGGAAGCGATCATGGACAGGAACATGGCGATAACCTTTTGGTTTTTCGGGGTTTGGCCCCGACAGCGATGAATTCGTTGTGCACTGCATATAGAGCGATCACAGTGCTTCTCACAGGGGCGCCGTGTCAGTTCCGTTATGCTATTAGCGCATGACAAATTAAGAGATCGTTTGGAAATGGCCGCTGACCCGCGCAGAGCGCTTAACGATTTTGTCAGAACAGTGACGGTTTGGCCTAAATTTTAGGCGCTGAAAGCTGAGATTCCATGCGGGTCCATCGGGTGCCGCGATTTCGTGCAGAATCGACGCGATTTGCCATGCGGTTTGCACTGCAGCATTGGTTGCCGAGCCGGGATGGGGTGTAATGCCCTGTTCACCATGGGCAGTTTCGGGAAGAATCGCCCCTGCTTTCGGCGTCGCCGTCATACGCTCGCGTGAGGCAGGCGGCATGATTCGATGATTCCGGCGATGACGGAGCAGGGCATGCAGGGTGCGGGCTATTGCGAACGGCTGAGCGGGGCTTTCTGGGCCGAGCCGCTCAATGCGATCAGCAACGCCGCCTTCCTGCTGGCGGCGCTGGCGGCATGGCTGCTGCTGCGACAACAGGGGCGCCGCGACTGGCCGGCCGAATGGCTGACGGCGCTGGTCGCGATCATCGGCGTCGGCTCCTTCCTGTTCCACACCATGCCGCAGCGCTGGACCCTGCTGGCCGATGTCGTGCCGATCCAGCTCTTCGCGCTCTGCTATTTCGGGCTGGCGCTCAATCGCTTCCTGGGTTTGTCACCGTTTACGGCTGCGCTCGGTGCTCTTCTCTTCCTCGCCGCCTGTTTCGGCCTGGCCTCAGGCCTCGCGCCGCTGCTGCCGGCCGGCATGCGCGGTTCGGCCGGCTATGCCGGCTTTCTCATCGGTCTCTTCGGAGTCGCGCTGGCAGCGCGGCTGCGCGGCGATGCGATCACGGGCGCGCGAATCGCCGTTGCCGGCTTCGTCTTCGCCCTGTCGCTAAGCTTCCGCTCGCTCGATTCGGTGCTGTGCGGGGCGGTTCCGTTCGGCCTGCACTGGGGCTGGCATCTGCTCAACGGGCTGCTGCTCCATTTGCTGCTGCGGGCAGCGATCATGCATCGCCCGCCGGCCGTGAGCCGCAGTTAGCCGACAATTCCGCCGGTCTGGTGCCGCTCAGCGTACGATAACGGCGCCGCGGCGTGCCGGCACGACGACCGTACC
The DNA here is from genome assembly GCA_025846845.1 of Alloboseaceae bacterium BT-24-1. Taxonomy (GTDB): domain Bacteria; phylum Pseudomonadota; class Alphaproteobacteria; order Rhizobiales; family Beijerinckiaceae; genus Allobosea. Next base: position 9,084 of record JAOYTL010000039.1, read on the forward strand.
GCGGGCCGGGACGACCACGACCGGGCGGCGGCGAACCGCAACCGCGCCGCGGGGCCCGGCACAGGCGGCGCCGCGGACGCCGCGCGCGCAGACGACTGCCTCGGCGGATGTCGAGGTTGCCGGGGCCAGGGCGGCAAAGCCGCCGGCGGACAGGGCAAGCAGGGCCGCGAACTTGAGAAGACTATGCATGGCGGCGTCTCTCGTTTCGGATTGTGAGCTTTGCCAGAGTGGGCTTCAGGCGCGACGCCTCATCGTCTGCCCCGTGGCGGCATTCCGCAAGGTCATACTGCCGCGGCCTGTCGGCTCGGCGGGGCTTGACGACGCGTGACAGTTTATTTAACTAAGTATTTATATAAGGACTTGGTAATGAATAATCTCGACGCGGCCTTTTCCGCTCTCGCCGATCCGACGCGCCGGGCGATCCTGGCGCGGCTGGCGCTCGGCGAAACCACGGTGATGGAACTCGCCGAGCCCTTCGCGATGTCGCAGCCGGCGGTGTCGCGGCATTTGAAGGTGCTGGAGGGGGCGGGGCTGATCACCCGGCGGATCGAGGGGACGAAGCGGCCCTGCCGGCTCGCGCCGGGCGCGCTCGAGGAGATCGACAAATGGCTCGCCATGCTCAGGCGGGCCCTGGAGGCGAATTACGACCGGCTGGACCAGCTTCTGGCTGACATGGAACCAGGCAAGGAGACAGACCCGAAATGACCAGGCTCACCCTGAAGATCGAGGGCGACACCCATGTCGTCGTCACCCGCCGCTTCAAGGCCTCGCCCGAGGCGGTCTACCGCGCCCATACCGAGCCGGCGCTGATCCAGAAATGGCTGCTCGGCCCCGAGGGCTGGACCATGCCGGTTTGTATCAACGAGGCGAAGCCGGGCGGCAGGATCCGCTATGAATGGAGCGACGGCAGCGGCGGCAGCCTCACGCTGACCGGTGAGTACGTCGCGCTCGAGCCGTTCGGCCGCATCGTCCATGTCGAGCGCTTCCATATGCCCGATCCGGCGCCGGACAACATGCCCAACCCGACGCCGGACAACCATATCGAGACCCGCTTCGAGGCCGACGGGCAGGGCACGCTGATGACCATGCGCATGACCCTGCCGGACTCGGCCACCCGTGAGGCGATGCTCGCCACCGGCATGGAATACGGCATGGAAGCGAGCTATGCCCGCCTCGACGAACTGCCGGCCTGAGCGCCGTTCCACCCCACGCACCGGCGATGGCTTGACCCGCCGCCGGAGCGCCCGGAAGCTTCCCCTCCAAATATCAAGAGGGGAAGCGCGCATGCCGGATCCGGCCCAGGAACTCGATCTCGCCAACCTCAAGGGCCGACTCTATTCGGCCGTGCTCTCCGATGTGCTCGATGAGCTCGGCTACCCCGACCAGGCGGTCAAGCCCTTCGTGCGCCCGCTCGACGACGCCAGCGTGCTCTGCGGCTTCGCCCGCACCGGGCTCTACATGAAACGCTACCATCTCCCTGAGGGGCACAATCCCTATGCACTGGAGATGGACCTGATCGACAATCTGAAACCCGGCGAGATCCCCGTGCTCGCCTGCGACGGGCCGACCGACAGGATCGCGCCCTGGGGCGAATTGCTCACCACCGCCTCGAAGGTGAGAGGCGCCGCCGGCTGCCTCACCGACGGGCTGGTGCGCGATGTCCGCCGCATCCGCGAGCTCGGCTTCCCGGTCTTCCATGGCGGCATCGGCCCGCTCGACACCAAGGGCCGGGCCGAGATGATGGCCGCCGACGAGCCGGTCGAGCTCGGCGGCGCCCGCGTCGCGCCGGGCGATTTCGTCTTCGGCGACGTCGACGGCGTCGTCATCGTGCCCCGCGCGATCGCGCCCGAGGCGATCCGGCTGGCGCTGGCCAAGATCGAGGCCGAGGATTCGACTCGCGAGGAGCTGCTCGCCGGGAACAGCCTGCGCTCGGTCTTCGAGCGTCACGGCGTCCTGTAGCCACGCCTCAGCTACAGCGCTCCAGCAGCCGCGAGGCCGCGGTCACGCCTTCGAGCGAGAAGGTGTAGCTGGTCTCGTTGCCGCGGGCCGATCGCGCCGCCAGAACCATCTCGTCGCCGGCCTTCATCGCCGCGAGCAGCTCGCTTTCGCGCTCCAGCCGCTGCAGCCAGGCATTGTTGCCCGAGGTCAGCATGCGGAAGCTCTCGTCGCCGATCGTCACGGTGACGGTCGAATCCTTGGCGAAATCATAGCCGGTCTGGAAGCTCGACTCGGTGCGGCTCTGGGCGCTCGGCGCGGTCTGTACGAAGAAGAACACGTCGCCATGACGCAAGGTATCAGGTTTCTCGGTGCCCGGTGACGATACGATATAGCAACGCTTGCCATTGCTGCCGTCATAGGCCGCCGCATTCCACTGCTTGAACTGGCCCATTGGCTGGGCCGGAGCGGCGAAAGCCGGGGCCGCGGCGGCAAGAAGGCTCAGGGCCGCGGGAAGCGCCAGTCTGATCATCGGGTCATCTCCTGTTTGCATCGCAGGGATGTCCAGGAGCGGTTTAACAAGGCGTAAACAAGACCCTCACAATGCCGTGCGACGGAAGGGCGCGGCCACTCCTTCTCCCCCTGCGGGGCTGTTGCAAAACGCCTGATCTGTGATTCCCTGGTTGTTGCTGGGGGGATTTGCGATGGCTGTGAAGCGGACGGGTCAGCTGGGCTTCTCGGATGCGGCGGTTCCGGCGGGCC
>JAOYTL010000040.1 GCA_025846845.1 Alloboseaceae bacterium BT-24-1
CTCATCCGCGCTGGTTTTAAGCGTATGCTCTGAAATCGTCATGTGTCGAAGCCCTCAGGCTTCCAACATCGACCGCCAGCTCACCGGCTGAAAGGTGCTCTCAGAGCATCGCTTACGGACCCCGCGTTTCCGAGTTATCTGGAGCGACGCGGTTGAAGCCCCGATGAAGTGAGAGTACTTCCAGATTCCGGACGATCGCAATGCTCATGCGGGCCTGGGATGGCATCGATCTTGGCGAGGCGCGCATTGGCGCGGGCCTGCACAGCGCCTGCAGGCACTATGTTAGCAGGCCGTGAAGCGCGATCTGACAGTCCGAAATGCCGATCTCAAAGATGGCTGCTAGCCCAATTGGCCTTGTCCATCAGATCCTCGTTGTGACACGAAGATGGCGATGATGACAGCGTCAGCCGCCCGTCTTTTGGAACTCCCTGTCGCGAGCCGGCATGGTCGGCGCCGCAATCGGCGGAAATGTCAGAGCAATCGTGGTGCCGCCGTTAGGTGTGTCGTCGATCGCGGCCAGGCCCTTGTGCAGCGCCATCACTTGCGCGACGATAGCCAGGCCGAGTCCGGTGCCGTTGCCATCCGTCCGGCCCCGCACGAAAGGTTGTAGCACCGCAGATCTGGCTCCTGGCGAGATTCCTGGACCATGGTCAATGACGCGCACCGTCGCAGGCAAGCATGCCTCCACCAAAATCTGCTGACCTTGCCGGGAATGCTGCACGGCATTATGAATGATGTTGGCGAGCGCGATCCTGACGGCCTGCTCAGATCCATAGGTCTTTATTGCCTCGGCCGGAGCTGAGAATTCGATCTCGACGCCAAAAGCCAATGCAGAGGGAGCGTGTTCGGCGGCAACCCGTTTCGCTGCAGCGACGAGATCGATTTCCGCTTCCTCAGCAGGTCCCGAGGAAAGTCGCGCTAATTGCAGCAGCATTGTTACGGTCGAGGACAGTGACTGCAATTCGGTGACGAGCGCCGTTTTCAATGCTTTATCGCTAACGCCCTCCAGCCGTGTCCGGACACGGGCCAACGGCGTGCGCAATTCATGGGCGGCGTTGGAGAGAAAGCGCCGCTGGGCCGACGTCGTTACGTCGATGCGTTCCAGCGCACGATTGAATGCGCTCACCATCGGGATCAGCTCCGACGGTGCGCCTTTCTCGGGCAACCGCGCACCCTCACGCGTTCCATCGATAAGTTCGGCCGCGGTCGCAACGCGGCGGACGGGCCGCGCAATTAAGAGTGGTACAATGATGATTGCGGCGATGATCGTGCCGATGAGCACTATGAGAATAGGAATGGTTATGATTGAACTATCCGTCATTGTGCCAATGAATATTTGCCACCGGTTATAGGCGGCACCGCCAAGCTCGATCAGAACTTCGCCGGCGTCTGTTTGGCTGACTATCGCCGACCGGGCGAGCCGCATCGATGAGGTGCTAGCTGCGTATCCAGAAAACGACGTCTGCTTCTGCTCATCCGCTAAGCCCGCCAAAACCCGTGCAGGCACAGGTCCATATTGAATAAAGCTCCGACCATCGGAAACAACGTACCAGAAGCCCGGAAAATCATGCTTGAATCCTGAAAGCGTTGGCGTCACTTTGGCCGCATTCGCGCTGTGTTCATCGATGATCAGCTCTCCGTGCGCGCCGCGGCTAGCCGCCGCCTTGATGGCTCCTGCGGCGTCGTAGTGCGCCCAGGTGCCGTCGTCGCCCATAAGACTGAACTGAAGGGTGAGAACACACAGCAAGATCGCTGAAATCACGATGCTCAACAGCGCCGCTGCGATCAATGTGATCGAGCCGCGAATGCGCCTCATCTCGTGTCGCTCAAGAGATAGCCGAGGCCACGCAGGGGTTTGATCGTCGCTGAGCAGCCGTTCTCGCGCAACCGCTTTCGTAGCCGCGAGATATGCGCATCAATGGCGTTCGACTGGATTTCGTCGTCAAAGCCGTAGGCGGCCGCCTCCAGCGTCTCTCGCAAGACGACTTGCCCGCACCGTCGCGCGAGAGCCTCGAGCAACGCGAGCTCGCGCCGAGGGATTATGAGAGGCTCATCGTTCACATAAGCCATTCTTGAGGCCGAGTCGAAGAGCAGATTCGCAACCCTCACCCTGCCCCTTTGATCAAGCTGAAGTCGACGGACGACCGCCTTGGCCCGGGCGATGAGCTCGATCGGCTCGAACGGCTTGGCCAAATAGTCGTCAGCTCCGGCGTCGAGCGCCCGCGCAATGTCGTTGGGATCATCAAGCGCGGTCAGGACGAGCACGCCAGGGCGAGGCTGCAGCTGCCTCAGTCGCGCAAGCATCTCGACGCCGTCGCCATCCGGCAGCCGTCGGTCAATCACAATCAAGTCAAACTGCCGCACCGCAATGGCTGCCATGGCTTCGTCAAGCGTGGCGACGAGATCGGCTCCCCCCATGGCGCGCGCGAGCTCTGACTGCAGCCAAGGGCCTAGTTGTCCGTCATCCTCGATGACAAGCAGTCGCAATTCAGTCTCCTCGGGCAACCTCGGCGCCTCGAAAGATGATACCAACATTGCAACAGGATTACGATTGCCTGGTGATGGCGACCGGTCCGCCTGCTCTGCCTGCCGCCCTCTCGCGCGCCAAAAGCTCCAAATGTCTATCATTGGTGATCCTCCGCGATCGGCGGCAAACAACCTTCGGCTGTCGATAACGGCCATCAAGAACGAGCTGGTTCAACGGCAAAAACAGCCGTACCCATTTTTACTAGCCGTCAGAGCATCAATGATAGAATCCCTGGCCTGCAAACGGCCCCTCGTTCATCTGCAACGCGGCTGCTGCTGATTTGCTCAAGCATCTCTGTTGCAGACGTATTACATCAACTGGAACCTTGAGCGACGACGGCCGATCGCGCCAGAGCACGAATACTTGTCTTTGAAGCACAGGCAGCTCGGCGGCAGATGGCGGGGCGTCATTCAACCGTAATGCTTTGCCTCGCCAGCTCCTTGCGCAGTGAAAGACATCGCGAGCCGTGAGGTCGCAGACCCCCGAATGAGTGACGAGGACTCTTCGCAAGGCACAACCGGCCGAACGGATCGCATTGCTGTCGCGCAAGAAGATGACACGCGATCATGGCAATCTCTCGGCTGGCCCTGCTTGTCCCCACCCGAAGTTCGCAGATGCGCCCCGCTCAACCGGACGAGCGAGATGCTCCACGCGCGCATGCAGCGCGACATTTTCCTCTTATCATTTCCGCTAACCTAAGCGCCGACGCAGCAACGGACAGACTATCCTGCGCTGTCATTCCAGATGCCTCGACGGCCGAGGCTGTGACACGCCTTACCGCCCGCGTTTCGTGCGCAAGGCCCGCCGCCAAAATCTTCTCCAAAGCAAAAGCGCACAGGACACGTCTCTGGCTAGGCTTTGACAACAATCGCTTGCATGCTGTCGGTTGGCGTGGCCGTTTTTTCGCCGGAAAGCAACCGCGTGCTCACGTCCCAATCTTCAAGTGCGCTCCCATTATTATCATACCGGCGCGCTTCGGTCCGGGCGGCATTTGGCATTACTTTTACATTACGTCCGCTGAGGGCGTGGCTGAAGCTGCATGACGCTGATCACAGACAACGGCGAAGAGTGGTGAGAACCGTGTCGTAATGCTACGGCAATGCCCCACACTTAACTTCCAGGGCATCGGCAGTATCGCACTTTGGAAAGGAGCAACCATGAAGAAGCCAATTGCGATAGCAGTTGCAGCGCTCGTTGCTATGGCCTCGTTGTCGCCGTCGGGCGCCTATGCGCGCAACCGCGGTAGCGCGGTTGCAGCGGGCATCATTGGCGGCCTCGCCGTCGGCGCCCTCGCTGGCGCCGCCGTGGCCAGGTCACATCGAGCGCCCGTCTATGTCTATGATGAGTATCCGGCGTATCGGTATGGATATTACGACGCGCCTTCCTACTATAGATACGGCTATTACTCGGGCTACGGCTCTTATTCCGGCTACGGCTCCGGCTATCAGGATGGCTACAGCGACGCCGCAGGGGATTGGTGAATGTGACGGCGTTGCCACCATATCGGCGGCGCCGTCATTACATCCGGGATGGACGGTCGTCGCCCGTTGGCGCGTCGATTGCCTCGCCTGACGATGATCTGAATCTGCCCCTCTGGAAGAAGGGCCTTCGTTCCATCACGACCCGGGTTTGGGAGCAGACCGAACTCGAAATCCCTGTCCTGGCCGACAGGGCTATCGGATCTTTCAGACCGCATTGGCCGATGAAAGAGGCTGCGCATGCTCGATCTCAGTCACAACAAGCTTGTACAGCAGCCTGACGCATCGGGCGGCCTCAGTAGCCTAACTGACTTTCTCATTTGCCCGACCACAAACCAACCGCGCTGCCTCAATCGCTTCGGCAACTTACGAAACTGCGCTACCTTAACCTCAGTCAGGACGCACCCGAGCCTCCCTGAGGTGAGCCTATCCCGGTGCTGGACCGGCCTGCTGGCCCCTTGTAGGGGTGTATCGGTCACTGCGGACTGCAACCGGTGGCCGACCCACGAGCGATTTCATGGGCTTGTTTCCCATCGCGCCGTACGGTCGACGCTGTCGTCGGTCGCGGCTTGAACGGCCTTGGCCGCCCGCCTTCTGTAGTGAAGACGCACGCTCCCTGGTGCCTTGGGAGATCGTGTACCAACAGGCGAAGCGCTGGCTCAAGGCTGGCCGCTGCCAGGCCCTGTTCGAGGATTTGCGGAGCATCCCGCGCCTTGCCGCCGGGCGAACGAGCGGTCAAGCGCAGCCATCATCGATACGCTGCGATTGACGTCGGAAGGCGGGGCGAGAACGGCCTATGACGGAGCCAAGCGACCGAATGGCTCGAAACCGCATCTGGCCGCCGGCTCGCTCGGCCGTCTGCTGGCGGTGCATGTTACCCCACCAAGGCCGACGACTGGGCCGACCTCGGGCGGATGGCCAAGGCCATTCAAGCCGCGACCAACACCAGCGTCGACCTCGCCTTCGTCGATCAGGGCGACACCGACGAGCGGCCCGCTCGCGGCCGCCGAACACGGCATCACACTCGACCTGGTCACGCTCGCCGAGGCTAAGCGCGGCGTCGTGCCCAGCCGAGGGATCGTCGAGCGCCCCTGCTGCTGCAGCTTTACTTATGAAACGAATGCGACATGTAATCTGTATCAGCGAAAGCAGACGTCCTTTCTTGCGCCAGGACGTCCATCGCGCACCTTTTATGGATGACCAGCGGCTCGCTTGAAACGGACATAGACACGCTGGCCGATCAGAAACGGCGCATCTTGCGCAAAGGCGATAATGCAATCTGCGACTCGCACGTCGGCCCGTTCCCCCGGGCTATCGCTTGACCTGCGGGTATCGAGCGTCTCTCCAACGCGCGTCACCTTCCCGACCACGCTGACGCGATCATCCAACTCGGAGGCAATCTCGGCTTCGAGCCCTGGCTTGACCAGATTGACAAACTGTTCCTGGATCTCGGCACGGACAATTCGAGGTGTATTGGGAATCAGCGTAAAGACCTCGGTCATCGCCTGCGCCGAGACGACATCGCCAGGCTTGATCGATCGGCGGGCCACGCGCCCATCCATCGGCGCGCGAAAAATCCGCAGCTCCAACTCGTATCGCGCCGAGTCCAGTCGACTTTGGGCTGCGACGACCGCACTTTCCGCGACAGCGGTTTCAGCGCTAAGGGTAGCAAGCGATGCTTCACCTTCATCGAGGATTTGTGCCGAGACAGCCTGACCCTTGGCCGCCCGCTTCAATCGGTCAACCTGGCGTGCCTGCGCGGCGGTTCTGGCCCTGAGCCCTACGAGTTGCCCCTTTGCCTGCCCCAACTCCGCCTCTGCCGCGCGTATGGCCATCTCCGGCTGACGCGTGTCAAGGCTGCCTAGAACATCGCCCTTCCTCACCCACTGGCTCTCAACAACCTGGACCTCGCGGACGACGCCATCGCGCATTGCAAGGATGCGCGACAGTCCTCCGTCGACATCGACGCGACCGCGCGCCGCTGCGATGACGCCCAAGTTTGCGGGAGCGTCCTGCGTGAGGCTCTCGCTCGGCTGGAGAACGGCCCCCAATCCCAGACCAACCCCAAGACTTAAGACGACAGCGCCAACCTTGGTTGCAGCGCTTTTTTTGGCGATGATCATGGAAATCTTATCCCCCTTTGCGCCGCCATTTGCGGACGCTGGTCTCTCACCACCCGGCCGTCCTCCATTTGCACCACCCGATCAGCATGGGCGATCAGCCTCGGATCATGCGACACACACACGACGGTCGCTCCGGTTTCGTGTGCGATGTTTTGCAGCAACGAAATCACAATCTCGCCGTTATGGCTGTCCAACGCGCTGGTCGGCTCATCGGCGAACAGGATGGCAGGATTCTTGACAATCGCGCGAGCAATCGCCACGCGCTGCTTCTCGCCGCCGGAGAGTTCCGCCGGCCGCAGATGCCGTCGCGCCCATAGGCCCACTCTTTTGATCGCATCGCCTGCCCGTTGCAGGGCCTCCTCGACCGGCACATCGAGATAGTCGAGCGGGATCTGAACTTGCTCGAGGGCGGTCAGGGCCGGGAAAAGATTGAAGCCCTGAAAGACGAACCCGCAATGATGCAGCCGAAACGCGTCCCGGTCCTCGTCAGTCGCGTCAGTGAGGATGGCGTCGAGCGCCAGGATCGTGCCGCTGTCGGGGACGGTTAAGCCACTCGCCGTCGCCAGCAAGGTGCTTTTTCCGCAACCCGACGGCCCTATGATCAACGAAAGCTCAGCGGGCCAAATGTCGAGCGAGACGTTTTGCAGGGCATCGGTGCGCACATGCTGCACCGTGTACGCCTTGCTGATCGCGCAGATTGAAATCGTGGGAGACACAGCGCTCACCGAAGCAGAGTCGCGGGATCGACATGCTGCAATCGTCGCAAGGCCAGCAGGCCCGCAGCCAGCGCAACGGCGACAACCACGAGCGAGGCGATGGCGACGATGCTGACGCTGAGCTCGAACGGCACGCCGCCCATGCGAGCGACGGCCGCGGCGGCAAGGCTGAATGCCGCGCCAATCAAAAGCCCGCAGAGTCCAACCCACCCGGCCTGCTCAACGACGATAGCTTTGAGCGCCTTGAACGGTACCCCGAGAGCCCGCAATGTCGCGTATTGCGTCACGGATGCAGCAACCGCAGCCATCAGTGTCTGGCTGGTGACCAACGTGCCGACCAGAATCGCAATGGCGGTGGCGAAGAGGAAGCCGACGCCGGCCCCCGATTCCATCAGCCAATAGCGCACCGACCTGGCGGCGAGCTCCTCGCTGGTCCAGACATCGAACCGCCGGACAGTGCTGCTCTTAGTCAAATGTTGACGGATGGATTGGGCGAGCCGCGGATTAGTCGTCCTGACGAGGTAGTAGGTAACATCGTCGGAGCCACCGAGGTTGACGTCCAGGCTGCGTGCAGTATCGATTGAGCTGACGACGTTGACGCCGCCCATTGAACGCAGACCGGCTGTGGCGCCCACGATGCGCACGAGACGTCCATTGATCTCCGCCGCCCGGCCGATACCGGTCTCCAACTTGTCGAGATCGGCGTCGTCGACAAGCACCGTTCCCGGTTCCTGGAGCAAGAGCCGCGTCCTCGCGGGAACGGCTGCAGCCAAGCCGAGACCATCAGGCCGAGCATCGATGCCGACGACCGTGACGCTCGTTCCGCCGCCTCGAGCGCCTCGCCAGTCACCGGTCCCCAACAAGAAGGGCTCGATGCGAATGATGCGCGGATCGAGGTATAAATCGGCTGCGACGGAGGAGCCGATGGCGCGGCCGAGATCGACGCTCAACGTGCCCGGGAACCCGACCCAGAGATCCGCCTGCGAACGTGTCACGTAGAGCGCATTGGTGCCGACGACACCGAACAACAGCGCGCCCTGAACGATCATTAGGACGCCAGAGAATCCGACCGCGACAACCGCTGGAAGGAAGCGCCTCCATTCGTGAACCATCGTCTTGCGCGCGATCGCTACCCTCATCGCCGGTCAAGCCTTCGACCGGCGATCGTGGGTGGAAGCGGAGCTGCCCCGCCGATCGCCTTGTAGACGGCAATAAGAGCAACGGCTTCGGCCTCTTGCGCATCGATCAATTGCTTGCGTCGAGCGAGGGCGAGAGACGCAGCCACATCCGCCTTCGCCTGGTCGGCAAGTCCTTCGCGCCGAAGCACTTGTGCCTGCCGGTCTATATTCCCGGACGCCACCTGCACCGCGCGCAAGCGAGCCGCATTGGCATGCTCTGCCGCCCATGTCCGCAACGCGGAGGACGCCTCTTCATAGGCAAGCAGGACAGTCTGCCGATAGGCAGCCAAGGCTTCGTCCAGCAGGGCATGACGAGCGGTTAGAGTCGCCTGTCGGCGGCCATAATCGAACAGGGGCAACTGCAGCGAGGGGCCGCCCGTCACGCCGAACAGTGATCCAGACGATGGAGCGCCAACTCCGATCGTGCCGACCAGACGAAGTTTCGGATAGAGATCGGCTTGCGCGATACCGATCTCCGCCGCGGCGCGGAGAACCCGTTGTTCGGCGCTCCGAACGTCGGGGCGTGCCCGCAGGAGATCGAGCGGGCGGCCGACCGAGGGCGCACCACGCGGTGTCGATTGCACGCCCGTCTCCCGCAACGCCGGATCGATCGATGCCGTTCCCAACAGCGTCGCGATCTGCTGCTGCAACTGACCTATCTGCGCCGACAGACGCTCTCCTTCCGCTCGAGCATCCGCGAACGCGATCTGCGCTTCGTTAATCTCTGCTGACGATGCGAGGCCAGAGCGCTGCCGCGTGTCGGCAAGTCGATGGGCACGCTCCCGCAGCGCCAGCAGCGCTGAAAGAACCGAGCTCCGTTGCTGCGCCGCGCGCAAACGCATGTAGGTGCTGGCGACTTCTGCGGTGACGACAACACGGATCGCTTCGGCATCCTCAGCGAAAATCGCCGTTGACGCCTCGGCAGCGCGCGAGGCGCTCTCCTGCAGACCGAACAAGCCTACATCCCAGCTCATGTCGAAACCCGCCTGAAGCGGCTTCCGAAACGGGTCGTCCGATACGCTGCGCTGGGTTCCGGCCAGCGCCTGCCCGCCCATTCCGGCGCTGGGACGAAACACGGTATGCGCGGCGTCAGCCTGTGCGCGGCCGGCCGCGAACCGGAGCTTGGCTTGTTGTATCGTTAAATTCTGCTCGCTCGCGCGGGCGACGAGCCTGGTCAGGGTCGGATCGTTGAATGCCTGCCACCAATCGCGTAGATCGCGCTGGGGCGTTATCGACCGTTCCGACCCGGCCTGGTAGGCGGTGGGCAGCGACGGAGGATCGAAAGCAATGGGGCTGAGGTCGGCGCTGCAATCGGCGAGCAGGAACGACAGCATCATGACGGTTGCGGATCGTGTGTAGTGATGGCGCGCGCCGTTCGCTCGCGATCTGCCACTGAAAGCCATGGCGCCGCAGGCCCCCGTCCGTTAATTCCACTGTCCGATGGTTCGCCAGCGGATTCCAGCGTCGGCGCCCTGGGGCGACTTCATCCCCCACACAGATTGCCGCAAAATTACGTCAGAGGGCTCATCTAGGGTGCCCGTCCAACTGATGAATGCCGCCGTCAGGCTGATGCGTATGCGCTGTTCTCAGGCCACGGCCTTGAGCGGCGCCGGTGCGTAGGCCCAAGGCAGGAGCTCGTCGAGTTGGCTCTGCGGGTGGCCGGCGACGATGCGGGCGATGACGTCGGTGAGA
>JAOYTL010000041.1:2500-5848 GCA_025846845.1 Alloboseaceae bacterium BT-24-1
GCCTTTCACCCCTAGCCACAAGTCATCCGAGACTTTTTCAACAGGCACCGGTTCGGTCCTCCAGTAAGTGTTACCTTACCTTCAACCTGCTCATGGCTAGATCACCCGGTTTCGGGTCTAATCCGACGAACTGAACGCCCTGTTCAGACTCGCTTTCGCTGCGCCTACGCCTAGCGGCTTAAGCTTGCTCGTCAGACTAAGTCGCTGACCCATTATACAAAAGGTACGCGGTCACCCAGGACGAACCTTGAGCTCCCACTGTTTGTAAGCATTCGGTTTCAGGTGCTATTTCACTCCCCTCGTCGGGGTGCTTTTCACCTTTCCCTCACGGTACTTGTTCACTATCGGTCGCTGAGGAGTACTTAGGCTTGGAGGGTGGTCCCCCCACGTTCAGACAGGATTTCACGTGTCCCGCCTTACTCATGTCTCAACTGATTGCAGATCCGTACGGGGCTATCACCCATTAATGCGTGGTTTCCCAACCACTTCCGGTAACGCACAGTCGAGCACTGGCCTGGTCCGCGTTCGCTCGCCACTACTAACGGAGTCTCGTTGATGTCCTTTCCTCCAGGTACTTAGATGTTTCAGTTCCCTGGGTTAGCTTTGAACCCCTATGTATTCAGAGTTCAATACCTTCTTGTGATCTCTGTTAGCCCAAGGACAGGCCTAGACCTACCCTTAGAATAACAGAGATCGAAGGTGGGTTTCCCCATTCGGAAATCCGCGGATCAAAGCTCATTCGCAGCTCCCCACGGCTTATCGCAGCGTATCACGTCCTTCATCGCCTCTCAGCGCCAAGGCATCCACCGAATGCTCTTAAGGCACTTGATCGTTCTCATGATCGATGTCCGCAGCAGTCAAGCTGCAAGACAAGATCAGAAAGACCATTATGCTTGCCGAATAGACCCGATTTAACAACGCGGCCTGGTAGCCGCGAGCGCGCTGCGAGAGTGCAGCTCTCGAATCTATTCCCTCTTCACGATGACAAACAGCGTTACTCATCGTCGCCTTAAAGGGCAACAATCAGCAAAACCTGACAAATTCCGGGGTTCTGGTGGAGCCAGACGGGATCGAACCGACGACCTGAAGCTTGCAAAGCTACCGCTCTCCCAACTGAGCTATGGCCCCATTTTTCTAAAGGGTCACGCGCCATTGGGCGCGGCGGCCGGCCGGCCTTGCGGACTTGTCGTCCGACACGCCTGGGAAAGCTGGTGGGCCTGGGAGGATTTGAACCTCCGACCTCACGCTTATCAAGCGCGCGCTCTAACCAACTGAGCTACAGGCCCGAGGCCCAAAACCTCGAGGACACCCTCTCGGTACGGCCAAAGACCTGAAGCGTTGGCCCATTGAAAGCGCGGCCCCGATCGGCCGATGCCGACGGGCCAGGCGCTTTCGCCCGGAATTTAAGAAAGAGAAACGAAGACGGCGAAGTTCCGCATGTCGAAGCCTGAACTGGCTTCTTTGTTCCAAGCGAATTCAATACGAAACCGAGGTCTCGTGGAGAATTCTACCTTAGAAAGGAGGTGATCCAGCCGCAGGTTCCCCTACGGCTACCTTGTTACGACTTCACCCCAGTCGCTGAGCCTACCGTGGTCGCCTGCCTCCTTGCGGTTAGCGCGACGCCTTCGGGTAAACCCAACTCCCATGGTGTGACGGGCGGTGTGTACAAGGCCCGGGAACGTATTCACCGTGGCATGCTGATCCACGATTACTAGCGATTCCACCTTCATGTACTCGAGTTGCAGAGTACAATCTGAACTGAGACGGCTTTTTGGGATTAGCTCGAGGTCGCCCTTTCGCTGCCCATTGTCACCGCCATTGTAGCACGTGTGTAGCCCAGCCTGTAAGGGCCATGAGGACTTGACGTCATCCCCACCTTCCTCGCGGCTTATCACCGGCAGTCCCCCTAGAGTTCCCAACTGAATGATGGCAACTAGGGGCGAGGGTTGCGCTCGTTGCGGGACTTAACCCAACATCTCACGACACGAGCTGACGACAGCCATGCAGCACCTGTGTTCCGGCCAGCCGAACTGAAGAAAGACATCTCTGTCGATCAAACCGGACATGTCAAAAGCTGGTAAGGTTCTGCGCGTTGCTTCGAATTAAACCACATGCTCCACCGCTTGTGCGGGCCCCCGTCAATTCCTTTGAGTTTTAATCTTGCGACCGTACTCCCCAGGCGGAATGCTTAAAGCGTTAGCTGCGCCACTGAAGTGCATGCACCCCAACGGCTGGCATTCATCGTTTACGGCGTGGACTACCAGGGTATCTAATCCTGTTTGCTCCCCACGCTTTCGCGCCTCAGCGTCAGTATCGGACCAGTTGGCCGCCTTCGCCACTGGTGTTCTTGCGAATATCTACGAATTTCACCTCTACACTCGCAGTTCCACCAACCTCTTCCGAACTCAAGACTCTCAGTATCGAAGGCAATTCCAGGGTTGAGCCCTGGGCTTTCACCCCCGACTTAAGAGTCCGCCTACGCGCCCTTTACGCCCAGTGATTCCGAGCAACGCTAGCCCCCTTCGTATTACCGCGGCTGCTGGCACGAAGTTAGCCGGGGCTTATTCTTCCGGTACAGTCATTATCTTCCCGGACAAAAGAGCTTTACAACCCTAAGGCCTTCATCACTCACGCGGCATGGCTGGATCAGGCTTGCGCCCATTGTCCAATATTCCCCACTGCTGCCTCCCGTAGGAGTTTGGGCCGTGTCTCAGTCCCAATGTGGCTGATCATCCTCTCAGACCAGCTACTGATCGTCGCCTTGGTGAGCCATTACCTCACCAACTAGCTAATCAGACGCGGGCCGATCTATCGGCGATGAATCTTTCCCCCGAAGGGCGTATCCGGTATTAGTCCAAGTTTCCCTGAATTATTCCGAACCGAAAGGTACGTTCCCACGTGTTACTCACCCGTCTGCCACTAGCACCGAAGTGCCCGTTCGACTTGCATGTGTTAAGCCTGCCGCCAGCGTTCGCTCTGAGCCAGGATCAAACTCTCAGATTTGATGAGCTTGTTCCGGCATCGCTGCGTATTGACGGAGTCATTGCTTGATGACCCGAAAGTCATCAGCGATGGCTCTTGTAAACGCAGCACACCGAAGTCTCGTTCGACCTAGCTTAAAGCTAAGTCCGCAAGAACTCCGCCGTCCACGTTTCTCTTTCTGTCTTAACTTGTCAAACAGCGTGGCCCACAGAAGACAGCCAATCAACCGAGCTAGTCGGCGACAAGGCCTATCGTTCCCATGAAGCGCAGTAGAGCGGCCCCGCCAGCGGCGGCGCCGTCTCGATGGCCGCTTTATAGGGGGAACCTCTTCCGGGTGTCAACACAGCAGATGAAAGTTTTTCGACA
>JAOYTL010000042.1 GCA_025846845.1 Alloboseaceae bacterium BT-24-1
TAGAACAACGCCTCCTGCGCCACCTGTCGCTCGCCCATCATCGCGCCGCCCTCCATCCACGAGCACGACTGAATCAGGACTTCACCACCTCAGCAACGCCGACTTTTTCAACGCTATCGACCCGTTGCGGACATTGGCGGGCGCATGCCCACCTGGTTCCGCGCATTATTGGACACATGTTAACGGTAGCGGGCGGTAGCTCTTCGCCCGCATGACAGGGCGATTCACCGTTTCAGACCGGACCTAGTCCCGTGCTAGCTAGCGTCGGGCGCGGCCACTCCGTCTAGCCCTGCGGCTTGCGGCGGCGATAGGTATGAATTTTCGACAGGTTGCCGCATCGGTCCATCGAACACCAGCGCCGCCGGCTTGACTGCGACTCGTCCAGAAACAGAAGCGAGCAATCCGGGCCTTCACATTCCTTGATCCGTTTCGCCGACACGCGGGCGAGCAGCAATACGGCGTCGCGCGCAATCGAAGAGGTCGCGGCATCGACCGGATCGCGACTGTTCCATTTCACGGTTTCGGCGCCATGCCCATTCAATTGCGGGATGAGATCGGGAGCCGTGGCGGCGGCGTTGAGTGCCGCCAGATCGCTCGGCTCGAAACGGGTGCCGGTCATCGCGGCGCGGACCAGGCGATAAATCGTCTCGCGGAGCTTCCTCAGGGCACCGAGCTGCACGATGCTGACTCTCGCGCCGGATCCGCGCGGCAATACACCCGCAAGCTCAAGCCACGCCTCTGCGGCAGCGCTGTCCGCAATCCGTTCAATCGGCTTTACGTGGCGCTTTCCCAGTGTAGCGATCAGATCGAGGCTCGATCTACCGCCGACGAATCTAAATTCCGTCGCTTCCATTTCCCCACTCTATTTCACTTGACACCGATTGAACTAGCGTAAATATCGACACCTATTCATATGGTGTCAGAGATAGGTGGACGATGCGCGTTGTGCAAGTTACGGAATTTGGCCCCCCGGACCGGTTGGTAGCGGCCGAGGTTCCCGATCCCAGTCCAGGCGCCGGTCAAATTTTGATTCGCCTCGCGGCGGCCTCGGTGAATCGTGCGGACGCGCTACTTCGGGCAGGCGGCTATCATATCTTGCCGCCTCTGCCGGTGACGCCGGGAACCGAGGGGGCAGGCTTCGTTGAGGCGCTTGGCGCGGGCGTCGACGGCTTTGCAATCGGTGATCGGGTTGTGGCGTGGGGCGTGCCTGGCTTTTACGCGGAGCTTGTCGTAGCGGAGGCCAAGAAGGTTGTTCTCCTTCCGCCGAGCGTGGATTTTGACGTCGCGGCGGCGCTTCCGGTCACATGGCTCTCGGCGCGCTATTGCCTCAATGAGCTGGCGCGCGTTCGCAAGGGCGATGTCGTGCTGATCCATGCCGCCGCCAGCGGCGTGGGAAGCGCCGCGATCCAGGTCGCCAAGCACGCGGGCGCAGTAGTGATTGCCGTGGTCGGCTCATCGGACAAGGAGGCGTTCGTCCGTAATCTCGGTGCCGACCATGTCGTGTTGAGAGGCGACCAAGACCTCGTTGAACAGGTTATGCGGCTAACGGACAAGCGCGGCGCCGATGTCGTTCTCGACCTTGCTGGTGGTGAAGCGTTCGCCCAGAGTGTGCGGGCCGTGGCGCAGGGCGGCCGCGTCGTGGCGATGGCCAATGTCGCCTTGACACCAAGTACTATCGACACACGCGATTTCTATCCGAAGAATGTCACCATATTCGGCTTTCAGTTCACCAACCTGCAACGACTTGGGTGGAATCCGCGCCCTGATCTTATTGCTCTGCTCGATCTTGTCGCCGCGGGTCGCTTTGTCGTTTCGATCGATCAACGTTTTCCGCTCTCTGATGCGGCTGCGGCGCATCGGCGGATCGAATCGAACGAAACCCGGGGCAAGATTCTTCTCACTGTCGGGTCATGAAGGCGTGGGCTCTCTTAATGCCGCTCCCATCCTCCGCCTCGTTCTCCTAAGTGGCTCCGCCCCCGTTCTGGTGATGGGCGGCACTCGCGAGTTCACCCCGATGTTTCGCTCGAACCGGAATGGCAGCTTTCCACCCGTTGCGGACAAGCGCTGACATCGACGATCAGAAACAGAAAGCAGCCCCGCGCCGCCCATATGAGCGGCGCGGGACGTCAACTCAGCCCAGCTTCCCGTAAGCCGGCACGGTCAGGAACTCCTCGAATTCCGGCGCGAGCGAGAGCTTCGAGAACAGGTCGATCGCCTCAGGGAAGCGGCCTTTGTCATAGGCCTCTGCACCCAGCTCGCCCTTCACCCGCGTCATCTCCTCGGGCAGGCAGCGCTTGAACAATTCGGCATCGACCCTGGCGCCGCCTTCGAGCTCTGCGCCGTACTGGACGAACTGCCAGATCTGGGCGCGGCTGATCTCGGCGGTCGCGGCGTCCTCCATCATATTGTAGATCGGCACCGCGCCGCGGCCACGCAGCCAGGCTTCGAGATACTGCACGCCGACGCGGATGTTCTCGCGGAAGCCGTCCTCGGTGCGGGTGCCCTCGTGCACTTCCAGCAGCTGCTCGCGGCTGACCTCGACATCCTCGCGCAGCTTGTCGAGCTGGTTCGGCTGCGGCATCAGCCGGTCGAAGACCTCCATCGCGACGGGGACGAGGTCGGGATGGGCGACCCAGGTGCCGTCATGGCCGTCGCCGGCCTCGCGCTCCTTGTCGGCCTTGACCTTGGCGAAGGCGGCGGCGTTGGCCTCCGGGTTGTTCTTGACCGGGATCTGCGCCGCCATGCCGCCCATGGCGAAGGCGCCGCGGCGGTGGCAGGTCTTGATCAGCAGCAGCGAATAGGCGCGGAGAAAAGCCTTGGTCATCACGACCTGCGAGCGGTCGGGCAGGACGAAGGCCTTGTTGCGGGCGAGCTTCTTAATGAACGAGAAGATGTAGTCCCAGCGGCCGCAGTTCAAACCGGCCATGTGCTCGCGCAGCTCGTAGAGGATCTCGTCCATCTCGAAGGCGGCCGGCAGGGTCTCGATCAGAACGGTCGCCTTGATCGTGCCGGTCTTGAGGCCGAGCGCGGTCTGGGCCGCGACGAAGACGTCGTTCCAGAGACGCGCCTCAAGATGGCTCTCGAGCTTGGGCAGGTAGAAATAGGGGCCCGAGCCCTGCGCCAGCGCCGCCTTGGCGTTATGGAAGACGTAGAGGCCGAAATCGACCAGCGCGCCCGAGGCGATCTCGCCGTCGATCTCGATATGGCGCTCCGGCAGATGCCAGCCGCGCGGGCGGACGATCAGGACGGCCGGCTTGTCCTTGAGCTTGTATGCCTTGCCGGAGGTCGCATCGGTGAAGTCGATCCTGCCGGCCCAGCGATCCCTGAGATTGATCTGGCCTTCGACCATGTTGGCCCAGACCGGCGAGGAGGCGTCCTCGAAATCGGCCATGAAGACCTTGGCACCGGAATTCAGCGCGTTGACGATCATCTTGCGATCGACCGGGCCGGTGATCTCGACGCGGCGATCGAGCAGATCGGCCGGGATGGCTGCGACCTTCCAGTCGCCCTCGCGGATATGGCGGGTCTCAGCCAGGAAATCCGGGGTCTCGCCGGCGTCGAAGCGCTTCTGCCGCTCCTTGCGCACAGCGAGCAGGCGCTTGCGGGTCTCATTGAAGCGCCGCTGCAGCCCGGCGACGAAGGCGAGCGCGTCATGGCTCAGGACCTCGTCATAGCGCTCGGCGAGCGCGCCCTTGACGACGACGCCGGCGGGAAGATTCAGGCTGGTCGGGGCTGTCATGGTTCTTGTCTCTCTCACCTACATCAGGTGAGCGCAGTATGCAGATATTCGATTTTATCGGGAATAGCAGAGAATGTCAGATGATCTGATCCAAAACAGAAACAATCGCTTTCCGAGGCGAAAGCAGCCCTGACTACGCCATTGCAAAGGCGTGTCACGGCGCGGGGCGTGCCGGTTGACGATCAGGGGGATTTGTTCATGACCGCCGCCCGCCTCGGCCTGCTCACCGCCACGCTTGCGACTAGCCTCATGGCCGCACCGGCCTTCGCCCAGAACCGCTGCGCCGTCACCGACCCGACCGGCACGCCGCTCAACATCCGCGAGACGCCGAATGGCGAGATCATCGGCTACGTCAGCAACGGCGCCGGCATCAGGGTGATGAACACCTCGTTCGACGAGCGCGGCCGGCCCTGGGCCCTGATCAGCCCGCGTGGCCGCAACCATGTGGTGGGCTGGGTGTATCGGGAATTCGTGTCCTGTTATTGAGGAGGTAGCGTCATGCTCGGGCTTGACCCGAGCATCTCAGGCAGGATGAGCCTCCGACTGACGCCACCTGGTCCTGAGATTCTCGGGTCTGCGCTTCGCTTCGCCCGAGCAACTGTGTTGATTGCTGTCAAGCAGGCATGAGTTTTCGCATGTCTGCGTTGAGGGCGACGAGGAGTTTTCTGGCGAGGGCGACGAGGGCGAGCTTGGCAGGTTTGC
>JAOYTL010000043.1 GCA_025846845.1 Alloboseaceae bacterium BT-24-1
TTGATCTGAGACCATTTGCTGGAGCGCCGGAGGTTGGAGTTTCCGGCATTCGATCACGGCGGTAGGCTGGGTGTTCCGCCGGGATTCTGCAGCAGGATCGGGGGCTTGTTGCCGATGGCCCCGTGCGGCCGATCCTCGTTGTACAACAAGGCTTGAGAACGCCCACGGGACCGAGTTCCGAGAAGTTCTCTATCGGTATCATCCGTGGTTTGGCCGTAAGGTCGGCGTTCATGGCGCCGTGGCGAAGTGCGACGGCGTGTATTTCCGCTGCGCGGTGGCCGGCGGCCATGGGGACCGCTGGCTCGAGGTTCCGGCCTGGATGTTCGAGCGGGCGTCGTGTCCCGGCGATCTTCGGCTGACCATGGCCCCATTTGTCAGCCTCGACGCGCTCGCGGAGCTGTCGGCGCTGCTCGATCGGGCGTTGAAGACGCCCACGGCATCATCGAATGCCCCGCTTTCGAGCGCATCCCGATCCTCTCACGACCAGCTTCGGGGAGAGGTCCATGCGAGCGACGACGGCGACGGCGGCGAACAGCGGCAGGCACAAGAGGCCGCGCGGGCGTCAGCAGATGGACCTGTTCGACAGCGCCAGGCCGGAGGCCGGCGGCGCGCCGCTCTGGCCGGAGCTGCCGGAGCGAGCGCGGTCGGCGCTGATGGAGCTGATGGCGCAGCTGATCCTCGACCACGCCGCCAAGGCCGTTCCGCTTCTTCCAGCAAAGGAGGCCGACGATGATCTCTGAGAAGGTTCGGCCTCATCACCTGGAGCGCAAGGCGATCCTCTACGTGCGGCAGTCCTCCGCCCATCAGGTGCTGCACAACCGCGAGAGCGGCGCGCTGCAGTATGCCATGCGGGACCGCCTGACCGTGCTGGGATGGACGCAGATCGAGGTGATCGACGACGATCTTGGCCGTTCCGCTGCAGGCTCCGTCCAGCGCGCAGGCTTCGAGCGGATGGTGGCTGAAGTCTGTCTCGGCAAGGTCGGCGCGGTGTGTGCCCGAGAGGTCTCGCGCTTCGCCCGCAACAGCCGTGACTGGCAGCAGCTGATCGAGATGTGCCGGGTCGTCGACACGGTGCTCGTCGATCAGGAGACCGTTTATGCGCCGCGCCAGGGCGACGATCGCCTGCTGCTGGGGCTCAAGGGCAGCCTCAACGAGTATGAGCTCGATCTCCTGCGTCAGCGTTCTCTCGCGGCCCGCTACGCCAAGGCACGCCGGGGCGAGCTGATCGTCTCCGCGCCGATCGGCTTCGTGAAGGCGGATGACCAGTATGAGAAGGATCCGGACCGACGCGTTCAGGAGGCGATCACGCTCGTCTTCGACAAGGTCCAGGAGCTCGGCAGCGCGCGCCAGGCGCTGTGCTGGCTGCACGAACATGATCTCGACCTGCCTGTGAAGCAGCGCAACGGCGACACGATCTGGCGCCGGCCGAACTACGCCTCCATCCACCGGATCATCGAGAACCCGGTCTACGGCGGCGCCTACGCCTATGGTAAGACAAGCGCCGCGGCGGCCTATGCCGCCGACGGCATCAGGGTAAAGATCCGCCGCAAAGCGCGGGACGAGTGGCTCGCCCTGAAGCCCGGCGCCCATGACGGCTATGTGAGCTGGGAGAGGTTCGAAGCGATCCGCGCGATGGTGGCAGCCAATGTTCCGACCGGCAGGCATCACGGCGCGCCCAAGCATGGCGAGGCGCTGCTCTCCGGCCTGATCCGCTGCCGGCGCTGCGGCCGCAAGCTGACGCTTCGCTACACCGGGGCCAGGCACGGCATCCCGCGCTACAGCTGCAGCCGCGCCTGGATGGACCATGGCGGTCCTCCCTGCATCGCCTTCGGCGGCCTGCGCGTCGACGACGCGATCGAGGAGACGCTGCTTGGCGTGGTCGGCCCTGGCGCTGTCGCCGCGGCGCAGGAGGCCTCGTCACGGGCGGCTCGGCAGCGGGATCAGGTCCGCGACGCCCTTGGCCGCGATCTGGAAGCGGCGCGCTACGCCGCCGACCGCGCCTTCCGGCAGTATGATGCCGCGGACCCCGCCAACCGGCTGGTGGCCGGCGAACTCGAAGCGCGCTGGAACAGGGCGCTCGCTAAGGTGGGGGAGATCGAGAGCAGGCTCGCCGAACATGACGCGACCAGGCCCGCGGCAAGCATCGACCCCGCCACGCTTGGCCTGCTCGCCTCGAACCTGCAAACCGTGTGGTCGGCGCCGACCACCGACGCCCGGCTGAAGAAGCGGATCGTCCGTATCCTGATCAACGAAGTGGTCGCCGATATCGACGACGCCATGGCCGAGATCGTTCTGATCGTGCACTGGGCCGGCGGCGCTCATAGCCAGATGCGCCTGCCGAAGCGTCGGCGCGGGCAGCGCAACAGCACATCGACCGACATCGTCGCGGCCGTGCGTGAGCTGGTGCTGATCGCCAGCGACGACTTGATCGCCGGTCTTCTCAACCGCAACGGCCTGAAGACCGGCAATGGCAATCGCTGGACGCGCGAGCGCGTCACCTCGATGCGGTCAAACTATCGCATCCCCGTGTTCAGACCCGCCGCCGATGGCGTCGAGCCCTGGCTCAACCTCACTGACGCCGCCAGGCTCCTCAAGGTCTCAACCAAGACGCTCAGGCTCGCCGCCGAAGCCGGCGAGATCGAAGCCATCCATCCCCTGCCGGACGGGCCTTGGGTCTTCGCGCGCGCCGCTCTGGCCACAGAGGCCGCCCAATCCATCACTGCACGGGCGCGGCAGAACCCAAAATACCCCGCGGGATCACATCTCGCCGAGCAAAACCTCTTCTCTTCAATCACATAGCCAGATGGGTGTTCCGATGCGCGGTTGTAGATCCTATGGCAGGGACGAGCGCCGGATGGCCCGGTGCTCCAGCCGGAGAACTGCCATGTCGGAAGCGCCTCTGATCTGCACCGTCGCCATTGAACTGAGCCGTTCGCGTTGGATGATCGGCGTGCTGCCGCCGCGAAGCACCAAGGTCGCCGTCAGCGCAGTCGCTGGCGGGGATACCGGTCGGCTCCTGATGCAACTCCATCAACTTCGAGAGCGGCTTGCTCGCGAGTTTGAACAGCCGGTAGAGATCAAGATCTGCTTCGAGGCCGGGTACGACGGCTTCTGGCTCGGCCGTTTTCTCTGGGACCGTGGACATGATGTCTATGTCCTCGACGCCTCGAGCTTTCTGATCTCCCGCCGAGGGCGTCGCACGAAGACTGATCGCGTCGACGTCGCGGCGATGACCTTCACGTTGCGTGCTTACGTCGCGGGTGATCCGAGCGTATGCCGTGTCGTCGAGATCCCGACGCCGGAAGCAGAGGACGCCAAGCGCCTGAGCCGCGAACGCACGCGTCTTGCCTCAGAGCGAACCCGGCATGTGAATCGCATTCGGGGCTTGCTGTCGCTTCACGGCATCCGAAGCATCAAGGGGCTTTGGGGCGGGGATTGGCGCACCCAGCTCGATCAGTTGGTGACCGGTGACGGCAGAATGCTTGGCCCTTACCTCAAGGCGGAGATCATCCGCGAGGTTGCCCGGCTTCATCTCGTGATGGATCAGATCAAGGAGCTGGAGGGCACACGGCGTGACGCGCTCATTGATCACCGTTCTCCATTCCCGGACAAAGAAAAGGTCGCAACCCTGACCAAGCTGGCGGGCATAGGTGAGCTCAGCGCGACACTGCTGGTCGCAGAGGTTTTTCATCGCAGGTTCCAGAACCGACGGCACCTCGCTTCCTACCTGGGTTTGGCTCCAAGTCCCTATGCCAGTGGCGAGATGCAACGGGACCAGGGCATCAGCAAGGCTGGGAACAAACCCGCCAGAACTCTGCTCGTCGAGATCACCTGGGCCTGGATGCGCCATCAGCCCACCAGCGAGCTGGCCCTTTGGTATCGCGAGCGTTTCGCGGAGAATGGTGCGCGCAGCCGCAAGGTCGGCGTCGTCGCCATGGCCAGGAAGCTAGCCATCGCTCTATGGCACTTCGTCGAACACGGCATCGTCCCATCGGGGGCGATCTTAAACGGACGGTGACGAGAGCTTCGGCAGCAAGGCTGCCGCCGGAGGCGCGGACGCAGACCGGGTTCAGATATGGCGCTTGCGCCGAGTTGTAGTTTGGTCGCCCCGCGCAGCATCCCCGAGGTCGTGAATGAGATCGTGGTCTGAAGCCTCTCGCTTCAACCGGATACAAGTAGATGCGCCAGGTGCCGCATGGAACACGACGGCGATGCTCAAGCCCAAGTATCAGGACAAATTGGAGGAGCGCGATGAAGGCGCCGCTTGACGGGGCACCACATACAAGTATCTGAGCCAAGCCTCCATCTTTTCCGCCGCATCCGCAAGGGTCAGGAACCAGTGGGTGTTCAGGCACTCGCTGCGGAAGCGGCCGTTGAACGCCTCGATGAAGGCATTATCCGTCGGCTTACCTGGCCGCGAGAAGTCCA
>JAOYTL010000044.1 GCA_025846845.1 Alloboseaceae bacterium BT-24-1
GTATGCGCTGTTCTCAGGCCACGGCCTTGAGCGGCGCCGGTGCGTAGGCCCAAGGCAGGAGCTCGTCGAGTTGGCTCTGCGGGTGGCCGGCGACGATGCGGGCGATGACGTCGGTGAGATAGGCTTGCGGGTCGACGGCGTTGAACTTGCAGGTCTCCACGAGCGAGGCGATGACGGCCCAATGCTCGGCGCCGCCGTCGCTGCCCGCGAACAGTGCATTCTTGCGGTTCAGGGCGATTGGTCTGATGGCGCGCTCGACCACGTTGGAGTCGATCTCGACACGGCCGTCGTCGAGGAAGCGAGAGAGGCCCTGCCAGCGCGAGAGAGCATAGCGGATCGCCTCGGCGAGCTTGCTTTTCTGGCTGATGAGGGCGAGCTTCGCCTTCAACCAAGGTTCGAGCGCATCGACGATCGCGCGGCTTCGCGCCTGACGGATGTCACGGCGCTCCTCGGCTGAACGGCCGCGGATCTCGCCCTCGATGCGATAGAGTTCGGCGATCCGGGCGAGAGCTTCCGTCGCGATCGGCGCGGGGCCACCTTGCGCGAGGTCGTAGAACTTGCGCCGGGCATGTGACCAGCAAAACGCCAGGTTTACGGCGTTGCGGTCGGCCAGGACCTTGTAGCCTGCAAAGCCGTCGACCTGCAGCGTGCCGACGAAGCCTTGGAGGTGCCGGACCGCCTGCTCGGCCTTGCGGTCGGGCGCGTAGAGATAGGCGACGCCCGGCGGATCGCCGCCGCCCCAGGGGCGTTCGTCGCGGGCATAGGCGAAGAGCTGGCCGGTCTTGGTCCGGCCCCGGCCCGGGTCGAGCACCGGGGCCGTGGTCTCGTCGGCGAAGAGCTTTGTCGATGCCTTCAACCGCTCGAACAGGCGCGCATGGACCGGCCGCAGCAGGAAGGCTGCCTTGCCGACCCAGTCGGCCAAGGTCGAGCGATCCAGGTTCACACCCTGCCGGGCATAGATCTGGGACTGCCGGTAGAGCGGGAGGTGATCGGCATATTTGGCGGCCAGAACATGGGCCACCGTTGCCTCGGTCGGGATGCCGCCCTCGACGAGCCTGGCGGGCGCCGGCGCCTGGACCACGACCTCCTCGCAAGTCCGGCAGGCATATTTCGGCCGGCGCGTCACGATCACGCGGAACTGGGCCGGCACGATGTCGAGCCGCTCGGAGACATCCTCACCCATGACGTGGAGCTGCCCGCGGCAGCAGGGGCAGGCCATATCCTGGATATCGACAACCTGCTCGATGCGCGGCAGGTGCGCGGGCAACGAGCCGCGGTTGGCGCGACGCTTCCTGACCCGGTCAGCGCGCTTGGCGGGATCAGCCGCTTCCTCGCCGGCGAGGCCCTCCGCCTCGATCTGCTCGGCCTCCTCGAGCCCGAGCAACAGCTGGTCGATCGGCAGGCTCTCGGCCCGACGCCCGAAGCGATGGCGTTGCAGCTCCTTGATGATCTGGCGCAGCCGCTCGTTCTCGGCGCGCTCGGCGGCGAGCATCGCCTGGAGGGCGACAGGGTCGCGGGTCAAGGGCTCGGGCGAGGTGCTCACGAAGCCGATTCAACCATGGATTACAGCGGCTTGCCAGTGCTGAACGGTCAACTTGCCGCGACAGGAACGCGCGTCTCGCGCCGTTCATGCACCCGGCGCCAGTCGAGGCCTTCAAGCAACCCCTGAAGCTGCGCCGCGGTCAGCCGCACGACGCCATCGGCGATGGCAGGCCACTGGAACTTGCCATCCTCCAGGCGCTTCGAGAACAGGCAGACGCCCGTCCCGTCGAAGTAGACGAGCTTGATCCGGTCCGCGCGCCTCGCCCGGAAGACGTAGACCGTGCCCGAGAAGGGATCGGCGCCCATGCTCTCGCGCACCAGCGCGGCCAAGCCCTCCGCGCCCTTGCGGAAGTCGACCGGTTTCGTCGCCACCATGACGCGGACCGCGCCGGTCGGGCCGATCACGAGCCGCCCTTCAACGCGCCGATCACCGCGGCGATCGCCTTCGGGCTCGCCCCCGAGCCGACCCGGACTACGACGCCGTCGATCTCGAGCTCGATCCCGTCGCTGGACCCGCCGGAAGCGCGTCGCGTGCGACGACGACGCTTGGCAGACTGCCGGGCCGGCTTTGGCTCCGCGACCGCCGCTTCGATCACTGCCGGCACGAACAGAGGCGTGGATAGCGGCGACACCGTCTCGGGCGCGCGACGCAGGAGGCGTCGCCAGCCGAACAACTGCTGCGGCGACATCGCATGGCGGCGCGCGACGGCGCTCACCGTGGCGCCAGGCTCGTAGCTTTCCGCCACGATCCGCGCCTTGTCGTCGTCGGACCAATCCCGCCGCCGTCCCGTTCCGGTAAAAACCTCGAACCGCCGGACCGGCTCATCCGCGCTGGTTTTAAGCGTATGCTCTGAAATCGTCATGTGTCGAAGCCCTCAGGCTTCCAACATCGACCGCCAGCTCACCGGCTGAAAGGTGCTCTCAGAGCATCGCTTACG
>JAOYTL010000045.1 GCA_025846845.1 Alloboseaceae bacterium BT-24-1
TCTCACCGACGTCATCGCCCGCATCGTCGCCGGCCACCCGCAGAGCCAACTCGACGAGCTCCTGCCTTGGGCCTACGCACCGGCGCCGCTCAAGGCCGTGGCCTGAGAACAGCGCATACCGGGGTCCGAGGACGATGCAATAATCAGCTGGGTTAAAGCTTAAACGCAATCAACAGTTCGTAGAGATATTAATGCAATAATCGTGCGCATATTTTCTTATTTTATTTCATAACAATTTTCGTGAATGACATGATATCGGGATATCAAAGTGTTCCTCTTGTCAATTTCTCTAGTCGATACGGCGATAATGCGCGCGAGAGCCCTCATATGGTGAGTAACAAGGCCGCGATCCAAGAGAATTTTTGCACCGCAAAGGAATTTAGGCTGCAGTCTCTACACATTCGTCTTAACCGTCTGTAACGTCTGGGGTGTCATGCTCTGGTGCTGATCAGCGGATCTTGACGCGATACCCGATCCGAAAGCGATCCTAACAACCGCCAAGTCCTCGACGACCTTGAAGTTGCGGCGCGTCAATTCGGACAGAAAAGCCGAGGTCTCGAAGTACTCTTCCGGCCCCCATACGCCTGGCCGCAGGTTCGACGCTGCCAGAAGTTGCACGCCGATCGACATTCCTATCGATGTCGCGGGATCGATGAAGCCGGCCCGCGCAATCTCCGGGCCGCCGAGGACGGCGAGATTCACCGAGACTGGTTTGCCGTCTTTGATGCCGTCGCCAATTGCGAGGTGGAGCTCGTGCGACGCCTGTTTTGGGATGGCGTTGCCGCGCCGTTCCAGATTGCGCCGGATCAGCGCCTCGAGAAAGGCCAGCGGCTTGACTGGTGTTCCCTCGACATCGATTGGATCGTCGAAATCGCCGAAACCGGCTTTCACGAGCCCAACCCAAGCCTCGTGCTCGCGCTCGGGCAAATGCAGTTTCCAGGTGAATTCGCGGATGCCCTTGTCGGCAATGCCTTCCGCGAAGGGCACCGTGAGAGGCTCCGAATGTTGTGTGTAGATGAACTCGGTCACGCCGAAGGGCGCCGGCAGTTCCAGCGTTTCGCGCCCGCTTTGCGGCGGGATCTCGCGCAGCGCGCCGTCAAGGAACTGCTGGGACGGGTTGGCGTATTCCCCGAGGATCGTCGAAAGCGCGTAAGGTGGCGAGAGAACCGGGTTTTCATCGCCGATCAGCTTCGCCGCCCAGAAAAGGTTGATGCTGTCGATGCGGTCGAGACGATCGGCAACAGCCCGGCAGATGACGTTCGAGATGCCGGGATCGGCTCCGAGGCCAAGGATCGCGGTCGCTCCGCGCGCGCGCCACTCGTCCGCACGCTGGCGCTGCTTGACCGTGTACACGCCCATGCCGCCGAAATCGACATAGGTCGTCCCGGCAGCAAGGCAGGCGTCGAAGATGCGCATTTGATGGCCGGCGAAGGTTGGCACGGCGTTGATGCAGAGATCCGCTCTGGCGAGGGCAATCGCCAAGGTGTCATCGTCGGCAACATTAATGGCCTCGGCGCGACATTTGGGATCGCCGAGCGGGTGATCCGAGTCCCTAAAACTGGATCGTTTTGAGCTAGAGTTTTCCGCGTCGTTTCCCTTGGGCTGGGAGGAGCGGAAGACGATGAAGGATTCGAAGTTCTCGGACGCGCAGAAGGCGTTCATCCTGAAGCAGGGCGCGGACGGGATTCCGGTGGCGGAGATCTGCCGCCGGGCCGGGATCAGCCAGGCGACCTACTTCAATTGGAAGAAGAAGTATGACGGGCTTCTGCCGGCCGAGATGCGGCGGCTGAAGCAGCTCGAGGACGAGAACGCGAAGCTGCGCAAGCTCGTCGCCGACCTCGCGCTGGACCGCGAGATGTTGCAGGACGTCATCCGCCGAAAGCTCTGAGGCCTGGTCGCAAGCGCGAGCTCGTCGGCTTGGTCTGTGGTGAGTGGCAGGTGTCGATCCGGCGGGCCTGTGCGGTCCTGGAGTTCGACACCTCGAGCTACCACTACAAATCGTGCCG
>JAOYTL010000046.1 GCA_025846845.1 Alloboseaceae bacterium BT-24-1
GATAGCGTTGAAAAAGTCGGTCTGGGAGCGAGGCTGTTGCGGCGCCCGAGGTGAGCGATTTGGGTGCCGCCTCACGATGCTGGCCTGAGCTGCGGTCCGTTTGGCATGAGCTTGGCGAGCTTCCTGAGGTTCTGGGCTGCCGCGGCGAGGTGGAACTCGTCTCGGGCGCCATTCGGTCCGCGTAATCGCAATCGGTCGAGCCGCAGGATGCGCTTGAGGTGAGCGAAGAGCATCTCGACCTTTTTCCGCTCGCGCCGCGACGTGACGTAGGCATCGGTCTCGGCGATGTCCCTGGCCATGTCGCGGGCACCCTCGTGGATCGAGCGCAGGATCTTGCGCGCGGGCATGTTCGGGGAACACTGCGGCTTCAGCGAGCAGGCGTCGCAGTCGAACTTGCTGGCGCGGTAACGCATCATGCCGTCGTCATCGACGAGCGGACGCACCGTCCGATAGGCCTTCTGGCGCGGTCTCAACTCCTTCCCGCCCGGGCAGGTGTAGAGATCGCGGGGGTGGTCATAGGCGAAGTCGGACCGGCTGAAGGTGCCGTCGCGGCGCTGGGATTTGTCGAACACCGGGATATGCGGCTCGATCCCGCGCTCATGCACCAGCCAGGCCAGGTTCTCGGCCGAACCGTAGGCGCTGTCGGCCGCAAGGCGCGCCGGCCACAGACCGAACCGGTCATGGGCTCGCGTGATCATGGTGCGAGCCGAGCCAACCTCGGCCTGCCGGATCGCGCGGCTGGCCTCGACATCGACGATGACGGCGTGGTCGAGGTCGATCAGATAGTTGGTGGCATAGGCGAAGAAGGCATGGCCCTTCAAAGCGCCGGTCCATTGCGCTGCCGGATCGGAGCGCGAGACGAACCTCGGCCTGGCCTCGCTCGCCGCGCCCCAGGCGGCTTCGTCGAGCGTGTCGAGATACTCGCGTACCGACCGGCGGGTCCGGGCGAGGTCATCCCAGTCGACCACCTCGGAGGCTTCCGCCGAGCGCTGCTTGTTCGCATCGGCCTTGATCAGGCTGGCATCGACCGCAAAGCCTTCGCCGCCTACGAGGCCTTCGGCGATGCAACGCCGGACGGTCGTCTCGAACAGCTCGCGCAGGAGATCGCTCTCGCGAAAGCGGCCATGCCGGTTCTTCGAGAAGGTCGAGTGATCGGGAACGTCGCCCTCAAGCCCGAGCCGGCAAAACCAGCGATAGGCGAGGTTCAGATGCACTTCCTCGCACAGGCGACGTTCGGAGCGGATGCCGAAGCAGTAGCCGATGAGCAGCATCCGGATCATGAGCTCCGGATCGATCGAGGGCCGACCCATCTCGCTGTAGAACGGACGCAGATGCGCGCGGATATCAGAGAGATCGACGAAGCGGTCTATGGCGCGCACCCAATGATCGTCCGGCACGTGCCGCTCCAGGCTGAACTCGTAGAACAACGCCTCCTGCGCCACCTGTCGCTCGCCCATCATCGCGCCGCCCTCCATCCACGAGCACGACTGAATCAGGACTTCACCACCTCAGCAACGCCGACTTTTTCAACGCTATC
>JAOYTL010000047.1 GCA_025846845.1 Alloboseaceae bacterium BT-24-1
GCTCATCGTCACCGCAAACGCGCTCGTCAAAAACAAGCGCCCATACCAAAATCAGACCATGAACCCTTGACCGACAAGACAGTCGCCGAGCTCGGCCCTACGGGCAGGCCCGGAATGACGGGCTTTCGCGCGTCAAAATTTCTTGTCGACAAATAAAATACAAAGAGTATTATGATTGTCGATCGAGGTGGCTGGACACGCCGCCGCAGAACCGCCAGCCCGAGGAGCGCGTGATGAAGGCCCAGATCTTTTCCGGCTGCATGCCGGCGCTGATGACCCCCTGCAAGGATGACCGCAGCCCCGATTTCGAGGCGCTGGTGCGCAAGGGCAAGGAGTTGATCGCTGCCGGCATGTCGGCCGTGGTCTATTGCGGCTCGATGGGCGATTGGCCGCTGCTGACCGACGCGCAGCGCATGGAAGGCGTCGAGGCTCTGGTGAAGGCCGGCGTGCCGGTGATCGTCGGCACCGGCGCGGTCAACACCGCTTCCGCCGTCGCCCATGCCGCCCATGCCCAGAAGATCGGCGCCAAGGGGCTGATGGTGATCCCGCGCGTGCTTTCGCGCGGTTCGGTGGTCGAGGCGCAGCGCCACCACTTCAAGGCGATCCTCGCCGCGGCGCCCGATCTGCCGGCGGTGATCTACAACAGTCCCTATTACGGCTTCGCCACCCGCGCCGACCTGTTCTTCGCGCTGCGGGCCGAGCATCCGAACCTGGTCGGCTTCAAGGAGTTCGGCGGCGCTGCCGACATGCGCTATGCCGCGGAAAACATCACCAGCCGCGACGATGACGTCTCGCTGATGATCGGCGTCGATACCTGCGTCTTCCACGGCTTCGTCAATTGCGGCGCGACCGGCGCGATCACCGGCATCGGCTGCGTGCTGCCCAGGGAGGTGCTGCACCTCGTCAGCTTGAGCCAGGCGGCGGCGAAGGGCGATGTCGAGGCGCGCCGGCTGGCGCTCGAGCTGGAGGCGGCGCTCGCCGTGCTCTCCTCCTTCGACGAGGGGCCGGAGCTCGTCCTCTATTTCAAGCACATGATGGTGCTGAAGGGCGACGCGGAGTACGCCCTGCACTTCAACCCGACCGACGCGCTCGGCGAGAGCCAGCGCGGCTATGTCGAGGCGCAGCTCAAGCTGTTCGACGGCTGGTACACGCAGTGGTCGAAGCAGGCCGGTGCAGTGCAGAAGCGCGCTGCCTGAGGATTGCTCGAGCTATCCCCTCTCCCCTTGCGGGACCGTTGCGATAAGGCTTGATTTGGGGACAGGGGGCGCTGGAGCGGTGGTCTTGGGTCTCTGGCCTGAGATTTCAGGCGCTTGAGGGCCGTTTTGAGCGGAGTCC
>JAOYTL010000048.1 GCA_025846845.1 Alloboseaceae bacterium BT-24-1
CGTCGCTGCATGAGATTGGCGCGGATGAGTCTGGCGAAGGCGAGTGTGCCGTCGACGGTCGCGGCGGCATCCTTGGCGAGCTTGAGCAGGAGATAGGCGATCAAGGCGACGGCGATCTGGATGCGCACGGCATTTTCGGAACGGCCGAGGAAGTGCTTGATGCGCAGCGTCTGCTTGACCCATCGGAAGAACAGCTCGATCGCCCAACGGCGCTTGTAGAGTGCGGCGATCTCGTCGGCGCTGGCCTCGAGATCGTTTGAGAGCACGCGCAGGAGCTTGCCGTCTTCGAGGAGGACGCCGATCTCGCGCACTGGGTCCGGGAAAGGGTTTTTCCGCGACGCGGCCTGGCGGGCCGGCAGGAGGCCGACCCGGTCGTAGGAGAGGGCCGAGCCTTCGGGCAGGCGCCGCTCCTCGGCCAGGGTCAGCGGCGTGTTGGCCTTGAGCCTGGTGACGATCCGGCAGCCTTCGGCGTCGAGCCTGGCCCACCAGGCGAAGTCGTAATAACCGAGATCGAAGACGTAGGTGGCGCCAGCCTCGATGGGCATGGCGCGCGCTGCGACGATGTCGTTGGTCCTGGCCGGGGTAACCTCGAGATAGAGCGGCGTCTGCGCATCGGGATCGTAGACGATATGGGCCTTGGCGCCGCAGACGCCTTTGGAGAACCGTGCCCAGTTGCAGGCGAGCCCGGAGAGCCTGATGCTGGTCGAATCGATCAGCCTGACCGCCTCGGCCGTGGACCGGCGCAGCCGGCGACCCATCTGCCCGACCATCGCTGCAAAAAGCCCCGAAAACACCTCATGGGGCCGCTGCGCGTTGGCATCGGCCAGCGTCGAGCGGGAGACTTCGCGCGCGCCCAGATGATAGAGCCGGGCGCTATGGCTCGCTACCGCCGTCTCGATCTCTCGCAGCGAAGACGCGCCCGACATCTGTCCGTACAGCAGCGCCACGAGTTGGCTCTTCGTCGTCAGCCGCCGCACCCGCGCGTCGGCACCGTGCTCATCCACCAGTTTATCGAAGCAGGCCCACGGAACATGCTTCAGAAGCCCATGGAAAACGCTATTCTGATGCCGCATGGCGTCGATCCCGTCTCGTGTCCAAAACACCGGCAAGTGCTTGGAAACAAGTAGAATCAACGCCATGCACAACG
>JAOYTL010000049.1 GCA_025846845.1 Alloboseaceae bacterium BT-24-1
CGGCGACTGTCTTGTCGGTCAAGGGTTCATGGTCTGATTTTGGTATGGGCGCTTGTTTTTGACGAGCGCGTTTGCGGTGACGATGAGCTTTCTGGCGATGGCGACGAGGGCGAGCTTGGCGGGCTTTCCGGCCTGTCGCATGGCCTCGTATTCGGCTTTTCGCCAGGGATCGTGACGGACGGCGACGAGGGCGGCCATGTAGAGGGCCGCCCTGACGCAAGGCCGTCCGCCGGCGATGGCGGCACGGGGCGGGGCGTTGCCCGACTGGCTGACATGGGGAGCCAGGCCCGCCAGGCTGGCGATCGCCTTGCGGTCGATCTGGCCGAGTTCGGGCAGGTCGGTGGCGAGCAGGCTGGCGATACGCGGACCGATGCCGGGGATCGAGGTCAGGGTGGCATATGTCGCGGCACGCTCTGGATCGGCCTTCAGGCCGCTGGCGAGTTCGGCTTCGATGCTTGCGCAGGCGGCCGACAGATCGGCGATCGCCTTGCGGTGACTGTCGATCAGCAGCGGTTCGCTGGCCTGCTTGAGGCGGGTCTTCTCCATCGCGATCATCTCGACGAGCTGGCGTCGGCGCAGCGAGAGCGCCTTGAGCCGGGATTGCTCGGCCGATGGCAAGGGGCGGACGGCTTGCGTCATGACCAGAGCGAAGCGCGCAATCAGACCGGCGTCCAGCCTGTCGGTCTTGGCGCGCCTGCCTTCGGCGTCGCGAAACGCCTTGATGCGGCGTGGGTTGACCACGCTGACCTCGAAGCCGGCAAGGGCCAGCGCCTGGATCAGGCGCTGGGCATAGGGCCCGACCGCCTCCAGGACGACGCGGCGCACTCCGGCCCCGGCGAGACGTGCGAGAATCTGGGCGATCCCTGCAGAGGCGTTGGCGACCCGGAAACCCTTGCCCGATGGCGCAAAACCGACATCGAGATACTTCTGGCCGGCATCGATGCCGGCGGCGATGCTGAGTGTCATGGCGGACCGGACCTGTATGCGGATCGCCGGACAAAGCCGGCATCCTTGCGACTGTTCGATCAATCAACGACGCGAACACGCCCTTGCCGAGCTGCGATCCAGACAATCAGGAACCCATCGAGCCGTGCTCGCGCCAACCACTTTGACAGCGGTCACGCAAAGATACAGGAACCCA
>JAOYTL010000050.1 GCA_025846845.1 Alloboseaceae bacterium BT-24-1
GGGGCTGTTGCAAAACGCCTGATCTGTGATTCCCTGGTTGTTGCTGGGGGGATTTGCGATGGCTGTGAAGCGGACGGGTCAGCTGGGCTTCTCGGATGCGGCGGTTCCGGCGGGCCGTGGGCGGCATCCGGCGCTGGCGCGGGTTCAGGAACTGGTCGACTGGGGCGGGATCGAGCGCGTGCTCGCCGGGCTGCGCGACGAGACCGGGCCCGGGCGGCCGGGCTATCGGCCGCTCGTGCTGTTCAAGGCGCTGCTGCTGCAGGCCTGGTACGGCCTGTCCGACGCCGATCTCGAATACCGGCTCGGCGACAGCCTGGCCTTCGGGCGCTTCGTTGGCTTGAGCCTGGAGGACGAGATCCCCGACCACACGACCTTGTGCCGCTTCCGCAACGGGCTGATCGCGCAGCGGCTGCTGGAGCGGCTGTTCGGCGAGCTCGACCGCCAGCTCGAGGCGGCCGGGCTGGTGCTCAAGGCCGGTACCCTGCTCGATGCGACGCTGATCGAGGCGGCGGCGGGGCGGCGCAAGCCGGGCGAGGCCAGCCCCGACCCGGACGCCGCTTACCTCAAGCGCCAGGGCAAGCCGGGCGCCACGTTCGGCTACAAGGCCCATGTCGGGGTCGACCAGGGCTCCGGCCTGATCCGGGCGCTCGTCACCACGCCCGCCAACGTCAACGACACCGTGCCGGCCGACCTCCTGATCCGTGGCGACGAGAAGGCGGTCTATGCCGACATGGCCTACGATACCAAGGCGCGGCGCGAGCGGTTGCGCGCCAAGGGCGTCAAGGCCCGGATCATGCGCCGGCCCAACCGGCACCACCCGCGGCTGCCGCAAAGGCTAACCCGGCTCAACCGGTTGATCTCGCGCCGGCGCGCCGCGGTCGAGACCACCTTCGCCACCTGGAAGCGCCGCATGGGCTTTGTCCGCGCCCGTTATCTCGGCTTGGCCAAGACAGCTGCACAGGTCACGCTCGTCGCCATCGCCTTCAATCTGCGACGCGCTGCAAACCTGTCCGCCTGATCACGCCAGGACTCCGCTCAAAACGGCCCTCAAGCGCCTGAAATCTCAGGCCAGAGACCCAAGACCACCGCTCCAGCGCCCCCTGTCCCCAAATCAAGCCTTATCGCAACGGTCCC
>JAOYTL010000051.1 GCA_025846845.1 Alloboseaceae bacterium BT-24-1
CTAGAGCATGCTTCATTTACACGGAAGCATAGCCTGCGTTTGTGAGGTAATTGGCGCATTCGGTCGGCGAGACGAGGTGGAGGAGGTCTCCGAGCTTTCGCCATGTGGCTTCGACGGTTCTGGGCTCCGCGTTTCGCATCATGTGCTTGAGCTTGGCGAAGAGCTGTTCGATCGGGTTGAGGTCGGGGCTGTAAGGCGGCAGGAAGAGGAGATGAGCGCCTGCCTGGCGGATCGCGCGGCGGGCGGCCTGGCCTTTGTGGCTTCCGAGATTGTCGAGGATGACGATGTCGCCTTTGGCGAGCGTCGGGGCGAGAACCTTTTCGGCATAGAGCGCGAAGAGTTCGCCATTGATCGGACCGTCGATGACGAGGGGCGCATCGACGCGGTCGACCCTGAGCGCGCCGATGAAGGTGAGCGTCTTCCAGTGTCCATAAGGCGTGCGGGCCTGGAGGCGCTGTCCCTTCGGCCCCCAGCCGCGCAGCGGCGCCATATTGGTCTTGATCCAGGTCTCGTCGATGAAGACGAGGCGGCACGGGTCGATCCGGGCCTGATGCGCCTTCCAGCGCTCGCGCCTGCGGGCGATGTCAGGCCGGGTCTGCTCGGCCGGCAGCACGGTTTTTTTTGAAGCTCAGCCCTTCGGCATGCAGGAACACCCACACCGTGCGCCGGTCGCTCTTGATCCCGCGCGCCATGAGCTCCGCGGTCAGCCCGCGCGTCGTGTAACGACCCGAACGGCAGCGCTCGCGCAGCCAGTCAGCCACCTCGCCAGACAGACGCGGCTTCTTGTGCCCGCCGATCTTGCCGTGATCGAGCGAACCCGTCTGCGCCTTCAGCTTGCGCCACTTCGAGACGCAGGACGGGCTGATCCTCAGCGCCGCACCGATCGAGCGGATGCTTTCTCCAGCATCGAACCGCGCCAGAGCACGCTCGCGCAGATCTTCAGAATAAGGTCGCGTCATCTCTGCCGGCCGCCTGTCCCGGCAGAGATCTTGAATCACGATCCGACTGATTTGCGAATCCCGATTCCGCTAAAAATCAGCGTGCTCTA
>JAOYTL010000052.1 GCA_025846845.1 Alloboseaceae bacterium BT-24-1
TTCGCGCAGACCCTTTCCAGCGTGGCGACGACATTCTCGGCCCGATAGCTGAAGCGCGGATCGACGGCCGGCGAGAAGCGCGAGAAGGTGTCGACCACCGTCAGAACCCGAATCTTGCGGCCCGTGGCGAGCTGGTCATGGACGAAGTCCATCGCCCAGACATCGTTCGGCCGCGTCGCCGGCGCACGATCCTCGCGCAGCTTCGCCTTGACCCGACGCTTGGGCGTCTTGTTTCTGAGCTGCAAGCCTAACTCATTGTAGATCCTTCGAATCCGCTTCTGATTGACATGCCAGCCCTCGCGCCGCAGCAGCACGTCGACACGACGATAGCCATAGCGGACGCGGGTCTCGCAGATCGCCTTGATCCGGGCTGCCAAGGGGGCCTGGTCGGGCCGGCACGATTTGTAGTGGTAGCTCGAGGTGTCGAACTCCAGGACCGCACAGGCCCGCCGGATCGACACCTGCCACTCACCACAGACCAAGCCGACGAGCTCGCGCTTGCGACCAGGCCT